>CAWIAJ010000030.1:0-31903 GCA_963834085.1 uncultured Acidobacteriaceae bacterium | reverse complement strand
CGCTCAAAGCGATTCGGATTTTTCTCGTAGTAAGCCTTGATTTCGGCCAGCGATACAGCGGAGCGGTCTTCCACATCGTTTCTTAGCAGCGAATCAATCAGCATCGAGCGCTTGATCTGCTGGCGCAGCTTGCTTTCGGAGCCTTGCATCTCAACTTGCATGTATTGCTGATAGGCGTCGGGGCTCTTGAACTGTTTCCGGAAATCGGCTTCCGCGCGATTTAGCTTCTCGGCGGTTACTGTCATCTTGCGGCGGACGGCTTCCTGATAGACCAACTCTTCGAAGATGATCATCTCGAGCGCCCCTTGGCGAATCGCTGCTTCCTGGGCCTTGGGGAATCCGTTGTGCTGCTGGGCGTAGGGAAAGATGGAATACATTTCCCGCAACAGGTCGCGATCGGTGAGCACGGCGCCATTCACGCGGGCCACCGCCTTGTCACTGACTTGTAACGCCGGCGCCATCTGGGGCGCGCTGGCGCTGGCGACGGTCGTGTTGGCCATCGAGGTCGGAGCATGGGACGCCATTTGCCCGCGAGCTGCCGCCGGAGCGATCAAGACAGAGAGCGCCATTAAGACGGACGCGCTGATGGGGAGTGGTGGTTTCATAATTCCTCACTTGCTGAATTCTTACGCTCGGCGAATTCGAAAAAAAAGGGGAGAGAATTTCTCTCCCCCGTTTGTGCACCAGCTGCTCATTAGAACGATGTGGTGATGTTGTTCGTGTTGTTGGCTTCGTTCGATTCGCCAAAGTGGCACTGGCGGCAGAACTGTGTGGTCGAAGGAGCCTGGTTCGAAGCATAGTTCTGGTTGTTCGGATCGTACGGGCCGTTCACGAAGAAGTACGTGGCATACCACTTGCCGCCGTTGTCGCCCGCGATCGGGCTGGCGGTGGTCGAGGTATACACGGTCATTACGTGCTGGTTGTGGCAGGTGGTGCAAACTACGTATGGCTTGCCACCGGCGGTGACGCCGAAGGGTTGCGAATACTTGCCAGGAGCCAGAGCGGGGTATCCATAGTTGGATACGAACGTTGCGTACGGAGTGCCAGCGGTCACCGACATCGAAGTTCCGTTGAACACCAGTCCGTTGCCCGTGCTGATGTCAGCCAACTGCCCCACCGGGTGATCGTTGGTGTAGTTGCCGGCTGTCGTGCCATCGTTGCCCAGCAGAGTCGGAATCGGTTTGGTTCCGTAAGTGGTGTTGGTGATCAGACCAATTCTCTGTTCGTACGACTGATTGGTCATCATGTTCGACTGCGTGACGTTGCCATCGTGGCAGCTCAGGCAGAGCAGGATGCCGCCGACTTCCGTGCTGCCGGTGCTGATGCTGGTCGGCAGAACTTCGGTGTATTTTCCCTGGTCGCCAAATGCGATCGTGGCGCCGTACAGTGGGCTCGCGTCCTGGCCCCACAAGGCATAGCTTCCAGCATCGGCGCCGCCGCCGTGACCGGAACCGAACGAGCCGCTGTGCGGAGCATGACAGCCCGCGCAGCCGCGGCCTTGATTGTTATGGGCTCCCAGGACATCAACGGCGGAGGACCATCCACCGTCAGCGTTCCCGACTGCCAGTGCAAACCCTGCGAATGCGAAGACCAACATCACAACTAACATCGCTTTCTTCATAAAATTCAAAACCTCCATGATTTTTGGAACTCTTTCTAAATTCTCAGAGGCTTAGGCCTAGGGCTGAGGTTTGTGCCTGGGCACTCTTCGCAGCCGCCCCTCGACCTTCAGTAATGCAACTGGCTATCCGTAAGAGACCAAAATCGGACACACCGCATATCCTGATGTAAGTCATTGATTTCAATGATGTAGTTCTCCTTGATGGGTACGGCGCCTAATTTCCGCTGTCAGAGAAACTGGGGGAAAAGAGCCAATTGCCAAAGTTGGTTGGTGAAATGCCGCAGTTATGAGGAATGTTGCAAAATGCAACAAGCGCTATTGCGAGATGCCACGGAGTTGCCAAACCGTCGCCGAGCGGCGATGGTGTGACGACGGCGCTCAAGATCTGATAGCCGCGCTGTGAACGCCCACGATCCAGCCCTGTCTATGAAACCTATTGGCTCTGCGGAGTTGAGGTCTGCGCTACCGGAGGGGAGACCGGCACGATATCTTTTTGACCGACTCCCGCCTTCTTGAGGCGCTGCTCGTCCTTTTCTTTCTTGAGCTGTTCGGCCTCGGTATCGGTCACATAGCGAAACTGCTGCACCCGCCCGGGATAGATTTCCGAGGTGAAGATGCGATTGTTTTTGTCGGCCGCAATGCTTACCAGACCCTGGAATTGTCCCGGCAGCAATCCATGACCGCCAAACGAAATCAGCAACTGGCCCTCTTTGTTGAACACCTGAACGCGATCTTGCATGCCGTCGGCGACCCAGATGTGCCCGTCGCTGTCGATGGCCACGCCCTTGGGACGAGCAAAATATCCCGGCCCGTCTCCCGATTTCCCGAAAGCGCTGACGAATTTTCCATCGGCGTCGAAGATTTCGATGCGGTTGTTTAAGGTATCCGCGACGTATAGGTTCCCGTCCGAATCGACTGCGACGCCGGTTGGCTTGGCAAAATCGCCAGGTGTTGTCAGCTCGTGATTGTGTCCGGTGGTCCCGATCTTGCGCAGCAGTTTGAGCGTGTCGGCGTCGTAGACGAGCACCTGGTCGAGTTTGATATCGGAGACGTAGAGAAGGCGATTCTCTTTGTCGATGGCGAGCATGCTCGGCTCGCCGAGTCCATCGGTGATCACGTCCTCTGTTGTATGGGCCGCGTTAAAGACAAGGATGTGCCGCAGACCGGGATCGGATACGAAGAGACGATCCCCATCATCCATCGCCAGGCCGATAATGCGATCGAAGTGCGCGTGCGTCTTGTTTTTTATCATCTCCATGTCACGCGTCTCGGTGTTGAAAATGAAGATCGCGCCCACTTTCTGGTCGGCGATATACAAGTTGTTCTTGGAGTCGACAGCGA
The DNA here is from genome assembly GCA_963834085.1 of uncultured Acidobacteriaceae bacterium. Lineage (GTDB taxonomy): Bacteria > Acidobacteriota > Terriglobia > Terriglobales > Acidobacteriaceae > Acidiflorens. The sequence continues at coordinate 28,941 of CAWIAJ010000030.1, read as the reverse complement.
TGCCGTAGGGCTCGGCGAGTTGCCATAGGACTCTGCCGCTCTCCTGTTGCGTCTGCGTGCCTGCGAGGCGGTCCATCCACTTCGCTTTCTTGGTGTCGGTGCCGGCCTCGACCTGCGAGATTTTCTCAGCCGCGTAAAACCCCTGGTACCGGATTCGCGCCACAGCTGGCGGATTCGGCCAAACGATGTTGGAGTAGTCGATGACCGCGGGTTTCTTGGGCGCATCGGTCGTTTTCTTCTTCTTATCCGCGAACGCCGGCCCGGAAGCCATCATTGCCAACCCGAGTAGCAGACAGAGTAGCCGCGTGCCCCAAGCGTCGTGCCCTCTGCTTGGGGCGGGTTCTAATCGGCGAATCAAGCTCGTCTTGACATCGGACATATCATTCTCCAAATTCTTACGCGGCTAGCGCTTGGTCAGATCCTTGTGGCACGTGACGCAGAACGCCAGATTGTTTGCCTGATCCTTTACCAGCAAATCAGGCTGGGCCGACGCGTGTGGCTGGTGGCAGGAAAGGCAATTGATCTGCGCGTGAACTTTTGTGATGTCGCTCGGATCCATCACATCCGACACGGGATGCCCTTCGATCGGATGCCCGCGCCCAAACTTAAGCGGCAGCACCACCGCCTTGTTCTTCTTGAAGTAGTCGTCGGGAAGCTTCACGCTACCATCAAAAATGGTGATCATATGCTCGGCTTCCAGTTTCTTTGGCGCCGGAGCTTCCGGCCCATGGCACTCGAGGCAGAGCGTATCTGCTTTTTTTGTGCGCAGCAGGTGCTCGTTGTCGCCGCCGTGCGGCTGATGGCAGGTTGCGCATCCCTGCCCAAAAGCCGGCTGGTGCAGGTGTGCCTTCTTGAACTGCTCGGCCTGATCGGAATGGCAGGCCAGGCAGGCGCTCACCGGGTCCGGCTGGAGGAAGCCTGGAGTCTTGCCGGCGTGGGGGTTGTGGCAGGCGATGCATTCTCCCTGCGCTCCGGGATGCGGCACCTTGGCCTTATCAATCTTCTCGACCTGGTCGCTGTGGCAGGTCGCACAAAGGGCTCGCGAATCGGCGTTTGTTAGAACGACTTTGCCGTCTTTTGCCGGCGAGTGGCAGATCTCGCAAGTCTTGTCGGCGAAAGGAGGATGCATGAACTTCTGCATCAATTTCGGCTGCGCCGATTGATGGGGATCGTGGCACTGGGTACAACTGGCCGTGGCAAACGGCTGCCCTTGGTGAGTCTTGATGAGCGCCTCGTCTTTGACGTCGTGGCAGTCGATGCACAGGGCTGGGACCGCCTTCGTCAGGTGATTGTCGAATTCCTGTTTCCCCCGTTCGCCGACTTTGTGAGTCGTATGACAGGTGTCACACCCCATATCGAGCGCGGCATGGCGACTTCCTTTTTCCGGCACATTCAGCCCTTGCGTATGGCAATCGAGACAGAGATTTTTCCCCTTCTCGCCCGAAGTGGCTTTCAGCAGCTGAAACTTGTTGTCGGAGGTGTGGGGATCGTGGCACTTGAGGCAGTCGCGAACGGCTGGCGGGTGGACCGTCCCTTTTAGAGTTGCCGCATCTTTATCAGCGTGACAGGTAATGCAAAGGCTCTGAGGAGTCGAGGTGATCAGCTTGATGCGAGTGATATCTTTGTTGACCCGTACCTCGTGGCACGTCAAACAGCCCATCGCCATCGCGGAGTGAACCGCCTTCCCCTTGGTTTTGTCCTCGTGACATTCCAGGCACTTGGCGGCGTCAACGTTCTTGTCTAAAGGAACAGGGTGTACGGCAGCAATGGCGCGAGACATCAAGAGCGCGATCAGAACAAATAAAATGAGGACCACGGCGGCGAAAGAACGTTCCAGCCGTTTCGGGGCTGTTTCGCGGGAACCGATGCGTGGGGGGATCAGTCTCAAGTGGCCTCCGAAGGGTGCGTGTGCACGGGACCTGCCGTATCGCAAAAAGAGAGTTGTAAATCGCAACACCATCGTAAGAAATTGACTGGCAACGAGTTGAGAAGGGTTTGCAGACCTTCTCGGTAGGGGTCTAGTCCCAGTATGATCCCAGAATGGGCTTTCTGCCACAGCGTCCTCGGTGAAATGCCCCACGAGCTCTGCGGCGTCGTTTCTTCCAGGAATCGCAGCGCGTTCAGAGCGCTCCGGTCGTCAACCGAGTGATCAGCGGTGAGGTCCTGGAATCGATCAGAGAATCTCTGTGACCCCTGTTGTCACTGGAGATTGTGACGTTTGTCACATTCGTTCGGCCCGTGAAACATCGGTCATTCCCCCAGCATGACGCACGCCGTCACCGACGTCCGTGAGCCTCGTCACGAACCTCGTGTGATGTGTGAAATCGCCGCCGAAGCCTTGAACGGTGGGTGATTTAGCCCAAACCGACGCATCGAGGCGCACCGCTTCTTCACTTTAACTCATTGCAAGTCATGACTTTACATTGCAGTTTTCGTCTGGCGCGGAACATGCATTTGAGCTATCGAACATGGAGAGGGTATGGCCGTAGATTCGCGTTCGTTCGCCCATAAAACTTGGCGCACCATCGCTTCCATCCAGACCGGTGTGGTGCTCTTGATCCTGGTCGTCATTCTCTCGGCGGTTGGAACGGTTGTTCTGCAACGCCCTGTCACCGATCCCGACGAGATGCAGAGTGCCTACTCTCCGCAGGCACTTCACATTCTCGACGCGGTCGGTCTAACCGATGTCTTCCACTCCTGGTGGTTTCTCGGGCTCGTCCTCCTTGTTAGCCTGAGCATCGTCGCTGCTTCCATCGATCGTTTCCCCAATTCGTGGCGCTACTTCTCGCGTCCTTACAAGTATCCCGAAGAGAGTTTTCGCCGGGCCTTGCGCCCGCAGAAGTCGATTCCTATCGCCGACGAAGAGTCGGGCATCGTTGCTGCGCAACGCGCCCTGCACTCCTTAGGTTTCAAGTCCGAACGCGTAGTGCGTGAAGATCACTTCGGAATCTTCGCCGAACGCTACCGCATCTCGGAACTTGCCGTCTACATTGTCCACGCCAGCCTGCTGCTCATTTTCTGCGGCACCATAATCGACGGCATCTGGGGGTGGCGCGCCTCCATCAACCTGAACGAAGGACAAACTTCAAACATAGTCGAGTTGCACGACGGCTCGACCCGCACCCTCCCCTTTTCGATTCGTTGCGATAGCGCGGGGCAAGAGAACTATAAAGACGGCAGTCCGAAAAAATGGTGGTCGAAACTGGCCATCGTCGAGAACGGGCGGGATGTCACGAAGAAAGAAATCGTCGTCAATGACCCGCTTCTCTATCGCGGAGTCCGTTTTTACCAATCGAGCTACGGACCCAACGGCAAAGTCGACAAGCTTGCTCTCGTTGCCGTTCCGATGGCGCCTTCGCCGACGTCACAGAAGCAAGAAATCGGATTGGCAGTGAACGAAAGCGCATCGCTCGACACTGAAACGACCGTTCGCTTCGCGGAATTCTTCCCCGATTATGCCGTACGCGACGGGCAGGTCTACCTCAAATCCCGACAACTGGAAAACCCTGCCGCTCACTTGGTCCTCACCACAAAAAGCGCCGGCATTAGCCGAAATTTCGACATCTGGTTTCCTGAAATTGACGGTGTCTCAGACAACTCGAAATCGCCCTGGCAGTTTCAAGCTACCGACCTGAAGATGGGACATTTTACCGGGCTGCAAGTTTCTCACGAACCCGGCCAGTGGGGAGTCTGGTCTGGCGTGGTCCTCATGGGCATCGGGCTTGCCTTCGTCTTTTATGTAGTGCATATGCGCTTCTGGGTGGTCCCCGTGCTTGATGCAAAGACAGGCACCTATTCACTGTGGATCGGCGGCAGCGCCAATCGCAATCGTGACGCCTTCGAACAGCGCTTCGCAGATTTGACGGCCGCAATCGAAGAGGAACTCGCAGCCACGACGAAAGTGGTTCCTCGAGAACAGGCAACTGATAAGCCCGGGCAAAAATTGGTCGTTTGATTTTTGTCGCTGAAGATCGCCACAGCAAAATTGGGAGGATGGAAATGGCTCAGGCAAAAATAGAACAACAGCAGCAACCGGCGACCGGCATGACCTTGATTGTTATGGTCGGGTTGGCCATCGCATTCCTGTTGTTTATGGCATTCCTGAACGTGGTGAAGAGCGGCAATCTCTTGAGTGAGACGAACCTGCTCTTTGCTACCTTGATTTTCTACTGCGGAGCCGGAGCGCTTTACCTCGGCTTCGGCGTCACCGGTATCGAGTCTTACGTGAAATTCGCTTCGCTCGCCACCTGGCTCGGGCTGATTGCCAACACCGCCGCAGTTGCTCATCGCTGGTACGAGGCCGGTCACGCTCCTTTCGCGACCGTCTACGAAATGCTGCTCAGTTTCGTCTGGACACTCGCCGTCCTCACACTGGTCGCCGAGAAGAAATATCACGTCAAAGTGATCGGCACCGTGACGATGCCGGTAGCGATCGTTGGAGTCGTCTTGATGCAACTGCTTCGCACCGAAGTTCATCCTCTGGTGCCGGCGCTGCAATCGACTTGGCTGCACGTGCACGTTACGCTCGCGATGCTGGCCTACGCCGCCTGCGCTCTCAGTTTTGCTCTGGCGATGATGTTCCTCATCCAGGATCACATGAAGACCGAGACCTTCCTCGCCGTGACCAGCGCCAGCACCCTCGGAATCTACGCTGCCATCGTCCTGACCCGTTTTGAAAAATGGGGTGGCCTCAATCTCGTAGCCTGGGATCCAGATCGTAAAGCGGAAGTTTTCCTGTCCAAGGGCGTGCGGCTGTTCGTCACCATCCCTGATCTGGGTTGGGTGATGACGCTGACTTTGCTGGCGGTCGCGGCTCCGCTCGTCTGCTACGGCATAGCGCGCTGGAAAAATAACGATAGCTATCTTACCGTCGCCAATCGAGCGGTGTTTCTCAGCATTCTTCTGCAGGTGATGACCTTAGCGATGTTTCTCGTCCGTGCGCGCGACAGCCGTTATCCCTCGCTTGATGCGGATGGATTATTTCCGACAACCCTCGCCGCCAGTCCTTTTATCCTGTCGGGTTTAGTAGGCGGCGTCTTTATCTCTCTCCTCTATTTGCTGTTGGTGTGGCGCCGCAACGATCTCGAGCGCTTACTTCCCACGTCCGACAACCTCGACCGCATCACCTACAAGACGATTTGCCTGGCCTTCCCCCTCCTGACCCTTATGATCGCGGCTGGTGCCTATTGGGCGAATCAGACCTGGGGTTCGTACTGGAGTTGGGATCCGAAAGAGACCTGGGCTGCAATCACCTGGCTCGTTTACGCTCTTTATCTCCACATGCGCGTCACTCGCGGATGGCGCGGTCGCCGAGCCGCCTACTTCGCGATCGCGGGTTTCGCAGTCGTCATGTTCACTTTCTTTGGAGTGACTTATTTACTCCCGGGATTGCACGCTTACGCCTAGTTGTGGGGCGGACATGCGGGGGCGCACGACCCCTGCGTCCAAACCGCGCGAACTTCGGCTTAGCGAGTGGCAGTGCATTACTCCTAGTTTGCGGAAAAGTGCTTACCAGGACAAGAAAGCCCTTATCGGGTTGCTGAGGTTCTCGAAGTGAATTCCGTTCGCGTCAATTGGCAGATTAAAGCGCTCTTGCCGGTCGTCTTTGTACTGCTGGCAGGGCTGCTCCTGTTCATCGTCGCCACGGTATCGTTTCGCGATCCGGAGCGCCACGCCGTCCTCATCGTCGCTGGAGTTGGCGCCATCGTCATCTGCGGAGTTTCGATCGGCGCGCTGGCCTACTTCATCCAAAGGCCCATGGTCGAACTGCAGGAAAAGATTGCGCAGGTCAGCGAAGGGAACCTCGACGTATCGGTAAGCTTCTCGCGGCGCAACGACGAAATTGGAGATCTCGGCCGCAATTTCAACCACATGATGCAGCAGCTCCGCGAGAGCCGCGCTGAAATCGAATCTCTGCATCGCACCCAGATGTCCCGTGCCGAGCACCTCGCGACCCTCGGAGAACTGGCCGCCGGTCTCGCCCATGAGATTCGCAATCCACTTGCCGGTATCGCCGGCGTGCTCGAGATTGTCGGACGCGATCTGCCTCCCACCAGTCCAGCAAAGGCCGTCGTCAAAGATGCGCGGCAAGAGATCACTCAGATTAATCGGATCCTCACCGACTTACTGGAGACGGCGCGCCCGCATCCGCCGCAAATTTGCCTGAGCAATCTCAATACGACGGTAGAGCACGCGGTGATGCTAGCCCGGCAGCAAGTGCTCTCCAAGCCAATCAAGATCGAATTGCAACAAGACGCCGATCTGCCGGACGTTCGAGCACGACAGCGATCAGATTCACCAGGTGCTACTGAACCTGCTGTTGAACGCCGTCCAGTCGATTGAAGGCTCCGGCTCGGTGCGCGTCGAGCTCGGCGCGCGTGCAGATTGCGCCTGCGTGGCCGTCAGCGACACGGGACGCGGAATTCCTCCGCAAAATCTCGCCAACATCTTTCGCCCGTTCTACACCACAAAAGGCAATGGAACGGGTCTTGGACTCTCTCTCGCCCGCCGCATCGTCGAAGAACATCACGGCCGCATCGAAGTCTCGAGGAGGTTAGGGAAGGGAAGCAAATTCGAGGTGATCTTGCCGCTGCGCATTCCCAACGACGAGCCGGTCGGCGCCTGTGAAGTTCGTTCGCCGAATCTCGATTCGTAGCGCAAATGGAGCGTTTCCCGAAGAGAACTGTCGCTTAGTCTCTCGGAACTGCCTTCTGCTCGCCGTTTCGTGTAAATTAGTCTGCGGTGCCTTCCCAGAAAATCATGATCGTTGACGACGAGCGCCTGGTGCGCTGGTCCCTGCGTCAGAAGTGCGAAGAGTGGGGATATCAGGTCGTCGAAGCCGACGCCGGAGAGCCCGGACTGCGATTGGCCCAGCGCGAGTCTCCAGATCTCGTTTTGCTCGACGTTCCGCATGCCCGATCTCACCGGAATCGAAGTGCTCGATCAGCTTAAGAAGAATGGCGACGCCCGCGCCGTCATTATGATCACGGCTGATCCGCAACTGGACGATGTCAAAGCGGCGCTCAAGCTGGGAGCTTACGATTTCATCGGCAAGCCCGTCGACTTCGACGAGTTGCACATTACCATCAAGAACGCGCTAGAAGCGACCAGTCTGCGCACCGAGGTGCAGCAACTCCGTGGCGAGGTGCGACGCGTTGGTGGATATCACGATGTGGTCAGCGTCTCCGCCAAGATGACCGAGTTGATGAACTTCGTCCGCAAAGTGGCAGCCAGCGAGGCCACGACCATTCTGATTCAGGGAGAAAGCGGGACCGGCAAAGACCTCATCGCCAAGGCGATTCACTACGAGAGCACTCGCCAGGAGAAACCTTTCGTCGCGATCAATTGTTCAGCGATTCCTGAAACTCTGATGGAGGCGGAACTCTTCGGCCACGAAAAAGGCGCGTTCACCGACGCCAAGCAGATGAAGAAAGGCCTCTTCGAAGCGGCCGACGGCGGAACTTTGTTCTTAGACGAGATCGGCGAACTCTCTCCTCTGCTGCAGGCGAAGCTGTTGCGCGTTCTGGAAGATCAGGTGATTCGACGGGTTGGCGGCATTCGCGACATGCAGGTCGATGTCCGTGTGATTGCTGCCTCGAATCGTGATCTCGAAAAAGCCGTGCGCGACGGCCAGTTTCGCCAGGACCTGTATTACCGCCTCGCAATCATCGCAATTTTTATTCCGCCGCTGCGCGATCGCAAGGAAGATATTTTGCCGCTCGTCGATTTCTTCATTGATCGCTACAATCGGCGTTTTAAGAAGTCGATTCGCGGAATTACCGAAGAGACGCGCCGTCTAATTTTCAGTCACAACTGGCCAGGCAATATTCGTGAACTGAAGAACACGATAGAACGCGGCATGATTCTCGAAGACGAGCCGTATCTGCGCCCTGTTTATCTGCCCTTTTCCGTGGGAGAATCCGGCGGTCGCACGGTCTTCGAGCGCACCTCGCCGGCCGACGGAGGCCAAACCCTGCCCAACGGCCGTACGCTTCCGCGGCTCTACATTCCCGAGGGCGGAACGTCTCTCGAAGAGGTCGAACACTCCATGGTCGAACTCGCCATGCGCCAAGCCAACGGAAATCAAACTCACGCTGCCAAACTTCTGGATATCAGCCGCGACGCCCTCCGCTACAAGCTAAAGAAATTCGGCTTGATCCGCGGAGACGACGAATCCTCTCAAACCTCCACTCCCGAAGAACAGTAATTCCTGGCGTCGTTCTTCGCTGCGACGTTGTATAAATCGGAGCCCATGAATCGATTGCAGAAGACCTCACAGCAAACCCGCTGCCCTTCGATTGTTCTGACTGTTGCCGCGCGGATCCTCATCGCCGCATCGTTTGCGCTCGGCGCTTCCGCGAGCCTCTTCGCTTCAGACTCAAAACTCTGTCATACCAGCGGTAGTCGCTCGATTTTGATTACATGCGACTACACCCATGAAACTTCGAATGCGGAGCCGGGAGTTGGTGAGCCGCGAATCGCTCTCAATCATGCGGCGTTTTCGTTTAAGACCAGGCACGACAACTGGATGAGCGTTTCTCTTTGGTTCACAAATCTAAATAGCGCCAAGCCTTCGGAATCACGCCCGGTTTATCTGGCGATCGATGATGATTCCGGACATAACTACATCCGGCGCGTTCTGCCGCACGTTGATTTCCGCTCTTTAGCGCCTGGGCAAAAAACGGAGTTCTCGGAACACCTGTTGATTCCCGCTCTTCATGCCGGGCATTACCGGATTGAGCTCTGGATTCCCAGTTCCGATCCGGCTCTGAAATTTGACGCCGGACACAATCTTCTTATCGAGAGTGATGGCGTGGCGGATCGCAAGACCGGGCTGAATCGTGTCGCATCGTTTGCCGTTGTTCGTTAGCGCTTGCATGGTCATCGAAAACTGAGCGCCCGAAACGCCCGTTGGACGCGGCGAGTCACCTCTTCGCCTCTCATTCGCATCCGCGATTGAACCAAACTTCCGTTGGGATTCGCGGTCATTGGCGTGCTATGCTGGATAGCGAAAGTTTCGACCCTACCTCCGGGAGCGTCACACCCATGCAGCAAGTGAGAGCGAATCGGCACCACAGCCTTGTCCGCCTAACGCAGAGAACCCACGTGTTTTCGCAGTTTCTGAATCGCTCCTGTGTGGTGGCCGTCTTGTTCTTGATGGCTGCGCTGCCGTCGTTCGCCCAGACCAGTGTTCTCACCCAACACAACGACATTGGCAGAACCGGTCAGAATACAAGCGAGACGATTCTCACCACATCGAATGTGAACGTGTCCCAGTTTGGAAGGCTGTTCACTCTTCCGGTGAAGGGCCAGATCTATGCCCAGCCGTTGTATGTTCCGAATGTCACGATCAATGGGGCTCTGCACAATCTTCTCATCGTCGTCACCGAGCGAGAGTTCGTCTACGCCTTCGACGCCGATCAACCAGGCGCGGCGCTTTGGCAAGCAAGCATGGTCGATGTGGCTCACGGCGCGGCCAAGAATGAACACGCGTTGCTCAGTTCGAACACGACTGGATGCACCGACATGCAGCCCTACATCGGCATTACTAGCACTCCCGTGATCGATCCGAACTCCGGCACCATTTACGTCGAGGCCAAATCGCAGAAGGGATCCAATTTTTTTCATCGCCTGCATGCTCTGGATTTGACGACCGGCAACGAGAAAGCGCCTGGTCCCGTTGTGATCTCCGCGACGGTCAGCGGAACGGGAGATGGATCGCAAGGCGGGATGCTGACTTTTGACGACTTAAGGCAACTCAACCGTCCTGGACTGCTGCTGCTGAACGGGTCGATTTACCTGGCTTACGCTTCGCACTGCGACTCTGGTCCTTATCACGGATGGATGTTTGCTTACGATGCCGCGACTTTTGCGCAACAGAGCGTTTTTGTGACAACTCCAAACGGCGGACTGGGCGGCTTCTGGATGGCGGGATCAGGGGTTGCGGCCGATGCGGGTAACAGCATCTACATTTCCAGCGGTAATGGCAGTTTCGATACGCAACATGTTCCGGCCACGGAATTGGGCGACACGATCATCAAGTTCGGTACCACCAGCGGCGACCTTTCACTTCTCGATTATTTCACTCCCTCGGATCAGGCTTGCCTCTCGAATGAAGATGCCGACCTTGGCTCAGGAGGTGTTCTTGTTCTTCCTGACCAGCCGGGAACCTATCCTCACATTCTGGTGGCTGCGGGAAAAGAAGGCGCGATTTATGTCGTGAACCGCGATCAGATGACCGCCGGCAACCAGCATTACGAGGGCAGGAACTCGTGCCAGACTGATGATCCGCAAATATTGGAAGAGTCCGCTTCGGGCGCCATCGGCGGAATGTGGGCCATGCCAGCATACTGGAACAGCACTCTATACTTCTGGGGCGCGGGAGACAATTTGAAGTCGATTCCGTTGGTCAATGGTCTTCCAGATTTCACGCATATCACGGCCAACTCGACCGCCATCCAATTTCCTGGCGCGACTCCTTCGATTTCTTCGAATGGCAATACGGTGGGCAGCGCGATTTTGTGGGCGATTGATTCGTCCAACTACGGTTCGCCAGGACCTGGTCCCGGACCGGCCGTTCTCCACGCCTTCGATGCGACCAATATCTCGAAAGAGTTGTGGAACAGCACCCAAGCCAAGCACAATCGCGATCGCGCGGGTAACGCCGTGAAATTTTCCGTTCCGACGATCGTGAACGGGAAGGTCTACATCGGCACCTCGACCGTCGTGGATGTCTACGGATTGCTGGCGCCGCTCGGGCCGGCTCACTGATTAGGGAAGTCGTTAGCTTCGGCAGGGTCCGGCAGAAGCCCGCAGGAGCAGGCGTCTGTTCACGATAATAGTCGCCGGCTGTTCTTCCATCTGTCCATCTGTCGCGTGAGTCTAAGGTAGCCGACTGATCCACGCTGCCGGGTCAGTCGCTATGCAGTTTTGGTGCCGGCAATCGCCTTTTCGGCGGGTGGCAGATGGAAGAGTCGCTGCAACGCTGTCGTCATCTGTTCCTGCTGCACTTTTTCTGGAAGCTCCTTGAGTTCACGGGCCAAAGATCCTGCGATCCTCTGCGTCATTCGGGACAAGACGGCATTTAGCATCTCGTCTTGGTCTTTGGAAAATGGTCCGGTCTCTTGTTTGAAGGACTCCAGCTCTTGCCGGCAAATTTCGTCGAGACGCGAGCGCAGCGCGACGATAGTAGGAACCACGCGCTCCGCCATCAATTTGTGACGGAAGCCCTGCGCCTCGACGTGTAAAATCTTTTGTGCTTCGATGGCCGCGGCTGCCCGTTCCACCGCGTTGTCGCCGGCCACCACCTCCAGATCGTCCAAGTCGTAAAGATAAATACCCGCAACCTCGCGCACCGCGGGATCGATGTCGCGTGGCATCGCGATGTCGACGATAACCAGCGGACGGGTTTCCGCGCCGTTTTCGGGAAACGTATCTTCGCTCCGGCCTTCGACTACCGCAGAGTCGTGCATCACAGAGTGACGATTTGTGCGTTTCGTCATGCGTTCGCGAGTAAGGCGCTCTCGCATCATGATCTCGGCTTCTTCACGCATGAGAATCGTGTGCGGACAGGACGTTCGAACTGATGATGATGTCCGCCTCCGCCATATACTTCCAGCGGTCATCGAACGCAACCACATGAGCTCCCAGTTTCACCGCCAGTTCCGACGCGTGTTCGAGAGTGCGGTTGATGACGGTCACTTGTACAGAACCCTTGCCCCGGTTCATGAGTCCGCGGGCTGAAAGTTCACTCATCTTGCCTGCACCAAGTAACAACACCTTTTTGCCTTCTAGCGAGCGCAAGGTCTTGTGTGCCAGTTCCACAGCGGCATACGGAATCGAAACTGCAGCCTGACCGATCGCCGTTTCGCTGCAGACACGATTGGAGACGGTGAGGGCTTTCTGCAAAACCGCGTCGAGGAATCGCCCGGTGACCCCGGTTTTTTGTGCCAGTGCCCAGGCCTCTTTCACCTGCGCCACGACCTGTGGTTCGCCGACGACCATGGAGTCAAGACTGGAGGCGACGCGGAAGATGTGGAGGAGGGCCGCTTCATCGAGCAGTCGATAGAAATGCTTCCACTCGCAGAGCTTGAGTCCGTACTCGGCGCCGAGGAGCCGCATGACGGAATTCGCGGCCAGGGTGACGTTGCTGGCCCACATCCAGAATTCCGTACGGTTGCAGGTCGCCATGACCAAGACTTCATCGATGCCCTCGGCACGCGACAAATGGATCAGAGCTTCGTAGCGGCGGCTCTCGCTGATCCAGAAGCGCTCGCGCACACCCACCGGAGCGGTGTGGTAGTTCAGGCCGACGACCATCAGTGCCGGTTCCACGGAAGCTCCTCTCTGGGTTTGAAGGAGCACACCGTTTGCCAAAGAACGAGGTTAACGAGAAGTCATTTAAAATGAGCGGTCTGCGGCGATGACTTGAAGTGGAAAATGGAGTGAGCCAGAAGCCGATTGTGGAATATCGCGCTGAATTGGTGTGTTTTGGCCCGTGGAACTTTCCCCAATTGGGCCTGCCCAAGCGTTAACAGACGCGCGTTGCCTAGCGCGCGACTTCCACGGCCGGGGCTTGTTTGATCGTTTTCAGCTCTTTGGAATGCGGTTCATATACGCAGAAGGGCTCTTCATCCATATAGTCTCCGGTTGCGGCATAGGCGCGGGCGCGGCATCCCATACAGACGTTGCGGAACTCGCAGCAACCGCATTTTCCGTGAAGGTTGTTGACGTCGCGGAGTTCGTTGAAGACGACCGAATTCTCCCAGATTTCAGCGAAGGCCTGTTTTCGCAGATCGCCGGCCAAAGCGGGAAGATATCCGCAAGGGAAGACCTCGCCCTGATGCGAGATGAAACAAACGGCCGTGCCGGCAAGGCAACCTTTGGTCATCGCGTTCATGTCGGATGGATGCGATCCAGGATGGCCGACAGGCTGACCGTGACCTTGCGGTTTCAGTTCGATGCCGGTCGATCCCGGCATCACCATCTCTGTAGGCCCGATATGAGCGGAAGAAGGCGCAGCTCCGAGTTGCGCAGCATTCGCGGCCGCAGCCTCGGAACGGTGCTCGGCGACTCTCCGTTGGCGTACCACCCGGAAGTAGTGCGGCGCGCAGGTCGCCTTCATTTCGATTCCGCCCTCGAGCGATCGATCGTAGAACCAGTTCAGCATCCGCTCGTATTCCTCGGGAGGAACCATCTGCTCGGTGGCGATATCGACTCCGCAACCAACCGGCACGAGGAGAAAGGTATGCAGCGCGTCGGCTCCAAGCAACTTCGCCAGTTCGAGTACGGCAGGAAGTTGGTGCGCATTGTGGCGCGCGATGGTGGTATTGATTTGCACCGACATGCCGAGATTTTTCAGATTACGGAAACCGGCGATGGCGGCGTCGAAGGCTCCCGGAATGCCGCGGAAGCTGTCGTGGGTTAAAGCGTCGGCTCCATCAAGACTGATGGCGACCCGTTGCACCCCGCTATCGACAATCATGCGCGCGACTTCTTTGCTCACCAGAGTGCCGTTGGTCGCGAGCGCAACGCGCAGGCCTTTTTCGGTTCCGTAACGCGCCAGTTGGAAGATGTCGGAGCGATAAAGTGGTTCGCCGCCGCTCAGCACAAGAATGGGACTGGAAACTTCGGCAATCTGATCGATAATGTCGCGGGCCGCTTGCGTCGACAGATCGGTCGGTGCACTCAGTTCCGTCGCTGTGGCGCGGCAATGGATACAGCGCAGGTTGCAGCCCTTCGTCAGTTCCCAGAAGATCAAACGAGGCTTGTTCTTGCCTGTCGCCCCTCCAGGCTGCTGAGGGGAATGCTGTCCGTTGCCGTTTCCTGTGCCCATTTGCCGTTTCCCTTTCCTACCGAACCGGTTCGTGTTCTCGACGACCCATGACCGAGAACCGATGGAAGCAAAGATAAGAGAGAAACGAACGCCGAGCCGTGACAGACATCACTAGAAATTGTGATTATGATCACGCGAGGGCAAAGCCCGGGGAATGTTGGAGATGGAAGGGTCTTGGGCGGATTCGGTGCATCTGCGGCCCGCGCAGGCTCCGACTAATTGTGGTTGGCGATCTCCCGCAACGCGTTGGTGTTGCGAATGACCAGGGTTGAGCCCTTCGACTGAACAATTTGCCGTTTTTTCATGTCCGCAAAAAGTCGGGTGACGGTTTCTCGCGAAGTTCCGATCATCTGCGCGATCTCTTCGTGGGTGAGGCGAAGTTTGAGGCGCGGTTCGGCCTTGCTGGCTTCGCCATTCTTACCACTCCATTCCAGAAGCAGCTTCGCCAGTTTTTCCGCCGCGGAGTGCGACAGCCCCAACGACCCCGCTTCTTTACATGCGCTATGATACTTTTCGCTTAACTGCTCAGCGACTTTGAAGCAGGCCTCTACATCGTCTTTCAAAAAGCGTAGGAAATCGTCGCGCTTTACGAAATTCACCTGGCACGGATCGATCGTCTCCGCCGTGACTTCATACGGTTTGCCGGATATGGTGGCGCTCAATCCCAGGACCTCGCCGGCTTCAGCTAACTTCACGATCACCGTGCGTCCGCTGGGAGAGTTGATAGAGAGCTTGACACTTCCTTTGCAGAGAACAAAAATGCCGCGTGGGTTCTGCCCTTCGACAAACAGCACCGCACCCTGCGGATAAGCTGTGGCGTACTTGATGCTTTCAAATGCTTGTAAGGCGCCGGCCGGCAGGTCGCAGAAAATGCGATCGGTGCGCAGCTTGCACGTTATGCAACTTTCTACAATCTCCATACCGTAGGGCGAGAGCATGAAGGAGCCTCCTGAACAACTTCGGGGTCGCTTGCTAGTGCGCAGGATGGACATCTTGCACCTGCAGATGAGCAGACCTCGTCTGAGGTCAGTCTCCGTCCGGAGAGGAACCTCGCGCTGTGCTGCCAGATACATCGTAATGTGATACGCCTCACATAACTGTTTCTAAGAACTGGAGAAACTTACAGATGCGAGTGATGGACGTCACAGCCCTTTCGTAGTCCGCGAGCGATATTGACCGGTTGGGATCTCCACCGAAGTGGCTGGCCGCAACGGTTTCATTTGCCGAGAAACGGGTAAATCGTGGTTGCTGAAGCGACGAGGAGCACATATGGTTACGAAGCAGCAAGCGCTGGATTATCACTTTGGGGCTCGTCCGGGAAAAATTTCAGTCACTCCCACCAAGCCTTGCCGCACGCAGCGTGACTTGAGCCTGGCCTACACCCCCGGAGTGGCCGAGCCTTGTCTCGAGATCCAGCGCAACCCGCAGGATGCTTATAAGTACACCGCGCGCGGCAACCTAGTCGCGGTCGTCACCAACGGAACCGCCGTCCTCGGCCTCGGCGACATCGGTGCGCTCGCGGGCAAGCCCGTCATGGAAGGGAAGGCAGTTCTGTTCAAGCGCTTCGCCGACGTCGACGTCTTCGATATCGAGATCAACAGCCACGATCCCGAAGACGTGATCAAAGTCTGCCAGTTGATTGAACCGACCTTCGGCGCCATCAACCTGGAAGACATTAAGGCTCCGGAATGTTTTTACATCGAAGAAACTTTGCGCAAAACGATGAAGATTCCAGTCTTCCACGACGACCAGCACGGCACCGCAATCATCTCAGGCGCGGCGCTGCTGAACGGGTTAGAAGTCGTCGAGAAAGAGATCAGCGAGATCCGCGTGGTCGTGAATGGCGCGGGCGCAGCCGGATTCGCCTGCGCCGAACACTATGTGCGCCTCGGCGTGAAGCGCGAGAACGTTCTTTTGTGTGATACGAAGGGCGTGATTTACGAAGGCCGCACCGAGGGTATGAACGCCTACAAACAGCGTTTCGCCCGGAACACGCCACTTCGCACGCTCGCGGAAGCGATGGAAAATGCCGACGTATTTCTCGGCTTGTCGGTAAAGGGAGCGATTACGCAGGATATGGTGCGCTCGATGGCGGCCCGCCCGATCGTGTTTGCCATGGCGAATCCGGATCCTGAAATTACTTACGAAGATGCAAAGGCAAGCCGCGGTGATGTCATTATGGCGACGGGACGGTCCGATTATCCGAACCAGGTAAACAACGTTCTCGGCTTTCCGTTTATTTTCCGCGGCGCGCTCGACGTGCGCGCCACAGTCATCAACGAAGAGATGCAACTCGCGGCCACACGAGCGCTCGCCAGCCTGGCCAAGCAGGACGTTCCCGACTCGGTATGCCGGGCCTACGGCGTATCTCGGCTAAAGTTTGGACCCGACTACCTGATTCCGAAGCCATTCGATCCCCGCGTGCTGGTTTGGGCTTCGTCGGCAGTAGCGCAAGCGGCGATGGAAAGCGGCGTCGCTCAGGAAACGATCGATATTCGCGAATACCGCAAACAACTGGAACGGCACTTGGGTAAGGCGCACGAGATTTCGCGCATGATGATCCAAAAGGCGCAATCCAAGCCGAAGCACGTGGTATTTCCCGAGGGCGACAACGAAAAAATCTTGCGCGCGTGCCACACACTGCTGGAAGAGAAGATTGCCACTCCAATTCTTCTCGGCGACATTGCCAAGATCCTCGCCCAGACTTTGGAACTCGGATTGAACCTGCGCGGTGCCGAGATCGTCGATCCCCTGACGGCGCGCTATCGCGAGCGCTATATTCAGGAACTATTTCGCCTGCGGCAGCGCAGCGGGGTAACCCTCGCTGAGGCGCGAACCCTGATCAACGACCGCAACATCTTTGCGTCGATGATGGTGCACATGGGAGACACTGACGCTCTGGTCTCCGGGGTGACGCAGCATTTTCCAGATACGATTCGTCCGGCCCTGCAAATCGTTCGTATGCGCGAGGGATTGCACAAAGTCGCGGGATGCTATCCGATGATCACCGCCAACGGTGATCTGTTTTTCCTGGCGGACACCAGTGTCAACGTCGATCCTTCGGCGGAGGATCTCGTCGAAATCGCCCTCTGTGCGGCGCAGGAGGCGCGGCGCTTTGACGTTGTGCCTCGCGTGGCGATGCTGTCGTTCTCCAGTTTCGGCAGTAGCAAACATAAGTCGTGCGACAAGGTACGCAAGGCGGTCGAACTCTTGCACAGGGCCGATCCCTCGCTGATTGTCGATGGCGAGATCATGGCTGACGCCGCGGTCTCTCCTGAAATCCTGGAGCAGACCTATCCATTCAGTTCCTTGCAAGGCGGCGCGAATGTTCTGGTATTTCCCGATCTTGCGTCCGCCAATATCGCCTGCAAACTCCTCGGAACAATCGGCGGCTGCGAGACCCTCGGTCCGATTCTGATGGGGATGAACCGTCCCGTCCACTTGCTGCCGCGCGGCGCTGAGCCGGAAGAGATTGTGAAGATCGTCGCGATCGCGGTGGTGGATGCGCGCGAAGGCGAATTGCGCGTCATGCCTGAACCCACGCCGGCTCTGGTGTCGGCGGACTAGGAGTCGCCGGGCCACCTCCATCACTGCCGGATGCTCGCCATCGGAGCAACTGAAATCGGTCAAACTCCGCTGCTATGCCCTATAATTGCGCGCACGCATGGCCCTCACCTCTGGCGCGAAGCTTGGTCCCTATGAAATCCAGTCGCCCATCGGAGCGGGCGGCATGGGAGAGGTGTATCGCTCGCGCGACACCCGCCTGGGCCGTGACGTGGCCATCAAAGTCCTCCCTGAACATCTCTCTGGCAATCCCGAGCTGAAAGAGCGTTTTGAGCGCGAAGCCCGCTCGATTTCCTCACTCAACCATCCCCGCATCTGCACTCTCTACGACGTTGGCCACCAGGACGGAATTGATTTTCTGGTGATGGAGTATCTCGAAGGGGAGTCGCTGGCCGAGCGCTTGAAGAAAGGTCCGGTGCCCCTGAAAGAGTCGTTGAAGATTGGCATCGAGGTGTGCGAGGCGTTGCAGGCGGCACACCGCGCAGGCATCATTCATCGCGATCTCAAGCCCGGAAACATCATGCTGACCAAAACCGGCGCCAAGCTAATGGACTTTGGCCTGGCGAAAGCGATGTCCCCAGGCTCGGGATCTGGAAGTTCAAAAGCGCCGCTGCTGAGCGCCGCGAAAACCATGACCGTCGCTGAGGCTAGTCCTCTCTCGCCGCTGACCACCGCGGGTGCGGTCATCGGCACCATCCAGTACATGTCTCCCGAACAGATTGAGGGTAGGGAAGCAGACGCGCGCTCAGATATTTTCGCGTTGGGGGCGGTACTCTATGAGATGACGACGGGCAACCGTCCCTTCGATGGGAAGAGCCAGATCAGCGTGGCCAGCGCGATTCTGGAAAAAGAGCCCGAACCCATTTCGGCCGTGCAGCCGCTAACGCCACCGTCCTTCGAGCGCATCGTCTCCGCTTGCCTCGCCAAGAATCCAGACGACCGCATTCAAACCGCGCGCGATGTGGGGATGCAACTGCAGTGGATCGCCGAAGCGGGCACGCCTGCGACGATGCCGCCCGAAAAACAAAGCCGGAACCGCGACCCTATCGCATGGGTTGCTGCGGGCGCCCTCGTGCTCCTGCTGGTCGCCCTGGCAATATGGTGGCGTAGTTCCAAGCCGGCAGAGCAAACAACGTTTTACTCTGCTCCCTTTCCCTTTCCCGCGCGCGACGTCGCCGTCGCTCCGAACGGACACACGGTTGCCGTTGTCGGCTACCGCGAAGCCGAGCGAAAGAATGTTATCTGGATCTACGAACCCGGAGCGCCAGGAGCGTCCAGTCTCCCGAATACCGAAGGCGCCAATTATCCGTTCTGGTCGCCCGACGGTCGCTCGCTCGGTTTTTTCGCGGATGGCCGCCTCAAGAAATTGGACCTCGCTGGCGGCAACGTGCAGACGCTCTGCGATGCGCCCACGGGCCGTGGCGGCGCGTGGAACAAAGATGGCGTGATCCTCTTCACCCCGAGCGGCCTTCTCGGTACGGGTATCTTTCGTATTTCCGCTTCAGGCGGAACTCCCACGCAAATCACCTTTCCCGACCGTGCCCAGGGAGAAGACAGCCACCGCTGGCCAGTTTTCCTCCCCGATGGCATCCACTACCTTTTTCTGGCGGTCAATCTTTCCGGACGCAAAGAACTGTATTCGATCTTCGTCGGTTCGCTGAATTCGAATGAGAAGCGTTTCGTCACCAACGCGCGAGCCAACGCTTCCTACGCCGCTCCGGGATATCTTCTCTTCTATCGCGATCAAACCCTTTTCGCGCAAGCTTTCGATGCGAAGAAATTTCAATTAACGGGAGAACCAACGCCGCTCCTCAACGATATTCAATATTTCCCGCGAATTGCGAAAGCGGCCTTCGCGACTTCCGATGCGGGATTGCTGGTTGCGCAAAAGAGCGGCGGCGCGGGCACGTCGCAATTACTCTGGTTCGATCGCAAAGGCCAGCAGGTTGGAACGGCCGTCAAGCAGGGAACACCCGGGATTTACGGGAACATCTTCCTGTCTCCGAACGAAAAGATAATCGCGGCCGACACGACCGATCCCGTAAGCCAGAATACCGATATTTGGACCTACGACCTGGAAAATGGAAGCGCGAAGAGGCTTACCTTCGATCCGTCGATCGACACGATTCCCATCTGGAACCCGGATTCTTCGCGCCTGGTGTTTTCTTCCAACCGCGAGCTGAAATTCGGCTTGTACTTCAAAGATGCCAACGGGGCGCAGGAAGAGCAGGAAATCGTGCAGGACGGTCCTGACCGTTTTCCCGACGATTGGTCGCACAATGGCAAATTCATCCTCTACGAGCGCGGATCGGATTTGTGGTCTCTCGCGTTGCCAGAACAAAAAGCCACGCCATTCCTGAAAGCGACTTCTACCCTCAAGAACGGCCGTTTTTCGCCCGACGGTAAGTGGTTGGCCTATGCCTCAAACGAGAGCGGCCGCTGGGAAATCTACGTCACCTCGTTCCCCGATGCCCACGGCAAGTGGCAAGTCTCCACGACCGGGGGAGATCAGCCTAAGTGGCGAAGCGATGGCAAAGAATTGTTCTACTTTTCTCCCGAGAGCAAGCTGATGGCAGTGTCGGTGACCACTGGGGCTCACTTCGATGCTGGAACTCCGACAGTCTTGTTTCAAGCGAATCCGCGGGAGATGGTCGCCACCTCCGAACATGTCACCTACGACATCAGTAAAGATGGCCAGAGATTTCTGATCAACACACCCCTGAAGCAAAGCGAGACGATGCCGATGTCGGTAGTCCTGAACTGGTCGGAACGGGTGAAGAGATAACGCAGCGGGTGGTGCTGTGTCAGTCGGAGTTATCCAGCGCAGGACGAAATCAGAATTGGGCACAGGCTTGGGCGCCTGTGCCCTAACTCAGGTGCGGTTCCTCAGAACCTGCAAACTACAGTTCGCTGCTTACTTCGCCTGCAACGACGCGATGTAGTGAGTGAGATTGGCTACGCGTTGCTGGACCTCGCCTTCGTGCCCGGCGCTCATGCTCCAAAACAACGATCCCCACACCGGCATGTCTTTGCTGCCGTGAGCGGGAAGTCCACCTTCGCCGCGAATCGCCGACGAGACCTTCATTTCAGGGTATTTCCCGCCGTTGTTCTTCGCCAGCAGCGTAAGGTCGGTGGGAGCCGTTTTCAACGCGCTGGCCGCCGGCCCGGCGCCTTTCAGGTCCGTTCCGTGACAAACGGCGCAATAGGCCGTGTACATGTCTTTGCCCGATGTGGGCGACGTTGCTTTGATGGGAACGTGTTTGATCACTTTTTCCGGTTGGTCCTGCGTTTGATTTTGCGCCGCCACGGTGCAGAGGCACACCAGCAAAGCGGTGAGTAGCAGTATTAAGTTCTTGACAGACATCGCGGTCTCTCCTTTAACGCTAGTGAAACTGTGCTCCCTTTTGAAACTCATGTACACCCTTCGGCGAAATTCTCTCGGCGTCACACGACTGGGTGTGGCGCCCGCAAAATAAAAACTCCTACAGAGTGGCGATTTTCCAGTCTTTGCCGTTGCGCATCAAACCCATACTCGATCGCGTCGCGTCGCCGTGATAGAACTCGACTGCGAACTTGTTGATCAGCGTCTGCCGATCCCAAAGATTGAAACTCTTAACCACTGGGCCGCCAGCGTCGAAAACGTCGCCTAGCGCGTTCGGCGCCCACTTCCAGTTGTATTGCACGGTCGCAGTATTTGCGCCGGTCATCTCGATGTTGGCGACACCGACGAACTCCCGGCGTGCGAGGGGAGCCTGGTAGAGGAACGTCCCATCCGGCTCCTTGCTCTTCTTGACCTCCGGAATGCTTGCCAGCAGGCGTTCTCCTTCGGTTGTAAGGGACACCTCCACTCTGCCTTTGGCTTCCTTCGCCAGTTTCACGATGCCTGCTTTTTCCAGGAGCCTGTAGTTGGGAGCGGCAGGTGTTTCCTCGTCGGTCGGCTTCACCAGGCCGGTATGAAAGTGAATCACTGCCGGATCCGCGCCTCGCAGCGTCGCCGCTACGACAACGCTTGCTTGCTGCGCGTTTAGAGGTGTGCGCTCATGGACTTGGACCACAATGTAAACGGCCAATCCCACGATCCCTGCAAGTAGGCACATCATAAGAACTAATGGCAAGAATGACGAGCGTCGTTCCATTTCAACTTGAGCTTCGAACATGCAGCACCCCCTGGATGAGTGAGAATTCTGTAAATAACCTTTCATTCTGGTCCAACCCCATCCTCGTTGCTGTGATTGAGAGCACACGCGAACGTGTCGTTCCTCACGCATCCATCCACCACCTAAAGTGCCGGAGAGTGCGCATCGAGTCGGGGTGGTGGCCAGCGTGAAAACGCCCTTGCTTGCGCACCATAAATTGGGTTATGGGCCCTAGTTTCCGTAACGGATCTTGGGCGAACGAGATTTCGCCAATTTGTCCGTCCCGGGCACAGTATTTCCCTGGATTCCACGTTACTAAGGGCTACGCCTTGAGTAGAAGGCTCTCTGACCTTACTTGTCCATCTTTCGGCTAACAAGGAAAGCCGGAACAGTTACAGTAGAGTTAGCGGATCATGTACGATCAAACCTGATGATGGGCAGTAACCTGGTTACAAAATCCTCTTCTGTGAACGGGGTTTTATCATCCCCGATTTCGACTGGCGACACGGATAAAACAGAGCGACAGGAATTTCAACGACACCGGCAGTCCGGGCTTTGGGAACGAGCGAGAGAGGCGCTTGCGACTACGGGGACCGTTCTCAAGTCGGGCGTCCGGGCTTTTCTTCACAAGCCCGTGAACAACTCGCAGTTCTTGGCCGTCATCCGATCACATTTTGCTGTTAGCGATCCGGCAGTGCCTCGGATCGCCCCGTCTTGCTCGCCCTCAGCCGGACCTTACGCGGGTGCGCGAACCATAACTGCTTCCATGTGCGCCTCCGCACGTAGGTCGGTGATTACTGTCACATCGCGATGTACGCGTCAAAAGTCATAATCACGCGAGATCTTGCGGTCCCAGTCGACCGCCTTTCAGCGTGGAGTCTCCATGGCAAAAGGACGCGTTTCCATCGTCGTAGAGCGCTGTAAAGCCTGTGGCTTCTGTGTGGAGTTTTGTCCCTCCCACGTGCTCGCTCTCTCTTCCGCTTTTAATTCCAAGGGCTACCACCCTCCGCACGTGGTGCATCCCGAAAAATGCAGCGGATGCGATCTTTGTGGCATGTACTGTCCAGACTTCGCCATCTGCGCCACCAAGACCGAGTCGTCGGGAGCGGCGAAGGCTGCTTCGCCCAAGAAATCGGTCGACGCTGCCGCCAAGCCCAGCGTGGCCCAGGAAGGTGACAAATGAGGCCTGACACCGTTAAAGCCGACCCGCGCGGCGTCCTCACCGGCACCCACTTCATGGACGGGGATCACGCCTGCTGCGAAGGCGCGCTCGCCGCCGGAAGCCGTTTCGCCGCGGGATATCCCATTACTCCCTCCACCGAAGTCGTCGAGCGTTTCGCCTCGCGCGTGCCCACGGTCGGTGGAACCTTTATCCAGATGGAAGACGAACTGGCCGCCTCGATCACTCTGCAAGGTGCAGTCTGGGGAGGAGCGAAAGCTTTCACCGTCACCTCCGGCCCCGGCTTCTCTTTAATGATGGAACACATCGGATACGCCGCCATGACCGAGACGCCGTGCGTCTTTGTCGACGTGCAGCGCGGCGGACCCTCCACCGGCCTGCCCACGCTTCCCGCGCAAGCCGACATGATGCAGGCGCGCTGGGGTTCGCATGGCGACTACGAGATCATCGCCCTCTGTCCGAATTCTCCCCAGGAATGCTTTGACCTCACCATCAAAGCCTTCAACCTCGCCGAAGAATTCCGCGTCCCCGTGATGTTCATGATGGATGAAGTCGTGGGCCACATGACCGAGAAGGTCGTGATTCCGCCCGCCGATCAGATCGACGTTGTCCCGCGCAAACATACCCGCAAATCGGTCGAAGACTATCTTCCTTACGGAACCAACGGCGACATGGTTCCTGAGATGGCACATGCCGGTGACGGTTACAACTTCCATGTGACGGGATTAACCCACGACGAACGCGGCTATCCCAACATGACGCCGCAAATTCAGGACAAGTTGGTGCGCCGATTACAAAACAAGATTCTCGACGCGACCGACCGCATTTCCATGTTCGAGGAAGAGCAACTCGAAGGCGCCGATGTGGTGGTCATCTCCTACGGCATCACCTCTCGGGTCGCACAACGCGCGATCGGTGTCGCCCGTGAACGGGGCTTGCGGGTAGGGAAGTTGCGCCTCATTACCGCCTGGCCCTTCCCGGACAAGAAAATTCGCGAACTGGCGGCAAAGGTCAAAGCGTTCGTCGTTCCCGAACTGAATCTCGGCCAAATGGTGCGCGAAGTGCAGCGTGCGGCGGAAGGCCAAGCTAAGACCTACGCCGTCTCCCATGCCGGCGGTGGAGTGCACAACCCGGAAGACATCCTCAGGGTGATTATGGAGGCAAGTCGATGAGCGATAACTGCAACGACGATCTCGATACGGACATGCTCGATAACGACCTCGTACAACTCGACTTGAATCCCGTAGAAAACCCAGTGGAACGCTTCTTGCGCAGCGACCGCGTGCCTCACATCTGGTGTCCCGGATGCGGCATTGGCACCACTGTCAATTCCTTCGCCCGTGCGCTGATCGACTCCAAGATCGATCTAGGATCGCTGGCGCTCGTCTCGGGCATCGGCTGTACCGGTCGCGTCGCCGGCTACGTCAAACTGGATTCCTTTCACACCACACATGGCCGCGCCATCCCCTTTGCCACTGGCCTGAAACTCGCGAATCCCAAGCTGAACGTCGTCGTTTATTCGGGAGACGGCGATCTCTCCGCGATTGGCGGTAACCACCTGATTCACGCGGCGCGTCGCAACATCGATCTCAAGGTGATCTGCGTGAACAACCTTATTTATGCGATGACCGGAGGACAGACCGCTCCGACCACTCCCGATCACTCGACCACTTCCACCAATCCCTACGGTGTCTTCGAGCCATCCTTCAATCTGCCGCACCTCGTAGAAGCCGCTGGCGCCGTCTACGTAGCGCGCTGGACCACCTACCACGTCCGCCAACTCTCCCGCGCCATCAGTGAGGCCTTCAACAAGAAAGGATTCTCCTTTATTGAAGTCATCTCGCCCTGTCCCACGCTCTACCAGCGGCGCAACAAACTGGGCGACGGTCTCGATGCTATGCGCGATTACAAAGAGAAAAGCAAAGTCCGCAATGGCTGCCCCACCAGCGAAGTCGGCATGACCATGACTGGCGAAATCATCGTAGGGAAGTTTGTCGACCGGGAACGCCCCGACTATCAAACCATGATGCGAGCGCAATTCAACTCTTCTTTAGGTGAGCGCTACGTCGAACAACCGGAGATGGTATGCAGCTAACTGAAATTCGTCTCGCAGGCTTTGGCGGCCAGGGAGTCATTCTCTCGGCCATCGTCCTCGGCAAGGCCGCCTCGATCTTTCAAGGCTCCTACGCCACCATGACGCAAAACTTCGGCCCGGAAGCCCGCGGCGGCGCCTGTAGCGCTCAACTCGTGCTCTCCGATTCGCCCGTTCTCTATCCTTATGTAACGCACCCCGACATCATGGTCGCCATGTCGCAGGAAGCCTACACGCGATTTGCTCCTGAGTTGAAAGACGGCGGCATGCTCATCATCGAGCAGGATCTCGTACGAGTTTCCGACTTGCACAAGGAATTCCAGATCTACAGCATCCCCGCAACCCGCATCGCCGAAGAACTTGGCAAGCGCATGGTGCTGAATTCCGTGATGGTGGGATTCTTCACGGCCGTGACAAACTTGCTCGAACCCGACGCCGTCCGCAAAGCCGTCGCCGATTCCGTTCCGCCCAGCTTTCGCGACCTGAATCTAAAGGCCTTCGAAAAAGGACTGGAATACGGCCACACCGCCCTCACCACCACCCCGAATCGCGCCGACGCCGTTCTAAACGCGCAATACGCGATTGAGTAATAATGACGACTCGCCGACCGGTGATCGAATCCCGCCGATCCCTGTCCGTGCATCCTCTGTGGCATGTCAGTCGGTCGATAGAGAAAATTAAGTCACGACCCCCTCGTCTGAAATTCCCACACGATCCGAACACTGCAGCAAGCTCTCCCATGCTGAAAATCCAATTTTTATCGTTGCATTCTTCAGCTTTGCCATTGCGAAATTCAACATCGCCACGATAACCCGCAACCTGTTGATTTCAAATTATGATTGCCTCCTCATTCCGACAAACGTTGAAAATGGACACGTCGTGCTGTTGCGATTGGCAGCAACATCGCTGTTGATATTTTCATCCTAGGCAAGAGCCGGCGAAACCCGATCGTCTTGTATCCTTCTCATTTCAGCATAGTTCGCTGCGCCTCCCCAAATTTTCCACGAGCACCCTGATCTTGGCATGGCGATTGCCTTTACCAAAGTGTGAGTGGCTCGCGACAGACGGCCCTCCGACGAGGTGACTTATGACAGTCCTACTGGTTCTCTTCTTCTTTACGACCTTTTTGCTGATTGACCATTTCCGCAGCCGTCATGCCGTGCAACCGGTGATGCAACTCGCGCCCGCAAAGCGAGAGTCTGCGCCACGCCTTCAGCCTGCTTTAGTGGGCGGCTTTTCCGTCCCGGAAAACCTGCGCTACCATCCCGGCCACACCTGGGCGCTCAGCGAGAGCCCCAACCTCGTGCGCGTCGGCATGGATGACTTCGCCTCCAAGCTCACCGGCAAAATCGAACGCATCACCCTGCCGCAGCGCGGACAGTGGATTCGTCAGGGCCAGAAGATGTGCACCTTCCACCGCGATGGCGTCGCCGTCGATATGGTTTCGCCGATCGAGGGCAGCGTGTCTGATATCAACCAGGCGCTCGTCGCCGATCCGAAGCTGGCCCTCAGCGATCCTTACGGAGAAGGCTGGCTGGTCACCGTGCAAGCTCCCGACGCTAAGACTAGCTTCCGCAACCTGCTCGGCGGCGCACTCGCCCGCTGGTGGACAGAAGAGTCTGCAAGCCGCCTGCAGCGCCGCATGCCGCTCGCTTTCGCCGGAGCCCTCGCGCAAGATGGTGGCGTGGCCGTCAACGACGTTGCCGCCCAGATTCCCAACCAGGAATGGCTCCCGCTGGCAAAAGAGTTCTTCCTGTCATAGTCAACTCGCTGCTTCAGACGCAGCTCATTCTCTCGTCGGAAAACGAAGTCCGCACACACATCGGCCGCCCGGATTCAACTCCCGGGCGGTCGGTGTTTTTCGTCCAGTCGTCCGATCTCGATGCGAAAGGCAGGGTTCAGAGTCCCAGAATCAGGCGAGCAGCAATTCTTACCGGACCACGGCGCATACGTCCTTCGGCGACCCGGGCGAAACGGTGGCAAATTTATCCTGATACCACTGAAACACACGGTCTCGCCGCCCCTCGGTTGGATCGTTCACCACCGCATCTTTCATCCCCATTCGCAGCAGCGTGACATACAGCGCTGAGTGCAGAGACATCGTTCCGCCGTTGTAACGACTGGTGGACGCAAACAGCCGCAACAGGTCATCTTTGACCTTCGGCGCATAATCCGACCCCGCGCGGCACAATCCGAGTACTGCTGTCGTTTGCGCACTACGCGGCGCGTGTGCTGCCTGCAGTGTCTCCGCAAACAGATCTGCCATCTCCGCGGGCGCAGCGTCGCCGAGTCTCATCATAAAGGCCGGTGCCTGGGACTCCAGCGACCAGCCCACCCCCGATTCCGTATTCTTGGCGTCCGCTCGGGCAGCCTCCACCAACTGAGGCACTAGGGGCGCATACGCAGCTTCCGGTAAGCGAACGATCATTTCCGACAACACGAACCGGATATTGTTGTTGTTGTATTTGAGACCGCTGTGCTCCCGCCCATGGCGTGTCACCGTTGTGACTTCTTCTGCCCGCTGAAGTGCCTGAACCATCGCTGGCGCTTCCTTCGCCGTCAACTCCGGATGCTGCAATAAATAAGGAAACTGCCAGTCGGGCAGCGCCAAATCCGTCACCAGATCGTGGAAACGCTTGACTTCCTCGTCGCGTTCCTTTTCTTGATACAACTTCAGGTTTTGCGCAACCGTGGAGTTGGTCGCGTTCTCGCGGATCCGGCCCGACGCCGGCGCTGCGACCAATCCCAGCGCGGCGGCAATTGCAGCCGTATTAGGACTGTGGTTGAGGTCACGACTATTCTTGCCCGCAAGGGGCGCATAAGCGTCACGTTCAAATTCAGCGACGCAACGCCATTTGGGGGCGGCCGAGTCGAGCGCGCAGCCGATCACCGGCGTCGGGAACCAGTTGAATGGCGCCGCAGTGCCCCCTTTCAGCGTGAATGACTGATGACTCGCATCGCTCAGCGTGATGGTCGACACCTTGGTGGGCAACACCCAGTCGTGAGTCTCTTCACTGTCTCCTGCTGTAACCGTCAGAACGGCCTTCGTCGGATCCTCGGGTTGTCGCAAAAGACAAAAGTTCGGGTCAAACACGCCGTTTTGCTGAAAGGAAAAAGAGACCACATTCGGATCGCCGCGGCCAATCGCATCGCACGTTTTCTTCGCCACCACCCGGTACGACAAATGCGAAGCCACTCGATTGTTTCGATTCTCCCCGTACACCACCGGAATATCGTAGGCTTCCACCAGGTTTTCCGGAACGTTTCTGAGCGGTGAGATCGAACCTCCCGCCGCCTTGGTGTCAACCACCAGATCGTTCTGCGTCGCATCAAAAGCGACATGCACCGACTGGTTGTTTTCAGCGATTTCCTGGCGCAGCCGCAATAATTGCCTGTGGCCCGCCATCGTGATCCCGGCATAAATGGAAAAGTACAAAATCGGCAGCACGATCACTGCCCGCGGCAAAGTCCGATCCCACGCCTCTTTGGCCATCAGCAGAAAACCGAGGTTGATCGTGACCACCGACCAAAGCGGCGCGCCGAACATCATCAGCAACACGCCTAGGATCGGAATCTGCTGCGCCAGGAAAACAATCCCGGTGAAGAGAAATAGCAGAATTGACTTCGGAAATTTTCGCATCCCGCCCTCGCCCGTTGCGATCCTCCACCTAATTTTGCAGGCACCCGGCAAATCGCAACAGTATCGTTGGAACAGTATCGATCGAGCTGTACTGTCGGTCGCTGTCACCCCAGAAATAGCCCGTTGCCCCAGCCCGGTGCCCCAGGTTCGCGCCCGTTCTGTGGGCGCGAACCTGGGCGAATCGTAGCCTCGATCGCGACGATCTAAATCACAGTTTTCGAATCCGTCGGACTGTGCTCAAAGGCTTCCTTCACCGCCGCCTCCCGCGTCCCCGCATCGTCTCCCTTTTTCTCCGTAAGGTCGTCGTACTCCCGTCCCGGAACCGCCGACCACGCCGACGCTCCAATCGGACGCCGCTCCAGGCACTCGCGGTCAATCACCACCCGCGTCGGTTCCGGCTCAAACGACGTCCGCCTCATGTTCGACGACGCGGTCTGCAGCGCGTACAGCAGCAGGCCCGCCGACTTGTAATCCAGTTGCCGCAACCACAGCATC
>CAWIAJ010000029.1:0-128699 GCA_963834085.1 uncultured Acidobacteriaceae bacterium | reverse complement strand
TCCGCGCTCACCATCTTTCGACAACTTAGCTAGTTCGCAACCCACTTGGTAGCACATTTGGTAGCAACTGCTTGCCTACCAGGACCAAGCGCTTCGCGAATTTCCCTCTGAGTTGCGCGGTCATAGACTTCGGGCGCAAGCTCGACACTCTTGTGTCCGACCACCGCGCTGACCAAAACCGGATCCACTCCGCCTCGACGCATTTGCGAACCAAGGTGCGCCGAAAATCGTGCCAGCCGCCATAGATAGGTGGATGCCCAAATCGCAGTGTGGCGTTCGCCTCCATGCCAGTTTCCTGGGGTGCCCTACAGCATGCAAGACAGGGTACGGTAGTCGGGCTCCAACTCGAACACAACTCCACATCTTCAGCCATTAGAGTTCTGAGCAGACATCGCTTTGCTCCCGGTAAAAGCTGCCGGATCGGAGTATTTTCGTACGACCGCCAGCCGACTTTCTAGCCTTGCGAGGATCATGATCTCTGTTTGTTTCAATGAGGGCTGTCGCGCCGCAGCGATTAAAAGCTGAAACGACCGCCGATGGTCGGAGCAAAGTTGTTGTCGGAGTTGTAGGGGACGCCGGGGCCATGAGGAATGGCGATGGCCAGACCACCGCTTACGTAGGAATACGCAATTCCGGCAAAACCGTCGAAACGCTTGGTGAAGTGATGATCCGCATAGAGCGAACCTTCATTGAGGGTGCCCGCGCAGGAAGCGCGGAAATTTCCCGGTACGCAGGTCGGTGGAACACGGAAGGTGTTCTGCCGCTGTTGATACCACGCAAAAGTGAAGTCCGTTTTCTTGCGGTACGTATACTTCGCGCCCGTCCACCAGATATTCACCAACTTTTCAGAATCGAGGTTGTTGTCTTCGACGCCGCTCATAAAATAGCCGCCCTGGTCCGACGCGCCAACGCCCAACGGATTCGCCGGGTTATTCTGCCAGATGTACTCGTAACCAGCAAAAAACTTGAGCCAGTCTCTCGTGTACTTGGCGGCGACCATAACTGCGTTATTGTCGGTCACGATGCCATACACGGTGTCGTTCGGATCGATCAGATTGGTCCCACTTATCGGGTTGGTATTGATGCTGTCCGTCGTCGACTGATAGGACTGCGTCGGACTCTGAGGCCCGAGCAAAGGATTCAATACGCTGATCGCCTGGTTGTAATGTTGGAAGACGACGTTGGCAGAAAACTTGCCGTAGTCTCCACCCACGTCGAATCCATAGGCGTTGTTATGCGCCTCTTCGGGCGTACAGGTGGTGTCCGTCCACGTTGCCGAGGCCGAGTAGCAACCGGCAGAACCATCGGCGAATTTATACATCGCGCCGAAATGGACAGGACCATAGGTGAGGCGATACTTCAGGGCGTCGTCCCAACGGCTGTTCTCGGTATCGCCGCCGCCAGCCATCGTGCCGTTGTACCCGATGTACGAAAAGGCATAGGCGCCGCTGGCCGGGTCGTAACGGAGCATCGTATCGGTACCGAGAGAGCGTTGACGACCGAAGGTCAGCGTGCCGAAAAGCGTCGAGGATATGCCGCCATAGTATTCGTCGTTGAAGGGTTGGCCCGCACGCGCACCGTCGATGGCTATCGAATAGCTGGCCCTCGGAAGGCCATTGTTAATGATGTCGGTTTTTGACGCGTTGGCGAGCAGGCCAGACTGCGGATTGATTCCCGTCGAAGCGTTGAACACAACCGACCAGCCCGGCAAAAACTCTTCCTTCCCCCTGATGCCCAAGCCCGTCTGCGAGAGATTGTTCGGTGCGACGACGAATCGGTGTTGATAGCCGTTCCGGTTCACCAGAGATTCGCCCTCATAGTTATAGCCGTTTTCAGGTAAGCCGTGGCTAACCCAGCCGACGCCGACATCATACGCGCCGTAAAGCGTGACGCCGTGCCAGGTAAGCGTGCAATCGGTGGTCGCGAACTCGTGGCCGCTCGTGCAGGGGTCGGCGGCGCCTCGCTGCATCTTAATGTCGACCGTGGCTTCCTGACTGGCCGCCAACCTAGTTACTGTGTGCGCTTCGGCGAACCCTTGTTTTACCGCACGAATCTCGACGCGCCCCTGAGGCAAGCCGGACGTTCTGAAAGTGCCCGGCGCTGTCGGTTGCGATCGTACGGCTTTCACCCGTGTCCACGCTCTTGATTGTCACCGCGACATCGCGAAGGACTGTGCCGGCTTGGTCCGTCACCACGCCGGAAAGGCTCGCTCCCGCTTGAGCCCACGCCTGGGGTGACGAAAGCGAAATAGCAACCGCCGCGATCAATAGGTAAGCCTTGCGCATTTCGACCTCGAGAAATCACTAGTTTGGAGTTGAACGCGCAAGTGTACATTACATACGCTTTTAGTGTCTAGAACTAACCACTTCGGTGCGCTTGCAGATGCCGCTCTTCAGTTAGCCTCATGTAGCTCCAACCGAGTTGACGGGGGATTTCGTTGTCGTTACGATTGCGTCGCGATGCAGAAGTACGCAAAATCCGAAGGGAATGTTCAAGTCCCATTGAAGCTTCGAGATGCAGCTCTGCAACTGGGGATTAGCTTTCCAACGATCAAGCAGTGGATCTACAAGAAGAAGATTCGAAGCAATCAGACTGCAGGAGGACATCATCGTATCCCGCAGAGCGAAGTGGATAGATTGCTGTTCAGGACCCGTGGCAAGACCGTACCGGAACGCAAAGAAGAGATCCGGCGTGTCAGTGGTCGCAACCAACTGGTGGGACGAATAGAGTCTGTGCAGATTAGCGGTTTAATGGCGGAGGTGAGGGTTTCAATCGGTGGTCAGCAAATCACCTCGATCATCACGGCACGCTCTGCCAGAGAAATGCAGCTGAAACGGGGCCAGACGGCCGCAGCCCTCATAAAAGCTACTGAAGTCATGATCTTGCGTGTTTGATTCAAGATGCCCGACACGAAAGATAGTGCTCGAAAACAGAGTGCTGAGTTGGGACTCTCCTTGCCAGGCCGCAAGGGGAGCAAAATAATGGCGGCCTCGACGGACCCCTCCTCTCCGAACCGGAGTTTCAAATGCCACTCGTCTGATATTGCAGGATCGCCAGAGCTAGGTCGTAGTCATAGCCGGCTTGTGCGTTCGTGATTTGAGCCTGAGTCTCCTGCAATTGTGCCTGGCTTAGTTCGACAATCGAACTCAAACCCAGTTTATAGCGGGCCTGCGCCAGATTCAGTGCCAGATTTGATTGCTCTAACAACTGCCGGGTAACTGACAATCGTTCGTAAGCATTACTGGCGTTCAGCCAGCTTGTGCGTACATCCCGGGAGATGCGATTTTCGATATCGCGAACGCGCTCTTCGGCGGCTTTGGCTCTGAGCTCGGCTTCGTGCGCGCGTGCAGAATATAAAAAGCCATTGAAGACCGGGATATTCACGTCAACCCCCACCGCTCCGTACCAGCTTGATATCACCGGATCTCGAACCGGGGCATCGCCCACGACACCCATCGCGTGGATATCAGGGAAGAACAAGTCGCGCTCTGCATTGTGGAACTTCTTTGCCGACTCAGACTGGAACTGCAGTGAAAGGATCTCAGGCCGATCGGCAAAGGCCGTCGCAATCAGATCATCGACGTTCCCTGGAGGTGGCTTCACCGTTTCGGCATCTTCGACAAGCTCAAAGCTTTGCAAATTGCGAAATCCCAGCACCTCCGAAAACGTCGCCAGCGCTGCGTTTTCGTTGTTTTGTGCGTCAAGCAGCAAGAGCTTTGCTTGGGCCAGGTTAACGCTGGCAAAACTGGAATCGAGTTCGGACTTCAATTTGTTCTTGTAGAGAGCGCCCACTTGGTCGGCCACCGTTTGCCGGTCAGCCACAGTCCGTTGCGCCACAGCCAGAATAGCGTGGCTTTGCAATGCGTTGTAAAACGCTTGATCGACTGCCAGCAGAATTTGTTCCTTCGTGGCAACCGCGTTCTGATTCTCCGCTTGGGCGTTTAGGCTCGCACTCGCGATCAGGTTTTTCGTGCGCCCAAAGTCTGTCAGCAACTGGCTCACTGAAGCTCCGGCTGCTGCGCGTGGATATACGGTAGGGTTGTTCAAAGCGCCAGCCGTAATGCGCGATCCCGGATCCGAACCGACCGCGGTAAGGTCGATGCTTGCGGTCGGCCACAAACTCGAGCGCACCTGTCGTGTGACTTGCTGCGAGGCCAGCGCCGTCAAGCGCGCTACCGAGATCATCGGATTATTTTTCAACGCTAACGCCTGAGCCTCTTTAAGAGAAAGCGGTTTGGACGCCGCGCCGCTACCTGCGCCGGTCGAGTTTTGTGGATCCGCAACGTGACCCGTCAAGACCGAGGGAGAGGTTCTCTGTTGAGGCATAGGGGCAGCTGGCGAACTGAAGCGCCTGTCCGATGAAGGGGTAGCCTGAGCCGGTTGGAAGGTCGGAACCAGCAAAGCAAGCCAGATCGCCCACAATCGCTGGATTCGACGGAATGAAGACTTACTCGCGGTTGGTTTCGCACTCAGCTTAGATCTCACGGTTGCACCATAATCGGCTTGTTTCGATACATAAGCATGTAAGCCGCTGGCACGATGAAGACGGTGAGCACTACAGAGGCCGTCAATCCTCCGATAATCGCCCTCGCCATGGGCGCATACTGCTCGGCGCCCGTACCCAGTTTGATTGCCATCGGGATCATCCCAATGATGGTTGCCAACGATGTCATCAGGATGGGCCGCAATCGTACTCTACAGGCAGTTATAACCGCTTCTTCGACGCTCTTACCCTGCTCTTCAAGGCGGTGAGCAAAATCAACGATCAGAATGCTGTTCGAGGCCGAGATGCCCACCAGCATCAGCACTCCCATCAGCGACATAACGTTCAAAGTCGTACCTGTTAACGGCAGGATAATTAATACGCCGATCAAGGCCATTGGAATCGCCAGCATGATCAGGAACGGATCCTTAAACGACTTGAATTGCGCTACCAGGATGAGATAAAGCAGAACAGCAGATAGCGACAAGCCGAGAGCGAAACTGCGGAAAGAGGCATTCATCCCCAGCGCCATTCCCCGCAGGTTGATTCGGACGTTGTTGGGAACCTTCAGTTTCGGGATGATGCGGCCCACTTCAGCCGATACTTTTCCCAAGTCTTCGTTTGCTGGCGTAACATACACGTCGGTTACTCGCTGCACCTGATAGTGATCGACTTCCGTTGGCGTCTCAACGTTTTCAACTTTCACTACCGCATCGAGCGTGGTCGGCTGTTTGAGTCCCGGTGCATGGATCGGAATATTCGTCAGATCCGCGAAGTTTTGAATCGCGGCCCGGCCTTTTTCGAAATATTGCACCGTCAGAAAGTAATCGTTGCCACTCTTGCGATCGACCCAGTAGTTGGGCGCGATCATCGAGTTCGAGTTCAGTGCCGTAATGACGTTGTCTACAACGTCTTTTTGGGTCAACCCGAGTTCAGCAGCGTGCACCCGATCCACATCGAGACGCAATGTTGGATAATTCAGATCTTGCGGAATGTATACCTCTCCTACCCCCTTGAGGCTCCGAATCTGGTTGGCCAATTCCTGCGCAACCGCATATGTCTCGTGCAGATCGGGACTGCTCACTTGCACATCGATTGGCGCCGGCATTCCCATATTCAGCACAGCATCCACCATCGATCCGCTCGAAAAGAACGTGCGGATGTCGGGGAACTGCTGCGCCATTTTCTTGCGCACAAGACCCATGTACTCAAAGCTGCTGTGAGTATGGGAGTCTTGCAGCGCAACTTGCACTGTCGCCGTGTAGGGGCCGGCGTTGTTCGTGTAGAGCGCCGAAAAGTCGGGTACCACCCCCAGGTTCGACACGATCATCTTCATATCTGTAGGACTCACCGTGTTTCGGATCAAATCTTCCACCTTCGCCACGTACTGTTCAGTGACCTCCAGACGCGTGCCGGTGGGAACCTTCAAATTCACCGTGAACTGACCCGCATCAGTTTGAGGGAAAAATGCGAGGCCCAGAAATGGATAGATTGCGAGGCTCGCGACAAACACACCCGCCAGAATCGCGACCGTCACTGCCGGACGAACCAGCGCTCTCCTCACCCAGTATTCGTAGTAATCGAGCACCCGATTGAAACCTCGATTGAAGCGAGCGTTGAAACGCTCCGCCCACGACTTCCTGACCGCGTAGGTCGGTTCGACTTCGTATTCGCCATCCTTGTTGTGCCCGATGTTCTTCCCCTCCTCATGCACGGGAGTCTTCAGAAAACGGGCGCAGAACAGCGGAATAACCGTCATCGCCACTACGAACGATGCGACGAGTGACAAGCAGAACGAGAGCGCAAGCGAAGAGAATAAGAACTTGCTGACCCCGTACAGAAAAGTAACCGGCAAGAAATCGACAACGTCTACCAAAGTCGCCGCCAGCACCGCCAGACTTACCTCCGCTCCTCCAATTTCGGCGGCTACCGCGGGCAGGGCTCCCATCTCCAGATGGCGATAGATGTTTTCTAGCGAGATGACCGAATTATCGATCACTCGCGAGAAAGCCAGTGCCAATCCGCCAAGAATCATGGTGTTGATCGTGCTTCCCCCAAGATAGAGAAAGACGAAGGTAGCCAGCGCGGATAGCGGAATTGACAGGAACACGGCGGTAGTCGCGCGGAAGCTTCCGAGAAAAATCAAAATCATCACGCTCGTCAGAATCAGACCAATTACCCCTTCGTGCAGCAGGGTCTTGATCGCTTCTTTAACATACGCGGATTGGTCGAAGACGACTGTCGCCTTGAGCTGCTTGGGAATGTCAAAAAGATGTTTGATCGCCTCGCGTATCCCATTCACGACTGCAATTGTGTTCGTGTCACCACCCTGCTTCATGATGGGCAGATAGACCGACCGCTGTCCATCCACTCGAACCAGGTTGTATTGAATTTGGTTCGCATCTTCCGCTTTGCCGATGTCGTTGATCGTCACCCAGGAATTCCCAACCGTCTTAATCGGAACCTTGCCTAGTTCGTCCATGTTCTGGACGAGGCTGTTGGAGTAGACGTAGTAGTCGTCGGGACCGATCTTCACGTCGCCGGCAGGCAAAATCAAGTTCGAATCGTTCACTGCATTCACGACGTCCATAGGGCTGAGTTGCCGCGACGCCAGTTTATAGGGATCGACGTACACCATGATCTGACGGTATTTGCCACCAAAAGGAGGCGGAATTTCGGCTCCGGGGACGACGGCAATCTGGTTCCGGATTGTGAACTGGCCAATATCGTGAATCTGAGTCTGACTCAGTCCTTGACCTTTCAGCGTTACAAGGCAAACCGGCAAACTGGAGGCATCGAATTTGAGGACAACCGGCGGCAGCGTGCCTGGCGGCAAGCGCTTTAAATCGGCTAACGCGAGATTCGACAGCTGAGTTACATCGGCGTCGGCATTTGTGCCCGGCTGGAAATAGATTTTGATGATGCTTACGCCCAGCAGTGACCGCGATTCCATGTGGTCAATTCCGCTGGCCAACGTAAAGAAGCGTTCCAGCGGATCGGTAATATCCGTCTCGATATCCTCAGGAGGCATGCCGGAATAAAACGTGGCGACGACTACTTCCGGAAGATTGATGGTAGGGAATAAATCCACTGGCATGCGAGCCAAACTAGTGACGCCCAGCACGACCAGTGCGAGACAAACCACCACGACAAAATAGGGATTGCGAATTGAAAAACCTGACATGTTATCTCAATCTCACCTGACCGACCTCAGTCCGCTAGTCTGTTTTGCGAACGCCGCGAGTTAAAGCAGTTATTCTTGCCACGACTTAATCCGCATCTTTGTCGTGATACTGCATAACCTGTACCAGTTGGGGATGCACATGCTCTCCCGGCTTCAGCCCACTTCGATCACTCACAACAACTTCTTCTCCTTCGGTTAAACCAGCAACCACCTCCGCATCATTCGCCGTCTGAATTCCGAGAGTTATCGGACGATCCTCGATCTCTCCATTTGCATCGACCACGTAAACAGAGGTCTTACCCCCTTCGTGATTCACGGCCACCAGCGGCACAGTCGGAATATCTTCTTTATGTTCGAGCGTCAAGTCGGCATCGGCATATAGTCCCGGCATCAGCAGCCGCTTGGGATTCGCGACATCCACTTCCGTGTGCATCGTTCGCGTGTCCTCTTTTATGTCGACTGCAAAGCGAGCTACTTTCCCGGGAAACGTCTGATTGAGCGACGGCACACGAACATCGACGGGATCGCCGACCTTGATATAGCGAACGTAGGACTCCGGAACCGGAATCACGAGCCGGAAAAGATCATCTTCCGATAGTTTGACGATGGGTGCTGCCTGCGAGCCTGTACCTGCCTGTACCAGAGTGCCGAGATTGGCGTAGCGTTCGGTGACGACTCCCGGAAAAGGTGCCGTTATTTTCGAGTAATCAAACAAACTCTGATCGTGAACCAGTTTCGCCCTGGTTACGGACAACTGGCTTTGCGCCGCCTCCAACGCCGATTGCCCAGCGTCCACCTGGGAGGACGCAGCCAGATCTTTGCCTTGCGCATCGTCAACCTCTTGCTGCGCAACAATTCCCGGCTGCGTTTGCGATACATCATTCAAGCGCGTGTATTGCAAATGGAGTGCGTTGTACTGCGCTTTATACCGGCTCAATTCGTGATCAGCCCGCGTTACCTGATTCATGGCATTCCTGATTCCGGCCTGATCTTCTTCGAGTTGCGCTTGTAACTCTGGTATTTCAAGAATTGCCATTACTTCGCCGGCTTTGACATGAGTTCCATAATCGACCATGAGTTTCTTAATGTATCCCGACTCTTTGGCGTAAACGTCGATCTCTTGAAAGGGCACCAGCTCTGAAGAGATCGTAATATTCCTTCCGAGCGATTTGCGAACTACCTTAGTCACGCCCACTGCAACAGCGGGGCTGCTTGCATGAACAGCGCCGTCTCCATTTTTGGAGCAAGCGGCGGTGCTCAACGCTATAAGAATTGCAAGTGTGACAAGCGATCCGGAAGCGGCTTTCGGTAACCTTGTGCTGTGTTTCTTCATTCCCGTGAAACCAGTCTTCTTCTTCATCGAGTCGTTTGCCGACCTTCTCGCTCGTCCCGCGCCTGCGGCCTCGCGCAATAGCGTTAGAATCGGCTTACTCATCACGCGTCACCGCCATAATTTCGCTCAACCCCGCGACCGAAAAGGTGCCCGACTGGCAAAAGTCGATGACAGCTTTTTCCCGCTGCTGAAGTTTCACCGCAATCGCTGGAATCTTCGACGCCAATCCTTTCGGAACCGTCAAAACTCCGTGACGGTCACCATGCAATAAGTCTCCGGGCCGAATTTCCGTTCCGCCCACACGTACCGCTGCTCCAAGATCGAAAATGTGGGCGTAAGCATGAGAGACGGCAACCCCTCCGGCGAACAACTGGAGCCCCATGGCCCGCACCGCGGGGAGCTCTCGGACGGAGCCATTGGTGACATACCCGATACACCCCAAAGCTCTTAGGATGGCAGCGTGCATATCGCCGATGAATGCGCCAAGCCCGGGCGGCTTGTCCATATCTTCCAACACCAAAATCCGCGGTGCGAGTGACCTCAGCAGACTGTTCCAAAAGTCGCCTCTATCGTGGAACGTACCTCCTCCCATTGGTGGATCGCCGCTTCGCAAACGGGCAGTCACGGCGTAACCCACCATGGGAGGAACGTTGTCTTGCTGAAACACGCACCGGATACTGTCATCGGTAAATCCAGTGTTCCGAAGTCTGGCGCCAAACATCTCGATAGCGTTCGACACCATACAGGTGTCAAACTCGCGCAGAGCCTCGATATCTTTTTCAGAGAGAACTGACTCGACAACCATGCACGTCTCCTTTCCCGGAACCTGACTCATAACGTACGTCCGTGGTCTATTTACCTGGACTGCAGGCATCCGCCGTGACCGGGTCGCGTCGCACGATCCTTAATTTCACGTCTCCATTGCCGGGAACTTTAACGAAGAGGAAATTTTTTTCCGGACTTACCTCGACTGCCTGTTCTGGTGCAAACACGCTGGGCATGTAGTCAATCGCCGATTTGTAGCGACCGAGATAGAGGATGCAGTTCAGACGTATCGAAACATTTGCGTCAAACTCCGTGAGCGCGTCGGGCGCGTCAGTCACCTTGCGATGGAGCGTAGTGGCGGGATCGTGGTTCTCCACGGTGACCACAACCGCTTTTTGATATTGCCGGGTTGAAGCATTCAGCAGAAGGGAAGATCCGCCGAAAATGAGTAGACAGCAGATTACTAAAACCGATTGTTTTTGCACGATACCTCCAGGTAAGCACAGGTTTGGGATGCACCGAATCGACGCATCGTTGAAGGAATCGGCGTGGCGGGAGCGTCTCTCGCCACGCCCGAAAGAGTTGATTAACTAATTGCCAGCCGCACAGGCCGCATCTTTCACTCCGTGATGTCCATCGATTGGCATCCGTACTTCGCGATATCCCGGAATGTTGACATTCATGACGTGCTTGCGCAGATCGACTTGGATGGGATGATTGGCAGCGAACACCGCTGGCAGATAGTCGATCGCCGAATCGTACTCTGTACGGTAGATGGTGCAGCCAACCCGTATTCCTATATCGTAGGAATACACCTCCGATGGCGTCGGGGCATCCGAGGGATTGCTACCGACATAGTTATTGGGCGCCGCTTCGCGGCTCTCCACACTAATCACCGTACCCGATTGATACTCAGTTGGCTTTAGAGAGGCGAAAGCGTTTACCACCGGCAACGTGCAGACGAATAGGACGGCTGTTAGACTTTTGTTCATATCTCCTCCCGGAGAAGGCATCGCTTGAATGCCCGATCGGTAGAGTTAGCAAAGCGTAGCTAGATGCTGACGCCTTCGAGAACTCGATTCGTGGAGTATTCAATCGGAATACACTCGAAACATCCGGTCGAACCTAATTCAAAACGGATATACCCGAAGTCGATTTCAGATCCACTCGTGGACTCAAATGACTCGAGTTAGTTTCAAGAAGCAGGATTGAACGAAGATCGCGAGTTAACAGGAGGATGGAGGGGGGCGGTTGTAAAGCCAGCTCTCGGAATTGAGGTTGGTCGGCGGAACAACGACCGAAACCGCAAAAACAGCAGATCGAGGAGGTTGATAGAGAGTGAAACTGGGAGCGGGAGCTGACCATTGCAACCCGTTGGCCAAAAGATGCTGCCGCTTGGCATCAGGAATTTGAGATTTTACGGCTGTGACTTTCTGAACATCCGGTTCCGAATTCGGACCTAACGCCGTATAACGCGTCGCCACACTTCCGGTGAGGGAACAGATGGCTAGCAGAACAATTGCAATTCGAAATCGATTCGCAAGACTTGTTCGTAGACGGGATGTCCAAATGTTGCGCATTGGAGAACGCTGCCGAAACTAAACGTCCCGTTGAGTATACCTAATCACAACAGGATACGCAGTCACATCCTCGACACTTTAGACGCACGCCTCGCGACTTAAGTTGTCGGGCTATTTTGAGCCGAACCTCAAATCGCGGAATCTACAAGGCGAATCGGTTGCGGCACACGATTTGCCGCGCTCCAGCGATTCGCCTGTTTTCTCTCCCAAATCATCATTTCTGGCTAAACAATTCGAGTGCGAACTTGGACTGAATTTACCGCAGTAGTAGCGGAAAAACGTCATGAACGGTTGATCCCGTGTGGCAAAAGGCTGGTTCCGGCAGTCACACCGGCACCTGCCCACGCGTTCCGGCACACATACGAGTATTGCCGACCCCAGCTTTCGGAGTCCGATATTCCGACTTCATCACCGTGAGATGGTTTGGTTTTATCAGCGCGTGAACGTACCATTAAGACCATCGAGGTCGAGTAGCGCAACGCGAACCACCTCGCCCCCGGGCGGCGATCAAAGATTGAGCGCCAACCTCGCTGCGAGCATGGCCTAGTACCTGATGGACAGCATTAATTGATTCTTTAACGGTGGATATCCGATAAAACTTGTAGCACCCGTAACAAATATTCTCATAAATTGTCCCCCTTCAATTGTTGTGACGCGATTAGCAGCGCTTGAACTCGACCGATTGCGTCGAGATCGACAAGTACTTCAGCTGGGATCTGAAGCATCGCGGCCTGCAAATTCTCGCGGAGATGTGCCACGGAAGATGTCCCGGGAATCAATAGGATGTTGGGCGAGCGCTGGAGAAGCCAGGCGAGCGCGACCTGCATGGGCGTGGCTTGCAACAAGACGGCCGCCGCGTCAAGTGCCGATGACTGTAGCGGAGTGAAGCCTCCCAGCGGGAAAAATGGGACGTACGCGATGCCTTGGGTAGCGAGATTACCAATAAAGGCATCATCGTTTCTGCGGGCCACATTGTAGAAATTCTGCACGCACACGATCTCGGTAATGGTTTGAGCCTCCAAGAGTTGCTTGGGTGTTATATTGCTGAGTCCGATATGACGAATCAGGCCCTGACGCTTCAGTTCGACAAGCGTGGTCACCGGTTCCTCGATGGATTCCTCGCCGGGCTCCATGATTCCTCCAACCCGAAGATTGACGATATCCAGCGCATCGAGGGCAAGGTTTATCAGGTTATCGTGGACGCCCTCGATGAGCTCCTGGCGGGAGAGGGCATGAATCCAAGACTTGTCTGAACCGCGCCGAGCGCCCAATTTGGTGACAATCACGACACCATCCGGGTACGGGTGGAGAGCCTGCTTGATGATCTGATTGGTCACATGCGGTCCGTAGTAGTCGCTGGTATCAATGTGGTTTACGCCCGACTCCACGGCCTCGCGCAGAACAGCAACGGCGGCATCGACGTCCCGTGGTGGACCCCAGACGCCGGGTTTGGACTTCGCATATGCCGGCTGACGCGGCCGTTGCATTCGAGCCAAGAAAGACGCCCATCCAGGCGAGGTCAACGGTTACCGTGGAAGCGATTTCTGAGGCGACTATTCAGGTTTTGCTCAGCCACGGGGTAAAGAGATTGACGACGACACGGGTCGCCCAGCGTGCCGGCGTCTCGGTGGGCACACTGTATCAGTACTATCCCAACAAGCAGTCGCTGCTATTTGCCGTGCTGGAAAATCATTTCACTCGCGTAATGGCAAGGCTTGAAGCCGCATGTGAGGCGCATGCCATAAACCGTTGGCCGAGATGATTCGAGAAATGGTGGAGGCGTTCGTCGACGCCAACATGGACCGCGCAGACATCTCTGTGGCGCTCCATCAGGTCGCTGCCGACGTGGGTGGCCCTTTGATCAAACGGATCAACCAACGGTCTCGGAAAACTGTTGAGGCGATGCTGGAAACAGCGTCCGACATTAAGTCGCCGCCCGACAAATTCGCCATCGACCTAATGCTTTCAGCTACGGCGGGCGCCGATGCGTACCTTGCTGGAGGCTCGACCATCGCCGGCGCCGGTCCGCAAAACGAGAGGCCTGAGCGAGTAACGAGCTGTGATTATCCCCTCAGAGCTTTGTCCTTTCTGTATCCCCTAGTTCCTGCTCTAGCGGTGGCTCGCTTACAGTCTCTTTGGGTGTCGCGAACATCGCCAACATGCTTGCGACGTCAGGATCGGTTGCGGCGCGCGCCGTGAGTCGGCGGCGAACTTCGTCGGGCAAATACATGGTTTTATCTCCTACCCCAAGCTTAGGAGGGCCAGGCTCAGGAGAACTGTTTCATATTGCTCACCCCAGAGAACCCTTCATTGACCTTCGGACAAACACTCGCGCACCTTCACGCCGGCAGTGCTGCCTGAGCGAGTAGAATCCCCGCGCGGAGATTGCTTGGGAAGACGCATGCCCACTCCGATCCCTTTTTTCTTCAGCGATTCGCAACTGGCTCGATTTTAGCTCGTGCTACGCCTTCCGCATGCGTCACCGCTGGAGGCGGCGTCTGAGCAGGTAATTCCTTAAGGAAGATAATCTCAGAACTGTTTGGGAGGGGAAGCCGAATAGCGACGCCGGATTTCATCAGCTCGGCACCTTTGACGATGTGGCTTTCGGTAGCCTGATCCTGGAATTCCAACTGGTAGCGGGTAGCCGGGTTCAGTCCGCGCAGTGCGAACTTGTGTTCGACATCTCCCTCGGCTGATCCGTGGAAAGCATAGACGACACCGTTCCTCGAGGCGGGGTCGAAATACTCGATGCCATCCCAGCGAACGCCATCCGGGCGATTAGAGATGTGATAGAGATTGGCCTCACGAATCAGCGGACGGAGGCGTTCTTTGTAAAGCTGAAACTCTTCCTTCGCCGCCGCGTGTTGTTGAGCATCCCAAGCGGTGGTATCGAGCATGATGGTGAGCCATCCCATCATGCCGCTTCTCAGCATGTAACGGAAATTCTCGATCCTCGGCGTCGGCCATTGCTCCACGTAGGTTTCAAGCATCGCTGACGGCAAAACATAGCTGGTGTCGTAAAAGGCGCGCCGGTTGGAAAGCGGATCGTAAGTGTCGGTAATGGAAAAATAGTCGCCGTGGGCAGCGCTGCCAAAATCCACCATGCGGCCGCCGTCGTTGCAGACTTCGAGCAGCAGCCCAGGATGCTTGCGGTGCAGATTCGACTGAATTTCGTAGTAGGAGCGAACCGCGTGGTAGCTGACATCGGTCGAATTCGAACTGCGCACAAAGACGAATCCAGCATCCCGGTAGGTACACCTGTTAAGTGGATCCGGCGCCGCGTGAGGATGGTCAGTCGCATCGCAGCCCTGCGCAACGAGATAACCGTCATGCTCCAGCATGTCGAGTTTGTAATCCGTCACCAAGCGATCGGTTTCTCGCATCGCCCAAGCTTTCGCCTGCGGCGCACCGATGTCGATAGTCTGCCCTTTGAACTCTTCCGGTTTCCACGTCGCGGGTAAATCAGTTGTCAACCATCCCCGCACCTCGGGATCACGAATGTTGAGGGAGCCCGCTTGCGTGTCAAGCGCTGCCTGCGCCCAGTCCACCCAAAGCCCGAATTTTAGCCCGTGCGCGTGTGCCGCGTCGGCAATAGGCCGCAATCCATGGGGAAACTTTTTTGGATCCGGATACCAATCGCCCACCCCTCGGAACCAGCCGGCATCGATGTGAAACATCTCCAGGCCCAATTCGGCGGAGTCACGAATCATGCGCAAGGCGATCGCCTCGTTCACCGCCATTCCGCCGCCCCAACTGTTGTTCACTGCCAACGGATAGTGTGGGTCCTTCCACGCTTCCTGGTTGGCCAGCACATCCCGCACCCAGCGACGGACGACATTCGCGGTCGCGTCGGTGCCGCCGCGAGTCGCACCTAGAAAAATTTTCGGGGTTTCAAAAATCTCTCCGGGCTTCAGACGCGTACCAAAGGGACCAGGATTCGGATTCAGGCTGACCTCCCCGCGCAGGCCGTCATCTTTGCGAGCCAGAGTCAGATGCATGCGTCCACTGAACTCGACGCCAACATACCAGCCGGGCTGCTCATGATCTGCCTGTTCCGCTAGAAAATACGGGATGATTTCGCGTGCTTCACCGGGGCGCGGTTGCGCGTAGGTACTCGACGTTCCTTCCCATTCATATCCATCCGGCACTGTGAGTAAGTGCGTACCAAACGGGGAAGGTGTATCGGCGCCTTTCTCCACATAAAACTGTTCGATCTTGCTCTGAGCCGGCACTTGCCAATCAAAAACGAAACTGTTTTGCAGAGGTAGCCAAAGTTCAGCGGCGTCGCGATTCTCAATCCGCACCTGATGCTCAATCGGTCCGTGCGGAGAACGAACTTCCCATTCCCAAGTCAGTCGCAAGCGCGGAGTCGTGGTCTCGTAAACGTAGCTGACGAAGCTCTTATCAACCCGGCTTTCGGCGGGGTTGAACCTCCATACCAATGCAACAGACTGGCCGTCACTTTCAACCCTGGAAATGGGGATCTCCGACGTACGGTTTTTCCATGTCATCAAATCATTTCGCATTTCAGAAAGCTTGGGCGCGTCTGCGCCGCCCTCGAAAAGCAATTGCGTATCGGTCGTCTCCAGGCTCGATCTCATTTGACTCATGGCGATCGGCGACAACAGGAAAAGACAAAATAGCATTTGCATTTGACAATGAGTTTTCATGATCGCCAAACAATC
Source organism: uncultured Acidobacteriaceae bacterium (assembly GCA_963834085.1). Classification (GTDB taxonomy): domain Bacteria; phylum Acidobacteriota; class Terriglobia; order Terriglobales; family Acidobacteriaceae; genus Acidiflorens. The sequence goes on along the minus strand of CAWIAJ010000029.1, from coordinate 112,669 downwards.
ATCATGGAACGCAATCGAAGGCAAGCATACGATGCAAGGACAACCCCGGGCAACCCCGGACACACACGGTTATCGTCAAGGGGAACTGTCACCATCCACGTAGTTGAACCACGAACTTGGGAAGTAGAATCAGATCACTCGTGCGCAAACTTCACGGAGACCTTGCCTCGTTCGTAATCGAGAGATTCTTTGCTTTGACGGCTGACGGTCACACGGTACAGGTCCGTAGCAAGCGTTTCCAAACTTGCTCCCTGCACATCTTTGATTTTCCAGGGGGTGCGAAGCTCAAATCCAGAGTTTGCGGAAGGGAGATAGTCAAAGTCCACGGTGTATAGGTTGTCGCGCAGGTGGACCCCAATAATCTTAACCGATCGGCTGGTCTCTCCGATTTCCGTTGACGGAGGATCCGATACGAGGACAACTCCCCCTCCATAGTTGATCGTCACCGACGTACTACCCTCCGCCAGTCTGAACGCAACTTTCACATGCGTATCTTGTGCGTGCTGCACGATGGATGCCGCAATCGGTTGGCTTCCCAGTCGCGCTGTCTGCAACTCCGCCCCAAGAGGAATTTCAGGTTCGAACACAAAGTCAACCGGGGCTCCATCGTTTTGCAAGTCAAGCTGCATTCCCGTCGTGTTCTCGTATATCTTCGCGCTGATTACCGACCTGCCTACGCGCAAATGCCGCAGGCTGACTGCATTCCACTGAGCAGGCAGGTGCGGAACAAACGTCAGCGTGTTCGATAGCCCATCGACTCCAACTCCAAACAGTCCGTTCACCGCCGCTCTCAAGAAACCTGCCGACGACCACGTTTGCTCCGGTACGGACTCCACTTCCTCGTGATAGAAGTTCCCAGCCGTCACCTCGTGCATATGACCGAGAGAATCGAGCGAACTCCACGGCACCAACGCTCTCCAGATTGGCTGAGCAGTCGCCGGACGATGTGATGTCCAGAACTGAGATGCCGTCTCAGAAGTGATAATCGCCCACACGCTTCCTTTGGAATATGAGTCCGGGTTATAACCGGCGTCTTTCGAAGAGTCGCTTCGCGTACCCCAGTCGGTTTGAAAATCGGACGCAGCAAGCTGGTCAAGAAACTCATCGATCTGCGCTTCAGAAAATAGTGACTTCCCTCCCGCATGCGTCGGTCCGGCGTCGCGATCCATGAGCGGCGATCCCGAACGAGTGTAGCCGGGGATCAAGAACTGTCGATTTTCGCACCAGTACCGTTCGCCGATGGCGCGAATAGCCCGATCGCTAGCCGCCCGCGCATCCGCTTCATCAGCGGTGTGGCCGACCGCTGCCGCAAGTTCGGCAAAAGCCAGTGACGCTCCCGCCCAGCTTGCGGATAAGCTCAGTTCATCGGTTAGCCTGTCTTGTTCTCTCGCTCCCTCCTTGTCTGCAGGTAATCGTGGCAAGCCGTCTTTCGCATCCACTAAAGACCGGCAATAACCGTAGGCAGATTCAATCGAGGGCCAGTGGGCCTTAATGAAATCCTGATCGCCCGTCGCTGTGAAGTAGTCGCCTATTGTATTGAGAAAGTCGAAGGTCAAATCAACGTGCACAAACATGTACGGATATTTGGCCCAATCGATGAGCCCGGCGCTTTGCGACAGTTCATGCCAGATCATGCCGGTCTTCTGATCTTGGCGTTTGATAATGAATTCAAGTTCCTGGCGCGCGCGCTCGTATTCGCCGGTGGCTATCAGGGTTCGCACAGTATTCATGCCATCGCCGGCGAAAAACCAGTCGTACTGTGGACGCCGCGCCTTTCGCGAGGGGCCATACCCAGCGACCACCCCGCAACCCAGGTCGGGATTACAAACCCATGCTTGATCGAGTGCGATCTCTGACCACGCCAGCGCACGATTGACATCCGCATCCGGCGTTTCGATTTGCAGTGCCTGACCGAGTAAACCATCGTAATGATCGACGGCAGTCTTCTCAAGCGAGTCAGCGTTCTCAAGCAACCTCCGGGCAGTCGCACTGGCATCGCTTCCGGGGCCGCTACCCACGATGATCACTCGTGCCTGGTGATTGGCCTCAGCACGAATCGTAAACGCCAATCCCGGTTCGCGTCCAACGTCCTGGCCGCGGTTTGGCGTTTCATCATGCGCAACGATATCGGGAGTTCCCACGCTGGCCGTGAATCGATGAGTCAACTCCCGAATTAGGTAGGCGGATACCTTCGAACTCCATTTTGTTTCTTGGCCGCCGATTCCCGCCGGCCACATCAAATCTAGAACTGGGATGAAGTGGATGTCGATATCGATCGGATGAGCACTCTCCACCGCGTAAGAGATGATCGCGCCCGGTTCGTCGAGCGGAACAAAAAGTTTTTCGCGCACGATGAAATCGGGTCCCGCATACATTCGCGTTACAGCTTCTGGACTGTACACAATACGCCGCAGTATCGCCTCGCCTTCAATGCCCGTCGTTGTGCCTTGTTCGCGAAAGCTCACACCATACGACCTGAGAATCTGCACGGGATACGCCCAAACTTCCAATCCCGAAGCAGAACGGTCCTCACTGATTGCTTGCGAATAGCCAAAGATGGCGGCTCGGCGCCCGTGAACCGAAACGAATCGTCGGGGACCCGTTGAGTCGGTGCTCCATGCCAGACTGCTGACCAACGTGGAATTTCCGTCGTGTTGCGCCCGAAGCAGGGCGGAGTTGAATAGCAGAATGAAGATGCCGCCGAGCACAGCGCGCATCAGCACCGCTCGTCGCATCATTGCCAGACGTGTCGTCGCTCCAGCCATCGCTTCCTACGTCACACGCAAATAAGTTGAATACGGCTCTTCGTCAATCCCGACATAAGGCAGGAACCTCATCGAATTCGGCGCGGTGCCGGCCTCCCACTGCTGATTCCCCTTTTGTTTGGCTGCCAGCAGTTGAGCCCGCGTTAAGGATGTTTGCACGTCATTGGACGCTAGCGCAAATAGCACCAGCGGACCGCAGAGCAGCGCGACCGTTTCGGGATGCCTCGAATCGATCGGCTCCAGTCGCATCCGGCGCGGCAATTGCAGATCGATGCGATCGCCGTTGCTCCATCGCCGAGAAATGGCGGCAAACTCGCCCGGCGCGGCGGCCCCGCCCCAGCGTTTGCCATTGACCTCAATCTGCGCCCCAGTTGCCCATTCAGGAACGCGCAAATTCACTGCGAACTCTTTCGCCTGTGAAGCCGTCACCGCGACCGACACGTGATCATCAAACGGATATCCACCATCTTGCGCCAGCGATAAGTCCGCACCCCCTTGTGTCCATCGAACGCTCGAAGGCAGATAGAGATTTACGTACACTCCGCCCGCATCATGGAAATATGTATTGATGTGATAGTCCGTCGCAACCTGCGGCAGAGTTCCAGAACAGCACGGAAATCCGTGATTGGAGTAAACCTTCTTGCCGCTGAAATTGTAATCGGCATAGTAAAACGCCCGCCCTTCGGTGTGCATTGGCTTCGCGCCCAGAACGGTGTTGTACATAACTCGTTCCATGCTGTCGCCGTAGCGGGAATCGCGTGTTACACGTAACAGGTAGCGCGTGATTTTAAAATGCGCGTAGGCGCCGCACGGCGTCTCAAAACTGTTATGTGTCTTGGTAAGACTCGCGGCCAGGTCGTCACCGCCCGGAGCATGCAGCATTTCGTCCGGACCCCAGCCTCCCGTGGCAAAGCTCTGCGCCAGCAGCATAGCGAACGCATTCTGTGCGGCGTGCAGGTGCTTCTCGCTTCCCAAAGTCAACCAGGCCTGCATTGCGGAACTGAGCGAGTTGACGTAGCTATATGCGTGCTTCCCGCCCAAAACATTTTCCCCGCGGGACAGCGGATCGAACCAGCTGGAATCGTCCAAATACTGGATCGCCATGTCCCGATACCCGGCTCCCGCGCCGCGCTGGTATGCCAGAAACAAATTCTCCGGGTTCGTATAGGACTCGTCCCACCGAAAAGACTGATCTTTTCCCGCGCGCCACGCCAGCTCGCGATCGATCGCCTTTCCAGGTAAGTGTGGCAACGCCGCCTTCGTCGTGCGTTCGAGTATTGCGAAAGCGTCGGGATCGGCCACGAACTGGTGAGAGTCAATCAGTCCCAGCAGAAGCTTGTCATAGCAGTAAGCGGGAAAGCGGTTCTTGTCGTAAAAATCTTCCGAGATCGTCTGCGCGTATTGCCGGTTCAGCCGGAGCACCTTTTCCTTTGTCTCCGCCGACCCCGTAATGGCGTAATAGCGCGCTAAAGCCGAAACCCACTGACCGAACGTTGCTCCCGGTGCAAATCCGGCATCGTCTTTGTGCCAGTCGTAATTGGGATCATAGTTGTACCAACCGCCCAGGTCCGCGCCCAGAGCAGGTTGTCCAGCCATCTGCCGGAACGGCTTAAGCAGGCTGTCCTCACTCAGGCTCATCAGCACATCGTGAGTGTTGCTCAGTTGCGCCTCATGAATAGCGCTCGTGATCCTGACATCACCATAACCGAACTCTGCTAAGGGATTCGTTGATGCCGTAGTCGCGGCAAAAGTTTGAGGGACCCAAAGCTTCCGGCTGGCCATTGCACCGGCCGTCATCAGGGAGAATTTTGCGAAGTTGCGACGGGATATAACTGAGGAACTTCTCATGGCGGCTAACCTTCTATTTCTTAGATGCAGCGCCAGCCGATACTTCCGTTCCGCTACCCTCGGTTAGGACAACGAAACGATCGCCCGGAGCGCCTGGAAAAATCTCCGCTTTGCCATTCGGCCAGCGCACTTCCATGACATCGACAGTTCCGCTGCTACCGAGACCATAGTGGAGCCGCAAGTCGCTGCTCGAAATGTAGCTTGATCCGCTGCGCACTTCCTGTAAGAATTTATGGCTGCCCGCGGTTACAGTGACTTTCGCTCCGATTCCGTCGCGGTTCGATTGTGTGCCTACCGTGATCACGCCCAGCCAGTGATTCTCGTTGCTTGCCTCGTTGACCATGAGCAGAGGTTGTGCGCTCTGGTTGTTCACCACCGCCGACATGCGGCCATCGTTCCATAGATCACCGACCGCCAAGCCGCGGCTTGATTGCGGTTGTGCGCACCCTGGGCCGCACTGCGCGCTGAGGTCCTTGAATTTGCCGTTGCCGGCATTCCAATACAAGAGTCTCGTCTGCCGATAGGTGGATCCCAAGTGCGCCGTGTCCACCTCCGGATAAACGTGGCCGTTTACCACCAGAACATCGGGGCGTCCGTCGTTGTCTACATCGACGAACATGGCTCCCCATCCGAGATAATGCGTATTGAAACCCAAACCGGCATCAAAGATTGTCGAATTAAATGTCCCGTCTCCGTTGTTCCGATAGAGAGACGATGTATCGTCGGAAAAATTTGTTTTGAAAATATCCGGCCGTCCGTCGCCGTCGTAATCGGCGACGGTCGAGCCCATTCCCGCTTGTTCCCGCCCGTCTTCGTTGAACGCCACGCCAGCCTCGGAAGCCACGTCAACAAAGGTTCCATCCTTCTGGTTGTGATACAGAATGCTCGGAGTACTGTCACACGCTACATAAATATCGGGCCAGCCGTCGTCATCATAATCCAGGGTGGAAACGCTCAGGCAATAGTGACCATTCGTCTTCTCAATCCCGCTCCGTTTGCTGACATCTGCAAACTTCCCCCCGCCGAGGTTGTGATAAAGGATGTTAGGGGAAGACTCGAGGCCGCGGGGTCCGCACATAACCGACGTTCCCTTCCACACGCACATCGCGCCTTCTCCCGGCTTTGGAGCGGTTTTGACATCGAATTTCACGTAGTTGGAGACGATTAGATCGAGTCTCCCGTCGCGATCATAGTCGACAAAGGCACAGCCCGTTCCCCATGCCTCGCCATCACCAGCCACTCCGGCGGGTCCGGCAACTTCCTTGAACGTACCATTGCCTTCATTGTGGTAAAGGCGATTCTTGCCGTAGTAGGTCACATATAGATCGTCGAAGCCGTCGTTGTCGTAATCTCCAACGCACACGCCTTGTCCCCAACCGGTGAACTCCAGTCCGGCCGCGCGCGTCACATCGGTGAACGTTCCATCGTGATTGTTATGAAAAAGATGACTGCTCGGCCTGAGGCTCTTTTCTCTCGCCTCTTCCATCGTGGTTCCGTTGACGAGAAAGATGTCGGGCCATCCATCTTTGTCGTAATCCAGGATCGCCACACCGCTGCCGGTCGTTTCGATGATGTACTTCTTTGTGTCGATCCCTCCGTTTACGTTTTCCATACGGAGCCCAGCCTGCCCTGCTACGTCGATGAACCAGGCCGGGCCTGGATGCTCATTGTTGACCGGGTAGGGACCCTTGCCTGATTTTAGGGTCGCAGCAATCGCATGCTTGGCCTGAGCGAAAGCTGGGAGGATGGAAAAGCACGCAATAGATAACACGCAGATGCAAAAACAATTTTTTCGCCGGCACACAGCCGAATCCTACCACGCGGCGCCAAACCCAGCGGATCAGTCTGTGATTAGAATTGGAATATGCGAACCATATTCGTGTTCTTTTTCCTGCTCGTACTCGGCGCAGTCGCATTCGGCCATTCTTCGAATTCCCAAGCACCAGCTACTGCCCACCCCGAAGCAACTCCGGCGACGGCACCTTCCACTCCCGCCTCAACCTCCACCAACCCCAGTCCAGATCAGACGCTCGCGGTGGCACACCAGAAACTCGAACACGGTGAGCCGCAGGCAGCCATTACGATGCTCGAGCAGTTAGCAGCAAATCCGGCATCCGCCAAAGGTGTTCAACACGAACTGGGTATCGCCTACTACCGGACCGGAAAGTTGCTCTCGGCTGAAAAAGCTTTCGCGAAAGCGATTGAGCAGGATCCGAGCGACATCGAATCGGTGCAACTGCGCGGACTTTCTCTTTATCGTTTGGGGCGTCCTGCCGATGCCATTCCTTTTCTCGAGCGATCCAGAGATTGGACTCCCAACGCAAATGCCGACGCGAGCTACGTGCTCGGACTTTGCTACCTCAATTCGCAACGTTTTGACGATGCCCGCAAAGCCTTTGCTAAGCAATTCGCCGTTCCGCCCGACTCAGGGGCGGCCTATCTTTTGGTGGGAAAAATGCTCAAGCTGGCCAACCTGCCCGAGGCCTCCGCCGACGCCGCCAAAAAAGCGCTGCAACTCGCTCCAGGAATTCCGTTAGCGCATTTCATGTTGGGCGAGTTTTACCTATTTAAATCAGATATAGATCAGGCACTCCGCGAGTTCGATCAGGAACGCCAGATCAATCCTGCCAACTTCTCAGTCTACGACCGGCTCGGTGACGTTTACACACGTTCCGGCCAGTATGAAAAAGCACAAGAAGCTCTGGCTCAGTCGATTTCGCTCGACACTTCCAGCACCGGGCCATTCATCCTGATGGGGAAGGTCCTGTTGCGGCGGAATGAACCCCAGACCTCGCTGCTCTATCTGCAGCACGCCGAAAAAATGGACCCTAACAACTACATGACACACACACTGCTAGCACAGGCCTATCGAAGTCTGGGGCGTTCGGACGAATCAAAAAAGGAACTCGATGCCGCTTCGAAGATTCATACGGAAGAGCAACTGAAACTGGAGCCGGCGCAGTAGGAAACTATTTACGATTACGGACGGCCACCAACTCGACTCCAACCGGCACCCCGCGTGTCACTTTCACCCGCAACAACGCTTCAAAAGATTTAATTTCGGTTCCCGGACGAACCCCGAGTTTGCGCAGCAACTCCTCCAGCGACTCTTTCGCACAGACGTATTCAACCGCCGCCTGAGTTCCCAGCGTCGTGGTTCCAGCCAAAATCAGTTCGTGAAGATTAGGGTTCAGACCACGTACCAGAGAAACGATTGCATAGTCCTCGGTGAGTGGCTGGGTCGAGTCACTCGGATAATAAATTTCGGGTTGTCCGGGTTCCGGATGCACGTTGACGATGCCCAAATCACCCTTGTGCGGACTCGAAGCCAGGCGCTTGAAGACAAACTCCTGGCTCCCCGGCAGGTCCTGCAAAGTCAGATTCTCCGCGGGGGATCCGAGGAAGATAAGATCGTTCTTCTTCGCGTCGTCCAGGGTAAAGAGACTTCCCCGTTTTATTTCAATCGGACGATTCAACTCGCTGAAAACCTTATCGAGTTCATGCACCGCGAGAACTTCACCGACTCCCGTGTAATGATCCAGAATGAGGTCGCGCGAGTCGCGGGCCGGGTCCAGATAGCGCATACCCGTTTCCGGACGCCCCACAAAGGCAGCATTGCTGAAAATCACCCACGGTCCATCGGGACTCGACGCAAACGGGATCCAGAAGCTGCGTAAAACCTCAGGCACAACCGCGCCAGCGGGCTTTCCCGCTTGCAGCGAATTCACCTTCAGGTAGAGGCCAAACGACGCCGCCAAAGCAGCGGCCAGCACGATCGATAAAGCGATCACGGCGGCCATCCACCCGCGCCTTCCCTTCGGCGCGACCATCGGCTCGAATTTTGTCGGAACCTGAGATCGGTCCGGCAATACCGCCGGCGATTCGATCAGATCTGGCACCGGCTTGGGGCCGGGTACCTCCCGCGTATGAAAACTAAGAGCGTAGATACCGTTTGGCATCTCCACCACGATGGGATCGCACGCACCTTCGTGGTTGTAGTAGTCGAGCAGTTTCAAACGCAAACGGCCCGCTTGCACTCGAATCGCGGAGTCAGCCTGTGGATCGAAATCTTCACGCCGCCCGAAAACCTCCGTCGCGATCTGATATTCCTTCAGCGGAGCGTCCGGTTGTGTGATGGAGTGCTTCGCTAAATACCGAAGCAACTTGCAGAGGGACTCAGCTTTGCGGAGAGTGTTACTGTGAGCTATTTTCTCAACTTGATCCAAGTATCTGTCTTTGTCAGCGATTTGTAGCGATGTAACAGACATGTGACATCCGGTAGTTGCGCCGCCTATCCGTCAGAGAGATAAGCACATCTCCCATTCTGTGACGTGTAACTGACACACTGATACTTCTAACTGAAATCAATTAAGAACAGCATCGGCATTTGAAAACGGTGTGACATGCGGCATCTAGATTTCAGCTGTGCTTCAGGTGTGCATCGCGTACGCAGCAACAGCACAACAATGCGATGCTACTCCAATTCGCAACGCGACGACAAGCACGTCCTCTCAAAGGTTCCACATTCAAAATCCCATTTTCCATAGCGCCCCCTGCGGAAGCCGGAAGTTTGCGCTGAGATGAACATGAATATGAAGAGTCTGGAAAATCCTGGAGGCAAGGCGATGAATCAGTCAGCGAAAAAGAGCGATGCTGTCAACGATATGAACGATATTTTGCCAACAAGTCTGCCTCCGCAAGGCGTAGGGTTCTGGACGGCGCTCGCTCTACTCGCCGTCTGTGTCGTGGCCGGTTCCCATCTCGCCTCGGCGCAGGCCGTTTACGGATCAATTTTCGGAACAGTCACCGACAGCACCGGCGCGGTCATTCCGAATGCGACCGTCACTGTGACCGATATCACAAAAGGAATCTCGGTAAGCGTCCAGTCCGACGCGTCCGGTGAGTATCGTGTCCAACATTTGATTCCCGACACATATAAAGTCACGGGCTCAGCCACTGGCTTCAGCAAGGTGACCACGGAAAATGTTGTGGTCTACGCCGATACGGAACCAAAAATTGACATAACACTCGCCATCGGCTCGGTAAGCAATGAAGTGACAGTCACATCTGCCGCCCCTTTATTGCAGACCGAGCACACCGACGTCGCTGTCGTCCTCAATGAGCGGGCCGTCGAAACTCTCCCTAACCTCAACCGCAACCTTACCGCCTTCGAGTTGCTCACTCCCGGAACAACCTACATCGGATGGGGCGTGGATGAGTCGCAGAACCCCCAACGCAGCCAGCAGATCGAGGTCGATGGCCAGCTCCCCTTCGCGACCGGATACGAACTCGACGGTACCGATAATCAGGATCCCGTCATTGGAATTGAAGTCATCAATCCGAACCTCGACGCCGTGTCCGAAGTGAAAGTCACATCGCAAAACTACGACGCCGAATTCGGCAAAGCCGTCGCCGGTCTGGTCACCGCGCAGACCAAGTCGGGCACCAACAAATTCCACGGCTCAGCATTCGAGTTCCGCCGCTCCGACGCGCAACAGGCCCGCGATCCATTCGCGCAGTCCACGCCTGATCCCGTGACTGGCAAATACATTCCTACGAACCTTCACAATCAGTTTGGCGGATCCGTAGGCGGACCCATCATTCAGAACAAGCTGTTCTTCTTCGGTGACTACCAGGGGTTGCGTGAGAAAAACGGCGTGTCTGGTCTGTTCACTGTTCCCACCTCCAATGCCCGTTCCACCTGCCTCGCGGCCGCCGGTAATCCTTCACTAAACTGCGACCTGAGTGAATACCTTGGAGTTGCCCAGATTTATGATCCTACCAGTGGAAACCAGAGCACAGGAGTGGGTCGAACTCCCTATGTGAATAACCAGATTCCCGGCGATGTATTGTCCACACCGGCGCTCAATCTTCTAACTCTGCTTCCCGCCCCGAATCACGGCGCCCCCGGCTTACTGTTCAACAATTACGCGGCCTCCGGTACCGGAACGTTCCATACCAACCAGTTTGACGTTCGTATCGACGATCAGTTCTCTGACAAGATGCACTTGTTCGGACGTTACACCTTTTTCAATTCGTCATTAGACGGTGGTTCGGTGTTTGGTGCTGCTGGCGGTTCTGGCTTCGGCGTCAACGGCTTTGCCGGCACCGATACCAGTCAGGATGACTCCCTCGCGGCCGGCGGTGACTACACGCTTTCTCCGCATTGGCTTACCGACTTCCGCTTTGGCTGGTTCCGTTTCCACTTCAACGAATTGCAACCCGGCTACAACCAGCCGCTCGGAACGAATCTCGGAATTCCCGGCGTGAACACCGGCGATATCAACCTGAACGGTGGTCTGCCATCGTTCAACGCTGACGGGCTTTCCACTTATGGCACAACCACCGCTCCTTTCCTCGAAACCGAGAATTCTTATCAATTCAATAACAACTGGAGCCACAGCGTTGGCCACCACAACATCAAATTTGGCGCGGACGTTCGTCGTGCAACCCAATACGCTGTCGGCCTCGACAACAACAACTTCCGTTCTGGCAACTTCCACTTCCCAGCAGCCATTAGCGGCGAAGCTGGAACCGTGAACCCAGGCGACGCCGGAGCCTCACCGGGCGTGGGCCTCGCGACCTTCTTGCTCGGAGATGTGGGGCCTTTCCAGCGAACCCAAACCGCCAACACCAATGCGGCCACACACCAGTGGCGCGCCTTCTACTACGCGCAGGACCAATGGCGCTTAACCAATACGTTGACCCTTAGTTACGGATTGCGATGGGAATGGTATTTCCCTGAGGCAGTAGATGGCAAAGGACAAGGTGGCCTTCTTGATCTCAACACGGGCAACGTCAACATCGCTGGGTATGGATCTTACAACGACTCACTGAACGTGCCGGCGAGTTGGACAAAGTTCGCTCCTCGACTTGGTCTCAGCTGGCAAGCTCGTCCGAATACCGTCGTTAGAGCCGGCTACGGACGCGTATATGGTCAGGGATGGTCGGGCGACACGTTCGGAGAAGTTCTTGCTTGGACTTACCCTGTACAGGTTTCGCAAAACCTGAATCCGCCAACTCAATACACTCCGTCCTTCGGTTTATCCACTGGCCCACCCGCTTACACGTTCCCCGCGATCCCAGCCAATGGACAATACGCGCTCCCAAATGGCATTGGTGTTCCGACTCGTCCTCTCGAAGTGCGTCTGCCGACGCTCGATGCGTGGAACTTGGCGATCCAGCAGGAAATTACCAAAACGATGGCTCTCCAGGTCGCCTACGTCGGTAGCCACGGCATTCACAACATGTTCGACTCTTCGAACCAGTTTGATCCAAATCAGCCTACGGTCGTCGGTTTTGGCACCTATAGCTTCAATGACCGTCAACCGTATTACAACGGAATCGCGCAAACGCTGGGCGTTACTTACGGTGCTCCGTATGGCTGGACGCAGGGCCTCCGCTACAACGCGAACCAGGCAACCAGCAACTACAACGCATTGCAGGTGAAATTGGAAAAACGCTTTAGCAATGGCGTCCAGTTCCTGTCTCACTACACTTGGTCACGAGCGATGTCGCATGAGTCGTACTACTTCGCGATCGACAAGAAAGTCGGATATGGAGCCAGCTACTACAATCGCCCGCAAGCGTTTGTACTGGCCGGCAACTGGGATCTACCGTTCGGTAAAGGCAAAGTGTTCGGCGGCAATTCCTCGCGCGCATTGGATTACCTGATCGGTGGGTACGCCATCAACGGCTCGTTAACGGTAGAAGCTGGTCTGCCCTACACCCCCGGCTACGCAAGTTGCAGCGCCGATAACGATACGGCAGCAAACTATGGTGGTTGCCGTCCCAACACGAACGGCGGTTCGTACCATCTCGGGGCTGGCAAATTTAACGCGGCTACCGATTCGGTACCGTACTTCACTCCTTCTCCCTACGTACTCGGTGGTCCGTGCGGGCTCGGCTGCACCAACCCAACCACCTTCGGACCGTACGTCCGTCCCGCCTTCGGAACCTTTGGCGACATCTATCGCGACTCGCTCTACGGGCCGGGACTGGTGAACACCGATCTTTCCATCGCCAAAAAGTTCATGATCAGAGAACAAACGTCGTTCGCATTCCGTGCCGACGCTTTCAATCTGTTCAACAAGGCGAACCTCGGTCAGCCCAACAGCTGCGTGGATTGCCAGAACCAGGGCGCCGGTCTCATCACCAGCACCATCGGTTCGCAAGACGGAACATCAATGCGTAGGCTGCAGTTCTCAGTGCGCTTTGAATTCTGATTGGTTGAAAGCATGCCAGAAAAAGATATGGCGGGAAACTGATCAGACGAGGAACACAAACAGATCGTAGATGATCTTAGCTCGGCCAGGATTCTTGCTATCGTGACTGCTTAGGAGAGACGAGATGCGAGAACCTTGGCCGGGCACTTCGAAAAAACGCTGTCGGAGTCCATGGCTTCGACTATGGTCCCCCACTCGTCTCCTTCTAATTTTCTCTGTTACAGTTACGTCTCTCGCGAAGTCTCAAACGGCACCGGCCGCCGTCAACCCAAATCTGCAAGAGATCCTCACCTACATCCATAACGGATGGGACTCTCTGACTCTCTCAACGAACTCCTGCGCCGCCGTTGCGGACACCAAGCTCTCTGGCGCCCCCGTGCTTTATCTGCCCTACGATTTTCCGCAACCAGCAGAACTCGCCCGGATGCAACAGGAGTGCCGGGTCACAATTTCGCATCTGCCATCCGTTTCTCATCAACTGGGAACCATCGACACCCGCTCCATTCAGCCGCCCGGACTGCTCTACCTCAAGAACAAATACGTTGTTCCTGGCGGCCGTTTCAATGAGATGTATGGTTGGGACAGCTATTTCATTATCCTCGGGCTACTACGCGATGGTCGCACTGAACTGGCCCGCGGTATGGTGGACAACTTCTTCTTCGAGATTGAAAATTACGGCGCGGTCCTCAACGCGAATCGCACCTACTATCTGTCGCGCTCCCAGCCTCCGTTCTTGAGTTCCATGGTGATGGCCGTTCATGAGTCGCAAAAGGCCGCTGGCCTGGACGACCGCTCCTGGATGGAAACAGCCTATTCCTACGTAAAACGCGACCACGAAATGTGGACGAAAGACCCTCATTTAGCCGGCAAGACCGGTCTTTCCCGCTATTACGATTTCGGCGACGGACCTGCCGCCGAAGCCCTGCAGGATGAGAATGATATTTACCGCCAAGTGGCCTCCTATTTTCTTCTGCACCCCTCCATTCCGTCCCATGTACGGGAAAGCGCAGATGTCCCCTCCAGCCAAGCCTCTGGCTCGTCCTATTCCGTCCGCGTCTGCGGCGTCGCCGAAACACAGTCGTCTTGCGAACCCGCAAAGCTCATCAAACTTGATCCGGACTACTACAAGGGCGACCGCTCCATGCGCGAATCGGGTTTCGATATCTCTTTCCGCTTCGGACCCTATGGCGCCGCGACGCATCACTTTGCCCCAGTCTGCCTCAATAGTCTGCTGTTCAAGACGGAGCGCGATCTCGAGGCAATGAGCCGCTTGCTCGGGAAAAACTCGGACGCTGCTGAGTGGAAAAAATCGGCGGAAGTGAGGCGGCGGTTAATCCAAAAATATCTGTGGGATGAGCCGAGCGGACAATTTTTCGATTACAACTTTGATACCGCACAGCGCTCGACCTACCAGTTTGCCACTACGTTCTACCCTCTCTGGGCCGGACTCGCCACCGACTCCCAAGCCCGTGCCGTGGTTCGGAACCTCAACATCTTTGAACGGGCCGGAGGTATCGCGACAAGCGTCCAGCAGACAGCCGGTCAATGGGATTATCCTTTCGGCTGGGCACCGATCCAATTACTCGCCGTCGAGGGCATGCGCCGCTACGGCCACAACGCGGAAGCCGACCGCGTCTCCATCGAGTTCCTCTCCACCGTGCTGCAAAACTTCGAGCGCGACAAGACGATCCGCGAAAAATATAACGTGGTAACCCGGTCCTCTGAAACCAATGTCACCGTCGGATATTCTGCGAACAACATCGGGTTTGGCTGGACCAATGGCACTTTCACTGAACTTCTTCACGCCCTACCATCGGAAAAGGTCACCCACGTGGCGGAATCAGCGCGACCGACAATACCTCCCCATTAGTCACGTCAGATGTCTTCGGCCACACTCACATAGTTTAGGAGGGTCCTTGAATCCGCGCTTCTTCGTTGTGGCTCTGCTCTGGCTTGTCAGTCTCGCGATACCTCCCTGCTCTCCCGCCCAGGCAACTGTTCAATCTCCGGTGCTTGCCGCTTTTCCTTTTCAAGAGACCGTTCCCCTTAAAATCGTTCGCGAGACGATACCCTCAAAGCCCTTCACCGTAGTCGGTCCCCGCGGCGCGATTCTCGGTCAGCAGGATGGCTCCTTCGAAGCGTGGATCTTCCCCTTTAAAATTTTCAGGAATTTGCGCATCATGGCCGCAATGCAGGACTATCCCGTTCCCATCGACGTAAACGAACAGTCTGCCGAAATCGAGGTTCGGCCCGATCACACCAAGATCACGTTCGCTCACGCCAATTTCACCGTGCGGGAGGTGCTGTTTGCACCACACAATCCGCCCGAAGGCGCTGGCGTTCTTGCCTTCTTTCAGATCGAGGCCGTCCGGCCGGTGACCCTCACCGTCCAATTCACGCCCGAGATGAAACGCATGTGGCCGGCCCTGTCCGACGATTCCTCCTCGGCAGAATGGGTACGAACTCCGCAAGGCGGCTTCTATGCACTGCAACTTGGCTTTCCCGCTCAAGCTGCCGCCATCGAGATGCCCGGAGCCGAACCTGGGATCCTCGCTCCTTATCAGGAACGCGCCAAGTCCTATCCGGCGCAGTTCATCTTTCATTTTGACCCTGCCCGGGATAGCCACCGATTGTTTCCGTTGTTGTTGACATCGTCTGACACGCCGGCGGGGACAACCAAGGCCGCTCTCCACGAAAGGCTGGCTGCGCTCGGCCGCTCTTTCCAGTCGCTCTACGAAGACAACGGCGCATACTACAAGAAGTTTTTATCCGAGCAGATGTCCATCGAGACTCCCGACAAGCAGTTCGATGATGCCTTTACCTGGGCCGAAGTCTCTATCGACCAACTCAAGGTCCAAACCACTCCCGGCAACAAGGAAACCGCGCTGGTAGCCGGAATCGACGGATCGGGAGATTCCGCCCGCCCCGGGTTTGGCTGGTTCTTCGGACGAGATTCTCTCTGGACCCTCTACGCCGTGAATGCCTATGGCGATTTTCAGCTAACCCGAGACCAGTTGGAATTTCTGTTGCACCGCCAGAGCCCCGCCGGCCAAATCATCCATGAATGGTCGCAGACTGCTGGAGTTATTGACTGGCAGAGTCTGCCCTACCAGTTCGCGTCATCCGACGCCACTCCGCTCTTGCTGATGGCCGCAAACGACTATCTCAAGATCAGCGGTGACCTGTCATTCCTGAATGCGCATTGGGACGCGCTGGCGAAGGCCTGGAACTTTGAGTGCTCGCACGATTCCGACGGTGACGGAATATACGAGAACACTGCCGGCTCGGGATGGGTCGAATCGTGGCCTCCCGGCATGCCGCATCAGGAGATCTACCTCGCGGCTCTCGATCAGCAGGCGGCCACAGCCTTCGCCAGCATGGCGAAGGCAACGGGTCACTCTCAGCTTGCCGACATCGCCCAGCAGCGCGCCGCCCACATCGCGCAACAGATCGAGAAAGAATACTTCCTGCCGGCAAACTTCTATGCTTTCAGCCGCAACGCCGACGGCTCCCTCGACGCCAGCCCAACAATCTATCCGTCCGTCGCCGCATGGGACGGAACGTTCAACCTCACACGAGCGGGAGGCATGCTGCGCCGCTGGGCTTCGCCCGAGTTCTCCACCGATTGGGGCACGCGCGACTTGAGCCCGAGCGTGAGTTTTTATGATCCCATCAGCTACCACCAGGGGACCGTCTGGCCGCTCTTCACCGGCTGGGTCTCGCTTTCGGAATATCGCAACGGACGAACTCTCTCCGGCTACGCTCACCTCATGCAGAACGCGGACCTGACCTGGTCCCAGGATTTGGGCACAGTCACCGAGTTGCTGTCGGGCGAGTTCTTCCGCTGGTTGGGCCGTAGCACCTCTCATCAGCTCTGGTCGTCCGCCATGGTTATTTCACCGGCGGTACGCGGAATGTTTGGCTTGGAATGGAGCGCCTCTGAGAATTCCCTCACCGTCACTCCGAGCCTGCCCGCGCAGTGGAAGGAAGCCCGAATTACGCAAATACCCTTGGGACAGTCTCGTGTGGGGCTCGAAATGCATCGCAATGGATCGACGCTTTTCGTACGCCTCACCGGCCAGGGATCGCAGAATGTCAAACTGCAATCGCGCGCCGTCGGGGTAACCACCGAGGCCGGAGGTTTGCGCATCCCCCTCGCTTCCGTAGAAGTGGGTCTTGCGCACGGCTTACCCGAGGCGGGATCTGTGTCCGCGCAAATGAAGGTTCTCGATCAACAAGAGTCCGCGCATTCTTTGCGCCTGACATTGTCCGCCCCAGCGAATAGCCATCAGACCTTGTTCTTGCGCCTGAACCGCCCCAGGATTCATCTCCACGCCGAAGGAGCAGAAGTGTCTCCCGATTCCACCCAACTCCTGATGAGCTTTGGAGCGGGCGCGGGATACGTGGAACAAACCGTCACCCTTACTTGGTAATCGCTTGGCACCTCCGTCGCACGCTGAACCGAACTCGAAAAAGACCCTGGGAGAGGACAGTTAGTGTAACGGCTTGTTAACAGCAGTTATGATTGTGAGTGAATGGCGAAAACGATCGAGATTTACGTCCGGCTGCTGGGCGAAGGAACCGAGTGCTCACGCCCCACGCAGGCTTTGGAACTGGGCAATGGCTTGTTCAAGATTCTTCCGACATCCAACTATGACCCAGCTGATGAGGCCTGGGAGTTTCCGCCTGACTCGATAGTGCGCTCCGAAGTGAGGTTTTCGGAGGGCAAGAAAACTTTCATTTTCGGTCTCCCCTTAGGTCGTAGTTACTGCTAAGGCCCATTTCAACAACTATCCTTGTGGAAGACTTAACCTGAGAAGCCGAACCGAGCCGTTGCGGGCAAAGGATAACGCGCAGAACGTCTGTCTTTCCGCCTCACCATACGCGAGCGAATGGCATCCATAGTCTGCCAGTACTCCTCGATTTCAGCGGCTCCGCGCTTCGAAAGTTTTACGGTCGTTCGCATTTTTCTTTCCACGATCTCTTTCGTGATGACGATCAGCCCCGCTTGCTCCAAATTCACAAGTTGCACGGACAGATTTCCTTTGGTGAGTCCGGCTACGCGACGGAGAAACACAAAGTCTGCCGACTCACAGGAAGAAAGAACCGTTAGAATCGCGAGTCGAGCGGGTTCGTGCACCAATCGGTTTGGCAGCTCAAGCGTTTCCTGATTACTGGCCTTCATCGTCACTCCCGTTTTTCGGCAGAAGATGAACTAGCAGAAGGTGATCGCGCAATCCCCACGCAGTCAGGCTCAAGCCTAAAGAACCTGCATTGAGTGTCTTCCAGACCAGGGATTGCATGACCTCTGGGTACCACTTCGGGCACAGGCAAATTGCAGTACTCGTGGCCAATCCAACGACATAAAATAATGGCCCTCTAGGATCGGCGGCCGAATCCCTCTGGGTATTCCGTAGCAGTCTCGCGCTCCAAGCCAATGATGCCACCCACCGGATTTGGCCGCTCAGATCACCCATCAGAACGGCATCCGCCCATACCTCAATACGACGTCCCCAGATAAGGACTACGATCACGAGCAGAATACCAACTAAACCCCCTACTGCTTCTCTCCTGCTAGTGGGTCTCTTCGACTTCGGCTCTACGCGCCCGAAATGACGCTCGTAATACTTCGACGGCATTTGACGAACGATGACGACGGCAGCCGCGAGATTCAAAAGGTATAGCCACCACGAATCCTTCACCACATCCGTGAGTTCAAGAAAAAACAGCATCGCACCCAAGGCAACGATGTCGAGTCCTTGCAACGCAGCCAAATTCTCAGTTCCGAACTTTAGCCGCTGATGATCAACCGGGCTGTTGTCGGTCTTATAAACCTCGCTTTCCATAGACTGGTTTATACCACAGACCAGAGAATGGATACTGGCAATTGATGCCATCACGCAGTTCACTTGCTACGAATATATCCACCCAGGACGACGTTGCCTGCGGAGGATTGGCTGACGGGGTCAACTGGTGAAGTATTTCTTCAGTTATCAGAGGGAGACGCGCACGGAAGGTCTCCGCCGTCAATTTTGCAAGTTTTTTCTCAAAGCCGAGAGTTCATCGAGTTTATCAAGCACTAGATTGGAAGTCGTTACAGCGATCGACAGGCTCTTCCCGTTGGGAAGACGAATCAAACCTCCGTTTTTGCGGACCTTTTGCTCCAGGAAACGCGCAGTTCGAGCAGAAATGAAACGCAGTGGCTTCGCGGAGGATGCGAGCAATAAGCTGAAATAGTAGTTATCCCGCCAACGCTTCAAAATTCTTGTGAGCGCACGCGCCATGTCACCGCTCCTTAAGGCGTAGGCAGCATTATTTCGAAGCGACTCTAACCAAGACGGCTGAGTCGCCTGAATACGGATTGTATCTTTTTACATAGGAGCGAGATGATTCGGACAAATTTCTCATGCGGATCGCGGACCAAGGATGGAGAGTCACGACGCTGGTGCTGGCGGCTTCTGGCGTGGCGAGATTTGGTAGCATGCAGGCGTGTCTTCGGGACAAAGTTTTCTTGCGCAATTCGGGAGCGGGTTGCGGGGGTGGTGGCGGGAGCATGCGGCAAAAGTGGGTCAGGCGCGGGCTGCTGCGCTTCTGGTGGGGAATCTCTGGGCGTTTGTGGTGGATTCGACTCCGGCGCGGCGGCGGCGGCGGTATGGGGACATGGAGTATGACTGGGAGAAACGGGTCAACACAACCAGCGGGACGGTGGGCTGGCGGGCACGATTGCTGGGAGTTTTTCATTCTCCGTACCAGCCGACGGAGCCGGAGTTGTTTCGGGAGATGATGGGCGCCCTGCCCATTGAGTTGGAGCTATTCACGTTCGTCGATATCGGGTCGGGTAAGGGACGAACGCTGCTGATGGCCTCGGAGTTTCCTTTCAAGAAAATCGTGGGAGTGGAGTTGATGGAGGAGCTGCATCGGGCGGCGGAGGAAAATATTCGGGCGTATGGCGCTGCGGGCGAGGCGCATCAGCAGCCGGACGGAAGGATCCAAGCGGTGTTCGGGGATGCCCGGAGGTTCGGTTTTCCGAAGGAACCGCTGGTGGTTTATTTGTTTAATCCGTTGCCAGAGGCGGGGTTGCGGGCATTGATGGCGCGGTTGAAGGAGTCGGTGGGGGAGTGGCCGCGTCCGGTGTGGATTGTGTATCACACTGCGCTGTTGGAAGGCGTGTTGAGCGGAACGGCGGGGCTGAAGAAGATGGGCGGGGCGGAGCAATATTCAATTTATGCATTTCGGGAGAATGGCTAGCGTCCGAAGCGCTGGGCGTCGTAGGCGAAATCGACGAGGCCGTCACGATAATCGATCTTGATGTCGAGAAAGCGGAGCATGACGAAGCCGAAAAAACCAGAGACCTCGGTTCCGTCATCTTCGCTGACCCGAGTCATGTCGAAAGAGGTCATATCCTGATTTTCCTGGCGCAGGTGTCCAAATTGCAGGACGGCTTTATTCGCGCTGTAAATGTTTTTTACTGATCCGCTGATACCTTTCACCGTCGTATCGGAATCGCCGTGGACCTTTGTAACTTCGCGCGCGGCGGCGGGGGAGATGAAGTTGGTGAGAGAGCCGGTATCGAGCAAGAAGAGCTTGCCGGGCACGTCGCCCACTCGGGTGGGAACGAGCAGATCATGTCCAAAGCGATAAACGCGGGTGAAGGACTGCATTTCGGGAGAGATGTAGCGGTCCTGAAGGCCAGTTGAGGGCGCGCTCGGCTTCGGATCGTTTGAGGCGTGCTGGGCTTGATCGGCTTTGTCGCTCTGGGGCTGGTCGTCTGGTTCGGCGTCGCCCTCGTCGTTTTTCAGCGCAAGCTGTTGATCGCTTTGGCCGGGGCGCTTCGGGAGTTCGCCAAGTTTGAGCTTCTCGTTGGGGAAATCGATTTCGACAAGAAAGTCCTCAAAGACATCGGAGCCAATCAGGCCATCTTCGCCAGCGACAGACCGGCTTTCCAGCACGCGCACAGGACAATTTTGAAATTCCAGATCTCCGATCCGGATGGATTGGGCGGTACCGACGAAAGCATCCCTTGCGCCTTTATCACCGATGCCGCCCATTTTGGTTTCAGCGATCTTGCTGATGCCCGCCTTTTCCGCGGTTTGGCGCTTCACAACAATGCCGCTGGCACCGGTATCGAGCATGATTTTCGTTCCGACTCCATTGAGCGCGACGGAGAGGCCATACCCTCGGAGATGCGATGGGTCGATCATGAGGCGGACGAGGGGAGTTTCGGTGCTCTTTACCTTGCTGACGAGGCGGCAATGTGGGTCATGACGGTTCTGCTGGTCCTTGAGACGAGCGAGGTAGCGCTCCAAATCGGTGCGTTCATCGGAATTTGAGCTAGCAGCGTCGGCGAGATAGGCTTCGTATTTCTTGATTCTCTCTGAGCGAGAAAGAGTTCGAATCCAGAGGAGTTGGATATCCGGGTCGTCAGGATCGAGTTCGTGGGCTTTATCAATCAGGAGTTTCCCGGTTTTGTTCATTTCGATCGCCCAGCGCACGCGAGCCAATCCGAGGTAAGCGCGGGCGGCGGGATTGCCGGCTTTCAGCACGTCGACCCATTCTTTTTCGGCCTCGGGAATTTTGCCCTGGCGGAAATAGACTTCGCCGAGAGCTACGCGGACGGGGGGTGAGTCGGCAACCTGGAGGGCCCGGGTGACGGTGTCGAAGGCTTGGGTGACATTTTGCTGTTTGAGATAACAGAGGGTGAGACCGGCGTAGGCGTCCGGTGATTTCGGGTTTTCTTCGAGAAACTGGCGATATTTCTTAGTCGCCGCGTCAAAATCCCCTTTGCGCAGGAGTGTTTTGGCGATGGCCAGAGGATCGTTCGGCGCAAGTAAAGTTTGGCCGGGAGCGGCGGCGGATTCGGCAGGCGTTGCGGACTGGGGTGCGGGCCTGGCTTCGGGTGGTATGGGCTTTTCAATGGTCGTTTGCGCCTGGGCGTAAGAGGCGAGCCCCAACAATCCGACGATTAAGAGAAAGGCGAGGGAGCGACGGATCGGAGGGTTGGAGGTATTTTGAAGCATGGCATTGTGCCTGGGCGATGGACCTAAAGCAACGGCCCAAAGCGGCGGCCCTCCAAAGTAGAATTGAGAAGGAGAAAAATCAAGTTGAATCGACGTTTGTGGTGTCTGGGGTCTATTCTGCTGGCTCTTTCCTGCCGGATGGAGGCGCAGGACATACGGCAGCTGGCGCGGGCGGTGGATGAGCACTACAACCATCTGCGGAGTTTGCAGTCGGACTTCACGGAAATTTATCGGGGAGACGGGCCGGACCGGGTGGAGTCGGGGACGTTGTGGCTGAAAAAGCCGCGCAAGATGAGGTGGGAATATCGTTCTCCCAAAGAGAAGCTGTTTGTCAGCGACGGCCAAGTTGTGTGGTTTTATTTGCCGAGCGAACGGCAGGTGAGAAAGACGGATTTCCGGAAGCTGGATGATGTGCGGTCGCCAATCGCATTCTTGCTGGGCAAGACCAAGCTGGAGAATGAATTACAAGGATTATCGAAAGTAATTGATCAGGCTCCATCTGCCCCTGGGAATACCGTTTTGCGAGGGGTGCCGAAGGGGGTGGCGGGACAGGTCAGCGAGGTGCAGTTGGAAATCACGCCCGGCGATGAGATTGTCCGCATCGTATTGATGGAGCCGGATGGAGGGACGACGGAGTTCCGGTTCGCGGGGTGGAAAGAGAACGGGACAATGAGCGAGAGTTTGTTCCAGTTCACGCCTCCGGCAGGAGCAGAGACGGTGGAGGGGGATTTGGCCCCGTAGGTTGAGATGATGAGTCTGGGATGGACGGGCGAGGTCGCCCGCCGCTCCATCGATTCGTCGCTTCATCGATCCGATGAAGCGGGAGAATGAAGGTTACTTTGGGTACCAGACGGTGAGCTGGGAAGCGGTAAGGGCTTTGTCGACACGGTGTTAAACTGGTAACGGGACACCCCCGAAAAACAGACGTGAAACGCGGAATGACACGGTAGAAAATGGCAGAATTCCTGGTTAAAGTCGCTGACGAACAGGGCCATCTGCGGCAGCAGGTTGAACACGGCTACTCCGAGGCCGAGGTTCACGACCGTTTCGTGGCGCAAGGGTATCTCGTCTACTGGGTGAAGCCGAGAACGCTGCTCAGCGCGGGCGGCGGACAGTTTGGGCGGCGGGGCAAGCTGCGACAGTCGATTTTCCTGATTTTCAACCAGCAATTTCTGACACTGATGAAGGCAGGACTGCCGATCCTGACCGCGCTTGATCTTTTGATTAAGCGGCAGAGGGATAAGTCATTGCTGCAGTTGCTGGAGAACGTACGCGAGCGGGTGAAGGGCGGCGAGTTGCTTTCGGATGCATTTGCGGCGCAGCAGGTCTTCCCGAAGATGTATACGACGACGCTGCTGGCGGGCGAAAAGAGCGGCAACATGGAAGAAGTGTTGAGCCGCTACATCGCGTACCAGCGGATGGTGCAGACGTTCCGGAAGAAGCTGCTGGTGTCGCTGGTGTATCCGGTGTTGCTGATTTCGGTGGTCACGGTAATGCTGGTCTTCCTGATCACTTATGTGGTTCCCAAGTTTGCCGACCTGTTCAATGCCTTGGATGCGCAACTGCCGGCGATTACGGTGTTCATGCTGTCACTGGGTTTGAACGCGCAAAAGTATGGCTGGGCGGTGGGAATTGCGGTGGTGATCGCGGGTATTTTCCTGTGGCGCTGGAAGCAGAGCGACCGTGGGGCGGAACAGATTGACAAGTTCTTGCTGTCGCTGCCGCTGATCGGAGAAATCCGGTTGAAGTACCAGGTGGCGAATTTTTCGCGCATTCTGGGGACGCTGCTGCAAGGCGGCCTGCCGCTGGTTCCGGCGATGGAAACGGCGGGCGAGTCCCTGAGCAGCCGGCAGATGTTTAACGGGGTGACGGCGGCGGCGGAGCGTGTGAGAGAAGGACAGACGCTGGCGCATAGCCTGGAGACGCAGAAATTGTTTCCCGATCTCGCGGTTGAGATGCTGGAGGTTGGTGAGTCGACGGGCGCCTTGCCGGCGATGCTGGCGTCGGTGGCGGAGTTTTACGAGGAAGATGTGCAGACGGCGCTGAGTGCTGCGATGGCGCTGATTGAACCGATGATCCTGATCATCATGGCGGTGTTTGTGGGCGGGATTTTGATATCGCTATATATGCCGATTTTCACTTTGGGCGCGAACGTGCACTAAGAAGCAGGAGATGGGGCAAGCGCGTCTCTACAGAAAGGTTTAGTAGAGGTTGTAAACTGGTATGGGTATGGCGGATAAGAAGACAGCAGTGATTAATCCGGCGAATGGCGGGAAACTGGTGCCGGAACCGGCGTCGATTCCGGACGAGATTGAACGGGCGCGGGATATCGCGCGACGGTACCGTTGCGAATTTGTCGATTTGAGCGACTTCCAGTTGCATCACGATCTATTTGAAAAAATTCCTGTGCATCTGATGTTCCGGTACAACTTCGTGCCGCTGGACGAGACGGCCGATGGGCGGCTGGCGATTGCGATTGCGGATCCCAGCCAGTTGATGATGATTGACGAGATCAGCCTGCTGCTGGGCAAGCGGATCGTCACGAAAGTTTCGACCTTAAAGCAAATCTCCGACATTCTGAAGAAGACCGAGCAATCGAAGCGCGTGCTGGAAGACGCGAGCGAAGGATTCACGCTCGATGTGATCCGCGAAGACGATGCCGGGAACGACGAAACGATTTCGATCGACAAGCTGACGGCGAGTTCGGGCACGGACATGAGCCCGATCATCCGGCTGGTCGATACCACGATTTTTACGGCGTTGCAGCGACGGGCCAGTGACATTCACATCGAGACGCGAGATGACTCGGTGTACATCAAGTTTCGTATCGATGGCGTATTGACGAACGCCATGCCGCCGATCGGCAAAGAGCATCACTCGACCATCATTTCGCGTATCAAAGTGATGAGCGAGTTGGATATTTCGGAGCGGCGCGTGCCGCAGGACGGACGCTTCCGGGTGAAGTACAACGGGCGCGCCATCGACTTCCGCGTATCGATCATGCCTTCGATCCACGGCGAAGACGCGGTGTTGCGCGTGCTCGACAAAGAGTCGATGAGCGAAAAGTTCAAGAAGCTCACGCTGGAAGTGGTGGGCTTCGACGAAGACGATCTGCGGCGCTTCCGGCGCTACATTAAAGAGCCGTACGGCATGGTGCTGGTGACGGGGCCGACGGGCAGCGGCAAAACGACGACGCTTTACGCCGCGATTAATGAGATCAAGACCGACGAAGACAAGATCATCACGATTGAAGATCCCGTGGAATACCAGCTGCGGGGGATCACGCAGATTCCGGTAAATGAGAAGAAGGGACTGACGTTTGCGCGCGGACTGCGTTCGATTTTGCGACACGACCCGGACAAAATCATGGTCGGCGAAATCCGAGACAACGAGACGGCGCAGATTGCGATTCAGTCGGCGCTGACGGGCCACCTGGTGTTCACGACGGTACACGCGAACAACGTGGTCGATGTGCTGGGGCGCTTCCTGAACATGGGAGTCGAGCCGTACAACTTCGTATCAGCGTTGAACTGCATTCTGGCGCAGCGGCTGGTGAGAATCATTTGCGATTCCTGCCGCACGGCGGTGCACTATCCGGATGAGGTGCTGGAGGCGAGCGGGTTGGACCCGAAACAGTGGTCGCAGGTTGCTTTGTACGAAGGCCAGGGCTGCATTGAATGCGCGGGTACAGGGTTTCGCGGGCGAACTGCGATTCATGAACTGCTGGATCTGACCGACCGGATCCGCGAGATGATTCTGGAGCGGAGGCCGACGTTGGAGATCCGGAAAGCGGCGCGGGAAGACGGCATGCGGTTCCTGCGAGAATCGGCGCTGGACAAGGTGCGGGGCGGATTCACTACTCTGAAAGAGATCAACAAGGTCACGTTTATCGAGACCATGCGCTGAAACACGGGTCCAAAAGGCAGCGAGTTGGACCCGTTACCAACGCACGAGGACCGGTTCTGTCCGGGCACCCGCCGAGGTAACTATTCTGTTGGACAAGGTCGGAGATATCATCGTTTCAGGCTGCGGGCGTTGTTCGAGGCTGCGGCTGGGCCAGATGCGACAGAGAAGGCGAGAGTTCGAACAGATTTCATTTCCCTAAAACAGCGATGGCATCGAGCACAAAAAACGCGCGGCGTCCGATACTGGCTTGCGAGATCGCGGCCGATCGGATTCTTGCGGGGCGGGCGGCCGACACTGGCCGGATGGTGGAAATGGCCGCGGCGCGCGAACTGGCGCCGGGGACGGTTGTTCCGGATTTGATGGAGCCGAATCTGCGCGACGGGACGGCGATTCGGACGGCGATTGAAGGAGCGCTTGGCAGCGTGGGCGGACGGTCGCGCGATGTGATTGCGATTCTGCCGGATACGGCGGTGCGGGTGGTGCTGCTGGATTTCGAGACACTGCCTGCGAAACGGGAAGAGGCCGAGGCGGTGGTGCGGTTCCGGCTGAAAAAATCTTTGCCCTTCGATCTGAACGAGGCCCGGGTGTCGTATCACGCGCAGTCAACCGGGAAAGGCATGCAAGCGGTTGCGGCCGTCATTCTGAAAACGGTTCTTGAGGAGTATGAGTCGGCATTTCGGGACGCGGGCTATAACCCAGGAATGGTGATGCCGTCGATGCTGGCGGCGCTGGGTGCGGCGGATGCGGAGCGTCCGACGCTGGTGGTGAAGGTCGATGCGCGCACGATCAGCATCGCGATTCTGGACCGGGAACAACTGGTGCTGTTCCGGACGCTGGAGAATTTGCGAGGGATTACGATTACAGGGGATCAACTCGCGGAAGAGGTTTATCCGTCGGTGGTATTTTTTCAGGACACTTATAAATTGAATATCGAGCGCGTGTATGTGGCGGGGCTGCCGGAAGCGGGGGGCGCGGCGCCGGCGCTGAAGAGCCAGTCGGGCGCGCAGGTGGAGGAACTGGTGGCGACGTTGCAGATCGGATCGACGACGGGGACGGTTCCGCGGTGGCGCATGGCGGGAGTGGTGGGAGCACTGATTTCGTAGGAACGCCGTTCGCGATTCGTCGTTCGCCTGAAGCTGCGAACCGCGAATGACGAACGACGAATGACCAACGACGAATATGCGTTTAGACATCAATCTCGCGACCCGGCCGTATGAAGATGCGCGTGAGTTTTGGGCGCGCTGGGGTCTGGGAGTGGGAGCGCTGGCGGTATTGACGCTGTTCCTGCTGGGCCTGACGGTAAACGGGTGGACGAACGCAGGAAGAGATCGTCACGAGATCGCGCGATTACAGCAACAAATCGCGCAAGTGGACACGGAACGCGGGCAAGCGCAGGCGCGTTTGGATCTGACGGCCAACCGAAGCACGCGGGATCAATCGCAATTTCTGAACGAGTTGATTCAGCGAAAGTCTTTCTCGTGGACGCGGGCGTTCGAAGACCTGGAGCGGGTGATGCCGCGAGAGCTGCATGTGGTTTCGCTGCGTCCGGAGATTACGGATCAGAATCAGATGGCGTTGCAGATGAAGGTTGCGGGCGAGAACCGGGAAGCGGCGATCGAACTGGTCCATCGGATGGAAGGCTCTAAGCATTTTCAGGACGCGCAACTTCTCTCGGAGACTGGCGGTGCAGAAGGCTCGTCAAGCATCATTGCGGCGGTTTATGCCATCTACATTCCTGACGTGAGCGATGGGGGCGGGAAATAATGCCGGACTTTCAGAAATCACGGCGCAAGCTGAAGATTGCGATTGGCGCGATGGTGGCGGCCGATGTGATGGCGGTCGCCGTGCTGTTTTCGCCGCTGGTGGGTTCGGAGGATTCGCGAAGGCAGCAATTGAGCCAACTGCGGGTTGAACTGCAGAAGAAGACGCGGGAAGTGGAGCCGTTGCGGGGGATCGATCAGAAGATTGTGCTGGCCAAGGGGCAGATCAGCGGATTTTATAAAGACCGTTTTGCGGCAAGCGACTCGGACCTGGTGAAAGAGCTGGGCAAGATGGCGACGGAAAACGGGGTTCACATGCAGCAGGCCAAGTACAAGGAAGAGGATGCGGAAAGCTCGGGCGTCGTGCCGATCGAAGTGGAAGGCACGTTCTCGGGAGATTACCTGCAACTGGTGCGTTTCATCAATACGCTGGAGCGGTCGAAACTGTTCTTTACGGTGGATAGCGTGGATCTGGCGGGCGACAGTGCGGGGCCGGTGCGGCTGGAAATCACGATGCATAGTTATCTGAGGTCGGGTGCTTAGGTGAAGCTGGGAACAGAAAATCGAAAACAACTGATCACGCTGGCCGTGTTGGGGGGGATTGCGGTTCTGACGTTCGGCTACGAGTACTGGCCGGCGGCGGATTCGGCGGCCCCGGCGGCGAAGACAACTGCGACATCCAATGCACCGAAGGCGACGCGGCGAACGGCTTCTGGAAAGACGGTGCCGGTGGTTGAGCCACGGCTCGATCCGACGCTGGATCTGAAGCTGCTTAACCAGACGGAAGAGATCAAGTACGCGGGAAATGGAAGAAATATTTTTGTAGCAGGCTCGATGGCGCAAATCGAACAGCTAGACGGGAAGAACGGAACCACAGACAACAAAGAGGCCAAAAGCATTCAGGGTCCGCCTCCGATACCGCCTCCGCCGCCGATTACGCTGAGATTTTTTGGTTTTGCTAACCGGCCCGGGGAAACGAAGAAGGTCTTTTTGGCGCAGGGAGAGGATATCTTTATCGCAGCCGAGGGGGACATCGTCGACCGGCGGTACCGGATTGTAAGGATCTTGCCCATGTCAGTCGACGTGGAAGACGTGCTGAACAACAACCGGCAGAGCCTGCCTTTGACGCTGGGAGCACCGGGATAGATCCAGAAGCATTCGTGATTCGTGATTTGTAATTGGGAAGGCGAAGGATCGGTTATGCGGTGGCGTGGGTTGAGATCGGCAAATTACCGAATTGCAAATCGCCGATCAACCGTCCAGCAGCGCGGTTACATGCTGATTACGCTGATGCTGGCGATGGCGCTGATCGCGATTGCATTGCTGGCGGTACTGCCCGACGTCAAGCAACAGATCATGCGGGACCGCGAAGACGAGATGCGGCATCGCGGGACTGCGTATATGCGGGCTATTCAACACTTCTACAAGAAATTTGGGCGCTATCCGTCGCGGGTTGAAGAGTTGGAAGACACGAACAACATGAAGTTCATACGGAAGCGCTACACCGATCCGCTGACGCATGATCCGGTCACAGGCAAAGAGAAGGATTTCAAGTTTCTGCACCAGCAGGACATCAGCTTGAATAGCGGACTGGTGCTTCCGGGTGGGTTGTCGGGGATCGCGGGGCAAAACGGAGCGCAGGGGCAGACGGGTGTGCAGGGGCAAATCCAAGCGGGACTGGCCGCTTTGAGCAGCCAGACGGGCGGCGTTCAACCGACGCTGAACCAGAGTGCGAGCGGGAACGAGGCGGATGCGACGGACAATCCGAATGCGGCTGGTGGAACCGGCGGGGCGAATCCGAGTTCGAGTCCGTTTTCGAGCAATTCGAGCTCAAGTTCGGGTTTTAACGGGCCGACTTTTGGCGGGGGGCCGATTCTCGGCGTTTCAAGCACGAGCAAAGCGAAGAGCATCCGGGTGTTCAACGACAAGAATCATTACAACGATTGGCTCTTCGTTTACATTCCGCAAGCGGACCGGGGGGGGCTTTTGGTGGGACCAGTGTCAACGAACGGTCCAACGGCTGGATTTGGAGGGGGCCTGACACCGGGCCAGACTGGATTGCCGGGGCAAGGTACGAGCCAGGGGTTCGGACAAGGGTTTGGACAGGGCTTTGGTCAGGGTTCCTCGACGAATGGACCGGGCTCGACTACTTCCCCGCAGCAACCGACGCAGACGCCGCAATAGAATTCCAGGATTCGATTTAGGGTAGTCAATTCGCGATCCGGCAAGAAAAAAGCCCCAAACCGACAGCGGGGCTTTTGTTTGGAATCGGAAGACTAAACTTTGACTTGAAGCTAGACGTTGAAGGACGAACCGCAGCCGCAGGTGCTTTTCACGTTGGGATTTTCGAACTTGAAGCCGGCTCCTTCGAGAGTTTCGACATAGTCGACATGGGCGCCGCCGAGGTACATCAAAGAGGTAGCGTCGACATAGACTTTCAGTCCTTCGAAGTCGAATACCTTGTCCATCATGCCAGCACCGTTTTCGAAGGCCATAGAGTATTGAAAGCCGGAGCAACCGCCGCCGACGACAGACAAGCGCAATCCCGAGGGAACTGGAGTCTGCGAGGCCATAATCTCTTTAACCTTGGCGATTGCCGACGGCGTTAACACAGGGGCCGGGGTCTTGGGTTGGGAACTGGGCTGCGCGTCGGTTTGGACATTCGGTGCGGTCGTGGTCGCCATGGGTTGATCTCCTTATATTGCTATTCAGTATAACAAATGCTGTTCCCGGTTCGACAGGGGTTTTTCGGGGCCGGCATTTTCCGTTATTGCCATTGGATGCGAGGGGTGGAAAAGAAGAATCGGCTCGCTCTTGCCAACGGGTCTATAATGGGCGGCAGTAGGGGCCGTACCCGAACGCCAGCTGGACCATGAGGTCTTGCTGGGGCAACGCAAAGCATTTCGGGAAAAGGCTCGATCTCAGCTCCGAGGTGCAATATGACTCCGATGTTCGGGCTGCTAGCCGCGTGGGGTGTTCTGACGGGGATTCTGATTATTCTTCTGATTTACAAAAGCACACTCACCATGCACGAGGATGATTCGATCTGCTTGAACGAGAACGAATCGCAAATGCAGAAGGATCAGACAGAAAATCTGGCCAAGATGAGGAAGATCGCGCCGATCGTAAAAGTGCTGGGCGCTTTATCGGGAGCGATGATCCTGGTGATTGCCGGGATCTTTATATATCAAGGGCTGAACGGCGCGACCACATTGCAGTAGGCACTGGTGGGAGTGCAGCCTCGCGAGCGTCCTGAAACACAAGGGTGGGATTGGAGCTCGCGCGTGGGTCGTAGTGTTTCTACGCAATGCATCGCTTCGTTTTGTCGCGCGTTTCGAATCGCGTCTTGAGCCGACTCCTGCAACATTGAAATGACCGGGCCAAAGCCAATCGCAATTGTGGGAGGCGGTCCAGCGGGAGCTTTGGCGGCGACGTTGCTGGCTGACGGGGGCAGGAGCGTTGTTCTCTTCGACGAAAAGCTGGCCTGGGAAAAACCCTGCGGCGGCGGAATCACACACAAAGCGTTAAAGAAGTATCCGTTTCTGAGCGCAGCGGGCGCGCCGAACAGGGCAGTGGAAGACTGCCAGCTGATCAGCCCGTCGGGACGGCGCGTGCGCTTTAGCATGCAGCACCCGGTGGCGATCTTCTCGCGACTGGTTTTGAATGGAATGCTGCTGGAACGAGCGCGCGGCGCTGGAGCAGGCGAGGCGCGAGTGGAGATAAGGCACGAGCGCGTCACTCGAATCACGGGAACGGAGGGGAGTTGGCAGTTGGCTACGCCGGAGGGTTGCTACCAGACGTTGCATGTGATTCTGGCGGCGGGGGCGCGGAATGCGTTGCGCAGTCAGTTTCTGGCACCGATGACAAAGGAAGATCTGATGGTGACGGCGGGTTACTTCATTCCGGGCCAGACGCCGCTGCTGCAGATTCAATTTTTGAAAGAGATCACAGGGTACATATGGGTGTTTCCGCGCGCTGACCATGTTTCCGCAGGCATTGCGGGCAAGATGGGCGAGTTGCCGACGTTGGAGTTGCGGCGCACTCTGGAACGCTGGCTTGAAGAACATTGGCTCAAAGAGAATGGACTGGGTTTGAGCTCGGCCACATTTTATTCGCACATTCTGCCGTCTTTTCGAGCGCAGACATTTGAGACGCTGGAGGTGTGCGGCGAGGGGTGGTCCACGATTGGGGACAGCGCGGGGTTGGTCGATCCCATCACGGGGGAAGGTCTTTATTATGCGCTGCGGTCGGCAGAATTGTGCGCGCAGGCGTTGTTGGAAGGGCAACCGGATGGGTATCGCAGTCTTCTGGCGGAAGAAGTCTTGCCGGAGCTAAGGTTAGCGGCAAAGGTTTCGCGGCGCTTTTACCGCGGGGAGATTTTTGGCGACAGCGTGTTAGAGAAAATTGTCGCGCTCACGGCGCAGAGCGCGACGTTCCGCGAATTAATGAGCGACCTTTTCGCGGGGATCCAAAGCTACGGCGACCTGCGGGCGCGGATGTACCGCATCTTGCCGGCGGTGATGGCGGAGGGACTGGCAGCGACCGTGGGACGTTCTTGGAGCAGGAATGCGCGCGAGATGCCTGATTCGGAATTTGGCGGGAACTTGCTGGCGGAGTAGAACAGTGCTCTGGAAAGTGCGACTTCAGCCGCCGGTAACTCTGCAGGATGGACGGGCGAGGTGCCCGTCCCCACACTTGATACATGTCTCACACCGCTGTATCCACACTGCTCTTACGCGGCTCTTTGTTTTAGACCGGTGATTTCATCGAGCAGGACTTTTTCGTGGCCTTCTGGATTTACCTTTTCGTAGACTTTGCGAATGATGCCCTTTGGATCTACGACAAAAGTGGTGCGATCCCAGAATTTCATTCCTTTCCACTCGGATTGACCGATGCCTAGAGCTTTCATCAGTTTGGAATCGGTGTCGGACAGGAGATCGATTTTAAAAGCGAACTTGTGCGAGAAGTTCTGATGCGAAGTGACGTCGTCGGCGCTGACGCCGACAACTTTGATTCCGGCGGCGTCAAAATCAGCCTTGGAGGCGGTGAAGGATCGGCCTTGAATAGTGCAGCCGGGCGTGTCGTCTTTGGGATAGAAGTAAATGACTGCCCAGCTTCCCGCTAAATCAGAGAGGGTGGTGATTTTGCCGTCCTGATTGGGAAGTGAAAAATTTGGGAACGGATTACCAGCAGCGAGCATGGAGGAGTTCCTTTCGGTGAAGTGATCTGAACGATTCTAACAAGAGCGCGGAGCTTCGAGCGAACTTCCGTCGAGCGCTAAAGTGCTACGTGTTAGCACGGATTTACGGCCCGAGTAAACTCGGGCCTTCCCAAAACCATCTCCAGTAAACCCTGGGCTCAGGCAGCTTGCATGGCTTGTTTCGCGCGCTTTTTCATTTCGTCTTCAGATAGATCTTCTTTGTGGGTGGCGATACCCCAACGGTGACCAAAGGGATCGCGGATGAAACCCATGCGATCTCCGTAAAACTGATCGGCAACTGGCTTGAGGATGGTGGCACCATCGGCGAGGGCGCGATTGACGGTCGAGTCGACGTCCTCGACGTATAGAAGCACGCTTACGGGCGAATTGCCCAAGGTGAGAGGACTTTGATGACCCATCTCGGGGTGCTCATCGGCGAGCATGATGTGGGAGCCGCCGATGCTGAGTTCGGCGTGACCGATGCGTCCATCGGGACCGGGCATGCGCATGACTTCGGTGGCTCCGAAGATTTTCTTGTAGAAGTCGATGGCTTGCGCCGCACCTTTGACGATGAGATAGGGAGTCACGGAGCTGTAACCTTTGGGAATGTAGTGAACTGGAGTGTCAGGCATGATTGGGTCCTCGCTCGTCTCGGGGCTGAGGCGATTGGGATATGAGAGCACAAGTTGGGGCGGGACTCAAGTGGGGTGCGGGGCATCTAGCCGGTGTTCTTGATCTCTAGTTGGACGTTGTCGATAACCGAATCTCCGACATTTTCGACGGTGTGGGGCGGGAGAGGATCGAGGGAGATCGGCGAATTCAGACGGGGGATTTCGGGAGACTGGCGAGTGTCTAGAACGACGTTTCCTAAGGCATCGCAGCGGATGAAGTGACTCGAACTCGACATGAGTAAGACGGCAGGCCAGCGGTGAGTGTGCAGGGGTACGATCTGGCCGGGCAGGATGCGGGTTTGGATGAGGCGAACTCGATCGTTTTCGAAGAGCAGCGTGTGATGGTCGGGAGCCGCGATCAAGGCGTCGAGAGAATCTGGCCAAGGCCAAGTTGGGGCGGCGGGATTTGCGAAATTCGAGTTCATCGGCAAGGACAACAGCGAGTTCAACTTTAAAGACGAGGTCAACGGCAAATCCAGCTGCAACTATCACGTCAAGGTCAAAAGCGGCGGGCAGGAATGCCCGCCACGACACGAGCCGTGCATTCTCGGAAAACATTCTATGCGGCCGGTTCTAGTCGATGCCCAATTCTTTTGACAGGGACTTCCACTTCGCGTCGACTTGGGCGCGGATTTTGGGGTCCATCGTGATTTCGTTGGGCCAGGGGCGAGCGAAGCCTTCGGTGGACCATTTGCGGGTGGCGTCGATGCCCATTTTCGATCCGTAGTTGGCGAGGCGAGCGGCGTGGTCTAAGGAATCGACAGGACCCATGGTGAATTGAATATCGCGCTCGGGATCGATGTTGTTCAGGACTTTCAGGGCAACGTCGGCAACGTCTTGCACGTCTACGTCTTCGTCGACGACGATGATGCACTTCGTGAACATGGCTTGGCCTAGAGACCAGATAGCATTCATGACCTTGCGCGCTTGTCCCGGATAGGACTTGCGAATGGAGATGAGCATCAGGTTGTGGAAGACGCCTTCGATGGGAAGATTGATATCTACGAGTTCGGGAATTGTGAGCTTCATCAGCGGGAGGAAGATACGTTCGACGGCTTTGCCCATCCAGGCATCTTCTTGCGGAGGCTTGCCGACTACGGTGGTGGCGTAGATGGGATTCTTCCGGTGGGTGACGCAGGTGACGTGGAAGACGGGATACTCGTCTTCGAGAGAGTAGAAGCCGGTGTGGTCTCCGAAGGGGCCCTCGGTGCGGAGTTCGTCGAGGTTGACGTAGCCCTCGAGAATGATTTCGGCGTTGGCGGGAACTTCGAGATCGACGGTCTCGCACTTCACGAGTTCGATGGGCTTCTGGCGAAGGAACCCGGCGACGATGTATTCCTCGACGTCGGGCGGGGCGGGGACGATGGCGGAGAAGGTTAGGGCGGGATCGGTGCCGATGGCGACGGCGACTTCCATTTTGCCGGAGGGACGGGTGCCGGAGGCGAGCACGGAACCTCCGGAGGAGCGGGCCATGATGTCGACGGCTGCGGATTTCCCACTCAATCCAAGAGAGGGCTTGGGTGGGGCGCACTCCGCGGTGGAACTGGCGGTGCGCAGGTGATCGCGGTAGTGTTCGGCGGCTACTTTTTGGCGCTGCCAATGCATGCCAGTGGTGCGCTCGTCGTAGACCTGCATGCGATACATTCCGACATTGCGTTTGCCGGTTTTGGGATCGCGGGTGATGACGCAGGGGAGGGTGATGAAACGTCCTCCGTCTTGCGGCCAGCATTGCAAGACTGGGAAATCGAGGAGGGAGAAATTATCACGTTTGATGACTTCTTTGCTCGGGCCGGTGGGAACGGTTTTGGGAAAGAATTTGCCCATCTCGGCGAGCATGGGGAGCATTTTGACTTTGTCGAGAAAGCCCTGGGGAGATTTGACATCCATGAAGGCGCGGATGCGATCGGAGATTTGATCGAGATCATCGACATCGAGCGCGAGGCGCATACGGAGGGCGGATCCGAATTGGTTGATCAGGAGCTGGGAGCCGGGATAACCTTTCAGGTTTTCGAAGAGGAGAGCTTTGCCGCCAACGGAGCCGTCTTTACTTGTGCTCTTGGAAACGCGGTCGGTAATTTCCGCGATTTCGAGGATAGGGTCGGCTTCGCTGCGGATGCGCTTGAGTTCGCCGGCACGATCGAGTGCTTTGATCCAGTCGCGTAGATCGTCGTAGGCCAATGGTCCTCCAGAAGGAAATGAAAGACGATTATATGACGGGCGCGAGGAAAACCCTTTGCCACGGTGTGCACGGGGGAACACGGGGAAATGCTAACTTCTCTTCCCGATTTTGCGAGACGCGACTAGGATATGGGGATTGATTTTCTTGCGCTGGTTATCGAGTCGAGTTTACTTCGAGGTTCACGAGGGATTTCATGGTCCGTTTTAAGGTGAACGGGAAAGAAAAGATGTTCGACGGCGATCCTGACATGCCGTTGCTGTGGTATTTGCGGGATGTGGAGCAGCTTACGGGCACGAAGTTTGGCTGCGGCATGGCGCTGTGCGGGGCTTGCACGGTGCATCGAGATGGGGCGGCGATCCGGTCGTGCGCGACCCCGATGAAAGAGGTGGGCGGGGCGGAGATTACGACGATTGAGGGAATCACGCCGATGCATCCCGTACAAAAGGCATGGATGGAGATTCGAGTGCCGCAATGTGGATACTGCCAGACGGGGCAGATTATGCAGGCGATTGCATTTCTAAAAGAGAATAAAAATCCCAGCGACCAGGATATTGATACGGCGATGTCGGGGAATATTTGCCGCTGCGGGACGTACCAGCGGATTCGGGCTGCGATTCATAAGGCGGCGGGGCACGAAGGCGCGAAGGAGACGGCATGAAGAGCAATGGAGATAAAAGCCGTCGGGAGAGCGCGATGAATCGGCGAGGATTTCTGCAAGGAGCGCTGGTTAGCGGAGCGTTTGTGCTGACAGCGCGTTTTGTTTCGGAGTCGCTGTGGGCGGCTCAAGGCGAGGGTGCGGCAGCGGCGTTTGAGCCCAGCATATGGATGTCGATTGCTCCGGATGGAATGGTGACGATTGTGGCGCACCGTTCGGAGATGGGTTGCGGGAGCCGGACGGCTTTGCCGCTGGTGGTCGCGGATGAGTTGGATGCGGACTGGGCGAAGGTCAAGATTGAGCAAGCGATTGGCGATCCAAAGTATGGAGATCAGGATACGGATGGATCGCACTCAGTCCGCAGCAATTTTGATTTGATGCGGCAGGTGGGAGCGTCGGGCCGCGTGATGTTGATTACGGCGGCAGCGAATGAGTGGAAGGTTCCTGCGAAAGAGTGCACGACGGAACCGCACTTTGTGGTGCATAAGGCTAGTGGACGGAAGTTGGGATATGGCGAACTGGCGGGGGCGGCGGCGAAGCTTCCGGTGCCTAAAAAAGAAGATGTGCCGTTGCCGCTGAAGGCGCGGTCGGAGTGGCGCTATATCGGCAAGGAGAGCAATTCCCTGTTCGATCTGCCGGAGATCGTGACGGGGCAAGCGATTTTTGGCATGGACTCGACTCGGCCAGGGATGGTGTTTGCGTCGATTGAGCACCCTCCGGTGCTGGGGCAGAAGATCAAGTCGTATGACGATCAGGCAACGCTCAAGGTGGCGGGGGTGCAGAAGACGGTAACGATCGATCCATTCAAGCCACCACATATGTTTCAGCCGCTGGGCGGTGTCGCGGTGATTGCTGACAATACATGGGCGGCGTTCAAGGGGCGAAAGAGCCTGAAGATTGAGTGGGACGAGAGTCCGCACGCGGTGTACAACTCGGCCGCGTACCGGAAGACGCTGGAAGCAACTTCGCGGAAACCGGGAAAAGTGGCGCGCAACGTGGGCGATGTCGATGCGGAATTTGCACGGGCTGCGAAAGGTGGAGGAAAAATTATCGAAGCGGAGTTTTACGCGCCGCACCTGGCGCATGCGTCGATGGAGCCTCCAGTGGCGGTGGCGGAGTATCGCGATGGAAAGGTGACAGCGTGGGCTCCGACGCAGAATCCGCAGGCAGTACAGGAGACGATTGCGGCGGTGCTTGGCATTAAGAAGGAAGATGTGACGTGCCATGTGCCACTTCTCGGAGGCGGATTTGGGCGCAAGTCGAAGCCAGACCAGGTGGCGGAAGCGGCGGTGCTTTCGAAGAAACTGGGCAAGCCGGTGAAGGTGGTTTGGAGCCGCGAAGACGATATTCACTTCGACTTTTTCCATTCGGTCGCCGCCATGTACATGAAGGCGGCGGTGGGAGCGGATGGGAAGCCCACGGCCTGGTTGCAGAGGACGGTGTATCCGCCGATTAATTCAACTTTCGACGTGTCGGCCACGTATGCGGATGATGAAATGGGGCTGGGATGGAACAATCTTCCGTTCGATATTCCAAATCATCGGGCGGAGAATGGTCCGGCCGATTATCACGTGCGGATCGGGTGGTTGCGGAGTGTCGCGAATATCTATCATGCATTCGCCATTCACTCGTTTGCGGATGAACTGGCACATGCCGCACACAAGGATCCGGTGGAATATTTGCTGGAGTTGATTGGTCCGGCGCGCATTGTGCCTCTTGAATATAAAGAAGAGGAAGCGGAGGACAAGGCAAAGTATCCGCTGGATACGGCTCGGTTGCGGCGCGTTGTGGAGATTGCGGCGGAGCGATCGGGATGGAGTAAGAAGTCGACGAAACTGGGTAAAGGGCGCGGGCTGGGGATTGCTGCACACCGGAGCTTTTTAACTTACGTCGCGACCGTGGTCGAGGTCGAGGTTGATGCGCGTGGGCAGGTTCATATTCCGAATGTCTGGACCGCGGTCGATGCGGGAACGGTGGTGAGTCCGGATAATATCCGGAACCAATTTGAGGGCGCGGCTTCGTTCGGGACGAGTCTGGCGTTGTTCAGCGAGATTACGGCGACGAATGGGGCGATCGATCAGGGGAATTTCAATAATTATCTGCTGACGCGGATGAACCGCGCTCCGAAGCATGTAGATGTGCATATTGTGGAGAGCGAGGCTCCTCCGGCAGGAGTGGGCGAACCGGGAGTGCCTCCCTTTGCTCCGGCGCTGTGCAATGCGGTGTTTGCGGCTACGGGAAAAAGGGCGCGGGAGTTGCCGTTGTCGAAGATGAAACTGGTTTAGGTCGAGCGGGGATGGCATGAGCGTGTGGAGAAAAACTGCAGATCCCTCGCTGCGCTCGGGATGACAAAATCTTAAAGGACCGGGATGACAAGCTCTAGAAAAGGAGTTATGAAGGCATTTTATCGATCCGTTGTGTGTCTGATTCTGTTCACGGCGTTTGCATCGGCGCAGGAAATTACGGTGGCCGCGGCGGCGGATATGAGTGCGGCGCTTCCCGAGTTGGTTACGGCTT
The DNA here is from genome assembly GCA_963834085.1 of uncultured Acidobacteriaceae bacterium. GTDB lineage: Bacteria > Acidobacteriota > Terriglobia > Terriglobales > Acidobacteriaceae > Acidiflorens. The sequence continues at coordinate 73,926 of CAWIAJ010000029.1, read as the reverse complement.
ACACGAAGAAGACCGGTCAAGTGGTGAAGGTGTCATTTGGGGCGTCGGGGAATCTGACGAATCAGATTCGGAATGGAGCGCCGTTCGATGTTTTTTTCTCGGCGGATGAGCAGTATCCGCAGCAGTTGATTTCAGAGGGATTGGCGGACAAGGGTACGCTGTTCCGGTATGCGGTGGGGCGGCTGGTGCTGTGGGTTCCAAACGATTCGCCGCTGGACCTGTCGAAGCTGGGGATCAAGGCGTTGCTGGATCCGTCCGTAAACAAAATATCGATTGCGAATCCTTCGACAGCGCCTTATGGACGGGCGGCCGAGGCGACGTTGCGGCATTTTGAAATCTACGATCAGGTTTCGAGCCGCTTGGTGGTGGGGGAGAACATTTCGCAGGCGGCGCAGTTTGTGGAGTCGGGGAATGCGCAGGCGGGCCTGGTGGCGCTTTCGCATGCGCTGGCGCCGGCGATGAAAGATAAGGGACGATATTGGACGGTCCCGCTGGATGCGTATCCGACGCTGAACCAGGCGGCGGTGGTGATTTCGAAGTCGAAGCAACAAGACGCGGCGAAGAAGTTTTTGGACTTTTTGCGCTCGAGTGAGGCGAGTTCCCTGCTGACGCGGTATGGATTCAGTTTACCGGGCAAATGATTACGAAAACCGATCGCGCTCGGGAGAAAGGCTGAGATGAATTGGGAGGCGTTCTGGCTGACGGTGCGTCTCGCTGGTTTAGTCTCAGTGCTGCTGGTGGTGATTGGAATTCCTATAGCGTATTGGCTGACCTACTCGCGGCGGCGATGGAAGTTTCTGGTGGAGGCGGCGGTGGCGTTGCCGATTGTGTTGCCTCCCACGGTATTGGGATTTTATGTTCTGGTGGCACTCGGATCGAGGAGTCCCGTGGGACGGTGGTGGGAAGCGCTGACCGGACACACGCTGGCATTCACGTTTGAAGGACTGGTGATCGGGTCGTTGCTGTACAGTTTGCCTTTCGCAGTGCAGCCGTTTGCGGCATCGTTTGGAGCGGTGGACCGCTCGCTGCTAGGTGCTTCTGCCTCGCTTGGACACACCCCTCTTCAAACTTTCCGACGGATCGTGCTGCCTCTTTCGAAGGCTGGGCTGGTCACGGGATTTGCTCTCAGCTTTGCGCATACGCTGGGTGAGTTTGGCGTGGTGCTGATGGTGGGGGGAAATATTCCGGGTGTCACGCGGACGATTTCGATTGATATCTACGATCAGGTGGAGGCGGCGAATTACTCGAGCGCGAACGAGACGGCACTGGTGCTGCTGGTGATTTCGTTTGTCGTGCTATCGGTGGTATATGGCGTGAACCGAAAGGTGTGGGTGGTGGGCGGATGGTGGTGAAGACTGCGGCCGCTCGGCAGGCGCCCACTGCGCAGGCGAAGCTACCTCTTTCCTCGGAGCTTGAGGTTCGGATTCGAAAACGATTTCCGAATCCGGAGGGGACGTTCAGCCTGAACGTACACTTCCGCGCGCTTGCAGGATTCACGATTCTTTTCGGGGCTTCGGGAGCGGGTAAAACGACGTTGCTCGATTGCGTCGCGGGATTGACGGAACCGGACGAGGGACGACTGACGGCGGGCGGAGAGGATCTGTACGACTCGGAAAAGAAGACGAACGTGCCGGCTTGGCGGCGCAACATTGGATATGTGCATCAGGATCTGGCGCTGTTTCCGCATATGACGGCGGAAGAAAACGTGGGTTATGGGCTGCAGAAGTTGGGGGCAAGCGAGCGGCACCGGCGAAGCCGCGAGATGCTGGAAGTTTTCAAGATTGCAGAGTTGAGCGGGCGGCGACCGGCCGAGATTTCGGGAGGGGAACGGCAGCGGGTGGCGCTGGCGCGGGCCTTGGTGACGGAGCCGCGGGCGCTGCTACTCGATGAACCGTTGGCGGCATTGGATCGTCCGACGAAATCGTCGCTGGTGGCGGATCTGCGCAAGTGGAACCAGAGTCACCGGGTGCCCATTCTTTTCGTGACACACAATCATGAGGAAGTTTTTGCGCTGGGGGACGAGGTGATTGTCCTGGATGCGGGAAGGATTGTTGCGCAGGGCAGGCCGCATGAGGTGATGCGGGCTCCGCGGATGGAGACGGTGGCGCAGCTGTCGGGATTCGAGAATATTTTCGACGCGAAGGTGATGGCGCTGAACGAAACGCGGGGGACGATGGTTTGCCGGCTAGCCGGAGCATCGGATGTTGATCTGGAGACTCCGTTGGTGCGGGCCGAGGTTGGGTCGCGGATGAAAGTCGGAATTCAGGCGGGGGACTTGCTGCTGGCGACGGAGGATCCGCATGGGCTGAGTGCGCGCAATATTTTGCCGGGAACGATTCGGCAACTGACCCAGCGAGACGTGATCGTGTCAGCGATGGTGGATTGCGGCGGGGTTGAGTTTGAGGTGCATTTGACGCTGGCTGCGCGGGATGGCTTGAAGTTGGGCGCGGGGAAAAAAGTGTGGGTGGTGGTTAAGACACACTCTTGCCACGTGATGGCGGGTTAGGCTGGCGGGTCGAACGATTAGGAAACCCAGGTTAGTGCCCTGAAGAACGGGCTCGAACCTGGGGCACCAAGCACCAAGCGTTCTCTAGCTGTTTCAGCCCTCTTCTGTTGATATTCGCGGCTATCTGACTTCTTCGATTACGGCGATCCACTGGCCGTTTAGGTTCTTGCTGTAGACGATAGTGCCGCCTATGCGGCGGGCGATATCTTCGGGCAGAAGATCGCGATGGTAGCCAAAGAATCTTTGTTTGATGTTCTGCCAAGCTTGCCAGTTTTCCAAGAGCGGATGAGCGGGTTGGTACTTGGTGGAAAAAACCACGGCTACATCAAAGTGGTCGCGAACCTTCGCGGCCAAATCAATCTGCGGGCCGGAAAAATCTTCCACTCGGATTACGCGGTGAGGACGGCTGATATAGCCGAGCCAAGGGCGCGTGAGTTCGTCGGAGGCTGGCCATGCAGTGAGGATGCGGACGTCCGGATATTGCAGCGTTAAAAAGCGGCTGACCTCGGCGTGCATGACGATGTAGTCGCGATAGGCGAGATTGTCTTCCAGGGAGAATCCGTAGGGCGGGTTGGTGAACAGTCCGGCGACAAAGGCGATGGCAACGGCGGCGACGAACAGCTTCCAGTAACGGGCGCGCCTCCAGAGAGTTGAGACGAAGGCCAAGATTACAAGGGGAACGACGGGGAGCATGTAGCGAGCGAGGACCGCTCCGCCGACGGCAGACATAAAGATGAGGTAGGCGAGCAGCACGGAAAGAAAAGCTGCCTGCATCCAGAAAGGGATGCGCGGACGGGCCACGCCATTGTCGACCTGGGCGGGAAGCAGCATGGTGAGCAGGCCACCAAGCGTGAGGAGATAGAGGCTGAAGTATCCGAAAAGTTGCCAGAGACGCATAGCCAGAGCGATGGGAATACGGAGCGGGCTCAGGGTTGCGGCTACGTTGTAACGAAAGAATTCCGGATTACCGAGAAAGAAACCAGTCTTCGCGTGGTGATAGGCGAACCAGCATGCCAGCGGGAGGACGGGCAACAAGAGATTGAGGAAACGCGGGAGTCCGGCGGCGGGAGGAAGGATTTGTTTCCAACGCGTGGGCTCGATGCGAGTGCGAAATAGCCAAACAAAGAACTCCCAGGCAAACAGCGCGAGGGGAGCGAGAATCGCTGTCTCTTTGGCGAGAGCGGCCAAGGAGAACCAGAGGACTTGCATCCAAGGACGGTCGCCAATATAGGCGGCGAGGCCCCAGAATGTGAGTCCGGCTGCGAGCAAATCGATCTGCGCCAGAGAACTCTCGGTGAAGTAAACGGGATAGAACGCGACGAGGGCTGTGGTCGTAAACGCGACGGGAAGATTGGCCGCGATCCGGGAGAGACGAAATAGGCCGACAAGCGAGAAAGCGCTCAAGGCGAGAATGGCAGTGCGGGTGACGAGCGTGGAGAATCCGAAGATGCGCCAAGCTAGCGCGAGCCAAGCCATCACCAGGGGGGGATGGGCATTGGAGGGCGTGGAATGCGGGATCAGCGAGCCTGTCAGGAATAGATCGCGGGCCGCCGGAACGTAATAGCCGGCCTCATCCCAGAAATACGGGAGGCGAAGGAGAGGCGCGTGCAACAACATCAATCCGGCAAAGAAAAGAGCGAAGAGAAAAAACTCCTGCGCCCATCCCGAAAAGGTCAGCTGAGGATTGGTCTTGGATTCGGACCGTCCGGCCAAGGCGATCTTGGATGAATGGGGCAGCGGCGAGCGCGGCATTAGTGGATGGGTCCGCCTGCGGCGCGAGGCTCCAGCTTGATCTCCCCGAAAGCGGCCTCGTAATTGGTGACGTTCTGCTGCAGGAGTGCCATGAGCGCCTTTGCCTGTTGGGGGCTGAGATAAATGCCCTGGAAGTTTCGCAATTCCACCTGTGTCTCTGAGCTCTGCTGCATAGTTCCGAAAACAAGAAAGAAATCCCACACATTGACGCGGATCTGGACGCTATTGGAGTAGGTTTCGCGGTAATCGGGGGTCTGCACAAACTTCACGTTCGGTTGGTTCGTTGTATTCATGTTTGGCAGTGTAACGCCTGAGCGGAGATCGGGGCAAAGGCGGAGGCTATCGCGAATCTGCATGGGATGGCGGCGGGGACCGGATAATTCACTCTCCTTTAACACAAGCGCAACATTGCAGCAACACAAAGGCTCTAGTGTCAGGGCGGAACCACTTCAATAGAAATCTCAGAAGATCGCGACGCAGCAGGTTTTATGTGGGCGCGCTCGAGGCCGCCAGCGTCTTGTACGCGGGCGGTATGGAGGGCCTGAGATTTCTGTTCTGGCCATGGACACTGAGACCATACAAAAAACGAGATACCCCGATCTGATTTACGTCGTGGAGGACGATCCCGACGTTTCGCAGTTGATCGAGCACAATTTGCGCACGGCCGGATACGACGTTTCTACTTTCTTTTCGGGAGCGCCGGTCGTGCCGCAAGCGGCGATCGCGCAGCCAGCGTTATTTTTGCTCGATATCATGTTGCCGGGAATTAATGGGTTCGACCTCTGCCGGCAGATCCGACAGCATCAACAACTTTCGAAGACGCCGATCATCTTTTTGTCGGCCAGAACACAAGAACCAGACCGGCTGCAGGCATTTGACGCCGGCGGAGATGGGTATATTACGAAGCCTTTCAGCCCGCGGGAGTTGATTGCGCGGGTGCGGAATGTGCTTCGAGTACAGCCGGAAGCGCCGAGCCATGAAGTGATTCAGATGGGAGATCTGGAGATTGATATCGCTTCCATGACAGTTCGGGTGCAGGGCGTCACGGTGCTCACGACGGTGCGGGAGTTCCGATTGTTGGAATATCTGGCGCGCCACCGGGGACGCGTTTTCACGCGCGATCAATTGCTCGATGCGGTCTGGAAAGAAGGATCGTTTGTGACACCGCGGTCGATCGACGTATTTGTCAGGCGACTGCGGGAGAAAATTGAAGTCGATCCCAGGCATCCCCGTTATCTGAAAACACTGCGCGGAATTGGCTACCGGTTTGAAGCCGGGCGTTAACGCATCGCGCTTCAAAACGAACTTCGAGCCGCGACTCTGTCACGAGTGGTGTGACGTAGTTTGATGGTTCCCCTTCCTGCTATCCTAGGACGCTTTGGGGGACTTATGAAAAGCAGAACGGCGAGATTTCTGTTGGTTGCGATACTTCTCTGCGGAATTCCCGCTTCGGCCCAGTCCACTCATTTTGACGGACAAACGTGGTGGAACCACATCAAGGTTCTTGCCGACGACAAACTGGAAGGACGCGACACGGGGAGCCGTGGTGAACGCGCGGCGCAAGCGTACGCCGTTGAGCAACTCAAAAGCGCGGGCGCGGAACCTGCGGGCGTGGACGGCTACTATCAGCCGGTGAAGTTTGTCTCGCGACAGATTATTGAGAAGGATTGCAGCCTTGCGCTTGTCCGCGATGGCCGGCGCGAGCCGCTGGCGCTGGGAGAAGATGCGATCATCAGCACGCGGATCATGCCTGCGCCCGAGGTTGACGCGCCGCTGGTTTTTGCCGGCTATGGTCTAAAGGTTCCGGAGAAAAATTACGACGACTTCGCCGGCGTTGACGTGCGCGGGAAGATTATTGTGATTCTCGCCGGGTCGCCGTCGGAAATTCCGGGGGCGCTGGCGTCGCATTACCAGACCGCGGCTGAGCGATGGAACGTGCTGCGCGCGGTGGGGGCGATCGGCATCGTGTCGTTGATGAATCCGGCGTCGATGGACATTCCATGGTCACGCGTTTCGCTCAACCGAACGCACCCGTCGATGGATCTCGACTATCCCGAGTTTAACGAGACGGAAGGGGCGAAGATCGGCGTTACGGTGAATCCCGCGAAGGCGGAGAAGTTCCTTGTTGGGTCCGGACATACCTTCGAGGAGATCGCGGCGCTGGGCAAAGATCGGAAGCCGCTGCCACACTTTCCGCTGCCGATTGCGCTGGAAGCCAAAACGCGGGTGGACGTTACGAATGTTGAGTCCGCGAATCTTGTGTTTAGATTGCCGGGCTCGGACCCGGGGTTGAAAAACGAATATGTGGTGTTGTCAGCGCACCTGGATCACATTGGAATCGGAGAACCGATCAATGGGGATCGGATTTATAACGGGGCGATGGATGACGGCTCGGGGAGCGCGCTGGTTCTGGATATGGCGGCGAGTTTCAGGAAAAATCCCGAGAAGCAGCGGCGATCGATTCTTCTTGTGCTGGTCACGGGGGAAGAAAAGGGACTGCTCGGATCGAAGTATTTTGCGGCGCATCCGACGGTGGAACGGAAGTCGATCGTCGCGGATGTAAACGTAGACATGTTCTTGCCGATCGTGCCGCTGAAGTTGCTGACGGTTCTAGGCCTTGACGATTCCGATCTCGGGGAGCGGGTTCGTCAGATCGCGCAAGCACAAGGAGTGCGAGTGCAGCCGGATCCGGAGCCGTTGCGCAATCTTTTTTGTACGTAGCGATCAATATAATTTCATACGCCACGGCGTACCGTCGGTGATTATGAGCGTAGCTCCGGAGCCAGATACTCCGGAGGTAAAGATTTTCAAAGACTGGCTGACGCAGCGGTATCACGCGCCTTCGGATGATGTGGAGCAACCGGTGGATCTGGCGGCGGCAGCGAAGTACGAGGAGATCATCAGGGCGTTACTGCTGAACGTAGCGAATGGCGATCGGCGTCCGGAATGGAAGGCCGAAAGCTTCTTCCAGCGGTACGCGCAGTAAGATATAAATGAGGGAGCTCGGCTCACCCTGCTGGAACTCAGGATGCAGTGAACACGCGCGGCTTGGGCGTAACGGAAGTGTGCTCAAAAGGGCGCGAGTTTTGGGAATGCGGCGAGCTGCATCGGAACCGAAATTTGGAGAGAACACTTGAGCGATTATCTTTTGTCCGTGGTACTGGGGATTGTCGAAGGGCTGACTGAATTTCTGCCAGTGAGTTCGACCGCGCATCTTCGAATTGCGGAGCAATTGATGCATGTGCCCCTCTCTAGCGGCTATTGGAAGATGTACTCGATTGTGATCCAGTTGGGTGCGATTCTGGTGCTGCCGATTTACTTCCGGCAACATATCGCGAAACTCTTCTCGACCTGGCCAGAGGGGGAAAAGAGGGATTGCACGTATCTGACTCATCCGTTGAGCCTGGTCGCGATCGCGTTTGTTGTTACTGCGATTCCTTCATTTCTGCTGACGAAAGTGATTGGCAAGAACCTCGAGAGTTTATACGTGATGGGGACGGCGCTGCTGCTGGGTGGCATCGTGATGTGGGTGATTGATGCGATGAAGGCGCCGTGGGAAAAGGCGGGGCCGGGAGCTCCTGGTTCGCCAATTCACACATGGAAGATGGACGACATTCACGGGGGACAGGCGGTGTGGATCGGCTCATGCCAGATTCTGTCGGCGGTTTTTCCAGGAACTTCGCGATCGATGTCGACGATTGCGGCCGGGCAGCTGGTGGGAATGTCGCGGGCAGCGGCGCTGGAGTTTTCTTTCTTTCTATCGATGCCGACCATGGCAGTAGCGACCGTCTACACACTTTTGAAATCGCTACGCGGGAAGGATGATAATCCGATTGGCGTCGCGGAGATTACTCCTCACCAATGGGTCGTCCTGGCGATCGGCTTTGTTGTCTCCTTCATTGTTGCGTATGGAGCGGTGGCGTGGTTTATGGGGTGGGTGAGGAAACGTGGCTTCGCTCCGTTTGCGATGTATCGGATTGTGGTCGGAGTGCTGGTACTCGCTTGGGCAGCGGGGATGCTGGGACACTAGATGGAGTTAGATCTACTTATCACGGGTCTCACGCGGATTGAAGCGCTTCGGCAGAAGTCCCCAAAGACGCTGAGAGGCATCCCTCAAGCGCCGAAGCGCGACACATTCGGAACGACGGATACGGCGCAGCTGAAGCTGCGCCCTTTCAAATCCAGTTCAAACCAGTTTCCTGGCGATTGAACTTAATCCTTTGGAAAAGCTAGATTCTTTTCGAGGCCGCTCACCCATCCGATCTGAAAGTCGGGTTGGATGGTTTTCGCGAGCGTGAGCGCTTTCTGGTATGACTCGCGTGCTCGTTCGGGGCGTTGCATGGCGGTGAAGATGTCCCCCATAAGGGCGTTGGGCTGAACGGCATCGGGCGCGAGATCAAGCGCTTGTTGCGCCTCGGCTAGAGCTTCGGGGAGATGATGATCGTCGAGCAGAGCTTGCGCTTTCTGCGAGTGACCGATCGAGGCCGCGAGCGGAATCTCGAAGTGCCCCTGGTAGACGAAGACACCGTAGTCAATAACTGCGATAGGACGCAGGAATTTGAATTGTTCATACGGATTTAAGGGAGCAGCTCCGAATTCAAAGCCTGAGAGGTCGCCGGCGCTGACGAGCACGATGCCGTCGATCGCAGGTGGAGCGTTGGCGGGTTCGTTCACCCAGAGCGAATCAGCGGTGGGAAGCGGCTTGCAGGGGATTCCGTAGTAGCTGGCGTCGACGACGCCTTCCGCGAAGTAAATAAACCAACAATCCTGTATGTGGTTGCGATCGAGATAGCGTTTCACGTCCTTGAGTTGCTGTCCCCAATCCGAGTTAGAGTCGCTGAGCAGGCGGTAGGTTTGGGATGGGCCTCCCCAGAGCTCGTTGGCATAGGCGAGATAAGCAGGGTAGGTGCGAATCGTCGAAGCGGCCTGGAAGAGCAGGAGGGCCACGATTACGTAGCTCCAGCGACGATTGTGCTCGATTAGTTTCCAGGCAGCGCCCGCGATGAGGACGGAGAGGAAGAGATACATCGGCAGCATGTGGCGCACGCCGATGTTCATCCCGGAACTCATGGCAACGATCAGGTGGATCAGGGGCGTGATGGTCAGGAAGAGGATCTCGCGCCAGGCCGTCAGACGGCCCGTCGCGATGGTCCAGATCGTTAGTGATAGCAGGATCAGGAACGAGAGGCTCGATTTGATGGCGAATGCGACCGGGAAGTAGAACCAGACTCCATGGGGATAGACTTTGCCGAGCAAGAAACTGGCGTAGAAGTCGGACATGATGCGGACGTCGGCGAGTCCGTAGATGTAGGCCTCGGGAAGAAGGCGGAAATGGGCCACGGTCTGAAGGAGGCGGGCTTCGCGCGGGCGCTTCAGATCGTGCACAAATTCGGCTAGGGGAGGATTCAGCAGGCGTCCCTCGGAGCGAGCCTGGTAACGGAAGCCGTAGGAGGCCCAGAGGATGGTGAGAGAGATGGCGCTGATGGCGACGAGGGCGATGGCTAGTTGGAAAACGTGCTTTTGCCAATTGGTGACTGGCGCTCGATCGTAGTGCGAAGTAGCGGCTCCGCGAATGAGTTCGCAGATAGACATTGCTAGCAACATGGGAAAAACCAAAATGCCGGTGTGCTTGGAAGCCAAGGCGAGGCCAGTCGCAAGCCCTACGAGTGCCAGACGCCATGAAGACGGGGCTTTCACATAGCGATAGAAGGCGTAGAGGGACGCGAACATAAAGCAGGAGAGAGCGGCGTCGGTACCGAGGACGGCTCCGTGAGCGAGCAGGTTGGGATCGAAAACGAGGAGGCTAAGTGCGATGAAGCCGGCGCCAAGACCGAACATTTCGCGGGCGGCCAAGAAGACGAGAAGGGCGAGCAATAGAGTGAAAAGTGAGGCAGCGATCCTGACGCGAAAGAGCAGGGTATTGGCGTCATTCTTGAAGAGGAAGTCTTTGCCACCGAGGAAGGCTTCGTGTTTGAAATTGCGGTCCTGGAGGACTGGCATTTTCAGCGGCATGTTGAGCAGCGGGATCGTGGCGACAAGTTTGACTAGTGGAGGATGCTCAGGGTTGAGGCCGAAGTCGGCATGCTTCCAGGACATGTATCCGGCGTAGATGTGGTCGTCTTCATCCCAAGTGATGGAATTGCGGTTCGCGGAGAAGGCTAGTTGAAAAAAAAGGATGGCTAGAAGGACGATGACACCGAGAGTAACTAGCGGACGGGAGGGCTGAGCGGATTGGGTCACGTGGGCTCCGATGTTGCGAGTCATACGATCAAAGTCTTCACAAAACTTTACTTCGCGAAGCAGAAGTAGAACACAACATGCCCTATGATTTCGTGTTCGATTTATCAGTATCTCGGCAGAACGGGTTGCGGCGGGCTGGACGCGAGATGAGTCAAAACAAATCCTCCAACTCCGCCGGACTTACGCCACTACAACATGCTATGCAGAGGAACTTATGTTCAATCTTGCGTCGCTTTCGTCTTCGCAGCGAGTTGGCCGAACTCGCTGGTTAATGGCTTGGCTGGGTATGAGTTTTCTGCTCGCGCTGAGCGGGTGCACGCCGATTAAGGTCAAACTAGGGATGAAGGTTTACCTGGCGAAGACGCCGATCACGTCGATCGAAGCGAGTTTGCCGAAAGGGCCGGGGATCGCGCCGGGAGAGAAGAGTCCGTTGGTCGTGACGGTCACGGAACCGGGTGGAAAGGTGTTGCAGACGGAAGGAGCTGGCAAGGGCAAAGTTCTCTGGAAGGATCTCACGGTTGCAGCGACGGTCGTAAGTGCTGACCAGAAAGGCGTTCTGTCCCTTCCGCATGATCCACGGGTCAGCGAAGGAAAGATGGGGCATGTGGCGATCACGGTGCCCAGCCATCCCGATCTGCATGCGGAGTTGGACATTCCGTTGCGATACGACTACCCGTTTGTATCGAACTTCTCAGGCAGCGCGGGGGCGAGCGGCATGGATGGAACGGATGGAACGAACGGCAGCAGCGGTAGCATGGGATCGACGGATCCGAATAATCCGTCGGCGGGCGGGGATGGTGGAAACGGAGGAAATGGTTCGGATGGAGGCGACGGTGGAAATGGCGGGGACGCACCACCTGTGCAAGTGCTGGTGACGTTGACAACAGGACCTCATCCGCTACTGCAAGCCGCGGTAACGGCGACTGGACATCGAAGACTCTATTTGGTGGATCCCACGGGAGGGTCGCTTACGGTGAAGGCTGATGGGGGAGCGGGAGGATCCGGTGGACGGGGCGGACGCGGTGGGAGCGGAGGTGCTGGCGGGATTGGCTCGCCGAGCGGAAGCAACGGGACGAGTGGGTCGGACGGACGGAGCGGGTCTGATGGATCACCGGGAAGGGGCGGAAGTATTACGGTCACTTATGATCCTCTGGTTAAACCGTACCTGAGTGCGATTCACCTGTCGAATCGGGGCGGGCCAGCGCCGGTGTTTAAGGAAGCTCCGGTGGCTGCATTGTGGTGAGAAAGGGCTTCGAGGTACCTGAGCTTAATCTGCAAACATTCGAGAACGCGACTCAGCAAACTGCTTCAGCGGCGGCCGAGTAACAAACTCTATCGCTCGTCTTACTCTTCCGTTACACTGGCCCTGCCATTTTCTTGAGAGCTCGTAGAGTCGAAGCGGGCTCTCGACTGGCGCTCGGTTACAAATTATTCAGGAGTTACACGAGAACCCGAATGTTACAGGGCGGGACGCCAGGGATCATGCATAGACTTGTCGGGCAATATCAAAAACAACATATTACTTGTCTCTTACTTGGGTTTCTTCTTCTGTGGTTCGGCACTCCTGCTTCACTCATTGCACAGAAGATTTCCGGAACGGTGCAGGATCCATCAGGGGCGGTGGTGGCGGGAGCACGCGTCGTGATTACCGGGGAAAGTCTCGCTCAACCGATCGAGCTTACTTCGGATGGGCTCGGCAAGTTTGCGTCCCCTGATCTGAAGGCCGGGACATATTCGGTGCAAGTAATTCGCGATGGCTTTGAGACGCTCACTAAGACGGTGGATTTGAAGGGCGCAGTTCAGTTACAGCTGACGCTGGCGATCACCCGGCAGCAGGTGAGCGTCAATGTGGCGGGGAAGAATCTCGCGTTCGATAATTCGGATCCTCTGTACAGGCAGTTGCGTGGTGTCGGAACCGGGCAAACGTATCAGATCGACAACTTCACCTTGCCGTGGGACGTGGGGACGTTTCAGTTTGTGAAAGGGACGCTCACGGTTATCAATCCAGTGGATGGGATCGAGACGGGCGTGATCTTTGTCGGCGAGGGGCACTTCACTCTCAAACCCGTGCTGCACGTGGACATGAAAGAACTCGAACGGCGCACCGGTTCCGCGGAATTCGGCGAGGATTTTACCGAAGTGGTGTTTCGATTCACGCGAGAGGCTTGGGCAAAGTTCGTTCCGGGGTTAGGAGCGAAGGTCAGCACATCGACGGAACCAGCTGTGGCTCTCAGCAAATGGAGAGAGCGGATGCGAGAAAGGCGGGAGCCACTGGGGTTCACGCAGTATCTGCTCCAAGGCGAAACCATGGACAACGTGGATGCCGACCTGCTGGCGGCGCTTTATAACCCGGGGCATCCGCCATTTTTCAATGCTTACATTCGCGGGAAAAAGCGGAAGGATCTGCGTTTCTTCGTGCGAGCGCACGTGGGAGCACTGCCGCAGCTTGACTCTCCGGAGGAGGTCGCGCTGATTAATTACGATCCTGAAGGGATGGACGATGGGGTGTGGTATCTGGCTCATCTCAAGTCGGAGTATGTGAACCGGACGGCAAATTCTGCTGAGGACCGGCGGTTGTTTGCCACCGTTCGTTACAAGATTGAGACCGTCATCGCAAAGAACGATCACTTGTTTGGGACGGCGACCATCACCTTTGAGCCTATCGTCGCCGGAGAGAGGGTTCTTAAATTCGGCTTGCTCCCAAACTTACGGGTGGCGCGAGTCGCGGACGAGCAAGGCCAGGCGCTGTACTGGATCCAGGAGAGCCGCAAGGAGGATGGATCGTTTTATGCAATTCTTCCGCAAGCGCCCGAGGCGGGAAAAGAACATTCGATTACGGTCGAATACACGGGCGACAAGGTTCTGGAACAGGCTGGTGAAGGAAGTTTTTATGTCAGTGCGCGAAGTTCCTGGTATCCCAATTTGAACGGTTTTGGAGAGCATGCGCTGTATGACCTTACTTACAAAGTTCCGCATAATTACAAAGTCGTGAGTGTGGGAAAACTGCAATCAGAATCGACCGAGCAGGGTTTCGCGGTTACGCACTGGGTTACTCCGATTCCCGTGGCGGTCGCTGGATTTAATTACGGTGATTATCGGAAGGTCGAGCTGACCGACGAGAAAACGGGATACAAGCTCTCGGGATACTATCTGACGGAATTGCCAAACTCGCTGATGCATGCCAAAGAAGGGGCATTCCTACAGTCGATGGCTCCGGGGGCGATGACGAAGTATGCACTCGAACAGACGCGGGCACAGATGCAGTTGTGCACCTATTACTTCGGCAGGAGTCCATATGAGGATATCTACATCACGGAACAGCCGAACTTTAATTTTGGGCAGTCGTGGCCGAATCTCGTCTACCTTCCGATATCGGCGTACATGGATTCCACGCAGCGATGGCTGTTGATGGGACATATCAGTAGAACTTTGACTGGCTTTGTGCAGGAAGTAACGCCGCATGAAGTGGCGCACCAGTGGTGGGGACATTCGGTGGGATGGGCATCGTATCACGATCAGTGGCTGTCGGAGGGGTTTGCGGAGTTTTCGGCAGCACTGTTTCTGCAGCAGGCGGTGGGGAAAGACTGGCGGAAAGACTATATCGACTTCTGGGAGAGGCTCCAGAAGCGAATTCTGGAGAAGAATAATTTCGGGAATGCTCCCAACGATTCGGGGCCGATTTGGATGGGAGAACGGCTGAATTCTCCGAAGAGCGAAAGCGCCTATCAGAACGTGGTCTATCCGAAAGGAGCGTACGTGCTGGAGATGCTGCGCTCGATGATGTACTCCAATGAAGATCAGGACAAGGCGTTTATCGCGATGATGCATGACTTTGTGGAAAGCCACCACGATAAGGCGGCGACGACCGAATCTTTTAAAGCAATCGCCGAAAAGCACATGACGAAAGAAATGGATCTGCAACGGAACGGGCGGCTGGACTGGTTCTTCGGCGAGTGGGTCTATGGGACGCAAGTGCCGCGATACCACTTCGAGTACCAACTGTCTCCGGGGGAAACTGGCAAAGTGAAGTTGCATATGACGGTGACCCAGAGCGAAGTTGACGAACATTTTGGGATGGTACTTCCGGTTTTTGCCGATTTTGGCAACGGCATGATTCCTATCATCCAATTCGCGATCGGCGGGAACACGACTCGGAGTATGGATGCGATTTTGCCGGGCCAGCCGAAGAAAGTGGCGCTGAACGCGTACAAGGAAATACTGGAACGGTGAAGACGTATTGGTGGGAACCCAACTCGCCACCCTGTCCTTTTTCCCGCATTGTAGGAATCGCGGGTTCTTGTCATAATTATCAAGCTCTGGCCATGTAACGACTTTGTCGGGCAAATCTCGCCCCGGCGACGGCGTCGCTTGCCACATGACATTTTTCTCGAAGATTTTCACGCCCACCAAGAACCGGCGTCTGAATGAGCTCGTCGGATTCCTGTTGTGCGTCTCCGCGCTCCTCCTTTTTCTCGCACTTGCCTCCTATTCTCCACTCGATCCATCGCTGAATAGCGCGTCAATCCTCACTGGTTCGCATGCCGCCCGGAATTGGATCGGTATCCTCGGCGCGTATCTCTCGGATGTCGTGCTGCAATTCTGGGGGGTGGGATCGTTTCTGTTTCCGGTTTTCATGATGATGTTGGGGGCACGGTGGTTCCGGTCTCGAGTGGTGCAGGCTCCGATCGCGAAGACACTGGGCGGAATCTGGCTTCTGATGTTTGTGCCGGCCTTGCTGGCGATTCTGCCGGGACATTTTCACTGGATGGGCTCGATCCCGATTGAAGGGTTGGCGGGACGAATCGTCGGCGACGTCTTGATCCGTTACCTGAACGTTGCAGGCGCTTATATCGTCTGCACAACGGTTTTGGCGGTCGCGCTCTACCTGACCACTGCTTTCTCGTTTTCGGCGATTGAACTGTGGATGCCAACGCGGTTTGCCTTCGTGGTGGCGCTTAAAGAGCGTTTGCAAGACTGGCAGATTGAGCGCGAGCGCCGGCGTCAGCAGAAAGAACTGGAGAAGCGCCGCGCCGAAAAGCCGGTAGTCACGACGCAACTGGTGGCGCGTCCGGCCGCACAACGGGCTGAGACGCAGCGTCCGACTTTGGCACGACAAGATGGTTCGTATGCGGAAGCACAAAACCCGGCGCAGCAAACGGCGCCGGGGGCTCCGAGAACCGGCATTGAACGGATGATGGCGGAGGAGCATGCAAAGGATGACGCCGGTGGGCCGGTGGAGGCCGCGGCGTCCGGTTCGGGGATTGAAGTCACGGACCGAGCGGATTCAGAGCACAAGCCGAAGACGACTCTGCCGAAGATCGCGGGAAGTTACAAACTTCCGCCCTCGAGTTTGTTACATCGTCCGGATGAACAGCAGGCGGTGCATGAAGAAGAACTCAAGGTAGTGGCACAGGTTCTGACGGCGAAGTATGCGGAGTTCGAAGTCCACGGGCAAGTGACGCAGATCAATCCTGGGCCGGTGGTGACGACGTTCGAATTCAAGCCGGAAGCGGGAATCAAATATAGCCGGATTATCGGGCTGACGGACGACCTTTGTTTAGCGTTGCGGGCCGAGAGCATTCTCGTGGAACGGATGCCGGGCAAGAGCACGGTCGGAATTCAGGTTCCGAATCGCGAGCGGGAGATTATCTGGCTGCGCGAGAACATCGAGTCGCAGGAATTTCTGGGGTCGAAATCGAAGCTGACGATTGCGATGGGCAAGGATATCAACGGCCGGATTGCGGCTGCGGATCTGGCGAGCATGCCGCACCTGCTAATCGCGGGATCGACGGGTACGGGCAAGAGCGTCGCGGTCAATTCGATGATCATGTCGATTCTGTACAAGTCGACGCCCGACGAAGTGCGGCTCGTGCTGGTGGATCCGAAGCGGTTGGAGTTGGGGAATTACGAGGGCGTGCCGCACCTTTACACACCGATCATTACCGAGCCGAAGCTGGCCGCAAACGCGTTGCGAAACGCCGTACGGGAGATGGAACGGCGGCTGAAGCTGCTGGCGGCGAAGGGTGTACGCAATATTGACAGTTACAACCGGCTGTTTGATGATACGCCGAGCCTGTTCAGCGAGCAGACGAATCCGGAAGATGGGCCGATTCCCAAGATCGTCATCATCATTGACGAATTGGCCGATTTGATGATGCTCGATGGAAATAACGTAGAAGAATCGATTACGCGACTGGCGCAGATGGCGCGCGCGGTTGGGATTCATTTGGTATTAGCGACCCAGAGGCCTTCGGTGGATGTGATTACGGGATTGATTAAGGCGAACTTCCCGGCGCGGGTGTCGTTCCGCGTGGCGACGAAGGTGGATTCGCGGACCATTCTTGATGCGAATGGCGCGGAATCCCTGCTTGGTAAAGGCGACATGCTTTATCTGCCGTCGGGATCGGCGCGGGTTCACCGATTGCACGCGCCATACGTTACGGAGAAGGAAATCGCTGCCGTGGTGGAATTCTGGAAGGCGCAAGGGCAGGCGCAGTATCAGGAGAAGTTCCTGGAGACGCCGAAGGAAGAGCGCGAGGGATCGTCGGCGGATGGGGATGATTCGGGCGGAGTTTCGGCGGACGATAATGATCCGCTGTTTAATGACGCGGTGCGACTGGTGATTGAGTTCGGGAAGGCTTCGACTTCCCTGCTGCAAAGGCGGTTGCGGATCGGCTACGGACGGGCAGCACACCTGATCGACCTGATGGAGCGAGACGGCATTGTGGGGGCCGCGGATGGGCCGAAGCCGCGGGAAGTGTTGAAGCGTCCGGAGTGGATTTCAGAAATTGAAGAGTCGATGCGGTAAGAAAAAGAGATTCAATGGATCGTGCCCTTCGCCTCGCACATCCCGCGCTTCGCTTCGCGATAGGACGGCCCACCCTTTCCGATTGCCCGTTTAAGATAGAGTCATGAAATTCCACACGGAATACCTGACCCTGCACACGAAAACGAAACGGGCTTATGTTCATCTGACGCCGCAGGTGGAGAGCGCGCTGAAGAAATCCGGGATCAAGGATGGGATGGTTCTGGTCTCAGCGATGCACATCACGGCTGGAGTTTACGTCAACGACAACGAGAGCGGGCTGATCGAAGACATTGATCAGTGGCTGGAGACACTGGCTCCGTTTCGGGCGGATTACAAACATCATCAGACGGGCGAGGACAATGGCGACTCGCACCTGAAATCGCTGATTATCCATCATGAGGTTATTGTTCCGGTGACGAAGGGAAGGCTGGACTTTGGACCATGGCAGCAAATCTTTTATGCTGAGTTTGACGGGCAAAGGGACAAACGCGTGATTATTAAAGTGATGGGAGAATAGGGTTGAGTTGTCAGTTCTCAGTTGTCAGAAAGAGCAGGACCACCGTCTAGAAAATGCAAGCAGATGTTGTGATTTCACAGGAGAGACCATGTCCGAAGAATTGAATGAGTTACATGAGCATGCCGAGCATGCGCGCGAGCATCCGGATCTGGCGCCGGTGACGTTGACGATGGCGGTGCTGGCGGTGTTGGTAGCGACCGTGTCGCTGCTGGGACATCGGACGCATACGGAAGAGATCATCCTGCAGAATAAGGTCACGGACGAGTGGGCATATTACCAGGCGAAAAATATACGGCGGCACAACGATGAATTGTTCGCGGACTTGACGACGATCATTGCGACAAAGGATGCGGAGGCAGCAACGAAGCTGCACGAAAAGTATCGTGGTGAGGCCGACCGGTACAAGGACGACCAGAAGGAACTGGACGCCAAGGCACATGAAACGGAGAAAGAGACGGACCTGACGCGGCGCAAAGCGGACCGCTTCGACTTAGGGGAGGTGTTCCTCGAGATTGCGTTAGTGGTAACGTCGATCACATTGCTATCGGGGCGGCGGATCTACTGGCATTTAGGCTTGCTGATGGCTATTGCCGGGGTTGTGGTTGCGGCGTCGTCGTTGATTGTTCATTAAGGATTTTGTCGGCGGGCATCATGGGGAGACGACGCTGGAGAGGGGGCACCGTCCCTTGAGGGAGATACCGAGCTAGAAACAATAAGTTTTCAACCCGCAATGGCGTGACGGGGGTCACAGACAGGATGGTTGCGGTGACGACGGCGATCCGTCGCACGCGACTGTGACACGTCGCGGAGGTTTCTCCTGTGACGAAAGCGGGTAGGCAAAAGTGGGGTAAGTTAAAGTAACATCGAGGATGTTCGTTAAGTTCTTCTTATTGAGCCTTGGTCTCTGGCGTGCAATGTGCATGGAATCTCTCTGACCGAAAAGACGAGAAGAAGGGACTAAGCACGATGCTGCACAAATGCGCCAACCCCACCTGTACAGTTCCTTTTCTTTCGTTACGCGAAGGAAAGCTGTTTCTGGCAGAGACCTGCGATTCCGATCTCAACCTTGCGTTTGATGGAACCCGGCGGAAACTGCGACGGCGTGAGCATTTTTGGCTGTGCGACGCCTGCTCATCCCACTTCACGCTGCGTTTCGACCCGAATCGAGGCATGCTAACGGTGCCGCTGCCCAACTACGAGACGACGAGACTGTCTACCGTTGCCGCGAGAGTTTGACGAAACTCGTGGAGGGATAATGAATTACACGATCACGAAGAGATTCCCTTGCTCGGTCTGCGGACTGGACACCATTCGCCATGCCGGATGGTTTCTGGTGGTGGAGAACCGGTGGCTGGACCGGCTGAAGATACTGTCATGGCACTCTTCGCTGGCGGCACAAAAAGACATCAAGAGTGTGTGTTGCCGAGACCATCTGAAGAGGCTTATCGCGCATTGGCTCACGCAAGCGAGTCTTCGTTTGCCGCCATCCCAAACAGTTCCGATGCGGATCGGTAGCGATCCGAGTCTAGCCGACTTCGATCTGGGTCCGATAGAGGTAGGACGATTGCTCGGGGAACTGGCGGTGCATCGCGAATCGTTTTCGCGGGTGTGGTCCGGGTCTCCGGAGTCGTTGGAGTGCATTCTGGACGCGATCCTGCGCATAGGAGTTCACAGTAAACCGCAAGCTCTCGAGTTCCGCCTTTTTGAACCCGAACCCACGTATGGACTATCCCTCCAATAAAGCGCCGGCAGAGCCTTAATTCTGCCGGCGCTCTCTCCACACACGCCAGTCTTTTTGGGCAGCATCGGCCATCGAAGTGGCGGCAGCGAGGAGCCAGTTTCCTTTTCGCTTGCGCAGGTCTTTGAGGATGGAGCGACGTTTTTCTTCAGTGCCGACGTGGACGTTGGCAGTTTCACGTCCCATCGCTTCGAGCAGGCGACATTCACCGCGGCTGGTTCCGAGCGTCTCGAGTTCGATGCGGGAGCAGTGCGGGGACAAGCGGCGAACGATCCAGTGGCCCCGGAGTTGGACGTAGGGATCGGGGCAGCGGACGGCTCGCTTGAGGATGGCACCATAAAGGATTTCCGAGGGCGTTTGCTGCGGATACAGCCATTGCAATGCGGACGCGGTGAGGGCCTTGGTCTCACGGGCGACGCGGCCACCCTTCCAGTCGGCGATCGCGACCAGTCGCACGCGGCCGAGGCTTCCGAGACCGGCCCTGCGGCGGGCCAGGCGATAGCGAATGCCGGGTTGGGGAAGCAAGTGTTCGAGGGCCTCACGGGCACTCTCGGGGATTTCGGCGCGGACGGTGGGGAGACGGTCCATTTTTTGCCAGAAGAGAACGGGGTCGCGAAGCTTGCTTTCCGCGATGGCCCGCAACCAGGCGTGCTCTTCCTCTAATACAAAGGGACGACCGCCGTCTTGCATGCCTCGCTCATAGCCTTCCAAAATGGCAGCCGAGGACTCTTTGGCTTTCATGGTCAGACGCTCTTCGCGCGCAGCGAGAAGGGCGCTGGTGGCGAGACGAACGAGATCCATGGTGTAGGGGAAGAGACAGGCTTCGTCAAAGTCGTTGATGCCCCACACGAGACGGCCATCGGTGTCGCGCCAGGTGCCGAAATTTTCTACGTGCAAATCGCCAACTGAGAGAATGTGCGGCACACGATCAAGATCGGCACAGCTTTCGGGCCAGAGCTGAAGCCAGCGATAAAACGTGGCGCGGAAAAACGGGAAGAGAGCGGCCGCCATTTGCTCGTGCTTGAATCGCAGGTCGGGCTCCACGATGCGAACGTGGGAGCTGAGCCACTGCTCATATTTATTTGTTGCCTTCACAATATTCATAGGAAATGCCCAACGTATCGGAAAGCAACAATAAGAAGATAGTCAGAAGCTGTCAAGCATCGCCACAGCGAACGGGAAGTGGAGTTGGCGAAGGTGTTATGATTTGCGGCATCCATGATATCGCGTCTTGATTTGTTCGCGTGGGGACGGACCGGCTCGCCTCCTAAGGCAAGCGAACGCACGTTGAAGGTTCTTTTGCTAGTGGTAGCGTTTTTGGCATTTTCTTCCAAAGTTGCCGCCGCATCGAAGGCGACGGCGGCGCTGCACACTGTCCGTATGGTGCAGGAGTGGATCCCGATGACGGACGGAGTCCGGCTGTCGGCGACGCTATATATGCCGGATGCGTTGAAGGCTGACGAGAAGTTCCCTGCTCTGCTGGAGTACCTTCCCTACCGCAAAGATGACGCGACCGCAGCGCGCGATTATCCCGTGCACAAATGGTTTGCGGCACATGGATATGTCAGCGTGCGGGTAGACATAAGAGGATTCGGCACGAGCGAAGGAACGCCGACAGATCGCGAATATTCTGAGAGAGAGCAACTCGACGGCGAGCAGGTGATCGCGTGGCTGGCGGCGCAACCATGGTCGACCGGCAAAGTGGGAATGTTCGGCATCTCGTGGGGAGGGTTCAACTCGATCCAGATGGCGATGCGACATCCGCCCGCGTTGAAAACGATTCTGGCTGTGGATGCCACGGAGCAACTCTTCCACGACGACATACATTACATCGACGGGCTCATGCACTTTGACGAATTCGAGCTCAACATGGATCTGGCTCCGTCGATGCCGGGAGCTCCTGACTACACGTTGGACGAGAAAGTGCTTGGTCCGCGGTTCGAATCGGAGCCGTGGTCGCTGGAATATTTCAAGCATCAGCGCGATGGACCGTTCTGGACAGCTCCTGAGCGCCCGCTTAGCGAAATCAAGATTCCGTGCTTTCTGATCGGCGGACTACTGGATGGGTATCGGGATTCCATTCCGCGGATGCTGGCGCAAGTAAAGGCTCCAGTGAAGGCGATCATTGGTCCTTGGAACCATACCTTTCCGAATGACGCGGAGCCGGGGCCACAGATTGAATGGAGAGACCAAGCTCTGCGGTGGTGGGATTACTGGCTAAAGAACCACAATACCGGAATCATGGACGGACCGCCGCTGTCGATCTATATGCAGGACTGGCATGCGCCTGACGTTAACTTAAAGACTGTGCCGGGAAAATGGAGAGGCGAAGTCGGATGGCCTCCAAGAAATGTATCGAACACGACACTCTATCTGTACGACGCTCATGTGCTTTCGACCGAACCGGCGAAACCCGCGGTCCACGAACTGCGGTATGTTCCGAGCATCGGGGTGGAAGCGGGATTCTGGTGGGGAGAGTTGCTGACGGACCAACGTCCGGTCGACGCCTTTAGCCTGACTTATGATTCCACTCCTTTGAAGACGGATCTGACGATTTTGGGGCGGCCGCACGCGCTGCTGCAGGCGAGTTCTTCGGCTCCGCTGGCCGATTGGTTTGCGCGCCTGCTGGATGTTGCGCCGGATGGCACCGTGACACAAGTGGCGGGAGCGGGATTGAACGGCGCGCAACGCGAGAATCCGAGCGATCCGAAGGATCTCGTACCTAATCAGACTTACGCTCTCGATATCGAGATGCACTTGGCCACCTGGACGTTTCCGAAGGGGCACCGCATCCGGCTATCGGTTTCGAATGCGCTTTGGCCTATGGTATGGCCGAATCCCTACGCAATGACCACCACTCTGCAACTGGGAGGAGCGACCGGATCGCGATTGATGCTTCCGTTAGTGCCGCCGTCTATGTATGCGGCGCCTGAGTTTGAACCGCCGGAGCCTTCGGAAGAACGAGCCGACATCAAGGGCGAAGGATTTCCCTGGCCCGGCGATTGGAAGACGGAGCGCGATGAAGTCAACGCAAAGACGAAGGTGAGTTGGAGCGGAAAATCGGCGGAAACCTACCCCTGGGGAAAAGAGACCGATCTCGAGGCTATCACTTATTTAGCGGATGATAACCATCCCGAAACGAGCTCGGTACAGGCAGAGGCCGAGATCGCCCTGGTATTGAAGCAACAAACTCTTATCTGGAGAGGCCATCTCACTCTGACTAGCGACGTCCAGAATTTTTACTACAAATACACGCGCGAACTCTTGAAGGACGGGCAGCAGATCAGGACGAAGACCTGGCAGGAAACGATTCCCAGAGATCATCAGTAAGCCGAGGCCGCAATTTTTCGGATCATTCCCTTTGACCGTGAGCTGGCTGATCGAGTCAGTTGGTTGGTGGCACTCCGCCATACTTCTGCAACCATTTCAGCTCTTCGCGAACTTTGATCTTGCCGTGCCATGGATTCTTGGCGAGCGAGTGGCCTTCGCCGGGAAAGATCAGCAGATCGCTGGGGACATTCAGTTCGTGCAGAGCGCGATCGAGCAAGTAGTCTTCGAGGACGGAAACCCGAACGTCGTCAGCTCCGGCAACCATGTGGGTGGGAGTGCGAACCTTATTTATCTGGTAGATCGCTCCTTCGCTGCGATAGCGATCGGCGGTTTCCCAAGGCAGGCCTCCAAGAAAATAGGCATCGTCGAAAGTAGTGTCGTCGTTGCCCCAATTGGCGACGTGTTCGACGGCTCCGGCGCCGGTGACGGCGGCCTTAAAGCGCGTGGTCTGCGTGATGAGCCAGTTGGTCATATAACCGCCGTAGCTGTATCCGCCAACGGCTAGATGGTCGGGGTCGGCGATTCCATCTTTCACGAGCGCATCGACGCCGGTCAATATATCTTTGCCGGGACGGGAGACAATTTCGGGGACGATTTGAAGAGCGAACTTGTCGCCGTAGCCGGTGGATCCGCGATAGTTGGGTTCGAAGACGAGCCAGCCCGCGGTGGCAGCAAGGCGATCCCATTGATACCAATCGGCTTCGAAGTGGTTGCCGTCGGCGTCTTGCGGGCCTCCGTGGATAAAGACGAAGGTGGGAAGATTCTTGGCCTCGAATTTGCCAGGCGGATACATCAACATCCCTTCGACAGGCGTGCCGTCATCGGAGGTCCAACGATAGGGTTTCGCCTGAGGCAGTTCGCGCTCGGTGAAGAGTTTATTGAAAGAGGTTATGGGGCGGGCCAGGGAGAGTTTATCGGGTCCATCGGCGAGATAGATTTCGGTGGGACGGACACTGGTTGAGAAGGCGAAGGCGATGCGACTGGCATGAAATGAGGAGTTGGGAGATTCGTAGGTGCCGGGCCATCCTTCGCGTTTGACGATGGCGGATTTCGGGTTCGCTTGGGAGACGAACTGAACTTCGGTGCCGAGGCGGCAGGCACAGAGCACCGAATTGTCGGGGAGCACAGTGTAGTGGACCACTTCGCCCGGGTAGTCGGCAAACCAGCGTTGGATTTGATGTTTGTCGGATGCAATATCGATGGAGTAGAGGCGAGGTTGCGGGTCTTCGTACTTCCCTTCGGCCGATCCTAAGTTGACCTGGAAGAAAAGATGGTGGTTGTCGGGAGACCAGTCGAGAGCCAATTCGACGGCTTCATTGCGCGTGAGGCGGATGGGAGCGGTTTCGGCTTCGGTTTCGGTGTCGGTGCCGTTGATGGTGACGAGGTAGAGATCGACGTCTTCCACTTTTTCCTGGCGCTCGGAGACGGAGGCAGTCAAAAAGGCCAGGTGCTCGCCGTCGCGAGAGATGCTGAGTTGATCGACCTTGAGAGGGGTGCGGGAGATGGTGACCGCCCCGGGGGTGGCGCCGGAATCTTTTTCTGCGTCGGGAATTTCTGCCGCGCCGAGCGCAGCGTGGTGCGCCAAGGCCAGGTCGAGATTGAGACGGAAGATTATGTCGCCGCGCTCATCGCCGCGATAACGAACGACGTCTTTCCATTCTTTCTTGTGGTCGTCGGTTTGTTGCTTGTTCCAAGGCTGGCGAGTGGCGAAGAAGATTGCCTTCGAGTCGGCGGACCAGGCAAAGGCGTGAACTTCTTCGTCTCCGGAGGTGATGGCGAAGGATTCGCCGCCACGAGGTGAAATCAGGAAGAGTTGAGAGATGTCTTTGCTCTTGTCGTCGTCTTTCCGCCTCTTTGCCATTCCACTTCTTAGTTTGGCGTCTCCTGTATCGGCGTCTTTCGAATCTCCCCCTTTGCGTTCCGAGAGGAAGGCGATCCATCGACCGTCGGGCGACCATTGCGGAGAGGTATCGTGGCCGGATTGAGTGAGTTGAATGAGACTCTCTGGCGACGCAGCGGAGGCTTCGCGGTAGAGCCAAAGTTCTTTGCGGAAGATTTGCTGGTCCCAATCGGCCTTTTCGACCTCGATGATGACGGAGTTGCCGTCGGGAGAGACTTTCGCCGATGAGAAGCTGACGGAATTGAAAAAATCATCGAGAGTGAGCTTCGGCTTAGCGGATTGAGCGTTGGCGAGAAGCGAGGCCAAGGTTGACAGTAGGATGACAGACAGAATTGAGCGGTGCATGGGTCTCCGTGATTTTGTCATTGAGAGAGCAGGTAGGAATATAGCAAAGATGCGGGGTGCGGATCGGTGCTGAACTCGGATGACCATTTCCTGAATCTATCGTGCGTCTTAATTTGCCGTCCCAGGGACATACGATTTTTTCGTTCGTCATAAGTCATGGCGATGTGGGTTGCGCGTTGCGGAGAGCTTCGTCTAACGGCTGGTTGCTGGGGACACTTTGTTCGAGGACGCGCCATCCGTCGTCGTAACCGCGAAAGGCGACGTTGGAACGGTAGTGGACTCCACCGTCGTATAGGGCCGCTCCGACTGGATTGATCGAGACCCATCGCCAAGTAAATTCGACGTCGGCAAAGTTGCCGGCCTTGCTGATTCCGGAGATGGCGATCAATTCGCGGCGCGCGACCTGAATTCCGATGGGGCCATTGTCAGGAAGCGCTTTGGTGATCAGCGGACGGATGATGTCGACTCCAAGGGGCGAGAGAACGACGTCCCAGCAGGGAGGAGGGTCGAGATTGGGAGGACACGGTTGCTCGGTGCCGATGATCCAGCCGCGACGCTGGAGGACCATGGTGTCAGGGGAGCTGAAATCTTTGTTAGAAACGAGGCCAGTCTTGAGCCAGAACAATTGAGGCGTTTTGAACAAGTCGGAGGCGGAAATCAGGTCGGCCGCAAGGCGTCGGGAAAGGAAATCGCGGGGCGAGCAGGACAAGCCCGACGAGAGGAGGCAGAGCAATGCGATCAGGAAGTGGTTTGTCGTACGCATGAGTTTTTGTCGGCAAGTGCGAAGGGATTTTATCAGGATGGGGACAGGCTTCGGCGAGATGCAGAGTTCGATTAGGGGAGGATGTTAAGCGATGGAGCGCCCTTGCGAGGCAGAAAGGGCGATGCAGCGATTTGACCATCAAATTTTCTGGACCAGCGACCGGGGATGGCGGCGGCGCAGGCTGGGCAATTGCCTTGGGGAGTCAGCCGGTATTGTTCGATCGAATATCCGAAGCGCTGGATGAGCAGTTCTCCACATTCGTAGCAACTAGTATTTTCGAGTCCGGCGACACGGCCGCGGAGATTGCCGGCGTAGATGTAGCGCAAGCCAGATTGGCGTCCGATGGCGGCGGCGCGCTGCATATCTTCGGGGCGCGTGTCGGCTGGCGAAGTCATTTTGTAATCGTGGTGAAAGGCGGTGACGTGCCACGGGATTTCCGGCGAGACGCCGGAAAGAAACTCGGTCAACTTCCGCAGTTCGTCGTCGCTGTCGTTAAAGCCGGGAATGAGCAAGGTGACGATCTCGAGCCAGATGCCCATTTTGTGAAGACTTCGAATAGTATCGAGGATCGGCTGGAGACGTCCGCCGAGTTGGCGATAGTGATGATCGTCGAAGCCCTTGAGATCGACTTTATATAAATCGATATGGGGGTGAAGATATTCGAGTACTTGCGGAGTGCCATTGCCGTTCGAAACAAAAGCAGTGAGAAGGCCTGCCTGGCGAGCCTTCTGGAAGACAGCGACGGCCCATTCGGCGGTGATGAGCGGTTCATTGTAGGTACTGACAACAACTTTGGCACCTTGCGCCAGCGCACCTTTGATGAGCAAGTCGGGGTCGGCCTCGAGCGGTTGCGATACCGCGTTGGGATCGCGCAGCGCCTGCGAAGTAACCCAGTTCTGGCAGTAGGAGCAATGCAGATCACAACCGAGCATTCCGAAGCTGTAGGCGAGGGATCCCGGATGAGCGTGGAAGAAGGGCTTCTTCTCGATGGGATCACACTGCACCCCGGCTACGTATCCCCAGGGTACGTAGAGCGCGCCGCCTTGATTAAAGCGAACTTTGCAGACGCCAGATTGGCCTTCGTGAATGGGGCAGCAATGTCCGCAAGCGTAGCAGCGGATGCGATTGCGATCGAGCGTTTCGCAGAGTGTGGGATTGGCCGGGCGGACGTTTTGGTTCAGGATGTCGCGCAGGGTGGCCACATCTCTATTTTACGACCGGGAGAAAAGTCTGTCCGGTGCGGATTAGCGGGAGAGAAACCGCTCGCGATGGAACGGGATCAGTTCGCTTCGGATCTGCCGCGCTGGCTATGAGTGTGGATCCAGGTTTCTGCTTCTTGACGGGCGGCGGCGACTTGCTGGCGGGTCATCTGGGAGGCCAAGCCTTCGAGACGAGCTTTGCTGATTTCGTCGCCTTGGGCGGTGGCAATGGCGGACCAAAAATAAGCTTTGTAGACGTCTTTCGGGACACCGCGTCCAGCCCAGTAGTAGGCACCGAGGTGCGACTGCGCGTCGACTTGGCCTTGATCGGCGGCACGTTCGAACCAACTCATCGCCTGAGCTTCATCCTGCGGGACGTCTTCGCCATTGTGATAGCGCACTCCCATCTGCCATTGAGCGTCTGGGTCTCCCTGATCGGCGAGTTTGCGCAATTCCGGGAGCGAGGCCGGTTGCAAGCTTGGATGCGCGGGGACAGGATGCCAGGCGGCCTCGGCCGCTTGAATCAAAGAGCTCTCGCCAGAAGGCGATGCGGCGAGCCGGTGTTTTTCGATGAGAGGGCCGAGAAGGTAGCCGACGACCACCACGACGACAGCGATCACCAACCCGATCAAAGCACGATAAACCAAACGAGATCGAGTTTTGGGATTGGGTTCGGGAACGGGATCGTGCGCAGGCCCAACGAGGTATTCGGCTTCCTCGGCTTGGATGAGTGCCGCAAAATCGGCCACAAAAACCTGGCGTTGGAGAGGATTCCCGGTTTCGGTATCTGGATTGCGGAAAGCTGAGCGCAAGTCATCCAGTGAATACGTGTCGGTTGCCTCTGGTTCCGGGACGGCGGGAGGTGACAGGTCGTGCGGCGCCTGAGGATTGGTTGGAACTGGCTGATGAACCTGCGGGGACGAACTGACGATCAGGGCGGTGGGAATCGTTTCGACGAGGTGTTCGAGAATTCTGCCGTGGGCTTGTGTGAAACAGTGGGGAATTGGCGAAAAGATCTCGAGCAATCCGACAACTCGAAAATCGGAGACGATGGGAACGGCCATGAGGGAGGCGATGTTCAAGGCGCGGCCAACATCGGGATCGAGGCGCGGATCATTTTCGGCATCTTCACAAGAGACGAGTCGTCCGGTGCGAACGCACTCACCGGACAGGCCATGGGAGACATCGACGGCCGCTCCGAGAGGCGGGGCTGGTTCGCCGGCGCGGGCACAACAGATCATGATGTCGCCATTGAGGCAGGCCAAGGCCGCGCCGCTGGCGCCGGTCAGAGTGAGGGCGCGCCCGGTGATGAGTTGCAAAACGGCATCGATGTCACCTTGGATCTCACGAACTTCGCTGCGAAGGGTTTCGACTGGAGGAGTGCGATCTGTGTGATCAGAAATGGAAACGACAGCGCTAGGACGAGGGGCGCGGGTACTTTGCAAACCCAATATATCGATGCGGGAAGGCTCTGAGCGCGAAGAATCTGTGTGCAAGACATCTGCGAATTCGACCGAGGCTGAATTCGCAATGTGGTGGTATCCGAGCTCTTTGTACTCATCTTCGCGGCGTGCGAGTTGCTCGGATCGGGCTGCATGATTGGAACAGCCGATGAGAAGGTTGGCGAAGAGCCACTCTTTGAGAGCTTTTGAGGAACTTTGGGAGAGATGAGCAAAGCGGACGCCTCCGCGGCCCGAGTCATCGCTCCAAATCACTTCGCCGGTGCCATGGATGAAACTTCTGGTTTCGGGAAGATCGAGACATAGAGTGATGGCACGATGGGTTTCGAGGCGCTCGCTGGTTTGAACGGCAAAACCTTCCTCGTGGAGGTCGATGAGTTCGCTGAGATCGACAACGAGGCCGGATTGGGAACCGTTAAAACTGGCGTAGACGGGAGTGTGAAGTTTTTGACGAACACGGCGGCGCCGGTCGTGATTCGAAGGATCGGGATTTGAAACCACCAGATTCGGAGCCGCCAGGGCCAGATCCGGCAGTCGGCGAGCGCTCTGATCCATAATTGCCAACCATATTAACTCAGAGATCAGGCAGAAGGGAGCACCAAACGCGGGATGTTGGCGGGAGGGACTTGATTGAATAATGGCGGGTTGAAACTCGAGCCAGATGGAAGAATGAATGTCAGTTAAAGATGCGCAGCCATATAAGCGGTATCGCCTTGCGCCACCGGCACAAGCATGGCGGGCGCGGTAAGGACCCGGTCCAAGGAATCCGCCAAGACCATCGGGAAATCGGAGGTTAGCAAATTGACATCGAGTTGCAGATCGCGGGGGCCATAGACGCGATAAACGACAAGAGAACCACGGCGTTGGTTGGAAGAGGTGACCAGGTCGAGATTTAACTTCCAAGAAGGCTGAGAGGAGATGGCGATCATATGAGGAAACTTGGTCCAGTGAAAATTGAGTTCATTTTCCGCGAGGACTGCCTGATCGCCGGATTGGGGCTTGAGTTGCAGTTCGAAAGCATCGAAATCGTTGCTACCGAAGGCGGCTATGAGCACTGTACGCAACTGTTCGAAATCGCGCGCGACTCTGAGCTCCTGGACAGCGCGTCGCACAGCAAGGTTGTTGATGACGATTTGCCGTTGATCGATGGTACGTTGTGCGACTCGCCGCAGTTCACCGAACTCGATGTAGTTGAGATGCTGGACGCCAAGCCAGATTCCGGTGCCGACAACGGCTAACACCAATCCCAGGGTGCTGCCCGTCGGCCACAGCAGGAACAGACTGAGCATGGCAAAGACGGCAGAGACGGCGTAGAGAACGATAACGACCTGGCGGTGGGAGAAGCCCATCTGAAGCAATTTGTGGTGGATGTGCTCGGAGTCGGCGGTGAAAATCGGACGACCGCTGATGAGGCGGCGCACGATCGAGAGCATTGTTTCGAGAATCGGCAATCCGAATGAAACGACGGGAATGGCGACGGCTACAAAGGTCGGCGCCTTCTGTGCTCCTGCGAGGGCCAGTGCGCTGAGCATGAAGCCGATAAACAGGCTGCCCGAGTCACCCAGGAAGATCGTGGCAGGATTGAAATTGAAGCGAAGGAATCCGAGGATCGCGCCAGCGAGGGTCACGCTCATCAAGGATCCGAGCCAGGAGTGAGTGACGAGCGAGACGACAAAAAATACCATCGTCGAAAAGAGGGCGGAGCCGGCGGCTAACCCATCCAAACCGTCGATGAGATTGAAGGCGTTGGTAACGGCCACGACCCACAAAACGGTGAGGGGCAATCCGACGAAGAGAGGCAAAGAGTGAGAACCGAAGATCAGCGGCAGGTCGAGAACACGCATCCCGCCAGCGAAGAGCATGATGGCGGCAACGACTTGAACGCAAAACTTCAGATACGGACCGGCACCGCGAAGATCGTCATAAATGCCAAGACAAAAAATCAGACAGGCAGGGACGTAAATTCGAAGCAGCATCGCCGGGGCAAGTCCGGCGACCAAGCGAGGGAAGATGAGTGAAAGGCCGAGCCACAGACTCAAGCTAATCGAAAAAGCGAGGAAGATTGCCACGCCTCCCAACCGCGGGAGAGGTGATTGATGAACGTGGCGTCCGCCTCGCGCAGGGGAAACCCAGCCTCGACGGGTCGCCAAGTCTCGAACTTCACGTGTGGCTACGAACGAGAGAGCCAGGGAGAATGCAAATAAAGCAAAAAACAGGAACGTCAAATTTCGATCTCCCTTCCGGCTGAGATATCCAGCTTAGTGAAGCTTCGGTGTCCGGAAGTTCCAGTCGCGTCGATCAGACGGAGTTTCCCCATTCAGTGGCGAATGTGATAGATCAAAGTTTGATTTTCAGAAACTATACAGCCGGAGGCGTGCACTGGGCAACTGGTCCAGAGATTTTCCAGTTAACTACCGTTAGTCGTGCGGGGGGCCGCGTGGCGATGGAGGGAGAGACTCTCAGGAAGGTTTTATCGGAGAAATGGGTCGAAGGCGTCTATCTCGGGCTGCGAATATTTCTGACGGTCGAGCGCAACCGCTCTCGCTTACCACGCCATAGAGGATCCGCAAGGCCTGCGTACATGAAACGATAATCGGAAGGCGAATAGGCGACCTCGACTTCTGTGCGCCAGATCAGAGAATCGGTGTCAGCAAGACAATCGATGGAACCCGGGCATGGAACGAAACAAAAGCGGTGATGCTTCTGGATCAAGTTCAAAGCTTGAGGAGTGATCGAATCCCAGGAAAAAGTCCAGGCAAAAGCGTCGACGGGCTGGCCCGTCCATTGGGAGATTTGCGCGGCGCTCTCCACAATTTCATGGTGCAATTCAGATTCGGGCGAGGTCGCGAGATTTACGTGGGAGTAGGTGTGGTTGCCAATCGAGTGGCCGCGACGCGCGAGGTCCGCGATCTGCTCGCGTGTCATGGAAAGGATTTCTTCCTCCGGAAGAGTCGGTGGAAGATTGCGGGTATCGATGCGTGAATAGTAAAACTGTCGCGCGTCTTGAGGAGGGCATTGGACAAACTGGGGAACGACAAAGAAAACGCCGCGAGTTCCAAAGGACTCAAGCACGCGCGCGGCGACCGTGTAGTTGTTACGACGGCCGTCGTCGAAGGTGAACAGAACGGGCGGTTTGGTCCACGAACGCGGGTTGGCGCGATAGTACTGCCAAAGCTTCGCAAAGGTGGCCAAGTCGACCAAGGTGAAATGACGCGCGACCCACTCCAATTGCTGGCACAAAAGGAGCTCATCGCGTTCGGGCGTCTCGTGCATTTCGACCACCAGCATGCTCGGAGACTGACCGAGGCGAACGAGAGAGCGTCGTAACCGAAGCGCAAGTTCATCCACACGAAAGGTCGCAGCCGTTTTGATCAAAGCTGAACGAAGGATGGCCTTAGCGGGCAAAGGAATTCCTCACAAGAACATGTCACCATCTGCCGGCACGAAATACCAACTATTCGCCGGGAGCAATCCGGATTTGTCGATGTACCAGGAGATGGGTGCGGCAAACGAACGGACTTTGAAGCAATGGTTGGTCAGGAGTTGTTTTTGAGCCGGATCGAGACAGCGGAAGACCAGCATATCAATTTGTTCAGAATATTCGCGGCAAAGATGGTCCGCGAGCGCGGGATAGATTTCGGGATGGGGCTCGCCCCAGACGTCCAATACTTGCAAGGTTCTGATCTGCTGCTTGTATCCCCGATTGTGCAAGCGAACTCCGATCATGAATGCCTGGTTTTCGGACGCGCTCGGAGAGTAGGAAAACAAGCGGATATTCGAAGTGTCGTACGAGAAATAGCGCCATTTGAGATATGCAGTATTACGGCAGCTGGTGATTTTGTCGATATAGTGGTCCGCACAGATGCGAGCGGCATCTTCGGGGCTGTCGATCGGCGAGAGTTTTCCCTCAGCCGCACCTGGGATTAATTGACGCCGAGCTCGAAACAGTGGTGATGAAAGAGCAGCCATGCATGTCGCCGTGCGATGGCTCGACGTTTTGCGATAGACGCCTTCCGCGAGCAATGGAGGCCAACGCAGGATGCGGAAAACTTCGTGGTCTGAGTTGCGTAAGGCATTCCCACCGAGCTTCTGCCACAGTTCAGCAACAGTAGGGTGGGCGGAACTAACGAATAGGGGGTACCGGCGGCCAAGTTGCGAGAACTTGAGGAAGATGGATGCGCCGCTTCCTCGATGTTGATCGTCGACGTAAAACGAATTGGCCATCATCATCGTGAAGGTGGTCTGGTTGAAGCAAAACTTTTGCGGGGCACAACCCATAGAGCCGACAACAGCACCGGAGGCGTCGCGGAGGAGCCAGCCGAGTGGATGGCCGGGTGCGCGTGCGGGATTTTCCAGCAGGATCCACGACAGGCGTTTCACGGAGTCGGTCAGGGTCATGCCGGATCCGGAAACGCGAAGGATGAATCGAGCAACCTCTTCGAGGTCCGCCGGGGTGATCTCGCGAAGTTGAAGACCTTTGCCTTTTTGCGGCATGTTGTTTTGAATTCCCGACTCTCAGTTAACGTCGAGCCCGTATTCGCTTTCACGCCGGACCGGGGACAGAAATTCGTGCATTACAGCTGCGCTCCCGAGAGCAGGATCGACTGTCCGGAGATGAACGAAGCGGCTGGAGACAGAAGGTAGCGAACCGCACCGACGATGTCTTGCGTGTCGCAAACCCGGCCCAAAGGGACGAACGCTTTCTCGCGCTTGATCTGGAGGTCGTCAGCGTGCGCGTTGATGCCAGCCGCCATAAAAGTTGGGCAGACGCCGTTGATGCAAATTTTTCGGCGAGCTAACTCTGGAGCTAAGAGGCGGAGAGTGTCCTCTAGAGCTGACTTGGCGAGCGAATAAGCGCCGAGAGCAAGCGCCGGTTTGAAGTGGCCTGCAGCCGAGCCAAGCGCGACGATTCGTCCGCCATCGGCGCCCGCCAGATCGAATAAGAAGCGCGCCAATCGCACTACTTGCGAAGTGCCACAAGCCAATTGTTGCTCGATGAGCCGAGGATCGCTGTGCAAAAGACCGCCCTTCGGCATTCCGGCCCATGCACAATGGACGATTCCGTAGAGGGGACGGCCGGCAAGTTGCGCGGCTACGGTTTCTTCCCACAAGGGGGTGTTGATGTCCGCTTGCATCTCCACGACGTTAGCCAGTTTTTCTTGGAGCGGATTACGGTGAATGAGGGCGATTACGGAAAATTCTTCAGCCAGCGGTTTGAGGAGAGCGGAGCCAAGTCCGCCGGTGGCACCGGTGAGGACGATGATTTTTCTATCCGTGGAAAATGAGGCTTCGACTTGTGCTGGCTGTGAAAGAACTGGGCGGCTTTTCGGTTCGGCGGCGACGTCCTGAAGGGTGAACGCCATGGTGATTTCAGAAACAGGCGCCTGGGAGGCGAGGTTGCTGATGGTGACTCTAAGACTTCCGGCGCGAGTGGCAATGTTCCACGCCGTTATCTCCCCGGCGACGCGGACGCGAGAGGGGAAGAAAAGCGGAGACAAAAATCGCGCGTTGATCGAGCCGAGAAGTACATCGCGTCCGGGCAAGTGCATGCCGATAAGAGCGGAGGCCAAGCCGACCTGAAAGGCACCGTGAACAATGCGCGCCGAATAGCGGCTGTGCCGGGCAAAGACCGAATCCACATGAAGAGGATTGAAGTCTCCGGAGTTGGCGGCGAACTGGAGCACATCGGGCTCAGCGACGTCGCGCTCGTATTCGGCGCTGAGGCCAACGCGGAGTTTGTCGGCGCCGAGGAGTTTAGGAGACGGTGTCACTTTTCGGCCTTCCCCGTGAGTCTCTTCAGGTAATCGAGAACCAATTCGAAAGAGACGAGATCTGGAACATCGTCGGGCGGAACGCTGACACCGAATTCTTCTTCGATGAGGGAGATCAAGGTAATTCCGGCGAGCGAATCCCAACTGGCCAGCGAGCCAGCGGAGGCCGAGGCGATTTCGCGCGGATTGAGGTCCGGAAACGCGATTGCGAAGCAATGGACGAGGCGGCTCTCGAGGTCAGGCATCAGACGGTCTCCTCGATGGAATGGCCGGGCGTAAGAGCGCTCCCGGCGAATTGATCACGGGACAAGCGACAACCCGGCTGTGGCGGCGCCTTGCAAAGTTGCCGGAGGAAATTTTGCATGGGAGTATTGCGAACGGTTGGCAGAAAGTCGAACTCGATTTGCTCCACGTCAAGCTGGGAAAAAAGCCAACGGAGACATGCATATTCGATCAAACGGGAGAAGGCGCGGCAACTCATGACCCAGGTTCGGATGCGCAAAGTGCGCGCTCCGGAGGATCCGTCATGTTTCAAATCACCGGCGATCACAGCTATTTTGCCGAGCGGGCCATATTTGTCGCGATAGCTAGCTGCCATAACGACGGTATCGGGCGAGTCCAGCCAGTTTCTCCATTCTGTCTCTTGAAAACGGCGACCGTTCAAATTGAACTGATTGGTCTTGTTCACCAACTCTAAGGACCTGGAGTCGAATGGCTGTTTCTGCAAGGTTACCGTTAACCGTCCGTCGATCTGGCGGAGAAAATCGTCTGAAGCAGCGGGCGAAACCTGGCGCGTTTGGGCGAGATGCTGTCGCAATTCGGTATTGGCACGCAGGCTTGAGGCGCGAAGGCCGTCTTCTTCTGAAATTTGTTCCTTGCCAAAAAGGTCGCGGAGGCGCTCCAAGAGTTCGTAGGCGGCTTGGGGATCCTCGCGAGGAAATCGGAGACATTGGGCCCCGGGGTGCGCGGATTGGATCTCGGCTAAATCCATAGCGCTGTCGTCGACACAGACAACATCGGCGGCGGAGATATTCCAAGTCGCGAGGACGCGGGCGACGGATTCAGACTTGGCTCCCCAGTGGACTTCGAAAGGAAAAATGTCAGTTTCTCGCAGAGTTAGGTCCCTCAGCGCAAAGGCCTCTTGCACCAGCGAAATTTCATTCTTGCTGGCGACCGCGATGAGAGTTCCGGATACGGCAAGAGAGCGAAGCAATTGTTGATACAAGCCGTGAATCTGGCTGTGACGATCCAAATCCCAAGAGATGCCCTGCACTCCGACCTCGCCGAGAATACCACGCCAGAGAGTGTCATCGAGATCGGTGATCAGGCCTTTCTTGGGCGGTCGATTGACAACCAACTCCGCCAAGAGTTCCGCGAGGGCCGAGGCGTGGGATAGGGAGTAAGGAAAACCGGACGAGAGTTCTGAGTTGACAGCGAGACGTTGGGGAGTGGATAGCGAGTCGAGCCGCTGCGGGTCGACAATCCGAACGCCAGGGGCGAGAGAAAGAGCGGCAGCCAATGAGGCCACTCGACTGCGCAGTTCCAGCGTGAAGTGGCTGGCGCGCGACAAGGGCGTAAAGGAAACCGGCACCAGGGGCAAGCTGGGCAAGGACACAACCAGCGGTATACTTTGCGCGAGCGTTGCGATGCTGTTTTGCAGAAGCTCACAACTGCGATTGACTTCGGCCAAAATGTCCTGGAATTGGGATGGTTCCCATCCACCTAGACGACGCAAGCCGAGCCGAGGATCAAAATCAGCCCATTCAATGACGACTGCGGCGGCGGAAACCTTTGTTGCGCGATGCAGATTACCAATCAGATCGCCGTATACGCCGGTCTGGATAAGGGGAGCACGGTCGGGGAATTGTGTGCAGAGCTGTGCGTGAAGAAATGTTTCCAGATGCAACGGCGTAAATCCGCACAGCAGGGCCACAGGCAGAGGCTGAGCATTGACGGGGGCTGAGCGAACAATTTTTAGAGCTTCCGCCAGCTTCATCATCGTCATGTTGAAAGGCAGCGCGGGTAGAGGAGCCGCAATGGCCGTAAAAAGTATATCAACCACATTGTGTGGCGAAGTCAGGAAGCCTCGGAAGCTTCTACGGCGGCTACTGATGCTGACGGCGCCGTTCCTGCAACTTTCATCGTCGATTCGGGTGGTGTAGGGGACAGTCGATCCTTCAGGCGGAGAAACCATTCTTCATAGTATTTTCGGGAAAGATGCGATATGCCAACGGCAATGGCGCCGACGACGACGAAGCGGAGGACTACGAAGTCGAAGTGCAAGACAGAGGGTTGCAGCTTTGGCCAGAAGACCTGGGTGAACTTGTCGTAAAGGCGAAAGATCAGGGGATGTACGAGGTAGAGACCGTAACTGATGTAGCCAAAGAACTGGAGGATGGAACTGTTGACCAGTCGCCTTTTTGAGCCGCTGCCGAGTATCAGAAAGAGGAGAAGGATCCCTACAAAAAACGTGTCGACTGTGGTTAGTTGCAGACTTGCACCTAGCGGCTTCAAACGCGAGAGCATGCCAAAAGGAGCGCCCAGGGTCATGCCGAGGGTTGCCACCCCCAAGAGAGTAGCAGCCCCGATCGTTGCTTGCTCCCGGCTGATCGAGGTTCGGAGACCGATTGCCAATAGGCTGCCAGCGGCCAGACCATCGGCGGTAAACCACGTGTACCATTCTCCACCCTCCAAGCGACCGTAACGGAAAGCGACGGCGCGCGCGGCGGGTACGAGAACGCAGAGCGTTAGCGAGAATATGGCGAGGTAACGAGCTTTTAACTGGCGCACGACGGAGGGCCAGACGATGTAGTAGTGCTCTTCGACTGCGAGGGACCACAACGGGTGATAATCCATAGCTACGCCGAAAAAACCGGTGACGTTGGAGAGGTAGATAAAACTCAGTCCTACGAAGGCAGGAGAGGCCTGATGGAGGAAGAGCAAAAGGACGAGGAGCGAGTAATAGGCGGGGAGAATTCGAAGGGCGCGGCGCGCGTAAAAACGGCGGTAATAGTCGGGCCGATGCTGGGAGTCGAGGAGAATGCCGGTGATTAGAAACCCCGAGAGAACGAAGAAAAGGTTTACTCCGAGGGCTCCAGGCTGAGTCGCCATCACGGCGAATCTGCGGAGTCCGGTGAAGGGCAACTCTCCGTATTCGGCGCGGAATCCATGGTAAAAAAGGACGCCGAGAACGGCGATACCGCGAAGGACGTCAAGCTCCGGCATGAAGCGCCGGAGCAGGGGTTCCGGAGCGAGCAAGGCTGATTTCACGGTTGTCCTCCGCTGTGAGCACAGCGCCTTCGGATAAAAACTCTAGCTTGAGAGAATTTAAAAATTATAACTCCATTGTCCAGCAACTCGAGATTAGAACCAGAGTGGACGTGGCATCTGGGCCACCAAGAAGGGCGGAATCGGCGGGGGTGTCGGGAAGCACGAACCAAGACGGACGACGCCAATCGGAGGAGATTACGTGTTAGACTCGTCGCACGCCCCAAATTCAGGAGTCCTTCGATATGTCCACGCGGAGTCGCCGGTTTCTTTTCCGAAGCTTGAGCGCGTTCTTGTGCGGATTCTTCAGCCTTCACCTTTTGGCTCAGACCCCGGTCGTTGGAGAAACACAACCATCGACAATTGGGAAAGATTCTGCTACGGCGCAATCGTCTCATCTACTCGCGAATTCTAACGTAAAGCTTGGCGCCGGTGATCTGATCGAGATCAGCGTGTTCGGAGTTCCCGATCTTTCTACGAAGGAACGAGTGAGCGGATCGGGAGATCTTTATCTTCCGCTGATTGATTACGTTCATGTTGCTGATCTCACCACGGATGAAGCGCAAGAGTTGATCCAAAAGCGTCTGGAGGACGGAGGGTTTGTCCGGGGTCCGCACGTTTCGATTTTCGTGGACGAATCAGCCTCACAAGCGGTCACGATAGTTGGCGAGGTGAACCATCCGGGACCGTATCCTGCGATTGGCGAACGGCGGCTTTTTGATTTTATTTCCGCGGCTGGGGGCCTGACGGACAAGGCGGGCCGAAGCGTGACCATCGAGCATCGGGATGGGGATACGGACCACAAGGTTGAGCTCGAGCTATCGGCGAACTTCGTGGACGACACGAAGAACAATGTCGAAGTGCAGCCGGGCGATATGATCATCGTTTCGCGCGCGGGGATTGTTTATGTGGTGGGAGACGTGAACCATCCGAGCGGGTTTCTGATTGAGGATAACGCTCTCACTGTTCTCAAGGCGCTGGCGCTCGCCGGCGGCGGGACTCGAACCTCCTCGCTGAATAAAACAAAGATTCTGCGGCAGACCCCGAATGGGATACAGGAAATCCCAGTCAATTTGAAGAAAGTTCTGTACGCTAAAGCCCCTGATTTAGCTTTGGTGAAGGGCGACGTATTGTTCATCCCCGGAAGCGCGGGCAAGGCGGCGGTGTATCGGACGGGTGATGCTGCAGTCGCGGTGTCAACGGCTTTGGCGGTTGTGGCGATTCATTAATCTTGCTGCCAGCTATTGGCTTCTACCTCTTTCGCTCCGTTGTTGCGGCTGTGGCTTCCATCTCTTGCAGAACGGTGATGTAGTCTTGCGCGGTTTTCTTGCGCGATAGTTTATTAATGATGTACTGCCGACCGTTCGTCCCCATTCGTAGTCTTCGCTTTGGGTCTTGCGCCAAATCGAGGATCGCCTGGGAAAGAGCGCTGTGATTTTCCGGCTCTACGAAGACCCCGGCGTTGGCTTCTTCGATAATCTGGCGGGCTTGCCCGTCGACAGCAACGATCACTGGACGTTCGCATGCCATATATTCGAGAAGCTTCGTGGGAATTACGGTCTTGAATAATTCAGTTTTTTTCAACATTACGAGGCATAGATCGGCGGCCGAGACATATGCGGGAATATTTTCCCGAGGCTGCTGACCGAGGAACTGAAGGTTGACGAGTCCTCGAACGGCGGCGAGTTCCACAATGCGCTGCTTTTCTGCCCCTTCTCCAATCAATAAAAATATTGCGTTTGGCATTGAATTCTGCAGGTCTTGGGCGGCTGCGATAAGGGTATCGAGGCCATGCGCATTGCCCATAGTGCCGATATAACAGATGAGAAAGCGACCTTCGAGATTCAACTCGCGGCGCAGATTCGCCGCCGAAGAGTCGGGAAGAAAAAGATCAGTCTCCACTCCATTTTCCACGATTGAAATTTTCTCTTTGGGAACGTTCCAGTGGCGGATTAAGTGATCCTTGAAAGCTGGCGTTACGACAACAATGCGGTCGGCGTGTCGATAGAGAAATCCAGCGATGGCGCCGAGAACGCGATGGAGCAACGTTCCTTCGCCGCCCGCGCCGACCGCGGCGAGTGATTCGGGCCAAAGATCGCGAACTTCAAATACGAATGGGACGCGTTTCCAGTAAGCTAACCACCAGCCGGACAGGGCACAGAGCAATTGCGGAGAGGTGGCGATGATTACGTCGGGCTTGCTTAGCGTCAAACCGCTAATCGCGGCTGATGTGAAGAACGAGACGTAGTTGCGAATCCGCTCGTGCGCCTTGCGGTTTGGCAGCGGCCACAACCAGGTGCGAACTACGCGAACGCCATCGAGAGTTTCGTTGTAGCGCAGGCGATGC
Organism: uncultured Acidobacteriaceae bacterium; assembly: GCA_963834085.1. Classification (GTDB taxonomy): domain Bacteria; phylum Acidobacteriota; class Terriglobia; order Terriglobales; family Acidobacteriaceae; genus Acidiflorens. The sequence continues at coordinate 33,983 of CAWIAJ010000029.1, read as the reverse complement.
AACCGCGGCCGCCAATCCTCAGGTACAACGCCAGTGGGGTGGTTGGGAAAACCGGTGAGGACGGTGACCTCGTGGCCCATCCCCGCCCAGTGGCGTGCTAACTCGGAAGCGCGCGCGGCTGGGGCTCCCATTTCAGGCGGAAAATATTGTGAGATGTATAGAATCTTCACGAAGCTTTGGATAGAACTTGCCGAAGAGATGCGCGGGGACGAATCTGGCTCGGAACCGCCATTTTTTTAGATGATGTCACGCAATTCTCCGACCGACAGGGGCTGACCAGTAGCGCGTGATTCTTCGAGAGCAAACGTAGCCAGCATCGTGGTCACGATCTCGTCGAAAGTGAGCGGAGAATTTTCGCCTGAGCGAATGGCGGCAGCAAAAGCCTGCCATTCGGCACGATGACCTTTATCCTGGCGCCACCGGGATTGGGAAAGCCGTTTCCGTCCTGCGCTGACGAGTTCGAGGCGGCGGAAATCCTCAAGGACTGCGACTGCACCACCACCGAAGACTTCGAGTCGCTCCTTGGAATACGACTTGTCGCCGTTGGCCAAATAGCTAATAGTGCCCTGCGATCCGCCGGCAAAGGTAATCGAACTAATCACGTTATCGTTGCTGTATCTTCCGGGGTTGGCCAGGCTCCGGGATTGAACCTCAACTGGCGGCGCGCCAACCAGGAAGGTTAGGAAGTCGACAAAATGACAGACTTCGCCGATGATGCGGCCACCACCTTGCTCGGGATCATTCAGCCAGTGTTCCGCGGGAATGAATCCGGCGTTCACACGATAGTTGAGCGCGAGAGGCTCACGGATGTTTCGAAGAAAACTCCTTAGCTGAAGAGCGAGAGGCGCGAACCTGCGATTGAAACCAACCATGAGAATTGATCTGGAGTCGGATGGCCGGTTTCGATAGGCGCGGGCGATGTCGCGCAATTCCTCGGCGTTCAGACACAAGGGCTTCTCACAGAAAACGTGCTTGCCGGATTTCAGTGCGGCTACTGTCTGTCTGGCATGCAGATTGTGGCGTGTAGCGATTACGACCGTGTTGATCGCGGGATCGGCTAGAAGGTTGTCTTCGTCGGTCGTGCTGCGCTGAAATCCGAACTTCTGTGCGGCGTGCTGGGCATGGGAGCCGTTGGCAGCGCATACACCTACCAAAGCAGCGGTTCCATCTCGTTTGATAACGGGCAACAGTGTGCTGGTGGCGAAACCGCCGGCACCCAATAGTCCGATGGCGAGGGATGCGGTACCGGCGGGATTGACTCTTCCCTTCCCAGGCAATTCGATTGTTAGGCGCGGAGTTTCGTCGGTCGCGGGCGGATACGTGATCAGAACTCCCAGAAAACGGTCGTCAGATTTTCCAGTGATGAGGTCATAAGCTAGCGGGGCGCGCTCGATGGGAAACTTGTGCGTAATCAAGGCGCCCACATTCACTTTGGAATCGGCGAGCAACTGGAGAAAAGCGTCCATGTTGCGGGTTTCGGTCCAACGCACATAACCAATGGGGTAATCCATGCCCTTCTGTTCGTAGGCGGAGTCGTACCGTCCGGGGCCGTAAGAACGGGAGACGCGGAAGTCGAGTTCTTTTTCGTAGAAGGTGCGGCGCTCGAGAGCCATGCCGACGGTGCCGACGGCGACAATCACAGCGCGATCACGGGCCACTTCGGCGGCCAAATTGACGGGATCACTGCTGGCGGTTTGGGCCGAAATCAGCACCGCATCGACGCCACGGCCAGCGGACTGTTCCCGGCAAGCGACGGAGAACTCGGCGGAAGAAGTAGCGGCCGCGTCTGCGCCCAGGCGAAGCGCGAGGTCGACGCGAAGGGGGTCGATATCCATACCCACGACACGGCAACCGGCGGCTTTGAGTATCTGTACGGCCAATTGTCCTAGGAGACCGAGCCCGATCACACCGACAATGTCACCCAACTTGACGTTGGCGATGCGCACCCCGTGGAGCGCGACCGCACCGACGGTGGCGGCGGCGGCATGCTCGAAGCTGACTTCCGAGTCTGAATCCGAACTCAAAGGAATACGTGCCAACAGCAAGCGCGGGACACAAGCAAGTTCGGCGTGGACGGCATGACCGGCTCCGGCGCAGGCGACGCGATCGCCGGGGCGTATATCGGTGATGCCTTCTCCTACGGCGACGACCGTTCCGGCGCTACTATAGCCAGGGGTGCTCGGCTGATCCATTCGGCTGCGGACGGCGCCGATGGTCGAGGCCACACCATCCCGGCGCATCTTGTTCCAGACTTCTCGAACGAGATCGGGCCGCATGCTAGCCTTTTGCAGAAGATTCTTGCGGGCGAAATCGGACGAGGCACGCTCCGTTCCGACTGAAACCAGAGAGGCAGCCGTACGGACCAAAACACAACCGGCCAGTAATTTCGGAGCGGGGACATCGACCACTTCGACCTCGCCACCGCTGACGTGTTGAAGAAGCTGTTTCATGCTGGTTTGAGAAGAATGTCGCCGACGAAATGGCAACCTTCGCAATTGTACGATGGCTAGACGTTGCGTTTCAGAGTTTGCTCGGCAATGAGACTGACGCGATACAGTTCCGATCCGGCGTACGACAAAGTCAACTCGCGCTCCCGCTGTTGGATTTGGAGGGCTTGGTCCGCAAGGATCACCGTGACGATGCGCACGGGCAAGGGCGCTTGCGCGCTGTAGACGAGAGAAAGCGCTGGACAAAGTTCGCCGTAAGTGGGCGATTCCCAGCCTAAGAGGCTCTGGTCGTGTTGTTGATCTTGTTCTTCTTGATGCGGATGACTATCTGGATTCCCGAGATTTCCCAATAGACTCTTGCCGCCGCGGACAATGGCAGCATTGCCGGAAGTGTTGCACAAAATGTTATAGCGAAAACGGATCTCTTTGGAAGAAAGGGTCACGCAGAACGGCGAAACACTACTCACTTCGAATGGGAGGTCGGGCAGAAGACAATGAAGGCGCGACTCGTGTTGGCCAGTTCCCGACAAATCATCGACGATGACCCAGGCGTCTTCGGTCACGCAATGGACGCTGCGCCGATGCGTTACGCCAAGTTTCCGATAGCCGTTGTGCTGTCCTTGGAACGAGTCGGAAAAGTCCGCTTTGCGGGCAGAAGATTGGCCGGATGCCTGAGCCCAGTCGAGCCAGAGAAAACGCCCGGCGCGACGCATTTGATCTTGGCGGTCGACGGTGACGGTGTTGTGAACCGCGGTGCCAGCAAATCCGTTATTCCACGGAGGCTCGCCATTGTACAGATATGTCCCGGCGTCGCGCGCCAGGTTGACGCCGCGCCACCACAGGTCGACGTGCAATTGATCGGCTTGGAACGGGCGTCGAGTGTAGAATCCGGCCCGTACGAACGCCCAGGAGTTTTTAGAGCCGATGCGGTAATAGCCGGGCGTGGAAGAAGCGGCGTTGGTGATTTCGGATTGGGCGGAGAGTGAGTATTTCCCGCAGAGCCATAGGGCCAGTTCATCCCAAGGGCCGGATTGGAGTTCGCAGGAGCGATTGAGAATAGTGCTGCCGAGACGAAGCAGAGGACGAAAGTCGCAATAGTCGCACGCCGTCAGGGGCAGGATGTGGCTGCCATCGTTCGAACCGTGGTTCGGGGCATGCCCAGAGTGTACATCGACGAAACGCTGGATTAAGTCGAAGGCGGCGGCGGTTCGCGAACGGATCTGCGGATCGAGTGCGGTTTTGTAGACTTCGGCGAGACGAATAGTCCAAAGCAATTGGTGAAGGACCATGCGCTGGTAGTTGAAGGAATCCTGAAGATACGAGCCATCGGGCGTGATCTGGTCGAGGACTGCCTCCCGCAGGAGCAGAGCGCCTTTTTTCTGCCAGATGGAAGCGTCGCTCAGTTCGGGGTAAAGAGTTCCGGCAGTCCATAGGCCAACGGCTTCGCTGACCAGATGATTGCTGCGTTGGGAGCGCGCGTAACCGAGCGTCGACATGGTGCGCCAGGCGTGGGCGGCGATCAGGGAGAAAAGCAGTGCTGTGCGGGGCGCAGTGGTGGAAGGAGAATGAAGGAAAGCATGAAGAGCGAAGGACCAAGCGAGAATGCGCAGCGACGATTCCTGCCCGCATATCCAAAGAGGGCCAGACATCGGGGGACTGTTGGCGGCCCAGTTCTCGATCGCGGTCCAGAAAGCTTCGGGAAAACGTTCATCACCAGTGAGGATATAGGCACGGACGAGAGGGTAAGAGAACAGGAATCTGGATGGTTCGAGTATGAATTTTAGATCGCCGTAGTCGTCCGGAGCGGCGGCGAATCGCATGCCGGTCCAGAAGCGCTGAGGCGAGACGCTTTGCCCGGTGACTGGATTTTGGAACCAGCGCGGAGGGAAACCGCAATCAAAAGAGAGTCGGCCGAAGAAGGGTAGGCTCCCTTCAGCTACTCTGTTCGCTTCGGCAACGACTGATTCTTCATGGGCAGCGAGAATTTTCTTGAGTTCGGGCGCCAAGGTGCGAGGATCGGCAAAGAAGAAAGGACGGTCTCCCTCGCGGCGATTGCGGAGAAGGCCTTCTGGAGAATGGTTTGGGGCAATGCGCTTGAGGGCCCATGCGTCCCAACCACGAACCGATTGCATGCGGCGGAGCATCAGCCCGCTGGCGCGTTGAGTCTCATAGCTTAGGCGCTGGAGGCCGGCACGCGGGCCAAATGTGCGGCCAATCTGCAACAGGGTGCCGAGTTTACCCACCATGTCCACCTGAACTCAGGGACCCGCCAATCACTCGTTTGAGCGGAGGCTGACTGATACGGCGTTCGGCGACGAGCTTCAACCGTTCATGCATGACGAAAAACTGTGTGTCTTTTTCTCTGGCGGGCTGAGGCTGGGCGACGAGTTGCCCGCTCTGAAGTCCGGCGACGGCCTCGGCGATTCGTTCGATTCCCTCGGCAATCATTCGGTTGCGAAGGTCGGTGAAGGAGCCGCAGGAGTCGGGACGCGCGAAATCGCGGCGAAGGAGGATCGGTCCCGTGTCGATGCCGTTATCCATGAAATGAATTGTGATGCCAAGCGGAACGTCGCACAAAATCGACCACTCGGGGCTGCTCATACCCCGAATCTCGGGGAGTAGAGCAAGATGGGAATTTGCTACGCCGAGCCGAGGAACTTTGAGGATCTCCGTTCGCAGGATGTTCCCGCCGGTGAAGATGGCAACATCCGGCAGCCACTGTTTGAGTTGCGCAACCGCCTGAGGTGAGTTCTGATTCCGAAACGTTTTTACTGAGAATCCGTAACTGCTCGCCACTTGACGCAGGTTGCGGAACACTCCGTCGCCGCACCGTAACGAATTCTCGAGATAAGGATTTCGAACTTGCTCGCTGGTGGCGGATCGACTCGGGGAAAGTTTGGCATGGGCGTAGCGGAGGGAATCGCGCAGTCCCCATTGTCCGAATTTGCGCAGCAGAGTTCTGGGGTCCCAGGACGGCAAGGTGAGCGCTCCGACCGGAACGTGGCCGAGTTTGGCGAGCCGAGCGGCGACGGCACAACCGGTCTCGCTGTACGGACTGGAACAGAGGATCACTACGCGCATCCCAGCTCCTCGAGGTTGCGCATGAGTCGCTGCTCAAGCAGGAGGGCGTCGGCCAAGAACTTGGATCCCCAACTGATGAATCGCAACGGCTGATAGGCACCCCAAATGGGGTACGATCCGGCGAGGCCTCCGACAGTTTCGTGTCGCCCCTTGGTGGGAAGGGATTGCTTGAGCATGTCGTTCATCTTGAGAGCCGCATTGAGATAACGAAAATCGCCTGTGACCTCAAACAAACGCAGCCATATGCAGGACATTTGCGCATTGCCGGTGAGACACGAGAATTTTTTCCCGCCACGGAAGTCTGGTTGGTAGGTACCTAACAAGCACTTATGAGTTTCAAACTTGCGAAGGAGCGCCCGAGCTGACTGCGCGGAGGCCTGAATGGCATCGTTGCGGCGGCGCAAAATCCCGTACTCAAGAACGCCCTGAATTACGTAAGCGATGAAGTGCAGGTATGTAGGATGTCCCTGAAGGTTGATGCCGTCAAACCAGCCGCTTGGGCGGAGATGCGTCAGCACCCAATCGATGTTACGGTCGGCTGCGCTAGCATGAAGTGGAGAGTGCGATGCGGCAGCCAACTCGACAAGGGACCACGAAACCATACTGTAGTAGGTATGAGCCACGCCCTGGTAAGCGGCGGGGCCGGACCAAGAGCCTGCATCGTTTTGCACGGCAGCCAACCAATCGCCTGCGGCGGAGGCGTGTTCAAGAATCTTCGGATCCTGGGTTTCGGCGTAAGCTCGAACGAGTCCCTGCAAAATCTGTCCCGTATTGAATACCGAGGGCTGGGCTTCGGCGGGCGTGCCATGGAGGCCGCCGGGAAAGGCGCCCGACGGCATCTGTAGAGAGAGCAGCCAACGGATGGCATTTTTAGCGGCATCCGCCGCGGTAGTATCGCCGGTCGAGTGGTAAGCATCGTACAACGTCGGAACGAGGTAACCGGTGACCTCGGGATACGACTCGGAGTAGCCGGTGAGGAGACTGTAGTACGCGGCGACGCCCCCGTCGGGTCGCAGGCTGCGGAGAATCCAGCCTAGGACGGCTTGCAGCGCTCGCGCGGTTGGAATCAACGTGACCGTATAGGTGTAGAGATGGCGATGTTCGAACGTCGCGTGCAGCCGGTCGGAGGCTATCTTCGACAAAAGAGGAATCACCAGTTGAGGCGCTCGGAGCAAGCCGCGCGCCTCGATCAGCGCGCGGGTGGATCTCCTACTTGCAGCTCTTGGCTTGGCCATTAAGGATGAACCGTTCATCAGATACGCGTTAGTACGACATACTTCAGGCGCGATCGGTCATGCGACCGTCAATTGGTCGGCGTTTATCCGTCGTTGTGCAAACGAACGCGAACCGCCCTCGAGAAAAAGTTGCATCCATATTTCGAGGGTAAGGAATTGCCAGATCTGCATCGACCAGTCCTGTATGCCCCGGCGCTGCTCGTCGATATAGCGCCGCACAACTTCCGGCCGAAAGAGTCCTCGCTTACGGATCTGACTCTCTGACAGCAGATCGTCGACAAGGGCGCGCAAATCGTGCGTCAGCCAGTAGTCGACGGGAGCTGCGAAGCCAGCCTTCGGCTGGCGCAAAACCTCATCGGGCAAAATGTCACGCATGCCTTCGCGGAAGATGTGCTTGGTCACCGGCCGCCACTTCCCTTTTAATTTCGACTTCGGGTGAACGTTCCAGGCGACAAATTCGGCGAGCTCGCGATCCAGAAAAGGAACCCGCACTTCAACCGAGGATGCCATGCTCATTTTGTCGTTGTAAGTGAGATTGAGCGTAGGCATAAAAATCTTGGTATCGAGGTAGAGCATCTGGTTGAGAAAGTCGGCATGCCGAACTTTATCGAAGGCCGCTTGGTGCTGGGAGACACACTTCTCATTCGATCGCCGCTGTGCTGCTGGAGCGTATAGATCGGACTTTTGTTGCGCATCCAGATAAGTGCCGTTGCGGATGAAAGCTTCGGACGGGTTGAGGGCTGCGCTACGCGCCATTTTTTTCGCCAGGCGGACGGATCCTTTCATTGACGTTCCGCGCATGGACGGCAAAGCCAGCAGCGCGTGTTCCAAGGTGGAGCGAACAAAGGCCGGCACACGCCGATATTCTCCCGCCCATGCGTGAGCAGCATGCTTACGATATCCGGCGAAGATCTCGTCGCCGCCCACGCCGGATAGGAGGACGGTCGCCTGCTTGCGAGCCTCGCGGCATACCAGATAGGCCGTGATAATGGCGGGATCGGCGGTGGGCTCATCCATGTGCCAAGTGAGACCGGGCAAGAGGCCGACGACATCGGGCTCAACCATGATTTCGTGGTGCTCACAGCCAAGCTTCCGAGCGAGACGTTGCGGAACGCCCGGATCATCGATGGTCGACTCGCCGACACGATATTTCGCGGGAAATGTGATGGTGTAGGTGCGCACAGACTGCTTCCGCGCCATCGCCGCCACAATGCTGGAGGAATCAAGCCCGGCGCTGAGGAAAGCGCCGATCGGAACATCGCTAACCATCTGCCTCTCGACTGAGGCGCAGAATCTCTGCCGGACTTCGTCGATCAGGTCGGCTTCACTTCGCGGGAAGTGAAAGTTTGCGGGAGGAAAGGTCAGGTCCCAATACTGCTGGATCTGGAATGTGCCGTTTTGCCAAAGTGCGTAGTGGCCGGCGGGAAGTTTGAGAATCCCCTCGAACATGGTCAGGGGGTCAGGTACCCAAAGGAATGTAAGGTATTGGTCGAGAGCATCGAGGCTCATCTGCGCTTCGATTCCTGGCACTTCGAGGAGCGCTTTCACTTCGGATGCGAAGGCGAGTTTTCCGCCGTGCTGGTAATAGTAAAGTGGCTTGATCCCGAAATGATCGCGAGCCACAAATAACTTTGGGGAAGCCCCACGCAGATCGCAAATCGCCAGAGCAAACATCCCGTTCAGTCGATTGAGACACTCGATTCCGTACTCTTCGTAAAGATGAACGATGGCCTCAGTATCGGTATGGGATCGGAAGCGGTGCCCTTTCGCTTCGAGTTCGCTACGGAGATCGGAGAAGTTATAGATTTCGCCGTTGAAGGTGATCCAAACACTGTCATCTTCGTTGCTCATGGGCATGTGGCCGTCATCGGAGAGATCGAGAATGGCGAGACGGCGGCTTCCCAAGCCAAGGTATCCGCCATCGGGCAAATGCCGTTCCCAGATTCCGGAGTCGTCGGGACCGCGGTGCGACTGGACATTCGTCATGCGAACGAGCGTCTCCGATTCACCGCAGTTCACGAGACCACTGATGCCGCACATGCCGTCAGTTCCTCCCGACTCGGAGCTCGTAGATTTTCGCCTTGGTATGAAACATCTGTACCGCTTGAAAGCTACAGTAAATCAGACCGGGCACGCCATCGAGAAATCCCAGACGTACAACGTAACGATACAGAAAGAGCAGGACCGGAGAACCAGGCAAACGATAGAGCTTTCGCTTGAGCCAGCGGCGGCGCTGCGCTTGAGTACCAAATAAATCTGCCTTGATTTCGTCAGAGGCAACTTCGGACCGCTGAAGCACGCGGGATTCCCAGTTGGAATACTCGTCGTGCTTGAGAATATAGCGCGATAAACAATCAAAATTGTGGTGGACGAGGCTGTTGCGCAACTTGGCAGTTGGTCCATTCACCACGACATGCTCGTGGATTTCGATGTCGGCCATGGAGGCGTCCTGATCTTGTAAGCGGCATTCAAAATGGCCTTTCCCTTTGCGGAAGAGCGAGAGCTTCCAAAAGCGTGCACCGCAATGCCGTAGCTCTTTTCCCAAAAAATACACCTGCAAACCGATGAAATGTCCGTCCAGGCGCGGGTTTTGTAACGCCAGCCGAATCTCTTCCGTGAGCTGCGGGGTCAGGACCTCATCCGCGTCGAGGAGTAAAACCCAATCGTACGCCAAAGGCAGAGTGTCCATAGCCCATTGGCGTTTTTTCGGCCATCCGCCGTGATAGGTAAATTGGACTACTTTTGCACGATGAGCTTCGGCAATGGCAACTGTGTCATCGGTACTCTGAGAGTCAATCACATAGACCTCGCCGACGCCAACCAGCGACTCCAGACAACGTGGCAGATTGCGAGCCTCGTTGCGGACAGGGACGATCACACTTAAAGGAAGCAGCGGGAATCCGCGTCTTGCGGCAGACACTTCCGTCTCAGATTTGCTTTCGATCAAGTCCATTCCGTCGGCAGGCAAGAGGATCCCCTCTATGTTAGCCGAATTGAGGACCGATTTGTTGCGGAGAGACGCTCTGCGTTACCAAGTAAAGAGTAGGGGTTCGAGCTGCACGATTCACAGGTTTTCATCGCACCAGCGTTTCAATACGAACAGAGACCAAGGTCGAGACCATGAAGTCTCGCCGGCAAGAAAGCGGCTCCAAATCTTTCGCACCACGCCTGCATCGAGGAAAATCTGGTCCCAATTCCCTTTCAGGAGCGCGTCTTGGACAGTCGATCGCATGTCTCTCCGCAACCATCGTTCAAAGGGCAAAGTGAATCCGCGCTTGGGACGATTCACAATCTCCGACGGTAACTCTACACCTAGACTCGCGAGCAGAAGCGATTTTGGTAACGTTCCCTGCAATTTTCTCTTGCCGGGAATGCGGAAGCAGTCTTCCACCAGGGATTTGTCGAGAAAAGGAACACGCAACTCCAACCCGTGCGCCATACTCATGAAATCGGAGTCTCGAAGGAGAGTGTTCCGCATATAAAAAATCGATTCGAAGTAAGAGACGCGATTAACGGGATCCAGCGACTGACTCTCCACAGCAGACTCCTGCAAACACTTATCCAGAGACTGCTGGGATGCGAAAGAATCCGATCTTGAAAAAAGCGCTTCGCGCTCCGCTTTTCCGAACAGCATACGCGCCAGGAAATATGGATGGAGTACAGAACGGCTGTCTGTGGCCAAATCAGAGACCTTGCGGCTGCGGTCGCCCTTGCCGGCAAAAAGCCCGATGGACAAGGCAAGCGGGCGTCGCGCTAATCTTGGTAACTGACGCAGCCCTTTCGAAAAGAGCTCCATCTTCGGCACGCGTCGAAAATTAGAGTAACCCGCGAACATCTCGTCGGCACCTAGACCAGTCAGAGCAACCTTCACGCCGGCGGCGCGGGTTTTGGCCGAAACGAGGTAGGTGTTAATTCCGTCGATTGTCGGCTGGTCCATCGCACATAGAGCTTCGGGTAGCACAGCAAGCGCGTCCTGCGGCAAGAGCGGAATTTCGTGGTGTTCTGTACGGAAGTAGCGGGCGATTTCGCGCGAATACTGCGCTTCGTTAAATTCTTCTTCCTGAAAGACCAGCGAGAAAGTATTCGCGCGCACACCATTGAGGCTGAGGATCGCCACGATAGCGCTGGAATCGATTCCTCCGGAGAGAAACACGCCGACCGGAACATCACTCACGAGGTGGGATAAGACGGCGTGGCGGAGGAGCGAGGGCAACCGATCGGTTGCCACATTTCCGTTGCCCGAGGATGGGACTGACGGTGCGAACGAGGGTGAATGAAGTGGAGTCCAATACCGGCGGCTGCTGACCGATCGGTTCTGAAGTGTGAGTGCGCATCCTGGAGGGACAGCCCTTATTCCTTCTACAATCGTCCACGGCTCGTACACGGAACCGAACTCCAGGTAACTCAAGAGTCCGGTCGAATCGACTTTGCGTGGCACAAGTCCCGTACGCAGGAAGGTTCGAACCTCGGAGGCAAAAATGAAAGCCTGATTCGACTGGTGGTAATAGAGCGGCTTGATGCCCATCGGGTCGCGCACCAACAGGAGCTGCTTTCGCGGCGCATCCCATAGGGCCAGCGCGAACATACCCTGTAACCGTTCCAAACAGGACTCGCCCCACACGCGGTAGGCGGCCAGAATCACTTCGGTGTCAGAATGACTTTTGAAGTCGGCACCGAGGGCGCTGAGTTCGTTCCGGAGTTCACGGAAGTTATAAATCTCACCGTTGAAAACGAGCCAGTTACCGGTTGCAGGGTCTTGCATGGGCTGGTGCCCGAGGGGCGAGAGATCAATGATCGACAGCCGGGTGTGAGCGAGACCAAGCTGAAGGCCAAAACTAGGGCTATCTTGGATGATGACTGTGCCAGCGTCATCCGGGCCACGGTGGGCTAGAGTCGAGACGGCTTTCCGAAGGAGGTCTTCGGAAACAAAACGGGAGGAAGAGAGTATTCCGAAGATCCCACACATAGGCTAAAGCTCGGGTTTCCTACAGTTGCAATTTCGATTATGAGACTTCGCGAAGCGCAGTGGAACTTGCAAGAGGGACCTCTTTAAGTTTGCGGCGGGCAACGCGAACTTGCCGCAATCGCAGTATGGGTTGTTCGACAATGTAATAAGAGAGACAAGCAAGGGCCACACCATAAAGAAGTCTGTAGGCTGGATAGCGAATCTGAGCATAAAAAAATGGCTGTTGCCAGAGATAGAGGCTGTAACTGATTCTGCCCAGCCACATCACAGGCCCAAAGTTCAAGATGCGGTACGGCGACCGTATGACGTGCAGCACCAGACCCGCGATCGAACATTGCAGGATTGGACTGAGAAAAAAGAGCTGGAATAAAGTGCGGGTTCGAGTATTGGCGTCGAAGGTGGGAATGAAGATTACCGCGAGCAGCATGGCCGAGGCTGCCCAACCTCGGATGGCTGGCATTCGCGGACTCAAAATGGCAAGCAGACAACCGAACGCCAGATTGTTGGCGACAGATGGAAACATCCCGAAGCCGCCGCCTGGAATCTTGAAGTAATAGCAAACTGTGCTGAATACGGGTGCGAATATTATGGTCCCGAGTAGAATTGCAATTCTTTGCCGATACCAATGTTTGAGCACGCTGGGCCAAAGGAAATAAAACTGTTCTTCAACGCCAAGCGACCACAGATGCCCGACCATCCAAGGACGCGCTGGGTCAAAGTTTACAAGGTAGAGAAGCATGGCGGCGATGTCATACCAACGAAGGTCGCGCCAATAGAATGTGAACGCGAAGAGCATGTAAACGCCGGCCGCTGGCAGTATTCGGTAGGCACGCCGGATATAAAACTGACGAAGATCGATGGTGGATGTCTGACGGTGTTCGTTGAGCAGGAGGCTAGTGATCAGGTAGCCGGAGATGATGAAAAAAATCTGCACCCCCGTAAGCGCGTAGTAGGCCATGAACAGCGGAACCATCTTCACGTGCGTGAGGTGCCCAAAACAGACCAGCGAGATGGATATCGCGCGCAAACCGTCGAGAGAAGGGATCCGTTTCACTGTAGCAGCCTAGCATTTTCCGCGGTGGGCGGCGTTGGCTATTTGAAGGCCTCCATCCAAAGGGTCGGGAAAGTCGATCCCGTCCGCGGGCTATAGCGTTGACGCAATCCTATCCTCCGATACGGGCCGATATGTCACGGGTGAATCAGTACGGCTCCCGTTCAGCGACGGAAGGCTGAGAGCATTAAAGCATGGTGGCAGTGCGATAGACCTCTGCCAGTTGCCGCGCCTGATGATCCAAGGTGAGATTGTCGAGGATCGTTTGGCGCGCGGCAGCGCCGAGGCGATTCCGCAATTCGAGCGAACCGAGGAGTGCAGAGAGTCCCTGGACTAGTTCGGCGAGTCCGTCGGGAGGAATGAGCCAGCCGTTTTTGCCGTGCTTGATCACCTCATCAATTCCCTGCCCTGCACAGCCGATCGCGGGCTTGGCACACGACATGGCCTCAAGGTATACGCATCCAAGAGCCTCGTTCCGGCTCGGCAAGACGAACACGGAACAAGTACGCATGGCCTGCGCAACTTCCGTCCGGCTCCTTCGGCCGAGGAACCGGACTCGTTGCACAAGATCCAACTCTCGGACCAACCCTTCGAACTGCGATTGGTAGGGTCCCTCTCCGATGATGGAGCATTGAATTAGAGGAAAAGAATTTTGTAGCGTCTTCAAAGCTCGCAGAACAAGCTCATGTCCTTTACTGGGGAGCAAACTACCCACAACCAGAATTTGTGGAGCGACATTTTCGGATTGAGCCGGACTGGGCGAGAAAAAATCAGCATTGACACCGTTACGGACGATAGAGGTATGGGGTGGAACCGGCATTCCGGCATTCAAGAACATTTGCATCTTACCGCTGATACAAATCACGGCACGCGCCGAAGAATAGACGGCGCACGAAACATCGCGCCGCCACGTGGCCGACATTCCCTCGCGAGCGCAGGTGTTAAACACATCCAATCCGTGGACGGTTACTACGAACGGAATATGTAAGCGCCGGGAAATCAAAGCTGCGGCGTGGCCGCAGGGCAACGCCGCATGGGCATGGATCAAATCAATCGGTTTTTTGCGGTGAAGCTTCTCGATTCGTTGGAGCAGACGAAGACAGAGTAGTTTTCCAGCAGCGGAGAGGCCAAAAGTGCCCGGCATTTGCGGGTATCGTAGCCACGCGGCCGGTGCGGAGGAAAGCGAAAATCTCCGCGAATAATGGATGGGAGACACGGCGATCACTGTGGAAGCGAGACCAAGATGCTGGAACTGTTCGAGCGGTTCAGAGACAAAGCAGCCGGCCACTTCATTTTTGTCTGACGGGAAAAATGGAGTCAGAGTAAGGACATGGAACGATGGAGGAACCCCCGCGGCCCGGGACATCAGTTTTGCTCCCCCCTCGACTTCACTAAATTCTGAGCCAGGGCGACCATGCGATCCACATGGTCGCTCCAACTGAACTGGCGCGCACGACACAGGCCATTGGCCGATAATCTTGCCGCCAACTCTGGCGATTGGTAGAGCCGCAAGACTTGCTCGGCGAGAGCTTCGGGGGCGAAACGGGAGAAATAAACTCCAGCGTCACCACAAATTTCACGGTGTACCGGAAGATCAGAAGCTACTATTGGGAGGCCGCTCGACATAGCCTCAATTAGCGGATGAGCAAAGGATTCGGCATAGGCCGGAGTGACGTAGATGTTGCAGGCTCCATAGAGAAGATGCAGAGAATTGTAGGGAACCATGCCAAGCTCGACGACGCTATTCTGGCTTCGGAGAGCCTGCACCAAGGAAGACGCCGACTCAGCGCGGTAGGAGCCGGGATTTTCATCGGAGTTCAAACGGCAGGTGAGAAACAACTTCACCTTTTTCCCGTGGAGACGTTTACTGAGAATCGGCAGTGCTCGAAAGAGAGTTTCGAAGTTACGGTAGTAGTTGTAGTGACTCACGAAGAGGAGTCGGAGATCGTCCTGCGACTGGTCGAGTTGGACCTTCACTGATGGTGGCAACGGGGTTGGGTCGCTCGTGAAGGTAGGGGGATCAAAGCCATGATGGACTGAAAGTACAGGCTTGCCAGTCCAAAACCGGAGCTCTTGCGCAAACGACTCAGTCGGAGCGACCGTGATATCAGCGCGAACAATGGATTGTCGGGCGAACCAACCTTTGATTAAGGTGTCGGTCCACATCGCATAGGCTCCACGAGCGCGAAGATCACGCAAGAAATCGCTCGAGGTGTACAACGAGTTGCGGGACAGCAAAATCTGGGGGACCGGAGATCTGGATAGTGCGAAGTTGCCGGTGGAAATCAAGACATCGGCGCCGCTGCGCCGGATCAATTTGGGCAGGGCGGTCTGCTCGCGAACAAAACGACGGAACGTCCCAGAGCTTTCCGCTACTTCGATAAGGCAGATGTTCGGCAGTTGCGAGAAATCGCGGCGAAGAGCCGGACTTAAGACCACCGTTGTTTCCGCATCTAGCCTGCGTGAAAGATGAGGGATTACGTTACGCAGATAGGTGAGTCCTCCGCCGGCAGTCGCGGCGAGGCCGTTGATAAACAATCGGATCATCGGTTCGGAGCAACGACACCAAAATCGACAGGCGCTGGGTGAGAACTGCGGACCGCGATCTGCGATGGAATCTCAACGGCATCGGGAACCAGATCGGCAAGTAAGAATGCAGAAACCCAAAAAAACAGACAGAGATAGGAGCCCACGGCGAAAAGCCAGTCTTCGAAGGTGGCGTGAACAAAACCTGCCAACACTACCATGGCTAGCGGAATCGAATAGTGTTTAGGATCCAAGGTGCGTTTCATCCTTAAGCAAACTTTGACGAGATTCGATACTGTGACACCTAAGAGCGCGATAAATGGCAAAACCCCGAAAAGACCGACCCACTCGACGATAGTAATGTAGCTGCTGCCGTGTTCGCGTTCGGTTTCGGCACTCGAATTAACGGTTCCGAACGCCAATCCGGGATCCTCCCCCGTGGGACTTGTGCCATACCCGGTTCCAAACCAGGGGTGCGCTTTGATGGAAGAAATTGAAGTATCCCAAGGCGAGCGGCGCGAGCCGAGCACACCTTCTTCCTTGTGACCCTTGTAGAGCATCGCGTCGCTGAGGTCGTTGAGTTGTTTGGTTAGGGTGTGTGGCGCGAAGGTTCCAGCAACAGCAACCAGTAACAAAATAAGCGCCGACACCTTGACCAGCAATTTGTATTGTTGCAGGCATACACAAAAGACCACCGTCACGAGAACAATTGCAACCATTCCAGCACGGGCGAGACTGAAACGAATAAGGTAGGTACAAAGAATTAGCGCAAACAGGCGGTGGACATTTCCTATCGGTCCCTCACTGGCGATCCATCCCCATAGCAGAATGGGAAAGCAGGCGATGCTCATTGCTGCTCCGAGAGAGTTGGGGTTGCCCCAGAGGGGAATTCCTAAACCGAAATAACAAATCGCCGTAATATAGACAGCTATCTCGACTCCCCAGAGGAGGCCCTTGAAAAAACGCGCTTCCCGCCCGTTGAGGGCCAAACGGGCGCCGGCGGAACAGTACAGAAAAAGCAAGGTAAGGCTGAAAGCCTTCAGCGAAGCCATCTGGATGAAGGGCGAGACGGTTGCGGATACAAACGCAGCGATCACGCAAAAAAAAGCGACCAGATGCATCGTGCGGAAAGGCCTGTGAGGCGATTTTAACCAAATGATGGAACCGACGGTCGCCCCGGCAAACAAAACGGCCCAGCGGCCGATGGTTCCAGCGCTCTGAAGCGGAACCCGAATGCCTGCGCAGACAAATATTACAATCAACACAGCGAGAAAGCGCTGCTCGAAATTCCAGAGGCTGGCGATCAGGAGTTCCAAGCCCAAGATCGCCGCCAGAAAAGAGATGTTGCCAAAATATTGCAAATTCAAGTTCGCAAAATAGAGTAAGAGGCACAAGCCGACGGCACCACCGATCCACAGCGAGGGCTTCGAGAAGTTCAACTGGTTCTCCCGGCAGTGAAAGTCGCCACGGCGGCCAACCCAGCGGCGCAAGCGTCAGGGGAGTAGCTCTGAATTCGTTCGACGCTGCAGGTTCGCATCTGACGCTGGAGTTCCGGCTTCCGCAATATGGAATCAATCGCCATGCTCAGTTTCTCCGAATCTCGTGGAGGTATAACAAACCCATTGCATCCGTCTTCCACCAGGTCGGCTGAACATCCGGCCACATTGGTCACGACAATGGGAAGTCCGCACGCCATCGCTTCGTTCACAACCAGACCCCAGGGATCGCTGTGGGTCGGCAGAATGAGGAGTTCTGCCAGCGCGTAGATGCCAGCCAAATCTTCTCTCTGCGTGAATCCCGGAAAACAAATCATGCCGGGATCGATCTGTTTCGCTTGTTCGGCCAATTGATCTTTCGAAACACCATCGCCGGCGAACACCAAAGCGACATCCGAACGCAGACGACCTTCCAGTTTGCCATATGCTTCGAGGAGGTCAAAAACACCTTTCTCCGCAACCAACCGCCCCACAAAAAGAATATACCGCGAGGGTAGTTTCATTCGCTCGCGAAACTCACCGGCGTGGGCGCGGGCGTATTCGGCTTGGGTGGAAAACAGGCGGTTGTCGACGGCATTGGGCGCGGTGAAAATGCTATGCTGGGGCGATCCGAGCGACCGCAGATACTCGAGGGATGATTTGCCGGGCACCACAAAACGGTCACAGTGCCGCAGAAAATAAGTTTTCATGAACTCAATCCATGGACGCCGCGCGCGAGCATCATGGCTGTTGCTCTCGGACCACAATACAAACTCGACCCCATGGCGTTTCGCCCACCAAAGCGCTTGCCAGGACGCCACGTAGTTGTAGCCACCACAAATAGTAACCTGCGGATTAAGCGCGTCTAACGCGGAACACAGCCCGCGATTTAAGACCAGGGTGCTGTCGTTCGCGCGCCAACGCCAAGACGGTAGCACCTGGTAAGAGAAGGAGATTTCGTCCTTGTAAACGCGCCACTGACGGAGAATCTCATCGGTTTCGGCCAGAAAGATTACGTGCAGATCGAGCTCCGTCCGGCGGGCAAGAGAGTTGAAAACGGGAATCCGGTACGGAGCAATGATCTCCGTAAGGATTGCGGTCCTTACGGTCATCAAATTGGGCCAACCAATCCCATCAGAGGGACGCGCTCCAAGGGACAGGCGAACAAGTCTTGCAGGGGCTCGACCCGACCAGTCACGGCTGCGGGTCCCCTCGAGCCCAACTCGAAGACCTGGTATTCCAGTTCCCGGAAGAAACTAATCGTTTCTGTGAGATTCGTTCTTTCCAGGTACTCAAACATCACGAGGGGTGGCCTACGCTCGCCAAGAAATCCGCGCATTCCACGAAGAACTGAGTTCTCGTGGCCTTCGACGTCGATTTTGATGAGGGAAACCGGAAACGTCAAGGGTCTGTGCTGGCACAGAAATTTATCGAAGGTCATACACTGAATCGATCGGGTGACAGTATCTCGCGCGGCTCCTTTCAGGACGACGTGTGCTCCAACATCGACCGGTCCGTCGCAGGCTAAGCGGATCTCTCCGTTGTTATCGGAAAGAGCGATCTCATAAACTTCGAAATTGAGCTGGTTGGACGCCAGGTTATCGCGGGCACGAGCCGCCGCCACAGAATTGGGCTCAAAGAGAATGGCGTCTTGAATTCGATCGGCCAACAAGAGGGTCACCGAGCCCACATTGGCTCCGACATCGACCAGTGTTCCGCCGGACAAATGCTTTCTGAGGAAGAGAATTTTGCCACTATTGGGAATGCGTGTATACAAGACGCCGGAAGAAACCTGGCAATCCGGATACGCCATAAAGTTTTTGCCATTAAAAAGGGTTACCGCGATTGGCCTGCGAAGTGTGCGCTTCCAGATTTGCCAGCCGACAAAGGTCGACAATCTTCGAATTCGCTGACCTCGGTTCGACTCTTCATTCCAGAGGCAGGAAATCGGGTAAATCAAATCTTGCGCAACCCTCAACACAAATGTCTCAAACCCTTCCCCACCGGACGGCCCCGTCCAGGCTGGTTCTGATAAGCAAAACAGATTTTTTTCGCCAAAGACCGACCCGCCCGAAGGATCTTACCGGCGCGATTCACTTCCATTGGGAAAGACTCTCGCTTTATTTGATCGCTGGCTCACATACTCCCAAGATTGAAGCCCAGCGGCGTGCGACGATGTCCCAATCAAACCATTCCCTGCAACGTTGGTATGCTGCGTGACCGAGGGAGGCTCTCCAACACGGATTTTCCAGAAGATCCGAAAGCACAGCGGCGAACTGCTCCGTGTCCTCCGGACTCACCAGTATGCCGGTTTCGCCCAACACCTCCGGTATACCGCCGCGGTTCGAACCCACAACGGGTGTGCCGCATGCCATGGCTTCGGTATTCACCAAGCCGAAAGGTTCCTGAAACAATGAAGGGCAACAAAAAACGGTCGCTCGTTGAAACCAGCCAGGCAAGTCCCTATCGTGATGAATATATCCCGGAAAATGGATGCGCGCATTCCGATCGCGGACTAAAGAGTGCGCCGCCTTTCTTACTTCCCGCACATAATCGGTTTCCCGATGAACTCCGAAACCCGTGGTTCCTCCGATTACTAGAACTGCATCTGGATGGCGATCCAGTACCCGACCGAAGGCTCGCACGAGCTGAAGCACCCCTTTTTCCTCGTCAAAGCGTCCAACAAAAAAGATGGTCTTCGCTTCGCGAGTCTCTTCGTGAGGATAGAACAGTTGGGTATTGACTCCATTAAAAATAACTTTCGTTTTGCTAGCCAATGCTGACGAACGTTTCACGAATGTTTCACGCAGGAAAGAGCTGCACACAGCGATCCCGTCTAATTGTGGCTCGAGTGCGTCAAGCATCGACGCGGTCCAATGCCCCAGGTGGTTATTCTGGAGGTGCAGCCAGATTGCACCGCCAAATCCCATCGTACGCAGCACGGGAACCCACTGTGGACGGTTGTGTATGTGCACTACATCGAAACCGCGCAAAGACTTGATTAAGCTGCGCAACCATATTGGTTCATCCCAACGACGTAACAGTGGGATCGTCGAAATCAGATTGCACGCTCTCCAAACGCCGCTGGTGCGATGAGGCAGGTCGTACCGTTGTTCGGGGTCAGTGGGATAACCAAACGCTGTCACCTGCAAGCGATCCCGAAGGCGGCTGTAGACCTCATACGTCCAGCGGGCCAAGGCCCCTCCGTAGAACGGACCGAATTGTTCTCGACCGGACAGAAGAACGCCGACCTTCAACGAGGGCGACGGTCCGCCTACCTGCGCTACCCTTCCCAACTCAACACGGTTGCGATTTTCCATGGAATTGCAGGGCACAGTTGACGTCAAGTAATAGCCCCGATCTCCCTTCTCAAGAGATTGCGACCGGCGCTGACACAGACGGCGACATAGGTTCCACACCCGAGACCTACCAGAAGCAGCGGCGGCATGTGGGTGGGAAGCGCGATGCACAGCACTGCCGCCATCAAAGCACTGGCGATTAGAGCGATCCCCCATACCGGAGTTCGTGTGGCAGCGCGGACTTGTGGAGGACAAAGCAGAAATGCGCAGAGGGCGACACCGACTTCCCCGAGAACAAACGCAACACAGGCTCCGGCAACGCCAAAAACCGGAGGCAGGATGAGATAGAACAAGATGGCGCTGCCAGCGCCAACGACTGTGGAAGCAAGATAGGCGCGATGACGGCCGGTTGCATAAAGGATCGTTCCCGCAAACAATGCAGCCAACGGCGCCGCGATTACATAGAGCGCAACCCATTGAAAGGCGTGCACGGCTTCCTGAAATTGAGCACCAAGTAACCATGGCACCACAACCGGGGCCGTTACAATACCTCCAACGGTCAACGGAACGCCGAACAAAACGAGAATGAAAGTGGCAATTCGAGTTAGGCGCGAGAGCCCGTCTGGAGAACTGGCGCGCAAAGCCATGCGGGGCATCAAGACAGTCTGGCCGATCGAAAGAAAGTTGCGAAGCACGTCGGCGAGGCGGGCGACGGCGGCATACAAACCGAGTGCATGCTCACCGAGATACCATCGCACCGCGAAATATCCGGTGCGATGATAGAGGTTCGACATGAGGGTAGATCCGGCGTAGTGCATGCTGGGAGCGAGGATCGTAGCCCAGCGCCGCGGCGCAATCGCAAAACGGAACCGGAATCCGGCCCGCCAAAGAAAAATCCAACTAATTATGCTGGTTATGAGAGTAGAACCCAAGATGCTGACCGGAACCCAAATCACATCCTTGGGAGAGCGAACCAACACGAATATACCGGCGGCATAGAGGCTCTGCTGTGTGATCGTAACAAATGACTGCACGTGAAATAATTCGAGCGAAGGCAACAGGTAGTCCAGCGACAAACCGCCCGTCAGCACCGAGCCAATTCCGTACCAAACGAGGAGAACGCGGACATCCTGGCGAGGGTCAAGCCTTGCCAAAACCAGGACCGCAAGCACTGCAACGGCACTCGCCAGCAAGCGAAGGACTAACACGTCTGAAATTGTCTCAAAAGCCGCCTCGCGTCGGGCCGCAACCTGTTGTGCGGCATAAGCAGTCAGCCCAGGATTCGACACGAGTCCCGTGAATGCACAAACCGCAACTACATAGCTCCATAGACCGTAAACATCGACCCCCAAACGCCTCACCAGAAAAGGAAATATAGCGGCTGTCAGTAGGGTGCCCACAACCCGCGCGACAGTCACGGAGAGAACAAACCCTCCGTAACGCAACAGAGACTTAGAATTGCTCAATCACCCATCCTATCGGCAAAGTCTCTCGCCCGTTTGGTCGCGCTCGCCTTACCCATCCGGCGGATGTAAGACAGTGTGTTTCGGCCGATCCGCGCATTAGCTCGTCTTCATCTTCGTCCTGCGCCGCCTCTCGACAGCCTCGACAAACACAGTCTCCCAATGGGCTGTCACTTTGTCCCAGTCGAATTGCCGGGCGTGTCGGGCAGCGGCGGCCGACATTTTGCGGCGCAGTTCCGGATCCGACAGCAACAGTGACAACTTGGTTGAGAATTCGCTGTCCGATTTTACCAAGTATCCGGTTTCACCATCGACCACGTAGTCGGGTCGATATTTATCCATCGCGAGCACCGGCAGACCGCAAGAGGCGGATTGTCCAAGCACTTGCGGATGGCCTTCCAAGACGCTAGGGAAAAGGAAGACATCAGCCCGTCGCATCTCCTCGGCTAATTGTGACTGAGAAAGATGACCGATAAAAGTTACGTTGCGGCAATTCAGTTCGCCTGCGAGAGAGCGGCAGCGATTCTCTTCTTCACCTTTTCCCGCCAAGCGAAACTCAACGGAAGGCCATTTCGCTGCCTCGCGGATAATGGTATCCACTCTCTTTCGCGCCTGGAAAGAACCGGCGTAAAGCGCGATCGGCGTCGAAGAGGTGGGACGATCCCGTGCTGGTGGATAAAACAATTCTGTTTTCATCCCGTCATAGATTGTTCCGGTTGCCACGCCGAAGCTGTCTTGAACGGTCTGCGAGACAAATCGCGAGTTGCCAAGAACACAATCAGCCTCACGGACGGCGCTGGTCAGGGTTGGCCCCAGATGGATTTCATCGAGAGCCATCACGATGTAGGTAACAAGAGCGATACGAAGTCCGAAAGAACGCCTGCACCACAGAAACAGTGCGTCGAGGGGTCCCTCACGCGGGAAAAAATAGAGATCAACTCTTGCGAGCAACAGACTGGTCAGCCATCGTGCGGTATTACCGTGGCGGGACCACGGCAGGATTTCGGTGTTCGAGCGTGCGCGGATTCGCGGATCAGGTGTTCCGTCTCCAAGAAGGATCACTCTGAACCGATCCGGTGGCAGGCGGCTAACAACCTCTTTCACGGTGAGGTTTTGAGCATTCGTGTTTGCTTCGTCGGCAAAAGATGGGGTGAAGACCGTGATCATGAAGGCTTGTCTCGCCTATAGCTTCGACCAATGCTGATTCTGCGTTCGTTTAACGGATACAGCGATCTGCGGTCGTGCAGAGCGCATCCGACAGCGTCCTGGAAGAAACAAGCCGCTGCATCTGGTGAGTCAGGTTCGAGTCGGGCGAAAACGCCTCGACGAAATCTGGGATCAGCAGCAACTCGTCTGGAGAGTCGAGCATGTGGCCGGCACCAAAGCGCACGTACTGTCCTCCATATCCGGCGTAGGCGTGCCGCAACCATCCACAAAGAAATGCGGGTATGCCGACTGTCGCACATTCGAACGCCACAGTAGACTCCACGGTCACAGCGCACCAGGTGTGCGAGAGAATGTCTGCGGAGAGTGGTGCATCGCTTAAACTTACCAACTCCCGATCGGCCTCGCTCAAGACCCGTTTCACGAGCTTGGTACGCTGACGCGCGCTTTCAAATGGATGAAGCTTCAAAACGACAGTCTTACGCGCCCGGCGGGCAACCGCGCAAAGTCGAGGCAAGACCTCTCGAAAAATCGCGTCCGCCCGCCAGAAATCAGCCTCGTATGGCTCAGTGAAAAAAGTAATCCAAGGAGCATTTTCTCTCCAGACCGAGGCATTCTTGTCAGAGCGCGGCGAGGGTTCGCCCATAACGATCCGGTGGGCGTCGACACCGCACGTCGATTGCAAATAATCCCATTCCATTTGGCTTTTTGCGAGATATTTTGAGAAGCGACGGTTCTTAAACGCCATCCGGCAATCGAGCGCTCCGTGATGGCATGCCACCGCGGGTATTCCCCTCTGCTCTGCCAGAAGAAGCGGAATTCTGGTGTACGGGTTGGAATCGTCTCCACACAGGCAACCGATCACGGATCGCGTCTCGTACACGCGAAGCCACGCATCACGAACCACTAATCCCCAGCGCAACCAGCGCGCACCTCTTTTCAGTATTCCGGTGTGCACCGACAATCTCAGATCTGGATGCTCATTCAGCGAGCTGACCATCCGTTCCCAAGCGGCATTCAGTTGGTCCAATTCAGCCCTGTCCCATTTTCCTGAGGCGAAACTCGCCAGGCGTACGCTTTGTACATTTGAAGGAATGGACGAGACGGCTCCCGATTCTCGTGCGAGCACCAACAGAAATTTCTGCGCTGGCAAAAGGCCGGCGTAATGAAGGGCGGTCTTCGTCACATTTAAATATGCTGACGGAAGCAAGATCACAGGCTCAGAGGGGGGCGCAATCCTGGAATCCGGTGCCTGGGCTAGCTTTCTGCGCCAGACGTAAAGAGGATCGTATTTGTCGTAGATGACCTGTCGCGCTTGCACGAACCCCAGGTTCGCGACGGCACTACCGCGGTGCAGGATGTCAAACGCCAGGCGTCTTCCGACACCACGATCGAGGACTTGCAGCGGAACTCCCAAGTGGAGGGACACGGCTTCTGCTGTGGTTGAGGGACGGCTCACTGCCAGAGTACGACAACCCTGAATTCCCTTGGCCAACCGTATTGCGAGCCTCACATTTTGCAACTCCGGTTGCAACATCAAACTGATAATGTCCCACCAGTCGATGCCGAACCGGTCTACGACTTGCCCCATGCCAAGGCCAAACAGCTCGCGTAAGGTCTGCAGATCGCCAACCTCTACAGCAAGCTCATAGATGCTGAATACGGGACAACCCAACGTCGCACTGGTTTGTTGGTAAAAAGAGTGGGGGGCTCGGCCGAGGTCCACGATCGAATCCCAACGCTGCTTTGTCCACGAACCGTCGAACCGATCGTCGGGATGTAGGAGGAGCACACGCATAAGTCGAGGACTACCTTAAATTGTCAGGCACCACCAATGGCCAACTTAGCGGCGTTCCTCTTTCCAAGTCGCAGGCGGCGTGCTTGCCGAGAACTCCAGAGAGGTAGCGAGGGTGCAACCCATCGGAGGGACGGATTGAACGAACGTTAGCGCGCGTGAAGAGTTCACCTTTCTTGATATCTGCGACCACGAAAAGAGAGCGCCGGAATTTACGACTGCCGGATTCGCTGGGTCCAGGAGAAAATTGAACTTCGCCTAGAGATTTCTCGGCCGTGCGGACCGCATCCACCATTGCGCGGAATTCTTCTGGTTCGAGAGAGAAGGCGGCGTCAGGACCTCCATCGGCGCGCCGGAGGCATAGATGCTTTTCGATGATATTTGCACCCAGTGCTATGGCCGCGGCTGGAACGGCGATGCCCATGGTGTGATCGGAGAGGCCGACGGGGCAGCCGAAACGATGGGCCATGGCCGGGATCGTTCGGAGATTCGCGTCCTGCGGGGAAGCCGGGTAGGCGCTCGTACATTTCAACAAAGCGATTTGGGTCCCGCCGGCGGCTCGGGCCGCACTAACCGCTTCGACGATTTCGTCTTCGCTTGCCATCCCAGTGGACATGATGAGCGGCTTGCCTGTCCGGGCCATCTTCTGGATGAGTCCGACATCGACCAACTCAAAGGACGCCACCTTATGAGCGGGTACACTCATTTCTTCGAGAAAGTCGACGGCGCTCTCATCGAAGGCGCTCGAAAACAGATGCATTCCGAGTGCGTCGGCAACTTTTTTCAATTTTGGCTGCCACTCCCATGGCGTAAACGCCTGCTGATAGAGTTCGTGAAGAGTGCGGCCATCCCAGAGAGTACCGCCTTTAATCCGAAAGCATTCTTTGTCGCTGCGCAAGGTAATGGTATCGGCGGTATAGGTTTGCAGCTTGACCGCGTCCGCGCCAGCCTCTCGGGCGGCGTGCACAATGCGAAGGGCCTGGTCGAAACTCTGATTGTGATTGGCGGAGAGCTCGGCGATTACGTAGGTGGGCGCATCCGGTCCGATGACCCGCTCGCCGATGTTGAAACGATCTACCATCACGAGCCTACTTTCACGTTCAGGTGCGCCGCAACTTCCGCCGGCGAAAATGGGGCTCGTCGCCCAGCGCGAATAACCCGCAGCGATTTATCACCCTCGTTGAACAGCAAGTCGAGTACGCTGGCATGCGATTGGAATGGAGGAAATGGCTGACTATACGTCGGATGCTCGTAATGCTGAAAAACGACATCGACGCCGCGGCCCGTTAGGACGGACAACTCGTTCAGCAGGTACTCGGCCGATCCGAGCGGTGAAACATAGGTCGTTGCTCCTAAAACACCACAAATCTCCGCCAGCAAATGCGTCCGTTTGCCGACGACTCCAAGTTCCGAAGACCTGACCATCGGTGTCTTGTTGCCGAGCGCCTGAGTCAGCCAACGGAGCAGCGTAACATTCAGTTCGGCGAGGCGAAGGTCCGACGATGCCGTACGCATAAGTTCGCTCCACGCTGGATAGTAATCGCCGAAGAAGGGAGTGCGGCGATAATTCAGCTCCACGGCACGTAAGTGATCGTGCCAGAATTCCGTCTCGCGGATCTCAACATCCACAATGCGCTGGCCGAGCCGGCCTCGAAACACCACCGGCACCGTAAGCCACAGCAGGCCCGTAGGAGTTTTGATGCGGTTTCTTTGCTGCCACGACTGCTTCTCAAACTGCACCGTATCCAACAGCACGAATTGGTCAACCTGATCGAGCAAATCGAAATAGCCGAGCCAGGGCAAATAAGTCGGTTGCGCAATGGCGATCCTCACGCACCACTCCCGGACAGCACGTAGCGATCGGTAACCTTTTGAAATCCCAGAGACCTCCAGAGCGCCGCCGCCGCTACTCGCCCATCTATCACTTCGAGCTGAATCTTGGAGGGAGCATGGGTCCAAAGTTCCCGGATCGCATCGATGGCACACTTTTTGGCCACGCCGCGGCGGCGAAACTCCGGCACAACGTAGAGTTCGTAGATGGCTCCTGTCGTGCGCGGAAGAAATCGATGCCTCTCGATCCCAAATAAAATAAATCCCGCTCGCTGTTGATCGCAAACAATCCAGCGCAGAAAATACTGTGGGTTCGCCATGATGGTTTTGAAATAGTGTTCTTTCCAGTCGTCCTGCGGCACAAAAGAGGCGTTCAGTTCGGAGAAGTGGTTCGCTGCCATGGCCAGAAAGTCGTCTTGCTCGGAAGCTGCGATGGAAAGCATGTGCATCATCATTGCCCTCCCGATCGATGCATCGCTTCAACCACCCGGGCTGCTCCCAAACCGTCAGCTAATGCTCGACCCTTGCGAGTCATGGTGTCCCGCGCCATACGCGAAGCGGCCAGTTCCTTCACCGAGGCCACGAGTCGGGCGGCATCAAAGCTGCGAGTCTCGCCCATGTCTACCACGACTCCGCGCTGCGACAAACTACTCACGACGCGTGCTTGCACACTATTTCTGGAATAGCTCAATATCGCGCAACCCACGGAAAGGAGTTCCCAGAGCGTCCCCCCCGCAGCGATGATCGCCTGATCGGAGTCCTTCATGAACTCCACCATGTTCGCAGGATTGAATACGACTCGGAGATTGCTGGCCTTCAGCATTCGCAGCACATCTGCCTTGTCGTAGGCGGCTCCGGCAATTACCGTGATTTCAAGATCGGGACAACACGCAAGAGCGTGCGCGATTTTAGGGGTCAGATTTTCTGGATCGCTTCCCCCGAGCGTGACCAGAATCCTGTTCCCGTTTTGGGGAGTCTCCTGTGTTTCGGTTCTCTCCCTGAATTCGCGGCGAAGCAGAATATAAGAGGCTCCCATCAGCAACGGCATGGTTGCCCCGTGTCTTCGATACTCGCGCTCATCTTCGAAAAGATTTGGATTCACGATCAGATCGACGGGAAAAGTTTTTCGCTCGGCGAAATCATCGATTAGAAGCACTCGCAAGGCCGCTGCTTGAACGGTCTCGAGAAAGCAACTGTCGAAACGATCGCCATCGACCACTACCCAATCAGCCATCAACTTGCGCGCTTGGACAATAGTCTCGGCAGCATCTTCGGAACTACCGGGAACCCCGTGAACGCGATTCAGTGAAACCCCTTCCCCGATGAAACGAGGGGCAAGCGCATCCGGTAGTTCTGCTACGGCAAGACCCACCGAGCCGCCCGAATCCCGCCATGCCTGAGCCAGGGCAAGACAACGCATCACATGTCCAGTTCCAATGGCGAGACTGGCATCGGCACGAATCAGAAGCCTGCCTGGTTTCATCGCGACCTCAGCGAACCTTGAACACCGGCTGAATTACCTCGCCTTCAAGATGCGCCTCCGGGTTTGCGTCGCTCAGCCATTTTGCGACGGTCTTACAGACCTCCGCATAAACTCTTAGGGTCTGTTCGACTGCAAGTGGATCATGGGCAGCGGTCATGTTGTGCGTCGCCAGAAGCAACACTCCTCGTTTCACACACTCTTGGGTGAAAAGACTCCGAAGGAGGAGACTATCTTTGCCGTCGACATCAAGAAACTTGATCAACGACCAGAAGGGATAACCGATGCATTTGATCCGATTTTGTAATCCGGCCTCTTTGGCCAGCACATTCAATCCCTCTTGCAGTACACGCCCGGTTGCATCCATGCGAGCCAGTGCGTCGGTCGTTTCCAGGACGTCAAGCACCGTCATGGCTGCTGCCATCGACGCCACCTCGCCTCCAAAAGTGAAACTGAAAAAGATGTCTTCAAACACCTTCATGACGTTGGTTCTTCCGACCACACAAGCAATGGGGAAGCCGTTGCCCATCGCCTTCCCGAAACACGCCAGATCGGGAGCCACACCGAATCTCTTTTGTGCTCCCCCCAGGCCGAAGTGAAAACCGGAACAGATTTCGTCGAAGATCAGAAGTGCGCCGTGCTCGTGTGCCAGATTTTTCACGCCCTGGAGAAAACCGAGCGACGGCGGCCAGAAGTTGACGGGCTCCAAAATGACGGCGGCGAACTCGCTTTTGTGCTCGGTCAAGACTTTTTGTAAGGATTCGAGATCGTTGTAGACGAAGGGATGCGTCAAGGCGCGGACGGCGGCCGGAACGCCCGCGTGGCGGGTCGTGCTGCCGATAAACCAGTCCTGCCAGCCGTGATAGCCACAACACGCGATCCGCTCGCGCCCGGTAATGGCTCGAGCCGCGCGAACCGCTCCCGAAGTAACGTCCGATCCGTTTTTCCCAAAACGTACCCGCTCGGCACAGGGGATCAGCCGAACGAGACGCTCCGCCAGTTCAACCTCCAAGGGATGCGGCAAGGAAAAACTGTGCCCCTGCGCCAACTGGAGCGAGACAGCCGCATTTACTCCCGGATGCGCATATCCCAGAATGTTCGGCAGTAAACCCTGGATGTAGTCAACATACTCGTTCCCGTCGACATCCCAAACGCGGCAACCTTGGCCCTTGGCTAAGAAGACAGGGGCGACACCGCGAACATGTTGATTCGAGCCTTTGCTGAAAGTTTGCGAGCAGCCGGGAATGACTTTCCGCGCTCGATCGAGCCAAGCGTTCGATTTTTCGAGCGGCTTCGCGGGAGCAGGCGCGGCCCGCGCGTCCTCAAACAGACTCTTGTAATATCCCCGATTTGAAACAATTTCCGAATTCATCGTTTCCAAACCTGGCGTTCTTTTTA
Organism: uncultured Acidobacteriaceae bacterium; assembly: GCA_963834085.1. Lineage (GTDB taxonomy): Bacteria > Acidobacteriota > Terriglobia > Terriglobales > Acidobacteriaceae > Acidiflorens. The sequence continues at coordinate 4,773 of CAWIAJ010000029.1, read as the reverse complement.
TAAGGTCAAGAACCTGCTTCATTCCGAAGTGTTTCCTCCCTCGAAAGGCTTTATAAACCGCCCGGATGAACTCGAGGTCCTGAACTTCATCCACTGTCCAGCGGTAATGCTGGTATGGGGCGGTGGAATCATTTTCAACATTGGCAGTTCGAAACTTGTCCGAACGAAGGTAAGGCGTGACGTGTTCGCGCTCCGAAGCTTTGGTGGCCTCGTGCCATGCCCTCTCAAGAGCGGCGAAGGAAAAGACTTCTGTATCCAATCCATCGGGATAGCTTCGCACCATGGCGTTGGAGGCATAGTCGAGATCGCCCCGCTGGAAACGCCGCACGACACGGTCCACGACTTCGGGATCGATTAACGGGCAATCGGCGGTGATGCGCACAACTTGCATCGCTCGTTCAGAGCGGGCGGCGTGATAAAAACGGTCGAGCACGTCGGTTTCGCTGCCGCGATAGCACTGGACGTCATTGTCGATGCACATCTTTTCGATGGCGTCATCGACTGGAGCCGAGGAGGTGGCCACAACAACTCGATCCACCAAAGTTGCCTGCTTCATGCGATCGATGACATGCCATAACATGGGGCGGTCTTCGATTTCGGCGAGGCTCTTGCCGGGCAATCGGCTCGAACCCATTCGGGCTTGAATGATGGCGACCACCGGACCTTCACCGGGCTGATTGGTCCAATCCATCACCTGCGGGGTGCTTTCGTCCGATGACTTCTTGGCGGCTTCCACCACGCGTATCACGTCGCGGCTCTGCTCGAGATCAACCATCGGTCCTGTTTTACTACCCAGAGATTCGAGGAAATGCACCATCTCGGCGACATACATGTCGTTGGCTTCAAACTTGTAGGGAATACTCATCCAACCAGGATGTTCGGAAGAAAACCAGCGAACCTCTGGAAGATTGAAATCCCAAAGCGCAGTTCCACTTTCGCCCACGACTTTGCAGGTGCGCGTGTAGGAACGCTGCACAAAATCCAAATGGAGTTCGGCTCGACGGCGGTCTGGAAACGCAAGATAGATCCAGGCAGAGTCTTCGACATCGACATCGAGATTGCTCAGGTGCTCCGCACGGCAAATCACCTCGGTCGGCCTTCCGAGGATCCAGCAAATGTAATCCAATTCGTGGGAGCCATCGAGTATGATGCCTCCTCCCAATTCGTGGCGCCCGCTGTAGCTCTCGCGATAATGTTGCCAGGGACGCCAGTCCGGAAGATACTGTCCCGCCTCGACGTTCATCCAGAGCACGCGGCCAATGTCGCCCGAGTCCACTAGATCTTTTAGTATCTGTAGTCCGGGATGGAACCGCATGTTGTAGCCGATTTGAACGTTGCGGTCGCGACGCCGGGCTTCTTCGATCAGGACTTGAATTCCGCTCGATTCGTGCGAAAGCGGCTTCTCGATAAAGACGTGCGCCCGGGCGCGCAGCGCAGCGAGCGCGTTCTCTACGTGAAACACGGGAGGCGTGCAAATTAATACGATGTCGGGCGCGAATTTCTGGAGCGCCTCATCGTAGTTGTCAAAACTTTCGCCCTGTATTTCCTGCTCACACTGTTTTAATGCTTCCGGACGGGTGTCACAGAAACCCAACTGCCGCACCCCCAACGATTTCAAATTTTTTGCGTGGCGGCGCCCGATGGAGCCGCAACCCACCACCAAAGCCCGGTACCCAACCCAGTCGGATATTTTGGACATGAAATTACTTAGCTTGCTTGGCCTCGAACCAATGTGAACGCTCGCGTTCCCCGTCTGTTGTCATCTCATAATGACGCAAAACTTTTCCAAGCGCGTGGATCACGTCATCCACATCCTGCACCGTCATGGCATGGAACATGGGCAGGCTGATCAGGCGCTCATACGCGTCTTCAGCCACTGGATAACTTCCGTTCTCTCGGAAGCGCTCGCGATAGTAGGGATGGCGATGGACTGGAATGTAATGAACATTGACTCCGATGTTTTCGGCGCGCAAAGCGCGAAAGATTTCACCTCGGCCCACTGTAAGCCTCTCCAACCGAAGCCGGATGGGATAGAGATGCCACGACGGATTCACTCCGGCCCGAACGGCAGGAGTCGTTACCGCCGGCCAATTCTGAAATGCCGCCTCATACAGCGCGGCAATTTCGCGCCGGCGAACCAGGTTCGCATCTAGCTTTTCGAGTTGAGACAACCCCAACGCGCAGGCAATATCCGTGAGCCGATAGTTAAAACCGAGGAGGACCATCTCATAAAACCATTGTCCGGATTCATGACGCTGGCGCGCCTCGCTGCTTATGCCGTGATTGCGAAACCGCCGCAGAGTCTCGGCCAAGCGCCCATCGTTCGTGGTAACCATGCCTCCTTCCCCGGTAGTGAGATGTTTGACCGGATGGAAGCTGAACGTCGTCATGTCGACGATATTGCCGACACGCTTTTTATCGTGTTCGGCGCCGAGGGCGTGGCTAGCATCTTCGACCAGCAATGCTCCGTGGAGATCAGCCAACTCTTTCAGTTCTTGGAGAGCAGCGGGATGGCCTGCATAGTCGACTGCGAAGATGGCTTTGACACGCGAAGTAACGCCCGAAGAGGTGCGCTTGGAAAGTTTTCGGGAAACCTCGCCGGGGTCGAGATTCAAAGTGTCAGGTGAAACATCGGCGAAGATTGGAGTGGCGCCTTGATACACGATGCAATTCGCTGTCGCGCAGAAAGTCATGGGCGTGGTAATCGCTTGATCCCCGGAACCAAGTCCGGCAGCGAAGGCAGCGCCGTGCAGGGCAGCCGTGCCGGAACTAAAGCTGATCGCGTGATGAGCTCCGACCCATGCCGCAAAACGCTCCTCGAATTCGTCCACCTTGGGACCGGTAGTCAGCCAGTCTGACTTTAGAACGTCAATGACCGCCTGGATGTCGCTGTCTTCCAGACTCTGGCGCCCGTACGGCAGCAATCTGTTTCGCACGGGCGTGCCGCCGTGGAGGGCGAGTGTTTCATCTTTTGCGCGCAAGACGGTCATATGGGCGAATTCATGACTGAAATATCCACTGCTAAACAGAGGCCGAAAGCTCCTCGGCGGCGCTCGTTTCCGGAGCGACCAACTCTTCCAACTCGCGCCTGGTCAGCCAACGATCGTTGGTGTCGCTCGAGTAACGAAAGCCATCGGGCAGCGGTTTCGCGTTTACCCAGTGCTCGGATTTCCACCATGGATGTGAAGGCTGGATGATGTACATATCATCGGTCTCGAGCGTTTGCCGCGACTCGTCTTCGGAGAGCAACACTTCGTGCAGTTTTTCTCCGGGGCGAATACCGATGTGCTCTACCTGACAGCCAGGAGCAACAGTTTCCGCGAGGTCCAGCAACCGCATGCTGGGGATCTTCGGAACAAAAATCTCTCCACCATGCATCTGTTCCAGACAGCGGATAACAAACTTTACCCCCTGATGGAGCGTAAGCCAAAACCGCGTCATGCGCGGATCGGTGATCGTGATCTTCCCAGTCCGCCGCTGTTCGAGAAAAACGGGGATTACGCTGCCCCGACTGCCCACCACGTTGCCGTAGCGCGCACAACTGAAGCGGGTATCCCTGGCGCCGGCGTAGGCATTCGCCTGCACAAATACTTTTTCAGCACACAGCTTTGTAGCTCCGTACAGGTTGATGGGATTAACCGCCTTGTCGGTGCTAAGCGCCAGAATGCGACGAACACCCTGATCAATCGCGGCATCGATCACATTACGACCGCCCATAATATTGGTCTGAATGGCTTCGAAGGGGTTGTATTCGCAGGCCGGAACTTGCTTAAGAGCCGCTGCATGCACGACGAGGGTCACTCCGGAGAGTGCACGTTTCAAGCGCTCCACATCCCGCACGTCTCCGATGAAATAGCGCAGGCTGGAGTGATCGAAGCCCGAACTTCTCATCTCATGCTGTTTCAACTCGTCACGGCTGAAGATCACGAGCCTTTGCGGCCGGTAGTCGCGGAGCATGATTTCAACAAACTTTTTTCCGAACGACCCCGTCCCGCCGGTTACGAGTATCGATTCCTGCGACCAATTCAGCATTCGTGTTCCTTAGAAAGTTCTGCTTACAAATCCGCGCCCACCGCAGGTTGCAAGCGGGCGGGAACTGAAAGACTTTTTGTCTCAGGTCTTGTGTTCGATAGTATAGCCGACTTGATTAGGCTCAACGGGAAAGGGGTAGCTCATGCGGCATCAAGACGCCTCGCGAACAAAGCCTCCATTTCGTCAGTTCCGGTTATTTTCTTCCGCAACCAAAGATAGAAACCTGAAATGTGCCCCTCGAACTCTGCCAAGGTCATGTCGGCGGTAACGTGAATTCGGGGCAAAAGGAAACGTTCGCTCTTCGCACCGATGCCGCCGCCAACATTCATAAAAGCACATTGATAGCCGGCTCGCTTGGCGAAGCGCACGTCCCTTACGCTGACCGTTGCGCCACTGCCGAAGGGGTATCCGAACGCCCATATTGTTTGCCCGAGACTCTGCTCGAGGACTTGTTTGCTCTCAGAGATTTCCCGCCAGGCAACATCGTCGGAGGCCCGCGCCAAGATCGGATGAGACATGGAGTGCGCTCCGACTGTCATGCCGGACGCCGCCAGTTGGGCCAATCCCGCCCGATTCAGAATGAGGAATCTAGCGGCTCCAGCAGAATTCTCGACAACATGCTCTCGCCATGTCGAGGGTAGGCGAAGCTGATCTCGAATCCGATCGAGAAAGATACTCCGGCCGGCTCGATCGAAGCATGAAAATCTCTCCACCAAACTCCACCAGCACGCGTGTCTTTGT
>CAWIAJ010000028.1:0-102646 GCA_963834085.1 uncultured Acidobacteriaceae bacterium | reverse complement strand
GATATTGCTCTGCCTAATGATGGGCATCTAGAAACAATCGACCGCGACGGCTTGGCCGTCGAATGGATAGTACGGTCTCTTGACACGAGCAAGGCGAGAGTTGTCTTTGTGGTGGTAGAGTCTTGTCGAACTCGGACGATATCAAGTATGTCTCATGGCGTCGGGAAGGAACGACCAGCGTTGTTGGCTAAGACTATTTTGGTGCGATCTGTTCCCGAAGATCAGGAAGCCGAGGACATCGCTGAACCTGCAACAAGACGGAGTTTCTTCGCAAATAGCCTTCTTCGGATTTTGGAGCAGACATGCCTTGACTACAGACAAGCGTTCGGGCTCTTGGCACCGTTGCTTGCAACCAGAAAACACGCATCCGGCTTTGAACCAAACAGCGACCATTGGCAGCAGCCGTTTTCGTTTTGGTGCCCGCCTCCGTTGCTTCAAGAGAATTATACGAGTCGGACTCGACTGAATCCCAAGGACGGACTGACCTATAGTTTTATCTCTCGCGGCGGACTTGCCCTTGGCTGCTCCCCGAGACTATTCATGCGAGCAAGGAGACGGTGGCCAGCAGCAAGCCAGTCAGTGGCTTGGCCTTGTCATGCCTCGTGAAACTTACGCTGGAGTGCGGTACTCAGGATACTTGTCTATCGCAAGAAGCGAAATCGACCACTGTAGAATTGCCTGACTTCTGGATGGGCCAGACTGAAGTCAAGTCTATGCATACAAACGTGTCATGCAGAGATTCCCAGTCTCTGGCGTGACACCGCCCGTTTACAACTCTGGATGGACATTGCCTAAGCTACCCGTCACGATGGTTACCCAGGGCGAGGCAGATGCTTATTGTGCTGCGATTGGCGGACATTTGCCGACCGAGTGGGAGTGGGAGTTCGCAGCCCGCCGTGGCTTCGATGAGCCGGTGATCTACCCGTGGACTCGAAAGCTAGGGGAGACTTTCCGGGACTATGCGAACTATGGAGCTGAGGATGGGACAGGGCTGGACGAGGGATATGACCGTTGGCGAGATACGCCCGCGCCTGTGGCTTGGTTTCCTCCGACGCCCAAAACGATGCTCTTTGACATGGCCGGAAATGTCGCGGAATGGGTTTGGAGCATACGTAGACGATGCGCCCTCCCTGGGTGTAGTTCGAGGAGGATCGTGGCGCACGTCCTCCTTCGACCTCAGGCTGTCTTCTAGGCTTTTAATCCCTAAAGACAGCCGTGACGATTCAGTCGGTTTCCGTTGTGCGATCCCAGAAACCGCAGTTCGCTGAAACTACCATCTCTTGAGAAATGAGGGCTCGTGTAAAGGAACCTCGCGAAATCGAGTTCTAATTCGCGGATCGCCGGACCTTTGCGAAGTCGATCCCCCGGCATAACGCCAGGAATGCACGGAGTCATAAGCTGCTGGAACGTCGCTGAATGCGAAAGTCAGAACTTTCATGGGTAGAGACATGCCTTCACTTCCCTTAGTTTGAATGGCCGTAAAAACATTGGTGACCTCAATCCCTGTGTAGCTCAGAAGCATCGTCCACTCCCCAAAAGAAAGGCCCTCGTGCGAAATCTTCTGCACGAGATTGGCGTTTGCGAGTGGCGATGCCGTGCCTTTCGCGCCGTATCTCAGTAAAGCGATCAATAGATCGTTCCCTCGCGCTCTCCGAACTGCCAACGGTAGGCAGGACATCTCAGCTGGCCACTTTAAGAGAAAACCCAGCAGTTCATTAATGCCTATCGTCTGACTAGGCATAAACATGGTGTCGAAATAGTCGCATGGTTTATAGACATCATCTAACACCGTCTTAACGCTGAAAACCAATCGTTCCCCTATCTCCGAAGTCGATTTGGATGTCCCCTTGGAGAGTTTTTGTAATCCTTTCAATATCCTCAAGTGAACGACTTTCGTCCGGTTCCGGTTCCACTGCCGAGAATGAAAAATGAGCCGTATCGTCTCCCGATTCACTAAACCAACCGAGAACCCCTGGGTGCTTTTCGTCTCCGGGTCGCACCTGAACCACGGTACACGACGAGGAAAGATTTTTCCGGCGTTTACTCCCATTAAAGTCACGTCTGTTGCCCCAACTTACACAGGCAGGTATGCTTACAAATTTGTGATGCAGGGCGGCCACATCCCAGCTTTCGACAAGTGCTCGGTGATTACCCAATTGCAGGTAGACCCAAGCGAGCATCTCATTCACCTCAAGTGCGTATGGGAACAGCCTTCTGGCTTCGGCAAGCGTACCAGCGAGGATCGCAAGGTCAGAGACGAGTTCGTGTGGAAAAGGGCCCCGAACGCTCGACACCCGGTGGAGTTGTGCAAGGGCCAGCCACATTGCTCGGTCATATCGCGCACGACGCGTTGGTAGACTTGCGAGATCGCTCCTTGATTTCATCGAAGCGAGGGTCAGAGACAGGCGTGTCGCTAAGCACATCGGTCATGAGGTGTTCTGCTTCGTCAAAATTGCCCGACATTTCGAGCCATCGTGCTCGGTTGTACTTCATTTCCGTCACAGCCGGGAACTTGGAGTCGTCGAGGGCAGTCTCAAACTCATTCGTGAGCGTCGAGTAGTCACGCAACTCTCTTGCAACCATAATCCGGGACAATTTAGGCTGCACTACATCTAGGTCCGCATCCCTAAAACTCAGATGCGTAATAAATTCCTGGTCCACCGTGTATTCTTCATCAAGCGCCCATCCTTGCGCGTTGGATTCATAAAGCTCCAGGAGCTTCTTTGCGGTCAGCAAATATCCACGTCGCTCCGCACACCTTAACCCATCAAACAGAGCCGCGGCGGGAAGATTTGCCACCTCGGGGGGCAATGAAGAGTCTCGAAAATTGCCTTCCGTTGTCCTGATCACATCCTTTAGAAGGAAATTGCAAACAGCTTCGTGATGCCTCGCATCCTCTTAGACGAATACAGATAGGGCTGCGTGATTTCACGATTTAGCCGTTTGTACTAGATCTTGAATCTTTTGTCCGCACACGCAGTTCTGATCCGCTGAGTATGAGGGAGCGGAGCGATTCAAAATCGTCGACATTCTTGTCAGAAGGAACAAACGCATCACTCAATTTCAGAAAGTGCCTCGCGTTCTCAAACTGACGAAGACGGTAGTAGTTTAGGGCCAAATCGTAGAAGAATACCGGCTGCGAGCCCAGTTCAATAATTCCGCGATTGAGCACCTCGATGGACTTTTGAAAAGAGTTGTCCGGTGGTTCGGGTTCCTTCCCCGATTCCAGTTGTACAAGGCCACTCTGATATTTGGCTTCGGCATCTTTGAGTACGACGCCCATTTCATGCGAGGCTTGTTTCTCGACCTTGCTCAGCCTTGACCTACTCAGTCTGTCATTTACGGGCCCGCGACGTAGAAGAGTCATCCAGGCATCCCAACAGCACTTGCTCTGTTCCAGTTGCGCGAAACGTTCGCTTGTTGGGCGGGACTGTTGTATGGGAGCAGGCAGGCAGCAACAAAAGCAAGGAGTCGAATCAATCGACCCGAACGGATCAGAATCGACGAAATGCGGCAAAGCATGCTGGCACACCGACGTGGCTGACCAACTTCTTAGAATTGCAAGTCTATCACGGTAACTCGCGACCAAGCACGGACAAGGGAAGCGCGCCAACCGTCGGGCCCGGTGGTCAACGGATCGTGAGTATACTTGTCCCACGAGCACAAGTTCTGTGGCGTGCGAGAGGCCGCATCTTTCAACACAAGGTCGATGAGGTATGCGCAATGAGCGATTTCCAAACTCCCAATACAGACCTGGCCCAGAGAGACCGTGAATTCGATTTGAAGAACAAAGAGGCAGAGCTGAAGTTGAAGGAACGCGAACTTGAGCTGGACAAAAGAGAAATCGAGTTGGAACGGAAAGAGCTGCAGTTGGATCTTCGACAAAGGGATCAGGTTAGATGGCGAAGCCCACTGTTCCTGGCTTCGATGGCATTGCTCGGGACGGCCCTTTCGGCTGTGTTTGGGTACTGGACCTCGTTATCGGCAAGAGCATTCCCGAGCGCAGTCTGCCCTCATTGTGGAAGCGATCAAGACACCTGATTCACAGACGGCAGCCAAGAATCTCAAGTTTTTCACTGAACTCGGGTTTCTCGAAGATCGAGATCACAAGATTCGGGATTATATCGCCGCCAATGAACCACCAATACTTCCCACACTGCCGCCACCTCCCGATCTTCAGTCGGGAGTGCGAGTGGTGAATGGAACGCTCCAACCATTGGCGGGTGTCCAAATTGAACTCGCGGATGGTACACAATGCCCTCCTACGGATCTCAATGGGATGTCCGCATGTCCAAACCTGCTAGAAAAAACCATAACAGTGACGAAACCTAGCTATGGCACTAAAGGTCCGTTCCAATATGACGGTCGACAGATTGTACTTGATCCCGGCAAACACTAGGGACGCTGCTGCGGAACGTCGCGCACAAGCAACGGATTTCGCGGTACGGATTACGGTACGTAGATCGTTCAACGTGTACGGACTAGCAAGGACTTAGGTGGCCGCCCGCCTCTTGCAAGTCGTTGTATTTCCTTATCGTGGTTGTTCTTTCACGGCGGTAACACGGGTTCAAATCCCGTCGGGGACGCCAACAAAAGAAAGCAGTTGTCGCTCTCCCTAGTTTTGAACCGAAGTCCAAGTCACGATAGAGTCACGATGGAAGATCAACTAAAGACGCTTGCAAAGTCTCTAGCTCCGAAAGAATGGGAGCGCTTAGCTGCTGCGCTCGCGGAGAGATTCGACGGCAATCCGTCCATCGTAGTCAGTAGATCGTCGAAGAAGATCGAACTGCGGGGCCTGAACAAATGGCTGATTTTCGTCTTTAATGGAGAGAAGCCCTCTGTCGCGAAGGAAGCCGGAAGTAAGGATTCTCTCAAAGCAGCTACGTCCGTCTATTTGTTTTACGTGGGTGACGACAAGGAGACGGTTCATTTCCTTAAGAACAATCCCCTATTGGCAAATCTCCCTGAGCACTTCAAGAATGAATCGCTTCGTATAGCGCTGACAAGCATTCCCGAAATCGTGGAGGAAGCTTTTGCATATCTCTCAGTAGAGGCTGGCTAAGCGAGCAGGGAGATTCCCCTTAATTGGCCGCCTGAATCGACGAAAAGAAAACGATGTCCATCCAGAACTGCCTTCCACAGTTAGCACGCCAACAGTACGTCCGGGTGCGCAATCAGAAAAGCGAATCGGCTAGGGAGAGCTACCGAGCCAAGCTCACTGACCTTAGAGCTCAATCGGCAGCAAACGGCGTTTTGCGATCGGGATATCAGGAACTCGCAGAATGGAAACTGGCTGAGGAGCTTTTTGGTCAATTAGCGTACAGCTGGTTTGAAGCCGCCATTGAAACATGTAAGCTCTACGAAATTCCCCTTGATCAGAACCTCTGCAAATGCATTGAGACGGATGTGCGCGAATTACTGATTGGTCAGTATCAAAATTCGCTCAACCACGCCGGATCGCCAGCCGGAGCAGTAAAAGTGCCGCTAAGCGCTCGAAATAAGCTTTCGGGACATCTTCAGCGATGTCCGTTTCCGATTTTCAACACCATTCAAATCGAGCTTGAAAAAGAGCGCGTCGAAAGTCAGCGACGACGGAGGGATAATATGCCACGAAGCCTTACTCCCGAGGAAAGAAATATTCTTGTGGCGCTTTCTGACCACCCCGAACAACTCCAACTGGATACCCTAGCTACGCGCGCCTCCATGCAGGAAGACCAAGCTGGCCTATTGAGAGCACTCGAAAGCCTGCGGATTCGTGGCTTCGTGAAATTTGTCTCTCTCAGAGATGGTGACGCCCTAACCAATGCTGCAAATATTACTATATTGCCGTCAGGTCTAAAGTTTGTTGAGGAAGCAGAATTTTCCGATCCTGCGAGGGTGGCTAGCAGCGCAGCGATTGTAAGCAATCTTCGCGGCGCGAAAAGGCGTACTGCGATACTCATCAACATCTTGATTGCATCGCCATCAGATGTCAGCGACGAGCGGGACGTTGCTACGGAGGTGATCCATGCTTGGAATGCGGCACATTTAGAAAATACCGGAATCATGCTAAACCCCATCAGATGGGAGACCCACTCGTTTCCAGCGTCGGGAGACCGGCCTCAGGCGATCGTTAACAAACAGATTGTAGATCGAGGCGACCTGCTGGTTGGCATCTTCGGGTACCGTCTAGGAACTCCAACGGGAGAAGCGCAGTCCGGCACCATCGAAGAGATTGAACGCTTCCGAAGGACCGGTAAGCACGTTGCGCTCTACTTTTCGACTGCGGATGTTCCTAGAGATATAGATCGAGATCAACTCAAGGCGCTCGAAGTCTACCAGCGCGAACGACAGGCTGATACTTTGTACTTTCCATTTCGATCTCCTGAAGACCTTCGTAAACTTCTAACGCAGCATCTTCCGAAATTCGTTCAGGAAGTGCACGCAAAGCTACAACTAGGCGGTGAACTGACAGAGCTGAAGCAGGAAATTCAAAACATCGAAAACAAGTCGGGCTCCGAACTAGCGGCGATTGCAGGAATGGCGCAAGATTTTCGCAAAGAACGCATGTCGCTGAAAGCTAACATAGCTTGCCAGAGGCTTGCTGTTCCCGGCGGCGGTGACGACGAGCTTTACATGCTTCAAGTCGGGGTCGAAAATGACGGAGAAGTAGACGCTACCGATTTTCAGTTAGATGTGGAAATTCCTGCCCACTTTCTCGATGGAGGTGGACATCGGCTTCAGGTACCAAGTGAGAGGTCAGGTTTTGCTCTTTTCCGAATCAACAACGAAGACGTAGCCTGCCAGATGGCGCACCTTTATCCCGGCAAGAAGACAAAGGATAACCTCATCTACTTCAATTTTGTGATCCGAGGACTAATCAAGTTTCAACAGCCAATCCTCTTGCAGGAGAAAGTGACAGCGACAGTTTTCTCGGGAAACACGTCAAGCAAAACGGAACTCACTATTGCCGAACTGACTGATAAGGCCGCGCGCTAGGGGATTGCAGGATAGCGTGTCGATTGTACATCGCCTCTTCCGGGCGGTAACGCTTCCTCCTAAGTCACTGTCGTCGCGTGCTTTCTCCTCTTCCGATCTAATCCCGTCACGCTGTAATCACGTAAGCGAGTTAAAGAAGCGGCGAGCGAGATGTGAGCGCATCGGGGTGCTGGCCGCCTTTTCGCATTCGCGTTCAGGGAGAAAAGAGAAAGACCGGAACGCGAGTGCTGCTGGGCAAAGCGTGCCTGCGGGAGGAGTTGGCCCGCCGCTTTGCCTAGGTTCCGAAAAAAGGGAGGCGTCGGGCGGGTTCGCACGGGACGCTTCCCGAGCCGCCGACGCAGGAGGTGTCGCTCATGTGGCGGCAAAATTGATTCTCAGCATCGCAGCCACATCTTCTTCGTTTAGTGGAGGATCATCGGAGTCGCCGGTAATTAGCTCTTCGGCTGCATGATCGACTTCTTCCTCAAGGCCCTGGGCTTTCCAAGCATTGTTTTCGTCGTTCATCGATCCCTCCAGCCAAGTTCTAGTTCTTCTCGCTTCTTCCGCCAATATTCAGCTGTCGGAGACGGATCGTCAGTCGTCAAGGTCGCACGTACTTCTTCCTCTATTTCTTCGAGATAGATCTCCTCTTGGCTAGCCGCTGCCTTGTCGCGGACCTCGGCATCGGGCGGAATATTCGTTTTGGTGTTGATGTCGCTCGACATTGAACCTCCTCTCCGTCCTCGTACTCGGGTCAGCTTCTCGCCCCAGATAACCACTCGCTTACTCGATGTTCTGGAGTAACGTGTTCGAAAGTTGGCCCCGCGGTCACTCGTCCGTCTTCGATTGTTATCTCCATGAGTGCCTGAGCCCGAGACTTCAGGGTGTACATGGCTCCAATTGCTGCATTGAGCGTCTGTGGGCTGCCATTGAACGCGACTTCGAGATTCTCTAGAAGCGAGCAATACGAGTAGTTGAACTCTTCCTGGGCAAGGCGAATCGGACTTCCACTGGGATGATCTGCAGTTCGAGGGTTGGGGCGCATCGGATGAACCGAGTCCCAGTCAATGGAGATCGCATCTCCGCCGGGCCCGGAGTTGGGTCTTTTGTCGGGGACTGCCTCACGGTCTCACCGCCACGCATGCAGATCGAGTGAACGCTGACCTATTCGAGTTCTTGCGGTCAGTCCATTTACGGGCTGAAACCTGCCCCTTGATGCTATCTTCCAGATTAGCTTGCCAACCAATCATATGGGTCAACCCGATCCTCGACCCCACTATTAAGTTAGACCCTCTGGCACAGCACTTTTTGGGCTGGCAAATCGTCGGCTATCGAGCCGCCTTGATGCTGAACTCTTGGCCGGCAACGGGGGCCAGAAACGGGATGACGTAGCCCCTGACTTCGACCTTGCCCGCTTTCTTCGCTTCAACCACGAGATCGTATTTGAACTCGCCACGGCGGAAGGCCTCGTCGCTCAGATGGAAGACCAGCACTTCGTTCCTGGAACTGCGCAACGAAATCTGCTCGGGTCTAAGGTTTCGGACGACCAGGAGAATTTCTCCCTCTTGTTTCTTCTCTTCGACCTCACGCTTTTCTTTTTGCTCTCCCTTGCGTTCTCCCTTGTCGTCTTCATCGGCTTCGAGTTTTTTGCGAGCCTCGTCACCTCCCTGTGACAACTGGAATCCCGGAATTAACTGTTGCGCGCGCTGAAGGTTTGTGGCCGGGAAGTTGCCGAACTGCCACGATGGATCCGGTATGTCTCCGGGACCATCCAAGGTCGGGAAGGTGACCAGGGTCTCGCCGGCTTGCAACTCGCGTCCGTTATTTTTGATGAAAAACTCGCCCACTACCACGGGCAGCGCGGTCACCTTCAGACCTTCAGCGATGAACAATGGTCGTGACCCAGGCTCGGTGGGCTCTGGAATGGCGACGTAAGCGGTGTCGGCGGTTTCGGCCACGATGGTCGCCGGCCGATCTTCGAAGGCAGCGAAGGTCTTGGCGCTGTCGCCACGGAACGGGCCGCTCACCACGCACAGTTCGTCCTTCAGGCAAAACGCTGGTGCATGAAACGAGTCGGAGGGGATGGATTTCCTTTCTGAGAGCCCGGAGAAATTCAGCATTTGCGAAACGGAGTGAGCGGGATTTCCAGATTGGCGAAATGTGATGTTCAATCCGGAGCTGCGCGGCGGAACCACCAATGTAATAGGTCCGTCGGCATGCCGCGGTTCTTCGCCTTCCGTCTCGAACAACCATCCTGCCAACCTTGACGCTTCGCCGGTGGACTCGAATGGCACGGCAACACGCGTGACCGTGATCCCCGGCATTTCGCTGTATTGATCCGGATTCTCGACCACTGTTCCGGATACCCGCTCACCAGCACGGAGTTCGGCGGGTAAGACGAGTCCCACTTCTTTCTGTACCGCAGTCACAGGCGGGCGGATTGGCGTCATCGCCTGCATGTGCCCGATCTTCTGCTCCCGTCGGGCAGTTTGCCTCGCTGCCTCGAGATTCTTCATTACCTCGTCATAGGTGAATGTTTTCAGCTTCTCCGTTCCACCGCTCTCTTCCTCGCCGGAGGGGCAGTCGATGGCTCGGTAGTCCTGCGCGGCAACGTTCCATTCGGAGCAACGATACACACCGGTCCATGGATCGTGCGTCAGCTTATGGCCGCCCGTCTGTTTGCCGGACTCGTCGAAGGCCTGAATGAATTCACCGGTGAAGTTTGCGCTTTCGTCATAGGTATTGCGTGCCACCCTGCGAAGCTGGCCGCTCGGCCAATAGGTGGTGTTGGTCTGCTGGGCGACGTAAAAGCCCGGGAGATATTCGAAGTCGACCTTCTGCTGAAGTTTGCCATCGGCCCCGATGGTACGCATTTCCGTCGCTTTGCCGGCGGCGTTGTAGTCGGTTTCAATGCGTCCGTTCAATCCGTTTTTTTCCACGACAGTGTGTTGCGCCATTCCGGTGGCTGCGCCGCAAACCAGCAGCGTAACCAACGTCAGCAACTGCGAAAAAATTGAAACTAAGGACTGCTGATTTTGTGACAGGCGGATCTCTCCGTGCGGCGAAAATCGGAGTGTACCACGCGGCGAGACATGGCGATGTGCACTAGCGCTTCCGGGCGGTAGTGTCCTAATTTGATTCCCACCACGAAGTCGCCGAAAAAGTTAGGCTGGTTCAACCTCCCCGCTCTGGTTTCGTTGCTCTCCGAAACTCCTCGTCTCCGCGGTCGAACTGCAGGCTCGATGCACCGATATGCAAATCTATTCACACTATGCAGGCCGACCCAAAACGGGTATAGTCAGTCGATTCGCAACTATGGGAACTAGTAGTTCCCCAGCACCTCGATTTACTTACCGCCCAACCGAACCCCGAGAAGTAATAAAGAGAGGAACTAAGAGATCATGCGCAAAGAACGAAGCTTTGTCACATGCTGTTTAGCCTTGGTCGCGCTGTTGGTGTGTAGCCTGCCACTAGCCGCGCAAGATCAAGTGAAACATCCGATTGCATTTGCCGTTTCGCCACGTCTTGGGGATTTGGCCCAGCAACCTCAGACGCCACAGTACGGTTTTCATGAAGCGAATCCGGTTCGCCGGGTTCCCAAGCGTTTTGCTGGAGAAGGACAAGTTGTAGACAGCGTGGAACAGAGCTCAATCAACGTCCCTGAAGCAAATTACAGTGTGATCGCGAGTTTCTTGGGCGTCGGCAATGGCTTCCCCAACTACAGCGTTCCCGACGCTCCTCCCGACACCAACATGGCGGTGGGCGACACGCAGATCGTGCAGTGGGTCAACACCTCGTATACGGTTTGTTCGAAGACATCTCCCTACACGTGTGGCGCATCCATTGAGGGCAACACCCTTTGGAATAATCTCGGCGGGATATGCGCGGCGAACAATTCCGGCGACATCATTGCGCAGTGGGACGTGCAGGCGCATCGCTGGCTGCTCACTCAGAACGTGTTCAGCGGTACTTATGGTGTTTGTGTCGCGATTTCAACCACCAATGATGCTAACGGTACCTACTACCTGTATGAGTACCCGGTTTTGAACGACGGCTTCCCCGACTACCCGAAATGGGGAGTCTGGGTCAATAACTACGGCGAAACCTGGAACAACTTCGGTACGGGCAACTTCGTGGGCCCGGTATTTTGCGCCTACAACAGAACGAAAATGCTGGCGGGCGATAAGACCGCAGAGCAGATTTGCCACCAGTACACTGGTTCCGAAGACAGCCTGTTGCCGGCCGACCTTGATTCTCCGACCCTGCCTCCGTCTGGCGAAGACCAGTTCGCCATTGGTAGCGTCGGCGACGTCGACAACTCGCACCTCTCGCTCTACTCCGTACACATTAACAACCCAGCCGACTGGACGAAGGGCGCGACCTTTACTGGTGACGGCAATGACCAGCCCATTGCCATTGCCACGTTTACCCCAGCGTGTAATGGCGGCTACGGCGGTGATTGTGTTCCCCAAAAGGGGATCACGGACAAAGCCGATTCTCTCGGCGACCGTCTGATGTACCGCTTCGCTTACTGGAACGACGGCAGCGGAGGCGACCAGCACTGGTTTGCGAACTTTGATGTCACGGCCTCGGGAAACCAGGGTGGCGTTCGATGGATGGAGATCACCGCTCCAGAATCCGCCGTCGCACCCACAGCGCTGAGCGTCTTTCAGCAGGGTACCTATGCTCCCGATGGAACCTGGCGCTGGATGGGTTCACTTACCCGCGACAAGGCGGGTGACATCCTCCTAGGCTACAGCGAATCCTGTGGCAGCACGTGCCCGGGGGGAACGCCGACTTATCCTTCGATCTACGTGGCTGGTCGTACGCCCAGCGATGCCGCAGGTACTCTGGAGCCCGAAGTCCAGTTGGTTGCTGGCGCGGGTTCGCAGCCTGACACCTCGAACCGCTGGGGCGACTATAGTGCGATGCGGATCGACCAGGACGGATGTACCTTCTGGTATACGCAGGAGTATTACAAGACCACGGCGCAATTCGATTGGAGCACCCAAGTCGGATCGTTCAGCTTCGCTGGCTGCGGCGGCGGCGGTGGCCCACAGGTTACACTCGCACCCACATCACTGAAGTGGGGCAAGATTGCTGTGGGTGTCACCGGCGGCGCAAAGAAGGTCGTTCTCACGAACAGCGGGACTGGAGCGCTGAGCATCAGCACCATCGCTACCTCTGGAGATTTCGCGCTGGTGCCCGTCAAACAGACTAAGAAAGTGACTCCTTGCGTCAATGGAGGCACGGTGGCCGCTGGAGCGAGCTGCGAGGTGAAGGTGTCGTTCACCCCGACCCAAACCGGCGCGCTCACCGGCGACCTGACGTTCACCGACAACGCTCCCGGCAGCCCGCAGAGCGTCGCTCTGACGGGGACCGGTAAGTAAAACAAAACGAGCGGGGTGACTCGCTGCTCCGCTCATCGGGCGGGACCTCGGTCCCGCCCTTTTCTATCGTTTGGTACGGGGCGACGGTAGGCGAATCCGGCGCCTACGTTCTTGGACAAAGAAATGATCAGGCGCGGCAGGCGCAGCCTGTTCCCCCCGGGTGTTTCGCGTTCGCGGCAAATGTCGAATCAAAATAGGCGCATTGCATTTCTTTATCCCGTGTCTGCTGCCGAGACCCTTGGGCTCGACCCCAGCGACTCCGTTCCGAGTCGGTGAAATGTATCGCTCTGAACACTCCCGTTTTGAGCATGATTGACCATCAAACAAACATCGATCTCTCCACCAAGGGGCATAGCGGCCCAACGCTGCGGGAAGAGCCTCTGGCAGGCGCATTGTAAGTGTTCCGGAGCGTATCGAGTGGGTTCCGCTGAGAATCCGCTGGTGACCTCACGACGGCTGATCATTCGGCATGTTTTTGTTGCTCTCTCGTTCACGCCGTTCTATCTGCTATTGAACCGCCCCGAAATTATTTCATCTCGCGCATCGGATGCGTTCCGATGATTGCGCAGGCGAACACGATAGGCGTCCTGCATCTGGAATTCGGCCGCGCAGGCTGCAGGGAAATGTCGGAACGGAAGGTGACAAAGGATTCGAGCCCGATTCCTACCTGCATGACAGTACACTTTCGTTGCGCTCTGATGCGGTTTATTAGCCGGTTCGTTTGTTGTGCCTTCGTGGGTTTTTTAGCTCGCGCAAGCGTAGCGAGGTGCCCGCCTGCAGGCTTATCGCAGCGTTGATGAGACCGACATGAGAAAAGGCCTGTGGAATATTGCCCACTAATCCATATTTCGCGTCGTACTCTTCCGACAGCAGGCCCACGTCATTACGAATTGAGAGCAGGTGCTCGAAAAAACTCTTGGCTTCCTCATGTCGGCCTTGCAGCAGATAAACGTCAATCAACCAGAAATTGCATGCCAGAAACGCTCCCTCTCCTGCCGGTAGACCGTCCTTGACTTTTTTGGTGTCGTAACGCAGCAGCAAACCATCGCGCATTAAATGCCTTTCAATGGCGCGTACGGTTCCAGCAACCCGCTCATCCTCAACCGGCAGAAAACCCACGATCGGCATCAACAGAAGACTTGCGTCGAGATGTGTACTTCCGTAGCTCTGGGTAAAGCTGTTCATCCTCCGATGAAAGCCTTTCTTGCAGACTTCGGCGTGAATTCTGCTGCGCACTTTCCGCCAACAATCGACCGGGCCTTGTATGCCGAACTCCTCGACCATCCGGATTCCCCGATCAAAGGCCACCCATGCCATCACCTTCGAGTGCGTAAATTGATGCGGACCGCTGCGGAACTCCCATAATCCTTCGTCTGGCGAGCTCCAGATTTTTCCCAGATGTTCGAGTAGAGGAGTTTCAATCGCTGCGCCGCTCTGGTCGTCGTTCGGGTACATACCGTGGTGGCGGGAACGGTAAATGGAATCCAGCATCTCTCCGTAGGTGTCGAGTTGGAGTTGAGAAGACGCTTTGTTGCCAATGTGTACCGGCATCGATCTCGCATAGCCGGGAAGCCAGTCCGCTTGCCACTCTGTGTGTTCGCGTTTTCCGCTGATGCCGTACATGATTTTCAGTTGACTTGGATCTCCCTGGATCGAACGGTTCAGCCAACCTAGCCAAGCTCGGGCCTCGTCTTCGAAGCCACATTCAAGCAGGCCCTGCAAGCTGAATGTCGTGTCCCGCAGCCAGCAAAAGCGATAGTCCCAATTTCGATGGCCTCCGATTTTCTCCGGAAGCGACGCTGTAGGCGCAGCCACGAATCCGCCAGAAGGAGCGTAGGTGAGCGCCTTTAACGTAATTAGAGACCGCTCCACCTGCTCTCGATAGGGGCCGCGATATCGATTGCGCCTGATCCATCGTTTCCAGAAGCGGGCAGTTCCTTCGAATGCACGTTCAGCTTGGACGGGTTTCGGAATTGTGCCTGAGTAAGAATTCGTGTATTGCAGTGTGAAGTAATAACTCTTGCCCGCCTGCAAAGACCAATCTGCAACCAAGGTTTCTTTTTCACAGCGCAAACGAACATCGGTGCGCAATGTGAGACGGTGCGGCCCTGAAATTATCTTCCACGCGCTCTTTCCTTCGGCTGTTATTCGCGGATCTACAGCCCCGTAGTCGAAACGCGGTGAAAACAAGGTCGTCATCCGAGTGCGGCCCTT
Organism: uncultured Acidobacteriaceae bacterium; assembly: GCA_963834085.1. Lineage (GTDB taxonomy): Bacteria > Acidobacteriota > Terriglobia > Terriglobales > Acidobacteriaceae > Acidiflorens. Next base: position 88,085 of record CAWIAJ010000028.1, on the reverse strand, counting down.
AATTCCGCGCACGAGCCGAACCACGCAGGAGTGTTTCTCGCGGATGGTCATGAAATCAGTCACAGACGCAACCGCGCCTGTGGATTCGCTATAGGTGGTCTCCACGATCAACGTGCCAGGAAGATATCGCCGTTCGATCTTTCCGGTTGTCGTGGGAGAGATTGACCAGAATCCATGCGAACGACCTCCCAGCAGGCGTGCGAAGCAAGCTTCCGAATCAAAGTCAGGCCAGCAAAGCCAATTCAGTGAACCGCAATCGCTGATCAAGGCAGCGGTGTGGAGGTCGCCGACCAGAGCATAGCCGTCGATTCTTGCGGTCTCGTTCAAAGCGGCTTTTTCGGGCGATGACGCCAAATGCGCGATTACGATGGTGCTCGACCAAGAAAGGTTGTTGCGCAAGCATTTCCGCAGGGGACGCAGAATCAAGGCCGGGAGTTCATTTAGGGTTCGCGGCGAGACAAAAAAAACGGTTGCCTTGCAAACCTCTTTGGGTTTGCCAGAATCATAGCAGCGGAGATCGACGCATCTCGCTTGCAATGGCTTTCATCTTCAAAAAGCTAACGGGAAGTATTTTGTGGGGATCGCTGTCTTCTCATTCTCCGCGCTCAGCAATTCTTTTTTCGAACCGCAAGGCTCCCGCTCAGAATCTTGCCCCCGATTCCTAATGTGATTGATAGCGAAAGAAAAGACCGAGTGATGGAGGTTGTAGCACGGTCGCACCAGGACGCGATCATTTGCAGTTCACCGAGTGCGGTGCTGCTCCTGACCGGATATTGGCCAGTAATCGGAGCAAGTGTCGTCGTGTTTACCGCCGACGGTGAGGTCCACGTGGTCCTTCCCGAGGACGAAGTCGATCTTGCAGGGCGAACTTCGGGTGCCTCACTCATTCCTTATCAGCCGTCAACCTTGGTAGCCCTGACCTCTCCGATCGAAGCGCTCGCGAATCCGTTGCGCCTACTGTTGGCGAAGCTTGGGCTGGGCAAAGCGGCAATCGGCATCGAGGTCGATGAGGGAATGCAACCTTTCAGCTACGCCTCCTGCGTACATTTTCGTTCGTCCCTCGCAGATCTTCTCCAGCAATTGGCTCCGGAGGCGCATTACGAGAGTTGCGACGCTGCTCTCGAACAGATGGAGGCCCGCAAGACAGCCAAAGAATTGGAGTCTATAAGGCGGGCGTCGGACATCGCGGCAGCGGGATTTGAACACGCGGCCGAGACCATACAAGTGGGAAGACGGGAAGCTGAGGTCGCGGCTGCCGTGCAAGCTGCTTTCCAGGCCTCAACAAAAGCTCAGGGGGTAGAACGCAGCTACGGCTTCTTCTTTTGTATGTCTGGACCCAACACTGCAACGGCCTCGGCAGCCTATGCTCGCACGCGACAACGCCAAATCGAGGCTGGGGATCTGGTGATGATTCACGCCAACACATGCGCTGACGGCTATTGGACGGACATCACACGCACTTATGTCGCGGGGGTAGCGCCGAGCGATCGACAAGCTGCGATGCGTTCCGCGATTTTTGAAGCAAGAAAAGCGGCTTTGGAGGCCATTGGTGCGGGTGTCCCGGCTTGTGATGTGGACCGTGCGGCAAGGGATGTCATGCGAGCGCATAGTTTTGGCGAGGCTTTCAAGCATTCCACCGGGCATGGGGTAGGTTTTGCGGCGGCAAATGCCAATGCCCTGCCACGAATCCATCCGCACTCTCCCGATGTTCTCGAGGGGGGAATGACTTTCAACGTAGAACCGGCCGCGTACTTCGACGGCTATGGCGGCATGCGGCACTGTGATGTAGTGACGGTGACTTCTGAAGGCGCGACGGTATTCACGGACTTTTGAGGCTGATTGTGTTCGACACGGGGAAGACCAAAATCACGGGTAGCAGGGTACAAGTCTTCAGGGTGCCGACCGATGCGCCCGAAGCGGACGGCACCTACGCGTGGGACAGCACGACCATGGTTCTGGTGCACCTGGAAGCGGGAGGGGTGACCGGTTTCGGATATACGTATGCGGATGACTCTACGGCGAAGCTAGCGCAGACGTTGTTGCAGAAAGTGGTTGCAGACCGCGATGTCTTCTCGCACGCAGCGATCCTGCAGGATATCTACCGTCACGTTCGTAATCTCGGAGAAACCGGTGTCACCAGGATGGCGGCCGCCGCCATCGACAACGCGATTTGGGACCTGCGGGCGCGCCTCCTCGATCTACCCCTGGTGAAACTATTTGGAATGGTGCGCGACGGAATCCCCGTGTATGGAAGCGGCGGCTTTACCTCATACAACGACACCCAGTTGCGAGATCAACTTGGCGATTGGGCGCAACAGGGATTCTCCATGGTGAAGATGAAAGTGGGAAGCAATCCGGAAGAGGATCCCCGGCGGGTTGAGGTGGCACGCAGCGCTATCGGCGATCAATGCGAACTCTTCGTTGATGCCAATGGGGCGTATACGGTCACGCAGGCCCTTCGTCTCGCGCACAGCTTCGCCGAGCAAAAAGTGCGATGGCTGGAAGAGCCAGTCAGTTCCGACAATCTCGCCGGGCTCAGCGAAGTGCGTGTGCGTGCGCCGATCGGGATGGACGTTGCAGCCGGGGAGTATGGCTACACTGCCTGGTATTTCCGCAGGATGATCGATGCTGGAGCAGTGACCATCTTGCAGGCGGATGCAACCCGCTGCGGAGGAATGAGCGGCTTTCTGGATGTGGCCGCTCTTTGCTGGGCCGCGAATATCCCCATCTCATCGCATTGCGGGCCGAGTATGCACTTGCATGTCTGCTGCGCCGTGCCGCGAGCCATTCACATGGAGTTTTTCCACGATCATGCCCGCATCGAAAGGATGTTTTTTGATGGCTTCTGCGCGCCGCAAAACGGGATTATGAAACCTGATTTGACTCGTCCGGGAAACGGTCTGGAATTAAAGGACGAGGATGCGGCAGCTTATCGGATCTGATTCGTGAGGCAGAAAAGTCAACTGTATAAAAAACGTATTGATAGAGAAGGTTATGAAAGGGACGGTCTATGGCTAAGCAGGTTTCCGATCTTATTGTGGAGCGCTTGATTGAATGGGGAGTGGATACGATTTTCGGTTTTCCGGGAGATGGTGTTGATGGTTTCTTCGAGGCGCTCCGAACCCACAAAGACAAGTTGAGATTCATCCAGGTGCGGCACGAGGAGGCTGCGGCGTTCGCGGCCGTGGGTTACGCGAAATATACGGGACGCATCGGTGTTTGCTGCGCGACTTCCGGCCCAGGCGGCGTGCATCTTCTGAATGGCCTCTATGACGCGAAATGCGATTTGCAGCCGGTGCTCGCAATCACAGGGCACACTTTCCACGATCTGATCGGCATGGACTACCAGCAGGATGTCGATCTCGACAAGCTCTATATGGACGTCTCCGTCTTCAATGAGCGAATCATGGGACCAGCGCATGCCGTGAATGTAGTCGACATGGCGGTGCGCACCGCCTACGCTCGCCACGGTGTTTCCCACATCTGCATCCCCAAAGATATCCAGGAATGGGAAGTTTCCGATAAGCACCGCAGCAATGCTAATGTGGCGCACCACAGCGGCGATTGGAGTGTGCCTTCGACGGCCAAACCAGCGGACTCGCTCTTGCAGCAAGCCGCCGACATCATTAACGCCGGATCGAAGGTCACCATCTTTGTTGGACGTGGCGCGCTCGCTTGCCGGCAAGAAGTCACGCAGTTGGCGACGATTGTAGGTGGGCCTGTAGTAAAAGCGCTGCTAGGAAAAGCGGTGTTGCCTGACCGCAGCCCTTACACGACGGGCGGCATCGGCCTGCTTGGCACCGCTCCCTCTGTAGACGCCATGAATGATTGCGACACTTTGATCATGATTGGCACGAGCTATCCGTACATGGAATTCTTGCCTAAGCCTGGTCAGGTGAAATGCGTTCAGATTGAAATTGATCCCAGCCGTGTCGGACTTCGGCATCCAGTGGATGTGGGGTTGGTTGGCGACGCTAAAACTATTGTTACTGCATTGCTGCCTCTGCTGCAGCGAAAGAAGCATGGCTTCCTCGAAAAGGCTCAGGCTCGCATGAAGGATTGGAACGAACTCATGGAGGAGCGCGGAACCCGTAAAGACGTGCCCATGAAGCCTCAGGTGGTAACCCACACGCTTAATAGACTGCTGAACGATGACGCTATCGTTTCTTCGGATAGCGGGACCATCGCTACCTGGACTGCGCGCTACGTAGAGATTCGAGGCAACATGCAGTTCTCACTTTCAGGCTCGCTTGCAACGATGGCCAACGGTCTTCCCTACAGCATCGGCGCGGCCATTGCTTATCCCGGACGGCAAGTGGTTTGCGTGGTCGGCGATGGCGGCTTAACCATGCTCATGGGCGAGATCGCCACGCTGGTGAAGTACAACCTGCAAGTAACCGTGATCGTGATCAAGAACAATGTGCTGGGACAAATTAAATGGGAGCAAATGATTCTCGAGGGCAATCCCGAATACGGCGTGGAACTGCAACCGATTGACTTTGCAAAAGTAGCGGAAGCTTGCGGGGCTCGAGGGTTCACCATCGAGCATCCCGAAGAGGCCGAATCGATTCTTCGCGAGGCCCTCAGCCACAAAGGGCCTTCTGTGGTCCAGGCGGTTGTCGATCCGAATGAGCCCCCGATGCCCGGCAAAGCGACGACGGAACAGGCACTGCATTTTGCTAAATCGCTGCTGCGAGGTCAGAAAGATGCGATGAAGATTCTTAAGACGATCGCATTGGACGAAGTACGCGAGGTTGTTTAGCGCGATGGCGAACCCCTCCCGACGACTGCTGTTCCGGGCTCGCAAAGACTTGGAAATGGCTGCGAATCGAATCAGAGAGGGACGATTCCAACGGAGCCTTTCTCTTTTGACTGCCGGAACCAGCATTGCAAGTGGTCTTGAAGTCGCCTACGAACATTATCGGGGCAGCTACAGTCGGCGCGTGATGTACACGCCCGTGATCATGAGTATCTTGCTGGCGATGGCGGGCATCGCCGGTTTCTTCAGCGGGCGCGCGGCCAGAACCATACTTCGATGGATTTCGGCCCTAACGCTCATGGATGCCGCAGTGGGGTTTTACTTCCACCTGCGCGGTATCCAGCGCAAGCCCGGTGGCTGGCGTCTTCCCATGACCAACATGATTATGGGACCGCCGGTTTTTGCCCCGCTGCTATTTGGCACCAGCGCCTATCTTGGGCTCATCGCTTCTTTCCTTCAGCGGGAAGGAGCTTCGCGCGACGCACGATCAGGACGAGACAGCTTGCTCGTCCGACTTTTGCCTGCGAAGGAAAGCCGGGAGTCGCTTTCGGCGGAACAGGATATTCGCGAGGGCCGCTTTCAGCGGCAGGTAGCCATCGTGACCGGAGTGAGCGCCCTGCTCAGTGGCTTCGAGGCCTTCTATTCGCACTACAAAAATAACTTTCGCTACGCCGCACAGTGGACACCCATTATTCTTGCACCCGCTCTCGCGGCCGCCGCGTTTGCTTCAGTAAAAAGCCCTCGGCTGGCAACAACGGCGCTACCGGCGCTGTCTGTGTTGTCTTCGGCGGACGCCGCTGTCGGTTGTTACTATCACGGACGTGGGGTGCTTCGCCGGCCGGGCGGTAGCAAGCATCTTCTGTACAACATCATGTACGGGCCGCCGATCTTCGCCCCGCTGCTATTTGGTGCGGCGGGAATGCTCGGTCTCCTGGCCAGTCTGCTGCGGAGGAAGCACGCGTGAAGCAAAGCCCAAAAAAAATGGCCGCCAATATCGATTCCGCTTCGCTGCCTCGTGATCTCAAGGGAGTTCCGCTTCAGCCTTGCGATGCCCCAGGCTACTATCCCGGTTTCAGTACATTCTCCCAAAGCGCGTTCTGGGATGACGCGACTCGCCAAGTCGTCGCCCATCGCGTGGATTCGATACCTTCCCGCCAGTTTTTTTCGGCGGAAGAATGGGATTTCTGTACGGTTGTCTTTGCTCACCTGATTCCGCAGACCGACCGAACCCCTGACCACCAGATTCCTCTCGTCGCTCCGCTTGACCATCGGCTGTTCATCAATCAGACCGTCGGATACCGGTTCGAGAACATGCCGCAGGATCGTGAAGCTTACCGCATGGGGCTTGAGGCTATCAATAAGGAGGCCGAACAGCGCTACGGTGCGGGTTTTCTCGCCTTGTCTTACCCGCAGCGGGAGATGGTGCTTAAAGCAATTCACGACGGTCAGCCGGAAGCTGCCGCGGACATTTGGCACATCATGTCGGTGCACCGCTTTTGGCAGTTGATCATGGGCGATGCGATCGACGCATACTACGCGCACCCGTGGGCGTGGGATGAAATTGGATTCGGAGGCCCCGCTTACCCCCGTGCCTACACCCGACTCGAACGCGGCGAGCCGGAACCTTGGGAGGTAGAGGAGGAGCGCTACGACTGGCTCGCGCCCGAGGGCACGGTGTCCGATGAAGTACGGTCGGCCGCGCATCACCACACCGAGGCGGACCAGCACAAATCATGAAGAGATGATGAACCGCAAAGAGCCAATCTTGGGACCATTTGCGCCGCCGCGCAACGGCAAGCACATGCTGGGTTCTTTGAAGTACTTGCATGCGCCGATGCGGAAGTTCGATGAAAAACATGAAGTCGACTACGTCATTGTCGGCGTCGGAGCTGCAGGTGGCGTTCTTCTGCAACGGCTGGCACGTGCCGGCTTTAGTGTCGTAGGCATTGAAGCTGGCCCCTTCTGGAATACCGAGCGTGACTGGGTTAGCGACGAAGCCGGGTCGCACAAGCTTTACTGGGAAGATCCGCGCGTCACCGGCGGCTCGGATCCGTTGGCCTTGGGCGCGAATAATTGCGGCAAAGGTGTGGGCGGAGGCTCGGTTCACTGGGCTGCCTTTACTCCCCGGCTGCATCCTTCAGACTTCGAGGTCTATTCCCGCGACGGTGTTGGCGTCGACTGGCCCATTACATATCAAGATATCCTTCCGTATTACGAGCAACTGGAATTGGAAATGCCTGTCGCAGGCCCTGCCGATTATCCTTGGGGACATCCGCATGGATACGCCTACGGCCCTCATCCCATGGGTGGCGTCGGGAACGCGCTGATTCGCGGTTGTTCCGCGCTCAACATTCCGGTGTCGATTGGCGGCCCGGTTGCCATTCTCTCCGGCTCTCATGGGGACCGGCCGCACTGCATCTATCGCGGATTTTGCATTCAAGGTTGCAAGGTCGGTGCGAAGGCCAGCACGCTGATCACCCATGTTCCCGACGCTCTGAATAAGGGCGCGGAGATTCGCGACCGATGCATGGTATCGCGAGTCGATTTGGGCAACGATCGGCGCGTCACCGGGATACATTACTTCGATAACGATGGTGCGGCGCATTTCCAGAAATCAAGAGCGGTGATCGTTTGTGGTTATGCCATCGAGACGCCGAGATTATTGTTGAACTCCGCGTGCCCGGGCTTCGAAAACGGCCTCGCCAACTCCAGCGGCACGGTCGGGCGCTATTTGATGGCGCAGGCGGGTAACGTTGTCCTCGGCCGTTTTGAACAGCCCGTGCGAATGTATAAGGCTCCGCCCGCGCACGCCCTGACGGAGGAATTTTACGAGACTGATCCAGGGCGCGATTTCGCCCGCGGATTCGCCATTCAAACCGTCGGCCCTTTACCCATCGCTTTCGGTAAGCAGATGCTCGCGGCGAAGAAAGCGTGGGGCTGGGGCTTGCGTCGCGAAATGATGGATTACAACCATTGGGCTGCGTTCGGTCTTCTCGGCGAAATTCTTCCTTGGGCTGACAATCGCGTCACCCTCGCGAGAGAAAAAGATCGCTTCGGTCTGCCGGTCGCTCACATCAGTTTCACGCTGCACGACAACGACAAAAGGCTTATCAAATTTGCAAAAGAAAAAACCATGGAAGTGATGGCCGCCGCCGGCGCCACGGAAGTTGTGCAGGAGGCCCGCTACGCTCATCTTGTCGGCGCCGCTCGCATGGGATCGGACCCCGAGACTTCCGTAGTGGATAAATTCGGCCGTACGCATGACATCGCCAATCTCTTTGTCTGTGATGGCAGCATCATGCCCACCCAGGGCTCGGCCAATCCCGGCCTCACGATCCAGGCACTGGCGGCACGAACTGCCGACTATCTGATCTCGCAGGGAGTTCGCATCTTCAATTCTGACGTGCGCGATATGACCTCGCCGCCGATTCGACGCGAACTGGCGCCTCCGGAGACATGGGGCAAAGGAGTGCCGCGGCTGATATAGCGAGAATTGGGCCGATTCGGCATTTCGAAACTGCGTTAAGAAGTATGAGGATCAGGTGGAATGAGACAAGAAACTACCTGTCACCCGAGTTGCAAAAAGACGGGCTCGCTGCGAGAACCGAGGTACTGCTCTTCTGGGCGCCCAATCGCCAGCGGAGGTATCTTTCTGGTTGCAGTTTTATTCTGCGCGGTCAACTCGGCTGCATACTCTGTTCTTACGCATCAGGAATTGATCGATCTCGCTTGGAATGATTCCATTCGGCCTTTGCTGCTGGCGCGGTTTCCAAACGCAACAGAGGAACAGCTGCGCGAGGCGCATGCTTATGCCTATGGGGGTTCCGCCATTCAGGACATGGGTTACTACCCGTTCGGGAAACAGTTCTTCAGCAACCTGACGCACTATGTGCGATCGGGAGACTTCGTCGGTTGGCTCCTCGGCAACGCCCAGACAATTGACGAATACGCGTTTGCCATTGGTGCCTTGTCCCACTATGTAGGAGACTCCATCGGTCACTCGGAGGCCGTTAATCCGGCAACTGCAGTGGACTTCCCCAAGCTAGAACGACGGTTTGGGCCCGTGGTGACCTATGACGAGAGCCCCCATGGTCACATCAGAACCGAATTCGGATTTGACATTGGGGAATGGTCGGATGGAACGTTTGCGCCGCCGGACTATCTGCAGTTCATCGGTCTCAAAGTGCCGAGAAAATTCCTGGAGCGGGCGTTCAGAAATACTTACGGATTGGACATCCATGAGCTCCTCGGACGGGCACATCCAGCCCTACGAAGCTACCGCACATCGGTACGTACTTTTATTCCGGCGTTCGCTGAAGCCGAGGTTGTACTGCATCGGCATCAGTTTCCTGCCCACGCCGCCGACGGGCCTTATCGCATTCTTGCCGACCGCACCGCTCGCACAAACTACGAACGGCACTGGAGACATACATACAAAGGGCCTGGTTTCAAGGCGCACTTGCTGGCTATTCTGGTCTTCGTCATTCCGAAAATTGGGGCCGCGTCCGATCTGGCAATAAAGATTCCAACTCCTGAGACGGAAGATTGGTACTTGCGCAGTGTGAACACTGCGGTAGATGCATTTCAGAATATGCTTGAAAAGTTGCTTAAGGATGGTGAGGCCTCTCTCGCGCTTGCCAATATCGATCTCGACACGGGGAATCGCGTCAAATTGGAAGATTATCCTCTTGCCGATCAAACCTATGCACAACTGCTGGAGCGCATCACATCGGAGCCCAATCGCCCGATCCCTGAGTGCCTAAGAAAAAACATTCTCGAATACTACGCAAGCTCCGCAGCGGATACTGACTTGTCCGAGCGACTCTCGGAACGGTTGGAAATTCTCATGAAAATGAAAATCAGCGGCGATCGTGGTCAGGGCGTGGCCACCACGATCAGTCCAAGAGTTCCTTGAAGAGTCTAGAAATCGGGCGATCATTCACAATGAACGACCGCAAATTTCCTGGTTTGTCGACGGCTTCGCAAAGCGCAGCGGGATCTCGGTCCACTGCGACATTTCGGATGGAATGGGACGCCTTTCCCGGAACTGCGAATTGGCGTTGTTTCGGGTTTTGCACGAGTGTTTGACAAATATTCATCGGTACTCGCAGGCTTCAACCGCCGGGGTCAGATTGCAGCTGGACGATGGCAAGCTCATGTTCGAGGTGACCGACGATGGTCGCGGAATCGCCGAAGACCGTTTGCGCCGGTTGCACGGCACCGATGGGAACGCGGGCGTGGGCATCGCCGGCATGCGAGAGAGAATCCGCGAATTAGGTGGTCAATTCAAAATAGATTCGGGCAAGAACGGAACGACTGTTAGCGCCGTCATTCCTATGTCGAAGGCCGCAGACTCGACGGCAAGAACGGGTGAATTCACCGCCGCGTGATGTGGGCTTCAATTCCGAATTCGAAGGCCACTCATTCTCGCCTCTTACCCAATGACAACGTCGACAACAGCCCTTCGTATAAAGCCAAACCCTCGAATCCAGCAAGTCAAAAAAGGCTGATTCCACATGCCTGAGCCCATTTGCCGAAACTGCGGTCCGCTAGGGAAAGCATAAAAATCGCCAACGGTTAGCCGTAGAAATGCATCTCAGTTTCGAAAGTAGCGTATCTATCTTGCACGAGGAACCCACGAAAGCGAGGCGGCTGTGGCCCTTGGTAATGCTGCTGATGACAATTGCGCTCGCCGGTGCCGCTGTGGCCGGGCGGTGGCTGTGGGGAACGATCGATGAGGGCGTCGATAGCTTTGCCGACACTCTGGTTAGTTCTCCGAGCTCTATCGGAAGCCTCATTGGAGGAAATGCGGCAAGCGAGATAGGTGACATGGTTTTTCTAAACCATGTTCAGCTGCTTGCGGGTCCACAGCCGAACGTATTTGTCATTTCCGGTGCTAAGGGGAACCAAATGCTTGTTGTGTCAGAGCCCGGGTTTTCGCCACCCGCTCGCTCGCCAATCACCGTTGATATCAAAGGCCGCATCCGCACACTACCGCCTTTGGTGATTCTTAGAAGGCAATGGAAGCTTAGTAAGGATCAGATTCAGAGCGTTGGAAGGCAGCAAGCCTATATTGCGGCGGAATCCATCTACGAGCAGAAATTGGGGGCGAAAACGGACTAAGCCAGCCAGATATTGTGTCCACAGTCTTCGCCTGGCTAAGTGCCGAAAGGAGCTTGGAAAGAGGAGAAGGAAGCGATGTCTATAACAACAGTTGCGCGCCTGTCGTTGATCGTCGTTTTTTCAATTTGTTGTAGTGCTCAGAGCCAGCAAACCCAGACTTCAGTCTGCAATTTCAATGACGGTAAGCAAGTCAGCGTGAGGTATCAGACAGATATTTCAAACCACAAACTGTCCGCGGGGAAAGTTTGGAGTCCCGGTGGTTCTCCGATGTTCCTTTTCACCTCGACTCCACTTGATGTGAGCAACTCGAAGATTGCAATTGGCGCCTACAGCATGTATCTCATTCCGCAACGGGACAACTGGACACTGGTGCTAAACAAAAATGTCACTCCGGAAAAGACGTACGACGAACGTCAAGATCTTTTGCGGGATGCGATGGAAGCGGGTCAATTGGGTGCACCGCAATCGTTCCAGGTGATTTTTGCGCACGTTGGACCCAAACAGTGCAACATGCGCATCTATCAGGGTAAGACTGGGATTTGGACAGAGTTTAGAGAACAGTGAGTTAGACGCGGCGATTCTCGGCTACATCCTGATCACTCGATCATTTTGTTTCGGGGTGCGTTTAAGGAGAAACGTAATTGCGGCTTCAAGACAAAGTAGCGATCGTGACTGGTGCCGCTACGGGAATTGGGCAGGCGATCGCAACGGCCTTCGCGAATGAAGGGGCAGCAGTGGTTGTCGACTACATCGGCAAGAGTGACCGAGCCGCCGAAACAATCCGGAGAATTGAAACTGCGGGAGGCCGCGCTATCGGCGTTGAAGCCGATGTCTCCGATCAGAACCAAGTACGAATTCTCGTGGAGCAAGCGGTGATGAAATGTGGAAGACTCGACATACTGGTCAACAATGCAGGGATTGAATTCAAACGCTCATTTCTAGAGTTTCCGATCGACCTGTGGCACAAGGTGATCGAGGTTGATCTCACCGGACCATGGCTGTGCGCACAGGCGGCCGCTCAACGGATGGTGAAACAGGGTGGTGGTGGACGCATCATCAACATCTCTTCGGTGCACGAGGATCTGCCAATGCCGACGAATGCTCCGTATTGTGCGGCTAAGGGAGGACTACGGATGCTCATGCGCACCATCGCAGTCGAATTGGCTCCCCATCAGATCACGGTGAACAATATAGGACCTGGTGCGATTTATACGCCCATCGACAAAGAGATCGAAAACGACCCTGATATCGAGAGGGAATTGCTTGGAGAAATTCCACTTGGCCGCTGGGGTCGGCCGGAAGAGGTGGCTGAATTGGCGGTGTACCTCGCGTCGGATGCTGCTGCCTATATTACGGGAAGCACGCATTTCATCGACGGCGGCATGCTGCGTCGCGCCGGAACTCTATGAATGGTCACACGAGTATTGTTCGCGGAATTGCTTACAGTGTCGATGGCAAGTATCTTGCAACTGTGAGTAACGACGAAACGGGGCAAAGTGTGGGACGCGGAGAGCGGCGGGGAAGTACTGACCCTGCGGGGTCACTCGGGCTTTGTTCGAGGAGTTGCCTTCAGCCCAGACGGCCGTCGCCTCTCGACGGCGAGTAATGATAAAGCGGTAAAACTCTGGGACGCGACAAGTGGCCTGAAATCGCTGACGCTTCGTGGCCACCCGAACTGGGTTAATAGCGTAGCTTTTAGTCCGGACGGCAAGCGACTCGCCAGCGGCAGCGCGGCCGAATGATCAGACAGCCAGGAGATGACGAGATAGAAGTAAATGGTTTAGGACCGTGAGAAACCTACAAATTGGGAAAGGCGTTTGCGCGGTTCAACCAGCCCTGTAAGAACTGCGGAAACCTTTGGCCTAAGTTCTGATAGTAATTGATACGCCCTTGTTTGTATTGACGATAAACAGCCACGAGGTCGACACCGTTAAGCGCTCCGATAGTTGCTGGTCCTATGCCGCCATCCGCTACCACATGGCCTCCCATACTATTCAGGATATTTTGAAGGAGAAGGGTGGCGTGAGTTCCGGCGTTGACGTAAAAGTCGCAGACAATGTTGGCCAGATCCTGTAGTTGGAAGTCATCGCCATTCATTTTGTCCCAATAAAGAGCCCTGTAAATGATCCCGACCTGGGAGTCGGTAAGGTTAATCAAATTCTGCGATGTAGGGTCGATGCCCAATAACTCGTGGGAGCACTGACGAAAGGTGGCCATGGTGACTCCTTTGTTCGTCTCCCCACCGGGGTCACTTGGATCATCGACATAACCACCCTCGAATCCGAGTAATATCGGAAGAAAGATATCGAAACTTGCCATTGCCTGCTCCTTCGTGTCAACCGAATCAACCTTGGGTATCCGAAAGTCCACTACCCGAAATCGAATTGCCGCGATTTGTTACGGAAACTTCACTGAAAATCTGCTTTCTTCAGCTCTGCTACTCTGGCTTTGGTCATTTCCGTTAAGCTACCAATCCTTATGATCGGAGCGAGAGTTCCCGCCTGAGCCAGACTTGATTCGAAGGCGGTGTTGGCATCACGAAATCGGATCCAGGCATTCTGCGCTGTCCGCAACTTTTGCCTCTGCCTACTGTCAAGATGCCGCAAAAGACTTTGGTACGCTGCATTGAGTTCATGCTGCACGAGCTCATAACGCGCATTTTCGCAGGCACGCATGTCGCTAGACGTTGTGGGATCCTTGCAGTCGTTTGCACTGTCGACCGTAGATCTATTTTCTTGCGTCGGCGCCCCACTCGTGATCGAAAGCATGACCATTAAAATGGGAACGACACGAATTGGCACCCACAACTTGTTAAACATGGTCATTCGCAAGATTATCCTTAGCTTCGTGAATCGTGACGGACCGAAGTTACAGCCGCAGGGAATTGGCGGTCCACTCCGAAGCCGCGATGATCAAATCTTAAGTCGAGCCCGCTGCTGGCTGCAAATCGCGTGCACGAGTTTATCCGCGATCACCTCCAAATCCTCGGAAGATTGGGCCGCGACTCGGTCGGCGAGAATCGGCGAAAATCGCAACACTTCGGCCGGGCTCACTTTGTGCCAGATGGGAAGAACGACATGCATTCCACCGACTTCGCGGCTAACAAAGGCATTGAGTTCCTGGCGAGTCCAGTCTTTAGAAAAATAATTGCGGCTGAAAACAACAATTCCAAAGCGAGAGCGCATAATCGCGAGGTCGATGGATTCACGGAGGCTATTGCCGATTCGGAGAGAGACGTTGTCATACCAAACGTTGATTCTCCGTTGTTGCAACGCGCGTACCAAAGGGGCGACGAAGTCCTTGTCTTCATGGGCGTGGGAGACAAAAGCGTCCCATTCGTGCTCGGTCGCAGCTTGGCGTTCAGGCGCGTTCGACAATTCGCCAGCCGGATGGACGAGCGGTTCGAGCGTCCCTGAGTCAGTTGGTTTCGAGGAGTAGGCCGGTTCTCGGGTGCCAAGTGAGACTGCTTTTGAGTTTGCTCCAACCGCCAACGTAGTTGCATTGACGGTGCCGCCATTCACGATGATGCCGTTATTAGACCGTGTCATTTGGTTGTGATACTTAAATTATCGCTCGCCGCCGGCGACCTTCCGAGTTAGTCCCTGAATGAATTTGATCGCGCCTTTGCCAGTTTGCGCGTCGCCAACCGCGACTGAACCGCGGCCGACAGCGAGAGTGTTGGCTTCGACGGAACCGCCACCGGCGACAATGATTCCGCTGTTGATGATCCTGTTCTGCGCTTCTTTTAATCCGGATGTATCAATATTCCTTTCGTCCAAAAAGCGGACCACGCAATCCAGAATCTGGGCCTCAAGGATTTTCATGTACATTTCTTTGTCGAGCTTTTGAAAGTAGCGGCGGTAAAGGTTCGCGGTGCATGTCATTTCGCGAAGGGAGGTGGCGGCGCCATGATTGAAGGCGGGATTTTCGCGAATCATGTTCCGCGCTTCCCGTTCGTGCAGCCAGGAGAGGAGGGGGCGAAATATCAACTCCAACATGTAGAAAGGCCAAGCTAACCAGACGAATACAGCCTTAATGGCAGATGCCGAAAGTAGGCGGAACCAGTCGCGCCAACCGGGGATTGGATTCATGGCATCTACACGGCGATGCGCTTCATCTACCGGAACCAGCAGGCAGTAGCTCACTTCGACGAATAGGTTGTGACCTGTTCTTGCCGCCCGCAGGAACACACTCAGAATCAACTCGCCGCTCCAATCCACGATCCGAAACGTCTGGTAATGGCGCGCCTGGCCGGAGGGAGTGTTCACATATTGTTCGATCACGGAAGGCTCGACTCGAGTCCGAGGCCGCCCCATTAAGTCCGGCAAGAACTGCTCTTCTCCTCGAATATCCAAGCCGCTAATGCAAACCTTGTCTTCAATTTGGCAATTGGGAAAGTCAAGAGAACGAAGCGTGCGGCTGATCTCGCCGTAGAGGTCTTTGATCTCGAACGATTCCGGTTGGTGATGGCCGGTGACGTTCTCTTTACCTTTGCTGACATCCACCGGAATCGACCAGGATCCGATGTTATTGCCGCAGCCGACGAAGGGCGAGAAGGCGGCATAAATCATGACATTTGACTTCTGGGCCGCTTCGACCTCACGGAAAACCTGTTCCGAGTCCCGATCGATTGAGCGCGGAAGTGCGGCCGGATCGAAATGTTTCCTGGTAAAGTTCTGTCGGACGATATTGAACTCGCACTCCCACTGTTCCCAGGCGATGATGACGAAGGCAGCCGCCATAGCCACAAAAAACAAAACGGGAGAGAGGAGCAAGGCACTCGGGCCAGCTACGACCGACGACAGGAATGCGAACAGTAAAAACATCGCCGGAATCAGTAACAGCAGATCTCGCGTCCTACCAATGTGTCGAGCGGCAAGGCAATGTTTGAGGACGGTTACCGGGTCGACCCCATAGGAGACAGCCAGCGCCCTATGTTTGTCATCCACCAAAGTGCGGATGACACTATTGCGGAAGGCGCGGCTCAGATAAGAACTGGCGCATAAGTAGCGCGTAGCTTCGGTTTTGTCCCATTGTGTCTGGAGCTTCCCTTCCGTTGTGCTGCGGCCGATCTTCAGAACACGAGGTTCTGCCGACCCGCCAACTTTTAGCGGTACGCGATCGATATTTCCCATGGAGGTGTTCCTTTCGCGAGAACCCAGAACGAAAGCGATGCGGGAAGAAGGGAACTGTGGATGAAACGTGGTCAACTTACTCACCTGGGATCCCAACGTCCACGGTCCCCAGCGCGCCCCAGGTTCTCCAGCTTGGAGCGCGACATAGCTGGCGAAACATATCACAGGTTGAAGCAAAACAAAAAAATAATTCTGATTGGTCGCTGCAAACTGTTTTCTCTGACCGAATAGGCGATGAATCTGTGATTTCTGGACTGAACCAGGATGGGAGTTCTGAGATAGATACCCTTTGAAAGCCGGTGGCGGGATCGGATGACTTATAAAAGCTGCACAAGAGCTGCGGAGAGTGGAACTTAGATCGTGCGGATTCGTCTTCTAGACGAAAGGATCGGTGTCATTGTGTTGATTACGATGCAACTAAGCTGCCCTCACATAAGGGCCGCCGGCTGAGTTCTAGTAGATCGTCAGTCCGTTCTTTTCGCCGTGGTTGGAAGAGTTACGCGCTACTCGAGAAGCTAGTTGACATACTTGCAAGAATGTGACTACACTGTGCAGCGACTTGGACGCCGTAGAAACGAACTTCCCTAAGTTTCCCGAGCCTCCGACTAAGCGCGGATCGAAAGACGCATTGAAGCTTCGGTGCAAGCTGCGTTAATCGCGCTAAGGGATCCCGGAAAATAAATCGATAGCGGGAACCAAGCACTTAAGAACGCTGGGCCGAACCCAGGTTTACACCCTCTTCTTCCTCTTGACGCTACTTCCTCGCGGGTTGTGCATATGGCAGATTTTCGCATCGTGGACCATTCCAAGGATCGCTATCACTCGCTCGCGATTAGTTCTGTTTGGGAACTCGCGAAGATCCGGAAGGCACGCGTTCTAGTGGTGGGCGCCGGCGCACTCGGTAACGAAGTCTGTAAGAACCTGGCGATGATGGGAGTGAAGTTGATCGTAGTGCTGGATCGTGACACGGTGGAGACGGCTAACCTGAGTCGTTCGGTGTTTTTTCGCGAGAAAGACCACGGTCGAGCGAAAACCGATGCCATCGCGGAGCGTTTGCAAGAACTCAATCCAGATGTGGAGATCCTCAAGCTGACCGGCGATCTGGACTCTGAACTTGGGTTGGGCTTGCTGCGCCGTATGGATGTCGTCTTCTCGTGTCTCGATAGCCGCTTGGCGCGTCGTTCGGTGAACCGCATGTGCGGAAAGATGAGCAAGCCATGGGTGGATGGGGCGATGGAGGATCTGCTCGGAGAGGTCGCGGTTTATGTCCCCGGCCAAGGGCCGTGTTACGAGTGCACTTTAAGCCATGCGGAGAAGACCAGAATCGCAGAAGCGGCGTCTTGCCGCGGAATCGCTTTACGTACTCTGTCGCTCGGAAAAGTTCCAACCACGCCCACCATGGGCTCGATCGTGGCCGCGATTCAAGTTCAGGAGGGAGTCAAGATCCTGACCGGCAAGCCAACCAATTCCTTGGCAGGTAGGCGCCTGGTCATCAACTGCAACCTCAACGATTTTTATGTGACCGCGTCCGAGCGGAAGGAGGACTGCGAAGGGCATGAACAGTTTGGGAGTGTGAGCGAGGTGCCGGAGTTTACCGCCCACGGCACCTCTGCTCGAAAGGTACTGGAGCGATTTAAGCAGGATAGCGGGGAAGACGGGTTTGTCGAACTGGGACGCGAAGTTGTGATCGAATTTCGGTGTCCTGGTTGCGGAGAAACCGAAGTCATAGGAGAGGTTCTACGAAAGATCGACGAAAGCCGGCAGAGCTGCCCGCAATGTGGTGTAACGCGTGAGTTGAACACGACACATGTGGTGACTAACAGTGACAGTTGGAGCGAGTGGCCACTTAGCCGATTGGGAATCCCCAAATTGGACGTGCTCGAAGTGCGGGGAGCGCATTCCGCATCGTGGTACGAACTGAGGGGAGACAGCGTCGAACTCGGTTTCGAGGTAGAACCAGAAGGGCAGCAACAAGATGTCCCGTCTGGTGCGCAGTTCGATACGCAGGCCGGAGGTCCGGAAGAACTGCCCGCGCAAAAGTCGGCGTGATGGTGCGGGCATCGCGGCGCGAAACAAAGCGGAGATATACGTAGCGTTCGCAGAGCCCTTCGGCGGGGCACACCGCGGTTTAGCACGTGAGAGGGAGGCGAACGGGTGTCAGGGAGTGGATTTACAGTGACGCTGCTGCTGGTGCTGTTGGTGGTGGGCGCAGTCGTCGGGTCATTTTATGCGTTGCGCGGCAGCCACTCTGCACAGCGCAAGCTGCGGATCACGATCCATCCCAAGGAACGTGTGGTGCTGGTCGCGGAAGGTACACGTAAAGCCAAGAACTGTCCTGCGTGCTGGTCGAAGTTGGAGGATACTGGCCCCCGTGCCCGATGCGAACTCAACGCAGGTCACGAGATTCACGAGGACTGCCGCGAGCTCGTAAAGGGCAAATGCCCCGTATGCAACGGAAGACTGATCTAGAACACTATCCCGGATGGGACGCAATCGCCTTGTTCGAAAAGCGTACGCTGGGAAAAATATCAGGGAGGATGAAAATCGATGCCAACAGACATTCGTGTGCACGTAATTACACAGGCTGGGGATTCCCATCCCATTGATGCTCCATCCGACATCCGGACCGAGGATTTCGTGAAGGAGGTCGTCGATGGATTAGATCTTCCAAAGATGGACGCCGAGGGACGTCCCGTGAATTGGACGATCGACGACAAAGACACGGGGAAAACCCTTGATGCGCAGAGCACCCTTGCTCAATGCGGAGTGATATCGGGACACCATCTACACATGCGGCGGCAGGTGATCGCGGGCTGACAGGATGAGGATCTGCCTGCGGTGCCGGCAAATGAAGCAGCACGCTCCGCGAGTGGATGGTGAGAAGAAAAGGTTGTAGGGGGCATGATGGCTACAAGCAACAAGCGTCAGGTTCGTCTAGGCCAGGAGTGGGAACGGTTGCAGGAAGTAAACCGCGACAGCGACTACGTTCGGGTAGAGGTGCTCGACGTACTCCCCGGCCGTGCCCCGGAAAAATACAAGGTAACCTTCAAATGCCGCGGAATCACGGGCGTTGAAGCGTACAAACAGCCCATCTATGGAAAGCAACACGAAGTGCAGATTTATTGCCATGCCGACTTCCCCACAGACGTACCTTGGCTGCAATGGCTAACGCCAATTTGGCACCCAAATATCGAGCACTCAGGACAGAAGCGAGTGTGCGTGAACAAGGCGGAGTGGCTGGGTGGTATGGCGCTGGTCGATTTGTGCCAGCAGATGTTCGAGATGGTGCAATACAAGAACTACCATGCCGAGTTGACTCCACCCTACCCGCTGGATGGGGACGCCGCCACTTGGGTTCGCGAGTATGGGGAACCTAAGGGCATCGTAGACAAGAAACGGGGGATTTTTGTGGATAGCCTGCCATTTTATAAAGCGGGATCCACCGAGCGGGTGAGCCGAATTCAGATTGTGCGGGTCAATCCGCAGGATGCAGGCGGCAAAAGAATAAAATTTCATAGCAGCGAGTCGACGTTTGTTCCTGAGGGCCGGCCTGCCAGGGGACGCGCGGAGGGCGTCAGTAAGGAAACGGTCTCCGAGTCCGTATCGTGTCCTGGATGCGGTACGAACCTTCCGCCGGATTCGAAATTTTGCGGACGTTGTGGAAGCACGGTTGAATCCGCATCCCGTCGTGTGAGATTTGGCGATTGAGGAGTTATGGCAGGGCTTTTCACCATTCTCAGGAGACTGCCGGCACTGCCGCTCGCGCTGGTGGACGTTTCGAAGCGAGCTAGGTTCAACCGCAATGGAGTCAGAACCTCGGAGTTGAGCATGGCAAGCGATGAGCAACGCCAGCGAATTGTGTTTGTCGACCAAAAAACGGACCCGGCACTCCTCATCGGTGAGGCGTCATCTCCGGCGCGGCAGCGTTATCCATCCCGCACAGACGCGGTGCCTGAGTTGTCGTTTGACCTAGGAATGCCCGGCGAAGCAACCGCAACCCTGACGGGGTCGGTTTGCCGCAGCTTGATAGAACACTGCGGCGAGAGCAATCTTCATCGCAGGGAAGTGGGCGGTGTGTTGGTGGGATATCGCAGCGAACGCGAGCTCACCAGGAACTCTAGCAAAGCGCGGCGTTACGAATTGGTGGTCACCAATGCGATTCCAGTTCGCTCTTTCGATAGCTCCAGCGATCATCTGAGTTTTACCGAGGAGTCTTGGGAGCGGGTAGGGCAAGAGATTCACGACAAATATGCAGGCGACAGGAAGTTATGGTTGGGCTGGTACCACACGCACCCCGAACAAGGAATTTTTCTTTCCGACAGCGACCAGTCGGCGCATGGCATTTTCGGCGAACCCTATCAGTTTGCCTTAGTAGTCGACCCTCGAAGCATGCAAGCAGGTTTGTTTCATTGGCGTTGGGACGCCGATAAGGTGGTGGCCGGGCCTATTGTCTTTTCCTTAAGTTCGACTTAGGAAGTGAAGTCATGAGCGAGCCTCTCGTGGTAAAACCCCGCAACCGAATCAAGATCAGCGCTCCGGCCAAGACTGATACAACTGAGTTCATCTCGCTGGCAGAGATACCTGTTGGAGACGGCTCTCGCCGGATTGGGAACCTCGGTAGCCTCTCCATCCATCAGACGTCCACCACCCCTCGCGCTGTAGCTTGCGAAGTGGTTCTATTGCAAAGCGTGTACAAGAAAGTTGTTGAGCATCTTTCACAAGAGACCACGCGCGAACACGGTGGGTTTCTATTGGGCTACGAAACGACAATGGGAGATGAGAAAAAGCCCGCAGTTTTGATTATGGATGCAGTCCCCGCTAAGTTCACGCGTGGTTCACCCGTCCAACTAACCTTCACAACCGACACTTGGCGCGACTTGGACGACGAAATCTCTAGACACTATGGGGAGGCCGACCGTGTGCCACAAAGGGTTGGCTGGTACCACTCACACCCCAACATAAGAATCTTTTTGTCGCATTGGGATCTCGATGTCTGCAGGACCTACGAAAGACGCCGGTATCCCGTGGCACTGGTCGTCGATCCTATTCAGAATCGCGGTGGTTTCTTCGTTGGTGGGAGCAAAGGTTACGATCCCCACTCCGCTCAGGGTTTCTATGAGGCGCACGATCTCGAGAAGAGCTCTATTGTCACCTGGAAAAACATGACGGGCGGAAGTGGTGTCGAGGTACCTCTCTCGCTGAAGGCAATTCGAAGTGGGCGTAACGAAAATGAGGCTCCGCTCACTATCTATCGAGTGACAGCCGAGGAGCGCCGGACTGCGCGGTTGCGCCGAGTTAGTGCCGGATTGATGGGTTTGATAATGGCAATTGCCATCGGCTACTTGTATGTTTTGGCTCGGACTCAGCAGAGCGAGATTGACGCCCTCCGAAGGGCAAGGCCAATCCTGCCAGCGCTGGCGCCGGGACCGCCAACTTGGGAGATGACAATCGTGCCGCCAGTGAGCGACCTAGCCCCATCGCAACAGGTCGCATTCCAGGCAGAGCGAAAGGGTTTCGACGATCCGGTGTGGTGGTCAATCGATCCGAGCAACGCGGGCAGCATTTCACCGGTGGGTGTCTATAAGGCACCGGCCACAATCGCAAAGCAGTCGACCGTCTCTATAAAGGCGATGAGTGTGGCTGATACGACCAAATTTGCGAGCGCGCAAGTTCGACTGCTACCGCCAGTCAATGCTGATGTGTCGGTCGACGTGACTCCGGCCAAAATTCGACTTCAAGCGTCGAAGAGCTATCGCTTTCAGGCGAAGGTCAGTGGAACATGGCAGGAGCGGAAAGCGGGGGTGAAATGGACAATAAGTCCGCCGGATCGCGGGAAAATTGGGAAGGACGGCGTGTACACTGCTCCAGCGAATTTTCCCGCAGAAGCCTCTGTCGTTGTTTCAGCAATCAGCGTTGCCGTACCGACCAAATTTGCGGAGAGCACCATCGCCCTGGTAAAGGATGCTTCCGTAGACGGTGGCTCCGCACATGCGCAGGCAAAAGATAATGTTCCTACAGAGAGCGCGGGGGCGTTAGCTGCCGCGTCGCCACAGCAAACTCTTACTGTTCTCACGTCGTCGAGTGGTACGCCAGTGACCCCAACGTTAGAAGTGACGAGTGACAAGGCCACACTCTCAGAAGGAGAATCGGCGAGATTCAGTGCGACATTTGGCGGCGCTGAGGCTGATGTGATATGGAGTCTCGAACCGAGCGGCGTCGGGCGCCTTTCTACCGATGGACAGTACACTGCGCCGGAACAACTGCAGCCAGAGGGTGTCACCGTCACCATCATCGCGAGAAGCAAGGATGCCAGCAGGACCGCCAAGAAAGTTATCAATCTGAAGCCGCGAACGGCTGCGGCATCAAATCCAGGATCGTGATCCGATTGAATTTGTATGAGCGATATCGCCATCCACGTTGAGGTCGACGACGGGAAACCAGAAAAGGTCACTGTGTCCTCCGACATGAAGGCGTCGGAGTTCCTCAGCGAATTGGTGGAAGGCTTACATTTGCCAAGCAGCAATGGCAACGGCCGAGCCCTACAATGGGTGCTAATTGATAAGACAACTGGCCTTGTTCTTCAGCCAGAACAAACTCTTGATGAGAACGGAGTCCGAATTGGACAGAGCTTGATTCTCCGCGTCGCGGTGCCGAAAGCAACTCCAGCTACCACAGTTTGCGGATCTTGCGGACTTGAGAACGAGTCCGGCAACAAATTCTGCCGCAAGTGCGGAAAGCGAATGGGGCGCGGGAAGAAGTCGGACGATCTGCGGTTTCAGTTTCATATGGAGGACGGCAAGGAGGATGAAGTAGAGGTTCCTGGAACTTTGACGGTTCCAGAATTGATCGCAGACCTCCGGGGCGACTCCGCTAAAACGCACGAGTGGACTCTTTACGATAAGGACACTGGTACAGACCTCGACTTGGCAAAGACTCTAGTTGAAAACGGAGTCCGCAGCGGACACCATGTTTATCTCCGAAAGCTGCCTCCTCGCAATGAGATTGCCAAAAAAACCAGCGAAAAGGTCATTGACCAAAAGAGGAAACCATGGCCGACGCGAACGGCTCTAGGTCTAGTGTTGTTGCTGGCGGCAGTCGCCGGAGCGGCGGTTTTGGCCAAAGAGCTCTTTTCCGGCAAATTTGCTTCAGGCCAAGTTGCGGTGAGCCCGGCGACTGCTGATCTGAAAATCTCTGAACATCAACAGTTCACGGCGACCGTCGCCGGCGCGTCCCGAGCCGTGGGCTGGTCCATCGATCCACCCTTGGGAAATATCGACTCCACCGGCCTCTATACCGCCCCGCATTCTGTTTCTGCGCAGAATACGGTCACGGTGAAGGCGACGAGCATAGACAGTCCGAAGCAATACGCAACGAGTCGACTCACGCTCGAGCCCGGCAGGGAAGTTGTGGAACTGGCTCCCGAGAACGCCACGCTCATGGCTGGAGAGAGTGCGACGTTTACCGCCAATGTCAGTGGAACCAGCAACGCACAAGTGCGCTGGTCGATCAAGCCGGAGATTGGAACTGTCGACTCTGCCGGTCGATATACGGCTCCCGCTCCGGTGTCAGAGGAGGCGACTGTCCATCTCACAGCCACTAGTGCGGAGGATCCAAACCAGTCGGGGACCGCCAGCATTATGTTGAAGCCGGTGAGTGTTGAGCTAACCCCCAAGAGCGCAACTGTCCCGGCTGCAACCTATGTCCACTTTGAAGCGATACTGCGCGGGACATCCAATCGCGGGGTGCGATGGTCGATCTCCGGTCCTGGGGTCATTTCAAAAAATGGCGTCTACTTTGCGCCCAAGGAGGTTTCTGACCAGCGCACGGTGCAAGTGACTGCCATCAGCAGCGCCGACCCGACGAAGTCGGCTGTGGCGATGTTGAGATTGCAACCGGTCGTAGCTCTCAACGTAAGTCCAGAAAGCTCGATTCTGGGAGCAGGCCAGCGCGAGCGTCTCTCTGCATTGGTTACAGGGACCACGAACAATGCGGTGCGCTGGGTTTTGTCTGGCTCGGGCAGTCTCTCGCCCGATGGCGTATACGAGGCCCCCAATGCGATTTCAGGGGAAGAGACGGTTCGCGTCATGGCGATCAGCGATGCGGATCCGAGCAAGCGTGCGACGGCGACAGTCACCCTTCGGCCTCTGTCGGTATCCATCAGCCCGGCGAGTGCCGAACTGGGACCTTCGCAAACCAGAAAGTTCAGTGCGGTGATTCTCGGCAGCAACAACACGGGCCTTCGTTGGACATTAACCGGCCGCGGAACGCTGAGCCAGGAGGGCTTGTACACCGCGCCCATAGTTGTCATCGCGGATCAGATCGCTCGGATTACCGCGACCAGCGCTGCCGATCCTTCGCGCTCGGCGACGGCCATCGTGACTTTGAAACGCTATAACGGTCCCATGATGGGAACCCTGGTTTGGTCGGGGAGCTTGGCAAGAGGCGGCACTGTAACGATTGATGATTCCGGACCGAGCCAAGGGGCAATCCAAGGCAGTACGCTCCCCGGACTGCCAGTATTAATCACCCTGGATAACAAAAAGGAATATGGCCTCACCGAGTTGCCCTCGATTCGCAACGGTTTTCGGCGACTGACGATCAATAGCAAACGGGGCAAGGGAAGCGGAGTGAGAATCACATGGGTCGTGGTTTTGAACGCACAGGTGAAGCCTTGAAGAACTCCCGCATAGCTATCTCGTGGTGATTTGGACGTAGGTGATTGAATCTTATTCGTCAACTGTCTGACTGTACGGGGGATCAAACAGCGAGTCTTAGCTCGCGGAATTGGGTCATGTCATGGGTCAACTGTCCGTTGTCCTTTTCGAAAATTCGGAGGCGGTCACGGACGCTATTTGCAAACAGCTGAATGGGCTACCGATCGTTCGGGTGGTAAGTAAAGCGTCGCTTTTACCATTGCCGTATGGGCGAAACCTCGTGATTTTGGGACCGTCGGTGGTGCGAGCAGAAAGCATTCTGGACCTGGCGCAAAGCATCCGGCGGTCGGCTCCTGACACTAGCCTGTTGGCCCTGACCGCGGTCAGCTCGGAAGAACTCGCGATCGCAGCTTTGCGGGCTGGAATCAACGAATACATCAAATATCCTTTTGCTTCGGACGAGTTAACGAGCGCAGTTGTCCGTTGCCTGGCGGGAAAAACGGCAAGCGATGCTTGGGCCGATCGCGATCCCGATGACTGCGTCGCTACGGCGGACTCTTACAAGATCGTTGGGCAAAGCGCCGCCATGCAAGAAGTCCGTATGCGAATGACAAAGATGGCTGCCTCGAATAGCAATATCCTAATCACCGGGGAAACAGGAACCGGTAAGGAACTGGTGGCCGAACTCGTGCATAAGCAGAGCTCGCGGCGAAAGAATCCCTTCGTCACGTTAAATTGCGCAGCAATTCCTGATGGTCTATTGGAAAGCGAACTCTTTGGCTACGAGCGTGGTGCGTTCACGGGAGCCACGAGCGGGCAAGCAGGGAAACTGAAAGCGGCCGAGGGTGGGTCGGTGTTTCTCGATGAGATCGGCGAAATGAGCCCTTACGCACAGGCGAAGCTGTTGCGCATGATCGAGGGAAAAGAGATTCAACGGCTCGGGCGGAACGGTGCCGTGACTGTGGATGTCAGAATTATTGCGGCTACGAACCAAGAGTTGGAGAGTATGGTCAGCGACGGGAAGTTCCGCAAGGACCTCTTTTTCCGGCTCAACGTCGCCCGAATTCATGTTCCTCCTCTGCGCGAGCGCAAAGAAGATTTGCCGTTGTTGATCAACCACTTCGTGCGGTACTTCAATCAGCAGTTTGGTAGGGCTGTTGAACGCCTTTCGGATGAAGCCATGGACGCCCTTTTGGCCTATGATTGGCCCGGGAATATCCGAGAGCTCAAGAATCTACTGGAAGCAATTTTCGTTGAGCTTCCTTCCGATGGGGAAACCCGCCCGCACCTGCCGTCGTTGTTTCGTCGCCGGTGTGAGGAGTTACGAGCTTCCACGGGAGACGAGCGAGATCGCCTGTTGTGGGCGCTATCGATGAGCAACTGGAACAAGAGCAAGGCTGCCACTAAGCTAAGCTGGTCGCGGATGACCCTGTATCGAAAGATGGCTCGCTACAAAATTTCTTGACAGCCCTCGGTTATAGCAGATCTCCTGCGCCTTCGGCCTTCGACAACTTGCCGGTTCGGCGACCCGTGCTTGGGCGCTAGCGAAACCCAACAAAAATGTTAAATCATCGGGAGGCGTTGGTTGAGCGCTCCGCTTTGCGAGTTGTAACATCGGGCATTGAGCGTTACACCACCGGTTACAGTCCACGCGCAACGCCGGTTGCCGCCCTGTTTCAGCTAAATCGCACGAACCTGGGGTAGTTTTGCGTTGACGCATCACCGAACCTCCAGATTCCGTGGCAAATTAATCGAACAGTTTGTGGATACAATCGCGCTCATTCCTCACGCTTCGATCTCGTCGTTCTCCGACCCCCGACTCTTTGTTCTCAGTGCTCTGTAGGCAAGTTGCTTGATTGAGGTGACTTGGCAAATGGATTGCCCATGACTCTAACCGGGTGCCTGTTTGAACAAACGGCGTGGCATAGCTGAGACCTGGGTTTTAGGTGCTTTGATGGCTGATGAATTGCCGGGCTCTGCGCAATGCGGCGAAGTTGAAGGCAAATACGCTAACTATTTTCAGGTTGGCTTTAATGCCTTCGAATTTCTGCTCGACTTCGGACAGCTTTATTCCGACGGAAAGCAGGAAAGCTACCACACCCGAATAGTGACGGGCCCGTCGTATGCCCGGGAGCTACTCAAAGTGCTGAGCAGATCGATGGAGCAGTACGAGCGGGCGTTTGGGCCAATTGAAGCACAAGAGTAACCGATCGCTGACCAATGAAAGACCAGCCAACTTCGAACCAGGTCGACGCCTCCGGGAGCGCCCAGCCCAAGGCATTTTTCCGAACGTCACTGGAACACTTATTAGCAGAATTAGGCAGAATTCAGCTGCTGGTTCAAGCACAGGTGATGCAGGTTCGCCAAGCTCAGGCGTCCGATGATCACTTTCAGGGCCTGGTTGTTTCTGAAGCTGAGATTGACGAATGGATGTCTCGCCCGTCGGAGGCGTTCGGCTTCGCCGCCACGCCCGAGCCCCAAGGTTGGACAAGCCTGCAATTCGCTTTAGAGAGTCTGGACGCCACAATATCCGCGCGAAAATCAGAGAGCCTGCATCGAGGTATCGAGCTGAGACTGGAGCAGGTCGCCAGTATCTTTCGGCTGAGTCCTTTTGAGGTCGACTGCCTCCTGATCTGTTTAGCTCCCGAGATATACCCTCGCTACGAGCGTCTGTACGCTTATCTGCAGGACGACATCACAAAGAAGCGCGCGACAGTGGATCTGATTCTGAACCTACTGTGTGCCTCCCATGAGGAGAAACTCAGTAGACGTCGACACTTCAAGTCTGGTGGACAGCTGATCGATGCCCAACTGCTCTGCCTCTTCGATGAATCGCCACACCGAACGGCCACCTTGTTGGGTAGCTTCTTGCGCCCAGACGCCAGAATTGTCGAACATTTACTCGGCTCCGATGAGCTTGACGTCCGCCTGCTTCCACATGTTCGCAATGTAAAGCCTGCAGTCACGCTGGACGATCTGATACTGCCCGTCCATTTGAAAGAACGTCTTGTCCAAGTGGCAGGCCAGAGGCAATCCGAAAGGACAGTTTTCTTTTTTCAGGGCGCTTACGGGAGCGGCCGAAAGGTGACGGCGCAAGCCTTGTGCCGCGAGTTAGGCCGTGGGCTTCTGACAGTTAACGCAGAGAGCTTGCTCGCGGCCCAGAGTGATCTTCCTTTCGAGACCGCTTTGCACGTAGCCAACCGTGAAGCATTATTGCGACACGATGCTCTTTACTTGAATGGAATCGACTGTCTGCTACCGGACGACAAGAAGACGCAGCGCGAGGATCTCCTCCGCGCTATGTGTCATTTTGGTGATCTGGTTTTCTTGGCAGGTGAAACAAGTTGGGAACCGTCTCATGAGTTGCGAGATTCGACTTTTGTCCGGGTGGAGTTCCAGCGCCCAGCGTTCGCCGACCGTGTGCGATTGTGGAAAGTGACTTGTTCCGGTGAGTCGTTCTCCGAGGGTGAGATCGCGTCGCTGGCGAACAAATTCCGCTTCACGGGCGGACAGATCAACGATGCTGCACGAACCGCAAGGGACCTCGCTCGATGGCGTGATCCTGTGAGCGGACAAATTGGGATTACAGATTTGTATGAAGCATGCCGAATTCATTCCAGCCGCAAACTCTCGACGATCGGTCGCAAGATAAAACCGCACCATGGTTGGGCGGATATTGTGTTAGCCGAAGATCGTTTGCTGCAATTGCAGGAAATCTGCAACTCCATGAAGTACCGTTCCCTGGTTTTCGACCACTGGGGTTTCGAGCGCAAGGTGTCTCTCGGCAAGGGTCTCAACATCCTCTTCGCTGGTCCTTCTGGCACGGGAAAGACAATGGCCGCGGAGATCATGGCCGGAGAGCTGAATCTAGATCTCTACAAGATCGACCTCTCGACTGTCGTCAGCAAATATATCGGCGAGACGGAGAAGAATCTGGGCCGCATCTTTAGCGAGGCCGAGAACAGTAACGCCATTCTGTTTTTTGATGAGGCCGATGCTCTGTTTGGCAAGCGCAGCGAGGTGCGCGACTCCCACGACCGCTACGCGAACATTGAAGTCAACTACTTGCTGCAAAAGATGGAAGAGCACGAAGGTGTTGTCATTCTAGCCACAAATTTTCGGAAGAATATGGACGACGCCTTCGTTCGTCGCATGCACTTCACTGTCGAGTTTTCCTTTCCTGATCAGAGCGAGCGGCGCCGCATCTGGGAACAAATCTGGCCCAAGGAAACGCCACAAAGTTCGGATCTCGACTTCGACTTTATGGCGCGACGTTACGAAATACCCGGCGGAAATATCCGCAACATTGCAATGGCGGCAGCGTTTCTGGCCGCAAGCGACGGCGGCGTGGTGAGCATGACGCATCTTCTTCACGGCACGCGGCGCGAATTCCAGAAAATGGGGAAGGTGGTCCGGCAGGGAGAATTTCAGTAAGGGTGCGGCTATGCGCGAACATCAAAACGAGGCACGTCCCCGAACCACCTCTCACTGCGTGGCGCTGCGAGAGCAGCATGATGACGAAGCCAGGGTTGCCTCCCATCCGGACTCATTCGCCCATTGCGACACTCGTGTAACCTCTGCCGGCAGCGCCCGAGGGCACGGCTCGGCGGTGGACCTCGCGACCGGTTCACAGCGGGCGCGAACCGTCACTTCCGTTATGCATTTGCAGCGGCAATATGGGAACCGGTATGTGCAGCGGGTATTGGCACGGGCCCGGCAGGGAGGCGGTGAAGTGGATGGAGATGTCGAGTCGGCCATCGAGCGGGCCCGTGGAGGTGGGGAGGGCCTCGACCATGGAGTGCGGCGGCAAATGGAGTCGGCTTTCGGTTCTGATTTTCAAGGAGTGCGCGTTCACACCGGTGCTCAAGCCCACGAACTCAACCGCGCTGTAAATGCCGTTGCTTTCACGACCGGGCAGGACATTTTCTTCCGCGATGGAGCATACGATCCTTCGAATTCGGAAGGTCAAGAGCTGCTGGCTCACGAATTGACACATGTCGTTCAACAGGGTCACGCGGCTCCAGTCGCAGGCAAGGCTCAGCGTTTTCAGATCCAGCGCCTGTGTTCTAAATGTGAGAATGACGAGAAAAAACACGTTCAAGGCAAGTTGACGGTCGGACAGCCGGACGATCAGTACGAACTGGAAGCGGACCAAGTAGCGAGGGCCATCACTCAAACATCGCCACGCAGTTTGACAAGCAGCAGCAAGGGAATTGCCGCGGGGCAACTTAGCCCCGACTTTGTGGCCACGCGAGCGTCCTCATCGCGCAATACGCTCCAGCGGCAGATCACACGGGACGTTTCAAACGGACACATCACGTTGGACGCGACCGCCGAACTCTTTGAAGGTGGCCAGATGTCGGAATCCGTGCCGTTACAACAAGAACAAGAGATCACCTTCAAGAAGACTCTGTCACAAGCTGCCAATGCTGGATTTCACGGCAAGGTGCGGCTGAGGATCTATGCAAACTGGGCCTTCGGAGGAAGGGCTGTTGTGGGTCCAGCGAC
This sequence comes from uncultured Acidobacteriaceae bacterium, assembly GCA_963834085.1. GTDB lineage: Bacteria > Acidobacteriota > Terriglobia > Terriglobales > Acidobacteriaceae > Acidiflorens. Next base: position 57,906 of record CAWIAJ010000028.1, on the reverse strand, counting down.
CTCGGGCTTTGCTACTTTGCTGGTGGATGCACCTTTCCGGATTCCAGTAACTGCGGGAACAGACGACACAGTCGTCAAGGTGGTCAACCAACCGCACGTTGTGTGGCACGACATCAATGGCACGGGTGCTGCAATGGATCCGCAACCCGCGTTGAATGCCGATGTCGACGACACGGGATTGTCTGTAACCGCGTCGCCTAGAGTTACGTATCAGGAGCAGAAGGCGGAGGCAGTTCAAGGAGGAGTAACTGTAGGTCCTCTGAGTGGTCAAGTACAGCACCAGACCCAGGTTCCTAACACACAAGCATTTGAGGCGAGCTTCACTGCCAAAGTCAATGTCGCGGGAAACCCCAGTCCGCGAGAATATCACTGTACCCAGTCTTTTCAACCGTTCGTCGTGGGCTCAGACCGATTCGTCCATGAGGACCAAGCACGCAAGGACATCTACGGCTGGTACTTTGGTCTCGACCGGAACGTTCGGCAGGACTTGGAGCGAGGGACCGGGCAGCTGCGCATTACGGGGCGGGCGAGCAGAACCGGATCAGAGCAAACCAATTCCAACCTGGCCGAACTGCGGGCAAAAAGAGTTCAACAGATCATTGCTGACTTTGCTGGGTCAGACGCCCACGTGCGCAGCTATGCCATGGGAGCGTTCGGTGCTCAGACCGCTACGGAAGACCCGAACGAGCGCCGCGTGGATGTAGAAATTAGCGGAAACATACCGGCGGCGACGCAAGACGATGTGTGCGCGCCAAGAACGGTCTCGGCCACACAACCAGAGTCTCATGGTAATACCTCGAGCACAACGCCAACGAGTCAGGGAACCGTCTCGCCGCGGACATCGCCAGAGGAGCATCGCACAAATCCATGATCGACGATCTCGACAGAACGGTGGAAGAACTTCTCAGGCGCGAACTTGCGCCTGCGTTAGTCGAGCAGGTGGCGATCAGCTTCGCTGCTCCTGACGCGGAATTTCCTCCGTCAACAGTCACCTTACCGGCGGTTGACCTTTTTCTCTACGACATCCGGGAGAATCTCGAGTTGCGCCGGACCGGCTGGATTGTCGAGCACAACGACAATGGCACGGCTGCAAAAAGGCATCCTCCGGTGCGCGTGGACTGCTCGTATCTGATCACTGCGTGGGCCAGCGAGAGTTCCACGAGTCGCGCGCTCGACGAACATCGGCTGCTGAGTGAAGTGATGAAGGTTCTGGTGCGGCACCCCGTGATCCCAGAGGTTTTGCTGCAAGGTTCGCTAAAAGGGCAAGAACCTCCGCTACCCTCAAGCACACTGCAACCGGGCAGACTGCAGAGCGTAGCGGAATTTTGGCAGGCGCTTGGCGGCAAGCCCAAGGCGGCGTTGAACTATACCGTCACTATCGGTGTAGTGCCTGATCAGCCGATCAAGACTGAGGTGCCAGTGATCGACAAGACATTGAAAATTCGTCCTGAGGTGATGGTGACATGAACGAATGGCAGATGGCGCGACATCACGTTTCGATCGCGGGACGCGTACTCGACGCGGGCACAGGGAAACCAGTTGTCGATGCAATTGTGTATATGCCCGGCGAAGTTCCGAAGGAGTTTGATACGAAACTCGGCGTCGCCGCACTACCGTATGGAGATCGCTGGCATGCCACGCTGAAGCGACCGGACAGAACGAGCACGCGGCCTGACGGAGTCTTTTATTTTCTTGATCTGCCGGATGGCAAGTACGAACTTAGCGCGTGTATTCCGGATCTCGACAAGGTTTTTCGCGAGCGACCCGAAGGTAACAAGTTGCGCGCTCCTGTTCCGAGTTACGGCAAACGTTTCGGTCTGGCCGAGGCAACCGTCACCATCCCGCAAGGCGGTCAGGGCCCGCAGAGGGTCGTTTTCGTTTCGCTGGCGCTGCCTTCGACGATGGTCAAGGGGAAGGTTACCGGATCCGGGCGCAAGTCCGGCGTGATGTTGGCCGAGGTCCGAGTGGAGGGCAGCGGCGAGCGGACGTTCACCGATGTGCAAGGGCAATTCACAGTCACAGGAATTGAACCGGGGAAGCGCGTGCTTGTGGTTTCCGCGCAGGGCTACCGTGACAAAACTCAGTCGGTGACGGTGGCGAGTCCGGGAGTGTCGCAGCCCCTTGACTTCACACTGACGCGTGAGAGCGGGTGAGGCCGGCGTGTCGGGCTGAGAAGCTTGAATGGTTGCCAGAATCAGCCGGAAGCGGAAAAAGGAGGCCAAGAGGATGAGCGCGAAGAAATCATCGGATGACGCGGAAGTCGACCACGATCCTACAGCCGGCGTCACTGACGAAGCGCAGCGTGAGGAGTCGCCTGCGAAGCAGGAATCGAAGCCGGAGCCGCCAACGAAGCCGGAGATCAGGCCAGCCGCCAAGACCAGAGTCAGGGCGGAGAACGAACCCACGCCGGCGCATAAAACGGAGCCTGCGAAGGGGATCGCGGGGATCATGAAGTTCGATCTCAGAACTCGAAGAAAGCCGCGGCGCTGACGGGATTTCCTTTTTCGGCCGCGAGCCGCAGTTTCACCAGAGAAAGATCTCAATATAAGGAGCAATCAGAATGCCAGAATATCTAGCGCCAGGTGTATATGTCGAGGAAGTACCATCGAGTATCAAACCGATCGTTGGAGTCAGTACCAGCACAGCGGCGTTTGTGGGCATCGTTAAAGGTCCGGTTCAAATCCCTGAAGATAATCCAGACTATGATCCCACCAAGCCGACCGACGACAAAAACAGGCCGTATCGGCTGTGGACTTTTCCCGCTCCCGAGGCGGATTACACCGCCGCGAAACAGGCTTTTGATGCTTTAACGCAGCAGGGAGTTAGACCGCCGCGTCCGGCGAAAACCGGGCCCGACGATTTGAAGGCTTTCCGCGCAGCTCAGCAAAATCTGTCCCTGGCGACCGCGCGCAGCAATGCGGGCACACTCGCCGGTCCCGGCAAACCGGTGCTGTGCACGACCTTTGCGGAGTTCAAGCGGTCCTTTGGAGATTTTTCTACCGATCCCGATCAAAACCGTCTCGTACACGGAGTCTTCGGTTTCTTCAACAACGGCGGCACGCGTTGCTTTGTGATGCGGTATCCCGACATGCCGGCTTTGAAAGAGCCCACGGCGCTGACTCCTTTTGAAGCCATCGATGAGATTTCGATCGTCGCTGCTCCCGGAATCATTGACCCCGTGGTGCAAGGCAACATCATCGATCATTGCGAGAATATGTCGGATCGCGTCGCAATCCTTGACCCTCCCGATCTGGGGCCTGACGCTGACTTCACGGAAAACAACATCAAGGTCATGACCAACACGGACTATGGTGCGCTCTATTTTCCGCGGATTCGGGTCTACGACCCAGTCACCGGGTTCACCGATCCGGATAGCGGAGAAGGCGAGATCCCAGTGGCTCCGAGCGGACATATAGCCGGAGTCTGGGCTCGAGTGGACGAAACCCGTGGCGTATTCAAAGCCCCAGCAAACGAGCCGATCCATGGTGCCCTGGGCGTTGAATATCAGATCAGCAAATCGCAGCAGGCCGGGTTGAATCCATATGGGATCAATGCGATCCGCTACATCAACGGAAAAATCAACGTGTGGGGGGCGCGGACGATCGGCGGCGACTTAAATGCGGACACGAAGTACATAAACGTGCGCCGTACTCTGATCTTCCTTCGCAAGTCAATAGACGAAGGAACGCAGTGGGTTGTCTTCGAGCCCAACGATCCCAGTCTGTGGGCCAAGATCATCCGCAATGTGACCGCCTTTCTCACCAATGTATGGCGGGATGGGGCGCTCTTTGGATTGACTCCACAAGAGGCTTTCTATGTCAAATGCGACGAGGAAACCAATCCGCCTGAAGTTCGCGATCTGGGGCAAGTGATCACAGAGATCGGGGTGGCGATTGTGAGGCCGGCCGAATTTGTCATCTTCCGCATCCAGCAGTGGGCGGGACCGGCTGCCCAGTAAATCGACGAGCAAGGCTAGGAGAAAGCAGAGACTGAAATGGAAGGCACATCTGTGGCAGACAAGAACTTTTTTTTCGATAGCCAGGCTCCCGGCGTATATCTGCAAGATACGTTTGGATTGCCCCGGCGTTCGATGTTCTACACCGGTGTGCCTGTGTTCCTTGGATCGATCACGCAAGCCTGCGAGTGGATTAAGAAAGAACGAAAGCCGCGCCCTCATTTGTTGAGCTTGTGGGCTCACTTTGAGGATCACATCGGAATTCCAAGTGGCGACTGCTGGCTGGCTTATGCCGTTCGCGGTTTCTTTGAGAATGGTGGTCGGCGTTGTTACGTGGTGGTTTTGAAAGACGGCAGCGGGCAGAGTCTCGAAGACGGATTGCAAGCCACTGCGCACATGAACACAATCGATCTGGTCTGCGCACCGGATTTGGTTAAGGACAGGAAAGCAACCTTTGAACTGCAGCAGTTGGTCGTCAACCATTGCGAGTCTACTGGCGACCGCTTTGCCATTCTGGATTCCAGACAGGGAGACAGCAACGACCTGGTATGGGGACAGTGGAGTGAAATCGATGGCAAGAATGGGGCGATTTATTGCCCGTGGGTGAGAGTTCATCGTTTCGGCGGGGGTACGTTACTCGTGCCTCCATCGGGCTGCGTTGCGGGGGTGTACGCGCGCACGGATCATGCCCGTGGCGTACACAAAGCTCCAGCCAATGAAGTTTTGCAGGGAGTGCTCGGATTGGAGCGCTTACTCAGCAACCAGGACCAGGCCGATCTCAATTCCAAGCGTGTGAACTGTCTGCGATCGTTTCCAGGACGGGGCATGCGGGTTTGGGGAGCGCGCACGCTGAGCAATGATGACGCTTGGACCTATGTTAACGTGCGCCGTTTGTTTCTAACTGCGGCGCGCTGGATCGAATGGCACATGGGTGGGGTCGTTTTCGAGCCCAACGATGCGCGGCTGTGGGCGCGAATCGAGCGCGAACTCAACCGCTATTTTCTGCACATTTACCGGCAGGGCGCGCTGAAAGGAGCCACTCCCCAGGCGGCATTTTACGTGAAGTGCAACGGGCAGACCAATCCTCAGGAGGTCTGCGAAGTCGGCGAGGTAGTGGCGGAGATCGGCCTTGCGCCCGCGGTGCCTTATGAGTTTGTCGTGGTCCGCCTCATTCATGGGGCGAGCGGAGTCAGCATCTCGGGGCCGGTTCGGCCCGAGCAAAATTAACAGGAAACAGGAGGAAGCATGCCAACCGGAGATAGAAAAGATCCCTATCGTGGATATAACTTCAAGCTCGAAATTGACGGAATCAACGCGGCGGGTTTTCGGGAGTGTTCCGGACTGGACGCCACATCGGACCCGATCGATTACCGCGAGGGCACCGACAAGGCTTACACCAACCGAAAATTGCCCGGCCAAACGAAGTATTCCAATATCACCTTGAAGCGGGGAATCACAGACGATCACTCGCTCTGGGATTGGCGCGAGAAGACGATCGAGGGAAAGACTGAGCGCAAGAACGGCTCGATTGTTTTAATGAACGAATCGGGCGAAGAAAAACTGCGGTGGAACTTCGTCGACGGATGGCCGACGAAGTGGACCGGCCCCAGCTTCAATGCCACTGCGAACGAGGTGGCGATTGAACAGCTCGATATCGTGCATGAAGGAGTGAAGAAGGCTTGACGGTACAAACGGAGTTTCCCTTTACTTTGCCGCGTGGTTACGTCGATGCGCAGGGCAACGTACAACGCGAGGGTGTGATGCGTCTCGCCACGGCCTTCGATGAAGTTGCCCCCATGAAGGACCCGCGCGTGCAATCGAATCCGGGTTATCTGGTCATCATTCTGCTTTCGCGGGTGGTTACCCGTCTCGGCGATCTGACCAACATTAATCCGAAGGTGATGGAGAGCCTATTCTCGGCTGATCTGGCATTTCTGCAGGATTTTTACCGTCGCATCAACGAGAACGGCCACAGCCGCGTCGGCGTGATGTGCCCGCATTGTGAGGGCAAATTCGAACTGGAGATGAGCGGCGTGGGGGAATGATTGGCTACCCCTCGGATCGATTGTTCGAGGAGGTAGCCTTCATTGCCTATTACCTGCACTGGCCGCACGAACAAATCATGTCCTTTGATCACCGCGAGCGCCAACGTTGGGCTGCGGAGGTTTCGAGGATTAACCGCGAGCTCAGCGAACCGGCTTAGAGGGAGTTTCATTCATGCCGACGGGTGACCGCCACGATCCATTTCTCAGTTTCAATTTTTCGGTCGAGATCGATGGCGTGATCGCCTGCGGATTTAGCGAAGTGTCTGGCCTGCAGGCTGAGATCGAAGTGCAGGAATACCGCGAGGGTGGAGTCAATGAATACATTCACAAACGGTCGGGTCCCGCTCGCTATCCATCGAATTTAATTCTGAAACGAGGGGTCGCAAACAGCACTGAGTTGTGGACCTGGTATTGCGATGTGCTGCAGGGCATCACGCAGCGGAAATCTTTGGCGGTTGTGCTCATGGACAGCGCCGGCTCCGAGCAACGACGTTGGACGCTTCAAAACGCTTATCCCGTGAAGTGGGTCGGACCCGAATTCAAAGCGCAAAGTTCCGAAGTTGCCATCGAGACATTGGAGCTTGCGCACGAAGGCTTGGTGTTTACCAGCAATGCGACGGCGGCAACGATGCAACTTAGTCTCGGCATTGCTGCGAGCGTCTCAGTCACGGTTGAGGCGCCGGAAATTGATGTATCCGCATCGATTTCGGTATAGAGCAGAGGCAGGATCACACTGCTTAATTTAGACGACATAGAGAAAGGCTTGTGGTGCGATGCACCAACACGGAGAGCAAACGAAAGGGCGGTTATCGGGCGAACTTGCAGCCTGTGGTCAAAATGCTGACCTGGGCCAAGAGATCTATGCCCGATACTACGACTCGCCGGGCGTCATTCCGTTGGGGCTTGGGCCGGGATTGGCGCGCCAAATTTATTCGTTCAGCGATCACCTGCCGCTGCAGCGTTCGACGCAACAACGGTGGAGCGCCCAAGGAGTTCTCTCTGCGGTTCCCTCTGGCCCGCTCTGGCACCGAGCGCTCTCTTCCTCTGGAGGTAGCAGGCAATCTCTAGCAGCAAAACCACGGCTGGTGCCGGGTTCTCAGGAACCGATTGTTGAAACACCAGCTGGATTGGCTTCTATTGGACATTATGTCGCCGACCCATCCGCGCAATCCGTGAGGCCAGATGTCATGGTAGCCGAGTCGCCCGGCTCGGCGAGGGGTAAGGTTATGCGACAGGGCTCTCTGGGGCGAAGTGCCCATGCGAAGGATGAGTCGCCCTCCACACCTCGCGTCCTCTCCCCCATCACGAAAAACAAAGCGACCGCGTCTCCCGCCGGGATCACGATCGACAATTCCTTCAAGCCGATTGGTGGCGTGCGCGTGCAACGCAAGGGCTACCGGCAGGAGGTGACGCGGCCCAAATCGGACGGAGCCTCGCGACCAGCCGCACAGGAAGCTACGACCCGCAGTTCGGAGGTCATCCCCGTTGGCAAGAAGCCTGCCGCGGATATTGATATCTCGAGCTCTGGGCTCGGAGCAGCGAACCCGGTGCAAATGGGGCCTCCAATTATTTTGCGCGCAGTGAAGGGAACTCAGCTGCAGACAAAAGCGCAGAATGCAACTCTTTCCGAAATTGTGAATGAGCGCGGCGCCGCCGCTTTCGCGAATGCCAGTAAGTCTTCGCCCATTCGACACGATGCACCGAACCCGCATGGCTTAGCTTCGGAACCGATTTCGTATCGGCGAGAGGCGCATTCGAGGCAGTCCGCAGATTCCGCGTCCAGCAGCGCGAAGCCATCGCTATCAGATCAGATTGCCTCAGGGGTATCAGGCCCGGTAAACAGACTAGAGCGTCCGGCAAACGCTCAACTTCACTGCCCGGCGGAGACGACGGGGCATTCCCAGCAAATCGCCCTCAAGTCCATGAATTCGGAAGCAAACGAAGGCTCACATCAAACTTCGAGAAGGAACGATTCTTCTCCGAGTGCCGAACTAAACGGCGTGATGAATCTGCCAACCGGCGATGCTCCGGTCGCTGCCCAACCTGTCCAGCGTATCTCCGATCCACCCTTACCGAGTTCTCCACTTCTATTACGCAAAAACGGCGCAAGCGAAGCAGCGAAGACGCGTCCTCTCGATTCTGAAGTCATACCCAGCACCACTGAGGCTGCCGCTCCAACTCAACCTAGACACTCGAATGTGGAGGCGCAACTTGCACGAGCAGCGAATTCAGCCGCCGAGGGTGTTTCCTCAACGAAACGATCGCCCGAACCGTCGTTCAGTGATAGAGGCTTGGAACCCGCACTAAACGGACAACAACGTGTGAACAATGCATCTATAGGAGGAAATTTTCTTCAGGACGGCGCCATCGCCGTAAGCTCAAATCAACCGGAGAGTTCGGAACGAAGTGAGACGCCCGAAACACTTCCTTCGGCTCCAATCGACGGATGGGCGAATCGTTCGAGTGTTCAATCGAAGATGCCCTTCGCTCATCGCAAGGAGACTACCTCCTTGGCTAGTTCCTCCGAAAAGGCACCTAGGAATCCGCCGTCCGCGAGCCCGGTAACGAAGGATGCGGTCCTCCCGCTCGATTCACTATCCAGCCCGGCAAAAACTTCGGGACCGGCTTTGGTGAGTACTGACTCGATAAAAGAGTCGCCCGATACAGTTCGGACAATCGCAAGCGCGATTTCGTCAAGCCCGTCGCATTCGAGCCTGGTGCGTGCGAAGAAGCTGGAAGCAGGGTCGCTCGATTCGAAACTCCATGTCAATGACGTACAAAAGGTGTCTCGAGCGGACCGGTGTTTAAGCTCATCGACTCCGATCGCAGTTGGATCCACGCCGCAAGCACCGATCGAAATTCCGCTGTCCCTCACGTTGACGACCGCGAAGATCTCACGACAAAGCGGCAACACGATCGACTCCGGTGAGGCACGTGAGAACCTGGCTCTGGCTGGTCACCGACTATCTCGATCTAAAACTGACCTCCCGGCAACAGTTCTGGGTTCAGGAACCGCGCCTCCCGTCACCCCCGGCGACCGGATTCATAGAGGAAGTGCCGACCATCGAGTTGATCCTGGTCTCTCGACAAGTTTCGTTCGCCAACCGCTGGTGTCATCCAACGCCGAAATTGCCTCGGTGCTATTGCGCAAGGTCGTTCAACACCGCGACGTGACTATGGCGGAGTCTCCTTCCAGGGTCTCCACACCGGGACCGGTCGTCCCAGGAAACTCCACGACTAGAGATCGAGTTTGGGCGAGAACGGAGCTGGCTCTCGCGCAGCCCAAGCTCAATCAGGCCACCATCAATCATGAGATCCCGAATTCACAGGGGAGCATGAATCGATTGCTGAGATCTGCGGCGAACTCCACCTCGGTGGAGGGAGGGCAAGCCGCGTCACTTCCAAGTTTGTCAGCGAAGAGTGGTTCCACCCCGCAAAGCGTGTCGGGGGTTGACTTAGGCCAACTGACCAATCGGGTTTACGAGATGTTGGTCCGCCGCTTGGCGAGCGAAAAACAGCGCCGGGGACTCTAGCATGGAATTCCAGAAAATTTCGATCACGCCAAAGGGACAGCCACCCATCCAAGCCCTCTTCAACCCCACGCAATATGGTTTGGACAAAGGAAATACGATTGCGCAAGCAGCGATACCAGGGCTCGAGGCGCCAATTCTGCAGTACGTACATGGCAACATGCAGACTCTCTCGATGGATCTGTTCTTTGACACGTTCGAAGAGGGGACGGACGTCACCAATGCCACCGACCAGATCTACGATCTTCTATATCTCGATCCCTCCACGCATGCGCCGCCGATTTGCGAGCTGCGGTGGGGCACGTTTTACTTTTGTGGAGTACTGGATCATGTCAGCGGCAAATTCACATTGTTCCTAGCGGATGGCACGCCGGTTCGGGCCACGCTGAGCGTCGTTTTCAATGAGTTTATCGATGTGGATGTGTTGGTTCAGGAGAATCCCACGGAGTCTGCCGATCACCGGAAAACACGCCTGGTGAAGTCGGGAGACCGGATCGACAACATTGCCGCCGAGGAATACGCCGATCCCGGGAAATGGCGGGCTATCGCCGAAGCCAACGATTTGGACAACCCGTCTCAACTCGAGCCCGGTTATGTCCTGATCGTTCCGCGGCTGCCCTAATGAGGAAGGTTGAATCGTGACCAACTATTTCGCGCCCGCGTTCCAGGTCCAGGTGAACGGATCTCGCTTACAGGCGGATGTTTCCATGAACATTGAAAATGTCAGCGTGGTCAGCATGCCCGACAGCCTCGACACGTTCAACTTCACTATTACCAACTCGCTTCCCGACATGCGCTGGACGCACAACCCCACGGATGCCAGCCTATTTCGCGAAGGCAGTTCCGTGAGCATCGCCATGGGTTATGTTCCCGACGCTATGCAAGTGATGATCGACGGGGAGATTACCAGCATCAGCCCAACCTTCCCGGCCGATGGTATTCCCACCGTCGCCATCGGTGGCAATACGCGTATGCACCGCCTGCGCGGTACCAACAAAACCAAAACATTTCAGCATACGACCGACGCACAATTGGTGCAGCAAATCGCTCAAGACTATCAACTGCAGGCGCAAGCAGACGATACCCAGATCCAATACGACTATCTGATGCAACCGAACATGAGCGATTTCGAATTCCTGAAGCAGCGCGCCGCCAGGCTTAATTTCGAGATTCTTATACAAGGCAAAACGCTGATCTTCCGCAAGAAGTTGGACCAGCCGCAAAGCTACACGCTGGTTTGGGCGGGCGTGCAACAGGCCTTCGCCTGCGGCCCCAATACTTTGCCACTGAAGAGTTTTTCTCCTCAGCTCGACGCTCTCGCGCCGAAATCCAATGTCCAGCAACGCGGCTATGATGTGCAGTCGAAGCAAGCGTTCGTATCGAAGGCCGGACCATCCGATCAAAGCACGAGCATGGGAGGCACGCAACCGGGGTCGAGCCTACCGCACACCGCTTATGGACACGATCGCGATGAAGTGCAGGTCACTTCTCCCATGAGTTCCCAGGAAGAAGGCGATCAGCGTACCAAGGCGACTTTGAACGAGAAAGCCTTGAAAACTGTGACCGGAACAGCGGAGACGATCGGTGTGCCTGACTTGCGTGCGGGCCAACTGGTGCAACTGCTCGGCGTCGGTCCGCGCTTCGCAGGACAATACAAAATCACCCAGGCGACTCACACAATCGGCGCGGCGGGATATTCAACTTCACTCAGTGTGACCAGGAACACGACCTAATGACCACGAGCCTGATCGACCTTCTTACTCCGAGCGGCGGCTCCCACGAATCCGGCCGCTTCTACGGCGTTGTGATGGGGATCGTCACTAACAACCAGGACCCCAGCAACATGGCCCGGGTGCGGGTCAAATTTCCCTGGCTCTCAGACGATAACGAGAGTTGGTGGGCGCGCTTGGCGACACCAATGGCAGGCGCCGGCCGCGGCTCATATTTCCTACCCGAGGTGAACGACGAAGTCTTGATCGCTTTCGAGCATGGCGACGTGCGCTTCCCTTATGTGCTGGGAGGCCTCTGGAACGGCCAAGATGCTCCGCCTGCTAACAACAGTGACGGGCAGAACAACATCCGCGTGATCCACTCGCGAAGCGGGCATCTTATCCGGCTCGATGACACGAATGGGGACGAGAAGATCGAGATCATAGACAAAACCGGCAGCAACAGCGTCACGATAAAAAGTTCAGACAACAGCATGACCCTCACTTGCACTGGAGATATGAGCTTGAACTGCACTGGCAAAATGACGATGCACGCCAGCGCTGGCATGGAGATTACTTGCGATGCGGACATAAAAGTCCAGGCGCAGGCGACCATGGACATCGAATCCACGGCGCCGATGACCATTAAAGGGGCGATGGTGAACATTAATTAACTGAGGGGCAGGAAGGATCCACGCAATGCTTGCAGATTTTCTAGGAAAAGGATGGAGCTTTCCAGTTGTCCTGGATGACCACGGCGCAATCAAGGTCAGCCAAGGTGAAAAGAGTATCCAGGATTCGATCTGGATCATTCTCGCCACTTCTCCGGGCGAGAGGGTGATGCGGCCCGACTTTGGTTGCGGCATTCACCGGCTCGTCTTTTCGCTCAATGATGCCGCAACCATCGGCCGGGTTACTCAGGAAGTGCGTTTGGCGCTCATTCGCTGGGAGCCGCGCATTGATGTCCTCGATGTCGACACTGAGGTGAAGGAGAGAGGAGAAGTGCTGCTCATCAACATTCACTACCGGGTTCGATCTACCAATAATTTTTTCAATTTGGTCTATCCCTTTTTTCTGACGGTCGGTTCCTTGTGACCATGCAGCCTCCCAAAGTCGATGAGCGTTCCGCTTTCGAGATCGCGCGGGATGTACGCAGCGTGCTGCCCGTATACGTCCAGAATTGGGTCGACCAGGGTCAAGTCAAGGAATTGTGCCACGCTTTAATTCAGGTGTTTGCGCGCTTTGGAGAAATGATTGTTGACCGGCTCAACAAGGCTCCGGAAAAGAATTTTCTCGCTTTCCTCGACTTGCTCGGAATCTCTCCGCTTCCGCTACAAGCGTCCCGCGTTCCGGTGACCTTCTATCTGGCGCCGGGGAGCGCTACCCACGCGTTGGTCCGTGCAGGCACCCAAGTCGCCGCGCCCCCGGGTCCCGGAGAACAGAAGCCTGTCATTTTTGAAACTGAGAAGGAACTCGTCGTCGTTTCCGCCAAACTAGAATCACTCGCCATCAAGGACGGCAATCAAGATCGATACACCGATCTCAGCTTCACTGTCGGGCCGCCTTCTCTGCCTGGCAACGCTCCGCCTGCGAGCGCCGGCACGGCCGTTCTCGTCAACTCGAGAGTGCTCCCTCACGCTCTCTACGTGCCACTTCCCGAGTTTCCCGTCTGGCCAGCTCTCAGTGAGATTCGTTTGAAGATTGAGCTCGACTCCGAACCCGTTCCGCCTATCGAGCCGCGCAACCTGCTATGGGAGTTGTGCTTCGCAAAGCCGCTGCCTGTCGGGAAGGCTCCTGTCCCGACTTCAGCATCCCACGATGAGGGTATGGCTACGATCGCGCTTACGCCATTGCAGGATGGAACGGACAATTTGACGAAAGGTGGCGATGTTGTCTTCCTCGATCTCCCGGACGTTCCGGCGCTGACCTTGGACGGGATGCCCGGGCGCTGGCTGCGCTGCCAGTTGGTCAATCCGATTACCGGCCTCCCGAAAGCCCCCGCCGGAATGGTTCGAGAGGGGCAGCTTCCCAGTATCAAAACGTTAACTCTCGAAACCCGAGTGGCGCGCACCGGATTGTCGTTTGAACAGGCATTCTTCAATAGTCAGAAACTTGATTTGACCAAAGATTTCTTCCCGTTCGGGGAACGGCCCAAATTCGGCGACACACTTTATCTGGCCAGCCGCGAAGGACTCTCGAATCCTGATGCCGTTGTAGAGCTACATATCACCGTCACCAACCCGGCAGAGAATGGTGTCGAGACGCCGGTTCCCTCCGCTCGACCCCGGGATACTAAACTGCTCTGGGAGTTCTGGGATGGACGAGCGTGGAAAGAGTTAGGTATTTCGGAAGTCGGTTCCGCCACTGGCCCTCCTGCTGGCGCTGGTCGCGTACGTTTCGTCGGACATAGCGACGAATCTCCAGCGGGCGCATTTTCCGACGGAACGAGGGTGTTTTCCAAGCCGGGGGATATACGTTTTGAATTTCCTGCTCCTCCCGCCCCCCTGACCTTGAACGGTCTGAACGGCTACTGGATCCGTGTGCGAATTGTTGCTGGTGATTATGGAAGGGATGCTCACTTAGAACGTGTGAAAGGGAACCTTATTGAAAGAGAACTGCACAAAGAAGGTTCCCTCGTTTTAGTACCTGCCAGCTTCGCGCCACCTTCGATTCATTCAATTCAATTGGATTACCAGGTGACTAAAGAGACAAACCCGAGCGCAGTTTTGACTTACAACGATTTCAAGTACACAAGACATGATCCCCTGATAGGTTCGTTCAAACCCTTTCGTCCTCTGTCTCCCGACCAGGCTCGACCTACTTTGTACTTTGGATTTGGTCTGCCGCCCTCGTCGACGGAAGTTGCGGCAATGTTTCACAATCGCCCGATCAGCCTTTACATGGGTATGTCCGCGGAGAGTGCCGGACAGGACGAAGACTCTGGTTTTGCCGCGCCGACCGCGATTTGGGAATACTGGAGCGGCGAAGCTTGGACGAAATTGAACGTGCTCGACGATACCCGCGGAGTTCGACGAACGGGCCTGATTCGTTTTCTTTGGCCCTCGAATTGTTCCCCTAGCCAGCAATTTGCACAGAACCGCTACTGGCTCCGCATGCGACAGGATGATGTGAACTTCATGCCATCGTTGAGTCAGGTTCTTTTGAACACAACGATGGCAGTCCAGGGCACAACAGTTTCCCATGAAATTCTCGGGGCCAGTACCGGAACTCCAAGCCAGCAATTCCGAACAACTCAGGCGCCCGTGCTGGCGGACCAAAAACTGGAGGTTCGCGAGACGACCGAACCATCTCGAGAGGAAAGCGCCCAGATCGAAGACGATGAAGGCCCTGACGCGATCACTCGCGTGCCTGATCCAATCAGCAAAAGCGATGCCTTCTGGGTGCGGTGGCACGAAGTGCCAAACTTCTATGGCTCCGGACCCCGCGACCGCAACTACGTGCTCGACCGCGTGAGTGGCGAGATCACTTTCGGCGACGGGACCTATGGAAAAATCCCTCCTCCTCTTGTGGGAAACGTTCGGATGACTTATCGGACCGGCGGCGGGATCGTGGGTAACAAGCCTGCCATCACGGTCACGCAACTGAAAAGTGCCGTTCCGTACCTGCAGAAGGCTACGAATTTTGAGGCGGGCACCGGTGGCACAGACTCCGAATCGACCTCCGAGCTTCTCCAACGCGGCCCACTCACTCTGCGACATGGCGGTCGCGCCGTAACCGGAGAAGACTTTGAGGATTTAGCGATGCTGGCCTCCCGCGAGGTTGCTCGCGCCAAATGCGTTCCGCTCTTCGACCTATCGCGTGATCCGGACGCTAAGCAAACAACGCCTGGCGTTATCAGTTTGATTATCATGGCGCGCACAACCGACCGAAAGCCGCGGCCCTCCCAGGATTTGTTCGATCGGGTAAGAAATTATCTCGACGCTCGCCGCGAACTTACCGCCGTTTTGAAGCTAGTCGGCCCTGAATATGTTCAGGTGGATGTGGAGTGCGAGATCTCTTTGTGCGACCACGAGTCAGCAAGCGCGGTGGAGCTGTCCACGATTCGTGTGATTGAGAAATATCTGCATCCCGTGAGCGGAGGAAAACATGGAACCGGCTGGAACTTTGGCGAGGAAGCTCAGCGCTCCGATTTCTTTGCCTTGATCGAGAATGTTCCTGGAGTCAATCACGTTCGGGACTTGCGCTTGATCCAGAGGCCCGACCGGCCCAGTACTGAAAGGTCAGGCCATTTCGTGATCTGTCCGGGAAGTCACAAAATCACACTTTCGCTGGAGGAGTAAATCGTGCCGCTGCGTTTAATCAATCTCGATGATCTCACATGGGAGAAGTTAAACGCCGAGGCGCGCTCTCTGATTCCGAGCAACTCGGGCGAATGGACCAACTTCAATCCTTCTGATCCTGGAATCACACTGCTCGAGCTGTTCGCGTACATTAGCGAAGGTCTGATGTACGAGTTGAACCGGATCAGCAGCAAGAATGTGTTGGCATTTTTGCGACTGATCCACGGTCCTGGATGGCAACCTGGGAGGTCGCTAGCTGAGGAGAAACGCTCGACTGTTCTCGAGCTACGCCGTCCCCAGCGCGCCATTACCGCTCAAGACTATGAACATCTGGCGCTCGCTACAAACGAGGTTCGCGAACCGTCGCATCTCGAAAGCGTGGCGAGAGCAAAATGCATCTTCCAGCGTAACCTGCAAAATCCTGGTCGGGCTGCGCAAGTCGACGACGCCCCGGGCCACGTGAGCATTGTGATTGTACCGAATCGCCGCTCCCGTGCCAGCACCGCGCTGCTTCGGAGTGTTCGCCGCGCCCTCGAACCCGCGCGCCTTCTCACCACCAGGATCCACGTCGTTCGGCCCCGCTTTGTGACGGTGAGCGTCCGCCTAACTATCGTGCCGACACTGGAAGCCGATCCGGTCTCTTTGCAGGACGATGCTCTCGAACAAATTCAGAAATTCTTCGACCCTCTCGAGGGCGGTTTTGATGGTAGAGGCTGGCCGTTCGGTAAACACGTTTACGTTTCTGAGATTTACCAGCTGCTTGATCGCCTCCCGGGTGTGAACTACATAACCCGCAGCAGGCATCCCGACTCTGGCGCAGAAATCGACGAATTGGTCGTCGCCCCGGGCGACGAAAACCGGCTGAGGTGGAACAAATCACAGGAACTGGAAGCGATTAACCTGCGCTCGGATGAGTTGGTGAGCGTGTGGGTTGATGCAAACGACATTACGATCGTCGCAAGATGAGTGTCTTACTGCTGTGTTTTAGAGCCGAGCGATCTGAATGAACTGGCCTGACTATGGCAAAAGCGCCCACATCATATAGGCCGCACTTGATGGAATATCTGCCCGCCATCTATCAAGAGGTGGACGCTGCCCATCCCAAGACTTTCCTCGGTCAGCTATTACTCGCATTCGAAAAAGTGCTGCTCGGAATTGAAGAAGAGAAGGCACCCACGAAGTTAGCGATGATTGAACCATCGGACCGGGCGATCGCGATCGAGGGGTTGGCAGAAGAAATCGCACGACTACATCGGCTCTTCGACCCTCTGGCGACGCCAGACGAGTTTCTTCCTTGGTTGGCAGGATGGGCCGCGCTAACCCTGCGTTCCGAACTCAGCAACAGCCGGAAACGCAAGCTGCTGGCGCATATCATTTCTCTGTACCGCATCCGCGGAACCAGAAAGTATCTGGAAGAATTGCTGACGTTGTGCGTAGATGCGGTCGCGACGGTGGCTGACACGGAACTCCCAGCGCTGCAAGTCGGAGTGCATTCCACCACGGATAGCGATACCTACATTGGGGGCGGAGCTCCTTACTTTTTCCGCGTTACCCTGGTCGCTCCATTGCTCGGTCCGCGCGAAGTGCAAGCGCAGGTCAAGATTGCCCACGCGATAGTCGAGTTGGCCAAACCCGCGCACACCATCTATGAGTTAGATGTTATTTCGCCGAAGTTGCAGTTGGGAATTAGCTCGACGGTAGGTGAGGATACTGTACTAGGGGCCCCGGCCGCCTAGCCTCAGCAAAGGAGATTGCTCGTGTCTATCAAGCGGCTTAACTATTTTACTCATCAGTTCCTGCGAGAACAGGACTTCAAAGATGAGCAGGCTTATCACCTCGAGATGCGGCGTCGCCACAACCAGCTGTTGCACGGCTGGGGAGTGGTAACTGGCCTTGAGGTGCAAAAAAAAGGAGAACGCGAAATTACCATCAGCCATGGGATGGCCATTGATAAAGAGGGTCGGGAACTTGTGCTCTTTGAGCCCGTCATTCGCGATCTCACTGGACTCGAGCGCAGCTCCCTCACCCACATCATCATCTCCTACGCGGAGAGATGGGATGACGCCGATCGTCAAGCGGCTGGCGGCGTCGAGGGGTACACGCGGCTCACCGAATCTACCGAGATTAAAGAATCAAAGCAGGACCTCGGAAAAGATGGTTCCGTCGTCACTTTGGCGCGGGTGCATGTGAACGATGTCGGGCACATACACCGCATCGAAACTGACGCGATGGTAAGAAAAGTCATTGCGCCATCCAACCCCGCGGCCGGATGGATGCGTTTGCCCTTCAAGCCGACGCGGGTTGCTTCCCCCAAAAGCGGAGCCAGAATTCACATTGGCGCGGATGAAGAGGTGGATTTCATCATCGAGGAGGACCGGACCTACTGCGAGGAGAGGGGCGCTCGGGGATGGATGTCAATTCCCGTTCCGCCAGCTGCGAAAAGTATCGTCGGCTTTCGCATCGCCGGAACCACCCGCGGAAGTGTAACCGTCAATTTGGTGCGAACTGGTTGGAACCTTCACGAGAACAAAGGAGAACGTACCGAATTGTTGAAGGAGATTGTAAGCGGTGCATCGTTCCATAGAGATATTGCCGTCAATTTCAACTTGGATGAATCGCACGCCTTGGCGGTCTGGGTGAAAGCAGAAGGACAAACAGAGATCTTGCTGGTCGCGGCTAAGTTTGAATAGGCTACATAAGCTGAGGCTAAGACAACTCTAAAGTCGTGAGCTGAAATAACTCGCGGAAGGACAGGATGCAAGGGAAAACAACTGAACCTGAGACGAAGGTGCTCGAAGCGACGTGGGATGCCGCCCCCAGGCCGAAATCGGCTGCCGGGCCATCCGTCGCCCCGGTTGCAACCTCCTTTTCGCCTCATCCAGTGCATTCGATGCAAGGTATTTTAGGAAACCTCGTAACCCGCCGCGCTCTCACCTTGGGAATGCTGCAGCCCAAACTCACGATCGGCTCTCCAGATGACGTTTTCGAAAAAGAAGCAGATGAAGTGGCAGAAAAGGTGATGTCGCAGCAAGCGCTGCGTTCAGAGGCGGGCGATTCGAGTTCTGAAGACGATCACAACAATGCAGACCGTACCAGCGGACAGCATACCGGGCATGACTCCGCGCAGCGCAGCATTCTGGAACGGGTTCCTCTCCAGGTTCTTCAATGTACCCTCGGCAACCGGGCCTTCGGGCGGCTTCTTCGACGCACTGTTTCCGAAGTGTCAGGTCCCCGAGTCAGCGAGAAATGCGCATACGGAGGCGGGTCGATCGGGGAGTGCGCCGAGGGGAGCGAGAAGCCCATCGCGTTGCAGCGAAGTTCGGCTGGTGTCAACAGTGCTGGAGTGGAAGTGCCTCCGATTGTAGAGGATGTACTCGCCGCTTCGGGCGAACCGCTCGCCCAATCCGCGCGAAGAGCACTCGAGCCCGGCTTTGGCCGAGATTTCAGCAGTGTGCGAGTCCATGACAACTCGCGCGCAGCCGAATCGGCCGAAGCGGTGAACGCCCTTGCTTACACGGTTGGAAATCATATCGTTTTCGGAGCAGGCCGATACGCCCCGGGTACCAGCGACGGCAATCGGCTGCTCGCGCACGAACTGACCCACACGATTCAACAGACCGGAGGCACTCAACTCGGCAGCCAGGCAGTTCAATCGCAACAACGCGAGTCGGCTCGTTTCAGTACGATGCTCCATCGGCTAAGTGCAGTTGAAAGAGCGGAGAACCTCAAGTCCCCTCGTTTTGCTGGAAATATTCGGCTTGAAAATGCCTTCGATAACAATCCGCCTATGCAAAACGGTGAACCCTCTGGCGAGCCCGTCAAGATCGTTCAGCAAGCCCTCATCGACGATGGTTTCTCGATGCCCGTTACGACCAAGAGACTTGGAGAGCCTGACGGCATATTTGGCAGCGAAACTTTTAAGACGGTACAGGCATTCCAGCGAAAATATGGATTGCTCGAACACGGCGTGGCGGACGGAGTCATCGGCCGTCACACCATGGGTAAGCTCGATGAATTGTATGCTCATGTGCCGCCTCCTAAAAAGAAGGATCCGGAGATCGAAGCAAACGACAAGGAGATGGGGCAACACATACTCGAAGGCATGGATCACGCCAACTTGGATCCCCATACTGCCGATTCCGGGATTCACTACGCTGAAAACTACGAGTCAGCTTTTCCCGATCGATGGCGAGAGGATTTCCGAACCGGTTTTGCGCCGCCGGCCTACTGGGAAAAACTTGGCTTCATGGAGTGGCGGCTTAAGGCCGGTATGAGTGCGGCGGACGGGATCCGAGCTTGGCTCAAGGGGCTCACGATTGCGGAATGTCAGACAACAGTGATCGCACTTGAGTGGGACACGCTGCGCGCAGCGGTGGGCGATGACAAGTTTGACTCAAAATTTGGGACTTCACGTCAAGTAACGCCGGAAGCGGAGCGCATGATCATCTCGCCGCGCGGCAAGTCTCAAGTACGGACCTTCTTCAAATCTACAGACGCCGCGACCGCCGGGGACCTAGGCACAATTGGTAACCGCCCGAATATCAAGGAAGGCGAGTGGTACTACTTTTACAATCACCCGAAATACCTGCTCAAGCATCCGGGCGGCGCCTGGCAAGGGGAGAATTCGATCTACATGGGCCGTGACGCCGCCGGCCAACAGACTTGGGCGGGACTCGGCACCTTCAACGCGCGCACCAATTCCACCCATGTGACGGAAAAACAAATGTACGAGGAAATGATCGAGGCATACAACGGGGCGCGCGACGTCAATGACGAACGAGTGCTCACCTCCATACGCGCGGCAAACAGCGGCAAGTTGCCTCCGGAATATGTGGAGCCGAAGGACGGTGGTACTGTATTTCAAGACCAGATCGACGAGAACAAGTTGCTTAATGATCCAGAATTTACGATTAACGGAGTCAGCCGTAAAGGTGGATTCCTGCTGAGCGCGGGTACAGCGCTCGATCCTACGAAGGTGCAAGGGTTGCGTAATCCGTGACAGGCCGCTTCGGATGGTCATTGCTGATCGCATCAATTCTAGTGATAAGTTGTAGGCGTCCCGCCCTCACGCCTCCAATAGCTGCGCAGGTCAAAGCAGGAGGCACGATGACCCTTTCAGAGACTAACAACGCTGCGGAGATACTCTACGTCGATATTCGACGCGGTAAGCCGCCCTCAGCGACGCTCTACTTTGATGTCAAGCTGCGCAATCTCCATAAAGACTCGCGCTGGTTTTTGCTACCCCGTTCGCTCGATGCGTGGCGAGAAATTGGAAAATCGGGCGGTGTCACCAGCGCTGACGTGTACGAATATGGTGAGCCTCGCACCGGCCGGATCCGACTAGGAGATTTTTATGGCAATGGCGGCTTTTCGGCGCTTCTTCTCCCTGCCGGAGCCGAGGTCGTGCTCCACCGATTCTCCGTCGCGACTATGCAGGACTGGGCGCATTCGCAAAAAATATCGATCCCGCTCGTAATTGCTCGCCAGGTAGAAATCGAAGGCCAAAGTGCGGAGGCTTGGTTCGGCAAAAATGCACTCAGTGACAAGACGGCGGACGTAGTTCTCGAAAAGGGCAATAAATTAAAGTCGCACAACAGCGACAATAGCGTCGAACTGAGGGTCACACTCGTTGATGAAGAACAGCTCATTCTTGAAGTTCCGGTTAAGTAGACCACGCGGCAAGTATTTCGCTTATCGCTTGGTTGCCGACTGGTGTGCTGTTCTGGGCGAAACGCGAATGCGAAACCCTAGCGGCGGTTTAGTGGACCCCGGGAGGTGAAATTTCATGCCACAGCAAGTGTGTAACGGAGCAACCCTCCAATGCAGTTTCGGAATGACTCCGAGCAGTTTGGTGGTGTTGCCGGTCAACCGCGTCAACACTGCCGATCAGCCCGATGCCAACATCATGGATAGCATCCCAATGACCAACATCATGCCATTTGGCATGTGCATGTCGCCGGCAAATCCGGAGGTGGCCTCGGCCACTGCAGCCGCCATGGGTGTACTTACGCCGATGCCCTGCATTCCGGTCACGCCATCCCCCTGGACGCCGGGCGCTCCCAACGTGATTTTGGCCGGCAGTCCCACTCTCGACAACACCTGCACGTTGATGTGCACCTGGGGAGGAGTGATTCAGGTCGTCGTCCCTGGAGAGTTTACCGTTTCGGTCCCATAAGGAGGGCGGCATATCCTTTGGAAGACTTAGTCTCGGAGAGGCGTCGTGAGGCGGGGAAAAGCAAGGCACCGCCGGAAATGAACTACAATGTCGCAACCAGAGATCGTGGTGCGCGGCACGAGCAATGTGGGCCTTGATTGGCACCTACCCACAAACTCGCGCTCGGCACAGCTGTGCCGCCGAAACCTCAGCATCGAAACTTCGACTAGAGCGAACGGGCTATGTCGCGAGGACGTCCATGAATGAAAAGCAGATTTGCTTCGTTGTGATGGGCTTCGGCGAAAAAACGGACTATCCGACCGGCCGGGTGATCGACTTAGACAAGTCTTATCAGTACATAATTAAGCCAGCCGCCGAAGAAGCTGGGCTGAATTGTATTCGAGCTGATGAAATCATCCATTCGGGAACGATTGATATCCCAATGTATGAACAGCTACTCAATGCGGACGTAGTTGTAGCCGATGTTTCGACCTCGAACTGCAACGCTTTTTATGAATTGGGCGTGCGACACGCTTTGCGTCCCCACACCACGATCACCATCGCCGAAGACAAAATGGTCTTTCCGTTTGATGTGAACCATATCGCAATCCGTAGATACCAGCACCTGGGCAAAGGGATCGACTTCGGCGAGGTCATGCGCATGAAGTCGGCTCTGAAGGATGCAATAGAAACAATAGCCAGCAAACCCACGGATGATAGTCCGGTATATACGTTTCTGAAGGACCTGCGCCCTCCAGCTCGCGGGGCGAAAGAAGCCGTTCTAAGGTCAGCGGTCGCAGGGATCGTGGGAGGAGCGCCGGCCAGCGAGGCTGCTCACGAAGACTCTGCTAACACCGCAACAGTTAGCACTTTACTGGCACAAGCGCAAACCGCAATCGGCGCGGGAGACTTCTTAACCGCGAAGTCGTTGTTGGCGATAGTCAGGAAGATGGTGCCGGAGGATCCTTTTGTAGCTCAGCGGCTGGCGCTGGCAACATACAAGAGTGAGTTTCCGAGCCCGACACAGGCGCTGAAACAGGCTTGTTCGATTTTGGCAAAACTCAATCCGCAAATCTCAACCGACACCGAAACGTTGGGGCTGTGGGGGGCTGTTCACAAACGATTGTGGGAGATAACGCACGATCGACCCTACTTAGAAACCGCAGTCTTTGCTTACGAAAAGGGATTCTATTTGAAAAACGATTATTACAACGGTATCAACTTGGCCTATCTTCTCAACGAACGCGGTGCCATCTCGGACGTGCCTGAGTCGGTCGCAGATTTTGTACTTGCTCAACGAGCTCGCAAGCGAGTGCTGGCAATATGCGATTCCCTCTTGCACTCGGGTTACAAGCTCCCCGGTCAGGAAGAATACTGGGTACGCGCAACGATGGCAGAAGCTTGGCTCGGATTGGGGGATGAGGCCAAATCGCAAGAGAGTTTAGACGTTGCGTTTCGATTGGAACGCAGTCCGAGTCAGTGGATGCGAAACAGTACAACCGAGCAGCTGCAGAATCTCCGCCGGCTTCTCGCTTTTTCTCCGCTCGAAAAATGTGGATAGTTGCTGGCCTTTTTCGTGCAAGTGGGAATCTACTCAAGGTTGATTGGTATGGGCGCAACTCCGGTGGACGACAAAAATTTATAAAAAAGAGCCAAAGTGGGCAGCGTCGACGCGCTTGCCAGCAGCTCGGCCAATTTCCAGCAGGACTGGGATATTCTCGACGGCATCCATCTTCTGTACGTTCGCGGGATTCTGGTTCGGAAAGCCAAGCACTTCCAGTCCAGACCCGCTCAAGTCAGCGTTGTAGCGCACATACAAGAAATGGCGGCCAAGATTCGTAGACAGCGGAACTAGTGGAGAAGCATATTGTTCTTCCAAGGTCAATCCGACGCCTAATGCGCGAGGAACTAGATCGAGGAGCTCCCGATCCAAGTGGGCGCCGAATGTACAACGTCCGACCATGCGGCAACTTAAGTCTTGATCTACTTGCATACCATACATCAGCCCCCCAGGCAGGCCAGCCACGGTTGACACGATATTCTTGTTGGGACGGGCTGCGGTTGCTCCAAGAGATTCTGCGGCGCCGGTACCAATCGAAACAACGAACAGGTTATCCTCTCCCTTCTTCCAGTTCAGTCGATAGGCTGGCTCTGTCGCCATCCGGTAAAGCAGAAAAGCGGGGTTGTTATAAGGTGTGACACCCCCATCCACGAAGACAAAGGTCTTGGATGGGTCGGTCGGATCCCATTGCACGACCTCGGGAGGAAAGTAAACAGGGGCGGCAGTGCTGGCCCGAATCAACTGCCACAGGGGAATCTTCAGATTGCAATCTTTGCGGGTTGGGTCATTGTATTTTGCATCGGGGTTACTGCTAATCGGCCACGGCGAATCGGTAGTGACATTTTTCGTAACCGCCAGTAGCAGGCACTTCAGATTCGCGGGTTCAAGGTTCGTATCGTGGCCGAACACCTCCTGCAGCTGTACTTTGAGTGGATCGGCACTATATAGATACTTGATCCGCTCAACCAGGCATGCCGGGTCGAACATCTGCTTGCCAGATGAGGTGTAAAAATCGATTAGATCGGACGTTGTCATTCCGCGAGCTAAGCCGGCCGCGATAATTGCTCCTGTGCTGGTGCCGGCAATGTAATCGAAGTAATCGCAAAGTTGACCTCCCGTTTTTAGCTTTACGAGGTCCTCGATTTTCTGGAGTATCCCCAATGTGATCAGGCCGCGGATGCCGCCACCATCCAAAGCCAGCATTCGACGTGGCCGCTCGTCCTGATATCGGTGAGATAGTGTACTCCAGCGATCCGGATGGATAAGCATGGTTCAACCTCAGGTAACATATTATGGATCGACCGTAATTGGATGAAGTGTGACGCTGGAACCTATGATCATAGCGCTGGCCGGAAGACGAGTCGATAATCCTTACGCGAAGGAACATCGGTTCCCATCTACTGATAAAGGGCTCAAAAGTTTGCGAAAGAGGATTGGCGTAATGTTGCAGACTCGGCGTGCCGAAATGCTGGTGAGTTCTGCGGCTTGCGGCGCGGATCTGCTTGCGCTGTTAGAAGCGGGCGATTTGGGTCTAAGGCGCCGCATTGTATTGCCTTTTCACCGTGATAGATTCCGGAGGACATCGGTCATCGACCGGCCGGGAGACTGGGGTTTCATATTTGATGAAGTCGTCAATGAGGTTGAAGCAGGCGGAGATTTATTGGTTATTCAGCCGAGTTCAGACGACAAAGCCTACGTCGAAGCAAACCACGCAATTGTAAATGAGGCTTTGTCACTTGGCGAGAAGCGACAGGTTCCTGTGGTTGCGGCATTGGTCTGGGAAGGAAAATCTGGTGGCGAGGACGACCTTACAGAAGAATTTGGAGCTTATGCTCTAAGAATGGGCCTTCCCATCGTTAACGTCCTGACCCTTTGACAGTTGAAGAGCGAGGTATTAGCCGCGCAGGCGGGACGTTTCGATTGAGAACCTCGGGCCTTCGGAAGAAAAATACAACTCTGTAGTCGTTGTTTCTGATCCAAGGTCGATTCCTCCCAGAGGCGCGCCGGAGTTCGCAGCATTTGTACCGTAAAATCCAGAACCGCCTCGACGGCGATGCTCTCTAGACTCGCTTCGCGTCCGCATCTTCATTTCATTCGTAGCCCCAACAAAACCACTCGGCTTCCTCTGGCATTCAACGTGCCAGCGTCTCTTTGTATCCGAGGTGATGTTCTAATTTGTGTCTCACTCTGTAGGAGCTTTGCTCAATCTTCAAGGCAATAACGGGCAGCGAGCCTGGAGCCGGGGGAAGAACTTGGACCAGTTGCTTGAGTGATTTCGAAGGTGACTCGCCACGAGTGCAGTAATGCCAAGCAAATGCCGATATAAGGCTTGAGTGAAGCCCCAGGTCAGACTAAATCATGCCCTCCCACCCCATGCCGATGAGCGGAACCTATGATTGGCGGCTCGTTGCGCTTTCGATCTTTCTGGCCATAGCCGCATCGTATGCAGCACTCGACATAGCTGGCCGTATTACCGCGACGCACCGACGTGCCCGGGCATACTGGCTCGTTGGTGGTGCAGTAGCGATGGGTTCAGGCATTTGGGCAATGCACTACATCGGGATGCTCGCTTTTCACATGGACATGCCGGTGCTTTACGATTTTCCAACCGTGCTGTTGTCCTTGCTTGCGGCGATCCTGGCGTCCGCGATCGCCTTGTTCATTGTGAGCCGATCCCGAATGGGATTGGTAGAAGAACTCATCGGCAGTCTCTTCATGGGGTCAGGTATAACCGCTATGCACTACATCGGAATGGAAGCGATGCGAGTGCCGGCGAAGATCGCCTACGACTGGCGGCTGGTAGCATGTTCGGTTCTCCTGGCTGTAGTGATTTCTCTTGTCGCTCTGATCCTTACCTTCCGAGTCCGGGATGAAAAGAGGACCAGCAGGAGGAAGATTATCAGCGCCCTTCTGATGGGGAGTGCAATTCCGATCATGCACTATACCGGCATGGGAGCAGCCAGATTTTATGCCACAGACAAGGCTCCTGACCTGTCGCATGCCGTGAGTATTTCGTCCCTGGGCGTGGTGGCAATCAGCGTCACAAGTTTTCTCGTTCTGGCTCTTGCCATCGCGACAGCTTTTCTGGACCGGTTGCTGGCTGCTCAAAAGGCTGTCCTCGCGCTGGCAAACGAAAGAGAGGCCTATTCCCGTTGCCTGGCGGAAACAATTCCCCAAATTGTCTGGACGACCGATGCGAACGGCCACACGGACTATTTCAACCAGCGATGGTACGACTATACCGGCATCGATGCTGGTCAAGTCGATGATGCATCGTGGCAACTGGTGATCCACTCAGAAGACCTCCCGTTGGTTTTGCAAAAGTGGCAGCAAGCAGTACAAACGGGGGAAACCTACGAAATCGAGTGCCGCTTCCGGCGAGCGTCAGACGAAACCTACCGTTGGCATCTAAATCGAGCACTGCCCATGACCAACGCAGCCGGAAACATCGAAAAATGGTTCGGCACCTGCACCGATATTGACGAGAAGAAACGCCATTCGCAAATTCTAGAAGAGCAGGTCAAACAGCGAACTGCTCAGGTATTGGCTGCGAGTCGTCGACTCGAAGAAGAGATGCAGGAGCGGGCAAGTGCTCAGAGAGAACTTAATGAACGAAACGCTCTGACACTCCGCGAGCTAAAGGAGCTTTCCGCCCGCACCGCTCTTCTGTCTGAAATGGGAAAGTTATTGCAAAGCTCGAGTAACCTCCAAGAGGCATTTTCAATCGTGACCGGCTGGGCTCCGAAGCTCTTCCCGGAATTTCGCGGAGCTCTGGTGCTTCTGAGCACTAACCGAAATCGTCTGGAAGTTGCAGGCAGTTGGTCGGATTGCGAGTTGCGCGAGACGTCATTTGAGATGGAGGAGTGTTGGGCCCTAAGAACTGGCAACCGTCACATCGTGGAAGCCGGGAACCCTACCGCCCAGTGTGCACATGCAAGCGCAGTGGCCTGTTCCTATTTTTGTATTCCGATCATGGCCCAAGGCAGAGCTCTAGGAATTCTTCATTTCCAGACAAAGACGGCGAGCTGTACACCTTCTGAGGCCGACGTATCGCTCTCCGGAACCTTTGCTGAACAAGTCGGACTCTCGATCGTCAACCTCAAACTACAGGAAGCCTTGCGAATCCAGTCCACCAGGGACGCTTTGACAGGCCTCTACAATCGTCGGTATCTGGAAGAGAACTTCGAGCGCGAGATTCGACGCGCGGGTAGAACAGAGCAACCGGTGGGCGTCGTCATGTTTGATCTGGACCATTTCAAGCAATTCAATGACACGTTTGGCCACGACGCGGGCGATGCCGTACTCCGCGAAGTTGGCGCGCTGTTGTCAAGGAACTCTCGCGTCGAGGACATCCCATGTAGGTATGGTGGGGAAGAGTTCATTCTGATTCTGCCCGGTGCTGACCCGAAGGGGACCCAAATAAGAGCTGAAAAGCTGCGCCGTCAACTGAGGGAACTCAAGGTTCTGCACCAAGGCAAATCCGTGGGAACCATCACCGTATCCGCAGGAATCGCCGGATTTCCGACGGATGGCTTATCTGTCAGGGAAATCATCATGAGGGCAGATGCCGCACTCTATTGCGCCAAAGCGGAAGGTCGTGATCGTGTGATTCTGGCAGGCAGGGTTGGAATTGGTATTCGTGATTCCTTGGCAGTGTCGGCTGTGAGCACCGAGTAAAGTTGGTGATGCCTGAACCAGAGAACAGGCTGGGCCCACTTCTAACTCGAGTTTCATGTCGGTCGCATTCCCAAGCATGTGAGCGGCACGGGCAGGCTTTTATCTTCTTTTCGAGATAAGCGCGAAACGGCGAGAAATGAAGAGCGCATAGGCCAGTCGATCAATCTGATGGCCGAACATAAGTTACCGTGTGATGGCACCTAACGATATGTTGACGGCTTTCGGAAAAAGTAAGAACCTTGGTTAGTAACTCTCCAATGCAGTATTCGGTCCTTAAATCTACTCGCCAGAATACGCCGAACGTTTCTGCGCGAAGAAAAACTTTATATAAGCGCTATATTCCTTCAGACAAACAAGTCACGGTTCGGCGAGCACTGAACAACATGGTGGATGCCGACTGCTGCGAGGGCAGTATGTTCCTTTGTATTCTTGATATGGTGGGTCAGTTTAAAAATCTAAGAGTCGTTTGTTTTCCAGGTTTGTTAAGTTTCGTAGGCGATTGTGCCGATAGATCATAGAAGCCGCCACATTCCAGTTGAGGCTCGAAGGGATTTCCTCGTTGAGATGAATGACACACTGAAAAAGCCGGAGAGTCTACAGTCTCACGGAGACTCGTTAACTGAGTCAAACTGTGGGGGGCATCACTTCAGCGAGGCAGCGGCATCAAACCTTGCTCTGCAACGCGTCCTCAGCGGAAGGGATGGTCTGCTTGCTTCGATTCCCAGCATCCCTTCAGTGTTGCAGTCTTTGCTCAACGAACTCGATCAGTCAGTTGATGCCGTAAATCTTTTCAGAGTCGCTGAGATCGTCGGTCGCGATGAGGCTTTGGCGGTGCAGTGTCTTCGGATGGCAAACTCAGCTCTCTTCAGTTGTTCACCCACCACACATTCCCTGCGCGACGCGGTGTGTACGCTGGGCACGGCTCGAATCCGTGACATCGCCTTATCGTGCTCCATGATGCGGATCGTCCCGGCTTCCAAGGGTACCCTGGATCCTCTAGTTTTTTGGCAACATTCGCTCGCCAGCGCGATCGTCGCCCGCAAACTGGCGCGCGCAGTAGGCTTTGGTGATCCCGACAAGGCCTACCTTGCGGGTTTGCTGCACGACATCGGCTACATCGTGAATCTCATCGTCCTGCCGCAAGAGACGGAAGCCACGATGCAAAAGTCGAAACGGGACGGGGTTTTCGCGGGAAAAATCGAGTATTCAGACCTGGGATTCACTCATTGCCAGACGGGAGAGATTCTCGCGCATCACTGGCACCTTGACGACACTCTCTTGGAAGTGATTCTTTGTCACCATGATCCTGCCGCGGCAACTCATAATCCGGCACTGGTGGCCATCGTTTCGCTATCAGATAGGTTGTGCCGAGCCTCTGATCTCGGACTAGGATATGCGGAGACACCGAGTCCGCTGGAATCATGCGCTGCTGAGTGGAGCCTGCTCCTGGAACATTGCCCCAGGTCCGCCGATATGAGCTGGGAAGATTTTGTCAAAGAATCGGGGAGCTATTTGGGCGAGATTCATAAATTGGTTGTTTCGCTGTGTGCGCGCGCCTGACACTCTGCCGCTTCTAGAACAAGTCGTCGCAATGGTCTTGAACGGGTAGAGGATCTTACTGGGTTGTGAACATTGCACTGGCTGCTGCTCACCCAAGCGTCTATGCCGGATTGGCAGCGCGGACAAGTTAATTGGGGCTGGCGGACCGTTTCTATTCTTTTTCCGCAAGTCGAGGGTCCAGCTGGTTTGCTCTGGCCAATTCAGGTCGTGCTTCTTTCTCGCGACCAAAATTGTGGAGGTCGGCAGCTAACCGGAAATGGAATTCAGCAACACCGGGATTTACGGTCATGGCCTCTGAGTAATGAAATGCCGCATCGCTCCATTTGTGTTCCGCGGCGTAAGCGTCGCCCAGGGCCAACTCTGCCGCTGCCTGCCGCCCTGTGCGGTTCAACAGATTCGCCACACGCGTGTAATGCAGCTCGAGATGTGTGGTATTAACCGCCGCCGCATTGAGGTATTGCTCCAGCGCCAGTTCCCATTCCGAAAGGTTCTCGACTGCGATTCTCTTTCGATTTGCATGCGATCCCGCCGGTCAGTAAAGCGTGCCACAAAAAAAGAGAAAGTTTAGCGTCTACTCCAGGAAGATTTATGGAGAAGGCAGGTCGCTGCGTTGGAGCCCGTTTCAGACCCACCCGCAAAGCTCTGGCCGTAAGACATTCGCACATTTGTCGGACGGGATTACACTACAAAAACCTCGGCGTTCAGAGGTGTTTGTGCGCTGACGGTGATTTTGCTCTGGGCCTTGCGCCCGCCTCTGGCGAAACTCAGGTGTCCGAAAACACCCACTCTTGAGTTATTTCGCCTACGGTTGCCTTGACGACTGTCAGCCTGCGCGTAGCGAATTTGTGGGCCAACCCCGAGTAAGAATTGACTCCAGTGGGAACACGCGCGATCTTTTACTGACCGGTGCAATCCTGGTAAGGGACGCTCGTCAACAAAGTTCAGCTTAGTTTGGTTGCTTTTTGCTGTCGCTAATTTGAAGTGCAACAACGCGAGGTCAGAAGATGAGAGCGCATACAACCTTCCTGCTGTGTATATTCGTTTTCTTCATCGGTGTGGCGTACTCGGGGCCAGCACCGCGTGCAGAGTCCGCACAGGATTCGGTGAGGATGCTTCGCTTGTCGCGGGAGGAATATCTTGATCGGGTTCAGGCTATTTGGACTGCGCAGATGATCGCCCAGATGACGGGAGTCCGATTCGAACATCAGCCGGCTTCGACTTTGCCTCTAACTCCCATGACCCGTTTGCCTGGATACGCGCCTGTCGATGATGACTACTACTATGAGATGGTAGCGGTCCGTGCCTTCGAGAAATACGGCATCGGCCTTACGGTTGAGCAACTCGGACAACAATGGCTTGCGAACAACGCTGGATCGTGGGGATCGAGCGAACAGGCACTCATCCTGTTGAAGCGAGGAGTCAAAGCTCCCGATACGGGTCACCCTAGATACAACAAGCTATGGTGGACGATCGGGCCACAGTTCAGCAGCGATGTGTATGGCGCGCTCGCGCCGGGCATGCCAAACGTAGCGGCAGCACTGGCGCGAAATCTGGGTCACATCAATGGCTACGCGGAGGGTACGGACGGCGCGGTCTTCATCTCCGGAATGGTGAGCCTCGCGTTCGTGGAAAAAGATACCCACTCCATCGTTCGCAAGGCCGCTAGCCTGATTCATCCGGATTCGCCTTATCGTCAGTGTCTGGACATGGTCATTTCCATGGCGGAGTCGGGTCGCACCGCGGAGCAGATCTTCCGCGCGGTCGATGAGCGCTGGGGAATCGAGTATCCCGCTACCAACAACGCGGTGGTGAACGGCGGCATCGTCGCGACCAGCGTCTGGTTTGGGGACGGCGACTTCAGCAAGACTCTACAACTCGCGGTTCACGCTGCCGACTTCGCGGATACCGACTGCAACTCGGCGAACTCAGAATCCGTGGTGGCGGCCATGCATGGCATGAAAGCCCTGCCCTCCGGGCCAGTCGCTGAACTCCGCGATCGGATCCAGGGGAAGGAAATGGGCCCGCTACAACTCACGCCGCCAGTGGACGAGAGCATTTCGGAGCTGGCAGCACGCACGGTGCGGGTCGGGGAGGCAATGCTCGAGTCTCATGGCGCGAGCCAGGAAGGAAACTCGATTCGAATTCCCATTGAGGATCCGGTCACCCAACCCGCAGAGCTGTTCAAATTGGCGGACCTCATGCAGTACTGGAACCGGGACTGGACGATGGAGCGAGCCGGGTTCGGAGGCGCGGGCGGCGGCATGCCGGGAATCCGAGGTATCACTTACCTCGATGGTGTGGTACTAGCAACGTATCCCCGGGATGAGGTCCGCGGAACAGTCCTGAAGCGGACCGTCGACTTGGGGTCCGCCCCATCTTTGCAGTTCAAGGCCGGGGTTGACGTAGGACGCGCGTGGCAACTGCAGGTCTATGTCAATGACAAGAGAGTGTTCGACAAACTGATTAACGGGATTCATGAATCGAGCCAATCCGACTCGCGTCATTGGGAAGATATCAACATTAATCTATCCGACTTTAAGAACCAAGAGGTGATTTTGCGGCTCTACCAGCGCGTGCTGATTTCTCATTACGAAGCAGGCGACGCTTACTGGCGGGATTTGACGGTGCATTGATTCTTTGCGAAGCGGCGTTTCGAGGTGGCATCCTAGCAAATTCCGTTTGAGGTCAGTGCACAAGCATCCGGCAGGTTCTTTCTATTAGAGTCAGGTCGATTTGCATGTTCCGCAGGCTGGTCCCCGAATCTCCAGAGATACATCGCTGCGTACGCGCGCCACGGTCTCCACGCTTTGGACCGCTCCTCCAATTCGCGAGAACTTTTGACACCCATGGCACGCAATAGGCCGAGATCGCTCGAAGGGAAGGCATCTGGTTCCCCCAGTGCTCGCATGGCGATGTACTGGGCCGTCCAGTGCCCTATGCCTGGAATTTCGAGCAATCGACCTAATAAAGCGTTGGAGTCCGTGACTCGGTCAAATCTGATCTGCTCATCGCATACCGCGCGCGCGAGAGCGCGGATGGTATCGGCTCTAGCCCCAGTCAACCCCAACTTGTAGAGCCTGGTTTCGGCGAGAACAGCGGGCGTAGGGAACACATGAGTAAGGCCATTACCTGAGGGAAACGGTTTGCCAAGAGTGCGCGCGATCCGGCCCGATATCGCGGTCGCGCCTTTCACGGTGATCTGTTGACCAAGAATCGCGCGTATCGCCAGTTCGAAACCATTCCAGCAGCCCGGCACACGGAGCCCAGGACTGCGCTCGACGGGTGTCGCAAGTGCTGGATCACTTCGAAGGCTTTGTACGATGGCCGCCCAATCTGCATTCAAATCGAACATGGCGCGGATTCGCTCAGTGATGAAGAAAAGCGAGCGTGGATCACCAAATTGCAGGCGCACCACAAGCACGTGATTCTTCTCGTCATGTGAAACCTCAAAGCAGCCATGATTGCCGTCCAAAGAAATTGTGCGCCGGTAAATGCCATCGACCACTGCTTCCACGCCGGGCGTGGCTCTCGGGGCCAGAAACGCCAGCATGCCGTTCCAGTCGTAGGGAGGGCGAAAACGAAGCCGGAAAATGTAGTGATTTTCCGGCTGCCCGATCTTTTGCCTGGCTAGATGCCGGATTTGAGTTGGGGTTCGATGATAGATCTTACGGATGCCGGCGTTGAATCTTCGAACAGACCCGAAACCGGATGCCATCGCAACGTCACTCATATGCAAATTCGTCTCGTCGATGAGCTTCTTCGCAAAATGCAATTGGCGCGTCTTCGCGACAGCACTTGGTGTTGCGCCCAGGTGCTGGAGAAACAGGCGACGAAGGTGGCGTGAGCCAACGCCAAGGTGTTCCGCGAGTGTTTCCACTCCGCCTTCATCGAGGCCGCTCTCACTAATCAAGCGCAAAGCGCGCGAAACCGTATTTGGCGTCCCCAACCAGGCGGGAGTTCCGGGTGAGCATTCTGGCCTGCAACGCAGACAAGGACGAAAACCCGCTTCTGACGCTGCAGCGGCGGTGGAAAAGTATCGGATATTTTTTTCTTTTGCCGGCGGCGCCGGACAAATCGAGCGGCAATAGACGCCGCTCGTGAGTACAGCAATAAAAAACTTGCCGTCGAAGCGAGCGTCGCGCGTCAATCGAGCTCGCGAACATACCTGCCAATCAAGCTCCATCTGGTCTGAGGTTCATAATAGCCCTCCCAGCACGACAACCTGGACGTTTTCGGACTTCGCTCGAACGACCATGAGGTCGACCGTCTTGAGTGACGCGGCAGCATGTCATCCTGGCCCAGTGTCGTGCGCGTTCCAGAAAACTATGATTTTCTTTCTACCCGTCGTTGATTCTCTTTGACTCTGAACCTGACGATCCTTTTGACGAGACTTGTGGGAATCGCTCTGTCGACCGGAAACTGGATGGCGCCCTTTGACGTTCTATAGTTCCTCAATTCCTCCTTGAACGCGATAATCGCCGAAGCTCGCGGATAAAAGCCGATGTGGCTCTTAAAAGCGGCATACCGTACCAAGATCCCGTTCCACCGCAGTGCGGGCATATTGTAGTGAATCACTTCTTCCGCTTCTCGCGGCGAGGCTTCGCGTATTGTCTCTCTAAACTTCTCCAAGCTCGCCCGTGTGTTTTTCGACAGCCCCGACAAGTAATCGTCAACAGTGTTGAACTTTTTCATCATGCTGGCCTCCTCGTCTCTTGTATTTTTAGCATTCCACTCCTGCGCTTTGACTCAATTTCGGCCAGCCGGGCGACTGTTCGACCACGTAACTCGATGGCCTGCAGCGCCAGACCCGGAGCTCATGTAGACAGCGATGTCCGGAACTGTCCATTATTCTTCGACTCATTTTGGTAGTGTCATTCATGTGTCTGTACTAAGAATACGAGAAACGGCGGGGAGCTTTCCGCCTTGATTTCTCGCTGAGATGGGGTTGTGAGTCTGTTCTTACCATGACGCCACGTTTTCGCCATTGCGTCGAGTGTCCGAAGTGCCGGACTCGTTATTTGGTCGGCTTCAGTCCCTATCGAAATGGCTCTTATCTTCTTCCTCTCGCGCCGAGCTTCCCAGAAGAATGGACCTTGTTTTGTTCTTGCGGCAAACCACCCGTTCCCAGTCGATGGTGCGGGAACGATCTGAAGATGTACGTCGTCTCTCACCAAGCCCACGGCCGCGGTTTTGGCCCACCCGAAGAGGTTGTTCGCGTAGCAGGAATTTAACTCCTTTAAGCCGCTCAATGCAGAATTTCGCGAGACGCTGTCGCCGGCGCCGCTCATCTTGACTACGCCGGCGTCCGCTTCGGTCTCCACAGCCGTGATTCCAATCACTTGTCTGAAGAGCACCGGCGCCGAAATTTATGGAGGGCAGTTTAGCTCGCATATCTCGAGGAACGCAGGGCAGACGATCCCGTTGCCCTTGCCATAGTCGCAAGCGAGACAAGAGATAGCCGTCCCGATCGTCTGTTATGATGCGCGAGGCGCGATGAGATCGAAGACGAAGCTTTCTTCAGTTTTATTTGCGGTGGTCGTTCTTGGCGCGATACTCCTCAAAGGGCTCGCCCAGATCAACCGCAAACCTGCGGACCCACTCACGCCCACGCACGGAATCAAGTCGGCCGAGGAAGTCGACCGCGAATGGCAGGTCTCGGTCGCGAAGTTCGACGCGAAGCGCGATTCACTCATCGCTGAAGCCGAGCGCCAGTCGCACGAGGGGCCTTACCGCCCCGACTGGGAAACGCTCCGCAACCTCGAAATCCCACAGTGGTACAAAGACGCCAAGTTCGGAATCTTCATCACCTGGGGCGTTTACGCGGTTCCTGGCGCCGTCAACGAATGGTATCCCCGCAATATGTACCGGTCTGGAGACCCCGCCTACGCAGACTTCAAGAAGCGCTATGGCTCACTGGAAAATCTGGGCTATAAAGATTTCATCCCAAAATTCCGCGCCGAAAGATGGGATCCGGCAGACTGGGTTGATCTGTTCAAGCGCGCTGGCGCGAAATTCGTAATCCCAGTTGCCGAGCACCACGATGGTTTCTCCATGTATGACTCCGCCCTCTCCGATTGGACGGCGATGAAAATGGGCCCGCATCGCGATATCGTTGGCGAGCTTGCAACCGCCGTCCGCGCCGCAGGGTTGCATTTTGGTCTGTCCTCACATCGCGCCGAGCACAACTATTATTACGATAACGGCCGCTCCATTCGTTCCGACGTGAACGACCCCCAATACGCGTCGTTATACGGACCCGCCCATACCTGGCTGAACGATCCGCATTTCATCGCCTACAACGAGTGGGACTGGGTGAGTGAAGCCTGGACGCGCGACTGGCTCGCTCGCGCGGTTGAACTCGCGGAAAACTACAAGCCCGAGGTCTTCTATTTCGATGGTGGTATTGGCCATCCCGCCTACCGCCGCAGCGTCGCCGAGTTTGCCGCGTTCTATTACAACTATGCCGCCGGCAACAACTTTCCCGCTGTCATCAATTTCAAAGATTATTCGATGCCCGAAGGTTCGGGCTCCCGCGATTACGAACGCGCAATGCTTCCCGGCATCATGGCCTCGCACTGGCAGACCGATACCCCCATCAGCAACCTGTCATGGGGATACATGGAGCACGACCAATTAAAGTCGGCTGATTCTCTGATTCATCAGTTAGTGGACATCGTCAGCAAGAACGGCAATCTGCTTCTGAACTTAGGTCCGCGACCCGACGGCACCATTCCCGACGACGTGCGAGCCACTCTGCTCGAAATCGGCGCCTGGCTGGGCAAGAACGGCGAGGCCATTTATGGAACCCATCCCTGGAAGATCTTCGGCGAGGGTCCAACGCAGATTCAAACAGGATTCGGCCATGACGCCGACACCAAACCCTACACCACCGCCGATTTCCGCTATACCGCCAAAGGTCCCTATGTGTACGCGATTAGCCTGGCCTGCCCCGCAGACGGAACCGCATCAATCCAAGCCCTGGGGTTCCGGGGCATCGGCTATCGCATTATTGCCGCAAATCTGCTGGGTTCGACCGAGAAACTCGAATGGAGTCAGTCCGACAATCTCCTGGCCTTCAAGCTGCCGAAAAGCTATCACTGCCGGCACGGTTTTGCACTGCAGATAAAAACTCCGGATGATTCCTTCCATCAGCCTTGAGATTTGCGTAGATTCACCCCAATCCGCGCTCTCTGCCCAGCGCGGAGGCGCGCACCGCCTCGAATTATGCGCCTCTCTTTTCGATGGAGGAACAACCCCCAGTGCGGGCATGATCGCCACAGTCCGGAGCCTCGTCAAAATTGATCTCTACGTGATGATCCGCCCTCGTGGCGGAGACTTCTGCTACTCTGCTGACGAGTTCGCCGCGATGCAGCGCGACATTGCCATGGCCAAGCAACTCCGCGCCGACGGCATCGCCTTCGGCATCCTTAATCACGACGCAACCGTAGACGCCACCCGATGTCGCGAACTGCTGTACCTTGCTCGTCCCCTAAAAGCGACCTTCCACCGCGCCTTTGACATGTCCCGCGATCTGCCACAATCATTGGTAGATATTATTACTTTGGGCTTTGATCGCGTTCTTACCTCAGGAGGAGCACAGAAGGTGCATGAGGCCATTCCGGTCGTCAGGCGACTGCGTGAGATCGCGTCAAACCGAATCGCTCTGATGGCCGGCTCGGGTATTCGCTCCGACAATGTACGAGAATTCATTTCGCAGAGCGGAGTGCGCGAGCTTCACGCCAGTGCGCGACACATCGAGACCAGCGCCATGCTTTATCGGAACGAAAAGATCCGCATGGGAATGTTGTCCGGTCAGGAATATCAACGTGCGGTAGTCGAGGAAGAAGAAGTTCGCCGCCTGGTGCGCGCCATTTCAACAACGGCATAGGATTTCCGTTAACATAAGAATCACATGCCGAAGCTTAAATAGGTGCAATTCGGCAACGCCGTTTCAATGACGTTCCAGGTCGGAGGGCTTGAAGTCTTTTCGCAAAATGAAAATCGGTGTCCTGGCCCTGCAAGGCGATTTCGATGCTCACCGCCGTCGTCTCCAAGAACTTGGCGCGGAAGTCGTCCTCGTCAAGAAACCCGAGCAATTGAACGATCTCGATGGACTAGTCATTCCCGGCGGCGAATCCGGCACTTTTTTGAAGCTGTTGGGTGAAGACGGCTTCGCCAAGCTCAAAGACTTCGTCCTCGCCAAGCCGACCTTCGGTACGTGCGCCGGATGCATCCTGCTCGCCACCGACGTCGAAAATCCCAAGCAAGCCGGACTCGGCGCTCTCGATATCACCGTACGCCGCAACGCCTACGGACGCCAGATCGATAGCTCCATCCGCGAGGGCCAGTTTCTCAACGATCCCATCGAAATGGTTTTCATCCGCGCCCCGAAGATCGAACGCACCGGTGAAGGGGTCGAAGTCATCGCCACCGAAGGCAATGATCCCGTCCTCGTCAGAAAAGGCAACACAGTGGCGGCGACCTTCCATCCCGAACTCAGCGACGACCCGCGCATCCACCAATATTTCTTGGACCTGATCGCGAACGCCAAGAAGGCAGAAAAAAATAAGAAGTAATTGGCGTTTTGAAGTACCGCGGCGTTTTGAAAGGGCGCAGCTTCAGCGGCGCCGTAAGATCAGCAAAAGTGATAGGGCTTTAGCCCCTGAGGGAACCTCGAAATGCTATCGCCCTGGTTTCTGAACTTGCAGAAAAAAGACTCCGATTAGCATTGTACTTCGCTGGGATACATGCGGACATAGCTCATTGAGGCTGGAGATCATCCCGATCTATAATTGGGCTCTCAGGTGCCCTATGAAGCATTTCCTCGCTATGGCCTTGATTGCGGCAAGTGTTTTTGCCAACTCCCAGACAAAGAATCACCTAGACGGGAAAATCAAAGGTACCGTCACGGACCCAAGCGGAAGCCCTGTCGTAGATGCTACGGTTTATGCCGTTCCACAGTTCCTCACTTTCAACGGTATCAATCCCCGATCGGTCAAGACGGACAAGAATGGAGACTTCGATTTTCGCGGAGGCTTCCAACTGGGAGCCTATAAACTCTATTCGCAAAAAGGTGAGGATGGCTACCCCGACCCGTCTAAGAGCTTCTACGCGGATTCAAAGCTCGAAATGCCAAAGGTTGTTCTCACCAAAGCTCACAACTCAGCAACGGTTAAAGTGACATTGGGCAGTAAAGTCGGTGTGGTCGTTGGACAGGTCGTAGACGCTGACAGCGGCGCTGCGACAAAAGCCCTCTTGGTTTTCATTGATGAAGATGGAAATCGCCGTGAAGTCTCGGCTGACGGGTCGTTTCGCGTTCCTTTGCCGCCGGGGAAAGATCTAATTTTGCTGGTAACAGGTGTGTCCTCGCATTCGAATACCCACCGGCCATTTGATACTCCCTTGCGCCTCGAACCGGGGCAGGAGATTTATATGGACGTCCCGGTCTCCAATCAATAGAAACCATTCGGGCCATGCTGGGCGATTGCGCGGTCGTTGGCGAAATGTCGGATTGGCAATTTCCGATATTCGACACCTATAACTGATCTCACAAATTATGAACGACAAGGACAGGGAGTGCCGAGGGGGCTCTCGGCAACAAAATAAAAAGGTTAACGAAAAGATACCGAAGATTTAACGCGTAAAGCGGTTTCGAATCACAGCGGCCAATCCAACCAAACCGCCTCCCAATAGCGCAAGAACACCGGGTTCGGGAAACAACGACGACGTGACTGCGGCCGGTTGTGCAAAGGATTGTCCGACCAGGACCATCACGACCACTAGAGCAGGGCACAAACTTCGCACGGTTGTACTCCTTTCCATCTGACTGGTCGCAAGCCGTTGTCCAATTCGAAGCCTTTCACAGTCAATTCACAGAATGGTTTTTCTTGGGTGTTTCATACCCCAAACGCGCGGCCGGTCGGAGTTTTCCAGAGGTTGACCCGTTTCAGGTGTGCAGGAGTTTGCACACTCTGGCACAATCCCACCCTGAATTGACCTTTTGGCCACAAAAGCGGGATCCGAGCCCGATCCAGTATGCTGGGAAATTCTCCTCGATCCTTAACATGGAACCCGTTCCCGAACTCGAAATTAGGTCGATCTCGTTTGCCGCGTACGCGCGCCTCCTCAGCAGCAATCGGAATTTCCGCCGGCTCTGGGGTGCGCAGGTTGTCAGCGAGATCGGCGACTGGTTCTACACCCTGGCGATCTACAACCTGCTCTTACAACTCACAGGTCGCGCCGGATCCGTCGCTCTAGCTCTCGTCCTTCAAGTTCTTCCGCAAACTTTTATCGGACCAACCGCCGGAGTAGTCAACGATCGGCTTCGCCGCAAGCACGTCATGATCGCCGCTGACCTGGGACGTATGTTGATCGTCCTTGGCATGCTCTTTATCCGCTCCAGAGACAAAGTTTGGATCGTCTATCCGCTGTTGATGGCCGAAACGCTGCTCGTTGCCTTCTTCGAGCCGGCGCGCAATGCCGTCATCCCCAACATCGTCTGTCGCGAAGATGTAGTCATCGCCAATACGCTTTCGTCGACGACTTGGTCGGTTAATCTCATGCTAGGCGCGACCCTGGGAGGATTCGTAGCCGCCTTCTTCGGCCGAGACGCCGTATTCATCTTGAACGCGTTCTCATTCATCGTCTCGGCGGCGCTGATTGGAAAGATGCACTTCGCCGAGCCACATGTCGAAGTTGGGCGTGCCTTTCAACCTCGTGAGTTGGTCGACTTCGCGCCCATCATAGACGGCATCCGCTACATTCGTGCCCACGCCCGTCTGCGTTCCACCGTCCTGCTGAAGTTTGGCAACCTCATCATCGGTCCGGGCTGGGTTCTGTTCACCGTAATGGGTCAGAACGAATTCGCCATCCGCTGGCGCAGCATGTCTCCCGAGCGCGGCGCATTTCTGGGGATGAGCTTGCTACTCGGCGCTCGCGGCCTGGGTGCGCTCTTGGGACCGTTGCTTACTGCTCCCTGGGCCGGGCATTGGAAGCGTCGCCTCGAACACGCCGTCTTCTGGGGATATCTGGCCGCGGCGGCCGGTTACACGCTGCTGGGAGTTTCCGGCCATCTCTGGCAAGCCTGCCTGTGCGTCATGCTGGCGCACTTCGGAAGCTCAATCGTCTGGGTCTTCTCCACCACGCTCTTGCAAATCCAGAGCGCCGACAAATTCCGCGGCCGCGTCTTCGCCGCTGATCTTGGCCTCTGCATGTTCACCATCGCCGCCGGAGCCTACCTCGCCGGACGCTTCGTCGACTGGGGCTACGCCGCTCGAAATGTCGCCAGCGTCGCCGGCATGTTGATGGTGATTCCCGCAGCGCTGTGGGGATTGTCGCTGCGCCGAAACGCCGGTTCATACGATGTTGTGGAGTGACGGCGTTCTCGCTCGTCCGAGATACTCGCAACTTCGTCATCGGAACCTAACTCAGCCGGTCGATCTTCGCCGCCAGAATGAAGTCCGACTCGGTCAGTCCGTCCACCGCGTGCGTCCAGGTCGTGATCTCAACCTTGCCCCATGCCAAAAAAATGTCCGGATGATGGCCTTGTTGCTCGGCAACCACGCCGACTTTATCGACGAAGGCCAGCGCGGACTTGAAATCCGGAAACTTGAAAGCGCGGACGAGATGATGTCCATCCACGATCCTCCAGGCCGTCGGATCGGCGAGTTGCTGATGAATGTCTTTCAGCTCGTTCCCTTTGAGTGGAGGAACTCCGCCGCGACACGGAACACACGTTTTGTCAGCTAAAGAAGCCATGCAACTTCTATTTCCCGATACTCAGAACGATTTTCGGGAAGGGCACGACTTTAGTCGTGCCGCAACTCCCTCACAATTCATGGCGCTTTAGCGCCTGAGGGACTTTCGCCACTTAAAACGGAATATCTTCATCCGTAATCGGAGAACTACCTGCCGGCGCATGCTCCGGCTCGGGCGCGCTCTGGTCAAAGTGGTTCGCTCCCGACGACGCTGAAGTTGAGGATCCGCGCGAGCCGCCCGCGTAATCGCCGCCACCCTCGCCGCGTCCGCCCAGCAACACGAGATCGCTCGCCACAACTTCCGTCATGTACTTTTTCTGGCCGAACGTCTTATCGTCCCACGAACGCGTCTGCAAACGTCCCTCGATATAAACCTTGCCACCTTTTTTCAGATATTCGCCGGCAATTTCCGCCAGCCGCTGCCACAGCACCACGTTGTGCCACTCCGTGCGGTCTTGCCATTGCCCGTCTTTCCCTTTAAACCGTTCGTTCGTGGCCAGCGTGATCTTTGCCACAGGAGTCCCTTGCGGAGTGTGCTTGATCTCCGGATCTTTCCCCAAATTTCCAATGAGAATGACTTTATTTACGCTTTTCATGATTGCCAACCCCTTCCGAATCGCCGACCGTCAAGACGCTCACTATACCAGAATGGGGGTCCTCCGACGGTGTCCGCTGCACTTCGAATATGTGACGAATCCACCCGTTCTTCTTAGAGAAGCGGCTTGCCACGTCTCAGCCGGACGAAATTGGGCAAGACAGAGCTACCCCATTTCCGTCCTGCTGCAAAAAATCTCTCACGCCATTTGAAACAGCATCAGATACACGATCACGCCCGTCACCGAAACATACAGCCATATCGGAAACGTCCAGCGCGCGATCGCCCGATGCCGTTCAAACTGCTCCCGCAACCCGCGCGTCAGCGTAATCAACACCATCGGCACAATCACGATCGCGAGAATTGTGTGGGTGGTCAGGATCGTGAAATACAGCCATCGAATCCATCCCGTTCCCCGAAAGTAGATGATCCCCCCATGACCCGGCCAGTGATAATACAAATAGCAAACCAGAAACAGGGAAGAGGTCGCAAACGCAGTCAGCATCACCGCCCGATGCGCCGCAATCTTGCGCCGCGCGATCAGCGCCCGTCCCGTCACCAGCAAAACCGCGCTGAGCCCATTCAACATAGCGTTGATCTTAGGAAAAATTGAGTAATCGGTCATATGGGAAGTCTGGATTCCATTTCATGAATCGGCGTTCAAAGGGCACGGCTTCAAGCTTGTGAAAAGTACGATCTTGCTCCAGCTTTGAAAGGGCGCAGCTTTAGCTGCGCCGTAGCATGAGCAATATCAGTAGGGCTTTAGCCCCTGAGGGGACAGCTGCTTACTCCTCGCAACTCATTCATGAGACGGCTTCTAGTTTTACGGGGAATCACCCACTTTGGCAAGCCGAGAGCTCAAAGCCACGAGGTGAGAATTTAAAAGTCAGATTGCAGAAGTGAAAAAGGCCGAACTTTCACCCCCTCAATCTCACCTCAAACCTCTGCCCTCACCCGACTCGCTCCTTTCCCTCGCCAGCGTATAAGATATGGCTACCATGTCTGAGGTGGAGCCCCCCCAGCCGCCGATGTCTTTAGCGGCCCCAAATTCGGCGGTGTCCAATGAAACTCCGCCGCGGCCGCTTCCCGTCGTTGCCGTGTGGGCGCGCGATCTCCTGGTCTCGCTCGCCATCTCCGCCTTCATTATTATCTTTCTCTACCAGCCAGTAAAGGTCGAAGGCACCAGCATGATGCCCGGCCTCGAAGATCAGGAACGCATCTTCGTCAACAAGTTCGTGTATCGCTGGGAGCCCATCCAGCGCGGCGACATCGTCGTCTTCCGCTATCCCCGCGACACCTCCAAGAGCTACATCAAACGCGTCATCGGAATCGCCGGCGACCGTATCCGCATCGACGATGGCCAGGTTTACGTCAACGGCGAGCCCCTCGACGAAGACTACGTTCCCAACGATTACGCCGACGCCCGCTCCTACGGAGAAATCGTCGTCCCCACCAACAGCTTCTTCGTCCTCGGCGACCATCGTTCCATGTCGAACGACAGC
The DNA here is from genome assembly GCA_963834085.1 of uncultured Acidobacteriaceae bacterium. Classification (GTDB taxonomy): domain Bacteria; phylum Acidobacteriota; class Terriglobia; order Terriglobales; family Acidobacteriaceae; genus Acidiflorens. The sequence continues at coordinate 14,561 of CAWIAJ010000028.1, read as the reverse complement.
CGCGACTTCGGCACGGTCAACGAGCGTTACATCTACGGCAAAGCCGTCTTCGGATACTGGCCCATGGAAAAGCTAGGAAGGCTGAGATAGTTGTCAGTCGTCAGTCGTCAGTTCTCAGTCCTGGGTTCTCAGCGAAACGAGACAAATGCTGCAGAGCATTCGGTTTTACTGACAACTGAAGACTGACAACTGAAAACTGACAGCTTTTTCCGCGCAATCCACAGCCTCTCCTGCTAAAATCCTTAAAATCCACTCCACAGGAGTTGCAATGCAAGCAATCCTTGCACTCGAAGACGGCAGAGTCTTCCGAGGCAAAGGCTACGGCGCGAAAGGCGAGTGCTACGGCGAAGTCGTTTTTAATACTTCCATTACCGGCTACCAGGAAATTTTCACCGACCCCTCCTACGCCGGACAAATTGTCGTCCTGACCAACCCTGAAATCGGAAACTACGGCACCAACCCCGAAGACAACGAATCCCAGCGTCCCTACATCGAGGGACTGATCGTCCGCGAGTTTTCCAAAGTCAGCTCCAACTGGCGTTCGCAACAGGTCACAGACGAGTTCATGGAACAGTTCAAGATTCCTGTCCTCGCCGACATCGACACCCGCGCCCTCGTCCGCCATCTGCGCACCTATGGCGTGATGCGCGGCGTCATCTCGACCCTCGAAGAAGACACCGACAAACTTGTCGCCAAAGCACGAGCCATCCCAAAAATGGACGGCCAGGATCTCGCGAAAGTCGTCTCCACCAACCACACCTACGTGTGGGAGCGTGGCGAGCGTTCGCACCTGCCCGACGAAATTGTCGGAGTGAAAGACGAACCGGCCCGCTTCCACGTCGTCGCCTACGACTTCGGCATCAAGCAAAACATCCTTCGCAAACTGCGCGGAGAAGGCTGCAAAGTCACCGTCGTCCCCGCGCAAACCACCGCCGAAGACGTGCTCGCCCTCAAGCCCGATGGAGTCTTTCTTTCCAACGGCCCCGGTGATCCCGAACCTTGCACCTACGCCGTCGATAACATTCGCCGCCTCATGGGACGCCAGCCCATCTTTGGTATCTGCCTAGGCCATCAACTCACCGGAATCGCCTTAGGCGGCAAAACCTTCAAACTTAAATTCGGACACCACGGCGGAAACCATCCCGTAAAGCAGTTAAACAGCGGCAAGATCGAAATCACCGCCCACAATCACAACTTCGCCGTCGACCCCGACTCGCTCCCACAAAGCGAAGTCGAACTAACCCACATCGATCTGAATGACCAGACCTTAGAAGGCATGCGCCACCGCAACCTCCCACTGTTCACCGTCCAATACCACCCCGAAGCCGCCCCGGGGCCCCACGATTCACATTATTTATTTAAGGATTTTGTAAAGATGATGGAGGAGTGCAAGCGGTGACCACACAGGCGATGCCGAAGGTCGATAACCCGCACAACCCCGACCTGTCTGAGTTTTTGCCCGAAGAGTTGCGCGGCTTGGGAGACCTTCAAACTGCGATTCCAAGGGTGGCAAAGGATCCCGTCTTGCTTAAGCTCATTCGAGAAGCTGTGGAACATATCCCTTCAAGGCACGTTCTAGTTAAAGGGGATGCTCGCGAAATGAAGAGCGGTTTGGTCGGCAGGGTTCATCTCGTGATTACGTCGCCGCCCTACTGGACCCTGAAAGAATATCGGGACTCGCCTGGGCAAATGGGACACATCGCGGGGTATGACGAATTCCTCGAGGAACTCGATCGCGTTTGGCAAAAGTGTTTCGATCTGTTGGTCCCCGGCGGGAGAATAGTTTGTGTTGTAGGAGATGTCTGCCTGTCTCGCCGTAAGAATGACGGACGACATACGGTTGTACCCCTCCACGCCAGCATCCAGGATCACTGCCGGAAAATTGGCTTCGACAATCTTGCCCCGATAATTTGGCACAAGATAGCGAATGCTGCCCATGAAGTTGAAAATGGCGGCGGCGGATTTCTGGGCAAGCCATATGAACCTAATGCCGTAATAAAAAACGACATCGAGTTCATTCTGATGCAGCGAAAGCCGGGTGGCTATCGGACTCCGACTGGAGCGGAACGGGTTTTGAGTGTCATATCGGCTGAAGAACATAAGAAGTGGTTTCAACAGATCTGGTCGGGAGTAACGGGCGCATCGACCAAGGACCATCCAGCGCCTTATCCCCCGGAATTGATAACGCGATTGATTCGGATGTTTAGCTTCGTTGGGGATACGGTGTTGGACCCGTTTATGGGGACAGGAACAACTGCTCTCGCCGCGTCAAAATGCGGTCGCAACAGCGTGAATTTTGAGGTTGACGGCAGTTATTTCAATTTTGCAGTTGCGCGACTGCAACGCGAATTGTCTACTCTTTTTTCGAACCCAATCCTCGTTATAGAGCAGGGATAGGCTATTGAACAGCGAATTGGAGTTGAAGTTAAGAGAAGCGGTCGCGTGTTTCTGGTCTAGCCGGGAGACACAAGCTCAGAAGCAAGGCGCAAAATCCGGAATTCGTGACGCTGGCGCCAGAGCTGCAGTCACTGGTGGTAGCCAAATGGATGGATTCGTGGCATTAGTGCGGGACCTGCTTGAAGAGTCAGGTGTTGATAAGCCTGTTATTTACTGTGAGCGGTGCGTCGAACTTCCGGGTTGGTTCCGGCCCGAGAAGAAATGGGATCTTTTGGTTGTGGTCGATGGACGCCTGATTGCGGCAATTGAATTCAAATCGCAAGTGGGTTCGTTCGGCAACAACTACAACAATCGAACTGAAGAAGCTCTAGGCAGCGCCGTAGATCTATGGGCCGCATATCGAGAGGGTGCATTCAAGCCGTCCGCCCGTCCTTGGTTAGGGTACGTGATGTTGCTTGAAGACGCTCCTGGTTCTACTAGGCCTGTCAAAGCGCAAGAGCCCCATTTCAAGGTATTCAATGAATTCAAAGCTGCGTCCTACGCTCGTCGCTATGAGATCCTTCTCACCAAACTCGTTCGGGAGCGACTTTACGACGCAACATGTTTCTTGATGTCCAACAGCGCTGATGGAGTAAGGGGCCAGTACACAGAGCCGGTACCGGAACTTAGCTTTTCCAATTTCGTTTCCTCACTAATGGCAAGGGCTATCGCTCTAAAGAAGACACAATAATGCCACGCAGAACTGACATCTCGAAAATCCTCATCTTGGGCTCCGGCCCCATCGTCATCGGACAATCCGCCGAATTCGACTATTCCGGCACCCAAGCCTGCAAGGCCCTCAAGGCCGAAGGCTTTGAAGTCGTGCTCGCCAACTCGAATCCGGCCACCATCATGACCGATCCCGAGTCGGCCGACCGGACCTACATCGAGCCCCTCACTCGCGAATATCTCGAAGAGATCATTCGCGTCGAGCGAGAAATGGCGCCGAGCGCCGGCTTTGCCGTCCTGCCCACCGTCGGCGGACAAACCGCGCTCAACCTCGCCATCGAACTCGCCGATAGCGGCGTGCTCGAAAAGTACAACGTCCATCTCATCGGAGCCCAGATCAGCGCCATCAAGAAGGCCGAAGACCGTCTCTTTTTCAAAGATGCCATGCAGCGCATCGGCCTCGACGTACCCAAGTCGGCGCTCGTCAACAATCTCAAAGATGGTATCGAGTTCGCCGGAAAAATCGGTTTCCCCGTAATCATTCGCCCCAGCTTCACCCTCGGCGGCACCGGCGGCGGCATCGCCTACAACCGCGAAGAACTCATGGAAGTCCTCGCCCGCGGCCTCGATCTTTCCCCCGTCCACGAGTGCCTCATCGAAGAATCCGTCCTGGGATGGAAAGAGTACGAGCTCGAGGTGATGCGCGACACCAAAGACAACGTCATCATCATCTGCTCCATCGAAAACTTCGATCCCATGGGCGTGCACACCGGCGACTCCATTACCGTCGCCCCCGCGCAAACCCTCACCGACCGCGAATACCAGATGATGCGCGACGCCTCGATTGCCGTCATGCGCGAAATCGGGGTCGAAACCGGCGGATCGAATATTCAATTCGGCGTGAATCCTTCCACCGGACGCATGGTCGTGATCGAGATGAATCCGCGCGTCTCGCGTTCCTCCGCGCTCGCCTCCAAGGCCACGGGATTCCCCATCGCCAAAATTGCCGCCAAACTCGCCGTAGGCTACACGCTCGACGAAATTCCCAACGACATTACCCGCAAAACTCCCGCCTGCTTCGAGCCCACGCTCGACTACGTCGTCGTAAAAATTCCCAAGTGGCAGTTTGAAAAATTTCCCGGCGCCGACGAATCCCTCGGACCACAAATGAAATCCGTCGGCGAAGTGATGGCCATCGGCCGCACTTTCAAAGAAGCCTTGCTCAAAGCAGTTCGCGCGCTCGATACTGGCAAACGCGTCGGCTCGGAAAAAATCGAGCCCAAGATTCTCACCCAGCGCCTTGTCACCCCGCATCCCGAACGTCTTACCTACGTCCGTTACGCTCTGCGCCAGGGACACACCATCAAGCAAATCGCGAAGATGACCGCGATCGATCCCTGGTTCCTCTACCAGCTCAAAGAAATTAACGACATGCAACTTGAGTTGGAGAAGCACCCGATGGAATCCCTCCCCACCGAGATCCTGCGGGAAGCCAAACGCATGGGCTTTTCCGATGGACGCCTTGCCGGGACCTGGCGACTCGACGGTAAAGGTGGTCAGGAAAAAGTTCGCCACTTCCGCAAAAAGCACGGCGTGCAGCCTGTCTACAAGCGCGTCGATACCTGCGCGGCCGAATTCGAAAGCTTCACACCTTATCTTTATTCCACCTACGAAGACGAAGACGAAGCCGCGCCCACCGCAAAAAAGAAAGTCGTCATCCTCGGATCCGGTCCCAATCGTATCGGGCAGGGAATTGAATTCGATTACTGCTGCTGCCACGCCAGCTACGCCCTGCGCGAAGATGGCTACGAAACCATCATGATCAATTGCAATCCCGAGACGGTCTCGACCGACTACGACACCAGCGACCGTCTCTACTTCGAGCCCCTCACCCTCGAAGACGTCTTCGCCATCTGCGAACACGAAGCTTCCGGCGGAGCACCCGTCGGCGTGATCGTCCAGTTCGGTGGACAGACTCCCCTCAATCTCTCGCTCCCACTCAAAGCCGCGGGCGTCAACATCATCGGCACCACGCCCGAATCGATCGATCTTGCCGAGGATCGCAAGCGCTTCGGCAAGCTACTCGAAGAACTCGACATCCCACAGGCTCCCGGCGCCATGGTCGCCTCGGTCGAAGAGGCCGTCGAAGCCGCCAATAAAATAGGTTTCCCCGTTCTCGTCCGTCCCTCCTACGTTCTCGGCGGGCGCGCCATGGTGATTGCCTACGACGAAGACACGATTCAGCAGTACATGAAGCAGGCCGTCGAATACTCGCAGGATCGTCCCGTCCTCATCGACAAATTTCTCGAAGACGCTGTCGAAGTCGATGTCGACGCGCTCTCCGATGGAGAAGACGTCGTGATCGGCGGCATCATGCAGCACATCGAAGAGGCCGGCATTCACTCCGGAGATTCTTCCTGCGTGCTGCCCGCAGTCGACATCCCCGAACCCCTGCTCAAGCGCATGCGCGACTACACCTTCAAACTGGCGCGCGCCCTGAAAGTCATCGGCTTGATGAACGTCCAGTTCGCCATCCCCCGGCGCACCCACATCGAGACTCAGCAGAATAATGGAGAGACGGGCTCCAGTGTGGGGACGGGCATTCCTGCCCGTTCAGCCGGAGCGGAGCTCCGCAGCACTACTGCCGACGGCAAAGACACCGTCTACGTCCTCGAAGTCAATCCCCGCGCCTCGCGCACCGTCCCCTTCGTCTCCAAAGCCACCGGCATCCCCATGGCCAAAATCGCCGCCCGCTTGATGACCGGCCGCAAGCTCCGCGAATTCCTGCCCGAAAATATCGAACGCGGCACCGACCTCGATACCGGACGCTGTTTCTTCGTCAAGTCGCCCGTCTTCCCCTGGTCGAAATTTCCCGGCGTCGACACCGTCCTCGGCCCCGAGATGCGTTCCACCGGAGAAGTCATGGGCGTCGCCGACAATTTCGGCGAAGCCTTCGCCAAGGCGCAAATTGCCGCTGGACAAAAACTGCCGACGCAAGGCACGCTGTTCATCAGCGTTACTGATCACGACAAGCCGCACGTCGTCGAAGTCGCCCGCCGCTTCGTCGATATGGGATTCAAACTGGTCGCCACCCACGGCACCGCCGACATTCTCGAAGAGGCCGGTCTCGCCGTCGATCGCGTCTACAAAGTCAAAGAAGGACGCCCGAACGCCGTCGATCTCATCAAGGCCGATCGCATCCAGCTGATCGTCAACACCCCGCACGGTCCCGACCCTTACTTCGACGAGAAAGCCATCCGCCGCGCAGCCGTTACCGCCCGCATCACGACCATCACGACCCTCTCCGCGGCCCGCGCCGCCGCCGAAGGAATCTCCGCCCTGCAACGCGGAGAAATTCGCGTTCAAGCTCTGCAGTCTCTGCACGCCGAAAGAGTCGGAAACCGGAGTTAGAACGCGGTAGTCCCCCGGTTCGAAGATGTGTTACAATCCCGCCATATGAGTAATACACTCACCGTTCGGCTGCCGGAAGACCTTTTCGAGCAGCTTAGGAAGAAGGCTCGCAGCACGGGACTACCGGTCGCAAGCGTCGTGCGTCAGTCGCTCGAAACGACACTGGCCAGAGATCGGGCGGCGGCTGGCAATCAGGCCTGGCGTAAATTTTCCGGCATCATCAAGGGCGGTCCCAGGGATCTCTCGACCCGCAAAGGATTCTCGCGCGGATGAACGCCATCGCCGACACAGGTTTCCTGGTAGCCTTGGTTCGCGACTACGACCAATACCATGACTGGGCTGACGAGATCAGCGAACGGATTGCTTGGCCGGTCATTACCTGTGAAGCGGTGCTGGCCGAGACCGCATTCCATCTTCGATCCGCTCTAGCGGTGATGGAGATGCTGCAGGAACATGTCGTAAGCCTCGCGTTCGACTGCGACAAACACATCGACTCTCTTCACCAACTTGCGCGCCGCTACGCCGACCGCCAGCCAGACCTGGCCGATCTTTGCCTCATCCGTATGAGCGAACTTTATCCGCGCCATACCATTCTTACCACCGACGAAGCCGATTTCCGCGTCTTTCGCCGCAACAAGCGCGAGGTCATTCCCATCCTTTGCCCGCCACACCGTAAATGAAGCCTTAGACCGATATGCTCAATTCCACAAGCCGCAACGTTATTTTTCTCGTTCTCGGATTGCCACTCTTCCTCGCCGCAATCGTCGTCGGCCCGACCGCCTTCGATCTCGTTTTTCATCGTCGTCAGCCCGAGCGTTTCCTCATTCCCGCCGGATTCTCCGGATGGGCACGCATCAACTTTCGCCAGAAAAATGCCCCGCCGCTGCCCAGCGAAGACGGCCGTGTTCTGCTCCAATTGAGCGCGCAAGGCACGCTCCAGACCTCGGCCGACCCTCTGGTCGGCCACGGCAAAGACGATTTCTACTACTATTCCGGAAACCAGCGCACCCCGCTCTCCAACTCCGGAGTCTGCAAAGGCGGCATGATCTGGCAGGTCGAGACCATGGTCGATGAGCCCACCTCGACCCCATTCGTCCGCTTTTTTGTCGGAACCGAAGACCAATATCGTCAAGTCGCCGATCCCAACCACAAAGACTCCGCCGCCTGCGAGTGATTTCGTTCGTGTGGGGCGGGCATTCCTGCCCGCCCGTCTTTTCCCCAGAACTAGCCTCCTCTCGAGGTGTTTGCCCATCACATCTCCGCCCACTCCCTCCATGCTACGATTTCCCTGTTCGCGCGAGCGAACCCCATGATTGCCATCATCGGTTTTCACATCCTGATCTCGCTTCTCGCCATCGGAATCCTAGCGCGCTTCATCCCCCAGTCCCTGGTCAATGACGCTCTCAGCTACTTGCACAGCACAGTCGGTATCACGACACCTCCCTCGCAGAAAGCGCGTATCTTCGCCCTGGTCTGGCTCGCATCCACAGTCGCAGTCGTCGACGGATGTCTTGCCCTGCTCTTCTGCATCACGAAACTCGTAAACTGATCCCGCAACGCTGTTTTGAAAGGCTGTAGCTAATGAGCAAGATCAGACTGTTTCCGCAGCCTGCCAGTTTCGATTTTCGGAAGTCGAGCTGATTATCTGACTTTGTGCCCAATCGGACGTCTTTGAGAAACTCCGGAGACGGTGCCATCCGCATTGTGGGCGACCTGGTGGCACATCAGCGTGCAGGTGTTGGCGCTTCGGTTGTATGCGATTGGAGCGCCGTTATTCTCTCCCACCACGTTGGCGTCGAAGTTCACCAGCCGCTCGCCCGTGATGCTGGGAGAAACCGCTCCCATGCCGTGAGCGGTGTGACAGGTGGAACAACTGAATCCGTATTGCGAGATGTGCAGGCCGTGTTGCGTGAAGCTGTTATTGGCGATCACGTTGCTGAGGTCGTGACACTTGCCGCACATGGCGTAGGGTCCGGTGACGGTGAGATCGGGATTGGGGAATAAGTTGGTGACGAGTCCGCCGGGCGTCGCGGCCTGGCTGAACTGATAGTTGCGCTCCAGTATGTGGGAGTTCACGGAGCCGTGCGGGCCGTTCGGTCCGGTGCCGCCAAACTCGCGATTGTCATCGCTGTTGTGGCAATCGCTACAGAAGACGCGCGGGCCAGTGGAGCGCGCGGAAGCGATTCCATTCTGATTGAGCTGATTAAGGAGCAGGCTGGGCTGCGGCAGGGGACTCGACCGGTCGTGCGTGACGGGATGGCTCGAAGTGGCCACAGCCGCGAACTCGGGAATGACATTCAGGGGATCGGTCGCGGAGACAACTCTCGTCGGCGCGTAGCCATAGATGATGAGGCGCTGTTTGCCGGTGCTGGTGCCGTGGCAGCGCAGACAATTCTCATACTGGTTGATTGCCGGCGTCAGCACGGTGACGCCATCCAAGGCGCTGATGCCGGTCACTCCTGCCTGCGATGGACGAAGTGTTGGCGGCGCAGTGAATTGCGTGGTCTGATTCGAGGCGTGCGCGTTGTGGCAATCGACGCAGGTGGCGTGGCGATTGTTATTCAACAAAACCGCTTCGGCTTCGTCGTGGAAGTTGTTTCCAGCGGGGATAGGATGTCCCGTTTTTGCCACTTCAGCCATGATGTTCGCGGGCACGGGCGACAAGAATGTGCCGCCGTTATGGCAGGTGATGCAATCCTGTGTTACGGCATCGGTGCCGGGAGCGGATGGCGTTGACGGACGCAGCAGGCGTGCCGGCGCAGTAGAATCGTGCGACATATGGCAGGACGTGCACGCGTTGACCCCGACCGTGGGATACGAGCCGATGTGTCCATCCGGCGAGACCTGGTTGGTGGCAGTCTGATGAATGCTTCCGGTGAATCCCGCTAGCAGGTTGACCTGACCCTGCACCACGCGGTTCGGATCATGGCAGGCGAGGCACATTTGCGCGTTCGAACTGTCGCGCACGAGAAAATTCTGGGCGATCCTGTCGATGCCTTGTACGTGGGGACTGTGGCAACTGGTGCATTCAATGTTGCCATTGATCAACGCTACGGCTTGCGTCGGGTCGGCGGTCTTGCCCTGGGCGACGAGGGATGCCACGAGATCGGGTGCATCTTTGAGAGGAAGCACGAGGCTGAAAGGGTGCGAGCCGGTTAAGGTTGTTCCGAAAGAATCGACGCTATTGAGCGAGCCGACCATCGGCAGTTGTCCATATGCGGAGGACTGTCCGACGCCGACCGTGCCGTCGTGACAACTGAGGCAGAGGCTGCTGGTGATACCGAGCGTGGGCTGCGTGTTGCCTTGCTCGACGTAGGTCGTGCTGGTGTACGGAGTGTAAGTCTGCGTCGAATATTTTTGATTCCACAGTGGCGAGATTCCGCCCGATCCGCTGTGCGGCGCGTGGCAGAAGGTACAACCGAGGCTGCCTTGCGAATAGACGGACGCTCCGCTCGCTGCCGTCAGATTATGCATACCCAATACGTCGCTGTTTCCGGGCGTTTGCGCCACGAGCAAACCACAAGTTACGACCATCATCGCAAGCACTGCCAGTGCAAGAGCGGCTAGTAACTTAGAGCAGGGAAGCGACAGGGGCGTGATCACTGTAGCCTCCGGTCCGCTGGTTGTGCGATGCCGTGGTAGTGAAACACCTGCACGCGCCGGTTGTAGGAATCGACAACGTAGATCCGATCTTGATTGTCAATTTGCAAGCCGGCTGGAAGTTGAAACATTCCCGGCCCCGTGCCGCGCTGCCCGAAGTAGTACAGCAAATGGCCTTCGCGATCGAAAACCTGCACGATGCCCCACTGGGCGTCGACGACGTAAAGGTGGCCTTCCGAATCGAAGCCAATTCCCTTGGGACGGAAAATCCATCCCGCCCCGTCGCCGACCTTGCCGATTGCGTATTGGAATGCGCCCGACTTATCGAGCACTTGGACGCGAAAATTCATGGCATCGACGACTACTAACTCGGTTCCGTTCAGGCGCAGCTCGGTTGGAAAATTAAATTCGCCATCTCCAGTGCCCGTCTTGCCAATGGTTTGCAGGATGCTGCCCTGCATATCCATCATGAAAATCTTGTTGCGCAGGGTGTCGGTGACGTAGATATGTTGCGCCGCGGAATCGACCACAATTCCCGTGGGACGCTTGAAGTATCCTTCGCCGCCTTTCAGGCTGCCGATGGCGCGCCGGTACTTTCCGTTCGCGTCGAATACGAATACTTTGCCCGTCTGGGAGTCGGTGACGTAGATATTGTCCTGGGCGTCGACCGCGACGCACTGCGGAGTGAGCATCGGGTCTTTCCCGGCGTCGCGTCGTGAGATGAACTTATATTTTTGCTGGACGAAGTCGAAAATATGCACGCCGCCGGCAGAAACGTCGGTAACAATCACGCGTCCATGGGAGTCGGTGACTACGCTGTAGGGACTGACCAGGTAATGGAAATCGGGCTGGCCGGCGATCACGTCGACAACGCGCGTCCAGAAACTGCGCTTCGGTTTGACCTCGCGTTCGAGGCTGAAACTGCGCTCAAACGACAACTTGCGGCCGCCGTCGAGCAGCAGATCGGGAGGGGGCGGCGGGCCCAGCGATTCTTTTGACTTTCCCGCGGCAAAGCTGGAGACAGGCATCGCCAGCAAAATTGCCAGACCGGCAAAAGCCAGTTTTGTTGACGCATGCCTCGCGAAGGTCGGACGGGCCAACGTGACCGCTCGGCGAAGCTTGTCTAGAAGAAGTCGAACCATCTGGTCATCCCGACGAAGTAGGAGGTGGTGTTGACGGGTTCGCCGATCGCGCTGATACCCTGCGTGAAGCGCGTGTATCCGGCCTGCAATCCGATCCGTCTCAGATGGTACTGCATCTGCGCATTAAAGACTTCGGTGTTGTTGTGCGAAGTGGTGCTGGCGATGGTGTCGCTGATCGCGCGACTGAACGTTCCGGAGATCGACATCCGCCTCATCGGGCTCAGCGTGAGCCCCCCGCCGTAACTCGATCCGGTGAAAAGTATGAAATCGGTGATACCGGGTGTCGGCTCGGGTTGGATGATTCCACCCGCGCCAAGAAGCGAAAGCCCGGCGGAATGCGAGTAGAAGCTGTTCACCGATAGGCGCCGCATGCTCAGGGACGAGGAATAACTTTCGCTATGGCTGGTTGTTCCTTGTTGCTGGTTCAACCCGCTGTGGTTGCCGGTGAAGGCCGAGATCCATTGGATACCGCCGGGAAGGCGTCGTCCTACATTCGCGCGGTAGCTGTAGTAAGAAGTTGTGTAGGTGATCAGGAGGGTCTGGACGTTTTGTGCGTAGCTGAACTGGCCCGATGTGGTCCAGTGCCCGAGGCGATGATAGAAGTTCACATTTCCCATGAAGCCCACCGCGTTTTGTCCCTGGCCGTTCGAGCTGTCGATGATCGAACCTGAGAATGTGAACATGTCGAAGAGCCGCTTGCCGTAGTTCAGCGTGCCCGCCAGGTATTCCCCTGTGTAACTTTGCCCGAAGTAATACTGGTCGTAGTAGGTGGCCTGTGCCGACGCTGACATGAAGTTCGTAAACGCGTAGGTCGCCGCCCCGCCCATTGTGGACGAATGCGACCCGGATCCCAGATCTTCTCCTCCTGCACCCACCCCGCCACCCAGATTCTGCAGGAGGTAGCCATTCAGATTGTCGGTATAGTTCTGGGTCAGGTTAAAACTGAATTTCTGTGTGGGATGAAACGACGCGCTCGCTGTTTCGGTGCTGTCCGTATAATTCGATAGATCGGATGTGTTGTTGCCCTGTCCATCATTGGCCGAGAAACCGTTGTCGGCCGAGGCGCGAGTGTAGCTCACAGCTAATATTCCTCGCATCGGTAGACTATGCTGCGCCCCGAAACCGAAGTCGTTGCCCGTTGAACCCTGCACTTCGGCTTGTTCGCCGGACAGGAACGCCGGGAACACCGAGTTTAAAGTGTTATGCGTGTAATAAGCATTCAATCGAAAACCCACGACCTCATAATTCGAGTGCAGGTTGAACAGGCGCGTGCTTGAATCGCTCTCCTGGCTCGTGCCATAGATGGTGCTGGCTCCAGCTCCTTGCGAATATCCGACGGTCAACGTCGGCCAGTTCGGACGTAAAGCACTCCAGTTGATCCCGAAACCGTGACCTGAACCGTAGGTCGTAAAGTCCGGCTGCCCGGCAAAGCCGAACGTGCCGGTACTGTTGCGGTCGTAATTGAAACTCACGGAGCCGGGAAAATTGCTGCCGGTAAAGAAATTAACCGCTCCGTCCACGCCGCTGGCCCCGGTAATCGATTGATAGCTGGAATCGGCTCGCGATTGGTCGTAGTAGGGGTGCGCCGTGAACGATACGAAATTGGGGTTGTAGTACGAACCCGAGACCTTGCCATCAAAGCCGAGATCCAGACCGTGGTCAGACTGAACTGTATCGCCGTAATCGCCCGTGTACCCGAAAGTAAACAGGCCGCCCGCGTTCAGTTTTGTGTTTTCCCCGATGGAGATCGCTGGCTGCTGAGCCGCCGCAAACTGGGCCATCATCAGAACCACTATCCCGACGATGAGTTTCTCGATCTTCATGGCAATACAACCCTTCCTGGCGGTCCAATATCCGAGGAGAACTTACCTCTTGCAGGGCAAAGCGGTTGCCAAACTTGTCGCTTCGGAATAATCTGCATATCTCTCATAATCAGGGAGTTAGCTGTTGGTTGGGTGCGGTGGGAGAAGCAGTCCGCCGGGCAGTGTGGGATATCACGCGCTCAGGGGGGAGAAAGACTCAACGTGGGCCAGTCGCCCTCGGCCGACCCTTCGGCGCGGAGCCCCGCTCGTGGCTGAATGTTCGGGGGATCGACTTAACGAAAGAGCGGGACGAGCCGCTTGCGGGGACAGCCGGGGCGGCTGTCCCTACGTCAAAACTGCTAGCCGACTTCGATTTTGGCCTTGGCGCGCAATTGCTTGGCAAGCCCCGACCGCAGCTTCTCGTACTTACTCTTTTGCAACTCTTCCTTGAGATCAGCTTTCACTTCCTGCAGGCTCTGCTTGCTCGCTGGGTTATGCGCGTTCAGCCGGACGATGGTATACGCCGATTCGATCTGAATCAGTCCGCTTACCTGCCCCGGTTGCATGGTGCTGAATGCTTTGACGATCTGCGGCGGCAATTTGTCGCGCGCGATAACCTTGTGGTCGCCCATATTCACGCGGAAGTCGTCCTGAGAAATCTTTTCGGCGAGTAGCCCGAAATCCTGATACGTCTTCGTGGCCTTTGCCTGGTGGAGCGCCTCTTCGGCATGTTTTTGTGCGTCTTTGGCCTGCGCCGCGGTGGGCTTCAAAGGCGGAACGACGGAAATACTCTGGAAGGCGTAGGACTCTCCGCGCTCAAAGCGATTCGGATTTTTCTCGTAGTAAGCCTTGATTTCGGCCAGCGATACAGCGGAGCGGTCTTCCACATCGTTTCTTAGCAGCGAATCAATCAGCATCGAGCGCTTGATCTGCTGGCGCAGCTTGCTTTCGGAGCCTTGCATCTCAACTTGCATGTATTGCTGATAGGCGTCGGGGCTCTTGAACTGTTTCCGGAAATCGGCTTCCGCGCGATTTAGCTTCTCGGCGGTTACTGTCATCTTGCGGCGGACGGCTTCCTGATAGACCAACTCTTCGAAGATGATCATCTCAGCGCGCCCTTGGCGAATCGCTGCTTCCTGGGCCTTGGGGAATCCGTTGGCTGCTGGGCGTAGGGAAAGATGGAATACATTTCCCGCAACAGGTCGCGATCGGTGAGCACGGCGCCATTCACGCGGGCCACCGCCTTGTCACTGACTTGTAACGCCGGCGCCATCTGGGGCGCGCTGGCGCTGGCGACGGTCGTGTTGGCCATCGAGGTCGGAGCATGGGACGCCATTTGCCCGCGAGCTGCCGCCGGAGCGATCAAGACAGAGAGCGCCATTAAGACGGACGCGCTGATGGGGAGTGGTGGTTTATAATTCCTCACTTGCTGAGTTCTTACGCTTGGCGAATTCGAAAAAAAAGGGGAGAGAATTTTCTCTCCCCCGTTTGTGCACCAGCT
>CAWIAJ010000027.1:0-4969 GCA_963834085.1 uncultured Acidobacteriaceae bacterium | reverse complement strand
TGGAGCCGGAAGCGCCTTCGGCGCTTTTGGCACGGCTGAAACGGTTTGCGAAAAACTCGCCAGCGTTGGCAGGCCCCCCCTCCCCTCCCTCTCCTCCGTCACGTAATTGAAATCAAGCGGCTTGTGGGTGTTATCGAGCTCGATAACCCCTCCGCTGGCGCCGGAGAGCTGGCGAAAAGCGGTTTTTGGGGAAAGTTGAAAGTGGCTGTGCATCTGTTGTTTTGACTCCCCTGAAAGCAAAAGCCCCGCTCATCTTGAGATGAACAGGGCTTTCCCAACTATCTGTCAGGTTAGGGCAGGGGATGGAGCAAGTCGAGAACAATCGGAGGGCTGGACATTACAAAAGTTTGGCGGGGGGGGCGGCTGGCGGGAAAGTCCTGAGGGAAGGGAATAAGCATCCCTGAAGGGTTAAAGCCGGAGTGATTTGGGGGCTGATACGGGATGACTTAAAGCATGCCGTATCACTTTTCGGTGCCCGAGGTGAGTTTTTCGGGAGTGCGCCGGGGCTGAAAAGCCCCTTGTTATAAGGGTCGCCGGGTTTCGCCGGTTTCACAGAGGCAAAAGGGAATACGAGACGACCAAAGGAGGAGCCGAAACGGGATCTTGCGGATACTCCGCAGCGAATGACGCCTATTTGCCGCTCTTCGACACGGGTTTAAAGTACTGTTCTATCTCGCTCATGAGAGCCTCGTGTCGAGCGGCGCGCCGCGATCGGTCGCTACTTCCGCGCACCGCCGCGCGCGCATACTCCGCCACCCCGCGAGAGACCTTCGCATGTTCATCGCTGATACGCTTCTCAACTTCATCCGCGAAATTCGTGAGCCTCTTTTTCATTCCGGCGTGTTGCGACTGCGGCAGTTCGTGATCAGCCAAGAGTTCCGCGATCACAACAAACAGGCTGTAAAAATCGGTTCTGTTCTTCCATCGTGTTTTCCGTATGTTCGGAAATAGCTCACGTATCAGATCGAGCGTTTTTCCATATCGACGCTTCACCGACTTTTGTTTCGGGAACTCCTCCTTGTACTCCTCGAAATGATAATAGTAGTCGTCGATCACCTTCGCCGAACCGGTTTGCGGCCCGTCGGTGATGCCGATGAGCAGCTCGCTCACGAACTCCAGATCCTTCATCCGCCGGATGAGGGCGGCCGAGACAATACCGTTCTCCGCCCAATAGTCGTCGTTTGCGAGCTGTTCGACCAGTTGAACGAAAGGTCCGGAGTACGTTGAATTTCGGAGCTCCTGATCGTTGAGCTTTGTAAGGAACGTGTTCAGGCGCCGGAACATGTCCCGGACTTCCTCGTCCGTCGAATTCTCTAACTGGCGTACCGCAAGCTGGTGTCCAAAAAACTTTTTCTTCTGGTCGACGGTGAGTTCATCAAATGTCGTATTTCGCCACTTCGAGTCTTCCGGTAGGTCTTCGAGCGCAAAGGAGTTGTTCTCTACCTCTTTCGGATCTTGGTCAACGCCAATAAACTGCAGGATCGTTCTTATGCGCTGCTGGCCGTCGACCACCGCATAGGTGGTCTTGCCGTCCTCATCCGTAACAACGTGAACGTAAATCTCGGGAATGGGCAGTCCGAGCAAAATTGACTCGATGAGATTCGATTTCTGCTTGACGGTCCACACCGGACGCCGTTGATACGGGGGCCGGAGCTCAAGGTGCTCGTCGACATATTGCTCTTTGAACCAGCCGATAGTCTGTTGCGTCGCACTATATATCATGATCTTCTCTTCTCGATGAAGTTCACTTCGATTGAATCCAAGCTATACAACTGATGGGCGCGCACGTGTTCCCATGTTCTATACAGGCGACCATTGACGCTGTGGGCTGATACCTCGCGGATTCGGCCGACGGCTTTTAGCGTACGGAACCAGTGGGTCGCTATCGAGAGGACGTTAGGCATCCCTTCCGGTTCGATGAATCCGAAGAAAACGTTATTGTCCCTGTGCTTTTGGTACGCAGCCCTTTCGCGCCCGGACAAAAGGTACATCCGATTCGCGAATCGTGACAGTTCAAACCATGCCTTATCGAAGCGTTCGGCATTAACGACGATTGTATCCACGTCCGAGGCGACCGAGAACGGCGTTCCGAATTTGTCCGGGTCGAGGCTGAATCCCGTTCTGCCGCTACCGATGATGCAAATGTCACCCACCGGTGTTCCGAACTGCGCTGAGAGCGTTTCCGCGAAATTCTTGTATGCCTCCTGGTTGTCTTGGAAGATGTAGGGAAGGCCGCCCAGCAGGTGATCGTTGACGATCTCTCTGCGACGCTTCTCCTTCAGCATTTTCAGCAGATCGTCCTTGGTAATATAGGCCATCGCGGGCGGACGGGTCACACGGCGGAACAGTGAATCGCTTTTCGAATTCTGACCATATTACCCCTCCCCGCGGGTCCGTGCGTTTCCTGCTTCTTTACTGTGGCCAGCCATCTCGGAAACTGAGTTGGGTTCTGCGTCGTCCGTGGTGTAATGTGAGCGTGAACCGACTTCCCCAAATGGCACGGCGACCCGAGACCGAACTTGCCACTCGAACTTCAGAACCGCTCGGGTCGAAGACGAGTGCTTTCCTGTGGAATCATTGCTATAGAGGGACAGGAACGCAATGAGTCACGCCGCACAGATCTTATTTCCGCGAATTCCTGAGACGTTGGGCGATGATCCGTCTTGGTTGGCAGCATTGCGGCGGAGGGAGAAAACTGCATGGGAGACGATCCGTACCCATGGAACGCAGCGCCGCCACCACCTTTCTGAGCTGGCCACCTACGTTCAAAGCGATGTCCTGAAGTGGCTGGCTGATCTGCCCGCAAACTCGATCCACGCAGTCGTTACCGACCCACCCTATGGAATGATTGAGTACGACGAAAAAAACCACGCCAAACTGCGAAAGGGGCGCGGCGGTGTTTGGCGCATTCCCCCAAGCTTCGATGGCGCAAAGCGCAGGCCGCTCCCGCGCTTCACGGTGCTTTCGAAAGAGGAGATCCTGAACCTGCATGGATTCTTCAGTTCGGTCGCCTACGGTCTGCTCAGAGCCCTGGTACCGGGAGGGCACGTTTTCATTGCCTCAAATCCATTGATCTCCACAACCACCTTTCATGCCTTTATGGAGACCGGCTTTGAGAAGCGCGGGGAGGTGATCCGTCTCGTCCAGACGCTCCGAGGTGGAGATCGACCGAAGGGAGCTGAGGAAGAGTTCCCAGAACGTCTCCGTTATGCCAAGATCGTGCTGGGAGCCATGGGGCGTTTTCCGCAAGCCATTTGAAGGCACCGTTGCGGAAAATTTGCGCGAGTGGGGCACAGGCGGGCTTCGCCGAGTTGGCGAGGATGAGCCATTCAAGGATGTGATTGCTTGTTCGCCAACACGCAGCCCTGAAAAGGACATCGCGCCCCACCCGTCCCTGAAGCCTCAGAGGTTTCTCCGCAAGGTCGTTCGCGCGGCGCTTCCTCTGGGTATCGGAATCGTTTACGATCCGTTTGCCGGGTCGGGATCCGCGCTGGCGGCGGCCGAAGCTGTTGGCTACCACACGCTGGGTACGGATTCTGATCCCGAGTATTTTGCGATGGCAAAGGCCGCCTTCCGGCCGTTGTCTTTGGTGCAGATAAGACCTGAATGAGCAACGCGCCGGTCGTTCGCAATCAGGCGGATATCACAAGGTTCAATCAAAATGCGACCCTGCCCTTCCAGCTTCGGCTCAAGGACTTCGAACTGGCGATGCAGGACGTATACGACTTCTTTTACGACGTGAATTTGCTGCTAACCAGCAAGGGACTGCAGCGACTGGACGATATGCTGCGCCCAGCAATTATGTCGGGCCTCCTTTCTGACATGTTGACTGCCAGCCTTGCAAAACACTCTCGAACACTTGTCCAAAATAAGCACTTCAACGGCCACCCAGATCTGCTTGTCCAGGGCATCTATCCGAACGACAGCGTCGGATCAGGGGTCGAAGGCGTGGAAATCAAGACCACTCGGAAAGCTGGCGGGGCGGTCGATACGCACGGTGCGCGGGAGCAATGGATGTGCGTCTTCGTCTACGATATCGACATCAATACGCAGCCAGCCATCAATAGGAAGCCCATGAGTTTTACGGAAATCTACCTCGGCCACGTCACTATTGCAGATTTCAGGCGCAATCCGCGAGGGGAGTTGGGAACCAGAACTGCAACCTTGGACCGGAATGGAATCTCCAGGTTGCGGCATAACTGGGTGTACTTGCTGAATCCCAGAGGTGGTGCAGTAATCAGCGAAGCGACGGATTCGGCTCGATGACGATGACACGGGGTTCCTGAGCGGGGAGCGGTATGATAGCCGCGATGGACTGGAAGAAATTCTTTTGGCGGTGGGTGCTGGGTTTTGCGGTGCTGGGCCTGATCGTTCCCATTACGCTGATGATTCGGCCGTTCGTTCTGGGTCGGTCGTTCGGGGATTGGTCGGTGCGACTTTGGCCAAGCTCCATGATTCTCATGGCTCTGGACATGCCCGAGCCATCTCCAGTGTCTACGGTCGCGATCATTTATGCGCTGGCTCTGGCCTTCAATGTTCTTCTCTATGCGGGCGTCGGTATTGTTCTTTGGCCAGCGGCCCGATTTTCTAAGGCAGAGGATGTTATCTCGCGCCAAGTAGAACCGCAGGTCCTTCGACTCGAGTCTGAATCGATTGTCGCGCCGAAGGCGGCGCGACATATTTGGAAGGCTCGCTCTGGATGACATTCGTTTTTGGGCTGGCCGTTGATGAGTGAGGGTTCCGAGAAGCAGCGCACGGACTTCCCGGTTGAGTTCTTTTCGGCCGCTTCGCGACCGATACCGCTCGCGTTAGGCCGGAGTTGGGAACAGTTCGTGCGAGCGGGGTCCTTCGACTGCGCGCCGCGATGCGCATAACTCGCTGGAAATCTCTGTGGCGGCGCTTCGCTCAGGATGACATTCGTTTATTGAAACAAAAAGCCCGGCTTGCGCCGGGCTCTTCTAATCACTGC
>CAWIAJ010000026.1:0-208830 GCA_963834085.1 uncultured Acidobacteriaceae bacterium | reverse complement strand
GTAATCAGTTCCCTCTATCCAGCGGTTACGGTAATCCTGGCCCGCATTTTTCTACACGAACATTTCAGCCGGACGCGTACCATCGGCATGGTGGCTGCGCTCGCCGCGGTTCCGATGATCGCAGGATGATTGCCGGTTGATCGCAGTATGTCGTTTTTGCACATTCTGAAATCGAAACGCAAGAGCAGAAGTTTCCAAAGCGGTGATTCGTGGCTCTAGTCGAAGTTCGCAATCTCGCGAAAGTCTTTCATCTCTCCGAGTCCCCGTTCGGTGGCAGCAGAGGAGCAGTGATTCGAGCGGTGGACGATGTGTCGCTCGACATCCGACAAGGCGAAACACTCGGCCTGGTAGGCGAGTCCGGCTCAGGCAAAAGTACGCTCGGACGTCTGATTCTTCGCCTCCTAGAGCCGACTGCCGGGCACATCACTTTTGACGGGGTTGATCTCATCAACGCATCCCGTTCGGAAGTGCGTCGGCTTCGTTGCGGCATGCAGATCATCTTCCAAGACCCGTTCGGCTCGCTCGATCCGCGCTACCGGGTTGAAGATGTGATCGTTGAACCGCTCATTCTGCACGCAAGCTCGTTGTCTGAAAAACTCAGTCGCGATGGCCGCAAACGCCGCGTGGGAGAACTTCTGCGCGCAGTTGGGATGGACGAATCGGCGATGTCGCGTTACCCGCACGAATTTTCGGGAGGGCAGCGACAGCGCATTGGCATCGCGCGCGCCCTGGCATTACGGCCCAAGTTCATTGTTGCGGACGAGCCGGTGTCCGCTCTCGACGTGAGCGTAGGAGCGCAGATTGTGAACCTTCTCCAGCAACTACAACGGGATTTCGGTTTGACGTTTCTCTTTATTTCTCACTCGATGCCCGTAGTGCGTTATCTCTCGACGCGCATCGCGGTGATGTACCGCGGCAAAATTGTTGAAGTCGGAGTAGCAGAACAGGTCACATCTTCTCCGCAGCACGACTACACGCGCAAATTGTTATCGGCCACTCCAGAAATGGCCGCATCCTAGCTTCTTCGTTCATTCCTGTTGTCATTACGGCAGCACGAAACTACAATCTCTTCCTGTTCGGAGGAGAAGACATGGCTAGCAACCCTTCCGCGCCAGCCCAACAACCGCAAATCTCTCAGGTTCCCGATCGGGAAGTGGCTCGGTTGTCTGAAGGGCGACGACTGTTGAACACTTTCTTCGCACCTAGCAAAACTTTTACCGATCTCAGGAGAAGTGCCAGCTGGTGGGCACCTTTCCTGATTATCGTGATTGTTTCCACGTTGTTTTGCTATGTCGTTGACCAGAAAGTCGGCTTCCGTAAGGTCTCCGAGAATCTCATCCAGTTGCAACCGAAGCAGGCGGAGCGAATCGACAGCTTGCCGGCCGATCAACGCGAACAAGCTATGAGGCGACAGGCAGTCGCGACCAAAATGTTTTCTTATGGCATTCCGGTCATCGCGCTGATCATCTACGCAATAATGACGGGCGTTCTATTTGCATCCATCAAGTTTGCCGCGAACGCTGACGTGAAATTCAAGACCCTGTTCGCGCTGGTTGTTTACAGCCGCCTACCGCAATTGATCATGTCACTTCTGGCCATGCTTTCATTGATGGCAGGAGTGAGCAGCGACGCTTTCAATATTCAGAATCCCGCTGCGACCAATCCTGGATATTTTCTAGACCCGAGCGCCTCTCCCATATTGCGCACATTGCTATCGTCGCTGGACGTTTTCAGCATCTGGACAATGATCCTACTTGCGATTGGCATTACCTGCATCAGCAAGGTCAAACGGGGCACTTCTTTCGCCATCATCTTTGGATGGTGGTTCCTTCTGCTGCTAATTCGACTTGGTTGGGTGGCGGCGTTCTCCTGAGTCGCTTCGCGATCGCAACCGTATGCGCTAAACATAAACATAACAATGCACACTGCGGACGTCGTTCTGATCGGAGGTGGCATCGTCGCCTCGAGCATTGCCTACCACCTGACTGCAGCTGGCTGTAAGAATGTGCTCGTCATCGAGCGCGAATCCGCACAGGGCAAGGGATCAACCGGTAAGAGTATGGGCGGGGTGCGGGCGCAATTTTCCACGCCGGTCAACATCCAGATGTCGCTTTACTCGATTCCCTTTTATGCGAGCTTCGAAGAGCGGCTTGGTTGTCCGTGCGATTACCGTCCTCAGGGGTATCTTTTCTGTGCAACGCACGAGAAGCACATGACCTACCTGTGCGCGAACTATGAAAAGCAGGTAGCCATGGGACTAAGAGATGCTCGAATCATTTCCGCGGATGAGATTCGCCGCCTCTTTCCGCAACTCCGTGGCGATGACATGGTTGGCGGCAGTTTCTGTTCGACTGACGGATTCGTCGATCCCAATAGCGCCATGGTTGGATTCATGACTTGGGCCAGCGATCACGGAGCCTTGCTCTGGAAGAACGCCGCCGTGACTGGAATCCGCAGCAAAGACGGGAGCTTCGAAGTTGCGACCACTCGCGACACTGTCTCGACGCGCACAGTCGTCAACTGCGCGGGAGCCTGGGCGGCTTCGATTGCAAAGATGGTTGGCATCGACCTTCCTGTTGAACCCTTGCGTCGCATGCTGGTTCCGACGGAACCTTTCGATCAATTCCCGCACACCGCCCCGATGATCATCGATATGTCTACCGGCTTCCACTTCCGGCCCGAAGGTCGGGGATTTTTGCTGGCGTGGAACGATCCCGACGAAACAACCGGCTACAAGACTGAGTTCGATCCAAGCTTCGTGGAGAAGATCCTCGTTCGCGCCGCAGATCGTGTTCCCGTCTTCGAAAATGTTGCCGTCAATCCCAAGCGTGCATGGGCTGGACTTTACGAAATGACGCCCGACCATCATCCGATTCTGGGCGAATCTCCAGAGGTACCCGGCTTCTTTTTTGCCAATGGTTTTAGCGGGCACGGCGTCATGCACTCGCCTGCCACCGGCAAGATTCTCAGCGATTTGATCCTGACCGGAGAGACAGATCTGATCGATGCATGTCTTCTAAACTTTTCGCGATTTGCGGAAGGACGGACGATTCACGAGACTGCAGTACTGTAGCCGAGAGGCGAGCATTTACCATAGCGTCGTCATATCAGGACCTGGGCAAGAAGCCTAACCCGCTGTGGGCTGTTCTGGTTTTAGGTTCTTTTCCAACATGCCTCGGGAACTCAACTACTGGCTAACCACTGTCCGGATGCCGGCCGGCTCGGCTGAGCCGTTGCCGGAGCTGGCCGACGTTGCCATCGTCGGCGCAGGATATACCGGCCTTTCCGCTGCCCTATCACTTGCCAAACGCGGCGCAAAAGTCGTCGTGCTGGAATCGGAGACCATCGGCTGGGGTGCAAGTTCGCGCAACGGTGGCATGGTTCTCACCGGACTGAAACTCGGCGTCAACAAGCTCATCTCAACTTACGGCCGCGACCTGACGCGCCGCATGTACGCCGCGTCTCTGGAGACAATCGACACAGTCGAGGCCGTCGTAAAGAACGAAAGTATCGAATGCGACTTCAGCCGGTCCGGCCATCTCGAAGTTGCGTGTAAACAAGCGCACTTCGATGACTATTCCCGGCAGGCGGAGGTGATCGCACGCGAATGCAATCACCAATTGCGCGTCGTGCCGCGCGATCAACTCCATGGCGAGACCGGATCTGGCATCTATTACGGCGGTATGGTCGACGAAGTTTCGGCCGGACTAAATCCCGCTCGCTACGTAGCAGGCCTCGGCGCAGCCGCAATCCGCGCCGGCGCCCAAGTCATCGAGCGCACTCGTCTGCAGAATATTCAGCGTGAATCGCACAACGGCGCGCCTGGCTTCCGGCTGAATACCTCTCGAGGTACGACCTGGGCACGCAGCGTTTTGGTGGGCACCAGCGGTTATACGGGTTCAGCAACTCCCGCACTCAGAAAAAAAGTTATTCCGATTGGCTCGTTCATTATTGCAACCGGAATTCTTCCGGAAGCGTTGGCCCGCGAACTGAGTCCTCGCAACCGACAGATCTACGATTCCAAACACTATCTCTATTACTATCGGCTCACTCCCGACAACCGTATGTTGTTTGGCGGCCGAGCTGCCTTCTTTCCTGAAAGCGATCAAACGATTCGCAGGAGCGCGGAAATTTTGCGCCGCGGCATGATCGAAGTCTATCCCCAACTGCGCGATATCAAAGTCGAATATGTATGGGGAGGCACGATCGATTTCTGCTTCGATATGATGCCGCATGCGGGCAAGATCGACGGGCTGTATTTCGCGTTGGGATACGCTGGACACGGTGTTGCAATGGCAACCTATCAAGGCTTAAAGATGGCAAATTGGATCGCGGAGGGAGAGACGGACAATCCCTTCACACAAATCCCCTTTCCCGGTGCTCCGCTCGGGCTCTACAACGGAAAGCCATGGTTTCTTCCGTTCGCCGGGGCTTATTACAAAGTTCTAGACTGGGTGTCGTAGGAGCAGATGTCGGGTCTTAGGTCTCAGGGAAGATCTGGTTCGGGCTTGGTTTTCGTAAAGATCTAACACCTGACACCTGAGACCTTCTCGGAGAATACATGGCTATCTTTGGACTGATCGAATACTCGGACGCAAGCCCTGAAGTTCGCGCGATTTACGACGACATTATGTTTACACGCAAGACCGACTGGATTAACAACTTTTGGAAGGCGATTGCACACGATCCAGTGATGCTGAAGCGGACATGGGAGGACATCAAGCAGATCATGGCTCCCGGAGCCTTGGATCCCCTGACTAAAGAAATGATCTATGTGGCAGTTTCGGTATCGAACCAGTGCGAATATTGCATTGCTTCGCACACAGCCTCGGCTAAGAATAAAGGAATGACCGACGCTCAGTTCAAAGAGTTGATGTCTGTCGTTGGAATGGCCAATGAAACGAATCGGCTGGTCGCTGGATACCAGGTGGAGGTCGACGAGCGTTTCAAACCAGAGACTAAGAAGTGACATCTAAGGTCACGGATTGCTGAGCAGTTGACGAGTGATCGAACTGCACCGACCGCAAGGTTTTATAATCAGCGGGCGCGGTCGAAAACGCACAGGGTAAAGCGCCGGATGTAAATTATTAGTTGTCGATCATCAGTCATGAATCATCAATCACGTATCAGATAACGATCAACGCGCGAAAGAGGCGGCAGTATGGCTGAGATGACGGCGACGCCGGTTGCAACCCACGGGTTCTTCTTGGACGGGAAGTGGCTGGAAGAGGGGGACATCGTCGATGTTCATGCGCCCTACGATGGCGCGCTGGTCGCGCATGTTTATCAAGGCCGACGTGAACACGCAGAGGCAGCGATCGCCGCTTCCGTGAAGGCTTTCGGGACGACGCGACGGCTGCCCGCCTTTGAACGCCAACGGGTTTTGCGGCGGATCGCCGATGGTATACAAGATCGTAAAGAGGAGTTTGCGCGCACGATTGCCCTGGAAGCGGGCAAACCGATCAAGAGCGCCCGCAGCGAAGTGGATCGCGCGGTATTCACTTTCCAAATCGCAGCGGAAGAAACGATTCGCGCGTACGGTGAGTATCTGCCGCTGGACTGGCAACAATCCACGGCCGGACGTTGGGGGATCGTGAAGCGATTCCCGCTCGGTCCGGTCGCTGGCATCACGCCTTTTAATTTCCCGCTCAACCTGGTCGCACACAAGGTGGCCCCGGCCATTGCTGCCGGCTGCTCCATGGTTCTCAAACCCGCTCCGCAGACGCCGCTCACGGCCTTGCTGCTTGCAGAAGTGATCCAGCAGGCGGGATGGCCCGACGGGGGGTTTAATGCCGTATTGCTCTCAAATGAGGATTCTGGATCCCTAGTGAGCGATGAGCGCATCAAGCTCATCAGTTTCACCGGAAGTGCCGCCGTCGGTTGGGCCATCAAGAATAATGCGGGCAAGAAGAAGGTGGTTCTCGAATTGGGTGGGAATTCCGGTGTGATCGTTCATAGCGATGCTGATCTCGCTTACGCGGCCGACCGCTGCGTGACCGGAGGATTTGCCTATGCGGGGCAATCCTGCATTTCTGTGCAGCGCATTCTTGTCGAGCATTCTGTTTACGGCAAATTTACCGAGCTGTTGCTGGCGGCAGTGAGCAAGCTCAAGGTCGGCGATCCACTCGATGAATCGAGTGACCTTGGGCCGCTCATCCGCGAAAGCGACGCCATTCGAGCTGCGGAGTGGGTGCAAGAGGCGGTCCGTGGGGGAGCCCGTCTGCTTTGCGGTGGCCATCGCAAGGGCTCGTTGTTCGAGCCTGCCGTGCTGACGAGCACCAAGCCAAATATGAAAGTGAATTGTCAGGAGATTTTTGCGCCCGTGGTAACGGTCGAGCCCTACAACGATTTCGCTTCCGCGCTGAAGCAGATCAACAACTCTCCTTATGGCCTTCAGGCAGGACTGTTTACGCGCGACGTTAAACTCATTTTTGATGCTTACGACGAACTTGAAGTGGGCGGTTTAATTGCGGGCGACGTCCCCACCTTCCGCGTCGATCACATGCCGTATGGTGGAGTTAAAGATTCCGGATTGGGCCGCGAAGGTTTGAGGGATGCGATCCAGGAGATGACTGAACCGAAACTTCTGGTAATGAATTTGCGCTAAGGATTTTGGCGTTCGTTCAGATCGGTCAAGTTACAGGTCGCCGTTTTAATCAACGCGAGAAAAATTTCTGTCTATTTTTTCTACACGATCTAAACTTCGTCTTGCGGCAGATAAAAAACTTTCTTTGTCTATTCCAATTCGTGGGTGAGCTGTTATACTCACGTGTTTCAGTGTCCTGCGTCACCGAACTGCGTGACGTAATTCATGCCCACGTGTTCAGCCGGATGCGGCGCGAGCCGGTTCCGCAATAGATAAAGACGTCATATTCGATGCAGATTTTTCCGCGCAGCAGTAATGCCATAGCCCGGGCCTCTTTGGCCTTGGTGGTGATCGCCGTGGGCGGGCTTTTCTGGGTCTTATTGCAGTTGGAGCGGACTCCGTACATCACCAACGCAGGGGTGCGGAAATCGCAGCCGGTCCCATTCAGTCATCAGCACCATGTAACTGGGCTTGGTATCGATTGCCGCTACTGCCACACTTCGGTGGAGACATCGAGTTTTGCCGGAATCCCTCCGACCAAAACCTGCATGAATTGCCACGCGCAGATATGGACCAATGCTGCTTACCTGGAGCCGGTCCGCGACAGTTACCGTACCGGTCGCTCTATTGAATGGACGCGAGTCAACCAGTTGCCGAACTTTGTCTATTTCAATCACAGCATTCATATCAGTAAAGGCGTCGGCTGCAACACCTGCCACGGCCCGATCGACAAAATGCCGTACACCTACCAGTACGCGTCGCTGCAGATGGAGTTCTGTCTCGATTGCCACCGCGCTCCCGAGAAATATCTTCGGCCTCGCGAGCAGGTTTTCAACATGCGTTATGAGGAACCTTCGTCGGGCGAACCGGTGGTCGTGAACGGAACTTCATTCTCCGATCAAGAGACGCTGGGAAACTCCCTAAAAGAGAAGTACAAAGTGCGTTCCGTGAAAGACATCACCAGTTGCAACACCTGCCATAGGTAACACCCGGTTTTTACTGAGAACTGATCGCTGACAGCTGAGAGATGATTTAAATCAAAGATGAGCATCGACGAGCACAAAACGAAGCCGGTCGAGAAGACTGCAAGCCCTTCTGCCGTCGCCGACGTCTGCCCCACCAAGCGGAAGCAGCTTGACCTCGCAACGGTCAAAGAGCAAATCGCGGATACGACCGGTCCGGAATATTGGCGCAGTCTTGAAGAATTGGCTGGCAGCGAAGAATTTCAGGAGATGCTGCACCGCGAATTTCCCAAAGGCGCTTCGGAGTGGCTGGACGATTTCTCTCGCCGCGGCTTCCTGAAGACGATGGGCGCGTCGCTCGCGCTGGCCGGATTAACCGGCTGCACGAAGATGCCAAACACTGAGATCGTTCCCTACGTGCGGCAGCCGGAGAATTTGATTCCCGGCCGTCCGATGTTCTACGCCACCGCGTTTACACTCGGAGGCTACGCCTCGCCGATCCTCGTCGAGAGTCATCTTTATCGGCCGACGAAAGTCGAAGGCAATCCGCAGCATCCGGCGAGTCTCGGCGGCACCGACATTTACGCGCAAGCTTCCATCCTTGAGCTCTACGATCCCGACCGCGCGCAAAACGTAACTTACTTGGGTGACGTTCCGATCGTGGGACGCCTTTATGGAAGCGGTTCGCGGCCCCATGAACGTCGAGAAAGGGATCGCGGGCGGCGGCGTTCGAATTTTGACGCAGACAGTTTCGTCCCCGACGCTGACGGCGCAGATTAAAGATTATCTTGAAGCCAATCCGCAAGCGAAGTGGCACGTCTACGAGCCGATCAACCGCGACAATGTCTATGAAGGTGCGAAGCTGGCGTTCGGAGAGCCGGTCGAAACGCGCTACGACTTGTCGAAGGCCGACGTCATTGTTTCGCTTGATGCCGATTTCCTCTACGCCGGATTCCCCGGCTCCGCCCGCTACACCCGCGATTTCGCAGCGCGCCGCAATCCCGACGCGAATATGAATCGGCTGTACGTGATCGAAAGCACGCCGAGTTCGACGGGAATGAAGGCCGATCATCGGCTGCCGATGCGTGCTGGCGATATTGAGAATTTCGCCCGCATTCTTGTGGGCTCTGTGGGACTGAATTCTGGCGGAAATGGCAGCAGTGAGCCGAAGCTCTTCGTGCCTCCGCTGGCAAAAGATCTGCTTGCGCACAAAGGTTCGTCGTTGGTCATTGCAGGCGATCACCAGTCGCCCGCGGTTCATGTCTTGGCGCACGCCATCAATCAAGCGCTCGGCAATGTCGGCCAAACCGTCTTCTACACCGACCCGGTGGATGCTAACCCAGTCAACCGCAGCGAATCACTCCATGCGCTGACCGAAGACATTCGCGCCGGCAAAGTCGATCTGCTGCTGATTCTCGGCGGCAATCCTGCTTACGACGCACCCGCCGAACTCGAATTTGCTTCGGCTTTGAAATCGAATGCAGTCGGCCTGAAAGTTTTTCTTGGCTCACATCGAAACGAAACGGCTGAACTCTGCCAGTGGCATGTGCCTGAAGCGCACTATCTCGAATCATGGAGCGACGCTCGCGCCTACGACGGCACTGTAAGCATCGTTCAACCTCTCATCGAGCCCCTATATGGCGGCAAGACGGCGCATGAATTAATTGGCGTTCTAGCGGGACAGTCTGGCGTGGCTGGGCGAGATCTAGTTCAAAGTTACTGGCAGAAGCAGCATAGCGGGGCGGATTTCGACGCGTTCTGGCGCAAGTCTCTGCACGATGGTTGGGTAGAAGGCACCACTTACTCCCCTAAGAATGTTTCGCTGAAATCTGCAAACGCGACCGCGCAATCCGACTCCGCGGCTACGCCCGGTTCAGGTACGTACGAAATCAACTTCCGCCGCGACCCCTCCATTTATGACGGCCGTTTCTCGAATAACGGTTGGCTGCAGGAACTTCCGAAACCTCTGACCAAATTGACCTGGGACAATCCAATCATGATTGGGCCCGCCATGGCTCAACGGCTGAATCTCAGTTTCAAAGACGTTGTCGAGTTGGAATTTAACGGGAAAAAGGTCAGCGGCCCCACCTGGATTCAAGCCGGACATCCCGACAACTCGATCACGGTCTTTCTGGGCTACGGCCGCACTCGCGCCGGCCGCATCGGAACCGACACTGGTTTCGACGTTTACCCCATGAGAACCAGTCAGTCTCCCTGGTTCGCCAACGGAGCCAAGCTCACGCCAACCGGTGGAATCTATCAGCTCGCGAGCACGCAAGGCTATCAGACGATGGAGACGCCCGATGGCAGCGAGCGCGCTTTGGTCCAGGAGCGCAGTCTCGAGGAATATAAGAAAGAACCGAATTTCGCGAAAGAAGGCGAGCCGCCTAAGGAACTCACGCTCTACAAGCCAGAAGAGTTCGCCTACCAGAAAGAAACTTACGCCTGGGGCATGGCAATCGACTTGAACGCCTGCGTCGGCTGCAACAACTGCATCGTCGCTTGCCAGTCAGAAAATAATATCGCCGTGGTTGGTAAAGAGCAGACTCTCAAGGGCCGGCACATGCACTGGCTGCGCGTCGACGCTTACTACAACGGCCCGCGAGACAATCCCAAGGGATTCTTCCAGCCCGTCCCCTGCATGCAGTGCGAGAACGCTCCGTGCGAGTTGGTTTGTCCCGTGCAGGCGACCGTCCACAGCAGCGAAGGCCTGAACGATATGGTCTATAACCGCTGCGTCGGCACCCGCTATTGTTCCAATAACTGCCCCTACAAGGTACGTCGATTTAATTTCTTGCTGTTCCAGGATTGGGAAACTCCCCAGTTCAAACTCATGCGCAATCCCGACGTATCGGTGCGAAGCCGCGGTGTCATGGAGAAATGCACCTACTGCGTGCAGCGGATCAATGAGCGCCGCATCGACGCCGAGCGCGCCGACACAACCATCAAAGAGGCCGATCTGCAGACTGCGTGCCAGCAGTCGTGTCCTGCCAACGCGATCGTCTTCGGCAACATCAACGATCCAAATAGCCAGGTGAATAAATGGAAAGGGCTGCCCAGGAACTACTCGCTGATGGGCGAGTTGAACACACGGCCGCGCACGACCTATTTGGCGGAAGTTCGCAACCCGAATCCCGAGTTAGAACAGGCAAAATTAGAAGTTTCGAAAACAGATTCAACCGCGTAAAAGGCACGCAGCAGACGATCGTGGAGCACAAGTAAGGTATGGCTACCAACACACAAATCCCGGCGGCAGACAGGCGAGTACCGGTTATTGCGCCCGGCCACACCTTCTCCACCATTACCGAGAAGATCAGCAACATTGTTCTAAAGCGGCCCGTCTCGCTGGGATGGATCTTCGGTTTCCTGATCATGTTCTCGTTGATGAACATGCTGATGATCGCGCTCGGCTATTTGTTCATTAAAGGTACTGGGATTTGGGGCATCAATATCCCGATCGGGTGGGGCTTCGCCATCGTGAACTTTGTCTGGTGGATCGGTATCGGTCATGCCGGAACGCTGATCTCTGCGATCCTTGCGCTGCTTCGGCAGACATGGCGTAACTCGATTAACCGATTTGCGGAGGCCATGACGCTGTTTGCGGTGGCTTGCGCCGGTATTTTTCCGCTGGTGCACACCGGCCGTCCGTGGCTTGCTTACTGGCTCTTTCCGTATCCGAACACCATGCGCTACTGGCCGAATTTTCGAAGCCCGCTGGTGTGGGACGTTTCGCGGTTTCGACCTATCTTACGATTTCGCTGGTGTTCTGGTTTATCGGATTGATTCCCGACGTAGCAAGTTTGCGTGATCGCGCCGAGAATCCGATTCTGCAGAGAGTTTACGGTCTGCTCGCGATGGGATGGCGCGGTTCCGCCCGGCACTGGCACCGGTACGAGACCGCGTATCTTCTTCTGGCGGGGCTCGCGACACCCCTGGTGCTGTCGGTGCATACCGTTGTCAGCTTTGATTTCGCGGTCGGCATCGTTCCGGGATGGCACACCACGATCTTTCCGCCTTATTTCGTCGCGGGTGCCATCTACTCTGGATTCGCTATGGTGATCTGTCTCGCGATTCCGATCCGCTCAATCTACGGATTAAAAGATTTCATTACCGAGCGGCATCTCGAGAACGCCGCGAAGGTCATGCTGGCGACCGGTCTTATCGTAGCCTATGGCTATGGCATGGAAGCGTTCATGGGTTGGTACAGCGGGAATAAGTTCGATTCGTTCCTCTTGTGGAACCGCCTGCATGGACCGTACCGGTTTTGGTACGCGGCGTTGCTCGCCTGCAACATTGGCATTCCACAGGTGCTGTGGCTCAAGAAGTTCCGAGTCTCGACGGGCTGGCTCTGGATCATCTCGTTTGTCGTGTTAGTGGGCATGTGGCTTGAGCGCTTTATTATCGTCGTCGTCAGTTTAAGCCGCGATTTCATCACTTCATCGTGGGGAATGTACTATCCGACGAAGTGGGACTGGATGACGTTCATTGGGACCCTCGGCATGTTCCTGACGTTTATGTGGCTTTTCGTTCGCGTGCTGCCTATGATTTCCATCTTCGAATTGCGCACACTGCTGCCTGAGTCGCATGTGCACGAGGAGACGGAGGTGAAGCAATGAGCGATGTATCGGTTTACGAGTCGCCGATCCAAGACTCGCCCAGCTACGGCTTGATGGCTGAGTTTGACTCCGCCCAGGAACTGATGGATGCGGCGCACAAGACACACGCCGCCGGATATCAGAGGATTGACGCGTACAGCCCATTTCCCATCGAAGGTCTCGCAGAAGCGATCGGCTTCCATAAGAACCGCGTTGCGCTGGTCGTTTTGATTGGCGGAATCATCGGAGGACTGTCCGCCTACGCGCTTCAGTATTGGGTGGCCGTGATCACTTACCCGACAAATGTTGGCGGACGTCCTTATCACTCCTGGCCTTCGTTCATTATTGTGACTTTCGAACTGACAATTCTCTTCGCGGGACTCTCGGCGGTGATCGGGATGCTTGCGCTGAATGGTTTGCCGATGCCATATCACCCCGTCTTCAACGTGGGGGAATTCGCCAAGGCTTCCGAGAACAAGTTCTTTTTGGTTGTGTTTTCGAGCGACCCCAATTACGACCCGGCCGATACGCGAACGTTTCTCGCGGGCCTATCTCCACGCATGGTCGCGGAGGTGCCGAGCTAACTATGCCTTTCGCTCGCAACCTCCGAAGAGTATTACCTGCGCTCGTGGCGCTGCTTGCGGTCACTGCAGGATGTCGTCTCGACATGCACTTGCAGCCCTATTATCGCCCGATGGCGAAGAGCGATTTTTTTGCGGATGATCGTTCCGCACGATTGCCCGTCGACGGAACAGTCGCACGCGGCGACCTTCGCGAAGATACTTATTTCTACACCGGAAAAATAGGAACGGCGCTCGGCGACTTTATGCCTTTTCCGGTGACTAAGGAAGTTTTGGAACGCGGACGCGAGCGCTTCAACATCACCTGCACGCCCTGCCACGGTCGCGTGGGCGATGGCAACGGATTTATTCCGACCCGCGGTTTTCGGCGTCCGCCCTCGTTTCACATCGATCGCCTGCGAAAGGTTC
Source organism: uncultured Acidobacteriaceae bacterium (assembly GCA_963834085.1). GTDB lineage: Bacteria > Acidobacteriota > Terriglobia > Terriglobales > Acidobacteriaceae > Acidiflorens. The sequence goes on along the minus strand of CAWIAJ010000026.1, from coordinate 195,698 downwards.
CAATCGCGTACTTCTTTGACGTAGATACCAACGGATTCGGTGTAATGCCCGACTATTCTGCGCAGGTTTCGACACGCGATCGCTGGTGCATCGCCGCGTACATCCGCGCGCTGCAGTTGAGTCAGAACGCGACCAAGACCGACGTGCCGGCAGGCCAGGAGTTTCCCGCACCCGCGCCAAAGTTCCGCGATATCGGCACAGGAGCCACGTTGCCGCAGCTGGCGCCCCACGCTCCCGCCGCGGAAGGGGAATCCAAATGACCACGGCCACCTTGAACAATTCCGATTTAATGGCGCCGCCCGTGGTGCAAACGCTGCAGACGCAGTCGCTCTTCGTCGGCTTGATCGGAGCGATCGCCTCCGTAGCCGGCGCGTTCCTGATTCCCGAAAGTTTCTATAGCGCATACCTCGCGGGCTTCATGTTCTGGCTCGGCCTTTCCCTGGGATGCATGGCCATCCTCATGCTCTATCACCTGGTCGGAGGCGCGTGGGGCACCGTAATTCGCCGCATCCTCGAATCGGGCATGATGACGCTGCCCATGATGGCCGTTCTGTTCCTGCCGATTCTCTTCCATCTGCCCAGGCTTTATTTTTGGGCTCGGCCGGAGGTTTTGTCCGATCCGCGAACGGATCCAAAGATCCTCGACATCACACACGACTATCTCAACTTCAAAGGCATCCTGATCCGCTACATCGTCTACTTCGTGATCTGGATCGCGATGGCCTACTTCCTGAATAAATGGTCGACCGAACAAGATTCCGTCGCGGGTCAAAGCACGTTACGCTTCCGCGCCATCAGTTCCATCGGACTCGTGATCTACTCGCTCACGATCTCCTTTGCTGTCATCGACTGGGTGATGTCGCTGCAGGCGCGCTGGATCTCGACGATCTACGGCCTGATCTTCGTTGCCGGCGAGGCCCTCTCCGCCTTCTGCTTCTGTGTGGTGATCGAGAGCATCCTCGGCAAGCGCAAGCCTATGTCGGAATATCTGACCGACACCGAAGTTCACGATCACGGCAAGCTGATCCTGGCTTTCGTGATGGTTTGGACCTACTTCAACTTCTCGCAATGGCTCATCATCTGGGCGGGCAACTTGCCCGAAGAAATTCCCTGGTACATAAGCCGCATGAATGGCGGGTGGGAGTACGTCGGCCTGTTCCTCGTCTTGTTCCAGTTTGCGGTTCCGTTCGCGATGTTGCTTTCGCGCCAACTGAAGCGCAAGGCGCGCACGCTGGCGCCGCTCGCGTTATGGATTTTGCTGATGCGTGTGATCGACATTATCTGGCACATCGAACCGGTCTCGCATCCGACGTTCCATATAAGCTGGCTGCACATCACGGTTGTGGCCGGAATCGGCGGCCTTTGGCTGGCCTACTTCTGTCACAACCTCAGGTCGCGTCCCCTGCTGGCGGTCAATGCGCCGCAAACGTTGCGATTATTTGAGGAGCGGTCACATCATTAAGTAAGTTATTAAGTAAGTTGGGTGAAGAAAAATATGACTGACGAAATCAATCACGGGCTTCCCAGCGACGATGTCGGTTTCGAGCACGAAGACCTCGGCACACGCGGAGTCTTTGCGTTCATGATTGGCCTCGCGGTGGTTGGCATCGTCATTTACTTCATCGTGGTTGGGATGTACACGTTTCTTGATAAATACGAACGTTCGCAGATGGCCACATCCAGTCCTTTGGTTACTACAAAAGGCGCCATGTCGCGCGTGGTCACGCAAGCAGACATGGATCGGACGTTTAAGGACAACGGTGCGCCCATGCTAGAGACCAACGAACGCGGCCAAATGCTCGACTTCCTGATGAATCAGGAGAACCAACTCAACAGCTACGGCTGGGTCGACGAGAAATCTGGCGTGGCGCATATTCCCGTGGAACGTGCGATGGATTTGATGGTGCAGCGTGGTGTGCCGGTGTATTCGGGACCGGGCAAAGATTCGAAAACAACGGTCGCCGCAAAGTCGGCAGACCATCAATCGGTAGCGGCTAACAATTAGAAGCTGTTTCCGGCGATCTAGCGGGACGTTAACACATGGGGGGCGGTCGTCGCGGCCGTCCCGTCGAGCGAAGCTCGGCGAAGGAAAAAGCAGTGCGCAGAATTGGTTTCACCAACTCGATCACCAAGGCAGCGTTGCTGTTGACGTTTGCCATCGCCCCACTTTTTGGGCAGGTGCCGCGCGGTCCAATGAGTGGCGGGATCATGAGTCCGCCGGCGAATCAACGTCCTCCCGGACTCGAATTTGTTGGGATCGAGCAGCACCTGAACGCGGACGTTCCCACAAATCTTGATTTCCGCGACGAACTCGGAAAACCTGTAAAGCTCTCGGATTATTTCGGTCAGGGTCGTCCTGTCATTCTGAATCTCGGCTACTACCAGTGCCCCATGTTATGCAGCGAGCTGTTGCAAGGGCTGGTTGGTTCGATGAAGGCGCTGACTTTTGATCTGGGCAAAGACTACGATGTGGTCACAGTGAGCTTTGATCCGCGCGAGACCACCGAGATGGCTGCCGAGAAGAAGCGCGACATCATGAAGCGCTATGGCCGTCCCAATACCGAGCAAGGCTGGCATTTTCTCACCGGAAAGGCCGATCAAATTGAGGCGCTCACTAAGGCTGTGGGATTTCAGTTCCAGTTCGATCCGAAGACTGAACAATACGCGCACGCTGCGGCCATCGTAATGTTGACGCCCGACCATCATGTTTCTGGATACTTCTACGGCGTTGAGTTTTCGCCCAAAGATTTACGCTTCGGACTGGTGCAGGCCTCCCAAGGCAGGATCGGCAACATCGGCGACCAGGTGCTGCTCTACTGCTATCACTACGATCCGCGCACCGGAAAATATGGCGCGGTCATCAGCAATATTCTGAAACTCAGTGGCCTCGCAACCATGCTCGTTCTGGGAACCTTTATGTTTGTCATGTTTCGCATCGATCGACGTCTCGCTCAGGCTTCCGGTCGCGCTGCGGGCCATGGCGAATTGGGTCGAGTCAGGTAATTATGTCGAAATTTCTACCATTGTGGCCGGATCAAGCGTCGACCATGGCGAGTCAGGTAGATATGCTTTACATCTATCTGCTCTTGGTTGCCGGCGTCATGACGACGGTCATCTTCCTCGCCGTCACCGTCCTTGCGATCAAGTATCGCCGCGTTCCAGGTCGCGAAGCCACGCCGATCGAAGGATCCACCATTCTTGAAATCGGCTGGTCGGTGATTCCGTTTTTTGTGATGCTGACGTTCTTCATCTGGGGCGCTGTCCTATTTTTCAAGGAGCGCACGCCTCCTGCAGATGCCACAGAGGTTTACGTGGTCGCCAAGCAGTGGATGTGGAAGGTCGAGCATATGGAGGGCCAGCGCGAGATCAACCAACTGCACGTTCCTACGGGTCAGAACGTCAAGCTCATCATGACCTCGCAGGACGTGATCCACAGCTTCTTCATTCCCGCATTCCGCCTCAAGCAGGACGTTTTGCCCGGCCGCTACACGACCCTCTGGTTCAAAGCGACTACGCCCGGGCGCTATCACCTGTTCTGTGCGGAATACTGCGGAACGATGCACTCCGGAATGGGCGGCGACATCGTTGTTATGGAACCACAGGACTACGCGCAATGGATGGCTAGCGGCCAGACCGCACCGTTACAAGATACCGGCAAGGAGTTGTTCGCGACCTTGGGATGTGCGACCTGCCATCGTTCCGACGTGCAAGGCCGGGGCCCAAATCTCGAAGGCGTCTACAACAAACCAGTCCTGCTTGAGGACGGTCGCACCGTGACTGCGGACGAGAATTATGTGCGGGAGTCGATCCTCAATCCTACGGCAAAGATCGTTAGTGGATTCAAGCCCGTGATGCCCACCTTTCAGGGCATCGTGAGCGACGAGCAGTTAAACGCGCTGGTGGCTTATGTGAAGTCATTAAGCCAGCCACCCACGGGAACCGCCGCGCTGCAAACCCAGCCGGCGAGTTCTTCGGCACAACCCCAGAATATGCAGGTGCAATAATTATGGCGAGTGCAGTCATACCCGCGACGCAGGCTCCGAAGCTGAACTATCTCAACAACGGGCACAGTCTCAAGTCCTGGCTGTTGACGACCGACCACAAGCGGATCTCGCTGCTCTATCTCGTCTCGGTTACGATTTTCTTTTTTCTTGGCGGATTCTTCGCGATGCTCATCCGCCTCGAACTACTTACGCCCCAGGGCGACCTGATGCAGGCGGACACCTATAACAAGGTGTTCACCATGCACGGCATGATCATGGTCTTTTTCTTTTTAATTCCTGTTGTGCCCGCGGTGCTAGGCAATTTTCTTGTGCCGCTGATGATCGGCGCGAAGGATCTGGCATTCCCGCGCATCAATTTGTTGAGCTGGTATCTCTACATCATCGCCGGAACCCTGTTCCTCCATTGCATGTTGACCGGCGGCGTTGACACGGGATGGACGTTTTACACTCCCTACAGCACAGTCGGCAGTAACACCAACGTGATCGAGGCCGGACTGGCGGTGTTTATCGCCGGTTTCTCTTCCATTTTTACGGGTCTCAACTTTATCGTCACGATTCATCGCATGCGCGCTCCTGGCATGACTTGGGACCGGCTGCCGCTTTTTCTGTGGTCGATGTATGCGACCAGCCTCATCATGATTTTGGGAACTCCGGTTGTGGCCATCACGATCGTCCTGGTTGCTGTGGAGCGTCTCTTCCATCTCGGCATCTTCGACCCTCACCTCGGGGGAGACCCGCTCCTGTTTCAGCACTTATTCTGGTTCTACTCCCATCCGGCGGTCTACATCATGATCCTGCCTTCCATGGGTGTGGTCAGCGAACTGATTGCCTGTTTTGCGCGCAAGCGCATCTTTGGATATAAGTTCGTCGCCCTTTCGAGTGTCGCTATCGCAGTTCTGGGCTTCCTCGTTTGGGCTCATCATATGTTCGTGGCCGGTATCTCGCTCTACGCCGCGATGATATTTTCCTTCCTCACCTTCTTCATCGGAGTGCCGTCGGCAGTCAAAGTCTTCAACTGGACTGCTACCCTCTACAAGGCTTCGATCTCCTACACAACGCCAATGCTCTATGCCTTTGGCTTCATCGGCCTTTTCACCATAGGCGGATTGACCGGCTTGTTCCTGGCCACTCTTGGCATCGATGTTCACGTCACAGATACCTACTTCGTGGTCGCTCACTTCCACTACGTCATGGTAGGTGGCGTCTTGATGGGTTATCTCGGGGGTATGCATTTTTGGTGGCCGAAGATCAGTGGCCGCATGTATCCAGAAGCCTGGGCGAAGCTCTCCGCCCTGCTCGTTTTCGTCGGCTTCAACCTCACATTCTTTCCGCAATTCATTCTCGGCTATGTAGGCATGCCGCGGCGCTATTGGCAGTATCCGCCGGAGTTCCAAGTGTTGAACGTGCTTTCCACGGCTGGCGCCAGCGTGCTGGCGGTTGGATATCTTCTGCCGATGATCTATTTCCTCTGGTCGCTGCGCTATGGGCCAATCGCATCCGCGAACCCATGGGGCGCGGCTGGTCTGGAATGGCAGACGACATCGCCGCCTCCAACCTTCAATTTCGAGGAAACTCCCGTCGTGACCTGGGAGGCCTACAACTACGAAGACATCCCGATGCCAAAGGAACTGGAGGCTCCCGTTGCACGATAGCCAAATGAGCGCCAGCCACGCGACCACGCAAGTGGCGACCCTGGATCATGAAGGCCACAATCCGGCGCTTCTGCATCATTTCGTCGACGCGCAACAACAGAAGAATGCCGCTTCGCTCGGCATGTGGCTGTTCCTCGTCACGGAAATCATGTTCTTCGGCGGCATGTTCTGCGCCTATCTCATTTATCGGCTGCAACATTTCAATGCCTTCGCTGCAGGAAGCCAGCAGCTCAGCATCACGATGGGCGCAATCAATACGGCCGTTCTGATTGTTAGCTCCGTGACCGTTGTTTTGGCCGTGAAGGCCGCAGAGTCCGGCAAACGCAAGTTGCTCACCGGATACCTGGTCGTTACCGTTCTGCTCGGCATGACATTTTTGGTTATCAAGGGTTTCGAGTACAAAGAGAAATTCGAGAAGCATCACGTACCGGGCGCAACTTTCAGCTTTACCGATAAGTTTGACGATAACGGCCAGCAGATCCCGGTGAATCCGAAAGAGGCCGAACTCTTCTTCTCCCTCTATTTCGCGATGACCGGAATGCACGCCCTGCACATGATCATTGGCTGCGGGCTATTCGGCACACTAGCCGTGCTTTCCTGGAAAGGCCATTACACTCCGAACTATTTCACGCCGATCGAAAATGCCGGCCTGTACTGGCACTTGGTCGACATCATTTGGATATATCTGTTTCCGTTGCTCTACTTGATAAGCAGGCACTCGTAAAGCGAGGGCCGCGCAGGCTGAGTGTTCTGATGTAGAGCTTTAGACCGAAAGTAGATTTTGAGGATCGCCATGGTTGACCAGCAACACCCAGAACAAGAACAAGTCGAACACGAGCACACGACTCACTCGCAGGGATTCTACCTGGCGATCGGCATAGCCCTGCTCGTCCTGACCGCGACCACTGTCGGTGCCGCTTTCATCAACCTCGGTCCTTTTAATCCGGTTGTCGCACTCCTGATTGCAACCATCAAAGCCTCCCTTGTCGTCATCTTCTTCATGCATGTAAAGGGCGCGAGCGAAAAATTGACCGCGGCGGTCGTGGTTTCTGGCTTCTTTTTTCTCGCAATTCTGCTATCCCTCTCATTGGCGGACTATTTGACACGATCCTGGCGCTAATTGATCGAGACTGCTCTGCGATAGAATCCATCACTGTGGATACAAAAGGCGCACTCCCAGATCCCTTGAAAATATGGTGGTTATTCTGCGCACCAATTGGGCTGCCTTTTGCGGTTCGTATCGCTTGGGAGAAAACAGTATGGACCTGGTCTCGCGGACCACAGATGGTTGGTTTCAGCCTAATGCACATTCACCCAGGGCTCGCAGTCGTCGGTCTATTAGGCTCCCTGGCTATGATGCTCTGGCTATCGCCCGCGATGCCGTACTCAATCATACGGCGGCATGCGATTAGCATCGTTGATCTTGCGATGCTGGTCTGCGCTGTATTTGTGACCGTGGCAGTTACGATCCCTGACAATTTCTTCGCCTAAAGTGCGACTGCGACCCGCTTCTGCAATCTGACCTCTGACCTCGTCAATGCTCTTGCGTCCCGCGCCCACATCCTCGAAGATACTCTGTACCCATGGCTCAAGACACAGCTTCTAACCCGCCCCGTTTGGCGCAATTCGAACCACCCGCCCTGGAAGCCGCTCTGCGCCGCCATCTTCGCGGAGAAGTTCGCTTCGACTCCGGTAGCCGAGCTCTTTATTCCACAGACGGATCAAACTACCGGCAGGTTCCCATCGGAGTGGTGCTGCCCCGAGATAAAGAGGATGTAATCGCAACTATCGCTCTCTGCCGCGAATATCATGCTCCGGTCTTGGCGCGTGGAGGAGGAACGTCACTCGCCGGACAGTGTTGCAACGCAGCGGTGATCCTCGATTTTTCAAAGTACATGGCGGCCATTCTCGAAATCGATCCGGTTCGTCGCATCGCGCGGGTTGAGCCGGGAGTCGTCCTTGACAAGCTTCGCGCCGAGGCCGAAAAACATCACCTCACTTTCGCCCCTGATCCCGCCACGCACGATCGCTGCACTCTTGGAGGTATGATCGGGAACAACTCCTGCGGCGTCCACTCGATCATGGCCGGCAAGACGGACGACAATATCGAGTCGCTCGAAGTCCTGACCTATGGCGGACACATCATGCACGTTGGTGCGACGAGCACCGACGACTTCGATCGCGCGCTTCGCCAGGGCGGACGTAGCGCCGAAATCTACTCTGGCCTGAAGTCGTTGGCCGACCGCTACGGCGAGCAAGTCCGCCGTCAGTTCCCCAACATCCCGCGCCGCGTCTCCGGATACAACCTGAACCACCTGTTGCCCGAAAATGGCTTCCACGTAGCCCGAGCCCTGGTCGGATCAGAAGGTACCTGCGCCACGGTTCTCGAAGCGACGTGTCGTCTCGTGCAGAGTCCGCCAGCACGAGTACTTCTCGTTATCGGATGGCCGGACATCTACATCTGCGCGGACCACGTCCCGCAAATCATGGAGCATCATCCGATTGGCCTCGAAGGCCTCGACGAGATCATGGTCGATGCGAGTCGCCGCAAAGGCGTGAATCTCGAAGGGCTCGCACTGCTACCCGAAGGCGCCGGATGGCTGATCGTCGAATTTGGCGCCCAGACGATTGCGGAAGCCGAAGCGGAGGCACGCAATCTGATGGCAAATTTGGATCGCCGCCCAATACTCCCCAACTATCGGCTATTCGTCGATGCGCAACAGGCTCGTCGAATTTGGGATGTTCGTGAATCGAGCCTTGGCGTGACCTCGCACGTTCCCGGCGAGCCGCTACGCTGGGAAGGCTTTGAAGACTCCGCTGTCGCTCCTGAAAAGCTCGGCGCCTATCTGCGCGACCTTCGAAGCTTGATGCAAGCCTTCCACTACGGTGGCTCTTTCTACGGACACTTCGGCCACGCTTGCGTACACACTCGCATGGACTACGATCTCGAATCGGTCGAGGGGGTGCGAAAGTTTCGCCAATTCATGGAGGAAGCCGCGGATCTCGTCGTCCGTTACGGTGGCTCGCTCTCGGGTGAACATGGCGACGGACAGGCGCGAGCCGAACTTCTTCCCAAAATGTTCGGCCCGGAATTGATGCAGGCTTTCCATGACTTCAAAACGATTTGGGATCCCGATTGGAAGATGAATCCCGGAAAGCTCATCGATCCGTATCGCCTCGACGAAAATCTGCGCCTGGGCGCAGGTTATGCCCCCTGGCAACCCGAGACGCACTTCAAATTTCCCGAAGACCACGGGAGTTTGGCCGCCGCCACACTCCGTTGCGTCGGAGTTGGCAAATGCCGTCGCGAGTCGGGCGGAGTCATGTGTCCCAGCTACCGCGTCACGCACGACGAAGAGCATTCCACGCGCGGACGCGCCCATCTCCTGTGGGAGATGACGAAAGGCGACGTCATTCAGGACGGCTGGCAGAACGAAGCCGTAAAAGAATCGCTCGACCTCTGTTTAGCCTGCAAAGGATGCAAGAGCGATTGCCCTGTTGGCGTCGATGTCGCGACCTATAAAGCAGAGTTTCTCTCTCATTATTACGAGACCAATCCCCGCCCCTTGCACGCTGCAGCTCTCTCGAATTTTGATCTTTGGATGCGAGCCGCATCGCATCTGCCCGGTCTCGTCAATTTGACGACGCAGCTACCAGGCCTGCGCGACCTCGCCAAACTCGCAGCCGGAATTCCCGGCCAGCGCCATCTTCCCGCCTTCGCTCCGCAGACATTCAAATCGTGGTGGGAGAACCAAAGTTCGCGACGCGATGCAGGCTTTCGTCCGAACCATGAAGCGAATCGCCGCGAAAACTCTGTCCTTCTCTGGGCGGACACCTTCAACAATCACTTTCTTCCTTCGACCGCGAAAGCTGCCGTCGAAGTCCTGGAAGCCGCGGGATTCGACGTCGCCGTCCCTCGCGCTCACCTCTGCTGCGGACGTCCGCTCTACGACGTTGGCATGCTCGACCGTGCCAAGCGTTTGCTCCTCCAGATCATGGACACACTCGAGTCCGAAATCGAAGCCGGCACTCCGATCGTCGTTCTCGAGCCGAGTTGCGCCTCCGTCTTCCGCGACGAGCTGGCGAACCTGTTTCCCAAAGATCAACGCGCCATCGCCCTTTCCCGGCAAGTCTTCCTGCTTAGCGAATTTCTCGAACAGCGCGCCGCCGATTTTCGTCTCCCCGAGTTGCCGCGCCGCGCCCTGATCCACGGACATTGCCATCACAAAGCCATCATGAAGATGACTGCCGAAGAAGCCGTCCTGCACCGCATGAGCGTCAACTTCACCGCCCCAGCTCCCGGATGCTGCGGCATGGCGGGCGCGTTCGGCTTCGAGAAGGGCAAATACGATGTCTCGAAGGCGATCGGTGAACTGGAACTTCTTCCCGCGGTCCGGCAGGTTCCGACCGACTGGCTGATCGTCGCCGACGGTTTCAGCTGCCGCGAGCAGATTGCGCAGGAAACCGACCGTCACGCGCTCCATCTCGCCGAAGTTCTCCAGATGGCGCTCCGCGAAGCGTCCGAAACGCCGGAGGGTTTCCCGCTGTTCGATCCGGCACCGCAACAATATCCGGAAGATGCGTGGTTTCGGCCGCACCAGGCCGAAATCCAGAAATCGATGAAGAGGACAGGATTGGCGGTTGCTGGTATAGCGGGTGGAGTGGCATTGTTGCTGGCGCTAGCCAGAAAGCGGTCCACGTAGCAACCTACGGGATTGAGCCCCAAAGCGGTTTGGGCCAGTTCGGCGAGCCTCGTAGGCCTCTCCTGTTGTGTAAGCCATTGATAGGCAGTGCTTTAGCATGTCCACTGCCCATTCTCCCCACTTTCTGGGACAATAGACATAGACAGTTTGGCCTCCTCGTCGCGGCTTTTCGGCCTCCTTATTACTTCGGATCGCGCCGCTTTTGTTGTTGAGCATAAGAAAGCTGACATTTTATGGAAACCTTGAATACGCCGGTCATTTCTCCCTTGGTCGTCCCAACTCCGTCTGCGTCCGTCACCGTCGTGAATGCCCAGAATAAAGCACTGCAAGGATCGGTGCTAGTACTGATCCAGTTCGACGTGTGCGAAGAGATCAATCTCGACGCTTTGCGTGACATCTTCGGAGCGCGGCGGCAGGAGGCCAGCTTCAAACACAATGCTCCGGGATACGTGCGCTTTGAGCGCGCTCCAGTGGTCGAACCGGTTGAACCGCTGGTGCTCGAAAGCGGCGAGCGGCTCGATGTGCAGATCAAGTACTACGATTACGGCGTTTTGAGCGTCGTCTTTGAGCTGCCTTTCTCGGGCGACTGGGAGACGCTGGTACGGCTCGCGGGCCGTTGGGTTTGGGATACGGATTTCACCAGCTTCGCGCAGAAGATCGTGAAGCAGAAGATCGAGCGCGCTCGTCCGGCGCTGGTGAAGCTTTACGACACATGGCTGCATGAAGACTACTTCGTCTTTCACGTGCGCGACATTGGCGGAAATCCGTCATCGGCCGAACTGCTGGCGGCCTACGGCGGACGGATCGCGCAGATCGTGCGCGGCGAAAATATGCCGCTCTCCGAAGGAGAGCAGCAGGAAATCATGCAGTCGAAGATTTCGTATTATCCCAACGACCTCGCCGTGATCAGCTGGAATGGCGCGTTTCTATACGACTCGACCGCGGGCGCAGAAACGGTGATTCAGCTTCTCGAATACGCCAACTCGCAGTTGCTGGAATTCCGACACTATGACGAACTGCTCACGCGCGAACTGAAGAGTGTTTACGACTTCATGGATAGTGGCTCGACGGGAATCTGGGCGCGCTGGAAAACGGCGAAACGCGCGACACGATTGCATACCGTTCTGCTCGATGTGGACGAACTGACGGAACGAGCCGACAACGCCATCAAGTTTTTGAGCGACATGTTCTCGGCGCGTTTGTACAAAGTTGCCGCTTCAAAGATCGGCGTGACCGATTACAAAGACCTGGTGAATCAGAAAGTCCACACCGCGGAAGAGTTGTATCGCTTCATGGTCGATCAATTCCATCAGAGCCGCGCGTTCGTGCTGGAGCTGATGGTGGTGATAATTCTGATTATTGACTTGATTTGGCTGTTTAAGGGATCGACTCCCATCTAGCTGTCGGCTCTGAGCTCTCAGTTCTCAGTAAGACCTTTGAAGCAACTCTGCTCTCGGACCGCAGGTCTCCGCTATAGACCCCCATGGCCGTGGTTTGTTGAAATCAAAGAGTTGGCGGTGAGTCCTCCAAATCCTTGGTTTTACAGGACCTGCTTGTAAGGTCTTTATTCGTCAAAGACTTTAGGCGCTAGTTCAAACCAAATGTCACATTTCGACAGACCATCCTCTTAGTCCAAGGTTTGACGAACTCAGCGAACCGCCGGCACTTTCGTGCGCGCAAGTCGGTATCTATGTGGCGCGCGGTTTGCTTGCGAGACTTTGCGAGAAAGCTGGTTTCTTAGGATTGTCCAATGCTGGAAAAGCCATCAACTCTTTGTTCCAGCGATTCCAGAATTCCGGATGGAATCAGGCCGCGTTTCGTGCGGCAAGGATGACGACTTCTTATCGAGGGTGCGGGTCCGGCGACTTACGTCGGGGGCCCGAAGACTCGGACGATGGAGATGCACAATGTCGACTCAGCAACTGAAAGTCATGGCCAAGCGAGGGATTCCGAAGTGCCCGACGGGGATTCCCGGATTGGACCAGATCACCGAGGGCGGTCTGCCGAAAGGCAGGCCCACGCTTTTGTGCGGGACAGCGGGCTGTGGCAAGACGGTTCTGGCAATGGAGTTTCTGGCGCGGGGAGCGGTCGAGTTCAACGAGCCCGGCGTGTTCCTGGCTTTCGAGGAGACCGATAAGGAACTGAGCCAAAATGTCGCCTCCATGGGCTTCGACCTTCCGGCGCTGTGTGCCCGCAAGAAACTAGTCGTGGATTATGTGCGGATCGAGCGCAGCGAGATCGAAGAAACGGGCGAGTATGACCTAGAAGGATTGTTCATCCGCCTGGGCAACGCGATCGCTGCCATTGGCGCGAAGCGCGTGGTTCTAGACACCATCGAAGCTCTGTTCTCGGGGTTCACGGACACCAACATTCTGCGCGCGGAACTGCGGCGGCTGTTCCAATGGCTGAAGGCGCGGGGAGTCACAGCGGTCATCACCGCGGAGAGCGGAGACGGGAAACTGACTCGGGCCGGCATTGAGGAGTACGTGGCCGACTGCGTGATTTTGCTCGACCACCGGGTCGAGGAGCAGACTTCGATCCGACGGTTGCGCGTGATCAAGTACCGGGGCACACTGCACGGAACGAGCGAGTATCCATTCCTGATCGGAGCGACCGGCCTTTCGGTTCTTCCGCTCAGTTCCTTGAAGCTGGAGCATAAGGCGCCGATCCAAACAATTTCGAGCGGTGTTCCGCGGCTGGACGCGATGCTTGGCGGAAAAGGTTTCTACCGCGGTACGAGCATTCTGGTGTCTGGTGGCGCGGGGACTGGGAAAAGCAGTCTGGCTGCCCACTTTGTACGGGCGGCGTGCAAACGCGGAGAACGAGCCCTGTACATGGCTTCGGAACAATCGACCGATGAAGTGCTGCGCAACATGCGCTCCATCGGAGTTGATCTTGAGCCCTGGTTGCGGCGCGGTCTGCTTCAGTTTTACGCGGCCCGACCCGGCACCTTCGGGTTGGAAAAGCATCTGGTCACGATTCACGACATCACGACTACGTTCGACCCGAAGGTGGTCGTCATCGATCCGATTACAAATTTCGCGTCGGTCGGCTCCCACTCCGAGGTCAAGTCGATGGTGACCCGCCTGATCGACATGCTCAAGGGCCGGCAGATTACGGCTATGTTCACCAGCCTAACACCAGGCGACAGCTCGGCAGAACTCAGCGAAGTGGGCGTCTCTTCACAAATGGATTCGTGGCTGCTGTTGCGCAACTTGGAATATAACGGCGAGCGCAACCGCGGGTTGTACGTCCTCAAGTCGCGCGGAATGGCCCACTCCAAGCAGATTCGCGAATTTGTGCTCACCAATCACGGGGTGCAGCTGCTCGATGTCTACATCGGGCCTTCGGGATTCCTCACTGGTTCAGCGCGTGTCGCGCAGGAAGCCAAGGAGAGGGCGGAAGCGGACGAGCGTCAGGAACAGCTGCGGCACAAGGGCTTCGAACTGGAACAAAGGCGCCAGCAACTTGAAGCCCAGATCGCCAAGATGCGTTCCGAATTCGCGTGCGAGGAGCAGAGTTTGTGGCGCGCCGCCAAGCAGCTCGAGTTGCGGGAAAGGCAGATCGTCCGGGACCGTGTTCAGATGGGCCGCACGCGCCAGGCAGACAGAATCCCGGCACACAGCGATGGGCACGCCCGAAAGCGAGGCAGCCCGACAAAGCAGGTGCAACAGGTGGGGACGGAAGTGGCGATGAGAGGAGCCACGGAATGAATCGGACAAAAACGAAACGAGACACGCAGAAAAAAGCGCGAAAAGGGAACGGGGAGCTTTGGAATCTGCGCCTTTACATCGCGGGAGAGACCGCGCGATCGATCGCGGCGCTGCGGAATCTGCAGAAAATCTGCGACGAGCATCTGCCGGGAAAGTACCACACCGAGGTGATCGATCTTCTCGAGAGCCCGCAGCTGGCGGCGGGAGACCAGATTCTCGCGGTTCCCACGCTGGTGCGTCTGCTCCCTCCTCCTCTCAAGAAGATCATTGGAGACCTGTCGAACACAGAACGGGTGCTGGTGGGGCTTGATGTGGTTCCGCGGTAGATTTCACGCCGGCGCGGCGGCACGCAGGCGTGAAGACAGATATGCTTCCATGCGCAATCGAAAATTGCCTCGCTGTTAAAAGGAAGAAGCTGTGGCGTCTCCATCCATGAAGGCCCAATGCGGGCAAAACCTGCGCGTGGAACTGGAGCGCGCCCAGGCTCGTCTGGGCGAACTGGAAGCGACCATGAGCGCCATCTACCACGGGGAGGTGGATGCGTTGGCCGTCGGAGGCCCCCAGGGCAGCCGGATCTTCACGCTGCACAATCCGGAAGAGCCTTACCGCATCCTAGCGGAGCGGATGAACGAGGGAGTCGCCACGCTCTCGGCGGAAGGTGCGATTCTGTTCTGCAACCAAAGATTGGGGAAAATGACAGGACTTCCAGTCGAGCGGCTGCTGGGCGCGCCATTCGCCTCAAATCTATGCGAGGAGGATCGGGCCGGCTTTCCTGCGCTGGTGCAAGTGGCAATACAGCAGCATGATGTTCGTTCCGAAGGACATCTGCTGCAGGAGAATGGGAGCCTGCTGCCCGCGCAGTTGTCGCTCAGCCGTATCCTTCTGCAAGAGTCCAGGGAGGGTATCTGCCTGGTTGCCACCGATCTGAGCGAACGGGCGCGGGCCGAGGAAGAATTGAGGCTCAGCCGGGAGCGGCAGCTGCGCCTGAAAGACGAACTGCTCTCCCACGTTTCGCATGAATTGCGCACGCCCCTCGCCTGTATCCATCAGTTCACGACGATCCTGCTGGATGGCCTATCGGGCGCGCTTTCCGGCGACCAAAAAAGGATTCTGGAAATCATCTTGAAGAGCGCCAATCAGCTTCGGTCCATGATCGACGATCTGCTTGAGACCGCTCGCATTGAGGCGGGAAAGGTGAAGCTCGTCCGCTCCTGTGTCGTGCTCCACGATGCAGTTCGGGAAGCAATCCAAATGCTGCGTGGGACCGCCGCCGAGAAAGGTATCGATCTTGAAAGCGAAGGCCAGGTCGAGCTCCGGGTCTATGCCGACCCTCGGCGGGTGTTGCAGATTCTGCTGAACCTGATCGGCAACGCCCTAAAGTTCACGCCTGCCGGGGGACACGTCGCGGTCAAATATGGCGTTGCACCCGGGGAACCCGCTTACGCCCTGCTGACTGTCAAAGACGACGGCTGTGGAATCAGCGAGCCGGTACAGTCGCGGGTGTTTGAGCGCCTTTATCAGGAAGAGTGTTCCGTCGATCATGGGCAAGAAGGACTGGGATTGGGCTTGGCCATCTGTAAGGAATTGGTCAGCAGCCACGAGGGCAAGATCTGGGTAGAAAGCCAACGCGGCCATGGCAGCGCCTTCAGCTTTACGCTGCCGATGTACTCGCTGGAGAAGATACTGTCACCTGCGCTGACGGAAAACGGAACCCTGCGCAAAGCGCTCTCGCTGATCCTGGTGAGAACAGCTCCCAAGCGCACGGCTGCCCTGGCTCCGCAATGGAACAGGATACGCGGCAAGATCAATGAGCTGTTGTGCCGTTGCAGCCTTCCTGACAAAGATGTAGTGCTGCCCCCGGTGGGACGAGAGCCGGATGGCGAGGTGTTTGCCGTGCTGGCGGGAGCGGACGCTCGCGGGGCGGAAGTGCTGGTTCGGCGAATTCGGCAGCAGATGAAGCGTTGCCCCGAATTGAGCGAGAACTGTGTCGCAAAGGTTTCGAGCCTGGTTGTGCGAGCGACGCAAGGGTTTGACACCTCCACCAGCGAAGCCGTGAAGGTATTGACCGGTGACATAGCCCGCGCGGTTTCGCAAGCCATGAACATGAGGAGGAAACGGACATGAACAAAGCCAAGATTCTGATTATCGACGACGACGACAACATGCGCCTGGCCCTGCACATGCGCCTGAAGGCGGCAGGCTACGCAACCGTCTTCGCAACGGATGGGTTAAGCGCAACAAATGTGGCTGTCAAAGAAGTTCCGGATCTCGTGCTGCTCGATCTCGGCCTTCCCGCCGGTGACGGCTTCATCATCATGGAGCGCTTTCAGCGCAACCCGAAACTGTGCTGCATTCCGATCATTGTTTTGACCGCGCGCGAAGTGCGCGTCAATAAGGATCGTGCCTTGGGTCACGGCGCATATGCTTTCTTTCAAAAGCCGGCGGAAAGCGAAGTACTCATGGCTGCCATTGAGCGAGCCCTTAGGGGATCTGGCGCCCTCGCAAAGTAGTCAGGATGCAAGCCGCTGAGCCAGATGTCTGCGGATAGCACCGGGATCCACGATGACAGTTTGATTACAGGCAGTGCGAGTAATCTCTACGACACGACTTTGGGCGCCGGGACGAGTGGAAGTGGCGTCGCGTTTGAGGACGCCGTCGAGAGTAAGAAGGCAGAAGTCGGACTGCGGAAGTAAAGAGCAAATCTCATTGGTTCCAAGACCAAAGGCAAAGTCAAAACCAAGAGCAGCGGGCGGGGGCGCCCGGTTCTACCTGGGCGGACGCAAAAATGCCCGGGGCTCTTTGCGAATCCCGGGCATTTTGTTTTGCTTAGAGATCGTTTCCTAGAAATCGGTGAGACGATCCGGTGACGTTACTAGACTGCGGTAACGTTCTCCGCTTGCCAGCCCTTGGGGCCCTTGGTCACGTCGAACTGCACGGTTTGGCCTTCTTGGAGGCTCTTGAAGCCGCCAGCTTGAATCGCGGAGAAATGCACGAAAACGTCCTCGCCATTCTGACGGCTGATGAAGCCGTAGCCCTTGGCGTCGTTAAACCACTTCACTGTTCCTTGTTCTGCCATTGATGTTCCTATTCTTGTTTCTTAATTGAAATGTGCTGAGAAGATTCGCTGCTTGTAGAGGGGGTGGCGCTGGTTGGCGGTACCGACCTTCAACTCACTGTGAGTCCTTAGCGATTTCTAGTGTAGCACAATCGTACGGGGAAAGGGGAGTAAATTCGGAGGATGAGGGTGGGTGGGCAAGCGGTTTGATTGCATGGAGTTAGAATGGCGAATGCGGACGGCGACAACTTCCGGATGATTGCCTTTCTTACACTCGAACTACGGATGGAAATGGCGCAATCGCTGAAAGACAAACGGCAAGTGACGCGGAGTCTGAAGGACCGGCTGCGATCGTCGTTCAATGTGGCGGTGGCGGAACTGGAGCCGAGTCCGCTGTGGAACCAGGCGACGATTGGGGTGGTCAGTGTGTCGCATTCTCGCGATTATCTGGATGGGTTAATGAAGCTGGTGGAGCGGGCGGCGACGCGAATTGCGAACAATGCGGGGGCGGAGGTGATGGATTCGTTTGTGGAGTTTTTATAGGAGAAAGGCTACGGGATGCCAATTTTTTCTCCGCAACTTTCCCCAACAATCCGGGTTAGCGCATCTTAATAGCTAAAATACCAGGAGCATCCATGAATCCCCTTGCGTCAAACCAGCCTGTCCTGCGTGTGCTTACCCTTGTGTCTGCCCTTAGCCTGATCGTTCTGTTGGTTGCTTGCGGGTCGAGCAACTCGAACCCACCGACAAATCCCGTCGGATTCAGTACCAGCAGTCTTTCGGGCACGTACGTCTTTACCTCGCAAGGTTACGACGCCGTCCAAGGACTCCCCCTGAATATCGCTGGCGTACTCGTGGCGGACGGAAACGGCTCGCTAACATCCGGCACCATCGATATCGTTGGCCCCGATGTCTCGGAACCTTCTCCAATCGGCCAGCCTCTGACGGGTTCTTATACCGTCTCCTCCGACGGACGCGGAAAGGCTACGCTCAAGAGTTCATATACAACTTTTGGATTGGATTTCGTGCTCTCCTCAAGCTCGCACGGATTGGTTACCGAGTTCGACGGCAACGGTGGCGGCAGCGGCACCCTCGATCTCCAAACAACGCCGATCACCAGTCTGAGTCAGCTAGCCGGGCCATTTGCCTTCAGTTTGGCCGGCGCCGATAGCAACGACAACTCTTTCGCTACTGAAGGAGCTTTTGCCCTCGGCTCGAATGGATCCTCCACAGCTGGCGTCGAAGATTTTAATGACGCCGCCAACGTTATTCCGAATGTCGCCTTGAGCGCGACGGCAACGGTTGGATCCGGAACCGGGCCTGGCACCCTCACGCTCAGCACAGCGAACTTCGTGCTCACATTCGACTACTACGCCATCGACGCCACTCATCTTAAGCTCATCGAAACCGATCTTAACCAAGCCCTTGCCGGAGATGTATTCACTCAAACGGGCGCGACCATCCCCACCGGCACTTCCGTGTTCTCCATGTCCGGTGGTGTCAGCGGCCCGCTCGCCAACGCTGGATTTCTCAGTTATGACGGGAATACATTTACGGGGACAGAGGACGTAAACAATAACGGCACTACCCTTTCTCAGTTGGGATTCACTGGCATTCCATCTGCGGTCGGCCCGGTCGGTGGCCGTCTGATCGTCAATCTCAGTGGTTTCGACCCCGCGACTCAATGGGTTTTATATCCATCGAGCGGAGGAGTGCTCTTGCTGGAAACCGATTCCTCAAACATTTCCATCGGTGCAGCCTATGCGCAGCAGAGTGGTGCCGCTCTCGCCTCTACGCAGGCCTACGGGATGAATCTGAGCGCTTTCAATACCACCAATAGTTATGCGGAAAATGATATCGCACAATTCACCACAGCCAGCAACGCCTTCACTGGAGTTGTTGATATAAGCGACAATTACGGTAATGGAGACGTTCTTGCTTCACAGACCTTGGCTGGAAGCTACACGCTCGACACCCCATCGACCGGACGCGGCGAAGCGACCACGACAGCCAACGGCGTCAGTTACGTCAACTTCAACTTTTACGCGGTGAATGCCAGCCAGTTCCTCATCCTGGAGACCGATAGCAACCAAATCGGCGCGGGGGTGTTGCAGTCGCAAACTCCGCCATCCGGTTCGGTCGCTCAAGCGCGGGTGTTGATCGTTCACCCAATCGTCCGTCCACACGGAGCCCTGAAGCGCAAATAAGACTCCGATAAAGCGACGAAGGCGCGGCGTTAGAGCCGCGCCTTTTTTTGCTGTCTGTCACCCCTTGCTGGACCAGTCTTTCCAACTCACCGCGTTAGGAAAACTCTTGCTACGAAGTGCTCGCTCGGCTTAGAGCCTGTAGCGAGTCCTGCGGGACGGCCTTGCTGGAAATATCCGGGTGGGTTCCTGGCGTTGTTCAGATACAAGAAGAGATTTGTGAGGTTATGATTCGCTGACGCCTGGTGAACGTGGGTGCCGGGGTCATTGACGGGCGTGAGAGGATGCGGATCAGCCATGAGATGGGAGGAAGAGATGGTCTCGCCGGCGAGCGCTTGTTTGATACGAGTGAGGGGCGTGGTGCAGGGGGTTGGATTTCGTCCATTTGTTTATCGGCTGGCATGCGCGAAGCGGCTGGCGGGGTGGGTGTTGAATGGCGAGGAAGGCGTGGAGATTTATGTCGAGGGCAGTGACGAGGGATTGCGGAGTTTTGTGGAGGGGCTCAGGACGGAAGCGCCTCCGGCAGCTCGTGTTGTTGCGGTCGAAGTCGAGGCAGTTTTGCCGCGGGGAGTTGGCGGTTTCACGATTCGCGTGAGCGAGCGGCGGGAGCGGCCGACGGTGCGAATTTCTCCCGATCTGCCGGTGTGCGATGAGTGTTTGAGCGAGCTGTTCGATCCGACGAATCCGCGGTATTTGTATCCCTACATCAACTGCACGAATTGCGGGCCGCGGTACACGGTGGTGCTTGGGCTGCCCTATGACCGGCCTGCGACCACGATGAAGGATTGGGCACTCGACGAGTATTGCGCGGCGGAATATGAGGATCCGGGGAACCGGCGGTTTCATGCGCAACCGGTGGCGTGCCCGGAGTGCGGTCCGAAATATTCTTTGCGGAGAGCTGTGACTGCGGCAGGCAGCGCGGAGGTTAATGCTTCTGGAATCGAGATTAAGGAGAGTATTCGCGGCGCGGCGGAGCTTCTGAACGCGGGAGAGATTGTTGCGATCAAGGGATTGGGTGGGTATCACCTGGCTTGCGATGCGCGGAATGCGGCTGCGGTCGCGGCTTTGCGGGAACGGAAATTCCGGAAAGAAAAACCGTTTGCGATGATGGTGAGGGATCTGGAGGTTGCGCAAGAGTTAGTGGTGCTTTCGACGGAAGCGGAAGAACTGCTTACTTCGATGGCGCGGCCGATTGTGTTGGCTCCGGCTCGGGGCGAGTTGGGGGGGCTGGATCTTGAGGGGGTGGCTCCGGAGAACGACGAGTTGGGCGTGATGCTGCCGCATACGCCGTTGCAGCATTTGCTGTTTGCGGCGGGGGCTCCGGAGGTTCTCGTGATGACGAGCGCGAACCGTTCGAGCGAGCCGATCGCTTACGAAGATGAGGATGCGCTGCAACGCCTCTCGGGAATCGCCGATGCGTTTCTGGTGGGAGAGCGTCCGATTGCGCGGCGCGTGGATGATTCGGTGGCTCGAGCGGGTGTGATGGGGCCGGTTATTCTGCGGCGCGGGAGAGGATACGCGCCCGGAGCGGTGGCGCAGTTAGCGGTGGAGCGTTTGCCGGGCGTGGCGGCTGGAAGTCGGCCGATCCTGGCGCTGGGAGCGGACTTGAAGAATTCTATTACGTTGGTCGTGGAGGGACAGGCCTTCGTGAGCCAGCACATTGGTGATTTGGAACATGGGGAGGCGTTTCGGGCGTTTCGGGAGACGATTGACGATCTGGTGGATATGTATGAAGTGAGTTGGGACGATGTGCTGGTGGTGCATGACGCTCATCCGCAATATGTTTCGACTGGGCATGTGGGTGCGCTGCCGAGCAGGCACGTTATGGCGGTGCAGCATCATCGGGCACATATTGCGTCGGTGCTGGCGGAGCGCGGCGAGTTTGACAAGCGGGTCTTGGGCGTCAGCTTTGATGGAACTGGATATGGAGACGATGGCAGTGTCTGGGGTGGGGAGTTTTTTGTGGGCAGCGTGGGGGATGGGTTCGAGCGTATCGCGCACCTGCGAACGGCGGCGCTGGCGGGGGGAGATGCGGCGGCGCGATATCCGGTGCAGGCTGCGACAGGATTTCTATCGCAACTGGATGGGTCAGAGGATTTGAGTGCGGCGCCGTTTGATTTTCCGGAGCGATATCGAAGCGCGATGCAACTGGTTCGAAAAAATGTGAGGACATTTCCAACGACTTCGGTGGGGCGGTTGTTTGACACGGCAGCGTCGCTGCTGGGTTTTACGCGGGAGATTACGTTTGAAGGGCAGGCTGCGATGTGGCTGGAGCAGATGGCGCGACGGGCGTCGGATGTTGAGGCGTATGCGTTTCCGTTTACGGATGGCGAATTGGATTTTCGTCCGCTGCTCGAAGCGGCGGTGCGAGATCGAGTTGCGGGACGCGATGTAGCGGAGATTGCGCGTGCCTTCCAGCATGGAATTGCAAGAGGATTGCGCGACGCCATCGTTACATTGAGCGACCTACATGGACTCGACACGGTGGTGCTCTCGGGCGGTGTTTTTCAGAACGAGCTGTTGCTGCGAGATGTGAAGGCCGCAATGGAGAATGATTCGCTTGCGATCTGGACGAATCACGCGGTGCCTCCGAATGATGGGGGCATCAGCCTGGGACAGGCGGCGCTGGCGGCGTGCGCGATGCGCAGAGGAAAAGCAAACTGAGGGCGCTGTCGAGTAATTCCACCACGGAGATACGGAGAAAAGCGGTGCTTTTCATAGAAACCTTTCTTGCTTTTCCGCCTCTGCGAGCAGCGGAAGACGCGGCTCGCCGCTTCTCTACGGGAGGTTATTTTGTCGGGTAGCGGAAGCACTCGACTATGTGGTCGTTGACCATTCCGGTGGCTTGCATGAAGGCGTAACAGATGGTTGAACCTACGAAGTTGAAGCCGTGTTTTTTCAGGTCTTTGCTCATGGCATCGGATTCGGGCGTGCTGGCGGGAAGTTTGTTTCCTGCTTTCCAGGAATTGACGCGCGGTTTGCCTCCCACAAATTGCCAGATGTAACGATCAAACGTACCGAACTCTTTTTGCACGGCTAGGAATGCTTTCGCGTTGCGGACGGCGGAGGCGATCTTGAGGCGGTTGCGGATGATTCCTTCGTCGCGGAGAAGTTGCTGCGATTTTCGTTGGCCGTAGCGCGCGACTTTCTCGGGATCGAAGCCGTCGAAGGCTTGGCGATAGTTCTCGCGCTTGCGGAGGATGGTGTCCCAGCTGAGGCCCGCTTGCGCGCCTTCTAGGATCAGGAATTCAAAGAGGACGCGGTCGTGGTGCTGCGGAACGCCCCATTCGCGGTCGTGATATTCAATGGCGAGATCGTTGCTTGCCCAGGAGCAGCGGACGATTGGCTTATTTTGCTTTTTATTTTGATCGGCTGATGTCATTTGGTCGCGAGAATGTCGTCGATCTTCTTTAGTTCGTCGGCGGAAAATTTAAGATTCTTCAACGCGGCTACGTTGTCGTCCACTTGCGAAACTTTGCTGGCTCCGATGAGGGCGCTGGTGACGCGGGGGTCCCGCAGAACCCAGGCTACGGCCATCTCGGCGAGGGTTTGACCGCGCTTCTTGGCGACTTTATTCAGAGCGCGAATTTTTGTGAGCTTGTTTTCGCCAATGTCTTTTTTCTTGAGATAGAAATCGCGAGCGGCGCGGGAGTCACTGGGAATTCCTTTGAGGTAGCGGTCGGAGAGCAATCCCTGGGCGAGGGGGCTGAAGACGATGGAACCGACGCCTTCTTTTCCGAGGACGTTGAGCAAGCCGTGTTCGGGATCGCGAACGAACATGGAATATTTGGGCTGGTGGATGAGGCACGGAGTTCCGAGGTCGCGGAGAATTTTGAGCGCATGGGTGGTTTGTTTGGGATCGTAGGCGGAGATGCCGGCGTAAAGGGCGCGTCCGGAGCGAACAGCGGTATCGAGGGCTCCCATGGATTCTTCCATCGGGGTGTTGGGATCGGGGCGATGATGGTAGAAGATGTCGACATAGGGGAGACCCATGCGTTTCAAGCTCTGGTCGAGGCTGGCGAGCATGTACTTGCGGGAACCGAAATCCCCGTAGGGGCCGGGCCACATGTCCCATCCGGCTTTGGTGGAGATGATAAGTTCATCGCGGTAGGGACGAAAATCTTTTTTGAAAATCTGGCCAAAGGTTTCTTCGGCGGATCCGTAGGGCGGGCCATAGTTGTTGGCGAGATCGAAGTGAGTGATGCCGAGGTCGAAGGCGCGGCGGAGCATGGCGCGTCCGTTTTCGAGATTATCGTCGCCACCGAAGTTGTGCCAGAGGCCGAGCGAGATGGCGGGAAGTTGGATGCCGCTGCGTCCGCAGCGGCGATATTGCATAGAGTCGTAACGGTTGGCGGCGGCGATGTACATACGATCGTTGTTCCTCGGATATGGCTAAGTTTGTATGACGGATTATTTTAGCTGGTTCAGGGGGAGATGAGTCGGGGAGAGACGCTTTGTGCGACGTTGAGGGTCGCGGCAGGGAAGGATGAGATCCGGCGCTGCGCTCGGGATGACAAGATTAATATTCGAGATAACGAATGAATGCCCGCAATTATGAAAGTGCGAGAACAGCAGGTCCTTCGCTTCGCTCCGGATGACAAACTAAAGGCGAGGTTCAGTTGTGCCTGGAGGGTCAGTCGTATTTTTCGTGGCGGATTGACTTGCGGTCCCAGCCTAGGGTTTTTAGGAGGTCGCGGTTGGCTTGGACCATTTTATCGAGGCCGCAGATGTAGGCGTGCATGTCGGAGCGCATGCCTACGATTTCTCCCAGGTGTTGCTGGACGTATCCGCGAAGGCCCTGCCAGTTTTCGGGAGCGCGGCTGAGGGTGGGCTGGAAGTGAAAGTTGGGATGATTGGCGGCGAGTTGTTCGAATTCGTCGCGGTAATAAATATCCTGGGATTGGCGGGATCCGAAGAGGAGCCAGAATTGATGATCTTGATGGCGTTCTTTTTCGGCGAGCAGCCAGTGCAGCATCGAGCGGAAGGGGGCGACACCGGTTCCAGTGGCGATGAAGACGGTGTCGCGAAGGGGAGGACGGAGAGTGAAATCTCCGAAGGGACCCTGAAAGGTGATGGTGGCGCCCGGTTCGAGGTTGCAGAGATGGTTGGACATGAATCCGTCTTGGACGCGGTTGAGGCAGAAGGCGACCCTTCCGTTTTCGGTGGGAGCCGAAGCGATGGAGTAGGCACGGGTGATTTCTTCGCCTTCGGGCGTGGTGGCTTTTACGGAGAGCCATTGTCCAGGGACAAAGCCGAAATGAGGGAGTCCGGTGACTTCGAATTCGATGTGTTTGGTGAATTCAGAGAGCGCGGCCGAACGGAGAACGCGGGCCTCGAGATTTTTGAACTGGGGCATTTTAGTATATAGATGACTTAGGGGGAATGCGGGTCGCTGATTTCCGGCGGGGTAAAATTTTGTCGCGGATAAGAGCGGTGGTGGGAGCGCTGGTGCGGCAGGGCTCAACTCTTTCTTTTGAAAATAAGGATTTCGGAGCCGGGGAGATGATGGGCTTCGGATTCTTCGCCCCAGAAATAATGGGATTCCGGCTCCGCGACTTCGACGATTCCGACTTGATCGAAGCCCGTGGAAACATATTGCTTGATTGAAGAGCGAATCGCGGCAGCCTGCGGAGAGCGCGGGTCGAGCAGCCAGGAAAACGAAATGTTCACCAAGATCACATAAGCGGGGCGGTTGGCTTCGACCTCCTGCATCATTTGCTTTTGCATGGTGGGCCAGTAAGGCTGGTCCTCGCCGAGGCTGTAGGTGTAGATGTAGCCGCTGGCGGAATGGCGCTGCGCTTCGAAATAAATTTCGGGTTCGGAGCCGAAGACCATGATTTTGTCGGCAGGCGTAGTGTGCTGGCGGATGTACTCCGCGACCTGCACGGCTTCGGGAAAAGGATTTAAGGAATAGCACACACGAGTTGCCTGGAGTGGCGAGAGTCTGAAATAGAACTGGGCGTTATGTTGGATGGCGAGCGCCCAGGCTGCGGTGAACAGCAGCGCGGGTAAGAAGCGCAGACTGCGAAAACCGGGCCGCGCACTGAGCAAGTCGATACCGGAGGTGACCGCGAGTGCGATCAAAAGAGCGACGGCGGGTAAGAAGAGAATGAAATAGTGGGGCCGGAAATGAAGGCCGGGGCAGACTGCGGCGAACGAAAAGATCGTCAGTCCAGATACAAATGCTCGATGCTGGCGGAGATTGGGGTTGAGGAAGAGGGCGACAAGGCCGAGGAGTGCGAAGATCCAGAGCCAGGGGGCCGTAAAACTGAGGGTGTAGAGAGAGGAAGCTTTGAAGAGGGCCCACGCCTCCGACAGAGAAACGGCGGTGGCGTAACGGCGAGCGTAGGAGAAAGTCCAGAACCAGAAATTGTGGAAAACACCGGCGCGAAAAAGAAGAATGCAGGTCAGGGCGAAAGGTAACGCCGCAGCGAAGAGGAACAGACCCAACTGCTTTGACCGGTTTTTCCACTCGCGGTTATCCGTCGGCCAGCCACGAACCGCCAAATAGAAAAAAGCGAATACTCCGAAAAAGATTCCCGGCTGCTTCATGAGGAAGGCAATACCCAAGGTGAAGCCGGAGAAGAAAAACAGCGTCAGTTTTGTTGTTTCTTCCGCGCGCAGGAGCAAAAGAAGTCCAATCAGAGCTGCGAAGATGACGAAGTGAGTGGCGTGGGCGGCGAATCCGTAGACACCGGGATTGGTCGAGAGAAAGGCGTAACTGGCGCAGGCGATCACTCCCGCCAGCGAACCGAAGAGGCGCGCTGCGATCGCGTAGAGCAGGAGAAGTGACAGGGAGTTCATGAGAAGAAGGCCGAGGTGAATTCCGCGGGCAGTTTGCCCAAAGACGGCGAGGATTGAGGCGTAGGCCGCATAGCTGCCCGGCAGTTTCATGTTGTAGGCGAGTTGATAGGGAGGAATGCCCTGGAGAATGAGCTGTCCCGCGTAGGCGTATTCGCCCTCGTCGCGTTCCGGAGGCATGTCGGCTAAACGCCAGCGGATCGCACCAAAAAAAGCGATGATGAGCAGTACGATGGCGATGTTCCAGTTAAAGACGCGACGCCAAGATCGACTCGATGGGGTTTGCGCTGCCGTGCCGGACGCGTCTTGCTCTATGGTGGCCATGTTTCGAAGGGTATGGTGGCACCTTAACAACTATGGTTGAAGGGGGCAAGACAAGGGGTTGGCGGGTTGGTAACGTCGGTGCACGCCGACGCCTTCGCAAAATGGATTCTTCTATTCGACGGTGACGGATTTGGCTAGGTTTCTGGGTTGGTCTACGTCGCAGCCTCTTCTGACGGCGATGTGATAGGCGAGGAGTTGCAAGGGAACGATTTCGAGTATTGCGGATAACTCTTCGGGGGCGGGTGGGACGTAAAGGACGTGGTCGGCTTCTTCGGCGATTTCGTTGTCTCCGGTGGTGGCGAGGGCGATGACGATGCCGGATCGGGCTTTGACTTCCTTCAGGTTGGACATCGTCTTTTCGTAGCGGGTCATGGACTGGGGACTTTCTACGTCGCGGGTTGCGATGATGACTACGGGAAGATTCTCATCGATGAGGGCGTTGGGGCCGTGCTTCATTTCTCCGGCAGGATAACCTTCGGCGTGGATGTAGGAAATTTCTTTTAGCTTGAGCGCGCCTTCCAGCGCGATGGGGTAGTGGATACCGCGTCCAAGGAATAAGAAGTCCTGGGCGCGGACATAGGTCTTTGCTAACTCGTCGCAGGCTTCATCTTGAGTTAGTATCTGTTCTAACTTGCCGGGAATGTGAGTGAGTTCCTGAACTGCGGCTTTGGCTTGTTCTGGAGTCATAGCGCCACGGACCTGCGCCAAGTAGAGCGCGAAGAGATAGAGGGCGGTAAGTTGTCCGGTGAAGGCTTTGGTGGAGGCGACGCCAATTTCGGGGCCGGCGTGGGTGTAGACAGTTCCGGCGGCTTCGCGAGTGATCATGGAGCCGACGACGTTGCAGATGGCGAGGGTTTTTGAGCCCTTCGACTTGGCTTCGCGCTGGGCGGCGATGGTGTCGGCGGTCTCTCCGGATTGGGAGATAAGCATGGTCATCGTATCGGGGCCGAGGATGGGATCGCGATAGCGCCATTCGCTGGCGTAGTCGACTTCGACGGGGACGCGGGCGAGGTTTTCGATCATGAATTTGCCGGCGAGTCCGGCGTGCCAACTGGTGCCACAGGCGGCGATATTGATTTTCTTTAAAGACTGGAATTCGGTGTCGGGGACTTGCATTTCGTCGAGAAAAATCCTACCGGTGTCTTGCGAGACGCGGCCGAGAGTGGTGTCGCGGACGGTGCGGGGCTGCTCATAGATTTCCTTGAGCATGAAGTGCTTGAACCCGCCCTTTTCGGCCATGATGGGGTCCCAGGTAATGCGCTGGGGCTTGCGCACGATGGGATGGCCGTCGAAGTCAGTGACTTTGACGCCATCGTGAGTGAGGATGGCCAGGTCTCCATCGCCTAAGAAAAAGAGGTCGCGGGTGTGGTCGAGGAGAGCAGGGACATCGGAGGCAACGAAGTATTCGTCTTTGCCGACGCCGATGACGGCGGGCGGTCCGTTGCGGGCGGCGACGATTTTGTTGGGCGAGTCGGCGGCGATGACGACGAGGGCGAAGACTCCGGTTAATTCTTTGACGGCCTGGCGGACGGCTTCTTCCAGTGAAGGCTTGGGGCTCGATTTGAGGTAATGCTTCTCGATGAGGTGAGCAATGATTTCGGTGTCGGTTTCGGTGGTGAAATTATGGCCCTCGGCTATCAGCTTCTTTTTGAGGGAGAGGTAGTTTTCGACGATGCCGTTATGGACTACGACGATCGTGCCGGAGCAGTCGCGATGGGGATGAGCGTTTTCTTCGGTGGGCCGTCCGTGTGTCGCCCAGCGGGTGTGACCGATGCCATAGGTGCCGTGCAAGGGTTTTTGACGGATGACTTCCTCAAGATTGCGGAGTTTGCCTTGGGCGCGGCGGATCTGGAGACCGGCACCGTTGCCGCCGACGGCGATTCCTGCGGAGTCGTATCCGCGATATTCGAGCTTGCGGAGGCCTTCGATGATGACATGGACGACTTCTTTTTTTCCTACATATCCCACGATGCCGCACATTGGATAGAAACTCCTTGGTTATCTCGGTGGGGTCCGGTGGCAGCCCCTAAAGGGGCCTTGATTTCGAAGAACGGCTGTATCGCCTAAGCGATGCCCTGATACAAAACCACGAACGGCTCATCGCTAAGGCGACACTCTTACAAACAAGAGCGGGCGCATCCGCTGGAGCGATACGAGCTAGTCATCAATGGAGAAACGATACTCTTCGATGACGGGGTTGGTCAGGACTTCGCGTGCGATGCGATCGACTTCAGTCTGCGCTTGCTCTTTTGTTATGCCGCCATTGAGAGTGATTTCGAAATACTTC
Source organism: uncultured Acidobacteriaceae bacterium (assembly GCA_963834085.1). Classification (GTDB taxonomy): domain Bacteria; phylum Acidobacteriota; class Terriglobia; order Terriglobales; family Acidobacteriaceae; genus Acidiflorens. The sequence continues at coordinate 166,955 of CAWIAJ010000026.1, read as the reverse complement.
CCTTGCCGCACGTCCTGCAAGCTTTGATAGCCAATTTTCTTAAGCGCGCCGTGGATGGTTTTGCCCTGGGGATCCAGAACGCTCTTCTTGAGGGAGACGTAAACGTAGGCTTTCATTAACCTACTGATTATACGTCAGGGGGAAGTTGATGCGGGACTGCGGTTTTCGTTATGGCGGGTATATGTTCAGTCGGGTCACTCATATTGGGAGGGACCGGGAAGTTGCTCAAAAGAGGACAGTTGCGCGTCCACCTCAGCGAGTGCTTGTTGTAACATTTGACGATGGCGGGGGTTGGCGGTGACCTGGAGTTGCTGGGTAACGTGTTTGCGGGAGAGTAGCAAGCCATCGCGCTTGCGGGCGAGAAGTTGATCGGCGGGCGAAGCGGAAGGATGGTTGCCGTTACGGCGGTCTGCCATTTCTTCTTGTTGCTGTTCTACGGATTTACTCTCCCAGCCGCGGGCCATTTAACGATGTTACCCCACCCGGAAGGAAAATGTGAGTCGGTGAAATTAAGAGATCGAGCTGTGGAGACCGATTGGCGAACGAGTCGAGTTAGAGTTCTGCCGCCGATTGTTCTAACGAAGTAGATTATCGTTATCGGTAGAGACATATTTGGGGGCCTCGATTATAGAGAGATCACTATGACTCTAACCCCACCGAGTAACGTCGGTGTTAGCGAGAAATAACTTGCCTGGGAGTGCGGGTCGGAGTAGAAAAGAGCTGTCTGGGTTGTAACAACCCGGCTGGCCACGCAGAAAATGCTGGACTCCCGAGCGGGAGAAATACGATCGGTTCCCAAATGAAGGAGCCGACGCCTGCGATTGGACCATAATGAACTTAAGTCTCGCAGACTGACAGACTGCGATGGCTTCCGTTCCTGCTCAAATTTGCTGCCCAAAGCGATTACACGCAGCAGCTGCGGGAGAAATTTTGCATGCGTTCGAATCCCGTCGATTCGTCAGACGATGATCCGCCTGAACAACACCGTTACCGGCTGCTACTTCACATTACGGAGTTAGTCGATGGATGGAAGGATCTGTCGAACGCGTTCCAGGAATTCGCTCCGCCGCTGTTGAGTTTGACGGGCAGCGACTTTCTGAGCGTTTCTCTGCATGACCCCCACCGCGATTGCATGCTGACTAATTACTGGAAAAAGAACCAAGAGAGCGGGGAATTTGAGGACTTGCCGGTGGAGACGGCGGCGAGTGGATGGACATGGAAACATCAGGAAACGGTAACGATTGACGATGTCGAGAGGGAGCAGCGGTTTCCGGCATGCAAGTCGCTGCTGCTGGACCAGGGGGTGCGATCGTACACGCTGCTGCCGATGAGCACGCGCTCGCGGCATTTTGGAGCGCTGGGATTAGGACGGAGCGTTCGAAAGGTGGTAAGCCCCGAGGATGTTGAATTTCTATCGCGTATTGCGCTGCTGGGAGCCGCGGCCCTGGAGAAGGAAAAAACTTACGAGTCTTTCGAGGAGCAACGAAGCTTGCTGGAGATCAGCCGCGAGCTGAGTTCGAGCCTGGAATTGGAGAAGTTACTGCCGGCGATGCTGGCGAGCGTCCGGCACATTGCGCGATATGAACACGCGGTACTTTCTCTGCTGGACGCCGACGGCAGAAACGTTCAACTTTTCGGAGAAACGCGAGAGTGGGAGCCGATCATCAATCATGGGACGGTGGTTCCGCTTGAGCAAGCGCTTTCGGGAGTGGCGATCCGAGAGAAGAGTGCGGCGTTCTTTACGCCCACAAATTTGAGAGAGATGAAGGCACCGTTGGCGAAGGCCATGTATTCCGCGGGAATGCGATCGGTGTGTAGTATGCCGCTGACAGCGGGCGATCGAGTGTGGGGAGCGTTGAATGTAAGCAGCGACAAGGATAAGGCATTCGGTCCATCGGAAGTGGAATATCTGGAGCAGGTGGCGAGGCTGATTGGAACGGCGCTGCGGAATGCCAATGCGTATCGAGAGATCGAGGTGTTGAAGAACCGGCTGGTGCAGGAAAAGCGATATCTGGAAAGTGAACTGCGCGGTGCGAAGCAGCCTGAAGACATTGTCGGGAACAGTGTTGCGTTAAAGCGGGTACTCGACTACGCCGCGATAGTGGCGGAGACGGATTCTACCGTCCTGATCACGGGAGAAACGGGAACAGGAAAAGAACTGGTAGCCAGGGCGATCCATAAGATGAGCCGGCGCAAGGACCGGAACTTCATCAAGGTAAACTGCGCTGCGATTCCGATGGGATTACTGGAGAGCGAGCTGTTCGGCCACGAAAAAGGCGCGTTCACGGGGGCGGTCAGTCAAAAGCTTGGGCGTTTGGAATTGGCGGATAAAGGGACGTTACTGCTGGACGAGATCGGAGAGATTTCTTTGGAGTTGCAGCCAAAGCTGCTGCGGGTGCTGCAGGATCAGGAATTTGAGAGGCTGGGAGGAACAAGGACGATCAAGGTAAATGTGCGGTTGATCGCGTCTACCAACCGGAATCTGGCGCAGGCAGTCGAAGAGAAGGAATTCCGAAGCGATTTGTTTTATCGCCTAAATGTATTTCCGGTTCATGTGCCGGCATTGCGCGATCGGAAGGAGGACATACCGGCGCTAATGCAGTATTTCCTCGAGAAGAGTTCGGAGCGGATGCGGAAAAACATCAGAATCATTTCGGATGACGCCGTCCACGCGATGATGAATTGGAAATGGCCGGGGAACATTCGGGAGTTGGAAAATTTCATGGAACGTTCGGTGATTCTGTCGGATGGTCCGCGGTTGAACGCGCCTCTGGGGGAGTTACGCGAAACCATCGCTAGGGCGAAGCCCGAAGAGGACAAAACATTGCGCGGAAGGGAGCGGGAACACATTGTCGAGATTCTTCGACAAACTCGAGGAGTATTGTCGGGGCCGGAGGGCGCGGCGGCAAGGCTTGGGTTAAAGAGGACAACTCTGCAATACAAGATGCAGCGACTCGGGATCTCGCGTAAGGATTATCTTCGGTAGACACGAGAGTTGGCGGTTGAGGTCGAGGTTGAGTAAGTGCCGGACATCTGGCGAGCGCGCCGTCAGTTTGGCACGTCCTTTCTGCGGAATCCTGCCGATCTAAGGCAAGTTACTTATTCCAGTTCACTTATCCGTTCGCGTGTGAATGGCGAGCGGTGTGCATGATCATGTTGGGAAGCACTCCCACTTCCCCAATTGGAATACTCCTCCCAGAGGTAGCTCAATCCAGGAGATGGCATGGGTACGTACCGGCGTTTTTCTATTACGAACGACTGTCTTAGTTGCACGCAAAGAAGGCCCTACGATGTCTGCAGCTTGCCGCAACCGGCGCTAGAAGAATTTAACGCTCTCGGGCATTTGACGCTGTATCCGACGAATGCGACGCTGCTGAGGGAGGGGGAAGTTCCGCGCGGAGTGTATGTCAGCTGTTCAGGACGTTGCAAACTTTCGGTGCAGGCGAGAGATGGTAAGACGATCATCCCGAAGATTGTGCGGGGCCGGAAAATGCTGGGACTGAGCGCGATCATGTCGGGTGGTCCGTCACTGGTTACGGTCACGACGATTGAACTCTGCCAGATCAAGTTCGTTGAACGAGAGAGTTTCCTGCTCTGGATCGGGCGGCACAGTGATGCTGCCCTGGCATGCGCGAAAATGCTGGCGCACGAAGTGACAACGTCGTTTGACAATGTTCACGATTTACTGATGGCACGGAGTTCGACGGAGAAATTGGCAAGGTTGCTGCTGTCGTGGGTTTCGGACGAGCCGCGGAATCGCGAGTTGCGAGTGTCGACGGAATTCACGCATGAAGAAATTTCGCAGATGATCGGGTCGTCGCGGGAAACAGTGACCCGATTGTTGAGCGACATGAAGCGAAAAGATTTGATTCGGTTGGAGGGTGCGACCCTGGTCATTCCGAATCGGATTGCTCTGCAAGCGATTGCTTCTTAGAAATCCCTCCCCCGGGCGGACGAAGCGGTCTCTGCGTCCGCCCTTTTTCTTTAGCGCCAACTCATTATGGAGGCACGGAGCCACGGAGAAAGTCCTGATTGGCGTGGGCTGGGAGTTTTCCAGGTTGCTGATCAACCGCAGCGGCCCCAAGAGCAAAAGACAAGAGCTGCTAACGGATAGCAAGTGCGGGTTCGGGCTTTCGCAGGATGCTAGAGGTTGAAGAGTTCGCGCAGGCGGCGGGTTTGGGCGCGGCTGACGGGGATTTCGGTTTGTTTCTTGTCATCCATGCGCAACTGGTAGGAGCTCTTGAACCAGGGGACGACTTCGCGGATGTGGTTGATGTTGACTAAGAACGATCGGTGGGCGCGCCAGAACAAACTGGGATCAAGATTTTCGAAGAGTTCTTCGAGAGTACGGCAGTTGGAATGGCCCTCCATGCCGGCATGGCCCGTAGTGGCGACGGTGATGACGCCATCTTCGATGGTGGCGTAACAGATGTCCCTGGGATCGGTGAGGAAGAGCCTTCCAGCGGCTTTAATCAGGATCTTCGCGGTCTGAGTCTGCGATTTTTGCGACTCGAGCATCCGCACCAGCGCGTCTAATTTTTGCTCGGGACCGGCTCCGGCTTCAATCTTCATCCTGGCCTTTTCGATCGACTGGACGACGCGCTTCTTGTCGAAGGGTTTCAGGATATAGTCGACAGCATTTACTTCGAAGGCTTTTACGGCGTATTGATCGAAGGCGGTCGCGAAAACAATTTTTGGAAGAGCGACTTTGCGGTCGAGGAGCTTCTTGATGACGCCGAAACCGTCGAGTCCGGGCATCTGGACATCGAGGAAAACGATGTCGGGATTGTGCTCGCGGATCAGGTTGACAGCCTCGAGGCCATTCTTGCCCTGAGCGACAACATTGATGTCATCCACGCTCTTGAGCAGGTAAGCCAGTTCTTCGCGGGCGAGTTGTTCGTCGTCGACGATGATGGCGGAGAGAGGCATTGGGGTGCGAGCCGAACTGGGGACTGTGGCCGCGGCGGCGATCGCCATATCTCTCGTAGTATACGAGGGCGGAGGGTGCGTTGCCAGTGGGACGCGGCGAAATTTGCGAATTGGAATTGGGGCAACTCGCTGGATGCGGAAGCCGAGGTGGACGTGTGAGGACGCGCGTCGCTCCATCGAATTTTACTAACGTTACTAGAGTGTGTTTCAAAAATGCTTTTCAGCCCGAGAAGGACGGCCATCAGGGGCTGAAGCCCGCATTCTATCGGACCCTGAACGGCACGGCTGAAGCCGTGCCCCACCCAAAACCGATTTACGAAGCGCGGTTTAGAAAGCTTCGATGGCTAGGGCCATACCCATGCCGCCGCTTACGCAAAGAGTGGCCAGGCCGCGGCGCGCTTTTCTTTTCAGCATCTCGTGGAGAAGAGTAACGGTGATGCGAGTGCCGGTGCAGCCGATGGGATGGCCCAGGGCTATAGCTCCGCCATTGACGTTGAGCTTGTCGCGATCGAAGTGAAGTTCGCGATCGCAGGCGAGGACCTGAGCGGCGAAGGCTTCGTTGAGTTCTACAAGATCGAAGTCAGCGAGTGTGAGGCCGTGTTTCGCTTCAAGTTTGCGGATGGCGGGAACGGGGCCAATTCCCATGAGGCGAGGGTCGACCCCGGCGGATGTGGCGGCGAGGATTCGGGCGAGTGGCTGGAGATTGTTTTGCTGGACAAATTTTTCGCTGGCAAGAACGATTGCGGCCGCGCCATCGGTGATGCCGGAGGAGTTGGCGGCGGTGATGGTTCCGGACTTGGAAAAGACAGGCGCGAGTTTGGCCATCTTTTCTAGAGTCGCATCGAGGAATAGGTGCTCGTCGCGAGCGAAGACGGTGGTGCTTTTCTTGCTTTCGATAGTTACGGGGACAATCTCCGCGTCGAAGCGCCCGGTGGATTGGGCGGAGGCGGCGCGCTGTTGCGAGGTCAGGGCAAATTGATCCTGCTCTTCGCGAGTGATCTGGTATTGCGCGGCGAGGAGTTCGGCGGTCTCGCCCATCAGCATTTTGGCCATGGGGCAGAAGAATCCGTCGCGATACATGCCGTCGACTAGCTCTTGATTACCGAGACGATATCCCCAGCGCGCGCCTTCTAGGTAATAAGGAAGGCGGGACATGGATTCGGCGCCTCCGGCGAGGACGCAGTCGAGGTTCCCCGTGACAATTTCCTGAAAGGCGAGCGCGATCGACTTGATGCCGGAGGCGCAGGCCTTGTTGACGGTGTAGGCCGGGACCTCTTGCGGGACGGCGCTGCGAATAGAGATTTGGCGCGCGGGATTGGGACCGCCTCCGGCTTGGCGGGCGTTGCCGAAGATGGTTTCTTCGATTTGCGCGGGCGCGATCTCGGCGCGTTCGATCGCGGCTTTGGCAGCGGCGACTCCCAGATCGGCGGCGGACAGAGAGGCTAGAGAGCCTCCAAACTTGCCAATCGGGGTGCGGACGGCGGAGAGGATGTAGACGGCGTTCAAGTCTTTGCTTCCTGGACTGGTTAGTTTAGCAGGGTAAAACCAAAACCCTTAACCACGGAGGGCACAGAGGAACACGGGGGAACGCGGGAAAATTACGCGATACACTAAACGGCGTGAACATACTTTACGGAATTAACACGGTTACAGAGGCGCTCAAGGCGCGCGGGCGCAACTTCGAGTGGGTGGGCGTGGCGAAGGAGCGTAAGGATATTCGGCTGCGGCGGGTGATTGACGAGTGCCGGAAGATTGGGGTTCCGGTGCGGGTGTTGACGCGCGAGGAATTGGACGAGATTGCGGGAAATGCGGCGCATCAGGGGTTGGTCGCTTCGACTTCGGCAAAACAATATAGCGATCTTGAAGATATCGTGGCGTCGAGGCGTGGTGAGTTCTCGCTGGTGGTGGTGCTGGATGGGGTGGAGGATCCGCATAACTTGGGGGCGATTTTGCGGACGGCGGATGCGGCGGGAGCGGATGGCGTCGTGATTCCGGAGCGGCGGTCGGCGGCCGTTACGGCGGCGGTCGCGAAAGTTTCGGCGGGAGCGAGCGAGCATCTTCCGGTGGCGAAGGTGACGAATATCTCGCGGGCGCTCGAGGAGTTAAAAGAGAAGGGGCTGTGGGTGGTGGGGCTGGATGAGCGGGGTCTGCAGACCTACGACGCGGTGGATTACAAGATGCATTGTGCGGTGGTGCTGGGCGCGGAGGGTAAGGGATTGCACGATTTGGTGCGAAGGCATTGCGATTTTCTGGTGTCGATTCCGATGCTGGGAAAGGTTCCGTCGTTGAATGTGTCGGTGGCGGGCGGGATTGTGTTGTTTGAGGTGGTGCGGCAGCGGAGCGTGGGCGCATCGAAGTAAATTATGAAGTTCTCTTGCCTCTTCTCTCTCCTTATTCTGTGCGGTTTCGCCTCAGCGGCGATGGCTTTGAATCGCGAGGCATTCACGATTACGAAATACGATCTGCAGGTGCAGCTTGAGCCGGACCAGCAACGGCTGGGGGCTCGCGGGAAGATTACGTTGCGCAACGATTCTGCCTCGGAGCAGAAAGTGGTTGCGCTACAGATTTCTTCTTCGCTGAATTGGCGCTCGGTGCGGGTGGACGGCAAACCTCTCCAATTTGTTTCACAACCGTATGTTTCGGATATCGATCACTCAGGCGGATTATCGGAGGCGATCGTGGCGCTGCCGGTTGAGATCAAGCCGAAGGATTCGGTGATCGTCGAGATTGGGTATGAGGGCGTGATTGCGCTGGATGCGACGCGGCTGACGCGGGTCGGCGTGCCAGAAGGAGTGGCGAAACATACGAGTTGGGATCAGATGAGTCCCAGGTTCACGGCGGTTCGCGGGGTGGGTTATGTGGCGTGGTATCCGATCACGACGGAGGCGGCAGATTTTTCGGAGGGGAACAGTTTGTTTGAGGTCGCTGATCGGTGGAAGGCGCGGGAGGCGGGGAGTGAGTTCAAAGCGCGACTCAGTCTGACGGGGACGGGCGGTGATGGGCCTGCGGTGTTGTTATGTGGGGCGAGTGGAGGTGGCACTGCAGATTTCGGACGGGACTGGAGTTTGACTTCCGAGTGCGAGTGGACGGCGCTGGGCACGGTTGCTCCAACGTTTGTGACGGCGGATTACGTTGCGCTATCAAAACCGCCATTGAGTTTATTTAGCCTGGCTGGGGATGAAGCGGGCGCGACGACTTATGCGAACGCGCTGGAGCCGGCGATGAAGTTTGTGAGTGGATGGTTTGGGAAGCCGAGCGCTCGGATAGCGGTTGCAGATTTCGCGGATGCGAATTCGGCTCCGTTCGAATCGGGAACGTTGTTGATGGCTTCGATGGCGGCGGCGGATTCGAAGTTGGCGGGAATTAATCTGGTTCACGAGTTGGTGCATTCGGCGATGCCGTCCGCGCGTCCGTGGGTGTATGAGGGGCTGGCGCATTTTGCGGAGGCGTTGTACAGGCAGGATCAAGGCGGACGGCAGGCGGCGCTGGATTTTTTGGGAATCCATAGAGCGGCGTTTCTGGATTCAGAGAAGGAAGTCGCGGTGTCGAAAGGAAAAGATGCCGGGCAGCCTTTGGCGACCACGTTTGATGAGACCTACTATCGCAGCAAGGCGGCCTATGTCTGGTGGATGTTGCGAGACATGGTCGGCGATGCGGCGCTGAAGCAAGCGATTGGGAATTATCGGGCGGAGGAGGATCGGGATCCGAAGTATGTGGAGAAGTTAGTGGAGGCAGCGGCGAAGCGGGATCTGGGCTGGTTTTTCGACGACTGGGTGTATCGGGACCGTGGGTTGCCGGATTTCAAGGTGCAATCGGTGCATCCGTGGCAGACGGAAAAGGGAGTGCAAATTGTTACGGTGACGCTGGAGAACAAGGGCGATGCGGGAGCAGAGGTTCCGTTCAAGGTGATATTTGCAGAGGGCGAGATTACGACGCGACTGGAAGTACGGGCGCGGAGCACGGCGACGACGCGGGTTGAGCTGCCGAGTGTGGCTACGCAGATTGTGGTGAATGATGGGAGCGTTCCCGAGGTGGATTTGACGAATAATGCGTACACGATTCCCGCGGCTATGAAACAGTAGTGTGGTTGCCTGAGGTGGCAGGGACAGCGGGTCCTTCGCTTCCCTCAGAGGTTGTGACTTTTATGTCGCGATTATGTGGCTGTTGGTGGTGGAAGGGTAGGGGTCCTTCGACTGCGTAGAACGGATCGCTTTGCTCTCCGTTCTACTACGCTCAGGATGACAAGTCTTTTTTAGCGGTGAAATCAACGAGTGCTTGTAACTTTGCGGCGGCGGCGCGGGAGTCAATGGCCTGGGCGGCTTGAGGGACGGCGTCACGGAGATGGTCGGATTTGCCTGCGGCTACCAGGGCAGCGGCTGCGTTTAGCAGGACGATGTCGCGGCGGGGGGATTTCTTTCCGGATAGGACTTCACGGATCAGATTGGCGTTCGTCGCGGCGTCTCCGCCGGCGATGGCTTCGAGACTTGCTCGGGGCAAGCCGAATTCTTCGGGGGTTACTTCGTAGGTGTGGACTTGTCCGGAGCGGACTTCTCCGATACGAGTGGGGCCGGTGATGGTGATTTCGTCGAGGCCGTCGCTGCCGTGGACGACGAGAGCGCGATGGAGTCCTAACATGCTGAGGGCTTCGGCGAGTTTTTCGACTAAGTCAGCGGAATAGACTCCGACAACCTGACAGGTGGCGCGGGCGGGATTGGTGAGCGGACCTAACAAGTTGAAGACGGTGCGGAGTTGCAAGGCGCGGCGTGTGGATTGGACGTGCTTCATGGCGGAGTGAAGCGCGGGAGCGAAGAGGAAAGCGATTCCGACTTGGGCGAGGCAAGTGGCGAGTTGATTGGTGGGCAGGTTGATGTTCACGCCGAGTGCTTCCATGACATCGGCAGAGCCGCATTTGGAGGTCATGCTGCGATTGCCGTGTTTGGCGACACGGACGCCAGCTCCGGCAACGACGAAAGCGGTTGCAGTGGAGATGTTGAATGTGCCGCTGGCGTCGCCTCCGGTGCCGCAAGTGTCGACGAGGGCGTCGCGTTCGGTGCCGCTGGCGTCGAGAACGGAAGTGGCGTGGAGATCAAGCGGGATAGCGGCAGCCCGGATGGCCTCCGCGAATCCTACAATTTCTTCGACGGTCTCGCCCTTCATCTGCAAGGCGACGAGGAGGGCGGCGATTTGCGGGTCGGAGCATTGACCGGATAAAACTTCGGTCATAACGGCGCGGGCCTCTTCGCGGGAAAGGGATTGGCGGTGATTGGCGATGCGATGGAGAGCGTCGAGGATCACAGGATCAAGCTACAGGAGACGGTGGCGGAGTATCAAACGAATTAGGGGGCGGCGGGCCGTGATCACCTGTTAATCGGCTGATGATTGATCTCGTCGAGACGGGCGCGGAAGCGGAGACGCCAGCTTAGGGGAAGCAATTCGAGGTCGAGTGATTTTTGCAAGGTTGCGCGATCGGGAGACTTCGAGGTGTAGATGCGGTACACGTCGGCGATCGAGAGAGTCAAGTTTTCGCGGGAGAGGAGTTTGAATTCGTCGCCAGCGGCGACGGCTCCTTCTTGATCTACGGCGAAATAGAAGCCGGAGCGTTCGGTGCGGAGGAAATGCTCGATGATGCGATCGTCCTTGAACTTTGCCGCGAGCTTGAAGCAGGGAAGGCGGGGCGTGGTGACTCGGAGGATCGCCGAGCCGAGACGGTAGCGATCTCCGATGAAGACGGTGGATTCGCTCACGCCGATCGTAGTGAAATTTTCGCCGAATGCTCCCCAGGTGCCGACGGGATGAGGGAGTTCGGCGGTCCACGCGGGATAGTGTTCGGAGGGGTATCCGTAGACGGCTTTGTTGGGGCCGCCGTGGACGGTGAGATCGGCTTGGCGATCGCCGTCGAGATTGGTAGTTCGGAGAGGAATTCGGCCATCGATTGGATCTTTGAAGATGCCGGTCTCGAAGGTGTCGCCTTGCCAAGTAAGGAGGCGCGGGAGGCCGACGTTGAGGGAAACCAGGTGCATATTCGGATAAGAGTACGGCGACGGTTGGGACGATGCAGATTTCTGTGGGCGTGAACAGCAATGTGGGTCGAGTGGCTTTGCCGATTGTCGCCGCGTCTTATAGAATCAGGAGTTTGCTGGACTGCACTGCAAGCCGCAAGCGTGTCTCTTCCAGTTTGGAATCGAATCAGTAGACGAGTTTGAAATCATTATGAAAATTCATGAGTACCAGGGAAAAGCAATCCTGAAGAAGTATGGTGTCGCGGTACCGCGCGGGGCGATGGTGACCAGTCGCGAAGAGGCCGAGGCGGTGGCGAAGGACATTTTGGGTTCGGGCGCTTCGGGCGTGGTGGTGAAGGCGCAGATTCATGCCGGCGGCCGCGGCAAAGGCGGCGGAGTGAAGATTGCGAAGTCGGTGGAAGAAGCAGGCGAACTGGCTGGCAAGATTCTGGGCATGACGCTGGTGACGCACCAGACGGGGCCGGAGGGACGGGTCGTCCACCGGTTGCTGGTGGAAGAGACGCTGCCGATTGAGAAGGAACTTTATCTCGGCATCCTGGTGGATCGCGGCGAAGGCAAGCCGGTGTTTATGGCGTCGGCGGCGGGTGGGATGGATATTGAGCAGGTCGCGGCCGAGACTCCCGAGAAAATTTTGAAGCAGTATATCGATCCGGGGATGGGGCTGGAGCCATTTCAGGCGCGAAAGATTGCGTTCGCGCTGGGTCTGAAGCCGGCGCAGATTAATTCGGCAGTGCAGTTTCTGACGGGGCTCTACCGAGCATTTCTGGATACGGATGCTTCGCTGGTGGAGATTAATCCGTTTGTAAGTTGTACGGATGGACGGCTGTTTGCGCTGGATGCGAAGTTGACGTTTGACGATAACGCGCTGTTTCGACACAAGGATTTGCACGAATTGCGGGATGTTACCGAGGAAGATCCGCTGGAGGTTGAGGCTTCGAAGTATGGGCTCAACTACATCAAGCTGGATGGCAGCGTGGGATGCATGGTGAATGGGGCTGGCCTGGCGATGGCGACGATGGACATCATCAAGTACGCGGGCGGAATGCCGGCGAATTTTTTAGATGTGGGCGGCGGGGCGAATGCGGAGCAGGTGGCGCATGCGTTTGAGATCCTGCTGAGCGATAAAAGTGTGCGGGCGGTGCTGATCAATATATTCGGCGGGATTCTGCGGGTGGACACGCTGGCGCAGGGAGTGGTGGAGGCGGCGAAGAAGACGAATCTGCAGCTTCCGGTGGTGCTGCGACTGGAAGGAACGAATGTTCAGGAAGGCAAGAAGATCCTGATGGAGTCGGGGCTGAATTTTGTTGTGGCCGAGACGATGAAGGATGCGGCGGACAAAGTGGTGGCAGCGGCGAAGGCTTAGGTTCAAGGGCACGGGGCAGAGCCCCGTCACCACACGAGCTTTTACATACGAGCTTTTTTGAAAGTGAGCAATCATGGCAATTCTGGTTGATAAGAAGACGCGATTAATCGTGCAAGGGCTGACGGGACGTGAAGGAACGTTCCACGCTAAGGCTTGCGCGGCTTATGGGACGCAGGTGGTCGGCGGCGTGACGCCGGGCAAGGGCGGGACGACGCATGAGGGCTGGCCGATCTTTAATACGGTGCAAGAGGCGGCGGACAAGACCGGTGCGAATGCGACGGTGATTTTTGTGCCACCTCCGTTTGCTGCGGACGCGATCATGGAAGCGGCCGATGCGGAGATTGAATTGATCGTGTGCATCACGGAAGGCATTCCGACGCTGGATATGGTGCGGGCGTGGGAATTTTTGCAGGACCGGCGGTCGCGTCTGATTGGGCCGAATTGTCCGGGGATTATTTCGCCGGGGAAATGCAAGATTGGGATTATGCCGGGAGCGATCCACAAAGAGGGGAATGTGGGGATCGTGTCGCGCTCGGGGACGCTAACGTATGAAGCGGTGCATCAGTTGACGCAGCGCGGGATTGGGCAATCGACGGCAATTGGGATCGGAGGCGATCCGATCATCGGAACGAATTTTGTCGATGCGTTGGACTTATTCAACCGTGATCCGCAGACGGAAGCAGTGATTATGATCGGTGAAATTGGCGGGAACGCGGAAGAGATTGCAGCGGAGTTCGTCAAGACGCACATGAAGAAGCCTGTGGTGGGATTTATCGCGGGACAAACGGCACCTCCGGGACGGCGGATGGGACATGCGGGAGCGATTATTTCTGGCGGAAAAGGGACGGCGGCGGAGAAGATTGCTGCGATGGAGAAAGCGGGACTGAAGGTGGCGAAATCTCCGGCGGATATTGGAGAGACGCTGGCCTCGGTGCTGGGAGTGAAGGTGTAACAGCCGTCAGCTTTCAGCCATCAGCCGTCAGTTCGCTTTGTTTTGTGGAAAGGGATTGCTGAGACCCGACATCTTAGACCTGAGACCTAATTTATGAAAACACTGCAACGGACGTTGACGATTGTTAAGCCGGACGCGGTCAAGAAAAACGCGGTCGGAGACATTATTGAGCAGTTCGAGAAGAATGGGTTTCGCATTCTGGCGATGAAGATGCTGGAAATTTCGCAGCATCAGGCGGAACAATTTTATGCGGTGCATGCGAGCCGTCCGTTTTATCACTCGCTGACGGCGTTTATGTCGAGTGGGCCGATTGTCGCTCTGGCTTTGGAGAAAGAGAACGCCATTGCAGATTTGAGGAAGCTGATGGGGGCGACAAATCCGGCGAGCGCCGAAGAGGGGACGATCCGCAAGAAGTGGGCGAGCGATATCGAGCACAATGCGATTCATGGCTCGGACGCGGATGATACGGCGCGGTTTGAGTTGAGCTTTTTCTTTGCGGGATACGAGTTGGCGAAGTAAGAGTCGTCAGTTCTCAGTAACGGCCAATCTGGCGGCTTCTGGGAAGTGAATACTTGGAACTGAGAGCTTGGAACCGGAAGCCGAGGATCGAGATCTTTATGCCTTTAGTGCAAGTCACAATGCTGCAGGGGCGCACGTTGGATCAGAAGCGAAAGATTGCGTCGCGGATTACCGATGCCATGGTGGAAGAGGCGGGGGCGAAGCGCGAGGCGATTGTGGTGACCTTCATTGAGGTCTCCAAGGAGAGCTATGCTTCGGGTGGCGTGCTGATGGCAGACAAGTAGTCGCGCCGGGCTTGACGAATTACCGAGGCGTCGGGATAGCAGGTCCTTCGCTTCGCTCAGGATGACAAATCAAACCAACGCTAGCCGAGCGGTTCGAAGAGGTGGCCTTCGGTGCGGTCGGCGATTTTCGGTAGATCTTTTTTTGCTAGCTGCAAAAAGTGCGGCGAAGTGCGGTGAGCTTCGAGGGCCGCGTCGTCCTTGTATTGCTCGTAAATGAAGAAGCGGCGCGCGTCCGTTTTGTGCTTGTGTACCTGATACATGAGGCAGCCGGGTTCCTTGCGAGATTCGGCTGTGAGTTTTTCGAAGATCACGGCCACATCGGACTCGTGTCCGACTTTTGCCATCCAGGTTACGGCTAACACCACCATCCGTTGCTCCTCAGGGGCTAAAGCCCCGAAATAATTCCAGCGATAAAGCTAGTCGTTTTTCAGTTCCAACGCGTCTACGAATTCCGGAAGCAGAATTGTTTGCTCGCGGTCGGGGCCGGTGGAGATCATGCCCACTTTTGCTCCCGTTTCTTTTTCGATGAAGGCCATGTAATCGCGGGCGGCTTGGGGCAAGGCTTCGAAGGTACGAATGGATTGCGTCGGAGTCGCCCAGCCGGGCATGTTGCGATAGATGCATTCAATTTTTTCGTATCCGGACGATTGGGCCGGAATCTCGTCGGTCGATTTGCCATCCACCTTGTAGCCAACGCAAACGGGAACGTCTTTCAGGTGATCGAGCACGTCTAACTTGGTGACGACCAGCCAAGAGATTCCGTTAATCATGCCAGCGTAGCGAAGGAGAGGCAAGTCGAGCCAGCCGGTGCGGCGAGGGCGTCCGGTGACAGCGCCGAATTCGTTGCCGCGCTTGCGGAGATCGTCGCCCTCGGCACCCAAAAGTTCCGTGGGGAATGGACCGCTACCGACGCGGGTGCAATAGGCTTTGGTGATGCCGATGACGGTGTCGATCGAGGTCGGAGGAACGCCGGTTCCCGTGGCGGCGCCTCCGGAGGTCGCGCTCGATGAGGTGACGAAGGGATAAGTGCCGTGATCGATATCGAGCATGGTGCCTTGGGCGCCTTCGAAGACGATCGACTTACCCTCGGCCAGGGCGCGGTTCAAGAGAAGCGCGGTGTCACAGACAAAGGGACGCAGTTGCTCGGCGGCGTCGGCATATTCGGCAAACATCTTGTCGGGATCGAGCGGGTCGGAATTGAAGAGGGCGTGCGCGATGGTATTTTTCTCGCGGCAGGCATTCTCGATATGGGTGCGCAGCAAGGGGGTGTCGAGGAGATCGGCGACGCGAAGGCCGCGGCGTCCCATTTTGTCTTCGTACGAGGGGCCGATACCGCGAGAAGTGGTGCCGATTTTGACGCGGCCTGGAGCGTTTTCGGAGCCGAGTTCCATCATGCGATGGTAGGGCAGAATGACCTGGGCGCGGTTGGAGACGAAGAGGTTGCCGTCGACTTTCACTCCCGCATTGCGAAGGGATCCGACTTCTTTGAGGAAGGCGATCGGGTCGATTACGACTCCGTTGCCGACGACGCTGATGCACTCCGGGCGCAGGACGCCGCCGGGGACTAGTTGGAGAATAAATTTCTTGCCGTTGATGATGACGGTGTGTCCGGCGTTATGGCCGCCGGCGTAACGCGCGACTACGGCGAAAGTTTTGGTGAGTACGTCGACAATTTTCCCTTTGCCCTCGTCGCCCCATTGGGCTCCCACGATGACCGCAGTTCTGCCTCTGTTGCTTCGGCTCAATTCAGACTCCAAGTGGAATATGCGCGGCTGTCAGGCCGCTCCAGGGTCGTACACACGGGTTGCGCCGGATGCCTGAGTAGACTGGAAAGCTGGGAGTTCGGCGGTACTGGGTGTGTACTCCCTAGCATACCGAATTGCGACGGGGAGGGGCAAGGCTTGCAGTGCTCAGTTGTCAGTCGTCAGTTCTCAGTTGTCAGTTTCAGTCAAAACCGGCATCGTGCGTCTCTTCGTAGAACTTCTTGTATGCTGACAACGTGCCGGAACTTCCTGAGGTCGAGACGATTGCGCGCGGGCTGGATAAACGCGTTGCTCGAGACACGATTGAATCGGTTTGGATTGGGCCGAAGAAGCAGGTGCTCAAGTCTTCGGCGGCGGCGCTTGCTTCGACGATCGAGGGCAAGCGGATCTTGCGGGTGCATCGAGCGGGGAAGCACATCGTGTTCGATCTGGAGGCGACGGGGCAACGGGCTTCTGGGAAGAAACGCAAGGGCGGTGGTCGCAGCGAGACGCGGCAAGCCGCGTCTCTACAGACGGCGCAGTGGATTGTGCATTTGGGGATGACGGGGCGGATGGTGGTTTGCGACGCGGCGGAGGAGGTTGCGAAGCACACGCATTTGATTGCTAAGCTCGCGTCTGGACGTGAACTACGGTTTGTTGATCCGCGAATGTTTGGGAAGCTTAGCGTGCATGCGGGAGGATTCGATCCGGGGGGAATCGAGCCGTTGGAAGCTACGGAAGAGCAGTTCGTTGCGCTGTTCAAGGGGCGCAAGACTCCAATTAAGAGTGCGCTGTTGAATCAGAAATTGCTGCGGGGCGTGGGGAATATTTATGCGGATGAATCGCTGTTTCGAGCGGGGATTCGTCCACGGCGAAGGGCCTCAACGCTGACGCTCGCGCAGTTGAAGAAATTGTATGGCGCTGTGCAAGAAGTGTTGCGGGAGGCGATTGCGCTGGGAGGGTCGTCGGTGTCGGATTATGTGGACGCGGATGGAGAAGAAGGATTTTTCCAACTGCAGCATCGAGTTTACGGGCGCGAGGCCGAGGATTGTCTGGTGTGCGGGACGACGATCCAGCGGGTGGTGCTGGCAGGACGCAGCAGCCATTATTGCGCGAAGTGTCAGAAATAGAGTTCGATAAAGGCTAGTCGCGCTTGCGCTTCTGGAAGTGCGGCGGTTTCGAGCCGGGTTTGCGAGCTGGGCTCGAGGGCTTCGGGGAGCGCGAAAAAGATCCGGTGGGGTGCGACGAAGATGACGGTCGAGGCGGACGAGATGACGATGAGGGTCTCTCGGACCGAGATGACAGCGACGGCCTTGCGGAACGGAATGAGGGCGAAGGTCTTTCGGGACGAGATGGCGACGATGTCCTTTGGGGGCGAGATGAAGACGAAGGTCTTTCGGAACGCGCCGTCTTATTTTCCGTGTCTGATTTTTTGAACGGACGCGTCGAGAATTTCGGTCTGTCGGAATGCTCTGGTCTTGCGGGCCGAGGCCTAATGGGAAATTTGGATGAGCGTGGCGCGGTTGATGGCTTGTGGACGAATGGCTTCCTCGCCGGAACCTTGTTAGCAGGGGGCTTTGAGGGACGGAGTTGGATGGGCGGAGTGGGGGGACTGGCAACGCGAACTCCGGCAGCCGCGCTCTTTAATTTAGCCACTTCGAGCAACGTGAGATTCCGCCAGTCGCCGGGCGGGATGTCGAGGGCGAGCGGGCCGTACTGAACGCGACGAATTTTTTCTACGTGGTGTCCCACTTCTTCGAACATCTTTCGGACCTGGCGGTTGCGGCCTTCAATGATGGTTACTTCGAGCCAGGGATTGTCGCCTTCGCGGATCAAGCGAATTTTGGCGGGAGCGGTGCGGACGCGGCGTCCACCTTTTTCTGCGATGGAGACGCCACGGCGAAGTTTATCGAGCTTGGCTTCGTCGGGCTGCCCGGCAACTTTCACGACGTAGACTTTGGGAACGTTGGATGAGGCCTTCATCAGACCGTTGGCGAGAGCGCCGTCGTTGGTCATGAGGATGAGGCCTTCGCTAGCCCAGTCGAGACGGCCGACGGGATAGACGCGGCCTTTGACCTTCTCTACGAGGTCCATCACGGTGGGACGCTTCTTCTCATCGCTGACGGTGGTTACGTATCCCTTGGGCTTGTTGAGGGCGACGTAGACGAATCGCTCAGCGCCCTGCAGGAGCTTGCCGTCGACGCGAATGTGATCTTGCTCGGGATCGGCTTTGGAGCCTAGTTCGGTGACGACCTGGCCGTTGACGACGACGCGGCCGGAGGTGATGAGTTCTTCGGCTTTGCGGCGGGAAGCGATTCCGGCGGCGGCGATAATTTTTTGTAAGCGTTCGACGGGCATGGCTACTCCGGTTTGATGGCGGCAGGTGTTTCGTTTTCGGCGTGCGTTTCTGTTTCGGAATCGGTGAGTTCGGGCTGGGAGGTTTCGACTGACGGCTCAGCTTCTGGCGCAATATCGTCTGATTCGCCTTCCGCAGAAGAATCGACGGCGGCCGTTTCCGCGTCGGTTAAAGATAATGAAGACTGGTCGGCTGGAGCGGCTTCGCCGGGGATCAGGTCGCTTTGGAAAGACTCGGCGAGGAGCTTTTCGAATTCCTCCATGCTGGGAAGTTCATTAACGTCTTTCAAGCCAAAGCGCAGGAGGAACTCTTTGCTCGTTTTGTAAAGAATGGGACGGCCGATGACGGCTTTGCGTCCGGCGGTGGTAATGAGTTTGCGGTCGAAGAGAGTGGCAATGACTCCGCCGGAGTCGACGCCACGAATCTCGCTAATCTCGGGGACCGTAACGGGTTGTTTGTAGGCGATGACAGCGAGCGTTTCGAGCGCGGGCAAAGAGAGGCGGAACGGTGGCTTGAGACTTTTGGCGAAGGCGCGGACTACGTCGTGCTGTTCGGGCTTAGTGGACATGCGATATCCGCCGGCAACCTGGCGGATTTCGATGCCGTGAGAGGATCCGGCGTATTCGGCGGCGAGTTCTTCGAGGGTGGCGCGGATGCGCGATTTGATTTCGGCGGGTTCGATTCCGGGAGTTTCGGCGAGGATCGAGTCTTTGACGAGCGCGGAAATCTGGTCGAGAGTGATGGGAGTCTCGGCGGCGTAAATGATGGCTTCGAGTTGGGGTTTGAGGCTCATAGAAAATCGTCGTTCGTCGCTCGCTATTCGTCGTTCGCTGTCCGGTGCGGAGCCTGACCTCGGATGAACGGGCGGGTCGCCCGTTTCCGCACCTGCTTGTTCCCACGCATGCCTGTTCCAAGACATGCAAATAATTTTCTGTTTCTATCTCCAATCATCGCGCACGGCGGCTTGTTCGGCCATGACTTCGTCGAAGTGGGAGTGCTTGCGAACCAGGACTTCTCCGAAGACGTGGTCTTGGCGCACTTGGATGGCTTGCAGGCGGACTAGTTCCAGCATCGCCAGAAACATGCAGACCAAGGCTTGCCTCGAGGGCACGTTACGGAGCATTTGTTTCAGGCGAATGGGGCGATCTTCTAACGAAAGTCGGCGATGCAGGTATTGGATCATCTGACCGACGGTGACGGTTTCTTCGTCGACCTGGAGGATCGGGCGTGTGCGGGCGCGATCCAAAATCTGCTGGAAAGTCTTCACGAGGTCGATGACATCGGCGGCGAGTTCAGGCTCGGTGCCTTCGGCGTCCATGAATTCGCGGATGGACGGATTGCTGAGAACGGCATCTTCAATTTGCTGTTTTTGCAGGAGCATTTGCGCGGCAGATTTGAATTTTTCGTGCTCGAGAAGACGATTGACGAGTTCGTTACGCGGGTCTTCCTGGGCGTCGGCGGGAAGGAGCGGGTCGCGAGGCAGCAACATCTTGGACTTGATGTGGATTAGGACCGCGGCCATGTAAATGAATTCGGAGGCGACATTGACGTCGAGTTCGCGGATACGCTCGACGTAGGCGAGGTATTGCGCGGTGATTTTTGCGATGGGGATGTCGTAGATATTGATGTCCTGCTTGCGAATGAGATCGAGGAGCAGGTCGAGCGGGCCTTCGTAGATTTCGCCAAGTTCGATGGCGAAAGGGAAGTCGCTGGCGTCGTCTTTGCGGGAGGATTTGGACGCGGCAGTGTTTTCGGTCACTTCGGGGAATCCTTCGCCGTCTGGCCATTTGGCTCGCGGTTCGGACGGTAGTCGAGTCCCATCGAACTGCGAACGTCGTCCATGGTGGCGCCGGCGATTTCGCGGGCGCGGGCTGAGCCAGCTTCCAGAATATCCCAGGCGAGGCCGGGATTGTCTTCGTATTTTTTGCGCCGCTCCTGCATGGGGTTGAGGATCTGGACGATGGCGTCGGCGGCCCAGCCTTTGCATTCGATGCAGCCGATTCCGGCGGAGCGGCAGCCGTCGTAAACCTTGGCTAACGTTTCTTTGGTGCTGAATATTTTGTGCAGATCGCCGACGGGGCAGACGTTAGGATTGCCGGGATCGGTGCGGCGAACGCGAGCCGGGTCGGTGACCATTGTCTTCAATTTTTGGCGAACGAGCGGCTCGGGATCGGTGAGCATGACGGCGTTGCCGTAGGATTTCGACATCTTGCGGCCGTCAGTTCCGGGCAGGCGGGGAGCGGGCGTCAGAAGAGCGGCGGGCTCGGGGAACACGGGCTCCACCATGTAGACGGTATTTAAAAGAACCTCCCCATATTTCGCCTTACACCATGCCCGTTGGACTGGAGTTAGTTTTTCACTTTCGACTTTCGTATAAAACTGATTGAAGCGCCGCGCTATTTCGCGGGTCAATTCCACATGGGCTACCTGGTCTTCGCCGACGGGGACGACGTCCGCCTTGTAGATCAGGATGTCGGCGGATTGCAGGACGGGATAGCCGAGGAAGCCGTAGGTGTCGAGATCTTTCCCCTTGATATTTTCCTTCTGCTCTTTGTAGGTGGGGACGCGCTCGAGCCATCCGACCGGAGTAATCATGGAGAAAAGCAAATGCAGTTCGGCGTGCGCGGGGACGTGGGACTGGATGAACATGACACACTTGGCGGGATCGAGTCCGGCGGCGAGCCAATCGAGGAGAACCTCGACGGAATTTTGTTTCAGGCGCGAAGGATCGGCGTAGTCGGTGGTGAGGGCGTGCCAATCGGCGATGAAGAAGAAGCAGTCGTACTCATCCTGCATGCGAACCCAGTTGACGAGGGCGCCGACATAATTGCCGAGGTGAAGTTTGCCGGTGGAGCGCATTCCGCTGAGCACGCGCTTCTTGGTGTGGATGGGCATGATGGGTGAATCTCTCATTCTAACAAAGTGGTGAGGATGGGGACGCTGAGAGTGTGAAGAGCGTTCACCACGGAGGACACGAAGAGACACGAAGGAAGAGCGAACTGCGGATCCCTCGCGGTGCTGGGATGACAAGATTTTTCGTGGGGATGACGAGATCTTATTGGGGGAAAGCCGGGCAAGGCTGGATCGAGGTTGCTACTGTCCGGCGCGGACGGGGGAGACCATGAGCGGGCTTCCTGCGCGTTTCTTGCTTTCGCCTTTGTCTTGCTGGTAGAGCAGAGAGAGTGCGCCTTCGGCGGAGGTGGCGCCGGCGAGTTCAGCGGCGAGCCCCTGATAAGAGCGGCCGATTTCGTGATTGCTCTGCGCGGCGACGGGGCTGCCTTTGTCGATCGCGGGTCCAATGATCTGAAAGTTGTTGGGAATCTTCCAGAGGACTTTGCAGTTAGTAGCTTTTTCTACATCTTCGTCGGTGAAGCCGGGAATTTTTTTGTAACGGTTGAGAACGAGGCGGAGGCGATCGCGACCGGCTCCCTCTTGCAAGAAAGTTTGGATGCGGCCGGCGCTCCAGAGGGATACGACATCGGTTTGCGCGACCATGAGCACGGCGTTCGAGAGGTCGCAGATGGTTTGCATGGTGCTGTCCATACGGCCGGAACAATCGAGTACGACAAAGTGATACTGGTTGACGAGAAGGTCGAAGAGACGCGCGAGTTCGGAGGCGGTCGGAATGTTGTTGTGGGGCTGCTGCGCTCCGGCCAGCAGATGGAGACCGTTGCGATAGGGCGTCATGAGGCCGTCGAGCAGCGAACCATCCATGCGGTGGAGATTCTGTAGGGCATCGATCAGCGTGAACTGGGGGCGCAGATTGAGTTGAAGCGCGGCGTGACCGATGGGAGCGAAATCCACCAGGACGACGCGACCGTGGGCTTCCTGTAGAGCGACGGCGGTATTGACGGCGGTCGTGGTGGCTCCGGCGCCGCCTTTGGCGTTTAGAAAAGTGAAGACCCGAGCCTTGCTGGCACTGCGCTGCGCGCGGCTCAGAGTCGCGGAGAAGCGAGCGAAAGCCTCGACGAGAGCCTCGCGGCTGGAAGCGTGATCGAGGAATTCGCGAGCTCCTGCACGCATGGCGGAGACGATGTTGGTGGGCTGGCTCATTTCGCCCACGGCAAAAATCGTGACATCTGGAATATTGGAGTGGATGAGTTCGATGGCCCGGATGGCGCGCTGGGGATTGTGCGGATCGATGCTTACGAGGACGACTTCGGCGTGCTGGTCCTGAAGTTGGCGCAGGATGGCGTCGTTGGGTCCGGTCGGGAAACCGACGTGGCTGAGTACGGCGCGGGCCAGGTTGGTGCTCTCGACCCGGCTATTGAGAACTACGGATTGTTCGCGATCCTCGGTGAGGAGAGCGACGGCGATCCCGGGCATGACTCGATTCTCAGTGTTCATGGCCATGCTACGAACTTCCAGCGCCGGAGCCAAGTGACCTTCGTAACGAAGGGTACGGCGAGACGGCCAGTTACGGGCGGTTTTGGGGAAACGGGTGCGAGAGCCCGCCAGACTGTTGTTGAACCTGATTGTAAGGCAAAGGACGGCGCTTGAAAAGACGGACAAGGCCTCGAAACGGCCCGCTGAAAAGGCGAGGTGGGGGAGAAGTCAGCGCGGAACGGGTAGCGAGGATTCTGGGACGGACGCTCCGGCGGAAACGCGAACGAAAGGCGCGGTAGGCTGATCGTTCGGCAAATATTGGTAGGAATCGAGCTGAACGGCGATTCCGGTTCGTTGCGCGGTGGGCGAGGGCGCGGACTGGGGCGATGAAGAACGCAGTACACGTCCACGACACCGGACCGGCATGTTTTCTGCGAGGGTAATTTCGGAGGGCATGGTAAAGGTCAGTTCGACGACGGCGCCTTCGGGGAGGGATGCTTCGGTGTAGAAGAAAATTCCGCGGCCACTTAAGTCCTGAGTAAAACCGGGCACAGTGCGTCCTTCGAAATGAACTGCGACGGGCAGTTGCACTTCGAATCGCTGCGCACCCCGGCGTTCGACGCGATTCGGATCTGTGCGCATTGTTATACCTCCCGAAGATTCGATGATTCCGACTGCCGGACTTTAACTCTATCGCTTATTGGTGCGTTGGGGAAGTTACAAATGAACTACGAAGGAGAGAACTGTGGAAATCCCAGATCGAGTTGAAACGGGTGGAACGGGTGCGTGACGGGCTTGGCCGAGCTTCGTCCATGAGACGAATCATGAAGGTGGCCCGGGTTGCCGTCATCCCGAAGATGTGAAAAGGTTTAAGGAGTGACTGACGACGGAAATTCCGCTGCGGCTCGGGAGACGGAAACGCAGGCGACGGCTGGGCCGAAGTGGGCGACGACGCTTCGAGCCTTGCGACACCGGAACTTTCAGCTTTTCTTTGGCGGCCAGTTGATCTCGCTGATTGGCACATGGATGCAGAGTGTAGCGCAGGCGTGGCTGGTCTATAGCATGACGAAGTCGGCGCTGCTGCTGGGAAGCGTAGGGTTCGCCAGCCAGTTTCCCGTCTTTCTAGTCGCGCCTTTCGGAGGTATAACCGCGGATCGCATGAACCGGCAACGGTTGGTGATTGCGACGCAGATTGCTTCGATGATTCTGGCAGGGATTCTGGCATGGCTTACGCTGAGCGGGCGGGTTCAGGTATGGCACATTTTTGCGCTGGCGGGGATGCTCGGGGTGGTGAACGCATTTGACATTCCGGGAAGACAGTCATTTCTTGTGGACATGGTGGGCAAAGAAGATCTGATGAACGCGATCGCTCTCAATTCGTCGATGTTCAACGGAGCGCGGGTGATTGGTCCGGCGATCGCGGGAATTCTCGTCGCGAAAATCGGAGAGGGCTGGTGTTTTGCGGCGAATTCGCTCAGCTATGTTGCTGTGATTGTTGGATTGCTTTTGATGCACGTACATTCGCCGGCACGGGTGAGCAAGCATTCTCCGATTGAAGATATTATCGAAGGATTTCGCTGGGTGAACCAGACGCACATTATTCGAGCGCTGTTGTTGCTGATTGGGCTAGTGAGTTTGGTGGCGATGCCGTACACGGTGTTGATGCCAATTTTCGCGGATAAGATTTTGCATGGAGGGGCGCGCGGTCTGGGCATTCTGATGGGAGCGACGGGAGTTGGTGCCTTGTTTGGAGCGTTGACGCTGGCGGCGAAGACGGGTGTGAAGGGCCTGGGACGGTGGGTCGCGTTCAGTTGCGCGGGGTTAGGGATCAGCTTGGTTTGCTTTTCGTTCTCGAGATCGTTGTGGCTTTCGGTAGCGCTGCTGCTCCCAGCCGGGTACTCGATGATGTTGCAGATGGCCTGTTCGAATACGTTGATCCAGACGATGGTGCCGGACCAATTGCGCGGGCGGGTTATGTCAGTTTATTCGATGATGTTCATGGGAATGGCTCCTTTTGGAGCGTTTTTCGGCGGAGCTTTGGCGCATCGAGCGGGAGCGCCGTTGACGGTGGGGGTGGGCGGGGTTGCGTGTTTCATGGGCGCGGTATGGTTTTGGCGAATGCTGCCGGAACTGCGAGTTGAGGCGAGGCGATTGATCGTAGCGCAGGGATTGGCGGGCGGCGAGCCTCCTCAGGAATTAAATGCGCAGCCGGTGGAAGAGGCGGGGACGACGAGTTAAGGGGCTAGCGGTAACGAACTGCAGATCCCTCGCTTTGCTCGGGATGACAAGCTTTGGGATTGAGAAGAAAGTCGGAACACTAACTAGTTGATCAGTTTTTTCTCGTGCAGAAATCCTCTTACTACAGCGACGGGGTCACGGTGCAGGCCGTCCACTGCGTAGTTGAGTCGGCGCATGTCATCGTCAGAAATGATGCCTGCCAGGGCGTCGAGTACGGTGCCGACTTCCGGATGTTTTTTTAGCATTTCTTCGCGCATAACCGCGACGGCTTCGTAGGGCGGGAAATAGTGGTGGTCGTCCTGCAAGACGAAAAGATCGAGCGCGGGGATCAATCCGTCGGTATTGTTCCCGGCGATCATGTCGACCTGATGCTCTTTCAGGGCGCGCGTGATGAGGCCGAGGTCCATGATGCGCGGTGTTTCGGCGAAGCGGAGGCCATAGCTGACGACTAGACCTTTGTATCCGTCAGGACGCTCCATGAATTCGTAGCCGAAACCGGCGCGCCAATGTGGCGTGAAAGTCGCGGCTTGCGAAAGCGTTTTCAGTTGCAAGCGGCGGGCGTCGTCGCCGCGGATGACCATGGCAAAGGTGTCGTCGAAACCTAGAGGCGGACCGAGCTTCAGAGAAAACTTCGTTTCGTAAGCATCCTGCACGCGCCGGTAGACTTCCTGCTTATCGCTGCTGGGTTGCTGTTTTAGGACGGCGGTGAGGGCGGTACCGGTGTATTCGGGGTAGAGATCGATGCGTCCGGAGAGAATCGCTTGCTGGCAGATGAACGTTCCGGCGAGGTAGAAACGGCGTTCGACGGGGAGATGTGTGCGAGCTTCGATGACTTGGGCAAACATTTCTCCGAGGATGAGTTGCTCGGTGAAATTCTTGGAGCCGACAACGATTGTATTGGCTGGATGCTGGCAGCTCGTGATCGGCAGGAGGAGCAGGATAAGAGGCAGGAGCGAAAGGCTTAACCACAGAGGACACGAAGGGACACGAAGAGAAGGCGTTACGAGTGACGATGTTCTGGCGGTTCTCTGCTCTGCAGTTTGATGACTACTTTTTCTATTGGCCGATCTCACTCTACGATCCCTCATTTATTTAGGACCTTTATTTAGGACCTTGCGCGGAGCGAGCCTAGGCGGCGCTCGAGGCGTCCTAGCGCGAAATCGGCGATGAGCGCGAGGAGGGCGGCGGGAACGGCTCCGGCGAGGATGACTTGGTTGTTGACCATGGCCAATCCGCGAAAGATGAATTCGCCAAGACCGCCCGCTCCAATGGCGGCGGCGATGGTTGCAAGTCCAATGGAGAGGACGGTTGCGATCCTGACTCCGGCTACGATCACGCCGGAGGCCAAGGGCAGTTCGACTTGAAAGAGTACCTGGCGGTCGGTTAGGCCCATGGCGCGTCCGGCTTCGACAACGGCGGGGTCGACGCTTTGGATGCCGGCATAGGTGTTGCGGATGAGCGGCATTAGGGCGTACAGGGCGAGGGCGAGAATCGCGAGACGGCTGCCGCGTTCGCCGATCCAAGGGGCCGGAAGAAGAAAGCCGAAGAGGGCGAGGCTGGGGATGGTCTGGATGACGTTCGCGCTGCCGAGGATCGGCTTACTCAGTTGCGGGACGCGGGTGATCAGGATGCCGAGTGGAATTCCTACGAGAGCTGCGATGAGCGTGGCCACCCCGGCGAGAGTGATGTGTTCTAGGGTGAGTTCGAGCACTTGCTGCCGATTAGCCATTATGAACTGCAAGAAATTCATGGCGATTCCTTTGACTGCGTTTGACCAATTCCTAGCTGTTGGGGATGGGGCGAGCCGGAGAAGGCTTCGATGTAGGCGCGTACGAGCGGGTCTTCGGAGCGTTTAAATTCGGATACTGGAAGATCGACGATGAGGCGGCCATCTTCCATGAGCGCGATACGATCGGCGAGGAGCAGAGCTTCGCGGAGGTCGTGAGTGACGAAGATGACGGTTTTTTTCATGCGCTGCTGGAGGGCACGAAATTCCTTCTGCATTTCGGAGCGAGTGATGGGATCGAGAGCTCCGAAGGCTTCGTCGAGAATCAGAATGGCAGGGTCGGCTGCGAGAGCGCGGGCGACGCCAACGCGCTGGCGCTGACCTCCGGAGAGCTGGCTGGGATAGCGGGAGAGGAGATCCGGCTTCAGTCCGACGGTCGCAAGAAGTTCACGGGTTCGCGCCTCGATGCGTGGCGCCGGCCAGTTTTCGATTCTTGGGACAAGGGCGATGTTGCGCTCGACGGTGAAATGGGGGAACAGCCCGCCGTCCTGAATGACGTAGCCGATGCTGCGGCGGAGTTGGATAGGGTCCCAATCGGCGGTGGAGCGTCCGGCGACGCGGACAGCACCTTCGGTGGGAATCAGCAGGCGGTTGATTAATTTGAGGGAGGTGGTTTTTCCAGAACCGCTGCGTCCCAGGAGGACGAGCGTTTCACCCTTATTGACCGAGAGAACGAGATCTTGCAACAAGGGGCGGCCGTTCAGGCGGAAGGAGGCATGGTCGAACTCGATGGCCGCGTTGCTGGGGGGAGCGTTCATTTGGAGGTAGCTAGCACTTCTAACGAGATTGCACGATCAATTTGTCCGGCTGAACCCTTCGACTTCGCTTAGGGCAGGCTCACGAGTCGCCCATCCCGCACCGCTCGTCCTCACATTTTCATGTTTTGTATGCAGTGTCGGGGAGGCCGGTGATGCGGATTCCCCCGTGGCCTTTGTGACGAATGTTTAGACCGATCAGCAGAGCGGTAATTTGCTCGACAATGCGCGCGTTTTCGAGCTTGCCACCATCGATCGAACGGACACGTTTAATTTTGGCGGCGAGTTCCATCGTGATCTGAGTCGCGTTGGGATCGTCGCTGCATACGAGAACGTCACAATCTATGTCTTGGTTGCTGTCGCTGTTGAGAATTTCGGCCGAAACATTTTGAAAAGCGGCGACTACGGAGATGCCTTTGGGGACGAGTTCAGCGGTTTGCTGAGCAGCGGAGCCCTGCCACACGCCTAAGGTGCGGCTGGCGCGTCCCCCGATGCTGGCGGCGAGAGGGACTGTAGCGTCGATCAAAATGCTGCCAGGGCGCATTGCGGGCTTCAACTGTTTAAGCAACGCAGCCTGGCTTTCAAAGGGGACGGTCAGCACGAGCAGTTCAGAGGCGGCGCAAGCGGCGGAATTTTCCATGCCTGAGACTTGA
This sequence comes from uncultured Acidobacteriaceae bacterium, assembly GCA_963834085.1. GTDB lineage: Bacteria > Acidobacteriota > Terriglobia > Terriglobales > Acidobacteriaceae > Acidiflorens. The sequence goes on along the minus strand of CAWIAJ010000026.1, from coordinate 139,032 downwards.
GCATTTTCACCGGCGCGTTGGCGAATGGTGTCGGCGGTGGCCTCTGCGCGGGCCTTGTCACGGGAGCCGATGATGACGGTTTCTCCGGCGCGTGCCCAGCGGAGGGCCAAGCCGCTACCGGCGGGGCCCGTACCGCCTATGACGGCGATCGGTCGGGTCATGCGAACTCCGGGAATTGAGAATATTCGATTCCGAAATCGGAATTGCTTTCGACGTTCGCCGCCGAGATTCGATTGGGTTCGACTGGCGAGGACGCGCGTTCGTCCACAAACATCGGAGGCAGCTTGATCTGCATGCGGGAATATTTTGTGTTGCGCTCGGCGGGGATGCGTCCGATTTCGAGAATCAGGGACTGGAAATCTTCGGGACTGGTGTACTGGCCGGCAGATGCGCCGGCTTCGCGGGATATATTTTCTTCCATGAGAGTTCCGCCGTAGTCATTGGCTCCTGCGTGCAGACAGAGCTGGGAAAGTTTGCGGTTCAGCTTCACCCACGAGACTTGAATGTTGTGGATCGATCCCGCGAGCAAAATTCTGGCGAGGGCGTGAATCTTGAGGTGCTCAGCTAGAGTGGGGCCGGTGCGCGCTAATCCTTGTTCGAAGAGAAGCGTGTTCTGGTGCACGAAGCCGAGTGGGACAAATTCCGTGAACCCGCCGGTTTCGGATTGGATCTGACGAAACAGATTCATCTGACGGACCCAGTGATCGGGCGTTTCGCGGTGCCCGTACATGAGAGTTGAAGTGCTGAGGATGCCGCACTGATGGGCGGTGCGAATGACGTTTTGCCATAGCGCAGAGGTCAGTTTGTTGCGGGAGAGGACGTGGCGAATTTCATCGTCGAGAATTTCGGCGGCGGTGCCGGGGAGAGTGTCGAGTCCGTTGTCGCGCAGCATGGTTAGATAATCGCGGAGGGTCATACCGGTCAATTCAACTCCGTAGACGATTTCCATGGGAGAGAAGGCGTGGATGTGCATTCCGGGAACAACCTTCTTGATGGAGCGGAGAACATCGCGGTAGTAAAACGGCGGCAGACCGTGAGGAAGGCCGCCCTGAATGCAGACTTCGGTCGCGCCGATGGCCCAGGCTTCTCCGGCTTTGCGCGCCATGTCTTCGAGGGAGTGAAAGTAGGAGTCAGGCTCGCGCGGTCCGCGACTGAATGCGCAGAATTTGCATCCGACGAAGCAGATGTTTGTGAAATTCATGTTGCGATTGACGACGTAGCTGACGATGTTGCCGACCGTGTCGCGACGAAGAGTGTCGGCGGCTACCAAAAGGGCGACGAGATCGAGTTGTTCGCTGTTGGCGAGGGCATAGCGTTCGGAGTCACTAAGGCAGGATCCGTCTTGCGTTTCAAGGACGCGTTCGAGGGCGTTACGAATGGGGGCAGAGGCTTGCGGTGCGATTTCTTCCCAAGTCAAAGCGGGGAATAGTTCGAGTTCGGAGGAGTGCCAGGTCATGATTTGTCTCCTAAATAATATGTAAGAAAAATATCATCGAAAAAGGTCCTTTTTTGCGGGACGGATGAGTTCGCGCGCCGTGCCGCTTCCGCGCGTGTACGAATAGCCTCTTATGATGCAGGCGGGAGTGTTTGCGAGTTTGCCACAAACTAATCCGGCGGCGCAGGCGAGTTCGTCGGCTACCGCGTCGATGGTGGCATGGAGTGAATAGCCATGCGGGTCGCGGCGTCCACGATAGTCGACCAAGGGGCGCATGCCGGAGACGCCAATAGCAACTTCGGTTAATCCTTCGCGCCAGGGACGCCCGAAGCTGTCGCTGACGATTACAGCGATTTCGATTCCTAATTGCTTCTTGAAGTCACGCCGCAATTTGGCGGCGGAGCGATCGGGGTTCTCGGGCAGCAGGACGGCGTGATGGCCGCCATCGACATTCGAAACGTCGATTCCGCTGTTGGCGCAGATGAAACCGTGTTTGGTCTCGGTGATCATGATGCCGTGTTTCCTGCGAACGATGCGTCGACTCTCGTGTAGGGCGAGTTGCGTGACGCGCGCGTCGAGCCCATAGCTCCTGGCCCAAGTCTGGGATGCCCTCGAGGTACGGATCTCATCGAGCGCGACAATTGCACCTTCGGACTTGGAAACAACTTTATGCTTTACGACCAAGATGTCGGCATCCTGAAAGCGCAGCTTGTGCGCGCGCGCCGCTGCCAGAATTATCGCGCTTAAGGATTCTCCGGCGCGGATCTCTCCGCGAACGGCAATCGGGAGAATACGAATTTCGCCTGGCTGGTACTTTTCGGGTATGTGCTTGGCAATGCGCGACCTGGTGCGGCGTTGCTTCATTTAGCGGGAGACCGATTCCCGGCGGTCGAGGTTCCAACTGCGAAGTAATCTTTGCGACAACCGATCTCCGTGGGCAGCGGCGACTTCGAGTAGATCGTCAGGGCGGTCGATGTCGCGCGCGATGCTGGGGAGATGCAAGACGATACAGGGCTTGCCGGTTGCTTTCGCCGCGGCCTGGTGCGGTAAGAAACTGTCGTTGCCGAAGCGGAGAGGGAAAAGATCGGCAGGCGACCGCCAAGCGGCGTTAGTGCCGCGTCCTGCGGCGTCGGGAACCAACACTGAGCCGGTGGAGGGAGCGGCATCGACGATCTCTTGCAATTCTCGCGCGTCAATCAGCGGAATGTCGGCCGGAATCACTAACGTCTGCTTCTGCCCTCGGGCACGACATAACCTAGTGGCCGTTTCGATCGCGCTGGTCTCGCCCGAATTGTCGTCGGGGATGACCTCGAAAGCGAAACTTGCGGCCAGATCGCCTGCAAATGGATCACTGGTTACGACAGCAACGGGTGGGCGACTGTGCCAATGTGCCAGAGTTTGTAAAACGTCTTCGCACATGGCCTGAGCCAATGCGACGCGCTCTTCGGGATTCAAAACGGCTGACAGGCGCTGCTTTGCATCAGAAAGAATCTTGACGGGGACGAGAATCATGCTCGCTCCATCTCGACCTGCGTGGAGGGAGGCTGCATCGCGGCGTCGAGGACGCTCTGGGCGAGGGCGATTCTGTCTTCTTGCTTTCGCATGATGGTAGGGGTGCAATGGACGCGCATGCCGGTCTTGCGCAATTTGTCGGCGGCGAGGGCGTCTTGGGAATCGACGACCAAGAGATCGAGGAAGTCGTGATAGCAGTCGGCGACTCCGGCGATGGAGATGGGGAAGCCTTGAGCGGCCATGAGTGCTCCTGCGGGACCGTTGACGGCGGCTCCTCCGACGATTGGGCTAATGGCAACAGATCGAGCACGGCTTTCGCGCAATGCCTCGCGAATTCCGGGGACGGCGAGAATAGGGCCGATGCTGGTAATCGGGTTACTGGGTGCAAGCAGAACTAGATCGGCGGAGCGGATCGCTTCAAGCACTCCGGGACCGGGCTCGGCGTCGGAAGCACCGGCGAAGCGAACGGATTCTACGGGATCCTGATACCAGCGCTGGACGAAGTATTCTTCGAAGCTCAGCTCCCCAATGGGAGTTAAGACGCGGGTTTCGACGCGCGAATTGCTCATGGGAAGAATACGGGTTTTGATGCCCAGGTTCCCGGCGATTTCGGCGGTGGCGTCGCTGAGCGTCTTGCCGTCGGCGAGCAATTTCGAGCGGAAGATGTGAGTTGCAAGATCGCGGTCCCCGGCATGAAACCAGATGGGCTGTCCCATTTGCCCCATGGCGTTGAGGCAGAAAAAAGTATCTCCCTTGACGCCCCAGCCGCGCTCCTGGCTGAGTTTGCCGGCCAGCATGTACATGATGGAGTCAACGTCGGGAGAGACGTAAAGACCCCACCAGAGCAGATCGTCGCCGGTGTTGACGATGATGGTCAGGTCTTCGGGGTGGACGAGGTGACGGAGTCCGTCGACGAATTTTGCGCCACCCGTGCCGCCGGTTAAGACGGTGATCATGCGGCACTCCGCGCATAACCCGTGGGGTCGGAAGCGATCGCTAGGCGCTCGGCAAGTAAGGGGCTATCGGCGGCGGCCGACTCTGCAAGCGGTTCGATGAATTCCGCGTAAACGGGGAGGCGCTGACGCAAGGCAAATCCTTTCGCGTTGGTGTGCTGTTCTAACTGCTGCAGATGAGGCCAAGGTTTTTCTGGATTAATAAAATCTGGAGTCAAAGGCGAAATGCCGCCCCAGTCATTGATTCCACCGTCGAGGAGGTCTGAGTAGTGCGGGTCAGAGAGATTCGGCGGCGCTTGGATATTCATGTTTGGCATGAGCAGGCGAGCGACGGCTAGCGTGCGAAGCATGTCCGCGCGGTCGGGCTCGGGAGAGTCGGCCATCGGAGTTGAGGGCTTGGCGCGAAAATTCTGCACGATCACTTCCTGGATGTGTCCATATTTTTCGTGGAGATTGCGGATGGCGATCAACGTTTCAACTCGTTCCTCCAGAGTTTCTCCGATGCCAATCAGAATTCCCGTGGTAAAGGGAATTTTCTGACGGCCTGCGTCTTCGATGACGCGCAGGCGCTTGGCGGGGTCTTTATCAGGGGCGTTATCGTGAGCAGCGCCCTCCGCGAGCAGGCGCGTGCTCGTCGTTTCGAGCATGAGTCCCATGCTAGGAGCCACACGGGAAAAGCGATTAAGCCATTCGGCGCTCATCAATCCGGGATTGGGATGCGGAAGCAGGGTCGATTCGCGAAGGACTTTTTCGCACATCGCTTCCAGATAGTGGAGTGTGGATTTGAATCCCATGTGACGCAGAGTATCGCGCATCTGCGGAAAAAGAAGTTCGGGTTTATCGCCGAGGCTGAAGAGAGCCTCGGTACATCCCCTGCGCTCACCCTGGTGGACGACGCGCATGACTTCGTCGGGCGTCATCGTGTGTGCGCCGGGTTCCCCTGGATCGCGGCGGAAGGTGCAATAGCCGCAATAATCGCGGCAGAGATTGGTAAGGGGAAGAAAAACCTTGCGAGAGTAGGTGATGACTCCAGGCTTGAAGCGGTCGCGGGCGAGTTGCGCGGCGGCGAGCAGGGACGGTAGCATGGCCTCGTCCGTTCCCAACAGCCGGCAAGCGGCTTCGCTTGAAATCGGCGCTGCGCTGAGGTCCGACGGCTTCGTTTCTGTCGTGGACAGCGCGTCTGGGGAAGAGGTCGGCATACGTTCTTAAGCGACTCGTGCTTACTTCGATGTGCGTTGCGTTCGAATCGACATGTCGTTAACAATCGTACAGGCAAAGATGATAGCGGACGCGGGGAAATCCTGCCCCGTGGGGATCTTAGTCGGGGCGAATCCACGAGTTCATGCGTGGCGAGGTTGGGGATGAGCGTGAGTGGCAGCGATTTCCGCAGCGCAATGGGATGCTTCGCGACGGGAGTGACGGTGATTACCGTCGACCAGGATGGCGAAGTCCATGGCATGACCGCGAATGCTTTTACATCTGTTTCGCTCGATCCGGTGCTGGTACTGGTTTGTGTGGATCATCGAGCGCGGACGCACGCACATCTGCATGCGCGCAAGCGATTCGGAGTGAACGTGCTGCGCAACGATCAGCTGGCGATTTCGGAATACTACGCTCGGGCGACGGAGACGCCGCAGCATCCGGATGAGGCCGGGGCGCGATTTGATCGTACGGCGCACGGAACGCCTGTGCTGCATGGTGCGCTGGCTTACCTGGAGTGTCGCTTGCATTCGGCGCAACCGGCGGGCGATCACACAATATTTATCGCGGAAGTGGAAGAGGTGGTGGTGCGGGACGGGGAACCCTTGTTATATTTTCGAAGCCAGTACCGGGATATCGAAGGGCTGAAAACATAATCTATTATTAGCGAGAAATTGCAGAGGTCGGAGGTTCGATTGCAGAAGTAAAACCAACGACTGCATGTGAGCCGTGCAATCTGACCTCTAACCTCTAACTTCCCGCCTTATTTTCCCATCACCAGTTTGGCGATGGTTGCCAGTTGCATGTTGGAAGTGCCTTCGTAGATTTTCCCGATCTTCGCATCGCGCCAGTATTTTTCTACCGGATAATCTTTCGTGAAACCGTATCCGCCATAAACCTCGATGGCGAGCGAGGTCACGCGTTCGGCAACTTGCGAGGTGAAGAGCTTCGTCATGGCGGCTTCTTTAACAAAATTTAGGCCGGCGTCTTTCATTCTCGCAGCGTTGTAGACCATGAGGCGGGCGGCCTCGATTTCAGTCGCCATCTGTGCGATCTGAAATTGAATACCCTGAAATTCTGAAATTGGTTTGCCGAACTGCGTGCGCTCCTGCGCGTATTTGGAGGCGTACTCCCATGCGCCGCGCGCTACGCCCAGCATTTGCGCGCCGATTCCGATGCGGCCTTCGTTCAGGGTTTCTATGGCGATTCTGTAGCCTTTACCGACTTCACCCAGGACATTTTCTTTGGGCACGCGGCAGTCTTCGAGAATGAGTTCGCAGGTGGAGGAGGCGCGAATGCCGAGCTTGTCTTCTTTCTTGCCGACGGTAAAGCCGGGAAAGTCCTTCTCGATGAGAAATGCGGTAATCCCCTTGTATCCCTTGGAGGGGTCGACGGTGGCGAAGAGGATGAAGAGTCCGGCTTCTTTGCCGTTGGTGATCCAGAGTTTGCGTCCGTTGAGAACGAAGTCGGAGCCTTTGAGTTCGGCTTTGGTCTGAAGGGCGAAAGCGTCTGAACCGGAGCCCGCTTCGCTAAGGGCATAGGCTCCGACGGTGTCGGCTGCCATTTTTGTGAGGTAGCGTTTCTTTTGGTCTTCAGTGGCCCACCGCAGGATTGCGTTTGCGACCAAGGTGTTTTGTACGTCGACAATCACGCCGGCGGAGGCATCGGCTCGCGAGAATTCTTCGACGGCCAAGATGGATTCGAAAAACCTGCCGCCCGCTCCGCCATACTGTTCGGGAATCTCGATGCCCATCAGGCCGAGCTGAAAAAAATGTTCGAGCAGCGAGTGATCGAATACGGCCTTGTCGTCCATCTCTTTGGCTAGAGGGCGGATCTTATCGTCGGCGAATTGGCGGACGCTGTCGCGAAAGAGAATCTCGTCTTCTGTGAGGGCGGTGAGCGGCGCGGGGTTTTGGAGTTGCAGCGTTTCGGGCATGCAGAACCTCTTCAAGGGGCGCGGCGTAAGTCGCGCTTGAATGCAGGATAGCAACGAAAAATTGTAGCAGCTGCAGGCGAAGCGATAGGGACCGGGCGGTTGGTCGTCGGACGGCGAGCTCTCAGTAATTGCGAGCTTCCAGAGCTCAACAGGGACGGGTATCCCCGTGTATCCCCTCGGGTAGATTCTGTAGTTCAGAACGAATTCACAACCAGCAAAACCGGCGGAGCATCTACCTCGAGACACTTTGGAGGTTTCTATGCACTGTGACGGTCATTTCGTGACGGGAACGAGGCCAAGGGCTACTGTTTGGCCGCTGCGATCCGGTCTTCTACTGGCAACGGTTTTTGGCGCGGCCATCCTGTTGAGCGGTCCTGCACAAGCGCAAGTCAACTTTAACGAAACCTTAATTGACTCTGGGGACACGGGCACAAGTTCGATTATTGCGGGGGATTTTAACAACGATGGGATCCTGGATCTTGTGACCGTGAACTTTTCCAGTTTGTCCTTCTACCGGGGTGTCGGTGATGGTCAATACGCAGCGCCAGTGAACCAACCGCTCGCACAGAATCTGGGACAGGTCTTCGCCGCTGATTTCGACGAGGACGGCAAGCTCGATTTGGCGATCGCCGGCGTTCCCAACGGAACAGCCGGGGTGGTAACGATACTGCTGGGAAACGGCGACGGCACATTTAGACAGGGGACTAATTTAACGGTTTCTGGAAATGCTTCAACCATCGCGCTGGCTGATTTCAACGGCGATCACAAGCCAGATATCGCGGTTTCTGACGCCGGAGCCTACATGACATGGATTTTCCTCGGAAAAGGCAATGGCAAGTTCACTCTGTCGGAGACGGAATATTATGGCGGCAACACGCTGGTAGCCGGCGATTTCAATGCGGACGGAAAACAGGACTTGGCCTTCTCGTCCGGTGATGGGGTGGGCCTACTCTTGGGCAACGGGGACGGCACAATTTCGGATGTGATCATCGCGCCGCTGAGCAATGTGCAATCGCTGGCGGTCGGCGATTTTTACGGCACTCGAATACAAACCCTGGCGGCTGCAGTCAGCGTAAATTTGGGAGCCGAGTCTTACGACACCTATGTGTATTCGCTGCGCTACGCGAACGGGGAACTCTATGTCGAAAACCAGAATATGATCGGTGACGGCAACGCCCTTCTGTATGAGTACATAGCGGGGGGCGATCTGAACGGCGATTTTAAGATGGACATCTTCCTCTCGGGGGGCTTCGCCATGACTGGTGGTCTTTCGAGTTATATGCTCGGCGAGGGCAAGGGGCAATTCGGAGCGATCCAAAGTGTGGGGAATTTTATCGGGACGAACACGGCTTTTCCCTTAATTCGAGACCTTAATCTGGATTCGAGGCACGATGTTGCGGCTGCGTGGAACGATTTCCTCTTTTCGGGTGGTGGACCGGAGGTGCTGATCAACACGAATGCAACCGTGAATTGCGATCCTCCCCCGGCGAACAAACTGAGCGTGAACATTTGCGCGCCGAAGAATGGCGCGACGGTGGCTAGCAAGTACACATTCAAAGGTGCCGGGAATGCGTTCAACGGAATTGCGAAACGGATGGAACTTTGGATCGACGGCCAGAAGGTGGCCCAGGATCTGGAGGATCAGTTGAAAGCTACCGTATCGTTGAGCGCGGGGCCGCATACTGCGTCTTTCGTCGTAGTTGACAGCTTCGACAATTACGCTTCAAGTTCGGTGAGCTTCGCGGCGGAATGATTTGTAGAATTGCGATCGGCGACGCGGAGGAGCGACTGCCTACCTGCTCCGCGTGGCATTTCGTTTTAGAACGCTTGCAGGTGCGAGATCCTGCGCGAGGCGATTGACTTCGGCGAAAAGCCGCTCGCGGCTATCCTAAGGTACCGTCCTTGACCTTTCACCGCGGGTTGATGCTGTAATTTGAAGGCTTTTCTGCACCCTAGCGAATTCCGGCACGCATCTATTGCGAACCGGAGGGTGTTTGTATGTTTGGAGCTCGTCACTTCTCAAGCGGGGCACGCACTCGCGCTTCATTGTTGTTCAAGAACTTCACATTGCTAACCGCGGGGGCCGCGATTGTCGGGGTTCTCTCGCCGACTATGCTATCGGCCGCGATTAAAACCGTCACATTCACCGAAGATCAGATCGAAACCAGCGCGGGGGCTGGCGCGATTGTGTCGGGGGACTTTAATAACGATGGCATTCTCGATCTGGTAACGACCAACGGCGCCAACGTGACTTTTTATAAAGGATTGGGAGCGGGCAAGTATGCAGCGCCCGTGAGCCGAACGTTTTCTGATGGAGGGGGAGCCCTTTTTGCTGCCGATTTTAATGGCGATGGCAAACTGGACTTGGCGAGCGCATACGGTCAAGCCTGCTGCGGAGAGATTGGACCGGTGACAATCCTACTGGGGAATGGCGACGGCACGTTTCGGCAGGGAACCAATCTTACGGTGACTACGGAATTGGATCACGGGAATGCGTGCTCGTTTTCTTCTTCTTTCCGCGTCTTTTGAGGGAGACACGGGTACGAGTTCGATGACTAAGCTGGCGGCCTGAGAGTGAAATAAAAGGTCGCGCCTTTTTCAACTGCGCCGTCGGCCCAGACTTCGCCGCCGTGCCGCTGGATGATGCGTTGCACGGTGGCCAGTCCGATACCATCGCCGGGAAATTCGGCGACGGAATGCAGTCTCTGGAAGGGGTGGAAGAGTCGATCGGCGGAGCGAAGATCGAAGCCTGCGCCATCGTCTTTAACGAAGTAGACGATCTGATTGTTGCTGTAGTCTTCGTTTTTCTCTTTGCCGGGTAATTCTCCAAATTCAATGCGAGCGCGATCGTGATGCGAGGTGTATTTCCAGGCGTTGCGCAGGAGGTTGTCCATCACGATGCGGAGCAGACGAGCATCGGCATAAACTTTTGTGCTGGCTGGGGCGACGAACTCCACATTTCGTTGGGGGGCCTCGTGGCGAAGCTCTTCGAGGATCGAACGCGCGAATACGCTTAAATCGATTTCTTCGCGATGCATGGCACTCGTGGTAACGCGAGACAGATTCAATAAGTCTTCGATCAGCTCGGACATGCGTTTGGCAGCGGCGCGAATACTCTGAAGAGATTCTTTCCCGGTCTCATCGAGTTGATTGGAATAATTTTTCTGGAGGATATAGCTGAAACCGGTGACGGCGTCGAGCGGACCGCGCAGGTCGTGAGAGACGGAGTAGGAGAAAGTTTCAAGCTCGCGATTGGCTGAGACCAGTTCGCTGGTGCGCTCGGCTACGCGCAGTTCCAACTCGTCATGGGCCTTCTGAAGCGCGCCATCGCGCAACTGGATCTCGCGCAGCATCTCGTTGAAAGAGTTGATCAAGGTTGTGAGTTCGTCTCGCTGGTCTCCGGGATTGAGACGAACGCTATAGTCACGGTCGCGCGAGACTTGCCGCGCAATTTCTGCTAGCGCGACGATTGGTTCAGCCAAGGATCGCCGGAAGCGAGCGGACGCGACCAAGGAAAATAGCAAGGAAACGAGGAGCACGGCGAAAGCGATGAGCGCGTATCGCCATAGGCGGTCGTCGATCTCCCGCAGGTCGGCGCGGATGTAAACGAAGCCGACAGTTTTTTCCTGAAAGATAATTCTTCGCAGCAGGACGACATGAGTTCTTCGTAGCCAGTAGTCTTCGACTCGATCATTCTGAAGCGTGGGGAAATTCTGGATGTCAACGCCTCCTTGCCTGATGTAAGAAGCAAAAAGACTATGTTCCGCGGTCAAAATGCCGGCGGATTCGATATGAGGAGAGTTACCGAGAGCGGCGAGGGTGTTTGTAGCAGATTGCGTGTCGTTAAAAAGCAGCGCAGAAACGCTGTTTGAGCCGATGATCTCGGCTTGCGCCGAGAGAGTGCGGACCAAGCTTTTGCGGAAGGTGATCTGGTCGTAGGCAAAGAAGGCAGCGCAGGCGAGGAGCAAAGCGGTGATGCTGACGAGCAAGTTCATCAACGTGAGCTTGGTCGAAATCGAATGGGGGGCCGGATTGTTCATGGCTGCGACCCCAAGGGGGGAGTTGATTTGGCGATGACCTGGCTTGCGACTTTGAGGAGTTCTGAACTAAGGGTCAGCCGCGACCGCTCGGCGGCGTCACGATTCACTTCGAAGCGGATGCGGTCTGCGTCGTTTACAAACCCGATGACACCGCCGTGTTCAGCGAAATGCGGTATGTCGCTCACCGTGAGAATACTGCTTTGCTGAGCGATCTTGAGAATTGGTCCGAGCTGATTCTCTTCTGAAGAACTTACGAACAGGATATTGCAGGAAGTCACGTCTTGCGTTCTATTAGGTCTTCGTACTTTTATCGGTTGGCCAGCGATCGTTTCGCCCGCGACGGTAGAGTCGAGAATCGAGCCAAACGGGTCTCTGCCGAGCACGCAGATGTCGATTGTGTCGGGAATGACGGAGCGATCCACTGGCCAGCGGACAAACTTCCCGAAGTTAAAGAGATAGGCGGCCTTGACCTGCTGCTCGGTAGGGCGCACCTGTTGGGCGAGACCGGGGTGTGGTAGGGCTAAAGTAATTGTAAATACCAGGGATAGAACTCGCGGTCGCAACCATTTGCACACGAGGCCGCCACTTGGAGCAGCTAGACTTCTAGCGTCCGAACACGATGAACTATCCGGGACGGTCATTGCTTCCACGTAAACTGCGCGTAGACGTTCCTCTTAATCCCGACCAGAGGGCCCGGGTCGCCGGCAGACTCGTCGTGGTGCGGTTGCAACAAATTTTGCCCGACCACGGAGAGCTGGAAATGCTCGGCGACTTGCCAGGAGAAATGGGCGTCAGCGCTCGAATAGGCTTCAACAGACTCCTTGGTGAGGGCGCTGATATAGCGATAGGTGAGGTCGAAACTGAAGTGTTTGGTGAAATCGAAATCGGATTGAGCGGAGACTTGATGGCGAGGACTGGAGCCCTCGATGATCGGCCCGGTACCTACGTCGAGGGAGTTTGCCGACTTCCGCAGTTGCATTTGCAGGAACGAATAAGAAGCACTCAAGCGCCAGGAGTTGGTCGGTTTCCAATTGGGAGCGATTTCGATTCCGCGGGTCGTGCCGAGCAGGCCGTTGCCGAAATCGGCGGGCAGTAAATAGTGAGGTGGCGGAGGGTTGTTCTCAAGAAATGTGGTGCCGATAATGTCTTCGCTCAGCAGGTCGCTGTAGTGGTTGTAGAAGAGGGAAAGGTCGAAATAAATTGTTCTTGAGAGCAACTGGCGATAGCCGAGTTCATATCCATTGAGCTCTTCGGAGCGGAAGTTAGGATTGGGATTGAAACGGGCAAAGTAAGGCAGCCCTTGGTTAATACCGATATAGCCGAGAAGGTTGAAGTTCTCTTCGGCATCAGAGGGCGTGCGCAAGGCGTGGGTGAACGCAGCCCACACGCTTTGTTTGTCAGTGGGTGTCCACAGTAAACGAACGCTGGGTTCCAGTTGAAGCGGCGTGAAATTTGTGCGGAGAAACTTGGTGCCCAGCGACAAAACGAGCTTATTTTGGATCAGGCCGACTTCATCCTGCAGAAAGGCAGTGAGCAAGCGATCGGTTCGGGTCTCAGGGGTGAAGGTGAGCCCTGAAACTACGACTGGATTTCTGCCGCGGCTGGCGCGGGCTCCGAAGCCCCACGAAATCTGTTGCCGCCAAGGAAGGCGAAGGCGATCAAGGAAATCGAAGTCAAAGGTATCGCGAAGGTCGGTAAAGTTGGGGTCATGGCGGTTGGTGCGATCGTAGTAAGCCTGAAACTGGAGGTCGTTTCCTTCAGAGAAAATTCTTTGCCAACGACCCAAAAGGTTGCCTCCAGAAAGGCGGGAGGTGCCGTAAAGGGTTTGCGAGTAAGGCGGGGTGTAGCTGGTGGCGCTGGCGCTGTCTCCGGCTCCCTCGTCATAGAGGTCGCCTTGGAAGGTGAAGGAGTTGTTGGCGCTCTCTGCCCAGTCCGTGCGAAAGCCGGCTTGAGCGGAGCGCCAGCGGTCAAAATTCTGACCGTCGGGATGGTACTCGGGACCACGATCGAATCCGAGGGCATAGACACGGTAGTTCAGGCCTCGACCGTTGCCGCCGCCGAATCGTGCATTGAAAAAGCCTTCCTCGAGATCACCGCCGCCGGCGGTGACGAAAGCACCGTTCGTGGCTTTGCTAGATTTTGTAATGATGTTGATCACGCCATTGAGCGCGTTCGGACCCCAGATCGTGCCGCCTGGTCCACGAATGACCTCGATGCGGTCGACATCTTCGAGGAGCACGTTTTGGACATCCCAATAAGTGCCGGCGACCAGCGTGGTGTAGACACTCCGGCCATCAATAAGCACCAACACGTCTCGTGAATTCCCGCTGCCGAAGCCGCGGATTCCGACAGACCACTTACTGGCGTCGATGCGAGCCACCTCGACTCCGGGAGCTAACCGCAGAGCATCGGCAATCGTGGTAACGCCGGAGCGCTGAATATCTTCCTGGGTGATAACGAAGATTGCGGCGGAAGTTTTCCAAACCTCGGAGGGGGACTTGGAGACGCTGGTTACTTCCACGTTTGCGAGTTGTTCGAGAGTTAATTCTTTCACGGGATTTTCAGTTGAGGTTTCGGTGGAGGACGCCCATAGGGGCGTCAATGAAGCGGAAAGAGCAACAACCAAGCCGAGCGAACGGAGAAGGTGGGACGAGATTGTTGCTCCTGAAATCTTCATTTAGGAAAGGGCAGCTTTTTGGGTATCGATACGAAAGCTGATCAGGCGTTTGACACAGTTCACAATCTCCTCGGGTTCGGCCTCCGCTTTGCGAAGCCATCCGTCCACGACAATGCCCTCGCCGGGCAGCGGGGAATAACCGGAGAGCATGACGATTGGTATTCGAGGCCGCAAGCGCTTCATCTCTTCGGCGACCAAGGTGCCGTTTCTGTCGGAAAGCCAATAATCCAGCACGACGGCATCGACGCGCTGCGACGCAAAGAGTTGCAGTGCGGCGCTCGCGGAACGGGCTTGCAGGACAAGGAAGCCTGCTGATTCAAACAGAAGCTTCCTAAGCTGAAGTTCCATTGGGTTATCTTCGACGCAGAGAACGGTTCGGCGAAAAGCTGGAGCGTCCGAAGGTGAGTGACGCGACTGGGCAAGAACCTCGGCGATAGCCGACAGAAGAATTTCAGGGTCGTGCCCTTTCTGAACATGGCTATCGACGGTGTCTAAGAACGCGGCGGGAAGTTGGCCGACGGCGGACACGGCGATCAGAGGCAGGGAGGGATACTGTTGCCGCAATTTGTGCGCGAGCTCATCCCCATTCATTCCTGGCATACGGTAGTCAAGGAGGACTAGATCGATGGAATCTTGCGCGGACATTAAGGCAAGCGCTTCGGCACCGGAACCGGCGGTGCGCACCGCGTAGCCAGCGGCCTCCAATAAAAACTTGCGAAGTTTTAGAGTGTCGGGATCGTCATCCACACACAGGACGCAATGAGGGCCAGTATCCACGGTCAGCGTTGGTCGACGGCGCTAGGAAGCGAAAGTCCGACGAGGCTAGACATCATTGCAATCCGAGGGAGTAAGAGCTATACAGGATTTACCTGATTAACAGAAAGTAAACACGGATCGCTGGCGACGATGGTTGGCGTGGGCGCAACCAACAGCACGACAATCGGCGGAGTTTTGATTCCGCATTTCGGCTACCATGCTTCGTTTCTGGGCCTGGCGGCGCTCGCCGCGCTCACCTTTTTGCTGCTGTCGGTTGCGATCCCTGAAACGCTACCTCTTGGTGGCGTAACCGTGTCGCCAGGGTCGGGAGCCACGAATCCCGTGGAGACGAAGGTGTTGCGAGGATGCCGTTACGAATGGAATTGCGCGCACCGAAACTCGCTGGTCCCTGTAGCGAATTGATCTGCGAATAAAGACAACATGATCGGAACCTGGCCGGAGCTCAAAATCTAAGCATCCAAGTGAGGCCAAACAAACGCAGGAGAAAGTTATAAATGGTCTCGCCGGGAGTCGCACATCTTATGCTGACGGGGATCGTCGGCGTCAGCATCCTGCTGATGTTGATACGGCCCCGCAATATTCCGGAGGTTTACTGGGTTGGCGGGGGAGTTGTGTTGCTGATCCTGATGAGATTGGTGTCTTGGCAGCTGACGGTCCGAGCCGCAGGGAAAGCGCTGGATGTTTGTTTTTTTCTGATTGGAATGATGTTGCTTTCTGAACTCGCTCGGGAGCATGGCGTGTTCGACTGGCTATCTTCGGTTGCGGTGCGCCGAGCGAACGGTTCCTGCTCGCGGCTGTTCGCGTTGGTGTACGCGGTTGGAACGGTGGTCACGATCTTCATGTCTAATGACGCAACAGCGGTGGTCTTAACGCCGGCGATCTTAGCGGCAGTGCGGAAGGCCAAAGTTGAACCCTTGCCGTATCTTTTCGTTTGCGCCTTCATTGCGAATGCGGCATCGTTTCTCCTGCCGATTTCGAACCCGGCGAATTTGGTTGTTTTTCACAACCACATGCCTACGTTGGGCCGATGGCTGCTGGCGTTTGGCGTTCCTTGTGGGCTCTCGATTGCTGCGACATTCATGGTGTTGCGGTGGCTTTTTCGAAGGCAGCTTTGCGCGGCCATTGAATGGGAGTCCGAAGCGAAGCGACTGAACGGCAACGGCAAACTGGTGCTGGTGGGATTGGCGGGTACGGTGGCTGTGTTGTTAGCGGCCTCGTCGCTGGACAAAGATTTGGGCCTGCCGACCTGCCTTGCTGCTTTAGCGATTACGGCGATCGTTTCCATTGCAGCGGAAAGCAATCCCCTGGGTCTGGCCCGCGAAATAAGTTGGCGGACCCTCCTGTTGGTGGCGGGGCTGTTTGTGTTGGTCGATGCGCTGGAGAGCGCCGGTGCGATGCAGCGGACGAAGGAATGGCTGGCGTGGGTGGAGAGGCTCGGATCTTCTGGTGGCGCACTGATTACGGGATTTGTCGTTGGTATCGCGAATAATCTGGTTAACAATTTGCCTCTTGGCCTGATCGCGGGGAACACGCTCCAGGCTGCCCAGGCTAAGGGCCTACTTGCCAATGCTGTGCTCATTGGGATTGATTTGGGGCCGAATCTGTCGATCACGGGATCACTGGCGACCATCTTGTGGCTGATCGCTTTGCGCCGGGAAAAGCTCGACGTGAGTTTCTGGAATTTTCTCAAGGTTGGAGTAGTGGCGATGCCGGTCGCTTTGCTGGTTTCGCTGGGCGCGGCGATCATGATGCAGGTCTACTTTCGGATTTCATAGGAGTCTAACAAAAATGAATGCCAACTGCGCGCTCTGCAGTCTTGCGGAGTGGCAATGAACGTTCAGCTCAACAAATGTCTCGTGAATCCATGGCTGGCGTCACGGTGTCGTTTGCGCTGATCACATTCTTCTTTACTGGGGCTTTTCTTATGGCATCGCCAGATCCTTTCCCGTTGGCAGAGGATGTGGCATCAGGGGAGTGAGCCGTTCTGCACAGTATTTTTTGGGAAAATCCAGGAAACTTATGGCATAGAAGAAGAGCGTGAGGGCCCGGCGCGAGGGTTTCGCGGTAAATGTCTCGAGTTCTTGCCGCGATCAGCCGGTGGAAGCAGGGAGTTCTATGGCACAGGCGGTTCAAGTTGGAACGATTTTGGTGTCGGGATGGCCACCGCTTTTTGATTTGGAGACCGAGGCTTATTCAGGGTCTTGGAGTCAGGTGAAGTTCCTGGACGGCGCCGCATTGGATCGTAAGGTACGCGCCGCGGGATGGAATTTCTTTTTCATCGCGTCGGAGGCCAGGGCGATTTTTGTGGGCGCGACCGGGGCGAAAAAACTAGGGGACGCGCTAACTCGGCTTCTGGAAAAACTGAAGCCGCAAAATTTCAATGGCCTGGAAGTAACGGGGATTGTTCGCAAGAAATTTATGGGCTTTCCGTACACGGTCGTTTCGGCGCATTCGCGGCATCTGCAATCAAGTTGCTACCTTCATGGACTGGAGGTCCGGCAACTTTACGACAAGGGAAATGAGCGCTGAAGCCAAACTTCTGGAGGTTGGAGTTGCTTGAGGCTGATGGGCGGTCGATCTAAGTGATCTCGAGATCAGCAGTGGACGCCAATACTGATCAAATTTGACCAGCGTGCATGAGCCCTTGTGTTGAATACTGAATCAGCAGACCTCCATTCTGGCCGGAACGGCAGGCTGGAATCTGATGGGCGGTCTGCCAACCCAGGATTCAACTATTGCTCGCAAAGAAGTGAGGCGGACGTGTCGGCGCCAATCGCAATGTTCTCAACGGGAAGCCTGGAGGTAGTCCCCGCGCGCCGGGTGATGCCGGAGATTTGGCCAAAACCTCGCACGCGAACGCACGCGAAAGCGTCGTTGCCCAGCCGAATTGCCGTGGTTGGCAATTATCTTCCGCGGCAATGTGGAATTGCGACGTTCACCACGGACTTGTGCGCGGCCATCGCCACCGAATATGGGGCCACGAAGCTGTTGGCCTTGCCGGTCAACGACACCGAAAAAGGATATGAGTATCCGCCGCGAGTGCGATGGTCGCTGGCGCAAGACGATGTGGTGTCTTATCGCGATGCGGCCGAATTCCTGAATTTTAACAACATCGACATGGTGTGCCTGCAGCACGAGTATGGGATTTTCGGTGGCCCGGCGGGAAGCCACATTCTTGAGCTGCTGCGCAGGTTGAAGATGCCGCTCGTGACCACGCTGCACACGGTTCTGCGGGAGCCGACTCCGGACCAACTCGTGGTGATGAAAGAGATCGCAGAGCTTTCCGATCGACTTATTGTCATGAGCCAGCTGTCAGAGCAGTTTTTGCAGGAGATTTTCAAGGTTCCGGGCAGCAAGATTGACATGGTTCCGCATGGTGTTCCAGACATACCCTTTCTGGATCCGAATTTCTATAAAGATCGGTTTGGAGTCGAAGGAAAAGCGGTGCTGCTGACGTTTGGTTTGCTGTCGCCGAACAAGGGGATCGAAAGCGTGATACAGGCGCTGCCGCGGATTTTGTCGAAACACAAAAATGTTGCCTATATTGTGGCGGGGGCAACCCATCCTCACGTTTTGCGCCGCGACGGAGACCGGTATCGCGCCAGTCTGCAAGCATTGGCGAAAGAAGTGGGAGTGGAGGGGCACGTGATTTTTCACGACCGGTTTGTGAGTCCGGAAGAGATGGCGGAGTTTATAGGGGCGGCCGATATTTACATCACTCCTTATCGATACGAGGCGCAGGTTGTTTCGGGAACGCTCGCTTATGCGCTAGGGGCGGGGAAGGCGATCATATCGACTCCGTATTGGCACGCGATTGAGTTACTAGACGATCGCCGGGGCGCGCTGGTGCCATTTGAAGATCCGGATGCGATTGCGCAAAAGACGATCGAGCTTCTTGATACGCCCGCAATTCGGCACGCGATGCGGAAACGCGCTTATCTTTTTGGGCGGGACATGGTATGGAAACGAGTCGCCCAAGGATACATGGAAAGTTTTTCGCGGGTGCGCGGCGATCGTATGGAGAGTCCGCGGGTTCAGTTCTCGGCGCGTGCAAATCCGAAAGTGCTCGACGAACTGCCGGAATTGAAACTTGGCCATTTGAATGCATTGACGGATGACACAGGAATTCTGCAGCACGCGATTTTCACGATTCCGAATCGGGGCGAGGGACATACCACCGATGACAATGCCCGAGCTCTTATTTTCACCGTTATGATGGAGCGATTTTCGGGAGGACCGGATTTCTCGTCACGTTACTTGTCATTCCTCGAACATGCGTTCAATGCCGCTAGCGGGAGATTTAGAAATTTTCTCAGTTATGACCGTCTCTGGAATGAGCCGGTGGGCTCGGAAGACTGCCACGGGCGGACCTTGTGGAGCCTGGGAACAGTGCTGGGTCGATCGAGGGATCAGGGCCTGAGGAGCGCTGCCGGACGTCTGTTTGAGTCCTCTCTTCCCGCGGCACTGCAATTCTATAGTCCGAGGGCGGCAGCCTACACGCTGCTCGGCATTCAGGAATACCTCAACGCATTTCCGGGAGATCGCGACGCACAACGATCACGATCCGTGCTCAGCCAGCGCCTGCTCGAAATGTATGAGTCCATCCGAAGACCCGAGTGGAAATGGTTCGAGGATGTGGTTGCATACGGCAACGCAAGACTACCGCAGGCGTTGCTGGTTGTTGGGTCGGCGTGCGCCGACGATCGAATGATCGCCGATGGTCTCGAAGCGCTCGATTGGCTGATGAAAGAGCAGCATTGCGAGACCGAGGATCACTTTGTTCCGATTGGATCGCAGGGTTTCTACCGGCAGGGTGAACAAAAAGCGCGCTTCGATCAACAGCCAATCGAAGCGGCGGGAGCGATATCGGCTTGTCTGGAGGCCTACCGCATCACCGATGAGGAACGGTGGCGCATGCAGGCGTGGTCTGCTTTCAACTGGTTCCTCGGCGACAATGATCTGCAACTTCCACTTTACGATTCGGTGACCGGCGGTTGCCGGGACGGATTGCATCCGGAGCGGGCCAATCAGAATCAGGGATCGGAATCCACCCTGTCTTTCCTGATGGCGCTTCTCGAAATGAAGGCGCTGGGACACCTTGAAAGGCCGAAAGACAATCATGACTGCTCCTGATATGACGATTGTGAATGTTGAAAGCTCGCGCTACCCATCGCTCCTGCTAAGACACGCCGGCAACCCCATCCTGTCGCGTCGGGATTGGCCCTACTCCATCAACAGTGTCTTTAATGCCGGAGCAACTTTGTTGCCGGATGGAACGACATTGCTCTTGTGCCGGGTGGAGGACCGCCGGGGGTTGTCGCATCTTTGTGCCGCGCGCTCACGAAATGGCGTCGATGGTTGGGAAATAGACCGAGAACCGACTTTGATGCCCAATCCGCAGCAATATCCGGAAGAAATTTGGGGAATCGAAGATCCGCGGATTACATTTGTCCCAGAGTTGCAGCAATACGTGGTCACTTATACCTCCTATTCTCGGGGCGGACCAGGAGTGTCTCTCGCGTTGACAAAAGACTTCCGAAGCTTCGAGCGGTACGGTGTGATCATGCCGCCGGACGATAAGGATTCGGCGTTGCTGCCGCGGAGGATTGATGGATATTGGGCGCTGATTCATCGACCGATGACTAACCTGGGCGCGCATATGTGGATTTCCTATTCTCCTGACTTGCGATATTGGGGCAGGCATCGACTGATGTTGGAGGCGCGCCGCGGAGCGTGGTGGGACGCCAATAAGATTGGTTTGTCCCCTCCGCCGATCGAGACATCTAGAGGCTGGTTGGTTTTCTACCATGGAGTACGGCACACACCTTCAGGCTGTTTATACCGGCTGGGTTTGGCCCTGTTCGATCTGGAGAAGCCGGAAAAATGTTTGCTGCGCGGGGATTCGTGGATGTTTGGACCGGAGGCGGAATACGAAATTCATGGGGATGTGGATGATGTGGTGTTTCCGTGCGGCTATACGATTGAGTCTGACGGCGATACCCTGAATATTTATTACGGAGCAGCCGATTGCTCGATCGCTCTGGCGCGAAGTAGCGTGCGGGCTTTATTGGCTTGGCTCGATACCAACGGAAGTTGCGAGCGCCGACAACGAGCAGAAGACTTGTGAAGTCTCTGCTCGAACTTTTCGATTTCGTCTTCGGATGCGGACACTGGCAAAAGAGCGGCGTGTTTGCCATCAAGAAGAAGAATAAGAGCCCAATCTCGTGCTGGTTCGCTCCATTCGATAGAGCGGAACGGGTAGATTCGCATTCGATCTGAATTTTAAATTTGTGAGCTGTCTTGCTCAGACTCGGAAGTTCATATCCTGTCATTCTTTAACTCGTGAGTGTGTAGACCGGAACTGCGAACGCCGATTCGCAGCTTCTATCCAAGAGGTTGTTCGGCTTGACTTTTGATCGAGTTGGCAACCACATCCAGCCGATCGGCCTTCATTCGCGCGCCGGCTGCAAAACATGCAACGTGCTGCGATTTGACCCAAAGAGCCTCGCATCTCGAATTTTGAGGCAGCGCCTGTAAGCGGACGAGAGGCGCCAGTTCGCAACGACCTAAGGAAGGTTCATGATCATGCCCTTGATACAACTGCTGGAAGTTCTCATCGTAGTGGGTGTTCTTCTCTGGCTGGTAAACCGCTTTATTCCCATGCAAGGAACCATCAAGTCAATCTTGAACGGTGTGGTCGTCATCGCGGTGGTTTTGTGGCTGCTGAATGTTTTCGGCTTGTTCCATTCGCTTTCCCGGATTCACGTCGGAACTTAGAAGCAACCGCAGCCTGACGACGTACACTGGCCCAAGGCCCAGTTCCTACAACGCAATTCATACCACGCAGTTTGGCAGAACTCTGCCAAGGAGATACTTTGAGAACCAAGTGGCTGTTAGCAATTGGAATCACCCTTACTGCGAGCGTGTTTGCTCAAACAACCTCTCAAACAACTATTGTCGTCGAGCCGATGGCTCATACCCCGACGTTTCGTGTAAACGTGGTCAGCCGCAGCGTCGAGGCAGTGAACTACAGGCATCGCAGCGGATCGACCAAGCTCGATTTTGCCGGAACTTCCCTGATGCTCTCAGCCAATGGGGAAGCGAAAGTGAACAGCAAGAAGGGATCGATTGAAATCGAAGCCGAGTTTGGCGACTTGGACAAGCCGACCATTTTTGGCAACGAGTATCTGACCTATGTCTTGTGGGCGATTTCGCCGGAAGGCCGCGCCGTTAATCTCGGCGAGGTGCTGGTCGGAGACAATCATCGCAGCAAGGTGATGGTGACCACAGATCTGCAGGCGTTTGCGCTGATCGTCACAGCAGAACCGTATTACGCGGTCCGTGAGCCGAGCAACGTGGTCGTGCTCGAGAACGTGGTTCGCGACGACACCAGGGGAACAACCGAAGCGGTGCATGCAAAGTACGAACTTATGGAGCGCGGCGGCTACATACCGACAGGATATAAGTTCGATCCGGTGGTTCTGAACGCACGGTTGCCACTGGAGTTCTTCGAAGCGCGCAATGCATTGCGCATAGCGCAATCGGAAGGCGCCGAACAATATGCTCCAGATAGTTACCGGCGTGCTGTGGCGCTGATGAATAACGCCGATGAGTATGCCGTTCGAAAGCATGTCGAAGAGAAGCCTCTTATCGCAGTGTCGCGTAACGCGGTGCAAACCTCCGAAGATGCGCGCGAAATCGCAGTAAAGAAGCTGGGGGAAATGCGCCTTGCCGAAGAACGGCAGGCGGGAATCGACGCGCAGGCGAAATCGCAAGGGCAAGCTGACGATGCAATGCGTCAGAAAGTTCAAGCGCAGGCAGACACACGTCGAGCACAAGCAGAACGAACCCAGGCTGAATCGGACGCGGCAAAGGCTCGCGCCGATGCAGCGAATGCGCAATCGCAGATGGCGACCAACCAGGCCGCGTCGGCCAGCGCGATCTCGGCTGCACAGGCGGATGCGGATCAGTCGCGACTAGCCGCCCAGGCGGCGCAGGCGAGCGCACAGCAGGCGGAAGCGGATAAAGCTGCGATGCGAACGAAGTTGTCGGAGCAGTTGAATTCCATCCTGCAGACTCGCGACAGCGCACGAGGACTAATTGTCAGCATGTCGGATGTTCTGTTCGAAACGGGGCAATACTCGTTGAAGTCGGGTGCACGAGAGAAACTGGCGAAAGTTGCCGGCATTTTGCTCGCCTATCCGGGTCTTAACATCGAGGTCGAGGGCTACACAGACAATGTCGGCAGCGATGGCATGAACCAAACATTGTCTGAGAACCGAGCTCGATCGGTCCGCGACTATCTGGTGCAAGAGGGCGTGCTGACGAATTCGGTTTCGGCTAAGGGCTTCGGCAACACTCTTCCGGTCGCCTCAAACGACAACTCTTCGGGGCGCCAGCAGAACCGCAGAGTGGAGTTACTCGTGTCCGGCGAAGCAATTGGAACGCCCGTGAACGCGACCACGGGAAGCTTGCGCTAGAGAACGCGAAAGACAGATCATCACAGAAATGGAGGCAATAATTATGAAAACACTTGGGTTCTTAACCAGTGCAGCTTTGTGTTTCACCATGGGGGCGGCCGCGCCTGCATTTGCGCAGGAGCAGCACGAGCAAAAGGAAGAACAGAAAGCGAAGCCTGAAGAGAACAAAGCGCAACCAGAGAAGTCTGCGAAACCAGCGGAAAAGCCAACGGCGCAGCAGCAGAAAACGCAGCCAGCGAGGAACTCAGCCCAAAGGAACAAAGCGGCGCGGCCGGCAGCGAAGAAGGCACCACCGCAACAGCAAGCCAGCAATGGTCATAGCCGGATTCCCGACGATAAGTTCAAGGCTAACTTTGGACAGGACCACAGGTTCCGAGTCAGCCAAGCCGACTACCGTAACCACCGTTTTGCCTACGGTGGCTACTCCTTCGGATTCGTGGATCCGTGGCCGAGCAACTGGCTATACACGCAGGACGTTTATGTAGTGGAGATCGACGGCGTGTACTACTTGTGTAACGCGTCGTATCCGGGCGTGAACCTGACCTTGAGTTTTGCACTTTAGGGAACGGGAGAGTAAGGAACGGTGAGGGCGAGTTTCACGGGTTTGGGGCGCGGGTCCATTTCTTGGGCTCGCGCCTCTTTTCCGTTGAGGTCGTAAGAATCGGCGGTCGGAGGGCTGACTGTGCCGTTTGTAAAGAGAATGGAGCCGACGACCAGAGTTGAACTGGTGACCTGCCGATTACGAATCGGCTGCTCTACCAACTGAGCTACGTCGGCCTTCTTATCGATTCTAAGAGACGGCTGCGATTCGCGCAATCGTGATGGAATTCCGGCATAGCAGAGACCGAGTGGAAGTTCTGCGGAGTTGGACGGGCGAAACGCCCGTCCAACGACGCCAGCCGCAAACGCCTACCCTCATCACAGGTGTCCCCTGAGCTCTACGCGGCTTGGGCGATAGCGCGATATTCGTCGTCGGAACGCGAAGGCAGAAGCACCCAGAGAGTGTAGACACCCAGCGCGGTTCCGACTGGAACGCTCAAGAGGGCCACGAAACCCATGACGAGCGCCACGGTGCGAGCCCAATCTTCGCGCTGCAGCAATCCCCAGCCAGCGAGAAATCCGGCGGCGGCTTTCGCCAGGATCAGCCATCCGAAGAAACTGATGAGGGGGCGCAACCAGACCGTGACTTCTGGCGGCGGCCCACCTTGCAGATGGACCGCGCCTCCGAAGACGGTCTGCGCGACGACAATCGCGCCCAAGCCGAGAACTACGTGCAGGGCCGAGTACGCCATCCAAAGAATGCCGACCAGGCGTATGTGGTCGCGAACGCGACTGCGGCGAAGTTCGACGAGACCACGAACAGGCTTGCCACAGCGTAGACAGCTCGTCAGCCCCGATTGCAACTGCGTGCCACATTGATCGCAAAACATCGTATACCCTCCCAAGTTCACGCGGATCTTGACTGCGAATGATACGGATGAGGAGACTGAACAGTTTCAAGAAGAGTTGTTCGATCTGCGCAAAGAACTCGTGCGCAAACGAAAAGGCCACCCGGCAACAAGGGCAGCCTTTTCTTTCAAGGGAGAATAGTTCCAACGGAGGTTTAATCCATAAGAACTTTCTGCGGGAATCTTATGAGTCTTAAAACCATAGTGTCAAGCAAAATTTATGACTTAAATAGTCTTATTTTCAATAATTTACGCGACGTGTTCACAAGTCGGCAAACGGGTCCAAAATGGGCCAAATTGCCCCATTCCTGTTGCTAACAACCTTCGATTGAGCCACTTACCGTTCGCGGGGAGCACGGATCGTTTCCTCTTCCAAGTGCAAAGAGATGAAATCCACAGCTTCGGGCCGGTCGAAGACGGAGTGAGGGAAGAGCCTCCGAATGAGGATTCGCAGGCCGCCAAAGGCGACTCCAGCGACCAAAGCCAAGCCCACTACAATTCCGCAAAGGATGATCGCATTAAAAAGGAAGTTGGCGAGATTGTCTTTCTTGCTGACGTAGGTGTTTTCGTTCCACGTAACGTCGGCGTCGTAGCTGATCGACGACATCAGGGCGCGCGCTTCGCTCTTGGAGAGTGGTCCAGCCGCAATTACCAGGATCGGGCCCGTGCGCGTATCGAAAAACGGACCCACATCCACGATCGAAGCAACGCCGGGCTTTTGCTCCGCGACTTGATGGGCTGAATCAATCTTACGCAACTGTTCGGCAGCAATCTGTGGAGTCGGATATTCGACCAACATCAAAGTCGCGTCTCCTGCGTTGGCAGCGTAGTGACTAATGACGACTTCCGCGCCGGATTTGAAATCGACCTCGGATGCGGGCAGTGGCGAACCGATCTGATCCAGCGCGACCGGGCCGAGAATATATTTCGTCGTGTTTTTCTCAAGCGTGGGTGGCGAATTGCGTTTTGGCAGATAGTTCGGCAGGGAAGGTGGATTACCCTTGTTACCTTCGGCTTGGGGAAGAGATCCGGCGAGCACACGCAATTGCGCCGCAGACATGACGCTCATGCGGTCAAAGATGGCATCGACTAAAACATTGCCCTGATAAAAAAGGACGCGGTTGTTCTGGAAAGCTCCTTGCGCGCCGATGCTTTCTTCGCGCATGTCTTCGGTGTTGTAGAAAGTGAAGGCTCCGTAGGCGCCGCTGGCATCTTCGAAGACGGCGGCTTTAATGGTCAGGTTGCGGCCGTCGTCGCGCGTGAAGGAAGCTTTTTCCGTCCGCTGAAAACCATACTCTTTCAGGACCTGAGCGTTCGCGGGATCAGCAGATGAGGGATCATCGCTCTTCGCGATCTCACCTTTCAATTGCCAGCCGGCAAAGTCGGAGGGGAGAGCGGGATTTGGAGAGAGCGATTTCGGAGCAGCGGCAGGCGTTGGAGATTTCGCTGGAGTTGGGTTGCCCGCGGCGAAGACGGAGGTGGGAAAAAAGACCAGGAGAACCAAAAGGCGTAAATATTTCATTCGGAAAGGGCACACCAGCAATACTTACTTAGACTACCGGGAGGGTCAGAAAGTTTCCAGTATAGCCGAGCGCCCGAGGTGGGGACGGGCGAGGACGCCCGTCTTACTCCGCCGGCAGGTTTATGAGATTGTTTCTGCCCAGCTCGACGGGCCGTTACTGAGTGGTTTCTGTGAAAGTCACGACGGGATGGCCGAGACCGAATGGGCCTTCCGCTGTGACGTGGACGGTTCCCGCGTTGGGCGGCAAGGTGAGCACCACGGCGGCGTTGCCGGAAGCGTCGGTGGTGACATTCGGCTGGAGAGAGTTCCTGCGTCGGAGGTGAAAAGAACGTCCGCGCCAACTCCCGAAGTGCCGCCCGACTTTCCCGGCTGAAGAGTAACTGAAAGGTTCAGGTTGGTACCGGGCGGTCCGCTCTGATTGTTACCGGTTTGGGCGAGTGTCGCCGACGGATTGCCGACCAGAATATATCCTTCTTGTTGCTGGGTAACGCCCGAATTGTCCGTGCTAGGAACCGAGTAGTGGAAGAAGCCCGCTTTCTGTCCAGCAGTGACGGTGATCGCTCCATTTTGTGCCGAGGTGATGGTGCCTTGAGTGACCGAGAGAGTGATTCCCGTATCAGCCTGGGGAGTTCCGAGGGTTACGGTTCCGGAGCCAGAGACAATCTTCGGAGCCAGGACGACGATACTGCCGGCGGCGACCATCGTGGTATCAGGATTTAAGTCCCATTCCGCGCTGGGAGGTTGGGGAGTAGATCCACTAATTACCAGCAAGGTTGCAGTGTACGGAGCGAAACTTATGCTGGAGCTCCACGCTTGGGTGGATGAAGCGACGATGGTGGTGGGATTCTTCGGTCCGAGGGTGTAGGTCGTAACCTGCGACGGCGTGAATCCGGTGAGTGCAAACTGCGCTGCCAGCGTGGCTCCAGGGGATTTGTTCAAGACCATGACGGTCATAGAAGTCCCGCTCGAATTGACTGCCGCGAAGCTGCTGACGAGATTCTTGCTGCCATCGTTCGTATCGGAAACCGAGCGAGTCGCAAAGCTATGGTGCTGTCCGTCGTAGTTGGTGTAGAGCTTGAGTCCAAGATAGTTAGGATTGCCCGGGACGGGCGCCACCCAACGCGATGCGAGATAGGCACGTTCACGGCCGAGAATTCCGTAGGCGTCCGCATCGGAGAGCGTGGTGGAATAATCGGACTCGCCTGCGATCGCCGCGTTCCACTCGGTGACGCTCAAAGGCGTTCCGGGATAAATGCTATTCACGATTGCGCGCATACGGGGGATGCGAAACGGGATCGTCTTTTTCGGCTGGATGAAGGTCGTCCATTTCTGATTGATGCTGCTCGATTCGCTGACATAGGCGGGATCCCAGTAGTCGCGAAAAATGCGCAGCGCGAGTGCGCGTTTCTGGGCCAGCGTGTAGGAAGACGTGTCGGGGGTATCGGGGTAAGCGTGAATATCAAAGACATCGAGTGAGCGCGTTCCGGCAACTTGATCTTTCCAATAAACTTCGTTCAGCCACCACGGTAGAAAGTCGTTACCGGCGTGGGCAGCCTTGTCGTTATTGTTGGCTCCGTTCCAATAGAACCACCAGCAGCAGGAAACAGGTCCGAACCGAATGGCCGCGGGGTCCCATCCCTTGAGGGCGCCGCTTTCAGCGAGAAACGTGTCGCGCAACTCGTTGTAACCCGAAGGTTGAGGATGAACGTCGCGATGGGTGCTGCCCCAGATGTCGATTTCGTTGTCCATGTCGTAGAAATGCGGGGAGCTACCGAAGGCCGTCGCGAGTGCGGCCGCCCATTGATTGCGGTAGAGAGTGTTCGAGGGGTCACCCTGCTGCGGCGAATCGTGGAGGGGGAAGTTGGCATCGTTCGGATCGTTGCCGGTGATATCGGTGGAGCAGTTGGTCTCCACCCCATCGCCATCGTCTGAGTTGTAGGGGTTAACGCCACACTGGGCGCCATATTTCGCGACGGAGAAGCTGTAGGAGCTTCCGTCAGCAACGTCTTTTGCTACCCATCCCAGCATCACCATGGTCATCAGCGGATTGCTGCCGGCTGCTTTGACGTCCTGAATAAACTTGGAAGAGTCGCTATCGCCGATCTCGGTATATCCGTAGTCGCCGAAATACCAATCCGCCGCGGCATTGTCGGTGCCGGCGATCCAGTTGTAGCGCGAAGTCGCGTTGCCGCCCCAGCGGACGACACTCAGGCCGCTATCGGTGATAGTGGCGGCATCCTGGGGATAGGCTCCGCCGTAGACATAAGGGCTGATCAGATGCCGGTTGGTCAGGGCATCGATCGTGATATGCACGGTCTTCGCTGGAGCCAGAGCCAACTGTGATTGTGCGGAAACGGGTGCTTTCGTGGTCGTCGACGAACTCGATGTGGAGTAGCCACGGTTTGGTGGTGTGGCTTCGGAAGCGTCGGCCGCCAGAGGGCCAGAAAATCGTCCGAAAAACGACGGGGTAGAGGTGAAGAGGAATCCAGTGAGAGTCGCTGTGATTCCGTAGCTGAGAATTCGTCGGGCAATCGGGTGGCTCATGGGGGAGGGCCTCCTGAAGGAAGATCTTACTGCCGGTCCGGAGTAATGACAGCACTCGTAAGTACACCGGGAAGATGTGAATTTAAGCGAAATAGGACCGGCCGGAAGGACATGAGTGGCTGGTAGAGGGGCGCAAGACTTAAGAAGGTATAAGGAAAAGGGGGCGCTACTTTTTCAGGAGGCTACTGTGGCTGGCAACGCAAAGCCATTTGCCATCTGAATAGACCCACGTATCGGTAAAGCGGCCGAAGTGCTCATAGGGCTTGGCGCCGTACGTACCCTTGGTATGATAAGTGCCCGTAACGATGGCGGTGGTCGAGTACATCGCCACCTTCACGTCGTCGATGCTCATGATGTTGGGCTGAAACTTGGGGTCGGCAAAATCGGCGAGGAACTTTCCGCGATCACTCACCTCGCCATCCCATTCGGTATTAAGAAAATGATCGCCGATCATGCTTGCGACGGCAGTGGAGTCGCGCATGACCTGGGCCTGATTCCACATGCGCTCGAGGGCGATAATCTTGGCGGGTTCGTTCGAAATTTGTGAAAAGGCAGGCGAGGCGATCATGAGAGAGCCGAGCGCCAACGTTGTAATGGTCTTTCCGCGCTGCATTACCAGCCTTTCAAGCAATGAATGGGTAATCCCAGATCGCTGGAGAATACCGTGAGCGGAAGCGTCGATCTAGAGAAATTACGATGATGAGATTACCAATGTCATGAGAAAGGTGGGTAGCGAACGGAGTCGTGAGGAGTATCAACTGGCGGATTTGCGCGTGGAGAAGATGGGTCACTGCCCTTCGGGCTTGTCGATTTTACTGGCCACTTTGATGCCGCTGAGGCCGCTGCAATACTTGGAGACTCCGCGGTAAAGCGATTCGGCAATGCGCTGGCGATGCTCGGAGGTTTCCATTTTGCGTTCGTCGGTGGGATTAGAGACGAAGGAGATTTCGGCGAGGATCGAGGGCATGTTCGCCCCGATCAGCACGATGAAGGGGGCCTTCTTGACACCGCGATTGTGGATTCCGGTATTGTTTAGGGAGAGCCCACCATAGAGCGATTCTTGAACGTCGCCGGCGAACTCGCGGGATTCTTCAATTTTTTCCTTGAGAGCAATCTTCTTCACGAGATCCTGGAGTTGGTGAATCGATTGTTCCGACACGGCATTCTCACGGGCGGCGACATCCAATGCGTCAGGCGAAGAAGTGAAATTCAAGTAGTAGGTTTCGACGCCGCGCGCATCGGGGTCATGGCTTGAGTTCGCATGGATCGAAATGAAAAGATCGGCGCGTTCACGGTTCGCAATCGCGGTGCGAGTTTCGAGCGGAATGAAGGTATCGTCCTGCCGAGTATAGACGACTTCGGCGCCGAGTCGGGTTTCGAGCAAACGACCGAGGCGTTTGGCCACATCGAGCACAACATCTTTTTCGAGCAGTCCGTTGGGACCGATAGTGCCAACGTCGTGTCCGCCGTGGCCAGGGTCAATTACGATTTTGCCGATCTTGAGGCCTAGCGCGCGGATTAAGGAACGATCTCCGGAGGCGGTGGGACGTGCTTCGCGAGCTTCCAATCGCAAATCGGAAGTATCTGAAGCAACGGAAGCGTGTGTTTTCTTGCGGCGGGAAGGGGACTTTGAGCTAAGCGAATCTGATTTCGCCGGCTTGGTCCCATCGCTGTCCGCGGTGCTGTCGGTGTCTTCGGAGTTCACCTCCGGACGAAGTTTTTCAGGAGTAAGGGCGGCGACTTTCGTTGGAGCTTTATCTTCCGCCTCCACAATCGTCTTCGGAATTCTAAGGCTGGAACCTTTCACGGCAACGGTGGTTTTGATTACGCCAACCCCGTTCGCGGGATTTGCCGCGTCGGGTGGTTTCGCGGCAGCCATCTCGGAGTCGGTGGGCAGATCGGTCTCAACGCCGGACTTCGAGAAATGAACTGAATTCTTGACCGGCTTCTGCTCGGTCTTTACGGCGGTTGCGCCGGCTACCTTGGTGGTTCGATTTGGCTCGGCGTCCGCAGGATCGTTGTCTGCTGGAGGCAAAGACGGTCTTGCTGATTCAGCATCCGCCGTTAAAGAGGTGTCGGAGCGCGTAGCGTCGCTGCCCGAGTTGGCTTTCGCGAGGTAGGTGCCACGTTTCTGCTTGCCGTGAATGTCGATGATGATGCGGTATGGATCAGGCAACAGAAACGCGTCATAGCTGGCTAGATCGTCGACTTCCAGAACAATTCGGGTACGGCCGGGCTGAAATTCGGCGACCCGAATCTTCTTCAGGAATCCGTCGTCCACATCGAAGGTCTTGCCGACGAGCGTGGATGCCAGCCGGGTGTCGCGGAGGTCAAAGAAAATACGGTCAGGATGCGAGATGCGCTGCGAACCGAATTTTACTTCCTGCTCGACGTTGATGGCGACGCGAGTGTAATCGGGTGTTGACCAGTGGCGAACGCCAGTGACGCGCGGCAGGCTGCCACGGCGAACATTCGCGGCACTGGCGGGTTCAGTCGTCCGTCCTGTGAGGGTACTTTCGTCCGGGTTGCCGTTTACAGGGGGAGCGGGCGAGGCTGGATTGGCACTCAAAGGCCGCCGCTTGCTTGCCACTTTTTGCGGCATCCGTTCCATCTCATCCGCCGCGTCGTCGATTTCTCTTACCGCCGCGCGGGCATCGTCGGCTAAGTGATTGCGTGGATAACGCCGGGCAAAATCTTCGAAGGTAGAGCGAGCTTCCTCCGGATCGTTGAGATCGTCTTTGTAGATCTCAGCGATGGTAAAGAGGGCGTCAAAGCGGTATTTGCTGCCAGGATATTCCTTCCGCAGGAAGCGATATTGTTCGACAGCCCCACGCAAGATCTTGTTGTCGTCGAAACGGCGCCCCATTTCGACCATCAGTTCGGCGGTAGCCACTACGCTCGGGTCGGCTTTGGAAGACGCGGGAGAGCCGAAGTAAACGCGGCGATAGGAATCGATGACGCGCTGGTATTCGTGGCGAGTGCGCTCGGCGAGCGGGCGGCCGTTCAGAGCTTCGCGCATCCGTTCAGCTTTTGAGAATTGCTGATGCGCCCATGAGTCATCGTGGCGAACGCGGGCCGAGGCGGAAACCAAGGGCAGCAAGGCGAGGAGCAGCGCCGTGCTGAGGCGAAAAGTGCGCCCGCCTCGAATTAGGGTAGAAGAAGCCTGGGTCTTCACAAAATCCTGTTACTCAATCTTGGCGGAAACTGGCATGTCGGCTCAGCCCATGCATAGGGCATA
Source organism: uncultured Acidobacteriaceae bacterium (assembly GCA_963834085.1). Lineage (GTDB taxonomy): Bacteria > Acidobacteriota > Terriglobia > Terriglobales > Acidobacteriaceae > Acidiflorens. The sequence goes on along the minus strand of CAWIAJ010000026.1, from coordinate 107,270 downwards.
CTTCGTCCAAGAATGACAGTTCTTTAGCGATACCCCACAGTGACAACCCGGATTCGTCATCGAAGTTGCTGCGAAACTCCAGCGGTCTTCCAAAACCGGTCCTAGTCCAAACGGAAGCAATCGCGACCACGACGAACGCTCGTTCTAGTCGGTGTTGCTCATGGTGAGTACGCCCTGTGCATCCCGTTGCACACGAACAGGTTCGCGCGACGCGCGTTCCATCGAAGTGGCCAAAGACGAATTGCCCATCAGCGAGGTTCCTGGCTCGCCGCCGTTATATAGACTCGTGATCCGCCGAACGTAGTTCTGCGTCTCCCGGAAGTGTGGAACTCCGGCGCTGCGAGCGACGGCTCCGGCTCCGGCGTTATAGGCGGCTAGACTGAGTTGAACGTTCCCCCCATAGTTATCCAATAGTTTTCTTAGATGCCGAACCCCGGCATCTACGTTCTGGGCGGGATCAAAAGGATTGGAGACATTGAGTGAGCGGGCTGTCGACGGCATGAGCTGCATCAGGCCCATCGCGCCTTTACTGGAGACAGCATTGGGATTGAAATTCGATTCGACCTTCACGACGGAACGGACCAGGCTCGGATCCACATTGTGACGAGACGCTGCCTCGTCGATTGCGCTATCGATATCTTTTTGGGAAAAACCACGATTCATGCTCTGGTGCGAATTGCCATCGAGGTAGGTGCTTACTTCGGAAGCCGCTGAGCGCGCGGCACGCATCATGGCCCCATTGGTTGGGACCGGCTTAAAACGATGCTCGGTAGCGCTCCAATACTCGAGCCGGGACCGGTTCGTGGTGCAAGTGCTTGAGCGGGAAGGAGTCGAAGCTTCATCACCGTTGACGTAGATAGTGCGACCGACTTCGTCGGTGCTGGCCGTGATCGCTCCCAAATGCGACGTTGGTTGCGCATACGCCGAAGTTGAAGAAAACGGTGGGAAAAGAAAGGAGGTCACGGTTAGGGCGATCATCAGAGCGAATTGCAGGCGTTTAGACATATGGGTACAACATCGGCCAAAAGACACACTTACTTAAGGGCCAACCAACCCAACCACACCTGCCAAAGAATCAGAACCAGAGTAACGACAGTATAGGGTGGGCCGCGGGTGGGTAGCAATCTATCCAAAGGGTGTAGAACCACTGGAGTAATCGATTTAAATCACTGAAAACAATGTGTTTTATCCTGCTCGGTTCGTTGGTGCACCAGCAAAACTTCATCCAAGTAAGATTACTAAGGCAAACCATGGGTGAAGTTCAGCAACAGAGTTGAGCTCGACGATCCTAATATGACCGAGGTGTCCGATTGAATTCAGAAGGTCTGCGCCAGCTTTTCGACGAAGTCCGAAGGAAACGGCTTTCACCCGACGAGGCGGTGGAGCGGCTGCGCCATCTTCCGTTCGAGGATCTCGGCTTCGCGAAGGTGGACCACCATCGCGCACTGCGGCAAGGGATGCCGGAGGTGATTTTCTCGCAAGGGAAAACACCGAACCAGGTTGCGGACATATTCCAGCGATTGGCCGTTCATGGCGGAAACGTGCTGGCTACGCGAGCGACTGAAGAACAGTACGCGGCGGTATCTGAAACCACGCCCGAGGCGGAGTATCGGACACTCGGACGGGCGATCGTCCTGAAGCGCGATCGAAAACGGTATGGCAAAGGCCTGATCGCGGTGGTGTCTGCGGGAACCAGTGACATCCCGGTGGCTGAGGAGGCGGTAACGACAGCAGAACTAATGGGGAACACGGTACAGCATATTTACGATGTAGGAGTTGCCGGGATCCATCGTTTGCTGGCACACCGGGAAGAACTGGGAAAGGCGCGAGTGATAGTGGTCTGCGCGGGAATGGAAGGCGCGCTTCCGAGCGTGGTCGGAGGACTAGTGGGGGTTCCTGTGATTGCGGTTCCGACTAGCGTCGGCTATGGAGCGGCATTTGAGGGACTGGCGGCGTTGCTGGGCATGATGAACTCCTGCGCCTCAAACGTAAGCGTCGTCAACATCGACAACGGTTTCGGAGCAGGCTATGTCGCTTCGCTTATCAACCGGCGTTGAGGGCATCGTTTCGTGATCGAGTTCTTCTTTAAAAAGCATTCCTGTGTCCTTCGAACCGACGGCGACGTAATAAACTACTAAGAGAGAAATGCTCAATGCGAAAGATCCTCGCCTTGCCGGGCGGGTAGCGTTTCAATATCCCAATTTTGTCTCCTACACGTTCGCGCGCTTTTTCATCGTGGTTGCGCTCGAGATGCAGTCGGTCGCGGTGGCGTGGCAGGTTTACGAAATCACGCGGCGGCCGCTTGATCTGGGATACGTCGGACTGGCGCAGTTTGCTCCAGGCTTTGTCTTGTTTCTGTTTGCTGGACACGCTGCTGACATTTTCGATCGCCGCAAACTGCTGATGTGGTGTTATGCGGGATTCGGGCTTTGTTCGGCCCTGCTGCTGGCGATTAGTTGGCGGGCACCTCATTCGGTACATGCCATCTACGCCGTTCTGGTGTTGCTGGGAGTGTTTCGCAGTTTCAGTTTCCCAGTGAGCCGCGCCTTGCTGCCGCAATTGGTGCCGGAGGAGCATTTCTCGAACGCGGTTGCGTGGAACGCCAGTACGTTTCAGATCGCGACCATTGCGGGCCCGGCTGTCGGGGGGATTGCCTACGCGGCATTCCACGGGCCGCATACGGTTTATGCCCTCGCTTTAACCGTATCTGTGATCTCCTCAGGGCTTACATTCCGAATCCACCCGCTGGCAGCGTCGCGAGAGAAGCAACCTGCCGAGAAAGCGCCGATCAGCCTGCGTACGGTGCTGGCAGGCTTTCACTTTATATGGGAGAAGAAACTAATTTTGGGTTCTATCTCGCTCGATATGTTCGCGGTGTTGTTAGGCGGAGCGGTCGCGCTGCTGCCGGTTTATGCCCGAGAGATTCTGCACACCGGTCCCTGGGGACTTGGATTGCTGCGCAGTGCTCCCGGCGTAGGTGCTGCGCTGATGGCGATCGTCGTGGCACATCGCCCGATCCGCCGTCGCTCAGGGCTGACCATGCTCTTTGCGGTCGCGGCGTTCGGCATTATGACGATCCTATTCGGACTCTCGCACAGCCTGATTCTGTCGCTGATCGCCCTGTTTTTGCTGGGCGCCAGCGATATGGTGAGTGTCATCATCCGCGCTACGTTGGTGCAAGTCGCGACTCCAGATGAAATGCGCGGCAGAGTGAGCGCGGTGGACATGATGTTTATCGGGGTTTCGAACGAACTGGGAGAATTCGAATCGGGCCTGACCGCGCAATGGTTCGGGACCGTTCCAGCGGTGGTGTTAGGAGGAGTTGGCACGCTGCTGATTATCGCGACTTGGGCATGGTTGTTTCCGGAGTTGAGACAGGCGGATCAGCTCACGGTGGCAGAACTGATGCCGAAGTAGGTCGTCGTTTTGTTAGTGGCTGGGTTACTGCGCTAATCACGTGGAAAACAGGTAGTGAGAGACGATCCACTCCTGGCCTTTACGGTACCCCCAAAGCTCAGCGCAGGCCATGAAAAAGACGCGCCAGCGCACCAACCAGCGGAGGGCCTCGAATCTTGCCGTGCGGGAAGAAAGCCCTTTGGCGTAGGTCTCGACGAAGAGAACAAGGACCTCGGCGCGGTGCAAGTCCATATTCATTAGCCAGGCTTCAGCCGTTTTCTGATAGTGGGTACCGTCAAGTTGCCAGTGCTGCTGCACCCGCAAATCGCGTTGGAAATACAGGAGCAGATCATCGCTCGGCATAATGCCGCCGGTGAAGAAATGCCGCGCCATCCAGTCGCTGTCATCGCGAATTTCGAAAGGATAAGCGAAGCGGAGGTGACTGAAGATGTGTACGAAGAGCTTCGCGTCGGGCTGCATCCACGAGGCGATGCGAGCGAGCAGGTGCTCATAGTTGCGCATGTGTTCGAACATCTCAACGGAGACGACGCGATCGAATTTTCCTTGAGGCTGGAATACGTTCATATCGGCGGTGACGATCTGCAGATTGCGGAGGCCGCGAGCAGCGGCTCGTGCGTTGATGCAGGCCTTTTGGGATGTGGAATTCGACACTGCGATGAACTGACTGCGTGGAAAGAGCTCGGCCATGTAGAGCGAGAGAGAACCCCAGCCGCAACCCAGTTCCAAGACGCGTTGCCCATCTGCGAGGTCTGCTCGTTCGACGGTGAGGGCCAGCATGGTCTCTTCGGCTTGATCGAGAGTGCTCGTTCCTGCCAGCCAGAGCCCGGAGCTGTACTTTCTATGCTTGCCCAGGACCAACTCGAAAAAACGGGCGGGAACCTCATAATGTTGCGCATTGGCGGCACAGGTTTCGAGAGCAATCGGACTTGCCTTCAATTGCGCGATCAAGGACATGAGATGCGCTTGCTGTTGTTCCGACGATCCCCGGTCTTCCTCTCGAAGGCGCTGACGGAGCAAACGGCGAATGCCGAGACGGATGATGCGGTCAGGAATCAAGTCGCGTTCGAGCAAGACTAAAGGCCAGGGGGAGCGCCCGGCCTCGGCGGACGTGGGCCGCGCGCCTTCGTGAGTGTTGTTCATTCGAGCTATGAGATTCAATGGTTCGCTCCTACAGCGGCGGGCGATTTCTTGAACCATGGGACAAATGCGCTGGTGGTCTGTTGGTAGTGGCGATAGGCTTCGCCTTTGCTGCGTAACGCTTGAGCTTCGGTCGCGGGAATCCCCGTGACGCGGAAGAGCAGATAGAACATGAGCAAGGGGCAGAGGATCGCGATCCAGCCATAGGCCGAGGCCAGTGCAAAGAGCGCCCAAGCCACCCACACCAGCCACTCGAAGAAATAATTGGGGTGCCGGGAATAATTCCACAATCCGCGCTGGCAAACTTGCCCTTGCCGGAATGGATCACGTTTAAAAGCCGCTAACTGGGCGTCGGCCAGTGCTTCGCCCGACAACGCAACGAGCCATAGTGCGAAGCCTGCATGTTCGAATGCGGAAAGTACCGGCGTTGGATTGACAGCGGCCAGTAGAAACGGGATAGACAGAAATACATCCAGCAGCGCTTGAAATTCAAAAAATGCCAGAAACTTGAATTCGACGTGGTCTTTCCATTGGCGACGTAGTTCCTGGTAACGGCCTTCTTCGGGCTGACCGAGGATGCGAAGCAGGAGATGAAGTCCGAGGCGGATACCCCACACCCCGACCATGGCTGCAAGCAACCACCGGCGCCATACATAACCGGATCCGATCAGGGCGTAGGTCACAGCCAACAACGGCAGACCAAATGCCCAGCCCGGGTCGACAAAGCTTGCGTTGGCCGTGCGGAGGTGAACCAACCACAAGAGAAACATCATCGTCATCACGATGAGGGCGCCCGGCGCTACGAGATGGAAGATTGCGATTGGCACAAGGAATCAGATGCCGCTGAGAGAACGGTTGCCTAAGGTCGAGGAATTTGCGACATGTCGCAAAGCCCGCGATAAGAGAAAGTTAAGGAGCAAAATTGCGGGAGGAGCGAGCAACAACCAGGCGAAAATCCCATGAAGCGCAGCCCGCCACAGGGTGGCGATAGCGTGAGGCAGGTTGGCGCGGGCCATCGCCAACATCTGCGCCACAGAGAGCTGCAAAGGTGTGGCACGAACCAACTTCTCGCCGATTCGTATGAATGGCAAAAGAAAGAAGATTTGCAAGGGATATACCAGATAATTAACTAGCTGAATCGATGGCAGGTTCAAGCGAAAGAAGAACGCCGCGGCAGCGCAGAGGATAGTAGTCGAGCCAAGCACGGGAAAGACACCGAGAGCGATGCCAAATGAGAGGCTGAGAGCAATTTTTTCGGGAGTGATCCCCTGTAGCAGTAGCGCTCTGACGGGTGCAAGCATGCGGCGATCGAAGAACCCCTGCGTCATGACCGGCTTCTCAGAAGAAGATCGGATAGCGGCTGTTCGGCTTTCAGTCGGAAAAGCTGGATGAGAACGTAGCCGGACATGGCAATATTGCCGAGCGACATGATGAGGACGAACCAGAGCGTCCGGGCGGCGATTGTCCGCTCTTTGAAGCAGACCCAGACAAAGAACGTGAGAAATCCGAAATAAGCGTCAAAGAGCGTGGCCACCGCCCACGGACTGCCATTCCAGCTAAACTCCATGGGCGCCAGCCACAGGGGCTTGTGGAGGCTGACGTAGGCGGTCATTCCGACCATCCAAAGGAAAATGCCCGCGAAGATGATTTTCAGTAGCAGTTTCATATTTGTCGAGTGCGCGGATCGCGTGTCGGGGTCTCTTCTAATAGTACGGCGAAGCGCAGGCTTGCGGATTGGCGGTTGCATCTTCCTTACACTCTCGTTCCCAACGCTGCCAATTGATGTTCGAGTGCGGAGTAGTTGTCCAGGATGAGCCAGCGCCCCCCCCCGAGTCCTTCCGCAAGACGGATTTCCGAAGGTCCTCCCAACCAGAGGGAGGTCGCCCGGGGTAGTTTGCGGCTGATCTGATTGAGTTCCGCAACCGTGTCGGAGCCTGGAGTGACGGAGACACTAAGCAGGACAGCGTCTGCATCGGTTCTTCGGGCGGCCAGGACGATATCCGCCGCAGGCAGGTCGGTCCCCAGATAGAAAACACCCAAGCCCGCGACTACGGTCAGCATAGCGGCGGCCAGGATGGGAAACTCGTGGCGTTCGTTCCGGGGAGTCGCGAGCAAGACGCGGGCGGGTGGATCCGAGCGCGAATAGGTTCGCAGTAACGAGGTGAGCAGACTACTGAGTTGCCGGGTCAGAATGTGTTCTTGGGCAATGGACGATTTTCCTTCATGCCAGCGCTGTCCTACGCTATGCATCAGAGGAAGTGCGACTTGATGAATGAAGTCGCTGGGGCTGGGAATGGAGACCGCGAGACGGTTGATTTCGCGATCAGTCCCGGCGTAATCGAAACGTTCGAGCGCACGAAAAACCGGCGTGAGTATATCGGTGGTCTCTTTCGCCTTCGAAATCGATCCTTCGCCCAGCGCAGCACTCTTGTCGAGTAGCCCGCGCAGTTGGCGGTCGGCCATTTTGGACGCGAGGCCGATGGAATGACCCTGATTCACGACGCGGCGAAGCAAGAGCAACCTCTCGATCTGCTCCTCCGAATAAACTCGGCGGCCAGCGGCGCGCTGAGGGACAACTACGCGATAACGCCGTTCCCAAGCCCGCAGGGTGTCAAGCGGAATACCAGTGAGTTTAGCCACAGCGCTGATTGGGTAGAGGTCGGCCACGAATCTGGAGCGTAGCATCGGTGGCGGAGTGTGTCAAAGGAATATCATGGACAAACCATTGACAACCGACGACCCGACTAGTAGAAGAGAAGTTGGTATACATAGCGATAAGGAAATCCGGTGGGCTGGTATCAATCGTACTCGCACGTGAAGGCTTCCGGTCTGGCCTCGGTCGGCGGGGACCCCAAGAAACTCTGTGATCAAGCAACTACGCAGTTATAGTTTCGGGACGGTCGTTCCTTTCTTGCTTTTGCATGCAGGTTGCGCTGCTGTGTTCTTCATTCCGTTCCGCTGGTCGTTGGTCGGCGGCATGTTTGCGACGTATGTGGTGAGGATGTTCGGCATCACCGCTGGATATCACCGTTATTTCAGTCATCGAACCTACAAGCTTGGACGGTGTTGGCAGTTTCTTCTGGCATTTCTGGCAGAGAGTTCGGGGCAGAAGGGCGTCTTGTGGTGGGCCGCTCACCATCGCTTTCACCACCAGCACGCTGACGAAGAGAAAGATATCCACTCGCCGGGCCAGCGCGGTTTCTGGTGGGCACATGTGGGATGGGTCCTGTCCAACGACTATGACGGATACGATCCGCGGCTCATTCAAGACTTCAGCAAGTTTTCTGAACTGCGATGGTTGGACAAACATTATGTGGTTCCTCCGATCGTCTTAGGCGGCACCTTATACCTGATCGGCAGATGGGAAGCGTTTGTTTGGGGATTCTTAGTCTCGACCGTATTGCTGTTTCACGGGACGTTCACGATCAATTCGCTGGCGCATCTCTGGGGATCGCGGCGCTTTGATACTCCGGACGACAGCCGGAATAATTTTGTGTTAGCCCTCATCACGCTGGGAGAGGGATGGCACAACAATCATCACAAGTTCATGTATGCCTGCCAGCAGGGGATCCGTTGGTGGGAAGTAGATGTCACTTTCTATGCGCTGAAGGTCCTAAGTTGGCTGGGAATCGCCAAAGAGCTGCGAGCCATTCGGTTGCCGCTTTCGGAAGGTGAGGCAAGATGAGCCGAATTGCGGTGATTGGTGCGGGGATTTCGGGCATGGCGACGGGTTATCTGTTGAGCAAGAAGCATGAAGTCTGGCTCTTCGAAAGGGAGGACCGGCTGGGCGGTCATACCCACACGCACACGATCGAAACCACTTGCGGAGCGCTGCCGATCGACACCGGTTTTATTGTTCACAACGACCGAACCTATCCGAATCTCGTTCGATTGTTCGGCGAGCTGGGGATCGAGCGGCAGGCCAGTGATATGTCATTCGGCGTGTCTTGTCGTCAGAGCCAATTCGAATACAGTACGCGCGGGCTGCGCGGACTTTTTGCGAACCGGCGCAATTTGTATCGGTGGGGACACTACCAGTTTCTCGCCGAGATCATGCGCTTCAACCGGGAGGCGCGGAGATTGCTGCAGAATCCCGCGAGCGCCGGAATCACCTTACGAGATTATCTGAGGGCGCACGGTTTTAAGGGAGACTTCACGCGCTATTACCTGCATCCGATGGCGGCGGCGGTATGGTCCACTTCGCTGGAGGAGATCGAAGATTTTCCCGCTTTCACGCTGATTCGGTTCTTCGAAAACCACGGGTTTCTCGGGTTGACGACGCAGGCACAGTGGTACGTCGTGAAGGGTGGAAGTAGCACGTACATCCCGCCGCTTACCTCGCCGTATCGGGAGCGGATACGGTTGGGAGCAAAGATCGATCGAGTGAGCAGGAGCGCGACGGAAGCGACGATCGAGTTCGAGGACGGTGCGCCCGAACATTTCGACGAGGTGGTATTTGCTTGTCACGCTCCCCAGGCTCTGCAGCTACTAGCGGACGCAACGCCAGCCGAGCGGCAAGTGCTCGATAGTTTTCGCACCAGCCGGAACCACACGATCTTGCACACGGACTCGCGCATGTTGCCGCGGCAACCCGCAGCACGTGCGTCGTGGAACTACCATGTGGGCGATAGCGCGGAGCGCGGCAATGAGTCTGGGCGGAGGGAAGCGACGCTGACCTATCACATGAACCGTCTGCAGAACCTGCCCACACCCGAAGACTATTGTGTCACGTTGAACGATACGCAATCCGTGGATGAGGGACGCATACTGCGCGAGATGACCTATTTTCACCCGCTTTATACGTTGGAGTCAGTTCGGGCGCAAGCACGCTGGTCCGAAATCAGCGGGCTTCACCGCACCCATTTCTGTGGCGCGTACTGGTTTTACGGCTTTCACGAAGACGGACTTAACTCAGCGATTCGTGTAGCGGAGAAACTTGGCGTCCCTTGGGAAGCGGCGGTTTGATGGAATCCGCGATCTACACCGGTAGCTTGCGCCACCGCAGGATGAGTCCCGTGCGCCATGATTTCGCCTACTCGTTGTTCATGGCGTTTATGGACATCGACCGGCTGGAGGAACTGATGAGAATTTCGCCATTGGCCGGATATAACCGAAGCAGGTGGGTTTCCTTTCAGGAGCGCGATCACTTCGGGGATCCGGAAAACAGTCTGCGCCAGCGCCTGGTGCAGGATGCGCGGCAACGGGGCTTGGAGCCGCCGGAAGGCCGGATTTTTCTGCTAACCCATCTTCGCTACCTTGGCTATAACTTCAACCCGGTCTCTTTCTTCTATTGCTACGACCGCGAGGAACGGTTGCAGATGGTGTTGGCTGAGGTCAATAACACATTTGGAGAGACGCAGAATTACTGGCTGACGCAAAAGGTCGAGCGCCCGGCCGGAGAGAACAAGAAATACCGTTTTCCTAAGAGTTTTCATGTGTCGCCATTTATGAAACAAAAGCAAGAATATGAGTGGTCGTTCACGCCACCCGGCCAACAACTTATCGCGCAAAGCGTCAGCTACGAGGACGGGCGGGAAGTTTTCGATTCCACACTGAAACTGCAACGCAGAGAGTGGTCGCGGGCTGAGTTGCACAGCGCCTTGCTTCGCTTTCCCTGGATGACCGCCAAGGTGATTGCCGCCATTCATTGGCAGGCGTTGCGGCTCCTGGTGAAGCGCGTTCCAGTGGTGGCCCATCCGGGGCCGGACCATTTTCAAAGAGCGACTGTACAGCATATGGGAGCGTCATGGCGGGCAGAATAGCGGCGAGGACAACCAAAAAAATCGCAAAGAAAATATTCCTGAAGACTCTCGAAGGTTTGCGCGGTGGCAGCCTGGAAGTGATTTGTGCGGACGCTACGCATCGTTTTGGCATGGCGCCCCTCGATCAAGGAATCGGCGCCGATCAATCGGCTGCAGGCATCGAAAAAGATGCTCTCCACGCCGTGGTGGCGGTGCACGATGAACGCTTTTTCCGGCACGCATTGTTGGCGGGCGATATCGGGGTCGGTGAAGCGTACATGAGCGGCGACTGGTCGACACCGGATTTGGTAGAGGTGGTTCGCCTGGCGGTCCGCAATATGGATCAACTGGATCACAGCAACAGGGTGTTCACCGCATTGCGCAGAATGGCTGATTGGTTTGAGCATCGTGGCAACAGCAACACAGAGGCTGGCAGCCGGCGCAACATCGCGTATCACTACGACCTGGGCAACGATTTCTACCGCCTCTTCTTGGACCGCAGCCTGACCTACTCCTGTGCTTATTACGAGAACTCGGACGATAGCCTGGAGAAAGCCCAAACTCAAAAATACGACCGGATCTGCCGGAAACTGGGCTTGGGAAAGCGAGACCATGTTCTGGAAATTGGAACTGGGTGGGGAGGCTTTGCCGTTTATGCCGCCGAAACCTACGGTTGCCGCGTGACCACGACGACCATCAGCCAGCAGCAGCACGATTACGCGCAGATCTTGTTTTCGCGAAGCCGAGCTGAAGAGCGCATTCAGTTGCTCTTCGAGGATTACCGCAGGCTAAGCGGGCGGTACGACAAGATTGTGAGCATCGAAATGTTCGAAGCTGTCGGCTACGAGCATTATGACGACTTTTTTGGAGCTTGTGAGCGCCTGCTGAAGCCGGACGGCAGCATGTTGCTGCAGACGATTACGATCCAGGAAGCGAAGTTTGAACAATACAGAAAGCAGAGTGATTGGATCAAGAAACACATCTTTCCAGGAGCAGAATTGGCTTCGGTAATGGGAATTCAGAAGTCGCTGGCACGAGCAACGGGCATGCAGTTGTTCCAGTTGGAGGACATCGGAATGCACTATGTCCTAACGCTGAAGGAATGGCGGCGTCGTTTTCTGGATCAAATCCCCGAGGTCCGCGAACTAGGATTCGACGAGCGCTTCGTGCGGATGTGGGATTACTACCTGGCTTATTGTGAGGGTGCGTTTCGCGAACGGTACATCAGTAACGTGCAACTGGCAATCGGAAAGGCGTCGAGCGCGAGTCGCTTCACCAATGAACCGGAGATGGAATCATCCGGGCGGGAAAGGTCATAAATCATGTTTCGAATCTCGATCGTGGCAATTTTGGCGGTGACTGTCGTGTTTGGAGCGCTGCGCGCCCTTGCTGCGTCGGTTCCGGCAGTGGGAAGCGTAGCGCCGGGATTCTCACTTCTATCGCAGGAAGGAAAATCTGTGAGCCTGAACGACTACCGTGGAAAGTGGGTCGTGCTGTACTTCTATCCCAAAGATTTTACGAGCGGATGCACCATCGAGGCGCACAACTTTCAACGTGATCAGGCGCAGTATCAGGAGAAAGACGCAGTGGTGCTGGGCGTGAGCGTGGATAGCGCCGATTCGCACAAGGAGTTCTGCACAAAAGAGGGGTTGAACTTCAAGCTGCTCTCGGATAGTGACCACAAAGTTTCGAGCGCGTATGGTTCGCTGACGAATCTGGGTTTCGTGCGGTTTGCCGCGAGACATACTTTCATCATCGATCCAGAAGGCAAGATTCTGAAGGTATTCACCGAAGTCAATGCTAACAAGCATAGTGAAGAAGTTCTGACTGCTCTTACCGACCTGCAAAAGCAGCGTTTGTCCTCACGATAAAGATCATCGCGAATCGCCTTGGAAAGCACATGAAATATGACGCCATTCTCGTGACTTCGTTCGGCGGCCCGGAAGGACCCGAGGATGTGATGCCATTCCTGGAAAATGTTTTGCGAGGCAAGAACGTCCCTCGCGAACGGATGCTGGAAGTGGCCAAACACTATTACCACTTCGGGGGCAAGAGTCCGATCAACGACCAAAATCGGCAGTTGATTGCGGCGCTCGAAGCGGAATTGTTACAGCACGGTCCGCACCTTCCGATTTATTGGGGGAACCGTAACTGGCACCCCATGCTAGCCGATACGCTGAAGCGGATGAAGGCCGATGGCGTGCAACGGGCGCTGGCGTTCGTGACGTCCGCGTACAGTTCCTACTCGAGTTGCCGACAGTACCGGGAGGATATCGCACGGGCGCAAAGCGCGGCGGGCGAGGGTGCGCCCGTGGTGGATAAGATTCGCGCGTTCCACAATCATCCGGGTTTTGTTGAGGCGGTGGTGGATCGCGTGCAAAATGCGCTGGCGAAATTTCCCAATGAGCGGCAGGAGGCAGTGCAACTGGTTTACACGGCGCATAGCATTCCGATGGGGATGGCGCAGGGGTGCGACTACGAAAAGCAACTCCGGGAGACCGGTCGACTTGTCGCGGATTGCTTAGGACGCAAGGATTGGGAACTGGTTTATCAGAGCCGCAGCGGACCTGCTTCTCAGCCCTGGCTGGAGCCGGATATTCTCGATTATTTGCGCGAGGTCAAAAGGCACGGAAAAACGGATGTAGTGATCGCGCCGATCGGCTTTGTGTCCGATCATATGGAAATTCTTTTCGATCTGGATACGCAGGCGCGCGAGTTGTGTGAGGAATTGGGCCTGCAAATGGAGCGAGCGGAGACGGTGGGAACACACCCCAGATTTATACGCATGGTGCGCGAGTTGATTTGTGAACGCTTGAATGAAAACCAGCCGAGGCTCGTGCTTGGCGGACTTGGGGTTCGTCCTGACTTCTGCCCGATGGACTGCTGTCCCACGCCACGGCGAGCTTAGTGGTTTAGATAACTGGCATTCGGGAACAATTCCATGCGAATCGAATCGATCGACAATTTAAAGCGGAGCAGTTAACAGATACGAGCGGAACAAGCCTGATATATTTGTCTCGCAGTGATCGCGGGCCGTTCTTTCGCAAAGCTTATTTGAGGTGATCTCGATGAAAGTTTGCAACTCGATATTTGTTATCTTAATAAGTGTCGCGTTTTGCCAGGTTGCCATGTCTGCAGATAGATCTCATTCCGTGACAAAAGAAGCGTTTGGTTCGGTGGAGGAGGGTCCCGTCGAACTGTATACGTTGACCAATAAGCACGGGATGGAAGTGCGCGCCACGAATTTCGGTGGCATCATTGTCTCGATTAAAGTGCCGGACAAGGCGGGTCATTTCGATGATGTCACATTAGGCTTCGACAAGCTGGACGGATATCTGGTGAATAATCCTCACTTTGGCGCGCTTATCGGGCGATACGCAAATCGCATTGGGGGCGCGAAGTTCATCCTGGATCGCGTGCAATACAAACTCGCTCCAAACGATGGGCCGAATACTCTGCACGGTGGCATCAAGGGCTTCGACAAACATCTGTGGAGTGTCGCGACGTTTAAGACTGAGAAGAGCGTCGGATTAATTTTTACCCGCGTGAGTCCTGACGGCGAAGAGGGTTTTCCTGGCAATCTGAGTGCGAAAGTGAAGTACACTCTCACCGACGAAAACACGTTAGTTTTCGATTACGAGGCGACGACGGACAAGGCTACGCCCGTCAACTTGACGCAGCATTCCTACTTTAATCTGGCGGGAGACGGTCACGGAAATATTCTGGGGCATGAGCTTACGCTCAATGCTGATCGATTTACTCCCGTCGACAAAACGTTGATTCCGACGGGAGAACTTCGGCCCGTCGCGGGCACACCCTTGGACTTCAGCAAGACGACAACAGTCGGGGCCCGAATCAATGACAAATATGAGCAAATGGTGCTGGCGCGCGGGTATGATCACAATTTCGTAATCAATCGAACTGGAGCTGGGCTAATGTGGGCGGCGCGAATGCATGATCCGCAGAGCGGACGTACGCTTGAGGTTTCGACTACGGAGCCTGGAATGCAGTTTTATTCCGGCAATTTTCTCGACGGGACGATTACGGGTAAAGACGGGCACGTTTACCAACAGCGGGATGGATTTGCGTTCGAGTCACAGCATTTCCCCGACTCGCCAAACCATCTGGAATTCCCTTCGACAATATTGCGGCCGGGGAAAGTCTATCGGTCGCAAACAATATATAAGTTTTCGGTTGAGAAGTAACGACTGCGATTGGCCGAAAAGCCGATGTGGAGCGGAACCTTTAGTTTGTGTGGTCTTGTCGATTCCGGGACAATTCGCGCGAAGCTTACTGGGCGGCGGGAATCGATTTGGCGACGCCTTCCTGCGTAGGAGGCAGTGCTTCCGGCAGGGGGAAGGCGAAAGAAATTGCGGTGCCCGTGCCGTTGGACTGAATGTCCATAACTCCTTCGAATTGGCGTATGCGCTCGCGCATCCCTCGGATTCCAACGCCGGAACCCTGAGACTGGATCTTAGCCAGTTTTTCCGGCGAAATTCCCTTACCTTGATCTCGGATCTGGATTGATACGTTCTTGCTGGAGCGCAACAGAGTGATGGCCGCGCTCTTACTGTCGCTGTGGCGATGGATATTCGTGAGGCATTCCTGCACGAGACGAAATAGTACCAATTCCATCTCGCGTGGAAGTCTGCCGAAGTCTTCGGGAATTTCGAGCCGAATATTTAAGCCGCTGCGCTCCGCCAATCCTTCTGTATACCAGCCGAGAGCTTCGGAGAGGCCAACTTCATCGAGGAGCGGGGGATGCAACAAGTAGGACATGGTGCGGATTTCCTGGCTGAGTTGTTGCACGAGTTGTTGACTGTCATTCGCTTCTTTGATAACGGGAGAGGCATTCTCAGCAGCGCGTTGAGCGATGCGGGAGAGATTGATACCGAGAGCCGTCAGAAGTTGGCCGGCGCTGTCGTGTAGTTCGCGCGCGATACGACGACGCTCTTCGTCCTGTGCTTGCATAAGGCGCCCGGAAAGATCCCGGAGTTGTTCGGACTGTTGGATCACCTCGACCGTTCGTTGCTCAAGTTCGCTGGTTCGCACGCGGACTTCGGCGTCGAGTGTTTCCGCGAGCATTCGATACTTTTCCTCCGCCCGTTTCAGTTCGGTGATGTCCACACCGGTAGGGTGAAGAAACAGAATCTTGCCTTGGTCGTCGAGGATGGGGTGGAGTCCGAAATCCACAACACGCTCTGTGCCGTCAGCCCAGTGATAGGTCAGAATCTCCTGGTAGGGAATTCCTTGGGCGGCTTTCTCGGTTGCGGCTTTGATTTTGGCTTGCGCGGCGGGCGAAAAACGCCACCATCCACACTCCCAGAAGTGGCGTCCTAGAACGTCTTCTTCGAGATAGCCGCAAGCCTGAAGGCAAAGTTGATTGGCATCCAGGACTAATCCGTCAGAGGACATAATGCCGGCGAAGACGGGAGTCTGCTCGAATACGGCGCGGAATTTTGCCGTCGCCGCGATCGACTCGGCCGTCAATTGCCGTTCACGCTCCTCAGTCTGCTTGCGGTCTGTGATGTCGAGGACGGTGCCGAGAATACATTGGGTCGAGCCATCCGCGCGAAGTTCGACTTGGCCAGTGAACTCAATCCAGCGGCAACTGCCGTCCTTGCGGTAGATACGCCCCTGGGTAAAGAGGCGAGCACCAGTTTGCAACGTATTAAGAAGGGCTTGGTGGAGGGTTTCCCGATCGTCGGGATGGACGATCTTGGTGGTGAACTCATGTTCGGTGAAGGGGCCATCCTCTCGAGTACGGCCGAACACTTCGAACATTCGATCGTTGTCCCATGTGGATCGGTCTCCGTCGGGATACCAATGCCAAATGCCGAGTTCGGCGGCCTCGGTGGCCAGACGCAGCCATTTTTCTGACTCTCGAATGGTTTCTCTAGCCTGTACCTGAGCCGTGATATCCCGGAAATAACAGACGACGCCGTAGCGACCCTCGGGAAGCGGGATGCGGTGAATCTGCCACTCAGTGACCCTATGGACTTGATCGCTCAAGCTTTGTTTGTTCCACTCAGGTTCGATATGTGAAACGCCGGTTTCAAGCGTGTGACGGAACTGTCCGAGGATTTCGTCCGCGTCGGGTTGGGACCAGCGATTGCGGATCCATTCATTCAAGTCGAGGCCGATGAAATCCGTAATGTTGCTAAACATTTGCAGAGCGGTCGGATTCATCGCGCGAAGCTTGAAGTCGGCGTCCACGAGATAGACGCCGAGAGGAGCCCGGTTGAGCAAGGTTTCGAATTGCGCCGTGCGCTGGCGCAAAGCCACTTCCGACTCTTCACGGATGCGCGCCATCTCAAGGTGAGTTTGCACGCGCGCCATCAGTTCTCGTGCGCTGAAGGGTTTGATGAGATAGTCGTCGGCACCCTGTTCCATACCTTCGACACGCGACTCTTCTCCAGCGCGGGCCGAGAGCAAAATAATGGGAAGAGTCCTGGTTTCGGGAGCCGATCGCAATTCGCGGAGCAGACCAAAACCATCAAGCCGGGGCATCATCACGTCGGTCAAGACTAACTTCGGAGGCCGCGCACGCACGGCATCCAGAGCGGCTAGTCCGTCTGGTACAGCTTCTACTCGATAGCGCTCTAACAAGAGGCGGGTCAGATATTGGCGCATGTCCGCATTGTCGTCCGCCACCAAAATGAGGGGACGATCAGCTGACGCGGCTTCGTCTTGCAGCGCCGGTACATAGGGAAGAGGCATCAATTCGTGCGCTGGAAGAGTTTCTTCTCCGACATCCGCCTGGCCGGTTTCGGGAAGCCAGCGCAGCGCCTCTTCGAGAAAGGGCGAGGCACCGATTGCGGTCGAGGCCAGGCTGCGACTTCCGTTGATCCGTTCCGGAGGAAGATGAGCGGTTCCGAACGGCACGCTCACGATGAAAGTGCTGCCTTGTCCATATACGCTTTCGACGAGCACCGTTCCGCCATGCAGTTTGACGAGTTCCACAACTAGAGCGAGCCCAATGCCGCTGCCTTCGTGGGTGCGGCTCTTGGCATTCTCAATGCGATGGAAGCGATCAAAAAGACGGGGCAGTTCGTGTTCCGGTATTCCTACTCCGGTATCGCGTACGCGCAATTCGACGTCGCCACCGGACCGTCTAAGCGAAATTGATATTTTGCCGTCGAAGGTGAACTTGAAGGCATTGGAGACAAGATTGAGGACAATCTTCTCCCACATGCCGCGGTCTACGAAAACGGGTTCGCCCAGATTGGGACAATCGAGTTCGAGATCGAGTCCAGCCCTTTCCGTGGCCGAGCGAAAAACGCTAGCGAGATCGATTGTGAAGGCAGCGAGATCGGTGGGTTGATAGACCGCCTGCATGCGGCCGGCTTCGAGACGCGAGAAATCGAGCAGCGTATTGACTAACCGGAGCAGGCGCGTACCGTTGCGATTTACGAGTTCGAGTTGTCGCTTGGCAGCGGGCGACAAATCGGTATGGCTGCGGGCCAATAGTTCTTCCACCGGACCGAGCATCAGGGTAAGGGGAGTGCGAAATTCATGACTGACGTTGCTGAAAAATGCAGTTTTGGCCCGATCGATCTCGGCCAAAGCCTCGATCCGCTTTCTCTCTTCTTCGGCAGCTTGAGCGTTCTGAATGGCAGTCGCGATTTGGCCGGCCATCAATTCGTAGAAAGTTCGATATTCGACATCGAGTTTGCGGGCAGCGTTGACGCCTGCGATCAAAATCCCGAACAGCCCGCCCTCGCCCCGCGAGGTGACAGGCAGCACCACTGCTTGAGATAGGCGTTGCTGGGCTAAGCCGAGAGGCAGACCCTCGATATTATCGAGAGAGACCACTTTCGACTGAGCAGATCTCGCCACTTCACTCAACGGCCAAAGGCAGGCTGAGTCTTCAGCCGACAAGTCAATCGACTCGGGAGTAAGGGATTTGACTCCCGTGAGGATTCCGCAGGTTTGCTCCAGGCGCGCCTGATTGTCAGCGCCGTCGATGAGATAGAGCACCGCAAACGGGATGTCCTCAGGATTCTTGGTCAAAGTTGCGGCGACAGAGGCACAGGCGGCATCTGTGGTTTTTTGCAACAAGGCATTGGACGAGAGTTCCGAGAGCGTGCGGAGTCGGCGCGCGTTTATGACTTTGGGCGTGACCTCAGTGGTAGGACAGAACAGCCCGGCCACAGCACCCGACTCGTCGCGAATAGGGCTATAGGAGAATGAGTAATAGCTTTCCTCGATGAAATCGCCGCGGTTCATCAGGAAACGAACGTCGTCCTGGAATGAAGCCTCGCCTTTTTGGTAGACCTTCTCGATGAGCGGGCCGATGATATCCCAGATTTCGGGCCAAACTTCAATTGTAGGTTTCCCCAGTGCTCCAGGGTGTTTGGCGAGACTCAAAACCTGAATGTAGGCATCGTTGTAAAGAAAGACAGCATCTTTGCCCCAACCGATCCACATGGGATGACGAGCGTTGAGGATGAGATTTACTGAAGTCTTCAAACTTTGCGGCCAGGTGTCGATCGGACCGAGGGAGGTCTGGGACCAGTCGCGACTTCCGATGAGTCGCCCCAACTCTCCGCCTCCCGCAAGCCACTCGGGTGTGGCTGTGCCTGGTGCATCGCCATCCTTGTTTGCGGTGGTGGACAACTCAGGGATGAGTCGGTCTAGAGTCGGAAGTAGTTCCGCCAGAAGATTACTTTTGGAAACGAACCCTGCTGCGTAGACGTCTCTGGCCTGACGGCGAGCGATGGCGGGATCGTTCTGACTGACGATTACGACCTTTGAACCGGGGAGTTCCTTGCGAATGAAGCGAGTCGCCTCGAGTCCATTCATGCGAGGCATGGAGATATCCATCAGGATGACGTTGGGCTTGAGGGACTTTGCCTTTTCGATCGCTTCAATGCCATCGGCCGCCTCGCCGCAAATCTTCCATTCGGGGCGAGAAGAAAGCACGGAGCGAATGCTGCTCCTTACGAGTTCATGGTCGTCCACGATCAGAATCTGGCCAGACATCCTGAGTCACTTCGAATCAAAGAATTTTAAATTTGCCGAGCAATCCAAGCAGAAAAGCTTGGCGGGAAAGCCATTCGTGAATCCGCAGAGAGACTTGCTAACGCTGCGGATTATGAATCCTAGCTAGCCGGACGAGAAGCGGCATATACAGTGTTTGCTGTAGATTTCGCGCTGTATTGACGGGCGGCGGGGTGAATTCGTGCCAATCCGGGCCTGCGGCTGCACATTCCAGGATTTGCGCATGCAGGATTTGCGTATACCCAGATTTGAGAAGGCCTAGAAGGTAAACCTTGCTGAAAATTGTAACGCTCGGGGTAGGCCGTTCGGGCTGATTTCCTGAACTGCTCCGAAATTACCCGGACCCGAATTGGGCACCAGATAGCATTGCTGCGTGGGGGTCATGCCATCCCCGCAGAACTGTCCCACCGGATTGTATTGGATCTGGTTGATGCCGTTTCCATTTTGCACGTAGTAGTTGGCGTGGTTGAACAGATTGAATGCCTGCACCTGGAACTGCAACTGCACTCCTTCGCGGATTTCGAAACTGCGAGCCAAGCCAGTGTCGATCCTCTCCAGCCATGGCCCGTAGAAAGAATTGATGCCGATGCCGGGCGTCGGGCCAGCGCCGTTGATGCCACCGGCTGTGGCTGCAGTGTCCTGGTTGTAGGCAGTGTCGTTCAAGTTGTCACCGGCACCGATGCAAGGGGAGTTAGCGAATAGCGTCGCCACTGGATTGGTGGTGGTGCATGCGGTATTTAACAAACCAGCGTAGGGACGGCCGGAAGAAAACTCCATGACGCTGCTGAGGGTCCAACCAGAGAGGAATTTTCGCCCCGTATCGGACGTGGTGAATTGCTCGAGACGGGGCCGATAGACCCCCGCGAAGGTAATGCGGTGACGCTGATCCAATAACGACGGGGCATGGGTATTGCTCAAGTCAAACTGATTGTTGAAGTCCATGCCATCGAGCATGATGCTCTTCGCGTAGGTGTAGCCAAATTGCACCGAAAAACCTTGCGAGACGCGATGCTGCAACTGCACGAATAAAGAGTTGTAGTAGTTTTGCCCGGGGCTGATGAGCTCCTGGATTTGGCCGAACTGCGAACTGATGCGACCCTCTTGGAGCAGACCGGCGTCCATAGTCGGCAAAGTATAAGTCGGGCCGGTGCAAGACGATGGGCCCACCGCGCCACCAGGACAGACGGTATACGTGGTGGTGCCTTGCAGCGGTTGCAGATTCGCATCGTACGCGGTGCCGGAAATCAGGTGCACACCGTGATTCCACATCGTGCCGAGAGTTAGAGTCGTGTTCTCGAAAATCTCGCGTTCAATCTGTAAACTTGCCTGCTCGATATAGGGCGCGTGGAATTGCGGAGAAACCAGGGAAATGTCCGGGGAAGCCGCGAACAGAGGGTCCGTGGGCTGAAGAACGGCTGGAAACACCGGATAAGTAGAGGCTGGATCGTTCGGTGCGCCTGAGTTGTAGCTGGAGTTCGCCTCCACCTGCTGCGAAGCCAGGCCGTTCGAGATCACGGCGTTGCGATAGTTCAGCCCGTTCATGTTGGTGTAGAAGAGGCCGAAGCCTCCGCGAACCACCGTTTTCGATTCCGGTTGCCAGGCGAATCCAAAGCGCGGCGCGAGGCGTTTAAATTGGTTGGGATACTGGCCGGTTAAGGGGAAGGCAGGATTTTCCGCAGGCTGCGGGTAGACCTGGAAGTCTTCGCGCAAGCCCATTTCCAGGGTCAATTTCGGCAAAGCCCGGAATGTGTCTTGTACGTAGAATCCGTAGTAAGGAACGGCAAAAGCAAAGGTCGGCTTGCCCACGGCCTGATTGAAATTGGCATATTCTCCAAGAGCGAAATCTTCCAGACTGGAAAATTCATAAAGGCCTAGCGGAGAGCCGAAGTCGATCGCCTCGTTCGGATCGGCGCCGCCGTCGTTGGTGTCCGAATCAAAGGTGCGGTTGAAATCAAAACCAAATTGCAAGGTGTGCTTGCCGATCACGTAATCGACGCGGTCGGACAAAGAGTACTGCCTTTCAAAAACTTTTCCGATCGAGAAGGGAGCGTTCCCCAGAATGAAAGCAGCGGGACTGTCCAGAACTACCGTCGGCGTGTTGCCAGCCAAACCGGTCGGGGTCGCGCTTTCGCTATCCTGCGAAGTGCCCGCGTGGAACTCGTTCAACAGCCTGGGAGAAAAAGTGTGCGTCCATCCCAGCGTACCTTGGTAGGTTCGGACGTAGGCATTCGCCAGAGTTTGCGTCCCAAAGTTACCGACCGTTGGGTCAAGAATGACGCCTCCGGGGGAATTGAAATGGTTCACATTCAAGGTAAGGAATAGGCTATCGCGCGACGTGGGCTGATAATCCAAACGCGGCGTAATCACCCAATCATTGCCTTTTCTGGATTTGATTCCGAGATTGGAGTTCAGCGCGTTGAGGGTGTTCGATACTTGCTGAAGATATAGGGGAAACAATGGATCCGAGGGGCCATTCGTGACGTTGGCGTCAGTATCCATATTCGGTACGGGTAACACTCCATTTGGCGTAGGAAGGATGGTTCCAGGCGCAATGCCGAAACCGCCGGGCTCAGTGAACAGAGAAGCCAGATTCGAAGAGTTCGTCGACAGTGCCGGGTTGATGACGGCAATCGGATTGTTGTGCAGCTGCTGCTCGTAATCGGCGAAGAACCACAGCCGGTTGCGCACAATCGGTCCTCCGACTGCGGCGCCGAATTGCTGCAAATCGTCTTCTGGTTTCGGATTGCCGGCAGCTTTGTCCAGAGCGTCGTTTGCCTCAAACGCCGAGTTGCGGTTGTAATAGAACGCGCTGCCGTGGAACGCGTTACCACCGGAGTGGGTGACGGCGGTTACGAAGCCGGCCCCTCCACCATAGATCGCCGTGTACGGGCTGACTACGACTTGAAACTCCTGAATCGAATCTTCACCAAACAAATACGGGATGCGATTGCGGCCGATGATATCGGCGAAATAGTTGTTAGTGGCGTTCGATCCATCGACACTGAAATAAGTGGAACCGTTTCCGTTGGCGTAACCGGAATCTTCGCCGCCCTGTTGTCCGGCAATGCTCACGAGGCCGGTATCACCGTCGTAGCTGGTGTTGGGCGTGAGTGCCATGAAATTGGTGTACTTTCGCCCGTTGAGCGGCAAGTCCTGAATCAAGGAGCGGTCGATGACGGTGCTGGCGGATGATTCCTCGGGGCGCAATAAAGGAGTTTCGCCGACTACTTTTACGGTGTCGGCGCTCGCCCCGACCTGTAATTTGATGTCCTGCGAAGTCGTGTTTCCTACTAACACTCGCGCCAGAACTTCGACATCGCGAAATCCTTTAACGCTGCCGCGCAGAGAATAATTCCCGGGCATCACCACCTGGAAGCGGTAGAGTCCCGCATGATTTGTCTCGGCGGATTGTTCTACTCCGGTCGAGAGGTTTCGCAGCTTGACCAACGCTCCCGGTACCACAGCTCCACTCTCGTCGGTGACTCGTCCGCCAACCGAACCGGTCAATACGACATTTTGAGCGTTCATCAAGAAGCAGAAGGCCAACATCATCGATATGACACGAACTGCCCACCGATTGACGCCTGTAAGTTTGCCGACTGGTACGACGCGCTTGGAGAATCCCAGGAAAAGCAGAACGTGGAGGTAGATATCGGGTTTCATGAATCATCGTCCTTCGCACAACGATCGAACGTAAGCGCCCGGAAAATAGGACAGTATCGGCACTTCATTAATCGTATGTCACAAATGGATGAACCCAGCGAGAAAAACCAACTATCGTCGGTAATATGAGCCAGCTGCGGCACTTGCGGCGATTATTGAGGTGCGATGAATTTGTTCCAATGCCGTTGACTTGCGCCTTGGGGGCCCTTAAGGTTCTCTCTAAGGCCAGTAAGAAATTATTCCAAGCTGCTTTTGCGAGTCGAAAATGCAACCGCATCCATTTGAAGGAACCGGCACTGCTCACCTGGGACCGCTCGAGCGCCAAATTCACAACGCCGTGTGGATGCGCGGCAGCGCCACCGTCAGGGAAGTGCTGGAGGACGGCAGGATCTGGCAAACCTATTCCACCATCATGACCACAATGGACCGCCTCTTTCGCAAGGGGCTTTTCGGGCGCGTTCTGGAAGGGAAAGCATTTCGTTACTCGGCGTTACATAGTCCCGAAGAAGTGGAATGCGCCGCTACGATGAACGGGGTCCGGCAGCTTCTAGGATCCGAGCGCGCCTCCCTGCACCTTTCGTATCTCGTCGAGGCGGTCGGCGCCCAAGATGAGAATCTGCTCGAAGAGTTGCAGGCTTTGGTCGAACGCCAGCGAGCGGAATTGCGGCTGAAAAAGGGGGAAAAGGGATGATCTTCGTCGCACGAGGAATTGTGGTTTCGCTGGCGTTTTTCGCTATGGTGTATTGCCCTTTGTCGTTGATGGTGTTGCTGGTATGGCGGAGCGTTTTTCGCGTGGAACGAAATTCAATTCTGAATTCTCCGAATTTCTTATTCGGATTGAGAATGTTTTCTTTTGCGGCGTCGGCAATCGTCGCCCTGTTTTTCACTTTTCCCTCATTTTGGTTGATGGAGAGAGCGTCGCTTGACGAGGACGCTGCGACATTTGTTCTGGCGGCGTGTTCCCTGATCCTTCTAACGGCTGGATTGGCTCGCGCGTTTCGAGCCCAGGCAAAGACGAATCGCGCGGTAGCGCAGTGGTTATCAGGACGCATCGTTTCGGGAGACGAAACGGTCGTTCCCGCACTGAAAGCCTCGAATGGCGCGCCTGCATTGACTCTCGTAGGTGTTCGGAGACCTAAGGTTATGGTCTCCGATATGGCAACGCTTCTGCTTAGTAAAGAGGAGCTGCGGGTAGCAGTGCGACATGAGTTGGGGCACGTGCGCTCGTGCGACAACCTGAAAAAGGTTTTCATGAGTGCTACTCCGTTTCCTGGAATGCGCAGCCTCGACGATGCGTGGCGTGAGGCGGCTGAACTGGCGGCGGACGACGCAGCTGTAGCCAATCGGGAGAATGCACTGGACCTGGCAGCGGCGCTGATCAAACTTTCTAGAGCGTCGAAGCAGTGGCTCGAACCAGCTCTGGCAAGCGGGCTCGTAAGTGGCTCGTCCTCGATCAATCTACGCGTCGAGCGGCTGCTCGAATGGCGCAAGAAGAGTCCTCGTCTTCGCCGCACTTGGCCCGGCATTCTTTCTTTTCTGATACTGGCAGGCGGTGTGGCGAGCAACTATGGAGCTATCCTTGGGCTCACTCATCGCTTAACAGAAATCCTTGTGCCCTAATCTTGCAAGCGTACTGCAGATCGGATTCGATAGCCTTGCTGAAAAATGCGTTTTCGACTCTCGGTTCTTCAAACCTCCGCCCTCTTCATCGAAAGCCACATGGTAAACTGCGGGGCGTGGCCCCGTCGTTCAACGGATAGGACATTTGCCTTCTAAGCAAATCATGGGGGTTCGATTCCCTCCGGGGCTACCAGACATCGCGCTAGAAAAACCCGCATGTTAAACCCTCTGATGTCAGCGTAGGATTAGAGTCCTCTTATTTGCAATGATTTACGTGATAGAGGTCGCCTCTCGAACGCTGTGGTGGGTGTGCGAGTCTCTCCGGGCCCACCATTGTCCTATGCATGTCCCCCGTTCGTGCCATTCCTGGTTTGGTGGTGCAAGGGTAAGGTAGTTCCTGAGCAGACTTCGGGGGAGGGCTGTTCGACGAGCGTCCGATGACTCTAACTGAGTCCGGGCGCTTTCGTTTTTTGCGCTGACTGTCTCCCGCACGACGAGATCACTCGTGATGTCGTCTGGCAAGCTAGGCCTAGGTCTTCGACGGCCCTTTCTTCGGCTTCATCCGATCCCAATCATCTCTCGTGAGCTCGCGTCCCAGGGACGTAAACTCGCCTGCGCCTTGCAGCCATTCCCCGCCATCCATGGTTACGACTTCTCCGTTGATGTAGCCGGAGCCATCGCTCACCAGGAACGCGGCCAGATTGGCGAATTCTTCCATCGTCCCAAACCTTCCTAAAGGTATTCGCTTCTTCGCAGACAGCTCCAGTTCAGGACGCGGAAGCAGACGTGAAAATGCGCCTTCGGTCGGAATCGGGCCGGGGGCGATCGCGTTCATACGGATGCCACGATCGCCCCATTCGACGGCCAGACTGCGCGTAAGGGCCTGTACTCCAGCTTTCGCGACTGCAGAAGGAACTACATAGGCGGAACCAGTAGTTGTATACGTGGTAGTGATATTTAAAACCACGGCCTTGTGCTGCTCAGCCAGCCAGCGGCGTCCGCAAGCCATGGTCGTGTGCAGAGTGCCCATCAGCACGATACCGATCACCGATTGAAAAGCTCCGAGAGAAAGGTCTTCGGTGCGCGCGAGAAAATTTCCGGCGGCGTTGTTCATGAGGACGTCGAGCGGTCCAGCGGACCAGATGGAAGCGATCATCGCCTCGACTGCGGCGGCATCGCGCACGTCGCACGGGTAAGACTGAATCTTGCCGCCAGTGTGGGCCCGAAGTTCCTCCTTGGTCACCTCAAGAACGTCCTGACGACGCCCGCATATGTAGACGTCGGCACCCAGTTCCAGGAAACGCTTGGCCGTTGCCCGGCCTAAACCGGTACCGCCCCCGGTAATAAGGATGCGTTTGCCCTGAAGCACATCATTCTGGAACACTGCTCGCCACCTTTCACCTGGCATGCCGCTGCTATTGCGATGATTCCTGTTCTGCTGCTGGACGCGAAAAGAGCTCTGCGACTCTCGGTCCGCAACGCCAAAATAGAACAGCGGCGAAAAAAAGAGCGACGATTCGCACGAGGTTGGAAACAGTGACCATCCAGTAATAGCTGGTCCAGTAATCGTGAACGGCCAACGCGCTCCGAAGGCTCACATGATGCGATAATGCGAACAATTCTTCAGGCAGATAGCTGATGTCGATCAATGCCCAAGTGGCAAGAAGCAGGGCGAACGCGCGGCTTGCCACAAAAACC
Source organism: uncultured Acidobacteriaceae bacterium (assembly GCA_963834085.1). GTDB lineage: Bacteria > Acidobacteriota > Terriglobia > Terriglobales > Acidobacteriaceae > Acidiflorens. Next base: position 80,991 of record CAWIAJ010000026.1, on the reverse strand, counting down.
AGATCGTCTCTTGACATATATTTTTGGAGGCCGAGAAATTGGCTCGGCCATTGTACGTCAAATGCTTTTCCCGACTCTGTGCGGTCTCGTCGCAGATCTTTGGAGTCAGATACATCCGCCTGATTCAGGCGAGTTTCTCCAACGCCCAGCGAGCGTGCTCCGCAACAACTGGATCTGAATCCTCCGCAAGCTTTCTGAGCGTCGGTACAAACTTCCGATCTCCGCTATTTCCGATGGCGATGACGGCATTCCGTCGCAGACCGGAAAGCTTGGCCCGCCGGACCGGCGATCCGCGAAACACGGAGCGGAATTCGTCCTGCTGCATTTCGACGAGCCAATCGAGCGCAGGATTGACGAGACCTTCACGGGGCGTGAACTCGGGTGCGGTGGTCACGGCAGCTTTTCGATTCCAGGGGCACACGTCCTGGCAGATGTCACATCCGAAAACGTGACGGCCGATTCCGGAGCGCAGTTCCGGCGGAATTTCGCCGCGCTTTTCGATCGTCAGATAGGAGATACATAATCGTGCGTCGAGGACGCCGGGCGCGGTAATCGCCTGCGTCGGACAGGCGACGATACAGCGTGTACAAGTTCCGCAGCGATCCGGAGCGGGTAGATTCGACAGTTGCTCGTCTTTACCAAATTCCAGGGAAGTGAGAATCACTCCGAGAAACAGCCACGAGCCAAGTTGCTGGTTGATGACGCAGGTGTTCTTACCCAACCATCCGATACCGGCGTATTTGGCGTAGACGCGTTCGATCAGGGGTCCGGTGTCGACATAGGAACGAAATCGGGGCGGGGTGGCGCTGGCGTTTTTCGAATCGGTGGCGATGAGTCGAGACAGGTCGTCTTCAAGCTGGCGAAGGCGCCGCAGTACGGAATCGTGGTAGTCCTCGCGCCCCCAGGCGTAGCGGGAAATCCATCCTTGGCTGGCATTTGTAAACCGGCCGTTTTCCGCCTGGGATTGATTGGAATAGGGTTGGGCGGTGTTGTAGTTGATGGCGCAGACGACCACGCTACGCGCCCAGGGAGCGACACGGGCGAGGGATGCGCGCTTGAGGTCTCCTTCGTCGTTCCGAGCTTCCATGTATTTCATCTCGCCGTGCTTGGCCTCGGCAATCCAGCGCGGAAATGCTTGCAATTCGCCAAAATCGTCGACTGGCGCAATGCCACAGAGATCGAAACCGACTTGCCTTGCGCACTCTTTGATGCGAATTGAAAGGCTGGATGACAAGTGGGGGCAAATCCTCGCGCGGGAGTCTGCGAACATCATAATTCGTCGGCCAAGTTCGAAGATCGCTGAATTCAGCGAGGCGAGCGGTCCAGGTCGGATCCCAAACCCCGATGGTCCCCGAGTTCGGAAAACGGTCGGGACGGGTTGACCGGAACTCCGCCGACGGCCTAACATTACCGCCGACGGCACTGAGGCCTTCGGAATGATCGGCCAGACAGTCTCCCACTATCACATCGTTGGAAAACTCGGTGGTGGTGGTATGGGCGTAGTCTATGAAGCGGAAGATACGCGCCTGTCTCGTCACGTCGCTCTCAAGTTCATCCCCATCGAAATGGTTCACGACAAGAAGTCGCTGGACCGCTTCGTCCGAGAGGCGCGCGCTGCGTCGCAGCTGAACCATCCCGGAATCTGCACAATTCATGACATCGACGACAACGACGGCCATCCGTTCATCGTCATGGAGAAGCTCGAGGGCGTGAGCCTGAAAGAGCGGATTCGCGGCAAGGCCATGGAAGTCGACGAGATTCTCGACATTGGTATTCAAGTCGCGGATGCGTTGGCGGCGTCGCATGCCAAAGGGATCATTCATCGCGACATTAAGCCCGCGAATATTTTTGTAGCGCAAAGTGGACAGACGAAGATTCTCGACTTCGGTTTGGCCAAGTCGGCACGCGATCCGAACTCGAGCGAGGCGGCGCTGGAAGATTCTTTGACGGCGATCGGGGTCATTCCAGGAACGGCGGTTTATATGTCTCCCGAGCAAGCGCGTGGGGAAGAACTCGATCCGCGCAGCGATTTGTTTTCACTGGGAGTTGTGCTCTACGAAATGTCGACGGGCAAGAAGCCCTTTGCCACCGGCAACGTAATTACCACGCTTGACGCGGTGCTCAATCAGAAGCCGGTTTCTCCGCGGAGTCTGAACCCATCGTTGCCGCCTGACCTGGAAGGCATCATTGGGCGGGCCATGGAGAAAGATAGGGGTCATCGTTATGAGACGGCTCTAGCGATGAAGGGTGACTTGCAGTCGTTGCGTAAAGAAACTGAGTCAGGACAAACGAAGAGCGGAGCCAGGAGGCCTGCGCTCCCATATCGCATTGCCACCAATACCTTCAAAGCGACAAGCACCTTTTCGACGTATCTGCTTCTTGGGGTGAGCGCTTTGCTGCTCACCGTTTTAATCGCGATTGGGGCCTGGTGGTTTAAACAGAGGCGAATTGCCGGAAGCGGGGCTCCGAAGAATACGATTGCCGTGCTGCCCTTGCAGAACATGAATGGCGACATCAGTGTCGAGTTTCTGCGCTTTGCGTTGGCTGACGAAATCGCGAATACGCTCACTTACACTCGTACGCTTGATGTTCGCCCTTCGGCAATGACTAGGAAGTTTGTTGGCAACGATGTCGATCCCCAGACAGCGGGCAAGGAAGTGCACGTCGCCAACATTCTCACGGGACACTTTCTGAAGCAGGGCGATCGCCTTCTAATTACGCTTGAAGCGATTCAGGTGGAGGGCAACAAGCTTCTGTGGCAGGCGAACGTGACCGCTCCAGCGCAGGACTTGATTGCTTTGCAGGCACAGATGGCGGCACAGATGCGCCAAGGTTTATTGCCCGCGCTCGGTGCTGCCGGAGGCTTTCTGGAAACTGGCACGCGGCCGAAGAGTGCTGAGGCTTACGATCTCTATCTGCACAGCCTCGCTCTACCGCACGACCCAGGACCGAACAAGGACGCAATCGCGGTGCTGGAGCATGTGGTTGAGGTAGACCCGACGTACGCACCCGCATGGGAACAACTTTGCGTTCGCAGCTATTATGACGCGGACTACTCCGACGGTGGAGAGCCGATGTTCCAGCGGTCGAATCAAGCTTGTGCGAAGGCTGTTGAGCTGGATCCGAATCGAATTGTTGCCGCTGGGCAGTTGATCAACAATAGCGTAGAGCGCGGCGAACTGGGCAAAGCATACGTGGCAGCGCAGGCTCTGGTGAAGCGCCGACCCGAAAGTCCTCAGGCGCATTTCACGATGGGGTACGTGTATCGCTATGCGGGCATGTTGCAGCAGTCGGCCGATGAGTGCAACACGGCCCTCGCGCTCGACCCGGGCAACTATACGTTCCGTTCCTGCGCCTGGGCGTTCATGGAGTTGGGTAAGACGGACCGGGCGGCTGATTTTATCCGCCTGGACGCGGGTTCAGAGTGGGCTGCTTACGTTATGCCATCTTTGCTTCTGCGGGAAGGCAAGACAGCCCAGGCGCGCGAAGCTGTGAAGCGAATGCCGACGACGCCGCGCTACCACCGCGATCTGCTAGAAGCTTGTCTGGAACTGCGGCCCGTTGCGGAACTAGACCGGATGGCCCAAGAAGCGGAAAGCAGCCTTCCCACGGAGCCCGATCCAGAAACGTGGTATTACCAAGGAGCGCTGTTCGCTTATTGCGGCAAGAAGCAAGCGGCGCTTCATCTTTTGCAGAGCGCAGTAGAGCAGAATTATTGTGCTCACGAAAATCTTCTCGCCGACCCGCTCCTAGCCAAACTTCGCACAGAAACAGCATTTGACAAAGTGTTGACCGCCGCGGGAACGTGTCAAGAGTCGGTACGGGCCGCCGGCAATCCGAGCGAGTAAGACCCAATAAGTTACAAATGGTGAGCGTTCAAGCTGGTACAATCACGCTTGCCAAAATGTCCTTTACTCTTCTTAGAAATACTCAAACCAAACCTCCCACGGGGATGCCGATGATCATTACTCGCAAGCTTTTCGTCTGTCTGTTCGTCGCTGTCGTCATGAGTTGCGCCGGCCTCGCTTCTGCGCAAGAGACGCAAGAAGGCCGTTTGTTGCGATTTCCCGACATCTACAAAGACAAAGTTGCATTTGTATACGGAGGAGATTTGTGGCTGGCATCCAGTTCCGGAGGGATCGCTCGTCGTATTACCACGCACCCCGGACGCGAGCTTTTCCCTAAATTTTCTCCGGATGGCAAATGGCTCGCGTTTACGGGACAGTATGACGGGAATTTCAACGTCTATGTCATGTCGTCTGAGGGCGGCCAACCAAAGCAGCTGACTTATTATCAAGGATCCGCACAACCGCTTAGCGACCGCATGGGAATTCTCAATCAGGTAATTGGTTGGACTCCGGATGGGCGGAATGTGGTATTCCTCTCCCGATGTGACGCATCGAACGGTTGGACGAAACGTCCATACACGGTGAGCCTTGATGGCGGATTGCCGCAACCGATGTCGATGGACGAAGGTGGCCTCCTTTCCTTTTCGGCCGATGGAACGAAGGTGGCTTACAACCGGATTTTCCGCAACTTCCGGCAGTGGAAGCGGTATACGGGCGGTCTGGCACAAGACATCACTATCTACGACATCAAAAACAATGTTGTGGATGCCGTGATCCCGCACACCGAGCACGGCGACACCTTTCCGATGTGGCACGGCAATACTATCTATTTCGCCTCGGATCGCGGTCCCGAGCACCGGTTCAATCTCTATAGTTACGATCAAACAAGTAAGCAGGTTGAGCAACTTACTAAGTTCAGCGAATTCGATGTCATGTGGCCGAGCCTCGGCCCCGACTCTATTATCTTTGAGAACGCCGGCTATCTGTATGGCTTTGACTTGCAGTCGAGGCAGCCGAAGAAGTTATCCATTTATGTGAACGGAGAGCGCGACCAGGCGATGAAGCACTGGGAGAGCGCGGCCCATCACATTACGGATTTCGATGTTGCGCCGGATGGAAAGCGGGCTGTAATAGCGGCGCGCGGCGAGGTCTTCACGGTTCCGGCGAAAGACGGAAGCATCCGGAATCTGACGCATTCCCCAGGCGTTCGAGAACAGAAGGTGGCATGGGCGCCGAATGGACAATGGATCGCTTACATCTCCGACCGCACGGGCGAAGATGAAATCTTTATTGCTCCGCAAGACGGACTAGCTCCCGAGCAACAAATCACCAGCGGGCACAAGGGATTCATGTTTCAGCCCGCCTGGTCTCCGGACAGTTCGAAGATCGCGTGGGCCGATAAAGACCTGAAGCTCTGGTATGTCGATATTAAGGATAAGAAGCCGGTTCTAGTCGATCAGGCGAAGTATGGCGAGATTCAAAACTACGCCTGGTCTCCAGATAGTGAGTGGTTGGCCTACGACAAGAATTTGGATACGGGTTATTCGGTGGTTTACTTGTACGGCCTCGTCGATCGAAAAATCAGCGCTGTCACTTCGCCTCTTGAGAACAGCTACGGAGAAGTATTCGATCCTGACAAACGGTATTTGTATTTCCTCTCCGATCGCGATTATAACGAGGTGCTGGGCAATATCGATTTTGAGTTTGCAAATCCAAAAACGACTCGCGTATATGTAGTTACGCTGACGGCCGACGAGCCGTCGCCTTTTCCTGCTCTGAGCGACGAGGTGAAGGTGCAACCCGAGCAGGCGGCGGAGGGCGGTCCCACGCCTGAGGCAGACCAGTCGAACAAGAAAAACTCGAAACAGCCGCCTAATAAGAAGGCGGAGAAACCCGCAACCGACGAGAAAGCCGCCCAGACCGAAAGTAAAGAGCCGCCTAAAGTTTTCAGGATCGATCTGGACGGTATTCAGAACCGGATCGTCGCTCTCTCCGTTCCGCCTGCGGTGATTCGTGGATTAGACGCTTCAAAAGATGCGATCTACTACTCAACTTCGCCGGTGCAAGGGCTCTCTGGTCCGCTTGCGGGCGAGACGGCGGCGATTCACGCCTATGATTTGAAGGAACGCAAAGACAAAGTGTTGCTGGATGGAACGGAACATTTTGCGCTTTCGCGCGACGGTTCAAAACTGGCTTATCGCGTCGATGGCGATGGGCCGGTCGGAATCATCGACGCGAAACCGCCGGATAGCCCGCACAAGGTCGGTGACGGAGCGCTCAATCTGGCGAGCATGCGGGTTGAGGTCGATCCGCAGCAAGAGTGGAAAGAAATCTTCGACGAAGTCTGGCGCCAGGAGCGGGATTATTTCTTTGAGCCTTCGATGAATGGAGTGGACTGGCAGAAGACGAAGGACCAATACGCTCAATTACTGCCCTATGTAGCGGACCGTTATTCTCTTACTTACATTATGGGCGAAATGATAGGAGAGTTATCAAACTCGCACACCTATGTTGGCGGTGGCGATTTTCCCGAACTTCACCCTGTGCATGTTGGGTTGCTGGGCGCGGACTATGAAGCGGATAGCAGCGGAACATATCGGATCAAGAAGATCTATGCTGGCGAAAACTGGGATGCTCACACGCGATCTCCTTTAACCGAGCCCGGCGTGAACGTGAAGGAAGGCGACTATCTGATCGCGATTAACGGCCGCCCGCTGCATGCTCCGCAAACACCCGACGAATTGCTCACGAACACCGCCAATGAAGTTGTAACTCTCACAGTCAACTCGAAACCTACCGCCGACGGCGCTCGTAAAGTTGTGGTTAAGCCAATCGGGGATGAGTTTACCTTGCGCGAATTGAACATGATTGAGTCGAATCGCAAAAAGGTTGATGCGGCCAGCGGAGGCCGGATTGGCTACGTCTATCTCCCGAACATGGGTGACGAAGGACTCAACCAGTTCGTAAAGCAATACTTCCCCCAGATTCGGAAGGAAGGCGTCATCTTCGACGTCCGCTACAACGGAGGCGGTTTTGTTGACCAGCTCATTTTCGAACGGCTGCGCCGCGTGCTTGTAGCGATGAATCCGGCCCGCAACTGGGAATCGGGTACGACGCCGCAAAATGTTTTTTACGGTTATATGGCATGTGTGACCAACCAATATGCGGCCTCTGACGGAGACTTCTTCAGCTACTTCTTCAAGCAATACAAACTGGGCCCGCTCATCGGCGAACGCACCTGGGGCGGTGTGAGGGGCATTCGCGGCGAGATTCCTCTGATGGATGGCGGCTACATCACGCGTCCGGAATTTTCTCTGTCGTCGTTGGATAGCAAATGGCTGATCGAGAATCGCGGCGTGCAGCCCGACATCGTTGTGGACAACCCGCCGGATCTGGTTTTGAAGGGACAAGATCCGCAACTGGACAAAGCAGTCGAGGTGTTGATGGAGCAAATCAAGGCCAATCCGAAGAAACTGCCGGCGCGGCCTCCGGATTTACCGACCTACCCAGACGGCCCGGGGCTGTAGCGAAAATTCGGCCGAGGTTCGGCCCGCAGTTCGAATGCATTGCCGAGGCGTGGAGGGCTTGGGTCCTCCGCACCTCGATTGCTTACCTCAACCCGTCTCGATTCAATCAGAAGGTCACCCGCCGCGTTGTCAGGCATCAGCTCTCGTGTCCCTCTCGAGTAATGCTGTTCCGCAGTTCTCACTTGCCAACCGACCGGTCGGACGGCTAATATCGTTGAAATCACTTGGCGTCGCCCGCGCTGGATTGGAACCTTCGCCCGTACCCTGTTTGCTTCCCGAACGCAGGAGTGCCGGTTTCTGTTGGGGACATGCGCGTTTTGTCTCCGAAGGGCATCAGGGTTAGAAATTATTTGTAGGGAGATCGCATGACGGACAACAATACCCGGAATCAAAAAGCGACCACCGAGGCCGGTTCCGATCACGAGCGCGCGCCACAACCGAAACTCAAAGTAATGACCGGCGCCGGCATTCTCTGGGAGTGCCTGGAACGTGAAGGCGTGAGGGTCGTTTTCGGATATCCGGGCGGTGCGATTCTCCCGGCGTATGACGCCCTGAAGCATAGCAAAATCCATCACGTTCTGGTGCGCCACGAACAGGGCGCAACCCATATGGCGGACGGCTATGCACGCGCTAGCGGAGAAGTCGGTGTCGCGATCGCAACGTCAGGTCCGGGTGCGACGAACATGGTTACGGGCATCGCGACGGCTATGCTCGATTCGATTCCAATTGTCTGCATCACCGGGCAAGTCGGGAGCAAACTGATCGGATCGGACGCGTTTCAGGAAACGGATATTACGGGTGTCACTTTGCCCATCACCAAGCACAATTACCTGGTGACACATGCGAGTGAAGTGGCACGCACGGTACGCGAGGCATTCTATGTCGCGCGTTCGGGACGGCCCGGGCCGGTGCTCATCGACATCACAAAAGACGCGCAACAGAGTACCTGCGAATTCGATTGGGAAAGCGCGCGCCCACAGTTGCCAGGCTATCGTCCAGATTTGTCGCCCGAACCTGCTGAATATGCGCAGGCTCTGGAGTTAATCCACAATTCGAAGCGCCCCGTAATTCTCGCTGGCCATGGAATCATCGTTTCAGGGGCGATGCGCGAAGTTCGGGATTTCGCCGAGCGCGCTGGCATTCCCGTTGCGCTCACGCTCCTCGGCCTCGGGGCATTCCCGGCATCCCATCCGCTGAATCTTGGCATGATGGGTATGCACGGAGAAGCGTGGGTGAATCACACGATTCAAGAAGCGGATCTGCTGCTCGCCTTCGGCATGCGCTTTGACGATCGCGTGACTGGCAACTTGAAGACATACGCCCCCAACGCAAAGAAGATTCATATCGAGATTGATCCTGCGGAGATTAACAAGAACGTCAAGGTTGACGTTCCGCTGGTCGGCGATTTGCGGGAAGTCTTGCTCGAGTTGATGCCGAAGGTGGAATCCATTGACCGCAGTGAGTGGCTGGATTCGATCGATACGCTGAAAGGCGACTCCGCCGTGCGAGACATTCAAAATCTGCCGGATAGCGGCCATCTCTATGCCGCCCATGTGATCAACGATTTGTGGCACGAGACGCGCGACGGGAAAACCATCGTCGTGACCGATGTCGGGCAACATCAGATGTGGGAGGCGCAGTACTACAAGCATGAGCATCCGCGTTCGCTCATTACTTCGGGTGGATTGGGAACGATGGGATTCGCGCTGCCCGCTGCGATCGGTGCCAAGGTCGCTTGCCCCGATGCGGAGGTTTGGGTGATTGTCGGGGATGGCGGATTTCAAATGACGATGTGCGAACTGGCGACGCTTGTCCAGGAGAATCTAAAGATCCACATCGCGATCATCAACAACGGATTTCTCGGCATGGTGCGGCAGTGGCAGGAATTCTTCTACGACCGTAACTATGCGGCGACCCCTCTGCTCAATCCCGATTTCGCTAAACTCGCCGAGGCTTATGGAATCAGGAGCATGACCATCTCGGAACGCTCGGAGGTTGTTCCCGCGGTGCAATCGGCGCGTAAGTACGACGGACCGGTGCTGATCAATTTCAAGGTCGAGCAAGAAGATACGGTCTACCCGATGGTCGCGGCGGGCGCGGCGCTGCACGATATGATTCGCCGCCCCAGTCCGATTGTTGAAACAGCAGAGGACGAATAACTATGCTGAACACATTCATGGTGTATGTCGAAAATAAGCCCGGCGTCCTGACCCGAGTGGCCTCCCTGTTTCGCCGCCGCGCTTTCAATATCGATTCGTTGACGGTGGGGCGAACGGAAAAGCCTGAAGTCTCGCGTATGACTATCACGGTCGATGCCGATTTCGACCAGGCGCGGCGCATCGAAGCGAATCTCTACAAGCTAGTAAACGTGTTGCTGGTTGAAAATATCACGAACCAGCCGGCGATTGTGCGTGATCTGGCGATGATTCGTGTGGCGGCGAGTCATGAGGCACGGTCTCATGTCCTGGAGCTCGCGAACGTGTTTCGAGCGCGGGTTGTCGATGTCGCTCCCGAGTCGTTGACGCTGGAAATCACCGGCGCGGAAGAAAAGATTGACAGTCTTCTCGAGCTATTGCGTCCGTACGGGGTGCTGGAGATGGTCCGCACGGGAATCGTCGCCATGCGGCGGGGCAGCCGGTCTTTGGGAGTTTCCTCTACTAAGGAAGCCACCATGCACAGCGAGGCCAACGATAATGTTTCTTACTCGGTTTAGGAAGCTCTTGCGTGATGCACCGTAGAAGAACTCCTACTCTTCATTTTCGTATGTCAGGCGCCAATAAAAAACGCTCTGAGCCTTCGCCCAGAGCGTTCCTGGCAGCCCTCCCCCAGAACTGCCAAACTACCTGCTAATCCTATGTCCGTTTGGCCAGAGTGTAAATGTCACTTTCGTAATGATGAAGGACGAAAAAAAGTACCACTGGACATGCCCAAAAGTAACCAGTTTTAGGGCGCCGATAGCGATATCCATCTGAAGGTGCGAAAGGAAAAGCGAATTACTTCTTTGTCCAGGTTTTGCCACTGTCCAAGGTGGTCCACCGCTCGCTCGCACTGGTAGAAACCTCAATTGCACTGACACCGATCGCAGCGATCGAAGTTATGTCGGAAGTCAGTGCCAGAAATCCCACAGATGGTTGCACTCGTGACCAATTGAGCCCGCCGTCAGCCGAGTGGAACAGAGTTCCGGCTTGGCCGCCGGCCCATACATCTGTTCCGCGATTCAGATAGCACAACAGCGGGTGTTCGCCGCGCAAAGCCTCTTGCCAGTTCAGGCCGTTATCCGACGACCGATGCAAGACTCCCGATTTGATGATCCACGCAGAATTACCGGCGAAAGCGCGCTCGGTCGCAGATGAAGGTTTTGCGGCATACAGCTCCTTCGAGTTTTGCGTCTTGGTGAAGGGTACTGCTCCGCCGGTTTCCGTGCTCGTTTGGTCCGCGGTGGTGGCGTCTTGGTCCTGCAAAGCCGGCTCCTGCAGTGCAGGCTTTGCCTTCTCGATCGGAGGAGAATCATTGAAGGCGAGTATATTGTTTGCGCTCGAAGCTTCCGATTCCGCTGCAACCGTGGCGCTCGACACCTCCCCGGTTTCGGCCGTCGGGTGCAGGGCTTTCGAGTTTAGGGTTGAGCGGGAGGTCGAAGCCAACGACATCGACGAACCGTCTGACTGATTGGAATCTTTACGGTTACTCGCCAACAGGGTTCCGGACATCGCATGATCTGTCGCCGCAGCGCGTTTCTTGGCCACCACCACCGATGCGGACCTCGCTTTGTCTTTCTTTGCTTGATCGTCGGTCGATAGACCGTCGGATGCAGACAACCGAGAAGATAGCGTTGCGGCCGGAGAAGTTGTGCTTCGCAAAGTTTCGACTTGTGGATTGACAGCAACCGGTGTCGGCCCATTGAGCTTTCCCGGACGCATCAACATAACGGATGCGACCACCACAACCGCCGCAGCCAGAGCAACCAAGCGCATGGTGGATCCGAAAAGGACTGCTTTCCGCGGCGAAAGCGTTCCGGGAAGCGAGACGCGGGCCGGATCCGTATCTTTCGCGGCCGCATTCGAAGCTGAGGAGGCATTGGCCGCCGGAAGCGCCAGCAAGACCACCTCGCGGCAGTTCTCACAGAGCGCCAGATGCGCTAAAACTCCTTCGCGTTCCAGCTCAGACAGCGCCTGCTCGGCAAATCCTGCGAGCAGATCCGCATCGGGATGCGCCTTTGCGGATTCGGCTTGGGCCGGGGAACCCGTCTGCAGACGGTCGTGCACGATTTTGGGGACTTTATTCATACTTCACGGCTTTCGCCTTACCTTCGCCTCGGTCCAGTCCTAACCGGAACTTTCGGATGCTTCGTTCTGTTTCGGTTTTTTTCTACTATCAGGGAACGTTTTCAAACCCGAATCTTGCATCAACCGCGACCGCAAATTCAACTGTAGGTCGCGAACGTCGGTTTCCAATGCTTCCGTCGCTTGGGCATGGCTCAGGCCCTGCACACGCAAACCCGCCAAAATCCGCTTTCGCAAGCCGCTCGAAAGACGATCCAGGCGTCGGCTTACGCTGGATTCATGCAACCCAAGCATTCTCGCGATCTCGGCTAGCGTCCGGCCATCTAAATAATAGGAGGCGAGGGTGAACCGGTCTTCGGGCGAAAGTTCCGACAGTGCCTCGTCGGTAGCTGCTTCGAGTTGTTCCTCGGCGAGCCGATTCGACGTCACTGCCGGATCCCCTTCCGGCGCCGCAAACTGAACGCCTTCCTCTGTTTGCTCCTCCAGACTGACGGTGCGCTTCTGTTTGCGATAGCGATTGATGAATTCCTGCGCCATGACCGTGCGCAACCAGCCTTCTAGCGAACCGCGTCCCGTATAAAAGATGAGCTTCGAATTTCGGACTCCGTCGCGAGAATTCACGCCGTAGAGATCGGCAAATAGCGAATCGGCGAGTTCCGCAGCATGAACGCCGTCGCGCGTGATGTGCAGGGCCATGCTGTGTAATTTCTGGCGGTAGCGGCTGATGAAATCTCGCCAGGCTCGTTCGTTTCCGAGTGCACAGGCGCGCGCTAGCGCTAACTCTTCCAGACGCAGTCCAGAACAGAAGTCCGTTCTCTGGCTGGACGAATCGGAGCGAAAATACTTCTGAAGGATTTCTTCGAGAATCGCCGCAAATTGCCTGACGCTCATGCCATACGCAGCACCTCCACTGCGTTCGTAGAGAGTGGCGGCAATATCCGTTACGTCCCCGGACTGGTTTGTCTCTGGCATTAACGTGCGGCTTACCCAACTGATGCTAGCAACTTTTTAGCCGCAAGGAATAAGAAATCGTACGTTCTTTTCTCAGCGAGCGAAGAAACACCTCCTGGAAGACTCGCGGTTGCGCAACCCCGGCACGCTCTATCTAGGCGTGCCGGGGAAGCGGCGGCACACGAACTGTTGCGCCTAGGCGGCCGCATCGGTGTCTTTGCGTTTTGTCGGTTCGCAAAAACGAGTTGAGCGTCAGTTGTCTGGTTGTCTTTTCAAGTTGTCTTTTCAAGTTCACTACGGGGAGGCCCAGTTATGCGGCTAGTCGTCGTGGTTCTTGGGATTACTCTGTTAGTTGTGCCAGTGGCTATGGTCTCCGGCTTCATGCATGCCGGTGAGTTAACTTCATCGTCGGTTTATTCTCTTCTTACTCCCATTCGCAGCGGAAACCTTACCGTCTTTCCCGTGGTGAGCAATCGATCTTACGATACGGTGGAGTTCCTAACGCTAGACGAAGGGCTGCGCAGTGGCGATGTTGTCGTGACAGAGGCTGGCCAAGCGCGTGGTCTTATCCGACGGCGTCCCGGCGATCCAATCGTCCTCCATCCCGCGCAGGACGCCGAGGTGAATCGACTGGCGCTAGTGAATAACTCAAAACGGCCCTTGTTACTTCTCGCAGGGGAAATCGTGACGGGCGGCAAGCAAGATCGTGTCATCGGCAAAGACCGCATCGTGCCAGCTGAGAGTGATCCAGTCGATTTGAGTGTCTTTTGCGTTGAGCCTGGGCGATGGGTGGCCGCAAACGGTCAATCCGATTTTCGCAACGTGACGGCGGGAGCAAGCGGTGGAGTTCTTGCTTCTCCAGTGGTTCGCAGCAAAGCGATGGGCGCGAAAGATCAGCAGCAAGTGTGGGACAGCGTGCGTAATTCGCAACTCGCGATGGCGCAGAAGGTCCAGAGCGCTGGAGCCGCTCCCGCGATCGAGGCGACCACGTCTTATGCGCGCGTCATGGACAATAAAGAAGTTCAGAAACAGGTGGATGCGGTCGCGGAGCCGGTGCAGCGGAATTACGAAAGCGTCATTCATCAACTGCGCGACAAGAATGCGGTTGGAGTCGTCGTCGCTGTGAACGGAGAAATTGTCTGGGCCGACATTTTCGCCAGCACGCAACTGCTGCAAAAATACTGGTCCAAACTCGTGCGCTCGTACGCCGCAGACGCGGTTGTCACGCGGGCCAAAGGCGCCGAGGTGAGCACGGTTGAAGCCCTGAAGTTTCTGGACAACCTGCAGGGCCTGCACGAAACAGCAGAAACCGAACCCGGACTCTATCGGCAGACCGAAATCACGGGCGACGGTTTTAGAGTGTTCGAACTGATGTCGCTGTTGCCTAAGACGGGTTTTCCATTGCACCTGGCCAAAATGAAGAACTAGGTCATTTCACGTGGAGACTCTGACAGGTGTTTTGATCTGTAAGAACAAGTTATCCGAACTGTCGAGCCAATCCCTTTTGCACCACGTCGCTCGCGTCGTACGCCAAGTTGAGCGCGGGTAATTCGTCGCGTGTAAACCAACGAACATCAGCGGCGTCCGTTCCAGCTTGGAGGTCTCCGCCAACAGGACGGCACAGGAAGTCGATCAGCACGTAGTGATATCGCACCCGCCCTTCGTCGCCACGGATCACACGTTCATAAACGCCCAGCATTTCGGCCGTTTCGATCGTCAGTCCCGTCTCTTCACGGGCCTCACGAATTACCGCCTCGCGCAAAGTCTCGCCGCATTCGAGTACGCCGCCGGGAAGCGACCACTCCCCGAGCAAAGGTGCGGTACCCCGTCGAATCAATAAAACCCGCGCATCCTTTACGATCACTGCACCAACGCCGACCAGCGGCGACTCGGGATATTCGCGTTTCATGACAAAGATTTCTCGGTCGCTCGAATGATGAATCTTCCGCTTCCGCAACAGTATACGGCTTTGGCATCCGCCCAAAGGTCCCAGACAACCGATAGTGGCCCCGAAACAATCTTAAGGTGAATTGTTTGGGCCGCTCATTTCGCCGGACGAACCATGTGTTCGGACACCCAGAGAGTAGAACCGGACGTACAATAGCCAGCATGTCGCTCGATGAGTACAAACGAAAACGGCGCTTTGAACAGACGCCCGAACCTGCTCCGAAGCTGGAAAAGAAATCGCGGCATCGCTTTGTGGTGCAACGGCACGCAGCGACTCGGCTCCATTACGATTTCCGTTTGGAAATGGAAGGCGTCCTGAAATCGTGGGCCGTGCCCAAAGGACCATCACTCGACCCCGCGGACAAGCGCCTCGCGATGCAGGTCGAAGACCATCCCGTTTCGTACTACGACTTTGAAGGCACGATCCCCGAGAGCAATTATGGTGCTGGCACCGTGATGGTATGGGAGACCGGCACGTGGGAGCCGTTGTCGCCCGAGCCGGTTGACGGCGTCTATGTGCCTGGAACGGATCAAGAAGCAGCAGGGATGCTGGCGAAAGGGGATCTCAAGTTTCGCCTCAAAGGTAAACGGCTCAACGGCGACTTCGCGATCATCCACATCAAAGCCCGCCGATCCGGTAGCAAAGGAAATGAATGGCTGCTGATCAAGAAAAAAGACGCGTATGTCGTCTCCGGATTCGACATCGATGCCTATGACACTTCTATTCTTACCAATCGCACCATGGCCCAGATCGCCGGCGATGCAGGATCGGCGGAATGGAAGAGCAGTCGCCCCGCATGGGGAGGCAAAGTGAAGGCCGCGTGGCTGAAGGATGCCATCGCCCGTGCTGATTCGAAGCGAAGGGCTTCCGAGGCAGAAACCGTAAAAAGCTCAACAAAAAAAAAGGTAAAACTTCAGCGGGCAGTGAAGAACAGACTCAAGAAAAAGCAGCCCTGCCGAGTCAGGCAGATGTCGCTCACGGTGCTCGGAAGGTTTCGCGTGCCATCGAGCGCAATGCTCGAAGCAAACAGTCAGCGGCGCCCCTTTCGTTGCAAGCCATTCCAGGCGCTGAGTCCAAGCGCATGCCGGAAAGCGTTCGTCCCATGTTGGCAACTTCGATTGCCGACGCTTTCGATAATCCAGACTGGCTATTTGAAATCAAATGGGATGGCTACCGCGCGGTCGCTTTTATCGAAGACGGTCGAGTGCGCCTCGTGTCTCGCAACCAGAATGACCTCACTGCGCAATTTTCAGAGCTCGGCCGGATGGCGCAGTTTGTGCGAGCAAAGCGCGCGATCCTCGATGGCGAGATCGTCGCGCTCGATGAAGAGGGCCGGCCTTCCTTTAGCTTGATGCAACAGAGAACCGGAATGCAACCAGGAAAGGGGCATTTGCGCAGGCGGGAAGGTGTACCCGTCATTTATTACGCTTTCGATTTGCTGTATATGGACGGATTCGATCTGCGCCGCGTTTCGCTCGAGCAGCGCAAACGATTGCTGCAAGATCATCTCAAGCAGAGCGAGTTCATTCATTTTTCAGATGACTATCCGGAGAAAGGGCTCCAACTTTTTGAAGCGGCGAAGCACCGAGGGCTCGAGGGGATCCTCGCCAAAAGGCGCAACAGTAAGTATGAAGAAAAACGCTCGCTTGATTGGCTCAAGATCAAAATTACGCGCCGTCAAGAGTGCGTGATCGGAGGCTACACCGATCCCGAGGGCAGCCGAACCTATTTTGGCGCTCTTGTTCTCGGCTTATATGACGACCGGAAACGGCTCATTCACGTTGGCCAAGTGGGAACCGGCTTCGATCATAAAGCACTCAAGGATATGTTCAATCGGATGCAGCCACTCAAGACAAAGCAAAATCCTTTTTATGGCGAGATCGGTGGATTACGAAAAGTTGAATTCGTGCGTCCAGAACTGGTTGCCGAGATCAAGTTTGCCGAGTGGACTCACGAGACTGTCGAGGGCGGCGTGAAGCTCCGCGCATCGGTATTTATGGGGCTTCGAATCGACAAAACGGCCGCCGAATGCAAACTCGACGAAGCCTTTCCGAGTCGAGTTCGTGTGACTGAATCGAGGTAGAAGGCGGGTGATCTGCGCACGGCCCGCGGATCTTCTTGTACCGCTCTATCTAAAACGCGCTGCCACCACCACCACCGAACCCTCCGCCAGAGAAGCCTCCACCGGAAAACCCTCCGCCCCCGCTGAACCCAGAGCCACTGGAACTGGCTCTGGGCGAGGAGGTAAATACCTGGTGCATATCAGTTGCCATGCTGTGCATTGAACTCGAAAAGAAAAGGGGACTGAATCCGACGTAGCCGTTCGGTGAAACATACCAGCTCGGTGGATCTTTTATGATTCCATCAAACGCTTTCGCCCATTGGTGCTCAACACCGAGTGCCATCGCAAAAGCAAGATACTTCTCGAAGGTGTCAGGCGGCATGCGCTTAATGCGGTCTGCATCCACGCGGTTCATGAACTCCTGGAATCCGAGGACTGCGATTCTGGTACGTGCTCCAGCTACAGTTTTCGCCGTCATCTGCCGCGCAAAGAGCCACCAGATCACCCCCGAAACGAGAACGGATACGATAAGCAGCGGGACCGAATAGAACAGGTTCATCCAGCCCAGAACTTGCACGGCCACCACGAGAATCGCGATCGCGACACCGGCTGCGATGCTGTAACCATTCGCTGATTCCGGATCGAGGGTATAGATGCCTTTGCTTTTCAGTGACGACATGATGTCCTGCCGCACGATTGGAATCACCGTGTAAAAACGGTTCTTCAGATCAGAGAGGCGGGTCCCAGTTCCACTTAGGAAGATGTTGTCGAGCATCACACGCTCGTGCGGCGTCAGATCCGTTCCCCATTGTTCGCGCGGTTTCACCAACGTAAATACGTAATCCTTGTGGTGGAAGACGAGAAATGTGTCGACTTTCTCTTCGATCTTGATATATCCGCGCACAGCGAGATCAACGATGGTGCAGGTAATGTCACGGGGATGGATAGCGTCGTCGAGTAGCGTCCCCGCCTCTGCGGGGCATATTCCCTTCGGGGGGTCGTATTGCGGAGCTACCGAAACACCGGGATCCGGATCGCGTCCCACCGAATACCACAGGGTGAACATCACGGCCAAAGTGAAGAACGGTAAAAACAGAATGGGATTGCTACCCAAAAACCAGCCAAGTTTCGTGAGGGTAGACGGAGCCTTCACAACTCCGGGCGGAATGTAGATGTCGATCGTCAGGCCGCCACGCATCGGGAGCGGTCGTGTGGTTTCCGACGCGACGTTGGCGCCTTGGACCTCAGCACTGGCGTCACTCTGCTTCGAACCGTAGGCGCCGGTGAAGGCTTGCGCGCGTAACCCTGCAGCCGTTTCGGGAAGGGTTACGAATGCGGAAGCATGGTCTATCGGGACTCGCCAATCGTTGCCGGTTACATTCCAGTAGAACTCTTCGTAGCTTTCTCTGGTGCTATCCCCTGCATTGTCAAAAAATCGAACAGCGTTGCGCACCGAATAATCGATATTCACAACACGGGTCGCATCGACCGCGTCGGGAATATAAATCTTCAAGTCGCGGTACGATCCGGATTTGCTCGAATCGTACTTCAACTTGCCGCCATTTTCGTTGGTCACACTGATGACGTTTAGAAACAGCGTGTAATTCGTGCCGTCAGGTCCGGGATATTCGACGGGAATGGTGCGGTGAATGCCATGCCACGCGCCCACGAAGACGAGAGTTATTTTTTCGTCGACTAACGTGGTTCCGTCTGGCGCGATGGAGATAGTGTCTTTGAAATCAGCTACGTGCCAGTTTCGAACCTGAGCGATCGAGGTGACGGCGAATCCGGTAACCAGTGCGAGAAGGAGGATGGGAGTAATCTGTCGGCGATTCGTATGGGCTCCGCTTGAGATCCTTGAACTATCGTACGACTTTGTCCAGGCAGCGGATCTAGAACTTTACTGCGACTGGCTCGCGATCTGCCACACCCGCTTCGAAAAATTGCTTCTGTTGGAAACCGTACATCCCAGCCAGAATGTTGGTTGGAAATGATTGAATCTTGGTGTTCAGGTCGCGCACGACGGCGTTGTAGTAGCGGCGTGCGTTTTGAATCGCATCTTCGATTTCGCTCAGCGAGTTTTGCAATTGCGTGAATTCCTGCGAGGCCTGCAATTGCGGATAATTTTCGGCGACCGCAAACAGGCTCTTGAGCGCGCCGGTCAGTTGATTTTCAGCGACAGCTTTGTCCGCTGGGCCGCTAGCTTGCATGGCCATCGAGCGAAATTTAGCGATATCTTCGAAAGTGCTTTTTTCGTGGGTGGCATAGCCTTTCACGGTTTCGACAAGATTTGGAACCAGATCATGGCGCCGCTTAAGTTGTACGTCGATATCGGACCACGCCGATTCAGAGCGCACGCGCAGTTGCACGAGGCTGTTGTACATCACGACCAGAAAGATCCCGAGCAGGACGACGACGGCGATGACGGCTAAAACCATAGGCACGCTCCGCGGCGCGAATTCAAGGCGACGTTAGCACGAAGCGAAGCGTTCAGCAATGCATCGCTTGATGCGGGACACTGGACCGATCGTGAGTGGGAGCGACGAAGTCGATGCATCGCGATCAGCAAGATCGAGGATTTATTGCTGGGGAGCGTAGTATCCGCGCCGGGCGCGGACTTGCAGATCTTTTTTCACCGCCGTGATTTCGATGGAGTGGTAGCGCCCGTCGGTGTCGAACTCGGAGGGTTTGTAGGAAACAGCATACTGGCTGCGCAACTCGTCTTCGATAGCAGCGAAAGAATGGGTAATGTCTTTCATCTTGTACGGGAAGAAGGCGCGTCCACCGGTCGCAGCAGCGATGTCGTCGAGAACTTTATCGCCGCGCAGAATCAGGCCACTGTCGTCGGTAGAAATGGCGTAGACGAGAACTTCGGCACGCTGTGCCATCTCGATTGCCTGGGCGCGCGTATGCTCGCTCTGATTGTCTTCGCCGTCACTGAGAATCACGATGGCCTTGCGGATGGGATGATCCGAAGAATCGTGCAGCAATTTTTCTTTGCAGGCGGTGTAGATCGCGTCGTACAAAGCGGTGCCCCCGCCGTTACCCAGGCGTTGCACTCCAGCCGAAAGCAATGGCACCTGATCAGTAAAATCCTGCGTGAGATGGCTGTCTTTATTAAATCCGACGACGAAGGCTCGGTCAAAACCTGGCCGAATGAGGTGCTGCAAAAATCCGGTGGCAGCTCCTTTCTCAAACCCGAAACGCCCCTGCACCGAACCACTCACGTCCATCAGCAAGCCGAGTTCGATGGGTAGGTCGGTTTCGCGCCGGAAGTTGAGAATCGATTCGACCGGCTTGTGATCGTCAAAAATCGAGAAGTCGCTTTGGTTTAAGTTGCGGACGAACTTGCCATGGCGGTCCGTCGCGATGAAGAGCACGTTGACTTCATTCACGCGCTTCTTAATCGTAAGCATTGGCTCGTCGGATTCATCTTCGCGGTCGGCTGCTTCAGGCAGGGCCGAGCTCGTAGAGCTGACCGAAACAGCGGAGGCGGCAACTACAAGAGCTCCAGTTTGACCGCGCCCCGCAACCGAGCTGCCAAGCAGCATCGCGAGCGAGCACAAGCACAGCGAAAAGCCCGAAACCCTCACGAATTTGCCGTCTTGTTCTTCATGGCCCAATCGCTTCAACCTTTCTCGTGCCATTCGAGCGTCCGTCCTAAGCCCAACTCACACGCCACCGTTAACTCATTCGATGCACGCCGGGGGCCGAAGATTGGACGTCGGTCGTTTTCAATGACTGTAGGCTGAGGCTGGGACGGAGTCCAAGTTACAAAAGGAGTACGCAGTCGGTGTGCGGTTTAACCATAGGCTAGTCAATAGCTTGGAGAATCGAGATGTGAGGCTTTTTTCTGTCTGTTTTCGGCCCTGTCGCTCGGAACTTCTCTCGGCTAATTTTGAGCGAGTTCTCAGGTTAAGAAAGCCTCAGGATATTTTTCCCTTTGTAGCTCTCTCGCTATGAAAAAACTTCTGATTGTCGAGGGTGCTCTGGAACTGTTTTTTTAAATGGGATAATCTGGCCAACGCCGGGAAAGGTCATCCGGTTCGGAGTTTCGAATGTATTTTGAGCAGTTTTATCTGACTTGCCTGGCGCATGCTTCCTACATGATCGGATCGCGCGGCGAGGCAGCGGTCGTCGATCCGCAACGCGACGTGGAAATCTATTTGAATGCCGCCGATGAGAACAATCTCAAAATTCGGCACATATTCGAGACTCATCTGCACGCCGATTTTGTCTCTGGGCACAAAGAACTGGCCGCCCGAACTGGGGCCCAAATTTATATTGGAGCACGAGCGAACGCCGCGTTCCCACACGTGGCGTTGACCGACGCCTCGGAAGTGCGGATGGGAGCGATACGGATTCGCGCGCTGGAAACGCCCGGTCATACGCCGGAGAGTGTCTGTCTGGTGATCACAGATCAAGAAGAATCGATGGATCCCTCGGTGGTTTTGACTGGCGATACGCTGTTTATCGGCGATGTCGGGCGTCCCGATCTCTCTCCCAGCTACACGCCGAAAAACCTCGCCGGATTGCTCTACGACAGCCTGCACGGGAAGTTGCTGAAGTTGCCTGATGCCGTCAAGGTCTATCCCGCGCATGGAGCGGGTTCACTTTGCGGTCGTTCCATGCGGGCCGAGCGCTCATCGACCATTGGGACGGAGCGCCTCACCAACTATGCTCTACAGATCGCAAACCGCGACGAATTCGTTGCTCAATTGACTACGAACCTGCCGACCCGTCCCGAGTATTTTCTGGAAGACGCGGAGATCAATCGCTCCGGAGCCGCTGCATTGACGGACCTTCCACCGCTGTCAGCCATCTCTCCGTCCGAATTGCAAGCCTTGTTGCAGCGGGGCGCTAACGTCTTAGATGTTCGCCCCGGAGAAGCGTTCGCTGCGGGACACGTGCCGGGGTCCATAGGAATCGCGCTTTCCGGACAATTTGCGTCGTGGGCGGGCGGCATTCTCGGAATTCACTCGCAACCGGTCTTGATCGGCGGCGATGATTCGCAGATTGAAGAAGCGCGGCTGCGGCTGGCGCGCGTCGGCATTGAAGATCTGGGTGGATATCTGAAAGGTGGCGTTGCGGAATGGCAGAAAGCAGGTCTGCCGGTCGCCATGACTCGTCAGGTTTCTCCGCAGGAACTGAGCCAGCAAATCCACGACGGCGAGTTCTGGTCGGACGACATCCTCGATGTGCGGCGCGAAGGCGAGTGGGAGGCAGGACATATCGGCGGCGTTCAATGCCACGCGCTCGATTCCTTTGCCCGGAGACTACCGGAACTCGATCCTGATCGGCCTGTCGCTGTGCACTGCAAGAGCGGATACCGCAGCATGATTGCTTGCAGTCTGCCTCGAGCGCGCGGGTTATCGCAACGTGATCAACGTGGTAGGAGGATTCGATGCCTGGCAAGCGGCAAACCTGGCCGTGGTCGTCGAGCAAGTTGCCAAAGGGTAGCAACCGTCGATCACTCGGCGGTAGCCGCCTGCGCTTTTCGGATCTGGTCTTCGCGGCCCGCAGGAAATTTCGGTAATGCGGCCATAAGCCGGCGAGTATAAGCGTGCCCTGGCGCCTTGAAAATCTGCTCCGTCGTGCCACACTCAACAATCTCCCCCTGATGAAGAATCGCGATGCGCTGGCAGATTTCCGCAACCGAAGGGAGATCGTGCGAAATGTAGAGAATTGACATCCCCGTTTCGCGGTTCAAACGGGCAAACAATTCCAGAATTTCAGATTGTGTAATCACATCAAGCGCGCTGGTTGCTTCGTCCGCAATCAAGAGAGCCGGCTTGTGCAATACCGCCATCGCGATTAGCACGCGTTGCGCCTGGCCCACGCTGAGCTGCGATGCACGCTTGCGGAGAAAGTCTTTGCTTGCTTCGTCGTCGCCGCCGGGCAGGCTCACGCTTTTCAATGCAGATTGAATAGCCCGGTCGCAGTCGTCGGAAGTCGCATTATCGTCACTGTGCGCGCGCCACGCTTCCCTGAGTTGTGTGCGAATCCGAAGCGCCGGATTGAGCGAGGCCAGCGGACTTTGCAGCACGAGACTTAGTGAGCGCCCGCGCAAGCTGCGCATTTCTCGCTCGCACATGGTCAACAGTTCAACGCCCTGGAAAAGAATGCTGCCGTCAACCACCGCGCGTTGGCGTCCGAGCAATCCTAAAATCGCCATGGCCAGTGTGCTCTTGCCCGAGCCGCTTTGTCCGACCAGACCGACGATCTCGCCCCGGCCAATCTCGAGCGACACCCCGCGTAGCACCGGATCTTTGCCGGGGTAACGCACGGTCAACTGCGCCGAGAGCAGAACCTGCGAGGAATCGGGATTGGCTGGCGTCATGACAATTCCTCTATCGGCTCGCCCGCGTGCTGGGAATCACCGTCAGGCGCTCCGCATTCCAGAACGTCTGCGGCGAAAGAATTCCGGGATTGGCGCCCACAACTGCAGTCGAGATGGCGGACAACGCATTCACATTAACCAGGTAGATGAACGGTGCCTGCTCGGCAACAATCTCCTGCACGCGATCGAAACTTTCTTTGCGTTTTCTGGGTCGGAAGCCGATGCTTGTGCCCGCATCAATTTGTCAATCTCGGCCTCCCACGCGGTTTCGGGAGTCTTTTGCTTGGGATTCCAGGCATGTTGCTTGGCCGAACTCAACCATATATTCATCTGCCCGTTGGGATCGAGATCGACGTTGCGGAATCCCAGCATGGCCGCTTCATAATTGAATTTCTGAGAAATTCGTTCGAGCAGAGAAGGGAAGTCGAGTGTGACGACGTTGACTTTGATGCCGAGCTTCGAGAGATCTTCTTGCACCATTACGGCCATTCGTTCTCTCGGCTTGCTGCTGGCGTTGGTCACGATGGAAAATTCGACAGGATTCCCCGCCTTATCGAACAATGCTCCGTTCCGCAATTGAAATCCCTCGGCCTGTAGGCGTTTCAGCGCTGCATCCGGACGGTACGCCTCCGCCTTGAGTTTGCTGTCGAACCAAAACTTGTTGGCGGGAGAGATTGGACCGACGGCGGGCTGCGCATGCCCATTGAAGACGACGCGGCTGAGATCGTCGCGATTGATGCCCTCCGAAATGGCCAGTCGAAAATTAGTGGAGCGAAACCACGCTCGTTTGTACTCGGGTATCGGAGCGCTCGCCACCTGATTGAACCACAGAAAGTCGGAATCAAGTGAGGCTCCAGCGTCGTGTGCGACTCCCGCAGAAGTTGCGGCCAAGCGATCGAAATAATCGCTGTCGATGACGTTGATGAGGTCGAGTTCGCCGCGTTTAAAGCGCAACATTTCGACATCACGGTTCGCCTGGATGTCGAGCCGTATGGAATCGAGATACGGGAGTTGGCGTCCTGAGGAATCTTTCTTCCAATAGTGGGGATTGCGTTGCAACAGGAGGGTCGAACCGGCTTTATACTCCGCAACCACGAACGGCCCGAGCACGGCAGCTTCCTTTTTTGGCGAATGCGCGGACATGATCGCAACTTGATCGAAGAGGCGATCCAGCCCAGCGATTGGCGCAGGGAACGTAATCAAGACCTGGTCGGGCGCAAGCACCTTGCTGCTAACGGTGCCACTGCCGGAGCGAAAAGAATCCCCCGTGGAAGAATGCAGAGACGGATCCATAAGCCGTTGCATGGTGAAGGCAACGTCTTCAGCGGAAAACGGAGTGCCATCGGAAAAAGCCACGCCGTGCCGCAGCTTGAACGTGATCTGCTTGCCATCTTTCGAGAGTTTCCACGATTCCGCCAGTTCCGGTTCGAGTTCTTGTGTGTGCCGATTCACGCGTGCCAGGACGCCACCCGTCAGGTAACGGACGGAAAGAGAGGAGTCATCGTCGACTAGTAGCGGATCGAATGTCTTCGGCTCGGAGCGCAGGCAGAAACGAAGTTCGCCGCCGTTTTGTGCCTGAGCGGTTCCGAACAGAAACGGAAATGCGAAGCACCCAAGCGCACAAGAGAAAAGAAGGCGTTGGAGCGTGAGACGAAGTGTCTGGCGGCCGTTCATGCGGTCACCTCCTCATTCGACAAAAGCATTTGGAACGATGTCATGACAACGATCAACAACACGAGCGGCACCAGTCGCCAAGGTTCGTCGCGAAACGAAATCATGCCTTCCAACTCTCGCAGCAAACTTCCCCAGGAGGGCAACGGCTCGGCCACACCCAATCCAAGGATGCCAAGATTGGCTTCGCTCAAAATGAAAACTGGAATCGAGATCCAGAACTGTGCGTATAGAACCGGCTTCAGGTTGGGCAGAACGTGAATCAAGAAAAGTCTTGGCCCGTGCAGCCCTGAAGCCCGAGCCTGCAGAATAAAATCTGAGTTCCGCAGCGCATCTGCACTGGTGGAAAGCACCCGCGCCGAGGCGGCCCAACCCAGCAGGCCAAGAATGAGAAAAGTGATCAGAACGGAAACCAACGGAGAAACGTTCAGCGGCATCAACGCGCGAACGGTAATGAGAAGAAAAAGCCAGGGTAAAGAAAGAAAGAGATCCGTGAAACCCCGCGCTGCGCGTAGCCACGGCCCGCCGAGGTAGCCTGCCAGTCCACCGAAAAACGCGGCCAATCCGGTTGAGACGAGCGCAGCGGCGGGCGCGAGCAGTAGGGAGATTCGTGTCCCATAGAGCAGGCGCGCGAAACGATCCCGGCCTAGGTCATCGGTACCAAGAAGGTGCTGACGCGACGGGGACGCACTTGGGGAATCGCGGAATTGCTTCGCGTATCCTGCCGGCGCTAGCCAGTTTGCTGCCAGCGACAACGCACACACCGCGAGCACAACGATACACGCGAACGTACGAGCGGCAGTCATGCAGCACTCGTGCCACGCTTAGGCATCGCGGAATCCCACCATGTAAATCATTACATCGGCTGCCGAGTTGGCCAGCAAGGTTACCAGCGTAACGATGACGGTGAGGTTTACGAGCAAGGGAAGGTCTCGCGAGAGTGCAGCCTGCCATGCGAGTTGCCCGATACCCGGCAGTCCGCAAAGAGCCTCAACCGGGATCGCGGCGCCGATGGCGATGCTGACCGTGATGCCGGCAAGTGCGACCATCTGCGGGCCCGCGACGGGCAGCACATGCCATCCCAGAATGCGAAGAGCGCCCAGTCCACGAGCTCGAGCCGCCGTGATGTGCGGCAAATCGTAGGCCTTCGCCAACAGGTTCCGTGAATAGCGATAAACCTTGGGGAAGACAATTAGCCCAATCGCGAGATATCCCGGCGCGTTGAGGATGACCGAAAGCAAAGCCAGCGCCGCCGCCGGGATGCACAGGAAAGCTCCGCTTAGCGCGATTCCGAAAATCTCATAGGACGCACGCCGCCAGAGGCATGCGGTAAATGCGAGCGTCGCGCCTAGTGTCCATGCCAGTAATAGCCCAGTTCCGACGATGCGCGCAGTGACTGGCCAGCGTTCTCGGAGCAAGCTCTGAACGGGTTGTCCGAGGGCGTGGGAAATACCGAGATCACCGTGAATTGCTCCGCGCAGGTAGTCGAAATAAAAGTGGAAGATGTTGTGTTCGCCGGCGCGCGCCTGCTGCAACGCGCGCACGCTTTCAGCGCTCAGGCTGGGATCGAGTTCGTGTTCGTCCACGTCGAACCCAGGAGCCATCCGTATCAGCGTCGCGGAAAGCAGACCACCTATCAGGACGAGCGCGGCGATAGTCGCGAGCTTTCGAGCAACATGCCGCGCGACCTTCGACTGCCAAACTGTTTGCAACATATCTGCGCGATTAGCCTCGTAGCAGCCTCTTAGTTCACCGTTGCGCCCCTGGACCGCGTTGCGGGATGCGTATCACGATCGCCCGGCAGTTCCGAGTGGTGAACCTTCTTCATGGAGTACATGCGGCGATCGGCCTCGGCGAGCAGACGCTCAACGTCGAAGCCGTCCTCGGGGCAAAAGGCCGTTCCTACACTCATCCCGACCAAATCTCGACCGGCAATCTTCTTGCCGGCCTCGATCGCCAGTTGATTTAGACGGCTCGCCTTTTCGTTCGCAGCCTCCTGGCTGAGCCCGGGTGCTACGATGACGAACTCATCTCCACCCATGCGGGCAACATAATCGTAGCCACGGCAGCTTTCCTTGAGGTGCAGGGCAAAATCCCGCAGCAGATTGTCCCCCTCAAGGTGTCCATAGAGATCGTTGATCTGCTTGAAATTGTCCAGGTCGCACACCATCACCGCGAGTGATGTACCGGTACGCCGGCAGCGCGCGAGTTCGCGTGATAGATGAACGAACAACGACCGCGCGTTCGGGAGCCCCGTCAAATAGTCGGTGGTCGCCGAATCCTCGGCTTGCTGATACTTGAGAGCATTTTCGACGGACAACGCGATCTTGGAACTTACAGCCAGCAGAATTCGCAGATGATCGGCCGCGAATGCTTCAGGATCGGAGCGATACATCGCCAGCACGCCGACCACGCCATTGAGTCCCTCCAGTGGAACGGCGAGTGTCGAACGCAAGGGGGTGAATTTCTTGGGATCATTGGCGTATCCCGCTTCAATTTCGGGATTGCCGTTGACGATCGGCTTTCGGTTCTCGGCGACCCATCCACAAAGCCCCTCGCCCAGACCGATGTTCAAGGATGAGAGCAGCCTGAAATTATCGCCGCTCACGAGTTCCGGAAGCAGCCGGCCCTCTTTCAGGAGGAATACGACCATCGAATCGTAAGGGATCATTTTGCGGAGGCGCATGGAAAGAACCGACAGCGTTTCGCCCATGCTTAGCGAGTTACCCAGATCCTGACTGATTTCGAACATCGTCTGCGCTTCCTGGCGGGCCGAAGCGATCGACGAGAGGAAGTCGGAATCGTTCGCGGCGATAGGAACCGGCGAGGATTGCTCAAATCCACCGGCTGAGTTTTCGCGTGGCGGCACCAGGGCTTCTTTCGGAGCCGTTACGCTGATGTCTTCCGTAGTCGGAGAATTGGTTTGTACCATGCGCTCCAGTTCCCGGTAGCGGCGTTTGAGGACGTTGACGATGCGCGGCTCGAATGCCGAGCCGGACAAGGATGCCACCTTTTCCATGGCGGCATCGAGTGACATGGCGCCGCGGTATTGGCGATGTGATGCCAACGCGTCCAGGCAATCCACCGCTGCCAGAACGCGCGCCCCCGCGGGTATCTGTTCCTCTTTCAGCCCGTCGGGATAGCCCGTTCCGTCCCAACGCTCGTGGTGCGATCGCACGATCGGCGCCACCGGGTAAGGAAACGCCACACGTTGCAGAATTTCCGCGCCCACCTGCGTGTGGATCTTCATCTTCTCGAATTCTTCCGGACTCAGCCGCCCCGGCTTGTTGATGATGTGCTCTGGAATTGCCAGTTTGCCGATGTCATGCAGCAGGGCTGCGGCCCGCAACGCTTCGATTTCGGTCTCCGAAAAATGCAGCTCTTTGGCAACCTCGACCGCGAACACGCGCACCCGCTGCAGATGCTGATGCGACGTGTGGTCTTTCGCTTCGATGGCCAGTGCCAGGGACTCAATCGTGCGCAGATGGAGCGCAGCGACTTCTTCCGCATTCCGCTTTTCGACTTCGACCTGTTCTTTTTCCTTCGCGAGTTTAGCGAGATAGAGGTGATAGGAGCGATAGACCCAGTAAACGAGGGGCAATACGAGAAGCGAAGTCTGCCATCCCACGTGCTTGCTTAGAAAGCCAACGGCAAATACTAATGCCGCTCCGACCATGTAAAACGGGAACGACCAGAAATGGCATTCGCCCCAGACTTTGTAGGCCGGTTTACCTTCAGTTACCGAGATGATCACCGCGACAGGGACCGTGTTGGCGATGAAGAAAATCAGGGCTGTGATGACAAGCAGCGGCAGCGTGCCAGCGCCCAGCACCCGCTGCAAATCGTGATAGGCCAGATATGACAGAACGATGGCATTGGCCATCATGCTGAAGACGTTGAAGATCACTTTGATCGGTACGGGTCTCTGTTGCGTTCCGAAAAGGCATTGTGCCAGCGTCGCAGTGCAGCCGAGCAACAGCGTTTCCGGCAGGCTCAGTTCCAACACGCCTAACAGAATGAACAGAAAATTGACCGACATGGTGCCGTCGATGCCGGGCAGTCGAATCTTGAGACTCGAAGCAAGAACCGCCACCAGAAGATAGCAGACGAATCGCGGAAGGTCGGTGCTTTGGTAGTGCCATAGGGCGTGCGCTAGCGCCCACATCCCCAGGCCCGCCGTCACTCCGATAAACAATCTCGCCCGAATGGACATAAGTCACAAGAAAGTCCGACCAGGAATACGCTAAGACTGATTGCGTGCAACCTTACAACCACGATCTCGACTGCAGTTACCTTCGATAAAGCCTTGCATCTGTGTCACTTAACTGACTCCATTTCTTGCCGTTTGCACCCTCAGCGTGGAGCTTGCGCGAATGCGGCTGGCACCAGCCAATTTTTGGCGCGCCTCACGATTCTCATCGGGGTTGAGAATCTGAAAATTGCATTCTGTCGGATACTAGTTCAGCGCTCGGTAAATCACATGCTTACCGAAGTAACAAAGAATCGTATCGGGTCGCTGGCCGTGATTAGAGTCTGGCCAAGCGGGTTAGAACTCGGCGATAGTTACTTCGGTGTGCGGTCCAAACCGAACCAACCGTTAGAATGTCGATAGCTATGGCAAGATCTTAGGCTGGAATGCATCGTTTGCACGATTGCAAGTGGCAAAGGTCCTTGCCGCATCTGAATTCCCGACGCCAAGCGATACTTCCCCTGTATCACTAACGCCAAAAATGCCAATGGTATCGAAGACTCCGACAACGGTAAGAGCCTCAAAATCCGCGGATGGTAGCGGCGTTGGCGCCTCTGTCGCCCCGCAACCCAATCTCCTCCTCCCGCCTGGTGTTTTGGATCAACTGCAGGATACGATTTTCACCACCGATCTTGAAGGAACCTTCATCAGCTGCAATCAGGGTGTGAGCCGATATGGTTTCACGACGCAAGAGGTCGTGGGACGGAAGATTGCAGACTTCTATGGTGTGGGACAACACGCAACGGATGTAACCCAGGCATTGGCGTTAGCTCTCGAAAAAGGGCGATTCGAGGGCCAGTTGCGTTGCCGAACAAAATCCGGACCGGACGTGAATGTTCATCTGTGTTTGACGCTGCTTCGCGATGCGCATGCGGAGGCGGCGGGTATTCTGGGCAACTCCATAGCGATTGCGGCAAACACTGCTGCGGACATCCAGTCTTGGCTCGGTCCATCCCCGCCTGCTAACAGTGCAGTTTCGTCCGCTCCCTTGGCGAGACGTGAAATAGACGGCACTCAATTTCTGATTGCGAGTCCGCTGATGCACAAGTTCATGGGCATGGTAGACCGCGTTGCCGGCCACACGGAAACTGTACTCGTCACGGGTGAAACCGGCACTGGCAAAGAGTTAGTGGCACGTACCATCCATAGCTCGTCGTATCGCTGCAAGAAGACGCTGGTCGATATCAATTGCGCGGCTTTGCCCGAACACCTGGTAGAAAGCGAACTCTTTGGCTACGAGAAGGGAGCCTTCAGCGGCGCCGACTCCTCGAAACCCGGTTTGTTTGAGATGGCCGACAAGAGCACGATTTTTCTGGATGAAATCGGAGAACTACAACCGCAAATCCAGGTGAAATTGCTTCGTGTGTTGGACGGGGCTCCCTATTACCGCCTGGGTGGAAATCGGAAGATTACGGTCGATGTGCGTGTCGTAGCGGCGACCAATCAGGATCTTGAACTTGCGGTGAAGGAAGGCAGGTTCCGCAAGGATCTGTTTCACCGCCTGAGTCAGTTTCAGTTGCGAGTTCCGCCCCTGCGCGAGCGTCCCGAGGATATTGCAACTTTGGCGCGACATTTTCTTTCATTGAAATCGGCAAATAAATTGTTTACTGCCGACGCCGTTACCGCACTGCAGGCGCATTCCTGGCCAGGCAACATTCGGGAACTCAGGAATTTGGTCGCAAAACTCGCCATGACGAATGAGGAGCGGCAGATATCGGCCGGGGATGTTCTCGCCCAGCTCTACGGCGAGTCTTTGCACAACGAACAGCGCGCCGCTATGCGGGGAAGTGGCGCCGTCCCGCTGGGCAATCTCGAAAACATGGAAGAGCAGATGATCATACGGGCGCTTCAGCAAACCGGTGGTCATCGTTCGCAGGCTGCTGAGCAACTCGGAATATCCCGGCGCACGCTGAGCCGGAAACTCCGCGAGTACGAGATCGATTGCGATGGCCCCTCCAAACTGGGAGTGATCAGCGAAGACCAGCAGAAATTTTTTCGCGCCAAGGTGAACTGCTCGGTCACGCTGAAAAACGCTCAGGGCAAGGAATTACAGGTGCAAGCCATCAATTTGAGTACGGGCGGCATGGGACTGGATGTCGTTCGCGATCCCACCGGTTTTGCGGGACTTGTCGACGTGAGCTTTCTCTTGCCCGAAACCGAAACTGTCATCCTCGCGAAAGGCAGGTTGGTATGGTCCGACGGCGGCGGCCGAGCGGGCCTGCGCTTCGTGGTAGTTGAACCGGAGCTCTTCGAGCAACTCCAACACTGGACCAACCGGAAAATGAAGGACGAAGGTTGGGAGATTCCCTCGTGATTTCCGCGCAGACCAGCATCCGTCAAGCGTTTCGAGCCAACGGACACACCCTTCAGTAATCTGTCGTAATACGTCCTTTCGTGCGATTCTCTGCTTGTCTTTTGAAGCCTAATGACCGCTGCCGCAGGCCAACTCCCGTGGTGCGGATCCCAAGTGAGGTCCATTCATGTTGCAGTCTCCGGAACCGAAGTTCTCTCCAAACGCAGCTCCATCCCCGAGCACTTACACTCCGGTTAAGCCGGCCACCTCACCCATGGATCAGGCCCATATCGGACGTTCCCTCGTCATCAAAGGTGAAGTAACCGGCGCGGAATCGTTGTTTGTTGACGGACGCGTTGAAGGCACCATCAACTTTCCCGAAAATCGCGTTACCATCGGCCGCAATGGCAATGTTGCCGCCAACATCGTTGCCAAAGAAGTTGTGATCATGGGTAAGGTGCAAGGCAACGTCGATTGCGCGGACCGGTTGGATATCCGCAGCGAGGGTATGCTCTCGGGCGACGTAATCACGCATCGCATCAGCGTGGAAGAAGGCGCAATTCTCAAGGGCGGCGTGGAAGTTCGCAACCCCGAAAAGAAAGATCAGAAATCACAGAATAAGCAGGAAGCTCCCAAGGCGATGGCTGCAGTTGCGGGTAACGCTTAATTCTCGCGACGAATCACCGACGTTAGAATTCGAGGTACGAATTCAAGAGCGACGATGGAGCGACAGGCGCCTCGCCTGTCCAGCTGGGAAGCGATTCCCGGCACTCCATCGTTCTTTTTGTTATTGGAATCCGATTACTTCTTAGGTTTGAAATCGAGCGACGCCGAGTTCATGCAATAACGCAATCCGGCCGGCCCAGGTCCATCGGGAAAGACGTGGCCGAGGTGAGCATCGCACTTGGCGCAGCGCGCCTCGGTGCGAGTCATGCCGTGACTCGTATCGGTGATCTCGCTGATATTCTTCCTGTCGGCTGCCGCAAAAAAGCTCGGCCATCCGGTCCCCGAATCAAATTTGGTATCAGACCCAAAAAGGAGTGTGCCGCAGCACACGCAATGGTAGGTTCCGTCGTCGTGCTTATTCCAATATTGGCCGGTAAAGGCGCGCTCGGTGCCAGCTCCGCGAGCCACCTGATACTGCTCGGGGGTGAGTTGTTGTCGCCACTCGGCGTCGGTCTTCTTGACTTTGTCGTGTGGAGGCGCGTCTTGGATCGCTTCCCGGGAAGCAGTTTTCTCAGTCATAATCGTATTCTCCGAAATCTCAAAGTTTTCCAGAATTGTCTGGAGAATAGGATGTGGGAAATTCGCGAAAGTTGCAACGCTCGAGATAGTACCGACCCGGGAATGCGTTTCGACGCATTTTGCGGATTTCAGGGACTGAGCCGCTGTTGGGCTGGAGCGATTGCTTGGGGTTCGGGGCATAGCCTCGTCACCACGCAGCTGCAAGACGACCGGTTGCTAGTCTGGCAAGGGCTGACGGACCCCGATAACGGGGCGGATGCCGGCGCGTTTGTGCAACTCTGACAACAATGCGTTGGCGGCGTTCAGATAGGTAGTGTTGGGATCGGAGGTATCCGCCCACACGGCCTCATACACAATCTTCGCGGCTTCTTTTACGTCCATGTGAAGAGCGGCCTCGAGGCGATCGGCCTGTTGCCGAACTTCGCCATAGCAAGTGTGGCAAACGGCGGCCGGTTCGGTTGATCCACTGTGCTGGTGCTCGAGAACGCAGCGAAAAGTTGCTGCAGCATTGATTTGTGTATGCGAAGCGAAGGCCTGCGACTTTAACTCTTTCAACTGGCGCTCGCGATCCGCGTCGATCTGCGTGCCCGTTACGGGCGTCGCGGCAGCGACCATGGAATGCATCACCGGCGCGGTGGGAGAAACGCGCTCTGGCGACTTGCAGATGGGGCAGACCTGCATGTCGGCGGGGTAGTAGGCGTGACAGTGAGAACAGGGAAGGCCATAGCCGACGGCCCTTTTCTCAAGGCCTGCGGCCGCGGACCCGTTTGTCCTACGTGGTTCGGGCGCGGACAAAGCGGCGTCTTTGACTGACTTTTCCCGAGCTTGCCGGGCAGCAGTGGCTTCCATCGATGCTCATCCTCAACTTCGTGATCTCGGCTTGACCTCCTTGCGCGACAGTGTACCGACAAGGATCAGCGCCGGGTTTCTTCTATATTCTAGGGTGGTTGATCGCTGGAAGCGAAGCACGAGAGTGCATGGCAGGCGGATGCCCGAAGGTGCATCTGCCAAACGGATTACTTGGTCGCAGTGATGAGCCGCACAACCTCTTGCATGCGGGCGCGGTACAGATTCTGGCTCGGGTCGATGCGGGAAGCGATTTCGAGTTCTCCCAAAGCCTCGTCCAATTCATTGAGCGCCATCAGGCAGGCGGCCAGCGAATAGTGATTTTCGGCGCTAGGCTCAAGGCGAAGCGCCTCGCGAAATTCCTTTTCCGCTTCGGAAAGCTGCTGCGTGTTCACCAGCGCCGTTCCAAGATAGTGATGGCCGAGCGCCGACTCGGGATTGAGCGCAATCGCCTGGCGCAACACGTCAACTGCTTCCTGATCCTTTCCCGAAAGCAAGAGGGCCTGCCCGAGCACGCGATTTTCGGCGGCTCCCGTGGGGTTCGCGGCGATGGCAGCGCGCAACTCGCGGATCGCATCCGGATAGTCCCGCTTCGACATGTAGGCGCGCGCCAGGCAGTTGTGTCCGCCTTCCCAATCCGGATTCTGCTGATAAAGGCTGGTGAACTCCGTGATGGCGCCGTCGAAATCTTCTTTGTCGCAAAGAGTATTTCCGAGGTTGTTGCGAACGCTCGCTTCGTCTGGCTTAAGGCGCTTGGCCGCTCGATACTCGGCAATTGCGTCTTCGAGTTTACCTTGATCGTGCAGGACTACGCCGAGGTTGCTATGCGCTTCCCAATAGTCCGGACGCAGGCTCAGCGCATGGCGGTAAGCGATGGCCGCGCGGCGAAGATCCCCTTGATCGCGATGGGTGATTCCCATGTCGAAGTAGACGTTGGCGTTGGCGGGCGAGTTCGCCGGTTCGTGCGCAAGCGCTTCATCGAAAGCATGCAGCGCGGCGACGTACTCTCCGTCCGCATAGAGCGACAGGCCGAGATAACGATAGGCTTCGGCATTCGCAGGGTCCATGCTGAGTGCGGTGCGAGCCTCAGCAAGTGCGTCCTCGGAGTCGTCTGACCGGTAGAAGAGATACGAGAGCTGGCTGTGCGTTTCCGGGAAACTTGGGTCGAGGCGAGAAGCTTCGGTGAATTCGTCCATGGCCGGTTCGAAGCGATCGCGTCGCCGCAGAACTGTTCCGAGAACGAAATGCAGCAAGGGATTATCTGCGTCGGTGCGAAGCTGGGAACGGAGACTGCTTTCCGCCCCGTCTAAATTTTTGTCGTGGATCAAGGCTGCGATTTGCGCGGCGGCGCTAGCGCACGAGCACAACGGGTGCGCGGTTGATTTGCCAGTGGAGGTCCAACCCAAGTGCTGAATGAGGGCCGAGTCGGCTCCCGCTTTCTGCAAGGCGCGAGCGCATTGCAGAGTGGCGTGGCAAGAAACAACCTTAGAAGTCACGGACGGTTCGCTTCGGCCGAATGACTTGTTTTGCGTCGCCAGACGTTGGATGCGTGCGCTCGAAAGTCCCCCCGCCAGCCACAAGAAGATGAAGTCAGAAGTGGGACCGGCCGGAGCTTGTTCAGCCTGCACGCTACCGAAGGCCAGGAGAAGCGACAAAGATGTCAAAACGCAGCGTTTCACGAAGCCTCCAGCATCTTGGCGGTTTGACGCGCAAGTTGCCCCTTAAGGCAAAATAGTCTGCTAAGGATCTTGCCGATAGGTCACCGAAGTAATTGGGCGGGACATGCACGATCGAGCTTTCTGCTCGCCACTGTTTCGCATCTCGGAGACTGGCGGGGAGGGCTTGGAGTACACTGAAAGGTGGATGTGCCCGGCGTATCCGTGGGTGCTCCCGATTCGGAGGCGGTATGTTTGAAGGTCTATTTCAGCCCATGCATTTGCTCATTATCTTCGCTATTGCTCTGCTCGTATTTGGACCCAAGAAGCTGCCGGAGTTAGGTAAGGGTCTGGGCGAAGGCATTCGTGCACTGAAAGATGGGATGAAAGATCACACAAGTGACGCCAAGGTCGAGACCACGGCGGACACCAAGCCCGTCATCACCAAGGACAACAACCCGGAGAATAAAGCCTGAACGGTGCGGTAACCGGACGATCGAGCAACGCGCAGAAGCCCTTTTTCATCCGACAGAATCCATGCATTCTAGAAAGCTAAGTCGTGCCGTGGGAAAGTTCTGTGTCTGGCCTTCTGCCTGCGCGGCTTAAGCTGTGTCATTGGAGTTGCCGTCGAATCCCATTCTATTTGTCAATCCTTAGGAGGTTTTGTGCGAAATAAATTCGTTCTTGGTCTTCTCTTGTTAATGACGGTGCCGGTGTTCGCCGATCAGTTGGTGCTGAAGAATGGCGATCGCCTGACCGGCTCGATCACGAAGTCGGATGGAAAGCAACTCGTGATCAAGACGGACTATGCGGGTGATGTAACGGTGAAGTTTGACGCCATCCAGAGCATCACTTCAGTAGGCGATCTGAATGTCACGCTCGGCGGTAAGACGGTTATTGGACCGGTGACGACGGTCGGTGATAATGTCGTCGTGGCCACGAAGAAGGCTGGGCCGGTTGAGGGTCCAAAGGCGTCGGTGACGGTGGTACGCAGCCCGGCCGAGCAGGCGGCTTACGAGAAGACGCTACACCCGTCGCTGCTGGAAGGGTGGAATGGCGGCCTCAATCTCGGGTTCGCGATTACGGCAGGGAATAGCGAAACCAAGAGCCTGAACATCGCGTTTAACGCCATACGCACGGGGCTGCACGACAAGCTGCTTCTTTATACCAACTCCATCTACGCGACAACGTCGAAGCCGACAGAGCTGACCACCGCCGACACGAATGGCGGGGGGGCGCGCTACGATCACGATTTCTCGCCCCGGTCATTTGGATTTGTGAGTGGCGACTTCTTTTCGAACTCGCAACAGGACCTGAGCTTGCGCTCCATTCTTGGGGGTGGCGCGGGCTGGCACGCGATCAAGAGCCCTGCGACAACGTTCGACCTATTGGCGGGGTTAAACTACACGCGTGAGAGCTTCTCCGATGTCCCGAATCCGAACCAACCGGTGCCCCCGCCGCCGACTCCGGCGGTCTACTCTCCTTCTTATAGCTCGGCGGCATTGAGCTTGGGGGACAACTACACGCACAAGCTGGGGAAGAGCACACTCCTGACGCAGAGCTTTCTGTTCTATCCTGGGCTGACGAAGAGCTCGATCGACATTCCCGGCGGCCTTACCGAGAACGTGCGGGAGTATCGCGGGTCGTTCAGTTTGGGGACGGTGACGAAGTTGAACAAGTGGCTGGGTTGGCAGAACTCATTCGGCGACGTCTTTGTCACTCATCCACCGGCTGTAGCTCCGGGGACGCCTCGGATTGAGCGGAACGACATCCAGTTCGCGACCGGGATTAATGTGTCTTTCAGTCACTAAAGCCTCGGGTCCCAACAATTTCAAGTATGCGGTGATCGGCTGGCGGCTGTGATATCTGCTAATCTGCTTTGGATCTTTATCGAGGAAACATCGACCCATGCGATTGCGTGAGATTTCTGCCAGCAAAGTGGCAATGCTCTTCTGCTTCGTTTTGCCGCTGTCGCTTTTTGCCGCCGAAAATAGCGACAACATCAGTAAGGAAAAACCAGCGACATCGGAAAACGAGAAGGAGTCCTACGACCTTCCGCGACCTGCCAAAGAGAGCCTCGATGCCAACATGTATCTGCGGATTCGAGATGAGGGGCTGACCCATTCGCACGTTATGGAATTTGCTTCTGCGCTAGCTGACGGCATCGGACCGCGCCTGACTGGTTCTCCTAATGTTCGTAAAGCGAACGAGTGGACGCGCGATCAATTGACGGCGATGGGATGCAGCAACGCTCACCTTGAGGATTGGGGGGAGTTCGGAATGGGCTGGCAGCAACTGAACACATGGGCTCGGATGGCGTCTCCCGACACGGCGGTCTTCATCGCACAGGCGGCGCCCTGGTCCCCCTCGACCAACGGACCGGTAACGGGTCAAGCGATCTGGGTCCACATCACCGACGAAAAAGACTTTGAGAAGTACAAAGGTAAGCTTGTCGGCAAGATCGTTTTGCTGGGAGAGATGCGTGACGTGAATCCGGTGGACAAGCCGCTGTTCACGAGGATGGACGAAAAGGACCTGGCGAAGACGGTCGACTTCCCGATCGAGAAACCAAAATCGTTTACTGAGCGTGTTCCTGATTATGTAAAACGGCGTCTACTGCTGGAAAAGACGGGAAATTTTCTCGCCTCAGAGCACGCGCTCGCGGCGATTATGCCGAGCCGCGACGGACGCGACCACGGCGGCTCGGGCGGCACGATCTTCGACGACGGCAGCCTGGGATGGTTCACCTACAAACGCGAACACGCCGACGCTATTCCAGTGGTCATCATGGCCATCGAAAACTATGGGCGCGTCTATCGGTTGCTGCAGGCGAATGTACCCGTCTCGATCGAGATGAATGTGGATGTGAAATATTTCGGCGACCACGAGCATGGCTTCGATACGATCGCCGAGATTCCTGGTACCGATCCTAAGTTGAAGGACGAGGTCGTGATGGTTGGGGGTCATCTCGACTCGTGGGCCGCGGCCACCGGCGCGACCGACAACGGCGCGGGCACAGTGGTTGCCATGGAAGTAATGCGGATCTTGAATACCTTGAAGGTCAAGCCGCGGCGGACGATTCGTATTGGCCTATGGACCGGAGAAGAACAGGGACTGTTTGGCTCTCAGGGTTACGTCAAACAGCATTTCGGGTACGTCCCGCTCGCGACCACTCCGGAGGAACTGGCGAAGCCCGAATTTCTGCGCAAGCCTGCGGGACCCGTCGTCCTCGAGCCCGAGCAAACGAAAATATCCGGTTATTTCAACGTCGATAACGGCACGGGAAAAATTCTGGGAATTTATCTGCAGGAAAATTCTGCCGTCGCTCCTATATTTTCGCAGTGGATCGAGCCGTTGAAGGATCTTGGCGTCACGACGATCACCGCGCGCAACACCGGGGGCACCGACCACGAGTCGTTTGATGCCGTCGGCATTCCCGGTTTTCAGTTTATTCAGGACCGCATGGATTACTCGACGCGCACGCATCATTCCAATATGGACACTTACGAGCGCCTGCAACCCGCCGACCTCGCACAAGCGGCGACGGTGGAGGCCATCTTTGTCTACAACACCGCGATGCGAGACCAGATGCTGCCGCGCAAGCCCCTGCCGCATCCGGAACTCGACGAGCAGCTGTCGGCTCCGCTGAAGGTGATGCCGGGGGCCGTTGAACCGCCGAAAGAGAGCAGCGACAAGAAAGACAAGTAGCCCATCCAGACGTTCAGGCCGCCGGGACGAAGTTGTTTTACTTCTTTTGTTTTACTTCTAAAGATATTTGAGCCACCAATCGGCTCGCGTGGTTTTCAAGTGGGAGAACCATCGGCAGGGGAAATACAACAACGAGATAGCTATGCCCCAGACTAAGTACAGCAGGGGAAGGCTCCAGATATAGCCTGGGGGCGGCTCAGGATTTCCCATGGGATGGTTTGCAAAGAGCCACGGGCTGATCGTTCCGAGCCGGATCTTCGATACCACCAGCGCGAGCGCATGAATCAGCGGGATGTGAAGCATGTAGTAGAAGAAGGGGACTCGTCCAAAGATTGTGATTTGACGAGCGAGAGCTCCGTGGCGACCCTCGAGCAGCGGAATCAACGTGATGATCGGGCCGAGGGTCATGAGAAGGAAATCGAGCGATGCGGGATACTTGGTTGTATTCAGGAAAGAAAGAAATGCCGGCAGCGGCGCCCGCCCGTTCTGGGCTTGCGAAGCAGCATGCCAGGGCCGCGGATCGCCGTATAAATTGAATCCGCGCAGCACCAGAAAAAGAGCGATTGCCGAAAGCCCGATGGCAAAACAGAACCGTTTTCTGCGCGCGGGCTCCTTTGTCAAGATAGTGCCGAATGCGTAGCCCGCAGCCATCACGCCGATCCACGGCACGATGGAATAGAGCACAATCAGGTTGGGACCATCCGGTCCAAGCTGAATCGGCCCGTCAAAGAAGCCCACATAAAATATCTTCCACAGTCCGGAAGAAAGTCCTGACAGGCGGTTGCTGTCGATCGCATCGAGCAGACGGCCCATTTGTGAATCCATCAGGTTATGCGCCGCGATGATCAGGACGCCGATGCTCGCAACTACGGCTGTCGAAAGCTTCACGAGGCCGGCCATCAAGATCATGCAACAGCCGATGACCCAGATCACGCCCGCCATTTCGTAATGCTTGAAATCGAAGTTGAAGGTCCAAGCCAGGCGCAGGAAGGTCAGCTCGAGAAAAATGAGCCACAGGCCGCGCGTCAGCAGGAATCGGCTGACATCGGTACGCTTGCGACTGTAGAAAAAGATGCTGGCGCCCGCCAGGAAAATGAACGCTGGGGCGCAAAAGTGGGTGATCCAGCGCGTAAAGAAGATTGGCGGGTTCGGGCCGCCTGCCGGAACGCCTGAAAAGACGCGCACGTGATCGATCGCCATCAGAATCATCACAGCGCCGCGGATGAGGTCGACAGATTCGACTCGGGCTTTCGCAGGCGAGGTAGCAGCACTCGTTATTGTGGGGACAGCGGCGCTCATAGTTTCGTTCAACCTATGTTTCTACGGCTGCGAGTAAAGGGCTCGTTTCAGGAATTCTCCCGCGCCGGCGCGACCCAGGAATTTGTCGTTCTCGACGACGACTCGTCCTCGCGAAAGCACCGCGTCGGGCATTCCGGTGACTTCGATGCCCTCAAACATCGAGTAGTCCACACGCATGTGGTGCGTTTTCGCGCTGATCGTGTGCTTGCGGTTCGGATCGAAGATCACGAGATCCGCATCACTGCCGATCGCGATCGTTCCCTTCCTGGGATAAAGCCCAAACAGCTTCGCGGGCGTGGTCGCCACCAGTTCGACGAAGCGGTTGACGCTGAAGCGTCCTCCTGCGACGCCGCCGGAATAAATAAGGCTCATGCGGTGTTCGATTCCGGGACCGCCGTTCGGAATCTTCGTAAAGTCGTCGCGTCCTAATTCTTTCTGTTCTTTAAAACAAAATGGACAGTGATCGGTCGAGACAACTTGCAGATGATCCGTCTTTAATCCATTCCACAATTTTTCCTGATTCCATTTCTCGCGCAGCGGCGGAGTGAAAACATATTTCGCGCCTTCGAATCCGGGCGCATCCATGTTTTCGAGTGAAAGGTAGAGATATTGCGGACAGGTCTCGGCATAGACGGGAAGTCCGCGATCGCGCGCCTCGCGCACTTTCTCTAGGGCATCGTTGCAACTCAGGTGGACGATGTACAGGGGCGCGCCCGCCATCTCGGCCAGGGCGATCGCGCGCGAAACCGCTTCTGCCTCGGCAGTCGTGGGCCGAGTCAACGCGTGATATTTGGGAGCTTTCTTGCCCTCCGCCAGCGCCTGCTGCACGATCACATCGATCGCGCCGCCGTTCTCCGCGTGCATGCAGACCAATCCGCCGTTCTTGGAAGCCGCGCGCAATGCCTTGAAGATGCTGCCGTCATCGAGCATGAAAACGCCCGGATAGGCCATGAACAACTTGAAACTCGTCACGCCTTCCCGGACGAGCGCGTTCATCTCGCCGAGCTGTGCGTCCGCCAGATCGGTGATGATGCAATGAAAGGCATAATCGCAAACTGCTTTGCCCGAGGCTTTCTGCATCCACGTATCGAATGCCGTGCGCAGCGTCTGCCCTTTGTACTGGATGGCGAAATCAATCAGTGTTGTCGTGCCACCAAAGGCTGCAGCCCGCGTGCCCGTTTCAAAATCATCCGCGCTGGTCGTTCCGCCGAAAGGCATGTCGAGGTGTGTATGCACGTCGATGCCGCCAGGAAAAACGTATTTGCCGGCCGCATCGATAATGTGCTTCGCGTTCTCGCGGGGCAGGCTTTGGCCGATGGCAGCAATCTTGCCCTCAGTGATGGCAACGTCGCTCGTATACGTGTCCGCTGCGGTGGCTACTCGACCGTTGACAATGATCGTGTCAAAGCCCATTTGTGGATTCTCCTTCGGCGGCGAAGTAGAGATTTTATGCTAAACTCCCGAAACTAAGTAGCCGCGCCGGGCAAGGGCTTTCACCGCCGAGACGCAGAGTACGCCAAAAAAAGCTTTCAAGTATAAAAGCCCAAGAGCTACGGCGACAGGTGATTTCAGTTTCGAGAGTAGATGTGGTCTCGGCGGTAAAGTTTTTCGTGGTGTCAACTTACAAGGCCCTTGGGGGATCAAATGCACTTCGGCATCACTATCAAGCCCGACATGACCGTGGAGCGCATTGTTGCATTGACCTGCCAGGCCGAGGCTTCCGGGTTTGAGTACGGGTGGATGTTCGATTCTCACGTGCTCTGGCTCGAGTGCTATCCCATGCTCACGCTGATGGCGACACACACGACGAACATGCGCCTTGGCACGTGCGTGACCAATCCTGCGACGCGCGACATCACGGTAACCTCCAGTTTGTTTGCGACTTTGAACCTGATTTCCGGCGGCCGTATGCAATTGGGAATTGGACGCGGCGACAGTTCGCGTCGCGTCCTCGGCAAGAAGCCCGTAACGGTTGCTCAACTGGAAGATTCGATCAGAGACTTCCGCAATCTCACCGCCGGAAACGAGATCGAATACGAAAGCGGAAAAGCGCGGCTTCCCTGGGCGACCGGCGGCATTCCGCCCGTGTGGGTTGCGGGATATGGCCCCAAAGTCCTCGAACTTGCTGGACGCGTCGGCGATGGCGTTATCCTGCAATTTGCCGATCCGGACCTGATCGAATGGTGCGTGAGCTTCGTCAAGAAAGGGGCGGAGGCTGCGGGCCGCGATCCCTCGAAGATCGAGATCATGGCCGCCGCGCCCGTGTGGGTTTCCGACGATATCAAGATTGGACGCGAGCGTGTGCGCTGGTTTCCCGCACTGGTCTCGAACCATGTCGTCGATCTGGTTTCGCGGTATAAGCCTGAGGAACTGCCGCCCGCGCTCACGTCTTACATACGCAATCGGGGCGAGTACGATTATCTGCATCATTGCGAGGTCGACAGCAGCAACGCGAACTTCGTCTCCGATGAAGTTACGGACCGATTCTGCCTTCTCGGGGCGGCCGAGGCGCATATTGAAAAGATTCGCGCCCTCACACGCGCTGGAGTCACGCAATTCAATATTTACCTGATGTGCGGCGATGAAGAAGACACGCTGGAGAAGTACAAGGAAGAAGTGCTACCGGCGTTTCGGTAACGCGTTCGAGGCGAACCCATGGAAATTGTCATCCAAGGCGCGATTCCCGTGCTACCGGCCGCCAACATAAGTGAGTCTCTCAAGTGGTGGACTGAAATCTGCGGCTTTCAGGAAACCTTCCGCGACGCGACCCCTCCTAACTATGCCGGGATCAATCGCGGGAAGGCTTATCTGCACATTTCCGGAATGAACGACAAAGTATTCGCTCGCACGGTCGGCGACCAGGTCATGGTGCGGATCGCGGTGCAAGGGATCGAGGCTCTCTACGCCGAATTTCAGCAACGCGGCGGCAAAGTGCATCCGAATGGACCCTTGCAAACCAAGCCATGGGGGACAAAAGAATTTGGAGCGATCGATCCCAATGGGGTGTGCGTCACGTTTCAGGAATGAATTATCTGGCGTGGACGAGCGTCCCTTTCCCCATGGCCAAGTAGTAGCATCCGAACGCCACGGCGAAGCCCACAAACCAGGAGTACGCATAGAGAATCCGCAAGGGCGGCACCACTAATCCCACTAGCGCTACGCCTGCTCCCAGAGCGAGCGCGAGCACGGCCATCCAGTTAAAGCCGCGGGAATATTCGTAGATGCCGCCGCGCAAATAGAGGTCGTCGACGACAAGCACTCTCCGCCGAATCACAAAATAGTCGCAGATCATGACGCCCGCCACGGAACCCAGAAAAGGAGCATAGCCGCCCAGCCAGCCGAAGATAAATGTGCCGTAATCGGAGAGCAGCTTCCAGGGCATCAGTGCGATGCCCATGAAGCAGGTGATCACGCCTCCCAAGCGGAAGTTGATCTTGCGCGGCCAGAGGTTTGAGAAGTCGTTGGCCGGTGAAACCACGTTGGCGCCAATATTCACATTTAAGGTCGCGAGCAGAATCGCCAGGAGCGAGATGACAACCGCCACCGGCGAGTGAAGGCGGCTCAGCAAATCAACTGGATTCCAAATCGCGGTTCCATAAATCACCACGGTCGCCGACGTGACCAGAATCCCAATTAATGAATAAAGCGTCATGGTCGTCGGCAAGGCCAGCGCCTGCCCAATGATCTGCTGCTTCTGGCTGCGCGCGAAGCGCGTGAAATCTGGGATATTCAGCGATACTGTCGCCCAGAATCCCACCGTGCCATTCAGCGCGGGAATCAAGAATTTCAGGAAATCGGGAAAACTCACGAAGCGCGACGGGGCCGACAGCATCGGTCCAAAACCGCCGGCCGTTTTATAGGCCCAGCCCAGCAACAACAGACCCACGGCCAACAGAACGGGCGCGCTGATTCCCTGCAGAAAGCGAATATATTCGATGCCCTTCAGAACTACGGCAAGATTGATGAACCAGAATGCCAGGAAGCAAATCGCCGCTCCGTGTGCGACATGGCCCCATGCCGGAGCGAGAGTTACGATCAGTGTGTTGATCGCTTCGCCGCCAATCCATGTCTGGATGCCGAACCATCCACAGGCAACGAGCGCGCGCAAAACCGCCGCGATGTTCGCGCCCAACACACCAAACGAGGCGCGGGCCAGCACAGGAAACGGAATGCCATAACGCGCTCCCGGGTGCGAATTCAACAGCATCGGAATTAGAACGATCGTGTTGCCCAGGAAGACCGTCGCGACCGCCTGTTTCCAGTTCATTCCTCCCTGGATCAGGCTGGCGGCAAGCATGTAAGTGAGGATG
This sequence comes from uncultured Acidobacteriaceae bacterium, assembly GCA_963834085.1. Classification (GTDB taxonomy): domain Bacteria; phylum Acidobacteriota; class Terriglobia; order Terriglobales; family Acidobacteriaceae; genus Acidiflorens. The sequence continues at coordinate 36,759 of CAWIAJ010000026.1, read as the reverse complement.
TTGACCGACATCGACACCCAGAGCGCGGCAAAGTTGTACGTTCCCCAAGTGCGTCGTTCGGGGCTCGCAGGCGCGAGGTCGGTATTGTAGAGTGGGCTGGATTCGATGCGCGATTTCAGAAAGGAAGTTGAAGTTGACATGTTCTGAGGACGGCCAAGATTTTCTTGCGCAGCCTAAAGAATTACGCGAGCCGGACATTGCGAACTGAGAACTGAGGACTATTGCCCCGTCTGGGTGGTCAGTGCGCCATAGGTCTCCGGGCGGCGATCGCGATAGAACTGCCAAACCTTTCTCACTTCCTCAATCATGTCCAGATCGAGATCGGCTACCAGCACCTCATCTTTCGTGCGGCTGGCCTGCGCGACAATCTTGCCGCGCGGATTGCAGAAATAGCTCTTGCCGTAAAACTCGCCGATGTTCCACGGCTTTTCCCGTCCCACGCGATTGATCGCCCCGACGAAATATCCGTTGGCAGCCGCATGCGCCGGCTGTTCCAGTTCCCACAGATATTCCGAGAGTCCGGCAACGGTTGCCGAAGGATTAAACACAATCTCCGCACCATTCAATCCGAGCACGCGCGCGCCTTCAGGAAAATGACGGTCATAGCAGATGTAGACGCCCACCTTGGCAAACTTTGTTTCGAATACCGGGTATCCGAGATCCCCAGGCGTGAAGTAAAACTTCTCCCAGAATCCGGGATGCACGTGCGGGATGTGGTGCTTGCGGTATTTGCCGAGGTATTTCCCGTCCGCATCGACCACCGCAGCCGTGTTGAAGTACAGCCCCGGCATCTGCTCTTCGTAAACCGGAACCACGATCACCATTCCATGCCTGGCCGCGATCTCCTGCATCAGCTTTACGGTTGGGCCATCGGGAACGCGCTCGGTCAGGTCATACCAGCGGATGTCTTGTTCGGCGCAAAAATAGGGGCCGTAGAATAGTTCTTGCAGGCAGAGAATCTGTACTTTCTTCTTAGCAGCTTGCTCGATGAGCTTGAGGTGCTTGTCGATCATCGCCTGCTTTACGTCGGGCAGCGACTTGATGTTACTGAGCGCGTTGCTTGCCTGAATCAATCCACAGCGCACCGTTCGGGACATAGAAGATCCTCCGGGGAAGCGCTCAATATATCAGAAAGAAGGCGAGACTCTCAGCGGTTGGCGGCCGGAGTGCGGATAGCGCAGAGCGTTCCACTAGAGATTATTCGTCCCTGAGGCAAGGAGCAAGAAGGTTCAAACAAAATCAGAGTGAGTGGATGTCGAATCAGGAAAGAAATGGGCCGCACTCCAGAAGAGAGTAAAATCCGCCGCGTCGCAATTTTCCGTCAGCAAAGGTAAAAGGGGATGTGGACGGGGGGCGAGACGATTGGCCCGGCACTCCTCTCCACGGGTGATCAGACACAAGTGGACACCGCCCGAAAATGGCGGTATTCTGACCCCAGTGAGGGCGGACATGCCCACGCCGATGCGTTGCAAGCAAAGGGCTTCCACTGAAGGCGCGTAGCTCAGTTGGTTAGAGCGCTACCTTGACACGGTAGAGGTCAGGAGTTCGAGTCTCCTCGTGCCTACCATTTCTTCGTACCGATAGCGGCAGGGCTCCCATCCTTTTTAGTGGCATTCGATAGCAAATTGGCGGACGCCGCCGTTTTGTCCATGCATTAACGCCTCGAACTTCGATTCGACCATCCGTCCCACGCTCTCCGGCATCTCCTGCATGTACGCGCCGTATATCCTCTTTCCCGAGAGTCTGTTCCATATGTGTGGGGCGGGAGTGATCACTCTTGATCAGAAAAATATCGTGGTGGTTGTTACGGTAAATACTGATTCAGCTGCATTCTGAACACTCAAGGAGATCGCATGGCTAAGTCTACAAATGCAGCGCGCGTGGCCGGTGGCATTGCCGGCGCCATCACTACTAAGAGTGTGGCCGATATTCTCGAGCGGTGACGAACCACATTCAGCGAGTTGGGAACGAGGAAACCTCGTTGAGGGTGCTACAAAACAGGTAAAAAAGATTCTTAGAGTGGACGACGACCCAGACGTGCGGCAGGTGGACGCGCATGTGTCTGGGGCGAATTACTACGACACTTTTCTGCCGCCGACAGGTTGACGAACTTTGATTGAGGCGCGGAAACATAAACCGGATTTGATTATTCTCGATCCGGGGCTGCCGCAGGACACGAAGTAGAATTGGCGTCCTTTTGGGGCAGGTGGCAGATTTGGATAGAAATTTAGCGCACCGAACTTGCCTGAGCACAGAGCCAAAGGTTTGTGGTCGGATTGATTGCCGCATTCGTTGCTGCACCACCTTCCCGCCTGCTTTGTTCTCGATGGTCCAATGAAATAAGGACTTACGGGTTTTCGCCCTGTTTCTTACTGCGGAACACCCGTTCCGTGGCGATGAGTTTGTCAAGCCCCTTCCGGAGAATCCGAAATGTCAGAGAGCTGTTTCTTCTCGAAACGCAAGAGTCGACCGCCTCTGGAGGCGAGCACACGCTTCGCTAAAACGATCTAGAAATGATTCTCGCGGACGGCGAAGTGTTGTCGGTGGGTAACACAAACGGATGTGATGAAAAAGACGGACCGTGATCCCGTATCTATCACAGTACCTCACGATTACAAATCTTGACAAAGCAACACGCCGAAGAATAGGCTTCGACCGCACCTTGAAAGGAAACCAATGAAACTAGCCGCGTTCGCTTTGTTTTTCGCCGTCCTCACTTCGTCCGCCTTCGCTCAGGGCGTATTAATTGCCACCATCGATGTCAGCGGCGACGGAATTGCCGACAACATCTACAACAGCGGAACGTCGATCACGGTCGTGCGAGGCGGTGGAAAGGGCACACATGTTTACTTCATCAGTTCGGGTTCCTGGTCGCTGATTTTTGGCAACAGCACGGGAATCGTGGACATGGATGGAGTCGCCGGCGCCGAGATTCCGGTGAATGTGGGTGGGGATTTGATGATCATCACCGACCGAACCCAATCGACTCACAGTTACCCGTTCAGCGGCGACTGGTCAGTGGCGCCAGCCGGCATCGTGGACATGGATGGAGTCGCTGGAGCAGAAATCGCGGTCGTCAACGGGTCTTACCTGAGCATCGTCACGCAGCGCACCTTGAACGTTGTCAACTATAACATTGGAACCTCGTGGTCCATTCCGACGGGAGGCATCGTTGATATGGATGGCACGGCGGGCGCCGAAATTGCGATTGCCGACGGCTCTTATCTGAAAGTCGTCGTTCCGCGCACTTCGGCCATACAGAGTTACAACATTGCGACAAATTGGTCGTTTGTGCCCACGGGCATCACCGATATGGATGGCGTCGCGGGGGCGGAGATTGCGATCGCGAGCGGATCGAATCTGGTGGTGGTTACCCCTAGAACGTACAGCTCGCACTCTTACACGATAGGGACGACGTGGGCCGTGGCCACGAGCGGCGTCAACGGAGTCAGCGACATGGATGGGATCGCAGGGGCAGAACTGGCAATCGTCAACGGATCCTACTTAGTGATCGTGACTCCGCGCACGCAGAGCATAACTTCCTACACGATTGCCACGAACTGGTCGATCCTCAGTAATGGCATACAGAATTTCAACGGCAAAGCGGGAAACGATATCGCGATCGTGGTGGGAGGAACCGGGCAGTTGCGGATCGTTCATCCGGCGAACGGCACGATCAATGCCTACTCCACCGGAAGCACCGGCTCAAGCTGGTCTTTGACCGGCTATACGAACTACAGCAACTATGTTCGAATCGACATTTATTCCTACACACTGGGCAAGAATCTCATCGTGGATGATGCGCTTTTCGAAGTCTTGCCGGGATAATGCGGCGGGTTTTCGACACTTTGCGGAGAGCCCCTGTGGGTGGGGTCTTGAATTTTGCGGGGGGGGCGGCCCCTTTCAAATTAAGACGAATACGGGAACGGGACGTCTGCCAAGTTTCTTGACGACAACTGAGTCGAAAGAAAACTGGTGGACGTCCGTATGTTCCACGTTGCCGTGTGACGCTCCGAACCATCGCTGGGGAGTTTGTGCGATCCGTCTGCGAAACGGGCTTCGTGGCTGTGAGCACGCCCTTGTCGAGATTGTGACAAAAGCCCACACATCGCAAAGTGCGCGATTTGTGGTGCGCAAGCATGAGGCTGTGCTTTTACTCATCTCAGCCTTCTTTTCTACGAATCAAGAGCAGTGCTTTTGCGCTGCGATCCGCGAGAAGAAATTCCTTCCACGTTGACGGAACTTCGGCGGATGTTCGTCGAGCATTCACATCTGGTTTGTCGCTCAGGACTATCTTCCCCGCTAAGAGACGTTGCGACTGCAAAACGGCCCTCTCTCTCATTTTCGAGGAGAGGGTTTTTTATTCGCACGACAAAGCGCTTCGACGCGACGGATTTACGCTGCGAGGAAAAAGGGAAGGATGGGCTGCGACCGGACCATGTGATTTAATGGGCGGGCGTGGACATTCCGCCTACCAATCTTACTCAGACAGCACCTGCGAAGGCAGAAGACTGCACGGCCGCGTTGGCGAAGGGGATGGCGATGGAGGTGGAAGTCGGGCGGGAGAGCCGACTTCTGCCCGAAAAGCTGGGCGAAGAGTTTTGGCGGGCGGCGAGTGCTGAGCGGGTCGAGTTAAACAAGGCGGAGTTTGCCGACGCACTGGAAACGATAGGAGCTCGAGACAATTTTGGTCTCGACCCAGAGAAGCAGGCCAACGAGCGGCAGCGAGAAACGTTTTGGCGCGCGCTGCACCTGGAGGAGCTTGCGATCGCGCGCGGATGCGCACTGGGGCGCGAGTCCGCGTGGCAGCACTTTCTTGCGCGATATCGGGAACCATTGACCAGAGCTGCGGTGGAGATGACAGGATCGGCAGCGTTGGGCGAAGAATTGGCGAGCGCGCTTTACTCCGAGCTGTTCGGGTTGACGGAACGCGACGGAAAGCGCTGGTCTCCGCTGCTGCGATACTCGGGGCGAGGATCGCTGATGGGATGGCTGCGGGCGATCCTGGCGCAACGCCGCGTGGACCAGTACAGAAAGATCGGCCGGGAAACTGAGCTCGGGGAGATCGAACCGGCAGCGAAAGTTTCCGAACCGCTTGAACTCAAACAATTATTCGATCTACGGGTGGCGATCAAGACGACGCTAAGCGCGGCTTCCGCGGAAGAACGCTTTTTGCTTTCGGCCTACTACCTGGACCAACATACTTTGCATGAGATAAGCGGCGTTCTCAGAGCGCACGAAGCGACGGTGAGCCGCAAATTGAAGCGTGCGACCGAACGATTGCGAAAACAACTGCTGCGAACTCTTAAAGCAGGAGGCTTGAGCGGTCGAGCGGCAGAGGAGGCACTCGGGATGGATCCGAGGGATGTGGATATCAATCTGCGCAAGTTACTGCAAAAATCGGAAAGCGGGCCGAACTCTAATCAGGACGATGTTAATCAGGAACGACATAAGGAACGAAAAGAGTGAACCGGAATTTCCAACTTGGGGAACATCCCGACGCTGACCAGTTCAGCGTGTTTGTCGAGGGTGCAGCGTCCCCGTGGGAACGCGAGCGGATGCTGGCGCACCTTGCCGAATGCGAGGCGTGCCGGAAGGCAGTGTTTGTCATGCAACCGCATGAGGAGACACAACCAGCTGCGCGAACGCCGGTGAAAGGATGGATCTGGGGGCGGTTGTTGCCGGTGGGGCTGTCGGTGGCGGCGCTTGTATGCGGAGTGATTGCGGCGCTGATCTATGTTCGGCCGCATGGCGGCGCGCCTGGGGCTGCACAACAGATTGCAAGCGTAAGGCAGCCGGAGATGCCGCTTCCGCAAACTACGGTTGCGCCCACTGCTGAGGCAGAGAAGGTGGCGCAATCGGGAGAGGCCAAAAAAAGCCTGGCGCCGAACGGGGCGGCGAGCGGGCGCTCCCGGCAAGAGAACCCGGTCGCGGGGGGCTTGAATTTGCCCACATCTTTGCCTAAATCCCAGAGCTATCAGGTCGCTGCAAACGTCGCCGCTCAGCCGACGACGGCAGCCGATCTTCCGGCGGCCGCTTCGGTTGCTGGTGCGGCGGGGAGCGTCAGTGGTGTGACCGCGTCTCAAGTGCCGTTGGCTGGCCGAAATGTCACAAATCTGTCGGCACTCTCGTCGCCGGCAGACGCAAAGGCCGCAACATCACAAAATAGCGTTGCCAAAGAAAGAACCCAGCCACAATTGAAAATTGCTCAGGATAGCGGGCAAGCCGACGAGTTCGCCGGAGTCTCGGGCCGAATCACGGACCGAAGCGGCGCAAACATCGCGGGGGCGAGGGTTTTTCTGCGCGATGCGGGAGGCAAGACGCGGCAGACAATCACCAGTGCGGATGGAAGCTTCCATCTGACAGAACTACCGGCGGGACGGTACGAGTTAATCGCGACGGCGAGCGGCTTCAAGACAGTGCAACAATCGATTCAGTTAAATCCGAGCCAACTTGCCATGCTGCAGCCGGTGCTCGACGTGGGGGCGGCGTCAGAACAGGTGACGGTGGAGGCAGGGGCCCAGACGGTCAATACTGAGGATTCGTCTCTCTCTCAGAACGTGGACGCCCGCGTCTTGAGTGGGAACGGCAAAGGCCTTGCACGGAGCGGGTATGCACGTGTCTTTTGGGGGAACGGAGACGGCCATTCGGCGTCGCAGGGCAAGCTGGTTCTTTCTTTGGATAGCACGGGCAATCTCTTGCTAAGCCGCAACGGCGGCAAGAAGTGGAAAAAGATCCGTCCGCAGTGGGCGGGCAAGGCCGTCCGCATCGAGTTGACGCCGGCGTACAGCAGTGAAGCTCCGCCGAAGCCTAAGAACGAGAGCTTGGGGAAGGCGACCGAGGCGGCAGTCTTCGTGCTGACTACGGACACCGGCACGGTTTGGGCCAGCAAAGACGGGGCGCACTGGCACCAGCAGTAACCTCTTCCAGTAACTTCCTCAAGAAACCTTCAAAAAATAAGCTGCAAAATTCCTAATTAAGCGCGAACTCCGATTGAAGGAACAAAGGGCGGCGCGGCTTTCGCCGCTTGCCGCGAGGTTGACGTGTCATGCCTCGTCGGCTTCAGGCTCTCGCAGTACTGGCACATAGAAGTGTCTCGGAGGACTCCATGGCTTATGGCAAAAGGGTTTATGGCAAAAGGCACCAGACGTTTGTCAGATTCACACTTCTGCTGGTCGCTGCATTTCTTACGATTTTCGGGTTCGTTTTCCAGCAGCCGTTTCAGGCGGCGTCTCCTGCGTCCTCGCCGGTTGCAACCTATTCGCACGGCAGATTGCGGCTCAGCATTCCTTACCAGGCCCTGCATGCAGGAGCGGGACGATTCACGGTGGAGGTTCTGAATCCGGAAGATCAGGCCATCGGGCACAGTGCGCAGCAAGTAACAATCACGGCCCGACAGGGGCAGTTCCAGAGCGATGTAGGGCTGGAAAAATCTCTGTCCATTGACGATCTGGTGTGGCATCGGGTCCGGTACCGTTTCGAATATGACGACGCGACGAAGCCCGATCTTGAAGGAACGGAATCTATCTCGCAGATTCTGAGCCGGCCAGTCATTCATATTTTGGGACAACAGTCTTATATCGCGGGCGCCGAGGCCGCGGTGCGAGTAATTGTTGAGGATTCCAACGATGAAGTGATTTCTGGTCGGGGCTCCGTGGAGATCCAGCTTCTGGAGGCAGGCAACGAACCGGCGGCGGGTAAAGCTCGCACTCTTTTTTCGGGCCGTTTGAATCATCGCGGAACTACGGAGGCGCAATTCCACTTTCCTGCGGGGATGGTGGGGAACTACAAGTTGCGCTATATCGCCGAAACGCCGATCGGCTCGACCGAGTTTACGCAGGACGTTCGCCTGGAAGACAAAGTCTCAATTTTGCTTACTTCGGAGAAGCCGCTTTACCAGCCGGGTCAGACGATCCATGTGCGCGCACTGGCGCTTGACCGCGCGGATCATGAGGCAGCGGCGAAGCGTCCGCTTACGTTCGAAGTCGAGGATTCTCGCGGAAACAAAGTGTTCAAGACAGCGACCACAACCGACCAGTTCGGAGTGGCCTCCGCCGAATTCGGGCTGGCCGACGAGGTCAACCTGGGCACTTATCATTTGCGCGCCTTGATGGGAGATGCCGGCGCGCCCAGTAATACGGCGGAGATCGCGCTGAATGTGGAGCGCTACGTTCTTCCAAAATTCAAGGTGGCAGTCGAATTCAGCGAAAACGGCAAGAAGCAGAAGCGCGGCTATCAACCGGGCGACCATGTCACGGGAACCGTGCGCGCCAATTATTTCTTCGGGAAGCCGGTCGGCAATGCGGAACTTAGCATGAAAGCTTCGGCGATGGATGTCACAGTTTTTGAGGTCGCCTCGGCCAAAGGAAAAACGGACTCGGAGGGTGCTTATCATTTCGACCTGACGTTGCCAAAATACTTTGCCGGACGGCCTCTCGATCACGGTGCTGCTCGCGTTTTGATAGAGGCGACAGTGAAAGACTCCGCCGGGCATTCGGAGAGTCGCGGGCAGCCGATCACGGTTAGCGACTCGCCGCTTTTGATTACCGCGATTCCGGAGGGTGGCACGCTCGTGCCCAATTTACAGAACCAGGTGTTCATTCTGACTTCATACCCTGACGGAACGCCTGCCAGGGCCGACATGACGGTCCGATCCTCGGGGGATGGAGATCAACACGTTGTCACGGATGATAGCGGGATTGCCATCGTCGCGATCAAGGCGAAGGAAGGCAAGGAGGTGTTGAAGATTGAAGCGAGGGATCAGGAAGGAAATCAGGCGTCGAGCAAAGTGAGATTGGAGACTCGTGCCGGCGAGGACCAGATTCTTCTTCGTACCGAACGAGCTGTCTATCGTGCTGGGGAGAAGATCCACCTCAAGGTGTTTTCAACCAAGGCTCGCGGCGCGGCGTATGTGGACATCGTGAAAGAAGGACAGACGGTTTTGACGCGCGATCTCGATCTGGAAAATGGCGAAGCGGAACTATCGTTGACGGCTTCCGCTGAAATGGCGGGAACCGTGGATATCAGCGCGTACGTTTTCGGCCGAGATGCGCAGCCGATTGGCGATCACCGGCTGATTTTTGTGCAACCGGCCAATGAACTGAAAATCGAAACGGAGACTGATGCCGCCGTCTACAAGCCCGGCGACGATGCCCACATCAAGTTCCGCGTGACCAACTCGCGTGGTGAAGGGGTTCATGCGGCGCTCGGTTTGCAGGCGGTGGATGAGGCGGTGTTTGCCCTTGCGGACAAACAGCCGGGTTTTGCCAAAGTCTTCTTTTACCTTGAGCAGGAGGTGATGAAGCCGCGCTACGAAATTCACTCCATTGGCATGCCGGAAATTGTCGAACCGGCCGAGGAGTCGCAGGCTAAGCAACGCGACCGGGCGGCGCGTGCGTTGTTCTCGGCGACCGAAATTGTTAGTCCAAACAAATTTGAGACCAAGTTTGGCAAAGATGTGCCGATGGTTAAGTACGCAGATTATTGGAACCGCTATCAGGCGCGTCATCTGGCGCAGGCGAATGAGATCGCTGGAGAACTGTCCCGGGCCTACAGCAAAGATGCCAAGGCGGGATCGCCGGCGCGCGTCTACGCAAAGCTGGCGGAGTCGGGAGATGCTGTTTTTCGCGATTCGTGGGGACATGCCATCAAGCTGGAACCTGCGCGCTGGGATCGCGACAAGAAATACTACTTGTTGCGCAGCGCCGGTCCGGACGGGCAGTTGTACACGAGCGATGATCTGGTGGCGAGTGTGCTTTTCCAGTCTGACTGGATGGCTCGACCAGCGGGGGGAGCATCGGGGATCGGCATTCACATCGAGCAGCAACGCGGAGCTTTCAACGGCCGAGCCGAAGTTACTGGCGCCGTTACCGATTTCACTGGCGCAGCAATCGCCGGAGCTAGTGTCGAATTGAGGAGCGGTGGAAAGGTGCGCCCCGCGACCACCGACGCTGCTGGGCGCTTTAACTTGAGCGGGATGCCTGAAGGCGACTATACAGTTGCGATATTCGCGCCCGGATTCAAGAGCGCCAGCAGCACATTCACTTTACGGACGCGGGACCGCGCCGTACTCTCCGCGACCCTGTCCGTCGGTCAAGTGACGGAACAAGTTACAGTGGAGGCAGGCGCGCAGTTCGTCCAGATGGAGGACGCGGCGCTCGCTCAGAACATGGTTGCAGGCGCAACTCGAGCTTTCAAGGCGCTACCGGCTGCAGATATGCCGCTCAGGGGGCGCAGCGTCCTAGATCTCAAAGCCTCTAGTGGTGCGATGCTAGCGAAGGAAAGCCCGGGATCGAGCGCCGCACACGTTCGTTCCTATTTTCCAGAAGCACTTTATATCAACCCGGAAATCATTACCGACCAAGATGGCCGCGCCAGCATTGTGATTCCAATGGCTGACTCCATCACGACCTGGCGCATGGCGATGATCGCATCCACGCAGCAGGGAGCGCTTGGCACGTCAACGTCCACCCTGAAAGTTTTCCAGGATTTTTTCGTCGACCTCGATTTGCCAGTTACGCTCACGCAAGGTGATCGTGTTTCGATTCCAGTGGCTATCTACAACTACTCGAATTCCGTCGGGGATGTGAACTTGAAGCTTCAGGCCGACGATTGGTTCTCGCTCGTCGATGACTCCTCGGAGAAATCTGTCGCGGTCGAGTCGGCGCGTGTAGGCAACTCGCAGTTCACCTTGGAAGCCAAACGAATCGGCAAGTTCAAGCTCACACTTTCGGCTCACATGCAGGGCCGTGCCGATCGAGCCGATATTGTGGTGCGGGAGATCGAAGTCATTCCCAACGGGCGCGAGCAAAACGCCGTCTTCAACGGCCGCATCGAGAAGACAGTTCAGCATGAACTTAACTTCCCGGCAGACTCGATTCCTGAGGCGAGCAAGATTTTTGTGCGGCTCTATCCTGGGCCGATAAGCCAGGTGGTGGAGGGGATGGACGCCATTCTGCGAATGCCGAGTGGCTGCTTCGAACAAACATCGTCGAGCACCTACCCGAACGTGCTGGCGCTGGACTATATGAAGCGGACGAAGAAACTGACTCCCGAGGTACACGCAAAGGCGGAGGGATTCATTGCGAACGGTTACCAGCGGCTGCTGACGTTCGAGGTCCCAGGAGGCGGGTTCTCGTGGTTCGGCAATGCGCCGGCGAACAAAATTCTGACTGCTTACGGCCTGATGGAGTTTTACGATATGTCGAGAGTCCACGAGGTAGACCCCAAACTCATCTCTCGCACGCGGGAGTGGCTGGCAAGCCAGCAGCAGGAAGATGGAAGTTGGAAGCCAGACACACAATTCATCAATGAGGGGGCGACGAACCGCTATAACTCAGACGTGTTGCGAATTTCTGCCTACGTGGCCTGGTCACTCAAGGATACGGGCTATCAAGGACCGGCAGTGGAAAGAGCAAAACAGTTTGTTGAAAAGCACATGACGGCCAAAGTAGATACTTACACGCTGGCAGTGGTCGCCAACTTTGCGGCAGATTACGGAACAGACCGTGAGTTCACGCGGCAGGCCGTTGAGATGTTACTTGACGCGCGCTCCGAGAAGGATGAGCAGGTTTGGTGGAATGCGGAAGAGACGAGTGTATACGCCACTGGTCCGAGCGCCAGCGTAGAGACGACCGGTCTCGCTGTACAGGCGCTGCTGAAGTCTGGCGAGGCCTCGGAGTCTGCACGGAAGGCTCTAAACTATATCGCCTCGAAGAAGGATGCTTACGGAACGTGGGGCACGACGCAAGCGACAATCATGGCTTTGCGCGCTCTTCTGACTGCGACAGAAAAGGGAGCGGCCGACGTGCGCGGGACGGTGGTGGTTCTACTCAATGGGAAGGTCGTGAAAAAGCTGGAGCTGACGCCCGAGAACGACGATCTGCTCCATCAATTCTTGTTCAAGAATGTCGACGGCCATGGCGCATCGACTGTTGCCATCGAGTTTGAGGGGAAGGGGAGTCTGGCCTATCAGATCGTGGGCAGGTACTACGAGCCTTGGGATGAAAAGCCCGCGGGCGAACCGCTTTCGATTGATGTTTCCTACGACCGCACAAGCCTGGCGCAAGACGACATCGCCACGGCAACCGTCATTGTGAAAAACAACCTGGATAAGGCAGCGAACATGCTGATGGTTGACCTCGGAATCCCACCCGGCTTTGATCTACTCAGCGAGGATTTGCAGGATTACCAGGCGGGTAGCGCGGGTCGCAAGAGCGGCCACCTCTCGAAGTTCAGCCTTACCGCGACGCAGGCACTCCTCTATTTCGACTCTCTTGCGCCGGGAGATAAGCTTACTTTCCAGTATCGCCTGCGGGCAAAATATCCGATTCGCGCGCGGGCATTCAAGTCGCGAGTGTATGAGTATTACGATCCAGAGGTGAGTTCAATTGCGCGGCCGGTGCAAATGGAGGTACGGAATCGGTAGGAACATCTAGATTCGAACAGCGTGTCAGGATAGTCACAACCCTGAGGTCTGCTGTTGTAACGTAGGCAGCTGTTGAAAGAGTCTCACATCGTTAAGAATGGCCTCATTTTCCTTGGAAGTTACTCCAAAGGGGTGAGAGTGGAGAGCCCTGGTGCCAACCTGTCCCCAGGGCTTGCCACGCGATGGAAGTTACGTTGCGAAGTGGCTGCAGCTAGTTAGGCACAACGATAACTTGGACAGTTGCAGTCCCGACATTGAGGCCGCCTTGGAATGCAGTCACGCCGAAAACCTTGTTCAAGGTCGCGGCTGCAGCGTCCGAGAGTGTGACGGACACTCCGGCGAGGTTGACGAAGATTCCGTCAACCGGCTTAAGTGGCAATTTCAACTTGGGAAGTTCGAGGTTAAATAGCGTGAGCGAACCGGCCACGCTGCCGTTGACCGCTGCGATTCCATTGATAACCGGGCTAGAGCCGGTTGTGTCGATGATAAAGTTTTCGATGGAAACTTGCGTTTTGCCGGCAGTCAGAGTCAGGCCACCGGAGTGTGTAATCTGTCCCGATGCCGTTTTGGCATCGATGGCGCCACCCGTGATGGGAAAAGTGACGACTCCCTTGCTGCTGATTGTGGTGGGGTTTAATACTCCAGGGGTGACGCCCAGGCTCTGCAAAGCGCCGAGGAAGGTGCTGCTGAGCGCGACCGAAGTCTGGCCGGACTGAGTGTATAGGGTTTGCGCGAAGGCACCGGAACAGGCCAGGCTCAACGCGAGTATAGAAACGCAAGCTAATTTTCTTGCAGACATGGGAGATATCCTCAGAGAGTTGATAGTTTCGATAGCGTTTCCGCCATCCACCGACGAAAACGAATAACTTTTGTTCTTGGATCTGTGGGAGTGAAATTTTTGTTGAACCAGTAGTTTGCGCGAAACAATTTCTCAGCGGGGGGCTTGCGCCGTGCCGCGGCGCTTCCCGCCCGGCGACCACAGCGGGAAGCGCCTTGTCCCCTCGGGTGTGCTAGTTCAAGTCGTCGAGTACGATGGCGGTAAGCGGCGCTCCGCCTCCTGGAGCGTCGAGGGCAACGGCAGTGCGAACCGCTCCCGCTGCGAGTGCGATCGCGCCGCTGTCGAGAGCCACAGTCTTGCTGCCGGTAGGAGTTACATAAATCTCGTAGCTTCCGGCCGGAACGGTCAGATAATTTGAAGCAGTCCCGAATGGGACGTTGGTGAGAGTTGGGTTTCCGCCAACGCCGGTGCCCGGAGCTTCTACATAAATGTCGACCGGACCCGTGGAAGGGGAAGCATGCACGGCGCGCAGGGCGATCTGTCCCGAAGCGGGTGGAGTGTTCTGGTCAGTGAGAAGCAGCGGTTGGATCGCGGGGGTTTTACCCGCTGTTGCAAAGCCGATGGCGAGCACGGTGTAATTCTGCTTGGCCGTAAGCGGTACGGTGGCACTAATCACATCCGTAGTGGTGCCCGTAGGGCGAACCTCAACCTTGGTGGAGCCCGCGTTTACGGTCAGATAAGCTGAGGACGTTTCATAGGCTACGTTGGTCAAGACGGTCTTGCCGTCCACGGCAACGTCAACATTGGGCGCGTCGGGCGAGGCATGCACAGCGCGAAGTTGTGCATGGCTGGGGCTGCTGCTGCCGCATCCGGCAATGGAAAAAGTGAGTCCCACTATCAAAGCGGGGAAAAGCAAACGGTGAAAGCGCGTCATTCCAGACTCCTACGTTCGGTTTTAATTTTTGCCGCAATGGTGTAAGAGTCCGCGAACCGGCGCCGATCTCGACGGACTCTCCCCACCTGCTAACGAAAACGTCGCTCCTTGGCTTTTGGATCTGCGCAGCGGCTCTTTTTTTCTCGCATATACTGTTGCGCATGAAGACGCCGCCGAAATACCCTGGCACCCTGATTTGCTTGCTGCTCGCGATGTTTGGATTCGTTTCTCAGAAGGTGTACGCGCAAAGCGCCGCTCACAACGAAGAATTGCAAAGCAGTGAATCACGCATCCGCCAATTGGAGGAACGCGTGCATCGTTTGGAAAGTATGGTGGAGATACTGGTGGATGCCCAGCGGGCAACCGGTACGCTTTCCGCGGAACATGCGAATGTCATACTCGCAGATTTAAGCAGTCCGAGCGCGATGTCCATTGCGCAGGAACGGGAAGCTCCTGCTCCAGATCCGCCAAGGTCGGAGGGCGCCCCCCGGGCTTTGCCGCAGGAACTGCTGCCGAATTTAGGGAAAATCGGCGCCACAGCCAGCTTTCGCACGGGCGCTAACTCCGGACCCTTTTCCCTGAACACGGGGAGCTTCTTCGGCGGAGCCATCGAATTGCCTTTGGCCCTGATGCGGGGAGGGCGGCTGAACTACGAGATTTCTGTGGGGCTGGCGCAAGCGAATCGGACGCTTCCGGTAACTTCGAACGTGGCACAGGTATCGAACCTCGCGGTGCTGAGCGCGTTGAATCCGAACAACGGTGCGTCGAACATCCAGCAAGCGCTCTCGGGAACTGGCGACTCGCCCTTCCCAGTCACCAGCAATGGCAACTGGAGAGTACAGGTGTTGGAACTGGTACCGTTTGCACTGAAATACAACAGCACGCTGCTCGACCGCTACCGTCTGCGCCCCTATGCGGTCCTAGGTCTGGGAACCTACGTGAGCATTTCGAATCAACTGGTGAGCAGCGGGCTCCGCGCGGACTCCACACTTCCTCCGGCGACGCTGCAGGCGCTGACTGCGCTGTTGGGACCCTCGCCCTTCGGCGGAAGTCTGATCGGCGGACAGATCGGGCCCGCTAGTGAGTTAGTGGGCCGGGGCGTACCGGCGGGGCAAGGCGGAATCGATGTCGGAGTGCATTTCGGAACAGGGATCGAATATCGATGGACGAACGGGCTATCCGTGGCGTTGGATGCCCGCTTCAATAAGGTTCCCGACGGCCTTTCCTATCACACAACGACTGCAAGCTGGGGATGGCATTTCTAGCGGCTACCGAGCGCCAAACAGAAGTTTGTGTCCGCGGGCGGAGACGCTGCCGCCCTTGGGTTCGTCGGTGATGGCCAGACCCGTGAGCTGCGCGAGATCGTTGGTGGGTTGTACCATCAAGAAACCGCGGCCATCCTCGGAGGTCTGGAGCAACCCCGCACTAAGGATTGCCGGCGCACCCTTGCGTATCAACCAGAGCTGATAGCATTTCTCGTGGTCGAGTTTTGGCAGAGAGTTTGCGACCAGCAGCAAGCCGCCTTGCGGCGAGTAGAGTACGCGAGCAAATGCTCTACCAGCCGCTGGGTCCACAGCACGCAGTTCAATCTCTTGCACGGAGCCCGATTGGAGCAAGCTCTCCAGTTGAGCGCCGCGCGCCTTGATCTGGTTGAGGCGCTCGACTTCAGCGCGACTGTCGGAAAGCTGGCTAGTGAGGGCGGCAATCTCGGACTGGCTGCCGCTTTGGGGCGAGCTTTTTGCCGCTTCCAGGTCCCTGGTTAATGCATCCGAGCGAGACTGGGCCGCAGTCAGCGCGGCTTGCAGATCCGCCACACGTTGATTGGTTGCAGCGCTTACTGCGCTCAGGGCAGTGTTCTCTTCTTTAAGCTTCTCATTTTCAGCAGCGAGTTCCGCGAAGCGCTGATTGTCGGAGGAACGATTGCCCGCAGATTGCGCGCTTCGCCCAGGCGCCGATGTCACCGGCGGCATGGTTACCGGCGTTTCAGTCGGCGGCGAAACGGGAGTCGTCATCGATGTTGCCTGCTGCAAGGAGTGAATCACCGAGTTGGCGCGAGCTAATTCCTCGCCCAATCTCCGGTGCTGCCAAAAAAACCATACCGCTAGAACGAGGCAAGCGGCAGCTACGGCCCAGGGTGCCAGATTCCAGCGCGGCCAAGACCTGGACCAAGCTGCACTTGAACTGCTTTCGGCTCGCACGCGCCTCATCAAATCGCGTTCCACCCGGGCGGAGGGCCGCTCGGTTGGCACAATCGTCGCGAGGGAAGCCACCACAGCACGAGCCTCCACAAATCGGCGCTGGCATTCTTTGCAACCAGATTGCAAATGGGAAGCCATCGCCTGCTGGGCAGCTACATCCAAGCTGCCCAACGCAAACAGTTCCCAATCCGCTTCCACGTGAGCGCAGACCACGCTCATAGCGTTAACACCTTTCCCGAGTCCCGCATCGCTTCGCGCAACTTCGACAAGCCCAGCCGGATTCGGGTCTTAACCGTGCCCAGCGATTGTCCCAACTTGTCCGATAACTCCTGGTGGGTGAAGCCCTCAAAATAGACCAACTCAATGACTTTTTTTTGTTCGACGGGCAATTGCTCCATGACTCTACGGATGGTGCGGCCCAGTTCCGGATCCTCGAGCGAAGCCGCCGCGGGCAATGAGTCGGGGTCCACTCTAGTCAATTCGTCTCCATTAAGGAATACGTCCAAATCGACCCTTCTGGATTCTTTTCGTTTGTAATCGAGCGCAAGATTGCGGGCGACGGTGAGCAGCCACGAAATCAGCTGGCCTTTTTCCGGCCTATAAAGTTGTGAGCGGCTCCACAGCCGATAAAAAGTGTCCTGAAGGACCTCTTCCGCAGCCACGCGATCGTCGAGGATGCGGTATACGAGAGAAAAAACGCGCCGGTTGTACTTGCGATAAAGACGCAACAGGGAGTCACTATCCCGCTGGGCGATCCCAGCCAGCATTTCAACGTCTTCATGGTCCAGGCCTGACAATCCGCTCACTCTTGTGCTCGAAGATCAGAAATGATCATACCGCTTATGCGAACGTGAGGTCTCAATCGACAATGCGATATGAGAGTCATAGTTTTTGCTCTGTGGGCACACTTCGATGCCCTTCTATGGATGGACTGGCCTTCCTCGATTCGTGGATTCTCGCTTCTTCGAAGATTGAAATCGAAGGCAACGTAGGCCCTCTAGGCTAGTTAACGCGTTTTTATCAAAAGTGGATCTGTGGGCGCGACTTTTTTTCGCTTTTCTCTGGTTACGAAGACAGTTGGATCTGGCACGTTGGCAGGCGTCCGATTCCGAACCCAAGCGGCGGGAAAATTCTGCATCGGTTTGGCGGAACAGCTCCACGGCAAGCCTGATTCCAGGCACTCCAGTGCGTGATCGGTCGATTGGGATCTCGCCTATGCATAGACTCGCCGCGCGGCTTCATCGAGATAGCCGTGGCGGCGAGCCTGTTTTTTCCCGTCGAGTTTGATTGGTCTAAATTTGCGCTGTGCCGCCGTCAACGAACAGTTCCACGCCGTTCACGAAGCTTGAGTCGCTGGAGGCCAGGAACAGAGCCACCGTCGCAATCTCTTCGGGACGTCCGATCTCGCCGCGTGGAACTTGAGACTTGAAGAATTCCTTGGCGTCGGGACCGAGAGGATCCAGAATCGGAGTGTCGATGGTTCCGGGACTCAAAATATTCACTCGGATCTTTCGTTCCTTGAGGTCCACGAGCCAGGTCCGGGCAAACGATCGAACCGCGGCTTTGCTCGCGGCGTAGACGCCAAAAGCAGGGAAGCCCTTGATGCTCGCGATCGATCCATTTAAGAAGATGGAACCGCCGTCGGCGAAGAGCGGCAGGGCTTTCTGCACAGTAAACAGAGTGCCGCGCACGTTGAGATCGAAGGTCTGGTCGAAATGCTCTTCGGTGACCTCGCCGATCTTCGCCAGTTCGCCCCGCCCGGCGCTGGCGAACAGCACGTCGATTTTTCCTTTTTCTTTCTTGACGGTTGCGTACAGGCGGTCAAGGTCGGCGAGGTTCGAAGCGTCGCCTTGTACGCCGGTGACGTTTCGTCCAATGGCTTTCACAGCTTCATCGAGTTTGTCTTGGCGGCGGCCGGTGATGAACACGTAAGCACCTTCAGCGACAAAGAGTTTTGCCGTCGCCAGCGCCATTCCCGACGTAGCCGCGGTGATGACCGCTACTTTTCCGTCTAGCTTTCCCATTGCAATTCATCCTTTCTATTTCTTGTCTGGAGAGAATGTTTCAACTTGCCATAAGGTGCGGCCGATTTCCGCGATTAGTGAAGTCCACCGCCTGCCAATAGTTGTTCGCCGGTAAGCCAGGCCGAATCGTCAGAAGCGAGAAAGACGGCGATGGAGGCGATATCGCCCGGCTGGCCGATGCGGCCGAGTGGAGTTTGAGAGACCGCTCCTTTTTCGAAGTCAGAGCCGATGAAGCCGGCGGCGTGCGAACCTTCCGTTTCGACCATGCCGGGATTTATGGCGTTGACGCGAATCTTTTTCGGGCCGAGTTCTCTGGAGAGCACTCCGGTAATGGCGTCTACCGCGCCCTTCGTCCCGGTATAAACAGAACTGGCTGGCGGAGTGATGCGGCTGACGACCGAGCCTATGTTAATGATGCTGCCGCCTTCGCCGATATGCTTCAGCGCGGCTTGCGTGGTGAGGAGGAGTCCCAAAACGTTGATGTCGAACATCCGGTGAAATTGCGCTTCGGTGACGGCCTCGATCGGGGCAAATTCGTAAACGCCCGAATTGTTGACCAGAATGTCGAGGTGGCCATAATTCTTGATAGCAGCTTCGATAATGCCCTGTGCCTGCGCAGCTTTCGAAACGTCACCGCCCACGGCCACTGCTTTGCCACCGGCAGCGGCGATGGCGGCAACGACTTTGTCTGCGCCGGCTTTGCTGGAGGCGTAATTTACGACCACAGATGCGCCTTCGGCGGCAAGCGCTTTGGCGATGGCGGCTCCGATCCCCTTGGATGCGCCTGTGACAACTGCGACCTTACCTTTGAGGTTGCTCATTTTATCTCTCCTGATTAGACGCCCATAAGCGTGAATGAACAGCTGCGAGATAGGATGGGATTTGACTCCTCGGGGATTCATAAGTTCAGAAAAAAGGAACTATTGAACTATTTGCGGGCGGCGAGTATGGTGGGACGGTGAGGCCTCTCTTTCATCCTTCCATCGAAGATGTTACGGTTGAGGCGATCCTGCACGCGCTCTCCGATCCGGTGCGGGTAGCGATCTTTGCCGATATCGTTGGTTCGGGGTGTTCGCAAAACTGCTCGAACTTTTTGAAGGTGAGCGAACAGGCGATACCGAAATCCACGCTTTCGCAACACTTTAAAGCGCTGCGAGAGGCTGGGTTGATTCGCGGCGAGCGCCGCGGCGTGGAGATGCAGAATACTTCCCGCTGCTCGGAAATCGAGGAGCGCTTTCCTGGACTGATCGTGGCGATTGTGAAGGCTCACAATATTCAATTGGAAGAGAGAATGCGAGCGATCCATGCGCAAAAGCGCAAAGCGGGCAAGCGAAGGG
This sequence comes from uncultured Acidobacteriaceae bacterium, assembly GCA_963834085.1. Lineage (GTDB taxonomy): Bacteria > Acidobacteriota > Terriglobia > Terriglobales > Acidobacteriaceae > Acidiflorens. Next base: position 17,061 of record CAWIAJ010000026.1, on the reverse strand, counting down.
CGAAGGTTAAATGAGGGTGTGGAGCGTTTCTGGGTCGCGCTTCCTCCCCGGAAGTTTTGTGATAAAAGTAGTAAACTATTGATTCAGGTAGAGTGCTGAGTCAGGGGGTGATGAGATTGGCAGAAATTCGACTGCAAGAGGGCGAGTCATTGGAAAACGCCCTGCGTCGGTTCAAGCGCAAGGTTCAGACAGAAGACATTATCAAGGAGGTCAAGCGTCACTCCTATTACCTGAAGCCGGGCGAACGCCGCCGAGTGAAGCAAGCTTTGGCGCAAAAACGCGCACGAAAGAAGATCCGCAAAGAAAGCGATTAAGTTATACAAGCTACAGAGAAGGCCGCTGCGTCAGGCAGCGGCCTTTCTTGTGCCCATCAGTGTTCTTCCTCGCTCATGTTTCGTTGAGAAAGTCCTTATGCTGCGGTGCCTCTTCGCTTAACCTGTTCCTCGTTTTGCGAGGCGAGCCTGCGTGCGGTTTTCTCGATAACGGGCGCCAGTCGGCCGGGCAGTTCACTCCTCATTATGTATTCATCCACCAGCCAGAGCATTCTTCCGGGGACCTCGGAGTAGGCTGAAAGCAGGATGATCGGAAGGTTGGGGAAGCGCTGCTTGATATGGATGGCCACGGCCTCAGCGTCAATCCCTTCCTGTTTGTATTCGAGTAGGACCGCAGCGACGCGGGTTTGTTCCAGTGTAGTCATTGCAGTGAGGCTGCTCGATGCGGTCCTCACGCTATAGCCGAGTGATTCCAGAGCGGTCTTGCGGAGTTCCAGCATCTGAGGCAGATCGTCAATGTACAACAAAGTGGAGGAATTCATAGGCGCCTTCTCCTTTGGGCTACAAGAGAAAGTTGAAGAGTCGCGGTTGGCTAACCGTCACAACACATACGCCGCGACTGGAGGGCGCACGTGAGTTGAAAAAATGGCCGCGCGTCAGGGGGCGGTCACCGTCTAACGATCTTAGATCACAACAAGCAGTAAGTATGTTCAAAATTGCTCACCTTACCAGGTGAATGGCGCGGAAGTCTGGTGGTGGAACGACCTCGAGCTTGCGATTTCGAGCGTATCCTACTTCTTTCCTATTATTGACCTGCTAAATCTCCTCCCTATAATCACGGAACTTCGATTCGGGGTGAAATTCGTCGCGCTTTTTTGAAGCAGCGAGAAAACGAGTGGGGAGCGGTATGGTTAGTCGCATAGGAACAGTTTGGGTGCTGCTCATCGCGTTTACGGGCGCGCAGGCGTCAGCGCAGCAGATCACAGGCAGCATTCGCGGAACGATCATGGATCCGAGCGGCGCCGTCGTGCAGGGCGCCATCGTAAGCGCCCAACAGACGGAAACAGGACTCGCGCGTACAGCTTTGAGCGATCGCGACGGAGGCTACATCCTTGTCGAGTTGCCGATCGGGCATTATCAAGTGAGAGTCGAGGCTAAGGGATACCAGAAATACCTGCAGGAAGGAATCACGCTGGATGTCAACCAGAACGCGACGGTCAGTATTCGCCTGAAGCTCGGCGCTGACACGCAGCTTGTGGAAGTGCAGGCGGATGCTCAGCTGGTGCAAACAACCACGAGCAGCCTGGGGCAAACGGTGAAGGAGCGCGAGATTCTTGACCTGCCGCTCGATGGGCGAAATTTTTCCCAGTTGGGGCTTCTGCAACCTGGCGTCGTGCCCTTGACGGCGGGGCTTCTGGAGGCTGGAGGTCCAGCGCGGGCGGGCCAGGCATATTCGGTCGATGGGCAGCGGCCGGAATCAAATAGTTTTCTGATCGATGGGGCGGACAACGAGAGCGCGGTGGATGCCGGATTTGTTCTGAAACCGCCGATTGACGCGATTGCCGAGTTCAGAATTCTTTCGCATAACGCGAACGCCGAGTTTGGGCGCAATACCGGTTCGACGACGAATATCGTTACGCGCGGTGGGACGAATTCTTTTCATGGCGCGGCTTACGAGTTTTTGCGCAACGACGCGATGGATGCGACGGACTACTTCACCCATCAGGTTCGGCAGTTGAAGCAGAATCAATTCGGTGCGACCTTTGGCGGGCCGATTTCCAAGGACAAGACTTTTTTCTTCGGTTACTACGAAGGCTTTCGCAACCGGCAGGGGGAGCCGGTGAACGCGACTGTGCCTTCCGCGGCTGAACGACAGGGGAATTTCGCGGAGTTGTGCGCGGCTCCCGCTTCGTTTGATCCGGGTACGGGGCTGTGCAGCAATCCGGCGGGGCAGCTTACGTATTTCGGCGGGCCGGTGCCATTCAATCAACTGACGCTTGTCACCCCGATTGATCCGATTGCGACGAATGTATTGCCGTTCTTTCCACTGCCGAACAGCGGCTCCAACGGATATATCGGCGCGGAGACTCTGAGCGCGAACAATAACCAATTTGGTCTGCGACTGGATCATTATTTGTCGCACGCGGACACGCTCAATTTTAGATATATGTACAGCAGCGGGCCGACGACTGATCCTCTTTCTCCGGTGGGAGCGAATGTGCCAGGATTTCCGGTGGGCGAGTATGACCGGGCGCAGAATTTTGTGACGCAGGAAACCCACGTTTTTTCGCCAACCATCGTTGGTGTGGCGCGTTTTTCATTTCTCCGAAATACATTTCTGCTCGACCAACACCTGAACCACGAATCGTTGGCGTCCTTGGGCTTTCAGTACGATCCAACGCTACCTTCAGCCGCCGGACCTCCGTTTATTCAGGTTGGGGGATACGCCACGGTTGGCGATCCGATTACGGGACCACGCAATACCTATCAGAATACGTTCGATGCTTCTGGTTCGCTGAGTTGGATTCGCGGCCGGCATGAGCTGAAATTTGGCGGAGGCTTCCGGAGAGACCAGATCAACGCGCTGCAAGGAATCGCGACGAACGGATTTTTTGTATTCGAGGGCATTCCGTCGGCTGAACAATTCCTCTACAACGACGGCTTTGCGAATTTTCTTTCGGCAAATCCGGTTGCGTTCTTGCAGGGCGGTGGCGATTTCAGCCGCGAAATCCGCGATCGAGCGATGGATTTGTACGGGCAGGACACTTATAAAGTTACCTCTAACCTGACTTTGAATTACGGACTGCGCTACGAAATTCCTTTTCCCGCGACCGAGAACAAGAACCGCGTGAATTTGTTTGTTCCGGGAACACAATCGCAGGTTATTCCTACCGCCCCAGCGGGACTGCTCTACCCTGGCGATCCGGGCGTGCCGGCGGGTTTGATTGCGACGCAGAAGACTGCATTTGCTCCGCGAGTCGGTTTTGCCTGGGATCCACGAGGCGATGCGAAGACGGTGGTTAGTGCGGCCTACGGAATTTTCTACGAGCCTTATTACACGGGGGAGGGAGGGCCATTGCAAGACCCGGTCAGCGCGCCTCCTTATCTGAAGACGCTGCAGTTAGGATTTCCCATCCACTCATTTGCGAATCCGTTTTACACGCCGGATCCCTTTGGCGTGGCTTTCCCGGAGCCGATGACGCTGCTCGTGACGGCGCGCAATCTGCATCTGCCCTACGCGCAGGATTGGAATTTGAATATTCAGCGTTCGTTCGGTGCGGATTGGCTATTTCAGGTCGGCTATGTGGGAACGACGGGCGTGAGGCTTCCACGATTCATCGAAGGGAATCCGGCCGTGTTTGTGCCGGGCGTCGACGGCAGCGGGAATCCGATCTCGAATGAAAACAATGTAAACCAGCGGCGGCTGTACTCTGGATGTACGCTGGCGAATCCGAATAACTGCATCTACGGGTCAGTCGGAGAGATTGCCGGCATTGCCAACTCGAGTTACAACGCGTTGGAAGCCAGCCTGCGCAAGCGCTTCAGTCACGGGCTTTCTTTCCTGGCGTCTTACACGTGGTCGCATTCCATCGATGATGTGTCCTCGTTCAACATTACCGGATCGGCGTCACAGCAGATCGCGGGAGAGAACGACCTGGCGCAGAATCCATTCGACCTCGCGGCGGAGCGTGGGCCTTCTATGTTCGATGCTCGGAATCGCTTCGTGCTGAGCTACCAGTGGATGCTGCCCTTCCTGCAACATTCGAGTAACTGGTACGGAAAGGTGTTAGGGAACTGGCAGTTGAACGGAATCTTTACCGCGATGAGCGGCACGCCCTTCACCGTATTCGATTCCAATGACGTTTCGCTGCAAGGACAGGCGCCTGAAATCTCCGGGTTTTCCAGCAACCGGCCTGACGTGATTGGCAATCCGAATTCCGGACCTCGTACGGCAGCTGAGTGGTTTAACGTTAAAGCTTTCCAGCAGTTGCAACCAGATCCTTTGGGACGGTTTGAAGTGTTCGGCAACGAAGGCAGAAATGCAGTCCAGGGGCCGGGGTACGTGAACTGGGATTTATCCGCATTCAAGGACATTCGCCTCACCGAGTCGAAAGAACTTCAGTTCCGAGGCGAGTTGTTCAACGTCCTGAATCATACAAATTTTCGCCTGCCGGTCAGCGACATCGAATCGCCGACCTTCGGGCAAATCCAGTCGGACATTAGTCCGCGCGTGATTCAAGTGGCGTTGAAGTTATTGTTCTAAATGGTGGCGTTACCAGAGTTGGACGGGATTTGAAGTAGTTACTGGCGATTTGAGCATAAGACGCAAATTCGTGAAGAGAGTGTTGCTGAGAGTTCTCGTAGGAGTTGCTGTTCTCTGGCTCTTGGGATGTGGCGTGCTATATCACATCATGCGGCAGCCTCCGGAGACATTCGGCCGATTTATGGCCAAGTTGCCTGGGCCTGTGCCGTTTCTTGTGTTTCCCTTTGAAACTTTGTGGATGCAGGCGCGTGCGGGCTCCCTGCACGTCGGCGATCCCGCTCCAGATTTTGTTCTGGCGAAGCTTGATAAGACGGAGCGCGTGCAACTTTCCGCTCTCACGGCGAGCGGCAAGCCCGTGGTACTAATCTTCGGCAGTTACACCTGACCGCCTTTCCGGCGGGAGGTCCCCGCTCTCAATAAGCTCTACGAGCAATACCAGAGCAAAGTTACGTTTCTGGTCGTGTACATCACGGAAGCGCATCCGAGCGACGTTTGGCAGATGCAAAGCAATCTCAAGGACAAAGTTGTTTTCGCCAGCCCGAAGGACGAAGAGGAGCGAGCGCTGGTCGCGGGAGCCTGCGTCAGAAAACTTGGTATTGAAATTCCTGCCGTCATCGACGAGTTCGGCAACTCAACCGAGCAGGCCTACACTGGATGGCCCGATCGACTTTATCTGATCGATGGCCACGGACGGATCGCCTACAAAGCGAAGCCCGGCCCGTTCGGATTTAAGGCGGACGATTTGAAGGCGGCGATGGCGAGGTTGGTCAATTAAGCGGCGCGCGTTGTATTCTCGGGGCGTGCCGCACTCGCTTGCGCCCGCGCCTCACCGAAGTCCTACTACCGCGCTATTTCTTGGATTGATCATTACGCTGGCTGCGGTCGTTGCGTACTCCGGATACATCACGCGCCAAATCTCGGGCCTGCGTGATTTGCAAAACAACCTGGTTGATCGCAACCGGAAAGACTCTCTACAGCTGTTACGGATTCAGAATGATTTAAATTCGCTGGCGCTGGCGATGCGGGACATGCTGGACAACGATGAGCCTTATCCTCTGACCGCGTGGTCGGCACAGTTTCAGCGGGTGCGCAACGACCTTGATGATGCACTGCATCGGGAGCAGCGGGTCGCGCCGGTGAATCGGACGGCAGACCAGGAACAATATTTGGAAAATTCGGTGGCGCAGTTTTGGGATGCCGCGGATCGCACGTTTGCGCTCGCTCAGGATCCGAATCAAACGGAGGCGCGGACCCAGATTCGAATCTCGCTGCGTGCTCGGCAGGAGTCCTTGAGCACGGCGGTTTCCCGCCTGCTGGTGCAGAACAACGAAAGTGAAGAGCAGGCAGCGCTGCGAATCCAGGAGATTTATAACCGGGTTCAACGCCAGGTCTACATATTTCTGACGGCAACGCTGACGGCGATTCTTCTGACCAGCTTGTATTTGATCCGCTCGAACCGGCGATTGTTCGCGCAGTTGGCGACGCTTTCCGAACAGCGCAGTGAGCTTGCGCAAAAGCTTATTGCCACGCAGGAGTCGACGCTGCGGCACATCTCGCGCGAACTGCACGACGAGTTTGGGCAGATACTCACGGCGGTTGGGGCCATGCTTACTCGTGCGGGAAAACATGCTCCGGAAAATTCTCCGTTGCGCGTGGAACTGCGCGAGGTATGCGAGATTACGCAAAGCACGCTCGATAAGGTGCGTAGCCTTTCGCAGGCATTGCACCCAGTGATGCTGGAAGAAACGGGGCTCGAGAGCACGCTTGACTGGTATTTGCCGGTGGTGGAAAGGCAGGCTGGAATTCACGTATCCTATGAGAAATCGGGCGAGCCCTTTCCCGTCGCGGGCAATGCTGCCATTCATGTTTACCGTGTGGTGCAGGAAGCGTTAAACAACCTGACACGACATTCGGGATCGACGAAAGCCTGGGTGCGTCTGCGATTTTCGCCGCAGGCTTTGCAGGTGGAGATCGAGGATCACGGCAAGGGATTTGAACCGCGGGCGTCGAGCCAGGGAATCGGACTGGTGGCAATGCGGGAACGCGCGGAGTTGCTGGGCGGACGAGTTGAATTTCTGCGGCCCACGCCGAGCGAGGGTGGTAAAGGAACGCTGGTGAGACTACAAGTCCCAAGAGAGAAGTTGGATTCCCATGCCGGATAAAATTTCAGTGCTGCTGGTTGACGACCACGCTTTGGTGCGCCGTGGATTTCGCCGCATTCTAGAAGATGAACCCGATATTTCCGTTACAGGCGAAGCTGGCGACGGCTTGGAAGCGATCAAGCTTGCGGATGAATTGCATCCGCAGGTGATTGTCATGGATTGCGCCATGCCCGAGATGAATGGACTCGAAGCTACACGCAAAATTCTTGCCAAGCATCCGGAGGCGCTGGTGCTGATGCTGAGCATGCATCCCGAGGAAACGCTGGTGCGGCAGGCTTTGGACGCGGGAGCGCGCGGATACGTTCTGAAGAATGCGGTCGACCTGGAATTGGGCGCGGCCATTCGCCGTGTTGTGAATGGCGAAACCGTGCTTGATTCGCAACTCAAGCGACCTCCGGCGCTCAGAGGCAAGCGGAATGCGGGTCTCACTCCGCGGGAGCTTGAGGTGCTGCAGATGATCGTGGATGGCAAATCGAACAAGGAAATTGCCACGGTGCTCGACCTTAGCGCTAACACTGTCGCAGTCCATCGCGCGAATATGATGGATACTCTGGGAATTCACAAAGCTGCCGAGTTAGTGGTCTATGCGATCCGCAACGGGCTGGTCGACTTGCCGTGAAGCGTTCTGACGCGGCACGAAGTGTTTCGAACTCATCTGGTGTGAGCCGCCGATCATTTCTGTGGGCGATGGCGGGTGCGGCTTCGGCCTTCGTGGCGAAATTTCCTTTTTACGCATTTGGCGCTTCGCCCGCGAGCAATCCCGGTTTTCGCCTGGCGGATGTAACTGCGCAGGCGGGAATCCATTTCCGGCACAATAGTGGGGCTTATGGTGGGAAACTGCTGCCGGAAACTCTCGGGTCTGGTTGCGCTTTTCTCGACTACGACCGCGATGGCTGGCAAGACATTCTGCTGGTTAACGGCTCCGATTGGCCAGGACATAAGCGGGAGCGGAGCACGCTCAAACTGTACCGGAATAATCGCAACGGGACATTTTCGGATGTGACGCACAGCGCGGGGCTCGACGTTGAGATGTATGGGATGGGCGTTGCGGTAGGAGATTATGACAACGACGGTTTTCCGGACATACTGGTTACGTGTGTGGGTCAGAATCGGCTCTTCAAGAACACTGGTAAGGGAACGTTCATCGATGTAACGAAGTCGAGCGGGCTCGGTGGACGACAGGCTCTGAGCACTTCGGCATTGTGGTTCGACTACGACCGCGATGGGCGGCTCGACCTGTTTGTGTGTAATTACGTCAAGTGGTCGGCGGAACACGACGTATTTTGCAGCCTCGACGGAAAGCATAAGTCGTATTGCACTCCAGAGGCGTATCGCGGAGAGACTTGCTGGCTCTTTCACAATCGCGGCGATGGGAGTTTTGAGGATGTGACCGCGACGAGTGGAATCTTCGACAGCAGTTCGAAGTCGCTGGGCGTGGCGATGCTTGATTACGATCGCGATGGCTGGCCTGATTTGCTGGTGACGAACGATACGCAGCCGAACAAGCTGTATCGGAACCAGAGGAATGGCACATTCAAAGATGCTGCAGTGGAAGCTGGGATCGCGTTTTCTGCGGAGGGCAGAGCGCGCGCGGGAATGGGAGTTGATGTCGCTGACTTCGACAACTCGGGAAACTCGGGTGTTGCGATTACGAATTTTGATAACGAAATGACCGGGCTTTACCGGTTATCGGATAGCGGGAATTATGTTGACGTCGCTACACAGAGCGGAGTTGGGATGGCTTCGAAAGATAAGCTGGGATTCGGATGCATCTTTCTCGATGCTGATCTGGACGGAGCGCTCGATCTGGCGGTTGTGAATGGACATATCGATGACACTGTGCGCAATGTGAATGGGGTCGGTTATGCGCAACCTCCGCAGCTTTTTCTGAACAGCGGGAAGGGAACGTTTGCCGATGTGGCGGCTGAAATCGGCGGAGGATTTAGCCAGGCGAAGGTTGGTCGCGGACTCGCCTATGGCGATTTCGATCGCGACGGCGATTTGGATCTTCTTATTACAACGAATAATGGTCCAGCTTATCTTTACCGCAATGATCTGACGAACGGGAATAAGAGCATTCGTCTTCGGTTGGTGGGAACGAAATCGAATCGCGATGCGATTGGGGCGATGGTGAAAATATTTCACGGTTCGTCGATGCAGTCGCGGCTGGTGAAGGGCGGATCGAGTTATCTTTCGCAATCGGAGTTGCCGCTGACGTTCGGGATCGGAAGGCGCGACAAAGTGGATCGAGCTGTCGTGTATTGGCCGAGTGGACGGACGGAAGAATTCAAAAATCTCTTCGCGGGACGATCGTACGAGTGCGTGGAAGAAAAAGGAATTTCTGCCGTAAAGGGATTTTAGTCCCCCCCCCCCCCCCCCCCCCCCCCGTTTCGGCTAAAGTATTCAATCTAAATAAGTTATAGGTAAAGTCTTCCAAAATAGGGAGTTAGCCGTTCCGGCTCGTGTAAGGTGCTGATTTCAAAGAGCGTCCAGTGGGGCCGCAATTGGCGGCCTCGGGATTTAACCCGGTCGGTTCGTAAGGTGTAGTGCAAGTTGTGCTCCTGCAAAAACAAAACTCACGACACACCTATATTCAGGGTTTCAGTGCGACAGCGCTAAGTCAAGGATGGAATTTTCGTCGGGTCAAAGCTGGAAGTTAGTAAGTCGATCTCAAAATCGGGGCGCTCTAAGAATACTTGGGTATGGAATTATTACGATCCGGCGTAGAGCTGGAACGGCGCCCAGTAGAAAGGGTTGCGGAAGTTACTGGCTCGCAATAAGGATAATTTGGCGTTGCGGAGGGCGACGTTGGGGGACGCTCCGTGATTCAACCCGTCGTAGAACTTGTCCATCAGTTGTTCGGTGGAGGCGTCGCTCGCTTCCCAGAGAGCGGCAACCACGTTGTGAGCTCCAGCGAAAAGGAAGGCCCAGGAGAGGCCGACTAATCCTTCACCAGAGTAGGCGCGTTCGCCGGCTCCGTAGCACGCGGAGATGGTGACGAGATCGGCGTGCAAGGGATGGCGAATGATGTCGCGCGCGTAGAGCTTGAAGTTGTCGGTCTCGGAGGAGAGGGCGGAAGGCGCAGCGGTGTTGGGGGCGGTCTGCGGCTGGCCGGTGTTGGCGAGAAGAGTTTTCGAAAGAACGATGGCGGAGTCCAGCGGGCTGAGGCGGCTGGCGGTTCCGTGGGCGACGAAGTGGATGTAGGAATAGCGTTCGGGATGACCGTCGAGATAGGCGGCCGGAGTGGCTTGCTCGCGGGCGAAAATCTGTTCGGTGGTGGAGGGGAAGTGATGGGCGACGGAGTCCATTTGGGCCGCGGCTTTGGGGAGTTCGGGATATTTGGGGTTGGGAGAAACGCTGTTGCCGATGAGGAGGAGGGTGCGGGGTGCCGTCCCTGACGGGACTCGCGCGGTGGTGCGACCTCTCCCCGGCACTGCCGTGCCGGGCTTTCCTGTTCCGCCGCTTCGCGGCTGGAGTTGGGCGGGGAGGAGTTGGGGGTGGTTGGAGGCTGAGGCGCCGCTGCGTGGCTGGTGCTGGATGGAGAGAACGCGCAAGGAGCTGGCGTTGGAGAGGGTGACGTCTTCGATCCAATAGTGCAATCTTGGCGTCGAAGAAGTTGAAGAATTCGGGGCGGGGACGAGAAGTGTTTCGAAGTTCAGGTTGTTCAGGTTGCCATCGGGGATGATGAATACTCTGGCGTCTTTCGGCGAGGCACTCTGCGGCGATTGCTGCGCGGGGGCGATCAGGTTGCGATAGAGCCAGAGTCCATCGGGATCGGCGGCGGCTAAGACGTTCTCGTGGTCCGGCTAGAGATTTGTTGTAGCGTTTGACTGCGGCTTCGATCTCTGCGCGAGGCGGTAGCGTGAATAAGCTGGTCTCCTGTGCATTGATAGCCCACACGTACGACTGCTTTTCGCCCAACCAATAGAAGAGAACGGTGCCGTTGGCCTGACGGGCGATTTGTTGAGGGTGCAGAGGCGGAGGTCCGGCGGCTGTCTTGGTGGAGAGTAATCCTAAGCCTTCGGCGAGGGTGCGGGCGCGGCTGTAGTCGGCCCAACGGAGAGCGTCGTCGGTCTTGGTATGCGCGACGAGAAAATGGATGTAGTCGTCGTAGATGCGGGAGGCGTTGTTGGAAAAGGGCAGCTTGGAATCGTTGCGCTGGAGGGAAGAGCGAGCGGATTCGAAGGTGGCCAAGGCGATGCGATATTCGCGGTCGGCGGCGTCGGAGTGGGCTTCGTCTTCGTAGAGTTGGGCAAGTGAAGACTCGGCTTGCCACCTTAGGAAATCGGGACATGCACTGTCTTGGTCGACTTCACGAAAGACTTTCTCACCCGTAATATCATCGCGAAGACGGACAGCCACGTCGCCCTGGACAAGCATGGGATCGAGTTCATCAAGTCGATTCCCAGTCTGACGGGCAATGCGTAGGGCTTGTTCAGAATTCTCTTTCGCCTTGTCGATATCCCCTGTTCGCAGTGCGAGACGTGCCAGTACTCTAAGGGCGTTGAGCATGTGCTCTTTGCTGCCTTCGGTCCTGGCTAGGGCCAGAGCGTTTCGGAAGGAGAGTTCTGCCAAATCAAACTTGCCACTATCCATGTGCACATAACCGATGTTGGTGAGATTGTTCTCTTGACTAAATAGATCGCCGAGTTGGTCGGCGCGTCTCTCGGCTTCCAGCAGAGGCTCGAGGGCTCTCTCTGAGTCACCGAGCCTGTAATAAGCCCACCCCACGTTGCCTTCGGCAACTAGGGCGATGTCAGCCGCGTTTAATGCTCGAGCAATTCGGTAGGATGCGTCCGACTCGTCAATCGCTTCGTCGAAGTGATTCGTCTTCAGTGAAAGAGCGCCGAGGTTGAGTAGAGAGGTAGCTTCGAGGAATCGATCACCGTTCGAACGCGCGAAAGATAGGCTTTGCTCGAAATTCCGTGCCGCTTCCGAGAAGTTGTTTTGCCCCAGAGCGACAAGGCCAAGGTCCTGGAACGCATCGCCGCATGCTGGACTGGATGAAATTGAGCAGAGGCGCTGCGCTTCACCAAGTTCGCCGCTCGCTCTGGCGAGATCGCCCTGGCGAGCATGAGCCAGTCCCCGCAAGCCGTTTAGTGCAACCGTCACATCACTGAAAGCCGACGGCGGTCTCGCGGAATCAAGCAGAGCCACAACCTCTGGATACTTGCCTCGCCACAGGAGAGACTCCGCTTGGAGAGTTCTAAACTTCCACGCCCACTGTGGATCGGATTCTGAAAAACGACGATAGCCGTCTTCCGACTCCTGTTGGCTCCGGATTAGGTCGCCATGTTGAAAGGTCAGTTGAGCGTGCTCGAAAGCAACTTGCGGGTCACCGTGTCGAACGCACGATAACCCGCAAGTCAAGAGTGAGGTGAGGAGCCCAAATGATATGGGCCTTACGTAGACTAGGGCCTTGTTCCGCCGTTGCCCGAAACGCCGGGGCCCTTGCCGCCTCCGCCTACTGGACAGCCTAGTTTCAGGTCGAACATGTTCAGGGTGAAATAGTTGCTGTCGCTGGGCTTTCCGGAGGGATCGTCTTGCTCGTGCGAGAAGCCGTTGCCATGGGTTGGTCCAATGCCGACTTCGAGTTCGGCGAGGGCTACTGTGCCGAAGTTCGGGATGAAGATGAGATTCCCGAAGGTTCGGACGCCGGGAATCGGGATGGGGCCGATGCTTTTGATCAGTGAGCATTGCAGCTTAGAGTAGCCGTTGCGCGCCAGTTTGGGATCTCCGTTGGCGCGGCGCTTCAGATCGTCGATGTAGGCGATTTTGGCATCGTACTGCTTCTCCAGAGTTTCGGGAAGGCCTTTGGTGTCGGCGGCGTGTTCGAGTTGGCGCTCGACGCGATCGAGGAAGTCAGCGTCTTCGAGATAGGGGCGGTCGCCTTCCGGCTTGGCGCCGCAGATTTCGAGATCGAGTTCGACCTCGACGGGAACTCCGCCGATGCGGAAGTTTTCGAAGCGCGAACCTAAGAAGGTCACCTTCGGCACGTGGCCCTCGACCATGGGATGCTCGGTCGAAACCTGCGCGACGACGCGATCGGCCGTTATGATATCGACGACGTTGAATCCCTCTAACACGGCGGTGGATAGAGTTACCCATCCGGCGTGATCGTTGCCGAAGATATCGGTCTTGTGCTTGACTTGTGTGCCGACGACGCGGGTGTGTCCGCGGCGGAAGGTGATAAGGCCTTCGATGTCGGTCTCACCGACGGACTGCGTGATCAGGGTTTCGCGGCGGGTATTTTCTAACACGACGCGGCCGTAGGGCTGAATCGTCTGCTTGATCGGATGCTCGAGATGTCCAGAGAAGATGGTGGCCTCGGCGTGGTAGATGTGCGACTCTTCCAACATAGGGCCCGCTCCCATCGGTGACTTCGGATATGCAGCCATGTTTTTCTTACCTCCCCTTTGCACTCACAGTTGCTCAGTTCGACCTGTTGCTCAGTTCCATCTGAGCTCGGTGCTATGGATCGCTTACTTCTGAATTTGCAACTCGAATGAGGCCTGACCGACTTCTTTGCTGTCGCCCGCGGGAGTAAGTCCACGGACGGAGAGAGTGTAACTCCCCGGCGCGAGATTTGCTCCTGAAATCTGGACGGGCCACTGGTCTTGTCCGGCGGCCTTTTGCTCGGGGGTGACGGGGATGGCGAATGAACCTTCGGATTTTCCGGCAGGATTGCGTAACTCGGCCGTGTAGGAGCGATAAGTGCCTTCGGGGGGGATGCGGACAAACAGCAGAAAACCCTGGCCTTGTGTAGTTGCGACTACGGGCGCTTCCGATCCATAAGTGCCGACGTTGACAGAAGTCCAGGGCAAAACCTGCGGCGTGTTTCGCGCCTGTTGCAGATTGGGATAGGTGACCAGATTTTGATATCCGATGACGGCTAAGAGCAGGAGCACGACCGGCGCGGCGATGGCGGGGCGGAAGATGCTGTGGAGTCCGGCGAGCCATCCGGCGCTGGGTGGCGATGGTGCGCCTACAGGGCGCGCGACGGCGGCGGGTTTCAAGTCTGCTGCCAGTTCCATTTTGCTTTGTTCTACGAATAAGGCGCCGGCCTGAACATCGGCCGCGCAATCTTTACAGTCGAAATAGTGCTCTTCGAACTCGTCTCGTATTTCGGAGTCGAGTTCGTCGAGCAGATACCGCTCCGTCATTTTTTGACGAACCACCGTTTCGTGGTCCATGGAATTCCCCCTCATATATATCAATAGTGCGCCGGCATGGCCTGGCGTTGCAGAAATCAGGCGGTATTAAATTCCGGCGCATCGTTATTTCTTAAGTACTGTGCTTTAAAAGACTGTTTGGCGCGATGGAGAAGAACCCGTAGGTATTCGCGATCGACGCCGAAATCGCGGCAGACCTGATCTTTGTCGCGCTCCTCGAGAAAAATTTCACGCAGCAAGCGACGGTCGCGCTCGGGCATTTCGTCGAGAATCTCACGGACCTTTTTCGCTGTCTCTTTGGCGGTGAGAACATCGAGCAGGTTCATGTCTAGGGCGGGTATCTGGTTCTGATCGTCATCCTCGTCGAGCGGGGTCTGGCGGGCGCTGGCGCGATAATGCTCGAGCAAGACGTTATTGCAGACGGAGTTCACGAATGATCCGAGGCGCTCGGGATGCAGGATTTTTCCCTGGCGCAGGGCCGCGTAGAAGCGAGCGAAAGTTTCCTGGCGGACGTCTTCTACGGCCTCGCGGGACTGGAGTCGAGAACGCAGTTTGACGTGGATGAGTTTGCTGAAGTAGGAGCCAAAGTGTTCCTGCGTACGAAAGTCGCCTGTGCGCAAGCGTTCAACGTAGGCTTCATCGAAGGAGTCAAATTGCAAGAACGGCCCCCGGGGGTCGGGAAGTGGCTGACAGTGTAGCATCTGCGGCGAGCTTTTGGGGACCAGCGTAAGCGACGGAGGGGCAGGCAGTTGGAGGGCCGTGTGGCCATTAAAACGGCGTCGGGCGAGCGGCTTAGAGTGGGCAGAACGCACGAGGAAGTTTCAGCTCCTTGAATGAGTTAGGACGAAAACGCGAAAGGCTGCAGGGCGAGGAAGGAAACGCACAAAGGGCCGGAGCCGCTTCCCCGTCGGCTCCGGCACTTTATTGGATTCCAGCAGGAGTTTCCTGGGAATCCTAAACTGTGGCTCACCGCCGCACTGCGCGATGTCTTCCACTTATTGGGATAGTGAAGAGGGAAGCAAAAGCGTTTCAAACAATTTTCGCGCGGCGCGATGTTGAACTGGAAACGTTATGTCATGGGGGTTGCTCAGGCTTGCAGGTTCAGGTTGCGACTTCCGTAGACCTGCTCTAAGACGGAGTTCGTGAGGTCGGAGGTAGCTGACGGTGAAGTGTTCGCGTTGAGGGTGCTGAGCAGTTCGGAAACCAATTGTTCGGACTGGGTGGCAGCGTTCGCCTCGGTGGCCTGGGAAGGCGAGGCGCTGTTTTTGAGGTCAGCCTGCACGGTAGCCAGAGCGGACTGAGCGGTGGACAAATCGCCCGAACTGAGAGCGCTGCCGAGGGATGTCATGTCGGTGGAAAGTTGGGACTCGTTCGAATTAGTTCCGGCAGTGGTGGCTAAGCTCTGGTTGATTTGTTGCAGATTCTGGAAGGCGGATTGGGCTCCGTTCAGGTCGCCGGCAGACAAACTGTTTTGCAGGTTCTGGAGGGTTTGCTGCAGCTTGTTGGAGTTGCTGGACGAGAGAACGAACTGGGCAAGACTGGCGGCCGAGACTGGGCCGATTGACATAGGTTTCATTCCTCCGAAAGCGGAGCGATAGCCGCTTGTCTAGGCTATCGGCCGGGTCGGGCGAAGACTTTAGGGCGAAGCGGCGAAGCGAGGGCGATCGATAAGGCTTATGGGGTACGGTGGGGAAATTGTTGGCAGTAATCCCCGAAGGTAACGCCCGTCGTTGTGGTGGTTGGTGAAAAGTCCGAAAAAGGCACGGCAACATTTTTTGCGGGAATGGATTGCAGATGTTTTCTTTTCTTGCGTCGCCGACAAGAATTGTGCAAACAGATGACATTGCGTAGACAAGTTGTGGGCGCCGTGGTCCTAGGATTCGATTGCCGCCAGGACTGAAGAATAGCCGTTTGGTTCTGGCCTTGCACAATCCTAAGGAGGTTCTGTATGCAGCGTCACAAGATTGTTTTCTCGTTATGTCTCGGGCTCGCGCTCACTTTCGCTTCGAATGTTGCACAGGCGCAGTATCATCTGGCAAATCTGGTTTCGAATCAGGCGAAGGCGGCAAGACACATGGATCCGCTGCTGGTAAACGCTTGGGGACTCGCCTATGGTCCGGGTGGGCCGTTCTGGATTAGCGATGCGGGTTCGGGGTGGTCGACTCTTTACACCGGCACAGGGGTGAAGGAAGGCTTGCAGGTTGTGGTTCCTTCGGCTTCGGGCGCAGGTCCTGGTTCGCCGACGGGAATCGTATTTAACGGCTCGTCCGACTTTCAAGTGCAGGGATGGCCGGCGATCTTTCTGTTCGCCAGTCTGGATGGCACGATCAGCGGGTGGGCGCCGCAGTCTAACCCCAATGAAGCGATTATCGCGGTCAATAACTCTTCTTCGAACGCGATGTATACGGGGCTGGCGGTTACGAGCAAAGCGTCGGGCAACTTCATTTATGCCGCCGATCTGAACAATAACAAGGTCGATATCTACGATGGCAGCTTCAACCTCGTGGGCTCGTTTACTGATCCGAATTTGCCGGCGGGGTACGCTCCGTTCAACGTGCAGGACATTGGCGGGTTGCTTTATGTGGCGTTTGCGCAGGCGGATGAAGCTCCGGGTGGCTACGTCGACGTTTTTCAGGAAGACGGAACATTCGTGCGGACTCTGGCTCAAGGGAAACCGTTGAACCAGCCATGGGGGTTTGCTGTCGCGCCTAAGAATTTCGGGAAACTCAGCAACACCTTATTGGTGTCGAATAACACCAACGGAGGAACCATTAACGCGTTCAACCTGGAGACTGGAGCGTTTGTTGGAACGGTCAAAGATACGAGCGGCAAGAGCATCGTGATCGACCAGTTGTGGGGGATTGATTTTGGCGGCGGATCGTCTAAGAACGGCGCCACGAATCAATTATTCTTCACGGCGGGTCCGCACGGTAATCTGGCGGGAACCTTTGGCGTAATTTCGTACAGGTAAGAACGAAAGCGCGGATAAAACTTACTTGACCGCGACAAAGCGTCAGCGATGGAAACGAAGGGCCGTCGAAACCGGACGGCCCTTTTGTCGTGACACTTCTTGTCGCGTGGTGCGAACGGGCGGCGGTTGCAAAGCCTCAAATCGTGCATTAAGCTAACGTTCTGCGGCTTTATTCTTCAAGCCGGGATGGCGGAACTGGCAGACGCAGCGGACTCAAAAT
>CAWIAJ010000025.1:0-38390 GCA_963834085.1 uncultured Acidobacteriaceae bacterium | reverse complement strand
TTCATCTTTGAGCCGCTGCAGTCCGCCTGGCGTGATGTAGTTGCTGACGGGCGTGGCGACCGCGTCCGGTTTTGGATTTCTTGTAAATCCTTTTCGCATCTCGGAGTCTTTCGTCTTCGTCTGTCCTTATTTCTGTCAGACTGCGGGCGGGTACCCCCCCAATTTCCGGTCTATTAGAATCATAGACCTAGAGGGAAAGTATTCCGGAATAAGGACTTAGAGTCAAAGTCTTGAATACAAAGGAGTTACTTTACGGCGATCCTTTATAATCAACGACTTGGCTGCCGTCTTGCTCTCAAAGTCTTGATTTCGAAGAAGTTAATGTTTCGTCCGCCGGGGCGGGGCTCGCTTATCACGATCTTGATGGTGAAATGCGCTGCTTCAAGGGTCGGACGCCGCGTCTTCTTAAGTCAAGTGAAAAGATAGCTTACACTCAAACCACAATGCTCAACCGGGGGTATGCCTATACCACGATCATCAGCGGCAAAGATCAAGGGCAAACCCTGCTCTGCTACCTGGCAAGCCTTTACACGCACTCGACCCCAGAAGGCTGGCAACAAAAACTGAACGATTGCGAAGTCACCGTCAACGGCGTCACGGCCAGCGGAAGCGAATCGCTGATTTCAGGACAAACTCTGGTGTGGAAGCGTCCGCCCTGGATCGAACCGGATGCTCCTCGGCACTTCGAAGTCCTGTTTGAAGATGCCCATCTGTTGGCCGTCAACAAACCTGGCGGGCTGCCGACTCTGCCGGGCGGTGGCTTTATGGAAAACACCCTGCTGCGGCTGGTGCAAAAGCAAACGCCGAACGCAAACCCTGTTCACCGGTTGGGCCGAGGCACTTCAGGCATCGTCCTCTTTTCCAAGACAGCGCAGGCGGCCGCTCAACTAGGCGCGGACTGGAACACATCCAGAATCGAAAAAATCTACCGGGCGCTGGCGCAGGGCATTGCAGAGCACGACGCTTACGAAATTCTCACACCCATCGGACT
The DNA here is from genome assembly GCA_963834085.1 of uncultured Acidobacteriaceae bacterium. Lineage (GTDB taxonomy): Bacteria > Acidobacteriota > Terriglobia > Terriglobales > Acidobacteriaceae > Acidiflorens. The sequence continues at coordinate 37,399 of CAWIAJ010000025.1, read as the reverse complement.
TGTGCCGCACCCGCGCATCGGCTCGGTGTGGGCCGCTAACGCGCGTGGCAAACCGTCCAAGTCATTGGCGAAGGTGATCTCACGGGCGCGAGGCAGCGCGGCGTCAAGCAGCACGGCGGGCACCACGACATTTGAGGTCAGGCTCAATTCGGGACGCCCTCATCAGATCAGGATCCACCTGGCATCGATCGGCCATCCGCTGGTAGGCGATCCTCTGTACGGATTCTCCGGCCAGCCTCTGGAAAATCTTCCCGGGCTTCCGGGCGATGGAGGATATTTGCTGCACGCGCAATTTCTGAATTTCCAACATCCCATCGCTGGTGAGCAAATCAAGCTTGAGGCAGCTTTGCCGGCGGGATTCTTATTGCAGCAGTAGGTTCGCGGCGGGATTCAAATCAGGACGAAATTCGGGGGCAGACGATGGGACCCAATTGTGGTGATGCAAGGGACATCGTGTTGCTGGCCGACCGCCGGCATGCGGATATGCCCGGGCTGAATTCGGGTCCGTTCCGCCTGTGCCCGAACCTGTCTGGATGGTGATAACGAAAATGACCCCGAATATCCGGGGTCATTAAGAACGTGGTGCAGCTCTCTGTCAACTTCAGTATTTCGCGGTGTTGGAGACAATGTCAAGTTACTTGGGGAGATTATCTCTGCATTCTCTCCCCGTATAGATCTTCTCCACAGATGGAAGAATGGACCCGGCGGGATTCGAACCCGCATCTCGCTTTGACAGAGAGCTGTGCTGCCGTTACACCACGGGCCCTATCGGGAGTTTCGCGAGCTGCGGGGATCGTTGCAAGGACGCGAGTCACAATCGTTTTGGTCGGTTTCAAATCGGGAAGGCTGGACAGCACGCGGAAAATGACGTGAACGTCCCGTCGCCAACATCCCGTCGGCGGAGAACAAATCAATCTTGAGGCGGCTTTGCCGGGCGGATTCTTGTCGCATCCAGCGGCCCCGGTCGGCGACGGTCGAAAATAAATTTTTGTTGCAGGGATAGGAACTGAGCAAGAAATCGGGTGATGTTTACTGGTTGGTACTGGTATCTCTTCCTCCGTGGTCTTGAAGAATTATGAGGTTAGGGAGAATTTTCCGATGTGGTCTTTGAAAAATAAAGACTTAGCGTCAAAGTATTCCGGAAAAAGGACTTACGGGAGTTAGGGCTCTTTTCTGGCCGTTCGAGGTCGTTTCGTCCAGAGCAAAAAGTCAATCTTGACAAGGCCGAGGGCGGGAAGGGCCCACCCGCCGAGAGTCGCGGAGTTTTACGCGACAGTGGAGTCCCACCCTAACGTCGCAAAAGACGCGACGTTAAGGTGGGGCATGCGGCGCTTACCTGGGCGGGGGGTTCTGTAAACCATCCGACAATCTTGAATTACCCGGTAATCCCAGGTTAGCTCGCCTTCGGCTACGCGGAACCTGGGGCACCAGGCTACTTCAATATTTAGGGGACGGTTCATTCGTTGATTCTGTGCGTGCGAGTAAAATTGGAGTTGCAGAGCCCTAACTCAGGAGCACCTCCGGATGGCAACGAGTTCCGTTTCGCGTCGGACATTTCTCGAATCTTTAGCCATCTCGCTTGCCGGGGCCGCACTCCCGCGCCACTTGCGGGCATCCTCGGGACCGACGGCGCGGGTGCTGGATGAATTCGGGTACGGCGAGGTCGACCTCAACAGTGCAATGCATGAGAAGCAACTGGACCATCACCTCGAGTTGCTGATGTCGTTGAACGAAGACAGCCTGATGAAGCCGTTCCGCCAGATGATTGGCAGGCCGGCGCCTGGAGAGGATCTTGGGGGATGGTACAGCTATGACCCGAAGCACGACGGCACGGACGGCGCATATGCTCCAAGTTGTACGTATGGCCAGTGGGTTTCCGCTTTGGCACGCATGTATGCGATCCGGCAAAGGCCTGAGATTCGCGAAAGAGTGTTGCGGATGAACCGGATGTATGCGGGAGTGATTGAGGGCGAGTATTTCAGGAACAATCACTTTCCGACGTATTGCCACGACAAACTGCTCTGCGGACTGATGGATTCGCACCAGTTCGCGCAGGATCCTGACGCGTTTGAGATTCAGAAACGCAGTACGGCGGCTGCCCGGGCCCACATGCCGGGGAGGGCCGTCGACAATTCCGATGAATCCTACACGGCCTCGGAGAACATGTTTATCGCCTTTCAGCGCGGCGCGGGTGAGGAGTATAGGAAGCTCGGGGTCGATTATCTGGCCGACTATTACTATGACCCACTCAGCGAAGGACACGACGATCTCGCGGGCCGGCACCCTTACAGTTACGTCAATTCCTTGTCGTCCGCGGCGCAGGCGTATCTGACGCTGGGCAGCGAGAAGCACCTGCGGGCGGCGCGGAACGGATTCGATTTCCTATCGGCACAAAGTTACGCCACCGGCGGATGGGGTCCGGACGAAACCTTGTGCACGCCGGGCAAAGGAGAGCTGGCGGCGAGTCTCACGAACACGCATGCCAGCTTTGAAACGCCCTGCGGGGCTTATGCTCACTTCAAGATCACTCGCTACCTGTTGCGGATTACACAGGACACGCGATACGGCGACAGCATGGAGCGGGTGATGTACAACACGGTGCTCGGCGCGAAACCGATGCAGCCCGACGGCAGGTGTTTCTATTATTCCGACTACAATTTTGAAGGACACAAGGTCTATTCCAGCCGGCGCTGGGCCTGCTGTTCGGGAACGCTGCCGCAAGTGGCGGCGGACTATCGCATCTGCACCTACTTTCACGATCCGCAAGGAATCTACGTCAATCTTTATATTCCGTCGACGGTACGGTGGCAGCACGCTGGGTCGCCGGTCTTACTCAAGCAGAAGAGCGCGTATCCGCTCGACGGGGCGATTCAATTTGAGTTCTCGCTGGCAAGGCCTGCTGCGTTCACCGTCAATTTCCGGATTCCGGAGTGGGCTCAAGGCGCGGCGGTTGCGGTCAACGGAAAACAGGTGACGACCAAGCTTGTTGCGGGAAGATTCGCATCGATTCGGCGCGAATGGAAGAATAGAGACCGGGTCGAACTGGACCTGCCGATGACCACGAGTTTGCAGGCACTCGACGCAAAGCATCCGAACACGGTGGCTTTGCTGCGCGGGCCTTTGGTGCTGTTTGCGATCACGAAATCGGCTCCCAAAGTGAGCCGCACCCAACTGCTGTCAGCGACGAGGGTAGGCGCTGCAAAATGGCAGGTGGCCACCGCCCAGGAACCGATCACCATGCTGCCATTTACGGCGATCGAGGATGAGCAGTACTCGACCTATTTACGGGACGTTGTGGGCGGCTGACGGGCGAACCGGAACAACATTTGAGGTAAGCCTGAACTCGGGACGCCCTCATCAAATCAGGATCCATCTGGCATCGATCGGCCATCCCCTGGGAGGCGATGCTCTGTATGGATTATCCGGCCAGCCTCTTGAAAATCTCCCCGGGCTTCCGGGCGATGGCGGATATTTGCTGCACGCCCGATTTCTGAATTTCCAACACCCCGTCAGCGGAGAACAAATCAGGCTTGAGGCAGCTTTGCCGGGCGGATTTTCATTCCATCAGCGTCTGTGAGGGCTCATCGCTTCTTTCGCGAAAAGACTAGAGGGTGGCCTGTTACAGTCATCGCATTTTCACCACTTGTGCCGTTTCATTCTGGGAAAGTGAAGAGATCTACGAGCACCCTCACGCGCTCTTTCTGACGGCGGCGCGGAAATCGCCCGGTTCTTGTGAGCTCGGCGATACCGTGAAGGCTCGACCAAAACAGTTCCGCTAGAACCTCCGCCTTCGAGTTCTGCCGCTGAAACAACTCCAGGAGTTGGGCAAACGCGAAATGCAGCTCCGGAGGAGTAGCCCTGTCATCGAAGGGTAGGTTAAGGCTGAGCGAAAACATCACCTCATAGAGTTCTGGTGAGGACGCGGCGAACTTCAGATATGCGGCCGCGACCGATTCGACCCCATTTCCACGCTTAGCCCGTTTCCGTGCCTTCTCTAAAGCCAAGCCGATCTCCTGAAAACCCTCGGTGGCAACCGCGTCGAGAATTGCTTCGCGGCTGCGAAAATGAGAGTACAGGACGGGTTGGCTGTATGAAATTTCGTCGGATAGCCTCCGAACGGTTACGTTGGGCCACCCTTCAAGCTCGGCGATTCGTCGTGCGGCACTGATAATCTGTGCCCGGCGGGCCTGCTTGTCACGGAGCTTTCGCTCCGCGATCCGGTTCGATGCCGCCGTCGTTGCCATTCGATAGGAATTATAGCGCCGCTAGGATCAACACTTGGCGGAAGGCAAACTCTCTCACGAATATTCCTGCATCGTGTTACAGAGGCGCTACATCATATCTAGCATTGCTAGGGTGTCTAGTGCTGGTATATTTGATAAACAACGCTATCCCGAAAAGCAGAGGGGACAAATGAACACGACCACAAGCTTCGATAGTTCGACTTTGAAAAGGAGTTCGCCGCTCTTCTGGTTCACTCTCCTGATACCGGTAGCGATCATCGGGATCGGCATCAACTTCATATTCAACCCGGTTGGGGCCTCAACAGCCTATGGCATTCCGATCCACGATCCTGCCGCCTTTCCTTTTATGTGGGTCAAGGGAATTCGCGACATCTTTTCGGGTCTCGTCGTCCTGACGTTCCTCCTTAAGGGAGACAGGCGCACGACCGCAATACTCTTCGCCATCGCAGTTTTCATACCGGTCGGCGATGGGTTTGTCATTCTGGGCCATCTTGGCTTTGCGCCGCCCATTTTCATTCATTGGGGAACAGCGCTTTACATGATGGTCGTTGCCGCGTTTCTTCTGAGAAGGAAAAGCGCGTGACTTATGCCTGGGTCGAGCTTAGGGAGGAACTCACGATGGATCGCTTTCGCGTTTCTAATGGTGGGAATTCGTCAGCAGTCAGGCATCTTTGGTCTTTTGCCTAAGGGCAAGATCATTGGCAAATCCTAAGGAGAAATCACATGGCTGAAATGACAGGCAAAAATCCACTCCTGCCTCCCGACGATCTCACACGCGCATTGGGGTTGGCTCAGGCAAACGGCGAAACAGCTCCCCACATCGGTCTGGTCGGAGCCACGTATACCATCACGGTCGCGGGGAAGGACACCAACGGCCGATTCTGTGTGATCGAGATGCACGTGCCGCCAGGGGGCGGACCACCTCCACATCGTCACGACTTCGAAGAGACCTTCATCCTGCTCGACGGTGAGGTGCAAGTAACATTCCGGGGCCAGAAATCCACGCTGCGTGCTGGCGATACAGTGAATGTTCCGTCCAACGCTCCACACCAGTTCTATAACGCATCCTCCGAACCAGTGCGAATGATCTGCATCTGCTCTCCAGCGGGGAACGATGAATTCTTTCGCGAAGTCGGCGTATCGGTAGCGACGGGTACAACTCCGCCCCCCAGGATCGACGGGGAGCAGCAGGTTCAATTTCTGAAGAAGGTAAAGGCGATTGCGCCGAAGTATGGCATCGAACTCCTGGAGAAGGGATAGGAGCTCAGTTCAATGCGCTCCTAGCCGATCAGGTCAGGCTCAGCCCGGTGCCGCGGGTTCGCGCCCATCAAATAACGTCCGCGGTTTTCACTTCTGTGGTTTTGGGCGCTAACCTGGGCGGGCGATTCTTAAACCATCCAAAGATCCTGGACCACTCGGGAATCCCAGGTTCGCTCGCCTGCGGCTACGCGGAACCTGGGGCACCAGGCAAATCGCTAGAAAATGCGCAGCCCGTTCCATCTGTCCAAAGAATTTCCCTTCGGTTCGATCAGTCCATCGCTCGGAATGGAACAGTTTGAGGGTTCCGGCCTTGACGTTGGGAATATACAATCACTGCCAGTCACGAAGCGAAGAAATGACCAACAGGACTATGCCGCTAGCGGTCGGCGATACGCTCGGACCCTACGAAATTCTCTCGCAGATCGGCGCTGGCGGGATGGGTGTCGTCTATAAGGCTCGCGACACGCGCCTCGACCGGATGGTCGCGCTCAAGGTTTCCACCGAGCAGTACTCGGAACGATTTGGACGGGAAGCCCGCGCCGTCGCCGCTCTCAACCACCCGAATATCTGTCAGATCTACGACGTTGGCCCCGATTTCATTGTCCTGGAATTCGTGAATGGGCATCCGCTGCTGTCTGCGGCCGAACCTGGTCCGTTGCCGCTGGCGCGCGCTCTGGAATATGCCGGACAGATCTGCGACGCGCTGGAAGCGGCGCATCAGAGAGGAACCGTGCACCGGGACCTGAAGCCCGTCAACATCCTTGTGACCAAGGCCGGCGTAAAGCTTCTGGATTTCGGGTTGGCGAAAGTCGTGGCACAGGCGTCGGCCGAGGGAGGGTTTCGCCAGGACGACAACACTGCAACGCTCACGCTCACCCAGGAAAACACAATCGTGGGGACGGTTCATTACATGTCGCCGGAGCAGGCCCAGGGCAAGAGCGTCGACGCGCGCTCGGACATTTTCTCCTTTGGCGTGGTCTTGTATGAGATGCTCAGCGCGCGGAAAGCATTCGGGGGCGAAAGCGCGATCGCGATCCTGGCGGCGATCCTGCACATGGATCCACCGCCGCTGACGGAGGCACCGCCGGAGGTTGCGCGCGTGGTCGCCCGTTGCCTCGCGAAGCAGCCGGCGAAGCGGTTCCAGACCATCGCGGAGGTAAAACAGGCGCTGATACAAGCGGCGGCGGCCCCCGCCTCGAACCCGCCTTCGATCGCGGTGCTGCCGTTCTCCAATCTCAGCGGCGACAAGGAAAATGAGTACTTCAGCGACGGCCTGGCCGAGGACATCCTCAATGCGCTGGTCAAGGTGCCGGGTCTGCTGGTGACGGCGCGCACCTCGACGCTGGCGTTCGTGGGCAAGGGGCAGGACATCCGCAACATCGCGCAGGGACTGAACGTGGAATATATCCTGGAAGGTAGCGTGCGCAAACTCGGCAGCCGCCTCCGCGTGACCGCCCAGTTGATCAAGGCGTCGGACGGTTACCACCTCTGGTCGGAGCGCTACGACCGCGAGATGACCGACGTGTTCGCGATTCAGGATGAAATCTCGCAAGCCATCGTCGAAACCCTGAAGCTCAAGCTGAGCGGCCAGCCGCTGCTGAGCCGGCCGACCGCGGACCTGGAGGCCTACAATCTGTACCTGCGGGGACGGCATCTATCGGCCCGGCTCAACCCTGGGAGCGTTCGGGTGGCCCGCGATTACTTCGAGCAGGCGCTCGCACGCGACTCGAAGTACGCGCTCGCCTACGCCGGGGTCGGATACTTGCTGTTCATCGAAGCCGTGTGGGGACAAGCTGCGCCTCGCGGTATTTTGCCGGACGCGAAACGGGCTTTGCAGAAAGCTCTGGAGCTGGATGGTAGTCTCCCGGTGGCGCATGCCTACCTCGGCAGCGTACTTGGATACTACGACTACGATTGGACCGGAGCCGAGCGTGAGATGAGGCGGGCTTTAGATCTGGGCCCGGCCGTCGCCGAAGTCCATTTCTGTTACGCCATGCACTTCCTCCAGCCGCTGGGACGTTTGCAGGAAGCAGAAGTCGAGTTCAACCGGGCGGCGGAACTCGACCCGCTCTATCATCTGGCGGTAATCGGTCTGGCGGAAAATGCGTATCGCCGGGATGATCCGGACACGGCGATCGCCCTGGCGACGAAGGCGCTGGAGTTGGACGCGACCTACTACTTTTCGCATTGGATGCTCGGGCTGGCTCATTTTCTCAAAGGCCAGGTCGAGAAGGCGGTCGATGCCGTAGAGCGCGCCGCCGGGTTTTCGGAGCGCAACCCATGGGTGCTGGCTACGCTGCACAATCTTTATGCGCGGGTAAGCCGGAGCGAAGAGGCAGCCGCAGTCTTAACGGAAATAGAACAGCGCGCGCAAGCGGGTTACGTGGCTCCCGGCGTATTCGGAATCATGTGCCTGGGCCTGGGACAGGTGGACCAGGCGCTGGACTGGTATGAGAAAGCCATTGAAGACCGCGATGCCATCGCGCTCTATCTTGCCACCGAGCCCAAACTAGGCCGTCTTCGGTCCCATCCTCGCTACCAGGCCCTGCGCCGCAAAATGCTTCTGCCAGATTGAAGCTCACTTCGTACGGGTTGTTAGCGTTATGTTCCGATCTCGCGCATGACGATCATCGAAACTCCAGCTTCTTATTTCGCCTGCACTAGCCCGGCAACAACTGCGTCAATTTTATCGAGTATCTGGTTCCAGCCCTCTAGTTGACCGCTATTTTTCGCGCTCTCCATGGGTTCATTGCCGATGAAGGTGAGTTTCGTCTGGCCGTTTCCGAGATCCTCAAAGATGGTCACGTCGTAGGCACCGTCGATGGCCTCATGTTCGATTCCGTAGGCCGCAGGCTCAACCTTGTTTCCGTTCGAGTCGGCGAAGTACATGGAGGAAACGATCTTCTCTGGGGGAACAATCTCGTGGTATTCAATCGCATTCCAGAACTCCTGCCCATCGGGCGCTCTCATGCAGAAGAGAGATTTTCCGCCCACGCGAAAATCCATCTGGCAAACGGGCGCAGTAAAACCCTTGGGTCCCCACCACTGCATGACGTATTTTGGGTCGGTCCACGCCTTCCAAACCAGTTCACGTGGGGCATCGAAAACTCTGGTGATCGTCATCCGCTCTGTCTCGTTCACCCTGCTTTTTGTCATTTCTTGACCTCCAGTTTTTTCATTTCGTTTACAACCCCTTCCAACTTGTCGAAACTCTCTTCCCAGAACCGGCGATAGCTAATCGCCCAGTCGCTGACCGTTTTGATGGCCGCTGGCCTCAGCGTGCACACGCTCTCGCGTCCACGCTTCGTCTTGATCACAATCCGCGCCCGCACCAGGCAGGCGATATGTTTTGAAATCATCTGCTGCGAGAGTGCAAACGGCTCCGTCAATCGATGCACGGAGGCAGGCCCATGGGAGAGCCGTTCGATCATTGCCCGGCGGGTGGGATCGGACAAAGCGGCAAACGTTGTACCCAACTTATCCACAACCGTATGGTAGTGGATTATCTGTCACTGTCAAGCGTGAATTTTGCGGCCGGTGATTTCTGTTCGCGATCCCGAAATGTGGCAAGCGTCGGGCGGGCAATTCTGTGGCGGGGCTACTTCATCGGTCCCAAAAGACCGCTCCCGGCTGGACCTGTCTCCCGTCCAACGTAGAGAAGGCCGGTTTGTGGTAGCCTGCGGAGTTTGGTCCACGTATCACTGCAGCCGGATCAATCCACCTGGAGGCCATCTTTGAAGCCCTTGCGTTTCGCATTTGTTCTCGTCATAGGCACGCTGGTCTGCGCCGCGGCAGCGTTCTCGCAAACGGATACCGCCAGCAAGGTCGTCGTCGAGCGCGTGGGAGACACGGCTTTTATCCAGCTCCACGCTCCCAGCTTCGAGGCGCTCACGCCGCGGCAGCAGGCGCTCGCCTATTGGCTTAGCCAAGCATCGATTGCCATCGATCCTATTTTTTATGACCAGCTCTCAGCCTACGGGCTGCGGCAGAAAAGATTGCTCGAAGAAATTTCGGCCTATCCCAGAGGAATCGACCCGGCGGCGATGGCGAAGATTTCAGAATTTGCCAAGCTGTTCTGGGCCAGCCGCGGCAATCACAACGACCTGACCTCGCAGAAGTTCCTGCCCGCGTTCACCTTCGAAGAGCTGCAGAAAGCCGCGCTGTGTGCCCAGCAAAACGGAGCCTTCCGGACGTCTTATGCCGATCTTCCGCCGCTCGCGAAGCCAGCGGATGTGGTGCGGGAAGTCGAGACCTTGCAATCATCTCTGTTCGATCCGGCCTTCGAACCGATGATCACGGCCAAGAGTCCCACGGGAGGAAAAGACACCCTCCAAGCCAGTTCGAACACTTTCTACGAGAACGTCAGTCTCGCCGACCTGAAGGGATTTCAAGATAAATTTGCGTTGAACTCGCGCGTGGTGAAAGACGCGAACGGCAAGCTCACCGAAGAGGTGTATCGCGCGGGCACTCCCGACGGCAAAGTTCCTCCGGGACTGTACGCGCCCTTTCTTAAGAAGGCGAACGAATATTTCGAGAAGGCGCGGGAGAATGCCGAGCCGGCGCAGGCCGAAGCGATCGGGCATCTGATCCGCTACTACCAGACCGGCGAGTACTCGGAGTGGGTTGCGTTTGGCACGGGGTGGGTGCAGAACGATGCGACCGTCGACTTCGACAACGGATTCATCGAAGTCTACCGCGATGCCCGGGGGGCGAAGGGCAGTTCGCAGAGTTTCGTGACCATTACGGATAAGCCGGTGACCACGGCGATGAAAAAGCTGGGCGAAAATGCGGGCTATTTCGAAGAAAAAGCCCCGTGGGAGGCGAAGTACAAACGGCAGTCGTTCAAGCTTCCGGTGGTGAAAGCGGTGGAAACGCTGATTGAGAGCGGCGATTTCAGCGTGAGCACGATTGGCGACAATCTGCCGAACGAAAACGAGATCCACGAAAAGTACGGCTCGAAGAATTTTCTTTTCATGGGCAGCAAGCGCGCGCTGGAGGAGGCGAACGGCAAAGCGGCAGTCGCCGAGTTCGCGTCCGATCCAGCCGAAGTGGAACGTGCGGCGAAATATGGAACGGAAGCGAGCGATCTTCTGGTGGCGATGCATGAGGTGATCGGGCACGGCTCGGGCAAGCTCAGCGAAAGAGTGAGCGCGGGCGCGCAGCCGTTTCTGAAGGAGTATTTTTCGACTCTTGAGGAAGGCCGCGCCGACTTGATGGCGCTGTGGAACGTGTGGGATCCGAAGCTGAAAGAATTGGGCCTGATTTCCAATCAGGAAGAAGTGGCGAAGGCGATGTACGATGCGGCCGCGCTGGCGGCGTTGCGGCAACTGCCCCGCATTCCCCACGGGGACACCATCGAAGAAGATCACGAGCGCGACCGCCAGCTGATCGCGCACTACATTGCGGATAAAGTTCCGGGCTCGATCGAACAGTTTAAGAGGGACGGCAAAACGTATGTCCGCGTCGTCGATTATCAGAAGATGCGGCAGGGCGTTGGGATGCTTCTGGCGGAACTGATGCGCATTAAGGCCGAAGGGGACTACGACGCGATCAAGGCGTTGGTCGATCGCTATGGCGTGCATTTTGATCCGGAGCTGCGCGACGAGATTCTCGCCCGCTATCAGAAGCTCGACCTGCCGTCGTATTTTGCGGGGATGAACGCGCATCTGAGCGCGACGTTTGGGAAGAATGGCAAGATCGAGAAGGTTGAGATTCACTACCTGCAAGATCCGGTCCAGCAATATGTGGGATATGGAGCGATGTACGATGCCGGACTGGCGAAGGCGGAATCAAGATAATTCAAAAAGGGAATTGCTAAGCGGAGGAGTGACGCAGAGCCTACTCAGAATCCTCGGGCCCGTGATACACCTAGTATTTGAGCGTTGAAACTGCAATCTTCCTGTTTTTGGCCGGAGCGCTCGGCGGCGCGCAGAACGCCGTCGCCGGCGGCGGGAGTTTCATCGCGTTTCCAGCCCTGCTTTTCACGGGCGTGCCGCCGATCGCCGCGAACGCGACCAATACGGTTGCGCTTTGGGTCGGCGTGACGGCGAGCACCGGCGCCTACCGCAAACACCTCAACATTTCGCGGCGCGTCATGATTCCGCTGGCCATCACGAGCGTGATCGGGGCGATCATCGGAGCGTATCTTTTGTTGCACACGCCGGCGCAGACTTTCCTGCGCGTCCTGCCCTGGCTGATGCTGGGAGCGACGCTGCTGTTTATGTTTGGCCGCCGTCTGGCCCGCACGTCGGGTGGTTCGGTTGCGCAAGATGCATCCACCACGGCCCTGGTCGTCGCATCGGTGTTTGAGTTGATTGTGGCGGTGTATGGAGGCTATTTTGGAGGCGGCATCGGCATCGTGAATCTTGCCATGCTGGCCGCGATGGGCATGACGGACATCCACGCCATGAACGCGCTGAAAACAGTTCTCGGGGGGATCATCAACGGCGTCGCGGTTGTGACCTTTGTTATAGCGGGAGCGGTGGCGTGGAAACCAGCGGGAGTGATGACGGCCGGGGCGCTTTTAGGGGGATATCTTGGAGCCCACTATGCGCAAAAACTCCCGGCCGCCTGGATTCGAGCTTTCGTCATTTTTGTCGGGACCGGCATGACCATCTACTTTTTCTGGAAGGCATATCATTGAGCACATCGCACCGTGCTGAAATCCTACAAAGCCTGTGGCACCGACACGTGTTCGTGGACGATCAGCCACTTTCCATTTTGCTTTTCGAAGATAGCCGTCCAGCGAAACGTCGCCATCTCGCGCTTGCCCGATTTCTGCGTCATGTCTGAAGCCACCGTCGCGGTGACCCAGTAAGCATCGCCGCTTTTGTGGATTTGGGCGTCGTCGTTCACGGTAAATTTCGCGGCTTTGTAATCCGCCAGCTCTTTGCTGACAGCGGATTGATATTCATCCCAACTGTCATACTTCAGAGGCTCGACATCGAAGAACACATGGGGCCCCTGGGCGTAGAACTGCCTCTGTCCCGCCGCGTCCAGCGACGCCCAGCCGTTCCAGACTTTCTGCAACCAAGCCTTGTCGACTGCGCCCGTTCCGTCCGAAACTTTCTTTGCCTTTTGTCCCCAACCGGCTTGAGTTACGCCGAGAACGGAGATGCAAAGCGCCATCGCCACAACCGCCAATCGCTTCATTCGGTGGGTCTCCTCGAACGTTGAGCATTCTCGCACGCGGGGGGCGACCTCCGCCAATCCGCGCTCCGGCAATCGATGCCAGGGCCGCTGACTTTGGTAATCTGCCAAGTTACCGCTGTCTGAGGCAAAATTGAGTTGAGAATGCCCTCTACCTCGATTCTGCAAAAAGGACAGCGCGGCTCGCGCGTCAAGCTCGGCGGGTCGATTCTCGCCTTGCTGGTGCTCGAAAACGGACGCCAGATTCGCAGCCGCGTCAGTCAACTGTCGATCAATGGAGGTTTGCTGTCGCTCGAGCAGCCGCTCGACGAAGGCATTCGGGTTACTGTGTTGTTTCACATTGGAGTGACGAGTGTCCGCTGCCGGGCGCAAATGCTGTTCCCGATGTGGGCGACCAATGGATGCCTGCAACCGTTTCGCTATTTGGAGTTGTCGGAAGACAGCCGCACGAACCTGAAGCGCGAACTCGCGGGCATGATCCAGGGCGGCGCGCCCCAAGCGTAAGAAAAAAAACTAAGAGAACAGAGTAAGAGAAAAAGCATAGAAAAGACTGAAAACCACGATTGCGAAATTCACCCACCTCTGCTCAAGCAACCAGCGGGTTCTTCCTAGGGAGCGTCATGTTCCATCACCTGCCCGACGCCGCGACGATTTCCTCGAACGAATGCCTCTGCAACTCCCCGATCCTCTCGATCGTAATATCCGGCTTGGGATACTTGGCCACCTCCGCCAAATCATGCGCATAATGGCCCTGCCGCGGGAAGATCGTGGTCACCCGCGTCCCCCAGTGTTTCTTGATGGCGGCCAGAATCCGCACCTTGTCGTCGACCATCACGTAATGCGCGGCAGGATACTTTGCCTCGACATCGTCCAATTCCAGTTCCTTATGTATGTAGATCAAGACATGACCCTCGAAGGCCTCATACAGGCCCGAGCAATCCACCTTGCGCGGCTGGAAGACCACATCGCCGTCGCTTAAGATCACCGGCTTTCCCAGACTGCCCGCATATTGCACCGCATCCAGTGACTCGGGAAAGAGCCGGTTGGCAAAGGGATAGTTGATCATGAAGTGCGAGACAGCCAGCAGCCTGGGCTCGCGCGGCCGCTCGATCCGGTAACGCTGGAGCGCGCCCAGATAGTCGGCGTAGCCGAGCTCGCTGCGCAACTGCTCAAAAATCTCCCAGTACCGCCCCGCGCTTGATTCGCCCACTTTCTCGATCAAATGCCGCTTCAGGTCCTGGGCAACGCGGTCGTTGTCTAGAAGTGTGTTATCTACGTCGAAAAAGAAAACGGTGCCCGCCTTGGCGTCGTTCGGATTCACGAGATCTCCAGAATTGGTCGCAACCGCTCGAGTCGTTAGCTGTTCGTGGACCTAATCATGCCAGAAAACACCTTCATATGCCGCGGACTCGCCCTCCGCTGCCACACGGCGGCGAGGATCGCGGCTGCGGAAAGCCTGAAAATTCCTTGCCCGCGGCTTGGACTTGTCGAGTTCCCCCTGCTTGTAGTAAAAAGGCCTCGCTCATATAATCAAGGTAGACCTAATTGACCAAAAAATGAGGCTGAATGCTGTCGCAGCCTCGCAACCCGGCGAATCGGTTTTCGCCACCCAGGAGCCCTTCCCGTGGAGCATGTTGACCCAGCGGTCATATATCGTTTCGACACACCCCGTTCCAGCCGCCCTTGCGAGTTTTGCCAGGAACTCGACCCAAAATTCCATCACCGGCGTCCCTTGGACCAGATGGTGAGTGGAAGCCGTAAACCGATCGCCTCCGCACACTTGACGGAAGACGGATACGTGCACCACCGCATGCTCGAACTCCGGCGCCTGGTTTCTCGCGCTCCCTTAACCGCAGCATAAATGACGGCGGCATGATTCTCTTGGCTCCTTCTCGGGGTGGAGTCTTGCCTGAGCCAAACGACCGGGTTTGCGCCACCAACTCTTAGGCGAATTTTTCCACGCAACTTCCGCCCTCCCGCTTAGTTCTAATTAGTGGGCTCTAAATTGGTGTACCCTTAACGCGGGGAGGTTTCCCATGCTGGCCGGAGTGCGATCGTATTTCCTGCTCTTCTTCCTAATTGTGTTCGCTGCTCTTGTGGCCGTTCCGGCGCAGATCAACGGTGTCCCAGCCTCTGTCACGTCCTTAGGATTCGGAGGCAAAACCACTCCCAACGGCGTTCGAGCCAGCGTCACCTCTCTCGGACCCAACGGCTACCCCAACAGTTGGCCGGTTTATGGCGCGTGTTGCGTGGACTTCTTCATGCCTGGCAACCCGAACTCAGCCCAGAACAGCGAAACCCACCAGCACAGGAAACATACAGATAAAGAGAAGAGCTCCGATTTCCCGGTCGGCGTTGTCGAGCCCGCCTACATTCCCTACGGCGTTCCTTACGCTGCTGACGCGGACGATGCCGACGGCGACCCAGGCGTGACCAACGTCTCCGGCGCTGGTGTACCGGCCGCAGGGCCGCCCCGTAGTTCCCGTGGCCAGAGGTCCAGCGTCGGAAACGACCTCACGGCTAAATCCGAATACGTCGGACCGCTCCGTCAAGAAGAACCCGTCGTGGCTCAGCCTTCCACCGTCCTGATTTTCAGGGACGGCCATCGCTCTGAAATACTGAATTACGCGGTGGTCGGGGACACCCTCTTCGACTTGGGCTCCGAGCGCACCCACAAAATTCTTCTCGCCGATCTCGATCTGCCCGCGACCCGCAAAGCCAACGACGACCGCGGTGTGGACTTCCAGGTTCCGGAGAGCGCCAGCCGGAAGTAGGCTCGTCGCCGAGACAAGCCGAGCAACAATTAGAAACGATGTCTTTGTTTCGCCTCTGGCCGGTGCGCTGCGCGTGACCACTGGGCCTACTCAGCCGGACTTCTCGCTTGACAGACCCGCCCTTCCAAATGGATACTTATTCATTACGGTGCATTTTTATTCATGTCTAAAACAGCCCGTCACAAAGCGATCCTCAACCTGCTCGACGAAGGCCCAGTCGAAAGCCAGGACTCTTTGCAGCAGCGTTTGGAACGCAAGGGCTTCGATGTCGGGCAGGCGACGCTTTCCCGCGACATTCACGAACTGAAACTCGTGAAGGGACCTGACGGCTACCGTCGCGCCGGCGAGAGCCTCAATGCAGACAGCGTTTTGCCTTCGGTCATGCACCTGGCACGTCAGTTCGTAATCGAAATTCGGCAGGCGGAAAACCTGCTGGTGGTAAAGACCACCGTCGGGAGCGCGCAGCCGGTTGCCGCTGCACTCGACGCGTCGCACTGGCCCGAAGTTGTGGGCACGATTGCCGGCGACGACACCGTGCTCGTCATTGCCACCGACAAGAAAAAAGCGCAGTCGCTGGCGCAACGGATCCGCGATTTGTCGTAAGCACGTTTTCCGCAAACGCACGGCCCGGGTGGCTGGCACCAGAACTTTTTTGGAATGGAGCGCAGGAGCATTAATTCATGAGCACTGAACCGATGGCATCCATGAACCCGCTCGGACTGGCGAAGAAGAATCCGCTGATCCTGCCGAAAGACCCGTCCGCGCCGCGCGATCTTGTCTCGATCCACGATCTCACGCCGGCGGAACTTCTTTCGCTCTTTGACCTCACGTCGATGCTCAAGCAGCGGCCCGCCTCGTTCCGCGGGATTCTTGCGGGCAAACAGATGGTGATGTTCTTCGAGAAGCCGTCGCTGCGCACCCGCCTGACCTTCGAGGCCGGCATGGACAGCCTGGGCGGCAGCACATTCTTCATCGACCAGACGGCCAGCCGCCTCAACGCCCGCGAATCGCTGTATGACATCGCGCACAACGTCGAACGCTGGATCGATCTGATCGTGCTGCGCACCTTCAGCCACGCCGTCGTTGAAGAGATGGCAACCTACGCGGACGTGCCTGTGATCAACGCGCTCAGCGAACTCGAGCATCCTTGCCAGGCTCTGGCTGACTTTTTCACTTTGCAGGAGCATTTCGGCGACCTCAAGAAACTTCATTTCGCCTACGTCGGCGACGGCAACAACATGGCGCACTCGCTGCTGCTGGCGGGCGCGTCGGTGGGGGCAAAGGTTTCGATCGCTACGCCGGAGGGTTACACTCTGAATCCGGTGATCGTGACCATGGCAAAGGCGATTGCGGAAGAGACGAAAGCCACGCTGCGCATCATGACCGATCCGAAGAAAGCGGTTGCTGGAGCCGACGCCGTTTACACCGACGCCTGGGCCAGCATGGGGCACGAAGACGAGGCGGAAGTACGTGCTCCCATCTTCGCTCCCTACCAGGTCAATGCCACCCTCATGCAACTTGCCAAGCCGACGGCGCTGTTCATGCATTGCCTGCCGGCGCATCGGGGTTGCGAGGTCACCGATCAGGTTATAGATTCTGTAAACTCAGTCGTATTCGATCAGGCGGAAAATCGCCTGCACATTCAGAAAGCCATCCTCGTATGGTTGTTGGGTAGCGGCGTGGGCCGTTTCCCGGCCAGGAGCGCGCATGCCTAAGCAAGACTCGACCCAGAAAGAAAAGATTGTTCTCGCCTACTCCGGCGGACTCGATACCTCGATCATCATTCCGTGGCTCAAAGAAAATTATGACTACGACGTGATCGCCATGGTTGCCGACGTTGGTCAAGGGGACGACGTGGAGGCTGTTGTTGAAAAAGCTTACAAAACGGGTGCGAGCAAAGTGGTCGTGGAAGATCTGCGCGAAGAATTTCTTACCGGATACGTCTGGCCCGCGCTCAAGGCCGGCGCCGTCTACGAAAATAAATATCTTCTCGGAACTTCGCTGGCGCGACCCGTCATCGCGAAGCATCAGGTGGAAGTCGCGCTGCGCGAAGGCGCATCGGCGGTCAGTCACGGCTGCACCGGCAAAGGCAACGATCAGGTGCGCTTCGAGATGGCGTACCAGGCGCTAGCTCCTGAGTTGAAAGTGATCGCGCCGTGGCGCGAGTGGGATCTGAAATCCCGTGAGGACTGTCTCGACTACGCCGAGAAGCGCGGCATCTCCGTCACTGCCAGCCGCGAGAAGATTCACAGCCGCGATCGCAACCTTTGGCACATCAGCCACGAGGGCGGGGAACTTGAAGACGCCGGCAACGCGCCCTTCGCCAGCACATGGCAGATCAGCAAGTCTCCGCAAGAGGCTCCCGATAAAGAAGAGACCGTCGAAATTGGCTTCGAAAACGGTGTTCCCGTTTCCGTCGGCGGTCAGGCGCTCGATCCCGTCTCGCTAGTCGAATTGCTCAACGAAATCGGCGGACGCAACGCCGTCGGGCGCATTGATCTTGTCGAGAACCGCTTCGTCGGCATCAAGTCGCGCGGCTGCTACGAAACTCCCGGCGGCACGCTGCTTCTGGCCGCCCACAACGAACTCGAAGCCCTGTGCCTTGATCGCGACCTGGTGCATTTCAAGCAGCACGTCGCTCTCAAATACGCCGAACTGGTTTACTTCGGCCTGTGGTTCACTCCGCTGCGCGAAGCGCTTGATGCCTTCGTCGAAACCACGCAGCAGAACCTGACGGGCTCGGTTACGCTGTCGCTCTATAAGGGCAACGTCAGCATCGTCAGCCGAAAGTCGGAATACTCGTTGTACCGCACCGATCTATCGTCGTTCACCATGGACGCAAGCTACGATCAGAAAGACGCGGAGGGCTTCATCCGCATTCTGGGATTGCCGTCGCGTTGCCGCGCGCAAACGCAAAAAGGAAAATCGACCGCAGACGCGCTGCACGAGGTCTCAAAATAAGTAAGCTTGGGATCCGAATGAAAATTTGTTTGTCGTCAAAAGTTGTTCCCGAGGGCTTTAGCCCCTGAGGTTGTACCGTGAAAATGTGGTCCGGGCGCTTCCGGCAGCCGCTCGATCCCGAATTCGAAAAGTGGCAGCGCTCGTTTCCCTACGATCAACGCCTGCTGGCCTTCGAACTGGCCGCCAGCCGCGCGCACGCGAATGCTCTCGAACACGCGGGCGTTCTTTCCTCCGAAGAACTGTCTGACATCGTCCAGGCATTAGCCGAAATCGGCCGCCGCGCCGCGTCTTCGCCTGATTTTCTGAACGACCCCGAAGCCGAAGACGTTCACCACTTTGTCGAAAAGCAACTCGCTACGCTGATCGGCGCCACCGGGTACAAACTGCATACCGGACGCAGCCGCAACGAACAAATTGCCACCGACCTTCGGCTCTTTGTCCGCGCCAGTATCGACACGCTGCAAATTCAGCTCGCCGATTGGATTGAGGCGATCCTCACGCGAGCCGAAGCCGCGGGCGGCGCCGCCATGCCGGCCTATACGCACCTGCAACCCGCTGAACCTGTACTCGTCTCACATTGGCTACTGGCCTATGTTGAGATGTTCTTCCGCGACGCTTCGCGCCTGGCGGATTGTCATAAGCGCACGAACCTCTGTCCCCTGGGATCAGGAGCGGTTGCCGGCGCAACCCTCACGCTGAGCCGTCAAGCCATGGCTGCCGAGCTGGGGTTTGATGGACCGACGGCGAATAGCCTGGACGCCACCAGCGATCGCGACTTCGCGATTGAATTTGTGGACGCACTCTCCATGCTCGCGCTTCATCTCAGCCGCTGGGCGGAAGAGATGATTTTGTTTTCCACCTTCGCTTACGGATTCGTCGAGTTGCCCGAAGCTTATTCGACCGGCAGCAGCGCAATGCCGCAGAAGAAAAATCCAGATTTGCTCGAATTAGTTCGCGGCAAAGCCGCCCGGGTGATGGGCTGTGCGACCACGTTGCAAACCTTGGTCAAAGGCCTTCCACTCGCTTACAACAAAGACATGCAGGAAACGCAGGAGCCGTTGTTCAACGCAGCGGATACCGTCGTCAGCCTGCTGCCGCTTGTCACGGGATTCATGAACACGGTCGAGTTCAACGAACACGAGATGAACCAGGCTGCGCGAATCGGATTCATGAACGCCTGGGCCGCCGCAGCCTATCTGGTCGAACGCGGAGTTCCCTCGCGCCAGGCTCACGAGGCGGTTGGCAAAGCCGTCGCCCTTGCCATCGAGCGTGGATGCGACCTGCAAAAGCTGCCGCTCGCTGATTTGCAAGCCATCCATCAGAGCTTCGACGCAGCCTTCCACTCCAGCCTCGGGCTCGCCGAGGTGCTGGCGCTGCACGATGTACCCGGAGGCACGGCGCCTCGCCACGTGAAGCGCGCGTTGCAGAGCGCTCGCGAGCGCGTAGCAGCGCTGCGTCCTGCGGGACAGACCTCGCAGGGCGCGGGGAAAGCCACGGAGCAACCGGCGGCGCGATAGCTTTCTCTTCGCTGGTGTGGTTAAGCTTTGGCCACGCCGATTCGGCCCGCGTGCTTCGCAATTTCCTGCAGGATCGCGAGCCCAAGTTCGAGCGCACGGCGTCCCTCTTCCAGGGAAACCACAGGACGCGAACGATCGCGCACCGCTCGCAAAAAGGCGTTGATCTCGGCCAGCAGCGGTTCTTCCGCCATTACGGCCGGCTTCGCCATCTGGATCTGGGGATTCACACTGGGCTCGCCGCCCGCGGAGTTTCCAGCCGTGCCTCCCACCGAAAACACCAGCACGTCCTGCCGCCCGTAATCGATCGAAATATATTGACCCGGCTGAAAGAAGCGTAGCTTGCGGACACGCTCAGTCGAAACCCGGCTGGCCGTAAAGTTCGCCACGCATCCCGATTCAAACTCAACCCGAACATTCGCGATATCTACCTTGCCCGACAAAATGGGCAAGCCCACAGCGCGAATTTCTTTGACTTCTGACCGGACAAAAGTCAGTACCACGTCGAGATCGTGGATCATCAGATCGAGCACGACATCCACATCGAGCGCGCGGGGAGAAAACTCGCTCAAGCGGTGCACTTCAAAAAACATTGGGCGGTTGATCAGCGGCAACGTCGCGCGCACGGCGGGATTGAAGCGCTCCAGGTGACCGACCTGCGCGATCCGCTTGTGCACGGACGCGACGTGGATTAATTCGTCAGCCTCGGCCAGCGTCGCTGCCAGCGGCTTCTCGATGAGGACGTCGACGCCTGATTCCATCAGTTCGCGCGCCACTTTCAGATGCAACAAAGTGGGCACCGCAACCGACGCCGCCTGCACTTCGCTGTGCGTGGTCAACATCTGCTCGACCGAGCCGAAGGCCTTGCACTCGAACTCGCGCGCGACCGCGTCGGCCCTGGGCGTATCGGGATCGACCACTCCCACCAGTCGCACAGCTCCCGCCTGCTGCAGTTGCCGGTAGATACGAGCGTGATTGCGCCCGAAAGCGCCCACGCCAATCACTGCCACATTGATCGGAAATTCGTTGCTCAGAAAAGAGACTCCGGAACTGCCTTTAAAAGGGCTATTGTCGCAGCTCCGGAGCTAGAAAGGAAAGTCGCTAGTCAGGGTACTGTTGTCCGAACCTCTTGCGAACGCTGTTCGAACCGCCGAGTCCGTGGCGAATGCAAAGCAGCCCTGCGCTAAAGCCCCGAACTCCGGAGCCGTCGATTATGAATGACGTATCCCACCCAGAATCCCAGCGCCGCAGCCCACGAAGCCATCGCCATGCTGGGAGTATCGCGGAGCATCATCCATTGGATGTGGCCTTTCTCAAAAATGAACGAGAGAGGACAAAGCGTGAATGCAATGGCCAGGCCCAGATTCCAGCTGCGTTGCGCGATCGTGCTGCGCGTGCGCGCCAGAGTTTGTGTCTCATGATCTTGCGGCAATGACATGGTGGTTCCTCCTGTGAGTATTTGTTTTAAAGAATCGGATTTCAGGCCTTCGATCTCGGCGGCCAGCGCTGGATCGCGCGATACAAACTCTTCGACGGCCGCGCGCGTTTCGGGACTAACCGCTCCGGCGACATAAAGCGGGAGCAGATCTTGAATGATGTTGCGAGTGAGTTCCACGTTCACCTCCGTGTTTACCTTCGTGTTCACCTACGATGACTGCGTGCCTCGTCTAACTTGAGGCGGGCACGATGAATCTTGGTCTTGACTGCACCCAGCGACAAGCCGAGAGTTTCTGCAATTTGTTCGTATGACATATTTTCCGCCGCCGACAGCAGCAGGGCAGTCCGATCCAGTTCGGGCAATTGTTGCAAGTCGTGCATCACCTGTTGCAATTCGGCGCGCTGTTCGGCTGACTCATGCGGCGCTTGGCGTGGATCGATAAGATCTTCTTCCAGCGGCGCGTGCCGCCCGCTGCGGCGCAAATTTTGCAGGTAGCAATTGCGCGCGATCACCAGCAAATACGCCTTCACGGTCGCCTGGCGAATTTCACCGGGAGCGTTCCATGCCCGCACGAACGTCTCTGACGCGATGTCTTCGGCATCCGCCCGATTGCCGCTCAGAAAGAAGGCGAAGCGGAAAACGTCGCGCGCGTATTTTTCGTACAGGGCCTCGAAGTCGGTCATGCAGCGTCCACAGAGAATATCCCCCAAGGCGGGAAAAGTTTCAGGGGACCGGAAATAAGGGAGAAGAGCGGTTTTGGACCGCGAGCTACTGGGAAGCCTTCTTCAGCAAAGCAATCTGGCCGGCGTGGTAAAGCTCGTGTTGGACGACGCCATGAAGCATGTAATAGAAGGTGTAGTGCGGACCGTGCTTACCGGGAACAACCTCGAAGAGCCGGGAATCGGGTAGAGCGACAACGGCGGCGATCAAGTCCTGATGGGTATTGCGCACCTGTGCCGTCGTTTTGTGCCATGCAGCATCGCTGGCATCTGAAACGACGGGGAAATTTTCCGCATCGGCAAGCTCAACTGCGGTCCCTCCGATGCGGCGGAGAGCAGCGCCATCCCATGCCGCGATGTGCAACACGAGTTCCCAAATCGTATGTGCGCTTGCGATGGGACGGGCCGCGGCCTGCGCAGCGGTTATGCCTTCCAAAATTTCGAAGAGGGAATCACCGTGCCACGCGTCACCATCGAAGGCGCGACGAAGTTGGTCGGCAATGCGAGTTGCTTCCGACATGAACACCTGTGTGGGTGTGCGCGATAAACTTTCAAACTGATGCTTGACAAGCTTCCAGTTGATTTTATTTCATGTCAGGGTGTGTGGCTGAGATTCTTGTGAGGAGATCCGCCTGGAATGAAACGAATCTGGTGCGCCATTGTGATTGCGTCCTCGGTGCTGATCGTCCATGGACAGGAGTCCGCTGCGCCAAAAGTACTGATTCCAGTGATTGCCAACGGCTCCTATCATCAGCCAACGACCATTACGCCCGAAACGCTAGTGATCACGGATCATAATGCTGCGGTTACAGGGGGCGGACTTCTGCGTGGAGCTGATCTGCCACTTGAATTAGGCGTGTTGGTTGATGCGAGCGGTTCGCAGCGCGGAACTCACATACGCGACACTCTGAAGGCAGCCGGGCAGTTCGTCGATGAAACGATTCGCCGACCGGAGGATCGCGTCTTTTTTCTCCAATTTCGTGAAGAGGCCGACGCAACCCCGTGGCTCAGCAGGGAGCAATTGCAAGGCACGACTCTTAAGGTGACGCCTGTCGGAGGGACAGCGTTCTACGACGCACTATTTATGGCTTGTAAGCAACGGATGGGACTACGCGAGTGGCGGAAACCGACGCGGCGAATACTGTTGGTGGTCAGCGACGGCGAGGACAATTCGAGTCACACTACGCGCGTTGCAGCGGAGGCAGAAGCAATAAAATCGGGAGTTGCGATATTCACCATCAATACCGCGAATCCTGATGCTGGCATGAGGGGCGAGAAAGTTTTGGAGAGCTTTGCCAGACTAACGGGCGGCGAATCGTTCAGCCAGATCGATAGCAAGGATCTTCCGAACGTATTTTCTAGCCTCAAGAAGTTATTCGAGGGCATGTATTACCTGACTTATGTGCCCCCGGACGCCTCTAAGAAAGAGGTGCATGATGTCGACATAAAACCGCCGCCGAAGGAAGTGTTTCAGCTGACCTACTCCCGAAAGTATTTTTGGAATCCCTAAGAGACGGCAGGCCAGGGTAGCCGCCCAGCCGCAACGAATTCTCTTCACACTTTCTACTCCGCGCAAACGGCGATTCCCGCCTCATCCGCCGCTCGCAGCACTGCGTCGCCATCGAGCAATAAACATCGCCCTGCATCGAGGGCCAGACAACTCGCTCCAGCCCGGACCATCGTTTCAATCGTTTTGATGCCAATCACCGGAACGTCGAAGCGCATGTCCTGTTTCGGCTTCGCAATCTTTACGACGGTCAGAGCGCGGCTGAGCGTGGAAGCGTCGCCCTTCTCGCTGTCGTCCTGAGTGTCGTCGGCCTCCAGCGATTTCATGAGCAGACCCGCACGCTCGATCGTCGCGTCGGTACCTTCCATCGCTTCGACCGCAACGCACGCTGCTTCGGCGATCACAACCGTTTGTCCAATGTCGTATTCCGCCAGTTGCTGCGCGACTAAGCGGCCATATGCGATGTTCTTGCGCTCGTTTTCACTCGGACCGCGCTTGCCGAGCGTACCCGATTTCGCCAGCAACGGTTCGAGGAGCGAGGTCGAGTTCTCGAGGACGATGCCTTCATCCGCCAACACCTTCGCCACCGCGCCGAGCAGCGAATCGGTGTTGCGCGTGCCCAGCGAGAGCAGCAACTTCGCGAGCCGCCAGTCTGGGCGGATCGCAGAAAATATCTGCTTATGCTTCACTTGCCCGGCCATGACCGCTCGAGTCACGCCCTCCGCTTTGAAAGTGTCGATAAGCTTGGAGAGTTCCCCAAGCGAGAGCCAATGAACAGAGGCTGCGCCGCGAGACGCGATGTCGGGAGAAGCTTCCTCTTTGATCGCGGCTACAACGACGTCGAATCCCTGCGCCCGTGCAGCGTCCAGCACGAGAAAAGGAAATGTACCGTTGCCCGCGATTAATCCCAGTTTCATGTTGTCAGTTTCGAGTTTCCAGCGATCCCATCAGACCATTCAGTACGCGGCCAACTTCAGTGGAGCGCATTAGCAGGGCATTCTCGCGGTCGGCAGAACAATAGCCAAGCCGCGCAGCTAATTGTAGCTGCGTCTCCAGTTCCAGCAGGGAGCCTCGAGCGTGCCCAAGAAACTGTTTAAACTCCCCCGGCGTGGTGCGTCCTTGCCCTTCGGCGATATTGCTCGGTACAGACACCGCACAACGCCGCATCTGACTGGTCAGCCCATAAATTTCCTCTCGCGGAAAGTCTCTTGTGAGTTGGTAGATCGCTTCCGCGAGATCCATGGCCTTCTGCCACGCGATCAAATCCTTGTAGGAATAACTCACGTTGCTCGACCTTCGAGTGCACTTGCATTCAAGATTTGAAACTAGAAACTAGAAACTTGAAACTCGAAACTATTTAATCACTCCGCGCTCCGACTCTTCGATAAAGCGAACGAGTATCTCAACGTTTTCACCGAGGTCGGTTTCGGCTTTCAATTTCTCCAACGCCTGCGATGTGTTGAGCTTCGACGCGAGCAGTAAGCGATACGCATGATGAATTTTCTTGATCCGGTCTTTGGTAAATCCACGGCGCTCAAGGCCGACGGCATTCAAGCCATAAGCATGCGTTCCGCGTTCAGCCGAGGTTTTGGAAAAAGGCAGCACGTCACGGGTGATGGTGGTGCCTCCGCCAATAAAGGCGTGGGCGCCGATGCGCACAAAGTGATGGACTGGGCAGAGCGCGCCCACGGTTGCCCAGTCGCCCACGCTGACGTGCCCACCGAGCGTTGCCGCATTCGCCATGATGATGTGGTTGCCAATCTGGCAATCATGCGCAATGTGCGTGTAGGCCATGATCAGGTTGTGATTGCCCACGCGCGTGCATTCGCCGCCCTTCACGGTGCCGCGATTGATGGTCACGAATTCGCGGATCTGGTTATGGTCGCCGATCTCCAGCCGCGTCGGTTCGCACGCGTAGGTAATATCCTGCGGAGCCATGCCGATGGAAGTGAAAGGAAAAAAGTGGTTGTCGGCGCCAATTCTGGTGGGCCCGGAAACCGTAACGTGCGCAGCTAGACGGCAGTTCTCGCCGATCTCAACTTCGCCTCCGATCACGCAATACGGACCGATCTCACAGGAGGGATGAATCTTGCTTTTCGGATCGACAATCGCCGTGGGATGAAAGCTCATTTGTAAGAGGTAATGGGTGATTGGTAATTTATGGCGCGCGATCGACAGATTTGCGATTCCAAATTAGCAATCGCAAATTACAAATTCTCCTCGGTCTCCGCGCTGCCCGCGCCAACATTCCTCGGTACCAACCGGCAGGTCACGGTCGCTTCGCAGGCCAACTTTCCGTCCACGTACGCCTTACCTTCCAGCCGCGCAGCCGTCACCCGCCACGCTTTCACGGTGACTTCGATGCGCAACTGGTCGCCCGGAACCACGGGACGCCGAAAACGCGCCTTCTCAATGCCCGTGAAAACCATGAGCATCTCGTCGCGGTTGGGAACTTCGGTCAGCAGCAGCAACCCTCCCGCCTGCGCGATTGCTTCCACGATCAGCACGCCTGGCATGATCGGTTTTTCGGGAAAATGTCCCTGAAAAAACGGTTCGGTGATGGTCACGTTCTTGAGCGCGACGATGCTCTTCATGCGCTCCAGGTCGATCACGCGATCGATTAACAGAAAAGGAAAGCGATGCGGCAGTATCTTGAGAATGTCGCCAATATCCATACCGGTTTTCACCGGCTCAAGCTCGTAGGGAGTAGGTTGTGGATGATCAGTCATGTAGTTTCGTTCAAGCCTGCTTTCCAGCCGACGATTATACTGTAGCGCACGTGTGCAGAATGACACTAACGTCCCAGCGGGGCGTGTGAAAATAGCTCGGCGCTTCAGCGCCGGGAATCGTGGCAAGTAATCACCAAGTCCCAGCGGGACGACTGAGAAACAACCGGGCGTTGATTTTGGGTGTCAATTTTGGGTGGCGCAGCGGTTCACCGCTGCGATGAAAGGCTCGTTTTAACCGCGGCTTTAGCCGCTGAGGTGGACGCTAACTTCCGCAAAAGGACCTATGAACACCAATCGATCTTTCCGACACCATTTCGCGATCTTAATCTTCCCGATTTTTTTCGGCTTCACCCTCTTCGCGCAACAAACGTCGCCCTCCGCCGCTCCCGCCCTTCCCGCTGACATCCCCGCCACCGCCGAGCGCTACTCCCTCCTCGTGATGGGGAACGTTGCCGGACAAGAAGCCGATTGGACCGCGGCCGATGGCTCCCTCCACATATTTTTTCAATTCAACGATCGCGGACGGGGTCCCAAAACCACCAGCATCCTGAAACTCGATCCGCACGGGATCCCCATCTCGGAAGTCATCACCGGCAACGACTATTTGAAGTCTCCCGTAGACGAGAACTATTCCTTAGAGGCTGGCACCGCGCGCTGGAAGAACACTGCCGAACAAGGCGACAAGAAGGTCTCGACTCCAGCCTACTACTCTCCGCTCGCCGGAGGCCCGTCCGAGATCGCGCTTCTCGCGCACGCCGCTCTTCAGAATGGAGGCAGAATCGCCCTGCTCCCCGAAGGCGAGGCGCGCGTCAGCCGCGTCACCGAGCTCGAGGTCGAAGCTGGTGGAAAGATCACTCACACGGCTCTCTATGCCATAACCGGACTCGATTTCTCCCCAACCTACGTCTGGCTCGCCGACCGCGGCTGTGAGAAATGCAGGTTCCTGAGTAAAGACGACAAATTCTTCGCGTCGGTCGATGAGTGGGCTTCTGTCGTCCCCGAAGGATGGGAATCGGCCGTCGCGCCGTTACTGGCCGCGCAAAATAAGGTCAAAGAATCGCGCGCCGCCGAACTGGCCGCGAAACTAGCCCATCACCCACATCAGATCCTCTTCTCGCACGCCGACGTTTTCGACTCCGCTACCGGGAAAATCATCCCTAATCAGGATGTCGTCATCGCCGGGAAGCGTATCGTCAATATCGGCCCTCCCGACACCAGCCGATTGCCCGACGCCGAAGTCGTCAACGCCCGCGGCAAAACCCTCCTCCCCGGCCTCTGGGACATGCACGCTCACGTCGGCGACAACGATGGCTTGCTCAATCTCGCCGCTGGAGTGACGACGGTCCGCGATCTCGCCAACGATACCGATTCCCTCATGGCCCGCCGCCAGCGCATCATTGACGGAAAAGAGATTGGCACCCGCATCGTCCTAGCCGGAATCATCGATGGCAACGACGCCTTCCACGGACCAACGAAAGTCTTAGTCTCCACCGAAGCCGAAGCCCGTGCCGCCGTCGACAACTACAAGCGGCTGGGCTATGTCCAGATCAAGATTTACAGTTCGGTACCGCCTGTGCTCGTGCCCGGGATCATCGACGAGGCTCACAAGAACGGCCTCCGCGTCAGCGGACACATTCCCGCCGGAATGATCGCCGCGCAATGCGTCGCCCTCGGCTTCGACGAAATTCAGCACATGAACTTCCTCGTTCTGAATTTTTTCCCCGAGATTAAGAACACCAACACAATCGCGCGCCTGACGAAGCCGGGCGAAGTCGCTGCCGGACTGGACCTCTCCTCGTCGCAGGTTGAATCCTTCATCAAGCTCTTACAGGATCATCACACCACTCTCGACCTCACGCTCAGCGTCTTCGAAGACCAATACCTCAGCCGCCCCGGACAGATTCCCCGCGGCTTTCAGCCCGTAGCCAACCGCCTGCCCGCACAGGTTCGCCGCGGATTGCTCACGCAAGGCATGACTCCCCCGCCCGGTATGGACGACACCTATCGAAAGTCCTTCGCCAAAATGATCGACTTCGCCGGTCTCCTCTATCGCTCCGGAATCCCGATCGAAGCCGGAACCGATTCGATGGCAGGTTTCGCTCTCCACCACGAACTCGAACTCGATGTTCAAGCCGGTATTCCCGCCGCTCAGGTTTTGCAGAACGCTACCCTCAACGCCGCCCGCATCATGAGTCTCGACAAAGAGCTGGGATCGATCGCGCCCGGCAAACTGGCGGATGTAGTTCTGGTCGATGGCGATCCTACGAAGAACATCAGCGACATTCGAAAGACAGCGCTCGTGGTGAAAGACGGAGTCATCTACAAACCCGCCGAGCTCTATACCGAGCTAGGCGTGACGCCCTAAATCGCGACCCCCTAAATCGTGACCCGTAAATGAAGAGGGAAGTATGGCAACGTCAGGGATGAGTGTGGCGTGGCGACCTAGATGACTGGGTCGTATCCCGAAGTAACCCGCGACTGTGATGCATGACCTGGACTCCGCACCTTAGATTGCCGATGATCCTCGTAGGAGGAGAGGAGTTCCTCCCATCTCTCCGGAGTGATTCATGCCGTCGCCCGCCGCCGAGTCTCGTCAATCCCCCGCAACCGAACCCGAGCGCCGCCGGCATCCACGTCTCGCCACACACGTCCAAATCGAAATTCACGAGGAAGGCAGCGACGTTCCCATGCGCCTCGAAACCACCGACCTCAGCCGCGGAGGCTGTTACGTCCAGCTCCTCATCCCACTTTCCGTCGGCCGTCGCGTCCACCTCACACTCTGGTTCGAGGGCTATGCCGCTGTCATTCACGGCTTGGTAGTCACGCGCCATCCTCAATATGGCAACGGCATCATGTTTGTGGATTTTGAAGGCGAGGCAGACCAACGGCTGAAGCGCTACTTGGAACTCGCATCCCAGGCTTGAACAAATTTTCCCATCCGTGTAATCGGTAAACTCAAGCCATCCCCCAACGGAACCTCCGTCTTATCCATCTCCCTATAACCCTTCGCGCGATAAAACGGAACGCCCGTCAGCGTCGCCCCCATTTCCAGCCGTCCGAATCCCGCCGCGGCCGCCGCCCTTTCGCAAGTTTCCAGAATCATGCCGCCAATCCCGCGCCGCGCCCATGCCGGATGGACAAAAAATGCTCGAATCTTTGCCGCGTCCGTCGCTGGATCAAGCAACGAATCCTCCCGCCCCGCAAACTGATCCCCGCCGTACAAAGTCTTGCGCCTGCTCCACCCGCCGCAGCCTACCAGCACCGTTGCCCCAGTAGGCCCCGTCTCTTCCGCAGCGAAGTAAGTCCCATCCGCGATCAGCTGTGTGTCCACGCCATACACGGTGCGCAGCGCCTGCTCCAGTTGCGCCGGAGAATAGTCCCCCGCCTGCAATCCACGCACCGACGCCTCAATCAACTCCCGCAGCGCACCAATCTCACGCGCCCGCGCCAGACGAATGTGAATATTCATGACGGATGAAAATTACGGATGGCTCACGGCTGATGGCTGATGGCTAGCGCGGCACTCCGGGCAGGGACAAACCTCGCGCAGATAAAAC
This sequence comes from uncultured Acidobacteriaceae bacterium, assembly GCA_963834085.1. Taxonomy (GTDB): domain Bacteria; phylum Acidobacteriota; class Terriglobia; order Terriglobales; family Acidobacteriaceae; genus Acidiflorens. Next base: position 7,547 of record CAWIAJ010000025.1, on the reverse strand, counting down.
CACGAATAAATCCCCAGATCGTGCTTATCGTTCCAGGAAAACTTCAGCGCATACTTGCCGACCGCTTCCGCCGCCAATGCCTTCACCAGCGGCTTGAACATCGGCAGCGCCCCGGGAGCCAGTTTGGCTGGCTCACCCGCCTTGCGCCCTGCCTTCGTCCGCTCATCTTCGCAAAGCGCGCACGGACAAGCATCCCGCAAAAAAGGAAACGTGTACGTGGACCGGTGCCCGTCCTTCCACTCGATCTCCATGCCCGCGCCCGTCGTCAAATGAATGACCACCGACTTGGGATCGTTCCCCACCCGAGGAGTGAAATCCGGCAGCGCCATGATTTTCAGTATCGCACGGGAACGAGTGCTGACGTTCAAGCCGCAGCGATGGGCTGCAACGAGATCCTCCCGCTCGCGCGACATAGACGCGGGTGGATTAGAACATGTGACGGAAGCCCCAGAACAGGAATCCCGCCAGCATCATCGAAGCTGGCAGCGTGAGCACCCAGGCCATGGCGAGGTTGCGGACGGTCGACCACTGCAGTCCCGAGTGATTCGCCGCCATCGTTCCCGCAATGCCCGACGACAGCACATGCGTCGTACTCACCGGAAGCCCGAACCAATCAGCGGCTCCGATGGTAAACATGGCCGTGATTTCAGCAGCCGCGCCCTGGCCATAGGTCAGGTGTTCCTTGCCAATCTTTTCCCCCACCGTGACCACGATCCGTTTCCATCCGACCATGGTGCCTAGGCCGAGCGCCATCGCCACCGCAACCTTCACCCATCCCGGAATAAAGCGCGTGGCCGCATCGACGTGCTTCTTGTAATTGTTCAGCCCTTCCCAATCGGACGCCGAAATCACGGGCTGCCCGCTCTTCTTCATCAGGCGCAGAGCTTCGCTCGCGATATACATGTCGTTGCGGAAATTGCGTACTCGATCGTTGGGCACCTTCGACATTTCGCCGAACAATGCGGTCTCGTTACCGATGCCGCTCACCAGTTGCCGCAACGCCAGCATTGTGTTGGGAGTGAATTGCTTCGTCCGGATGTAGTCCGTAACTTCTTCGCGATCGTCTCCAATCACGGCATTCGGACTCACGTAGTTCGACAGAATTCCTGCGGCCTGCTGCGACACTGCAATGAAGTCGTCGGAATCCTTGCGAGTGATTGCGTGATTCAGCGCATACGCCGTCGGTACCGTTCCCACCAGAATCAGCATGATCAGTCCCATGCCTTTTTGGCCGTCGTTCGATCCGTGCGCGAAACTCACGCCCGTGCAGGTTAACAAGAGCAGCGAACGAATCCAGAAAGGAGGTGGCTCCGTCCCCACCGGCGCTTCATACAACGCGCGGTTCTTGATCACCGCTTTCATCAGATACAAAAGAAGGAAGGCGCAGACAAAACCGACCAGAGGAGAGAGCAGAAGTGACTTGCCGATATTTGTGGCTTGGCCCCAATCCACGCCACTGGTACCGGTTTTCGGGGACATCAACTGATTCGCGATGCCCACGCCGATGATCGATCCAATCAGCGTATGCGAACTGGATGCGGGCAATCCGAAATACCATGTGCCGAGATTCCATATGATGGCCGCGACGAGCAATGCGAAGACCATGGCGAATCCCGCCTGGCTTCCTACCTGCAAAATCAATTCCACGGGTAGCAGGGAAATAATGCCGAACGCGACCAGCCCGCTCGACGTGAGGACGCCAAGAAAATTCCAGAAGCCCGACCACACGACCGCAATGTGCGGCTCCAGCGAATGCGTGTAGATGACGGTCGCCACCGCGTTCGCCGTGTCGTGGAACCCGTTTACGAACTCGAATCCCAAGGCGACCGCCAGCGCCAGCCCCAACAGAAGATAGGGCATCACCGAACCCGAATGCACCGTCGAGAGGTCAGAGAGCAGATGGAAGGCGGAATAAATGATGCCAATGATCAGCACCACTCCAAATCCCAACATCCCAATCTTTCCTGGACTCCGATTCAGTTTCGATTCCAGCACAGGCGTTGCGGTAGCCATATCGATCGCTCCCAAGATGAGGTTGGGAAACTATAAGGAAGGATTGTTAACCGAGTGTGAAAATGGCGTTTTAGTGGCGCCCTAATGAGCGCGCTTAAGAATTTCTGTGCCGGAAGGCGAAGTAGTCTGAACTAGCGCAATAAAAACTCTGCCAGTTTACATACAAAAATCTACTTTAAATTCGGCGAGAGTTTTTCAGAGGTCGAGTCTCAGGAGTCTTGCTGCCATCTTATACTCAGCGATTCGCTTATCCCGCGCAGCTTTTCTCTGATCGCCGCTCAGATCAAACGTACTGATAACCACAAAGAAAATGGCTACAAATATGGCGCAAAATACTGCTATAAATCGGGCGGCTTCCATGTCAGTCTCCTACCAAAAGTTTACACCTTCCAAAACTCGGACGGGAGCGCCCGCCACTACCGAGTTCCTGCTGCGCTGTTCGCGATAGGCCAGCAGCGGGAAGCCCGGAAACGGCACGACCACTTCATTTGTCCCAACGATCGGCGAGAAAACGCGGATTGCATCCTATTCACAACCATTACAATCGAGATAATAGACATGCTCGCAGCCCTAAGTTCTCTCGCCGCTTTCGATGGACAGCTCAGTTTGTCAATGGAGGGGTAGGCGGGCGATGCTTACCGGCCGCCGCCTTCCCACCTGCCGCTCCAGTGGTCGTTGCCGTTGCCCCAGTCGCCACGGCCCCATCCCCGAAACTGCGCGCCGTCGATGACGCTGCCCTCGCGATATTCAAACATCTGTTCGCGGCCATTCGGCCCGCGCGCGTAAATGCGCAGCGTCTTCACCACACCCGGATCGGGATCGACGCCAAAAGTGCCGTTGCCCATGCGGAAGAGGCGATCCTGCCGGGCCGCTTCGCGCAGCCGCTGCGTCACATCGACGTGATGAGGACCGGTCCCATATTGCGCGCTGAGAATCACATAATCGCCCGCGTCGCCGCCGCCGTTCCAGTTTCCGCTCCAACCGGTTCCCCACTCCCCGCGTCCCCAGCCACGAAACTGTGCGCCGTCGATCACGCTTCCTTCCCGATACTCAAACATGCGCTCTTGTCCGTTCGGACCACGCGCAAAGATTCGCAGCGTTTTCACCACGCCGTGATCGGGATCGACGCCGAACGTCCCATTGCCCATGCGAAAAAGCCGATCCCGACGGGCCGCTTCCCGCAACCGGTCGGTGACGTCCACATGGTGCCGCTCCGTGCCATACTGCGCGCTGAGGATTAAATAGTCGCCCGCATCCCGGTCCTGGGCGGCAGCGATTCGGGGCAGAATGGATACTGCCATCAGCAGGAAAATCGTAAGTGTCGTTCGAGACATAAAATTCTCTCCTATAAAAATGAAATTGAAAATCAACACGAGTGGATTCTGCGCTCCTGTATCCTATCGCAAGCAGCAAGCCCATGGACACCGCCCGCATCGCGACCCTGCTCGCGCCGTTCCTGGCCCAGCCCCTCTCTCCATCGCAGCTCGATCAGATATCGACCTACGTGGATCTGCTGCTGCGCTGGAACGCCCGGATCAACCTCACCGCGATCCGCAACGAAGACGAGATCGTAACCCGTCACTTTGGAGAATCGTTCTTTCTCGCCGGACACGTGTTGACCGACGAGACAGTCGAGTCGGAGCCGGCGTGCCCGAGCGCGGGTGATCCCTCTCAACGCTGCGTGGGCGAGCCCTTTCGCGTAGCGGACATCGGCTCCGGTGCCGGCTTCCCCGCAGTCCCGCTGAAGATGTGGTCTCCCGCGATCGATTTAACGCTCATCGAGTCCAACCACAAGAAGGCCACGTTCCTTCGAGAAGTAGCCCGGACGCTCGGTCTAAAGGGTGTCGAAGTGAGAAGCGAGCGCGCCGAGAGCCTGGCCTCCGACCCGTCCTTCCGGCGAACCCAACTAGTAACCCTCCGAGCCGTGGAACACTTCGAATCCATACTCCCCCAAGCCGAGGCACTGCTGGCGGCCAACGGCACCGTGGCGCTCCTAATCGGCTCAGCACAGCTTCCCCTCCTAAAACGCCGCACCCAACTGACCTGGAACAGCCCGATCCCCGTCCCCCAGTCCAATACCCGAGTCCTGTCGACCGGCACTAAGTCACTAAAGTGGGAAAACTATCTCTTTCTAGATCGATAAAGTGGGAGATATGTTGAATATTGTGGGGCTCATTTCGGATCGTTAGTGGGATTTTAAAGAGTGTCTCACTATGAGACGAGAGAAGATGTCATGTTCCACGTGGAACACAGTAGCGATCCCTGGAATTTCAAACTTCTGAAAAGTCGACCCACCCTGATGTTCCACGTGGAACACTACCCCACAGTTCGACGCAATCCATGTTTCGAGGCAGTATGTTCCACGTGGAACATCTTCCAACTTGCACCATAAACTGGCATTGATTTCAACCGGCCCTTGGAATATTCTCCGCCAATACCGAAAACTATAAAACGATGGGACGCGTAATCGCAGTCGCAAACCAGAAGGGCGGCGTCGGTAAGACCACGACCGCCATCAACCTGGCGGCATCCCTTGCCGCCGCCGAAGTTAATACACTGCTCGTCGATTGCGATCCGCAATCGAACTCCACCAGCGGACTCGGGCTGGTGAAGAATCCGGAGCGCATCAGCGTATATGACGTGCTCATGGGCGCAGCCTCGGCCGAGGAGGCTCTCCAGCTTACCGAGCTCGAGCAGTTGTGGCTCATCCCCTCGCACAAGAACCTCATCGGCGCGAACATCGAACTCGTTTCGGCCGAGCGGCGGGAATACCGGCTGCGCGATGCGCTCCTGCCGTTGCTGGAGCGGTTTCAGTTCATCGTCCTCGACTGCCCCCCGGCCCTCGATCTTCTGACTCTCAACGCGCTGGTTGCGGCCGAGGGAGTCTTGATTCCGATGCAGGCGGAGTACTTCGCCCTCGAAGGCGTCTCGGAGCTCCTCGACACCATCGAGAGGATCCGGGTCGAGTTGAATCCTGCCCTGGCGGTAGAGGGCGTCGTACTGACCATGTTCGACGAGCGGACGAACCTGGCGCAACAGGTCTCGGACGAGCTCAAGAAATATTTCGGCGACAAGCTATGTACGACCACGATTCCGCGAAATATACGCCTGGCGGAGGCTCCCAGCCACGGCCAGCCAGCGTTGTTGTATGACGTGCGCTCGCGTGGGGCGGAGAGTTATATACGGCTGGCGAAGGAAATCCTCGACCGGCGCGCGGCACTGGAGAGTGGGTCTGGGGAAGCCGCGTAGCGCTGGAAGCTTGATCAGCGGTCGTGGCGTCCGTCATGGGATACGGCGATGAGTGAAGTTTGTCATCCTGAGGGAAGTGACGGACTCGCTTTCTAGCATCAGCGCGTTAAATCTTTAAGCTATTGTTTCATTACTGGAGATTGCTGAATGAATACATCGAATGCGACGGCCGATCGGTCGTCGAAGGTGGCGGCGGAGAAGGCGCATGAGAAGCTGGCGGAAAAGCGGCGGGCTTTAGGGCGAGGGCTGGAATCTTTGTTGCCGGGGCCTCGCGCCGTGGCGCCGGTTCCTACGATCATTCCGCAAAATGTGCCGAAGGATGGCGCGCCGCTACCCGCGTTTTCTGCTTCGCCTTCGACAGCGGCTCCTGCTGAACCGGCCAACGCTTCTTCTGCTGACGACAGATCGTCAGGAGCGGCGGTTGTTCCCCAAGACGCAACTGGAACAGCGGCGCCCACGAATCTGAAATCTTTGCATGTGTCGGCCGAAGCGGTTGCCGAGGGAGCGGTGTTTCAACTGGATCTGGATCAGATCGATCTCAATCCCTACCAGACGCGAACGGAGTTTGAGCCGCGGGCGATGAATGACCTGGCGGGATCGATCCAGATGCAGGGAGTACTGCAGCCGATTGTCGTGCGGCCGCAGCGACCGGACATCACGCCGTCCGTGAGGAATGGAAAAGAGCGGTTCATTCTGATTTTGGGCGAACGCCGCTATCGCGCGTCGAAGCTGGTGGGGAAGACGACGATCCCGGCGATTCTGAAGCGCGTTTCGGAGCAGCAAGCAGCGGAGATGACGCTGGTCGAGAACCTGCAGCGCGAAGATCTCGACTGTCTGGACCAGGCGTCGGCCTTTGCCAAGCTCGCCACCGAATTCAAGATGACGCAGGAAGAGATTGGAAAGCGAGTGGGCGTGTCGCGTGAGCAGGTATCGAATTATCTGCGCTTGTTGAGGCTGCCTCCGGAAGTGCAGACGATGCTGCGGCAGAAAGAACTTTCGTTCAGCCATGCGCGTCTGTTGCTCTCGCTGAACGACGAAACACAGATTTCGAATGTGGCGCGAGTGGTGATTGCGAAGAAGATGTCGGTGGCGCTGCTCGAAGAGATGGTGGTCGACAGCCATGCTCCCAAGGGAGAGCCGAGCGATAACAAGCGGGGCGTGGGACGGTGGGTCGATCCGAATGTGAAGGCAGCCCAGCGCAGCCTCGAGGCAATCCTGGGAATGAAAGTGAGCATTCGCGATCGCCGCGGACAAGGCAAGATCACGATCGAGTACGGCACCCTCGAGGACTTCGATCGTGTGGTGGGGATGTTGAAGGGGAAGTAGGTTGCAGTGAGCAGTGGTCGGTGGCCAGTCAAACGGTTCTCAGCGCGGGGAGAACCTTAGGAGTAACAAGTGGGACGCGAGTCGGGAGTTGAAGCTCCTTTTGTTGGGGAGACGGGACCGGTGAGGGTGAAATTTCAGGGGAGTTGGCGCTGGAAATCAAGCGCCGTCCGGTCGAGAGCCTTAGCGCAGTCGAGAACCCACTCATTCGCAAAGAACGCGAATGAGTGGGGCACCCGCATTGTCTTGGGCACCCGGCTTAAACTCGAGAATTGGGGAATGTCCCGTCTGTCCCCGGATTCCCCCCGGATTCCTCAACAGTTAGAGGACAGACTCAATCAAATCGGGTCCCGGATCACGAAGAGTCTGCACACGCAGATGGCCAGTAAGCCGCAAGCCAAAATCACAATCCAGCCCACGAGTATGAAACCCGAATAGTACGGATAGTCCGGGTCCCCCCACATCAGCCACGTGGGCACTCCCGCCAGCGCGAGGCAGGGGACGAGCGCGAAGGCCGGTGTGCGCCAGCTAATCTTGTGGTGCGCATTGCTCGCCCATGTGAAGAAGGTGACGAAGACGAAGGTGCCAGATGCCAACGCCCCGATCATGCCCACCGCCACGTCGTTTCCCTTGCTCATGCCACGGTCGTATAGATAGATTCCGATCACGCCACCCGCGACGGCTGCCACGAAAGCAAATACCCCAGCCACGAATGCCGCGAGGACAAACGCGCTGGAGGCCTGAATCCGTCCCAATGTCTCGACTACAGGTTTCATTGAGTTCACGGCAGCACATTACACCCACGTGGGCCTGAGTTCCATAGTAACTGTCGAAATCAGGAAATTACACTAAGTGCAAATTTACTGACCGGAAAACCTAGAAGGGAGAAGAAGACCGAGAACAACGGGTGGGGGCGCCCGCGCCACATCGGTAGTGCCACGGGCTCAGTTTTGGGTGGGGTA
>CAWIAJ010000024.1:0-4313 GCA_963834085.1 uncultured Acidobacteriaceae bacterium | reverse complement strand
TGTCGTTTTTTCCGCAGTTTTAATTGTCGTTGACCGGCAGTTCTAATTGTCGCCAATCAGCGATATCACCCGCTGTTTGGAATGGAAGCGGAAGAATACATCAATGGATAACAAAGAGAGCAATCAGGCCGCCGAGATTCCCGTGGCAGTCAAAGCGCCGCGGAAAGGTCCGAAGAAGCCGCCAAGAGTGGAGCCAGTAGCATTCCTCGCAGCCTGGCGAGAAGTGCTCGTATCAGAGAAAGACCCGGTGCCGAGGCTCCGCTTAATGGCGCGATCTGGCTTTCTGGGAGAGGTCAACAGCGGACATGTTGCTGAACTAGTGTGCTGAGTTATAAATAAGTTGACTAATTGGCCAGGAAGGCGCATCCTGGGTTATGCGCACTGGCCGACCGACGAAACCGTTAGAGATCACTCCCGAAGAACGGCAAAAGCTGGAACTGTTGGCGAGGCGTCCGAAGTCTTCGCAGGCTCTCGCCATGCGGGCGCGAATCGTGCTCAACTGTGCCGCGGACCTGGCAAACGACAAGGTCGCGCAGAAACTGAATATAACGAGGCCAACGGTCGGCAAGTGGCGCGAACGTTTTCGTTTACACCGTCTGGAAGGTCTGCTTGACGAACCACGTCCCGGCGCTCCTCGTTCCATAACGGATGATCAGGTGGAATCGGTGGTAACCACCACTTTGGAGGAGATGCCGAAGCACGGCACTCATTGGAGCACCCGGCTGATGGCACAGAAGGCGGGACTGTCGCAAACAGCCATAGTCCGGATCTGGGGAGCCTTTGGGCTCCAGCCTCATCGCATCGAGGGCTTTAAGTTCTCGAAGGACCCTCAGTTTGTCGAGAAAGTTCGCGACATTGTCGGGCTGTACATGAACCCGCCGGAAAATGCGCTGGTGCTGTGCGTGGATGAGAAAAGCCAGGTGCAGGCGCTGGATCGAACGCAGCCGATTCTGCCGCTCGGGCCGGGCGTACCTGCGCGCCAATCTCACGACTACGAACGCCACGGAGTGACGTCGCTGTTTACCGCGCTGAATGCGAAAACCGGAGCCACCATTGCAGCTTGTCATCGCCGTCATCGTCATCAGGAATTTCTTCGATTTCTGAACAAAATCAACGCATCGGTACCGCCCGGCATGGCCGTTCACATCGTGATGGATAACTACGGAACTCACAAGGTCGCCAGGGTTCGCCAATGGTTTACCCGGCATCCCCGGTACCAGATCCACTTCACTCCCACCAGCGCCAGCTGGCTCAATCTGGTGGAGCGGCTCTTTGGCGAAGTCACCGAACGTTGTGTTCGCCGTGGCAGCCATTCTGCCGTCACCGGTCTCGAGAAAGCCATGCTCGGTTACCTCGACGAACGTAACAAAGATCCGAAGCCTTTCATCTGGACAGCAGACGCTGACCTTATTCTCGGCAAAGTGCAGAGACTTTGTGAACGGATTTCCAACTCAGGACACTAGTCACTCCTCTGTTCGAACACCGTACTGTTGCCGAGCGCCTCGCGCTGAGGCTGGCCGTTCAGGAACGGTTTGCGAAAGTGAATCCCCTCGCCCGGCGGTTGCTGGCCGAACTTCGGACCTCGTTCGAGAAAGAGATCCGCTACGAAGCGCAGGAATTCAGCGGTTACCGTGCGCCTCGGGCCATAGAGGACTGGGTCGTTGAGCACGCCCCCACCGCGCCGGCAGCGGAGAGGGACTCGTGGTTCCGTCGGTTCACCGTTTGCTTGGCAAAGGATTCAGAACCGAGGACGGCGATAGTTGGCCTTGTTGCGGCGGCCAGAAGATGGGTCTCTTCAAAGGGTTTGAAGTCCTCATCAGAGGATGCAGCCTTTATTCGGGGTATCGCGGCCGCCCTCACCCCGCCCGCCATCGGCGCGAACAAGCTTGAGTTGATCCTCGCGGGAGTTACTGCCGTTGATGAGCAGTTTCGTAAAGCATTCAACCGCGAGCTTGATCTGGAACGCCAGATCCGCACGCAGCAGGACAGCATTGACGGTCTAAAGAAACGAGTCGCGGCACTGGAGAGTGACGCGACCAAAGCTGTCGCCGAACGAGACAGGAAGGCGGCCGATATCACCGAACTGGAGAAGTCGCTGACTGCGGCCCAGGAGCGTTACGACCTGCTTGATCGGCACTGGCGCGGGGTATCGGAACAGGAACTGACGAAGCAGAGCGGAACCTTCAAGGAAAAGGTGAGTCAGGAAGTCGTGGAAGCCCTTCTCGCCCTTGACCGTGAGAGCCCGAACCTGGAAATCGCTCTTAGAAGATTGCGCCGAATTCAGGACATTCTGTCCAAATAACAGAGGGCTCACGGTATGGCGTCAAACAGACAGGTCGGATTCGGTATCGACTTCGGTACGACGAACTCGGTGGTAGGAGTATGTGAAGGAGGTCCGACCAGGGCCCTGCTGGATGGCGATAAGCCGAATCCGTCCGTGGTCTGGTACGCCGCCGACGGGAACGTCACGGTTGGACGAAAGGCGAAAAACAGCCTGAACGGCTACTCGGACGTCCCTGGCAATACTTTCGTAAACTCGGTCAAACTGAGTCTGGGGAAATCGAGGTCGTATCGCGTCGCGGGACAGCCAAAGAGCGCTCCCGAAGTGGCATCTGAAATCTTCAGCTTTCTCCTTCGTCAGGCAAGAGAACAGCATTCGCTCGATGTTAAAGAAGGCGTCGTTACAATTCCGGTGGATTTTGACGGAGCGGCGCGGCATGAGTTGCGGTTAGCGGCGGAACGCGCGGGTTTTTACGTCAAGACCTTCATCCATGAGCCGTTTGCTGCCGTTGTGGCCTACTGTTTTTCACATCAGGGAAAACCGATCGAGGACTTTGAAGGTCGCAATATCCTCGTGTTCGACTGGGGCGGCGGTACTCTCGATATCACCTTGGCAGCTGTCCGCTCGGGCCGGATGATTCAGGTTGCGAAGGCGGATCTGGGACACCGCGCTGGCGACTACTTCGATGAGAAGATTCTGCGCCTATCGCATCAGCGGTTTCTGGAGAGTTCGAACCTCCGCCTCGATGAGGCACCGGTCGGTGCGACGCTCAAGGACCGCTACCTTGGGCGATGCGAGGCCGCCAAGCTGATTCTGTCCGACGAACGATCAGCTGACCTGGACGTCACGAGCGCATTTCGAATCAACGGGAAGATCTATGACGTTACCCAGGAGTTGACTCGCGAGGACTTCGAATCGCTGGTCGGCATTGACGTGAGGGACGCAATGTCGAAGGTGGATTCCGTCATCGAAGAAGCTCACCTCACACCCCGCGATATTGACCTGGTCCTGCTGATTGGGGGGAGTTCTCGCGTCCCCCAAGGTGCGCCGCGTAATTCAGGAACGCTTTGGTTCGCGAGCTGTTTATGTCAGGAATGCCGACACAATCATCGCGGAGGGCGCCGCCCTGTGTGGACTACCTTGGAATGCTTCCGGTGCTCGCCCGGTCGCTCGGAGTGCGGCTCGCCGACGGCGCTTTCTACGAGCTCTTCCCAGCAGGGACTGTCGCCAAGAAGGGTTTTTGCGAAAAGCAGATTAACTTCTTTTGCACGGACAACCGCGACGGTGAGGCGAAGCTGGTTCTGGTCGAGAAATATGATGGACGGGAGATGAACGAGCGGGTTCTTGGAATTCCAGTTAGTCGGGACTTACCGCGCAAGTATAACGACAGTGAGAGAGTGACCGTGACCCTAAGCCTGGACGACGATCTTATCTTGAGGGCCTTCGGCAAGGGCGCGACGCAGGAACAAGGTGTTCGCGCCGAATACCACGACCTTCTGTTCGCTCGGACACCGAGGAGTCCGCTGATGAAGTCGCAACTCCAGATTGCGTCCAACCTCATGCCTGATGAGCCCGGCAATACGCCGCATTACCGCTTTATGCCCGGCGACCTCGTGGCTAAAATCTACAGATTTTGAATCCGGAGTCCATGCATTATTCACTGACTCCGCGCCAGCAGCGCGAGTACCTCCAGTACCTGCCCTGCCTTTTGTGCGGGAAGGGCTTGTGCCGGAACGTGCGGCAAGCGCCCCGAGGGTCGGTAATTCATTCCAAATCTATGGAGCCGGTATTGGGATGGTCCCTACTTTCGCCCGACGCTATTCGTCGAGCGGAAGCTCGCCTGCGAGAAGACGCGCGGGGCGTCCGCGATGAGATTGGATTCCTTTTCCTTCATCAGGCATATGCCGACCGTTTTTTTCCTGGGACTTCGGTCCAGCAGACGCGCCTCCGCTACGCTCTGTTTGTTCGTGGATCTACCAAAAGGTGGCCGCACTGGATACCCAGCGTCGGCGAAAACAATCGATTGAAAAGC
>CAWIAJ010000023.1:0-35263 GCA_963834085.1 uncultured Acidobacteriaceae bacterium | reverse complement strand
TAACCTTCCCTTACCCACTCCCGGGACAAACCCTTCCCAGATTCCCGACGAACCACGTGGTTGCAGCGGATGAGACTGCTGATTCCATCCGTTGAAATCCCCGACCACCGAAACGAACCGCGCATTCGGAGCCCAGACTCCGAAGACCGTACCCTTCGTGCCCTTCGACTCCACCACGTGCGCGCCCATCTTCTCGTAAATGCGATAGTGGCTGCCTTCGTTGAAGAGATAAAAATCTTCGGCCGTCAGAAGGGAAACGTCGTAGCGAACCGGGGATTCCTGAGTGGTGGGTGTCTGGCTCATGATTTCACTCGGTATAGTCTAGTCCAATTCGAAAGGGCCCGACATCAGGTGAACAACGGACGATCCGCCCTTGCGGCACCTAAAACGCTCTATCGTTGCTTTGCCTTGCGTTCATCCCGCTTCGCTTTGGCCCAGCCTTCTTTTACGCTTTGCCGTGCGCGGCCCAAAGCCAACGAGTCCGCCGGAACATCTTCTGTGATGCTACTTCCCGCCGCCACGTATGCGCCGTGGCCAATTTTAATTGGCGCCACCAGCGTAGAATCGCTGCCGATGAAAACACCATCTTCAATGATCGTCTTGTGCTTGTTCACGCCATCGTAATTGCAGGTGATGGTCCCCGCGCCGATGTTCACGCCCTCGCCGATCTCCGCGTCGCCCAGATAGCTCAGATGGTTCGCCTTCGAGCCTTTGCCCAACTTGATCTTCTTCGTTTCAACAAAGTTTCCGACGTGCGCTCCATCGCCAATCTCGCTTCCCGGACGCAGATGCGAATAGGGGCCAATCGTCGCTCCGGCGCCCACGCGCGAGTCCTCCATGATCGTCCCCGGCCTCACCAGCACCCCGTCCCCGACCACGGAATTCCCAATCACCGTGTAAGACCGAATCCGGCAATCCGATCCGATCTTCGTCGTACCTAACAGTTGTACGAAAGGTTCAATCACCGTGTCGGCGCCCACCTCCACGTCGCTGTCGATCACGCAAGTATGGGGATAGAACACGGTGACGCCCACGTCCAGCAGTTCGCGACATTTCGCCAGGCGCAGTCTCGCATCCAGCATCATCATCTCCGCTCGCGTGTTGCTGCCCAGCACTTCGCCCGCATCGCTAGTCTTGATCGCCACCACTTTCCTGCGAGCCTTGTTGAACACTCCCGCCATATCCGTCAGGTAGTACTCACCATGTGCGTTGTTGGTGGAGAGCTGATCAATGTGTTCGTACAATGCGGGGCCGTCAAAAGCGTAGAAACCAGAATTAATCTCCCGGATGATCTTCTGCGCCGGCGTCGCGGATTTTTCTTCGACAATCGCCGTAACGATGGCCTCTTTCCCTGCCTTCGCGCCAGAACCTTTGCGGATCACGCGACCATATCCCGTGGGATTCTCGAGATCGGCAGTGAGCAATGTCATCGTTGCCTGCTGGCCGCTGTGAAAATCACTCAAGCTGCGAATCGTCTCCGCAGTAATCAGCGGAGCGTCCCCCGAAAGCACGATGACTTGGTCGTATCCAGCGAGCGCCTTGCGCGCCACCATCAATGCGTGGCCGGTTCCGCGTTGCTCAGCCTGCAATACGAAATTGACTCCGCTGGCGGAAACCGCCTCCCGCACGCGCTCCGCTTCATGCCCGATAATCACGAAAATGTCGCGAGCGGCTACGACTTTCGTCGCGGTCGCGATGACATGGGCCAGGATCGGCTTCCCACCGACCTCATGCAGGACTTTCGGATGTTTTGATTTGAGACGCGTACCCTTGCCCGCCGCCATAATGGCGATTGCAATCCGAGGAGACGCCGAAGGGGCCGAGGCTGACTTCTTCTTAAGCGTTTTTTTCATGCTTAGCCAATATATCGCGAACCATGTGGCCGAGACTTGCCGTCGAACGGTCTAGTCGTTCAATCCTAGTCGTTTAACGAGCAACTGCAATCCGCCGCCGGAACGTGCGCCTTCAGAAAATCTGCCACTCGCTTGTAGGCGTCGATCTGGTTTTCAACTTTCGAAAAACCGTGGCCTTCGTTCTCATAGACCTTGTATTCGACAACACCGTTACGCTTCTTAATCGCGTCGACCACCTGCTGTGACTCCGACTTAGGGCAACGCGGGTCATTTCCCCCCGCCAGCAGGTACAGCGGAGCCTTAATCTGGTTCACAAAATTAATCGGCGATCGATCTTCGTAGCGCGCCTTATTCTTCTCCGGATCCCCCATGGTTGCGAGATCAGATTGTTGCAGCACCGGATCTTCGTTCTGAAGTTCCGTGAACCAATTGACAAACGGAACGATGGGAACGCCCGCCGCCCACACCTCAGGCGCCTTCGTAACGCCCATCATCGTCAGATATCCGCCGTAACTCCCACCCATCAGGATCAGCTTCTTGGGATCGACATAGCCGGTTTGCTTGATCCACTCAGCCGCCGCCAACACATCCTGTAAATCGCCCCCACCCATGTCAAACAGGTTCGCTTGCTGAAAGTCTTTGCCGTAGCCCGTCGATCCCCGATAATTGGGCGCAATCACGATGTAACCCTGATTCGCCATGTATTGAATGAACCGGTTAAAAGTATTCATCGTCTGCGCCGTCGGACCGCCATGCACATAAACAATCGCGGGATGCTGTCCGCCGCGCGGCAAATTGTAGGGAACGTAGACGAAGGCAGAGATCGTCCACTTGCCGTCCTTGCTCGGATAGTGAACGAGGTAAGGCTCGACCATATCTTCCGCGCGCACTCCGCCTACGAGAGAATGCGTAAGTTGATGCGATCGCTCGTGTGGCGCGGGCGCCCCCGCCCGCGATTCTTTGACTTTACTGTCCGCGACCTTTCTGTCTTTCGCCTCAACCTCATAAACCCACAAATCCGCAGGCGAAGTCGGACCCGTGTGCGTGAAAAGCATCCGTGATCCATCGCGCGTAAACGGCGACTCGCTGCCCGCCGGCCAGTTCAACCCCTTGGGAAGCGGCAGTGCATGAGCTTTCTCCGATGCGAACTCGTAGGCGTAAATATCGACGTTCCCGTCAATGTTCGCGGTGTAGAGAAGAAACTTTCCATCGCGTGAAAAGGTCTGGCCCGAAACCTCCCACTTGTCTTGCGTGAGCCAGTGAATCTTCTTCGTTGCAACGTCGAGCACTCCGACATTGTCGTAACCGTTCCCGGCATTGGAAGTAATCAGAACTTGCTTCCCGTCCGGCGAAATGTCACTGGCCGAAAAGGTTTTTTCGCCTTCATGCGGCGTGAGCAGCGTGCTCTCCGCGCTCCCCGCATCCACAAGAAACACATTGGAGTCGGTGCCCTTGGCTTGGTCTTGCGTGTAAACCAGAAACTTTCCGTCCCTGGACCAGATCGGGCCGCCATTCAAGCGGTCTTTCGCCGTACCCGTAGTCAGATGCTTCACGTCGCGCAAGACTGTGTCGTAAACGTCAATCTCAAACACAGATGACGTTTTTGGCTTCACGGTGTAAGCGAGATAGCGTCCGTCGGGCGACCACATCGGGCTCTGCTCGGCAATCTCCCGTGTGTTGGTGAGATTCACGACCTGTCCCGTTTTCGGCGAGACGAGAAAAATGTCCCACAGTTCGTCGCCCTCGTAGTCCGACATGTAAGCGATCCACTTGCTGTCGGGCGACCACGTAGGATTCATCTGGCGCTCGTCGCTCACCGTGAGCTGCAGCGGCCATCCACCTTCGGAGGGCACGAGCCAAAGATTGTTCCGTCCGCTCATGTTGCTGACGAAGGCGACCGTCTTGCCATCCGGTGACCAGGTTGCCCCGCCAACCTGCCGCGTCATGTACAGCTTTTCGATGGAGAGATTCTTCTCCACGCGCGCATCCGGCTTGGAAGAGATCTGCTTCGGATCGGTTATGGCTTTTGGCGCCGGCAGGCTTTGAGAAACCGATACACCACTCATGACTACGACCATAGCAAACGAGCAAAGAAGACGCATGTTTCCTCGAATTCGCGCTGGTGTCGTTGCGAAAGGGTTTAAGTCGTAGGCGCTAGTCGTCACGTCGCGGCAAATGCTCGACGATGCCACGTTTACTCGACCGTTACCTGGTAGTCCCGACCCTCCCAGCGGCCACTCGTTTTCCAGAAAAAAGTGAAAGTGATCTGTTGGCCGACCGTCAGAGATTCAGTCGCCAGATCGAGATGCTGCAAATTCCAACCGCTTTCCTCGGAGTCGTTGTCGTGCGAATTCTGCCAACCGTCGAAGCTCCAATGCACCATGGCAGGCTCGAGCAAGAGCAGGCGCAGTTTCTTTCCGCAAGGCATCGTACGGGCCTTGTTGTTAAAGCGCCAGTTGAAATATTCAGAGGACTTCTTTCTGGCCAAATACCGCTCGACCGTTTGCGGAGGTTGATCGAAGGCCCTCCCATCGAGCAGCGAGCGCCGCAGCTTGATGTATTCGGAGTGCGCCCACACCAGCGGACACGCTGACCCGGATGCTTTTCCCACGAACAATTCGCGCT
Organism: uncultured Acidobacteriaceae bacterium; assembly: GCA_963834085.1. Taxonomy (GTDB): domain Bacteria; phylum Acidobacteriota; class Terriglobia; order Terriglobales; family Acidobacteriaceae; genus Acidiflorens. The sequence continues at coordinate 30,785 of CAWIAJ010000023.1, read as the reverse complement.
CTGGAATATCCGCCGCATCCCACACTTGTTCAGGAATCAGTCGGCTGGCCCCACTCGAATTTTCCATCACCCCCAGCAAGGCCTCCGCAGCATCGGCGCGTCCGGCGATCAGTTCGTAGTGCGCCCGTTCACCAGCAAGCAGCGGCCAGGGACGACCAATGCCGCTGCCGTCGAACGGCGAACCATCCTCGTGTTCGCCATAGCCGTCGCAGTTATAGCGGTACCATGCCGGCCCCTGCGGCAGCCTGGCGCGCAGCAACTCGTCAATCACCTTGACGGTATTCAAGATGCGAGGATCGTCCGCCCCGCGCAGTCCGAAGCGAACCAGGCTCAGCGCGTCCGGACTTACGATCTCGATCGCGCGCACATTCGAGCTCGACGTGGCCCGATTCTTGATCGGCACAAAACCTTGCAGCGGCGAGGCGGCGCCATCTTCGTCCGGCGGCGTAATCCGGACGTAATATCCGTCGACGCCAACCTGTCGGGCAAGATCGCTGTTTACCGCATACGTCCAGCGTTCAATGTTGTCGTTCCATGTATCCGCATTTTCGCGCAGAAAATCGGCGTTCTCTGCATGCCCGATGGATTCCGCAAGATCGGCCGCGATCAGCAGCGCCGAGATTTCCGCGGCAAGCGTAAACGGGGAGTAGCCGCCGTCTTCTTCCCAACGATCCTGCTGCGTAACCGGACCGTTAATGACGATGTAAGAAGCCGCTTTGCGCACCATCGGCCACCAGCGCTCGCCGCTTACAAAGCAGCGCGGCGATTCTCGGCGCATTAGATCGACCAGCAGAATTGGGAAGGCCGTCTCATCCATCTGCAAGCCGTTCCAGTAAGGCCGCCCGTCGAGCCACATATTCTGCGGCCAGTGCCCGTCGGCCTCCTGCGTCACTTCGAGATAGTGCAATACGCGAAGCGCGTCCTCATGCGCGCCGGCTGCCAGCAGACCACCTGCGCTCTCGACGAGGTCGCGGGGCCATATGAGGTGATACCCGCCAAGGTCTTCGTCTCCCTTATTGAAACCCCAGGGAATCGAAAGACTCGCGATGATTCCGCCTAGGAAATCTTTCGACTCGTGGCTCCGCAACACCGCCACGCTAGCCCGGTACAGATCTTTCTCTCGTGGCTTCGCGTCCAGTTTCTTCAGTCCCTTTTGCCAATGCTGCCATTGGAAGAAGTAATCGTTACGCGTCATTTCGTAAGAAGTGAGCAGGGAAGACAACGCTTGCTGGCCGGCCTCCGCCCAAATTCCGCCGAAACCGAGCGCCAGAATAAACTCCCCGTTGCAGGCTTGCACATCGATTTCCGCAGTAAGCGCAATATTTCCATTTTCTGCGCGGTCATACTCCCAGGTCATTTGAAAATTCTGCGAAAGGTCCTGCCAGCCGTCGGAGACGCCGGCGAACCCCACCGAACGTTTCAGCAAAGGCGCGGAGCAGGCCAGCGCCAGCGAGCAACTTTCGCGCTCCGCAAACAGCATGGGCGTGCCTTTGTAGTTGCCCGTCCAACCGGTATTGCCGTATCCGAAATTCGCGAGGTGCGAGGCCAGAAGAGCGTAAACGCGGTAGTCGCTGAGCTTCCCTTGCAGAGGCACGAAACGAATCTTCTGAAGCACAACGTTGCGCACAGGATCCGTCAACACCTCCTTCTCTATCCGGTAGCGGCCCTCCACATGGGTGTTCTTCAATTCGTAGACAGGCACTCCAGGCTCAATCGGGACGTTCTCGAACGTACAATGGCGTTTCTCTTCCGAGAAGAATGCCCGGCCGTCCGTCACGATCAGACCGAAATCGCGAGTGCAAGCCTGATCGACACGGGGAAAATAAATCTCATTCAGAATGCCGTGACTGAGCGTGAACCATACCCGGCTGTGGAGATTCAGAGCCGTGCCAATCCCCGTCTTCGCGCTCGAGGTCCAGCGGGGTGCAATCCCGGGCCATCCCGGGGCAGATCGAGTGTCACTCACAGAGATTCTTCCTCACCCCTAACCAGTGTGCCAGAAGATTCCGATCTGTGCAGAAGGTTTCACAGCAAATCTCGGAAATGAAACTGCTTGTCGTCGGCTAAGTGCTTGCAAAACAAAGTCGGTTCATCAGAAATTTACCGGGTTGTAACCTTCCCGTAACACTTTCCGCTTAAAAGAAAATTGCACACTTAAATCGATTCGAGGAGGACTCGACTAGTGATCCAACGCATCGCGCTGCTGTTGGCCGTTCTCGCGCTCGCGCTACCCGCGCTGGGACAGACCACGTTGAACGGAGCGGGCGCCACGTTCCCGTATCCCATGTATTCCAAATGGTTCAGCGAATACAATAAGTTGCACCCCGATGTTCAGATCAACTACCAATCGATCGGCAGCGGCGGCGGCATCCGCCAGGTTCTCAACGGCACCGTGGATTTCGGAGCCAGCGACGGTCCGATGTCGGATGAGCAGTTGGCGCAGGCGAAAGTCAAGATTCTCCATATCCCCACCGTGATGGGCGCGGTTGTTCCCGCCTATAACGTTCCCGGCGTTAACGCCGAAATCAAATTCACTCCCGAAGCGCTCGCCGGAATCTTTCTCGGCAAAATTACGAGTTGGAACGATCCCGCCATCACCAAAGCCAACCCGGGGGTAAATTTTCCCAACCAGCCCATCATCGTCGTCTACCGTTCGGACGGCAGCGGCACAACCTTCATCTTCACCGACTATCTCTCCAAGGTCAGCAAAGAGTGGGCTACCGAAGTCGGCAAGGGTACGTCCGTTAAGTGGAAGGTTGGCCTGGGTGGTAAGGGCAACGAAGGCGTAGCTGGGCAAATTCGACAACTGCAAGGTTCGATTGGCTATGTCGAACTGATTTACGCCGTCGAGAATAAAATCACCTACGGATCGGTGAAGAATGCCGCAGGCAATTTCGTCAAAGCTTCCCTCGATGGCGTCACCGAGGCGGCCGCATCAGTAAAAGCGATGCCGGCCGATTTCAGGGTCTCGATTACGAACGCACCCGGCAAGACGGCCTATCCGATTTCGAGTTTCACTTGGTTGCTCATTCCCGTGCAGGCCAAGGATCCCAAAAAAGGGAAGATCATCTCTGATTTTCTGGAGTGGATGTTGACCGACGGACAGAAAATGACCAGCCAGTTGAGCTACGCGCCCCTGCCGCAAAATGTCGTCGAAAAGGTGAAGGTCGCGATCAAGCAGATTCACTAAAAGGCGTAGGAACTCGGGGGTGCTCCAATCGGCTCCCCAAAACATTAAGGTAATTGATTCTGACGAAGTGCGGGATTTGCCTTCCGGATGTGCCTAGACGATGTGCCTGGATCCGGAAGGCATTTTCTTTGCCCATGAACCGCTTTTTAGGGCACTGGATCGCGCCAATCCCCGCGATTGTTTCACTCTCTGAAATCTCCCGCCCGAACGGAAATGTACCTTTCTGGTGGGAAAAGTTTTGCGCACGGCGCCCCCAGCCCACGCTCACAGCGCCTTCAGGAACTCTGATTTTCCTCGCATTTTCTCCCGTTTCGAATCGGGGTAAACACTGGCATAGGAATTGCTACTCAAAGCCTAGTTAGTCTAGTATTGTGATAGGCATTGTTGTGCACAGGCTCCCCCGGAAGAACGGAAAGACGGGATTTCGACCACTTTTACAACACTTTCGCGAGAGCCACCGATTCGGCAAAAGGAGAGAAAATGAAGGCGGTTATCAGACTTAGCGTGATGCTGCTGTTAGCGTCCCTCTTACAGGCGCAGACCGCGGCACCCAGGAAAAAAGCCAGCAAGCCGGTGAATCCCGACGTGCAGGCCCTCAAAGAGGCAGTTGCGGCGCAGCAGGAGCAAATCAAGGCCCTGTCGCAACAACTACAACAAACCAACGACCAGCTGCAGCAAACCAACCAGCAGTTTCAGCAAACTCAGCAGCAATTGCAGCAAGCCCAACAGGCCGCTGCCGATGCCCAGCAGAAGGCCAATGCGGTGGCCGCTTCGTCGGTTTCGCGAGACGCCGTCGATAAGCTCGGTCTGCAGTTTGCCGACGTGCAAACCACCCTGACCAACAACGCCCTCTCCGAGCAGGACCAGCAGAAACGCTTTGCCGGCCTCGAAGATGCTTTCGGACGCTTCCGCTGGACGGGCGACGTCCGGGTTCGCGGCGAAAGCTTCTTTCAGCGCTATGACGGATGCGCCATCTGTAATGACCGTAACCGCGCCCGAGTCCGTATTCGCTTCGGGTTCGAAGGCAAACTGAACGAGGACTTCACCGCGGGCGTAGCCCTAGCCACCGGAACCCAAGGCGACCCGACTACTACCAACGAGACTTTGACGAATAACTTCGACCGCAAGACGATCGCTCTTGATCGCGGATACATCACCTACAATCCGGTGGCGGCCAAATGGTTCTCGGCCACGGCCGGCAAGTTTGCCTTCACCTGGCAGCGCACATCCCTGACCTTCGATCCGGATATTAACCCCGAAGGTTTCGTCGAGAAATTCTCGAAGGATTTCAACACTCCCGTTGTGAAGAATCTCAACATCCAGTTTATGCAGTTGCTCTACAACGAAGTCGCCGGAACCAGCACGAAATCGCTGGGCATCGCGGGCGGGGGACGCGATTCTTTCGCCGTCGGCGGCCAGATCGGCGGCACGTTCCAGCCGCTCAGTTTCTGGACCGTTACGCCTTCGTTTACCCTCCTGAACTTCCGCTATCCTGACGAGCTCTTGAACTCGAGCGCGTTCGCCGTGGGTGCGACCAACGCAGGCGGCAGCGGTACCGGCACAGTGACCATCGCCGGCACTACCTATCCCGTCACCGTCAGCAGCATCACCACCACGGCTCCGGGAGAAGGTCCGGGATGCGCCACCATCAAGGGCGGTTCCACCTCTCCCCAGCCGGCGTCCTCAACCTTGGTCGGTGGATGTCCCTTCGCCGCCAATGGCATGACCAACTCCACTTACATCGACGCCAATGGCAACGCCCATTTCCTGTCGAGCTTTCTCTACGCCGACTTCATCCTCAACAACCAGTTCAAGACCGGACTGGCCCGTCTCCCCCTCAACGTCCTGGCGGAATTCGAAGACAACCTGAACGCCGCCGCTCATCCCTACGACTACACCGCGACGGGTATCCAGACGACTTCTACTCCAAACACGAACCTGGGCAGTCAGTCGAAGGCTTATCTGTTTGACATCAGCATGGGCCAGATCAAGAAAAAGCATGACTTCCAGTTCGGATACTCCTACGAGCGCGAAGAGCAGGACGCAGTCATCGCCTCCTGGGGTGAAAGCGATCAACGGGCGCCAACCAACGTTCTGCAACACCGTTTCTACGGATTGTGGCGCGTGGCTCCCAACACCACCGCGGCGTTTACCTGGTGGCACGGTCGCACCCTGGACCCCTACCTCGAAAACGCAGCCCTGGCTCCTGGGCTCAAGATTTCGTCAACCCCTGGCACAGGCGTCTTGGTCCCGGGTTCGGGCGCGCAGGAACCATGGCTCAACCGCATTCAGTTTGACCTGATCTACACCTTCTAGATCACGCAGGCTGGTTTTGAATCAACTTGTGCGGTTCGAAGGTCTCCATCACGGGCGCCGGTTCCAAGCCGGCGCCCTTTTCCATGTCCTGAGATTAGCTTGCTATACTACTTGGGCTCAGATGTCGCGCAGGGTCCTGATTCCGATGATCTTGCTCCTAGCCTCCGGAGCGAATTCGTTTGCGGTCGAAAGTACTTCTTTTCCGCTCACGATTGTTCGGTCCGAAGTCAAAACGCGGGATCGCGTGGTCTACTGGGAAGTCAACACTCCGATTTACCACGAAGATCCCTACTTCGAAGTTGCGGTTCGTGTGAGTGGGGCACTGATCGTGGCCGAACGCGATCCAGAACGCCACGAGATGTTGCCGCTGGACTGGAAGCCCGGGGTGCGCATTCAGGGCCGTGCCGATAAGCATCATTTGTACCTACAGCGTCCCAACGGAAGCGAAGTCCGGTTCATCATTACGCATCGCACCAATGCGCCTCAGGAGCAGTGATCGAAGTGCAACTTTGAGCGTAAGAAAACTTGCCCGGAGCGGCGTTTTCGAAAATTTCAGATCCTCGGATCCGTGGGGGAATCTGCAGACAAGTCGAGTATCCAATTATTCTGATAATCACGCCGCACTGATACCAAGAGCGATATGGACCGAAAAACTTCCGCAAACCGCGCCACCCTTCTGAATCGGGAAGCTTCTTGGCTGAAATTCAATTGGCGAGTCCTCGAAGAGGCGGGCGATCTCAACAATCCTCTGCTCGAGCGCGTCAAATTTCTGGCAATTTCCGCCAGCAACCTCGACGAATTCTTCGAAGTCCGCGTTGGCGGCCTGTTGCAGCAACTGGAAGACGGCCACAACTCCACCACTCCCGATGGCCTCACCATGGTCGAGGAGCGGGAACTGATCAAAGAAGCCACGCACGACTTCGTCGAAGAACAGTATTCCTGCTGGAACGATCGCTTGCGCCCAGCGCTTGCGGAGCAGGGAATTCGTGTCCTCGGTATCCATGAGTTAGACGAAGCGGCGATGGCTTTTGTCGACGACTATTGCGAGCGGGAACTCGATCCTCTCCTAACTCCCGTCACCGTCGACCCAGCCCACCCCTTTCCCCGCGTCATCAACAAAGCTCTCTGCGTGGCTCTTTTGCTGCGCCGCCGTCGTCGTTCATCGCTGACGTATACCGGAGTGGTCACTGTTCCGCGAGCATTGCCGCGGCTGATCCGGTTGCCGTCCGAGGGAACGTCGGATTTCATTTTTCTCGCCGACCTCGTTGTCCATCATGCCGCCCGCATGTACAAAGGCTACGACATCGTTTCTTCGGCTGCCTTTCGCGTTACCCGTAACAGCAATCTTTATCTGCAAGAAGAAGAGTCGCGCAATTTGTTGGAATCCGTCCGCGCCGAACTGCACAACCGGCGCAAGGGCGACGCCGTTCGTATGGAAATCGAATCCTCTGCCGACCCCGAGATTATCGAACGCCTCGGAACGGTTTTCGAATTAGATCGCTGGCAGATTTTTCCGGTCAACGGCCCGGTCAATCTCTCAAGGCTGTTCAATATCTACGACGAAGCTGCGCGCCCGGAACTCAAATTCCACAGCTACGTGCCGCGCGAGTTGCGCCTCACCGCCAAATCGCATGATCTGTTTGAGGAACTCCGGCGTCACGACGTTTTGCTCCACCATCCCTACGATTCGTACGACGCGGTTCTGGCGTTTATTCAGTCGGCTGCTGACGACGAACGCGTCCTCTCCATCAAGCAGACGCTCTACCGCACGGGCGGTGAACACTCCTCCATCGTTCCGATTCTGATGTCGGCCGCAGCACACAAAGAAGTCACGGCCGTCGTGGAATTGAAGGCGCGCTTCGATGAAGCCTCCAATATCCGCTGGGCCCGCGACATGGAAGATGCCGGCGTGCAGGTCTTTCACGGACTGGTTGGCCTGAAGACTCATTGCAAGCTCTGCCTGCTGGTCCGTCACGACCCCGATGGCGTCACCCGTCAATACGCGCACCTCGGCACTGGCAATTACAACGCGACCACAGCGCGCCTCTACACCGATCTCAGCCTGCTCACCGCCGATCCGGAAATTACCAGCGCCGTGCACGACGTGTTCAGTTTTCTGACCGCTTATGCTGAGCACCCAGGCTATGGTCCGGTGCTGGTCGCGCCTCTTGATTTGGCCGAGAAATGTCTGCGCCTCATCGAGCGCGAAGCCGAGAATGCCCGCTTCGGCCGTCCCGCGCGGATCGTCGCCAAGATGAACTCCCTCGTGGACAAAGACATTGTCCGGGCGCTCTATCAGGCTTCCCAGGCGGGAGTGGATATCGAATTGATCGTGCGCGGCATTTGCACGCTTCGCCCCGGTATTCGTGGCCTAAGCGACCGCATTCGCGTGCGTAGCATCGTCGGCCGTTTTCTTGAGCACAGCCGCATCTTCTACTTCGAAAATGGCGGCGAACCCGACATCTATCTCGGCAGCGCCGATTGGATGCCGCGCAATCTGCACGAGCGCGTCGAAGTTCTCTTCCCTCTGAAGAGTCCACTGCTGCGGGACCGCGTCTCGCAGGAAATTCTAGCCGCCTATCTCGCCGATAACGCGAAAGCAAGATTCTTGCAAAGTGATGGCCGCTATCTGCGCCCCTGGCAATCGCCGCGTGGCCGCAGCAAGAAACCTCCCAGGGGCGCGGCTGCCTTCAATGCTCAAAACTTTCTGATTGCCCTGGCCGAGGGCAGCCGCTCGCTGGACGATATCCCCGTCCCAATCCCGCGACGCGGCCAGCGATCCTCCACCGGTCGCGCCTTGAGCGGGCGCGGCTCGAACAGCCGAAGTCTTGGAAAGGAATAGTGTTCCCAAATGTTTCTCTATTTTTTGCGGCACGCCAGTGCCGGACAACAACTGAGCACTGCGAAGAAAGACGAAAAACGCGCCCTCGATAAAGATGGCATCGAGCAGTGCGGCTATATCGGACGGGCCCTTGCCGCACTCGGTGTGCAGGTCGAAATTATCGTTTCCAGCCCGCTGAAACGCTCCACCCAAACCGCAGCTCTCGTCGGCAACGAAATGGGCCACGAAGGCAAGCTCGTCGTCGATAACGCGCTGCGTCCCCAGTCTAGTTTCTCTGACTTCCAGAAGATGCTCGAGAAATATGCCCGCCAGGACTCAATGCTGGTCGTTGGACACAATCCAAATCTGCGCGAATTCCTGGGCCGCGTGATCAGCGACAGCGGTTGTGAAGCAGTAGTCGAATTGAAAAAGGGAGCCGTTGCCAAAGTCGAGATGCGCCGTAACTCTGGATCCTTGAGTTGGTGCATCACGCCCCGCATTCTGCGCGCGCTTCACGCCGCCGCTACCGAAAGCTCGCGGCCGAAAACCTCCCGAAAATAAGCCCGATCCTTCTCAATCGACCACACTTCCAGATCCACGCTGGCTTTTCCGCGCGGCGTTAACTTCATCGTGATCCTGCCATTGCGCGCCGAAACCCCAACCTTCCCCACCGACTGGCTTCTGCCCATGTTCAACGCCCGCGCAATGCGCAGAAGCACGGAAGCCTTCGTCACATACTCCTGCTCCTCGACACTGAGAGAGTTCATCGGCCCATCTCCCGCCGTCGGACGCGACTTCCCAAGGTACCGCGCAATCGATCCAATAATCCTCCGCTGCTGCGGCGTGTAACCCAAAATATCGGAGTTGGCGATGATGTAGTAAGTGTGCCGATGGTGACCGTTACGGTTCACGTAATCCCCGACCTCGAAAAGCATCGCCGCCGCCGAGAGCCATTCCCGATATTCGGGCGGAAGCTGATGCACCGACTTAAGCGAAGAAAATAGCAGCAACGCCGCATCCCGCACGTGCAAGGCATGATTCATGTCGACCCGGTAGCGCTCGACGGCCTGCTTGATCGACTCCCATCGTTCCGATTCGACCGCTCGCCCCGACTTTGTACTGCGATCGTAATCGGCCGCCATCTGCGCCAAAATGCCATCCCGCAATCCCAACGCCGAGTAGCGGAATCCCGCAAGATGGCAGCGCTCCAGCAATTCCGCGTAAACGACAGCTCCCGCACAAATGATCTCCGCTCGTCGCGGACCAATTCCAGGGACCTTCCGCCGTTGCTCTAGCGTCAGTCGCGTGATCTGTTTGGCAAGTTGGCGAATCATCTCTCGCGTCGCGTAGGTCGAAGGATGGCTCTTTCCGGTTCGCGCCACGTGCCGGGCCGCCTCCACGAGCGCAGCCGCCGTGCCCGACGTGGCAATGACCGCGCCCACGCGTGCCGATTTAATCCGATCTTGTACCCGCGTCATTTCGCGCGCCACAAATTCCCGAAGACGCTTCAATTCGCTCTTCCTTGGCGGATCATGCTGCAGAAATTCGCCCGTCAGACGAACCGCCCCCAGCGGCAAACTCACCGTGTCCCGAAGTTGCCCGTCCCGCGAAAGCGTCACCTCGCAACTGCCGCCGCCAAGATCAATCAGCAGAACGCTCGAAGCTCCCAGTCGCCCCGAAGAGATGATGCCGAGGTGAATCAGCCGCGCCTCTTCGAGGCCCGAGATAATTTCGATCGTCCAACCTGTAGTGGAACGCACCCACTCGAGAAACGCCCGCGAATTCCGTGCATCGCGCATCGCCGCCGTCGCCACGATCTTCACCGAATCCGTGCCGGCTTCCTGCGTTGCACGATGAAAGCGGCGCAACACCCGCACCGTGTTCGACATCGACTCAGGAGACAGAAGCCCGCCGCTGAAAACGCCCTCGCCCAGTCGCGTAACCTCGCGATCTTCATGGATCGTCTTAAGGCGTCCGCCCACCAGCCGCGAAATTTTGAGCCGGACCGAGTTGGACCCAATATCAATGGCGGCAAAAGTTGGCATAGTCGAGACGAACACTATTCTGACATAAGGGTGCGTCACCTGTTGGTCGTAACCAACGACACGAACAACAACTTTTCGCCTTTGCGGCCGAAGTTCGCCCGCCCGGCCTAATACCCATGTTGTAAGGCGAGCGAAACCACCGCCGATGCTTTTTAATCGATTTGTAACAACGCTCTGCTAGCCTAATCACGGAATGTCAAATCAAGCCCTGCCCCGGCCGCGTTTCAACGCTCCCGAACCGGAGCGGGGAACTAAGGCCGCCCTGAAAATCGAGACCAGAACGGCGCCGTTGCTGCAGGGGAAGGTCAGCGAAATCCCCGATGCCGTTTTCGGCTGGGCCATGCGCCTGTGCGGCCTCGCCGTCGTAGCCTTACTGGCGCTCATCGTCTACCAACTGGTAGTCGGCTCCCAACTCTCCTGGCACGCCTTTGGACTAAAGTTCTTCGGCAATTCCGACTGGAATCCCGTCGAGGATCAATACGGCGCTCTGCCCTTCATGTACGGCACCATCGTCTCGTCATTATTATCCCTTGTCATCGCCGTGCCGCTTTCCATCGGCGTCGCCGTGTTTATCACCGAGATGTGCCCGGTCAGTCTCCGCGGCATTCTCTCCTTCACCACCGAACTTCTCGCCGCTATTCCCAGCGTCGTCTACGGTCTCTGGGCCATTTTCGTTCTTGTCCCCATCCTGCGCATCTACGTGCAGCCCTTTCTAGGCAAAACACTGGGCTGGACAGGACTCTTCACCGGCCCTCCCTACGGCATCGGCATGCTGGCGGCAGGCGTGATTCTCGCCATCATGGTCATCCCGATCATTTCCTCGATCACTCGCGAGGTCCTCACCGTCGTCCCGCAGCACCAGCGGGAAGCCGTACTCGCGCTCGGTGCGACGCGTTGGGAAATGATCCGCATGGGTGTCCTCCGCAACGCCCGCGCCGGAATCGTGGGCGCCATCATCTTGGGACTCGGCCGCGCCCTCGGCGAGACCATGGCCGTCACCATGGTGATCGGCAATCGCCCGGAGATCGCGAAATCCCTCTTTGCCCCCGGTTACACCATGGCGAGCGTTCTCGCCAACGAATTCACCGAAGCGACCGGCGATCTCTATCTCTCAGCGCTCATCGAAATCGGCCTGGCGCTGTTCTTCGTTACCATAGTCGTCAACGCACTCGCGCGAATCATGGTTTGGAGTGTCACTCGAGGTCAACCAGCGAGAAATCTTGCCTAATCTTTCCAATTCGGGCGCGGTCTTAATTCCGCAGGTACAGATTCCGCCATTCAGCCTGCGCCGCCGCATAACGGATCGCGCGATGACTGGCGTCGCCATCCTCACGGTCGCGCTGGTTCTGTTGCCCCTCTTCGCCATCTTCGCCTACCTCGTCTACAAGGGCATCGGCTCGATCAACCTCGCCTTCCTGACGCAAACTCCGAAGCCGGTGGGCGAACCCGGTGGCGGCATGGCCAACGCCATCGTCGGTTCCATGGTCATCCTCGGCATCGCCAGCCTCCTTGGAGTCCCACTCGGCATCGGCGCCGGAGTGTTCCTCTCCGAGTACGGACGGAACCGTTACGGCGACATCGTCCGCTTTGTCTCCGACGTGCTGAATGGCGTCCCGTCCATCGTGATCGGGATCGTCGCCTACGGTCTCGTCGTCATGCGCCAAAAACATTTCTCCGCCCTCGCTGGTGGAGTAGCGTTGGCCATCATGATGATCCCCACCATTGCGCGAACCACGGAGCAAATGCTTCTCCTCGTGCCGCAGGCGATCCGCGAAGCCGCCTACGGCCTCGGCGTTTCGCGCTGGCGTACGACGCTTTCCATCACTCTCCGCACCGCGACCTCGGGCGTCATTACCGGCGTGATGCTGGCCTTCGCCCGCGTCGCCGGAGAAACCGCCCCGCTGCTCTTCACCGCATTCGGCAATCAATTTTGGAATTGGAAAACAGACCAGCCCACCGCCGCTCTCTCTCTGCAAATCTTCACCTACGCGATTTCGCCCTTCGACGAGTGGCACAAACAAGCCTGGGCCGGATCGCTGGTCTTAATCGTGCTGATCGTAAGCGCTGTGGCTGCGGTTCGTCTGGCTGTGAAACACGGAACACTATCCGGCGCTTAGAAGTCCAAGGGTTTAAAGTTCGGTAGCACCTGTCGGTTGTGGGAGCTTAACCATTTATGGGTGTCGGAATTAATGTCGAGCAACTGAATGCGTTCTACGGCAAGACGCAAGCTCTGTTCGATATCAACATCGCCGTGCTTGCGAACCGCGCCACCGCGCTGATCGGCCCTTCCGGCTGCGGAAAATCCACCTTCATTCGCTGCCTGAATCGCATGCACGAAACGATTCCCGAGGCGCGCGTCGAAGGAACGGTTCGAATCGGCGATCTAAGCGTTTACAACGGAACCTCAGCTACCCAGTTGCGCCGGCGCGTCGGCATGGTATTTCAGAAGCCCAATCCGTTTCCTACCATGTCGATTTATGACAACGTCGCCGCCGGTCTCAAACTCAACGGCTTTCGCAATCGCAAGCAACTCGACGAAGTCGTCCGCAAATCCCTCGAAAGCTCTGCGCTCTGGGACGAAGTAAAAGATCATCTTCACAAAAAATCCGGCGCCAGCCTCTCGGGAGGTCAGCAACAGCGCCTCTGCATCGCGCGCGCGCTGGCCGTTCAACCCGAAGTCCTTCTCATGGACGAACCCTGCTCCGCCCTCGATCCGATCTCCACCGGCAAAATCGAAGAACTCATTTTTCAATTAAAAGAGCAATACACCATCGTGATTGTGACGCATAATATGCAGCAGGCCGCGCGGGTAGCCGAGTTTACCGGCTTCTTCCTGCTCGGCAAAATGATCGAATTCGATAAGACGGAAAAGATATTTACCAATCCCTCCGACAAACGGACGGAAGACTACGTTACCGGCAGATTCGGATGAAGAGGTTCGTATAAATGCGCACTCGCTTTCAACAGCAGATGGAGGACCTTCGCGAGAAATTGCTCCGCATGGGCGGGCTCGCGGAACTGGCAGTGGATCGCGCGTGCCAGGCATACACGCAACGGGACCTCTCCCGCTGCCAGTTAGTGCTCGAAAACGAAAGCCTCATCAACGCCGCCGAGCGCGAGATCGATGAACTCGCCTTCGACATTCTCGCCACCCAGCAGCCGGCCGCCGTTGATCTGCGCTTCATCCTGGCCGTCACCAAAATCAACGCAGATCTGGAGCGCGTCGGCGATCAAGCGGTCAACATTGCCGAGCGCGTCATGGACTTGATCGAGTTGCCCGCCGTCGAATTGCCCGTGGATATCGCCCGCATGGCAACCGCCGTCAGCGCCATGGTTCGCCGCGCCCTCGAGTCCTTCGTCGAAGGCAAAGCAGAGCTTGCCCAGGCCGTCCTCGAGATGGACCACGTTGTCGACCGTATGCGCGACGAAGCTTTCATCATGCTCGTGCGCAAGATGAACGAGGAGCCTCAGGTCACCCAGCAAGCTCTGGACGCGCTTCTCGTCGCGCGCAACCTGGAACGCGTCGCCGACCACGCCACCAACATCTCTGAAGACGTAATCTTCTGGGTGCTGGGCGCAAACGTCCGTCATCACGCCCAGGCAGCCTCCGTAGCCCCCCGCCCCGAACGCCACGAACAATAGAAAGCGCGAACAATAAAGAACGACAATCTGAATAAATTGGCCCACAGAGAGCTTGCAAGAGAGAGCTTGAAACACGGTCCATTTTACGCTTTGCTGAAACACTGGATTTTGCTCTTGCCTTTAGGTGGCGCAGCGGTTTACCGCTGCGATCAATGCCTTATTCTCAGTGCCGGCTTTAGCCGCTGAGGGCCCGACGCTGCGCGCGACCTTGTTTTTCAGCAATCTGCTGGGTCTTGGGAGCCAGCGTGAAAGGGCATGGCTGGTAATGTCTGAAATGTGCCAGACACTACGGGCATGGTTTCAGCCATGCCGCCAGCCTCGCTGCACAAGCCGCTTAAGCCGTGCCGAAACCGTCCCAAAACAAATCACGTCTTTACGCTTTGCTGAAACACTGGATTTTGCTCTTGCCTTCGGGTGGCGCAGCGGTTTACCGCTGCGATCAATGCCTTCTTATCAGTGCCGGCTTTAGCCGCTGAGGGCCCGACGCTGCGCGCGACCTTGTTTTTCAGCAATCTGCTGGGTCTTGGGAGCCAGCGTGAAAGGGCATGGCTGGTAATGTCTGAAATGTGCCAGACACTACGGGCATGGTTTCAGCCATGCCGCCAGTCTCGCTACACAAGCGGCTTAAAGCCGTGCCGAAACCGTCCCAAAACAAATCACGCCTTTACGCTTTGCTGAAACACTAGATTTTGCTCTTGCCTTTGGGTGGCGCAGCGGTTTACCGCTGCGATCAATGCCTTATTATCAGTGCCGGCTTTAGCCGCTGAGGGCCCGACGCTGCGCGCGACCTTGTTTTTCAGCAATCTGCTGGGTCTTGGGAGCCAGCGTGAAAGGGCATGGCTGGTAATGTCTGAAATGTGCCAGACACTACGGGCATGGTTTCAGCCATGCCGCCAGCCTCGCTGCACAAGCCGCTTAAGCCGTGCCGAAACCGTCCCAAAACAAATCACGTCTTTACGCTTTGCTGAAACTCTGGATTTTGCTCTTGCCTTCGGGTGGCGCAGCGGTTTACCGCTGCGATCAATGCCTTCTTATCAGTGCCGGCTTTAGCCGCTGAGGGCCCGACGCTGCGCGCGACCTTGTTTTTCAGCAATCTGCTGGGTCTTGGGAGCCAGCGTGAAAGGGCATGGCTGGTAATGTCTGAAATGTGCCAGACACTACGGGCATGGTTTCAGCCATGCCGCCAGTCTCGCTACACAAGCGGCTTAAAGCCGTGCCGAAACCGTCCCAAAACAAATCACGCCTTTACGCTTTGCTGAAACACTAGATTTTGCTCTTGCCTTTGGGTGGCGCAGCGGTTTACCGCTGCGATCAATGCCTTATTATCAGTGCCGGCTTTAGCCGCTGAGGGCTCGACGCAGCGCGCGACCTTGTTTTTCAGCTTTAGCCGCTGCGAGCCGCACTTTTTCGCAGCGCCACCTACGCCGCCACCTCCGCGCTGCGATACACTGTTGTCGCCCATGACCCAGAAAATCCGCGTCTATGCCACGTGCGATATCGGAGATGCCCTCGACATCCTCCGACAAAAAGGATTCGACCTCGAGGTCTATCCCAAGCCCGAACCGCCGCCCAAGAGCCTGATCATCGAGAAGGTAAAGTCCGGCATCGACGGCCTGATCACGACCCTCCGTGATCCAATTGACGCCGAGGTCTTCGCCGCCGGCGCTGGCACTCTGAAAGTCGTCGCGCAATACGCCGTTGGATTCGACAACATCAATCGCGCCGATGCCAATCATTACAAGATTCCCTTCACCAACACCGCCGACGTCCTGACGGAGGCCACAGCAGAATTCGCCTTCTTCTTAATGGGCGAACTCGCCCGCAAACTCTGGCCCGCAGAATATCTCTGCCGTGAAAACCGCTGGGGATACTGGCATCCTTACCTTCCATTCTTAGGCGACGAGGTCACCGGGAAAACCGTCGCCATCATCGGCACCGGCCGCATCGGCCTGGCGATGATCAAGAAATGCGCCGGCTTCGATATGAACATCCTCTGTTTCGATCCCGCCTATGAGAACCACGCTTACATCAACGCCATTCAAGAAACAAACGATCTGCGCTTCGCGCGCGGCATCAGCAGCGAGAAAACTTCGATCCGCTACACCACGCTAAACGAAGCCTTGAGCACGGCCGACTTTATCAGTTTGCATGTCCCCCTGCTTCGCGAAGGAGAGAGCGCCACCCCGACCTATCACCTGATTAACGAAACCACGCTGCGCATGATGAAGCCGACCGCCATGATCGTCAACACCTCGCGAGGCCCCGTAATCGACGAAACCGCCCTTGCGCGCGCCTTACGCGAGAAGTGGATCGCCGGCGCGGCCCTCGATGTTTACGAAAAAGAGCCGCTGCCCGCAGATTCCCCATTGCGCGATCCCGCCATCGCCGATCGTTGCCGCCTATTGCCTCATTTCGCCAGCGCGGCCCGCATCACGCGCCTGTCCCCCGATCCCAACAAAGGCATGGCTGGCCGCTGCGTCCAGGGACTCCTCGATGTGCTGGAAGGGAACTACGGCGGCGACCTCACCAAGATGCCCTACGTAGTAAACAAAGAAGCCTTCGCAAAATAGCACCTCTGTCTGAGTAGGGGCGGGAAGTCTGTTTGGGTGGCTGGTTTGTGTGGGGGTGGTTTGTGTGGGGACGGGCGTCCCGCGAGCCTGCCCTGAGCGAAGTCGAAGGGTCCAAGCCGAGCAACGCTCGGCAGGCTTTCTCTCGCGGACTGATCGGCCCTACCAACTTGTCTCAGCCCCGACCCACCTGCTACTCTCGCCATTCGTTCCCGCCATGACGATTACTAAATGGATTTTCGCCTGCTTCCTCTGCCTGCCGATGGCATTACAAGCCCAGGCTCCAGATCCTGTCCGCGCCCTCAAACTTTTGCCCGCTCCCCAAGAAGTTCGCATCGGCGAAGGCAAGCTTGTAATCAGGCCAACAACCACGATCCTGATCAACAGCAATGAAGATCGCCTTTCCGCCGAGACACTCGAAAAAGAGATTCACGACCGCACAGGAATGAAGCTGTCCATTGAATCTGCCACCGCCGCTCCCAGAACCCCAGGCCACATCTCTCTCGGACGGCTCACCGATCGCGGCCTCCGTTCGTACCTCGAATCGCAAGGAGTGAAAATCGGCGACGATCTGGGCGACCAGGGTTATGTCATTCGCGCGACCGACTCCGGCGTTCTAGTCGCCGCCAGAACCGCGCAAGGCGTCTTCTACGGAGTCCAGACCCTTCGCCAGTTACTCCTTCCTGACGGCCCGTCAGCCAAGTCGCTCGCCATCCCCGCACTCGTCATCCGCGACTGGCCCAGCATGGAGTGGCGCGGCGTGAGCGACGATATCAGCCGCGGTCCAATTCCCACCCTCGACTACCTGAAGCTGCAGATTCGCACCCTGGCCGAATACAAGATCAATCTCCTCGGTTTCAACATGGAGAACGTTTTCGATTTCAAGTCCCAATCGCTGGTCGCTCCCGACAAAGCAGCTCTGACGCCTGCTCAGATCAAAGACCTCGTCGAATACGCCAGCCGCTACTACATCACGCTTCTTCCCGAGCAACAAGCCTTCGGCCATCTTCATCAACTACTGAAATACGAGATCTATTCCGATCTCGCCGAGACGCCCCACGGCCACGTCCTCACTCCCACCAATCCCAAAACCTACGATTTCATCCGCCAGGTTTATGGCGAAGTCGTTCCCGAATTTCCCGGCCCGTTCTTCCACATCGGATCCGACGAAACCTTCGAGCTTGGCCTCGGACGAACCAAAGACCTGGCAGCCCAGGAAGGCCTGGGACGCGTCTACCTCGAGCACCTTCAAAAGGTCTTCGAGATCATGAAGCCCTATCACAAGCAACTCATGTTCTGGGGAGACATTGCCGTCAAGTATCCCGAGTTGCTGACGATTCTCCCCAAAGACATGATCGCCGTCCCCTGGGATTACGATCCGAAGCCCAGCTACGAGAACATCATTACCCCTTACACCAATGCAGGATTGCGCGTAGTAGTAGCGCCCGGCGCCGGCGACTGGCGGGTCATCTGGCCCGATCTCGAGAACGCATTCGTGAACATCCGCAACTTTGTCCGCGACGGACAAAAGCATCAAGCTCTCGGAATGCTCAACACCACCTGGAACGACGATGGCGAATCGCTGGTCGACATGAGTTGGCCCTCCCTGGTTTTCGGAGCAGCCGCCAGCTGGCAGCCCGGCGAGTCGAGCATCGACGATTTCAAGAACAGCTATGACTGGGCTTTCTATCGCAATAATGACGCAGAGAAAACCTTCGCCGCCGTCATCGACAATCTCGATCGTCCGCACGCGCTGCTAGCCGGAGTGAAACTCGATAACGCCAGCCACGAACTTTTCTGGACCGACCCCTTCAGCCAAGCAGGCGCCACCACGGCCGCGACCGCATTGCCCGTAACGCACGACCTGCGCATCAGCGCCGAGCAAGCCGCCGAATCCCTCCTTGCAAATCGCGCCAAGGCCCATCTCCACGCCGAAACTCTCGACGACATGCTGCTCGCTGCCTGGCATCTCGACACGCTCGGCATGAAGATCCAGTTCACCTCCGAGATCAGCCACTTCTACTCGGACGCCTATCAGAATCAGACCGACATCCCGCATGCCCAAGGTGACCTCGACGAGATCGTCGACATCAACGGGCGCCTGCAAAGCCTGCGCGACGCCATCACCGAAATGCGCGGTAAATACGAGCAAGGCTGGGCCCGCGAAAACCAGCCCTACTGGCAACCAAACGTTCTGGTCCGCTACGACAACCTCGCGTCAGAGATACAAGCCAAAATCGTAGCCGTCCAAGCCGCCCAACGCCAGTTTTGGACCACAAAGACCTTGCCGCCTCCCGAACAATTAGGATTTTTTCTGAAATAATTCTGACGTTCGTACCCGTCGTACCAGCAGTCATACCATCGGCCGCCCACTGCATCATCATTTTCTCTGAACCGTATGTTCTCGACGCGCACAAACTGGACCCTCACTCCCAATGCCTTCACCCGCGCCATCGAAGAATCGCGCGCCTCCGGCCAAACCATCCTCGACCTCAGCGTCTCCAATCCCACCGAAGCCGGAATCCGCCCCGACACAAAAGAAGTCCTCTCCGCTCTCGTCCATCAAAGCGCGATGCATTACCAGCCGCAGCCTCGTGGACTCCTCGAAGCCCGCCACGCCGTCTGCCGCTACTATCGCGAGTCGCACGAAATCTTCGACTTCGATCCCGAGCGCCTCATCCTCACCACCAGCACCAGCGAAGCCTACTCCTACGTCTTTCGCCTGCTCTGCAATCCCGGAGACGAAATTCTCGTCCCCAAACCCAGCTACCCCCTCTTCGAGTTCCTCGCCGATCTTGCCGACGTCAAGCTCATCCCCTATCCGCTGCTCTACGATCACGGATGGCAGATCGACTTCGACTCGCTCTACAAAGCCGCCAGCGCGCGTTCCCGAGCCGTGATCCTCGTTCACCCCAACAATCCCACCGGATCCTACGTCTCCGTCGCCGAGACCGCCGCCCTCAACCGCTTCTGCCAGGAGTACGAACTAGCCCTCATCGTCGACGAAGTCTTCCTCGACTATGCGCACGACGGTGCATCGCGCCCAAGTTTTATCGGAAACTCCGACGCTCTCACCTTCACTCTCAGCGGCGTTTCGAAAATCTCCGCCCTGCCGCAGATGAAGCTCGCGTGGCTGGCGACCAGCGGCCCCGAGCAAGCCGTCTCCGACGCCGGAGCGCGCCTCGAAATCATCGCCGACACATTCCTCTCCATGAGCGCGCCGATCCAACTCGCCGCGCCTGTCCTTCTCGACCAGCGCAAGCAGATTCAACCGCTCTTGCTCGATCGTCTGCGCGTGAACCTCGTCGAACTCGATCGCCAGCTCACCAGCCATCCCGCATCCGTGCGCCTGCTCGTCGAAGGCGGATGGTACGTCGTCCTCCGCGTTCCCGCCTTCGGCAGCGACGAAGATCTCGCCATCCGCCTGCTGCGCGAGGCCAGCGTCCTCGTCCATCCCGGACACTTCTACGATTTCCCCACCGACGGTTATCTCATCCTCAGCCTGATCACCGAACCCTCCGTCTTCCGCGACGGCGTTGCGCGCCTGCTCCCGCTCGTGGAGTGAGATCGCCCGTCCCGCGTGATATTCTTCTCGCCGCTTCCTCATTTGTACGGAGAAATTATGCCCATCAGTCGTCGTGGATTCATCGGCTCCGCCATCGCCGCCTCCGCCGTCTCCGGATTGCACGCTTCCGAACAAAACGCGCAAGACAAATCAGCAGCCCACACCAAGCCCGATCATCCCGAATCCGCAGGCTACTTCGGCTCCGGCAAGCGTCCCATCCTCGTCTGCGCCCACAATGGCCTGAACTACGTCGACGCCGCCTTCGCCTTCCTCAAAAGCGGAGGCGACACGCTCGATGCTGCCATCCGCGTCGTCAAAGGACCCGAAGACGATCCCAACGACGATACCGTCGGACTCGGCGGCCTTCCCAACGAAGATGGCGTCGTCGAGCTCGATGCCTGCTGCATGCATGGACCCACGCGCCGCGCTGGCTCCGTCGGCGGCGTGCGCAACATCAAGAATGTCGCGCTCGTCTCCAAAGCCGTCATGGAACATACCGGACACGTCATGCTCGTCGGCGAAGGCGCCGAGCGCTTTGCCGTCGCGCAAGGTTTCCCGCGCGAAAACCTGCTCACCGAGCGCTCCCGCAAGATCTGGCTGCTCTGGAAAGAAAATCATTCCACCGACGACTGGTGGGGCCCAGGATTATCCGATCCCCACTGGAAGGCTCCCGCCATTCCCGGAGAAACTCCGCAATCCGACCTCTGGCAAGATCAGATCAAACACCGCATCGATCGCCTAGCCGAAAGCGCCGCCCAGCTAGGTATCGAGCCCGAGTTTCGCATGGCCGCGATCCGCCGCGTGCTCTCTCCTCCCACCGGAACCATTCACTGTTCCGCTCTCAACGACCGCGGAGAAATCTCCGGCGTCACCACCACCAGCGGTCTCTCCTTCAAAATTCCCGGGCGCGTCGGCGACTCCGCCATCATCGGCGCCGGCTGCTACACCGATCAGGATGTGGGCTCAGCCGGCGCGACCGGTGCGGGCGAAGAGAACATCAAGGTTGCGGGTGCGCATACCATCGTCGAGAACATGCGGCATGGCATGTCTCCCGTCGACGCCGGCATGGACGCGCTCCATCGCATCGTCCGCAACTACAACAACGACATGACCAAGCTGAAGTTCATGGACATGACCTATTACATCCTGCGCAAAGACGGCGCCTACGCCGGCGTCTCGCTCTGGGAGGGCTACTCCGAAGCCGAGAAACATCAGATCGTCGTCCACGACGGCACCAAGCGCTCCGAGGTGACCCTCGCCCTGTTCAAAGGCTACTCCCATGACTTCCCCCCGTTCCCGATCGAGAAGCCGCAGGACCTGACGAAAGATTCGGAGTATCTGAAGTAGGAGACACCCATCAGCCATCCGGAAAGGCGTCGTCCCTGCGGGCGGATTGTTTGGAATTCTGTCTTTTAGAATCAGAGGTTTGTGAGGAAGCGTGGTGTCGGGGTGCGAGCGCTTGTGTGGCGTCCGATTGAGGGGCGGGATCGAAGGCGCCCACTCCATCGCAAAGAGCGCGATCGAAGGGTGCGCCGCACCGGGCGCGTAGGGAGCAAGCATCCGTCGCCGGGCTGAGGCATTACCACGGTTCGCTCTTTCGTCATTAAAGTTTTTCTGATTTCACAAGTACGATCTGAGTGGGAATTCAACTCCACAAGGGGCTACTCGGGGACATGCAAAAACAGAAAGGTTTCTCACTGATCGAATTACTTATCGTGGTGGCGATCATCCTGATCATCGCAGCTATCGCCATCCCTAACCTGTTGCGAGCGCGGATCGCGGCGAACGAGTCGTCTTCAGTGGCATCGATTCGTACTTTGAACACAGCGGAGATTTCATACAACTCGGCGTATCCGACGGTGGGCTTCGCGTCTACGCTCGCCGCTCTGGCCGGCACATCGTGCACGCCACCGAGTTCGACTGGCGCCTGCTTGATCGACTCTCAGCTTTCGAGCGGCACCAAGAGCGGATATCATTTCACGCTCGGTGGGGCGAGCGGGACTCCCAACTCGGCGTATCAGATTGCGGGATCGCCGTTGGCGGCAAATCAGACTGGCGTACGCTCGTTCTGTTCGATTGCGGACGCGGTTGTGCGGTACAGCTCGGCAGCGCTAACCAGCTGCGCGGGGACGGAAAGCCCGCTGCAATAATTCTCGGCGAGAAATAGTCGACCGAGAATTGACCCGGTGCCTGTTGTCTGGTTTCTGGTGCCCCAGGTTCGCGCCCGTCTTTTTTGGCGCTAACCTGGGAAATCCAGCCCGGTGCCTGGGGGATCCAGAAACACCCTCGCCACCCCGCCCCGCACTTCAATCTCCCGATCCCGCGCCGTCCATTCCGACTCGATCTCCACCACGCCCACTTCCCGCAGCGCGTAGTGTCGAAAACTGCTCCACTTCCACTCCCTCGGATCCTTCACCAGTCCCCGCTTCACCGGATTGCGATGCAGGTAGCGCAACTTGATCGAGAATTCGCCTGCGTCTCGCACATTGCGATCGTAATACCGCTTCTGCCAGAAGGATCCCAACTCGACCCGGCGCTCTCGGCTCCGTAGCCGTTTCGCAAACGAAAGCTTCACATAGTGGATCGCTTCCGCCAGCACGCCCTGTTCCGGTTCACTCATCAGCAAATGGACGTGCTCCGGCATCACGACATACCCGTAGATACACATTGAAAACCGGCGGCGCATGTCTTCGAGGCATTGCACAAACAAATCGTAGATTTCAGGAGTGCGGAACTTCGCCTGCCTGCGGTAACAACTGAACGTCACGAAATGGGAATGTCGTGTCTGCTGAAAGCGTTTGAGTCCGCTCGGCATGGCGAGAGCCTACTCCAGCCAGCCGCCGCTGTCTGTGATCCAGGCACCAGGCTTGTCCAAGGGGAAGGACCTGCCGGTGCCCCAGGTTCGCGCCCGTTCTTTGGGCGCTAAGCTGGGAGATCCATCATCCCGGCCGCAACCATTTATCGCAAAGTCGGGTGCCCCAGGTTTCGCGGTTTTCGAAACCTGGGATGCCACGGCTCCGTCCCTCTTGGGATCTTGAACGGAGAAACCTTGAGCCCGTCTCGCGACCCTGACCAACTCGCTGACCGGGCAGTTCGGCTTCGGCTACGATGCACTGAGCCGGAGAACGCAGCTGACGCGTCCGAACGGCGTCAACACGAATTATGCGTACGACTCCGTGTCACATCTGCTGAGCGTGCTGCACCAAGCAGGATCGACGACGCTCGATGGAGCGAGCTACGGCTACGACTACGCTGGCAACCGAACGAGCAAGACCAACTATCTCAACGGGATCACGTCGAATTACGCTTATGACGCGATCTACGAACTGCAGCAAGTAACCCAGGTTGGGGGTACCACGGAGAGCTATTCTTACGACGCGGTCGGCAATAGACTATCGTCATCCGGAGTGCCGACCTACAGCTACAATCCGTCGAACGAGCTGACCTCGACTTCGTCGGGAAGCTATACGTATGACGCAAACGGCAATACCCTCTCCGATCCCTCCGGCAAATCCATACTCTGGGACTTTGAGAACCGGCTGACGCAGGTTGTGAATCCCGGCGTTGGGACCACAACCTTCCGCTACGATCCCTTCGGCAGGCGCATCCAGAAATCCGGTCCGCTCGGCACCACCAACTACCTCTATGAGGGAACGAACCCCATTGAGGAACTGGATTCCTCTGCGAACGTGCTTGCTCGCTATAGTCAAAGCATAGGCATAGATCAACCACTAGCGGAACTTCGTGCGGGAAACACGAGCTATTACGAGCAGGATGGTCTTGGTTCCGTTTCATCGCTCAGCAGTTCAGCCGGGTCCCTCGCCAACACTTACACTTACGATTCCTTCGGCAAGCTGACGGCTTCAACCGGAAGCATCACGAATCCTTTTCAGTACACAGGACGCGATTTCGACCCCGAAACCAGTCTCCGCTACTACCGAGCCAGGTACTACGACTCGAATGTCGGTCGTTTCATAGCCGAGGATCCAATGCGGTTTGGAGCGACGAACGATTTTTATCTCTACGTGTCTAACCGGCCAACTGCCCTAACGGATCCGACGGGGCTGGCTCAGTGCTTGTACGAAATTACGAATCATACGCTGTCGTGTGTCTCTACCGCCAATGCCGCTAATCAGGTGATAGTCGATGCTTCCTCCACGTCGTCGGGCTATGGGCAGTGTGCCAACAACACTGCGTGCGAGTCGCGGTCATTTACTGGTCCAATTCCGCCGGGAAAATACCAGATGAACAAGGATGATAGGGCGGGCCATTCCCTCTGGTATAGGCTGGAGCCGGTGCCTTCTGTTCCAGGTTGGAAATGTAGACTTGGGATTCAGCGTTGCGGGTTTGCACTCCATCTCGGGCATCTTTCTTTGGGATGTATTAACGTCAATCAGAATGACAGTGCGGCGGCCGGCCAATATCAGCGACTCTTACAGATGCTGGATGCCGAGCAGGGTGACAACTATCTCTTCGCTGAGAATTGAGTTAGGCGCGATCAATGTGAGGGTAACCGAGGCCCAAAATGCCCATTGCGAAACAAAAAAAGGGGTACGCTCTCGCCATCGCTGGCGGACTCTGGTTCGGGGTTGTTGTCTTTGTCATCGCAGGGAACATAATATTACGCCGGACGCCATTTGGCGGAATCGCGAGGGCCCTTGATACGTTGCCTTCTCCTCTGCGGGAGGGGGCGTTTTGGCTATTCTGGATCTTTTTCTTAGTAGGTTGGATCGTACCGATCATTTGGTCCGTGCGGCTGCTGAATCGCGCTAACGATAAGCGGAGCGCGTCAGCCGACGGTTCAGGTTAGTGCGTGCGACGGTTGCGGATGGTTTCAATGTGTCCAAACACCCGGGCCGGGGGGAATCGGTTGAATAACCCAGTTACCCGCTAAGCCGATAGCCTGGTGCCCCAGGTTCGCGCCCTGGGTTTGGGCGCTAACCTGGGATCACAGACAGCGGCGCCTGGCTGATGTAGGCTCTCGCCATGCCGAGCGGACTCAAACGCTTCCAGCAGACGCGACCCTCCCATTTCGTGACGTTCAGTTGCTACCGCAGGGCAGCCGAACTTCCGCTCTCCTGAAATCTACGATTTGTTTGTTCCATGCCTCGAAGACATGCGCTGCCGGTTTTCGATGTGTATCTACAGGTATGTCGTGATGCCGGAGCACGTCCATTTGTTAATGGATCGGAAATGCGGAGGAACGGAAATGCGGGACAGACGGGACGTTCACTAGCCTCTCACCGTCACTCCAGCCACGCCCGAATCTCACTTCATTCTGTTTCATCACACACGCACAGTATTCGCATCACAGACAACATTTCCACTCCATGCAAAAATCATTTTAGGATCGGTGTAGCGAAGCGTGTGCCCGCCTCCAGTGGCGGCAAAATACTCTTTGATATTTTCCCTCTCCCGCACACGGCCCCGACAAACAACTGGGGACGAAACGGATGGCCCCTTCCCGGCCTCGGCTTTGTCAAGATTGACTTTTTACTCCGGACGAAACGAGCTCCCACGGCAAGAAAAGCGGCCCTAATCCCCGTAAGTCCTGATTCCGGAATACTTTGGCTCTAAGTCCTTATTGTTCATAGACCTACCCGGAAATTCTTCCTAACCTCATGATTCTTCAAGACCAGGGGGAGGGGGGAGGGGGGGGGATACCAGTACCAACCAGTAAACATCACCCGATTTCTCGCTCAGTTCCGATCCAGCAACAAAAATTTATTTTCGACCGTAAAAAACAAGGGCACGCTTCGCGATGAACCGCTCCGGTCTGGATGGTGAATCTCCCAGGTTAGCCCCCCAAAAGACGGGCGCGAACCTGCGGCACCGGCTCGATCCGATCCTTTCCTGATGGCTGACGGCTGACGGCTAAATCCCTACCCCACAATATCTTGCCAACCCCGGCATCTTTCTTCCCGGCCGCTCCGTATCTACGGGTAGCATGAACGCCATAGCGTACTGTTCGTGGAATGCGATGGAATCGGAAACGAGCGCAATCGCGCGCGGCCTGCGTCGTCGGGATCCCGAACTACTCGATCGTCTGATCGAGCAGTATCAGCACCGGCTGCTGCGCTATCTGGTCTACCTGACAAACAATCGCGAGCTCGCCGAAGACCTTTTCCAGGAGACGTGGATTCGCGTGCTGGAGCGCGGACATTTATACGATGGTCGGCATGAATTTGGAACGTGGCTGTACGCGGTTGCGAGAAACCTGACGATTGATTATCTGCGGAAGAAGAGTCCGGTGAGCCTGGATGGGCTGATGGAGGACGAGCAGCATGCTCCGCTGGAGCCGGCGGATACGCGTCCGGCGGCGTGGAAAGTTGTCGAGCAGCATGAGCAGGCGGAGCGGATCAACGCGGCTCTGGTGGGGATTCCAGCGGAGTACAGGGAGGCTGTGGTGTTGCGCTTCCAGGATGAGCTTGCGTTGGAGGAGATCGCGACGGTGACGGGAGCTCCGCTGGGGACGGTGAAGTCGCGGCTGTATCGCGGGCTCAATTTGCTGATGGGGCGATTGGAGGGGAAGACGGCATGAGTGTTAACGATCATGAACGGGCGCGGCAGCTGATTGCGCTGTCGGGGGCGGACGCTTCGGGCGGCCGGACTGGCGATGCGCGGGCGGAGGGAGAGCGGGGATGGTTGCGCGTCCATCTGCAGGAGTGTGAAGCGTGCAGGGATTATGCGGAGGCGGCGGGCGGGGCGATTCGGGCGCTGCGGACGCATCCGATGGCGGCGGGATCGGGGCTGGTGCGAGCGACGCAGATGCGGGTGCGCGCGCGCGCTTTGGAGTTGCGGCGGCAGCGGGAGCGGATGTGGCTGGTCGGGCTGTCGTGCGCGTTTGTGGGGATTTCGGCAGCAGTTACGACTCCTTTATTGTGGCAAGGGTTTGCGTGGGCGGGCGAGTGGATGGGCGTTTCGAGCTGGGTGTGGCAGGCAGGATTTACGTTCGTATGGATTGTTCCAGCGCTGGTGGCGAGTGCGCTGCTGGTGGATCGCGGGACGCATTTGAACGCGGCGAATGGGATCGGGACGAGTTTGAGATCGAATTTGGGCGGCGGCAGCGCGGAACAGGATTGAGATAAGGAAGGAGGGTACGAGTATGCAGGGAAGTATTCAGGGAAGAAACGACAACCAAAGTTTCCTGGCGGCGGAGATCCAGATTGTCCCGACGTGGGCGTGGGTGATGGCGGGGATCATGGTGATCGGGGCGCAGATTTTGTTCGATGTGGTGATTCCGCATCACAAGGCCGGTGGGCCTCCGGCGTGGGCGCGGCCGTTGATTGGGATTCTGGCGGGGCTGGTGGGGGGCGCGTATTTTCTGTTTCTTGGATATATCAATCGGGATGCGAAGCGGCGGGGGATGAGTCCGACGCTGTGGACGGTAGTGGCGGTGATGATTCCGAACGCGCTGGGTATTCTGCTGTATTTTATTTTGCGGCAGCCGCGGCGGGGTGCGTGTCCGCAGTGCGGAGGGGCGGTGCAGGCTGAATTTAATTTTTGTCCGGCGTGCAATTGCAGGCTGAGTCCGAGTTGTCCGCAGTGCAAGCGGGTGATTGGGGCGGGGGATGTTTATTGTCCTTATTGTGGGACGGGGCTGCGTGGGCAGGTGGCTCCGGGTGCGCCGGTGATGGGGTGAGGCAGCGGGGCATTCATGATTGCGGGAGTTGTTTTTTCGCGCGGCGGGCTTTGTAGGCGTAGAAGACGGCGAGCAGCGGAGGAGCGGCGAGAAATCCCCAGAAGGGGATGAGGAAGCCGAGGATCAGCGGGACGAGGATGGAGGCCCAGATGGGCACGCGGGTGGCGCGGCGCATGATGTACGGCTGGAGAAGGAGTGAATCGACGACGACGATCACGGCATAGAGGATGAGAACGTAGAGGGGATGCTGCCAGTCTTCGAAGCGGAGAACGGCGGCGAGGACGGGACCGAGGAGCGAGAGGATGGGGCCGAAGTGGGGGATGATCTGGAGGGTCGCGGCCAGAAGCGCCCAGAGCGGAGCCCAGGGGATGCGGAGGATCCAGAGGCCGAGGAGCCAGAGGAGGCCGATGGCGAGGGAGTCCTGAAGTTGGGCGATGGCCCAGTGCTTGAGGGCGGAGGCGGTGATGCGGAAGTGGTCGGAGGCGGTCACTGGTGTGGAGAGTGGTTTCCTCAGGAGATCAAGAGATTGCCGACAAACCAAATGTACGCCGCATCGCGCCCCCAGCGGCTAAAGCCGGCGCTGATATAAGGGATTTATCGCAGCGGTAAACCGCTGCGCCACCCAAAAGCAAGACCAAGATCGGATTTTTCAGCAAACTGTAAAGCTGCATGCTTTCGAAATTGGCCGCGTCCTTTCAAAACAATTATGAGATGCGTTTTTGGAGGGGGGCAGCGGCGGTGGAGAATTTGTTGGCGAATTCTGGTGGGAGAGTTGGCGTGCCTCCGGGTTGGGAGCAGACGTAGCGGGCGACTTCGTTGGCGATGGAGTTGATGTCGTCGAGGTCCATGTTGCGGAGCAGGCCGTGGACGAGGGCGGCGGTGAAGGAGTCTCCGGCGCCGACGGTGTCGACGACTTTCACGGGGCGAGAGATGCAGTCGGACCAGCGGTCGGCGCCGTCTTTGCGCTGATAGAGAAGGCTGCCGTTAGCTCCGCGGGTGAGAGCGACTAGTTGAAGGTTGAAAATTTCGCCGAGGCGTCTGATTTGGTGGCGAGGCTGGGAGTGCCGCTCGTTTGGGGTCGGCGGCTTTGGCGAGGCAAACGTTTTCTTTGGCGCTGACACGCGGACAGGAATGTCCGCGCCACACGAGCCATCGCGACTTTCCAGATTGAACATGGCGGCTAGCGTGGGGAGTTCGTCGTCGTTCATCTTGAGGACGTTCGAATGTTCGAGCGATTGTTCGATGACTTCGCGGGAATAGAAATTCTGGCGTAGGTTGATGTCGAAGATGCGGAGAGCGCTTGCGGGCGTGGCGGCTAAAAGTTTCTGAATGGTGTGGCGCGAGGCGGGGCTGCGCTGGGCGAGGCTTCCGAAGCAGAAAGCGTCGGCGGAACTCGCGTAGGCGAGGGCTTCGGGCGTAGCGGCGATGCAATCCCAGGCTACGTTTTGCTGGACGGTGTACTGGGTGAGGCCTTCGCCGGAGAGTTCCACTTTCACGGTTCCGGTGGGAGAAGACTCGTCGACCTGGATGGCGGCTTCGGGCAGGCCCATGTTGCGGAGGCGGCGGATGATCTCGCGTCCGTAGTCGTCGTGGCCGACGCGGGTGATGATGGCGGCTTCAGCTCCGAGAGCCTGGGCGTGGTAGGAGAAGTTGGCGGGCGCGCCGCCAAGTTGCGGTCCAGTGAGCAGGAGATCCCAGAGAACTTCTCCGACGCCGACGATTTTCAATCGGACGGCCTCTGATTTGTCGATCTTCAGTTCTGGTTCGACATTCCGCATGACGATTTCACGAACCTGCTAAGCGCTAGACAATCCCCATTTCTTTCTGAATTTGTTCGAGGGGAACGCCCTTGGTTTCAGGAACCATGGTCGCGACCCAGATGAGTTGCAGAACCATCATTCCGCAGAAGAATGAGAAGACGTAGCCGGTTGGAAAATACGTCACCATGTGCGGGAAGAAAGTTGTGAGCAAGGCGGCGAAGATCCAATGGGTGAAGCTGCCGAGAGCCTGGCCTTCGGCGCGATGGCGGTTGGGGAAAATTTCGGAGATGAAGACCCAGATGACGGTGCCTTGGCCGACTCCGTGGGCGGCGATGAAGGCGAAGATGCAGGCGGGCACGATGGAATAGTGCTGCGTGAAGAAGGCCCATGCCGTCAGGCCGAGAGAGGCGATGTATCCGAAGGAACCGATGTAGAGAAGAGTGCGGCGGCCGAGGCGGTCGATCAGCCAGAGCCCGACAAAAGTAAAAATCAGATTTGTGATGCCGATGCCGATGGATTGCAGGAGCGCGGCTTTGGTGCCGAGTCCGGTGAGTTCGAAGATGCGCGGCGCGAAATAAAGGATCGCGTTGATGCCGGAAAGTTGGTTGAAGAACGCGATCAGGATGGCGAGAAGGATTGGTTTGCGCAGGCGACGCGTCCAGAAACGCGCGGCGGTTGCGCCTTCTTTGGATGACGCGGCGACGATCTCGTTGGTGACGGCTTCGATGTCGGCCGGCGGCGCGTCGGGTTGGATGCGTTGCAGGATAATCTGGGCGGCGGCGCGATCGCCTTTTTTGGCGATCAGCCAGCGAGGGCTTTCAGGGAGTCCCAAACAAAAAAGCGCATAGATGAGAGAAGGGAAGGCGGCGACGCCGAGCATCCAGCGCCAGGCGTTTTCGCCGACTCCGGCGAGCAGGGCGTTAGAGACGAAGGCGATGAGGATGCCGAAGACGATGTTGAACTGAAACATGCCGGCCAGTTGTCCGCGGTGTTTGGGCGGCGCGATTTCGGAGATATAAAGAGGAGCGGCGATGGTGGAGATACCAATGCCGAGGCCTCCGATGACGCGGGCGGCGATGAATATATAGACATTCGTGGCGAGAGCAGACCCCACCGCGCCGACGAGATAAAGCACGCCGATCCAGAGAAGAGTCTTCTTGCGGCCGAAGTGGTCCGCAGGCCAGCCTCCGATGAGAGCGCCGATGACTGTGCCGTAAAGAGCGGAGCCCATGGCCAC
>CAWIAJ010000022.1:0-346960 GCA_963834085.1 uncultured Acidobacteriaceae bacterium | reverse complement strand
CCGGCGCCCGTATGTCGATTTCGCGTTCTGCCAGACGCCCTTGAACGCCTACTGGAACGCCCTGTGGCTGACGATCTTCGGCCAGACCTGGCGCGTGCCGCATGCCGCCGCCGCCCTCTGCACGGGCGGCGCGGTGCTGCTGATGGCCGATTATGTGTTTGAACGCCTGCCCGTTCCGCGCTGGCGCCTGGCCGTCGCGCTGGTGGCCGCGGTGCTATTCGGATTGAATATCGCCGTCCTCGATTTCGGCACGCTGGGCCAGGCCTACGGGCTGTGCCTGCTGCTGATCGCGGCCGCGTTTCGATTCGCGGTCGCGGGCGTTGACCGCTCCAGCCCCGCTCTGGCCGCGGCGGCGGGTCTCGCCAGCGGCGCGGCGGCGTGCGCGTCGCTGCTCACGGCTCCGGTGGCGCCGGTGTTGCTCTTGTGGATGCTGGTCGCGAATCGCGCCGGCCGGAGGCTGGTCAAAGTCGCGGCGTTCATCGTCGGAGTCGCGGTTTCCTTCCTGCCGGTGCTGGCCTTGTATGTGCAGTCTCCGCGCAATGTGGTGTTCGGCATTCTGCAATACAACCTGCTCTTCCGGGACGTGCAGTGGGAAGGCTCCTGGCGGCAGAACTTCGAGGTCTACGTCTCCTGGATCGACTCCACCTATGCGTTGCTGCTGATTGTGCTGGCAGTGGCCGGCCTGCTGTTCGTCTTACGCAGCGATTGGGAGCGGCGCTTGCGCTCGGAACTCTATCTGTGCGGCTGGCTGGCCCTGGCGCTGTGCGCGCATATCTCCACCGCGCGTCCGACCTTCCCGCGCTATTACCTGCTCGCCGTGCCGTTCCTGGCCGTTCTGGCCGCGGCCGGATTCTACTCGGTTGCGATTCGCCTGTTCCATCCCGACCGGCCGCTCTGGCCGGCGCTGGCTCTGGTGCTCCTGTTAGTGCTCATGCAAGGTAAATCGCTGTACGACAGCCGCGACGATTTCGCCTGGCGGACTTTCGACGCGGTCGCCCGCAAAGTCGTCGAAGTGACGCCGCCGCAAGCGCTCCTACGGGCCGACGAGCACGTCTTCTTCATGTCTCAACACCGGCCGCCCTCCGGTCTGGAACTGCACGATTCGCACAAGCTCGAGTTCCCGCCCGCGCTCAACGCCCAACTGCACCTGATGCCCGGCAGCGAGATCGAGCGCCGCACCAAGGCCGGCGATTTCGACACCTTCCAGACCTGTGACGACGAATCGGACTTCCCGTCGCTGGACCTCGATCACCTCTACGCTCACAAGGCCACGATCGAGACTTGCACCGTCTTCTGGGGCCCCAACCGAGCGCCCGCAACTGCCAGTGCGGGCCATTGATCGTTGAACATTGATGCGCCGGAACCGCCAGCGCGGGCCATTGATCGTTGAACATCGATGCGTCGCAACTGCCAGCGCGGGCCATTGATCGTTGAACATTGATGCGTCCGACCAGGCCCCGTTTCCGGCTCTAATGCCGGCTCCGCCTCAGGCCATTGGTCGTTGATTACTGATGTGCCCGGACCAGGCTCCGCGAGGCCGTTTCGTCCCTGGTTCCTGATTCCCGGTTTGAGCCAAGCAAGTGGCCGGCCGCTACAGCGTAGCGGCCAAGTCGGTCTAAGTGATTATTTATCAGTAAGTTAGAAAAGTCCAGGCCGCTATTAGTAGCGGCCTGACCCCTTTCGGCTGGCCGGGGAAATGGGAAATGGGACAGCCTGGGAAATGGGAAATGGGACAGCCTGACCCGTCCCATAGCTAATTGGAAATGGGACAGCCTGACCCGTCCCATAGCTAATTTGTGGAAATGGGAAATGGGACAGCCTGACCCGTCCCATAGCTAATTTGGTTGTATTGACGAGAAAACGAGAAGGGGGCGGCCCTTTCGAGTCTTCCGCTTGCCCTCCCCTCGTCGAGCGAATCCCGAAATGGGACAGCCTGACCCGTCCCATAGCTAATTTGGTTGTATTGACGAGAAAACGAGAAGGGGGCGGCCCTTTCGAGTCTTCCGCTTGCCCTCCCCTCGTCGAGCGAATCCCGTCATTTCGCCGATGCAAAGCCCGCGCAACCGTAGTTTTCTCAGCAAAACCTCACTGGGACGGGTCAGGCTGTCCCATTTCACATTTCAGGCTGTCCCATTTCCACATTTCCAGGCTGTCCCATTTCCCATTTCCCATTTCCACCATTTCCACCATTTCCAGGGAACCGGAACGGCCGCGGCAAGCCGCCCCAAGAGAACAGCAATAGGCACGTTAGCCCCGGAGCGGTATCCATAGAATCCCATAAAGCCGGAGACCATGCCTGGTCGCGTCGGGCGACATCAGGCTGAGCGTGACCAATCGTTGCCGTGCGCGGTATCTCACCATGCGCGCACCGTGGTTTCACCATGCGCGCACCGTGGTTTCACCATGCGCACACCGTGGTTTCACCATGCGCGCACCATGCGCGCACCATGGCTTCACCGTGTTCTTACGGTGTTTCACGGTGGCGGAGCCGGTGTTTACGCATCGCGCGGCAGGGCGGCGGTGAGGGGCCTTCGGGGTCAGCACCGGTTTGGCACCCGATTTTGGTGAGAGAATTTCCCTTTGGCGGCTAACTGATTCTCGGGAGGGTCCTAACGAGTGGATCTTGTTGCCGCAAAGCGAATCATTGAAACTCTGGCGGCTGGAGTCGATCCCCGGACCGGCGAAGTGCTCGACCCTGGCTCACCGATAGAATCTGCGGATGTCATTCGCGCGCTCCATGTTGCCTTGGCTGCAATTGATCGGAGGGCGCGGAGGAGGAGCGTGATGCCTCACTGCCGACCAATGCCGGCAAGCCATGGAACGCCGAAGACGACCAGGCGCTGGGCGGTCTGTTCGATTCTGGACGGCCGGTGGTGGAAATCGCGAGGACCTTTGAGCGGACGCAAGGATCGATCGCCTCTCGATTGGTGAGATTAGGGAAAATCCCCGACCGGGATTCGGCATTTGTTGCCAATCGCCATCCGACCGTCAACGTGCACTGAGCAGTCTTCAAATTACTCGGACTAAAGGAGCCCACGCCACCAAGCAACACCCGTCAGAACGATACAACTCGGAAATGGATTGGACTCTTCAAACCCACCGATTGTCTGGATTCAGGCGTTGATGATGGTCTCGCTCGCCGCGTCCCAGCGCACCTTGGCGTTGCGTTTATAGGCTTCGACGGAGAGGAAGATGGTGGCCGCTTCCTCGAAGGCGCGATCCACGCCGCAGCGCGGCATGGCGCGGCTGCGGACGCAGTCGATGAAGTCCTGCCAGTGCGAGGAGACCTGCAGCTCGTCGCGTTTCATGGAGTAATCGGGGATCGGCGGCGCGTCGCCCGGCGCGTAGCCCATTGCCTCCAGCGCGGCGGCGTTCTTGGCGACGTACTCCTTATAACCGGGCTTCCATTCGGCGGGGAAGGTGCGGCAGAAGCGCGGCGAAACCTCCAGCGTTTTGTCGCGTCCGAGGTATTGCTCCACCTCGCCGTAATGGCGGTTGTGGAAGGTGCACATGAAGCTGACTGAAAGCTCCTTAGTGGGGTAGTCCATCAGCACGTTCCACTGGTCGGGGACGTCGCGGCCGTCCTTCCAGAAATAGTTGCCGCCCTGGGTGACGGTGGTCTCCGGAATGCCCAGGCCGGCGACCATGTTGGCCGAATCCCACAGGTGGCTGAGCAGGTCGCCGGCGATGCCGTTGCCGTATTCGAACCATTTGCGCCACAGGAAAAAGCGCTCGGCGTTGAAGGGCCGCTGCGTCGTGTTGGCCGTGAAGCGCTCCCAGTCGATGGTTCGGGGCTGGCGTCCGCGGGCATCACCGGGTTCTCGTAGGTCTGAAAGAACTGCCACTCGGGATACTGGCCCGTGCGGTCGATGTACAGACGGATGGCGGCGACTTTGCCCAATTCGCCCGATCGGTAAATCTCGCGCGCCTTGTGAAACCAGCCCATGCTGTTGTAGTTGTGCCCGAGCTGCATGACGATGCGATTGTCCTTGATCGCCTTGCGCATGCGCTTGGCCTGGTCGAGGTTGAGGCACCAGCCTTTTTCGACGTAGACGTCCTTCTTCGCTTCGGCGGCGCGGATGGTCATGGGCGCGTGCCAGAAGTCGGGCGTGGCGATGACGACGGCGTCGATGTCGGGGTCGGCCATCACCTTTTCCCACTCTTTGCCGGTCTTCACGCGGTCGTTGGTCGAGGCGGCGCGGGCGCGCTTCAGGTTGCCGTCGTAGAGGTCGCAGATGGAGCGGATCTCGACGCCCTGGATCTTCTGAAATTCGTTGAACAGGTAGAAGCCGCGCGTGCCGACGCCGATCACGGCCAGGCCGATGGTGTCGTTGGGCTTCGTGCGCGCGAGCACGGCGGGCGCGGCGGCCACGGCGGCGGCGCTCTTCAGAAAATCGCGGCGATCCATTTGGTTTCTCCTTGATGGTCCACGGATGGGAATACTCCGACACATTCTATCGAGGCTGAACAGCCGCCGTGGGGCCGCCGGCGGCGCGGATTAGCGGAAAGTCCGCCACTCCGCGCGGTCGAGATGCGGCGTCGAGTTGAAGGTGAACAACGACGGCCGGCTGTCAGCGACGTCCAGGATGGTCATGTTCGTGTTCAGGGCCGCCCCGGCTAACTGCATGATATGGCGGGGTTCGAGGGGGAAAATGCGGCCCAGCGTGAGGCCGACGGGCGTGGCCGAAGTGAATACTGCCACGCGCCCGCCCGCGGCGGCCGCGGCGAGCGGGGCCTCGCCGGCCAAGCGAACGCGCTCTCCGAATGCGGCCCAGGATTCGCCCGTGAACCGGTATTGTTCATGGATCCAGGCGCGCACGACGGAGGTGTCGGCGGGGGTCCAGTGGCGGTGGATCTCGCCCTGGCCAGAGGAGAGGGCGGTCAGGAGCGATTCATAGTGCCGGCGGAAGGCCGGGTCGGCGGCGGCCATCTGGGGGGCGATGGCGGCGTAAACGGCGTCGAGGTCGAACTCATTCCAACGGGTATCTAGCAGGGGTTCGGGCTGCGGAGAACCGGCCTCGGCGAGGGCGCCGAGAACGAGCTCCGCGGTCTCAGTCTGGCGCGCCAGGGCGCCGGTCCAAACGGAGTCGAAATGGACGCCTTCGCGGGCCAGCCAGGCGCCCAGGAGACGCGCCTGACGGCGGCCCAGATCGGAAAGGCAGTCGTAGCGGTCGCGTGGGCCGGCCTGGCCGTGGCGGATGAGATAGAGCAGGTTCACGAGGGTCAGGGTAGCAAAGACGCGGGCAAAGTACTCCCGTGCCCCAGGCCGAGGAGGGACGAGGGGCCGAGCCGCGCTTACAACGGTTCGGGGAATCGCAAGTTGGACTTCCCCAAGGCCTTACCGAGAATTATGGCGGCCTCCGGCTCGTTGACGCCGCGCGAGGTGGCCAATTCCGCGACGAGCATGTTGCGTGCGCGGTCGAGCATTTTCTTCTCCCGGAACGACAATGACTTATGGGACTGAATGGCGACCAGGGCCTTCAGCACCTCGGCCACTTCCAGAAGACTGCCGCTTTGCATTTTGGCGGAGTTCTCCTTGAAGCGGTCCTTCCAGTCGGAACTGGACTTGCAATCGCCGCAGGAGAGGAAATTGAGCATCTTGGCCATCTCGCCATTGCGCGTCACCTTGCGCAGGCCCACCTCCGAAACATGGGAGAAGGGAACCATGACGGTCAGGCTATTGTAAAAGAGCCGCAGGAGGTAAAAATGCTCCGACTGGACGCCGAAGGCGCGTGAACTGATGTTCTCTATCGTACCTACCCCATGGTTGGGGTAAACCACTTTTTCACCGACTTGAAAGGTCATGCAGGGACCTCGTAACACCTTTCAGCAGTTGTATGTCACGTTCGTCATTTTTCAAACGTAACCGAGACTTAGTTCATTGTGATTTGTTCTGACCAAACCGTCAAGGTGTTTCTTTTCAGTATTATAAAGACTTAATCTGATGTTAACGAAGGCTAATGCCCAGGTCAAATTTAAGACCTGCGAATCCGCTGAGATGTAAGATAACACGCGGCTTAGGTGCTAGTACTGGCAACGCCACGGCCCCTGTGCCGCGGGGTGCGCCGGGCGGGCTCAAGCGGTTTTCATGAGGCCGCGGATGTAGCCCAGGTTGCGGCGCATGTCGGCTTCGACCGATTTGGAAGGTGAATCGGTCTCTAAATTGGCGAAACCGGAGAAGCCTAGAGAGCCGATCAGGCGCATCACTTCGGGGAACGGGATCTTGCCTTCGCCGAGGTAATGCGGATTGTCCTTGAGGTGGAACTGGCAGATGCGGGCTGCGCCGAGCCAGGGGATTTCCTTGAGGACGTCGAAGCCGGCGTTGGTCGAATTGCCGACATCGTAGTAGACTTTCACGGCCGGGTTGCGGGCGCGGTCCAGGATGCGCACGTTATCCTCGGCCGAGATCATGTTTTCGAGCCCCAGCAGGACGCCGTTTTTGTGGGCCTCGGGGGCTATCTCGCGCAGGAAATCGCCGACGTAGTCCATCTCCTCATGGGTGGTCAGGCCGCCTTTGCCGAAGAACGGCAGCAGGACGACCTTGGCGTCCAGCTTGCGGGTGATGGGAATGGAATCGGCGACCCATTTCTGGCCCAGCTTGTCGTTCTTCAGATAATTGACGTGGAGGATGTCGAGGCAGGTGCCGGCGGCGGCGATGGAGTGTTTCTTCAACTCGTCGAGATAGTGCTGCTGCAGGTCGGCGGCGGCCAGGGGCAGTTTGCCGTCCACGGGCTTGTTGCCGAGGCTGATCTGAACGCCCTCGAAGCCCAGCGAAGCGGCGAATGCGACCGCTTCGAGCTTGCCGGAGAGGTGCAGGTTCCAGTCGGTGACGCCGATTTTGAGATGCGATTTGGGGGCCGGTTTGGCGGTCAGCAGCGGCGCAGCGGCGAGCGCGCCGGCGCCGGCCAGGAAGTGGCGGCGGGTGGTGGCAGATGAAAACGTCATGGTTTTGACTCCTCGAGGCGGACGCGTGGGACGTCCTAGCGGTTGATTCTGTCACCAAATGAGGCGCGGTGTCCGACGCCGGCGACGACACAGGCCAGGAAGCGCCGAGGCGCAGGGCGCCGGTGAGCGGATCGGCGCTGCAATCCATCATCTAGGCGCGAGCGTGGACGAGAGCGAGAGGCGAATTTCCGACATCCTGGAGCCGCGGCGTAGAATCCTACTTAGTATGCCTATTCAAAGTATTCTCGATCAGCTTCCCGATTACGCGCGGGACTTGAAGGTGAACCTGCAGAACGTGCTGCAGCAGCAGGAACTGACGCCGCAGCAGACGTGGATGTGCGCCGTGGCCTGCGCGATTGCCAGCCGGCAGACCGAACTGACGCATGCGATCGCGGAGGAAGCGGCGGCAAAGGTCGCGCCGGAGGCGGTTCAGGCCGGGCGCACGGCGGGCGCGCTGATGGGGATGAATAACGTGTTTTACCGGTTCCGGCACTTCATCCAGTCAAAGCCGGAATACGCCCAGGTGCCGGCGCGGCTGCGGATGCAGGCGATCCGTTCGCACGGGGGCGATCCGGTGGATTTCGAACTGGCGTGCCTGGCCGCTTCCACGATTAAGGGTTGCGAGGCGTGCGTGCTGTCACACGAGCAGGTGGTGCGGGAGAAGGGTCTCAACGAGAACCAGGTGACGGCGGCGGTGCGAATTGCGGCGACCGTGCACGCCGTGGCGACGGTGCTGGATGCGCTGTGAGGCGGGAGGGGCCGAAGGGGCTTTGATATAGGGGTTATCAACCCACGACGACTATCGAGATCCGAAGCGGTCGAGAATTGCTTTCAGCAGCGCGGGGGAGGCTCTGAAGCTGGTCATCCGGAGGCGGTCGATTGCCGGCGCCAGTTCAACCAGTCTCCGAGTCGCGGCCTCGCCCAGAATACCCAGAATCCCAGTCACCCGCAGGCCGCGATCGGCGGCAAGGCGTCGCGCTGCCTTTTCGTCGAGCAGGATGATGTCAGCCTGGCTGGCCTCGGCCAAAAGGATCGCCGCCTGCTCGCCAGCCTGCAGTTTCTCCAGGCCCGAGGTTGGCGTATCGGGAGACTCTTTGGCGCAGATCCAGGCTGGCGGGTTGGACGCCCAGCTTCGAACCGCAACGGGAGCGTCTTCGTGAAGCAACTCGGCGAGCACTGCCCGCGGCATGAGAACTTGATTGAAAAGCCTGGGCAGAAGGTCGATCTCACCGATCAGAATGGGATAGCAGATCGGTGACGTATCCGCTACGGCGATCATTGCCGCGAGGCGTCACGAATGGCCGAAAGATCCCGTTCGAGGTCCTCCATCGTGTAGTCGTGGCAGGCCTCGGCACGCCGGAGGAAGGACTCCGTCTCCCACCGCGAGCGCAGGCCGAGCATCTGCTGCACCTGTACAGGCGTGATCGCGCCAGAGCGATACGCTTCGACGGCGACCGCTTCCAGCACCGCGCGAGAGATACCGCCCGCCTGAGCGGCGAGCACGCGGCCGATATCGTCGGGAATCTCGATGGCGATGTTCACAACGGGCTTCCTTCCTAGTATCTTACCGCCGCGAGACGCCGGTTCGGAACCCGATCTCGATGCGCTGGGCGGCAGCGGTGTGGATTGCGGCGACCGTGCACGCCGTGGCGACGGTGCTGGATGCGCTGTGAGGCGGGAGGGGCCTCGTAAGGCATCGATCCGAAGCATAGTACGGCGAACAGACCAGTCCGGCTACGAGGGTGCGACGGACTTCATTGCTGATGGCGCGGTCGAAAACTGACTCTGGCCGCCCCAGGCTCAAGGACTACGAAAGCCCCCACCAGTTGCGAAGCATGTTCGTTCACCAGCTTCAAAACAGACTCTGCGAGCAGACTCCGCGCGAAGGCCGGGAATCGGATCAGGATCACGCCCGGCGAATCCACGCGGCCGGCGAAGACGAGCCATCCGAAATCCTTGTCCTCTGTCAGAAGTACGCGGTTCTCGACCAGCGCAAGGCCCAGCACCTCTTGGTCCACGGAGCGTTGTTGAAACTCACTCACCGCGAGCACATCATGGCCGTGTTCCCGGAGAGCACAAACCACCGCGAAATCGCAGCATTCATCCGCGAGGAAGCGCATGGAATGGATCTATTGAGAACCAAGAGCCAGGACGGATTCGTGCGCGATCGTGTCGGCCGCGTAGGCCAGTGCCGCCCGAATGTCTTTCGCGGCTAACCGAGGATATGCGGCGAGGAGATCCTCGAGAGTTGCGCCCTCGGCGAGCTTGCGCAGCAGAAGCTCCACAGGGATCCGTGTTCCGCGAACTACGGGCTTGCCCTGCATGACGCCTGCATTGATCTCGATGCGATCGGTCATGGTTCAATACCGCCTCAATTGTACCAGCATTCATTTGAGCGGCCCTATGGCGGGCCGCCCGATTGGATGAGCGTCAGAGATAGACGTGACTAGCCGTTGAGCGACCAGCCGGAGCGGTAGGTGCGCTTGAGGTAGTCGTTGGCTTCGGCGACGTTGGTGACGCGGCCGGTGGCGGGGTCGTACTCCAGGCGCTTGCCGGCGTGGTGGGCCACCAGGCCCAGCAGCATCTGCTCCATCATCGATCCGGAGTAGTCGAAGTCGCAGTGGGTCTTGCTGCTGGTGCCGTGGGTGACGTTGTTGCTGCGGCCCTTGCAGGCGTCGATCCAATCGCAATTGGAAGACGTCGGGCCGGCGCTGCTCGGCCAGCGTGCCGTTCTTTTCGGCTTCGAGAATCGGCTCGATCTCGGGGTTGGGCAGAGCCCAGGGCGGCGGGGACTGCCGTCGGGGCTGAACTGGACGACGGGGAAACCGCCGGGCTGCGGCGTGGCGTCGGGTTCCGCCGTGAAACCGGGCGGCAGAGCTGGGCTTGCGGACGCGGGGTCGGCGGGCCGGTGCGGCGGCGCGCGGCCTGCGTGGCGTGGCCGGTGCCCTGGATCAGCGGCAGCAAGTCTTCCTTCGCCGCGGCGCTTGTAATAAGTGAGGTCGCCGTCGTCGTTGTTGGGGATGATCAGGCGGGAGTGAAATCGGCCAGGATGGTGCCTTTGGTGCCTTCGAAGATCGCTCCGTTGCCGATTTTCTTGATGTCGATGATAGCCCTTGGGCGGCTTGGGCTTCAATCCGCCCTGATACCAGACCTCTCTCGATCGGGCCCGCGCCAGGAGTTGGCGGGATGATCGAAG
Organism: uncultured Acidobacteriaceae bacterium; assembly: GCA_963834085.1. Taxonomy (GTDB): domain Bacteria; phylum Acidobacteriota; class Terriglobia; order Terriglobales; family Acidobacteriaceae; genus Acidiflorens. The sequence continues at coordinate 336,819 of CAWIAJ010000022.1, read as the reverse complement.
ACTCACCTTCAATTTGACGGGCAGATGTTGGGATTGTATTTGTCGCTGACCTCCTGGTCGATCTCGATGGCGATCGGCGCGCCGGCGTCGATGGAGTTCCAGACGCAGGTCCATGGTGTGCGCGCCCATGTCGCCCATCTGGCCGACGCCGAAGTCGCGATACATGTTCCAGAAGAGGCAATTCAAGCCGCTGGATCCGCCGAAATATTGGGGGCTGTAGGGATGGTAGGGCGACGGGCCGATCCACTGCTCGTAGTGCAGGATGTTGGGCGGCATGCCCTCGACCGTCGGGATATCCGGGGCGGGGCAGTTGGCGGCTGTCCCAGCTGTGGATGGTCTTGAGCTCGCCGATGGCGCCGTCGAGAATCAGTTCGCGCAGGCGCTCGAAATTGGGATATGCGTGGCGCTGGGTGCCGTGCTGGGTGGCGAGCTTGACTTTGTTCTTCAGGTAATTGGCGCGCACCGTGCGGACCTCTTCGACGGTGATGCCCAGCGGCTTTTCGCAATAGACGTGCTTGCCGCGATTGAGGCCCAGTTGGCGATGAAGGCGTGGTGATGATCGGCGGTGCAGATGACCACGGCCTCGATGTCTTTCTGATCGAGGCATGCGCGCCAGTCCCAATAGGTCTTGGCTTTGGGGAAGATGTCGCAGGGCTTCCTTGGTGCGGTTGTCGTTGACGTCGCACAGGGCCACGACGTTCTCCTGCAGCAGAATGTTGTAGTGCGCGGTTCCGCGGCCCCACACGCCGATGAGGGCGATATTCAGCTTATTGCTGGGGGCGTTCGGCCGCTCAGCGTGCCGCTTCTTCAGAATCGTCAATCCGGCCGCGGAGGCGGCCGCGGACTTCAAGTAAATCGCGTCGTTGCATGGAGCACTCCTGCCGAACATACTATCGGATCTTCGCGTCCGATAGAGGCGCGCGCGCGGAGATGCGGGGCTTGTCAGAGGCGCAATTCGTAGCCGGCGGCGCGCAGCGCGTCGATGATGGACGATTGCGGACGGCGGCGGCTCTTCGCTCGAAAGAGTGCGGTCGGGCGCGGAGAGGGTGACGCGGTAGGTGAGGCTCTGGCGGTCGTCCGGCAACGGCTTGCCGCGGTAGGCGTAAAGGTATTCGACGCTCTCGCAGCAGGGGCCGGCGGAGGCCAGGATGCGCTGGCGCAGGAGGCCCGAGAGCTCCCTCAGGCCCGTAATCACGGAGAGGTCGAAGGCGCTGCTGGGGAAACGCTGCAGCGCGGAGTAGCGCTTGATTTCCACGCCCAGGCCGAAGATGCGGGCGAGATCGACGTCGAGGACCGCGCCGCGGCCGGCTTCCATCAGACGTGGGATGCAATTCGAACAAGACGGCCGGGCTCGACGCCGCGCCACGTATGAGTCGCCGAACGAGCGGGATGTTCATAGGGACGCGCAGCAGCGGGTAAAGCCTCGCAGCCGGGCATGAGGCACTCGGCGAGCCGCTTGAATTCAAACATCGCCGCGGCGCCGTCGCCCGGCTGTAGATGGCGGCCATGAGGTGCGGGATCTCTGCGGGCAGCAGGCCGGGGCCGGAGCGCCGTCCGGAAGCGCATGGTCCGCGGCTTGTTTGTGGATCTCGTAGCCGATTTCGAAGAGCCGGAATTCGCGAAGCGCTTGGCGTTTTCGAGCAAGTTGCGATGCAGGCCGGGCAGCAGGCTGGTGCGCAGGAGCGACTGCTCGCTGCTGATGGGATTGGCGACGCGCAGGTGCGCGGCGGGGTCGAAGCCAAAGCGCCGTGCCAGGTCCTCGCTGATGAAGGAGTAGTTCTGCACCTCGGTGAAACCCTGCGCGGCGCAGAGCTCGCGGACCTCATGCTGGAAGGAGCGCTGGCGATTGATCCACGGGCGCGTGGCCGGTTGCAGCGGGGCGACGGCGGGGACGGTGTCGTAGCCGACCATGCGCCCGATCTCCTCGAGCAGGTCGTCCTTGATGGTGACGTCTTTGGTGGCGCGCCAGGTGGGCACTGTAACCGCGAAGACGTCGGGGGCGGCGTCGGCGACGCCGAATTCGAGCGACTCGAGAATCTGCCGGACGAAACCCGCGTCGACCGGACGGCCGAGTTTGCGGATCACCCATTCCAAAGGCAGATCGATGACGCGCGTGGGCGCGGGGCCGCGCCAGTTGTCGATCAGGCCGCCCACGAGGCGGATGCCGGGGCACGCTTCCTTGAGCAGCACGATGGCGCGGAGAGCGCGCGCAGCGTGTTGACGGGGTCCTGCGCCTTCTCGAAGCGCATCGAAGCGTCGGTGCGCAGCTTGAGGGCGGAGGAGGTCCGGCGGATGCAGGCGGCTTCGAAGTTCGCGCTTTCGAGCACGATGCGCGTGGTCTCGGGGCCGATGGCCGAGTCCGCGCCGCCGATGACGCCGGCCAGCGCCACCGCGCCGGCGGCGTCGGCTATCACCAGATTCGACGGGTTGAGGGTGTAGGTTTTCACCGTTGAGCGCGGCGAGCACTTCGCCCTCGGCGGCGCGGCCGGACGAAGATGGTCCCGGCCGTGCAGCTTGTCGGCGTCGAAGGCGTGCATCGGCTGGGAGAGCCCGGCCAGCAGGAAGTTGGTCACGTCAACGACGTTCGAAGATCGGATTCAAACCGATGGCTTCGAGCCGGGCCTGCAGCCACAAGGGCGATGGGCCGACGCGTCACGTTGTCGAAGACCAGCGCCGAGTAGCGCGGGCAGAGGTCGTAGTCGACGGATCTCGACATTCCATTCGTTGCCCGGCGCGGGCAGGAGCGCGAGATCGACGGGTTCGAAGAGCCGCTCTCCGGTGATGGCGGCGACCTCGCGCGCCAGGCCGTGATGGCCCCACAGGTCGGGGCGATGGGTCAGAGCTTTTGTTGTCAACTTCAATGACATAATCGGGTGCGCAGCCGGGGCAGCGGCTCTCCGGGCGCGGCCATCGAATTCGATAATGCCTTCGTGGTCGCGGTTGATTTCCACTCCACGCCGGAGGCCAGCATGCCGTCGCTTTCCACGCCCGCGATGGTGGCTTTGCGAATCTCTCGCGATCCGAGCCGCACGCCCGCGGGCACGTAGGCCGTGACGATGCCGGGCCGGCAATTGGGCGCGCCGCAGACTACTTGTTTGCGGCCGTAGATCGGACCGGCGTCGACCAGCGCCACCACGTTGTGGCCGCCGGCGACGGGCGCGACCGACAGGATGCGCGCGGCGACCACGCGCGCCAGGTGCGGAGCGAACTCCTCGCGCCCTCGCACTCGGCGGTCTTCATCGTGATCAGGCGCGTCAGCCCTCGGACGGGCTCAGGTCGAGCCCGGGGACGAATTCGCGAATCCAGTTGAATGAGAATTTCACGTCAATCGATTCCTTGGCATCGGGAAAAAGGGTGCACGAGCGGGGCCTTTCAGAACTGGCGCAAGAAGCGCAGGTCGCCGGCAGCGAGGTGACGGATGTCGTCGATGCCGTAACGCATCATCACCAGGCGCGTGAGGCCCGAGTCCGAAGGCGAAGCCGTTCCACTCGTCGGGGTCGATGCCGCCCGAGCGCAGAACGTTGGGGTGCACCAGGCCGCAGCCGACCAGCTCCACCCAGCCGCTCTGCTTGCACACGGGGCAGCCCGGCCCGCCGCAGATGAGGCAGCCGATGTCGAGCTCGAAGCCTGGTTCGACGAAGGGGAAAAAGCCCGGGCGCAGACGGACCTTCACGTCGCGATGGAAGATCGCAGTGAGCATCTGCTGCATGAAATACAGCATGTGGCCGACGGAGACGTCGCGATCGACCATCATGCCTTCGATCTGGTAGAAGGTGTGCTCGTGGCTGGCGTCCACCTCCTCATTGCGGAAGACGCGGCCGGGGGCGATGATGCGCAGCGGCGCGCCGAACTGCTCCATGGCGCGCACCTGGACGGGCGAAGTGTGCGTGCGCAGCAGCAGGCCGCCCTCGACGAAGAAGGTATCTTGCGCGTCGCGCGCGGGGTGAGTGGCGGGGATGTTCAGCGCATCGAAGTTGTACCACTCGGTCTCGACCTCGGGGCCGTCCATGACCGCGAATCCAAGCGAAGTGAAGTACTCTTCCAACTCGCGCTGGATCTGCGTCACGGGGTGCAGCGAGCCGGGGCGCGTGCCGGGCGCGGGCAGCGTGAGGTCGATCCACTCGGAGCTCAATCGGGAGTCGAGGGCGGCGCGCTCGAATCCGGCCTTGCGGGTCTCATAGCGCGACTCTAGATCCTGCTTGACCGAGTTGAGCAAGCGGCCGATGAGTACGCGCTGGTCGGGCGCGAGCTGGCCCATCTGCTTGCCGACCGCGGCCGCGGCGGAGGCGAGCATGCCTTTGCGGCCCAGGTATTCGACGCGAGCCGATTCCAGGCCGTCGGCGTCGGCGGCGGATTCCAGCGCGGCCGCGGCGCGCGACTGAAGCTCGGATAGCTTGGATTCCAGCATGGGGATGAAACTTTCAGTTTAGCGCGCACTCGCCGGCGGACTTTCCGCCGCGCGCATTCGGGACGGGCATCGCGGCGCATCAACGCCGCGGGAGGACGTAGAAATAAACGGCGCAAAAATGGCAGACGCTGCCGGCGAGAACGAAAAAGTGCCACACGGTGTGAGCAAATTTTGAACTGGCGGCGAAGAAAATTACGCCCGCCGTGTAGGCGACGCCGCCGGCCAGCAGCCACAGGAAGCCGGGCCAGGGCAGGGCGTGAAGCAGCGGCCGGAAGGCGATGACCGCGACCCAACCCATCAGGATGTATACGCCGGTCGAGAACCCTGGGCCGGCGGCCGAGGGCGAGACTTTGAAAAATAATGCCCGCCGCGGCCAGGCCCCACACGACGCCAAACAGGCTCCAGCCCCATGCGCCGCGCAGGGTGACCAGCGTGAACGGCGTGTAGGTGCCCGCGATCAGCAGGTAGATCGAGGCGTGATCGAGGATCCGGAAGACGCGCTTGGCGCGGCGCGCGGTCAGCGCATGATACAGCGTCGAGGAGAGGTACAGCAAACCAGGCTGACGCCGAACACGGCGCAGGAGACGACGTGCCACGCCGTGCCGTGCACCGCCGCCGTCACCACCAGAATACGAGGCCCGCAACGCTGAGCGCGGCGCCGATGCCGTGGGTGATGCTGTTGGCGATCTCTTCGGCGATGGTTTGGACGATATTGTCAGAGTGCACGCTATGGACCGTTCGGGCGCGGGCGAACAAGCGCCCGATTCCAGGATGCCTTGAGAGCACCCGCGCGTGCTGGCATGGGCTGAGGTGAAGACCCGGACGCGAGCGGCCGAGGACCGCCGGTTTGCGTCGCGGGCGCGCTCGTGGCTGCCGCTCGGCTGCATTTCGAGGAGCGTTCTTACGGCGGCGGAGACGGGCTCAGGCGGCCAGCATCGAGAACGGAGTGCGGCCGTCGTCGGCGGCGTGATGCATGTCGGCGCCGCGCGCGACCAGGACGTCGATGGAGGGCTGATCCCTGTTCTGGACGGCCGCATGCAAGGCCGTGAATCCGCCGGCCTGCGGGGCGTCGACCGGCGTGCCGGCGTCGAGCAGACGTTCGACAATAGCGGCGCGGCGTTCGGGAACGCGGCCGGCGGCGGCGGCATGCAGGGCCAGGTTTCGCATGTCGTTTACGGAGCGGACCTGCACGTCAGCGCCCCGCGCCAACAGCAATTCGACGCATTCCAAGTGGCCGTAGTGCGCGGCCAGGTGCAGCGCCGGCCAGCCTCCCGGACCGGGCGAGTTGACGGATGATGAATCGGCTTCGAGCGACGCTCCGAGCGCGGCGGCGTCGCCGGCGATGGCGGCTTCCCAGTGGTTCATTGCGGGTCAGTGTAGCGCCGAACGCGGCCGCAGTCCAGCCCTTTCAACGCCGCGCGTCAGGCCGCGGCCGGGACGAAGGCTTCCTGCGCGACGCCAGTCTCGACCCCGAGGTGATTGATGTAGAAGATCAGCACGGCGGGCGGGTATTTGCCTTTCAAGGCATCGAAGACCTGCTCCTGCCAGCCCGCTTTGAAATAGCCTTTGATGTCGGCGTCCTTGGCGAAGAACCCGTCCTGGTGCGGAACGCCGAGCAGGTTCAGGGCCTCGATGATCATGTCGAGAGACGACACCAGGACCGCCTGCGAGAGGTCGGTGGCGAGATCTTCATCGTGCTCCTGGAGGCGCGCCCAGAGTCTGGGGGCGGCCTTGCGCAGGTGTTCGCCGTTGAGCTTCACCAGGCGCGTGCGGGCCTTGATCTGGTCGAAGAGTTGATAGGTGCGCAGGCGGCCCATCGAAACGTGGCGCAGCAGTTCGCCGAAGCGGTCCTCGCCCAGCGCGAGGAACACGTCACTGATGTTCATCACTCACGAGCCTAGCATGAGCGCGCGAAGGTGCTCCACGGCGTGCAGTCGGGCGGTACAATATGAAGTTTGGTCTGACTCAATGAGCAATCTCATCGTTCTCGGGGCGCAATGGGGCGACGAAGGCAAGGGCAAAATCGTCGATCTGTTTTCGGAGAAATTCGATTTCGTGGCCCGCTACCAGGGCGGACACAACGCCGGCCACACGGTCCAGGTGGGCGGCCAGAAGTTCGTCTTGAAGCTGATCCCCAGCGGCGTGCTGCATCCCAACGTGCGCGTGGTCATCGGCAACGGTGTGGTACTCGATCCGCGCGCGCTGCTGGATGAGATTGAAATGCTCGAGAAGGCCGGCGCCAACCCGCGCAGCCGCGTTTCCATCAGCAACCGGGCGCACGTGATTTTCCCGTTCCACCGGCTGGTGGAAAAGGTGAGCGAGGCGCGCGCCAACCGCGTCCCCATCGGCACGACTTCGCGCGGCATCGGCCCGTGTTACGAGGACAAGATTGCCCGGCGCGGCATCCGCGTCGCCGACCTGATGAACACCGAGATCTTCGAGACGCTGTACGAACTTCTGGCCGAGGACAAACAGATTCTGGCGGAGGCGTTCGATATCGCGGGCGACATCAATTTCGAAGAGATCGAGGCCGAGTACCGGCGCATGGCGGAGAAGATCCGCCCCATGGTGTGCGATACGGCGCGCCTGCTGAATGACGCGATCGCCGCCGGCAAGCGGATTCTATTTGAAGGCGCGCAGGGCACGATGCTCGACATCGACCACGGCACTTATCCCTTCGTCACCAGTTCCAGCGCGGCCGCTGGAGGTGCGTGCACGGGCACCGGCGTTCCGCCCACGTCCATCGACGGAATTGTCGGCGTGTCGAAGGCCTACGTCACGCGCGTCGGGAGCGGACCGTTTCCCTCGGAGGACCGGGGCGAAGGCGGCGCGCGCATCCGCGAAGCGGGGCTGGAGTACGGCTCGGTGACCGGACGCCCGCGGCGCTGCGGCTGGTTCGACGTGCCGCTGCTGCGCTACACGGCGATGGTGAACGGCTTCGATTCCCTCATCGTCACCAAGCTCGACGTGCTCGACGGCTTCGATGAAATCAAGGTCTGCACAGCGTACAAGTCCGGCGGCCAGGTGATCGACACGATGCCCGCCGAGAGCCTGCTGCTGGACCAGATCGAGCCGGTCTACGAGACGCTGCCGGGTTGGCCGGAGCCGACCTGCGGCGTGACGAGTTTTGAGGAACTGCCGCAGAACGCCAAAGATTACCTGGCCTTCCTCGAGCAGCGGACCGGCGTCGAAATCGGCTGTATCTCGACCGGGCCGGAGCGCATGGAGACGATCCCGCGGCCGGGCTCGAAGCTCGAAAAGTTGCTGGCGTAACGGCGCCCGCCGGGCGGCCTATCTTTTCATGGTCGGGGCCGCCACGACGGCCAGGGCGATCGTGATCGCCACCAGACCGTACGTGATCCACGGGTTCAGCCTCTCGGCTTCCTTGCGCGCCACGCGCACCATGCCCAGCGTGACGTAGCCGAGCATCAGGCCCATCATCGGCTTCATGAAAAGCAGCGACTTCCATGCCGCGCGGGAGTGCAGGCTGCCTGCCCAGAATCCAGTCCCAGGTCCCGGTGATGAAGCTGAACACTGCATACATGCCGAGCGCCATGAATGGCAGAATCCAGGCCTGCCACCGCCCGCCCCAGCGGTCCGGCCGGCCGGTGATGCCGAAGTGCACCGGGATCTCTTCGGGCAGCGTGTCCCAGGCGCGCAGGATGATCAGCAGCGGTAGGACTGCGGCCAATGCGGCGATGATCTCGAGCGGCGCGCGGAAGGGGAGGATCCACGACAACGGATTCATGCCCAGATTCTACGCCCGCGACACACGCGGCGCGGGGCGTGGATTCCCGATAGAACCAACTCGCTCGAAAGCCCGCGCGCAGCCGCGCGGCCACGCCGACGGGTTATAATCGAGCCACCGTGACGGCAGTCCATTCTCAAAAAAAACCGCAGCGTAATAACTACATCCTGGTGGTGTTCGACAGTTGCCGCTACGACTCGTTCGTGAGCGCCCGGCCGCGCGTCATGCGCCGCCTGGGCCGCGTGGAAAAACGCTTCTCCTACGCCTCCTGGACCGCACCCTCGCACTTCAACCTGCTGATGGGCCTGATGCCGCACGTGAGCCCCAAGCACGTGTTCGCATCGGAGTATTACAAGCGCGATTTCCTGCAATTCAACGCGCGCCTCGGCTGCAGCGATTTCGAATTCAAGTCGCTTGTCCCGCGGCTCTATCTGCCGCCGTTCCTCAAGGATCGACTGGGCTACGCGACGCACGCGCGCGTGTCGCTGCCGGTGCTGAATCCGAAGACGCCGATCAACGTCGGCTTCGACAGCTTCCGGCTCATGGAAAGCCACAACGATATGCGCGCCATGGTGCGCGAATTGCACTTCTCCGAGGAGCGCCCTTCGTTCTGGCTGCTCAACATCGGCGAGACGCACTATCCCTACGCGCTGCCCGACGAACCCCGCGACCAGTGGCCGGTCCTGCACGGCGTGCACGGCGTTTTCAAGCATCTCGACGACCACGTCGTCGGCGGCAAACTGGATAACCGGCGGCAGCGCTTCTTCAATCAGAAAAAGCTGGACGAGCTACGCGCGCGCCAGGTCGCGGCGGTGAAGTATCTCGACGGCGTGGTGGAAGAGTTGTTCGATCTCGTGCCGAAAAATACCTACATCACAATCACCTCCGACCACGGCGAGTTATTCGGCGAAGAGGGCTACTTCGGCCATGGCCCGATCCTGCACAACAAGGTTCTCGAGGTGCCGTTCGTGGAAGGCCAGTTGCGGTGAACGCGTTCTCGCGCTCGCGCCGGAGTTCCTGGATCGGCGCTCTCGTTTTCGTTCTAGCCGTGGCGGCGTGGCTGTGTCCGCACTTCGCTTCCCATCCGCAGGGCGGGCTGCAGCCGCTGGATCTGGCCTACATCGGTCCCGGCGCGGGCTTCGCTTTTCTCGGTTCTTTTCTGACGCTCGTCGCCGGCTTTTTCCTGAGTCTGTTTTCGTTTCTGCTTTGGCCGTTCCGCATGCTGTGGCGCCTCATCCGGCGCCGCAAAGGCTACGCCCAAGCGCGCGTGCGGAAGATCATCTTCCTCGGACTCGACGGTCTGGACCCGCGCCTGACCGAGCGCTGGATGGCCGAAGGCAAACTGCCCAACCTGGCGCGGCTCGCCGCGTCCGGCAGCTATTCGCGTCTGCGGACCACGTTCCCCTCGCTCTCGCCGGTAGCCTGGTCCACGTTCGCCACCGGCGTCAGCCCGGCCAAGCACAACATCTTCGACTTCCTCGACCGCAGCCTAAAATCGTATCTGCCGCAACTCTCCTCCGCCCGCGTGGGCAAACCCGATCGCGTCCTGCGCCTGGGCCGCTTGCGCATCCCGCTCTCGCGGCCCACGCTCGAATTACGCGCAGAGCCGCCCGTTCTGGAGCATCCTCGGCGAGCAGGGCATCGGCTGCACCATCCTGCGCGTGCCCATCACTTTCCCGCCCGAGGCATTCGACGGCAAGCTGCTCTCGGCCATGTGCACGCCCGATCTGAAAGGCACCCAGGGCAGCTTCTCGCAGTTCACAACGCGCCTCGATCACGCGACCTATGAGAACGGCAGCCGCTATCCGTTGCGCCGCGTCGCGGGCGGATTCGAAGGTGCAATCGAAGGTCCCGAGGATAGCTTCGTCGAGGGCGGCGCGTGCCTGCGCATTCCGTTTCGCGTAGCGCCTCGCGGCGCTTCGGTATCAGCTGCAGGTGCACGGCCAGCGCTACCCGCTCGAGCCCGGCGTCTACACCGACATTGGTGGCGCAGTTGGCGTTGCCGGAATTCACCAGAATGGCCCCGCACACGCCTTTTGAAAGGCGCATGTTGGCGCGCGCCAGTTTGACCGGGGCGGCCTGAACCTTGTTCTGCGTGAAGACAGCAGCAGGCGCGACGGCCGGAACGGCCGAGACGATCAGCGCAAGGTCGTCCTTCTCCTGTTTGCGGATGCCAGCATAAGCAGTGGCGTATTTGTATCCAAGCGGTAAGTCAAAAGGTCTCATCGTATGCAATATGTTCTGGGCCCTAGGGCCCGAGTCGTTCGTTCAGGGTCAGGCGATGGCCGTTGGCGAAGACTTCGCCGGCATCTTTTTACGGCCCTCGAGCTGAACTTCGAGTAATTCGAGAGAAGCGCCGTCTCCGCCGACCGCGAAGACGCCCTCCTCATGTATGAGCGCTCCCGGCGGCAGTTCCCGGCGTTCCGGAAACAGAGCCGGGGGTACCCGTGCCATCCTGGAGTGAGGCCCCAGAGAGCTTGAATCGTCTTTTCGGCGCCGGAGATGACGACGGTATCGAATCCGAAAAGAAAGCCGGCAAGGGCGGAAGTCAACGACCAGAAGAAGACGCGAGCATTCATAGGTGGATGAAGTCGGAAAGCGCTCCCACGATAAACGCATCGGGGGCGCGACGCAATCGGGAAGTCGGGGAGGGATCGGCGTTTCAGTTCGATGTGTGAGTTATTAAGGAGTCTCGGGTCAACTTGAACGAGGTCGGACGAGCGTGTATAAACATTGAGGAAGCACGATGCCGGGTGCAGTGGGTTGCGCTGCGAAATCCGGGCGGGAAGTTTGGTTCCGGCGTGCGCCGTGCAGGTTGCGATTTTCCCTCAGACACCCTGCAAGCCATTGAGACAAAAGCGGAAGTGGTGGAATTGGCAGACACACCATCTTGAGGGGGTGGCGCCGAAAGGCGTGGGGGTTCAAATCCCCCCTTCCGCACCAAACTCCTACCCCAACAAATCCTTACGCTGTCGGTCGACGAGTACCATCCTTCTGCCCGGTGGCGGCATAGACGACACATCCTGCGATTAGAAGAACGCATCCGAGACCGCAGACTCCTGCCCAGCCAAACTGCTGCCAGAGCACGGATCCCGCATAAGAACCGAGGGCTCCGGCGATGAAGAAGCAAATCATGTACACCATGTTCAGACGGCTTCGGGCCTCGGGCAGAAGGCCGTAAATTCGAGTCTGGTTCGAGACGTGGCCGGATTGCACGCCGATGTCGAGCAAGATAACTCCGACAATCAATCCCGGCATGTGCCGACCGAAGGCGTAAAGCACGAAAAAGGAAGTCAGCGCCACTAAGAGCGAGATAAGAACGTTCCGTCTGGCGCCGTAGCGGTCGGCCATTCGTCCGACAAAAGGGGCGCAAAGGGCGCCGGCGACGCCGACCAATCCGAAGACGCCAGCGACAGCGCTGCCATAGTGGTAGGGCGGCGTTTGCAGGAAGAAGACCAGGGTCGTCCAAAAGGCGCTGAAAGCGGAGAAAAGGATTGCGCTTAGTATGGCGGCCTCTCGGAGCACCGGCTGCGTGCGGATCAGATCGGCGGTTGAGCGGATCAGGCTGAGCCATGAAAGTTTCAGGTCCGGCTCACTGCGGGGCAGGCCGGCGCGGATCAAGACGGCGAGCAACAGCATGAGCACAGATGCGAACCAGTAAATAGCGCGCCATCCCAACCACGCGCCCAGAAGGCCGCTGAAGATTCGTGCCAACAAAATGCCAAATAACAATCCGGAAAGCACGGCTCCGACGACCGCTCCGCGGCGGGATGGGGAGGCAAGGTGGGCGGCGAACGGAACGATGATGTGAACGGTGGAAGCCGCGAGTCCAATGCCGAAGCTTGCCAGCGCCAACCATGCGAAACTTTGCGCGGCCGCCATGAGGGCCAGGCACGCAGATTCGCCTACGATCAGGGAAACGATGAGCCGTCGCCGCTCCTTGGTATCCCCTAACGGAACGAAGAGCAGCATGCCCAAAGCAGCGCCAAGCTGGGTGAGCATGGCGACCGTTCCGACCTGTGGCACAGAGATGCGGAAGGCGGTTGCAATCGCGGATAGCAGGGGTTGGATGTAATAGATGTTGGCTACGATGGCGCCAACGCTGAAGGCCATGAGCCAAACGTGAGCGGGCTTTATTTCTGCGGGTAGTTGAGGTGATGGAGAATCGCCTGGGCCGGACGAACTTCTGGGACCATCGTGCATAGACACTTTATCGAGCAAGAATCAGGGTACACCAGCTTCATTCACGGGTAGGGGCGAAGCTCGCAAAGCCGGCTTGGGGCGTGACCGGCTTTTGGCAGGCATTGCGCTGAGAATTTGCCCGCAATTCCTCGGCGACGTTAATCGGCGACGCTCCTGGTGCGCTTGTTGTAAAATCCCGAGCACTGGGGATGGGGTCTTCATTATGGGAACTAGTTTGCCGATCACTGACCGTGGTGGTGATTACGGCCGGGATCGTGGCGGGCGCGATTTGCAGTCTTCGGCTTCTGAGGAGCTGGGTTCTGCAGCACCCGCCGCGCCGCGCAAGCGCCACTCCGCGATGGTGCGCGTGACCCATTGGATCAGTACGCTCGCCTTTCTCGCGCTGCTGCTCAGCGGTGGAGAGATCGTGCTTTCGCATCCCCGTTTCTACTGGGGCGAGACGGGCAACGTAAACATGCGCCCGTGGCTCAACCTGCACCTGCCATCCTCACGGGATACGGTGCCCACCGGCTACGGGTTCGTGCTGCCCGATCAGAATGGCTGGAGCCGCTATCTCCATTTTCAAGCGGCATGGCTGGTGGTGGGGACGGGCTTGCTCTACCTGCTGTTCGGCCTGTTCGCCGGGCATTTCAGGCGCAATCTTTTGCCGGCGGCTTCGGACCTTTCACCGAAGGAGCTCGGCAATTCGGTGGTTCGACATTTGCGCTTTGAGCGGCCGGCGGCGGAAGAGGCGTGGTCGTATAACGTGCTGCAGCGCATTTCGTACATTGTCGTAATTTTTGTGTTGTTTCCGCTGATGATCTGGACAGGGCTGGCGATGTCGTTTGGCTTCGATGCGGAATTTCCCATGGCCGTCCGGCTGCTGGGAGGCCAGCAGACGGCGCGCAGCCTGCACTTTCTCGCGACGATCGTTCTGGTGCTATTTCTGTTGGTTCACGTGGTGATGGTGATTCTTGCGGGATTTCGAAATCGCATGCGCGCCATGATTTCAGGCGGTGCGATCCCACCGACGGAGTGAGGGACGGAGTGAAGCTATGAGCAAGACATCTCGACGAAAATTTATCACCACCGGGCTGGCTGTAGCGGCGGGGGCATCGGGGATCGCAGTCGCGGCGAGGGTGGCGCGGCAGCATGGGCTCGTCCCGCCGGACGGGGGAGGATTTTACGGTCCAGGAGAAACGCTAACTTATGCGGCGCAGAGACTCCTCGGCCGGCATGCGATGGCGCGTGAGTTTTCCCGCAGCGAAATTTCACAGAATCCCTTCGCCAATGAAGTCGATCCCTTGGGCGATGAATTCAAACGACTGCAGGCTGCGAGTTTCGTCGACTGGCGGGTTACGGTCGATGGGATGGCGACGCGGCCAGGCTCGTTCTCGCTGGCGGAGCTCCGGAGTTTCCCGAGGAGTGCGCACACCACCATGATCGGCTGCGAAGAAGGATGGACTTACATCGCGGAATGGTCCGGGGTACCGCTCTCACACATTCTCGACAGGGTCGGCGCGCTCCCGCAGGTGCGTTACGTGGTTTACCGCTCGATCCAACCGGACTGGTGGGAGAGCATCGACATGGCGGACGCGTTGCATCCGCAAACGCTTCTCGCTCTCGGCATGAACGGAAACGAGCTTCCTGTACCGTTCGGAGGTCCGGTCCGCATGCGAGTGCCGCGGCAACTTGGTTATAAGAGCGTAAAATACGTCAACCGCCTGACTCTGACGGACAATCTCAAATCGTTCGGCAAAGGTAAGGGTGGTGCCAGCCCGGAGTCCGGCTACGCGTGGTATGCGGGGATCTGAGCGGAAGCGCCCGAGGAAAAACTGACGAAGAACTGGCGGATATCGTCGGCGGCGCGACTCGCGATCACCAGCCCATTTGGCGCATGCGCTCCAGGATGAGATTGCTGTATCGATTCATGCGCTCGGGCCTTCGTTTCAGCGGCGCGGGCAGAATTGCGGCCAGCCGGGCCGCTTGTTCCCGGTCGACATTGCGGGCCGCGGTTCCGTCGTAGTAACGGCAGGCGCGCTCGGCTCCATAAATACCGGGGCCCCATTCCACGACGTTGAGATAGATCTCCAGAATGCGGCGCTTGCCGAGAACGAATTCGGCCACCGGGACCAGCGTCACCTCGGCGCCCTTACGCAGGACAGAGCGGCCGGTTCCGAAAAATAAGTTCTTCACAAGTTGCTGGGTGATGGTGGAAGCTCCGCGACTGCGGCCGCCTTCTAAATCGTCTTCGGCAGCGATTTGGATCTCGTGCCAATCGAAGCCATGGTGCTGGTAGAAGCGCGCGTCCTCGGCGGCGACCACGGCGTGCTGCAGATGGGGAGAGATTTGGCTGAGCGGAAGGAATTCATAGCGTTTGTGATACGGAGTGCCGTGAGCCCAGGCTTGCAAGCGGCGCTGGATGTGCACGGCGGTGGTCGGCGGGTTGATCCAGCGGGCGGCGACGAGGATGAGGGCGGGAATCGACCAGAGAAGCGCGAGGCCGATGACGATCCATTTGAGAATGGATCGAAGAGAGCGCTTACGACGCAGGTTTCGAGAGGCGTCTGATGTTTCGATCACGTTTCAGAATACTAGCCTGCGCCACGGCGACGCGAAACCTGGGATGCGGTTTTGGGACGGAAAACGGGAGAAAAAGGTATAATTTGCAGGATGGCAGCGTCAGTGAGGAATCGGCTTGCCAGCCGCGTAAACACTGGATAAAATCGCTTAGGCCGAGTGTGCAGCATCCGTTGCGGGACCGGGTCTTCGTGGATTTGCCTTCCGCGTTAGTGCAATCCTGCTGAGAATTCGCGACAGAGATCTGTCGAAAATTGAGATTTGGAAATCCGAGCTGCGGCTCTCATTGGAGTTTCTTGCATGTTGGTTACAGTTTTGGTCACGATCGTTCACGTGCTGGTTAGTTTTTTTCTGATTGCGGTGGTGTTGCTGCAGAGTGGTAAGAGCGGCGACCTGGCTGCGGCTTTTGGCGGGCAGGGTAGCCAGACGGCGTTTGGTCCGCGGGGCGCGGCATCGGTGCTCTCGCGCGCGACGACATGGTCCGCGGTCATTTTTATGTTGACGTCGATTACGCTGTCGATTTTTGCGGCGCGAAAGTCGGGGCCGACCTCGGTGCTTTCGGGAGTGAAGCCAGCGACGACCAATTCGAAGCCGGCAACTTTACCGCCAGCGGCGCCTCCGGCGGTTCCGCAGAACCAGGCACCGACGCAGAAGTAAGGCGCTTTCGGGGGATGTCTTCGAATCGCTGAGCAGCTGTGATCGTCTTCTTTTCTTCAGGTTCATCTTGTTCAGGTTCAACTTGGACGGGCGAGACGCCCGTCACCACACAACCTAAATTTCATTTTTGCAGGTAGGGATTCTGCTCGCGTTCGCCGCCGATGGTGGTGGCGGGGCCGTGGCCGGGGATGACGCGCGTCTCATCCGGAAGGGTGAGCACGCGGTCGTGCAGGGAATGAATAATTTTCTCGAATGATCCTCCGGGGAGATCGGTGCGTCCGATGCTGCCGGCGAAAAGAGTGTCTCCGGCGATAAGCAATTTTTCAGCAGGGAAGTAGAGGCAGACACTGCCTTCGGTGTGGCCGGGCGTGTGGAGAACGTTTGCCTTCAGGCTGCCTGCCTGCAACGACTCGCCATCGGCGATGCTCGACTCGATTTTGACTTCTCCCGGTGAAGTCATGCCTAGCCACTGCGCTTGCACGTCGAGCAACCTCAGCAAGGCATAATCACTCTGATTGAGAAGGATGGGTGCGCCGGTGAGGGCGCGAAGTTTCATGGCTCCGCCAACGTGGTCGATGTGAGCGTGCGTGATGACGATCTGATTCACCTGCAATTTGTACTGGCTGATGACTGCGAGAATGTCGGCGACGTCATCTCCGGGATCGATGACCATGGCTTCGCGCGTGGTCTCGTCTCCGATGATAGAGCAGTTGCACTGCAACGGGCCGACGGGGAGGATCTTGTGAATCATGCGTTCATTTTCGCTTAGGGGGCGGAGAATCACCATGAGAATTCCGCTAGGGTGACCGGCTTAATTTGGGATTACCAGTTTGCTCCTCGTATGCAATTCAGGTGCACACACGCGGACAGGAATGTCCGCGGCCACACGAGCTATTTCTCCACACGAATTTTACGAGGCTACGGCTATGGGGCCGGTCTTGGTTTGATCCGAGCGGAAGCGGAGTAGCGCAGCGATGTTGCCGGCGCGATCAAGTTCGGGATTCTCAGGGACATAAAACAGTTCGAGGTCGCGGCGGATGGCAATGGGAATGATGGCATCGCAGACATCGCGCATTTCGCGGGTGCGATGTCCGCAGGCTACGCAGGAGGTGACGAGATGGGCGTCGAGGTGTCCGCAGTTGGGGCAGTGGACGGCGCGGGCGGAATAATTTTCGTCGAGGAAAATCGCTTGTACCTCGCCGGCTTCGAGCGCCTGCAAGACGCGGCGCAGGCCGGTGACTCCTCGGCTGTTGGATTTGGCCAGCTCGAGAGCCTGCTTCACTTTGGTGGAACCGCGTTCGAGGATCCATTGGCGAAGGAGGGCGTTGGCGTGCTGGCGAATCTCTTCCTCGGAAACGCTGGCCACGTCGGCGGAGAAGCGTCCGATGAGGCGGTCTTTGACATAGGGATGGAGCTGGGATTCGAGCTCGGACCAGTTGGCATCCTGGCAGCCGATGATGACTCGTTCCCAGATGCCTTTTTCGCGGTCGATTCGCAAGCGTTCGGCTACGGACTTGAAATGCTGCAACGCTTCTTCGGCGACGCGGCGCTCGGCGTGGCCGCCCTCGTATCCGTTATACCCATCGCGCGAGGAGTTGCGCGATAAGAGATGGACGATGGCTTCGCGCTCGCGCAAGTCGTCGAGGCGCAAATCGAAAAAGCGCGCGCGCTGGCGATCGACGACAGCGACGCAGAGGGAAGGCTGGGCTCCCAGGAGCGCTGCCAGTGGCTTCAGCTGAAAACGGGACTGAAGGTAGATGTGAGTGCCGCCGAGTTGTGGCGGCAGATCGTACTCTCTCCAGAAATTTTGCGCGGAGCAGGCGAAGATTGCTTTTCCGCGCGAGGAGCCGCGGAGGTTCGTGGCGACTTCGAGAACGCGTTCGATGTCAGCGTGAAGCGATCCGTTCTTGCCCTCGGCGGCAGCGCTCATCAGGGCCTGCTTCACGATGTCCTTGGCCACGATGGCTTCTTTGCGATGGGAGCGATCTTGCGGAGGATCGGGCTGAAAGTAAAAGCTCAGAGCGGTTGCGCCTTTCGATTCGTCGGCCTGAAAAGCCGCCAATTCACGGATTTCGTCGCGGGTCATCATCTCGATGCTCCTCCGATATAGGAATGATTGCTGGTATGGCGTGTGCCGCCAACCGTATTAACCTTTAGATTCGACTTTTGGCTAGAGGTTCGCCGTGGAATTCGTTGGCGATCGAAGGTGCCTGGCGAACACAGTCGCGCGCCCGCTGCACGGAGACGCGCACGTCCTCCAGATGCCGGCCGGTGATGGCCGAAATTTCGTCGAGAGAGAAGCCTTCGATTCCATAAAGGAGAAAGGCTTCGCGGTCGGTGCGGTCCGCGCCGCGAAGCGCAGCTTGCACCAGGGCGATCATTTCGTCGGAGTAAGCAGACTGTTCGGGAGTGGAGAGACGGCGATCGGGAATCGTGCTCTCTCGCGTCCAGCGCTCGTCAGGCTGATGGAATTGCAGATCGAGTTCGTCGGATGCTTCGCTGTTCTGGCGGTGCCGTCCGTCTTCGAGGGGGATGGGGTTTTCGAGTTCCTCGAGGCGCGCCACCATTTCATTCATGGCTTGAAGGGCAAGACGATAGAGCCAAGGTTCGAGGTTGAGTTTTTCCGGGCGATCCTGGTCGCTGAGAGCGCGGGCGATCACTTCGTCGACAACCTCGGTGGTGGAGAGACCATCTTCAGGAATTTCTTCGACGGACCGGCGGAAGTAGAGTTCGCGATCGATGAAACGCTCGAGACGGGGAAGATTTGCATCGACGTAGGAGCCGATGTCGTCAGCTGAGATGGTCGGGGGCAGGACGGCCGCCAGCGTCTGCTCGAAAGGAACGCCGGGTTCGGGTGATTCCTGCGGACCTCGGCGCCAACGGCGCCACTTGTGGCTGGAGCGCAGTATCTCTTTGTGGCGGCTGATCTGCTGGATGAGATCGTCAAAGGCGGCTTTGATGGCGGCGGTGGGGTGAGAGGCGTTGTTCTCGGCAGTGAGCTGTCCAGAGGGCAGGCGGAGGTTGAGCGAGACGATGACGCCTTCGCGAGCCGAGCTCTCGTCGATGACTGCTTTCAGACGGACGAGGTCGGGGCGGAAGACTTGAATGCGCTTCCGGATTTTTTCGATCTGGTGGCTGACTTCTTTTTCGATGTCGGGAGTTTTGTGCAGCTTGTAACTTACGTGGACATCCATTTTCGAGCCTCGAATGCGGGGAAAGAATCCCGTGAAGCTACGGTCTTATGAGGCGATTGTACACCCGTTGGGAGGTGGGGAAATGTGATTTGGCAAGGGCAATTTCGGTCGCAATTTAGGGCTGTTCCCTTGCTTACAGCCCTCGGCTCAGTTCGGAAATCCGTAAACCTTATACAAGAAGTATCCGACAAAAAAAACACCCCCGAGAAAATAGGCAGCTACCTCACCCCAAAACACTCTCGGTTCGTTGTCGCGGGAGACCCAGCCGCTAAAACGGACCCAAACTTTGCCCGTACATGCAAAAACCGCAGCCGCAGAAATAAAGACGACGCCGACGGTCAAAAAAACATTCGGCTGTTTTAGAAGTGAGCTCAAGCCAGGCAACAATAACATCTCCTTTATCGATGCGTGGCGAAATCTCCAATGTGCTTTGCGGAACGCTGGCTCGTGACTATAGGTGTTCAGGCGGTTGGAGGCCTCATGCTATAATTTTGCTTCGCCTGAACGTTAGTACGTCGAGGCTGATCTGTGATTTCCTCCGCGGGCGGACCCAAAATTCCGAGATTCAATGCGCAAAGTTCTCGTTTCATAGAAATTAGGATGTGAGGTAAAGCTATGTCCGGCCATTCCAAGTGGGCAACAATCAAGCACAAGAAGGGCGCGCTCGACGCGAAGCGCGGCAAGATTTTCACGCGTCTCATCAAAGAAATCGCGATGGCGGCGAAGTCGGGCGGCGATCCCGACATGAATCCGCGGCTGCGGACGGCGATTTTGGCGGCGAAGTCGGAAAACATGCCGGCCGATAACATCAAGCGCGCCATCCAGCGTGGTACGGGAGAACTGCCCGGGCTGACCTACGAAGAATTCGTGCTCGAGGGCTACGGGCCGGGCGGCGTGGCGTTGCTGGCGGAGATTTCGACCGACAACCGCAACCGCACAGTGAGCGAGATCCGGCATGTGTTTGGGAAGAATAATGGCAACATGGCGGCGGCCGGCGCGGTCGCTTATATGTTCCACAAGAAGGGCGACATTGTGATTCCGAAGTCGGCCGCCAAGGAAGATGATTTGATGAATATCATCCTCGAAGCGGGCGGCGAGGACTTGAAGGATGAAGGCGAGAATTGGGAGATCCTGACGGAGCCCTCTGCCTACGAAGCTGTGTTGGAGGCGGTGAAGAAGGCGGGGATCACTCCGGCGTCTTCGAGCGTGGCGATGGTTCCGGATACTTATATTAAGTTGGAAGGGACGCAGGCGGCGCAGATGATCCGGCTAATGGAAGCGCTCGACGACAACGACGACGTGCAGAACGTGCACGCGAACTTTGATATCGACGAGAAGACGCTGGAAGAAGTGGCTGGATAGTTTCCGCTTACTTTGCTTTTGGATTTTCGAACTTGACGCCGCCGGGTGCGAACGCATTCGGCGGTTTTATTTTCAGGGCCGTAACTTTTTCTCTTGCGTCCGACCAACTCTCGGCACATATGCCGAACTTTTCAACACGATAGAGGAAAAGTTTGTGGAAAACCGGGACGTTAATCTTGTAACCTCCTGTTAACGAATCGCTTCAGCATTCTGCACAGCGTAGGGTGCTTACTGTATTGATTCCTCCTCTCGACTGACCGACATGACCCACACCAAGACGCGACTCGACAAACTACTCGTGGAGCGCGGGCTCACGCCCTCGCGGGAACGGGCGCAGGCGCTCATTCTTGCGGGCAAAGTTCTGGTGAACGAACAAAAGATCGAGAAAGCGGGAGCCGCGATTGACTCTGAGTCGAGTTTGCGGCTGCTGGGTGATGATCTGCGCTATGTGAGCCGCGGCGGGCTCAAGTTGGAGAAAGCGCTCGAGCACTGGAAGATCGATCTCCGCGAAAAAGTTTGTCTTGATGTTGGTGCTTCGACCGGTGGGTTTAGCGACAGCATGCTGCAAGCGGGCGCGTCGAAGGTGATTGCGGTGGATACCGGGTATGGGCAGATGGATTTTGGCTTGCGTAACGATGCGCGGATGCGGCTTCTGGAAAAAACCAACGCGCGCTATCTGGAACCTCAGGATGTCGGCGAGGCGGTCGACTTCATCGCCATGGACGTTTCGTTTATCTCGGCGAGCCTGGTGCTGCCTGCGGTGATACGTGCTGTGTCGTTTTATCCCAGTCGCGATGCGAAGGTCAGCCGCGAAATCGTGGTGCTGGTGAAGCCGCAATTTGAAGTAGGCAGGGAACTGGTAGGCAAGGGCGGGATTGTGCGCGATGAAGCGGCGCAGCGCGGGGCTGTCGTCCGAATCGAGGCTGCGCTCGCTGAACTTGGATGCCGAAACGCTGAGAGCATTGAGTCTCCCATACTCGGCGGCGAGGGTAATCGTGAATTCCTGCTGCACGCTGAGTTTTCGGCGCCTGCCATCGTCTGATTCTGTACAATCGGAAGTCCAATGCCTGAAAAGTTAGCCAACGAAAAGCCTGGAGCTGCGCCGGCTGCCGAGTCGAGCGATGAGCCGAAGCCGGTGGAAGTCCAGCCCTATCAAAAGTGCGTTGCCATTATTTCGAAGCCGGGGCGGCCCGAGCTGTCGGAGGCGCTGCCGAAACTCGAAAACTGGCTGCAGCAACATCACTATAGCGTGGTCTTTGACGAGGAGAGCGCAGCGTACTATCCGATGCGTGACGTGATGCCGCGCCGCGATTTGGGCGAGCGGTCTCCTTATCTAGCTCTGGTGCTGGGTGGCGATGGCACATTGCTCTCGGCGGCACGCGCAGTGGCGAAGGTGGGAACGCTGATCCTGGGCGTGAATCTCGGCACCCTGGGATTCATGACGGAACTGCAGATGGCGGATCTCTATCCCGCGCTAGAGGCGATTGAGCGCGAGCGCTACATGGTCGACAGCCGCTCGATGATCAGTTGCTCGCTCTTTCGCGGCGGCGAAGTGGTTGTGACGCATTCGGCATTGAACGAACTCGTCGTCAGCAAGAGTGCCATTGCGCGCCTGAATCACTTCGAACTCTTCGTCGATAAGGAATTTGTTTCCAGCTACAAGGCGGATGCGCTGATCATCGCCACGCCGACGGGGTCGACGGCTTATTCGCTGGGCGCGGGTGGGCCAATTTTGAAGCCGGACGTCGACGCTTTCGTGATCACACCGGTGTCTCCGCATGGATTGACGCATCGTCCTGTGGTGGTGCGCGATTCGGTCGAGATTGAAATTCAGGTAAAGACCGGCGAAGAAGAGGCTTATTTAAGCCTCGACGGGCAGGTCGGTCTGCCGGTGCGAGACGGTGACATTGTGCGCTGCATGAAGGCGGAGCATCCGGCGCGGCTGCTGCGCTTTCAGAAAACATTTTTCGAGGTGCTCGCTACTAAGCTGAAGTGGGGCGAACGGTAGGACGTTTAGTTTTGCGCGAAGTGCTCGCCGGGCGGAGAAGTCTTGAGTGAGAATCATCCAGGATTGATTGAGCGAAAGTTTCCCGCCGGAGCGGACGGTGAAGTTGAGCTCAATTATGCCGAGGGTCCAGACAATGGGCCACCGCTTGTGCTGCTTCACGGACTGGGCCGGCGCTGGCAGGTATTTCTGCCGTTGATTCCAGCGCTCAGCTTGCGCTGGCATATCTTTGCACCAGACCTGCGCGGGCATGGTAAATCTTCGCGTGTCGCGCATGGATATCAAGGTCCACGGTACGCGGAAGACGTCACGCAACTTCTTCGCGAAAGGGTTGCGGAGCCTGCAATTGTTTTTGGTCACTCTCTGGGCGGCAACGTGGCGATGTGGATTGGCTCGCACAGTCCGGAACTGTTGCGGGGCCTGATTCTCGGCGATAACATGATTATCGTGCGGCGGTTGCGCAACCCCATGTACACGGCGTTATTTTCGGGACTGCGCGACCTGGCAAAGCAAGGGGGCTCGGTCGAGCAGATCGCGGAGGGCATCGGCCGAATCGTGCTCCCGGTTCCGGGCGGGAATGAGTCCGTCCATATTCGTGAGCTGCCTGGCAACGATGAGGCCTACTTGCGATCGTGGGCGCGTTGCGTGCAGCAGGCCGATCCGGAGACGTACGAGATGATGCTGGACGGCTCGTCGCTGGAAGGTTGGGATGGAGAGACGGTGCTGCGCGGAATTGGCTGCGCAACGCTGCTTTTGCAGGGGAGTCCGGAGCTAGGCGGCCTGATGTCGGACGCCGATGTCGCGCTCGCGACAAAGTTGCTGCCGCATCACGCGCATGTAAAGTTTCGAAATTTGGGGCATGCGCTGTTCATTCAGCAGCCTGAGCCCGTGCTGCGGGCGGTCACGAACTTTCTGGAATCGCTATAACGAGCTGGCGGTTATGGAAGCACCACTTTGCCGCATCTCCAGAGATAAAGGCACTTCGGCGAGCGAAGTCGGAGGAAAGACTCCACAGCAACGGGATCGCATATCCATTGCGCTGGCGCGACAACGGCAATGTGGTCCACCGAATAAGAGACTTCCGCGGGGCGGGACAATGCGTCGCAGTGATCGCCTTGGTTCTTAATTTCGAAGGAGTAGGTCAGCAAATAGGTGGTTTCTGACTGGGCGCACACTCGACATTCGAACGAGGACTTCTTTGCGCTGTCCAAGGCCGAATCTTTCAGCAATGCATGACCCTCGACTACCTTGGCGGATTCTACGCTGCCGTCATTTCGAATACTGACTTCAATTTTCACGTTTCCTGCAATGCGCGCTTGCCGGGCTAACGGAGGATAGAGGGGCGGAAATAATTTGGTGAGAGCTACTCCCGTGGTGGCCGCATCTGCCGAAGGGGGAGTTTGTTCTGGGGGTTGCTGAGCGCCGCTCACACATGGGACGGCTAGAATGCCCCCGAGCGCGATTGCAAGAAGCAGGTTTTTCACATCCACAGTATAAGGTTGGTTCGAGGCTAGGTTACAGGTTCCAGCCGCAATAAGTCTTGGAAGGTTTCCGCTCGCCGAATTACTTTCGCCTTTTTCCCATCTACCAGCACTTCTGCTACCCGTCCGCGCGTGTTGTAGTTGGAACTGAGGACCGAGCCGTAGGCGCCGACGTTGAGAATGGCGAGTAGATCACCCTCGTTCACCAGCGGGAGTTTTCGGTCGCGAGCAAAGAAGTCTCCGGTCTCGCAGATGGGGCCGACCACATCGGTGGTCTCGGCGGCGTGCGAATTCTTGGCTTGCGAGCTTTGCACGACCGGAACGATCTCGTGATACGCACCATATAAAGAAGGACGCACGAGGTCGTTCATGGCGGCGTCGACAATGAGGAAACGCTTGCGGTGATTCGTTTTCCGGTAGAGGACGCGCGTCAGCAATACTCCGGCGGGTCCTACGATGGAGCGGCCGGGTTCGAGAAGAAGATGAAGGTCTAAACCACGCAAGGGACGAGTGACGGCTTTGGCGTAAGCGGCAATTTGCTTTTCGAAACTGGGCTGCGCTCCTTTGTAAGAAATTCCGAGGCCGCCGCCGGCGTCGATGTAACGGATGTCGTGACCTCGACTGCGCAAGGTTTGAATCAAGTCGGCAACGCGCTCGAGCGCGGCTTGGAACGAGGCAACATCGGTAATCTGCGATCCGATGTGGACGCTGACGCCAGCGACGGTGAGGTATGGCTCTTTTGCGGCTTGCGCGTAGAGGGCGTCGGCCTCCGGAATCGGCACACCGAATTTGTGCTGATGCAATCCGGTGGAAATATAAGGATGCGTTTTCGCCGAGACATCGGGATTGACGCGGACGGCGACGGCAGCACGTTTCTTGAGGTGCGCGGCGGTCTTGGCAAGCAGGGTTAGTTCAGATGCGCTTTCGATGTTGAAGAGCAAGATTCCGGAACGAAGCGCAAGTTCCATCTCGGCTGCTGTTTTACCGACTCCCGAGAAAACGACCGTAGCAGCAGCTTTCTTGCTGACGCCCAAGACTCGTTGCAACTCTCCGCCAGAGACGACGTTGAAACCCGCGCCTTCGCCTGCAACAAGGCGGAGGATCGCCAGCGTGGAATTGGCTTTGACGGAGTAGCACAACGTGTACGGGACGGAATGAAAGGCACTCGCGAATGCCTGCATGCGAGCGCGAATCATGGCGGTGGAATAAACGTAGAGGGGAGTTCCGTGGGCGCCAGCCAGGGATTGAAGCGAAACGGATTCGCAATAGAGTTCGGCGTTGCTGTCGGTCGGGCGAGCGGGTCGCTCGCCCCCACATGAATAGGCGAAGGCGGGCGGTCGCAAATCCAACGATGCGAACTTGCGCTTCACTTGCGTTTGCCTGGACCGGCTTTCACTTTGAGGGCCACGACGGTCTGGTCGTCGAAGGTATCGACGCCGGCGGCATGCTCGGTAACGGCTTTGAAAATCTCATTGACGACACAATCCGCTGACTTGGTCGCGCAGCCGGCGACGATCGCCTCCACGCGCTCGGGGCCGAAGGAATGGCCATAGCGGTTACGCGCGTCGAGAATTCCGTCGCTGATGAAAACGAACAGGTCGCCGGGCTTGGCCCTGAAGGTGAGTTCGTCGTATTCGGCCTCGTCAAAAAGCCCCAAAGGCAAGCCTGTGACTTCGATCGTTTCAATTTTCCCTTCGTGACAATAGATGGGCTTGGGTAGTCCCGAATTCGCCACCACCAGGGTGCGCTTTTCGTCATCCCACACGGCGTAGATGATGGAAACGAACTGTGCGGCGATGCGGCGCTCGGCGAGAGACAAGTTGACCGCCGACAACATCTCCGCCGGAGCAGGCTCGATCGGAGCGTGGGAGCGCAGAATGCCGCTGACTAAGGCGGCATAAATGGCGGCCGGCGCGCCTTTGCCGCTGACGTTGCCGATGGCAATGCCGAGGCGCGATAGGGAATAGGGAACAAAGTCGTAGAGATCTCCGCCAATGGCGCGGGCGGGGAGGAACTTTGCTTCCACATCCAGATTCTGCATTTTCGGGCTGGAGTGTGGCAGCAAACGAAATTGCAGCTCCCGGGCTAGAGCCAGATCGCGTTCGAGCCGCTTTTCCTGGCGGGCAATTTCTTCGTACAAGCGGGCGTTTTCAATGGCGATGGCGAGCTGGGCCGCGAGCGTGATGAGAGTACGTTTGTGATCTTCCGTGAAATAGCCGCGCCGGGTGTGCTCGAGATCGAGCACGCCAATGACTTTCTCCTG
Source organism: uncultured Acidobacteriaceae bacterium (assembly GCA_963834085.1). Lineage (GTDB taxonomy): Bacteria > Acidobacteriota > Terriglobia > Terriglobales > Acidobacteriaceae > Acidiflorens. The sequence goes on along the minus strand of CAWIAJ010000022.1, from coordinate 310,939 downwards.
ATAGATGAGGGGCACGGCGAGTTCCGAGCGCGTTTCGGGATTAGTCGCGATGTAGCGCTCACTCTTCGCGACATCGGGCACGAGCACGGCTTGTTTCATCTGCGCGGCGTAGCCGACGACTCCACGGCCGAGCGGGATGTCGTGTTTCAGGTGCAAACGCTCTTCGAAGCGCTGCGCGAAGCGATGCTGCAATTTTTCTCCCGTAGGATCGAGCAGGAGAATGCTGAACATCTGATAGTCGATGAGGCGGTTGAGCAGTTCTGCGACGCGTTTGAGCAGCTCGTCAAGATTCAGGATCGAGGTGAGCTCGCGGGCGATCTCGTTCAAGAGGAGCAAAGTCCGTGCCTGGCGAGTGATGCGCGTGTGCAGGCGCGAGTTCTCAATGCCGACAGCCATGCGCGACGCAATGAGCGTCAGTAGGCGCTTATGCTCTTCGGTGAAGTAGTTTGTTTCGCGGGACTCGAGGTCGATCACGCCGATCACGCGATTCTTGACGATCAGCGGGATGGCCAACTCCGAGTGGACATTGGGCACGGCTTCTACGTAGAAGTCGTCCTGCGTTGCGTCGGCGACTAAGACGGCCTGGCGGGTTTGGGCGGCGCGCCCTGTGACGCCGAGACCTACCTTTACGCGGACGCGCTCGGCGATCTCAGGCGGATATCCTACGCTGAAGCGAACGTACAATTCCTGGCGTTGCTCGTTGAGCAGCAGGATGGCGAAAATCTCGTATTCAATGACTTTCTTGACGATTTCGGCAACTCGCCGGAGAGTGGTGTCGAGGTCAAGCGTGGTGTTGACCACGTCCGCGACTTCGAGAAGAAGAGGTTCCACCTCGGAAATGCGTCCAGTGGGCGAGGTGGTCGTTTTCACAGGATTCATCATAGCAGCCGATTTGCGGCGACTCTTCCACAGGCTGGAAAGCGTGTGCCCGTGGGACCAGCAACGTTCATGGCTAGACTACCGGCGAAATCTCGGGCGGATTTTCGAGCACGCAGACATCCGGCAGATTGCGGTAAAGTTCCGCGTAATCCAGACCGTATCCGACCACGTAAGCATCGGGAATGGTGAAGCCGATGTAGTGTGCCTGAATCGGCTGCTTGCGCCGGGAAGGCTTATCCAGGAGCGCTGCAATGCGCAGCGAACGCGGGCGATGGGCCTGCACCAGTTTCGAGATGTAGTTCAAAGTAAGACCGGTATCGAGAATGTCTTCGACCAGAATCACGTTGCGATTGGCCATGGAGCTATCCATATCTTTGGTGAGACGGACTTCGCCGAGTGAATCCCAGGCAGCGTGACCGGCGGGATCGTCTTTGGCGGTGGGACGGTTTCCGTAGCTCGAAACGCCGATGAAATCAAAGGTCGCATCCAGCGGAATCTGGCGCGCGAGGTCGCTCAGGAAGATCGCGGCGCCCTTCAGAACGCCGACGAGAATGATGGATTGGCCCTGGAAGTCGCGGGCAATCTCCGCTCCCAGTTCGGAAACTCGTTTTGCGATGGCTTCGCGGGACAGCAACACTTTCAGTTCTGACATGGAGGACAACTTTATACACGAGATTGAGTCGAACCGGAATGGCTAAATCAATCTGGCCGGGGCTCGAATTGGTGACGCAGCATTGCGCCCTTTTTTCGGAGTCACTAGAATTCAAATTCGCTGCTTGATGAAGGAGTGTTCCGTGAATCTCAAAGGAATTCAACTGACGTGGCTCGGTCACGCCACGTTTCGCATAGTTACGCCAGAGGGCAAGACGGTTTACATCGATCCCTGGATTGCGGGGAATCCGATGTGCCCGGAGAGCGAGAAGGACGTGAAGAAAGCGGACGTCCTGCTGTGCACCCACGGACATGGCGATCACATCGGCGACGCGGTGGCCGTGGGCAAAAAGCTGAACCCGACGGCCGTCGGCATTTTCGAGCTCTGCCTGTGGCTGCAGAAAAAGGGCGTCAAACAGATTTCGCCGATGAACAAAGGCGGCACACAAACGATCGCCGATATGAAGGTCACGATGGTCCACGCCGTGCATTCCTGTGGCATTCAGGATGGCGACCAGATTATCTATGGCGGGGAAGCGTGCGGCTACGTGATCGAATTTTCCAACGGGGTGAAGCTTTATCACGCGGGCGATACGAACGTGTTCAGCGACATGGCGATCATCCGCGATCTGTATGCGCCGAAGATTGTGATGCTGCCGATTGGCGACCATTTCACCATGTCTCCGCGCGAGGCGGCTTACGCGTGCAAACTGCTTCAGCCGGAGACTGTCGTCCCCATGCATTTCGGAACCTTTCCGATGCTGACGGGAACGCCGAGTGAGTTGCAAAAACTTGTACCGGACGTTCACGTTTTAGAGATGAAGCCGGGGCAGACGATTTCCTAACTGAAAGAGGCGAGAAGATGGCTGATACATCCGCAAAACCCCAGTGGCGCATGGGGGGAATTACCGCGCCGGAGGTAGACGATTACCTCTACGACATGTTGCCCGCGCGCGATGAAGTGCTCACGGAAATGGAGGCTGACGCGGCCAAGAACAAGTACGCCATCGTTGGACCGGCGGTGGCTCGCGTGCTTTACCAACTAGCAAAGATCAGCGGGGCGAAGAAAGTGTTTGAGATGGGCTCGGCGATTGGTTATTCGACCATCTGGTGGGCGCGCGGTGTGGGCGATGGCGGCCGCGTGGTCTATACCGACGGCGATTCACAACGCGCAGAAAAGGCGAAGCGGTACTTTGAGCGTGCGGGAGTCAGCCAGCGCATCACGGTTCGCGTGGGCGATGCCCTGGAGTTTTTGTCCGAAGAAAAAGGTGAGTACGACATCATCTTCAATGACATCGACAAGACGGATTATCCGAGGGTGGTTCGGCTGGCGCTGCCACGCCTGAAAAGTGGAGGCCTGTTTATTGCCGATAACGTTCTTTGGAGCGGCAAACTGCGCAAGCCCCATCCCGACGCGCAGACCAAGGCTATTCTCGAGTTCAATAAGATGATCAGCGAGTCGGCGGATTTATTTACTACGATTTTGCCGATTCGCGATGGCGTTTCGGTTTCGGTGAAAAAGTAGTTGTTGAGCGCCGTCTTTTGGCGCGTGCCGCGGCGGGGGGAACGCAAGAAACCGGGCGTCCCTCTGCCGCGCGGGCTGGGCGCGATGCTAGAATTATTGTTTCCCAACCGCCAATGAAGCTCCCCACGCTCTTGCCCGTCGAAGAAATTCCCGAAACTCTTCCATTACCTCTCGCCGAGGAAGAACCCGAAAAGTCCACCGATGTGCTGGTGATTGGAGCGGGTCCGACCGGAATGGCGTGCGCGATCGAAGCGCAGAAGGCAGGCTTCAAGAGCCTGCTGGTCGATAAGGGCTGCCTGGTGAATTCGATTTACCACTATCCGAGCAACATGGTTTTCTTTACCACGCCTGAGTTGCTCGAAATTGGGGATATTCCTTTCACCACGGCTTCGGCCAAGCCCAACCGGCTGGAGGCTCTCGAATACTACCGGCGCGTGGCAGAGCACTATCACCTGCAGATTCGACAATACGAGTGGGTGAAGACGATTACCGGGGAAGACCGCAATTTTCGCGTGACGACTACGAACCGGAATGATGCGATCCACGACTATCGCGCGCGGAAGATCGTGCTCGCCACCGGATATTACGATCTCGCGAATCAGCTTGGAGTCGCCGGGGAAGAGTCGAGCAAGGTTTTCCATTACTATCGCGATCCGCATCCTTATTTCGATACGGATGTGCTCGTGATTGGGGGCAAGAATTCGGCGGCCGAGGCGGCGCTGGATTTGTGGCGTCACGGAGCCCGCGTCACGCTGGTGCATCGCGGAGCGCAGATGCACAACCACGTCAAGTACTGGGTGCGTCCGGATATTGAGAACCGCATCAAGTCAGGCCAGATTACGGCGCACTTCAACAGTACCGTGCAGGAAATTGGCCCAGACTTCGCCATTATCCGCACTCCGCAAGGGCCGATTCATCTGAAGAACGACTTCGTTTTTGCGTTGACCGGCTATCACCCCGATTACGATTTTCTGCGCAGTATTGGGATCGAGTTGTCTCCGGAACAACTGCGGCCGGTTTGCGATCCCGAGAACCTGGAATCGAATGTTCCGGGAATCTACGTGGCAGGCGTGATCGTTGCGGGTTCGCGCACCAGCGAGATTTTCATCGAAAACGGCCGTTTCCACGGGAAATTGATCGCCGGGCATCTCAGCCAGAGCCTGGGCGGAGAAAATTTAAATTTTCCTCTTGACGCCACTTAATCTGTAACCGTATAGTTACGCATTATGCGGAACCGTTCGGTTACATATTTACCCGAGGCGACCTTTCAGGCGCTCGCGGACCCTACCCGGCGCGCCGTTCTCGATTTATTACGCCGCGGGGCCCAGCCTGCCGGGCAAATCGCGGAGGCCTTCCCCATCTCCCGTCCCGCGATTTCCAAACACCTCCGGCAGCTTCGAAAAGCCAGCCTTGTCGTGGAAACCCGCAGTGGACGCCATCGCGTCTACCAACTCAACGCCGAGCCGCTGCGGGCGGTGGATACGTGGCTCGAGCAATACCGCCAGTTCTGGCAGATGAGTCTGAACAATTTGAAATCGTTTGTGGAGCAGGAGTACGCCCGCGAGTCAGCGGGCGGCGTCTCGATTACGGGCCCGAAGAAGACGAAATAGAAACGCAAATCAAATCAGGAGGAAAGTATGAAACTACGCCAACTTGCAACCGCTGCCGCAACTCTCATGGTTCTGTTTTCCGCCAGCCTGGTTCTGGCCGAGTCAGACGCACGCAAATCTTTTGAACTGTTGAAAGGGATGGAAGGGAACTGGGTGGGAACGAACCAGCAGGGGCAGTCGCTGCAAGTGACGTTTCGGATGACGGCGGGCGGCTCTGCGCTGATGAGCGAGATTCACGGGATGGATATGAAGAAGAGCGGTCCGGAAAACATGATCACGATGTTTCACCTGGACGGCGACCGGCTGGTGATGACGCACTACTGCAGCGCCGGGAACCAGCCGCGATTGAAGATCGCTTCGGCGGACGCAAAGTCGGTGAGCTTTGAGTTCTTCGACGGCACGAACATCGGTCCCGGCCAAGGACATATGCAGCGCGCGACCTTTTCGCAGCCGGATGCGGACCACCAGACGGAAGAGTGGGTATTTCTGGATCATGGCAAGGAGATGAAGGAACTGTTCACGCTGGAGCGGGCGAAGTAGCGGCAACGAGGGCCACTCCGACAAAACCTCTGCTTGAGACAGCTGCCCAAGGAGAAATGTCATGCCGAAAGCCATCGTCACGTCCGACCTGGACGCCGTCCTCTGCGACATTGAGATTGCGGCTCCCGCGGAGCGTGTCTTCGAAGCGCTCACTCACTCGGATCAACTGATGCAGTGGTTCAATAATTCGGAGTGCCCGGTGAAGCATTGGACGATGGATGCGCGGCGCGGTGGCCGGTACGGCTATGCTACCGTGCCGGGCAGCGTGGCGGTGAACGGCAAGAAGGACTTCGAGTGTAGCGGCGAGATCATCGAGTACGATCCGCCGCGACTCCTGGTCTATACGTGGTTTGGCAACTGGCACGAGGATCCGAGCCGGGAAACGGTCGTGCGGTGGGAATTGGAGCCCACAGCTTCCGGAACGCGCGTGACGGTGACCCACAGCGGTCTGGCGGAGGAGCCGGCGTCGCGCAAGGATTACAGCGGCGGTTGGGTAGGTGTGATGGAGAACCTGAAGAAATATACGGAACAACAATTTGCAACACACAGATTTGCAGCACAGAGAAAGGATTGACGTGCCATGGCGACCTTAGCAGTTACACCCGATCAAGGAACCGTTGTTGGAGAAGTATTCATTGCCGCCCCGCCCGCTCGCGTCTTCGAGGCGATCACCGATGCCAATCAAATTCCGCGATGGTGGGGCCAGCAAGGTCTCTACCGGATTACCAAGTGGAAGGCCGATGTGCGTCCTGGAGGCAAGTGGTCGAGCCTTGGAGTCAACGCGGATGGCACTTCATTCGAAGTTAGCGGCGAATATCTGGAGGTCGATCCGCCGCGGCTGATCACTCATACCTGGATCGCACCTTGGTGCGGCAAGCTGGATACGGTTGTGCGCTGGGAATTGGAGCCGGCCGATGTTCACGGACTGCATCCCAGCGGTCCGAGACGGGCCGGCACGGGAACGTTGCTGAAGATCCGCCATACAGGTTTTGTTGGCGCGCCAGAGTCAGCGAAGAACCATGCCGAGGGATGGACGCGCGTTATCGGCTGGATGCAGGCGTTTTTGGAAAATGGCGAGTCCATCGAAACACGCTCGCCGGGAAAGGTGGCTATCTAGAAATGGCGACGGCGACGGTTTCTCACGATCAGGATGCGATTGAGGCTGAGGTTTATATCGCGGCTCCGCGGGAGCGCGTGTTTCAGGCGCTCACCGATCCGCGCCAGACTGTGCAGTGGTGGGGACAGAAAGGTATGTATCACCATACCGGATGGAAAGCTGATTTGCGTCCGGGAGGAGCATGGCGTTCGGACGGCGTCAGCGATGTGGACGGGAAGCCCTATCACGTCGGCGGCGAGTATGTGGAGATTGATCCTCCGCGCATGGTTTCGTTTACGTGGATCGCGAGCTGGTCGGGGCCGGCGAAGACGCTGGTGCGGTGGGATCTCGAGGAGTCCGGCGAAGGGACGATGGCTCGTTTACGCCATAGCGGGTTTGGCGCGTTGGGAGGTGAACACGCGAAGAATCACTATCAAGGCTGGATCCGCGTGATTGCGTGGATGCAGGCGTTTGTGGAGCGAGGCGAGACAGTAGAAACGCGGCCGCAGATTGCGAAGACTCCGGCGAGCTAGAACTTCTCTCCGGAGAAACGCCGATGGTGATTCAAGGAGATGCTCTTGCGCCGCAGGAGAGCTATTTCTTCAGGTCCGTCGTCCAGTTGGTGACGAGGACGAGCGGCGCGGAGGTGCTTTCGGGCAGCGCTGTGAAGACGAAGCGCTGCCCGTCCGGGGACACGTCGTAGGGATTTCCAACCGGCGACGTGTAACTGACTTGAAATAGCACCCGGACTGGTTCCAAATCGAAGTCTTCGCTCTTCGCGTTGACCTTTGCGCAACGAACGGCGCCGTCCGTACCAAGGAAGAAAATCTCCTTGCTATCGCCGCGCCAGACGGGGAAGGTGCGGGAAACGGCTTCCGATTGCCCGTAGTGGCCCAGATTGAATTACCGGTTATAAGGCTTGGCAGCTTTTGTTCAGGGATTTGTTTGGCGGCTCGCAGTTCGCGCGAATGCAGGCTGTGCGGGCGTCGGGAGCGAAACTGTCCGCTAATAGCGCAGATAACCGATTCCGACGCGCATGTGGTGCATCAGGCTGTCGGGAACGACGAAGGCGAGGGTGAGTCCCAGCATGGCGTGAACGATGGCTAGAGGATAGAGGCTGCGGTAGCGACGAAACATTTCGCAGAAGAAGAGAGCGCCGATCAGCGTAGCAACGGTGAGGATGGGGCTGGGCAGATGGGCGAGGGCGAAAAGGGTGGAGGCGGTCCAGACGGCGTTCGCAGATCCATAGAGGTCTTCGAAGCGCGTGAAGAAGAACGACTGCAAGATAAATTCCTGCATAAGCGCCCAGATCAGGTATCCGAAAGAAGAACGCAGATCAGGCGACCAGGAAGGATTTGCAGGAATCGCGCCACCAGCCAACTTGGTAAGGGCGAGCATCAGGAGCACGCCCGCGATGCTGACGCCAATGATCAGAGTTGCGGCGCGCACGGTGGGAATGCGAAAGCCCAGGCGAGTGCGCGAAGGGCGGTCGAGCAAGACGGCCGCGGCAATCGCAATCACAGCCAGCAGAGCCCACCGTTTGAGCAGGTGGCGTGTCGGCGCCCAGAGCGCCAATTCTACGAAGATGTACACAACGATAATCTGGGCCCAAACGAAGAAGCGGCGGCGCGCAGTTAAAACCATTCGGTACTGTCTAGAATAACGCGCTTCTTAGAACCAGAAGGTCCAGATCGCATCGACGCTCGCGTGGGTGATGGCCGACGCGGGCAGACGCCTTTTCTCGCGCCACGCCCGGCCATAGAAAATTCCAGCGACGGTGGCCAGGATTACGTAGCGCCAGTTGAAATGTGCCGAGCGCTTGTTGAAGTGGGAGAGTCCGAACAGGAAAGCGGTGATCGCCAGGGCGGCTTGGCGTCCCACGCGGCGTTCGAGAAAGTTCTGTACCCAGGCACGAAAGAAAAGCTCTTCGGGAACGGCGACGAAGAGGAAGATGTAAATCCATGTGGGAAGCATCGTCCAGCTCAGAGCGTGCTTGTGCGGATGAAGGAAACCGAGGGCGAGCCCGCCTGCAAGAACGAACGGGGTGAAAAAAACCAGTTCGCGCAAGCCGGTCTTCCAGTCGCTCCAATGAAAATGAAAATCGAAACCGGTGCCCGTGAGTTGGCGGATGACGACGAATCCATAGAGGCCGGCATCGACGAGAAGCAACTTGCCGAGGCCTGCGCGCCCGTTGGGCCACGCCGGCTCAAGCCAGCGCAAATCGACGGCCAGGCCAAGCGCGAGGAGGATGAGTGCGTCTCTCCAGTTGCCGCGCTGTTCGGGATCGGCGACGGCGGCTTGGCCCAGAAGCCATGCGATCACAACTGGCAAGACCGCATAGAGAACGCACCACCGCCAGAGAAACATGTGGTGCGAATAAGAAACCACGACGTAGGGCGCAACGCAGACCAGGGGCAAAAAGGTTTGGAGCGCCGCGGGCCAGCGCGCGCAAATTTCGGCAGCGCGTTTGCCGGCGAATCCGAAGAAGAGCGCAGGGACGAGTTCGACGGCCAGCACCGCGATGTCGACGGGCGATGCGTTCTGCATTCTTTTTATTTTAGTTCGTGATTGCGGCAGCAGGGGGATTGCAAGGCGAATTTTGGCCGAAATTCCCCATCGTCGCAAAGCCCGCTCAGGAACGCCGTTTGGGGCTTGCAGCTTTCTTCTTTGGGCTGCGTTTCTTGCTCTCGGCGGGGCGACTCTGCGCTTGCGATTTGGGGCGAGCGCCGGGGATCTTTCCGATTCTGGGATCGTAGGCGAGAACGAGTTCGCAGGCGCGGCGGGCCGATTCTTCGAAATCGTCGGAGTCGGCAGGTAGTACTTGCCATCCCGTCACGGTTTTGCCCAGCACCTTGATCGACCGCATGCTTGGGAATTCCTCGCGCAGGCTCTCATGATGCTCATGGCTGGTCGCGAGCCAGACGCCATTGTCTTCGGGGCTGGCGGGCTTGTCGCGGAGGAAGAGGACGATTTTTTCCCGGCCACTTGCCGTTCCTCTTTGCTGAACGTAAACGGCGAGGCATCCGAACATGAGGCGCGTGCGGGGTGATAGGGATGCGATTTCATCGAGAACGAATTCGTGCGGAATGGGCTTGCGCAGCGTGGCTGCGAATAAGGGAACATCGAGCGGCAGGGAAGCGGATTTCGAACGGGATCTCGGCATGCGGCTCTCGGCAGAATGATCCGGATGAAGTGAGAATTATAACGGGCGGCGGCGCCCGTCCCATGCCCGTTTCCGCGCTGGTTTATACTGGGGCAATGTCGGAAGTCCCGGAAGCCGCAGATAAGACGTTTTACCTCGAAACCTTTGGCTGCCAGATGAATGCGCACGACTCGGAAAAGGTCGTGGGCACGCTGCTGCAAGAGGGCTACCGGCAGGTTCCGACGGTGGAAGAGGCTGGTCTGGTGCTTTATAACACCTGCTCGATCCGCGATAAAGCCGAGCAGAAGGTGTTTAACCGGCTGGCCGATTACAAGAAATACCGGGCGCAAGGGAAGCAGTTCGGCGTCCTGGGATGTGTAGCGCAGCAAGAGGGCGAGAAGATCTTTGAGCGCGCTCCTTATGTGTCGCTGGTGTGCGGCTCGGCTTCCTACCGCAATTTGCCGCAGATGCTGGTGCAACTGGAGACCGGGCAGTCGCGGGTGACGGGACTGGACGACCGGCAGACCGACGAGTGCTTCGAAACCGAGTTTACCGCGCGTACGAATCCGCATCGCGGCTATATCACTATTATTGAAGGATGCGACAAGTTTTGCGCCTACTGCGTGGTTCCGTATACACGTGGGAAGGAACGGTCGCGGACTTCGTCCTCTGTTCTTGAAGAAGCGCGGCAACTGGTGGATCTCGGGTATACGGAAATTCAGCTGCTCGGGCAGAACGTGAACTCTTATCGCGATCCGTCTGGGAACAAGACGTTTGCGGAGTTACTGGGAGCCGTGGCTTCGGTTGGTGGGATCCGGCGTGTGCGGTTTACCACCTCGCATCCGCGGGATTTCGGGCGTGACATTGTTCAAGTAATGGATGAGGTCCCCGCGCTTTGCGATCACGTGCATTTGCCAGTGCAGAGCGGGTCTACGCGAGTATTAACCGCGATGGATCGGTTGTACACGCGCGACGAGTACCTGGAGCGGATCTCGTGGATTCAGGCGGCGAAACGCGATATTTCGCTGACTTCAGACTTAATCGTTGGATTTCCCGGTGAGACCGAGGCGGACCTGGAAGAGACGCTGTCGTTGATGGATCTGGTCGGGTACGATTCGGTGTTCACCTTCAAGTATTCGGCGCGTCCGAACACTCCGTCGCTTAAGTTGGAAGATGCTTTGCCGGACACGGAAAAGGCGCGGCGGTTGGCGGTAATCAACGACCGGCAGAAGCAGATTGGGGCGGCGCGGAACCGGCGCCATGTCGGCCAAGTGCTTGAGGTGATGGTGGAGGCGAAGAATCCGGCGCGCGGGCAGTGGGTGGGGCGGACCTCGCAGATTAAGGTGATGAACTTTACCGTGCCGGCAGGCATCGAACTGGCTACGGGAAGTTATGTCGACGTACGGGTGACAGGAAGTTTTCCGAATAGCTTGATGGGAGAATTGGTCCCGACTGGCAGGGAACTGGCCGGCGTCGACGGCATGCGTTCGTAAGATCTGAGGGCTTTATGGAAGTTGAAATGAAAATTCGCGGCTTGATGATGGACCCGGTATCGAACTTGCCGATCGTGTTGCTCAAGGATATTGGCAGCGATACGGTGCTTCCGATTTGGGTGGGCGTGTATGAAGCGAACGCAATTGCTTTGGAGATTGAAAAGGTAAGCACGCCGCGTCCCATGACGCATGATTTGATCCGCAATGTTTTGACCGGGCTGGAGACCATGGTGCACAAGGTCGTCGTAACCGAATTAAAGGACGACACGTTTTATGCGGTGATCTGGCTTGAGCGGGATGGACGCGTGGTGAGCGTCGATTCGCGTCCGTCGGACGCACTGGCTCTGGCGCTGCGCGTGGATTGTCCCATCTTCGTTGAGGATGAAGTGTTGAAGAACTCGAAGCAGACGGCGAATCCCGTGCCCGTGGTGAATAGCGAAGAGCTGCGCAAGTATCTCGAAGACCTCGACGACGATGATCTGGGCAAGTACAAGATGTAGAAAGGCAGCGGTCAGCTCTCAGCCGTCAGCCATGAGGTCTAAAGGCCGTGGCCCGACACAAGGCGTTTTTCACTATGGTGGACTCGGCGGAACAACTTCAACGGCTCTACGTCGCGGGATTCGAATTGCAGACGTTTGAGCGCTATCCCAAATGCGTGGGCGCGGTGCGCGGCGAGTGCGTAGCGCTGCTGGTGCCAGGAGTGGACGGGGTTCAGATTCTGGGAACTCCCGGCTGGCGCATGGGCGAGGTCATGGGCGTGCTCACCGAGTTGAACGGGCGCAAGGTATTTCAGGCGAAGGGCGAGGTGGCCGAGGCGACGCCGGAACGGCTGGAAACACTGGAGAAGTTCCGCGAGGACCTATCAGAACTGCTGCACGAACGAACCGCCTGAGGGAGAACACCGGATTTAGCCTCTGGCCTTGCGTTAGTTAACATAATACCTGTTATCGGACATTACGTATCGAAAGCCGGATGAGGCTACTTTTCATGGATTCTCGCCCGCGCGTCTCCATTCTTCACTACGGGTCAGCTTAAAGATCGTGCCGTAGCCATGGGCGCCGTAATTGGAGGTCGTGCCGTAGAGGTTGCCATCTTTATCCATGACCAAACCGCCAGCCGGATTCCCTCCGTCACTGCCGCCTGTGAAGGTATAAAGCACAGTCAATTTGCCGTCGGGAGTCAGTTCGTAGACGGTTCCGCAACCGTCGGTATTGCAGCCCTGGCCCGCGCCTTGAAAGGCTGTGCCATAGAGATTGCCCTTGGCATCGCGGATCACGCCTCCATAAGGTGCAAACCCGTCTGCGCCGCCGGTGAAGCTGTAGAGCACGGTCTCGGTTCCCTTCTTCGATAGTTCAAAAACCGTGCCGTTGCCAGAGGCGCCGCCCAGTGACGTCGTCCCGTAAAAGTTTCCACCCGCTCGGACCAAGCGGTTGGGGCCAGGGCCGGTTCCATCGGTAAAGTTGAAGTTGAACAGTATGTTCTCCGTCTCCGATGGAGTGATCTCAAATATAGTGCCGCAACAAAAGGCGCCATTCTGACCGGTGGTGCCGTAGAGATTGCCGTTTGCATCCCGCACTAAGGCAGCCACTGGGTACGCCCCATCCGCGCCGCCAGCAAAGGCGTGGAGCACGGTCTCGGTGCCGTCCGGAGCGACCTCGAAAACAGTGCCGCAGCAGTACGAGCCAAGAATGCCGCCGAGGTTTGTGGTGCCGTAGAGATTACCCTCGGCATCCCGTAGCAACGCTCCGAACGGTTGACCGCCGTCTGCATCCCCGGTGAAGGTGTAGAGTGTCTTCTCGGTGCCCGCCTTTGTCACCTCGAACACGGTGCCAAATCCGTAAGCGCCACAAGCTCCGGTTGTGCCGTACAGATTGCCCTTGGCGTCGCGGATCAAGCCAGCGTAGGGAGAGCATCCGTCCGCAGAGGTGAAACTGTACAGTACGTTTTCTGTGCCGGTCGGGGTCACCCGAAAGACCACGCCGAGGCCAGCGGAGCCGCCAGCGAACGTCGTTCCATAGAGGTTGCCCTTTGCATCCAGAACCAAATCGACGAAATAGGGGTTGGCGCCGTCCGCACCGCCCTTAAGACTGTAGAGAGTCGTGAGTTTTTGCGCGTCTGCCGGTCGAAGAGCTGTAGCCATGCAGATCAGGACGGCTGCGAACACTAAGATTTTTGGGACGTCGTATTTCAATATAAAAGGCGCACTCGACATGGGTTCCTCCCGGCCGAACTGAGTCACGTCTCGGCCTCGCAGCCACTATACTCCCGAATCCGTCGACCGACTTCCGAGTCGGACGGGTGTTGAACTGCCGCAAATTGCACTCACTGAGAACCAGATCGCTGCGGTTTCGGTTGGATGGTCGGACTCAAAGCCCCCGCCCTGTCGCAAAGTACGCGACCCGGACGGGGGATGCTGCACTGGTTTACCCGCACTGGTTTACGACACTTCTTTTATTTGCGGTTCGGTGTAAACGGCGATGGACGCGGTTTCGTTGCCGAACGTTTCGCTCCGCGCTGGGGGGTTGGCGTGCAGACGTCTCCGGCGAGCGTGGTGTTGGTTACGTTGAAAAACGTGTTCGGGCTGGTGACGTTTCCCGTCCCCGTTCCCAACAGGACTCCGGCGCAGGCTTCGTTAATGGTGTTGCCGGTGACGGTGTTGTTGTTGCCGCTGCCGCAACTGTCGTCCACGTGGATGCCGGATTCGGCGCTGCCGTAAACGGTGTTGGTGCGCGCGCTGTTAGAGCTGCTGCACAAATCGATGGCGTCAAAAATCTGCGTGCCGCTGACCTTGTTGGAGCTAATGACGTTGCTATCGGCAGGGCCGTAGGTTGGGTCGGTGTCGACGGTGATGCCGAACTGGGCGCTGCCCACGCTGTTGGCCGAGATCGTGATGCCGCTCGATGCGTAGACCAGGATTCCGCTGGCGGCGTTTCCCGGCTGGCTGGCGTCGTCGGCATACCAGATGTTGTCATTGACGGTGTTTCCGGTGACGCTTCCTCCGGCACCGAAGCCGACCTGCACGCCGTTTTCGGCTGCGCCTCCTGGCCAATTCATCGAGGTGGCCGCGAGTCCGACGATGTAGTTGGCGGTGATGGCAACGCTCGGTCCCGGCGAACCAGGGCCGGTGGCCGCGCCGGTCGCGGTGATTCCGTTCTTTTGGTAGGCGCGTACGGAATTGTCAGAGATGGTGACGGTTGCCGTATTGGTAAAGCTTTCGACATTGATGGCCAGGCCGTTCTGGCATCCGCCGTAGTCGGTGAAGTCCGTCTGATACTGGTTGCGGACCACATCGTCGGTGATTTTTCCTGTTGCGTTTTGAAAATAAATACCCTCGAGCGTCGGCGCTCCGCATCCCGCGAGGTTATTGCCGGTGCCGTCAACCGTGAGATGAGAAACGGTGACGTTCGCGCCCTGCACGAAGATCTGCGCGGCTACGGGATTGCCAAAAATGTCGCTTCCGTTGGAGACCAGGCCTGCCGCTGGAGGTACGACCACGGCTGCGTCACTGGTGCCGCTGGCGATTCCGAGCAAGGTTAGATTCTTGGTGATCAGCACCTGCTCGGGGTAGGTGCCGGGGCACACGTCGACTGTTCCTCCGGTGGGAACGGCGGTGACGGCGGCGCTGATGGTGGAGAACTGGGGAACATTGGATTTGCAGTTGCCAACGGCAACGGTTGAGGCATGGGCGGATTGCCCGGCAAAAGCAACGGCTAAACACACGACTGCGAGCAGCGAGGGTCGCAGTGAATCTTTCCTGAACATAAAGGTACTCCAATTATTTTTGAAATGGGTGAAAGCGGGCCCAAGCAAACCAACCTCGTGGAGAGGTCTCGCGCATTATAGCCCAAACATTCGCGGCTGTTATGGCACAGAGGCTCCAAAGGGATGGCCTGTTTAGGGCAGGATTTTGCGCTAGAACGATGGCGGCGTGAGTGGCAGGATTGAGGTCAATTGTCGGAGGCACTGAAAACAATTCCGGCGTGAAAAAGAGTGCCGGCAATGCGCGTGGCGATGGCGATGAGGTCGCGTTGTCCGAAGAAGACTTTGACTTGCGGCGCGCGCGACATTTCGGGAAGGTTGACGGCGCGTCCGCTGCGGATGAGGGCTACGTTCTCTTCGGTCGCGGTGACGCTGGGAAGTTCGGGAACGAGTTTGCGGGGATGAACGCAAAGCGGCTCGACAGTTCCCTGCTGCGCCGCGGTTTGTAAAGCTTCGAGCGTGTGCGCGTCCCCGACGGCGAACTCGGCTACGGAGGTGCGGCGCAGGCAGGCGAGATGAGCGCCGCATCCCAGTTGGCTGCCCATATCGTGCGCGATGGATCGTATGTAAGTGCCCGAGGTGACGTGGGCGCGAAAAGTGGCGTGATCGGCGGAGACGTCGAGAATCTCGAATTCTTTAATTTCGATCTGAACGGGTTGGAGCTCCACTTCCTTCTTCTTGCGCGCTAGTTTGTAAGCGGGAACCCCGGCAACTTTCTTGGCGGAAAATGGCGGCGGCAACTGCTGGATCACTCCCTGAAATTGCCTGGCGAGAGCTCGGACCGCCTCCAGATCGAGCCGAATTTCTTGCGGCGGAGTGGTGGCCTGGCCGTCCGCATCATAAGTATCGGTGGCAAAGCCGAAGCGAATCGTGCCTTCGTAGGTTTTCTCGGAGTGCGCGTAGAACTGAGCCAGGCGAGTGAGATTGCCCAGAACGATGGGCAGAACTCCGGTGGCGGAAGGATCGAGGGTTCCAAGATGGCCGACCGACCGCTGGCCGAGAATCCGGCGCACGCGGTTCACCACATCGTGCGAGGTGAAGCCGCACGGTTTATCGATGACAAGAATGCCATTCATAAATTGAGAATCTGGTAATTTGTAATTGGTAACGGGAAAGCTATTTTTCGGATTGTGGCGGCAATGGGTATTCGATTCCCAACTCCAAACTACCAGACTCCAAACTAAATGATTCCTATTCGGGACGACCAGCCAAGTTTTTCGACTCCGTTCGTCAATTATTTTCTGATTATCGCGAATGTGGCGATCTATCTTTGGCAGGCCTCGTTAGAGTTCCAAAGCCCCCGCGCCGCAGACGCCTTGATTCACGAATTTGGCGTTGTACCCCACCGCACCATGGCCATTCTGACGGGGCATGCGCATGCCGGAATCGAGGTGGCGATTCTGCCGCTGTTTACTTCCATGTTCCTGCACGGGTCGCTACTCCATGTGGCGGGAAACATGCTCTTCCTCTGGATCTTCGGAGATAACGTCGAAGATTATCTCGGCCACTTCGACTATCTGGTCTTTTACCTGATCTGCGGCATTACCGGCGCCTTGACGCACATTTTGCTGAACCTGAATTCTACGATGCCTACGATCGGAGCGAGCGGCGCCATCGCCGGGGTGATGGGTGGGTATTTCATTCTGTATCCGAAGGCGCGTGTGCTGACCTGGTTCTTTGTCTTTGTGCTTTGGCTGCCGGCGTGGCTGGTGCTCGGCTATTGGTTCGTCCTGCAGTTTCTGATGACGTCTCAATATGCAAGTAGCGGCGTTGCGGTCTGGGCGCACCTGGGAGGATTCGCAGTGGGCGTCCTGCTGGTGAAGTTGTTTCCCGAGCGGCAGCACCGGCATCGCTACGGGACGTGGTGACACAGTGGCCGGTGGTGAGTGGTCAGTGGACGGTGGTCAGTGGACGGTGATCACCGTCCCGAGCTCAGCCTTCAGGTTCTCAGGCTTAGAGATTAGTGTTTCGAGATCAGCGCCGCGGCTGTGGTGCGGGCTCCGGTGGAAGTATCTCGACATCGCCGGGCTGGCGCTCCGGATTCACAATCGGATCCACCACGGGTGAATCGCTGAGTTGGTTGCGGGTAACAAACCAGACGGCAGCTGTCCATGTAGGAAATAGATCGGCGCCAGGAATGAGTTTGGCAGCGGCGCTGGGCAGGAAGGCCCAATGCCATCCCAGCAGCCGGACCATAAAGAAGCCGACAACCAGATCAAGCAACGAGTCCGCGGGCGAGAGTCCTCCTTCGACAAAGAAAGGAAAGGCGACGATCTGTACAATGTCCGCGGCGATGGCGATCGTCCAGGCCGCGCGCTGCTCGGGCTCTTTCAGCGACTTGATGTGATCCAGGAAAGACATGGGAAAACCGTCGTTTGGTCGCTCGTCGTTGGTCGTTGGTCGTTGGTCGTTCGCGAACCCGGAGTACAAATGCTTAGATGCGTAATCCGCTTGCGGCGTCTGAAGCGGTTTCATTTCTAGAAACTCAGTGCGCCAGTTGAAAACTCGGCTAGCCGCATCTCTACGAGACGCTCAATTACAGGGCGTTCGGGCGCTGCCGAATCAATGACAGAAATTCAGAGCGCGTTTCTTCCTCATTGCGGAAGCAGCCCAGCATGGAAGAAGTGACGGCCGAAGAATGCTGTTTTTCCACGCCGCGCATCATCATGCAGAGATGGCGGGCTTCGATGACGACGCCGACTCCCTGCGGTTCAATCGTGTTCTGGATCGCCTCGGCAATTTGCGTGGTCAGTCGCTCCTGGATCTGAAGACGGCGCGAGAACGCTTCGACCAGGCGCGGAATTTTGCTCAGGCCGATGACCTTTCCATTGGGAATGTAAGCGACGTGCACCTTGCCGAAGAATGGCAGCATGTGATGCTCGCAGAGGCTGAACATCTCGACATCTTTCACGATCACCATTTCGTCATAAGAAACGGTGAAAAGCGCTTTGCGCAGAAGAGCCTCGGGGTCGTCCTTATAACCCTTGACGAGGAATTGCATGGCTTTCGCGACGCGCTCGGGCGTGCGCGAAAGGCCCTCCCGCTCTGGATCTTCTCCCAGGCGGACGATCATTTCGCGGACGAGCTCTTCGTAGGTGGCGCTGGTCAGCGTATTCGGCTCTGTGGTGGATTTCATAAGGGCTCTGTCGTTAGTCGATGGCCGTTCGTCGTTGGCAAATTGCGAACCTGCGAACGACGAACAACGAACGACTAGCGACTTTCTTCTCCCGCATATTCGAATGAATTCATCATAGTCTCTTCGATCCGCACCTTCTGTAGATGTGCTTTCATGAAGCCACGCTGCACTATTTCGTAGATCGCGATGCAGAGGTTTTCGGTCGTGGGGACGGTGTTCGTGAACTCCGGGACCAGGTTCAAGTTCTGATGATCGTAGCGCTCGAGGATTTGGCTGCGCACGAAGCCGTCGAGGTCGAACAGATTGCAGACCATTCCGGTCTGGCCGTCGACCGGACCGCTCACGCTGATTTCAATCATGTAGTTGTGGCCGTGCCCGTAAGGATTGTTGCACTTGCCATAGATCGCGCGGTTTTCTTCTTCGGAAAATTGCTCGCTGTGCAAGCGGTGCGAGGCGGAAAACATGTAGCGGCGTGTGAGGTGAACGATCATGCCGCTCCGTGAAGATTTTGTTCCGCCGCATCGCCGTAAACGTCCACGAACAGATCGGGAGTTTCATAGACACGCACGCGATGCAGTTGAGCCGAACTGAGTTTTGGCGCGAGACGATTCCAGATGGCAACAGCCAGGTTTTCCGTGGTCGGAATCTTCGTCGCAAATTCGGGCACTTCTTTGTTGAGGAAGCGGTGGTCGAGGGCGTCCAGCACTTCCCTGTTCATGATTTCTTTCAACTGCTTGAGGTCGACCACAAATCCCGACTTCGGATCGACCGCGCCCTTTACCGTAACCTCCAGCGTGTAGTTGTGCCCGTGCCCGTTGGGGTTATTGCATTTGCCGAATACGCGCTGGTTCTCTTCCGGCGAGAACGCCGGATTGTGATAGTAGTGCGAGGCGGAAAATTCGGCTTTGCGGGTCAGGTAAACCATAAATCAGTTCTCGGTTGTCAGTTATAAGTTCTCAGGTTGCGCCGTGCGCGGGACGGCATTTCGTTGGCGGACTGCGTTCCGAGCGGCTCCGGCGTACCTTTCCCATCGACTGGATACGAGCGGCCTTTCCATTCTACTTTGCCTTGCGCGTGAGCTCGCTTCGACCGCAGGAGCAGATAAGCGAAGATCGGCATGCCCGCTGCAAGGGCGCGGAGATTATTTCCGGCCGCGAAGTGAGCTTTGTGGATTCGCCGATAGAGCAACGGCCAAAGCGCTGCGCCCACAATCCATGAAAAATGATGCGTGGCGATTCCGAAAGCGGCCGCGACCAGCGCCGACCATGACGCGAGCCACAGGATCATCGTCCTTGCCGCGAGCACGGCCGGGCTTGGGAACAGGAGCGCCAGATTCTTGGTCCATCCTTCACGAAGTTGCCGCCAGTCGCGATACATGCGTGTACGGACCGCGTCGCCTCCGTAACGAAAGAAAATCTTCTTGCCAGCATTGCGGAAGCGGCGGGCCAAGGCAACGTCTTCGAGAATTTCTGAGGCCACGGCAGCATGTCCGCCGGCCGCCTCGTAGGCGGCGCGCCGTACGAGAATATATTGGCCGTTGGCGGCGGCGATTCCTGAGTTCGGGTGGCGAACTTTTTGCGGCGGATATCGAGCGGCGAGTTCGGCGAACACCACCGGCATTACCGCACGCTCGGCGAACGTGACAACAATTTGCTCCGGCGAATAGGAGAGCAGATCCGCGCGCTGTTCTTTGGCCTCGGCGAGCGCTCGCGCCAGCGATCCCGGAAGATGGATCGTGTCGGCGTCAGTGAAGAGAATCCACGGCGCGCGGGCGGAGCGCACTCCGGCGATGAGGGCATTGTTTTTCCCGGTCGGGCCGTTCCCGCTTCGAGTGGACGACAAACGAGCGGGCGAGACGACTCGCACTTGGCGGCAACTCTGCGCGATCATGCGCGTGCAGTCGGTGGAGGCGTCGTCAACGACGATGATCTCGAAGCGGACGCCCGTTTGCGTCGTCAGCGATTGCAGGCAGTCTCCCAGGCACGCTTCTTCGTTCCGTGCCGGAATGATGATCGAGACATCAGGCGGCGGTGGCTCTCGTTTGAGCAGCGAGGCTGGGAAAGCACGATCCATGGGCTGGCCACCGATCGACGAAGCGAAGAGAAATGGGGCCGTCTTGGAACGGGCCGTCGTCAAACCACGCTTTGATGAACGATTCTGCACTTTTCGTTATTATAGCGGTGTGAGACGAACGCTTCCCGCCGCAACGCGCCGCCCGCCCCTACCCGTGCTTCTATCTCTAGGATTGCTCTGCTCACTCATTGGATGCTACAGCGGGAATCGTCCGGCGCGAATTGGGTCGAATGCTCCCGACTTCACGGTGCAGGATTCCGATCATAAAGTCACGCTGAGCCAGTTTCGCGGGCAGGTGGTGGTGCTGAATTTCTGGGCGACGTGGTGTCCGCCGTGCATTGAGGAGACGCCGTCGCTGGTGCAGATGCAGGCCCACCTCAAGGACAAGGGCATCACAGTACTTGCCGTCAGTATCGATGAAGATGATGCGCAGTATCACAAATTTCTCAAGGAGTACGGCGTCAACATGGTCACGGTGCGGGACGAAGACCGAAAGGCTCCCTCGCTCTACGGCACGTTTGGCTGGCCAGAGACCTTCATCATCGACCGCAGTGGAGTCATACGGCGGAAATTTATTGGCGCCGTCGATTGGACGAGTCCCGAGATTACGGAGTATTTGACCAAGCTGTAGAACCAGTTCTCAGTTATCAGTCGTCAGTTCTACGTTGAAACCAACCACCGCTAGAAACTAGATCTCCCAAAATGACAATTCTCATTGGGCTCCTAGAGCTTGACCGTCCTTAGCCGCAACGAATTCGTGATCACCGAGACGGAACTGAAGCTCATGGCGGCAGCGGCCAGAATCGGGCTTAGCAGCAGTCCGAAAAACGGGTAGAGTACGCCCGCTGCAACCGGAACTCCGATCGCGTTATAGAAAAATGCAAAAAACAAATTCTGGCGGATGTTACGCATCGTCGCTTGGCTGAGCTTGCGGGCGCGCAGGATGCCTTCAAGGTCTCCTTTAAGTAAGGTGATGCCGCCGCTTTCCATGGCAATGTCGGTGCCCGTGCCCATGGCGATGCCGACTTGCGCCTGCGCCAGAGCAGGAGCGTCGTTGATGCCGTCTCCGGCCATAGCCACGATGCGG
The DNA here is from genome assembly GCA_963834085.1 of uncultured Acidobacteriaceae bacterium. Classification (GTDB taxonomy): domain Bacteria; phylum Acidobacteriota; class Terriglobia; order Terriglobales; family Acidobacteriaceae; genus Acidiflorens. The sequence continues at coordinate 289,948 of CAWIAJ010000022.1, read as the reverse complement.
CCTTCTTTCTGCAGCGCCGCTACGATCTGCGCTTTTTGCGCGGGAAGCACTTCGGCCTTGAACTCTTCGATGCCCAAGCTCTTGGCGATCTCTTGTGCGGTCGCCTGATTGTCCCCGGTGAGCATCACCAGCCGGATACCCTGCGCGTTTAGCTCGCGCAGAGCGTTCGCGGTCGAGGGCTTCACTGGATCTGCAACCGCGACGCTGCCTGCGCATTTCCCGTCGATCGCGACGTAGATCACGGTGGAATTCGGCACGGCAGAGATCTGGTTTTGCGAGAGCTGGTTTTGCGCGACTGCGCCAACAGCTTCCATCAGCGCGGCGTTTCCGGCCACAACGCTTTTCCCTTCCACTCTTCCGCGCACGCCTTGTCCCGGCATGGATTGAAAGTTCGTCGGCTCGCTCAAGGTAAGTTTCTCTTCATTCGCTTTCCGCACAATCGCTGCCCCGAGAGGATGCTCGCTGGCACGCTCTAAACTCGCGGCCAAGCGCAGCATATCGTTGCTTGAAAAGCCGGCCGTGCTCGGTTCGGTGGAGATCGCAACTACTTTCGGTTTTCCCTCGGTCAGCGTTCCAGTCTTGTCGAAGACGATGGTATCGACTTTCTCGAGGGTCTCGAGCGCCTCGGCATTCTTAATCAGAACTCCGGCGTGCGCGCCGCGTCCCGTGCCAACCATGATGGCCATCGGAGTGGCGAGGCCCAGGGCGCAGGGGCAGGCAATGATCAAGACCGCGACCGCGTTGACGATTGCATGGGCAAGACGGGGCGCGGGTCCAAACACAGCCCACGCGACAAAAGTGACCACCGCAATGCCGATCACCGCGGGAACGAAATACCCTGCCACTTTATCGGCGAGGCGTTGAATGGGGGCACGGGTGCGCTGCGCCTGGCTGACCATCTGGACAATTTGCGCCAGCATGGTTTCGCTGCCGACGCGCTCCGCGCGCATGATGAGAGATCCGCTGCCGTTGATGGTCGCGCCAATGACGTGCGAGTTGGCCGACTTCTGCACCGGCACGGATTCTCCCGTGATCATCGACTCGTCGACTGCGCTCGCGCCGTCCAGGACGATGCCATCGACGGGAATTTTCTCTCCGGGACGGACCCGCAACCGGTCTCCGGGCTGCACTTGTTCCAGCGGCAGGTCGCGCTCTGACCCGTCGTCGCTAAGCACGCGCGCCATCTTCGGGCTGAGATCGAGGAGCGCCCGGATGGCGCTCGACGTTTGGCTGCGGGCGCGGAGCTCTAAGACTTGGCCTAGCAGCACCAGCGTGACAATTGCGGCGGCTGCTTCAAAATAGACGACGGGACGGCTGCCCATCGTACGGAAGGATGCCGGGAAAATCTGAGGAAAGAGTGTTGCGACGACGCTGAAGACGTAGGCAACGCCGGTACCCATCGCGATCAGCGTGAACATGTTGGTGCTGCGGTTGACGATCGAGGCCCATCCGCGCTGAAAGAACGGCCAGCCACAGTAGAGAACGACGGGGGTGGCTAGCAGCAGTTCCAGCCAGGGTAGGATCGCGGTCAACGGCCAGCCGGTGATTCGGTTTCCGAAGTCCACGTCGACGCCGATCATGAGTATTTGTGGCCACAGCATCGTGCCCATCGCAATGGCCAAAAGCGGCGCCGTCAATCCGACGCCGATCCAGAACCGGCGCGTCATATCGCGAAGTTCGGGATTGTCCTCTTGAACCGTGGCCGTGCGCGGCTCAAGGGCCATGCCGCAAATGGGGCAAGCCCCCGGCTGGTCGCGCACGATTTGCGGATGCATCGGGCAGGTGTACTCGGTTTTCGTCGCGCGCGGTGCCGGAGTTTCGGGGTCGAGCGCCATTCCACATTTCGGACAGGGTCCCGGGCCGATCTGGCGAACCTCGGGGCACATGGGGCAGACGTAGGCGCGCCCATCTTTCTTCGGCGTGCCGGCTGGTGAGGAGCCAGGACCTTCTGCCACGGCAGAGGGTTTCTGAATGCCGGCTTTCTGCGCTCCGCCCAGAGCACCCAAAGCCACAAAAGACGATCCCATTGCCTTGGGCGCAGCGGAGAGTATTTTTTCCGGGTCCGCCTGGAACTTTGCCAGGCATCCGGCGCAACAGAAAAAATATTCTTTGCCGCTGTGCCGCGTCTTGAAGCGCGCGGTCGCCGGGTTCACCTCCATGCCGCAGACGGGGTCTCTCTCTTTTTCTTGGGACGGAACCGCGCTACCGGCAGCAGTCTTAGTATCCATGAGTTTGGTCGTCGAAAGTTTATCCGAAATCTGAGGTTGCCGACGGAAGCCAGGCACTCTGCTGCGGGCAAGGGCCGATGTATCCATCCCAACACCAGCAACAGAACGTGCTTGGCGGAAACCTGCACCTATTAGATACTCAAAGAGCAAGGTTTGAACCTTTCACACTTATCTTTAATTGTTCAGGAATTGTTCAGGAGAGATGCCATGACGTATCTGGAGGCGGCGTTTCGCTACATGAGTCAGCCGGGCGAGGCCGAGTTGCGGGCGATTGACAGCGTTCGCGAGGTGTATGGGATTCAGCGCGTCCAGTTCAACGAAAAGGAACGAACGGTGCGCGTGCTATTCGATGCGTCGCGCATGAAGGCCGAGGTGATCGTGAAGTTGCTGCGTCAGGCCGGCATCGACGTGCAAGAGCAGCTGATTTTGGCCTGAGTTGTTCGCCAAGATGCGGACAAATCGATCAGCCTTGTACAGATGAGGCTTGTACAGATGAGCCGTGACCAACGGAAGTTTTGGCAATTTACGGCTGGGCACAAATGGGGAGGCGGGGGAGAACGCGGGAAGAAACCAGAAAGCACTCCGTCCGCTTCCAGGCCTCAGCCAGACTACCAACTTCCAGGAGGTTCATCGGGGGAGGGTTGCGAAACGGGACGGAGTGCGCCTGAGACTGGCGAAAATGCAAGGGGCATCCGGAAAGACCTCTGGCCGAAGTATTTTCCCAAATGCCCCGTTGCGCGCCACTTCGTCTGATCTTACTGAAGCATGTTGTATGCCATTTCTAAGCCGTTGAAACAGGTGAATCGTGAAAAGCAGCAGCGAGTAGCTTTTGCGTTGGCAACGGAAACTTTTACGTTGCTCCGCAATTGCGGATATTGACTCGCAGGCTCGGCGTCCAGTGCGGGGTTCCAGGCGAAGAAAAACAACCGCACGTCGCCTTGAACACTGCCCGCTTTAATTTTGGTGATTTTCCCGGTGATCAACGGGATGCCAAGGTTGGGCGAATCATTCTGATTCCGATATAATTCTAGAAATCGCACAGTCGATTGCGTCGAAATGCGCCCGTAGCTCAATTGGATAGAGCGCTTGGCTACGAACCAAGAGGTTGGGAGTTCGATTCTCTCCGGGCGCACCATCTTCGTTCTCTCCGGCGATTCCCTCTGGTAATTCGCGGGTCGAATGCGGATCGTGGATCTAAGAATGGCTCAACTTTGAGCCCTCGACCGCGACTCGATAAACGGATTTTCGATCCGAACGCCGGCCAACATCTGGCCAGCATTGAGGTCTTCCGAGAAGATGCGGCGAGCGCCACTTTTTAGCGCTGCAGCGACGATCATCGCATCCCAGAATCCGATCCGGGATTCGTCCTCGATTTGAAACGCTGAGGAAATTTCTGTCGGAGTCGTTTCTCCACACCAAATCGCGTAACTGCTGATCACGCTTCTCGCCACTTTTCTGGGCAGTGGGGATGCAATCTTGCGAGTAACATTCACGTAGAATTCCTGGAGCACTTGCATACTCAACACACCGGAACCCTTCTCCCACAACTCCATTAGAATGCGCTGCGCAATTTCGTGTTTGGACTCCGCATCAGCGTCGTGAGCGTAAATCAAAATATTGCTGTCGATAAAGGTCTTATCGTTCATGCCATTCGTCGCGGGTGGCATGAATCACCCCTCCTAGATGAAACCCCTTTTCGAGCAGACCCTCGGCCTGGCGGCGCGCACGCTCGTACGCGTCCTCCTCGCCCACCAGAAATTCAATCTGCTGGGCCAAGAGTCCACTGATGGATGTGGCACGGCGAGCTGCCAGAACCCTCGCCTTTTGCAGTGTCTGACGACTCAAGCTTACCGTTACATTTTGTTTGGCTGTCTTCATATCCACGTAGGATACGTGTAACACGTAAATTACGTGCTGTCAAGAATCATCATCCTAACCACATTTTTTTCAATGGTTTATCTGCCTAATAGGTCTCCGTTAGGCTTGGTCAACGGGCGGTCATACCTACCGCGGTCAACGCCGCACTCTTCACCTGCTCGAACGCCCTTGCCGCCGGGTCGATCAGGTCGAAATGGCTGGCCTTCGGGATTTCCATAATTTCAACGGTCTCGCCCGCCTTCCTCTTTGCAGCGGCGTAGTCGCGGCTGAACTGCGGAGGAACCGTATCGTCCTCCAACCCATGAATCAGTCGTTGCCGGGCGCGAGGAATGTGAAGTTCCGTCGGATCGGATTCGCGGTAATGATCGGGCACCGCTTCCGGAGTGCCCCCCAGAAACTCCACCACAGCATCGTGGCTCAGATGCAAGGTGAAAGCTTTTTTTAAGTCGACGACGCCCGCCAGAGAAATGGCGCTCGGGATCATGTTTTCGCGGCCGGTTTCGTGCGCGGCCAGGCAGAGTGCCAGTTGCGCTCCGGCGGAATGGCCCATGACGACGAGACGATCCGGATCGAGATTGAACCTGGAACGCTGCTGAAGAATAAATCGATAGGCCGCGCGGACATCTTCGAAAGTTCCCGGCCATCCGCCGCCAGCATTGCCGACTCGCCGGTACTCGAGGTTAAAGGTGGCAATTCCCGCTGCGCGCAACGCTTCGCAAAGGTGACCGGCATGGGCGAGGTCGTATTTGGACCGCCAAAAACCGCCGTGAATATTCAGCAGCACAGCGTGCGCTCCCTTGGCATGAGGAAGCCGCACCTCGAGAAACTGATTCGGATCCGCCCCGTAGGCTACGCGATCGTCCGGCGGAGGCTGCGGCCGGCTCAAAATATCTTCGGCGGACACCGTCAGTCTCCCCGCAGGACTAGCCCTGCTTCAGCTTCAGTTTGCTCTTGTTGTCTTCAATGAATGTCTTGAGATCGGGAGCGGCGTCGAGCAAGCGCGTCCACTGCTCGTAATAGAGCGTGACGGGAAAGCGGCCGAGCCCGTAAACACTGACTCCACCTTTTTCGCTGACGCGGAATTCCATGGCGCCAGTTTTTTTCTTCGTATCCACCTGCTTTTCGAGATCGGCCAGGCGGGCTTTGAGTTCCTCGTAACTTGGTTCAGTCATCAGTGCACCCCAGAACGATTAGTGTTCCATTCTTTTCTATCACAGTGGCAGGAGGGCGCTCGACGTTGCGCCATCCGCTGCCCAAACGCATTCATTTCTTGCCTTGGGATTCATTCTTAATCACCACGCCCCCTTTCATGACGAAGTTTGCGTGTTGCAGTACCGCCGTGTCTTTCAGGGGATTCCCAGGAACGGCAACGATGTCGGCAAATTTCCCCTTCTCCAGTGTGCCGATGCGGTCCTGCCATCCGAGCAATTCTGCTGCGTTTCTTGTCGCGGCGCGGATGATCTCCATCGGAGGCATGCCCTCGTCGGAGTAAGCTTCCAGCACGTTGAGACTGGCTTGGCCCCGGTTCTGGCGGGGCATGGTCAGATACATGTCGGAGCCGGCCGCGATCGGCACGCCGGCTTTTCGGGCGCGCTGCAGGCGGGCGCCATTGCCGTCGACGCTCGGCTTGATCCACTTGTCTTGCTCGGCAATTTCCGCGGACGTGGGCTGTCGGTCGCCAAAAATCATGTCGAGATATTGCTGCCGTGTCCCATCGGTCGGCACCAGAAAAATATGCTTCTGAGCCATCATCTTGAGCTCGTCGTCCGAAATCGCGTAGCCATGCTCGATTGAATCCACCCCCGCCTCGACCGCGACACCGACCGCTTTTTCGCTGGTTGCGTGAGCGGCTACTTTCACGCCGCTGGTATGAGCCTGATCAACGATCGCCTTCATCTCGTCGAGCGTAACGTCGGCGGGACTTCCGTTGACAATCACCTTGATGCAATCCGCTCCGTTGTAGAGCGCCTGCCGAACCGCCTGCCGCGCGCTTTCCGGGCCGTTGAGCGTGACATATTCCTGTTCGATGATGGATTGCGCCTCAGGAATAAGCCGTCCGAACTGGCCGCCCGGCGCCGCGAGGGCCCGGGTCGAGGCGAGGATGCGCGGCCCGGGGAGCCATCCGCGATTGATCGCGTCGCGCAGCGCGATATCTCCGTTGACGCCTGAGTTGCCCACGTCGCGCACAGTGGTGATACCGGCTTCCAGATCCTCGCGCCCGAGTTTGGCCCCCATCAACGCGCGTTCGGCCGTGCTTTCGGTGGCCACCACCTTCAACATCTCAACGTCCTGCAAGCTGATATTCCTGCCGTCCATTTCGAGTAGCAGGTGCGTGTGCGCGTCGATCAGTCCCGGCAACAGAGTCGAATCGCCGAGATCGATCACGGTCGCTCCGGCGGGAATCGGCAAGCCCGAACCGACAGCCGTTATTTTTTCGCTGTCGATGAGGATCACCGCGTCAGATATCGCCGTGTCGCTCTTCCCATCGATGAGCCGAGCGGCGCGGATGGCGATCGCGTGCGACGAGTTCGGCAGCTTCGCATCTTTTTGATCTTGCGCGTTTGCCGTCAGGCAGACCGCACCCAGCGCGGCGACCAGAAAGTAGAAGTTGGTTGTTCTCATAAGTTGTTTTCGCCCCAGGCCTCGCGTAAGGGGTCAGCTTGGCGTAAACGATTTTAAGCTGTGCCGTTCTCAGAGTTTTGCCCTGGCTATATTTTTGCTTCTTTTGGAGGTGCAATCTCTTTCACTTCAGGAATGCTCGTTGCGAGGATACGGTTCGTATCTCATTGATTCTGCGAGATCTACCTCTCGCAAAGAAACGGCAGATAGGATGCTAAAATAATGGCACACTCAGCCACGATTCAGGGAGAAACTCAGAAATGGCGAAAAAGAACTCATTGCTCGAAAGCATACCGGTGCTGATCTTGTTGGGCCTGCTCGCGGGTGCAATCGGCGGCGCCGGAATCGGCATTATTCAGTCGCGGCCGTCCTCGTCATCAACCGCCGCTCCTGGCAAGTAGTTTCGCGGCTCGCTGATTTTTCCGCAACAAAACCCACAGTCCACCAGGGACCGCTCTGCCCTGCTTGCTTAAACGGTTCGTCTGCCTTGCCCATTCACGGTTCGGCGTTACTCTGGGCGCGCGAACCCTCGGCCTCCGCGACCGCCGTCGGCTCTAGCGCATCCAATTCGTGGGAAAATACCCGGTCACTCCACTCTTGGCGAAAGATAAAAAGCTCGCATCCCCAGCAATTGCGCAGGACGCTCTCGAATTCTTCCATCCCGCCGTGCGGGACTGGTTTGCGGCGGTCTTCACAGCAGCAACAGCTCCCCAAATTACGGGCTGGCCCGCGATCGCGCGCGGCGAAACTACTTTGATTCTGGCTCCAACCGGCAGCGGCAAAACTCTCGCCGCTTTTCTGTGGTGCATCAATCGCCTCATGTTCTCCGCGGTCCCCGAGAGCTCGAATCGCTGCCGCGTCTTATATATCTCTCCGATCAAGGCTCTGGCCGTGGATGTCGAGCGCAATTTACGCGCTCCGTTGATCGGCATCGCGCAGGCGGCACAACGCCGCGGAGAACCGTTTCACTTGCCATCGGTTTCGATTCGAACCGGCGACACGCCGCAAGCCGAGCGGGCGCGCTTTGCGCGCAATCCTGCCGACATTCTGATTACGACTCCAGAGTCGCTCTACTTTCTTCTCACCTCGAACGCTCGCGAAGTCCTGAAAAGCATAGAAGTCGTCGTTCTCGACGAGATTCATGCCCTGGTTCCGAGCAAGCGCGGATCGCATCTGGCGCTTTCCGTCGAACGGCTGCAACACCTGGTCGGGCGCCCGATTCAACGCATTGGACTTTCGGCCACGCAGCGGCCGCTTGAGGAGGTCGCCCGCTATCTGGGCGGAGCCGAAACCAAACACATCGGCGAGTTCGAAAACGAGGCAAAGTCGGAAGCCATGCGGAATTCGAAATCGCGCGCGAAACCGGCGGAGGAACCTGCTGCAACGCAGGGTTCGGCAGACGCGCTCGCATTGGCTGTTACCGAGGCTGACAGCGCTCCCCAGGAGGCTCTCTCTGAATTCGAAACAGGAGCGTTCGCTCCCGTATATCGGCCCGTCACGATTGTCGATGCCAGCGCCCCCAAGCAACTCGACCTGCGAGTGGAAGTTCCCGTTGAGGATATGGCGAGCCTCAACGATTTCGAAACGCTGCCGAGCGGTCCAGCTTCGCAAGGTCCCAAGCGCAATTCGATTTGGAGCGCGATTCATCCCAAGCTGGTGGAGTTGGTACGCGCGCATCGTTCAACGCTGATTTTTGTGAACAGCCGTCGCCTCGCCGAGCGTATCTCGGGAGCGATGAACGAACTCGCCGGAGAAGCGTTGGTCCGCGCCCATCACGGCAGCGTGGCCGTAGCGCAGCGCAAAGAGATCGAAGACAAGCTCAAGCTGGGCGAGCTGCGCGGCATTGTCGCGACTTCTTCGCTGGAGTTAGGCATCGACATGGGCGCAATCGACCTGGTCATCCAGATCGAATCGCCGCCGTCGGTCGCGAGCGGGATGCAGCGCGTCGGGCGTGCCAGCCACCATGTCGGCGCGGTGAGCAACGCGGTTATTTTTCCGAAATTTCGCGGCGACCTGATCTCGTGTGCGGCGATTACGCGCGCCATGTATCGCGGGCAGGTGGAATCGGTACACTATCCGCGAAACCCGCTCGACGTTTTGTCGCAGCAGATTGTCGCAGCGGTCGCGATGGACGATTGGACCGTCGACGATCTTTTTGATTTGGTCCGTTCTTCTGCGCCCTATGCGGCGTTGACGCGATCGATTTTCGAAAGCGTGCTCGACATGCTTTCGGGGCGCTATCCCTCGGAGGAGTTCGCCGAATTGCGTCCGCGCATTACCTGGGATCGCGTCGGCAACAAACTGACCACGCGGCAGGGATCGCAGCGCGTCGCGATTATCAACGGCGGCACAATTCCCGACCGCGGCCTCTACGGAGTATTTCTGGCCGGCGCCACCAAAGGAGCGCGCGTCGGCGAGCTCGACGAAGAGATGGTCTTCGAGAGCCGCAACGGAGATACCATTGTCCTCGGCGCTTCGACCTGGCGCATCGAAGAAATCTCGCACAATAAAGTTGTGGTCTCGCCGGCTCCGGGCGAACCCGGCAAAATGCCCTTCTGGCACGGCGACTCGGCCGGGCGCCCAGTGGAATTTGGGCGCCACATCGGCGAGATGTCTCGCGAACTTCTGCGCCTGCCGCGGCCGGTGGCATTCACAAAATTGGTGGAAGAGCACAGTCTCGATGCGACCGCGGCGGAAAATCTGCTGCGCTATTTAGAGGATCAGGTCGCGGTCACGGGGCGGATTCCCAGCGACGAAGATATCGTGATCGAGACCTGCCGCGACGAGATGGGCGATCGCCGCGTCTGTGTGCTGACTCCCTTCGGAAGCGCGGTCCATGCACCCTGGTGCATGGCCGTCACGGCAAAATTGCGCGCGGAATACGGTTTTGAAGTCGAGTCGATGTGGTCGAACGACGGCTTCGTGCTGCGGCTTCCCGACAGTGACGAGGCGATTCGCCCCGAAGATTTGCTGCCGTCCCCGGCGGAGTTCAAAGAACTGGTGCTGCGGCAGTTGGGCAGCACTTCCCTGTTTGCTGCTAAGTTTCGCGAAGCTGCGAGCCGCGCGCTGTTGCTGCCGAAGCGGCGACCGGGGGTGCGCGCTCCGCTGTGGCAGCAGCGAAAACGTTCGGCAGATTTGCTCGGTGTCGCCTCGCGCTTTTCCACTTTCCCAATTCTGCTGGAGGCCTATCGCGAATGCATTCGCGACGTATTTGATCTCCCTGCGGTAGCGTCGATTCTGGCGGGCGTGCAGCGCGGTTCGATTCGTGTAACAAACATCGAGTCGACCAAGCCTTCTCCCTTTGCTGCCTCTCTGCTTTTTTCTTACGTCGCGAACTATATCTACGATGGCGATGCGCCGCTGGCCGAGCGGCGAGCGCAGGCCTTGTCCATCGACCAGTCGCAACTCGAAGAACTGCTCGGCGATAACGATCTTCGCGAGCTATTGGATCCCGCGGCCCTGGACGAGGTCGAGGCGCGCTTGCAGGCGCTCGATCCCGAGTACCAGGCGCGGCATGCGGACGGCGTCCATGACCTGCTCTTGAAGCTTGGAGATCTGTCCGAGTCTGAATTAGCAGCACGCTGTGAAAACGAAGCGGTCGCGGCGACGATCACTGAGCTGGTTAACGCGCGTCGCGCCGTACGCGTGCGCATCGCCGGAGACACGCGATACATTCCTGTCGAATACGCGGCGCGTTATCGCGATGCGTTGGGCACGCCGCTGCCGCCCGGTTTGGCTGATACCTTTCTCGAAGAGTCGGCAGAGCCTCTCCGCGAACTGGTGCGGCGCTATTCCCGCACGCATGGACCTTTCACCGCTGCTCAGGTTGCGAGTCGTTATGGACTCTCGCTCGCTAAAGTAGAAGCGTGCCTGCGCGCTCTCCATGCTCTGGGCAAGTTATTGGAGGGAGAGTTTCGTCCCGGCGGCACACATCGGGAATGGTGTGATCCGGATGTGATGCAGCAGGTTCGCCGCAAGAGTCTTGCGCGCTTGCGGCGCGAGATCGAACCCGTCGAGCAGAATACTTTTGCCCGCTTCATGGCGCGCTGGCAGGGCGTCGCGGTGCGTAGACGCGGTGTCGATGCGCTCCTCGACACGGTAGAAAGTTTGCAAGGCGCCGCACTCCTCGCTTCTGAACTCGAGCGTGAGATTCTTCCCGCGCGCATCGCCAACTATCAGGCCACCGATCTCGACGCGGTGATGGCGTCGGGACAAGTCGTGTGGGTCGGCATTGAACAGATCGGAAATCGCGACGGGCGGGTGACGCTCTATCTCACCGAATCGCTGCCGCTCTTACTCCCTCCGCCCGATGTTGGCCGCGAACCGCTCACGCTCTCGGAGCGGGCTTTTAAGATCACAGAATTTCTGGCCCGAAGCGGTGCTTCGTTCTTCGCCAGTATCCACGCGGGTGTGGGCGGCGGATTTCCCGGCGAGACGCATGACGCCTTGTGGGAACTCGTCTGGGCCGGACACATCACGAACGATACGTTTCATCCGCTGCGCGCCCTGCTGCGCTCGAATGTCAGCAAGCGCGAGAAGCGGGAACAGGTGAACAGCGTGCCGCCGGGATCTCCTGAGTTCTTACGGCGTCTGCGTTCGCGAAGTGGAACTCCGGCCCAGGGACGCTGGTCGCTGATCCGGCAACAAGGAATCGCGTCGAGTTTCGCTAGCCCGAACCCCGCCTCGCCCGACTCAATCGCCGCTCCGATTACGGTCACGCAATGGAGCGCGAACATCGCGCAGCAGTTATTAGTGCGCCACGGCATCGTGCTCCGCGAGACGGCGCTTGCCGAAAATATTCCCGGCGGATACCCAACGATCTATCCCGCGTTAAAAACGATGGAAGACGGCGGATGGGTGCGCCGTGGCATGTTCGTGGGCGGACTCGGCGCCGCGCAATTTGCCATGCCCGCTGCCGTCGATCGGCTGCGAAGCCTGCGCTCCGAACGCGATGCCTTGGACGTTCTGTTTCTGGCAGCGACGGATCCTGCGAATCCTTATGGCACGGTTCTCCCTTGGCCGCGCAAAGATGGCGACGCCACAGCGGATCATCCCGCAAATTTGGCTGATGCCAATCCTGTCCCGGCGGACGACAGGGATACTGTGATGGCCGGGGCCGCGAGTTTTGCAGGCGGCAATAGCGCAATCACTTCCCACGGCATGTCGCGCACCAGCGGCGCCGGCGTGGTTCTGATCAATGGAAGCCTGACGGCATTTCTCCGCCGCAGGAGTCAGGAAGTGCAGGTATTCTTGCCGGAATCAGAGCCGGAACGGACCCGCTTCGCCCGTGAACTGGCGAAAAAGTTCGCCGAAATCGCGATCCAGCGCCAAGGTGGAAAGACCGGGTTCTTAATTGGCACGATCCATGGCGAACCGGCTCGCCAGCATTTCATGGCACGGTTCTTAGAAGCGTTTGGCTTTGTAAACACGGCGGTTGGATTTCAAATGCGCAGGATCACTCCGCTCGCAATGCCCGGCAATCTCGACATCGCCGCGAACGAGATCGACGAAGAATCCGACGACGAAGAAATTCCTTCCGACGCGAACTCCGACACTCCCGAGACTGCCTGATGCCCGAAGGCGACACCATCTTCCGCGCCGCGCGTACACTAAACCAGGCGCTGGCTGGCCAACTCGTCACGGGATTTGAAACCCAACTGCCCAAGCTTTCGCGCGTCGACTTCGACACTCCTCTCACGGGCCGAACTGTCGAGAAAGTAGAATCGCACGGCAAATGGATGCTCATGCATTTCTCCGGCGATCTGATTCTCTTGACGCACATGCTGATGAGCGGAAGTTGGCACATCTACCGTCCTGGAGAGTCTTGGCAGCGTCGGCCGATCGACATGCGAATCCTAGTCAAGACCGGAAAGATTTGGGCGGTGGCCTTCAATGTTCCGGTGGCAGAATTTCACACGGCTGACACCTTGCGCCGCCGCGACGGCTTTCGCACTCTTGGCCAGGATGTCCTCGCGCCTGAGTTCGATTCGGCGGAAGCCGTCGCCGAGCTACGTTCTCATCCCGATCTCGAAGTCGGCGTTGCTCTGCTGACGCAGTCCATCATGGCGGGACTAGGCAACGTTTTTAAGTCGGAAGTGTGTTTCGCCTGCGGCGTGAATCCATTCCGAAGAGTTGCCAGCTTGAGCGCCGAAGAACTCGTCTGCGTGGTCGATACGGCAAGAAAATTCCTCCTGGCCAACGTCACCGAAACATCCGGCGACCACATCGTGACTTACTCAGGGATGCGCAGAACCACAGGCCGCGCCAATGCCGAAGAGCGTTTATTCGTCTACAGACGGCGCAACGAGCCCTGCCGCCATTGTGGAACGGCGATCGAATCGCGCAAGCAAGGCCTGGGCGCCCGTACGACATTCTGGTGTCCGCAATGTCAGCCCATCCCTGAGAACTAGTCTCGCGTTCCCACCTGTCTCGCTTTCTAATGCGCCCGGCGTCGCCTGCTACAATCATCTTTACTTCCAGAGCACAGCCAAGCGCATGAAATGCCCCTTTTGCGGGTTTGAAAACGATAAAGTTGTGGATTCGCGCGAGAGTAAAGAGGCGGATTCCATCCGCCGCCGCCGCGAATGCCTCAAGTGCGAAAAACGCTTCACCACCTACGAGCGCATCGACGAAATCCCCTACATGGTGGTCAAGAAAGACGGACGCCGCGAGCGTTTTGACCGCCAAAAAGTTCTCAACGGATTAATGCGCGCCTGCGAAAAGCGCCCCGTACCAATCAGTAAACTTGAGCAGATCGTGAACGAGGCCGAAACCTTCGTCATCGAATCGGCCGAGCGCGAGCGCAAGACCAGCGAAATCGGCGAACTGATCATGAACCGCCTGCGCCGCCATGACAAAGTTGCTTACGTACGATTCGCCTCGGTATACCTCGATTTCAAAGACGTGCAGGAATTCATGACCGAATTGAAAGATCTGCTCAAAGCCCGGGACGTCCCTGAACCGAAAGCCAAGGCTGGAAAGACTTGAAACTGGTCGTAATCCTCGGTGCATCTTTTCACACGTCCAAACGTGCATTGCAATGATCCAATCCCTCAATGTTTAAATAATTCAATATGTCTATGGCTCACAAAGTAACTCTTATTCCCGGCGACGGAATCGGTCCTGAAGTCATTCAGGCGACCGTTCGCATGCTCGAAGCGACCGGCGTCAAATTCGAATGGGAGAGCTTCGCCGCGGGCGCCGAAGCTTTCGAAAAGTACAAGGAATACATCCCGAAAGAGCTCACTGAATCGATCGAGCGCACGCGCGTCGGGCTGAAAGGCCCAGTCACAACGCCGATTGGCGGAGGCTTCGCCAGCATCAACGTCGAGTTGCGCAAGAAGTTCGAACTCTTCGCTAACTTTCGTCCGATTCGCAACCTGCCGCACATTCCCACACGTTATCCGGGCATCGACCTGATCGTGGTGCGCGAAAATACCGAGGGACTCTATTCGGGAATCGAGCACGAGGTTGTCCCCGGAGTCGTCGAGAGCCTGAAGATCATCACCGAGAAGGCTTCGACCCGCGTCTCGCGTTTCGCCTTTGAATACGCGCGCAAGCACAAGCGCAAGAAGATTCATTCCATTCACAAAGCCAACATCATGAAGCTTTCGGACGGGTTGTTTTTGCGCTGTTCCCGCACTGTCTCCAAGGAGTATCCCGAGATCACCTACGGTGAGCACATCGTCGATAACACCTGCATGCAGTTGGTGATGAACCCGTACCAGTACGACATGTTGCTGATGGAAAATCTCTACGGCGACATTCTTTCTGATCTCTGCGCAGGATTAGTCGGCGGCCTCGGATTGGTTCCAGGCGCGAATTTCGGTCACGAGTGCGCGATTTTTGAAGCCGTTCACGGCTCGGCTCCCGACATTGCGGGAAAGAACATTGCCAACCCCACGGCCGTCCTGCGTTCTGCCTTGTTGATGCTGCGCCATCTCGGCGAAGAAGAAGCTGCGCTGAAGATCCGCAACGCCATCGACGAGGTCTACCGCGATCGCAGCAAACTGACGCGCGACGTTGGAGGTACGGCGGGGACATCGGAATTTGCTGATGCGATTATTCAGGCAATGGAGACGCAGAATGCCACTGTGACGACAGCAAATCCGTAGATTTTCACCCCTAACGCCACATCGACACAGGATACATGCGCACATATACTGTGTTCGTGAATGTCACCCTGTCCATCGATGAGCAGACTGTCGAACGCGCCCGAAGGCGAGCCGCAGTTCTCGGCAAGAGCCTCAACCAGCTAGTCCGCGACTACCTGCAAAAGCTGGCTGGCGGCGACGACGCCGAACGCAGCATCGAGGAGTTCGAGCGCCTGTCGGGTACTGGCAACTCTCACGGCGTGCGTTTCGATCGTGACGAGACTCATGAGCGCTCGTAGTTTCTTCGATACCAACGTTCTGCTTTATGCGGACGATGAATCTGCACCCGTCAAGCAGCGGCGCTCACGTGATCTAGTGGCAGAACACAGGCGAAATGGCACCGGAGTCGTTTCCCTGCCAGTACTGCAGGAGTGTTTCGTAAATGCCACTGGAAAGTTGGGTGTCGATCCCCGCATCGCTCGCCGCAAGTTGGAACTGCTGGCCGAATTGGATGTAGCCGTCCCTCAGGTTCCCGACGTCCTCGCCGCGATTGACCTGCATCGACTGCATGGGTTTTCTTTTTGGGATGCCCTGATTCTCCGAACGGCGCAACAAGCCGGCTGCAGTGTCCTTCTATCAGAAGACTTTCAACAGGGCGGCGAAATCGATGGCATCGCGATCGTAAATCCTTTTAACGCATCCGTGTAATGTTGGTCCTTGCATCGAGATACACTCTAAGAAGCCGTGCATCTTTTCCGTACACAATTGACAAACCTCCTCTGCTAAACTATTGGGTTTCCTGAAACTCGTCGCGCTCCCTGACGCCGGGTTTCTCATTGGGGGCTATTCTGAAAGGCATCGAGGTTCCATACCACCCTGGTTTGCACCGCTTCGCCACGTTTGTCGCCTGCGCCACTCTTGTCCTGATCGTCGCCGGAGCTCTTGTCACCAGCAACGACGCCGGCTTATCCGTCCCCGACTGGCCCACTTCTTACGGATCGTTTTATAAGTTTCCGCAATGGGTCGGCGGGATTCGCTACGAGCACTCCCACCGCGTCATCGCCCAATTCATCGGCCTGCTCACCATCATCCTTGCGGTCTGGACGTGGCGCGTCGAAAAGCGCCGCTGGCTGCGCTATCTCGGATTAGCCGCGCTCGCCACAGTAATCACGCAAGGCATCCTCGGCGGCCTCACCGTTCTGTTTTTCCTGCCCGCTCCCATCTCGAGTGCGCATGCCGCCGTAGCGCAAACTTTCTTCTGCATCGCCGTCTCGATCGCCGTCTTCACGGGACGCCACTGGATCGAAGAGCATCCGCGCACCGAACTGGACCAGCGCCGCCCCGCTCTTTTTACTCTCACTCTTCTGTCGATTTTCGTACTGTATGTTCAGCTGATTCTGGGAGCGATGTTTCGCCACCACGGTCTGAGTTGGTGGCCTCATGTACTCAACGCCGGCGTGGTCGCCTTCGTCCTTTCCTGGACTGCCGTTCGTGCCATCTCCGCCTACCCCAAGGTAGAAGCCGTGCGCCGTCCAGCCATCGCCATGCTCGGACTCATGGTCGCGCAACTCTGCCTCGGCTTTCTAGCCTTCATCACCCGCGTCATGTGGGGACGCGACGCCGCGCAGCCCGAACTGCCCATGGTGATCTCCACCGTCGTCCATGTCGCCGTGGGAGCTTTGCTGCTCGCGACCACCGTGGTTCTCGCAATTCAGGTGTGGCGCCATGTGCCCGTAGCCTACGAAGAGCGCGTCCCCGGCCGTGATCCCAACACCGTAGCCGCGTAGTTCATGAATATAGAGACGAGGCTTGCCCGTCTCTTCGCCCGCCCACCGCGCGAACCGATTCTGACGAAAATCAGACTCGTTCGTGCCGCGGCCCCATAATCGGCCCGCGCACAGCGTAAAATAAATTGTGCCTTCGAATTCAACCACCGTCGACTTCCCTCTTCCCGTCGAGCCTGCCCAGAACGCAGGCGAACCGATCATCTCCGTCCGCGATCTGGTGCACCGTTATCAGGATCGCACCGCCCTCAACGGCGTCTCTTTCGACGTTCGCCCCGCCGAACTCTTCGGATTGCTCGGTCCCAACGGCAGCGGCAAGACCACTCTGTTTCGCATCCTCTCCACCCTGATGGTCCCGACTTCCGGCAGCGCGACCATCGCCGGATTCGACGCCATCCGCCAGCCGGGAGCGCTTCGCCGTCACATTGGCGTCGTCTTCCAGGCACAAAGCGTCGATCCCAAACTCACCGCCTACGAAAATCTCTGGCATCAGGGCCATCTTTACGGGCTACGCGGCAAGGAACTCAAAGAACGAATCACCGAGATTCTCACTCGTGTCGGACTGCTCGACCGCCGCGACGATCTCGTCGAAACTTTCTCCGGAGGCATGCAGCGCCGCATCGAACTGGCGAAGGGCCTGCTGCATCACCCCGAAGTTTTGCTGCTCGACGAGCCCACTACCGGCCTCGATCCCGGCGCCCGTCGCGACCTTTGGCAATATCTCCAGATACTCCGCGATCAGGAACACGTCTCCGTCATCGTTACCACGCACCTGATGGAAGAGGCTGAGCGTTGCGATCGCCTTGCGATTCTCAACCAAGGAAATCTGGTCGCTCTCGGCACTCCCGACGCTCTAACACGTGAGATCGGCGGCGACGTCATTCTCTTCGAGACCCAAGACCCGCAGTCTCTGGCCGACCGCATCCGCACCAAATTCCATGTCGAGGCCACTGTGATGGATAACAAGGTTCGTCTGGAAATCGAGAACGGTCACCGCTTCGTACCCGACGTTGTCGAAGCGTTCCCCGGCGAAATCCAATCGCTAAGCGTCAGCAAGCCAACGCTCGAAGATGTCTTCATCCGCCGGACGGGACACAGATTCTGGAACGAAGAGCTCGAGCTACAAGCGGAAGCTGGCAAAAAGAAAAAAGGTAAGAAATAGGGTGGACAATAACTTAACCTTCCCGCTGCTAAACTAGAAGCAAATGGCAACTCAAACTGCAACCTTCCCCGTCGCCACAACTGCGCCCCCATCCGCCGGAGTTTTATTGCCCGCGTTCACGCTCTGGTGGCGGGAAATCGTTCGCTTCTACCGCCAGCGCGCCCGGGTCGTCGGCGTCATCGCCTCGCCGCTCCTGTTCTGGATTGTCATCGGTTCCGGTTTCGGCAGCTCTTTTCGCTCGGGACAAGGTTCGGGCCAGCACTATCTGAATTATTTCTATCCCGGCACGCTGGTGATGATCGTTCTCTTCACCGCCATCTTCACCATGATGTCGGTGATCGAAGACCGCAATGAAGGTTTCCTGCTCTCCGTTATGGTAGCGCCCGTGCCGCGCGCGGCCATCGTGCTCGGCAAAGTGCTGGGTGGCACGACGCTCGCCACGGCGCAGGGATTAATCTTCCTGATCTTCGCGCCCTTCGTCGGCGTGCACTTCACCCTCACATCGTTCCCGCTCATCGTCCTGACCGTGTTTCTCGTTTCCTTTTCACTCACCGCGCTCGGATTCGCCATCGCCTGGCCCCTCGATTCCACGCAGGCCTTTCACGCCATCATCAACCTGTTTCTGATCCCGCTCTGGCTGCTATCCGGAGCGCTTTTCCCACTTTCCGGAGCCTCCGTCTGGATGCGCGCCATCATGTACGCCAATCCTCTGACCTACGGAGTCGAAGCCTTGCGCACGCTGATGTATCCCGAATACGCCAACGCATTCTCGCTAACGTCGTCGATTTTGACGCTGGTCCTGTTCGCGCTGTTCATGTTCGGACTCGCCTTCGTGCTGGCAAATCGCCGCACGACGAAGCCAGCAGCGTAAGACGAGTCGTTGGTCTTTTGTCGCGGGTCGTTCGTCGTTAGTTTAGTTCGTTGGCATTTCAGATTTCCAGGGAACCGCATGAAAGCTTCCATCGGCACGGCCAAGCGAGCGACGAACGACGAACCACAAACGACGAACGACGCCCCTATGCCCCTAGACATCCTCGCCCTGGCCGCTCACCGCGACGACGTGGAACAAACCTGCGCCGGCACTCTTCTCAAAATGGCCGAGCGAGGATACCGCACCGGCATCCTCGACCTCACACAAGGCGAGATGGGCACACGCGGCACCGCCGAAGACCGCGCCAACGAAGCCTCCGAAGCCGCACGCATCCTGAAGGTTTCCTGGCGCGAAGCACTCGATATCCCCGACGGACGCGTCGAGAACACCTGGGAAAATCGCCTCAAAGTCGTTCGCGTCCTGCGCGAACAGCGCCCGCGGGTTCTGATCCTTCCCTACTGGCAGGGACGCCATCCCGATCACTACACCGCGTCAATCCTCGGATATGAAGCCAGCTTTCTCGCCGGACTCGCCAAGTTAGGCACAGCTCTCAACTCTGAGCCGTCAGTCCTCACCGACCCCAAGGCGGTTGCCGCCCCGCCCCATCGCCCCTTCAAAATTATCTATGCGAGCCTCTACTACGATGTTCGGCCTACCTTCGTCGTGGACATCACCGATCAATTCGAAACTCGCCTCGCCTCGCTCATGGCCTACAAGTCGCAGTTCACCGATCAGGAAGCGGGCAGCGGAATCTTTCCCGCGCATCAGGAAATTCGCGCCCGCGTCGAATCCATGGCTCGCCACTACGGCCTGATGGCCGGCGTCACTTACGCCGAACCCTTCGTGCAAAAAGAAATTGGACTCGTGGACGACGTCATGGCCATTCCCGTCAAGTCCATCTAAACGAGAATTCGCCGACCCCCTACAATATTCCCGCCCCTCAATCGTCTACACCTGTAGATGAAAGACGTGGCGAGCCCAATCTGGACGAGGGCGCAGATTACCGAGCCAAGAATCGAGCGGATGAGCCTCGAACAGGACGAGCGGATCTCCGATGTGGTCAAGCGGGATCAACCACGCCTGCGGAATTTCATTCGCCGCCGTGTCCCTGACCCGCGCGACGCCGAAGACGTTCTGCAGGAGGTCTTTTACGAACTGGTGGAAGCGAACCGTCTGCTAATGCCGATCGAGCACGTCACGGGATGGCTCTACCGCGTGGCTCGCAACCGCATCACCGATCTCTTCCGCAAGAAGAAGCCGGAGAACTTCAGCGACGTCATTTCGGACGGCGACGCCAGCAACGAAGACGACTTTCTGCAGCTAGAAGACTTGCTGCCTTCGCCCGATGCCGGACCCGACGCTCTTTATGCTCGGAGCGTGCTTCTCGACGAACTCGAATTCGCCCTTGACGAGTTGCCCGACGAACAGCGCGAGGTCTTTGTCGGCCATGAATTGGAAGGCCGAAGCTTCAAAGAGATGTCTGCGGAAACCGGAGTCGGCGTAAATACCCTGCTGGCGCGCAAACGCTACGCCGTGCTCCATCTGCGGGAACGCTTGCGCGGAATTTACGACGAATTCACGAAAACGTGAGTTTCACCAAAGCCCAACTTGACGACCGTACGACTTTACGCAATACGAGGAAACTGAATATGAGAAAAAAATGGTTTTTCATCGCCCCGGCAGCCATTGTCGGGATCGTTCTCTTTACTTTCATTGGCGGGGAGCTGGTCCTGCAGCTGTGGAACTGGCTGCTCCCAACGCTCTTTGGCTGGCGCCAACTGACGTTCTGGCAAGCCATCGGAATGCTCGGGCTCTGCCGCATTCTTTTCGGCAACATCGGTGGCCGCGGCTTCCGCGGCTCCAGATTCCGCGGACGCATGGCCGAGCGCTGGGAAAGCATGACTCCCGAGGAGCGCGAAAAATTCCGTCACGGCATGCGTGGCCGCTGCGGTCAAGCCATTCCGGCTACCGAAACCAAAGCGCCGTAAATCTGGCGCCGCAAAGAAAAGCCCGTCCAAGATTGCCTTGGACGGGCCATTTTTTCGAACAGCCAAGCTTTTTATTGCCCGCCGCTCGCTGCCTGCTGCTTGACCTCCGCTTCGGTCTGATCCGCAGCCTGCTGCTGTTCTTGGAGCGTCTGGGCCGCCGTCGTATCCGGAGCCGGTGGCGGTACATCCGACGCAACCGTGCTGGTGTCGGGCGCCTTCGGAATGCCGCCCGTCCCCTGCTTCTTCGCCAGTTCGCCGAGACCGCTGTTCACCTGCTCCGCGAAGTGGTTCTGCATCTCCTGCAAGTCGTCCACCTTCACCGCGACGGTTTGTCCAGAGGCGCAGTCTGACTTCTTGCTCGCCGATACGCTGGCGTTGACCATGTTGTCATTATCCGGAGTATCCGTGAGCCGCGTCAGAACGTCGCCCGCCGTGAGACCGCATTCCTGCCCGTTTGCTGTTACGGAGAGGTCGCTGTCCACAACAAAGGTCCGTCTCGCCGGATCCAGCGCCGGAGGAACCTGGTCGTTCGAGTTGGAGGCCGTCGGTGCGGCCCCGCCGCCATCCGATCCGCCACCGTTATTACTATTATTGTTCTGCCCAGCCTGCGCCTCCTGCTCGGCCAACTGCGCTTTCACCTCATCGGCAATCGCTTGTTTGACCTCGGGAGTCATCCCGATCGTTCCCGAACCGGATACCGGGGCCGCGTCTCCGGCACCCTGGTTTGCCGCCATATCATCCGCCGCCGCTTCCTGCCGTGCCGCGTACGATGCTTCCAGGTCCGCCGCAATCAGGTAGTCCGTCAGCCAGAACGCCGGAGAAACATAAGAAGGATACGGTGCGAACCATCCGCCATAGTACCCATACCACGGCGATCCGCCCCAACCCCAGCCTCCGACTCCAATTCCCCAGAACACCGGGAATCCCCACGGGTGATAGCCCCATGCATAGAATCCCGGGTGATACCACACACCCGGATAGAAGCCAAAATAAGCATGCCCATGCCAGTTGTATCCGCGGTACACGCCGGAATAGTAATGTCCATTGTGATAGTACGTCCGCGAGTAATAGGCGTGGCCGCCGCGATTCATATAAGGACGCTGCACATAACCGCCATTGCGCCCCGTGTTCACCACGCGCGCCCCGTTGTGCATGCCCACAACCGTACGGCCGCCATGCAGCCCGTGATTAATCTGCATTCCGTTCCGATTCACGGAACGAATCTGTCCATTGCTGCGGATGTTCGCCGTTCCGCCACCGCGCAAAGCGACGTTTCTGGTTCCCGCCGGAGTGTGCCCACCCCCTGCTGCTCGGCCTCCGCCCGCTCCTGCGCGGCTTCCCGCACCGCCCGCGCGTCCAGCGCCCGCATTCGCCCCACGTCCGGCGCCTGCGCCAGCATGGGATCCACCCCCTGCGGCATGTCCCCCACCCGCTCCTGCATGATTGGCATTCCCACTATGTTGCCCGCCACCTTGATTCGGATGGCTATTTCCCGCAGCATGTCCGCCGCCCGCCGCCTCATGGTTACCGGCCTGATGGTTGCCAGACTGATGATTCGCCGCCGGATGACTTGCCTGCGAGTGCTGTCCGCCGCCGCCCGCATGTCCTCCCTGATTCGCGTTATGCGCCGGTGCCGGATGCGACGCCGCATGGCCCCCGCCGGAACTATGCCCCTCGTTCTTCGGAGGTCCACCAGCAGCAGCCACCGCGGTTACACTAAGAAGAATCAGCAAGGCCGACCAGCTCGGCAGGACGTACTTTCTAAGATCGCTCAATTTCATAACGCTCCTCTTCAATTTGGCCGGCCATGGAGCCGGCAAGAGCTAGACCCGTGCTCATAAACCCAACCCGCACCATTAAGTTTCGCGCAAACCTGTACTTTACAGCAACTTGATCCCCGCCGTGTGACCCCATCGAGCCGTGTTGCCCCTTCGAGCCGGGTGGCCCGCCCTATCGCGAAGCGAAGGGCGGGGAAACGTTCGCCTCAACTCAGACGATAAAAGTTTGTCATCCCGAACGAAGTGAGGGATCCGCGGTTGACTCTGTTTGATGTTGTCATCCTGAGCAAGGACCTGCTTCAACCCTGTCATCGAGCACGGAAGCCAGCATTCTCCCCCACTCTGTCATCCCGACCGCAACCGATCATCGCAAAGCGATGATCCGTGGAGTGGAGGGACCTTGTGTTTTCATCCGCAATATACGCGTCCCAAAGATTGGGCCTGGAGCAGCTTTCGCCACTACCTCACCGGAGAAGAAGGAACCGTCGAAATCGAATCGCACCGGACCGCAAAGAAGCGCGAAGCCCTCGGCCTTTTTCCGACGGTTCAACTGCCGGGCTCAACTCAGACCCCGCCCTTCGCTTCGCGATAGGACGGCCCACCCGCAGTTATTGACGCGGATGCGGTGCCGCCGCAATAGGCGCGAGCGTCCGGTCATCACGATCACCTCCGGAGCAGGCTTGGCGTCACTCGGCGCCAGCCTCAACGGCACTATAATACTCAGTTCCTTATCTTGTTCTTTTATAAAGAGGCGCGACACGATGCCGACTCATACCGAAGCCATCCCATCCCCGACTAAGACCCGCACCGAATCCGACAGCATGGGCACGATCGAAGTTCCGGCGCATGTTTACTGGGGAGCCCAGACGCAGCGCTCGCTGCTGCATTTCAACATCGGACGCGACGTCATGCCGCCCGAGCTGATTCACGCCTTCGGCACGCTGAAAAAAGCTTGCGCGCTGGTCAATCAGGATCTCGGCAAACTTCCCTCCAACCTGGCGAAGCTCATCGCACAAGCCGCCGACGAAGTCATTGCCGGAAAACTCGACGACCAGTTTCCGCTGCGCATCTGGCAAACCGGCAGCGGCACGCAGACCAACATGAATGTGAACGAGGTCATCTCCAACCGTGCGATCGAGATTGCCGGCGGAGAACGAGGCTCGAAGAAGCCCGTCCATCCCAACGATCACGTCAACATGTCGCAATCGTCGAACGATACCTTTCCCGCCGCAATGCACATCGCTGCCGCCGAGCGCGTGAAGAACGCGCTGATTCCCGCGATCAAGACCGTGCGCGACGCCATTGCCGCGAAAGCACGCGAGTTTGACAGCATCGTAAAGATCGGCCGCACTCATCTGCAGGATGCTGTCCCGCTCACCGTCGGCCAGGAGTTTGGCGGCTGGGCCAATCTACTCGACCGCGACATCCAGCGTCTGGAGCTGGTTCTCGACGGCCTCTACGATCTCGCTATCGGTGGAACTGCGGTCGGTACGGGGTTAAATACCCATCCCGAATTTGCCGAGCGCGCCGCCGCAAAAATCGCCGAGCTGACCGGACTTCCCTTCCGCTCGCATCCCAACAAATTTGCCGCGCTTTCCGCGCACGATGAAATCGTCTTCGCGCAAGGCGCCATGCAAACGCTCGCCGCGTCATTGATGAAGATTTCGAACGATATTCGCTGGCTCGCTTCCGGCCCGCGCTGTGGACTCGGCGAATTAGTGATTCCCGAGAACGAACCCGGATCGTCCATCATGCCTGGCAAAGTGAATCCCACGCAGTGTGAAGCGATGACCATGGTCTGCGCCCAGGTTCACGGCGCAACCGCTGCCGTCGGATTCGCCGGATCGCAAGGCAACTTCGAGCTCAACGTCTTCAAACCCGTCATCATTTACAACTTTCTGCACTCCGTCACGTTGATTACCGACGCTTGTCACGGATACGTCGAGTACATGATCAACGGCATCGAAGTCGATCGCGCGAAGGTCGATTGGTACGTCAAAAACTCGCTGATGCTGGTCACGGCGCTCGCTCCTAAAGTCGGATACGACAACGCCGCGAAAATCGCGCACACCGCGCACGTCGAGCACTCCAGCCTGCGCGAGGCCGCAGTCAAATTGGGCCATCTTACCGGCGAAGAGTTTGACGCGCTGGTGAAGCCGGAGAAGATGACCCATCCGTAAAAACGTCTTTCGATTCGTCGTCGATAAAGCCGTTCATAAATAGCGTCGTTGACAAGTTGATAAGAAGATAAAAACTTCTCCACGTCACGGTTTTTCAACGCGCTTCCACTCGCCATCAGAAGATTTCGCCCAACGCTCGCCACGCATATCGAGCCATTCGCCTTCCGGTTGATCGGACTTCGGCTCAGAGCCAAGACGCAGAACGTTTCCGTCCAAATCCTCGATCTGCATCTCGTAAGCCCACTCGTAGTTGGTTGGTGGATTCCGCACGTTCGCTCCCTTCGCCTGATATTCGCGGAACAAAGCGTCCGCATCTTCGACGCCAATCCAAACCCACGATCCAAGATGTCCCTGATCGCCGACGCTCAGAAAGATGTGGCATTTCCCACGCGAAACCGAAGCGAAGAACGGCCCTTGCCAGTCGATCTTGAAGCCGAGTTTCGCCACGTAATATTCGAGGCTAGCCGATAAATCCGTCACTCGCAGGATCGGATTCATCCCTTCAAAACCCGTCATCTCCGGTGTGTCACCCTGAGTCATACGATTCCGTCGCGCCTCCTTGCGGTTACAACAGTAACGAACCTCGACACTTCCTCGTTACGAAGAGACGTAGACCCGACCTATCATTTTAAGCTGAGATTCATGGACTCTCACTGGTTCCATTGGCGATCGCTCCTATGGCTATGTCTCAGTTGGACATCGGCGATGGCAATCACCTCCAAACCCCACCCGATTCCCTCGCACACGCCGATCATCGAGGACTCTAACGGAAACGTAACCTGCCGTTATCGCCTCGCAGGCATGCAATCGGATTTCGCGACCACAACATCCCACGAGATCCATTATGCCAATTTGCCCGCAGGCGAATATACCGTAGAAGTCCGCTGCGATTCGCCGCAACTCGGACAACCAGAGTCGGCTTCCTATTCCTTTACCGTCCTCGCTCCTTGGTGGCAACGTTGGTTGGTCGAGATTATTGGCGCTTGCGGCGTGGTTTTGCTGGTCGTTGGTATCGTCTGGACCCGTCGCCGCGACCGCCTGCAGAACGAGCGCCTGGAACGCGCCGTCGCCGAACGCAGCGCCGAACTGGCGAAGGCGAACCGCGAATTGCAGGAAGCCTCGCTCTGCGATCCGCTAACCGGAATGCGAAATCGCAGGTTCTTCCATACCATGATCGCCGCCGACGCCAGTCAGGCAATGCGCGCTTATCGTGGGTCCGAAGTCTATGGCCGCGATCACCGCGACCTGATCTTCTTCTTCGTCGACATCGACCACTTCAAAGCAGTCAACGACGAGTTTGGACATGACGCTGGCGATCGCGTGCTGGTGCAGATCGCCCAGCGCCTCAATCGCGTGGTCCGCGAATCCGACTTCCTGATTCGTTGGGGCGGAGAAGAATTCCTGGTCGTCTGCCGCGCCGCTGATCGCGGCGACGGCGCGCTGCTCGCCTCGCGCATCTTGAAGGCCGTCAACCGAGAAGACTTCGATCTCGGCAATAACCGCCAGCTCGCGCGCTCGTGTTCGGTCGGATGGGCCGCGTTTCCGTGGCTTCCGCCCGCCTGTTCTGACCTGTCGGTGGATGAAGTGTTGCGACTAGCCGATCGCGGCCTCTACTCCGCCAAACAGAACGGCCGTAATCAAGCGGTCGGCCTTGTGCCGGCTGCGGATGTGGCATCGCTCGTCCCTGCTGCGCTCTCCGCGCCGGTCGGAATGAATCCGCGAGCGAAGTATTCGACGGTGGAACAACTACTGGCCGACGATCTCATCCGCGAAATCTGCACGCGGAGCGATACCGCCAAAGCGGCGACGGCCTAAACTTCAGTTTGCGCAGCTGTAACTCCGCATTCCTCTCAGTTCTTCTTCAGAAAACGCCGCCGATTGAGGTGTGTCGAGGCTGTGGGCTCGATGTCGTCGTACTTCAGCACGCTGATCGAGCCGTCCACTTCGAGCGTAGCCAAGGCCGCCTGTTTGTAGGTGGAGACGCCGTGCTCGCGCAGCGAGCGTTCCAGTTCGTCCATGCTGACGTGCTCTTTGGCCATGTTGGCTTCAAGAACCTCGCCGTCGTGGATAAGCAGTGTGGGTTGTCCCTGAATGTATTTCCGGAAGCGGCGATTGCCGCCGGACAGTTCGGCGACCAGATAATTCAAAACAAGCAGCGTAGTCGCCGCGACCGCGCCTCCGGCAAGGGACGTGTCGGGACCGGTCATGGCGTTTTGCACAGAGTTCGAAAGCAGCAGCAAAAGGGTGAGGTCGAACGGCGTCATCTGCCCGACTTCCCTCTTGCCGCTGAGCCGGATTCCAGCCAGCACGAGAAGGTAGATGACTCCGGTGCGGAGTGCAATTTCGAGCAGCGTATGGGCGTTCGCCGGCAGCATGATTGTCTTTGTCCGAAGTCAACCCAGATTCGCCCAGGCAACGACCAGTCTTGCGTCCCAGCCCGCCTCTACCGATCGATTTTTATGCAGCCGACTTCGCCGCCATCGCCCTTACTGCGCGGGGGAAGCGGTGATCGGGACTGGCGCATTTTTGGGCGTGCTCAGGTAGCCGGTGATCTTGTTCTTATCCACCGTCCAGACGACAAGTTCGTAGAGCATGTGATCCCGTCCGGTATAGAACTGCACCGGCTCGCTCTGGTTCTTGTCTTTCTTTTCGATGGTCTTGTCGTCGGCCGTGACGTTGAGCGTGTACTTGCCCCGTTTCGGGTCGGTCTTCTTCAATTGCAAAGCGACCGTGGAGAAGGCCTGCGGCTTGGCGCCCTTCAGCAAGCTGAATTCGTAATATTGCCGGTCGCCCTTGTGTTTAAGGGCTTCGAGGTCGGCGCGGGTATTGGCAATCAGCCCGCTCTGTTGTCCAAGATCGCCGATGGTGCTTTGCAATTTGGCGATGGTGGATTCGAGCGAGGCCTTGGTGGCGGCTACGTCGGTTTTCACTCCACCCACGTCGCTTTTTACCGATCCCACTTCCCCGGCGACGGCGCCGACGTCTTTCTTTTCTTCCGCAGCCTGCGCGGCAATTTTTGCGGACGCGATTTGTTGCTGATGCTGCAGATCAGCGGCGCGGACGGCAAGTTCTTTTTTCGTCATGCCCAACTGCTGCGCCAGAGTTTCGGAATCGGCTTCCGCGGACTGCATCCGCTTGGTCAGGTCGCCAATCTGTTTCTGGCTCGTGTCCTGATCCTGAGTGAGCTTTTCGAGCTTTGTGTGCTGGTCGTAGATGAAGAACGACGAGGCGCCAACGTAGGCGACGGCCAGCGCGATGAGGATCCACTTGCCGGCGTTGCTCTGCGGCTCGGGGTGATAGACGGTCGCTTGCTCACCTTCGGACATAGTTTGGCTCCGTTTGAAGTTGAATTGGACTGAATAGCCTATTGTTTGTGAGATGTCGCGCGCTGTCAATTGCGTTTCAGGTACGAGGACGGAGGTAACTTGCGTCTAGAATGGTGCCGTGAAGAGCTGGGACGCAATCGTAATCGGGGCGGGAATTATCGGGCTTTCGCTCGCGATTGAACTGAACAAGCAAGGCCTCCGCGTGCTGATCGTCGAAAAGGGCGAACCGGGCCGCGAGGCATCGTGGGCCGCGGGAGGCATGCTGGCGGATTTTCCCCTGGAAATGCCGCCCGCACTCCTGGAATTGGCGAGGACCAGCGCGCGAATGTATCCCGAATTTGTCCATGAACTTGAGGATGAGTCGGGGCTGAAAATCGATCTGCGGGCAGAAGGAACGCTTCTCTTTGTGGAGCAGGCGGTTGATTCGATCAGCATCGAAGGCTATCCCGAAGCCCACGGATCGGCCGAGCGTTGGCAAGAACTGGAACCCGCCCTACGAGGATCAGCGGTGGCGGCTCAAGGGCTCGTCGGCATTAACTTAAGTGAACGATGCGTCGATCCGAGGGATCTGACCTCAGGCGCACTGGCGGCAGCGCGGCACCGTCAAATTGATTTTTCTTCCGGAGATCAGGTGTTGGAGGTCGAGGTTAGCGACGGCAGAGCATGCGGCGTTCGCACCAACAAGACGCGCTTTGCTGCGGGCATGGTTGTCAACTGCGCGGGCGCGTGGGCCGGGCAGGTCGGCCCGCATTCCTTTCCGACCCGTCCGGTTAAAGGACAGATGTTGTGCGTCGTTCTGCCGGAAAAAGAGATGGTGCGCCACGTGATTCGAACGCCGGAAGTGTATCTGATTCCGCGCAGCGATGGCCGCATGCTGATCGGGGCCACCGCTGAGGAAGCGGGGTTCGACAAACAAGTTGTGCCGGAAACAATTCTGAAACTACGCCAAGCGGCCATCGATCTGGTACCGCGCTTATCGGAGGCGCGGATTCTGGAATCATGGGCGGGGCTACGTCCCGGAACTCCGGACAAGCTGCCGATTCTGGGTTCGACCGGGACGCCGGGCTATTTCGTCGCGACCGGCCATTTTCGCGATGGCATTCTGCTGGCGCCGGTCACCGCGGGAGTGATGTCGCGGTGCATGGTCGGGCAAAGCACGCAGCTTGATCTGACGAAACTATCGGCGAACCGCTTTTCGATTTAGACATCCTTCTTAACAGCTCTTGATCGTCAGCCCAGCGAGCGCCGGCTGCGGGTATATACTGAATCGTTTTCCGCAATTATTTCGAGTAAGGATTAGCCCCAACGGGGCCAGAAAGGCAATTCATACATGGCTTCTCCGGCAGTCGATTTTGCCCGCAAGAATCAGCCGCGTTTTCTAGACGAACTCAAAACTCTCCTCCGCATTCCCAGCGTTAGCACCCTCGAAGAACATAAAGGCGACGTGCAGAAGGCAGCAGAATTTGTGGCCGACGAGCTGCGCCGCATCGGAATGGAAAACGTCGAGATCATACCCACCAAGGGTCATCCTTTGCTTTATGCCGACTGGCTGCATGCGGCGGGCAAGCCCACCGTCTTGATGTATGCCCATTACGACGTTCAGCCGCCCGATCCGGTCGACGAATGGCACACGCCTCCTTTTGAACCGACGGAGCGCAACAACAACATTTACGCGCGCGGCGCGGTCGACGACAAGGGCCAGCTTTGGATGGAAGTGAAGGCGCTCGAATCGCTGATGCAGGCGCACGGCGGCAAACTGCCGATCAACGTTAAAGTGATTTTTGAAGGTGAAGAAGAGGTTGGCGGTGAATCGATTGCGGCATATGTGCGCAAAGAAAAGGCCAAGTTGAAGTCCGATTTCGCGCTCGTCTGCGATACCGAACTGTTTGCGCCGAATCTTCCTACTCTATGCGTCGGACTGCGCGGCTTGGTCTACACGGAGATCGAAGCCGTGGGAGCGAAGACCGATCTGCACTCCGGCATGTACGGTGGGGCGGCGCCGAATCCGCTTTTTGCGTTGATCGAGATCATCAGCAAGCTCAAGGACTCCAAGGGCAAGGTTTTAATTCCCGGTTTCTATAGCAAAGTGAAAGCTCCCAGCAAAGATGAACTGAAGGCCTGGAAGCGGCTGCCCTTCAACGAAGAACACTATCGCAAGTCGGAAGTCGGCTCGAAGGTGTTGACGGGCGAGCCGGGATTTTCGGTGCTTTACCGGACGTGGGCGCGTCCAACGCTCGAAGTTCACGGTATGCCGGGAGGCTTCGTCGCGCCGGGGGCCAAAACTGTGATTCCCGCCAAAGCTTCGGCCAAGGTTTCCATGCGGTTAGTGCCCAACCAGGATCCGGCCGACATTCTGAAGCGTTACACCGACTTCGTCAAGAAACTCACGCCGAAGGGCATCGACATCAAGATCAAGGTTTGGAGCAAAGGCCCCGCTGCGGTCGTCGGCACCGATAATCGCTTCATCAAAGCCGCCACCGAGGCGCTGCACGACACCTTCAAGAAGGAAACAGTATTCATCCGCTCTGGCGGCTCCATTCCAATCGTGACGGACTTCCAGGACGTGCTGAAAATTCCGTCCGTGATGATGGGCTTCGGCCTTCCCGACGACAACCTGCATGCGCCCAACGAGAAGTTCCACATACCGAATTTTCATCGCGGAATCGAGACGATTTGTTTGTTTTTCGAGAAGTTGGGCTAATCGCGAACCCTCCCGGTAATCCCCAATCCCGCGCCTTCAGGTAAAATGAAGGATTGAGGATCGTGCTCATGCGTTCACGGGTTTTGTGGTCGGCACTACTGTTTACAATGGTCGCAATGGTATCGGCTCCGTGGCTCCAATCCGAGTCGGAGGCAGGAGTTCCGCAATTCCACGATGGTGCTCCGGCAAAAGGCGAAAAGCTTCCTCCAATTCTGACCAAGGATCAGCTTTGGGGATCGAATGCCCAGTTCCCGTATCAGACCCATGCTTATGAACTGGCGGCGAAAATCCCGAATGTTCTTTACCAGCAACCCTGCTATTGCTACTGCGATCGCAGCATGGGACACAAGAGCTTGCACAGTTGCTTCTCAGGCACACACGGCGCGGAGTGCGGCACTTGCCTCAAAGAGCTCTATTACACATACTCGATGAATAAGCAGGGCAAGACCGCACGCCAGATCCGCGCTGGCATCATCAATGGAGACTGGAAGACAATTGATCTCAACACGGCGGCCAGCATTAACTAGCCGATCAAACTGAAATTGACCAGAGAATGCAACGAATCGGAAGGACGACAAGAGGTTGTCTCCGCGTCTCGGCGGTGAAGGTTCTGAAGGTAGCTGTTGTTCGAAGTTCCTAATCTCAATTCTGAATAAGAGGCGGTTTGATGGCGCTAAAAGTAGCCCCCAAGCAAAAAATTACGGAAGATCCACGACACCTACAGGCGGTGCAGAGCTATGAATCCGGGCTCCGCGCCTTGCAAGAACGCAAGTTTGACAAGGCCAAAGGACACTTGCAGAAGGTCCTGGCCGGCCCGAACAAGTCCTTGGTCGACCGGGCGCAGGTGCATATTCTCACCTGCGACAAGTACCTCGACACTCCCGCCCTGCAATTCAAGACGACGGAAGAACACTACGATTACGCGGTTTCTTTGATCAACGCAGGCGACTATGTGGCCGCGCGCGAGCACCTCGAAAAGTTGCTTAAAGAGGACTCGAAGGCGGAATTCGTGCTTTATGGACTCGCCGCGTTGCATTGTTTGACCGGTCACATCGACGAATCGCTCAAGATGTTGAATGAAGCGATTCAAATCAAGCCTTCTCTTCGCTTTCAGGCGCGCAACGACACCGATTTCCAGAACCTGGCGGAAGATCCGCGCTTTACCGAACTGCTCTATCCGGATCCGGGTTCGGCCGAAGGCGAACCCGAGGAAGAAGAAACAAGCGCCTACTAGGGCGCCTGCGTATCGCCAGTAATCCCTCAACTGAGGGATTGGATCAGTCATCGCAATCGCAGTCACCCGATCATGCAGCGACGAGAACGATCCAATAGTTAGGCAGTATGTTTTCCCACTTTAAGACAAGCTCTTCGCAAGCCGGCAAGGCTGGCCCCGAACTGCGCGTGGTCGCAATCGGCGGCGGCACCGGCCTTTCCACTCTGCTTAAAGGGCTGAAACGCTACGTCACCCTCCCATCGGAAAGCACACTCGGCGGTTCGACGATCCGTGAACTCTGTGGTGTCGTCACCGTAAGTGACGATGGCGGATCGAGCGGCCGCTTGCGGAAGGAATTTAACATGCTTCCGCCGGGCGACATACGGAATTGTATTGTCGCCCTGTCCGAAGATGAGGCGCTGCTCTCGCGATTGTTTCAGCACCGTTTTCAGAAGGGCTCCGGCCTCGAGGGTCACAGCTTCGGTAATTTGTTCCTCGCCGCACTTACTTCCATCACGGGAGACTTTGCCGAGGCGGTCCGGCTTTCGTCCGAAATTCTTTTGACGCGCGGCCATATTTATCCCGCCACCATGTCAAGCGTGGAGTTGGAAGCGTTCTTTGAGGACGGCAGCACGGTGCTCGGCGAGACTCGCATCACCGCCAGCAAAGGCAAAATCAGAGAACTTCACCTCGTCCCTCCCGACGTTCGAGCCGCTTCCTCAAACCTTGGCGGCAATTGCCGCAGCCGATTTGATTACCATCGGGCCTGGGTCACTTTTTACCAGCCTGATTCCGAATTTGCTGGTGCGGGGCATCCCCGAAGCCATTGCTAAGTCATCTTCCATTAAAGTATTTATTTGCAATCTGATGACCCAAGTGAATGAAAGCCTTAGTTTAACCGCGTCCGATCACATTCGCGCTCTTAATAAGCACGCCGGCGTGCAGCTTTTTGACTACGCCCTGATGAACCAAAAAACAGCGTCTGACGAGATGAAAGCGAAGTACGCTCTCGAAGGAGCCTCGCAGATCGTCTTCGATCTCGATGCAATCGAGGGGCTCGGCGTGTGTCCTCTCCTCGGCAACTATTTGGAAGAAGGCACCGTGGCGCGACATGCCACCGACCAGGTCGCCCGCGATCTGATGACTTTGATGGCGCAAGCACCAAAACGGCAGATGGTCCGCGGGTAAGATTCTTGGTTGGCCCGTTCCACTTTTCTTTCTTTTACCGCTGATTTTCCCGCCGCCTTGTCTGAAACCGCTAGGCGTGCACGCGTTGCGTGTGGTGTTTCTTCGCCGCTTCCAAGCGCAGTAACAGCATGTAGAGGACGATTCCCACGTTGACAACAATCACCACCACGCGGAACCATGTGACGCGGTGCATTAGATCGGCGACCTCGAAGGGAATGTAGATCGTTCCAGAGGCGATGGCCAGCCATTCCGCCCACGGCCGCACGTACCACAAACCGTAGGCCTCCACGAGTCGCAAAATCACATAGACCGCTGCGACGACCGCAATCTTCCACAACCGTATATCGCTCAATCGATAGACGAGATCAATGAAAATTCCCACGTAGTGGCGGTGGGGGTTTACATGGAAGAACTCCAGAAGGCTCTCAGCGACTCCCCAGATATCGTGGTGGCGCATCGAGAGCACGCCCAAGCCGGCGAGAACGACAATCACCCCCTTGCTGAATTCGAGGGTCGCAACCGTGCGTACGCCCTTAATGTGGGCAGGATCGTGAACCTTGGGATGAGGGAGTATGGGATGCATTGAGCGAAAAGCGATTATCGATATCCAGCGTCAGCCCGCAGATTCATTCTAAATGGGCGGCCTTGCGTGCGTGTGAAAACTCTGGTGCTGGCGATCCGGCGCAGCAGCTGTAAGCGAACTTCTTCGCAAATCAGGAAGCTCTCTTCAATCCGCCGCCCCAGTCTTAACCTTGCTCGCGGACACTGGCCCGCAACTCCTCCACAATTTCCTGCGCGGCCTTGTGGGCGGTTTCGCCCTGCGTGACGTCGAACGAGATGGCGCCAACGCGGGCGTGCCCGCCTCCGCCATAGCGCTCGCAAACCCGGGCAAGATTGACAGCCGGTTCGCGTTTCGACCATGGATTCGATCCCACCGAAACTTTCACGCGAAAAGAACTCTTGCTCAGACCGACGCTGTAGACCGAATCAGGGTGCAGGTAATACGGGATGAACTTGTTATAACCCTCCAGGTTCAGGTCGGTAATGTCGAAAAAAATCGTGCCGTCTCTTTCGACGGAGCGGTCGCGCAAGATGCCGATGGACCGTTCGTGCCGTTCCAGCAGCGGTGGCAGGACGGCCTTAACGAAAGGTTGTTCTAGAATCTCAGCCAGAGGATGATAGGCGAGCAGCGGAATCATGTTCTTCACAAAATCGCGATCACTGGACGCCTCGATCGCCATGGTCAATCTCATTGCGGGCGCTGCCATTTCCACCGCCGACTTGGCGCTCTCATACTTGGCACTGTCAACGATGTCGGTCCAGTGCACCAGTTCGGCGACCGGCTTCGGATCGAATCCAAAGTTCTGCTCGGCGATCATCGCGATAAAGCTGGTGCACGATTTGAAATCCGGGTCGTAGAACTTACGGTTGCTCTGCTCCCGCTCGAAATGCGCCGCATCCGCCGGCGAAAGAAACGCGCTTTCGTGATGATCGAACCACCAGGTAATTTTTGGCGAACTGGAGTACTTGAAATCCACGATGGCATTCTCGTCGCCATCGAACTCCTTCTCATCAAAGAGCGCGCCCGCGCGATGCAGCAAGCCGGTGTAGACGAAGT
The DNA here is from genome assembly GCA_963834085.1 of uncultured Acidobacteriaceae bacterium. Lineage (GTDB taxonomy): Bacteria > Acidobacteriota > Terriglobia > Terriglobales > Acidobacteriaceae > Acidiflorens. The sequence continues at coordinate 255,321 of CAWIAJ010000022.1, read as the reverse complement.
CCACTTCGCCGCGGATGCGTTCCCGGTAGAAGCGCGAGAACAGAGCCGCCGAACTGGCTCCGTCAAAGCATTTGTCGTGATAGAACACCCGTACTCGCAAATTGGCTTCCCTTTCGCGCCTTGCTTTTCGTTTCTCTGGACCTGAAAACAGCTGGAGTTGCTGGTTTGGCAACTTAGGCCAAGCAGAAGATCATAAACTACGCGGGGCACTTGGGACGAATACGCAAGAACTGTAGAGTAAATGCGAGGTCACTTTCTCCTTCGCCGGATGCGGAAGTCGAAACTCACCACTCCATTTTGATCACGCAGCGCGACGATTGAGATATTCCGCGAAACATTGTATTCCACCTGAATGATCTGCTGGGTGGAAACGGAAACATTCGTGCTGTAGGTCAGTGTGAGATTGCTCGCGACCTGTTGTTCGACGGTGACCTGAGGTCCGCGAACCAGGTTCGTTTCGTTGGCCAGACCCTGGGGATCGATCTTCACCCGGCTGGCGCCAAATAAACGCTGCAAGCGGCTGTTCACGGTACTGTTCAGAGCCTGGTTGATGAGCAAGTTCGAGGCTTCGCCGCCCAGCCCGAATGATCCGCTGGAGTTGGCGGCGGCCGATTCTTCCTGCGTGCGGCCCAGGGCCAGCAGAGCGATCACATCCGCCTCCGGAAGCTGCGGCTCCGACTGCCACGTGACTTTCAATCCGTTCGTCGCGCTGGCGTCGCCGCGAAATTGCACCGTGATGTCGTAATCGCGCACCCGCGTCGTCGCCATCATATCGATGACCGGCTGGGTCTTCGCGGGATTCGAAAACGTCACATCTCCGCGCTCCAGTTTGTACTTGGTGCCGTTGAAAGAAATTTCTCCTTCCAGCACCTCGACCCTGCCCAGGATTGCGGGCCGATCGGCCGTTCCCCGCACCCGAAGGTCGGCGTTCCCGGAAAGCCGCGCAATCGCCGTTTGCATCTGCAGTTCGGGAGTCGTCGTTACATGCACGTCCAGCTTCAGACGGCTCTGCAAGCTATCGCGCTGCGTGAGGATGATCGACTGTTTGCTCTTCTCGATGTAGGCCGCGAAGTCGAAGCCTGGAGTCACCGCCAGCTTGGTCACCACGACATCCCCGCTGAGCAGTGCGCCGTTCGAACTGCCGGTCAGCCGAAGGTCGGCATTCGCAGTCGAGCTGACACCCGCTGGATAGCGCAGGCGCACCGCATGCGCCGTGGCACCCAGATCAAAAACCAGAACACCACCGCCCTCATAGTTCGCCGAGCCCGTCAGCTTGATCGTGCCGCCTCCGGTGGTGCCCTGCAGCCTTTCGATCTCAACACGATTGTTGTCAAACAACAAAACGCCGTTCAGATCGCTCAGGCCGCTGGGAAAATCATTGTGACTGACGAAGGTATTCTTGACTTCGAGGCGGCCCTGCAACTGCGGTTGCGGGATCGAGCCGGTCGCATTCAGATTCACGCCCAAATTGCCACGCGCCAGAATCTTCGGGTTGAACGATTGTGCCAGCGTCAAATTGATCGTCCCGTCGAGATGCAAATCGAGTTCTTGGGCGCCGCTCAGGTGGGCGCGCCCGTGCGCCGTGAAATCCGTGCCGCTTCCCGCCAGGTGCAGTGCCTCCACCAGTACGGTTTGGTCCGCGACTTCGATACGAATGGGATCGATGTTTTGCACTTTCACGTTTTCGATATCGGCGCTAAAGGCCTGCAACTCAGCGACGGCCTTCAAGTCTCGCGGCGTGCGCAGCGGACCTCGAACTTGCAACGCTCCGTCGGCCATGGAGTGGCCTGTAATTTTTCCTTGCAGATAAGTTCGCAAAAAAGCGTCGGCATCAAAATGGTGAAAGGAGAGCTTGAGGTCCGCTAGAAAATCATGTTCCAGCGCCACCGAACCCGTAATTGCCAAATCCGCCTTGTCGAAGTCGGAATGCGCATTGACGTCGAGCAGCCGTCCCCGGGTCACCGCGTCCACGTAGAAGTCGCCGACGCGTTCCTTGTCGAGTGCCAGATCCTTCAAATGAACGTGAGCCTCGAGCGATGGCTGGGCCGGAGTTCCGCTGGCCTGTACTCGAAAATCGGCGGAGCCATCGGCCTCGAACCGGCTGCTCTGGAGACGCTGCAGCCGGGCCAAATTGAGACTGCTTCCCGAAAGATCGAAGCGAAACTGCTGTTGCGCAAACGCATAATCCGGTTTTCCAAAACTCAAGGTACTGAGGCTGGCACTGCCGGAAAGCGTTGCGCCTAACACGCTGGTGCTGATGTTGTTCAACTGCAGTTCGTTGTCGGCAAGCCGCAGATCGCCTTGTAAAGACGGAATTCCGACACCATATGCCGTCCCCTTGTGAACGCTGAGATGCCCGTCGCCATGAGGATTGTCGCGCGTGCCAGAAAGAGTCGCCGAAACATCCGCGAGGCCCGTGATGGGCTGCGCCATTCCTGCGATCTGCGCCGCCTCCGCCAAGTCGGCGTTCCGCAGGTCGAAATGCAGCGTGAACGGCGAATCCTTCAAGAAGACGTCATCCGCCAGCGCGGCGCTCACGTCGAAATGCGCCGTGGTGTGACCGTGGATGAGCACTCCATTGCGCGCGGCAAAATGGCTGCTCGAGTATTGAACCGCGGCATTGAGCGCGTCCCAGTGGAGAGGTTGCGCTGGCGTTTTGCCGATCGCCGGGAGCGTCGTATCGAAGTCATACACTTCGAGGTTCCCGTTGACGCCAAGCTCTGACCATCTGCCGCTGGTGTTTCCCGTCAGGCTCGCCCAGCCATGAACCCTGAGAGGCAGATCTGTCGATCCATACACGCCTTCGATCACAGGCCACCACTCTCTGACGTTGTGACTGGTAATTGAGAAGTGAAGAGAAGCGTTGCTGGCCATGTTTCCGTTGGCCGAGATTTCCGAAGCGGGGGTGGTCAGGTGAAACTCGCTGGTTTCGAACTCCTCGCGCGATCCGCGGTAGATGCCTTGCACTCGACCGCGGATTGGAACACCTCCGGGAACCGGGTTCGACGGCGGCACGATGTTGAGCGCCAGGCGAGTCTCCGCATCGTGGATAGTACCCACCCAAAGCATCTCGATGCTGCCGCTTGTGCTCCCGGAGAGAGCGAGAGCATCCAGCGGTAATCGTCTCGAGCTGAGAAACTGCAAAGCCGGGACCAGCGGGAAGCCCGCCAGTTGCAAGCGGAGCGAGCCGCGCTGCAGACTTCCGGTGGCGACTTTTCCGATTCCGTGACGCCGGCTCGGAGGTGATGCGGGTTCGAGAAGACTCTGCCAGTTCGTCACATCGGCCTCGCCCGCCAAGTCACCACCAAAAAGATTCGCTTTGATCGACGAAACCCGAAAGCGGTCAGGAGTGACGGCGAAGGCCGCGTTCAACCGGCCATTTCGCAGCAAAATCTTGCCATTTGACCATTCCAGGTCTTTGGCCTGCACCGTGCCCTGATCGGAAAAATCCTTCAGGCTCCACTGGCCTTTACCTTCGATTTGTACGGTTCCTTTGCGAATCTGGACGTCTCGCAGCAGGGGCGCGAGTTGTCCAAGATCCGCGACCCCGTGATATTCGCCGCTCACCTGCGGGTCGTGAAAGTCCTGCAAACGGCCCGTGAAGTGAACTTCCGAATTCCCCGATTTCACGGTCAAATTGCTGATGTTGACGTGCCCGCGGGCCAAAATGAGAGACGCATTCGCCCCCCATACAAAGGAGGGGTAGTCGCGGAAACTCGTGTTGACGCTCCCAGCCGCCAGGTGGGCCTCGTATTGCCTTCTCAGCAAAGAGTAGGTCAATTGCAAGCCAAGATCGCGGGCAGCAAAATCAAAAGGCACTTTCTTGTCCTGCCACAGCAATTCGCCATTCTTCATTTCAACGCGCGAAACTGCCAGCGAAAGGAGTTCCTCGAGCGGACCTTCGCCGGTGGAAAGACTCGCCTGCGGCACCGGCGCGTTGCTCGTTCCATTCGGATAATCAATGATGTGAACCACGGGATGGTCGAGTTCCAGTTCATGCAGCCCGACCGTCTTACTGAGGATGGAGATAATCTTCATCTCCGCCTGCACACGATCCACATGCAGGAAAGGAGCCTGATCGGCGCCTTCGTGACCGTGAATGGTCAGGTCGCGCGCGTCCACGCGAAGGCGAAACGGGATGGTGTGCAGCTCCCCGAGTTCGACACGCCCGCCGGTGATTTTTTCCGCCGAGGCGATTACCCGCCGGCGGACGAAGCGCTGAAAGGATTCAGTCGTGACGTACCAGCTGAGCAGTCCGAAGGCGATCAGCGAGAAAACACAAAATCCCAAGAAGAGCTTCCACAGGATGCGCCGCCGCTCGGGTGGCGGAGGCTCGGGCGATATTTCGAGCGATGGTTCCACGGAGGCGTCGCCCGGCGGCTCACTCAAGGGTTCCGCTCTCCGGCGCTCGATTCGGGAGTCGGAATGTGGCTCGCGGTGCGCAGGTTAGCCAGCCACCCCGTAAGCAATTCATTCATCTTTTTCTCGGCCAGCAGATCCTTGATGTGCCCGAAGACTTCGGTCAAGGGAGCAGTGTGGCTGCCCGCTTTTCTCATCTCCGGCAGCAATTGATCGTGGTAGTAACTTTCCACGGCGTGCTGGTCGATCTGAATCGAGGGGCGCAGCCGGTCTTCCACTGACTTCATAAGCTGAATCTGCTCGCCCAGATGCTTCTCCAGAGCACTCTGCGTCAGTCCGTAACGCTGGAGTTTCGCGTGCCAGGTCTCGTCGGTGGGGCAATCCGGCTGCAGCTTGCGGACTTCCGCCACCCGCGCAGCAACCTGGTCGGCGGGAGGCGGTACCGACGGCCGAACCTGTTCGCGCAACAATTCCTGATCGATCAGCCGATCGAGCGCCGCTTTGCGTTCCACCGTCGTGAAAGAATCCGGATCGCGCCCATTCGTGAGCGCTTCCAGCGCTATTTCCTGTTCCCAATCGCTCTGCAAGACCACATGGCCATTGATATTAGTGACGACCCGATCCACCACATCGCCCGCCATCGCGGGTCGACTGAGCCCTGGCATGAACAAGCCCAGCCCGAACGTCAGCGCGATCGCGCAACGCCAAATTGCCTCTGCCTGGAGTCCTGCGGGTTTGATCTGTCGCCGTTCCATCAAAATGACTGCCCAACACTAAACGAAAAGTTGAAATGGCCCGCGCGCTGGTACCCAAAAAGTCCGTTCGACTGCCCAGTCACCGGATTGGTCACGATATTGGTGAAGCTGGGAAAGTAGGGCGGATTCAAATTGTATCCGAAGTCGAAGCGTAATGGCCCGATGGGAGTCTGATAGCGAACTCCTACCCCGACCGCGTGCGACACGTAATTGTAATTACATTTTAGATGCGTCACGTATTGAAAACAGTCCGATTTGTCGGGCTGGTGAAAACGCCCCAGGCTCGGAAGCATTTCCTGCGGCCGCGCAAAAACGTTGCCCATATCTTCAAAAATCGAGAAGCCGATGTTGTCTTGAAGGTAAGGCACGGTCACGTTAGGAAAGCGCATCTCTAAATTGTTCAGAAACAGAGCACTGCCGCCAACCGGGTAGCCGGTGAAGGGATCGCGGGGTCCTGCTTGATTTAACCCGAATCCGCGATGAGAGTTGCCACCTCCGCTATAAAAACGCTCTGGGAGGGGTACGAGCGAGGCTCCCTCCGGAGCGGTGACGCCAGGATCCAGCAGAACCGTGCTGCCAAACGGATTTTCGATGCCCACCGTCGTCGACCGCGCAAACACGTATCCCTGCCCTGTGCTGCGGTTGCGAAACAGCGTGTAATACGTTGAATTCTTGATCAGAGCGCGGCTGAAGTCGGCCTCCGACCCGAAATAGCTGGAAGCCACGCCGCCCTCCACCGTCGTATAGCTGCCCCGCGTACTTTCAAGATCGCTGTCGCGCCGGTTACGAATATAAAGAAAATTGGGAGTGCCCACGCGCGTCGGCTTCGACAACAGAGGAATCAGGTTATCCGTCACCTCGATATTGCTCGCCTCCACCTGACGGTAGCTGAAACGGTAGCTCATCGTCGTCAATTCCCGGTCTTGCAACTTGTACATGATTTGCGACACCTGCAGGGTTCCTTCCAGGCGACGCGAGGTGAAGGTCGAAACATCCACTGTGTTGTCATATAACGCGGTTGCCGTGAAGCGAAAATTATCGAGGTTTAACAGTTTGGGAATGTCGTAACTGATCAGCCCGCGTTGCTGCAGTCGGCTGACGTTGCTCTTGAAGGTCACCGTCTGATGACGCCCGCCGACGTTGATGCGGCTCACCCCGAATGACACCCGGGGGCTGACTCCGGTCTGTCCCAAAGGCCGGTTCGTTCCGATCGTCGGTTCCCCCGTCTCGAACTCGAAACCGACGCCATAATCGAATGTATAGCGATCCGCTTCCCGCGCCGTCACCAGCACATTCTTATGCGATTCCGTACCATCCGGATTCTGTATCGCCGTATCCACCTGTTTGAAAAGCCCCACATCGTAGAGCCGGCGCTGCGTTTCGAGGATGTCGCGTTGGCTGAGCGGCGCACCGGGTTGCACCCGCATTTCCCGCCGTGCGACGCCGGCGCGCGTGTAATGCAATCCGTCGAGATAAACGCGGTCGACGAAGAATTGCTCCCCTTCATGAATGGTAAAAGTCACTCCGACTCGAGGAGAACTATCCGCCGAGGGCACCGGCACGTAACCGACGTTGACCGTGGCGTTGGGAAAACCGTTGTCGAAATATTTTCCCAGAATCGTGTCGCGATCATCGGCCAGGCTTGACTCGTCGAAGCCCTGCCCTTCGGCAGTAGAGATTTCCGGCAGTTGCTTTTGCGGCAAGGTGGAACTACCTTCGACGCGAACCCACGCCACTCGCGTTTGTGCCCCTTCCTTCACCGTGATTTCGATGGCCAGCTTCGAGGCATCGCCCTGATAGCTGCGAACCAGTTTGCTGGCAACTTCCGCCTGCCGGAAGCCGCTCGCGCGATAGAGGCCCTGAATCCCCTGTACATCTTCTTCCAGCAGCACTTCGCTGTAACGTCCGTGGCTGAACAGTCGCCCGGCCGACTGATCCTGCATGCGCGAACGAATCAATTCGTCGGAGAAAAAGCGGTTGCCCTTGATGCGAATGGCCGCCAGTTTATGGCGATCCCCGGGATTGATGTCGTACACCACCTGCAGGCTTTTTCCATCCTGCGAGTTATGCTGATGCACTGCCACCGTAACTTCGAAGTACCCCAGAGTCTGCACGTGGTTCTGGATGTTGCGCCGCCCCTCATTGAGCAGATCATCATCGACCGCGCCTTCTTCGTAGATCGGCACCAGCCGCCGAAGAACGCGCTGGCTCAGTTTGAAACCTTCAGAAGCAATCGTGACCGTCGGGCCGCGATCCACCTGGAACACGTAGTCGACGGTGTTGCGCGCCGGCTCGTAGGTGCGGCTTGCGATCGAGACCTGCGCCAGCAGTCGGTTCTGCTTCTGGTAGCGCGACCGAATGCGCTGCAACGCACGGGTCGTCCGGCTCGACGACACCAGGTCTCCGGTATGCATCTTGGCCACTTCCTTGATCTGTTCGACCGAATAGCCGGCGTCGCCTTCAAGCGTGATCACGCCCACCGAAGCTCTCGGGCCTTGTATCACGTGAAACGTCAGGTTGATCTGATGTTGCGCCTCGTCTTGCTGCTCGCTGATCGTCACTTTCGACTTGTGGAATCCGTTCTCCTCCATCACGCGCTGTATCCCAGCTAGAGCGCGGTCCAACTTCTCATGCGCGTAAAGCTCGCCCAGTTGCAGGCGGCTGGCGCTCGCCAACTGGTTGGCCGAGGGATTATTCGAAACACCCTCCATAATCACCATGCCCACAAAGTAATTCGCCACCGTTCGAAAGCGGAGCCGCACTCCTCCCGTTTCCGTGCGATCCACTTCCGCCTGAATGTCTGAGAATCGCCCGGTGGCAAAAAGAGCCTGAATCGCATCATGCAATCCGTCGCGAGTCAGCGGGGCGCCGATCTTGAGCGGCACCGCCGCGAGCAAAGTAGACGCTTCCTCGGGAGCGACACCCGGCAACTCCATCTCATCGATGGCCAGGCCGAGGTAGGGCCCTATTGATCCGAATTTGCTCTCGGGAGGGGCAACGCGCGGGGGCGTACCCGATTGCGGGGTGTCGGTTTGCGCCGGAACCGACTGCGTCGGCGCTTCTGCCGCGGGAGCTTGTGCGTGTGCCGAACCCTCGGCCCCCGTCATTCCGTACGAAAGCGCGGTCAGAACTGCGAGCGCCACCCGGCTTCCGACCCTTTGCCGCAATCCCCACAACCGGAATGGAAGCCCGTCAATCAAGAAGCCTTTCGTAATTCGATGAGTCTGAAAACACAACACGTTGCTCGCACAGGATAAAGTTCCAGACGGCACCTATAATACTGTCTTAAAAGCTGCGGAAAGGTAATCGTCTAGGTATTCGACTTGCAAATGCGTCAGGACGACCGGTATTCGAGGCAGGTGTTGTTCAAGGAGATCGGCGTCGACGGCCAGGACAAACTGGCCCGCTCTCGCGTCGTCATCGTCGGATGCGGAGCCACCGGATCTGTGCTGGCCTCATTGTTGGCGCGCTCCGGCGTAGGCATGCTGCGAATCCTCGACCGCGATTATGTCGAGCCCAGCAATCTGCAGCGCCAGTCGCTTTTTGACGAAAACGATGCGCGGGAATCTGTGCCGAAGGCCATTGCGGCCGCCCGGCAGATCGCGCGCTTTAATTCGCAGATCGTCGTTGAGCCTCATGTTGCCGACCTGGTTCCTGCCAACGTCGATTCCCTGCTCGGCGGTTGCGATCTGATCCTTGACGGCACCGACAACTTCGAAACGCGCTACCTGATTAACGATTACGCGGTCAAAAATAAAGTGGCCTGGATTTATGCCGCCGCCGTGGGCAGCTACGGCGTCAGCATGAACATTCTGCCCCACGAGACCGCTTGTCTCGCCTGTATCTTTCCCGAATCACCCCGCGGCACCGTCGAGACCTGCGAAACCTCCGGCATTCTGAATTCCGCGGTCAATTTTATTGCCTCGATCGCCGCCACAGAGGCCATGAAATTTCTGGTCGGCGCGCGTTCCAGGATGCGGCGCACTTTGCTTTCGTGCGACGTTTGGAGCAACGAGCGCGCCGAACTGTCAGCGACCCCTCCCCGCACCGGATGCCGGGTCTGCGCTGGAGACTTCGTGCATCTCGCGGGCGAGCGACGTCCGCATATCACTCTGTGTGGACGAAATTCCGTGCAGATCCACGAGCGCGAGCGCCCGGTGGATTTTGCCGAACTGAGCGCACGGCTGCTCCCGCTCGGAAGCGTTCGTCACAATGAATTTGTTCTCAAGTTTTGGCGCGAACCCTATGAGATGACCCTGTTCCCCGACGGCCGGGCGATCATCAAGGGGACCACAGACACCGCAATCGCTCGCAGCCTGTACGCACGCTACGTGGGTAGCTAGCGCCCTCATTTCCGGTCAAACGCCGCGCACCGCAACAGGTCCGGCACACGAAGCGTTTGCAGGATGTGCGCAGCGTTTTTCACTCGGCCCTTCGCCAATCCGCCTCATGTCTCCGCCTTTTGCCCGACAGCACCGTGAATCTCCGAACATTGTCCTGCGTTTTGGCAAGTCGCAATCTGGCCAACAAACTGCATCTCCGGAGGGGAGCTGTAAGTCCCCTGGAGGTAGTATGCGACCCTATTTCGTTTTGACTGCCGTAGTTTTGCTGGCGGTAGCGGCTTTCGGACAGCAACCGGTTCCCCGCCCTGGCGGCACTTGCCTTTACGGATGCGGCCCGTTCATCCCGCTTCTCACCACGCCGATGATGACCCTCGAAACGGTCTCGCCGAATCCGGTGGGCGCGAGTAACGCCACTACGGGATTAATCGCCGGCGCCACCAACTCGACTCTCTCGCAGATCAACGGTTCCACCAGTTCGGTTTACACCGAGGCCGTCTGGACACAGGGTGGCAGCGCACCTCTCACCAGTTCGCAAGTCAACTTGCTGCCCGAACCGATCGGACGCGAAGGTCACGTTCTACACGAGATGCAGCGGGATGGCGTGCGCGACGTCATTCGCGAAGAACGCCTGCGTGATGAACACCGCGGCGAAGGTCCCCGCCATGTCTCGCGCGAAGAACACGCTGCAAACACCGAACCCGTTACTGGATGGGTTTACATCACCGAGCCCATACACGCCCACGATACCGCCGAACCGTCGAACGCAACCGCGCCGACCAGAAAGGCGACGCACGTCTACACCAACGACGACGTCCAACACGAAAACGATAAGAACGGTACCGTGAAGCACGACGGGAAGACAGAGAAGATGTAGGCAGGTTTCAGTTCTCAGCTTTCAGTCGTCGGTTTTTAGTTTAAGGCTCTTGGTCGCGTCTCTCCTGGCGTGGCTAAGGGCCTTTTTCGCTGGATGCGGCATGATATTCTTCGTGCCCTTGGTGGTCGAGATTTCGGCAACGCCAGCCGTGGTTGTCCAGCTTTCGCGCCATTGCCTTCCCAATCTGTTATCTTCGTCCGGTTGAACTCCCCCGCAATATTGTGCTGGCGCCGACTGGCGTCTGCGGCCCAGATTGAGGACCCGAATGGTTGACTCTGCTCTCATTGCTCCGGCTCGACCGAAACCCACGCCCCTCTACCGCTGGACCGTACTCCTCTTCGTCAGCGTCGCCATGGGCGGGAATTACTACATCTACGACAGCATCAATCCCCTGGAACGCGTTTTTATCGACAAACTGGGCTTCTCGGCCACTGCCTTCGGTTGGCTGAACTCGTCCTACAGCATCGCTGCGGTCCTGACTTTGCTGATCGGTGGTATCGTCATCGACCGCATTGGCACAAAGAAGGCGATCACCTTCTTTGCGGTGGTTTGCCTTCTCGGTGCAGCCCTCACGGCCGCGCGAGGGAACCCAGTCGTCATGATCGCCGGGCGCACCGTTCTCGGTCTCGGCGCCGAATCGATGATCGTCGCCGTCACCACCGTCTTGGCAAAGTGGTTCAAAGGCAAAGAACTCAGCTTCGCTTTCGGAATCAACCTTCTCATCGCTCGTCTCGCCTCGGTGGCAGCCGATAATTCTCCAACCTGGGCGAATAAGGTCTTTTATCCCGGTGGGCCGAACGGCGAACCGAGCTGGCAGGGTCCCTTGTTGATTGCCGTCGGCGCGGGCGTGTTGGCGGTTTTCTGTTCGGTGGTTTACTGGCTACTCGAAAGCCATGCCGAGAGTCACTATGAGCTCGGGCAGGCGGGATCGATCGACAAACTGGAATTTGGCCAGATCTTCCGTTTCAATACTTCCTACTGGTTTGTGGTCGGGCTCTGTTTCACTTTCTATTCGGCCATCTTTCCCTTCCGAACCTTTGCCATCGACTTCTTCACCAACAAGATTCTGGCTGTCCACGGCGGAGTCAGCGCCTCCGAAGCCATGCGAGTGCTGGCTCACGAGCGCGCCGGATTCTTCAATAGCCTGCTTCCTCTCTCGGCCATGATCGCCACGCCTTTGTTCGGCTTGCTCGCCGACAAGATCGGCAAGCGGGCCTTTCTCATGATGTTCGGCTCCATTCTGCTGATGCCGGTTTACTTGTTGATGGGCTATACCAACGTCTCGCTCTACGTTCCGGTCTGCATGATGGGCATCGCGTTTTCCTTGATCCCGGCCGTGATGTGGCCCTCCGTCGCCTACATCGTCGACCAGAATCGGCTGGGCACGGCGTATTCCCTCATGACCCTGATCCAGCAAATCGGGTTTTTCATCTTGAACCTGCTCATTGGCAAGGCCAACGACTACAGCCACGCCGGGCTCGACAACCCCGCAGGCTACGGTCTCGGCATGTGGATCTTCTCCATACTCGGCTTCGTCGGCCTCACTTTTGCGATTTTGCTCAGGATTCGCGAAACTGGCCCGAAGGGCCACGGATTGGAAACGATTACGACCAAGGGATAAGCCCAGGGGTCGCTCCATTTTTCGGGAGAATTTGAGGGAGAAAAATAGCGAAAATGTGATTTCTGGAATGCCCAACCACGTAAGAAGCCGTAACTGGTTACGAAAGTGAAATTCGTGATGACTTAGTCGCCGATTTGGTTGGCGAATGCACTCCAATAGCTACACTTTTTGGTATTCTGGCAACTAAGAAAATGGTCGAGTGTGCTTTCGGAGTTCCTCGGCAAATTTGTACAACGAAAAGAGTTCGAAGCCGCATCTCAAGCACTAGCGGCCGGAAAAGGCGACTTGACCGACCAGAAACAGCGCATCACCGAAGCAGAGGCAATCGAGCAGGCCAAGCAGGGTCACGAACCAGCTTTCGAGATCTTGTACAACCTGCATAAACGCCGCGTGTACTCGCTATGTTTGCGGATGGTCTCCAATCCCGCGCAGGCCGAAGATCTGGCCCAGGAAGCATTTCTTCAGCTATTCCGCAAGATCGGCACCTTCCGCGGCGAATCAGCGTTCTCCACCTGGCTGCACCGCATGACGGTCAATGTCGTGCTCATGCAACTGCGCAAAAAGGGCCTGCCGGTGGTTTCACTCGAAGAGACGCTGGAGGCCGACGACGAGTCTCCGCGCAAAGAGTTCGGCACCAAGGATCTGAAATTAACGGGCTCCATCGACCGGCTGCAGCTGCAACGCGCCATCGACAAGCTTCCGCCCGGCTACAGAACGGTTTTTGTATTGCATGACATTGAAGGATTTGAGCACAATGAAATCGCCGAAATGGTTGGGTGCTCGATTGGCAACAGTAAGTCGCAGCTTCACAAAGCACGCTTAAAGCTGCGAGATTTCTTGAAGTTCATGAGAGCCGAAAAGGCCAGGACAGGATAACGGTAGTCGCGGTATTGGGGAGAGGGTTGGGCTATGACGTGTTCCGATGTACAACAACTTCTGCCGGAGTTGCTTGAGGGTGCTCCGGATACTGCCTTCCAGACTGCTTTTGACAGTCACCTTGAAGCTTGTCCCGATTGTGCCGGCTTGGTTTCGGATTTCAAGCTGATCACGAACCAGGCTCGCGATCTGGCGGAAATGGAAGAACCGCCCGCCAGGGTTTGGGTCAATATCGCTGCCCAGTTGCGTGCGGAAGGGTTAATCCGGGAGCCGGAAGCGGTTCCCGGACGCCCCGTACTCGTTTCGCCTTCCCGGCGACGCGGTTGGGGCGCCTGGTGGCTGGTGCCTGTCGCCGCTGCTTTGCTCGCCGCTGGCTCGTACGTGATCAGTCACAAATCCGATCAGCCGATCGCCAGGAATACTCGCGCGCCGCAAGCAGTCTCGCCCAGCAGTGCACCTCAAGCCGCCCCGCCCGCACCGGAGCCATCGGCGAATGCGTCGGCAGAAGCGTCGGCAGAAGCAAAGACCGGTACTTCCACGCCGAGTTCCGCCCCGCTTGCGGCTTCTTCGAAGAATCCCGAGAAGGCTCCGCAGGAAGTGGCCACCAAATCGGATCAATCCACCTCGGCGTCCCGGCGCGTGTTATCCGCTCCGGCCAGCAAGGAAGATCAACAGTTCTTAAGCATGGTTTCCACGCTGGCTCCCTCATCTCGCGCAACCTACGAAAATCAGCTCCAGATCGTCAATACCGACATCCAGGAAACCCAGGCGTATGTCGACCAGAATCCCGGCGACGCCGACGCCCGGCAGCATCTTATGGATGCTTATCAGCAAAAAGCACTTCTCTACCAAATTGCCATGGATCGTATTCAATAGCGGAATTCAACAGTGAAGGGCGGACCGGGATTTCCGGCCGCAGGGGCGGAGTTTTATGGCGGGTCAGCAGGGCGCAGGTCTTCTCGATACGCGGATTCAGAGCACCATTTTCGTCACCCTCGTCGTGGCAGGTTGTCTCGCCTCGGCAGCTCTAGCCGAAACTAAAAAGGAATACCGCTTTACCGTCGGCCCCAACGCCAACATTTCCGTCGATACCCAGTACGGCGGCATTTCCGTGCATCCCGGCAACAGCACCGAAGTCATCGTCACCGCTACCTTGAAGTCCGACAGCGTCGAGGTCGACCAGCAGCAGAATGGCAACCGCATCGAAATCGCCTCCCATCTGCTTCAGGGAGCCACCGAGACAACTGGACAAGTCAATTACGAGCTGCTCATTCCCGCCGACGCCACCCTCAGCCTCCATTCCTCCACCGGCCCCTTGTCGGCTGAGCATCTTCAGGGAGACTTGACCTTCGAAGGAACAGACGCCGCCGTAAATATCAGCAATGTTGAAAACGGCCACGTCCACGTGCGCACCATGCGTGGACCAATCACCCTCACCGACGTGCGCAACGGCCACGTTGAGATCGCCTCCATCAGCGGCAACATGCGGTTAAAGTCGGTTACCGGACCGGTTGTCCAGGCAAACTCCGGCAGCGGCAAGATTTTCTACAACGGCGATTTCGGCTTGAGCGGAGACTATAAATTCACCACCCACTCCGGCGATATCGAAGCCCTCGTCCCGCAGGATGTTTCCGCCGATTTCCGCGCACATTCCATGGTTGGCCGCGTCCAGCACGACTTCCCTCTTCAATCCAAACATTCCCGCTTCCCTAACGAAATGGGACGTTCCTTCTTTGGCAGCGCCGGCAAAGCCGCCTCGGAAGTCGTACTGCGCTCCTTTAGTGGCAGGATTCGCCTCAAGCAGCAACGCTGATCCGGCCGCCCACGTCGCCCGAACGGATTCGCCTTCGGAGGCCAAAGCGCAGCGACGCAGGTTCGCGGCACCGATACAGCGTCAGCAATCCTCTTTTGCCCTACACCCCGGCACGACGTTCATCTAAACTATTCCTGAGCTTCCTAACTCTAATGGCAAGGCGCGCCCTCTTTCTCGTAGGATTTATGGCTTCCGGCAAGAGCACTGTCGGGCCGGAACTGGCACGTCGTCTCCAATGGGACTTCGTCGACCTGGATACACGCATCCAGTTGCGCGAGGGCCAAACCGTCCCCGAGATCTTTCGCCACCACGGAGAGTCCGGTTTCCGTCTCGCCGAAACCAGCGCCCTTCGCGACCTGCTTACCGAGTTCCTGCCGCGCCCCACCATCGTCGCGCTCGGCGGAGGCGCCTTCGTTGAGCCCCAAAATCGCGAACTGCTGCGCGACTGGGTCACCGTTTTTCTCCATGCCGACTGCGACGAGCTCTGGCAACGCAGCCTCTCCGACGGCATTGAGCGCCCCCTCCGCCGCGATCTCGAGCAGTTTACCCGGCTCTACGAAGAGCGTCTTCCCCTTTACCGGGAGGCCCGCATCACCATCGATACCACCGGCAAATCCGTGGATTCGATCTGCGCCGAGATCTGGCGCGCACTGTTACCTTAGGGGAACTCCGAACAAACCGCGCCTGCCATTTGCCTGCGTTTCCACTAACATAGGGATAGCGTTCGTACTACACCTGGGCCTTGCCTAAATTTGCGGCAAAAAGTTGAACAAGATTTAAATACAGGAGAAGCACAGTGAAGTCGTCTTATCGCCTGCTCGCTTGCACCTTGGCGCTGTTCGGTTCGATTGCAGCCGTGGCTGCTCCCCTGCCGAAGGACAAAGATAAAGAAAAAGAAAAAGAGCACGAGGGAAAACTCGTCGACTCCGGCTCCTTTGGCATCTTCCAGAACGGCCACCGCGTCGGTACCGAAACATTTTCCATTTACCAGACCGGTGGTGGCAGCGTCATCAGCTCCGAGTTCAAGACGGAAAATACTCCGCCGGACCTCCAATCCTCGGAATTGCAGCTTGCCTCCAACGGAGACATCAAGCGCTACGACTGGAAAGAGGTCAGTCCCGAGAAAGCTCAGGCCAGCGTCACACCCAATGCCGATTTCCTGACGCAAAAGTGGAGCTCCGGCCCCGACGACAAAGAGCACGAACAGCCCTACCTGCTCTCCGTCTCAACCTCGATTCTCGACGACTATTTTTTTATCCAGCGCGAACTTCTCGCCTGGAAGTACGTTGCCATGGCCTGTAAACAGGACAAAGGGTTGGTTCAGTGTCCGCAAAAGCAGCACGTAAAGTTCGCCACCATGAATCCGCACCAGCACTCCTCGGCATCGATCGAGGTCGAGTCGCTCGGTGTAGAAAAAGTGACGTTCAAGGGAGCGCAGGTTGATCTGAACCGCGTCCAACTCAAAAGCGAGGCCGGCGCGTGGCAACTTTGGCTCGACGATCACTGGAAGGTCATGCGCATGTCCGTTTCAGGAGAGAATACCGAAGTGGTGCGCGACTAATTATCCAGCAAAGAAAAACTGCCAGCGGCTACTGCCTTTTTGGATTCGATCGATATCTAAAGATGATGTCGAAGCATGACGGTGCGGTACGATGGCTCTAGTCAGGCCGCGATTTTAAATCTGCACCTGGGATAACTCTTGACGATTCTCGATTCACGCACTTCGCGCGTAATCCTCACGGCTCTTCTTTTTGCCCTGACCTTGGGATTTCTCTACGCCGCTCGCCGTACTCTCATCCTCTTCCTTTTCGCCATTCTCTTTGCCTATTTGATCAACCCGGCTGTTCTTCGCCTGGAAAAAATCGTCCGCAGCCGCGTTTGGGCGATCACCATTATTTATTTGCTCCTTCTGCTCGGCTTGAGCGTGTTCGGATTTCTCGTTGGTCCCAGAATCGCTCGTCAGAGCGCACGGCTCGGCGAGTCGCTTCCCGGTCTTATGGATCAGGCGACGAACGGCCAGCTTTCGGGCCAAATCGGCCAACTCACTGCCCGTATCGGAAACGAGCACGGCTGGAGCGCCGATACCCAAAGGCGGATCCTCAGTTTTCTGCTCAGCCGCCGCCAGGACCTGCAGCAACTCGCCCAGCGCATCGGAGTTCGTGCCGCCGAGTCGGTCCAGCAGATCTGGGTATTGTTTCTCGTCCCCATTCTCGCGATCTTCTTCTTGCGGGATGGCGGCAACTTTCACGAAGTGCTGCTTTCCCTGGTGCAGTCGCGCACGCAACGCGAGTTTTTGCAGGAACGTCCTCCAGGACTTGAACCAGATGCTCGCCCAGTTTATCCGCGCCCAATTAACCCTGGCTGCGTTATCCCTCATCGTCTATACCTCGATACTTGGTGCCATGCGTGTGCCTTTCGCGTTGATGCTGGGTACAGCGGGCGGCGCGCTCGAATTCGTCCCCGTCGCCGGGCCGCTGATCGCCGGAGCCGCCATGATGGTCGTCGCCGTACTTGCCGGATATACGCATTGGCCCTTCGTACTTCTGTTCTTGTTCGTGTGGCGCATCATCCAGGACTACGTCATCTCTCCCCGCATCATGGGCGTGAGCGTCGAATTGCATCCTCTCGCCGCCTTATTTGGAATTCTCGCCGGCGGCGAGATCGCCGGAATCCTTGGCGTCTATCTTTCCATCCCCGTGATGGCCAGCTTGCGCATTGTCTGGCGGCGCTGGCGGATTTACGCCGAAAAACGCAAGTTCGGACCACTCAACGAATATTCCTTCCCCCCAGAATTAGGCCGCGGAAGGAGCTAGGCCCGGCGAGTCACAGTCTTTCGTGACGAATTCATGACCTCGGCTTTTGCCTCTTCACAGTGCAGTCGTCACACCAATCACCCCTGTATCAACGCCGACATCCCTTTGAAAATTTCACTGGTATAAAATCGAACTACCGACTTATCGGTGGTAGTGCAGTTCGAATCCGTCGCATTTTGATTTGCCTTGAAAGGGTGCGGCTTTACAGGGTGGGGAAAAACTCGGAGTACTCACGTTTCCGTGGATGAGCGGCCCTTCAGGGCCGCGTAAAGCACATGGAATCAATCCGGGCTTCAGCCCCTGTCGTCGTCCTTAGCGTGTTAACGGACTTTTTCCGCAGCCTGTTCAGCCGCACCGTAAGCCGCACAATCAATCGTCGGCTTTAGCCCCTGAGGGACTGCGGTTTTGAGCTGCGCCGCCGATTAATAGGAACAATCGAAATACCTACTTATGTCGAACAAATTACCTGTAGGAATTCTCGGTGCCACCGGCATCGTTGGCCAGCGCTTCATCCAGATGCTGGAGCATCACCCCTGGTTCGAAGTCTCCTGGATGGCTGCCTCGGACCGTTCCGAGGGCCGTCCCTACGCCGAGGCTGCGCGCTGGCGTCTCAAAACCGCCATCCCCGCCAACCTCGCCAAGATGACCGTCTCGCCCGCCAAGCCTGAAGGCGCACCCAGGATTATTTTCGCCGCCCTCGACTCCGGCATCGCCCGCGAACTCGAACCGCAATTTGCCGATGCGGGCTGCGCCGTTGTCTCCAACTCCAGCGCCTTGCGTATGCAGCAAGACGTGCCGCTGGTGATTCCCGAAGTCAATGGCGATCACATTCAGTTGATTGAAAAGCAATCGTGGCGCAAAAAGTCGAAGGGTTACGTCGTCACCAATCCCAACTGCTCGGCGATAGGACTTGTGCTCGCGCTCGCTCCCTTGCATCGCGCCTTCACTCTTGAAGCCGTGACCGCCGTAACCATGCAAGCCGTCAGCGGCGCAGGCTATCCTGGCGTGGCGTCGCTCGATATTCTCGGCAACGTGATTCCCTACATCGCGAACGAAGAAGAAAAGATGGAAGAGGAGACGCAGAAACTGCTCGGTGTCTTGCGAGACTCGCACATCGAACCCGCTCCCTTCGCGATGAGCGCGCAGTGCAATCGCGTTGCGGTCGAGGACGGACACACCGAGTCGATCGCCATTCGCCTCAAACAGAAGCCAAGTAAAGACGAGATCATCGCCGCCTGGAACGATTTTCGCGCCGAACCGCAAAAGCTCAAGCTGCCCAGCGCTCCCGCACAGCCGGTTCTGTACATGACCGCGCCCGACCATCCGCAACCCCGCTTCGACGTAGATCTCGGGGCCGGAATGACCACGGCCGTCGGACGCCTGCGCAAATGCAACGTCCTCGACTGGAAATTTACCGTCCTCTCGCACAACACCATTCGCGGCGCTGCCGGTGCCGCCCTGCTCAATGCCGAACTTCTCAAAGCGAAAGGATATTTCGGGTGAGAGATACATCTACCACGGAGACACCGAGGCACGCAGAAAAGCGAGATCGAGTGATTGTTTTCGTGGCTCTTGGGAAATCGAAACGAGACTGGGCGAAGCATAAGAATCCGACAAACCAGTTTTGGCTTTTCTCCGTGCCTCCGTGCCTCCGTGGTAGGTGTTCCGCAAGCGCCGAGGCGCACCGCCCATGATCGTCATGAAGTTTGGCGGAACCTCCGTGCAAGACGCGAAAGCCATCGAGCGCGTTGCCCATATCGTCCAGGGACGCCTCGCCGATCGCCCCGTCGTGGTCGTCAGCGCCATGGCCAAAGTCACCGATTCCCTGCTTGCCATGGGCAAAGCCGCGGGCAGCGGAGATCGCAAGACCGCTCTCAAGATGGCGCGTTCCCTGCGCGAGCGCCACTACGATACCGCCGGAGAACTTCTCGGCACCGCGCTCTTCACCGAATTTCACGGCGATCTCGGCGCTGATTTTGAAGATCTCGACGAACTTCTCCGCGGCATCGGAGCCGTCGGAGAAATCACGCCGCGCACCTACGATTACGTCGCCTCTTTCGGCGAAGTGCTCTCCAGCAAAATCGTCGCTGCCGCTTTCACTGCCCGCGGGCTGCCCGGAACCCACGTCGACTCGCGGCAATGTCTGCTGACCGACAGCGCCTACACCCGCGCCGTCCCGCAGTACGAAGAGACCAACGAACGGCTGCACAAGAAAGTCCAGCCGCTGATCGATGCCGGTAAAGTTCCCGTGATGGGCGGATTCATCGGCGCGAATCGCTCCGGTATCACCACGACCATCGGCCGCGGCGGTTCTGATTTTTCCGCCGCCATTTTTGGCGCTGGCCTTCACGCCGAACGAATCGAGATCTGGACCGACGTTCGATGGCATGATGACCACCGACCCGCGTATCACTCCAACCGCGCGCCGCATTAAGGTCATCAGCTTCGACGAGGCCGCCGAGCTCGCCTATTTCGGAGCCAAGGTCCTTCACCCGGCAACCGTTCTTCCCGCAATTCAGCAGAACATTCCCGTCTACGTTCTCAATTCCCTCAACCCGACTTGCGAAGGGACGAAGGTCACGGCTCGCGCTCCGCGCTGCACGAATATTTTCAAGGCCATTGCGCTGAAGAAAAAAATCACTCTTGTCGAGGTCGCGGCACCGCGCCGTTTGCTCGTTCGCGGATATCTGAAGTCGATCTTCGAGGCCTTCGATCATCACGAAGTCGCGGTCGATGTCGTTTCCACGTCCGAAGTCAGCGTCTCCGTGACTGCCGAGACCAATGAATCCATTCCGGCGTTGGCCGCCGATCTCGCGAAACTTGCCGACGTAAAATACGAAGGTCGCAAAGCCATAGTCTGTCTGGTGGGCGAGAACCTGCGCGACCGGCCCGGAATCGCCGCCAAGGTCTTTGGCATCTTAGAAGACGTGAAGATCCGCATGATCTCGCAGGGCGCTTCTGAAATTAACTTGACGTTTGTGATTGAAGAAGACGACGCGGCCGAAGTTGTCCGCCGCCTGCATCACGCATTCTTCGCCGAAGTCGATCCCGAAGTTTTTGCGTAAACTCTTCACCGCCGAGTCGCCGAGGACGCCGAGAGAATTCAGAGAACAAGGCTTTTGGCTTTTGTTTGTTTTCGTTTGTTTTTCTCGGCGCTCTCCGTGTCTCGGCGGTAAAAAGGTCTTACCATGAACCTCCTGATTTTAGGCCGTGGCAAAACTGGTTCTGCGGTGGCAGAGGTCGCGCAGGCTCGCCGTCATCACGTCCGCGTCCTCGCTTCCTCCGATAATCCTGGATCCTCCGCTCTCAACGCCAACTCGCTCGCCCCCACCGACGTCGTCATTGACTTCACCACTCCCGCTGCAGTCATCGCGAACGCGGAAGCTTGCATCCGCGCGAAGAAGAGCATGGTCATCGGGACCACCGGCTGGTACCACCAGTTGCCGCGTTTGCGGGAGATGGTTGTCGCCGCCGATACCGGCCTCGTTTACGGCTCCAATTTTTCCATCGGCGTAAACCTCTTTTTCGAGATCGCCGCCGCCGCCGGAGCCGCCCTCAAATTCGGTTACTCGGGACAGATCTTCGAGCGCCACCACGAGCACAAGAAAGACGCTCCCTCCGGCACGGCCCTCACCATTCAGAAGATCGTGCGCGAGTCCTCCGGCGATCCGCCGGCGCAAGACCTCGAAATCGTCTCCTTCCGCGAAGGCGATGCGGTCGGCATGCACGAACTGATCTTCAATTCGCCCGCCGATCGAATCTACCTCTGTCACGATGCCAAATCCCGCCAGGGATTCGCCGAAGGCGCCGTCCGCGCCGCCGAATGGCTGACTACCAAAAAAGGCTTCTTCGATTTTCGCGACGTCTGGCGTGAACTCTAGAGTCCGCGCACTGAATCTTGAAGGGTTCTCCCTTCGTGAACCTTCGTGCCCTCTGTGGGGTTGGTGTTTTTCGGTGTCGACAACGGCTCCTAAACTTGTCAAGCCCCCAGACCTTTGATTTTCTTCGCAACCCTCTCTATTCAAAGGCAAAATAAAGTTGGAAATCTTGTCGGGGTACCCCCCCTCGAATTGATAAAATAGTAGTAGAGAGTAAAAGCAAAAATTCGGGATTCTGTCCCGGGTTCGACGAGTGCGGAATCAAGATCTTTGGCGAAACGCCAAGATAACTGAATCGTGAACGGGCGCTTCAAAAAGTCAATATTTCGCCCGTAAACCGTTATTTGGCAATATTTTGCCCCTAAGTCTCCTAAAGTCAAAGATCTAGCGGGAGACCACCATCTAACCCTATGAATTTAAAAGATCACTATGGGGGGGGAGGGGGGTATACTTGACGTGGTTACTAATATCGATACGGTTAATAGACTCGGGTAAAGCACCGATCCGCAGTCGCCCCCAAGATGTCTGCCCCTCTGCAATCACAACTCGAACCTCTGACCTGGGCTAAGCACCACGCTAGCCAAATGCAAGCGTCGGCCGGAAGAGTTATTCTTGCAGCATGCAACTCCGAGGATGTGGCACGGCTCTCGTCACCCCGTTCGCCCAGGACGGCTCGGTCGACGAAGGCGCTCTACGAAATCTAGTTAACTGGCAGGTCGAATCCGGAATCGACTTTCTGGTTCCCTGCGGCACCACCGGCGAGACGCCGACGCTCAATCATGACGAGTGGCTGCGCGTCATCGACCTCACCATCGAAGTAGTTGCGGGACGCGTCCCGATCGTCGCCGGCGCAACCTCAAACTCTACGCAAGAGGCGGTCGCAAAAGCCAAAGAAGTGGCCACGCGGCCCGGAGTGAATGCCATCCTCACGGCTTCTCCTTACTACAACAAGCCCACGCAAGAGGGCCAATACCGGCACTTCCGCGCCATCGCCGAAGCGGTCGACAAGCCGGTCATTCTCTACAACGTTCCGGGACGCACCTCAGCCAATCTGGAGCCCGCGACCCTCGCCCGATTGACCGAGGTCCCCAATATCGCCGGCGTGAAAGAAGCCAGCGGCAACATGACGCAGATTGCCGAGGTGCTGAGCCTCGTGCCCGAAACTTTCCTCGTACTCTCCGGCGATGACGCCGTGACGCTGCCCGTGATCGCCCTTGGGGGAGTTGGTGTGATCTCGGTCGTCTCGAACGAGATTCCCCGCGAAATGTCGGAGATGACGCGAGCTGCGCTCAACAATGATTGGCCAGCCGCGCGCGCCCTACAGCGCAAGTATCTCCCGCTGATGCAGGGGAATTTCATCGAGTCGAGTCCACTTCCGGTGAAGGCCGTTCTCGCGATGATGGGCAAGATTGAAGAGGTTTATCGCCTGCCCTTGCTGCCCATGCGCCGCGACACTCGTTCGAAGATCCAGAAGATCGCCACCGACGCGGGATTAATCAGTCGCCCCGCGGCTGCACCCGCCGCGACCGAATTCTATGTCTACGAGAATTGGGCAGCGGGCCCGCACAAGGCAATGTTGCACCGCGCATCGTGCGGCCAATGCAACTCCGGCAAAGGACGTCCCACCGGACACGATCCCAATCACTCGCGCTGGCACGGTCCTTATGCCAACATCACCGACGCCCGCAGCGCCACGCACGAGATGCCAGGAGTGTTGATCCGCAGCGAATGCAAGTGCGTCGCATAGATGCAGCGATAGCACTTTGCTTTTAGCGGCCCGCACTCCGGCTCTTAGTTCGAACTCTTAGTCTTTAGCTCCCGGCGTTTTGAACCATCTATGGCAAATACTCTGTCCGCGTTGAAATCGGCGATTGAACGGCTATCAAACACCAAGACGATCGGCAGCGCAGACGAAGCGCGTCCCATCTTCTTCGATTTCCGATCCGCGCTGACGCGCGGGGAAGTTCGCGCCGCCGAGAAGCTCGATGGACGCTGGATTGTCAATGCCTGGGTGAAGCAAGGCATCCTGCTTGGCTTCCGTCTCGGCGAACTGCAGCAAATGTCGGACGGCGACGTCCTCTCCTTCATCGATAAAGACACCTTTCCTGCCCGGCGTCTCACCGTCGCCGACCGGGTTCGCCTCGTTCCCGGTGGTTCATCGATTCGCGAAGGAGCTTACGTTGCGCCGACTGTGATCTGCATGCCTCCCATGTTCATCAACGTGGGAGCCTATGTCGATGAAGGTTCGATGATCGACTCTCACGCGCTGGTCGGCTCCTGCGCCCAAATCGGTAAACGAGTCCACCTCAGCGCCGCCGCGCAAGTGGGAGGTGTACTCGAACCAATCAACGCCGCTCCCGTGATTATTGAAGATGACGTGCTGATCGGCGGCAATTGCGGAGTTTATGAAGGCACGCTGGTGGGTGCTCGCGCTGTGTTAGGCGCGGGAACAATTCTAACGAGATCGACGCCGCTCTATGATCTGGTTCGCGGCGAGATCTATCGCGCCTCAGCGGAACACATATTGAAAGTGCCCGAAGATGCCGTCGTCGTCCCCGGTTCCCGCGCCGTCAAGAAAGGCAAGGGAATCTCCGACGAGTGGAACCTGTCTCTGTACACGCCCGTAATCGTGAAGTATCGCGACGACAAAACCGAACGCGGAATCGAGCTGGAAGACTGGCTGCGCTAAGGCGCAAGATCATACTACTAATCCGCTTTACGATTTGCTATAATGTAAAGCGATGACCGAAGCCACTCTTTCCGCAAAGAACCAGATTGTGATCCCGCGAGAAGCCCGCGAGGCGCTCGGCCTCAAGCCTGGCGACAAGATCCTCGTGGTTGTACGGAGCGGTGGGAAAGTGTTGGTGTTAGAAAAACCGAAGTCCTATCACGCTGCGATCCGCGGGTTAGCTGGCAAGAAGTATCCAAAGAATTATCTGCAAAAGGAACGTCAGAGTTGGGAGTAGAACGGCTCCGCGCGTTTCTGAGGCGTCATCGGCGAATCGCTCTCGATACAAGCATCTTTATTTATCAGTTGGAAGCAAACCCGAAATATCTGCCTTGGACTGAATCCATTTTCTCTTGGCTGGAACAGCCTGAATCCAAAGCAATCACGTCCACAATCACGATGACAGAACTTCTAGTCTTGCCCTATCGAGAAGACGATGACCGGCGAGTCAACGAGTTCTATGGTCTACTTTCCGCGTATCCGAACCTCGGATGGGTTGCGCCAAGCCTAGAAATTGCCGATCTGGCCGCTCGAATCCGAGCTCACCACCGCCTTCGAACTCCCGATGCTCTGCAGGCCGGGACAGCAATACATTCCCAGGTCACTGGGCTGATAACAAACGACGGGATCTTTGAAAGGGTGGAAGGGTTCCAGACTCTGGTTCTCGATTCGATCCTTTAGAGAGCTCGCCACGACGTTCTCAAGTTTCAACCAATTCATGACGACAACCTCGTTGATGGCGCACCCGGAAGTTCCAGTTGCTCCGCCGCAAGCCGTTTCCGCATCTCCACGTGTTTCCTGCGAAAATGCGCCCTTGCTCGTCGGCCCCAGGCACGCACGAAATAATAGTTGAGGGCGCACCCGATGGCCGAGCTGGCAATCGGAATCAAACGTCCAGCCCACTTCTCGACCACATCCGAGCCCGCCTGCACGGCGATCCTCTGAATCACTTTCGGAACGAACTTGTTCACCACTTCTTTTTCCAACAACTCGCGGCTGATGTCCACACCGGCCGCGCTGGCGGCGGCGATCCACAACTCGGCGATTTCGCCGTCCGTATTCAGCTCGAAACCGTAAATCAAACTCAGCTTCTGAATGGTGCGCATGGTAATCGTTGAGAGAACACCCAAGTCGGGGACGATCGTCAGAATTCCGCCCAGTCCAAACCCAGCGCCCTCGGCGGCTGCCAGTTTCATGCCGCCACGAATGATGTTCTCGGCAACATCGTCGAGACGTTCGACGGGCAAAGTGTAAACGCCATGAAAGGTGGCTAGCGGCAGATCGTGCGCCACGCGCAACTGCATCAGAAAGCGATCGGGGTCGACTTTGACTGTGTCATAGGCGCGGGTCAGGCCGCCGCGGATCGCGCTCTCGACGCGACGCCGCAGCCAGGAACGCCTTTCCACAACGCTTGTATCGATCATCTGCGAGTAGTTTAACAGTCCCGTTTAAAGATCCTAGCGTGCCGCAGCCATCGGGCAAATCCGCCTTTCTAACTATGAAGTTAGTTTGATCGGGATTGCTGCGATGGCGCTGTGTGCTAGCATCGACTTTGCTAATGTCAACTGGAAAACTGCATATCGTTCCGCTGGGCGGGATGGGCGAGTTCGGTATGAACTGCATGGCCATCCGCTACGGCGATGACATCGTCGTTGTTGACGCCGGATTAATGTTCCCCGAAGCTGAATTGCTGGGCGTCGATATCGTCGTTCCCGATATTTCTTACCTGCTGGAAAACCGCAAGCATGTGCGCGGCATTGTCCTGACGCATGGCCACGAAGATCACATCGGAGCCTTGCCGTGGATTCTCAGCGAACTCAACGTTCCCGTGTGGGCGACCGAGTTCACGCTGGCTTACGTCGAAGACAAACTGGACGAGCATCAGTTGCTCGACAACGCCGATCTCCGTGAGATTCGTCCCGGAGAACGCTTCAAAGTTGGACCGTTCACCATCCATCCGCTGCAGGTCACGCATAGCCTTGTCGATTGCGTGGCGCTGGCGATTCATACGCCGCTCGGCGTCGTGCTGCATACGGGAGATTTCAAGGTTGATCCAACGCCGACCGATAATCGGCTGTTCGATCTGCACGGCTTTGCCGAGTACGGCAAAGAAGGAGTGCTGGCGCTGTTGCAGGATTCAACCAACGTCGAGCGCAAGGGCTACACGCCAAGCGAACGAGCCGTCCACCGCAAGTTTGAAGAGGTATTTGTCCGCACCAAGCGGCGGCTGTTTATCTCCTGCTTTTCGTCTTCGATTCATCGCATCAAGCTTACTGTCGATATGGCCCGCGAGCATGGCCGCAAAATCTGCTTCATCGGACGCTCGATGGAGAACTCCTCCGAGATTGCGGAAGACCTTGGCTATATCCAGATTCCGGATGGCTTGTTAATCCATCCCGGCGAGATGAAGAATTATCCGCCGGAAAAAGTTTGTGTTCTGATTAGTGGGACGCAGGGCGAGCCCATGTCGGCGCTATCGCGCGCAGCGGTCGACAATCACAAGCATGCGAAGATCGAAAAGGGCGATACCGTTGTTCTATCTTCGCGCATCATCCCGGGTAATGAGAAAGCCATCTACCGCGTGGTCGATCACTTGTTTCGGCGGGAAGCATTCGTCATCTATGACGACGGCTCGTATCCGCCCATCCATGTCAGCGGACACGCGAGCCAGGAAGAGCTAAAGCTCATCATCAATCTCGTGCGGCCCAAATATTTCATTCCCATTCACGGCGAATACCGGCAGCTCAAGCTGCACGCGGAACTCGCTGGATCGATGACGGGAGCGGTCGGCAAGGTGATGCTGATCGAGAGTGGAGACGTTCTGGAGATCGACGAGCAAGGCGCCCGCAAAGCAGGACGCGTCAACGTCGGACGGGTGTGCATCGATTCGGGCTCGCGCACCGACGTGGTCGAAGACATCGTGATCAAAGATCGCCGTCATTTGAGCGAAGACGGATTTGTGATGCCGGTGATCGCGATCAACAAACTGACGGGACGCGTTGAAGCGACGCCCGAGATTGTGACGCGCGGGTTCAATCCCGGCGAGACCATCTCCATCGACCGCATGAAAGAAATCGTCAGCGAAACGCTGGATGCATCCAGTGCCGAAGAGAAAGCCGATTACGGCGTGATCAAAGAGAAAATCCGCACCGATTTAAAGCGCTATATTTCCCGCCAAACGCAGCGAAGGCCGCTGATTATGCCGGTGATAGTGGAGATATGAAACCTGCCAGCTACCGCGGAATTTGCGCATCGGTGGCCCCCGCACCGCCAGCGACGAGGTGCCTCAATACTCCACTTCGCGCCCGTGCCGCACTGCCAGCATTACTACCTGTTTCCCGTCGTAGTGATACAGGGCGATATAAGCGGCATGCCCAAACTCAATCACCCACTCGCGGAACTCCGGGGGCAAATCGTCGACTGGACGCCCACTCTCAGGATGTCTGGCGAGCGCCTTTACGCCTTGCCGGATCGATTTAATAGCCCGTTTAGCCGCGTCTTGGCTCTTGGGAGCGAGAAAGGCGTGGAGACGGGCTATATCCAACAGAGCGGGTTGCGACCATTTCAATCGTGGCATTTCGGTGGGGCGGCGCTCTTACCTGCTTCGACTTTGGCCATCCAAACGTCGACTTCCTTGGCGGTCGCGTGCAGTCCGGTCGTCTGGTAATGGTTCCAGGCGGCGAGCGCGTCCTGCCGAAGTTGCTCGCGCTTCTCTTCGCGTTCTACGTACTGCTCAATGGCTTCGCACATAACCCAGTGCGCCGAGCGGCGGCGAACCGAGGCAAGCCGTTGAACCCGCTGCTTTGTCTTCGTGTCGAGCTTCAGGCTGGTGGTGGAAGGAGTTGCCATCGTGAGTACTCCAAGGTGTTACCTCGTAACATTATACCAACTGCGCCATGGAAACATCCATCCACGCCGGTTCAAAGGACGTGCACCGAAGAGTACCTTCCAACCAAGAAAGCACCCGAACTCGTAGAATAGCCACCATGGTTTCGCTTCGCGACATTCGGGCCGCCCGGGCTCTTCTGGCGACGGTAGCGGTCCGCACGCCATTGCTGGAATGGGCAGGCACGTGGGATTCCCGGAGGCTTTTCCTCAAACTCGAAAACCTGCAACCGATCGGCGCATTCAAATTACGCGGCGCGTACAACAAAGTTGCGTCTATCGACGAGGCAGAGCGCAGGAGCGGAGTGATTTCCTATTCCAGCGGAAATCACGCGCAAGGCGTGGCATATGCCGCGCGCGCCCTGGGGGTTAGAGCGATCATCGTCATGCCTGGCAATGCTCCGAAAAACAAGATTGCGGCTACGGGCGCGCTGGGAGCGGAGATTGTCCTCGTGGGTCCGGCCAGTGAAGAACGGCGGCTTCGCGCCGAAGAACTCGCGGCTGCGCACGGCTACGCGATTGTGCCTCCGTACAATGATGAGAAGATCATCGCCGGCCAAGGAACAGTGGGATTGGAGATTCTGGAACAATTGCCGGACGTTGAAACCATACTTACCCCGGTCGGCGGAGGGGGATTGATCAGCGGGATCGCGGCGGCGATCAAACTGAGCGATCCTAGAGTGAGGGTGATCGGCGTCGAACCAGAGCTGGCTGCGGATGCGCGCGCGAGTTTTCGAGCTGGACACATCGTTTCGTTTTCGGCGGAGCAGGTTTCGCAAACATTGGCGGACGGGCTGCGTACACAGAGCGTGGGAACTATCAATTTCGAACATATTCGTACGTTCGTAGATGACATCGTTGGGGTCACGGAAGACGAGATTCTAGAAACGATGGTGATGCTGAGCGGGAATCCGCAGACTGTGGCCGAACCAAGCGGCGCGGTCGCGACAGCAGCTTTTCTTTTCCATTCCAGCGAACTACCCGATTCCAGGATGAATGTGGCTGTGATCAGCGGCGGGAACATCGATCCGATGCTGCTGGCCGACTTGCAGGATCGGAGTGTTCGCGGCAAAACCGTACCGACTGCTTCACGATAAGGTGAGATCCGCATGATTCGTTTTGGAATTGCAGGTTTCGGATTGCACGCCAGCAAACGGCTGATGCCGGGGTTCGCTCTGGCCCAGAATTGCAAGGTGGTCGCGCTCTCGCGCCGCGATCGCGAAAAAGGACAGGCGGCCGCTGCGCAGTTTGCGATCCCGCACGTCTTTGGCTCGACGGCGGAACTCAGCCGCTGTTCCGAAGTCGACGCGGTGCTCGTGACCACACCCAATGCAAGCCACTTAGAGGATGTCCTGGCAGTCCTGGCCGCGGGAAAACCGGTGCTCTGCGAAAAACCGATGGGTATGAACGCGGACGAATGCCACCAGATGGTAGAAACGGCTCGCCAGGCTGGACTTCTGCTCGGAGTCGCCCAAGTGTTCCGGTTCGAGGAAAGCACAGCCAAGTTTCGCGAGCGCGTGGCGGCCGGGGATATCGGCCGCCCGATTTTTGCGCGCGCGGAATTCTCGTTTCCGGGTATCGGCCACCAACGGACATGGATGAACGACCGTTCGATCTCTGGAGGCGGGCCCATTGCCGATATCGGCGTTCACTGCATTGATGCTCTTCGGTTTATATTGCGAGACGAACCGAAGCGGGTCACCACCGTTGGCCGGTCCGACGAACATTCCGGAGACGTGGAAGCGGCTGCGCTTCTAACCTTGGAGTTCCAGCACGGCACGTTGGCCACGGTTGCGGTTTCCACCCGTGCGCAATACCGAACTCCACTGGAAATCGTCGGTGACGCCGGTACTCTGCGAGCCGATGATGCGCTCAATGTCGAGAGACCGGTCAAAGTCGAACTTTGGCGGGACGGACAGCGCGTGGGCGAAGATGTCGTTTCCAACCGGCTCGCGTACGCCAAGCAGGTCGATAGCTTCGCTCGCGCGGTGGAGGGTTTGGAGCAATTTCCGGCGCCCGGAGAGGAAGGTTGGCGCAATCAGCTGGTTCTGGACGGGGCGTATCGAAGCTTGCGGTCGGGCAAAACGGAAGACATTCCGTCTGGAGCTTAAAGTATAAGGATGAACTTCAGAGATTGTGCTTCGTTAAGAATTTAAGGTCGGGAGCTCGACGTTCCCTGCTGAAATAAAAGCGCCCCGGATCCATAAGGATCACGAGGCGCCTAAACAGCCCTCCCCAGAACTGCTCACTTGCAAATATAGGCGGATCTTCCGGGAAGCGGAATCCCACTGGTGAGCGATTCAAATGGCACGAACGAGCTAGTTTTCAATCGAGGGGTGCGTGGTAACATCGGTTACCTTGCGAATGGTTACTGGAGGATGCAGCAGGTTTTGATCCTCCTCCTTCTCCTTGGGCCTCATCGTTCAGAGCTTGCGAAGGTTTTCGCATTCAGTTCAGGTGGGGAGCAGTTGGGACTGGAGCATTCGAAAATCAGGTTCGGGATCAGCGAATTGTTTCTAGTGTGCAGGGGATTGCAGTCCAGAACGAGAACGAAAAGACGGTTGGTGCTGTAAGTTATTGAAACATATAAAAGAATGACGTTAGATAGTTTTGGAACAACAATTGCTCAATTTGGAGTAGGCGACCTATACCTTGAAACACCAATTTCAAGGTGAATCTTGGAAAAGTTAAAATTTTGGAGGGTATTTCAATGAGGCGAGTGGTAGTTCTGGCATTACTGGCATTGGCTCTGCCGATGGCCGCATGGGCGGACGGTATCACCTTAACGAATCAATTCGGCAGCATTTCGATCTCGACATCGGGCATCAGCTCAATCGGATCGCAACTGACGAGTTTCAACGGCATCGTGGCTCCTGCGGGACATTCACTCGGAACAGTGAGTTTCACGACCGGCGCTTTGACCAGCGGTTCGATCGCAGCGGGTGGGACGTTCTCGGCCACCGGATCAACTTTTATCGTAATCGGTAAGGGAAATTACGGAGAGCCAAAGGGAACGATCTTCAACGGCAGCTTTGTGGGCCCGATCACCTGGACGCTTCTGAGCGGGACCAAGGGTGGCACACAGGAGTTCGCGTTGACCGGGACGATTGAGGGGATGTTGTACACCGGTCGGATGGTGACCGGAACGACAACCCAGGATATCTACACGACCAAAGGTCAGCTGGCCAAAGGAATCGGACACATCAAACTTGGCACGACGGCGATACCCACTCCGGAGCCCGGAACGCTCGGTCTTCTCGGAACGGGACTGGTT
Organism: uncultured Acidobacteriaceae bacterium; assembly: GCA_963834085.1. Taxonomy (GTDB): domain Bacteria; phylum Acidobacteriota; class Terriglobia; order Terriglobales; family Acidobacteriaceae; genus Acidiflorens. The sequence continues at coordinate 224,102 of CAWIAJ010000022.1, read as the reverse complement.
GGAATCGCTGGCATGTTCCGTCGCAAGCTGACCCGCGGATAGCTTTAGTTTCATCGGTTCGCCCAGAACACTCAACTCATGGCCCCGCCGCAAGGCGGGGCTTTTGATTGTTCGGCCGATGTTTAGTCAATCCGCTGGATTGCCTAAAGACTTCCAAATAGGAAGTGCCGTCACTCTCGTTGTCCCACTTCCCGCAAGGTTATTTCGCGGAGGAGCGATTTCGTTCAAATCCCGTCTAAAGCGACCTCTTTCTGTCGCTTGAGTTACCGGAGTAATGGCCGTGAGGTGCTTAGGCGTTGACCTAGAGGCGCCGCAAACCTAGAGTCAGGCGCAGGGGGACGTATGAAGGATATCCATGAGGTTTTGCGCCGGAAGCAGGCGCAGTACGCGCAACTGGGAAAACAGATCGAGATGCTGCAGCAAGCCGCCGAAAAGCTGCGCGAGGTCGCACCCCTTCTAGCCGAGACTGACGCTGAAGACGATAGCGCTGTGCTGGCCGAAGTGGACGACGAGAACTCCAACTCAATGGCTGCGAAGGCTGGGGCTCAATCCACGACTACGGCCGCGAAACCCCGCAGCGCGACTCCGCGCTGGCCGTAAAAGTGGCGGACGAAGGTTGAGAGTGAGGCGGGAGGGTTCGGTTCCATGATATTGCAGGCACTGCTGGTGTCGAAGGACGAAGCAGCAGCGGAAACGCTGGTGCAGATTCTGGCGCAGTTCGGGGTGGCGGTCGATCGGTCAAATGCGGCCGATGTGGCCGTCCACCGGCTCACCGACGAAGGTTTCGATCAGGTAATCGTCGATTTCGACGACCCTGAAGGAGCGAACTCGGTGCTCGAAGCCTGCCGCAACCTGCAAGGTCCGGACCGCAATTCACCTGTCACTGTCGCTTTGTTGCAAGATGCATCGCGGATACGCTCGATATTAGGCGGAGGCGCCCACTTCATCCTGACCAAGCCGGTATCTGAGGAACAGGCGCAGAACACGTTGCGGGCAGCCACGGCTTTGCTCAAGCGGGAGCGGCGGCAATCGCTGCGGGTAGCCGTACAAGCTCCGGTTTCCATTCGCACCGACGAAAATAACACTATTGAAGGAATTCTGCTCGACTTGAGCAGTGGTGGCATGGATGTCTTGGCGGCGAAACGGCTTCCATCGGACGCGCTGGTTCGCCTCGCTTTCGAACTTCCCGACGGTGGTGGAAGTATCGAAGCAGAGGCAGAGGTGGCGTGGAGCACCGCCAACGGCCAAACAGGCTTCCGTTTTCTTGACATCGAAGTCAACATGCGTGAGCTGATGAGCGATTGGCTCACCGCCCGTGCACAAGATGCGTTGCCAGAAGAGCCAGACGCCGTCACTCAATGCAAACTGACTGATCTCAGTCTGGGTGGCTGTTATGTGCAGACCGACAGCCCTTTTCCTCAGAGCTCGGCCGTCGACCTATGTCTGCGCGCCACAGGAATGGAAATTCACACCGAAGGACTGGTGCGAGTCATGCATCCGGGTCACGGTATGGGAATCGAATTCCCCGCCCGGACGGAAGAACAGCGCAAGAGCGTGGGAGAGTTCATCGAATTTCTGACGGGACAGCCCGGCGTTACGCCGCAGCTTGAAACGTCCCCCCGTTCTCTGGTAGCAAAAACGGTGGACTTGACCCAATCCAGCGGTGCCGACAGCGACAACGATGATCCACTTCTGGAGTTGCTCAGAACCGGGAATGTGCTTGAAGAAGATGAGTTTCTCGCCGAACTCCATCGTCAGAGAACTCCGGCCGGCGTCAGCGAATAGCCGCGCCTTATTCCGTCTAACACTTCCTTTCATAACTCCATAGAACTCAAGAGGTCTCGATTACCGGACTCCACGTCTGAACGGAGACCTCGGGGATCGCGCCAAAGCGGCGCTCACGACGGTTAAATTCCGCGAGTGCGGCATCGAGATCGGCGGCGTCGAAGTCGGGCCACATGCGGTCGGTAAAGAGAAGCTCGGCATAGGCTGACTCCCAAAGCAGAAAGTCGGAGAGGCGTTTTTCACCTCCGGTACGAATGAGAAGATCCACTTCCCCGCTCTCGCCGATCAGAACCTGCGCAAGCATACCTCCTAGCCGATCGGCAGAAGGCAGGCCGCCGGGCGCGAACGCCGCGCTCGCGGCGGCGGCGGCGGCGCGGGTAATTGAATCGCGGGCGGAGTAGTCGACTGCAATTCGCAGATGTAGACAACGCCCTTCGGCGGTCGCGACCTCCGCTGCGGCGATCTCGCGTAAGACGAGCGTGGGTAAACGATCGCGGCGCCCGATGATCTCCAGGCGCACACCATTGTGACGAAGCCGCTCGGTCTCAAGGCGAAGATAAGCTCGAAGCAGCCAGATTATACTGTCTACCTCGGAGGTAGGGCGGCTCCAGTTGTCGGAGGAAAAGGCATAGAGAGTCAGACAGCGTACGCCGAGATCGGGCGCACGCTCGACAACGCGCCGAACGGTGGCAATTCCGGCGCGGTGACCGGCCACGCGAGGCAAGCCACGACGGGTTGCCCAGCGGCCGTTACCATCCATAATGATCGCAACGTGCAGTTGTTTTGGTCTGACAAGACGCATTCGGCTCTCTTCCAGAGAAAGACTCATTTTGCGGGTTCTGTCTGATCTCTTCGGCGACCTTCTCTCGCGGGTGGCTTGTGGTTTCGCGTGTTCTATGGAACATGCGGAGTGCTACGAGTTTCAGATTGGCCTGCGGCTGGCAATGAGCTATACCAATCGATCTCCCGAGTGAAATACATGGCAGCTGCCACAGCCAGGAAGCTTGCGATTGCGCCCACCAACAACGCGTTGTCTTCGAGCCGCAACATCAGGTAGATCAGTCCATATAGAGGAGTGAAGATTGCCAGAGCGCGCACTCCCAGCAATCGGCTGGAGAAGATCCACGCCGCGTTGACCGACAGGAGCGCAACCGTGGCTGAGCCGGCCACCAGAAAACCGAGGTCAAACCCGATTCGTTCGGCAAGCGATAACAGCAGGAGATAAAAGATGATCTGCGCCATTCCGACGAGGACATATTGCGCCGGATGAACGCGTTTTCCGGTGGTAACTTCAAAGACAAAGTAAGAAAGGAAAAGCAGCCCCAGGAACAGGACTGCATATTTGAGAGACCGGTTGAGCGATTGATAGGGGTCTGCCACTTCAATAAACGAAACACCAAGAGCAGTTGCGTCGAGGCCGCTGATCAAATCAGTGGATCCTTCTGCGCGCACGCCGCGAGCGATGAACGGCACGGACCAGTCCGCCGTGAATCCTGCAGTCGAAACGGTCCGGGTTAGGGGCAGGAATCCGCCATCGAAGCCAGGACTGGGCCAATCGCCTTGCATCGCGACGTGGGTGGTCTTGCCGTAGGCAAGAATCGCGAGACGTTGCGCGCCAGAAAATCGCAAAGCGGAAGTAACGTTAAATTGTGCGTCGGGTTTCGCGAAGCCGTCGGCCTTGGCACCGAGTAATGCAAGTTTGGAGTGCAGTCCTTGATCGACGACGGAATTGAGGTCCTGGGCAACCGCTGCTGGGACTAAGGTCACCGTTTTGCCCTCGACCGTCAAGGTGGCATCGGCGAGCGCTCCGCGAGGATCGCTAACCCCCACAACGATCTCAGCCCGGCTCCAGTCGAGTTGGGCGCCTTGCGGAAGTACCGCGGGGACTCCGGTCAAATCAAAGGTTGCGTCAAGATTCAAATCTGCCTGAAACACAGGCACCTTAAACAAGGAGAGGCGCCGTTCTTCGGTCTTCGACTTGAGAACGGCCGAGGCCTGTGCTGGAAAGACCAAATAGATTCCGTGCTTGGCAAACTCAGTAGGTAATTGCGGTGGGATGTAATAGGGAATGGCAAGGGTCGGTCCGAGAAAGGTTTGCTGACCGCCCACGTGGCCCGTGATTTTACTTACGACCTCTTCCGCTCGCGTAGTCCGATCTTGGACCAATCCTCCAACAAAGAACGCGGGGATAGTCATGAGGAGAGCGAGTCCACAGACCACGATGAGTTTCAGTCCCATCGATCTGGACCGGATGCGAACTTGCGCGCCTAGCGGGAAAATCGTAGAGTCACTCACTGTTTCCTCCTGAAGTGCTTGACTTTGCATTGCAAAGTGTCGTGCCAAAAAAATTTACGCCCGCGAAGCCGCTAAATTTTGAATCAGAGGCCCGGCGGGATCGTCTTCCGACACCTTCGCCGCGTCGCGGACGACTTGTTCTAACGTCGACAGATATTCGATGAAGCGACTGCGACCCGAAGCCGTGATTCGGCAAAGGGTGAGCGGACGGTTGCGGTCGTGTTTCTTGACGCTCTCCACCATCTTGGCTTGCTCGAGCACGCGGAGATGCCGGTTCAGATTGCCGTCGGTTAGCGCGCAAAGTTGTTTGAGGTCTCCGAAGGCCAACCCTTTGGGATTGGTAATGAGAGAGGTCAGCACACTAAGGCGAGCGCGCTCATGAATGACGCGGTCGAGACCTTCGTAGGCAAAACGGGCTTCGCTCGATGGAGCTTTAGACTTCATCGTCCGCCCCCTCTACTGCTTCTTCTCTGCCCTGCTTTGCGGCCAGGAGGATCATGGCAACCAGCAACTGACCCGCTCCGTAGGGAATGCCCATGGCCCAAGGCGACAGCGCCCGGGAATCTCCGAGTGCAATGCAAGTCAGACCGGTAAGCAAATACCACGCGCCTGCTGCGGCCACGGCGCGCGGAAGAAAACGGCAAGACGAGAAAATGCCCAGGCTGAAAATAATCTGCCACAGTCCGGGAAGCATCCAGGTGGCGCTGGGAACGGAGCGAACCAGCACAACGGTAATGAGCGCACCGGCGCCGGCCGAAGGAAGAAATTGCTCAACCGCCATGTGGATCATTTCATCCGCCATGCCCGAATGAATGCGGCGCGTCCGGGCGAACATCTGGATGCCAATCACTGCGGCCGAGAGGACTGCGGTCCAGACCCAAATGGCCAAATAGGCGGGAATACGACTCGCGGGATCGGGCAGTAGCAATGATTGGGCCGCTGCGGCTGAAACCGCCAAAACGCCAGTACTAGCCAGAGTGGCGGGTCCGTAGCCGCGAAATTCCGTGCTGTGGGCCACCTGCCTGCGTATGCGACTGATGTCGCCGAGCGCTTTGTGAAGGTCGTTCATGCTGCCATGGACTCCGACAAAATAGCTTTGCATTGCAAAGTAACCTAGCCCGAGGCGCTTGTCAAGCCCTCTGATAGAGCGTCTGGACTAACCGACCATCTCCCGGCCAAAGTCAGTTATTCGAGAACTTTCAGGATGAAATAGAATGGCACAGCCGCTAAGACGGGGTCGATTCGTCTCTGGGATCTCGCGAGACGCGTCGTGACACGTATCTAAGGGGAAAGCAGACCGTCACTTGGGCAAGAGTTCAATCGCGCGCGCGGTCATCCTTGCTGGGGTCTGCCTGCTCGCCATCTCACCCTTTTTTTGGTGGGGCAGTCCCTCGGGACATGACTTTGAATTTCACCTGTTCTCGTGGATGGAGGTTCTGGGGCAGTGGAAGCAGGGCATCGTGTATCCCCGTTGGGCGGGACTCGCGCATTTCGGATATGGAGAGGCGCGATTCTTGTTTTATCCTCCGGCTTCGTGGACTCTTGGCGCCGCGCTGGGATCAGTGTTGCCGTGGGGCACGGTACCAGGCTCGTATTGCTGGATCGCGCTCATGCTCGCGGGGATGGCAATGTATCGGCTCGCGCGCGAATGGTTGCGGCCTGCGGACGCTCTCTTCGCGTCGGCTTTCTACGCCGTAAATCCCTACCACTTGCTGATCATTTATTGGCGGAGCGCGTACGCGGAACTACTGGCTTCTGCCTTGTTGCCACTTCTATTGTTGTTCCTTTTACGGATTCAAGAACCAGCCAATGGAGAGGCCGACCAATCGAGACTGCGGCCAACTTTGCAATTGAGTTTGGTTTTGGCCGCAGCGTGGCTGACAAACGCCCCGGCGGCGGTGATGATTCACTATTCGACGGCCGGCTTCGCGCTTCTTTTTGCTGCACGCGAAATACTGCAGAGAGACACACCAGAACGGTCGCTCGCTGCGCGCACCCTGCGCCCGCTGGCGCGGACGGCGATTGCGATCATCCTTGGCGCCGGGCTGGCGTCGTTCTACCTGCTACCGGCCATCTATGAGCAGCGCTGGGTCGAGATCAGCCAAGTGATGGCTCCCGGAGTTCGCCCACAGGATAACTTCCTATTCACGAAGACAGGGGATCCCGACCACAACCGCTTTAACCTTCTCGTTTCGAGTTTGGCGCTCGCCGAAATTGTGGTGCTCGGAGTCGCGGTGTGGTTGTCGCGTCGATCGGCAAGGGATGGAAAAGAAGAGGGTGCCGGACAAAATCCATGGGTGTTGTTTTCCGCTTGGGGAGTCGTTACGACTCTTCTCCTGCTTTCGGTCAGTAACCCGTTGTGGCAGCATTTGCCGAAGTTCCGGTTTGTACAACTTCCGTTTCGCTGGTTGCTTTGTCTAAACACGGCGATGGCGATTCTCTTGACGCTGGCAGCCAAGCGCTGGACCTCCCGTTTTCTGGTATACGGTTTTTTGCTCGGCGTGTTGCTCTTCGCTGCTTACCGCATTCAGGGCCCGTGGTGGGATACAAGTGATGACATCCAGGACATGAGCGACACTATGCGGAGCGGAGCGGGCTATGAGGGTACGGACGAGTACGTCCCGGTGGGGGCAGATGCTTACGCGCTCAATAAGAGTTTGCCGATTGTCAGCGACGACGACGGGGGCGCAGTTCCAACCAAGATGCTCGCGTGGGGGCCAACGGAAAAGCACCTGATCGTGCACACTACGGAGCCGCAAGATCTCACCGTCCGGCTTTTCAGCTATCCGGCGTGGGGAGTTGTGGTGAATGGTAAATCGGTAGTGACGGAGCAGACCGACGACACAAAGCTAATGGTCATTCCGGTCGGAGCCGGAGAAAGCGACATCCGCATTTACTTTCGGCGGACGACCGACCGGCTGGTGGGAAAAGCCGCGGCTCTGTTGAGTTTTGTGGTCCTGGTTACGCTCTGGATGAATTCGACCTGGGTGGGCCGACTGCTAAGAATGACAGGATTGGCGGGAACCGGATTTGGCACACGAGAACAGCAGGACGACGAGGAGAATGAACGCACCAACGCTGCCTGCGGCGAGATTCCTGCGAAGGATGCGGGCGGTTCCGTAGCATGACCGTGCGAGTGGTTTTGCTGGCGACATCGAATGCGGGCAAGCTTCGCGACTTTGCTGGAGCTGCCGAAGCATTCGGAGTTACGGTCGCCAATATTCCGGGTTTTGCTTCTTTAGCTCCTGTGGTGGAAGACGGCGTGACGTTCGAGGAGAACGCGCGCAAGAAGGCAGAGGGCTACAGCTTGTCGGTCCCGGGCGAACTTGTTGTAGCCGACGACTCGGGTCTGGAGATCGATGAGCTCGGAGGTGCACCGGGCGTGCATTCTGCCCGGTACGCGGCCGACGAGCCGCATGCTGCCGAGTGCAACACCGATGACGATGCCAACAACGCTCGCGTTCTTCGCGAACTTACGAACGTTGCCGCAGACGAGCGAACTGGGCGGTTCGTTTGCGTCTTAGCGGTCGCTCGCGATGGAGACACCTTGCAAACTTTCCGTGGCACCGCGGAAGGCATCATTCTTGACGCCCCTCGTGGCAACGGCGGCTTCGGTTATGATCCGCTTTTCTACTTTCCGCAGATCGACAAGACTTTCGCCGAACTGAGCGCAACCGAGAAGGCGAGATACAGCCACCGAGGAGCAGCGTTTCGCGCGTTTCTGGAGTGGTACCGAAACCACCAAGACTAAGGGCGACGGTAGGCCGATCAGAGCAGTGCCAGAGTTACTTGCCAGCTTGCATGTCGCGGCTGATGCGCTCGGCCTCGGCGAATACACGCAGCAGATTGCCTCCGAGAATCTTCCGGATCTCCTCAGCCTGATAGCCGCGATCAAGGAGAGCCTGGGTGATTTTCGGCAGGTCGGCAGCAGAATCGATGCCCTCTGGGGTTGCGCCGCTGACGCCGTCAAAGTCCGAACCCAGGCCAACGTGATCGATTCCAGCGACCTTGGCGACGTGATCGATGTGGTCGATTAACGAACTGAGGGGCGGCCGCGGAATTTTGGCAGCCCACTCACGCTCGATGCGGTCGTTGTCGAGATAGGTGAAGGTTTTGCCTGCTGCCGTCTGTTGATCGTCGTAAGCTCGAATCGCAGCGTCACGTTGCTTCGCCTGGGCTTCGGCGGCTTTGCGGAAGTTCTCGTCGATAAAGGCATTGTAGAAATTGACCTGCACCACTCCTCCATTCCTGGCGACAGCGCGGAGCATGTCGTCGGTCATATTTCGCGGATGATTGGTGAGGGCGCGCGCAGAGGAGTGCGAGGCGATGACGGGCGCCTTGCTGGTTGCGATGGCATCGTAGAACGTCTTATCGGCGACGTGAGAAATATCGACCAGCATACCGAGGCGGTTCATCTCCAGGACAATCTGCTTGCCGCCGTCGGTCAGTCCGTTGTGATGCTCGACTTTGGGATTGTCGATATCTCCGGACGAATCGGCCCACTCGTTGGTGTTGGACCAGCTCAGCGTCATGTAGCGCACGCCCAAGCGGTAGAAGTCGCGCAGCAGGTGAATGTCGTTCTCGATCGAGTGGCCACCTTCAATGCCGAGCAGGGCCGCGAGTTTGTGTTCGCGGTGGGCGCGCTCGATATCGGCAACGCTGAAGGCCATCATCATGCGGTCGGGATGGCGCTCCGCCTGCTCATAGACAGAGTCGATGAGATCGAGGGTGTGACGGGCGAAGTGGCCCTGGTTGGTTTCCGGTTCAACCCAGATGGAAAAGAACTCGGCGCCGAGATTTCCAGCCTTGGCTTTGTCGAGGCTGATGTGGCCGTAGTCCTTGGGATCGGTGGATGCGATGTCGAAGTTCTCGTCGAGAAAACGCTGGGGCGTGTCGGCATGCGTGTCGATGACGATCGCCGAGTTCTGGATTTCGAGGGCCTTCTTGCTGACAACGGTCTGGGCACAGGCGGGGAGAACACAAGCGAGCGCGATTGGGTAAACAAAGGCGAGTTTGTTCATAGCGAATAGGGATTCTATATGATGCAGTGTGGTTTGGACTTGCGAACTGAACTTAGCACTTGGTGGGGACGGTGGGAGGCGCGCGAGCTCAGTAGCCCATTGCGTCTTGGTCTGCGGAGTACGAGGCTTTGATCGATGGCTGCGGTATTCTGGGGTTGATGCAAATCATTATCTGGGAGTACAAAGTTCTGGAAGAACACGTTCCGAAGTTCCTGGTTGCGTACTCCGCTAATGGGGATTGGGCAAAGCTATTCCAGCGGGCGAAGGGATATCTAGGGACGGAACTGCTGCGCTCAGCTTGTGAAACGAATACCTTTCTCACGATTGACCGGTGGAACAGTGCAACGGATTTCGACGATTTTCAGGCTCGATTCGGGGCGGAATACAACAATCTTGACGCCGAGTTTGAGGGCTGGACTTCATCGGAAAAGAAGCTCGGGATTTTCTCAGAGGGCTAGCGACATCAGCGTCCCGATCCAAGTCTTATAAGATTCGGAAGATTGCATTCGGGTCGAGACGGACCAAATCGGCCGTTCCTTAACGTGTCGCAGTATTCGCGACGAGTCTGAGACGGGCAGACCGTCGTTCAAGGAAGTCTGAATAACTCTAGCGTGGCAACGGGAACGGCTGGGCGTTCGCATGAAGGTTAGCGATCGTGGTATTTGGATAGTAATGGCGGAGAATCTGCCGAAAATCTGCTCCGTCGGCCGCCATTGCTTTCGCTCCGGACTGGCACAACCCCATGCCATGGCCCTGTCCGATCCCTTCCACAACGACCAGGCCATTTTCCTTCTTCAGGGTGAAATCGTTACTGGGAATTGTGTTCCAGCCGAGGCGGCGTGCAGCGCGCAGGCGAGCAGGCTCGTTGGAACTGCGTAGCGTGGCGGCATCTTCGGCAGAGATGCGACTCGACCAGCGCACCGGATGCTCACGGCAATACTTGCACTCAACGGGATAGTACGGATAGGCGGCCTCGGGCAGGCCTAATTGAGCCGGCGTGTGCGTGCGTCCAGCGCAGCTTCGCGTGTACATGGCGGCGAACGGTTTGGATGCATAGGCGAGAACCATATCGCGGGTAGCTTCGACGGCACGCGCGGCGGCTGTGGAAGGAGAAGGAGGCTCGCGCAGGAATTGACAATGGGTAGTGTCGCAGAAATCGAAATCATCATGGCGTCGGTGGCTGGCGACAAGGTAGGAGCGAGTGGCGACCGCTTGCGCTTTGAGTGCCTCGAATGGCGTGTCGGTCGTGTTCTCGGCGGCCACGATGGAAGCGACGGCGATCTCTGGATCCATGGTCACGATCGCGAGCAGATGCCCGCCGGATGGCCGAATCTCGAGTATGCCGTGATAATGGCGAGCGATCTTCCTTGGAACGGCAAGGACAAAATCCGTGGGTTCGTTCCTGCGTCCCGCGATTGTGAGACGGTGTGCGAGCACAGTCCGCGGTCCCGATTGAAGAACCATCTCGCTGCCGTTGACCCGGACGGCCGCACTGCGAAGGCCGGAACTATACTCCAGCACAAAGCGCTCGTCCCCGGCGCGGACGACAAGCGCGTGTCCCTGGGGCGCGCTGATGGTAAGTTGGCGCGGATGAAAGAGGCCGAGAACTCCGATGCGGACGTCGGGCGCGGAACCGGGTGATGCAGTTTGGGCGATGACGAGTGAGCCGGACGAGATCAAAACAAGAGCGACAAAAAACTCAAAAACAGGCTTTCGGATTCCGCAGGGAGCTGACCTGCGAGCGGAATGAACGGCGTTCCTCATGCGCAATTAGCGGCCATCAACATTCCCTGAAGATTACTCCTGGAACCTGCCTTCGATCCGGCGCAGCATCTGGCCGGCAACGCTCGCGGCTTGCGCGCCGGGAACTCCGTGGACCCGCACCATCAATAGCATCTGCGGCTGATCGACAGGGCTCAGGACCACCGCAAAACCGTCGCCGGGTGCGCGCGGCGAGTGCGTACAGGGCGCGGTGCCGGTCTTTACGAGCGCATCAGGGAATGGAAGAGCGCGGTCGACTGCGGCACCGGTTCCGTGCTGCGCCGACTGCGCCATTCCCGCGAGAATTTCACGAACACCGGGCTGCTCGCGGCGACGAATAAGTTCGAGGTAGGCGCGCGCCATCCGAAGTGGAGAGATTCGCCAGCCGCTACCGATTCCCGCGAGGGCGGTACCCCGAGCGTCGCGGTCCGGAGGGTCGATTCCGAAGCGTGCCGCAATCGGCGCGACATCCGGAGCCGCTAAGGTCGCGGTAAGCATACCGAAGTACGAGTTGCAGGAGTAGGCGATCGCCGAGGCAAGGCCGATGTCACCATGCCCGCGGGGCCGCCAGCATCCTGTCGCGGTCCCACGACAGATGTGCGAAGGATAGTGGAAATCGTGCTGCTCGCCATAGGCCAGTGCGGTAAAGGGTTTCACGAGCGAACCCAGCGGAATCGGCGAGTCCATGCGTTCCCAGCGCGACGTGAGCACGCGGCCGGTGCGAGCGTCGAGCAAGAGGAAAGAAATGTCGAGGCTGGGGAAATCGCGATTCAGCGTTTCGGCTGCGGATTGCGCAAACAGGCTCGCCCCTGCCTGTTTGGAGCGATCGGGCGGAGTGGGCGCAGCGCGCCCGCTCGAAGGAAGCAGCGCCAGCAGTAACGCACCTGCGAGTAGCGTGATAGACCTTATTGCGTCCATTCGTAAATCACGGTCTGCCGCTCTTTGTTTCCTTCGGAGCGCATCTCGATCTTCTCCTCCGAAACTGCGGCCAGCGTGGCGCTGAGGCTGCTTATGTTATTGGAGAAGAACTGCGGCTCGGCTCTGCGGTTCTCGCCGTCGCCGATCGTTGCGTTGGGCCGGTCGACGACGCTCGACAAGCGAGCAAAGTCAGCACGCTCCTGCTGATGATTGAATCCGGCCAGCAAATCGGCAGGCTTGCCGTCGGACTCACGGTTGAAATTTGCGAGGATGGCTTCCGCCAACGAGGGATCGTCGCTTACCAACAGGTATTTGCCGCGAACTGACGCGACCAACGGCCACAATCCATCAAGTTCCTCATATCCCGACTTCGGTTGCCACCCGACACCGAGTTGGCCGGCGGTAAGACCGGGTCGAATGAAATCAGTGAACGCAGAATACACAGCGTCCTGGTTCCACTCTGTTCTTCCGACCAACACGATAGCCGAGTGAATCCGGACGAACACTCCTCCCTGATTGGATGCAGTCGATTGCACCTGCAGGGACGCCAGCAACGGAGTTCTGTCGAGCAACTGTTTCAGAACCGAAACTGATTGTTGGACGGCAGGGCGCTCTACGGGGGCCAGGTCAATACGCGTTTCGAGATCGGAGCCGCCGCCTTCTTCGCCCGAAGTGAGTTGCACCTGCGGTGCGACCTGCGACGGCGGCGCCAGGCCCAAATGGGTTGCCAGAAGCTTGGTTTCAAGCAAAGCGAAGGTAGCATCGGAGGAGGGGTTTGCCTCAGCCCTGTAGACTCCCGCGTCGCCGGGCACAAGGCGGATAACTTCGGAGGCTGCAGCAGCCCCATCTGCCGAAGATGCCAGCTTCGCCCCTTCTTTCCTGATCAGAAGGCGCTCTTCCCGATATTGCCTGCTGGAGCGAAAGAGATCGGAGACTGATGCGGAGTATTGTTTCAGGTCGGTGATGTTCTGCTGCACCCAATAAGTGCGGAAGTAGCCGTTGGGAACAAGTTCTCCGAGGTTGAGCACCATGCGGAGATCGCCGGCTTGTCCGGACGCGGTGGTGGCTTGCACCCACCACTGGTCCGCCTCGACGGTACGGTCTTGCTGGCCGGCCATCAACTGCAGCGCGCCGGCCATCAGATCTTCCCGCGTCGCGAGGAGCAAGTAATCGCCCGAGACAGCGAACGCGACTTCGCGTTGCGATTGCGGATCGCGGCGCAGATAGAAACTCACGCCCCCCGCGCTGCGCGGCTCAAACTTCGAGCGTGTTTGCCACAACGGAGTCTGCATGGACTTGGCCGATGGCAGATACGTGATGTAGAGGAACTCAAGATTGCCGATGTCGTAGAGTGCAAGAACGGAGCGCTCGCCGGCAACCTGCGAGAGGAAGTTCATGTCGGGCGGAAGCCCCGCGGCGGCGGCGAACTGTTCGCTCGCACCGTTGAGTCGCAGGAAGAGGCGCGAACGCGAAAAGACTTCGTAGTTATCGCTCGTGAGCCACTGCTTCCTTGGAGTGGAAGAATTCCAATCGCCGAGGAGCGCCGAGAAGTTTTTCGTTTCCAAATAGACGAGCGGTCCCGCGGGCACATATTTCGAGAGCGGAGTTGGCGCAGGCTCTGCGGCGAGAAATGTGATCCAGCCAATTGCGGCGCAGGTCAGAGCGATACCGGAGAAAATGAAGAAGCGTTTCATTGCTTAACGCCTCCTTTCGAAATTGCGGCTTTGGGCGCGGGAGTGGCGCGTGCGATCAGTTGTGGCCGGACGACGCGGTCCTGCTCCAGAGGTTCATGCAGAATTGGCTGGCGCGCCGCGTTTTGCTGCTGAATGCGCAGCGATGCTTTGGTGTCAGCAATTTTGCGGTGGAGCGTTTTGCGGATGGCGGGCGCGGTTTCAAATTGTCGAGCCGTTTGGTAGTAGCGGACGGCCTCCGCGAGGCGATCGAGACGGACCATCGTGTCGCCGATCATCTGCGCAACCTGCGCCTGCTGCGCGCGCGAGAGCTTGACAGCGGCGGTTGCTGGCGCATCGTTGTCGTCGCCCGATTCTTCGTCGTCACTCGAACTGACGATCTGTTCGTCTTCGTCGCCTGCACCTCCGCCGGCGGGCGTTTCGGAACGCAAGAACTGCGTCTGGAATAAAGGCTCCATGATCCCCAGTGCGTATTCGTTGGACCGCAGAGTGGCCGCAGCCTGGAACAGCGGGATGCGAGCTTCATCGCGGCGCGGGAAATCGACGATGCAATGACTGAGCAGTTGAATCCTAGCTTTCGCGTCCCCGGCATTTTGTGCGGCTCGGACGCGTGCGTCGTAGAAATAAAATATGTCCGCCGCTGCGCTTGTGATTGCCGCAGCGGGTCCGGCAAGCAGGTTGAGTTCGCCACTGCCGAGATCAGCATGGGGACGGCCCGCGAGCGCGACTGCGGCCTTAAGCCTTAGGTCGTAGGGCGTGACCGCTGCGGAAGCGATGGCCACGAGAGCATCTCGGCTGTCGGTTGAATTCCGGACAACCGCAGCATCGTGAGCGTCGAGCTTCGCCTTGGCAAGTCGCAGGCGGTACGAAGCATCCCAAGGCGCGGACTTCACCAGCTGATCGAGGAATTCGACGGCTTCCGCGTTGTGGCCGGTTTTTTCCAGAAGGGCGGCAGCCGGTTCTAGATTTTCAAATGGATTGCCGACGACGACCACCAGGCGGCGCAACAGATCGAGGGCTCCAGCCATGTCGCCCGCAGCAAGGCGGATTTCAGCGAGGCCGAGGAAGTTCGCGGCAACCAAGTTGTGAGCTTCGATCTCACGGGCAAAGACGAGTTCGAGAATCTTGCGCGCCGCTTGCTTATCGCCTGCTTCAAACAGCTGGCGGGCCGCGTTGCGCAGAACCTGCGGCGCGGGCGCGGTTTGCGGCTCTGAACGATAGGCGGTGAGCATCGAATCGAGGGTTCCGAGCTGCGCGGCCACTTGCAGATCGAGCGGGACGAGCGTGGCTGCCTGCGCGTCGCGGGTCTCTTTGGGAAGCGCCGCAATGGCGGATGCAGCCACTTGGTACTGTCTGGTGCGAACCAGATAACGAATCCAGCGCACCTGCCACGAAGCCAGTTCCTGCTCGGCATATTCGCGTTCGAAGCCCGAATGCTTTCCGACCGCGTCTTCCTTGAACTGCAGAATGCGCTGGTAAATGGGAGCGCGCCGTGCCATTGGAATCCAGGAAGCATCGGCAACATCGGCCAGAACGCTCGCCGGATCCTGCGCAGAGGAGGCTACATCCAGCAACCACGCTGTCGCTGAGGCTGGGTCGGCGATGGCTGCGTAGGCGGGCTGCAGCAGCGCATTCGAGAGCCATGTTCCGTTGCGATGGAGATATGTACGAACGATTGCGTCCGCATCGGGCTTGAGTTCCGCAAACAGATGCCGGGTGCGCAGTTGATCGCAGGTGCGACCAAAGTCGCGCCAGAAACTCTCCGGAACCCGCTTGCTGTCGAGCTGTTTCGACAGTGTGGCAAACGCGAGCTTCCACTGCGACAGAGCCGCGGCGCGGTCGTCTTGCTTGTAATACGCAACGGCCAGGCTGTCGTACACGTCGGGACGGTTGGGAGAAAGTTCCAGCGTGTGTTCGTATTCGGCGATCGCGTGCCTCGTGTCTCCCACGCTCATGTAGTAGTCGGCGAGAGTCAAGTATCCGGATGCGTTGGCTGGACTTTCCTCAAGAATGGCGGGCAAGAAATCATCGGGGTTGCCGAGTTTCGACATGCCCAGATATTCGCCGTAGCGCGAGCCGTAGTAATACCAGGTGTTACCGGCCAGTTGTTGGGTGCGGTCGCCGGGCTTGGCAAGGCGTACAGCGATGGGATCGTCGCCCAGGGCGGCGAGGAAGGCATTGTTGACTTCTGGCGTGGGCTCGGCGAAGTAGAGGCCGACCAGCGCGTTATAGGATTTGGTCCAGACAGCCGGGCGTGCTTCTCCGCGTGTTTGGACGACCGTGTGTGCGAGTTGGGCACTGCCGTGTGCGACCACATAATCGGTGGCCTGCTGGCTGTAGGGATTTCGCCAATTCGCCGAGAATTGCACCAGTTGGTCCGGCTCTAGTACCAACAGCAACTGAAGGTAGCGTTGCAATCGGGTGTCGTCCAAGCCACCGTTGGAGAAATTCGACAGGATGCGGAGTTCATTCCGCTCGTCGCCAGCGGAACGATAGGCGTCAGCAGCGTCTAGCAGCGGAGTGCTTCGCTGCATCGGCGGAACGGCCCGCGCAAACTGCTCCATTTGCGAAGCCAGTTCGGCGAAGCGGCCCCGGCGACGCTGCAGATCAACGAAAGGGCGCACGTTGCTGTAGAAGTTTGGCATCCCGGCCTGCTGCATGATGAGATCAAAACGCCAATGCGCTTCCTGATCGGCCAGGGCGGCGCTCTCGGCGAGCGGGATGGCAAATTTCTCCAGGTCGGCGGCGTTCATTGCCGCCCGTTTCGACTCGGCAAAATGCGCGAAGGTGAGCCGTTCTTCAGGAGTGAAATAGGTATTCACAGCGGTGCCTATTTCCTGCAGCGCACCGGTCATCCCGTTGCGCGCGGTTTCCATGCGGAGCAACCGCTGGTTTTCGCGCCACTTCGCATCGGTGATGCCAGCGACTCCCTCTTTTTCGACCTGCTCTTTCAGAACCGGCAAATTGGCAGTGGAATCCGCGAGCCCTTTCTGCAGAGCGGCATACGCCTGTTCTTGCCGGCGCAGGCGGGTCATAATACGAACGTATATTCGAGCCCCGGGATGGTGTTCGGCGCTGGCGAGCAGGTCGGCTCCAGCTTTGTTCACTCCTACTTCGGCAAAGCTGCGGGCCTGGTCGAGTATGCCCCAGTTTTCCAGCCGGCGCGCAACCTCGAAGTAATTACCGGCGTTTTCGGGACGGCCTTCGATCAGTGCCGATTGCAATGCAGCGACTGCTTCCTTGGTCTTGCCCTGCCGCGCCCGCACGGTGGCGACCTTCTCCATCCATTGCGGATCTTTGTAGGCCAGCTCATAGATGCGCTCGTAGTCGGCGGCAGCTTCGTCAAAGCGCATCAGGCGTTCTTCGAGTCCGGCGCGTGCGGCGTAGAGATCGGCGCGATCCGGGCGAATGGCAATCGACTTCGCGTACGTGTCGATAGCGGCAGGATAGTTTTCGAGATTCGTCTGTGTGCGGGCCAGCACCATCGACCAGCGATAGTCGCGCGGAGATTGTGCAACGGTCCTGGCGTAGAAGTCCGTAAGCTGCTGCTGGCGCTGATAACGCAACGCGTAGAGCGCGGCCTCGGTCACCAGAGAATCGTCTTCCGGGAAATTATTGATGAGTTCGATGTATTGATCGACTGCGCCCGAATAGTTGTTCATGCGAGTAAGCGCGGGGATCAGTCCGCGCCGCAGGGTGGCGATCTGCGCCTTGCGCTCGTCGGCAGGAAGCGGCGCATTGTGGAAGAGTGCGATCTTGTCACGGTAGAACTGCTCCAGACCTTGATCGTCCCCGGCCTGGGCGTAAGTGTCAGCCATGGCGGCGAGATACTCACCGTTGTAAGGAGAGCCGTTCAGTAAGCCTGCAAGTAAGTCTCTTGCCGGCTGGAAGTGTTTTGCGTCGGTTTCCTTGCGCGCGGCTTCATAGGTGAATTGGGTGCTGAGCGCGGGAGAGGCGTCCTTTGCAGCCTGCAGCAGGATCGCGATGGCTTGCGGCTGCATCTTCATGCGCCAGTAGAAATCGACGGTCGAGCGGACGACGCCCAGAATCTTTGGATTGTCGTTATAGAGGGCCTCGACATTCTTCTGCGCAGCCGTGAAATCCTTGCGGCTCTCGTAGAGCCGGATCAGTTGATAGCGGAGTTGCAGTCGTGTAACCGGGTCTGTGGTCAGCGTGGCTTGCTTTTCGAGCGCGTGCTGGCGAACGTATTCGAGCGACTTCTGCTGCGCCAGCGTTTCGATTTCCTCAGCCTGCTCGATGGAGTGGGTGCCGTTGGCGATGGAGTCGAGAAAGCTGGCCATCTCGTCTTTGCGATTCTGCGCCTCGAGAACCTTTACGCGCAGATAGACCGCAGGCATAGATGGATTCGGCAGCGAAGCCAACTTCGCCGTGCTCCGGTCAACCAGGTCGCGGAATTTCGGCCGCCGCGCCAGTTCGAGCAAACGAAATTCAGCCGACGATTCGGCGGTGCCCCCGAGAGCGCCCTTCACGTACTCGTCGATGGCATGCGGATAGTCGCGCTGGTTTTCGTAGATCGCTCCAGCTTCGTAGGCGTAGAGGCTTGGCTGGGCAAGGCGATCGCGGCCCGTGCCGAGTAGGCGCAGGGCGTTGTCGAAATCGAAATAGTCCCAATAAATGGTCGCCGCATCGAGGTACCCTCCCGACCGCCCGGGCGCGACCTGCGGGATGCGCTCCCAATAGGGAGCGGCCTGTGCGAAGTGGTCGCGATCGGCGTAGATGTCGCCAATGCGGGCCATGATTTCGGTGTCGGTGGGGTTGGCCTGTAGCAGGTTGTCTTCGATCTTGGCGGCAACTGCTGTGTCAGCCGGGTCAAAGTAGGCGAGCGAGCGGAAGACCGAAGAGGCGGTGTGCCCGATCTCAGCTTCCGCCGGATATTGCGCGGCGAGCGCCTCCAGCACCGGCGCGCTCTCTTCGAAATGCGAGCGCCACAGGTTCGCATAGGCCAGAAAGTCGGCGGCTGCAGAATTGTTCTCCCAACTGACGAGATCGGGGGCGCTTTGGCGAATGGCGCTGAGTTCGGACTCCAGTTTGCCGGTGCGCGATAGATACTCAAAAAACTCATTGCGCAGTGCGGGTTCTTCGAACCAGTGCTGCCGCAACAACGCCTCCCATGCGGCCAGGTTGCGGGTTCGGGGATTCTGATATGCCGAAAGTAGATTGCGCACGAACACCGGGTTGTGGGGGAAGCGCTGATGCGCATACAGGTTCAGTTGCAACGACATCGCGGCCTCACCGACGTTGTCGAAGTAGTACTCCAGTTCGCTGCCTTGAAAACTCTTGACGGCATCGCGCGTGAGTTGCTCGAACTCGGCATCGCGCTTGTAGCGCAGGTAATAGCGGGCCAACTTGTGGTACCACGATTTATCGGAGAAGCGGGCGATGGCACGTCGATAGACTTCCTCCTGCTCGGTTCCCAGCCTGTTCTGATCGAGAAAAACGGCGAGACGCTCGTACAGGCCCGGGTCGTCGGGATTGCGATCGATTTCGCGGCGCAGCACGCCGAGCGCGGCGGGGATTTCTTTCATCTCCGACAGGCGCGCCAAGTAGCGTTCCAGTACGCGCGCGTACTCGGGCGAACGAGCGCCGTTAACCTCCGCAGGTCTGGTGTCTGCGCTGACCTGAAATGATTGGCTTGCGCGATGGCGCGGAGCTGCGTTCGGGTCGGCTGCTTCTGTTCCCTCACCTTCTCCCGCTTCCGCGCTTTCGTCGCCTGCCGATTCGGGCGCATTCATCGCATTGTTGCCCCCGGCGTAGTTGTTGGCAGAGTTCCAGCGCACTTCGGTCGAACCGAGCGGGACATTCTGTGCTCTCGCTGCGAGTTCCTGCAGAACCGAATCATAGATGGCAAACTCGCTCTTCGTATCGGCTTTGCGCGCATAGGCGTCGGCCATCAACAGCGCTACAGTCGTACGTTCGTAGGCATTCGGAAAGTTCGCAAGAAACTCGTGTCCGCCGCGGATGACGGCGTCGCTCTCGCCGGATGTGGCGTAGTAATCGAGCAGTTGCGCGTGCAGCACAGGGCGGTGCGCGGAATTGGGGAACTTGCGATCCAGCAAAACGAGCAGTTCCGCCGCGCGCGAGCGATGAAAATAGGGCACGGCACGCTGCTCCTCCTCGGAGTACTGTGACGCTGGCTGCGTGGTGTTGAGAACCAGCGAGAGGATCCCGTTCAGGTAGCCGGGGCCTTGATCCAGGGTGGCGATATCGCGATACATGGAAAGTTCCCCAGAGCCGAGACGGATCGGTGTTTCGGGTGCGGTGAGCAAAAGACCGGTGAGGCCTGCGATCGCTTTCTCCTGCGCGTCGGGCATGCCGTTGCTGTTGTAGAGCGCAAAATAATAGCGTGCGGATTCAGGATAGGAATGAATGTCTTCGAGCAGCCGCGCGCAGACATAGAGTTCCTGTGACGTCCAAGGAGAATGAGCGCCTTCCTTGTGCAAGCGGAAATCAGCGATCGCTTCTTGCGCAACCTCGGTCTTACCCTGTTGCTGGTAGTAATAAAAGGTACGGGCAGTGGCGTTCAGATCCTCGGGATTAGCCAGAAGCGCGGCATGAGCATCGTCGCGAAACTTGCGCAGATTCTGGGTGTCGCGCAGAAGATCAAAGTAACTCTTCACCAGCTGCGGATCCCACAGCGGCTGGAAACTCTGCTCGTAGACGGAGAGCCCTTCACGCACGGAGCCGCGCCGGTACTCGACCATCGCCGTTGCTTTCACCGGAAAGATCTGGTCGTTGGGAAATTGCTTTCGATAACTCGCAATCAGATCTCCGGCAGCGGAATATTCCTTCTCCGAGACAAGGAACTGCAGGAAACGGGCGTAGAGCGAGGGGTCGTCGGGGTAACGGGCGATCCAGGCCCGATATTGCTCGATGGACGCCTCTTTCGGCATGCCCTGCGCTTGAATCACGGCGAAGATCCGTTCGAACGCCTGCCAGGAATGCTGCTGCGTTGGAGCCGCAAGTTTCTCGGCCGCGATGGGCGCGGCATTCGCCACGAGCCGGAGCGTCTTGATTTCATCGGCTGGTTTCAGGCGGCGATGATAGAAATCGGCCAGTGCGAGTTGGGCGCTGACCTTGTCGGATGCATTGCCGGCGAACGCTTTCCAGTCCAACTCGGCGGCTGTGAAGTCGAGTTGCTGCTCGTCTTCCATGGCACGCAGGGAATAAAGATCCGCGTTATGCGGTTGCGACTTGATCAAATCGCCAAGCGCCGGACGCGTCTCGCGCGGAGGCCGGCGAAACGCCACGGCACCGTTCGGCAGCGACATCATGCGGAAGAAGACACCTTCGAACGCGGTGCTGGCGTCGATGTTGCGAATCCACGATGGGAGCTCGCCGAGCGCGGCGACAGCTCCAAGAAGGGCGGCGACAAAAACCGAGACCGCGGCGAGGCGCATGCGCCGCGACGGCGATTCAAGGAAGTACTTCAATGGGCACCTCCTGGGTTCCAATGTTGTGGGCAATATCTTCAGCGGTCACGGTCAACTTGTAAGAGCCGGGGATGGCCTGCTCGGGAATGTTGAGAGTGCCGGTGTTGGTGGCGGCTTTGGCGTCCCAGTGCAACGCAACCGGCACGGTACCGTCCATGCGAGCGATCAGAGCGCGCGTACTTTGTGAGGCGCTAACTTTCAAATCGATGGTTTGGCCGCGCTGGAAGCGCTTCCGATCGAGTTTGATCTGCACGACCGGCGGTTTGCTGGCAATAACAAA
Organism: uncultured Acidobacteriaceae bacterium; assembly: GCA_963834085.1. Lineage (GTDB taxonomy): Bacteria > Acidobacteriota > Terriglobia > Terriglobales > Acidobacteriaceae > Acidiflorens. The sequence continues at coordinate 202,900 of CAWIAJ010000022.1, read as the reverse complement.
TGACTTCGCCTCGCGAAAGGTGTGACCAACTTTATCGCGCAGGATAAGGCGCACGCTGTAGGTGCCATCCTGCATGTCCGTCGGCGCGAGAAAACGTGTTTGCCAGACATCTTCCGCCGAGAGATAACGGAGCGGCTGCACCAGTCCGAACGGAAACAGCGCGACCACGGAGACGATGGATTCGTCGGTCTTCACGCGCAGAACCGGGTCGCCGGGACGGATGACGCGGGGACGAAGCAAGGCACGAGGCACGGCCAGGAACGAAGTGTAGGGCGTGACGAATTTGTACTGGCGCGCCAACCGGATGATTTCGTCGATGGTCGCCTGATCTTCGCCGTCGCGTTCAATCTTCTCGAGCAAGGCATCGACGCGGGCGCGGGCCCACAAGCGTGGCAGTTGCGGGTGATCGTACGATTCCCTGGGCAGATTCGTCTTGCCCGCCATCTGCAACGCCCCGCCATCGCGCACGCCGTGAACCGTAAAGCTGACATCGTCCTGCGGCTTCTGATAGCGACCGACCCATGAGGCGAGTGATCCTGAGAACGTGGCGGCTTGCAGCGGATAAACCGTGTCGACCGCCGACTCTGGCGAAACCGAGAGTGCAAGCTGGCCGATCGGACTGCGGCCGATCTTGGAGAGGAAGGAGTTCAATTTGAATTCCATCGGCTCGGTCGAGAGCACGTGTTCAAGCAGGCCATCCTGACGGGCAAGGAGCCGAAAAAGCGGCAGGTTGGCGTCGTCGCCTATGGCGAGGATGTATGTACGCGGGCGTTGCGTGTCGGGCAACTGCTTCCATGCCGACGCGTACCACGCGGCGATCTTGCCATTCTGAATGGGACCGCGGGTCGCGCCGCCGTCGCTCAGAATAACGAGGTACGCGTTGCCTGCGCCAGACGCCGAGGCCTGTTGCAGTCCGGTTTCGAGAGCATGCTGCACATCCGTGCCGCCGCGAAGGCGGCTGCCGCGAACCACGTCAATGGCATGTTGAACGCTGCCAGCATCGGCCCCACCGACTGGCACCACCTGCGTTTCGGTATTGAACAGCACCAATCCGAAGCGGTCCGCCGGACGAAGCGTGTGCAGCAGAGTTTGCAGCGCCTGGTAGCTGCGCTCCAGCTTTTCCCATTGCATCGAGAGTGAAGTATCGAACAGCACGATGACAGTTTTGGGCGCTCCGCCCGCATTGCCTGCCGAAGGAGCTCCCGCTGAGCCGAAGCCCGACAGCGCCTCGGCTTCAAAGAACCCCGGCTCGTTCGTGCTGCGGACCGGCGCCATTTCTGTCGGCGAGGGCTGGCCGCTGATGGGATTTCTATAGGTCAGCAGTTGCAGCGTGTCGGACGCGGCTGGATCGAGATCGTAGGTGGCAACAAAGTCTTCTCCGAGGTTGACGTTCTCCCCTTCGAAATGTCCTTGCACCAGGTGCGGAGTGTTCTTGTCGAGTTGCAAAGGGAAAGTGCTAGCGGGCGCCTGGAAGTTGCGGAGCGCATGCGCCGTGTGCAGCTCGAAGTTGATCTTGAGATGGCGAGCCGCCTGCGCCTGATAGGCGTCCGGGCGCAGCGGAATCGCAAAATAAGACTTAAGATTTTCTACCGGGATGGACTCGTGATACTCAATTTCCAGCCGCTTCGTCCCGTAGGCGGCAATGGGAACGATACGCGCGCTGAACACCGACGTCCGCTTGGCTTCTTCCGGACCCCGCTCGCCCATCTCGAGCAGGCCGGGATCGATCGACTGCTGCTTGAGTTGGTTATAGATCTCTTCGGCCCGCTTGCGTTCGAGGATCACGGCGGGCAGACGCACCGGACCGTCCCAGGTGGCGAAATCGGAGATGGTGGCGTGGCTGGGCAGCGCGAAGATGTAGTTCCCTTCCTCGATAGCTCCCGTGTGGTTGGCAAAAATCTGGCGCACGAAGACACGCGCATCGCCGTTATCGATGCGGATGGTGATCTCCATTTCTTCGAGTGAAAGGATGGCGGCGTCCGGCTGCTGCTTGTCGCGCGGAATCAGGATGCCTGCATCCCCGAAGAGCGGGGCTGAGAAGGCGATGAGAATGATGCTGAAAAGCAAGAACAGTTTTTTCATAGGTGCAGCTTTTGTTCTGGTATGCGGACCAGACCGTTATCCGTACCGACGTAGATGTAGCCATTCGCGGTACTGAGCGCAGTGACGTTTAACGAGGGCAATCCGTCGCGAATCGCCGACCAGCGCGCAGCTTGGCGATCGTAGAGGTACAAACCCTGTCCCAGGGTTCCGGCGAGCACGTAGCTCGTGGTGACGAGCATTGCGTTGGGATTCACTTGAAACTGGCCTGTGCCGACTTCAAAAGACTGGAAATGGCCGGAGCGGTCGAGGCCAAGAATGCCGGCACCGTAGGTGCCAACCATCCACTCCGAGGCTACGGGAACGACGGCGGTGATCCAGTTGTGCTTCAGATTCGACGATGCAGTGGTGTAGTTGGCGGTGATGTCACCTTTGTTCAGAACCGACAGACCACCGAGCGTACCAGCGATGAGTTCGTCGCCCGAAACACCGAGCGCGTAAACGTGGTTGTTGACCAGTCCGTGAAATGCGTAGAGGCTGCGCGCACCGCTGGAGTCGAGAAAGGTGAGGCCTGCCGGCGTGGCCAGGGCAAGGCCATCGCGGTAGGGGGCAACATCGGTGACGTGGTCGGCGATGAGGCCGTCGGCGCGCGTCAGCACCTGCTGCTCGGTTCCCGAGTTGTCGAAACGAACCAGGCCGTTGGCGGTAGCCACATCGATGGTGCCGGTTCTAGTGTCAGGAAGAATCCGGTTCACGCAGAACACGTGTTCGTCTTCTATATGAGTAACGTGGCCACCGGCGGGCAGAAGATCAAGGCCCCGGTCGAAGTAACCGACCCAGAGGCGTCCGGTGGAGTCGGTGGCGAGCGCAGAAATGTTCCGGTCCGTCAGGACGGTTGAGCCCGTTTCGAGGACGCGCTGCCAACCGAAGGCTCGGGAATCCATGCGATAAAGTCCGTTACGGGCGACCGCAAACACGGCATCGCCGGACGCGAAAAGCTGGCGAACTTCCGGCAATTCCGCACTCGGACCTTGATTCGGATTTGGCCGGCGGCCTTCCAGCGGAATCAGGATCACGCCTTGATCTTCCGATCCGACAAAAAGCTGAGTGGGCGTGGCGAGCAGCGCGGTCGCCATGACTCCCGCAGCAAGAACGCGCGAGAAGCGACCGTTGTTGAACAGCGCGACGCCAGTGGCTGTCCCGGCATACACCGTGTCGCCGGAAATGGCCAGCGACTGTACTTGCGGATCGGGAAGGCCTTGCGCCTCGGAAAAGCTCTCGGTCGCGCCGGCATGAAAATGCAGCGCGCCCGTGCTCAGAGTACCCACCCACAGATCCGACTCATCCCCGGCCAGAGCGGTCACGTAGAGGGCATCGAGTGTGGGATGGAGAACGCTGATCTTTTTGCCGTCGTAGACCAGTACGCCGCGCTTCTTGGTCCCAAAGAGAAGATGCCCGGAAGGAGTGGGCAAGATCGCAGTGATCGCGCGAGCATCGGCGCGGGCCGGCAGAATCTGGCGGAACGAGCGGCCGTTGAACGCAAGCAAGCCATCGTTGGCGGTGGCGACGATAAGCTCAGGCTCGTACGAGTCGGCGAGAACGCCGGTGGCGAGGGCGATCAGCGGCGACCCCGGCAATTCAACGCCAACGGCGTATTGATGAAGCAGAGCGCCTTCCGGCGTAAATTCCGATAGTCCGGCAGGACCAGCAATATAAAGGTGATCCTCGAAGCGGGCGGTCTGAAGAAAAACCGCAGGCGAACTGATCGGTTCGAAGCCCACATTGACGGGTTGCGGCAACGGCCGCGTGACAAACCCGAATTCGCGTTCGGCGCGAACATCCTCGGATGCGGAGTGGATTGCCTGCGAACTACGCCAGACCACCAGAGCAGCGAAAGTGAGAGTCACAAATGCACCGGCCGCGACGACAGCACGTACGGACACGATAGACGACCACTTCATAATTCCTCTGGCCAGGACAGTGAACTATATATGGTGGACCCGGCGCTGCAAATTGAGAAGCAAGGTGCGGACCAATCCCTACACGGTGCAGACAATAGAGTTTGAAGCGAAGCCTTTGAAATGTGGCGTGGGCGGTGGTAGACACTGTCTCTGAGGGGACACGGAAAAGGAAAGATCGAGTTGAGAAATTATTGGAGCGGGAGACGGGGATCGAACCCGTGACATCCAGCTTGGGAAGCTGGCGTTCTACCGCTGAACTACTCCCGCTCGACTTCGGTAGATTACCATCCCTGTTTGCTCAAGACAATCTTGGGCTGGTTGCGTTCCAAGGTCGAGTCGTAATTTGGAACTTAGTGCTGCTGAGGAGCGGGACTCGGCGACTTGCGGGGGGCAAGAGGAACAGTGGGGATCTTCTGCGACTCGTTCCGCTCGGGGAGCACCGCTGAGGGTGACGCAAAGAGAGGGTCGGAAGTCGACACCGACGGTGACTCGGAAGGCGACTCGGACGACGACCCGGTCGCGGGCATTTGCGAGGGGCGGATTCCTTTGGCTTCTACGATTGACCAGCGCCAGTCTTCCTCAGGCCCGGGAGAGATTCCGATCGCCTCGTGAAAGGAGTGGGTGGTGAAGGGCTTGGCCTCAGCTTTGAGGTGAAAGAGCATAGTGACGTCGGACCGGCGCTCGACATTGACGGCGGCACTGCTCTCGGATGCAGGAATAATACGGGCTCGGGCGGCGAGTTCGGCGTTCTCTCCAGGCTTGCGCTCGAGGGTGAGGCCCACGGTGATTTCGCGAAGGTCCCAATCGGTACCGTTGAAGACTTGCAGCTGCAGGCTCTCATCCTGAATCGAGCCAGGACCATCGATCTTGACCAATTCTTCCAGCGGCAGGTCTTCAATCAATACAGGCTTGATTAGCAGCGCGCTCGACCTTGCATTAAAGGAGAGGCTGCAGGTTACGTCTGGCGAAGAGACTTTCAGGGTATTGCTGGCGGGATCGATGGAGAACACAGTCTTGTCGGACTTGCTGGGCCTTGCATTCTTAGCGTCTTCCATGACCTGAGCGAGATTGTCGTTGTCGATGACCGTATCGGCGGGACCGGGCGGAGGTGGGGGTTGTTGCAGCTTCTGCTGGCGCAAGGTGCGAGCGAAGTCGCCAAGCGGCTGGGCGTCGGCATCGTCTTGAGCCTGGGCAGTCACTGTCTGCAGCAGTGCGCCGAGCAGGAACAGGAGCAGGATCGGGGATGTGGGGCGCATGATGGCAATCGCCGGGTGCGCGTAGGGACTCGGCGTATCTATAGCAAGTTTAGGCGAGATGAAACGGAAGAGAAGTTACGTTTGGACACGATGGTCGTAGCACTTGTGTGTCGAGGGCGAGCACGTTCGCGGGATCTGGTCTGCGGTTGTCGTCCGGCTTAGTGATTGAGGATGGGAACGGGGCTGGGCGCGCTCGGATCGAAGCGACGCGCAACGGGGCGCGTCCTGCCCCTGTTACCACTGCTTTACAGCAGGCCAGAAGCACGCATACGAGAGATGGGATCGGAGACTTGAGTGGGTTGGCGCTTGAAGACCCAGCGCGCCACTGCAATGCCTAACGCTGCATAAGCCAGATGCCAGATTTTCATAGATCGCTCCCCACGCCGGACCTCTTGTAGGGGAGAGATCGGAAGGTGCCGTCGTGAAATAACAGTAACTCTGGTATATCGGCAGGTCCAGTCCACAAAGGTGCTAGTGAGTCGAGCGAAAGTCATCGATGGTAACCGGCGATTGGCTCTTGGCTGTTAGCACTTGGCTTTTGGCTTTTCGCTTTTCGCTTTTCGCTTTTGGCTAAAGGCTACTCGCTACTGGCTGCGGCTCTCGGTCCTCGCGACTTTCCGGCGCGACTTTCGCGATTTTTTGTTTTTCGATCTTTTGGAATCGTGGGTTTGTGCGGTGCTCTGGCGCTAGATCTTTGATTTTAAAAGAGTTACATGGGGGATATTGCGGGATAAGGAGTTAGGTCGGGGGTTGGCGGGGATTGACGAACTTCAAGAACCCCATGGTGTCGGCGGGGGTGGAATCCCACCCAAGCGCAAAGAACGCGCTTGGATGGGGCACCCGAGGTCCCATTGGAGACACGAGCGAAACACAAGGTCCCTCCACATCGCTTCGCTCCGGTCGGGATGGCAGAGTAGAATGAGGACCTCTTTATCTTCGGTTGGGTCGGGATGACAATGCGGTTAGGCGCGGTCTTCGATCCAGCCGCCGCCTACGACAACGTCTCCATCGTAGAAGACGGCGCCTTGGCCGGGGGTGATGGCGCGCTGAGGGTCGTCGAAGATGACTTGGACTTCGTCGGGGCCGGTCGATTGGATGGTTGCTGGGGCGGGCTGATGTTTGTGGCGGATCTTGACGGCCACATGCATGGGCTCGCGGATTTCGTCGGTCGAGATCAGGTTCACGCGACGAGCGGTGAGAGTTTTCGAAAAGAGATCGGCATCGTTGCCGACGATCACCTGGCGACTGTCATTCTTGATTTGAATTACGTAGAGCGGAGAGCCAGTGGCGACACCGAGGCCCTTGCGCTGGCCGACGGTGAAATTGTGCACTCCGGCGTGCTCGCCGATGACTTTGCCGTCGGTGGTGACCATCTCGCCTCCAACGGTTTCGCGGCTGATTTCGGGGGCGTTGTCTCCTTGTTCGGCGAGGTAAGCGTCGATGAAACGCTTATAGTCTCCGCCGGGAACGAAGCAGATTTCCTGGGAGTCGGGCTTCTCGGCGATGACGAGACTGTGCTTGCGCGCGAGTTCGCGAACTTCGGGCTTGGTCATGCCGCCTAAGGGAAAGAGGGTGCGGCTGAGTTGCTCTTGCGTAAGTCCGAAGAGAAAGTAAGTCTGATCTTTCGACTTATCGGCGGGACGCTTGAGCAGCCAGCGTCCGATCTGATCGTCGTAAGTGACTTGGGCGTAGTGGCCGGTGGCAATCTGGTCGGCTCCGATCTGGCGGGCGACGACGAGAAGCTGATCGAACTTGAGGTGATTGTTGCAGAGGCTGCAGGGGATGGGCGTGCGTCCCGCGAGATACTCTTCGACAAAGGGGCGAACGACATCGCGCTCGAAGCGCTCTTCGTGGTTGACGACGTAGTAGGGGATGCCGAGAGTTTCGGCGACGCGGCGGGCGTCGTAGACGTCATCGATGGAGCAGCAGCGGCCCTGGACGGATTCGGGCATGCCGGCGTGGCCGGCGAGACGGCGCTGGTTCCAGAGCTGCATGGTGAGTCCGATGAGGTTGTGGCCTTCGGCGCGGAGCATGGCCGCGACGGCGGAGGAGTCAACTCCTCCGGACATGGCGACGGCGATGGTGGTGGAACTGTTCATTCGATTTCGAGATTCAGGGTCCTTGGTGCTTGAAGCCCACATCACTATTTAAACACTAATGGCGCGGAAGAAGGGGCTTGTGGGACAACTCGTCACGAAGCCGAGAGTTAACTCAGGCGCTAGAAGCGCCGATCGATTCTTGGCAACTTGACGGCACGAGTAAAACTCGTGCCCTTCCCGTTCGTGCTCGGACATAGTTCGTTGGCCGAGCAAGACGGGGCAAGACCCTTCTTTACAAGCCTAAATAGCTCCTGTGACAACTTTCGACCAAACCGGCGATAACTTGCGAAGGCGCTCAACTGTTGCGGGGATCACACTTAGGGCGAAGTCGATATCTTCGGCGGTGTTTTGCTTGCCGAGGCTGAAGCGGATGCTGGACTTCGCCTGATCGCGGCTTAGGCCCATGGCGGTCAGGACGTGCGAGGGTTCGATGGCTCCGGAGGAGCAGGCGGAGCCGGTGGAGACGGCGAGTCCCTGTAAGTCGAGGGCGATGACGAGGGCTTCGCCTTCGATGCCATCGAAGCAGATGTTTGTCGTGTTGGGCACGCGGGGAGCATCGTCTTCATTCGAGTGCGCGCGAATTGAGCTTGCGTGCGATGCTCCATTCGAGCGTCCGTTCAAGTGGGTGGCTTCGATCTTGAGCAGTTCCCTTTCGAGGCGGTCGCGGAGATCGGACATGCTGTGATCCGACATGGTGTGATTCTCGCCTCGCTTTAGCCCAGCTTGCGCTAGTTCGGCGGCTTTGCCCAGAGCGACGATGCCGGGAACATTTTCGGTTCCGGCGCGGCGGGAACGCTCGTGGCTTCCTCCGTATTGCAGGGGAGTGAGTTCGGTTCCCTTGCGGATGTAAAGGGCTCCGATGCCTTGCGGGGCGTGGATTTTGTGGCCGGAGATGGAGAGCAGGTCGCAGCCGATCCTGTTTACATCGAGCGAAAGCTTAGCGGCGGCTTGCACGGCGTCGGTATGGAAATAGACGCCGGCTTCGGCGGCGATCTTTCCTAGTTCCTCGACGGGCTGGAGCGAGCCGGTCTCGTTGTTCGCGAGCATGATGGTGATTAGTTTTGTGTTGGGACGGAGGGCGCGCTTCACGTCGGCGGGATCGATGAGGCCGCGGCCGTCCACAGGAATGATAGTCAGTTCGCAGCGATGGAGCGGATCCGCGAGATGCTTGCAGGCGTTGAGGACGGCGGAATGCTCGATGGTCGAGGTGATGACGTGGTCGCCGGGAGTCGTGACTCCAAAGATGGCGAGGTTATCGGCCTCGGTGCCGCCGCTGGTGAAGACGATTTCGGAGGGGCGAGCGCCGAGGAGCGCGGCGACGGATTCACGGGCGCGCTCGATGGCGGCGCGAGTTTCTTGTCCGTGATGGTGGATGGACGAGGCGTTGCCGAAGTGGTCGGTAAAGTAGGGGCGCATGGCCTCGAACACCTCGGGCAGGACCGGGGTGGTGGCGTTGTTGTCGAGATAGACGCGGCGGGACACGCTAGTTCTATTGTACTGGGAGTCGGGGGTGGGGCGAGCGGAATTGAGCGTGGATATTGGGGAGTGCAGTTGTTTGAATCAGGCGAGTTGGAGAAAAATGGGGGGCGAGATTCTTGAAAATCCTTCGACTCGATTGCTGCTGCAGGCAGGACGGGCAGGAATGCCCGTCCCACAGGATCAAAATCAACGGACTTATTGGCCTTGCATGGTTTGGGAGGTGTGCTCTCCGAGGGTGAAATCGACTTCGGCGGTGGCGCGGGGAGAGACGGTGACGGACTTGCTCCAGATGAGGGGATCGGAAAAGACGGGGCGCTTCACGCGGGCTTGCGTGGCGATGTCGTAGAGAGCGCTTTCGCCGACGACGCGCCAGCCTTCGTGCCAGGCGACGATTTCGTATTGTCCGGGGGGAACGTCGGTGAGGGAGAAATTGCCATCGGCATCGGTGACGGCGTAGTAGGGATGGCTGGCTACGATCATTTCGCCGTTCATCCAGACGTGGCCGGCATTACAACGCAGGCTGACGACGCCGGCGCGGGTCATGGGGCGGGAGATCTCCTGGCCTTCGGCTGTAAACGGGAGATTGTAGTCGGCGCTGCCTGACATGTGGACGGTATGGAGCAAGGGATCGCTGCTTTTGACGGTCAGCGTGGCCTCGACCGGCACCAAAAGAATGTGAGGCTCGTAGCGGCAGTTTTTCTGGTTCAGGAAACGGCGCTGGGCGGGCAAGTCCATGGATTTGCCGTGATTAATGTTGCGGAGGAAAACGACAGTGTTGGCGACGCCACCGCCGGGGGCGACGACGAGGCGCTCGAGGTCGCGATGCTTCTGTCCGGAGGGATCGCAGATTTGCTGGTCTTTATTGATTTCGGAGGGGACGAGATGAGGCAGGGATCCCTGCCATTTGACGGTGCCGCGGATCGTTCCTCCATCTTCGAAAGTGACAACCTGATAGGGCGTCTGTGCGGCGGAAACAACTGGGGAGAGAGCAAAGGCGAAAAACGTGGATACAAAGAAGATCGACTTCATAGTACGTCACCTCAGAATGCATCGCCTCAGGGGCCCGAGTTCGATCGACAAAGGAGGCGGGAAACACGACGAGGGAGAAAGATGCCTCGGAGTTCCCAGAATGCTTATTGATTTCGCTATCGACTATGCGATTGCCCACACAACCGCATGAGTTATCTCGGACGATATGACGAAAAGCGACGGGTGATCAAATGACCGAGGTAACTTGGGGTCCGAGGTTCGATTGCAAGGGTGACAAGGAGAACGCACGAAGCGCTCGGTTTTCACTTCTTACCTTTTGCTTCTGACTTCTGACCTGCCACTTCGGACCACCCGCGGCTAGCCGTAGTATTGGAAGTCTTTCCAGAAGTCGGGCCAGGTTTGGAGCAATCCGCGACAAAGATAGAGGTCGGGATGGTCGCGGGTTTCTTCGTTCTCGATGTGGTAGGGGTTGGGAGTGGGACGGGCAACCTGGCAAGAGGCAAAATTGCGCTGGAGAAAAGACTGGGAGAATCCGAGGACGATTAGCGTTTGCGGCGGAGGGCTGCCGTAGCCGTGGGCCCAGAACGAATTGACGCCGCTGATGGCGGGCGGGAGACCGAGGGCGGGACCGTAGAGATTGACGGCGCCGGCTTCTCCATAGTTGGCGGCGAGGATGCCGAGGTGAGAACGATCTTGGGCGGGGAGCGAATCGCGGATCTGCGCGATGGCCTGGACGAGTTCGGGCCATCCGACTTCTTCGAGAAGATCGCCATTGTTTTTGGCGGCGAAGGTCCAGAGCGGGGAGTTGACGGGCGCGGGCGGGATGGCGATGGCGCCGACGAGAAGGACATCGGCGGTGAGGGCGATCCAGGCTAGAGTTCGGATGGTAGCGGCGGGGACGCGGCTGAGTGATTGCAGGCGTTGTTCTCCCCAGACGGCGCCGGCGGCGTAGAGCATGGGATAGGCGGGACCGAGATAGTAGCCGCGACCTTTGGCGACGACGAAGAGCAGGAGGGGGACGATGTACATCCAGCCGAGCATACGAAAACGGCCGCCGGGTTTCGAGAAGAGATAGAAGTAGAGTCCGGCGAGCGAGAGCGGGAAGCCAAGTAGGGTGAATTTGAGCTGGTCAGGAAAGAAGCCTTTGGCGCGGCCGATGCGGACATCGCGCTGATGGATAGTATGCAGAAAATCGAGCGAGATGAAGTGATGCTGCGCCTGCCAGAGAAAGTTCGGGAGAAAGACGAGCAGGGAGAGAGCGACACCCATCCAGAGCCATTTGCTGGCGAGATGGCGGCGGGCGTTGGTGGCAAGGACGCCGGCGGTGATTCCGAGGGCGAAGAAGCCCATGGTGTATTTCGACATCATGCCGAGGCCGATGGAGGTTCCAATGGCAAGCCACCAGCGGGGGTCGCCCGATTTCAGAAGTCGAATGACGAAGTAGGCGGCGAGAACCCAGAAGAGGTAGTCGAAGGCGACGTATTGCATGAGCGCGCCGCTGACGATGCAGAATGGGACGGCTGCGGCTGCGGCGACGAGTTGAGCGCCGCGCCGGCCGGTCAGTTCGCGGGCCATCAGTCCGGTGAGAACGACGGAGACGGCTTGGGCAACGGAGGCGAAGAAACGGAATCCGGATAAGGAGGTGCCGAAGAGGATGAGCGAGATGCGTCCGAAGAACGGAGTGATGGGTGGGTAGGCGACGTATCCCCAAGCGAGATGGCGAGCGTCTTCGAGGGTGGCGAGTTCGTCGCGATGGAAGCCGAAGCGTCCGCCGAGGAGCCACTGCACGAGGATCGTGATCAGGCCGAGGTAAATGAGGACGGCGGGGTCGCTCGTCCAGACATTGGGCGGTTTCGGGGAAGATGGAGGAACGAGGGACGGCTTCGTTTGTAATGGCGAAGTCATGCGTGATTATGCAACAAAGGTGAGGGGGCGGGGCGGGAAAATTGATGGGTGGGGAACACAAGGTCCCTCCGCTACGCTTCGCTTCGGTCGGGATGACAGGGTGGAGAGGAACGCAAGAGCATGGGTTGCCGACGGTGTCGAGGCGGGCAGGAATGCCCGCCACCACACGATCTTGTCTAGCCGTTAGCGCTTTTCTACCGGTTGATATTTTTGGGGATAGGAGGGGCCGATGTAATCGGCGCGGGGACGGATGAGTCGGTTGTCGTCGAGCTGCTCGATCACGTGCGCGGTCCACCCACCGACACGAGAGACGGCGAAGATGGGGGTGAAGAGATCGACTTCGATTCCGAGGGTGTGATAGGTGGAAGCAGAATAGAAGTCCACGTTGGCGTTGAGCTTTTTATCGCCGCGAACGAACTCTTCAATTTTCTGCGAGTACTCGAACCACTTGGGATCTCCGCTGGAGTGGCCGAGGTCGCGGGACATCTGTCGGAGGTGGGTGGCGCGGGGATCTTCGGTGTGATAGACGCGGTGTCCGAAGCCGGGAATTTTCTTTTTCTGGGCGAGCATTCCTTTGACGTATTCGACGGGGTCGGCGCCGTTGGTGTCAATTTCTTTGAGAATCTTGAAGACCGCTTCATTGGCGCCTCCGTGGAGCGGGCCTTTGAGGGTTCCAATGGCGGAAGTGATGGCGGAGTGCATGTCGGAAAGCGTGGCGGCGGTGACGCGGGCGGCGAAGGTGGAGGCGTTCAGTTCGTGATCGGCATGCAGAATTAAAGCGATGTCGAGGGCGCGCTCGGCGGTTTTTGTAGGCGCGACGCCGTTGAGCATGAGCAGGAAATTGGCAGCGTGGGAGAGCGAACGATCGGGCTCGACGGTGGGCTTGCCTTTGCGAATGCGATCATAGTTGGCGACCACCATGGAAATTTGGGAGGTGAGACGGATGGCTTTGTTAACGTTCGCCTCGTGATCGTTCTTGTTGTACTCGGGATCATAGTAAGAGAGCGCGGACACGATGGTGCGCAGCATGTCCATGGGATTGACATGGCGCGGGACCAACTGCAGGCGATAGAAGATGGAGGCATCGAGTTTGCGCTCTTCGGCCATGCGCCACTTGAGTTGGCGGAGTTCGTCGGGATTGGGCAAGCGGCCGAACCAGAGCAGATAACAGACTTCCTCGAAGGTGGAATGGTCAGCCAGATCGTGGATGTCGTACCCGCGATAGGCGAGCACGCCTCGCTCTCCGTCGATGAAGCAGATGCTGGATGTGGTCGCGACCACACCCTCTAAACCTTTGGGAGCATGCAGGCTGGTGAGAGTAGACATGGGGCCCTCGCGTGGAGAAATGTGGGCGCCTGCTGTCCGCAGCAAAGCGTCGGCAGGGCAACCTTTGTTTATACGCCAAGCAAGGGAAAGATTCCAAGTGGGGTGGCGGTTTGAAGGGAGCGTTGCCTCAGCGGCTCAAGCCGCGATCCATTTGTTGTCCGTACTTAGGGCACGGCTGAAGCCATGCCCTTCCCGTTCGTATCGAGCACAGTTTGGGCAGCGGGGCAAGACGGGGCAGGCTGCTTCTCTGCGCGGCATTTTTCCGCATCCTGATTAAAGCCGAAACGCGGATCTTAGGTGCTGCGCTGCTGGCCGGGAGCGCGGCACTCGCGTAGAATCTGTGGTTTGTTTGCTGGCGGGCGGAAATGGGTTAGCCTTTGACATCCTCAAGTAAGGTGGAGAAATTAATGAATCGTAAGCTGGCATTTTTTGGGTTGGTACTGAGTTTTGGCTTGGTTTCGTCGGTGGCACGCGCCGATGAGGGCATGTGGCTCTACAACGCGTTTCCGGCAGAGAAAGTGCAGAAGCAATATGGCTTTCTGCCGACCCAGGAATGGCTGGATCATCTGCGCCTTTCGTCCGTGCGATTCAATAATGGTGGTTCGGGATCGTTTGTGTCGGCGGATGGGCTGGCTTTTACCAATCATCATGTGGGCGCCGACTGTATCGAGAAGCTGGCGACTTCTGGCGCGGATTACATGAAAGCGGGTTTCTACGCGAAAACGCAGGCGGAGGAAGCGAAGTGTCCTGACCTTGAGCTCAACGTGCTGGTTGGGATTGAGGACGTGACGGCCAAAGTAAAGGCCGGCACCAAGGCGTCGATGTCGACGGCAGACGTGGGGCAGGCGCAGCGCTCGGCCATGAGCGCGATCGAGCAGGAATGCGCGAGTTCGACGGGACTGCGCTGCGATGTGGTGACGTTGTATTCAGGCGAAGTGTACAACCTCTACAAGTACAAGAAATACGTCGACGTGCGCCTGGTGTTTGCGCCGGAGTTTGCAGCGGCATTTTTTGGCGGCGATCCGGATAATTTCACCTTTCCGCGGTACGACCTGGACATCACGTTTTTTCGGGTATACGAGAACGACAAGCCGGTTCATCTGAACGACTATCTGGAATGGTCAAAGGCTGGGGTGAAGGATGGGGAGCTGATTTTTGTCTCGGGGCATCCGGGAAGAACGGATCGCCAGGAGACGGTGGCGCAAATTATGTTCTTGAAAAACGTCGACTATCCGTCGCGTCTGGCGAACTACAAACGGCGGATCGAGGCGCTGCAAAAGTTCAGCGCGGAGTCTCCGGAAAACGCGCGTATCGCGCAAGAAGATATTTTTGGACTGCAGAACTCGCAGAAGGCGATTAACGGCGAGTATAAGGCGCTGCAGAACGCGGCCGTGCTTTCGAAGATGCACACGGCGGAGCGCGAGCAGGAACTGGCTTACATGAAAAAGCATGTAGGAGAGCCGAATCCGTGGGAAGAAATTTCGAATGCGATGAAAGTGAATCGGGAAATCTACGATCACCTGCTGTATGTGGAGCGCATGCGGGGCTTCACATCGGACCTGGCGCAAGACGCGCGCACGCTGGTACGAGTTGCTGCCGAGAAGCAGAAAGCGAACGGACAGCGGTTGCGGGAGTACCGCGATTCGGGGCTGCCTTCGTTGGAGCAGGCGCTTTTCAGCACGGCGCCGGTTTATAAAAGTCTGGAAACGGCAACCTTGACTACGGCTTTCAGGCAGATGCAAGAGGCTCTGGGAATTGAAGATCCGGCGGTGAAAGCGGCATTGGGCGGGAAGTCTGCGGCGGAGGCGGCGAAAGCGCTGATCGCGGGCACCAAACTGGAAGACGTGGCTGTGCGCAAACAGCTCTACGAAGGTGGCAAGGCGGCCATCGATGCGAGCACAGACCCGCTGATCGTGCTGATGAGGAACGTCGACCCGGAGGCACGCGAGGTGCGCAAGCGCTATGACGACGAGGTCGATGCAGTGGTTCGGCGCGAGGGAGCGACGATTAACCGAGATCGATTTGCGCAGACTGGATTTACTCAGCCTCCAGATGCGACGTTTACGCTTCGTTTGAGTTACGGGACGGTGAAGGGATATGAAGAAGACGGCAAAAAGATTCCTTACTTCACGACGTTTGCCGGAGCCTTTGAACATGCGCAGGCACACGGGAACAAACCGCCGTTTGAGCTTGCGCCGAGCTGGCAGAGAATGAAGTCGAAGCTCAATCTGCAGACACCACTGAATTTCGTTACGACGGCAGACATCATTGGCGGCAACTCGGGCAGTCCGACGGTGAACAAAGCGGGAGCAGTCGTCGGAATTATTTTTGACGGGAACATCCAGTCGCTCGCGTTGGATTTCTATTACGACGATCGGCAGGCGCGGGCGGTTTCCGTCGATTCGCGCGGCATCATTGAAGCGCTGCGGCAGATTTATGGCGCGAATGAGCTGGCAGACGAACTTACGGGGGTGAAAGGCGCCGGGAAAACTACGGGAGAATAGGGGGCGATTCTGCCAGGGACTAAACAGATTACTAAAAAACTCGGTCGCAGGCCGCGTCGCGCCCGCAGCGGCTAAAACCAGTACTGGAATGAGGCATTCATCGCAGCGGTAAACCGCTGCGCCACCCAAAAGCCAGCTCAAAATCGAGTTTTCAGCAAACAGTAAAGGCGCTTATATAGCTGGTTTTAACGGCATGGCTGGAGCCATGCTCAAAGCTAACCGTGAGCTTCGTGGAGATGGTGCGGAGCTTGGGTGGATGGTAGAATTTCGGGCATCATGGCGAACCCCATCTGTCATTTTGAAATCGGCTGCCGCGATCGCGCGAAGACGCAAGAGTTTTTTGCCAGCTTGTTCGACTGGAAGATCGAGGACGCCGGTGCGGCGAGCATGATTGGAACCGGCGACGCGGTCGCGGGACACATCACGGCGCTCGGCCACGAGCCGCATCATTACACGATTTTCTACGTCAAGGTTGATGACGTGCAGGCTTACCTCGACAAGGCGACCGCCTTGGGTGGAAAGATGCTGGTGCCGCCGATTCCGCTGCCGACGGGCACCTTTGCCTGGTTTGCCGATCCGGAGGGAAATACGATCGGCTTGTGGAAGGACAAAGCGTAAGAGAGATAAGTCTTTCAGCGCTTCGCAATTTCTATTTCACGAAGACCTACTGGGGCCACAGTGCGGCAGCCGTGCCGCCTAGAATCTGCGCCTGCATTGTTTGGTCGAGGGGCAGAGCGCGGAATTCGTCGAGGTTACGTTTAATGTCGACGACTCCTGGGCTCGGCCAATCTGTGCCGAATAGCGTTTTGTGGACGATTTCGCTGAGGCGCGGGAAATAGGTCAGCAAGGCTTTCGGCGGGATGCCGCTGATGTCGAGGTAGATGTTGGGGTGACGGCGCAGCAGGAAGAACGCAGTGTGCATCCAGATCGGCCGGCCGCCGTGGGCGAGGATAATTTTCAACTTGGGGAAATCGATGGCGACGTCATCGAGGTGGATGGGGTCGCCATACTTATTGCGGGCGCCGGGAAAAACCGAGGTTCCGGTGTGGAACATGACGGGGATTCCGTTGGCCTCGGCGGCGCGGTAAATGATTTCGAGTTCCTTTACTCCGTTCAGATAATCGTTGGGAAATAGAAGTTGGTGGGGCGGGTGAATCTTAATCATGCGCAGGCCGAGGCGCAAAATGTGCTCGACGTCAGCCATGATGTTAGTGGTGTGGCGGGGATGAAGGCTGCCACAGGAAATAAGGCGCTTGGGATCGTGGCTGGCATAGTCGGCGACGAACTGGTTGACTTCGGGGCCGAATCCGATGACTTCGGGAGCGACGTAGTTGATGAGGGCGGCACGATCGACTCCGCAGCGATCGAGATAATTGAGGAAAGCCTTCGGCGAGCGGCAGTATTCTTCGACGTCGTGAAGGTCGGTGCGATTGCGCTGGATCAGTTCGAGCGCCTGCGGCTTGAAGCCGGAGATCGGATTGATATGAACGTGGCAGTCGGTGATCAGGGTGCGGCTCCAGGCTGCTGGCAATCACGGAATTATAGCGTTGGGTAGTGGAATAACGTCCTTCAGGGGCTAAAGCCCCGATCTCAAAGGGGCAATTGCGGCTCGGCTAAAGCCGAGCCTTTCAAAGCGGCACTATTTCTGCAATCAAGCTGGATCGGGCGGGATGCAGCTTGGTTTCGCGAAATGAATCCTTGGCTCGAGACAATGGAAACCAGAATTAATACAACGGGATTTTCGGATCTACGGTGCGGGCCCAACCGTCGATTCCTCCGCGCATGGACTGGACGTTTTCGTATCCTTGCTGGCGCAGCCAGTTGGTGACGCTAAGAGAGCGGACGCCGTGGTGGCACATGACGACGATGTGAGCGTCGGGGTCAAGTTCCTGATGAGCGCGAGAGGGGATGTCGCCCATGGGGATGTGCTTGGAGTTCTCCAGGTGCGAGGCTTCGAATTCCCAGGGTTCGCGGACGTCGAGAAGGGTGAAAGGTTCAGCTTGCTGCTGCAGGGCTTTTACTTGGCTGGGAGAGATTTCGAAGTCCATAAGTGTCGGTAATTGTGTGATGCAAGCTTTGTGCGCCTGGAACAGCAGGTCCTTCGCTTCGCCCAGGATGACAATATTCTAGTAGTAATAACGAGCTAGTTTACGGACTAAGATCGCGGGCTCCGCTTAGCGTGGTGAGGCTTATCAGAGCGGCGAGAGCCCAGAGGGCACCGGTTCCGATGCGGGCACTGCGTATGTCGGCGGAGGGGATGGTGTGCCAGAGAGTTAGAGTGCATCCGACGACGAAGTTCGCGACCAGCACGCTGAAAAACAGGCGTTCGCGGAGACAGCGAGTATCGAGCGCGAGGGCTGCCAGAAGTACAACCCACACGAGATAGGTGGCGGCGGTCCACCAATCGTGTGGCCATTCGTACTCGTTGTGAGTGACGTGGCTGAAGGAGATCCAGGTGAAGTACGCGCATCCCAAAAAGCCGGCAATGCCCCAGAGCGGCGTGCGGCACATAAGGTGGCCGGAGGCGTAGGCGGACGGCTTCGGCGCGAGCGGCTTTGTATTCGACAAGTTCGAGTTAGACAAGTTTGTGTCGGCCAGGTTCACGTTTGCCGCCTTCGCATTCCGCGGATT
The DNA here is from genome assembly GCA_963834085.1 of uncultured Acidobacteriaceae bacterium. Taxonomy (GTDB): domain Bacteria; phylum Acidobacteriota; class Terriglobia; order Terriglobales; family Acidobacteriaceae; genus Acidiflorens. The sequence goes on along the minus strand of CAWIAJ010000022.1, from coordinate 184,709 downwards.
CGAATTCGCCAGGGATTGCTTGATCGTTCTCTATTTGCCTATCCATTTGGGCGGTCTTTTCTCAAGGAAAGCAATCATACCCTCGCGCGCGTCCGCGGTCGAGATGAGTTCTTCGAGATAGATTTTTTCGGCGCGAGCGAGGCCTTTGTCAAAGTGGATGGCGTCCCATGCGTAGATGGCCTTTTTGGCGTAGAGAAGAGCGGCCGGACTGAGCGCGCGAAGGTCGGCCAGAGTTCGTTCGACGACTGAATCGAGTTTTGCTGCGGCGACGGAACGATTCGCGAGACCGAGAGCGGCGGCTTGATTGCCGGAGAAGTGACGACCGGTGAGGATGAGTTCGGCGGCACGCTTTTGACCGATGATCGAGGCTAACGCGACCGTCGCGACGGGCGGAAACGAAGCGAGCTTGATTTCAGGGAATCCCCAGACGGCATCGCGGGCGGTGTAGACCATGTCGCAGACGGCGGCGAGTTCGGCGCCCCCGCCAAGACAGACGCCGCGGACGGCGGCGATGGTGACGGTGCGGGCGGTGACGATGGCGCGAATGACGGCGTGAAAGGCGGCGAGCATTTCGTGGATTTGTTCGGGGAGGTGGGCGTTGATGTCGACTCCGGCGGAAAAAGCACGCGAATCGCCTTGGAAGACGATGGTGGAGATGTCGGGACGGGCTTCGAGTTCGGTGAGGGCGGGATGGAGTTCGAGGGCCATCTGGAGATTGATGACGTTGAGCGGAGGGTTCGAAAGGGTGATGCGAGCGACGGGCGGGGTGACTTCGAGTTTGATACGGGTTGGGGCGGCGTCCGTCATTTTTGAACTGAGTTCTCCAACGTCAATTGTGGGCTAAGGCGGGACCTGCACCTAGGGGCGAGAATAACATTTTCAGTTTCGTTGAACTTGCGAATTTCTTGCGGGTTCAGGGCGGGCAAGAATGCCCGCCCCCACACAAGCGATCCAAACATGCTGCGCACACTTCACTAGAGATTAATAGCGGATTTGCGGGGTTCGCCTATGGTGGATAGGGGGTCGCGCGCTCCGGCTTTTTCTTTGATCCACTTCTTTTCGTTGCGGATGATGTCGAGTAACAGCTCTTTGTCTTTCGCGGTGGGAAGATTTTCTTCGCAGTGCTGCTCGTAGGCGCGGTCGTCGAGCGGTTCGCCGGTTTCGCAGTGAAACCTCTGGCCAGCCCAGCGCCCGATGTTGCGATTGAAGTGCATGTCAGGTGTGTAGAACTTTTTCTCTCCGGGACTCAGGAAAGTGTTCAGGCGCTCGACTAATCCGGCGACCTCGTCACGATAGAGATGGCGGCTGTAGTCGTTGAGATCGTCGAGATCGGCGACTTTGTCGTTCTGCATTTCGTCGTAGCGGCCTTTGATGCCCCAGACGTAGGCCCAGTGGGCGGACGAGGAATGATCGGTGCCGAAAAGGTCGAACGAGCTGGAGATCCACTTGTTGAGATATTTCTGGAGGAGCCAGCGCGGGATGACTCCGGCTTCGACGACGCGGCGCAGGCCGTCGTGTCCGGTGCCCATGTGAAAGGCCTCTTCGCGGAGCATGTAGGAAGTGGAGCGTCCAAGGGGGGCGAAGGAAGAATACTTGAGCATCTGGAGCTGGAATTTGCCGTCGCGGTCAACGAAATCGGTGTAAGTAAAGAAGTCGAGCCAGTTATCGACGTTGACGTTGAAGGTGCCGAGCAGGCGCTTGTTTTCGAAGGCACGGCGCTCGAGCATTTTTTGCGCTTCGACTTTTCCGGAAGATCCGAAGAAGTCGATCAGGAGGGCGCACATCTGCCATCCGTGGCGCATCTCTTCGATCATGACACGAGTGATGGCGCGGCGGTCCCATTCGGTGGGTGCTGTTGCAAACAGATTGCGCTGCTGCTCGACGCTGGCGAATTCGGTGTCGCCCTGGTAGATGATCATGTTCATGAGGGCGTCGCGCATTTGCTGCGTCGGGACCTGGCGCAGATTCTGCCACTTGTTGCGGCCTTTATAGGCTCCGAATTGGATCTCGTCGGTCTCGATGGCTCCGTAGAGGGTGTCAAAGTGGAAGGCTTCGACGTTGTCTTTGTCGACGCCGACTTCTTTGCGCCATTCGTTGAAGAGACCGACCCACTCGCTGAAGCTTCCGATTTTTGCAACTTTGCCTGGCATAAGAACCTCAGGGGCTAAAGCCCCGTTTATTTATTGCCGTGGGACGGCACGGCTAAAGCCGTGCCCTTCCCGTTCTTGCTAGACCGACGGCTCGGGGCGATTCGAGCGGCGCAAACCCCGTCTCTACTGGAGCGTTTCGAGACTACTTCGCGGTGAAGACGGCGGGGCGCTTTTCTACGTAGGCGGCCAGGCCTTCTTTGGCGTCGTCGCTCTGGAAGAGGATCTGCTGATTTTCGCGCTCAACGGCTAAGGCGGATTCCATGGGAATCTCCCATCCCGTCTGAACGGCGCGCTTGATGCGGCCTACGGCCTTTGCGGCTTTGTTCGGCGGCGTGAACTGGCGGGCGTACTCCATGATGTTCTCCATGAAGCCGTCGCGCTCGAAGATGTCGTTGATGATTCCGTACTCTTGAGCTTCTTCGAAAGAGAAAGTGTTGCCGGTGATCATTAATTCGATGGCTTTACTCTTGCCTACGAGACGCGAGAGGCGTTGCGTTCCTCCGGTGCCGGGTAGGACTCCGAGATTGACTTCGGGGAGGCCGATTTTGCCAGCGTCTTTGCGAGCAATACGGAGATCGGCAGCCATGGCGATTTCGAGACCTCCGCCAACGCAGTGGCCGTTGATGGCGGCGATGACGAGTTTCGGCGTGTGTTCGAGGCGCAGCAGCGTTTCGTTGGCGTGGAGGCAGAAGTAATACTTGAAGGTGGGGTCGACCGAGGCGAGCATTTTGATGTTGGCTCCGGCGGAAAAAAACTTGTCGCCGACGCCGGTCAGGACGATGACGTGGACGTTGTTATCCATGCGGGCCTTGAGGATGGCCTCGTCGAGCTGGCGATTCATTTCGTAGGTGTAGGTGTTCGCCGGAGGATCGTTCATCTCGATGACAGCGACTCCAGCATCGGCGCGGTAGTTGATGAGTTGTTTGGTGGATTCGCCGGTGGCCGGCTGAGTCGTGATTGTCGCCATGAGATTGCTCCTTAGATTTATTTGTTGCCAACGGTGCGATTTTTTCGGCGAACAGCAGATCCCTCTCCTTCGGCTTCGCTCAGGGTCGGGACGCCAAGCTTTGAAACTTTCTTACGCGGCTTGGCACTGCGCACGATTCCGTTGAGAAAGATATTGCCCATCTGCTCGGCAAGCGACTCGGCGCTGCCGTCGATGCGCGAGTTATACCAGGTGTAGATCCAGTTGATCATGCCGAAGAGGCTCATGACGGCAGTGCGCGGGTTGAAATCCAGGGCGTGTTCGCGGCGCAGATCTTCCATTAATTTCAGGCAAATGCGGTAGTACTCGCGCTTGACGGCCGCGATTTCGGTGCTCAAGCCGTCCTTCAGAGACTCGTCTTCGTGGGAAAGAACCTTGAGGCCCGGTTGGTTGCTGACGAAATATTCGAGGTGGTTGAGGATGAAAATGCGAATACGGGTTTCTGGATCGGCGACGCTCTCAAGCCGGGATTTGAGTTTTTCGAGGATGGTGGCGAAGGTATGTTTTTGAATGAGAAAAAGCAAGCGCTCTTTCGATTCGAAGTAGTGATAGAGACCTGCGAGCGACATGCCGGTGGCGCGAGAGAGATCGCGCATGGAGGCACCTTCGTATCCTTTTTCGCAGAAGACTTCGGTGGCGTGATCGAGGATGTGTCCGAGACGGCGATCGAATCGGGAGTCGGACGGAGGATTCGCAGGCCGTGGGCGCAGCTTATGGCCGGCTCGCGCTGGTCGATTTAGAGAAAGAGTCGGCATTGGTTCGAACGTTCGTTCTAATTATACGGAAGAGTGACGTATATCACAAGGTGACGTGATGCGCATGGACGCCATTCATCTATGGCTGCGAAGGGCTTCGTTTTTTGGGATGAGAGGCTGCGGGAGTTTCCGGGTGCGTTACGATGCGTTCGACCAAGAAAATCTTTTTGATTTTGTTCCGGTCAAACGTTTGGGACTGTCCGTTGATGTCGATCACGACCGATTCCAGGGTCATGGACATTACGTCGCCGGTAATGATGGAGCCATCTCGGAGTTCGACCGTATCGTCGGCGAGGCCGCCGAGCGTGATGGTGATGCTGCCGCCGGGTGCTTCGTCGGGTGCGACTTCGAGCGGGGTTGTAGCGACGGCAAAGCCTTCCTTGGTCAATTCGAGTTGGTGAGTGCCGATACCGACATGAATCTGGGCGGGGGTGATGCCCGCATCCTTGTCATCGACTTTCAGGTTCGCCCCGGCCGGGACGGAAATCACCGTCATGGGAATCGTTTTCATGGACGTGGGTACACCGCCATTGTTGCGGGCGGAGATAGAGAGAACGGATGGGGCACCGACGGACTCGCACTGGAACTGGACTTTGGCTGATTCGCCGGCGTCGAGGTCGTCGATGATGAGAGTGCCGTTGCCGACGCGCACGCGATCTTTGTCGAGGAGAGCCACGGTGAACGAGGCCCTGGGAAGCGCTTTTGCAGAAACATTCTGCACGACGACGGTGGAGACGAGGGTCATTTTTCCGGCATAGGTGGCGAGATTCTGAAAGCGGGAGAAGGTTAGTTTGAGGATGGCATTGTCTTGAGCGGGCCAGAACATGACGATTCCGACGTCAGTTGATTCTTCGGAACCGGAGCCTCCAGCGGCATTTCTGGCCGCGAGGACGCTGTGGAATGAGAGAAGGCAGAGCAAGAGGCAGACGACCGTGCGGCGCATGCACGGGATTGTGGCACAGGAACCGGGGAACGGCAATTGCTTGCAAGTCAAGTTTAGTTGCAGGGTGGCCGGCCCGCCGCGGCTAAAGCCGCGATTCTATTGCTTAACCTACGGCACAGCTAAAGCTGTGCCCTTTCAAAGCATGCCGAAGCAATGCACTTCAAACCTATCCATTGTTAGCTCTTGATGCCGGCCATTAACTTTTCAACTTCGTTTTTTTGTTCTCCCGTGAGGGGGAGAAACGGGAGCCGCGCCGGGCCTCCGTAGTAGCCGTTCAAGTCCATCGCATACTTTACGGCGGGGACGCCTAGGTCTCCAACGACGCGCTGGGCGGCGAGTTTGATGCGATCTTGCTTCTCGCGGGCGAGGGCCGTGTCTCCATCTTTGAGAGCGGCGTAGATCTCGTAGCAGGCCATGGGAGCGGGAACGGCGAAGGCCAGGATGGCGCCGACGGCTCCTAGAGCGAGGGAGGATTCGAGTTGATGGGCGGCTCCGACCATGACTTGGAAGCCGACTTCTTTTTTGCGGGTTTTCAGATTGCCGACTACGGTCACGGCGGACGAGGACGGCTTCTGGGTCGCTTCGAGCGCAACTCTGTCTTGGACGGGCGAGGGCGCCTGTCGCTCGATTGAGTCGGAGGATTTGGCCGATGCGGATGAATCTACCAGCGCGGAGATGCTGACTAGTTCCCTGCTCTGTTTTTCGCTTTCCGCGACGGCGGCTTTCAGCATGCGAGGCGTGACGGCTTCAAACGTGTCGGTGACGGTGACTTGGCGTTTGAGGTGGCGGGTGCCGTGGACCATGGCTTTCACTTTGTCGAGATTTCCGCTCGATTCTTTGATGGCGACGATATTTGGGTGGGCGGCGAGTTCGATGACAACCTCGGCGGGCATGTCGTATCCGGTGGCTTGGGGGAAGTTGTAGATGATGATGGGCAAGGCCGAGCGGTCGGCGACAGTGCGATAGAAGGCGAGCAAGTTGGCCGGGGCCATCTGTTTTTTGTAGTAGTGCGGAGTGCGCACCATGGCGGCATCGTATCCCAGTTGGGCGGCGTATTCGGTGAGGTGAAGGGTTTCGTGCGCAGACTCGATTCCGGTGCCGGCGATCATGACTTTGTTGGGCGCGGCGGCGGCGAGCGCGGCTTTCAGGACGTCGCGGCGTTCCTGATCGGAGAGCAGAATGGCTTCGCCGGTGGAGCCTTGAATGACGATTCCGGCGACGGGCGTACGCGAGTAGCGCTCAACATTCGATTCGATTTTCTTGTAGTAAACCTCGCCGTCGGGATAGAAAGGAGTCGTGATCGGCGGGAAAATTCCGGACAAAAGCATGGGTGCTCCTGAAGGGATCGAGTTAGAAAGTGATCGGTTACAGGGTACCGCTGAATGGACAGCGATGTCATTCTTTCTCGCGTGCCGAAAGCCGCCGAAACAAAAAATGAAGGTTCCACCGGAGGGGCGCGGCGCGCTTCCCTCTCTTGATGTTTAACGGCCGGCGGAATGACGACCAACCGGGAGACTGTGCTCGAAACCTGACTACACCGATTGCGGACGAGCTGCTTTTTGGTAGCGCCACAGAATCAAGGCCAGGCCGGAGCCGAGCAACAACATTGTGGAAGGTTCTGGCGCTACCGGCTTCTTGTGGTGCTTCTTACATTTGCCATCGACCCTTTGCTCGCCCGCCGGGCATAAGCCGGATGGAATCGGCAAGCCAATCGGCACATACGGAAAGGAAAAAGGCCCGCCGACGATTCCCGGACCAGTCGGCTGTCCAGTCGGCAGATCAAGCGAAGCGAGCAACGGCCGGATCGGAGCGTACGGAGTGTCGTCGACGGCTGCGACGGGTTGATCCAATACGTCTTCGTCCGGTTCTTCTTCGGAAACTTCGGGCTTGGCCGTGTCAGAAATCTGGTTGCCGCACTTGGCTCTTGCGGTAATGTTGCCATCCGTCAGAAGCAGTTCGCCGATCCGCAGATGCGCCTTCTTGCGGGTCCAGAAAATCTTGTCACGAATGCGATAGGAAAGGTAGACTTCGCGGGCTTCGCGGGCGCGTTCCAGGCGCGCGTGTTCAAAGTCAAAGTGACTGTAATGGCGGCGCACAACGTAGTCGCGCAGCGCCGCATAACGAAGGTCGGAAACGTCTTTCACGCCGCCCGGCACGACCGAATACGGATAAACTCCGGGAATCCTGCGGACAACCTTCTTAGGCTTGGTCTGTAGGGCAGTAAATGCAAGATCGCGATGGATATCCGAACGTGCCCAGAACGAGGCTGGCAAAATAGAGGCGGCGTTCAAACCCGGTGAGACGAAGTGGCGAACCGCTTTTTGCACGCAAGCGCCCGCAACAACCACACCGACCAACACGGCGATTAAAATGCGGCGGCGGCGCAGTTGACGTCGATACCAGCGACGCCTTCGTCGTACTCTTGTTTTTCTGGCTACAGGAACAGCATCGCTCAAGACGGAACTCCTACCAATCCAGACGGCATCGAGACATATGGGAGTCAACCTTCAATATGAGCATTCCGTATTCAGCACCAGGCCAGACAAGAGGTGCGAATACAGGAACTTAGAGCCGAAGACAGCTCATACTAGCAGAGTTGCACGAAAACTATCAGGCGAATTGCCGCTTTCCGGAGACAAAGTTCCAGATTTAGAAATACCCTGCTGTCACTGATTTTCGGACTGACTTCACGCCTTTGTAAATAGCACGAACGTAGGGTCAGGCCGGGTGGCGAATGGGTTTGTCAGGAAGACCTGTTTTGCTGGCGCGGGGCGGGTCAACGAAGCGGGTAAATGAAATGGTTGCGGAATGATCCGGTCGGGCGGTTTTGGTGGAGCTAGTCGGGATCGAACCGACGGCCTCGTCGTTGCGAACGACGCGCTCTCCCAGCTGAGCTATAGCCCCCTGCGGTTGGGATTTCGCCTTTCATTTTATCAGCCGTCCGGGCTTTCGCCTAGACGGGGTGCGCAGAAAGGCATCTTCTTCCAAAAGCACTTCGCCTTGGTTTCCCTTTGCGCCAGTCTATCTGCGTCCGTTTGTCGATGCCATGTCGATGCCAGCTGCTGGGGGGCTGTTGCTACTGCACTTCGTCTGGTGAGTCCAGACGGCAATCGGAACATCCAATACGCTGTGGAACGATTCGGCAACCGGTTCTAGCCGGAAATCGAGGGCTATAATTTAATTGTGAGTTCTCTCAGGGTGAAACAAGTCGCCTCGGCGGATTTCCCCACTCGTTGGGGACACTTTCTGATTCATGGGTTCGCCACCAAGGCCTTCGCGACAGGAGACGGCGCGAAAACGGAAGAAGCGGTGGCGCTGGTGATGGGCGAGGTGCATTCCGGGTCGCCGCTGGTGCGCATTCACTCGCAGTGCCTTACGGGAGACGTCTTTGGATCGCTGCGCTGCGATTGTCGCCAGCAGCTTGAGATGGCCCTTTCCATGATCGCCCAGGAAGGCGCCGGCGTCCTGATCTACGAACAGCAAGAGGGACGCGGCATTGGGCTCATGGCGAAACTGCAGGCCTACGCACTGCAGGATAGCGGGTTGGATACGGTCGAGGCGAATGAACGGCTTGGCTTTAAGGCAGACCAGCGGGAGTTTTTGATGCCGGTTGAAATCTTGAAAGCGCTCGATATCCAGAGGGTGCGGCTGCTTTCGAATAATCCCGACAAAGTGTCGGCCTTGGAGCGTGCCGGCATTCGGGTGAGCGAGCGTGTGCCCTGCGAGATCGCTCCTACGGAACACACCGAAGACTACTTGAAGACCAAGCAGGAGAAGTTGGGGCACCTGTTTACGAGCCGCCAGGAACAAAATTAGCGGCTAGAAGAGACTTAGCCCAAGTTCTGCTTTTAGGGCTGCTTGGTTCTTCGTGAGTAATTTCTTGGCTGCGGCTTTCGCCAGCACGGGGTAGATATCCCAAATATCAATCTTAGGGTCGGAGCTGAAACGGGGCATCCTATCTTATTATTGTTGTCATGGCGAAAAAGAAGTTGGCTGGATCAAGATCAACGCAAGCTCGCGTGCTCTCGTCGCGCGTCAGTTACCAGGGTCCTGTGTTCAGCGTCACTACGGACGAAGTAGAAGAGCCGGGAGGCGTGCGCGCCCGCCGCGATGTCATACGGCATTCGGGTTCCATCGTGGTGCTCGCGGTCGAACAGCCCAACAAGGCGGTGAAGCACGCCGAGTCCCGCATCCTGCTCGAACGACAATACCGTCACGCAGCTCAATCCATGATGTGGGAGTTACCGGCGGGGCGGATCGACGACGGCGAAACAGCGCTGACCGCCGCCAAGCGCGAGTTACTGGAAGAAACCGGCTTTTCCGCGCGGCGTTGGAAAAGAATCTTGCACTTCTATGTAAGCCCAGGGTTTCTTGACGAGACGATGACTATCTATCTCGCAGAAGGTCTTCAGGCCGGCGATGCGCAACCCGAGGCGGATGAAAGGATTGCAGTCAAGTTTTTTCCTTTGTCGGAGGCCCGGCGGATGGCGGTCAACGGCAGGATTCAGGATGCGAAGACGATTTCCGGCATCCTGTGGCTCGCCGAAAAGGCCGAACGGCCGCGTTAGGGGGCCTGCCGGGCTCGTGGGGCTGAAACTGCCTGACAACCCATCGAGACCTCAGAACATTGCTGTGTGATGCAAAGCCTTGACACTCCACCCGCGCGGCAGCACAATGCGTACACATTTTTTGCAAGTCCTCGAAATTGCGCCTTTTTGAGGAAATCTGCAAGAAAAAGGGGGACGCACGTGGATCGTCTGAAAGGCACTGTGAAGTGGTTCAACAATGCGAAGGGATACGGCTTCCTCGGCCGCGATGATGGACCGGACGTGTTCATTCACTATAGCTCCATCACCAGCGAAGGCTATAAGAGTTTGCAGGAGGGCGACCAAGTCGAGTTCGAAATTGTGCAAGGCCAGAAAGGACCACAGGCGGCCAACGTAACCAAGATCTCCTAGAGCAAAGACAGGTTTTCCCATCCCGCTTTTTGCGGACCACGCCCTAAGTTCGAAACAAGGGCGCCGTGTCCTCCAACTCTCCTCCTCCGCAGCCCGGCGGCGCTACAATCACTAGTTCCAACACGATTCCACGCGAAGAAACGCGGTCACACTTTCCATGGATAACAAAGCCATCGCCACGCTCCTCTACGAAACCGCCGACCTGCTCGAAATCGACGCGCAGGATTCGTTTCGGATACGGTCCTATCGCAACGCTGCGGAAGCAATCGAAGCGCTCCCGCAGCAGGTCGCCGACTTGATTGACGAGCCGAAAAAACTGCTGGCGGTCCAAGGCATCGGCAAGGGCATGCTGGCGAATCTGCAGATGCTCTTTAAAGATGGACGAATCGAGGCGCACTCCGAACTACTGAAGAAGTACCGTCCGTCGATGCTGGAGTTGCTGAAGATTCAGGGGCTCGGGCCAAAGACGATCTCGTTGATATGGAGCGCGTATCAAGTCTGCGATCTCGAAGGCGTCGAGAAGTTGGCCCGGGAAGGGAAAATTCGTACGCTGCCGCGCATGGGTGAGAAGCACGAGCAGAAGTTGCTGAAGGCGATCGAGGATTATCGGCGGATCGCTGGGCGCTTCCTGCTCGATACGGCCGAAGAACTCGCGGAAAAACTAGTCGAGTATTTACTGGCAGTTCCGGGAATCGAGAAGGCGACGCCAGCGGGTTCGCTGCGGCGTGGGCGCGAAACGGTTGGCGATCTCGACATTCTCGTCACGGGCAAGGCGTGTATCGATGCGGAGCCGCGGCAGGAGTTGATTCAGAACCTGCTACGCTTTCCGGGACTGATGGACATCATGGCGCAAGGCGAAAACAAGGTCAGCTTCCGGCACCGTAATGGAATGCAGGTGGATGTGCGGTTTCTGCCTCCGGAATCTTTTGGCGCAGCCATGCAATATTTCACGGGCTCGAAGGCGCACAATGTCGCGTTGCGCCAGCGCGCGCTCAAGATGGGGTTTACGCTCAACGAATACAGTCTGGCCAATCTCGAAGACAACCAGCCGGTCGCACGCAAAACGGAAGAAGAGATTTACGCCAAACTGGGGCTCGACTTTATCGCTCCCGAGTTGCGCGAGAATCTTGGGGAAATCGAAGCGGCTGCCACGCACACGCTTCCAGCGTTGTTGGAATGGTCGGACATTCGCGGTGACGTCCATATGCATACCATCGAAACGGACGGGCGCAACACGATCGAAGAGATGGCGGAGGCGGCCCGCGAACGCGGCTATGAATACATGGCCATCACCGACCATTCGAAAAACCTCGCCTTCGCCAACGGGCTTACCGACGAACGGGCCGTAGCCCACATCGAGAGGATTCGAGCGGTCGAAAAGAAGATGGGTGGAATTCGTATTTTTGCCGGCATCGAAGTCGATATCCTGAGTGACGGCTCGCTTGACCTTTCCGACTCCGTACTCGAACAGATGGACATCGTCATCGCCAGCGTTCATTCCCTCTTTAATCAGGATCGCGCGCAGATGACAGAGAGGCTTTTGAAGGCGATTTCCAACCCCAATACTTCCCTGCTCGGCCATCCAACGGGACGCTTGCTGCTGCGCCGCGACGCCTATCAGTTCGACCTCGACGCCATTCTCAAGGCGGCGGCAGAACACAAAGTTGCAATGGAACTGAACTCGTATCCTGACCGGCTCGACTTGAGCGACGTTCATCTACGGATGGCCAAACAGCACGGGGTCAAGATCGTCATTAATACGGATTCGCACCACACCTCGCACATGGAAAAACTGCGGTACGGTGTGACGCAGGCGCGGCGCGCATGGCTCACGAAGGAGGATGTCTTGAATACGCGCCCTGTCAAGAAATTCGCCGAAGCGATGAAACACGCCTGGTAGCGCCGGGCAGCAAAATTCGGAACGAAGGCTGGAGAGCGGTCGACGGACCCAATCGGCTCGCGATTATCCCAATCCCCGCGCAAAACCTTTTCCACGAATTGGCGCGGAAGGGTGCAAAAAGCTTCACATCCCTGTCTGCGAACTTTGCAGTTTTGAGGTAAAATTGCGACATCGTTTGTTTTGAATGGGTTACATACTTACTGCGTGGCCGATTTCGGAAGGCGAATTGCTCCCTCTCTATGTACCGTGAATTAGAGGAAGCGGAAAACCGGCAGAGCCGGGATTGGTTCGTGGCATCCGCCGAGGTTCCGGCGGTTACCTGCAGCCCCCGCAAGTAGGTTGACGAGCCACGACCAATCGGGCGAGTTTAGATAAGAACCCCCCAAATGATTTTGCTATCAGCATAAATTTTGGCTAGGAACATCCGGGAGGAATACTGCTTTGAACGCGACAACGAGTCACCTCATCGCCCCACACGGGGGAGAACTTATCCAGCTGCAAGTGCCGGCCGCGCGCGCCGCGGAAATAAAGGCGCAATCGAAGGATTGGCCTTCCTGGGATCTGACTGCCCGCCAGCTTTGTGATCTCGAACTTCTCATGAGCGGCGGATTTTCTCCGTTGGGCGGATTCATGAATCGCGCCGACTACGAGGGCGTTTGCAAAGACATGCGTCTGGCCAATGGAACTCTTTGGCCGATGCCGATTACCCTCGATGTCAGCGAAGATTTCGCGAAGAAACTGACGGCCGGAAGCAGCAAGATCGCACTGCGCGATCCCGAAGGCGTAATGCTAGCGGTGCTGCATGTGGAAGACGTCTGGCAGCCAGACCGCACGGCAGAGGCCAAGGCGGTATTCGGCTCGACCAGCGCCGCCCATCCCGGCGCAGACTACGCCATCAACAAATCGAATGCGTGGTACGTCGGCGGAAAAATCGAGGGAGTGCAAGAGCCTTCGCATTACGATTTCCGCTCCCTGCGCCTGACTCCCGCCGATCTTCGAGCTGAATTCGGACGGCTCGGCTGGACCAAGATTGTCGCTTTCCAGACGCGAAACCCAATGCATCGCGCTCACGTCGAACTGACGATGCGGGCTGCCAAGCAAGTCGAGGCAAATCTGCTGATTCATCCGTCAGTCGGCATGACCAAGCCCGGCGACGTGGATTATTTCGTCCGCACCCGCTGCTATCAGTTGCTGCTTTCGAAGTATCCGCAAGGCACCGTCGAACTTGCGATGTTGCCCCTCGCCATGCGCATGGGCGGTCCGCGCGAAGCGGTCTGGCACGGCATTATCCGTAAGAATCACGGCTGCACTCACTTCATCGTCGGCCGCGATCACGCGGGTCCGGGAAAAGACACCGATGGAAAGCCGTTCTACGGGCCTTACGACGCTCAGGAACTCTTCAAAAAGCACGAGGAGGAAATTGGCGTAACCATGGTTCCCTTCCAGATGATGGTTTATCTCGAGAGCGAAGACCGTTACGTTCCCGCTGATGAGGTACCGAAGGGTGCCAAGGTGCTCGACGTTTCCGGCACGGAATTGCGCGACCGCCTCAACGAAGGCCGCGATATTCCTGCCTGGTTCACCTATCCCGAGGTGGTGAAGGAGTTGCGCCGCAGCTATCCTCCACGCCACAAGCAGGGCGTGACCATTTTCTTTACCGGACTGTCAGGCTCCGGGAAGTCGACCATCGCTAACGCTCTGATCACGAAATTTCTTGAAATGGGCGGACGCCCCGTCACTCTTTTGGATGGCGATCTCGTGCGCAAGAACCTGTCGAGCGAACTTGGATTCTCCAAAGAGCATCGCGACATCAACATTCGCCGAATTGGCTATGTTGCATCGGAAATTACCAAGAACGGCGGCATCGCAGTGTGCGCGCCGATCGCTCCGTATGAAGCGACTCGAAAAGCGGTTCGCGCCATGATCGAGCCGTTTGGCGGCTTCATTCTCGTTCATGCCGCTACTTCGATCGATGTTTGTGAACAGCGCGACAGAAAAGGCCTATACGCGAAGGCGCGCGCCGGCATCGTAAAGGAGTTCACCGGCATTTCCGATCCTTACGAGGCGCCGACCAACGCCGAAGTGGTGATCGATACGGCCAAGTTGAGTCCCGAAGAAGCGGCGCAGACAATCCTTCTGCACCTGGAGCGCGAGGGCTTCGTCGGCGCCAATGGTAACGGCTAGTATGTTCATGAAGTCGATTAATACAGTCGGCTTCATGACATAATTGCCTGGCGAGCGGTTTCCGATTCCCCTGTCTCAGTGCCTTAACATGTTTTTGTTTAACTGGGACATGAGGAGTCTCAAGACCGAAAGACAGCATGGAATTCTTGCTCTTAAAGGTGCTGATCGGCTTCATCGTTGGAACGCTGATCGGGTTGACGGGTTTGGGTGGCGGCGTCCTGCTGCTGCCCATGCTCATCTTTGGCCTTCATGTGCCCGCCATCACCGCGGTGGGCAGCGATGCCCTGTTCAATTTCTTCACGAAGATTCCCGCCAGCCTCATGCATCTTTGGCGCGGCACGGTACGGAAGAAGGTCGTCGTCGCGCTGGCGATCGGCAGCATACCGGGTTCATACCTTGGGGTCACGCTTCTCATCCACCTGCGCCAGGTCTATGGCGCCCACGTCAACGACTTCATCAAATCGGCTGTCGGTTTGCTCCTGGTTCTAATTCCGACCCTGCTGCTTTTTCAGGGACGCATCGAAGAGCATCTCGCGAAGCGCGAGCCGACCATGAAGAATTTCGCCTTCATGAGCGTGATTGGGCTCGTTGGCGGTTTTCTTGTCGGCATCACTTCAGTCGGTTCGGGCAGCATCATTATGATGTTGCTTCTTTTGTTTTATTCCTTCGCCCCAAAAATCATGGTAGGAACCGATATCGCCCACGCGGTCATCCTCACCGGCGTCACCAGCCTGCTGCATTACCGCGCGGGCAACGTCGATGGCCACTTGGTGGGAGCGTTACTCATCGGTTCGATTCCCGGAGGAATGCTCGGTTCTCAACTGAGCACGCGCGTACCGGTACTCTGGCTTCGCCGAATCCTCTGCACCGTCTTGTTGATGACGGGAGCGAGAATGTTGTGGGCTTGAAAAATCAGATATCAGACCAACTGCCAACGGAGATTTAATGTCGTCTTCTATTTCCAACTCGAAAGAGATTCTGGAACGTCTTCATGCCGGCCTTGAAGCCGCGCGTACCGTCCTCAACCGCTTCACCCCGGGGGCCATCGAGACCGAATACAAAGTGGGACACGATCCTGTAACTGAGGCCGATCGCGCCGTCGACGATGTTTTGCGCAAGACTCTACTTCGCTCGGGAGAAGGCTGGCTCTCGGAAGAGACCGTCGACGATTTTACGCGCCTCGACAAACAGCGCGTCTGGGTGGTGGACCCGCTCGATGGCACGCGCGAGTTCGTTCAGGGCATTCCCGAATTTTGCGTTTCGATTGCCCTGGTTGAAAATGGAATACCGGTGGCCGGCGGTATCTGCAATCCCGTCACCGACGAACTGATTCTCGGGTCGCTCGACACGGGTGTGACCTATAACGGCAAGCCTGCGCAACCGAGCCAGCGCAAGGATCTGCACGGCGCGCTTGTTCTCGCCAGCCGCAGCGAAGTGAAGCGGGGTGAGTGGAAGCAGTTTGAGTCCGCAGAATTCAATATCAAACCCATGGGTTCGGTCGCCTATAAACTCGGCCTCGTAGCCGCAGGCCTTGCCGATCTCACTTTTACTTTGGTTCCGAAGAATGAGTGGGACGTGGCCGCTGGAGCGGCGTTGGTCGCGAGCGCTGGTGGATGGACGCTAAAACTCGACAATTCTCCGCTACGCTGCAACCAGCGAGATCCATTGATTTCAGGTCTGCTCGCGGGCGGACCATTCTTGCGGGAGCCGCTGCTGGAATTGCTGGAACGGCACGCGCAAACGGTAGGCGACGCCAAGGAATCCTGAGCGGGCGCGACACGACCCTTCCGAAAGTGTCCGCAATCATGTCCTACAGAAGCATTGTTTTCCTGATGTACCACGAGCTCGAACTCCCTGGCCGCAAGCTTTGCCAGTCGGAGCCGGGCTACGTGCGTTATATTCTGCCGCTCGAAACCTTTCGCGGCCAGATGATGTGGCTCAAGGAAGCACGCTGGCAAGGGCTAAATGTCGGCGAGGCTCTGCGCTATCCTGCGGAATCTGGCGTGTGTATTACGTTTGACGACGGCTGCGAAACCGATCTGATTGCTGCCGCGCCGGTGCTGCGAGAATTCGGATTTAACGCCACTTTCTATCTCACTGCCGGATTTCTCGGGACGCCCGGGTACCTGAATAACGATCAGGTCCGAGAGCTCGACGCGCAAGGCTTCGAGGTCGGTTGCCATTCGATGACGCACCCATATCTTTCCGATCTGCCAGAAGCCGACCTCAAACGCGAGATCTTAGACGCCAAGCTGCAGCTTGAACAGATCGTGCGCCATCCCATCACACATTTTTCCTGTCCTGGGGGACGCTACGATGAACGCACCCTGGAAATGGCGCGCAAGGCCGGGTTCAAGAGCGTTGCCAATAGCGAATTCCACGCGAACTCCAGCAGCACAAGTCCATACCGCCTCGGCCGTGTCGCGATGCTGCGTGACATAACCCTTGGACACTTCGCACAGACCTGCGGGGGTGACGGCTTGTGGAAAAAACGCCTGCGACATCAGCTTCGGTTGGGCGTGCAACGCATATTCGGCAATACGATTTACGACCAGCTGAGGGCAATCGGATTGCGCGAACCGCGCGAACCTGACCAGTAACTTCGTTATGGTTATTTAAGTCATCGCTGTCTTCCGTCTTGGCCGCTACAACTTTGGTAATCATTGGCTCGCCCTCAAGCCGCGCCCATCGGCCCTTCGCGCCTATATATCAACAAGAACACTGCTGGACACTAGGCGTGCACGAATCTGTACATGTTGGTTCCTCATGTACTTGTGCGTCTCGAATGAACTTCTGATATCTGGGAACACTTGATCCATCACTTTACATTCAGCGTGAGGATTATCGACTAGTCCCCCACTTCAGTACGGTCGAGGGCCACACATGTTTGAAGCACCGGTACAAATTAATCTTAGAGACGCAACCTTTCAGCTTCATTCTCGATCTTTCTCCCGTCTCTCGAAACGGCTTGGCCTTTTCGCTCTATTGCTGGCGAGCGCGTTGATTACAACCTCATGCGGGGCCGCCCAAGCGGCCGGATCACAGGGCGCCCATCAAAACGAGCTGAAACTCTCCGGCTCACTTCCTGCCGCCTCGGTCAGTCAGTCTTATAATGCCGTTCTTGCTGTGGGTGGGGGGAGCTTTCCGTACTATTTCTCGGTGAAAACCGGCGCTCTACCGCCAGGCATCACTTTAAATCCGGCCACCGGTACGTTCTCGGGTAAACCGACGACGGCTGGTAATTACGCATTCGAAGTCATCGTTACGGACGCGCCAAACCCAGAAGAGGGTAGCCAGAGTTTCGCCATCAGCGTGGCTGAAACCAAAGGCGGCGGAGGAAGTGTCAAAATCAGCGTCTCCCCCAGCAGCGCCAGTGTGGTTTCGAGCCAGACACAGCAGTTCACCGCATCCGTCACTGGCACCTCCGATACAGCTGTAACCTGGACGGCATCGAAAGGTTCCGTGAATAGCAGCGGTCTATACACCGCGCCCGCCGTGCAATCCCAAACCAGCGTGACCGTCACAGCCACAAGTAGCGCGGACAACACGAAGTCGGCGAGCGCCTCCGTTACGGTTCAACCTGCCAGCAGCAAAGGTCCGCAAATCACCACGGGCAGTCTGCCCCAAGGCCAACAAGGCAGCCCTTACGCAGAGACTTTTGCCGCAAGCGGTGGGAGCACTCCTTATAGATGGAGCATTTCTGCGGGTACGCCTCCGTCTGGAGTCACATTGAGCAGCAGTGGCGACTTTTCAGGCACGCCGACGGCAACCGGCACCTACACTTTCACGGTCATGGTCACGGACGCGAACAGCAAGACCGCAACGGGCAATTTCAGCGTGGTTATTACCGCCGGCGGGGGCTACGACGGCCCCGCACAGTTGCCCATCGCGACGGTGCCAAGCTCCATGGCAGATACTCCGGCGCCAGGAGCTTTGATCCCTGTGAAAGTGGGCGGGAATCTGCAAACGGCCTTGAACAACGCGGTTTGCGGCGACACCATTCAGCTGCAAGCGGGCGCGACCTTTACCGGACAGTTCACGGTTCCGGCGAAGAATTGCGATATCAATCATTGGATCATCATCCGTACCAGTTCGCCGGACAGCTCTTTGCCGGCGGAAGGCCAACGCGCCACACCGTGCTACGCGGGAGTCGCTTCTCTCCAGGGGCGTCCGCAATATACGTGCAACAATCCAACGAACGTTCTGGCCAAGGTGCAGAATCAAACTCGCGGCGACGGTCCATTCTTGCTGGCCTCAGGCGCAAACTTCTACCGCTTTGTCGGACTGGAAGTAACGCGTCCGAATGGAACTCCCGGCAGCGCTCGACTGCTCGCCGGACTGGGTACCTCCGATCACATCATCGTCGATCGATCCTGGTTCCACGGCCAAACGCAGGATGAGACTCACGACGGCGTCAATCTGAATGGTATGACCAACAGCGCTGTCGTAGATTCCTACTTCAGCGACTTCCATTGCATCTCGGCCACTGGCGAATGTGTCGACTCTCATGCGATCGCCGGCGGTACCAGCGATACGCAGGACGGTCCCTTCAAGATTCAGGACAACTTCCTGGAAGCATCGGGCGAGGCGGTCATGTTCGGCGGGGGCGCGGCAACTCTCACTCCGACTGACATCACCATCACCGGCAACCATTTCTGGAAGCCATGGCAGTGGATGAAGGGCAACACCCCCTTTGTCGGCGGAGCCAATGGCAATCCCTTTATCGTCAAGAACCACTTGGAATTGAAAAATGCGGTTCGAGTTCTGGTGGAAGCGAATCTCATGGAAAACAGCTGGGGAGGATTTAGCCAGACCGGCTACGGAATTCTTCTTACGCCTAAGAACCAGCACGCCCACAGCGGCGGCAACGTCTGCCCGCTCTGTCAGGTGACTGATATCACCATCCGTTACGTCCACGTCTCCCACGCGGGTGGCGGAATTCAGATGGCCACGGTTCTTTCGGGTAATGGCAGCGGTGGCGCACCCGCGCTTGCCGGTACGCGCTGGAGCATTCATGACGTAGTTTTGGACGACCTGAGCGCAAAATACGTGGGGGGTGGTACCGCCTTCGAGATGATGAACGGATGGCCGAAGAATCCGATGAACACCGTCACCATCAATCACGTCACCGCGTTTCCCGATCCCGGCAGCCACGTGATCATCATGGGGAACACGGTAAAAACAGCGCAGATGTACAACCTGGTCTTCACGAATAACATGGTGCTGACCGGCCAGTATCCGGTCTGGAACACCGGCGGCGGCTCCGACAGTTGCGCCTTTAAAGATGTTCCCATCACCAGCATCAACAATTGTTTCGTCAGCAATACGTTTGGGAACAACGGATTGGTAGCGACACCGCCCGAGTTCCCTCCTTCAAGCTGGCCCAAGAACAATCTGTTCCCGGAAACAGTCGCGGATGTTCAATTCGTCGACTTTAACAACGGCAATGGCGGAAACTACGAACTCCAGGCATCCAGTCCCTATAAGAACAAGGGCACGGATGGTAAGGATCTCGGAGCCGATATTGTCGGCCTCAACGATGCATTGGCTAACGTCGAGTAGTCTTCCCTTCCCGACGTTTTGCAACTCGCTCGACAAACAAGGTCCGCTTCCCCGGCGGGCCTTGTCTTTCGTCGCGGCAGCGTGGTCAGGCTCCGAATTGACGCAGGTGATGATCCAGGTGCTTGTACATGCCGATGCCCCATTCACGAGGGGTTAGCGCGCCGAAGAAAGGATGCGGATGCTTCGTACATTGCGCCTCCCCGGCCAGATGAAATTGCCGGATGCGATCCTTCAGTTGATCGCGCTCCCGAGTGAAGTCTCGCGAATCGGCGATCACCAGCTTCGCGTCGGTTGGACTGTTCCGGGAGAACGGCTTGTCGTTGCTATAGAGAGATTTAAAAAACGGTCCCAGCAGTCGTCCAATCAAAGCCCGTGGAAGGACGAGCCGGCCCGAGGCCATGTCGAGTCCGGACGAACAATGCGCCATCATCTGCGCCACGTCCATCTTGCCCCATAGCCGCTGGGTAGCTGGCTGGAGCATATCGAGGCGTGACATCAGCTCGTCAACCGCTTCGGATTGAAATAAGGATTTCAGGAAGCACCTCGCCCAGGTACGAACGATAAATTCACGAAAAGAATATCATTTCAAGTGGAGCGCACTGCCTTGATAGGGATAGTCGGTCTTTGCCTCTGCTGCGAACGGCCGAACTTGCGTCCGCGCGACAAGAACACGGTTTCTATCGTTCGAATGACTTCCGTAACCCCTTTTTTAACAAGGGTTTCAAGGAGCTAGCTTCAGAGTGCGTGATAAACTTTTCACAGTGCCGAGCTCTGGACCAAGCGACCGCCAACGCGCTCCTGTCTTCGTGATGGGATGCCACCGTTCTGGGACAAACTTGCTCTACGACATGTTATTGTCTGCCGGAGGTTTTGCTGTTTATCGCGGCTTTCTGCCCATCTACAAGATTCTCATCCCCCGTTTTGGCTCTATGGAAAATCGAGCCAGCCGGGAAAAAATCCTGGAGACTTGGCTGCGAAGCAAGGGCTTTCGCCGCACTGGGCTTGACGCCGAGGAACTGTCGGCGCGCATTCTCAAGCAGTGCCGCAATGGTGGCGAATTTATCCGCGTTGTTATGGATTCGGTAGCTGCGAACCAGCAGGTACAACGTTGGGCAGTCTACGATCCCGACAATGTGCTACACGTCGAACGGGTCAAGCGCGACATTCCGAAGGCCCTTTTCGTACACATCATCCGAGACGGGCGTGACATTGCGCTCTCGCTCAAGAAAATGGGTGGTTTTACAGCCCTGCCCTGGGATCGCGGCCAAACCGATAGTCTGGTGGCAACGTCGCTCTACTGGAAATGGATGGTCCATCAAGGCCGCAAGCATGGGGGCAAATTTCCCGCGGACTACATCGAGATTCGCTACGAGGACTTGATTACGAATCCGCACGAAACGCTCGGCAAGCTAGGCGGGTTCCTCGATCATGATTTGGACTACGACCGGATCCGGCGCGCCGGCCTCGGACGTTTGTCCGAAACAAATTCGTCATTTCGCGAAGAAGGCACTCAACAGAAAATAAACCCGCTTGGCCGCTGGAAAGAACGCCTGACAACAGGAGAGGTCGCCGCCATCGAGGCTACGGTCGGCGATTGCCTGGAAGAGAACGGCTACGCACTTTCGCTCCCTGCCTCGCAGCGCAGCCGCAGTCTACGGCAGTCCTGGATGCGCGGAATGTATCCTGCGTTTCTCGGGGGCAAGCTGTGGGCGAAGTTGCATACGCCGATCGGGCGGCTCGCGAACATGTCTGCCCTCGAACTTGAGGACGAACCAGTCCCGGTGGCGGAGTCAGTCCGATCCTAGCCAATTTGAATCTGCAAGCTCTGGCACAAAACAGCATGAATCCGTTAACCACAATTCCGGCGCAGTCTCAGACGAAAGATTCTGATATCCCCGTTGAAACGACGCCCGGAGATGAGTCGGGAAAAGTTGTCACTCGCAGCGCACGCTCCACGGCTCCCGTCTTTGTACTGGGATGTGGGCGTTCGGGGACGAAGTTCCTGTACCACACGCTGCTTTCGGCGGGCGGTTTCGCCGTCTATCACGCCGAAAGCAATGCGTTCAATCTTCTCGGGCTGCGCTTTGGCAATCTCGCCCGCCGGGGCAATCGCCGCCGGTTACTCGACGCTTATTACAAGAGCAAGCTGTTTCAGCGCACTGGACTGGAACCCAAAGATATCGACCAACGAGTCATGGAGGATTGCCGCAACTCCGGCGACTTCCTGCGCATCGTGATGGGAACAATCGCCGCGAAACAGGGCGTCCAGCGCTGGGCGGAATCGACACCGCTGCATTTGCTTTATCTTCCTTTCATCAAGAAAGTCGTTCCGGACGCCCTGGTCATTCACATCATTCGCGATGGGCGCGACGTGACTGCCTCTCTGCATCGCATCGGATGGATTCGTCCCCTGCCTTGGGACGGAGCTCGAGCTTTTCTCGTTCCCGCCATCTTCTGGCGATGGATTGTGAGCAAGGGCCGTTGCTACGGCAAGGCCTTGGGCCCGGATTACGTTGAGGTGCACTACGAAGATCTCGTGCAAAACCCGCGCGAGACGCTGGCGCGTATTGGCGAGTTCATCGAGCACGATTTGGACTATGACCGGATCCAGCAAGTGGCGCTAGGATCGGTACACAATCCGAATTCGTCATTTCGTGGCGACGGCAAAGAGACGGAAGCCGCCACCATCGGGCGCTGGCAGCGCATGTTCACCCCGCAGCAGGTTCGCGATATTGAATCGAGCATCGGGGACTTGCTTTCTGACACTGGCTATAAGATCGAGACTCCGCCCACCGAACTGCATCCGTCGCTGCCGGTGCGCATCATGAACTTCGTCTATCCGCTGTATTTTGATTTCAAACTTTGGCTGAAATCCGATACTCCGCTCGCCCGCATCGCCGATAAGGGACGCTTGGGCGTTCCGGACTCCGTTGCCAAGCCGGGAGCGTAACTCGACCAAATGGATGCGATTTCCCTAACCTGGCAACCCGCGGGATCACTTCATCATGTGGGCTTCGTCGTTTCGTCGATTCCGAATTCCGTCCAGGGCTTCATCGGTATGCTGCATGCGGATTGGGACGAACAGATTATTTATGACCCCAATCAGAACGTCCGCGTCACGTTTTTGAAAAGTGTGCACACTGGCGATCCGTTGTGGGAACTGGTGGAGCCCGCGGATGAAAAGTCGCCGGTCCACGCTCTCGCAGCAAAAGGCGGTGGATTGCACCATGTTTGTTACGTCGTGGATCATTTGGAGCAGGCGCTGGCCGATGCCCGCACTCTGGGAGCAATCATCGCACGCTCGCCGGTGAGCGCCGTGGCTTTTGGGGGTCGCCGCATTGCCTGGATTTATACAAAGAACCGCCTACTGATCGAATATCTCGAACGCTGATCTAGAACTTCGGTGATTTTGCTGCATGGATGAACTGAGACCTCCGGGAATGTCTGATTCAACCTCCAACTCGTCAGAGGGCGATCGCAACCCGGCACACCTGCGAGTTGACATCGATCGTTTGATCGCCGAGCACGCTTTCGACGTGGCCCTCAATCGGCTGACCGATCTTTGGAGGCGCGATCCTGCTTCGGGTACTGCCAGCTTTGTGACGGCGAAACTCGGCGAACTGCGCGAGCAGACTGCGAACTCCCTTCCTCTTACGAGGTTCAAACTTGCCATTTTGCGCTCGTTCACCGTCGAACCGATCATGCCTCTGCTGCGGGCCGAAGCCCTCTCCTATGGGATCGATCTGGAAATTCACGTTGGCGACTTCAACACGTACGCGCAAGATATCCTCGACGAGAAAAGCTCGTTGTATCGCTTTGCTCCGAACGCTGTCGTGCTTGCGGTAAGGACCGATGAGGCTGCAGCGGAACTATGGAATGGTTTCGCTGACTTGTCGCGCGAGGCGGCGCAACAGGCTGCGGATCGGGCCGTTCGCGGCTACGAGCAGCGGGTTCGTACCTTTCGCGAGCACAGCCAGGCGGCGTTGATCGTGCATACGCTCGAGCAGCCTGCATTTCCAAGTCTAGGGCTTCTCGACGATCAATCCGACTTCGGACAATCCGGTCTGATCCGCCAAATTAATCGCGGACTCCGCCGCATTGCGTCCGACACCCGAGGAGTCTATGTACTCGACTACGAGGGGCTCGTGGCGCGGCACGGAAGCCGCCATTGGCACGACGAACGGAAGTGGCAGATGGCGCGTCTCCCCATCTCCGCCAATCACCTGCTCGATATGGCGCGGGAGTGGATGCGCTTTATCGTCCCCCTCAGCGGACGCATCGCCAAGGTTTTAGTTGTCGACCTCGATAACACTTTGTGGGGTGGCGTCATCGGCGAAGACGGCATGGCCGGCATCAAAGTTGGCGCCGAATATCCGGGCGCAGCCTACCAGGCGTTGCAACGCGCTCTGCTCGATCTCTCGCGCAAGGGCATTCTGCTGGCAGTCTGCAGCAAGAACAATCTCGACGATGCTCTCGAAGCGATCGATAAGCATCCGGGCATGTTGCTGCGATCCAAGCATTTCACGGCCATGCGAATCAATTGGACCGACAAAGCACAGAATCTTCGCGAGATTGCGCAGGAACTTAATGTGGGCATCGATTCTCTGGCTTTTGTCGACGACAATCCTTTCGAGCGCGAACAGGTTCGTGCCGCTGTTCCGGAAGTAACCGTCATCGATCTGCCCAAGAATCCGCTGGAGTACGCGGCTACCCTGCGAAACTGTGCCGTCTTCGAGCGGCTCGCCCTTTCTGCCGAGGACCAGCAACGCACTGAGATGTATTCCGCCGAAAAGCAGCGCTCCGGCGCGGAACAGAATTTTCAATCGAAGGAAGATTTCTTTCGTTACTTGGAGCAAGAAGCCGAACTCGAACCGGTCTCAGAGCTGAATCTAGCGCGGATCGCGCAACTCACCCAGAAAACCAATCAGTTCAACATGACCACTCGCCGCTATACCGAGGCGCAAATCGCCGAGATGGCGAAAAAGCCCGAGTGGCACATATTTGCGATTCGTGTGCGCGATCGCTTTGGTGACCACGGATTGGTGGGCGTCGCGATCACGCGCGACGAGGGCGATCGGTGTGAAGTGGACACTTTCTTACTGAGCTGCCGCGTGATTGGCAGAACGGTCGAGACCGCCCTCCTGGCTCATCTCGCCGAAAGCGCCGCCCAGCGCGGCCGCAAGCAACTGTTTGGCTGGTTTCTTCCAACGAAAAAGAATGCGCCGGCGCGCGACTTCTACGAGCAGCACGGTTTCGTTCGCGAGGAATCCGCTGCCGCCGGTTCCCGCTGGTCCGTCGATCTGAAGACGTCCACAGTGCGCTGCCCGGAATGGATTAAGCTGAATACATCGATGCGAAGCATGCCGATTGCAAACATGCCGACAGAAACTTCCGTGGGAGGAAAGAATTGACAGCCAACACCTTTGAGCAGGTCCGGGCCGTAGCCGGCGATATCTTCGGACTTCCACCCGACCGGATCACGGCCGAGTCCTCGCCCGAGACCATCGAAAACTGGGACTCCATGCAGCATCTCAATCTCGTTCTCGCGGTCGAAGAAAAGTTCGGCGTGCAACTCGAACCAGAAGACATCGAGCAGATGAAAAGCATCGGAGCGGTCGCTGCCATCGTCACGAAGCTGCAATCGGCAAGGCGTTAGAATATCGAAGTTTGTCATCCTAAACTGCTGCGAAGGACGTTCTGCGAATCGCGAACTTCCTTCCGTCGCTCTCAATTCATGCCCATCGTCATCCAGCCATACCGTCCCGAACACGAACCCGCGGTCGCTGATTTCAACCAACGCCTCCGGCAGGCCGGGCAGGATGAGAATATGGTCTTCTACCGCTGGGCGGTACCGCGCTGGCTGCTGCGTTCCGCGGACTCTCGCATTTATAACGAATTCTTTGTCGCGGTGGACGGTGGAATCGTCCGCGGTGGGTATGCACTCAAGACACAGGATTTTTTCTTTCCCGACGGTCAGATGCGGTCGATCGGCTATTATCACCATCCCTTGTCCGAAGGCATCGTCAATAAAGCGCATGCTATCGTCGGCACGCTTCTCCTGCGCGACGCCATGCAGCGCGCTCCTCTTCTGTATTGCCTCGGGATGGGCGGCTACAACAATCCGCTCCCGCAAATGCTTGTGCGACTTGGTTGGGCTCACTGCCTGGTGCCGTTTTTCTTTCGGATCCTCCACCCAGCCCGTTTTCTGAGAAACATGGAGACTTTACGCTCGTCAACCACGCGAAAGTTGCTGCTGGATCTCGTGGCCCATAGCGGCGCAGGATGGGCCGGATCGAAATTGTTTCAAGCCTATCGCGCCGCGCTCGCGCCCAGCCATGCAGGCGTGGAATGCATTGAGGTTGCCGGTTTCCAGTCAGATGATCCGGCTGACGCCCCACAACTGATTTGGGAAAAGGCTCGCCAGACTTGTTCCTTCACGGCGGTCAGAGATTCCGATGCCTTGAGAATTTTGTATCCCGCGGAGCAAACGCATCTCACGCGGCTGATCGTCAAACGCAACGGATCGCCGATCGGATGGGCTGTGGTTGGCGAGCGTCGCAAAGATGCGAAATATGGCAACTTGCGTGTCGGTTCCATCGTGGATTGCTTCGCGCTTGCTGGAGAATGGTTTTCTGTGGTCCGCGCCGCGTCCGACACTTTGCAGCGCCAGGGCTTCGACCTGATTCTCAGCAATCAGAGCCACTCCAGGTGGGGCAGCGCATTCAAGGCTGCAGGATATCTGGAGGGACCGTCGAATTTCCTCTTTGCCGCCTCAAAGAAGCTGGCAGAACTGCTTTCACCGTTCGATGAGGTACGCCCGCGAATGCATTGGACCCGCGCCGATGGCGACGGCCTTCCCTCTAACTTCTAAGCTGACTGCAGGGATCCTACCGTGTTGCCGGAATCATCTCCGAGGCTTCTTTGACCGGCTCAGTTGAAAGAGGATAGCCCAGTTGTTTCATGAGCGGTCCCCAGTGAGATTCCATGTAGGCGACTGTGTTTTCCGGAAGAATGGCACGCCAGCCACCCGACGACGCCTTGCGGACGAAGGGCTTGTCTGACCGCGTATGGAAAGTCGCCACCCACTTCTTCCCTTGCGTTTCTTCCATCTTCCGCATGTTGGCCGCCGAGCTTCGTTCAATGGCTTGATTGATCCGCGTGGAATCCGGTTCCAGCCCCATGAATTGCGCCACTCGCCCCAGTTCGCGCCGCTGATCCGCCTGCAGATCTTCATAGCGCATAAGCAAAAACTTTTCATGCCCCTGCCGCGTTGCCAGCCAGCTATTCACATGATCGGCCCACGATCCAATGCGGCGCCAGAAATTGCCATCCATCCAGAGAGGCACAAATTCTTCTATGGGACATCCGTCAGGAATCGAACGCAGCTTCATCTCCCAGTGATAATTCGAAATCGCCACGTCGCGCGGATCGCGCACAATGTAGATGACCCGACGGTAGCGGGCGTCGAAGCACTCATGGCTCTTCAGAACACGCGGGCGGGGCAGGCGCCGCAACGACCAGTCGGCGGTCTTATACATATCTGGAACGAGGCGCTCGACATTCAGAAACGTGACGGGCTCGTTGGGATTGACGAAATTACCGACGAGGAAGCGCGTCCAAGTATTGCCCGATCGCGGATAGGAGGTGAGAAAAACGTCGTCGTCAAAAATCGTAATCTCACGCTCTAGCAGCGTGCGCCGAAACAGCACATCTTGAACCCGCGACAGATGCCGAAATGCCCTGCGAACCAGTAACGCCATGCGCGCCTTCCCTCAGAAATTCGGTTCCACGGTTATTTGTTCTACTCGGCCGCGCTCATCACTGCCGACCGATCTCCCTGCAACCATCCCAGAACTTTTTGTTTGCGCGCGAACAGATTGCGCGCTCCATTTCGCAACTTGCCGACTATTGGATATCGGGATTTGGTGAACCACGGCACCCGATGCGGCTTGCATCCATATTTCTCTTTGTAGGTGCCTTCGCCGCCCCAATCGAAGATTGAGATGCCTCGGCTCTTCCAGTAGCGCATCGCATACCAATGGCAAGCCTCGTTCGGACGCAGATTCTGGTACGCGCGGAAACTGGCGTTCCCCCAGAATTCGGCAATCTGGTTGAAACCGGGATAGATTCCCGTGGCGATGCACTTCCCTTCGGGATCGCGCGCGCGCAGCAACAGGATATTGCCGCCCGGTTCGAGATTACGAACCAACGCCCGGACTCGCTCTACCGAATAGGTGGGTACCAGCGACTGCTTGGCAAATACATCCTTCAGTTGCTCGAAGTATTCGTCGGCGAAGCCCAGGTCATGCGCCTCTTCGATCCTGAGGCCGCTTTTTTCCGCCTTGCGAATACAGCGGCGGCAAGCACTTTCCATGCCGTTAAATAACTCGTCTTCCGAGCGAGTCAGATCGCTGCGGTACGATCCGTAATACTCCGCCTCGAATCCGGCAGCCTCGCCATCCTCAAAAATGAAATTCGGATCCGACACCTCGAGGTGCAAGCACTTCAGATCGTCCCAGGCAAATATTTCGAGGGCCTTAAGCGCAATGCTACGCGGGACGCCCGGTCTCAGGTTGAAGCCGATGTAAGGGGTGGTCCATCCGGGGAACGAACTGCCCAGAACTTTCATGCCCAATCTAGAGAACGTGAGGCCCGAAAAATACCCGAGAACGTCGTTTCCTTCGCGCAGTTCGGCGAGGACGGGCTCCGCACTCTGCGATTCCGCCACAAATTGCAGCCACTCACGCGTCTGAAAAACGGTGCGATCGGCAAACTTGTCGAGCTCTTGCCAATCCGCGAATTTGATATCGACAGCGTGAAGCTTCATTTTTTCCCCGGGCAAGCGACCTCACCAGCAAGAACTCTCACCAGCAAATCCCCTCATATTTTGCGATGCCTTCTGGACGGCGCGCCTTATCAAGATGAATCAGATCAATCACGATATGTTCGGGCCTGAGATATTTGGCAAGCTGATCTTTGCTA
The DNA here is from genome assembly GCA_963834085.1 of uncultured Acidobacteriaceae bacterium. Classification (GTDB taxonomy): domain Bacteria; phylum Acidobacteriota; class Terriglobia; order Terriglobales; family Acidobacteriaceae; genus Acidiflorens. Next base: position 156,290 of record CAWIAJ010000022.1, on the reverse strand, counting down.
GCGGATTTGTTACCGAGAATCACGACTTCGGCCGTCCCCAGCACCGCTTCGAGGTCGGCGGAAAGCACCGACCCGATGTGTGGAATTACTTCTTCAATGTATTGCCGGTTCGATCCCGCCAGTCGCCCCAGCGAAACATCTTCGTCCCATATTTTCACATCCAGCCCTTCGCCCATCAGACGTTTGATCAACTGCACCTGCGGGCTCTCTCGCAGATCGTCGGTGCCCGCTTTGAAACTCAAGCCGAGTTGCGCAATTTTCTTTTTGCCTGTGCTGAGCACCATCTCCACGGCGCGGTCGACGTGCTCGGCGTTGCTCGGCATCAGCGCTTCGAGCAGCGGGAGCTTCAGGTCAAGCTCCTTCGCTTTGTAAGTAATGGCGCGCAGATCTTTCGGAAGACAGGAACCACCAAAGGCGAATCCTGGCGAAAGGTAAGCGGGCGAGATATTCAGTTTGGTATCGGAAGTAAAAATCTTCGTCACCACCTGAGCGTCGACGCCGAGATGCTTGCACATGACTCCCATCTCGTTGGCAAATCCGACCTTCACCGCGTGGTAACAGTTGGAAAAATACTTGACCATCTCCGCCACCGGAATGGTCGTTTCGTACAAAGTGCCCGGCGTTTTTTTGTAAAGCTCGCGCAGCGGTGCCAGATGGCGCGTGTCGCTAGCTCCGAGGATGGTATAGGGAGGGTTCAGAAAGTCGGCAACCGCGCTACCCTCGCGCATAAATTCGGGGTTATAACAAACCGTAAAGTCCTCGCCGCACTTCTTGCCGCTGGCTTTTTCAAGTATCGGAAGCACGACAGTTTCGGTTGTTCCCGCGAGCACGGTGCTACGCAGAACGAAAACGTGGGGCGAATTCTTCTGCCGGATCGCCGCGCCGATCTCCCGCGCCACATGCTCGATATGACTCAAGTCAAGCTTGCCGTTCTTCAGACTCGGGGTGCCCACGCACACAAAACTTACGTCGGAATTGAGTACGGCAGCGGTCGCGTCCGTGGTCGCCTCAAGCAGGCCGGCTTTGTGCGCCTCCGCCACCATTTCGCTCATGCGGGCTTCGATGATCGGAGTGCGGCCCGACCCCATCATTGCCACCTTGTCATGGCTGACATCCACGCCGATGACCTTATAACCCATTGAGGCAAAGCAGGCGGCCGAAACCGAACCTACATATCCCAAACCAAAAATGCTGACGGACAAACCCAAGAAAGCCTCCCGGTAACCATTCTGGTTGAACTGCCCAATCTGAACTATATCAATGGCCCCTTAGCCAGGTAGCAAACCGCTCTCCATCGAGCGAAAGATGGATTTCACATCTAGAGTGTAAGTACTTTTCTATCATTGGTTTACAGGATTAACAATAGGGACAGGCCTGACTTGGGGGAGGGTTGGGCAAATAGTGGACAACTGTTTCCCTCTCATGGGCACTTTTATGGGTCAAATTGGCCAACCTCGCCGCGCTCGCTGGCGGGATTGATTGGACCGCGGCGAGACAATGCGACCAACCCGCGATTGATGTCCATGGTAACCCGTTCTGACGTCCCGTCGTTTTCAGCATGTAAGATAAAGGGATTCGATGGCTGCAAGATCGCAAAGCAAGCTGGCACGCTTATCCCGAATGGATTGGGAGGAAATACGCGTGCGCGTCGGGCAGGAACTGCACAAGCGGCAAGACTTGCTGCTCCACCGTATCGGTCTGCGCCAAGTCTCGGTACCCCTGAAGACCGACTCAACTCTGCTACAAGGCCAATTCTTTTTCCCTCCCGGTTCGGGGGCGGCTTTGGCTGCCCTGGTTCAGCAACATTTGCCGGCCGAAGCCGGGCAGACCCTGCGCGAGGCCGACGAGATCTGCGGCCACCGTTTTCGCCTGTTGGGCTATGCCAACCTTGATTTCAACCTCGATGGAGGTTTGAGGGCTACGGACGCAAACAAAGCGGAAGGCATCGACTGGCACTTGGACCCTGTCCACGACCGACGAGCGCCACTCGAGCCATGGTTCAAGATTCCCTTCCTCGACTTCACTGCGATTGGCGACCACAAGGTCATCTGGGAACTCAACCGTCATCAACACTTGGTCACGCTGGCCAAGGCGTTTCTTCTTAGCAGAGACGAGAAATATCTGCGCGAGCTGATCGCGCAATGGCACAGCTGGATTCAGGCGAACCCCCATCCCATGGGGATCAACTGGGCGAGCAGCCTCGAGGCGGCCTTTCGCAGCTTATCTTGGATCTGGATCGATCAGTTGCTCTCGCGCCAACCGCAATGCGACCTATTTCGCGCGGAATTGGCGCCCGTGCTCGGGTTTCACGGGCGTTACATCGAACGCTACCTTTCCACTTACTTCTCTCCGAACACGCACCTGCTCGGCGAAGCGGTGGCGCTTTTCTTTCTCGGAACCCTCTATCCCCGCATGCCCCGGGCGGCAAACTGGAAGCAGACGGGATGGCGCATCATCCTCCAAGAGTCTGAACGGCAGGTGCGTCCGGATGGCGTTTACTTCGAGCAGTCTCTCTACTATCACGTCTACGCCCTCGATTTCTTTATGTATGCACGTTTGCTGGCCTATCAGAACGAAATGGAAATCCCGCCCGCCTACGACGCCGTGCTCGGAAAAATGCTCGAGGTCGTCGAGGCATTGGCCCAGGCTGGCCCCGCAGAGGGTTTCGGCGACGACGATGGCGGACGATTGTGGAATCCGCGCCGCAATCGCGTCGAGCACATGACCGATTCGCTCGCCATCGGCGCCGTGATGTACTCGCGCCCATTCCACGCCTCGCGGTTAACCGAAGAAGCGATATGGCTCTTTGGAAGCCGAGCTCTCCAGTTTCTAACACCAGAAGCTCCGGCAGCGAAAGAAGCATTGCAGTCCGTCGCGTTTCCCGAGGGCGGCATTTACGTGCTTGCCGATTCGCAGCCCTATCCGCAAACCATGGCCGTCGATGCAGGACCGCAAGGTGTGGGCCGCTCCGGACACGGCCATGCCGACGCCTTGAGTCTGCGTCTCACGATGAATGGACAGCGCTGGCTCGTCGACTCCGGCAGCGGCGTTTATATTTCAAGAGATCCGGCCGACCGCGACAATTTCCGCGGCACCGGCGCGCACAACACCGTGCGTATCGATGGCCTCGACCAGGCCGTGGCCGAAGAGCCTTTCTCGTGGACTCATATTCCAACCACGACGGTCGAAGACTGGGTCGTCGGAAAAAGCTTCACCTACTTTGCCGGCAGCCACAACGGATATACGCGACTGGCCGACCCGGTCACTCACCGCCGCCACGTCTTGAAAATCGCAGGCGGCCTCTGGCTGGTGCGGGACCTAGCCCTGGGACAAGCCGAACACGAGCTCGAAGTTCTCTGGCACTTCGCGCCGGATCTTGACGTGGAAGCCGTTGGAGATGGACGGATCGAGATATCACGAGCACATGCGGTCGCGAATGGAGACAGGTTGAGCCTGGTCATTCCCCAGGAAACCGTCTGGCAAACCTCAACCGAAGTCAGCCGGACCTTGCTCTCGCCGTGCTATGGCGCGGTGCAACCGGCGCCGCTCGTACGATGCAGCGCTCGCGTCTCACTGCCTGCGGAGTTAGCCACCGCTCTGATACCCCACTCTGTAGCCAGCGCGGGCTATCCAGAACCTCGCATGGCCAGTATGCCCCACGCCACGGTTCAGGTCTACGAACTCGAATATCATGACGAAAACCAGGGATTCTTTTTCGCCCTCAGCGAGGCATGGAATTACGGCCCCTGGTCGTCCGACGCACGGGTACTCTATTGCCGCATCGAACAGGAAAAGCTGACGCATCTCGTGGTAATCGGCGGGACGCACGTCGCATGGCAGGGCAAGCTGCTGATGACAGCGGACGCGTCGTTTACTTTTTTCGAGTGGCGCAAGCAAGACGCGATCACAAATGCAGGTCTCAGCCGCGTTTCGCTGACTCCACTCTTCGAACAACTGACTGGCGGTTCGGCGCCGGTAAACGTTAGTCCTATTTCAACCACATACGCGGAGAAGCAATAATGTGCGGCATCGCTGGCATTCTTGAATTCGGACGGGACGCACGCGCCAACGCCGCCGCTCTGCGCGAAATGTGCCGCGTCATCACGCATCGCGGACCGGATGACGAGGGTTTCTATACCGACGGCGTTGCCGGCATCGGCATGCGCCGCCTCAGCATTGTCGACGTGAAGGGCGGCCATCAACCGCTTTCCAACGAAGACGGTACCCTATGGATCGTCTTCAACGGAGAGATCTACAACCATCTCGCCCTGCGCGAGCAACTGATCGCGCTCGGCCACCGCTACGTCACCCACAGCGACACCGAAACAGTCATCCATCTTTTCGAAGAGTACGGCCCCGATTGCGTGCAGCATCTGCGCGGCATGTTTGCTTTCGCCATCTGGAACCGAAACACAAAAACTCTTTTCATTGCGCGCGACCGCCTCGGCATCAAGCCGCTTTACTACCGGCTGACTGCCGAGCGCCTGTTGTTCGGGTCGGAGATCAAGGTGCTGTTCGCACACGGCGGGACTCGCCCCGAGTTCAACCGCGCCACGCTGCCCGAATATCTCGCGTTTGGATACCTGTCAGGCGAGGAAACGTTCTACGCCGGAATCCAGAAGTTGATGCCCGGCCACACGATGACCATTGGTCCCGAGGGCAAAGCTGACATACGGCAGTACTGGGACCTCGACGCCTCGAAACCGCACCAATCCCGCGACGAACAATATTACGTTCAGAGCTATCGCGAATTGCTCGAAGGGGCCGTCCAGAGCCACTTGATGAGTGACGTCCCTCTCGGCGTGTTTCTCAGCGGGGGCGTCGATTCAAGTGCCGTGGCCGCGCTGATGACCAAAATTCGCCGTGAGCCCGTGGAAACATTTTCTGTTGGGTACATCGAGCAGACCTACAGCGAACTGCCCTTTGCGCGGACCGTTTCCGAGCACATCCATTCGCGCCATCACGAAGTATTCGTGAGCGAGCAGGATTTCTTTGGCGCGCTTCCGCACCTGATCTGGCATGAAGACGAGCCGATCGCATGGCCTTCCAGCATCTCGCTTTATTTTGTCGCTCGCCTCGCACGCGAGCGCGTGACCGTCGTTCTTACTGGAGAAGGCGCCGACGAAACCCTCGCCGGCTACACGCGCTACGCCTTCACCCTGAAAAACGCGGCGCTTGATCGAGCATATCGCAGTGTCATTCCCGGCTTCCTACGTCGTGGATTGCGCAATTCTGTCGCGACCTCCTCGCTGCTGGGAGCCACGATGAGGCGGAAACTGGAGCACACTTTCCTCGCCAAAGACGGCAATTCCTGGGACTCTTTCTATTTCGATAATTTCTTCTCCGCCTTCGGTGGTGCGGAACAGGTAGGATTGCTCACCGAGGCATTCGCGCGTGAAGCGGCTCCCAGCACCGCATACAAGAACGTGCTCGGATATTGGGAACGCTCATCGGGCGAGATGCTGCAGCGCCTCCTTTACACCGATATCAAAACCTATCTTGTCGAACTGCTCATGAAGCAGGACAACATGAGCATGGCCGCGTCGATCGAAAGCCGCGTTCCGTTCCTCGATCATGTGCTCGTCGAGTTCGCGTCGCGCATTCCGAGCGAGGTTCAGATTCAGGGCTTGGCCGGGAAGCGCATCCTGAAAAAAGCAGTAGAAGATTTGTTGCCGCACGAGATTCTGTACCGGCCGAAACTCGGGTTTCCGACGCCGTGGAGTGGTTGGCTCGCGGGGCCGCGGACTCGAGACGATCCGCGCCATGCTTCTCGAACTGCGCAGCCTTGATCGCGGATATTTCCGTCGTGAAGCCATCGAGCGACTCTTCGATGAACACAAGGCCAAGCATCGCGACAACTACGATCGCATCTGGCGTTTGCTCAATCTTGAAGTGTGGCATCGCGTCTGTCTCGAAGGCGAATCGCATGCCGAAGTTGCAGAGCCCGCCATGCTAGCCTCAACGCGCTAAGAACCACTATTCGATTTTGAGGGTTGCATGCCAGCGCGGCCCGTCACTCTTATCAAACCTAGCGAGGCGCAGCCGACCGCTGCATAGTATGCTCGATAACCATGCGAACTCTTCGCCTGCTGTCGTGGTTTCTCGTTTGCGCCACGTGCTTTGCGTTTGCCCAACAACCATTTCTAACCAACCCGCAGTGGGCCAGGCTCATCGACGAATCAAACGGAGCCGTCCCCTACGAAAATCTGCGCTATCTCACCACCTTGCATCGTGTCCCCGCGACCGCGCAATTCGAGCAGGCCGCGCAGTTTATTTTGCAGCGCGCCCGTGAATACGGCTTGTCCGACGCCCACACCGAGGAGTTTCCCATTGATGGCACAAAAACCTACGGCCTCATGCGCTCCTACCTCGCTTGGAACGTCGAAGAGGCTCGGCTGTGGGAGGTTCGTCCTCAACATCTTCTGATCGGAGATTGGAAGACCGACCCGATCCGATTGGCGGATTATAGTCACAGTGCCGACGTGGAAACCGAACTGATCAACGTCGGCAACGGTGCCAGCGAGGCCGACTACAAAGACAAAGACGTTCGCGGAAAGATCGTTCTGGCCGACGGTGTTCTCGCCCGCGTGCAGCAGTTGGCGATCGCTCAGCATGGCGCGGCCGGTATCGTCAGCGATATGCCTAATCAAACCACCGCGTGGGCCGGCCTCGATACCACGATCATCCGCTGGGGACATCTCGACGCCCGCCAGCCCTCCGGCTTCGCTTTCATGGTCTCGCGCCAAACCGCCGGAGCCTTTCGCTCCCGCCTGGGCAACGGCGAGTCTCTCGTCTTGAACGCCCACGTCAAAGCGACGGTCGGCCCCGGCCACTGGACGGTCGTAACGGCCACCATTCCCGGCACCGACCCGAGCGCGGGTGAGATCGTCTACAGCTGCCATCTCGATCACGAGCGCCCTGGAGCGAACGATAACGGCAGTGGCTGTGTCACGATTCTTGAATCCGCGCGCATCCTCCAGCACCTCTTCGATTCCGGCGCATTGCCTCGCCCCAAACGCACCTTGCGTTTCACCTGGGGGCCTGAGGTCGAAGGTACGATGGCTTTTCTAGCCTCCCATCCCGAGATCAAGCAGCGATTGCGCGCCAATATCCATATGGATATGGTTGGAGGCGATCCCTTCAAGAGCAAGTCCATATTCCACGTCACCGCAACACCCTGGTCCCTGCCGAGTTTCGTTACCGACGTGGGATCGGCATTTCTCGACACCATTCGCGTCGCTGCCAGCGGCTACGCGGCCGGCGACATTCCAGCCGAGGACGGTATTGTCGAAACCCGCGCCGGAGCTTCCGGCACACGGAACGAACTCATCGCTGATATCACTCCATATTCAAGCGGCAGTGATCACGACGATTACGACTCTTCGACGATCGCCGTCCCTTCGCTCTACTTGCGCGACTGGCCCGATATCTACATCCATACCGATCACGACACGCTCGATCAGATCGACGCCACAAAGTTGCGCCGTGTGGCCTTGCTGGGGGCCGCCTCTGGGTACGTCTATGCCAGCCTGACCTCGCAGCAGCTGTCCACCGCGCTCCCGTTTCTTGCCGCACAAGCGGAAGCTCGGCTCGCCCAATCCTTCGCTGCTGCTCAGCGGTTAGTGGACGACTCTAATCTCACACCGGACATTGCCTGGTACGAGGCAGAAAATCTTCTGCATCAAACCCTGCAGCGCGAACGGGCGGGGCTGCATTCAGCGGTCGAATTCACGAATGGTCCAAACGGAGCCGACGCCGAAGGCGCCAAGGCCTTGACCGAGCAGGAGGCGGCATTTGAACGCTGGATCGGCACAGAAGCCCAAAGGCGAGGAGCGGAAACGGCCAGCCCAGCCGCGCCCTGGGCCAGCGATGCGGATTCGAACAAGGTGCCGGTGCGTATTGGAGCATTCGGTCCGCTGACTTACCAGAATGACGACGTCCTGCGTGCTCGTCTAGGCAAGGAGCGCTACGGAAAGATCAAGCTCATGAACAGTGAAGCCACTCAATTACTCAATGTTCGCGATCAATCCGAACTCTATGCCTATGAGATCATCAATTTCGTCAACGGAAAGCGCGACGTCGGCGAAATCCGAGACGCGGTATCGGCCGAATACGGGCCATTACCAATAACTCTGGTAGTCGATTACCTTCAAGCCTGCATTGAAGCTCAGGTTATTCAATGGAAGTAAATGGCACCTACGGGCAACAAACAGAAGTCTACCTGACACTGGCGTAAGCGGTTAGCAGTTATCTAACTTCGGGATGCGTTCGACAAGATTGGTTGCAAAGTCGGCGTCAGCGCACTACAGTACGTCCAATGCGATGGTGGACTTCGGGACTCCGGTAAGGCCCTGAGGTCATGAGTCAATGAGAACCGAAAGGACACAAGTTTGAAAATTTCGCAAAAAGGCCTCTACGCACTCCAGGCAATCATGACGTTGGCGCGGCGCTACGGAACCGAGACGGTCAAAATCCGGGACATCGCCATCGATAGCGACCTGCCCGAAAAATTCCTTGAACTGATTCTCCTGGAGTTGAAAAACGCCCGCATCGTGGAGAGCGTTCGCGGCGCGAAAGGCGGTTACCGGCTGCGGCGCGCGCCTGCGGAAATCAAGCTTAGCGAAATCATTCGACTCGTCGACGGACCTCTCGCCCCCTTCGGCGATGCCGACCAACTGCGCAGCCTCATCGTCACCGATCCCGACCATCGCGCACTCTACGGAGTTTTTCTCGAGGTGCGGGACGCAGCCGCCAAAATCCTTGAAAGCACCTCCGTGGCCGACATCATCCGGGATGCCGCCAAGCCCGCCAAACGATCACGCACAGGGAAGAAAGTAAAAAAACGTCCGACCCTGTCGATCGTCCAGAAAGGTGCCAACAGCTAATTACGGGCTGCCCCTTACAATTTTGTCATCCTGAGCGAAGCGAAGGATCTGCTTCTGCCGTACTACGCGAGTACCGTCTGGTATTCGCTGTACGCGCCTTTGAAATCGGTAATCAGATGATTGCTTTCGAAGTGCCAGATTCTGGTTGCAACCTCATCAATCAGATCTTCGTCGTGCGTCACCAGCAACACGGTTCCCTGGTAGCGCTGCAACGAAATATTTAGTGCGTTGATTGATTCCAAGTCCAGATGGTTTGTAGGTTCGTCGAGCACCAGAACGTTCGGCTTCTGCAGCATCAGCTTGCAGAATAACAAGCGCGCCGCCTCTCCGCCGGAGAGGATATCCGTGCGCTTTTCCGCATCCTCCCGGGGAAACAGCATCTGGCCGAGAATGCCGCGAATTTCTTCCGTCGACGCCGCCGGATCCCACTGATGCAGCCATTCGAGCACCTTAATGCCGGGCTCGATCAGCGCCTTGTGATCCTGCGCAAAATACCCGACCGACGCTTCATGACCCCAGATGACTTTGCCGCCGTCAATAAAGGGACCGTCATACCCGCTCGTCTGGCGCAGTTCCGACACCGTCGTGGTCGGTGAATTCGCAAGCAGCGCATTGACCAGCGTTGTCTTACCTGAACCGTTGCGGCCCATCAAGGCGATTTTTTCGCCGCGGATCACGCTAGCCGTGAAGCCCGCAACAACCTTCGCATCCCCGTACGATTTCGTCACGCTCTCGACTTCCAGAATGTGCTTGCCCGACGGCCGTTTTTGCTCGAACTTCAGGTAAGGACGCTGTATGTTTGATCGCGCCAATTCCGTCACTTGCAGGCGCTCGACTTCCTTGCGCCTCGACTGCACCTGGCTCGATCGCGTTCCGGCCGCGAAACGAGCAATGAACTCATTCAACTGGTCGATCTTTTTTTCCCGCTGCGCATTCTGCGACTCGATCTGCGACCGTATCTGCGTCTTCGCCACCACCATGTCGTCATAGGTACCGGTGTACGTAATGATGGTCTCGTAATCGATGTCGGCAATGTGTGTGCAAACACCGTTCAGGAAGTGGCGATCATGCGAGATCACGATCAGTACGCCCTCGTACTGGTTCAAAAATGTCTTCAGCCAATGGATCGAATCGAGATCGAGGTTATTGGTTGGCTCATCGAGCAACAGCGCTTGCGGATGACCAAATAGCGCCTGCGCCAGTAGCACTCGGACTTTCTGCCCGCCCGGCAACTCGGACATCATGCGCTCGTGTTGCTCGTCGGGAATATCGAGTCCTTGCAAAAGAATCGACGCGTCACTTTCGGCGGTATAGCCGTCTTCTTCGCCGACGATGCCCTCTAGTTCTCCAAGTTTCATGCCGTCGGCGTCGGTCATTTCTGTCTTCGCGTAAATCACTTCTCGCTCTTCGAGCGCAGCCCACAAACGCTTATTGCCCATGATGACGGCATCAATCACGCGGTACTTATCGAAGGCAAATTGATCCTGGCTCAACACGCCAAGCTTGCGCGGCCGGACGACGGTTCCCTTCTGCGGATCAAGTTCGCCCGTCAGCAGCTTCATAAACGTGGATTTGCCTGCGCCATTCGGCCCCGTCAGGCCATAGCGCTTCCCCGGTACGAACCCGGTGGACACTTCGTCAAATAGAACCTTAGCGCCGTAGCGCATCGACACATTGCTGACTGAAATCATGATGTTTTTTGGGAACTGCGGGAATCGATCCAATCGGAAGAAAACGCAGCTGCTACAGTAAGAATATCACGAGTGACCACTCATCTCGGCACCTGTCGAAGGGACACGGGAGACGGTAAATCGTGCTGATGTTCCTTCGTGAACCTCCGTGCCCTTTTGGCGAATGGCTGTTTCCCTAAGGCCTAACCGTAACCATCACCACCGAGTGGGGCGCAACGCTCGCCGAAAACATCCCTTTGAACTCACCCAATTCTTTTTCCTGCCAAAGATCTCGGACCTTGGCAGTCAAATGTGTCGGGTATCCCAGATCTTCCCAGCTCACGGCGATATTTTTCTCGTCGATCCCGCGATTCAGCAGAACGACCGCTCGGCTTCCATCGTGCAGCGGCTTCGACCATACCTCCAAATTCCCCTCTTTCCGAACCCGCTGCCCTTCCTTACCCGCCACGTCCTGATCGACCTCGATCACTTCCTTTTTCGTGAGGATCTGGCGAATCTCCGGCTTCATCTCCCTTATATCGTTTCCAGCAATTAAAGGAGCCGCGAGAATCGCCCACAAACTGAAGTGCGCCCGATATTCCGGAACCGTCATACCTCCGTTGCCTACTTCCAGCATGTCGGGATCGTTCCAATGCCCCGGCCCCGCGTACGATGCCAGCCCCACCTGCAAATCCAGAATTTCCGTCATCCCGTTGGAACAGCAGTCGCCATTGGGCCATTTAACCTTGCCTTCCCAACGGTCGCTGATGTCGCCTGTGGTTCGCCAAAGATTTCCCACACCGTTCGCCCATAGCCACGGCTTACTCGTTCCCCATTCGCAAATACTGAAGACAATCGGCCGCCCCGAAGCATCCAGAGCAGCCCGCATCAGTTCATAAGAAGACCGGGCGTCCTGTGTCGAGGTCTCGCACCAGTCAAATTTCAGATAGTCCACACCCCAAGCCGCGTACTGCCGAGCATCTTGAAACTCATATCCGCGACTCCCGGGTCGTCCCTGGCACGTCTTCGTGCCCGCGTCGGAATACAGTCCAAACTTCAAGCCCTTGCCGTGCACATAGTCGGCCAGCGCCTTCATGCCCGCAGGAAAACGCTTCGGATCGGCAACGATATTCCCTTGACCGTCGCGGTCGATCTGCCAGCAATCGTCAATCACCACGTATTGATAGCCCGCGTCCTTCATCCCGGAGGTGACCATGGCATCGGCAATCTGCCGGATGAGGTCCTCACTCACGTTGCAGGCAAATTTGTTCCAACTATTCCAACCCATCGGAGGCGTCGCGGCCAGCAAACTTGAGGCAGAACTTTTCGTCGTTTCGTCGCGATCCGACGCGTCCGCCACCAAACCGAGCAGGAAAACAACCGCAATCAGAATCGGTGCGCTTCTCCTCACAGGTCTCTCCACGAAAAGGGTGAATTTGCCCCGCTTGAATCGATGATCCGCAAAGTCTAACGCATCGAACCCCGCCAGTATAGGACTCCCTGCCACCGTTTTCTTATGTCGACCACTGTGGTTTTCGCCGTTCCTCCAGCCTTTTTCTCGCTTGCAGCATCGAAAGAAACCGATGCCGATCGTTCTCCAGATTGTCTGGTTGCTCATCCTCTCCATCCCCGTGGCCTGTGTGGCTTGGACGGTTACCCACGAAGAAGTATTTCGCGAACCCCGCGACTATTGCCAAAAGCAAGCCAAATCAGGCAAGAACGGTCCTTGCCGCAAATTCTTCTACCTGTTCACTTGCGAGTATTGCTTCAGCCATTATGTAGCCGCCTTTTTCCTCGTCATCACCCGCTTCAAACTCTTATATGCCGACTGGCGCGGCTACGCGATCGCCCTATTCAGCCTCGTCTGGATTGCAAATCAATACATGAGTATCTACAACCGCCTGCGCCTCGATATCAAACAGGAACAGGTGGAAATCCGGGAGAAGGAAGCCGAGACCCACGTTCGACCGCGTCAAGCCGCCTGACGCATTACAACCCTCCTGAGCCGTCCCGTTTTCCCTCGCATCCTACCTCACGCCACGAAACGTCGCGCGTGCGCGTCATTTCGAATCAGAACCTTCCCATTGACGCCCGGCACAGCCGGGGCTTAAATTTCTACTTCGAGTAAACGATTACCCAATCCAGTTTCCTCGCGGGGAGCGATAACACGTCTATGCTGCAGCGTTTGCGGGAAGAGGTCCTCGAAGCCAACCTGGAACTGGTACGGCAGAGCCTCGTCCTGTACACATTCGGGAACGTTAGCGGCATCGCACGAGAGCAAGGCCTCGTGGTCATCAAACCCAGCGGCGTCCCCTACCAGACAATGACCCCGCAAGACTTGGTCGTAACCGATCTCGCAGGCACGATCATCGAAGGACGGTTGAAACCGTCTTCCGACCTCCCCACACACCTGGTTCTCTACAACCACTTCCCCGGAATCGGCGGCATCGCGCACACACACTCCGCGTATGCCACCGCTTGGGCGCAGGCTCGCAAACCCATCCCGTGCTTTGGCACCACCCATGCCGACTATTTTCACGGCGAAGTGCCGGTAACCTCCGATCTCACGGAATCGGAAATCGCCGGAGAGTACGAAGAAAATACCGGGCATGTCATCGTGCGCGGCCTGCAAGATGCCGACCCGTTAGCGACTCCCGGTATCTTGGTCGCCAACCACGGCCCTTTCACCTGGGCACGGGACGCCACAACCGCCGCCCACAACGCGGCCATTCTCGAGTACATTGCGCGCATGGCGTATTTCACCCTTGGCATCGATGCAGCCGCACCATCGGCCGGAAATTCATTGCGCGACAAACATCACTTTAGAAAACATGGCAAGAACGCATATTATGGGCAGGCCGAGCATCAAGAGAATAAGTAAGACAAAACAGAAAGAGGAAAAAGCGAAGCGATGACTTTACTGCTTGCGACCCTGGTGCCCAGCCAATTAGTCCGCCTCTCCCCCATCGACATCGTCATCGTGGTTTTCTATTTTGTCCTCGTTCTCTCCATTGGCTGGTATTTGAAGGGCCGCTCCAACACCGGTGAAGACTTCTTCATGGCCGGACGCGAGATGACCGCATGGGTCGCCGGCCTCAGTTTTCTCTCCGCCAACCTCGGTGCGCTGGAGTTGATGGGCTGGGCGGGATCGGCCTACCAGTACGGCATTCTGGCGACTCACTGGTATTGGATCGGCGCGATCCCCGCCATGTTGTTTCTCGCTCTCGTGATGATGCCGTTCTACTACATTTCTAAAACCCACTCCGTCCCTGGGTACCTCAAGCTCCGCTTCGGAGAACCAAGCCGCGCGCTCTCCGCCGTTTCCTTCGCCTTCATGACTGTGCTCATGAGTGGCGTCAATATGTTCGCCATGGCCAAGGTCATGCAAATCGTCCTCGGCTGGGACATCAATTTCAGCATCTGGGTTTCTTCGTTGACGGTCGCCATTTATGTCACGCTCGGCGGCCTGCGCTCCGCCATTTTCAACGAAGTTCTCCAGTTCTTTCTCATCTGGGCGGGAGCGCTGCTTATTCCCATTCTCGGTTTGTACGAAGCCGGCGGCTGGACCAACCTCAAGCTGCAAATCGCTCATCGTGCCTCCGATCAGTACGTCCATCTCTGGTCAGGTCTCGGCTCCTTCAGCAACAATCCGATGGGAATCAACTGGGTGGGCATCGTCTTCGGATTAGGCGCCATCATTTCCATGGGCTACTGGACCACCGACTTCCTCGTCGTGCAGCGCATTCTCGCCGCAAAAGATATTCGCAGCGCGGAAATGGCGCCGATCATCGGTGCCGGCTTCAAGATGTTTGTTCCAATCATCGTGATCCTTCCCGGATTGCTTGGTTTGGCTGTGTTACCTGAGAAACTGGTCCCTGAATCGGTCGCAGCCTTAACTGGAGGCCACAGTTACAACGACGTTCTGCCGCTAATGCTCGCTCGTTACTGCGGCCCTGGCTTGTTAGGCCTCGGAGTTACAGCGCTGATCGCCGGATTCATGTCCGGCATGGCGGGCAACGTAAGCGCTTTCACCACCGTGTGGACCTATGACATCTATCGCCCGCTCATCAACAGCAAGGGCTCCGACCATCATTATGTAAACATGGGCCGTTGGACAACGATCATTGGCGTGTTGATCAGCGTTGGAACGGCCTATCTCGTGATGCAATTCGCCAGCATCATGGATTACGTGCAAGCTCTGTTCAGTTTCTTTATCGCCCCTCTCTTCGGCACGGTTGTGTTGGGAATGCTCTGGAAGCGGGCAACCGGCGCGGGCGGATTCTGGGGATTGCTCTGCGGAACCCTCTCTTCGATCGGCATGTGGACCTGGGTAAAACTCGATCCGACGGCTCTGCGGTATGTCGCCCTGTCTCCGCACGCCAAAGGTCTGGCGCAGGATATGTTTCAGGCGCTATGGTCTTTCATCGTCTGCGTAATCGTGACCGTAACTGTAAGTCTCGCGACCGAACCAATTGCCGACGGCAAATTGACAGGCCTCGTCTACGGATTAACGGAAATTCCGTCAGTTGGAGATGTTCCCCTTTATCAAAAGCCGCTCTTCTGGGCTGGTGTAGTGACGGTAATTTTCTTCATCCTGAATATTATTTTCTGGTAATCGAAGGCCCGTTTCGAACGGGTCTGGATTTTTTGGGGGGGCGGAGCATGATTTCAATCTGGTTCTTCATCGGCATTTCACTGGCAGTAAACGGCGCGCTGATTCTCGCCGCTGGAATTTATCAACTCGTGTACCCTCCCGCCAATCCTGGCGTAGTCTTGTTCAACCTGCATGCCGGGGTGTGGTGGGGCGCGGCGCTCCTCGTCTTCGGTCTCATTTACTGTTTTAAGTTCGCGCCGCGAAAACAGTCGTAGCACCCGATTCGGTTTTTGTAGGATTCGACGTTTCAGTTCATTTTTTGGAATGTGGCAAACGTTTTCCTAAGAGCGCAAAATTTATGACCTCAAAAACAATAACGATGGGCTTGATTGTCGGCAACCGTGGATTCTTCCCAGATCATCTCGCCAAGAGCGGACGGGAAGAGATGCTGCGCGTACTGACCGCCGGCGGCATCGACGTAGTGGCTCTTTCTCCCGAAGAGAGCAAATATGGCGCGGTCGAGACGCGCGAAGAATCACGCCGATGCGCCGATCTTTTCAAGCGCAATCGCGATCGCATCGACGGCATCATCGTTACCCTGCCCAACTTCGGCGAGGAGCGCGCCATCGCCGACACCTTGCGCCTCGCAGATCTCCGCGTGCCGGTGCTGATCCAAGCCACTCCCGACGATCCCGCAAAAATGACGATAGCCTTCCGGCGTGACAGTTTCTGCGGCAAGATGTCGGCTTGCAATAATCTTCGCCAGTACGGCATTCCCTATTCCATCACCGCTCTCCACACCGAGAGCCCCGATTCAGCCGATTTTGCGACCGATCTGCAATGGTTCGCGGCGGTCTGTCGCGTGGTCAAGGGATTCCGTAATCTTCGCGTCGGTGCCATCGGTGCCCGCCCCACGGCCTTCAATACGGTCCGCTACAGCGAGAAGATTCTGGAATCGCACGGCATCTCGATCGAAACGCTCGATCTTTCCGAAGTCCTCGGCCGCGTTGAACGCATGAAAGACAACGACGATCAGGCCCAAGCCAAACTCTCCGCCATCAACAAATACGTCGATGCAAGCAGCGTGCCCGGCGCCGCTCTCCTGAAGATGGCGAAATTGGGAGCTGTCGTTGACCAATGGATGGCAGCGACCGAGGTCACGATCAGCGCCGTCCAATGCTGGACTTCGATCGAAGAAAATCTGGGTGTCGTGCCCTGCACAGTAATGAGCATGATGAGCAACGAACTGCTCTCCAGCGCCTGCGAGGTCGACATCTGCGGCGTCCTCGGCATGCACGCGCTGCAACTGGCTTCGGGATTCCCCTCCGCCCTCCTCGACTGGAATAACAATTACGGCACCGATCCGAACAAGGCAGTCTGCTTCCATTGCTCAAATTTGCCCAAACATTTTTTCCGTTCCGTAAAGATGGATTTCCAGGAAATCATCGCTGGCACCGTCGGCAAAGAGAACACCTTCGGAACCTGCGTCGGCTTGATCAAGCCGGAAAAGATGAGCTTCGCCCGTTTTTCGACCGACGACACCGCCGGAAAAATGCGGGGCTACGTGGGCCAGGGACGATTCACCGATGACCCGCTCAACACCTTCGGCGGCGCTGGCGTAGTCGAAATCGAAGAAATGCAGAAATTACTCCGTTACATTTGCAAAAACGGCTTTGAGCATCACGTCGCTGCGAATCTCACCCGGTCATCGTCGATCGTCACCTCCGCAGTGCACGAAGCTGCCACGCGCTATTTGGGCTGGGACATGTACTGGCACGGTGGAGAAAACGGAGGCTGCTGATGGCCATCGTCGCCGGCGTCGATTTTGGAACTCTCAGCGTGCGCGTCTCCCTGGTCGATAGCGATCGGGGAATCCTAGCCTCAGCGACCCAGGAATACCCGCTCCATCGCAAGCGAGACGATCCGGAATACGCCACGCAATTGCACGCGGACCACATGCGTGCTCTGGCCGCAGCCACGCAAGAAGTCATCCGCCTGGCCGGCATTCAGGGCAATCAGGTCGAGGCAATTGCTCTCGATACTACTGGCTCTTCGGTCATCCCCGTCGATCGGAACATGCAACCTCTCGGGGAGTACTACCTCTGGTGCGATCACCGCGCCAAGGGCGAGGCGGCTGAGATCACCGCCGCGGCGCTCCGCGAAAACCTTGAAGCCATCCAGTGGTGCGGCGGCGTGTACTCGTCGGAGTGGGGCTTCTCGAAGTTGCTGCACTGGCTGCGGCACAATCCCTCGCTCCGGTCCGAGTTTGCATCGGCGTTTGAGCATTGCGACATGGTAGCCGCCACGCTGTGTGGCATCACCGAACCCGGCAAAGTAAAGCGCAGCATCTGCGCCATGGGGCACAAATGGCTGTGGAATGCGCAACTCGGAGGACTCCCGCCCGAAAGCTTTTTAGTGAAAGTCGATCCTCTGTTGCAGGGTGTTCGCGCGAACCTGGATGGCCAGTACGCCACCTCCGATCAGATTGCGGGGACGCTCTCCGCCGAATGGGCTGAAAAGCTGGGTCTCAAACCAGGAATCCCGATCCCCGTTGGCGCCTTCGACGCGCACTGGGACGCAATTGGAGCGGGCTGCCGCACTGATGACATGGTGAACGTCGTCGGCACTTCCACCTGTATTATCGGCATCACTCCATCGGTCAGCCTCGTGCCCGGCGTCTGTGGCGTGGTTCAAGGCAGCGTGCATCCTCAGCGAACAGGCATCGAGGCTGGCCTCTCCGCCGTGGGAGATATCTTCAGCGCCATCGCATCTCGTGCCGGTACCGATGTAAGAAGTTTGAGCGTGGGACTCGAAAAATATCGCGCCGGCCAGACGGGCCTACTCCGCATGACTTGGGATAACGGCGACCGCACCGTCCTCGTCAACCCCAACCTGCGCGGCGTCACGCTGGGCTGGAACCTGCAGAGCACGGCGCAAGACGAACTCTTTGCCGCCATCGAAGGGACCGCGTTTCACACTCGCGTCATCCTTGACCGGATGGCCGGGCACGGTGTGAACATAAAGCGTGTAATTAACGCGGGAGGCATTCCCCAAAAGAACGATGTCCTGAATCAGGTCTATGCCGATGTTCTCGGTCGTCCCGTGCTCGTTCCCGATAAGAGCGTGGTCAGCCTCGGATCCGCGATTTTCGCTTTTCTCGCGGCGGGCACCTTCAAAACCATCGACGAAGCCCAGGACAAAATCTGCCCTTCCCATAAGAAATTTTTTCCCGATCCATCGGCGCAACGAGTTTATGAATGCTTGTACCCTTTGTATAGCAAGTTATATTTCAGTCTTGGAGAAACCGGCCCTGCGGGCGCACCCGGATTGGGCGACGTGTTGCCAACTCTGCTTGCCGTCGCCGCCTCGTGTCGCCCATCGGTATAGAGCAACACTCCCGCCTGTCACCACCGTACCGAGACCGCTAGAAATGCTTTACTTCGTAATCCCTTCGGTTTCGAGCAGCGAATCGGTCTCCGCTTCAAGCTTGAGGTCCGACATATCGAGAAGAAGATTTCCCGGATTCGTCGCGTACGCCAATCCCGTCTCGATATCCAGCGTGCCTTCCCGGATCTTTTTCTCGATATCCCCGTCGAAACACTGCATCCCATCTTGTTCGCCCACCCGCATCGCGTCGAGCAGGGTCTTGCCATCGGCCTCGCCCTTCTCCACGTATTCACGCGTCCGCAGAGTCGACTTCAAGATTTCAATAATCGCCATGCGCCCGCTGCCGTCCTTGCGCGGAACCAACCGCTGCGAAACAATGTAGCGGAAGCTCTTCGCCAACCGGTTCCGGAGCGTGTGCTGTTCCGCCATTGGAAAGACACCTACGATTCTCTCTACTGTCTTCGAGGCGTCAATTGTGTGCAACGTTGAGAGCACGAGGTGACCCGTTTCCGCCGCCTCCATGGCGATCTCGATCGTCTCCTTGTCCCGCATCTCTCCAACCAGAATCACTTTGGGAGCTTGCCGCAGCGCCCCTCTGAGCGCCAATGCGAAGCTCGGCGTATCGCTGTGCAACTCGCGCTGGTTCACAATGCAGTTCTTGTGAGGATGCAGAAACTCGATGGGATCCTCGATCGTCAGTACATGATACGACTGCTCCAAGTTGATGCGGTCTATGATAGCCGCCAGTGTCGATGACTTTCCCGACCCGGTCGGTCCCGTGACCAAGACAATTCCGTTACGCAAACCGACAATCTTCTTCAACTCGACAGGCAGGTTGAGCGTATCGAAGTCCGGAATCTTATCTGGAATGACTCGCATGACGATGGCACACGATCCGCGCTGCATGAAGATATTGACTCGAAACCGATGAGTACCCGGCAAACTATAAGACACGTCGCACGAACCCAATTCCCTCAAGTTATCGAGCGCATTCTGGTTATTGCCCATCAGGTCGGCCGCAATCCGACGCGTGTCGTCGCTCGTCAGGGCGCGGGTTGCACCGGCCGGAGCCAGCTTTCCGCCGACCTCAACGAGCGGCGGCTTTCCCGGTGAAAAGAACAAGTCGCTGATCTTCGCCGAGCTCTTCAGCATCGCCGTCAGTAGGGCCTGCGTCACCGACGTCGCGGGCACTCCGGAATCAGCCCCAACGTTGGCCGCTCGCGGCACGGGAGTCAACTTTGGTGTTCCAATCGAGGAAGACATAAGGGGCAACTCTTTCATTACGGACGATCGAGGTAGGCGGTGATAAGAGTAAAAAGGTTCAGTCTTGCTAACATCTTATGTTCGAGGCAACACTTCGTGCGCGCGAGGGATGACTGAACATACCAAAGTTCCGCGCGCCCTCGGGGATATGCCTGCTGAGGTACAACACACTCTCTTCAAACCGCCCGGCCCTTGCGAAAAGACCATGTCATACCCCACGAGTAAAAGGCGACAATCATCAAAATATTTACCGGCATACCGAAGATTATGTACAGCACCGGCATGAACAAGACTGTCTTTTGCAGGAATAGCGCTTGCAAAAGCATCTGCATTGGCAAAAAGAGTGCCAGGTGGGTCATGGCGATAATCGTGAGAAATCCCTTTTTCGGTAATCCGAAATCAAAGATGTAGTAAGTCAACCCAAACAGCAAAGGTATAACCGAGATTAGCGCAATTCCCGCGGTCATAAGCCCTTCCATATAACTGTCGGGTGTATGAGGGAAACGGGCTGGCAAGAACACGAAATATAGTAACGCCGTCATCGGCACCAACAGCGACCCCCTCAGCAAATACATGACTGGAATGAGATTGTCCGACAGAAAGAAACTCGCACCAAAAAGCGCACCGGTGATGATACAAGCGCCGCCCCACACCGCAGCGGTGGGCAAAACGGGTTCCATGCGCAAAAACGGTATATCAAAGTTGATGAACGTAGTCAGGTGATGGGGGGTCAGTCCAATTTCAGCGCGCAAAGGCAAAACCCGAATTCCAAATTCGAGAATTAGCGCCCAGAATCGACAGATTCTCGGCAACAATAGCAGCCAGATTGAAGAAAAACAGACAAACAAACTGATCGCTGTAACCAGGTTCAAGGGACCTAGCCGAAAGTGGGCCAGCGCCCTATGCATCTCGATCACTCCACCACGATGTCCGCGGGGGAGGATCGGATCGCCTGGCTTTGGCAGCTCGCCCAGTGTGGCGATTCTCGGGCCATGCTCAAAACTCCCGGAAGAAGCCAACGCTTGGTCCCCCTCTCTGGTAGAACGGGCTGTGGTAGTAGTCGCCCACAACGTTGACTCCCCAATTCTTGCCGATCCACTGCCGCCAGGTGGCAGTTAGAGTCTGGCTTTCAAAATCACTCAAACTCACAGTCGGCCCGATGAGTTGGAATGCTTCTTTCCCGAAACCAACCCGAACCGTCACATAGTGCTCTTTGTTTCGTCCCTGAGTAAGTGCGACAAAGGCTGCCGGCGAGAAAACAGAACCCGGATTGCTGACATTAAATCGGATTCCCTCTTCAACAATCCACGGTTTTACAAAGTAGTACGTGCTGCCTAAGAAGAAGCTGTGATCGCGATGGATATCTTTAGCCGCGTAATAACCCACGCCAATCGTGGTAACCAACTGCTTACGGCTCATCCATTTCTTGTTGATGAAAGCGTCCGTTCGGAAGCGCGGCCAGAAAAAGCCGCCAACACTCGACCCAACCGTCAGCGACCCAAACCAGTTCGGAGTAAAGTTGTATGTGTCTCCCGCCCCCAGATACACCCCGGCATCGCCGAATTCGTGCTGGCCGTTGACCTCGGCGTTCCAGATATTCTTGCCCGCGGTCACACTTCCCCGGGCGTATCCGCCATCCCAATGTCCGAAACTGTTGGTTAGGTCTTGATAGTCGCCGCCCGCTTCCACAAAGTTATTTAACTGTTTCGATCCAATTTGCACGGGCAAGTCCGTATCCAGCTGCAGTGGAGAAGACTGCTCGGGACTGGCGACCCCCGGAACGGTCAACGCAACACCGGCGTAAGGTGCAGCATCCTGCCCTTGCAAATACGGCGCGGCAGCGAAGGCAACAAATGCCACCACGATAAGAGACGTCGCGGAATTTCGCTGTTGTGGGCGAGTAATTTTCATTGAACGGAGCTCTCAGTCTCGAATCGAAGGTCTTTTCCGTCTCCGGCGATGATCATCCACGCGTCCTTGTCCCGGACTACCCTGCCCACACCCATGACGATCTTCGGCTCCGCAAAACGAGCGGCGGAAAGCCGCCAGGTTTCGTGATTCAACGTGTCAGGATGATTCGCGTCGACAGTGATAACTCCCGCGTTTTCAGATAACTTCCATTTCACCTGTTTTCGCGAATTCAAGAAGTTTGCCAGTTCGGTCATGGTGTACCAGCGAAATCGTCCCGCCGTTCTCAACCGTCCGGTCTGCTCCATCCAGCGATCCACGAGAGCGTGATATTGCAGAATGCCAGGGGGATGGAAATACACCAGTCTCACCGACTGTTGGTTCGAGGAGAAGTCTGTAATCGCCATGAGCCACCGCTCGATTTCCTCCGCGGAGTACCCTTCGGTGCTCATCTCCTCGAAACCGGCAGCCCGGTCGAGGTGAAGGATGGGAAATGCCCATACGTTCCGCGCCTCGCGTTTGCCGTTCCGGTATCCCTGCGTCGGACCCATGCCCGTGTCGCCGGTAAAGTAATACGCGACGAAGCCATGGGCTTGCAGCCAGTTTGTGACCCAGGGAGGTTGGTTTCCATTTGGCGCAGAATATTCAACCACCGGCTTGTTCGTAATCTGTTCCAGCGCGCTCTTGTTCAGTGCGAGGTACTTTTCCAGGGTTTTCGGATCGTCGGTCTCGACATGAGCGGAAAAGTAGTCATGAATCCAGCCGCCGTGGCTCCCAACTGAATAGCCGAGCCCCATGAACTTGCGTATCAGACCTTGGCTGACCAAGTTGTGCTCGACGTTGAAACCCCTCGTGTCGCCTTCTTGGCTGGCGTCCGGACCCGCCGTGATGTGAATCGAATACGGCCCCTGCTCCATGATTTTCCAGGAGCTCATCTCTTGCAGTGGCTTAATCGCCGCATTGGAATCGATGTGCCAGTTCAGCACCAACCCGCCGACTCCGTCTGGAACAGACATCAGATAGGGCAACGACAGAGCGTGACTGGCGAAATACTTCAGAAACACATGCAGCATCAATCCATCGGTATTGCCTTTCAGATATCCAAGGGGCAAGTTGACAAACAACACCGATCCCTTTCGGTAAGAACTCTCTCCAGCCACAAGCCCATTAGTCGACTGAAATAAGACTTGGCCACTATACTTACCTGAAGTCACAAAGCTCGGATACTGCAAATCGCCATACTTATAGCGCCTAAGTTCAGTCTCGAAGACTCCACCAGCAGAAGCTAAATCATCCTTCCCTCCCCCGTTGCTGGTCTCTGGGTGAAACGGGTAGTACTTTCCTGGAGGGATCTCCATCTGCGCCACAACTGCACTCGTGCTACTCACGTTATTCCATTGAATGGTCTTATCACCAAGTTTGTCGTACAACGCGTAATCGACTCCGACCATGTCCGACATGCGAGACCGGCCGGGCGCAAAAGCGCCATTCAGGGAGAGAGTTCCGGCATCGTAGACCAACATCAACTTCCCTCCTTCGCCCACAAAGCGGTGCAGGGTGGCCAGAAATAGATCACTCGCCTGTTGATGGATTGAGTCCGGCAAGATCACTCCCGCACACTTCGATTCTCCCCACAGAGGACGGAGAAAATCCGAATCGTGCACTGGGACCACATGAAGACCTTCCTCGTTGCCAGCGTCCAGCCACATCGTCACTCGGGGGTCTGCGAAATTCGTGCCATCGGGCACCAGCAATAGAAGGCGATCGGCCGTTGACCGAAACCGGTCCCTCATCGCCCAAGAGACAAGCGACCACCCGACAAGAACAACCGCAGTCAAACCGATCACAACGAGGAGTGCTCGGTGGCGCCTCATACTTTAGCCACCACATGACCGTGCTCGCGAGCCCACAAGGTGCCAAAAACGACTACGCCCTCTTCCACTTCGATTTGCGGCGCGCTCACCGTCGTGGGATACTGTCGCGTCCCGCACCGCGTTCCCCCTGCGATCGAGAGTTCGCGCTCTGCAATCACTGGTCCGTGAATCCGGCAGTTCGGCCCGACCCGCATCTTGCTGGCGCTAATCAGGCTACCTTCCACAGAGACGCCGTCCTCAATCACCATGTCTTTTACGCTCTTCACGCTGCCACAAATTCGCGCGCCTGCGCGAATCCGTAAATTGCCTCGAATCACGATGTCCCGCTCCATAACCTGACCGGCTAGAACCTCGTAGTCGCCATCGTGCAAAAGACGCGGCAGCTTGCCTGCATTTGCGCTGGAAGGAACTGTCATCTCCTCCGTACTCGAGATGTCTTCAGCCGCCGGGCGCCCGATTTCGATGTGCGGGGCGTTCATCCTCGAGAAACTGCACTCATCACCCAGGCGTATACCTAAGTCCGAGGAAATACGTCCGTAGAGATTGCAGCCATATGCCGCAGTGAACATGCCGACGGCGTGAACCCAGCGCAGCACCTCGCTTCCGACACCGAGGGAAACTTCTCGCTCTCCCAGAATCGCGCGATAGCTGTTCTTCTCTCCGCCTCCGAATCCCCCGCCGGCATATATATCTTTCGAGAACTTGGCTGACGGCGGCACACTCAAATCCACTCCTGCCATAATCAAAACGGGATGGCCCGCCTCGCCCTCGGCGAATCCGCGAAGAAGCGCTTCGTCGACTCGGCCGAGCACGACATATTCCGCGCCGTCCGGAAGTATTCCGCCGTCGCTCGTTCCACTCGTCACGCAGCTTTGCAGAATTGGCTGCAGATTCTTGACATAACTCCGAAAGCTGTTCGCAAAATGGCGAATCTCCCCGGCATTTTGTTGCACAACCACCAGCGGCAGCGCATCTGACTTGCGGTGCAATTCCACGAGCGCCGGCACCAGCGGCAGCATGAACAGAAGACTAGCCACGGAAATCAGAGCCGCCACCGCGATATAGGAATTCACATTGCCTTCCGAAAGCGTTCCGTTTTGTCCCAGTGGAATTCCGCACCAGTGATCAGATCGCTCACTTGTGACACTGCGGCTCTCGACACCGAAAAGATACTGACGGCAAACCCTAGAATGAGGAAAGGTAACAGGCAGATTCGTTGGCGGGTCCCGTCGAGCCGCGAGGCGGCCGCGATTTCAAAAAACGCGGCGAGATTTCCCAGCGCCGCATAGGCCGTTAAAGAGAGAAGCGCGATCACGCCATGCAGCGGTGCGACGCCCTCATAGAACACACTCAGGGCCAGCACCCAACCCACCAGCGTAATCGGCGCCATGGCATACACGCCGAGCAATAGCGTTCCGTCAATTCGTTCGCGTAGCGTGGCGCGGTGATTGCCAAACAGCAGGCGCAGGCTGTAGGTGACCATCGCCTGGTTGTGGCCCTTCGCCCAACGCATAATTTGCTTGATGCGTACGGCCCAGTTCTCGGGCACCTCTTCGTAACACTCCGACCGATTTTGATACGCGGTCTTCCATCCATTCAGCAGTAGTCGATAAGTCAAGTCGGTGTCTTCGGTCAGCGAATTCTCGTTCCATCCGCCAATCTCTCGCAGCGCACTCAGCCTCACGCCCGCAACCGTACCTCCGTGTTGCGGCACGAGACGAAGATTCATCCGCGCCTGCTGATCGACCTGGTATCCGCCCGATCTCTCAAGGTCCAATAACCGGGTCAACAGGTTTGTGCCGGCATTCATCGGCACTACGCGGCCCATTACGCCACCGACTTCCAGGTCAAAGAACGGCGCGACCAGTTGCTTAATCAGCCCCGCGCCAGGAATGTAGTCCGCGTCAAAAATCAGGATTACTTCGGTCTCGACGAGTTCCATGGCATCTTTCAGCGCGGCCGCCTTGCCACCCTTGCCTCCGACGCGATGAAATGCCCGGATGCGTCCCGGATATTCCGTCACAAACTTGTCGATGATTTCCCGCGTACGGTCGGTCGACCGGTCATTTACCGGAACTACCAGCATCTTGTCTTCCGGATACTTCACCGCCATCAACGCGCTTAATGCGTTGGCAATCACCTTCTCTTCATTGTGAGCCGCCACGAGCACCGTTACCGGCGGCCAGTCTGCCGTGTCAATGTCGATATAGGGATGTCTTTGGAAACCAAACAAACGGTTCAACGTGAAAAAATAATGCCGCGCAGTGTAGACGCAGATGACGAAAACAATGGCGTACAGGACGGCAATCATCCGGCACAACCACAGCCCAGGTGCCGGTTGCGCGCCGTCACGCTTTACCTGCCACGGCAGCTTTGCTCGCAATTTTCTCGATATCGCTCTTTCGCCGCCGGTGCGCCGGTCTCGGCCCCAGTTTGAATTGTTGGTCCGCTTCTAAAAGCGGACTCTTTTTCTGATACCAGCGCCAGACGGACTCCACAATCCTCTCCGAACTGTGACCATCTCCGTATGGGTTCTCGCCTTCGGACATGTCTTGATATGCGCCTGCGTCGTTTAGCAGGTGCGTTGTCTCGTCGACAATCGCGTCGCGCGACATGCCAATGATCTTCGCCATGCCGAACTGCGCCGCCTCCGGCCGCTCCGTGAGTTTGCGCAGCACGAGAACCGGCTTGCCAAACGTCGGCGCTTCCTCCTGGATTCCCCCCGAGTCCGTCAACACTAAGAAACATCGGCGTAGCAGGCTGACAAACGTGATGTAGTCGAGCGGTTCCGTCAGATGAATTCGCTCGGTGTTTTGCAGCAGTGCATTCACCGTGCTCCGAACGTTCGGATTCATGTGCACCGGGTAGATAACCCGAATATCTGGATGCTTCCCAACCAGATCCTTCAGCGCAAGGCACATTTGTTCCTGATCCGCACCCAGCGATTCCCGCCGGTGCGAGGTGACCAGTACGAGACGAGACTTATCATCTGGGATTCCTGCAAGAGGCGTATTTTCCCAGGAATGGGGCAGCACACTGAGTGCGCGCAGAGTATCGATCACGGTATTCCCGGTCACTACAATCTTTTCCGCAGGAATGCCCTCCGCTAACAAATTCTCGCGGGCCAACGAGGTGGGCGCGAAGTGGATATCCGCCAGCACCGAGGCCAACCGCCGGTTCGCCTCTTCCGGGAACGGATCGTACAGGTTGTGACTCCTCAGTCCCGCTTCGATATGCCCCACCGGAATCTTGCTGTAATACGCCGCTAGCGCCGACGCAAAAGCCGTGGTTGTGTCGCCTTGCACCAGCACCATGTTTGGTTCAAAGCGATGGCATGCATTCTCCACCGTATCTAATACGCGTCCGGTCAACGAGTTCAGCGTTTGATTGGGACGCATCACCGCCAGATCAAAGTCAGGTTTAATCTTGAAGAATTGCAGAGCGCTGTCGAGCATCGTGCGATGCTGACCCGTATGAACTACCGCAGTCTCGAAGTCTTCCGATCGCTGCCGCAGAGCGTGAATGACGAGCGCCAGTTTAATTGCTTCCGGTCTCGTACCGAGGACCGCGATAATGCGGCACTTCATCGGGATCGCCCGCCGTTTCTAGCAGCCTAGAATTCACCATCCAAGCCTGTAGGAATTAGTTGCGGCAGGGACTTCGTGGATAGGATTGCCCTTCCACCGATGACTATCTATCTTGAACTGGCTATGTCGATTAAGTAAAGTTACCGAAGGTCTTTTTCATCAACAACTATAGAACTTTGGCCAGCAATAGCAAAGAAACGTATCGCGACTTACTCATCAACCGGAACCGACATCCGAATGATTCTTTCCACACTTACGCGTGTCTCATTTCGCTACACCGAGAATCACTTCACCAATTTACCGATTATCCTCTCGCGCTTGGTTAAAGTGCACAATTCGTCAATGGTTTCGGACACTTCGACCGTCACGCTTTGTGACACTACCTACTAAGCTGTGATAAGTAATGGCGAAAGGTGAAATATCCCGCAAAGTAACTAACAAGAAATTGCGAACTCGTGATTGCGGCCTCAGACGGCTGCGAGTTTTAGCACGTGGCTCGGTTCATACTCCACAATATATCCAGCCACCGCGCTCGCCGCCACCGTCAGCGGAGACGCCAGATACATCTGACCTGGCCCGCTGCGTCCCGGAAAATTCCGGTTCTGCGCGCTGATGACCACCTGGTCCGGACGAGTCGAGACGCCCGGCCCCGCATTGATACAAGCCCCGCAGCTCGGTTCGATCAGCCTCGCGCCTGCCCGCTCGAAAATGTCGATGTAGCCGCGCCGCTTTGAATACTCCCGTGTCTCCTGCGAGCCAAACTGAATCCAGAACTCGACATTCTGAGCCACTCGCTGCCCTTTCGCCAACGCGTCCGCCAACACGGCAGCATACATATCCATGTCTTCATTCTTGCCAGCGGTGCAAGTTCCGCCGTATGCAATTTCGATTGGAACCCTTGCGCCCAACTCGCGCACATATTTTCCATTCCCCGGATCCCCCGGAGTCGCCACCATCGGCGCGATCTCTGCTGCATCCAGTTCGATCACGGCCGCATACTCGGCGTCGGCATCGCTATTCAGGCCCTCAATCACCCGTTCAGCGTCTTCGCGCCGCATTCCCCGTCGCTCCATCAAAAACTCCACGACTTTTTTATCCGGAGCGACAATTCCCGTAAAGCCGCCAATCTCTGCCGCCATATTCGTCATCGTCGCGCGCTCGTCCACCGACAACGCCTCGACCGCCTCGCCCGCATATTCCATCACCTTCGCCAGTGCCTTGCCGCTGCGCACATAATCCAGGGCCAAAATCTTCAGGATGAAATCCTTCGCCGTAACGTTCGCATGTCGTTTGCCGCGAATCACAATCTTCACCGATTCCGGCACCTTCACTCGTACATCCTTCGTGATCCACGAATTGAACAGGTCCGTGGTCCCAATCCCAAACGCAATACATCCGATCGCGCCCACATGCGGAGTATGTGAATCCGACCCAACATTCACCTGCCCCGGCAAAGCATAAGTCTCCAGCATCACCGAATGGCAAATCCCCTCCGAACCCTTGCGATCGGTCAATTCCCCGTGCAACTTGATTCCCTGCGCCCGTGCAAACTCCTCCTGCTTCACCTTCAACTGCATGGCCAGATCGAGCAGTCCCATCTTCTTCTTCTCTTCCGAAATCACTTCGTCCAAAAAGGTAAGATGATCCCGAAAGAACCGTATGCTCGAAGCATCGTTTACCGGAACATCCTTGCCCACATAGTGCTCATAAAAGATCGCAGCCATGGGAGTCACATACTCGTGGCTAAACCGCAAATCCACCGCAGTAAATCCCGAATCCCCCGGCTTCACATATCGAGTGCCAAGTTCGGCACTTGGAGTGGCGGAGGGCTGCCTCGAGCTCTTCATATGCCCCGCAAATATCTTCTCCGCCAACGTCATCGGACGCGTCTCCGTTTCAATCGCCGGAAGCAAAACTTTCCCCTGCATCCGCGCCACATTGAACGCAAACAACCCTCCATACTCAATCACCTGCCGCGTAATCTCATCCTCCCCGGCAGTAAACTCGCTGAGAGCAATCTCCTTCCCTGCGCGAATTCGATCAATCAAAGAAAAATCCGTCGATGTCAGCAGCCCCAGGTTCTGGCAATTCTGCTTGTAAATCCGCTCAATGTTCTCCGCAATCGCCAGCTGGATGCCCGCGCTCATCTCCGCATACGGAGACTGCTCCCGGCTCGATCCCTTCCCCCGCCGCTTCCCGCTCACCGAACAAACAAATCCGCCCTTCTTCACCTCGCCGCGGCCGATCGGCAGCATGTTTCCACAGCGCAGCCCCGCATACGGAATCTCACCTAGCGTCCGGTCAAAATAAAAACAGTAATGCGCCGGAGTAATCTCATCCGTCGAAATATCGTCGCGCAGTTTGGGATTCTTCCCCGGGTCCGAACTATCCCAAGGCATATCCCATCCCGCCAGTTGTCGTTGGATCAGTTCCGGATCTTCGGTAAGAAAAAGAATGCGTCCCTGCAACCGCACTTTGTCAGGACGCTTGTCGATAGAACCTTCGAGCAAAGAAGAACTCACGCCAGTATTGTATCGCCAGAATTCTCAGGATGGCACACGACTGAACACGGTAATCCACGCCGATGCTGGCGACTCCCAGTGAAATTGATGGACGGTCTATAATTGGGTCCGAAACGCCTGAGGCCCAAGCCGCAGTGTGAAGTGGTAATGATTGTCCGGTTGCAACCGCCATGAAAGAATTCACAGGAAAAATCGCTGTCGTCACCGGGACGACCGGTATCGGCCGCGCCATCGCTGTCCGCCTCGCCAACGGAGGAGCGAAAGTCTTCGCTCTCGGCATCGACGCCACCGCCAATGAAGAGTTAACCCGCGACGCCGCTAAACTTGATTTTGCTCAGGATGGAGGCAGTCTTCAGGTCGAAACCTGTGACGCCACCGAACTCGAACAGGTCCGCGCCGTTCTTTCGAAAACCGTCGGCCGGACTGGCGGATTCAACATCCTCGTCAACGCTGCCGCCATTCATCCTTTTGGCACCGTTCTCGAAACCGACCTGGCCACCTGGAATCGCTGCCTCAGGGTAAACGTCGGAAGCATCTATGTCATGGCCCACCTCGGCATCCCCGAAATGAAAAAACGGGGTGGCGGATCCATCATCAATCTCGCCTCCGTTCAAGGACACGCCTGCCAGCGCGGCGTCGTCGCCTACGCAGCCTCCAAGGGCGCAATTCACAGCCTCACTCGCGCCTTAGCCCTCGACCATGCCGCAGACAACATTCGTGTGAATTCCATCAGCCCGGGTTCCGTCCGCACTCCCATGCTGGCGCGCTCCGCTGCGCACTTCGCCCCCGACCTTCCTGTCGACGAGGTATTTGCTCGCTTTGGTGCTGCTCATCCTCTCGGACGTATCGGTACGCCCGAAGAAGTCGCGGAACTCGCAGCTTTTCTGGCATCCGACAAAGCGGCATTCTGCACAGGCGGCGATTACCTGGTCGATGGCGGACTGCTCGCCGGCATCGGAGTGCAGTAAGCGCACGCTTTCCCAGGCAACAGTTACAGCCGGTTGGCAACCAGGCACACGGCCAGCATAAACAGGTACATGCCCGAAATTCCCGCACCCAGCACAAACGCCTGGGTTCGCCGTGGCCGTTTCCGCAAGTATGCCGTTTGCCCATAGACGATGCTCAAGGCCGGAGCGGACGCATAGATCAAGGCCTGCACAGGCGGCGCCCCACGATAGATTTTGGTGAGTACCAGGCTGGCGATGGCAAGCCCGAGAGCGCTTAAGATCGTTACTCTCGACGCGATGCGCCGGTCGCTCGGCGAAAGTTTTGGTCCACCAGCTGAGCATCTTTGCAGCATTGCGAGTGTCATTGTTTCCTCTCTTTGGCATTGGTTCGAATCAGAATTCCGACCTTGGGGTTGAAACTGTGGACGTAAATGCGCGTCGATCGCGCCACCAATCACGTCTACGACCAAGCCCACGGAAGCACGCTGGCTCGCGAGCACGGCGCCAAATTCCTCGCCGTAGCGCTCACGCCACCGCAGTGGATACAGTCGCAGCAGCCACCTCATGCGCTGGCCAGTCGACGCTGCCCGGTCCGCGCTACCGCCATCATCGAATCCAGACGCGCCCGCAATGCGCGCTCCCCGAGCGTTGTCAGTCGGTAGGGATTGCGCCGGTCTTCGCTCTTCAAAGGCTCGATCAGCCCGCGCGCCTCCAGCCGGGCAAGCGCCCCATACAGCGTGCCCGGCCCCAGGCGCACACCCGCAATCGCCTCGATGTCCTCCGTCATGGAGTATCCATGACGCGCTCCATCGGCCAGGCTCACCAGGATCAGCAAGGCTGGCTCCGAGAACCGGCCAAAGTCCGCCAGCTCCACTTCTTCGTCACTCTTTTTCATCTGTATACCGTCCCACGTAATACGTTGTGCGTATTACGCATTACGTTATACTACGCGCCACGTACTAGAGTGTCAAGGCTTGTCTTTACTTCGCCACAACTGTCGCTGTCATCTTGGGATGGATCGAGTCGAACACACTAAGTTCAACGAACCGCATCCCCGCAAGAACAAGTTTCGCCGCACCAACCCGGTCGACACATGACCGAAGAGGGCACGTTGGCGCGCCGAGAGGCGTCTTATCCGTTCGCTCGAATCATCTGCTCTGCATGCTTTCGCGAGGTTTCCGTCAGTTTAGCGCCAGACAACATCCGAGCCACTTCTTCTGTACGCTCCTCACCCGTAATCTGGCGGACGGTAGTCTTGGCCCGTCCGGCGGCTTCGCGCTTCTCGATCACGTAGTGATGATCGGCAAAGGTTGCGATTTGCGGCAAGTGCGTCACGCAGATGACCTGGTTGCCTTTGGATAGCCCCTTAAGTTTTTTGCCCACGGCCTCAGCGGCGCGGCCGCCGATACCGGTATCGATCTCGTCAAAGACGAGCGTGCGTTGCGCCGCAGCAGATTTCTTCTTGCCGGAACTATTCGTCCCAGTTTCGACGCTCGCCTTCAAGGCCAATATCACGCGCGACAATTCTCCGCCCGAAGCGATCTGCTCCAACGGCCGTATCGTCTCGCCCGCATTCGTCGAAATGCTGTACACCACCTGATTGATACCCGTTGGCGACCAGTGCGCTTCGTCGTCGTTTTCTTCGACCGCGATCCGGAAATTGGCGCGCATGGCCAAATCGTTGATTTCCGCCTCGACCAGTTTTTCCAGCTTCCGGGCGGCCTCCAGGCGTTTGCGGGATACATGCCGCGCCGCGACGGAATATTCTTGGGCCACTTCCGTCAACTTCGCCCGGAGCTCAAGTAAAACCTGATCTTTATTCTCCATCTCTCGCAACTTGTGCTGGATATCCTCGCCAAAACTAATCACTTGTTCGAGTGCGGTCCCGTACTTACGCTTCAGCCGGTCCAACACCGCCAAACGGTCCTCGATCTCGACGAGTCGTTCTGGAGAAGCCTGAATTCCTCCCGCGTAATCGCGCAGTGTCGCTCCTACATCCTCAATACTGATCCGCGCCGACTCCAGGGCCCCAAGCGCTTCCTGGAACTTTGGCTCAAAGCGAACCAACTCTTCGACATGCTTTTGTGCGGCTCGCAAGCTCGACGACGTGGAAGCGTTGCCCTCATACAACAGGTCGAAGGCGTTAATCGCCGCGCTATAAATTTTCTCCGCGTTGGCAAGAACGCGCTTCTCCGCTTCCAGTTGCTCGTCTTCTCCCGCTCGCAACCGCGCTTCCACAATCTCGCCCGCCTGGAAGTTCCACAGATCCAGCAGCCGCACGCGGTCTTGCTCGTCGTGCTCCAGTTGTTCAATGCGAGCACGAATCTGTTTCCACCGTGAAAAAGCCGATGAGACATATTTCAAATCGACTCCGGCGTAAGCGTCGAGCAGTTCCTGCCGCGCACCGGCATCAAAGCTCGCGAGAGATTCATTCTGCGCGTGAACGATCGCCAGGTGAGGCGCAATCTGTTTCAACACCGCGACCGTTGCCGGCTGATTGTTGACAAACACACGCCCCTTGCCGCCGGAGGCGATCTCGCGACGCAAAATCAGCGACCCGTTTTCCCCGTCAATACCGTTGGTTTCGAGGATGCCTTCGATGGCGCGAGCGGCAGTTCCTTCACTCTCAAAAACCGCGGCCACCACCGCTCGTTCTGCACCGCTGCGAATCACATCCGCCGATGCTTTTTCTCCCAAGAGCAATCCCAGAGCGTCAATCAGGATCGATTTACCCGCACCGGTCTCGCCGGTCAAAAGATTGAGGCCCGCCGCGAACTCGATCACGACGTTGTCGATCACCGCGTAATTTTCCAGACGAAGCTCGGCGAGCACGATATCCCTTCAGTCCCGGTCTTGGCCGCTTAATGCGATCGACGAATCTTACTGTCGTGCTTCCGTCTCACAGCATTTATCAAGAGGACCAGCGAAGCTCCAGCGAGCATCCAATGAGACTCTTCTCAGTCGCTCGCGCGCAGCATAACACACATCCGCGACCGAATCGCTTTTCTAAAATTTTGGCGCGCACACGTACTAGTGATTCCGGGAAATGCACATCTGATTTTGCCGCCACACCAACGCTTTCCAGAAGATGGGTTCATGCGAGCCTTCCCCCTATTCCTGATCGCCTTGCTGCCCTTTTGTGCAGCCTCTGCATGGGCCCAACGCGTTCATTGTTCTCCCTGCAATCATAGTTTTCACGACGTTCAGATCGGAACCTCCGATTCCTTCTCTTTTGAACTATCGAACACCGGAAACCAAATGTTACGCATTAGCTCAAAGTTGGTAGAAGGCAATGCCTTTTCTTTGAGCAAGCTCGTTTTGCCCGTAAAGCTCGCACCCGGCGAGAATATCCAACTGACGATTACGTTCAAGCCAACCGCAAAGGGATACACCGACGCCAAAGTGATCTTCGGCAGCAATGATCCGAATTCTCCCCTTACTATGCATTTCGCAGGTACCGGAGTCTATCCAAGCAGTGCGAGTTTGGCGGTTTCCCCTGCGACTCTGAATTTTGGCAACGTGACGGTCGGCTCCAGTTCCACGCTCCAAGGTACGCTGACCGCCTCTGGCGCCGCCGTAACCGTCTCTTCTGATCAATCGTCCAGTTCCGAATACGCGATCCTGGGAATGACTTTACCGGCCACCATTCAGGCCGGACAAAGCTTGCAGTTCAGCGTTCAATTCACGCCAAACGCGAGCGGCGTAGCCTCCGCCAAGGTCGGATTTGTCAGTAATGCTGTCGATTCCCCCACCATTGAACAGGTAACGGGCAGCGGCGTGGTTGCGCAATCGCATAACGTGTATCTCTACTGGAACGGCGACGGAACCGCCGTCGGATACAACATCTACCGCTCCACGATTCAGGCCGGTCCTTTTCAGGAGATCAACACATCCCTAGACTCCTCAACCAACTACACTGACTACACCGTCGTCTCGGGAACAACCTATTACTACGTCGCCACCGAAGTAGATTCGGAAGGCCAGGAAAGTCCATATTCCAATGAAGTGCAGGCTGTGATTCCCAACCCCTAGTTCTCGGTCCGCTTCAACTGGCAACCGTGCAAGGAAAACGAATCCGCGGAAGCGCAAGTTTGCATTGACAGATGGGGTACCCTCGCCAGTACAGCCATCAGGCTGGTCTATAATTGTACGAGGGTCCTCCCAAAACCGATGCATTTTTCTTCCGTCCTTCTGTTGTTTGTCGGCGGCGAAATCGTTGATCTCGTCCTTCAGACCGGTCCGGTTGCCAAGGTTGTTCTTCTTCTGCTCATCGCCTTCAGCGTACTTTCGTGGGCCGTGATTCTCTCCAAGTGGAGATTGATCCAGCGCGCCCGTGCGCAGAGCGCCCGCTTCATCCGTGCCTTCCGAAAGGCACAGCGCCTCCAAGACATAGCTCCGGTCGCTGAGCAGTTTCGTCCGAGCCCTCTCGTCGGAGTCTTCGACGCGGCGGTCAACGAGTTCAAGCGCCAGATGGGAACGACCGGAACGATCCACAACCCCGTCGCCATTCAACGTGCGATGCAGATCGCTTCTTCGGAAGAGATCACTCGGTTCGAACGCAATGTTCCCTGGCTGGCAATTACCGGTGCGGTCACACCATTTGTCGGCCTTTTCGGAACCGTATGGGGAATCATCGACGCCTTCCACGGCCTAGGCACCGCGGGCGCCGCAACCTTAAGAGCCGTTGCTCCAGGAATCTCTGAGGCCCTAGTGACGACCGCCGCTGGATTGGCCGCGGCCATCCCGGCTGTCATCGCCTACAACCTGATTATCGGCGTCATTCGTGAGATGGCCTCCCGGAACGACGACTTTGCCCTGGAGATGCTGAACCTCATGGAACGTCAGCAAACGCCGCAACCCGTCGAGGCAAGACGCTGATGGCCTTCACCTCTTCCAACGGTCGCACGCAGACGGCCCTCGCCGACATCAACATAACGCCGCTCGTCGACGTCGTGCTCGTACTGCTCGTCATCTTCATGGTGACGGCGCCCGTGCTCCAATCTGGAATCGAAGTGAACGTGCCCCATACCCGCACTGTCAAGGAAATCACTGAAGAACGGCTCGTCATCAGTATCGATAAGTCGCAAAAAGTCTTTCTGGGCAACGAGCCCATCAACATCAACCAGATCGGATCGACGCTGAAAAAGAAGATTCGCGACCCGGGGCATCAGGCGATTTACCTGCGTTCGGACGAAGACGTTCCTTTCGGCGCTTTCGCCACGGTGATGGATGCGATCAAGCAGGCAGGCATCAGCAACGTCAGCATCGTGACCCAGCCAATGGATACGCATGGCGGCCATCGCTAATTTCGACGTTTATTCCGAGCACGGTCAACTCCGTCGGCCCTTGGTGTGGTCGTTTGGGTTACACGTCGCCTTCGCAGTCTGCGTTGTGCTCTACGCGGTGTTTATCAACGGATTCCACGGCACAGGATGGGGCAGCGGCGGTGGCGGAGACGCCATGGGAGCAACCTTAGTCAGCGCAGTTCCCTTGCCTGCCAATCCGTCGCAAACAACTAATGTGCTCGCAACGGAATCAAAGGGTCTGTCCAAATCTCAGCCTGCCGTTCCGGAAAAGGAACCCGAGGCGATTCCAATCCCCGACAAGAACACGAAGACCAAAATAAAACCCGCGCCAGTAAAGACCGCGACCGATCGCAAGGCAGAACCGGAACAGCCCGAGTCGAATCAGATTCCCTATGGCGAGGGCGGTCCCGTAAGCGGTCCGTATACGATGTCCGCTGGCGGGGCCAAGGGCGGCTTTGGATTTACGGGGAACGGCGGAGATTTTGGCAACCGTTATGCCTGGTATGTCCAAGCCGTGCAACGGAAGGTAACGGAAAGCTGGTTGAAGTACGAAGTAGACCCGAATATCCGGGAGGCGCGGCGTGTTTATCTGACGTTTGACATCGCGCGAGATGGACATCCATTTAACGTGCAAGTCGAACAACCCAGCGACGTACCGTCCCTTGATCTCTCGGCGACACGCGCTCTGCAACGCATTGATACTTTCGGCCCCTTGCCCTCAGACTATTCGGGAAGCAAAGTATCGGTCGAATTTTGGTTTGATTTTAAGAGGTAAAAGAGAGCGGATCCCAGGGGAAGCGTGGCACGAATGATTGTGTGGAAACGGGCAACTCGGCTATCTTGCTTTTACTGGTACGACGTCGACAGGGAGCAAAAAAATTGATCAGTTCGACTAGCCGTATCTATCGTCAAACCTTCACCATCATCGCCGTATTGTTCGCGCTGGCCGCTGCGAGCTCCGCTCAAGACTGGATTCGCACCGGCACCGGTCTTGGCGTCGAGCGCGTCCGTCTGGCGTCCGCCGATTTCAAGCCCTCCACTCAAGATCCTAGCAACCCTGCCCTCGTCAAGACCTTCAATGACACGCTCTGGAACGACCTCGATAACGCCGGAATTTTCGATCTTGTCTCCAAGAGCTTTTATCCGTTGCAGGAACCAGGCCAGCCCTCCGACATCAACTTTAGCGCCTGGAATTCCGCGCCGCCGAACGCCTCCATGCTCGCCTTCGGCAACCTGGGGGCTGCGGCCGGTAAAGTCACCGTCCAGGGATGGCTCTACGACGTCAAGAATCAGGCTTCTCCGCAGGTGTTGGGCAAACAATATACAGACAACGCCACTCCCGACGCCGTGCGCGTCATCGCGCACCGCTTCGCCGACGAGATCATCTTTCGCCTGGGCGGCGGCGTTCCCGGAATCGCCGAAAGCAAGATCTATTTCGTCAGCAATCGCACCGGAACCAAAGAAATCTGGATGATGGACTACGACGGCGCCAACCAGCAACAGGTCACGCACATTGGCGGCATTTCGCTGTCCCCCCGCATCTCTCCCGATGGCTCGCGCCTTGCGTTCAGTTCCATCAGCAAAGGCAGTTGGGAAATCTTGATGTACTCTTTCGACCTCAATCGCCTCGTGAGTTTCCCGCGATTTGGCGGAATGAACCTTTCGCCGTCGTGGTCGCCCGACGGCAAGATTGCGTTCTCTTCCTCGCGCAACGGCTATCCCAATATCTTCGTCATCGACGGATCGGGAGGCAACGCCCACCGCCTGACCAACGATCAGGGGCCCGATGTCTCTCCTACATGGAATCGTAAGACCGGCTCGCAGATCGCCTTCGTCAGCGGGCGCACCGGCGTGCCGCAGATCTATACTATGGAAGCCGACGGCACCAACGTCCAGCGTCTCACCGACCAAGGCTATGCTGTTTCTCCGAACTGGGCGCCGAATGGGCAGTTCCTGACCTTTTCCTGGATCCGCAAGTACGGTCCAGGTGAGCCCGGCGCGAACGATCTATATTTGATGGATATCGCCAGCAAGCAGTGGGTGCAGCTTACGCATGATGCTGGACGCAACGACTTCCCATGCTGGTCCCCCGATGGTCGGCACATCGTTTTCCAGTCTCACCGCTCGGGGAGCGATCAGATTTGGTCGATGCTGGCCGACGGTTCAAATGTGAAGCAGTTGACTACCAAAGGCGGCAATACACAGCCGAACTGGAGTTGGAAGTAGTTCGACCGTCTCTTCTCGGCGCGCCGCAGGAGTAGCGTCATGTAAGCGCCTTTAGGCGCTGAGGTTATCGCCCAAGAGTTTTTTGTCCAGTAGTTCAGTAGCACAGTCTCGCGGCTGGCCGAAAGTGCGCCCTACCGTGAAGCTGCAAGTTGCGAGCCACAATGCGGGCGCACAAAAAACTGGAGGAATCCGTGAAGCACGCAA
This sequence comes from uncultured Acidobacteriaceae bacterium, assembly GCA_963834085.1. GTDB lineage: Bacteria > Acidobacteriota > Terriglobia > Terriglobales > Acidobacteriaceae > Acidiflorens. The sequence goes on along the minus strand of CAWIAJ010000022.1, from coordinate 117,917 downwards.
CAACGAAGCTAGCAGGAAGCACGTCCGTGACTTTGACTAGAGGCGCCACTCTCGTACTCGCACTTGGGGCTTTCATGTTCCTGAGCGCCTGCGCGAAAAAGACCGCCCCACCCCCACCCCCGCCTCCACCCGCACCCACATCGCCGACCGCCTCGCTCTCGGCGAATCCGAACACCGTCGATCAAGGACAGCCCACAACCCTGACCTGGCAAACGACCAACGCCACCGACGTTAGCATTGATGGCCTAGGTCCCGTGGAAACCAGCGGCTCCCGGCAAGTAACTCCGACTGGGTCGACCACCTACCACCTGGTCGCGAAAGGTGCTGGCGGAACACAAGATGCCACGGCCCGAGTCACCGTCAACGCCGCTCCCGCGCCGGCTCCGGCTGCGACTTCGAATGCCACCGAAGAAGAGCTCTTCGCCCAAAACGTGAAGGACATCTACTTTGAGTACGACAAGTACGACATCCGGTCTACAGATCAAAGCTCGATTCAGGCCGATGCCCAGTTTCTGCAGCAGCATCCCAATATTCACATCACGATCGAGGGACACTGCGATGAACGTGGCTCTACCGAATACAACCTGGCCCTGGGCACGAATCGTGCGGATGCTGTGAAAAATGCGCTCGTCCAGGCAGGAGTTGGCGGCGATCGCATCAAAACCATCAGCTATGGCAAAGAGAAACCGTTCTGCTCCGAATCGAACGAAAGTTGTTATCAGCAAAACCGACGCGGACACTTAGTCTACGAGAAGTAAACTGCGAGCCGAGGGCGGCTTAGCGGCCGCCCTTCTTTTATTTTTGATGCGCCTCCGAGCATTTTGGGGCGCCGGAGTCGGCCGCCGGCGCAGCGCTTTTCTGGGCGGACTTTTGACATCCTAATAGGGACACTATGAAATCGAATCGCAATCTCTTCGTTCTCTCGCTCTTCCTAACCATCTGGATCGGCCAAGCCCAGGCCGTCAACCGCGACATCGTACAATTGCAAACCCAGGTTGACGCACTGCAGCAGCAGATGACGCAGATGAAGCAGTCCTTCGACGAGCGCATGGGAGTCATGAAGAACCTGCTTGAACAGAACACCGACGCCGCTAATAAAGTCACGTCGGCCATCACTGCGTTGCAGTCTTCGATCAATAAGCAACAGGAAGATCGCAGCGCGCAGGTCGAACAGATCTCTGGCCAGATTCAGGCGCTCAACGACACCATGGACGAACTCAAAGTCCGTCTCGCCAAGTTGAGCAAGCAATTTGAGGACATGCAGGCCACCCAGCAGAATTTCGCCGCCCAGCAGAGTCAGGCCCAGCAACAGCAGCAACAGATGGCTCAGGCTCCGGCGCCCGACGTCCTCTACAACAACGCTCTGCGCGACTACAACGGCGGCAACAACGACTTGGCGACGCAGGAGTTCAACGACTACATCAAGTTCTATCCCAACACCGATCTGGCCGGAAACGCCTACTTCTATCTCGCCGAAATACAGTTTAAGGCAGGCGATTTCCAGAAGGCGATCACGAATTACGACCTGGTGCTGCAGAATTTTCCCAGTGGCAACAAAGCCGCCGCCGCCCAGCTCAAGAAGGGATTCGCTTTGCTGGAAATGGGAAAAGAGGACGAGGGCACGACAGAATTAAAGCACGTGATTCAGCGCTATCCCCGAACCAACGAGGCAGCCCAAGCTCGAGAAAGACTTCGCCGGCCCGGCCCCGCTACAAAAAGCCGGTAGAGAAACCTCTAACTGACTCGGTCTATCGTCGAGTAGACAAGGCATGGTTGCGGCCATGCCGCTTGCTCCGCATCAAGGATGCGAATCCGTATTCGGTATCGTCACTCCCCCTTCGATCTTCGGAATTCCAAAATGGCCTCCGAGATGCGAAAGGTCCATCGGACTGATCGATCCCGTTACCACGATCAAATCCACTTCATTCGCCTTCGCGAGTAGCACAGCAACATCGCTGATCGCGTTGTTGTCCAGGCGTATCCACACGTCCGTTGCACCAGCGCCTCCATCCTTATCGCTCTTGTTCATCACCTGTTTCCAGCCGCCGCCCCGGTATTCATCCTTGACCACATTTAATTCCTCCGGATCGTACGACCAGCGACCGGCAAAACGCAGGTTATGCACCGAGACTCCGCTCACGCCTGCAATCACCCTCCGAAGATCCTCGTTGTCCGGATCCATCTTCGCCGCAAATACCAGCATTGAATGGTCCAACGTAAATTCAGTCTTCGATGAAGCGCCTTGCCGCAACGCAGCCATTCCGTGCAGAACTATCGGGTGCTCTTGCTGCGCTTGTGCGGAGCGAATCGCAGCTGCGGCGACGACCAACGCAAAAATAGTGCGGAACAATCTCATTCACTGCCTCATTTCGTTTCTGTGGAATCTCTTGCTGAGCCGCAAGCGAAGATTCCCTGCCCCTTAGGAACCCGTCCCATGCCGATTAGTTGTCCGGTAACCAAGCGATTCGCGCTCGAAATTCGAACACTCCCACTGCTTCAACGCCGCTCCAACACCACCGCAACTTTGTCCTCGTAATAAATTCGCCATTCTCCGGGAAGCTCGCGCAGCAAGTTGGCCAACGTCGAATCTGCCGGCAAAATTAACGTTCGGATTTTCCAGTCTTCCAGAACGCCCCGCCAGCCCGCCTCCCCCTGCATCAGGATCAACAATTGCCGAACCCGTCCCGAGCCATAGAGATCATGGCGGTCGTCAACTATCACCTTGCGTTCGGGATACAGCCGGTAAATGAGGTATCCGCCCCAGGAATCGGTGGAGAAAATCGGTTCCGTGATTGGCGGCTCATACTCGGTCTCGCTTTGCAGAAAATCAACCGCTGCGACCGGAAGTTTTTTCGGATCAAACTGCGCGTGCACCAACTGGCGCGAACCAAGAAATCCACCGTGCAGACAAATCACCAAGCCAACCGTTACCGACACGACCGCCCAGAGATGTCCCCGCAACTGCGTCTCCTGTGCACTCATCCGGCCCGAAAACGCTGAGACTCGCCTTGCCGCCCCGCGCAGCCATTTCCAGGCAGATGGCCGATCCGCCAGCGACTCCGTGTCACGCCACAACATCGGACCAATCACTAGAACCTGTAGCATCGAAGAAATCGGAAGGTTTCGGGACGAATAAAATCCCGCATACGTCGCCAGCAGAACCACGAACAAATGACTAAGTCGAACTTTGCCGCGAGTTCCCGAAAGTTGCTTCCCGGCAAACGCGATTACCACGAGTATCAGGATGGCGGCGAAACATCGTTCTGCCCAACCATGAAAATTAGGCGACCGGAATTCATCGATGTGATTCATCAGGTAACGATCGCCCAAGTAGTGATAAATATGAGCGTGCAGTCGCCAGCCATATGGATTTACAAACGTAGCCGCTGCTGAACCCAACCACGACGACGCCATCGCGCAAGCCCGATGCCGCATTCGAATCGCCGCGAAAGCATCCGTCGCTCGAAAACTGTCAAGATACCCAGCGCACACATAGGTTCCTAGTAACGCGAGCCCAAACAGCCAGCCACCGTGCAAGTTGACCCACAGCACCATGGAAATCGGAAAAAACCACGGCACCAATGCCGGTAATTTTCCCTGTGCGGAAGGTTCCCATGTCTCCCATTTTTCGAGCACGATGAACCAGAGCAGACAAAACAGCCAGCTAACAATGTGCGGCCGCGCATAAAGGTGAATCATGGAAGCGGCCTCCGCCAGTAGCATCAGTACCACTGCCAGTAGCAGGCTGGTTCCTCTTATTAGCAACTGGGAAAGAAGCACCATAAAGATGCCCGCGAACAACGCGGCGCAGAACCAGACGACGCCGTTCAACCCGCATGTGCGATACAAAACTCCCAGCACCGCGTCGTACAGCCACTCCCAGGCAAACCACGGTTGCCCTTGCATGGTCGAAGAAAACGGATCGGTCCGAGGGAGCGTGTGAGTGTCAAGAATCCGCTCGCCCGTGCGTATGTGCCATCCGATGTCCGGATCGGCGAGCGGACGGTTCGCCAAGCTTCCTGCGAGCACTGACCAGAAGAGAAAGATGAATACGATATCCCGAACCGAAGGCAGGAGGAAACGCAGAATTGTCGAACTGGGCTGCGCTGGTGTTGTCATCAATCTTTATGGAAGCAATGTATGAAGTAGAAGTGTATGCGGAGCCCGTCGGCGAGACCAGCAAAATGGTTAGTGCAACTTGGCCTGGAACCCCCAAAAAAAGTTCGGGTCGAGGACGGTCCCAAGTGAATCTCTATAGTGAGCGTTGAATCATCGCCTGATCGAGGAGCGCCACAGGATTTATGCCCAGCCGCACGAAACCGCGAGTTGTGATCGTCGGGGCAGGCTTTGGTGGCCTTACGGCCGCCCGTAAAATTGCGCATCTCCCGGTTGAGGTCACCGTCCTCGATCGCAGAAATCACCATATTTTCCAGCCTCTGCTCTATCAGGTCGCGACTGCGGGCCTCTCACCGGGCGAAATCGCGGCGCCAATTCGTTGGATCCTCCGCTCTCAGTCCAATATTGAAGTCTTACTTGAAGAAGCGATGGATTTCAGACTGAACCAGAAGCAAATCGTCACCCGCGAGCGGGTCATCGACTATGATTTTCTAATAGTCGCTTCTGGCGCCACCCACGCGTACTTCGGCCACGACGAGTGGGAGCCTTTCGCTCCGGGCTTGAAGACGATAGAAGACGCGTTGGAGATCCGCCGCCGCGTTCTCTTGGCCTTCGAATTAGAGGAGCGGCAAACCGCTTCCGGTCTCGGCGGGCCGCCCTTGCAGTTTGTAGTCGTTGGTGGCGGACCAACAGGCGTCGAACTGGCAGGAACTCTTGCCGAGATCGCGCGTCATGCCCTCAACAACGAATTCCGCAACATCGATCCGCGCCATAGCCGCATCCTGCTGGTCGAAGGCGGACCTCGCGTCCTGCCTTCGTATACGGAGGATCTGTCCCGCAAAGCCGAAGACCAGTTGCGGCACCTGGGAGTCGAGGTTCGTACATCAAGTATGGTCACTGGCATCGAGCCGGGCGCGGTCTGGATCGGTAACGAAAAGATTGCGGCGCCAGTGATTTTATGGGCAGCTGGCGTGGCTGCTTCCCCGCTCGGCAAGAAGCTGGGCGCCCCCGTTGACCGCGCCGGCCGTGTGCTCGTGCAACCCGACCTGAGCGTTCCCGGCCATCCTGAGGTATTTGTCATCGGCGATCTTGCTGCATTAAGAGACGGGAGTGGCAAATTGCTCCCGGGAGTCGCGCAGGTGGCCATTCAGCAAGGAACCTTCGCCGCGGAAATGATTGGGCGCGAATTGGAGCACCAGCCTCGCCTCGATTTCCATTACCACGACAAAGGCAGCCTCGCCACGATTGGTAGAGCGGCGGCCGTTGCTCAGATTGGCAAGGTTAAACTGTCGGGATATTTCGCTTGGCTGGCGTGGCTTTTCATCCATATCCTTTTCCTGATCGGCTTCCGCAATCGGCTGATCGTGATGATCCAGTGGGCTTCTTCGTATCTCACTTATGAACGCGGCGCACGCCTCATCACCGGCAGCAACGAACTGGTGGGATGGAAGTCGCCCCGGCCCAAACCTTCGTCGCCGGTTGAAAGCACAGACGAGGCTGAGCCGAGAGTCCCTGCGCAATCGCGCAGGTGATGCGGTTTCCCTCAAGTCGATATAATTGGCTTGCCGTGAAACGCGCCGCTCTCTTGTTCGTCAAATCTGTCGCCGTTATAACTGTCCTCGTAAGTGCGCTCTTTCTTTCCCAGCCGCTTCGTGCCCAGGAGGGCGCTACGTCGGGACGAACCGCCGGCCAAAGCATCGTGGGTCACACGCTAGTCGTAATTCCCTTCGAAAATGCGTCGCCGACACCAGGGCTTGAGTGGCTCGGGGAATCCTTCCCCGAAGCCTTCCACGAGCAACTCAGTTCTCCCATTCTCTACGTCACCAGCCGGGACGAGCGCCTTCGCGCTTACGATCGCCAGGGAGTTCCGGCCGGCGTGCATCCCTCCCGCGCCACAGTGTACCGCCTCGCCGAGCAGATGGATGTCGACTACGCCGTTCTTGGCTCGTACCAGTACAACGGCACGCGCCTGACTGCAACGGCGCAATTACTCGACATGCGGGCTCAGAAACTGCTGCCGCCTGCGACGGAATCCGGTGCGCTCGCCGACTTAGGCGCGATTCAATCCGCCTTGGGTTGGGACTTGCTTCGCCAAATCCGCTCTGATTTCTCTACTCCCCAAAATGCTTACGTTGCTGCCGCAGTTCCGATCCCCCTGGATGCTCAGGAGAACTACGTGCGCGGCTTGCTCGCGGCTAAGGCGGAAGAGAAGGCGCAAGATTATCGCGAGGCGACCCGCATCAATCCCTCGTTCGCTCAAGCCTGGCTCGAACTGGGGAAAACCTACTACGCACAGCATGCCTACGAGCCGGCAATCGCCGCCTTAAGCCAGGTTCCGCGAAATACAGAAGTCGCGCGCGAAGCTAATTTTTATCTTGGCCTCGCCGCTTATGCTCACGGAGACTTCGCCAAATCCGAAAGCGCCTTTGAATTTGTCGCTGCGCGTTTGCCTCTGGCTGAGGTTTACAACAATCTTGGAGTCGTGGCCGCGCACAGAGGCCAGAAGCGCGCTTCCGAATACTTCGAAAAGGCAATTGAGGACGATCCCAGCGACGCCGACTATCATTTCAATCTAGGTGTCGTGCTGGCCCAGGAGGGGGATCGCGCCGGCGCAACGCGCGAACTGCGAACCTCGCTCGACCGTCGCCCGAATGACCCCGAAGCAAGAATCGCTCTTGAATCGGTGACGCAGCCAAGTGCTGCCGGTATTGTGCCGACGAGCGTCGTTTCCAAGACCCCCATCGAGCGCATCAAGCGAAACTACGAAGAAGACACTTTCCGCCAGATGACCACGCAAATGGCAAGTTGGGCCGAACAGCGCTTCGCCCGCTCCGATCCCCACGCCCATGCGCGCTTTCACATTGAACTCGGCAAGGAACTAATGGCACACGGCTTCACGACCGAAGCCGAAGTCGAGTTCCGTCACGCTGCGGCCGTCGATCCATCGAGCGCCGCGCCTTCATTGGCACTTGCTGAAGATTACGATGCGCAAGGGGACCCTACGCAAGCGCGCGCGCAGGTCGAGGCCGCTCTTCACATCCGCGAGTCTGCCGAAGCTTACCTGATTCTCGCCCGGATCGATCTGAAGGAAAATCGAATGGACGAAGCCGCCCAGGACATCGGCCGGGCGTTGCAACTCGAACCCAATAATTCGGCCGGCCAGGATTTGAAACGCACCTTAGCAGCCAAGCTCGCGGAGAAAGCGCAGCCGCTGTCGCAACCATGAATCCTTTGAAATCGTTTCTCCATCCTCGCAACCCGATATTTAGAAATCGACTTTTGTCTGTGATTTCCTTCGCCACCCTCGCCGTTTTATTCTTCGCTTCGGTTTGTTCAGCTGACGTCTTGAAGATCGCTGTCGACGACACCATTCAGCCGGTCACCGTCGAATACATTGGCCGCGCCATCGACACTGCCGCGAAGAATCACGATCAGGCAGTTCTGATCGAAATCAACACTCCCGGAGGCTTGGTCGACTCCACTCGCGAGATTATCGACCACATCACTGCTTCTCATGTGCCCGTAATCGTCTACGTAACGCCCGCCGGCAGCCGAGCCGGATCGGCAGGAATTTTCATCCTCGAAGCCGCCGACGTGGCTGCCATGGCGCCAGGAACCGCAGCGGGCGCGGCTCATCCCGTGACGCTCTACGGTAAGCCCGACGACACGATGATGAAGAAGATCGAGAACGACGCTGCCGCGCTCATGCGTTCGGTGGCGACTCGGCGCGGACGCAATGTCGATCTCGCCGAAAGCGCTGTCCGTGAATCGAAGTCATTCACCGAGCAGGAGGCGCTCGACAAGAAACTGATCGACTACGTCGCCTCCAGCGAGCAGGATCTATTCCGCCAGATGGACGGCAAGACTTTCAAACGCTTCGACGGAACCTCCGCAACCCTCACCCTGACCGGCCAGCCGGTCACGATTTATCAGATGACTCTGAAAGAGCGGATCCTCTCCTACATCATGGATCCAGACATCACTCTGATTTTCCTGCTCATCGGCGCTCTCTGCGTCTATTTCGAATTCAATCATCCGGGAGCCGTCTTGCCCGGTACGGTCGGCGTCATCTTCATCCTGCTGGCTGCCTTCGCGTTGCATCTGCTGCCGATGAGCTTTGCGGCTCTGACGATGATTCTGGTGGCCTTCGCGCTCTTTGCCGCTGAGGCCAAGTTCGCCAGCCACGGCGTTCTCACTACGGGCGGAATCGCGCTCCTGACCCTGGGAGGATTGCTCCTCGTCGACGGGCCGATCCCCGAGATGCGCGTTCACCTGGCGACTGCGCTCGCCGTAAGCATCCCGCTCGGGCTGATCACGGCCTTTTTGATGAGCATCGCCGTGCGTGCCCGGCGCAACAAGCAAGTGAGTGGAGCTGCGGGATTGATCGGGGAATTTGGAATAGCCCAAAGCATGCTCGCGCCCGCCGGAAAGGTCTTCGTCCACGGCGAACTCTGGGACGCGGTTTCGACGATTCCGGTTGCAGCCGGAGACCAGATTGTGGTGCGCCAGATCGACGGCTTGACGCTCCGGGTCGAACCCACGATGGCGACGCGGCCGGCGATGGCCTGAGATTCTCTTTGGCGATTTTGTGGCAAACGCCCGAATCTTCCTCAATAACGGCGCGTCCAACTCGTCACCGCCGACAGGCCCTTGCGTGCGCTACAATCCGCTCATACTCTTCTCATGAGTTGATGGAGGCACTATGGATCTCGGGTTTCCGGTGATCGCCATTGCGGTAGTGATTATCGTTATTTACTTTCTGAGTTCAATCAAGATTCTGGCCGAATACGAGCGCGGTGTAATCTTCCGCTTGGGACGCCTGATGGGACAAGCGAAAGGTCCGGGTGTGATTCTGGTTTTCAGCCCCATCGACCGCATGGTGCGGATTTCCCTGCGCCAGGAAGCTCTCGAAGTTCCTCCCCAGGACATCATCACGCGCGACAACGTGACGTTGAAGGTGAATGCGGTTATTTTCCTGCGTGTGATCGATCCCAACAAGGCTGTCGTCGAGGTCTCGAACTACGCCTACCAGACTTCGCAGTTTGCCCAGACAACCTTGCGTTCTGTGCTTGGCGAACAAGAACTCGATGAACTGCTGGCGCATCGCGACAAGATCAATTTGCGCCTGCAGAGCATTCTCGACACCCACACCGCGCCGTGGGGTGTGAAAGTAGCAAACGTCGAGGTCAAGCAAGTAGACATGCCGGAATCGATGTTGCGTGCGATGGCCAAGCAGGCGGAGGCCGAGCGCGAAAAGCGCTCGAAGATCATCCACGCCGAGGGAGAATTTTCTGCCGCGCAACGACTGGTGGATGCCGCCCATTTGCTGTCGTCCGAGCCCGCCAGCATCCAGTTGCGGTATCTCCAGACGCTGACCGAGATAGGAGTGGAGAAAAACACGACGGTCGTCTTTCCGGTGCCGATCGATTTCTTCTCGGGCATGCAGCAGTTGCTCGGAGGCGGAAAGGCTCCGGCAGCGCCAGCAGCAACCCCGAAGGCCTGAGGAAAGCGCAACTGGCAGCCGACCGGGTCCTAAAGCGACTTACTACGCACAGAGACTTATGACACGAACCAGGGTTTCAGTTTCAGAGAGAGGTCCGAGTTAGTCGCATGCCGACGGCGCAACAGGATACGGAAATCACGCTCGGCACTGGACGCATGCTGGTGATTTTTTTTGGCTTGGTGCTGGTCTGCGCTTTTTTCTTTGCAGTCGGATTCTCGCTAGGACGGAAAACGGCGGGGTCCGGTTCAGCTGGATTGCTGAGCACTTCAACAGTTTCTCCTTCGGCCATCGTTCGACCTTCAGCTGCAAAGAACGACGGAACGCAACCATCCGGCCAAACAGGTGACTTTGGATTTTACAAAGCGGTAGGGGAGAAGACGGCCGATACCGGACTCACACCCGCGGGTCCGGAGGCGCACACCGCTTCGACTGGCGCGGGCGACGCTCAAAGAGCGTCGAATCCCGGGGCAGCAGATGCCGGAAGTACTGGGTCACCGGATGGAGGATCGTCGGCCGGAGGATTAGCGAGTTCCGGGACCGCGACCGCCGTTGCCGCGAGTGGCAACTACTACGTACAAGTCGCCGCAGTCAGCCGCCAAGAAGATGCGGAGTCGCTGGTCGAGGCTCTGAAGAAAAAGCAATATCCGGCCTTTAGTTCGAATAACCCCGCGATCGACAAGTTTTATCACGTGCAGGTCGGCCCGTACGGGGAACTAAAGGATGCGGAGTCGATGCGAGCGCGACTCATCCACGATGGGTACAATCCGATTGTGAAAAAGTAAGAATGAGGAGAAGGAGTAGGAAGGAATGCGCGGGCTTGTGAGTGACTGGCCGGTGTTGAATCTGGCTTCGGCCTCGCTTCAAAATCCAAACTTCCGAATTGAACTTCGCTCAGTTCCCTGCGCTAGCTAGAAAAACTTTCCCCTCGTCCTTGTTGTCCTTTGCATGCAAAGGAATATGCCCTTCCCTTTGGCCGAGTGTGCGCACGTGGCTAATCAGGTCGGCGACTTCAAACGGCTTCGCCAGCATTGGCACCCCGTGCTCCTGTAGAAAAGTTCGAGTCTGCACGTCAATCACCGTGGAGAATGTCAGCAGCAGCTTTTTTTCCAGGCCGGGACAGTTCTTGGCGATCCATTCGTAAATTTCGCGGGCACTCGACCCTCCGGGCATGCGGCCATTCATCACGACAACATCGAATGAACCTGCCAGCAATTTCGCCTGTGTGTCTTCGACGCTCATTGATGTAGTGATGTCGGCCCCCGCGCCAACCAGAACGTCGCGTTCGAACTCGAGCACCGCCTCTTCGTCTTCCACCAGCATCACGCGCCCGGCGAGCAACGACTCGCGACGAGCGGGGGCGGCGGCTTCCGGTAATGCCGGCTTCTCGCTAGCCACTAAACGGACTTGGATGGTCGCGCCACCCTCGTCGCGATTGCGGGCGATGATTTCTCCGCCATGTTCTTTGACGATGCCGTAACAGATACTCAGCCCAAGTCCGGTTCCCTTGCCGACTGATTTGGTGGTGTAGAAGGGATCGAAAATACGGCTGGGGTCCTTGATGCCCGGGCCACTGTCATCGAACTCGACACAAACGTAGGGATCTTTGGTAAAGACCCGAACTTTCAGCACGCCGCTGCCGCTGCTCTCGACCATGGCATCAAGTGCATTGTTGATCACGTTCAGGAAGACCTGCTCCAACTGGTGTGGATCGCCAAGCACGGAAGGAATGTCTTCCGGAATATCGCGTTCGAGCGACACGTTGTTGACCCGTAAATCGTATTCACGCAGGGTCAGCGACTCTTCCAGAGCCTTGCGCAAATCCACTTCCTGCTTCTGTGGCTTGCGTTGACGCGCAAATGAAAGAAGATTCTGCACGACGCGGTGTGTGCGCTGCGCCTGTTTGAAGAGCTTGCGCACGTAGTCGGCGGAGCGGTGATCGAGCCCTGCGCCTTCGAGCAACTGCGCGTAGCCGAGGATCGCCGTCAGCGGGTTGTTCAGTTCGTGCGCGACGCCAGAAATCAACTGGCCAACCGCGGACATCTTCTCGCTCTGCAGAAGTTGTTCCTGGGTACGGCGCAGGTCTTCGTAGGCTCGGCAGGTTTCTTCGTAGAGCTGCACTTTTTCGATGGTGGTCGCCAGTTGGCGGCTGATGGCGACCAGCAGATTCTCGTCGTTACTCGAATAGTGTCGATCTTCTTTGCTGGCAATGCCCATGATGCCGATGGGTTTGTCCTTGCTCCACAGAACGACCCAAATCCAGTAGGGCAGGCGGTCGGCGCAGACAAACTCAACGACGGCCGGCGGCAGGTGCGGAGTGAAATCCTGTGTGACGACCTCGGCTCGCGAGCGCATGACCAGATCGCCCAGTCCATCCGGAAATACCACTTCGGCCATGCGAACCCGCGCTTCGCTACGGGGACCCCAGCCAGCACGCCGTCGGAAAGTGCCCTCGGGCTCGGCAGCGAGATAGACGGAGCCAGTCTCGGCCCCGAACAGTGAGATCACCTGGCGGAGGGTCAGGTTCAGAATTTCGTCGAGGTCGAAGGATTGGGTGGCGATTACGGCCATCGCATTGAGCGCATTCAATTCGCGATTGCGGCGGCGCATCTCGTCTTCCGACCGCTTTTTCTCGGTGATGTCGAGCACGAAACCTTGATAGCGTTCGATGCGCCCGTTCTGATCGCGTGTGGCGAAGCAACTCTGCGCCACCACCAGGATGGTGCCATCCTTCCGTCGCACGGAGATTTCGAAGTTGCGCACATAGTTATGCGCTTCAATTTCCCGGCGAAAAGCTTCACGCTCTTCGGCGACCGGATTTAAGACGCTACCCATGTCGAGAGCCATCAACTCATCGCGGCTGCCGTAGCCTAGCATGGTGACGAAGGCGTCGTTGCAATCGAGCAGATCGCCATCAAGGGTCGCGACGAAAACGCCTTCCTGCGCTTGCTCAAACAGCATGCGATACTTCTCTTCGGCCATCTGGCGCGCGGTGGTGTCGTGCACCACGTGGATCGTGCCCTTCAGCTGGCTTCCCTGCTCCGAATACGACGATGTCGAAACCACCGACTGGCCGCCGAAACAAAGATCGACTCCGTCTGTAAGGCCCATACCCCGCTCGCAATAGGGGCAACCGCTCCACTGGCGATTCTGCGGCAGCACCTCTTTACAGAGATTACCCAGCACATCTGCCGGAGCTTTTTCCAGCCTCTGCAGCAGAGCCTGGTTAGTCTTGAGAATACGAAAGTCCGCGTCGTGCGCCAGAATCAGATCCTGGATGGAATCGAATGTGTTCATCCACTGCCGCTGGGAGCGTAGGACCTGCTCGAGTAATCGCAGGTTCTCGACCGCAATCCCGAGCGACTGTACCGCTGTTTCGAGAAAGTCGAGTTCCTCGCGGGTGTGGCGGGAACTGCCGGAACACCCGAGCGCCAGCATGCCGATCGTCGATTTCTTGCCTCGTACGGGCAACAGTATCGTGTGGCGGATTCCCTGCTTCGCAAGTTGCACGCGTTCCGGTGTCGACAGTTCGGAACTCTGCACCACGGCGGCGTGATTTTCCTGCAGAATGCGAGTTTGCGCCTCGCTCTCCCCCGCCTGGCTGAGAGCTCGCAGAAAGTCTCCCGAGAGGCCGACGTGTTGGGTGGCCACCATTTGACCGCCATCGAGCAGCAGGAACCAAGCGGCTCTCGCACCCACGACCGCTTTGAGTTTTTCCAGAGCGGTCTGCATCATCGGGCCATGATTCTGACTGCGCGCGATGGTGACTGCCAGTTCGTTCAATACCGCGAGCCGCCGTGTGCGCAACCGTGAGTCGTCAAGCACTACGAGCAGCAAACTGGCGGCAAAAAGCAATTCGGCCAGAAGATAAGCCTGGCTCGGAATCTGGCTGGTGATCGGCGACCAGTTGAGGTTCAAGGTCAGCAAGCCGATGCCAAAGAGCACAGTTCCGATCCCGATGCGGCCCAGGCGATAGCGCAGAAGTTCGAATGCAGCGGCGGCGGCGATCACGCGGCAGGCGATATCCAGCCCCAGTCCGACACTTTTCGACTCTGAAAAGTAAAGCGGGTGCATCGCCGCGCCGACCAGCACAACCCACGAGAAGGCGACTACATAAGGCAAAATCCGTTCGGCGTGCGCCGACATCAGCGCCGCCACCGCGAACAAAGTCACCGCCAGCACAAAATCCGCCTGCGCGATTGCCGCCATCGTTCTTAATGGGAGGTGGAGCAGCCCGACGGTGGCGTCGCCACTGGTCATCGTGCCCGGCGTCAGCCAGAGAAAGGCGCAGTAGGAGAACCACCCCGCTCCCCATACCAGCAAGCAACGCTCACGAAAAACACGGAAGAATAACAGGCTCACAACCACCACGATCAAGGCGGCGGTTTCGCGCGCCGTGAGCCATGGCAGCGCGAAGAGGCCGATCGACTTTCCCAGGAGCAGGGCAGAATTCATAGAGGCGCGCGAACCCTAAACGGGGACGAACGGGCGCAAAAACACCCAGCTTTCTAAATATCATGCGTGGCCTTCCGTTAGGCCGCATTTCGGTCTTCGGGTGGTTACTTTCGGAATGTGAAGTTGTGGCCTAAAATAAGCGATACATTCCTCAGCACAATGCCTAACGATCGCATTCTCGTAGTCGACGATGAGGAGACAATCCGCGAGATTGTTTCTTCCATGCTGGCGGGCGCCCATTTCCAGACTCGCCAGGCGGCGAGCGGCGTGGAAGCCCTCTCGATTCTTGAATCTGGGGACGAATTCGATCTCGTTCTTTCCGACCTCATGATGGCCGAAATGGACGGAATTGCCCTGCTCGAGCGCTCGAAAGAGCGCTACCCCGACATGCCAGTCGTGATGGTCACGGCGGTCCATGATATTCAGGTTGCGCTGCAGGCCTTGCGCAATGGAGCCTACGACTACCTGCTGAAACCGTTCGAGCGCGAGCAATTGCTCGCCACCGTCCGCCGGGCTCTTGAAAATCGTCGCCTCAAGCGCGAAAACGATGCCTATCGCACCAACCTCGAGGCGCTCGTCGCCGCCCGAACCCAGCAATGGAAGACCGCTCTCTCAAAATTGGAGGAATCCTACGACATCACCCTGGAAGCCCTGGGCGACGCTCTCGACTTAAAAGACGCCGAGACCGAGCATCATTCCAAGCGTGTCACTGCTTACACCATTGCGATTGCCCGCAAGATGGGCCTCCCAAAAGAAGAGATTCGCGTCATCGCTCGCGGCGCGTTCCTTCACGATATCGGCAAGATGGCCATTCCCGACGACATTCTCACCAAGCCCGGCAAGCTCACCGAAGCCGAAATGGACATCATGAAAGAGCACTGCTACCGGGGATATAAGATCGTCTCTCGTATACCTTTTCTGGCGGAGGCGGCCGAGATTGTCTACGCCCACCAGGAGCGTTATGACGGCCTCGGCTACCCTCGAGGGCTCAAAGGCGAAGAAATTCCCCTCGGAGCCAGGATTTTCGCCATTGCCGACACGCTGGACGCCATGCGGTCCGATCGCCCTTACCGCAAGGCACAAAGCATTGCCGCTGCCCGCAAGGAAATTGAACTGTGGGCCGGTCGCCAGTTCGATCCTAGTATCGTCAAGGTGTTCCTTGAGATGCCCGACAACATCTGGGAAGACCTGCGGGAAGACATTAACGCGCCAAATACTCCTTTCCCAAAACTATAGCGGGCATCGTTTTTGACCTCGCATTACATCCAACCAAAGAAGTGAAGTGTCCAACGGTCCCGACTGCAGTGTTCCTCCTGTCGCGGGATCGGACCGGTGCCCGCCAGCATGTGCCTGATTCACATCTGGCTGGGCAGACCGGTTAGTGCCAACCGAGCAAGCGCGCGAGTTTCTCCCACTTTTTCTTGAGCGGTTTTTTCAGATCGCTTTCCAACGCAACTCCGCTCCAGGGTTGCATTCCTTAAGTAGGCCGGGACGGGCGCGAACTCTTCCCCGGTCATAAACAGCTAGTAAACGTGCGCTCGTGAGGATTCGTCAGATAATATTTGTTGCTCTTAGGAGAAACTTTATGAAAAGCAGGTTGCTGCTGGTTGCTTTGACATTGGTCCTCAGCACTTTCTCGCATGCGCAAAACACCGCGCCCAATCCCATCCCGAACACGATTTTTGCCGGGGCTGACGGTAAGTTCGAAACCGCGCCCGATACGGCGCTCATCCAATTTAATATTTCTGCCCAGGCCGAGAGCGCGAAAGACGCCTACGATCAGGCTTCCACACAAGCGGAGAACACGCGCCAGGTATTGCGCGCCAACGGCATCGATCCCAAGACAGCACAGGTCGGTTTCTTCGCGGTGAATCCACAGTACGACTGGAAAAACCCCAAACACCGCGTGATCGGTTATCAAGTGACCACGAGCGTCAGCCTAAAACTGAAAGATTTCTCCAAGATAGGAGCGGTCACGCAACAACTTGCCGATGCCAGCGTTGGAGAAAGCCAGTCGCTGAGTTACACCCTCGACTCGACCGAAGACGCCAAGAGCAAAGCAGTTGCGGACGCCTACCGGCGCGTTCGCGCCTCCGCGCAAGCCTTGGCGGCGGCGAGCGGCCGAACGCTCGGCGAACTCTCCTACGCTTCGGTCGACACCTTCGAGAACGTTCGCGTCTTCGCCCCCGTGCGCGGACGCGCCGCGCCGATGGCGATGTCCGGTGTCGCTCCCACGGAAGAGTTCTCGCCACAAGACGTGACCGTTACGGCCCACGTCAATGCAATGTTTGTTTTGAAGTAGTCAACGCCGTTGGCTCAGCCCCGGCGCTGCGGCTGTTCGCGAGCAGGACGACTCGCAAGACTTTAGTCGTTACGAACGATCACTTCTTTTCGGGACGTGATCCTGCTCGCATCCACCGGGACTTCGCGCTGGATTTCCATTTCGATCGAAGTTCCCGGTTCCAGCTTGATGTCGGCGCCGCGCGAGAGCATACCGATCGCTAAGCCAGCGACTCCACCAACGCCCGCTCCGATACCGGCGCCCTTGCCTCCGTTCGTCACGGCACCGATGATTCCTCCGGTGGTTGCGCCCTCGGCCGCGGCTTTCGCTTTGCGGCCTGCCTCACTGTCCTGCTGAATTGTGCCCTCTGAATCTTTCATCGAGGAGCTGTCGGCACCGGGCGTGTTTTCAATCGAGCCACCCAGCAGCACCGTATACCCGTTTGGATAAATCATCGAAGTAAAGTGAATCAGCACTTCGGCGCGCCCTTTCACGTGACCTCCACGCTGCGCGCGCTCAATTTTTCCCTGAATGTAAGTGCCCGCAGGAACTACAACGCGGTCATTGATGACAAACGGAAAAGCCGTTTCGGCATACACCGGATCTCCGGTTTTGGCGTTCTTGGTCGAAATCGCCTGCTTCAGCGAAAGCGGAATTCTTGTGCCCGCGGGAATCTTCAACGTCGGCTTTTCTGACTCCACCGCAGTCGCCGTGGGATCGGGGGCGAGGGTCGATTGTGCCGCGGCGACACCAGTCAGCAACACAATCCATGCAGCAGCACGGATACTCATGCAAAACCTTCCTGTTGAAACAAATTTAGGAACCTCTTGGAAAATCACTTGCAAAGTGGGATGCATCCCGCAGCCCGCCAGTTAGCTCGGGAGCCCTCGCTACGCGCCACTGGTGCGTCGCGGACGATTCTCCATGACGTTACCCATAAACTGGGATTGAAGTTTCTGAGCGCAGCCTTCGCCGCAGACGTGCAGCGCGCCCTCCTGGATGGCAAGTTTCTCGTCCCATGGCGCCAGATGCATCACCGGAGCGTCATAGTCGCCGAACGAGCTCCACATGACCCACCAACGGTCACTGCCGCCTTTCATCACGCCGCAATTCGGGCCGGCGCAGCGGTAATAGGTGCTTGGAATGAGAAGTAGATTTTCCGTCATGACCAACCTGCGTACTCGGAATTGTAGCTGAGGAATCGCCGCCGGTCACTCGTCAAATCTCGCTTCGCTCGCGTCAAATCGGCTCGCGATTATGCCGCAAACGAACCGCGCCGGCGAGGAACGCCGCAGCGATTGCCAGCCCGATCCACAGGCCCGGCGAGGCGACGAACTGCCCCAAACCTAGATGCCCCATCGGATCCAACGAACCGCTCGCCGCCGTATGATCTCCACCTTGACCGCCCCCGAAAAAATGTTCCTGCAAGAAAACAGCAAAATGGGAACTATTAAATACGACCTTCTCGAAAACCCCGATCGCAAAGAATGGCAAAACGGCCCACAATACGGGCACGCGCCGCGCCCACGCGGAAACCAGCAGTAACCAGCAGTAAATGGGCGCATACCAGAGGCCGTGCATCGCCAGCAGATGGAACAACAACATCGCTGACATCTGCAGCCACATGACATGCGTCCAGAGCGTCGTCACACTCAAACCACTGCCCAGCAGCACTACGCTGCTGAACAAAAGCATCAACCATTGCGTCGCGATAGTGACCACAAATGCCACCAGCGGCAGAACCACGATCGGGATGCACGCCTTCGACAGCACGGTGGTCAGATCCGAGACCGGTAGCGACTTCCAAAACAGAAGGCTGCGATCCCGCCGCTCCCCGTGCAGAGCCTCGAGCGAATAAAAAAGAGCGACAAAAAAACAAGGCCCCATAATGAAAAGAGCGACCAGGTGGTAGGGCTGTTGGATCATTTCGTACTGCTTCATCGGATCAAGCGTCGCTGCGGCACGTATCTTCCCTGGAAGATGAATCGTGCTGATCAAAAAGCCGAACAGGAAAACCGCAGCGAAGGCAAGCGGCACGATATAGATGGAACGAAACTCCCACAACTCTCGCCGTACCGACCAGTACAACGGCCGCGTCTCCGCCACGGCTGCGGGCACCGTTTCGCGCGGGCCGGTGGGATCTTGGGGCACGGCATCGGATTGAGTATTCATTGCGCTACTCCTTGTCCTTGTCTCGGTCCTTGTGTCGCTGAGTTCGCCGCACGCTGCGTCGTACGCGCCGGACTACCCTGCCTGCTTTCCATCACCGCGACAAACAGGTCGGCAATGCTCGGCGTACGCACTTCGCCAAGCGCGGCGAGTTGCTGGCGCTCCGCGCGAGAGCATGTCAAATCAAAAAACAGAACGCTCCGTCCCAGCAACTGCCGTTCGTGAATCGGATTGAGCACCCTGGCCGCCGCCGCGCGGTCAGGATTCACCACCAATTCCAGATAACGCGATTCGAATTCTTCCATGCTGCAATTGAGCACAATGCGTCCGCGGTCGATGAACATGAGGTCGGTGAGGACGTTCTGGATCTCCTCCACCTGATGCGTGGTGACGAGAATCGTGCGGCTGCGATCGAAGTAGTCGTTGAGCAGTGAATCGTAAAACTGTTTGCGATACAGGATGTCGAGGCCCAACGTCGGCTCATCCAGCACCAGTAATCGGGCATCAATGGCCATCACCAACGCAAGATGCAACTGCGCGACCATGCCTTTCGAAAGCTCCTTAACCCTGCTGCCGCGTTGAATATTCGTCTTCGACAAAAATCCTTCAGCCTTCGCGCGATCGAAGCGTGGATGCACGCCTGCCACGTATTCCAGCGCCTGCGAAACCTTGATCCAGCGCGGCAAGACAGCCACATCGGCAATGAAGCACACATCGCGCATGAGCTGATCGCGCGCCGTCCATGGATCGCGCCCCAGCACCCGCAGTTCCCCCTGATACGAGGTGAGACCGAGAATCGCATTCAACGCAGTGCTCTTGCCCGCGCCGTTCGGCCCGATCAGCCCCACGATCCGGCCTTCTTCGACCCGCAAATCGAGGCCGTCCAGGGCGACGGTAGTGCCGAAAGTTTTGCGGAGGCCGCGCGCTTCGATGACTGTCATGAATTCGGCTCCTTCTCTTCATTGCTATTGTTGCCGGAAGGTCGAGCGGTCGACGTTCCAGAACTCGATGTTGGGATAGTTGACGAAGCGGAGGCCGCCGCTTCCAGCAATTCTTCCGGGGTCAAGCCGAGCCGTTGAATGTTCGCGTAAACCCTAGGCCATTCCTCGGCCAGAAATTTCTTGCGTTCGCCCTGCATGAGCAAATCTCGCGCCCCTGTATTGATGAACATCCCCCGACCCCGTTTGCTCTCCACCAGTTGTTCGTCCACCAGTTGTTGATAGCCCTTCAGAACCGTGAGCGGATTCACGCGATACTCAGCCGCAACGTTGCGCACGGAGGGCAGCGGATCCCCCTCCTTGAGCAAGCCGTCGAGAATCATCGCGACAACGCGGTCGCGAAGCTGGCGATATATCGGCTGACTGTCGTTCCACTCACGGTCCATCGTGGTTTCCAAATAAGCGCTCACCAAAGATACACTCCGTCACTTCGCTCGTTGCATGTCCATGTGGGCGCGAACCGGTTTGTCCCCGGGCATCATATAGGTCCAGTCTTCCGTGTGATGGTTCGGGTCGAGGATGGTAAAAACGGCGTGGTTCATGTGGCCGTACTCGGTGCTCCCTGCGACATCGAGAAAGTCAAATTCCACCGATTTTCCGTCCGCCGACAACTTGCCCGCCATTCGCGGCCGATTTCCGGCATCGCAATAATGCGTCAACAGCAGGCGATCGCTGTCCAGGTAGATCATGGTCACCGGATGGTCATATTTAGCCGGATCGTCTGGCTTGTCCGCTGCCTTCATCTCATGCACAATCGAGTTTCCACGCGAAGCGATCCGCAACGTCACCTGCACATGCGCGCCGTTGCCCATCTCTGACATCTCCGGGATCGTGGTCACCTGCGCGTCCCAAGTGCCCGCCAGAGTTTTCAAAGTGTCGAAAGATTTTTGCGCGTCGGATGAGCGAGCAGCCGGGGCGTCGGCTGCAAACGCGGCAGCCGTGAACAGAACCACGAACAGTGAAAGTGCAATTCGTCTTTTCATCGAAATTCTCCTTTTTTCGGCGATGCGAGTTTTCGTGTTGTCTGAAACTGAACTAGGGGCCGTCTGTAGAATTTGGTCTGCGCTTCTCGGAAGCGTAACCGCATGTACTAGTGTTGTAGTTAACTACAACACTAGAGAAAATGCAAGCAAATTTCCTACGCCCCTGTTCTCCATCGAATCATCTCCTCTATCTGTTTGATAAAAGGCTGGTTCTTAATCAGACACTTCTTGGGAGATTGGAAAAGTTTGGGGATACAAAGGAAGATTTATCGAAAGGAATAACCGCCCAAAGGAGATTCGCGTCTCTAGGGAAATCAAATCAGCGGTTACAGCGTTTTAAGGTATTCAATCAAAGCCCGTCGCTCTTCGGGCGTCAAAAGGCGGCCGATCCTGCCAAGTTCGTTCGGAGCATTCGTAAATTGGTGCCCCGCATTGCTGTTCCCGCGAATCGTGGTATCGAATTCGAAGCCCCCGGGAAATTCCTCGCTTCGATAACCAACATTCACCGGATCGTATTCACGGTTGCCCAGATAGAACTTCGTCGGGCGTTCCGAGACCGGCGACAACAACGCGTAGAGATTCGGCACTGACCCGTTATGCAGGTAGGGCGCTGTAGCCCAGATGCCGTTCAAAGGCCGGACTTTGTAAGAAAGCGGCGCACGCACGCCATTCGGGCGATTGCCATTCATCTTATCGCGCAAAGCCTGCGGCGTCGGCGGCTGTTGGCTGTCATACCAGCGATTCACCGTCATTTCGACAAGTTGCCCCAGCGCCACTCCGAACTGATCGCTCGTGATTCCCAGGCTTGGCGGAGTCACGACGCGGCGGTTCATCATATCTTCCGCCTCAGCCGGATCAGTCCCCACATGCGAGATGTCGATTTGCGCCAGATTGAGGTAGCGTTCCCCAGCCGAATTCGGCGCCGACCATCGATCGGAGTTCCAAAAGTCGGCGTCCGTTACCGGAGCCATATGGCATGGCTGGCAGTTTTGGCGGTAGAGGCCCGCTCCCTTCGCAGCCAGATCCGTATCAACAGGAGGCAGAATCTTGCCCGGCCATTTCGGTGACGTTAGACCGTTGAAGCCCGTCTGAGCATCCGGTGGTGGCAGTCCAGCAAGAAGTTGTTCCAAATCGAAAATCGTTTTGACCTGTGCGCTGGAGGAAAACAAGTCATCCTTCCCGCCGCTCACATTCACCGTAGCGCCGACTCCGAGCGCCTCCCCGGCGTTGCGGGTCATCGGCTGCTGGATCGATCCGTTGTATTGCACCCACTCCAGCCACGACGCGTTCCAGATCCGTGGAAAATGCACCGGCGCGGAATGAGCTGCATAGTTCGAGTCCTGCTGGAGATCAACCGAAAACACAATATTTCCGATGCGATTCAAGGCATCGAGTCGCGCATACCCTTCCACCACGTCCTTGTTCTTGACGCCATTTTCAAGCTTGATGATCTTGCGCACTTGCGCCACGACCGGCTGCAGTTGTTCGTGAAGAGCAGCCTTCGCAGCATCGGTGGCATCCGGCCCCAGCACACGATCAGCGAACCGGCCGAAGCGCCCAGGCACATACCACGTATAGAGCAGCGACAATCCCACTCCGTTTTGAAACTCATTCAGATTCGTCAGAGCCGGACCGCCATCAATCAGCACAGCCGTTTTCCGATAAGTAAGCCGTCCCGTATGGCAGGCGGCGCAGGTCAAGCCCACCGCTGTCATGTCCACATTCGTTCTTGGATTTTTCCACGCACCGCCCTTTCCGTCGTGCATAAGGCCGCCGCGAGCAAACCCGATCGGTAGTTCGAGAGCGCCGGAACCTGTCCCCGACGGTATGAAGCCGAAACGATCGAGATAAACGGGATCGCTCAAGAGCCCGGGCGCGCGTAGCGAAAGTCCCGGTTGCTCCAGAGCCATAAACCATTCGTAAGGGATACCGAACGTCTGCGTCCCTTGGTCGGCGTGGTGAAACCAGTGCCTTTGCTCTGCCGTCCAATTTTGGTCGAGCCATACTGAGGATTCAACTGGCGTATAGGTGGGCAGTTGAACGGTGAGCTGGTTGTACAGCTTTGCGCCAACCGCCACGAGAATAAGAGCGATGACGGCCAACACCGCAACGACTGTCTTCTTCATTTCGACAAGGCCTCCTGGGGAAAACCCGCGTTATTTCCTGAAACGTCGCAACGCGACCAAACAAATGCCCCTAGGATCACTCGGCCCAAAAACCCGCGCCCACGATACACCAAATGCAGCCACGCAACGACACGATTTTTGAGGTACATCGAAACCTCTTCGAGGGCACCAGAAGCGGGCGGCGGAATCTCGTATCGCGTGGCACAACCGTAGAGACCCGCTACCCCGCAATCCAACTCCATCGTCGATTCACAGTCTTACTTGCCAGTTTCTCTTGCCAGTTTAACTGTTTACATGTAACAATCAATTCACCATGCCGCACCAGACTCTGGAAAACGAAGTCACCGACCTGATTCATTCCGTCGGCCTGCTGGTGCGCCGCGTGCGCGCAGCTGCTGCCTCGCATGAACTTTCATTGACCGAGTCCGCCGTCATGGCACGGCTGTCCAAAGAAGGCCCGTCAACCACGGCCGACCTGGCGCGCGCCGAGGGCGTTAAACCTCAGTCGATGGGGACCACCATCTCCGCGCTCGAGGAAATGGGTATGGTCGAGCGCACACCGCATCCGACCGACGGCCGCCAAGTGAATATCCAACTGACCGCCAAGGGCCTTGCCGTCCGCAAGAGCACCCGCGATGCGAAACGGACCTGGTTAGCGCAGGCGATCGCACTGCTCGACGAAAAGGATCGCGACACCCTCTTCGAGGCCGGTGAGATCATCCGCCGCTTGGTGCAAAAGTGACCGAAAGAGTGACCCAAAAAGTGACCCGCAAAGCCGTCGACCAGCACGCAGTCGGCCGAGCGGCCGTGGAGCAGGAGCCACCAACGCCGCTCGTGAGCCAGTCTGTGCTCCCTCCCCGTCAGCACCCACGCGATCACCCGGGAAACTCGTTGGCGCACGCCTGGCGAGCCTTGCGTCACCGCAACTTCAGGCTCTTCTTCTTTGGTCAAAGTGTCTCCATGATCGGCACATGGATGACGCGTCTGGCGACCAGTTGGCTGGTCTATCGACTCACCCATTCGGTGCTCCTGCTGGGTGTAGTGAGTTTCGCCGGTCAAATCGTTTCATTTGCCCTCGGCCCTTTTGCTGGAGTTTGGGTCGAAAGGCTCAACCGCCGCAAACTTCTGGTTTGGACCCAAGCCGCCGCCGCTTTCCAATCCCTTGCTTTAGCGGCTTTGACCCTGGCGCACGTCATCACGCTCTGGGAGATCATCGCCCTCATGGCCCTGCAAGGCCTGATCAATGCCTTCGACATGCCAGGGCGGCAATCGTTTCTCGTGCAAATGGTCGAAGACCGAGACGACCTTAGCAATGCGATCGCGATCAATTCCTCGATGGCTAACGGTGCGCGCCTGATCGGCCCGGCCATCGCCGGCTTGGTAATTTCGGCGGTCGGCGAGGGATGGTGCTTTGCCATCGACGGCGTCAGTTATTTTGCCGTGATCGCTTCCCTGCTCATGATGCGTATCAAGCCCACGGCAATCCGCAGCCTGACCAGCATGTTCGAGCAAATGCGCGAAGGTTGGGATTACGTCCGCACCTTCCGGCCGATCCGCACCATCCTCTTATTGTTTGCTCTCCTCAGCCTGATGGGATGGCCCTACTCTGTCCTATTGCCCGTCTTCGCGGCACAGGTGCTGCACGGCGGCGCGCACACTCTCGGCTGGCTCACGGGAGCCTCCGGAATCGGAGCTCTCATTTCAGGCCTTTCTCTCGCCGTTCGCAAATCAGTAGTCGGACTGACGCGTATGCTTCAGATTGCCGCCGCAATGCTAGGCGCCGCCCTCATCCTCTTCGGCTTGTCCCACACCTTATGGCTCTCTCTCATACTGATGGTCTTCGTCGGTTTCGGTCTGATGCAAGGTGCCGCGGTCAGCAATACGATCATCCAGGCGCTTGTGCCCGAGGAAAAACGAGCTCGCGTAATGAGCTACTACACCATGGCATTCTTCGGCTCGGCACCCTTCGGCAGCCTATTCGCCGGAGCGCTCGCGCACCGCATTGGCGCTCCTCACACCGTTATGATCACCGGGGCTTGCTGTGTTGCCGGTTCACTCTGGTTCACTTACACCCTGCCCAAAGTTCGGGCGGTCATGCGTCCCATCTACCAGGAAATGGGCCTGCTCCCAAAACGCGAACTCGAGGTGCTCTCCGATGAGCAATAGCCAACGACGAACCAGGAATGCAGAACGACGAATGACGAACACCCAAGAAAGGAAACACCACCGTGAACTGGTATCACTACATCGCTTGTTTTTTCGCGGGAGCGATTCTAGCGAACTTCATCCCGCATTTTGTGCATGGCATTTCGGGCGACCGTTTTCCGACGCCCTTCGCTCGTCCTCCCGGTAAGGGACTTTCCTCGCCAACTACGAACGTCGCCTGGGCTCTCTTCAACTCGATCGTAGGGTACCTTCTGTTCCACACCGGCAAGGTCTGGAGCGGTGGCACTTGGGCACTGCTTGTTTTCTTTGTCGGCTTTAGCGCCATCAGCATAATGTCAAGCATCCTCTTTGCGAAGAAACAACCACGGTAGACCACAATAATCGCGCGGATTGACCTCGGCCAGATCCTCCAGTCAATCACGAAAGGAAACAAGAATGGCGCTCACGACACTCGATGCTGTCCCCGCCTTGGTCATCATCGACCTGCAAAAAGGAATTGTTGGATTGCCGACCGTAAGCTCGGCCGACCTGATCGTTGAACGTTCCGCGCAACTCGCCCGCGCCTTCCGCGAACGCGGTCTGCCCGTCATTCTTGTCAACGTGGATGGACGCGCTCCCGGGCGCACCGAGGCTGGACCTCCCAACTTTGCGTTTCCCCTGGACTGGTCCGAACTCGTTCCTGAATTAAACCCGCAGCCCACCGACCTTCGAGTCACCAAACAGCGCTGGGGCGCGTTCCTCGGCACCAATCTGAATGACCTTCTGCGCCAGCTCGGAGTTACCCAGATTTTTCTGGCGGGCATCGCGACCAGTGCCGGCGTGGAATCTACCGGCCGCAGCGCCTACGATTACGGCTACAACGTCGTATTCGTCACCGATGCGATGACCGACCGCAATGCCGAAATCCACCGCCTCGTCGTCGCGCAGATCTTCCCCAGGATGGGCGAGACCGACACCGCCGAAAATGTGTTGAGGATGTTAAAAACTGGCAATTTTCGAAAAGAGGGTGCGTGACATCTCCCTCGCTGAGGAGTCGCAACTTTGAGAATGAGCTAGGTCCTGATTCCGCAATATTTTACAAATAAGTCGTTCTAAATCAAAGATCTAGGAGAATAACCTCACCTAACTTCTTCATTCCAATAGATCGAGAAGGGCGGACGTTTCAAAAGCCCAGCGCGGTCGATTAGGAAACAGCCCTCTTACCCAAGTCGGCTAGACCCGAGACCTTGAAACTGAAAGCCGATCCACTACACTAGTCGCCTTCGATAGCTATCCGACACGCTGGAAAATGCCGCGTCGACCGCGACCCGCCCGCGTGTCGACTCACGGACAACCAAGGTCGGCGCGAGCCGAATCACGGCGAGCTTTTGGGTCAACTTGCCCTCAATTCGGTCCATCAGTAAAGTGGCCCCACACGACCCAATTTCGTAACCCGGTTGCGCCACCACGGTCAGTCGGGGATGAAAGGCTCGATCGCCGGCTAGATCGTCGAACGTGGCGATGGCAACGTCCTCCGGGCAGCGGACATCTAGCTCTTCAAACGCCTGCAGAACGCCCAGCGCCATAACGCCGTTCGAAACCAAGACTGCGGACGGGCGATCATGCCTCAGCAAAAGTTCTTTCGCCAACAGATAGCCCGAATGCTCGCGAAAATCACCCTCAAGCACCAACTGCTTCGAGACGGCGATGCCCGCTTCCTGCAGCCCTGCCTCGTAGCCCTGAAGCCGCTCGCGAGCCACTCCTAGTTCGAGCGAACCGGTGATGATCGCGATCTTACGGTAGCCGGTTCGTACCAGATGGCGCACGCACTCCTGCGCGCCGCGCACATTGTCGAGCAGGACGGCATCGATCTTCACACCAGCCGGAGTCCGGTCGAGGCAAACAATCGGAATACCCGCCTCTCTCGCCCGGCGGATGTGGTCGATATCTTTGCCGCGAGTCGGCGCGAGCAAAATCCCATCGACTCGTCGGGAACGCAGAGCGGATACAACGCGGCGCTCACGCTCGATCTGTTCGTCGGTATTGGCCGCTACCAGGAGGAAGCCACGCTCGAGTGCCCTGTCTTCGGCCCCCCGCAACACCTGGGGGAAGAACGGGTTCGTAATATCGGGCAGAACCATACCCAGCATATAGGTCTGGTTCACCTTTAAACTGCGTGCAATTTCGTTGGGATGAAAGTCCAGCTCGCGAATCGCCGCCTCAACCCGCGCTCGCAGCGGAGCGCTCACTCGCACCGTGCCTCGAATCACATTCGAGACGGTTCCCGTCGAAGCGCGGGCCCGCTTCGCAACTTCTACGATTGTTGCCATGATTTCAGCTTACTATTTGACTTACTATATCGTTTACTATCGACTGGGTTCTATTGCCCTAACTTAGACTTAACAGTACTTTTACAACTGATGCCGCGGGAACTTGTATGGTAACTCTATTTCCCGACGCCGCAGAAATGTCCCCCGCCTGCGGAGTTAGTTGATCAGGGTGATCGAATGTATTATGGGAATGGATGTCGATACTAGTAAGTTGAGTAGCCGTCCCCCCTCGGATGTTTGCTCCTCGCACAACCAGCTCCGTTTCCCGGGTGTCACTCACATTAGGATTGATGATGGTAAGAACTAGGTTTTTGTCTCGTAAAGATGCGGAGCAACCCAGTCCCCAGAACGAGGCCGGCTTGCCGTCCCGCGCATAGTTAACGGCTGGAGCAGAAATGATCGTTCGCAGCGCTTGATTTCCCTGGTGTGCAGAATACATGCCGAACACATGGCCCACGGGGGTTACGCAGAACTTATCTTCATGCGCAAGATAGAGGCTGTTCAGGCAATTCACCAGTTGTGCCGGACTCGCCAAAGTGACTTTTTCTGGATGTCGATTGAAAATGTTCAATGTCATGGCGCTGAAGATGGCATCACGCAGCGTCGGAACCTGCTCCAGGAAGTTTCCGGGAGTAAGTTCGCTGCCGGCCCGATACCACGGACCCCACTCGTCGACTACCATTTTTACTTTGTGAGCAGAATCGAACTCACCCATTGCCTGCCAGTTACTTTCGATGAGAGATTCCACGCGCTCGCCCTCGCGCAATATCTCATACCAATCCTGTACGTCGAATTTGAGGGCATCCCCCTTACCTTGATCCCAGTCTTGTGTACGTCCGCGGCTCAGATTCCACGAATAATGGTGCAGTGCCCAACCAAAGATAGATTCGAACAAGTCTTTGTCTTTGCGCGCGATTTCTTCGAAGAATCCTCGCGTCCACTGCGCATCATCCGAGTTTGGCCCGGACGCGATCAACGAGAGGGGCTTCCCGTACTTCGGCAGCCAGGTCGTGTATCTTCGAAACTCGACCGCGTATTCGGCAGCTGTGAAATTGCCGCCGCATCCCCACGATTCATTACCTACCCCCCACAATCGCACGTCATAAGGCTCCGCCGAACCAGACGCCGCCCGCAATTCCGCCAGCGATGTGCTCGCTCGCGGCGAATTGCAATACTCCACCCAGCGAGAGAACGCTTCTGCCGGAAGGCTCCGAACATTCGCGGCCAGATAGGGCTCGCAGCCCACCGCCCTGCAAAAATGCATGAACTCGTCGGTTCCGAAGCGGTTGCTTTCGAAGCGATGATTCGCTGGAGACGAGTCCGCGTCGGCCTCAATCCAAAAGTTCGTCCTTCGCGGACGCTGATCCGCCGGGCCGACTCCGTCGCGCCAGTTATAGCTGTCCGCGAAACACCCGCCGGGGTACCGCACCACGGGCGCCTTGATCTTGCGGAGTGCGTCAATCAGGGCTTTGCGAACGCCGTTGACATTCGCAATCTTGGAATCTTCTCCAACCCACACCCCGTCGTAGATCACACCGCCAATGTGCTCGATAAAATGCCCATAAATGTCAGGAGAAATCGTGCCCAGAACTTCATCCAGCAAAACCTCAATCCGCGAATCGGAAGGAGGCGGAGCGGCCGTAGAGGCGAATCCGAGATGGCGCCCGAGAAGGAGCGCACTCGCGCCAATCGCGTTTTTGCGGATAAATTCGCGCCGTCCGATCACGCTCTTAATTGCTCCCATTTGAGGCCAGATCTTTTCCAACAGTCGGAGGGTTCAGGAATTGGGGACTGTCGCAATCGTTCCAATACCAGGTCTTAATATCTCAGAAGGTAAACTTAAGACCGAACTCTCCAATACGCCCGTTATGAGCTCCGCTCGGGTGAAGGAAGTTGCTAGGCTCCTCCTGGGCGCCACTGTTGCCAAGCAAGCAGTCTGGAGAACCGGCGTTCGAAGACCCTCCCGCCGTGACATATCCGCATGCCGTGTTATTTACGCCATTCCATTGCGGATGATTGAAGGTATTGAAAGCTTCGGCGCGAAATTCCAAGCCCTTCGACTCGCCGATTTTGAACCGCTTGAATAAACCCATGTCGAAGTTAAGGCGACCGGGGCCTGCAAGCGAGTTGCGCCCTGAATCTCCAAAAGTCAAGCCGGTCGGCTGAGCGTAAGCTGCCGGGTTATAGAGGAGAGGGCCCTCGGGAACCCCTGGAATCGTAGCGTAGCTAGGGATCGGGCCATGCGGATCTCCCACAATATTCGCAAACGATCCCGAGCCTGACACGTTATTACCAACACCCGCGTTGTCGTAGGTTCCTCCATTCACGATGGTGAACGGTTCACCAGACTGAGCGGTCGTGATACCCGAGACTTTCCAGCCTCCGAGTAAAGACCCTTTTAACCCCTTTGAATGCTGAAAAATGGGTAGATCGTAAATGTAGCTGATCGTAAAGATATGTCGCTGATCGTAACTTGAGCTCGCGCGGTATGAGGCGAGATTGTAGGAATCGACAAAAGCGCTGTCGTATCGGTCAGAAGAGTTGTCAATCGAATGACTGTAAGTGTAAGCAAGCGTGACTTGCAGACCCCCAGCATTTCGCCGCCCTGATACTTGTAAAGCGTTATAACTCGAGTTTGCGCCGCCGATAATGCCATAAATCGAGTCATATCCGAGATAAGGACGATATGCATCCGTATTCACGTTCCCACAGGCAATGTTGAGATTAATCAGAGCTTGTCCTGTAACCGGAGTTCCATTATCGAGGTAGTTATCGCCGTTTCCCAGATTATTACAGTCCGCCCCGCTAATAATTTGGCCCGGAACAAATGGATTCTGGTTGGCCGGAGTCGAATGCACTTGGTTCCGATCGAGTTGCTGCGAGAGATGCGTTCCCTTGCTACCCACGTAAGCAACAGTGACGATCGTATTCGCGGCCAATTCGCGCTGAATATCGAAGTGATACTGCTGAATATAGGGCCATTGCGTCAGAGTCGTGATCGAAGTCAACTGACTGACTCCTCCACCGAGGGGATAAATCTCCCCACCTCCTCCGCCACCGATCGCAGTGTAGCCGTTGATAAAAAACTGCACGGGCGCAATGATTCCGGGCGGATTCCCTTCCAGTGATTCGGTATTAGCATCGTTCCCGTTCGCGTGCTCGAAGAAAATACCGTATCCACCACGAATTGCGGTCTTCCCATCTCCCTTGGGATCGAACGCAAAACCGATACGCGGAGCCGGATTCAGCAAATGATTCGATTGGCAACTGCTATGGACACCGTTATACCCGCAACGCACCATCCCGGTGATTGTCGCAACGCTTTGCCCTGGTGGAAAATTCAGCGACCCGTCCGGATTCAAGGTAGGTGCATTGGCAACCACATAGGCATTTGGGTCAAAATTGTAGGCATTGAGATACTTCTCGTGATAGCTGCCGTACAAACTCAACCTGAGCCCCAGATTAAGCGTCAAACGTTTGGTTGCGCGCCAATCGTCCTGGACGTAAGGCTCCACAACCTTGTAGCGGTTGTAGTATTTCTGGTTCTGATTTGGTTGCGCGAACGAATTAATGTATCCAACCAGCAAATCTGCGAACCCGTTACCAGTACTGGAGAACGGTCCGCCCAACGGGCTTTTTTCCTTGTAAGCCGTATTGGGGTTATTGTAAAAACCGAGGCTTCCGTTCGGCTCTTCCTCCGCGTCTTCGTTCTTTTGCACCAAAGCGAAGTACACACCATATTGCCAGTTGTGCTTCCCTACAATGCGTGTCAAGTTGTCGTGGAAACTATAAGTTGGGTTGGAGTTGTTAAACGGCAGATATCCTGGATCGACGGCTAGATTAAAATTCCCCGGCCCACCGATGCCGAACGCCGGGATTGTTCCGTTAAACCCATTCTCGAAAATGCCGGTCATAGTCATGCTTGCTGGACGTACCCAGGCAGTGCCGGTATTGAAAAGGTGTAAATGATTGGCCGCGTAACTAAACACGAACTCGTTTAACAGCGACGGAGATATCGTCGCCGTCAAGTTAGTCACAACACTAATCCCAGGCCCTTGCAGCGTGCCTCCAATCGCTGGAACACTCGACCCAGACCATGGAGAGATGGGATATTTCTGCGTCCACGAATCGTGAATGAAGCGGATATTCGCGCGCAATTTAGAGTTAACCGCGTCGTCGACTTTGATTAGTTCCTCGTGCCAACTGATGGGCGAGGGATAGGTTCCAAAGAGAGAGTGGCCGCCATTGGCATTGGGAAGGGGAATATTGGCCACGATCGGATCGGTATTTGCTGGATCCATCAGAGCCGAAGGAATAATGTTGTGTGGAAAACCTATAAAAATTGGATTGCCATTCGCATCCGTACCGTGTTTGTGATAGGCAGGACAGTCGATATTCACCAACTCGGTGCTATCTACAGGGTTTCCTCTTACAAACGGCGTTCCAGGAGCCGGGCACACGTCGCTAAAGTCTCCCGTTCGTTCGGCAGCAGTCGGAAGAAATTGGCCGGAATTGTTGTACACGAAGGGAACGTTCTCCCGGCGAAACTCCTGCGACCAGAAGAAGAACAGCTTGTCTTTCTTAATAGGCCCGCCGACGATGTATCCGAAATCGTTCTTGTTGTAATAGGTCTTCTCGCTGCCAGGGAGATCGAAGTAATTGTGGGCATTGAACGAAGCGTTGCGAATGAACTCGAAGGCCTCGCCGTGAAACTGGTTTGTGCCTGACTTCGTCACAGCTTCGATGGTCCCCGAACCGTTTCGCCCGTATTGAGCACCATAAGTCGAGGTGAGCACTCGAACTTCAGAAAGGGCGTCAATATTGGGATATACGTTGATGTTGGCATTGCTCCCGGAATCTAGCACCTCGCCGCCATCGATTTCCCAATTATTGAATTCAGTGCGGCCTCCATTGACCGCGTACGAGACGCTGCCGGAGGGTCCGACCGTTCCGTCATCCTGTCCGGTCTGATCGCTTACGCCGGGAATCAGTTTAATCAGAGTCGTGAAGTCGCGGCCGTTCAACTCCAATTGGCTGATCTGGTCACCGGTGATCGTGCCGGCCAGTTCTGAAGACTGGGTTTCGACCTTGCCCACGGCGCTTCCTTCGACCACGACCTCGCTCGTAACCTTGCCGATTACCAGTTTCGTGTCGACTCGGAGCTTTTCGCCCACCCGTAGAATGACTTTCTTAGCCTCGAATTTCTCAAAGGCGGGCGCCGTAATGGTGACGTTGTAGGTGCCGGCGCCCAAGCCAGCCACAAGGTAATTTCCGTCGCTGTTCGAGGTCGACGCACGCCGAAAGCCGGTAGAGGGATCGGTGACCGCTACCTGCGCCCCGGCAACGACGGCGCCCGTATTGTCGAATACTGTGCCCGTGATCGACCCGGAGGACTGCGCGAGAAGGGTTTGGCCAGTCAGCAGAACGCACAACAAACTCCAGAGCGACCACGACCTCAAGCGCATACACTCCCCTTTACGGCCCTTTTCGAGTTTAACTTTCTGATAGTGGGTGGGCGGCGAAGAAACTTTACGATTTGTTTCTGCGCCCAACTCGTTACGATTGGCGCCCACCGCTCTCCGATGAAGCGTGCCTGCCTCTCGAACACCGATAGCCAAATCGCGCACACAATTTGAATCGCTTCAAACGCACGCGACCTCTAACTAATTCGCGGCCATAGTGCGACATATTGACGGCGGCTGTCAAGCACAGAAAGAGTCCAGCACCACGAGACAATGAAGCCGCTTCGAGCTTTGGAATATTTATTGGATTCTCGTCGTTTGAAAGCTTCCAAAGTCTCTGGGCGCGAGGCTATACTCTTCGCGTACTCGTCGCTTTGACGGCCGCTCCAACCAACCATGACTCAGCGTCGCAGGTTCTCTCGGCGAAGTGCGCGCCTCGCGCTCCAGGTGGCAGCCATTCTCTGCACAGCGCTTCTTCTCAGTTTGTTCCTGTCGGCAAGTGAGCCTCCTCTTGAACTGTCTCGTCCGATTCGCTCGTGGGAGTTCGTCTCCGCGGCCGGCACGCAAGCCGGACTCTTCGGCAACGAGCAAGGGCGACTCGAAGCTTGGGTCTATCCCTTGAAAATCCTGCGTGATTTTCATTTGCGGTTTCACGTCGATGGCGCGGTGCTACCTGCGGAAACGCTCGCCCGAACTTTAATCGTCCACCCTGAATCGACAACGATCGTCTACAGCGGCGACACGTTTTCGGTGCGGGAAACTTGGTTCGTCCCGGTCCACGAGATGGGCGCCGTCATCTCGTTTGAAGTCGAAACAACCAGACACCTGGAGATTGAGGCGGTCTTTGAACGCGACTTTCAGCTGGAATGGCCGGGAACGATAGGGGACACATTTATCGATTGGGATGTCGCGTTGCGCGCTTTCCGCTTCGGAACCGAGTCAGGAAAGTTTGATGCGATCGCGGGCTCACCCTCCGGCAATCGAGGCTTCGAAGAGTACTCCAGCAATTATTCCACTTCCCGCCAGAGTTCGGTTCTGCTCGGAGCGACGGAAAAAGGTATTGAGACCAAACTCTTTGTGATCGCTGCATCTTTCACGGGGCGCGGGGCTGCAACCAATCTCTATCAGCACTTGGCGAAGGACTATCCCGAATTGCTGCGCGATTCGGCCGCCTATTATCGCGACTATCTGGCTTCGACCGTGAGGCTGGAGTTGCCGGATGGGCAAATGCAAGCGTCGTATGACTGGGCGAAAGTCAGCATGTTGCAGGGCGTTGTTAATAATCCATTTCTGGGTAAGGGACTCGTCGCCGGGTATAACGCGTCGGTCGATGATGAGCGTCCAGGGTTTGCGTGGTTCTTTGGCCGGGACGCCGAATGGACTTCGTTGGCGCTGGACGCGGCGGGCGATTTTGCCACTACGCGGAGCGCCTTGGAGTTCTTGAGTAAATATCAGCGCGCCGATGGGAAGGTCCCACACGAGGTTTCGCAGAGTGCGAACTTCATGGACTGGTTCAAAACCACTCCCTTTGCCTTTGCGTCTGCCGATGCCACGCCACTTTTCGTTATTGCTGTGAACGATTACGTGACGCGCAGCGGCGATACTGAGTTCGCGCAGGGGCAATGGGACCATCTTTGGAGAGCTTACGGATTTTTGCGGTCTACATACGACGCCCAGGGTTTCGCGCAGAATGTCGGAGTTGGACACGGTTGGATCGAAGGCGGACCGCTCTATCCGGTAAGGCAGGAACTCTATCAAGCTTCGCTTGGCCTTGAGGCGGTCCGTTCCTTGTCGCACCTCGCGCATCTCGTCGGGAAGGAAGAGCTTTCGCGGCAACTGCTGCAAACATTCGAGCAGCAGAGGCCACTGTTGGATAAAACGTTCTGGTCGAACGAGAAGCAAATTTACAGCTACGCCCTGCCCATCAACGAACGCGATGCGCGCAGTGGATCTCCGATTTCCAAACAGGCCGATGCCGTAAGTGTACTGGCCACGGTGCCAATGTGGTTCGAACAATTGGACGGAGAGCGAGCGCGAACTATGATCCGCCAACTGGCAAGTAGCGATCATCAGACGGACTGGGGCATGCGAATTCTGTCGTCTCGCGATCTCAACTACGACCCGGGCGGATATCACTTCGGGGTGGTGTGGCCGTTGTTTACTGGGTGGGCAGCGGTCGCGGAATACCACTATCACCGCGCGTTGCCAGCCTATTCGAACTTGCGGGCGAATGCGATGCTTGTTTTCGACGGATCGTTGGGTCACGTCGCCGAGGCCTTTTCGGGCACATTCTATCAAGCGCTCTCGACCGGGTCGCCGCAACAGATCTGGTCGGCGGCGATGGTCGTCAATCCTATTTTGAGCGGTCTGTTTGGCTTGCAGACGGATGCTGCGAACTGCCATCTCGATTTCGCTCCTCACGTACCTGCCGACTGGAATTCTTTTTCCATCAATAACGTGCGCATTGGCAAGGAGGTCCTGAATCTGAAGTACGACAAAGGAC
Organism: uncultured Acidobacteriaceae bacterium; assembly: GCA_963834085.1. Lineage (GTDB taxonomy): Bacteria > Acidobacteriota > Terriglobia > Terriglobales > Acidobacteriaceae > Acidiflorens. The sequence goes on along the minus strand of CAWIAJ010000022.1, from coordinate 82,849 downwards.
CGGGACGGATTGAACTGGAAATTCAATCGACCGGGACCGGACATTGTTCGCTTGCGTTCGCACCGGCTCTCAGCCTTCGGGCGAAAGTGAACGGGGTTCGGCTCAATGGTCACGCGTTAGCCTTTCGTTCGGAACCCAATTCGGCAGATCAGCACATCAGCATGAACGTGCCAGTCGGAGCCGGCCGAGATGTGATTGAAATCAATGTAAAGGACGATTTTGAACTGAGCGAATCGAGTACGCTTCCACCGCTTGGAAGTACGAGCCGCGGATTGCGGATTCTCGACGAGACGTGGACTCCCAACCGAGATGCTCTTAGGGTCGAACTCTCGGGCTTGGGCGGCGAAGGGTACGATCTTTCGCTTTGGGAGGCGGAGCAGGTTTCGTCCGTGGAGGGAGCTGATCTCACTAAGAGCCCTGACGGAAAACGGGCTGAGGCGCACTTCAAGATGCCAGCGAGTGCAGGCGGAGTAGATCCGACGGTGTCGGTTATCTTTCACTTTAAATAACGAGTGACCAAGACATGCAGCTGGACGGAAATGCTTTTGGCAAGCAATAACTGGAGAACGAACGTGGATTTTCGATGCTACAAGATGGCCGCCATCCTGATCATGAGTGCTTTCCTATGGATTCCTGTTTCAGACGCGCAGGGGCGTGCGGTCGACAAAGAGGGGCACCAGTGGTGGCAAAACGCGGTCTTCTATGAGGTCTATCCGCGAAGTTTTGCGGACAGCAATGGGGATGGTATCGGAGATCTGAACGGTATCGACTCGAAGCTCGACTATCTAAAAGACCTTGGCGTTGACGCCATCTGGATTTCGCCGTGTTATCCGTCTCCGCAGGTTGATTTTGGATACGACGTGTCGGACTACGAAGACATCGATCCGATGTATGGAACGCTTAAAGACTTTGAGCGCATGGCACATGATGCGAAAAAGAAGAACATCCGCATCATTATGGATTTCGTTCTCAATCACTCGTCGCCGCAGCATAAATGGTTCATCGACTCAGCCTCGTCGCGGACTGCGTCGCATCGGGATTGGTATATATGGCGCGATGGAAAGGCTCCGGGAGTTCCGCCCAATAATTGGATATCCGGGTTCGGTGGGTCAGCTTGGCAATTCGATCCGAAGACCGGGCAGTACTACTACCACTTCTTTGCGGTGGGACAACCTGATCTCAATTGGCGCAATCCGGACGTTGAAAAAGCCATGTTCGATGTGACTCGCTTCTGGTACCAACACGGAGTTTCCGGATTTCGGCTGGATGCGGTGGATTTGTTGTTTGAGGATCCGGCACTGCGCGATAACCCGGTGTTGCCCGGCAAGAATGACTTGGGCGACGCCAACATGGAGAACAAGTACAACGACAAATTACCCGAAGTTCACACCGAACTGAAAAAGTTGCGCGCCGTCGCGGACGAGAATAACGCTGTGCTGATCGGGGAAACCTATACTTCAAACCGGGAGGAACTAAAAGAGTATTACGGCGACCATAACGATGAAATCCAAATGCCGATGGACTTCATGTTCTGCGAGGTCAACAAACTTTCAGCCTCTGAGTTTCGCGCGCAGATCGCGAACGCGGAATCCACAGGGGGGTGGCCGGTCTACGTGATCAGCAACCACGATATGACGCGCTCGTACAACCGTTACGGCGATGGACAACACAACGACCAAATCGCGAAGCTGATGGCTGGGATGTATCTCACTCTTCGGGGCACGCCGATCATGTATTACGGCGAAGAACTGGGGATGGAGAATAACGATCCGGTTCGTAAAGAAGACGTTAAAGACCCGATCGGTATTGCCGGATGGCCAACGGAAAAAGGCCGCGATGGCGAACGCACGCCCATGCAGTGGAATGACTCGGCAAATGCTGGGTTCAGCACGGCGCGCCCATGGCTGCCTGTCCCCGCAAGTTACAAGTCGCACAACGTAGCGAGCGAACTTGCCGACCCTTCGTCTGTTCTGCAATTTTACAAGCAGTTGCTGGCTTTGCGTCATAAAGATAAAGCTCTGCTTTATGGCGACTATGTAGCGTTGAATCCGAATAATCCCAACATACTTTCGTATCTTCGCCGGTATAAAGGTGAAGCCGTACTTGTAGTTCTCAATATGTCGTCGACAGCGCAGCCGATCCCCTTGAACCTTTCGGATGAAGGCTTCCCTTCGCCAAGATTGACAACGCTGCTAAGCACATCCGGCTCCGCGAAAAGCGGCAAGGGTGAGCCCTTGCCAATGGATCCTTTCTCGGTCTATATCGCGCGGGTCTCTCGATGAGCTGGCGATTCGCGAACTTCACCTATGGAAAGCTGTTCGTTCGACGGGTGCGGTATGTCGCGGTCTGGCTGGCAATGTACTCCTCGGCCTTCGGGCAACCGGACGCAGTTCGCGGCACAATGATGGCCGGCCTTGCTTCTGTTCATGACTATGTGCAGAAGCGAGCCTCGAGCTACGACCGGAGCGGCGGCAACGATGATTCGCGCAAGATTGCTGCTGGAAATACGCTTGAGCTGCTCAACGATCGTGGCCCGGGGATTATCACGCACATCTGGTTCACGATCGCCTCGCCCGAATCCTACCACCTGAAAAAACTCGTCTTGCGGATGTATTGGGACGATGAACCGACACCGAGCGTCGAAACTCCTGTCGGAGATTTCTTCGGCCTAGGGCTCGGGGATTATTTCCAGTTCGATTCGATACCGCTGGCTGTGGCTTCGGACAAAGCGCTGAACTGCTTCTTCCCCATGCCTTTTCGAAAGCATGCCCGCATTACGGTTACGAATGAAGGTCGACAGGATGTGGATGCCTTCTATTTCAATATCGACTACCAGTCCTTGAACAAAGAACTCCCGGCGGACACGCTTTATTTCCACGCGCAATACCGTCAGGCCACTCCGGCGGCGGGTTGGACCAACCAGTGGGAAACAAACGACGCTGCAGCGGTGACCGCAAAGAAGAACTTAAACGGCGAGAACAACTACGTGTGGATGGAAGCCACAGGCCAAGGGCACTTCGTGGGAGTGACGATGTCGGTTCTCCAAAATCAGGATGGGTGGTGGGGCGAAGGCGATGACATGTTTTTCGTCGACGGCGAAAAGCTGCCCTCCATTAACGGAACCGGATCGGAAGACTATTTTCTTGGGGCGTGGGATTTCGGCGACCATCCTTTCTCTTATTCCCTGTTTGGAGCGCCCGTGAAGGGAGCAGAGTTCGCCGGCAGCCGTTCGTCTGTCTATCGCTTTCACCTGGATTCTCCCATTCCTTTCAAGAAATCGTTGCGGGCGACGATTGAACACGGCCACGCCAATCATCGCTCTGACAACTTCTTTTCCGTCGCCTACTGGTATCAGAACGAACCGCATGCGGCTTTTCCTCCATTGCCCACCGTCGAACAGCGGATTCCCCGCATCTATTCTGTAGGAGGTCCCGGGAATGCCGCGAAGCAGTAGTTGGTACGGCTGGACCAGAGGTGGGATTTGGCATGTCTTGAACCTAACTCTCATCTTTTGTGTGTTGCTATGCGCCGCGCAGCGGCCAAGCGTCGCGGAGGAACTCGAGGCTCCGAGGCATCCGCGGATTGTGGGTTACTTTCCCGGAGACGGCGCGCGAAGGAACTTTCTGGTAAAAGATCTGGTGGCACGCGGTGCTGTCTCAGTTCTTGACCAGATCAATTACTCGCAGGGTCACGTCGCGGGCAGTCAATGCGTAATCGCCGATCCGGTCGCGGATCTAAGCCGCATTTTTTCGGCCGACAATAGCGTGGATGGAACCGCCGATGCGGCAGATGCGTCGCTGCGCGGAAACTTTCATCAATTGCAAGAGCTGAAGAAGCTCTACCCGAACGTCAAACTGTTGATCTCCCTGGAAGGTAATGCCGAGCTGTTTGCGGAGGCGGCGCAACCAGAAAATCGCCACGCTTTTGTGGCGTCCTGTATAGAGAGATTTATCAAGGGAAAATTTGCGGATGGAATCGAAGCCCCCGGTTTATTCGACGGCATTGATCTTGACTGGGAATATCCGAAAGAGGCTGACAAGCTCAACTTCATCGCGCTATTGGGAGAGTTTCGCCGCCAACTTAATAGCGCGGGATCGAACCTGCTGCTCTCGGCCGCTATGGGGGATGGCCGCATCACTTACCAGCATCTGGATATGCGAGCGGTCGCTCTTTACGTCGACGAAGTCGGAGTGATGAACTACGACTACAGCGGCCCGTGGAGCAAACGGACGGGCCTGGTCGCCCCGCTTTATAGCTCACCCGGCGATCCAGAAAAAAACAACGATGTAGACTCGACCATTCGCGGCTACGAATCGATGGGAGTTCCTCCGGAGAAAATACTGCTTGGGCTTCCCTTCTACGCGTATTCCTGGAACCGGGTTGCGCAGGATAATCACGGATTGTTTCAAATGGGCGAGCCCTCGCGCACCGATTTGCCGTACAACTATATCGTTTCGATCCTGGACAAATTCACGACGTATCGCGATCCGAAATCGCTGGCGCCATGGTTGTACGACGGTACTACGTTTTGGACCTACGATGACGAGCTGTCGATTGGCGCCAAACTCAAGTACGCAAAGCAAGAATCTCTGGGCGGGGTAATGATTTGGGAGCTTAGCGGCGACACGGCGGAGGGACGCTTGCTGAAGACTATTTCCGCGCAGATGCACAGCGAAGACGACGGCGCCGGCGAAGATAACGATGAGGATGCTACCAGCGGAACACCCTGACTCTATGGAGTCATTCTCTTGAGAAATACGAGGCCGATCTTCACGGCTAGAATCATACTGGCGCTGGTCGCATCGTCCATTGCCGCACGATCCTCGGCGCAAACCATTCATGTTGACATGACGCCGGCACACGCAACCAATCATTTTCGTCCCAGCGAAACAATCGGTGCCGGTATTGACCGCATTCCCTCCGAGGCCGTCGACAGCGGATTGACGCAGCCAAACCTGGGTAGAGCCATGGCTTCCGGCTGGCAGCCCGTGAGCTACCGAAACAATACAGAACTGTCAATCGAGGCGTGGCATTGGAACGCGCACGGCACGTGGAGTGAACCGGGACAAAAGGGCTACTTCACGGGTTCCGCCATCCCCGGCGAACCCATTCGGTACTCCTACGGATACTCGTTGCCGCATCGTGGCTTTACTCGCAATGATGGTACTCCGAACGCCGGCTATTCTCGCATCACGGATGGCGACGACGGCACCTATTGGAAAAGCAATCCTTATCTATCGCAGCACTTTACGGGCGAGAGTGATGCTCTACACCCTCAATGGGTGGTCATCGATCTGTCACAGGTGCAGCAAATTGACAGCATTGAGATCAAATGGAGCGAGCCGTATGCGACAAAGTTTCTCGTCCAGCACTGGACGGGGGACGATCCTATGCACGGCCCCACGCGCGGGGTATGGCAAACTTTTCCATTCGGCACAGTCGAACATGGTCGCGGCGGCTCGAATACTCTTCGGCTCAGCCCGACTCCGCTTCCAATCCGTTTCGTGCGCGTACTGCTGACGGAATCCTCCAACACTTGCAGCGATCCGGCGGGATCTTCCGACCCGAGGGCCTGCGTCGGCTACGCAATCAGGGAAGTCTATTTGGGCTCAACCTCGGCGGACGGCCAATTTCACGATATCGTACGCCACACGCCCGATCAGGAACAAACCACGACTTATTGTTCCTCTGTCGATCCGTGGCACGAAGCATCCGATCTCGGAACCACACACCAGGCGCAGGTAGGGTTTGATCTTTTCTTCAACAGCGGCGTGACTCGTGGCCTGCCGGCGATGATCCCGGTTGCCTTGGTCTATGACACACCCGAAAATGCCGTTGCCGAGATCGCCTACCTTGAAAAACGCAAGTATCCGATTTCGTATGTCGAGATGGGAGAGGAATCTGATGGGCAATATCTCAGTCCTGAGGACTACGGCGCGCTTTATGTTCAATGGGCTTCGGCGTTACATCGACTCGATCCCACTCTCAAACTGGGCGGGCCGTCGTTTCAGGGCACAAATCAGGACATTGAAACCTGGCCCAACGCGAGTGGTAAATCTTCATGGACCGCACGCTTTATCGATTATTTGAAAGAGCACGGTCGCATTCAGGATCTGTCGTTTTTCTCGTTTGAGCACTACCCATATGAAGGTTGCAAGATCCCATGGGGCAGTCTTTACGAAGAACCGGAACTCGTGAATCACATCATGCAGGTGTGGCGGGATGACGGAGTGCCGGCGAACATTCCGCTATTCATCACAGAATCCAACTTTTCCGCCGCCGCAAGCGAAACGTCGATGGATCTCTTCTCGGGACTCTGGCTCGCGGACTACATTGGTTCGTTCCTGACCGACGGCGGAAAGGGAGTGTACTACTTCCATTATCTTCCCTTGCTCATGGAACATGGGTGCAACGATTCGCCCGGAACTTTCGGTATGTTCAGCATCAATGACCACTATGAGATTCAGCAACCTCTCGCGCAATTTTTTGTCGCGCAACTAATCAACCTTGAATGGGCTGCGCCCAGCGACCAACTGGACGATCTATTCCCGTCCACGGGTGACCTCGATGACGGCGCGGGCCACGCAATCGTGACCCCTTACGCCTTGAAACACGCAAACGGGGAGTGGTCTTTACTGCTCGTCAACCGGGATCAACACAACGCGCATCGTGTGCGAGTTGATTTCCACAATGATGGCAGTCAGGAGAAAGCATCCTTCGAGGGAAGGGTTGCAATCTCCATATTCGGGAAAGACCAATATCAGTGGCATCCTGGTCATACCCGTTATGTAGGACACGCTGAGTACACCGCGGAACCGTCGGTAGTAGCGGAGACGACGGGCAGAGCCGATCCGGATGGGCCGATCTTGCATACCGAACAAATTGCCGGCAGCGATACGAGTTACGAATTGCCCGCAGCGTCGGTCGTTGTGATTCGGGGAAAGATTCGCGACCGTTGAGAGGCGCGTGCGAACATAAGCTCGCTCGAAGTTCGCGGTGCAAACTCCTATGCAATGCTCTGACGAATGTATTCACTCATAAACTTTATGACACATCGTGTTCTTGTTTTCTCTCTCCGATTGGGTTTAGGACTGGTTATTGGATCCCTTTTGCCGACATGGTCTCTCGCCCAAGACGCATCGACTACTCCGCACGGAGAACAAATCGCCGGCCCACCCTGTCAGTCACCGCCCGATTGGGATTCAGTGCGCGCAGCCACCTGTACGAAAGCGGAGATCGACGATTGGCTTGCAGATATCAAGCACTGGCGCGCCGAGCACCTTCTTCGCATTGGCTATGACGGATCGCAATATGCGCGGAAAGAACTACTGTGGACGCAATCCAGTTTTGTTCAACCGCAGATGATGGTTCATGATCGGTTTTTCTATGATTCCGATTCAAGGCTATACACGGTAGACCGCTATCTCGACGATTTAACCAAACGCTATGGCGGAATCGACAGTGTGCTTATCTGGCCCACTTATCCGAACATTGGGATCGACAATCGCAACGAATACGACATGTTCCGCGATCTTCCCGGCGGCGTGCCGGCGTTAAAACGAGTCGTCGACCAGTTTCACAGCCGCGGGGTTCGTGTACTCTTCCCCGTCATGATGTGGGACCAGGGGACGCATGATGAGGTAATCCCCAATTGGGAAGCGACGGCACAATTCCTGGCACAGATCGGCGCAGACGGTGTGAATGGGGACACTTTGGACGGCATGCCACGAGTCTTTCGGACGGCCTCCGATAGCCTCGGTCATCCGCTGGCGCTCGAACCGGAACTGGCTTTCGGTTCAAACGAGATGCTCGCCTACAACAATATGTCGTGGGGCTATTGGAAGTATGACTTTGCTCCCTCGGTGAGCACGTACAAGTGGCTGGAGCCTCGCCATATGGTGCATATCAGCAATCGCTGGGCGCACGATCATCAAGACGACTTGCAGTCGGCTTTCTTCAACGGAATCGGATTCGAAAGTTGGGAAAACATCTGGGGTATTTGGAACCAGATGACTCCGCGCGATTCTGAGGCGCTGCGAAGAATTGCAACCATCGAACGCGCCTATCATTCGCTGCTCAACAGTCCGGGTTGGGAACCGTTCAGCGACACGCAGCAATTCGGAGTCTTTGCCAGCCGGTGGACGGACGCTCAATCCACGCTCTGGACTCTCGTCAATCGCAATCACTACCCGATTTCGGGGCAACAAATTATCGTCCCTTATGAAGCGGGAGTACGCTACTCGATCTTTGGCATGGCGCGGAGATCGAATATGCTAGAAACGGCGAGACAACGTCTTTGCAGTTTGACTTGGAAGCGGATGGCTATGGAGCCATTCTCAAAACTTCGTCGCCCGATCCGACCCTGAACGAATTGCTCGCTACAATGCGTCATTCAAGCGAGAGGTCTCTCGCAAATTACTCGCGCGAATGGCACAGTCTTCCCCAGAAACTGGTCGAGAACGTCTGAGGCATCTGCGCCTCATGGAACCCTTGGCAATTCTGCCCGAAATGGCATGGTTCTGGTACCGGAGGCGGACTACCTATTTCGCGTAAACGGAATCGAAATCGAGGGAATGAATGACGAGGGTGTAGATGTTCAGTATCCGTGGGAACGCTCGGCCCGTCGCTTTCATGACTCAACCATCAAGATCAAACCGTTCTGGATTGACGTCTACCCGGTGACGAACGCGCAGTTTAAGAGATTCCTCGAAGCGACGCAGTACCATCCAGCGGACGACCACAATTTCCTGAAAGACTGGCGAGGCAACGCTTATCCGGAGGGATGGGGAAATAAGCCGGTCACATGGGTTTCGCTCGAAGATGCCCGTGCTTACGCGCAGTGGGCGGGAAAGCGCCTGCCCCATGAATGGGAATGGCAATATGCTGCCCAAGGTACAGATGGGCGAAACTATCCATGGGGCAACGATTGGAATCCGAACGCCGTTCCGCCTCCGAATCAAGGTCGTGATCTACCTCCCGCGAGCAACGTGGATGCACATCCTAAGGGCGGCAGTCCTTTCGGCGTCATGGATCTCGTAGGCAACGTCTGGCAATGGACCGACGAATATACGGACGACCATACAAATGCCGCGATCCTCCGCGGGGGAAGTCATTATCAACCTCAGGGATCGCGCTGGTACTTTCCGCAAGCCTACAAGTTATCGGAGCACGGCAAATATCTCTTGATGGCTCCCAGCATCGATCGCTCAGGCACAATCGGATTCCGCTGTGCCGCGGATTCGGACTAGCTGCACCGATCTCCAAGAGTCGCGTGATCGACTCGCGACCAGATAGTTCTGTACTCTGGATGCAGCGCCCTTGTTGGAATTGCAGCTATGGCTAGCGGAAAGAATCACCCATGTTGATTCAATTCGGCTATGAACTGGTCTTCGATTGTGCTCAACGTACGCCCATGATCCTCATGGTCAACGTCCACTACTCGCGCGCCTCGGACATGGTAAAGCCCGATTTCCTGCTGACCCACCCCGAGACGCCGTTCACTGCTTATCGGGACAGCTTCGGAAACTGGTGCACTCGCCTGGTTGCGCCCATGGGCAGGATTGGCTTGAGAAGCAATGGCGTAGTTCGAGACTCGGCACAACCGGACGTGGCAACGCCGAGCGCGCAACAGCATGCTTTAGAGGATCTACCAGAAGATACTCTGGTTTTTCTGCTCGGCAGCCGGTATTGTGAGACCGATCTCCTGTCGAACGCGGCCTGGGCGCAATTTGGCCAATCCGCGCCAGGGTGGTCGCGAGTTCAGGCGATCTGCGATTTTGTGCACAATCATATCGCGTTCGATTATCAGAGAGCGCGGCCAACGCGAACAGCTTGGGAAGCTTTCAACGAAGGTGCCGGCGTTTGTCGAGATTATGCCCATCTCGCCATCGCCTTCTGCCGCTGCATGAATATCCCGGCCCGATACTGCACGGGATACCTCGGCGACATGGGAACTCTTCCGCCCTATGGCGTAGGAGATTTTGCGGCTTGGATAGAAGTCTATCTCGGTGGGGCCTGGCACACATTTGATCCCCGGAATAATGTGCCCAGGATTGGCCGAATACTGATTGCGCGAGGCCGCGACGCCGCCGACGTGGCGATTGCAACCACATTCGGGCAAAATACTCTCGAGAGCTTCAAAGTCTGGACGGATGAAATCACAGGTGGCTTACCCGCGGTCGGATAGCCAGTCGAACCTTTTCCAGTTTGCAACTACACTTCGACGGGCTCCATGTCCACAGCAACTTTAAGCGTGTGAGCGCCGCCGCCGAGGATCAAGCCGCGCAGAGGACTCACATCTCCGTAGTCTCTGCCCCAGGCGAGCGTAACGTGACCATTTGTCGGCACAAGATTGTTCGTTGGATCCACGTCTAGCCAACCCTTTCCCGGACAATAAACAGATAACCAAGCGTGAGAGGCATCCGCCCCTACCAATCGTGCCTTACCGGGCGGTGGATAAGTGCGAAGATATCCGCTCACATAACGCGCGGCGAGATTCAAAGAGCGAAGGCAGGCAATTTGCAGATGGGCAAAATCCTGGCAGACTCCGCGGCGTTTCTTGAAAACTTCTTCCGGAGTGGTGCGAACGTTGGTGACCTTCGAATCGAAACGAAAATCTTTGTGGATTCGCGAGGTCAGGTCTAAGAGCGCCTCCGCCAATGGCCGGCGCGCTGTGAACGACTGGAGCGCATAGGCTGCAAACTGCGGTCGCGTGTGGATTCTCGGCGATTCGAATCCGAACTGGTAGGCTTCCAGTCCAGCCGAGGTGTGGTCATTCGACACCCACCGCGCGGCATCCTCCCACGGGATCGGGAGTTGCGACCACGACTGTTCGTTTTCATCGATGACTACTTCGCTTTGCGCCTCGACCACGAGTTCGCGGTGCGGTTCCTGAATGGTGAAAAAGCAAAGACGGTTGCCAAAAAAATCGGTGCGCTCGGTACGCGTCGCCGGCCGTGGCTGGATGCGCAACTCGCTCTTCGCCACGCGGTGGTGCGGTAAGGCTCTTGGCGTCAGGCACGCAACGTGATTTCCGAGCGAGACGGGGTATTTGTATTTATAGATCGTGCGGTGAACGATTCGATAGAGCATTGTCCTTCAATCAGTTTCCCAAAAATCATTGTCCGATCGTGATCGGCAAAGTTCGAGCGTGACTGAAATATCTACTGGATAAATTATTGGACCAGGAAGGCAGAAGCCATTCCAATTCTCGAAGAAAGCTGGCCAAACGGGAAAGTCCATCTGAGCCATTCGCAGCAACTCCCGGCCCGGGGTACTTTATCTTCCGCAAATCGAAACTTCTCAGCAACGTCAACGCGGTCCGCATGGCCTGCAAGTCGACGGTCACACGACGAGGGAGTTTCTGGTAAAGGTCCGCGAGATGACTGAGTTGAAAATCCAAAGAGCGGGGATTCGTCTCGTCCGCCATAAGAACGTCGAGCACCGCCAAGGGCTGTAACGTCGTGTAGTAGCGAGTGCGATAGGTCATGGAACTGTCCGCAACTTCAAGCAAGCATTCCAAAAGCGACCAATCTTCCTCGGTTACAGGCTTTGCAATCTCTCGCAGTTGCCGGGCCAGATAAATAGCACGCTCGAGAACGGCGGCCTGTGGTCATGAATAGCCAACCCAAGCCTCGATTAATATTTTCCCGCTCCATTCCAGAAAATGCGGAAAGCAGTTCAAGGCAGTCGGTGAGCATGGCGGGATACTCGAGAAACGGCGTAATGCGCCCCACCGGCATCGACTCCCGCAACTGACCGATCAGAGACATCATATCGCCCGACAGACGCTCACGAATGTTCCCAGCAATGCGGGAGACCTCCGCCAGGGCACACGCCAGACTGTCGGGGCGCTTGGGATCGGTTAACAGCGAAATCATTTCGCGTTCGAGTTCAACCGAGGTGGCGCGCCGGTGCTTGGGCTTAGGCAGCTTGCTGTGGCGCGACTCAAGGCAACCATGAAGGCGAATCAGACAGCTGAGTTCGGCCTCTTCCGCGCGGCGCAAACGGGGGACCAAGGCGCGAGCGATGCGAGCGATGTTTTCGGCTCGCTCAACATATCGACCTAACCAGTAAGCATTGTCAGCAACGCTGCTGGGCACTACGCGCGAGACGCGGCGCAACTCCACGGGCTCGTTTCGGGGACGCAGCATACTAAATGTGTCGACAGGACTGTCCCAGAGTACCCATGCGTCCTTGCTATGGCCACCGCGCTGCATCGAGACAATGGACCCTTCCGCTTCAGCGACACGAACCAGTCCTCCCGGAATCGCGATCCAGCCAGTACCGGTATTCAAAACATAGGTGCGCAGGACAACGCTTCGCGAGTTGAGCCGTCCGTTATCCCAAACCGGCGCGGTGGACAAAGCGACCTGTTCCTGAGCAACATACTCGTGCGGCTGAGCGCGCAGTCGATCGGCAAACTTGCCCTTTTCGACGTGGGCCAGTTCGGCCCCGAAAACCGGCTCCATGCCGCGGGAAGGAAACGCAGGTTTTACGACTACAGAATCGAGGTGGTCGAGCACCCAATCGAGAGCGTAGTCCTGTCCGCACCACCATGTCGCGACGGATGGAAGCTTGATTTTTTCGCCGAGCAACTGTGAGCAAAGGCCGGGAAGAAAAGGCATAATGGAGGCCGTCTCGATCAGGCCGCTTCCTAATGCATTGGCGACCTTGACATTCCCGGCAACGATCGCATCGACGAGACCGGGAACACCGAGTAGCGATTCGCCACGTAATTCCAGAGGATCGCAGAAGCTGTCATCCACGCGACGCAAAATGACATCGACTTTTTCGAGTCCGTCCACGGTTTTGAGATAGACACGACGGTTGCGAACCGTTAGGTCCGCTCCCTGGACGAGGGTGAACCCGAGATAGCGCGCAATGTAGGAGTGTTCAAAATAAGTCTCGTTCAGCGGCCCGGGAGTCAGCAGAACGATCCGTGGATTATTGCGCTGCGTAAGGTTGGTGAGCGCATCGCGCTGCGCCCGAAAAAATGGCGCCAGGCGCAAAACATTGGAGGTGCGAAAGAGGTCAGGCAAAACGTCGGACACGATCGTGCGATTCTCCAGCGCATAGCCACTGCCGGAAGGCGCTTGCGTGCGATCGGCGAGTACCCACCACTGTCCGTCCGGCGAACGTGCGAGATCGACTGCGAGCATATGCAGATAGCTGTGCGCGGGCACAGGCACGCCGACCAGCGGACGGAGAAATGCGGGGTTGGCATAGAGCAGTGCTGCCGGAAAGTGGCCCCGCGCTACCAGTTCTTGCGCCCCGTAGAGATCCTCAAGTAACAGATTTAGGAGACGAGCCCGCTGAATGATTCCTGCCTCGATGAAACGCCACTCATCCGCTTGGATGAGCAGCGGAACGATATCGATCTGCCACGCGCGGCTGGCGCCAAGTGGATCGCCATAAACGTTGTAGGTGATTCCATTCTCTCGAATCCGACGCTCGGCTCGAGCCCATCGTCGTGCCAATTCTTCGGGCCCGATGGCTTGCAGCGACTCCATGAGATGAGTCCAGTGCGGACGCGGAGTGACCCCATCGACAGATAGCTCGTCATACGCATTACCGTAGCGAAGCGGCGATTGTTTTAAGTCCACGGTCATGGGACGAGTCGGGCCGTTCCCGTCTGTTTCCTGGTTCCCGGTGGCGGAATTCGGAGGTCGAGAGTCATCGGAAAGATGGCGTTCGTTTCGGTCTCGGGAATCACGATCACGCCCGGCACGGGCGCGCACTGCTGAAAACGTCCCCGACGGCGCTCCCCCGCCTCCGCTCCGCTCGTCGGACGGGCCGGATAGGGACATCCGTCAGGGGATGCGACGTGATATGTACATCGGGCAATCGAAACTTGTCGCCAAGAATCAATTATGTCGAAGATAAGCGGCGCATGCACGGTAATTGTTGGATGCAACTGCTCCGAAAGCTGGCGAGCGCGATACCGTACGGCTGCCACAGTTTCACCGGTCGTACCGGTCGGATGGAGGGGCACTGTGCGCCCGTTGCACGCAACCACATAACGGGACTCGGTAGCGGCTCCTGAGAGCTTTACTTGAATGCGCTCGAACGATGAATCCACCGTGCGGGAGGTCCGGCCCGAAGTTGTCTCCTCGGCCAATACGTTCCAAGGTTCGAGAGCGTGACGGAGTTCGAATTCCAATCCCGCCGCGGAAATGGACCCTATCTTCGGAAAGCGAAACTCATAGTGCGCCGCGAACCATTTGTCCTCGAAACCGTGACCTGCATCGCGCAGGTGGGCCAGCACATCATGAAAGTCGCGCTCGACAAAGTGAGGCAGCATGAAACGGTCGTGCAAGTCGGTGTCCCATCGGGTCAGTCCGCCCTCGAATGGACGCTTCCAAAACACGGAGACCAATGCCCGGATCAGCAGCATCGCGACAAGACCCATTCTGACATGGGGCGCCATCTCGAAGGCGCGCAATTCGAGCAAGCCGCGGCGCAATCCGAAACCTACCGGCGGATACAGTTTGTCGATACAGAACTCGGCACGATGTGAATTTCCGGTGACGTCGACGAGCAAGTGGCGGAACAATCCATCCAACAGGTAAGGTGGGCAGTCGTTCACCGGCAAATTGCTGAAAGCGATCTCCAGTTCGTACAACGCCTCAGTGCGCGCCTCATCGACGCGAGGAGACTGGCTGGTTGGGCCGATGTACATACCGCTGAACAGATACGAAAGTGAAGGATGATTCTGCCAAAAAGAGAGCATGCTGCGCAGCAAATCGGGACGGCGCAGGAACGGACTGTCTAATACGGTGGCTCCGCCGATGACAATATGGCTGCCGCCGCCAGTGGCGATGTGGCTACCGTCATAAGCGAATTTCTCAGCCGCAAGCCGGTTGCGTCGTGCCTCCTCGAAGAGCACCGTGTTGACCTGCACCAGTTCGCCCCATGTGCTCGCGGGCGGAAGGTTGACTTCCAGAACCCCGGGATCGGGAGTAACACTAAAAGATCGCAGGCGCGGGTCGGATGGCGGAGGATACCCCTCGAGCCATACCGGCATTGCCTGATATTGGCACGTATCCTCGACTGCGGCGAGAAGATCGAGATAGTCTGCCAGTTTGGAGGCATAGGGCAGAAATACATGCAGACGGTTCTCGCGAGCCTGCACGCAGAGCGCGGGGCGGATCAACTCGGTTGCAGTCTCAGCCGAACGTGAAAGAGCAGGCAGTGGGTCGGACACAGGATTTCGCTGAAAAAGATCCATCCTACGGAGTTGGCGAGCGGGCAGCTTGATTCGCGCTTCAATCTGCCCGTTGATCGTTTGCTCCTCGTATTCATAGGCGAGGTCATCTGGCGCAACCCATGGCATCATTTCCGTCGGGATGCGGTAGCCAATAGGGGAATCGCCCGGGGATAGCACCAACCGTTGCGAACGATCGAACCACAACTGGCTCGACCAAAAGAACCGTCCATCTCGTTGCCGGCGGCGAAGGGGCAAGATGTATCCAACTGGCTCCGACCCTCCAACTTCATCGTTATAGGCCGGCAGGAGATTCTCAGAGCTCACCTGCAAACGCCGCGCGAGGGCTTCGGTGAACTTGAACGCATCCTCCGAGCCTAAGCCGTCGGGATGGTCTGCGTGCGCACTTTCTGAGGCGATGAGGCCGATGTCTTCCCACACAGGTACACCATCCGCTCGCCAAAAACAGCCAAACGCCCAACGCGGCAAGGCCTCACCGGGATACCATTTTCCTTGTCCGTAATGAAGCATCGCTCCGGGCGCCAGTCTTTCGCGGAGAGCCCGGATGAGCGCCAGGCCGCGAGTGCGTTTCGATGCACCTAGAGCCTCAATGTTCCATTGCGGGCTTTCGGGTTCGTCGAGCCCGACGAACGTAGGCTCGCCTCCCATCGTCAGACGGACATCCTGCGTCGCCAGTTCGGCGTCGACTGATTGGGCCACCTGTTCCACGCGCAACCAGTCCTCTCTGGTGAAGGGCCGAAGTGGCCGTGCCTCATCATTCAGCCGCCGGATTGACATCGAATACTCGAAATCCACTCGCGCGGGTTCGACTGTTCCTTCGATCGGCGCGGCCTTCGAGACAGCGGGCGTGCAAACCAAGGGGATGTGCCCTTCGCCGGCGAATAGCCCTGAGGTGGGATCCATCCCGATCCAGCCCGCGCCCGGCAAAAAAGCCTCGACCCACGCGTGAAACGCAGCCGAGTCGGATTGCATGCCGGGCGCGCTTGCTGGTGCGTCGTCATCCAGTGCCAACTGGATCAGATAACCGGAGACGAACCGCGCTGCAATTCCCAAATGTCGAAGAATTTGAACCAGCAGCCACGCCGAGTCGCGGCATGAACCCTTGCGCGTTTCGAGAGTCTGCTCACAGGTCTGGACACCGGGATCCAACCGCGTAACGTAATCAATTTCGTCTCGCACCCGACGGTTCACATCAACCAAGAAACTGATGGTCCCGCGCTTGTCACGGGAAAACTCGCGCAGAAAACTCTGGAGTAAAGCGCCAGCCGGTTCAGCCAAACGATAAGGCTCAAGATCTCTTGCCAACTCTTGCGAATACTCAAACGGATAGTATTCCGCTGCTGGCTCAAGAACGAAGGCAAACGGGTTGAACGGAGCCAGTTCCGCGACGAGGTCGACATCGACCACAAATTCGCTCGTCTTCTGCGGGAAAAGAACCCGAGCCAGGTAGTTGTTGTAAGGATCCAGCATCCAGTTGACCAGGACCCCTGCTGGAGTCACGCTGAGCGAGTAGCTGAGAATCGGGGTTCGACCGTGGGGAGCGGGACGCAACCGTATTACCTGCGGCCCGACCGAGACCGCCTTTTCGTAGCGGTACTGCGTCCTGTGATTGAGTGCGACCTTTAAGCTCATCCAACCTCATATAGCGGTGTGCCGCAACTTCACATGCTCGCTGTACTGCAATCTCGAAAAGCCGATGCTTGAAACACACCTGCTGATATAAAACTACCTGAAGGTCACCCCACTGTGGGGCGCAATTTTCCAATGGCTGCGATACGCTTTCCCAGTTCCGCGACGATGGCGATTTCTAGCACTGATCTCCCATAGAAACGGTGGGGAGTCGCGAAAGGGTATAATTCCGGCCTGACTTCGAACGCCGGCGCCGAACACCAGAACCAGGAGATGATGTGAAAACCTCGATAAAATTGCGGTTATCTTGCCCGTCCTGCTCCGTAAATTTGGTCCATACCGCAATATTTATTGCTCTGTTTACCGCCGTGGCGATGCTCAGCCAAATCGCATCGGCTCAGACAGGGTTAACCGGGATCTTCGGCGGCGGCCCGTTTTACAAGAACGCCACAAAGAACATCACGGAAATCGAGAATTCCGGCTTCACGGAAGCCATCGTGTGGAGTGTCGAGGTCAACAGCGTCGGCGACTTGAACTTCAATGGAGAATTCCCTCTTACTTCCAACGGTGTTTATGTCGGCGCCCAGACCCACCCCGACTTTGCCGCGAACATGGCGATCTTAAAACAAGGGACCGTCAAGAGAGTTACGTTCAGCATCGGGTCGTCGAACGTCGGAGATTGGCAAGACATTACGGCGCTGGTTCAGGCACAAGGCACGGGCCCAACCAGCATCCTTTATCAGGATTTCGCCGCTCTGAAAGCTGCCATTCCCGCTCTCGACGCCATCGATTTCGACGATGAAAACAGCTTTAATTCGCCCACCACCATCGCATTCGGCGTAATGCTTGGCAACCTCGGTTATCACGTGGCGCCCGACGCTTTCGATAGGAGCAGTTACTGGACAAATGTCGTCGCTCAAATCAACAGCCAGCTTCCGGGTACCGTCGACGGAGTGCATCTTCAGGCTTATGCGGGTGGCAGCGGAAATAATCCCTGCACAGGGTGGAACTTTGGTGCGGTCCCCGTATGGCCTGGACTATGGGATCAAAACGACACTCCCAGTGAGGTTCAGAGCATCATGAGCGGATGGCACAGCGAATGTGGCATCAACGGCGGATTCATGTGGCTCTATGACGACTTCGTCGGTAACGGGGAGGCGGCACAATACGCCAGCGCCATCAACAACGCCGTGGGGGGCAGCGGCTTCACGCTTTCAGGACCCAGCACTGTGTTCCTGAATCAGAGTTCAACGGCCAATGCCGCAATCACGATCACAGACTTGGACGGCTTTGCCGGCAAGGTGACTCTGCATGTTTCCAGTCTGCCGAAAGGCGTTACCGCCGTGGTCGGAGGGCAGGGGAATAACCAGACGATTGCGTTCACGGCCAATTCTTCGGCGCGTCCCGGCTTCGCCTTTGTGAAGGTGAAAGGTTCTTCCGGCAAGATCCAACAAACACTCACCGTCAGTCTGGCCGTGAGCGCGGCCGTCGGCGCATCGGGAATGGGCACGCAGGTCGATCTGTCTTCGGAATTCAATATTTATGGCATCTATCTGGACGGCTCGACGTACTCCACTGGGGGCCTCGATGGCCAAGGGTACTCTTACTCGGAGAACCTGCTCAGCACATCGCGAGTGCTTAGTGGCGTGCTGTTTAACCTGGGACCTTCGAATGCACTTGATGCCCTCGGTTGCATGGGACAAACGGTTTCTCTAGCGACGGGCCAGTTTTCGCAACTCACCCTACTCGCAACCGGCATCTCGGGAAATCAAACAGCGCAGACCTTCACGGTTCAGTACACCGACGGAACAAGTACGCATTTTGTGCGAAACTTCAGTGACTGGTTCACGCCACAAGTATTCCCTAACGAGTCTGAGGCCGTCGCCATGGCGTACCGGAACTACGAAGACGGAACCGAGGACCCGCGAACGTTCAATCTCTATGCCTACAAGTTCGTTTTGAAGTCGTCCAAGACTGTTCTGAGCATTAGTTTGCCGAATGATCCGAATGTCGTGGTGCTTGCGGCTACTTTGCTGCCGTGAACTCTTGGGTCCTTGCGAATTAAGTTTGTTGGCGGCGAGGTTTCACAAAAGGAAACGATTTCAGGTCGGACTTCGAGAACCTCTGAATGCGAACGAATGCCACTTTCTAACTTTGCAGGGCCTTTGCCGAGTCGGCCCAAGTAGTTCTCCAGGGGCCCGGTTCCTGAGGAAGCGTGCCTTTGGACCGAATCCTTTTCCTTGGCATCCATACTCTGAATGAGAACGCCCTGCGACGAAAACTTATTGCGATCGACGGGTGCACTCGTTCCGTGTTCGCGACAAGCGAAGAACTGGATGCTCGCGGCGACCATTCTCGCGTCCAGTATGGCATTTATCGACAGCACCGTTGTCAACGTGGCACTGCCCGCGCTGCAAGCGAGTTTTCACGTAACGGTTGTGGATGTGCAATGGGTAGTCGAATCCTATGGGCTTTTCTTGGGCGCATTGCTTCTGGTGGGAGGCTCGATCGGTGATCTTTTTGGGCGACGCCGAATGTTCCTTGTGGGTGTAGTAATGTTTGCCTTGGCTTCAGCTTTTTGCGGCATCGCTTCGACGATTGAGCAGTTGATCATAGCCAGATCCGTGCAAGGAATCGGAGGTGCACTCCTGGTGCCGGGCAGCCTCGCGATTATCAGTACATCTTTCGACGAGGAGAGCCGTGGCCAGGCCATTGGGACATGGTCTGGCTTCACTGCGATCACCACGGCGATTGGCCCGCTTTTGGGCGGATGGCTGGTTGAACATGGTTCCTGGCGATGGGTGTTCTTCATAAACCTGCCGATCGCGATTGCGGTAATTGCGATCTCTCTTTTGTCGATCCCGGAATCCAGCCAGAGCGATGCTCAGCGCCTCGATTGGGTCGGCGCCATCCTTGCGACCGTCGGGCTCGGAGGATTGGTGAGCGGACTGATCGAATCCACAAACCTCGGTTGGACAAATCCTGTGGTGTGGAGCGCTTTAATTGTGGGCTGTGTTTGTCTGCTTGCATTTGTCTTTGCTGAGAAAAAGATCACTTCGCCCATGCTTCCGATCGGGTTATTTGAATCGAGCAGTTTTACTGGCGCGAACCTGCTCACGCTGCTTCTTTATGCAGCGATCGGTGTTTTTTTCTTCCTGTTTCCGCTGAATCTGATCCAGGTTCAGGGATACTCGACGACCGCAACCGGGGCCGCAATGATCCCCCTGATTCTTCTTATATTCTCGCTTTCGCGCTGGTCGGGCGGACTGGTGGCCAGCTATGGTCCTCGACTTCCGCTCCTCATCGGCCCGTTGATTTCCGCTCTTGGTTTCGCTCTGTTTGCGCTGCCTGACGCGGCAAACAACTATTGGAAGGCATTTCTACCAGCGATCATCGTTTTAGGTCTTGGGATGGCGGTGACGGTCGCTCCCCTCACTACGGTGGTCATGAACTCCGTTCCTCGAAACCAGGTCGGAACTGCGTCGGGAATCAATAACGCCGTGGCTCGAGTCGCGGGCGTGATCGCCATTGCCGTCTTGGGCATCGTCATGGTGAAGGCGTTCGGCTGGCGACTTAAGTCGAGCCTCGCTCTTCTCGACTTGCCGACAGATGTACTGCGCCAACTTCGGGCGGGGGAAATCAAACTTGCGGGATTACCCGTTCCTTCCGGTCTGGATCCCGCCACGAGAGTCGCCGTGGAAAACTCTATCAAACAAGCGTTCATTTTTGGATTCCGCGTCGTGATGCTGACTTGCACCGGCCTTTCCCTGGGCAGCGCCGCGGTCGCAGGGTTGATGATTCGAGAGGAAAGGGACAAGCCTCACTGAGTAAAGATGTATCGGATGTGTCTCCCTATCGAGTACCTCCGACATTTTCGCGTTCACTCTTTGTCACAACGATCGGCTCCGAAGTCGCGCTTCCATAGACCGTAACCGGCGTTCCCGACACCGGGCAACAGGGTGCGATGGTATTGCCCGAGTAGACTGCCGTTATTGTGTTGGCTCCGGGGACAAGCTGTGACGCACTCAAAGGCAGACTTGCCGCTGACTCCGTCGCACTTGTCGGAAACAGTGTTTCTTTTTTCAGTAAAGTTGATCCGCGGATAAATGCCACGGTCCCGCTCGGGACGCCACCGCCTCCGGGGATGGCGGACACGACGACTGTCAGAGTGGTCGTCTGCCCCGGGCCGAGGGTGTACGTTCCCGAAGTCAGGCTCACGGATAGAGAGTTGGCAATCGCCGTTCCGGTGTTTTCGTAAGCGCCGATGTCGATGCTCGAACCATTCGTCCGCGGATTGCCGAGGAAGTCGGTGGTTCCATAAATGGAGTTCGGAGAAGTGCCATTCGGATCGCACCAGCCAACGCTGCATGGGAGTTTTGTGCCACCGGCGCCGAGGGCTGGAGACGAGGTGGTTGTATCGAAGTTTGGCGGCGTGGCTCCCAGATCGACGAAGAGCGGATCTGTGTTCAGGGAGTTTGCATCTTCCCCGCTGCTGCTCTGCCAGTTTGCGAAGCTGGTGTAGTTTGCGATGTCGCCCCACAAAACTGACTGGCCTTCGGCGTAACCCGCGACCGAGTTGTATAGATTCCAGTTCAGGGTCGCCGGCGGAGCGGGATACATCTGGGAAAACGGGGCGTAGCTGAAGATCCAGGTGTTATATGCGCCGGCGTAGACCACGTTGTTTTCGTAAATATTGCCTTGGGCGCTGCCGACTTGATTCTGAATCTGGAATTCGCCGGTTGCGCCGCCCTCCGACTCGTCGCCGGGTTGAGTGGCGTTGTTGTACAGAGTGTTGTTGACGAAAACGTCGTGATAGCTGCTGCCTCCGCCGTTACTGTGGCCGCCATTTTTGGTCGCGGTCGCATAGCCCCCGATCGAGTTCCCACAGGCGTTCGAGTTATAGAAGATGTTGTTTCGCACCGTGACGTATCGGCCATAACACGGAAACTTGCCTTTCGCAGCGGTTCCAGTGTTGTTGGGGCCGGACCATTCTGTGCCATTCGCTTGGCAAACCTGATTTTCGCTGGTGGTTTCGATACCGTAGTCAGCCTGCAGGATCAGGTTGCGCTCGAAGGTGACGTAGGCACAACCGTCGCAGTAGAGTGCATCGGCATCGAATTCGAAACCTTCGCCGGGATTCGTGATTCCGCTGATGTTGTAGATGGTGTTTCCGCTGATCTCGCCGTACATGGCCTCGTCATAGCCAACGGGACCAACACCCTCATATCCAATCGCGTCGATGCCGATGTTGTCGTTGTCGTGGACGAGATTGTTAGCGATCTTAAAGTAAGTCACGTTGCCGTCCACGTTGACGGATTCGCTTTCTCCCGTTTTCAGGTCGTAAACCTCGTTGCCGCTAATCAGCAACTGCGTGATCGGAGTCTTCGAGGTTCCGTAGACGGAGATCCCGAAGGCGTTGCCGTTCGCTTCTGCCTTGGTCGTAATGTTATGGACGCGATTGTTAAGAATTTGCACTCCCGTGCCGGAACCCGTGATCCAGACGCCGCTCGGGACATCGTTTTGGCTGCTAGTGGTGTAATTCCGAATTTCAAAGCCCTGGATGGTGAGGTAGCTACGCTTTCCAACGATGTTGATCAGACCCTGCGTGCCGCTTACCGGAACCCCGTTCCCGTCAATAATGGCGGTCTGACCCGGATAACTCTGGAATGCAATCGGCGCCGCAGCCGTTCCCGAGTTCGGGAAATTCACGGACTCGTGGTAAGTCCCGCCGAGGACATAGACGGTGGCGCCCGCCGTGACAGTGTTCGCGGCGTGCTGGATGGTTAGCCAGGGCGAACTAAGAGTTCCGGGGTTCTTGTCGCTTCCCTTCGTTGAGACAAAAAAGGCAGAGCCAACTTGACCGGCCAGGGAGTGAGGGGTCGTCAGAACAAGCATCAAGATCAGAGCATGAGGAATGGCCGTGTTCCGTGTCACCGCTAATTGGCGTCGCATAAGCTCTCTTGCCCCCGCGAAGTTCTCCGGATGACCTTGCATTCGGAATATTACGAATGCTTACTTTTACTTTCGTTTTGATTGGCTGTCAAGAGAGGAGCTCTCTGCAAATTGAAACCTGGCCTTTTCCAGCGCCAAGACAGGACCGGGCTCCTTTGACGTCAAATCCAGTGCGCGTCAATTTAGTTTCTCGATCTCTTAGAATCATGGATTTAGCGCACTTAGAGAAAAATCAGCCGTGAGGGGCGGCAAAACATGCCGTGCGACTGGTGGCTAACTCGTCCAACAAGAAAAACGGTGACGGAGGATGAGTCCGGCACCGTTGGTTTCGAGTTCGACTTCCATTCTTAAATGGTTCCTGGTGCCAGTAATCTTTCGTTGTACATGTTTTTTCCAGAATTAGCTGTCGGCGTGTCTTCTCATTGGCCCGTGCCTCCTAATGCGATCGACTGTGGGCTTCCCGGGACGCTATCCTTGAGGCTGATTGTGGCGCTTCGGGGGCCGGTCGCTTTCGGATCGAAGGTAAGGCTGATCGAGCACTGGGCACCCGGGGCCAGCGCCTTCGGCTTTAGTGGGCACGTCGTGGTTTCGGTGAAATCAGCGGCGTCGGTTCCGCTGATCTTGGGCTGACCCGTAATGCTGATGGGCGTGCCGCTCGGATTGCTGATGGTGATGGTCTGCGCACTGCTGCTGACGCCAACCGTCTCCTTGCCAAAGTTCAGAACGTTCGGGAAGACGGAGATGACGGGCAGATTGAGCAGAACGGAAACCGCGCTTCCCAGATAACTGGTTACGGCGAGATCGGCTCCGCCTTGGCCGCTGAGGTCCCCGGCGGCGTCGGCAAAGGCATACACGCCGGAGCGGTAATCCACGTGGGGCTGGAAGGTGCCGTCGCCATTGCCGAGCAAGAGCGAAACGGTTCCCAGACCACACGGATACTGGCTGCAATTGGAATTAGTAACGGCGAGATCGAGATTTCCATCGGAATTAAAATCTGCGGTTGTCAGCCAGAACGGCCCGACACCAACCGAGGCAACAAGTTGTGGTTGGAAGGTGCCATCTCCGTTGCCGAGCAAGACCGAGACCGTATTGTCGGCCTCGTTGGCCACGGCCAGATCGGCTTTGCCATCGTTATTGAAGTCTCCGACGACGACCTGTTCGGCACCATTGCCGGTGGGGTAAGCGACAGCAGCTTGAAATGTACCATCGCCATTGCCAAGTTCGACGTAGACGTTTGCCCCGGCATCGGATGTCGATCCGGTGATCGCTAAATCAACCTCGCCATTGCCCCTAAAGTCGCCCGTCGCCGCCAAGGAAACGTACGCTGGGACGCCCGGACCACCGATGAAAGGTTGAAAGGTGCCATTGCCGTTGCCCAGCAAAACCGCCTCGCTGAACCCCCCATAGAAATCAGTTGTCGCCAGGCCCAAGTTGCCACTGCCGGTGAAATCGCCCACCGCGATGCCTTGGGGCTCCCCGCCGGCAGCATACTGCTTCTGCGTCTGGAAGGTTCCATCACCATTGCCCAGCAGCACCGAGATCGTGCCTTCCCCTTGATTCGTCACCGCAAGATCCATCTTGCCGTTGCCAAAATCCGCGGCAACAGTCCCGTAGGGCGCGTAGCCGACCGGATAATCTACCGCCGCGCTAAACTTTCCTCCTCCTTTATTGAGTAGGACCGCGACTGTGTTGTTTTCAGTCTCGCTCGCGAGATCGAGCTTGCCGTCACCGTTAAAGTCAGCGATGGCAACCGTCCCCGGAAGCCCGCCCACACCATAGTTCTCTGAAGTCTGGAAGGTTCCATTGCCTTGCCCTACCAGGACCGACACGGTGTTGGCGTTTGAGTTGGCGATAGCCAGGTCGAGCTTGCCGTCGCCGTTGAGATCGCCTAGCGCCAAAGCGCTAGCGCCCGATCCGGCGCTGTAATCGACATGCGTTTTAAACTTGCCGTTTCCTTCTCCGAGGAGTATCGAAACCGTATTGTCGAAGGAATTCGCTACCGCCAAATCTAGCTTGCCGTCGCCGTTGAAATCCCCGACGGACACCGAGGCCGGGCCGTCGCCGACTGCATAGTCCACATGGTTTTGAAAGGTGCCATCGCCATTGCCAAGAAGGACCGATGCAGTGTTGTTGGAGCCGTTCGCGGTAACCAGGTCGAGTTTGCCGTCGCCCCTCAAGTCGGCGGTGGCTACAACGCCAGGCTCGTAGCCGGTCACATATTGGACTGCGGACTTGAATGTGCCGTCTCCGTTGCCGAGGAGAACTGCCACCGTGTCGGAGAACGCGATCGATGTGGCAACATCAAGAATGCCATCGCCGTTGAAGTCTCCGGAGACCAAGTACGATGGACGAATCGGCGTGGGAGACTCGATTGGCGCCTTAAATGTTCCGTCCCCGTTGCCGAGCAGAACGACGACTTCGTTGGCGTCATAGGCGTCCACGGCCAAGTCCAGCTTCCCGTCGCCGTTGAAGTCGCCAACGGTCACGTCATTGCAGGTCGAAACGCAAGAGTACTGGACCTGCGGCCGAAACGTGCCATCGCCGTTTCCGAGCAGGACGGAAACTACCGCAGAGTAGTAGGCCGTGATTGCCAGGTCCAGGTTGCCATCGCCATTAAAGTCGCCCACGGCAATCGCGTCGGCCCCGACCGCGAGGGGATAGTCGGTTTGCGGCTGGAAGGTTCCGTCCGGGTTCGCGAGGAGTATGGAAACTGTGTCCGCATTTGGATCCGCGCCCGGAGTCACGACCGCGAGGCTTTGCGGGCCGCCCTTCTGAAATGCTCCAATTGCAACCGCAACCGGATAGTCGTCGGTCGGCAGGTCCATCCTGCCGAAGACGTATCGCTCAGCAGCGACCGATGCGCCCGGCAGCCTTCGAGACCGCAACGGGGACTGGTGCGGCGTCTGGGCTTGGCGTAGGCGATTGCGCGACGCGGGAGCCAGCGGTGCAGGATCGAGAGGAGTCGCCGGAGATTCCTTCTGCGTGTCGGCTGTCGGGGCCAGCCCGGCGTGCTGGCGAACGTCCGCCAGTTTGCGCTGCAACGGAGTCGTGGGTAACGATTGCGGCGATGACGCCCGGACCGTCTGCCCGAAGGCGCCGGTCAATAGAATTAGGTATAGTGTGGAAACTAGAATCGCCGTCAGCTGTATGTTTGGTTTTGTCACGACATCCTCCCGAGTATTTTTGCGAGCGCGTTTTTCTGGGTTTCGTGGTGAACTGCGAAATCCACAAGTGCTAGGCGCCAAGCGGCATCTCGCTTTAACCGTAAGTAAGTAGCCTGCCCGTTGAGTCAGCTATGGGTAGAATTTCTTCGAACGGCCTGCCTGCACTGCCGGGAATGATGTTGCAGGCGCGCGAAAAAGGCCAGTGACCGCTTCTGACAGGTTTTGACAAGTTGTGAATCGCGGCGAACTCGATGACAATAAAAGGGATATCGCACTTCGGAGAGCATCAGGTCGATGCACTGGCACGTACTTTGCGGCGGTAAGAAATCGTCAGGCTAACGGCCGGGCGATTGACCAGAACATAGTTCACGGGGAAAATAGGCACGCGACCAGGTGAAGGTTCCGGTCAGCCGCGGGGGAGTGGGGATGAATCGAGTTCTAAGATTCGGCCTGATGGTGCTCGCAGCGCTCGGTAGCATCTTCTTTCTCACTTCTGCGAGCGCAAACGCCCAGTCAGAAAGCGTTCTCCATAGCTTCGGCAGCATTCCCGGCGACGGAGCTTTCCCGTATGGAGGCTTGCTTTTTGAAGAGGGCAACCTTTATGGGACAACGCATGCCAACCCGAGCGGCGATTTCGGGAATGTGTTCGAAATTACCGCAGAGGGAGAGTACGAGGTGCTATACAACTTCGGCAGCCAGTCGGGCGACGGAATTGGCCCGCGTCCTTTTGGGGGTCTGGCGTTCCGCGGCGGCAAACTCTACGGCACAGCTTTGGAGGGTGGCGCTCCGGGCGGGGTAGGGACGGTGTTTGACCTGACGCTAAAGGGAAAAGAAAAAGTCCTCCATACTTTCGGCATCGAGCCGGGTGATGGGGTGTATCCCGCGGCGGGTGTGATCTTCGACAAGGAGGGGAATCTCTACGGGACTACGGAAGAGGGCGGAGCCGGCATTTGCGAGGGGGGCTGCGGAATTGTGTACGAGGTAACCAAGTCGGGCGAGGAGAAAGTGCTCTACAGCTTCGGCGGCCAGTACCAGGACGCAGTATTCCCCACTGCGAATCTGACTTTCGACAAGGCGGGCAATCTCTACGGGACAACGGACGGGGGCGGCGTTTACGCGGGCGGCACCGTGTTCGAACTTAGCGCGGCCGGCGTAGAGAAGGTTCTGTACAGCTTCAACCGGCAATCCGGAGACGGGAATTATCCTGCTTCAGGTGTAGTCTTCGACAAAAAAGGCAACATCTACGGGACCACTTTTTACGGCGGCATCTACGGGCAAGGCACCGTCTTCGAACTTAGCTCGAGTGGCGAAGAGAAGTTGCTCTACAGCTTCGGCGGGCAACCGAGCGACGGCATTAATGCATACGGCAGTGTGGTTTTCGACAAGGAGGGCAATCTCTACGGGACTACATTCGCGGGCGGTATTTACGGGCAAGGCACAGTGTTCGAACTGAGCCCGTCCGGAAAGGAAAAATTGCTCTACACGTTCGGCAGCCAAGCTGGCGACGGCAATACTCCGCTTGGAGGTTTGGTGTTCGACACGGCGGGCAATCTGTATGGCGTAACCGCATACGGAGGTGTTTACGGCTTTGGCACAGTATTCGAAATAACCCCATAGCACCGATAACGCTGTCCACGAGCCATTGCGCCGAATTCTCGGTCACAGACCGTGCTGACTCACGAGTTCGCCAGCCGATTCGCCTGCCGAGGGTTTCGCGCTCTCAAGCGCACGGTCGATGCAACTTCGCAGGCTTGTTGCGAGCTGTACGACGTGGGGCTCCACCAAACTGCCACGCGGGCTGATGGCAAGAGAGAAAAGCCGAACGCCATTTTGTGCAACATCTCCCCAGCCACCCAAATGATCGTGATAACCCGCGAGATGACGTTCCGATAAGAAGAGAGTCAATTCTCCGGGATAGGACCTGACTTCGTATTGAGCCAGGGCTGCTTCGTAGATGTCTGCAATTTTGGCTGACAACTCGGTAGTGGCGGCAGGCGAGAAGAGGCGCCGCAGACGGGCGCAACCAAAGTGTGTGGATGCCTTGATCCGCGCCTTCTCGACCCGCAGTTTCTCCAGGAAGAAGGCGCGTTTGCCTTCGCCTGCGGCGATAAAGTTCCGGAAGTGGAAATAGGGGTTGAGGACGAACCGATTGATGAAGCGTTGATAGAAGGGCAGAGGCCAGCGGATCGAGCGGACATTGTATATCTCGATGAGGGCCACTAGGGCGACAGACTCGCCGGATTGAATCAGTTGTTGCGCCATTTCGAGCGCTAACGTTCCGCCGAGACAGTAGCCACCGAGCAGGTAGGGACCATGCGGCTGTAGCTGGCGAATCTCGTCTATATAGCGGCTTGCCACATCTTCGAATCGTCCGTCGACCGGAGAACGTCGATCGAGTCCGGCGGATTGCAAACCATAAACAGGTTGATCCGAGCCGAGGTGGGCAGCCAGGGAACGGTAAAGCAGGACGTTCCCTTCCGCGGCATGCACGAGGAAAAGCGGAGGCCGGTCACTCGATCGGGTGGATGTATTGATGGCTACGAGCGATTTCCAGTCTTCGGTCCGGCTGCCCCGGCTCAAGCGACTGGCGAGCGTGCTCGGGGTCGATGCCTCATAAAGTATCGCCAACGGAGCGGTGTATCCCAAATCACGCTGGATCAGGTCAAAGAGCTGCGCTGCGGCGATGGAGTGTCCGCCGAGAGCAAAGAAATCATCGTTGGGACCGATCTCGTGAACATCCAAAACGCGCCGCCAGAGTGGGATGAGTGCTTGGAGCAAGCCGGATTCCGAACGACCCGACGCGGGGATCGATTGTGATTCCGGGCGCGGTCCGGAGGACTGAGTCGAAACGTTCAAGCGGCATTCTTCAACCCGTGCTCGGTTTTCGTTCTGAGCGCGAATCACTTCCGGTCTGGAAGGGATGTTCGTACGGCCGAGCCGAGCGAGATCCCGAACTTCTCGGGAAGGATCGTCTGCGAGATCCCGAAAGATAACGCCCAGCGCCGCGAGCCATTCTCTTATCGTGAGCTGTTCAAAGAGGCTTACATCGTAGTGGCAATGAAGTTCGAGACCTTCTTCGATTTCGATTGCGTTCAAATAGAATTCGAACGATTCGTAGCATTTGGGGTTGGATTCGTAATCGACGGTGAATCCAGATTTCGAAAGTTCTTGAAGCTTGAACTTTTTGGTGTTCGTAAGGCCGGCCGAGATTAAGGAAACGCCGGGGACGGGAGCAGCCGGATGCAGGTGTTCCAACAGACTTACTACCGTAAAGATGGAGTGGTCCTGGGCCGTGAGGAGCTCGCGTTGCAACCTGATGAGAAAAGCCCCGACGGCTTCGTGATCCCGTAATTCCACCGAGAACGGGAGAAGATTTACGCAATGTCCGACGAGACTGGGTTGCCCGATCGAAGGTTGTTCCGCCGTGGGCAGCGCAGTCACAAAACGACGTTGTTTGGAAAGACGAGCGAGAAGAATCGCGAAAGAACCGAGGAGCACTGTGAAGAAGCTACAACCCTGCCTGGCGGCCAGCGTTCTTAACTTATCGACCACTCGCGGCGAAACACGATGATCGAGGCGGCGGGCGACGAATTCGCGTCGTGAGCTTCGCTGGTGATCGGCCGGAAGAACGAGTACAGGAAATCCATCTTTGAATTTGGCGTGCCAATACTGGCTGGCCTCTCTGAATTCGTCCGACTGTTGACGTGCGTTTACGGCCTGAGAGTATTCGGCGTAACTTCTCGCGGGCTCGAGAGAGGTGACAGAACCCGAGATTTCCTCCGCATACAAGGCGCAGAGATCATGAATTAGGACATCCAAAGACCAACCATCGCAGATGATGTGGTGGCCGGTGAAGATGACCGCCGCGCGATCGGAATGGAGCAAGATGATTTGAGCACGAAGCAAGGGACCGCCTGGTAAGGGGAACGGCTGGGCAGTCTCGTCGGAAATCAGCTTGCGAAGACGGTCCTCTTGCTCCGGTGATCCTTTGATCGCGGAGAGATCGGTGACGGGGACTGGGATTCTGAGTTGGGAAACGATCTTCATCGAGAGCCCCGATTCATCGAAGCTTGCTCGAAGAGCATCATGCCGCTCAATCAGGCGTTCGATCGCACGCGACATCTTTTCGATCGAAATGGTTCCGGTAAAGTGAACAGTTACCGATTCGTTGTACGAGGTTGACAGACTCTCGGAAAGACGCGACGACAAAAAAATGCCACGCTGCGGAACGGTGGTTTCAACTTCGGCCGCCAGGGAATTCGACGGAGTGTATGGCAGCGAGCTCGCTTTCTGGTGATTGGGTATTGTGCTTGTTCCAGTATTCATCCCACCGGCTGGACGATCGGCACCTGCTTTCTCGAGAAGCCCTAGCAAACGCGAAATGGTAAGAGATTGCTCGGCAATAACATCTTCGAGCACGCCCGTGCCCTTCGGCACATTCATTGGGACGTACGCAGACGAGAGGGGAACGCTGGATGGAGGAATGGGTGGAGGAGTCGACGTTTCTGCCGGGATGACAGCGGGAAGAGTGCCGTCAAGATGCGCCGCAAGCATGTCAACGTTCGGGAACTGATTCATGAGTTGACTGAAACTGACCTTGACGGAAAACTCCTTGCGGATCGCGAAGGCGACTTGGGTCAGGGATAGCGAATCGAATCCCTGCTCCACGAACGTGGAGGACGTGCTGATTTCCGAACGTGAGCGTCCTGAGACTGGCATGAGCAGGTCGAGTAAAAGTGAAGCGATGCGGTCTTTTCTCGAATCTGGGTGGGAGACGGCAGCACCTTCGACGACGCCAGAAACCGGCGGGGTGGAAGATAATCGCTCGATGCATGCTTCGCCTCCCGGGATATAGCTCGAATTGACTGAGCTTGGGGCGTCGAGCTCCGCAATCGCGGGATCTACCCAGAACCTCTGCCGCTCAAAGGGATATGTCGGTAGGGGTATGTGCTTGCGTTCTTCGTGGGCGTAGAACGCATCCCAGTCAACTTGCACGCCGTGCTCCCAGAGAGTACCAAGGGCGAAAAGCATAGTTGCCCACTCGGCGTTATTCTCCGGAGTGTCGGCAAGGGAAGGAATGGCCGTGCAGGGCTGGCTCGCCGTGAAATGCTGGCGAACCAAGGAGCAAAGAGTCGAACGAGGCCCACATTCCAGGAAGAGATCGAAGCCTTCCTCTTTAAGGTAGTGGATGGCTTTGGAAAATCGCACCGTTGCCCGCGCATGATTCGACCAATACGCAGGATCTGTGGCTTCGGCTGCCGTGATGGGGCGCCCGGTGACGGTGGAGACAAAAGGCTTCATCGGAGCGCGCAACCGGATTCTTGCAACGGCCTCGCGTAAAGACTCGACCATAGGATCCATCATTGCGGAATGGAAGGCATGGGAGGTATGCAGATGGCGAGAGACTATGTTCTCTGATTCGAGTTGCTTATGGAATTGACTAACATCGACTTCCGGCCCCGAAACGACACATAGGCGCGGGGCATTATCGGAAGCGATCTGAAGTGTGCCTGGAAGGACCTTTGCGATCGAGTCTGCGCCGCTACTGACCGCCAGCATGGATCCGCGCGGAAGATTCTGCATCAAGCGGCCACGCAGGGCGATCAAGGCGAGAGCTTCCTCAAGATCCCACACTCCGGCGAGCGTGGCGGCTACAAATTCGCCGATGCTGTGTCCGGCCATGATCGTGGGCTCGATGCCGATGGTCTCCCAGAAGCGCGCTAAAGCATACTCGATCACGAAGATCGACGGTTGAGTGAAGAAAGTATCCTGCAGCCAGGCCTGAGCGCTCTCTTGATTTCCACCGCCGTCTCGACTTTGCGGATAAAGAAGTGCACGCAGATCCCGTTCGAGGTGAGGAGTGAGGTAATCGCAGCAATCGTCAACAACTGCACGAAACAGAGGCTCGTCACGATACAGGTTCAGGCCCATATTTACGTACTGGGTACCTTGGCCTCCAAAAAGAAAGACGAGAGGAGGATCGCGTCGTTCGCATCGTCGCGTGGCGCAACGCGATGGGTTGGGTTGCAAAAGGAGTCTGGAGGCTTCGTGGGAATCGGCGGCCACCACGAAACGACGATGCGTCATTTGTTTGCGACCGGTTTGAAATGTATACGCCGCATCTGCGAAAGATTCTGGGGCAGCGTTCGCAAAATGGTGCGCCAGCGCCTGGCTGTAGTTGTCGAGGACCGGCGGACTCTTGGCAGAGAACGGGACAAGTTGGAGCGGACGCGAAGCGGTAGTGGTCTTGGGCGTGGGTGCTTCTTCCAGGATGACATGGACGTTGGTCCCGCCGAAGCCAAAGGAACTCACCGCGGCCCGGCGCACTTCTTCTCCGCGAGGGAATGGGATTAGTTTGTCGGCTATGAGAAAGGGGCTGTTCTCGAAATCGATCTTGGGATTGGGCCGTTTGTAGTGGAGCGTCGGGGGGATCAGGCCGTGATGCAAAACGAGGGCTGCTTTGATCAGGCCGGCAACTCCAGCAGCATTCGTCGGATGGCCGATGTTCCCTTTGATGGATCCGATATAGCAGAACTGCTTTTTGCTCGTCTTGCTCTCAAACACTTTTCGCAGCGCTTCGAATTCGATGGGATCGCCGACGGGAGTTCCCGTACCATGCGCTTCGATGTAGCGAATAGTGTCGACAGGGACGTTGGCATTCGACTGGGCCAAGGCGATCGCGTCCGCCTGGCCGTCTACGCTCGGCGCTAGAAACGATGCGGGACGTGCACCATTATTATTCCTGCCGGTACCGCGAATGAGCGCGTATATGGTGTCGCCATCGGCTAGCGCGTCGGAGAGCCGCTTGAGGATCACGACGCCGGCGCCGTCACAGAACATGGTTCCAGTGGCATCCGCGTCAAAGGGACGGCAGTGTCCGTCCTTTGCGAATGTGCCTCCTTCTTGATAAAGAAAGCCGCTCTTTTGCGGCACCGTGATGTCAATGCCGCCGGCAAGAGCGAGATCGCACTCGCGGTCGAGCAGCGAGCGATAGGCTTGATCGACCGCAAGAAGAGTGGTTGAACAGGCCGTATTGAGGCTGATCGCAGGGCCTCGGAGATCCAGGAGGTAGGCTGCGCGAAGTGAGATGTAGTCTTTTTGATTGCCATACTCGACGGCAAGTTTGCCTGCCATCGCTAACAGATCGGGATGGGTCAGGAGGTTGGTTGTGTAATAGTGATTGTCTCCTATTCCCGCAAAGACGCCGATGCGACCGTTGAAACGCTCTGGATCATATCCTGAGTTTTCGAGCGCATGGTGGGCGAGCTCGAGGAATACTCGCTGTTGGGGATCCATCACCCTGGCTTCAATGGGATTGATGCCAAAGAACGCGGCGTCGAAAAGATCGGCATCTTCGATCAGTCCACGAGCGCGTATATAGTCCGGATCGTTGCGCCGACTTGCTTCGATGCCAGGGCCCAGTTCTTCGGGTGTAAAAAAGGAAATCGATTCGACAGAATTACAGAGGTTACTCCAGAGTTGATCGAGATGCGCGGCGCCGGGAAAACGGCCCGTCATGCCGATTATCGCTACCACTTCTGTCGCTTGGCTGGCGCCTGCGTTCGTGTTGCGTTGCGATCCGCGCTGTCGACGGGCGCGCGTCTCAGATTCCGCCAGGAAGCTGGGATTTCCCTTGCTTTCTTTTTCTTCCAGAAATTCCGCGAGCTTGGCGATCGTGGTGTACTGGAAGACCTTGACGGCTGGAATGTAAGTGCCGAAACGAGTGTGATAGTGGCTCGTCATGCGGACTGCAGCCAGCGAATTGCCTCCGAGGTCAAAGAAGCTGTCGTCGATGCCGACCTCTTCTAATTGCAGCAACTCGCACCAGAGGGTGGCCAGTTGTTTTTCGACCGTTGTGCGCGGGGCGATGAAGTTCTGCGCAAGCAACGGCCGTTTGGCTTCCGGGCGCGGCAGAGCCTTGCGATCGAGCTTGCCGTTCGGTGTCTGCGGAAAGTTTTCCAGCCGTTGAAAGGTGGCTGGAATCATGTAGCCCGGCAAGGTAGTTTTCAGAGCCGCAATCAAGATGGAAGGGCTGATGACTGCGGTTCCCGTGTAATAAGCGACCAGCCGCTTTTCGCCGGGGCGATCTTCTCGAAGGGCCGCAACGCACCGTACAATCCCGTCGACTTTTTCAACCGCACTTTCGATCTCGCCCAGCTCGATGCGAAAACCATTCAGCTTTACTTGCTGGTCGAGGCGGCCAAGAAATTCAAGCTTTCCATCGGGACGACAGCGGACTTGGTCCCCGGTTCGGTAAAGACGAGCGCTGGGAGTTCCGCTGACGAGGCCTACAACAAATTTCTCTTCGGTAAGTTCGGGGCGTTTGAGGTACTCGCGGGCGAGCCCGGTGCCGCCAATCCAGAGTTCTCCTGACACTCCCGGAGAAACCAGCTGATTGTTGTCGTCGAGCACATGAAACTGCGTATTGGCGATGGGCGCACCGAGGGAGATGTCGTCTGCCGAGGTGATTCGTTCCGTCGAGGACCAGATTGTTGTCTCAGTGGGTCCGTACATATTCCACAGTTCCTGGCAACGAGGGAGCAATTGGCGCGCGAGATCGGCGTTCGTTGCCTCGCCACCGCAGAAAATTCGGAGATCGCTCTTCCCTGCCCAGCCGTTCTCTAACAGCATTCGCCAGGTCGTTGGCGTTGCCTGCATCACCGTTACGGCGTTTTCAGCGAGCAGCGTTTGCAGTTCGGTAGCGTCTGCAGATTGCTGCGCGCTGGCTATTACGATCTTGGCGCCGCACACGAGAGGAAGAAGCAGTTCGAGGATCGAGATGTCAAACGAGGTCGTCGTCACCGCCAGGAGAGTGTCAGACGCAGTGATTCCCGGCGTTTCCGCCATGGACAACAAAAAGTTGACCAGAGCACGACGCGGGATCATAACGCCTTTGGGATTTCCCGTAGAACCCGAAGTGTAGATGAGATAGGCGAGGTGTTCCGGCTCAGAAATCAGGGGTAAGTTTGCCGCTGGTTTCATGGAGAACGAGTTCTGGACTTTGTCGACGACAATGACTTGGCCGACTGTTTCCGGCAGACTGTCTTGCAGAGAAGATTGAGTCAGAAGGAAAGCAACTTCAGAAGCGTCTACCATGAACTTGAGACGTTCCGTTGGAAACCTCGGATCCAGCGGCAGATAAGTAGCACCAACTTTGAGAATAGCGAGGAAGCTTACGACCGAATCGAATGAACGGTCGAGATACGCGCCAACCACGGTTTCCGCGCAAACGCCTCGTTCTCGCAGGAAGTGCGCCAAACGATTGGAACGGGAGTTCAGCTCTTTGTACGACACTTGCTGGCCATCCATCATTAAGGCGCAAGCGTCGGGCGTACGCTCGACTTGATCTTCAATCAACGCCTGGGGGCCTCGCGCAAGAGGGTAGTCCCGCCGCGTCTCGTGGTGAGGAAAAATCACTCGCGTGGTCATCTCCATACTCCCACGAGCAACTTACGATCCAATGAAAGGCACCATTTTGACTTGTGGTTGCGGAATAAGTTGTTTGTTTAGAGTTTGTCACGCAGAGGTTCAAGAGGTGTGTGATATTCGTCACGCCGTTAGAAAACATTATGTGACGTCCATCACACAGAGGAGATGAACATGAGTGGAAATAAAGTTCCACACCAGATCTGAACGCTGAACAGCGGCGATTCCAGTTTAGCTGTGTACATGGGTTCGTAAGTCAGACAAGGGAACGTCAGCGCAGAGCGAAGCACGGTAGCCGTCTGCGACTCTGAGGTCGGCGAGAAACCACTGTCTACCGACCTCGGTGTTTCCTGAAATCTCTTCGATTGAAGGATCGAGGGCTGGATGGGTAGTCACTGAAAAATCTGTCAGTGCAAAAGAGAGACCATCGCCCCTAGCCTTGAGGAACGATTCCTTACGGGTCCAGCATGCGAAGAAGCCAGAGAGGTGAAGAGACTTCGGCAGAGCCTCGAGGGTGGCCCGTTCGCGCTTCGAGAAAAATCTCTCCGCGAGTGCGGCGTGGTCGATGTCGTCTCTGATTTTCTCAATGTCGACGCCTAATTGGCTTTTACTTCCAATGGCGATCAGCGCGGTAGTTCCCGAATGGGAGACATTGAATTGCAGGCCTCTGGGATTTTGGTCTGCAATGAGCTGAGGCTTGCCTCTGGAGCCATATTCGAAATGAATCTCGGCCGCGGGAATACCAAGACAGCG
The DNA here is from genome assembly GCA_963834085.1 of uncultured Acidobacteriaceae bacterium. Lineage (GTDB taxonomy): Bacteria > Acidobacteriota > Terriglobia > Terriglobales > Acidobacteriaceae > Acidiflorens. Next base: position 46,699 of record CAWIAJ010000022.1, on the reverse strand, counting down.
TGCCAGCAAGTTCCGTAGGGCGGAGCGACATCGAACGAAGTGGACGCGGTCTTTTTCGAAGTGAAAGCGGCTCGCGCGTGAACTCTCGTCCGGGGACAAAATGCAGGTGGGGGAGCCGTGCGGTTCGGGTTGATCGAGACACACCTTCCAGATATCAATGTGTTCGACCGGAAAGGCGATCTGCGAGGGGGGCTCGGACCACGAACCCGGGTGCGGCGAATTAGTCAATGCCATGATCGTCGGTCTTTGGTCTTTTCGAAAATTGCGACCGACTCATTGTAAACTCATGTTTCATGGATCCGGTTCCGGGCCATGGAATCCTTGGCCATGTCCAATCGCTAGTCGGGTTCCCCTACGTTTCGCCAAATAAATGTGTTAACCCGATGACAAACGTCACCTAGTCTCCAACTGTGATTTCGGGATTGAGTGTGCCATGCTGTTAGGGATGCCGTCTTTCAGCATTATTATTGCTACATATAACGACTGGAAGGAACTCGAGGGCTGTCTCGACTCGTTGACGCTGCAGATTGACGGACCAGATTTCGAGGTGGTCGTGGTAGATGATGGGAGTTACGAGTCGGCTCCCGAAGTCATACTTGAAAGAATACGCGGGCTCACTTCGAGGCTTGTGACGCAGATGCATGCGGGAATTTCGGCGGCGCGCAATCACGGCATTCGAATCTCCCGGGGATCGACTTTGCTGTTCGTCGATGCAGACTGCCGGCTGCAACCCGGTTGCCTGGCCGCTCTCTCCGCGACAGTCGTTGCGTCGCCCCAACAGAACTATTTTCAACTGCGACTTGTCGGAGATTGCGGGCGATTGGTGGGCAAAACCGAACATCTGAGGCTGATCACACTGCAAAAGCAGCTGCTCGAGTCGGACGGACGCATACGATACCTCAATACCGCAGGATTTGCGGTTCGTCGCGCAGCCGTGGCTGTGGAGAGTGGTTTGTTCGATGAATCGGCAATTCGTGCCGAAGACACTCTATTACTCGCCAATCTGATCGAACGTTCGGAGCTCCCCTTCTTTGTTCCGGATGCTATCGTGCGACACGATGTTTGTTTGTCTTTGAGCGATTGCCTGCGCAAGGATATTCGATCGGCGTGGGTCGAGGGCGCGACATACGCGCGGATCAAGTCGCGAGGCATCAATGTTCGAATGGGTCACCGCGATCGATTAAAGCTGCTGGTTTCGATGTGGCAGACTTCTCGGCTATCGTCGATCGGAAGATTGGCGTGCCTTTGCCTGATCCTCAGGCAATCGTCGAGCCGAACGACATCTCTTGTTTACCGATTACTCCATCATCGTGTCGGAGCGCCAAGATCGAAAGCTGCTTCTGTAAAAGGAATTCTATGAGAGATTGCCGCCAGTTCTATATCGGTGGGGAGTGGGTGAACCCCGCTGCAAATCATGACTTTGCCGTCATCAATCCTGCCACCGAAGATCGCGTCGCCACGATATCTTTAGGGGCTGCTGCAGATGTGAACAAGGCGGTGGCGGCGGCCAAACGGGCTTTTGATTGCTATTCGGAGACGCCGGTTGAGGGACGGTTGGCGCTCTTGCGCCGCATCGTTGATATCTACCAGTCGAAGATGGACGAAATGGCTGCGACGATTTCGCTGGAAATGGGCGCTCCGATAACACTCGCTCGCAAGGCGCAGGCTCCGGCCGGTCTCGCGCATTTTCTTGAAATCGTGAAGGTGCTCGAACACTACCAGTTCGAGGAGACAAAAGGTTCGATGTTGATGCGCCAGGAGCCGGTCGGAGTTTGCGGGCTCATCACTCCCTGGAACTGGCCGATGAACCAGATCGCCTGCAAAGTGGCCCCTGCACTTGCGGCGGGATGCACGATGGTGTTGAAGCCGAGCGAGATCGCGCCCCTTTCCGCCTATCTTTTTGCCCACATCCTTCATGAGGCGGGAGTGCCGGCCGGTGTTTTCAACCTGGTGAACGGCGATGGGCCCACGGTGGGTTCCGCGATCTCGTCGCATACGGACGTTGCGATGGTGTCGTTCACGGGATCGACGCGCGCCGGAGTGTCAGTCGCCGTCAACGCGGCTGCGACGGTCAAGCGGGTGACTCAGGAATTGGGCGGGAAATCCGCCAACATTATTCTGGAAGACACCGACCTCGCAAAGGCGGTGGTACAGGGCACGGATGCATGTTTCCGCAATAGTGGGCAGTCCTGTGACGCGCCAACCCGCATGTTAGTTCCGAGCAAAAGCATGAATGCCGCTGCGGAAGCGGCCCAGAAAGCGGCAGAGGCGACAATTGTGGGCGACCCGTCGGGCGCGGAAACGGCGCTCGGGCCGCTTTCGAGCAGGGCGCAGTTTGAGAAAGTACAAAGAATGATTGCGGATGGCATCAAGGAAGGCGCCAAGGTGGTGGCGGGTGGGGTCGGGCGTCCCGATGGCTTAACGAAGGGATACTTCGTAAAGCCGACCGTATTCTCAGACGTAAGGAACGACATGACAATCGCGCGCGAGGAAATCTTTGGCCCCGTGCTCTGCATCATTCCGTACGAAAACGAAGAGGATGCCATTCGAATCGCGAACGACACGCCCTACGGGCTTTCGGGTTATGTAACGTCGGATGATCTCGAACGGGCACGTCGAGTTGCCAAACGGATTCGAGCGGGCAACGTTCACATCAATGGGGCGCGCCTTGATTTTGGAGGTTGTTTCGGAGGTTACAAGCAGTCGGGTAACGGGCGCGAATGGAGCGTTGCCGGACTCGAGGAATTCCTTGAACTGAAGGCTGTCTTTGGCTATACCGCAGCCAAGAAATGAGTTACCTTCGGTCACTTCCAAACACGATAAACTATCGCGATAATTGAAGCATCCATTGCGAAGGCCATTATCTGGGTTTCAATGCAGCCGCGGTCGACTGAATCACGGGTATGGGGTACGGTTTTGGGTTCGTGAGCCATGAGTTAAGGCGACCTCGCCGTAGGGCTTCCGGGTCTCGACGCTTAAAACTTCAATTCCTTCCCGTGTTTGCCCGCTACAGTCATTGAACCAGGGTACGCGGCTCGGTCCGCGGGGAAAGCGAGCTATCTAGTGACAGTCGGAAAAGCGTGGTCGAAAACCTGGACATTTTTCGAAGGCGAATGGCACGAAGGCAACATAGGGATTATGGGCCCGAGAACTCATGCCGCGTGGCTCTGTTCGATGGTCTTCGATGGGGCAAGAGCGTTCGAGGGGGTTACTCCTGATCTCGATCTGCATTGCGCGAGGGTCAACGATTCTGCGAAAAAACTCTACTTAAAACCTGTGGTCCCGCCGGAAACTTGGATCCGACTGGCTCGCGAAGGGATCGCCAAATTCGAGAAGGATGCTGCACTTTATATCCGACCGATGTATTGGGCGGAAAAAGAAGGGCCTTGGGTGCAGAACCATGATCCCGAATCAACCCAATGGTGTCTCTGCATTTACGAGGCTCCGATGCGGACGCCCAAGGGATTCTCTGTCACGCTCTCTCCCTTCCGCAGGCCAACTCTTGAGACGATGCCGGTGGACGCGAAGGCGGGATGCCTTTATCCCAACAATTCGCGGTCGCTTTTTGAGGCGCAGTCCAGGGGATTCGATAATGCCATCGTATGTGACATGCTGGGCAATGTGGCAGAGCTTGCCACATCGAACATCTTCATGGCGAAGGATGGCGTGGTCTATACTCCGGTCGCTAACGGAACATTTTTAGCCGGAATTACACGTCAGCGCGTGATCGGCCTGTTACGAAAAGATGGCGTTACGGTGATCGAGAAGGTTCTCACTTATCAGGACTTCGAAGGCGCCGATGAAATATTTGCGACGGGAAACTACTCGAAAGTCGTTCCTGTGACGAAAATCAGCGATCGGACACTAGCATTTGGTCCGATTTATAACAGAGCCCGCGAACTCTATTGGGCGTTCGCCCACTCATGACTGGACGCCGCGCAATTCGCGATCGCGCAAGCCGAGGTGCAGCATGAAGTATCCGCCAGCCATCTCGACCATCGACACGCTGACGGCGATCTGGAAGCAGGTGCTCCGACTCACATCGGTCGAAGCGGATGATAACTTCTTCGATGTCGGCGGCGATTCTTCTCTCGCGCTCGAACTGTTTAACCAAATTGCGCTGTCTTGTGGATGCGAATTGCCCCCGGTGACGATCTACCACGCGCCGACGATCGCGGCTCTCGCACAGCTGATCGAGCATCCGACGGCGCCCCGAGTTCCGGCTATCGTTCAACTAAAAGCAGGCTGCGAGCCACCCGTTTTTATCGCGCATGGTTTAGGGGGAAGCGTCATCGATTTTTATCAGGTTGTAAAGTACATCGAGACGCCGCGGGCGATCTACGGTTTGCAAGCAAAGGGCATTGACGGCGTCGAGGAACCGTTTGATCGGATCGAAGATATGGCACGTTTCGCCCTGGACGCTGTGCGCGAACTGCAACCTCATGGACCCTATTCTTTGGTCGGCTTCTCGCTGGGTGGATTAGTCACACTCGAGATGGCGCAACAACTGGTCGCGAATGGCGAGAAGATAGGTTTACTCGCCATGCTGGATTCCTATCCGCACATGAGCTACCTTTCGCGAGAGCAGCAGGCTCGACTCTGGATGCGGCAAACCTGGCGACGTATCTCGCGTCGACTGCAGTGGCTTGGAGTGAAGCCTCCTTACGAAACTGCGGTGGAGGTTGCCCCCTCACCGACTCTTCAACATTTTCGAGAATGCTCTTATCGGGCACTGGAACGCTATCAGCCGAGGTTCTATCCGGGCACGATTCACTTCGTGCGCGCAGCGATTCCAACGGACTTCCCTGCCGATCCGGCGGAGGCTTGGTCGGGTCTTGCGAGTGAATTCCTAGTTCAAACAGTTGCGGGCGACCATTTGGGAATTATGACCAAACAGTTTCAAAGCCTTGGTACAGCGATCTCCAGCTTTCTGTAAGCGTCGATTCTTCCGGCGAAGCGCGAGGTTGCGTCCTGTCCGAAAGAACTGCATTCCCTTCCGAGTCAACCGGAACAACACAAACGTACCCCTCTTGCGCTTGCCGTAGAGGCGACCGAATCATTGGAACCCAATTTGCCGGGCGCGGCGCGCCATGCATCTTGTTGAGTACAATCGTCAAAAAGCCTACTGGTAGCGCCTTCTGACGAACTCGCGGCAGATAAAATGAGACCTGCAGAATCAATGTCAAGTGAACGAGTCGGGATAAAAATCGCGTTTGCTGCCTCAAAATGCACTATTCATTCTTGACAATCTTTCGAACATATAAGAAGCTTCAGGCACTCTGGTACGGCCTCCCCCCCACGAGCCTACCTATACGTGAACCCCCAATTTTTCACTTTAGAAAGGCAAACTGGAAACCATGGGAAACGAATCGAAGTCGGTATCAAGGGCAAAAGCGACAATTTTCGGGGCTGCTTGCGTGGTAACACTCCTTCTCTCAGTCTCGCCGGCATCCGCGCAGACCTTCGGCGTAATTCACAACTTCACGGGTGGCAAAGACGGTGGCGTTCCGACGAGTGGATTCACCGCCAACGGCAAAGTCTTCTATGGCACGGCAAGCGTTGGGGGAACGTCCAACCAAGGAGTCGTATTCAGGATCAACGAAGCCGGAGTTGAGACAGTGCTGCACAATTTTACGGGCGGCTCGGATGGGGCCAATCCTGAGGATGCGTTGTATCGCGCCAAGGGCGGCATTTTGTATGGAACAACCAACGGCGGCGGGGCAGCGGGAGTGGGCACGGTGTTCGAACTCCAAGACAAGCAGGAAACAATTCTATATAGCTTCGCCGGAGGAACCGACGGAGCGCATCCCATCGCCGGGTTGGTCGCGGACGCGACCGGGAATCTCTACGGGACGACGAGCCAAGGCGGGACGAGCGGTAATGGCACGGTTTTCGAACTCGCCGCTCCCAAGACCAAAGGCGGAGCGTGGACTGAGACTGTGCTCTACAGTTTCGGGACTGGCGCAGACGGTTCCGATCCGGTGGGCGGCGTGAGTTTGGATGCGGCAGGTAATCTTTACGGGACAACTGCCGGCGGCGGGCAGTATGGATACGGCATCGTGTATCAATTGAAGCCGGGAAGTCCCTGGACGGAAAACATTCTGCACGAGTTCGAAAATGGAAACGACGGATCGGTGCCATATACGAGCTTTGTGGCAGACAAGGCAGGTAACTTTTATGGCGCCGCGACGCAGGGTGGCGTAAACGGAGGTGGCACGGTTTTTGAACTCACGCCTTCGCAAGGGACTTGGAATTTTAATGTCGTTTACAGCGTCCCGGGATGGGGCATTTCGGGAACTTTCCGAAATCTGGTGCTTGATACCGCAGGAAACATTTACGGCACAACGCACTGCGACGGGGCCTACAACGCGGGAACCGTTTATGAACTGACACCATCCGGGGGGAGCTGGACGTACAATTTGCTTTATAACTTTACCGGTGGTACTGACGGCCAGTACTCGGTCAGCAATCTGGTCGTCAATCAAGGGAAGTTGTATGGCACGACTTTGTACGGCGGCTCGAATGGAAACGGAGTCGTCTATGAGGTCACACCCTAGTCGTCGGGGCAAGCTCAAGCCTGCTAAAGAGTCCGCAGGAAGTTTAAGATGTCTTGAATCTGCACCGGGTTGAGCATTTTGAAGTCGCGAATCACGGTATCGGCCTCCGAGCTGCAATCTGGCTTCGGAGGCCGATTCTCTTGTTGGTTGGAACACTCTCCGGTCTGAGTATTGCTCGAACTATGGTCTTCGATCGCTTGCAACAAGTCTGACGTGCGTCCGTCGTGCAAAAAGAATAGACGCTTCCCGAGACCCCACAATGGGGCGGTCCGGAATTGATTCGCACCAGCTGCGCCTTGAGAGATACCGTCTGCCAGACCTGGCCCCATGTGATGGAGAGCAAAATCGGAGTAGGGGTAGTACCAAACCTTGTTCAGGACAGAATACTTCGATGCCGCCGTCTGGAGCGCGGGCGAATGACACAGTGCACATCCCACCTTCTCGAACAATGCCGCGCCCTTCTGCGACGATGGCGTCGATGGCGCGGGCTTGGGTGGCGCCAAGAGCCTCACGAAAGCGGCGAAGTTAACAATATCCGACGACATTTCGGATACGGTTCCGGTGGGGCTTCCGAAATTCGGACTCTGGGCATCTGGATTCGAAATGTTGCTTGAATCCTCGGGAGTTTCATTGAATAAACAGCCGGGTGCCGCGTCGCGCTCATTTGTAAACAGTTCGTTCGAGACACCTTCTTCTACTATCGCGGCCTCGGCAGCCGCCATCAGCAGCGATTTGTTTTGAGCCTTCCAGCCGAAACGTGTAATCGAACCGTCATTTTGACTGATATTGAACGTCCCAGCGATGCCAAGTTTTAATCTCGCTGCGGCTGTGGCCGCCAAATTTGCGCGCAGAGTTTCATCGGCGGTGTTCTCGACCAGCCCCAGCCCAAACAAGGGGGTTGGAATCCGAAAAACGATGTTGTTGTCAGCAATCTGTTGCGCGAAGTCTGGTTGCTTTAAGTCGCATCCTTTGGCATCGGAGCGGCCGGCGATCGTGTACATGGCATGAACGTCGCCGTCGGGAGATCCGTCGCTCTTTCGCACAAACCGAGCCACCAGCACAGGACTACGGAGGGTGATAAAGGGAGGGATCGAATTGGTGGCTCCATCGAGCGTCGCGAGGGCAAGCTGCGGATTCGGATGCGGTTCGTCGGGAGCGCTGAGTCCGGGACTGCTACCGCCGGCAGTCGGCTGCGCATGGCACATGGCGCAATCGTTGCCATTAAAAGTTGGCCCCAAACCTTTTCCCTTTTCAATCGTACCCGAGACTGAAATCGGTCTGGCGAAGCGCAGAAACGCGTGACTGAAAAAGGAGAGTTCGGTAGGGGTGAGATTGAGATACGGGCCGCCCGCGCCCGGTGCTCCAAGCCGCGGTCCGGGGTCCTTTTGGGCCACAGCGCTGATGGAGGCGAGCAAAATGGAAACACCGATAAAAAACAGTGCGCGAATTTCCTTGGACGATTTCATTTCAGGTCTTGCAGTCTCAACATCCAGTTTCGTGGAAAGCTTTGCCGGGAGCGAATAGTCCTCAGATGCGTCTTGCTAAGGAAAATCTCTCATGCTCGACGCACCGCGACAAGAGAAATTGGGAATCGTTTGGATATACTCATTCTTCGAACCAGCGATGGTCACTGGCTTTAAAATCCTTATTAAGGACTTGCGATGAACGGGGCGGAAAGCCTAGTCCGTACACTAGTGGCGGCCGGAGTTGACACGTGCTTCGCCAATCCGGGCACCTCGGAGATCCACATCGTCGCAGCGCTTGACCCCATCAGCGAAATGCGCTGCGTGCTCGGTCTTTTTGAAGGCGTGGTAACTGGCGCCGCGGATGGCTACGCGCGAATGTCCGAGAAGCCGGCTTGCACTCTTCTTCATCTCGGACCCGGCCTCAGTAATGGTCTCGCGAATCTACACAACGCAAATCGCGCACAGGTTCCGATCGTCAACATCGTAGGGCAACACGCTACGGATCATCTCAAGTATGACACGCCACTAACGTCTGATATCGAAGGGATCGCGCGGCCGTACTCGAAGTGGCTTCGAACGTGTCACGCTTCTACTGAACTGGGGCGTGACGCCGCAGATGCAGTCATGGCAGCGCGCACGGCACCTGGGCAAATTGCGACGCTCATCGTTCCAGCCGATGTCGCCTGGGGAGAAGGCGGTTCCGTGGCTCCAAGTCCCACGCTTGCGAAGCCTGCGGTGCCAAACCAACAAGCCATCGAACACGCAGCCTCAATGCTGCGATCGGGACTCAGGACTGCGATCCTCATTGCTGGAAATGGATTGTATGGCAAAGGGCTTCTCACGGCCGGGCGCATCGCAGCCGCTACGGGAGCCAAACTTCTCGCTCCATATCCGATCACTCGTCTACAACGTGGTGCGGGATTGCCCAGAGTCGAACGCGTCCAATATGTTCTCGAGCCGGCTATCGAGCAGTTCAAAGAATTTCCCCAAGTGATTTTGGTGGGAGCACGAACTCCTGTCGCCTATTTCGCTTATCCGGGCAAGAGCAGCGTTTTCACGCCGCCCGACTGCGCGATTTTCAGCCTGGCCTCTCCCGGAGAAGACTACGTTGGCGCACTCGAGGCGTTGGCGAGTGCGTTGTCACTGCACGGAGAAGAGATGCAGGCGGAAAAAGCTACCAGGCCGCTTATGCCGAGCGGCGAGATTACCCTGGCCGGACTTGCAGCGGTAGTCGGTGCTTTGCTTCCCGAGAATGCGATCGTGATCGATGAATCCATGACTTCGGGACGTGGATTGATGGCGACAACCCATGGCGCACCTCCTCACGATTGGCTCGCAAACACCGGAGGCTCGATCGGCATTGCCATGCCACTGGCCGTTGGCGCTGCGGTAGCCTGTCCGCATCGACGTGTTTTGTGCCTGAGCGCCGACGGAAGCGGCATGTACACACCACAGGCCCTGTGGACGATGGCAAGAGAAGGTCTGAACGTGACGATCGTTGTATTTGCCAATCGGGACTACGCTGTCTTGAAGCGGGAGTTTTCGTACCTGGGCAAAGGAGACCCCGGAGTGCGCGCGACCGCAATGTTCGAGATCGGACATCCCGATCTCGATTGGACACTTTTGGCAAAGGGAATGGGAGTGCCGGGCATCCGCGTGGATTCGCTGGATGCATTTGGGAAGGCGTTGCGCGCGGGGTTAGAGAGCGAGGGACCGATGCTGATCGAAGTGCCGCTGTAGGGGTGGACAGGATGGATCGAGAGCCGCTCGACAGTCATTGAAGTGCGCCGGAAATCGGTATCGGCTTCTCCATCTCAGCACCTCACAAGTAATCAAATGATCTAGTGATCATCACTTCATCGATTGATCCTGCTGACCAAAAGAAAACGCGCCCGTTGATCACGGGCGCGTCTTTCAATCGGACATCGATAGTCCAGCGATCTTACGGGGCGAAGTACCCATTGATATCCAGGTACAACGAGGTCTGGTTCTGCGTGTAAGCGTCGATGTAACCGTTCGTAGTTGACACCACTGCTCCGTTTGACATAACTGAGCCATCAACGTCATCTAACGACGACGTACCCGGTTGGGAAACCCCATTCGCCCAGAAAACCATGTATCCCGTATAACCATAGGACGGAGAGATTGTAGCGTTGAGAACATAGTCCTGCGCGGCTGCTGGAAGCTTACAGGACGAGCCCTCAATGTTGAGCACGGTCGATTGGTTGAAGGTGTAGCCGTTCAAGATGCGGCATCCAGGAAACGGATACAAGGAGAGGCCGCCGGAACCTGCAGGCGCATAGTATCCATTGATATCAATGACCACGTTCGTATTGCCGGTTGGCAACAGGTTGATTTGACCACCAGTGCCCGCCCCGACGATAGCCGTATTCGCCAGTGTAGTTCCGGTGGGCGCGTTCAGCGTGGAACTCGCCGGCTGGTTTTGTCCAGTAGGCCACGCGTACAAGACGTTCATCGGACCATTCGTCGGCTGAACCGTGATATTGACAGAGTAGGCCTGAGCCGCGGATGGCACACCGCAACTGCCAGCGACTGAGAAGGCGTGTGTTTGTCCACCCGTCAGATATGTGGGGTTAACGGTTCGGCACGGAGCCACTGGATAGAAGGCAAGAGCTGAGCTATTGCTAGCCGGCACGAAGTAACCAGTGACGTCGATCACCAGGTTCGTGTTCTGCGATGCATAGACTGACACTCCTCCCGAGGTACCAGCAGCGACAATTGCTGCATTGGCTTTGACGCGACCGTCGAACGAAGTGAGCAGAATCGTACCCGGTTGGGCCTGTCCTGTCGGCCAAACGGTGATCGATCCCAGCGGTCCCGGCGGAACCACGGTGAAGTTGAGTGCATACGCTTGGGCGGTCGCCGGGATATTGCAAGCACTGCTTGGAATCGCAAAGCTGCGACTAGAACCACCGGCGAGGATCGGTCCGCCGAACGGTCCATTGGCATTCCGCGTATCCGCGACGCGGCAGGGAGCGACAGGAATATATCGTAGTCCGGCGCTTGCGCTGTTACCCAGTCCGATCGCGAGGAAGATTACGTTGCGGTTGAAAGGCAGCTTTACGCTCGCCAACGTCTTGCCGGACGTGAGATTGAGAGTATATCCATAAACATTAACCGCCAGATTCTGGGTTTGTCCGTTCGGAGCGATGCGGTTCGAAGCCGCCAGCACCGTTGTTTCTCCAGTGAAGCCCTGCGGGTTCGCCCAGTCACTGAAATTCTGTGTAAAGGTGCTGCTGGTTCCATCGGAGTAAGTAACAATGACGGTTTGGTTGTATTGCGCTCCGTTGGCACCGGCACCGAGCAAGTAGAGCTGGTTGTATTGTCCTGAGAGCGCTACCGTCTGCGCGATAACCGCATCCAACGCGTTTGGCGGACCAAGAGTGTAGACGAGTCCCTGGTAGGTCGCCGAGGTGCCGAGTGTGCTGGAGTTGTAGGCGTACGAGTCGTTGTCGAAACCACCACTCTTCGGAGGATTACCGACAGTAGCTATACCGTAAATGTTGTAATAGCTGCTGAGATTGACGACAGAGCCGCTTCCCGTAGTGATGGTGTAGGTCCCGACGGCCACCGCACTATTGTTATAGTTCGGCGCCACGGCGATTGCCTCGATGGTGGTGGTCGTATTCACTGGAATCGGTGTGCTGTAAACCGAAGAACTGGTGTTGGGCGCCGTGCCATTCGTTGTGTAATAGATGACCGCGCCCGCAGTTGCGTCGGACAGTTTTACTGATTGGGGCGAACTATAAGTCCCGGGCGCCGGGCTGAAAGTTGGTGTCGCAGCGGCTGGCAAGTTGATGGTGTAAGTGCCGACCGAGACCGGGCTGTTACCGTCGCCTCCAACCACCGCGATCGCCTCAATTGTGGTAGTCGCGCTTACCTGAATCGGCGAACTGTATACCGAAGAACTGGTAGTTGGTGTCGTACCGTTTGTCGTGTAATAAATCGTAGCACTCGCGTTCGCGTCAGAGAGCGATACTGATTGAGGCGAAGAGTACGTGCCCGGAGCGGGAGTGAAGGCGGGCGAAGGAGCCTGCGGCAAGATCGTGTAAAGACCATTGGCGACATAACTGTTGTTGTAGCCGCTAACGGCGGCGATCGCCTCGATGGTGGTGGTGGCGGTCACCTGAATGGGTCCGCTATACACCGCAGAGCTCGTGGTGGGCGTCGTACCATTCGTGGTGTAGTAAATAACCGCGTTCGGATTAGCGTCGGAAATCGTTACGGTTTGCGAAGGGCTGTAAGTTCCGGGGGTGGGGCTGAAGGCTGGTGTCGGAGAAGGCCCCGTTGGCAGCAGAGGGTCGATCCCATCCAGCGAAATTAGCAGGCTGTCGTAATTGAAAATGTAACCGGCGGGAAGTGTCTCGTCGGGATTCTGAATCCCGATGACTACGTATCCTGGCTGTCCCGCTCCATTTGCCGGGCATGTCAATGTAGTGCCAACCTGAACCGGGGGGTTGGCATTGTTATAGAACTTCATCGTATGGTTTCCACTGGTGTTGTAGACCATTTCAACCCAATACCATGTGTTCCGAGCCAGAACGACATTGCCGGTGCTTGTCCCGCTGTAGCACTCGATCTCTCCAAACCTCTCCGCACCATTGCTAAACTCGTGCAGAGATACATAGTCTCCCTGGCCAAGGACGGCGAAATCATCGACCGAAGTATTGTCGGTCGCCGGAAGATTGGAGTAGTACCAGGCGCCGGCGGAAACAGAAGCGCCCGTGGACAAAATTCCTCCTGTACCGTTGATTTCCAAAAAGCCGGCCTGATTGGCAGTCGAAAATTGCACACCCGTCGTGCTCGAGTCTGCATTATTCGTACCGTCGCACAGTCTACCCGTGGGTTCAACAACGGTTGCGATGCCGAGGCGGCGAAATTGCCCCCAGCACCCCCTATCGTCCACTGTCCGCCCTGCCAACCGAACGTGCCGGCTGCGAGCTGCGTCAAGGTGATGGGAGTGCCATCCGTGCCTGCGAAACCCATAGACATCGTATTGGCGCAAGGCGAAACGCCGAAGCCGAACTCCATCTGTGTGAGTTGAGAAATACCGCTGCTGGCGAGCGTCCATGTGGGCGCGCTCCAGTTCGTTGGGCCGGTCAAATAGGCCCAAGCCTCGTAGTTGCCGAGGTTGTCTCCAAGGAAAGGAGAACTAACCGCATTGCAGGCTGTGAAATTGGTTCGGCAGGCTTGCACGCTGATGTCGTTGGACCCGCTTGGCGTAAAGGTGGCCGCAGTCGGACTGGCACTACTCTGGTTCTCGTTCTGGTTGGCGCCGTCGAAGCCCGGCGTGCCGCCACTGTAGGAGTATTCCCACATTTCGATCACATCGCCGCCAATTGCACTGTTGAAAGTGACCGTGATGGTGGAGGATTCAGGCGGCGGCTGACAAAATCCAACCGCCGGATGTTCTCGGAATATAAGGTTTTGGCTATCAAACCCGACACAACTGACGCATTGTACAAACGTCCCGCCATTGTCGGTTGCCGTTATCACAGCGTTTCCACCCGCCGTGCTTTCAAAGATCAACAGGTCTCCCCCAGCGATGCTCTGATTTAGAGTGATCGGGCACGTCGCGGATGAGGCCGGACAGGCGGTGTTATTGACATGCTGAACTAAAGTGAATGTGCCGCCACTTGCATGCGCCCGCAGCGAGGTTGAAAAAATACACACAAGGGTCAGAGCAAGAATTCCCACTGTAGAGCGAGGCCCGGTCTTCACTTTTAGATAGTCTCCATAAATAGTCTGAACATCGTTGGCTGCGGGAAATAGCTTCACCGGCTACCGAAGCGAATTTAACCTTCCCGGAACGTGATCGAAGCAAATTCTCTGGTTTTTCAATCTGAGTGGTTCGGCGCACGTTTGCCGGGTGGGGGATGATCCGCAACGTGAGGGGGGAGGTTGAAAGATAGCGTGGACCCGATGAAAATGCAACGATAAATTACTCACCTATCGTCACATCAAAGGGGGACAAGATATTACTTAAAGTTTGCAAACTCTTTCATCTTGACCTCAATCGCTAGTGAGTATTTGCGCGCAGGCCAGTGAGGAGTTTGAACGGTGAACTGCTTCCAAATCGCTTCGACTTGGATTACGAATCCCCATACCGACCGGAGTTCATAGCGTTGTCGGGCACAGCAGCAAAGCTTTGCAGAATCTAAGATTTCTTCGGCGAGCCGAGAGTGATCGCCTGAGGTGCATTTGTCAGTGGGATCGGCTTGGCGATATCGCTTTTGTTAACCTTCCCGGTCGGGGTTAAAGGCAGGGAAGATACCAGCAGGATATGCGATGGTCGCTTGTGCGGCGCCAGATTCTGGGCGGCATGCTGCGCCAGATCTCTTTCTGAAGTTGACGAAGATTCTGCCAATTGTACGTAAGCAATAATTTCCTCGCCTCCTTGCGATCCCTCGACGGCTCGCCCCATGACCGCCGCACGCACCACCGCGGGATGCGCGTTCAACACCGCCTCGACTTCTGTTGGGTAGACATTTTCTCCGTGGCGAATGATTAATTCGTTGGTTCGCCCAACGATAAAAAGATACCCATCCTGCAAACGGGCAAGATCGTGTGTATTAAACCAGCCTTCGGGATCAACGGCAGCGGCGGTCTCCTCCGGAGAACGGTAATAACCTTTCATAACATTCGGTCCGCGCACCCAGAGTTCCCCAACTTCTCCCGCGGCCACCGACTCCTGGTCGGACCCAACCATTTTCACTTGGACGCCCGGGAGAATCTTGCCCACAGAAGTGTCGGTTCGCCGCTCGCCTACGACGGCCTGCGAAATATTAGGAGAACATTCTGTGACTCCATATCCATTGTGGAGCACCATGCCAAACAGACTCTCAACCTGCGCTTTGAGGACTGGCTGTAGCGGTGCTCCACAAGACGAAATGATGCGAAGACTGGACAAATGGAGTGACTTCATCCCTCTCATCTTCGCGTAGTCAACGAAAAGAGCGAACATAGAGGGCGCTCCAAGTAAGACCGTCAGATTCTCTTTCTGCAAAGTAGCGAGACCGCCGACTGGATCGAAGCGTGGAGTCAAGTAGAGACTGGCGCCACTCAGCAACGAACCCAGCAGCACCACTGAGAGACCGACGGCATGCGATATCGGCAAGACTCCGTAGAAGCGATCATTTGGGGTCAACGACCGGATCTTCGACGACACCGAGGCGACGAACAACAAGTTCTGGTGAGTCAGCATGACGCCTTTGGGCGCGCCCGTTGTGCCCGATGTGTATATCAATGCAGCGATTCGCTGCGCGGGGTCGGCATGGATCGACTCGAGCTCTGCACTTTCATTAACCGATCCAACCGCAAGTGGGCCTATCGCCGTCGTTTCATACGCAGTTGCGCTGTGGCGTTTGGCGTGATCTCGCGCCTGCACTGAGACACTCGTGGTATAAATCACACGCCGCGCACCGCAGTGGTCGCGAATTTCGTCGACCTCGCGTCCAGAGAGGCGCGCACTGGCCAACACCGGCCAAGCATCAAGGCTGGCCAACGCTAACAGAATCGCTACGAGCGATCGGCAATTCTCGCAAACTAACATCACTCGGTCGCCTGGGCGCACTCCCAAGTCGATCAGCCAGCGCTTAGTTTCAGACAGGATCGATGCAAGTTCCCCATAGGACCAGGCTCCCGAGGCCTCTACCAACGCAGTCCGATCGGGCGAAAGATGAGCCCATGGCGTGATGACATCGCACGTGCGTTTGGGAAGACTCGTCAATAGGTCGGCGACATGAATCGCTGAAGCTTCTGCCATCGAAAGACCGGAGATTGTTAAAGTGCGAACTGACTCTACAAAGTTACCGAAAGACTCTTCAGACCCCTGAAACCAAACGTGGACGCCCACTCTGGGTTCGGTCCGGTCAGCTTCATCTTAGGAAAGCGTTGCACGAGATTCTGGATCGCAATCTGGCCTTCGAGTCGAGCCAACTGGCCGCCGATGCAAGCATGGGGGCCGGCACTGAACGCGAGGTGCTGGTTGTTCAGTCTATTTAGATCTAGCTTATTTGGATCCTTAAATCGTTTCGGGTCTCGGTTCGCTGCACCGAGCATGCAAAGAATCGTCCACTTTCTTGGTATCCGTTGACCACAAATCTCGATGTCTTCCTTGAGCACACGCGCTGTAAATTGCACGGGGCTTTCATAACGTAGAAGTTCTTCTACGGTGGTACGAATCATATCGGGATTCTCGCGTAGCTCCGCTGTTTCTTGCGGGTGCTTCAGCAGCGTATACATTCCGTTGCCGATCAGATTGCGAGTCGTCTCATGACCCGCAAAAAGCAGCGCGATGCACTGCGCATAGAGTTCTTCTTCGGTCAGCACTTCCCCTTCTTCCTCGATGTCGATCAAGAGACTGATCAGATCGTTGCCTTTATTCCGTTTTCGTTCGGCAACGGTGTTACGGAAGAACTCGGTCAGTTCAATCAGAGCGTCTTGCGCGGCCTTTGCCTGCTCCACAGTACGATCGGGACTGCCTCGGAACAGCGCGATGGCGCGCGACCAATTGACGAATGTCTCATTCAGCTCTTGTGGTATTCCGAGCATTTCGCAAATGATCCGAACAGGCATGGGATTTGCGAACTCGCGCATGAGTTCGACTTCGGAGCCATGCTCCAGCGGCTTCAGCATTCGATCAACGATCGCCTCGACTTGGGGACGCAAGGCTTCGATCGCTGCCGGAGAAAATCCTTTATTGAGAAGTTTGCGCAGGCGAGTGTGCTCCGGCGGATCCATGAAAATCAACCACAACCCGAGCATGCGCGCGAGCTCGCTGAATTCGGCCTGGCGGCTGAGCGGCAACGCCAACAACTGCTGTTGCGCTCGTTTGGCCGAACACCTTGGGTCTTTCGCCATCGCGGAGCACTCGGCATGGCTGAACACCGACCATACGGCCCATTTGCTACCGACATCGACGTAATGCAGTGGACCTTCCTCAAGCAACCGGGTGTACGTGGGATAGGGATCCTGCAGGATTTCGTCGCTGAACACTTCTTTTTTGCTGGGAGAGATGGCTTTCACCTCGTTAAAGATCAGGGTCGAAGCGCGTAGAAACGATGACCTACTGATGTTGACTTTAGCACAGGAATTCGGTGACCTTCGGTGACTTCAGGCCCGCAGGTTTAGCGAGACCGCGATGATCGCGAGCCAGCCTACACAAGTTGCCAAACCAATTCGACAGTCTGAATTTTGCCATTCACCGGAGTTGGAGGAGTGACCAATGTGATGCGACCGTCTTCAAACTTGACGGTGCGCACTAGATCTTTGTCCACATAGTTCTGAATGGAAGAGATTTCGACGTGGTGTATCACCTCGTCGCCGGTGACCGTGTATCGCCCTCCATAGGCGAGAAAGGTCTTAAAGGCATCAGCTTGTTCCTCGATTTGGGCTTGAGATCCGCCTCCTGCCGAAAGAATGGAGAGACGCTTACGTCCGCCGTAGCTGATCAGCGCCGTGACTCTGCCGTTAGCGGTATAGGTGAGAAAACCAACGGGATCGACACCATAAGGAGACCCGTCTCGCTCCCCGGATGCAGTTCTGGTCGAGGCGGAGAGTAACTTCCACGTGCCGACAAGCCTGTCGCTGCTGATCGCACTCATCACGAGTCTCTTTCGATTGTAGAGGTACCAACTCTCTCACGATATCGTTTGACGGAAGTTTGCCGCAAGGCCTAAACTCTGCGTTCGATGTTGAGAAGCTCGGCGGATGAGAGAGGACTATGACTGCAGAATTGGAAGGTAAGGTTGGTCTCGTCACCGGCGGGACATCGGGTATAGGCCGTGAAGCCGCCCTACTTTTCGCGAAAGCGGGAGCTAAGGTCGTAGTTGCGGGACGCCGCGAAAAAGAAGGAAGGGAGACAATTGAACTGATCGAGGCAGCCGCAGGCGAGGGTGTGTTTGTCAGAACCGACGTGTCGAAGGCCTCCGAAGTGGATGCTCTCATTCAGAAAGCGGTGGAGAAATTCGGTCGCCTGGACATCGCCTTCAATAACGCAGGGATTGAGGGAGTGTGGGTGCCCATCGTTCGGCAATCTGAAGAAGACTGGGACCGGACGATTGCCATCAATCTCAAGGGAGTGTGGCTCTGCCTTAAGTACGAAATTCGGCAAATGCTTCGACAGGGCGGTGGTGGAGCGATCGTAAATATGTCATCGGTCACCGGACTAGTCGGATCTGCGGGCGCGGCGGCGTATAGTGCGAGCAAACATGGCGTGTTGGGACTAACGAAGAGCGCCGCACTCGAAAACGCGAAAAGCGGGATTCGAGTCAACGCCGTGTGCCCTGCAGTAATCGAAACCCCGATGGCCGAGAGAATTTTTGGTGCGCCCCAAGTTCACAAATATGTACTCAGTTGCCATCCGGTTGGACGCTTCGGGAAGCCAATGGAAATTGCGGAAGCCGTGGTTTGGATGTGCTCGGAAAGCGCATCTTTCATGACCGGCCAGTCGCTCGTTCTAGATGGCGGATTCCTCGCAGGTCCGAACGTACCGAGCTAGACAATTCCTGCGTTGCTCTACACTCCGAGCGTTGTGGATTTGGCGCTCGCCGTGGTCTCGAGTTTGTTGCTGATTTCGTCGGCCATCTTCTCCTCGGCCATCTTGGCCAAGCCGTTTTTTGCAATTTTCCCACTAGCCGTCATCGGCATAGCTGGGATTAAGAAGAAATGTGTGGGCCGTTTGTAGGTGGCCAAGTGCCTTGCCGAGTATTCAGCCAACTCAGTTTTCGTCAAATGCGACTCCGGTGAGGGTTGAATAAAGGCCAAGATTTCTTCGTTGCCCTCTTCCGTCCTCCCGATTACCGCAGACTGCGCGACTGCGGGATGAGCATTCAGAACGGCCTCAACTTCGGCGGGATAGACATTGAAGCCAAACCGTATGATGAGGTCCTTGGTGCGTCCGACAATGAAAAGATTCCCATCCTCAAAGCGGGCTAGATCGCGCGTGTTGAACCATCCTTCCGCATCGACGGCTGCGGCCGTTTCGTCTGGCGCTCGATAGTAACCCTTCATGATGTTGGGCCCACGCACACGCAATTCGCCGACTTCTCCCACGGGTACTGGCTCTCCATTTCCTCCAACCAATTTGGCTTCCACCCCCGGGAACATGGGCCCGACGGAATTATCCGAGCGCGGCGGCACATCGAGTCTCACTTGAGCGATATTTGGCGAACATTCGGTTATGCCATAGCCGTGATGAAGGGGCAGACCGAAGAGACTCTCTATCGACACCTTGATCGAATGGGGTAGCGGAGCTCCAGAACAAGAAATGATGCGCAGCGCTGAGAGTTTGAGCGACTCGAGTTTTCTCACTTTTGCGTATTGCAGAAATTGCGAGTACATCGAAGGCACGCCCAACATGACCGTAATTCTTTGCCTCTCGAGTGTCACTCGCGCTGCCATGGGATCGAAGCGAGGCTCGAGATAAATTGTCGCTCCGCTGAGCAGAGTGCCGAGGAAGACGATCGACAGCCCCACAATATGGGATAAAGGTAGAACGCCGTACAAGCAGTCTTCGGGGCTCAACGACCGGATCTTCGCGGCCCCCCCCGCCGAGAAAATCAGGTTGTTGTGGGTTAACAAGACGCCCTTGGGAAGACCGGTGGTACCTGAGGTATAAATCAAGGCAGCGACACGGTTTCCTATGTCAGCGTCGATCGGTTCAGGTTGGACGTTCTCGTTTAGAGGCCCTAGGCCTATTCGCCCCAGGTTGCATACGTCTTCGACCAGCGCTCCGTTTCGATTCGCATGTTCAGTAGCATGTGGCGAGACACCCGTCGTATAGATGACGCGTCGGGCTCCGCAGTGATCACGAACTGCATCAATCTCTCGTGCCGATAGGTGTGCATTGACCGGCACTGGCCAAGCGTCCAGGCTGGCGATTGCCAGCAGGGCACCGGCAAATTCCCTGCAGTTTTCACCAACGATCATGACTCGATCGCCGGCGCGCACTCCAGAGCGTCGGAGCCAATCGGCAGTCCGCGAGAGGATTCTGTCTAACTCCCGATACGTCCAGCTGCCGGTTGGGTCGACAACCGCCTTATGATCAGGCAGGCGCTCCGCCCACGGCTTCACGATGTCGGAGATGCGTCTGCCAGTCGAAGCGTTCGCCGGAGTTGAGATTGACTGAGTTTGTGTCACGACTGGGTTCTGAATTCGGGCGGCCCTACGCTTTGCTATGAAGCTTCTTTTCGATAAAGGTAACGACACTTTTTACAGTAGCAAAGTTTTCAGTAGTAACTTCGTCATCGGCCACTTCGATTTTGAAGCGTTGTTGGACAAACATGATTAGTTCGATCACTCCCTGGGAGTCGACGATATTGCCGAGCAATGCGACATCATCAGTAAGAGCCTCGTTGCGACCAAAAAGAAATTCCTCAGTGAGATATCTCCGAATTTCTTGTTCGATCTCTGTCGTTTGCATTTGCATGTGTTCCCCAATTTTTCAGTTAGAATTTTTTAATGACGCTGCTCAATTTGAACGGAGTGCATCAGATAGGACCGTTTCGCCTTCATTTAGACTCGCGATCCTGACACGTCGGTTCGCGTTTCACACGCAGCTTGAGACCCTGCACAAACTCCTCATAAGGATGCTCCGGTGTTAGCGGAACAGTGGCCACTCCCAACGCGTCAGCAGCGGGCGGGCCCCAAAACGTGTGTGCCGGCACATTGCGGCTCACAACGGTGCCCGCTCGTATCACAGCTCCTTCGCCGATTCTCACATTTGGCAAAATGACACAGTGCGGACCAACGAAAACGTCTTTTTCGATTACAACTTTTCCGTTGCTGATCGGTCTTCTGGGTCCCGAGTAAAAATGCGCAATGATCGACGTTCTAAGGCCGACGGTGCAGTTATCGCCGATTGTTACGTCGGTTGGGTGTAGTTCGTCGATGTACACAAACTGACTGATCCAGACGTTCTTTCCGATCGACACTCCGCGCATTCGCTGGAGCCAAGGTCGCAGACTGAATCCCCCAGGGGCCAGGAAAGCGATTTTACCTGCGAGTCTACTTAATAGCACCGGCAATATCAACGGCTACCACCTCGTGGTCTTGTTATTCCAGACGCTGTCGTCTTGGACGAGTGTCATTCCAGATGCCCTCCGAAACAATGTACGACCCACTTGATAACCTTAAATGCTATTCTCTTGCCTCTTACCATACTTCGGATCGCTTCCCCATCGCATTGTTACGCTCGGGTGCGACGGCATGAAATTCACGCATTGCCGATTTCTTCGAAACAATATATTGGAGCCAATTCCGGTAAATTGTCGTCGATGAAGAATGCCAGGTTTTCTGCAGCGCTCCGACCAGAGTCGAATCCGGAAAACTCGCCATGAGCTCTTCCGGTGCAATGGCCGATTGCTTGTCTAAAACTAAAGAGTGATAGTCTCTCGCCAGCACCTCACCTGAGGCATCAAAATAGCCCTTCGGCATGGAAGGATACGTCTCTCTCTCCTTCATGAGAAATCTTCGTACGTCTCTTCGATATTCTTTCAGTAGAGTCTCGGCGCTGTACTCGGGATGACCCTGAAAGTGCACAAAAAGGCTCTGTTTTTTCTTCTTCACGAAGGTATCGACTCCACCGTCCGCTGACTCAGTCAGAACCGTATAGCCGCAATCCCGCAGCGAATCCGCCCGGACCTCGTTCCATCTGGAATGTGGAAATCGTACTTGATCTGGGGTTTCACTCAGCAGGGGATGGTGGGCCGCCTTGGCAAACCCGAATACCCCAAACTGCTTGTCTGGCAGGCGATGACGAGGAATACGATCGCTGTGAAGAACGCTGGCATGCGCAGCAAGGCAGGAAAGCACCGCAGAAGTCGTGTTGCGCTCCGCCCAATCGAACACCTGTGCCAAGAAGGGCCAATATGGTTCATCTTGCAAGTTCGGCTGCCGCGGCTCTGTGCCAGTGATGATTACGCCGTCAAAGTGGTTCTGCCACAGTTCGTCCAGTCCGTAGTAGAAACTGTTCAAATGGCGCTGGCCGCGGTCCGTTCGGGGAATTCCCGTCAGGGAGAAGAGCTTGAGATAAATCGGGAGATCACCGGAGGCGTCGTCGAGAAGGTCGAAGAACTGGAGCTCTGTGTCCTCGAGAGCCGCATCAGGCATGTTATTAATGAGCGCGACGCTCAAGTGCTGCGCGCGCGCGGAATCGATCGCGCGGTAGTTTTCCTCCCGAGCCCAGCGAGGCGGTACGCGTCCGCCTTCAACAATCAACGGCATGTTACCCTCCTCGACTCAGACTTTCAATCACAACGCAGGCCCTGCCCAATCACCAACCGCGCACGACTAAAACAGAAAACATTACCCCTTGCTGACGTCTTTCGCGCTCTCCAGTGCTTGGCCCAGGTCTTCGAGAATATCGTCGATATGTTCAATGCCCACGCTCAGGCGAATCATCTCCGGAGTAACACCTGCCTTCACTTGTTCTTCGGGCGTAAGTTGGCGGTGGGTGGTTGACGCCGGATGGCACGATAAGGACTTGGCGTCGCCCATATTCACCATCCGCTTGAACAAACGAAAAGAATCGAAGCACTTGATACCACCCTCGTAGCCGCCTTTCACCCCAAAGGTCAGCAAAGAGCAAAAGTTCGAGCGGAGGTAGCGGTGAGCCATCGGATAAAGAGGACTATCAGGAAAACCGGCGTAGTTCACCCAATTCACCATCGGGTGGGCGCGTAGAAATTCCGCCACTTTCCGCGCGTTTTCAACGTGGCGTTCCATGCGGAGAGCGAGGGTCTGAATCCCCTGCAAGAACAAGAATCCGTTGAAAGGAGACAACGTGGCTCCCGTATTTCTTTGGCAGACCGTGCGACAGCGTGCGACGAATGCCGCTTCTCCGAAATGATCGACATAGACCACTCCGTGATAGGCAATCTCCGGCTGATTGAACATGTAGAATTTTTCGGGATATTTCCGCCACGGGAATTTGCCACCATCCACGATCATCCCGCCAATGCTCGTGCCGCCGCCTCCGATGAACTTCGTCATGGAGTGCACCACAACATCGGCGCCATACTCGATTGGCCGCAGCAATATCGGGGTTGCCACTGTGTTGTCGACTACCAGGGGCACACCATGTTTATGCGCCACTCGGGCTAACCCCTCGATGTCGGCAACGTTGCCCGCAGGATTTCCCACACTCTCGCAATACACAGCACGGGTATTTTCGTCGATCAGTTTTTCGACATCATCCGGACGATCGGTCTGAGCGAAACGCGAAGTTATTCCTCGTTTGGGGAAGATGTGCGCCAGCAGTGTGTAAGTTGCACCGTAGAGCTGAGGAGTAGAAACGACATTGGTTCCCGCTTCGGCAACATTGATCAACGCGTATTCGATCGCGGCCATGCCAGAGCTGACGCTGAGTCCATCCACTCCGCCTTCCATCGCTGCGACGCGCTGCTCCAGAACGGTGTTGGTGGGATTGCCGATGCGAGTATAGATGTTTCCCTTGACTTCGAGATTGAATAGCGCCGCGCCGTGGGCCGCGCTATCAAATTCGAAGGCGACAGTCTGGTAGATCGGCACAGCCACTGCTTTCGTGGTCGGGTCTCCGTCGTACCCGACGTGAATCGCCATCGTTTCAAGCTTCATGCTTTTCCATCAGCCTTTCGAATAGCGGACGATTCTTGCTTACTTCGTCGTGGCTGCGGCCCGCGCGACCTGGACCGAAGCTGGACTTTGGGCAACGACTCGTGCCATTGTCTGCGTCAGTCGTTGCGCGGCGA
Organism: uncultured Acidobacteriaceae bacterium; assembly: GCA_963834085.1. Lineage (GTDB taxonomy): Bacteria > Acidobacteriota > Terriglobia > Terriglobales > Acidobacteriaceae > Acidiflorens. Next base: position 22,924 of record CAWIAJ010000022.1, on the reverse strand, counting down.
ATCCGGCGCCAAACGCAAAACGCATGACCGGGCCAAAAGTGTTGGCAGCGGCAATTCCGACAAAATAGAGGCCTGGGACCGAAGATTCGAATCTGGAAGAAAGTACCGGCGCGCCTTCGACGGATTTGAGCTGCGAGCGGATTTCAGAACTGACGAAGCTCAACCGGTCCAAATCGACTTTGTACCCGGTTGCCGCGATGAGGTGCTCGGTCACAATGTCGCGCGTAGAGCCATCCGCTGAGCGAAGATGCAGGCGCACTTTTCCATTCTCTACTTGGGCGCCCTCGGGGTTATATCCTAGATGTAAGGGTACCTTTCCCGTGACTTTATCTCTGATGAACCATCCGCCGGATGGTCCAAGGGCTTTGCGAACAATCTCCAGTCGAAGGCTCTCAGGCAGATAGCGGAAAGCCCACGGAGCATCGGAAAATAGCCGGGAACGAAGACCCGGGCCCAACCCCGACTTCGGATGCCGAATCTGCTGCCACAAAGAGCGTGGCTTGCCAGAGGGAGCCGTGTGGAATTTGAGAGCTTTTTGACGACCGACCAACTGAACGTCAGCGCCCGCCTCATGGAGCAAACCAGCCATATCGAGTCCGGAGGCTCCGCCTCCGATAACCACCACGCTGCGGCCGCGCCACGGCGTTACATCGCTATGACGGGCGCTATGCGAAAGAAATTCGGAAGGCAGACTTGCAAGGCTCTCTGGAATATGCTCGAAATGTGTAATCCCGACTGCCAGAATGACTCTCTCGGCGGCTACGATTTCACCATCTTCGAGCAGAACACGAAAACCACGCGGAGCACGCTCCACGCCTGTGACAGTTTTTTGTTCTAATTCCGGGACCATCCTTAACTGGAAAGCGAGGCCATATGCGTTGAACGTATCCAAGCGCACAGGAATACCCGTATCCCCATACTCGATTCCCTGTTCGGCACAAAAATGGCCCAGCGTGTATTCACTATCTGGATCGTAAAGATTGGAAGCGAAGCCGTCCGACTTGAGCATCATGCCCTTCGGCATGTGATTGAACCAGGTGTCCATGGGACGACCGAAAATACGGAAGGGGATCCCGCGTTTCCGGAAGTGAGCAGCGATTGAGAGACCGTACGGACCGGCTCCTATGATGGCTGTTTCTAACATGCCCTAAGAAACTCCTTCTAGAGGTTGTCTTCGCAACGGCAGATGACACGAGCTACCTTGCCATCGATAAAATTTGAGGGGGAAGCGTGATTGTATCACGCCGGTGCTGAGGAAAATAGCTACCGTTTGGAATCAAGTCCGATGGTTATCTTCCTTACTATCATCAATATGCAGCCTGGTTTCGATGGGGCGATCCTGCCTGTTGGTGACAAACATCGGCTCCCGCCAGACTCCTTATTGGTCGACGAACGGAATCAGTTCGCCTGTCGAATCCACTGGCCTGAGGCTGTTCACTTGGAAGCGACCCTTCAACCTGAGAAAAGGCTTCTCCAACAAATTCCAGGACATCGCCGCTAAAACGTAGGTGGCGGCAGTTGTGATCGGCAGCGCCAAAAACGGGTGCTGGTCGAAATGGAACGCCTTCGCGAGATCAGGAGGAATTTTTTCGAGCAAGTAGATTCCATAGCTAATCGTGCCCGTGTAGAGCAGGAACCGATTTCCCAAGAGCGCTTGCAGCCATCTCTGCTTCGAAAATATAGCTAGGTAAACGAACGAAACCGAGGCGAGCGCAACCAGTGAGAAAACGATCCATCTTGCATGCAAGGTGTCGATGACAACCGCGAGCGGAGCCGAGACACATAGAGCCACCCACGCTGGCGTGACGAATCTCGAAGCAACAAAACTGCTCGACCTTATGATCGTCGCCAGAAATGCCCCAGCCATCAAGCCGTCCAGACGACAGAAGGTGTTGGAATAAATATCGATTTGATGAAGCGCCAGATAAAAACGCAGTGCCGGCGATATACAAATTACCGCGATCGTAATTCTACGCAGTTGGACTTCATTACAGAACCGCACTACGAAAGGCCATACCAGGTAAAACTGTTCCTCGACCGCGAGCGACCATGTGACCCCCAACAGCCCTGTAGCAGCCGGGGGAATCGGAATCAAGAAGTTCTGCAGAAAAAGCGGATAGGCCCACCAAGGAGACGATCTCGCTGCAAATACGGTTTGCGCTTCGGATGGACGGAGGAGGGGAACAAGAACAAACATGAAAAGCAGCGCCGAATAATACAACGGCCAGATTCTGAGACACCGGCGGGCATAGAAATTCCTGAAATAGTCCCCTGACCGCTTTGTGTCGACCAAAATCCCAGTGATCAAAAAACCGGACAACACGAAGAAGAGATCCACTCCCATCCAGCCGTTGTCCGCAATCAAGCCCAGGTGAAGCGACGGATACACATCGGTGTTGTGGACCAACACCATGAGGACGGCCAGACCGCGGATCGCATCCAGTTGCGGGATTTTTTTCATGTGAGTGCCAGAACTTTGCCTTCAGCACTCCCGAATCAACCGAAACTCAACTCCATCGGTCCCATTTCGGTTCAGAATAATCAGCTGGTTGTGATCAACGTCACTGACCTATGGTTGCGGAGACCTTAGCATTTGCCTGACAATTGCTATGCTTTTTCCGGTCCTATTGGCGTTGCTGGCGCTATACACAGTCTTCGGGATCGTTGTCATCCGAAGGTTTCGCAAACCCACCTGCCGCGTCTGTCTATACCGCCAACTCTGTCCTAACCGGGAATCGGAGAACTCGAAGAACATAGGGAAGCAATGTTGGAGTTGCGGCCAAACCAGTCCGGGCATCGTGTCAATCGACACTCCGAAAGCCTAGCCGGTCGAATGACGATCGGACTCGCGCAAACCATCTGCGCTTTTCACCCCAGACGTATAGCGTCGCGCCCATAGCGGTCCCGAGTGTATTCGTAATGAGATCGGTCATTCCCGAGTCTCGTGTCGGCAAGAACGATTGCAAGATTTCGATGGTCAGGCTCACGGCGAGCCCCAAGGCAACGGTGAGCCAAATCGCTCTTCTGGTCTTAAGAATTGCCGCAAAGTACGCGGAGAAAAAGAAACCCAGCGGAACGAAACCGAAGATGTTGATACCGACATCCTTGCAATAACTCCAACTGGGTCGGAACTCATCCCAAGGCCGTTCGAGAAACTGCGGGTGTAGGACGAAAAAACGCTCCGGAATGAGCAAATCGGTGGCTGCATCGACCCGGTTGCGGACTACTCTTCCCTGCCCTTCATCGAAAAGATAACGCGCGACGAGGGCCTCGCGCTCAGACGAATCCGGACGACCAGCGATCGTCCAATCGGCGGGGCTCTTTGCTATTTCGGTCTCGGTAAGTTCGCGATCGTAAATTGCGAGTCCTTTTAGCTCTCCGGACCAGGTATAGGGGGTCGTCGGCGCATTGCCGATCACGAGTTGACCCGTCAAGTCGCGTCCGAGTCCTACGAAGTTCGAAACTCTCTTGAGCAGCCGGCCATCAGCGTAAATTGCCGTGCTGGTTCTATTCGAGGTTATTGTCACTAGGACTGGGTCTGAAGCGTCAAATACTTCGCCAACATAGACCTCGTCTTTCTCGCGCACGTCACTTTGGCTCGGGCGTGCCAGCACGAGGCCGCTCTGATATTGACGCAAAGAAAAAGGGACGACATCACCATTCGCCCTGTAAAAAGCCAGAATCATGCCGCCTGAGTCCAGCCGGGCCGGCTTCAACCAGATCTCCAGACTGCAGGAGTCGCCATCCCTCGCGGGATCCACTTCGAAGGAATTGGCGCTCACGATGCTGCCGTCCTTACCGAAGACAAGGCCGCTTCCCCCACTCAACCAGCTAACGTCATTCCTTGGAGCATGAAATGGCCATAACCCCGCCACCAAAATACTCATGAGGACGCAAGCGCAAATCGCTTTCAAAAACTGTGCCGCAACTAAGATCCTCATGTCTTGGATCGAGGGAGTTGACTCGCCGGCCAAAATCCACATGTGCGGGCACGCCAAATCGATGGATCCTTATGCATATTGATTTGTAACGGATAGACAGTCGCGGCGACTAAGTACTGATCCGGGATGAAGAACAATTCTTCAAACGGGGACCAGAACAATAGCATCCACTTATAGCGACTTAGCGGAGCGCTGCGCCGGGAAGTCCGAGACCCCAGAATCACCGCCTATATGAGTTGATGGCTGCCCTCCGGACTTCACAAGATATTTCTTGGTAAAGAGGTAAGGAAGCATCAGAATCTCCGCGACCGACGGCAAGGGATCTCGTGCGCAAAACACTGACTCAGAGCGCGTATTTCTAAGAGACCGCCAATAGGACGAGAGGTCGATTTCGCGATCCCAAAGGTCCATGGCGGCCGTTGGCACATCGGTGACTGCACGAAGCCAACCAACACCCGTTCTAGCGTGGCCTCGATCCACTGGTTTACCAACCTGATCTGCGTATAAGAGATACGGAAAATCTACACCGGCAGGTCCGCTGATGCTGTGAAAGCCCCACGTTCGTGCGTTTACGTCCAACAACTTAAATTGACCATCGCGAGGATCTTGCTTGAACTCCACCTCAACGAGGCCGTAGTAATCGATCGCCTTTAGAAAACGTTCTGAAAGCTCGACGATATCGGGGAGTTCCACTGTCTCAACGTACGTAGCTGCCCGGCCAAATTCGCGCGGATGCTGCCGCATCCGTCTTGCGATTAACGTACTGATCGCTTCGCCATCGCGAAAAAAAGCGCAATATGAATATTGCCGCTGGCCATCTCCCGGGATAATCTCCTGAATCAAGATTTCCTCTGGTTTAATCTGCCGAATCGCTTTCCGAAACAAATCATGTAACTGTTCGGGTGTCTCGGCACGCCACGCTTTTGCGCCCGTAGCATAAAAGAAATTTTCTTTAACGGCCGGTTTGAGAGCCAAGGGCAGGCGACTGTACAGTTCCGGAAGTTCCTTCTCAGTGCGAGGATTATAGGTACGTGGAACTGGAATCCCCAGTTCTGCAGCAAGATCGTAGGTATTTTTCTTGTCCCAGGCCCACCGCACAGTTTCCCAACATGGCGTTGTAACTCGAAAGAATTCTGCAAGTCGGTCTCTGTGACGGGAGAATGCGGCAACTGTTTCATCCCGGGTCGGAAACAAAACCCACCCCTCCAAGCCGAAGCGCCGGCCAATTTCCATCACGCTCTCAACGGTCTTCACGTCATCTCGCAAATCCTTGACCCGAACTACCTTGGTCACATACCTCGAGAACTGTGAAATTGAGTGCTGGTCATCAATTACGAAAATAGGAATGCCCCTTCGACCCAGGCTGCGGGCGATTCCTAGTCCCGGGTGTTCACCCCCAATGACGATGGCTCCCACTTCCAGAGGATACTTACGCATCGTCATTGAGGCTGTTTGCATTCCGGGCCAAATCTATCGAAGACTTTTCGAAAGGTGATTCACCAGTTCCTGAGATGCAAATTCCGTTCCGGCCACGAAGTATAGCAATGGACCGAAGCTGCGAGCTGCCGTTGCCCCGATGAAGTGCAGTCCCGGCACCGAGCTGCGGAATCCGCTTCTCAGTTTGGGATAGCCGTCGAATAGGATTACATCGCGCGTGAGTTCCTGAGGCAAAAAACCATACTGAGAGATGTCGACCCGGTAGCCGGTACCGAGAATTACGTGATCAACTCGCCGCTCGCTACCATCATCGAGCTTGAGTGTAACCTCGCCGGAAACCGGCGTCGCTTGTGCAACACTTCGTCCAGTCGTGAGCTTGACCGCTGCCAGACGCTCAGGAAGCCAGCGCGACCCGGCAGGCCGCACCGCTCGAGTTCGGATCTTGTCGCGGAGCCGGAGTGGAACATGGGAAACGATCTTGGGATAAGCAACAAGACGACTGATTCCGAGCGGTCCCACATCGTGCGAGGAATACAGCAGTGAAGAAATTGGGCCCATGTGATGCAACCATGGATGCCCACCGATCCAACGAAGATCGGGTTGTCGTGCAATCACTTCAACATTGGCTTTTGCTTCATGCAACAAAGCTGCTGACTCCAGAGCGCTTTGCCCTGCGCCTATCACTACAACTCTTTTTCCCTCGAACCTTCGGACGTTGCGACCTTCATAGCAATGAACCGCCTGTTGCGGAGAAAGGTTCTTGAACACCGCGGGCTTCTTCATGAAAGGTCCGATTCCGGCAGCCACTACGACATGATTCGAACGAATTTCCTCGCCGTCCTGGAGAGTGAGCTTGAAACCGGCCGGATCACGATCGACGCGTAGAACGGTTCGCTGGTCAAGGTCAGACCCCAATTGATGTCGAAACCACTTACCGTATTCGACGAAAGTATCTAAAGGCACAGGAGCGCGAGGCTCCCGATTAGAGGCGGCCTCGTAGGCCTCCAGCGTGAAGGCTTTATCGGGATCAGATATATTGGACGCCACTCGCGGAGAACGGAGAAGCATTCCTTCCGGCATCTTGTGAGCCCAGAATTCCATCGGTTCACCAAACACACGTGTAGCAATGCCCTTCGCCTTAAGGTGAACCCCGGCGGAGAGTCCGTAGGGACCTGCCCCAATCACGGCAACCTGGGTATCAACCGAGTTGGGGTTGACACTTTTTCCGGTTGATGGTCCTTGCCCATCTTTAAACATCGCCGGACTATTACCAGAAGAAGACATTTCTCACCCTCGCTTTCGTCATTCAATCTTCTAATCGGAGATTCTGAGCTCCTACGAGCTAGCAGAAGATCAGACGCCGCATCGTTTCTAAAATAGGTAACTGAATCTGACAGTCGGCGGAGTATTTAGGACCGGTGAGCGACCCTTGGCCACGAATGATTCATCCGACGAGTCAACAAATTCATGCCGTCTGCCGGACGTTGGAGAGCTTCGGAGGACCTGGCTTCTGGACGCGCGCCGCGAGAATAGACGATAAGTCCTGGTCACAAATCTGTTTCTTGGAGTCGGCGAGGCGAACAAAATCGCCGTAGATGTGGTTAATCTGTTCGGCGGAAAGCTCGTAGCCCATCTCCCTGAGCTTATGGGCAAGCGCGTTACGCCCGGAATGCTTGCCCAGCACAATACGATTTGGAGGTACTCCAACCGATTCCGGCGTCATGATTTCATAGCAAAGCGGATTGTTGAGCACCCCATGCTGATGCATGCCGGCTTCGTGGGCAAAAGCGTTGCGTCCCACAATTGCCTTGTTCGGTTGAGGTTCAAAGCCTACGATCTCCGCTAACAAGCGACTGGTCGAGCAAATTTCTTCATGGCGTATGGCTGTGGCAACCGAATACAGATCATGGCGGACGCGCAACGCCGTAACAATCTCCTCCAATGATGCATTTCCGGCGCGTTCTCCGATACCGTTAACGGTACACTCCGTCTGCCGCGCCCCCGCTTCGATACCGGCAAGGGAATTGGCAACCGCCAACCCGAGGTCGTCGTGGCAATGGGTCGACAGGATGACGTGCTCCGCATTTTGCAATGACTTCGGATGAGCCGAATTAATCTCGCATATTCCTTCGGTGTAGAGTAGCCAACCGTATCGCAGATATTGAGTGTGGTTGCACCGGCTTCCACAACGACCTGCAGGACTTCGCACAGGTAGGTGACGTTAGAGCGAGTGGCGTCTTGGGCGGAAAATTCAACATCGGCGCAGAACGAGCGCGCGTGGGCCACCATGTTTGCCGCCTTGCGCAATGCTTCGTCGCGGCTGATCTTCAAATCGAAAGTAAGATGAATATCCGAGGTGGAAAGACAGGTATGGATGCGTGGACGCGGACAACCGCTCAGCGCGTCCCAAGCCGCCTGAATGTCTTTTTCTGTGCAACGAGCAAAAGCTGCAATGATCGGGCCTTCAACCTCTCCGGCAACCGACCTTACAGCCTCGGCATCGCCGGGTGAAGCGACCGGAAATCCTGCTTCAATGATGTCGACTCCCAACCGCTGAAGTTTTCGAGCGAGCAGCAGTTTTTCTTTAACGGCCATGCTGCATCCCGGAGCTTGCTCGCCATCACGAAGCGACGTATCAAATATAAGCAACTTGTCGCGTACCATAATGCCTTCCTCTGTCGGCCAGACCCAACTGACACAACCTGCCTAATTCGCACACTAAGTGGTGGGTAATCCTGTGTGCATTCTGCGGGGACAACAAGCGCTTTCTGGCCCTCTATGCCACACGGGATCGTTCTGGCGAAAATTGAACCAACTGAGACAGACGTTCCTGAAGTGCCTGGGAGAGGTGATCGAGATTAGCATCCTCGAGCAACGACATATGATCCCCTGGCGTGGTTATTATTTCTAATCCTTCGCTGAACAATCCACCCCATCCCATATCGGCAAAGTGTTCATATCGATTTGTTTCTTGAGCGCGAAACAAAATCCCGAAAGACTTGAGTTGTCGGCCTCGGTACGAATGGGAGGCCTTGGCGTAGACCTTTTGGAGAATCTCCCAAGGTACTGTAGCGAAGGGTCGGTAGAGTTGCCCACGCACCTCGTGAGAGGTCACTGGATCCAGGGTGTGGGGTGATCTTAGAAACAACGCTCGGGCCCGTTCCGCCACCGCGCTCCTTACATGTCCGAGACGCCAGTTTATGGCCCACCACAAGCGCTTAAGGTTTAACTTCTTCAGCCGATTCCACCGAGGAACCTGCAAAGTCGCGTCCAGCAGCACAACAATGTCAACACGTTTGCCTTGTCGTTGGAGTTGATGGGCCACTTCAAAAGCCAGCGCGCCTCCAAATGAGTGCCCGATCAGCACGCATGGTCCAGAGTCCTGATGAGTCCCGATCAGCTCAGCATACGGCGCGGCCATAGCCTCTAAGATGGGCAGATCGGCTGAGCGACCCTCGACGGCCGCCTCTAGGACTGCAGAAGAAATCGGTACAACAGCGGCAAACGATGCTTGGGCTGACCCGAGGCGCTCCGCCAATCGGCACATTCCCATCGAGGCTTCAACAAAATATAAAGTTCCTTCGGCATGGGAGGGGCGCTGGCACAATGACACCAATGTTGGCACAGCGTTGTGGTTTTTCTCCTCTTCAAGAGTTCGTGCAATGCCTTGAATAGATGGATTTAAGAAAAATATCGGAATGGTGAGGTTGATGTCCAACAACTTATTGATCTCATTGATGATACTGACGGCCAGCAGCGAATGTCCGCCTATTTCGAAAAAGTTATCGCGCACACCGATGTTGGGAGAATGAAGAACGCGGTGCCAAATCTGCAGTAACTGCATCTCCAAGAGAGTCTGCGGCAGGGCCACCTCCTGCGTTGACTGCCGCTCAGATGGGCTGTAGTTCGTGCCTCTTAAAGCCTTGCGATCCACTTTACCATTGGGTGTCAATGGGAGACTCTCGAGCACGGAAAATGCTGTCGGAATCATGTACGCCGGTAGCTTCTGTTTGAGATAATCCCGCAACTCAGCCGTCGCCCATGAAGGTTCTCCGGCCAGCACCACGAACGCTATGAGTTGCTTCTCTGTTTGTTGCCGCACCACCACGACCGCTTCTCGCACGCCTGCGTGGCCGCGCAAAACGGCTTCGATCTCGCCCAGTTCAATCCGGAATCCACGGATCTTGACTTGTTGATCGGTGCGACCCAGAAATTCCAGCTTGCCATCGGTTCGGTAACGTACCAAGTCGCCGGTACGATATAGCCGGCACCCGGTATCGGTGCGGAAAGGATTGGCTATGAACTTCTCAGCGGTCAAATCCGGTCGATTCAGATAACCACGCGCCAGCCCAGCGCCGCCAATTAATAACTCGCCCGGCACTCCAACTGGCATCGGCTGCAAGTTGGAATCAACAACATAAAAATCCGTGTTGGCGATTGGATGCCCGATCAGGACAGCAACGCCCTCCCGGACTTGACTCACGGCCGACCAAATCGTCGTCTCGGTAGGCCCGTACATGTTCCAAAGCGAAGCGCACATCGGCAGCAATTGCTCAGCCAGTTGGGCTGGCCACGCTTCGCCCCCGCACAGGATTTTTAGATCAGGATTGCCTTCCCATCCAGAGTCCAGCAGTAGACGCCAGGTCGATGGAGTCGCTTGCATTACAGTTGCTCTGCTCGTCCGTAACAGAGCCGCGAGCTCTTTTCCATCCCTCGTCACTTCCTCCGGCGCGATCACAACTTTGGCCCCCGAGGTCAGTGGCAGCCATATTTCCAAGCCGAAGATGTCAAAAGACAGGGTCGTTACCGAGAGCAGTGTATCTTGTGCCTCGATTCCCGGCTCTTTCCGCATGGAGTCGAGAAAATTGATTACCGCTCGATGGCTGATCTCGACGCCCTTCGGCTTGCCGGTAGAACCAGAAGTAAACAGCACGTAAGCCAAGTCTTCCGGATTCACTTCTCCGGCTAGATTTTCATCGGATTCTCGGGCGATATTTCCCCAATCCTTATCGAGGCAAATCGCTCGCCCGGCCAGGCTGGGCAGCTCATTAACCAAAGACTCCTGGGTAAGGACGATGGAAGCCCTGGAGTCTTCCAAAATGTACTGCAGGCGTTCCCGCGGATAGCTTGGATCCATGGGCACATACGCTGCACCTGCTTTCAAAATGCCAAGCAGGCCAATCACCATGTCCAGAGAGCGTTTGACGCACAAGCCCACCAGCACGTCCGGGCCAACCCCGAAACCTTTCAGGTGATGCGCAAGTTGGTTGGCGCGACGGTTGAGTTCGCCGTAGGACAAAGATTGCCGCTCGAATACTACTGCGACCTGATCTGGGCATCGAGAGGCCTGCGCTTCGAACGGCTCGTGAATACACGCACAGGCCGGGTAATCGACCTTGGTGTCATTCCATTCCACCAAGAGCTGGCGTCGCTCGTCGTCCGCCAGAAGAGGAAGCTTATCGATGCGCTGCCCGGGATCGGCAGTAACTGCCTCCAGTAGTGTCTGATAGTTTCCGAACATCCGCTCGATGCTGGTTGCATCGAACAGATCTGTACTGTATTCCATCTCCGCCCAGACTTCTTCACCCATGTCGGTCAAAAAGAGTGTCAGATCGAACTTGCTGATTTTGCTATCGACCAGCACCGATTCGACATCGAGCCCCTCTAACCCAATGAAACTCAGCTGTTGATCGCGATCCCGCCAGTTGATCATGACCTGAAACAGTGGTGAGTAGCTCAAGCTGCGTTCCGGTTGCAACGCGCGCACCACCCGATCAAAAGGGACGGAGCGGTGTTCATACAATTTGAGCGCGCCCTGCTGCACTCGGCCAACTAACTCGCGAAACGTGAGTTCGCCGTGAACTGCGGTCCGCAAAACATGCGTGTGCAGTAGAAACCCAATCATCGACTGAAATTCAGCTCGGTCCCGCTCAGCGATGGGCACACCTAGCAGAATCTCTGACTGTCCCGTATAGCGATAGAGAAGCACGTCCAACGCCGCCGTAAAAATGGCAAATAGACTCTTTCTCTCGTGACCACTCAAACGGCGTAGTGCTTCAGTCAGTTTTGGTGTAAGCCGGAAACGTTGGCGTGCACCACGGTATGACGTTACTTGGGGACGGAGACGATCCATGGGCAACTCCAACAGCGGAGGCGCTCCCTGAAGATTCCCGACCCAGAAAGCTAAGTCGTCAGCGACAGACGTTTCGGTCAACTGCTTCCGTTGCCAAACGGCATAATCACCGTATTGCGTGACCAAAGCCGGCAGGGTGAATGATTCGTTATGGCAGTACTTGCGATAGAAGACTGACAACTCGCGCCATAACACTCCCTCCGATGACCAATCACAAATCAGATGGTGCATCATCAGAATGAAGACGTGCTCACGAGTTCCAACTCGGATCAAGGTGGCACGGATAGCCGGCTCGACCTCCAGTTGATAGGGGATCCGCGGTTCGGAGGAAAGGAGATGCCTCAATTCCGTCTCGCGTTCACCATCAGCGCGATCGGAGAGATCGATGATCTTCAGCCGAAGTTGATAGGACTCGCGCACCTCGGCCATCGGCACACCATCTACCTCTCGGATCGTCGTCCTGAGCATTTCGTGGCGGGCCACTACATCATTTAGCGCCTGCTCCAGCCCTTTAACATTCAGCTCTCCGCGCAAGCGTACCGCTTCCACTTCGTTGTAGACGGGCTGTCCCACGTTCAAACGCTCCATAAACCAGAGTCGTTCCTGCAAGGGACTAAGCTGATAAGGAAGAGAGCGATCGCGAAGAGGAATGGAACCTTTCTCGCCGGCGGGTCGGGGCTGAAGACTGTCAGGAACCTGCCGAGTAGACGATCGCCGGCCGGATTGAATGCTCGAGTTCTCCGCAGCGGCATGGCGCTCGCGGATCAGCGCGGCTTGCTCTGTCACCGTGCCGCGTTCGAAGACATCAGTCAGCGTCAGCCGAACGGCGATTTTATCGCGCAAGCGGGATACACACTGGATGGCCAACAGAGAGTCGCCGCCTAGAGCGAAGAAGTTGTCATCCCCTCGCACTTGAGGAACCTTTAGAACTTCTGACCAGATCTCGGCGATCGCGGTTTCGATCGAGGCGAGTAGCGTCGACTCGTCTTCGTTTTGTTTCTGGTCGCTGCCGCGCGCCAAGGCAAATTGCTTCGGGGCTGTTGCCGACCCACTCGCATCGGCCGGCCAGGTCTGTTCCAGCAACCGCAAGCGCTGGACCTTACCGGAAGGACCCTTCGGCAAATCCAGAACAAAGTGGATCCGGGTGGGAGTCTTGAATGCTCCTAGACGACGTTCGCAAAATTCAAGGAGCTCCCTCTCGTCCGACTCAACTCCGGCTCGTAAAACCACGAAGGCCACGACATCCTCGCCCAAATAACGGTCAGGAACCCCTACCGCAGCGGCTTCCAAGACTCCCGGATGGGATTCCAATACGTCGTCGATCTGCCGGGGAGCAATGTTGACGCCTCCCTTGATGATCAGTTCTTTCGAACGGCCAACGACAAAGAAATAGCCGTCATTGTCGCGGTATGCGAGATCGCCGGTGTGAAGCCAACCCTCGGTGTCAAAAGCGGCGGCCGTGGCTTCCGGTTCTTTGTAATAAGCACAACTCAACGCCTCGCCGCGAATCAGCATCTCGCCAGGTTCACCGCCGCGCAGTTCCCTTCCTTGGCGATCAACAATCTTTACTTCAAAACCCCACGGCAGCCCCGGCGATCCGATCTTGTTCTCTCCCGGAGGCAATGGGTTGGAGAATATATTGCCGCCCTCACTTGAACCCATTGCCTGAATCAGCACTAACGGAAACTTGGCGAAAAACTCGCGCTGCAGTGACGGCGCCAGTGGCGCGGAGGAGGATCGAAGAAACCGAATTCTTTGGAAAACGGGGCCACGTTGGTCCGCTTTGGGATCGTTCCAATCAAGTAATTGCGAGACGATCGTCGGGACGATAGCCGACCAGGTGCACTGGAAATTCTCCAGCCAGTCCCAAAATTGGCTAACGTTGAACCTGTACGGCACTACTACCGATCCGCCGGTCAACAGCGCGGGAATCAGCGTTACGCACTCGGCGTTGATGTGATAAAGCGGAAGCACCAGCAGAGAGCGGTCGGAGGCAGTCAGTTGGTGAGCGGCCACCGCGTTTCTCCCGCCTGCCAGAATCGTCCTGTGCGTATGCACCGCCGCTTTGGGTTGCCCCGTGCTGCCGGAGGTGTACATCAGCATTGCGATGTCATCTGGCGACGGGAGTGCGGCAGGACTTCTCTGCGTAGTGGTGGCACGCAATGCAGCCATTCCATCCGTGTCAGATCGGATGACTCGCACCGATCGACCGACTTGGCTCACGACCTCTGTCGCTAACCCCTCATACCCTTCGCCGATGAAGAGGACCTTCGCGTCACAATGGTCCAGCGTGTAAGTCAGTTGGGAGACTCCAGCGCGCACATTCAAGGGCACCGAAACGTATCCACCGTACATTACCCCCAAAAACAGCTGCGCGGTGAACGAACTGTTCTCCATCAAGAACGCAACCTTGTCGCCCTGTGCCAGCCCCCAGCCATGGAGTTGCGCTGAAATGACCTGCGACCGTTCCTTCAGTCCGCAGAAGGTTTGGATCTGTCCCGATTCCGGGCTAATCAAGAAGGGAGTTTCAGACTGTGCCTCAGCCCTCCGATCAATCAGCGCTCGGATGGTCGTAACTTCGGCGGGGGACAAATCAACATTCGAGCTGTGGGCGCCGCCAATGGGGCGCTCCGCTTTGATCGGTAGCATAAGCGACCTACACAATTTCTCGTTCTAATGGACCGCCTACCAAAGAAATGGGAGCGGTCGAGATTCTAGTGGAAATTGAAGAGAAGTCGAGCGTAGACGATTAGGTTTTTGACGGTTCAGACGGCCGTACCGATACCGTCGGGAATTGGTCTGGCAGAAGTCAGAAAATCAAACCTTGTTCGCCATAAAGTTGAGCGCCACTTTTGGCGAGCGGAAGAACTTCATTTACTGTTTCGAGTTGTTTCGCTAATGCCAGCGAGAACGGATAACGCGAAACGCGGATGTTTGAATTCTGGAGCAACGGTCGATATCGACCGTGCTAAGTAATTAACTTTGTTAAAGAGTCGATACCTACCCCATGTGCTTATACAAAACCCGCCCGGCCGCACATCCGACAGAATCCGGAAGCATCGAGCACATTCTACGAACAAAGCGCGACTCCCAGTGAGGCGCAGTTCCGCTTCTCGGGGGCTTCGGATATCGGTAATATGTCAGTACGCGCTTGCTTGTTCCGCATCGATCCTTGAAGGTAATCAGTCCTTCATTGTTAAGGTCCGTGCGGCCAAAATCAATTTGTTCGGTTCCGTCGGCTTTGCTTTCTTCAATTAGTCGCCAGAAGAGAAACGGCATCGCCCCGAGATTGTGAAACCGTCCGTCTGAGCAGCCATACTTGTAGATCACGGATGTTCGATGCCGCAAAGTGAACAAAGCCGCGATCGGTGCACCCTCTTTCACGGCAAGCCTGATGCAGACGTTGTCGCCCATACTGTTCATCAGGTTTTCGAACCAGGACCGCGGTTGGGGAAGAACCCCGAGACGCCGTCCTGGTGATCAGCATGAGCCGATAGAACTCGCTTAAGAGGTGTTTCGAACCTCCCACTTCGTAGGTGAGCCGTTCCTTCTCCGCCCGACGGATTTTTCGTTGAATCGAGTTTCGATGCAAGGTCCCATAAATCTGCGCCAGACTCGGCCCCAAATCGAGGCTGTGGAGCCAGTAGGAGCGACTGGGCTGCAAACCGGAACTCGCATCGGGATGTGTAAGAGGGCGAAGCTCAAAGTACTTCCAATGTTGACGATCGCACCTTCCGTGTAACCAATTCGTGAATTTCGCTAAATCGCGAAGATCATTAATCAGAGGTTCACAGTGATCAGCAAAAGGAAGAGACACAGTTCGAGTTCCCGTAATCCAACTTGAAACCTGGCAAACAACCACACCATCCGTCAATGGCTTGCCGGGGGGGGCGCTGGTCAAAACATACGGTTTGTAGCCGTATGTGTTAGATAAGGCGTCGAGCCAGCCTCGTTGGTGAAACGCCGAGGCTCTCGAATGGCGTGCCACCAATTCATCCCACCGACGATCCGAAAGAGGGTCAATTGTATATAGCTCCACTAGACCTCTCTAGCGTTTCGAATCAGGATTCGGCACGACGCCGCAGGCAAGCTATTCAGCTCGGTCAACATGGCGCACGGTCTGCTGACCCGGCCAACCTCTCTTTGTGAAAGCTCGCGTATAAGCAGCGAGGAGATTTTGGACTGAATATTCCCAGGCCAGTTCCTTTTCAACCCGCCTGCGTCCGAATTCGCCCATCCTTACTCTTTCTTCGGGATTGTCCAGCAACCAAACGATCTTCGCGGCAAAGTCACTGACCTGATTCCCGGGGTCAGCGTACACGGCCGCATCCTGAGCGCTGAATCTTCCTTCACGTAGATTAAACTGAACGATTGGCTTGCCCAAGGCCATGTATTCCATGATTTTGATCATCGTGGAGATATCATTCATCTCGCATGGCTTATCTGGGTTGACGCAAACGTCTGCAGTGGAAAGAATCTCCAACAAATCTTCATCGGAAACCCTTCCCGTAAAGTTCATCATGTCTCCAAGGTTCTTGTCGTGAACCATTTTTCGGAGACTAGCGAGTCCTGGCCCTCCCCCCACGCAGGTAAAATGGACGTCGGCCCGCCCAGCGTTTTTCAGGTGCAGCGCGACCTCGATAAGAATGTCCAAACCATCCTGATCGCTCATGGTCCCTACGTATCCAACGAGATATTTCTTGCCGTGTTTCAACGTCGCATTGGAGGGCACGAGTTTAAACGTCTCCAAGTCGGGCCCGTTGCGAACTATAAAAATATTGTCCGGAGCGACGCCGCCTCTGTTGACAGCGAGATCGCTGTAGCTGGCGTTGGTAGCCATTACGACATCACTAAACCGATAGGTCCATTTTTCCAGCAGAACCTGGGTCTTGTAGAGAAATCCCCGGTTGTCGTATTTCGACAAATACAGTTCCGGTATGGCATCGTGGTGATCAAATATGTATTTCACTCCGAACAGTTTAAATGGCAGTGCCACCAGGAAAATGTTGTCGGGAGGGTTACAGCCCTGTATGACATGAAAACCGTGCCGCAGGTAGATCCACCACACATACCAGAATTCCCAGAATATCGCGCACCCGTACTCCCACAGGTACCCTACTGCACTATTTCCTTCCTGCGGCATCGGGTGACGATAGACGCGGACCCCGCCAATCATCTCGTATCCCAACTCAGCCCCTTTGGCGCGGGGACACAACACAGTCACCTCGTAACCGGCGTTATGAAGTGATGATGCCTCCTTCATTACGCGCGTGTCAAAAGGTAAAGGTGCGTTTTCAACTATGATCAGGACTTTTTTCTTCACTTTGCTCAATCTTTTATAGCAACTGATAAAGGCCCGAGAGGGCTGAGAGCATCGTCGCCTGTCCCCAGTGGAGCGTGGGGGTTTTATTGACTAACCATGGGGAATAGCGACGGTAGTAGAAGTAACCGGTAGGGTCCTGCATGTTGGCGATCGTCCATTGCGCAACGCTTATCGCTAGCGGCAGGCTCTCTGGATCTCGATCGTGAAAAAATACGAGAGTGTCGATCGCTTGCGAACTGCACTGGATGTCAAGCGGCAGAGTTTTGTAGTTATAGTATTTAGGCGTTCCGTCCGGAAGAAAGAAAGTTTTTTTCCAGTACTGATATCCACTTCTTAAAGTCTGTTCGAAGCGGTCGTCGCCCGTATTTTCCGCGTAGTATTTGAAGCAGTCTAGAACATAAGCCGTATGAAAGTTATCAACCCAATTATGCCTCTCGGCATAGGGCCATGACGAATCCGCTCTTTGATGTTGTGCAGTATATTGCATCGCCTTCTGCGCTAGTTCCCGGTAAGACTCATTGCCAGTGTGCTTATAGGTGCGGGCGAGCAAACTCGCTCCGAGCGTATTGGCATTGTGGACCTGAGTATCTTTGATTGGGATATAACTGATACAAATTCCATCCCCGTCGGAATAGGTGCCGAGATCGGTCACAATGTGGTGGCAGGCGCTTGCGGCAATCTGAAGATAGCGATCGTCCTGAAAATGGTCATAGGCATCCAAGAAGGCGTGACCGATCAACGACGTCCATACAATAGTGGGTACACGTTTCGGCAGGTAAAAACCGCGCGACTGATAGTCGAAGTGATTGCCCCAGCACGCTCCGCTGTAACCCGGCGACTGATTTTCAATCAGCCACTGCAACGCAAATTCGGCTTTGTCTCTCCACACTTGTTTGCCGGTCGCTTTATGGAGCCGGATGAATCCGCGCGCCAAAAAACCCATGCCCTTGGTAGAGTAGTCTTTACTGATTCCCAACGCGGGGCGCAGATTCACCGGAAAACGCCTCACGGCTTGCTGAAGGACTTGGCGCAAGAACTTGGTTTCGAACGTTAACGGACGTAAGAATCTTGCATTTAGACCGTCGAATGTGTCATATCCGCGGTAGTTATTCTCTTCGAGCCAATGATTGAGTCGTTCGATGGACTGGAATATCGCGACCTTCACCGCCGCGTTTGCCTTCGAAACCGCAATGGATTTGTGAATCGGTGCTATCGTGCTTGCCATTTCTGTTCCTTCTCTCGATCACACCGGAACGATTTAGTATGTCCCGGCTGCGACGTCAAGCTGATTTGAGTAACGTTTGTTTAGGCAGGCTTACGCGCTCAGAAACGGGCGGTTCTAGCTCCTACATCGCAGAGATCAGGATTGCCAATGATAAAGCTACTGCCCGACGCTAAGGCAAAGCTTCCCATTCACCGCCCTCGCATAAGCTATGCGCGCCCGGCCACTGCCATCGCCCTCGATTCGTACTCCGTTACCGTCTTCGACAATCTTCATCGCCGCCCGCTGCCTCCACCACCGATTGACTTCTCCCGGAGTCGCGATCCACACACCACGATCTCGCCGCAACTCGGCCAAATTGGCCAGCAATTTCTCGTAGACCTGTCGCTCTGGATCGGTAGTCACGTAATCGGGATGAATAATGAAACTGAGAAGACCATGCTTTTCCATTATGAGCTCAATCTGCGTCTTCCAAAGATTGGCTTGGTAATCCTTAAGAATATGAAACAACGTGTAATCCTGCGTAGTGGTCACAGGAATTTCGAGCAAATTGCCCACAAAGAACGGCATGACTGTGCAACATCCGCCTCGTTGCGGATCAAGATGAGCAACATTCGGAACTGACATGTCATAAGCGAAATCCAGATCCTTGAACCACTCTTGCCGGCGGTACAGGACAGCAGCGCGAAAGCCTTCAGCGCCCCACTGACCACGGTAGTCATTAATCCTGGCAACCCGCTCCATGAATTGTTCACGATTCTTGTAAAGCCGCCCATCATGGTTGAGATCCTGCACGGCTACCTCAAATCCACGTTTTGTCAAAGAATCCAGGAATGCGGTCGGAACATCGTATCTCTGTTCTGGCACAACTTGGAAAGACGCTTTGATGCCATAGGCGTCGTTGATGTCCATTATGGTTTCACAAAAATCTCGACCCGTCTTAGTCTCGACGTCATGAGTCATGATCGCAGAGCTTGGCGCGCCGTCGGGCCAGAACCAAATAAACGGAATTTTCTCTACCTTTTGCGATTTGATCGAAAGGAGCATCAACGTTTCGAACAGCTCGTTGACGCTACGATCAACTGGCCAGCGCGGAAAGGAGATTTGATCCCATCCCCTGAGGTGCAACCTTTGCAGATGTTTGCGAACATTCACTGGTAAAAGTGGCCGGATCCAGTAATACACGGCTGCGGTTATGGAATCCGCCAACGAAGTCTTGTTTCGCGACGAGGATGTGTATAACTCAAGTCGCAAATTGTCGACCACTTCGTCCACATCAAAAGGAAGGGAAATTCTCCCTTCCTCGACCTTGACCTCTTTTAGAACGTCACGCTCGGAGCCGTCGGTCAAGGCATTTTCTCGACTGAGTCGACCGTAGTAAATGTTGCCAGGTCCGAAGCGAAAAAATCCTTTTGCCGGCGAAAGCGTCTCCGTCAGCCCAAGCCGTAGGTATCGCTCGGGGCATTTGAAATAATCCAGAAAGGAATCGTTCATTAGACCCTTCGCCCCACGATCTCGACGCGAAAACTCCGCCTTAACGGGAGCGGAAGACTCAGAGACCGCATTCAAGCGCTTTTCTCCTGATCTTAGCAATGTCGGGGAGGTCAATAGGGGGAGAAGTGCTGACAATACGTATCACACATTCTGTGCCGGCACGTCAATGGCACCAGAGGGTACTTTCCTCGGTTCTGTTACTCCCAAGGCACCGTGTTCACCACAAAACCGAACTGCTAGGACCGCTAGCGAGAAACCTCGGTGACTTGCCTACTCTCGCTCTGATGACCGTAAATCACATTGCGCTCGCTCGCCAATGACTGATCGTATTGTTCTTCAGGTTCGTAAACCACAACGTGACTGCCCCTGGTCGAAAACTTGAACGGAATGCAAAGCAGGTTTTTCAATCGCGTGCGCAACGCTTCTCGCTTTTCGGGAGGTACAAAAAATAGCATGAAACCCCCGCCGCCTGCGCCCAGAAGCTTCCCGCCCAGTGCGCCTGCGCTCAGCCCAGCCTCATAGATTTCGTCGATCGCTGCATTGGTGATTCTTTGCGTCAGCGTTCTCTTGATACTCCAACTTTCGTGCAACAGACGGCCAAAATCCCCGATGGGGCGGTTTGGATTTGTGACGATTGCCTCAGCCTCATCGACCAATCCTCGCATCGTCTCTAATTCTCGAGTCCTGTGCGGCGTCTGACGCAACTGCTCCTGCGCGATTTCCGAGGCGATTCGCGAGAAACCCGTGAAATATAGAGCCAAGTTCCCTTCAAGTTCAGTCAGCCTATCCGCGGATGTTACGATCCGGTTTACGTCCACCGAACCGTCAGTACCAAAATCAATTCGGTTGAACCCTCCATAAGCGGCGCTCACTTGATCTTGCGCGCCCACGGTTTCTTCTAAGATGTCTTGTTCCACCTTGATCGCTTCCATTGCGAGAGAGTGCTTATCACGCATTTGATTCCGCAAGGCGTAGAGCCCATGGAGAAGCCCGACGGTAAACGCTGAACTCGTGCCCAGTCCCGCCCGTGCGGGTAAGTCGGCGATGTGATGAATTTCGACACCCTCGTCAATCCCAAGATATTGCAAGCAACCGCGCACCGAGGGATGCTGGATAACATTGTTTGTAGCGACGTTCTCGACCTTGGTGTAGGAGATGCGGCTATGATACTCAAAAAAGGGCGGTAGCCATCGACAAGTAATGAAGCAGGATTTGTCGATCGTGGTTGAGAGCACCGCGCCGCCGTGCTCTCGGTACCAAACGGGATAGTCAGTGCCCCCGCCAAAGAATGAAATGCGGAGTGGAGTACTCGTAATTACCATATGTTTAACCCTTCCCTGAAACGGAGATCAGCGGGCGGGGACCCGCTTCGACTTCTAGAATTTTGTGAACCGCATCAAGGAGTGAAGATGCGACCAGATCAGCGTCATCAACAGCGGATTTGTCGCCGTCTGTTACCCGAACAGTTCGGCATCCCGCCCGTCCCCCTGCTTCCACATCGCGCCAAGAGTCACCAATCATCCACGACGTTGCCATGTCAATATCGTGCCGGCGACTAGCCTCTAGCAGCAGTCCTGGTTGGGGTTTGCGGCAACCGCATGGCGGCTCATTTTCATGGGGACAGTAGAAGATCGCATCAAATCTGGCGCCAGCAAGCGCGAACTCGCTGCGCAACCGAGCGTGAAGCAAATCCAACTCAACGGATGTGATCAGGCCTTTGGCAATACATCGTTGATTGCTCACGACAACCACGAAGAACCCAGCAAGGTTGAGCAACCGTACTGCCTCCTGCGCCCCAGGAAGAAATTCCATCTCTTCCCATCTGGTCACATATTGGCCGTCAGCTGCTTTTCGGTTGATGACCCCGTCTCGATCGAGAAAGGCTGCTTTCTTCATGGAATATCGTCTGCTCTACCAACTCGGAGATGATGTGTCCGATCAGTATGTGGCATTCTTGTATGCGGGGAGTCTCACTCGAGGGTGCGCAAATGCAGTGGTCCACGGCGCCTGCCAGCGCTCCTCCCCCCGAACCAGCGAACCCGACCGTGTGCAGCCCGATCTTCTTCGCTGTTGCCATGCCCCGAAGCACGTTGGCTGACTTTCCGCTGGTCGAGATGCCGATGGCCACGTCCCCTCGACGCCCCAGGGCTTCGATCTGTCGCGAGAATACCAGATCAAAACCGTAGTCGTTGCCGATGGCCGTCACGCAAGATGTATTTACGGAGAGCGCGAGTGCGGGTAGAGCAGGACGGTCAAACGCAAATCGTCCGACGAATTCAGCGGCTATGTGCTGCGCGTCCGCGGCACTGCCACCGTTTCCAAACAAGACCACTTTATTCCCAGCCCGGAATGCGTCGATCAAAATTCCGGTAACTCTGCTGACCTTCGCGATCAGGTCGTGGTCAGCGAGGAGTTGTTGCTTTACCGCAATCGACGCCCCGATTGATTCGCGAACGCTTTCCCCAAATTGACCCGATGCGGGCATTTACTCTCCCCTAACTCCGAAAAGTCTATCGCAAATAGAAAACATGTATTAGGACCAAGCCGGAAACCGATACTTGTTGGTCACTGATCATCACTCCTCGCTGGCGCGACCGACGCGGTCCAACAGTTGTTGGGCGCGCACATAGTCCACCGGCGTTCCAATGTCGATAAACAATCCCTGCTGCTCAGCCGCATAGACTCCGGAATCGAGTATCTTCGGAAAAACATCCTTTTCCAGACTGACCGGTCCCGCGGGGATGTGATCAAATATAGAGCGGCCGAAAACATAAACTCCAGCGTTAATAAGCCCTGGAGAATTGTTGCCAGTCTTCTCACAAAATTCCAGGACCCGGCCGCTTCCATCGATCCTTACTGTTCCGTAGCGACCCGCATCTTCGACCGGGACGGTCGCCAGAGTCGCCAGCCCGCCGTGCGAGCGGTGAAACCGAACCATTCGCCCAAATCAGCGTCGAGAAAGGAGTCGCCATTCATCACCAGGAACTCGGCCACGCCTTCAAGATGCTTTTGCGCGAATTTGAGAGCCCCTGCGGTTCCGAGTCGCTCTGGTTCCTTCGAGTAGGTGATCGTTACGCCTAGATCCCGTCCTTCGCCGAACTCACTTTCGATCTGGTCGGCGAGATAACCGGTGCACATTACAACATGTCGTATGCCTTGACCGTGTAATTGCCGCACCAGTAATTCAAGAAATGGCCGATCTCCGACGAGAGCTAACGCTTTGGGTGTCGACGGCACCAAGGTTCGCAACCGTGTGCCGAGCCCTCCAACCAAACAAACCGCCTTCGTGTCTTCCACAACGCCGTTTTGTTTCATTTATACAGGCCGGTATCGGCAGAGAGTGATGCTCGCCCGGCAAACATTTGCCCAGTTCT
>CAWIAJ010000021.1:0-1369272 GCA_963834085.1 uncultured Acidobacteriaceae bacterium | reverse complement strand
CGCCGACCTTCGGGTCTTGGGGGTTCGACTCCCCCTCCCGGCACCAATGAAATCGCACATTCAAATCTCTTGCGCCGTCGATCAACCACGCGACTATGCCCAAACTATGCCCAAACCTAAGTCCGATCGGTCCCGATTCCAGCATATTTGGGAATTTCCCAGTGCGGCGCGCATCTGCCGTTTAAACCGGACGCGCCCGACCTAGATCGTGGAGCGCTGTCCGGGACTTCCTGCTTGGATTGAGCGATCGATGCGGGAAAAATCAGAGCTCTACATCCGCCGTACGTCCGAAGCACGGTTTCCCAGTTAGTGCAGCTTCGCGTACTCTGCTTCAGCTTCGTTCAGGTTGGGGATATCGAGGTCGGCGTCTTTCCAACTCACATGCCGCTGATATCGAGCGACGATGAGCTCATTGCGGCAGACGAGCCTCTAACTGCAAGGCCGCTTTTTGCAGGGGAATATCTGAATCGGCATCCTTCCACAAACTCAGGAGCGCTGAGAGCGTTTGCCGAGCTTTGTCAGTTTGCCCAAGATCTCGATAGTCCAACGCCAGTTGGTAACGGGCAAAGGCCCACCGTTGTTGCGGCTCCCAGAATGCCAGGAGGCCCAGGGGCGCAGAAAGTTTTTCATACCAGCTGATGGCTTGCTCGCGATTACCCGCCCGCTGATAGGCATCAGCAACCGCCGCCACTGCCAGACCGTTCACGGAGGACCCGTACTTAGGATCGGTGAGGGTAGACAATTCAGCGACGGCTTTATTCGTATCGCCTTGTTCTGCAGCAATGGCTCCGTGCAGCAAGTGCACGTAGCCCTGCTGTTCGGAGTCGTGCGCATCCGTCAAAGCAGTGATGAACTCCGCTAACTTGACTGCCTTGGCAAGTTCGCCCGCGCGGACATATTCCTGACCGACAAGCGAGCCCCACACAACCTTGGGTCCCATGTTCTTGAGATCGGCCACAGCAGCATCGAGTTGTGCGAGACGCGACCGACTATCCCCTCGACCCTCCGCGACCACCGCGAGGAAAAAGTGGGTGCGCGCTGCACCGAAGACGCTGTGACTGTTTTCGTCGACCTGGAGAGCTTCTTCAAAACGGCCTTGCGCGCCGGAGTATCTACCATGAAAGAGGTCAAGCATGGCCATGGAGCGCAGGGCGTCCGCGCGCTTGTCCGGCTTTTCCAGAAGATCGGAGAAGACAGAGACCGCTTTCTGCTCCTCACCATTTCCCACCAGCGCCATCCCGTATTCGCGGTTGATGTTGCCGGACACCAGCCAATTGGGCTCGATCTGAAAAGCGTGGTCATAGGCTTGCACCGCGGCGGAAAAATTCCCCAGACCTTTGTATGCGGTGGCCATTTCGATCCAGGTGTGAGCATCGTCGGGAACGATGGCCAGGATGCGCTTATGTTGCTCGATCGCTTCCGCCTGTCGCCCGTGCCGGCGAAGCAGATTGGCATAGTCCCGGAGCATGCTCCAATCTTCCGGATACGTCGCAAGATAGGTACGGCAAAGTCGGGTCGCGTCATCCACGTGATCAAGGTCAATGGCTTCGTGAGTTTGAATGACGAGCCTCTCCCGCTCCGTGAGTCGTGAAGGAAGGGCAAGCGCCGCGTCATACTCTTCCCGCGCGAGTTCCGTCTGGTAATAGATATAGCTGGCATAGGCGCGGCCTAAGGCGGCGTGTGCCATGGCGAAGTTGGGATCGATTTCGATCGCGGCTTTATACAGCGTTACGGCGTCGTCGTGCTTCGTGTGCTTCCACAGGGACGAAGCCTCAGCATATTCCTTTAATGCGGTCAGAGAACTGGTCGTTACCAGAGGGAGAGGCTGATCGGCCTTTTGAATTTCCTGGAGCGATTCGCCGAGATCGGCGCGCACGTGGCTGGCGATGGAATCGAGGGCTTCGAGGATGTGATCTTCGCCATACGAACGCTCTTTATAGGAGCGCACGGTGGCCCCGGTTCCAGGATCGATCAACTCCGCCGTCAACTCGAATTGCTGACCGGTCCGAGTAATTGTGCTTGCGATTAAGCCGCGGATATTTTCGCGCGTGCAGATTTCCCGCGCCAGGGGAACTGTCGTGCGCTCGGTGCCAGACCTTCCCATGCGCTTCAGCACCGATTCGATGCGGCTTCGAGGAAATAAGTTCACGAAGCGAGACTGGCCGATACTGACGGTGAATGCGGTCAGCAAGGCGTCGTCGAAACGGGGGTCTCCGGTTTGATTTTCAAAGTCGGCGATCAGGACGGTATCGCTGGCACCTAGAGGAAGAGCATGTCGGCGATGGTTGATCCACCACGCTGCAGACACAGCCAGAAGCGCTAAAGCGAGGGCCGGAAGCAGAGATTTCCAGCGGCTCCGGCGAGGAACTTGTTGGAATACGGTTTCTTCGGGCGGGCTGGTCGCACCATTCGCGGCGGTCAGGATTACGGGCGTACCGGAATGCGATCCGTTTCCGTTCGAGATTTCCACCGAGGCTGAGAAGCGGTAACCACGCTTGGGGATCGTCTCGAGATACTTGGGATCAGCCGCATCGTCCCGCAATGCCGCACGAATTTGGCGAATGCAGTGGTTCAGCGATTGTTCAAAATCAACGTGGGTGTCTTCTCCCCAAACCGCACGATAAATTTCTTCCCGAGGAACGAGCTTCCCTGGCTGGTCGGTCAGGATAGCCAGCACGAGAGCAGGTTGGGGTCGAAGGCGGACGCGATACCCGTCGCGAATGAGTTCTCCGCCATCGGGATCGAAGGTGAAGGGGCCGAAGGTTCGTACGCCGTAGCGGTTGAGACTGGTCGTTCCCATAACTCCGGCGAAGCTGCCGCCGAAAAATCTTGCCGAGCAAACCACTTATGTTTGCGGCAGTAGAAAAATCAGGGGAACTGCCACCGCACCGTGGCGACCGATTCTAACCTGCCATTTAAAACTTGGCAATTCGTCATTTGCAAGGGGGGCTCCGAATCCCTTCGCAACATCGAGACGTGCCTCCCAAGTAACACATAAGTAGATAGTTGCACACTCATAAAAAAATCAGACTCTTATCCAACGGGGGCAATTGACGCACGACGTACGACGCATGGTAGTTTGGCGGACCCTACGGGAGGATTCCGCCCGGCGGGTCGCGACCGGGTTATAGCCTCCGAAAATTGACGGGAGCAAGCCTGGATCCGGTGCAAAACAAACCTGGGGTGGGCCATGAAGAACCTGAAAATGCGGTTGGCGGTGTTGCTGCTTTCTACTTTCTGCTTGCTGGCGGGCGTTTATGCCCAAATTACTCCTAGTTCGGACGCCTCCACCAGCAGTCTGGCTCCTACCCAGAACTACGGCAGCAATGGTTATCTGTATGTGCGCAGCACGACACAGCTCACCTACATTCAGTTTGACCTGTCGACGATCCCCTCCGGCTATACCGGGGCAAACATCGCAAAGGCTTCGCTGAAGGTGTACCTCTACAGCGTGGCTGGCGGCGGCACGTTTAATGTGGACTACGTCACGAGTCCGTGGACGGAAAAGACCATCACCTTCAATGACTCTCCGACCCTGGGAGGATTCATCGCGGCCAGCGGAAACATCGCCGCGGCGAATGCCAGGGATTACGTCATCATCGACATCACTCCCGCAGTGCAGGCCTGGTTGAATGGAACCGAGACTAACAACGGCATTGCTCTCGTCGGCAATGGCACGTTCAACGCCGGATTTGAAAGCAAAGAGAATACGGTGACCAGCCATTCACCGGAGTTGGACATCGTGTTCACCGGAGGCGGCGGGGCGATCACGGGAATCACCACGGCCGGCGGCAGCGGACTTACGGGCGGCGGGACAAGTGGCACGCTCAACTTGTCGCTGACGAATGCCTGCGCAGCAAATCAGATATTGGAATGGAATGGCACTGCGTGGGCCTGTGCTTTTGCAGGCGTTGGAACAATCACCGGCGTCACGACGCAGCCCGGGTTAACCGGTGGCGGAACCGCAGGCAATGTCGCGATTGGAATCGACAATACTGTTGTGCCTCTGCTCAGCCTGGAGAATCAGTTCACGGCAAGCCAGAGCGTGGTCGGAAGTCTTACCGCGACATACTTAGGTGCGAGCGGGACGATTACGGCGGGCGGCGGAGCGGTTTTCCCGTCCACGGGAAACTCGCCCACTTCGGGGTCGCCTTCGAGTCCACTCGATCTGACGGCCTCGTCATCGAATGGCACAACCGCGAGCTACCAGACTTTCCGCTGGCAATCGGCAAATGTCGACGGTACGACTCCGTCGGCGAACCTCAACTTGCTGTTCGGAGCGGCAGGCGCCACGCCCGCGCCGACCGGGTTTTCGATTGCGCCGAACGGGATTATCAGTTTCGCTCCGAACCAGACCTTTCCGGGCGGTGGCGGAGGCGGGATCACAAACGTCGTGGCAGGAACAGGATTAAGCGGCGGCGGCAGTACGCCCACCGTCACCTTAAACGTCAATCAGGCATTGGTGGCGTTCCAAAGCGACCTCACCGCAGGCATCGCTACGGCAGAGACTACGGCGGAAAATTATGCGTCGGCAAACTTCTTGCCACTTACCGCAGCCAGTTCCTTCGCCACCCTCGGCCCAAACGCATTCACCGGCAACCAGACGATTACAGGAAGCCTGTTCGCGAGCGGCAACGTCGGCATCGGTACGACCACGCCGCAGGCTACGCTGGATGTCAACGGGGCGATCAACGCAGCAACAACCTTCAATTTAAGCGGCCAACCGTTTGCGTGGGGCAACAATTCGATACTCTCAGCAAACACTGCCGTAGGGTTCGCAACGCTCTCGAAAAATACCGGAGGTGACAATACGGCCGTCGGCTATGGCGCGCTAAATGAAAACACAAGCAGCGCCTATAACACCGCTATCGGATCTGGATCTCTTGGTAACAACACTCTAGGGGGAAACAATACGGCGATTGGCGCAATTGCGCTTGAGGCAAATATGAACGGCAGCTTCAATACAGCGGTTGGAACAGGCGCTCTTATGGCCAGTACGGGCACTCTCAACACGGGGTTAGGCTACGAGTCTGGCCCGTCGGCAAATGGGGGCATTAACAACGCCACCGCGATCGGTGCCTATGCGGACGTTGAGCAGAGTAATTCGCTGGTCTTGGGCAGTATCCTGAACACTGGTGGTTGCTTGGCACAATACAATTGCGCGAGCGTCAACGTCGGGATCGGCACAACCACACCGCAGGCTACGCTGGATGTCCACGGCAACGCCAACATCACAGGCACCCTGACTGTGGGCAACTGCAACGGCTGTGGCGGCGGTGGTGGCGGCAGCGGCACGGTGACCAGCGTCTCCGCCGGAGCCGGCTTGCTCGCCAATCCGAGTCCGATCACCACCAGCGGCACGCTCTCGATCAATTCAGCGGTGGTGCCACTACTAGCGAACAGCAACACTTTCACCGGCAATAACACCTTCTCTGGCACGCAGACGATCAGTAACGGCAGCCTCAATCTGACGGGCACTCCCGGAAGTATCAGCGCAACCGGAGAGATCAGTACCAATGGGCTTATCTTCGCAGGCTCGATGTCGACATTCGGAACGATGAATGCCGGCAGCTACGCCCTGGGGGGTACGTCTGTTCTGGCACACGCGCCGTCGACTGGAGGGTCTTTGTTGCTGGGCGAAAACACCGGCAATTCGACCCTGCTCTCCTCACTCGACATTAGCAGCACCACGGCCATCGGCGACAATACCTTGCGGTTTTATACAGGCGGCAACTACAACACGGCGTTGGGAAATTCGGCACTCTACGAAGCGACTTCCGGAGCGAACAACACGGGGGCGGGCTACGAAGCTCTGTTTCACAACACCAGCGGCTCTAATAACACGGCCATGGGATTCAACGCCGGAAATCCCACGGGCTTCCAGAACACGACGGGGTCGAATAACACGTTCTTGGGCGCCAACAGCGGGGTAGGAAATCAACTCGCACTGAATTATGCGGCTGCGATCGGCTCGGGCTCCGTCGTCGGCCAGAACAACGCTATGGTTCTTGGCGGTCCAGCGGGCAGCGCAGCCGCCGTGAACGTCGGCATCGGGACGGCCACACCGCAGGCCACGCTGGACGTCGAAGGGACCGCGCCCACGGTGAATTTCGGCAGCGCCTCCAATCCGGCGACTTTCACTGTGAATGGCACGCTCAATGTGACGGGCGCGGTCACGTGCGGCTCCGGATGCAGCGGTGGAGGCGGTGGCGGAATTACCAGCGTGACTGGGACTAACGGCGTGAACGCCGTCACTAGCGGCGGCGCCGTCACGCTCAGTTTGAATCCCGCGTACGCCAACACCTTCACCAGCACGCAGACAGTCAACACCAGCACGGGGAACGGGATCTCCGCGACGAGCTCGAGTGGTTCCGCGTCGGGCCTCGCCGGCAGCAACACCTCAACGACGGGGAGTGGGAATGGAGTCACCGGATCCACGAGCAGCCCGCTCGGTTCGGGCGTTGTGGGAACCAGTGGCTCAACCTCAACCACAGCTGCAGGCTACGGCGTTTATGGGCTAGCGAACAGCCCGCTCGGGGCCGGAGTCATTGGAGTCAACAACGCAACTTCTACGGTAGGCAGTGCCTTCGGCGTGGTCGGACAAAGTGTCACTAGTTCTGTCGGCACAGGCGTATACGGAACAGGCACAGCGACTGGCGTCACCGGACTTTCCTACGGTACTGGGAATGGAGTCAACGGATTGACCAGTGCTCCGACCGGAACCGGCGTTTTCGGAAATAACACGGCGACGATTGGCGGTGGCAACGGCGTGGTGGGTCAGACGACGACACCGACCGGCACGGGAGTAGTCGGAATCAATAACGTCGCCACCACGGGGTATGGCGTCTACGGAACCAGTTCCAACACGGGTGTATATGGCACCGGCAACGGCTCAGGAGTAACGGGCGCCACATCGAGTCCCACGGGCTCCGGAGTGGTCGGTGTTAACACCGCAACCTCAGGAAACGCCTACGGTGTCTTCGGCCAGAGTTTAAGCACCAATGGAGCAGGTGTGTACGGAACAGGAGGCAATTACGGTGTCTCCGGGTATGCGACGGATGCTGGTGGAAACGCAGTACGGGGTGTCGCCCCCAACGCCGGGGTGGGTGTCTGGGGTACGGGGAATGGCACGAGTACGACAGGTGGTAACCAGGTTGAGTTTACCCCAGTTGGCGTTTGGGGCGACACGAACGCTACTGGCAGATTTGGCCCGCTGGCCTCCGCGGGAGTGTTGGCAACAGCTGAC
Source organism: uncultured Acidobacteriaceae bacterium (assembly GCA_963834085.1). Lineage (GTDB taxonomy): Bacteria > Acidobacteriota > Terriglobia > Terriglobales > Acidobacteriaceae > Acidiflorens. The sequence goes on along the minus strand of CAWIAJ010000021.1, from coordinate 1,362,026 downwards.
GATTCTGTTGGTTTATATGCCTTGAACAACTCCTCCCAAAATCAAAGCGATAGCCCGACAATTTATGCCTCCAATCTAACGCAGCAAGGCGGGTACGTCATTTTCGCAGAAGGCCAAGACTCGAATTTCTGTGAAATCGAGACGAGCGGTGGTCTCAGTTGCTCGAGTGCGATCGAAGGTGGCAGCACGGATTTCAAGATCGATGATCCGCTGGATCCGGCCAACAAATATATGTATCACACCTCCGTCGAATCTTCGGAAATGATGGACATATACAGCGGCAACGTCAGCACCGACGCCGCGGGTCTTGCAACCGTGCGGCTACCGGAGTGGTTTGACACCGTCAATGGGGATTTCCGCTACCAACTCACCGTGATCGGGCAGTTCGCCCAGGCGATCGTGAGCAGCGAAGTGGCTAACAATCAATTCAGTATCAAAACGGACAAACCGAATGTGAAAGTCTCATGGCAAATCACAGGAGTCCGTCAAGACGCATGGGCCAAGGCGCACCCTCTCGTGGTTGAAAAAGAGAAGAATTCGCGCGAGCGCGGTCGCTATATTAGTCCCGAGCTGTATGGGGCATCCGCTGAACAGTCAATCAGCTACCACACGCGACCAATGCGTGCCAAAGGCGATCACGCTGGTCCTTCGACGCTGAAAGCGCCAGCTCCTTTATTGAAATAGAAAGGCGGGAGGCCCCCAGGCCAACAAAGCCCTACCTCACCGATTCCGCAAGACAGGGGAGAGGGGAACCAAATTGTCCCAGAAGCACAGGAGTTGTGGAATCGTAACTGGTTTGGAATGTCCGGGTCTCGCCAGTTTTCTACTAACGGTCCGATCCATCAGGACGAACGCTATGTTCTCTCACATAGAAAAGCTCACGAACTTAGTCTCACATCACATTTTGGTCATCATGCTGGCCGTCTATACATTGGTACTGGCAACGGTTCCCGCGCAGGGCAAGCAGACTGTGATCTACAACCAAACCAGCAGCACAGAGACCCCGGCATTTGAGCTGGTTGCCGACAGCCGCGGCACGTTCTATGGATTGTCGAACGGGCCACAAGGACTAATGCAAACCGGAAGATGTGCGGATTAATGGATCGCATGAAAAACTATTCGTCAAGTTTTGCGGCGGGCAGTAGTGTGGAATCGTCTCATCCATAGCACTCGATTAGCCGCCGAGCCGGACAAGGGCTTGTGAAGCTTCCGCAACTCCAGCATCAATGGCGAGCGACTTGTAGAGTTCGCGAGCCTCACGCCAAAAAGTCCTTGCGCCGTCCGAATCCCCCATCTTCTCTTTAAGAATTGCGAGTGGACGGAGAGTATTGGCCACATCCAAGGGATTTGGCTCCGGAGCTCTGCGATAGATGACGAGTGCTTCCTCGTAGCAGGAACGAGCGCCTTCCTGCTGTCCGAGATGGCGTCGAACATCGGCGAAAGGTCGCGCCGAATCGCCAGCGCGTCGAGTAAGCGCCGCATATCGTACTAATCTGAGGGGAACTTAAATCCCGTACGCACAATCTGCAGCCACGCACCGGCGCGAGTGTTGCGTTAACCCTGCCACCGTCTTCGGCGGTGATGTTCGCCGCCGCCAAGGCCGCCGAGATCAACCACGACGGCGACGATCAGAATCAGCAAATTGATGCCAGCGATAGACATGTGTGAATTTGCCATCCAGGCATAGACCAGCGTGGTGAGGGGCAAAAACAAGAATCCCAGCACGGGCCATATCAGGCCGTGGTACGCACGTTGCAGATAATTCGAGAACAGGAACAACAGTGCGAGTGCGATTCGAGGAAAGGCGAGAAAGATAATTACCAGAAGGCAGCCCACGAAATCCCCCTCGCGAATCGTACACGCTACCAAAGCGAAGATCAATTTCCTCGGCGCAAACCTCTTTGCCAGGACAGAGAAAACCTAAGAATTCGTTATTGGCGTTTCTGCTTACGGGTCGTCTCCGCTATCTATTGAAGGTGTCTCCAAATTAATTCTCATACTGTGCAGTTTTGAACTGCTGACCATTCGCTAGAAATCTATGCTGAATTTTTATTGGAGACGACGATGGTCGGAGAGACGGCACGCCCCGGTCGAGCCAGCGCACGCCAACCACTCGTCATTCAGCGTGTAGCCGAGGGCTGCAAGAATTGCGAGATAGCCGATTCTCTGGGAATCACGGAGAACGCGGTAAAGAACGATTTACGATTAATTTTCGACAGGCTGGGATTGTGGAACCGCGTCGAACTGGCCCTGTGGTACGAAGCGCGCCGCTTGGCGAAGTAAATGCACCGATGGCTTCGTTTTGATTCGGATTCCGTTGAGGTGCTGCTTTACGGGACGACTCTTGTCGGAGGGACCGGCGGCTACGGGACGGTCTACGAGTTGACCGGTACGGGGTTTGCTCACTAAGGGTTCGGCAATCACTCAAAAAGTGGACAGACCTGGGTCTCGCGGAATTCGAGACCTGAGGTTTCACGTTCGCTGCGAGCCTGGCATGTTCGCGGACGTCTCGGGAGTGCCGGGTACCACGAGCGCACTCACTCATAGCTGAGTGGATGCCGATTTCGATCACACCCAAGTGTCAGGTGAGAATCGAATCGTCCAGGCGTTTGCGATGGAAGTCGGCAGCGTGTTGGACGAAGGCCATGATTAGAGGATGCGGATTGTCCTCGCGCGACGAAAGTTGCGGTTGAAACAAGGTCGCAACGAAAAAAAGGTGGGCGGGAGATTCGATGGCGCGGCATTCTTCGTTCGAACCACGCGCTACGACGGGGAAGCCGGCCTCCATGGCCATCCATTCGAACTCGGGGTTCAATTCGAAATTGCAGAAAAACTCTTCTTCCACCGATTCCTTGCCATAGAACGATGCCAGGTAGGATCCCGGTCGCAAATGGATCTGAGGGACGACTCCTGACAGTTTGGGCGCTTTGGGATCGCGATTGGGAACGGCGCAGGCCACAGGATAGATGACGATATTCTTAGCTTTGGGATCCTCTTCGGCGGTGGTTGCGTCGCGGATGCCGAGCACATTGCGGGCGCATTCGATCATCGCGTATTGAAAGCCTCCGCACGTTCCCAGGAACGGACGATCGTGCACGCGGCCGAATTCGATTCCTTTCAGCATGCCGTCGAAGCTATTGTAGGGACTTCCGGGCGAGGCTAAGAGAGCATCGAAAGGATCGAGTATGGCAGCCGCGTCCGATTCCGTGAGCGTCGGTGTGGGAACCCAGGTTGACTCCACTTTAAGCTGGAGCTTCCGAGCCGCATGCTGAAGGGCATCGTTGGTCGCGTGATGAGAACGGAATTCCGGATTGAAATCGCCAAGAATCCCGATCCGGACGGCGTCGGTCACAAGCCATATTCTAAATTAACGATTCTCGGTTGGAGTTAAGCAGTTGGCTACCGGCTAGTAACCGAGGTTCGATGGCTTTTGGGGCTAGTTACTCCAGACTGGCATTTCGATGGTAGGGAGTTTGGCTATCGCAGCTTCATCTGGACCAGCAACACATAGAGGCCCAGCAACATGGTGAGGGTGCCAGCCGAAATCAAACCAGCCGCTTTCCAGACCAGCGCGTGTGCCAATTCCTTTTGGTTCCGATGAGAGATTATGAACGTGGGAGTGTCCCCGTCTTTCATCAAGACGAGGGGTGGAACGACATTCATGTCGGCGGACTGGAACCCGCTGTTTTGGGCCGGCTCTGTGCCCGGTGAGAGTTCGCGCTGGAGCTGTTCGCCTCGCTCCGCGACTGCAACATTTTGATACGGGATTCCCGCGGCGGACCACGCTTCCGGTTTGGTGATGCCTGCGCGGGAGAGGGCGGCTGCGATTTTCCCCTGCTGGCTCATTTCCTGAACGCTCGCCGGCGTGGAGCCGCTGGAAAGTCGAATGACCTCTTGAGCAGGACGAGGCTTGCCTTCGTTGACGGGTGAGGGTTGGCGAACATCGGAGTCATTCTGGTTATCGGATTTGGAACTGTGCAGCCCAGGATCGCTCGACGAAAAAGGTCGGACCTGGATGCCTGGATTTTCTGAAAGAATTCCGGCGATAAAAAGCGTGTTCTCTGGCTCGATCAGCGATTCTTCGATGCGCAAGTGGCGCGATGGAGCCACACCGTGGCGCATAAGAAAAGCACTCACCCGTGGCGAGATGGTCTCGCCAGTGTTCCAAGCAAGCAAGGCATCATAGTCTTTCTGAAAATCCAGATGTAGGTCGAGATCGGCGCCAAGAGGTTCAACGAGCATCTGGCCGGTGGAATCGGCGATAAAGAACGGAAGGTGGAGAGTCTCGTCTAGGATTTTTACCCAGCCCTGGTTTCTGCCCTCACTTTTCCGCCAGGCGGTGGTGCGATAGAGATAGCACGCTTTGCCGGTAATCGGAGCTGGGATCGTGTGAGGACCTCCGGAATGGCCGGTGATCTGAACGAGCCCTGGAAGTGCGTCTCGAATCATGGAGGCGGGGACGGTTAGCAACACGCCCTTGCGGACGAGGATGCTGATTCCAGAAATGAAGAAACAGACACCGCCAGCCAGTGCGACGGACGAGAGAATCGAAAGGAGGTTGATCGGAATGAAGAGTAGGAGGCCCACGTTCGCAGTTCTTGCCCCGATCCTGGGACGTTTGGCAATGAACTGTTATGAGAATAAGAAGTGTGCGTGGAAAGCACACGAGAAAACGGGGCGCTTCGGCTTACGGAGGTAAGTAACTGTTACTGGAGTTCGATCTTGCGGAGCCCGTTCGCTCCATAAGCAATTTGAGAATCAACCGGGGCTTTAGAGCGTGGTTCATAAATGCTTTTCAGCGCGGAAAGGACGTCAGGGGCTAAAGCCCGCATTCTGTCGGGCTCTGAACGGCACGGCTGAAGCCGTGCCCTACCCAAAACCGATTTACGAAACACGCTCTAGACAGTACAGCGGGCTAGGCAGTTACGGTGCGCGTCTTCAAAATGTCAACCACAGCGGACATGGCGGCATCGATCTCGGCGTCGGTATTGTAGAAATGAGGCGAGAAACGGACTCCGGCTTTGGGGCGCCAGTCGATCAAGATATCGCGGGCCAGTAGTTCTCGACTGACGGCTTCCGAATCGGGCATATCGATCGACACCGTGCCGCCGCGTTGATCGGCGTCGCGAGGAGAATTGACGCGCCATCCCTGGCGGTCGGCGAATTCGATCAGACGTGCAGTCTGGCGTTTCGACTTCTCGCGGATCTTGTGCACGCCGACTTCCTGAATGATTTTTACGCCTGGCCTTGCGGCCTCGATGGCTGGAATGTGCGTGGTGCCGTTCATGAAGCGCATGGGAGGGTCGGCATAACGGATGGGTCCGGTGGCGAATGCGAATGAGTTCTCGTGGGCGAACCATCCTGTGAGTTTAGGTTCGAGTTTCTGGCCCAAGTCCGGGCGGACGTAGAGATAAGCGACGCCCGGTCCGCCGCAGAGCCATTTGAGCACGCCTCCCACGGCGAAATCGGCGTTCAACGATTGGACGTCCACGGGAACGCTTCCCAGAGATTGAAAGGTGTCGAGCACGACATGAGCTCCGACTTTGTGAGCTTTATCGATGATGGCTTTTGCGTCGTTGATATAGGAGCTGCGGAAAATCACATGAGAAATCGGGACGAGCAAGGTGCGCTCATCGATGGCGTCGAGCAAGCGTTCGGTCGGAACGGTAATGCCGTCGTCCGTCTTCACCATGTGAACTTGCGCGCCGTATTGCCGCTGCGCCTCCCAGAAATACATGACGGATGGGAAATTCATGTCGCTGTAGACGACTTTGTTGCGTTCGCCCGTGAAATCGAAACAGGAGGCGATCACGGCCTGGCAGGTGGTGACATTCTGGTGAAGAGAGACGGAATCTGCGGGAGCGTTCATCAGCGCTCTGATTTCATTGCCGACTTCGAGCGCGAGGGTCCACCAGCGTTCCTGCCAGGCGCGAACGCCGCGCGTGGCCCAGACATCAGCGTAGGCGTGGAGGGCGTCGTAGACGGCGCGCGGCATTGCTCCGAGGGAGTTCGAGATCAGGTAGTTGGCGCGCTCGAGGATGGGGAACTCGGAGCGGTAGCACAGAAGATCGTCGGGCATGCAGAACATTGTAATGGTGACGGGAAACGTAAGCGCCGGAAGAGTTGGAGAACGGCAAGTGGGGAAAAAACGAGGGCGAGTTACGGCTCGCCCTCCGACCGCTTTCTGCTGTCGATTTTAGGCCGCGGATTCCTTGGAACGACCCGATCGAGCGGCATTCGCTTTTTGTGCGGATGCCCCGGTAAGAGCTGTGAGCAGTTGGGCTCCGTTGGGACTGCCAAGTCCGGTGCATGGATCCCATCCCTTGGCCGCCTGGAATGAGCCGTTGTTGCCTTGGGTGATGTCGTTGAATCCTGAGGCTTCGACGGCTTGCACATAAATCAGAGGGTTGAGAAAACCGATTGTCCTGCCAATCGCTTGATTGATGCGTGCGACCAACCCGGCCCATAAAGGCGCCACCGCGCTGGTTCCTCCGAATACGGCACTCTCTCCGTCGACCAGGACGTTGTAACCGGTGTTCGGGTCTGCATCTCCACTTACGTCCGGCACTCCGCGACCGCCGGCGCTGCCGGTCGGGCTTGGAACATTGAAACCGCTCTGGTAAGACGGAATCGCAAAGACATTACTTACGCCACCGCCGCCAGCCCCGCCGCTGGGTTGATCGTTCCAGACGGTTTCGCTGACGATGTTTCCATTCGATGCTTGCAGGGAGGTGCCACCACAGCCGAGTGCAAACGAACTGGACGCGGGAAAGTCGACATGGTTGCTGCCGTCGCTCACGCCGTCCGAAGAACCGTTGTCGCCAGAGGCCACGCAGACGGTGACGCCCATGGCCGCCGCCGACTGAAAGGCTTCGTCGAAGTTGGTGAGGGCCTGCGAGGTCCAGTTGGATTCGGCTGAACCCCAACTGATGGAGATGACCGATGGTTGGTTCGTGCTGTCATGAACTGCAGTGGTGATCGCGTCCAGAAATCCCTGATCGGTATTTGGAGCAAAATAGACGACGATCTTAGCTGCAGGAGCGACCGCTCCCACCACTTCGATGTCTAACATGACCTCACCGTCGGCGCTGTCTGGCGTAGTGGGACTGTTGCTGCCGCCATCGACCGATACAGAGATTACTTGCGGTGGCGTGATGTTGAGTGAGTCGAAGTAAGTGGTGATGTCGCTAAGTTGAAAGCCTCCGCCTAACTCGATCAGGCCTATGCATTGTCCGGTTCCATCGCCTGCAGGATAGTTGTAGATTTGCGCGACTTGATTGGGATCGTGCGAGCCTGAAGCGGCGTGAGCTTTGATTCCGGGAGTCTTCGGCAAGCGTCGGAAATGCGGTTCTGCCTGCTGGCGATTGTCGAGACCAAAAACTCCTTTGATGATGTCGACGTACTCCGATGGGACACTGATAGCGCCAGTGCGTCCACGGAAGTTGCCCTTGGGGTGGCTGTACTCTTTCAATTGCACGTTAAACGCCTTCTGGAGTTGGCTTACGGTTCCCGAGAGCATCACGGTGCGACGGGCCAGCTCGGTGCCGGTCTCGCGCACGTGAAGGCTGTATTCTTTGGCGAATTCCTTAATTTTCTCGAGGTCGGCTGCGTCAGCGCCGTAGGTGCCTTCAAAGTCGGTGCGTGACATGTGATGAAAATCAGGTTTGACCAGCGCACTCTTCAATTCGCTGCGCTTGGATTCGGATTTGGAGCGAAGCCGGACGGATACTTCAATCGTTTGGTCGGGATGCGAATCGTGCAGGAAGCGCGCACCGCGAACTGGTTGCCGTTCACTGCCAGAAATGAGGCTGATTTTACGCACGGAAGTCACAAAAGCTCCTTGGTTTCGGGGGAACAGAGCGGCCGGGAACTAGTCGCGACTGGGAGTCGCACAGGTAGGGAAGTCCAGATTCGTCCCGCCGTTCAGATGGGACCCGAAAGCTTCGGAGACTATATCAAAAAGGATTTGTTGTTACCAACAGAAAGATGAGCATGTAAGTCAAAAGGGCAGAGAAAGAGAGCGAGGTGTCAGGATTCATTCACCTTTGGGGTTGGACGAAGCAGGTAATACAAAACTGTCAGTCCGATCAAGAAGGTGACTCCGGCGATCAAATTGACGCGAGAGTCAAACCAGGTTTTGGCGACCGAGGCGAGGACGACGGTTAGCCCGATGATTGATCCCCACTTGCCGAGCGGCGAGCGGGCGGGAATCTCCGCGGCCTGTGCCGCCGTGATTTTGCGGCGGAAGTTGATATGGGCGGCGAGCGAGATGATCCAGGAGAGCATCATCCCGAAGAAGGCACCGCGAAGAATGTATTCGAAGGCTTTTGCGGGTGCCCAGCGCTCCAGAGCCAGCGCGACGAGGATTCCGTAGGAAGAAACGACCAAGGCCAGATTCGGAGTGCCACGAGCGCTCAAGCGGCCGAGTGCGCGTGGAGCCCATCCGGTGCGGGCCAACGAAAAGAGCATGCGCGACGAAATGTAGAGGGCGGCGTTGGCCCCGGAGAGCGCGGCCGTGAGAACCACGAAATTCATAAAGTGAGCTGCGCCTGGAATATTGAAAGATCGGAAAACGGTTACGAATGGGCTCTCGCCGACGCCAGCGCGATTCCAGGGCATGACCCCAACAAGCACGCTAATCGCTCCCAAGTAAAGAAAGGCGAGGGCTAGGAAAGTCATACGGACGGCCTGGGCGATGGCCTTGTCCGAAGTCGACTCCCCGGAGGTTACGGCCACGAACTCCACGCCGCCGAAGGTGTAAATCGCGAAGGTGAGGGCGAGCAGCGGCGCGGTTGTGCCCAGTGGAAAGAATCCGCCATGGGTGGTGTATTGGGGTGCGACGCGGCCTGTGACCAAGAGGCCGGCGCCGAGCGCGATAAAAGAGGCGATTGCAGCGGTCTTGATCATGGCGAACCAGAATTCGAAACGCCCGTAGCTGTGCACGCTGAGAAAATTGACGGCTAGAAGAAGAGCGGAGAAGAGGAAGACCCAAACGGCTGCGGGCACGTGTGGGAACCAGAGCTGCATGTAAGTCGCGGAAGCGACCATCTCAGCACCGATCGACACGGCAATGCCGAGCCAATATCCCGCCCGGGAGATGAAACCGGCCCAGTCGTTGAGGTAGAGGTCTCCGTAGACGCCGAAGGAACCGGCGGCGGGGTGAGTGCTGGCCAGTTCGCCGAGCGCGAGCGCGACGGTCCAGCTGATGAAAGCTGCAAGGACGAAGCTGAGAATGACGGCGGGTCCCGCGAGTTCGATGGCGGCTGCGGTGCCAAGCAGCAGGCCGGTGCCGATGGAACCGCCGACAGCGACCATCGTCATCTGCCCGGCCGTCAGCTGATGGCGCAGTCCGGACTCGGGGTTTGTGGAGCGGTGGTTCTGTTCGAGATTTTCAGATGGAGCGGAGGTCATGCTTCGTATTCGTATACCAGAAGTCAGAGGGAGTCGTCAGAAAAGGTCAGAAGCGCTGATCGGAGTGGGGATGGAAGCAAATGCGGAGTCGTCTTCGGCTCGACGGCCGAGGTTGAGTCATAGAAATCTAGGCGATCGGGAGAGGATGTGCCTCGCTGAAATTGATTTCCGGCAGAGCGGTTGCGGGACGAGCGACGACGACGCGGTTGCGTCCGGCGTGTTTAGCCTGGTAAAGGGCTTCGTCGGCAAACTTAAGCAGCAGATCAACGCGATCTGTAGTCTCGTCAAATGCGGCTACACCGATCGACGCGGTCATAGAATTTGAGGCGCTGATGGTGGGGTCGGCGTGGAGGTCCTGCAGTCGTTGGCGAATCTCTTCAGCCCGGGAGATTGCCTGGCGGAGCGAGCATTCCGGCAGAATGAGCGCAAACTCTTCGCCGCCATAGCGGCAAGCGACATCTTCAGCACGCACCGAGCGCAGAAGAGTTTCGCCGACCGCAGCCAGAACCTTATCTCCAGCCGAGTGTCCGAATTTGTCGTTATATTGCTTGAAGTGATCGAGATCGAGCATAAGAACAGCCAGAGGGCGGTGTTTGCGCCGGGCAGAATGGAGTTCGCGATCCAGGAATTCCTGCATGTAGCGGCGGTTGTAAAGACCGGTGAGGGCATCGCGGACGGCTTCGAGCCGGAGAGATTCGCGCAGGCTGAGATTAGCGAGGGAGACGGCGATGTGTTCTGCCACAGCCGCAGCGAGTTGGCGGCGGCGATCCAGGGAGCCTGAATCAGAATCGATCTCTGCGTGAGGAGTCAAAATGTCGTCGTTTTGAAGCGACAGAATTCCAATCGCCCTGCCATTGGCGATGAGTGGGATGCAGAGGGCAGCACCTTCGCCCAGCAGATGCGAACATCGCGGCGAGGTCAGTCCTGCGGGCTGGACATGGACGCAGCCGCGGCGGAGAGCCCAGCATTCATCGGGAGAAAAAATCTGTGCGGTGGGGCAAATTCCCCATTCTGCGGCCGAATCCACTCGGTTTCCGGAAGGGCTGAGTAGAGCGATGCAGCCGGATGCGCCGTGAAACAGGCGGCGCAACCGTTCCGGGATCAAACGAAAAACTTCCTGGCGGGATGCACAGGCTTGCAGAATGCTGCCAAGTTCGCTGATCTGCGTAATTTCGGCGGTCTGACGTTGCGCGCTGTCGAGCAGAAGGCCGACCTTCTCGTTGGAGGCGATCAACTCTTTCTGGGCCGCCTTGCGCTGTGCGATTTCCCGTTGCTGGTGAAATTGGGTAAGGGCGAGGCGGAAGGTGAAGGCGAGAAGGGAAGCGACAATGGCCGCATACGTAAGAACTTCTCCTTGAGTCTGTTTCCAGCGGTCGGTCAACAGGTTTACACAGGAGAGCATAGCCACCAGAACGAGATTAGTGCCGAGAAAGCTGAAAAAACTGGGAGTCTCCGCTTGTGGCAGGTCGGGGGGCCGGGTCCATGTGATCGCGATCAGCCCGGCGGCCAGTTGGGGCACAGCCCATCCTAAATCGAACCAGTTGGCGGCCGTTTCGTTGTGCAGGTAGAGCCAGTCGCCCGTACACGTTGCGATGGCGCAGACGAGCAAGAACAGTGCCAGCCGCAGCAAGAGATTGCGCGTCCCGGGAACGCGGGCGAATTGCAGCCGGACGAAGGCTGCGACGAGCAGGAGCAAGCTTTGCAAGTCGCTGAGGCTGATGCTGCGCACGATCTGCGCATTGGGCAACATGCGGCTGAGTGGGAGAAAAAAGAAAGTCGAATAGATCAGGCCCACGACCACTGCGATCTGGAATAGATCGAGGAAGATTTCGGACTTTACCCGCGCGCTGCCGTAGGTGTTGGGGAGGAAGAGCATCATCAGGATGGGAGCGCCGTAGAGGCAATAGAGCAGAGCGCGGGTTGGATCGGAAAGGATGGTCTGGTTCCAGAGTGTGTCGTACGCCTGCAAGACGGTTGGAATGAGCAAGAGAGCAAGGTCGAGGGCGAATAGAAACCAGAAGATCGCGGTAACGCCGTGGGCACGGCGGAATGCAACCCAGGCGCAACCGAGGGCGAGAGTACTTTCCAGAACGAGCATGGATTCGGAGAGTCCCAGTCCCCACCGATTTATTCCCAGAAATAAAAAGCCAGCGGCTTGTGTAGACATGAAGAACGCAAACAGAAGCACGACGAGCCCGCCGGGGCGATTGAGGATGCGTTGGGTTTGGCGCGGAAAGCGGCGCTGGTCGAGAATGATTGTAAGGTCCATCTGTGAGAGCGGCCTGTTTCGAACTCCAATCTCTGAGATCGGCGCGTTTTAATGAAAACTCAAGTGATTTGCGAGGCGAGGCCCACCATCCTTCGCGGCGCAGGCGACTGCATGACCTTCGTAATCGCGGACCGGGGTACCGCGTTGCCGGTGGAGGAGGCGAATCCTAGAATCGAGGTGGGAACTCTCTATCCCCTAGACCGCCCATGGCAGAAAATCCGAATCGAGCCGAACTTGCCCGCCGCGTCGAAAAAGCTGAGAAGCTCTTGCAAAAAGGTAAGACGGCTGACGCTCTGGCGGAATACCTCCAAATTCTCGAAGCGGATCCGCAAAACGACAACGTCCGGCAGATGGCGGCGGATTTGTGTCTCTCGCTGAATAAGGGAGCGCAGGCGGTGCGTCTGCTCGGCGAGTTGTTCGAAAGGCAGGTCGCCGCGACGGACGCGACGCGCGCCAGCCTGACTTACAAGAAGCTAGCGCGTTACACCAACCCCTCGTGGGAGCAAAAGGTACGGTTCGGTCAACTGCTGGAACATTCAAACAAGAAATTGGCCATTGGAACTTACGAAAACGCTCTGGAAGACCTGCAAAAGCAAGGTAAGAAAGAAGAGGCGCTGCTTGTCGTCCGGCGCATTGTGGCTCTGGAGCCATCGCAGGCGAATCACTTGCGGGTGGCGGAGTTGTCGGCCAATCTGGGCGAGCACGTGATGGCCTCGGCCTCGTTTCTGCAACTGGCGGAACTGGCGGAAGTGGCGGGTTCGGACGCCAGCCAGTGGTTCGAGAGAGCCTACACAGAGAATCCCTCAGATTCGAGAGCGGCCATGGCCTACGGCAAGAGCCTACTAGCGCGGGGCGAAGCGGGGGCCGCGATCTTTATCTTCGAGCCGCTGGTCCATGGGGGAGATGCTCCACTCGATTTGCGCGACCTCTATGCCCAAGCGCTTCTCCAGGCGGGACGCTGCGTCGACAGCGAACCTTTGATCTGGCAGCTTTTCGAGCAAAACCCGGCTCGAATGCACCAAGTCGTGAGCCTGATTGGGAAGATGATCGACTCTGAGTTGGACGTGGAAGCCGTAGCGTTGGCCCGGAAGTTGGAAGCTTTCCAAAGGCGCCGTGGAGAGCGTCGATCCTTTATCGCTACGATGCAGGAACTTCTGGCCTCGCATCGGGTTGCTGCGGATTTGCTGGAATTTCTGGCGGAATTGTTTAACGCCTCCAACCGCGAAACCGACTACGCCCAGGCGCTGCTGAAGTTGTTTGATCTGTACTGCGCGAAGCACGATTATCAGAAGGCGGGCGAGTGCCTGGATCGCGCGGCGGAAGTCGATCCGTACGAGCCTGGCCACCAGAAACGGCTCGAGGCCCTCCGCGGCAAGATTGACGATCAGCGCTTCAACGTCATTGCCTCCAGATTTAGCACCGTCAAGAAAGAAGCGCAGACAGTCAAGATCGAAGAACCAACGCTGGGAGCGGCCGCGTTGCAGGATCTGATGCTACAGGCCGAGATTCTGGTGCAGTACGGCATGCGCTCGAAAGCGATCGAGCGCCTGCAGCGCATACAGGAATTATTTCCGCGCGAAGAGGAACGGAACCAGGACCTGCAGCGCTTGTACATCGCGGCTGGCATTGAGCCGCAGTATGCCAAATCCGCGTCGGCCATCGCCCCGGTGGCAATCCCCGTTCCCCCTACGGGCGAGCAGGTTGCGCAATCAGCATCTGCGGTGGCGGCGGCAAACGACGCATCCGATGTCACGAGCCTGACGAAGGTCGCCGAAATTACCCGCAAGCTTTATCACCAGGGAAATGCCGAAGGAGTTCTGAAAACCGCGGCGAACGAGATTGGAGCAAACTGGAAGACGGCACGTTGCATCGCCGCCTTGCGCAAACCGGGACTGCCTCCGTCGAGTGTGCAGGAATATCATACCGATGGCCTAATCCCGGCCAGTGCCGCAGCACTGGTCAGCCTGGTCGAAGCCCTGCAGGATCTGGCGGTCGCGCGCGGCACCGTCACCATTGGAGACGCGAAAAACGCAGGCGAGTTGATGGGCGTTCGCCACGCGATTGAAGAACTACAGATCGAGTCGGTGCTGGCGTTGCCGCTGACGGAGGGCAACGACAGCAACAGTGACCAGATCGGCGTGCTGATTTTGACTCAGAATACGAGCCGTGTCTGGCAGCCTTCCGAGGTACTGGTGATCCGGACTTTGAGCGATCAGGTTCTGATTGCGCTCAACAATGCAGGGCTGCGGCGGTTGGTCAAGAATCTCTCGGTAACGGACGAGAAATCGGGTTTGCTCAAGCGCGCTTCCTATCTCGATCTTTTACAGGCCGAAACCCGCCGCGGATTGCAGCAGGGAACGACAGTGACCGTATTGCTTATGCAGTTCGGACGCCGCAGCGCTCTGATCAAAGAATATGGCGAGCAGGCGGTTACTGCGGTGATGGAACAGATTGGCCAACTTTTTTCCGCCAACATACGCACGAACGACTTGGCCTTCCGCTACGAATCGACGACAGTCGCGCTCGTGCTCGGCGACACGGGCGAAAAGGAAGCGTTGCTCGCGGTCGAAAAACTGAGGCGGCTGCTGGGGGAAGTGCGGTATCCGGGAAAAGATAAGGCTGTCGAGTTTAACGCCGGTTTGGCGCAAGCGGTCATGCGCCAACATTTCGATCCGGTGGATATCGTGACCGAGGTCGTCAACCGCGCCGATCACGCTCTCGAACTTGCTGTAGCGCAGGGCGTCGGCAAGATCGTGAGCCAGGCTCCGCAATTTGCTGCTTCGGCCGCTGTGGCTTAGAACTTTTTCACCGCCGAGACGCAGAGGGCGCCGAGAAAAGCGTAGGACATCTTTCCAGGCTCGCGAACATAATCAGGCTAGTCAGGTCTCAACCGGTGGGCGAAAAGCGAATAGCGAACGACGAACAGCGAACGACGAAAAGCGTACGACGAATGACCCGCGACTTCCTTATCCGTGGTGCTCTGGTTCTCCCACTGTTAAACTCCTAAGTTGGCTTCTGGCCAGCCATCCTTGAATATCTAGCGAGAATCATGCTGAAACCTGGAGACATTGCCATCGTCAGCGGGGCGCGCACTCCTTTTGGGCGCTACTGCGGAAAAATCAAAGATTACACGGCGCAGGAATTGGGCGCGGTCGCTGCGAAGGCCGCGATCGAGCGGGCGGGAATCGATGCGAAGGAGTTCGATCATGCTGTGTTTGGGAATGCGCAGCAGACTTCGGGCGACGCGCTTTATGGAGCGCGGCACGTCGCGCTGCGAGCGGGATTGCCCATTGAGACTCCGGCGCTGACGGTGAACCGGCTGTGCGGCTCGGGGATGCAAGCGATCGTCTCGGCGGCGCAGATGATCCAGACCGACGAAGCGAAGATGGTGCTGGCTGGCGGCATGGAGTCGATGTCGCAGGCGCCGTTTTCGATCCGTGGGAGAGATGGATTTACGCTCGCTCCGGGCGGCAAGCTTGAGGATTCGCTGATGGTGGCGTTGCTCGATTCCTATTGCGGACTGTACATGGCAAATACGGCGGAGTTGTACGGCGAGCAACAGGGGATCACGCGACAGGCGCAGGATGAGTTCGCGCTTCGCTCGCAGCACAATGCCGATGAAGCTTATAAAGCAGGGCGCGTGCAGGAAGAATTGACACCTGTTCCGCTGCGCAATGCCAAGGGCGAAGCTACGGGAGAGATGCTGACTGAGGACGATCATCAGGCGTCCGCAGACGACGATGGAGGGATTGGCCAAGTTGCGCGCGGCGTTTGGTTCCTCAGGAAAGCCGGGTACGGTGACTGCGGGCAACGCGAGTGGCATTGTCGATGGCGCGGCAGCGGTTGTGGTGATGTCGCTGGAGCAGGCGCAGAAAAGAAATCTCAGTCCGTTGGGACGGATTGTGAATTGGGGAATTGCGGGAGTCGATCCGAAGATTATGGGGAGCGGTCCGGTTCCGGCGACGAGGATTGCGTTGCATCGGGCTGGGATGACTTTGGATTCCATTGATTTGATTGAAGTGAACGAGGCGTTTGCGGCGCAGTATCTGGCGGTGGAAAAAGAGTTGGGACTGGATCGCGAAAAAGTAAATGTAAATGGCGGAGCGATTGCGCTGGGGCATCCGTTGGGAGCGACGGGGACGCGGCTGGTGATTACGCTGCTGTATGAGTTGCGGCGGAGGAAGAAAAAGTACGGGCTGGCAACAGCGTGTATCGGCGGCGGACAGGGGATTGCTATGGTGGTGGAGAGCTTTCAGTAGTTTTTCTTTACTCGGCTCCCAGCGTGTAAGGAAAACGAATGGGACAAACATGACCGGGAAGAATGAACTGAGATGCCCTATCTGCAAAAAGCCTTTTACATTCACGCAAGTCTCACCTACTGAGCTTCGGTCCAATGGTTGCTCATGTAATCCGCCAAAAGGGCCTACGGAGATACCCGTCGGCGCAGAGCTCAGCAGTTTCGGCGGGATATGGCTGATTCGTTATTAGCGCCAACTTCTGATGCGGCGTGTTTTTTCCGTCCGCTTGTGTTGACTTCCAGAAAAATCGTGCTTGAATGTTAGGCATGAAACGGTCGATGTTTCTCTGCCTAAGCTTGTTGTTGTGCCTCACCCGCGCTTATCCCGATGTGACAGATCGATCCAATGGTTGGAGTGGAATGGAAGGAAACTCCTTGCTGCCCATGTGTCAGGCGGGAGTCGAATTCGAGGACGGCAAGAAGATCTCGGATAGCAGAATGGTTGATGCAACCCACTGCTTGGACTATCTTCGAGGATTCTTGGACGGCTTCACGATGGGGCAACTTGCTCCCGGCGCGACCGAGGTCCTTTGCTTCCCTGAAGGGGTCAACGCTGGGCAGATGGTAAGGGTCGTCGCGAAATGGTTTCAAGATCATCCTGCGAGGCTGCACGAACCCGCATACGGCCTTGTGTTCACAGCTCTTCGCGACGCATTTTCGTGCCAGTCCACTTCGGGGCAGGGAGTTGCGCCGCCATTGGTATCACCCGGCTCCCCGGGCGACAGAAAGCCCACGACTGAGAATGACAATAACGGGCAGGAATCATCCGTGCAGCCCTCGGTGTCGATCGATTCATTGGAGTCCTTACGTAACGCACAAATAAACGCCGACAACAACAAGGCCCTGTCATCCGCTGAGGAAGCGGTTCGCCTCAAGCCTACCGACGGTTATGCTTGGTACTCCCTCGGCAAGGCTTATATCGATTTGGGCGACTACAAATCCGCTGAGGAGCCGCTCAAGACAGCCCTCAAAGCATTCTTATCGGCTCCGCCGGATCTGACTTTGCCCTCTAATGCACAGCCCTCTAGAACTATGGCCTCGACCACATCATTCTTCCTAGCCGAGGTCTGCGACAAGTTGCATAAAAAACACGAGGCCGCGCGCTACAGACGCGGAGCACTCATGCTAATGTCTACCCGTTGAGCGGTGAAGGATTTGCTCTATCTCTACCGACACATCCCGGCTTGGCTGTTTTGGATTGTTGCCAACGTGTCAATCTTGGCGGCGTGGACAAGCTTGATTTTGTCGATAAGGCGGGAATATCTCGAACGGACCATCCTGAGGTTCAACTTCAAGAGCACTTTCGTTGATGAGGATGATGTAACTGATAGCCGTCAGTGTTTCGATGGAGTGGCTGTCGTCGATGCGGTCGTGGCGACAGTAACCAATCTGGGCAAGCGACCTATAACTGTTGAACGGTTCCGTTGCAAGTATAGGTGTTTGGCTTCGGCTGAGGCAGAGAGGACCGTCACCAGTGTTGTCACTGCAACTATTGGACAGGGACAAGCGAGCGTCGGCCAAATGAAGATTTACGAGCGACCGATTCAGTTCACGGGCGCGCTGGCGATTGATTCAACGGGCAAAGAATGGCGATGTTCAAGGCAGGAACTGAGAAGGCTTAACGAAGAATCATCAAAATGGTGGAACAAAAAGCCTTTCCAAAAAACCGACTCGACTCTATGACGACGGCACTCGGTAAACTCGAGGGCCCGTTGGAAATGTGTCCGCATTGATCGCTTGCCAGAGCAAAGAAACCGCGCTAGGGTTGTAGGCGTATGAGCGATTTGCGAAGCCAGATTAATAGCCTGTCCGCTGCGGAGAAGGCGGAATTGCTGGATACGGTCTGGGAGAGCCTGGAAGCGGATGCGGCGTCGCTGACGGATGCGCAACGGGCGGAGCTTGATTTCCGAATTTCTCGGCATGAGCAAAACCCTTCTGATGTCATCCCGTGGCAGCAAGCCAGGGCGGGGCCGTTTGAGAGAGCTTGGCAGTCCCTCAGTGGCTAAAGCCGCCGCTAATTTTGCGTCTTTGCGGCACGACTGAAGTCGTGCCCTTTCAAAGCTCATCCAAGGGAAATCCAAAGCAATTCAAATTGCTGTCTCGGGTCTATAAGACCAGCACTTCGTTGCCTCGCGCCTGAAGGGCACGGTCGAAGGTGACGAACTTTAGACCTGCGGAGGCTGCGAAGGCGAGAAGGTACGCATCCGCCCAAACTTTTGGGGATCGACTCGACATCTTCGAGCGCGAACGAAATTCTTTTTCGAGGTGGTCGGGTTCGGGCAGAAAAGCGATGCGGGGGTCAGCCCATACGCGGTCCCAGAGGCGCCAGGCTTCGGACATGGACTTTGTTTCTTTTCCCAGAACTGATTCCGCTGTGAGCAAGCGGAGAACGGTGAGCTGGGTGAAACGGCAGAAGAAGAATTGTTCTTCCCCGGCTTCGACAAACCAGGATCGAGCCTTTTCGGAATGCGCGTGCCGTCCCCAAATCAAGGCCAGCCACACGTTCGAATCAGGGAAATTCAACGTGTTCATAGATTTGTTCGTTGGTGAGATCGACCTTGGGGCCGCTGGAAACGATCAGCGGAAATTGCACTCGCTTCGGGCGTGGGCGCTGCCCTTGAAGAAGTACGATGCGAACGCCGGCGAGAACGAGTTCGCGCACGGAGCGGCCGTTCGCGGAAGCTTGCTCTTTGAGCTTACGATAAAGCGGCGCGGGAATATCGACCGTGGTGCGAATGGAATCCTGCTTCATACGATAATGATATTATTTCATGCGTGCCATAAATATGGCAAATGAGCTCACAGCAAGACGAACAGGGAAAATATTCGGTCAGTATGATCTTCTCTTACACGTATTTGACACGCGCTGAGTTTGTAATGCCAATCGTCGCGGAAATCCAATAGAGAGTTGAGCGAGAAGGATAGATGGAAATCAAAAAAGTTGGCGTACTGGGTTGTGGGTTGATGGGGTCGGGGATTGCGCAGGTGTGCGCTACGGCTGGATTCGAAGTTGCGGTGCTCGAGGTTGAGCAGAAGTATCTCGACAAGGGGTTTACGGGGATTGAGAAGTCGCTGGCGAAGTTTGCCGAGCGGCCGGTCGAGAAGGGCGGGATCACTCCGCAGCAGAAGGATGAGATTCGGGCGCGGCTTAAGGGGACGACTAGCAAAGCCGACTTGGCGGATTGCGACATTGTGATTGAGGCCATCATCGAGAATGTGGAAGAGAAGAAGAAGATGTATGCGGCCATCGACTCTGTAGTCAAAAAGGGGGCGATTTTTGCTTCCAATACTTCTTCGATTTCGGTGACGGAACTTTTGACGGCGGTGAAGAGGCCGGAGCGATTTATTGGGCTGCACTTCTTTAATCCCGTGCCGCTGATGAAGCTGGTGGAGGTGGTGAGGACGATTGCGACTTTTCCCGAGGTGTACGACGCGGCTTACGAGTTTGCGAAGAAGCTGGGGAAGGTTCCAGTGCGGACTTCGGATAAGACGGGGTTCATCGTGAACCGGTTGCTGGTGCCGTATTTGCTGGATGCGATCCGGGCGTATGAAGAGGGCGTGGGGTCGATCGAGGACATTGATCAGCGCGATGAAGTTGGGATGCGGGTATCCGATGGGTCCATTTACTTTGCTGGATTTTGTCGGGCTCGATACGACTTACTATATTACGCACGTGATGTATGACGAGTTTAAGGAGCGGCGGTTTGCATCGCCTCCGCTGCTGAAGCGGATGGTGATGGCGGGGTGGTATGGGCGGAAGTCGGGGCGCGGGTTTTATGATTACGCGAATCCGGAGAAGCCGGTGGCGGGGAAGTTCTGAGGATCCACCACGGAGGCGCGGAGACACGGAGAAAACCAAATTTCTCCCCTTTTTCTCCGTGCTTCCGTGTCTCCGTGGTGGGGTCGGCCTCTGGGGCGGCGAAAGGAAGTCATGACCTACGAAAATATTCTTCTCGAAAAGAAAAACGCGATTGCTTACGTTACCGTCAACCGTCCAGAGGTGCTGAATGCGCTCAACATGGCGACTATGGAAGAGTTGCGGGCGGCGTTTCATGACATTAAGAATGATGCGGAGATTCGAGTCGCGATCCTGACGGGCGCGGGGGAGAAAGCGTTTGTTGCTGGCGCTGATATCGGGGAGCTGGCGAAACAGGATGCGGTTTCGGCGAAGCAGTATGCGCATCGCGGGCAGAATGTGCTCAACCTGATCGAGAATCTCGGGAAGCCAGTAATTGCGTGCATCAACGGATTCGCTCTTGGCGGGGGATGCGAACTGGCGCTGGCCTGTACCATGCGACTTGCAAGCGAAAATGCGAAGCTGGGGCAGCCGGAAGTGAAACTGGGAATCATTCCTGGATACGGTGGTTCGCAGCGGCTACCGCGGCTCGTGGGCAAGGGGCTCGCCATGCAGATGGTGCTGGCGGGAGAAACGATTACGGCGCAGGAAGCGCATCGCATCGGGCTGGTGAATGAGGTGACGGCGGCGGCGGAGTTGATTCCGCGAGCGGAGGCGATTGCGGCGAAGATCATTGCGAACGCTCCTTTGGCGGTGCAGTACGCGATGGAAGCGGTCAATAAAGGAATGGAGATGCCGCTGGCCGAGGGGCTGTTTTTGGAAGCGGCCTTGTTTGGAGTGTGCTGCGCCACGGAGGACAAAAAAGAAGGGACGGCGGCGTTTTTGGAAAAACGTCCGGCGCGTTTTGGCGGGAAATAGAGTCAAGGCTTCACCACGGAGTCACAGAGGCACGGAGAAAAACTACGAAGGGAAAAATCAAAATCGAACAGACGCCCGAACCAGATGTCCCTGCGATCGAAGGCGGACTCAGCGCGGCTGGCAAGCGGTTTGCGGTTGTGGTTTCTCGCTTTAATTCGTTTATTACGGAGCGGCTTTTTTTGAGCGCTTACGACGGGCTGTTGCGTTCGGGAGCTAAGAAGACGGATGTTGTGCTGGTTCGCGTGCCCGGTGCTTTCGAGATTCCTCTGGCTGCTCGCACGCTGGCCGAAACCGAGAAGTACGATGCGATCGTCTGTATTGGCTGCCTGCTGCGCGGCGACACGGCGCACTACGATGTGATCGTGAATGAAGTGACGCGCGGGATTGGGCAATCGGCGCAGGAGACGGGTGTCCCGCATGCGTTCGCAGTGCTGACGTGCGAGAACCTCGAGGCAGGCGATTGACCGCGCGGGGTTGAAGATGGGGAACAAGGGATTCGAGGCGGCGCTGGCGGCGGTGGAGATGGTGAATCTGAAGGCAGCCGTCAGCCGTCAGCCATCGGCCATCAGGAAAGGCAAAAGCAAAAACGGCCGTCAGCCATCAGCCATCAGGAAAGGAACGGCAAAACCAGATTCTGGAATGCGCGAACCTCGCGCTTAGTTCTCCGATTCCGCAATGAAGTGTCCTGTAGACTGATGTCAGCCTCGCGCTTGAGCTCGGTTTTGCTGACGGCTGACGGCTGATGGCTGACAACTGAATGGGTACACGCCGCAAATCAAGGGAACTGGTTCTGCAAATGCTCTTTCAGGCAGACATGGGGAAGCAGCCGCCGGACCTTGTCCGAAAGACGTTCTGGGCTGAGCGGACCAACGTGGAAGAGGAAGTGCGCGGGTTTGCCGATGACTTATTTCGCGTGGCCAGCGACCGCATGGTGGAGATCGACGGACTGATCGGCAAGCACACGCAGCACTGGCGCATGGAGCGTATGGCTGCGGTTGATCGGAATGTGTTACGAGGCGCGGTCGCGGAGTTTCTGGCCTATCCGGCGACGCCGCGGGCGGTGGTCATTAATGAGGCGCTGGAGATCGCGCGCAGGTTTTCGACTCCGGAGTCGGTGCAGTTTATCAATGGGGTGCTGGATAGCGTGGGGAAAGAGGTCGGGTAGGGCAGTTCTCAGTTCTCAGTTCTCAGTTCTCAGTTCTCAGTTCTCAGTTCTCCAGTTCTCAGTTCTCAGAAGTTCCTTCCAGAAGGTTGCCTTACGACTGCAAACAATCCCCCATCGATTTGTTCTCCCGCGCTCACTGTGGGCGGATCGCGATTAGGTTGGGGAGACAGACTGGCGCGGTTCCGTTGCCTCCGACGTTGCACATGTTTGTGTTGTTGTCCTGGTTGACATTGACGTAGGGGATTTGTTCGATATCGCCTTGGCCGAAAGTTCCCTGGCTGGAGGTATAGACGACGTGCACGGACGCGACCGCGCAGGTCACTCCGTCCTTTGCATACTGATCACAGGCTTCGACAAAGATTTGGCTGCCATCGGGCGACGACGCGGCGGGAGAAATTCCTTGCTGCGGAGTGCCAACGACCAGTGGGTAGCTGCTGCCATAGCCTTGGCGAGCTAGCGGGATCGAAGTGGTGGTCCCGTTGCTGACGTTAAAGAGGAGGACGGCGGGAACATTCTGTTCGACGACGACCAGTTGGGTCGCGTCGTTTACCAACTGCGCGTAGAGCGGAGTGTTCGTTTGTCCTAGATTAAAGGACTGGCCCTTCGTGAACGATTGCAGGGTGGGGATCTGGCACTGAAAGTAGGGGTTTGCGTAGGGCAGCGGGACTTGAGTAAAGTTGGTCGCCGTCAGGTACTCGACATTCGGAGGCTCGAGGGCGATTAAGTTTTGTGTGATTCCATCGGAGCCGGGCGGAAGCACGGGAGATGTGAAAAGTGCCCAGGGTGTGGCTGTGGCGGCCACGCTACCGATCGCCACGCTGGCAGGAGACGGATTGGGATTCGGCGGTTGCGAGCAAGTCGAATAGGCAGTAATGTCGCCTGCTGTATTGGGGACGTAGGCGAAACTTCCATCGGCCGAGAAAAGAGCTTGGGTTCCGGGACTCGGGAGCGGGAGCAGGCCGAGCGCGTCGACGGTGGAATAGACATACATATTGCCCCCGCCATTGCCAAGTTTGGTGAGTATGAAGAGTTTGGACTGATCGGGAGAAAAACTGGCCGCGGCCGCGGTCTCAGTTGGATCGGAGAAAATGAGGTCGATTGGGGCCGCACTGCTTCCAAAGTTGTAAATGTAGACTTGGCCCGGCGTAGGCGGTGCAGGCGGATCGGAGACGACGACCTGTTTGCCATCGTTCGAGATGGTGAGCACGGTTCCACACAATGAGACGTTGCATGGAGTGGTCGAGTTGGAAATGAGAGTGGCCGATGGGCTGCTGGCGGTGACATCCACATACATCAGGCCCTGATCGGTACCGAAGTAGATTTTGGGCGACGAGACGTGGTTGAACATCATGGAATTGGGAGTACGGGGCAGGCTCACGATCTGTCCGATGGCCGTATTGCCGGTTGTTACGGAGAACAGCGCACTGGAGCAACCCGGAGCGCCAGCGCATCCAGTGGTTGCGGCCCAGGCCGTATAGGTGGGTTCTTTGGTATTGGAAGACAGAGTGACGTTGACTGAGATCGAACCGTAAGCGAGCGTCTGGCTGTTCGGAAGCGTTCCATCGCTCGAGTAAACGGGGGCGCTATGAGGAACTCCGATGTTGCAAGAGGGTGGCGAGCACGAAGCGAAGAGAGTTGCGCCGCCTGTGTTCGATCGAGCGGTTGCGCTATTGGAGTTCGAGGCAGTGGTGGTGACGCTACTAAAAGCCGCCACTTCGGGATTCGTTGTGCTCCACGTAAGAGGCGCGGGATTCAATTCGAAGCCTAGGGTGTCGACGACGGTCGCGGTAATAGGAATCGATCCGCCCGTATTGACGGTGGTGGAGTTTCCGGCGCCGGCCTGAGCTCCGATTTGCAGGCGTATGTAAGAGACGAGGCAGGTGGTGTAGGGGAATGCGGTGCTCGTGGTGCCGCCGACGGAGGCGAAAAGTTGGGTGATGCCAGGAGATTTGGCCGTGGTCTGAACCTGGTTCAGAGTGTTGGGACTTCCCGTTGGAACGTAGGGCAGCGGGGTGACGACTCCAGTATTGCTGTACGACCAACTTAGCGGGCCAACGGAGCTGGTGATGTCCACGTTATTGCTGTAGGCGGTGGCTTGGTAGATCCAAGTCTGTCCCGCGGAAAAACAGTTGTATTGGGGTTGCTGGCTCTCGGCGTTTGAGATTTTGATGCTGTCGACATGCTGGTGCACATAGACGGTGGTGGGCGGGCTGCTCACGCCGTTAATCACAGCGGTGACATAGGCGATTCCGGGAGTTCCAGGGCTACAAATGGCTACGTTGATGTCCCATGTGCCAGCGCAGGCATTGCCATTGCTGGCGACGGAGAGAGGTGCGGCGCCGACTGGATTCCCGCTTTGGACAACATATTGGATGTTAACGCCGAGGACTGTCCCGCCTTGGGCGTTCTTTCCGGAGGCGCTGAAGACTTGCGTGGCGCCCACATCGATGGATAGCGTGGTGCTGGGGCTGAGGCTGACGCTTTCCACGCCCCCGTTGCCGGCGTTGCCGCTGCTTTTGCCGAGGCAACCGGAGAGGGAGAGGACGAAGGCGAGCGCCAACGGAAGTAGGACTGCGAGACCGCAACGATGCATGAATCCTCCTCGCGTCTCTTCAGCAGTAGCAGGCGCGAGCCTTAGGTGGTTGAACGGAAAACTGTCAGTGTAGAAGGTAAGGTGCCAATGGCGCAAGGTTCCAGGATTTCAAATTTAGCGGGTTGTGCGCGGACGTGCTATTTGCAAACGTCTGCACCGCCAAATTACCAAGCCCAAATCCTCGCAAAAGGCTGGAGTCCTTGAACCTTCTTCCCTCTCTTCTTTCGATGCGGCGATGAGCGGTTGACGATGTGCAGGGTAGTTGTTATTATCAAACAGTTCCGCGAGTTAAGTCTGGCTTGCCCGTATACGGCAGTCCTGTCGATAAGCGCAGCCCGCGCTGCGGCAGGCTCCGGGAAGATTTTGGCTGAGCTTTGAAGAAATACGTACCCGGCGGGAAGTAGCGCGGGGAACGCCCTCGCTGAAACATCCTGCGAAAACCTTGGCGCCCAGGGTAAGAATTTGAGTCTGGGAAACACGCGAGGCTATGCAGGGGAAGCAGACGAAACGGAGCGCCTCCGAACCTGAAGTTGAGGCAAGGCGTGGCGTCACCGTCGTCGGCGATTAGTCTGAGCGGGAAATTGAACGAATTCTCACTGCCGTTTTGAGGGCGGGAGAGTATGGCTGGGCGCTTGAGGCCTGTGCCAGAACGGAGATGGGGTGAGTCCTGTCTCTCAACGGCAGAGCGTCGCTGGTCGTTAGTCGTTTACGAGCGTTTTGCCGACGACCAACGACTGTCGACCAACGACTTTGAGGAGTTTAGAGAGTGCCTACTTTTAATCAACTGGTGAAGTTCGGCCGCGAGCGGACGAAATATAAGACTGCGAGTCCGGCGCTGCAGTCGTGTCCGCAGAAGCGCGGGGTTTGTACGCGCGTGTATACCCAGACGCCGAAGAAGCCGAACTCGGCGCTGCGCAAAGTGGCGCGTGTCCGGTTGACAAATGGAATTGAAGTGACGACCTACATTCCGGGCGTTGGCCACAATTTGCAGGAGCACTCGATTGTGCTGATCCGCGGCGGCCGCGTGAAAGATTTGCCGGGTGTGCGTTATCACGTTGTGCGCGGCACGTTGGACGCGACGGGAGTGGCGGGCCGGAATCAGGGGCGCTCGAAGTACGGAACGAAGCGCGCGAAGAAAGCATAAGAGCGGTTGCCAGTGCTCAGTGGCCAGTCGCCAGTGAAGCGCTGAGAAATTAGAAGCTGAGAGCTGACAAAGCATGCCAAGAAAAGGTCATACACCGAAGCGGAAGGTCGAGGCTGATCCGATTTACGGATCAGATCTGGTGACGAAGTTCATCAACTCGATGATGTGGCAGGGAAAGAAATCGACTGCCGAAGGCATCTTTTATAAATCGCTCGAGAAGTTGCAGGAAAAAGGCGGCGACGAGCCTCTGAAGCTGTTCACGAAGGCGGTGGAGAATGCGAAGCCGCTGCTGGAAGTGAAGACGCGGCGAGTCGGCGGCGCGAACTACCAGGTGCCGATCGAAGTTGCGCCGGACCGCAGGACGTCGCTCGCGATCCGTTGGCTGGTGAGCTATGCGCGCGGACGCGGCGAAAAGGGAATGATCGACAAGTTGACGAACGAATTGCTGGATGCTTCAAACGGCAAAGGCGCCGCCATCAAGAAGAAGGAAGACGTCCACAGAATGGCGGAAGCAAACAAGGCGTTCGCGCATTACCGGTGGTAGAAGAGCTGTCGTTCGTCGTTGGCGGTTCGTCGTTCGCGATTCCCGGAAGCGAATGGCGGGTGGTTAGAAGGAAACGGTAAGAAACGGATTTCAGAGCCCAGAAAGAGATAGAGAGAGTCGTGCCCAGAACAGTCCCATTAGAGCGCTGCAGGAACATCGGCATCATGGCCCACATCGACGCCGGGAAGACCACGACGACGGAGCGCATCCTGTTTTATACGGGAAAGACGCACCGTATCGGCGAGGTCCACGAAGGCACGGCCATCATGGACTGGATGGAGCAGGAGCAGGAGCGCGGCATTACGATTACGTCCGCCGCGACGACCTGCACCTGGCACGATATTCGCATCAACATTATTGATACGCCCGGCCATGTGGACTTTACGGCCGAGGTGGAACGCTCGCTGCGCGTGCTCGACGGCGCGGTTGCGGTGTTTGACGCGGTTCACGGCGTACAGCCGCAGTCGGAAAAAGTCTGGCGCCAGGCTGACAAGTACGGCGTCCCGCGAATTTGCTTCATTAACAAGATTGACAAGATGGGTGCTGATTTCGAGCACGCCGTCGATACCCTCCGCAAGCGCCTCAGTGCCAAACCCGTCGCCATTCAAATTCCCATCGGACAAGAAGATAAATTCCGCGGAGTCGTGGATCTGATTGCCATGAAATCCATCATCTGGCCAGACGACACGATCGGAGCGGAATATCAGGTTGGAGAGATTCCGGCGGATCTGCAGAAAAAGGCCGAGGCGTTCCATACGCAACTGGTCGAAACTGTCGCCGAAAACGACGACGAGATTCTGCACAAATTTCTCGAAGGCGAAGCGATTTCGGCGGAGGAACTCAAGGCGTCGCTGCGCAAGTCAACGATCGCGTTGAAGTTGTTTCCGGTGGTGGTCGGGACTGCGTTCAAGAATAAAGGTGTCCAGCCGCTGCTCGACGCAGTGGTCGATTACCTGCCTTCGCCGCTCGATACGAAAGAGACGCATGGCCTCGATCCCGACAACGGAGCGACGATCGTCCGCAAAGCCGACGACAAAGAGCCGTTTGCGGCGCTGGCGTTCAAGATTATGGCGGACCCGTTCGTCGGCCAGTTGACGTTTATCCGCGTGTATTCCGGACAACTGAAGTCGGGCGAGTCGGTTTTGAATTCGCGCACGCAGAGACATGAGCGCATTGGCCGCCTGCTGAAGATGCACGCCAATAAGCGCGAAGACATCCAGGAAATTCTGGCGGGCGACATCTGCGCCGTAGTGGGATTGAAGAACGTCGGCACGGGCGACACCATATGCGAAGAGAAGCATCCGATCACGCTCGAATCGATTTCGTTCGCCGTGCCGGTAATCTCGGTTGCGGTTGAGCCGAAGACAAAGGCCGATCAGGAAAAGATGGGCATGGCGCTGGCGCGGCTGGCGCAAGAAGATCCTACTTTTAAGGTTCATACCGATCCCGACAGCGGACAGACCATCATCAGCGGCATGGGCGAGTTGCATCTCGAAATCATCGTCGACCGCATGATGCGCGAATATAAGGTTGAAGCGAATGTCGGTAAGCCGCAGGTCGCGTATCGCGAGACGATTCGCAAGCACTCGGAAGCGGAAGGCAAGTACATCCGGCAGACCGGCGGCAAGGGACAATACGGTCACGCGAAGATTTATCTCGACCCTCAGCCACCGGGTGTGGGCTACGAGTTCGTTAATGACATCACGGGCGGATCGGTTCCGAAAGAGTTCATCAAGCCGATTGATCAGGGTATCCGTGAGGCGCTGGAAGGCGGCATCCTCGCGGGCTATCCGATGGTCGATGTGAAGGCGACGCTGTACGACGGCAGCTATCACGACGTTGATTCGAACGAAATGGCGTTCAAGATTGCCGGGTCGATGGCGTTCAAAGAAGCGGCACGCAAAGCTTCTCCCGTGCTGTTGGAGCCGGTGATGGCGGTCGAAGTCGTGACGCCGGAAGATTACGCCGGAACGATCATGGGCGATCTGAGTTCGCGTCGCGGACGGATCGAAGGCATGGAGCATCGTGCCGGTTCGCAGGTTATCAAGGCGATCGTGCCCTTGGCGGAAATGTTTGGTTACGCGACACACATGCGGTCGTCGACGCAGGGGCGCGCCGAGTACTCGATGCATTTTGCGCGTTATGAAGAGGCGCCGCGTCATGTGGCGGATGAAATTATCGCCAAGACGCAGGGCAAGGCGGCGCCGCGCTGATGTTATGGAGCAGATGTTATTCGTGGACGCGATTATTGGTGCAGCAAAAAAACAGGGATATCGTGTGGAGCAAAACAGGAACGGGTGTCGTCAGATCGCCTTTAAGAATAAGAACCTGACGGATGATGATCTGCGTTGGCTGTTTCAAGACATCGGGAGACGCAAAGGCGTTTATACCCGAGCAGATGTTGAAGAGTTGATCTCGGGAAGGCCTTGTGCTGTGAAGCCTTTTTTTGAGCTGGCAGTGCAAGCGAATCTTTGTGAAGAACTGACTGAAGGTCGCAAAAAGATTTTTAGATTTAGGTTGGATTGAGTTATCCGCGGCAACGCCGCAGGTTGATGGAGCGAAGAGGAAATGGCGAAAGAAAAGTTTGATCGCAATAAGCCGCACTGCAACGTAGGGACGATTGGTCACATTGACCATGGGAAGACCACGTTAACGGCGGCGATCACGAAGGTTTTGTCCAAGCACAACCCGAAGAACTCGTTCCGGTCGTTTGATTCGATCGATAACGCTCCGGAAGAAAAGGCGCGCGGCATAACGATTGCCACGGCGCACGTGGAATACGAGACGGCGAACCGGCACTACGCGCACGTCGATTGCCCCGGCCACGCGGATTACATCAAGAACATGATCACGGGCGCGGCGCAGATGGATGGTGCGATCTTAGTGGTTGCGGCGACGGACGGTCCGATGCCGCAGACGCGCGAGCACGTGCTCTTGGCTCGTCAGGTCGGTGTGCCGTACATTGTCGTGGCGCTCAATAAGTGCGATGCGGTGGATGATCCCGAGTTGCTGGATCTGGTGGAACTGGAAGTACGCGAGTTGCTGAAGGCGTACCAGTATCCGGGCGATGATGTTCCCGTGGTGAGGCTCTCGGCTCTCGGCGCGTTGAACGGCGAAGACAAGTGGGAGAAGCAGGTTGACGCGTTGATGGAGGCGGTGGACAAGAGTATTCCGCAGCCGGTGCGTGACTTGGATAAGCCGTTCCTGATGCCGATCGAAGATATTTTTTCGATTCAAGGACGCGGCACGGTCGTGACAGGACGTATCGAGCGCGGCAAGGTGAAGGTTGGCGAAGAGTCGGAGATTGTGGGTTTCCGCGAGACGCGCAAGACGGTGGTGACCGGCGTCGAAATGTTCAAGAAGCAGCTGGATGAAGGCATGGCGGGCGACAATGCGGGACTTCTGTTGCGCGGCATTGCGAAAGAGGACGTTGAGCGCGGAATGGTGTTGGCGAAGACGGGATCGATTACTCCGCACACGAAGTTCAAGGCTGAGGTGTACATCCTGACGAAAGAAGAAGGTGGACGTCATACGCCGTTCTTCAAGGGATATCGTCCGCAGTTTTACTTGCGGACAACGGACGTGACGGGGATTGCGGAGTTGCCAGAAGGCACGGAGATGGTGATGCCTGGCGATAACGTGAGCCTGGTGATTGAACTGATCACTCCGGTGGCGATGGAAAAGGGATTGCGGTTCGCGATTCGCGAAGGCGGCCACACGGTCGGCGCCGGTACGATTGCGGAGATTGTGAAATAGCCTTCAGTCATTAGCCCTCAGCCATCAGGGAAAACGGGATGGTTGGGCGAAAGATGTGGTGCTGCTGGAAGTCGGAAGCTAGCAGCTCAGAAATTAATTCGCGGCTTGCAGCTTGC
Organism: uncultured Acidobacteriaceae bacterium; assembly: GCA_963834085.1. GTDB lineage: Bacteria > Acidobacteriota > Terriglobia > Terriglobales > Acidobacteriaceae > Acidiflorens. The sequence continues at coordinate 1,332,017 of CAWIAJ010000021.1, read as the reverse complement.
CGCCAGTTCTTTCCTTCCGGAGATGCCGGGAGGGGTAAAGAGAGAAAACAGTGACTGGAAAAGAAAGAATTCGCATACGGTTGAAGGCCTACGACTACCGCATTCTGGATCAGTCGACAGGCGAGATCGTGGAAACGGCGAAACGTACCGGCGCGCAGATTGCCGGACCGATTCCCCTGCCTACGATGAAAAACAAGTACTGCGTGCTGCGTTCCCCGCACGTGGATAAGAAGTCGCGGGAAGCGTTTGAGATCCGTACCCACAAGCGCCTGCTCGATATTCTTGAGCCGACGCAGCAGACGGTCGATGCGCTGATGAAGCTCGATCTGCCGGCGGGAGTGGATGTAGAGATTAAGGCATTCGGGAAAGAGCATAAATAGTCGCTGGTCGTTCGTCGCTGGTCGTTCGCCAGCGATGAGTTTGCAAACGACTAGCGACCAACGACCAACGACTTAAGGTCGAAGGCGCCCAGCCAATAGCCACGAGCCAAGCTGGGAATGGAGAAGGAAATGGCAAGAGTTACTGGAATCCTCGGAAAAAAAGTCGGCATGACGCAGCTCTTCGATTCGAAGGGCGATGTGCGGCCGGCGACCGTGCTGCAGGCGGGGCCGTGCGTGATCACGCAACACAAGACCAGCACCCGAGATGGGTACGAGTCGGCGCAGATTGGCCTGGTTGAGTTTGTGAAAGAGAAAAAACTGACGAAGGCAATGCGCGGACATTTTGCGAAACACAATCTTCCGCCGGTACGGTTTGTCCGCGAAGTTGGAATCGAAGTGGATGCTCCGGGAGAAACCACCGAGGGCGTGATTAAGCCGGGTGACCGGATTCTGGTTGATATTTTTGAGAACGAGCGTTTTGTCGATGTGATCGGAACCAGCAAGGGGCACGGCTTTCAGGGTGTGGTGAAGCGCCATCACTTTGGCGGCGGTCCCAAGTCGCACGGTTCGATGTTTCAGATCACGGGTTCGATTGGATCTTCGGCATTTCCGTCGCGCGTTTTTAAGGGTATGCGGATGTCGGGACACATGGGCGATGCTCGCATCACGACGCGCAACCTCCGGATCCTTGGCGTCGATAAAGAAGAAAATTTGCTGGTAGTCGAGGGCAGTGTTCCGGGAGCGAACGGCGGCTACATCATGATCAACAAAGCAAAGAAACCGCCCCGAGAGCGCCGTGGATTTGCGGGCTCGGCGACGGTTGATCCGTTGAAGGCTGCGAAGAGAGCGGCAAAGAAGGGGTAGTTCAGTCGCTGGCCGTTCGTCGTTAGTCGGTCGCTAGTTAGTAAGTGAGAATACGAGAGAAATATGGCAACTATTGATGTTTTCAATTTGAACGGAGCGAAGGCGGGAACGCTGGAACTGGCCGAGGAAGTTTTCGGGGCAGTTAACGAAGACTTGCTCTGGGAGGCGATCACGCACTATCGCGCCTCCGCGCGTGCGGGCACGCATGCTACCAAGAACCGCTGGCGCGTTTCCGGATCGGGCAAGAAGCTCTGGAAGCAGAAGGGCACTGGGCGGGCGCGAATCGGCTCCATCCGTTCGCCACTGTGGCGCCACGGCGGCACGGTTCACGGACCGCAGCCCCGCTCGTACGACTATGCCTTCCCCAAGAAGAAGCTGCTGGGTGCGTTGCGCTCGGCGCTCGCTTCGAAATTTGCCGATGGCAAATTGATCGTGGTGAATTCGTTCGACGTGAAAGAGCCGAAGACAAAGCTCTTTCGTGAGGCGCTCGACAAGTTGAAGGTGGATGGCACGACGCTGCTGGTGGATCTTTCGACGGCGGAGAACAATAACCTGGCACTCAGTTCGCGCAACATCGATGGACTGGAACTGGTGCGGGCGAATGAAGTGCATCCGTATCACATCATGCGCTACACGCACGTGATCTTTGCGCAGCCGGCGCTCGAGAAGTTGCAGGATTCGCTGAAGAAGTCGGTTTCGCGGCGCACGCACGAAGCTGAGCCGGTCGAAGAGAAAAAGAAGAAGCCGGCGCCGCGTCTGCGAAAGACAAAGACAAAGGCGAAGACGAAAGCGGAGGTGGCCTGATGAAATCCGCTTATCAGATTATTCGTAAGCCGGTGATCACCGAAAAAGGTCTCGGAATTAAAGAGACGCAGAACACGCTGGTGTTCCAAGTAGCGCCGAAGGCGACGAAGACCGAGATTAAGGAAGCGGTGCAGTCGATCTTCAAAGTGAAAGTGTCGTCGGTACGAACGGCGAATTATCCGGGAAAAGAGCGGCGGCGGGGAAAGTTTACCGGCTACCGTCCTGACTGGAAAAAGGCGTACGTGCGGTTGAAGAGCGGCGAAAAGATGCCGGAGTATGCACAGAATTTGTAATGCAGTCGGTAGTCGCTCGTCGTTGGTCGTTGGCAACGGCGCTCCAGAGCAACGGGAAAGCGAACGACGAACGACCAACGACGAACGACCAAAGGCAGTGAGCTGAACATGGCAATCAAAACTTACAGACCGACAACCCAGACGCTGCGTTATCGCACGTCGGTTACGACTGACGACATTACCTCATCGAAGCCGCACAAGGCGCTGGTTGAGGGCAAGATTCGTTCCGGTGGACGCCGCAATTCCGGCGACACGACGATGCGTTTTCGCGGGGGCGGCAACAAGCGCTTGCTGCGCACGATTGATTTCAAGCGCGATAAGCATGGCATTCCGGCGACGGTGGTGACGATCGAATACGATCCCGGCCGCTCGGCGCGTATTGCCCTGCTGAGCTATGCGGATGGCGAGAAGCGGTACATTGTGCAGCCCGACGGACTGAAGGTAGGCGCGAAGATTTTGAGCGGTCCCGAGGCGGACATTCTCGTGGGAAATGCGTTGCCGCTGCGGAACATTCCGCCTGGCACGACGATTCACAATATCGAACTCCGTCCTGGTAAGGGCGCGCAGATGGTGCGTTCGGCGGGCGGTTCGGCACAGTTGGTCGCGAAAGAAGGCGACTACGGGCTAGTGAAATTGCCTTCCGGCGAGACGCGCAAGGTGGCGCTGGATTGCTTGGCTACCATCGGGCAGGTTGGCAACACCGACCACGAGAACGTTACGTGGGGCAAGGCGGGACGCACGCGCTGGGTGGGGAAACGTCCGCATAACCGCGGCGTGTCCATGAACCCGGTGGATCATCCGCATGGTGGTGGCGAAGGTAAAACCTCAGGCGGACGGCATCCGGTGACGCCGTGGGGACAGCCGACGCGCGGCTACAAGACGCGGAACAATAAGCGGACGGACACGTTCATCGTGAACCGCCGCAAGAAGAGCTAGATGAGCCGTCAGCCGTCAGCCCGCCGCCGTCAGGAAAACCGGTTTTACCTGATGGCTGAAGGCTGATGGCTGACGACCGGAACTGAGAACTGACTTTATGGCACGATCGACAAAAAAAGGACCGTTCGTAGACGCGCACCTGGTGACGAAAGTCGAAGGCATGAATGCGCGAAACGAAAAGAAAGTGCTGCGGACATGGTCGCGGCGCTCGACGATTATCCCCGAGATGGTCGGACACACGATTGCGGTGCATAACGGACGGAAGTTCATTCCGGTCTATGTGACCGAGAACATGGTGGGACACAAGCTGGGAGAATTCAGCTTCACCCGCCAGTTCAAGGGGCACTCGATGAAAGCGGCGACGGAAACGGCGGCGAAACCGGCCGGCATTCCGGGCGGGCCTGGAGCTATCAGCTCCGCGGCGCCGAAGGCGTAAGGAGCGCGGACAATGGAATTTCGAGCAGAAGCCCGATACATGCGCGTGTCGCCGCAAAAAGCGCGGCTGGTGCTGAACCTGATCAAGGGACGGCGCGTGGAAGAGGCGCGGAACACGCTGGCATTTACCAAGAAGCGCGTGGCGGCAACGGTCGCAAAGTTGTTGCAATCGGCGATCGATAACGCGAACTTCCTGAGCAACGAAAAAGGTTTGGATGTCGAGTTGGACAATCTGTATGTGAAGCATGCGGTGGCGAACGATGGGCCGCGTATGAAGCGCATTCGTCCTGCACCGATGGGCCGCGCTTATCACTACGTACGGCGCATCGCGCATCTGGAGATTGTGTTGGCCGAGAAAAACAGGAACGGCGCCGCGGTAGGAACGACGCCGGCAGCGGACGGGAAGACGGCGAAGGGTGCCGCTCCCCGGCCGAAGCCCAAGGTTAAAGGGAAAGCGCCAGCCAAGAAGAAGGCGGTTGGCAAGAAAGCAACCGCGAAGAAGTAAAGAAGTCGTTGGTCGATCGTCGTTAGCTGTTCGGGAAATCGAATTGTCAACGACCAAAGACTAGCGACCAGCGACTGAGAGTTAGGAGCAACGATGGGACAGAAGGTTCATCCTTACGGATTTCGCCTCGGCTACACCAAGCCGTGGAAGTCGCGCTGGTTTGTCGAGAAGGATTACGACAAGCTGCTGCTCGAGGATTACAAGCTCAAGACTGAGCTGAAGGAAAAGCTCAAGTCGGCCGGCGTGAGTTCGGTCGAGATTGAGCGTCCGGGCAACAAGCTGCGCATCATCATCAAGACGGCGCGTCCGGGAATCATCATCGGGCGCAAGGGCGCGGAAATCGACAAGTTGAAGCAGGACCTGCAGAAGAAGACGACGCGCGAGGTCCATGTCGATATCCAGGAAGTACACAAGCCGGAACTGGATGCGCAACTGGTGTCGGAGTCGATCGCGCTGCAACTGGAAAAGCGCGTAGGCTTCCGGCGCGCGATGCGCAAGTCGGTGGATTCGGCGCTGCGCTTCGGATGCAAGGGAATCAAGGTTCGCGTGAGCGGCCGCTTGAACGGCAACGAAATCGCCCGTTCGGAGTGGTATCTGCAGGGGCGTTTGCCGCTGCACACGCTGCGCGCCGATATCGATTACGGCTTTACCGAAGCGCGTACCACCTACGGAGTGATTGGCGTGAAGTGCTGGGTGTACAAGGGTGAGATTCTTCCGGCAAAGAAGCGGGAAGCGACTCCGGCGCGAGAAGTGCCCACTACGGGAGCGTTCTAAGAAGTAGGGAGATTGCAGAGGTCAGAGGTCAGATTGCGGAAGTTTGGAGCATCTGACGGGAAGATTTTCCCGAGAACTGACAGCTGAGAACTGAGAACTGATTCTTATGTTGATGCCGAAGAAAGTTAAGTTCCGCAAGCAACAGCGCGGTCGTATGACGGGCAAGGCGTGGCGCGGAAGCACGCTGTCGTTCGGCCAGTTTGGGCTGAAGGTGCTCGAGCCGGGTTGGATCACCGACCGGCAGATCGAAGCCAGCCGCGTGGCCATGACGCGTTTTGTGAAGCGCGGCGGCAAAATCTGGATCCGTTTGTTTCCGGATAAGCCGGTGACGAAGAAGCCCGCCGAAACCCGTATGGGAAAAGGCAAAGGCGCTCCCGATCATTGGGTCGCGGTGGTGAAGCCGGGCAAGATTCTGTTTGAGATGGAAGGCGTGACGATTACGGAAGCGAAAGAGGCGATGCGTCTGGCCTCGCACAAGCTTCCGTTGCGCACGACCTTTGTGAAACGCGAAGTGCTGTAGAGAGATTGCAGGAGTCAGAGCTCAGATTGCAGAAGTACCACGCAAGTTTGGAAGCGAAAGGCTTTCCCTGAGAACTGACAACTGAGAACTGAGAACTGATTTATGAAGGCAGAAAAGATTCGCAACTTAACCGATGACGAGCTCAAGCACCAGGAGCGCGATTTGGCGGACCAGCTCTTCAAGCTGAAGTTCCAGATGAATATGGGGCAGACGGAAAGCTTGAAGAAGATTCGCGGGTTACGTCGGGACATCGCGCGCGTTCAGACCGTCCAGCGCGAGCAGGAGTTGGCGGGCGCCAAGGCGACGACGGGCAAAGCGACGAGCAAGGTGACGACGAGCAAGACGGAGAAAAAATGATGGCGGAAACCACAGGCCAGAGCGAAAACGCGCAGGCTGAAAAACAGTCGCATCGCAAGGTGCTGATCGGCACGGTTGTCTCGAACAAGATGCAGAAGACGATCGTGGTCGAAGTCACGCGCAAGAAGGCGCACCCCATGTATAAGCGGGTGATTTCGATCCGCAAGAAGTTTTATGCGCACGACGAGAAAAACGAATCTCACACGGGCGATGTGGTGAAGATCGAAGAGTCGCGTCCTTTGTCGAAGCTGAAGCGCTGGACGTTGAAGGAAATCGTGCGTAAGACCGCGCTGGTGCCGGAAGTGGATATCGACGCCGCGACGGGTGTTTCCGCCAAAGGGTAAGAGCTAGCGGTTGCGGGCGGCGGTAAGTGCGCGGCGGGAAGAAGGAGACTGAATATGTCTTTAATGATGAGATCGATGATCGAGGTCGCCGATAACTCCGGCGCGCGCAAGCTGCAGATGATCATGCCGCTCGGCGGTTCGACTGGAATGCATGCGGGAATTGGCGACGTGATCACGGCGGCCGTGAAAGAAGCCTCGCCCGACGGTCAGGTGCAAAAAGGCAAAGTGGTGAAGGCGGTGATTGTCCGGACGCGGAAAGAACATCGCCGCCGCGACGGGACTTACATCCGTTTCGATCAGAATGCGGCAGTGCTGATCAACGATACGGGAGAACCGGTGGGAACGCGCGTGTTTGGTCCGGTAGCGCGCGAACTGCGCGAGCGGAAATTTTTGAAGATTGTGTCGCTGGCGCCGGAAGTACTTTAGGTCTCGGGTGTCAGCTCTCAGGTCTCAGGAGCATCGAGCCTGTCAATAGAATATTGAGGATTCGAGATGGGAACAGCAACGACGAAGTTACATAAGCGAGTGGATATCCGGCGCAACGACACCGTGAAGGTTATGACCGGCAAGGATACGGGCAAAGAAGGCCGCGTCCTGCGAGTGTTTCCGGATGAAGGGCGTGTTCTGGTCGAGCACGTCATGACGGTGAAGAAGCACGTGCGCCCGAATCCGCAGCGCAATATTAAGGGTGGAATCGCCGAGCAGGAACGGCCGATTCGGTTAGCGAACGTGGCGCTGGTGTGCGGGACATGTGGTCCGGTGCGGATTGGGCATGAAGTGCGTGGCGAACGCAAAGTGCGGGTGTGCAAGAAGTGCGGGACGACGTTAGAAAAGTAGTTGTCAGCCATCAGCTATTAGCTCTTGGTGGAGTGCACGAACTAGCGGAGAATTTGAGCTTCACGAACCGGTATACGTCGAGCGAGGAGCTGCAGGGTAACGTTCCATCGCTAAAAACCGACAATCCGAAACCGTGAGAGATAAGGTAGCAACGACAAATGGTAGACGAGCAGAAAAAAGCCGAGCAGTTGAAGAAGACGAAAGCCAAGGCCGAAAAGACGCAGGCGGCCGAGAAGCCGAGCGCGGAGGCACCGCGGCACGCGGCCAAAGAGCGCCCGCGCCTGAGGGCGCAGTTCGAGAAAGAAGTCGCAGTTGCGCTGATGAAAGAGCTCGACCTCAAGAATCCGATGGCGGTTCCGCGGCTGAACAAGATCGTCGTGAACATGGGTGTTGGCGAAGCGACGCAGAACGCGAAACTGATCGACCCGGCGGTCAACGAACTAGGTCAGATTACCGGCCAGAAGCCGGTGATCACGCGGGCGAAGAAGTCGATTGCCGCTTTTAAGGTTCGCGAAGGCATGCCGATTGGCGCGATGGTTACGCTGCGCGGCGACCGCATGTATGAATTCTTCGATCGCCTGGTGAGCGTTGTGCTTCCGCGAGTGCGCGATTTTAAGGGAGTTTCGACCAAGTCTTTCGATGGCCGCGGCAATTACACGCTGGGTCTGCACGACCAGCTGATCTTCCCGGAGATTGATTACTCGAAGGTAGACAAGCTGAAGGGAATGAACGTCACGATTGTGACGACGGCGCGCTCCGACAACCAGGCGCGGTCGCTGTTGAAGCAGCTAGGAATGCCCTTCCGGGCAAATTAGTTTTAACGGAAAGCCGGCGGCGGAAAGCCGGTGACGCAAAAGCGAGGAGCTAAGTTTGGCAACTACAGCAAAAAGAGTGAAGGACGCGAGGAAGCCAAAGTTCTCGTCGCGCAAGCACAACCGCTGCAAAATCTGCGGAACGTCCGCGGGCCTTTTTACGTAAGTTCGGCCTGTGCCGTCTGTGTTTTCGGCAGTTGGCGCTGCGGGGCGAGATCCCTGGAGTTTCGAAGTCGTCCTGGTAGAAGAAACGCTGTTGGCGATTCGTCGTTCGTTTTTCGCGCGGTTCAGCGAAGGGCGAACAGCGAATAGCGAATGACGAAAGAAGTAAGCTGCTGACAGGTTCTCCGCTGAATCGCGAATGACGATGCGGAGCGAACGAGCGGCTTTAGGAGAAGCAAACGATGAGGTTGACCGATCCGGTCGCAGACATGCTGGCGCGCATCCGTAACGCGATCCGCGCACGGCACCAGAAAGTGGATATACCAGCTTCCAAGCTGAAGACAGAGATTGCCCGCATTCTCAAAGAAGAGGGCTATATCGCGAACTTCAAGCCGGCAGAAGAAGAGGGCCACAAGGTCCTGCGCGTCTACTTGAAGTACGGCAACAACAACGAGGCGGTCATTACGAACCTGGCGCGCGTCTCGCGTCCCGGTTGCCGGGTCTATGTGCGCCGCACCGAGATTCCGCGTGTCCTGGGCGGGATGGGAATCAACATCCTGACCACGCCAAAGGGTGTGATGACGGGACGCCAGGCGCGTCGGCAGGGACTGGGCGGCGAATTGCTTTGCGAGATTTGGTAGAGAACCAGCCGTCAGCTACAGCCATCAGCCGTCAGGAAAAACGGTTTGAGCTGAATGCAGACAGCGGACACCTGAGAGCTGAGAGCTAAGAAGCTATGTCACGAATTGGAAAAAAACCGATCGCGATCCCGAAGGGCGTGACGGTGAAGATTGAAGGCAACACGGTGATGGTCCAGGGGCCGAAAGGCAAGCTGGATACACCTCTTCCGTCCGGTATTACGATGGAGCAGAAGGACGGCAACCTGGTGGCGATTCGTCCGGATGACGCGCATGCCGCAGTTCACGGCTTAGCGCGCGCGCTGGTTAATAACGCGGTCGAAGGCGTGACCAAGGGCTGGACGCGCGAATTGGACATCGTCGGCATCGGCTACCGCGCCGAAATGAAGGGCAAAGGTATGGTGGTTTTCAGTCTGGGATATTCGCACCCGATTGAATATCCGCTGCCTACCGGCGTGGATTGCGCGGTGGATGCCAAGCTGACTCACCTGACATTGAATGGCATCGACAGGCAAAAAGTTGGCCAGGTCGCAGCCGAAATGCGCTCGTTGCGTCCGCCCGATCCGTATAAGAACAAGGGCGTCCGTTACGTGGGCGAGAAGTTGAAGAAGAAGGTTGGTAAGACAGGCGCGAAGTAACGGTTCTCGCTGTTCGTCGTTCGCTGATCGCAAGATGAAGCGATTGCGGGCGACGAAAAGCGAACAGCGAACGACGAGGCTTTTGAAATGCTAAGAATCAATTCGAAAAATCAGACGCGGCAACGGGTGCACGATCGTATCCGAAAGAAAGTTGTGGGAACGCCGGAGCGTCCGCGACTGAATGTATACCGGTCGCTGAATCATATTTATGTTCAGCTGATCGACGACCTCAAGGGCGTGACCTTGGTAGCGGCCTCGACTGCGGATGACCGCAAGGGTGGGCGCACGACTGGGGGTAACGTCGCCTCGGCAAAAGGAGTCGGCAAGAAGATCGCGGAACTGGCCAAGGAAAAAGGCGTCACCAAGGTGGTGTTTGACCGTGGTGGCTACATCTACCATGGCCGGGTGAAGGCGGTAGCCGACGCGGCGCGCGAAGCGGGCCTAGAGTTTTAGACAATTTGTGATTGGTGATTTGTAATTTGTAATTTCAAAACCTCGGCTTTGGAATATCAATCACAAATTACCAATTACAAATTAGAAATGGGATATTGAATGGCTAGAGTCACAAAAAAACTCGATGCAGCTTCGTTCCAGTTAAAGGACCAGGTGGTCTCGATTAACCGGGTAACGAAAGTGGTTAAGGGCGGCAAGAACATGTCGTTCGCGGCACTCGTCGTTATTGGAGATCCGTCGGCGGCGGTGGTTGGCTTTGGGTCGGGAAAAGCGAAGGAAGTTCCGCAGGCCATCCGCAAAGGGATTGAGTCGGCGAAGAAGAACCTCATGCGCATCAACCTGACGCAAACCTCGGTGCCGCACACGGTCTTGGGGCGCTTCGGTTCCGGCATGGTATTGCTGAAGCCGGCTCCTGAAGGGACGGGCGTGATTGCTGGCGGAGCGGTGCGCGCGGTGATGACCTCGGCTGGCATCCAGAATGTACTGACGAAATCGATTGGCACCAACAATCCGCACAACGTGATTAAGGCGACGTTCGAAGCGCTCAAGAAGCTCAAGAGCCGCGAACACGTCGCGGAGTTGCGCGGCAAGTCGGTAGAGGAGTTGTAATGACGACCAAGACATCGAAAGCGGCGCCGAAGGGAACGATCCAGCTGAAGTGGGTTCGTTCGGCCATCTGCACTCCCAAGAAACAGAAAGCAGTGGTCAAAGGTCTGGGCTTTACCCGGTTGAACCAGGTGATCGTGCGGCCAGACAATAGCGCGATTCGCGGCATGGTGGCGAAGATTCCACATCTGATTGCGATCGTAGAGTAAGCGTAGAGACGCGGTTCGCCGCGAGACGAGAGACGGTTATGAATTTATCGACAATACGGGCGCCCAAGAAATCGACGGAAAAGAAGAAGCGAGTCGGACGTGGCATGGGATCCGGCATGGGCAAGACATCCACGCGCGGCCACAAAGGGCAGTGGTCCCGCGCTGGTGCACGATTGATCCGCGGATTTGAAGGCGGCCAGATGCCGCTGCATCGCCGGATTCCAAAGCGCGGCTTTACTAACATTTTCCGCGAAGAATATTCGGTCGTGAACCTCGACCGCCTCGCCGAGCTGGGCGAAACTGAAATTACCCCCGAGGTACTGAAAAAAGCGGGTGTGGTAAATGGCAAGCAGCCGGTTAAGATTCTGGGCACCGGCGAATTGACCTCCGCGATTACGGTGCACGCGCACAAATTTTCCAAGACGGCTCAGGATAAAATCACCAAGGCTGGCGGCAAGTTTGAGGTCTTGCAGTAATGCTCGAAAAGCTGTCGAACATCTTCCGGGTTCCCGACCTTCGCAAGCGCGTGTTGTTTACGCTCGGCCTCTTGGCGGTGTATCGCATCGGTGGCCACATCCCGACGCCTGGGATCAACGGAGATCGTCTGGCGCAGTTCTTTGAGCAGAATAAAGGTTCGGTGCTCGGCTTCGTCGATCTGTTCAGCGGCGGCAACCTGCGGCGCCTCACCATCTTCGCCCTTGGCATCATGCCGTACATCACGGCGTCCATCATTTTGCAGTTGCTGACCGTGGTCTATGAGCCACTGGCGAAGCTGCAAAAAGAAGGCGAGATGGGCCGCAAGAAGATCACGCAGTGGACGCGATATCTGACCGTGATTTTGAGCGCGGTGCAGTCTTTCGGCATCGCGATCAGCCTTCAGAAAGCCGGTGATTTCGTCAACACGCCTGGACCCAGCTTCATCCTGATGACGATGCTGACGTTGACCACGGGCAGCGCCTTCATCATGTGGCTCGGCGAGCAAATCACGGAACGCGGGATTGGTAACGGCATGTCGCTGCTGATTTTTGCCGGCATCGTCGTCGGCCTGCCGCGCGGCGTCATCGATCTTTATCAGAAAGCCAGCACGTCGGCGTGGGGAGTTTTCACTGCTCCGGCCATCATTATGCTGCTCGTGCTGATGATTGCGGTAGTGGCGTTCATTGTCTACGTCGAACGCAGCGAACGGCGCATTCCGGTGCAGTACGCGAAACGTGTCGTCGGACGAAAAGTGATGGGCGGACAATCAACGCACCTGCCGCTCAGGGTGAATGCGGGCGGCGTAATGCCAGTTATTTTTGCTTCGTCCATTTTGGCGTTGCCGCAAATGCTGGGCGCGGCCTTTCATAACAATCGCGTTGTCGGTCCCATTCTTGATGCGATGAAGTGGGGAGAGCCTCTCTACACTCTTCTTTATTGTCTGGGCATCATCTTCTTTGCCTACTTCTATATCTCGATCGTGTTCAATCCGAACGAGGTTGCGGACAACATGCGGAAGTGGGGCGGTTTTATTCCCGGCATACGGCCGGGTAAGCGGACTTCGGATTTCATCAACGACGTTCTGACTCGGATTACGCTGGTCGGCGCGCTCTACCTGATTCTGATTTCGCTGATTCCGGAGTGGATGATCGCGGGTATCAAACTCAATCACCTGCCGCTGCTGGGACGCATGTTTGAGAGCTTGCCAACCTGGGTGACAAACGGTTTAGGTGTCAATTTCTACTTCGGCGGAACTTCGCTGCTGATCGTGGTCGGTGTCGCGATGGATACGGTCACACAGATTGAGGCGCAGTTGATCATGCGCCACTACGATGGATTTACCCCGAAGAGCGGCCGCCTGCGCGGTCGCCGGACGTGGTAAGAAAAGTTCTGGGAACTGGTTTTAGCAAGCGCGGAGCACGACGATATTTCCGCGGTAGGAAATACGAGTAAAGAAGCCATTTCGATGGCCAACGAAACCGCGCGAAATATTGGAACGGTGATTCTTCTGGGCCCTCCGGGCGCCGGGAAGGGCACTCAGTCGAGACAGATTGTCGAGCGCTACGGCGTGCCGACGATCTCGACCGGCGATCTTTTACGCGAGCACATCGCACGTGGTACCGAGTTAGGCCTTGCTGCCAAGGGGATCATGGCGCGGGGGGAGTTGGTTCCTGACGAGCTGATGTATGGCATCGTTGCCACGCGGCTGCGGGAAGCCGACTGTAATCGTGGATTTGTTCTGGACGGCTTTCCCCGAACCGCCGCTCAGGCCGGATGGCTGGACGCCTTCCTGGAAAAGGAGGTCTTTGAAAATAAGAAGGGAAACGGATCGCAGACAGGTACGGCGAAGACAGTCCAGCCCAGTGCTGGCGAACCGTGCCAGTATCCGCTAGTTGTGATCCAGCTCTTGGTAGATTATAATCAATTGCTGCAACGGCTTACCGGACGGCGTTCGTGTCCCACCTGCGGGCTGCTCTATAACATTCACTCTCAGCCACCTCGCGTCGATGAGTTGTGTGATGTAGACGGATCGAAGCTGGTGATCCGCGATGACGATCGCGAAGAGGTTATTTCCGAGCGTTTGGCTGCCTATGATCGCCAGACCCGGCTCGTGGCCGACTATTACAAAGCCCAAGGACGGCTGGTTGCCATCAATGCCGATCGTCCGATGGCCGAGGTGACGGTGCAGATTTTTGCCGTGCTTGAAAGCCGCCGTGAGCAGGAATGTGTTCCGAGAAGCGGCGAAGTGAAGGCTCTGAAGTAAAGAAATTCGTTATGAGTTTTGGAGAAGACCGCATCATCCGCAAAACGCCCGAAGAGATCGAGAAGATGAGGCGAAGCGGAAAGATGGTTCGCCAGGTTTTGAACCACTTGAAAAGCATCGTGGCAGCGGGTGTGACCACGATGGACCTAGAAAACGCCGCCGCCAAGATGATCGCGGATTTTGGGGCGACGCCGGCGTTCAAGGGATATTTCGGTTATCCCTGTGTGCTGTGTACCTCGATCAACGAAGAGATCGTACACGGTATCCCGTCGGAAAAACGGGCGCTGAAAACCGGCGACATTGTCTCCATCGACTGCGGCGTGGTTTGCGATGGATACTACGGGGACGCGGCCATTACCGTGCCGGTCGGCGAGACGGTAGCTGCGGAGTTGAAGAAGTTGCTCGAAGTGACCGAGGCCTCGCTCTACAAAGGAATCGAGCAGGTAAAGATCGGCAACACGATTGGCCACGTTGGATCGGCGATTCAGAAGCACGTCGAGGCAAACGGGTTCAGCGTAGTGCGAGAGTTTGTGGGCCACGGGATCGGAACGAAGCTGCACGAAGCGCCGCAGATTCCGAACTTTGGGAAAAAGGGCCAGGGCGCGGAGTTGACCGAAGGCATGGTGCTCGCGATTGAGCCGATGGTGAACTCGGGGCGTCCCGAGACGAAGGTCTTGAGCGACAAGTGGACGGCCGTAACGCTCGACGGCAGTTACAGCGCGCACTTTGAACATTGCGTTGCCGTTACGCGTCTAGGTCCGGTGATTTTGACGCAGTAGAGGTTCTTAGCTTTTAGCTCTTGGCTTTCAGCTAAAGGCCTAGAGCGAACAGCCAAGAGCCTTTTAAGGAGTCAATGAGTAAAGAAGACGCGATTGAAGTGATGGCAACGGTGGTCGAGCCGCTGCCCAATGCCATGTTCAAAGTGGAGCTTGAAAACAAGCACCAAGTCCTGGCGCACGTTTCGGGCAAGATGCGGAAGAACTTCATTCGCATTCTTCCTGGAGATAAAGTCGCAGTCGAACTTTCTCCGTACGATCTGAATCGCGGACGGATCGTGTACCGTTACAAATAGCGCGATTGATCTCTGTATTTGTGAGATTGTCATCCCGAGCGAAGCGAGGGATCCGCAGTTGCAGTCACTGAGAATTGGCAACTGAGAATTGGAAAGTGATTTATGAAAGTAAGGGCATCGGTAAAGAAAATTTGTGACAAGTGCAAGGTTATTCACCGCAAGGGCGTGGTCCGCGTAATTTGCGAGACGTCCAAGCACAAACAGCGCCAGGGGTAAAGCGGCAGGCTTCTGGCGCATAGCCGGCGGCCAAAGCGAGAAGCTGGTAACAGATTCCAGAAGGATTAGAAAACTATGGCACGTATTGCAGGCGTCGATCTTCCGCGTAATAAGCGAACGAACATCGCGCTCACCTACATCTACGGTATCGGGAATGCGCGCGCGGCGAACATTCTGGACGCGGCGAATGTCGACCCGATGAAGAAGATTTCTGACCTTGGCGAAGACGAGGTCAACCGCATCCGCCAGGTCATCGAGGCGCAAGGCTCGGTGGAAGGCGACCTCCGCAAGGACGTTTCGATGAACATCAAGCGGCTCATCGAAATCGGTTCCTATCGCGGATTCCGCCATCGCCGTAACCTGCCGGTTCGCGGACAGCGTACGCATACCAATGCTCGTACCCGCAAAGGTCCGCGCAAAGGCACGATCACGATGAAGAAGAAGACGGCAAAAGCTTAAACCCAGCTTTCAGCTCTCAGCTGCCAGTTCTCCGTTAAAGCGGAGAACGATCTTACTGAGGACTGACAACTGAGAACTGAGAACTCTAAAGACATGGCAAAACCAGTAGCAGCAGGCGGCGCCGCGGCGCCCGACAAAAAAGGCAAAAAGAAGACCTTCAAGAAAAAAGAGCGGAAGCACGTTCCTCACGGACTGGTGCACGTTCAGGCTTCTTTTAACAACACCATCGTGACCATCACGGACATGACCGGCAACGTCCTGTCATGGAAGAGTTCTGGGTCGCTAGGTTTCCGCGGGTCTCGTAAAGGGACGCCATTTGCCGCGCAGCAGGCCGCGTCCAACGCCGCCAGCATGGCGCGCGATCACGGTGTGCGCAGCGTTGACGTTCGCGTGAGCGGCCCGGGTTCGGGCCGTGAATCCGCCGTCCGTGCGCTTGCTTCCGCAGGTATCGAAGTGCGATCGATTAAAGACACGACGCCGATTCCGCACAACGGTTGCCGTCCGCCGAAACGACGTAGAGTGTAAGAAAGTACTCAGTAACCGGTACCCAGTCAAGGTTCTCGGGTTCCGAACTCCACTGATAACTGGATACTGAGCAGTAAATACCGATTTCGTCCGGGACGAAGGGTGAAGCCAAACCCGTAAACCGGTCATCGAATCAAGGAGAAATAATGGCTCGTTATACGGATGCAGTGTGTCGTCTCTGTCGCCGGGAAGGCATCAAGCTTTTCCTCAAAGGCACCAAGTGCTTCAGCGACAAATGCCCGATCGAAAAGCGTAACTTCGCTCCCGGACAGCACGGGAAAGACAAGAAGACCAAGGTTGTTGGATACGGCTTGCAATTGCGCGAGAAGCAGAAAGCCAAGCGCATTTACTTCACGCAGGAAGGCCAGTTCCGCAACTACTTTGAGAAGGCCGTCACCTTCAAAGGCGTGACCGGCGCGAAACTGCTCGAACAACTCGAGCGCCGTCTTGACAACGTCGTCTTCCGGCTCGGGTTCGGCATTTCACGGCGACAGGCGCGCCAGTTGGTGCGTCACGGGCACGTGCAGGTGAATGGTAAGAAGGTCAACATTCCATCGTACGAAGTTACGGTTGGCGAAGAAATTCAGATTCGCGAGAGCAGCCGCAAGATTCCGATTCTCGAAACGGCGAAGGACTTTGCCAGTCATCAACCCGCTCCGGCGTGGCTCGAAATCGATCGCGAGGCTTACAAGGGCCGCGTCAGCGCGCTGCCGAAACGCGAAGATATCCAGTTGCCGGTGAACGAGCAGCTGATTGTCGAGTTGTATAGCAAGTAGTCGATTGTCGATGGTCGTTTGTCGTTGGCAAAATTATCAGCCCGCGAGCGACCAACGACGAACGACCAGCGACTGTTTGGCCACTATTCGTGCCAGATCAGCCTTTTCCGGCTTTGACCTGAGTTGGCCGCTCAGCGAGCGGGGATTGAGCCACATGGCCGAGAGGAGCAACACATGCTTTGGAGAGGTTTTCAAAAACCGAAACGTTTAGCGAGCGATCAGAGTTCGCTCACCGACAAATATGGAATGTTCTGGGCGCAGCCCTTTGAACGCGGATTCGGCACCACCATCGGCAACGCACTTCGCCGCGTGATGCTGAGCTCGATCGAAGGTGCGGCCGTCACGGCCGTCAAGATTGAAGGCGTCCTGCACGAGTTCCAGTCCATCCCAGGGGTCGTCGAAGACGCGACCGATATTATCCTCAACATGAAGCAGGTTCCGTTCAAGTTGGCTGGAGATGGTCCGAAAGCGATCTACCTGCGCGCCGATCAGCCCGGGGTTGTGACCAGCGCCTCCATCGAAGCCGATGGCGATGTCGAAGTACTCGACAAAGACATTTATATCGCGACGGTCAGCGAAGGCGGCAAGCTCGACATGGAAATGCGGCTCAAGCGTGGCCGCGGATACGTCTCTGCCGACAAGAACTTCGAAGAAGATCTCGGCATCGGATTCATTCCCATCGATTCCGTTCATACGCCGGTGCGCAAGTGCAACTACACCGTCGAGGCGGCTCGTTTGGGACAGATCACGGACTACGACAAACTGACCGTCGAAGTCTGGACGAATGGTTCGATCACTCCCGGCGACGCGCTTGGACTTTCCGCGAAACTGATTAAAGATCACATGAACATCTTTATCAATTTCGAAGAAGAAATCGAGACTGCGTCTTCGAGCGAAGAGCGCCGTCCGGAAATCAAGAACGAGAATCTCAACCGGTCGGTCGAGGAACTCGAGCTTTCCGTACGCAGCTACAACTGCCTGAAGAACGCGAACATTCAGTCCATCGGCGAGCTGGTGCAAAAGACCGAAGCCGAGATGTTGAAGACGAAAAACTTTGGCCGCAAGTCGCTGAACGAAATCAAGGAGATCCTTTCCTCGATGGGCCTGAGCCTGGGTATGAAGATCGATGAGCACGGCAACGCCGTCCCCGGACCGACTTCAAACCAGATTCTGCCCGCGTCAGCTTACGGCGATAACGACCTATAAGAACTATTGAGTCATTGGGGGATTGAGTCATTGAAACATTGCGTCAATGACTTACAAATTACTCCAATGGCTCAATGATTCAATTTCTCAATGATTCAATGAGGTTTCCATGCGTCACAAAGTAGCAGGATACAAACTCGGACGAACCACTTCTCACCGTCGCGCGATGCTGCGCAACATGGTGACCTCGATCATCATGGAAGAGCGTATCGAGACGACCGTCATCAAGGCGAAGGCTGTTCGTCCGTCGGTTGAAAAGATGATCACCCTCGGCAAAAAGGGAGATCTCGCCGCGCGGCGTCAGGCGGCTTCTTACCTGATGACCCCGGAATCCGTCACCAAGCTGTTCGACACCGTGGCTCCGCGCTTCGGCGATCGCAAAGGCGGATACACTCGCATCGTTCGCACCGCGTGGCGCAAAGGCGATGGCGCAGAAAAGGCGTTCATCGAATTGCTTGGCAGCGAGCAGGTGATCGACGAGAAGCGTCAGAAGCGCGCTGAAATCCGCGCCAAACGCGCCGAAGAAAACCGCAAAGCGATGGAACACGCCGACCAGGAAGCCCAAGTGCAGAAGGATATCGCTGCCAATGAGGCTGAAGGGAAGACGGAAGGCAGCGACAAGAAAGAGTAGTGCGCAGCAGTCGTAGTTTTCTGGGAGTTTAAGAAGGGCGTCTGGCAATGGGCGCCCTTATTTCTTGTCCAGGCCGAAGTGATTATTGTCTCAAGGGCCCGCTAACCGTCCCGATAAAGCCGGTTTTGTTATCGAGCACAGCCAGCCGTAATTCCGTCCCGCCGGCAGGAACGTCCATATCGATCGGCACCATCATGCCGTGATCGAGAATCTGCTGATAGGTGGCAGCGTCGAAGGCCTTGTCTACCTTGATCGTGTGAGCTCCCAGGCTTTTGTCTCCGGATCCCCACACGGTGGCGTAGAAGTTCACGTTCATCTTCCGGCTGCCACCCGCATCTTCCGCCGTCAGAGTGTGGGCATCGACTAGAAAAACGACACGCATTTTTCCCGGATCGGTGGGCTTGGCTTGTGCTTTGAACGAGATCTGCGTGGCGGGAGCGTTAAACAGAATCGCGGCGGCAACGTCCGATTCGTAATTGGGATTTTTCTGTTGTGTTGTGTCCACCGCGAAGTAGCCTTTCCGATATCGCACCTCGGTGTCTGCCTGTGACAGTTTGACTTTCACGGTGCGATATTTGCCGTCCCATTTCTTATTCTCCGGATAGTAGCCGATCGTGTACGAGGCCTTGTCATCGGCCATTGCCAACGCGACTCCCTGCTTGATTTCGTTTTCGTTCATGTACGCTTTGCCGCCGGTTTCCTGAGCTACCTCCCGCATCGTGTCCTGGCTCGCGTTAAGGCTTCCCGATTGCCTGAGGGCTGCGTTGGCGAGTCCGGCTCCGTGAATGTCGCTGTTGTGGGCCTCTGAGCGAGATGCCAGCGATTCCATGCCACCAACCAAGCCGCGAAGATCTACAGGATAAATCGCGATGTTGGCACTTGCGAGTTGCGACTCGGCGTCCTTGATCTCTTGATTGTGCAAAGTCCGCGCTTCGGCCGCGAGAGAGCCCGCTCCGTTGACGGAGACGGACCGTTGCCGTCCCTGACCGGGAAGGTCGGCCAACAGTTCCGCATCCGTCATATTCCGGTCTTCGGGAATGAGATCAAAAGGCAAGTTTGCCGTAAGCCACACGACGTTTTTTCGGCCCGGCAGGCCGCCGAGCGTGCGCGATAAGGTGTGCATGGCATCGATCGTGATCAGAGTGCGTCGCTCAAGGTCGTAGCCGATTTGCATGTTGGCAAAACTCGCAATTTGCGCGGCCGCCGACGCAATCATCGCTCCACCTTGGCCGCCCATCTCTGATACCGGAGCAGGCGGCGCCGCTTGCAAAATTCGTGACTCTGGCTTGAAATTCCTAATCGCCGTCAAGAGAATCTGTGGATCAGTTGTGAAATCCTGCAAAACGCGAAGCCGGTCGCTCATCGTCATGACTGCAATGGACTGTCCCGCGTGGCTTTGTTCACTTACATACTGCAACATCTGCGATCGAGCGTAGGCCTGGTTCAGAAAGCTGGAGTTGGTTGCATCCAACAATAAGACGGTCGGAACCCCGGCAGGCGCCACACTTTCGGGATGGTTGGAAAATATGCCAGGAGTTACAGGAGCCGGCGCAGGCCGATTCTGAATTCCGGGTGGAACAAACACGGAAACTTTCTGCTTCTTCCCGTTTTCCTCAATCGTGAAGTCTTCCGGCTTCAGTCCAGGCACGGGCAGCCCGTTCTTGTAAGTTACAACCACATCGATCACGACGAGCCGTGTGTTGGCCCGAATCGTAATATCAGGAACGTCGGCCGCTGCTTGCTGAGCAGTTACCATTGGTCCAGCCGCCAGATTTAGAGCTAGAAGGGAGACAATTACGATACGAGAGGGTAGGTAATTAAACATGAAGTCCCCGCGGGTCTGCTAGAGAGTAGAAAATCACTGGGAAATGTACAGTGTTTTTGTTCTTTTCGCAATCGAAGTCAGGTTTCAAATTTTCATTTGTGAACCTAGGGTTCTCTCGATTAGTCGCAGCTCTCGGCGGGGGTCGTTTTGTAAATCTCCCATTTGCCCAATATCCGCCCGCTCCCTACAATAGAGGTTTCAGCAAAAATTATGATTCATTTTCCGGTCCCTGAAGCCCTCACTTTTGACGATGTGTTACTTCTTCCCGCTCGCTCTGAGGTTGTGCCTGCCAATGCCAATACCCAGACGCAAATCACGCGAAATATTGCGCTTAACATTCCCATCATCAGCGCCGCGATGGACACGGTCACCGAGTCGCACATGGCCATTGCGCTCGCCCAGCAGGGCGGACTGGGCATCATCCATCGCAACCTCACGATCGATCACCAGGCCAACGAAGTCGACAAAGTAAAGCGCTCCGAGAGCGGGATGATCGTCGATCCGGTCACCATGTCGCCAGACGCGAAAGTCTCCGATGCGCTCAACGTCATGCAAAAGTACAAGATCTCGGGCGTCCCCATTACGCAGCGCGATGGAAAACTTGTGGGCATCCTGACGAATCGCGATCTTCGTTTTGAAACGCGTTTTGATATTCCGATCAGCAAGGTGATGACGCAGAAGAACCTGATCACGGTTCCTGTGGGCACGACGCTCGAGCAGGCCGAAGAGATTCTTCATGAACATCGCGTCGAGAAGCTCCTCGTTGTCGACGACAAATACAATCTCAAGGGCCTGATCACGGTTAAAGACATTCAGAAAAAATTGAAGTACCCCGGTGCCGCAAAAGACGCCCAGGGACGCCTGCGCGTCAGCGCCGCGATCGGTGCCACCGGCGACTTCCTTGAGCGCGCCCAGGAGATGGCGAATGCCAAGGTTGATGTGCTGGCCATCGACAGCGCGCATGGACATTCTTCGCTCGTTCTCGAAGCGGTCAAGAGGATCAAGGCCAAGTTGCCGGAAGTCGATTTGATTGCGGGCAATGTTGCCACGTTTGATGGCGCCTGCGACCTGGTCAAAGCTGGAGTCGACGGTGTGAAGGTTGGCATCGGCCCGGGCTCCATCTGCACTACACGCATTGTCACAGGCGTTGGAGTTCCGCAGATCACGGCGATCGCTGAGGCCACCCGCGCCCTTCGCGACTCCGGAGTTCCAATCATCGCCGACGGCGGCATCAAGTATTCTGGCGATGTTGTCAAAGCCCTCGCCGCTGGAGCCTCTGCCGTCATGATCGGATCGATGTTTGCCGGAACCGACGAAAGTCCCGGCGAATTGATCCTCTACCAGGGCCGTACTTTCAAGTCTTATCGTGGCATGGGGTCGCTGGGGGCGATGGCGCAAGGCTCGAGCGAACGCTACTTCCAGAATTCCGATGGAGATTCTTCGACGGCAGGGTCGGCGGTGCTTGGAGAAGATTCCAATCGCCTGGGCAAGCTCGTCCCCGAGGGTATCGAAGGCCGCGTGCCTTATCGCGGTTCCGTAGCGATGATCGTTCACCAGATGGTCGGCGGCCTGAAATCGGGCATGGGATATTGCGGTTGCCCGACTATCGCCGACCTCCAACTAAAAGCGAAGTTCGTTCGCATCAGCTCCGCTGGACTACGCGAAAGCCACGTCCACGACGTCATGATCACGCGCGAGGCGCCGAACTACGCCGCCGAATGAGCAAGGCCAAATAACGATGGGCAAAAGACGAAGGCCGAATTGAAGAGATCCATCCTTGACTGAAGCGAATTTTCGATCAAACTCTCGTCCCAATCTTCTGCGCGCCTGGTGGCCCGCCGTGGCTTGGATGGGCATCATCGCCTTCGAGTCCACCGACGTTTTCTCGTCGGAAAACACCGGCAGCATGCTCTACAACCTGCTGTCCCATTTTTTCAGCCACATCAACTTCTATAATTTCCTCGTCTTTCATCACTACCTGCGCAAGACCGGACACGTTGTGGGCTACGGGATGCTTAGTCTGCTGATGCTGCGCGGTTGGCGCGCCACACTGGGCAGCCAATGGACTTTTTTTCTGCGCACCGCGCTTCTCTCCTGGCTTGGCACGTTGCTTGTGGCTGCCGCCGACGAATGGCATCAGAGTTTCATTCCTTCGCGCACCGGTACGCCGAAAGATGTTGCGCTGGATTGCGTCGCGGGTGCCGTCTTTTTGTTGGTCGCTTATTTCTGGCTGCGTCGCACGGAGCGGCCTGCCGCTTTCGTTTAGGTGCCGAGGCCCCAGGTTCCGCATCATTCGGGCTTTGGTTTGGGCGCCCGATGCGCCAGCAAAGCAACTCCCGACACTCCAGCCATTGCCGCCGAAAAGTAAAACGGAACCGCCGCCCCGTAGCTTTTCCAAAGGGCTCCGGTAATGATGCTGGATAGCAGAGTAGTCACGCTGGTGAGAAAGGAAAAAGTTCCGAGCGCTCGGCCACGGACATCTTCGCTCACACTTTCCACAACCAGCGCTTTGAGCACTGGATTCGTCAGAGCATAAAACAGCCCATAGAGCGCCATGGTTATCCAGATCGCCGTCTGTGAAGGCGCGAGCGCGAAGACAAAATAAACGAATGCGAAGACAAAGTATCCCGCGGCTGCGATCGTCGACCGCGAGAAGCGGTCGCTGAATTTTCCCGCTGGCCACGACGCCAGCGTGAATACCACGTTGAATACAAGTCCCAGCAAAGGCGCGCGCGATGCAGGAATGCCGATGCTTCCCGCGCGCAGCACAAGAAACATGTCGCTTGAATTCGCGAGCGAAAATAAAGTTACGATCACGAGCACGTAATAAAATCTGCCCGGTAGCCTTGGCAGCCATGACGTGTCAATTTGGGGATGGGCGTGCCCCGCAGTCGAAGCCGAGTGAACCTCGGCGGGGCTCTCGGCCGCAGCCAGTTCCGTTGCCCTGTTTGATTTCGTCCTTCGCCGTCGTACCTCCTGAATCCCCACCCAGGCCACCACCACGCATAGCGCCCCCGGAAACGCCGCTGCCGCAAATACCCCGCGCATCCCAAAGTGTCCAATGACCGCCAATGCCAACAGCGGAGCCGCGATTGCTCCCGCCGAATCCATCGCCTGAATCAGGCCGTATGCCGAACCGAGATTCGACTTATCCACCGACTCGGCAACCATGACGTCGCGCGCCGTGCCGCGCACGCCCTTGGCAAAACGGTCGACAAAGCGGATCCCCAGAATCTGCCACCATGATGAAACCAGCGCCAGAAGAGGCTTCACACCGTTCGCCACTACGTATCCCGCTACTACCAACGGCTTTCGCTGTGCAACTTTGTCGGTCAGGTAGCCCGAAAAAAGTTTGACGAACGACGCCACACTCTCGGCCACGCCTTCGATAATTCCCAACTGCGCGGGACCTGCGCCGATTGAGGCCAGGAAAGCGGGCAACACCCAATACGCCATTTCGCTGGCCGTGTCGTTCAGGAACGAGGTCACGCCGAATACGTAGACGTTGCGGGGAGTGGTTGCAGAAACTGCCGGGGTGGGTGCGTCCATGTCTGTCAAAGGGTATCGCCGAGCGTTGCCGTTCTTCGAAAATATCACGGTCGCCGCTTCCATTCTTCGTCCTGTAGGTAGTCCGATAGACACGGCCTTTGCTGCTACAGAGCGTGAAATCGAAACCCGTGCGATGCTGAAAGACACAACCAACGACTACACTACGGGTCTGATGGGCGAGTCAGAAATCGGGCAAACCAAGATGGCGCGCGCAAGGAACAAATGATCGACGATCAGAAGACAACCGAGTTTCACGGACGCTCCTCCTGGCTTTCTCGCGACTTAGCCCCGGCGTGGTTGCTGGCTTCTACAGCTGTTGTTCTCCAGATGGCGACCAACGGCCGCTACGGATATTTCCGCGACGAACTCTACTATCTCGCCCTTTCGCATCATCTCGCGTGGGGATACGTCGATCTTGCTCCCCTGTCACCGCTTGTAGAATTCTTCTCGCGCTCGCTCTTCGGCGAGTCCATGCATGCCCTTCGCCTGCTGCCGGCTCTCGCCTTCGCTTTCGAAATCCTGCTCACCGGTATGATCACTCGCGAACTCGGCGGCAAGCGCTTTGCGATATTTCTGGCGTGTCTTGGTGTTCTGGTCGCGCCCGTCATCATCAACAACGCCTCGCGTTTCTCCATGAATCCCTTCGAACCCTTGTTCTGGATGGGCGCAGTTCATTTCCTGCTGCTTGCCATCAATCGCAACCAACCGCAGCAACTCGTGGGGACGGGCGTCTTACTCGGACTCGGGCTTGAAAACAAACATTCCACCGCATTTTTCCTCGTCGCATTACTCGTTGGCCTGGTCGCGAGCTCCCAAAGGCGTCTCTTCCAAACCAGGTGGTTCTGGATTTCCGGAGCCATCATCCTCCTGCTCGCTTTGCCCAATCTGATATGGCAGTACCAGCACGGCTTTGCCACCTGGGTCGACCTCAGCAACGTCAAGAACACGCATAAGAACGTTGAGCTACCGCCCCTCCCATTCCTCAAGCAACAAGTCATGGCCTTACTTCCGCCGAACGCCCTGATCTGGATCGCCGGCCTCTGCTACTTGCTTTTTCACCGCCAGGGCAAACGCTATCGTGTGCTTGGCGTAACTTATCTCGCGTTCCTCGCAATCATGATGGCGCTCCACGGCAAGGATTATTATGTCGCTCCGATTTATCCCATGCTGTTTGCCGCGGGAGGAGTCTTCTGGGAAAGTTACCTCGCGGCTCACTCCCGTCTGCGCTGGCTGAAAGGGGCGTTCCCGGTGGTGCTGGCTGTTCTCGGCATCATCATTTTCCCTCTCGTACTTCCCATTCTCCCGCCAGCCCGTATCGCTGATTACATGCAGGCCTTGGGAATCGGCGTCGCGCACTCGGAGACGAATATGGATAGCGAACTTCCGCAGCACTTCGCGGACGAATTCGGATGGCCTGAAATGGTCGCTCAAGTCGCTCAGGTCTACAATGCGATTCCCGAGGGCGAACGCGCCCAAACCGCCATCCTGGCCGGGAACTATGGGAGCGCTGGCGCTATCGATTTCTTCGGCCCGCGTTATGGGCTGCCTCCAGCGATCAGCGCCCATCAGAATTATTACTATTGGGGATTCCGGCAATACACCGGCACAACGCTCATCATGCTCAACTGGAATGTGCAGGATGCCCAATTCTGGTGTCAAAATGTGGAAGAAGGTCCGAAGGTCGACTACCCATACACCATGGGTTGGGAGCACTACACCATCTTGATCTGCCACGGCCTGAAAAGGCCGATGGCCGAGGCTTGGCCGCACTTCAGAGTCTGGAACTAGATTGTTTCGTGAGGCCTCGGTGCTTTTCCGCGCCACCCGCTTTTGAGTTAGTCCCGAGACTCAAGAAGACGCCCAAGCCGCGTATTTCCCGGCCGAATTCCGGTAGAATAGAAGAAATGTCCGAGCGCACTTTTACCCTGGACGAAGCCCAGACTCTGCTTCCCATCCTCGAATCGCTGCTTCGTCAAGCCATTAACGGCAAAAAGCTGATCGAAGAGGTCGACAACGAACTGCAGGAGACGGCGCACCGCGTTTTTCTGAACGGAGGCACGCTGCTCAATGTCGTTTACCTCGCCCGTCGCAAAGCCGAGCGGGAAAAGGCCATCCGCCGCATCAAAGACGCCCTGGCCGAGATCGACGCGACCGGAGTTCAGGTCAAAGATATCGATACTGGCCTCCTCGATTTCCCATGCAAGGTTGAGGGAGAAATCGTACTGCTTTGCTGGAAGCTGGGGGAACAATCCATCACCCACTGGCACAACACCACAGAGGGCTTTGTCGGGCGCAAGCCCATTGACGCTCGAATCGCGAATGCAGGGAAGAAGCGGCCCAGGCAGCAGTAGGGCAGGTGTCAGGTCTTAGCCGTCAGCCATCAGCTTTCAGTCGTCAGCAATCTGCCTTCGAAGCAACTGTCCTCTGTAAACTTCTGTCATGCCGAACGAACCGGAGGACCGCCTTACCTCGCTCGCGAGGTCGCAACCTCTGTTGTCCACAAAACTCCGCGCAAGTTCTCAGGCCATGTTCGTTCCTAACCGTTGAGAGCGCCCCACGCTAGAGCCACATCGGAAGCACGACTCCAGCGATGCACTATCGGGGGTCGAGCAACGCGTCTCCGTTCTGCTAAAATTAGTGCTATCTGAGGCCATCATCTATGTTGACTGGACGCAAACTGGCGTTGTCGCTTGCCTTCACCGCGCTCGTCGCACTGGCCACGGGTGTCAGTTGCAAAGGCTTCTTCGTCCAGCCGACGCTGCAGTCGATTGCCGTTAGCCCGACGACGGTTAATGTAGGGGTCGGTGACCAAGCGACCTTGAGTGTGTTCGGGACCTACAGTGACGGCTCTCGCAGCACAGTCACGAGCGGCGTCAGCTGGTCGGTCGATCCGATAGGAATAGTCACGATTGTTGGCACTGGAAGCGCGACCATCACTGGAGTAACGTCGGGCACCACCACTATAACGGCGGAGGCTCAGGCCCTGAGCTCAACCTCCTCTGCAACTGTCATCGGAAACGTTACGAACATCAGCGTCACGCCTACGAGCGGAAACGCTCAAATAGGAGGCGCAGCAGTAATCTTTAGCTTCGCCGCGACGCCAGGGCCGCCCAATTTCATCACAACCACGAATGGCGGTACTTTGACGATCACCGATGCAGCTGGCGACAGCGATGTCTCCTGCGTAGCATCTACGGACGGCAGCGGTAACCCGGATGAGGAGTGCTCAGCAACGACCGGCGCGACCGGCCCCTACAGCCTTGTTATGACATACCCAGGTGCCAATGGCGGTACGGTGACTTCTCCAACGGCCACGTTGACGGTATCTCAGTAATCCGTTCGAGCGGGTCGATGCCTCGGGACTCGCTCCAACAATTGAGGGTGCCCCGTCCAGGCTCTGCTGGGCGGGTCTCGTACACGGTCGGAAACTTTAGCACCATCACTGACTTCTTTTCACGCTTACGCTGTCGCGCTATAGTTAAGTCTCCCCGTGAAGTTCTTCCCGCAAAATCTGGCGCGCTCGGCCATCATCATTCTCTGCCTCGTCGGCTCGATGTTCGTGGTCAGTTGCAAGCGCGGTGGCGGACGCGTTCTTGAAATCGCCTACGTCTCCGGAATACAAGCCAACCTGCGCGATCACGTTGCTGCCGTCTACGAAAAAACCGGGGTCATCAAGAACGGAGACCGCGTCGAAGTTCTCGATCACGATCGCCACTTCGTAAAAGTTCGCGCCGCCACCGGCGAAACGGGATGGGTCGAGCAGCGCTACCTCGTTAGTCAGGATGTGTACGATCGCATCCAGAAACTAACCGCCGATAACCAAGCCGATCCCGTGCAAGCGCAGGGAACGACCCGCAACGACACGAATCTCCACGTTGAGCCGGGACGTGACACTGAACATCTCTACCAGATTTTGGCCGGCGAGAAGTTGTCGCTCTTGAAGCGTGGCATGGCCGACAAGCCCGGCGCGGTGATGCCCGCCTCGCGCAACAAATCGGGTGGCAGTAATAGTGACGACAAAAAGCCGGTTCCAGTTGTCGAAGATTGGTGGCTGGTCCGCGACTCGCATAATCGCGTGGGATGGGTTTTAGCGCGCATGATCGACCTCGACGTTCCGCTCGACATTGCGCAGTACGCGGAGGGCCAGCGCATCGTGGCCTTCTTCGTGCTCGACCAGGTCGAGGACGTGGACAAGCAGGGCAGTGGCAAAGATCCGGTGGTGAAAAAGGTTCCGCAATACTTGACCGTCCTGACGGAGCCGAAAGATGGGTTGCCTTTCGACTTCAACCAGGTTCGCGTCTTTACATGGAACACGCGGCGGCACCGCTACGAAACTGCCTATCGCGAGCGCATGGAAGGCGTCTTGCCGGTGACGGTAACGCAGGAGAATTTCGATAAAGAAGGAACGCTGCCGGTGTTTGTTCTACGCGTTCCGGATGACAGCGGAAAGATCATCGAGCGCAAATACAAACTGAATACGCCGATCGTGCGTAGAGTTTTGGCTCCCGGAGAAGAGCCGGTGAAAATATCGCAGAAACGCGGCGCGCGAAAAAGACGCTAAAGGCGATCACCGCCGAGACGCCGAGGGCGCCGAGAAGAACTCCAAAAAGCTTTTCACTTGATGCCAGCGGCCGGAAAGCAACTCAACTGTAAAAGTCGGCGATGCACTCGACCACGCGCCGGATCTCCGCTTCCCGCAACTCGGGGAACATCGGCAGCGCCAACACTTCGTGCGCGGCTTGTTCAGCCACGGGCATGTCACCCGCCTTCAATCCGAGATAAGAGAAGACCGGCTGCAAATGCAAGGGCAGCGGATAGTAAATCTCCGAGCCGATTTTTCGTTCGGCGAGGAACTTGCGCAACTCGTCGCGGGGCTCGACGCGAATCACGTACTGGTGGAACACATGCTTGGCCCGCGAATCCCGCGCCAGCACACGCACCGGCGCTTTAGTTTCCCCTGCGGGAAGATTCGAAGTCAGGCCCGCTTCCGCAAGCAGACGGTCATACGTCGCCGCATGCTGTCGCCGTCGCTCGTTCCACTCCGCAATATGAGGGAGCTTCACGCGCAGCACGGCGGCTTGAATCGCGTCCAAGCGGCCGTTCCATCCGAATTCGTCGTGGTAGTAACGCTGCGGACTGCCATGATTGCGCAGTTGCCGCATATGTTTAGCTGCTTCGGGACTCGTCGTGGTCACGATTCCTGCGTCTCCGTAAGCGCTCAAGTTCTTGGTGGGATAGAAACTGAAGGCCGCCGTCACGCCCAGCGATCCAGCACCACGCCCGTTCCACTCGGCGCCGATCGCCTGCGCCGCGTCCTCCACAATCGCGATCGAAAGCTGCGGATCGCCCGCATCGTGTTTGCGAACGATACGCTGGAGTGCATCCATATCAGCGCACTGGCCATAAAGATGTACGGGAAGTATGGCCCGAATCTCTCCGGCCGGGGTGCCTGCGGACGTTTTGGCAGGGGCCTTCCATTCGCGCAAGGTCCGCTCCACCAGCGCCGGATCGAGATTCAGCGTTCCCGGATCGAACGTCCACGAACACAGGAGTCGCGCCTGCCCGCACAATCGCGCTCGCCGACGCGAAAAAGCTGAGGGCGGTAGTGATGACTGCGTCTCCCGGTTTGACGCCGGCTGCGACTAATGCCAGCCAAAGCGCCTCGGTTCCCGATGCGCATCCGACCGCGTGACCTGCTCCGGTGAGTTCGCCAATCTCCCGCTCTAGCGCCTCGACTTCCGGACCAAGTATGTAGCTCTGCGAGTCGCACACGCGAGCAATCGCCGCCAGCATCTCGTCGCGCAGCCCGTCATACTGTCGCCGCAGGTCGAGCAGGGGGACGGAGACAGGGACAGGTTCGTGAGCAACTCCAGGCAAATGATCGAGAGAAGCGGATTGGGCTGCAGTCGGAGGCGAGGAGGAAGAAAAGGACTTCACAAGAACAAGATTCTAGCAGGAGCGCGCCCGCTCAGTGGAGACAACGGCGTCCGCAAATCGCACGCCTAGCGAAGCAAAAGAATCGTCGGCAGAGGCGGCAGAACGCCGGTCTTCTTGTATTCGCGCCGACCTCCGTATTCGCATCGTGCGTCCGGGATGCCTTCCATGTAGCGCAGCCAGCCTTCTGCGTCACTTCGCAGCTGCGCGACATCGATTAACGGGAACGAAGTCTCGGCTCCAGCGAGATTCCGCTGCGACCGCGCCAGCACCGACCGCGCGCCCGTAACGTTCCCGGTGGTCCAGTGATGAAAAGCCACGGCCATCTGAACCATCCCCTGCATGTGCCGCCGAACGGCTTGATCGCGCGGTGTGTCGCGCCAGACGTCCTCCCAAACCTCATGCGCGTCAAAAAAGCGACCGGCATTGAATAGTCTAAGGCCGCCTTCAAGGCTCAACGGTTGAACGTGTAGATTCACGAGCAGAAGCTCCCATGGAGGTCAGTTTATAGGCGGTCGAACAATCCGTCTTTTCATAGATTCAGAGACGCCACTCATACCAAAAACAGTAGGAGCGATCGTCGTGATTTCTATGTTGCAGATAAGTATAGGTTTGTTCATGCCTGTTTTGGAATGCAGATTGCATTTGTACGACCGTCAAGCTAAGTAGACTTTCGAACTGGGGTTGCGTCCCGAAGCATCGCTTCCCCAAACGCCATAAAGGTAAGGTCGATTAGCACCGGACTTCCAGAATTAAACAGGAGAGATAGAAATGGTATCTGCATTCCGCAGCAATTGGACTTGTTTCCTGCTCGCGATCATGGTTCTAGCCCTAAGCGTAGGAGCCTTCGCGCAAGGCGGAGTCGGTGAACTGACCGGCCAAGTGTCAGACTCAACCGGCGCCGTAGTTTCGGGCGTCGAAGTGAAATTGACCAACACTGCGACGGGCGAAGTGCGAACGACTGTGACCACTCCGGCCGGCACCTACCGTTTCCCGGCCTTGCCAATCGTCGGCACTTACACGCTGGAAGTTGCGGACAAGGGGTTCAAGTCGGTGAAGGTGCGGGACATCGTGGCTAGCGTGGGCACGATCACTACGCGCGACGTGAAACTGGAAGTCGGAGCACAGACTGAACAGGTGACGGTCGAAGCGGGTGCGCAGTTAGTGCAGACCGAAGATTCCTCGCTTTCGCAGAACGTAGACCGGCAGGTCTGGACGAATATGCCCCTAGAAACGCGCAGCCAGAATGAATTCATGGGACTGGTGGCTGGGGCTGAGCCCGCGGCAGAAGCTAATTTAGGAACGGATCGCGGTCCGGCCGTGAATGGAACTCGCAGCGGTAGCGGCAATTATATGGTGGAAGGCTTCAGCAACAACGATCAGGGATTGGGCGGCGCCGGTTCTCTGGGGACCGGATCGGGCGGCGCGAATACAACGATTTCTCCAGATGCAATCGAAGAGTATCGCGTGATCGACGGTACGCCCCCCGCAGAGTACGGACAGGCAGGCGGTTTTGTGACGGACACCGTGCTCAAGGGTGGAACCAACAAATGGCATGGATCTCTCTTTGAATACAACCGCATTCAGGCTCTGGCGGCCAATAGCTGGTTCTCGAACAATTCGGGGACGCAGGATCACCTGATCCGCAATCAGTTTGGAGGCTCGGTCGGCGGCCCAATCATCAAGGATAAGACTTTCTTCTACTTCACTTTTGAAGATCACCGTCTGAGAACGACAAACCCGCTGACTGCAAACACCTTCACACAAGACTTTGTGGATTTCGTAAATAGTGGACAATTCGAGAGTTTCCAGGAGAGTAGCACGGCGGGAGTTTGTTACGCTCTCACCGGGGCCGCATGCCCGGGTGTGTTGTCGGGAAGCGCTACGCTAGGACCGGTCTACTCCTCTGAGGCGGCTGCGCAAAAGCCGGTGGTTTGCGTCACCGGAGCGTCGAATTGCTCAAACGAAACCTCAAAGGCTCAGGGGCTTTACGCTGGCCTCTTCGCAGGCATCACTTATCCTGTTCCCGTATACGGGACGGTCACGGTCGGGCAGGGCAATAAACTGAACCAAGCGCGTTACGCTACCAAATTTGACCACAAGATTGGTCCGAACGACCAGTTGAACGTGGCGTACTTGTACGACAACGCAGACGATTCGGAGCCTTACGCGGGTGGGAACGGTAACTTCGGACCAACTCTATTTAACCACGGCCGAGCGCAAAACGCCGGCGTAACCTGGTCGCATACGTTTAGCCCCGCAATTCTCAACCAGGCGCGCGTTGCTTATGTTCGGCACACTGCTAATTTTCCAGGAGACCCCTCGGTCGCGGGTATGCCTGCAACGTTTACCTTCTTCGACGAGCCGACGTTTTCCTTCGGCAACGCCGATAATCTTCCTCAGCTGTTCACGGAGAACGAGTTTGTATACAAAGACGATCTCTCCGTGTCGCATGGCAAGCACAACTTTAAAGGCGGCGCAGAATTCCGGCGCACCCGCAATGGCAGCAGCTTCGAGACCGTCAAGAACGGCCTGAACGCAATGATGGATACGGAGAACCTGCTGACGGACGGTAACTTCAATGCTCAATTAGAACAGTATTTGTTCGGCGGTCCGTATTACGGCTCGATCGCGTATTCGGAAGCTTCACTGAATCCGACGACCGGACAACTGCCGGTATATTACCGCGGTTTCCGGGCTAATGAAGTTGCCGCTTACATCCAGGACGACTGGCGCGTTTCCCCGCGCTTAACCGTTAACCTTGGAGTGCGCTGGGAGTATTTTGGTCCTCCGCACAACTATCAAGATGGAGTGGACGCCAACTTCTATCAGGGAGTTCCGGTTACTCCAATCTCGACAACTAGCAACAACCCATTTTTCCCAACGAACAACGCGTATCTGGCTTTGTTCGCTACCGGGTCGGTGCAGCAGAGAAACCACGACTTGTGGAACAAGGACCTGAATAACTTTGGCCCGCGTCTCGGATTTTCATGGGACGCAATGGGCAACCAGAAACTGGTTGTGCGTGGCGGTTACGGCATCAACTACGACCGTATCTTCAACAACGTTTTCGAAAACATCCGCTTCAATCCGCCCTTCTTCGCGATCGGACTTTTGGGTTCAATCGCGGGCGAGGCAACCATTACGCCCGCCCAGGACGCAAGTCTGCTCACCTTCCCGTTCACGGGTACTTCGACCTTCGCCGCTTCGCCTCTGACGCCCTCGATCCGCGCGATGGATCAGAATCTGGTCACGCCGTACTATGAGCAGGCGCACTTGGGCTTCCAATATCAAATTGGCAAAGATATGGTGGTGGAGTCCAACTACGTGGGGACGTTTGGCCATAAATTGTTGGACATTGAGGGCAGGAATAACTTCGATGGCCGCACCGCAACTGGAGTCGACCACACCGCCCTGAACCCTGCTTACAGCAGCATCAGTTTCCGTACGAACTGCTGCGATTCCAACTATCACGCTTGGCAAACGACTTTGCGCAAACGATTCACGGGTGGTTTGCAGTTCAACGCCAACTACACCTTCGCAAAAGGTATGGACGACGTGAGCGATACCTTCAGCACGAAAAACGCCGGGGCTAGCGCTTACCCGACCGACAGTCTGGATCCGAAGCTTGATTACGGACCTGCGGACTACAACGTCAAGCACCGAGTTGTTGCCAGTTTTGTATACGATCTGCCGTTTTTCAAATCGAACCGCTGGATCGGCGGGTTTAACGTCTCCGGAATCGTCTCGGTTCAAAACGGCGCAGATTTCTCCATCAGCAACAGCAGCGTTGACAGCAACAAAGACACTCAATTCAACGACCGGGCGGTCTTCTTGGGTAGCGGATCGATTGGCGATGCGCCGAACCACAATGTCAGCCCGGCTACTGGATACCTTAACCAAGCGGATTTCGGATCTCTGAATGGCTCGCCCGGTCAGGCATACACCAACATTCCGTGCCCGGCTAGCGAGAATCAAGGACTCTGGTGCAACACCGGAGAGATGCAGCGTAATTCGCTGGTCGGTCCAGGGTTCTTCAACACCGATCTGGGGTTTGGTAAGAGCTTCAAGATCACGGAGCGTCTAGCTTTGAAGTTTGAAGGTAACTTCTTTAATATTTTCAACCACCCGAACTTCCTACCCCCGGATTCCAACCTAAACGACGCGGGCGGGACATTTGGAAAGTCGCTCTCGACCTTCAGCAACATCCAAACTGGCGGTCCTCGGATCACCCAGTTGGCGGTTCGAATCGACTTCTAGCTCGTTTGGAGTCCCGAAACCGAGAGGCCGGCCGAAAGGTCGGCCTTTTGCGTTCTGATCGGCTGACGCGTTGTGCCTATTTCCCCGGGGCGCATCTTCCCATCGAAAGAGACAAGAAATCTGGCCGACGCGCGCTGTGCTAGACTTTTTTCAACTCCCTATGCGGTGCGTCCGGCTGGCCCTACCTCTCTTGATTTTTGTTTGCGCGGGCTCGGCCTCTCCGCAAAAGCAAGTAAATCGCCCAGTTCCGCGAAAAGCGATCGCTCCAAACATCATTCTCATCACCCTCGATACCACCCGTGCCGACCGCATGGGATTCCTGGGATCGACGCGAGGGCTGACGCCCAATCTCGACATTCTGGCGAAACAGAGCATCGTGTTTACGCGGGCGTACGCGCAGGTTCCGCTGACCACGCCTTCTCACGCCGCGCTGCTGACGGGCACGTACCCGCAATTCAACCGCGTTGAGGATCTGGGAGCGCCACTGAAAAAAGATATACCCTACTTGCCCGACGTGCTGCATGCGCACGGATATCGAACAGCCGCATTTGTTGGCTCGGAGATTCTCGATCCCGCGTCGATGGCCCCGGGCTTCGAACGCGGATTTGACGTTTATGACGCTGATTTCCACGCGCGCAAGCCGGGTGAGGACCGCTACCAATCAATCGAGCGGCGTGCCCAGGATGTGACCAACCGTGCGATGGGCTGGCTCAGTCATAATCAGCAGCGGCCGTTCTTCATGTGGCTTCATTTTTACGATGCACACGATCCCTACGATCCTCCGGAGCCATTCAAGGCTCAATACACCTCTGCGCCGTATGACGGTGAAATTGCCTATACCGATTCCATAGTTGGCGGCTTGCTCGACGTGCTTCAGCGGCATGGGTTGTTTCAGAACACCGTGATTGCGGTCGCCGCCGATCATGGCGAAGCCTTCGGGGAGCACGGGGAAGAGCGGCATGGCATGTTCCTGTATGACGAGACCATCCATGTCCCGCTCTTGCTGAAACTTCCCTCGGAGCGCCTCGGAGGGGAACGTGTGAATGCGCGCGTGGCGCTGGCGGATGTAGCGCCATCTTTGTTGGAGGTAGCGGGTATTCTCGTGCCGTCTGCCATGCAGGCGCGCTCATTGATTCCACGGATCGAGGGCGCGAAGTCTGCGACGGCCGATAACACAGCGGGTTCTGAAACTGCAATTTATTCCGAGACAAATTATGGTGAACGAACGTTCGGATGGGCTGAACTGCGTTCGTGGCGGGCCGGGAAATATCTCTACGTGCAGGCTCCGAAGCGGGAATTGTACGACCAGGCTAGCGATCCCGAAGCGCTGCAGAATCTTTCGACAAGTTCCAAAGCTGTGGCAGATACGTTGAACTCGAAACTCTTGGACTTCGAGAAGAAGACCAGTAGCGCGCCAGTTGCGCAAGCGAAACTGGATCCCGCCCAAGCGGAAAAGCTTCGCGCTTTGGGCTATCTGGCTGCTGACACGAACAACACGAATGGCGCCAGAAAATCGGCTGTTGATCCGAAAGACAAGATTGAAGTCGCGAACAAGTTTCACCGGGCATTGGTTGATCTGCAGGATGATCGCTATGAAGATGCGATCCAGAACCTGCGCGATGTAATTCGGACAGAACCGGATATAGGTGGTGCCTATCTTGAACTGGGGCGCGCATTGGTTCACGAAAAGAAATATGACGAGGCTCTACCCCTACTGCGCAAGGCGATCGAAAATAAGCCGGACTCGTCGATTCCGCACTTTGAACTTGGGAAAGCTCTGGTGTACGCCGGGCAATGGGATGCCGCTCTTTTGGAGATGCAGGCGGCTGCCGTGCTCAAAGAAGATTCGGGCCAGTTGCATTTCTTTCTGGCCGTCATCCAAGCCCGGCTCAAGCACGTGGCCGAGGCGGAGGACGAGTTTGGGAAGTCGCTGAAAATCGATCCTGATTACTTTGAGGCGAACCTGGCGTACGGGCGTTTGCTGTTGCGCGAGGGAAACGCCGCCGCGGCGACAGAAAAGCTAGCTAGGGCGGTGAAACTAAAGCCGGAGTCTTCGGAGGCTCATGCGGCTCTCGCCGATGCTTATCAGCAGGACGGGCAATCCGAGAATGCGGACCGAGAACGAGGCCTTGCCGTTCAACTTACGCGACAGCCTCACGAATAGCTTCCTTAAGTTATTTCCCCTCCCCCTTGGCCTTCTCCCGCTTCGCGTCGTCGGCCCGTCCCGCGTGTTCGTAGGCTTCGGCTAGGGCGGCGTGGGCGGGGGCGAAGGTCGGAAGGCGTCCGGTGGCGATTTCCAGGTGGACGATGGCGGTCTTGAAGTCTCCCGTCTTGACTAGACAAGCGCCGATTTCGTAGTGGGCCCAGGCCGAGTCGGGCTGAAGTTCGATGGCTTTGTGCAGGTGTTTGGCGGACTCGGCGTATTGTCCTTTTCTGGCGAGTGCTTCTCCCAGCGCGTATTGAGCGAGATAGAGATTGGCGTCGGCGGCGACGATCGGATTGAGAGCGGCAATCGTTCTTTCAGGCTTCGATTGATCGCGACCGGACGCGGCTTCGAGCACTTTGTTGCCGGTTGCGATCTTGTCTTTGGGGTCGGTTCCGGCGACGGCCGCGGCCGTACCCGCTGATTTCTGGATTCCGATGTATCCCAAGGAAGCCAATTTTTGCATCTCAGCGGAATTCAGTTCGGCTGAGCTTTTGGCCGCCTCTCCGCTGAACCGGCGATCAAAGCTGTCGAGCTGGCCGGCCATCGTATCCAGAATGCCTTTGGAAGTTTGGGCGAGATTGTGGGCGGCGAGTGGGTCGGCGGTCAGGTCGTAAAGTTCGGGTTTGGGGGCACGCACGTACAGATATCTGCTGGCGCGCCAGGACTCGAGCAGGCTCCAACCAAATCCGCGCTGGGGCAGATCGGCGCGCGAATAGACGGGTTGATCGCCTCCGGCACCACCCTTGGCCGCGCGCAAGAGAGATTGTCCGGGCAGTTGCGATGGTACGGGAATCGCCGCGATTTCAAGCACGGTCGGGGCGATGTCGACCAGCCTGACTTTGGCGGTCACCCGGGTTCCGGGCTTCGCTGCGGACTGGCCCTCCGGCAACTTGATGAGCAGCGGAACGTGGATGGTCTCGTCGTACAGAAAAATGCCGTGATTTTCTTCGCCGTGAGCTCCGAGGCCCTCGCCGTGATCAGCAGCCACGACTATGGCGGTATTGGTGTAGATTTTGTGCTGTTGCAAAGCGGCGATCAACTTACCCACAGCGGCGTCGGACGCGGTGATTGCAGAGTTATAGGAACTGTTGGGCGTGCGCGCATCGCTGAGATTCACCCAGAGAAAAAACGGGCCTTGGCTGGGCGTCTTTTGGTCGAGCCACGCGATGGCGCGCGTGACAACCTGGGCTCCAGGGCGTTCGGTGAGGGGCGGATGCGCGTCTCCGGGAATGGCGGGCCGAAAGCCTGCGTCGTAAATCTGGAAGCCGCGATTGAAACCTTGGGCGAGTCCATTCTGCGGGTCAAGATCAATGGAGCCCACAAAAGCGGCTGTTCTGTAAGACTGGGTCTTTAGCAGCTCGGGAAGGTAGAGCAGAGAAGGGGCGAGAGTGCCGCCGATTTCGCTCATCCCGGTGCTTTGCGGATAAGCTCCTGAGAGTATGGTGGCGTGCGAGACGACGGTGCCGGGAGCCTGTGCGGAGGCGTGTTCGAAGATGATTGCTTCTGCCGCGAGTCGGTCGAGATTCGGAGTGACGGGGCCTTTCGCGCCTAGAAAACCCATGCGATCAGCGCGGGCTGAGTTGATGGTGATCAGAACGAGATTGAGTTTGGACGCAGCGGCTGCGAACGAGAAACTTGGGAGGAGCAAGGCCAGCCCGAAAACTACCTTTCGCATCATGACAGTTAGTGTAAAGGGTGCTCGATGATTGATCAAAAGACTGGGCCTACGCCAATCCGCCCTCGCAGCGAAGGCCCGACCCACCTCAAGTCTTGACGTTCAGGCAAGTCCTTGTACAATCTTAGGTACCTGCTCCTCGGGATCTCCTCCAGGGGTGCTGTCGTGACCGCCGCCCAGCGTTAGCCAGGAAGCCGGACAAACTTTTTGCAGCCTAATCCGAGTGACATGCCCTTGAGAAAATGCGTTTTGCTCGTGTGCTTGCTGGCCTTGTGCGCCGGAAGCCTGACCCTGCTTGTCTCCTGCCAACATGCGCGGGACGGGGCAACCGCGTCCCGCAAGAT
Source organism: uncultured Acidobacteriaceae bacterium (assembly GCA_963834085.1). Classification (GTDB taxonomy): domain Bacteria; phylum Acidobacteriota; class Terriglobia; order Terriglobales; family Acidobacteriaceae; genus Acidiflorens. The sequence continues at coordinate 1,294,032 of CAWIAJ010000021.1, read as the reverse complement.
GATTATTCTGGGCATCGACGGGCTCGATCCCGACTTGCTTACCAAGTTCATGGCCGACGGCAAGATGCCGAACTTCGCGCGGCTGGCGCAGCAAGGATCGTTCAAGCGATTGATTACGAGCATTCCGCCGCAGAGTCCGGTGGCGTGGTCGAATCTGATTACTGGAATGAATGCTGGCGGGCACGGGATCTTTGATTTTATCCATCGCGATCCTAAGACGTTTGATCTGTATTTTTCTACTTCGAAAGTGGAAGGGCCGAAGCACAGCTGGCATATTGGAAGCTGGGTAGTTCCGCTCGGCAGTGGGTCAGCGGAACAGTTGCGGCACGGCAAGGCATTCTGGGAATTTCTCGACGACAATAGCGTGCCCAATTATGTGTACCGCATTCCGGCGAATTTCCCGCCGATTCCTGCGAAAGGGAAGACGCTTTCCGGCATGGGGACGCCCGACCTGCGCGGCACTTACGGGACGTTTACTTTCTACACTGACGATCCGACAGCCGCCGCCGGTGAGGTGGAAGGCGGAGAAGTGGTGCAGGTCGATGTGAAGAACAATCGGGTCGCAACGAACCTGATTGGACCCGCCAATTCCTTTCGTAAGGATTCGCCTCCGGCGACGGAGCCGTTCACGGTGGACGTCGACCCGCTGGAGGCGGTCGCGCGCATCGGTATACAGGATCAGCAGATTGTGTTGAAAGAAGGCGAGTGGAGCGGATGGATTCCGGTTGAATTTCAACTCATGCCAGTGATTGGCAACGTAAAGGGTATCTGCCGCTTTTATCTCAAGCAGACGCATCCGCGGTTTCAGCTTTACGTGTCGCCGATCAACATCGATCCAAAAAATCCGGCGCTGCCGATTTCGACTCCGACGAGTTACTCGAGCGATTTGGCCAAGCAGATTGGCGAATATCATACGCAAGGAATTGCCGAAGATACGAAGGCGCTGATTGCAGGCGTGCTCGACGACAAGGAGTATCTGGAACAGGCGCACACCGTGATTGCGGAACACCGGCGAGCCTTCGACGTTGAGTTTCCGAAATTTCACGATGGGCTGTTCTTCTTTTATTTCTCTAGCCTCGATCTGAATGCGCACATGATGTGGCGGCTGACCGATCCGCAACATCCTTCTTACGACGCGGCGCTGGCGGCGCAGTACGGGTCGTCGCTCGAAGAGTTTTACGAGCAGATTGACCAGGTGCTGGGCGAAGTCTTGCCGAAGCTCGATGACAATACGACCCTCCTGGTGCTGTCGGACCACGGTTTCGCTCCTTACCGGCGCTCGTTCAATTTGAATACCTGGTTGCTGAACAATGGCTATGTGACGCGGAAAGAAGGCGCGGTCAGCGATCCCGCGCATCCATTCTCGGATGTGGATTGGAGCCGAACGCGCGCCTATGGGATCGGGTTGAACGGGCTTTATTTGAATATTCGCGGACGCGAGCGTGAGGGAATTGTCGATCCGGCGCAGGCCGACGCGCTACTGCGAGAAATTCGGCAGAAGTTAGTGGATGAGCTTGATCCGAAGGATGGGTCGCAGGTGATTACGCGGGTCGATCTCGCGAGCGAGGTCTACCAGGGACCGTATGCTGCGTCCGGTCCAGATGCGCTGGTGGGCTACAACCGCGGCTATCGCGCGGGATGGACGACGATTCTGGGAGCGTTTCCTCCGGATGTGCTGGAAGACAATGTGAGCGCGTGGAGCGGCGATCATTGCATTGACTCGACGAAGGTTCCGGGAGTGCTGCTGAGCAATCGCAAGATTGATGCGGAGACTCCCGCGCTGACGGATATTGCGCCGACGATTCTGGCGGAATTTGGGATTGCGAAGACGCAAGAGATGAAGGGGCGGTCGGTGTTTGGGCATTAGCCGTCGCTGGTCGTTCGTCGTTGGTCGTTCGCGTTCGGAAATTTGCAGTTGGGTTCGAAGACGAGTTGTAGGGAGACGAGACTATGTTCGGTTCCACCAAAGTGAAGATCGAAGGCGAGTTGTATGACCGCGTGAAGCAGTGTTCGGACGCGGCGGGCTACGAATCGGTCGACGAGTTCGTGATCCACATGCTGGAAAAAGAAACCAAGAAAATCCTTCCCGACGAAAGCAGCACTTCGAAAGAAGAGATACAGAAGCGCCTGCGCGGATTGGGGTACATCGAGTAACTTGCGTGTCTTCTCTAATTCGATAGCAGTCGGGGGGCATGCGATGGCCCTCGCAATGTCTATTTCGTCGGCGCTGACGAGTCCGCTGGCGATTGTGATTGTCGTGTCTCTGGTCATCGGATTGGTGATGGTCGTGCTGTTCGGCTATACCTCCGATCAGAAAGCAATCGGCATCGCCAAAGATCAGTTGAAGGCGCATCTGCTGGCGGTGCGCCTGTATCGCGACCAGATTCCGGTGGTAATGGGATCGTACGGCAAGATTCTGCGCGGCACCGGACGCTATTTGAAACTGGCGTTCATGCCGCTGCTGTATGTCATCATTCCCATCACGCTGCTCATGGTGCAGATTGACCGGTATCTTGGGCAGACACCGCTGCCGCCGAATACGCCTTTCTTGCTTACGGTTCATCTCTCCGGCCAAGGTTCGGGTGTGCAAGCGGCGGGGCAAACGGGTGATGCGGATGCACTGAATGCGGTCACGCTTGACCTTCCGGCGGAAGTCACGATGACGGCTCCTCCCGTCCACATTGCGGCGGACAACGATGTTGTCTGGCGGTTGAGTGGTTCGCAGGAAGGTAAGTACGAGTTGAAAATCACGGCTGGCGGCGAAAGTGCTGCGAAGACGGTTTGTATTGGAAACAATCTGCCGCGAATTTCGACGATCCGTTTACGAGGACAATTCTGGAACCGTCTCTTCTCGTCGGCCGAACCGGCGCTGCCGCAGACGAGTCCCATCGAGTCGATTTCGATCAACTATCCAGATCGCGACATCGATGTCGCGGGCTACGGGATGAACTGGATCTGGCTGTTCTTCATCCTGTCGATGGTCGCGGGATTTATTTTCAAGGAATTGCTGGGGATTCAAATATGAAGAAATCGTGTGGGGCGGATGTTCCGGTGCGCTCGCGTGGTTCGGAAACCAAGTCGCGGGATTTTGGAAGTCTGGTTTCGCAGCATCTTGAACGCACGCTTTTCGCGGGCAAGAATGCCCGCGCCACACGAGTTCTGCTGGTTGCGATGGTGTTGATGCCGGCTCTCGCCCACGCGTACGCCGGGCCAGGCGCGGGATTTGCGGTGCTGTCATCGTTTTGGGCCATCTTTGTTGCGTTCCTCTATTCCTTTTATGCGTTGGCGACCTGGCCGTTCCGGCAACTGTTTCGTTTCTTGCGGCGGCGAAACGCTTATGGAAAAGCTACGTTTGAGCGGGCGGTGATTTTAGGTTTTGACGGGATGGATCCGGACCTGGCCGACCGCTTTATGAAGGAAGGCCGGTTGCCGAATCTGGCGAAGTTGCGCGATCGGGGAACCTTCAGCAAATTGCGCACGACTTTCCCGGCGATTTCTCCGGTGGCGTGGTCGACGTTTATGACCGGAGTCAATCCCGGCAAGCACAATATCTATGATTTTTTGGCTTGCGATCGAAATAGCTATCTACCTTATCTTTCGTCGGCTGAAATCAAAGGTCCGAAGCGGCATATCAAGATCGGCAAATATTCGATTCCGTTTGGCAAGACGCAAATCAAGGCCATGCGCAAAGGAACACCCTTCTGGCACTGGCTGGGCGACGCGGGAATTTTCAGTTCTGTGATTCGCGTTCCTGTCACGTTTCCTCCGGAGAAGTTTCAGGGCGTCATGCTTTCGGGGATGTGCGTTCCGGATTTAAAGGGCAGCCAGGGCACGTTTTGCCTGTGCACGACTCGCATGTCGAACGACAAGTTTCGCGAAGGCGGCGTGCGTGTGCCCATCGAACGCAAGAATGGGGTCTGCCATTCGTTTGTGCCGGGACCGGATAATCCGCTGATCGAGGGCGCCGGCGAAGTGCGGATGGCCTACGAAATCAAGCCGGATTCGGGTTCAAAGTCGGCGCGCTTTGTTGTCGGCTCTGAAAAATTTACTTTGAAAGTCGGCGAATACTCCGAGTGGATCACGGCGGAATTCAAGGCTGGGATGGGGATGACGGCGCATGGTATCTGCCGTTTCTATCTCAAAGAAGTTTCGCCGGAGATTGAAGTCTACGTTACGCCGGTCAACATCGATCCGGGACATCCGGATCTGCCGATTTCGCACCCGGTGACCTATTCCATTTATCTCGCCAAACTTTTTGGACCGTACGCGACGCTCGGCCTCGCGGAAGATACGTGGGCGCTGAACGAGCACGTGCTCGACGACGATGCATTTCTCGCGCAGGCTTACGGCAATCATGAAGACCGGGAGCGCATGCTGTTTGACGCGCTCGATAAAACGAAGCAGGGACTGTGCACCTGCGTCTTCGATACCACCGACCGCATCCAGCACATGTTCTGGCGTTATCTAGACGAAGATCATCCGGCGGCGCGGGATGTCCCGCATAGCGAGCATCCGCAGGTGATTCAGGATCTGTATCAGCGCATGGATCGCCTCATTGGGCGCGTCATGGAGAAGATCGACGACGACACGCTGCTGATGGTGATCTCCGATCACGGATTCAAGTCGTTCAATCGCTGCATGAATCTGAATGCGTGGCTGCATCAGAACGGATATCTCACGCTGAAAGAGGGCAAGACTGAGAGCGGAGATTGGTTCGAGGACGTCGATTGGTCGCGCACCCGCGCCTACACCATGGGCCTCAACGGGCTTTATCTGAATATCAAGGGGCGCGAGAAGCAGGGAACGGTCGATCTGTCGGAAATCGATGCGCTGAAAGATGAACTGCGTGAGAAACTCGATCAGTTAGTCGATCCGTCGTCGGGGAAGGTCGGAGTCACGGGCGTGTTCGTGACGGACGAATTCTATCGCGGCCCGTATTCCGAAAATGCTCCCGATCTGCTGGTCGGGTACGGCGCGGGTTATCGGGCGTCGTGGGATTCGGTGATGGGAAAGGTCACGGGCCAGGTTTTTGAAGACAACCTCAAGGCGTGGAGCGGCGATCACTGTATCGATCCGCGGCTGGTGCCGGGAGTGTTGTTTTCGAGCCACAAGTTCATCGAAGACCGGCCAGCGATTGTGGATATTGCTCCTACGATCTTGAAGCTCTTCGGACTTGCGCTGCCTTCGCATTTTGATGGCAAGGCTTGGAACCTGGCGGCGAAAGCGCAGTGACGGGGTTTTAGGTGTAATCGCCCTTAACAGCGGTTGCTTTCTTCTGCAGTCCATCGAGATAGGAATACACTTAGGCTGGGTCTCGTCCCGCTTGTGATTTCGGGAACAGTGGTCGCTCGGTCGGAGTCAACTACGCTTATGTTCGATCCATTCTGGTCGATTTGGAGGGAATTTGGACTCCTACTTCGCTTTTTTCTTGTGCTGCAGTGCGCAATCGGCATTTACTGCTTGTTCATAATACTCAGAACCGCGCTGCGGTTGCACGCAATAAGAAAGCAAGACCCACATGAACACTTGATTCCGATCGAAGATGTCCTGGCTCCGCTCTATCGGTCGTTGGCCAACACGCGGCAGCTCATCGGGGCTACCTTCTATCTTTTCGGATTCGTGTTCTTCTTGCTTTTGCCGAACATACAAAACACCTTGGAGGCCCGCAGCACAGCCGAAGAATTAAAGCAGATTCTCGGAGGTTTCCAGATCTGCTGCGAGTTCGCCGCCAACGTGTTCTTCATTTTCTTCGTGTTACATGTTGCAGAATGGATTGTGTATATGATGCTGAATCGGTCCTCAAAACGTTTGAATAGCGGACCGCGCGGTAGACAGGAAAATGTGGGTGCCGTCAGCGCCCAGGATCAGTTGGCGGAACATCGCCCTAGCACAAACAAAGGCGCGTTCGGGGTCGGTAAGCGCTAACGCCTTGATTTCGTCACCCGCGGGTGAGACGCGCCTATAATGCGCGTAGGAACTAACCTAATGTCGGAGATAGACGCACCGCCATTGGCAGCACCGGCCCGAATCCGACCAATGCTGGATGTTCTCCGTTTCATCGTTTTCTTCTTTCCCCCGTTTCTGGTCTCGAAGCTGTTTCCACACGGGCGTTGGGCATGGTTCTTCGCGTCATTCATAGCTGGTGCGCTATTGGTGGCGATTTTGCCGCCTAGAACATCCAGATCAGTTAGTGGTGGCCTCGTCATCGCAGCGGCCATGCTGATTCTGGTTTTCATAGCTCATTTCGCGGGCTGGAAGTGACAAGACAGTCCCTGAAACCTGCTTCCTTGGTCATCAACTATTCTGTTGTAGTTCTCATGCGGTTTGCCAGCCAGGCGACGCTGAGGAGCATTCCGCACCATCCTAGAAGGCGCACGACTGCGGCGATCTTGGTGTCGTAGGGCAAAATTCCCAGGCTCGAGAAAATCGCGTTCCAGTCGTGCTCGATGTAGTCGGAGTCTCCGGTGGTGACGAGGGGCAAGACCATGGCGCGGGCGTCGGCCATGTAGGTTGCGGTGTAGAGCCAGTTTTCGAAGAAGAAAAAGCTGCAGAATGACGAACGCTCCGGGCTGGCGCTCGTGGAAGAAGTAGGCCGCGAGCAGCAGCGGGACGAGCCATTGCAGCAGCGTGCCTCCCCAGAGGCAGAGGGTTGGGCCGAACCAGCGAAAGAGCAGGTGTCCGCCTTCGTGGACGACGAGGTTGGCGGAGTCGATGAACAGGTAGTCGCCGTGCATGCTGAAGGCGTAGAGCAGGAAGAGCGCGTAGAAGGCGAGCCATCCGAATATGGCCCAGCGCGAGATGGGACGCCAGTCTTCGCGGGCGCCCGACCATTCTGCGACTGAATCCAGGTACGCGGACATGATGGATTCAATTGTAGGCAGGGGCGGCGCGCGGGACGAGATTACGGCGGTGCGACGTCTGGACGGGCGGGGGCGGTCGGCGACCGTTGCGGCATTGAGCTCGATCAATCCAGGCTGGCTCCTGCCGTCACTTCGCAGTCGATGATCCTGCGGCGGCTTCGTCTTTCAGATAGTTCTTCGATAGAGTGCCTTTCTGTTTCGCAATCTCCAGCAATGTGGGGTAGAACTGCACGAACGAAGTGTCGACGGCGCCGTGCTGCTGGTGGCAGGAGTAACACTCGGCGGTGGTCGGAATCGCCTTGGTGGGGCCACTCTCGTCGTGGGGAAAAAAGGCCCATCCGCCGGGCAAACGCGCGTCTTTGACGTGGACGGAGCGCATCATGACGTCATTGCTCTGGTAGTGTCCGGCCTTGTTGATTGAACCTTTGCTGGTTGCCATGCGGCCTTCGAGTACGAGCATGGTTTTGTCGGGCCATGTGCCGGTCGCGACAAACGCCTTGTAAGATTCGGGATTAACAAAGACGTTGTCGAACATGGAGTGCCCCGCCATGGAAGGATCGGGGTTGTAGTCCATGTTCATGCCGGTGGTGAGGTAAATCCACTCGCGATAGTTTGTGGGGAACACGAGACGCCCGTCTGCCGTATAGACAGGTGAAGTGGAAGCGTTTTGTGGCGGCGGCGTCGAGGTCTGCGCCAGCAAGAATGCCGAGACGAAGAGCAGTGCACCGTAGCGAAGCATAGATTTCTCCTGAGGCATTCACGTCATGCCCGTGAAAGTGTGGCAACGGTAACGAATTAGGGCAGGACGAGTCTAGAACAAAGGCAACTTCGAGAGTCGGGAAAGTAAAAGGAAAGATTCGACATGGCAAACGGGGATTCGCGGGAGCGGCCAGGACAGGAGCAAGCGCTTGGAGCGGGCAGTTTCTACGGCGCGGTTGAGGCGAAGCGCGAACAGTGTGGTGCGATCTTTACCGACTTGAGGCATGCCACGCCTAGAAAACTTCCCGAGCATTCGCACGAGTTGGCATTCTTTGCGCTGCTGCTGGAGGGCGAATACGGGGAACGCTATCAGCGACAAGACATGCAGTTTCGCCCATTCACGGTTCACTTCCGGCCGGCGGGCATACCGCACAAGGATGAAGTGGGCCCGCGGGGGGTACGGTTTTTTGAGATTGAGGTTCGTCCGAGCTGGCGGCATCGGCTGGCGGAGTGTTCGGCCGCGCTCGACCTTGCGCATGATGACTGCAAGGGCGGCCCGCTGCTTTGGCTTGCGATGAGGATGTTTCGCGAGTTCCAGGGAGCGGCGGCCGACGATCTGCTCGTCGAGAGCACGCTCGCGGAAATGCTGGGCCGCATTGCCCGCATGCCGCGGGAGCGTGCGGACCGTCATCCGCGGTGGATTGCGCTCGTTATAGACAAGATCAACGCTGAACATTGCGACCGGCTTACTCTCGACGAACTAAGCCAAGAGGCGGGAGTGCATGCGGTGCATCTTTCGCGAGTCTTCCGCAAAGTGATTGGCGAGGGAATTGGCGAGTATGTGCGCCGCCTGAGAATCCGCGAGGCGTGCGAGCGGATGCTTGCGGAAGAGGCATCGCTGGCCGAGATCAGCATGGCCACAGGCTTCGCGGATCAGAGTCACTTCACGCGGGAGTTCCGCAAGGCGACGGGAACGACTCCAGCGGCGTTCCGAGCAGAAGTTTGGGGCCGAAAGTCGAAGTCACGGTCGCTGTCTACGCCCTCGTCCGAACATCTGCGGGCTACTCTCAGCGCGGCAGGCTAGCGTCTGAACACTTACGTGCGACCACTAGCGTCCGAACATGGGATAGTGGCTGGCTGCACCCATCAGAAACAGCATGGGAAACGAGAGGACGAAGTTCGAACGCGAGGTGAGGAAAACTTGCCGCGCCAAGTACTTTGCCTTCTCGGGGATCGCGGTACCGTTGGCTGAGTTGTCGGCGGTCCACCGGATGATTTTTTTCTGCGCGCGCCAGATTACGCCCCAGACATTCAACATCATCATCCAACCGATTCCGCCACCGATTCCAATGGCGAGCAGTCGATTGCTCTCCCATCCGTGATCATTGAATCGCAGAAACAAATAGGCGGCCGCGAAGACGATTACGGTATAAATGACCGCCAAGACGGGGCCCTTGTCGAGAGCGCCTTTTCCCGGAATCTGGCAGGCGTACATCAGGGCCCAGGCAACGGTCCATATGCCAAAGAACGTGCCCATCGCGACGCCCGAAGTTGAACCACCGTTGCGAGCGTCGGAGGCGACGATGCTGCCCCAATATGCGAGTCCCATCAGTACGGTTAGGACCGAGCTCCAGCGAAACCACCACAGGGCACGGGTCATCAGACCGGGCAGAATCTTGCCCCTGGTCGTCGAGTCGAGCTCTTTCATGAACGGAACACTCACGAGATTAAAGAAGAACAAGAGTCCCACCCAGGTAATGCCTCCGATGAAATGCAGCCAACGAAACAGCATGAGGAGGTTGGTGTGGACGTCGGTGGGGAAGTTGATTTCTATCACGTGGATCTCCTGTGGGGAAGGCCGGTTCGGGACCTTCGCTGAGCAGCTGTTTTTAGGGTAGATCGTGGAACTGACGATTGTAGATGGAAGGTCTAGGTAAGGGAAACTGCGGGGATTTTACGAAAGCCGGAAATGACCGCCGGACGGGCTACTGGCGGCTATAGTCGTGAGAATATTGTTGGACTGCACGTTGAAAAGGGCGGGGCGAGGCCGTATTGTTAGAGCCGAAGGAAACGGGGCTGCGGCCAGTCCTCAAATCCCCAAGTTCAAGGCGCAGCATCGGACGAAGGAGATCGGCAAATGGAAGCGAAGCCGGCACAGCAGAACATTCAGGATTCTTTCCTCAATACGGCACGAAAGGAACGGCACAACATCACCATCTACCTGGTCAGCGGAGTAAAATTGACCGGCCGCATCCGATCGTTTGACAAGTATTCCGTAGTCCTGGAGACCAGCAATCAGGAGCAGCTGATTTTCAAGCACGCGATATCGACAGTCGTGATCTCACGTGGGTCGCACATCCATGCGGAAACGAAGCCGGCGGGCTCAGCGCCGACTTCGTCAAGCGCAGCGGCGATATCCGCCTCAGGCACTGAGGGATGAAGTGAGATTCTTTGCGTCGAAATGATTCCAGACTGAACGACCGCGATGATTCGAGCAAGAGTTCGCGGAGTGCGCCGAAGACCGTCGAAAATCCAGCGGAGCGGCAAGAGCGCGCGTTTCTGGTGGGGGTAGAGTTCCGCTCAAAAGGCCAAAGCGGACGGACCGGAAAGCCGGCTTCGACCATTCCTTCGGGAGCGCAGGCGGCGCGGGATCACGCGGCGAACACGGCTGCCTCAGCATCGTCGTCCTTGAATTCGTCATCCTCTTCTTCATCTTCTTCTTCGTTGCGGCCGGATTCTCCTGACTTTAGTTCCGAAGAATCACTGGACGAACTGCGCACGCTGGCAACCAGCGCGGGCGCGGAAATTGCAGGAGAATTCACGCAGCGCCGGGATCGTCCCGATCCGGCGACCCTGATTGGCAAAGGAAAGCTGGAAGAGATCGCCGGGGCTTCCGCCTCGGTTTCTGCGGACGTGATCCTGTTCGACCACGATCTCTCGCCTTCACAGCAGCGCAATATCGAGCGCGTGCTCAAGACGCGAGTCATCGATCGGACGCAGCTCATCCTCGACATTTTTGCCCGGCACGCGCGCACGCGAGAAGGCCAGTTGCAGGTTGAGCTGGCGCAGCTGGAGTATATGCTGCCGCGGCTGGCGGGGCGCGGCATCGAGATGTCGCAACTGGGCGGCGGCATCGGAACGCGCGGACCCGGCGAAACGCAGCTGGAGACGGACCGGCGGAAGATTAACCGGCGGGTACGGCACGTCAAGCAACAGATCGAGAATGTGCGACGCATCCGCGCACAACAGCGGCAGCGGCGCGAGTCCGTTCCCGTATCGCTGGTGGCGCTGGTGGGTTATACGAACGCGGGAAAGTCGACGCTGTTCAACGTGCTGACAAATTCGAAGGTGCTGGAATCGTCGCGCATGTTTGCCACGCTCGATCCGACGATACGCGGGGCGGAGCTGCCGTCGAAGCGCAAGATATTGTTCTCGGACACGGTGGGTTTCATACGGCATCTTCCGCATACACTGGTGTCGGCATTTCGAGCGACGCTGGAAGAGGTGCAGCGGGCGACGCTGATCATACAAGTCTCGGATGCGAGCAGTCCCATTTCGGCGGAGCAGGACGCGCAGGTGGAGAGTGTGTTGAAGGAACTAGAAGCCGACAAGAAGCCGCGCCTGCGAGTTATGAATAAGATCGATCTGCTGCTTCCGAAGCAGCGCGAGTCGCTGCTCGACGATGAACGGACAGTGCACGTGTCAGCCGCGAAAGGGATTGGGCTGGGCGCTTTGCTGGAGCGGGTCGACGCGATGCTGGATGAAGATCGTCCCAGCCGGGTGAAATTGCGGATCCCGCAAAAAGAGGGGAAGATTCTGGCGCAGTTTCAGGCGGGTGCGCGTGTGTATTCGCGGCAGTATCAGGATGGGATGGTGGTGCTGGAAGCGGACGCGCCCGCATCGATGGTGCGGCGGGTAAGGGCGTGGATTGTGGAGTGATAGGGGTGCACAACGGATAGACGAGAAGCTCGCAGGGTCATGGCCGAGATTCGCAGGGTATTGATCGAGGTTTGGAACCCGCTTATGTCGCCATGTGAAGATGAGTACGACAGCTTCATCGGAACGATCTTTGGCTTGTTGAGCAAGGGTGCGACCGACGACGAGATTGAAAGAGAGTTGTTGCGAATCGAGGAATACCTGCAATTGGGCTCCGCCGACTTTGCACTCAGACAGACGGTCGTATCGCTCCGCACGATCAAGCTTTAACGCTACGCCTTCCCGAACGAGTCTTCCAGCGACGGGCTTTGCGGGGTGAATAGCTCGGCGCCTTTGTCCGTGATGTGCATGTCGTCTTCCAGGCGGATGCCGAATTCTCCTCGGATGTAAATTCCCGGTTCATCGCTGAAGGTCATTTCGGGTTGAAGCTTCGTGGTGTTGCCGCGGACGAGGTAGGGCCACTCGTGGCCATCCATACCCATGCCGTGGCCGAGACGATGCGTGAAGTGTTTGTAGTCGGGACCGTATCCGGCGTCGGTGATGACCTGACGTGCGGCAGCGTCAATCGATCCGGCTTCGACGCCGGGACGGGCGGCGGCTAAGGCCGCGCTCTGAGCGCGGTGCACGATGTCAAACACTTGCTTCATCTTGTCGCTCGCTTTGCCGAGGACGAAGGTGCGAGTAATGTCCGACTGGTAGCCTTCGACGGAGCAGCCGCCGTCGATCATCACGATGGTGCCTTCGCGAATGCCCTGCGGTTGGACGGAGCCGTGAGGGAAGGCTGAGTACTCTCCGACCTGGACGTTGGCGCCGCCTTCGAATCCCAACTTGCGGTGCGCCTGTTCGATGAGCTCTTCGACTTCTGTCTGTTTCATCCCAACTTTCATGGACTGGTAGGTGGCTTCGTAGGCGGCGAGAGTGACTTTCGCCGCGAGGCGCATGAGTTCAATTTCGTGCGGGCTCTTGATCATGCGGCATCCGGCGGTGACCGGGGTTGCACTGGTAAAAGTGGCGCTGGGCGCGGCTTTACGAAGATTGTCACTGAAGAGGAACTTGGCCGTTTCTTCCACGCCGATGTTGCCGCCGGCGATGTGACGGTCGGCGAGTCCTTGTGCGACGCGAGCGTAGGGGCTCTCATCTTCTTGCCAGACGCGGAGGTCGATCTTATTCGCGACGGGCGCTTGCGCGATCTGCTCGCGGGCCCGATCTTCTTCGAAGGCGGGCGCGACGTAGAAGGCGTCTCCCTTGGCGGGCAGCACCATGGCGAAGAGACGTTCGCCGCCCTCCCAACGGATGCCGGTGAAGTAGCTGAGGGACGTGCCTTGCGGAAGGAAGATGCCGGAGAGATGGTTGGACTGCATCAAGAGGCGGGCTTTCTCCTGACGCTCGGTGCGCTCGATGACGGTGATGGGCGTGGCTTGCTGCCGAACAGAGCGGAGGGCGCCGATGGCCGGCGGGAGAGACTTGTCATCTTCGGTTGCCTCGGCGAGCGCGGGCAAGGCAACGCTGGCAGTGGCGGCGAGCGAACCGGTCTGGAGAAAATGGCGTCGCGAAAGCATGGGGGCTCCTGAGAAATGAGGACATTATATCGAGCGTCATACAGAAAGCGCCCGACGAAGCAGCCCGCGGCGTCTGCGAACTCGATGCGTCTGCTGTTCGCCGGTACTAGAATGGCTCGATGCAGAGCGGCTTCGTTTGCGCAGGTTGCGCCGAGTGGAACGAGACTGTAGTGGATGAATCCGCCGGCAGCCGCCAGAGTTATGTGGAGGATTGCCAGGTTTGTTGCAAGCCGAATGTGTTAAGCATTCGCTGGGACTTGAGCGGCGGGCAGTTTGTGATTGAAGCTGCATTAGAATGAATCGTTGTTCGCGAGATGGTCGTTTTTAGAGTCATTATTTCAGGAGGAATCATGGGCAACTACGCGGTAACGGCCGGGCGGATGGTGGCACACAACATGGTGACGACACAGTTTGAGTTGGACGGCTTTCGCGTCACGCGGACGCTGGGCGTGGTGCGTGGGATCGTAGTGCGTTCGCGGTCGATCTTTGGGACCATTGGTGCTGGTTTGCAGACGTTGGTCGGCGGCAACATCACGCTGCTGACGAACCTCTGCGAGAAGACGCGGGCCGAGGCCTTTGACCTGATGCTGCAACACGCGGCCGAACTCGGCGGCAATGCCGTGGTGGGCGCGCGCTACGACGCTACCGAAGTGATGCAGGGCGTCACCGAGGTGCTGGCGTATGGTACGGCTGTCTTCGTGGAGAAGAGCTAGCGGATGGCTACAGGCAGGAATGGTTAACGGCCAGCGTAGATGGAGAGCCCCTACCAGCGAGGCTCTCCTAAGGTCTTGGGAATCGTTAGCTGGCTTTAGCCAACGGCGCATTCGACTTGGCGATCTCGGACCGCAGCGACCGGAAGCCCTCGCGAATCTCTTCGGAAAGAAGTTGGGGCTGCTCAAATGCGGCGAAGTGACCGCCTTTGGGGAGCTTGTTGAAATGGATGAGTTTGGGATAGGCCTGCTCGGACCAACTGAGTGGGGCAGGATAGAGTTCGTCAGGAAAAACGCTCACCGCAACCGGGATGTTGACGCCTTTGGCATTGAAGTAGCCGATTTTGCCCCAGTTCTCCCAATAGAGTCGGGCGCCGGAAAGCGCCGTGTTCGTCAACCACGCGATGGTGATGTTGTCGAGGACGTCGTCGGGTGTGAGGCCTTCGGATTTTCCCTCGAAGACGCGAGCGATCAGCTCGTAACTGCGTGCGTCGTGGTCGAGGAAATAAGCGGCCAAGCCGACGGGTGAATCTGCGATTCCATATAACGTCTGCGGCCGGAGACCCATCTGGAAGCCATAGGCGATTCCCTTTTGATAGACGAACTGCAAACGCTCGTAGGCGAGTTTCTCGTCGGCGGAGAGACCCGCAGGCGCGGGTGCTCCGGAAAAAGCCGCCTTGTCAATGTCGTTTGGAATGATGCCAGGCATGTTGGTATGAATGCCGAGCAATTCCGGAGAAGCATCCACGCCCATCTGGTCGACGATAATCGCGCCCCAATCGCCGCCTTGTGCCACAAATTGTGTGTATCCGAGGCGCTTCATCAGCACGACCCAGGCACGTGCGACGTGGGCGACATCCCACCCGGGGGTGGTCGGTTTGCAGGAGTATCCATAGCCCGGGAGGGACGGAATTACCACATCGAAGGCATCGGCTGCGCTGCCGCCGTGGGCTGTGGGATTGGTGAGAGGGTCGATGATCTTCAGCTGTTCGATGATCGAGCCGGGCCATCCGTGGGTGACGATGAGGGGCAACGCGTTTTCGTGTTTTGAACGGACGTGGATGAAGTGAATGTCGAGTCCATCGATTTCGGTGATGAATTGGGGGAGGGCGTTCAGTTTCGCCTCGATCTTCCGCCAGTCGTAATCCGTCGCCCAATAGTGCGCGAGGGCTTGGGTGGTAGCGAGCTGGACGCCTTGGGTTGCATCGGGAACTGTCTCTCGTTCAGGCCATTTGGTGGCGTTGATGCGCCGGCGCAGTTCGGTCAGGTCTGCCTCGGGAACGTTGATATGAAAAGGACGAATTGTATTCTTGTCAGCTGGTTGCTTGTTGCTTGGTTGGGAAGAGAGTGTCTCAGTCATGACGTCCTCCTTGGGAGCAGGTTTCGTTATGTAGATAGAGTGGAGGTGGAAGCGACGAAGACATCAGACCAGAAGCGTCGAACCTGCACAATCAGACTTTGGTATTGGCGATACCTTCGTATTAGGTGAGCGAGACGCGTAGTTTTGGACTAAGTAACACGGTTGAAGCGCTTGTCCTCATCACGAAGGGCGGGTGTTGTGCCTGGATCCTCGGAGGAGATCGGCGAGGATCCAGAGGGTTCCGGCGATTTCGAAGGTTTCAGCGTTTTCGCTCCAATTCGTATGACTATGGGAATTGGAAAGAGTTAGTGGGATCCACACAAGTAGGCCAAAACCCACGACCATGATTGTCAGCAGGCGAGCGGCGAGAAGCGGGACTTGATTCGCGAGAAGCGCGAGAGCTCCGAGGGCGAAGAAAACAGTCGTGGCTATAGCCCAAAACATCTGACTGGGTGGAACCCATTTCGGAACAAATTGGGCGGTAGCGTTGAGGTAAAACGCTTGTTCCAGGGCAAAGGAAATGGTGCAGACGGCCAAAAGAACGGAACCGACGCGAATCAATGTCGCGCGCGATGTTGAGGATAAGCGTGCATAAATGAGGCCCGCGCCCACCACAAGTGAGAACTGTTCGAAGAAATTGCCCCAGCTATTGTAGATTCGCGGCGCGGCGATGATGCCGGGAACGGTCAGTAAGGCGAAGACGAGGAAAGCCGCTAAGAGGATCGCGGCAGCGGTTTTTGCGGTCCGAGCGAACTGAACGGCTGCGCCACCCAAGACGAGGGCAGCGGATGCTGTGTAAACAAGGTAGCGTAACTGATGGGGGTCGCTGAAGTCGTGCCAGAGCAACGTGATGATGCCGGAAGCCAAAGCCGCTACTCCAAAGACGTGCTGGCCGAGGTTCGAAGTGGGCGTTAATTCGGTCATGTTGAAGCCGTCCGTTGCTCGGAAATTGGCAATTCTACTTCATTTTTGGAGGACGCTGGAGCCAGCCGTTTTCGACGCGGTCTTTTATATCGGCGTAGGCCACCTCGATGAGTTCGCGCAGCGCTCGGGCGTTTGCGGGGCGTTTCGGGTCGTAGCTTCACATGGCGCCTGAATTTGCCGGAGCCTTGTAACAACGTGAGGGATGGGGCAGCGTTGCCCCTTGAAAGAAACCCATGATTACATGCGAGGTGAAGACCGTTGACGTAGGCGAAGGGAACGTCTCCCGGACATTCGGTAGGACAGCCGTCGTGCAAAAGTTCCCGGACTTCGTCGCCGCATTTTCGCATTTGCTCAAACCATTCGCGCGCAATGGCTCCCAATTCGCCGGGATGTGCTTTCATTCAGCGATCGATGGCGGGATCGCGCTCGACGGCGCCGTTGAAGATCACCTCGCTTGTATCGGGGGGGGGTATCATACCAGTTGCTTGCGAAGGAGATTGACATCGGGCTATGCAGGGTGTGGCGGGTCCGGAGAACGAAGGCTTCGTGACGATTCTGGCGCGATTAGAGCAATGGAAGGCGCAGGGCAAAATATCTGCAGAGCAGCAGGCGCATTTGGCAGGCTGTTCCCGAGAAGAACCGTTCTCGCTTTTTCTCGAGCTGAATGTGCTGCTCTATGCCGGAGTGCTGGCGTTCGTTGCCGGGCTGGGCTGGACGGTGAGCACGTGGTCGCAGCAACTCGGGGACATCGTTGTGCTGGCTGTCCTGTCGGCTATCCTCGTTTCTAGTTTCTGGTACTGCTTTTCGCGTGGGCCCGCGTGGTCTGCGGCGGAGACGGCTCAATCGAGTCCCATTTTTGACTATGTGCTTTACCTGGCCAGCCTCGTCTGGTCATTGGAACTGGGTTACATTGAGAACCGGTTTCATCTACTCTCGGGCAAATGGGATCTCTACCTGTTGGCGAGCGCCATCCTGTTTTTCTTTCTGGCTTATCGTTTCGACAATCGGCTGGTGCTGTCGCTTGCTTTGTCGTCACTCGCGGGATGGTTCGGGCTCACGATCACGCGCTGGTCGGCGAATCCCGATGATGAGTATAGAAAGTATGCGCTTCTCTACTGCTTGCTGGTTGGCGTGGGCGCAGCGCTTCTGAAGCGCGGCGGCCTGAAGGCGCATTTTTTCGGCACTTACTTGAACATCGTGGCCAACGTTTTGTTTTGGGCTGTACTCTCGGGCGTGTTCGAGCGGAGGGGCTTCGGAGTATGGTTTCTCGCGCTTCTTGCCGCGTGTGGCGCGTCGCTGACGTGGGGGCTGGCGCGACGGCAGTTTGCCTTCGTGGCGTATGCCGCCGTTTACGGCTACGTGGGCGTCAGCTGGCTGATCATTCGTGACATGGGTGAAACAGCTGCGCTGAGCTATTTCGTGGTGAGCGGAGTGGCGATGCTAGTGGTGCTGATTCAGATCGGGCGACGCTTCGGGAGGCCAGCATGAGAATTTACAGTGCGGCGAGCGAAGAGACTTTGCGAGCCCGGAAATTCCTGAAGGAGTGGGCGGGCGACGGGTTCGTCAGTAAAGAGCAGTACGAGCTGTTGGAAAAGGAAAATGTTTCTGAGCTGCGCACCACGAATATTTTCCTGCGGCTGGTTTTGTTCTTCTTCACGGTGATCGTCGTAGGTGCGGGCACCGCTCTGTTCTTCCAGGTATTTTTTTCACCCTCAGTTAAAGCTTCCGGCGTTCTTGCCATGATCTTCGCAGCAGTCTGCTACGCGGGTGCCGAACTAGCGGGTTCCAAAGCCAGGCTCTATCGCTACGGCATCGAGGAGGCACTTGCCGTACTCTCTATTGGCTATCTGTGTATTGGATTGGATGAAGCTCTTTTTATGGGACGTCCTTATTCGTCAGCCGAGTTTGTGGTTCCTGCCGTGGGCGCCGTCTTTTCGCTGTGGATATGGCGGCGCTTTGGGTTCTCCTATGCATTTCTTGCGGCGATGATCCTTGTCGTTTTTGTGCCGGGGTACTGGACCTCGTCGCACGAAGCGCAGCGGCTGATGGTCGCGGGCTTCTATGCAATCGGGCTTGGGGTTGTGGTTGCGGTGCGCTCGCGGCATCGCTTCGATTATCTGGATGAAGCCTATTCGCTGGCCGAAGCGATGCTCTGGCTCGGTATCTACCTGGCCACCAATCTAAAGATTTTGGCGCTGGATTTTCCGGCGCAGCGGTGGATCGGGGGTTGGGACGACTCTGCATTGTTCGCGAGGCCGTTCTACTGGACGACATGGGTACTGATCTGGTGTCTGCCCGTGATCGTGCTGGTGCGCGGTGTTCGAAAGAAGGATCGCTTCGTTATTGCGGTGGGCGGGATCATGGCTGTCCTGACGATGGTCTGCAATAAACCCTATCTCGGCTGGGTGCGGCATACATGGGATCCGATGATTCTGGGCGTGCTGTTGACCGGCATCGCGATTTTTCTGCGACGCTGGCTGGCGACTGGTCCGAACAGAATTCGGCACGGATTTACGGCTGCCCGGCTGTCGGGAAAAGACAAACAATGGATGAACGTCGGGTCGATCGTGCTGGGGCAGCTATCGCCGCAGTCCATCACGCCAAGCGCGCAACCGAGCAGTTCCGACTTTCGCTTTGGCGGCGGACAAACGGGTGGCGGCGGTGCTGGCGGGGAATTTTGAGGGATCGCGGTGCGTGGTCATCGGCTGTTTTGAGAAGGCTGGCGTGGCCAGAAATCAACTCACTTCGTTTTCAAGGTAAGAGCGTAGACGTCGCTTGTTCCCAGATTGCGGAGGAATAGGGGGGCGTCGGTTGGGTCGAGTCCCATCCACATGCCGGTGTTGCCGGTGTAGTTCAGGTCTTTGATGTCGGCGACTCGGCCGACAGCGCCGTCCGCCAGGCGGATGCGGAAGACGGCGGGGTGCTCCTGAAAATTCATGAAGTAGATGGAGCGACCATCCTGGGAAAACTCCTGGTAGGCGACGACTCCCTTGTAGGGTGTCGACCAGTGCTGGGTGGCGATGTCGAAGATGTTCAAGGTGGTGGAATTCATGCTCACGGCGGCAATGGAACGTCCGTCGGGGGACCAGCGGGGCGAAAACAGACCGACTGATCCGGGGATGGCAGAAACCTGGTTGGTATTCAGGTCGAGAATGTTGATGACGCTTTTTGGATCCGCGCCACCACCGGGGCTGTTAGAAAAGGCGACCTTGGTCCCGTCGGGAGACCAGTTCGGATCCGATTCGTAGCCATTGTTTTCGGGGAGAAGACGTCGCGGACTGCCTCCGGCAGATGGGACGAGGTAAGCCTTATCGGGAACGGTTGAGGAGTCAAAGAACAAAATTTGCGTGCCGTCTGGCGACCACCTTGGCAAGATCGGCTGCATGGGAGCGTGACTCAGTTGTATGCGGTTGCTGCCGTCGAGATTGGCTCTCCACAAGGTGAAGTCGGGATAGGTAGTGTATACGACGAACTTACCGTCTTTTGAGAAAGAGACGTTGTCGGCGGAAAAACCGGTGAGGTAGGGCTGAAATTGTTTGGTTTGTGAGTCGAAGCGGACCAGTTCGCCGCGAAGGGTTGAGCCGGTTACGAAAATCTGCTTGCCATCTTTGCTGGCGATTGGATTTCCCCAATGGATTGGGCTTGAGGTTAGTTGAATCGGCTTTGGCGGGGAACGATGAAAGAATCCGCGACGCTCGTCGCTCGCCCATATCTGTTCATTGGAGTTGAAGAAGAAAAGGTTTCCGTCGGGAGTCCAATGTCCGCAACAGGTGTAACCCTTCCAGCCGGGAAAGAGGGGGTGGAGATTGGAGCCGCTCGAGGAAATTTCCCAAAGGCCGTCGTCTTTTGTGAAGCGGATGGTGGCGCCATCGGGAGACCAACTGAGAAGGTAGGCCACACCGCCGACCGATGCCAGTTTATGAGCGCCGGTTCCGTCGCTTCGAATCGCGAAGATATCTCCGTCGGCGGTCGAGTAGGCAACGAAACTTCCATCTGGCGACCAGGAAGCGTCATTCCCTACGGCGAGGTATTGTAGCGAGCTGCCGAGGATACTTGCGGTCCATAGAGGATGGGAGATCTTCGTCGCTCCGGTGAGGGAGGCGACGAGAAGTTTCGAGCCATCGGGGGAAACGTCCATCAGGACGGGGTCGGAAACGCCGATGGGGACTGGCGCGATGTCGCCGCCCGAGATAGCAACTTGCCCGATGCCGAACCCCAGATACGTGTAAAGACGAGTGCCATCGGTCCCGCGAAGGGCGCGGGCTTGGCCGTCGTGAGTAATCTGGGCGTAGTCGGAAATGTGCAGGGAGGCGAATGTATCGCGGCTTGCGGTCAGCAGGTAAGTGACGAACGCGACCGCAAGAACGGCGAGGAGAGCTGCAGTCCAGAGGATGGTTTTTCGCGACGAAGGGCGAAGTGGCGATACGACTGGTCGGGACGACGATGGGGACGATTCCGAGAGAGCTTCTAGGGCGAAGGCCAGGTCGGAAGCGGATTGAAAACGCTGTTCGGGGTTTTTTTCGAGGCAGCGATGAACCACGCGCTGCAATCCTTGCGGAGTGTTCTGCGCCAGCTGAGAAATGCTCGGCGGATATTCATTCAGGATGGCCGCCATGGTATCGGCGGAAGTCGATCGCTGGAAAGCGCGGGTGCCAGCCAACATCTCGTAGAGAATCGCTCCGAAAGCAAAGATGTCGGCGCGATGGTCGACCGGCTGCCCTCGTACCTGTTCGGGAGCCATGTAGCCAGCGGTGCCCAACACGACGCCGGGCTCGGTTGCGGATGCGACAGTGGGACTGGTCGGGTCGATCTCGTCTTGCGTCTGTGTCAGTTTGGCGAGACCGAAATCCAAAATCTTGACCCGGCCGTCCTGGGTGATGAAGAGGTTTTCGGGTTTCAGGTCGCGGTGAACGATGCCTTTTTCGTGGGCGGCTGCGATGCCATGGGCGATCTGAACTCCGTAGTCGATGGCCTTGCGCACGGGTAGCGGGCCGCGCTGGAGTTGGTGGCGGAGCGTCTCGCCGACGAGAAGTTCGGAGACGAGATAGGGTGCTCCGTCGAAAACGCCGAAAAAATAAATCGCCAGAATGTTGGGATGGTTGAGGGCCGCGGCGGCCTGCGCCTCCTGCTCGAAACGCCGCAGGCGATCAGGGTTTCGAGAAACGAAGGAGGGCAAGATCTTGATTGCCACCTCTCGTTTCAGTAGAGGATCGCGAGCGCGATAAACCTCGCCCATGCCGCCGGCGCCCAGCAGGCCGAGAACTTCGTAGCCATCCAGTTTCGTCCCTGGGCTCAAGTGCATCCGTGACGGGGATTATAACGCGCTCGGGATGGCCCGGTACAAAGTGCCATAGTAACCTAGCAACTGGGGAGGTGCGTGATGATGACCGCGGGCGCGTAAGGGAATATCATCGTTGGGGGAATTAGGCCTTTTCTTATGACCTTTGTCAGTCTCACACGCTTGCGCGTTCGGTCGATCGGGTACCTTCCATTTTTTGCGATCTATGCTGTCAGGTCAGTCCGACAGGTGAGGAAGGCGGCTGGATTCCAGCGCGGTAGGCTCTTGAACGACCGGTACTGGACCTTCTGGACGATGACGGCTTGGGACGGAATGGAAAGTATGCGCCGTTATATGACCTCGGCTGCCCATAAGAGTGCGATGCCGCACCTGATGCAATGGTGCGATGAAGCGTCGGTCGCCCACTGGGAGCAAGAGGAGGGCACGCTACCATCGTGGGAAGAGGCGGACCGGCGGATGCGGGAGAGCGGCCGCGCCTCGAAGGTGAGGTATCCGAGTGCCGAGCACGCCAGCTTGAACTATCAAAAGCCGCGAACGTCGGGCGGGAAGACTATCTGATAGCGTTGTCGAGCTCAAAAGAACTTTCAAAGCAAAGATCAAAAGTCGAAATTTTTCACCAGCCTCTGAAATCTTGCTTCCCAAAATCGCCGCGAATCTTGGCCAAACCCAACAAAGCTTTCGGAACCCGTTGTTATAATCCGCCTGTGACGGAACTTCTTCCTGGTCAGCAACAACTTCGCACGCCCGTGCTGCGGCGTTCCTTTCGCAAACCGTATCCCATCGCCATCCGCGGAGAAGGAGTCTGCCTTTGGGACGCCGAGGGCAACCGGTACCTCGATTTCTCGGGTTCCGCAGCCGTCAATTTTATTGGTCATGGCGTCCGCGAGATCTCAGATGCGATGGCCGAACAGGCTCGCCAGTTGGAGTTCGTCCATACGAGCCAGTTCACGACTCCCGTGGCGGAAGGATTTGCAGCAGAGTTACTGCAGTTCGCCGGAACCAACTTCGCCGGCGGAGCGGTCTACTTTACCTCCGGTGGATCGGAGGCGGTCGAGACGGCTCTGAAGCTGGCCCGCCAGTATCAGGTCGAAGTCGGCCAGAACTCTCGGCATCAGATTCTCAGCCGGCAGCAGAGTTATCACGGATCGACCTTGGGCGCGCTTGGCGTTTCCGGCAACAAGAAGCGGCGCGAGATTTATCTGCCGATGGTGCGCGAGTTTGCGCATATTGGCATTCCGTACTGCTATCGCTGCGCCTTCGATTGCACCGATAGTTGCTATAACTGCGGTCAGCAATATGCAGCGGAACTGGAACGGGCGATCGAGGCTAGCGGCGCGCAGAGTCAAGTCGCGGGATTCATCTTCGAGCCCATGAGTGGAGCGACGCTAGGAGCGGTGACGCCTCCGCCGGGATACCTGCAGAGCGTGGCCGAGATCTGCCAGCGTCACGGCGTTCTCCTGATCGCGGATGAAGTCATGACCGGCATGGGCCGCACCGGCAGAAACTTCGCGAGCGAGCACTGGGGAGTCTCTCCCGACATTCTGGTTACCGCCAAAGGATTGTCTTCCGGATATGCTCCGTTGGGTGCAGTGATCGCCAGCAAGAAAGTTGTGGATGCGATTGCCGATGGCTCGGGAGCATTTCTGCATGGCTTTACCTACAACGCGCATCCCGTATCGGTCGCGGCTGGACGCGCGGTGCTGCGCCGCATCCAGTCGCAAAAGTTGGTCACCGCGGCCGATTCGCAGGTCGACAGCACAGCAGGCGCGGCACTGAAAAACGCTCTGGACAGTCTGCGCGACCTCGATGTGGTCGGCGATGTTCGCGGCTTGGGGCTCTTGTGGGGAGTCGAGTTTGTTGCCGACAAGAAGACCAAAGCCCCCTTTGCCCCCGAGAAGAATCTTGCGGCAAGAATCGGCCAAGAGTGTTTCCGCCGCGGACTGTTGGTCTATCCCATGCAGGGCTGTGTGGATGGAGTGGCGGGAGATCATCTGCTGATAGCGCCTCCGGCGGTGATTTCGCGAGAGGAGATTGGGTGGGCGGTAAAGGAACTCCGGGCTGCGATCTTGGAAGCGGCGGGTGATACTCGTTGACGGCCGACGGACGAATGCATCGTCGCTACGCGCTTCCGGGATGTTCGTCGCTACGCGGTAGACACGTTCATCTAAACATCTGAAATATCGAGACTTGGCTCTTGATCTACGTTTTACCCACCCTGCATTGTGAATTCTTCCGGCCTGCTACAGAGTGCCTTGAGACCGGAGGCATTCATGACGATTTCAGCTTCAGTTTCAACTTCTTCTTTGTCACTCGCCGAATTTGCCGAGCAGAGCAACCCTCGAACGCTGGATGAGGCACGGAAAGCGGGCTTCCAGTCGGCAGGGTTTCAGTCAGCAACACGGGTTCATGGAAGCGTTCTCGCGGCGGTCGAAAAGCGAACCCTGGTTTGGATGGCGGAGCGTATGCCGCCGTGGGTTTCGTCCGATCAACTGACGGCGCTCGGGTTTGCGGCGCAGATCGCTACGGGCGTTTGCTACGCGCTCTCGGTCTACGACCGACGAATGCTGCTGGCGGCGATTGCCTGTCTCGCGCTGAACTGGTTTGGCGACTCGCTCGATGGAACGCTGGCGCGCGTCCGCCGTCGACAGAGGCCGCGCTACGGCTTCTATGTCGACCACATCATCGATTCGATCGGAGCCGTCGCGATGATGGGTGGGCTCGCGCTGTCGGGATATATGCATCCCGTGATTGCGGTGGGATTGCTGATTGGATTTCTGCTGCTATCCATCCAATCGTACCTGGCGACTTACACGCTGGGCGAATTTCATCTTTCTGTCGGGGGATTCGGGCCGACCGAATTGCGCGTTCTGCTCGCAGCGGGCAATCTGGCGGCGTTTCATTGGACCTGGGTGATGGGAGGCCGTTTCCGGCTCTTCGATCTTGGCGGAGCGATTGGGTTGGCAGTCATGGCGGTGATGCTGCTGATTGTTTGCTTGAAGAACACGGTTCGGCTTTATCGGGAAGAGAGGATCTAATGAGCCGTCAGCCGTCAGCCATCAGCCTTCAGTTAACCCGGAAGCAAACCTTTCAGCGATGGATGAAGTTCAACGCGGTTGGCGTGATCGGTATCGTCGTGCAAGTGGCGGCGCTTTGGATCTTCCGATCTTGGTTCCGGCTTGAGTATCTGTTGGCGACTGGCCTCGCGGTCGAGATCGCGGTGATCCACAACTTCTTTTGGCATGAACGATTCACCTGGGCGGACCGTCCGGCGGCGCGACCGACGCAGTCGCTGGTCAGGCTGGCCAAGTTCAACGCGAGCAATGGAGCGGTTTCGATTGTTGGGAACGTTCTCTTGACGAGGGTGCTGGTCGGGGAGATCGGGCTGAACTATATCGCTTCGAATCTTTTCGCAATTGCTGTTTGTTCACTTGTGAATTTTCTTATGGGGGACCGGATCGTTTTTCAGGCTGGGGATAGAGGCGCGGTCGGTTGTGGCTAGACCCTGCCCCTTGCGTTGCCCGGCGGGACGAACGAATGCGTCCGCCTCTACCTGGGTTCTGGAGTGGGTAAGCAAGCAAAACAGCCCATTTTGGCGGTTACTTTGGGGGTTACGCCGCGAACTAACTCGGGATATAATCTTACCAGCCATGCGTTTGAACGGACACATTTCGCTGCGAAGCTGCTGGGTTGAGGGACGCGCTTGTCCCCGCCGGTATCTATCCGTTCTGCCTTCGCACGTGCGCGCCAATCTCTTTGGCAGCGACTAATTTTCTTCTCTTCTTCTTGCTTTGCTAATTGCTGATGCGCTATTCGCTGTCTGCTCTTAGCCAAGGCCGCTTTTTCCAAGGGCGCTGCTCACTTCCTGCATCTGGGCCACTGAGAATTAACTGGAGGACTCCATGACCACCAAAACTTTGATTGACGGACCGAAGCTGAAGACTGCGATTCCGGGTCCCAATGCCCTGCGAATTCTTGCTGGGGACGACAAGTATATTTCGCCTTCTTACACGCGTTCCTATCCGATGGTGGCGAAACGCGGCCGCGGAATTGTCGTCGAAGATGTGGATGGCAACGAGTTCTTCGATTTCTCGGCCGGCATTGCGGTGACGTTGACGGGGCATTGTCATCCGGCCGTTGTCGCTGCGATTCAGAAGCAGGCGGCCGAGTTGATCCACATGTCGGGCACGGATTTTTATTATGAGGGCATGGTGACATTGGCCGAACGGCTCTCGAAGGTCGCCCCGATGCCCGGGCCGCACAAGTTTTATTACGGAAACTCTGGCGCCGAGGCGATTGAGTGCGCGCTGAAGCTGGCGCGTTATCACACCAAGCGGCAGCAGGTGATCGCGTTCTTCGGTGCCTTTCACGGGCGGACGATGGGCGCACTCTCGTTGACAGCTTCGAAGCCGCAGCAGAAACGGCGTTTCTCGCCAATGGTGCCGGGCGTGACCCATGTGCGCTATCCCGATGTGTATCGCGGATGCTCGGGTGGCCCGCAGGACGCGGAGAAGTTCGCGCTGGGATGCGCGCGTTATATCGAAGAGAAATTGTTTAAGACGATTCTGGCGCCGGAAGAAGTGGCGGCAATTTTCGTCGAGCCGATTCAGGGCGAGGGCGGATATGTCGTGGCTCCTACGATCTTCATGCAAGAGTTACGGCGAATTTGCGACAAGCACGGCATCCTGCTGGTGCTGGACGAAGTGCAGAGCGGCGTGGGGCGCACCGGCAAGTGGTGGGCGGTTGAGCACACGGGCGTGCACCCTGACATTGTTTGCATGGCGAAGGGAATTGCATCGGGAATGCCGCTGGGAATCACGATGAGCAAAGCGGACTTGATGGATTGGATTCCGGGATCGCATGCCTCGACGTTTGGCGGGAATCCGGTGTGCATTGCGGCCGCGCTGGCTACCCTCAACGTCATCGAGAAAGAAGGTTTGCTGCGAAACTCGCAGGAAGTTGGAGACTACATGATGGCGCGCATGGCGGAGTGGCCGAAGAAGCACAGGATTGTGGGTGATGTGCGCGGCCGCGGCTTGATGATTGGCGTCGAGATCGTCAAAGATCAGGCGACGCGGGAATACGGCGCAAGCGAGCGGGACCGCATTGTGGAGTTGGCCTTCGAACGCGGCGTTCTCTTCCTCGGCTGTGGTCCCAGCACGGTGCGCATCGCTCCTCCGCTCATCGTGACGAAAGACGAAGCGGATGTTGCGATGGATGCTTTGGAAGAGGCAATCGCGAGTGTCGAGAAGAACTAGACGTGCGAGGTGAGCGATGCCGAATGGAACGGTAGAGTCGATATACATCGCGGGCGTTGCCCAAGGCAAACCGCATCCGGTCGGTCAGGTAGCAGCGATTCCGGGAGGCGGACTCGACGGCGATCGCTATGCCCTGAAGACCGGCACTTTCTATAAGCCTCAGCCCGACTATGAATTGACTCTGATTGAGGCGGAAGCGATTGAAGCGTTGCGCCGCGATTACCAGATCGAGCTTTCTGAGGCGGACGCTCGTCGAAACATCGTGACTCGAGATGTGGCGCTGAATCATCTGGTCGGTAAGGAATTCACTATCGGTGATGTTCGAATCCGCGGCATCCGCCTCTGCGAGCCTTGTGATCATTTGCAGAAGATCACCGGGAAGCCGGTGATCAAGGGATTATTGCATCGCGGAGGACTGCGGGCACAGATCCTTACGCCGGGCACGATTCGCGTCGGCGATGCGATCACGACCGTCCTCTAAAAGTATGTTTGCATCTCCAGTTCGCTTCGTCAGGGCGCGTTGCTACGACCGCTGACGGGCAAGTCTCGTGGCAAAAAGAGAAATGGGATTATGGGTGACACCACATTGCGCGAACTCGTGTATGGCAAAGGCGCACATGCGGATCCTGTCGCTTGCATCGAGGATATCTCGGCAAAGTTGGCCGCGCGGATTGTCGCAGGTTCCCCTCATTCGATCTGGCAGATCGTTGAGCACATGAATTACTGGATGGAATTCGATCTCGGCAAAGTCGCGGGCCAGGATCGACCCTATCCGCAGCGCGCAATGGAAAGTTGGCCGACGGATGCGAATCCTGCCGGAGGCAGTTCGGTTGCCGATGATGCGTGGAAGGCAACAACGCGGCGCTTTGCGGACATGCTCGCGCGGTTGACGCGACTTGCCGAATCCGATGAGCGGGAATTGGAGCGCGTGGTTCACCACGTCGACTCGGCTGGCACTCCCCGCGACTCGACGGTGCATGCCATGCTGTGGCAGATTACGGCGCATAACAGTTATCATGCCGGCCAAATTGCGTTGCTCCGCCGCCAGGCCGGCGCTTGGCCTCCTGAACGTGGCGGCGATACCTCGTAAGAGCCTGGTGATTGCCACCCGGTGAACCGAACCAGGTAAAGCCAGTCCCATTTCGTTCACTTTGCATTCGTTCTGCGAACGCAGATTCCGATCCCGAGGAACTCATCGACAGGAGGCGCCATGCCGCGCTTTACATCTCGCACACTTGTCGCGCTTACGTTCACGGTCGTGGTTTGGGCCTCAGCTTTTGCAGGAATTCGCGCAGGCCTTCGTGGCTATTCGCCAGCAAACCTCGCCATTTTACGATTTTTAATTGCCTCTGGCGTGCTGGCTGTTTATGCAGGGATCGCCCACTTTCGCTGTCCCGCGTTGCGCGATATTCCCGGGCTCGCGCTGACAGGAGCGATCGGAATCAGCTTCTATAACCTGGCCCTGAATTATGGCGAAATCCGAGTCACGGCGGGAGCCGCAAGTCTGCTGATTGCTTCCACCCCGATCTGGACAGCGCTTGCCGCTCGTTTCTGGCTGCATGAGAAGCTAACCGTGATCGGATGGTGTGGTGTGGTGGTCAGCTTCGCCGGTGTGGCGCTGATTGCGAGCGGCGAAGGCGAGAGGATACGACTTTCGCAGCAGGCGCTGGTGGTGCTCGCGGCGGCGGTTGCGTCCGCGCTCTACATGAT
The DNA here is from genome assembly GCA_963834085.1 of uncultured Acidobacteriaceae bacterium. Classification (GTDB taxonomy): domain Bacteria; phylum Acidobacteriota; class Terriglobia; order Terriglobales; family Acidobacteriaceae; genus Acidiflorens. Next base: position 1,265,720 of record CAWIAJ010000021.1, on the reverse strand, counting down.
CTTGCAGAAGCACTATCTCGGAAAATATAGTGCGCTCGAAGCGACCGCCTACGCGGTGTGGTTCGGTACGGCGATGATGCTACCTTTTGGCAACGGTTTTTTTCGCGCGGTGCGCAGCGCGCCATTGTCGGCTACGCTGCCCGTGATTTATCTGGGAGTGGTTCCGGGAGCGCTCGCGTACGTCGCGTGGTCCTATGTGCTTTCGCACGGAGCTGCCGGACGCACGACCAGTTTGCTGAATCTGATTCCGATTGTTGCCATCGGCATTGCGTGGATGTGGCTGGGCGAGGTGCCGCGAACTATTTCGCTCGTCGGCGGGGCGATTGCCATTGGCGGAGTTGTATTGGTAAACGCGGCGGGCAGAAAGAAACCGGCTGTCGAGAAGCCGATTCTTGCCGCGACTTCCGTGTCTGCCGCTGTCGCCAAAGCGGCGAGCTAGTCCCGTCCATAAGTCGCGAATGGATCGGATGTCTGGTGATGGCGGTCACATCGCGCGCGTGCGACTCCCTCTAGCGTAAATAGCGAGACCAGCCCATATGTTTGCCGGACGGCTGACGCAAACTGCGATACGCGCACTGAATTGGCTGGCGGCAAAAACTTTGTCGCCCGAGGATTTGCCACCCCATCAACTGACAGGACGACGCGGCGAAGAAGATGCCTACTTCTACCTCCGTCGTCGGGGATACACGATCATCTCGCGCAATTTTCGCTCGCCGAACCACCGTGGCGAACTCGATCTGGTCGGTTGGGATCGCGACGTGCTTTGTTTTGTCGAAGTGAAGACACGCACCTCTCGCGACTTCAAACCGGCCGAAGCCGCTGTCGATCACGATAAGCGCCGCGAGTTGATCATGGTGGCGCGCGACTTTCTGCGCCACATGTCCGTGCCGCCGCAATCGCGCTTCGACGTGCTCGCCGTATACTATGAACACGGCAACAGCCTGCCCTCCTTTGAGCTGTTTCAAAATGCGTTTTCTGTGTCGTACAATCGAAAGTTCGCGAACCGCACTGAAAGGATTTAGTACGTGCCTGAATTAAGAAAAGACCCCATCGTGGGCCGGTGGGTGATTATTTCCACGGACCGTGCCAAGCGACCCACAGACTTCCTGCGCGAGGGGATGAAGGTCAGGGGCGGATTCTGTCCGTTCTGTTACGGCAATGAGAGCAAGACTCCGCCGGAGATTCTTGCCTATCGCCCCAGCACCAACGGCGGCGCTCCGCAGAAAGACAGTCCCGGATGGACGACGCGGGTCGTGCCCAACAAATTTCCGGCGCTCGGCATTGAAGGTACGTTGAACAAACAGGCGGAAGGCATGTTCGACAAGATGAACGGCATCGGCGCGCACGAAGTGGTGATTGAAACGCCGGATCACGCGGCAACGCTGGCGTCGCTCCCCTCGAAGAGAATCGAAGACCTGCTATGGGCTTTTCGAGACCGAATTCTGGATCTCAAAAAAGACCGGCGCTTTAAATATATTTTGCTCTTTAAGAATCACGGAGAAGCGGCGGGCGCGTCGCTCGAGCATTCCCATTCGCAATTGATCGCTCTTCCTATTCTTCCGATTTACGTGACAGAAGAGTTGCAGGGATCGAAGCAGTACTACATCTATAAAGAGCGCTGCGTGTTCTGCGATATTATCCGGCAGGAAACGGATAGCGGGATTCGTGTGGTGGCGGAGAATGAAGACTTTCTGACGCTGGCCCCGTATGCGCCGAGGTTTCCGTTTGAGTCGTGGATTCTGCCGAAACGGCATGAATCGGCGTTTGAAAATTCGTCGTCACACATGTTCGAGAATCTGGCGAAGGCGTTGAAGTTGCTGCTGATGAAGGCCGACCGGGTGCTGGATAATCCTCCGTATAACCTGGTGGTGCACACGTCGCCTGTGCAGGATCCGACCAATGAGTACTATCACTGGCACATTGAATTCATGCCGAAGCTGACGAAGACGGCGGGATTCGAATGGGGAACGGGATTTTATATCAATCCGACGCCGCCGGAAGAGGCGGCGAAATTTTTGCGAGAAGCCAGTGTGGAAGAGGCGGCGCCGGCGGCGCGGTGAACAGGGATTTTTCTTTACATCGTCGGCATTGGCATGCGGACACAGCCGCGCTTTCCGTTGGGGAAAAGAAACTCGAACTTGAGATTCGCTGAAGTCGTCGAGAAAATCAGCGAGACGCTCTCGTGAAGGCTGACTGGGTATGCGTTTTTTGTTGCGGGATCAAATCTCCACGTTTTGAGAATCTTTAGAGCCGATTCGGTGTCTCCCGGCGCAAAGCTACTTTTTACTGCTTTTGCTTCTTTCACTTCGCCAGTTGAACCGATAACCAGGTCAACGCGCAATTCCCCCGGATATATGCTCCACAGTTCTGGAATGGGAGTAAGACGAGGTTCGACCGAGCACGCGAAGTCACGGTTCGTTCGGAGGTCGGGAGTTGAAACAACGGGTTCTTGCGCCCGTACAAAATGAGCAGTCGCTAATAACATCAACAGCCAGAACCAACTTACGCTCACGTTTAGTCCCTTCGAAAAATGAAGATGATCCGTGTGAATTGGCCGCGGCGCTATCCTTGGGTTCGGTCTAAAACCTCGGCGTGCCATGCCATCTGAATTGCTTCCAGTTTGGCTTCGTTTGATTTTGCGGGATCGTCTTTGAAGTCGGGCAGGGCGATTACATATTTGTGCAGGTCGGTGAAGCGGACCGAAAGCGGATCGATTTGCGGATGCGCTTCAGAGAGCAGAATTCCGATGTCTTCGGGATCGCTCCAGGTGAGTTGTTTTGGCATGAATGATTGCTCCCTTAGAGTCGAGGGCGAGACGCCCTCGGGACAGCCGGCAAGATGCCGGCGCTACCTCTTTAGTGTTCTTCCGAAACGTAGTTGCGATTCCATGCTGGAATTTCTACTACCAGTTTACCCGGCTTTTTGATTACCGTCTGGCATCCGAGGCGCGAGTTTAGCTGAAGGTCGGCGGCCATGTCGAGCTTGTCGGCTTCGTCGTCTTCCATTTCGGAGATCAGGTCGGCTCCTTCTTTGACCCAGATGTGGCAGGTGGTGCAGGCGCAGTTTCCGCCGCAGGCGTGATCGAGTTTCACGCCGAAATTGAGCGCGACATCGAGCAGTGACTCCTGCTTGCCGTGATCTTTATAGGGCAGCTTGCCGTGCTCGAAGGTCACGGTCTTGCCCTCAGGAAGGAAAGTCACTTCTATCGTGTTTTCGTTGCTCTCACTGGTGGGAGCGTCCACGGTGGTGGTTCCGGTGCTGTGCGTTTTGTCTTCTGACATAACTCCCCTGCGAAAATATCTTATTCGAATTCTGCTTTGGCCACTGGATGGCCAGCGTCACCGGCGTCTTCAAAATCGGTGCCGTCCATAGTTTTGCCTTTGAGAGCAGTGGTTACTGCTGTGTCCATCATCAATTCCGCAAGGCGCATGGTGGCTTTGTTGAGCGCGTCGATCGCTTCACGGATGGCGTGATGGTCGTCGCCTTCTTTTACCGCTATCAGATTCTTCTCCAGCGATTCGGCATTGTTCCGTTCTTCGCGGGTAAGTTCCTGCCATGCTGGGCCGTGCTTCGCTTTTGCGAGCGCAGTGAGGATGGTGTCGGCTTCGCGCCGTGCTTCGATGACCTGGCGCTGGCGGAAATCTTCTTCGGCATAGTCGAAGGATTCGAGCAACATGTTCTCGACTTGGTCGTCGGTTAAGCCGTAAGTGGGCTGAACGTCGATTTCCGCTTCCTTGCCGCTGCGCTGTTCGCGAGCTGAGACACGCAGAATGCCGTTGGCGTCGATAAGAAACTTGACTTCGATACGCGGCATGCCCGCGACCATCGGCGGAATGCCTTTCAGATCGAAACGCGCCAACGAACGGCAGTCGCGGGCGAGTTCGCGTTCGCCTTGCAGCACGTGGATCGCGACATTTGTCTGGCCGTCGATTTGCGTGGTGTAGTGCTGAGTTGCCGACGCGGGGACGGTGGAATTGCGCAGGATGATCTTGTCGGTCACACCGCCAGCGACTTCAATTCCAAGCGAGAGCGGGGTGACGTTGAGCAACAGCATATCTTGCGTGATTTCCGAACCGCCGCCAAGGATGTTGGCCTGGACGGCTGCACCCAAAGCCACGACTTCGTCCGGATTCAAATCGGTGTGGGGCACGCGGCCGAACAGATCTTGCACGAGGCGGCGAACTTTTGGAATGCGCGTCGATCCGCCTACCAGCACGACTTCGTCGATCTGATCGGGTTTAAGTCCTGCGTCTTTCAGCGCTTGTTTACAGGGGCCGACGGTGCGGTCAAGGATGGGCTGAATCATCTGCTCGAAAAGTTCGAGAGAGATCTCACGCCGATATTTTTTGCCATCGGGAAGATCGATATCGAGCTTCGCCGAGGGTTGGGATGAAAGCGCAATCTTCGCTTCAATGACGGCTTGGCGGATGCGGGCAGCGGCCTCGGCGTTTCCGCGATCGTTGCTGCGAAGGTCGATTCCGAGATCGCCGCGAATGTCGTCGATCGCAATGGCGATGAGGAGATTGTCGATGTCGTCCCCGCCCAGGTGGGTATCGCCGTTGGTGGCGATGACTTCAAAAATTCCATCGTGAAGCTTGAGAATCGAAATGTCGAAGGTCCCGCCGCCGAGATCGTAGACCACGATGACGCCGTTCTTCTTCTTATCGAGACCATAGGCCAGCGACGCAGCAGTGGGTTCGTTGACGAGGCGCAGGACGTTCAATCCGGCGATGCGGCCTGCGTCTTTGGTGGCCTGACGCTGCGCATCGTTGAAGTACGCGGGGACGGTGATGACGGCCTGGGTTACGGGCGCTCCGAAGAAGCGCTCGGCGTTGCGCTTGAGTTGGCGCAACACGAGAGCTGAAATCTCGGGCGGAGTATAGGTTCGGTCGCCGATCTTGATGCGCAAAACTTCGCCTTCGTGAAGATCGTCGGCTAACTGGAACGGGAAGAGCTTGAGTTCGTCCTGGACATCTTCAACGCCGCGTCCCATGAGGCGTTTGACGGAGTACACGGCGCGCTCGGGAGTTTCGATCAGATACTTGCGCGCGGCATTGCCGACGATGATCTGGTTTTTCTCGTCTTTATTATTCTTATCGTTTTGACTTAGCGCCACCACGGATGGGACGAGGTTCAACCCATCTTCTCCGGGAATAACGATCGGAGCGTCGCCCTGCATGTAGGCGACGAGCGAGTTCGTGGTGCCGAGATCGATGCCGACGATGTAGTCAGTTGCCATGTCTTAAGGAACGACAGTGATCGCAATCCGGTTTGACTTCACGACCTCAAACTTCGGATTCCTTTCCTTCGCCTGGACTGTATATTCGCCAGGCGCGCTCATGTCGTACTCCTCGCTCAGAATCAGTTCCTCTTCAATTTTGTCGCCTGGACGTGCGGTTGCAGCGAAGACGCTTCCGCCGCGCCACGCGGTCTTGCCATGCATCTTAAGGCCGTAGGGCGTCTCCGGCGCAGGCTTACCGACACTGTCGCGGACATCTAAGTCGAAGGCCGGGCCGTCTCTCCCTGGCCCCCCTGCTGCAGCGTAGCGAATGTCCTGCTTCGTGTTGTTCACAAAGACGACCTTTAGCTTCACATCTGAAGTGGCACTGACGCTTGCCCTTGGCCCGGTGATCGTAACTGAAAACCACGGCTCGGCAGGCGGCGCTCCCTGGGCGGCGACTATTTCGGGGACCACGGCAAGCGCCGAAAGTAAGGCGAACTTTATCAAGATGCTCATAGGTTCATGCAACAATCCCGAGTTACAAAATCCTATTCCATTGCCTCGTTCACGTCGCGTACCAGATTGCGAATGTAATTTCTGCGATTTAGAACGTCGACCATGGCAGCGAGAACCTGTTGGCGATTGGGATCCGATTCATTCTCGACCGCTTTGTCCCATTTCTCCCACTCGGCCTTTAACTCGTCCAGAAGCGCGTCATATTTTTCTTCCAACGAGAGCTTGGCCTTGCCGATCTCCTCCCGCAGCGCGGGGTCGTCCTCGCCTGATTTCTTCTGAACGCGTAGTTCTTCGAGATGCATATTGAGTTCGAATACTTCTTCCAGCAGATCCGCGGGCACGACTTGCTTCTTGAGTTCTCCGCTGGCGCGAGCTTTCTCTGTAGCTTGCTTCGATTGCTCCTCGAGTTCGATACCCTCGATCCGCAAAAGATATTCCGTGCGCTTGATCGGATCTTTCAAGGTGCGGTAGGCGTCGTTGAGCATCGAGCTTTGCTCAAGACTCCAGGTTCGTTCGCGATCTTCGGCCTGTCCATAAACGTCGGGATGAAGGCGGCGGCTCAGCGCGTAAAATTCCTTTTCGAGCGCTCCGGCGTCGACATTGAGCTTGCGGGGAAATCCGAAAAAAGTGAAATAGTCGACGGGCTTCGGCGGCTGTACCTTGCCGCACGCGCTGCAAAAGTGCACGGCCCGCATGGTTCCGCAGGACCAGCAAGCGGGCGTCGCCTCGGCGGAGGAGTCGGCCCGGGGGCCGGGCATGATCAGCGAAGATTTAGATTCTGTATTTGCCATACAAAAATTTGGGCGAGCGCTGGCTCGCCCTTCAACTGCCAATAGCATGGGTCCGTCAGAACGGAGCGGAGCCCCGCCACGACACAACCATCCGCTACGAGAACGAACTGCCGCAGCCACAGGATTTCGTCGAGTTCGGATTCACGAAGACGAAACCTTGCTGCATCAGCGTTTCCTGATAATCGAGCGTCATCCCATGCAGATAGATAAAGGATTTGGGGTCGACGAAAACCCGCACATCTCCGTATTGAAAGATGCGATCACGCTCGCGCGGTTGTGTGTCGAATCGTATGTTGTAACTCAAGCCCGAGCAGCCGCCGCCTTGCACGCCCAAACGCAGCCCGCCTTGCTCCGGCGAGACGTTTTCTTTCACCATGGCCGAGCGAATCTTCTTCAAGGCGTTCTCCGTCACCTGGATGCCTTTGGCTGGAGGCGCGGGCGCGGGCCGTTGAGGCGCCTGCTCTTTCGCCGTCTCGTCTTTGACTGCTTGGTCCATGGTCTCTGAGTTCCAGTCGAGACACGGCTTTCCGCATCTCTTTTTGCCGTAGCAGACGGGGCAAGCCCCGTCTACTACAGAAAGAACTTACTGCGCCGCTTGGACGGTCGCGGGTTTTGCGGCTTCCTGCTTTTTCTTCCAGTCGCCGATCGCGGCGCGGATGGCGTCCTCTGCCAGTACCGAGCAGTGAATCTTAACCGGAGGCAGGGCGAGCTCTTTCACGATCTCAGTGTTCTTGATGGCAAGCGCTTCGTCGATCGTCTTGCCCTTGACCCACTCAGTCGCCAGCGAAGAAGATGCGATCGCCGAGCCGCAGCCAAAGGTCTTGAACTTCGCGTCTTCGATGACGTTGGTTTGCGGATTCACTTTGATCTGCAGCTTCATCACGTCGCCACACTCTGGAGCTCCGACAAGTCCAGTGCCTACGTCGGAATCCTTTTTGTCCATGGATCCTACGTTACGCGGATTGTTGTAGTGGTCGATTACCTTATCGCTGTATGACATTTTTCCTCACCTCTTTTTGAAGAACACTGTTCAAGATTCAAGGCCGCACCCACGCGACCCGTATTCTAATGCGCTTCGGCGGCCCATTTCACGCTCTTCAGGTCCACACCCTCTTTCGCCATCTCGTAGAGCGGCGAGAGTTCGCGCAAACGCAGAACTGTTTCAACGACGCGGTCGGCTACGTAATCGATCTCGGCGTCGGTGTTGAAGCGGCCGATGCCGAAGCGGATCGAACTGTGTGCCAGATCGTCTCCCGTGCCGAGAGCCTTTAGTACATAAGATGGCTCGAGCGTCGCCGAGGTGCAAGCCGATCCGCTCGAAACCGCGATATCGTTGATGCCCATCAGAAGCGATTCTCCCTCCACGTAGGCAAAGCTGATATTCAGGTTGCCCGGCAGATGATGCTCCATGGAGCCGTTGATGTAGACCTCATCGAGGCGGCTCATGATGCTGTCTTTCAGGCGATCGCGCATGGCCGCCATTTTGATCATTTCCCGCGGCATTTCTTCCTGCGCGATCGCGCAAGCCTTGCCTAGGCCGGCGATGCCGGGAACATTGAGCGTTCCGGAACGCATGCCGCGTTCGTGGCCGCCACCGTCAATGAGTGGGACAAGTTGCACGCGGGGATTCTTGCGCCGAACATACAGCGCGCCCGCTCCCTTCGGACCGTAGAGCTTGTGTCCAGTGATAGAGGCGACGTCGATGTTCATCTTGTTGACGTTGATAGGAACCTTGCCGATAGCCTGTACTGCATCGGAGTGGAATACGACTCCACGCTCGCGACAGAGCTTGCCGATTTCCGCGATGGGTTGAAGGACGCCAATTTCGTTGTTAGCCGCCATGATGGTGACCAGAATGGTCTTGTCATCCATGGCACGCTTCAGGTCGTCGAGATCGATGAGTCCACTTTTTTGGACAGGCAGATACGTGACCCGAAAGCCGAATTTCTCGAGATGCTTGCACGTGTCGAGCACGGCCTTGTGTTCGGTCACGGCGGTGATAATGTGGTTGCCTTTTTCGCGGTACATTTCCGCGACGCCTTTAATGGCGAGGTTGTCGCTCTCGGTCGCGCCCGAGGTGAAGATGATCTCCTTCGCAGTCGCGCCGATCAGCTTGGCGATGCGCTCGCGCGATAGTTCGACCGCTTCTTCCGCTGCCCATCCAAAAGGATGATTGCGGCTGGCCGAGTTGCCGAACTTCTCCATGAAGTAGGGCAGCATTTCTTCGAGAACGCGTGGATCCATGGGCGTTGTCGCGTGATTGTCCATGTAAATCGGCAGCTTGATTCCGTTGGCAGCTGCATGATGCCCGTTGTCTTTACTGTTAGTGCGGGTCGCCGTCTTCACGTCCGTGCTCATGATTGCCTTTCTCCTTAAACTCAAACCAGCCCCAAAAGGGCTTCTCAGCGCTACTGTAGGCAAAGCGAAATCCATGCGACCGAACCGACTTACGTCGAAATCGTGACGAGTTCAGTCGCCTTTTTCGAGTCTCCCTCGGTCGTTCCGCGGACGCCTGTTTCGCGCGCCGTAAGATCGAGAACTTCCGGTTCTTCTTGCATCTGTGAAATCTTGATGTTTTTCAGCACCTGCTCGATGCTTTCATTTACTTTGCGCAACGGCTCACGAATCGTACACCGATCACTTTGCCCGCATTCTCCTCGGACCGTGACACACGAGGTAATGAACAGCGGGCCATCGATGGCTTTGATGACCTCGAACGCCGAGATCATCTTCGGATCCCGCGTTAAGGTATAGCCGCCGTTGATCCCGTGCTGCGATCGGATCAATCCAACTTTGGCCAGCCGTTGCAGGATCTTCGCCAGCGCTTCCTGCGGAATGCCATAGGCTTCCGCGACATCCTTTGCGCTGCAAGCGCCCTGATTCGCATGCTCCGCCAGATGCTTCATCGCCATCAGGCCATAATCCGCTTTTTTGGTCAGTTTCAGCATGCTAGCAATACCGACCATTCTAGTCGGATAAAAAGCCGACTGATTCGGTCGCATTTCGATTCTAGCGTGAGTTCCGTTTGGGCGCAAGGGCGGTCAGCGAGCGGGTGAAATTCCAGGTTGAACGGTATCTTTCTGTTGGCAAAAGGGTTAGTGCTCGTAGTCGCCTGTGAAAGGAGTCTCCCGTGAAAGGAACTTGGGACAAACAGGTCAGCTTCTTGTTGGGCACTGCTTTTTGAGACCACCCAGCACAAGTCCGCAGACACCGTCGGCAAAGGACTCATCCAATTTCTGGTGGCGGATGAGAAAGCGCATGTAGATCGCGCCATAAAGGGTATCGAGCAGGACATCGAGATCGGTGTCGGCGGGAAGTTCCCCTCGATCAATGCCGCGCTGCAGGGTCTGGTAGGCTTGCCGGCGGCGTGGCCACAAAAATCTTTCGCGGAAGGCCTCGATGAGCTCGGGGTCGGATTGGCCTCCCGCTAATAGAGCGGCGACGACCTTGCCGCGCTCGGATCGAAAAACTCGGATCAATCGGCGCATCTGGAGCGTCATGTCCTGCCGTACCGAGCCGGTGTCAGGGAAGAGGAGTTCATCGTTGGCGCTGGCGGCGAAGGCATCGGCAACGAGTGCGGCTTTGGTCGGCCACCAACGGTAGACAGTTGTTTTGCCGACACTGGCATCCGCCGCAATGGCTTCGATACTGAGTTCCGCGAATCCGCCGTCTTGTTTCAGCAGCTTGAGCGTGCTCCGCAAGATCGACTGCCGTGATTCTTCGCTGCGAGGCCGTCCCGGCAGGCGTTTATGTCCGGAAGCGCCACCTCCGTTGGCTCCAGACGCGCCATGCGTAACGTTTCGCACAGCGGCGCCCGGAATATGATTTTGACCCATGGCTGAAGTCTAATATAATTTAAATCCGAAACGTACTGTTTTGAATCTATTTTACTCGACGCCGCTATGGGTGCCCGTCGTTGGTCTTGTGCTTTCTTCCAGTTTCTTCTTTGGCAATTAGGGCTTTACTTTTTTCTTTATGTGGATCGTCGCATTAGCGCTTCGCCGCCCTTATACCTTCGTGGTGATGGCACTGCTCATCATCATCCTTACGCCCATCACGATTGACCGTACTCCGGTCGATATCTTCCCGAACATTAATATTCCGGTCGTCAGCGTGGTGTGGAACTACACGGGTTTCTCGCCGCAAGACATGGCGGACCGCATCGTCACCAACTCCGAGCGTGGATTTACGGTCACGGTCAACGACATCGAGCACCAGGAGTCTCAGTCTCTGGCTGGTCTCGCAGTGATCAAGATATTCTTCCGGCCTTCTGTCAACATTGCGATGGCCGTGACGCAAGTGACGGCGATTTGCCAGACGGTACTCCGCGGATTGCCCGCGGGTACGACTCCGCCACTCGTCATTACCTACACCGCTTCGTCAACACCGATCGTGCAGTTGGGTTTGAGCAGCAAGACCCTTCCGGAACAGCAGTTGTTCGATCTCGGGCAGAATTTTCTGCGCACGCAATTGAGTACGGTGCAGGGTGCTGGCACTCCGTATCCGTTCGGGGGCAAGCCTCGCCAGATTCAGGTGGATCTCGATTCCGCGAAACTCCAGGCTTATGGATTGTCACCTGCCGATATTGTCAACGCGGTTGCCGCACAGAATCTGATTTTACCTTCTGGAACAGCCAAGATCGGGCCGACGGAATACAGTGTCGAAATGAATGGCTCCCCGCAGACGGTCGCCGAGTTGAACGATCTGCCCGTCAAAACGACGAGTTCCTCCACGCTTTACATGCGCGATGTGGCGCACGTGCGGGACGGATTCGGCCCACAGACGAACATCGTGCGGCAGGATGGCGCTCGTGGCGCGCTGATGTCGATGTTCAAACTGGGCGGAGCTTCGACCCTCACCGTGGTCAGGGATGTAAAGACGGTTGTGGAAAATGCTTCGAAATATCTCCCTCCTGATCTCAGTCCTCAGCTCACGATCAAGGCTTTATTTGATCAGTCGCTTTTTGTCCGAGCGTCGATTCAGGGAGTGTTGCGCGAGGGCCTGATTGCAGCTTGTTTAACCGCCGTCATGATCTTGCTGTTCTTGGGCGATTGGCGTCCCACGATCATCATCGCCGTCTCTATCCCGTTGTCAATCTTCGTCTCTGTACTTTTATTGAGCGCGCTGGGCGAGACCATCAACATCATGACGCTGGGCGGACTGGCGTTAGCGGTCGGCATTCTGGTGGATGATGCGACGGTGGAGATCGAGAACATCGAGCGCAATCTCGCGATGGGCAAGGAGATGAAGCAGGCGATTCTCGATGGCGCGCAACAGATCGCCGTGCCGGCGCTGGTTTCGACACTCTGTATCTGCATTGTTTTCGTCCCGATGTTCTTTCTGACGGGAGTCGCAAGATATCTTTTCGTGCCCCTCGCGGAAGCGGTGTCGTTCGCCATGCTGGCATCGTACTTGCTCTCGCGAACGCTCATCCCGACCATGGTGATGTTTATCATGCGCGGGCACGAGCACAAGGCCACCGAGACCAGAAACCCCCTCGTCAAGTTCCAAAGGAAATTCGAACGGGCCTTTGAGAGATTTCGCGGCACTTATCAGGGATTGCTGGAAACCACTCTCGAACACCGGCAATTATTCGCCCTATGCTTCGTTGCTTTTTGCGTTTTGTCGCTGGGGATCGTGTTCTTTCTCGGAGAGGATTTCTTTCCGCAAGTAGATGCAGGATTGATTCGTTTGCACTTCCGCGCTCGGCCTGGCCTGCGCGTGGAAGAGACGGCGCGTTTGTGCGATGAAGTCGAAGAAGTGCTGCGGAGCGAAATTCCGAAGCAAGAGTTGCAGACCGTGCTCGATAACATCGGCGTCCCCTATTCCGGCATCAATCTTTCGTATGCCAGTTCGGGCGTGATTGGGAGCAGTGACGCGGAGATTTTGATTGCGCTGGACCCCGAACATCACCACCCTACTGCGGGGTACATACGAAAGTTGCGCCGCGAACTTCCCGCGCGCTTTCCTGGCGTGGAGTTCTTTTTTCAGCCAGCAGACATCGTGTCACAGATTTTAAATTTTGGATTGCCGGCGCCCGTCGATATCCAGATTATGGGTGCCGATACGAGAACCAATTACGAGATCGGCCAGAGAATCGCAAATCGGGTGCGTCAGATTCCCGGGGCGGCCGACGTGCATGTGCAACAAATGCTGAGTCTTCCGACTCTCCATCTCGACATGGACCGTACCCGCATTAACCAAGTGGGACTCACGGCTCAAAATGTGGCGCAAAGCGTGCTCATTAGTCTAAGTGGAAGTTTCCAGACCGCTCCCACGTTCTGGCTGAATCCCAAGAATGGCGTTACTTATAACATTTCGATTCAGACGCCGCAGTATCACATGACATCCATCCAAGACTTGATGAACACGCCGGTGACCGGGGCGACCGCTCAACCGCAAGTCCTTAGCAATCTCGTGCAAGTTACGCCGACCGCGCGCCCTGCCGTGGTGAATCACTACAACGTGCAACCGGTCATCGACGTCTATGCCAGCACACAGGGGCGAGACTTGGGCGGTGTCGCGGCGGATATTATGAAGGCGCTCAGGCCTTTTCAGGATAAGACGAATCTTCCACGGGGAACGCAGATTGTGGTTCGCGGACAGGTCGAAACCATGCGGTCTTCCTTCTTCGGCCTGGGCGTGGGATTGCTCGGAGCGATCGTGCTCGTCTACTTGCTGATCGTAGTGAACTTTCAGTCTTGGCTCGATCCATTCATCATTATTACGGCGCTGCCGGGAGCGCTCGCGGGAATTTGCTGGTGCTTGCTGGTTACGCGGACGACTTTAAGCGTCCCATCGTTAACCGGCGCAGTCATGTGCATGGGAGTGGCGACGGCAAACTCGATTCTGATGGTGTCGTTTGCGCGCGACCGCATGGATGCGGGAGTTCCAGCGCTGCAGGCGGCGCTTGAAGCCGGCTACACACGTATGCGTCCGGTGCTGATGACTGCGCTGGCGATGATCATCGGCATGGTTCCTATGGCGCTCGGTTTTGGCGAAGGCGGCGAGCAGAACGCGCCCCTCGGCCGGGCGGTAATCGGCGGCCTGTTGTTTGCCACGGTCGCGACATTATTCTTTGTGCCTAGTGTGTTTACGATCATTCACGGGCGCCGGCAGGCGCGGTTGGCGCCGCAAGACAAGTAACAGTTTTCGCAATTGCAGGGGGACACGATTATGTCGGTAGAGACGCCGGTAACGACGCAACCGAACGAGACACAGCACCCGCATCATCCCGAGATCAGCGAGCCGCCAAAGGTAACGCCGGCTCCGGCGGGGCGCGGAAGCATTTTGATCGGCGCCGCGCTCCTGATCCTGATTACGGCGGCCCTGGTTACCTTTATCAATCGGAAGGGTGAAACCGACGCGCTGGCGAAAGAAACCGAGGTGATTTCGGTTCCCACGGTTGCGGTGACGCACGCGAAGACGGAGCCGGGTAACGATGAATTAATCCTGCCTGGGAATTTGCAGGCATTCGAAGAATCTCCGATTTTCGCCCGCACCAACGGCTATCTGCTTCGCTGGTACAAAGACATCGGCAGCAAAATCGAAAAAGGGGAGTTGCTGGCGACGATCGATACTCCCGAAGTGGACCAGGAGCTTTTGCAGGCCCGAGCGACGCGCGATCAAGTGAAATCGGCGTTGGGATTGGCGAAAATATCGGCTGATCGCTGGGCGAATTTGCGCAAGTCGGATTCGGTTTCGCAACAGGAAGCCGATCAGCAAGCGAGCGGTTACACGCAGGCGCAAGCAAATCTTGAGGCGGCGGATGCCAATGTGCGCCGCCTGGAGGAGCTCGAGTCATTCAAGAATGTCTACGCGCCTTTCTCCGGCGTTCTTACGCGCCGTAATGTCGATCCCGGCGCGTTGATCAATTCCGGCGCGCAAGCCACCGGAAAAGAGCTTTTCGATATTGCCCGCGTCGATCCGCTGCGTGTTTACGTGAGCGTGCCCCAGGCTTACGCGCCCTCGATGAAAGTGGGAGTGAAGGCAGTGGTGACGCTGCAGGAGTTTTCCGGCCAGAAATTTTCGGGCACCGTGGTGCGCACCGCCGACGCCATTGATCCTGTGACTCGCACTCTCAACACAGAAGTCGATGTGCCGAATAAAGACCGGAAGTTGCTTCCCGGATCGTTCGGGCAGGTGCATTTTGCCACCGGCACCGCTGTGCCGCGGATTACGATCCCGGCGAACGCGATGTTATTTCGCGCGCAGGGACCACAGGTCGCGGTGGTCGATAAAGATGGCAAAGTGCACCTCCAGGCTATCTCGATTGGGCGCGATTTCGGAGCCACTCTCGAAGTTCTCGGCGGAGTCGATGTCAGCGATCAAATCGTCGTCAACCCGTCCGATTCTCTGGAAGAAGGACAGCCCGTCCACGTAGCGAAACCGAGCTCGGGGGACGCGCATTCGTAGAGTGAGAGCTACCCGCAGAGGCGGCTTTCGTTCTCACTCACGCCAGGCTCGTCTATGGAGATCAGCGAATTCATGATTCTGTTTCAACCCAAGCAATCGGAACGTAAAGGGGCTCAATCGGGGGCGAGCAGCATTGTCTTGAAAAGCTCGTTGCTGGCGGTCGCTCTGCTTGTGGTCAGCACCGTCGGCTGCACGGTTGGGCCGAGATACAAGCGTCCCGTGGCGCAGGTTCCCGATACCTGGAAGGGCGAAGGGCCGTGGCAGACCGCGGCGCCAAAAGACGCGATTCCCAAGGGTGCGTGGTGGGAGGCCTTTCACGACGCGGACCTCAATCAGTTAGAGCAACAACTCTTGCAGGCGAACCAGTCGTTGAGCGCCTCGCGCGATCGCTTGCTGGAGGCTCGTTCGCAAGCGCGGATCGTATCCGCGGCTTTTTTCCCCACGCTCAGCGCCGACCCAAGTGGAGACCGGGAGAGGGTCTCGCGGAATCGTGCGTTTGTCGGTGGCGAATTGCCCCCCTTCACGCAGAGTAACTTCACCATTCCATTTTCCGCGAGCTATGAAGTGGATCTGTTCGGGCGCGTGCGCCGAAATCTAGAGGCGGCAAACTCGTCGTTGCAGGCGAGCGCCGCCGATTTGGAAAATGTTCGCTTGGTGTTGACCGCTGAACTCGCGGCCGACTACTACAACTTGCGCGAAAGCGACCGCGAAATTGGCGTGGTGCGCCAATCCGTCGAGATTCAGCAAAAAGGATTGGACCTCGTGAACCGCCGGCATGACGGCGGAGTAGCCTCTGGACTGGAAGTCGCCCAGCAGGCCGCTTTGCTCGATTCCACCGCAACGCAATTGCAGTTGGTGTTGCAGCAGCGGGCGCAATACGAACATGCCATCGCCGTTTTGTTGGGTAAGCCAGCTTCCTCCTTTAGTGTGGCAGAGGCGCCATTCAATGCGATTCCTCCGGCGATTCCCACCGGGTTGCCGTCAGAAATCCTGGAGCGGCGGCCGGACGTTGCCGCGAACGAGCGTCAAATGGCGTTTGAGAATGCCCAAGTTGGGATCGCGATGACCGCGTTTTATCCTCACATTTCTTTGAATGGAAGCGGCGGCTGGCAGAGTAGCGATATCGCTTCATTGGTGAGCGCCCCGAGCGCAATGTGGGCGCTCGGCGGCGATTTGTTGCAGCCGGTGTTTAATGGTGGGCGCAATCGAGCGAACCTGGCTCTAACGCGTGCAGCCTACGATGAGTCGGTCGCCAACTACCGCGAATCGGTGCTCGAGGCATTCCAACAAGTGGAGGACGGACTCTCGGGTTTGGTCTTCCTGGCGCAGGCTTCGAAAACGCAGCAGCAAGCGGTCACTGACTCGCGCCGCGCTCTCGACATCGCCAATGATCGCTATGTGGGCGGAGTGACCACGTATCTCGACGTGATTACCGCGCAAGCAACCCTCTTAACCAACGAGCGGCTGCAGACACAGCTTCTCGGGCAGCAAATGACGACATCCGTTTATCTGGTCAAGGCCTTGGGCGGGGCTTGGGACGCCTCCGATCTACAGCATGAGAAGGTAAAGCCGGCGCTCGTTCAGGCTGTGCAACCGTAGCGGCTACGGCGCAATCAGCCCATCGGTTTAGACGCGAAAACGTATTCGCGCATGCGCTGTGTCGATCGCGCCAGACAGCGAATGGGCGGGAAGTGTGGACTTCCCGCCAAGTTTCTTCAGGCGGTGTGCTGACCTTGACCGCCATCCCGAGAACGAACTTCGCGTTCCGCCAGCAGCCAATCCTGATTTTCGTCACCCTGGTCTGCTCCTGCAGTTGCGCGGCGCTCCAAATAAAGTTCGTAGGCGCGGCGGCGAATCGCATCCTCAAGGTTGAGACTCACGGCCCCACGGTTGATCGCCGTGACGGTCGCCGTCTTTTCGCTCTTGCGCGCCGCTTTTTCAACCACCGGTTCAATCACGGACGATGTTTCTACAGCCGCAGGTTGAACGGTTTTCTTGCTGCGGGAGGTAACGGTTCCAGTTGTCTTACGAGCCATGCAATTTACTCCTTAGCAAATGACTAAATCAACAAACTTGCTTACAAAACCAGCAGGACGGCTTACCAATTTCCGGATATCCGTAATGCGATTTGTCGCGTTGACCTGTATCTAAATAATAACGCGCATCGTTGTGGAAGTGGCTGACAAACTCCGCGCCTGAATAAAAAAAGGCACCCTTTTGGACAGGGAGAAGATGGAACCTGTTTATCGCGAAACTGCAAAGTACTCTCGTAACTTGTCGAAAAGCGATCATTGCAAGCAGGATGATATTGGGAAGAGGAAAACGGCAATTTTATGGCGCCAACCGGTCAAGGGTCTGCAACCAAGGCTGCCAAGGCCAGCCTTGTCGACTTAGAAAACATGCTTTCGGACAATCCGAGTTGTGACCGGGTTTGCCTGAAGCTGGCGCAGGTTTTGCGCGTCCGTCGCAGCGAAGTGGCTCTACTACGCTTGGAAAAAAGCAGTCTGCGCTTTATTTTCCCGGCGGAACTGCGATCGGCCGGGGTTTTACCGCTGAGCGGATCGGCGGTCGCAGCCCGAACCGCGTCGACGCGTACTCCTCTTCTCTCGAATACCTTCATGCGCGTAAAGCATGTCAGCCTCTTTGAGGCGGTGAAGCTTGGACTCGGATCCGAGGACGATGATCTGGGCCAGGAGCAGATGCCGATTCAAAAAATCATGTCGGTTCCCGTCGCACAATCAGGAAATGTGATGGGAGTTATTCAAATTTCTCGTAAGGGTTTAGATGCATCGCTTGCCGGCGGTGACTTCACGGGCGAAGATTTGAAGCAACTGGAAAAGGCGGCCGAGATTCTTGCGCGGATGCCTTTCATGCAAGAAGGCGCTGAAGTCTAGAAAGAGTTGAGTAAGGCATTCGTAAGGTCGCGGTCTCTTATCGCATTCGCCTTCACACGACCTGTCCGGCACAGAATCCCGACGCCCAAGCCCACTGAAAATTGAAACCGCCCAATTGTCCGGTTACGTCAACCACTTCTCCGATAAAAAATAATCCTGGAGTTGTTTTCGACTCCATAGTTTTTGCGGAGATTTCGCTCGTATCAACTCCGCCCGCTGTGACCTCCGCCTTGCCGTAGCCTCCGGTCGACTCGATCTCGATCTGCCAGGTATGCAACTTGTGTTCCGCCTCCGTGAAAGCGCGATCGGAATTTCCCTCTAAGGGATGAGCTTCGAGCCAGCGATCCGCGAAGCGGCGCGGAAGGGATTCTCTGAGCAAGACTCTCCAGGTCGACTCATCCCGAAGACCGTGAGCACGCAAGTCGCTGCCAAGAGCGCGATCGGGCGCGAGGTCGAGTTGAACCGGGGCAATGCCATCCCAGTAAGAAGAAATCTGAAGAATAGCCGGGCCGCTCAGTCCATGGTGAGTGAAGAGCATGTTTTCGCGAAACCTCTGTTTCGTATTAAGTGCCCCCGCAATCACTTCCAGCGAAACTCCCGCTAAGTCGCTCCAACGCTTCCGATCGCCTGCACGGAAGGTGAGAGGCACGAGAGCGGGACGCGGCGGCACAATCTTCAGGCCGAATTGCCGCGCCAGATCGTAGCCGAATGAGGTCGCTCCGATCTTTGCGATCGACAGGCCCCCGGTCCCCACGACTATCCGCGATGCTGTGAAAACCGCATCTTCGGTTTGGATCAAAAAAGTGGAGTCGTCATTCTCCGCGTTCTTATTCCGACGTACGTCTTTTATTCTCGCGTTGCATTGGATCTCCACTCCCGCACCGCGGCACTCTTGCTCGAGCATCCCCGTGATATCGCTGGCGGCTCGATCGCAAAATAACTGGCCAAGTGTTTTCTCGTGATAAGGGATACGATGCTTTTCGACGAGGGCGATGAAGTCGGCTGGAGTGTAGCGAGCGAGCGCCGACTTGACGAAATGCGGGTTGGCAGAGAGAAAATTGTCCGCGCTCGTATGCAAGTTGGTGAAATTGCAGCGGCCTCCGCCGGAGATCAAGATCTTCTTGCCGATGCGGTCGGCACGTTCCAGCACGAGGACGCGGCGCCGGCGCTTGCCCGCTTCTATGGCGCACATCAGGCCCGCTGCGCCCGCTCCGAGAATAATTACGTTGTAATTCTGATTCACGCTGGACCGCCCGCCATGCGAATGAGCCGCATTGAGCTTAGCAGGCAGCCAACGGATTCGCCCTAAGGCACGGGATGCCGCGCATATTTCTCTCCACTTCCATTCTTCGCGGGAGCGCTTGAAGACGGCGGCTCCGGCATCGGCGGGCTCGATGGCCGTACGTTGAGTGACTGCAGGAAGGTGACGAGTTGCCAGCGTTGCGGGTCGGGCAATTTCGACCAGACAGGCATGCCGCGCCGGACCACGCCATTGGTCAAAATCCAAAAGAGTGTTCCAGGCGTCGCCTGTTGCACCTCATCCCGAAGCAGACTCACGCCATGCCGTGTTCCCCCGGCTTTTCTTCCGTGACATTCCGCGCAGTGTTGTTCATAGAGCTTGGCTCCGGCGAGCACGGCATCGGGATCGCCTTCGAACGGGTTCTTCTTCGTCCTCGCTTTTTCGGGAGCCAGCGCCAGAGCCGCATAGGATGATCTTCCCCGTGCGCCGTGCGCTCCGGATTCTTGTGCCGCTGCGGTCGACAGGTTGCCGCGGATGAGACCAATCGCGACCGTTCCAATAAGAACACACTTCAACAGGTCCATCCTCGGTCTGCTCCCCGCATGCGAGAGTACTTGGAGAAAACGGAATTGCTGCCTCATGGACGTCCTCCGAACAGGCGGGAGATCATTTCGCCAAAAGCTGGGAACTCGCGGGAAACTCCCCAGCGCAACAAAAGTCGATGACTGTTGTCATTCAAGCCAAAGCCGCTGGAAAGACGAAAGGTCCAGTCTGATGGTAGATTCCAGGCGACCGCGGGCGCGAGATAGTGCGACGTTTCGTGCAGTCCGGGGCTTACTGTATCGCCCAGTCCTCCATACATCTCAACGCCCGCAATAAAATTCTCGCCACAGAAACTGCACGAACGGGGCAAAGCTTTGAGCCCGATGGGACGGCTTGCGCCGATCGCGTAGGCAAACTCCCAGGGTTCGCTGGGCAACAGATTCTTCGTGACGATCGGATTGACGGCAACGTTCCAGCCCTGAAATGTGCTGGAAAGCAACAGTTTCATCTCCAATTCGTGATCGTGTTCTTTGCGCAGGATGCCATTGGGCACCGCATAGTTCGATTCGACGTCGTGTCCCTCAACCTCTTTCAGAATTTTGTCGGCCCCGTTGGTATTTTCGAATTCGATGTAGACCACGGGATTGACGAAATGTTCGCGCTGCAGCAAGCGAAATCGGTTCTCCCAGCGTGAACCGGTGAAGATCGTGCTGTCGTCAAAAGTGGTTTGTCCGGAGAGATAGATCTCGGTCGTCCACCAGGCCGTAACGCCATACTCAAATTCCGTCCAGAACGCGTGAAAGTCATTGCCCCCGCGCTGCGTGCCGAAAGTTGAAAAATACTCCACCTCCAGACTGCCGGGTTCTTCCAGGTAATGGTCATAAGTGACGATATAAGGACTCTCTTGGGCCAATAACCGTGTTGCCGAGGCAAACATACAAAAGAGCATCGCGAAAGACAGGCGCGTCCAAGTCTTCCCGAGGAGCGGCGAAGTGTTGCGTACAAACATCGGTTCTCCTAGCAGTGATAGTTCTAGTTGCGACTGGGTCGCAAATAAAGTACGATCTAAGGTTAGGGTGACGTTTCCCCTCTGTCAATCAACGTCCGAAGATTTCGTCGCAGATTCTTTGCGATCAGTTGCGACTGAGTGCAAGAGAGATTTCAAAATGCCGCTTCCCCAAACCGAAATCCCAGGCCGTTTGCAGGCGCAACTGGCAGAACGAGGCATTCGTATGACCGGCCAGCGGCGCGCGATTCTCGGTGTGATCGAAACTGCAACCAAGCATCTCGATGCCAGCCAGATCTTGCGGAAGGCGCGGGCCATCGATGCTTCCGTCGATCGCAGCACCGTCTACCGCACGCTCGATCTGTTGAAGCGGCAGGGATTGGTCGATGAGCTCGACCTGATGCACCTGAATGGGGAAGGCCACTACTACGAACGTAAACTGGGCCGCGATCACATCCACATGGCTTGCTTACGTTGCGGAAAGATCGCCGAGTTTGTCAGCAAGACCTTCGAATCGCTGCAGAAGCAGTTAGAACGGGATTGCAGTTTTCACATCGTTGTCGCCCGCCTCGAGGTCGGAGGATATTGCTCCGCCTGCCGGCGTTAATTCAACACGTCCGCCCCAGCCGTTCGCCCACGACTTGCGAATGGTCTTAAGGCAAGAGTCCGTAGATATCTAATTCACTGCCTGTGGGTACAAAGACTTTTCCGCTGGCAACCGTCGGCACGGTGAACTTCAAGGCGAGTCCCGCCGTATCGCGCGCACCAGCTTGCGAGCTGTTGTAGAGCTCGTTTGCGACGTTCGTCGCGTCGTAGGCGTGCAGCACCAGGGGCCCGCTACTCGCAGGATCATTCTGGTCGTAATTTGTGTTGTCCGTGTCCCATATGATCCCATTCGCGTCACTGCCATTTGCCGACAGAGAAGGAGTGGCCCCGTGCTGGGTATAGACGATCGCTGCCGAAGATGTGGGACTCGTCGACATCAGGCCAGTGCTGGCGCTCCAACTGAAAGCGCGCAGCACGTCGTGACTGCAGTGGTAATAGATTGAGCCGTTCCAATACACCGGTGTCGAGAAGATGTTGTTGTACTCCTGCGTGCCGGTGTGCACCGTCTGGATAACGTTGTTCTGATCAGGAGAAAACGAACCCATTTCGTCGCGATTCACGACGAAGATATTGCCGTCTTTTCCTCCCCCGATCGTTTCATGAGGAGTGTTTGACGAGTTATTCGGCACCAGGATGTTCGATCCGCTGCCTAAATCGACATCGTTCTGCTCAAGAACCTGGGCGTCATCGGGCGTGAAGTAATCCAGCACCGAAAGATTCACCGGGTTGAGCCGAAGAAACGAATCGCTATAGCCAGTCGTAATCTCGTCCCCCTCGTCAACCCCGGACATGAGATATAAATCGCCTGTAAGATCGTCGATTGCGATCGCCCCGCCACCGGACCACAGTCCACCGCCTCCATTGTCGTTGGGCGTGTCGTTGAAAACCGCCGTCTGCCGCAGGGAGGTTTTGTCGTACGCCAAGATCCAGCCGTGAGTGCAACTGCCGAACGGAATCAAAATCGAATTCGTGACTGGATTGAGCGCCAGACCCATGCGCTGATAACAGAAGGTGTCAAGGGTAATGGTATGGCTCGTGCCCGTTCCTTCGGTCCCAGTCACGGAGGCCTGGATAGCCACAGGGCCGCCGAACTTCTCGGCACCCGAAGTGACATCCAACGCATGCAAATAAAACGGCACCTCCGTCCCCGCGGTCTCGGAGACCAGGTACATGGTGTTTGTCGTGATATCGATTACCGGAGTCGACAAAATTCCGACGTAAGGATTAACTCCTGAGACGTTATTCTTTGTAACATGCGTCCCAAGATTGACCTTCCAGAAAGGATTGCTCTGGGTGCCTGTCGCATCGAAGGCGTAGACCGTATTGTTTTGTGTAACTGTAAACACGACAGCGTGGTCGGCGCCGGCAATCGATACCGCGGGAAGATACAGAGGCTGGGCGTAGATTTGACCATCCACCGCATAGCCGGCGATTTTCCCGAACTGGCTGGAGTTCACGTTCGCGGTCGTCAAAGTAGTTTCTTGCGTGAAGGCTCCGTCCCGAGCGTCATCATTATGGTAGGTGAGTACGGCTCCCGAACTCGTGTTGATGATTGTTACGGTCGTCGTCACCGTCAATGCCGGATACGATGTCGGCGAAGCCGCGATGGTGTGTTCGGCGGTCGCTTCCGGCGCAGTGTAGAGACCGGCGGAACTGATCGTTCCAGTCGTGGAGTTTCCTCCCGCAACGCCGTCAACCCACCAGGTCACCGTTCCTTCCGATAGCCCTTGAACGGTGGCCGTGTATTGTTGTGTCCCGCCGGGAGCGACGGCGCTGGGCCCGGGTGAGAGGGTCAGCATAAAGATGTTAGCGGTGCTATTGGCGCTAAGCGACGAGTTAGCCACACTCGTTGCAGTCACGGTGTGATTTCCCACCTGCGCCGGTGCAGTGTACAAGCCGGAAGAGTTCACGGTGCCGACGGAGGAGTTCCCGCCGCTAACTCCATCGACCGACCATTGCACTGACGTATTGGAGTAGCCCGCAACGGTCGCGGTGAACTGTTGCGACGCGCCCGCGGCAACGTCTGCCGTGGCTGGACTCACAGCGTCCGTTGCGTTGACCGTGACGGCAGCGCTGGCGCTCTTCGTCGTGTCGGCCGCACTGGTCGCGGTGACCGTATGATTCCCGGCGAGCGACGGTGCGGTATAGAGTCCGGCTGCGGTGATGGTGCCGTCGGAGGAGTTGCCGCCGCTAACCCCGTCAACAGTCCAACTGACAGTGGTGTTGCTCGTACCTTCAACAGTGGCTGTAAATTGAGTGGTGCTATTCACGTTCAGGCTTGCAGAGCCTTGATTCAGCTGAACGGAGATCAAGCCAGACTGGCTCGAAGACCCAGACGATCCACAACCCGAAAGAACCAAAGTTGCCGCCAAAGCGAAGCTGTAAAGCCAAATTCTACTCATAAAGGTGACAGTCGGTGCAAACACTACATACCGCCGAGTGATAGTTGCTCACTACACGGCAATGGTTGCCGACTGCAGGCCGAAACGAGGGAGGTGCCGGCTTGCGAGATCACTGAAAAAAATCTCCATGGTGAGGGGATTGAACGCGAAATATCGCTCTTAAGGGTAGAGGTCAGAAACGGATCGCGGCTAGGCCAGGAGCTCTGGATACCCGGCTCGCTGAACGATCGATGACTTCGCGGACTTCCAAGAAATCATCCCGAAAGGACTATTCCAATGCTTACCACAACTTATCAGCAGTTGACGAATTGTAAGAACTCGCTCGTAAGTGCGGGCAAGCCGATTGTCGCTGGGCTCGCTCTGTCCGTTATCTCCGTAACCACTGCGCTGGCTCAGCAAACCCAGCCCGTGCTTCCGCCGCCACCGCCGGTGGTCTCGACCATTCCCGCCAATGGCGATCTCAACCCCTACGGCGTGGCGTTCGTGCCGCCGCACGTTTCCGCAGGCCTGACGCTGCGGCCTTACGACATACTGGTGTCTAACTTCAACGACAATGAAAACCTGCAAGGGACGGGCAGTACCATTATGCGAGTTGGCTCTGACGGACAGCCTTCGCTCTTTTACCAAAGTCCTGCGTTCGGAATGTCGGCGGCGCTCGGTGTTGTGCAGCGAGGCTTTGTGTTCGCGGGCAACGTACCGACGTTTGATGGCACTGCGGCCACTGTCCAACCAGGATCGCTGCAGATCCTCGACGGCAACGGCAAACTTGTAGGACAGGTTGTGAACACTTCGCTCATCAACGGGCCGTGGGGTATGGCGATCATGGATACGGGCACGGGGGCGCACGTTTTCGTTTCCAACGTCCTGACCGGGACCATCACTCGCCTCGACGTTACCTTCCCCGCGGGCGGAGATACCGTCGTGATCGACAAAGTGGTCGAGGTTGCTTCCGGCTTCAGTCATCGGCTTGATCCAGCAGCTCTCGTACTCGGACCGTCGGGTCTCAGCTACAACTCAGCCACCGACACTTTGTATGTCGCGTCGTCCAGCGACAACGCCATTTACTCGTTGAAGGGCGTGCGTGCGGCTAAGTCGAGCCTGGGTAGTGGCCAAGTTGTTTATCAGGACTACAATCACCTGCACGGGCCTTTGCAAATGGCAGTTGCGCTCAATGGCGACCTGCTGGTCGCGAACAGCGACGGCAGCAACGTGGACCCCAACCAGCCGAGT
The DNA here is from genome assembly GCA_963834085.1 of uncultured Acidobacteriaceae bacterium. GTDB lineage: Bacteria > Acidobacteriota > Terriglobia > Terriglobales > Acidobacteriaceae > Acidiflorens. The sequence goes on along the minus strand of CAWIAJ010000021.1, from coordinate 1,240,856 downwards.
GAAATCGTGGAATTCACACCCGCTGGCCAGTTTGTAAGCCAGTTTTCGGTTGATCCCAATAACGGTGGTGCCTTCGGAGTCGCGTTGCAACCTCTCGGGTCCGTTGCATTTCGCATTGCCGCCGTGGATGACAACGCGAACACGCTGAATACCTGGACGGAAATCATCCACTAGTTAGCCCCGTAACCAAGCCTCAATGAATTGAACTCACATGGAACCCGCTGCTACCAATTTGGCAGTAGTGGGTTTCATGTAAATGTTTCGAGATTTAGGGACAGTTGCAAAATTCTCGCCGTTGGTACATCAAGAAGTTAAGCCTGTCCATCGGCGTCCGGTTGCGCGACCAGCAGCAGCACGAGGCCAATTACCGTGAACATCCGAAAGGCCGCGTCCTGACCGTTCCAGGATTTCGATTGCCACATCAGAAACCACTCGCCGCCGACCGCCAAGAAAGCCACCAGCCACATGAGCAGCGCGAGCGCGAGCGCCGAGATGGAGATGCGCTTGGCTTGATTGAACTCGGCAGTCGTTCTACGCAACGCCACTGCCAGGCTCACTCCGCCCAACCACAAAAGAATCATCGTCAAGGTTTCCCAAGAGATAATCGAAACGTAGAAGGCCGTATGCAAGGTTGGCCCATTCAACGCCCGCCACATTCCGTGGTTGCCGGGGAATGTCGAATCCATCATCAGCACGTGACGCACGAATTGAAAATTCGAGTTATAGTCGGTCGTATTGTTGAGCACGACGAACGAATAAAAAAGCGCTACGGCGAAGACCAACGAAACCTTGGCGACGCGCAACGTCATTGTTTCTTCCTAGCAGACGGCGTTTGCGTGCGACAAGTTGAGAAGATGCGGAAATAGGCGCCGAGCGCTGCAATCGTCGCATCGTCATAGCCCGGATTTCCCGGCATCTGCGCATTTGGATTCTTAGACTGTGGATTGCGCACATAGGCGGCGAAGTATTCTGGCGCTGTCGTTGCCCACGCCGAGAGCACGAGCCAGGGATGTCCCGCCTTTGTGCCGCCTTCCTCGCCGCTGTTGTGACAGCGGAAGCAATTCTGTTGCGCGATGCGGTAACCATCCTGCACGAATCTGTCGGCAGCCTGGGCGCCGCGCGGCGCGATGGCAGCGAAAGCGGCCTGCTCATTGCGGAATTCCAGTCGCACAACACCCCAGGGTATTTGCGCCTCATCGGCATGGGCAAAAATCTTGAAACTCGGCGTGAAGCTGGGATGCGAAATCAGGAATGGCCCCATGTCTTGCCCATGACCCTCCGCATCTTTCGGCCAGCCCGACGGCGGCTGGCCGTTGATGGTTAAAACCAGCACGGGATGATGCGCCGCTACGTAAGCGCGAGGATAATTCGCACGGTATTGATCGTCACAAATTGCAACCACCATGGCCGATGCGGGCTCGGCGGCAAGATGACGGGTTAATTCCTCCAACGACACGCCGCTAATTTGCGTCGGCTCTTTGAGGTTTGCGTCATCGGCGACCTTATAGCTGACCTGCGGCAGGGCCAGGAGTTGATCGTGGGAGATGTATCGCGTCGATCCCGTCGGCAAGCCGGCAAGTTCTCCGCCCAATTCGAGATCCGACGGCGACGAACGAGTTGTGTGCAGCTTCAGCCGGGGAAGAGATGTCGGAGAAGAGCGTGCGCCAGCCTGTGAGTTTGCGCTCGCCTCAAATCGAGCGGATCCAACCACTGCCAGCAAGACACTGGCGCAACCCAGCCGGCGAATCCACGACGATACCATGGGATATATTAGCGCAACGCTTCTCGAGCGCAAGGTGCAATTCGTCTTCTCGAATTGTGTTAGATTGACTCAACTTTGTACATCTCTGCGCACTCGCAATGCGCACTGAGGGGCAGAAGAAATCGATGGCAGCACGGATTGAAGCGTGGTTGCGAGAGCGTGGCGTCGTTTTGCCGCCCCCGCCAACTTCGGGCGGCAATTATGTGCCGGCGAAGGCGGTCGGGAATGTGGTGTATCTCTCCGGTGTAATTTCCACGAACTCGGATGGAGTAATCGCCGGGACTGTGGGCCTTGACCGCTCTCTCGACGACGCGAAAGCCGCGGCCCGTGCCTGTGCGCTAACGCAGCTGGCCGTGCTGCAACGCCATCTTGGTTCGCTGGATCGCGTGAAGAGCATCGTCGCCCTAAATGGCTACGTGAACGCCGTCGCGGGCTTTGCCGATTCGCCGCAGGTGATCAACGGCGCCTCAGATCTATTCGTGGAAATATTCGGCGAAGCCGGCCACCATGTACGCGCGGCCATCGGTGTTTCCGGCCTGCCGCGCAATGCCCTCGTCGAACTGCAGATGACTGTGGAGGCGTAAGGTCTCAGATGGCCGAGTTTTCTCTTTCCGCGAATCCCTTTCACTCGCGATGGAACCGCTCCCTTGAGCCCCGACTCCGCATCGCCCCTGGCGATACCGTGCATCTGGAATGCCTCGATTCGAGCGGAGCGCAAGTGCACCCGGCGATGACCCTCCCCGGCTTTTTGAAAATCGATCGCGGACTCATTCACGCGCTGACCGGGCCGATTTTCGTGGAGCGCGCCGAACCCGGTGACGTGCTGCAGATCGATGTCATCGAAGTGGCCCACAAGGGCTGGGGATGGTCGAGCATAATCTCGGGCCTCGGTTTTCTGAAAGATCGCTTCCCTGAGCCTTACTTCTTTCAGTGGCAGCTCGAACATGCCGTCAGCCAGTCGCTGGCCCCGGCCATCGTGCCGCTGCGTCCGTTCTGTGGCGTCATGGGCGTTGCACCAGATGAAGAAGGCGAGTTCCGCACAAGGCCTCCGGGGAATTTTGGCGGCAACATGGATGTGCGCGAGTTGTCGAGCGGCGCCACTCTCTATCTTCCGGTCTTAAACTCGGGGGCTCTCTTTTCTGCCGGCGATGCCCACGCCGCACAAGGCGATGGTGAAGTCTGCATCAACGGCATCGAATGCCCGGCCGACGTGACCTTGCGATTCCAGCTCCACAAGCAGCGAAAATTGACAGGACCGTTGATCGAGTCCCCTTCTTATCGTTCGCGTACCGAGGAGGACGCCTGGATCGTCGTGGAGTCGGCTGACGATGCCATCACGGCCGCGCGCGCCGCTACCTCGCGCATGATCGATCTTCTGATCGACCGCTGGGGCTTCGCGGATGTCCACGCCTATCTGCTTTGCAGTGTCGCCATGAACCTTCGGTTCAGCCAGGTAGTGAACGAACCAATGATTACGGTCAGCGCTCTGCTTCCGAAGCAGGTGCTGCCCTCACGGAAACTTTTCTGAGGACGCCTACCTCCCCGGAGACTTTGCTATGTCCGTTGACACCGAGATGATCAATGAACCCGAAGTGATGGCGGAGCTCCGTTCGCTGTATCCGCAGTATGAAGCCGCTCTCGTGCACAACGATGCGGAAGTATTGACCAAGATGTTCTGGGCCTCCCCATACGCGATGCGTTTCGGTGTGACTGAGAATCTCTACGGCATCGACGAGATAGCCGCCTTTCGCAAGGGCCGTTCTCCAGTAAATTTGGAACGCACAATTCGGCGGCTGGACATCGTCACCTTCGGACGCGACTTCGCCAGCATCACTCTTGAATTCGAGCGCACAGTCGAGGGACGGATCGTCTTTGGCAGACAAAGCCAGGTTTGGGTGCGCCTTCCCGAAGGCTGGCGGATTGTTGCGGCCCACGTTTCGTTGCTCCCCTGACTTCGCAGTTTGGTCTTGCACACGAAAGTTGCCTCTGCAGCCGGCGCTGGCCTCGCCCGGTGCTTACTTTGCAGTGGGGTTTATTCCGCGCTCACCGTGACTGACAACATTTGCACTGAAGCCTCCGCAAAGCGCCGCTGCAACTCCTCGGCTGACTCGAAGACTTTGCCTTCCACTTGCCGCGCCGGAAACAGAAAGTCCAGCGAAGGCTCGGCAAAAGGATAAGGTTCAAGAACGAAGTGCCGCGGCGCCGTCGCTCGCACTTGGACGCGGCTGGATCTCCCATCATTCAACGGCAAAGAATGCAATAGGTGTGCCGGGCGGCGAAAATCAACGCAAGTGAGCAGCGAGAGATTGTCCGTCGCTTGCAACAGGCGGAAGTTGTCGACCACTGCCGCTTCGCTCGCCTGCTCTGGAGTATATTGCACATCCGCTGCGATCTCCTTCATCAGCGCCTGCTGCAGGCCTTTCTGCTGCAAGAGAAATGCATCTAGCAGCGGTAGTTGGCTCGGCGCGATCGTCGAGCGGTCCGCATGATCGTTGAGCAGGCTGTAGGTGTGCATCGAGATGAGCACCGCCGCATAAGGATCTTCCGTCGCGATCAGACGCACGGCGCACTCGCGCACCGCCAGATAGTCTTCCAGATCGATCTCTTCGAAAGCTGAGTACTTTCCTACGAGTTCGATCGAAAAAGCACTGGGTTTTCCTTGCCGCGTGATCTGCGGCGCGGCGTCGCGCGCGGCCCAACCATCGTCATGGCATGAGATTGCTTTCAAAACGTGGGCGCGCGGCTCAGGTGGAAGAAAGCGGTCGTTTCCCCAACGCTCGGCGAATGCGCCCGCGAGGCGCGCGTGGTCGGGGTGCGTTACCAGCAGCCATCCGCTATCGCTTTCCAGTCTCAACATGGGCCGTTCTCCTCCTTAAATTGTTGGATTATTAACAGAAACGATTCGCGGTTGCGAATCTTTCACTCCACCTCGGGCGTTCGTGCCGATTCATGCCAGCGATGCAAGAAATACCATTCGAAAAACGTCACCACGAAGAAAAAGCTGAATCCCAGCACCGTCGCCGCGACAACCAGCGCAAACAGATAGTCGGTCTGCAGTTGCGAGGACGCATAGAGAATGGAATATCCCAGTCCGCCCTGGCCCACGCGGCTGGAACCGGCATAAAGTTCTCCGGTAATAGCGCCGATGACTGCAATGCCGCTGGCAATACGGATTCCAACGAACAATGCCGGCACCGCGTGCGGCAATCGCAGTTTGAATAGCACTTGCGAGCGCGAGGCGTTGTGCATCAGAAAAAGATGCACCAGATTTTCGTCGACGCTGACCAGTCCTTGCGTTGTGTTGGCGATAATCGGCGCTAGAGAAATAATAAAAGCGATTAAAGTAACGGAAAACGTTCCCGCTCCCACCCACATCAGAATCAATGGCGCGATCGCCACGATGGGGACAGTCTGCAGGAGCAACGTGTAGGGGTAGAGCATCCGGCGAACCCAACGCGATTGTGCAAAGATCAGCGCCACGGCGACGCCAACCACAATGCTCGCCAGCAGCCCCCCAAGCGTCTCTTCTGCCGTGATCGCAAACGAAGTTGCCAGCGACGGAAATCGCGCTTCGATTGCCCGTGCCACCGCCCATGGAGAAGGCAGCATGAATCGGGGGACTCGAAAGATCCATAGCACCAACTGCCACAACAACAAAAGCGCGCCAAACACAGCCAGAGCATCTGCCAGGGTGATCAGCCTTCGCTTCATTGCGCGCGTGCTCCTCGCAAGGCATGCGCCACCTCTGCAACTAGGGCTTCAAATTCGGGAGTGCTCCGCGCCGCTGCGCTCCTCGGCTGCGGCAGATCGATTGGGATGCTGGCGTAGACGCGGCCGGGATTGGGCTTGAGCACGACAATCCGCGTGGAAAGAAAGACTGCTTCCGCCACCGAGTGCGTCACAAACACGGCGGTCCACTTCTGTTCGAGGCGCAGGCGCAACAACTCTTCGTTAAGGTGATCACGTGACATTTCGTCGAGCGCGGCGAAAGGCTCGTCCATCAGCAGAAGTCTCGGGCTCGTCGCGAGCGCTCGCGCGATCGAAACGCGCATCTTCATTCCGCCTGAGAGTTCACGCGGATAGGCATCCACCACTAGGCGCAAGCCGACCAATTCGAGCAGAGCGCTGGTCTTCTCCTGACGGCGATGGCTGCAGACTCCCTCCAGTTCAAGCGATAAAGCCACATTCTGTTGCACCGTGCGCCACGGCAGCAAGGTTGGATCCTGAAAAATGTAAGAAACCGTCTCCCGCGCATTCTTCGGAGTCATGCCGTCGACGCGAATTGTTCCTGTAGTCGGCAAGACGAGCCCACTGATCAATTTCAGTATCGTCGATTTGCCGCAGCCCGAAGGCCCGATGATGCTGACGAATTCGCCCTTCTGAACGATGAGATCCACCGCCTCCAGAACGGCCCTGCCATGGCCAAAGAGTTTGCCAACCCCTGTGAATTCGACCTCCGGCACCGCGACGTGAAGCGTCATCGCTCCGCCTCAGCCACCGGCAGGTACAGCGCCGAGCAACGCTCACCGCTGTGATAGACGAACTGAGTGGAGCGCTGCCAGTCCCAAGAACTGGCGCGGCAAGACGGCACCCCGCTTCCCGGGTTGCGGTCATAAAGCGCGAACGCGCTGCTGGCAATCTCCAGACGCACGCACTCCCCGGCTGCAAAAGAGCATGATGTCGGTTCGAGCGGGAACTCCCAGCGATGAACCCTGTCGGCGGTGTAACCGCTTTCGGCGAAAAGCCAGCTGGAGCGCGCGATTCCGAGGCAGATAAATTCCGCCGCCCCGTTGTTGCGCAGTCGCACGAGCTTGGCCGTAAAGTCTGTGAACGCGGAAGAAGTCGCGCAGTAAATCACGACGCGGGGCCTGCCGAAGATGCGTAACGGATGCTGTAGCGCAGCTGTCGTGTAGACGAGCAGATTGTTCCCGAGTTCCAGGCTCGCCTGATCGAACTGTCCGCCCTGCGCTGCCGGGCCGCCCGGCGCCATCACGGGCACCTCGGGATCGTGAACGAATATGTCGCACGGTTCCTCCGCAACCGGAGCCGTGTTTGATAGCGTGCCATCTCCCTTGCGTGAATTCGCTTTCCCGCCGCTGCTCAAATAAAGGGCGTAGTTTGCAACGGGCGGAAAAGTGCCGGCCGACCGCCACCGGTTTTCCCCGAGCACAAAATGGCGGATGCGCGGCTCACGAGCGAAATCTCCAGAATCTTTGAGCCAGTGATCGAACCAACGCAAAAGCAGGGAATCTGTATCGAGCAGCGCTTCTTGTCCGAAGTCTGCTGCGCCCACGCGATCGCCCCACGGAATATGCACCCATGGCCCGGCGACGAGATATTGATGTTGCCGCGCAAAATCAGTGCCCGCCCGATCGCGCAGTGCCGTATAGCCGTCGATCGCTCCCGTGACATAGGTGTCGTACCAACCTGAGAAATGAAGCGCGGGAATGAGAATCCGGTCGAGTTTCTGGCTGACGTCCATCTCAGTCCAGTAATCGCCGGGTTCCGCGTGATCGAACCAGTCGAGAACATAGGGTTGCATTTTCTCGCTGTCGCCGTGCAACGCCGGATGCGAACGAAACGGCAAGATACCTGTTTGCGCCGCTAGATTCGCCCACGCTTGTTCCAGATTGTCGCTGGCTTCCCGGAGTTGTCGGCGACGTGCGTCCGCCTTCATCATCTGCAATCCCCAGCCGAGGGTCGAGGCCAGGCGCAACGCTCCGTTGTGATAGAACCATCCGTGATAGAGGTCGCAAGCGGTCATCCCCGGAGCGATGCACAGCAATCCTTCCGGCTGTTCTGTAGCGGCCAGAAGCTGCGTCATCCCCTGGTACGAAAACCCATACATGCCGACGCGCCCGTTCGACTCCGGCCGTGCGCGCAGCCACGCAATGGTCTCGGCGCCATCCTTTGCTTCGTGGCGAAAGGGATAAAACTCGCCTTCGGACTCTCCCCGTCCGCGCACATCCTGAATGACGACGTTGTATCCCCGCCTCGCAAACCACACGGGATGCGCGTACACCACGGTCGAGGCAATGTCGCGCCCATAAGGCTGGCGCATCAGCAGCGAGGGCTGCGCACCAACTCCCGCTCGCGAGTAGTGATCCGACACGAGTTCGGTTCCGTCCGACAGGCGGCAGCGCACGCCGCGTTCCAGGCTCACTCCGTTGCCACAATCGACCAGGCGCGTCTCGCTCATGGTGTCGGTTGCGGATGAGAGCGATTCGGGAACCGAGCCATCGCTTCGAGAGCCGCAGCCAGCCGCGTGGCCGCCTGTTCAAGCCAGCGTTTGCCGTTTTCAGCCGTCGCTGGCCGTGGGTCGCCCATCACCCCACTCGCTGCGATGTCGCGCGTCAGCCACGCGAAGGTTGCGGGAGCGTTCTCAGGCAAAAGCACTTCCAGATCGCCAATGTCCGCAATGTAGTTGACGGTGTAGGCCGAGCCATCGACAAGTTCCGGGACGGAAGCCAGCAAAAGCGCTGTTTCCACTTCGCCCGCGTGAAAGCCATACGCTTTTTCCTGTGGACTCAGCCCTTCCAGAGCAATCCCTCCCGAACCATGCAGCGCAAAGGTCCTCAGGCCAAACTCGGCGCGCAGGTCGCGGGCCATCACGTCGATGAGCGCGGTGTTGCCGCCGTGAGTGTTGTACAGCACCACTCTTTGAAATCCGGCCGCGGCTACGCTGGCGCCCAGATCGCGCAGCACCGCCATAAAGGTCGCTGCACTCACAGAAAGCGTTCCCGGAAAGCCGATGTGCTCGTTGCTCTTGCCATAGTGAACCGGGGGCAACGCAAATACCGGTAGGTCGGAAGGCAGTTTTCCCAAGGCCTGACCCAACAAAAGATTGTTGAGAAGTGTGTCGGTGGCTAACGGCAGATGGTGCCCATGCTGCTCGATCGCAGCTGTCGGAAGCACCAGCAGAGTCGACTCGCGCGGCAAAGCGTCCACCTGCTTCCAGTTCAAATACGCAAAATTACGCTCATCGGGAATCCATGTCTTCATCGCGTGGGAGCCGTTTCCGTGGGAAGCATCTGCCTTGGCACCGTCTCAACGGCCGCGTCCTGCGGCTGAAAGGTAATCATCTTGCCGGGGTTCAACATTCCCCGGGGATCGTAGCGTTGCTTGGCGAGCAGTTGCACGTTATCGGCGCGATAGCGTCCGCCTCCTTCCACATTGTTGACATGCGGATTCGCAACGTAGACGCCAATCTCGCGGCAGAAGTCGATGATCTCGTTCAGCCTTTCCTCCGTCGTGTAGTACACCAGCGGGATCGACCCCGGAATGACCTGCCCGGCGCCGTTTTTCATGAACTCGATATGAAACAGAATTTCCCCCGCGAATCTTTCTTTCAACCTGCGAAATTGCTCGCGCACGCTGACCGGATCGAAACCGCATTGCAGATAGGTCCACGCCGGATCGTTCTTCAACGCCCACAACGTCGTATGGTTCCAGGTGTAGTCGGACAGCAACGGTGCAGTGCGCAATCCTTCATACGCGGCCGCATACGGAACGGTGGCTCCCGCCTGTGATGCGGCGGCTTCGAGCGCCGCCAATTGCGACGAAGCGATCAAAAAAAAGATCAAGGCCTTGCCCTGCGGTGCGTATTGCTTCACCGGTCCGAAGAACGATGGAATCGGCCACTCAAAGGTCGTGACCAGCCGTTTCGTCCATGACGCGCCCGTCGCGATGCGCTCGCTGAAATCAAAAGCGCAATCGAAGCTGTCGAAAGCAACCACACACTGCGACCACTCCACGGCAGGCGTCAACGCCAGCCATATACGCGTGATGATGCCGTTCGTCCCCCATGCGTGCAGAATGTCGTGGACCGCTTCCCCGTCGTGCCGCACCAGGCGTGGCTCGTCTTCCATCGTAACCACCTCGAGTGCCCGAACCGTAGAGAAATCGCGCAACCCGCCGTGCGCCACCGATCCGATTCCACCCGAGCCTCCACCCAGAAATCCGCCGAGCGATGCCTTAATGACCGTCGAGGGATAGCAGCGCAACTCCCAACCAGCTTTGCGCGCGGCATTTTCCAGAAGGCCTAGACGGACGCCCGGTTCGCACACCGCGACTCCGTCATCCTGAATCGCCTCGATCGCGTCCATGCGCGATAAATCCAGAACAACTCCGCCATGCAAAGGAACAGCCTGCCCGTAATTGCCTGTCCCCGCACCCCGTGCCGTTACCGGCAAATTGTGGCGGCCACAATAGCGGAGAACATCCCGAACTTCGCCCGTGTTCAACGGCTGCACCACCACGCCCGCGACTTTTCCGTCGAGCTGAGACCGAAGCACCGGGGAATACCAGTAGAAATCACGCGACAACCGTTGCACCAATTGTGGCTCGGTGAGCACGCGTGATTCATCCCCAAAAATTGCAGCGAAAGCGCGGATGTGGAGGGTGTCCATGTTCAAATGATTTCGTCGTTACGAATCCCCGCTCCGATCGCCTCCGCGCGCATTTTTTTTGCCCGTTGCCTTTTTCACTTTCTTGCCGCTCCACGTGCGAAAGGCCCGCTGCATATTCGGATGCCTGAAGAGCGTATTGCACAGCTCACGTAGCACTGGACCATCCACGATGGTTCGCATGTCGGCCCGCCCAGCCACCTCTTCTGCCGGAATGAGAATCTGCAGGCAGTGCCGGTTGGCGTCGGCGATCGTCGCTCCAAAGACGACCCGGTCGAGCCGGGCCCAGAGCGCGTTCGCCATGCACATCGGGCAGGGCTCGCAGGTGGAGTACATCGTGAAACCAGCCAGAGTCGTGCGCTTCAGCTTCTTGCAGGCCAGCCGCACCGCTCTTAACTCCGCGTGGGAACTGGGATCGTTCTCGCGACGCACCCCATTGGTAGCCCGCATCAGGCGTTCGCCCCTGCGTGTGTCCACAATCAGCGCCCCAAATGGCACCGGATGTTTCGTCTCTAGCGTGCGCGCGGTGAATTCGTAAATCGCGCGCATGCGCTCTTCGTCCAACACGGTGGCGTCCGGTCGTGACGTTGCCAAAGCCGCCATCGTCGCAATCTACACGACCTCTTCGACGAACAACAATCGGAAAATCCGTTCAGCCGGATGACTAATTCCTATTGGCGGCGGCGAAAGCGCCAGTGCTAGGCTGCTCTGCAGTCGGGTTTCGGAACTCCATCGCTTTGGGGCCGAACTCATCAGTCGGCATAGATTGGCGCTCTCCATATTGGCGTATCGAATGACGAAAAAACTTTATTTGGATAGCTCGATCTGCTGTCTGCTTTTTTCCCTGGCTATCCTCACGGGTTGCCATCATGCCTCGACGCAGCCTGCCGAGGCCGGCGGCCTGACGCATGTGACTTTGCAGGCAGACTGGTACCCGCAGCCCGAGCATGGTGGCTTCTACACCGCCTTGGCGAATGGCTATTACAAAGAAGAGGGCTTGGACGTAGCGATTGCGCCGGGAGGGCCCTATGTTGTCGGCGCGCAACAAGTTGCCGCCGGAGCCGCACAGTTCGGCATGGGATCCTCCGACACTATCCTCGAGGCCATCGGCGACCGACAACCGCTCGTCGCCGTGGCTGCGACCATGCAGCGCGACCCGCAAGGCATCATGGTCCGCAAGGACTCGACCGTTCGATCCTTCGCCGACCTCGAGGGGCGCACCGTCGCCGTCAAGTCCGGACAGACCTGGTTCGCCTATTTGGTGAAACGCTATCAGTTGGATCGTGTGCGTGAGATTCCCGCTACTTACAGCGTCGCCAATTTTGTTGCCGACCCGCAGTACATTCAACAGGCCTTCGCCACGTCGGAGCCCTTTTTCGCCCAGCGCGCCGGCATTGAAACGCGTATGCTGCTGACCAGCGACGCCGGCTACAACCCCTACCGCGTCATGTTCACTACGCAGGAATTTCTGCAACAGCACCCAGACACCGTCGCCCGGTTCGTTCGCGCTTCGCTGCGGGGATGGCGCGACTACCTGAGCGATCCGGGCGCTGCCCACAAGGTCATCGCCCAACTGAATCCCGCCCTCAACCCCGAGTGGATGCAGTTCAGTTGGCAAGCCTTGCTTGACGGTAACTTCGTTACCGGAGATCCGAGCGGCGCACAACTGGGGCAAATGACCCCCGAGCGCTGGGCCACAATGTACAAACAACTTTCAGATCTGAAAATGATCTCGCAACCTTTCGATCCGGCGAAAGCCTACACGCTGCAGTTTGTCCAGCCCCACCAGCCATAGAACCCAGCACCCAAACGTGCCGCCCGCGGACGCGAGGCTGCCAATCGCCAGGCGATTTGGTCAGTGCCCAAAAATCAGAAAACGCGCCCTAAGCGAGGACAATCGATTTCTCGGCTCGTTCCTGCTCATTGCCTAAAACAAATCAAGTCAATGACTTAGATAAGGCTCGCGATGGTCGCCCGGATGCACGTACTTCGAAGACACGTAGCCTCTTTGCCGTTGTTGCGCCATTGACCTGAACGCTTCGTGTCCTTTGATCACAATATGTTCAACCAGCAACCTCCAGTTCGCGACCTTCGTAGTGTGACGATTGCGCTGTTTCTCGCCGCGGGACTTGAAGGACTTCGGCAAATCGTCTTGCCCGGCCTCTCCGTTTGGCCGTCCCCCATTGCCGTGCCCTTGTTGAGCGCCTCCCTCCTTTCCCTGGTGATTTTCGAGTTGCTTTGCAACGAAGGGTTGCGCTCGTTTATCCCCACTTTAGGGTCTACTTTCTCTCGACACTTCATGAAGGGCGTCCCCGAGACTGTCGATATCTCCAATGACGGCGGCAGGTTAAGACCTTGGCCCCCCAATCTTAGCGGGGCCGACGGCGGCCTCGGTGTGGAGATCGCGGAGATGACAACTGGTCAGGGAGAACCGCACTACCCGCAGGAAAGCAGCGTTCCAGAAGTCTCCGGCGATGTCAGGAAACTGAAACTAGCCCAGGAAAGCCTCCGTGACAGTGAGGAACAGTACCGGCTGCTGGTGGCGAACATTCCGGAAGTTGTGTGGAAGACGGATGCCGAGGGCAATGTTATCTTCGTCAGCCCGCAAGTGGAAACCATCCTGGGATATTCTTCCGAGGAATTTCGCCGGCAGGGCGATTCTCTTTGGTTCAACTCGGTCCATCCCGATGACAAAGAAAAAGTGGGACAGGCGTTCGAAGCCCTAATTCGCGAGGGAAAGCCCTACGATCTCGAGTGCCGGGCAAAAAGAAAGAATGGAGAGTGGTTTTGGGCGCATGATCGGGCCATGGCTACGCTCGATGCCAACGGCTCTCGAGTTGCCACGGGTCTTCTTTCGGATATCACTGTTCGTAAGACGGCCGAAGAAATGCTCCATAAGCTCGCCTCTGTAGTGGAATTCTCCGAGGACGCCATTATCGGTAAGGATATCGACGGCGTCATTACCAGTTGGAATCGGGCTGCAGAGAAGATGTATGGCTACACCTGGGATGAAGTCGCAGGACGAAACGTATCCATATTGTTGCCCCTCGAGAGGCGAGCGGAAATCCCTCTCATCATGGGGCGGATCCGAAGGGGGGAGCCAACCGAGTGTTTCGAAACCGAGAGACTCACCAAAGCTGGCACTATCGTCGATGTATCCCTCACTATCTCGCCCATTAAAGACGCTGCGGGGCGGGTTATAGGAGCTTCCGCGATCGCGCGCGACATCTCGCTGCGCAAACGTTCCGAACAGCAACTGCTGTTGCAATCCGCCGCCCTGGAAGCGGCTGCCAACGCAATCGTCATCACAGACCACAAGGGCAAGATCGTTTGGGTCAACCCTGCCTTTACCGCCATGACTGGCTATACCAAAGAAGATGTTGTAGGCAAGAATCCAAGCCTTTTGAAATCCGGACAACAATCGGCAAGTTACTATGCCGATCTCTGGTCAACCATCAAGTCGGGTATGGTCTGGACGGGCGAGCTTGTCAATCGCCGAAAAGATGGTTCAACCTACACCGAAGAGATGACAATCACGCCCGTGCTGCCGCACGCAAGCAATCCGGCGAATCGATACTTCATCGCCATCAAGCAGGATGTTAGCGCCAGGAAGCAGTCCGCGGAACTGTTGCAGGATAGCGAGAACCAGTATCGCGTCCTGTTCGAGGACTCGGCCGACGCGAATTTGCTGATGGCTGAAAAAGGCTTTCTCAAGTGGAATTCGGCTGCCCTGCAGATGTTTGGATACCCAAACGGGATTCTGAATGTGCACCCCGCGGACATCTCGCCCCCTCGCCAACCAGACGGCTCCTCCTCGCTCGCTGGCGCCGAACAAAAAATGGCTGCCGCGTACCGCAACGGGACGGAACGTTTCGAGTGGTTGCACAAGCGCCACAACGGCGAGGTGTTCCTCACCGAGGTCAGCCTGACTGCACTTACGCTCGGTGGCCGTCCGGTTCTACTGGCAAACATTCACGATATCTCCGAGCGTAAGCAGGCCGAGGAGTCGCTTCTCTTTAAGAACGCACTGCTCGAAGCGCAGGCCGAGACAACCATCGACGGTATCCTTGCCGTCGACGAATTCGATCACATCGTGCTAACCAACCGGCAACTGGGACTTAGCTTTGAAATACCGGACGACATCCTGCGGACGGGCGACGATCGAATCTTGCGCGAATTCGTCTCCCATCAAGTCGAGGATCAGGCTGCCTTCATCGATAAAGTCAATTATCTCTACAGCCAACGGACCGAAAGAAGCCGCGACGAGATTCGACTCAAGAATGGAAAGGTTTTGGACCGCTATTCGGCTCCGCTCGTCGACACAAAGGGACAGTATCGCGGCAGAATCTGGTACTTTCGCGATATTACCGACCGCAAGCTGGCGGAGAAACAAGTTCAATTTCTCGCCTACTACGATGCTCTTACACAACTCCCGAATCGCACGCTTTTACACGATCGACTAGGTAAAGCGTTGGCTGACGCTCGTCGGCACCATCACAAAGTTGCCCTTCTTTTTCTTGATCTCGATCGCTTTAAAGATATCAATGACTCTCTTGGGCACTCTGTCGGCGACCTCCTGCTGCGTGCGGTTGCCGAACGCCTGAAGACCTGGGGGCGGGAACAGGATACCGTCGCCCGTCTTGGGGGCGACGAATTCCTGCTTATGCTGACGGAACTAAAAGACACGCCCGACGCCGCGGTTGCCGCCGAGCGGCTGATGAAGGCAATGTCGGCTGAATTCGTCGTCGAGGGTCATTCCCTGAACGTCGGATGCAGTCTCGGTATCAGCATCTTTCCCGAACACGGCACGGATTGCGACACGCTGATCAAGAATGCCGATGCCGCCATGTATTGTGCCAAGGACAACGGACGCAACAATTTTAGATTTTATACCGCTGACATCAACGCTCAAGTCATGGAACGTCTCAGCTTGGAGCACAGTCTCAGAACGGCGCTTGAGAAACAGCAGCTGTTTCTCATGTATCAACCGCAGGTCGACATCGCCTCGGGCAATATTGCGGGGATGGAAGCCCTGCTTCGCTGGCAGCATCCCGAGATGGGCCTCGTCCCGCCCGACAAGTTCATACGCATTGCGGAAAATAGCGGCCTGATCGTGCCCATCGGTGAATGGGTGCTCAGAACCGCCTGTCAGCAGGTCAAGAGTTGGCAGAATGAAGGACTGCCTGCAGTTTCTATCGCGGTGAACGTATCTGCGATCCAGTTTCGGCAAGAGGGATTCTGCGATCTCGTCCGAAAAGTGCTCCAGGATACCGGCCTCGCCCCGCAATATCTGGAACTGGAACTGACCGAAAGTTTGTTGCTTGCCAATGCGGATGTGATGTTATCCGTCGTCCAGGAATTAAAGGCCATGGGCATCATGCTGGCGATTGACGATTTTGGAACCGGATATTCCAGCTTCAGTTACTTGCGCCAGTTTCATGTCAGCAAGCTGAAAATCGACCGCATGTTTATCCGCGATGTCGCACTAAAGCCCGATGACGCCGCCATCACGACCGCCATCATCAGCATGGCGAAAAGCCTCAATCTCAAGGTGATTGCCGAAGGCGTCGAAAATGAAGCGCAAATGTCGTTCTTGCGCGCCCATGATTGCGACGAAATTCAAGGCTATTATTTCAGCAAACCTCTTACCCCCGAAAAAGCCGCCGATAAATTGCGCGGCCATTTCGAACTGCAGGCCAAAGGACAGGCCACCGGGAAACAATCTTAACCGCAAGCCTCGACTTCCAATCCCCCGCGAACATCCTCCCTGATTCTCATTCAGTTCCAGCACCTTCTTCCCCGCGCGATGTGCCCGATGCCGTCGTGGTCACACTCGAAGCGGGTCGTAGATTGCTACCTTGATCTCACCCACAGAACCCTCGATATTCAATACGAGATTTCCGGGCGAACCAGCAATTCTGCGGGGTCGAAATCCCGCAATGTAGTTCAAATGTAGTTCAACGGGCGAGAGAAAATTCAGAATAGCGTTACGAATCAGCAGGATGGAAAAGTGTTGGTAGCGCTACCGGGAATCGAACCCGGGTTTTAAGATTGAGAATCTCACGTCCTAACCCCTAGACGATAGCGCCACTGCGTGGGTTCACAACAATTTACGATTATAACAAAAGCTCGTTCCCCACCGCCGTTGCTCCGCATGCAGTTGACGAGCCACGATTTGCCCTATTGGAGTGCGAAACACCGCTCCGCTTCCTCCCCAGTCCACAAAAAATCTTGGGGTAAGTCTTGACAGCCGCGAGCAATCGCGAGATACTCTTCTAGACGAACAAAAAGCGAAAATAGTTCGCCGCGTGGGCCGATCTGCCCTCTCCGTTCCCTGACAATGGTGCCAAAATATGTCTGCCTCTCCGGTTTTTACATCGGCGGCCCCGGGCCGCCCTTTTATTTTTTCCGTGCCGCTTTTTCCGCCCGCTTCATTGCGCCACGGCGGCGGGACGAGCGTCCATGCCGCCAAGTCAGCGGAGATTCTGTCCCGTATGGGCGCCCTCTCCAAACTGCCGGCCGTGGTTCCGGCTTCGCGCCTCGATGTGCGCCCCTTGCCGGAAATGGTTTCGAGCGGTATCCCTCAACTGGATTCGCTTACCGGCGGCCTTCCCCGCGGTTGCCTGACGGAAATCTGCGGTGCGGCCTCTTCCGGACGAACCAGCATTTTACTTTCCGCCTTGGCCCGCGCAACCGAACGCGGAGAGGTCTGTGCCCTGGTCGATTCGAGCGATGCCTTCGATCCCGCATCCGGCGTCGCGGCTGGAGTGGAGATGAGCCGCTTACTCTGGGTGCGTTGCGGAGAAAAAGTTTCTTCCCCTAACCATAAAAACTCCGCGCCCGCGCGAAAGCCAGACTCCCCAAAAAAGAACGCATATCAGAGTATGCCGGATCCGTTCGATAGCGATTCATCCCAGGATGCCCCTTCCGGCATACCCTCGCTCCCTGAAAAAAAATTTGGCTTTAATCGCTGGCAACGGCAACTGGCACAAATGCTGAAAGTCACCGATCTGCTGCTGCAAAGCAACGGTTTTGCAATGATTGCGCTCGATTTAGGCGATATTCCCGCGCAGAGCGCACGGCGAATTCCCTTGGCTTCGTGGTTTCGCTTCCGTCGTGCTGTAGAAAATACTTCGACCACGCTGCTGGTCCTGGAACAGCAGCCGATTGCTGGAAGTTGTTCGTCCTTGCTTTTGAAAGTTTCAGGCCGCCGGTCGCGGGTTTCCGAAAAAAAACTTTCAGCTTTCAATTCGCACCGCGCAGAAAATCGGCATGCGTCTTTAGAACTGCCCCATTCCGAATTGTTAGATCAATTCGAAATTACCGCCGAGTTGTTGTGTTCGCGATTGGGAAAAAATTTAGAACGCAAGCCCGTGCAATCGATGAAAACCAGTTTCAAAAGTCACGCCGCCTGGGCAGGATAAAAATTAAGTCCTTAGTAGTCAGTTCTCAGTTCTCAGAAAGTGTTCGATTGAATGTTTGTCCATCTGGAACTGACACCTGAGACCTGAGACCTGTTACCTGCGACCCCTGACCTGACAACTGACAACTGCAACTTTTCCCCATGTTTGCCTGCATTTTCATCCCCGATTTTCCCGCCCAGGCGATCATTCGCCCTGAGCCCGAATTGTGCCAGTGCGCCGTCGCCGTGCTCGCGGGACGAACTCCCCTGGAAAAAGTTGTGGCCGTCAATGAAAACGCGCGGCAAATGGATGTTGAGCCCGGCACGACCAAATCCCAACTCGAAGCCTGGGAGCACCTCATTCTGCGCGCCCGTTCCGAAGCCCACGAAAAATCCGCACACGCCGCCCTGCTCGATTGCGCCCAATCTTTTTCTCCCGAAGTGGAAGACACCGCGCCAGACGTTGTCCTGCTCGACCTCGCCGGACTGGAGCCGCTGCTGGGCCCGCTGTCCAAAATTGCCCATGATCTGGCGCAGCGCGTTTACCAGATGGGGTTGCAGGCGAACATTGCCGTGGCGGCGAATCCGGACGCTGCACTGCTGGCCGCTCGCGGCTTTTGCGGCGTCAGCCTGATCCCGCAGGGACGCGAAGAACAACGGCTGGGAGATTTGCCTGTCGATGTCCTGCTCGAGACTTTTTCTTCCGACGCGCAAGAGGCCGCGCGCTGGGTGGAAGTATTCGACCGTTGGGGGATTCGCAAATTGCGTTCGCTGGCGGCTCTTCCCGAAGTTCCTTTAAGCGAGCGACTGGGGCAACCGGGCATTCGTCTGCAAAAGCTGGCGCGGGGCGCCGTCTCGCGCAACTTGCGGGTCTTAGAGCCGCAGCAGATTTTTGCCGAGAGCGTGGAATTGGAATATCCCATTGTTCTGCTGGAGCCGCTCTCATTTCTGCTGCACCGCATGCTCGAGGAAGTGTGTGGGCGCTTGCGGGCGCGGGCGCTGGCCGTACAAGAGTTACGCCTGAATCTCGAACTGGCCGCGAACTCCCGCACCGATCATCTTTATAACGGTCATCCCTATAACGGTCATCTCGACTCAGATCATCCCTCTTCCGATCATCCTTCTTCAAACAATGCTTCCACGCGAACTTTCACTCGTGTCTTGCCTTTGCCGGCGCCCATGCTGGACGCAAAAGTGTTTCTGAAATTGCTGCAACTCGATCTGCAAGCGCATCCTCCGGGAGCGCCCATCGTAAAAATTCATCTGGCAGCAACTCCGGCCCGTCCGCGATCCCTGCAAAGTGGATTGTTTCAGCCGGTTTTTCCTGAACCGGAAAAACTGGAGCTGACCTTGGCGCGCATCGCCGGCATTGTGGGCGAGGGCAGAGTTGGCTCGGTGGAGTTGCTCGATACGCATCGCGAAGGGGCGTTCGCCGTTCGTCATTTTGCGCCGGTCGAATCTCCGCCGATTTCGAATCAAGTTCTGACTCCCTCTCGAAAGCGAAAAAGTATGTCTCTGCCCGAAAATGACAGCGCGTGTGAACTCGAAGAGAAGCTTGCGGAAAGCAAAAAAGAAATTGCCGCCGAAAAAATGAGCGCCGTGATCGCTCTCCGGCTCTTTCGTCCGCCCCTCCTCGCCGTCGTTACCGTTCGCGAAGCCAAACCCGTGCGCTTGCGTTGTCCCGATCGCGAAGACGTCGCCGGTGAAATCGTATGGACTGCCGGCCCCTGGCGCTCTTCCGGAGACTGGTCCGAGCAGGAAGGTTGGTCGCGCGAAGAGTGGGATATCGCCGTTTCGTTTCCACCCGGACTCGTACTATACCGCCTCGTACAAGACAAGTTTGGCGGGAAATGGTTTGTCGAAGGAACGTATGACTGACCACCGACCACTGACACCTGACACCTGACACCCGACACCTGAAACAATGTACGTCGAACTCCATTCCCGCTCCGCGTTCAGCTTCCTCGAAGGCGCTTCAATTCCCGAGGAACTGACTGCGGTCGGCTCGAATCTGGGAATGCCCGCAATGGCGTTGCTCGATCGGGATGGAGTCTATGGCTCTCCGCGCTTTCATCTAGCCGCAAAAAAAGCCAAGATCAAAGCGCACATCGGGGCCGAGATCACTGCAGCAAATATTTTCTCCGCATCAGAGTCCGTCTTTCGCCAGGCCGAAGCGCCTGCTGCTGCCTTTCGTCTCCCGCTCCTCGTTTCTTCTCGTGCCGGATATCAAAATCTCTGCCGCCTGATTACAAAAATGAAACTGCGCGTTGGTCGCAAAGAAGGCGGCTGCGCCTTATCCTCCGATTTTGTTGAGCACGCCGCCGGTTTGATCTGTTTGACGGGAGGCGAAGAAGGCCCGCTCGCGGCCGCGCTGAAACAAGGCGGACCCCGCGCCGCCCTGCAAGCAGTGAAAAAATTAACAGAGATTTTTGGCCAGTCCGCCGTTGGCTCCCCGAATGTGTACGTCGAATTGCAGCGCCACTTTCATCGCGACGAGGAATATCGCAACCGCGTGGCGATTGAAATTGCCGAGGCCCTGCACCTGCCCCTACTCGCCACGAATGGCGTGAATTATGCCGCCCCCCCTGAGCGTCAGTTGGCCGACGCTTTCACCGCGCTGCAGCACCATCGCACGCTGGCTACCGCTGGCCGCATGCTGGCGCGCAATGCCGAGCGGCATCTCAAGTCTCCCGCCGCCATGCATGCGCTCTTTGCGGATATTCCCCACTCCATCGCCAACACCGTTCACCTTTCCTCGCGCCTTGAGTTCACTCTCAATGATCTGGGCTATGAATTCCCGCGCTTTCCCGTGCCGGAAGGCGAGACCATGATGTCGTTTCTGCGTGAGCGCACGCGACTCGGCTGGCAGAGCCGGTATGGCCGGGCAGATCCCGAACTTAAAAAACGCGCGCGCCGGCAAATTGAGCGTGAGCTGAACTTGATCGAACACCTGCAACTCGCCGGGTATTTTCTCATCGTCTGGGATCTGGTGCGCTTTTGCCGCGAGCAGAACATTCTAGTGCAAGGCCGCGGATCAGCCGCCAATAGCGCTGTTTGCTATTCGCTCGCCATCACCGCAGTCGATCCCATTGGCATGGAATTGTTGTTCGAACGGTTTCTTTCCGAGGAGCGCGGCGAGTGGCCCGATATCGACCTCGATCTGCCGAGCGGCGACGAACGCGAGCGCGTCATCCAGTATCTCTACCGGCGTTACGGGCAACGCGGCGCGGCCATGACCGCGAACGTCATCACCTATCGCAATCGCATGGCCGCGCGCGAAATGGGCAAGGTGCTTGGCTTCGACGAAGACACGCTGAAGCGAATTTCAGCGGCCGTCGCTACCTGGGAATTCAAAGACGAGCACGATGCCCTCGATCGCCGGCTGCGCGATGCCGGGCTCGATCTCGCTCATCCGCGCATCCGCAAATATTTTGAATTGTGTATGGCCGTGCAAGATCTGCCGCGGCATCTCGGCCAGCATTCCGGCGGCATGGTGATCTGCGAGGGCCGTCTGGATTCGGTCGTGCCCCTTGAGCCTGCTTCCATGCCAGATCGCGTCGTTGTGCAGTGGGATAAGGAAGACTGCGCCGATATGGGCATTATCAAAGTCGACTTGCTCGGTCTCGGCATGATGGCGGCGCTAAAAGATTCCATTGAACTGATTCACGATCACTACAAAGAAGACGTGGATCTCGCCCATCTTCCCGCAGACGATCCGCTCGTCTATTCCACCCTGCAAAAAGCGGATACGGTAGGAATGTTTCAGGTCGAAAGCCGTGCGCAAATGGCCTGCCTGCCGCGGCTCAAGCCCGTCAAGTTCTACGACATCGTGGTGCAAGTCGCGATCATACGGCCGGGCCCGATTGTCGGAAATATGGTCAATCCGTTTCTCAAACGGCGGCAGGGCAGGGAAGTGGTTTCCTATCCTCACCCCTCTCTCGAAACCGTGCTCGGCCGCACCCTCGGCGTTCCTTTATTTCAGGAGCAGTTGCTGCGTATTGCCATGATCACCGCCAATTTTACCGGCGGCGAAGCTGAGGAATTACGCCGCGCCATGGGCTTCAAACGTTCCGAAACGCGCATGAAATCGATTGAAGAAAAACTGCGTGCCGGCATGACCAGAAATGGAATTCTGGGCGACACCCAAGAGCAGATTATCCAGTCCATTACCTCCTTCGCTCTTTATGGATTTCCTGAATCGCATGCCGCGAGCTTCGCCCTGATTGCCTATGCCAGCGCTTATTTGAAGTGCCATTACCTGGCCGCATTCACGGCCGCTCTGCTCAATAATCAGCCCATGGGTTTTTATCATCCTTCGACGATCGTGAAAGACGCACAGCGGCATGGATTGAAAGTCCTTCCCATGGATGTGACGCGCTCCGATTGGAAGTGCAGTTTAGAAATAGTACCCACTACTCAGTACCCAGTTCCCGGTAAAAGCAGCGCCGTGCCGATTTGCGAGAGTCTTGCTCTGCGCCTGGGCCTGAAGTACACACGCGGCCTGCGCGAGCCAGCCGGACAGGCTTTGGTTCGCGAGCGCAGTCTCGCGCCCTTTGCTTCCGTTCACGATCTTGCCCGGCGCGTCCCCGAGTTGCGCAAAGATGAGTTAACAACCCTGGCTGTGATCGGGGCATTGAACGGAATTGGCAATCCATCAAAGAAACTTGAAAAATCTTTTCATCGCCGCGACGCCATCTGGCAGGTGGAACGCGCCGTGCGCTGGTCAGGGCCTTTGCTCGATGAGTTGCCGGAACCCGACGCGGAATCTCCACTGGCCGTCATGACCCACGAAGAGCGCCTGGTAGCCGATTTCCGCGCCACAGGATTGACCGTTGGTCCGCATCCCATGCAATATCGCCGCGCCGAAATGCAGCGTATGGCAATCTATCGCGCTGCCGATCTCGCAAGCCTTCCCCATGGACGCCGCTTGCGTATCGGTGGCTGCGTGATTGCCCGCCAGCGCCCTGGAACAGCCAAGGGAATGATGTTCATGAGTCTCGAAGATGAAACGGGAATTGCGAATGCGATTTTCTCTCCCGAGCTGCTGCAGAAAAATCGTGTGCTGCTGATTTCCGAGCGATTCTTGATGATCGAGGGAATTCTGCAGAATCAGGACAACGTAATCCATATACGAGCCGAAAAAGTTTCCTCGCTCGCCGTCACGCAGGCAGAAACCGTCTCGCACGATTTCCACTGACCATCGGATCACGTTGCAGTTCCTCACGCAGCGCTCACCCGCATGTTTGCCTGTTTCCGCCTCGTTCCTTTACAAACTCTCACATCCCGCTATTGGCAACCTCTCCGCGTTCTTTCCAATCTAACCAGAAATTGAAGTTGAGCCCCGCATTCAATTCGGGGCGATGGAGTCTTCGCAGTGAGCAGTTTCCCCCCGGGCTCAGCCCGCCGCTATTCATCCTTTCCCACTTCCGCAAAGTTGGTTCTTCAGGCAACTTTTCTGGCGGCGACGTTAGTTTTCATTGCTTCACCCGCCTTTGCCGGACTCGGCGAAGACGCAAGTTCTGTTCAGGCCGATCAAGCCCATCTGCAAGGCGCTCTGCGCACTACGCAGGCACGAGCCTACACCCTGCAAGAAATTCACGCTCCCACCGGAACCGTGGTTCGTGAGTACGTCTCATCCTCTGGAAAAGTATTTGCCGTCGCATGGCAAGGCCCGTGGCCTCCAGACATGCGGCAAATCCTTGCCAATTACTTCACACAGTTCCAGCAGGCCGCGCAAGTTAGGGCCAACCTGCATGCCGGACGCAGTCCCTTGACCATCTCGCAACCCGGACTCATCATCCAATCCAGCGGACACATGCGCTCGTTTGCCGGACGAGCCTACATCCCGGAAATGCTGCCGCAAGGCCTTAGCGCGGAGACGATCCGATGACCGCAACTACCTCGGCCACTCACCCAAACGATAATAAGAAGACGAACGCAAATTATCCGATCCATTCCTCCCGTCGCGCTCTTCTCCACCGGGCCTCCGCAATTCCCGTCTGTGGAGTTCTCCTGTTCGCCGCCGCCTGCGGCGGCAGCAGTTCCTCGCCCGTTGTCACCAAAACCAATCCAGGCTCCAATGTTCTGGCGATTTCAGTGAACGCGGGTCCGGCTGGCAACTACGCCAATGGCGCCTTTGCCAGCGTCACCGTCTGCGCCCCGGGAGCTTCCACTTGCCAGACCGTCAACGATATTCTGGTTGATACCGGCTCTTCCGGATTGAGAATTCTCTCCTCGGCCCTCACCGCGTCACTGCCAGCTCAGAAAGCAGCTGACGGCAATCCTGTCGTCGAATGTCTTCCCTTTATCAGCGGATATACCTGGGGTCCCGTACAAACTGCAGACATCGAAATGGCGGGCGAAAAAGCCAGTTCGGTGCCGCTTCAGGTGGTCAGCGATACCACCTATCCTGTTCCAACCGATTGCGCCGATTTTGGCACTTCCGACGACACGCTCTCGTCTCTCGGTGCCAATGGCATTCTGGGTGTCGGCAGCTTTATTCAGGACTGTGGCCCCGCCTGCGTCTCGACCGGAAGTTCGAATCCCGGCCTCTACTACGAGTGTCCCGCATCCGGATGCGTGGTCGTCGCAGAAGCTCTAGCTCTACAAGTAGCCAATCCGGTCGCGTCTTTTTCCACCGACAATAACGGCGTTCTCATCGAACTGCCCGCTGCCGGCAGTCCAGAGAATAGTCTCAGCGGTTCTTTGATTTTTGGTATCGGCACGCAGTCCAACAACGCGCTCGGCACGGCCCAGGTCTATTCCGTCGATGATTACGGAGATTTCATCACGACCTACAAAAGCCAGACCTACAATCAGAGCTTCATCGACAGCGGCTCCAACGGACTCTATTTTCTAGGCAGCGGCGATACCGGCCTTCCCGCCTGCGCCGACGCCGACTACTTCTATTGTCCTTCCACCACCCAGACGCTTTCCGCTACCACCTCAGGCGCCACGGGATCGCCCAGCGCGACGGTCAGTTTCAGCGTCGCCAATGCCGACGACCTATTTAATAACAATCCCAATGCGACCGTCTTGGGCCAATTGGCTGGCCCAAACTCTTTAGGCTTCGATTGGGGACTGCCCTTTTTCTACGGACGCAATATCTTTACCGCCATCGAAGGAAAAACCACGCCCGGCGGGACCGGGCCGTACTGGGCATACTAGAAGCGAGCTTTCTCAGAACCACGAATCCTGCCGCTAACTCGCCGTCAGGCAGTCAATGATCAGGCAGCCGATGATCAGCCAATCGATAGATCAGGCAGTCGAAAGTTTTCTCGCGTTATGGCGCAACGACCGGCCCTCAGTTAACCCGTAGAGCTCTTCCGCCAGATTCTTGGCGTGATCCCCAATGCGCTCCAACGCCTGCGCGGCTAGAAGAATGTCGAAATTCTTTTGCCCCGTCGGAGTGTTTGGTTCGGCCAGATGCCTGTGAAAGAGCGAGTGGCATATGCGATCGACTTCCGGATCCGCTTGCAAAACACTCTGTGCCTGCGCCACATCGCGTTTCAGAAACCCTTGATGCACCTGCTCCAGCATGACGCAAAGCAGGGAAGCCATCTCAATGAGTTGCCGCGAGTCAGCCGCCGGCAATTTCTCGCGCCGCGCCTGCAGTTGCATCACCGCGCTGTAGGCCAAGTCCCCAATCCGTTCGAGATCGGTGATGAATTTCAGGCACGCAAGCAACTCGCGCGCTGTTGCCTCTCCGACGCGAGTGATGGCTTCGGGAAGTTGTTCGTCAATCTTCCGCTCGATCTGGTCGAGCTCTTTTTCGCAATCCTTGATCGCCAGAAACGCCAGCCGCGACCCATTCGATAGGTAGTCCTTCACATTGAACACGGCGTCGTGCGCAATCAGGCATCCGCGTATGACGAGTGCCGTCAACTCGTCTTCGCCAAGATCATCGTTGCGGTTTTCAGGATCTGCCGAGGTAGAACGTGCTCGCGTCTGCATCGTTCGACTCTGTGTCGCTCGCTCGGGAGTCGAAGACGTATGCCGTTTTCTACGCGAGACCACTGATTTCCTTTTCTGGGCCATGGGAAGACCGCACAGTTACGCAATACCACAATACTAACCAACTAGGATAAAGCGCGAATGTGAAGAGAATGTAAATCCATGGTAGTGTCCTACGACGAATAGGACACCACCACCGCCATCCTATTTCTTCCCCAACGCCGCCGCCTGTTCTTCCGCCCGCTTCGCATCTTGCTCTTTGCCCAAGCCGCGGTAGGCCCGCGCCAGCAAGCCGAACGCCTCCGCATTCTTCGGGTCGTCTTTCACGAAGCTCTCCAGGTCCGGCAAAGCTCCCGCAAAATTGGATTGCTGAATCTGCGCCTCCGCCAGCCCCAGACGCCCGTCCTTATTTTCTGCGTCGACCAGCAACGCCGCTTCGAACTGATCTTCCGCATTCTTCGGATCCTTCAACCGCAGATAAACGTGGCCAAGCATTAGCCGCGCAGGAATTTGCCCGGGCGCCAGTTTCAGGCTCGCCTCGAGCGCCTCCCGAGCCGCCGCCCAATCGCCCGATTTCACGGCCGCGTCTCCCCACTCCGACGCAGCCGTCGAATCCTCGGGCCGCAGCACGCACGCTTGTTTTAAGTGCGCCGTCGCTTTCGCAAAATCTCCAGCCGCCAGTTCAACCTCTCCGAGTTGTCGCAGCGCGGTCGGCGATCCCGGATCCAGTTGCAGCGCTTTCTCCAAAGATTGCCGCGCATCATTGGGTCGGTTGTCATCGGAAGCCAGCATCGCGTCGTGCAGAAGATTTTGCACTCCGATTTTGTCCTTCGGATCCGGCAACTTCTCGTCCGCCTTGCTAGGGCCGCTTTCTGGCGGAAGCTTCGCCTTCCACTTCGCCATCTCCACCTGCATGCTCGCCACTTTCGCCGTGTCACTTGCGTAGAGATTCTTCAGTTCCTTGGGATCTCCCTGCAAATCGTAGAGTTCCGGCCGCGGAGCCTCAATCAACTTGGCATTCTCCGCACGCAGCGCGCGCAGAGGCGCCCATCCCCAACGCAGCGGATAATCCGTTTCCCCAAACAATTCCCGCTCGCCCGCCGCAGATTTAGCCGCCGCGGCGTTCCCATCGATCAGCGGAAACAGCGATTCGCCGTTCAGTTCCGCCGGGGCCGCAATGCCGGTCGCGGAAAGAATCGTCGGGAGAATATCGGTCGTCCGCACCTGCGCTTCAACCACGGTGCCTCGATGCGCAGCGGCCGGCGTTTTCACAATCAGAGGAATGTGCAGCGTGGAATCGTAGAGAAACAGCCCATGCGTATCTTCTCCATGTTCACCCAGGCCTTCGCCGTGATCGCCCGTAACAATAATGATGGCGTTGTCATAGGCTCCCGCCTTCTTCAAATACGCAATCCAGCGCGCCAGCGCCGAGTCAGCATAGGCGATTTCGCCGTCGTAAAGATGATCTTTGTATTTCTCCGAAAACGGCGGCGGCGGCTCATAAGGATCGTGCGGATCGTACATATGTACCCACACAAAGTGCGGCCCATTGCGATGCTTGTCAAACCAGGCCTCGGCATGGTCAACAACTTCCATCCCGCGCCGCTCGACGCGTCCAAAGCGCTCTGTGTTCTTACCCCCCGCGTCTTTACTGTCGGTCTTTGGAAAATTATCGTAGAAATCAAAGCCGCGATCGAGACCCGGTGCCAGCGAATTGCTATCGAGAATCACAGCTCCAATAAAAGCCGCTGTCTGGTATCCCTGTTTCTTCAGCAATTCCGCCGCCGTCACGTGCTGCGGCGAGAGCGGAATGCCGAAGTCGGTTACGCCGTGCACGCTCGGTAAAAGCCCCGTAAGAATCGTGATGTGCGACGTGTTCGTGATCGGACTATGCGTATAAGCATTTGTGAAGCGTATGCCGTCGGCCGCCAGCGCATCCAGCGCCGGCGTCTCCACACTCCTGTACCCATAACATCCGACATGATCCGCGCGCAGAGTATCGATCGTGACAAGATACACGTCAGGCGGGTTTTTTGCCGCCGAAGTCTGCGCCCTTGCCGTACTTTGCAGCAGCAGGTTCGGCGTAAACGCGATCAGCGTAAGACCAAGCGCAATTCCAAAAGACCGCATGACTCCACAGATAAGAGCGGGTCGTCGCATACGCGCTCAGCCTATCACAATCTCCCAGGGCAATGGACCCTGTAGCCCAGCCTCCACCCCGGCCGATTCGCCCTGTCCACTCGACAACATGCGATAAACTGAACTCACCAATGCAGCCCTTGTTTCCTCGCTACTTCCGCAATTGCGCCTTCATTCTCGCGGCCTTCGCGGCGCCGCTCGCCTCTGCGCAAGCACCGCCCAAAGAAGCCCCAAACGTGCTTTTCGTCACCATCGATACTCTCCGCGCCGACCATGTCGGCTGCTACGGATACAAGCAAGTCAAAACTCCCAACATCGACAGTCTCGCCGCCGATGGCTCCCGTTTTGCACGCGCTTACGCCGTCGTCCCCGTAACACTGCCGTCGCACAGCTCGATGATGACCGGAACCTATCCTATGCTGAGCGGCATGCATGATTTCAGCGGCAACAAGCTGAGTCCACTTCAGCCCACTCTCGCCTCTGTCCTGAAGCAATCCGGCTATCAGACCGGTGCCGTGATCGCCGCAGCCGTTTTGGATTCACGCTTTGGACTGAATCAGGGATTCGACTTCTATTACGACCATTTCGAATTCAGCCGTCTCGACGAAGCCAACCTCGACGAAATGGAACGTCCCGGAAACGTTGTCGCCGACGTTGCTCTTGATTGGCTGGCCAAGAATTCGCGCCACAAGTTTTTTCTCTGGATGCATCTCTACGATCCTCATTTTCCCTATCATCCGCCCGAGCCTTATGCGACCGAATACGCTGCCCATCCCTATGATGGCGAGATCGCCTTTGCCGACGAGCAACTCGGCCGCGTCTTGCGCTTCCTGAAAGAAAAAGGAATCTACCAGAACACCATCATCGTGCTCTGCGGCGATCATGGCGAAAGCCTCGGAGAACACGGCGAAAAAACTCACGGCTTTTTCATCTATAACGCCACCATGCACGTGCCGCTTATTATTCATCTGCCGGAAGCTTTGGCCGCTCGCACTATCGCCGAACCAGTCTCGCTCGTCGATCTAATGCCCACCGTTCTAAGTGCTGCCGGATTGCCAACTCCGTCCCAGGTGCAAGGCCGCAGCCTGCTCTCCGAAATTCGCGGCGTTCCCGCAGCCACTGATCTCCCAACCAATCGCACTCTTTACGGAGAAACTTTTCTACCTCGCATCCATTTTGATTGGAGCGAATTGCGCGCATCCGAGAATGCAAAATATCACTTCATCGAAGCGCCGCGACCCGAGCTCTACGATCTGACAAAAGATCCCGGCGAGTTGCACAACCTCTTTTCCGAAAAGACCGCAGTCGCCGATGAGATGCGCGCCCAGCTAAAATCTCTCATCCGCGATTACAGCGCCGGAAAAGAGATGGCCGAAAAAACCGGCCTCGATCCCGCCCTGATGGAACGCCTCAAAGCCCTCGGTTATGCTGGATTCTCCGGCGGCGGCACAACCACTAAATCTGACAGTCTGCCCGATCCCAAAGATCGCATTGCAACCTACGAGTTGATCTCCGATGCCATCGCCGACAGCCAGCACGGCCGTTATCAGGAGTCCATCGATAAACTAACCAATGTAGTGAAGACCGAGCCAAACTCCGTTCCCGCTCACTATCTGCAAGGTTTAGATTATTACCGCCTCCAGAAGTTCACCGAAGCCGCCGATGAACTTGCGAAAACCGTCCAACTCAGCCCTGATTATGCGCTTGCCTTTTTCAATCTCGGAATGGCGCAGGCGCACGCTGGCCACATGGATGCTGCAATCGCAACGCTGCAACGAACTCTGCAACTCGATCCCACGAACTTCGAGGCCGCTTACAATTTAGGCGTGGCATTTATCCAAAAGCAGCAGTTAGCGCCCGCGGCCGACGCCTTTCGGCAATCAATCGCAATCTATCCAGATTTGGCGCGCAGTCATCGTGCCTTGGGCGAAACGCTGCTCTATCAGGGCGAAACCGACGAGGCCATTGCGGAGTTGCGCCATGCCGTGGAATTGGCGCCCCAGGAACCGGCCATGCACGAGTCGCTCGCTAAGGCTCTCACCAGGAAAGGGCTTTCCGCCGAAGCAGACGAGGAGACGCGACGCGCGCAGCAACTGGCGCCGCAATAGTCGCATGATCCGAGCTCGCGCAGGATCTCTCCTTGCTCACGATCTGCCGTTAGTCGTCATTCTTCTAGCAGCTTGCTCCTTCGGACAGAATGTTTCGCCCGCCCAATCCCCAGGCCGCACGCCCACCCCCTATCGTCCAATCGCAGCGAAGTCCGCTGCCGCCATCCATCCAAGGCACAACGTCATCCTGATCACCATCGATACCCTTCGCGCCGATCACGTCGGATGCTACGGTGCCGAGATGGTGAAGACTCCGGCCCTCGACACGCTGGCCCATGACGGCGTTGTATTTGAGCATGCCATCTCGCAAGTTCCCCTTACATGGCCTTCGCACGCTGTGATCCTCACCGGTACCTATCCTTTCCAGAACGGCGTGCAGGATTTTTCCGGCCAGCCCCTCGCTCCCCGTTTTCGTTCGGTTGCGCAAACCTTCAAGCAGGCTGGATATTCCACCGGCGCAGTCGTGAGCGCCTTTGTCCTCGACCGCACATGGGGACTCGCGCGAGGTTTCGACTTCTACGACGATGCTTTTTCAGCCCAGACTTTCGAGACGAAAGAATCAGGACTGGTCGACCGCCGCGCTGCGGATAGCGTTGCCCGCGCCATCGCGTGGCTCAAGAAAAATCGCCAGCACCCGTTCTTTTTCTGGCTGCATCTTTATGATCCCCACAGCCCCTACGACCCCCCCGAGCCCTATCGCACCCAGTATCGCTCCCATCTCTACGATGGCGAGATCGCCTACGCCGATCACGAACTGGGAAACCTGATCTCATGGCTCAAGCAGAACCATATGTATGATTCCTCACTGATCGTCGCTCTTAGCGATCACGGCGAGTCGCTCGGAGAACACGGCGAAGATGAGCACGGTTTCTTTATTTATAACGCAACTGTTCACGTCCCCCTCATCGTGAAACCGCCCGCGGAAAGCGGGATTTCGTCCGGCCGTCGCCGCGAGCCCGTAGAGACAGCAGCAGTCGCTCCCACGCTGTTAGACCTGGCCGGACTGAAGAATTCGTCCGATGCAATTCACGCACAGTTTCAGTCTCCCGCTCTTTTTACTGCCGCCTTACAAAAATCTGAAACCAGCCTGACTCCGAGAGACCCTGCCTACAGCGAGACCTTTTACCCCTTCAACTCTTTTGGATGGAGCCCGTTGCACGCCCTTGAAACTTCCCGCTTCCACTTCATCGAGGCGCCCAAGCCCGAGTTGTACGATCTCGAAGCCGATCCCGCAGAGACGCATAACATTCTCCCCCAACAACCCGCCACCGTCGCTGTGCTCCAGGCGAAACTTCAGGCGCTTTTGGCACACAATCCCTTCCTGGCGCAGGATGCGGCCGCAGCCAATCTCAGTCCTGATGCGCAAGCCAAACTCCGCGCCCTCGGCTATTTCGGATTTCGCGCCGCCGTTTCCCCCGAATCGCTCAAGCAGGGCCTCGCCGATCCGAAAGACAAGCTCTGGGAATTCAATTCCATCCTGAAAGCGGAAGACGCGTTCCAGTTGAAGCAGGATGATCGCGCAGAAGCCTTGCTCACCGAAATCCAGCAGCGCGATCCGCAGATCTACATCATCCCGTTTCTCCTGGGAGAATCAGCGCTACGCCAACAGGATTGGCAGAAGGCCGCCACAAACCTAGAGCGCTGCCTCGCGTTGAATCCGAATTTTGACAACGCAATGACCGGCCTCGCTCGTGCACTCGCAGCTCTCGCACGTGGGGACGAGGCCAAAAGCTGGCTCGACAAAGCTCTAAAGAGCAATCCCCAGAATTATCAGGCATGGTATCAGGAAGGCTTGCTCGATACCGCGATCGATCAAAAAGCAGCCCGATCCGATTATGAAAAGACGGTTGCCATCCAGCCGAATTTTTCCGCCGGCCAGCGCGAGTTGGGAATGTTGCTGTTTCAGCAGAAGGATTTTGCCGCCGCCGCGCCTCACCTCGCGAAGTCAATCGAGCTTGGACTGGAAGACGCTCGCCTTCACAATTTTCTCGGCATCTGCTACAACCGCACGAATCGCACCGCAAAAGCGATCCCGGAATTTCAGCGTGCGATCGCCATGGATCCGAAATTGGCCGAGGCTCACCTGAATCTCGCCTTCGCCCATCAACTTTTGCATCACAACAAAGTCGCGCAGGAGGAGTACGCTACCGCCTGTAGCCTCGAAGCAGCCTTCTGCAAGTACGTACCCCAGCACTAACCGCATGCTTGAATTCGATTGTTTTTCCAATCGTGGGTGAGCCAACTGTGTGGGGACGAGCGACTCGCTCGTTCACCCTATGCGCAGCAGAGCTCCTTCGCAGCCCAATCCTACTTGCCGCCCGCCGCTCTCAACCGCTGTGCCGCCGCCCTTTCCCGCTCCTCATCCGCCTTCTGCCCGAGTAGCGCATACGCGTCCGCGAGAAACCTGTGGGGCTCCGGCGACTTCGGCATTAGTTCGACAGCCCTCAACAGATTCGGTACCGCATCCTCCGGTTTCCCTGTCAGTTCCTGCGCTCGGCCCAGCAGCAGATGCGCGCTGTAGTGGTTCGGCCGAAGCTCGATGACCTTCGCATATTCCGGAATCGCGTCGTTCAGCCGGTCTTCTCGCGCATACGCCGTGGCAAGCGACAAGTACGCCTCCGGCCAGTTAGGAGAGCGAGCCACCGCCGTCTCAAACTGCGCAGCCGCTCCCGCGAAGTCTCCAGTCTCAAACAACGCCGATCCCAGCTGATACCGCGGCACAGTGAGATCCGGCCGCATCTCCACAGCTTTCCTCAAAATCGGCACCGCTTTGTCGTACTCCTTCAGCGCCGTTAACGATGTCCCTAGCTGCAGATATGTGATCGACAAGTTCGGTTCCAGCGCGATCACCTGCTCCAGTAAAGGCACTGCTTCCGCGAAGCGATTATCCTCTCGCGCCATCTCCGCGCGATGAAGTAAGTTCACCACATCAACCTTTTCTTTCGGATCCGCTCCTGTCTCCTTAATACCCGGCATGCTCGCCGAACTGCTGTCCGTGGCCACATATCCCAATGCATTCAATCGTTCCTGTAATCCGGGATCGGCAGCCACCTTCGGCGCTTCCTTCGTAGTGCTCGTCTTCTGCCGGAATGCCTCCAACTGCCCATCCAGCGTAGCGGTCACGGCCGTAGAACTCCCAGCGAGATTGTGCTCCGCATTCGGATCGGCAGTTTGGTCGTAAAGCTCTTTCGTCGGAGCCTCAACCAGCAGATACTTTCCCGTGCGCCACGACCGCAACGAACTCCATCCAAATGTCCGGTGCGGATAGTCGCTCTCCGAATAAGCCGGCCGGTCTTGCGCCGCCGCCGCCTTCGCACCCGTCGTTGGCAACAGCGACAATAGCGACTTCCCCTGCACTTGCGCCGGAATGTCGATTCCCACACTCTGCAGAATCGTCGGCAGCACATCCACCAGACCCGCGCGAGTCTCCACCCGGCTTCCAGCCGATTGCTCCCGCGGCAGCTTAAACAGCAGCGGCACGTGGATCGTCTCGTCGTAAAGAAAAATTCCGTGCGTGGTTTCTCCGTGTTGCCCGAGAGCTTCGCCATGATCCGCCATCACCGCAATCAGCGAGCCGTCATAGATCCCGAGCGTACGCAACTGATCCAGCAATTTCCCCACCGCCGAATCGACATACGCGATCTCTCCGTCGTAGGCCTCCGCTGCATACTTCGTCTTGTACGGTTCAGGAGCATCATATGGATCGTGCGCGTCGTACAAATGCACCCAAATGAAAAATGGTCCCTTTTTGTGCGCGTTCAGCCACGGCAGCGCGTGCGCCACCACCTCGTCGCCACGGCGCTCAATGGAGTGATACCGGTCCTCATCCTGCCGCCTCCGATGAAACCCCGCATCGTACGTGTCAAATCCCCGCTCAAACCCTGGCGCCGAACGCGTTTCAGGATCGAGCACCAGCGAGCCCACAAAAGCCGCCGTGTAATATCCGTTGCCCCGAAAAATGTAGGGCGCGTAAGGCAAGTCCTCCGCCAGTGGCACTCCGAAATCATTGACCTGGTGAAACTGCGGATACGTCCCCGTCAGAATCGTCGCGTGCGACGCGGTCGTAAGCGGAACCTGCGAGTAGGCATGTGTGAAAACAACCGACTCGCGCGCCAGCGCATCCAGATGCGGCGTCAACCCACGCTTCGACCCGAGAAAACCCATGCGGTCCGCGCGCGTCGTATCCAGCGTGATCAGAATGACATTCGGAGGGTGCGTCTTAGACACCCGCGGTGCGGGCGTAGCCGCACCAGCGCCCAACGCACTTGCGAGCAAAGCAAAAAAACAGAGCAGGGAGCGAGTCAGAAACATGGGATGAGCAAAGTCTATCATCGCGCCGGAATAGGCCGGTGGAGCGGCCCGCTTCCTCGCCTGTCCAACCAACTTCAGACGAATCTTCCAATGACCAAAGATTACTGCGGACCCGCCGCCACGCTCGCCTTTCCCTGCAGCCTCTTCAAAGTCTCACGCGCCTTGGGAGAAAACGGCGTGTCCGGAAAATTCTTCAGATAGCTCTCAAGCTCCGCAATCGCCTCCGGCGTTCGCTTCTGCTGCAGGTACAGATTCACCAGTTGCAGATACGCCTGCGACATCTTCGCATCCAGTTGCAACGCGCTCTGCAGGCTCTTCTCCGCCAGTTCCGGACGGTTGGTGCGACAGTACAGCAACCCCCCAAGAAAATGCCCAAATGCAGAATCCGGGCGTCGCTGCAATCCATCCTCGATCTCCCGCTCCGCCGCCGCATAGCGTTGCGTGATAACGAATACATTGGCCAGATTGAAGTACGCCTCCACGTCATTCTGATTCGCCTTCAGCGCCGCCTCAAACTCAGCTTGCGCCAAATCATATTTCTGCCGCGCCATGTAAATCGATCCCAAATTGTTATGCGCCGGATAAAAACTCGGCGAAATCCTCAGCGCCTTCTCGTAATGCTCGATCGCCTCCTCCGTCTTCCCCTTGTGATCCGCCTCCGTGCCTTTGTCAAATTCCTTCAGCGTCTTCTTCGGAAACTGCCGGTAGTACTCCGCCGGATCAATCAAATAAGGATTACTCCCCTCCACTCGTCCCGGCAGCAGGTCTTTCTTGGCATCGGCCCGCGGAATGAGCGTGATCTGCACGATGTTGGTGGTCGAAAACTCAGGATTCAAATCCGTTGTTTGGCTGACAGCTTCATAGGCCTCATCGTCGACCGTGACTTTGTACTGATTGGCAAGAAGATTGTAAAAGCCGTAGCTGCCCCGGTCGTCAGTGTAGGTACTGGCGATGGGAGCTCCTCGCATCTCGAGCGTGACGAGAACGGGGTGGGGAGGGAAGTCGCCCTTAAGTACGCGGGCGGCGCCGATAATTCTTCCAATTTGATTCTGCTGAGCAAAACCGTACGTCGAGGCGAGTAAAACCGCCAAAGCGGACCACCATAGAATGCGTGAACAATTTTCCATGGCTACGCCTCGTCGCACAATTCGGAGGGAACGAAAAAGGGCCTGTTCCCAACAACAGGAACAAGCCCTCTGGAGCCTGACAGCAATCGAACTAGAAAGTGAACTTCAAGCCGAATTGCAGTTCGCGAGGATTCAAAGTTCCGGCAGCCTGCCCGAAGTTGGAATCATAGTACTTGTTGTGCGCTCCTCCGCCGGCAGTCGCCAGCAGGAAGTTAGCGCGGTTGAAGACGTTGAACCCGTTGGCGTCAAACTTCATGTTGACCCGTTCCGTGATCTTGAACGTCTTGGACAGCGTCATGTCGGCGGCCCAGTTTCCGGGACCGACAAATGAGTTACGTCCCAAGTTCGACGAGCATGCCAGGCACGGCGCCGAGAAGGTGATTCCAGGCGACGTGGTGGTGTACTGGTTCGGACCGGTCTGCGTCGAACCCCAGCCATTTTCCCAGGCGCTGCGGCTCACACCGCCAACCCTCGAAACTGAAGTGCTCGGACGATCGTTGGTGCCTCCATCCAGGTTGAAGTCGCCGCCGAGGTTGGTGCAGTTGCCGCTATTAACGTCGGTCGTTGTGCAGGGAATCGTCCCCGCCGGATTGGTGATCGAGCTCGTTTCGACCAGGTTTGGCTGCTGCGAGGTATAAGGCTCCCAGTGCGCTCCCGTTTGAAACGACCAGATGCCGTTCAGGCTCCAGCCGCCCGCCACCACACCCATCGGCCCTTGCAAACTCTGTCCGGGCAACTGCCAGACATAGTTGAGCACCAGGCGATGACGGATATCGTAGATCGAGTCGCCGCGATCCAGTCCGGGAAGCGTCTGGTCCGAGGTGTAGCCTTCACCAGCCGCCGCGCCGTTGGCCGTCGTCGCGCCGCTGTGCCAGGTCGAGCCATTGTCAATCGAGTGGCTGTAGGTATAGTCCGCGTTGAACAGCAGCCCGTGAGTCATCTGCCGTTTCAGCGAAAACTGTAGCGAATTGTAGTTCGAGTTGACCGAGTTTTCCCATGTGCGCAACTTCAGATAGTTCGGATTTAGCCGTCCGCCGAGGCCTGTTAAGGTTCGGCCGAAGTTGTCCACCACTTGCGCGAGTTCCGGACTTGTCGGGGTGGGCGCTGGCAGGTAAGTCCCCGGCTGACGATTGATATCCTCTGAGCGGAACAGCTTGTGACCTGCCGTCCCTACATACTTCACATCGATCACCGTCTTCGGCATGATCTCGCGCTGGACGTTGAAGTAGAAGTTGTAGACGTAAGGGTCGCGCAGACCGGGTAGCACAACGCCGGTCAGGTTCGCAACGTTGGGGTTGCCGGGATCCCATCCGACAATGTTGCCGTGGTTTTGCGCTTGGCTGCAGGGTCCTTGGTTGCCAGGGTTCGAACCGCAACCGGTGAATGTCACCGGAACGCTCGAGAGCTGGGAGCAAACACCGCCAGCTACGCAAGTGCTGGGCCCGTAAACCACATCTGCCCCCTGCACTCCTACGCCGCCAATGGCTTCGTCAAACGAATAGTACGGCAGGTTCCAGCGCGAGTTCGATAGCGGATTGTAGAGTGTGCCTTCGTAGGCCACGCCGAACCCGCCGCGAAGTGAAGTCTTGCCGTCGCCGAATACATCCCAGGCAAATCCCACGCGTGGTCCAAAGTTGTTGTGATCGCCCGTGCCCAAGCTTGCCGAGGGAGCAAAACCTCCGGGGCCGCAAATTCCGGCCAACGGGGCGAGTGCTATTTGCTCTGGAGTGGTACATCCCGGTGTGCCAGCCGGAGCATTGGCGTCAAAAACACGGTTCGGCAAGCCATTCGCCGGCCCGAGAATATTAGCGTTCGCTGTGCTGGGCCCGAGAATGAAGGTGGTGGCTACGTTTCCTTCCTCGTGGTGGCGCTGGAACAGGTCATAGCGCAGGCCCAGGTTCAAGGTCAGTCGTTTGTTGACCTTCCAGTCGTCCTGGAAATATGCGCCAAATTCGATATTGCGGAAGTGTCGCAGGTTGTCGCTCAATACGGCAGTGGGCGCCGGGTTGTAGGAAGTGGCGGGACAGGGCGCGCTGCAGATTCCGGGATCGACGCCGTTGGCCTGCAGGTACGGAGCATCAGCGGCGAACGCGACCTGATCGTAGAAGTAGTACGAAGGACGCCCAACGTTGAATTCGCTGTTCTCGATGTTGCGCCGGAAGTCGACGCCTGCCTTCATGTTGTGATTTCCGTGACCGATGGAAACCATGTCAGAGTAACTGTAAATGTTGTCTTTGAAAGCCTGCGGATACCCGTTATAGGATCCGAAACCAGCCATTCCATTCCCAAAGCCGATCGCCGGCACCCCGCCGTCTTTCACCGTGATCAGTGTGTTGTCGTCTGTATAGCCTGCGCGGAACTCGTTCAGAACGGTGGCACTGAACGTATGGACGAAGCTCAAAGATCCCTGCGGAAACAGGCCCCGGAACGGGTTGCTGAAGCCGCGTGTGCAAGCCGCGTTGCAAGGTCCGTACGAATCGGTATTGCGGTCGTAGTTGAAGTTGACATAGAAGCGGTTGTTCGTGTTGTAGTTGTAATCGAGTCGGAGCGAACCTTCGTTGCCGTTGAACAGGTTGCCCAGCGTCGATGTCTGCGTATTAAACGTCGCGACGCTGTTTTCCTGGATTGAAGCGGAACGATTCAGCGTCCCTGGCTGAATGCTCGGTTGCGTTGCGCAGGAATCCAGCGCCATGTTAGCCAAGTCCCCAGCTGTTACCCCAAAAATACTTGCCAGTTTTGCATGTTGAAGTGGCGTGTAGGCTGGGTTCGAAATGCATAACGCAGTGTTGTAGTCGGGAGTGTTGC
Source organism: uncultured Acidobacteriaceae bacterium (assembly GCA_963834085.1). GTDB lineage: Bacteria > Acidobacteriota > Terriglobia > Terriglobales > Acidobacteriaceae > Acidiflorens. The sequence continues at coordinate 1,202,844 of CAWIAJ010000021.1, read as the reverse complement.
TTATTGGATTGATCGGGAAATAAGTGTCGGCCGTCAGACCAGTAGGAGTGCCAGGGTTCGAAGGCGCGAAGTCGCTGTACAGCAACGCCGCCGTCGAGTTGAGGCCCGAATTCGTGTTGGCCTGGATCACAGCCTGCCGCCAAGCCGCCGATTCTTGCTGGATAGTGATCGGGGTGCCTTGCGTCTTGAACCGGTCTCCCTGCAGAGCCAGGAAGAAGAATAGTTTGTCCTTGATGATCGGACCGCCGAGCGTGACGCCGAATTGATTGAAGTGTAGCGGCGACTGCGGCGTACCTGACTGGTTCAGAAAGTAGTAGTTAGCATCGAGATCGTTGTTGCGGATGTATTCCCAACCGCTGCCATGCCAAGCGTTGGTACCCGCTTTAGTCACCAGGTTGACAGTGCTGCCCGCGCTGTTGCCATACTGCGCCGACATGTTCAACGTCAACTGCTGAAACTCTTCGACGGAGTCCTGAATCGGAGTGTTGATCGGGCCGCCGCTGAGATCCTTGTTCGAAACGCCGTTAACCAGAAATCCGTTGAAATCCTCACGCAATCCGTTGACAACCGTGTCGTGGCCGTTCTCGAAGTCAACGCCCGTGACGTTCACCGCGCCCGACGTCAACTGCATCAGATCGAACACGTTGCGGCCATTGAGCGGCAGGTTGTTGATCTGCGTCGAACTCACGGTCGTCGCCAGCTTTGAATCCTCAACGTTCACGTCGGAAGCTGCACCCGTGACCTCGACGACTTCCGAAGCCTTACCGATCTGAAGTCTCGCGTCGACGTGCGAGATCGTGCCCGCGTTCGCCGTCACGTCATTGGCTTCATTCGTTTTGAATCCCGATGCCTCGACGACGATCTTGTAGGTCCCAGGCGGCACTTCTTTCACAGTGTAGTTGCCGCTTGAATTCGTCGTCGCGGTCAAATGTAAGGCGGTCGCCGTATTGGTGACCGTCACCTTGGCGTTGGCTATGGCGGCACCGGTTGGATCGGTCACGGTTCCGGTAAACTGGCCATTCTGTACCTGCGCGATTGCGCTTACGGTCAGAGCCAGCACGGCGAACACTACGAGGCAAAACTGCAGTCTTCTCATTTACCTACCCCCTGGAAACTTGGTCATGCTTGTTTTGTGAATGCACGAGCCCATCGAAATCTTGCTGCGAACCTTGCTTGCTAACCCCAAATTGCCGATCGGCGAGCTTACAATCCAACTTCGAAATCGCTCTCTGGAGCCTGTCGCCCGAATAATTCGGCGTCGGAGTGCGCAAAATTCTGCGCCTCAAACCGTGTTTTGTCAATCCGATCTTGCTGATTCCGTTGATTGAACCTTGGGTGAGAGACGACTTGGCTCGCACCGCACCTTGTGAACAAATAGTGCTTTTGAGCTAGAGTGGCACTTCACCAGCCAAACACAACCACCCTCCATTGCAATCACTTACAGTTCCTGTTGAAGTGGTGTCTATGGCTAACGGGAGATTAAAACTCGCTAAAATACTAAATTTGGAATTTATTGGCGGGTGGAAGAATCAACTAATTTGCAACCTAGCGCGCAGCTGAAAAACCCACGAATGCATGCGCAGCGGTGGAAGAGCGGCACTTCAGCGCCGCGTAAGCTGCGAAGGAGGTCCGTCCCAATCGCCCACTTTGCCGATCACTTCTCCGAGATTCCGCGTCCCTCTCGAATCGTCACGACTTGGTCCGCCCCAGTCCCTCCCACCTTGTCGACTTGTCCGCTCGGCCAGCGCACCACGACTCCGTCGACTCTGGTAGCCGCTCCCAAACCGAAATGCGTCCGCGGATCGCTCGAGCTTTCAAAACTGCTGCCCGCCCGCACTTCGGAGTAGCGCGTCACCCCTTGGGTCGTCACCTCGATCTTCGCCCCATAGCCATCGCGGTTCGACTTGCTACCAATTGTCTTAATCTCCAGCCAATGCCCCGTCGCCGGAACCTCATTGCGCAGCAGAACCGGCGACTCATCCAGGTTTGTCATGAGCAGATCCTGCCGCCCCCGATTCCAGAAGTCGGCCGTCAATGCGGCTCGGCCCACATATTTCTTGGCCAGCGCACCCCCCGTCTTCTGCCCCACTTCTTCAAACTTCCCCCACGTTGCTCTGTCAGCCCCGGGCTTGTCTGCCAACAAGTTGTGAAACAGAAACGGCCTCTCAGCATAGCCCACTCCGAACGATTGCCCCTCCACCTGCGGATCGACATGGCCGTTCGCAATAAAGATGTCCGGCCATCCGTCGTTGTCGTAGTCCAGAAACTTCGCGCCAAACCCTAAATAAGGATTGCTGATCGCTCCAATACCGGCAGGCCCGGCAACGTCGGTGAACTCGCTGCCGTGATCGTTATGGTAGAGATTATTATCGTCATCCGAAAAATTCGTCTTTACAATGTCCGGCCATCCATCACCGTCGTAGTCCTCTGAGTCCGTACCCATCCCCGCCTGTTCCCGTCCATCCGAGCTGTACGCAACCCCCGCTTCCGCGCCGACCTCCGTAAATCCGCCGTGGCAGTTGTTGTGGTAAAGCAAACTGGGAGACGAATCGTTGACGACGTATAGGTCAAGGCATCCATCTTTGTCGTAATCGAGCCACAGCACGCCCAGCCCGTAATAACTGTCCTTGTCGATCCCAAGCTTCTCCGTGACATCCGTAAACGTTCCGTCCCCATTGTTGTGATACAGCCGGTCCCGCGCCCCCTTTAATCCCCGCGGCCCGCAATTCACCGGGATGCCTCGATACTGGCAGAAAACCCCGTTGCCGAATTCCGGCAAATGGTTCATATCCACATCGACGTAATTCGCCACGTACAAATCTAGGTTTCCGTCGTTGTCATAGTCGCCGAAAGCCGCACTCGTTCCCCAGCGCTCCGCATTGGCCACTCCCGCCTTCGCCGTTACGTCGCTAAAAGTGCCGTCGTGATTGTTTCGGTAAAGCGCCGAGCCGTGAAATCCCGTAATGTAAATGTCCGCCCATCCGTCGTTATCGAAGTCGCCGATCGCGACGCCATATCCCCATCCGCAAAAATTCAGCCCGGCTTTCGCCGAAACATCGCTGAACGTTCCATCATGATTATTGTGATAAAGCCGTGGCGGATGGCATTTTCCCGCCTTGTAATCCGCAATCGTCGATCCGTCCACAAGCAGGATGTCCATCCATCCATCGTTGTCGTAATCGAACGCCGCCGCGCCTCCGCACTGCGTCTCGACGATGTACCGCTTCTCCTGACTTCCGCAAGTGAGCCGAAAGTCAATTCCCGCCGCCCGCGTAACGTCCACGAACAGAGGCGCACTCGGCACCCCCTTCGCGGCCAATTCGCGCTTGCCCGTCGGTTCCTGTCTGGAAGCCGCCGCCCCACTGGAGTGCCCGCTCGCCGGCGCCGCACTCGTCTGCGCCACCCCCAAATTCATCCCGCTACCAAAAATCGCAGCTGCGACTGCAACTGCGATAAGGCCCGCGGTCGCGATTCTCTGTTTCCTTATCCGGATTCTCCGACGCATCCCACTCCAGCGCGCGCCCATCACTGGTCGCGCCCCGTGGCCATTCCCGCCGCGGCTGGCTGCCCCTTCTTGAGATCCATGAAGACTTCGCGCTCACTCTTGGCTTCCTCACTCTTGCCAAGTTTTTCCAACACGCGCGACAGCTGATAGTGCGGGCTTGGATCCTTCGGATTCAACTCCGCCGCCCTTCGCAAAGCCGGCTCCGCCTTGGACGATTGCCCCGCCAGCGCCAGTGCCTTGCCCAAGTCGTACCACACGTCCGCATTGCCCGCATCGAGCTCCGCGTCGCGTTGCAGATACGTCACCGCTGCCTCGTATTTCCCACTGCCCACCAGCGAGTGACCCAGCGCATAAAGCACCACCGCATTCTCGCCCGAGCGCCGCAACTCCTCCATATATTCACTGATCGCCTCGTCATTGCGCCCCAGGCTGAAGTAAGCGAAGCCCAGATGATAGTGCCCCAGCTTAATCGCGGGATCGAGTTTCAAAGCAGTCTTGAACTCGTCAATCGCCTGTAGGCTGCGATTCGAATTCAGATACGCCCGACCCAGCAGCACGTGCGCCAGCGCATCCGAAGAATCGATCTTGATGGCGGCATCCAACTCCTCAGCCGCCGCCGCATAATCCATCTGGCTCAAATACACCAGGCCAAGATCGTAGCGTGTCGAATAATCTTTCGGATTCAATTCGCGCGCTCGCCCGATCTGCTCCTCCGCCTGTTTGAGTTCGCCGCTCTTGAAATACGCGACGCCTAGATAGTGCCGAAACTGGGCATCCCGCGGCCATCGCGACACCGACTGCTGCCCCAGCAAAACCGCGTCTCGCAACTGCCCGGCGTTAATCTCTTTCAATAACTGTTCGCGCGCCTGCGCCTGTGTTTGATTTTGCGCCTGCGCTCGGTCCGACACCCCCAGCACCGCGAACGCAACTAACATCCAGCAACCAAGAAGCACCACCCGTTCGCCCCGCCCGGTCACCGCATGCTTTATCATCGTATTGACTGTCATCGTATCGTCTTTGCGCAGCCAGTCGCAACGCACCATCCTTGCCGGTTCGCATCTTCCCCGGGAGGTCCGTGAGGCTCTTCTCATGCACGCCAATTATTTTGTCCGCATGTTCACCTACGACTCTTGGGCCAACCGCCAATGCATCGCCGCGATGGAAAAAACGTCCCCACTTCCACCCGGCGCCTTGAGCCGCATGGCTCACATTCTCTCTGCCGAAAAGTTGTGGCTCGAGCGCATCCTGCAACAGCCACAAACCCTGCCCGTCTGGCCATCCCTTTCGCTCGACGATTGTTTCAAGCTGCAACAGGAAATCTCCCGCGCCTACGAAAATTATCTCGTCCGCCTCGCCAATCTGTTCGCGCCCGGCTCTCTCAACGACAACATCGAGTATCGCAACACCAAAGGCGAGGTTTGGACCAGCCGCGTCGAAGACATTCTCACTCACGTCCTCTTCCACTCGACTTACCATCGCGGACAGATCGCCCTGCAACTCCGCGCCGCCGGATCGCAGCCCGCCTACACCGACTTCATTCATGCCGTGCGGCAAGCCTTTATCGAGTAATCTGTTTCGTCGAATAATCTAAGCTGTCGCACAACTAAGACTCAGCGGCGACCGGCATTAAGGAGCGATCAAGCATGGATCTCGGAAACATACCGCGCGTCTGGCTGCCGTTGGCCGGCGCCTCCATCACTTTGGGAGCCATTTATCAATGGCCGAACATTCCCCACGGACCTCTGCGCATCATTGGCTTGGCAATCGCCATCGTCGGATTGTTTGGCGTCGTCGTCGCCCGCTATACCTTGGGCAAGTCCTTTTCCGTTCGTGCCAAAGCCACCGCTCTCGTGACCAACGGAATCTACTCCCGCATCCGAAACCCCATCTATGTCTCGGGAATGCTTGTTTTCCTCGGAATCTGTCTCATGCTCGGCCATCCGCAGCTACTGTTGATCTTTCTCATCCTCATCCCTTTGCAGGTCATCCGCGCCCGTCGTGAAGCCGCCGTTCTTGAAGCGAAGTTCGGCAACGAATACCGCGAATATCGCAAACGCACTTGGTTCTAGCCTCCGCTATTCCCGTGTCTCCGCCGTATTCACTGCTATTATTTCTGCAATGAATTCCGTTTCTCGCAAGTTGCTCGCCGCACTCCTATACCTATGCGCAGCGTCCGCTCTCTACGCCGCTGAAGAACCCAAACTCAGCCCGCTTCCTGCGCCTGTCTCCAACAACGCCGTTGCCATCTCCCACGATGAAGGCGGCGCCAGAATTTTCTCCTTCATGGGCATCGGTCCCAAAAAAACTTGGGACGCCATAACCACCAGCGCCTATGAACTCGATCCCGGCTCCGGACGCTGGACCGAAAAGCGTCCCGTCCCCGGCGTGGCTGGCCGTCTGGCGGCCTCTGCTGTCGCGCTCCACGACCAGGTCTTCATCTTCGGAGGCTACGTCGTCGACGCCCAAGGTGGCGAGAACACCATGCCCGACCTCAATGTCTTCGTCCCGGTCGAAAACCGCTACTATCGCGGCAAAGATATTCCTGTACCCGTCGATGACGCCGTCGTCGGTGTCTTTCGCGACCGCTACATCTATCTCATCGGAGGATGGTCCAGCACCACCGGCGACGCCGTCAGCAACGTTCAAATCTACGACACCGACACCGACAAGTGGATGGAAGGCACTCCCCTTCCCGGCACCCCCGTCTTCGGACACGCTGGCGCCATCATCGGCGACACTATCGTCTACGTCGACGGAGCTTACAAGAATCCAAACGGCTCGAATCCCAGGTACGTCACCTCCGACGAGTGCTGGATGGGCCGCCTTACCGATTCCAAAAAAGGCGACGTCACCAAAATCAGGTGGACCAAGCTTCCGCCCCATCCCGGCACCGCCCGTTATCGCATCGCCGCCGGCGCGGGCGCGCTCGAAAAAAAGCATGGCAAAATTTATTTCTCCGGCGGCACCGACAATCCTTATAACTACAACGGAATCGGCTACAACGGCCAGCCCGCCGAACCGTCAAACGTGACCTTCGCCTTCAACGCCTACTCCCTGCGTTGGGAGACCATCAACGAAATCACTCCCGATCCCACCATGGACCATCGCGGCCTGATGGTGAGCCACCGCGGCCTGATCATGGTCGGTGGCATGGAAAAAGGCCAGCAAGTTACTCCCAAAGTAACCGTAGTCAAGCCCGCCCACTGGAAATAAACCAAGGAAATAAACCCGGCAATAACCCAGTACCCCAACTCTGCACAGCGACGGACGCCCCGCCCGTCCACCACAACCTTCAATCGTTCCCCGCGAGAGCGCACCCCTCCCAGCCTCATTTGTCACGAATTCGGGTGATACCCATCACGGCATAGATTTCCCCTCCGGCGTTCAATGATTACAGCCGCAATTCTGCGGCGTCCTTTTCACAATTCGTATTTTGACAACCCGTAACAAACTCACACAATTCGGAGGCACGCCTATGAGCACTGTCATGGAACCGCCCAAGATCAGTCATGGGACGGATTACACCAACCAGATTCTCAACCTCGTCAAAGCCAAGAATCCCGCCGAACCTGAATTCCACCAGGCCGTCCTCGAAGTATTCGATTCCTTGAGGCCCGTGTTGGAACGCCATCCTGAATATCACGAAGCCAAGATCCTCGAACGGATCACCGAGCCGGAACGTGTCCTCATGTTCCGCGTTCCCTGGTTTGACGACCGCGGCAAGGTCCAAGTCAATCGCGGCTTTCGCATCGAAATGAACAGCGCCATCGGCCCCTATAAAGGTGGACTGCGTTTCCATGCCTCGGTCAATCTGGGCATCCTGAAATTCCTGGCGTTCGAACAAGTCTTCAAGAACTCCCTCACCACTCTCCCCATGGGCGGAGGTAAAGGCGGCAGTGACTTCGATCCCAAAGGAAAGAGCGATAACGAAGTCATGCGCTTCTGCCAGAGCTTTATGACCGAACTCTGCCGTCATATCGGACCCGACACGGACGTTCCCGCCGGCGACATCGGCGTAGGCGGACGCGAAATCGGTTTCCTCTTCGGCCAATACAAACGTCTACGCAACGAATTCAGCGGCGTCCTCACCGGCAAAGGCCTGGCTTGGGGAGGCTCTCTGATTCGTCCCGAAGCCACTGGATACGGCTGCGTCTACTTCGCCGAAGAAATGCTGAAGACGCGCAACGACACGCTCGCCGGAAAAGTCTGTCTCGTCTCCGGCAGCGGCAACGTCTCCCAGTACACCGTCGAGAAGTTGCTCGATCTCGGCGCCAAGCCCGTCACTCTCTCCGATTCCGACGGAGTCATCTATGACGCCGACGGCATCGACCGCGAGAAATTAGCCTATGTCATGGACCTCAAAAACAATCGTCGTGGCCGCATCAGAGAGTATGCCGACAAATTCAAGAAGGCCATCTACAGCGCCACCGATCACAAACTCGATCACAATTGGCTCTGGAAGATCAAAGCCGATTGCGCCTTCCCGAGCGCCACACAAAATGAGATCAATGCAAAAGACGCGCATCATCTCATCACGAACGGCGTTAAAGTCGTCAGCGAAGGCGCCAACATGCCGAGCACCATGGAAGCCACGCGCCTGTTCCTCGACGCCAAAGTCCTCTACGGACCAGCCAAGGCTGCCAATGCCGGCGGCGTTGCTACCTCCGGACTGGAAATGGCCCAGAACAGCATGCGCATCTCCTGGACCCGCGAGGAAGTCGACGATCGTCTCCACAAAATCATGATCGCCATTCACAAAAACTGCTACGAAACGGCCGAGAAATACGGCACGCCCGGCAACCTGGTAAACGGCGCCAACATCGCCGGCTTCCAGAAAGTCGCCAACTCCATGCTCGATCAGGGCCTGGTGTGATCAATAAAGCCTGATCGATAGGTTGCAATGAATAAGTGGGAATGAATAAGGTGTGAGGAAGAAAGTGTAATGAATAAGGCGTAATGCGGGATAGCATCGCCCTCCCTACTCGGGATGACCATCTCCCTATAGTTTTGTCATCCAGAGCGGTAGGCGTCCCAGCAAGCGCTCTTTGCTTGCTGGGTGGGAGAGCGAGAGCTCTGCAGTTGTTCCACCGATACGACGATGCGGGAGGATCAATCCCTCCCGCATCATGATCGCTATTTAGCGAATCCCCCTACTGGCTCGCCGGAAATATCTCGAACACTGTAGCGCTAGTCGTCGGCACCGCATACAGGTACGTGCCCTGCGCTCCCCCAGCCACGCCGAAGTAATCTGAACTGCTCTCGAACCCAAGCCCCATGACTGTGCCTGCCACCGGACAATTCATCCCCGAATACGTGATCGACACATCGAAAACGTTCAGCGCTGAAACGTTTCCTCCTTCTTCCGAGAACGTCCCGCTCACCTCGCACCCGTCCACGTCCGCTCCACTGAAACTCATGCTCGCGTTGCTTCCCGTCGGCACGAATGTGAGTTGCCACAGGTTTCCCGGCCCAACCCAGCCCCCGATGCTCCCAATCTCACTGCCCGACAAAGCCGATACCGCGCCGCTCAACGGAGCATTCGGCACGATGGAAAAATTGTTGCCATTGGCGATGCTGCCGGTGATCGACGTCGCCGAGTTCACGTTCCCTTGCACCGTGTCGCTCGACGATCCCCCTCCGCTGGCCGATGTCCCATACGCCGTAGCCGTTCCCGAAAAAGCGCACGTCCCTGTTATGGACGGCATCGCCACCGTGTCTCCCGGTGCCGGTTGGGACGTCGTCGTCTGAAAAAACACCGCTTCCCCCGAAGAGCCAATCACCCCCGGCCCAGACGTCGATACACCCGCGCCCGTAACGTTCAGCGTCCAATCCCCCACCACGTTGTATGGACCACCCGTGCAACTGCCTTGGCCCGAAGAGGAAGAACCGCCACACCCAATGCTCATCGCCGCAAACGCGGCCAAGCATACCAGCGATACTAAGGTGGCTGGTTTAACCATGCGCTTTCTCCTTGTCATGGCTAACGAGTATAGTGCGGTAGTAATAAGCGGAACAGTGTCTCGAATCACAACCTGCGAGCTTCTTGTTTCCAATGATTTCCACGGAACCCAGATCATGCGATCCCTCTCACCGCCATGACCGCCTTTCCAACCCAAGACTTTGAGGAAACACTCGCGTAACCTTCCCCGCCGTCGAATCCCACCTTAATCATCGTTAAAGGCCTAGACTCGAAGAATGCCCCGCTGCCGAATCCAGAAGTCTTTGTTTGCTCTCGTTCTCCTAAGCACGTTCCTTTCCGGTTGCGGAGTCTCCAACCCTTTCTGCGACAGTGCCCGCCCCGAGCCGTCTCTGACCTCTCTCGCGCCGAACCCCGCAACCCTCGCTCAGATCCAGCAGGGCTTGCTGCTCACCGCAACCGGCGGCAACTTCTATTCTTCGTCGCTCTTCATCTGGAACGGAGTCGCCTTGCCCACCACCGTCGTCAGCGCCTCGCAGATCCAAGCCACCATCACCACCGCCCAGATCTCGGCTCCCGGCACCGCCCAGGTTGTCATCCACACCCCCGCCAACCTCGCCGGAGACCTGGGCTGCAATAGCGGCGGCGACAGCCCCGCCCTAACCTTCACTGTCACCGACTAGCGCTCATAAATCATTCTGCCAAGGGTTTGGCCCGGCTGCACAAGACCATGCAACGTTTTTCTATCGCGCTCGCGCCAGCACCAGCGTGATGTCATCCGGCTGTTCGTTGTCGCCGATCCAGTCTTGCACGGCCAAGGTAACAATCTCCGTAATCCTCTCCAGCGGCAGATGGCGATTGTCGCGGATCAACTGGATCAGCCGCTCTTCGCCGAATTCGTCATAGTCGTTTTCCGGCTCCGTCACCCCATCGCTATAAGTGACCAGCAGATCGCCCGCCCGCAATTGCACCGTCGCCTCCGGAAAACTCAAATTATCGAACAACCCCACAACCGTCCCGCCGCAATCCAGCAGTTGCGCCGATCCGTCCTCCGAAATCAGGATCGGCTGCAGATGACCGCCATTCGCATAGGTCAACCGCCGCGTGCTTCCGTCATAGATTGCCAGAAACAACGTCGCGTACTTTGCCGCGGGAGTGCTCTCATACAGCTGATGATTGAGAAGCGCCAGCAAAGTCGCAGGCGACGTATCGGCGCCCCGAGACTCTGACGCCAGCATGAGCGCCGAGCCTCCCATCGAACCGACTAGCGCAGGCTCGCGCAGAACCGGAACGTCTTCGATGCTGTAGGCGCGCACGGCCGAGTGAATCGTCGCCATCAGCAGCGCCGCCGAAATCCCTTTGCCGCTGATGTCGCCCACAGCCAGCATCAGCTTGTCGGCATTCAGCGCCACAAAATCGTAGTAGTCGCCGCTCACCGTGCGCGCGGGACGACAGAAACCGTGGACTTCCAGCGTGTCGAGCTGCGTAATCATTTTGGGATACAGCTGAGCCTGCACTTCCTGCGCAATCGCCAGTTCGCCTTCCAGGCGCTGCTTTTCTTTCTGCTCGCGCACCAGATCTTCGATCGAAGTGGTCATCGAGTTGAACGAAGTTGCGAGCGTAGCGAGTTGATCGCTCGACTGTACCGAAATGCGATGCCGGAAATCCGCGCGATTGATGTGCTCGGTTGCCTCGTAGAGCTGTCCCACGGCCGAGGTGATGCTGCGCGTGAGCTTAACGCCAATCAGCAAAGCCAGAATTTCGATCAACAGGAACACTCCTGCGATCGACCACAAAATGTATTCCACGCCTTTGGCGTATTCTCCGCGATCGGCAAACAAACGAGCGGCGAGCACGGAAGGCCGGGTCTCGACCAGAGCGAGTGCTCCCAAAGGCGATCGCGTTCCCGATTCCCAATTCACCACCGGCAATTGGATCCTCACCAGGGGAATCTCGACGTTCCATGAAGTTGCTCGCCGCTGGATTGGCTCCAGCTGAAAAGAGTTGCTCATGCAATGTCCCGTAATCGGCACCAAGCAGTGGTTTGGCTTCGGTCGTTTGCGGACGAGTGCTTGCCTGTCCGCTCGAGCTTTCGGTGCCAAAGAAGGTAATTCGCCCCAGTCCTTCCGCAATCGTCTCGGCAAACTGTCTGTCGAGAGGCTCGCTCAAAATGACGCGCAAAGAATCGGTCCCAGTCTTAACCACGCTCGCCGTTCGCAGGTAAAGCTTGCCGTGATCGCTCACGATCTCGCCGAAGTCCCCACTGATAAAAGTAGGAGATCCCAAGTCCCCCGCTCCTTCCGGACCCGAACAGGTGGCTCGCGGCTGTTTTCCATACCAGGCGCAGACTTGTCGACGCGCCCACTCCGGACGAAGCGGCCGCGTGTGCGATATCTCCGTCTGCAGCTGTCCGCCCGCCTCAAGATGCGTGGAAAGGTGATGAGCGATGGTTCGATTCGCCGCTTCCATGCTGTGCAAATGGGTCGCGATATCGGACGTCACCACAAAGCTCGCAAACTGCCCCGCATAGAGGTACAGAGTGATCAGCGAGATCATCACCAGCAGAACCACCGGAATCACGCCAATAAAAACGTACGTGACGATGAGCCGATTTCGCAGCCGCCACAGAAGTTTCGAGCGCAGCCAGCGGTACGCGGACACCGCAAGCAGCACGATTGCCACGAGGCTGAGAAACACAATCCAGCCAGAAAGGCTGCTGGCCATGGTGGGACTGGCGTGTTTGGTTAGCTCCTGCAAAACAAAGAGCAGTAAATCGAGCGCGAGCACGTAGAGCGCTGCCCATGCGACTCGGCTCTGCGGCCACAGCCCTTGGGCGCGCAACCTGCTCTCGAGTTCCAGAGAAACCAGTCTCATCCCGTTGCCTGATTCGCCGCCGATTCTACGACGTCGCGCGCCGCTGCACATCGTCCCGCGCTGGCGTTATATCTCTGGATAGATGTCGAAAAAGGCCGACAGACTCGTCTTCAGTTGCTTCTCGATCTCGTCTTTGGTGCCCTCAAGAGTGTGCATGGTGACATGTGCATCCCGCCCGTTTTTCAGCTTGATCGTCGCCGAGCCTAACTCCGCGACTTCGTCGGAAGGTAGCAGACGGAGCCCGTAAACCAGCGTCAGGTTTGCCATCCTGAGATTGTAAGCCAGATGGAGTCAGGCGGAGTATTAAGCGCAAAATGCTGGAATGCGGCCAGGTTCCGCGACGCGATCGTTATCCTGGAGGCCATTGCAGCGAGCGCCCGCCGATGAGGTGGACGTGGAGATGAAATACCGATTGTCCCGCTCGCGGGCCGACGTTCAGCACGGTGCGATAACCGTCCTCGATCGACCGTTCACGCGCAATCTGAGCGGCCGCAAGGTGGCAGCGTCCCACGAGTTCCGCGTCCTCCGCGGTAGCCTCTTTCAGGCCAGTAATGTGTTTCTTGGGAATCACCAGAACGTGAGTTGGGCCCTGCGGGTTTAGGTCTTCAAAAGCAAAAGTGTGCTGATCTTCATAAACCTTCTTGGACGGAACTTCGCCTCGAATAATGCGGCAAAACAGACAATCAGCCATACAAAAATCTCCTTCTCGCCTGGGATTACGATCATCCGGCAAGTCAACCGGAGCTAATTGTTCGCGAACTTCGATAGGAACAATAGCACCGCAACATTCTGCAACGCGTAAAAAGTTTTCAGTCGAGCCGCACCAAAAATACCGATCCCTCCGGCGTTTCGGTTTCACGTGCCAGAGTGCTCGCGCGCTCGCGGTCATCGTTCGTAACCCTCACGCGCACCCACCAGCCGCCTGCCGGACTTTCGAACTTGAGCACTTGGGCCGTCTGGTAGCGCCGCTGCAGGTGGTCGGCTAGTTCGGCCGCTTCTTTTTTGTCCGCGATGGAACCGATCTGCACCGCCCATCGGCCTCCTACCTCGAGCGGCACCGGGGCTTGCAACACCTCGAGACGGACTTTCGCCGTACCCGGTAAGTACACATCCAGTGCCTTTGCTGCCGCGAGCGAAAGGTCGAGAATGCGACCGTTGACGAAAGGTCCGCGATCGGTGATGCGCACAATTGCCGTATGCTCGGTCTTCAAATTTGTCACTCGCACGATCGAACCCAGCGGCAGCGTGAGATGTGCTGCCGTCATCGCATTCATGTCGTAGACCTCGCCGTTGGAGCCGCGTCGGTTGTGATAAGGAGCGCCATACCAGCTCGCCAATCCGGTTTGTTCAAAGATCGGTTTCGCGCCTGCGGGAACTTCGATCTTCTCGTTTTCTGAGGTAGTTGGCTTTGCTGGCGTTGCAGACGCTATCTCAGTTTGGGGAATCGCGGGTGGCGAGGGAACCTGCGCTTGCGTCGCTTTGTGGCCGCAGCCGCTCAGAAGCGCGCTCCCCAGCGCCACCACAGCGAAGAGGAAGGGCCCGGCAACTCGATGAGAAAGCCGGCCGCACCCAGATTTCGAATCGGTGCCGCCGTTCTTGAATGCGTATTCGGGGCGAAACAGATTTAAGAGTTCTTGCGGTGCGTCTCGAGGTAGTCGGCGAACTCGGCAAGCTTGCCCGCCGCAGTCCTCAAGGCCTTCGAGGAATGTGTGCGGACTGCCGGCACTACCTCGTCGTTCAAATAGGTCACCAGTTCCGCCGTCTCTTTTTCGAGAGTCTCGGCAATATTGGCCACCGAGCGATTGAAGCGCACGGAAGCCTCTTCCACCTTGCGGTCGAATTCGGTCATACTCACCCTGCCGGTTTGGATTCATCTTCACGCGTTTCTCGCGCTCACCAGGCTTCACCATTATGGTGTGGCCAACTCCTCCGGTCAAACTCACAGCCGAAGAACGCGATTCTGCGGCGGTTCAGACCCGAGATCTGCGGCATTGCGATCAACGGGGTTCGCGATACAATCCTGCTCATGCGTCCGAGGATCTCAGTCGACTTGCCGTCTCGAAGTTTGATGTGCCTGCTAATGCTGGCCGTGATCGTTCTTTCTGCATGTACGTTCTACAAAGAGTCTCCCGCGAAATCGATGGCGCAAGCCACCGGCGGCGAAGGGATGGAACGCGTCTTCTGGAAGAATGTCCAGGCGGGGAACTGGGTTGAGGTCGATCGAGCCCTCGCCTCGAACTACTCGAGCGAAACGCCCACCGGAGAACTCGACCGCGACGCTGCGATCGCGCAGTACCGTTCTTGGCAGCTCAAGGACTGTTCTCTCGGCGAGTTGAAGACGGAATTGAATGGAACGACCATCGTGGTGACCTACACCATCAGCTTAAACGGTACCGTCACCGGATCCGCCGGTTCGCAGCCTCTGCCCTCGACCCCCGAACATATGATGACCGTGTGGCAGCAGCAGAAAATGGGATGGGTCGAGATCGCACATAGCGTCAGCCAATAAAAATGCGCGCTTTGAAAGAAACGCAGGACCGGCAGCGCGAAACGAAAGCCCGCAGCTCAGTTCGCAGCGTGCCGCCGCCCATGGCTTCGCGCCCGGCGAGTGGGACGATTTCCGGTAAATCAAATTCCCCGAAACATCTTGCCAACTTCCGCAGCTCGCTTCTGGAGTGGTACGACGAAAATCGCCGTGATCTTCCGTGGCGTCAGACCCGCGATCCGTATTGCATCTGGCTCAGCGAAATCATGCTGCAGCAGACGCGCGTGGCGGCTGTCCTTGCCCACTACCGAACTTTCCTGCAACGCTTTCCAGACATCCACGCGCTCGCCGACGCCTCCGAAGACTCGGTGCTCGCCGCCTGGAGCGGTCTAGGCTACTACCGCCGCGCCCGTATGTTGCATCAGTGTGCCAAAGACATTGTGCAACGTCACGCTGGAGTTTTTCCACAAAGCTCCGACCTGCTCCTGCAACTTCCGGGTATCGGACGCTATACCGCCGCAGCTATCGCGAGTATTGCTTTCTCCAAGTCCGTCGCCGTTGTCGATGGCAACGTCGAGCGCGTCTTGCAACGCCTCTCGGGGATCGAACTGGCTAGAGAGCAAATTTGGCAACGGGCACAAGCAATGTTGTCCCCATCACGCTGCGGAGACTTCAATCAGGCCATGATGGAACTGGGCGCAACCGTCTGTGTCCCTGGCGAGCCACGCTGCCTCATGTGTCCGGTTCGGAAGTATTGTGTTACCCAAGGAGAGCTACCTCGCCGGGATTCAGCATCGCCTCAGAAAAAATGCCAAATCTGGTGCGCCTTGCAATGCACCGGCATCGAGGAGCGCACGAAAGCCAAGGTTCGCTTGGTGCAACGTTCTAGAAAAGAGTCGCTGATGCCCGGGATGTGGGAGCTTCCAAGTTCGCTGGAGCCGCCGCGCGCCACGCCGTCTTTAGAGCACTGGCGCACCTTTCGCCATTCCATTACGGTTACCGATTACACTGTTCACGTGTTGCGAGGACAGCCGGCGAAGGACGCGGCGTTCCCGGGTGCTGCAGTGGTGGCGAAGGCCAAATGGGTGGCATTCGATCGCATCCCACACATCCCGCTGACCGGACTGACGCGGAAAGTCCTGCGGGCTGGCGGTCTCATCTAAATGATCTATCGCTGGAGTGGATTGTCTTTAAAATCGGTGTCACTCAATTTGGGAGGCGCTCATGAAGTGGCTCCATCGCATTTTCGGAGGTTCGAAAGATATGACGGCATTGTCCGCCGGAACGAAAGCTCCCCATTTCTCCTTGCCCGCCGTGGGCGACGGTACCAACTTCTCATTGCAAGCCGCTCTTGAACACGGGCCGGTGCTGATCGCGTTCTTCAAGGTTTCTTGCCCGACCTGTCAGTACACCTTTCCTTTTCTCCAGCGCATTCACCAGGCGCATGGTGCCAAGAAGATTACAGTTGTTGGCATCTCGCAGAATAATGAACGCGATGCCGCCGCTTTTCTGAAAGAGTATGGCGTCACCTTTCGTACGCTGCTCGACGATCCCAATGGCTATGCGGTCTCGAATGCTTACGGATTGACCAATGTTCCGAGCCTGTTTTTGATTGGGCAGGACGGGAAGATCGAGGTCAGCAGCGTGGGTTGGATGAAACAAGAAGTGGAAGCCATTAACCGCAAACTATCTTCCGCGCGCCAAGTCGCACCGCCGCCGATTTTTCAGCCAGGAGAAGACATCCGCGACTTTCGCGCTGGTTGAGGGTCGAAGAACTGATCCCGCGGTCGCGGGAGAAGATCGACAGAGGGACGAAGCCCGAATACTTCGGGCGGCACGCCCGCGCTACTCCTCAGGTAACGCCGTTCGGTGAGCGATTTCCATTACAATCGGGGACACATTCACTCACCACCAGACTTGAGGTGCGCCGTTTGCTGACTCGAAAACTCACCCTGTTTAGCGCCGTTTTGCTCGCAATTAGCGCTGCGGTCGGGCAGAACACGCCGCCCAAGCCCCGCGCCGAAACCCGTCTTGGCTCGCATCTTCCGCCGGCCGCCATCGCAGCGATGCAGAGCATTCGTCCCGAAAACATCGAGCAGCAAGTACGCTTCCTTTCGCACGACTTACTGGAAGGACGCGGCACAGGCCAGCGTGGCGGCGATATTGCCGCCGAATACATTGCCACCCAATTTGCGCTCTACGGACTCAAGCCTGCGGGGGACAAGGGCTCTTATCTGCAAAAAGTGCCCATGGTGGGAATCTCCCCCGCCGCCGACACGCGCTTCGAGTTCGTTCCCGAGCATGGCCAGATCGTCGATCTAAAACCGCTCGAACAATACGTCGCTTACGATCAGACCCAGCAACCCGAATCAACCATCGATGCCGAAATTGTCTACGTTGGATACGGCATTGAAGCGCCAGAATACAACTGGGACGACTATAAAGGCGTCGACGTCAAAGGCAAGGTTTTGCTGATGTTGGTCAACGAACCGCCGTCGGACGATCCCAAATTTTTCACCGGGAAGGCGCTCACTTATTACGGCCGCTGGGTCTACAAGTATGAAGAGGCTGCGCGCAAAGGCGCTGTCGGCGCCATTCTGATTCATCGCGAAGATATGGCGAGTTATCCCTGGGAAGTTGTGCGCAACTCCTTCTCGGGCGAGAAGTCCTTTCTCAAACTGGACGGCACTCCCAAGCTCAAATCTGCTGCATGGATTCATCTGGATGTCGCACGCAAACTGGCGTCGGACGCCGGGATGAACCTCGACAAAATGATGACTGATGCGCAGTCGCGCGACTTCAAGCCGGTTGCCATGAAAATCCGATTGTCGGCGCACATGGTAAGTAAGATTCGTCCGTTCGAATCGAACAATGTGGTTGCGCTGCTTCCCGGCTCCGACAAAGACCTGAAGAATGAAGGTGTTTTCTACACCGCGCACTACGATCACTTCGGCATTCGTCCCGACATAAAGGGCGACAATATTTTCAACGGCGCGATGGATAATGCCACGGGCTGCGGCATCGTTCTCGAAATAGCGCGGGTATATGCGCAGGCCGTCCAAAAGCCGCGCCGGTCCATCTATTTTTCGGCGGTGACGGCGGAAGAGCAGGGCTTGTTGGGCTCAGAATACCTGGGCAAACATCCACCGATCCCGGCAGGGAAAATTTCGCTCGATCTGAATTACGACGACGTGAAGCCCCTCGGCGCAGCGGAAGAAGTCGAGGTTTCTGGCGCCGAGCGGACGACGTTCTATCCTGTGGTGGAGGCGATGGCGCAGGACTTCCGCTTCAAGATTCGTCCCGATGCGCGTCCCGAAGCCGGGCATTATTATCGCTCCGATCACTTCAGCCTGGCGCGCGTCGGCATTCCCTCGTTCTCGATTAATGAAGGAATGAAGTTTAAAGGACATGACGAAGCCTGGGGACTGGCCCAGGATGAGGATTACACCAAAAATCATTATCACCAGCCGAGCGACGAATATCATCCCGGCATGGACTACACGTCAGACGCGGCGATGGCGCGTTTTGGTTTCGCTTTGGGCTGGGAAGCGTCGAACCAGCAACGGTTGGTCGATTGGAAGAAAGGCGATGAGTTCGAAAGAGCGCGTCGCGCCAGCCAGCAATAGTACGACGCGTTACCGCTAGTATTTGAATGCTGCACTAGCGTAACTTTGGAGCCGTCCAGAGACATGCTAGCCTGCTGCTTAGTAGTTGCACTTTCATCAATTTGCGGGCAACGGTTGAGTTCATACGCGTTGCCATTCAAGAGACGATGCCCAAGCTCCCCATCTTCCGCCTGCGCACCTCTGAAACGCCGAGCCGGCCTGACCTTCTCTACTACGGCCCCGCGCTCGCGTTCAACAATTTGCAGCTAGGCGTCGACAATCTTCGCTACGACGTTTTTCTGAGCCCGCGCATTACCACGGATCTCAGCTTTCACATCGCGCGTTACATCCGCCGCTTTGGCGAAGTCGAATCGCTGCTTGAGATGGATGTTCCCTCTGAGACGCAATCGAAATTCATTCGCGCCGCCGAAGGTACGACCAAGTTGCGCAAAGCCGGGCCGTCGGACCTGAAGCCTCTTTTGGTGTCGATACACCTGGCGATCTTGAATCGCGCCAAAGCGGAGGGCAATCCGTCGATCGATATGCTGGGCCGCCTGGCGGTCCTCAAGTTCATACGGACCGAATTGCAAGCACAGTTCTCCCGGACGCTCGAACAATGCCGCATGAAATCGAAGTCGCTCGAGGGTGTGCGTCAGCTAAAAATGATGCAGACGCAGGAACTCGTTTCTGCGTTTCAGGTAGGCAAGAGAATCATCCTTCGCCGGGCCGGGCAAGAGATGTTTCACCTGCTTTGCGAGATCGAGAAAGAAACTCTGGCCCGCACCCGGCGTTCGCTGCTCGGAGAGTTGCCGGCTGATTCCTACAACCTGTTTCTCAATCCCCTCATTCTCACGGAAGACGGCCGCGACGATTATCTCTGCGCCGAGCACTATTACATGTTCGGGAACTTCGACAAAGATCCCGACCGTTTTTCAAATCTGCGGCAATTTGCCCTGAACTTTCTGCGCGAACTTGGATACGGGGAAGCCGTCGCTGATTCCCACCTGGAGCAGGCGCTGAACGTCCCCGCAAACGCCTCTACTCTGGTGGGCACTGGCAATGGCGAAGACATGACTCCGCAGGATCGCCAACGCCAGGAGCGGCTGGATATCTGGACACGCATGTTACAGCGCGAAGGGGTTCTCTCGAATATGGTGGCGTCGTACGAGGCGGTTCCTCTGCTTGCCGAGTATGCGCCGCGGGTCAATCCGCAGCAGATCAAGAACGCGCTGATTTTTCGCGAAGAAGCGCAACGAGTGGAACGAATCATCGGCGAAAGCCGGCTTAACTCCGACCGGCTCTTTGCCGCGATCGGGCGCGTTGCGTCCTGCCGCGGCTCAGAGCGCAGTCGTTTCGCCGCACGGCTTTTGAATGACCTGTTCAGTTATCACCGCGACCTGCGCGGCCTGGGAGCGGTGGGCGCCGGTTTCGACAGCATCAACCTCGTCAGCGACGACAAGATTCGAGAGCTTTCGTCGCTGAACGGCATGCTTTACGAATTCCTGCTGCCCGAAGATCAGAAGGCTACCGAGGATCGGGTCGCCCATCACGTAATCCTCAAAGCCGATGTGCGCGATTCGTCGCGGCTGACGCGCTCGCTAATGGAAAAGGGCATGAACGCGGCCTCATATTTCAGCCTGAATTTCTATGATCCCGTCAATAAATTGCTGGTGAAACACGGCGCAACTAAGGTCTTTCTAGAAGGCGACGCCATAATCGTGGCCCTTCTCGAGCGCGAGGGCGAAACCATGCTGAGCGTCGGCCGCACCTGCGTGCTGGCGTGGGAGATTGTCAGCCTGCTGCACGGCTACAACGACCTACTCGAGCGATCGGGCTTGCCGCAGATGGAAGTGGGCTTGGGCATCACCTACCAGGATTCTCCGCCGCTCTACCTGATGGATGGCGAACACCGCATCATGATTTCGGACGCCATCAACGTGAGCGACCGGCTCTCCTCGTGCAATAAGCGCGTCCGCAAGAAGGTTGCGCCCGATGCGGGAATCTTTCAGGTATATTCCGTTCAGATCGGCGGAGAAGGCGGTCACAGAGCCGGAAACGAGGATGCGGAAACCGGCGCCGAAGAGATGCGTCTCAATTACAATGTCGGCGGAATCTGTTTGAGTGAAGAAGCGTTCCACAAATTGCAACAAGAAATTACGCTCTCGGAATGGGTTGTCGATCCCCGCATCGCGGGTTTCTCCGGCCCTTGGATCGACAAAGAAAGCGACTATTTTGTAGGCACGGTGCCCGTTGCGAATGGAGTGTTTCGCAGGATTGCCATTCGCAAAAGCCGGATCGCCCAAGTAGACGTTCGCGACCTGTCGATCTTGCGCTGGACCGATCGTTATTACTACGAAGTTTGCGCCAATCCCGCAGTTTACGCGGCCCTGACAGATGAAAAATCCGCTTCAGCGGCACTGTAAATCGGGGCGGTTAATCTGCGCCCACTTTTTCGCTCCACCCGTTGACTTCGCGCCGCTAAAAATTTCTCCGAACGCGAAACGGAATTTCCACCACTGCCTCTAGCGATACTGCTTTCCCCGACCGCTCCGCCGGCAAGAACCTCCATCCCGCCAAGGCGCGCGCCGCATAAGAGTCGAGCCGGTCATCCGGGCTGTTCAAGACGCGAATATCGCTCACCTTGCCGTCGGAATGAATCACTGCGTAGAGTGTGACCACACCGTGCACGTTCGACCGCATTAACTCCAACGGGTAGCCTGGATCCGGTTTTTCCGTCGCAACCGGTTCTAGCAATTCTCCGTCTTTATGGCCACCGTCAAGTTCGGCAAACTTAATCACCCAGCTACCCGTCGCAGAATTCAAATTGGGCATATTGAGTGTGCGTCCATAAACGCGCTTTCCGCCAAACACCTGGCGGTCCACATCGGTAATCTTGTCTTCGGAAATCGCAGACGCAGCGCGAGCGCTCGAATGCGCGCCGGGCTGGCTTTCGGATGGAGAGAGGCTCGCAACTTCCCGCCCCTCGCCCGATCCTGTGTGGCCGTCGGCGGCGCCCACGTGTAAGCCCGCCGGCAGAGAACCATTGGTGCGCGCGTTGAGGCCGGTGCCCGATTTTCCGCGAGTGCCCAATCCCTTCGCATCTGACTTCGAGCCCTTCAAATCAGGTGTTCCCGAAGCGCCCGGTTTCCCCTGGGGATTCGCAGAAAAAGTCCCCAGTCGATTCCCGCTCGCGGATACGGGTCCATTTGGCGCAACGGGATGAATGCCCAACGCGACGAGCCGTCCACTTGAACTTGTACCACCGCCAGACGCTACGCTCGGCGGAGGGCCTACTGGTTGTGCGCCGCCTCCGGGCAGATGTCCTCGGCCGCGCGCCGCCAGCGAATGTTGTTCGGATAACGCGAGCTGCGGAGCGGGCGCGACGACCTGGCTTGGTCCAATGTTAATTTGGCCGGTGCGTCTCGAAGTTTGCGCCACTTCTGGAGGCGGTTCCACGACAGCCGTCTCAGGGCCGGTGAGCCCGCGCGTTTGATGGTTCGTCAACTCTGGCGGCGGCGCGATCACATCCGATTTCAGTGCGGTCCGAACGACGCGGTTGGGATCAAATTGCACGTCCGGAGCGGGAGCAACCACCTGCGTTTCAGGAGCGATGATGCGCGTCAGCGGGGCTCGCGTCGCATCCAAAGGAACGGCCGGAACGACTGCGCCCGTCTCGACGATGTTCGGCATCGGAACGTCGTGGTCAAGTTTGAGATTAGGAGGCGCAACGATGGTTTGCGAGCGGTTGTCGGCCTCGCGCGGCACCGAAAGAATCGGCTGCTTGGCGTAGGCTGGCTCGCCTTTTTGTGTCTTAGGAGCCTCGGCTGCGCCCGTATCCAGAGGTGGCATGTATTCGTCGGGGGTGTACGTGACCAGCGAGGACTTGTCGAATGCGGCGCGATCGAGCAGTTTTTGCTGGCGCATCCACGAAAGCGACATCGTGACGATCAGACCAAGCGCCGCTGCGTGCAAGACGACCGATTGCAGGAAACGTCCCCACGGCAACTTCTGGTCAACAAAGACATCCTGCCATAATCCGAGTTCGTCCCGAGAAGTGGCTGAGTTTTGGTGCGATGCGCGACTCTTGCGCCAAAATTCGGCACTCGCGGGGTCGCGTTCCGCCAAAAATTTCGACAAATTTTTCTCCGGAGATTCCATCTCGGCTCCCAGTTGCGTTTTCGCCAACTCCTGATTTCTTTCCTGTGGAGATGCCCCCGAAAGGCGGGATCCACGGCGTCTTGCGGGCGCGCCGCGAATGGCTGAATCTGTTACGGGATTATAACCGACCGCAAGAGATTATTGGCCGCGACCGCTATACTGGCTGCTGCGAGGTGAGCATGGCACTTCCTGCAATTCGCTCTTTTGCGCGGCAGCTTTCGGGTTTGGCTTTGGTTGTTTGGATGCTCACCGGTGCTCCCGCGAACCTCGTTTGTCAGAATAATACGGGCAATGACGTGGGTAATAAGCCCGACAAAAACGAGGCTGCCCATTCCGCCTCGCCGCGTGCCAGCTATTCGGGTATGTATGGCTTCCTGAAAGATGGGGAGTTTGTCCAGGTGACCGTGGAAGACCAAGGCCGCGTGACGGGCTTCATCTCACGTTATGGCGATTCGGAGAGCGATCGCGGTGCTTTCCTCGAGCATTTTTTCAAGTCAGGAAAGCTTGATGGCAATCAACTTTCGTTTACTACCGACGCAGTGCACGGAGTGTCTTACGATTTCCGGGGAACGGTTGAGCGCGGGGACGGCAAGAACGCGGGCGACGAGGGCTATTACGTCTTGAAGGGAACTCTCGTCGAGAACACGATCGATCAGTCCAAGAAAGCGACATCGAACTCCAGTGCAGTTGTGTTCAAGGGGTTCCCGCGAGAAATGGCTCCTCCGGTAGCCGAAAAGAAATAGGCTTCGGTATTTTGCGGACGATTCTGTGAGATTATTCCTTTAGCGATCGTTGGGGCCACCTTTCAAACCTAATGCTGTTGGGATACACAGACTTCAGTTTGGTTATCGAGGCTTGGTCATCGGCCGAAGGAGCTATCCATGAAAAACATTTTGCTGCTGGCGGTATTGGCGTTGAGTTGCCTTTTGCCTGCGTTGGCGCAGGAAAAGGAAAATGAGCGCATCAATGAGTCCGCGGTAGTGATTCGCGAGATTCTTGGCATGCCTGACGGAATCCCCAAGGATCTGCTGAATAGGGCGGATTGCCTGGTCATCTACCCTTCGGTAAAGAAGGCGGCATTTGTGGTGGGTGGCAGCTATGGCCGGGGCGTCATCATCTGTCGCAAGGGACGCGACTTTTCCGGGCCCTGGAGCGCACCCGCAATGTTTGCTTTGGAAGGCGGAAGCTTTGGCTTCCAGATTGGCGCGCAGGCCACCGACTTCGTTCTCCTGGTGATGAACGAATCGGGCGCGAATTCTGTGATGTCCAGCAAAGTCAAACTGGGGGCTGACGCATCCGTCGCCGCAGGGCCTGTGGGACGAGCCGCCTCGGCAGAAACCGATATCGTCCTGAAGGCCGAGATCCTCTCCTACTCTCGATCCAAGGGATTGTTTGCCGGCGTTTCCCTCGAAGGCTCGACGATGCGCTCGGACGACGGTGCCAACAAATCGCTGTATGGGAAAGATTTGAGCGCCAAAGAGATCGTGCGCGAAGGAAAGGTCCCGTCTCCGGCTTCGGCGAGACGGTTGCGAGCGATTCTCAACAAGGCATCTCCAAGCCACATCGTGAAATAGGGCTTCATGTCCCACCGTCCGACGGAGGGCGTGTCTTCAAGACCGGCGACATCTATGGGTTGGTGGCACGCCACCTCTGTGCCGTTGACTTCCACAACCTCTTTTTTGTAATCTGCGTTTACACCGGAAAGGAGGTGGTCGGATGATAAGTTCTGATTCACATAGTAGACGTATCAATACCAGACCAGGTGAGGTGGCTGAGTCTTAGGGC
Source organism: uncultured Acidobacteriaceae bacterium (assembly GCA_963834085.1). GTDB lineage: Bacteria > Acidobacteriota > Terriglobia > Terriglobales > Acidobacteriaceae > Acidiflorens. The sequence goes on along the minus strand of CAWIAJ010000021.1, from coordinate 1,178,515 downwards.
GGTTGCTCTAAGCGGAGTTCTCGAGGAACCTTTGGTCGGGGGAATCGCGGACAATCTCTCGCAAACAATCCGTGTGTTTGGGCTGATCCGCCGGGCACAAGTTGTGACCGGCACCGGAACGAGCGAGGGGCCACGAGAGTGACCACCTCAGTCAATCCCAAACAGTCCACCGAAGCAGCCCGCAGGCTGAAAAGCTTGCGGGCTCTTTTTCTCTGGGTTCCCAGTTTTCGGTTCGCAGTTTTCCTAAAGCCCACGTAATAAACCAAGCGATCGTGAGTTTTCGCTCTGCTCGTGCAAACTTCGAGAATTCCTGTATCTTAATCTGCACCCTTGCGCGTTCCAATTCTGCGAGCTGAGACTTTTCCGTATGGATGACAAGCACTACCGAGCCCGTATCACTAAGCGTGCGGACTTTGCGCCCGATCTCTGGATGATCCGCATCGATCCCGGAGCCGAGTTCAAGTTTTCTCCTGGCCAGTATGCGACGCTCGGGGTTGAGCGGGAAGGGCGGCGTGTAGAACGTCCCTACTCGATCGCTTCCTCGCCACGTGAAAGCGAACTCGAATTTTTCTTCGAACTGGTGCCCGAGGGCGCGACCACGCCTCCGCTGTATGATCTGCAACTCGGCGATGAAGTTCTGGTACGCAAAGTGGCTAAGGGTCGCTTTACGTTTGACAATGCGCAGCCCTCGCGCACAAATCATCTGATGGTTAGTACCGTAACCGGAGTAGCGCCATTCGTCAGCTACGTCCGCACTCTAGTCAAAGACTGGAAGGAAGGCAAATTCGCCGGCGACCACAGATTATTTCTGCTCAATGGCGCTAGCCGCTCCTGGGAGTTTGGCTATCGCGAAGAGTTGGAAAGCTTTGTCAAAGAAGCTCCTTGGTTTCGTTGCGTGTTCACGGTAAGTCGGCCTTGGGAGGACGACGACTGGAAGGGTGAGGTCGGCCGCGTCGACGAATTGATCCGCAAGTACGCCGATCAGTGGGGATGCACCTCGGCCAACAGCGTCGCGTATCTCTGCGGCCATCCCGAGATGGTCGAGCACGGTAAAGGAATCCTGAAACGCATCGGTTTTAGCAAAGACAACCTGCGCGAAGAAGTTTATTGGGTTCCAGGAAAGCCGGCCGCCGAATAGCTAGATGTCAGATGGGAGGCCGGACGTCCCCGCCCGGCCTGCACAAAATTCGATCGGAGAACGCGAATCGCTTCGTGCTAGTTGGTCCCCACCGCATCCAGTATGGCGTCGTTAATCGCGTACGCCGTGCCGTCGCTGCCGATCATGGTTGGCGTATACGCTTCGCCGATGCCGGTCGAAAGCTTGATCACCTGCGTGAACGAATTCGACGTCAGGTCCCAGCGATAGAGATTGCCGTCTTCGCTGTTGGCTAGAATCGATTTGGTAAATGGATCGACGGCGGCCGTATTGATGCACCATTCTTTCACTCCCCCCGGCCAATCGGGATCGGGCGTCACTCCCAGGATCGTTAAGACCTCGTTCATGACCAGCACCTTCGGAAGGATTGGATCATGCTCCGTCGCGTTGGGATCGAGTATGGCAATGCGGTTGTGTCCGTCGCCGGTGCCCACGCCCCCATAGTTGTTGTACTTCGTCATCAGCAGGTATTTCGAACTCCCGGTATAGCTCGGCACGAGCGACGCTGGAACCACGGATGCCGTGTCGTCCCAGCCAAAGCTTCCTGGAATTTTCGTCTTGGAGAGATCGCTGTTGTAGTGCAGCAGCCAGCCGCGATCGTTGTGATCGGGGAATGGATTCTCGAGGACTCCGAAATAGACATCGCCATCGGGCCCGACGGACGGGGTAGCGGAACTGCCGTCGAAGAGAATCGCATCCATCCCCGAAGAAGGATCGGTCAAGCGCACGCGGCCGATGGGCGCAAGCGTAGTGCTGTTGAGCGCCACCAGGTAGCCGTAGTTTTCGTTGTCCATAGCGACGTAGAGAGTGCTGCCGTCATTCGAGAGCGCAGGAGCGCAACTGATGGCAACTTGCGTAATTGAAGAATCGCCGCTGGCGCTCGCTGCGGAAACCCAAGTGCCCGTACCGTCGGGCGCGATGCGAGCGATTCCGCTTTGCAGGTTCAGTGGAGTCGAGCCGAGCACTAGAAATCCGAAATACAAATTACCGGCAGCATCGGTAGTGAGCGGAGTGTCGATCTGCACATTCGTTTTGTACGCGGTCGGATTCTTGTTGTAGTTCTTTACGCCGTAAAAATAAAGATGACTGACTGCGCCTTGCGCTGCGTCGGGATTTTGCCGCACCAGAACGCGGCCCGCAATGTCAGGAACAAACAACTGGTTTCCGAAAATCGTCGGCCCCATACCGGGTATAAAACTCGCCTCGGGAGCCTGATAGCCCGTGGCCTTGGTCCAAAAGCGCTTTCCCGTCGCGCCGTTGATGCCTTCGACACGAAAACTGTTCGAACCGGTCTTCACCGGAACCACCACCGTATTCGCCGCGGTGATGAGGGGCGAGCCGTAGTGGATGAAAATCTCACCTTCGGGTGGATGCAGATCCACGGGGGTATGCCAGTGAATCTTGTCGAGCGGCTGCGATTGTACCGTCGAAAGCGCCGTGTGCTGCTCGTCGTGCGAGTGCGTGAGCCATGCTCCAGTTTGTGCCGTGACTCTGGGCGCAAACAGGACGACGAATGTAATCGTCCAGACAATGACCGCCGAAAAAATCAACCCGCGTCTTATCGTTTTCATCCCCATCCTCCACTTGCCTTTCGTCTCTTGTCTTTATCTTTCGCTTTGAAGCTCTCAGCGAATCGCTGGACTGATCGCGCGATTTCCGCAACAGCGTAGCAGTCTACCTTGTTAGAGTTGTCAACAGGAAGTAAATCGTTGGCAGGATCGTGAAGCGCAACGCCATTGCCGTATAGCCGCGAATGTTTTCACTCTTGTTCTGCGGGGGCAAAGTAAACCAGTACTTCCAAATCTTCGTCGATGTCGTAGAAACGGTGCTCCAGTTCGGCTTTGACAAAAATCACAGACCCGGCCTGTACAACGGAGTGTTCCGAGCCGATCTGCATACGACCTCGTCCGCGAACCACGTAATACATCTCATCTTCACGATGCGGCTTCTGCCGGTCGACAGCGCCTTTCGCCAAAACATAAACGCCCGCACTCATGGCAGGCACGCGCAGAAATTCGACATACGACTTGCCCCTCTTCTTCTGCTCGCCCACCAGTTCGTCGATCTGGAAATGCTGGGCCAAGATGTTCCTTATCGCGCTAGGAGTTGCGAAATTTCGGCTCTTACTGAGAACTGACAACTGACCACTCGTGTTCCTACCCTATGGCCCCATGAAAGAAAATATCTGTGTACTGCTGCACTAACGCTTCGCCCGTGAGCGGGCCATCGGGCTTGTACCATTGATAAATCCAGTTGATCATGCCAACCAACGCAAAAGCCGCGGCCCGCGGCGTGACCGTTGAGGCCGAATTCTTTTTGCGTTGCACATCGGCAATCAGGTTCTCGACAAAAACGAGGTAGTCCTTCTTGCGTCCATTAATCTTGCGTCGCAGCGCCGGCGGCAGAGGATGATTTTCATGCAGCATCACCGTAATCTCGCGATCCTCGGGGCTGAGCACAACTTGAATATGCAAACGGATCAGCGTTCGTAACCGCTGCTCAACTCCGGCCGCGCTCGTGCCGTCGATTCGGCGTACTACGTTGATCACGCGATCCTCGGTGAGTTGCATCGCGTGCGACATGATGTGAAACAGGATTTCGTCTTTCGACTGAAAGTGGTGATAGAGGCCGCCCTTGGAGAGCTTGAGCGCCGCTGCGACATCGTTCATCGAAGTCGCGTCATATCCTTGCTGCTGGAAGAGTCGCGCGGCCGCGCGCAAGATCTCCTGCCGCGGTTCAGGTCGCGGATCATTCCCGGAATCGTTCCGAAGACCAACGGTCGCGTCGCGAAGCATCCCCAGATGGTATCGCGGAATGGCCGTTTGACTCTACTAGCGCATCGGCTGGAAGTGCGCGCACTCCTCCGGAGTTGGAGGAGTCGTGCTGCCTTCCGTGTTCGCGTCCCACCGCATCAGATTCTTTTCCGTGGCACAGAAGCGGCGCGCTCCCGTGCGGTTGTAGTTCAGCGGGGCCGCGGCGACGACATAACTCGTAGCGGCGCCGCGTGCTGGGCGATTGCTCACCACGGTAAATACATATCCCGATTTTTCGCCGTCGGTTAACACTTCATCGATCAGGCAAGCATTTTCAGGGGCCGGTTTGCACGAATCCGGCCCACCGAGCTCGGCGAGCGACGAAGCGTAGCCCAGCGTTGGATAGGTCGTCTCATAGGACGCCTGTGCAGTCTCAATGGTTTTGATCGCGGCAATGGCGGACGTTTCGTTCGCCTTGATCTTCGCTCCGATCACGCTGGGAATCGCAATCGCCGCGATCACCAGGATGATCCCCAGCACAATTACCAATTCGATGAGAGTGAATCCTCGTTCCCGTTGCATGGCTTTGTCCCTTTCGACGAATGTTCCGCGCTCGAGTGATCGAGGGCAGACGCAACAGGGAACGGCCAGGTAACGAGAACTTGCGAGATAGAAGCGAATATAGCGATTCTCAGTCGAAGCTTCAGTGATCGTGAAGCGCAGCTACTCCGCTCGCCAGCGAAAGCGCATGACCGCGACCGCGCCGAATAGGAGTGTGAATCCCAGCAAGATAGCAATCGGTGTGACCGCCGCCGAGAAGCCCAATCCGCGCCAGGTCATGCCGTCCAACCCATCCATCGCCCAGCGGGTCGGAATCACAATCGTTAGCCGCTGCAACCATTTCGGAAAGACGAAAGTTGGCACCCAAGCCCCGCCCAGCATCACAAGGACGAGCGTCGCCATGACCGAATAGCCGCGTGTTGCTTCGACCGTCTCCCCGAGCGCTGCCACCATCAGGCCAAACGCGGCAGTCATCAAGGAAAATGCGGCGCATACTCCGACAAAGCCCGCAAAACTGCCTTGGATTCGAACGCCAAACACGACCCGCGCGAAACAGAAAAGCACTGTCAGAATGAATCCCGCCGTGAGCGACGCACTCACCGCGCGGCTGCCCAGCAGCATCGTTCGCGAGAGCGGAGCGGCCCGCAGCCGCTGCCACAGCCCTGTCTGCCGCAACATCAGCAACGTGATTCCAACATCCAGGCCCATGAACAGAATGAACTGAATGCCCATCCCTCCAAACGAGTGCGCATAGCCGTTGTATTCGACATTTTGTCCCGACGTGACGGCTTCTTCTTTGGTCTGGAACGGCATGCTCAGTCCGCCGCCCGCAGGCCCTTGCGCAGACGGGCCGGAGCGCTCCTGATCTTGATTCAACTCCTGCACTCCGCCGAGCAAATCGCGCAACGCTTTTCGGGTGGGCGCCGGCATCTGCGGATCGTTCTCCACACGTGCCAGCGATTCGTTCACAACGTCTCGTCCGGTGCGGCCGCTGAACATCTCTTTACTCACGGCCTGCATGACCGCGCCGCTCAGAATGCCTTTCACCATGCCTAGTTCTACATTGTGAGAGGGATCGTAGAGCACCTCGACCTGCGGCTTCGCGTCGCCGGTAAACAGCGCTCGTCCCGCATCCCGGCCAAAATCTTTGGGGATGACAATCGCTGCCGTGGCCTTCCCCTTACGAACCAGTTCGCGCGCGGCGTCCAGAGTCGACGGCTTCACGTCAAGGGTCGCATCACCCGAGAGCTGCGTGATAAGCCCACGCGAGGTGTCGCTTCCATCCTGATCGATCACCAAAACGGAAACCTTGCTGGTCTCCGCGTTGCCGCGCTGGCCGCCGAAGAGGTAGCCAAAGAACGATGCCAGCAGAATCGGGACGACGAGGCCAACAATCACGGCCCTCCGGTCGTTGAAGAAGAGTTTCAGGTCTTTGCGCACCAAAGCGAGGAAGGGAATCATTACGAGTCTCGCAGGCTCCTTCCCGTGAGGCTAAGAAAAACCGTCTCCAGATTCGGCTGCTCGCTCGCGACATGGCGGAACGAATGCCCGTTTTCCGCGAGCCACCGAAGCACGATCGGTGCGCCGCGCGAGAGGTCGTGAAGACCGACGCGCAATGTGCTCTGCAGTAACTCTGCCGACTTTACCTCGGGAAGAGCCAGCATCTGCCCGGTGGGAAAACCGTTCGCGGTCTCAAGCTCAATCGCGAGCACGTTGGTCACTGGCAACAATTTGTGCAAGTTCGATAACGTATCGTTCGCGACGACCTTGCCGTGATCAATGATTACGATGCGATCGCAGAGACGTTCGGCCTCTTCCATGTAATGCGTGGTATAGATCAGCGTTTTGCCCCGGCTCTTCAATGTTTCCAGATTGTCAAAGATGGCGTTGCGACTTTGCGGATCGACTCCGACCGTCGGCTCATCCAGCAAGAGAATCTGTGGGTCGTGCAGGAGGGCTGCCGCGAGATTCAGCCGCCGCTTCATGCCTCCGCTGAAGGTTTTCACTTTGTCGTTCGCGCGATCGGCAAGACCCACGAGATGCAGCGCATTGTCGATCGCCGACTTCGCTTTCGCGCCCGCCAGCGAATAGAGCGCTGCGAAAAAAATCAGGTTGTCGTTGGCGGTCAGTTGCTCGTAGAGTGCCATATCTTGCGGGACGAGTCCGATCTTCAACTTCACCGGATCGGTGTCGCTCTTCACCTGCTTGCCTTCGATCAGCACCTCCCCGGAATCCGCATTCAGCAATCCCGAAATGATCGAAACGGTCGTCGTTTTCCCCGCGCCGTTCGGCCCGAGCAGGCCGATGGTTTCTCCACGATCGGCTCGAAAACTGACGCCCGAAACCGCGACCAGCTTTGCATAGCTTTTCGTGAGGCCATTCACTTCGAGCATGATCGAGAGTCTACCATTGCGCCATTTCGCGGCTGCGACATCGCCATCTTGGCCCTCGATGTACAACGCGCTGTTCGCAGCTCTGGTTGACAGCGCCTCCCGGAGCTAGGTAGCATCTTCTAGACCGACCGGTCGGTTGGTTCGCGTACGCTATAATTTTCAGTTCAAAAATTGTTTATCGAACTGTTCAATCGATTCATCAAGGAGTGTCAGTGGCCACAGTTTTCTATCAAAACGATGCTAACCCGTCCGCGTTGAAGGGCAAGACGATAGCCGTTTTTGGATACGGCTCGCAGGGACATGCCCAAGCGCAAAATCTGCGCGATAGTGGATACAACGTAGTTATCGGTCTCGACCCCAACCGTGCATCGGCCAAACAGGCGCGGGCCGACGGCATGACGGTTTTTGCTCCGGCCGAAGCCGCCGAGCGCGCCGATTACCTCCAGATCCTGACTCCGGACGAGACGCAGGCCGATTTCTACGAATCGGCCATCAGGCCGCATTTGCGAAAAGGAAAAGTTCTCGGCTTCTCGCACGGCTTCTCCATTCACTTCAAGACCATTAAGCCGCCGAAAGATGTGGACGTGGTCATGATTGCTCCCAAGGGCCCTGGGCACCTCGTCCGCCGCGTATATGCGCAGGGCGGGGGTGTTCCGGCGCTTCTGGCGATTTACCAGGACGCCAGCAAGAACGCCCGTGATCTCGCCCTCAGCTACGCTCACGGAATCGGTTCGACCCGCGCCGGAGTTTTGCAGACAACTTTCAAAGAAGAAACGGAAAGCGATCTGTTCGGCGAACAAGCGGTTCTGTGTGGTGGACTGACTTCGCTCATGCAGAAAGGCTTCGAGACGCTGGTCGCCGCCGGATATGCTCCCGAGATCGCTTATTTCGAATGTGTCCACGAAGTGAAGTTGATCGTTGACCTGATTTATGAAGGTGGACTGAGCCGCATGCGCGATTCGATTTCCAATACGGCTGAATATGGAGACTTGACACGCGGCGAGGTCGTGGTTGGCGATCCCACGCGCAAGGCGATGAAGAAGGTCTTGAAGCAGATTCAGACCGGAAAGTTCGCGGCGGAATGGATCAAAGAAAACAAAAAAGGCGGCAAGAAATTTGCGAAGCTCCGCGAAGCTGCCAAGAAACACCAGATCGAAGAAGTCGGCGAACAGTTGCGCAAGATGATGTCGTGGCTACCCGAAAAGAAGACAACCGCCGAATCCAAGCCCGCCGAGCCGAAGCTAGTCAACGCGTAGAAGGAAGTTCTCAGTTCCCAGTTCTCAGCTAGGTCTCGTGAGTCTTGGGCACCTTGCCGGGCGCCGAATCCTTTACAGTGGGTCATAGAATAATCACAATTTGGTTTTCTGGGATCTGAGAACCGGGAACTGAGAACTGCTTTCATGGACCTCAAACATCGCAGTCGCTTTATCACGGATGGGCGCGACCAGGCTCCGGCCCGCGCCATGTACAAAGCCATCGGCTTCACTGACGCCGATCTTTCCAAGCCGCTCATCGCTGTCGCTAATACCTGGATCGAGACCATGCCCTGCAACTTTCACCTGCGCCGCTTGTCGGCGAAGGTGAAAGAAGGCATTCGCGCCGCCGGCGGCACGCCCATGGAGTTCAACACCATCGCGATTTCCGACGGCGAGACCATGGGCACCGAGGGAATGAAGGCCTCGCTCGTGAGCCGCGAGGTGATCGCCGATTCGATTGAACTCGTTTGCCGTGGACAGCTCTTCGACGCTGCTGTTTGCGTCGTCGGATGCGACAAAACGATTCCTGCCGCAGCCATGGCCCTTGCGCGCATGAACCTGCCCGGCCTCGTTCTCTATGGTGGAACGATTGCCCCGGGGAAGTACAAAGGCAAGGATGTGACCATCCAGGATGTCTTCGAAGCCGTCGGTGCGAATGCGGCGGGCAAGATGAGCGACGCTGATTTACTGGCGCTTGAAAATGTGGCTTGCCCCGGTGCGGGCGCATGTGGCGGCCAATACACCGCCAACACCATGTCGACGGTGATGGAGTTCATCGGGCTCAGTCCCATGGGGTTCAATGGAATTCCGGCGATGGATGCGCGAAAGGATGACGTCGCCTTCCGCTGCGGTGAAGTCGTCATGAATCTTTTGAAGAAAGGAATCAAGCCCATCGACATTCTCACTCACGCCGCCTTCGAGAACGCGATCGCCGGTGTGGCGACCACCGGAGGCTCGACGAATGCCGTTCTCCACCTGCTTGCGATTTCGCGTGAAATGGGCCTCCCGCTCGACATCGACGACTTTCAGCGCGTCAGCGAGCGCACTCCGTTGCTCGCTGATCTGAAGCCTGCCGGGAAATATGTCGCTGCCGATGTAGATGCCGCTGGAGGAATCCAACTCATCGCCCAGCGCATGTTGGAGGGCAAGTACGTCGATGGCTCGGCCATCACGGTGACCGGAAAGACATTTGCCGAAGAAGCCGGCAAAGCGAAAGAAACGCCAGGCCAGATGGTGGTCGCTCCCTTAAGCAAGCCGCTGAAGGCGACCGGAGGCCTCGTGATCCTCAAAGGCAACCTCGCTCCCGGAGGCGGCGTCGTTAAGATGAGCGGCCACGAGCGAGCTTCGCAAACCGGTCCCGCGCGCGTATTCGATTCCGAAGAAGCGGCGATGAAAGCCGTCACCAGCAAGCAGATCAAAGCCGGAGACGTAGTCGTGATTCGCTACGAAGGCCCCAAAGGCGGACCCGGTATGCGCGAAATGCTGAGCGTAACCGCGGCGATTGTCGGCGAGGGCCTCGGCGAAAGCGTAGCCCTGCTCACGGACGGGCGCTTCAGTGGTGCCACCCGCGGCTTAATGGTTGGCCACGTTGCTCCCGAAGCCGCTCTGGGCGGGCCAATCGCCGCCATCCGCGAAGGCGACAAAATCACCATCGACACGAAAGCTCGAAAATTGGAACTGGAAATCTCCGACGCCGAAATCGCTCGCCGCATGGTCGAATGGAAACCTCCCGATCCGCATTACAAGACAGGAGTCTTCGCCAAGTACGCGGCCTTGGTCCAATCGGCCTCCGAGGGCGCCATTACGACGCCCGTTCATCACAGCCGCTCAGGATCGTAACTCGCTCATATAAATGCTGGAGCGCAACGTAATTTTGGTGTAACTCCCAGTGCCTCGACGCGATTGGGTGGCTATACGCGTCAGGCCCAACACTCGTAGCCTAGTCCACACGCGATTCCGCGTGTACGGCCGCCTTACCCTTATGGCGCCTTAGTAAGAATCAAAACCTTTATGCCATTGAGGGTTTCGCCCCCCTAACGTCGCTGTTATGGATAGGGCAACCTCCACACGAGAGAGGGCATCAGCCTTTGTATGGTCGCCGCTCCCGTATCCGCTATGTGTGGAAATGGGTGCCGAATAGTTTTGCTCCTGGAAGAGCAACTCGAGCGGCCGCGGTTGGGGAATCGCGGTCGCATTTTTGTCTCAGTTCGTGAGAGCGGATAGCTACACTCGGTCTCGCGGTAGCCCAGAGAAGCGAGGGTTAGCGTTTCGTGCTCCGAGTTAGTTAGACTTCTCCTTCGCCAGAAGGAGCAACCCATGTCGAAAGCAATCGTCCGTTTCCTCGCCATCTTAGGTGCCCTCAGCCTGATCGGTACAGTGATTGTGCTCGTGGACGTTATCGGCGCGAAGGGAATTGTTCCCTCCAAAACCATTTTGGAAGCAAACTTCGAGCAATCCTTCCTGGAAAACGCGCCGGAAACACCGACCGCGCACCTCCTGCTCGCGCGGAAAGAAACGCTGCGTGACGTGGTCGACGCCATCGACCGCGGAGCCAGCGACGATCGGGTTGTGGGGATGATTGCCCGTATCGGCGCGGCTCCCATGGGCATGGCTCAGACGCAGGAAATTCGCGATGCGGTTATGCGCTTTCGCGCGCACAAGAAGTTCGCCGTCGCTTACTCAGAAACCTTTGGAGAGTTTGGTCCCGGCAACAGTGCCTACTATCTCGCGACCGCATTCGATCACATTTACTTACAGCCCTCCGGCGACGTAGGTCTCACCGGCATCATCATGGAGACGCCCTTCATTAAAGGAACGCTCTCGAAGCTGGGCGTTACTTTTCACGGCGATCATCGATACGAATATAAGAACGCCCTCAATTTCTATACCCAGACCAAATACACGGAGCCGCACAAAGAAGCGATGACCGCGATCATGACCTCGTGGTTCGACCAGATGAAAGACGGAATTTGCACCGCGCGGCAGATCGATCCCGCGCAGTTCCAGTCGATCGTCGACGCCGGTCCGTATCTCGGGAAAGAAGCAGTGACTGCAAAACTCGTGGATGCCGTCGCGTATCGCGATGAAGTTTACGGCGATGTGAAGAGGAAGTCCGGCGAAGGATCGGAGTTACTTTATCTCGATCAATATCTCGAACGCGCCGGACGTTCCGCACGATCATGGAAAGAGAATCGCGCTGGTCTTCGGTGTCGGAGGAGTCACGCGCGGCGCGAGCGACTACGATCCAGTGCAGGGCAGCCAGAATATGGGCTCCGATACAGTAGCTGGCGCCATTCGTGCCGCCGCCGAAGACAAGGACGTTAAAGCAATTCTGTTCCGGGTGGATAGTCCCGGCGGTTCTTATGTCGCCTCCGATACGATTTGGCGCGAAGTCGTCCGTGCGCGTCAAACTGGTAAGCCGGTCATAGTTTCCATGGGCAACCTCGCCGGGTCCGGCGGATATTTCGTCGCGATGGCGGCCGACAAAATCGTGGCTGAGCCGGGAACGATTACGGCATCCATTGGCGTGCTGGGCGGCAAAATGCTGACCGGCGGATTGTGGGACAAAATCGGGCTTTCCTGGGACGAAGTGCATCAAGGGGAAAACGCGACCATGTTTACCGGAACCCGCGATTACTCTCCCGCAGAGTGGGGACGCTTCCAAGCATGGCTTGATCGAGTGTATCTCGATTTCACCAGCAAGGTCGCCGAGGGCCGCAAGCTTCCGAGAGAGAAAGTCTTGGAGATCGCAAAGGGCCGGATCTGGTCGGGACAGGTCGCCAAGAATCTCGGCCTCGTCGACGAACTCGGCGGTTACGACACGGCGCTGAAGCTCGCGAAGCAGGCCGCGAATATTCCGGAAAAAGACGATGTCAAGATTGTGGTATATCCGCGCCCCAAGAGTTTCTTCGAGAGCGTACTGGCCCGCCGCAGTCCCGACAACAGCGACAAAGAAGCCGTCGGTCAAACACTCTCGCGGATCCTCGAAGAGGTGCAGCCCGTCGCGCGTCAACTGGATGCGGTTGGAAGCAGGGGCAACCAGGATCAAGACGAAGTGTTAAGGATGGTGCAGTTCGAGCAGGGAAAATAAGCGAGGGGTTGTCGGATTGGAACCAATTCTTGAACGGTCTACCTGACGGCTGATGGCTGACGGCTGAAAGCTGATCGCTGGCTACACGCCAAGCTTCTTCACTTCCTCGTTGTAATACTTGCGATAGAGGATGGACCATTCCTCCGAGCCTTCGATGATGGTCTTGCGCTGGCTCTCGATCTTGAGCCGGGCGGCCTGATCGATTCGCGCTTCCTGCATCAGAAGGGCTTCGAGGATTTTGCGCACTTCGAGGCGGATGGTATTCCTGTCTTCAATGAACTCGACATCATCCAGGTCGGCCACCGCATCGGTGACGGTGTGGGCGAGTTTATTAACTTTGTCACGGCTCAATCGCAAGAAAGAAATTCCTCCGGACCACACGGGTAGCGCCGATCCTAAAGTACAGCCTTATATTTCTTTACAAGTTCCGTCTTCACTTTGCGGAACATTTCCTGGTAGTTGGCGCCGCTCTTTTGTAATTCGTCCGAGTACGCCTCGAGGATGACGCGCACTTCGTCGTTGATGCGGTCCTCCAGCGCCAGTTCGTCAAGCAGAGCGGCATGCACCTTCTCAGTGAGGGCGGGCACAGCTTTGGTCTCGATGAGACCACTGGCGACCAGTTTTTTGGAAACTTCGCGGGCCAGATAGCCCACATATTCTTTGGAAAAGAGCATGATTGCGGCGCTGATTTGTAAGGAAAAGTTTAACACAGGTGAAGTGCCGTTAGTCGCCAGTCGGTGGTAGTTGGCGTCTTTGTCCTTGATGTCTCGCGAGTCTGGCTGACGGGTGCTCCCCGCGAGGTTTTCTGAACGACCAACCACGAGCGACTAACGACCAACCGACGACCTACACTGGCGGGTCGCGGTTCCAAGCCGTACAATAATAGAACTTCATGTCTCCACATCCAGACGATCTAACGCTCATGAAAGACGATATGACCGCCTTCATTGAAGGTCTGGGCATGCGCCGCTTTTTCGGCTATGTCGAATGTGAGGAGGTTCCGAGCGTGCTGTGGGACTCAGGGCACAATCCTGAGGGCTGGAAAGACTTCGTGGAGCTGGCCAAGTCAACGAACGCGCCTTTCCTCACCATGCATTCCTGGGCGCTCGACCGCGAAGAACTCGACCGGCTCACCCAGCAACTGCAGGAGGGTGATTTCCGCAGCGAGGAAGATCTGGAAGAGAGCCGCTGGCTGAAAACCTATGTCGGTAAGACGGGATTTGTGCAACTGGGATGGGCGTATCAGGGGTGCGTGTTTGTCTTCGAGGCGGGCACCGAATGGTATGAGCATTACCAGCATCTCCGCGAGTTAGCGGAAGACAGCGGGGGCTTCATGATCGACGAACCGGATCAGGACGAAGAGCGCTAGGCAGTCTGTTCCGGCCGGTTCTGCCGGTCACGCGGATTCGATGATCGCGACCTCCCTGGTGATCTCGGACGCGAGTTCCGCGATGTCCACTGGGAATCGGCTTCTCGCCATCTCTGGTAGATCGCCAAGAATCTGTTCGTAACTTTGCAGGGGCATCCCGCCGGGCGCGGCGAAACCGAGCAACTCGGACATCTCGCAACTGGGCGCAATCAAAGTGGATGTACCCGACGCAACCGCTTTATGCTCATGATGGCACGCGACGACGTTAATCAGTGCCGGTGGAAGATCCCAAGCCGCCAAAAGTAGACGCCCGGCTTCGCAGTGATCGATTCCGCATAACTCGCGTTCGCTGCCGAGTAAATCCGCAGGCTGCGACCCGGATTCGCGCACCTGGTCCGCGATCCGGTCGATAGCCCGCGTGTAGGCTTTCGGCATGGTCGTTGCGAGCGCAACTTTGCCAATATCGTGAAGAATTCCCGCCGTGTAGGCGAAGTCTTTATCCAGGAAACTCAATCGCGCACTGCGCTCGGCCAGGATGGCGCAGGCGACACTATGACGCCAGCAGGACTGCATAAGAGGAGTGAACGCCTCCCTGACATAGGATTTCAGACCAAAGGCGATTACCACGCTGCGGAGACGCTGAAAGCCCAGCAACATCGATGCCTGTAGCACACTGGTCACATTCTTCGAAAAAGCGACCAGCGGAGAATTGGCGATGCGAAGCACCGCGACCGAAAAGCCGGGGTCCGAGCGGATCAGGTTGCATAGGTCGATCAAACAGGAATCTGTGCCCGACATCAGGTTGAGGGCCTTGAGCGCAATCGCAGGGAATGGCGGGAGACGCTCCGGATCCCACGGAAGTTCGATTGGCCCTCTGGCCCGGACCGTGCTTGCGGATCCCGTCATCGTTCCCCCCCCGGAGGTTCAGCCGTGTTCGCTGCGGTTCAACTATTGCCATCGACCGTTCCGAATTTTCGTTGCTGCACTGTGGTACGCATCCCAGCGCGATGTGCAGGGCTGCTAATCTAGTTCTTCCCGAATCCTGCCGATGCGATGGATCTTCAACCCGTGCGATTCTCCCAAAGCCAAGCTATTGGCGGTGGCGTTGCATGACGCCAAACTTGGAATCTCAACTTCCTCGTCGGCGGTGATTGCCGATCTTCTGCTGTCACGCGGCATCGACGAACCGGACGCGGCCGCGCGTTTCCTTTCGCCTCAGTTGGCCGACCTGTACGATCCCCTGCTGATGAGCGGCATGAGAGCCGCACTCGATCGGCTGGAAGCGGCGATTGATCAGAAAGAAAAAATCCTGATTTATGGCGACTACGATGTCGATGGCACCACTGCAATCGTTATTTTGAAAACGGCAATCGAACTTTGCGGAGGGGCGGCGGGATTTCATGTGCCGCACCGTATCCGTGAAGGTTATGGCATCCGTGACGAGGTGATCGAGCGCGCGGCGGCTGACGGCGTGCGCCTGATCATCAGCGTAGACACCGGCATACGCGGATTCGCCGCCGCCGAGACGGCGCAACGGACCGGCGTCGATCTGATCGTTACCGACCATCACTTGCCCGGCGTGGATGGCGTCCCCAAGGCGCTGGTGGTGGTCAATCCCAATCAGGATGGTTGCGAGTATCCCTGCAAATTTTTGTGCGGCGCGGGTGTGGCGTTCAAACTGGCGCAGGGCTTGATGCAGCGCCGGTTAGAGGCGAAGGATCACAATCGCCTGCTGATGTCGTTCATGAAAGTGGTTGCCATCGCGACGATTGCTGATTCCGTTCCGCTGCTGGGCGAAAATCGCGTATTTGCGAAGTTGGGATTACAGGGCTTGCGGCGTCCCGTGAATGTCGGGCTCAAGGCACTGCTGGAAGTCGCGAAACTCGGCGATGGGCGGGCGCTGACGGCAACCGAGGTGGGCTTTCGCATCGCTCCCCGTCTGAACGCCGCTGGCCGAATGGACATCGCTCGGGATGTAGTCGACCTCTTCAACGAAAAAGATATCGAACGGGCGCGTCAGACTGCCGGACGCCTCGACCGCCTCAATTCCGATCGTCAGGAAGAAGAGCGCCGCATCCTGGACAGCATCTGGCGGCGTCTGGAAGAAGAGCCTGCGCTTCGCGAGGCCTATTGCGTCGTCCTGGATGGTGAGGGTTGGCATCGCGGCGTGATCGGGATTACCGCCTCCAGAGTGGTGGAGAAGTATGGGCGGCCCACTTTGATCATCTCGCGCGAGCGCGAGGAAGCCCACGGCTCGGGACGATCGATTGCCGCGTTTCATCTGCTGAAAGCGCTCGAATCGTGTCCCGAATTATTTTCGCGGTACGGCGGACATGCGCACGCGGTCGGCTTTGCTCTGCCCAGCGCCAACGTCGAAAAACTTCGGCAGCATCTCGATGGCTACGCGCGGTCGCGGCTGACCGAGGCCGATTTCGAGCCTCAACTGGAATTCGATCGCGAACTGCCTCTGGGAGAAGTGACTCCGGAGCTTCACCAGGCGCTGCTGTTGCTGGAACCCTTTGGCATGGATAACCGCGAACCGATTTTTGCCGCGCGCGGGGTGCGGCTGATGGGCCCTCCGCAGGCGGTCAAAGACAAACATATTCGGCTGCGAGTGTGTGGAGGAAACAACGGGGTAGAACTCGGCATGAGTGCGGCCGTGCCGCAGGATTTCACGCCGCGGGGTCATCCCGATGCAGCAGCGATTCCGAACAGTGAGCGTGGTCTGACGGGAGCCAATACGGCGAGCGCGCAAACATCTTCTTCTTCCTCTTCTTCGTGGCGAGACAATGTTTCCTTCAAAGCGATGGGATGGGGGATGAAGGAATCCTGCGACCGCTTGCAGTTGCTCGCGGGCGACCGTCTTGACATTGCCTACTCACTCGGGATGAACGATCATCCCGAGTTCGGCGGGCTGGAACTGACTTTGAAAGATGTTGTGCGGACTGATGACAAGACCCGACGGCCGGGTTAGGAATTTCCGGTCAGTCTCGGAATTAATAGATTAAAGAAGCGTTCTGCATCGACGCCCACCGCGACTCTGGCGTTGGGCTGGAACGGCAGCTCGGGGTCGGGTTGGGGAGGGTTCGCGTTGGCGTAGGGCGCAGAGGCTCGCGCGGGAGCGTGCGCGTAGCCGACTGTCATGCCCGCAGTGAATTCGCCCTGGGTTTCTACTTCCACGTAGTAGTCCGCCAGTTTGAGAAGCTTCGGATCGATAAGGCTGGCGACGGTGAGGGGATCGTGCATGGCGATCACGGTCGCGTCGATTCCGTGATGGGCGCGGTTCAGCGTGGCGCGCATGATTTTACCGGCGGCCTGGCTCACTTGGTCGTGGCTTGCCTCGAGTAGACGCACGTGTTCCTCGCGCAAGAGCACTCTTTCGGTCACGTCGAGACCGACCATGGTGAGGGGAACTCCAGCGTCGAAGACGATGCGCGCGGCTTCAGGGTCGACATAGAGGTTGAATTCGGCAGCGGGCGTGACGTTGCCGCCGGAGAGCGAGCCTCCCATGATGACGATCTCGGGAATCATGCGGGCGATTGCCGGGTCGGCACGGAGCAGGGTGGCGATGTTGGTCAGCGGGCCGACGGCGACGATGGTGATCTGCCCAGGATTGGCGCGGACCAATCGTGTGATCAGTTCGACTGCGCTTTCGGCGACCGGCTTTAAGGTCGGAGCGGGAAAATCGACGCCGCCGAGGCCATTGACACCGTGAACGTACTTGGCGGTGATCAGTCGCCGGATGAGGGGGACGCTGGCTCCGCCTGCGATGGGAATGTCGGTGCGGCCGGCGATTTCACAGAGGCGCAGCGCGTTGGGGAGAGTCAACTCCAGGGGAACGTTGCCCGAGACAGCAGTGATGGCCTCGACCTTGAGTTCGGGAGAGCGGAGAGCGAGAAAGATCGCCATAGCATCGTCCACCCCGGGGTCTGTGTCGATAATGATTCGGCGAGGAGTGGAGGGCGATGCGGTCGTTGAACTCTTCGAGTTTTCGGTGGCGCGAGCGGGCAGCGCACCAACTAAATTTGCGGCTAGGGCTCCGACGGCTGAGTTTGCGAGGAATTCGCGGCGGGTATGTGTTCCAGATTTTGGGTTTAGCGTCATGACACTCCCATAGGGTTCGGGGATTCTGCGCTTGGGTCGATCTCCGCGCGGGGGTAAGTATAGCGCGGAGATTCGAGAGAAGTGACGAGAAAGCGTTGCTTGACGTTTTCGGCGAAAGTTCTCAGTCACCAATGCGGATGCCAATTGCCCGGGCGGTATTGGCGATCTCGCCGTTGGGATCGACGACTTTCATCTTGCTGACGGCATCGGCGAAATTGACGGCGCGAATCGACTTCTGTTGCAGCCAAACCATTTTGCGGAAGCCTCCAGCGGAAATCAGGTCGACACCCGCCACTCCGAAACGAACGCCGACGATTCGATCATACGGACAGGGCGAGCCGCTGCGCTGAATGTGGCCGGGAACCTTGACGCGGACTTCTTGGCGCGACAAGAGCGTGATGAAGTTGCCGATCAGGTTGCCGATCGGCGAACCTCCAGCCATGTGCTTCATCTCAATAGGATTTCAGGAATCAGCATGATATGGGCTCCGCCGGCAATGCCTAAGGGCGCTAAGGAACACGAAGGGAACGGTCGGCGGGCGAGCGTGAACTTTGGGCAAATCCTCTATAATTGCGCGCACACATGGCTTTGTCCGCAGGTACAAAACTGGGTCCGTATGAGATTCTCGCGCCGCTTGGAGCGGGTGGGATGGGAGAGGTGTATCGCGCCAAGGATACTCGCCTGGGGCGCGATGTTGCCCTGAAGATTCTGCCCGAATCGTTTTCGCGGGACGCGGACCGGTTGCGGCGGTTTGAGCAAGAGGCGCGGGCCGTGGCTGCGCTGAACCATCCGAACATTCTGGCCATTCACGACATTGGCCAAGACAACGGCTCGCCCTTTCTGGTTTCGGAGTTGCTCGAGGGCGAGAGCCTGCGAGCGGCTCTGGACCGCGGTCCACTGCCGCAACGTAAGACCATCGAATATGGAGTCCAGATCGCGCACGGGCTGGCGGCCGCGCACGAAAAAGGAATTGTTCATCGCGACCTGAAACCGGAAAACATTTTTGTCACGAAAGACGGCCGCATCAAGATTCTCGATTTTGGGCTGGCGAAGCTCGCGCAGACGATGGGCGCTGACTCGGATGAAGTTACGCTGACGAGTGCAAACGCCGCTTCGCACACGGCCGCGGGTGTGGTGATGGGCACGGCCGGCTACATGGCGCCCGAGCAGGTGCGAGGTGAGACTGCCGATGCGCGCTCCGATATTTTTGCTTTTGGTTCCGTGCTTTACGAGATGTTGTCGGGCGTTCGCGCTTTTCGTCGCGACACAGCAGCCGAGACGATGACGGCGGTCTTGAAGGACGATCCCCCGGAGTTGACGGGGACCAGCCGTTTGGTTTCGTCAACGCTCGAGCGGATTGTCCGGCGCTGTCTGGAGAAGAGTCCTGAGCAGAGGTTTCAGTCGGCGCGCGACTTGTCGTTTGCGTTGAGCGCGCTTTCTGGGACGGAAACCGGGGCTACGGGCCGCCTTGCTGTGGCAGCGCCTCGACGGATGCCGATTTTGCTTTGGCTTCCGGTCGCCCTCGCGCTGGCGGCTGTCGCGGGATTGACGTGGTTGGTGGCACGGCGTCCTGCGCCAACGATGCGCATGCAGTTTGCCCTGGCGGTTCCTGACGAGATGAGTATTAGCCATATGGCGCTGTCGCGCGACGGCTCGATGCTGGTATTCGTGTCGCCGGATGAAAACTCGGCGCTGCCGATGCTATTTGTACAGCGCATCGGATCGTCAACCGTCACACAGTTACCGGGTACGCAGGCGGCGAGTTATCCCTTCTGGTCGCCGGACGGCAATTATGTGGGATTTTTCGCGAATGGAAAATTACAGAGGATCGCCATTTCCGGCGGGACCCCACAGATCCTCGCCACGGCTTTGGCGGGGCGCGGCGGCAGTTGGGGAACGAAGGGCGTCATCCTTTATACGCCAGATGCAGAGAGTCCGGTGCAGCGCATCAATGCGGACGGGACTGGGATGGCGCAGGTCACACAAGGCATACGAACGGCGCAGGAGGAGACGCATCGCTGGCCGCTTTTTCTTCCTGACGGTGACCATTTCTTGTTCTGGGCGGGTACTTTCGGCAATCGCAAGGACGACACCGCCAGCGCCATCTACCTGAGTTCTCTCGAAGGCAAAGAGAAAAAACTGGTGGCGCTTTGCCATTCCAATTTTGGCTACGATGCCCATAATTTGTTCTTTGTTGACGACCAGAGGCAGTTAGTCAGCGTCGCTTTTGACGTCGCTACCGGCAAAACTTCGGGGAGCGCGACCGTGATTGCGAATGCGGTTGGATATCAGCCCGCCACGACCTGGTCGGCTTTCACCGTCGCCCACAATGGAACCCTGATCTACAACACCTCCGTTGGAGCGGCGCAGTCGGCGCTCACTTGGATTGACCGCTCGGGCAAAGAATTGGGCCAAATCGGGGATGCCGGCATCATGGCCAACCCTACCCTTTCCCCTGATGGAACTCGACTCGCGATCGATATCAGCGATACCAAGGCAAACAACGTGGACATATGGATCGAAAGCACAAGTGCAGCCGGCAATTCGCGTTTTACGTTTGATCCGTCGGAAGAAGTTGTGGGTGTTTGGTCGCGCGACGGAAAGACAGTGGCTTATCGTAGTGACTCGGATGGCGCGGCGCTCTTCTTGAAACCAGCGACTGGACTGGAGAGGGAGCGGAAGAGATTCACGATGCCGACTGCCTCCATGGACGATATCGTTCCGAATTCGTGGTCTTTGGACGACCAGCAGATTCTGTTTACTCGGCAGGGAGCGTCGGGCGAATATCTGGAATTGCTGCCGGTAGCGGGCGGCGAGCCTACGCGGTTTCTGACAAGCAAAGGAAGCGAAACGAATGGGCAGATTTCTCCAGACGGAAAGTGGGTAACGTATGCCTCGGATGAGTCGGGCAATTGGGAGATTTACGTCACATCGTTTCCGGGTGGAGCGGGAAAATGGCAGGTTTCGAGGGGTGGCGGTTCGGAGCCGCGCTGGCGCGGAGACGGCAAAGAGATCTTCTATCTCGCTCCCTCGGGCATGTTGATGGCGGTGCCGGTGAATGGCGAACAAATCTTCGCGACCGGGACGCCGACCGCCTTGTTCCAGGTTCATGGTCGCGCTCCGATCTCGTCAACAGACGTTTTTACGTACGACGTTGCCAAAGATGGAAAGCGCTTCCTGGTCAACCGCTATGTAAAGCCGGAGCATGTTCCGCCGCTGACGATTCTGCTGAATACTACTAGCAATGGCAGCGTGTTCTAGGGCCGTTGCTTTGTTCTTGACGAATCCCCCTCCATGCGGGTTACCCGGAATAACGAATGTCTACCATGTGAATAGACATTTGGAATAGAATCGTTGCTGGGGTGGGACACGTCGATATTAAGGAAGGAGACTTGCGAATGATCAGAAATCTAAAGAATCCGATGCTGGCAGCACTGGCGATGGCAGTATTGGTACAGCCTCTTATTTTGGCTGCCTCGGACGCGACGACTTCCGGCAACGACGGTGCGTGGCAGCGCGATCTGCTGGCGTGGCGGGCCAAACGCGCAACGAGCCTGCAAGCTCCGGAAGGCTGGCTTTCTCTGATTGCTCTTGGCTGGCTGAAAGAAGGAGACAACACATTCGGTTCGGCGGACGATAGCCGCATACAGATCCCCGCCAAAGCTCCCGCGCACATCGCGGTTGTTCGACTCGAGAAAGGCGTGGTTCGTTTGTTGGCGCCCGCCGGGGGATTTCCCAGGGATCTGCTGGTCAATGGGCAGCCGGCGAAGGAGCAAACTTTGTTGGCGGACGATTCCGAGAAGCCATCGAAGCTCACTCTGGGAACTTTGACGGTGATTGTGATTCATCGCGACGAGCAATATGGCCTGCGGGTGAAAGATCTGGACGCGCCAACGCGCACCAGCTTTCATGGCCTCAAGTGGTACGATCCGAATGCATCGTACCGCATTCACGCCCAGTGGATTCCCTATAACCCTCCCAAGATTCTCGATATTCCGACCGTGTTAGGTACGACCACG
Organism: uncultured Acidobacteriaceae bacterium; assembly: GCA_963834085.1. Lineage (GTDB taxonomy): Bacteria > Acidobacteriota > Terriglobia > Terriglobales > Acidobacteriaceae > Acidiflorens. The sequence continues at coordinate 1,156,814 of CAWIAJ010000021.1, read as the reverse complement.
CACATGTCCGCGCCGGGCGCGGTTGAATTCACGCTGGATGGAAAAGTGGTTCGGCTCGATCCGGTGCTCGAAGATCCGAAATCGACTGAGCTCTTCTTTATTATGCGCGATGCGACCAGCAAGACCACGACGTATGGGGCGGGCCGGTTCTTGTATTCGGACCTGCCCGATCATGGCGTCAATCAGCCGGGCGAAGTTTGGTTGGATTTCAACATGTTGGTGAATCCTCCATGCGCGTTTACGGCTTATGCGACGTGTCCTTTGCCACCGCCGCAAAACCGGCTGACCGTTCCGATTCCAGTGGGGGAACGACGATATCACGATTAATCTTGTTGATCGGGAACGGCAGACACTCCGCGGACGTAAATTCAATTCCTCAAATCGTGGATAATAGCCCTGTCAGCTATACAACCTTTTTTGACCGGGGAGTTCTATGAGGTGGGTGTTAATTGTGCTTGCCGTGGTTGGCATCATCGCTTCTTCCCTTGCTTTGCGGGAACATTACCGCACAGACGCCTCTCCATGCAGCATTAACGAGCGCTGGGACTGTGGAATCGTGAATCACAGTCCTTATGCTGTTCTTCACGGAGTTCCGGTCGCCGTGATCGGCATCGCGGGATATATTCTCCTGGCCGTGCTGGCTTTCAGGAAGGCTTACCAGTTGATGCTGCTGGCGGCGCTGGGCGGCTTAGGGTTTGCACTTTACCTGGCGCACATCGAAGCCGCGGTACTGGGAGTCTGGTGCATTTATTGCGTCATTTCGTTGGGCGTGATTTCTGCCCTAAGTTTGCTGGCATTGGGCACCTTGATTGTGAATCGCATGGGCCGATCGCAAAAGGCAATGTGAACTAACGCCAAATCAGAATCAAACCGCGTTCCGTTCTCATACCGGCAGCTACTGGTCTACAGCAACCCTATGTCATCCCTTGAGCCGTGGCTGCGCGGTACGGAGATCGATATTCCTGGAGTGAGCCGCGCGGTTCTCCATGCTCTGCAGTTGGCTGAAGAAGACTTGCACAAGTGGTGCGGAAATCTTTCGGATGAGAAATTGAATGCTCGTCCCGGAGGCGCGCCGCCGGTCGTGTTTCACATTCGCCATATTTCTCGCAGCCTGGACCGTTTGCTGACGTATGCGGAAGGACGAAGTCTTGACGCCGAACAGATCACTCGGCTGGAAACAGAACTGGATGGGGGTGCAACCCGTGACGAATTATTTTCGGAATTGAGCGCGGCGCTCGCGGATGCGTCCCTGCGAGTGCGTGCGCTTGCGGGGGAAAATCTGGAAGAGGCGCGATTCGTGGGAAAGAAGCGGCTACCCACCACCCTGGCAGGACTGCTCGTCCATGTAGCCGACCACACGCAACGTCACGTGGGTCAGGCGATTACGACGGCTCGGCTCGTACATTTCGTGGAGAATCCGTGAGCCGTTGAAAATCGTGACCGATTTTGCTTACTGTCCGATGCCGGTACCCAGGAAACTATAGAGCAGGACGAGCAGAACGATCACGGTGAAACTCACATACAGGTAGTCTCGTTCGATGGAGAATCCAACGATCGAAAAAGAGACACGCGCGATCGGAGTGGCGATGAGAAGCAAGAGTCCGAGTTGGATCAGGCCACGGCCCCGCCCGTTCCTGACACTCTGAATGACGCCGCGAATTGTTCGGAATTCCGACGGCTCCCCGCGAAAGATGTGGTAATCGGCGGGTTCGTGGGCGTGGCGCGAAAGGTAGACACAGGCACCAGAGAAGACGATCGCCGCCGAGAGCAAGACTCCCCACCGCAACAAATTGCCCAAGACGAGTTCCAACTGCCGGTCTCGCCAGGGTTGTGGGATGAAGGGCTGCGATGGCCGAACTGGCGATTGAGGGATGGGCATTAAATTTTCCCCCAGAAGCCTTTATAGAGCATTTGCAATCCGAGGACGAGAATCACCGCGCTAAATACCAAGCGCAGCGATTTCGTTTCGGCCTTGACCAGAATGCGGCTGCCGAGCAACGAACCGCCCAGCACACCCAACATCACCGGCATTGCAAGTCCCGGATCGACATAACCGCGGCTGAGGTAAACACCGGCGCTGGCCGCAGCCGTGACTCCGATCATGAAGTTGCTGGTGGTGGTTGATACTTTGAAAGGGATGCGCATCGCCTGATCCATGGCGAGCACTTTGACGGCGCCCGATCCGATTCCGAGTAAACCGGAAAGCGCTCCAGCACCGAACATCAGACCAAAGCCCGTGGGGACGTTTTGAACGTTGTAGTGACGCTTGCCTTGGTGTTCGGGAAAGCTTCCATTCAGGCGCAGGCGTGTAGCGAGCGGATCGGGAGGCAGATTGCGCTGAGCTTCTGGGCGTGGCTTGCGCGAGAGGTAGGCAGAATAAAGAAGGACGGCCCCGAAGATGATGGCCAGTGCTGTAGTGGGAATCCAGGTTGCTAGAAAGGCACCGAGTAACGCGCCGAATGTGGTGGCAATCTCCAGAAACATTCCAATGCGAATATTCGAAAATCCCTCTCTTACATACGCCGCGGCCGCGCCGGAGGAAGTCGCGATCACCGACACGAGGGACGCTCCGATGGCGTAGCGGATGTCGACGTGGAAAAGAATCGTCAGCAGCGGGACGAGAACGACACCGCCGCCGAGTCCGGTCAACGATCCGAGAAGGCCCGCGATGAACGAGACCATCAGGACGACCGCGGTGAAGGTCAAAATTGTCATGCCAGGATGATCATCGGATAAGGTGAACAAACGCCCCTGAAAAGAATCGGATGGAGCCCATACGATTTCTCCTAGGTTACCATTTCTTTTTGCCCGAGGAAGGCAGCCGAAAAGGGGCCGAAGCCAATAGCGCGAGGAAGATCAGTAACGCAGGATTGTTGGGAGACCGACTGTGTTTAATCGAAGTACCGAGTGCGGTGAGCCCGCACTGGCCGGCTGTTGTTCTCAGTACATATGAAGTTCAAGCCTTGCCCGGGCGGATCCTTGACGATCCGAAGTTGCGACGTTATTGGTTGATCCAGACGACGCGTGATTTCTTCAACTCGGCGTGCTGCTTCTTGAGCTCACGCGCAGCGGTGCCGAGAGGAACGGGTTCGACCTGCGGAAAATCCGAAAACGGGCGCTCTCCCTGGGCCGACGTGTAGCTGGTGTTGGCGAGAACGCTTTGCTCGCCGGACATAGGCGTATAGCTCGCGTGGGCCGGATGGCTTGGCGCCTCGAAGATCACAGGTTGAGTACTGATCGAATAGCCTCCGCCACCGTAATTCTGCGCAAAGGCGGCCGCCGAGCAGAGCAGGCAGAGAACGAACAGGATCTTTTTCATAACAGAGTCTCCCAATTACGGAAGCGAGGCCGACATCCTTCGACTGCGGGGACTTGGGATGCGCCGCACTCCTGCAATGATTGAAGCAACTCAGATACCAAGGGGGAGGGGCAAAAATGGCCATTTACAGGTCCTTTTCGCGAAACAGGGTAATTGTTTGCACAGTTTAAGGAAGGTATGGGAAGCCGCGGAGAGGGAGGCGTGGGCGGCGCTGAGCCCTGGCCAGCCGTGTACAATTTCTCTTGCAACGGATCGATTGACAAAAATATGACTCAACGAACTGGCGGATTTGCGTGGCGCGGACGGGCGTAGGCAGCACATTGCGCTCCTTTGGACAGGACGCTTCCGTCTTGAATCAGACCGTGCGTCCGGGGACGTTGAAGCGCACGCTGAAGTTTGCCGCTCCCTATGCAGGGCTTCTCGCGGTATTCCTCTTTATTGTGATTCTGGACGCGGCGGTCGGAATCGCGAATCCTCTGATTTATCGTTCGCTCATCAATAACGGAATCCTCAAGGGAAATTCTTCTCTCGTCATTAATCTTGCGTTGCTGGTCGCGGTACTTGCGGTGTTTGACGGCGCCTTCGGGCTAATGCAGTCATATCTCTCGGCAAAAATTGGAGCGCGTATCGTTTTGTCGCTCCGCACCAAGCTTTTCGAACACATCCAGCAAATGCCGCTGGCCTTTTTTACGCGCACGCAGACGGGCGCGCTGGTCAGCCGGCTCAACAGCGACGTCGGGGGCGCGCAAAGCGCTTTCACCGACATTCTGTCGAACGTTGTGGGGAACGTAATCACTGTCGCCTTGATTCTGGGAGCGATGTTCGTCCTATCGTGGCAGATTACTCTGGCAGCGCTTGTTCTGCTGCCGCTGTTCATTTTTCCGGCGCGTTTCTGGGGACGAAAGTTGCAGGCCATCACGCGTGAGAGTTACGACCTGACCGCTGCCATGAACAACCTCATGGTCGAGCGCTTTAACGTTGCGGGAGCGCAACTGGCGAAGCTTTTCGGCCGGCGCGAGGATGAGAGCAAGACATTCAGCGCGAATGCATCGCGGGTCTCCGATATAGGAGTGAAGCGTGCCATTTACGGACGCATCTTTTTTACCGCACTGATGCTCATGGCGTACTTTGCGACAGCCCTCGCTTACGGATGGGGCGGACTGCTGGCGATCCGGCACGTTCTCGATATCGGCACGGTCGTGGCGCTGGTCTCTTACCTGGCGCGGATTTATGCTCCGCTGGTAGGGTTGTCGAATATTCAAGTCAGCGTCATGACGGCGCTGGTTTCGTTCGAGCGCGTCTTTGAGGTGCTCGATCTCGAACCGATGATTCGCGAGAAACCGGATGCCATCGCGATTCCGGACGGGCCGGCCACCGTCTCTTTTGACCATGTCTCGTTCCGCTACCCGTCGGCGTCCGAAGTCTCTCTGGCATCGCTCGAATCAATTGCGGTCCGCGACAAGACTTCCGAAAAAACCGTGCTGCACGACATCAGCTTTGCCGTCGGCCCAGGGCAACTTGTGGCATTGGTCGGACCCTCCGGCGCGGGGAAGACTACGATTACGCAACTGGTAGCCCGGCTCTATGACGTGCAAAGCGGAACCGTGGCCGTGAACGGCATTGATGTCCGCGACGCCAAACTCGACTCGCTGCACCAGCGCATCGGCATCGTGACGCAAGACGCACACCTTTTTCACGATACGATTCGCGCCAATCTCCTTTACGCGAAACCGGACGCAACGGAGCACCAAATCACCGAGGCCTTGCAGGCGGCGCAAATCTATCCGCTGGTTTCCTCGCTGCCGAAGGGCCTGGATACTCTCGTGGGCGAGCGCGGCTATCGCTTCTCCGGCGGGGAGAAGCAGCGGCTTGCGATTGCGCGTCTTCTGCTCAAAGCACCGAATATTGTCATTCTTGATGAAGCGACGGCGCATCTCGATTCGGAATCGGAAGCTGCGATTCAGCAGGCACTTGAAGTTGCGCTTGCGGGACGGACATCGATCGTCATCGCGCACCGTCTTTCGACCATTCTTAAAGCCGACCAGATCTTGGTTGTTCAAGATGGGCGCATTGTGCAGAGTGGCCGGCACGCTGAATTGCTGGAGAGGCACAGTCTTTATGCAGATCTGTATCAGCGGCAGTTTGCGCAGCCGGATGTGTCGGTTTGAATCTTTAGATTCATCGTATCCCGGCCGGAAACGTCCCTTCGCACACCCTTTAGTAACCTCCTTTTAACCCTCGCCTTATGGTTCACCATTTACAATGGGTATAGACAGATTGTGGGGTAATTGGAGTGGATAGCCAGACCAGAACCAGAGAACGGCAGAAGTTGATGTTGGAATTGTTAGAGAGAAAAGTCCGCGTGCGCGCTCGTCAGATATACGAGCAGCGCGGCAAGGTAGAAGGACAGGAACTGGAAGATTGGGTGAAAGCAGAGTCTGAGGTTCTGCAATCCGGCGTGCTGAAGCCGCTTTGGAATAAACGCCACGAGCGCGATTTGGTGGAAGCGTAACGAAGTTTAACGATTCCAGATAGTCGACCGACTGCCCGTCACAAACCCTTTATTCGTCTCGTCCCCCCCCCGACGTTTCTCTTCGAAGCCTTCTAGTTAAAGCTGACTCGAAGCCATGCCGAGCCCCGTCCAATCAGGTCCCCGCCCCTTGGATTTACCCAGCGAATCTGATAGCTTTCAGCGTCAGCGAATCATGAGAGTTTCCGGGCAAGTTTTGTGGGGGTAAACGTGCGTTCGAGCAAAATTCTGGCAGCACTTCTTCTTAGTTCGGCATGTGCCGGCTTCCTGCTGGCGCAAACGCCATCGGCGGCCGACGAGGCATCACGGAAGCTCGCACTCGACATGTTCAAGCAGTTGATCGAGATCAATACGACCGACTCGGTGGGCAGCGTGACGGCTGCGGCTGAGGCGATGGCGCAGCGCTTTCGCGATGCCGGATTTCCGGACAGCGACATTCACGTCCTCGGCCCGAACGACCGCAAGAAGAATGTCGTCGTGCGCCTGCACGGATCAGGCCAGCACAAGCCAGTATTGCTGATTGGCCATCTCGATGTAGTCGAAGCTCGTCGCGAAGATTGGACCACCGATCCATTTCAATTCATCGAAAAAGACGGCTACTACTACGGCCGCGGCGCCAGCGACATGAAAGAGGGCGACGCGATTATGTCGGCGACGCTCATCCGCATGAAGAAAGAAGGATTCGTGCCAGACCGCGACATTATTCTCGCGATGACAGCAGACGAAGAAGGCGGAACATCGAACGGCGTGGACTGGCTGATCAAGAATCATCGCGACCTGATCGAAGCGGAGTTTGTGCTCAATTCCGACGGCGGCGGAGTGCTCGCCGATCACGGCAAGCCAGTGATGATGGAAGTCAACGCCACCGAAAAACTATACGGCGATTTCGTGCTCACCGCGACCAATCCCGGAGGGCACAGTTCGCTACCCAGGCCCGAGAATGCGATTTACGAGTTGGCGAATGCCCTCACGAAAATCGAGCACCACCAGTTTCCCTTTGAGCTCAATAACATCACACGAGCCTATTACGAAGAACAGGTCAAGCTGGCGAAGCCCGAGCGCGCGACCGATCTAAAAGCGATGCTCAAGATTCCTCCGGATATGAATGCTGTGGCGAGGCTATCGAAAGATCCGATGGATAACTCGATCATGCACACGACCTGCGTAGCCACGCGCCTCAGCGGAGGCCATGCCAACAATGCTCTGCCCCAGATGGCACAAGCGAACGTAAACTGCCGCATCGAGCCGGGACATTCGCTGGAAGAGATTCGCCTGATTCTGGAAAAAGTGGTTGACGATCCAAAAGTGAAAGTGCAGTTCCGCGAAAATAATAATCAGCTTCTCGATCACGGCTCCGATCGGCACAGCTACGTGCCGCCCGCTCCGCGGAAGGATGTCTTCGATCCTCTGCAGAAGGTTGTGGCGAAGATGTGGCCGGGAATTCCTGTCATTCCCAACATGAGCACCGGAGCCTCCGATGGCGTTTACACGAATGCAGCGGGCATGCCCACCTACTGCGTATCGGGAGAGCAATACGATCGCGACGATATCCGGGCGCACGGTAAAGACGAGCGTATCGGAGTGCAGTCGTTCGCGCGCGGCGTGGATTTTTACTACGCGTTTCTGAAGGGCGTTACGGCGGAATAGGGCTCCATCGCTTCTCGAAACAAAGTATCTCCGCTTCACCCGATGCCTAGAGCCGCCATTACGTTCACGCCGTTCGTGCGAGTGAGAACACCGGGCCGCATTTGGTAGTCAAAGCGCATCTCGCCATCCTCATAATGCTCTTCGAAGTGAACGTTACTCGCGCGACCAGGGAAAGCACCTACGATCTCCGTTAACGCCAGATCGTGAGTGGTAATCAGTCCCACCGCGCCTCTATCTGCCAGCTGGTCGATCACCGCCTTCGTACCCCACAAGCGATCGTTTGAATTCGTACCGCCCAGGACTTCGTCGAACAAGAACAGGACACGCTCGGCACGCGCCAGATTCAAAATCCACTTCAGACGTTCTACTTCGGCGCGAAACCGCGATCTCCCTTGGCGAAGTGAATCGTGGATGTCGATGGAACATCCCACTTGCATTTGCGAAATCTCCATACGAGTTGCCCGCACCGGCGCACCGGCAAGCGCCAAAACGGAATTCAAACCTACCGAACGCAGCAGAGTACTCTTGCCCGACATGTTGGAACCGCTCACCATGAGAAGTTGCGTCCCTTGCGTACCGAGCGCGATGTCGCAACGAACGCAAGTTTCACTCTTGAGTAGAGGATGCCCCAGTTCTTCAGCCCGAAGCAGCGCTGATGACGCGGGATGCAGAATCGGGAGAATGCTGTCCGGATTTTCGTAGAAGTAGCGCGACAAGCAAAGTAGAGCGTCAAACTGGCCCAGTGCGTCGAGCCATCGGAGCAGCGCCTCCCTGTGTTGCCGCCTCCAGTGGTCGATGAGGATTGTCAAATTCGTGCCCCAAAGAATCAACGAGGCGGGTGCGGCGAAGTACTCGAATTGTCGAAGCTCAAGAAGCCAGACCAGAATCTGCAGTCGTCGAATCCGTTTCCCTGGACATTCCCCCGAAACCTTGATTTTCGACTGAAGACATTGCAGGAGTGGGGTCTGAAAATGAGCGGCCTCCATTCTCGCCAGTAAGGGAGCAAGGTTGCTAAGCTCGAAAGAAGGTAAGACAAGATCGGAGGCTGATCTTCTTGTCGTCTTCAGGAAACGGATTGATAGCACTGCTTCGAGTCCTAGTGGAATACCTAAAGCCAATGGCCAGTAGTGGGCAAAAAGTCCGGCCCACGCAAGAAACGACAAGGCGACCACGAAGGCTGGCAGTAGGGTCGCCAGCCCTTTCGCGTAGCCGGGAAAATCGGCTGCGGGGGCATTCGCCCAATCGCACAACGAGAACGCAGGTTGATCGAGCGTGCTTCCTTCCACCGATGCCCAGTTTTCTCGAAAGTCGAGCTGGTTTCGGAGCTCCGCAACGGACGCCTGTCGCTCCATGGCCACGGCGCACTGTGCGGGTTGCAACAGCCAATTCGCGAGAGTGGCACGGCCCACGCCCGTGCGGGCCGTGCAAAGCACTTCGAACAGCGATCCCGCGCCGAACAAATCCAAATCAGAGGCATAAGGGTGAACTTCTGGGCGAAATTCTTCACCTCCCGAGCCTCGACCTTGCCAAGCCTCAGTAAGTCTCGCCAATCCGCCCTCGTAAAAGCGCACCATTCGCCCTACCCCAGCGTGGGTTCGAGCGTTCTTCCCCAGCGCATGGGCCGATTTTGCAGCCACTGACAAGGGCAATAGCAGCCAAACTCTCGACAAGGCGTGGGGTGGGTGCGAAGCATAGAGAAGCCCGACGCTGACTACAGCGGCAATGATTATGTAGGTCCAGAGCAAGCGGTGAAGATTTTCAATTTTTATCAGCTGTTGTTGCCGTTCGCTCAAACGACGTGCGTACTCTCTTTGCGGTGCTTCGCACGCGCGGTTACTCTCATGGCAACTTGAGATTTCAGGGACACTCATGGGTTCATCTCCTCACTCTCGGGCAGTGCGGTCCCGACCAGATGCATCGGGGCGATCGACGCTATGCCGCGCAAAACGCTAAAGTGCGGCATGCGGGTTTTTGCTCAGCTAATTTGGCGGAACGGTCGAATCACCAGAAACGGCAGGGCGGGGGACGCTGGAACAGAAGAGGCAGGCTTGGTTCGTTGACAACAGCAAATCTGGTTTCAGATCGCTCGATCCATCGCCGCTCGATACGAACCGGGAAGAGCGCCTTTGGCATGGAACGGAGGCAGACAATTAGAAGATCGCCGAGATTCGAGGAATGAACCGCTACGAAACTCAGCAAACATGCGAAGACTAAAGCAATCAACAGCTTAACAACGCTACCAGCGAAGAGTGGGCGGAAATCGACCAGACAAAGCGTGAGCAGGCAATAAGCCGCGCTCACGAGCCAGTCAATATCGAGATATCTGCCCATGTTTTTCGCCTCGGTATGTAAGTATAACGCTCAGACTAGTCCGCGTAGAAATGTTGCGGAACGCAGAACGCTCCCTCGCAGTTATTGACATTCGCCATACATTCGCCTATTCTCCCGCCATGGCGATTACTCGGCGTCAACATGAGTTATATGACTTTATCTCTCGTTTCGTGGCCGAAAATGGATACTCTCCTTCGTTTGAAGAGATCAAGGAAGGTTTGGGCCTGAATTCGTTGGCCACCGTCCACAAACACGTCACCAATCTTGAGAAAAAAGGACTGCTGACACGGGCCTATAACCGCAGCCGGTCCATCGATTTGATCCCCCCGAAGGGCAAATTGAAGCAGTCGATGTCTGTGAATACCGGTATGGTGCTGCCGCTGGTGGGCCGGATCGCGGCGGGGCGTCCGATCGAAGCGGTGCAGAACAACGAAACCATCTCGCTTGCGGACTTTGTGCGATCGAAAGAAGTGTTTGTACTGGAAGTTCGCGGCGAGTCGATGCAGGACGAAGCCATCCTCGATGGCGATTATGTCTTAGTCGAGAAGACCAGGACGGCGCACAACGGAGACATCGTAGTCGCTCTGATTGAGTCGAGCGATGCGACGTTGAAACGCTTCTTCCGGGAAGGCGACAACATACGGCTACAGCCTTCGAATGCTGCCATGAAGCCGATTATTGTGCCGACAGCATCGGTGGAAATTCAGGGGCGCGTAATCGGAGTGTTGCGGAAGTACTGAAAAGCAGCCGTCAGCTTTCAGGAGAGGCCAAAGCGCAACTCCAATCCGACTTAACGCCAAAGGGCCCAGACAATTTGTCCAGGCCTCGGCGACGCGAACCTTCAAAATTGGCGGCTGAAAAACTGACAGCTAAATCCTCACGCCAAGTGCTTGTTGAGCGCCTTCTGTATGTCGTCTTTCGAGCGATACCCAACCAGTTGCTCCACCACCTGGCCGCCTTTGAACACGAGCAGTGTAGGGATGCCGGTGACTTTGTAGCGCATCGGGGTGGCGCCGTTGCGGTCAACGTCCATTTTGCCGACCTTGACCTTGCCTTGATACTCACCAGCTAACTCTTCGACAATCGGAGCAATGGCGCGGCACGGACCACACCAGGCAGCCCAAAAATCGACCAGTACAGGCGTATCGGACTTCAACACATCAGAATCAAAATTGGCGTCGGTTACCTCGACGATGCCGTTGCTTGCCATTCATCCTCCAAAGATGCAATTCCCCGCGGGACGTCGTAGTCGCCGTCGGGGCGGAACTTCTATCCTAGCACTGTACATTGGATGCTACGCAAGGATGGAAGTCGCAGCGTGGGTGCGCGCCGGCGAAGTCTCCAGAGAGCGCCGTAGAATGATGATCTTAAGGCCTTTGGTCGACAGGAGTTGCAAAGACGGATGCTGAGCGATCTCGACAATCTGAGGGTGGTGCTTGTGGCCACAAGGAACCCGTTGAACATCGGCGCGGTAGCGCGGGCGATGAGCAACTTTGGGGCGCTGCGCTTGCGGGTGGTGAATCCGTACGAGAAGGCGTTTCGCGAGGCGCGGTCAGCCGTTGGAGCATCGTCTCTGCTGGCTGAGGCGGAAGAGTTTGACGAAGTGGGCCAAGCTGTGGCGGACTGCGCGCTGGTGGTGGGAACAACTGCGGCGGACGAGCGCGATCTGCAGCATCGCTTGCTGAAGTTGAGCGATGGAGCGCGAACGATCAAACGGCAGCTCCAGGCGGCGAAGGTGGCATTGCTGTTCGGGTCCGAACGATACGGGCTGTCGAATCAGGAGTTGAGCCACTGTCATTGGGTGATGCGGATTCCGACGCGCGAAGAGCATGGGTCGATGAATCTCGGGCAAGCAGCAGCGGTCTGTTTGTACGAGCTGGTGCGAGGGCGGAAAACAGCGGCGGCGAAAGTCACGGTTAAAGACGTGCGAACGGCGGCCAATTCCGGCGAGATCGAGCGGCTGACGCAGGTGCTGCTCAAGGTCCTGCAAGACACTGGATATATCAAACCGAGAGCGGTCGCGGCGGACGAGAAGTTGCGACGGCTGATCCGGCGCTTGCATTTGAATCCAAATGATGCGGATGTATTGCTGGGAATGATGCGTCAGGTCGCTTGGAAATTGGGAGTGAACCAAAGCGCGAACCAGAAGGAATAGCATCGGAAGCCAGTTCGAATTCTCTTGCAATAGAAAACCCGGTCAAGCACCGCAAAAGTGGGGAAGATAGCATCCAACACAGGACAAGTTGTTTTTGGAGCTTCCAGCGCGGCGAAAGCGGTGTCTTTTTACAACGATTCGAACAGATCGACAGTGGAACTTTGGTGTTTTCGTTAAAAAGTCGCGAGAGGTTACATTAAGGAATCCATGACCTTCCGGTTTACCTCGGGATTGATCAAATTTGCGATCGTTTTGGGTTGCGGTCTGAGTTTGGTCTCGCAGAGTTTTGGGCAAGGCGACGCAGCAGGTGTGGCAGCGAGCGCCGCGCAGCAGCAGACGGCCGATCCGCCTGCGCGTGGAAACATCAGCGGGACTGTGTATGACCAAAGCGGGGCGGTGGTTGGGGGAGCTCGCGTGCGGCTGACGCCGCAGGATCCAGCGCTGAGCGTGGAGGTGCTGTCGGGGGGAGATGGGCAGTTCTCTTTCCCGACAGTCGAGCCCGGCCCGTTCCAACTGACGATTACAGCGGCGGGGTTTGCCACGCTGGTGACTTCGGGAGTGTTGCATCCGGGGGAGATTTACACGGTTCCGAAGATCTCGCTGGTGGTGGCGACGGATGTGACGGACGTGCAGGTCGAACTGACGCAGACGGAAGTGGCGGAAGAGCAGATCCATGTTGAAGAGAAGCAGCGCGTGCTGGGAATTATTCCTAATTTTTATGTGAGCTACTTGCCGAATCCTGCGCCGCTAACGTCGCGACAAAAGTTCGAGTTGGCCTGGAAGACGTCGGTCGATCCCATTAATTTCCTGATTACGGGAGTGGTTGCGGGAGTCCAACAGGCGGACGATGACTTCGATGGTTACGGGCAAGGAGCAGCGGGTTATGCGAAGCGTTATGGCGCTTCGTACGCGGACGGGCTTGCGGGTACATTTATTGGAGCGGCGATTCTGCCGTCGCTTCTGAAACAGGATCCTCGATATTTTTACAAAGGAACGGGGAGTTGGCATTCGCGGGCACTGTACGCGATGGCGAACGCGGTCATCTGCAAGGGCGATAACGGACGTTGGGAAACGAACTACTCGAACATAATCGGGAGCCTGGCTGCGGGCGGCATTTCGAACCTCTATTATCCGGCGAGGGATCGCGAGGGCGCGGAACTGACGATCGACAATGGGCTGATTGGGATTGGGGCCACTGCGGCCGGCAATTTGTTTCAGGAATTTCTGATTCGCAAACTGACACCGAAGTCGAAGCGCGGTCCGATTCAGCAGTAATGCCGGTTTGAGTGTGCAAGTTGGACGACGATTGGTCTGGCACCCCCATCTGTCTGGTCTGACGGAGGTTTTTACCCCCCCCCCCCCCCCCCCCAAATCTTTTAGAATCATGGGTTTAGACTGGAACCTCGTTCCAGATCTTTGACTTTGAAGGAGTTGTTTGCAAAATATTCCGGAATAAGGAGTTAGGGGAATCGGGCGATTCTGAGGATTGTCCAAGATAACTCTTGAATTTGCGGCATGGCACATCCCTATGGTCGGATGGAGTTGGGCTTAAGTCAAACAATTTCTATCTGGGAAAGCTTCGGGTTTTCCCTCGATTCTGTTCTCATTGATGGTTCAAGCACGGGAGACGTTTGTGCCAGCAGATCAAGGGCAGATTGTCCGGGCTATAGGAGTGAGCCGCAACGTCGACAAAAACATTTCGGTTTAACACTCCTGCTCGCAATGGAGAAGGAGCTCGGTTCGTACCTGGTTACTTACTCAGGCCTATGCCGATGCCGCTCTCCCAGTTACCGCCGCTTCGCGGATTCCACCTCGGCGTTCTGCAGGATTCTGAGCGAGCTATGGCTTCGATACGCCCGGCCCGCGCACCAAGAAAAAGCCGGGAGGCTCGTCCCCCCCGGCCTTATTCTTGTGGCTAACGCTCGTACTTGGTCAACCCTGCCGGCGGCAGGGCCACCTCAGTTCGATTCGGTGAACTGAATGTAGGGTGACGATCCGCCTGCGGTGCTGCAGCTGCCTAGATTCAAGTTGTTGCTTTCTCCGGTTGTGCCGTCATTTGCGACACAAGTTGGGGCTGAAGTAGAACCATCCGTCAGCGCTACCTTCACGGTGATCGAGGTTCCACTATTGAAGACCGCTTCGGAACCGCCGGCGTCACCGACGATGTTGTATTCGGATTCCTTCCAAACCGTAGCGATATCGAGCTTGCTGTCGGCGCCGCTGACAGAATAGGCGGTGCTTCCGTTGTGGAAGACCACCGTATCGTTGCCGCCCTTGGTCGCGGTTCCGGCGAGCGTCAGGCTGCCGAGGCCGGTGGCCTTGATATCGGGCGCTGCCACATAATTGCTGTTGCCATAGCAATCGCCTGCGCCGTCACTGCCGAAACCGCTGGGACAACGCGAGCGTCCCCAGCCGATCAGCCAATACTGCATGAATACGGCCGCTTCACCCTTGGTTTCGTAATCGGTCGCATAGATGAATTGTTGCCAGACGGTGCAACCGGAATGACCGGCACAGGCCGCGCTTGTGCTCGTGAATTGCGTGTTGAGCTGAATCGAGTATTCGTTTGCGCCGAGGATGCCGCCGTCTCCATATTCAGGCACACCGACACTTTTCTCGGAGGTTATGCCGGTGGCTGACGGGAAGGTGCCAAGCGTCTCGCTGATCAGTCCAGATGCTTCGGCGACGTAGTCGTTACCGTTGCCGGCCGTCTGCTCGGCATTCTGGGGCTTGCGGACCGTGGGGTGGATAAGTGGATGGGTTAGTACCTTGCATTCCACCTGCTCCCAGACGAGATTGGGATAAGTTGCCGTAAAGCATCCGGCGTCGGGCTGGGGGTAATGCGCCATAAACGCGCCCCAAGTCTCGCGGGCTGCCGCGTCGGCGTCGGCGGCTGTATCTCTGGTCTGGGCTGCGGCGGGGGCTAGACAGCAGGCGCAAACAAGGGCTGCGGCGGCGATCTGTAGTAGGCGGTGCGAAGAACGAATTTTTCTGGGTGTCGTTTTTCTGGGCGTCATGGATTCTCCTTAGTGATAGTTATTCGGTGATCGGGTGATTGAGCTAGGTGAGAGTTTCCTTGTTACCCCAACAAATAGGCGGTAGTGTCTCACCAAATCTCGCGGTCCGTCAACGCGAGAGATCGTTCGTGCCTACTCGGAAGGGCTGGCGATTCAGGGATGGAATCGCGGCTTCTCGCGATTTGCGGAGCGGCAGAGTTTTGGGCGGATTACGGGTGGTAAATCGGCGGTTGTACTAACTCAACTGAGTCCAGATGGAGATGGGCTCGCACCGGGCGCGAATGTACCGCTGTGTTCTTGGGATATCGGCTGGAACTGCCGATAGATTGAGAGGTGGCGAACTGATTTCCCATGTCGATTAAATTGCTCCCGGGAGCGGTGAATCCGGCTGACCCGTCGCAGGCGTTTGATGTGTCGAGCAGTCTGGTACCTGTGACGCAGAGAGGGATCACCAGCCGCGCGAGCCAAAGTAGACTTGTTCCCTCCGGCGACACCTTCTCCCGGTCGGCTTCCGGGCGCCCGGGTGAAGCGAATTGGATCGACGCAACAGTCGTGGAGGATTCCCAAAGCGACGCTAGGGCTTCGGACGGCGATTACGTCTCTGGACTGATTTGGGGCCGTCCTGTTGCGAGCACAGCGATTGCGCTTTACCTTTTCTATGTGGCCGCTCCGGCTGGCTGGAGCGGGCGGCTCATTGACCTCTATGCGTAGGAGCTACGAGGTTCCTTTGCTCAAGATTCGCTGGTGGATTGGCGAAATATGCCGATAGTACTCACGGACTCTTCGCCGCGCCTGGTCCGGTGTCTGCGGTGTAGGGAGTGTGGAAACTCAGTCGTGAGCGATGCCGGGCAGGAAACTGACACGAAGCGCAACGATTTGCAGGAGCAGCATTCCGAAGAATACGGCGGAGGCCGGGAGTGCGGGCAAGCCGGTGTTGATTCGCAGCGCTTGAACGATTCCGATTACGGCGGAAGCGCCGACGGTGAGCGTCATCGCGATTTCGATTGGGGAGAAGGTGCCGGAAATGATGCGGGCCCACCCGAGTAGGAATAACCAGATGAGCGACATCAATAACAACCAGACGATAAAACATGGCAAGGCTGCCCACTTGCTCCAGACCGAACGACGCATGCCAAGGACAACTGCTCCCCAGACCGGCACCGTTTGTACGAAGTGACGCAGCACCTCGTGGGAGACGAAGCCAACGACATTTAACGACACGATCAGCAATAATGCGCAAAAGGCCAAGGCGCGGTTCTGCACGGGCATCTCCTGATTTTCTGAGATTTCGCTACGCGATATCTTAGCGGCAGCTTTGTGAGCTGTCGATGAATCGCGATTGCACTGATTGATTCTGACGCGGAGGCAGCGGCGCCGGCCGCTCGCGCACCACACCAGTATCGCGGTTTCGCGGGAGGGCCGACGCTCCCAGTGCTAACTTGGCTAGCTGAACCCCACAAGAGCAAGGATGGTCTATGTTACGCAAAGTAGGCATCACAATTTCGTATTTCATCGCAATCGTTTACATTGTTTCGATTGTGTTGCCTGGTCTTTATTGTTTCCGACAGGGATGTAAGGGGCCGGGTGAGCTGGATGCTTTTATGCCGGCGTTCATGCTGACTCCGCTGGCCGCGATCGCTACGGCTTTCTCGTTGCAGAACGCCATCCAGCAGATCAGAAAAAGGCAGGCCTGGTCCTGGATTTTCTGGCCGCTGGCGGCTATTTTCGCGATCGTTTTACTCGGAGTGATTGTTGTTGTCGGGCTGATCGTTTATTACACCGTGGTTCATCGTCGTTAAAGTGTCGTTAACGAGCGCTGTCTCCCCGTGAAGGAAGGAACTCGCAGCTCGATCACTTTCCGCAGGGCCGGATGTGCGTGGGCTTCTACTTTCGGGCGCGACGACATTTCGAAAATCCTACTACGTGAATGCCGATGCATGCAGGCGGACAGGAAGCGTCCGTCCTACACGATTTTCTTTTCTGGTTGGGGCTTACTCTTTATAGAAGGAGCCGGCGATTATGGCGGCTAGGATGGCGCCGCCCCAGAGGTCGAGCATCCAGCCCAGGGGCATGACGCGGGGGACGGGGGACCAGGCGGCTTGGGCGAAGTTGCTGGGGACTCCGGCGCAGAAGCCGACGATCATGCCGACTTTGAGGGCGGTCCGGAGACCGGGACCGGCGGTGGCGCGAGCCCAGGCGTAGAGGTAGGCGATGAGGATCGACATGATGAAGATGAGCAGGATCCATTGGCCGGCGAAAAAGGGATAGCGGGATTCTTTGAGGAATAATCCGCGGCTTTGCATGGCCGCGTAGAACGGGGCGAGGCGCATGCCGATGAGAAAGCCCCAGGCGATCCAAGCGACGCCGCCAACGATACCACCCAACCAGATCCGAGTTGTATTCAGTTTCATTCTGCTCTCCTGTAGGCGTGTCCAGAGGCTGCGGGAGAACTCAATTGGGGCAGGCAGTGACCTCGGCGGCTAAAGCCGACGATGAGAAAAGCCTCTTATCGCAGCGGTGAACCGCTGCGCCACCCAAAGGCGAGCGCAAATGCCGAGTTTTCCGCAACCTCTTGGAATTCGCGACAAGTGTACTCCTGCGAGTCAAATTTGCGAATGAGAGGTTTCGCCTGACAGGTGAAAAGGCGCGACTATGGGCGCGTTGAAAATTCGCGGAAAGACTGCAAGCGAAAACTTAGCGAAAGTCAAATTTTGGAATCTCTTTCGTAAACACAAGGGGGAGTGGTCATCTTTCTGGTTAACCGCAAGATGCTGCGGTTTGGGGAAGGCGAGGGTTTGAGGCGTCTCAAGATGAAACTTTGTGATTGACAACAAACGATTTAGGCGTAGGATGTGGACAAAAGTGGTTGAAAGTGGAACAAATATTAGAGGTCGTGGGAAAGAACGTTAACTTTCGAGGCGCCAGTGGGTTACGAGACTGACACCGACAAAAACGAGCCCAACGAACCCGGATCCACTGCAATTGACGCCGCTTCTACCTCCCTCGTGATGGTGGCTGTGGTAGCAGCCATAAATAAACGGAGCCCAGGACATCGCAGGGCACATGTTTCGCGGAAATCACCCAACGCGCGTCGACGAAAAGGGACGGTTAAAAGTCCCCGCGGAATTCAAGCGCGTGATCGACGAGAAATATGCGGAGAGATTTTACATCACAAGTCAGGACGGCGTTATTGCTCAAGTGTATCCCTTCGAGGAATGGGAGCGGATCGAGCAGAAGCTGGCGGCGCTGTCGACGTTCAACGCGACGAAGAAAAAGTTTTTGACGCGCACGAATTATTACGGGCAGGTCGTGGAGATGGACGGGCAGGGGCGTCTGCTGATCCCACAACTTTTGCGTGAGTCGGCGCAGATTCGCGGGGAAGTGGCAGTGCTCGGAAATCTGACTTACCTGGAAGTACGAAACATGGAAGCGCTCGACAAGGAAATTAAAGAGCAAGCTTTCACGGATGAAGACATCAAGACGCTCGACGAATTGGGCATCTAGTGGGCGCGGAAGCGGATTTAAACAACACTCCCGAGTGGGGTGGGCATGGAGCGGTGGTTGGCCATGTTCCGGTTCTTTTAAAAGAAGCGATCGATTTTCTAGCCGTCAAGCGCGGCGGGACGTATCTGGATTGCACGGTGGGCCTGGGCGGGCACAGTTTCGAAATCGCAAAACGCCTCGGCGCAGCGGGACATTTGATTGGCTTCGATAAGGATCCGGCGGCGCTAAGGGCGGCGCAGATGAAGCTTGCGCCGGTCGATCGTCGATCGTCGCTAGTCGTTAGCGAACCCAATGCGCAACAGGCAGCGACCGGCGACCAACGACCGGACTTTGACTGGCCGACGATTACGTTGCTGCATGGATCGTTTGCGGAACTGGCGAACGACCAGCGACCAGCGACTATCGACGGTTTGATAGCCGACCTTGGCGTGAGCAGTTTGCAGCTGGGGGACGCAGAGCGCGGATTTAGTTTTCAGGCGGAAGGACCGCTGGACATGCGGATGAACCCGATGTCCGGCGAGACCGCCGAACAAGTGGTAAACCACATCGACGAGCGCGAGCTGGCCGATGTGATTTACGAATTCGGTGAGGAAAGGAGGTCGCGGAGAATCGCCAGAGCCATTGTCCGGTCGCGGCCGATACGCACGACGACGCAACTTGTCGAGGTGGTAGCGGCCGCGGCCCGGTCAATGAAACATGAGCGCATTCATCCGGCGACTCGAACCTTTCAGGCTCTCCGAATCTTCGTAAACCGTGAACTGGACGATCTGAAAGCACTGCTGGAGGCGGCGCCCCGCGTGCTGAAGCCGGGAGGAAGGCTGGTGGTCATCAGCTTCCACTCGCTGGAAGACAGGATCGTGAAAGACGCGACGCGCGACGGCGCGAAGCAGGGCTGGTACCGGTTGCTGACCAAGAAGCCGGTGACGGCTGGTGAAGAAGAGATTGAGCGGAATCCGCGGTCGCGCAGCGCGAAGATGCGGGCGGCGGAGAGAGTTTAGAAGTTTGAGTTTGGCCCGGAGAAACTGCCGGGAACCCGGTGCGGTCGAGTTAAGACGTGCCGGGAGAAAAGTTTGGTTAGATTTTTGGCTGTGGTGGAGTTTTTTCGGGGCGGCTAAGAAGAAGTAAAAACAAGGCCGAGTCCGGAGAAGAAAAGTTGGAACAGGGAAATGAAATTTAGCGGCAGCCTGATTGAAGATTTGATGGCGACGGTCGAGCGCGCAGAGCAGAGAGCGCAATCGGACGAAGCGTTGTTGGGCACATTACTGTTGGGTGAAGTATTGGCAGTTGAAACCATGGGGGATCCATGGTTCGCGTCTGCGCAAGCAAACGCAGACTACGACACGAAACTTTTAGGAGTGGCATAAATCATGAGTGCTGTCGCGATACAAAGCGCAACTGCTTCGGTACGCCGCCGTTCGTGCTGGCTGGGGACGCCGGAGATTTATTTCCGCAAGAACATCGATAACTCGCGGCTGGTGAAGGTGGAAGATCCGCGGCGAGAGCGGGAGATGAAATTTTTTGGCGTGGCTCTGTTCTGCCTGTTCCTGCTGGTGATGGGATACGCGCTGCAGCATTTCCGGGCCATTGAATATGGATACAAAATCGAAGCGCTGCGCTCGCAGCGAGACGGCCTGACGGAGATGAACCGGGCGTTGCGGTTGGAAGAGGCGTCGCTGCGGGATCCGGAGCGGATCGATCTGACGGCGCGGAAACTGGGGCTGCAACCGCCGCAACCGGGACAGGTGATTCGCATGGATGCGGGGTCGGAGACGACGGCTCCGGTGATGGCGAGCATGACTCCGGTGGCGGTGATTTCGGCAAGATAAGGACGGCACGGGGCATGGCCCCGTCACCACACGGCTTTTTTACCACGGCGGCTCTTCGGGGCCGCCGAAAGTTTCTGAGGGTTGGAAGTGGCAGCGAGTAGTTCTTCGAACGGCGCACGATTCCGGCTGTATCTCTTAGCGGGACTACTCTGTCTTTGGCTGCTCGCGATCTGCGGGCGGCTCGTCTACCTGCAAATTTTTTGTTACGGCGATTTTGCGCGACGGGCGCAACATCAGCAGCAACGGAGCTTCGATCTTTCTCCGAAGCGCGGGGTGATCTACGATCGCGCGGGGCGCGAACTGGCGATGTCGATCCAGGTGGACTCGGCATTTGTGGTGCCGTCGGAGACTCCGGACCTGGCGAATACGTTGAGCCTGATCACACGCATAACTAAGGATGATCCGCGGATACTGCTGGCGGATTGCAGCGCGCATAAATTTTGCTGGGTTGCGCGCAAAGGCGACGCGGAGGTGATCGACCGGATTCGGGCGCTGAATCTGCAGGGAGTCCATTACCAGAAAGAGGCAAAGCGGTTTTATCCGAAGCGCGAACTGGCGGCGCAGGTGTTGGGATATGTGGGCACGGACGATCAGGGATTGAGCGGACTGGAGCGGCAGTTTAACCAGCGACTGAAGGGCAAGTCCGGAAAGCTGATGATTTCGGTGGACGCGCGCAAGCGGTGGTATGCAAGCGTGGAAAAAGAGCCGGAGTCGGGCGACAGCGTGGTGCTCACGATTGATCAGAATATTCAGTACATCGCGGAGCGCGAGCTACAGCGCGGGATGGAGGAGACGCACGCGATTGCGGGGACGGTGCTGGTGGAGAATCCGCATACCGGCGAGATTCTGGCGCTGACGAACCGGCCGACGTTTAATCCGAACCTGCGAAAAGAGATTACCAACGAAGCCCTGAACGACCGCGCGGTTAGCGACATTTACGAGCCGGGCTCGACGTTCAAGATGGTGACGCTGTCGGCGGGGCTGGAAGAAAAGGTGACGCGTCCGGACGAGATGTTCGACTGCCAGATGGGGTCGATCGTGATTAATGGAATGCGGATCCGCGACAGCAAGCCGCACGGCATGTTGTCGGTGGCCGACATTCTGGCGGAGTCGAGCGACGTGGGCGCGATCAAAGTTGCGCTGCGGCTGGGCGATGACCGAATGTACAAATACATCCGCGCGTATGGGTTTGGACAGCGGACGGGAGTTGAGCTTCCGAGCGAGACGGCGGGGCTGACGAAGCCGGTAAGCCGGTGGTCGAAAGTATCGATTGGCGCCATTTCGATGGGGCAGGAGATTGGGATTTCGGCGGTGCAACTCGGGGCGCTGATTTCGACGTTTGCGAACGATGGGGTGCGAGTGCCTCCGCGAATTGTGGCGGGAACGATGTCATCGCCAAGCGGGGCGCAGAATGTTCCGCAGACGATTGCGTTTCAGCCGGTGGAGGGGACGCGGGTGGTTTCGCCGCTGACGGCGGCGCAGATGCGGCAGATGCTGCAGGGCGTGGTGCTGCACGGGACGGGGCGCAAGGCGATTCTGGAGGGATACACGTCGGCGGGAAAAACGGGGACGGCGCAGAAGGTAGATCCGGCGACGGGGGCGTATTCGAAGACGAAATATGTGGCGTCGTTTGCGGGGTTCGCGCCGATTAATGATCCGCAGATTGCGGTGGTGGTGATTCTGGATTCGGCGGTGGGGCTGCATCAGGGTGGGCAGGTTTCGGCTCCCATATTTCAGCGGGTCATGCAGCAGACGCTGGAGTATCTGCACGTGCCCCATGATGTGCCGTTGCCGCCGACCCGGCAGGTGCTGCTCGCAAAGAGGAATGTGCCGGAGGCTAGTCTGGAGGAGAGTTCTCCGGATCATCTGGGGGCGAGCCTGGATTTAGCGGATAACAATGATGCGAGCGATATTCCGAACGGGCCGCCGGTGAATGGGACTTCGAACAGAGTTAACGGGAACGCGATTGCGGCGCAGGGGGTTCCGTCGGAACAGGTTGCGCGGGTGATGGAGCCGGCGTCTTCGGCTAGTTCGACGACGAAGTTGAGTTTGGGTACGCACGGCGCGCCGGTGGCCGCCGCACCGATGGCAGAAAATGCCCTGCCGCAGAAGGGGATGAGCAGCGGGACGGTTGTGCTCGATGTGGAAGAAGGCGGGATTGAGGTGCCGTCGTTCGTGGGAAAGAATTTGCGGAATGCGCTGGAGACGGCGGAGGATGCGGGGCTCGATCTGAATGCGGTGGGAAGTGGAGTGGCGCGGGAACAGACTCCGGCGGCGGGGACGCGAGTGACGGCGGGAGCTCGGGTGGTGGTGCGGTTCGGGAGATAGGCAGAGGCTTTCACCCCAGAGGCTACGAAAGTCTACGAAGGAAAATCTTCAGTCTTTATAATCACTGCAATGACATTCCAACAACTGCTGCAGGGTGCCGAGGTTCTCTCGCAGAGCGGGGGTGCGGCGGTCAGCGGGGTGGAATACGATTCCCGGCGGGTGCGTCCGGGGACGGTTTTTGTCGCGATGAAGGGCGAGACGAGCGACGGGAATCGATTTATCGAGCAGGCGATCGCGGCGGGCGCATCGGCGGTGGTGACGGATTCCGCGGCTGAAACGCCGCGCGCTGGAGTCGCGTGGGCGCAGGTCGCGCATGGGCGGCGTGCTCTGGCGCGGCTGAGCGCGAATTTTTACAAGCGTCCGGCGGAGCGGATTGCGAACACTGGAATCACGGGGACGAACGGGAAGAGCACCACGGCGTTTCTGATCGAATCGATTCTGCAGGCGGCGGGACGCAAGACGGCACTGGTGGGAACGATTGAATATCACGTGGCGGGGAAGGTGCTGCCCGCGCCGCATACGACTCCTGAGGCGCTGGAGTTGAACCGGTTGTTGGCGGACGGGTTGGGGCTGGGAGTGACGGAGGCGGTGATGGAAGTGTCATCGCACGCGCTGGAGCAGCAGCGGGTTTTTGGGATTCCGTTTGATGTAGCCGTGTTCACCAACCTCACGCGCGATCACCTCGATTACCACCACACGATGGAAGAATATTTTCGCGCCAAACAGGTGCTCTTTGAAGGCTGCGGGACAGAGCCTCCGCGGGCGGCTGTTTTGAATATTGACGATGAGCATGGACGCGAGCTATTGCAGCTCTGCAAAAAGAAAAGCGCAGTCGTTCTGTCTTACGGGATGACGTCGGGCGACTTCCACGCGGAGTCGGTGGAAATTACGTTGCGGGGCACGCGCTTTCAGATGGTGACGCCGGCGGGGACGATCGCGATGTGGTCTCCGCTGATCGGGAAGGTGAATGTGTATAACGTGCTGGCCGCGTCGGCGGCGGGATATGCGCGCGATTGTCCGGCGGAGGCGATTGCGAAAGGGATTTTTGATCTTGCGCGAGTGCCAGGACGATTTGAGCGCGTCGATTGCGGGCAGCCGTTTACGGTAGTCGTGGACTATGCGCATACGGACGATGCGCTGCGAAATTTGACGGCGCTGGCGCGAGAATTTGTGACACATGCAGGACTGAATGGAAAAGTGATCACACTTTTCGGATGTGGCGGAGATCGGGATCGGGCGAAGCGTCCGTTGATGGGGGACGCGGCGGGCAGGGGAAGCGATTTTGTAGTGCTGACTTCGGATAATCCGCGGTCGGAGGATCCGCTGGCAATTATGAACGATGCGCTGGTGGGGCTGCAGAAATCGGGCGCGAAATATGTGATGGAGCCGGAGCGGCGCAAGGCGATTGGGATGGCGCTGCAACATGCGGCGGCGGGAGACATTATATTGCTCGCAGGCAAGGGGCACGAGAAGGTGCAGATCACGAAGGATGGGACGATTCCATTCGACGATGTCGAGGTGGCGCGGGAGAGTCTTGCGGAGTTGGGGTATCCCTGCAAGAACGGTACGCCATTGGGAACGGCTGGGGCGACGGTATGAAACTGACGCTTGCGCGTGTCGCGGAATTTTTGCCGGCGGTTGGAGAGTTCGATGGCCGAGCACGGGCGGAAGGGTATTCGATCGACTCTCGAACAATTCGGGCCGGTGAACTTTTCTTTGCCGTCAAGGGCGAGCGACTGGACGGGCATGATTTCGTGGAGCAGGCATTGGGCCGGGGCGCCGTGGGCGCGGTGATTGCGAGGGAACATGAGACGCGGTATCCCAGGCGGGCGGGACTGCTGATTGTGGAAGACACGCTGGCGGCGCTGCAGGCGCTGGCGGCGGCGGTCCGCAAAATCTGGGGCAAGACGGCGATCGGCATCACGGGTTCGATGGGCAAGACGACTACGAAAGAGGCGATGGCGCACTTGCTGAGCGTGAAGTACCGGGTGCATCGCACGAAGGGAAATTTCAACAATCATTTTGGCTTGCCGCTGGGATTGCTGACATTGGAGCCGGAACACGATATTGCCGTGGTGGAGATGGGGATGTCGCACGCGGGAGAGATTGCGGCGCTGGCTCACATCGCGCTGCCGAATCAGGCGGTGGTGACGAATGTGGCGCCGGTGCATTTGGAAAACTTTGATTCACTGGCGGGAATTGCGCGGGCGAAGTATGAGCTGATCGAGGCGCTTCCGCATGGCGGGTTGGCGGTGCTAAATGGCGACGACGAATATGTGCGGCAGTTTGGCCGTGACTTCAAGGGCAAAGTGGTGACGTTTGGCGTGCAGCCTACGGGCGCAGGCGGGCCGGCGAAGATTGCAGCGGATGTGCGGGCGGAAAATATCGAGGCGCTGGGGGCGGAAGGAACGCGCTTCGATTTGATTGGGCACGAGGTGAGGCAAGCAGTGCAGAGTCCGCTGCTCGGTACGCACAACGTGTACAACGTGCTGGCGGCGGCGGCGATCGCGCTGGAGCATGGGATTGCTCCGTCGGAGATTGCGGGAGCATTGCCGTCGTTCGAGCCGGCGGATAAGCGGGGACAGGTCGTCCAACTGGGTAACATCACGGTGCTCTACGATTGCTACAATTCAAGTCCGAAGGCGCTGATGGCGGCGGTGGATACGTTGGGTGGGATGCAGGCGCGGCGAAGGATTGCGGTGGCGGGTGAGATGCTGGAGTTGGGTTCGACTGGGGAAGAGTTGCATCGCGAGTGCGGGCGATATATGGCGGCGAAGAAGATTGATTTCCTGCTCGGCGTGCGAGGGCTGGCGAAGGGAATGGTGGAAGCCGCGCGGGCAGCAGGGATGGATGCGGAGTTTGTGGCGAGTCCCGAAGAAGCGGGGGAGTGGCTGGCGCGGGAGACGCGTGACGGGGATGCAGTTTTGTTAAAGGCGTCGCGCGGCGTGAAGTTGGAGAAGGCGCTGGAGGTCTGGAAGGCATAGTCGGAATGGCGAAGGCGTCGAGCAATGAACTATCGAACGATGACGAGGTCCGAGGCGTGGAAAGAGCGAGCCCTCAGCGGCTGAAGCCGCTTCTGTGGCGGGTTCTAAAGGCACGGCTAAAGCCGTGCCCCTTCAAAGCTGTACGGAAATGGAGTTAAGCAGAGGTTGCTTACAGAAGGGGACAAGTTTTGCTCTACTGGCTGCTCTACCTGAAGCTGTTTCATTACTTCCCGCCATTTCGTATTTTTCGTTACCTCACGTTTCGCACCGCGTTTGCGAGTCTAACGGCGTTGTTCACGGGGCTGATTGTGGGCCCGATCGTGATTCAGCGGCTGCGCGATTTTCAGATTGGACAATACATTCGGGAAGAAGGTCCGCAGGCGCATCAGAAAAAAGCGGGGACGCCGACGATGGGCGGGCTGCTGATTGCGATTGCCATCCTGGTGCCGACGTTGTTGTGGGCGGATTTGAGCAATCCGTTTGTGTGGATAGCGGTGTTTTCGACGCTGGCTTTCGGTGCGATTGGATTCGCGGACGATTATCTGAAGGTGGTGCATCGCAGGAATCTGGGGCTCACGGCGCGGGCGAAAATCGGCTACCAGATTATTGCGAGCACCCTGATTGCGGTCGCTTTAATCGTGTTGCAGCATCGCGGGCAGTATTCGACGCGGCTGGTGGTGCCGTTTTTCAAGCAGTTTCATCCGGATTTGGTGATTCAGCGCTGGGCGGTGCATCCAGAGCTGTGGCCTCTAGCCTTTCTGCCGTTTATTGTTTTCGTGGTGATCGTGATTGTGGGATCGAGCAATGCGGTGAATCTTACCGACGGTCTGGACGGGCTGGCGATCGGATGCACGGTAATTGCGGCGGGGGCGCTGGCGGTGCTGACGTATCTGAGCGGTCACGCAACGTTTGCGGCTTATCTGGAGTTGCAGCGCATGCCGCAGATTGGCGAGCTGACGATTTTTTGCGGCGCGATGGTGGGATCGTCGATTGGATTTTTATGGTACAACGCGCATCCGGCAGAAGTTTTTATGGGAGACGTGGGATCGCTGGCGCTGGGCGGCGCGATTGGAACCGTCGCGGTGATGATCAAGCAGGAGTTGCTGCTGCCATTTATCGGCGGAATTTTCGTCATCGAAGCGCTCTCGGTCATTTTGCAGGTTGGGTCTTACAAGTTGCGCAAGAAGCGGATATTCAAGATGGCACCGATCCATCATCACTTTGAACTGCTGGGATGGTCGGAGTCGAAGGTGATTGTGCGGTTCTGGATCGCGTCGCTGGTGTTTGCGCTGTTTGCGCTGACGACACTCAAGTTGAGATAGAAGAACCTACCACGGAGGCACCGAGACACGGAGAAAGCAAACAATTGTTGTCTTTCTCGGTGATTCCGTGACTCCGTGGTGAAATGCTTATATGGAACTGAACGACAAACGCGTGCTGGTGGTGGGACTGGGGAAGTCGGGCGTGGCTTCGGCGTTGTTCCTGAAGTCGCGCGGGGCGCGGGTTACGGTGTCGGACACGAAGCCGGAAGATCAGTTGCGAAATGAGATTTTGCTGCTGCTGGAGCACGGGATTGCGGTGGAGACAGGCGGGCACGGGGATCGCACGTTTCGAGGACAGGATTTGATCGTGGTGAGTCCGGGCGTTCCGTTCGATGCGGCGCAACTCGTGCAGGCTCGGAATCTGGCCGAGCCGGTGATCGGTGAAATCGAGCTGGCAGCGCAGTTTCTGGCGGGTTCGATTGTTGGGATTACCGGGTCGAACGGGAAAACGACAACGACTTCTTTGGCCGGAGAGATTGTGGCGTCCGGGAATTTTCCGACGCTGGTGGGCGGGAATATTGGGACTCCGGCGATCAGTTTTGTGGATCAGGCGGGGCCCGCGACTTGGACGGTTTTGGAGGTTTCGAGTTTTCAGTTGGAGACGGTGGACACGTTTCGTCCGCGGATTGCGGTGATTCTGAACATTACGCCCGACCATCTGGATCGGCACAAGACTTTCGACAATTATGTGAATGCGAAGGCGCGGATTTTTGCGAATCAGCGGGCGGACGATTTCACGGTGCTCAACGCGGACGACGCTACTACGGCAGGATTGAGCGGACGAACACGCGCGCAGTTGGTCTGGTTCAGCCGGAAGCGGGAAGTGGAGCGAGGCGCGTTTGTCCGGACTGGGCGGATTGTTTTTCGCGATGGGCAGGGCGAGCGCGAGATTATGCCGGTCGGGGAGATTCCGCTGAAGGGCGCGCATAATCTGGAGAATGTGCTGGCAGGGATTGCGATTGGGGCGCTTGTCGGTTGTGAGGCGGAAGAAATTCGCGGGGCGGTGCGGAATTTCAGGGCTGTCGAGCACCGGTTGGAATTCGTAGCGAAGGTTGCGGGCGTCGATTATTACAACGATTCAAAGGCCACGAATGTCGATGCGACGATCAAGGCGCTGGAGTCTTTTCCAGCGAATATTCATTTGATTCTGGGCGGCAAAGATAAGGGGAGCGACTACTCCGTACTGAATGATTTGCTGCGCGAGCGCGTGAAGCGGGTTTATACGATTGGGGCGGCGGCGGCGAAGATCGAGTCGCAGATTCAGGGCGCGGCCGAGGTGGAACATGCGGAGACGCTGGAAAATGCGGTGCGGCGGGCGGGGGAGCTGGCGGTGGCGGGCGATGTGATTGTGCTGGCTCCGGCGTGCTCGAGTTTTGATCAGTTTCAGAGTTATGAGCATCGCGGGCGGGCGTTCAAAGAGATGGTGCATGCGCTGGGGGCGGTGAGGGCGGGATAGAGACCTGTCAGCTGGTTTCAGCCGTCAGCCGTCAGCCGTCAGCCGTCAGGTAAGACCGGGGTCGACCTTATTTTCGCCTGGTGGGGTGGGGAAGTCTGTATTGGGCGCACGCGGGATGGTGATGAAAAAGCGAAGCGGAGTCTCTCAGGGACAGGCCCACTGCATCGCAAAAGGCGCGATTGAGTGGGGCACCGGGGCGTCTGTAAGTGACAGAGAGATACGCTTTCTGTTCGGCGAACAGGATCGAGAAGCGGAACACTCCCAGCAAGCGGTAACGTCGCACACTATCTGATTGGTGACAAAAACTCGCTCCGTCGAGTGGGGAAAGGTCGCTTCTCGAAGAGCGTGAGAAGGGGAGCACCCTCAGTTATTTCTCTGTCGAAGTAAGGGGAAAGGCGGTTAGGTTCGGGGGCGGAGAAGTTGGCCCACTCGCCAACGGTAAGTCCGACTTATACGTCGCTGGGAGCGGCGTTGGAAGCGATGATTTCGTCCCAGAGCGTGCAAACTGACACGGCGGGGCACGGACGTTTGTACTCTCGTCGAGGCCGGGTGGGGGACGGGTAGAATATTTGGACCGGACCATTCGTGACCGAGCGCCGGACCAATCATGACCAAGCGTCTTACGGCAGTTTTCGTCTTCGTTTTCGTCTTTTTCTTCGCGCTGTTCGGGTCTCTCGTCTTTTTGCGGGCGCAGCAATTTCCATGGTGGGAGCGGTTGTTGCAGCACTATGGCGGGAAGAACGATCAGACGCCGGTGCCCTCCATGAAAATGGGCGATCACATGCAAATGTCGCTCAAGGCAGGGTCGCACCCGGGTGACGAACAGCGCGCGAAGCAGATTGTTTTCGCGGCGGGGGAAGTGCTGGCGCGGTATGCGGATGTGAATCGGGCGGTGCGCGACGGGTATAAGCCGTTTTATCCCACGGGAAAAATGGGCGAGGAGGTTCACTACACGAACTACCGGTACGCCAGGCTCGAGCAAAAAGGCGTGAACTACGAGAGACCGGGATCCATCCTGTACAAACGGACGCCGGATGGCATGAAGGCGGTGGGCGTGATGTACACAGCGCCACAGGATTCGACGGTTGAAGAACTGAATGCCGTGGCACCACTAAGCATCGCGACGTGGCATCGGCATGTGGATTTTTGCGGCGGTCCGCGAAACCTGCCGCTGAGCGAACAGTTTGGACCGCAGGCGCGGTTTGGACCGCAGGGCAGCATCCAGGAGGAAGAGGCGTGTAAGCAGGCGCATGGATTGTGGATTCCGGTGGTGTTCGGCTGGATGACGCATGTTTATCCGGCGGCGAAATCGGCGGATGAGATGTGGGGTGGCATGGACATGCGGATGGAGGCGAATACGGAAGAGAATATGAGGTAGGGCTGATTTCGTCGATTTGAGTTTCGGTTTGCCCGTTACTCGGCTTGGTTGGATAAACGGGCCGGGTGGTTGGGGTCGGTAAATTCCAGGAGTTCGATGGGCGCACCGTTCTCGACGATGAAGGCGACGACGACGCCGTCGGATGGGCTGTTCGGCGGAATGAGGATTTCGCGGCCAGCAAGTTCGGAAGAGAGGTCGGTCACTTCAAAGGCCACGTGCGGTACTCGCCGGACAAGATCGGGAACGGCCGCATCCTCTTCGAAGCGCATCCATTCGACTCCGAATTCGCTTTTCTGGTGACTGACGAGAAAGAGTTTCAGGTGTTTCAAGTGGGTCTCGCCAGGCTTGGACTCGGTGGTGGGAATCCCGATGTGATGATACCGGCGCATGGATTTCTCTCCCGGAGAACTGGCGCAAAATTCTACTCTGTTCGTGATTGCATTTGAAGGGCGCCGAGGCTTGGCGCGGAGGCTTCCGTTCCGGGGAACGATTTCACGGCGCGGCGAGCGTGATGCGGCCATGCGGGTAATCGAGGGTCACGACGTAGTCTTTGAGGAACGCGTTTCCGATGCGGAGATCCCAGTGTTCCTTATCCATTCCCATCCCCTGACCGAAGAACACAACAGGCGGCTCGTTCAGAGAAATCGTGCCGACGCGGACGTTGCGGACCGTGCCTTCACGATTTTTCAGATTACCGTTGAAGCCGGTTGAACTGCTGGGATGCGCCCGAGCAACGTCCGCGCTCAAACCCAGCCGATCGACGGCGGCTGGAGTGAGCTGGAAATTTGAGTTGGAGCCGGTATCGACGTTCGCGGTGACGGGCTTGCCGTTCAGAGTGACGCCTGACGCGAGGATGTCGTCCTTGTAGCGGAAGGGAAGTAGCGTGCAACCGCGCGATTTTGAGTGCGTGGCAGCGGGGCACGAGGGCGCGGTGGTCAGGAAACGCACTTTCTGGTGCGGATAGTCGATCTGCACGATGCGTTTTTTGAGCAGACTGTAACCGAGGACGGCGGTGATGGGGCGTCCCAGGCCGGAGCTGATTTTTGAGAGATCCATGGCCAGGGCGTCGACGTTGGTTGCGGCCAGGCCGCCAAGCTGTACGAGGGGCAACGAGGTTTCGTAGGCGAGGTTCTGGTCGGTGCCGCCGCCGGATCCCGTCGCGCCGCTGGAGCTAATTTTGAGGGCGAGACTTTTTGCGGTTGAGAGTTCGACGATGGAAGGGTCGGCTCCGGTATCGAGCATCATGGAAAAGGGGCCATTGCCGTTGAGGGACGCCTGCACAATGATCTCTCCGTGGATGAACTCGAACGGAATCTCGATGACTGCTTCTTTTGCGGCGGGAGTTTGCGCCATGAGCTGGGCGCGGCAAAGGAGGGCGAAGAGAAATAGGGCGGCGACGCATCCGAACGATCGCTTCATATCACGGGGTCCGTGACGGAGTGTAGCAGTCGTGGAGTTGTTTCATCCACACAATGGGCGGCGAGCGGTCTAAGAGTTTGGCGGTGTGCGTTCTCACAGTGAGCGTTCGCCGCTTACGACCGCCGCTTACGACCATGATCCGGGGCCCGCGCAAAAAGATACAATCCCTGTGCAGCGAGGCAGCGAGCGGCGAGTCGCGAGGGCCGTGAAAATAATACTGCCGGAGCCTATAAGGAGTGGCAAGATGGCGCGTGGCCTCACACGATTGGTGAAGCGGTGGCGGGATCACTACTATTTGAGCCTGCTGCTGGCATCGACCGCGAAACCAGTGCGTTTTATTTCGGCTCGAACTGCGCGCTTTCTGGAGCATAAGATCCGCAAAAATGGAGTGATGATCCGCCTTCCGAACGGGAAGAATCTGTCGATTGGAAGAGACGCGGGTATTGGAATAGCGTCCGCACTGTTTTGGCACGGGCTGGATGGGTATGAGCCCGAGACCTCGCGGACTCTACGGTTCTTTTTTGAGCGAGCAGCGACCTTCATTGATGTGGGCGCGAATTGCGGACTGTACTCCGCGTTGGGCGCTTTGTGGAATCCGACCCTGCAAGTCGTGGCCTTCGAACCGGTGCCTGCGATATTCGAAGGTTTGAAGAAGAATGTTGTGCTCAACGGACTCGAGGGCCGTGTCCGCTGCGAAAACATTGCCCTTTCGAGTGAAGGTGGAAGGACTGCATTTTTTCTGCCGGAGGCTGAAGGCGGACTCGATGTCGAGAGCACAGGAACGTTGTCGAAAGAGAGTTGGCAGGTGAGGCAGGGCGCAGCGAGCATCGAGGTGGAAGCGATGCGGTTCGATGACTACATAACTCGGCACCCCATTCGCTTGGACCTGATCAAGATCGACGTGGAGGATTTTGAGGCAGACGTGCTTGAAGGGATGAGGGAGGCGATCACGAGAGACCGTCCTTTCATTGTCTGCGAGGTTCTGCCGCGATCGCATGGGAATCTGCGCACTCAAAAAATCGTTGAGGCGCTGAACTACCAGCCCTATTGGATTACGCCGTCGGGCTATGTCAAGGTGCCGAGGTTTGATTTCGAGCGTGGAAATCTCACGGATTTCCTGCTCTCGCCGGTGACGACTTCGGATGTAGTGCTTGAGAAACTCGACGCGCTGTGCGCTTTGAAGAAGGATGCAGGGAATTGACGATGGAGATTTGCGGCTGGGCTTTGTGCTTGAAGTAAGTTGATAAGTTGGGAGCTGACAGCGTCCCGTCGGAGTTAGGCCTCGCAGCCGCGGAGTACGGTTGGTGAAAAGTCAACGGGCGCTTTTCCTGCGTTTCACTTCTTGCCGCGTGATGCTATGTAGCCTTGCCAGAGATATTCGAGGGCCTCGGGAAGGGTCTCTTGCTTTGTGGGGCGGTCGACGTGTCCGGCGTTGCGGGCGAAGACGAACTGATAGTGATATCCCTTGGCCGCGAGCACTTTCGCCATCTGCTCGTTGGCAAGGACCCAGTCATGCATGTTATCGCGCATCACGTTCGGATTGAATAAATCGTGGTCGCCGACTTCCATCCAAAGGCGTATCGGCTTCGCGGGGCTTTCGGGGATGAGATGCTCATGAAATTCCCACGCGCCATGCGGCGTCTGCGGATGGGAAAGCCACTGCTGGTTCACGAAGGTTCCTGAGTAAGTCAGCACGCGGTGATAGAGCTCAGGGTGATACCAGGCCATGATCAAGGCGCAAGAGCCTCCGGAGCTGCCGCCCATGGCCGCCCGGCCCTCAGGATCTTTCGTGAGCTTCACGTGCGCGTTGGCTTCGACTAGCGGCAAGACTTCTTTCTCGACAAATTCGGCGTACAAGCCCGACATCGTGTCGTACTCCAAACCGCGTTCGCTCCCCTGGGCGTCGCCGCCGCCGTTGCCGATCGAAACGGCGACCATTGCGGGAATCTTATGCTGGGCTATCAAAGTGTCGAGCACGGAGAAGAGTAAGCCGTCGGGACCGTCTGCACCGACGATAAACGGCGCAATATCGCCGGGCACATATTGCCTGGGCACATAGACGGTCACCTTACGCGTGTAGGGTGCGGGATGGCTGGCCGTCACGACCAGCTTTGCGGGGTCGGCGGGATCGGGCGTTCCGAAAGTTCCGGGATCGCGCGCGATCCCTGGATAAATTTTGCTGTCGGAGGAGTTCATGGTGAACTCGATGAGAGCGCCTTTGGGGATGTCGGCGTGGGCGGACATGTTGGAAGGTTCGTGGGTCGGGCCAAGAATAAAATTTCCATCGACGTTCGCTGGAGCATTTGCGCCATCGGGCAATTCCTTTGCGTCAACATAACCCGGTGAGTGAGGGTCGCGGGTCGGCGGCGTCGGCCACACCTTAGTCTGCGTTGGGATCGGCGCCGGCGGTGCAGTCTGGCCGAAGCTCGGAGCGATGAGAGAACCGAATCCGATGAGAAGGCAACTCAACCGACGCGGGGATGAAGTCATGCTGTCATTCTGCCGCATTTTGAAGTTTTGCGAGGGGAAAACTTAGACCTTTACAGCGGACTGGCTTTACGCGTTCGCCTGCTTGGCGCCCTCTTTGAACCCAGCATCGCTCGCAGTGATGGAAAGGGGGAAGCCAAACCCCGCCCAGTCGTGGAAAACGCGACAAGGCGGGGCATCCTGTTAAGAACCGCCGACTAGTTGACGGTAAAGGTCACGGATTTCGATGCCGTGTTGTCAAAGGTGTCGACGACGACGAACGAAGCGGTATGCGAGCCCTTGGCAAGAGCGGCGGTTATCTTGAGTTGATCTTCAAGATCCTCTCCGACTTTTGTGCCGTCGATCCAGAGTTCCATGCGCTTCGCGATGCCGTTAAAGGCGTTGCCGGCTCCCCGAAAGGTGATCGTCGTTCCTGTTTTGCTGTCTTGCAAGGGAGCACAGACGTTCACGCTCAAGGCGTTTGCGGGCGGAGGATCGCAGTTGGTTTTGGCGCTATCGTTGAGAAGAATCAGTGCGCCGGAGCCTTCGTCACCGTAAGCTCCATCCCAGGCAGTGCCGATATCATGCCGGGAATCGAGATTCAGGTCGCGGATGAACGGGAAACTTTCTCCCGTCCCATAGGCAGCCAGGCTCTGGTAGCGTTGAAAGGTTCCATTGCCATTGCCCAGCATGTAAGCGGTCAAAGGATAAGCGCGAATGTTGCCGCCTACCAGCACGATGTCATCTTTAAAGTCTCCGTTGAGATCGCCTGCGGCGATGTAGCCGAAATACTGCTCGGTGGTCGCCGTCTGCGCCTTGCTCGGCACAAGAGCGCCATTCTGATATTGAACTGTCTGAGCGTAGTAGGTGGTGGGACCGCCCGGACCCTGCGTGGCTTCCGTGAGCGTGGCTAGAGACTGTATATTATTGTCAAAAAAGTTGCCCACGGCCAATGCTTCCGTTACTGTCGGGGCCGAGGTCGTGGCCAGGAGCGGACTTTGGAATGTTCCATTTCCGTTGCCGAGGTACACCACTACTCCGTTGGCTGCGGCTTCGCCGATATCTTGTTTACCGTCGGCATTGAAGTCTCCCGCAACAATCGCGCCACAACCGTACACAGATAGGGTGGCCGACTTCTTGAAAGTGCCGTCACCCTTCCCGAGAAAAACCTGAGTGTTGCACCCCTGCTTTTGTGTGGCGACGGAGGCCGCGATATCGGGGATGTGATCTCCGTTGAAGTCGGCCATCGTAATGTACTCCGCCGATCCATGGACGCTCACGCTAGTCCCTTGCGTGAAAGTGCCGTCCCCATTCCCCAGAAGAATTGTGATTACCGTGTTCTGAGCGGAGTTGGTGCCCCCGATGACGAGGTCCAGTTTTCCGTCGCCGTTCACATCCGCGGCGAAAACCTGACCGAGGCTTTCCGGAACTGTCTGGCTTGTGGGAGCGGCAAAAGCCCCCGATCCAGTGCCCGCGTAGAACGAAAGAGTGTTGGTGTTGATGGTGACCAGATCGAGAATGCCATCGTTGTTGAAATCTCCGTTCGCGGTCGAATACGTGTCGAGATTACCCGAGACGGAAGTGTAAGTGTCAGAAGTGAATTGGACTCCAGCCAGGGATGGAACGGTGAGGGCTAGGGTCGCAGCAATAAGTGGGAGTACTCGCAGACGAAACATATACATCCTCACGGCAAGATTTTGCACGTGCGGATGAGATGCAACGTACGAATCGGCTGTTGTCGGTGCGGGCGCCTACCCCTAGATCAAGGTACACATGAATGCCGGAGTCATTAGGGTCTTTACCCGAGTTTTGGCTACATCGCGCTTCGCTTCCCGATAGGACCGCACAGCCGCCATAAAAGCCGGGCGGGCAGGAATGCCGTCCCACGCTTGCCTACTCCCACACATACGTTTAGAGGATGTAGCGGGACAAATCCTGGTCTTTGACGATTTCGCTTAGCATTTTTTGAACGTAGGCAGCGTCGACTTTGTACTCCTGGCCTTTTTTGTCGGAGGCTTCGAAGCTGATTTCGTCGAGGACGCGCTCCATGATGGTGTGAAGGCGGCGGGCTCCGATGTTTTCCGTGCCCTCATTCACTCGAAACGCAAAGCGGGCGACTTCTTCCAGAGCGTCGGGAGTGAATTCGAGTTTCACTCCTTCGGTTTCGAGTAGGGCGATGTACTGGCGAGTGAGCGAAGACTTCGGCTCGGTCAGGATGCGGACGAAGTCTTCCATCGTGAGGGACTGGAGTTCGACGCGGATCGGGAAACGGCCCTGGAGTTCGGGGATCAGGTCGCTGGGCTTGGAGACGTGGAAGGCTCCGGCGGCGATGAAGAGAATGTGGTCGGTGCGGACCATCCCGTAGCGTGTGTTGACGGTGGTGCCTTCGACGATGGGCAGAATGTCGCGCTGCACGCCTTCGCGGGAAACGTCGGGACCGTGGCCACCTTCGCGTCCGGCGATCTTGTCGATTTCGTCGAGGAAGATGATGCCGGAGTTTTCGACACGATCGATGGCGGTGCGGGTGACCTGCTCCATGTCGATGAGGCGTTGCTCTTCTTCCTGAATCAGGTATTCGAACGCCTCGTTGACCTTCATCTTCCGCTTCTTGGTACGCTGGCCGAAGATGTTCGGGAGCATGTCTTTGAGATTGACGTCCATCTCTTCGACGCCCTGGTTGGAGATGATTTCGAAGGAGGGGAAATTGCGTTCGCGGGTCTCGATTTCGACGGTGCGGTCGTCGAGCTTGCCTTCGCGAAGTTGCTGGCGGAGTTTCTCGCGAGTACGGCTGGAGGACTCGGTCAGAGTGGTGCTGGCATCGATGATTACGCCTCCGGCGGTGGAAGTGTTGGAGTCGGTGCGCGGGGTGACGGGCGGCAGAAGGATGTCGAGGAGGCGCTCTTCGGCGTTGAGTTCGGCTTTGTCGGAGACGTCTTCGAGCTTTTCTTCGCGGACCATTTCGATGGCGATCTCGACGAGATCGCGGATCATGGACTCGACATCTCGTCCGACGTAGCCGACTTCGGTGAACTTGGAGGCTTCGACCTTCATGAACGGGGAGTTGGCGAGCTTGGCCAGACGGCGCGCGATTTCAGTTTTGCCGACGCCGGTCGGTCCGATCATGATGATGTTTTTGGGAATGACTTCTTCGGCCATTTCTGGAGCGAGCTTCTGGCGGCGCATGCGGTTGCGCAGGGCGATAGCGACGGCGCGCTTGGCGTCTTTTTGTCCGACAACGTATTTATCGAGCTCCGCGACGATTTCCCTCGGGGTGAGTTCGTCGAGAGTGACTTGTTCTTCTTCGGCGGTTCCGGGTAGATAAATGGCCATAAAATTCGTGGTTCGCTATTCGTCGTTCGCCGTTCGCTGAAACCTACGCTTTTTCGCGGACCGCGAATAGCGAATGACGAACAGCGGTTTTCTACAACTCCTCGATGGTAATCCTGTCATTGGTATAGATGCACATACGGCCGGCAATCTTCATTGCTTCTTCGGCGATGATGCGGGGGGCGAGCTGTGTATGGTCGGCGAGGGCCTGGGCGGCGGCTTGGGCGAAAGGGCCTCCGGAGCCGATGGCCGCAATGCCAGTGTCGGGCTCGATCACGTCTCCCTGGCCGCTGAGGAGGAAAGTGGTTTCTTTGTCGGTAACGATAAGCAGGGCTTCGAGATGGCGGAGAAATTTGTCGGTACGCCAGTCTTTGGCGAGCTCGACGGCGGCGCGTCCCAGGTTGCCGTGATACTGCTCAAGTTTGGCCTCAAAGCGGCTGAACAGGGTGAAGGCGTCGGCGGTAGAGCCGGCGAATCCGGCGAGAATTTTGTCTTGATAAAGGCGGCGGATTTTCTTGGCGCCATGCTTGATAACTGATTCGCCGAGAGTGACTTGGCCGTCTCCAGCCATGACGACCTTGTTGTCGCGACGGACGCAGAGGACGGTGGTGGAGCGGATCAGGCGGCGCGTTGCGGCTTGGGGATTGTCGGGGGATGCGGGTCCAGATGAATTCTTTGTCATGAGCGCAATTCTTGATTATACAGCCCATCACGTGTGGGGTGGGCATTCCTGCCCGCCCTGACTTTCTTCAACCCAGAGCCACTCGTATTGTTCGGACACGGTCGTAAGGCCCCGACGAACCGGATTTTGGCGAATGTATTCCAGCTTCTCGTCAAAGCTCTCATTTGACCGCAGAACATGATCGAAAGACTCGTCCTGCCATAACGCCCCACGAGTTCGGTTGAGAAGATTGACGCTGCGAGCCGACGGACCCTTGATGAGCTTGAGAATATCCTTCAGCGGGAACGGCCATCCCTCTGCGTTTCGCATCGGTGTGAGCAGCAGATGCACGTGGTCCGGCATGACCACGACGGCATGAAGGTGCATCGTGCGATTATTTCCCTGGAGACAGTGCCTGAGCACAAGGGAGCGGGCCGCAGGCGAGAGTAGTTCCTCAGTGCGTTTACAGAAGGTCACGAATATAGCGCGATCAAACTTCTGATAGTGTGGCAGCTTGCGCCGGTACTGGTACGGGTTAGATTTAAGCTGAATCATAGCTCGATCATCATGGACTTTTAGCACGCTGGCTTCGGTGATCGCGGTACGTCAGTTTTGTGAGGAAATATAGGCGGGCAGGAATGCCCGCCCCACACGAGGCCGCCCCACGCGAGCCTGACCCACACAGGCCTCCTGTAAAATTCATTCAGCGCATTCGGAGCTATTCTCTTTTGTCGTTTCTGGACGAACTTAATCCGCAACAACGCGAAGCGGTCGAAACTACCGAGGGGCCTGTGCTTATTTTGGCGGGGGCCGGCAGCGGGAAGACTCGCGTCATTACGTTTCGGATTGCTTATCTGATCGAGAAGCTGGGGGTAATGCCGGAGTCGATTCTGGCGGTCACTTTCACCAACAAAGCGGCTTCGGAGATGGCGGAACGGGTCGAGAAACTGGTCGGCGGCCTGAGCGTTGCCAAGCCGGTGATTTCTACGTTTCATTCTTTTTGCGTGCGGGTGCTGCGGCGGGATATTGAGGCGTTGCGGATCCCTTCGACGGTGCCGGGACAGCCTCCGATTGGATTGACGAAGAATTTCGTGATCTATGACGAGAGCGATCAGCAGCAAGTCGTGAAGGGGATCATGCGGCGGATGGGGCTGGATGACAAGCAGCTCACGCCGCGGAATGTGCTTTCGCGAATCTCATGGGCCAAGAATCACATGCTGGATCCGCAGGAGATTTATCTGCAGTCGGCGGATCCAAAGATGGAAAAGATTGCGCATATTTTTGAGGAGTACCGGAAAGAATTGCGCAAGGCGAACGCGATGGACTTCGATGACTTGCTCCTCGAAGCGATGCGCTTGCTGAAGTCGGTAGCGGCGGTGCGGGAATATTACAACCGGCGGTTTCAATATCTGCTGGTGGATGAATACCAGGATACGAATCGTCCGCAGTATGAGTTGATGCGGTTGCTGGCGGGGGCAGGGCATAACGTGTGCGCGGTGGGCGACGAAGATCAGTCGATCTACTCGTGGCGCGGAGCAGACATTCGCAACATTCTGGAGTTTGAGCGCGATTTCCCCGAAGCGAAGATTGTGCGGCTGGAGCAGAACTACCGGTCGACGCAGAACATTCTGGAAGCGGCGTCGGTGGTGGTCGCGAACAACGTCCGGCGCAAGGGAAAGAATCTTTGGACGTCGCGGCAGGGCGGGGCAAAGATCGGGTACTACGAGGCTCCGGATGGAGAGAATGAGGCCCTTTTTGCGGCCGACACGATCAATAAATACATACGGACGGCGGGGGAAAGTGGCGAGACTCCGCGGGCAGCGGTGCTGTACCGGACGAATTCGCAGTCGCGATTATTTGAAGAGGCGATGCGTCGGTATGGGCTGAAGTATCACGTCGTCGGCGGGTTTTCGTTTTATGAACGGGCGGAGATCAAGGATCTGATTTCGTATTTGAAGGTGATTCAGAATCCGGATGACTCGGTGTCGCTGCTGCGGGTGATTAATACTCCGGCGCGAGGGATTGGGAAGACGACGATTGAGACGATTGAGCGGCTCGGTCTGGAGACCGGGCTCTCGATGTGGGGAGCGCTGGGCGAGGCGATTCAGCGGCAGTTGCTGCCGGCGCGGGCGCTCGCGGCGCTGAAGAGCTTTCGGGATGTGATTGAGGATGGCCGGGCGATGCTGGCGGGGAAGTTTCGGGAACGGGTGGAGGAGACGGCAGGAGAGAAGTTGGATTCGGAGGAAGCGGCCGAGCTCCGCTCGGCTTTGGCGGGCAGGAATGCCCGTCCCACACAAGACGTTTCCGCACAAGCATCCGATGCGACCGCGGACGACGAGACGGATTTTGATCCTTCCAATTTTAGTTTTGATTTTGCGGCGCATGATCTCCCGGAGCAGGGAACGACTGGCGAGCACGCCCGTCTCTCCATCGAAAATATCGACAATGCTGTCGATGCATCGGAGGACGAGTTGGGCGACACGAGCTTCTCTCCCGACGCGGGCACGGCTACTGGACACGAAGCAGCGGCTGATTCTGGAGAACCGGCGGATGCAGCTCCGGTGGAGGGATTTCGGGCTCCGGGAGAAGCGGCGCATACAGGAGAGTTGCTGAAGTTTCTGATTGATCGGACGGGGTACATCAAGATATTGGAGGAGGAAGATACTCCCGAGGCGTATTCGCGGATTGAGAACTTGCGCGAGCTGGTAAATGCGGCGATGGATTCAAAGGATCGCGGGGAGACGCTGGATCAGTTTCTGGATCATGCGGCGCTGGTGAGCGATGCGGACCAGTATGACGAAGGCGCGCAGATTACGCTGATGACGCTGCATGCGGCGAAGGGATTGGAGTTTCCGCTGGTGGTGCTGGCCGGGATGGAAGAGGGATTGTTTCCGCATTCGCGGACGTTGCTGGAGCCGGATTCGATTGAAGAAGAACGGCGGCTTTGTTACGTGGGGATGACGCGGGCAATGGATACGCTTGTTTTGTCGCGAGCAGTGTACCGGCGGCGGTATGGCACGGACATGCCGGAGGCGAGCGTTCCGTCGCGGTTTTTGGAAGAAGTGCCTCCGCAGTTGGTGGAGGAGATGGGAGGATCGCGGCGGAGAACGTCGGCGGCGGGAGGGTATTCTTCGCTCTTCTTCTTCATCCTCTTCATATCCCACCGGTGTTCTTCCAATTTCTCCGGCCGTTCGCGGGCAGGAATGCCCGCGCCACACAAGCCACACTATTCGTATGAGGATGAGGATCAGAGTGCGACCTGGGATCCGGAGCGAGTGAAGGCGAAAGCGCCAACGCCGGTTAAGAATTACAACTCGATCGACAATATTGCGGAGTTTTTTGCGTCGCGAGGGAAGAAATTCAGCGTTCCGAAGATGCTGCCGGATGAACCGGCGGGGAAGCGCGGATTTCGGCCGGGGCAGAAGGTGAAGCATCCGAAATATGGGGAGGGGACGGTGTATCAGCGCGAAGGGGATGGGGAAGATGCGAAGATTACGGTACAATTCCCTCGCTTCGGTTTGAAGAAATTGGTGGAGCGCTACGCGCAGTTGGAGAAGGCGTAGGCGCGACTGCAGATTCCTCGTTACGCTCGGGATGACGAATCGAGGGGATGAAGGATCAAAGCGAAAATCACAACACGAATTTAAGAGGAAATGAAACGCAATTATGGCAAACACTGAGAAGTTAACAAAAGAAGAACGGAAGAAGAGCAAGCGAGCGTCCCGCAAGAAGGCGAAAGCGGAGAAGCCGAAGAAGCCCCGTGACTACGCGCGCGGATCGAAGAAGCCGAAGGTGAAGAAGTTGGCGCGCGGCCAAGCCAAGCGGTAAGGCGCGTGCACTGAAGATTCGGGCATGGACGAGTTCCGGCCACGAGCTTGTTCATGCCCGAGTTGTGCTGTGAGGAGACAACGAACTCTTGTCGCAGTCATCCACTGAGCCCTCTGCCGAAGTGATTCGAACGTCAAGCAGTCAGGCGTTGTGCTGCAAATCGATCGACAAGCTGATTTCGGAAGCGGACGATCCGGCGCACCGGCTGAGCAAGACGCTGGGGCCGTGGTCGCTGACAGCGCTGGGCATCGGCGCCATTATCGGCTCGGGAATTTTCGTGCTGACGGGGACGGCGGCGGCGGGAGAATATTTCCAGGCGCCATCGATTCTGCACGCGCAGGCGCTCGACGTCATCGTAAATTTTTTGCGGACGGGCAGCACGGCGGGAGCGCTGATGCATGGGCGGCCTCCGGCGGGGCCGTCAATCGCGATTTCCTTTCTGCTGGTCGCGGTCGCATGCAGCTTTGCGGGATTGTGTTACGCCGAACTGGCGTCGATGATTCCGATTGCGGGCAGCGCTTATACCTACTCCTACGCGACGCTGGGCGAGATTTTTGCCTGGATTATCGGCTGGGATTTAATTCTCGAGTATGTGGTCAGCAACGTCGCGGTTGCCGTGGGATTTGCGGGTTATACGAAGGCGCAGTTCGCGGCGTTTGGGATAATCCTGCCGGATAAGTGGGCGAGTCCGGTGTGGGCAGGCGGACAATGGACGGGCGCCTATTTTAATCTTCCGGGATTTCTGATCGTCTTCATTCTTACGCTGCTGCTGGTGCGCGGCGTGAAGGAATCGGCCGAAACCAACAATATTATGGTCGCCGTTAAGATCGGCGCGATTCTGACTTTTCTGGTGGTGGGCGGGATGCTGGTGAAGCCGGCGAACTGGACGCCGTTCGCGCCATCGGGATTCGCGGGAATTGTGACGGGCGGCGCGATCGTCTTCTTTACGTACATTGGATTCGATTCGGTGTCGACGGCGGCGGAGGAGTCGCGAAATCCGCAAAAAGATTTGCCGTTCGGCATCATCATGTCGCTGGTGGTCTGCACGATTTTATATATCGGTGTGGCGCTGGTTTTGCTCGGCATGATGAAGTACACGACGTTTGTTTCGGGCGAAGCGGCGGACGCTCCGGTGGCGTACGCGATGAAATATCTGGGCGTGCATCCGTTTTTCCGGTCGGTGATTGTGATTGGAGCCCTGACGGGGATGATTTCATCGCTGCTGGTGTTTCAGTATGGGCAGGCGCGGATCTGGTATGCGATGTCGCGGGACGGCCTGCTGCCGAAATTGTTTTCGAAGGTGCATCCGAAATATAAGACGCCGCACTGGTCGACGTGGATTGCGTGTTTCGCGGTGGGGATACCGGCGGGGCTGGTCGATATTGGGGATGCGGCCGACCTGGCGAATATCGGGACGTTGTTTGCGTTTGTGCTGGTATCGCTCGGCGTGATCTTCTTGCGGCGCAGGCAGCCGGACCGGAAACGGGCGTTTCGAGTTCCGTTTGTGCCGTGGTTTCCGCTGCTGTCGGTATTGTTCTGCGGCGGCCTGATGTTTGGCCTGACGCTGATTACCTGGCTGCGGTTCGTGATCTGGCTGGCGCTGGGGCTGGTAATTTATGTGTTTTATAGCCGGCACCATAGCGAGTTCTGCAAAGAGAAGAAAATCGGGTAATCGACTTTTGATTTGTTGTGTGGTGACGGAGCTCCGCCCCGTTTAGCGGGCAAAGCCCACCACACGACTCAATCCTTTAGAATCGTTGTATGGCTTCCGCGCCATCTTCGTTTATACGCACACTCCCTAAGGCTGAACTCCATTTACATCTTGAAGGGTCGATTGAGCCCGGCACGTTGCTCGAGTTGCGCCAGCGGCATGGGATGGCGGGGGCATCACTCGCCGAAGTGGAGGAGCTTTATCAGTACAAGGATTTTGCTGGATTTCTTTCGGCGTTTAAGGATGTGACAGGGCATTTGCGCAGTCCGGAAGATTATGAATTGATCACCTACCGGTTGATGGAACGGCTGAAGGCGCAGCATGTGCTGCATGCCGAGGTGATTGTTTCGGTTGGAGTCTGTCTTTGGCGGAAGCAGGATTTTGCGGCGATTTTCGAAGGGCTGGAACGGGGGCGGGCGCGCGGCGAGAAGGATTTTGGAGTTTCGCTGCTGTGGATCTTCGATGCGGTCCGGCAGTTTGGAGCGGAGAAGGCGTTGCCGGTGGTCGATCTGGCGATCCAGTTTCGTGATCGCAATGTGATTGCGTTTGGCATTGGCGGAGATGAGAAGGCGGGGCCTCCGGAGTTGTTTAGTGCGGTGTATGCGCGGGCGGCCGAGCATGGGTTGCATCTCACGGCGCATGCGGGGGAGAGCGTTGGCCCGGAGTCGATATGGGGCGCGCTGAATCTGAAGGCGGAGCGGCTGGGGCATGGGCTGACGGCGGGTCAGGATGCGGAGTTGATGGAAGTGCTGGCGGAGCGGCAGGTTCCGGTTGAGATTTGCGTGACCAGCAATTTGCGGACGGGAGTGTGTCCGGAGTTGGCGCAACATCCGGTGCGGCGGTACTTCGATCAGGGGCTGATGCTGACGCTGAACAGCGATGATCCGGCGATGTTTCGGACCTCGCTGGTGGCGGAGTATGCGCTGGTGCAGGAGGCATTCGGATTTACGGACGAGCATCTAAGAGAGCTGGCGCGAAATTCATTTGAGGCGTCGTTTCTGGCGGCGGAGAAGAAGGTGGAGTTCCTGAATTTGCTGGATGCGGTGACGCCGGGAGTTTAGTTGGCCTGTTTGGAATCAAATCAAAGCATAAGTTTTGCAAATACATATCGAACGAAAGCACCATAGGAAGGCTCGTCAAACCATCACCACAATAATCACCTGATGGTGATAA
Organism: uncultured Acidobacteriaceae bacterium; assembly: GCA_963834085.1. GTDB lineage: Bacteria > Acidobacteriota > Terriglobia > Terriglobales > Acidobacteriaceae > Acidiflorens. Next base: position 1,112,432 of record CAWIAJ010000021.1, on the reverse strand, counting down.
AATAGGTGCAGGAGAATTGTATGAGGGCTACGGTGGCGCTGGATGATGATTTGGTTCGCAGAGCGCAGGAGCTTTCCGGCGTGACGGAGAGGAGCGCGTTGCTCCGGGAGTCGCTGAAAGCGTTGATTCATCTCAAAGCTTCGAGCCGGCTGGCGGCGGTGGGCGGCACGGAACCCCATCTGACCAATATCAAGCGCGGGCGCGCCGATCGATTGTGATTCTCGCGGACACCTCCGTATGGGTGGACTATCTTCGCCGGGGGAATCAAGAGATGGAGCGCAGCCTCGAGCGTGGAGAGATCGTGACGCATCCGTTTGTTGTGGCGGAGATCGCTCTGGGTTCCTTGCACAACCGGCGGAAGAGGCTCGACGAATTGGAGTCGCTGCTTGAGGTGAGAGTAGCGCAACTGAGCGAGGTGCGGCACATGATTGAGACGCGCGCACTGTACGCGAAGGGCATCGGCCTGGTAGATGCGCATTTGTTGGCCTCGTGTTTGATGACGCCGGGGACACACCTGTGGACGCTGGATGGAGCGTTGGCGAAAGTGGCTAAGAAGCTGGGAATCCTCTCTCAGTTGTCGTAAGTGTGCTCCTGATACGACCTGATTCCTCTCCTGGCGGGATCGGACCCTTCGACTCACTCAGGGCAGGCTCACTAGTCGCCCGTCCCCACACGAACACAACCAACCGTCCCACACGATCTTTGCCCGCCTATAATGTTCCCCTATGAAACTTGAAGAGAAGATTGCCGAGCTGAAGAAACGCGACCAGATGGCGCTGGAAGGTGGGGGCGCGAAGCGGCGCGAGCGGCAGCATAAAGAGGGCAAGATGTCGGCGCGCGAGCGGGTGGAATTTCTGCTCGATGAGGGAACGTTTGAAGAGACCGACAAGCTCGTCACGCATCGTTGTAACGATTTTGGGATGGCGGAGCAGAAGTATTACGGCGATGGATTTATCACGGGCTATGGGCGCGTCGAAGGGCGGCTGGTCTTCGTTTTCGCGCAGGATTTCACGGTGTTCGGCGGGTCGCTATCGGAGTCGAATGCCGCGAAGATCGTAAAGATTATGGATCTGGCGGCGAAGATGGGAGCTCCCGTGATTGGGCTGAATGATTCGGGCGGAGCGCGCATTCAGGAAGGCGTGATGTCGCTGGCGGGATATGCGGACATTTTTTTGCGCAATACGCTGTACAGCGGAGTGGTGCCGCAGATCTCGGCGATTATGGGGCCGTGCGCCGGCGGCGCGGTGTACTCTCCGGCGATTACCGATTTCATTTTGATGGTCGATCAGACTTCGTACATGTTTATTACGGGTCCGGATGTGATCAAGACGGTGACGCATGAAGAGGTGACAAAAGATCAGTTGGGCGGGGCGCACACGCATAACGAAACTTCGGGCGTAGCGCACTTCATGTGCCGCGACGATGCGGAGTGTTTGTCGATGGTGCGGGAGTTGCTGAGTTTTATTCCGTCGAACAATGTAGATGATGCGCCGCGGAAGGCGTGCAACGATCCGATCGACCGGCTGGACGAGAAGCTCGATACGCTGATTCCGGATCAATCGAACATGCCGTATGACATGAAAGACGTGATTCATACGGTGGTCGATGACGGATATTTTTTCGAAGTTCACGAGCATTATGCGAAAAACATCATCGTGGGATTTGCGCGGCTGAATGGGAAGCCGGTGGGGATTGTGGCCAATCAGCCAGCGATGCTGGCGGGGACGCTCGATATCAATGCTTCGGTGAAGGGCGCGCGCTTTGTGCGGTTCTGCGATTGCTTCAATATTCCTCTCGTGACCTTTGAAGATGTACCGGGATTTTTGCCGGGGACGCAGCAGGAGTATGGAGGGATTATCCGGCATGGAGCGAAGCTGCTGTTCGCGTTTGCGGAAGCGACAGTGCCGAAGGTGACGGTGATTACGCGGAAGGCCTACGGCGGCGCATATTGCGTGATGGCGTCAAAGCATATCCGGACGGACGTGAATTACGCGTGGCCGAGCGCAGAGATTGCGGTGATGGGTCCGGAGGGCGCGGTGGATATTGTTTACAAGCGCGAGCTGGATGGGGCGGAGAATCGAGAGACGGCGCGGGCGGAGAAGGTTGAAGAGTTTCGGGAGCGGCTGGCGAATCCGTATGTGGCGGCGGAGCGCGGATTTGTGGATGCAGTGATCCAGCCGCGGGAGACGCGGAAGAAACTGATCCAGGCGCTGGAGATGCTGGAGAACAAGCGGGATAAAAATCCGCCGAAGAAGCATGGGAATATACCGCTGTAGGTTCCTTGTAGTTCGGTACCCAGCTAGGTGTCATTAGGAATATTGAAAAGCAAGATTATCCAATGTAGACTTATCCTTAATTGAATTCGCCTTTTGTTCGCCTTGGATCGCCATGAACACCGATAGGTTCTTCGAGGAGTCGACGGAACAATCGCGCATTAAGGCCGCGATTGTCAGAGACTATTTCTGGGCATGGGCCAAGATCGTTCTTAAGAAGTCGGGCGGGCTGATCGGCCATGTTGATCTTTTTTGTGGTCCGGGAAGATATAAGGACGGCACGGAATCAACGCCGCTGCTCATCTTGGAAAAAGCCATCGCGGATGCTGGGATGAGAGAAAGACTTCTCACGATCTTCAACGACTCGGATGAAGAGAATATTCGGTTGCTGCGGAGTGAAATTGCTCAGTTACCGGGTATCGAGAAGCTCAAACATCATCCGGACACTGGTGTCGGGGAGGTTGGCGCCGAAACCGCCGAGTCGTTTAGGAAGATTGAACGGATCCCAGCCCTGCTGTTTGTTGACCCATGGGGCTACAAAGGCCTATCGCTCGGCCTTGTAAAGTCTTTCCTCAAGAATTGGGGATGCGAGTGTATTTTTTTCTTCAACTACAACCGCATAAATCCGGGCCTCGCGAACGATCTAGTTAAAGAACACATGGATGCCCTTTTCGGACCTGCTCGTGTCCAACGACTAAGGGAGCGGCTTGAGGGTTTGCCTCCCAGGGAAAGAGAACTTGGAATCATCGACGCGCTGTGTGAGGCTCTCGATGAAATAGGCGCAAAGTACGTGCTCCCGTTCTGCTTTAAAGACGATCGCCGCTCGAGGACAAGCCATTACTTAGTATTTGCGAGTAAGCATCCAGTCGGTTACGGAATCATGAAGGACATTATGGCAAAGGTGAGCTCCGAACAACATCAGGGCGTCGCCTCCTTTGGCTATTGTCCTGCCTCGGCCATTCACCCGACGCTTTTCGAACTTAGTCGCCCATTGGACGATCTCGAAGGGATGCTCATCAAGGAGTTTTCCGGTCAAACTCTTACAACCCAACAAATCTATGATCGCCACAACGTTGGACGTTTGTACACGATGAAAAACTACAAGACCGTACTTCGCAGAATGGAGGAGGGAGGCGTTATTAAGACGGAACCTCCTCTACAGCGGCGCCCGAAGGGGACTTTTGCGGATCACGTACGTGTGACGTTTCCGAAGGAAGCGTAACTGAAAGGTTGTCAATGAGCCTAAACTCTCATATCGAATGGACCGACGCCACGTGGAATCCCGTCCGCGGCTGCGTCAAGATCAGCCCTGGGTGCAAGCATTGCTATGCCGAGACGTTCGCGGAACGGTTTCGCGGGGTCAAGGGACATCCCTACGAACAAGGATTTGATCTGCGGCTGGTGCCGGAGAAGTTGACGGAGCCTTTTTCCTGGCGTTCGCCGAAGCTGGTGTTCGTCAATTCGATGAGCGATCTGTTTCAGTCAGGTGTACCCGATGATTACGCAGAGGCTGTGTCGCGCGTGATGGCGGCAGCGAATTGGCACACGTATCAGGTACTGACCAAGCGGTCGGAGAGGTTGCTGCAGTTACTTTCGGGGCGGTTACGTTTTGCAGCGGATCAGGAGAACATTTGGTGGGGAGTCAGTGTTGAAGATCGGAAGCATGGATTGCCCCGGATCGATCACCTTCGGCAGGCTCCCGCGAGAGTTCGCTTCTTGTCGATTGAGCCGCTGTTGGAAGACCTTGGTGAAATTGATCTGTCTGGTATCACGTGGGTAATTGTCGGCGGTGAGAGCGGGCCGGGGGCGCGCCCGATGAAGCGAGAGTGGGTCGTCTCTATTCGCAAACAGTGCCGCATGCAGAAAGTGCCTTTCTTCTTTAAGCAGTGGGGCGGGGTGCGGAAGGCAAAGAACGGCAGACTGCTCGATGGCCGAACTTACGACGAGTATCCGGATCGCGTGGTAGCACCGGTTCCAGCCCGGGCAAACTGTTTGAGGTATGCCGACGAGTTCGTGCGGTCATTCAGAATCGGGCGGGAAGCGCCGGTACAACTCCCAGCCTGAAAATTGAAAGACCGGCCGTTTTTCTTGTCGCCCCTGGTTCCCCGAGGCCACTTTTGTCAAGATTGACTTTTCAATCGGGACGAAATGAGCTCCCACCGACGTCCGCGAGCTAAGTCCTTATTCCACAATAATTCGATAAGCCGTGCCTCCTCCGAAAGTCCGGATGAGCCTCAAATCAGAAAAATATTTTCGGAGAGAACAAAAAGCGGAAATCTTGGGAGGGTGAGCAGAAGAAGATGAACAAAAATAGAGAGTCCCGAGGTGATGTTGATCTCATTCGTCTCGGCCAGTAGCTCGCGTTTAGACCCTTGCTGACCTTTTCCTATAACTCCCTTGCGGGTTCATTACAGGACGATCTTTGCTCGGGCTCCGGGCTCACCGCCAACCGGATAAATCAGTTCAACGCCTCGGGACTCTATCCTGCCTTTAACAGAGGCTCCTGTTCTCCTCGACCAGCGCTTAGCTATAGACCCTCACTTGCCCTCTCAAACTCACCTCGCGGTTGTTTGAGTGACTTCGCTTGAGCCCCGGACGCTGCACCAACCGGAAAAACTTCAGAACGTGTCAAAGAACGATTATGGTTTTAACACGTCTGTTTTTTACGTCAACGAAATTTATGCGTCTGTAACTTCTTATTCATCAATGGAGTGCAGGGCGTACACAGGCAGGTGACCGGAAATTGTGCAATGGGCAGCGACCTACGGTGAAAGCTGTAGTGTTCATGCGGTTCGGCGCGGATTTCGAGGGTGCCAGTTTCGGAGTCTCGAAAGCGAATTCGTTGTGCAAATCGAAGTTTCATATGCGTGAAATCTGTGTTTTCGAATGATAGAGGCGGAGGCGCAATTGACAAAAATCCTCTGCCACAAAAGGGACAAAGGAACACGAAGGAGAGTTCCGGCTTATAATCGGCTTCTCTAAAATCCAGGAAAAGCGATTTCTTGCCGCAGGAGGGCGTTTCTTGATGGGAAGCGTACGTTTCAGGGCGCTGGTTGGTTTGTGGACGGTACTTAGCCTCGTACCGATCGTCATGTTCCTGCTTGCGCCGGTTTGCCGCGCGCAGGGGTCGGAGGAGAAAGCCGCGAAGTATATGGAGTCGGTGCGGCATCAGCCGGGGCTGCTTCTGGCGTTTTTACAGCAGATGCCGAAGGGCGGGGATTTGCACGTCCACTTGTCGGGGGCGATTTACGCGGAGAGTTTTATCGACTGGGCGTCGGAGAATGCGCTGTGTGTGGATCGCAGCACGTCGAAGCTGATTCATGCGGCTTGTGATTCCTGCGAGTCATATAAGGTGAAGCCGTCGGTGCGGTGCGCGTATAAGGATCCAATTCTGTATGACCAGTTAATAGATGCCTGGTCGATGCGGAACTGGCATGAGGCGGAGGAATCGGGGCACGATCATTTTTTTGGGACGTTCGACAAGTTTGGTCCGGCGATGCAGAACCATGTGGGGGATGCGTTTGCGGAAGTGGCGTCGCGGGCGGCAGCGGATCATTTGCAGTATGTGGAGGTGATGCATACGGCGGATGGCGGGCAGGCAGCGATTCTGGGGACGAAGACGATTGGGCCGGACTTCCAGTGGGAAGCGAACACGGATTTCGGAAAACTGCGCGAGACGTTGCTGGCGGGCGGAATGGCGGATGTAGTGGCGTCGGTGCGGAGCACGCTGGATGCGGATGAGGCGCGTCAGAAGGAGGTGTTGCATTGCGGGACGGCGCAGGCGGCGCCGGGATGCGCGGTGACGCTGCGCTATTTGTATCAGGTGCTGAGGGGGTTGCCGCGGGAGCAGGTGTTTACGCAGATCCTGTTGGGGTTTGAGCTGACGAAGGCGGATCCGCGGTTTGTGGGATTCAATTTGGTGATGCCGGAAGATACTTATGTTCCGATGCACGATTTTGATTTGCATATGCGGATGATTGAGGCGCTGCACAAGTTTTATCCGGTGACACATGTGTCGCTGCATGCGGATGAACTTTGGATGGGGCTCGTGCCTCCGGAAGGGCTGCGGTTTCATATACGCGAGTCGATTGAGCGCGGGGGAGCCGAGCGGATCGGGCATGGGACGGCGGTGATGAGTGAGGATGATCCGATTGGATTGTTGAAGGAGATGGCGAAGAAGAATGTGCTGGTGGAGATTTGTTTGACGTCGAATGATTTGATTCTGGGGGTGAGTGGAGAGAGGCATCCGCTGACGACGTATATCAAGTATGGAGTGCCGGTGGCGCTGGCGACGGATGATCTGGGCGTTTCGCGGAGCGATATGACGCATGAGTATTTGCGGGCGGTGGAGGATATCGGCTTGTCGTATGGGGAGTTGAAGCGCATGGCGCGCGAGAGTCTGGAGCATAGTTTTATTCCGGGGGAAAGTTTGTGGAGCGATGGGCGGGAGTTGCGGCGGACGGCGGTGTGCGCGGCGGATCGGTCTGCGCGGGATCGCGAGTCAGAAAAATGTGAGAAGTTTATACGGGAGAATGAGCGGGCGCGGCTGCAGTGGGAGTTGGAGAAGGCGTTTGGGGAGTTCGAGAGGATGTACTAGAGTGGAACGTTATCTTGAGCGAAGCCAAAGACCCTTATTTCCGGAATTCCCGGAATGCATTTTCTGGAAGTTTGTGACAATGTGTGTTTATGACTCAAGACTTATTTACTCGGGCTGAAGCGGCGGCGGGGTCTGTGCTATCGCGGACGGAGTTGCGTCCGCGGATCGGGCTGGTGCTCGGCTCGGGGCTGGGATCGTTTGCGGATGATCTTACGGAGGCGGTGCGCATTCCTTATGGAGACATTCCTACGTTTCCGCGATCGACGGCGGTAGGGCATGCGGGGCAGTTGTTGATCGGCAAGTCGGGAGAGGTTCCGGTTGCGGTGATGCAGGGGCGAGTGCATTTGTATGAAGGATATCCGGCGGCGGAGGTTGCGTTTCCGGCTCGGGTGTTGGGGCGGGCTGGCGTGCGGGCGTTGATTCTTACGAACGCTGCGGGGGGCATTGATGTTGAGTACGGGCAGGGCGCGCTGGTGATTCTGCGCGATCATATTAATTTGCAGGGACAGAATCCGCTGACGGGGGCGAATGATGAGCGGTTTGGGCCACGCTTTCCGGACATGAGTTATACGTATGCGAAGCGCTATCGCGAGATTGCGCTCGAGGAGGCGAAGAAGTTGGGGATTGCTCCGCGCGAGGGAGTGTATGCGGCGCTGGCAGGGCCGAGTTATGAGACTCCAGCGGAGATTCGGTATCTGCGGGCGATTGGAGCCGATCTCGTGGGAATGTCGACCGTTCCAGAGGCGATTGTAGCGCGGCATATGGGGATGAATGTTCTGGCGATTTCGTGCGTGACGAATATGGCGGCGGGGATTCTGGATAAGGCGCTCGTCCATGAAGAGGTGTTGGAGGTGGGACGGAGGGTGATGGGGCAATTTATAGCGTTGCTGCGAGCGGTGCTGCCGCGGATTGCGGGGGAGTTGGAAAATTGAGGCAGGCGGCCGAGCTTTGCTCGGCTGGGCGGGCAGGAATGCCCGCCCCCACACTCTTCGGGCCCCACACTCTTTCCCTCCACACTCTTCCGGCCCCACACTCTTTCCCTCCACACTCTTCCGGCCCCACACTCTCTTCCGGCCCCGCACTGCCCGTGACCACACTGAAAGTCAGTGGGGCTTACGGGGGATAAAGATGGGCTGGGGCGGGTCGATGCCGTAGACGGCTGCGAAGCTTCCCTGGTTGACGGCGAAGCTGGCTCGTCCTCGGGAGTCGATGAAGAGGAGTGGTTTTTTCAGCGGGACGTCGCTGAAGGTGTTGACGAAGGGCAGTTCGATTTCTTGGCCAGCAATTTTTACTCTTAATTTGTCTCCGCGGCGATAGCCGAGCTTCTCGAAATTTTCGGCGCTGATGTTGGTGACGAGGTTGCCGAAGGGGCCATCGAGGGCGATCACTTCTCCGGTGAGACCTTTGTCGTCAATGGTGGCGGGCTTGAGATCGAGACGGATTAATTTTGGGACGATAGGGCCGACCTGGGTCCAGTCGTCGCCGCGGGCGAGGTGGGCGCCTACTGGGGAAAAAATATCGCGGCCATGGAAGGTGGAGGAGATTTTCGCGCCGACCATCCAATCGGGGTTGGTGACTTCGCGGATGCTGTCGATGCCGTCGCGGTCTTCGACGAGGGTCATCAGTCCGTTGTCGGGGAGGACGAAAAATTGGCCGCGCTTCGATTTGACGACGACGGCTTTGCGGGAGCTGCCGACGCCGGGATCAATGACGACGACGAAGACGGTTCCGGCGGGGAAGTAGGGCGAGGCGCCGAAGAGATAGAGAGCTCCGTCGCGAATGGAAAATGGTGTGACCTGATGGGTGAGGTCGACGATGCGGAGGTTGGGAGTGATGCCGTACATCACACCTTTGCAGAGCGCGACGGAATCGTCGATGATGCCGAAGTCGGTCATGAAGACGACGGTGGGCGGCTGGGCGGCTATCGGCGGGACGGCCGAGGGCTGGGTGAAAGCGAGATGGGCGAAGAGGAAAGTGGCCAACAATAAGGCTAGTCTGCGGGTGAGTTTGCCGGCTGTGGCGAGTTGCAGTCGCATGGGGATGGAAGCCTCCGAAAGACTGTTAGATTACTAGGGATTGGGAAAAAGGCAACGGATGATTGGCGCGCTGTGCAGCGTGGGCAGAGGTCGAATTGCCGAAGAGTTTTAAAAAAGCGTCTACCACGAAGGTTCACGAAGGAAAGCGGCTGTGGTTTGTCGAGGTGCCGAGGATTTCGAGGGAGTTGGAAAACTAAGCTAGAAATGCAGAGCTTTGCTCGGGGGGACGGGCAGGAATGCCCGTCCCCACACGGCCCGTCCCCACACGGCCCGTCGCTACGCTCCTCCTCTGGCATCTATAATTGGGGCGGCAATTTTTAGATTAGGAGATGATGCCAAATGTCTAGTGTGATTCCTGAAAAATACGTCGATCTTTTCCACAAAAAAGCGTTTGCCAGCCTGGGTACGTTGATGCCGGATGGAAAGCCGCAGGTCACTCCGGTGTGGGTGGACTTTGACGGTAAGCACGTGATTTTCAATTCGGCGCGGGGACGGCAAAAGGATCGGAACGTGCGGCGCGATCCGCATGTAGCGTTGGCGATTATCGATCCGGACAATCCTTATCGCTATCTCGAGATTCGCGGGACGGTGGTGGAGATTTCGGAAGAGGGCGCAGCGGAGCACATTGACAAGATGGCGAAGAAATATATGGGAGTGGATAAGTATCCGTATTCGCAGCCGGGCGAGGTGCGGGTGCTGTACAAGGTGCGGCCGGAACATACGACGGTGATGGGGTAGGATCGGGCGCGCCCTCTGGTCGTTGGTCGTTTGTCGATGGTCGTTCGCAAAAATCGCGCGACTCGACTGCCATGCTGACTATCGACTATCGACCAGTCGCGGGCGAGTCGCCCGCGGCCACACTTCCTCAGCCACACTCCCCGCTGAGGACTTCTTTTCTACGGTGACCTTTCCCGGGCGAACGAGTCCAATTCATGACGGAACTTAATTGAGGGCTTTCCCGTAGTAATGGGGAGACGTTTGCAGTTGAGTTTTGGCTCGTTTCCGAGGGAATGATATGGATTTTCAGAAGAACAACGGCGATGGCTTGCTCACGATTGATGCGCAGGCGAATAGCGTTTCGGCGCAGCAGGTGGTGAAGGCGGCGCATGAGGAACTGCTGCAACTGATGCGGCAGCGGGCCGAGATTATGAAACGCATCGGCACGGTGAAGCAGACCATTGCGGGACTGGCGAATCTTTTTGGGGACAGCGTTCTCGACGACGACTTGCTGGAACTGATCGATCGCAAACCGAACGGACGGCAACCCGGGTTTACAAAAGCTTGCCGTCGGGTGCTGATGGATGTGCGGCGTCCGCTGGGGGCGCGCGAAGTTTGCGTGGAGTTGGAGAGGTATGCGCCGGCGATTTTGGCGCGGCATAAGGATCCGCTGGCGTCGGTGACGACGGTGTTGAACCGGCTGGTGGATTACGGCGAGGCGCGAAGTTTGAGCAACGATCGTGGGCGGCGGGTGTGGGAGTGGGTGAGCGAGGTTGAGGCGGCGGAGAATGTGATGACGGTGCGGCGAACGGCGTAGAGTGGGTTCGCGAGAGCCCTCAGCGGCTGAAGCCGTCGGGGAATGAAGGTGATTACCGCAGCGGTAAACCGCTGCGCCACCCAAAAGCCATCAAGATCAAAGGCAGATGCCTAGCTGAAGCAGCGTTCCTTCAATACAGATGCCTAGCTGAGGCAGCGTTCCTTCAATACAAGATCGAGAATAACAGTTTGGGTTACGGCAATAACTGCAGATCCCGCGCTTCGCGAGGGATGACAAAACTTAAAAACTTTATGCTGGCAGCAGGCGTCCTTTCTCCAGGTGACGGGTTACGTGGGCGTAGCTGGCGGCGTGAGGGTCGTGGGTGACCATCACGATCGTCTTGCTGAAGCTTTCATTCAGGCGCTTCAAAATCTCCAAAATTTCAGTGGCGGAATTGCTGTCGAGGTCACCGGTCGGCTCGTCGGCGAGGATCAGCGTGGGATCGCTGACGATGGCGCGAGCGATGGCGACGCGTTGCTCCTGTCCTCCGGAGAGCTGCTTGGGAAGGTGATGGACGCGCTCTTCTAATCCAACAAGTTTTAATGCGGTCATGACGTGCTCGAGGCGTTGCTGCTTGGTCATCTTGGTGAGCAGCAGCGGCAGTTCGACATTTTCAAAGGCCGTGAGAACCGGGATCAAATTGAAAGTCTGAAAAACGTAACCGACATGCGTGTTGCGCCAGTGCGCGGACTGCGCGTCGTTCAGTTGGAAGATGTTTTCGTTCATGACCAGCAGTTCGCCGGAGGTGGGGCGGTCGATGGCGGCGATCATGTTGAGCAGAGTTGTCTTGCCCGATCCGGAGGGACCCATCAGGGCAAGAAATTCTCCGGCAGCGATGTCGATGGAGACATTGTCGAGGGCGGTGACCTGGAAGGCGTCGCGCTTGAAAATCTTGCTGACGCCGCGAGCCTGCACGACTCTGCTGCCCGCAGCGGGTTGGGTGGATGGCGATGTCGTCGAGGTCGATGGCATGGCGTTCATAGTTAGGATTGCCCCTTGGTTACTTTGATCTTTGCTAACTTTGATCTTTGTTAACTTTGCCCGTTGCTAACTCTGGCCCTTGATGCGAATTTTTTGACCGTCCTGCAAATCGGCGGGGCCTGCGGTGATTACGCTCTCGCCGCCGACGAGTGAATCCACGAGATAGCCGCCGGAACGCTGGCCTTCGACGTGAACGTTGCGGCGAAGGGCCTTTCCGTTGAAGGCGAGCAGAAGGAATTTTGCGCCGTCTTTATCGCGGAGGGCGGCGGTGGGAACGAAGACGAAATTCTGCTTAGTGGCGGAGTTGGCGTTGTCCGTGGGCTTGGCCTTGAACTGGACGGTGGCGTTCATTTCGGGGCGGAGGTAGGAATCCGGCTGCAGAATCTGAACTTTCACCTGGACGGTGGCTTTCTGCCGGTTCGCCTCCGGAGACATCTCGGCGATTTCGCCTTTGTAGGAGCGGTCTTTGAAGGCGTCGAGGGTGACGGTGCCTTCCTGTTTCGGAGAGAGTTTGGCGAAGTCATCCTGAGCGATGTCGAGTTCGACCTGGATGTCGTTCAAGTCGGCGAGCGAAACGACGGAGCCGCGCGGACCGCCTTCGGCGCCGCTGGCGAATTGGGCGGTGACGAGTTCACCTTTTTCGGCGGTGCGATCGAGAATCGTACCGCTGACGGGGGCGCGGATGACGGTGGCATCGAGCTGCGATTTGGCGTACTGCATGGCGCCTTCGGCCTGGAGGAGATCGCCTTTAGCCCGTTCTACTTCTTCGGAGCGGGGGCCGAGTTGCATGAGGCGGAAGGCGCGCTCGAGCGAATTCATGCGCTGTTGCGAGGCGTCGTACTTGGCGGTGGCGTCGTCCAGATTTTGCTTGGACATGACGCCCTGATTGAAAAGATCGCGGGTGCGAGCGAGAGTGATTTTGTCGTTCTCGGCGGTAGCGCGGGCTTCGGAGAGATTGTGGTCGGCCTGCTGAATTTCTTCGGGACGGGATCCGTTCTGCTGTTCGAGAAGGCGGGCTTTGGCGCTCTCGTAGGCTCCGCGAGCCTGTTCGTACTGGGCGCGGTATTCGTCGTCTTCGAGGCGGACGAGTACTTGACCTTCTTTTACTTTGTCGCCTTTTTCGACGCCGATCCAAGCGACGCGGCCGGTGACTTTGGAGTTCACGCTGATTTTGTGGTGGGCGACGATGTATCCGCTGGCGGAGAGGACGGTGCTGCCGGCGGCGTCGCTGCCTTCGGCGATGGCGCGGGTGACTTCGACTTCGGGAGTTTCGGAGGCGAGGGTGCGGTAGGCGAGGGCGGCGATTCCGAGCAGGACGACGACGGCGATTCCGCCGAGGATGATGCGGCGCGACCAGGCGGGCGGTTCTCCGCCACCGTCGCGCAGCGAGTGGTCGATGCGCAGGCTGCGGAGGTCGTCGTGCTTGGAATCGCTTTGTTCGATGTTTAAGGGCATTGCTTTAAGGTACGCTCGCGATCGGATGTTGGTTCAAGATCGATTTTATAAGAAGTTCGGCGGACATCAGGGGCTAAAGCCCCATTGTTTTTGATTCTAATCGGCACGGCTTAAGCCGTACCCTTTCAAAACAAGCTAAAGCCCATTGTTTTTGCCGATGCTACGGCGCAGCTGAAGCTGCGCCCTTTCAAAACAGAAAACCAGGGCTAAGGCTTTGCGCCCTTTCAAAACAAGCTAAAACCGTGCCCTTTCAAAAACAAGAGCAGGATCAGGCGCGAAGCGACGTTAAGATGTCCTGGCGGGCGGCTTGCCAGGCGGGGGCGAAGCCTCCTACCAGGCCCATGACGAGGGCGAAAGCGACGGCGACGAGGACGACTTCCAGCGTCAGGTGCAGGCTGAAGACGGTTTCGCTGAAGGTCAGGGAATTGCCGATGCCGGTGCTCATGCCGTTGAAGGGCAAGATGAGGACGATGCCGACGACGGCTCCGAGGAGCGAGAGCAGCAGGGCTTCAATTACGAAACTGGTGAGAATGCTAGGGCGCGAGAAGCCGATGATGCGGAGGGTCGCGATTTCGCGCGAGCGGTAGGCAACGGCGGCGTACATGGTGTTCATGGCGGCGAAACTGGATCCGATGGCCATGATGATGGCGACGAAAGTGCCGATGAATTGGATCGCGCCGCCGGAGCTGGTTTGCTTTGCGTAGTATTCGGTTTCGAGAGTGCCTTCGAGTTTGAGGCGCTGGTCATCGCTGACGCGGTTCTTGAGGGCGTCGGCGGCGACGGGATCGGTGGCGCGCAGGTAGGCGGAGGCGAAGCCCCCCTGGCGGTCGAAGTCGGCAGCGATCTGGTTGACGTCACCCCAGATTTCGGAGTCATAGGCGGTGCCGCCGGAGTCGAAGATGCCGACGACCTTCCATTTGCCTTTGGCGAAATCCATGGTGTCGCCGACGTTGGCTCCGGAAAAACGGTTGTGGATGGAGTTGCCGACGACGACTTCGCGCTGTCCGGGAGTGAACCAGCGGCCTTCGACCAGTTTAGCGTTGGGGCGGAGAGTTAATCCGGCAGGCATGAGGCCACGGACGGAAACGTTGACTTCGCCGGTGCCGTCTTTGCGCGGGAGAACGACGACGACGACCCATTCACCGGAGGCTATGGGCTCTCCCTGAGGATCTTTGGCGATGCCGGGCAGAGTTTTTAAGGTGGGGAAGAGATTGGCGTCGAAGCCTCCGGAAAGTTCGGCGGTGGATCCCTTGCGCATGACGAGGACATTCAGGGAATCGCCGCTGGAGCGGAAGGCTTTGTGAAGACCAGCGAGCAGAGCCATGAGAAACACAGCCGTGGTGACGGTGAGGGCGATGCCGAGGGCCGTCATGATGGTGAGGCCTTTGCGAAGTTTGAGGTTGCGAATGTTGTAGCTGATCGGAATGGCCATGATGGTTCGTCGTTCGGTGTTTGTCGTTCGGTGTTTGTCGTTCTTTTTTCGTCGCTCGGTTTCGCTAAAGCGAAGGCTTGAAGCGAATTTTTTAACCTATGTAGCGGAGGCCCTCCACGATATCTAATTTTGCGGCGTGATAGGCGGGCAGGATGGCGCTGAGTAGGCCCACCATGGCTGCCACGACGATCGCGAGCGCGAAAGTTGGAAGGGTAACGGACATGCCGGAAAGAAACAATCCCATGCCGGGCGCGTGAGAGAGAGCGGAGACGAGACCGACGGCCAAGAGGCATCCGAGGATGCCGCCGGAGAGGGCCACGAGCACGGCTTCTCCCATGTAGAGACGGAGGATGGATTGACGCGTGAAGCCGAGAGTTTTGAGCACGGCGACCTCGCGGGTCCGTTCGCGGATAGACATAGCCATGGTGGTGGCGGAGACGAGGAGCGTGGCAAAGACGACGGCGAAGCAGATGCTGAGGATGAATGCCTTGACGTTTCCGATGCTGTTGATGAAGCTGAGCTGAAAGGCTTTCTCACTCTCGGTCTTGGTCGGTTCGGGAGAGTTGCGGAACATATCGTCGACGGCGGTGGCAACTTTCGAAACGTCGGCCGGGGAATCGGCGAGGATGTCGAAGGTGCCGGCGGTTCCTTTGGCAAAGGCGACCGCCTCTTCGACATATTTTTCGTTGAAGTAGACGGAGTTGGTGGGTTGCGAGGCGGTGTAGACGCCGCGGATGGTGAGTTCGAGGTCGACGGGATAGATCGTGCCCTTGAGCACGATGCGGTCGCCGAGCTTCCAGCCGAATTTCTTGGCGAGCTGGCTGTCGACGATGACTCCGGCGCGATCGCGCTGCCAGGCCTGGAGCTGATCGGCGGGGAGAACAAAGTCGGTGAAGATCTTGAGGATTTCGTCGGGATCGGTGCCGAACTGGGCGAAGAAATTTTCGGGCTTCTGATCCTTGTAGATTCCTCCGAACCAGTTGACGGGAGCGACGGAGACGACTCCGGGGATGGCGCGAATTTTCTCCCGGTAAAAGGCGGGCATGGATTGCGTCAGCGAGACGCGATGGCGGGTGACGAGGCGCTGCGCGGATTCGCTGCTGCCTTTATCGATGTAAAAGGCGTGCCAGATGGTCATCATGAGAGTCAGCAGCAGCAGCGAGAAGGCAATGCTCAGCACGGTAAGAATGCTGCGCCGCTTGTTGCGAAACGCGCTCTTGGAAACAAAGCGAGTTAGTGTCATGCGGACTCCGACAGACTTCTGGCTGAAAAAGCAGCGGACGAATACGGTTGAGCCAGGCCCCAAGTTGGTTAGTTTTGAGGATAAAGCAGGCGTGGCGTACGGACAACCATTTAGGAGACTCTTTCGCAAATTTTTCGCTGGAGTAACAAGCGGCATGGTCGATTTGACGGCGGTGAAACAAGACAAAGGGCGAGTGTTGGGAGAATTCGTCATTGTGGTATGGGCAAACGCGAGCTTCCAGGAAGGTGTGCAGGCTGTACTTGAATACTAAAGTCAAGTGGGGCAACGGTATTTGGTCGACGGTCATTTTCCGGTCTCGGTGGGGTGCGATCTGCCATAATCTCCGGATGTGTGGACGCTACCGATTGTCACGGAGAAAGCAGCTTATCGAAGAGCATTTCGACGCCATGTCGAGCGGGGAAGAGTGGAATCCGCGATATAACATTGCGCCCACGCAGCCGGTGGCGGTCATCCGGCAACATCCGGAAAAATCGATACGGGAGTTGTCGCTGATGCGCTGGGGACTGGTTCCGAGCTGGGCGAAAGATTTGTCGGGGGCGGCGAGGATGATCAACGCGAGAGCCGAGACGGTGACGGAGAAGCCGGCATTTCGTGAAGCGCTGAAATCGCGGCGGTGCCTGCTTCCGGCGGATGGATTTTACGAGTGGATGAGAAAGGGCGGGGCGAAGCAGCCGTATTGTTTCGAGGTCAATGAGGGAGAGTTGTTCGCGTTTGCGGGATTGTGGGAACGTTGGCGGGATGCGCGTGGAAAGGTGCTGGAGACCTGCTCGATTCTGACCACGAAGCCGAATCGTGTGGCCGCGGTTGTCCACGACCGAATGCCGGTGATTCTGGAACCGGAGAGCTACGAGATTTGGCTGGATCCGGGAATGGGGGATGTGGGGACGGTGTGGGACATGTTGAAGCCGTACTATGCGCGGCGGATGCGGTGCTTTCCAGTAAGTTCGCGGATCAATTCGGTGGTGAACGACGATGCGGCGTGTTCGGAAAGAGTGGAAGAGATGCAGAATTCCCTGTTTTCGTAGGGCGCATCGAATCATAGGGCAATGCAATGGCGAACTCACGGATCATCGAGTTTTACAGCGGCGCCCAACCGGATTATCGAGGCCGCTATCTGCGCGAGATTCAGGGCTGGGCGGATGAGTCACTGGAAGCGGTTCATGACTCCATTCAATGGCTTTTTCCTTTGCCGGAGCGGAGTGGGTTCAATGTAGCGGCTCCGATTCTGACTGCTGAGACGATTGAGGAATTCAGGACGCGTCCGGAGTTGCTGGAGAATTTACGAAGGTCGTTTGTGCGCATGCTGAACTTCTATGGGTTTGAAGTTCGTTTGGTCGAGCACGTTAGGGTGACTCGCGCGGCGAATTTTGCGCTGGGGGCGGCGGGTTGGCTTTCCAGGTCGAACCACAACCATCTACGGATCACGAGAATTTTAAGGTGCATGGAGGTTCTGGGCCTGGAGGCGGACGCGGCCGCATTCTTGGATTGTCTGCGCGAGATTTATGGAGAGGAACAGAACAAGGCGGAGCCGGCGATCAGCGAAGAGACGATGGGCTACTGGCAAAAGGCCGTGCGCGGTGCTGGCCGAAAATTGGAGGCGGAGGAGAGCGGGGCGTTCTAGCCGGTACCGGGCGAACGACATATTTGGGCCTAACAGATTTGGGCCAATCAAAAGTGTGATCCAGTGCTCACAATTGCGCATCTTCTCTTCGCTTGTTATTGCAGGACGGAGGCACGCGTTTATTGGCCTGGAGTGCGATGTGCGGCGCGGGCGGTTAAGCACGCGGGAAGGTATTTCGACTTATGAGAAGAATCTATCCAGAATGTCAGTTCTGTGCTCTTGAGGATTTTTTAACCGCTGGCACGCTTCTTCGGCAGGAAGGGGAAGACGAAGAAGACGAGGAAGAAGACGAGCGCAAGAAGGAAGAAGAGGAGGATGACGACGAGACGGAGGACGGCTACTCCGAGTGAAGCGGAGTGAGGCGTCGGTCGGATTCCGAGAGGTTACTCGCGCAGTGATTTCTCAGGACTTCCTTGGCTGGAAGATGAGACGAAAGTGGTGAACCGAGAGTACCTTCGTAACTCTCATTTGTGCAGTTGAAGGCGGTATTCTAAGGTCGCTTCTCCCCCAAAAGTGAGCACAATTTCAGATTCAAGGGTGAAGTGCGGGATACCTGCGCGAGGCGACAGTAATGGCAACGATGTTTGGCCGTTTTGATATACAGAGTGAACTTTCGAAGTCCGATACCGCCATGATTTACAAGGCGCTGGACACGGAGACGAACCAGGTGGTGGCGCTCAAGACGCAGAGTCTGGAGCCCCTGGGCGAGCGCGCGGACGCGTTCGTGGAGACGCTGGTTGCCGAGGGAGAGAGCACGCGCGAACTGGCGCTGCAAAACATTGTCCTGCTGTACGGCGCGGGCGAAATCGACGGGCAATTCTGCGCGGCGATGGAGTACATACAAGGGAACAGCATCGCGACGATGCTGGCGCGCAAAGAAGGTTTTTCGATCTGGGATTTGCTCGACATTACACGGCAGGTTTGCGCCGGGTTGGAGCACGCGGCTTCGAAGGGTGTGGCGCACAGTTCGCTGGAGCCGGCGAAGATCATGGTGCAGTGGGATGGCATGGTGAAGATTCTGGGCTATGGCATCTCGAACATGAGCCTGATTGAAGCGGAAGCAGGAAAAGGACTGGGACGGCTGATGCCGTATTGCTCTCCGGAACAGATTCGCGGCGAAGCAATCGATTTGCGGTCGAATCTGTATACGCTGGGCACGATTCTGTACGAAATGGTGGCGGGACGACAGGCGTTTGACGCGGCCGATCCGGTGACGCTGCTCAGCCGGATTGAAAACGATGTGCCGGCAACGCCGGTGTCCTTGAATCCGAAGATTAATCCAGCGGTGAGTGCGCTGATCATGAAGGCGCTGGCGAAGGATCCGGCGGAACGGTATCAGAACGCGCGTGAGCTGTTGGATGACCTGGAGCAGTGCAAGGAGACGAAGAAGGCTGCCACGGAGACCCGGAAGTCGGGAGCGGCGCCGACGGTGGTGGTGAATGCCGCGGCACGGGCGGCTGCTGCCAGCAAGTTTGTGTCGGGCGCTGCGGCGGAGAAGGCTGCGCCGCCAGCTCCGCAAGTGGCGCCGAGAGTGGCGGCGCCTGTGGCTGCGGCTCCGGCTGCTTCCGCAAAGACTGGCACGCCCGTAGGTTCGCGGTTGAATGTGCCGGGGAATGGACCTGGGAACGGCGTGAAAGCCGCTGCAGCTGGTGCGAGCGCGGGCGCTGGAATGGGCGAAGCTCCGGTTTTTGAAGTTGCGCCGCCGGCGGAGTTGGACGCGAAGGCGAACTTCAATTCGAACTTCAATTCGAACTCTGGGCCAGATGCAGACGCTGGTGCGCGGGCCGGCAGCGAATACGCGGGGAAGACTCCGAAATTTCAGTCCGCGTGGAATTCGAGTCCGGTGATGTCGGCTGCTGTCGAGGAGCCGGAGACGAAGGAACAGTCGCCGAGTGTCAGCGGAGATCCGATGATGGCGGCGCCGGCGCCGAGTTCGGCAGGAACGAGTTTTTCGGACCTAGCCGAAATGCCTCCGTTGAAGGAACCGGTGTATGTGCCACCGATGCCGGAGCCGTCGCAGTCGGCGAGCACGATCATGAAGCTCAATCCGCGACAGGAGGAGAAGCCGAAGATCCAGCCGCGCGAAGTGGCGCAAAAAGCGATGCGGGAGATCTCGACGATTCCGCCGCGGCTGATGCTGTTTTCGATTCTTGGAGCGGTCGCTCTCATTTTAGTCATTGCGATCGTGGTGTATTTTCACGTGCGTTCGGAGGATGACGGTTCGACGGCAGCTCCGAGGCCGACGAAGAGCTTGACGGTAAGCCAGCCAGCGGCACCAGCGGCGGCGGCTCGAGCTGCTGTGTCGCAAGCCCAGGAAACAGTAGCGCCGATCAACGATGCGCAGCCGAATTTGACGGTGCGCCAGGTGGAACGGCACAACGCGGCCAGCAATCGCCGTGCTCCGGCGCCTGCGCCAGTGCCAGTTGTGGTTCCAGGGCAGGCGCTGATCGACTCGACTCCGCAGGGCGCGCAATTTCAGATCGATGGGAAAAGCGATCCGTCCTGGATCACGCCTTTTACCGTCGCGAGCTTAACGCCGGGCAAGCATATTATTTCGGTCAACAAGACCGGGTATACGTCGGAGATACGTACGGTGGAAGTGACTGCGGGTAGCAAAGCTTCGCTCGTGCTGCGGCTGGCGGCAATGAACGCGCTGGTGGTGGCGGGCAGCACGCCGCCGGGAGCCGACATTATCATCGATGGCAAGCCGACGGGGCGGGTGACACCTTCGCAGTTCGCTGTGGAAAAGGGAAGTCACACGATTCTTTTGCGCAAACAAGGATATCTGGAAGAAACGACCACCGCCGATCTTGGGCCGGCACAGAATTTCCAGTATTCGCCGACGCTGCGCGCATTGGGGAACGCGGAGGAGATGCGCACGGTTGGAAAGTTCAATAAGCTGTTTGGGCACGGCGGAGACAACACGGCGGGGATGGGCGCGATCAGCATTCATACGCAGCCGAAAGGCGCGCAGGTGGCGATCAACCAGCGGGTGCTGGACAAGCTTTCTCCGGTAGACGTCATGCTGGGGCCGGGGAATTATATTGTGGACATCACGTTGACGGGGTTCAAGCCGGTCCATAAAGTGATCAACGTCGACAAGGGCGGGAAGGCCGCGATCGACGAGGTTCTGGAACGGCAGTAGAGGTTGAGTGGCCGATCCGAGGAAGATTCGGTCGATTTTGTTGTCGTCTTCTTTATGTTACTTCTTTGTCTGTGTCGTCTGGCGGTTCCTTTTCACGTCAGTTGATTGTGCTGGTCTCGCCTTTCGGGCTCGCCAAATATAAACCCCAATCGCACTGAAAGTATCTCGTCTGCAAAGCCGTTGCGCGCGGAAGAGAGCCGCAAAAAAGGTCACTTACAGTCGTGATTGCCATCACAGCTTAGGTGCCGGTGGGGATGCAGGATAGCGACAGCGAAAAGGATTTTCTTTTGTTCATGCAACCTCCCTCCAACAAATTGAGTGCGGAGCTTCTGCAGGCGCTACGGGAGAATAAGGCGAGTCAGAGATTTGCGGTGGGAGCCTTATTGTTTCAGGAAGGATCTCCGGCGACGGGCATTTTCCTGGTGGAAACTGGCGCGGTCCGGATCTTCTTGCCCACCGATCAACAACAGCGACAGTTGCTGGAGGTTGCGGGTCCTGGAACTCTGCTGGGATTGAGCGAGGCGATGGACGGCGAACCGCACCGGATTACTGCGGTTGCCGGCGAGGAAACGACGGCGATCTATACTCCGCGCGAGGAATTTCTGGCGCTGCTGCAAGGGCGGGGGGATTTCAGCCTGGAGATTGCGCGGTTGTTAAGCGAAGATCTGCACGCGCTCTACCACAAATTCAGGAGCATTAGCGCGCATCCGGGACGTCCGCGGCAGCGCGCGCTGAATGAACAGCTAAACTAGGGGTCGGCCGTCAGCTATCAGCCGTCAGTAAAAACCAATGTGAAGCGAAGTTTCTGCCCCCCTCGGCCATCCAAGCCAGCAGCAGAGGCTTGAACTGATGGCTGATAGCTGACGGCTGGCTTTCCGGCTAGTTGGTTTTGAAATTGACTGTGATCTGGGTTTGAATTTCGACCGGCTGTCCATCGAGGTAGTAGGGTTTGTATCGCCACTGACGGACGGCATCAAGCGCGGCGCGAGCGAGGACGGCGTCTCCACTTAACACTTTGAGATTGGTCACGTTGCCCTCTTTGGTGACGGTGGCTTCGATCTGCACTGCCCCTTGAGCGTGGACTGCGAGAGCGGCCTGGGGATAGGCGGGCTGAACGCGTTTGATTACGAGTCCCTGGGAAACGCCTTGGGAAATTCTGATCGTCGCCAGCGAAGGCTTCTGAACAGTGGAGGTCGAAGCCAGCAGGCTGGTCAAGTTGCTGTTGCTGGCGGAAGCCGTGGGGTCGATCGCAGGCGGAGCAGCGGAATCGTCGGATGACGTGGGTCGATTGCTGGTTGGGGCAGCGACGGGCTTGACGAGCATGGGTGCGGAAGAGGGCTTCTTCGTCTCGGGCTCCGGGTTCGGGTTCGCGGCGATTCGGAGGATTCCGGAACTACCGGAGGCGGCTGCGGATTTTTCTCCGGAAACCGCTAAAGTTGCCGTGGGATTCGGGGCAGGCGTAACCGGACTTGCCAGCTGCCCTGAGTTCAAAGAAGGCGAGGTGGCCGATGGCGGAGGCGCGGGAATGGCTGCGGGCTGGGCGATGGTCTGCGAAGCGGCAAAGTGGGCTGCGGGGCCTTGGATCTTTCCGGAACCAAAATAAACGTAGGCGAAGTAGCCGAGGAGCGCGACGACAAGAATCGCGGCTGCGATCAAGAATTTTTTTCTGTCGCTCGATCCATCGGAAGGAGATTCGTTGAGAATGCCAAAGGACAGGGTGCTTTTGCTTTCCGAAGCGGATGGGGAAGCGGGTCCGCTGTCGGATTCATGCGCAATTGTCGGAGGGTGGGGCTCAGCGGCGGTTGCATGTTTTTCGGGTGCCAAAGTTTCTTTGGCGGGCGCGGGTGCAGCGGCCGATCCAGATGCGACTTGTGCGGAAGAAGCGGCGGCGGGAACGGCGAGCATGGGCGCAACAACATCGGGCGCCTGGGTCGTAGCTACCGGGGATATCTCGGCTGGCTCGTGAGTCGCTTCTTTTTGGCCAGGCGATGCGCTCTTGTCGGGAGTCGATGAGAGGACTTCTTGTGCGTCCACAGGCGATTCATGAGCAAGCGGTGAATCGGAGTGAGCGGACGGGTCAGAAAAAGGAGCCAGTATATCTTCGTCATCCGCTGAAGCGGAGATAGCCGGAAGAACGCCCGCGGGCTGCGTAACGAATGCCAGGGGCGGAAGTTTAGAACTCTGCAGCGGGACGGACTGGATCGGAGCGCCTGGCGAGAGTTGACTTAGTGGCTGAGAAGAAGCGACGGAGGTTGGTTGGGGGGCTACTGGACGCTCGCTTAAGGGAGTAACGGCCGTAGGAGCGCCGGCTGCATCGGAATTTTTCCGGAGCAACCCGCGAGCGACTCGCAGGGTGCCCTTGGCCTGCTCGACGTTAATGGGCTTGGTAAGGACCAGGTTGGCGCCGATGCGATAGGCCTTGGCGACGCCCGCCTGCCCCTCGACCAAAGCGATGGCGAGCGAACTCTGATTGGAAGCGGAATTTCTGGCGCTTTTGAAGAGCAGAGAGGCGTTCTGCTCATTCTCACAATCGACGACGATGGCGTCATAGCGCTGCGCCATGAGCTTTTTAACAGCCGCGAATGGTTCGTTGACGGGATCGACGGAGAAGTCCAAATCACCGAAGACCTGAGCGACAACGCGAGCCAATTTTTCGTCGGGGCAGAAGAGGAGAGCTTGGTAACCCATAATGAGCTCATCCTAGGTAATACAGTGGGTACCAGCAAGTTACGGGGGTAATTGAGGTGTGGCGGATGGTCTTAGTCGCCAGGGGACATTCGGCCTTAGAACGACTTACGGCATCGTGAAGGTGGTTGCGGAAGCAGGTTCTTGTTTCCTGGAGGAAACAGAGATTTTCAAATCTTGCCACTGGATTTCTGATGCATGCAGGCGGGCAGGAATGCCCGCCCCACACGCGATTTCTGCCGAGCAAACTCGTTTATGGCTTCTGGAAATCCAGAATAACTACGGTCTGAAAGGGTTCGATTTTGCCATCGCGAACGTAGGGACGATAGCGCCACTGCTTCACGGCCTGCATGGCAGCGGCGGCGAGAGTGGGGTCGCCTTCGACGAGGCGCACGCCGGCAACTTTACCCGATTCATCGACTACTTCTTTAAGAACGACGGTCCCTTCGGCACCAGCGCGGGCATCCGCCGGGTACTTGGGCGCAGTGCTGTGAGCCAGGCGCTTCTCGGCACCTTTGGAAGAGAGAATTACTGCGGTGTTTTCGCCGGGCAGAGGCGCCTGTGAGGGTGCGGCAGCGAAATTGGCCGGGGTGGAAGCTTTGGCCGGTTCCGGCTTGCTGACCGCCGGTGCTACTGGGTTTGCGGCGGCGGTTGGAACGGCAACGCCCGGAGTCGAAACCGGCTTGGCCGGTGTAGTTGCGGCGGGCGAGACAGCTGTGGCGGGAGTTATGCTCGCCGGATTTGTTACGGGCGCGGCGGCCGCCGTTGCGGTTGGCGTTGAATCTGAGGCCACTGGTGTATCGGGTGCTGGCGCAGGAGCAGGGCGCGGAACAACGGGAGCGGGCGGCTTCGAGGAACTGGATGAGGAAGCGGGTTGCATTCCAACTAACGCCAGGACGCGATCAATCTGCGGCTGAGCGACTGATTGAACAATCGTCCGAAAGCCCGGCTCGTAAGTCCAAGCAGTGTAAAAACCGGCGCTGGCGACGGCGAGCACGAGTAGCGCAACTAAGGCGCCGCGGGGCTTTTAACGTCCTTGCGAATAAGAAGAGAAAACGGGCGCGATGGATGGGGCGGCGCTTTCTTTAGGAGATGAGCTGGCCGGAGCCTTTGCGAGTTGTGGCGCGGGTTGGGAAAGCGTGACTGTAGTGGATTCTCCGATTTCCGCTATTTCAAGTTCGGCGAGAACCGGATCTTCGGAGAGCGGCGTATGCGCGCCAGGTTTCGGAGGTGCTACCGCAGCGGGTGCGGCAGCGGAGGCCAAGAGACCGGACAAAGGAACGCGAGCGGGACTCGGTTTCGAATCCTCGGGAGCGATTACGGCTGAGCGCGCGGCACCGGCGGCGGATGACGCAACGGCAGCCGATGCTGTTCTTGGCGCGTTCGCGGAAGACGCTTTAGCGAGAGATTCGGCGAAACTTGCGAGTGGTGAAGAGGCGGCACTGGCCGCGGCAGCGGACGCAGTGTTCGCAGGCGCAGCATGACTTGGGGTGGGAGCGCCGACGACGGCCGGCGGCGAGACTGGTTCGCTTACGGCAACTTCTTTCCGAATACGGCCAACTGCAGTGCGGATGGTGCTGCGAGCCTGGTCTTTTGCGACGGGCTTGGTGAGAATCAATTCGGCGCCGAGGCGAAAAGCGGTAGGCAGGCCGGCGCGGCCATCGACGATAGCGATCGGAATGGGATTGTGACCGTTTTTTCCGCGGCGGCAAACATCAAAAATGAGCTTGGCGGCGGGCAGATTCTCGCAATCGACGAGAACCAGATCGTAGTTGTGCGAACTGAGTTTTTGGGCGGCGGAAATCCCATCCAGCGGACGTTCGCAACTTACTGACATTTCTTCCAGGACACCAGTAATTGCATTGACAGCCTGGTCATCCGGGGACAAGAGCAGAGCATCGGGCATGGCTTCTCTATGCTAGGGAAGCTGCGGCGCAACCCGCAAGTTACGTGGGTAAGGGCGGACGCGCCCGATAGTTTAGTAGCCCGTGAGCTATTTTGTCCCAGTTGCGGATTCTGGCGGAGGATAGACGATTGATCCGCGAAAGGAGGACTTGTCGGCGGGCGTGAAGTCGGGGAAGGGCAGGTTGTGCTGGTCGCGCCATTGCTGGACCTGCTGTTCCGAGGCGGCGGTTTTTTCTTTGTCGAGTCCAGAATCGCGGGAGAAGTAGAGCGTCTGGGAAGGGAAGGCGAAGCTTGTACCGGATTTGGCGACGATATCCATGATGCGCAGCAAAAGGTCTTCGCGGACGGCGTTGAATTCGTTCGAGTCGCGAGTGAGGACGTAGGCGGCGATCTCGAGACGGAGGGAGCTGCTGTCGAAATTAGCGAAGCGGATGCTGGCGCTTTCACTCTCAACCTTGGGGTGGGCAAACAGCAGGCGGCGAATTTCGGCCAGCAGATAGCGCAGTTGATCGGGAGTCGTTTCGTAGCGGATGGCGAGCACGGGACTGAACTGGATTTTGTCGCGGCGCGTAAAGTTTTCGATATTCATGGTGGCGAGGGCGCCGTTGGGGATGGAAAGCTCGGTGCGGGCGTCGGTGCGGACGCGAGTGGAGCGGAGGCTGATGTCTTCGACGGTGCCGGTGCGGTCGCCGAAGCGGCAATAGTCGCCGACACGAATGACTTCATCGGCGAGAACGGAAATTCCGCCGAAAAGATTTTCGAGGGTCTTCTGAGCGGCGAAGGCGATGGCGATACCGCCGATACCGACGCCGGCAAGGACCGTGGTGAGATTGATGCCAACGATTCCGAGGATGGCGAGAGCGGCGATGATGACGACCAGGGCCGTGAGCAGGCGCTCACCGAGGACCATGAGAGTGCCGGTGCCAATGCGTCCGGCGCTGATGGCGTGGACGCGGAGGCGCTGCATGGTGACGGTGGTGAGGCGGAGAAGGAACCAGAAAAACCCGATGCTGATGAGGATGCTGATGGTGCGGTAGTAATACACTCGCGGCAGCAGGGGCAGTCCGAGGTAGGAGGCCATGATGCGATGCGCGAGGGCACTGAAGGTTAGCGAAAGCGGCCGGGCCATGAAGTTGTAGGTATGCAGGTTGGGTCGATGGCGAAATTTCAGCCAGAGGCGGCGCGGAATGGCAAGGAGGAGAATTACGACCCAGGCGACGGCGATGGCCGCAGGGATCAGGATCAGGAGCGCCAGCCATTGCCAAAGGGGCATTCCGAAAAACACATTTCGTACAAGACTCTGCGGCAATTTGTGTTCGACCTGGTGGGCTTCGGCAAGATCATAGAGTTCGGGAACTTTGCTGAGCGTGTCGGCGGAGAAGAGCCAGATTTTTCCAGCGTTCGGATCGGTGACGCGGACGAGGATGACGGGGATTTCCTGATCGGCGCTGGAAAGCATGCCTACGGTTTGCACGTCGGAGGTTCCGTTTTCGAGGTTGCCTTCGGGACGGGTGCTGATGCGCCGAATACTGCCCTCGAAGGCGCGATCCATCAGGAACTTTAATTTGCCGGCAATGTCGGGACCTTGCGAGAGGCGGCGGGCCGCACTCAACTGGAGATAATCGGCGGCGGTCTTTTCGTTTCCGTCTTGCGTGGCTTGCAGGAATCCGAGGACGGTGCCGGAGGGTGTGTCGCGGCCCAAGGGATCGGTGGCTGATGGGGAGGCGGGCGTTGAACTTCCGGGCTTGAGAAGGCTGGTGACCTGGGCGGGGAGAGTGGGGACGAAAAGGGAGACTGCGAGGATCAACAGGACTAATTTTTTCATCGAGATTCCGTTAAGGTGAGCCGGGCGTTCCGCCCGGTTGGACGGGCAGGAATGCCCGTCCCCACACTTCCCATGACACACTTCCCATGACACACTTGCCATGACACACTGGCCATCCCCCACTAATACAATTCTTTTACCGTTTTGGACGATAGATGTCGGTTGCCTGGCCGTAGAAAACTTCGGCCCCTTCCATCATCGTCTCGGACAGCGTTGGATGCGGGTGAATGGTCATTCCGATGTCTGCGGCCAGCGCGCACATTTCGATGGCAAGAACTCCTTCGGCGATGAGCTCTCCGGCACCGGCTCCGACAATGCCGACGCCGAGGACGCGCTCGGTTTTGGGATCGATGAGGAGTTTGGTGAGGCCTTCAGGACGGTCGATGGTGATGGCGCGTCCGGATGCGGCCCAGGGGAATTTCGCGACAGTAACTTCCCGCCCTTGTTCTTTGGCTTGAGTCTCGGTGAGTCCGGCCCAGGCAATTTCGGGGTCGGTGAAGACGACGGCGGGGATGGCGTTGGGCTCGAAAGCAACTTTGTGCCCGGCGATGGCTTCGACGGCGGTGCGGCCTTCATGCATTGCCTTGTGGGCGAGCATGGGTTCTCCGGCGACGTTGCCGATGGCATAGATGGTGGGCTCGGCGGTTTGGCGCTGCTCGTTGATTTCGATGAACCCCTTGGCGTTGACTTTGACTTGTGTCTTGTCGAGGCCGGGGATTTCGGAGTTGGGACGGCGTCCGACAGACATCAGAACGCGGTCGAAGACTTGCTCTTTTTCTTTGACGTTCGGGCCCTCGAGAGTGACGCGAATGCCGGTCTTTTCGTCTTTCAAAGATTTGACGGTGGTGTTGAGAAGGATCGAAGAGAAAAGTTTTTCGAGGCGCTTGTGAAGGGGCAGCACGAGATCACGGTCGGCTCCGGGGAGCAGGCCGGAGAGCATTTCTACCACGGTCACTTTAGTGCCGAGGGTGGCGTAGACAGAGCCTAGTTCGAGGCCGATGTAGCCACCGCCGATTACTAGCAGCGTCTTTGGAATGTCGGGCAGATCGAGAGCGCCGGAGGAATCCATGAGGCGCGGGCTGTCGAGCTTGAGGCTGGGGACGACGGTGGGGCGGGATCCGGTGGCGATGACGATGCGATCGAAGGTTAGATTTTCTTCGCCTCCGGCGGCGGTCTTTGTCACTTTCAAAGTTGTCGGATTTACGAATGCGGCTTTGCCCTGGATAAATTGGACCTTGCGCTGCTTGGAGAGCTGGCCGAGTCCTCCGGTGAGTTTCGCGACTACGCCTTCTTTAAACGAGCGCAGCTTGTTGAGATCGATTTTGGGCGCGCTGAATTCGATGCCCCAGTTCTTGGCCTGCTCGGCTTCTTCGAGAAGCTTGGCGATATGGAGAAGAGACTTCGAGGGGATACATCCGCGATAGAGGCAGACGCCGCCGGGGTTGACTTCGGGGTCGATGAGCGTGACTTTCATGCCCAGATCGGCGGCGAGGAATGCGGCGGCGTATCCGCCGGGGCCACCGCCGATGACTGCGATGTTGAGATTGGAATTTTCTGCCATTTCGTTATTTGTCCTTCGTCTTAAGTATTGTCATCCTCAGCGGAGTCGAAGGATCTCTACTCGACCCGAAGGCTGGTGATATATCCACTTGCGCACTCCTGAGAACACCCTTCATCGCACACGCAGATTGGCAAAGTAGGGGTCCTTCGACCGCGCTAAGCCAATCGCTGCGCTCTTGGCTTGGCTTCGCTCAGGATGACAGAATATTTTGTTTTCTTCGCAATCTCTGCGTCCTCTGTGGTTCAAGATCTTTATCCCTGAACCGACAACAGGAACGGCTGTTCGAAGGCTTCGGCGATCCAGCGCAGGAAACGGGCGGCGTCGGCTCCGTCGATCAACCGGTGATCGTACGAGAGGGAGAGAGGCAGAATCAAGCGCGGCTCGAATTTATTGTTGACCCACTCGGGCTCCATGCGCGAACGGGAGAGGCCGAGAATGGCGACCTCGGGATAATTCACGATGGGAGAGAAGCCGGTGCCACCGATTCCGCCGAGATTGGTAATAGTGAAAGTGCCGCCGACCATTTCGTCGGGAGTGAGCTTGCGATCGCGCGCTTTTTTCGAAAGCTGCGTCAGTTCGGTGGCCAGTTCGACGATATTTTTCTTGTCGACATCGCGAATCACGGGCACGAGCAGTCCGCGATCGGTGTCCATCGCAACGCCGAGGTTGATGTATTGCTTGTAAATAATTTCTTCCTTCCCCATGTCGATGGAGGCGTTGAACTGGGGAAAAACTTTCAGGGCTGAGGCGCAAACTTTTAGCGCGATGGCGGTGACGGTCATCTTGCCGCCAGCTTCTTCGACGCGGGGCGCGAACCGGGCGCGCAGTTGTTCAAGCTCGGTGATGTCGGAGCGGTCCTGCTGGGTGACGTGGGGGATCGTGTTCCATGCCTGGCGAAGATGCTCGGCGGTCTTGCGGCGAACTCCGCGCATGGAGACGCGCTCGGTTTTTCCCCATTTCGAGAAGTCGGGTAGTTCGGGCTCGACGAAGGCGCCGCGGGGAGCTTGTGCGGCCGCGTTGGGGGCAGCCTGCGTGAGAGCGTTCTTGGCACTCTGCTTGACGTTGTCTTCGCTGATGCGTCCGCCAGGACCGCTGCCGGTTACCGTGCGAATATTAACCCCGATTTCGCGGGCGAGGCGGCGAACGTGCGGAGCGGCGGGGATGGGATTGTGATCCATTCCGGCGACTTTGCCGAGTTGCACCGGCATGGTGAAGGCGGGCGGAGCGGCTGGCGGCTGATCGAGAGGAAGCGCCTGTTCTTCGGTCTTGCCTTCTGCGCGCATGGCCAGTTGGAAGGAGAGACGGGCGGCTTGCTGTCCGGAGATGTGTTCGACCGGGGCATGGCGGCGAGGAGCTTCGGGTTGCGGGGCGGCCGAGCCTTGGAGGGTGAAGATGACATCGCCGACTTTAACCTTCGTTCCTTCTTTGACTTTGATTTCGCGAACGACTCCGCTTACGGAGGAGGGAACTTCGATGACGGCTTTGTCGGTTTCGAGTTCGATGACGGGTTGGCCTTCGGAAACGGTGGCGCCGGCGGTGATTAGAAGGCGAACCAGATCTCCGGAGTTGATGTTCTCTCCGAGTTCGGGGAGCTTGAAATC
Organism: uncultured Acidobacteriaceae bacterium; assembly: GCA_963834085.1. Lineage (GTDB taxonomy): Bacteria > Acidobacteriota > Terriglobia > Terriglobales > Acidobacteriaceae > Acidiflorens. The sequence continues at coordinate 1,082,517 of CAWIAJ010000021.1, read as the reverse complement.
GCTGGCAGTTGCGGCGGGCGCTGGAGACGATTTTTGCGGCGCGGCTTGAACCGGAGCCGGTGCGGGGGCTGCGGCAGCTTGAATCTCGGCGACGGCAGCGGGCTGCGGCGGAGCAGGGGCAGGCTGCGAAGTCGTCTTGGCACCGGGGGGCGCGGCGGCTGCGGCGGTACCATTTTCGAGGGTAAAGATGACTTGGCCGACCTTGAGTTTGTCACCTTCTTTGACGCGAATTTCTCCGATGGTGCCGGTTAGGGACGATGGCACCTCGACAACCGCTTTGTCGGTCTCGAGTTCCATGACCGGTTCGCCTTCGGCGATGCTGGCGCCGGGCTTAATCATCAAGCGGACGAGGTCTCCGCTTTCGATATTCTCGCCCAACTCGGGCAGCTTAAATTCCGTCGGCATTCTTTCGTTATCCTTCTGCTCTTTCGTGACGTAAGTGCCGTCCCTTGCGGGACTCAGGTTGTTCGACTCTCGTCTACCCGGCACTCCCGTGCCGGGCTTTCTCGTTCCGCCGCTTCGCGGCTGTTGGTCGCTCTGTTATGAGCCCTGCGATCGCTCTGGTGTTCGTCCTGCGATTCGGTCTGGTGTTAGCTGGTGGCGGGATTGCGCTTTTCCGGATCGATGCCTAGATCGCGGACCGCCTTCTCCAGCATTTTTGGGCTGATGCTGTCGCCGTCTTTCTTGTCTCGATCTCTATCCCCCGACTTGTCGCCAGACTTTTCGGTGGCGAGGGCGTGCAACGTGGCGAGAACGATGTGCTTCGCGTCCACTTCGAAAAAGTCTCGCAATGAGGCGCGATTTTCGCTGCGTCCGAAGCCGTCAGTGCCGAGCGATACAAGCTTCCCCGGAACCCATTGCGAGATACTTTCCGGCAAAACCTTCATGTAATCGGATGCGGCGATAAAGGGTCCGGATGCGCCCTGCAACGTTTGCGTCACGTACGGAACTTTCGGCTTCTCTGTCGGATGCAGCATGTTCCAGCGAGCGCAGTCGTTGCCGTCGCGGTAGAGTTCCTTGTAACTCGTGACGCTCCAAACATCGGCGGAGACGCCGTAGTCCTTTTCCAGAATCGCCTGAGCCTTGAGCACTTCAAACATGATGGCGCCACTGCCCAGGAGTTGGGCGCGCAGCTTGGCGTTCTTCTTCTCGGCGGTCTTGTAACGGTACAGGCCTTTGAGGATGCCCTCGCGAATGCCGGGATGGCTGGGCATCTCGGGCATGGGCAGCGGCTCGTTGCCGACAGTTAAGTAATAGAAGATAGATTCGCCGTCGATGTACATGCGCTTGATGCCATCCTGAATGATGATGGCAATTTCGTAGGCGAACGCGGGATCGTAGGCCATCAAGTTGGGGACAGGCAGGGCGAGGACGTGACTGTGTCCGTCCTGATGCTGCAGGCCTTCGCCCGCGAGGGTGGTTCGGCCCGCAGTGCCTCCAATGAGAAAACCGCGGCAACGAATATCGGCGGCGAGCCAGATCAGATCGCCGATGCGCTGCAATCCGAACATGGAGTAATAAATAAAGAAGGGGATGGTGTTGATGCCGTGATTGGCGTAGGCGGTGCCGGCGGCGATGAAGGAGCACATCGAACCCGCTTCGGTGATGCCTTCTTCGAGAATCTGGCCGTTTTTGGCCTCCTTGTAATAAAGGAGGGTATCCATGTCGACCGGTTCGTAGAGCTGGCCGACGCTGGAGTAGATGCCGACCTGGCGGAAGAGGGCTTCCATGCCGAAGGTGCGGGCTTCGTCGGGAACGACGGGGACGATGAACTTGCCGACGTTGGGATCGCGCAGCAATTTGGAGAGCATGCGCACGAAGACCATGGTGGTGGAGGCTTCGCGGCCCTCGGTTCCTTTGTAGAACTCTTCGAAGAGCGCTTCCGGTATGGGCTTTAGCGGAGTGGCGCGGACTTTCCGTACGGGCATGTAACCGCCGAGTTGCTGGCGGCGCTCTTGCATGTACTTGATTTCGGCGCTGTCATCCGCGGGGCGATAGAACGGCGCCATGTGCAGTTCGTCGTCGGGGATGGGAATGCCGAAGCGCGAACGGAAGATCTGCAGTTCCTCGTCGTTCAACTTCTTCTGCTGGTGGGTGATGTTCTTGCCTTCGCCGGCTTCGCCGAGTCCGTAGCCCTTGATGGTCTTGGCGAGGACGATGGTCGGCGAGCCCACGTTATCGACGGCGCAACGGAAGGCGGCATGTACTTTGATGGGATCGTGTCCGCCGAGACGGAGGCGGGAGAGTTGCTCGTCCGAAAGATGCTCGACCATCTTGAGGAGGCGGGGGTCGGTGCCGAAAAAGTTCTGGCGGAAATAGGCGCCGCTCTCGACGAAATATTTCTGATATTGTCCGTCGGTGATTTCGCCCATACGACGCACGAGCAGGCCGTCGCGATCGTTTTGGATGAGCTGATCCCAGTCGCCGCCCCAGATGACTTTGATTACGTTCCATCCGGCGCCGCGGAAGATGGCTTCCAGTTCTTGAATGATCTTGCCATTGCCGCGGACGGGGCCGTCGAGGCGCTGCAGGTTGCAGTTGACGACGAAAATCAGGTTGTCGAGACGTTCGCGCGAGGCCAGGGTGATGGAGCCGAGGGATTCCGGTTCGTCCATTTCGCCGTCGCCGAGGAAGGCCCAGACTTTGCCACCGGACGACGTTTTCAGTCCGCGATTCTCGAGGTACTTGATGAAGCGCGCGTGATAGATGGCCTGGATGGGGCCGAGTCCCATGGAGACGGTGGGAAACTCCCAGAAATCGGGCATGAGCCAGGGGTGGGGATAGGAGGAGAGTCCGCCGCCTTCTTTTAATTCACGGCGAAAGTTCTCTAACTTCTCTTTGGGCAGACGGCCTTCGAGAAAGGCGCGGGCGTAGATGCCGGGGGCGGCGTGCCCCTGAAAATAGACGACGTCGCGGTCGCCGGATTCGTTGGCCGCATGGAAAAAGTGGTTGAAGGCGACTTCGTAGAGGGTAGCGGCCGAGGCGAAGGTGGAGATATGCCCGCCAATGCCTTCCTGCATTTTATTGGCCCGGACGACCATAGCCATGGCGTTCCAGCGCACGAGGCTCTTAATGCGGCGCTCCATTTCCTGACTGCCGGGAAAAGGCGCCTGCTGCTTGGAAGGAATCGTGTTTTGGTACGGGGTGGTTGCCGTAAATGGAAGGTTGACGCCGCCCTCGCGACGGGCGTGCAGGGCGAGTTGCTGCAAAAGGCGTCCGGCACGGTCGGGACCGCCGCGCGATAAGACATAATCCAGCGAGTCGAGCCACTCTCGCGTTTCCAGAACTTCGATACCGTTCGTTTGTTGCGTTTCAGCCACTATGACTTCACCCCAAGAAAAGATTGCGACCTTCCATCATAAAGAATCGGGAGGAATTTTGCTGGAGAGGGCGGGAAAACGTCGTTGGTCGATCGTCGATCGTCGTTCGTCGTTCGTTAAACCAGCGACGAGCGCTGGCGAGGGCGTGGGAAAAACTATTGACGATGTTTTTACTCCAGAGTTACGGCTTTCACCAGATTTCTTGGACGGTCCACGTCCAAGCCGCGCTTTAGGGCGACGTAATAGGCGAATAGCTGGAGGGGAACGATTTCGAGAATCGGCGAGAGCAACTCGGGCGCGGCGGGGATAAAGAAGGTGTGGTCCGCGATGGCGGGGATGGTTGTGTCGCCTTCGGTTGCGAGTGCGATTAAGGTCGCGCCCTGCTTCTTGAAACCTTCCATGTTGCTGACGTTTTTCTCGTAGCGCGTCACGGAGCCGGCATCGTTCGGGTCGCAGGTGGCGATCATCACGAGGGGCAGGCGGAAATCGATGAGGGCATTCGGGCCGTGCTTGGCTTCTCCGGTGGGATAGCCTTCGGCGTGGATATAGGAAACTTCTTTAAGCTTGAGGGCGCCATCCATCGCGATGGGATAGTGGATGGCGCGTCCGAGGAACATGAAGTCGTCGACGCGGTAGTAGAGCTCGGCGAGTTTCTCTACTTGATCGGCAGCGGCAAGGACGGTTTCTGTCTTGTCAGGAAGAGCGAGAAGTTCGCCGATGTAGTGCTGGGCGAGAGACTTGGAAACCTTTTCTTTGATCTCGCCGAGATACAGAGCGAATAGAAACAGACAGGCCATCTGTCCGGTGAATGCTTTGGTGGAAGCGATGCTGATCTCGGGACCGGCGTGGGTGTAGATGAAGCCGTCGGCCTCGCGGGCGATGGTCGAACCCTCGACGTTGGAAATCGCGATGGTGCGCGATCCTTTCTGGCGCGCCTCGCGCTGCGAGGCGGTGGTGTCGGCGGTCTCTCCCGACTGCGTAATAAAGATGCTGAGCTCGCCATGACCGATCATGGGATTGCGGTATTCGAATTCGCTGGCGTAGTCGACGTCGACGGGCACGGCGGCGAGCTCCTGCATCATGTATTGTCCGGTCATGCCGGCGTGGCGGCTTGTGCCGGAGGCGACGATGTTGATCCGCCGGATGGCATGCAGTTCCTGGCGCGAGATGTGGATTTCGTTGAGGCGAACCAGTCCGTCGGCGAGAGAAACGCGGGGTTCGATGGTGCGACGCAAGGCATCGGGCTGCTCAAAAATCTCTCTTATTAAATGATGGGGGAATTTACGGGTCTCAGCCATTGCTCTCCTCGGTTAGCACTAAGATTCTTCGCCGGAAGCGGCGCGCCGCATAGCGGCGCGAGAGTTACGCGGTACATTCGATGCCGGCAATAAAAGTTCGCAGCACTTCGCCTTGTGCGTTCAGAACGATGAAGTCGGCGTCGGCTCCGGCGGCAAGAGCACCTTTATTCGCCAGACGGGCGGTGCGCGCCGGATTGCGAGTGGCGGCCGCAACCGCCTGGGGCAACGGCCATTCCGCGAAACGCGCCAGATTGCGCACGGCGCGATCCATGGTCAGAACGCTGCCGGCCAAGCTGCCGTTTGAGGTGCATTTCCCATCCTTAACGTCGACTTCGAACGAGCCAAGACGATAGCGGCCGTCGGGCATTCCTGTCGCGGAGATGGCATCCGTGATGAGCACCGTTTGCTCGGGACCCTTTGCACTGGCGAAGAGTTTGACGATGGCGGGATGGATATGGATTCCGTCGGCAATGATATCGGCGGTGATGCGCGGATCGGTGAGCACACCGCCGATAATGCCAGGCTGGCGGTGGTTGAGGGGACGCATGGCGTTAAAGGTATGGGTTGCATGCCGCGCCCCCGCTTCGATTCCGCGCTCGGTGGTTGCGAGATCGGCGTCGGAATGTCCCAGGCTCACGCAGACCCCGCGGGATGCTGCTTCGGCGATTACCTCGGGGGCACCTTCTAATTCGGGAGCGATGGTCATCATGCGAATGTGGCCGCGCGCGGCTTGCCAGAATCGTTCAAACAAAGGCATGGTGGGCGCCAGAAGATAATCGAGCGGATGCACGCCGCTGCGAGCGTGGCTGATAAAAGGGCCTTCGAGATGGATGCCCATGGGAAGCGCTCGTCCAGGGCTGGCGGCGTGGGCAGATTGTTGGCGATGTTCAATGGCAAGCGCCAATCGATCAAGGGCGTGCAAAGTGGTGTCGAACGAGGCGGTTACGGTGGTCGGAAAATACGCAGTTACGCCGTGCCGCGCGAGCAATGTTTCAATCGCCGGAAGGGCCTGTGGTGAGTCGCCCATGACATCGAATCCGGCGCTACCGTGGATGTGAAGATCGATATATCCCGGGGCGATTGAAGCATCGCCGAAGTCGAGAACAGGAACTCCGGGCGGGATGGGTTGACTGCTGCGTGTTGCTATTGAAAGAACGCGGCCTTCGTCGACGAGAAGAAGAACATCGTCGGCGCGCTCTGTCGGAGTCAGTAAAGTTGCAGCAGTGAAAGCCAGCATAGAAACGATTTAATAGCGGCAAAATCGCGACTGATGCCCACGATTGTAACAGCCCCGCGGCGTGGAGTGGAAAACGAACCATGCTCGTGAACGTGGTGGTCGACGGAGAAACGCGGCGGCAAGCAAGTCTGCAGGTCGGGTTTGATGTTCACAAATGCGTCGCGTGGCGAGTTTCACCCCGAAATTGTAGAAAGGCCGAATGCTATACTGTCAGGGTTCGAGCCGCCACGTTGTTCCCAAGTGGGGGCCGTCAAGCGTGGTCAGTCGGGGAGTGGCTCAGCCTGGTAGAGCACCTGGTTCGGGACCAGGGGGTCGGAGGTTCAAATCCTCTCTCCCCGACCAATCTTTTCTCTCGTATTTTCCTTTCAGGAACTTGCAGGCAGACCCATCCTTCATCCTTGAACTGTCAATCTGGAGTGATGTGGTTCGGCGTCTTTGAGCGAAGAAACGCGTAATGGGGAATGCGACTGGAAACCCTAATTCTTTCGCTTCCAATCGGAGAGGTAAGCACCATCGGCGAGGTACATGACGACCTCGGGGCTGTTGCGGGAGAGCATCGTCAGGGTTCTCATTCCTACGAAGGCGGCTCCTATGACAGTTTCCTGGATGAAGTAATAGGTCTTGGCCGCTTCGAGATCCATCTCAAATCCGTTCGCATTGTCAGACTGTGAAATGAGGGAATATTTTCCCGGATCGACGTAGGCGATGCTATAGGTACCCATATCGTTTACCGCGATGACCTTGCCATTGGCACGCAACTTGAACTGGAATCCTAATCCGGTTTCGCGAGCAGTGAGCGGGGGACAGACGACAATTATGGTTGCCTTATCGGGCTTCACCTCAGGTAATGGATGAGTTGTCCGGTCAAGCTTGATCGAATACTTGGCCTTCCAATCCGGGATCTGTTTCTTGTCGACGCCACAGTCGCCGTCGCTAATCGACTCCCCCTTTTCGGGATAATTCGCAATCGTCACGCGGTCGCCAAACAGACTTTGGCTTTTGGTGGTTGCCTTGTTGTAAAGGGCTCTCGGCAGGACCAGCAGTGCCTTCTCCGAATGGTCCCCTTGGCGGTACTCCAGGTAGAGCCAGCGATCATGTACATGAACGCTCGCCATATACGACGTCCCGTGCGTATCCGTATCGAAGACAACTTTGGTGATGTCGGAATATGGAATGGCGAACTGATCGCCTGCACTACTGCGAAATGTCAGTTTGTGACTTTCATCTTCAAAGGTGAGTACGCCGATCTTGTCCACCAGTTCCCGCTTTTCCGCGCTCATGTGCCGGCGAATTTTGACGCCCTCGAACCTGGTATCTTCTGAAAAGAGCAAAGAGATGCTGAGGAACAGGAAAATAGCCAGATTTGCCGGCTGTGACATGCGCCGCCCTCTCTAACTCAGAATTCCCCGATCGAACCCGAAAAACGACCCTAGGAATAGAAACAGCGCTGCCAATCCGGTGAGCAGCGCTGAGTACCCCGGTACCTTAAGTTTTTTGCGCTTCGTGTCAAAGACGAAAAACAAGAGACTACCCGCTAGCCCTGCCGGTAGCGCGGCAAATGCAACATCGATGCTGCGATGCTCCATAGTTTCCGATCCCCTCAGGGAGAGATTTTCGCGCGGCAGGAGAGTCTCGCGAATTTTGTTACAGAGTATGGGTTTGGCTTTAGGGTGAAGGCTGCGCCTCGGTCTGTCTTAAATCAATAGTGGCATTGGAGATCAACGGGTTTGCCCAAAAGCCGATGCTGAGGATGACACCATAGGTCAGATAGAGGAACATCATGCCGTTGCGCAAACCTAGGTGGTCACCGATTCGCCCGATAATAACGGGCACGACTGCGCCGCCAATGCCCATGCCGGTTCCAAGAATTCCCGCAAATGAGCCGTGGTGCTCGGCGACGGAATTGAGCGCCAGGGAAATCACGATGGGCCACATCACTGACGCGAACAGTCCGATTGCGGGGAAGGCGAAGTGCGAGGTTTCCGCCGGGCCAAACAGAGCGGCCGTAAGACAGAGCAAGGCACCGATGGAAGCGCCGATTAACACCTTGCGACTATCGAAGATCTTCAGGAGCAGCATTCCGATCAAACAGCCTGCAGTCATCAAGCCCCAAAACCAGGAGACGGCTGCGGCGCCTGCCGTGTGGGGATCGAAGCCGTGGTATTGCGAAAGAAATTGTGAAATCCAATCTGCCGTACCCTGCTCGCAGCCGACGTAGGCGAGCATAGCAACGAAGTACATCCAAACGACCTTCTTCTTCATCAAGCCGAGATACATCTCTCTGGAGCCGGCGCTCTCCGCGGCGGAGTATTGCACGCGGGGGAATTTTGACATCGCCAGAACAGCAATCATCAGAAGGGTCGATGCGGCGAAAATCCAGTAGATTGAAGCCCATGGCAACTCGCGCGGCGTGAGTCTTTGGAGCAGGCTCAGGAAGAGGTTAGCATTTTGCCTGGGTCTCTCCAGGTTGAGCACAAGGTAGGAGTAGATGCGGGGACTGAGAAACGAAGCCGCGCCGAAAACGAACTGCGCCAGCGCGGAATAGAACGCGTAATGCTCCTCGCCTCCCGACACTCGGAGAAGGGGATTGATCGCGACTTGCAGAACGGCCATTCCCGCCCCGATCACAAAGTAGGAGACGATCGCAACTCGATATTCGGGAAAGAGAGCGAAGCTGAGCGCGCCCACTGCCCCAGCCAGAAAGGCTAGTATCATCACCGGCTTTTCTGTGAGTCGCTCGACGAGAAAACCGGCTGGGATGGACATTACGGCGTAAGCGATGAAAAAGGAAAATGCGAGAAAGGCGGCGGCGGTGAGGCTTACATGAAAACTATGGATAATGTCGGGCACCAAAGGCCCGACAATATTGGTGAGCAGTGAGATCACAAAGAAAGTGACCATGACGAGGGCTACCATGTAACGGTTTCTGGGCATAGTGAGTTGGTGAACCTTTTGTGCTTCGTTCGATTACAAGCCGCAATTCAGCCAAGGCGGATGCGATACGGGCCAGTCCTTGCGCCCACAACCTAGCAACCGAAGCGATGATGCCAGACTCTGGCAGCTCCAATGAGATTGGCATCATTTCCCAGAGAAGCTAGAGCAATCTCCGTCTTTTCATGCGGCACAAAGCGGCAGCCGCGACGGATTGTTCCGCGGATTTCTTCCAGAAAAAGAGGCGCGCTCTTCATGAGGCTACCAGCGAGCACGATGATGTCTGGTGTAAAGGTGTTGATCAGGTTGGCGATACCGAGGCCGAGATAACGAGCCTCGCGTTCGACGGCGCGCCCCGCGAGTGGATCCCCTTCTCGAGCCAACTGGCAGATCTGTTCCGCGGTGCGATAGGAATCATTCGCCGGAGACTGGCTCTGGGCCCAGGCGGACATGGCCGGTCCAGCGGCCAGAGCTTCCCAGCATCCGTTGAATCCGCAGGAACACGGCGGACCCGACAGATCAATCACCTGATGGCCGAGTTCAGGATGAGCTCCGTCGACGCCGCGATAAAGTTTGCCCTCCAAGATGACGCCCCCGCCAATGCCGGTGCCGACAGTGATGTAGATCAGCCGCGACTTATTCCGGCCGGCCCCCCAAGCGGCTTCCGACAAAGCACCCGCATCGGCGTCGTTTTCCAATGCGACCTTTACTCCAAACACCCTGGCCAAGTCTTGCACGGGGTTCTGCTGCCGCCAGTGGGGAAGAAAGTCGACCTCGCCGAGTTCGCCAGTGAGAGGATCGACGGGTCCAGTCGATCCAATGCCAATGCCGGTAATCTCAACGCAAACGCCCTTGGCCATCTCGCGAAGCATTGCGGCAATGCTCTCCGCGGAATAGGTCGAATCGGGACCGGTTGCCGCCTCACGTTTGGCAAGCACCTTGCCGTCTTCATTGACCAAGCCCGCTGCGAGCTTGGTGCCGCCGATGTCAACAGCTCCGATCATGATTCGCCAATATTAAGTACGGACCTAAAGTGCCGATGTCAGGTGATAAGTGGATAAGTTGCTTACCGAGTCATCGCGGCGTCCTGTTTACACATTCGGCCTCGATAATGGAGCTTCTACTTTGCATTTTTCCGAATCCCTGCCTCCGCCGCGATCAGTCCGTATTCATCCTCGACGATATACGAACACACTCGAAACGAATCACAATCCATGCCGGAAAGCCGCGACAGATGTTCCGCTGCCAGTTGTGCAGGCAGAATGTCGATCATAAATTGCCATTCTGCTGGTACAGAAGGGAGTTGAAAAACCAAGTCAGCAGCATCGGGCGGAAGATTGTGGCCGATCAGGATCAAGGAAGCTCCCAGCCGTCGAAGATCACGCGCGACCGACAAATCCTGTTCGCGACATCTTTCTCCGTCGATCCACATCGCAAAGCGGGATCCTGCGACGACCATCTCTTGCGGACCGTGTCTGAAGCTGCCGGTCCCCAACGCTGTAGCTTCGGACTTGGCCCCTTCCTCCCACAAAAGCCTAGCTTCGTGACAGCTTCCAAGACTGCCACCGCGGGCCAGGAAATGGACAATCCTGCCGGGCGCAAACCAATTGTTGCCGGCGATCTGTTTTTGCCAGTCTGGAATCCTCCGCTCGGTCTCGGCAGCGAGGCTACGCAGCGATGCGGCGAGCTGGCCGGAAAATGAGTTCACCGCCGCGCTGGCGAGAGCTGCCGCCGCAACCGCCAGAGTGGAGTAGGTGTTGACCGAGATAGCGTGGTCTCGCAAGGTCGGAATCAAGATCGGTAAGTGGGCTTCGAGCGCGAGCACGCCGTCCGCTGAATTGGTGACGCCGACGACGGTCGCATCGCTCTTCCGTGCTTTGGCCAACAGATTCACAATTTCCGAACTGCGGCCGCTGCGCGAGATCGTGATGATCACAGAGTCTGCGGGGAAAGTTGCAAACTCTACGAGTTCTCCGGCGTCTTGCAGATAGACGGGTTTTCCCGCAAGGGAAAAAATTGCGCCGGCGCCAAAGGCCGCGTGCCAACTGCTGCCCATGCCAGTCAGATACACATGGCGAGCTTTTCGGATGGCGGCGGCAGCAGTTTGCAATTCCGTCCGGCCCGGACCGGAGAGGTAGCCGAGGGCGCGCTCCAACTCTTGCGGCTGCCGCAGTATGTCCTGAAGGAAGTGGGTCATGTACCACCTTGTACCACATATGCGCCGCTAAAGAAGCGACTTGAAAACGTTGACACATTCGTTCCCGGCAGCCGATTGCAGTATCTTTATTGATTTAGACGCTAGCCAAGAAGCTGCCACCCACACGATCACATGGTCAGTAGTCGTTTGGAGCATCGATCAACCGTCGGGGACCGGAATGGTTTTCTTTTGATCGGCAGAACGTAAACTGTGGAACTAATTACAATCAGGACGAGCATGAGAATCCTACCGTGAAAGCGCTGAACTCAACGGCGACAGAGGCTGTCAACGCGGCCGCTTTCCGCGACACGCAGCCTGATTCTGCTGCGGCGAACACCGGCTCGGGCAGTCCGCGGCGCAAGGAGCTGTGGAGGCTTCTTGGCGACTTGCCCTGGACACACCGGGCCGGCGCGGCGCGTCTGTTAAGCACCGAAAAGCGGGACGGCTATAGGCTGGAGCGGCTGCTGCTCGACCTGAATGGAGAGGAAGATGTGCCCGCGCTGCTGCTCATTCCAGATAAACGCCAGCAGCAAGCTCCCGGCATGCTGTACATACACTGGCACGGAGGCATGTACGACCTGGGCAAGGAGCAGTTGCTGACGGGCGTTCCGGTGCAGCCCGCCTATGCCCCAGTGCTGGCGGAAAAAGGAATCGTGACTCTGGCGATCGACAGCTGGTGTTTTGGGGAGCGCAAGCGTGTGGCTGACGGTCTGAGGGGCGAGGAAGATGCGTTCAAGCGGATGTTGTGGAAGGGGCAGAACTTGTTCGGCATGATGATGTTCGATGAGTTCCGTGCGTTGGACTATCTTGCCGCTCGCCCTGAAGTCGATCGGCGGCGGCTGGGAGTTTTTGGAATGTCGATGGGGGCGACGAAGGCGTGGTGGCTGGCTGCGCTCGATCCCCGCGTCAGTGTGTGCATGGATGTCTGCTGCCTGACGGATTACGAGGAATTGATCCGCACGCAGGGGCTGAGCGGACACGGCATCTACTACTACGTGCCCAAGCTGTTGCAGCATTTCCAGACGGCACAGATCAACGAGTTGATCGTCCCGCGACCGCATCTCAGCGTGAATGGGCGCCTCGACCCGCTGACTCCGCCTGCCGGGGTTGAGAAAGTGAGGGACTATCTGCTTCCGCTTTATCGCAAACTAGGACGCGAGCAGGACTGCGAGATCAGGCTTTACGATTGCGCCCATGTCGAACTCCCCGAGATGCGCAAGCGCATCCTGGAGTGGATGGATCTTTATTTGGTAGAGCCGAGAACATAACCGCTCTCGGTGGAGATCTTCTTGAACTAGAGAACCTGCCATCGTAGCGGTGCGCTGGGTTTACTATCACCGCTGAAACGAATCCGTGACTCATCGGACCTCAACGGCGCAGTGGTACCGTTGACCGTAATTTTCGGCAGCCGCGCCCGATCCGTGCGGGGGAGAGTTATCTCGATAGTCCAATGTCCCGCCGTCGCCGGCGCGTACCAACCAGAGTAGCCGGCGGGAGACTTCTTAAATCCCAGTAACGGTGAAGCAAATTCGTAATCCGGCAAGGGGAGATCCGGGTGGAAGTTGATTCCGTTTTCGTGAAACTCGAGACCGAGCAATTTCGCAGCGGAGTACAAAGGCCAGGCGTGCGAATGCATATTCATCACCGGAAATTCCGGTTCCGTATGGCCGGGACTCTTCGATAGCGAAGAATGGTAAGCGTCCGGGCCACTCCAGATTCCGTACCATAGATCGGGATAGACCTCCGCGTGACGCGCGAGCGAGTTCTTTTTCCACTCATCCCACGCCATGGATCCGTTGACCAAGGCGAGAGCCCAAATTAGGGTTCCAGTGATGGCGGCAAAGATTCCTCCATTGGTGCCCACTCCTGCCTCGTTGTGCATAGTCGGATCGGGTTGGTCCAACAGGGCGGCCCCGATGGGAGAAGGCTTGCGCAGCAGATCGTTGATCGCTGCGACCACTGTGCTTATTTGCTCCGGAGTGGCACTGCCGCCAATCACCGCCCAAGGCTGGGGCTCCAACCACAGCTGTTTTTCGCCGGACCAGCCCAACCCTTCCCCGAGCCATGCGCGGCGAAACCATCGGCCGGTCCATTGTTGCCGTACTGCCTGGCGCTGGGCCTCAGCCTTGGCTCGTGCATCGTTCGCGAGTTCGGGGTGCCCTGTAAACGCCAGCATCATCCCGTAGTAATTCAATACGTAACCCGCCATGGCTGCATTGAGGACGCTTTCGCCTTGCTGCGATACTTCGGAGACTTGAGCCGGCGTCAGACGGTTGACCACGATGCTATCGTTCCAGTCCCCATTGAAAAGACGCATCAACCCATGTTTGCCGAATCCAATACCTCCGGTTATGCGCGCGTAGACGCGCTCCAAGAGTTCACGCACAGTCAGATCATTCGGCGTTGATTCGCAGGCGGGATAGGCAGGAACGGTCTCTTTGAGAAATTCTTTGTCGCGAGTTGCAAGAACATATTCACTCGCCAGCCAAAGCAGCCACAACTCCAGATCGCTGGGCCGATAACGGCACGGCATCGGAACGCCGCTTCCTACGATGCCATAAGGGATAGATCCATCGGACTGAATCTCTTTGAGTGTGTAACGAATTACCTCTCGAACGATCTTGGGATCGGTGAAAACCAAGGGCAACGCGTGTTGCAATGGATCGCGCGCCGCGCCCTGGATCCCGGCGATGTACTGGACGCTGGATCCCTGGGAAATGATATGCTCGCGGAAAAAGCTGTCGTATGTGATACCACTGCGCAGGTAGTAGCTGCTCCAGACGGTCTCTCGCTCCACCCAGGGTTCGGATTGAGTGCGGAATACAAGAGTGCTTTCCTTCCATTGAGAACCGGAACGCGCCCATAGAGTGGAGGGATCCTCCTCAAATTTGGCGACCAGGTGGTCGAGATCGAACCGCTCCGGAAGATAGCCGTAAAGGAAATACATGGTACGGCTCTCACCTGGGTTCAATGCAAGAACGCGCTCAAGAAAGAATGCGCTCCCCGAACCGCTCGTACTCAGGTCATTGTTCAAGCGCCGAGTCATTCCCAGGGGACGCTCAATGCCGCCTTTGAAAAAATCGGTTCCGCAGGTTGCGAACCCATCGGCCGGGGCGTCGAGGGAGATAAGAAATGTTGATGGCGGATGGTGATCGTCCATGCTCGCACCGGCAGCCAATGGGGGAACCGGACCACCGTAGAACCCCGTTGGATCCGCTTTCAGCGTGGCCTGAACGCTCTGCCACGCCGCTTCTTCTTCGGGCGCCCGGCCTCGAAATGACTGGGTTTCGACCAGGCCCTTACCACTTTTCAATGCCACGAAGCGATGCACGAATCGATCGGAGAAATCCCGGCGGAACCGGGGAGCGTTTGCGGCTTCGCCCAAGAGTGCAGCTTCCATCAGCGAGCGATACGAGAATTGATCGTTGTGGCAGCCCCAATATTCCACCCATCGTGGCCTCAACGCGCGCGAGGAATGGTTCGTAATCGTCACTTGGGAAATCAAAACGGGGTCATCCCCAAATGGTGCGAAGATCAGCTGTTCGATTTCGTACTGGTTTCCGGTTACTCGCTTCCGCAGGTATCCCATGCCGAGGGTTCTGTCGAAGGACTCGGTGCCGCAATAATGAGTGCCGAGGACAGTACTCTCGTCCGCGAGAAAGCCGATTCCAGCGCCATAGCGATTCTGTTCCGGGCAATAATCGTTGAGAAATTTCGGAGCACCTTCATCCTGCCGAACCTGGACGTAGCCGTAATTGGAGGCCGCTGCCACGATACGGCCGTTCCCTAACTGATGTGTGTGGTCGGTAGGAGAGCGCCACGCCTTATCCACCGGGGAAACAGCTATGGCATCGCTGATCTGATTGCATGTGTAGTGGTAGGCAGGCAATCCAAACGAATCGCTGATCCATTTTCCAAAATGGCCCGATCCGTAAGTGTTGGCTGCGTCGCCTTCGGATGGAAGGGCGGCGATCGGTGGCGTGCGAGACGCGATCCCCGGGACTAGCTTCGGGGCGAAGAGACTACTCCCCAGCGAGAGCCCTGCCAACTCGAGGAATCTGCGTCGCTCCATTCTCTGGATCCTTTCATTTGGTGTCGCTAAGCGAGGGCGGCGCATCGTCTATCGCCGAACCCCACGCCTGGTTGGGCTCGGAGCCCAGTGTGAAATGCAATGTACCACCCGCGCGAATGTCTTGAAATGAAACCCAATTGCGCGAATGCCTCCCGCCATTTAGCGTAACGTCCTGGATGTAGGGCCTGGCTTCGGGATTCGCCGACGCCTCAATGGTGAATGTCTTACCCGGATATGGATGCTGCAGATGGATGACGATCTTCGGGAAGGTCGGGCCGACCAGTTCGTATGCAAGACTTGCCGGGTCCACGCTGTAAATGCCCATCATGCTCAGCACCGCCCAGGATGACATTGCGCCACAATCGTCATTCCCTGGCACGCCGTCCGGTGCGTCGAAGTAGTTTTCACGGAGCACGCGGCGAACGACGCGTTGCGTGTTCCAGGGCTGACCGGAGAAATTGAAGACAAATGGAGCTTGCATGGCGGTTTCGTTATACGGGTTGTAATACTGCGCATACCAACCGGGCTCGGAATAGTTGAAAAACTCAGTCATGCGCTGGTTGAAAAGATCACGTCCGACCGCCTTTACCAACCATGACAGGTCCGACGGGGCGAACGACAGATAGTGCCAGCCGGTACCCTCGACAAATCCATGGCCATCCTGCGCCGGGTTAAAGTCCGGCACCCACTTCCCATCGGCGTTGCGGGGACGGAAGAACCGGTCTTCGGGATCGAATAAGTTTCGGTAATAGAACGAGCGTTCGTAGAGCATTTTGGCATCGCTCGTATTGCCCAGTGCCACCGCGAGGCGATAGAGCGAGGCGTAGGCGAGGGCATACTCTTGAGTCATCGCGACGGAACCGTAATCGACCTTGTCATCCGGGACGTAGTGGACCTTATTGATCCAGTCAATCCCCTGCTCGCCAAGGAAGGGACTACCGGGGGGCGGGGCCTGGGTAGCATCTTTGAGCATGGCTTCCCAGGCTGCATCCATGTCGAAGCCGTGGATTCCGTCGAGCCATGCGGTCGCGAGTGCGATCGAGAGCGGGCTGCCAACCATGTCGCTCGTGTAGAGATTGATCTGCGGCCAGCGATCGATCCAGCCTCCTTGCCGGTACATCAGAACAATCGATTGCGCCATATCTGCCATGCGCTTGGGTTGGATCATCGCGAGTAGAGGAATTTCGCTGCGGTAGATATCCCAACCGGAGAAGTTTGCGTAGAGGGGATGTCCGGAAGGGACATTGTGAATCTGACCATCGAATCCCAGGTATCGTCCGTCTGAATCGCTGAAGATGCTGGGCATCAGCAGGCTGTGATAGAGCGCGGTATAAAAGACTTTGCGCTGCGAGGGCGTTCCACCCGAGACATCGATGACACTTAACTCCTTGTTCCAAGCGCTATTTGCTTCGCTTTGAATGGTGTTGAAATCCTTCTTCTCCGCCTCCGCCTGCAGATTCTTCTCGGCGCCTGCTACGTCCACGTACGAAATTCCGATCTTCGCGGTAATCGTGTGCGCGCGCTGTTCGGGTGCCCAACTGGCATAGGCTCCGACCCACTTTTGCTTTTCGCTTTGCTCCACCGAACGGTTGCCCGCGGTAACTTTGCCCGAGGTGTAAATGTCGGCAGCCGTCCAGGTACCGAAAGAGGAAAAGGGCTGGCTGAAGGTCATTACGAAGTAGACCTTGTACGTTGGCTTCATGTTGCAGAAGGCATGGTTTTCCACATAGCCCTCGATGCGGCGATCACCCACGACACGCACCCAGGCTGCGGAGGTGTGATTGAGCGTGTGGCTGATGGGGACGACAATATTGGCGGCTTTTCCGCCGGGAAAGGTGAATCGGGCCACGCCGGTACGATCGGTGGCGCTAAACTCCGCGTTGATTCCCCATTCCAGGAGTTGCACCTGGTAGTAGCCCGGTTTCGCCGTTTCCATTTTGTGAGAGTAAGGCGATTGAAAGTCCGCAACCTGTGTGACAACCGGTCCTGTGGTGGCCGTGAAAAACACGTTTCCTTCGTTCGCGCAGCCCGGACCGCTCATGTGGGTCATGCTGAACCCTTTAATTCTGGTTTGAATGTAGTGATAGCCGAAGCCGTGCTCCTCCGTATCCGGGCTGAGTTGCACCATGCCAAAAGGAGTCGTAGCTCCGGGAAAAAGGTTAATGCCATCATCCGGATCGGCGCCAGTACCGACCAACGGATTCACGCTCGCAGCCGGATCGTCCGTACCAGAACTCTGGGCACTGGCTACACACACCATCAAGGTCAGAAGTGCAGCAAGCACCGTTCGCCACGCGAGGGCTATCCGGGAATTTGCACTTTGATGCAGGCGGCAATTCGTCATCAGATTCAAAGTGTTCTCCATCGTACTAACTCTGTTCCGGGGCCTATAACAAAAGCCGGATTTGCCGAATGAGACTGAGGACTTCATTTGGCTCAATGCTGACTACAACTCAATTTCGCTGAGCGGCACCGATCTTTTTTCTCGAGCGGACTTGATCGCGGAAAAGGCGACTCGCGTCGCCAGCACTGAGTCATCCACTCCGCACACCTCCGGGCCTTTGCCCAGGATTTGGTCAACAAAACGCTCCAGAGCGTGGGCATGCCCCTTATCCGGTTCCGCCGTGAACTGCAGCAGAGGGTCTTTTTTCTCAGTGGCCTCCGCGCATGCAGCACGCTTCTTTGCGAGCCAACCGGAGACGCCGCCTTCCGTCCCGATCTGCGGGTGGCGATCCTGCACCATAGGATAAGTAGTCTTTGCAGGAACGCCCTCGATTCCAGCCGTCCGAACCTCCAGCATGTGATCAACAGCGAGATACGCGCCATTGCCCATGAACTCATACAGCTCTTTGCAGTAGCCGAAGGTCCCGTTGCTTCCGATAACGATGGTGGCCAGAGCGCCGCTTCGATAGCGGATGATGACGGCCTCGTTCAGCATGCCTGTTTCGACGGCCGTCACCTCGATTGGTTCGTCGGCGAGGAACCAGTTGCACACATCGGTAAAGTGCGTCATCTCGAAGAGCATCGGCCCATGGGGTGCGTGGGATTTGTCAAAGACCCAACCCTTCCAGCTATACCAATCGTCGTTGATGCGAACGGAAACGGATGGAACTCCGTCGTCAGGCAAGCGAGGAAGGTTTTCGCCCTCGCGCCGCCATCGCCAAGGGCACGGCGCCGGACTCGTCATGTGCTGGCGGAAGATGCGCTGCGCGTCAAGCATCGCAGGGCTGGCACGCCGGTTGTGACCGACGCAGAAAGGGATGTCAGCGGCGTGCACAACTTTCTGAATCTCACGCATCTCCTGCAGGGTGGTGGCGAGCGGTTTTTCGACATACACCGGCTTGCCAGCCTTTGCCGCCAACGCGATCACCGGCAGCCGAAGCTTCTCGGTTGTGGCAAGGCAGATGACGTCAACCTCGGGATCTTCGATGGCGCCCTGGAAGTCCTTGCGTATATGCCTCGCGCCAAAGACATCACGGCATTCGGCCAGTATGCTGTCGTCGAGATCCACGCAGGTGTGGAGTGTCATTCTGGGCGATTTCAGGATATTGGGGATGTGCTGGCCGCGCGCGACTGATCCGCAGCCAATTACAGCAAAGCGAAGAGGCGCGGTTTCATCGAGTCGGCTCACACAGGCTCCTTGCCAAGTTCTAGGGACGCTTTGTTAAGGATGGGCGCTCAGGAGCGCTCGGAGCATTCTGAGCAAAATGGTCTCGTCGCGATACGAGGCCGAATTGGCGCATAACGTCACCCACCGAGAGATCAGCAGAACGCGACTCCAGCGTGAACAGGCAGTTGGGCTGGTTGAAGCGGATTCGCACATCGCGACCGTAGCGACGCGCGACGTCGCGCATCTTTTGCTGGTTGTGATCTGCGAACAGGGTCACGGCATCGAAGTTGAGGGTCGCCAACAGCACCGGCGAACCGAAGCCGGCGCGCAGCGTCTCCGATCGATAACCACCGGCCGCCAGTTCCAGGCCATCGCGATCGAGGATGCGGCTCCATGGGGAGTAGGCGAGGACAAAGGGCACTCCATAGATCACCGCCCAGGAGTCCAACAAAAGACCGGCGGGCGTGAAACTCGGAATCACAAAGAGATCTGCTCCCGATTCAATCTGGGGATCGAATACGGATTGGGGGTAAAAGATGTCGACGCAAATGGCTCCGCCGATCCTCAGCCCTTCCCAGCGGATCGGTTGGGAGTTCGCCGGTTCAACTCCAGAGTCGCGTTCGCCAGCAGCGGGAGCGCGCTTCTGGTAATAGCCCAAGCAAGCTCCATCGCTCGAAAGCAGGTAAAAACGATTGGCGAGAACACCGTTGTCGCGAACCAGGAGGGGTAAAACAAGAGAGATCTTCAGCCGCGCGGCTGTTTCACAGAGAACAGCCGTTGCCTGTCGCCAGTCTTCAAGCGCAAATTCGCCAAGCGGAACGGAAGGATTTTTTCGATGGAGCAGATTGATCGTTTCGGGAAGCACGGCAAGATGCGCGCCCTGGCCTGCCGCCAGCTCAAGCCACCGGGCAGCCTCACGCAGTGTGTCGTCAAGATTGGCGAAACCTTCGTCCCTGAGAGCGATGGTTGCGATTGTCTTCTCGTTCACGGCCCCTCATTATTCCCTGATCAAATTCCCGCTCGGAAACAATTCTGCAGAGTTCCAGGGCGACCCGGGCAGGATTGGACCACGGCTAAGCCGGAGCGACGGAACAGGAGCGGTTACGACAACCATTGGTCCAAGTGCTCGGCCACAAACTTGTCGTCGTTCAATAGCGGATAAGAGGAGTAAATGCGCTCGATCTCCTCTAGTTGTCCCTCGGAGAGGACCTCGGTCGTGTCGAGGCACCAGCGACCGGCAAGCAGCCCCTGTCTGCGCAGGACTTCGTGGATGCCTGGAATACAACCACGAAACTGATGTCTCGCGTCGAAGATGGCCGCATTGGCATCGGTAATCTCCGCGCCCCGTACGAGTACCGTGTCAAGACGCGCGCCATTGTACTTTGCATCATGCACTGCCTTGAGGAGTTCTACAGCGCGGCTGGTCCACACGGCCCACTGTCCCAGCAAGCCGCCCACAAAGTGCGCGGTACGTTGTCCGAAGCGAAACTCGGTGAGAAGGTCAGCCACGATGTTATCGTCGTTGCCGGTGTAAAGAGCGATTTCAGAGCTGCGTTCGCTGTGGGCCACCGCCCGCAGCACTTCCATGGTCTGATAGCGATCGAATGACGCGACCTTGATGGCCACAACAGACTCGATCTCGACGAAGCTTTCCCAGAAGTCGGCGTTAAGCGGACGACCGCCAACGGCCGGCTGGAGATAAAAACCCATGATGGGAATTATCTCCCCGACCGCGCGGCAGTGCTCAATGAGCGCCTCGTTGGAAGCATCCGAGAGGGCGGCGAGGCTGAGCAATCCGCCATCGTAGCCAATCCGCCGGAGTGTTTCGGCTTCCTGACAGGCTTGCGGGGTCTCGCCACATATGCCGCCAATCTTGGCCAGCACTTTTCCCGAGCGCTTCTCGAAGGAGCGGACCTCTTCGAAGGCGAGTTCGAGCACAGGTTTGAAAAGGCCCACCTTGGCATCGCGGATGGAAAATTGTGTCGTGTGGACTCCCACAGCCACGCCCCCGCTACCGGCGTCGCAATAGTAGCGCGTCAGCGCACGCTGGCGTCTTTCATCGAGCTTGAGATCGTCCGTCAGGGCCAGGGGATGGGCGGGAATGACCAGTCCTCGCTGCAGAAGCGCTCGAAATTGTCCGGAGCCGTCGGCCATCAGAAGTTTCCATCCATAACCTGAAATTTCGTTGCCTTGTTCAGGCTTGCCCCGCCAGACTCGACCCAGCGAGCGACGGCTTCCATCAGACCGTAGGCCGAAACCGCAGGATAGCCTAGCACGGCGTGGCAAGCGCCTGCGTTGCTCAAGAGAGCGAACCCCTTTGACTCGCCTTTCACGAGCAGTTCGCGCTGGAAGCGGTGAGCAAAAAATTCCGCGGTGCGGCGTACTGGAATCGTCTCAGGCCCAGTCACATTGAGAATTCGCGCAGGCGATTCGCAGAGTTCCAGAGAACGCATGGCGTAGGAGTTCGCATCTCCCTGCCACAACACATTTACGGCGGGAACGGAGATGTCGACGGGTTGGCCCTCGTAAACCTGGCGCGCGATGTCGACGAGGACGCCATAGCGGAGATCGACGGCATAGTTGAGCCGGAAGATCAGGCACGGCGTTTTGAATTTCTTGGAGTAAAACTCGAAAGTTCGTTCCCGCCCGAGGCAGGATTGCGCGTACTCCCCAAGCGGGGCTGGAGCGTCCGACTCGACACTACCACCCTGTTCGAGGGAGACGAAGGGGTATACGTTTCCGGTGGAAAATGCGACGATGCGCGACTGACGAAAGTGCTGCGCTACTTGCGCCGGGACCACTGTATTCATGGCCCAGGTGAACTCGGGGTCTGAGGCCGAGCCAAACTTGCGGCCGGCGAGGAAAAGCACGTTCTCGACCAGCGGTAACGCCTTGACGCTGTCGGCATCGAGGAGGTCACAAGCGATAGTCTCCACACCTGCATCTGCCAGTTCGCGCCGGGCTTCTGAAGATTGAAATCTGGAGACGGCAATGACACGCGACTTCCGATCTGCGCTGCGCAGGGCATGGAGAAGTCGCTGGGCCAGCGTAGGCCCCATCTTCCCCCCGGCGCCGAGGATGACAGTGTCCCCGGCGAGTCGACGCGCAAAGGCGATATCTGCCTCGCTCGGCTGCGTCAAGGAACTATTGAGATGCTGATCGGAGTCGGTTCGGATCATGGAGAGGATGAAAACCTACCTCATTCGTTGGGGAGGTAAGAGTTGGCGGGGCCGACTTGATCGCCGCGTTGGTGGTCCCGGGTTTCGAAATACGAAAACATAGTTTGAAATACGGACCAAAGAATATGCCCTGGTCATGGCCATGTCAAGCCGACAACCAGAGCTCAACCGCGCAGCCAACACGCAGCCTGAGCGGCTTGCAGAAAAGGAATGCTCCAATATTCGAGCGTGTTCCATTCAATGGCAGTGGACTCCTCGAGATAAGGCGAATCATCCGGCCTGCCGATGAAGCCTACGACCATCGCTTCTGGGAGTTGCGGTATCCGAAAGGAATAGCCCACCGGCTGACGGTAGCCGATTCCGGAGAACAAGGATCGATTGAGGGTATTGTGTCCGAGGCACCAATGGAGCAATCGCTCGGCGGGATGTCGCCAAGCAGGTTGATTCAACAGCACCGCCGCCCGGGCTAGCAGATGCGCATGGCTCATGAGGACTGAGCTGGTCCCATGGACGATGCCCTGGGAATTGAACGGATGAATGAAGGTTCGCACCCCGCGCCCTTTTCCGGCATCGCGGAAGAGCTGCCGATCGCCATGGAGCGGGTCGATATAGACGCCATATGGCGTAAGAGAAAAGGGATTGCTGCGGCAGTCGGCCAGCAGGTAGTTCTCGATGTAGTCGAAGACAGCCCTGCGAGCCTGGTCTGCGACCGCCGTGTCCCGCAACATGGAACGCAGTTCCCAGAGCCGAAGGAGCGTAAGGGCCGGGTCGGCTGCGAAGGCGATGGAGCGAAATCCATCGGACGCGTGTGCTTCCGTGAAATAGCCTGACAATCCTCCCGGTACGGTTGCCTGGCGTCGCATCAATTCCCGGGCGGAGGCGACAAGAGCAGTCAGATCAAGCGATGTGTCTCCGGTGGCAAGCAGGTCCAGGTTGCCGCGCAGCTCAGCGGCCAGGAAGAGTGTGCGGTTGTCATGGCCGTGCTGGCGGCCGAAGGCAGCCGCCTGGTGAGCAAGTTGCAGGCATTTTTCGGCCAGAGGTGGTTGCAGGTGGCGGGAGGCGCGAGCCTGGACGTGGACGAAGGCCCATTGGATCAGGGGATTGTATGTGGTGCGAATCCTGCGCTCATCGCCTGAGTGAGGGATGTTATCGGTCCAGCGGTTGTCTGTGGGATCGCTGTAGCAACCGGGATGGTTCTCAAACCACCAGTCGCCCTTGTAGGTAAGAGCGCTGCCTGGCGGAGCGCTGCCGCCAGCGACGTCCTCATAGAGCTGTCCATGGCGGTCGATCATGCGATGAAAGTAAGCGTTGCCCCAGGAAACTTCGTCGAGTAGAACGCCGGGTGCGATGCCCCCTCGCTCGAGGTCTTCGCCGACTCTCTCACGCAACGTCAGCAGAGCGTCGATGTGGTAAAGGGTGAAGGCGAGCCACTTCCGAAAGTCACCGGCGTCGTGCCAGCCGCCTGTAGCTGGCAGTGGGGAGCCATCGGTGTCGAGGATGCCATCGTCAAGGTGGCAAGCATCGTGGACACCGAACACCGCACAGCCGCAGCGTTGAGCGCGCAGAAAAGTCAGATAGCCCGCAATGATGCGGTCATAGACGTGATCGCGAATGGCGAACGGGGGCGAGATTTGCCAATCGGTTTCGATCTGGTAGCTGCCGGGGGTATCGAAGCTGCTGAAATCGGCCTGCCACATGGAACCCCAACGGCTTGCGATTCTTCGGAGTTCTCCCTGATACAAGGGCGCGGTTCCTTCGCCCAAAACGAGTTTGCCCCGTAGCAGATCGTAGGGGGCTTGCACGCGCGCCGAACCCCCGTCTTCCCCCGGGACAGCGCGCGGCATGCGAAAGCAGTTCTGGCGGAGATAAAACGGGATTGTATCGGGAAGCCCGCCCGCATCCCCAGGCAGCAGCGTCAGGGTCTTCGGGCTTGACGGAAGATATCCCAGGTGACTTAGGCTGAGCTCGATTCCATTCAACGATGCACCTTCGGGCGACGGTCCACAGCGCGAGCGAACGCACGCTATGGCCAGGTAATGCCTCGCGCCATGCCGCTGTGACCGAACTGCAGAGAAGTCTTGCGAGCCGTTTCCTTCAACAGCGTTGCAATGGCGGTTTCCCGCTCGGCCGTGAAGTCTTGCAGCGGCAAGGTGATACTAATGGCTGCGATCGGCCGATTGTCCCGGCCGACAACGCCTGCCGCGAGCACCCAGTAGCCGGGGAGCAGCTCTTCTACGTTGCGGGCATAGCCCATCTTCTTCACCGCGGTAATCTCCTGCTTCATGCGCGCCAAGGAGGTAATCGTACTGCTGGTGTACTTTTTAGTGCATTTCGACATGATGCGATCGACCTCCTCAGCTGGCATGCAAGAAAGGAAGATCTTGCCGGAGGCCGTGGCGTTCAACTGGCGTCGAAGACCAACATCGGCAAAGGCGTCTGGCGCCCCGGAGTAACCCACGGAATGAATGAACAGCACATAGTCCTCGCTGAGGACGCCCAGCTGCACGGTGCCCGGTAGCTGTCGCGCCAACTCCTGCATGGGGAAAAAAGCCGCCCGGTAAATCGCGGAGTGGCGGAGATAGCCAGAGCCGATCCACAGCGCATGGCTGCTGAGCATGTAGCGCCGCGTCCCGGGCTCCTGCGTAATCAGCTTGGCTTCGATCAGTGTGGTGCAAAGCCGGTGCGCGGACGCCTTAGGGACATCCAGCCGCGTGGCCAGCTCCGTGAAGGAAAGCTCGAATGGTTCGTCTGCCAGAAGCTCGAGCACTTTGAGACAGCGCACGGTGGAGCTCATGGCGGTGGACGCCTTTTTCATAGAGAAACTCTTGCACAATGCTCTTGACAACGCAATTTGTTTTTGATTAGCTTGAGCCGCAATATAAACATCAGTTTCGTATTGCGGAACTAAGGTATCACGATCACGGCGACGCTGGCAAAATGCGGAAGGACATTTGAGGAGGCAGGGAGCATGAGCGCAGGCACACGGCTTTTGATGTTGAAGCATTCCACCGTTCTGGTCTTGACTATTCTCTGCTTGGCCGTTTGTTTGTGGCCAACTCGTGCGGCTGCGCAGGAAGTCACTGCGACCATCAATGGCACCATCACAGATCCATCAGGCAGCGTTGTCGCCAATGCGGATGTGATTGCAACCGACCTGGATCGAGGCACGGTATGGCCGACAAAAACCAATTCGCAAGGTTTCTTCACCCTGACGCGCGTGCCCGTGGGACGCTACTCCGTGCGCGTGACCGCGCCTGGGTTCCGCGTGGCTGTGGAGAACACCCCGGAACTTGTACTCAACCAGACCGCTGTCGTGAATGTGCAACTGGTGGTCGGGCAGGGTAGCGAGACTGTTCAGGTCACCAGCGAAGCGCCTCTGCTGCAGACGGAATCGACCACGGTGAGCACGCTTATTGATGCGCAGGCTAACGTCGACCTCCCGCTGGCATCGCGTAACTACCTGCAACTGACCTTGCTTGCCCCCGGGGTGGTGTCGCCAAATCCAAGCGGTTTCGCTGTCGCCAATGCAATCGGCCAGAGTTCACGGCCCGAGATCAACGGCAACCGTTTTACCGCGGTGGATTACATTATCGATGGCATGGATAACAACGAGATGGCCAGCAATTTTGTGGCGTATACGCCGCAGCCCGACGCCATCGAAGAATTCAACCTGATCACGCAGAATGCGCCGGCCGATTTCGGCAACTATATGGGCGGTGTCATCAGCGTATCGACAAAGTCGGGTACCAATAAGCTCCATGGCTCCGCGTTCGAGTTCTTCCGCAACGATGTTCTGGATGCCAACGAGTGGTATCGGAACCTGGATGGAAATCCTCGTCAACCGCTGCGTTGGAATCAGTTCGGCGCCGCGATCGGCGGTGCAATCATAAAGAACAAGCTGTTTTTCTTCGCCGATTACGAGGCGTCCCGTTTCGATTACCCAACGAGCAGTTCTTCTTTCTCGGTGTTGACCGCTAAGGAGCGTACCGGCGATTTCTCGGAGCTTCTGAGCCTGCCCACGCCCGTAGTGATCCGAGATCCACTCACTCAAATACCCTACCCGGGCAATATCATTACCTCCGGCCTGAGTCCGGCGGCTTTGAGCATCGTGGGCTCGAGTTACTATCCCGCGCCTATCAATGGCAACCTGACCGCGAATGCGGAGGATTTTTCGCGTACCTATACGAACGTCGACCAGGGAGACGGCAGGGTCGACTGGGCAGTCAACGATCGGAATCACGTCTTCGGGCGCTTTTCGAAAGAACGGTACACGAATCCGACGACCAACTCCTACCAGTTGGCGTACGACGCGAATAATCCCGCGAATGTGTGGAACACCGTAGCCGACTACACAAGAACTATTTCCCCGAATCTGGTGAACGACGCACGCTTCGGCATTAGCTATGTCGATGTCGTCAGCAATCAGACTGACACGAACAGTGTCAATGTTAGCCAGTTTGGAATCGCGGGCCTTCCCTCCAGCATCTTGCCCGCGATGACGTTCTCGAAGAATTACCTGGCCGGTGGAGTCATGGGGAGCCACGCTGCGTTCGGGAGCAAAAACTCGTTCACCACGCAAGCCGACACGGTGATCCAATACCAGGACGTGCTTAATTGGACCCACGGCAAGCACAACTCTCGCTTTGGGTTTCAGGGGTGGCGCATCCGCCAGAACGGATTCTTCCCCGGAAACGGCGGACTGGCAGGGAACTTCGACTTTAACGGGCAGTACTCTGGCTCTGCTGAATCGGACTTTATGCTGGGTTTGCCGGACATTATTCAGGTGGGCCGGCCTGGTCCAGTCTGGGGCCAGCGCGGAAATATTTTTTCCGGGTTCTTCCAGGATGATTGGAAGTTAACTACAAAACTGACGTTGAATTTGGGGCTGAGATATGAGAACCATACGCCGTGGTATGAAGCCCACGATAAGCAGGTAAACTTCGATCCCCTCACAGGCAACCTCGAGCTGCCGGGGCAGAACGGCTTCAATCGTGCGACCTACGACGACTATAACGGAGTCAGCAACTTTCAACCGCGAATTGGTTTGTCGTACCTGCTCTTCCCGAAGACAGTGATACGCGCCGGTTACGCTACGTCTGAATTCATGGAAGGCACAGGGTTAGGCCTTCGCCTGCCCCAAAACCCCCCGTTCTCGGTTGAGACGCAGGCGAATTACGGCAGTCTCACTTATCCGACAACGACGCTGGATCAGGGCTTCACGCCTATCTCCACGACCAATCCATGCACGATTCAGGGATTGGAAAGCGCGGACCCAGCCTGTTATTCGGGCAACCTTCTCTTGTCCTGGGATCGTCATGTGCGACCGGCAATTTCGAATCAGTGGAATCTCACTATCCAGCAACAGATCACAAATAGCATGACGTTCCAGATCGGCTATGTGGGTCAGGCAGCCCGGCATCTAACCGTGCCTAAGCAACTGGCCCAAGTTTATATCGCGCCAGATGGCACAATCGGTCCTTCACTTTTCTTTTCTCAGAATCAAGACCTCATCGGGCTGGGTGCGATTCCATTCGCCACGTACTCGGCGGCTAACTCCGATTACAATGCCTTGCAGACGTCCCTTCAAGGCCGCTTGAACCATGGACTGTCATACCAGCTCAGCTATACGTGGTCGCACTGCCTCACCAATGCAACTGGCTTCTTCGGTGAAGGCGGGCAATCCGGCAGCCAGGATGCATGGTTTCAGGATGTCTACAACCCGCAGGCGGACTACGGCAGCTGTTATTTCAATGTCAAGAACGTTTTCAGTGGCTATGCGATCTACGAGTTGCCGTTTGGACGCGGACGCACATACGGGTCGGGCATGAACAGCATCGCCAACGCGGTCGCGGGCGGTTGGAGGGTTAGCGTGATTCCAACTTTCCGTGGAGGCTTGCCGCTTACTATCAATGCTAACAATCCTATAGGCACGAACTCTTATGGCGAGCGGGCAGATTGCAGTGGGCCGCCGGTAGTTTACGGCAAGAGCCACCCGCTTCCGGCATCGTTGGGCGGCGGATATCAGTGGTTTTCTCAGGCTCCCTACTCTCAGCCAACATCCGGCTATGGCAACTGCAGCATAAGTTCGGTCTACGGACCTGGTGAGCGCAATGTCGACATAGGGCTCGCCAAGTCGTTCCCCGTGCATGAATCGCAGAACGTCGAGTTCCGCACCGAATTCCTCAACGCGTTCAACCATCCGATTCTGAATGCGCCGCAGGACGGCCTTGGATCGAGCCTTGGATTCATCAATGGTTCGGGCAGTTCCCAGGGCGCGCGCAACATTCAGTTTGCGTTGAAATACAACTTCTAGCCGACGGATGTTGCTGGCTGGATTACAACCGACACTCACTCGGCGTCGGGCTCTGAATGAGCCACAAGGTTCGGAGCCCCACGCCGTTTTTCATTTGAATCAGTAACAAATTCAGGCTGCCGCTGCCCAAGCCGAACCATTGCCGGACCGTCTCGGCTCGGCGAGACGAAAAGGATGGGATCTCGCCTCGAGGTTCCTCTACACTTGTGACCACCTCCTGACGGACTTATGAGGAATTCAGATCTCATCGCGTTCCTGAAGCCGATCTTGAATCAGTTCAGCGGGAACGATGGTGTCGAATTCAGTGATGTCACCGGCCAGGTGACTGATATTCAGGCGAATCCTCATCGCCTGACGATCCGGCTCAATGTTCCAGCGGGGCTGTACAGCGGCCGCTTTGAAACCGTGCCCCACGCCTTTGACATGTCGACGGCGATGATCAATATGGTGCGCGTCCCCGATGGAAAGAGCGTGCCGGTCGGTCCGTGGGACCTTGATCACATTCACAACGTGATGGCTGTTCCCATGATCCGGACCTATGTGAATGGAAAACTGAAGGGCGGTCTCTGGTTTGATTTGCCCGGTCCGCAGCAGATCGCGGAGGGACGTCTGGCGGCGGAGTTCGGGTTTGAGGCGCAGGAAGGCGAGAACGAGCTGATCCTGGAGCTGATTGAGCGAGATCGCGAGCGCATGGACTGGGGAAGACTCGCTTACCTTGAGATTCGTAAAGATGATCGCCGCACCGTTCCCCTGGAGCCGGCTTCGGCGCGGCACCCGCGCGTCTTTCTTTCGTCCGATGAAGGGAAGCGGGTGCGCGGGCGCTGGCACGGAAGGGCCGAGTTCGAGGCGCTTCTGCATCGACTACGCACCGAGGATCTCGTCTTCCTCACCGATAACAGCCAAGGCACGCTGGAAGTGGGGAGCCTGGTCTTCGCTCTGACCGGAGACGAGATAATTGGAGCACGCGTCAAGGCCCGAATTATGGAACTTGCGCACGCTCCCACGTGGAGCGACCGGCCCGATCCTCTGCTAATGGGCGGCGATAACGATCGGATCATCGGGCAAAAGCTTTATCACACCGCGCTGGCCTGGGACTACCTGCAGCCTCTCTTCAGCGAGGACGATCGTTGCGCAGTTCTGTCGAAGGTCGACGAGTATTTGCAAAAGATCTACGATTTCACACTGTTGCAGCGCGCCTACATGGGTTATCCGACCATTGACCCACATTCGCTCGGTGCGTGGAACGGCGCGGCCATTGCTTGCATGGCCTTTCACGAGGATCTCCCAATCGCGCGGCACGCGCTCCCGCTATTTCATGGTTTGTTCTGCGACAGCTTGAAGCTTTTTCCGGCAAGCGGCAAGGCAGCCTGGGCGACCTATTTCCCGTTTCACCTCATTCTTTACCTGGCTGCGGCACACACCTTCGGGGGCAAGAGGGCGGAGCTTTCCTCAAGCGCTTTCCTCGACAATCTTGGGAGATCATTGCTGGCAGCCTTCGAAGTGCCCAACAGCCAGGAGCTTCAGCGCGGCCTGCGGACGCGGGAGCACCGTTTTCTGACAGCGTTTCTTTGCCGCTTCCATCCTACTCCCGGCATCGAGTCCATCTACCGGGCTTTCGCGGAGAAGGAACGAAGGGCCACCGGCGAGCTGGTGCTGGGGATGTTCGATCTGCTCTATGCGCCGGATGCATCCGGCGAAGTTGCATCGTTCCCCGACCGACCGCTCTTCGCAAGAGACGTCGGCGATCTGATAGCTACGGCCCGGGGCGAACATGTGATTGCGCTTTCAGTGAGCGGCGGGCCGAAGGCCGGGCGTCGGGCGTCGTTTACTCTCATGCCGCACAACCGGGAGTTTCCGCCGTCGCTGGGCGCGCTCGATGTGACCATCGACGGAACGCCGGTGCTGTGCAATGTGAACATGGGACTTTACGGGCTGAACAGTGCGCTCACGAATACGATGTGTTTCGAAGATGGCGGCGCGGTTACGAACGGACAATATCTCAATGGCGCGGTTCCACCGGAAAGCTGCGCTGTAATCCGTCGATGCTTCGTCGATGAGCGCTACCTTTACGCGCACATCGTCGTGACGCATGCGCTCGACCCGAAGCTCAATGTGCGCCGAGCCGACCGGATCTTCATCTTCGATCGCAAGACAGGAGTCATCCTGCTCTCCGATGCTTTTGAAGGCGAGCGTGCGATACGTTTTGCGACGCACCTTCATTGCTCCGGATCAGTAACGAAGCTGGCGGATGAGCAGTACCGCCTGACGGGTGGGCAGGCCAACCTTATCGCTGGCATCAAGAGCGGCAGTAAAGGGCTAGCTGACGAAGAAAAGGGAGAGATCTTCGTTCAAGTTTTGGCGAGCGTCCCCGCGGCGCGTGTCGTCGTAGAAGAACCAACATGGGTGCCGGCATATATCTACGGTCTGAACAACACAGGCCTTGAGGACATCAGCGAGGGACGTTTTCCGCGTTACCGGCGCTGGCGGCTCGAAGCCACGGAACCGGTAACGCGAGGCTCGTTTCTTGTTGCGCTCAGTCCGCGACGCGGGCAGGTACGCTATACCGCCGGCGGGATTCAGCTGCCCGACTGCGGCGGGATTCGGCTTGGATACGGCGGCTTCAAGGAGCTCGGCGTCGCGTGCGAGTGCGAGTGCCTTATGTGGGATGGATCCACGGGGCGCTTGACGGCTATGGGACTGCGGTTTCTGCGGCATGGCACAGGACAGTTGACTTTTTCCACGCCGGTAGATGTCGAATACAGTGCGATGACCGGAGAAGGCGCGATCTACGCCCAAGGATCTCCTGTGCCGGAAGACCGCACCGGTTTCGATCTTGGCCCATGGGTGCCGATTGGAGACGAGGGGTGGAAGACACACAATAGGAACCGAGCGTCTTTCAGGAAGGCTCAGCACTAGTCGGGAAATGTTGGGGGTGAAGGATGAGCACTGGCAAAGCAATCAAAGTGGCCGTTCTGGGTAGCGGGCAGATGGGCGAAAACGTTATTCGACACCTGGGCGACAGTCCGTTGGTGCGCAAGATCACGGTTTTTGACCGCCACCCGGAGCGTATGGAGCCGTTGAAGCAGCGCCATGGCGTGGATACTTCGGAGAGCCTGGAACGAGTTCTGGAAGATCCGGATATCAGGCTGGTATTCATCACCGCTTCGAACAATGCGCACAAGACCCTGGCAATTGCCGCTTTGGAAGCGGGGAAAGCCGTGATGTGCGAGAAGCCAATGGCCACAACGCTGGCAGATGCAGAGGCGATGGTGGAGGTCGCGGAAAGGACGAAAGGCTTTCTTCAGGTGGGCTTCGAGTTGCGCTACTCGCATCTCTATTCCACGCTCAAGGAATGGATCAAGCAGGGTTTTCTGGGACGGGTGCTGAACACCCACTGCTTCTATAGCAGCAGCGCCTGGGGACGGCACGATGTTTGGCGCGCGGGCTCGCAAACCAGCGGAGGAATGTTCGGAGAGAAATTGAGTCACTATGTCGATCTGACGCGCTGGTGGATCGGCGATGAGGTCGAGGAGGTTTACGCAACGTGTGCCCCGAACGTGATTTCCTATTATGAAGTTCATGACAATTTCCATTGCACTTACCGCTTCAAGAACGGAGCTGTAAGTCATCTCACTTTCATGATGGCGCCCGCGGCAACCTTCCGGGGAGATCCTCTGCAGAATGCCGTTTCGCAGCAGGCGGGTGATGGGCACGCGCTGCGATACATGGTCTATGGAGAGAAGGGGGCGGCGGAGACCGATGTTTTCCCGCGCACGATCAAGCGATGGGAATTCGGCGAAAACGATTACGGTCAGACGAGCGAATGGGTGCAGACTGAGACTTGGAGTCCGGAACAGGATTTTGCTTACTTTCACAACACGCACGATCAGGCGCTTGATATCGTCCGGCGCGTGGCGGAGGGTGAACCGCCGAAAATCAGGCCGCGGGATGCGCTGGAAACCACCCGGTTGTGCTTTGCGGCTGAGATTTCCGCGAGAGAAAGTAGACCGGTTCGTCTTGAGGAACTTCGGTCAATTCAACTGACCGCCCGGGTTAGCGGCCGGAGTGAGGGACCATGAGCGAGGACGTGAACCCGCAGGCAGAGCGTCTCGCCAGCTATTACTCAGACCGGAAGCTGATGTGGCGCAATGTGCTGTGGATTACGTTTGGCCACTTCGGCACGGCCATCTCCATGACCATCCTGGTGCCGCTAATGAACCTCCGGCTCAAGGCGGTTGGGGTAAGCGATTCGAGCGTCGGCCTGGTCACGTCAGCCAACCTCTGGGCCGTGAGTTTCCTGGTGATGTACTTCTCCTGGAAGAGCGACCACTGCACCAGCCGCCTGGGACGCCGTACGCCATTTGTGCTGCTGTCTCTGCCGTTAATAACTGTTGCGCTCGTCCTCTTTCCGTTGTTCAGTGAGAAATGGGTGCTCGTCGGCTTGATGGTTGTGTACTACTTCTTCAGTGATATGAGTGCCTCGACCTATCCCCTTTTGTCGATTGACTGTGTTTCCAAGGAGATTCTGGCGCGGGTCTCGGGGTTGGTGGCGATCGTCATCAGCCTGGCCGGGTTTTTGTCTTCGCGCCTCGGAGCGGGGATGGCGGACGCGCACCAGACAAGGGTATTCATCATTGCAGCGGCTACGATGGCAACCACAATGTTGCTCGCGCTTTGGCGTATTCAGGAGCCGCCCATCTATCACCCTGCCGAAGGGAGATTTAATCTACTGGCGCCGATTAAGATTGCTTTCC
This sequence comes from uncultured Acidobacteriaceae bacterium, assembly GCA_963834085.1. Classification (GTDB taxonomy): domain Bacteria; phylum Acidobacteriota; class Terriglobia; order Terriglobales; family Acidobacteriaceae; genus Acidiflorens. Next base: position 1,049,606 of record CAWIAJ010000021.1, on the reverse strand, counting down.
AGGACAAGCGGATAGTTGTGCTGATGGTGGCGGTCGCACTGCTGAACGCTTTTACCATGATCTTCAACACCTGGGTGTGGTTCTATGCCAAAGCGAAACTCGACCTGAGCATCGGTGCTACCGGAATCGCCATCTCCTGGGGACTTTTGCTGAAGATTGCGGTTTCGTATCCGGCGGGCTGGCTGATCGACCGGTTCGGAAGTTATGTGGCGCTATGCCTCGAGTGGGCCCTGATGCTCTCTCTCGTGCTCTGCTCGATTCATGTGAAAAGTGCCAATGGTTTGATCCTGCTCATGGCGCTGTTCTCCCTGTCTACGTCTTTGCAGGTTGCGGGAGACACGATCCTGTGGAAGACGATGGACAAGGCTGACACCGGATCGTATACCTCGACCGTCGCTCTATTTCGCAATTTTTGTACCGGTACTGTGATTGCAATCTCGGGCTATCTGATTAAGTGGACCGGAAGCTACGTGGTGGCATTCTGGTTCGGATGTGTGCTGAGTTCGATTGCGGTGATCGTATTCTTTATTTACCGTCACATCATGCGGAGTGACGGCACTTCGACTCCTGCATCATCTGCAGCGGCCGGTGGCGCCGCATTTTTAGGAGACTCAGTCTCGGCTGTTTAGCCTTTGGATTGGTATGCAGCAGGCCGGAGTGTCATGGGAAGGTTTTCATGCCGCGCGAACCGTTGGCAGCGTTCGGAACCGAGGCTCGGGAATTGATGAAAGTTTGCCTGGCTCAATCACGCAGTGAACTGGGAAAGCTCGCCGGTCGCGACATCGGAGTCGCATTGCGCCGCGGATTGCGCGAGAAGCAATCCTTGCGCATGATCCTGGCTGCGGCGCCAAGTCAGAGCGAAATGCTAGCGGCACTGGCAAGCGAAGGGGACATTGACTGGCATCGTGTGACAGCCTTTCATATGGACGAGTATATCGATCTGCCTGAAGATTCTCCGCAGCGCTTCGGCACGTGGCTCCAGCGATCATTCTTCGATCACGTTCCTGCCGCGAAGTTCCATCTCATAAAGCCGGGCAAAGACCCGGAGGCGGCATGCCGCGCTTATGCATCGATTTTGACTGAGGCTCCTATCGACTTGGTTCTGCTTGGTATCGGTACCAATGGGCATCTCGCGTTCAACGATCCTCCCGCCGACCTGAATGATCCGCTTGCGGTGAAAGTGGTGAAACTGGACCAGATGTGCCGGGAACAACAGGTTTTGGACGGCTGCTTCGCCACGCTAGATGATGTTCCGAAAAGGGCCGTTACCCTTACGGTCCCCACGCTCGTCGCCGGGCGCGAACTCTTCTGCTGCGTTCCAGGCCGCCACAAGAGTGCGGCGGTAAAGGCGATGATGGAGGCTCCGATCTCCGGTGCCTGCCCTGCAACGGCGCTGCGTACGCACCCACGATGCACCGTTTATCTCGACCCGGAATCGAGTTCTCTGAGCCCACTTCATGAGCACAGCAAAGATCATAGGGCGTGATCCCCGAAATGGGCGCTCCATTGGCGTGACAGTAGAAGATGGGATCATCACGCGCATCGAAGAGACGAAGAGTGATACAGATCTTTATCTCTCGGCGGGCTTTGTGGATCTGCAGGTGAACGGCCGCGCCGGCTTTGACCTGAATGCGGAGCAGATTTGCACCAACACTGTGATTGGCCTTGTCGATGTCATGCTGGCCAGTGGTGTGACCTGTTTCGTACCCACCCTCATCACGGCGCCAGAAGAAGAAATCTGTGCCAGGCTCAAGGTGATCGCAGAGGCTCGCAGCCTGCACACCAAGGTCGTCGCGTGTGTGCCATTCGTCCACGTCGAAGGACCTCATATCTCACCGCTGGGCGGCTTCCGGGGGGCCCATCCCGCCAAGGCCGTTCGCCCTCCCTCCATCGCGGAGTTTGACCGATGGCAGAATGCGTCCGGCGGAATCGTCGGCATGGTCACTCTCTCACCCCATTTCATTGAATCCGGCGAATATATCTCGGCGCTCGTGAAGCAGGGTATCCACGTCGCCATCGGTCACACGCACGCCTCAGCCGAACAAATTGCGCGCGCTGTCGACGCGGGAGCCAGCCTGTCGATTCATCTGGGCAATGGTGTTGCCCCGGAGATTCCGCGACACCGCAATCCGATCTGGAGCCAGCTTGCCGACGACCGTCTTACAGCGACCTTCATCGCGGATGGCCACCATCTTCCACAGGACGTTCTAAAGGTGATGCTGCGCGCGAAGGGTGTCGGGAGGTCCGTGCTGGTGTCAGATTCAGTCGCCTTGGCCGGCATGCCCGCTGGTAGCTATATCACACCGGTGGGCGGCCGAGTTGAACTGCACCCGGATGGCCGGCTCTGCGTCTTTGGTTCGGAGCTTCTTGCAGGCTCCACGGCTTCCCTGGCGCAGTGTATTGGTCATGTGGTGCGAACGACGAAGATGTCGCTCAGCGATGCACTCGCCATGGTGACCGCAAATCCGGGTCGGTATGCGAGAGGGAGAGGTCAACTCGCCACCGGATCTCGCGCTGATCTCGTGCGGTTCCGATATAGCGATGAGGTACTCATTCAGGATGTGTGGTTGGCTGGAGAACTAATTGGCAAATCCACGGCTTAGTGTGGAGGTGGTTGCATGGCCTTTTGCCAAGCAAGCGCACGGTAACGATTTCGTGGGGATGAATGGTGAACTCGAATCCCGAGGTTCCCTGCCATTCGTTCACGGGAAGTCGGTCATCGAGCTTGGGGATGGGCTGAGAAATGACCCAGATAATACCGCAGCGCGAATGGCCGACCGTTGCGGTGGACTGTCCAGGCATCCGGATCCGGGGAAGCGAGTCCAGGCAAGCCAAACTCCGGACAGAAGCGATTTCGCATCTCGCAATCCGCTTGATGCCAACCGCGCTGTCCAATCGCCACCGCGGTGATTTATGCTTGCTTCACTTTTTCTTTCTTTTTTTGAGGGACAACCGTGAGCAAACATGTCTTGTCGACCTTACTGGCTGCAATTTCCATTCTTCTCTTTTCCGTCGCTGCCGCGGCGCAACAATATGATCCTGCCCTCTATCAGGATCTTCACTGGCGGCTGATCGGTCCCTTTCGCGGGGGCCGCACCGTCGCCATCTCCGGCGTGCCGGTCCAGCCGAACGTCTTTTACATGGCGCCCAACAACGGAGGTGTCTGGAAGACGACGGACTCGGGCCGGACGTGGAACCCGATCTTTGATCCGGAATCAGATCTTCGAAATGATTCGCAGGTAAAGGACGGACAGGCGAGCGACGACCCCCGCTCCGGCTCCATCGGCGCTCTCGCTGTCGCTCCCTCGAATTCCAACATCATCTATGTTGGTAGCGGAGAAGGCCTGCGGCGGCCCGATCTCTCGGTGGGCAACGGCATCTACAAGTCGACAGACGCGGGCGAGACCTGGCAGCATATGGGTCAACGGGATGGCGCGCTGCGCGATGCGCAGCAGATTGCCTCGATCATCGTCGATCCCAAAGATCCGAGCCGGCTTTTCGTGGCTGTTCAAGGACATCCCTACGGTCCCAACTCCGAGCGCGGCGTCTACCGTTCGCTGGACGGCGGTCAAAGCTTCCAAAAGGTCTTTTACAAAGACGAGAACACCGGAGGCATGGATCTCCTTTTCGATCCTCGCGACTCGCAAGTGATCTACGCCAGCATGTGGGCGTCGCGGCGTCCGCCGTGGACGACCGGCGGCGGGTACAACGGTCCGGGAAGCGGACTGTACAAGTCGACCGACGGCGGCGACAGCTGGCATCCACTCACGAAAGGATTGCCCGGCGAGTCTGAGGGTATCGGGCGCATTGGCCCTGCGATCGCACCCTCCGATCCGGAGCGAATGTATGCGTGGGTGAATGCCAAGAAAGGTAGCGGCATCTACCGATCCGACGACGGCGGAGACAGCTGGCGGCAGGTGAACGACGAAGAACGCATCTACGGAAGGGGCGATGACTTCGGCTGCGTTCGTGTCGATCCCAAGAATAAAGACGTGATTTACGTCGCTAATACCAGCACCTACCGCTCGACGGACGCGGGCAAGAACTTCACTGCGATCAAGGGCGCACCTGGCGGCGATGACTATCACACGATCTGGATCAATCCCGAGAATCCCGACATCATCGCGCTGGCGGTGGATCAGGGCGCGACGATCACGGTCAATGGCGGCCAAACCTGGAGTTCCTGGTATAACCAACCGACGGCGCAGTTCTATCACGTCATTACCGACAACCAGTTCCCTTACTGGGTCTACGGAGGGCAGCAGGAAAGCGGGTCGATTGGGACGGCGAGCCGGAGCGATTTTGGAGAAATCACTTTTCGCGATTGGACCACTGTGGGCGTGGAAGAATACGGCTACGTCGCGCCCGATCCGTTGCATCCCAATTTGATTTATGGCGGAAAGGTCACCGTGTTTGACCGCAATACTGGAGAGACGCGGGACGTTTCTCCGGTGGTTCTGCGCACGGGAAAGTATCGTTTCAATCGCACCGCGCCGTTAATCTTCTCGGGAGCCGATCCGCACGTTCTCTACTTGGGATCGAACGTTCTCTTCAAGACGATCGATGGAGGCAACAGCTGGCAGATCATCAGTCCCGACTTGACCCGCGAAGATCCCGGAATTCCGGCGACTCTGGGCCCATTCGTTGCCGACGATTCCGCTAAGGGCAAACATCGCGGTGTGATCTATTCGGTCGCGCCATCGCCAAGAGACGTCAACCTGATCTGGGCCGGAACCGACGATGGCGTGATTCAGGTAACGCACGATGGCGGCAAAAAGTGGGAGAACGTGACTCCGCCAGAATTAACGCCGTGGAGCAAGCTGGCGCAGATGGATGCGTCGCACTTCGATACGGCGACTGTCTATGCAGCCGTGAACCGCTTCCGGCTGGACGATCTGCATCCTTATATTTATCGCACTCACGACGGCGGTAAGACGTGGGAGAAGATCGTCACTGGCCTGCCGGACAACGAACCGGTGAACACAGTTCGAGAAGATGCTGAACGTAAGGGACTGCTTTTCGCTGGAACCGAACGTAGCGTCTATGTTTCGTTCGACGACGGCGAACACTGGCAGTCGCTGCAGAAGAACCTGCCACCGACGTCGATCCGCGACCTGGTCATTCATAAAGATGACGTTGTTGTCGGAACGCACGGACGATCGTTTTGGATACTGGATAACATCACGCCGCTGCGGCAGTTCACTTCCGAGATTGCGGATGCACCGGCGCATCTCTTTGCGCCGCAACTGACCTATCGCGTGCGCCGCAACAACAATACGGATACGCCGCTTCCGCCGGAAGAACCCGCGGGGCAGAATCCTGCTGACGGAGCGATGATCGACTACTGGATCAGCCCGAAGCTACAGCCGAATTTGACGATGTTCGCTAGCGTTGTCCTGGAAGTCGTAGATGCTGCGGGAAAGGTCGTGCGCCGCTTCTCCAGCGCCGACAAGCCCGAACAAGTGAACGCGAAGGACTTGAATGTCCCTACCTACTGGGTGCGTCCAGCGAGAACTGTTTCGGCCGCTCCGGGAATGCATCGCTTCCTCTGGGATCTCCACTATCCCGAGCCCGATGTGCTCGATCACGAGTATCCAATTTCGGCGATCTATCACGACACGCCGCGATATCCGCTGGGAGCAGCCGTGCTTCCCGGCAGGTACGCAATCAAGCTGAACGTTCAATACAGTCCGGGAAGATTCTCGGGCGGTTCCGGTGTGTACGGCAATGATCAAACTCTGGAAATCCTTATGGATCCGCGGGTGAAAACTTCGCCCGCTGATCTGCGGCGGCAATTCGAGCTGGATCAGAAGATCGCCGAAGCGCTGCACAAAGACTATGAAGCTCTGCAACAAGTCCGCGGCGTGCGAGCGCAGCTGAAATCGCAACTGGGGAGCGCGCCAGATGCTATCAAGAAATCGGTCGCCGAACTCGATGCCAAAGCGGCGTCCATTGCGGGCGGAGAGGGCGGATATGGAGCGAGGTACCTGAGCACTCCTGAGGGGCGGACTTTGTCTCGGTTGAACAGCGGGTTTGGCGCAGTGCTCGGAGGGCTCGATACCGCGGATGCCGCTCCTACGACGCAACAAGTCGCGATCTACGGAGAACTGGAGAAAGCGCTGGCTGAGCAGTTGTCAGCGTGGGACCAAATCAAGGCGAAAGACATTCCGGGCCTGAACGAGCAACTCAAGAAAGCTGGGTTGCCGGTGATCGATCTGCAGAAAGCAATTCCGGGAGGAGCCGACACGTCCCAGACGACCTCACAGGATCGGGACAGGAACGAAGAATAAGGTTGAGTTTGCCGTGTGGGGATACTCGCGTTCGGGAAAGTGTGAAATTTTTACCGGCCGTGATACCGGTACCCCCCCCTCCCCTCCCCCCCCGATCTTTTGGAATCAAAGATTTAGCGAGAATGCTGTCGCCAGATCTTTGACTTTAAAGCAGTTAGATGCAAAATATTGTGGAATAAGGAGTTAGAGGACGAAACTTCGTTTGGTTCTGTCGTCGGGAGCGGGTGGTGATTGCTCAACCGGTTGGGTTTTCAAGGAGCGGAATGCAAACCGGCTTCGGGCGAGATAGCGAAGAGGCCGTCTCTGGAGACTAGGCACACTTTTCCCTGGCCGATCAATATCGATTATCGTTCGGGTTGCGATGGAAGTCTGTGAGTGTGGTCACAGGTGGTTGTGATGAGAAAATGCGGCTTTCGCCTCTTCTAAATGTGATCGGGTAACGCGATCAGGCCAACTGAGCCCGATGTGAGGGGGCTCAGTTCGAACCAACAAAGGCAAATCCAAGGGCAGGGGACAATAGAGTCTGCTCAACGGAGTCCGCTCCGCTATTTGACGGCTGAGCCGTTCGCGGCATTGCTTCCGGTCGTTGTCCCGGTCCCAGTCCACTGGTCAACCCAGTCGTTCACGGTCTTGTACCAAAGCTGCGAATTCTGCGGCTTCAGGACCCAATGGCCTTCGTCGGGGAAGTAGAGCATCTTCGACGGCACGCCCATCACCTGCAGCGTGTCGAACAATTGGAAGCCCTCGCTCACATCGAGCCGGTAGTCGAGCTGCCCGTGGATGACCAGCGTCGGCGTCTTAAAATTTTTGGCCGAATTCCGCGGAGACCACTTCTCATACATTTCCGGATTCGTATACGGGGTGCCCTTGAACTCCCAGTTATTGAACCAGAGTTCTTCGGTCGTTCCCCAGGCAGAGACCGTATTGAACATGCCGTCATGCGACACGATGCACTTGAAGCGATCCGTATGGCCAAGCACCCAGTTCGCCATGTATCCGCCATAACTGGCGCCCAGCGCGCACTCCCGGTCCTTGTCAATGAATGGGAAAGTTTTCTCGGCGTAATCGAGCCCCTTCATTAAGTCTTCAAACGGAGCGCCGCCCCAATCCCCATTGATCGAGTCAATAAACTTCTGCCCATATCCCGGAGACCCATGAAAGTTGATCTCGATGACGACATATCCACTAGCCGCAAAAAGCTCTGCATTCCAGCGATAGCTCCACTCATCGCCCATCGGAACCTCAGGCCCTCCGTGGATGATGAACTTCAGCGGATATTTCTTGCTGGGATCGAAGTTCGGCGGCTTGACTAGGAAGCCTTGGACTTTATCGCCCTTTGCACCTTTGAACCAGAAAGATTCAAGCGGAGACATGGCGACTTGGGAGAGCACCGCATCGTTGACGTGAGTGAGGCGATCAGGTGGGTGAGCGAGCTGTTCGGCAATGGTTCTTTCGGAACCGGACTTGTAGAGTCCAGTTGGGAACGAGATCGACATTCGCGAAAAAACGAGGGTCTTTCCGTCTGGTGTTATCGCCAGATCATCGTTGTAGCCTTCGCGCACGACCACGGCAAAGTTGGTGCGCTCAGCTTCCTTGGGATCACCATCGACTGTGATGCTTCCATCATAAGGACGATCAATGGAAAACGATTCTACCGGCGCTTCGCCCTGTGACTCATGCACGAAGTAGATGCGTTTGGAATCGGGTGACCATGCGAAAGTCCCCACCCACGCATCGAGCGCCTGGGTCATTGGCATAGCCTTACCCGTCTTGCGGTCGTACAGCATCAGACGAAAGCGGTCGCTCTCGTACCCCGGACGTTGCTGCGCGCGATACGCGATGTACTTGCCATCGGGAGAATAGAGCGGAGTCGAATCGCTGGCGGGATTGTCCGCGGTGATGTTCTTGGTTTGGGCCAGCACCTGAGCGGGAGAGTCGCCCGCTCCCACACTCACCGGAACGGTCCAGAGATCGTTGTTGGTCGAAGTGGCTTCGACCTTGTCGTGATTCGACGTGTAGCAGACCTCCTGCCCATCCGGAGAGAACGCATAGTTGTCTTGTCCGCCGAGCGAGAACACAGGAGCGTCGTAGTCTCCGGGCGTAAGATCGATGTAGCGCCTTGTCGTTAGCCTGGCAACGGCAGTCGGAGGAACCAAGGAAGGAGCTTCAGTCACGAAGATGTGGCTGCGCGTGCCGCGTTTGTAGGCGTTCCAGTGGCGATAAAGCAGATGATCGAAGATGATCGCTTTAACCTTCGAATCTTCAGCTTCTTTGTGCTTTTTTTCGTTGCACTCGGATTCTCCGCTGGGCGCGCCGTCGCATTCCGGATATACATCCGAAGTGAACAGGATGGTTTTGCCATCGGGCGACCACAGCTCGCCACCTGCTTCGGTTGCGATGTGAGTCAACTGATGCACGCTGGTGACAGTTCCGGCCGATCCATCGAAATCGGCAATCCAGACTTGCGAGCTGGAATCTTTATTGGAGAGGAATGCAACCCGCTTCCCGTCCGGAGCCCAGCGCGGACGGTCGCCGTCCTGATCGGGGATGAGGATGCGTTCCTGGCCGCCGGCTAGCGGGACGATCCAAATGTGGGAGGTCTTCTTGTTCGCGGCCAGATCAACGTCGACGGCAGCGAACAGAACCCACTTCCCGTCCGGAGAAGGCACGGGCTCGCCGATGCGTTTCAGCTTCATCATGTCTTCGAAAGTGAAGGGACGTTTCGCTTGCGGGAAGGCAGGCAGGGACAGGACGAACGAGAAGAGGATGACGAAAAGAAATGGGAAACGGCGCATGACGACCTCCGCGGAACAAGAGAGTGTAGCACCGCGGACGAGGTCAGAGTTCAGAGCTCAGATTGCAGAAGTAAAAGCTCCAAGCCCGAACGGCAGTATGAGCCTGAGAGTTCTTAACCTAAGCTAGCCCAACTCTTCCAGCATCGCCGTCATCTCCGACTGCGCGTGCGTGTTCCCGGTGCGGACGGCCGACGAGATGCCATCGACCAGCCAGCGCTTCGCTTCGTCCACGCGGCTGGCCGTCGCGAGTGCCTGTGCGGCCATGAAGTAGCCCGGTGTGTAGTCGGGATTTGTTTCGACGAGTGTCTTGAACTCCTGAAGCGCGGGTTCGATCTGCCCGGACTTCGCGTACTCCATCGCCAGTCCGTAGCGCGCAAACGAATCCGCCGGATTCGCGGTGAGAATCTCGGTCAACATGACAATGCGATCCATGGTTTCAGGTCTCAGCCTTCCGTGAATGTAATTCGATAATTGAGTGTGACGCAGCTCACTCCATTCATATCATGCGAGGGGTTACAATGGCTTTCTTCGAGGATTCAACTTGGCGTGCCCATTTTTTGTGCCGCTTGAAATCGTCAACGACGGCTCCTGGCCGCATCCGTCGCGCCTGCCTCTAGGTGCAGGATGGACAGGGAACTGTCGCGCATCTGGCGATGAAATCGCAGCGTCCGAAGAGCACCTGCGCGAATTCTGCAACCTCGGTTACGCGACCGCTTGCCCTCATCTTCCGCAACAGCGCGATTGGGATGCCGTGCGTTTTTCGGTCGCGCACACTGGCCGCGACGAACTGGTTTTGCGTTTCGTGTGCGAGCTGGGGCATGCTCCCGTTGAGTTTGGACAACTGATCTACGATTTGCGGAAGGAAGCGTGGCGAGAAGATGCGGCCGATCCGCGGGTAAGGACGCTAGCCAGCCGGTATGTGGAGAGCTACCGCATGCGGCAGACTGCCGCTGCAATGTGAAGGGGCGCTGGTAGGGACCTAAGAAGAGCGGCCCGAACGACGAGTCGAGAACGGCGAACGACGACCGACCAATGACTGAATGATGACCGACAACGACAACAAGCACGACAGGTTCACGCGTCCACGGCCGGTGCGCGAATCGATTTCTGAGATGACGGAAATCGTTCTGCCGAACGACGCGAACCCGCTCAATGCGCTGTTAGGCGGACGCCTGATGCACTGGATCGATCTCGCGGGAGCGATGGCCGCGCACCGCCATTCGCGGGCTTATGTGGTCACGGCTTCGATCGATCATATGGATTTTCTCGTGCCCGTGCGGGTTGGCGATTTCGTGATCCTGCGGTCGTCGGTGAATCGCGTGTTTCACACTTCGATGGAAGTCGGGGTGAAAGTCTGGGTGGAAAATTATCGCGCTGAGCACAGCCGTCATGTCAGTTCGGCGTATCTGACGTTCGTCGCTGTCGACGGAGCGGGGAATAAGGTGATCGTGCCGCCGGTTGTGCCTGAGACAGAAGACGAAAAGCGCCGCTACGATGGAGCGCAGCGACGACGGGAAATACGGCGCGCCGAATCGGCGCTAAGAAAAGGAGTGCGAGGCTGAGCGCCTCTTTGTCGGCGAAGTCGAGACTTGAAGTTGCAAGATAAACTGATGCAAGCGTTCATCGGCATAGCTGAAAGCCGTGCACTCTCGAAGCTGTTGTGACCGACCTGATCGGCGTTTCCTAACAGAATTTACTAACTAAGAATTCCCACTTGAGACCTGACTTATGAACGATGCACTCCTGATACACCGGCTTCACTTCGCTTTTACTGCGACCTTTCATTATCTTTTTCCTCAACTTACGATGGGGCTGGCGCTGCTGATCGTCATCCTGAAGACGATTGCTTTGCGGCGCAACGATCCTGCCTACAGCGAGGCGGCGCGTTTCTGGGCGAAGATTTTCGGGATTAATTTTGTTTTAGGCGTTGTGACCGGCATTCCCATGGAATTTCAGTTTGGCACGAACTGGGCGGTCTTTTCACGGTTTGCCGGGGGAGTGATCGGACAGACTCTGGCCATGGAAGGGATGTTTGCTTTCTTTCTCGAATCGGCGTTTCTCGGGCTGTTTTTGTTCGGCGAGAAGCGGCTGAGTCCGAAGGCGCATTGGGGATCGGCCGTGGCCGTATTTGCCGGCTCATGGTTGTCGGGATATTTCATCATCGCGACGGATGCGTTTATGCAGCATCCAGTGGGTTACTTCACGGCGGCGGACGGGAGTTTGCAACTGTCGAGCTTCTGGACTTTCGTTCTGAACCCGTGGGCGGGATGGCAGTACGCGCATAACATGAGCGGCGCGGCGATTACGGGCGCGTTCGTGATGACGGCAGTCGGGGCGTTTTATCTACTATCGGGCAAGTGTACGACGCATGCCCGCATTTTCGTTAAAACAGGCGTGATTGTGGGATGCCTGTTCAGCATACTGCAGATTTTTCCTACGGGAGATCGGCAAGGGAAGATGGTGACCGATCTGCAACCGCCCACTTTGGCGGCGATGGAAGGATTGTTTCAAGGCCAGGAGTCGGCGCCGCTGGTTATCGTTGGGCAGCCGGACGAGCAGCGTGGGAAGATTGATAATCCGATTGAAGTTCCGGGAATGTTGAGCATGCTGACCTACCGGCGGTGGAGCGCGCACGTCCGCGGACTGGATGCGTTTGCGAAAGAAGATTGGCCGGGCAACATTCCGCTTCTTTATTACAGCTACCACATCATGGTGGGGCTAGGGACGGCGTTCATGGCCATCATGGGTGTGTCGGCGCTGCTGCTGTGGAGGGGCAAACTTTATCAGGCGCGCTGGATGCTGTGGATACTGATGCTGGCGGCGCCGTTCCCGTATATCGCCAACACGGCGGGATGGTTGACGGCTGAGTTGGGGCGGCAGCCTTGGCTGGTGTACGGGCTGATGAGAACCGAGAACGGTTATTCCAAGTTGGTATCGGCGGGCAGCGGCATGTTCACTCTTCTCGGCTTCATGGGTATGTACATGGTGCTGGGGATTCTCGGCTTATTTTTGATCTGGCGAGAAATTGAGCAGGGTCCGACGAGCGAAGGGGTGTCGAATCTTCATCCCATCGCGGAGGCAAATTAATATGGCGGGGCTTTGGTTCTGGATCGTCGCCGTGATGGTGACCGTGTATGTCGTCCTGGACGGATTCGATCTGGGGGCGGGTGCAATTTATTTGGTCGCGGCGAAGACGGACGACGAACGACGCCGGGTGTTGCGCGCCATTGGTCCCGTATGGGATGGCAACGAGGTCTGGTTGCTGGCGGCGGGGGGCACGCTTTATTTCGCGTTCCCGCTGCTCTACGCTTCGAGCTTCAGCGGGTTTTATCTGCCGCTGACGATGGTGCTGTGGCTGCTGATTCTGAGGGGCATTGGGATTGAGTTTCGCGCGCATATCGACAACCCGATGTGGCAATCTTTCTTCGACGTGGTCTTCAGCGTTTCCAGCATTCTGCTGGCTGTGTTTTTCGGGGCGGCGTTGGGCAATGTCGTGCGCGGGGTTCCGCTGGATGCGACGGGATATTTCTTCGAGCCGCTCTGGACGAATTTTAGACTTGGTCCACGGACCGGCATTCTTGACTGGTACACGGTCCTGATCGGCGTCGTGGCTCTGGTGACTTTGTCGGCCCACGGGGCCTACTATATTGCTCTCAAGACGGACGAAGATCTGGGGCGCCGAGCGCGGGGATTCGCATTGCTGTGCTGGCCGCTTCAGTTCTTTCTGACCTTCAGCACGCTGATCGCGACGTATTTCATACGTCCCGAGATTATGGACAACTACGGGCGGCATAAGATTGGAGTGCTGGTCCCGGTAGTCGTGGTGGCGAGTCTTGCGGTGATGCTGTGGGCCAATCCCAAGGGCAAAGAGAAGCTGGCATTCCTGGCTTCGTGTGTTTACATCGTGGGAATGCTGGTGGGCGCCGCGTTTGCGCTTTATCCTGTGCTGCTGCCGGCTCGCGACGATCAATATAGCATTACCATCCACAACGCCGCTGCCGGGATTCATGGACTGTATGTAGGCCTGGTTTGGTGGACTTTCGGAGCAGTTCTGGCTCTCGGATACTTCACGTTCGTATACCGAAAATTCAGCGGTAAGGTGCAGGGGGGCGAGGGACACTATTAGCTGTGAGTTTGTGGTTGACGACTGATGGCTCGATCCCCGTCGCGTATTCCCCGTCCCGTATAATGACCGGATGAGTGCTCATTCGCATGCTGGACAGCAGCAACCTACTCCACAACCACTTCCTGGTGTCAATGCCATCATTGCCGTAGGATCCGGTAAAGGCGGGGTTGGGAAGACGACGCTATCGGTGAACCTGGCGATTGCCCTGAGCAAAATGGGGCACAAAGTGGGATTGCTCGACGGCGATGTCTATGGGCCTAACGTTCCGCTCATGCTGGGAACGAACGAGCAGCCGAAGGTAATGGGCGAAAATCAGATTGCGCCGATCAATTCGCACGGGCTCAAGGTCATTTCGGTCGGGTTTCTGAATCCGGGAGATAAGCCGCTGATCTGGCGTGGGCCGATGTTGCATTCGATCATCAAGCAGTTTCTGGGATCGGTGCAGTGGGGACAGCTCGACTACCTGGTCATCGATCTTCCTCCGGGAACAGGAGACGTTGCTCTTTCGTTGATACAGACGGTGCCGCTGACGGGCGCGATTGTGGTTTCGACTCCTTCTGATGTGTCTCTGCAAGACGCGCGCAAGGCGATCGAGATGTTCCGCCAGATGAAGGTAGATATCGTAGGTATGGTTGAAAATATGAGCTACTTTGTCTGCCCGCATTGCCAGCACGAGATTGATATCTTCTCGCGCGGCGGCGCGGAGAAAACGGCAAGGCAGTTCGACATCGCCTACCTCGGCAGCGTGGAACTGGATCCGGAGATCCGCAAATCATCGGATGGCGGAACGCCAACCGTGCTGCAAGGCGAGGATTCTCCGCATGCCAAGTCGCTCTTCGCGTTCGCTCGCAACGTGGTCGCGCGTGTCGAAGAGATTAAAGCCGCCAGTTCGGAAAGCGTCATCCAGATTCAGTAGGCGCGGGGTATTGTGCGCTACCAAATCCGGCTGAATCGCTCGCAGACTATTTGAACTGCAAATGGAGCTGGCGTAGAGCCACCTGCGCGGTGGTTTTGCCGGCGTTGAGTACGACAATCCGGACAAGATAGTCGCCGTTGGCTCCAGTCGGCATCCCTTGCCAACCGGTCGAGTAGGTTCCGTTGCCGGTGGTGACGGGCACTTCGCCGGAGAGCGCATACCAGTTGGTTCCGTCAGGAGTATATTCCGCTTCGGCGTAGCTTCCGCTTGCCAGGACGTTAGCCGCAATCGTGGTGATAAAGCGGACGGAAACGGCGCTCAACATGTCGATCTGATTTCGATCAGAGATTCCGGCGACTTCGCTGGTTCCGACCACCGCCCTGAATCCACTCTCGCCATAATAAAAGCTGTAATCAGGAGGAGCCGCTAAGGATCCGGCGGGTCCTTGGGGACCTTCTGGTCCAGCGGAACCTTGAGGACCTTGAGCACCTGTGAGCCCCGGTGTACCTTGAGCGCCAGCGGGACCGGTGGCCCCGGCAGCGCCGGTGAGGCCTTGCGTGCCTTGAGCTCCGGCAGGACCGGTGGCACCGGTAGGGCCTTGAGCGCCAGCGGGACCTATCGCGCCCGTTGCACCCGTTAGACCCTGAGCACCTTGGACGCCAGCCGGGCCTATGGCTCCAGTGGCTCCGGTGAGACCCTGAGCACCTTGAGCGCCGGCAGAACCAGTGGCCCCCGTAGCGCCGGTAAGGCCTTGCGAGCCTTGAGCTCCGGCAGGACCAATCGCGCCGGTGGCGCCCGTTGCACCCGGAATTCCTTGAGCGCCGGCAGCTCCAGTAGCCCCTGCAGGGCCGGTGAGGCCTTGAGCGCCCTGAACTCCGGCGGCTCCCGTGGCCCCGGTGAGTCCTTGCGGTCCGACTAAGGAGTGATAGCTGTTACCGTTATCCGATTCGAGCAGGATGCCGCTAGCGATCGACAGCGTGTACTGCCCGACAACGGGCGCGGGAACCGGCAATCCTATGTCCACGAGAGTGATTGCTGATTGGCCGGTGTTTCCCGCCGGTGGTTGCACATTCAGCGGTCCACTGCAGTTTGTTCCCGGAGTTCCAACCACGCATTGGGCCCATGACATGGCGGAAAAGAGACTCATCGTAGCTACCAGTAGATAGTGTTTCATTTCATCTCCCAAAAGTTACGGAATTACTGCGCTCACTTCGTTGCTATAGCCGCTTTCATAGCTTCCGCTGACGGCCGTGGTCACGTAGTAAAACGTCTGTGCGTGCGTTACTTGCGAATCGCTGTAAGTGGTGCCAGGATTGCCGGTAGATACCTTCAAGTAGGGCCCGCCGGACACGGCTCCGCGATAAGTGTTGTAACTCGCAGCGCCTTGACTAGCATTCCAGGCAAGAACCACCGAATGGCCCGTAACCGCGATTGTGGTATTGCCACCGAGAGTTACAGTGCCTCGAATTCCCTGAGCAAAGCCGCAACCCAAGCAGCCTAGAATGATGAAGAGATGGAATAGTATTTTCATTAGAATCACGCTCGTCTCGGCGATATCTCAGGCTACGACCAGGAATTCGAACACGAATCTCCTCGTGCCAGAGAGAGAAATCCCGGGGGTAGCACTTCATTTTGATGAGGGCGGACGCCGCGGAAACGGCCACGAAGAGCCGCTTAGCGCAAGACGTCACTGTTTGTTTCCGCTGAACAGGCGGGGTTACCGCTAGTCGCCAGAAAGCTGCACGTCGATTGTGTTATTCCTGTGGAGTGTATTGATCAGGGCCGGCGACGGGGTGAGATGAATTGAGGAGGGAGGCAATAGAATCGACCTTGAGACTACGGGAGCGAGTTCCAAGCGCGGATAACCCAGGTTGTTGAATGCAAGTAAGTGGAAATCCGGCCAGAGATTGGGTGTTGCTAGCAATCGTTTGAGTTGGAATCAAGCGGAGAGAACGATTGGAGAACCGTGCGGCGCGTAAGGCGTATCCTGGGGCAACGATCCTTCTGATTTCATCCATAACAACGCCTTAGTTAACTACAATCTTACACACTTGAAACTAATGAAGGATGGTCAAGAGTGCTCGCTTTCGAAAATAAGTATTGCCCGCATTCAATGATAGGATCGCGGCCATTGGGCGCGAGAAACGAGTCAATGACGATACTGGAGTCGGGATTGGCCGACATGACGCACTGGCAAGTTGGTGCGAGCGGCGGTGTGTTCTCTATCTCAATATAAGTTTGGTGTTAGATAGCCGTGACGCTGCGGGCCAATCCGTCGTTGATACTCTCGACTCGGCTGTTAAGCCCTACCAACTACTTGAATTGCAGATGCAACTGGCGCAACGCTACTTGGGCTGTGCTGTTCCCGGCGTTGAACACGACTATGCGCACGAGATAGTCGCCGTTGGCTCCAGTCGGCAGGCCTTGCCAGCCGGTCGAGTAGGTACCGTTGGGAGTTGTCAGAGGGACTTCTCCGGACAGTGCATACCAATTCGTTCCATCGGGGGAATACTCTGCCTGCGCATAGCTGCCGCTTGCCAAAACACTTCCAGCGATTGTGGCTATGAGGCGCACCGCATTCGCGCTCAACATGTCGATTTGATTGCGATCGAACGAGCCCCCGATTTCACTTGCCGCCACGACGGCCTTGAACGCTGCCTCTCCGCAATAGAAGCTGTAGTCTGGGGGAGCAGCCGCTGTTCCGGCCGGGCCCTGTGGACCTTCGGCGCCGGCGGGGCCCTGCGGCCCGGTTGCACCGGCCGGACCTTGTGGACCTTGCGCTCCGGCCGGGCCCGTTGGTCCGGTTGCTCCCGTTAGGCCCTGTGCACCTTGGGTTCCTTGAGGGCCGGCTGGGCCAGTTGCTCCTTGCGGCCCCTGTGGACCTAATGGCCCGACCAACGAGTGATAGCTGTTGCCGTTATCCGACTCAAGAATTATGCCGCCGGCGATCGATAGAGTGTATTGCCCGACGGCTGGAGCTGGTAAGGGCAATCCCAGGTCAACGAACGTGATCGCCGATTGCCCTGTGTTTCCGGGTTGCGGCTGCACTGTCAACGGACCATTACAATTCGTACCCGGATTGCCAGTCGCGCACTGTGCTACAGAAATGCAAGACAGCAGGCTCATCAGGCAGATCAAGCAACAGAATTTCATTTCTTCTCCAGAACTCGAGGAGGCTGCGGGAAAAGTCGTGTTGCGCTTCTGTCCGTGGCCTCTGGGGCTAAAACCCATGCGTTGTGCCGATATTGCAGCGCGCTAAAGCTGTGCCCTTTCAAAGCGAGAGCAACGTGAGAGTGTTTTGCCCGCTTCTTAGGGGATCACTCCGACTGCCTCATTGCTGTAGCCGCTTTCATTGTTGCCATTCACTGCGGTCGTGACGTAATAGAGCGTTTGATTATGAATAACCTGTGTATCGCAGTAGGTTGTGGTCATGATTTCTGTAGCGACCCGAGTATAAGGACCGCCGTGTACGGCACTGCGGTAGACGTTATAACCTGTCGCGCCCTGGCTGGGGATCCAACTTAGAATTACAGAGTGCCCCGTAACCATAATTATGGCGTTTCCGCTGAGCGTGATGCTCCCTTGAACGCCCTGTGCGGCGACTAGCTTCAGGCCTGCCAAAACCAAACCAATTGCTAAGAAGTTTCTCATCCGTTCGCTAATAAACCTTTCGTGTAGTGCAGGTTTACCACCAAACTGCCACCGCCCATAAACCACTGATCGTTGAAATATTCGCTTTGCCATTCGCGTCGTTTCCGATGGCCGATCAGTGTGTGGAAATCAGTGCGGAAGTCCACCCTGCACTTAACTTCGCTCGAAACGAGGACAGTGAATGCCATCGCTGAGTCTTCAGCGCGATTGTATGATCTGCGCTGGCAAACGCCTGACGACGATGAGCTACTGTCGCAGAAACGACCCAAAGATGTCGGTGATTGGGGTACGGTAAATTCGTGATGAATGCACTAATGAGTAACTGGCGCAGTCAGACTTATTCGACACGAATAAGTTGGTGTATGTACAGCTCAACGACCGGTAGTGCGTGAGACCCTGAACCTCGCAAGATGGTAAAGAGGGTCCGCGGTTCGATCGTTGATGACGAGATCGGCCATCATCTCCCCAAGGGCGGGGCCATGCTTGAATCCGTGACCCGAGCCACCGCCGAGGATCCAGACATTCTGGTTGGCGGGATGCCGGTCGACGATGAAGTTATGGTCGGTTGTGTTTTCGTATTGGCAGACTCTGCTTTCGAGCAGCGGCGCGTCCTTCATTCCCGGGAAGCGATGGGCGAGATAACGGCGCGCGGCGGCGCAAGCATCTTCGCTGATCAGTCGCTGTCCCCAGGTTGGATCGAACTTCTCGCCGCGCGTATCGTCGGCTAATTTGAAACCTCGACCCTGATTCCCGGGGATTCCATACATGAAGTGATCGCCGTGGTCGGCCCATACAGGGATGTTCGCCTCGTCGTAACGCAGATCGCCGGCGGGCGTTCCAAAGAAAAATACTTCCTGCTTGGTCGAGAGAAAGTGGAGACCTACCGTTTTTGGGAACAGGGTCCCAAGCCACGGGCCACAAGCGAATACGAAACGGTTGGCGGTGACTTGGGTGCCGTCAGAGAGTTGGAGTGCGGGGCATTCGCCGCTGTCGAGATCTTGGTTCACCACGGTTGACTGGCGATATTCGCCGCCTTCGGATATGAAGTGGTCGACGACGGCTTGAGCGGAGGCGCGAGCCAGTAGGTATCCGCTATGCGGTTCGTAGATTCCCCAAGGAACGTCGTCGAAACGGATTTGTGGCCAGCGACACGCCAGATCTTTTCGGTCGAGTTGCTCGAAGGGGATTCCCGACGCAGCGAGCGAGAGGAGCGAGCCGCGCTCGAATTCACCGTCGCCTCCGGCCATCCAAAGAACGCCAATCGGGAAGAAGAATTGTTGTTTCCATTGGATGTCGTTTTGCTTCCAGAGTTCGAGGGCGCGGGCGGCCAACTGAGTGTAGGGCTGACCGGGACCATATGCGCCGCGGATGACTCTGGTTTCTCCGCCCGAAGAGGCTCGAGAATTGCCGGGTCCCCAAGCGTCGACCAGGGTGACGCGGGCTCCGGCGCGTTGGAGATAGAGGGCAGTCCAACCGCCGAAGGCACCTGCTCCGACAACCGCGATGTGAGGCTGGGAAATCATCCTTCCGAAATCGTTCACGCGCAGTATATCGCGGTGCGGCGGCGGGCGATTATGGAATGTCGCACGACGGGATCAATGAGGCGCTAGACCACTGTGTCGCACGCTGTGCAAGTTCGAAATCCGGCTTGGTTTTGTTAGAGGAGTTGGGGGCGCCTGGCGCGGTCTTTTTCTCGAGTGGTGCCACGACGGGAAGGAGGTTCGAGAGCGGTCTTGGATTTGAGCGCAACCACTTCGCCCTTGGCGCTCAAAGGCGCTCTGGTATCGTCGTGCAGGACGACGTTCAGCAGGGAACTATGCACGCACACGTTATGTACGAGGTCGTATTTGATAAACCCGAATCTTCGGAACCGATTCATGAAGAAACTAACTCGCGAACGGGTGGTACCGACCATCTCGGCGAGAGTCTCCTGACTCAGGCGGGGGATGGACATTTCGGAAACGCCTTCTTTGCCGAAGTGAGCCATGAGAAGAAGGACGCGCGCGAGACGTTTTTCACTGGAATTAAAAAGCTGATCGACGAGATCATCCTGATAGCGGATGTTTCGCTTGAGCAAATATTTCATGAAAAGAGCCGACAACTTCGGTTCGCGGTCGAGCGCGAGCATCATCGCCTGTTTCTCGACGTGGAGCAGGACGCAATCGGTCATGGCCGTTGCGGATGACATGCGAATGAGCTGGCCGGCAAGACCGCCTTCGCCAAAGAAATCGCCTTCGCCAAGGATTCCTAGAGTGGCTTCTTTGCCGCCCTCAGAAACCACACTCAAGCGCACTTTGCCGCTTTGGATAAAAAAGAGTCCGTTGGTGGAGTCGCCCTGGGAAAAGATGGTGTTCTTTTTTGTGAGAGAGACAATCTCGCGTCCGCTCCCGATTGTGGAAAGGAACGAGCGGGGGCTAAAACTGCGTCTGGCCACGACTTGTAGCGCTTTCGGCAAAGTTCCACTTACCTATCGGTGGCGACACGGTTCGTACGCTGGGGTACATTGAGATTGTACGGTAGTAGACATTGTGCAACAAGGAAGACGATTCGACTGAGCAATATTGCTCACAAATTATGAGTTCGTCTGTCAGGCGATTCCTTACGGGGGAATTGTGTGCAATTTTGAACAGACACGAGGAAGGCGCGGGCGATAACGTTCAAGAGTCTCAACGCAAGAGTTGAGAGAGCTACGCGGCCCCAAGCGGTCGCCGGGGTTGTTTGCTCGCAGATGGCGCAGCACAGGGAAAATGCTGCGCCATCATTTCGGCGTAGGTTAAGGATGGGATGTGCGATATGACTCCTCTCGAGCTGCCCGCTGCTTACCGGGTCCTGCTGGTGGATGACGACGATGGAGTCCGCAGCATGATGACACAAACCCTGGAATACCGGGGATTCCGCGTGGTTGCGGCAAGCAATGTGGCAGAGGCATTACGTTTTCTAACTACCGAGCCATTTGACGCCCTCATTACGGACCTGCATATGCCGGCTGCGGGGGATGGATTTACGGTGGTGAGCGCGATGCGGCACGCGCAGCCGAAGGCCCTGACGATGATCGTGAGCGGATATCCAGACGTGAAGAACGCCTTAGACACGATCCTGCTGGAAGCCGATGAGATTCTTGTGAAACCGCTGGAAATGGGAAAACTGCCCGGACTCATGCGCGAAAAACTAGCGGCGCGAAGGTCCTTCGATCGGGCAGAGAAACAAAGAGTGGGCACGATCCTGGCGCGGAGCAGCGCGGCTATCGTCGAAGATTGGCTAACGCGAGCAAAACAGGCGAAAGAGCTCAATCATCTTGCCATCAACGATGAGGAGCGCACGGGCCACTTGGCGAAGATGGTGGAACGGCTGGTTGCCAGGCTGAATTTGCCGAGCGGGGAAAGAGAAAGAGAAGGCGAGGCGGGAGATTTCGCCTCCGCCGAGGCGCATGGGAAATTGCGTTATCAACAAGGCTACACTGCGGCGATGCTCGTGCACGAATCGAGGATCCTGCAGGTTACTCTGTTTGGCACATTGCAGAAGAATTTCGACTCGATCGATTTCAGCCTGCTGTTGCCGGACGTGATGACGATCGCGGACGAGGTGGACGCGCAGTTGACGCAAATCATGAGCGCGTACATGAATGCGATGCGCGTGGCTGCGGCTGCAGCTTAATTTCCTTGTGAACCGAGTCCTCAGGCCGCTCTTGTGGAGTGGTGAAAACTCTCTACGGCGTCGGCGGGGCTTTCGAAGATCTGGAAGAGGCGTGCCACCTTTGCCCACTCCAGGATTGGGAGCAAGGGTGGTGGAATGGCCGCGAGTTTCAGATCGCCACCTCGTTTGATTACATGCCCAAGGCAACGTTGAAGAACCTGGATCCCGTTACTATCGAGATATCTCACCTCCGACAAATCAAAAACCAAATAGGGCCGATCGAAATTTAAAAGGGGCGCGACTTCGCGGAAAAACTGGTGAGCAAGGTCGAGGGCCATGTCCTGGGGTAATTTTGTCACCGCGACAGGTCTGCGGTAGATAACCTGTGGTGAATTCCCGCCGACCGCGATCGTGACCGCGGTTTCTTGCTCACTACTATGAACATTGGCGAATCGCGAGTTAAAAAAACTGGTAAGAGACATGGGAACGGTCCATGCAGAGTCGAACACGCCGAAGATAACTCGGCGAGGATGACTTACCGGCGAGTATAGAAACTTGCGCTAAGACAATCTGATCAAGATTGCTCACATGGGTGAGCTCGTGGGGCACTTCTCTGATGAGAGTGGGCTGATGAGAGTGAGCAATTCTGCACAGATTCGAAAACGGGTACGTGGGACAATGTTGAATCCAAAGGCAGCTCTTTCGTCCTTTCCCAAAAATACAGGTGGTTTTTATGTGGATTCTGGCTAGCCATTTACAACGTCGGCTTTCTCGCACACAACTTGAATCATTGTTGCTGCAACGCAGCGAAGCTCTGCAAAAACTGAGCCAACGGCTCATGAAGGTGCAAGACGACGAGAGACGCAGAGTGGCGCGTGATTTGCACGATACGGTGGGGCAGACGCTGGCGGCAGTGAAGATGGCGCTGGCCGATCTTGAAGTTCGACTCCAGACGAATCAGCCGGCTGCGGGAGTGCTCTGCGATCTAGGAGCGTTGGCGGACCAGGCGCTGCAGGAAATCCGTACCGCCTCGTACTTGCTTCATCCTCCATTGCTCGACGAAATCGGGTTCGCGGCAGCGGCGCAGTGGTACGTGGAAGGCTTTGGCCAGCGGAGCGGAATCAAGGCGAGTTTCGATTACGTGAAGGGCGAAGAGCGTTTGCCGATGGCGATCGAGACGGCCCTATTCCGCGTGCTGCAAGAGAGTTTGACAAATGTGCATCGCTATTCGGGATCGGAGGAGGTCGGCGTTTGTTTCAGGCATCAACAGGAGAAAGTGGTGCTTGAAGTAGCCGATCGGGGATGCGGAATCTCTGCGGAATTATTGATCCGCCTGGGCGAAGGCAGCTCGGCGACAGGGGTGGGACTCGCGGGAATTCGCGAACGACTGGAAGAGCTCAACGGCACGCTGGAGATCAATTCGAGCGCACTTGGGACAATCTTGCGAGCGGTGATTCCACTGGTTAGCAATGATCGATCGGCTTCGTGCCGAACGTACAATCCGATCGTTTTACTGACAGGCGCCGAATCGACGGCAAGGAGTGCACGATTATGAAAAACCTGCGAATTGTGGTCGCTGACGACCACGAAATTGTGCGGTATGGTCTGATTGCGATTATCGAAGCTCATCCGGGTTGGGAAGTTTGCGGGGAGGCTACGAACGGACGGATCGCGGTGGATCAGGTGAAAGAGCTGGAGCCGGATATCGCGATTCTGGATATCGGAATGCCGATCATCAACGGCATTGAAGCGACACGAAGAATCCTGGAAAACAATGCGAGTGTCAAAGTGCTGATCTTGACGATGGCAGATGGAGACCGCGTAGTACGCGACGCGTTTGAAGCGGGAGCGCGCGGATTTCTTTTGAAATCGGACGCGTCGCGCGACCTTGCGGTGGCGATTCAAGCGCTGCAGTTTTCGAATACGTTTTTCACGGCGCGGGCTTCGGAGATTGTGCTGGCGGGATACCTGGAGTTTGTGAAAAGCGCCAAGAGCGGCGAGAGCGTTCCGGGATTGAGTCCGCGGGAGCGCGAGGTGGTGCAGTTAGTGGCAGAAGGGAAGTCGACAAAAGAGACGGCGATGCTCTTAGGGATCAGCTGCAAGACGGCGGAGACGCATCGCAGCAATATTATGAGGAAATTGAAGATCCACTCGGTGGGAGAGCTGGTACTGTTTGCGGTGAGGAATGGGATCATTCAGATTTTCGCCAACGAACCGGGGTCGCGGCCCGGGAAGCAAGTCGCGTAGCAGTGGTCGGTGGTCAGTACTCAGAGAATGCTGGGACGGCTCGATGTGTCGGTTTAAATTCGTGGTTCGATCTTTTAGAGCGGGACAATCCGGCAAGCGCTGGACCGCTGCTTGGGAAAAAACCTGAGCCCGTCCGATTGGACGAGCTCAGGCTGGTATTACTCGTTTGTGACGTAGGCCAGGAAAAACGGCGGTTGGTCGGTATTCTCGTTGGTGGGCAATGCGCCTTTTACACCGACGCGAGTTTGATCTCCATAGAGATAAAACCCACTCAGAGCGCCCTGCTCGACATTTTGCCCGAGGGCGACGATGCTCTCATTGTTGGTGTCGAGTGTGAAATAGATCACCAAGTAGTAGTCGTCGAGCGGCGAGAGAGCCAACTTGACGGTGTCTAAACGAACAATGCAGGGATTGCTGACGGAAACCGGCTGTTTGGGGCAAGTGGACGTGTTGGTGAGAACAATGCTCGGGCTGGTCGTGCCGCCCAGTTCCACCTTAGTAGCTTTGAGCACCGTGCTGCCGTTCCGCGGAACTTCGTAGAGCACCATGTTTCCGATGTCGGCTTCGGATCCACCAATGAATCCGATATAGAGGGCGGTGGAGGTGGAGCTGGGGCCCACTAGCGAAGCCCCAGGAATCAGGACGAACTCGGAAAGGCCGTCCCAGGACGGATTGCTACTGCTCTGAATCACTCCTTGGCCTTCGGTGAGATTCGCCAGAGTGGTCTGAGGACCATCCTGCGCAAAGACTGCGGCGGCGAGAGCGCTCATCATCAGTGATAGCGTTGCAAGCTTATAGAAACTTTTCATCGGGATCTCCAGTATTCGAAATTGAATTTAATGTTCTTCGTGCGTGCCGGTGATGGCCCAAGTTCGATTGCTTATGCTGTAATCGATCCGGACCCGCCAAGGAACTCGCTAGTTGGTCATGACGTACATAAGGCCGAACGGTTGACCAGAAAAGCTTAGGGCGCTCGGAATTGATCCACCGACGGAAATGTGGCTATCGTCGCCACTCTGGTACGATCCCCGGAGGCTGCTCTGCCCAAAGCTGGGCTGGGTGAGGCCCACGGAATTGTTATTGGTGTCGCTGGGCGTGTAATAGACGACGAGGTAATAGTCGGACAGTGCGGAGAGCGTGATTTTTGTGGCATCGAGTTTCACGATGCAGGGATTGAAATTGGAAATCTCGGCCACTGGGCACACCGAAGTGCTGGCCAGATCGATAGAAGGATTGGAAACGCCGCCGAGGGTTACGGGTGTGACAGCAGTGATGGTTGAGCTACCACGCGCGGTAGTGTAGAGCGTCATGTTACTGACGTCGACCTTCGCGCCCGCGGTGAATCCAAGGTAGAACACAGTCTGCGTGCTGGTCACCGGAATCAGGCCGGCGCCCGAAACCAGACCGAGGGTCGAATAACCGGCCCAGCCTACATTGGAGGAGACCGGTCCGACAATCCCGCGTTCCAGATTTTCGCCGCCGGCTTTGGGTGGCTTGGTTTCGGAGAAGCCATAGGCCGAAAGGCAGACCATCATGAGAGTGAAAGTAGCGAACTTAAAGATAGTTTTCATTGCGAATCTCCTATTTCAAAATGTTTTCAGCGTTCGATTCTTGTCGATCGGTGCGACGCTCGCGCCTGACGGGGGCGAGCCGATTCCGCCGGTTAGTTCGTCATGACGTACATGAGGAACGAGGGCGAACGATTGGCGGTGCCGGGCAGGGACTCACCAACCGTGAGATGGGTATAGTCCGTGCCGCCGAAATACGCTCCTGCCAGACTCGTCTGGTTGTTGTTACCGGGTTGTGTTCCGCTGATGCCCGAATTGTTGGTGTCGTTGGTGTAATAGACCACAAAGTAGTAGTCGGACGATGGGGTAAGCGTGAGCGTTGTGGGATCGAAACGCACAATGCAGGGAGCGGTGGAGGAAGGAGCCACGGGGCAAACCGAGGTGTTGCTGAGAGCAATGCTTGGATTGGAGACGCCGCCGAGCGTGACCGGAGTGGTTGCGGTAATCGTCAAGCTTCCACGGGCCGTGGTGTACACGACCATGTTGCCGATATCAGCCTCCGTTCCACCCGTGAATCCGAAGTAGAAAACGGTGGTGGAACTGGTGATGGGAAACAATCCGGAACCGGGAATGAGACCAAACACCGAGTAATTGGACCAACTTGAATTGTTTCCCGCGGGTCCAATGACGCCGCGTATGAGATTCTGAGTCGTGGTAGCCGGTTTCCCCGAGACTTTATTACTATTACTCTGCGAAAAGCCATGGGCCGAGACCAGGCATACGACTAGAGCCAGAGTTGCGAATTTACAGACAGTTTTCATTTGGTAATCTCCGTTATCAATTTTGTCGAACTGTTTGTTACACAGGCCTTGACCTGCGGGCAGATGGTTTTTTCGAATGGCTGCGAAAATGGTTCCCGAAACAAATCCCTGCGGCCCAATGTGCGTCATAGCTCCCAGAAAGCGGTCTACCGCGGTCATGAAGTTACAACGGTGGGATGAGTTGCGTTTACCGTTTCGCGTCCCCACGACGTGCTCGGTTCGTAGAGTTGTACAGCGCTGAGGTGAGGGGAGGGTGTGGAAGCGCGTTCAGCACCGAACAAGGCTCAAATCCCTTTTCGACCGATTGAATCCGACTGGAGGATCGAATGGTCGAGCGGAAATTTGCCGAGGCACATAGTATCACTGAATCAGACTGGAAAAATGATTGCGGTCGACAAAATTTCAAAACCGAAAAAAGTTGCGACTTTGCTGCAACTTGCATTCCCAATGAGGAGCGCAATGACATTCGCTACGAAGCAGTGTCACTGTCGTCCATGGGCCATTGCCAATCATCCAAGCGACCAATGTAGTCGCCGTGAAGACCTGCGCCGCTGATGTCCACAGGCATCGGTTCTCCACGGAAGGTAAGGCCGACTTCGCGAGCAAGCACCCACCAAGTCAAGACGGCCAAAGCATCGTGAATCGCGGCGACACGTTCGGCGTGGAGCATTTGCGCCAGCATCTGTCGCTGTCCCGTCGAGAGGGATTTGACGAATGGATTGAAAACCCGGTCGTCCGAAAGATCAGGGAAGGCAATTTCTCGGACGACCGCCTTCTCCCGCACTCCGTGACTAGTCTCGGTCACGAGTTGATCAATGATTTGTTTATAGGCCTCAATGGCGCGAGAAGGTTGGCGGTCATCAGACATGTGAGAATTTTACAGGTGTGTGCGGCTCTTTCGCCGAGCTGTCGAAAGCAGGCCATCGCACTCGTAAGCACTCGATTACAAGTTTGCCGCTGGTTTTTCCCCGATCCCGACAAGGCGACGGCAACGCTTTCTTGATCTATTCCATCCTATTGGCTCGACCTGCGGGATCAAGGATGCGGTGAGGGTGCTGATGCGGACCTTTCTTGAAGAGGCGAGAGAATGTGGCAGGGCCATCCGATAACGGCTTTGTCGCGAAGGCTAGGGCGAAACGCTCTACTACGATGCGCTCTACGAAGAAGAGGATCTACCCATGAAATGCCACATTTCCACGGATCCGATGATTCGTTTGCGCGTTCTTAATAGATGCGTTTGGCTGTTCGCCGCCGTAATGGCGTTGGCGACGCAAACGCTGTCGGCCCAAGCGCAGTCTTATAAGGTGCTTTACAGCTTTAGCCAAGACTCGGCAGACGGGCAATATCCGTCTTCGCCGCTGGTCCGGGACACTCAAGGGAATTTGTATGGAGTGGCCCTCGGGGGGAGCTTCGGCAGGGGGGTTGTCTTCGAGGTAAGCAGTACGGGCGCCGACCAGGTGCTGTATAACTTCAGCGGGTCCGACGGCGATGGCGATACTCCGGATGCGATGTCATTCCGTGACGCAGCGGGGAACCTGTTTGGGACCACCTTCCAGGGAGGAGCCTACGGTTACGGTACCGTGTTCGAAGTTGACGCTCAGGGGCGCGAAACCGTGGTCTACAATTTCTGCGCAAAAACCCCTTGCACAAAGGGGACATTTCCTGGCGGGGTGACAGCGAGCAAGAACGGGACTCTTTATGGAATCACTTATGCCGGGGGAAATTTCTCTTGTAACATCACCGGCTGCGGCACCGTGTTCAAGATCAATCGTAAGGGCGATCTAACCCTGCTGCACTCGTTTGGGGGCGCAGACGGCGATTATCCCAATGCAGGGCTAGTTCTGGATTCCTCTGGCGACGCTTATGGCACCACGATGTATGGCGGCGCTTACGGTCGCGGTGCGGTGTTCAGAGTGACGGCAGCGGGGAACGAGACTGTGGAATATAGCTTTGGCGGTGGCGCGGACGGGGCGTATCCGAATGGTGGATTGGTCAGAGACGCGGAAGGAAATCTATATGGGACGTCTTATCAGGATGGAGCTTACGGCTACGGCATTATCTTCAAAGTAACGGCGTCGGGGCAATTCATAGTTTTGTACAGTTTTCCGGGAGGCGTGTCGGGCGCGAATCCGTACGCAACTTTGAGCCTGGATCAACGAGGGAACCTTTTCGGCGTAACCGCGGCGGGCGGAACGCACAACTTCGGAGTTGTTTTCGAGTTGGACACGAGCGGAAAGGAAACGGTGCTGCATAGCTTCGGGAAAGAGACGGATGGCGTACATCCATCCGGTCTCATTATCGATGCGAGCGGAAACCTGTACGGCACGACCTACCAGGGCGGCAAAGACAATTACGGCTCGGTGTTTGAAGTGATGCCGTGAGAAGTCTTCATCATTTTCGTTGCGGCGGTGAAGTTTAGGATTTTTTTGGGGTGGATGAGGGAATTGTTCTCGGTTCGTCGCTATTAAGGGTGAACCCGGAAGCCATGCATTGCCAAATCCGGGACTAAGAGGAGATGACAATGCCATTCTTTCAAGCTACACAGGAAGTAGAAACGGGCGAGGCTAAGGCTCCGCTCATGTTGACCCGGCGATTCCTAGCCGCGGTCGTTCCCGCAGCTCTGTTGCTTACCGCCAGCGTATTCAGCTTTGCCGCGCCGGCTGCCGGTGCGAAAGAAGCAGGGCAAACGCCGGTGAGTGGGCGACCGATGACGATGCGGGCGATCAGCCCGACGGAAGCTCTTCCAACGGGAGGGCAGTCCGCCCGCTTTATCCCGCAAACGGAACCGCAAGCGTCGCATTCGACGATGAACACACCATTGGGCGTCGCGGTCGATACGGCGGGACAGATCTATGTGGCGAATTTATTCGGCAACAACGTGACGATCTATAGCAAGAACCTGAAGTTGGCGGGAACGATCTCCACCGGCCTCAACTATCCGGCAGCGGTCGGTATCGGGTTTGGTGTGGGCCTCGGAGACACCATCTACGTCGCGAATAACGCGGGAAACAACATCACGATGTACAACTCTAGCCTGGCGCAGACCGGCACGATCACGGATTCGACACTCGAGAACCCTTACAGCATGTACGTCGATGCCAACGACGATATCTGGGTGCTGGACGCTTCCGGAACGACTCACCTCTATCTGGACAATGGCACGCCGATCAGTTCGGTGAACGTGGGCGGCACCGCCGTGGGCCCTATGGGTTCGAACGTCGCAGTTTGGGGCATCCCGTATGGTAACGGGATCGCCACTTATATAGGAAATGTTGGCCTGGCGCTGCACTACGGAATCGGATTCCAGTATGCGGCGGGCCCCACTTGGCAGGCAGGGGCTGTGGCAGAGGATCTTACAGGACTCAGCTACGCCACCGATCCGGCCACCAACCAGGTGGTGATCTCGCGGCTCGGAGCTGGAGAGTCGGGTTCGTTTACGACACCTTCGGAGCCTTACGGGATCGCAGTAGACCCGATCAACCAACGCATCTACGTGTCGCAGCCAAATCTGAACGAGGTTCTTGTCTACAACTTGAAGTCGCCATACAAGCTTCTGGGGACGATCAAGTAGAAAGTGGTTCAAAAGCGGCTGTCCATTATCCCGCCTTCGAGCTTCCTGGACGTGAGGGCGGGATTTTTCGGGTTTTTGGCGCCTCCTTTATATATCAACATTTCCGGCGAGAGGGGCGACGACTGCCGATCTGGTCAAAATTCCGAGCGCAAACCACCTCCATCCTTGACACTCCAGTTCGCTCTCCCTAAAATTCGATTAGGCACGCGCGCTGGAATCTTATTCTAAGGCGCTGCATCTAAAGTATTTAGTCGAGCTTGCGTCGGCATGACTCAAGTTCTGGCTCGGGAATGCTGGATATGCCACCTGGACCTGCGGGCGGGCGGGAACGCGAGATCCTGACCGCGATTGTTGAGACCTTTATTGCGAACGGAGAACCGGTAGGGTCGCGCACGCTTGCGCGGTCAAGCCGGGAGGGACTGAGCGCGGCGACGATCCGCAATGTGATGGCGGATCTGGCGGAGGCTGGTTTTTTGGAGCAGCCGCATGCTTCGGCGGGGCGGGTGCCCACGGCGGAAGCGTATCGTTATTATGTGGAGCAATTGAGTGGCGAGGCGCATCTTTCGCATGAAAATCAGAGCATTATCCAGGACACGTTGACGGGCGTGACGGATGTGGCGGAGTTTATGGAACGGACTTCGCATGTGTTGTCGCTGCTGTCGCATGGCGTAGGAGTGACGGTGGCGACGACGGGTCCGCGAAATGCGTTAGAGCATGTTTACTTTTCGCGGCTCAGCGATCAGAAGGTGCTGGCAGTGGTGGTGACGAGGTCGGGAGTGGTACGGGATCGAGTGTTGCGGTTGGATATTCCGCAGGCGGATCTGGATCTGGCAGCGCGCTATATCAATGATAATTTTCGTGGCTGGACGATGGCCGACATGCGGGCCGAGCTGGCGCGGCGGCTGGAGCAGGAGCGCAGCGAGTACGACCGGATGATGAAGTCGATTGAGCAGCTGTATCAACAGGGAGCGCTGGCTTCGTCCGATGATACGCAGGCCGTGTTCGTGGAAGGAGCGGCCAACCTGGTTTCGAATCATGTGACCGGAGAAGAAGGGCGGCAGCGCTTGCAGGAAATGCTGCGGACGTTAGAGGAAAAAGAAAAAGTTGTAAAGCTGCTAGGGGCGTATCTGGATACGCGGCAGGAAGCGGTCCGGGTGGTGATTGGGCTGAATGAGGCATTGCCGTCTACGTCGATGCAGAATTTTGTGTTGATCGGAGCTCCGGCGCGGGTGGGTGGCGAGGTGATGGGATCGTTGGCGGTGATTGGGCCGACGCGATTGGACTATCAGCATACGATGTCGGCGGTGTCTTACATCGCGCGGCTGTTTGACAAACTTTTGAATGAATCGGAGTAGTGGTCGTATGGGTAAAGCAAACGGAAAGACAGAAGCGGAATTGGATTTGGATCGGGAGTTGCCGCCGGCGGAGGGTGGAGAGGGAAATGCTCCGGGAGCGGGGGCGCAATTGGTCGAGGGCGCGGTTTCGGAGATCGACAAGGTTAAGGCGGAGCGGGATGCGTTGCTGGATCGGCTGGCTCGGCTGCAAGCGGAGTTTGATAATGCGCGAAAGCGAGCGGTGCGCGAGCAACAGGAGTTTCGCGAGTTTGCGGCGGCGGATGTGATCCGAAATTTTCTGCCAATTCTGGATAGCTTCGAGCGGGCGCTGAAGGCGGGCGGGGATGCCGGCGACTTCCGCAACGGGGTTGAGCTGATTTACCGGCAGTTCCAGGATGCGCTGCAGAAGAGTGGCGTGCAGCCGATTGTGGCGATGGGGCAGGTGTTCGATCCGCGGGTGCATGAGGCGATCGAGATGGTGGATACGACGGAGATCCCGGATCATCATGTGCTGGATGAGTTGCAGCGCGGTTATAAATATAAGGACCGCTTGTTGCGGCCGGCGATGGTGCGGGTGGCGCGGAACAGCAAAGGATAGAGAGCGGACCGATTCGTATTGTATTTACGTCGAGCGCAGGTAGGACGAGTCGAGCCGAAGCGGGTTCTTCGCTTCGCTCAGGATGACAATTATTTTTGTGATCGAATTTGTGAACAAAGCGGGGGGAGTTTCTGGCTGCTAATACAAAACGCGATTTTTATGAAGTGCTGGGAGTGACCCGCACGGCGACCGAGGTTGAGATCAAGAGCGCGTACCGAAAACTCGCGATGACGCATCATCCGGACCGCAACCCAAACAATCCGGAGTCGGAGGACAAGTTCAAGGAGATCACGGAAGCGTACGCGATTCTGGCTGATAGCGATAAGAGGTCGTTGTATGACCGCTTCGGACATGCGGGTGTGAGCGGGAATGCGGGTGGTTCGGCGGGATTTGATCCGACGATCTTTCAGGATTTCGGCGACATTTTTGGCGATATTTTTGGGTTCAGCGATGCGTTTGGGCAGGGCGGGCGTCGACGCAGCCGAGCGCAGCGGGGAGCCGATCTACGCGAAGACCTGCATCTGGAATTCGAGGAAGCGGTCTTCGGCACGGAGAAACAAGTCAATGTGCGGCGGCACGAGACTTGCGATTCTTGCAAAGGAAATGGGGCGGCGCCGGGAAAGACTCCAACAGCTTGCCGAGCCTGCAACGGGCAGGGGCAGGTGCGATACCAGCAAGGGTTCTTCAGTATTGCGCGAACTTGTCCGACTTGTCAGGGAGCCGGAAGCGTGATTACCGATCCTTGTCCGAAGTGCAAGGGTGAAGGGCGGTTAGGGCGCGAACGCATGGTGGAGGCGAAAGTGCCGGCGGGCGTAGAGGACGGAACGCGGATTCGCTTCACGGGATATGGTGAAGCGGGAGCGTTTGGCGGTCCGGCCGGTGATTTGTATGTCGTGCTGCACGTCAAAGAGCATGCGTTCTTTGAGCGCGAAGGGAATGATCTCCACTGCGTGGTTCCGATATCGTTTCCGCAGGCTGCGATGGGGACGGATATTGTTGTGCCGACGCTCGAGGGCGAGCACAAGCTGAAGGTTCCCGAGGGAACGCAGTCCGGAACGTCGTTTCGCATACGGAATAAAGGTGTGCCGGTACTGAACTCGCATGGCAAGGGAGACCTTTATGTCGAGGTGCGAATTCAGACGCCTGGAAAGTTGAACAAGCGGCAGCGGGAATTGCTGGCGGAACTAGCGCAACTTTCTCCGGTGGAGAATAAGCCCGAACACCGGTCGTTGCTGGGGCGCGTGAAGGATATGTTCGTGTAACAGCGGTCAGCCATCAGCCGTCAGCCATCAGGTAAACCGCCATGGGGTACACTGCGGCGCTGGGCAACCTCAGCATTCCTTTCTAGGCATTCAATTCTAGGCATTCACTGAAAACTGATAACTGACAACTGAAAACTGGCCCATGACACGACGACGCTGGATTGCCGATGAGGTTCGTGGAGACACGGCCGCTCTGATCGGTGAACATGCGGCGCATCTGGCGCGCGTGCTGCGGGCGGAGGTCGGGCAAGAGTTCGATATCGCTACGGGCGACGGGGTTCGCTGTGGGAAAATCACGGCAATCTCTCAGGATCGGGTTGAGTTCGCGCTCGGGGCGGAACGAGCGGGGCGCGTGCAAGTCAGGTCTTCCATTCCTCAAATTACTCTCGTCTTATCTATTTTTAAGTTTGATCGCATGGAGTGGGCGATTGAAAAGTGCACGGAGATCGGGGTAGCTCGGATTATCCCGTTGATTGCGCGTCGTAGCGACAGCCATCTGGCGACGGCCGCGGTGAAGAGGCAAGAGCGATGGCAGCGGATTGTGCGGCAGGCGAGTGAACAGTCGCGGCGGGCGGTGATGGCTGAGATTGTCGCTCCCGTGAGACTTAAGGAGCTTGGTGGCAACGGTGCGCTGCCGACAAGCGCGACTCGCGTCGTTCTCGCGGAGTCGCTGGTTGGTTTGGATGAGGGCATGGGGCTGAGAGAGATTTTGCAAGCGCGGCCGACAGAGGGTGAGGTTGTGCTGGCGGTGGGGCCGGAGGGTGGATGGGCGGAAGAGGAGTTTGTATTGTTTCGGGATTCGGGATGGATTGCGGCTTCGTTGGGTGAGACGATTCTGCGGGCGGAGACGGCGGCGATTGTAGCGTGTGCGCTGGCGATCGACTCGTTGCGATGATGGCGGATCGGCGACCGTGAACGATTAGTCCAGCGTCCGAGTGGTGCATGCAGCTGCCGAGCGTTGCTCGGCTTGGACGGGCGAGACGTCCGTCCCCACACTAACCTTCCCTCTGATATTCTTCGGCTAGAGAGTTCTGCGTGGCTTCAACCTTTTTGCCTCCGACAAAAATTGTTCCGGATGAACGTCAGCGGCAGGCCATTGAACATGTAAACGGGCCGTTGCTGGTGATCGCCGGTGCGGGAACGGGAAAAACTACCGTTCTTACGCAGCGCATTGCTCACCTGGTGCGGGAAGGACATGCGCGTCCGGATGAAATTCTCGCGCTCACTTATTCCGATAATTCCGCGGCAGAGATGATGAACCGCGTCCGCGCGGAATTGCAAGGGACTGCGATCGACGGACTACAGGCGTGCACGTTTCATGCCTGGTGCAACGGATTGTTGCACCGGCGCGGTGCCGGATTTGGTGTGCTCGATGACAAGGACCTATGGGTGTTGCTGCGGCGTCGGATTCGCGAGCTGCGGTTGAAGCATTTTGTGCGGGCGGCGAATGTTGGGCAATTTCTGGACAGCCTGCTTGATTTCATAAGGCGTTGCGAAGATGAACTGGTGGGTCCGGCGGAATATCTGGACTATGTGAAGCGGCTGGAGGCGAAGCAGATCCCTTTGCCGCGCGTGGCGTCATCGAAGAAGCAGGCGGAACTGGAACCGGATGAGATTTTGGGACGGTGCCAGGAGATCGCTCGCGTTTTTACCACTGTAGAAAACATGCTGCTGGAAAAGAATCTGGGAACGTTCGGCCACATGATCACGCGGGCGTACGAGTTGTTGAAGGACGATCCGGCGCTGCTGGAAGAAGAACGGCAGAGGACACGATTCGTGCTGGTGGATGAGTTCCAAGACGCGAATTTCGCGCAGGTGGAGATTCTGACGCTTCTTGCCGGAACGACGGCGAACGTTTTTGCGGTGGGCGATCCGGATCAGGCGATTTACCAGTTTCGCGGAGCGTCCAGTGAAGCCTTCACGCTGTTTGCCCAGAATTTCCCTGGGGCAGGCGTGGTGGTGCTGGGAAAGAACCGGCGATCTTTGACTCCAATTCTGCAGTGTGCCTTTGGGATCGTGAACGACAATCCGCCGGTCTTCCCGGCAAAAGTGTCGAAGAACGGAAGCGCGCTGGCCTACCAGCGGACCGCGCTCGAGTCGTTCCGGGATGAGGAGGCGAAACAAAGGCGAGAAACGGCGGTCGCTTCCCGGGTCGAAATTATTACATGGAGGGATCGGGAGGTCGAGGCCTCGGATTTGGCCCGGCGGATCCAGAAGCGGCGGAAGGACGAGCTCAAAAACAATAAAGACGGGCGGTGCACGTGGAAAGACTTTGCGGTACTTTATCGGCAGCACAGCCATCGCGACGTACTGGTTCGTGAATTTGCTGAGCGTGGCATTCCATTCTCGATCGAAGGCCTGGACGTTCTCGACACGCCTGAGGTGCGGGATGTTGTGGCCTGTTTGACGGCGGCGGTGTCGCCTAATGATGCGTTGAGTCTATTTCGCGTGGCGGCTTTGCCGCAGTTTGACATTGACCCGAAGGAACTGCGGGCGGCGATGCGAGCGGCGAAGCGGCAGGAAATCGATCTGAGCACGCTGCTAGGACGACTGCCGAAGGGCGGCGTGGTGCTGGAAGATGTGCAGAAAATCCACCGGGAGATTGAGAAAGACGGCGTACGCGCGGACGAAGCGGCAAGAATGGTGATCCGGCACTTTGGACTGGTGCGTTCGGCGCTGGTCGATGCGTTCGTGAATTTCGTGGAATCGTGGCAGGGGAAGGCGATGGTGGAAACGGGGAGCGCGGCAGAATTTCTGGAGTACTTGGATTACTTCGTCGAGGCGGGCGGCTCGATTTGCCTGCCTCGAAGCCAGGAGGATGCGGTGCAGTTGATGACGGCACACGCGGCCAAGGGACTCGAGTTCCGGCATGTGGCGATCATTCGAGGGACATCGACTTCGTTCCCGACTCCGTGCAAAGAGCCGTTGATTGCGTTTCCCAGAGAGTTAAGGCGGTCGGATGCTTCCTCGACGGACAACAAAACCTTGCACGAAGAGGAAGAGCGGCGGTTGTTTTATGTGGCCATGACGCGGGCCAAGGACACGCTGGCGATTTATGCGAACCAGGGTAAGGGAAGGACTCCGACGCCAGGTAAGTTTCTGCGGGAGTTTATGTTGCGAGCGCAGTATGCCTCGTTCTGGACGATGCGGGTGGCGGCAGCGGTGCAGGATCGTTTGTTCGCGGAAGAAGAACAAAGGGTCGCGCTGGAGCAATCGACGGTGGCGGCGTGGCTGCTGATGGATCCGTCGGCCGATTTTGCGACTGGGTTGAGCGCGTCGGCAATCGACATTTATGAGCGGTGTCCGCTGCGCTTCAAACTCGAGCGGGAGTGGAATCTGCCGCGGGATGTTTCGGCGTCACTGCATTACGGGGCGGCGATGCATGGCGTGCTGCGGACGTTCTATGATGCGCAGCGTTTTCAGCGCGAGGTGAAGGACGAAGATTTGCTGGAACTGTTCCGGTCGGCATTGGCGTCGGCGGGAATTTCCGATCGTTATCAGTACGAATTGTACCTGCGGCAAGGGTACGAGCAGTTGCGGCAGTTTCTGGCAAGCGCAAGGAACGAGCCGGCGCCGGAAGTGATCCAGACCGAAAGCAGATTCGATTTGAAGGTTGGGTCGTCGAACCTTGTGGGACGGTTGGATCGAATGGATCGCACGGGCCCGGATAGCGTTGCGATCGTGGATTACAAGACGGGAAAACCGAAATCGCAGGAGGATGCCGACGAGAGCCTGCAGCTTTCGTTGTACGCGCTGGCGGCGCGAGAGACGTATGGGAAGCACGCCGATCGGCTGATCTTTCATAATCTCGAAGACAACACGGCAATCACGACGACGCGCAACGATGCGCAGTTGGAAGAAGCGAAATTGCGCGTGCAAAAGGTAGCCGATGGGATTGCGCGCGGGGAGTTCTCGCCGAATCCCAAGTACCACTGCGTGTTTTGTCCTTATCGGAACCTGTGTCCGGCGACGGAGAAGGTGGTGGCAGGGCCGGGGAAGAAGAGCGCGCGCAGCAACTGAGGGTGATCTGTGGTTACCGGCGACAGTAGAGGGGATTGGGTAAGGCAGGTCCTTCGCTGCGCTCAAGATGACAATCCTGGAAAAGGTTTGCGGCAAAAAACTTTGGGGACGCTTATCGCGTCCCCAGTGTCGTTGCCTGTTGCAATTGGTTAGTGCTTCTTGCTGCTTTTCTTCTTTGCTTTTTTCTTGGTTGCCATGGATCTATTCTCCCTTTCCATTTTTCATGGACTTTCGCAACGATGATTTGTTGCAACTGATTGAATGTATAGAGTCAACGCAGAACGAAGTCAAGAGAAAAATGATCATAACGGACTCATGCAGCGATGTACGAAAGTCATCAGCGCGAATTCTTTGCGAAGAAAAGTTGCGCGACATCATGGTGCAGTGTCGCGGTTCGAATGATGGTTGCGCGTCGATGGTCGTTCGTCGTTGGTCGCTCGCAAAACTGTGTTCGACGAACGACTTGTGAGCTTTACCATGCTTCGATCGATGTTAGGTGCAGGTGCGAAATCGATGATTACCGTCCGCCATCTATAATTAATAGGAATTTTTAAACGCATGTTGCTTGAAGGAGCGCGACTATGGCTGGATCTAACGATGTTGTGATCATTGCAGGATGCCGCACGCCGATTGGAAAATTTCAGGGAAGTCTCAGCGATTTGACGGCGCCGCAGATCGGAGCGGTCGCCGTGCGCGAGGCGGTGAAGCGCGCGAATTTAAAGCCGGAGCAAGTCGACGAGTGCATCATGGGCAATGTCGTGTCGGCGGGCATCGGTCAGAATCCGGCGCGACAGGCGGCATTATTCGGCGGACTCGCTCCCGAAGTAGGTGCCATGACGATAAACAAAGTTTGTGGCTCTGGATTGAAAGCCGTCGCTCTTGCAGCGCAGGCGATCGAGACCGGAAACAGTTCGATCGTGGTGGCGGGTGGCATGGAGTCGATGACGAACGCTCCTTATCTGTTGCCGAATGCACGCAAGGGATACCGGCTGGGCAACGGACAACTGGTCGATTCGATGGTGCATGACGGGCTATGGGATATTTACAACGACTATCACATGGGGTTGACGGGCGAGAACGTAGCGGAGAAATACGGTATCACTCGGGAAGAGCAAGACGAATTTGCCGTCAACTCGCATCGTAAGGCGATTGCCGCGCAGAAGGAATGCCGATTCAAGGCGCAGATTGTTCCGGTGGAGATTCCGGCGAAGAAGAAAGGGCAAGCGCCGACAATTTTCGATAAGGATGAGGGTCCGCGGGAAGATACGACGATCGAAGCGGTGCGAGCGCTGAAGCCGGCTTTCAAAAAAGACGGGACGGTCACGGCGGGAAATGCTCCGGGAGTGAATGACGGGGCGGCGGCTTTGGTGGTGACGAGCCGATCGCGAGCGGCGGAGTTGGGCGCGACGCCGATGGTTCGGATCGTGGCGCAGGCGACGAGCGGAGTCGAGCCGAAGTGGGTCATGATGGCTCCGGTGGGCGCGGTGCAGAAGATTTGGGAGAAGACGGGCTGGAAGAAAGACGAAGTCGATCTTTACGAGTTGAATGAGGCGTTCTCGGTGCAGGCGCTGGGAGTGATCCGTGAGCTGGGGCTGGATATGAACCGGGTGAATGTAAACGGAGGCGCAGTAGCGCTGGGGCATCCGATTGGAGCGAGTGGGGCGCGGGTGCTGGTTACATTGATCTACGAAATGATTCGCCGCGACGTGCATCGCGGGATCGCGGCGCTGTGTTTGGGTGGAGGGAACGCGGTGGCGATGGCGGTGGAGAGGTAGGGGCAAGTCAGAGGTTAGAGGTCAGATTGCAGAGGCAAGAGCCTTGGGTTCCCCTTGTATGCTGACTACCTTAAGGCACGCTTGCCAGAACCGCCTACGACAGATTCGGGGCAATGAGCGTCTAGTGTTCTCGGAGTTAAGAGCCGGACCGTGATATCGCGTTTGCTCCTGGATCCACTTTTCCTATCGGCAGCGAGATGGTGAAGATTGCGCCTCCGTCTTGGGCGTTGGCGGCTTCGATGTTGCCTCCGTGCTCGCGGAGGACGGTTTTGCAGATACTCAGGCCCAATCCGGTGCCGCGGCCGGGACGCTTGGTGGTGAAAAAGGGGTCGAAGATGTGGGCCAGACTTTCGTGGGCGATCCCGGGGCCGTCGTCTTGAAAGACGATCCAGACGGAGTCGGGCTTGCGGCTGAGCCGTATGCGGATCGTTCCTTTTTCGCGGGTCTCGCGAATGGCCTGGTCGGCGTTCAGAAGCAAATTCAAAAATACCTGCATGAGCTGATTGGGATCAGCCATCACGGCGGGGATCGAGGAATCGGGCAGGAAATCGACCGTGATATTGCTCTTGCGCAGTGGATACGCCTGGATCTGAACGGTACGTTGTACGAGTTCATTCAAGTTGACAGGGCTGCGTCCGGGGGCGGGCGGACGGGCGAAGTATTGAAGGTTCTGCACGATCTCGGCGGCGCGCCGGGCTTGCTGGTGGAGAATTGTCAGTTGTTTGCGGGCGCCTTCGCTGACATCGCCTTCCTGGAGCAGTTCTGCCATTCCTAGAATGCTGGTGAGGGGATTGTTGAGTTCATGGGCGAAGCCGCCGATCATCTGGCCCATGGCGGCGAGGCGTTCGGTCTGGATAATCTGCTGTTCCAGTTTTTTCTCCATGGTTACGTCGCGCACGGAGATGATGACGCCGGCGGGCTTGCCTTCGGCATTGAGCATGGGACTGGCAGTGCTAAGCATCGTGTGCCAGCTGCCGTCGCTATGCTGGGATGCATATTCGCACGAGGTCAACTTGCTCTCGGCGCTCGCGACGGTGTGGTAGAGATTGGCCAGTTCCGGCGAAGTATGTTCGATCTCATCTACGTTCTTCCCAAGCAAGTGTTCGGTGCCATATCCGAGGAGTTGGGCGATACGGGCGCTGACGAAGGTGTATTTCCCTTTCAGGTCGAGAACCAGGATCAAGTCGGGGAAACTTTCGAGCAGGTGGCGCTGGAATTCTTCCTGGCGGCGTAGTTTGTGCTCCAGCGCGCGTTTCTCGGTGACATCAACCAAGGTGCCCTGATAACGGACGACACGGCCGGCTTCGATTACGCCGGTGGAAGTATCGAGACAGACGGCGACCCCGCCATCTTTCCGTTTCAAGTGCACTTCGCGAGTTCGGGTGCGGCCGCTTTCGCTGCCGCGGCGTCCGAGAATGGGATCGGCGCTGGGATCGGCGTTGAGTTGGTGGGGAGCGAGATCAAGCAATTCTTGTTTCGTCTCAAATCCCAAAATTGAGACCAAGGCCGGATTGACTTCGAGCAGTTTGCCTTGAGGATCGCTGATGTACACACCTTCCTGCAGAGACTCGAACAACTGGGTGAAGCGCTGCTCTTTTTCGCGGTGTCCAGTGATGTCGCGGGCGAGGACGCTGGCACCGGTGACATCGTCGCCCTTGACGATGGCATTGACCACGCAATCGTAATAGCGGCGGCGGGATTCGTTCTTGAGTTGGATTTCGACGACTCCCGACCAGTTGCGCTTCTCAACAAAGCGGGAGAGGGTTGCGGTTCCTTCGGCGCGTAGCGGGGCACCGAGGAATTCTGCGAGTTTGTGGCCGACAAGATCGGCATAGGGAGCGCCAAGAATCTCGGAGGTGCGACGGTTGACGGTCCGCAAAGTTCCATCGAGCGAGACGGCAAGGGCAACTTCGTCGAGGGAGTCGATGAGCTCTTTGAAGTTGCGCTGGGAGCGCATGATCAGCTGGCTCAGTTGATCGAGTTGCTCTTCCGAGGGTGTGGCGCCACCACGATCCTGCAACCCTTTGAGTATTTGTTTGAGTTCCGAGACCTCGCGTTTGCGCCCGA
The DNA here is from genome assembly GCA_963834085.1 of uncultured Acidobacteriaceae bacterium. GTDB lineage: Bacteria > Acidobacteriota > Terriglobia > Terriglobales > Acidobacteriaceae > Acidiflorens. The sequence goes on along the minus strand of CAWIAJ010000021.1, from coordinate 1,008,992 downwards.
AGGCGTAGGTGGCGAACAAAATAGCGAGCACCAAGAGCCCAGACGGAATTGCCCACAGCCGGTAGGGAACGTGAAGCTCTTCAAGCTGTTGCCAGGATAAGGCGGCGACCGCGGTGGCGAGAAGAACCAGAAACCAGAGTGCCCATCGCCACAACTGGCTTTCTTCGCGGTCCAGTTGATTGGGAGCATCGGACCGTTTCGAAGTGGGGCCGTCGTCGGGCATGGGGGAGAACTTCCGGCAAGAAAGAGTTCGCCAGATTGCTTTTAGCGTAGCACCGAAAATGGCGGTTCACGATAGAACGTTGGGTCAGGTTCCGTCACGGTAACCGGGTGACTGGCGTCACATTCGGGGGATGGGGCGCAGACTATGATGTCGGCAAGGATCTCCCATCCTGCGTTGTCCTCTTCGTGTGCCCACGGATATCCCTATGCTTTATAAGACGCTAAGTGCTGCGGTGTATGGCATTGATGCCAACATTATTGAAGTCGAAGTGGACGTTTCAAACAGCAAGTCGAACGAAGACCACTTTCATACCGTCGGTTTGCCGGATGCGGCAGTGCGTGAGAGCCGCGATCGAGTGCGCGCGGCGCTAAAGAACTGCGGCTATGACATTCCGCAAACGCAGATCACGATTAACCTGGCGCCGGCCGACATTAAGAAGGAGGGCTCTGGCTTCGACTTGCCGATGGCGCTGGGCATTTTGGGCGCATATGGCGGTCTGAATAAGAAGGAGGTGCCGGACGCGCTCTTTGTGGGCGAACTCTCGCTGGACGGACGGCTACGTGGTGTGAGAGGTGCGTTGCCGATTGCGATCGAGGCTCGGCGGAGGAAGGTAAAACGGCTGATCGTGCCGGAGGTCAACGCCCGAGAGGCGGCGATGGTGGGGGATGTCGAGGTGTATCCAGTGAAGTCGTTGGTGGAAGTGATTCACCTGATCAACTCGGGCAATGGCGTTTCGCGGCTGGCGGTTGATACGGGGCAACTGCTGAACCAGGCGCAGCAGTTTCATGTCGACTTCAAAGATGTAAGAGGGCAGCAGACGGCGAAACGGGCGCTGGAAGTGGCGTGCGCGGGCGGGCATAACATCCTGATGATTGGACCTCCGGGGTCGGGAAAGACGATGCTCGCGAAGCGCATGCCGACGATTCTGCCTCCGTTTACTTTCGAAGAGGCACTGGAGACGACGAAGATTCACAGCGTGGCCGGAGTGTTGGATGCGAATGCCGGGTTGGTTGGGCTGCGGCCGTTTCGTGCGCCACATCACACGATCTCAGACGCGGGATTGATTGGGGGCGGGGCGATTCCCCGGCCGGGTGAAGTTTCGCTGGCGCACAACGGCGTTCTGTTTCTGGACGAATTTCCGGAGTTTCCGCGGAACGTGCTGGATGTGATGCGGCAGCCGTTAGAAGATGGGACGGTTTGTATTGCACGAGCGGCGATGTCGCTGACGTTTCCGGCGCGATTTATGCTCGCCGCTGCGATGAACCCCTGCCCATGCGGTTTTCATAATGACCGGACACGGGAATGCCATTGCACGCCGCCGATGATTCAACGCTACATTTCGAAAATTTCAGGGCCGTTGCTGGATCGGATCGACATTCATATTGATGTTCCGGCGGTGAACTACAAGGAATTGCGCAGCACTAAAGAGGCGGAGAGTTCGACGAGCATTCTGGAGCGAGTGGTGCGGGCGCGGGATGTGCAGTTAAAACGCTTCTCTGCCGAGCGGCAAAAAGTCTATTGCAATGCGCAAATGCCGACACAACTCATACGCAAATTCTGCGATTTATCGCCGGACTGCGAGCGTTTGCTAGAGCGCGCGATGGCGCAACAAGGGTTGAGTGCGCGGGCGCATGACCGGATTCTGAAAGTGGCGCGGACGATTGCCGATCTGGAAGGGACGCCGATGCTCGAGCCGAAACATATCGCGGAAGCAATTCAGTACCGGACATTGGATCGGACGTACTGGGTGTGAGGAGACGATAGAGGTAGAAGTCAGATTGGCGAGGAAAGCTATAATTCAGCCGGAGGCTTCATGGGCGGATGGGGGGCGGGCAGCTTCGAGAATGATGACGCTCTGGATTTTCTGGGCGAACTTGGTTCGAAAGAGCCGGAGGACCTGAAAGTGATACTGGCGAGCGCAGCCGAACATCAGGGGTATCTGGAGGCGCCGGAAAGCAGTGTCGCGGTGGCTGCGGCTGAGGTGGTTGCCGCGGCAAATGGAAAGGCTGCGCAGTCGGTGCCGCGCCAGATTTCAGAGTGGATCGGCAGGTTCGAGGGCGCTCCCAGCGCTGAAATGACCGGATTGGCGCGGCGCGCCGTCGAGCGCGTGCGCTTGAATTCTGAGCTTAAGGACTTGTGGCTGGAGGCGGAGGGACTGAACGAGTGGAGCGCGGTGCTTCGGGATTTGGAGGGAAGGCTCGGGAGTTGAGAGTCAGACAACCCGCATCCGCATGGGGAGTTCGTCAAAGAGGGAGTTCATCGAAAAAAGTAAGCTGCAGCGCCGAAAAGGGGTTCGGCGGGCAAGTAGCCCGCCGCCACGATCCCCCAATGCAAACATTAGAGGTATGAGTTTGTTAATCGGCGGCAGCGCCGCTGGTGGAACCGCCGCTGTTGAGAGCGGCGTTCTTTTCAGCCTGGCGCAAGCGCAGGGCGCGATTCGAAGGTAGTCCGGCATCGCGGATTTTGTACAGCAGCGCGCGGTAGCTGATGCCGAGAGTGCGGGCCGCTTGTTTGCGATTCCAGTGATGTTGTTGCAGAACTTTGAGAATGACTTTCTTCTCCAGTTCGCGCACACACTGGCGAGTGAGCTTTTTCAAGGAAATCGGACCATCGAGCGAGATGTCGGTGTTGAAGAAATCGGGTTCACGGGCGACGAGATCGTTGGTGATGACTTCCTCATGGCCGAGGATCACGTAGCGCTTGATCAGGTTCTCGAGTTCGCGGATGTTGCCGGGCCAGTGATACTTCTGCAGCACGGCCTGGACCTCGTTGGAGAGAGGACGGGCGCGGCAGTTGAACTTGCGATTGTAGTATTCGAGGAAATAGGAGCAAAGATCTTCGATATCGGCGCGGCGCTCGCGCAGCGCAGGCATGCGGATGTTCACCACGTTGATGCGATAGTAGAGATCCTGCCGGAAGGTGCCGGATTCGATTTCCGATTCGAGGTTGCGGTTGGTGGCGCAGACGACGCGCACTTCGACTTTCTTGTCTTCCTGGGCACCGATGCGGCAGAACTGTCCGTCTTGTAAAAGCTGCAACAATTTCGATTGCAGGGACGGGTCGAGCTCAGAAATTTCGTCGAGAAACAACGTGCCGCGGTGAGCCATCTCGACTCGTCCGGGCTTCGAACCGAAGGCTCCGGTAAAGGCGCCTTTTTCATATCCGAAGAGTTCGCTTTCGAGGAGGGTGCCGGGAATCGCCGGACAATTGACCTTCACGTAGGGGCCGACCTTCCAGGGTGAGAGACCGTGGATGAGGCGGGCGATGATGTCTTTGCCGGTGCCGCTCTCGCCGGTGATCAGGACGGGAACGTTAGCGGCAGCGACCTTGGACAGGCGTGAACGAACGGACTGCATGACTTCGGAGTGGCCAAAGATAATGTGATCGGGGGGAACTTCGCCAAGAGACTGCGCCAACGAACTTACGGAAAGTGTCGTCATAGACTGAAAGCCCCATTTGCGGGGATGAACACCCGCATGCACTAAAAGTGCATCCTGAGCACCAAACTAGGGGAGAGAACCGAGCGAGCCGAAACCGTGTCCGTAAACGCCCGACTAATGAATGGCTTACGTAGATACTATCGCGGAAGCCGCGGGCACTGGCATGGCACCAAAGTGCTACTCTTTTCCTGGGCCTAAAAGAGAAAAATAGTTCACACCGCAGGACTTGCTTTCCTCAAGCGCTTGCCGGAAGTTGCGCTGCCGTCGGTGCCTAAGGGACGAGCGAATTTCAAGCCAAGCAGGTGGTAATCGTCGAGGTGGGACACCCAAACGGCCTTGGCATTCATGATTCGAGAAGGTGTTCGGAACGCTCGAGAAGGGCCGATCGGGGCGCTGGGTATTTCGAGCGAAACCAGCGCTGCTTGCGGGAGCGAGCGGCGAACGACCACGAGAGCGCCACCCGGAGAAATGTTGATGGCAGTGGCAAATTCCAGCGAATCTTTGCCTTGGGGGTCGCGGGAACGAATGAAGACGGGGATGGCGAGCTGGAGCCGGGCCCACTTACGTTCTTCCTTGTTCGATGAGCTACGAGCCACTGGTTTTATCCACAGTAAAGAAGTTGTCCAAGACAACGAAGCCGCATCTGAATGGCCAAACGATCGGGCATCGTAGAAGACCCGATTTTGACGCAAAAATCAGTAACCAAAAGAAGATTACGCCGGTAACCCTGATCCATCGGATCCGATAATTGACCTCAGGTCACGAATAGGAAGTGCAATATTTTTCCCTTTCGATACCCGCTGCGGACCGTTTCCGATTGACAGAGGGTTATGTGTGAAATACGCTAAACCTATCCCCACGTTCTGGACGGTAGTAGGTTTTCCCTCCCCAAAATCTGACGGTATTGGTTTCCATGGGATCCATGTCGGAAAAAAGTCCAGCCCTCGCCTCGCTCGGCAAAAGTTCGGGAGACCGGAGAACGCCCGACAAGGGGCAGCAATCGCGCGCGCCCGAAAACGGGGAAGATGTGATGCAGGAGTTAGAGCAATTGCGGGATCGATTCCGCAAGACGACGAACGCTCTTGCGTCTGCCGCACACGATCTTAAGACGCCTCTGGCAATTCTCAACGGATACATCGAACTTTTGCAGAGTCAGAAGCTAGGTCCGCTGAACGAGCGCCAACGCGAAGTGATGGGCGACATGTTCTCCAGCGGGCAGCGGCTTGAGCATTTCATTCAGGATTTTCTGACCTTCAGCGTGATCGAGATCGGCGAGCTGCGAATGCAGTACGTCGAAGGAGACATGAACGCGTGCCTCTCAGAAGTGTGCCGTTTGTGGTCGGGGCGTTTTCAGGAGCGCGGGCTCGCCCTGTATTTTCTGGCTAATGACAAACTGACGACCTTTGCCTTCGATGGCCCGAAGATTCAGCGGGTCGTTTCCAATCTGCTGGAGAACGCATGGAAGTACACGCCGCAAGGTGGGACAGTGTGGTTGCATGCGGAACCGCATATGTGGGAACGGCGCGGCGTGAGCAAATCGGGGATCAACGGAGATCGACGCCGGCAGGCCCTGAATGTGCCGAACGCGGTGAAAGTAAGTGTTTCCGATACAGGGCCGGGAATTCGGCCGGAGTTTCATCTGGAAATCTTCGACGACTTTTTTCGGCTGCCGGGAAGCGAATCGGCCGAAGGCATGGGTTTGGGACTTGCCATCTCGCGCCGTCTTTTGCAGGGCATGAGCGGCAAGATCTGGGTTGAGAGTGAACCGGGGGCAGGATCGAAGTTTTCTTTTCTTGTTCCGTTAAAACCAATTCTAAGCACGCCACCTCGAGGAACGAAATGAGTGAAACCGCCAACATTCTGCTGGTGGACGACGAACCAGGAATGCTGCGCTACATCCGCACACTGCTGGAAGTAGATGAGCACAAAGTCCAAACCGCCAGTACCGGAGAAGAAGCGGTCGCGCATGTAGAAAAGGGCCTGCATCCCGATCTGGTGCTGCTCGACCTTTTGATGCCGGGCATCGATGGACTGCAGACTCTGGAGAAACTGCGCCACCTGAAGCCGGGCTTGAAAGTGGTGATGCTCTCGTGCGTGAATGACACGCGCAAAGTCGTGCAGGCGATGCGCCTGGGCGCAATTGACTACCTGACGAAACCATTTCAGAAGGCTGAGCTCGATGCGGTTATCGGGCAGTGCGTCGGAACCGCCAAAGGCGAGAGCTACGCCGGTGAAGTGGAAGAGTTGTGCGACGACGTCTTCTTCGTGGCGGCCAGTCCCGCGATGAAGAAGATTCGGTCGCAGGCGGCGTTGGTCGCCAACGTCGATATCCCCGTTTTGCTGCTGGGGGAGAGCGGGACCGGCAAGGAAGTGCTGGCGCGCTTGATTCACAAACTTTCTCCGCGGTCGCACCGCACTTTTCTGAAAGTGAATTGCGCGGCCGTACCGGCCGATCTGCTCGAAAGCGAGCTCTTTGGATACGAGGCGGGCGCGTTTACGGGTGCGAATCATGCCAAGCCGGGCAAGTTTGAGCTTTGCAATAAGGGCACGATCCTGCTTGACGAAATCGGCGAGATGCCACCGCTACTGCAGGCTAAGCTGCTGCACGTTCTGCAGGACCAGACATTCTCGCGTCTCGGCAGCCGCACGATGATTAAGGTGGACGTTCCGCATTCTGGCGGCGACCAATATCGATATCCCGGAAGCGCTGGCTACGAAGCGACTCCGCGAAGATCTTTATTACCGGTTGAATGCGTTTACGATGTCGTTGCCGCCGCTGCGCGAGCGGAAGGAAGAAATTCCTATTCTGCTGAAGCATTTCATGTCGCGCATGTCGGAATCGTACGCGCGGGCGCCGCTGCCGCTTTCGCCTCCGTTGATGGAGGCATGCCTGCGCCATTCCTGGCCGGGCAATCTGCGCGAACTGAGCAACTTCATCAAGCGCTACCTGGTGTTGGGAGACGAGACGCTGGCCGCGTCAGAGTTGCAGCCTCGCCCTGATGGCGGCGGTGGAATGCACGCCGAGGGCGGGGGTCGCAATGCGGTAGCTGGCGGCGATGCCACAGGCGGATTGAAATCGCTTTCCCGCAATGCCAAGGATGGAGCCGAGGCGGAAGCGATTGCGCGAGCTCTGCAAGAAACGAATTGGAATCGCAAGCAAGCCGCGGCACTGCTGCAGATCAGCTATAAGGCGTTGTTGTATAAGATCCGGCAGTACGGCATCGCGCAGACGCGGAGTGCGCACCGGTTATCCGCTGGAGCGTAAGGGCGTTGGATTTGTCAGACGGATGTACTTGTTGGAACCGCCAGCACACCCCAGCTAAAGGATTTTGGTGCGGATAAGAGGACTCGAACCTCCACGACCTTGCGATCACTAGGACCTGAACCTAGCGCGTCTGCCAGTTCCGCCATATCCGCATAAAAAGAAAAAAATCGGCAGGGCCCCGTCCAAAAGGGCGACTACACTAATATCTACTGGCTGGCGTCTCGTGTCAAACTGACTGAAGGACCAGCCCCCTTCACACCATGGTCAACGCCTCCGAGAAAATCCCGCCCGAACTTTCCAAAGAACTGCGCCGCCTGGCTCACGATCTGAGCAATGCGCTCGAGACGATTGTGCAAGCTACCTACCTGATCTCGCAGGCCAATCCGCCCGACACGACGCGACGGTGGGTGGAATTGATCGATCAGGCCTCGCAGGATGCGGTCAAGATTAATCAGAAATTACGCGAGATTCTGCGCTCGAAGAGCTGAGACCCTTTCGCAATCGGAGTTGTTGTCCGAACGGTGTGAGGGATTTGTAGTCCCGACAAACTGCGGATCCCTCACTTCGTTCGGGATGAAACTTTAGGAATGGAACGGTCGTCCAAGCAAAGGAAACTAGCCGAGCTTCGCGTCCATGGTGATGGTTGCGTTGAGAACCTTCGATACGGGGCAGCCGGCTTTGGCGTTGGCGGCGGCTGTGTTGAAGGCTTCGGCGGTTGCTCCGGGCACTTTGGCGACAACATCCAAGTGGACGGCAGTGATGGTCCAGCCGGCGTCGAGTTTCTCCATGGTGAGTGTAGCGGCTGTGCTGATGCTCTCCGGGGTAAGATTCGCGCCGCCCAGTTGCGCAGACAGTGCCATCGAGAAGCAGGCGGCGTGAGCCGCTGCGATGAGTTCCTCGGGATTCGTTCCGGGAGTATTTTCGAACCGGGTCGTAAAAGAATAAGGCGTGTCTTTCAAAACACCGCTGGTGGACGAAACTGTCCCTTTCCCGTCCTTGAGACCACCCTTCCAAACTGCGCTTGCTTTGCGTTGCATTGCCGTCTCCTGACTTTCAAATTGAAGATGCGGAATTGAACTGATGCCGTACCCATTGTAAAAGCTTGGAGAGGAAATCGCGCGGAGAGTGAGGCCAAGATCGCATACGACTCTATTCTCAAATTCAGAGGGGAACGGAGACTTTAATAAAAATCGGAGCAGCTTAAATAGAAGCCGCATTGCCTGCAGACGACCTTGCAGCGATGTCCGCTCAGTTCGGTGGAACAGTTGGGGCAGACTGAGGAAGCATCTTTTCGCACGACAGCCGGTCGAACGGCCGTGGGCGCAAGATGCGGAGGCGCGATCACGGGGTTATCAACGTTTCTAGTCGCGGTCGAAGGAGTTGAACTTAGAAGGGGAGTCGGGCGCGAACTCATGATGGCGGTTTTAACATAATTTAAATAGGGTGAAAAGTGCGAATAATCGGTCGCGTCCGGTTAGTAAGGATGCAGGCAGCCTGGGCAGTAAAGATGTGAGTCGGCCGGTATCCTAAGCGAAGAGCCCGCTCCATAGCCATTCGGCGAGTAAGGGGATCGCAATCATGCCAGCGATTGCGAGGGGCACTGTCACACCGAACACCACCGCCTTTTGCCCCGACACCCAGCCCTCCCGTACTGCCCGGACCGAGAGAAAGCCCATCACTGGAAGGTTGACCAAAACGGCAGTGACTACGCCAGGAGTGTAGGAGCGGAACACCAGGGAGGCTGGAATGTGAGGAATCAAGACGTTCGCGAGCATGGCGATTATGTACCCGAACATCAAATAGGCCCAGACACTTTCTTTGCCCTTGTGAGCACTGAGATAGGTCACACCGAACGCGGCGACGGTTAGGACCACCAGCGCACAGCGAGCGACTCCCGGGGCGGGGTGTGTAGGAAGCTCCGCGGAGTGACGGAGCCACCACGCTGGGAACCAGATCGCTTCTTCAGAGTTGTGCAAGCAGACAGCCACTGGAAAAAGCCATTGCAGCCTTTGAAATGACATAGCGGTAGCCCACGGTTATGCCAGGAGAAGAGTCTATCCCGAATCTGGGTGAGTTCCTTAGGTCGCGAGCATCGCTCGTCGTCATCCGCCACGTCTTGGGTCGGATATCAGTTTCCGATTCGGTTAGCACCACAGACTCATCGTAGAAGACGGTGATAGCGCAGAGGCTTGCAGGATGCGGTCGATCCGGGATTCCAGAACAATCAAATTGACGGCGGTGCAGCGCGAAAAACTGATGGGGCGACGGAAGAATCCGAAAAGGATCGCTTCAAATCTTTTGTTCGCTAAAGAGATCTAAAGCTGGCTCGGAAGAGGGAGCGCGTTCCGAGGGTTGAGGCGGGGCTGGCGGGACGCCGGATTCTTCTTGCGCGTTCTTAGCCGCCGGCGGCTTATCACCTTGCAAGAATTTTTTGGAATCGAGTATCGGGCGTCCAAGCGAAGAGTTGTAGCTGCTCCAGGGACCTTCGATCAAGGCTTCGCGTTCGAGTTGGGCGCGCATGGCTTCCATCTTGGAATCGAGATCGTCAAGGTAGTGCAGCATCAGCGCTTCGGCAAACATGGGGAGTTTGGGCGATCCGAAATCGTACTGGCCGTGGTGGCTGATGATGAGGTGTTCAAGCAGAGTCTTGAGCTCTGGCGGGAAGCCCGGCAAAGCCGCAAGTTTCGCTTGAAGCATTTCGAGTTCGATGATCATATGGCCGAGCAGTTGGCCGCGCGTGGTGTAGGAAAACGCGCGGTTGTACGTAAGCTCCTGAATCTTGCCGATGTCGTGCAGGAACGCTCCGGTGAGCAACAGGTCGCGGTTGATTTGGGGATAATTGCGGCACACTAGATCGCAGGAGCGGAAGAGAGACACGACGTGGTCGAGCAATCCGCCGATGTAGGCGTGGTGCAGCGTCTTGGCGGCGGGAGCATTGCGGTAACGCTCGGCGATTTCGGGGTCGGCCATGAACAGTTCGACTAGAGCCTTGAGATGCGGATTCTGGAAAGTGCTCACGAACTCGGTTAGCGTGCGCCACAATTCGCCGATATCTTTGGTGGTCTTGGGAAGGTAATCGGTGAAATCGATGTCGGCTTCTTCCATGCGACGGAGCTTGTGAATGGTGAGCTGAAATCGATTCTTGTATTTGTTGACAAGGCCCTTCACCTTGAGGAAGTCGTCTTGCTCGAAAATGGCGATGAACTCTTCGACGTTGTCCCACATTTTGGCTTCGAGCTGGCCGCTGCGATCGGCGAGGGTCAAGGCGAGATAGGGCTCGCCATTTTTCTTGGCCTTGACCTGCTTCGAGGCCACGACAAAGCTGGAGGTGATGATTTTGTTTTCCTGCAGAGCACAGTCGCAGATAAAAAACTCTTTCATGAGCCTCCGGGTGCGGCGCCTGAAGGCGCGTTCTCGCAGAACGGTTGGAGCTTGCCTTAAGGCGTACTCTAAAACCTAAAACACTCCCAGCTTTTTCTTCTTCTTCAGATTCTTCGCGTTGTTTTCTTTGGCTGTTGTCTCCACTGGCTTGGTCTGTTTGGCGCTGGCGCCGGAGTCGATGTAGCCGGGCTTGTAGTCAATGTAGGCTTCTTCGCGCAAGGTGGTGAGGTAGGCGCGCAGGGCGGGCTGCAACTTCTGCATGTAGAGAGCGTCCTGAATGCGGGGCTCGACTTCCTTCAGCGGTGGGATGCCGGCGGTCGTATGCTCGGTGACTTCCAAGATCATGTACCCCTGCTTGGAGCGGATCACGTCGGTCATCTCGCCTGCTTTCATCGCGAACACTCGATCTTCCAGCTCTTTCGAAAGTGTGCCACGCTTGAAATAGCTGAGATCTCCGCCTTCTTTGGATGAAGGTCCGTCGCCGAATTTCTTGGACAGGTCGGCGAAGTTCGCACCCTTTTTCAGTTGCGCCAGCAGATCCTCCGCTTTAGCTTTGGCCACTTCGAGCGCTGCCTGCGTCTCTGCCTCGGTGGGCGGTTCGGGCTTGCCACCGGGCGTGGCGGCCGGTTTTTCGACAGGCTTCGGGGCGATCAGGATTTCGCTCAGGCGAACCTGTTCGGGCTGCTCCATCTCAGCCTTATGCTGGTCGTAGAACTTTCTTTCGTCTTCTTTATTCAGGGAGAGTTTCTGGCCGACCTCTTGCGAAATGACTTTCTGGGTGATGATCTGGTTGCGCAGATTCTGCTTGAATTCTTCGTAGGAAGCGCCCTGGGCTTCTGCCGCCTTTTCCAGTTCTTCCATGCTGCTGAGATTCATCTGCTTGCGCATTTCGTCGAGGCGCTTGATCAGTTCGGTGTCACCCGTGATGCCGAGGTCTTTGCCTTTTTGCAGTAAAAGCTGCTGATCGATCAGGTCACGCAAGACGTCGCGCTGTTTTTCGGCAAAATCGCGATCGGCGTTCGAGGGATCCTGCTGCGTGACTTCCTGCTTGAGTTGGTCGCGGCTGCGAACATATTCCGACCGGGTGACGATCTCGTTATTGACACGAGCGATAATTTCTTCGACCACGGTGTCGGCCGGAGACAAAACGGGCAGCAGCAGCGCGGTTCCAACCGCCAACAGCAAGGGGAGTCTGGTCTTCTTCATTAGGGCTCTCTTGAAACCTGGGGTAAACCCGAGGAGAAATTGTTTGCTTATTTTACGCTGTCATCGGTAGGAAGGCCAAATCGGGCGGGCGGGTTGTAGGTGTTGCGAGGTTTTTACCATGGAGACGGAGAGAATCTGCCACGGTGACACGGAGAAAACCCTAATTGGGTAACACGGTCCAGCCGTCAGCTTGTTTTGCAAATCCGATTGATTCTACGACTCCATTGGCAAGAGATGATTAGGCCCCACGGGTGATGGTTAAGGCGGTTACATCGTTGTGCTTCGGAGCCATGTGCATGAAGTCCTGCACGCCTTGCAGGATCTCGCGGGAAAGAGCCTTGGCGGAAGCAGGGCCGACTTTCATCAGGTTCTTGACCCCATTCAGGCCGAACTCTGCCTTTCTGGATTCGGCTTCGACTACGCCGCGCGAGACGATCGCCATTGAGCCGTTCGGTCCGAGGCCGACGATGCGGGCGTCCGTGGGGGCGAGCGAAAACAGGCCTAAAGGCAGGCCGGTGGCAGGCAGTTCGACGAGTCCTTCTTCGTCGCGCAAAAGGCCGGGAGTGTGGCCGGCATTCACGTAGCAGACGGTGCCGAGTTCTTCGTTGTAACAACCGGCAAAGGCGGGGCAGCTGCGAACGCCTCCGGCGGCGCGCATGATTTCGAGATTAAGACGGCGCGAAAGTTCAATCATCGCGTCCGATTCGTTGAGCTCTTCGCCGGCAAAGAGTTCTTCGGCGGAGGAGCGAAAACACGCCTGGGCGGCCTGGATCACGTGTGCGCAGGTTTCGCGCTTGCCCGCCACGTCCAGCAATCCAAAAAGAAAACGGGTCGGGCTGGCGCGACGGAAATCATGGAGATCGCCGCCCGCGCGCGAGGAGAAGTAGGCGACCGACATGTCCGCGCCTTGTAGTGCAGGAGTTTCGCCCTGCACGATTTCGGGTACTTCGTCTGTCGAGCCGAATCCCAGTTTGGAAAGCAGGCTAACCATGAGGGGCGAAATTATCATAAAGTGTCGGGCGGGGCAATGAGAGAGAAGTGGGGGTCTGGTGGCTGATTTGGCAGCGCAATATTGGGCTGGGCAGCTACGCGGGTGAGGGTACTCGCACCACAGACGACTTATTCGCCGTACTTGCTTTTGAGCTGATGAGAGATGTCGTCGCGCAACTGCCGGTAGTCGGCGTGGATTGTGTTGCGCAGGGCTGCTTCGGGTGTGATGCCTTGCGAAAGCAGACCTAGAATGCGGGCGATTTCGCTCATGCCGTAGGCATCTCGAATATATTCGGCGCCGGTCAGCGATTCGGCGTAGGCGAGCAAGGCTTCCGGCGCGGAGAAATTCATGAAACTGCCTTCCAGCGTGTTGAAGGGGATCTCGCCATTAATGGCAAAAATATGCGCCAACTGGGGGCCGTTCGAAGCCGCGGATTTGCCTTCTTCCATTTGCGCGATACCTTCGTTCAGCCAGGTGGGGCAGCGGTTGCTCGACATCTGGGAGACGAAGGAATGGGTGAGTTCGTGTTTCAGAATGCGGGCGAGGTCGGGCGTAACGCTCTGGACGCCACTAATCGGGATGCGCAGCTTACCGTCGTTAATGGCGCCCGTCCAAGAAGGAGCGCGGGTTACGTCGAAAAATGCCTGCTGGGTGTAGAGCGTGACTGCGATGTTGTTGCGCGGCGTGTAGCCGAGGTCGCGAACGAGGTCGTCGTACTCGGAATCAAGCGTGGCCAGCAAATCGCGGCGAAAAGTTTCCGAGGTGTCTTTGCCCTCGAAATGCAAGTTGAAGTGTCTGCTCTCGCGTTGTGAAAAGTCGGATTCGGCGGCTGACTCCCGCTCGGCGCGCGCCAGATACTCGCTGACCGTCGCATCGGGGCGGAGGGCGAGCGACTTCTTCCACGAACGAATTGCCTCGGGCGTATGATCGCTGGCGAACTGGACGAAACCAAGCATGGCGATGGCATCGGGAGAGTCGGGTGAAAGATGGGCGGCGTGTTGCGCGTAAGGGAGTGCGTCGGCAGAGTGTCCGGTGCGCAACAGGGTGGCTGCGTAGTAGATCAGCAAGGTCGAATTATCGGGCTCGAAGCGCAGCGCCGATTCGTAGTAGCGTTTGGCCTGGGTAAAGTTGCCATGATCCGACTCATGCTTGCCGGCCAGAAAATACGCCGTGGCAGCGATTTCGGGATTCGAAGATTGTCCGAAGGCTGAGAGGGCGTCGGCATCGACCTTGCCGTCGCGGATTACTTTTAAAGCGACATCGGCTTCGTGGTTGAAAGAAGGGGCTGGCGGGCTGATGTCGGGGGCTCCAACCGAAGCTGCCGCGCCAGAGTGCATGGGCGCAATGCCGCCTGCGTCAATGTGGTCGACGGAGGATTTCGGGATGGCGTAGGTATCCTCGCCGAGGTCGTATTCGACGTGGTCTTTGACCTCGCGAACCTGGTCGGCCCAGATGGTGCGTCCGTTCTTGAGATGAATGACGTTGGCCGCTGCAGGCAGGGCTGTTACAAGCACTAAAATGAGGACGAAGGCTCGCACTCGGCTGATTCTAACAACCGCCCCGAGGGCTTGTAAGGTGACCAAAGTGCCGCCGCGATTGCCGATTCGACTGCTGCTGGTGATTACGTTCGCGTTGGTGCTTGATTCTGGCGTGGCCTGGTGCCAATCCCCCGCGGTGGCCAACGACACTTCCTGCCCGCAGACTACGAACGCGCTCTACGCTCGAATTCGTTCCGTCGGACTGGATGCCCGGCGAGTTTACCGAGTGCGCGAGGCTGCGATCGACCGGCCCAGTCTCCATCTGGATTTTGACAATGGGACGCTCGCGTTTACCCAAGATATTTGTGGACGCATCACGGGCGCCTTTTTTGACGGCGACGGCGAGGTGCGGCTGCGTCCTCCCAATCGCGTTGAGCGCGGGTCGCTTGCGCTTTTTACGGGAATGGCGATTCTCGAGGAGCAATTTGAATCGGGATACTTGCGCTTCAATGACGATACGGCCGCGGCCTTGCAGCCTTTTCTTGTTCCGGTGGCCGACAGTTCCGCCTTTATTCAGGAGTGGAGTGAGCCCAGCCAAAGCTTTGCCGAGTTTGACGCATTGCGTTTATTGCTGGATTTCAGTCATTTTCTACCGGCGCAAGGTGGAAACGGTGCCGCACAGAAATTTTCTCCTTTGCTGCATGCTCATCTTTTTGGCAAGAAGCTGGGTGCATTTGAAGTGGTTTGGGATGCGGAGAACGCCGAACCTTTATGGGCGGGGCAGCCGCGGGGAAAGGACGGCATCTTGTTCTTCGATGTCTGGACATCGTTCGCGCCGCGCAACGCGGATACAGAAGCTGCGTCCAAAGACCCGGATGCGTCGATTTCTGAATTTAAGATTCGGGCTACGGTACTGCCTCCGACGGCGCTGCGAGCTTCGGCGGATTTGATATTGAAGACAAACGCCGGAGGCGAACGGGCACTCCTCTTCGAGTTGTCCCGTTACCTGAAAGTGGAATCGATCGAGACAGACGGACATGTCCTGGACTTCATACAGAACCCGTCGATTGAAGGTTCCCACTTGCGACGCCGTGGCAACGACCTGGTTGCTGTGGTCTTTCCCGCTCCCTTGCGCGCGGGCGAGGAATTGAAACTGCGCTTCCACTACGCGGGCGACGTGCTCGCCGACGCGGGAAATGGCCTGTTATATGTCGGCGCACGCGGCACATGGTTCCCCAACTTCGGGCTGAGTCCGGCGCGGTTTGATATGGAGTTTCACTACCCCGAGGGATACACGCTGATCGCCACCGGCCGGTCTGTGCCGCAGTCTGGGGACAGCGAGGGGGACGCGCCTACCGATAAGGTTTCGCGGTGGGTCTCGGATCGTCCCATTCCTGTGGCCGGGTTCAACCTGGGCAAATACGTGCGTGCCGAAGCCAAAGCTGGCAAGGTTTTTGTGGAGGCGTACAGCACACGAGGGATGGAGACTTCCTTCCCGAAACCACAACCCGAGGTGAAGCAGGAGTCCGGCTTTCCTGGACGTCTGCAATCACCTCGCAATACGCCCATGGTCGTCGTTCCACCGCCACCCTCACCCGCGCGCGATGTGCAGGCTGTCGCCGACCGCGCCGCCAAGGCAATCATCAATTTTGCGCAATGGTTTGGACCATATCCCTACGACTCGCTGGCGTTGACACAGATGCCTGGCGACTTAAGCCAGGGATGGCCGGGACTCGTATTTCTTTCGAGCCTCGCTTTTCTCAGTTCGCAGGAGCAGACGGATCTCCGCCTCGACCCGTTGACGCGATCGCTCGATACGCAAGTGCTCGTGCACGAGACCGCGCATCAGTGGTGGGGCGATCTGGTGCAGTGGAAGAGTTATCACGATCAGTGGATTGCCGAAGGACTCGCCGACTACGCGGCGTTGTTGGTACTCGAGGAAAAAAATCCGGCGCAGTTCCGCGACGTACTTGAGAAATACCGCCGTGATCTGCTTGCGAGCAACAAGGATGGAGAGCGATTGCGAGACGCCGGTCCCGTGACCCTCGGCCCGCGGCTCGAATCCTCTCATTTTCCGGCGGGATTCGAAACTATCGGTTATGAACGCGGGACGTGGCTTTTTCACATGCTGCGTTGCATGTTGCGGGACGCGGAAATGCAAGACGCGAAGCGGCGAGATTCCGAAACGGCTTCCCGTTCCCGGAAAGCGCACGGGAGCAAGGCGGATCCCGACGAGCTCTTTTTTCGCGCGCTGCGAAAGATTAGAGAGCGGTACGCAGGGAAGAAAATCACCACCCAGGAACTCATTCAAGTTTTCGAAGAGGAACTGCCGCGCCCGCTTTGGTACGAGCATCGTCACAAGCTGGACTGGTTTTTGGACAGCTGGATCGACGGAACGACGATTCCCGAACTCGAAGCGCGTGAGATACATATCAATGAGAAAAGTGGAGTGACGACTGTGACGGGCGTGATCGTGCAAAAGGGCGTACCCGAGGATTTGGTTACGGCAGTTCCGGTGTATGCGACGACTTCGGCTAACACATTGGTTTTCTTAGGCGAGGTGCTGGCAGATGGTCCTGAGACCAGCTTTCAGCTGGCCGCACCCGTGATCGCGCAGAGGGATTTGCGCAAGATTGAGCTGGATCCAAAACAGACGATTCTCTCCGCCATCAAATAATTCCTGAGTTTCCTCCCTGATTCTGGCACCAGAGACCTCGGTGCAAATCGCGCCGATGGTAGGTCTTTCGTCGGCCTCGCGATTGCAGAAGCTCAAGGTTCGGAGGATAGGTTTCCAACCGGATTGGAGAAACGTCATGACCCTCGAGCCGAGCGTTATAGCGAAAGACCATTTGCGGCGGCGGACAATTCTTCTGGTGGAGGACGAGCCGTTCGTGCGCGAGGCGACGGGCAGCATTCTCGAGCACGCCGGTTTTGAGGTCTTGCCGGCGATCGATGCGCAAAGTGCGATCAGGATCCATGAACAAAAGCAGGGCGGAATCGATCTGGTGATGACCGACCTGGTCCTTCCAGGACAAACCGGTCAGCAATTAGGGCACGAACTGCGCGAGCGGTCTCCCGAGATCGCGGTGTTGATCACCTCGGGCTACGCGAATGCCGAGAGTGAAATTGAAGGATGCGAGGCACTTACCTACTTTCTGGCGAAGCCTTATTCGAGGCGGACGCTGCTGGAGAAAGTCGAGAAGATTCTGGCGACTGCTCCTCTGTCTGAAGCCGCGACACAGGCAGGGTGAACAACCGACGACAGGTGATCCAACCCGAGATTCGACAATGCCGGCGACGGAGCGGTTTGCGGCGCTGGAGTGGGAGTTTGCGCGGTTCACTGGCTGAGGACTTCGCTAGAATTGCCCGAGCTGCGAGTATTTCCTCTATCGACCTGAGTTTCCTCTATAATCCTCAGTTCCTGACTATGGTTCTTAAACATCGGTTCGTAAAAACCGGCCGATTGGCTGGTTCTGCAGCAGAATTCACATTCAATTTAAGAAGGAGCAGGGATGGCATTTGAGGGACGAGTTGCGCTGGTAACGGGAGCGTCGCAGGGGATTGGATATGCTTGCGCGCTGGCGCTGGCGCGGGAGGGTGCGAGCGTCGCGGTAGCGGCGCGTAACCAGGAGAAACTCGACGCGCTGGTGGGCGCGATCACGGCTGCGGGCGGGAAGGCTGCGGCGTTCGTCATGGACGTGGCCGACGAGGAGCAGGTGAAGTCGTCGATCAAGGCGGTCCTGGCGCACTTTGGGAAGATCGACATTCTGGTCAACAATGCGGGAATCACGCGCGACCAGCTGGTCTTACGGATGAAGCGCGCCGATTGGGATGCGGTTCTGAACACGAATCTCACGTCCGCGTTTCTCTGCATCCAGCAGGTGATTCCGTCGATGCTGAAACAGCGATGGGGGCGCATCATTAATGTCACCAGCGTTTTCGGGCAGATGGGACAATCGGGGCAGGCGAATTACGCCGCTTCGAAAGCGGGGCTGATCGGGTTGACCATGGCGATGGCGCGTGAAGTGGCGTCGCGCAATATCACGTGCAACGCGGTCGCTCCCGGATTTATCGATACGAATATGACTGCGGTGCTGAGCGACGAATTCAAGCAGACGGCGGTGAAGTCGATTCCGCTGGGACGCGTGGGCTCTGCCGAAGACGTAGCGAGCGCGGTTCGCTTTTTGGCTTCTGACGAAGCCGGTTACATCACTGGACACGTGCTGAACGTGAATGGCGGGTTGTTGATGGGCTAGGGGTGGGCAGGCGCCCTCGCCCCACCCGTGGCGGTCCCGATATCGCTCGAGCCTCTTAGCCGTTAGCTCTTAGCTCTCAGCTTGGGCCGATCCCGGGGTGCTTACTGTTTGTACCCCCCTCCCCCCCTCCCCTGATCTTTTAGAATCATTGATTTAGGAGGTGGACCTCTGTCAGATCTTTGAATTTAAAGGACTTGCATGCAAAATATTGTGGAATAAGGAGTTGTCAGCCTTCAGCTTTCAGCCTTCAGCCTTCAGCCGTCAGGAAAAGCGGATCATAGAAGCTTTAAGCTGCCTGGAAGGAATCAGTAGTTTGGCGGGAATTCTCGCGAGATCTTTGATGTTAAGGGACTTAGGTGCAAGATCTTCTGGAATAGGGGTGAGGTCCGCGAACGCTACGTCACGGTTCGCGACGCGGCGAGACAACGTCTCTACGGTTGCTTTCTTCGGGAGCGGATGTTGATTGCTCGACCGGTTGAGTTTTCAAGGAGCGGCGCGATTGGCTTCGTGCGGGGATCGAAGGTGCTATCTCTGGAGACGGGCACACTTTCTCCCTGGCCAATCAATATCTATTGTCGCCGATGGCGTAGTGGTTGTCTGTGATTGTGGCTACGTCGGTTTGTGATGAAAAAAGTCAAAGGCCCCGCGCAAGCGAAGCTCAACGGGGCACCCTTTTGGGTTGAGATGGGCCCGTCGATGGTAGAGAGATTGGAAGGTTTCTCGGAATTGGGTGGGATTTCTGGGGCGCTTAGCTGCATCGGGGCCTTAGCGGTAGTTCCAGTTGTCTAACTCTACGGTGATGGGCACCGCGATGGGCTGTCCATTGCAGGTTGCGGGCTTGAAGCGCCAAGCTTGGACGGCGAAGAGTACTCGTTCGTCGGATGATTTGCCCACAGAGGGAGATATTTTGAGATGCTGCGGCTGTCCCTTTGTGTCAATGATCATAGAAACGTGAACAGCCAAGGGGCGATCTCGCATGCCTAAGGGAGAAATGGGATCTCGCGTAAACGTGGCTTCCGGCGGCTTTGGAGTTACGGAACAGACTCCAATTTCGATCGATCCGGGTGGCGGAGTGAAAGAGGAGGGGCTGGTTGCCGGCGCTACTTCGAGTTCGACGACGTTGGCCTGCATTTTCTCGTGGCCATCCTGGAAACATTGGATGTGACGAGGAAACCAGCGTTCGGCAAATTTGCGGAAATCACCGAAGCTGCAGGAATAGTCGCCCATGTGCTGGCCGACTTGGACCGGGGCAATGTTTTCGACAAGAACATGTTGGTCTTTGTCGAAGCAGAAGGCGCGCTTGGAGTGTTTGTGTCCCACGGGCTTGGTTACCACGCACAGGGTGGCGGCGTCGGGAGTGGTGAGAGTTTCGAATTCTAGTTTTTCCGTTTTTTCCGGCAACAGGGCAACGATGCTGGCGATTCGCCCGGCTTCGTCGGGGAAGTCGTTGTCGTTATCAAGGAACCAGCGCTGGGTGGGACCTCCGACTTCGACGTGTGCAAGAGTTCCGACCACAGTTTCGCGCCGCCACTGCGTGTTCGACATCCAGAGCTCGGTATAGGTGCCTTTCATGGTTTCGAGGTCTTTTCCTATATAGGTAAAGGTTAAGGAGAGACGAAACGGAGGGGCATTCGCCGCTCGGATGTCGGAGATTTGGCGGGCACGATCGAGCAGGTCTTGTGCGGTCTTCTGGACGTCTTCGGCGAGCGCGCGGCCGCAGAGCAGAGTTTGGGAAAGAACGACGAGCGGCAAGAGGCGATTGAGAACGGATCTTCGCATGGAGGTGGCGGAACCCATGCACATAGTAATACCGGTCGGCGCGCAAGTGGGTAGTGTTTGTGCTCGTGAGTACGTGACATCGCCGGGATATCTTCGCAAGACTAATCGTTAGGACGGTGGCCAGACCTAAATACCTCTTTACAGTTATCGGCCTGCCTTTCTGACTCGCTCCAATCCCCACCTGCGCAATCTTGTCGGCAGTTTGGCCTCAGCGGCTAAAGCCGCTTGTGTCGGGGATTCTCACGGCATGGCTGAAGCCATGCCCTTTCAAGGCGGGTCCGTGACCGATTGGACCACATGGCTGAAGCCATTCCCTTTCAAAGCGGGTGCTTGACCGACTGGACCACACGGCTGAAGCCATGCCCTTTCAAGGCGGGCTGACCGACTGGACCAGAGCGTTCCTGGATAGGATCCGTGCGTGTCCCGGATATTTCCTTACGATTATTGGCCTGCCTTTCTGACTCCCAACAATCCCACGCTGCGCAATTCTTGTCGGCAGTTTGGCCTCAGCGGCTAAAGCCGCTTGTATAGCGGATTCTTACGGCATGGCTGAAGCCACGCCCTTTCAAAGCGGGTGCGTGACAGACTGGGCCACATGGCTGAAGCCATGCCCTTTCAAGGCGAGTGCGTGACCTCGTCGAGCGGAACTCGGGCAGGAGTTGCGCTGAACGGACGCATGCTGGTCGATCTCTTTTATGGGAGGCCGGGGCAGCGCTCGGCCATGGTGATCGCTTGGAGTTGGTTGCTGCAACGCGGGATGCCTCGCTGCTCGCAGTGGAGCGGTGCGTTTCATTGTGGTGGCGCTGCGGGCCGAGCTTCGCTCGGCTTGGACGGGCAGGAATGCCCGTCCCCACACTAAAAAACCCAAGGCAAAGCTCGTTCCGCCAATCTTTCTAGCGGAGGTTGTGGACTACGAGGATCATGCCGGGGCGGAGGGTGGCTACGTCGCGGTTGTCGTGTTTCAGGGCGGTGACGGTGGTGTTGTAGGAAGTGGCGATGGAGTAGAGAGTTTCTCCGGCTTTGACGCGGTGGTGAATGACGCCGGCAGCAGAGCGCGCGGCAGAGGCGGGTTTGGCGCTGGCGGCCGATTGCAGTCCGGCGTGGTGTTTGGTGTTTGAGCGTTTGCTGGCCGACTCGGTTTCGGCGGCGGCGCTGTGGGTTACGGGCAGGTGGAGAGCGAGAACTTTGTGTCCGGCGAGGCTGTCGCCTTTGAGACGATTCCAGCTACGCAGCATTTTCGGCGAGATCCCAAAATTTTCGGCTACGGAGGCGACGGTGTCGCCTTTTCTTACTTTGTAGTGCGTGGTGACGCGAGCGTAGGTGCTGGTGTCGGGCTGCTTGCCGGGTGCGATCGGAATGATCAGGCGGGTTTCAGGGGCGACGGCCTCGACGCGAGAGCTGGCTTTGGAGCGGCTTCCGGCGTCATTCGGGTCAAGATCGCTCGGCTCGAGATCGTTGGCTTCGGCGATGGCTTTGGGCGTGGTGTGATAGGTGTGCGCGATCGAGGCCAGGGTTTCTCCGGGCTGCACTTTGTGGTAACGCCACCAGACACGCTTATCGGCGGGGATGACGGCGACGGCGCTTGCAAATTTCGCGGCGGTACCGGCGGGCAGATGCAGTTCGAAGGGCTGCCCCTTTCCAGCGTCTTTGGGCGTGGTCATGCGCAGGAGGCTGGGGTTGAGGTCGGAGAGATCTTCGGCGGTGGCGTCGACGCATTCGGCGGCCAGGCGCAGGTCGATGGGATAGTCGATTTTTACTGTGTCGTAGGGAACAGGCTTTTCTTTGACGATGGAATCCAGCCCGTACTGGGCGGGATTCTTGGCCATGATGGTGACGGCAACGATGATGGGAACGTAGTTGCGAGTCTCTTTTGGCAGAACGTTGCGGCGGTAGAGTTCCCAGAAGTCGGCGTATCCGGTGCGCTTGACGGCGGACTGGACGGTGCCGGGGCCGGAGTTGTAAGCGGCCATGGCGAGATACCAGTCTCCGAACTCGTTGTAGAGGTCGTGCAGGTGGTGCGCGGCGGCGCGAGTGGCTTTCTCGGGGTCCTGGCGATCGTCCTGCCACCAACTGCGCTGTAGGCCGTAGCCCGAGGCGCGGCTGCCCATGAACTGCCACATGCCGCGAGCGCCGGCGCGGGAGACGGCCAAGGGATGGAATCCGGACTCGGCCTGGGCGAGATAGATGAGTTCCTGCGGCACACCTTCTTCGCGCAGGACGCGTCGAATCATATCTTCGTAGCGGCCGGAACGGGCCAAGGCGTGTTCGAGGGTGCCGCGTCCGCGGTTGGAGAAGTAATTAATGTATCCGGCGACCTGGTCGGTCATCACTAAGGGCAGGTCGGAGTGCGTGCTTTTCAGCTCGGCGAGGGCTTTTGCTTTTACGTTGGGATCGACGGAGGGTGTCGCTTCGTTGGCTTCGTCGATGGGCGCGGGCTCGGATTTTTGCTCGGCGAATCCGTCGCCTTGCTGCAGGGCGGCGATTTCGAGTCCGTTGATGCCGTCGAGGATGCGGTCGAGTTCGTTTTCGAGGCGGTCGTCGGAGCGGAGATCGTATCCGCTGCCGAGAAGCTGGTTGAAGGCGGAGTCGAAGTTCTGCTTGGCCGCTTCGAGGTGGCCGGTATGGTAGTTGTCCTGGCCAGCCTGGTATTCCTTCTCAACGTCGGCGATCAAGTCGGCGATGGGGTCAACTTTGAGTTCCTGCGGAACGTCTTTTTTGGCCTGGGGCTCGGCGGTGGCTGCGGGCGCGGGCTTCTGCGGATGCTGGTCAGGCGGGTTGTTGGAGGCCACGAGAGCGGGGGCTTCCGCTTGGGAAGGGGGAAGGAAGGAGGATTTCTGGGCGGTTTGACAGGCCACGGTCGCTGCCAGGGTTGCCGCCAAAGCGGTCAGGGCTAGCGACAGATTCGAGTTGGAAGGAAATCTCATGATTTGTTGAAAGGCTAGTTGAAGCTCCTTGAAAAGCAGATTTCTCTTCGTTCTCAGATCGGTTCAGATCGGTTTCCAAATCGGGCGCTGATTGTTAGTTAGTATTGAGATGGTACTATCGCAAAATTCGTTGGGTCAACGCCACGGAAGACACCCCCTCCCGGTTACTTCTGGAACCGCGAGGCATGTTACCCGAGCGGGGGGAGAATGGCAAATGGAAGCCCAATCAGAAGCTGATGCGTCTGGTATTTGAGCGAGTTGTCGGCACGCCTGGAAGACGCTGACAGGCAGCATTAGGAGGACCCAGGTTCGTGCCCTGAAGAACGGGCACGAACCTGGGGCACCAAATTTTCCGATATTGAGGGTCGAGAGCGAAGGCATAGCGAGGATATATGAAAGCGATACAGATTCAGCGGACGGGCGGTTCGGAAGTGATGGAGTTGGCGGAGGTGCCGGCTCCGCAACCGAAGTCGAATGAGGTGGTGGTGCAGATTAAGGCGGCAGGCGTCAATTTTATTGACGTCTATAACCGCGAGGGGCGGTACAAGGCACCGCTGCCGCTGGTTTTGGGACAGGAAGGCGCGGGGGTGGTGCTGGCGCTGGGGGCGGATTTGCTGGAGGGGAAGAGCGAGTTCGCGGTGGGAGATCCGGTCGCGTACACATCAATTTTGGGAAGCTATGCGGAGTACGCGGCGGTTCCGGCGGACCGGCTGGTGAAGATTCCAGCGGGAGTGACGGCGGAGCAGGCTGCGGCGGCGATGCTACAGGGGATGACGGCGCACTATTTGAGTCACGATACTCACCCGCTGAAAAAGGGTGAAACGACGCTGATTCACGCGGCGGCCGGGGGAGTGGGATTGCTGTTGGTGCAGATGGCGCACAACATTGGGGCGCGCGTGATTGCGACGGTTTCGACCGAAGAAAAAGCTGAGTTGGCGCGAGGGGCGGGGGCGGACGAGGTCATCCTTTATACGCAGGTGGATTTCGAGGAGGAGACGAACCGGCTGACGGGAGGGAAGCGGGTCGACGTGGTGTACGACTCGGTGGGCAAGACTACGTTCGAAAAGGGGCTGAATGTACTGCGACCGCGGGGGATGATGGCGCTGTTTGGCGGGTCGAGCGGGGCGGTCGCGCCTTTTGATCCGCTGACGCTGACGGCCAAGGGGTCGCTGTTCTTGACGCGGCCATCGCTGGGGCATTACATCCTGACGACGCAGGAATTGCGGACGCGGGCGGCGGCGGTGTTTGGGATGATTCGGGATGGAAAGCTGAAATTGAGGATCGAGCATGTTTATCCGCTGGCTGACGCGGAGCGGGCGCACCGTGAGTTGGAGTCGCGGAAGACGACGGGGAAATTGTTGCTGATTCCGTAGGAAGTTGTTGGCGAGGGCTCTCGTTCCGGGGAGTGGGATGCAGTTCTCGGAACGCGGGCAGGAATGCCCGCGGCCACACAATTTATTTCTTGTTCTTGCGGGAGTAATTTTTTAGGTATGGGGGCAGCTCTTTTTCGCAACGGTCATCGGTTATTGGGTCGCCGGAGATTGTGTTGAGGGGGATTACTCCGGCCCAGGTGGGGAAGGAGTAATCTTCTTCATCGTCGATGGCGGGGCCGACGCGCACTTTGGCGGAAAATTCCTGGATAGGCAGGCGCAGGACGGACGTGGCTTTCAGCTCTTTTTCGTTGGGCTGGCGGGAGTCGTCCCAGCGGTGGGGGATGATGTGCTCGCTGAGAAGGCGCAAGGCTTCGAGTTTTTCGGCGGGATCGTTGACCAGGGTTGCGGTGCCGAGGATTACGACGGAGCGGTAGTTCATGGAGTGATTGAAGATGGAGCGGGCCAGGACTAATCCATCGAGCAGGGTGACGGTGACGCAGACGGGGACACCCTTGCCGAGATTGCGTAGCATGCGGCTGGCGGCGGACCCGTGGATGTAAAGGACGTCGTCGTGTCGTCCGTAGGATGTGGGGATCACGTAGGGCTGGCCGTCGACGGCGAAGCCGACGTGGCAGAGAAAGGCTTCGTCGATAATCTGGTTGATGGTTTCGCGGTCGTAGACGGCGCGCTGCGGTTCGCGTATGACACGGATGCGTGGATTGGGGGTCGTCGAGTTCGAACTATCGTTCGAAGCGGCAGAAGTTGTTGGGTTGTTGGACATGGAGCTGATTTCCCAGGCAGGCGCCAAGAGTGGTGATGAAGAATTCTAGCAGGTCGGCAATATTCGGTTTACCGGTGTGGTCGGGGGAACGGCTGTTCAATTCTGGCATCAAAGGTTGGGCCGAAGGAGGCTTATGAATTCAGGGATCGCGCTGTTGTTCATATTTGGGATCGGCTTTGTCGCCGGATTGCGCACCTTCACGGCGCCGATGGTGGTGGCGTGGGCGGCGCATCTGGGATGGATCAATCTTGCGGGGTCGCACCTTTCGTTTATGGGTTCGATCTGGGCGGGCAGTCTTTTTACTTTGGGAGCGTTGGCGGAGTACGTCGGTGATCAACTTCCGTCGACGCCGGCGCGTACGACTGCGGGTCCACTGAGCGCGCGGATCTTGACGGGACTGCTGACAGGCGCATGCCTAGGGGTGGCGGGCGGAGTTTCTCCGTTGGTTGGGGCGATCGTAGCAGCTGTGGGCGCGGTTGCTGGAGCGTTCGGCGGCTACCAGGCGCGAACGCGGCTGGTGCGAGGGCTGCACGTTCCAGACGCAGCGATTGCGATTCCGGAGGACTTGGTTGCGATCGGACTGGGCTGTCTCTGCTGCGTGGAGATTGCGAAGTTTCATGTGGGGGCTGCTCTCGCGATTTTGCACATGTTTTCGTTCTTGCGAAGGTGGTCGTGAGCATGGCGGGTCCGGAAAAATTCGACGCGATCATTATTGGTTCGGGGCAGGCGGGAACGCCGTTGTCGACGACCTTGGCAGAGGCGGGAATGTACACGGCTCTGGTGGAGCGGGTACACGTCGGCGGCACGTGCGTGAACGAAGGGTGCACTCCGACGAAGACGATGGTGGCGAGCGGGCGAGTCGCTTACCTGGCGCGACGGGCGGCGGATTACGGAGTACAGACGGGCTCGATCGGCATCGATTTGCGGCGCGTGCGCGAACGCAAGCGGCAGATTGTTGATAAGTTCCGCAATGGCAGTCAGGCGCGCATGGAAAGGACGGCGAACCTGGAGCTGATATTCGGTACGGCGCGATTTACGGCTCCGAAGACGGTTGAAGTGAAGTTGAAGGACGGTGGGGTTCGCTCGCTGACTGCCGAGAATATTTTTATTAATGCGGGCACTCGCGCGTCGCGTCCTAAGCTGGACGGAGTGGATGACGTGCCAACGCTCGATAACGCGTCGATCATGGAACTGGATACCGTTCCTGAACATTTGTTGATTTTGGGTGGAGGGTATATCGGGTTGGAGTTTGGACAACTCTTCCGGCGCTTTGGCAGCCGGGTGACGATCTTTCAGATGGATGGGCAGTTGTTAACCCATGAGGATCCCGATATCGCAGATGAGGTCGCGAAGATTTTGCGCGAGGATGGGATTGAGGTTTTACTCGATGCGCACGTCACTCGAGTGTCGAAAGCTGGCGGAAACATTCAGATCGAGTTCGAGCGGAAGGCGGCGCAGGACGAGCATGGGGGAACTAAGGCCGTCACAGTAACGGGCTCTCATTTGCTGCTCGCGACTGGACGTACTTCGAATTCTGACACTTTGAATCTGGCGGCGGGTGGGATCGAGGCAGACGTTCGCGGATTTATCAAGGTGAATGACCGTTTGGAGACCACGGCCGAAGGCGTGTATGCGCTAGGAGATATTAAGGGCGGTCCGGCGTTCACGCACATTTCTTACGACGACTTTCGAATCATACGGTCGAATCTTCTGGAGAAGAAGAATGCGTCGATTCGGAATCGGGTGGTGCCTTACACGTTATTTATCGATCCGCAACTTGGACGGGTCGGGTTGACCGAGAAAGAGGCTCGCGAACAGAAGCGGAACATTCGTGTGGCGATGCTGCCGATGACCGCTGTGGCCCGGGCGCTAGAGACGGACGAGAGCCGCGGCTTCATGAAGGCTGTCGTCGATGCGGATACGAATCAGATTCTGGGCGCGGCGGTGCTAGGGATTGAGGGTGGCGAAGTGATGGCGGCGTTCGAGATTGCGATGATGGGAAAGCTGCCGTACACGGCGTTGCGCGACGGCGTGTTTGCGCATCCGACGCTGGTGGAGTCGCTGAATAATTTGTTTACGGCCATGGACAAGGGGAAGTAAAAGAATCCACGGCTAGAGCAGTCCGCCGGTTTGCACTGCTAGAACGTTCAGCGCCATCTCGAGTTTGGTGATCGCCTCGCCGAGTTCGGGATGAGTTCCGACTTTCTGTTGGAGTTCTTTTAGAATTTTCTGCGCGCTGGCCACGTGCTCGGCGGCTTCGTTGGGCGTCGGCTTGTTGCTTGATTCACTCGGCATGGCCATGATGATTCGCTCCCTTGTACAACCTAATTCTATACAGGATCGTCTCTAATAATAAGTTCGCCCGCAATAAGAGTTTGTCGAGAAGATCATCCGCCTATGCTTCGATTTTGTGCGTGGCTCGCGCTGTTGTTGTCGCTCGGCGCTGCAGTCGGCCAGCAGACGCCGACGTTCAGTTCGCAAGGAAACCTCGTTCCGGTACCGGCGTTGGTGCGCGATGCAGAGGGGAACGCCGTGTATGGGCTGCAGGCGCAGGATTTCATCATCGAAGACGATGGCGTGGAGCAGGCGGTCCGGTTGGATGAAACTCCGGATAGCGAGCCGATCTCGCTCGTCATTGCGGTGCAAACGGGACGGCGGGCCGAGCGGGAGTTTGGGCGAATGGCGGGGCTGGCGGCGATGCTTGATCCGGTGCTGAGCAATCCGCAGAACGAGGCGGCACTACTCGTTTTCGACAGCAGACTGCATGTGGTGCACGATTTCACCAATCGGGCCGACGTCATCGAGCAGAATCTGAAGAGTCTGGAGCCGGGGGATGACGGGGCGGCGATTCTCGACACGGTTGTTTATGCCTCGAAGATGCTGCGCAAGCGGCCGGAGGGACGGCAAAGGGTTCTGCTGCTGATCAGCGAGACGCGCGATCATGGCAGCCGCTTTAATACGATCGACGATGCGGTACGGTTCGTTGGATTGACTCACACGCTGGTCTATGCGTTGCCGTTTTCGCCGTACCTTTCGCAGCAACTGGATACAGCCCGAGGCAGCAATAAGGATGAGTGGGGGACGGGCATTAACTTTATCGAGAAGCTGGCGGCGGCGCGGCAGGCGATGAGAAAGAATTCCGCTAAGGCGCTGGCGCAGATGACTGGCGGCGAATACGAGCTGTTTGCTACCCGCAAGGGTTTCGAGTTAGACATGCTGAGTTTTGCGAATCATCTGCACAGCCGTTATATGCTGAGCTTCGAGCCGAAGAGTCCGCATCCGGGGCTGCATCGGATCCAGGTTCGCTTGAAAAATGCGAAGGCGAATGAGACGGTGCTGTATCGGAGCAATTATTGGGTGGATGAGACGCGGCCGTGACGGCGGGGTGGTCGGGCGTCTTTTTTGCGGGCTGTTTTTTTGACTACTTTTTTCGGCGCTTGCGAAATTCTTGGGATTTTTGTTCTGGCTTTTCTTCCTGCACGGCAAACTGAATTTTCTTTTCTACGGGATCGATGCGGTCGACGAGGATGCGAATGCGATCTCCCAGGCTGTAGGTTTTGCGGGTGTGCTGGCCGATGATCTGGCGCGTCTCTTCGTGAAAGATGTAGTGGTCGTTTTCCAGGGTGTTCAGCGGAACGAGGCCTTCGACGAAGAGGTCGGTGAGTTCGACGAAGAATCCGAACTTCGTGACGCTGATGATGAGGCCGTCGAATTCTTCTCCGATGCGGCGCTCCATGAACTTCATTTTTTTCCATTCCATCAAGCCGCGTTCGGCTTCGTCGGCGCGGCGCTCGGATTGGCTGGATTCGTCGGCGATGGTGTGGAGTTCTTCGACGGGGATTGGGCCGCCGAGGGGCGCGAGGGCTTGAGCATCGCGCTCGCGGCGCTTTGACCACGGGGATGGCGGTGGGACGCTGTGTTTGTTGAGCGGGTAGGGGTCCTTCGACTGCGCGGAACGATTCGCTTCGCTCGTCGTTGCGCTTCGCTCAGGATGACAGTTCTGTGAAGATTGCGAAGTTCCTACTGGTACGTCGCCATCTAGCTTTTCGGGGGAACTGCGCAACACGTCTTTCAGGATGCGGTGGACGATCAGGTCGGGATAGCGGCGGATGGGCGAAGTGAAGTGGGTGTAGGTGGTGGCGGCGAGGGCGAAGTGTCCGCGATTTTCTTCGGAGTAGCGGGCTTGCTTGAGCGAGCGCAGCATCAGGAAACTCAGGATGCGTTCTTCTGGCGTGCCGGCAATTTTTTCGGTGAGTTTCTGGTACATGCGCGGGGTGATGTGGACTTCTTTTGGCACTTCGATTTCGCGGACGCGCTTGCCGGTTCCACGGGCGTCGCGGCGGTCGGCTTTCAGTTGGACGCGCTGAATTGGGAGTGCGCCGACTCCCAGGGAGTAACCGAAAGTTGCGGCGATGACCTCGAAATCGTAAACGCGCTTGGCGTCGGGCTTTTCGTGGATACGGTAGAGCGAGGCGATGCGTTTATTTTCCAGGTAGTGGGCTACGCATTCGTTGGCCGAGAGCATGAATTCTTCAATCAGGCGGTGAGCGACGTTGCGTTCGGAGCGCGTGATGCTTTTCATCATTCCGAATTCATCGAACTCGATGACGGCTTCGGGGAGATCGAAGTCGATGGATCCCCGGCGCTTGCGTTTGCGATTGAGGATCATGGCCAGGTCGCGCATGCGTTCAAAGTGGTCGACCTGATTTTCGTATTTGATGCGGGCCGTTGTCTCGCCCAGGTTAGCGCTCAAGTGCGAGCGCGAACCTGGGGCACCGTCGCCTTCTAGTACGGCGTTTACGGCGGTGTAGGTCATGCGATTCGCGGAACGGATCACTCCTTCGTTGACTTCGTATCCCGCGATTTCGCCTTGATGATCGATCTGCATGGTGCAGGAAAGGACAAGACGATCGACTTCGGGCCGCAGGCTGCAGATGTCGGTGGATAGTTCGAGCGGCAGCATGGGGACGGCGCGGTCGGGGAAGTAAACGCTGGTGCCGCGCAGGCGGGCTTCCTGATCGAGCGGCGATTCGGGCGTTACGTATTGGGCCACGTCGGCGATGTGGACCTGCAGTTCGTAGTTTCCATTTTCGAGTTTGCGAACGTGGACGGCATCGTCGAAGTCGCGGGCGGTTTCTCCGTCGATGGTGACGATGGGGAGATCGCGGTAGTCGCGGCGGTTTCGCAGCGCGGAGGCGGGAATGATGCTTTCGATGGCTTGCGCTTCTTCGATGACGGCGGGCGGAAAGCGGTGAGGCAGGTGGAACTTGCGGATCATGATCTCGACGTTGACTCCGAAGTCGGATTCTTCGCCGAGAATTTCGATGACGCGGCCGCGAGGGTTTTGGGTCGCCGACGGCCAGTCGGTAATTTCAACGTCGACAACGATGCCTTCAAGATCCTGCCAATCGGCGTGAACTTTGGCTTCGTCGCCGATGACGCGGTCGGCGGATTTCTTCTTGGCTTCGAACTTGGCGTCGGGTTGCGTGTCGGGCGGCTGCGGGATTTCCATTCCCGCCGGGATGACGATTTCCTGATTTACTTTTTCGTCGATCGGCTTGACGTAGTTGTGGCGGCGTCCATAGTGGAAGATGCCGACTACGGTGGGATGAGCGCGGGCGATGGAGCGGACGATGCGGCCTTCGCCGCGTCCGTCGGGACGGATGTTTGTCACTTCGACGAGGACGCGGTCTCCGTGCATGGAAGAGCCGGTGGCGTGGGGAGGAATAAAGACGTCTCCGGCGAGGCGCGACTTGAGGCTGTCGTCGAGGGAGATGGCTTCGGGGATGACGAAGCCGAAGCCGTCGCGATGCATGGTGAGGCGGCCGACTAAAAGGTTGCGTCCTTTGGCGGTGTGCGGGATGGCGTAGCGGTCGCCTTCGACTTGGAGCAGTTCGCCTTTCGCGACGAGGGCGTAGAGACGGTCGGTGAAGTCGCGGCGGGCGGAGGCTTTGACACCCAGTTCGCGCAGCAGTTGTTTGTGGCTCGCCGTTTTTTTCGGTTGGCGCGCGATGTGGCGAAGGATGGCGGCGTCGGTCAACATCAGTTCTCGGTTCTCAGTTTTCAGTTGTCAGTCTTCAGTTGTCAGTCTTCGGCCCATTTTAGTGAGAACTGAGAAATCGGGTTAACGGAGATATTTTTCTTCCAGGAGCCTACGGTGATGCAGTTCGTGGCCCGCGATGATGAAGGCCAGGGCGCGGACGGTCAGGTTATTTCCGTTGACGGTGCCGTGGCGGGTCCAATCTTTTTCTTCTAAGTTGCGAAACAGGGTTAGTGTGGCGCGGCGGACGGCGATGTAGTCTTCGATCAAGTCGGGCAGAGAGTTGTGGGCGAAGGGGCCGTCGCGGACGTAGTCGTCCTGTTCGAAGCCGGGCAGAGGAGTCGAGTCGCCGCGGGCGATGCGCAGAGCGCGATAGGCCATGATGCGTTCGGTATCGTTGATGTGGCCGAGGACTTCCTTCAGGGTCCATTTGCCGGGAGCGTAGCGAAGATCGCCGTCGGACTCGGGGCGTCCGGAAAGCAAGAGGAGGGTTTGGCGGCGCTGGTCGTCCAGGGTCGCGACGATGTCATTGCCGGCGACGAGCGAAATGTAGGTGTCGTGGTAGGGAGCGAATTCTCCGGGTTGAGGGCGGCGTTGGCCGTTAGGGGTGGATGTCGTCGCGGTGGAATTTGTTTCAGGGGGAGTCATAAGGTTCCTTGTTGGCAGACGGTCGCGCCTCGAGAGAGGCCGCGTGTCCATCTTAACGCGATAGAAGAATTACCGCAGGCGGGGAGAGGTTACACGCTGGGCGCGGAGTGAGCGGGAGGGAAAGCGAGGGGGAACCACGAGGGGAACTATGGGAATCAATAAGAAAAGGTGGATTTCCACAACGCGGTGGAGTTTACTGAGGAGTACAATTCGATTTGGCAGCTGAAATGCGGCTCCAAATGAAAATCCCGTAATATTTCAGGAAAACGAAAGGATTTCGAAGACCATGTGGAAGCCCACGAATCAACCCGCGACACCAGGCCGGCCGGCAGAGCCGGAGCGTCCGATGCCGATGACGGCGACGCCGACCCCGAATCCGAGTATGAGCATGAATGAGCCCGTTGCGGCTGCGCCGCGTCCAGTAACCACGACGACTTCGGACCAGGCCACGATTGGCAAGTCGCTGGTGATCAAAGGGGAAGTGACGGGATCGGAATCCTTATATATTGATGGGCGCGTGGAAGGGTCGATCAATCTGTCGGGGAATCGCGTAACAATTGGGCGTAATGGAGTCGTTGCGGCGAACATCAGTGCTCGTGAAATTGTGGTGTTGGGCAAGGTGCGCGGCAATCTGACGGCGAGCGACCGGGTTGATATCCGCAGCGATGGATCGCTGACGGGGGATGTTGTGGCAGCGCGCATTTCGATTGAAGATGGCGCGTTCTTCAAGGGCGGCATCGACATCCGCAAGGCAGGATCGGCGGGCGCGAAGGCAGAGTCGAAGATCGAAGAAGTGAAGAGCGTGCCGAGCACGGCGCCGGAACCGGCGATCGCGGCGAGAGCGTAGAAGGGGGACCGTCGTTCGCTTTTCGTCGTTCGCGATTCGCAGGACGATGAGGAGTTAACGGCGAGACAGTTTAAGAAACGGGCCTCTTTGAGGTCCGTTTTTTTTTTGGCTAAGCGATGAGCGAACGACGAATGGCAAATCGCTCTTACGGCTCTTTGCCCGTGTTCATGGTTTCGGCTGCCTGGCTTTCCGCTACGGCGGGAAAGGTTGTCGTTTTTCTCCTGCGGAGATCGCCTGGCAATTCGGAGCGCAAGAGCCAGAGACCTCCGGCGACTGCGGCGGCCCAAGTGAGCGAGCATAGGGCTAATGCTAAGACGTTGGCGGTACGGCTTCCGTTGAGAGGTATGCTGCGCATGACTTGGTAGGACACGCCTCCAGAGACGGCGCCTACAATCGCGGCCTTTGCTAATTCTTTCCAGTTCATGCCGGCGAGCGGAACCATGCCGCGAAAACTCAACAGAAGAGCGATCGCGACGGCGTTGGCGCCTATGCCGATGTCGGAAGCGACAGCGAGACCGGTGAACGACAAAGTCCGAAACAGTAGCGAGTAGATGGGCAGAGAAGCCGCGGTGATCACGGTGGTCGCGATCATGGGCGTCAATGTGTTGCCGGAGGCGTAGAAAGCGCGCGCGTACAAAGCCTGGCTCGACCAAAAAGCCAGCGAGAGGGAGAACCAGAAAAAATAGATCGCGGTCGAGTGCATGTCTGCGAGCGTGAAACTGCCGCGGCGATAGACGAGATCGATCAGAGGGACTGCGATCGCCATCATCCATCCGGTCATGAGCAGAGACGCGGCGGTGATGCGATAGACCGAGGCGTTGACGGTGGCGGCGAACTCGTCGAACTTTTTTTCTCCGAAGAGGCGCGAGAAGAAAGGCAGAGAAGCCTGGCCGGCCGCCTGGCCCAGGATGGCGATGGGAACGGCGAAGAGACGCTTGGCGTAGTTGAGGCGCGCGATGTCGCCGACACCGCTGGAGGCGAAGTAACGGATGAACCAATCGTCGACGGTGACCAGCGAGAAGCCCAGCATTAGCGGGATCGACAGGCGTACCCATTTGCGGAACGCGGCGTTCTTGAGATCAAAGGAGGGTTTGTATCCGGTGCCGATTTTGGCGGCGCCGATGGCGTTGATGAGAAACGGTCCGGCAATGCTGCCGAAGAGTGCGCCATAAGCGAGGGAAGCGATGCCCAGGCGGTGGCCACCTGCGACTCCGCCGAAGATGATGAAGATGTTGTAGAGGAGGGGACCGAGCGCTGGAAAAAGGAAGAGGCGGTGGGAGAGCAAGACCGCGGAGACGACTCCTCCCACGTAAAAGAAGATCTGTGCGGGAAGAAGAATGCGCGTGAGGTGAACGCAGAGTTGCATTTGCTCTGGCTTGAAGCCGGGGACGATCAAGGCAACGATTTGATGGGTGAAGATCTCGGCGAAAAGGGTGCCGATGATTAGGACCGTCGTCATTACGGTGATGATGACCGAAAATGTTTTCTGGGCATCGGCCTCGCGCTTCTCCGTGAGAAAGCCGGTATAGATGGAGATGAAGGTGATGGAGGCTGTGCCTCCGGCAACCAGGTAATTGAGCAAATCGGGCAGGGTGAAGGCGGCGCTGTAGGCGTCGGTGAGGTGGGTGGCTCCGAAAGCGTAGGCGATGTAGGCTTCCCGGATGTATCCGATGACGCGCGAGAGCGTGATGGCGGACATCAGCAGCAGCGTCGCGGAAAAGGCGGTGTGCTGATGAGAGGGACGGAAGAAGCGAAGCAGACGCATGATTGACGGAGTGGTGCATCTGCAGGGTACCGCATCCGCGGGGTGGGGCGGTAGGAGGAGCGGTGGTCGGCGGGATTTTTTCGAGGCGGGAGTGTTTAGGGCGAGAGACGTTAAGGCGAGAGACCAGGTGGAAGAAAGAACGGGGCACCGTCCACACGGTGCCCCACCTACCAGCATCTTGATTTAGAAGTGTGACGACTGCTCAGGGGCTAAAGCCCGTCGTCGGTTGCACTGAGCGGCACAGCTGAACAGGTCGCCGAAAAACTCGGTCGCAGGCCGCGTCGCGCCCTCAGCGGCTAAAGCCGACAACGAAAATGAGGCATTTATCGCAGCGGTAAACCGCTGCGCCACCCAAAAGCCAGACCAAAGTCTTTGGGAGGCCCACCCTTGCGCGACGAACGCGCAAGGATGGGGCACCCAGGTTTGGAATATTGCAAAGAAAAGCTTACTTGTTCTCGTTCAATGATCCGGCGCCGAATTCTTTGCGCTGGGGCATGGGACGAGCGGCTCGGGCTGCGGCTACGGCCGGCATGGCGGCGGCTGCTCCGTAACGCTCGAGGCAGGACGGGGACCATGGCGCCTTCAGCTTCTTTGACGAAAGTGAGTTGGCTTTCGCCGTGAAGATCGACGCGGATGAAGTCGCCGAGTTTGACCTGTCCGGTAGCGACGAGGTTCGCGAGCGGAAAGACAAGGTGGCGTTCGATGGCGCGCTTGAGGTGACGCGCGCCGTATTTTGGATCGGTGCCCTCGGCGAGAAGGAAATTCTTGACCTCAGGAGTGCAGTTGAAGACGAATTGGTGGGCGCCAGCTGCCATCAGAACGCGCTGTTGCACCATTCCCAGTTCAATTTCAAGGATCTGTTGCAGATGCTCGGAGCGGAGCGTCTTGAAGACGACCACTTTATCGATGCGGTTCATGAACTCGGGAGCGAACTTGCGGCGAGCGGCGTCGACGGCAGAGCGGGTAATTTTTTCGTCGAGCGAGTTGTCGACTTGCACCGCGCGTGGTGCAAAACCAAGGCCGCCATCCACCAAACCGTTCATCTCGGCGGCACCGAGGTTCGAGGTCATGATGATGATGCAGCTCGAGAGATCAACGCGGCGGTTATCGCCAAGGGTCAGCGTCGCTTTATCGAGGATGCCGAGCAGCAGCTGCCAGAGAGAGTCGGAAGCCTTCTCGATTTCGTCGAAGAGAAGGATCGAGAGCTTCAGCTTCTCGGTGTGCCACTGATTTAAAGCCTCCTGGGTGAGGAGGGGGTGCGTCTCGCGATGTCCAAGGTAGCCTGGAGGCGAGCCGATGAGCTTGGCAATCTCGTGGGAGTGCTGGAACTCAGCGCAATCGATCTTGATGCAGGCGCGGGCATCGCCAAAGAGGGACTCAGCGACGGCTTCAACGACGCGGGTCTTACCGGAGCCAGTCGGCCCAAGGAACAGCAGGTTGCCGACGGGACGGCCGGGAGCGTTGAGACCGGCCAGGAACATCTGATAGATTTCGGCGACCTTTTCGATAGCCTGATCCTGGCCGACAATTTTGCGGCGGAGGGCGGTTTCGAAGTCACGGGCGTCGTTGCTGCGACGGGTCGGATCCAGCACGGTTGCAAGGTTGGTTCTCATCGATTCGGGCCCTTGTTTCCTTTCCGGGAACTGGGTGTTATCTGGGAAGCGTTTCTCTGCGAAAGTGCTCATTTTTGTCACTCGCTTCTTTACGGGAGGAAGGTGGGATTCCTAACCCACTTCCCCTTGTGCAAGCCGCTCGCCATCTATCGGGAGTAGCGTAATTGTCCGCTATTCATCGTTCTAGATGGTTTTAGATGCAGCCGGGCCGCCTACTGCAAACTGGGCCGAGATCCTCACAGTTTCCGCAACGGAAATTGTTTGCAGTCTGCGGGAACTTTCGCTCAACCGGAGGAGCCATGTCTGACGCCCATGTCCGACGCCCATGTCCGGTAAGCCGTTACCGAGTAGCCCTGACGTAACTGGCGAACAAGGTTACTGTCACCCCACAATTAAGGCAGCTTTCCACTCCGGAGAATAGAATTGTCACGATCCTTCATGGCCAAACTGACGGACATAGCCTCGAAAGCCAGACTTTCGAAGGGCTTATCGAAAACCCAACTTTCGGCAGCAAGTGTATCCGCCTTTTTCCTGCGTATGGCGGTTTCGAGCTTCCTTCTTTCTCCGCCCGCGGCGGCGGTACAAAATCCGCACGGCGTGCAGTTGGTGCCAGTGACGGCCTCGACTACGACAACGATAAAAAAAACCGAACCGCGGGCGCCGTTAGTTGCTCCCGCTGGTTGCGAAGTTTACACCGCGCAACGCGGTGACAGCATTCCGTCGGTGGCGCGCAAATACTTGAAGCACACGAAATACCTGACCTCCGCCGAACTGACAGAGGCGATCCGCACAGCCAACCATGACCGTCAGGGAGTTTTCCTGAAATCCGGGGAGCAGATCATCATTCCCGGAATTCTCGAATCCGCCATTCTAGAGAAATCTGTGCCGGTTGCAAGGGATTTCGAAGTTCGAGCGATTTATTTGACGGGAGTGATGGCGGGCAGCGATCACGGGGTGCGAATCATCCGGCATTGGAAAGAGGTGGGTGGCAACGCGGTGGTGTTCGATATTAAGGATAGCGACGGGATCGTTAATATCGCGTTCGATCATCCGCTGGCGAGC
The DNA here is from genome assembly GCA_963834085.1 of uncultured Acidobacteriaceae bacterium. Lineage (GTDB taxonomy): Bacteria > Acidobacteriota > Terriglobia > Terriglobales > Acidobacteriaceae > Acidiflorens. Next base: position 971,920 of record CAWIAJ010000021.1, on the reverse strand, counting down.
GGGCAGAAACATTACATTCCGGATCTGCCGAAGTTCGTGCACTTTGTGCATTCGCAGAATATGCACGCGATTGCGCGCATCGCTATTTTCAGGGACGAACATCTGGTGACGACGCATCCGGAGCTGGCGGTGAAGTCGCAGCGGACGGGCGAGGCGTGGCGGGAGAATGGCAAGCTGGTGTGGACGGACCCTTCGAATCCGAAGGTGCAGGATTATGACATTGCGCTGGCAAAGTACGTGGCGCAGTCGGGCGTGGATGAAGTGCAGTTTGATTATGTGCGCTTCCCGGCCGAGGGCGACCAGAAGGATGCGAGTTTCGCGTTTCAGGCCGAGCATCCGAAGGAGCAGCGGTCGGAGGTGATTGCGAATTTTCTGGACCGCGCTTATACGCAGATTCATCCGAGCGGCGTGCTGCTTTCGCTGGATGTATTTGGAATCATGGCGTGGCAGCGTCCGGTCGACTTGTCGCATACGGGGCAGGATATTGTGGCGATGGCGAAGCATTGCGACGTGCTGTCACCGATGATTTATCCGTCACATTTCTTTGGGATGGATGGGATTGCGCACCCGGGGGACGCGCCGGAGCATTTTATCGGCGAGTCGATGGACCGGTTTAAGACGATTACAAAGGATAGCGGGGTGGTGATTCGTCCATGGCTGCAGGCGTTTGCGTGGCGGACGAAGACGTATTCTCCGCAGTACGTTGAGGTACAGATCGAGGTGGCGAAGCAGAAGGGCGGGATCGGATTCTTGTTCTGGAATGCGAATAACGATTATTCGAAGCCTTATACGGCGATGCCGGAGATGCGGGCGGCGAAGGGACGGTATTTTCGGGGCGACGAGGTAGGTGGCAAGGCGGAGCCGGCGGTAGCCACTCCGGTTGCGTCGACGGGGCCTGTTCGTCCGGCTGTAACGGTGGTGCCGACGGAAAATGGGCATGGCGAGCAGAAGATTTGGCGGCATTGAGAGATTGAGATGGTGGCGGTTCCGAAAATAGAGAGTTTGGGGAAGACTGTTTTGGATTTGAGTGATCCCTCCGGGGCTTCGTTGGTTTTTGTATCGAATTCCGGCGAGCGCGGCGGGTTGAGAACGACTCAGTAGTGCGAGCGAATTTTTTGCCGATTACCCCACTGGACTTGAATTCCCATTCACGTGAACCGCGTTTTGCCTTTGCTTCCTAGCCTGCCGGCGGGCGTCTGATTCGAACCAATCCAAGATAATCTAAGCTGGGATCCAAAAAAGTTGGTATTGAACAGATAGGAGGAAGAGTGAACTCCACCTTATATATGGTGATTGAGCATTTCAAGAACGGCGATGCGGTTCCGGTTTATCGACGATTTCGCGAACGGGGACGGATGGCTCCGGCGGGGCTAACTTATGTCTCGAGTTGGGTTAGCGAAGAACTGGGGCGTTGTTATCAGGTGATGGAAACGGAAGATCGCGCACTGCTGGAGGAGTGGATGGCAAACTGGAGCGATATTGTCGACTTCGAAGTGGAGACGGTGATCAGTTCCAAGGAGGCGGCAGATAAGATCGCGCCCCGATTGGAATGGGAGGCCTAAGGTGGTGACTTGCAGGCGAGTTCAACTAACTGTAGCTTGTTAAGTTAATCTTTATCAATCAAAGACGACGGGAGCTATGCTCGGGATGGGGAGGCGTCGCGAGCCTCGTAAGGAGATTCAGCTGGCGGTGCGCTTGTTTGGCACCGATAGCAGCGGGAAAATGTTTTCGGAGAATGCGTTAACCGTAAACGTCGGCCAAAGCGGAGCGGAGTTGAGCGGAGTTCGTCCTGATCTCAATCTGGACGAGGTGGTTGGTTTGAGTTACGGGGCGAACCGGGGCCGCTTCAAGGTGCGGTGGATCGGGAAGCCGGGCACACCGAAAGCGGGTCACGTGGGGCTGCTGAATATCGCTCCGGAAAAAGCCTTTTGGGATTTTCCACTCCCGGCTCCGGCTAAAGACGACTACCAGCCTGCAGCCGCGCAGCAGCGAAAGCATCAGCGGATCAAGTGTCATAATTCAGTGGCGCTGCATACTCCCGAAGGCGCTTCGTTTTGGGGAACGGTGGCCGATCTGAGCGTTGCGGGTTGCTACATCGAGATGGCGATTCCGCTAGCTCCGGCGAGCAGGGTGAGCCTGTCGATATGGATCGGAGAAAGCAAGGTTTGGGCGGACGGGGAAGTTGCGTATAGCACGCCGGGAATGGGGATCGGCGTCAAGTTTAACCGGGTGTCGGAACAGGATCTCGAGCGGATCCGAGCCTATCTGGAGCCACTTTCGTACCTCGCGAAGAAGCCAACGTTTGACCGGTAGAAGCTAAGAAGCAACTTGAGAAGAACCGGCGGTCGCCCGACCGCTGAGAATGCATTATTGATTGCGGGTTCGGTGGTCGACCGGAATCAAGCCCCAAGGCCAACCCTCCTCGAAACCAAGGCATCTATTTAGGCCGATGTTTCGTCCGATGTCGGGGGCGAAAAGTTTTGTACGCCCGCTCAGTAAGGCGAGCCTCGGGCAACTCTAGCTGCGCACGCCTCGGGAACTCTCCAGTAGGAATGACCAAGATGTGGTTGATCCGGAAACGTTTCAATCCGGAAGACCTGGATTTATAAAATTGAGGCGAGGTAGTGCGGGATGGGCGATAAGGCCGAGTCGGACGGACATGACGGGGAAGCGGAACGTGGACTTCTGCAACGACTTCCATCATTCTTCGTAATCGGGCCGCCGCGGACGGGGACGAGCTGGTTACATAGCGTTCTGCGGCAGCGGGCGTGGCTTTCGGATCCGACAAAAGAGACGCGTTTTTTTGACCGGCATTTTGACAGGGGTCTGGCATGGTATCGCTCGCATTACCGCCGGGCGGACTCGGGCCGGCGGATTGGGGAAGTGGCTCCGACTTACTTTGCATCGCCGGAAGCGCGCATGCGGATTGCCCAATTGATGCCGGAGGCGAGGATTGTGTGTACGTTTCGCAATCCGGTTGATCGAGTGCTGTCTCTTTATCGCCTGAAGCGGGCTTACGGGCTGATTCCATGGAGTTTTGAGGAGGCGTTGGGGAAAGATCCGGAATTGATGGAATCGAGCCGGTATGGAACGCATTTTAAGGCTTGGCTGCGCGCGTTTGGAAACGCGCAAGTGATGGCTACGGTTTACGAGGACATGCTGAGCGATCCGCAGGCGTATCTGGATCGGCTGACGGATTTCGTCGATGTGCCGAGGATGAAACTGGCTCCGCAGCAGGCGAAGCGGGTGCTGGCCTCGGAGAGTATGACGGAGCCGCGTAGTTATCGATTGACAAGGGGTGCGGCGATGCTGTCAGAGTGGGCGCGAGCGCGGCGTCTGGACGTGGTGGTCGCGAGAGCGAAGGGCATGGGGCTGATCAAGTTTTTTGTGGGAGGCGGGCCGGTGTTTCCTCCAATCGCGCTGGCTACGCGGGAGACGCTGTATGAGTCGTTTCGTCCGGAAGTAGAGAAGTTGGAAGAGTTGTTGCAGCGCGACTTGTCGGCTTGGAAGAGATTGGAGCGGGAAGAGCAGTGTTTGTCGACGGAATCGCGGTGCGGCTAGGACGTTTCGCTCGATGGCATGGAGTGATAGCTTGCCAAGGTAGAAAAAGAGGATTGGGCGCCGAGCAAACTTGAAGCGATCCCGTACCTCAGCGGCTAAAAGCCGGCTCCGAGAATAAGCCTCTCATCGCAGCGGTGAACCGCTGCGCGACCCAAAATCAAGACCGAGCAGCGGTTAATCCTTCGCCAAACAAATCACGTCCACTGGCGAGTTTTCCGAAACCTCCTAGTAGGCGTTGAGCGTGACTTTATCGAGCCAGACATTGTAGGGTTCTTCTTTGTAGTTGCCATCCATCTGGAATGCAGTGTCGATTTCTTCTTCATACCAGTTGGGCTGAGCGGTGTAGTAGGTGTCGACGGTGTAATTGTTGTCGTCGACGGTCAAGCTGATGTAGTGGACCTGATTTCCCACCCGTTCAAAATTCCAGACGACATGGATCCAAGTCTTGGAGGGGAAGTGAACGCAGGGAACGGATGTGGGGCGCCAGAGATTATTGTAGTCGTCCCAGATATCCCAGCGGCCGGTCTGGTTGAAGTCGCATTGCGTGCCGAAAGTCCAACGAGTGCCGCCGAAGGTCTGATTGACGTCGAACTCGAGGGATTGGGGCGCGTCGCCGACGTTGACATAAAAGTAGAAATCGTAGATGAAGTGGCTGACGCTGTTACCGCCGCCGAAAGGGCTCCAATAAAGCTCGTTGGAATAAGGCTTGGTGCCGCCGAGCAGGCTGAAGCGCGCGGAGGAGCCGTCGAGCGAGGGGGAAGATTGATCCTGGGTGAGGGTGGAATTGGCGATGCCGAGTCCGGCGGCGCAGGTTAGTCCTGTAGCCAACTGCGCGGAACAAGAGACCCAGTTGGGGAAGTTCTGGATTCCGCTGACGCCGGGGGATTGCGAAGTTACGTTGACCTGTGTAGTTGTAGTGGCGATGTAGCCGGCAACGTCTTCGGCGACGATCTCGACCGTGTGAACACCGTTCGGTATCCAGATGTACTGGTTGATGGTGGTGGAGGGGGTATAGAGGACCGCTTTTCCGTCAACATAGAGACGCATGGTGTAGATGGGATCGGGCGGTGTTGCGTTGGCGGAGATCAAGACGGGCGAGGCCACTCCCGGCGAGGAAGGCGCGCTTTGTTGGACGGCAGGGTTGGAGATAGCGAGGGGGAATCCGCAGAGGGCCTGGGGCGGCGGTTCGGGTGCGGGCGGCACGACTCCTGTATTCGCGGGAGGAGTAGGAGTGACAGAGCAGTTGGCGACGTTCGCCGGCAGACCCTGACAAGTGCATAGGAACAGAATGAGACACGAGGTGGCGGCTGCGGCCAAGATCCAGCGAAGAGTACGGGCGCGAAACTGGGGCAGACCTGAGAACATTCCGAAGACCTGCTTGGAGAAGCGAGACTCCCGGAAACCGATTTCGAGGACTACCCGACCGAACTTCACGATTCACTCCAAGGGACCCATTTGATGCGACTTTGAAAGCAACGAATGTTAATAGGCAGTTAACTTCACCTCATCGAGCCAAACATCGTAGGGCTGCGCCAGTTCATCGATATCCATTTGAAACGCGACATCAATTTCTTCCAGCGTCCACTGTTGCTGATAGTCGTAGTAGGTGTCGACATTGTAGGTTTGGTCGCCTACTGTGAGGCTGATGTAGTGAACTTGGTTGCCCACACGCTCGACATTCCAGACGAGGTGAGTCCAAGTGTTGGCGGGAAAGGCGTCGCAGGGGACGTTGGTTTCGCGCCAGATGAAATTGGCGTCATCCCAGATGTCCCACATGCCGGGGGACTCGCCTTTGAAATTACACTCGGAGCCCCACACCCAGCGAACGCCGCCGACACCCTGGTTGATGTCGAATTCGAGGGCTTGCGGCAAGGTGGGATCCTGGAGATAGAAGTACAGGTCGTAGGTGAAGTGCGTCGGTTGGTTGCCGCCTTCGATGGGGTTGAAGTAGAGCATGTTGGAGTATCCCGGGCCGGTGATGTGAAAGTCGGCGGACTGGCCATCCATAGCGGGCGAAGTTTGATTTGGGGTCAGGGTTGAAGTGGCTCCGGGGTTACCGGAGGCACAAACTTGACCGGCACGCCCGGAACCGGGAGGGAAGTCGGCAGAGCAGTTTTGCCATTGCGACATATCTTGAATGTTGCTGATCGTGTTTTGGCCCTGAGAGCTGACCGTGACGTTGAGGATGGTGGCGGAGACGTATCCCTGATTGTCTTCGGCCATAACTTCGAGTTTGTGCTGGCCTGGGGACATCCAGATCTGGGTGTCGATCGAATTGTTGAAGGTGAAATAAACGGCGAGCGTGTCGACGTAGACGCGCATGTAAAAAATTGGATTGGTGGGAGTGGCGGAAGCGACTACGTGAGCGGGCGAGGTGACGGTGCCGCCTTCTGTGGGATTTGAGACGGTGAGCGGAAAGTCGTTGGAGCCCGTGGACAAGGGCGATTGAGTGGCATCCAAATCGGGGGGAGCGGGTAGATTGCTCGAGCCGGGTGTCCAAGTAATGGGGACGGGCGGAGTCTGAGGATAATCAGGCTGCGAGGGAGCTGTGCCGCTATTGCTGCCTGAGCCGCAGGCCGCGAGGATGGTAAAGGGCACGAGCAGCGCGGCGAGCTTGATTAGCTGGAAAGAGGACGGGAGACGATGGCGGGAACGAGATCCGGAAGAGAGAGCGATGGGGGCGTGCTGCACTGATTCCTCCAACCACGCTGGTCAGTCGAACCAGTAGCCACGGGCTATGGGCTGGTTAACTGCGACTGCTGAAAAAGCACTTTTAGACGCGTGGCGCGCGATCTCATTTATCGGAGATCGGGCCAATTGGGACAATACGGCGATCACGGTAAAGCGGGAGAGGCAAATCCTCATGACGGGGAGAAACCGGATTTACGGCTGGAGCGGGGTACGGGACCGGCAGGCCGGGGCGGCGATCCAGTGCGGGGAAGAAAGTAATAGTTACTTGATGACCGTGCGTGCAATAGCTTAGAAAGGCCCTATTTCTGCATCGATCGTGTGGAATTGATCGGGATGCGGACAAAAATCGGAGAAACTGCCCGGGGGCGAGGCCGCGAAAAGAGGCGGTGGGCGGGGCAAGTAACCCTCCAAGAAGGTTTGGTTACTCTTACCAGAAGGCCATGGCACCTACGAGATTGGGCCATGTACTGTGGTGTGCAGCTCGTTTAAGCTTGGGTCCAGTTCCTCACTAAGCACCGGAGACCAAATGAAACTCCTCCTCTCGATCGTGTTGCTGAGCGCGACTATGCAGGCGCAGAATTTCATTGCCAGCAGCTCGGCACTTCCCGATGCGCCCAGTTCGAGTTCGCATCCTTTCTGGACATTTGAGAACAAGCTAAATGTCGGGCTTCTGGCGGGGTTGATTGCGGCCGATGCGATCACGACGCAGCGTGGACTGAATGAGGGGCTGCGAGAAGCGAATCCGGTGATGCGACCTTTTGTTACGCGAGGCGCCGGCGGTGAAGCGGTTGGGTCGGCGTTGGGATTTGGCGCGGGCGTAGGGGTAGTCTACCTTTTGCACCGCAGCCATCATTACAAGGTGGAACGTGTGACGATGCGAATGATCGTGGCGGGCGAGAGCGCGTTTGTGGCGAATAATATCGTGGCGATCCGATAGAGGCCGAGCAGAGGCACAAAGGCCGGTTTCTCAACGCAAAGTTTTAATGGAAGCGATTTGATTTGACGAACACTGGTTCGGGAAATTGGGGGGCGTGGCGGCGGAAGCCTAAGTACGGGCTTTCTGCATAGTGTGGTGGCCGCATCCGGACACTCTGCGGCATTTTCCCGGCGCTTTTTTGTACTGTTATTTCACCTCGTTGTTAGCGGCACTCTCCTGGTTCATCCACGTTATAATTTCAGTCTGGAAGCATGACATTTCTCTCACCCGAGATTGCGATACAGGGAGATAGAGATCGGGAAGGCTTCCGCGAATCTTTGTAGCGAAGGAGTCTCTGTGGCGATTCAGAAGACGGACAAAATCTGGCATAACGGAAAGTTCATCGCCTGGGACGACGCTACTTTGCACGTGATGTCGCACGTGGTGCACTACGGTTCTTCGGTATTCGAAGGGGTACGTTGCTACTCTCTGCCGAGCGGTCCGGCGATTTTTAGAGCCACGGAACATATGCAGCGACTAGTGGACTCGGCGCGCATTTACCGGATCGATGTGCCGTTTACGCGCGACGAGATTCTGGGCGCCATGGTGGAACTGGTGAAACAGAATGGCGTGTGGCCCTGCTACATACGGCCGATTGTGCTGCGCGGATATGGCGAGGCTGGGGTGAATCCTTTTAATTCGCCGACGGAAGTTTATATTGCGAATTATCCCTGGGGGAAATATCTGGGGACGGATGCGAGCGAGGGCGTGGACGTTTGTATTTCTTCGTGGACGCGGATTGCGCCGAACACGCTTCCGGCGATGGCAAAAGCGGGCGCAAATTACATGAACTCGCAGCTGATCAAGATGGAAGCGATTGTGAACGGATACGCCGAAGGGATCGCGCTGGATGTGAACGGATATGTGAGCGAGGGCTCGGGCGAAAATCTTTTTGTGATCCGCAATGGAGTGCTGCATACGGCGCCGCTGGGGAATTCGGTATTGCCGGGAATTACGCGCGATTCGGTGCTGCAGATCGCGCGCGATTTGGGGATCAAGATCGTGGAGCAACAGATTCCGCGTGAGTCGCTCTATATTGCGGATGAAGTGTTTTTTACGGGAACGGCGGCGGAGATTACGCCAATTCGATCGGTCGACAAAATTACGGTGGGCTCGGGAAAGATTGGGCCGATGACGAAGTCTCTGCAAGCGGAGTTTTATGGCATTGTGCGCGGGGAGAAGGCGGATCGGTATGAGTGGCTTACTCCGGTGGGCGTGAAGATGCCGGTAACAGTTTAGGTTGTTCTCGTAGTGCTCAGCAATTTGCGGCGAAAGACCTCTACCGCGAGGGGCACGAAGGAAGTCTTAATCGCTCTTGGCCTCACGGCCTTGGACTCATGCGAGGGACATGCCGCGATCGGGAGTTGAGCCGCGACGCATTTAGTTCTTTTGTTTGTAGGTCTTGATATCTTCCCGCACAACTTTTAGAGCGCTCCGGCCCCAGAGATTGGCGGGCTCGATTTCGTCGTTGGTGTTGGCGTCGAAGCCTTCGTCCGGCAGGGCAAATTCGTTGAACTGGTGCAGGATCAGAAAAATTGGGTCGAGCTGGTCCGCGTAGGTCATGAAGGAATTGAAGGTGTCGTAGTTGCCGTCGCTGCCAAAGCGAAGGGCGTCGTCGGGACAGTAGGGAAGCGACTCGGGATTCGGGCATCCCCATCCGTTTTGTCCTGCAGTTGCGATTGATGCGGTGAAATTCTCGGTTCTTGATCCGGATAAATTGTAGGAAGGGTAGTACGGGCACAGGGGCTCAGTGCAGGTGGTGTTGAGGCGATCGACCCAGCTCCAGAATCCATAGACGGGGTTGATTTCGATGGGACCGTTTGGAACGCCCTGGTTTGCCCATAAGGCGGGCTGGCTGTCGAGATAGCCGGCCATCAGACGGAAGGTATATTTCTCTCCGAACTCGGGATGATGTTGCAGGAACTGCTCGAGGCGAAACCAGAGCGGATGATCGGCGGGGTTGGGATCTTGCCCGGCGCCGAGAAAAATCAGCATCAGCGGCTTACCTTGATAGATGACGGCGAGGTTGGGATACTTGCGCAAGAGTGCGCCGAAATATTCAATCTCTTTCTCGAAGGCGGTCTTGCCGTCGAGATCTTTGGTCAGGATATTTCCGTCGATGCCGCCGACCATGGGAATCAATTTCAGGGGAGTTCCGAGGGCGGACCAAGCGGGATAGAGGTTTCCGGTATTGTCGCGAATGTTCTGGTTGTAGGTGCGGAACGACGGAGTACAGTTGCGGATGTATCGTTTTGCAAACCATTCACTGTTGAAGATGCAACTGACGTTGTTCGTGACCTCACTGATGGCAGCATCGACGCCTAAAGATTCCAGCCACGCGACGTGTTGCTGAATGATGGCGGGATCGGCGCTGTCATAGCCTCCTCCGACGGGTTGCATATCAGGGGACTGGAGGAGCGGCGTGGCAGCATTGCCTTGAAAGTTGGCGGCGTGAGGACCGAACCAGGCTTCGTACTCCATGACAACGACGCGGCTATTCTGGGTGACTATTAGCGGGCCGGAGGCGTGGGCAGTACCGGCGGCGTAAAGTGAGACTAGGGCAAAAACAGCCAGAGTCGATACGAGAGTTGTGATCCAACTTTCGGCAAATCGGCGTCTTAGTAATAAGGAGAGAGGTCGAATCATAGGAGCGCCCGTGAAGACGCGCGGCGGGAGTGCGCCGAAGCGCTCGCGCGGACCACTTCTAGAATAACCCCGGTTTTGAAAAGAAGTTTCGGCGGCTCGGCGTCGCGGACTTTCCGCGCCTGTCCTGAGAGAGGCGTGCTAGCATTTGCTGGAAACCGGCCATGGTCATGATGAAGAGCAAGCCCAATAAAACTGCGAAGTGTGCGCCGTCTGTTCCGGTGGTGTTTCTGGCTCTTGCAATACTTCTGCCCCCGCGGTTGTTCGCGAAAGATGAGCCGAAGTGGATCGAAGTGCATACGGCGCATTTCTCGGTGGTCACGGATGCGGGGGAAAAACGCGGGCGGGAAGTTGCGTTGCGCATGGAGCAGATGCGGGCGGTGTTTGGGGGCCTGATCCTAAAAGACAAGTTGAAGATGCCGGTGCCTATCACGGTGATTGCGCTTAAGAGCGATAAGCAGTATGGGATCGTGGCTCCGAGCAAGCAGACGATGGCCGGGGGATTCTACATTCCGGCGTGGGACCGGGTTTATATCGTGCTGAATCTTTTTGAGCAGGAGCCCTGGCGGTCGGTGGCACACTCGCTGGCGCACTATTTGTTGAACTACAACTATCCTCCGGCGCAGGGGTGGTTTGACGAAGGGTTGGCGGAGTATTTTGGCTCGCTGCAAATCGGCAAAGAGGTGGATATCGGGGGCGATCCGGAATTGGCGCCCGAGTGGCACGAAGACGCGATGGACACGATGGAGATGATCCGGCATGACTCGAATGTACCGCAGTCGTTGACGCAGCTAGTGAGTTCTCCGGTGTGGCTGTCGATGACGGATCTGTTCACGATGAAGCATGACGGCTCGGGAATGCTGGAGGGGACGCACCACACGCTGTTTTATGCGCAGTCGTGGATGGTGGTGCATTACCTGGTGAACAAAAACAAGATGCCGGAGGCGGGAACGTACTTTGATCTGGTGCTGAATCAGAAAGTGCCGGTGGATAAAGCAATGGTGCAGGCGTTTGATTTGACGCCGCAGCAGATGGAAGACACGGTGAAGACGTATTTCAAATCGCTGAGCGGTTTAGGAATTGCGCTCGACCAGGCGAAGAAGCCGGTGGAAATGCCGGTGGATATTCAGCAACCGGATCATTTCGCGGTTCCGTTCGATGGGGATGATATCGGGATGGTGGTGAGTCCGGTGATAGAAGAGGATGCCAAGGCGCTGATTGGCGACGTGATGGCGCGGCTGCCGGAGCACCGGGACCAGGCGATTCGTGATTTGCAGCAACTGACGGCGGATCCGAAGGACAATGAGGCAGCACATCGGGGTTTGGCGAGGGAATATCTGCGGGAAAAGAAATTTGATGCGGCGGGCGATGAACTGGATAAGGCGACGGAATTGAATGCGCAAGACCCGTGGATCTGGTACTACCGGTCGGCGTTGAAGTACCAGTCGGCGCAGGCGACCCGGCAGGAAATGCGTGGGCTGGCGAACATGATGCAGGATTTGCGAGCGGTGACGGATTGGTATCCGGAGTTGGCGGACGCTTACAACATGCTGGGGATGGCGCGCGTGGAAGGCGGAGGAATTGCTTCGGCTTTGGAAGCGCAAAAACAGGCGATTGCGCTGGCGCCGCGGAATGTGGAGTACCAGTTCAATCTGGGGCAAATCTATGTGGCGGGGAAGAAGTGGGAGGCGGCGCGGGAAATTTTCGCGCGGCTGAAGGCAGGTCCGGATCGCGCGGCGGCTGCGGCGGCGAAGCAGCAGTTGGAGGATCTGGATACGCTGCAGAAATATGGAGTGCGTCCGCAGAGAGCGGGGGAAAAGGAGGCGCCAGCGGGCGCGGCGAGTACTCCGGCGGCGGTGACGAGCAGGCCGGAGCCGACGGTGGCTGCCGCGGGGACGACGGCGCAGGATGAGGATGATGAGTCGGATCATCCGGTGGCGAAGACGGCTGCGGTGAAGCCGGGAAGCACGGGGCCGGTGCAATATCTGAAGGGAAAGATTGTGAGCAGCGATTGTTCGAAGGCTCCGGAGGCGATGGTTACGGTGCTGGTGGGGATGACGACGTACAAGATGCACGCTTCGGATTTCAAGACGTTGCCGGTGATTGGCGAGGATCAGTTTTCTTGCGAATGGAAGAACCGGCTGGTGTCGGTGAATTATCGGGCGGTGGGGAAGAATCAGGGGGAGTTGGTTTCGGTTGAATTACGGTAAGGTATCCTCACTACGGTGAGTTGTTGCCTAGTGTGATTGCTGGCCGACCGTTAACACCGTTCCTTTTGGACCCACCGCGCAACTTCTGCCGCCGCGGAAGGCGAAGGCATTCAGGTTGAGCGTATCCATGGGTCTCCAGTGGGCGCCTGCGTCGTCGCTTATGTCGCTGCCATTGGTTCCGACCGCTATAAGACGTTTTCCAGAAAGAAATACAACTGCGGAGCGGTAGCCTTCCGGTTGCTGTTCGGCCAGATGCCAGGATGCACCTGCATCCGTGGATTCGATCGCGACTTTGTTTGCATTTGTTGGTTCGCGGTAGTCGCCGCCGACGGCGACGAGAGAGCGGCCGTTGCAGGCGATGCTGAAAATTCCGGCCGAAGCTTTGCCGCTGGTCATCGGTGTCTGGACGGCCGTCCAGGAGCGCCCGCGATCGGGGGAATGGAAGACGCGGGCGGCGGGGCCTCCGGTGCCGAAGTAAATGTCGCTGTGGCAAACGGCGATGGAGGTGCCGCTGGCGGCGAATGCTCCTTCGGTGGGGAGGGCGGCGGGCATTTTGTCGCGCGGCAGTTCTTTCCAATGCTGGCCATCGGTGGTACGCACGACTAGGAATTTTCCGTCGACCGGATCGCTGAGAGCGAAACAGTGAGTTTTGGAGTCGCAGACCAGAGAGTCGAGAAAGAAGCCGGGGCGTTTGTCGGTGTATTGCAGGGTCCAGGATTTTCCGGCGTCGATTGTTTTGTAGATGCGGGATTTTTCGCCATCGCCACTCGACATCACGTAGGCGGTATTTGCGCCGAAGGCTTCGATGTCGCGAAAGTCGAGATCTGGCAAATCGTTGATCTTGAGTTGCGTCCACGATTTTCCCTCATCGGGCGAGCGGAGAATGATTCCCTTGCTGCCAGAGGCCCAGAGAACGTATTTTCCGCCGGGAGTTTGGCTGATGCTGACTCCGCGGAGGTTCGTGTCGAAGCCTGTTTCCTCGGTTTTTGGAGTCTGCGGGAATGACACGACGGTGAGGATCGACAGCGCGGCGGAGACGATGGCGAGGGATCGCACGGGAGGATTGTAGTGCATCTTCGTTATGACTCGAACATGCTGCGGAGATGGTCGTAATATTTCTCGATCATTTCCGACGATCATGATTTCTTGCGGGTGGTTTCGCGGCGGGTGAAGTCGCGCTTCTTGACGAGAGTGGAGAGGATGATCGAGGTCGAGGTGGTGCCGAAGGGGGTCAGTTTGTCGATGAGGCGTTCGAGATGCTGGACGGATTCGACGGCGACTTTGAGGGTGAAGGAATCGGCTCCAGTGCCGCGATGGCATTCGAGAACTTCGGGCATGTCGACGACGGCGCGGGCGAGGCGGGCGAAGACGTCGCCGACGACACTGATGCGAATAAAGGCGGCGATGGGCAAGCCGATTTTCGCGGGATTCACTTCCGCGCGGAAAGCGGTGATAATTCCGGCGTCTTGCATCTTGCGGACGCGCTCGGCGACGGCGGGGAGAGTGAGGCCGACGCGGCGCCCGAGTTCGGCGAAAGAGACGCGGCCCTCGTTCTGCAGTTCCTCAAGAATGTGCCAGCCTGTCTTGTCCAAGGCTAAAGTATCGAAAGGCATAACATCATTCTACTTTAGAAGTTATTAGAGAATTCGCCATTTGCTTCACCTCGTGTATTTACCAAATTCGCGGACGCTCCAACAATGGAGACAGGGTAGTTTGCGGGAACGGGGTGGAAAATGTCATTTGAAAACATTCAATGGACCTGGATGAACGGCGATTTCGTGCCTTGGGCGGAAAGCATGGTGCCACTCTCGACCCATGCTTTGCATTATGGAACCGGCGTATTTGAGGGCATTCGCAGCTATTCGGTCGAGGGCGAGCCGGCGGTTTTTCGCTTGGACGCGCATCTGGAGCGGTTTTACCAATCGGCGGCCGTGTATGGGATGAGGATTCCATTTACCCGGGAGCAGTTGACGGAGGCGATCTGCGGGCTGATTCGACGCAACGGATTGACGGAATCGTACATCCGACCGATTGCTTATATGGGAGCGGAAACGCTGGGGATTCGGGCGCAGTGCTCGACCGACACGGCGATTCTGGCGTGGCCGCACATGGCGCATGTGAGCGAACAGAGCCGGAGGCGAGGGGCGCGGCTGACGGTTTCTCCTTACCGGAAGTTTGATGCGCGCGTGATGCCGACCACCGCGAAAGCTTGCGGACAGTATTTAAATTCGCGTTTGGCCACGATGGAGGCTTCTAGCCGAGGATACGATGAGGCGCTGTTGCTGAATATAGATGGAAACGTAGCGGAAGCGGCGGTGGCGAATGTGTTTGCGGTGAAGGGACGCGCGCTGCGCACGAATGATGAGAAGTCGTCGATCCTGATGGGAATTACGCGCGATTCGATTTTGCAACTGGCGGTGGCGGAGGGGTTCGAGGTCGAAGTGGGTACGCTTACGGTGGAAGAGTTGGGCGCAGCCGATGAAGTATTTTTGTGCGGGACGGCGTGCGAGATTGTTGCGGTGGCGGAGTTAGATGGAGTGAGGATTGGGTGGACGACTCCAGGCAGAGTGACCGAGAAGATTCGGGGAGCGTTCGACCGCGCAAAGACTGGAGTGGCGCCGGAGTGGAGTCAGTGGCTGCATCGCGTGACTTCGTCCGAGGAGATCGCGGTGGGGACCGCGGTCGCACGCTAGAATTTTTCCAAAACTAGAAGCTTGGGGAAACGCTCGTTTTTGCGTGCTCAAAAGAGCGGCGAAAGTGAAGCACAAGACGAGCGATAAAATGTCGATGTGGGGGATGGTATGGAAAATCCACTAAAGCTGAAGCGAATTCATCATGTGGAGTTCTGGGTAGGGAACGCGCGGCAGGCAGCATATTTCTACCGCAAGGCCTTCGGCTTTTCACAGGTTGCGTATAGCGGGCTGGAAACGGGCCAGCGTCAGAGGGCTTCTTATGCGATGAGCCAGGGGAAGGCGAACTTTCTTCTGACGACGCCGATGACACCGGATGACGCTGCGGCGGAACACATACGAAAGCATGGCGACGGCGTGCGCGACATTGCGCTGGAAGTTGCAGATGCGGATCAGGCGTTTGAAGAAGCTGTTCGTCGCGGAGCACTGCCGGCGGAGGAGCCGCGGGATGTAACGGATGAGCACGGGACGATCCGGCGAGCGGCGGTGCACACGTATGGCGACACCATCCACTCATTGATTTCCTACAAAGACTACAAGGGGCCATTTCTGCCGGGGTATGCGGCGGCTGCAATTGCCGGGGATGATTGCGGCATTCTGCGAGTCGATCATATTGTGGGCAACGTGGAACTGGGCAAGATGCAGTTTTGGGCGGACTACTATACGAAGGTTTTCGGGTTCCATCGGTATATTACGTTTGACGATAAGGATATTTCGACGGAGTACAGCGCGTTGATGAGCATCGTGATGTCGGACGATTCGCATTCGGTGAAATTTCCGATTAACGAACCGGCGGCGGCGCGCAACAAGAGCCAGATTCAGGAGTACATCGAGGCGTACGGTGGAGCGGGGGCACAGCACATCGCGCTGCAGTGCAAAGATGTTGTACAGACGGTCGGAAAACTGCAGCGGAACGGGCTGGATTTCCTGCGCGTTCCCGATACGTATTATGATGCGCTGCCGTCGCGGGTGGGTCCGGTGGAAGAGTCGGTGGCGGAGTTGAAGTCGCTGGGGATCCTGGTGGATCGCGATGAGGAAGGCTATCTACTGCAGATTTTTTCGAAGCCGGTAGAGGATCGTCCGACGGTGTTTTTTGAAGTGATTCAACGCAAGGGAAGCCGCGGGTTTGGCAAAGGGAACTTTAAGGCACTCTTCGAATCAATCGAGATGGAGCAGGCGCGGCGAGGGAATTTGTAGCAATGGCCAACAAAAAAGCTAGTGACGTTAAGAGGGCGGTTGGCAACTCGATAACACCAGCGAAAGAGTCGACCGATTATCGATATCAATCGGGATTTGGGAACGAGTTTGCGAGCGAGGCGGTAGCAGGCGTTCTACCGCGTGGGCAGAACGCTCCTCAAAAAGTGGCGCACGGGTTGTACACAGAACAATTGAGTGGCACGGCATTCACAGCTCCGCGGGTAGTGAACCGGAGGACGTGGCTTTACCGGATGCGTCCGTCGGTGGCGCACAAGCCATTTAAGCCGATCGAACCGGGGAGGCTGCGCAGCGCGCCGTTCGATGAAGTGCCGACGCCGCCGAATCAATTGCGCTGGAAGCCGATACCGATTCCATCTGCTCGCGAGCGAACTGACTTTATCGACGGCTTGATTACGATGGCGGGCAATGGCGATACGCACACGCACTCGGGCGTTGGGATTCACATCTACGTCGCAAACATTTCGATGACGGATCGTTTTTTTTCCAACGCCGACGGAGAGATGCTGATCGTGCCGCAGCTTGGGCGCCTGCTTTTGCGGACGGAGATGGGCATTCTTGCGGTGGGGCCGGGCGAGATTGCGGTGATCCAGCGGGGAATTCGTTTTCGGGTTGAGCTTCCGGATAAGGAGGCGCGCGGATATGTCTGCGAGAACTATGGAGCGCTTTTGCGGTTGCCGGATCTGGGACCTATCGGCGCCAATGGGCTGGCGAATCCGCGTGATTTTCTGGCTCCGGTGGCGGCGTTTGAAGATCGGGAAGGCGATTTTCGAATCGTGACCAAATTTCAGGGGCGGTTATGGAGCGCGGCGATCGATCACTCTCCGCTGAACGTGGTCGCGTGGCACGGAAACTATGTGCCGTATAAATATGACCTGGCGAATTTCAATTGCATCAATACGGTGAGTTTTGATCATCCCGACCCGTCGATTTATACGGTGCTGACTTCGCCATCTGAAATTCCGGGAACGGCGAATGTGGATTTTGTAATTTTTCCGCCGCGCTGGATGGTGGCTGAGCACACGTTCCGTCCGCCGTGGTTTCATCGCAATTTCATGAATGAGTTCATGGGGCTGATTCGCGGCGAGTATGACGCGAAGGCGGAAGGTTTTGTGCCGGGCGGGGCGAGCCTGCATAACTGCATGGCGGGGCACGGTCCGGATACGGAGACATTTGAAAAGGCGAGCAAAGCGGAGCTCAAGCCGGTTTATATCGCCGACACTTTGGCGTTCATGTTTGAGACGCGGTTCGTATGCCAGCCGACGAAGTTTGCGCTGGAGAGTTCGGAACTGGATCACCAGTACTTCGAGGTGTGGCAGGGGCTGAAGAAGAAGTTCAAGACATCGTGAAGCAGATGCAAGTTAATCGATGAGTTCGCCGACAGCAGAGACGATGAGAAGCGGCGTGTGGACATTGGAGTCGGGGAGCGCCTTGCTTCACGAACTGATCGACTATGCGGGGCTGTTTCCGCCAGCATCGTTATCGATGGCTTCATCGGTGGCCAACTACGATGCCTATTTGAAATCTCGCTGGAACTGGATTCTGGGGCGATTGATTGTTCCCGTGGCGCGACTGGCTGAGTTCGAACAAGTGTTCGAAACGCTGCCAAGATCAAGCGAGACGCTTTCCAACTGGCGGCTTTCGGTTCTTCCTGGTTCTGATGTTGTAGCGGATGTGGCTCGAATCGGCGATTTCAATGCCCGGAGGGCGGGTGGGGATTCCGGGCCGCGCGCCGTGATTGATGCGGTCGAGGTTAAAGTCGCTAACCCCGCGGAGATTGGTCAGTTGGCTCGGATTATCCCGGCGGAACTCGAAACTTACTTTGAATGTCCATTCGCGATCGCGGATGAGTGTGTCTCTGCGGTGTCGGATGTTGGACGGCGAGCGAAGATTCGGACGGGAGGCGAGACGGCCGATAAGATCCCGCCTGCGGCAAGCGTGGTTGAATTTGTTCGGCTGTGCGCGTCGGCGAATGTGCCGTTTAAGGCGACGGCGGGGCTTCATCATCCGTTGCGGTCGGTGCATAAGTTGACCTATCAACCGGAGAGCCCATCGGGAATGATGCACGGGTTCTTGAATGTGTTTCTGGCGGCTGCGTTCCTGCGGGGGGGGATGGAAACGGCGCAAGCGGTTTCATTGCTGGAGGAGCAATCGCCTGCGGCATTTCGTTTCGATGGAGATGGAGTGACCTGGCGAGAACAGCGGGTGTCTTCGAAGGAACTCGTTGTCGCTCGGCAGAATTTTGCGCTGTCGTTCGGCTCGTGTTCGTTTACGGAGCCTATCGATGATTTACAGTCGTTGGGTCTGCTATGAGACCTCTTCTGGATGAGACCCACGATCCGAATACTTTGAGCTGGGTGGAAGCAGCCAACGATCCTCAATCCGATTTCCCTATTCAGAATTTGCCCTTCGGAGTGTTTCGGCGGCGCGGCGGGGTTGGTGAACCGAAAGTAGGGGTTGCCATCGGCGATTCCATTCTTGACCTCGACGGAATGCAAGCTGAGGGATTAGTCGCCTCGGATGACTTGCGCCGCGCGTTGGAGGCTTCTGCTTCCAATTCTCTGAATGCGCTGATGTCGCTGGGTTCTGTTCCCAGACGAGCGTTACGCAAGCGCCTGCACGCAATCTTGCGCCAGGAAGCGTCCGCCGCAGATCGGCAGGCTGCTTCGAGGGATCTGATTTCCCAGGCCGATGTCGAGATGCTACTGCCTGCTTTCGTCGGTGACTACACCGACTTCTACGCATCGATTTTTCACGCTACTAACGTCGGAAAGTTGTTCCGGCCCGACAATCCGCTGCTGCCGAATTATAAGTACGTGCCGATCGGTTATCACGGGCGCGGGTCGTCGCTGGTGGCGACGGGGAGGACGATCCATCGGCCTTGCGGGCAAACACGCGACGGCGATGCGGCCCCTAAATTCGGGCCGAGCAAGGCACTCGATTACGAACTGGAAGTCGGGTTCTTTGTCAGCGGGACGAATGAGTTGGGGGAGCGGATTCCGATCGCCGAAGCAGAAGAACACATTTTTGGAATCTGTTTGTTGAATGACTGGTCGGCGCGGGACATCCAAGCATGGGAGTATCAACCGCTGGGGCCATTTTTGGCGAAAAGTTTTGCGACGTCGCTTTCGCCGTGGGTGGTGACGATGGAGGCGCTGGCTCCATTTCGGACGGCTGCGTTTGCGCGCGCGGAAGGCGATCCGGCGCCCTTGCCTTATCTTTTCGACGGGAACGATCAGGAGTATGGCGGTCTTGATGTGTCGCTGGAGGTGTCTTTGCGTTCGGCGCGCATGCGCGAGAAGGGAATGGCTGCCGCGGTATTGGGACGCAGCAATTTTCGCGATCTGTACTGGACGATGGCACAAATGGTGGCGCACCACACGAGCAACGGCTGCAATTTGCGGGCGGGCGACTTGCTGGGGAGCGGAACGGTTTCGGGTCCGGATAAGACTGCTCTGGGATGCATGTTGGAGTTGACGTCGCGCGGCAAGGATCCGGTGACGCTGCCGACGGGCGAAGAGAGAAAATTTCTTCAGGATGGCGATGAAGTGGTGCTGCGCGGGTTTTGCGAGCGCGATGGATTTCGGCGGATCGGGCTCGGCCGGTGCGAAGGGACGATTCTGCCGGCGGTAGCGAGCGAGTAGGCGTTAACCGATTGCGGAAAGAACCGGAATTCCTGACCGTCCCTCGGCGGCTAAAAGCCGCGTTTGATTTGGTTTGAGTTACGGCGCAGCTAAAACTGCGCCCTTTCAAAACGAAGTCAAAATCGTAGCTCTTCCACTACCTTTGGAACTCTTACTGTTCCCACTCCCTGAATATTCATCTCTCTGTCTAACGGTGCGCGGGGATGAAATTCTCCATCGTGGCCTGACGCATCAGGTCGGGCGGCAGTAGGCCTTGGGCCAGAATGAAGTCGTGAAATTGCTTCTGGTTGAACTTGGGTCCTAGCGCTTTTTCCGTATCCTTGCGGAGTTGAATCAGCTTGGTGTAGCCGTAGAAATAGCTGTTGGCTTGTCCGGGCGCGCGATAGGTGTAGCGCTCGACTTCTTCCTGGGCGAAGGCGTGCGACTGCACTACGTCCTGCTCGAGGACGCGATAGGCATCTTCAGTCGTGACTTTGCCGGACTGCAACTCGGGATCGAGAAAGGCACGAGCCGCGCGTAAGAGGCGGTAGTCGAGCGAGACGAGTTGGCCTTCGAGCGGCATGAAGGGGCGAATGATGTATTCGGAGTAGAGGCCCCATCCCTCGACGTTGGTGCTGTTGAAGGCGTACCGGACGCGGGCGAGGGAGACTCCGTGCTCGAGCATGGAGTCGAATTGCAGTTCGTGGCCGGGGCGGGCTTCGTGAGCGGTGAGAGTCCAAGCGGCAGCGTCGAAGGTGAAATCGTCGTATTTTTCGGCGCTGGTCTGTCCGGGTCCGGCGGGAATATTCAGAGGCAGAACGAAAACTCCCTTCTCGCCGGTGTTGTGAAGGAACGGCGGCGGCTGCATGTGAGGGGCGGGTTGCTGGGCGGTTTCCGCGGCCGTTGCGATTCGGATTTTGGCCGGGCGGTCGGGCAGGGAGACGATTTGCTGGTCGACGATAATTTTTTCAATTTGCTTGAGGCGTTCTTCATAGAAGGGAAGGATCGCTTCGCCGACGAGTTGCTGTTTTTTCAGTTCGTGCATCACGTCGCGATAGTCGCTCGACGGCAGGTTGCGTTGTTTTGCAATCTGGGCGGCGATGGGTTTCATCTCGTCCTGAATTTCGGCGAAGGCCTTATGAGCCATGGTGGCCATCTGGCTGGGCGGAATGTCGATGCCGTAGTCTTCGAGGTCGAGTGCATATTCCTCGGGAGGCAAACGGAAATCGGTGCGTGCTTTGGGCAGAACGGTGGCGCGGATCCAGGAGTCGTAATCGGCGAGCTGCGTTTTTAGTTTGGCGAAGGGCTCTTGCCATCCGGCGAGATTGTACTTCTGCATGAGCGCTGCGATTCCGTCGACATAGTTGGAGTTGCGCCCCATCTCGGTTTCGATTTCCACGCGCGCGGGATAGACGACTCCAGGTTTGGCCATCTGCTCGATCACGCGCTGCTTGAGAATCTCGGTGAACGGCGTGTAGCCGGGCTCCAATCCGGCGTATTCACGGATTCGAACCACAGCTGCGAATCGGCGGCGGGAGGGCGTCTGCTCGTCGAGGAGAATACGTAGTCCACCAAAGACCATAGCGCTGGCGTTGGCGAATGGGACTTCGTGGGCGCGCGCGAAATTTTCCTGCTTGAAGTTGAGCTCGACCTTGCGAATCATGATCTGGAGGTCTTCGGCGACTTCTTGCGGCTGCTTTTCGGCAGCTGCAGTTTTCAACTGGGCGAGAACGGCCTCGGTTTCCTGGCGCTGCTGGTCTTCATCGGCGAGGGTGGGTTGGGAGACCTTGTTATCGAACTCACTCAGGCCCTGGGAGGACGCGGATTCGGGGCGGTGTTTGAATTCCACTTCGGTGAGCAGGTTGGCGTATTTGTTGCTGGCGGCGATCCAAGCGGCATTGGACGGTTGTGTCTGCGAGAGAGCGGGCAAGGCAAGCGCGACAACGAGCGGGAAAGAGAAGAAGCTGCGGATCAAGGGACCTCCTGGCGGTCAACGGCTTGGGTATGGGAATTCTACGACATTCAACGAGGAGTCTGGTTGAGAGCGTCGCGGGGGCAACGGCTATCATATGCGGTAACAGACGTTCGTCCGCAGACCGAACGTGTATGCTGAGTCGGGTCGTTTCGATGGGGGCGGCTGAAACGAAGCGAGGTCGGGGAAAAGTTGAACGACTTAGGGCAAGAGGGCGGACTGAAAGACGCGACGGGTGTGCCAGCAACCGGCGCAGTGAAGGAGGGGCACGGCGCGGCGGTGGTGGCCGGATTCCTGGGATGGACGCTCGACGCCTTTGATTTTTTTCTGGTCGCGTTTTCGCTGACGGCGATTGCACAAGAATTTCATCGGTCGGACAAAGAAATTGCTCTTTCGATCACGCTCACACTGGTGTTTCGTCCAGTGGGGGCGTTTATTTTTGGGGCGATGGCCGATCGCTACGGGCGGCGGATTCCGCTGATGATCGATCTCGTTTTTTATTCGCTAGTGGAGATGTTGACGGGATTTGCTCACAGCTTCGTGGCGTTTCTGGTGTTGCGTGCTTTGTTCGGTATCGGGATGGGCGGCGAGTGGGGAGTAGGAGCCTCGCTGGCAATGGAGAAAGTCCCACCGCGATTGCGGGGATTTTTGTCGGGGATGCTGCAACAAGGGTACGCGTTGGGCTACTTACTGGCAGCGATTTGTTTCTATACGGTCTTCCCGCGGTGGGGTTGGCGGCCGATGTTCTTTATTGGGGGACTGCCGGCGTTCTTGGGGCTTTTCGTTCGCTTCAAGGTGAAGGAATCGGAGGTGTGGAAGAAGACTCGCCAGCCGAACTGGAGCAGCCTGGGCCGGGAGATTGTTTCGCACTGGAAACTGTTTCTTTACTTGACGCTTTTGATGATGATGATGAATTTTGCTTCGCATGGAACGCAGGACATGTTCCCGACTTTCTTGCAGCGGCACTGGGGAATGGGCGTTCGGGAACGCGCGGTGGTGACGGGGATTTCGATGGTGGGGGCAATCCTGGGAGGGACGCTGTTTGGCTTCTTGTCGGACCGCATGGGACGGAAACGAACGATGATTACGGCGCTGCTCTGCGCGGTGGGCGCGGTGCCGCTGTGGGCGTACGCGCCGTCTTTGGCGCTCCTGGTTGTGGGAGCATTCATCATTCAGTTTATGGTGCAGGGAGCATGGGGGATTATTCCGGCTCACCTGTCGGAGCTGTCGCCGGATTCGGTGCGCGGATTTCTTCCGGGGTTCGCTTACCAGTGTGGAGTGTTGCTCGCGAGTTCGGTTGGTTATCTGGAGGCGATCTTCGCTGAACATACCAGTTATGCCAACGCGATGGCGGGAACGGCGTTTGTGGTGTTCACGCTGGCGGCGGCGGTGGTTGCGGTGGGGCGCGAAAAAAAGGGCATTCAGTTTGGTGCGTAGACCCGCGCGCGAGCTTCGCGGTAGCCGTAACCAGTCTTTTCATCGAAGAAGTCTTCCCTTTTGGCGGCTTTAATTCCGTGGCAAAACTCGGTGGCAGCGTTGGGCGAGTGGAGAAACGTGCGCGGCCTCACATTGCTGTGTGATTTACATCACACTATAACAATTTCTTAAAGTTAATAGTTTCGTACTAATGATTCGCGGGGTGCGAGTTCGTAGAATTGCGCTTCGCAACCTATGAACTCCAAATGGAACGGCCAATTTTCGTGCTTCGATCGAGTGGCGAGAAAGAAGACGGACGCGTGCGCGAAAACGATGGTGCGCGCGGGCGAGGTGGAAATTGGCGGTGACGAATTTGTTGTGATGGCGGGGCCGTGCGCGGTGGAGTCGGAACGGCAACTACTTCAGACGGCGGAAGCGGTCGCCGCGGCGGGAGCGCGGATTTTACGTGGAGGAGCTTACAAGCCACGATCTTCTCCCTATGCGTTTCAGGGGCTGGGACTGGAGGGCTTAAAGCTACTGCGCAAGGCGCGGGAAGAAACCGGACTTGCGATCGTGACCGAAGTGATGAGCGAGCAAGATGTCGAGCGGGTCGCGGAATATGCCGACCTGATGCAAGTGGGAGCGCGCAGCATGGAGAACTACGCAATGCTGGAACGGCTGGGAGGATGCGGGCGTCCGGTGTTGCTGAAGCGGGGGATGACGGCGACGCTCGAAGAATTACTGCGATCGGCGGAGGTGATTGCGATGGCTTCGCCGGGCGATCCGCAGATTGTTCTTTGCGAGCGGGGCATTCGAACGTTTGAGACGGCCACGCGAAACACTCTGGACATTGCGGCGGTTCCAGTGTTGAAGATGGTTTCGCATCTGCCGGTGATTGTCGATCCGAGCCATGCCGCTGGAGTGCGTACGCTAGTTCCGGCACTGGCTCGGGCGGCGGCGGTGGTGGGGGCTGACGGGCTGATCGTGGAGGTGCATCCGTCGCCGGACGAGGCGATGAGCGATGGAGCGCAGTCGCTAACCTTTGGCGGCTTTCGCGAGATGATGGACGATCTCGAACCTTACTTGGCGATTCGCTATGGGAAACGGCGGCCGCCTTTGCAGTTGGCGAGCCGGCGGGGGAGTGATCCGCTGCCGGTTCATTCGGGAATTGAAGACCCGCGAATGGTGGCTGCGGGCGGTGCGGACTGATGCGGCCTCAGCCAATTCTGGGGCGGCTGTTATACGTCATTATTACCATTGCGATCATCACTATTGGAATCACGGAAGTTGCTTCGACCCACCGGGTCTCGGCGGGGGCAGAATCTCCCACTTTGCTTTTCACCGTTGTCCAGCGATATGAAGGGCTGGCCTGGATGCGGGGTAGTGATCGTTTCAGTGCGGATGCGACTGTATTCCTCCAGGACGCGCACGGGCGTCGTCCTTTCCTGCCCGGTTTTGCGGCTTCTGCCGATCCAGCGCTTTCGTTTGATGGCAAGAGAGTTTTGTTCGCGGGTAAGCGGACTGCACAGGATGCCTGGCAGATCTGGGAAATGAACTTGGGTGGCGATGCGCCGCAAAAAGTGACTTCGTGCCCGGAGGATTGTGTACGTCCTTTATTTCTGCCCGATGATCGCGTGGTGTACGCGAAAAAGACCGGTGGACGTTTTGTGGTCGAGGTGGCAGAGCTGGCAGAAAGCAAAACCGCGCCAGCCGCCTTGCAGGTGACTTACGGTCCAAACAACTCGTTGCCAACCGATGTCTTGCGGGATGGCCGCATCTTGTTTGAGTCGAGTTATCCGCTCGGAAAAGACGGCGTTGCCGAACTTTATACGGTTTATTCGGATGGCAGTGGAGTGGAAGCTTACCGCTGCGATCACGCCCGTACGCGCTTTTCGGGAAGGCAGGTTGGATCGGGAGACATCGTGTTCGCGACGGGCCGGCGGACGGGCGGCGCTGGGTTGGGCCGCTTTACTTCGGCGCGGGCGCAGATGGAAGTCATCTCTGTGCCGGCCGGGATTTATGCAGGAGATGTGGCCGAGACTACGACTGGGGACTGGCTGCTGGCGTGGCGTAGCGATGAGAAAAGCCACTTTCAAGTGAAACGGTGGACCCCGGGGGAGAGCAATTTTGTTGCGGTAATTGCGGAGAGCGAGGCGAACGTACTTCAGCCAACGATCGTGGAGGGACGCGCTGCTCCGAAGCGGCATCCTTCGGGGTTGCACGAATGGCCCAATGCGAACCTACTCTGTCTGAACGCTTACACCTCGAAGTACAAGTTTTTGGCCGGATCGATCCATTCGGTTCGAATGTATACGCGCGATGATTCGGGAAACGCGAAGTTGCTGGGAACGGCGCCAGTGGAGCGGGACGGATCGTTTTTTGTGCAGGTCGCGACTGAGGAACCGCTGCAGGTGGAATTGCTGGACGCGTCCGGGAAGACGTTAAAGCGAGAAGCGGGATGGTTTTGGATGCGGCACGGCGAACAACGGGCGTGTGTCGGCTGCCATGCTGGTCCGGAAACTTCTCCGGAGAATGCAGTGCCTATGGTGTTGCTGAAGTCGACGACTCCGGTGGACATGACGGGAAACAGTGGACGCGCTGCAGCGGGAGGGCAGTAAGATGACAAATCGTGTTTCGTCTTTCTACATAACTCGTTGGCTGACGTGCTTCATCGCTGTTTTCTTTGTCCCTGGCGTTTTGCTGGCGCAAACTCCAGCAGCGAGTACGACGCCCGCAATTCTTTTCGAAGACGCAACCGCAAAGGCGGGAATTCAATTTACGCACAGTTTTGGAGCGCAACAGCTTGGTTCGCTGCTGGAAGGCACGGGCGCAGGTTGTGTCTGGTTTGACTACAACAACGACGGGCTGATGGATCTCTACGTTGTGAGCGGTAAGCCGCTGGAAGACGGGATGCATCCGTATCCGCTGAAGCAACCGCCCGCGATTGCCCCGCACAACCATCTTTACCGGAATAACGGCGATGGCACGTTTACTGATGTGACCGATCAAGCGGGCGTTGCGGCGAATATCTATGGAATGGCTGCGATTGCCGCCGACTTTGATAACGATGGATTCGTGGACCTGTTTGTGACGGGCTACGGGCGCGCCATCTTGTATCGCAACCGCGGCGACGGCACGTTCGAAGATGTAACTGCGAAGGCTGGGATCAAGGTGGATGGGTGGTCGATTGGCGCGGCCTGGCTGGACTACGATCGCGACGGTTGCGTTGATCTATTCGTTGGCAGGTACGTAAAGTTTGATCCCAAGTATCGCAATTTTTATGCCGCCGATAACTACCCAGGGCCGCTGGACTACGCGGCGGATACGAACCGCCTCTATCACAACAACTGCAATGGCACGTTCACAGACGTGACCGATAAGTCGGGAATCGCAGCCTATAAGGGACGAGCGATGGGAGTTACGGCCGCGGATTACGATGGCGATGGTTATCCCGATATATATGTGGCGAACGATAAGACCGAGAATTTTCTCTTTCACAATAAGCACGACGGCACATTTGAAGAGGTCGCTGGCGATCTCGGTGTGGCTTACGGACAGAATGGGGAGAGCACGTCGGCGATGGGTCCGGTGCTGGCTGATATCGATGGTGACGGGCATGTCGATCTGTGGGTTACGGATTCGAAATACAACCGGCTGATGCGAAATACGGCCGAGGGAAACGGCGCGCAGAGTGGCTTCGAGGACATCGGGCCAAGCTCAGGAGTCTCGCAGGCTACGGCGCAATACACGAGTTGGGGTACCGGGATTTATGACTTTGATAATGACGGCTGGCCTGACATTTTTGTGTTTCACGGCGGATTGATCCACTTGGTTCCGCAGGAGCAGTCGCTGTTTCGCGGGCTCGGCGGCGGAAAGTTTACCGATGTCTCGCGAGAGGCGGGCGGGGCGCTGGATGTGAAGACAGTTGCGCGGGGCGCGTGTTTTGGAGATTACGACAACGACGGAAAGATGGATGCGTTTGTGGTGAATCTGGGAGCGCCGGGCACGCTGCTGCACAACGTGACGGTAAACAACAATCATTGGCTCACGGTGAAGCTGAAAGGGAAGAAGAGCAACCGGGACGGCATCGGGGCACACTTGGAGTTGTTGGCTGGCGGAAAGAAGCAAATCGCCGAGCGCATCGCAGGGTCGGGTTATCTCTCGCAGGATGACGGCCGCGTCCATTTTGGATTGGGGGGGGCGGCGACCGTAGATAAGCTCACGATCCGATGGCCGAGCGGGCAGGAACAGATTCTCGAGAATCCGGCGGTTGATCGCGTGCTTACGGTGGAGGAGCCGTAGATGGTCAAGTCCTTCATCCGCGGCCGGTGGATCGGATTGTTGTCTGGGTCTGAGCTGAGCGTTGTGCTGATCGCGGCGATGGTTGTGGTTTTGATTCTAGTGACGATTGCAGCGGTTCCTTCGGCGAATTCGGTTGCGGCCGATATCGGCGAGCGCTATCTGTCGCCAATCGAAATGGCGCTGTCGCCGGATGGGCGCTTGCTTTACGTGGTCTGCGAGGCAAGTGGCGAATTGCGAGTCGTCGATCTTCATAGTTCTGCGATTGTGGCCACGGTTGCGGTTGGAAATATGCCGCGCGGGATTGTGCTGACTCGTGACGGGCGCGTGATCTATGTGAGCGCATCGGGGTCGGATACGGTGTCGGTGATTGACGCCGCCAGCCTGAAGGTCGTGAGAACGCTGGCCACAGGCTTTGAGCCGCATGGCATCGTGCTGGATCGAAGTGAGACGACTTTGTATGTGGCAAACCGGCTGAGTAGCGATATTTCTGTCATCGATATTGCTTCGGGCCGGGAGATTAAACGCTTGCTGGCCGGTCGCGGGGCGAGCTATCTGGCGCTTTCGCCCGACGGCCAGTCGGTGTATGGAACGCATATCTATCCGAATGCGGGGGCGTTTCGCACGCAGCCGAATTCGGAAATCACCGTCATCGATACGTCCCGCCAGACCGTCGTTGAGCGCAAGTCGTTGGCGAACGTCGCAGGAGTCTTTCATGTTGCGCTTTCACGCGACGGAAAGCTGGGAGTCGTGGCGCAGTTGCGTCCCAAGAACTTGATTCCCCTGGCGCATGTGGAGCACGGATGGGCCTTTGGCGATTCGCTGACGTTGTTTGGTGAAGACGTGGGTGGGACAGTGCTGGTGCCGCTGGACGAACTGGAGCGGTATTACGCGCTGCCGTGGGCCGTGGCGATTGAGCCGGATAAGTCGAAGATATTTGTAACAGCTGCCGGGTCGGAGAGCGTGACTGTCCTCGATGTGCATAAGTTGCTGAGTTTCATTCGGACGCGACGAGGTCCGTTCGTGAACGATCTTTCGGCGTCGGCCAACTATGTGGTGGCGAGGATTCCGGTCGGGCACAATCCGCGCGGCGCTTTGTTGTCGGCGGACGGTAAACGGTTGTTCGTGGCCAACCGGCTGGACGACAACATTTCGGTGATTGACACGGTGTCGAACCGAGTCGTTTCGACGATCGATCTGGGAGGGCCGAGGACGGTCAATGCACTTCGTCATGGGGAGCAGATTTTCTTTACGGCTGATTACGCGTTTCAAGGCCAGTTTGGCTGCGCGAATTGCCATCTGGACGCGACGATTGACGGATTGCAGTGGGACTTGGAACCTGACGGATTCGGCAAGGACATCGTCGACAATCGATCGCTGGAAAATCTGGCTGGGACGGAGCCATTCAAGTGGAACGGCGGCAATCCGGATATGCCAACCGAGTGCGGGCCGCGCACGGAGAAATATTTCTACCGGTCGCAGAGTTACAACTCGCAGGAACTTACTGACATAGTCAAGTTCGTGTACTCGCTGCCGTACCGTCCGAATCGCTACCGATCGGCGGAAGGACAGCTGACTGCGGCGCAGGAGCGGGGCAAGAAGATATTCGAGCGGACGAGATATAAGAACGGCAATCCGATACCGGGAGCCAACCAGTGTGCTTATTGCCACAGCGGTCCTAAGTACACAAACCAGCGGCAGTTTGATGTGGGGACAGGCAAGGGTACCGACCGATCGCCAGTGCTTGACGTGCCGCAACTTTCCAATGTGGCTTACTCGGCGCCGTACCTGCATGATGGGTCGGCACGTTCACTGGAAGAAATATGGACCGTGTTTAATCCGAAGGACACGCACGGTGTCAGCAACGACCTAACAAAAGATGAATTGAACGACCTGATTGAATATTTGAAAACGTTATGAAGAGCACATTGAGAATCCGGGCTGCGATGGTAGCCACCGGAGTACTGAGCGCGATTATGGGATGCGTCGCGGTGGGGCAGGCTGCTGAGATGCCGCGGTTCCGCTGGGAAAACTTCACCACCGTGCAAGGACTTCCGAACAATCATATTTTTTGCGTGTTGGTCGACGGGAATCGGATCTGGGCGGGGACGGACAACGGACTAGGGCGGTACGAGAATGGGGCGTGGAAGATCTATCGTCCTGCGGATGGACTCGCGCATCAGGCGGTGTTGTCACTTGCACTCGACAAACGCACCGGCGATCTGTGGGTGGGAACGATGGGAGGGTTGAGCCGCATTTCGGCGGGGCGGATCGACACCTTCACGCAACTTAACTCTGGATTGAGTAATGACATCGTTTACGGAGTCGCCGTCCAGGGAGATTTCGTGTGGATCGCGACTGCGGCGGGAGCTAGCCGTTTCAACACGCGAACCGGGCAGTGGGCCCTATTTAACGAGCGCAATACCCCGATGTATGAAATCTGGACTTATGCGGTGAGTCCTGGGGAAGACAAGGTGTATTACGCGGTGTGGGGCGGCGGAGTGTTGGAATACGACGTTAAGACGGAGCGGTGGAAGAACTACGACGATCCTGATGGCGAAACCGAGCTGGTGTTGATGAAAGACCAGGGTTTGATCCATGAGGTTACTACGTCGGTGAGTTACGTCGATAAGATGCTTTGGGTTGCTACTTACTTTGGAGCCAGCCGCTACGACGGGCGGTATTGGCATAACTTCCTACAGAAAGACAGCGGATTGCCGAGTAACTTCCTCAACCAGGTGAAGGCGGTGGACGCCAAGCGCGCATGGTTTTCAACAGACAAGGGACTGGCGTACTACGACGGCGAGAACTGGGCGGTGTATCGTCCAGCGCTGGACACTCACAAGCCGGAAATGCTGGTTCGAAGCGGTGCGGGCGTGGTCAAGAAAATTGCAGTGCAGAGCGCGCCGGCACATAACTATGTGCTCGGGGTCGACTTTCAGGGAGACGATCTTTGGGTGGCGACGGCTAAAGGATTGAGTCATGGGATTCGGGTGCATAGGGCGAGGTATAAGACGGAAGCCAGCGGAAGAGTTGACGGCCATTCTGGCCGGGCGGGGACGCCCGGCGCTCCATTAGCGAAGCAAACGAAATTGATTTCGAAATGAATTCTTAAGGAGTCTTACTCATGAATGTTGAAGAGTTACTCGCGGAAGTTACCATGGCGCCGGTTGTAAAACGCGCCATCACCAATCACTCGGTTTTGAACGAAGCGTACGCGTATGGCAGCGCGTTTTCGCGTGGTATGCGGATCGATTTGAAGGGGCTGACGGTCCTGCTGATCTCGGGCACGGCGAGCATTGATGACGAGGGCAGGACGGTTCACATCGGTGATCTGCGGGCGCAGACACGACGGACGTTCGAAAACATCACAGCGCTGCTCGCTTCTGAGGGAGCAACCTGGCATGACATCGTGCGGACGACTTGCTACCTGCGGGATATCGAGCGTGACTATGAAGCGTTCAACCAGGAGCGGACGGCGTTTTATCAGGAGCAGAAACTGGATCCGCTTCCGGCTTCGACGGGTATTCAGGTGATTCTGTGCCGTCCCGATTTGCTGGTGGAGATCGAGGCGATTGCGATGTTCCGGCGTGAAACGAATGCGGAGTAGATGCTTGTGGAGGCGACGCGGTGGGTTGTTTATGAGTTGGCTGGCGAAGTTGGTGTTTGCGGTTGCGATGGTTTCGGTGGTATGGGGGCAGGCGCCTGGTCCTTGTTCGTGTGGGAGTAATCCGCCCGGGCCGCCTGCTCCGCGTTCGTTGAAGCCTTATGCTGGAGCTCCCGAGGATTTGCGGCCATTTTCAAAGTTCACCACTCCCTATTATGAGAACTATCAGGATCTCGTGGAATACAACGGCGCGGCACGGGATGTGCCCGATCCGGATGTCAGCGAATTATCGGAAATTCGGATCGGATTTGTGGGTCCGCTTTACAACCATCCCGATCAGGTGCGGGGCAACCGGATGTTGAACGGGGTGACGCTTGCGCTCGAAGAGGCGAACGCGAATGGCGGTTACGGAGGTAAACCATTCAAGCTGATGGTGCACAATGACTCCGCGGTTTGGGGGGCGGCGAGCAACGAAATCGTAAAGATAGTTTACGACGAAAAAGTATGGGCGATGTTCGGTTCGATCAGCGGAGATACAACGCACATCGGACTGCGCGTAACTTTAAAGGCAGAGACGCCATTAGTGAATAGCGCTTCGACCGACCCAACGATTCCCGAGACAATCATTCCTTGGTACTTCACGGATATTCAGGACGATCGAGTGCAGGGCTACACCCTGGCACGCCACATCTACACAGAACTGGGGGTGAAGCGGGTCGCGATTCTGCGCGTAAACGATCGCTACGGACGCTTCGGCGTTGTCAAGTTTCGTGACGCCTCGCGGCGGCTTGGCCACGTGGTGGTGATCGAGCAGAAGTTCCAGCCAGGGGACACGGACTTCCGACACCAGCTTGAGGTGATCGAAGACTCGCGCGTCGACGCGATCGTGCTCTGGACTGATGTGGCTCCGGCAGCCATGATCCTGCAGCAGATGCGGGAACTGGGGATGAAGCAACGCGTGTTCGGCAGCCACCGGACGATTTCTGGAACGAGTGACGACGAACTGGTGAAATTAGCTGGACTGGCGGCAGAAGGATTCGAGGCGGTGTTTCCTTATGATCCGACTCGCAACGATCCGCGCTGGCTCAAGTTTAATGCGCGGTATGAAGCACGCTTCCATGAAAAGCCCGATCATTTTGCGGCGCTGGCTTACGACGCGATGCAGATTCTGCTGGATGCGATTTGCCGAGCGGGCTTGAACCGGGGCAGAATTCGCGACGCGTTGACCGGGGTGGAGAGGCATCAGGGTGTGACGGGAGAGATGATTTTCGATCCTAACTGCAAGAATATTGCGCCGTTGTTTCTGGCTCGCGTTCGCAACGGAAGCGTCGAATACCGCCCGATCACGATGGAGAAGCCGTATGCCCGCGTTGGGGAGAACGGCGTGCAATACGCGGGACTGCCGCTCTTGGCGGAGAAGACGGACAAGCCGATCATCGGTGTGTTTGGGCCGCACGCCGATGAAATTGTGCGCTCGCCCGCGGTGGCGAGAGCGCTGAGTTCGATCAACCGAATGCATGGCGGCGGCCACGACCAACCTATCGCGTTGGTCGGAATCGCTTCGCAGCTTTCGTGGGGGAAGGGGTCGGGTGAACTGGTGAAGGCGGTTTATCAGGAACATGTTTTGGCCCTGATCGCATTGGATCGAGATTCCAGTCATTTGGCAGAACAAATTGGAGTGAAGTCGTTTGTTCCGGTGATGGCCATTGCTTCTGACAAGACGCTGACATCGACTAATATTCCATGGATTTTTCGATTGCCGCAAGGGACGCCGATTGAGCAGGCGTTAACGAGCGTTGCAGAAGCGATCGACCGGGCTGGTCTGAATCGCGAGAAGATCCGCGGCGTACTGGCGTCGGGAGCGAAAGTAGGCGGAGTTCGCTTCGATGCGAGGGGCGAATTGCAGTGATGTGTGTTACGGGGCGCTGGCCTCGGAATATTCGACGTGAGATAACAGCTACCCGGCAATACAAGACTCCCACAAAACAACAAAAAACCAAGACGCGGTACTGTGGCGCTGCGCCCGCAAGCTTTGGTGGCGGTGTATTTACGATTCTTTACCCCAGCGCGGGGCAAAGAATGTTCCTATATAGATGAGTGATTTTGAGAGTCGCTGCAAACGGAAATGCGAGTTATGCATCATAAAGAAGGGTTGATGGGCTTTCCGAAGTGACTGCTGACCAGCGATAATTACTGCCGTTGCCGACTACACAAAAATCTACCACCCAGGCAAACTTAGGAAGTTCATCGACAGATGCCAGACGACCGAATGGAACCGAAACCTGCCGCTTCTCCCACCGAGCCAGAGCACGATGCGTCCGAACGTCAGCCAAAGTCGAAGTCGCAACGAGCGATCGTATGGGTTGTGATTCTCCTGATCTTCGCAGTAATTTTTGTGCTGGTCTTGCGTCACCACGATGACTCGGCAGCGGCACCCTCCGGACGACGCCAAGGCGGGACAGTCACGATCACGACGGTCACCGCGACCAAGGGGAATATCGGCGTCTATCTCGACGCGATAGGCACGGTGACGCCGGTGTACACGGCCTCGATCACGAGCGAGGTAACGGGCCTGGTGAGCCAGGTGCATTACACGGAAGGGCAGTTGGTTCGCAAGGGAGAACCACTGATCGATATCGATGCCAGGCCGTACGAAGCCCAGTTGATGCAGGCGGAGGGGGCGTTGGAGCGCGATACGCAAATACTCGCGCAAGCTCAGATGGACCTGAATCGTTATCGAGATGCGTGGGCGAAAAACGGCATCCCGAAGCAAACGCTAGACGATCAGGAAAAGATCGTTTTACAGGATCAAGGCACGGTGAAGAACGATCAAGGTACGGTGCAATATGACAAGGTGCAGGTGGGCTTCTGTCATATCGTCGCTCCCATTACGGGCCGAGTAGGGCTGCGGTTGGTGGATCCGGGGAATGTAGTGCAGTCGAACAGCACGACGGCTTTGGCGGTGATTACCCAGATGCAGCCCATTACCGTGATTTTTACAGTCGCAGAAGACAGCCTCGGGCAGGTGCAGAAGCAAATCCGGCAGAAAAAGCGGCTGGAGGTCGATGCATTTGACCGTTCGCAACAAAAGCAGATTGCGACGGGAAAGCTTCTGACCTTCGACAATCAGATCGACACCACGACGGGTACCGTGAAGATGCGGGCGCTCTTCGACAACAAGGATGATTCTCTATTTCCGAACCAATTCGTGAATACACGGTTACTGGTCAAGACCTTGGAAGGTGTGACTTTGATTCCGACGTCGGCGATCCAACATAACGGCCAGACGGCGTTTGTCTATGTCATCCAGAACGACACGGCGCAGATCCGCAATATCAAGACGGGAGTGGCAGATGGGGGCAACACGGCGGTGGAAGGGATCAATCCGGGGGATGTCGTCGCGAATAGTAGTTTTGAGAAGTTGCAGAACAATTCAAAAATCGTAGTTTCAAAGAAGCCGATCCCAGCGTCGAGC
Source organism: uncultured Acidobacteriaceae bacterium (assembly GCA_963834085.1). Taxonomy (GTDB): domain Bacteria; phylum Acidobacteriota; class Terriglobia; order Terriglobales; family Acidobacteriaceae; genus Acidiflorens. The sequence continues at coordinate 937,542 of CAWIAJ010000021.1, read as the reverse complement.
ACGAGCGAGGGGCCGGCAACGTGAGTCTGAGTCCTTCTCGTCCGTTCATCATGCGGCCGGTCGCCACCGCACTGCTAATGGCGGCGATCATGCTGGTCGGAATCGTGGCTTACACGCAGCTACCGGTGTCGGCGCTGCCGGAAGTCGATTATCCGACGATTCAGGTGGTCACTTTCTATCCCGGCGCAAGCCCGTCGGTAATGGCGACGACCGTAACCGCACCTCTCGAACGGCAATTCGGACAACTGCAAGGGCTTAGCCAGATGACTTCCACCAGTTCGGGTGGAACGTCGGTGATCGTGCTGCAGTTTACGTTGAGCCTGAACATCGACGTGGCGGAAGAAGAAGTGCAATCTGCGATCAACGCCTCGCAGAGTTATCTTCCCTCGAACCTACCGGCGCCGCCGGTATACAGCAAAACGAATCCGGCAGACGCGCCAGTTCTCACGCTGGCGATCACTTCGAAAGATGTGCCATTGTCGCAGGTCGAGGATCTTGTCGACACGCGATTGGCTCCCAAGCTCTCGCAGTTGAACGGCGTGGGACTGGTGAGCATTAGCGGTGGGCAGAAGCCGGCGGTACGCATCCGCGCGAACCCGCACGCGCTTTCGTCCTATGGGATCAATCTTGAGGACTTGCGAACCGCGCTGACGCAGGCGAGCGTCAACGCCGCCAAGGGCAACTTCGACGGACCGCATCAGGATTACCAGATCGACTCGAACGATCAGCTTGTAAGTAGTAACGACTACCGCAGCGTCGTTGTTGCTTATCGCAATGGCGCTCCAGTCATGCTGACGGACGTGGCGGAGATCATCGACGACGTTGAGAACAACAAACAGGCGGCGTGGATGAACGAAACGCCGGCCGTCATTCTGAACGTGCAGCGGCAACCGGGCGCCAACACCATTAGCGTCGTCAAAAGCATTAAGTTGTTGTTGCCGCAACTGGAAGCAAACCTTCCCGCGTCGATTCAAGTCACGACGCTTACGGATTTGACGACGGCGATTCAGGCGTCGGTTTCTGACGTTGAATTCGAACTGATGTTGACCATCGGGCTGGTGGTGCTGGTGATCTTCATTTTTCTGCGGAGCCTCTACGCGACTATCATTCCGAGCGTTGCGGTGCCGTTGTCGCTGGTGGGAACGTTTGCCGCGATGTATGCGCTCGGGTACAGCCTGGATAACCTTTCTCTAATGGCGCTGACGATCTCCACCGGATTTGTGGTGGACGACGCGATCGTGATGATCGAGAACATCTCGCGCTATATCGAAGAAGGCAAAGCTCCGATGCAAGCGGCGCTGGAGGGCGCGGAGCAAATCGGATTCACCATCGTTTCGTTGACGGTTTCGCTGATTGCCGTGTTGATCCCGTTGCTTTTCATGGGGGACGTAGTGGGGCGGCTGTTCCGAGAATTCGCAGTGACGCTCGCGGTGACGATTGTTATTTCGGCGGTGGTTTCACTGACGCTGACGCCGATGATGGCGGCGCGCATTTTGCGGCATCAGCCGAAGGAGCAGCAAGGCCGCTTCTACCGAGCATCGGAGCGCGTTTTCGAACGGATGATTGCGTTCTACGGGCGCACTTTGAAATTCGTTCTGGAATACCAGACGATTACCTTGCTCGTTGCGCTGGGCACGCTGGGGCTAACGATTTTTCTTTACATCATTATTCCCAAGGGATTTTTCCCGGTGCAGGATACGGGGGTGATTCAGGGGATTTCGCAGGCTCCGGAAACGGTCTCGTTTGCGGCGATGGAGGAGAAACAGCAGCAGTTGGCCAAAGTAATTCTGGCCGATCCGGCGGTCGAAAGTCTGTCTTCGTTTATCGGTGCGGACGGGACAAATACGACTCTCAACAGCGGCCGCTTTTCGATCAACCTGAAGTCGCTGGAGGATCGTGGCCACACGAGTGCCTCGGATATAGTGCGCAGGTTGCAATCGAAATTGCGGGACGTGCAGGGCATTGCACTCTTCATGCAGCCGGTGCAGAACATCACGGTGGATGACCGTGTGAGCCGAACCCAATACCAGTACACATTGGAAGATCCGGACGCGAACGAACTGAACGATTGGACCAATCGCTTTGTGGCGAAGCTGAAAAACCTGCCGGAACTCGAGGATGTCGCAACCGACCAGCAGACGGGTGGTCTCGCGGTTTCTCTGGTGATCGATCGAGCGACGGCGTCGCGGCTGGGCATTGCTCCGTCGACCATCGACAACACGCTGTATGACGCTTTTGGGCAGCGTCAGATCAATACGATGTACACGCAGTTGAACCAGTATCACGTGATTCTGGAGGCGCAGCCGCAGTTTCAGACAGATCCGAACATTCTGAAAAGTATTTATATCCAGGCGAATGCTTCGTCGGGAACTTCGGGGCCGGGAGCATCCACTTCTTTTTCGTCTTCGGGATCGTCCTCCGCAGGTTCGAATGCCACGACTACATCGGTGCTTTATACGCCCAGTTCAGGGGTGTTGGCTCCGATCACGAATGCGCTGTCGCCATCGGGTGGATCGACGGGATCGAACTCGTCGGCGAATACGACTTCCAGTTCCGCGAAGAGTAACGCGGTACCGCTCAGTGCATTTACACATTTTGAGCGTGCCAGCGAGCCGCTTTCCATTAACCACCAGGGGCAATTTCCGGCGATTACAGTTTCTTTCAACCTCGCGCCGAACGCGGCGCTGGGCAGCGCGATCACCGCGATCACTAAAGTGCAAAAAGACATGCACATGCCGGCGAGTTTGCAGGCGGATTTTCAAGGCACGGCTGCGTCGTTCAGAAACTCATTGTCGAACGAAGCGCTGCTGATTCTCGCTGCGCTGGTTACTGTTTATATCGTGCTGGGCGTTCTCTATGAGAGCTTCATCCATCCGGTGACCATTCTTTCCACACTGCCGTCAGCCGGAGTGGGCGCGCTATTGGCACTGATGTTGTTCGGCCAGGATTTGAGCGTGGTGGCGATTATCGGCATTATTCTGCTGATTGGCATCGTGAAAAAGAACGGCATCATGATGGTGGATTTTGCGCTCGAAGGCGAGCGGGAGCACGGGAAGAACGCGACCGACGCCATTTATGAAGCGAGCTTGCTGCGTTTCCGTCCCATCATGATGACTACAATGGCGGCGCTGCTGGGTGGACTTCCGTTGGCCCTGGGGCGGGGGATCGGATCGGAGATACGGCGTCCGCTGGGCATTGCGATGGTCGGCGGACTTTTGTTGAGCCAGGCGCTGACGTTGTATACGACACCGGTCATCTATATCTTCTTTGACAACCTGGGAGACCGATTCACGCGGTGGCGCGGTGGCGACCCGTCGCACAAAAGCAAGCAAGAAGAAGCGAAGCAAGAGTCGAGCGGGCCGCCGCAGCGAGCGGAGCAGTCATGAATCCCTCCGGCCTTTTCATACGGCGGCCGGTAGCTACGACGCTGCTGACCGTTGCGATCGCGATTGCGGGAGCGATCGCATTTACGGTGTTGCCGGTTTCGCCGCTGCCGCAGGTTGATTTTCCGACGATCTCTGTGGGGGCATCGCTGCCGGGAGCGAGCGCCCAGATCATGGCATCTTCGGTCGCTACGCCGCTGGAACGGCAGTTTGGCCATATCGCGGGAGTGTCGGAGATGACGTCCGCGAGTTCTCTCGGCACCACGTCAGTCACCATTCAATTCGATTTGAGCCGCAATATTGATGGCGCGGCGAGAGACGTGGAAGCGGCGATCAGCGCGGCGCGCACGTATCTGCCGACCAACCTGCCGGGAAATCCTACTTATCGCAAAGTGAATCCTGCCGACGCGCCGATTATGATCATCGGCCTCACGTCCAATAAGTTCGATACCGGCAAGTTGTATGACGTGGCTTCGACGGTGATGTCGCAGAAGCTTTCGCAGATCCAGGGCGTGGGGCAGGTGACGGTGGGAGGCAGTTCTCTCCCGTCGGTGCGGGTCGAAGTGAATCCGACGCAGTTGAATAGTTATGGTCTGACGCTGTCGCAGGTTCGCAACACCTTGAGCACGCAGAACGCGGACCTGGCAAAAGGGCAGTTGTCGGACGGGGACGTGACGGCTGACATCACGGCCAACGATCAAATCTCGGTTGCGGAAGACTACAAACCGATTGTCATCGGGTATCACAATGGAACGGCCGTGCGGCTTTCGGACGTCGCGGACGTGGTCGATTCGGTGCAGAACGTCCGTTCCGGCGGATTCTTGAACGGAATACCGGCCGTGATGTTGATCATGTTTCGGCAGCCGGGCGCGAATATTATTCAGACGGTTGAGAATATTCGCAACGAGTTGCCGGGGTTGAAAGCTTCGGTCCCGCAAGGCATCGATACGACAATCGTTCTTGACCGCACTACGACCATTCGGGCCTCGGTTAGCGATGTGGAACGTACGTTGATCATCTCGGTCGCGCTAGTCATTCTGGTGGTGTTTCTTTTTCTGCGCAACGGGCGGGCCACATTGATTCCGTTTGTAGCGGTGCCCGTGTCGTTGATCGGGACTTTCGCGGTGATGTACCTGTTTGGCTACAGTCTCGACAATCTCTCGCTCATGGCGCTCACGATCTCGACGGGATTCGTGGTGGATGATGCGATCGTGGTGATGGAAAACATCTCGCGGCACCTGGAAATGGGGATGAAGCCGTTCGAGGCGGCGCTACTGGGCGCACAGGAGATTGGATTTACCGTTTTTTCCATCAGCATGTCGCTGATTGCGGTGTTTATTCCGATTCTTTTGATGGGCGGGATAGTGGGCCGCCTATTTCGCGAGTTTGCGGTTACGCTGTCGACGGCGATCGTCGTTTCGATGGTGATTTCGTTGACCACGACACCCACGATGTGTGCCTATCTGCTGAAGGAGGAAAAAGATCAAAAGCACGGCAGGATGTACAACACGAGCGAAAAGTTCTTTGCATGGATGCTGGAAACCTACCGACGTTCGTTGACATGGGCGCTGGACAATTCGGTACTGATGCTGGTGGTGCTGATTCTTACGATCGCGCTGAATGTGGTGCTCATCATGCGGATTCCGAAAGGATTTTTCCCGCAACAGGATACTGGCGCGATCGTGGGCGGATTGCAGGGGCCGCAAGACGCATCTTTTCCGATGATGGACAATTCGATTAAGCAGTTGGTGGGGGTGATCAAGAGCGACCCTGCGGTTGCCAACGTGATCGCTTTTACCGGCGGCGGCGGATCGACCAATTCAGGATTTATCTACACCGCATTGAAACCGTTGAACGAGCGCAAAATCGGAGCGGCGGACATCATCAATCGGCTGCGTCCGAAGATGAACCGGCTGCCGGTAGCTTCGGCGTTCTTGCAGGCGGCGCAGGATCTACGCATCGGCGGCCGCGGCAGCAACGCGCTCTATCAATACACCATCCAGTGCGACAACGTGGAAGATCTGTCGAAGTGGGGCCCGATTTTGCTGGCCGAGATGAAGAAACTTCCGGGTCTGCAGGACGTTAATTCGGACCAGCAAAACGGCGGACTATCAGAGGTGGTGACATACGATCGAGCAAGCGCGGCCAGGGTAGGGCAGACGGCGCAGAGCCTCGATTCTTCCTTGTATGCCGCTTTCGGGCAATCCGAGGTGTCGATTATCTATACGCAGTTGAACCAATACTACGTTGTGCTTGAAGTGGCGCCGCAATATTGGCAAAGTCCGGAAGGATTGAAGAATATCTACTTACAGAGCGGAGGCAACGGTAACGTGCCGCTCAAGACGATTGCGCAATCGCAATCGAGCACCACGCCGCTGTCAGTCAACCACACCGGACTGTTTCCTTCGGTGACAGTCTCATTCAATCTGGCGAACGGAGTTTCCTTGAGTGATGCGACGCAGAGCATCGTCCAAATGGAGCAAAGGCTGGGAACGCCTTCGACGATTCGCGGCTTTTTCGCGGGCACGCTGCTCGCCTACCAGCAGTCCCTGAGTTCGGAGTGGATGCTGCTTATTACGGCTGTGTTAGCTGTGTACATCGTACTGGGCGTGCTCTACGAAAGTCTGGTGCATCCAGTGACGATCATCTCCACCATTCCATCGGCGAGTGTGGGGGCGATGCTGGCGCTGACAATTTTCAAGATCGACCTGAACGTGATTTCGATTATCGGCATCATTCTCTTGATTGGCATCGTGAAGAAAAACGCGATCATGATGATCGACTTCGCGCTGGTCGCCGAACGGCAGGAAGGCAAGAGTACGGCTGACGCGATCTTTGAGGCTTGCATGCTTCGATTCCGCCCAATTTTGATGACGACGATGGCGGCGTTGTTTGGCGCGTTGCCCCTGGCATTTGGCACCGGTACAGGCTCGGAACTGCGACGGCCCCTGGGGATCACGATTGTGGGAGGGCTGATTGTAAGCCAGATGCTGACGCTGTACACGACTCCGGTGGTGTATCTGTTCCTCGATCGGTTGCGGCTGCGGGTGCAAGGCAAGACGCACGACGACTTTAGCGCCGTGGTTCCTGCTGCTGAACCGAGTTAGGCTGTCGGGAACGGCAGCTTTTGGCGGTGGCTGGGAATGTGATCGCGCAGCTGCGAAAGTAGGGTGAATGGTTATGAGTGAGCGGTTCGGTAGGAGAATTGTCACGACTCTTCGGCTGCGCAAGGCGCGCATAGGCACTGGGTTGTGCGGTGCAATCGTCTCGCTTGCCGGGCTGGCGATGTTATCCGGATGTGTGGTCGGGCCGAAGTACCACGCGGCGACGCCGCCTCCGCCGGCTGCTGCGTATAAGGAGTCGCCGACGCAGTTCAAAGAGACCACAGGCTGGACGGTGGCACAGCCGGCGGATGCGAAGTTGCGCGGCAAGTGGTGGGAGATTTTCAACGAGCCCGAGCTGAATGCACTGGAAGAAGAACTCAACATCAACAATCAAAATATCAAGGAGTTCTTCGAAAACTATATGGCGGCGCGCGCGATCATACGGGAGGCGCGCTCGCAGTATTTTCCGACGCTGTCGGCTGCGCCCGCGATCAGTCACGCCCGGAATTCCGCAAACCTGGGCTCGGGGAATGGGAACAGCGGCAATCTGCAGAGTTCAACGTTTTCGTTACCGCTCGATGCATCGTGGGCGCCGGATATTTGGGGAAAGGTGAGAAATACGGTGCGGCAGGCGCAGTATGCGGCGCAAGTCAGCGAGGCCGATCTGGAGAATGAGCGCCTCACCGAGCAAGCGAGCCTGGCGGAATATTTCTTTGAGATCCGCGGGCAGGACATGCTGCAACAAATCTTTAACGATACGGTAGCGGCGGATCAGAAATCGCTGGAACTGACACAATCGCTTTATAAACTGGGCATCGATGATCAGATTGCGGTGGTGCAGGCGCAAACCGCGCTGCAGAGCGCGCAGGCTGGAGCAACTAACGTAGCGGTGGCGCGGGCGCAATTTGAGCATGCGATTGCGATGCTGGTGGGCAAGGCTGCATCGAATTTTTCGATCCCTGTGAAGCCGATGACGACAGCACCGCCCCCCATTCCAATTGGCGTGCCGTCGGAGTTGCTGGAGCGCCGTCCCGACATTGCAGCCGCGGAACGAACCATGGCCGAAGCCAACGCGACGATTGGGATCGCGTATGCGGCCTATTATCCAAATTTAACTTTGAGTGGATCGGGAGGTTTCGAGAGTTCGGCGATCGGGACGTGGCTTTCCTGGCCGAGCCGCTTCTGGTCGGTCGGCGCAGGGCTTTCAGAGACTATTTTTGACGCTGGCTTGCGCCGCGCCACGGTGCAGCAATATGTGGCGACTTACAATGCGGACGTGGCGACTTACAGGCAGACGGTGCTAGGCGCATTTCAACAGACCGAAGATGCGCTGGCGGAGGTTCGCATTCTTTCGCAGGAAGTGTTGCAAGAGCAGGAAGCGGTGAAGTCGGCGCAAACCTTTTTGCAACTGGAAGAGGTCCGCTATCAAACGGGAATCGACCCGTATTTGAATGTTCTGATCGCGCAGACAACGCTGCTTGCCGACGAGCAAACCTTAAACGGTCTGCAGGTGCAAGAGATGACCTCGGCGGTGGCGCTGGTGGAAGCTCTAGGCGGCGGCTGGGATAGTTCGCAACTGCCAACTCCCGCGCGAGTCACGCAGAAGCCGGACAAAGCGGATACGACAATTCAGCAGTAGGGAAGTGGCGGCGGATTGCGCGCTTGCAATGTGCAGCGGGCGTGTCTTACCGGGTCCCTTTTCCGACACCTCCGGTTATTGGAGTTGTGCATAGTATCCGGCTTTCGCGTGCGCATGCAACAAGGGCAACTTTCGCGGAGCCTGCAACTTTACGTGGATTTTGTGCCACTTCCCGTCCTGCGGGACGCTGGAGGGTCGATAACCGAGGACGTATTGTGCTCGCAGTTCGGTGCCGACCTGCCGAGCGACCTCAGGAAGGTCATTGATGTTACTGATGGTGAAGGCCCGGCCACCGGTTGGCTCCGCCAGCGAGGAAAGAAGTTCGGGACCGAGCTGTTCTTCTACTGTAGGCACGGTGCGATCGAAAGTTCCAATCGCGTAGACGGCGACATCGGCTTCTTTTAACACCCTTTTCACTTCGTGCTCGCTGTAGCGGCTGTGATTGTCACCGCCGTCGGACACGATCAACAACGCTCGCTTCGAATACTTGGCGGTGCGCATCTTGCTCAAGCCCATGTAGATGGCATCGAGCAAAGCGGTTTGTCCTTTCGGCTGGACGAAAAGCATTTCCTTCTCGATATCCTCGGGAGAATTGGTGAAATCCTGCACGAGATGGGGGACATCGGCGAAGGTGATCATGAAGAACTCGTCCTCGATGTTGGCCGATTCGCAAAATCGGGTCACGGCCTCGTGGACGCGCTCAACCTTGTCCTTCATGCTGCCGCTGCTATCGACGATGATGCCGATTGAAAGAGGGATGTCTTCGCTGGAAAAGTGCCGGAGATCCTGCAACGTTTTACCGTCGAAAACCTGAAAGTTGTCGCGAGTCAAACCGGTGACAAGGCGGTTTTGTGAATCCGTGACAGTCACCGGCACCAGGACAAGATTGACGTCTTTATGGATCACATAAGGAAGAGATCCGGGCATAGCGGGTATCGTGGCCGCAGCGAGGGTCTCCGGCCCGACGTGCGGGAAGGGAAGAACGTGTACGTCTTCCAGTCCTGTCTGGGCGGGCAAAATCGAGGCGGAAAAAAAGAGCAGGGAAGACAAGAAGAAGCTGACGAGGAAGATAGATCGCTTCCGGAGGACGACTGTCGAACGCGCCATGACCACCGCCACGCCACAAGCTGGCTATCGCGACACTCCAGCTTGCACGACCTCTACTTTTAGGATGAAATGAAGCTGCCAACAATCGAATCGTGTCTGTAATATCGGGCGGAACTCCATTTATATCGGCGCAGCTGAATCGAGAATTTCCGAGGCGCAATACAGATATTCCTGCATATGAGTTGCTTTCCGCTTGGCGGTACGGCGGAACCTTTAGAAGAGCTGAGATAAGCCAACGTCTGCTAACGTTGGAGCATCACACTCAGACTTGCGGCTCGGATTCTGGAAGATGGGAATTTCCCGGTGGGAGGGTAGAGCCCTGCCTTCTTGGCTTTCGAACCGCCGGCCCTTATGCGTTTATCGTTCGCCCTCATTTTATTAATCGCTGTCGCTGCCGGTGCGGGTAGCGCTGACGGACAGATGACTGTGATTGGTCCACAGTCGGTTTTTGAGGGCCAAAAAGTGGATGCGGTCGACCTCATCGGCAATCCACATCGCGATTTGGAACCTCTTCGGGCAGTTGTCTTGCAGAAGGCGGGGTCTCCGTATTCGGAGACAGCAGTTGAGGACAGCATCCAGGCGCTACAAGACACGGGGAATTTTCCGACGGTGAGCGTTGAGGTGGTGCCCGACACGGCGGGTCTGCGCCTGAACTTCTTGCTCGAACCGGCATATTACCTGGGCATAATCGAATTCCCCGGTGCGGTCAAAAAGTTTTCTTACACGCGCTTGCTGGGTGTCGCCAACCTTGCCGACGAAGATCCCTACGATCCGGCGCGGATTCCGGTCGCTCAAGCAGCCTTACAGGACTTTCTTCGAAGCAATGGCTATTTTGGCGCGTCGATTAGCGTCACATCGAAAATTGACGACGAGCATCAGCTTGTGAACGTCAGCTTTACGGTGGAGTTGGGCAAGCAGGCGCGGGTGGGTGCGGTTGATTTTGCGGGAGTTGACTCTGCGGAAGGTGGCAGGCTGCAGAAGTCGGTTCGTTCGTTGCGCGCAAGACTCATGGGCGGGCTGCTGAAACCCGGCACGCCCTACAGTGCGGAACGGATGAAATCTGCTACGGCGCTTGTCAAGAGAACACTGGCACGACAGCATCGGCTGGCCAGCAAGGTGAATGTCGACCCTCCGCGCTTTCATGCGGAAAATGACCGGGTTGACGTTTCGTTTAAGGTTGAACTGGGGCCGGTTGTCACCGTGCGAATGCAAGGGGCCAAGCTATCGAAGCTCCCCTACCTTTCTGGAAGAGAGATGAAGAAGTTGATTCCCATCTATTCCGAGGGAACGATTGACCGCGATCTGGTGGAAGAGGGGGAGCAGAATCTGACTGACTTTTTTCAGAAGAAAGGCTACGCCGATGTAAAGGTGACGACGCACCTCACAGAGCAGTCAGACGAGATTCTCCTGGTATATGACATTGATCGGGGCAAGAAATCAAAAGTGGAGCGCATCGAATTTGATGGAAATAACCAGATTTCCGAAGACGATCTGCTGGCGCAAGTCGTAATCAAAAAGTCCCACATCTGGACGCACGGGAGCGTGAGTCCCAAGTTGCTGAAACAGAGCGTTTCGAACATGGAAGCTTTTTACCGCGACAAGGGATATGAATCGGCAAAGATCACGTCGCGGGTGGTTGACCACGAATCGAGGGTGGACGTTACGTTCGAAATCGAAGAAGGTCCGCAGACACTGGTCGACAATGTAGAGATTACAGGGAACAGCAGTGTTTCAGAGGATCAGCTAACGGCGCCGAAGGGATTCGATCTTAAGGCGGGAGGGCCGTTCTCGGCTCGGCGCCTGGCGCAAGATCGCAATCGAATCTCGGCGACTTACTTGAATCGCGGCTATCTCAATGTGGAAGTAAAGGCGACGATAGACCGGCACGATCAAGGCCGCCGTGGGGAGGATCCGCACCGCGTGAGCGTGATCTATGCCATCACCGAACATCAACTGGTTCGGGTGAGCGACGTACTGTATCTGGGGCAGAAGAAAACGCGGCTGGCGTTGATCAAGAAGACGGCGAAGATCGCTCCCGCTGCGCCAATGCGCAAAGGCGAACTGCTCGCCGGCGAAAGCCATCTTTACGATCTGAACGTCTTCGATTGGTCGAGTGTGGGGCCGCGGAAACCGATCACCGATCAAGACGAAGAAATCGCGCTAGTGAAAGTGCATGAAGCCAAGCAGAACGAGATTACCTACGGTTTTGGATTTGAAATCGCGCGGCGAGGCGGGAATATTCCTGCGGGCACGGTTGCCGTGCCGGGCGGGCCGCCGATTGGGTTGGGAGGTAATCAGATTGCTCCGAGCGAAGCGACTTTCGCGAGCCCGCTGGGATCGATTGATTTCAATCGCCGCAACATGCGCGGACTGGGAGAGACGGCGAGCGCCTCGATTTTGCTGGCGCGCTTGGATCAGCGGGTCCTTGCGACCTATTCACAGCCGCACTTCCTCGACACGGGGTGGAGTTCGCTGAGTAATTTTTCCATCGAGCGGACGAGCGAGAATCCGCTCTTCACCGCAGGGCTTGGCGATCTCTCTTTTCAGCTGGAGAGGCTGATCAGCAACAAGAATCATATGCGGCTGCAGCTTCGCTACGATTTCAATAAGACGCAGCTGTCGCATTTGCTTGTGCCTGAACTCGTTTTGCCTCAGGACCGCAGCGTCCATCTTTCTACGTTCTCGGGGACGTTGATTCGCGACACACGAGATAAGCCGCTGGACGCTCACCGCGGCAGCTTTGCCACGCTGAATCTGGCACTCACGCCAGTGGCACTAGGATCGAGTGCGAACTTCGCCAAACTCTTCGGACAATACGCGTACTACAAGCCAGTGCATTCGCTGGTATTTGCGAACAGTGTGCGGCTTGGTTTTGCGGAGTCGTTCGCGGGAAGTTTCGTTCCTACAAGCCAGCTTTTCTTTTCTGGCGGCGGGACTTCGCTGCGCGGATTTCCGATCGACCAGGCTGGGCCGCAAAGGATTGTACCGTTCTGCAATGTCTTGCTGAACAATACGGGGTGCGTCGATATTCCTGTACCGCTGGGCGGACGTCAGTTGTTCATTTTGAATTCTGAAATCCGATTTCCGCTAAAGATCATGAAAGAGCTCGGCGGCGTGGGATTTTATGATGGCGGGAACGTCTTTCGCACGATCAATGCGGGCGACTTAGCAGGAAACTTCAGCCATACGGTGGGGCTTGGGCTGCGCTACTCCACGCCGATTGGGCCGATCCGCATCGATGTCGGACGTAACTTGAATCCACAGCCCGGGCTCAGCGCGACACAATATTTTATTACACTGGGGCAGGCGTTTTAGAGGTTGTTGTTGCGAGCAGCTCGATTGGGAGAAGCCATGAAGTGGCAGAAGATCATCGGCTGGACGGTTGCAGTGGTGTTGCTTCTGATTGCCGTCGCAGGCACGAGCGGATACCTGATTCTGCGAAGTCAACGGTTCGAGCAGTTTGCGCTGCGCCGGATAACACGGGCGGCCGACCAAGGTACGGGAGGAAAGACTGAGATACGGTCGCTCGATTTCAACCTTGGAACGCTTACAGCGCGTCTTCACGGCGTCATTATTCACGGCACTGAACCAGTTGGTCAGGCGCCGCTTCTGCAGATTGACGAGATCACCGCCAGTTTCAAGATTGTTTCGGTCTTCCAACACAAGGTGAGCCTGACTGAACTTCTGGTTGCGCATCCGGTTGCAAACGTTCTCGTCGATCGAAATGGGAAGAGTAACCTTCCGCAACCCGCGGCTAGGGGGACGGGAAGTCATACCGACATCTTTGCGCTCGCGGTGAGGCACGCGGAGCTGAGCAATGGCGAGATCGACTTCAACGATAGGAAAATTCCGCTGGATGCCGATTTACGCAATCTCGGTATGGATGTCCATTTCGATTTTGTGGCGAATCGCTACGACGGGACGATTTCCTATGACAGCGGGCATTTGAAATATGCGAACTATGCCCCGTTGCCGCATAGTCTGCAGGCGAGTTTCGGTGTGACAGCGACGCAAATTTCGTTCGCACCGGCTACGTTGAAATTTGGTTCATCTACTGCATCACTGCATTTCGATGTTGTCAATTTGGCGAAGCCCAGCGTTACGGGAGACTACAACGTTCGGATACACACGCAGGACTTCGCAGCGATGGCTTCGGGGATGGCGCCTGCGGGCGACGTTATATTGATGGGAAAACTGCGTTATCCAGCAATCGGAGATGGTGCCGGCAATGATGGCACCGCTCAGTGGTTGCTGCGCGCAGTTGCGACTGACGGTGAGATTTCGAGCGAATCCTTTTCGGTGGCAGCGTCCGATGGAAGAATCGAAATTCGGAAGCTGCGCGGAAGGTACCAACTGGCGGACGCGGCATTGCGAGTGACGGGGATTGACCTCCGGTCCGCGGGAGGAACGGTGCGAGGCGATCTCAGTGTGCAACATCTCGATGCGACGCCGGCGACTCAAGTGCGGAGCTCCTTTGATGGAATATCGCTGCGAGCCGCGCAGCAGGCCTTGCAACGTCCGGAGTTGAAGCAGGTAGTGTTGTCGGGACTTCTCGATGGCACGTTCGACGGATCGTGGACGGGGGATATTCGGAAAATCCGCGCTAACTCTAACTTCACAGTTCGCGCTGAAGCAGAAAGTCTGAAAGCTGTCGCCTCGAGTACCGTGACCAACCTGCCGGTCGATGGCGTCGTCCACGTGACCTACGATGGGATACGCGGGACGATGAGCTTGCGCGATTCTGATTTGCATATTCCGTCAACGATCGTGACAGCGGACGGCGTACTGAGCGATCGCTCGAATTTGCAGGTGCAGACTACAACGACCGATCTGCGTCAATTTGTCGATCTCGTGTCGGCATTTCGTCCCGGCGTTTCGAGCTTACCGGCGCTTTCGGGTTCGGCCACGGTGAATGCAACGGTGCGGGGTTCGGTCAACCAGCCCGATATCTCGGGTCAATTCGCGGCGCAGGCCCTGAAGATTGAAGGGAGCGAATGGCGTACCGCGCAAGCAAGTTTCGAGGCGACGCCGTCGCAGTTTGAGGTTTCGAACGGAAGTCTGGTCAGCGCGCTGCATGGCAGAGGCAGTTTCAGCGGCGCTGTTTCGCTGGACAACTGGAGTTATCAACCGTCGAACGCGATCAGGGCAAACGCGTCGGTACAAGGCATTTCGCTTGCGGACGTTCAGCATCTGGCCAACTTGCACTATCCGTTAAGTGGCGACATCTCAGCATCATTTTCGTTAAGCGGGACGCAACTCGACCCTGAGGGTTCGGGCTTATTGCAGATTTCGAACGGGCAAGCCTTCGGGGAACCGCTGCGCACCTTTGTTGTGAAAATGAATGCAGATCGTGGGGCGGTGAAATCTTCGTTGAACGTTTCATCGCCGGCCGGATCGGCGACGGCGGATTTTTCTTATGTACCGGCGACGAAAATCTATACCGCCCATTTTAATGTGCCGCCCGTGAATCTGCAGCGGCTTCATTTTGTTCAGACCCAGAACTTGCTGCTCTATGGATATCTAAGTGCGTCGGCGAGCGGAACTGGGACATTGGACGACCCTCAGCTCACGGCGGATTTGCAAATTCCTCGACTAACCTTGCGCGACAAGTCAATTTTGGGCATGAAGGCGGAGCTCAAGGTCGGGGAGAAAAAGGCCGAGTTCACGCTGGATTCCAAGGTAATGGATGCCTCGGTGCAGGCCCACGGAAGAGTGAATCTGGAGGGAGGGTATTACACGGAGGCGTCGATAGACACGACCGTGTTGCCGCTGGACGCCATCATCGCCATCTATTTCCCGAATCTGCCACAGGGTTTTAACGGGCAGAGTGAATTTCACGCCAGGATGGCGGGTCCATTGAAGGATCTATCGCAGGTGCGAGGGGACCTGACCATTCCGACTCTAACCGCCAGTTACCGTTCGCTTGAGCTCGGAGCAGCGGCACCGATTCATGTCGATTATGCGAACTCAGTGATTACAGTGCAGCCTGCCGAGATCCAGGGGAATGAGACGTTGTTACGGTTTGAGGGGCGAATTCCGCTCGCGGGAAATGTTGCGCCTACGTTCACGGCGAAAGGGTCGGTCGATCTCCGCGTCCTGCAAATTGCAGTCCCCGAGCTGCGGAGTTCAGGAACTGTTTCTCTCGATGTTCACAGTGCAGGGACACTTCAGCTTTCGAATATAACGGGGCAGGTGGGGTTGAAGGATGTGGTTGTGATTGAACCCGGGGCGCCTCTTGGGGTCGAGAACCTGAACGGTAGTCTGGACATCGACAACCAGCGAGTGCGTTTCTCGAATTTAAGCGGGCAGGTCGGGGGAGGCACTCTGACGGCCACGGGATCGATGACGTATCGCCCAAGCGTGCAGTTCAATCTTGCGCTGCAAGGGAAGTCGGTTCGCGTCCGTTATCCGAGCGGGCTACGAAGCGTACTTGATGGCAATCTCGCCCTGACTGGAACCCGCGAAGCGTCCACTCTGAGCGGGCGGGTCCTGATCGATACTCTCTCTTTCACTCCAGATTTCGATTTGGCAAAATTTGCCGACCAGTTCGGCAGCCAGTCTTCGACTCCGGCGGCGCCGGGCTTCGCCGATACGGTGAAACTCGCGATCGCCGTGCAATCGGAAGACAATCTGAGCGCCAATAGTTCGCAGGTGAGCATTGAGGGCCGGGTGAATCTGCGCGTGGGAGGGACGGCGGCCGATCCAATCATTACCGGCCGCACGGATCTGACTTCGGGAGAGTTATTTTACCGCAACGTCCGGTACCAGTTACAACACGGAATTATCACCTTCGACAATCCGAACGAAACCGATCCCGTGCTGAATGTTTCTGTGATCTCGACGGTCGAGCAGTACAACCTGACACTGACTGTGCGCGGGCCTTTCGATAAGCTGACCACGTCCTACGTTTCCGATCCTCCGCTTGCGACGGCGGACATCATCAACCTGCTGGCGACGGGGCAGACCACGGGACAAAGCGCTGCGAGCCAGAGCACGGATTCCATTCTCGCTTCGCAGACGGCCAGTCAACTCACCGGGGGTGTGCAAAGGCTCGCGGGCCTATCGAGTTTGCAGATTGATCCACTAATTGGGGGCAACAATGCAAATCCCTCGGCTCGCATTGCGGTGCAACAGCGAGTGACGAAGAATTTTCTGTTCACCTTTTCGACGGATGTTTCGCAGCCGGGCAGCGAAGTCGTGCAGGGTGATTACCAGATCAATCCGCGGTGGTCGGTGAGCGTAGCCCGGCAGGAGGCTGGAGGGATTTCGGCGGAGGGCCGGTTTCACACGAAATTCTGAAGTCGAGGTTGGTAGAGTAGTTGGGTGCGATGAGCGTGGAACCTAATGGGTGCGAGACCAAACAGCGATTCCAAAGCCGCCACACACAAAGAGGATGATGGTTCTTTATGGACTTGGGGTGGCCTGGGCTGGTGGCAGCTGCTCAAGCGGATTTGGGTCGCGATTGATCAAGACGATCTCTATAACCGCGCTTACGAACTCGCTTACAACTTTTTGATCGCGGTCTTTCCGCTGCTGCTGTTTCTGATGGCTCTTTTCGGCATGTTCGCGGGTAAGGGAGTGGAACTGCGTTCGGACTTGTTGCTCTATGTGCGGGAGATTGTTCCAGGAGTTGCCTACCAGTTGCTCCGGAGTACAGTGGACGAAGTGATTCAGCAAAGCGGCGGAGGTAAATTGACGTTTGGCCTGTTGCTTGCGCTCTACGCGGGATCGACAGGCACTACGCAGTTGCTGAGCACGCTGAATATCGCTCACGGGTTGCGCGAGACGCGGTCGTGGATCAAAGTGCGCCTCGTATCGTTGGCACTCACGCTGGTTATGTCGATGTTGATTATCGCCGCCTCGCTCTTAGTGCTGGGCGGCGGATACGTGGCCGAGTTTCTAGGGCGTGAGATTGGATGGAGCGCTGTGTTTATTGCCAGTTGGAAAGTGGCGCAATGGTTTGTGTCCCTGGCGTTCGTGCTTTTGGCGTTTGCTATCGTCTACTACTTCGGTCCGGATGTGAAGACGCGCCGTTGGCATTGGATCACACCGGGTTCTGTGATTGGGTTGGCACTTTGGCTGGCGGCCTCGGGGGCGCTGCGCTTGTATCTGCACTTCATTACTTCGTTCAGCCGAAGCTATGGATCGCTGGGCGCGGTGATCATCTTATTATTGTGGTTTCACGTTACGGGATTGGCATTCCTGGTCGGAGCGGAGATCAATTCCGTCATTGCGCAGGTTTCGGAAGAGCGCGGGATTGCGAAACCTGCAGCATCGCGGATTGCGTGAGTCGGTTGGCCTGGTGAAAACTCTTGGGAAGTCGGTGAAGATTGGAACAGGATGCGAAGACTTTTGTTTTACCGGGCCCGGCCGGTCCACCAGAGGACTTTTCCCAGTATTCTCCATTCCGAACCGGGGGTAACGGGAACCGTTCCATATTCGCGCTGATCGGAAACCAGAGCATCCGTGTGATCAAAACGGATTAGACGCGAGACCAAGAGGCCCTTTTCACTATGGGCTGCAACGACGATGTCGCCCACTAAATTGTCATTTTCGACATCGGAGGTGTCGATCGCGATAATGTAGCCGTCAAGGATCAGCGGCGACATGGAATTGCCTTTCACGCGAAGGCAAACGGTGGATTCGGGATTCGGACACCATTCCGCGGGCGCAGCCAGTACCGACTCGGCCGAAACCTCTGCCAGATCGATATTGTCTCCCTCGCTGCCCGGAGTTCCGGCACTGACGGGGAGAAACGGTATTGCAACCAAACTCTCTTTTTTTAAGTTTGGGTTGGCGCGATATCCGGCTCGAACGAAGTTCAATTCTGGAATTTGGATTTCAGCGAGGCGCCGGCTCACTCCCGGAAGCACGCGGGTTACGTCTGACAATCGAAGCCCAGCCTGCTTCCAAAAGAACCAGCAAAGCGGGTCGCCGGCCAGGTTCCCCAAACGGATATAGATTTCACCCGAAGGCTCAGCGACGCCTCGTTCCCAACGCGAAACTGCCATCGCCGAGATGCCGAGTTGCCCGCCAAACTCAGCCTGATTCAAATTTCGGCCGCGACGAAGATTTTCGATCTTGACCGACCACGCTGGGCGGCCGGCCTTATTTTTTGAGCTACCAAGTGTCATAAAAGACAAAGCTCTCTTCTATGGTGCTCCCGCATAAATCGTCAGGCAACCTGGAGCAAGCTCTGCATCACTTCCAGCAGGGGCGCCAAGCCCGCCGACTTGGATTGAACCGCTCTCACACCCGCCGCGAATGCTTCTCGCTCTACGTGCGCATTGCTGAAGGTTGTGAACAGAACGACGGGAGTGCGAGGCAGCAACCGTTGCAGTTCTCGGGCAGCCTGAAAGCCGTTCATCACGGGCATCGAAAGATCAAGAACGATTAGATCGGGATTCGAACGTAACGCCTGGTCCACACCGTCCCGACCATTTACGGCCTCGCCGCAGACCTGCCAGCCAGTCCGTTGTTCCATCGAGATTCGCAGACTGCGTCGTATGGCGGGGCTGTCGTCGACAATCAAGACATTTTTCAAACATAACCTGATTTCGCTCTTCAGACTCGCTCCGAGTTTGCGCTCAGCGCTATTTCCTCTGCAATACCCCCATTACTGTACGCCAGCGTACCATGTTTCGAGAGCGGTTTAAATTATTTTGTTCCGCTAACTGGTAGGACTAGTATTGCTCGTTAGACGGGGCTGATGTAAGGTTGAAACTGTGTTATTCCCCAGCTTTCGCGCCGCATCGCCGAACGCCCAAAATTTGCGAAATCGAAGATCCGTTCTCCGAGCGCCGGAGGCGGTATGGCAAAACTAGCGCCCCGAGCGTCTATGAGAGGTGGCAACACTTTTTCATCCAAGGTTTCGGCGCGAGAATCGGTTCATAACGAAATCCTTCTCGGTTTGTCGAAGCGGGAGTACGGCGTTCTATCCCCGGAACTCGAACTGGTCGAATTGAAGACGCACGAAGTGCTGAACGAAACGGGCCAGCCGATCGAGTGGTGCTATTTCGTCGAGCAAGGATTGGTTTCCATTCTGAATGTAATGTCGGATGGAAAGAGCGTAGAAATTGGCATTAGCGGGAAAGAGGGGTTTGTAGGGTTGCCGCTGGTTGTGGGCCTGAATACCAGTGCGACCCGCGCTCTGGTGCAGGTGGCGGCGATGGGTTACCGGCTTCGGGCCGCCGCCTTCAAGAGGGTTCTCGAGAAGTGTCCACAGTTGGAGAAGATACTCAATCGATATTCGCAGGTATTGGGATTGCAAGCGGCCCAGGTTGCCGCCTGCAATCGTCTGCACGCGGTCGAACAGCGGCTGGCGCGCTGGCTTCTGATGAGCCAAGACCGTTTGGGCGGAGATGAGGTACAGCTTACGCAGGAATTTCTCGCTCACATGCTGGGCACGAGAAGGGCTAGCGTGACGGTGGCGGCGGGCGGGCTGCAAAAGAGCGAGCTCATCCAGTACACGCGGGGAGCGGTGACGATTGTGAACCGCGCCAAACTGGAGGCGGCGGCGTGCGAGTGTTACGGAATCATGACGCGGCAGTCCAAGAACTGGCTCCGCGAATCGAACTGAGCAGCCGGTCATTCTGAAAAGCGACGCTGCTTAGCGATCCTTAAGGCAAATCGACAGTTGTAGGTCCAATCCCAATTGCGCCGATCGGATGACTCCGGTCGGCGTTTTTCTGCTGTGATGCTTCCAAGGCAATTGTCGGTGAATCTCCCACTTCGATATTTTTATCGCACCCCTTCCGAAGACTAGTTTGGCCGCCCGGAGCGATTCAGGTCGAGAGTCCGTTTCGAACTTGTAGGAGCGAACTTTTGGCTTCACGATTTGGTTCCCGGAATGCTTCCTGCAAGACAATGCTGCGGAGCAGGCCAGGGAGAGATTAAGAATCTCTTATCCGGCCTAAAGTTGTCGGCCGGAGCGAAGTCTCGAGGAAGGGAATTTTAAAGTTCGGTGCGGCGAGGCCGATGGAAGAATTTGTGCCATTCACCCTTGAGCAAAGCGGGGAGTTGTGCGAGATACGCGCGAGCGGCGTGGTCAATATCGCGGGCGCGGCCGATTGGAAACAGTGTTTACTGCAGGCGCTCGCTTCAGGCAAGGAGATCCTTTTGCGGTTGGAAATGGGAAGTGAAATGGATGTAACGGCGTTGCAGTTGTTGTGGGCGGCCGAGCGCGAGGCGAGGGCGTTGGCCAGACGGTTCACGGTGGCGACGCCGATTCCCGAGGAAGTCGCCATCACCGTGAAGAATGCCGGCTTCGAGAAATTCCCGATACCCGTGGACGCGAGGGCGCAATAGAACCGAGAAAGGCTGCGACGTGACTGGATTTCGGCGCGAAGAATTACAAGAGCACGAAAGCGGCAGCCGATGATCGAGGAAGACAAGTTCAAGCGCGCCTTCCTCGAGGAAGCCCACGATGTCGTGGTGGAACTGGAAGCGGCGCTGCTGGCGCTGAACGAAAGTCCCGAAGATGAGGATTTGGTGGGCCGTGCATTCCGGGCACTTCATACCTTGAAGGGCTCGGGGGCGATGTTTGGTTTCGACGACCTGGCAGCGTTTAGCCACAATCTAGAAAATGCGTTTGACGAAGTTCGCAATGACCGGCTCGCGGTTACTTCCGCGCTGATTAATCTTTCTTTATCGGCGCTTGATCACATTAAAGCCATGCTCGAGGAGGCGGCGGGCCGAGGGGCAGCGAACGTTGCGGCCGGGGCGGAATTGCTGGAGCAGTTGCGGCAACTGACGGGAAAGCCCGAAGCTCGGGTTGAAAAATCGCTGCCTGGCGCCGCGACTGATGGGTCGCCTGTGGAGTTGGCGGGCGCGAGGGCAGAATGGCAGATTCATTTCGCGCCGGGGCCGGAGATGATGCGTACCGGGGCCGACCCGTTTCTCTTACTGCGAGAATTGCGGCGCCTCGGGAACCTGAAAGTGAGGGCCAACCCGGCGGCAATTCCACCCATGGACGAACTGGATCCGGAACGCTGCTACATAGGCTGGGATATGGTCCTGACGACCTCGGCCGGGCGCGAGGCGATCGCGGATGTTTTCATTTTTGTGGCGGACAGCTGCGAGCTGGCGATTACGCCGTTGCCCGAAACGGTTGACGGGAAAGCAGCGTGCGAAAAAAGAAGCGAAAACACGGTTGATGCGAAGGAGGAGAAGGCGACCGAACGAACGGAACCCGGGGTAGCGGGATCTGCGGCAAGCCTTTCCACAGTGGCGACACAAGCTGCCGATACAAAAGCACCGGAATCGAAGCCCTGGGGACGGCGGTCGTATGACACTCCCGACAACGCATCCAGTATCCGGGTTCCGGCGGCGAAGCTCGACCAGTTCGTGAATCTTGTGGGGGAACTGGTCACGGTGCAAGCCCGCCTGGGCGAACTAGCGGCACGCCACGAGGATGCGGATGTGGCTGCGGTTGCCGAAGAGATTGAGCGCCTGACGAGCGCCCTGCGCGAGAGTTCGATCAATATCCGGATGCTGCCGGTTCGGGGCACGTTCGAACGCTTTCGCCGGCTCGTGTTTGACTTGGCGCGGGACTTACATAAAGAAGTGGAGCTGGCCATCGAGGGTGCCGACACGGAGCTGGATAAGAGTGTGATCGACGTTTTGAACGATCCCCTGATGCACCTGATACGAAACAGCATGGATCACGGCATCGAAGCTCCCGACAGGCGTCTGGCGGCCGGAAAACGCGCCAGCGCCACGATCCGGCTGTCGGCGCGGCACTCAGGCGCGAGTGTCCTGATCGGGATTTCGGATGACGGCGGTGGAATCGATGCCAAGGCGGTACGCGAACGCGCCGTCGAGAAAGGCCTGGTGGCGGCGGAGGCACAGCTCAGCGAGAGCCAGATTTTTTCACTGATTCTAGCTCCCGGGTTTTCGACCGCCCGGAAAATCACCGATGTTTCGGGTCGTGGCGTCGGCATGGATGTGGTGCGGCGCACCGTCGAAGGGCTGCGCGGGACGATCGAGATTCAGAGCCGGCCTGGTTCCGGAACTACCGTGACGCTGCGCCTGCCCCTGACGCTCGCGATTATCGATGGTCTGCTGGTTCGAGTTGAGAAAGCTTACTTCGTGCTGCCTCTAGCCACCACTCTCGAATGCATCGAGTTGACCCGCGAAGACATTCGACGGGCCAACGGCAAGCATGTCGCCAACGTGCGCGGCCAGATTATTCCCTATATCCGGCTGAGCGAGTATTTCCGCATGGAGCGCAAGCAGCCGGAGCGCGAACAGATCATGGTGGCCGAAACCGAAGAAGGCCGCTTTGGATTTGTGGTGGATGAAGTTCTCGGGGATCACCAGACGGTGATCAAGAACCTCGGCCGGTTTTACCGGCACGTCGACATGGTCTCGGGTGCAACCATCCTGGGGAATGGCACGGTTGCCCTCATTCTCGATCCGCAGCGCATGGTGCGCGATGCGATCGAGAACGGATCGGACAAAAGTGCAGGGACCGGTACCCGCAGCCATCGCCGAAAGCGGGCGCAGGGGGCGGCCGTATGAAGGCGGCAACTGGGAAAGACTCAGGGGCGGCGGTGGTTCAGGGAAATTTTATGGGCGAGACATCGCCGCGGCGAGCGCGCTTGGGATGACGACAGACGGAGCAGGGAAAGCCGCGTTCGAGATCGCGAGTGGCTGATTGTGAGCGAATGTCCCTTCGTGCCCGTTTCCCCGCGGTTGCGGGGCCGATAAGAGGATTTGATCAGGGGATTTGCCTCCCGCGCAAGCGGAAGATTACTGAAAGGACTGAATATGAAGAGCGCGCAGATGGAAAGAAGAAATAATCGTTCCGCCAAAACGAAAGCCGATAACAACGTGGCGCAGATGCGGTGCGTGATGGATAATCTGCCGATCAACCTGATCCTGGCCGACCGCGATCTGAAGATTCAGTATTTGAACCAGGCCTCGATCAGGACCTTGCAGACGATCGAGAAACTGCTGCCCGTCAAGGTTTCCGAGATGATTGGGCAGTCCATCGATGTCTTCCACAAGAATCCTTCCCATCAGCGGTCGCTTCTGAGTAATGACAAAAACCTTCCCCATCGGGCACAGATGCAATTGGGACCCGAGACCCTATCGCTGTTGGTGCAAGCCGTGTACGACAAGAACCACGATTACGCCGGCTCGATGGTGACTTGGGATGTCGTCACTGAAAAACTCCACATGGAAGCGACGAATGCGGACTACGCCCGCCAAATTGCGGCCATCGGAAGATCGCAGGGCGTCCTAGAGTTCAGCCTCGATGGGACAGTCCTGAATGCCAACGACAACTTCCTGCGCTCTCTCGGATACACGCTCGACGAGGTTCGCGGAAAACCCCAAAGCATGTTTGTCGAGGAGTCTGCACGCGACACCTCCGCTTCGCGGGACCTTTGGGCCAAGCTGAGCCGGGGCGAATACCACTCCGCGGAATGCAAGCGCGTGGGCAAGAATGGCAGGGAACTTTGGTTTCAAGCCTCGTACGATCCGATTCTGGATGATAAGGGAAAGCCGGTGAAGGTGGTGGAGTATGCCGCCGACATTACGGAACAGAAAAAAGCTCTGCAAGGCATGATGGCGGACGTGGCCATGCTCACCAAGGCAGCCGTCGACGGCAACCTGGGACTGCGGGCGGATGTGGGAAAGCATCGCGGCGACCATGCCCGGATCGTGCAGGGAGTGAACGACACCCTGGACGCGATCGTTGCCCCGTTGAAGGCCATGATGGCGGATGTGGCTCTGCTGTCGAACGCGGCAGTGGAGGGAAACCTTGCGGCGCGCGCCGACGCCAGCAAGCACAAAGCGGAATACGCCGAGATCGTTCGCGGCATCAACCAGATGCTGGACGCGATCCTGCTGCCGATCGGCGAAGGAAATCGCATCTTGGCCCAAATCTCGAACGGCAAGATCGATGAGCTCATAGCCCAGTCGTACAAGGGCGACCACGAGAAGATGAGGCAAGCGGTTAATAATGTCGCCCTCGTGATGCAGACTTTCCAACAAATGATGCGAGGGTTGACGCAAGCCGCGAAAGAGGGAGAACTCGCCGAGCGCGGAAAGGCCGATCACTTCAAAGGTGCCTACGCGGAGATCGTAGTGGGCTTGAACCAGATGCTGGATGCGATCCTGCTGCCGATTGGCGAAGGCAACCGGATTCTGGCGCAGGTTTCAAACGGAAAGATCGACGAGCTGATCGCCCAGACGTACAAGGGCGACCACGAGAAGATGAAGCAGGCGGTCAACAACGTGGCCGTTGTCTTGCAGGGTCTGCAAAAGGAAATGGCGCGCCTGACGGAGGCTTCGAGAGAAGGGCTACTCTCGGATCGAGGACAGCCGGAGCAATTTCAGGGTGCGTATGCCGATATCGTTCGCGGAGTGAACCAGATGCTGGATGCGATCCTGCTGCCGATCGGCGAAGGCAACCGGATTCTGGCGCAGGTTTCGAACGGCAAGATCGACGAGTTGATTGCCCAGACGTACAAGGGTGACCACGAGAAGATGAAACAGGCGGTCAACAACGTTGCCCTCGTCGTCCAGAACCTGCACAAAGAACTGACGCGCTTGACGGAGGCCTCGAAAGCGGGTCAATTGTCGGAACGGGGCCAGGCCGATCAGTTCAGCGGCGCTTATGCGGATATCGTGCGCGGCGTGAACTCGATTCTGGATGCGGTTATCAGCCCGCTCAAGTTTACCGCGACCTATATCGATCGCATCAGCAAGGGCGATCTACCGCCGCTGATCACGGACACCTATCACGGTGACTTCAACCTGATCAAAGACAACCTGAACACGCTGATTCGAGCGATGAACGAGATTACCGAAGCGGCGGATGAGATGGCGAATGGCAACCTCACGGTGATTTTGCGGGAACGGTCTCCGGAGGACAAGCTCATGCGCGCCTTAAGCGCGATGGTAAGCGGCATTACGCGGGTGGTCACCGACATCCGCGGGATTGCGGGCGAGGTGGCCTCGGCGAGCCAAGCCATCAGCACGACCTCAATCGAGGTATCCAAAGGCGCAAGTTCGCAAGCGGCTTCGGCGGAAGAAGCCTCGTCCTCGATGGAGGAGATGGTTTCGAATATCAAGCAGAATTCCGACAGCGCGCAGCAGACGGACAAGATCGCGAACAAGTCGGCCGCCGATGCACAGGAGAGCGGCAAGTCGGTGGTGGAGGCGGTGGCGGCGATGAAGGAGATTGCCACCAAAGTATCGATCATCGAAGAAATCGCGCGGCAGACCAACCTTCTGGCTCTGAATGCGGCGATTGAGGCAGCCCGCGCCGGCGAGCACGGCAAAGGCTTCGCCGTGGTGGCGGCGGAGGTTCGCAAGCTTGCCGAACGCAGCCAGAAAGCGGCGGCGGAGATCAACCAACTGTCGGGCACCACGGTCAAGGTCTCGGAGAAAGCGGGAGAGATGCTGGACAAACTGGTGCCAGACATCCAGCGCACGGCGGAACTGGTGCAGGAAATTGCCGCCGCAAGCAAAGAGCAGGATACGGGGGCGGAGCAGATTAATAAGGCGCTGGTGCAACTGGAGAAGGTGATCCAGCAGAACGCCTCCGCTTCCGAGGAGATGGCTTCGACGACGGAAGAATTGTCGAGCCAGTCCGATCAACTGGTGAGTGCGCTCGCTTTCTTCCGCACCGGCGACGAAGGACGCGGATCGACGACGGTCCGAACGGCGCTGGCCAAGCCGGCAGCCAAACCCGTAAGCCATGCGGACCATGCGCACAAGGCGAAGGCGGCGCGCGCAGGCGTCAGTCTCAGCCTGAAAGACAGGGACAAAGACAAGGCCGACGACCTGGATAAGGACTTCGAGCGGTTCTAAATGGAGGATCTTCGAGAGCGGGCCGGCGAGCGGCCCGCCGAGCCTTGAGCGCGCGAGAGGAGCGGACCATGAGTATTAGCGAAATCACCGAGACGAGGCAGTATCTGACTTTTAAGCTCGGCAACGAGGTGTTCGCCACCGATGTGGCGAAGGTGCGGGAAGTTCTGGATTTCACGACCATCACCGAAATTCCGCGCACACCGGATTTCATGAGCGGCGTGATCAACCTGCGGGGGAGCGTGGTCCCGGTGGTCGATCTGCGGCTGTGTCTGGAGATGTCAAAAACGGAGAAGACAAGAAACACCTGCATCGTGGTAGTCGAG
Source organism: uncultured Acidobacteriaceae bacterium (assembly GCA_963834085.1). Taxonomy (GTDB): domain Bacteria; phylum Acidobacteriota; class Terriglobia; order Terriglobales; family Acidobacteriaceae; genus Acidiflorens. The sequence goes on along the minus strand of CAWIAJ010000021.1, from coordinate 911,162 downwards.
GTGTTGCTCGAGAACGAATCTACCGTGATTGGCGCGTTAGCCGATTCGGTGGAAGAAGTGATTGACCTCGAGCCGGAGCAGATTCAGCCCGCTCCGCGTATCGGAACCCATATTCGCACCGACTTTATCAAAGGCATGGGGAAACGGGACAGCCAGTTTGTGATGATTCTGGACATCGATCGCGTCTTCTCGGCCGAGGAGTTGGCCGCGGTACGTTCGCCGGAAGGGAATAAATCGATGGCGGAGGTGGCGGTGTGAGCGTCCGGTCGCGCGTTCCGGTGCAGGCCGCGGCCGAAGGGGGAGTGCGGACCGAGGCGGGCTCGGCGTTCGGGGAAAGCGGACGCGAGGAAAAACTCTCGAAATCCGATTTCGAGCGTCTGCGCCAGTTGATTTACGAGCAGTCGGGCATCAACCTGAATGCCGACAAGCGGACCATGCTTGAACTTCGCATCAAGCGGCGCCTGCGCAGCCTCAATCACGGCTCTTTCGAGGAGTATTGCCACTATCTCTTCGGGGCGCAGGGTCTGCGGCAGGAGATCGTGCACCTGATCGACGTGGTCAGCACCAATAAAACCGATTTCTTTCGAGAGCCGGAACATTTTGATTTTCTAATGCAAAAAGCGGTCCCGGAGCTGGTGGCGCGGAGCTCGAATGGCCGTCCCTGGCTGGTGTGGAGTGCCGGGTGTGCGACGGGAGAAGAGCCGTACACGCTGGCGATGCTGTTGCAGGCGTGGAGCGAGGAGCATCCCGGATTTCGTTTTAAAGTGCTGGCCACAGACATCTCGACGACGGTGCTCGCGAAAGCCGAGAAAGGGATCTTCAGCCAGGAAGTTGTGCGTCCTGTGCCGGTCGCGATGCAGAAGAAGTATTTCCTGCGCAGCCGCGACCGCAGTTCCAACTTGATGCGGGTGGTGCCGGAATTGCGCCGTCAAGTCGAGTTTCGCCGCCTCAATTTCATGGACGCCGATTTTGGACTGTCCGAGAAGATGGAAGCGATTTTCTGCCGGAACGTGATGATTTACTTCGACCGCTCCACGCAGGAACGGATTGTCCAGAAGCTGGCGCGCCACCTTCTGCCGGGAGGCTATTTGTTCGTGGGCCATTCCGAGACTTTGCACGATCTGGACGTCCCGCTGACAGCGGTTGCGCCGGCGCTTTACCGCAGGACCGGAGCTGTTTTGGGTCCTCCAGAGAAATAGCGGTGGAAAGGGCCACAGAGGCGGAAAGATGCTGGAGCTGCAAAACGAGGTGTCGGAGGTCTATTTGCACCCTGGGGAGTCGTACCTGGCGCGCAAGCCGTCCATTATCCGCACCATTCTGGGTTCCTGCGTGGGTGTGACCTTCTGGGATGCAAGGCTTGGTATCGGAGCGTTGTCGCACTCGCAACTGCCCACGCGCCCGGAGATTGTGTCGGCGAATCGAGCGACCGATCACCGCTACGTGGATTTCGCCATCCGTGATCTGGCCCGGCAATTCGATGAGCTTGGCGCGCGACGCAGTGAGATGCAGGTCAAGGTCTTTGGCGGCGCCGACGTGCTGCTGGTCAGCGAAGGGTCGACCCGGCCGACCGTGGGTAGGATGAACTGCGAAATGGCGGTGGAGGTACTGCGGGCAGAAGGTTTTCAGGTGCTGGCCTCGAGCCTGGGAGGGACCGTTGGACTGCATATTCGCTTCGACACGCGGACGGGAGAGGTGCGGTTGCGGAGGTTGCGCTGAGGTTGGGCCGAAAGTCCGGATGCGACAGGGGTTAGAAGTCGAAGATGGCTTGGAGAGTGGGACGGCATAGGTCTGCGGGCGAGGCCCTTTGGCGGGACAAGCGCGAGCGGGAACAAAGAAGACGAAGATGAGCGAAACGGTATGAGTGCTGCCAGAATTCGTGTTCTGATCGTCGACGATTCGGCGGTGGTTCGCCAGACTTTGAGCGAGCTGCTCGCTTCCGACTCTGAGATCGAGGTGATGGCGACGGCTTCCGATCCCTTCGTGGCGTCGGAGCGCATCCGCGAACAGGTGCCGGATGTAATCACGCTTGATATCGAGATGCCGCGCATGGACGGGTTGACCTTTCTGCAGAAGATCATGTCGCAGCATCCGATTCCGGTCGTGATCTGTTCGAGTCTGGCGGAAGAGGGGGCGCAGAGCACACTGAAGGCTCTGGAATACGGCGCGGTGGATATCATCACCAAGCCTCGCCTGGGGAGCAAACAGTTTCTGGAAGAATCGCGAGCCATGCTTTGCGAGACGGTGAAAGCGGCGGCGGGGGCGCGTTTGCACAAAATCCTGCCAACCCGTGTTGTCGAGCCCAAGCTCACGGCGGATGCGATTCTTTCTCCGGCGACCCATGCCATGGCGGAGACGACGGAGAAGGTGGTTGCCGTGGGCGCCTCGACCGGGGGGACGGAAGCGCTGAAGGTGTTTCTGGAAACGCTTCCGGCGGATGCTCCCGGCATCGTGATCGTGCAGCATATGCCAGAGCTGTTCACACGCGCTTTTGCCAACCGTTTGGATACGCTATGCAAGATTTCCGTGAAGGAAGCGGAGTCGAACGATACGGTGTTGCGCGGCCGGGCGCTGATTGCGCCGGGGAACCACCACATGCTGCTGAAGCGGAGCGGCGCGCGCTACTACGTCGAAATCAAAGATGGTCCGCTGGTGTGCCGCCATCGCCCGTCAGTCGATGTGCTGTTTCGCTCGGCGGCGCGATACGCCGGACAGAATGCGGTGGGGGTGATCTTAACCGGGATGGGGGATGACGGGGCGCGCGGAATGCTGGAGATGAAACAGGCAGGCGCGACGACGATCGCGCAGAACGAGGCAACCTGCGTGGTTTTCGGGATGCCGAATGAAGCCGTGAAACGGGGTGCGGTCGACAAAATTCTGCCGCTGGAGGCGGTCGCAGCGGCGGTTCTGAAAGGCGCCCGATGAATGCGCGCTTGGGGGCGGCGCAGGTATGAGTGTTACGACCAGGGCCGAAATCCTTTCGACGCTCGGGCGCGCGGTTGAGGTCTTGCGTGCCATCGCGGCGATTGTCGACCGTGAAATCGGGTCAGTGACGAGGATATTCGGGGTCGTCTCGGGACATGCGGACGCGGTTTTGCATCTGGCGGCAGAGATGGTTGCTTGCGTGGAAAATGACAACGTCACTTCGGTTCTGCCAAAGGTACAGAGCCTGGGCGCGGCTGCCCGGCATTTTACGGCCAGCCGCCTGGAGGCGACGGGAGGGATTCTGGAGGTGGTGAGTGCCGAGGTGAAGCTTTTGCGCCAACTGGCGGGGGTAGCCAACGGCCAGCAAGCGGTGGCAATGGAGATCAAAGCGCTGAGCGTGCTGACCAATATTGAAGTGGCTCGCCTGGGCACAGTGGGGATGGGCTTTCAGTACCTGGCGGACGAATTGTCGGCATTCTCGAAAGCGGTGGTAGAAGACACGCAGAAACTGGCGACGCATACGGAAGCGAGACGCGGGGCGATTGAAGAAACCATGAGCATTCTCTCCGCCGAAATTCCGCGGTTGCGGCGGGAATTGATGCGCATTGAAAGCGACCTGAAGGATGCTCTGGCGGTGGTGGCCGAAAGCCTGACCCAACTCGCGTCCACGCCGGCGAAGTTCCGGATCTGCGTGGAGGACATTGCCCGGCAGATCACGGCCGTCGTGGCTGCGATCCAATCGCACGACATCAGCCGCCAGATGAATGAACACGTCGAGATGGCGTTCAACCTGATTGCTGCCAGATTGATTGGGGCGGGAGAAACTGCTGACGAAATCGCTCGAGAACTGGCTCGGACCTATGCCGGCATACGGATTCAGATCGGGCAATTGCAGACCATCGAAGAAACTGCTTCTGTCTGGACCTGTCAAATCAAAGTCTGCATGAAAGACATTTTGCGGGTAAGCGCCTCCGAGGTGTCGGCGATGGCGCACGTGATGGTCGATCAGGAGCGGAAAGTTTCGGCGCAATTGGCCTGTATCGAACGACTCGAAAAAGAAAGCCAGGCCTACAGCGAAAAGATACGGCACAGTGTGCGCGGCCTGGCGAACCTGATGCAGCTTGTCCGGGAGCATGTACAACGGCAGCAATCGGTGCGCGACCGGCTGCGGATGCTGGCATTCAATTCCATTATTGAAGCGAACCACCTCGGAACGAAAGCGGATGGGATTCTGGCGATCTCGAACAGTATCAAGGAAATCTCAACAACCTGGAGCGAGTTTGCCGATCAGTCGGAGCAAGCCTTACAGGGGATCCTCGTCTTGGTGCAGCAGACCAACGTGGTCACGGAAGCATTCTCGGAGAGGGGCAGCGACACTTTGCTTGAAGCCCAGGCGCAGACGCGAGCGGGTCTGGACGGACTGCGCGATGCCGCAAACTTCACAGGTATGCGGGCGCGGCAGATGAAGCTCGCCACCGAGAAAATGCAGGCGAAGATCAAAGAAGTGGGCGCCAGCGGACAGTTGCTGGATGAAGCGATTGCCCGGAGCGCGACGGTGCTGCGCGAGATCGAGTGCTTGCGACTGCATTTAGAGGTCTATCACCCGTGGGTTCGGGAGGAAGTCGACCTAGAGGAGGCAGAACATTTGTTCGCGGCGTTCTACACGACGGAATTGGAGCGCGCAGTTTTGCGGGCGGCGCTGCAGGAGAAGGATTTACCGGTTCATGAGTCAAGCGTGGCTGGGAACAGCGTTGAGTTGTTTTGATGGTTTATTGAAGCACGAGCTTGCATCCTGTGACTTGAGACTTCGCGGGCTCTTGCAAGACGTTGCGTGAGGGGCGAAAGATGAAACGGATCTTGACCGTTGACGACTCAGCCAGCGTTCGGCAAATGGTGAGCTTTACATTGCGGAAGGCCGGCTATGAGGTAGTCGAAGCGGTCGACGGCAAGGATGGCTTGGATAAAGCGGGCAGCGCCAAGTTTGACATGATCATCACCGACTTGAATATGCCGAATATGGATGGGATTCAAATGATCGCCGCCGTTCGCAAGTTGCCTGGTGCCGCCTTCGTTCCGATCCTGATGCTGACGACCGAGTCGCAGGCGGGTAAGAAGGACGAGGGGCGAAAAGCGGGAGCGACCGGATGGATCGTGAAGCCCTTCGACGCCAATCAGCTGATTGCCGTGGCGCAAAAACTGGTTAAGTGACGGAGGTCGCGAAACATTAAGCCCGTGAAACATATGACGTACTGAATGTTCCGGCTTAAGGTTGCCACCGAAAGTTAGAACCATAGTTACCGGCTTGTCATAAGTCGCCTAGGGAGGGACGGACACGTCAGTTATGCTTGGTTTATGTATGTTATCTCCCGAAGTAAAATGGATGGTGTAGTGCTGCAGTGCAGATTGTGCTCGCATACGGAGCACGTCAACGAATTCGACGACAAGTTGGGGAGTCGACGCACGCAGGCCGCGCAAGCGATGCTGCAGCATGCCTGCGCGGGTAGGGGAAGAACTCCAGCCGCAGGGACGTTACCGAAGTCCTCGGAACTATGGGTATAAACGGTCTCAAGCGTGATGACCCCTCCGGACAAATCTGCGTAACACTTTCAACACTGGGCGCCTTCCCAATGGGGGCGTACGCCTCGACGATCACAGTCTTGCCAGGAAAGTCTGGCGAGTAGAACGTTCGAAAAGTGTTCCACTCGAGCGCCCGCAGTCAACGCACCCAAGCCGCTCTGGCCAGGGTTGTGCATAACCGCGAGCACCCGGTGGCCTGACGCTTCGTCAGCTTTCGTACTACAATCATCCCGGCTCGGCTGCTTTCCCGCATCCGACCATTCGTCAAGTACCTTCGAGATATCAGCGATGACTCCGAGACGAGAATGAATGGAGATCCCCCATGCGCAAAATCGTTCCAGCGGTAACGCTGGTTGTTTTGCTGGTCACAACATTCAGTGCGCTGATCCAGGCACAAAATGGGCCAGCCGTCATTCAACCCAAGTTGACTGTGCAAAGTAGTGGTACCACCGAGGGCTTGATCGCGATCAGTCCGGTCGATTCCCGCGTGGTCTGGGCTGCCGGACGACACGGAACGTTTCTTCTTACCACCGACGGCGGCAAAACCTGGAAGTCAGGGGTAGTCCAAGGAGCGAAGTCGCTGCAGTTCCGCGACGTGCAGGGCGTAAGCGACAAGGTCGCCTATCTGCAGTCGATCGGAAGTGCGCCCTCCGACTTTCGTATTTACAAGACAGAAGACGGTGGCGCTACGTGGACGATGGAGTTCAAGAATCAAACTGTCGGGGCGTTCTACGATTGCTTCGCCTTCTGGACACCGACTCGCGGAATCTCACACAGCGACTCCGTCAACGGTATATTCCCCGATATCCGCACGACCGATGGGAAGACCTGGCAGAGCATCGCGGGAAATATGCCGCCGGCTTTGCCGGGTGAGTTCTCTTTCGCGGCAAGTGGAACCTGCGTTGCCACGCAAGGCCAGGACAATGCCTGGATCGCGACCGGCGGCGGATCGGTAGCGCGCATTCTCGCGACCACGGATGGAGCGAACACGTGGAATGCGTATGACACGCCGATCGTCAGTTCCGACAGCGCCGGCGCCTTTACGGTAGATTTTCGCGACGCCTCAAACGGCATCGTGGGAGGCGGTGATCTTGACCCCAGTGATCCTGACAACGCCCGTACGGCGATCTCCGGCGATGGTGGTCAGACTTGGACACTGACCAACGCTCCTCCGGTTACCGGAGCAATCTTCGGCCTCAGCTATGTTCGCCAGCTCGGGCATTCTTGCAATCAAACCTGCCAGACAGTGATCCGCTACGTTGTAGTCACCGCCGATACCGGCGGCGCCGCGTGGACTCCTGATGAAGGCACAACCTGGTACGTTCTGCCGGGAGTGACTGGTTGTTGGGCGGTCGCCTTCGCGAGCCCCGATGCGGGATGGCTCGTCGGCACAGGAGGCCAGATCATCAAGATCAGCTTCTGAAGCGCGGTACCTGGAATTTTCCCAAGGTTTGACGCGCCGCGGAAAGTCAGACAGATCGCATCCGCGGCGCGTTGTGTTAAAGGGGGGCTAACCTTTCGGAGGCTTTTTTTCGCGTGGAGCAGCCTCATGTTGCGCCACAGGTTTCGGCGGCGGGGCTGGCTTAGCCTCATGCTGAACGGGCGCGGAGCGCGCGGGCGTGGGCCTCGACTCGTGCGTCGCCGCAGGCTTCGGTTCTGGACGGGGAGCCGGTTCCGTCTTTGCCTCGGTCCGCGGCTGACTTTCTGCCCGAGGAGCTCGTTCCGTGCGCGCCTTGGTGGCAGGCTTGGGTTCACGTGCCGCAGGCTTCGGCTCGTGGACAGGTGTTTTGGCGTCCGCTCGAGGATTGCCCTCCGAACGTGACCGTGCTGCCGGCTTTGTCTCTGCTCGGGCGCGACTCTCTCCGCGAGGAGCACTTTCTGCGCGTGCTTTCGTCGCTGGTTTCGCTTCATGTGCAGCGGGCTTGCCTTCGGCCTTGGTATTACCCTCTGCACGAGCACCATTTTCCGTTCGCCCCCGCGCCACAGGCCTACCTGCGCTGCTCTTAGCCATTCCGCGGCTGGACGCAAATGATTTCCCCGCAACAACACCCGAGCCTTTGAACTCGCCGGGCTTCGCTGTCGCCACAACCGCGGGATGCCCATGATTCGCGGAGGCGAACTGATTGCGATCGGCGCGGGCTTCCGATTCATGCTGCTGCTGTGCCGCTACCGGAGGAACGTGGCGCTCGTGCGCAAATTTCTCCTGCTCAGCTGTAGGCCGCGCTCTGATTCCACCTTTGCCGCCGTTAAAGCTCACATGGCTGACGTGGCTGACCACCGTCTTTTGATACACGTTGTGGACGATGTTCACGTTCACGTTGTTCACGCGGCTGTTGTAGAAAAAATGCCCACCTGTCCAATAACCGCCCGCGTATCCGTTGCCGATATAGCCAAAGCCGTAGTCGATTCCACCGTAGAAGCCGACCTCCGGTCCCCAGTAGCCGGTGTTCCACACGTAGGCGCCGTCATTCCATCCCCAGTAGCCCGGCGTCCAGAGTAGACCGACCTCGGGTGCTTCGACCCATGTTCCCGGAACCCAGTAATATCCGCCGTCGTCGCTGTAGCTCCAGTAACCCGGAGTCCATATGTATCCGTCGCCCGGACAAACCGGCTGCGTGTAAACCGGCAACACTGGAGGAGCAATTCTTACCGACAGCACAACTTGTGCCGAGGCCATGCACCCGAATAGAGCCATGGCGCAGCAGAATGTGACAGGTAGAAGCCATTTCGCACTTACGAAAAACTGCAGCAAGCGACGTGCCGTGAACTTTTGCATCGCGAATTTCACCTCGAATTTGAGCGCCATGAAAGCGGCGCAAAGCGAACAGAAGACGTGCAGACACCGACTTTATCCTCGCTTGCGGCGTAACAGCGATGCAGTAAAGCCTGTAAGGCGGCAGAAAGTTCACCCTACCCCCATCCGGACGGTGTTTCCGCCATTTGTTTATGCAGAGAGGATTTCCAGCCGCCGAGTCAGCCTCCAGGTATCGGAGACGATGCCTATGTTGTGACTCTCCTACTGCCGTAACGGAACTCCTGTTCGAGGCGCGGCGTGTAGCGGTAGCGGGAGTGACCTACGTCGGCTGTGCGGCCCATGCAGCGGAAGCCATGCTGAGGCACTCCTAAAAGGCCCTCCGCTCATAAATTCCCCGCCGTTTGCTGAACAAGATTGCGATGGAACCCTCACGAGTTCGAATTGCGAAATGGCGAGGTAAGCTGCCGCTATTGCGTGCGGTCAAGCGTGGCCACTCGACCGATTCATCGAACATTCAACTGACTGTAATGCGTTATTAACAAATGGCAGCCTACCCTAGTTGCTCACACAAAATGGCTGCGAGCGCGAAGTGCCGTTAGTCATGAAGGTGTCTGAAATTGTAAAAAAGCTGCTTTTCTCAGGAGACGGAACGATGAAAAGAACTATGGCGATGATGCTGTCGGTAGCGCTCGTAGGGAGCGTGATCCCGGCGCAGGCGCAACAAGACTCCGCGGCTCCGGCCAAGCCCGCACATAAAAGAGTGGCGAAGCCGGCGGGACCGACAATTACGACGCAGCTGGGTGAGATGAAGCAGGCGATTGAAGCGCAACAGGCGCAAATCAAGGCTTTGAGCGATCTCATTCAGAGCCGCGACCAGAAGATACAGCAACTGGAGCAGCGCCTCGATCAGAGCCAAAGCGCTGCCGTTCAGGCGCAGACCAAGGCCGATACCGCGGTGGCCCAGACCGCCGAAGAGCAGCAGACGGTGATGTCCTTGAAGAGCGACGTAACCGACCTGCGATCGAACGCCACGAATGCGGCCATGACGCTGCAGGAGACACAGAAGAGATTTGGAGAGTTCGAAAATCCGCTGGCGATCCGCTTCAAGGGCATCACGATTACCCCCGGCGGATTCCTGGCGGCAGAATCTGTGTATCGTACGCGCGCGTTGGGCTCCGACATCAACACTCCGTTCAACAGCTTGAATTATCCGGGAAGCGGGGCCAATGCGATTTCCGAATTCTTCGGATCGGGCCGTCAGTCGCGCGTTTCGCTGCTGGCCGAGGGGAAAATTGCCAATGCTAAGTTGACCGGCTATGTCGAAACTGATTTCCTTTCCTCGGGCATAACCTCCAATAACAACGAGAGCAACAGCTATACCATGCGTCAGCGGCAGGCTTGGGGACAGGCCGCGCTCGACAACGGCTGGACCTTTACAGGCGGCCAGATGTGGAGCCTGGTGACGGAAACGAAGAAGGGCGTCGACAACCGAAGCGAGGCATTGCCGATGACGATTGATCCGCAGTATACGGTCGGATTCAGCTGGGCGCGGCAGTGGGGCGTTCGAGTCTCCAAGAAGATCAACGACGGCTTGTGGCTGGCGGCATCGTTGGAAAATCCGCAGACCACCTTCGCGGCCAGTGGCAATGCCGCGAACTTCGCTTTCGGTAGTCCCGGCAATGGCGGTGGCCTTTACAACGGAGGCATCACCAATTGCACGACGAATTCGTTAGGCGTCACGACTTGCACGAACGCCGCCAACTATTCGTTCAATGCCATGCCCGACGTGATCGTGAAGGCTGCTTTCGAGCCGGGTTTCGGTCACTATGAAGTGTTCGGAATCTTCAGCCGCTTCCGCGATCGTGTTTATCCCTGCGTGGAATACCAGAATAATCCCAGTGTTTGCGGTGCCTCCGCTTCTGCGGTCGATGCTTATAACTACTCGAAGAACGCTGGCGGCGTGGGCGCGAACGCTCGTGTGACTGTCGCGAAGCACATCGATTTCGGTCTTCATGCGTTGTACGGAAACGGCATCGGCCGATATGGCACGTCTGGCCTGCCCGACGCCACGGTCAAGCCGGATGGCACTCTGGCTCCGTTGCGTAGCTATCAGGGCTTGGCCACGTTGGAATTTCATATGCCTCGCTTTGATGTTTATTTGAACGGTGGCGAGGAGTATGTCGGTCACCGCTATGCCACCGATCCAGTGTCTGGAAACGTGGTCGGATATGGGGCTCCTACCTATTCGGATAAGGGATGCTACACAGAGACTGTGCCCTCGGTGGGCACTGGTTTCGGCTTCGGATCCGTTGGCTCTTGCAGTGGGAATACGCGATACACGCTGGAAGGCACGATGGGCTTCTGGATGCGCATGTACAACGGGCCTCGAGGCAGGATTCAGTGGGGTCCGCAATATTCGTATGTGAGCCGGAACGCGTGGGCAGGGGCGGGTGCGACAGCGGGAACCAGCCTCTCACCACACGGAATCGACAACATGTTCATGACGTCGTTCCGTTATTATCTGCCGTAAATTCAGTCGGGTTTCGAACTCAATTCATCTAGCTGACGAAAGACGATTTGAGAAATCAGGAAGAGAATCGCTGCAGCGCGGAAATCCAGTTCTGCAGCGATTCTTTTTTTGGATTTGAGTGTGATCGCCGATCACGGTCTGACTTCCCAGGATGTTTGTCTGGCGGGGGCAAGAATGTACTGCTGAGCTAAGGCTGTGAAACTCGCGACTTGATCTATCTCCCAGTTTTCACCGTGGCCTAATTCCTCGGCCAGCAGCCGCGCTACTTTCGGCGCAACCCCCAAGGCTGCTCGCGCATTCAACAGTAGCGCGCGCGTGCGACGGGACAGGGCATCATCGACCGTCCGAGACATTTCATGGCGAGCTCCCCAAACAATCTCAGCTCCGATGTAGGGAAGATCGGGATGCAGTTTCTCGGCGAGTGTGGGATTCGCCTGCGATAACGCACGAATTCCGTCGGCGTCTGTCCCGTAAACGCGCAACGCTCCCAACCGCTCGGGGTGCTGATGGTACCCATGAATCCGCAGATCGAAAGTGGCGCAGGGAGAATTCTTCAAGCCGCCGAGAGTGATCGCCTGATCTACGCAGTCTTCGGCCATGTGACGGTAGGTCGTCCACTTGCCGCCGACGATGGTCAAAAGCCCCGAAGAATCGATTTGGATTGTGTGATCTCGTGAGAGCGCCGCGGTGTTGTTGCTCTCGGCGCCGGCCCTCTTCACCAGCGGACGGATTCCAACGAAAATGCTGAGAACGTCTTTTCGGGACGGCGGCTTACTGAGATAGAGAGTCGCTGTATCGAGAATGAAGGCGATTTCTTCTTCGAGGGCCACCGGCTCATACGAAGGTTTTTCCGTCGGAGTGTCGGTCGTGCCGACAAGCGTGCGGTCGTGCCACGGAATCGCGAACATCACGCGACCGTCTTTCGTGTGCGGCACCATGATTGCGGTTTTGCCGCTCAGGAAAGACCGATCAAAAACGAGATGAATGCCCTGGCTCGGAGTGATCATGCTAGGCGCGTCGGGCTGTGCCAACCGCCGCGTTTCGTCTGTGAAGATTCCGGTAGCGTTGACCACGACTCTTGCTCTGGCGGTGTATCGATCGCCCGTCTCACGATCTTCAACGACGATGCCGGATAAAAGGCCTTCGGCGTTCTTTACCATTGCAACTGCGGGGGCGTAATTCAAAACGGTAGCTCCATGATCGGCGGCTGTCGCGATCAAGTGTGTCAGCAGACGACTATCATCGAATTGGCCGTCGTGATAAAGAACTCCGCCTCGCAGGCCGTCCGTGCGGATCGTGGGCAGGCGCTCCAGCGTCTCTGCCACAGACAAGATGCGCGACTTGCCGAAGTTATATGCACCGGCAAGGAGGTCGTAGACCTTCATCCCAACGCCGTAGAAAGGTCCCTCCCACCACGAGTAATTCGGCACTACGAAGGGGAGATTGTGAACGATGTGCGGCGCATTCTTCAGCAGCAGGCCGCGCTCCTTTAAGGCCTCCATAACGAGCGCTACGTTTCCTTGTTCGAGATAGCGAACGCCGCCGTGGACCAATTTCGTGGAGCGGCTCGAGGTGCCCTTGCCAAAGTCTTCGCGCTCCACCAGCAAGACGTTGAGCCCCCGCGAGCTTGCGTCCACGGCCACGCCCGCGCCCACGGCTCCTCCACCGATCACCGCGAGGTCCCACGGTTGGGTGCGAGCTTCGATGCGGGCAACCATCTCCTCGCGGTTCATGCGGTTGTCCCGCTTGAGCTTTTATTCCATCCTTTGGATCGGCTCACGGCGTCCTGCCATTTCGCATATTGCTTCAGCACCTTTTGCCGACCCACGTGCGGTGTGAAAACCCGTGCTGGTAGACGAGTTCTGGCGATGTCTTCGACATTGTTCCAAAAGCCGGTGGCCAGACCGGACAGGTAAGCGGCGCCTTGAGCCGTCGTCTCCAGGATCGCCGGCCTCTCGACTGGGATGCCAAGAAGGTCGGCCTGAAACTGCATCAGGATATCGTTGCTCGCGGCGCCGCCATCGGCTCGTAGCATTTTGGATGTGGTGCCCGTGTCGGACTGCATAGCGAGGAGAACGTCCGTTACTTGAAAAGCGATACTTTCGAGGGCGGCCCGCGCGATGTGTCCGATCTCGGTGCTGCGCTGCAATCCAATGATCATTCCGCTGGCGTAAGGGTCCCAATGCGGCGCACCCAGACCGGTGAATGCGGGCACCAGTACTACGCTGTCGGAGTCGTCGACCGCCGCGGCAACCTTCTCGATGTCTGGAGCCTGTGGGAAGAATTGCATCTTATCGCGCAGCCACTGCACAACGGCGCCGCCCACAAAGATGCTGCCTTCTAGTGCATACTGCAGGCGGCCATCAGCGCTACAAGCGACGGTGGTGATCAATCGGTTCCTGGAGAGAGTGAAAGTCTCCCCAATGTTCTGCAAGAGAAAGCAGCCTGTGCCGTAAGTATTCTTGGCGTCGCCGGGGTTGACGCAGAGCTGACCGAAAAGAGCGGCCTGCTGATCACCGGCGATGCCAGCGATCTCGATGTCGCCCAAGCCGTGCGAGGTGGTAACGCGGCCCACCTTTTCGCTGGACCCGACGACCTCGGGCATCATGGTTTCCGGAATACGGAGTAACTTCAGCAGGGCAGCATCCCACTTGTCGTCGAGGATGTTGTAGAGCAACGTACGCGAGGCGTTGGTACGGTCGGTGATGTGGCGTTTGCCGCCGGTGAGGTTCCATATGAGCCAACAATCCACGGTGCCGAAGGCAAGCTGGCCCTGTTCGGCACGCGCACGGGCGCCGTCGACGTTGTCGAGAATCCAAGTCACCTTCGTGCCGGAAAAATAAGGATCGATCAGCAGTCCGGTCTTGTTTCGGATCTCGTCCTCGCTGCCCTCGTGTTGCAGACGAGCGCAGACGTCGGCCGTCCTGCGATCCTGCCAGACAATGGCGTTGTAAACAGGCTTGCCGGTTTCGCGGTCCCAGACGATGGTGGTCTCGCGCTGGTTCGCGATGCCCAGCGCAACTATGTCGTGCGGACGAACGTGGGCGCGAGCCAGAACCTCTGCCGCGACGTTAATCTGAGTTGTGAGTATGTCGATGGGATCGTGTTCCACCCAGCCTTTGTCCGGAAAATGCTGGGGAAACTCATGCTGGGCGAGGGCAGCGATTTTGCCGTCGTGGTCGAAAAGGATAGCGCGGGAGCTGGTGGTGCCCTGGTCGAGCGCGAGGACGTATTGGGCCGGTCCCGTGTTCATCACTGGAGAATCAGCGACTGAAAAATCGACGACTGTGGAATCGTCTTCAACGAACTTGAAGCACGATCAACTCCACCGCGTTGGGTGCAAGAGCGTTGGACGACTCAAAACTTCCGCCCACTGACGATTTCTCTTCCACCAAGTCCAGATTCTGCGTCTTGCTGATTCGATAACGCTTCACACTGTACGCCTTCTTGCCCCAAGGAAGACGATCGACGGTGAGGTTGTATCCGGAGTTATCGTGATAGACGATGTCGGTCCGCCGCGACAAGGCCGGCATCTTTGATAAATCAATACTCGGGGGAATCGTCTTCAAAACGTCTGGGGGGAGGGGCATGAGGCGAGGCTGGAATCCCGCCGGAATTGCGTAATTGCTGATCAAAATCTGAACCGTTTTTCCATCCGCCGAGCGGCCTGCCAGCGCAGCGAATCCGAAGGTGTCGGTTCCTTCCACCGCGAATCTCTTTGGAGTGTCGAGCATTTTCCCCATGGCTTTGAAGGTATAGGCAGGCTTGAAATATTTCCCGTCCAAATCGAAAAGGCCCATCCATGCGGCATCGCCGCGATAAAAATGGGCGTGGTCAATCCGAGCGTCTTGAAGATAACTGAGCACGGCACCCACGAATGCCGCGTTCTGCTCACCTTGCAGCAGCGATTTCTGGGCAACGGTAAAGTCGGGGGTTAAATTCCATTCGGAGAGAATGCTCTCCGTGTTGCTCAAGCCTCGTGCGTCTAGCACCTCGCGGATCTTTCGAGCGAGTCGGACGGCATCATAAGGGTCGGCGGTTCCGTCCGCATAAGTGTGCCAGGAATAAAAATCGAGCGGAACTTTGTGCGCGACACAGTAATCGATAAACCCTTCGCGGTAAGGACCTTCACCGTAGGCGATTGCTTTGCCCACGCCCCCTACTCTGAACGAGGGATCCACGGACTTCAGCGCCCGGGCTGTCTTTTCGTATAGTGAATAAAACTGCTCCGGCGTGCCGCCCCAGAAAAGGAGCTCGGGCTCATTCCAAAACTCCCAATAGCGGATGTTGTCATGAGATCCGTTGGCCCAGCCGAGGTTGTAGTGCATGGCGACGTGTTTCACCACGCTGGCATATTTATCGAAGTCAGGCGGAGGCTCGATGTTCGCGCCCCAACTACGCCCGACACGGTAATACACTTCCGCACCGCTGGCGACGATGGCAGCGATTACCTTGTCGGACGGGCCAAATCGATAGCTCTCCGGCTTCTCGGGGTCAGCGCTCCAATCGGGAAAAATAGTGCTGGCGTTGCCCGCCCGCACTACGCCCGCCCGTTGCTCGTCGTCAGGAATCAGCCATCTAAGCAGAGGGTTTGTTTGTTCGAAGTGAGAGTCGATTTCCGTCGGCCCCATGAAGTCGTGAGTACGAACCTGATCGACGCGCAAGTCTTTGTATTGCTGAACGAGATTGGGCAGTCCGGCCATAACCGGACTCGGTGGCCCGTTTAATCCTTGAAAGGAACGAATCTCGCCGGTCACTTTGCTGGCATCCACACGCAAAGAGCGGAAGCCTGAAGTCGCCGTGCTCTGAGAGAACGCACCAGCAGCGCAGAGGAGTAGGATCGCCAGGCAACCGCAACATCGTCTCTTGAAGCGCTCGTTCATCGGAACAAATCTTACCATCGGGATATCGCGGAGGAGTTGCCAATTGTCCCGCATCGAACTTTTCGACTCATCCGGAGGATGGCGGTGGCAGATCGTGAATCGAAGAGTGCTCAAAAAAGCGCGACAATAACATCTTCCGCCGAAATATTTCTATCTTCCTGACGAATTCGAGATCGTAGCAATTGCACCGGAAGTTTCCCCGTCGTGTCCTATTTGTAAGATAGAGCGGATCGCGATGAGCAAGACTTCGTTTTCAACCGGCTTTTGGAAAAAAGCTACGGCTCCGGAGTCGAGAGTCTTTTTCTTGAATGCTTGTGGATCGCGCGCGGTCAGCACGATGACCGGGGTGTCGGCGAGGGCTGGGTATTCACGCAAGTTCTTCAAAACGACGAATCCGTCGCCCGCGGGCAGGCCGAGATCTAGAATAATCAGGTCGGGATGTTCTTTCTGAGCCAGGGCGATGGCGGAATAGCCGTCGCAAACCTTCAAAATATCAAAGTGATTAGCGCGCAGACGGATGCTAAGAGCTTGACGGAGGTCGGGATCGTCGTCGACGAGCATAAGTTTCGCTCGTTTCCCGGGCGGCGGCCCGGTATCACTTGCAGTTGACATGATTCAGGATCTCCTTTTCCCCGGTCTTAATCACCGTGCCCGCACCGTTGGTGTAATCCCCTGGGCATGATCAAGTCTAGACGTGGTCGATCGAAGCACTTCTCTCTGGACTAACTATCAGCCTCAAGGATTCGCTTCGATACAAGAAAAGAAACGACGGCCCTTACCGAGGTACACTCAGCGAGACGTATCCGGCCATGTCTGATCCGCGCGTTTGGACAGTGCAATAGCGATCGACGACGGTGTTTCAGGATTATTAAGGCTGATGGCGCACGACCATTCGAGTTCGTTAACGGCTCGTTCAGCTCGCCAGTACCTCTACCTCATGCGCATTTGCGGCTTCGAAGGCGCGTTCCTTTTCTCCCACTGCGTCGAGTTGCAGGTCTTTGGTTTCTGGAGAGAAATACAGGCTGACGAATGTCATGATCGCGCCAACCGTCAGCACGACCGAGGGCGACAGCCACAGATCCTGCTTCTCGATCGCAGCGATAAACGGAATCTTGTGCGCCCACCACGCATACGCGCCGAAGCCCGCGCCGAGCAGTGCGCCGGAAGAATAGCCGAAGCCGACGCCGGCGGCGCGACGTCTGGTAGGAAAACGCTCACATAGATAAGCCGGAACCACGCCCCAAGCCAACTTCAACATAGCGGCCATCACGGTGCCAAGCACAGCCATCCAGAGATTACGCTCTACGGCGGCATGATAAAGCACATAGAAGACGGGAATTCCAAACACGGACAGGAAACCGCAGTACCACTGCGTGAGAATTTTCCTTCCCGTGCGGTCCGACAACCAGCCGTAGAAGTTGTACCCCAGAAACGCCATAAACATCGCGAAGCCGTAGATCAAACTATAGGTTGTGGTGTCGAACCCACGGCCATCGAGGGTCAGAAGTTTGGGAAGGAATCCGTAGACCGAATAGTCGGTGAGAAACAGTCCCGTCATGAAAAAGAAGACCTGTAGAAAGTCCCATAGTTGCGGCGGCCTGAACAAACTCAAGAAAGGGGACTTCTCGATTTTGCCAAGGGCTTTCGCCTTCTCGAATTCCGGCGACTCGTGCAGGTTCTTCCGAATATAAAGTGCAACAAACACAGGAATGACTCCAGTCACAAAGACAATTCGCCAGCCATAGGCGAACATGGCCTGTTTCGTAGTCGCCGCCGACACGAGAGCGAAGACCAGCGCGCCCAGAACATACCCGAGAGGGAATCCCGACTGGATGAAGCCGCCGATCGCTCCCCGTCTTTCTTGCGGAGCATACTCGATCGCGAAAGTGTGACCCACAGCATATTCGCCGCCGAAGAAGATACCCATCAACAAACGAAGACAACAGAAAACGACGTAAGACCAGACACCGATCTGCGCGTAAGTGGGTAGGAAGCCTCCGAGGACGGACATGACACCCACGCCCCCAATCGTAAGGACTAACAGAAAGCGGCGTCCGATTTTGTCGGCGTAGCGGCCGAAGATCGCAGAACCGATGGGGCGAGCCGCCATCGTAATCGAGTAGGTGAACACAATGACGATGAACTTCCAGGCGTCACTTCCCTTAGGAGAGATGAAAACTTTGACGAGAATCGGAGACATGACCAGGACCAAAGCCATGTCGTAAGCGTCCAGCATAAATCCCAGGAATTGGGAGATCACAGCCATTCTGGCATCTCTTGACAAGGGTTGTTGCTCGGGCATAAGAACTCCTGGGAAGGAAAGTGAGCCGATTACTGCCGGCTCGCGGGCGAAGTATAAGTACAACGTAAAGCACCGATTTCCTGTGATAGCCATCACCGCTTCCTGTGATTAAAGAAGGAGGGGACGATAGCGGGGCAGACTACTGTGCTCACCGCGTTCGCTCGGGCGAGCGTATTTTGAAGGTTCTCGAACCCTGGCGATCACAAATTGCAGTGACCGGAGTCACATCTGCGGATTAGCAACTATCCTAGTATCACGCGGTATCGAACTCGAATCACACGCCCTGCTTCCCGTTAAGGGGGATATTCATGGCAACAACGTTCGCACCGGCCGAGACGCCGGCTCCGCCGCGGGTCCAACCGCCGCCCCCACCCCAAGTCAATCTTCTGGCTGCCGGGGTTGTGATCGCAGTCGCAGCGATCGCCGCCATTCTGATCCTTAGAGTTCCGCCTTTGTCGGCGCCGTGGTCGCAGGGATACGACCCGACCGGACACTGGTGGCTTTCTACGATTCTCGCCGCGCTCCCGATCATTGTGCTGCTCGGAAGTCTGGCGCTCGGTCATGTCAAGGCGCACTATGCAGCGCTGGCCGGACTCGCCGCGGCTCTACTGGCAGCGATCTTTGCCTTCCACATGCCCGCGCGTCTGGCGGCGGCGACTGCGGTTTACGGGGCAGGCTACGGACTTTTCCCGATTGGCTGGATCGTCCTGAACGTCATTTTCATGTACCAACTCACGGTGGAGTCGGGGCAGTTCAACATCTTGCAGCACAGCCTGACGGGCATCACGCAAGACCGCCGCTTGCAGTTGCTGCTGATCGCCTTCTGCTTCGGCGCGTTCTTCGAAGGTGCTGCCGGTTTCGGAACGCCCGTCGCGGTCACCGCCGCACTACTCATCGGCCTCGGATTCAAGCCTCTGCAAGCTTCCGGCCTTTCATTAATTGCGAATACTGCGCCGGTGGCCTTCGGTGCGCTCGGAACACCGATCATCGCGCTAGCCAAGGTCACGGGATTTAGCGAGATCACGCTGGGCGCGATGGCCGGCCGAATTCTAACTCCGTTCTGCATTCTGGTGCCCTTCTGGCTGGTCTGCGCCTTTGCCGGGTGGGCAGCAATGCTGGAAGTTTGGCCCGCCATCCTCGTTGCAGGTGTGTCGTTTGCGATCCCGCAGTACCTGATATCCAATCTGCATGGACCGTGGCTCGTTAACGTCGTGGCCTCGGTTGTTTCCATGATTTGCCTGATCGGCTTCCTATTTATATGGCATCCCAAGCGGGTCTGGACCTTCGAAGGGGAAGAGGCGAAGACGGGACATCATGCCGCCCACGGGTTCACTCGCACGCAGATTACGCGAGCCTGGGTGCCCTGGATCATCCTTAGCGCGATTGTGTTTCTGTGGGGCACACAAACTGGCAAGAACTTTATGAATGCGCCAGAAAAGACTTTTGTCTCGATGGCTAGTTGGAGCACTCCTCCAAGCAAGATCACCAATCCGCAATTTCCGGTAACCGCCCTGAACAATCTTGTGCTGCGGGTTCAACCAGTAGTCGCGAAGCCGACGAAAGAAAGCGCCGTTTTCGGATTGAACTGGCTCAGCGCAACCGGCACGGGGATCCTGCTGGCGGGTATTTTGTCGGGACTGGTGATGGGCCTCAGCTTCGGAAAAATTCTCTCCGTATATGGAAAAACGCTGGTCAAGGTGCGCTTCTCGTTATTGACGATCGGCGCCATGTTGGCCATCGGAATGTTAACTCGTTATTCCGGACTCGACGCCACCATGGGATTGGCGTTCGCGCGCACCGGCCATCTTTATCCCTTCTTCGGAACCCTCCTCGGGTGGCTGGGCGTGGCTCTGACGGGATCGGATACATCGTCGAACGTGCTCTTTGGCAGCTTGCAGAAGATCTCGGCTCAGCAGGTAAACGTTTCTCCAGCTCTGATGGCCGCTGCGAATACAACAGGCGGCGTGATGGGCAAGATGATCGATGCGCAGAGCATTGTTGTCGCTAGTACTGCGACACAGTGGTATGGGCATGAGGGTGAAATCCTGCGCTACGTTTTCTGGCACAGCATCGCGCTGGCTTCGTTGGTCGGCATCTTCGTCTTTCTGATGGCGTACGTTTATCCCTTTACCCATATCGTCCTCCGATGAGGATCACGGGAAAGCTTGATCGGCTCGGGGAAGGTACGAAGCCATGAATTCCACATTTGAAATCTTTAAATCTCGCGCCGAGGCGGTGAGCGCGGAAGTCCACCACTTTCCGCAGAAGGATCAGGCGTTGGCTTTCCTACTTGATTACCTGAACGGAGCGGGAGTCGCGAATGTTCCGCAGGCTTATGCGGTATGGGCGTCGTGTCCTTTCCTGGAGGGTCTGGACCAAGAGCAGCTTTCGGCTCGGGTGCCAGGCCTAACTTTCGCAGTCAACCGCGAAGTCTCGGCTCTCGCGAAAGTTGGGATCAGCCAACTCGACTGGGCTATCGCAAATACCGGAACCTTGGTGCAGGACGCCGCACCCGTCGATCAACGACTGGTTTCGACTCTCCCGCTGATTCATATCGCCTTGATTCGAAGCGATCGAATTGTGCCGGATCTACCCTCAGTTTTAGCCAAGATCGGCCCCGAACAGACAAATTACATTTCATTTATCACGGGACCCAGTCGCACCGCAGACATCGAACGCGTGCTCACGATCGGGGTCCACGGGCCGGAGAAAGTCGTCATCATCTTTTACGGTGTTTTCTCCGATGCGCCGGAAAGCGTGAACTGATGGAAAGCAAGTTCCGCGATTCGATCGCCAAAGCGGTTCACAATCCGAATCTGACCGGGGCGCTCGGACGATTCTCAGAGGCTTACCGGACAAGCCGCCTGAGAGCATACGAAGGCTACGACTTCGAAGCGCTTCGAACGGAAATCTCCGCGCGTAAAGGGTACGCGGCGGCGCATCTCGACGAACTCGCCCAGCAGTTCACTGAGAATGCCGAAGCTCGTGGCGCAAAAGTATTTTGCACAAATGATCCCGCCGAAGTGCGCGAGTACATTCTTGAGCTGGCGCGTGCCAACAACGTCAAGAGTGTCGTGAAATCCAAATCGATGGCCTCGGAAGAGATTCACCTGAACAAGCATCTCGAAGAGGCCGGTATCGAGGTGGGCGAAACCGACCTTGGCGAATGGATCATCCAACTCGCCGGCCAGACTCCGTCGCACATGGTCATGCCCGCCATCCACATGACCAAAGAAGAGGTCGCGACGGTATTTAACGAGCAGGTGGAAGAAGGCCAGAAGCCCGACATCCCGAAGCTAGTGAAGTTTGCGCGGGCCAAGTTGCGGACGAAGTTTCTCAGCGCGGACATGGGCATCACCGGAGCAAATATCGCGGTCGCGGAAACCGGAACCATCGTGATCGTGACGAACGAAGGCAACGCGCGTCTGGTAACGACTCTGCCAAGAATTCATGTAGCCATCGTTGGCATTGAGAAGTTGATGCAAAAATTCGACGATGTTGTGCCGGTGCTGACGGCTCTGCCCAAAAGCGCTACTGCACAACTCCTCACGAGTTACGTCTCGATGATCAGCGGTCCCGTTCCGAACACCGACGGGACGCCCAAACAACTACACATCATTCTGATGGATAACAGGCGCACCCAGATGTCGCAGGATCCGAAGTTCAAGCAGGCCCTGCAATGCATTCGCTGCGCCTCCTGCCTGAATGTCTGCCCGGTTTTCCGTTTGGTGGGCGGACACGTCTTCGGCAAAGTCTATACCGGTGGCATCGGCACGATTCTCACTGCATGGTTTGACGCGCTCAAGTCTTCCGACGATATCCAGAGCTTGTGTATTCAGTGCGGCAACTGTGTCGAAGTGTGTCCCGGCAAGATCGATATCCCTGGATTGATTCTTGAATTGCGGCGCCGTCTCGCAGTGGAAAAAGGCCAGCCGCTCGTGCAAAAGGCGATCTTTTCAGTGGTCAACAACCGTAAGCTCTTTCATTCGATGCTGCGGGCGGCTTCGCTCGCCCAAAAGCCCGTACAGAAAGGCAATTTCATCCGTCACCTGCCCTTCTTCTTGTCTGACATGACAGAGTTTCGCAGCCTGCCCGCGATTGCGGATGCGCCTTTTCGCAACGTCTTTAAGAAGGTTGAGCAACCGCATTGCCGTGAGAAAATTGCTTTCTACGCCGGATGCCTTGTTGACTTTGCTTATCCCGAGATGGGCCGATCGCTGATCAAGATCATGAACAAAGCCGGCATCGAGGTTCTGTTTCCCGAAGGACAAACCTGTTGCGGCGCCCCGGCGCGCTATAGCGGAGCCTACGAAGTCGCCGCGCAAAACGCACGCGACAATATCAACGCCCTGATGTCAGAAGACGTGAAATACGTAGTGTCTGCTTGTCCGACCTGTACCGTGGCGCTCAAACACGAGTTCACTGCGACTTTCGAAAGCCTGGGACAAACCGACGCGCTGCCGCGGGCCAAGCAACTCGCCGACAAGGCCGTTGACTTCTCCAGCCTGGTGAAGAAGCTCGTGGATGAAGGGCGCTTGAAGTTCAAAGATGGGCAACACCTCGGAAAAATCACCTATCACGATTCCTGCCACCTAAAGCGGACGCTGCACGCCACGCAGCAGCCACGCGAGTTGCTGACCAAGGCCGGATACGAGATCGCGGAGATGTATGAATCCGATATGTGTTGCGGCATGGGCGGATCGTATTCGCTCAAGTTGCCGGAAATCTCAGCCCCCATCCTTGAGCGCAAACTGGTCAACATTGAAAAAACCGGCGCGACCATCGCTGTGATGGACTGTCCCGGTTGCGTCATGCAGATCCGGGGTGGCCTCGACAAGAAAAACTCTGCGATCAAGGTGGAACATACGATCCAGCGCCTGGCAGATGAACTGGAATAATCCGCAAGGCCATGTTCGTGTGAAAGCTGGAGAGCCACGATGCCGGTAGCCGATGTCGAAACAATCCCGCAGAAAATTTCTTCCGCGGAAATTCAATTCGCACTTGGCTCGTCAATCGATCCATCGCGTATCCTCATTCGTCCAATCGAACTCATCGCGTACGCTTCGGACGCCAGCTTCTATCGGCTGATTCCAAGAGCGGTGGTGCAAGCCGACGGATTGGCCGAAATACGCGCTCTCTTCGACTTCAGCCGGCATTACCGCATTCCCATGACATTCCGGGCGGCCGGCACGAGTTTGTCGGGACAAGCGATCTCAGATGGATTGCTGGTCGATATCGCCCGTCATTGGCGGACGGCCAAGGTTGAAGAAAATGGAAAGCAAATCTGCGTTCAGCCAGGAGTGATCGGAGCGCGAGCCAATCTGGCGCTCGCACCGTATCGAGCAAAAATCGGGCCTGATCCTGCATCAATCGCGACTTGTACCCTTGGGGGTATTCTCTCTAACAATTCGAGTGGCATGTGTTGTGGCGTCGAACACAACGCCTATCACACTCTCAAGTCGATGAAGTTCATGCTCCCGTCAGGCACTGTTATCGACACGTCTCGGCTCGACGCGGACGCGGAATTTCACGCGCGCGAAACAGAACTGGCATGCGGCGTTCTCGATCTGAAGCAGAGACTCATGCGCAATTTCGATCTCCGCGAACGCGTGCGAAACAAATACAAGCGGAAAAATACCACCGGCTATTCCTTGAACGCCTTCCTGGATTTCGACACCGCCATCGATATCTTCCAGCATCTTCTGATCGGAGCGGAGGGTACGCTCGCGTTTATCGCGGAGGCTGTGCTGAACACCGTCCCCGATCTGCCGGTGAAGTACACCGGGTTGTTGCTCTATTCGGATCTCTACGCCGCTGCCGATTCCATCGTTCCCTTGCGCAACGCGGGCGCCAAAGCTTTAGAAATAATGGATCGTGCTGCTCTCCGTTCGGTGGAGAACCAGGCGGGAATTCCCCTTTCGATCAAAACACTTCCCGAAGGCGCAGCCGGATTGCTCGTAGAGTTCCAATCGGAGGACGAAAACAAGCGCGGGGAACTGGAAGCCATGGCGAAAGACGCGGTAGCCAACCTTCAGCTCTTCGAAGCTCCGCGCTTCACCCATGTTGCGGCTGAGCAGGCATTGCTCTGGAAGATTCGCGCCGGAATGTTTCCGTCCGTAGGGTCGGTGCGGCAAAGCGGCACGACGGTGATCATCGAAGACGTTGCCTTTCCCGTCGAATGCCTGGCCGATGCGGCGCAGGATCTCAATAAACTGTTTGGCAAACACGACTATCCGAACGCCATCATTTTTGGTCACGCCAAAGATGGCAATCTGCATTTCGTAATCACCCAGAGTTTTAACGATCAGGCGGCGATCGACCAATACGCGCGCTTTATCGACGATATGGTCGAAGTTGTCGTGCATCGCTACGATGGCGCGCTGAAGGCGGAACACGGTACCGGACGCAATATGGCTCCCTTTGTTGAGACCGAATGGGGCAGCGACGCCTATCAGATTATGAGCCGGCTCAAAGATCTCGCCGATCCCGCGCACATCCTCAACCCGGGAGTCATCATCAACTCCGATTGCGAGTCGCACCTCGCCGATCTCAAACGCATTCCGACTGTCGAACCTGAAATCGATAAATGTATTGAGTGTGGCTATTGCGAACCGAAATGCCCCAGCCGCGAACTGACTTTGACGCCGCGACAGCGAATCGTTGTGCGACGCGAAATGGCGCGGCAGGCAGAGGCCGACAATGGCTCCGAACTCTGGGAAGCACTTGACCGTGAGTTCCCCTACATGGCGCTGGATACCTGCGCGACGGACGGCCTGTGCGCCACGGCATGCCCGGTGAGCATCGATACCGGACAGCTCGTGAAGCGCCTGCGAAACGTGCGCGCTTCCGCCAGTGCTCAAGATTGGGCAGCCCGGCTGGCGAAAAACTTCAGCGGCACGGAAAGCGCCCTGCGTTGGGCATTGCGCGCAGGCCATGCCGCCGAGAGGGTCGTCGGAGCCAGCGGTATGCGCGCGTTCACAACCACACTGAAACGGTTTATGGGAGACAATCTCAGCGAATGGATGACGGACACTCCCTTCGCGGCCGGAAGAGTTCCTGTGACTTCCAAGGCAGGCTCGAAGGCAGTTTATTTCCCAGCGTGCATTTCACGCATCATGGGCCGGTTGCCGTCCGAACCCAAAGACCATTCGCTGATGGAAGTAACCGTAGAACTCGCCCGGCGCGCGGGCGTACCCGTGTATGTACCGTTGGATGTAGCAGGGACGTGTTGTGGTATGCCGTTTTCCTCGAAAGGATTCACTCGTGCGCACGGCATCGCCGCCAATCGAGCGATAGAACGCTTCTGGCAATGGACCGACTTGGGAAACTTGCCGATCGTCATTGATACCAGCCCCTGCGCTTTTTCGCTCAAGACGTCGCGTGGCTACCTTACCCGCGAAAACCAGGAGCGTTTCGATCAATTGCGGATGCTTGACGCCATCGAGTTTGTACACGACGAACTGCTTCCCAAATTACCGGTGCGAGCGAAGGTTGACTCTGTTGCGTTGCATCCTGTGTGCTCGGTCACGAAAATGGGACTGACCGATAAGCTCGAAGGAATTGCGAAGGCATGTAGCCATCAAGTGTTTATTCCGCCGAATGCCGGGTGCTGTGCCTTTGCAGGAGACCGAGGTTTCCTGTTCCCTGAGTTGACGCGTTCGGCGACGCAACTCGAGGCTTCCGAGATAAAAATACAACAACCTGGCACATGCTATTCCAGTAGTCGAACGTGTGAGATTGGCATGACTCGAGCTACGGGACAAATCTACCACTCTTATATGTATCTCCTGGAAAAAACGACGCGCTGAAACGAGCCCTCTTGGGTTCGAAAACAGCGCGCCTCGTTTCGTTGTTCAGGCTCTTCCCTTGCAGAGGTAGAAAATGTGGTGTCCCAAAGCGCCCGGCGACATTCGTCACATTCATAGATGTTTGGGATCACAATCTTGCGTGACCTGTAACGGTGCGTCTGCTTATCCGTTCCCGCTACCATCGCGCATTGTGGCGAGTCCGCAACTGGGATTCTGGTTTGCCTCCCAGTAAGTCCAGTCCTTCTCGACTGGATCGG
Organism: uncultured Acidobacteriaceae bacterium; assembly: GCA_963834085.1. Classification (GTDB taxonomy): domain Bacteria; phylum Acidobacteriota; class Terriglobia; order Terriglobales; family Acidobacteriaceae; genus Acidiflorens. The sequence goes on along the minus strand of CAWIAJ010000021.1, from coordinate 885,128 downwards.
AATTACGCCGAAAACTGGAGGCAATCATGCCAAATCCGTTCCGTAGCCCGTTCCTGATATTCGTCATTTGCCTGCTGGCAGTGTTTCCGCTTGCTGCTGCGGGCCAAAGTAATCCCACTGGGACAACCGAAAAGAGTAAATCGGCTGCCACTAAGAAGGCGGTCGCTAAGAAGAAGGGTCCGACTGTCGAAGAACAGCTGCAAGTGGTCGCTCAGCAAATCAAGCAGCAGCAAGAGCAGATTCAACAGCAGCAGTCGCAAATCCAGCAACTGTTGCAGACCAACACCCAATTGCAGCAACAGGTGCAGCAGCAGGGACAAACGCTGCAGAGTTCGGTACAGAACGCCGCACAACAAGCGGCCGCGGCGCAGGAGAGTGTGAAGACGTTGAACACCACGGTCAGCGATCTGCAAAGCGAAACCAAAGTCGCAACCACGGCCTTTGCCGAGGGTAAGAAAGCCGTCGACGCGCTGGAGAATCCGCTCGCATTTCATTACAAGGGCATCACGTTGACGCCCGGAGGGTGGTTCGAATCGATGGCCTTGGTTCGCAGCCGCAATGAGAACGCCGACATCACCAGCAATTTCGGGTCCGTCCCGTTCGACAGTACACCGAACGCGAATCTCTCCGAGTTCCGCGCCTCCGCACGCGGCACGCGCCCGATCGTAGTCGCGACCTCCACGGTCGGCAGCACCAAACTGACTGGCTATCTGGAAATGGACTTCCTCGGCCAGGCTCCCACCAGCAACCAGGTAGAAACCAATAGCTTCGTTCCGCGGCAGCGTCAATTGTGGATGCAAGCTGAATTCAAGAATGGTCTCACTTTCACGGCCGGGCAGATGTGGAGCCTCATGACCACGGATCGTCACGGAATTGCGACCCGCAGTGAGTTCATTCCGACCACGCTGGAAGGTAGTTACGTGGTCGGCTACACCTATGTGCGGCAGGATGCCTTCCGTGTCCTTAAGAACTTCAGCAACAAGACTTGGGCTGGATTCGAAATCGCAAATTCTGAGACCACATTGGGCACAAGCTTCACGCCCGCCAATGTGATGGGTTTTAATACCAGTTCCAACGCTGGATCGCCGAATGGCAGCACACTCAACTACCTGGCGGGCAGCACCAACGGATTTTCCACCAACCTCGCTCCCGACTTTATCGGCAAGGTTGCCTTTGAACCGGGTTACGGGCACTTTGAGATTAAGGGACTTGCCCGTCTCTTCCGCGACCGGATCGCATCCACTGCAACTACCCCGGGAACGACGAATGTGACGGCGGGAGGCGGTATTGGTTTGGCTGCCATTCTCCCGATCACGAAGAAAGCGGACTTCATCGCCGAAGGACTGGCAGGCAAGGGCATCGGCCGCTACGGCGCGTCCAATACGCCGGATGTCACCCTGCGTCCGGATGGAATGATTATTCCCCTGACCGAGGTTCACGCCTTGGCGGGATTTGAGGTCCATCCTCAACCGAAGCTGGACATTTTCGTCTATGGCGGTGACGAGTACGTAGGAGCTGCGCGCTACACAACCGTTAACTCAGAAGGCACTACGGTCGCGGCCGGTTACGGTTCTCCACTGGTCAACAACACGAACTGTAACGTGGAAGTGGTTCCCGAGGGCGGAGCGGCTTGCGGCGCCCAGAACAAGAATATTTACGATGCTACCGGGGGATTCTGGTATCGCCTGTACAAGGGACCCTTCGGGACATTCCAATACGGCGCACAGTTGGCCTTCGTTCACCGAGTGGCGTGGTCCGGACAGGGTGGAGCGCCCACCGGAGACGACGTCGTTGGGCTGACCGGCTTCCGCTTTTACTTGCCTTAAGCATCGTCTATACCAAGAAAGCATCTGTTCCCTTTCGGCTGCCGACTTCAAGGTCGGCAGCCTTTTTTCTTGCACTATTTCAATTTACGGATATTATTTCCTACAAACGGTGGGGTCACCGCGTCGTTCCTCTCCTTGTTCGACAACTGTTTTTTGTTCTTAGAAATCGTTATCTGTAACCGGCGCAAGCCGGCGATAGCCGTTTGGCATCCGATGCTCCACCGGCGATGCAGTGTTTCCCCTGCTGCGCACCGGTTGAATCGTCCGTGGGTTTTGTGGAGGGCAACATGATCGTGCAGCGATTCCTGATTTTGGCGGCGCTGTTGGGGCTTCTGGCTCCGGCAGCACTGTCTCAGAATGTGCCCGCTGGTACCGTGATTCCAATCATGCTGACGATGACGCTCGACTCTTCTAAAGCGCGACCGGGGGACCGGGTTATGGGCAAGATCATGGAAGATGTCCCGCTCCCGACCGGTGAACGCATTCCAGAAGGATCCAAAGTCTTTGGGCATGTGGCCGAAGTGCAGATGCATCAGGGTGATTCGCCCGCGCTCTTGTCGTTGCAATTCGATAAACTCGTGTTCCACGGCCACGAAGTGGTTGTGAGGGCCAACGTGCGCGCCCTGGCGAGTATGATGGCGGTCTCGCAAGCCCAAGTTCCTCTCTTCGAACCCGATACGACGCCGAAAAGTGCGGTGATGTTGGCACCGGTCGGGGGTGAAGCGGCGTTTCGGCCCGACAATCCCGAAAAGTCGCGCGGATTTGTGAGGTTCAGCGGAGATTTGGCACCGGGCTGTGGCGGACGAATCGATAAGGACGGCGGAACGGGTGCGCTTTGGGTGTTTTCCCCTTATGCCTGCGGTGCCTACGGCTTTGGAAAAGGCTTAATTATAGTGAACGACGGATCGACCGAGCCTCAGGGTAGCATCGTTCTGGCCTCGCAGAAAGCTGTCTCGGTCCACGCGGGCAGCGGTTGGCTGCTGCGCGTCGAATCGAAACCGGGCGATTCCGAAAGAACTCGCGACTAACCTCGGAGACAATTGTGGCCGCTGGTTTGGCGGCCTCTTGATTGGGTGATCTCCCGGAATTCTGAGATATAATCCACCTTCGAAATCTTGGATCCAGCGGGCTGTTTCCTGCATCGGGTGTTTGGAACACAGACGCTCGTTCCATTTGCCTATATATCCTACATATGCCGCAAATCCATCGCGAATGTCGAACGCCGAATCACCGAATTTCGATCCCAGGAACAAAATGACGGAAGCTCCTCACGAGCGGGAACTGGTGACGCGGCTGCTGAAAGAATGGGGCGGCGGCAACAAAGAAGCCCTAGACGAGTTGATGCCGGTGGTCTACCAGCAACTTCGCAAACTGGCGGGGATCTGCTTGCGCGCCGAACGACCGGACCACACGCTGCGGGCGACAGCCTTGGTCCACGAGGCTTATTTGCGACTGGTCGATGCCAATGTGCCTTGGCAAGATCGCGTTCACTTTTTCGCCGTTTCGGCGCGCCTGATCCGCAGAATTCTGGTCGATCATGCCAAAGGAAACAAGCGGCAGAAGAGAGGCGGTGGAGCGGAAACCATCTCTTTGGACGAAGCGGTCATGATTGGCCCGCAAACCACTGGCGGCATCATTGAACTGGATGCCGCGCTCCAGCGATTGGCGGCGCTTGACCCGCGCAAAAGCGAAATCATCGAGCTACTCTGCTTCGGAGGTCTCACTTACGACGAAGCGGCCGCCGCGCTCAAAGTGTCTCCCGCAACTGTGCACCGCGATTTGAAGATGGCGAAAGCGTGGCTGCACCGTGAGCTAACCCAGAATTCCGCCTAGCCCTCAGAAGAATGCGGTCTTGAATTGCTCATGCCGCTGCCGTGCCTGATTCATCAGGATCCGAAACTCCGTTTCTCCTCGAAGACTCTGCAAGAGTGGGTCGCGTTCAAAGTATGGATAGCAGAAGAACCCTCCCCCGATGCTATGCCGCAGCATGTGCAATGCGGAAGTCTTGTCCCCTAACACCGCATACGCTTGCGCCACCTTATATATGCCTTCGGGATCGCTCACTCCGCGCTCTTCGATCTTATCTTCAGTTTTCTGCAGCAGCGCTAGGCCGCGCGCGTTGTCATGCTTGATCGAATCACTCAGGGCTTTGCCGACCATGGCAGGAAGCAGGCTGGAGTCCCTGGCAAAAGCGCGATCGAAGTCGGAGGCGGCCTGGTCCCGATTATTCAGGTAATATTCACCAAAGCCGCGATAGAAGATGATGTAGACCGAGTCATTCACCGGCAGGCTTTGCAGAAATTTATCGTATCGGCCCAGATACAGATAACTATTCATTGCCGAACTATTCAATTTCACCTGCGGATTATTCTGGCGTGCTTTCTCGCACTCCACCACGGACTCCTCCAACATCCCGGCAAATCGGTAGGCATAGCCCAGTTCCCAATGCGCCTCGGCATTGTTAGGGCTATCCCGTAAAGCTGACCGCAGCAACGGCACGGCCTGCTCGACCCGGCCGGTGTCGGTGAGTAAATTGGCCATGTATATCCTGGGCTCAACCAACGCCGGATTCAACGCAATTGCCTTCTCGTAGGCAGCCTGGGCTTTTACGTAGTCCTCCCGCCCTCCGAATTGCAGCGACGCGTTGGTTGTATAGGCTCTTCCGAGATGCGCCCAAGCCGGTGCATAGGTTGGCGCGATTTCCGTGGCTCGTTGCAGCATTCCGATCGCCGGCGAAAATTCGTTTAAAGAATAAAGATCGATTCCTCGCAGATAGTCCTCGTAGGCGGACGCGCTGATCGGTTTCTCGGGCTTCAGGTTCGCTGTTTCGGTGGGCGTCAGGTTCAACTCCAATTCCTTGATGATCTGCTGCGCGACGCGATCTTGCACCTCTAGAAGTTTGTCGTACTTCATGTCGATGACTTCTCGCCACAGAATTTTGTCTAGCTTGACGTTGATCAACTGTGCGGTGATTCTGAGATCGTCGCCGTCTTTCAAAAAGCTGCCGGTTAGCAGAGTGTCCACATTCAAATCCTTGGCAACTTTCTTCGCATCGATGACCTGGTTGCGATATTTGTCGATGGAAGAGGAGGGTCGAATCGTCAGCGCGTTGACGTAAGAGAGCTTGGTGATGATTTCGTCCGCGAGTGAGAATCCGAGGAAATCTGTTTCGGGATCCTGCCGCATATTTCGGAAGGGTAGAACCGCCAGACTGCGAGGCCGGTCGCTTGAGGGCGCTCCATTGAGCCGGCGAAAGGCAAGGTAAACCATGCCTGCAGCCAACACAGTCACCAGAATGACGGCCAGCACCCACGCCCGATTGCCGTGCCTGGGCGAGCGCTCCGGCATGTGCAAAGGAAGCGCGCCTCGCGCCGGTGTTCGGCCACCCCACCCAGTATTGCCGCGGTCCGGACGAACCGTCCCTTGGAGCTTCGATTGGAACTCCGCTTCTTTCTTAAAGTCTTGCAGATCGATCAGCAAATCCCGGACCGATTGATAGCGATCGTTGCGATCTTTGCGCAAGGTTTTGCTGATAATCCGCTCAATTTCGTAAGGAACGTCCGGCGCGAACTCGACCGGTGGAGGCGGATCGCCTTTCAGGATTTCTGCGATCACATCGCTCGCCGTTGTCCCGCTAAATGCGGCTCTACCAGTGATCAGCTCATACATCAAGGATCCCAGGCTGAATATGTCACTGCGCCCGTCCACTTGAAGCCCACGCGCCTGCTCGGGAGACATATAGCGCGCGGTACCGAGTACCATTCCCGTATCGCTGATTGAGGAAGTCAGGGTTAAACCGCTCCGCAGAATCGACTCTCCCGTACGCCGCTCGCTGAGTTTGGCGATTCCGAAATCGAGGACTTTGACGATACCGTCCGTGCGGACGATCACGTTCTCGGGCTTAATGTCGCGATGAACAATTCCGTTGTCGTGCGCAGCCGCCAAGGCGCGCGCAATCTGAATGGCGATATCGATGGCTGCATCTGATCCAAGTTTGCCCGTGAGCGTCATTGAGCGCAGAGTTTGCCCTTCAATGAACTCGGAAGCGATGAAGTGCAGCCCATTCGCCTGCCCAAATTCGTAGATTGTGAGGATGTTGGGGTGATTCAACGCGGAAGCGGCGTGCGCCTCCTGCTCGAAGCGCTGGAGCCCGCGCTTGTCGGAAACCAGCTCTGGCACGATCATCTTAAGAGCAACCCTGCGCCGAAGACGTGTGTCCTCTGCCAGGTACACTTCGCCCATACCGCCAGCTCCGAGCTGGGAGATTATCTTGTAAGGGCCCAGCTCTGTGCCGGGAGTGAACATCTCCCGGTGTTCATCGGCGACCATCTCTTGCGCGGCTTCGAGCACCGGCTTCCGCAGAAAGTCCATCGGCTTCTCGGCCGAATCCAGCAAAGACTCAACTTCTTTTCTTAAATCCTGGTCGTCTCCGCAATGTTGGTCGAGAAACTCCGACCGAGCACCGGGCTTCAATGCAAGCGCTTCATGAAACAGAGCTTCAAGCCTTTGCCATCGATCGGGGGAAGACGCCATGTCCTCGCAATCTTACAATATGTTCGGTTTCGCCTCGGTCGCAGTTTCGCGCCACCGACTCCTCGGCGATTGCGCCTCGCCCGCCTCCAATTCAGCATCCCGGATTCACAGTCGAATGTGTCGCTCAATCACCAGTTTGCCTCCCTAGAAAGATTTTTCGAAATCGATGAGAGGATTTCGCCCGGAATGTCGCTCTTAAGGGTGAGCAGTAAATAACGAACTCAAAATCAGGAGGAACATCATGAAACTCAAAAGCTTAACTCTCTCCCTTGGCGTCGCCGTGCTGTCTTGCATGTCTGCTTTCGCCCAGTCCTATAACTTTCAGACTGTCAACTATCCGAGCGACACCTTTACCCAGTTGCTCGGCATCAATAACTCGAACATCATCGCCGGTTATCACAACGTGAACTTGAACAAAGGTTTCACTCTCGATCTGGCGACCCTCACCTTCACCGACGAAAATTATCCGCAATCGCAGCAGACCCAGGTCATCGGCATCAACAACGCCCATGACACGACCTCGGGCTTCTACGTGTTGAAAGGCAAGACCATTGGTTTCACGGACAATCAGGGCGTATTTACCGCCGTGGCGTATCCGAAGAAGCCGTTCAACCAGCTCCTCAGCCAGAACGATAACGGACAGGCTGCGGGATACTACAGCACCACCGCGAGTGGCAGCGGACCCGACACCGCCTACGTCTATGACGAGTTCGGTGGCGTGTTCGAAGCTTACTCGATCCCCAACTCTGTCAGCGCTCAGGCCACCGGCATCAACAACACCGACAGCGTCTGCGGCTTTTATGTTGATTCGAACAACGTGAATCACGGATGGGTCAAGGTTTTCGGACACTTCACCGTGCTCGACGCCCCTGACTCAACCGGCACGCAAGCGCTTGGTTTGAACAACAAGGGCCTGGTGGTTGGCGTATACACGGACAGCTCTGGCAACAGCCACGGCTTCGTTTACACAATTTCAAAAGGGACGTTCGTGACGGTCGATGATCCGAGCGGCATCGGCACCACCGTGGTAAACGGCATCAACGACAACGGCGTGTTGGTGGGTTTCTACGGCACGTCGCCGATCAATTCCGGCTTCGTCGCAACGCCGGCGGAGTAAGTCTGATTGTTCTACACGCAACTCTGGGAGCCTGAGAACCTGCAGGCTCCCATTTTCTTTGCTTCCTAATAATCCTTGAGAGTGCGATTTGCGTTCCGGCCCTAAACTGGCCACGCCTCTGCCCCTTGGGCTGGCTCGCAGATGTAGAGATCAGGAACAGTGCCCACCTTCCCGGCGTACAACTTCCGCATATCGGTGTGAAAAGCAGTGACCCAATCGGATTGAACAAGGTTCACGGTGCAGCCACCAAACCCGCCACCCATCATGCGCGCACCATCGACGCCTCGTATCGATGAGGCTATGTCGACCAGCAAGTCGAGTTCGGCGCAACTCACCTCGTAATCGTCGCGCAAGCTGGCATGGGATTGATACATCAGCTGACCGAACCGGTCTAGGTCTTGTGTTTGGAGCGCGTTCGCGGCGTCGAGGACTCTCTGATCCTCCGTGACCACATGACGGCAGCGACGATAGATCGTGTCGGGCATCATAGACTTAGCTTCTTCAAGATCCTTAAGAGTCACATCCCGCAGGGCGCGAATGTTGGGAAAAGCCGACTGCAAAATCTTCACGCCCGCCTCGCATTCGGTGCGCCGCCGATTGTATTCTCCGGACGCCAGTTCGTGACGCACCATGCTGTTGCAGACGATCACGCGGAAATTCTGCGGAATCGGAAGCATCTGGTATTCCAGCGAACGGCAATCGAGCATTAAAGCGTGTCCGGAAGCGCCAAACGCCGCCACAAACTGGTCCATGATCCCGCAGCGCGTGCCGACGTATTTGTGCTCAGCAGCCTGGCAGAGTTTCACCAGTTCCAACCGAGACACTTCGGTCCCCGAGAGAGTTGTGAGAGCCATGGCAAGCGCTACTTCGAAAGAGGCGGAAGAACTTAGCCCCGCGCCAAGCGGGACTTCACCGTGAATCACAAGGTTAGCCCCGGTGAGCGCGTGTCCCGCTCCCTGGAGGGTGGCAGCAACTCCGCGGACAAAGTCGCTCCAATGCTTGCGCGGAGGGCCTGACAGTTGGTCGAGGGGGAAAGAGATCTTTTCGTTGAAGTGTTCGGAATAAGCCGCGATGGTCCGATCTTCGCGTTTGGCTGCCGTGACCCATGTGTAGAAGCCGATGGCCATGGGCATGACGAATCCATCGTTGTAATCCGTGTGCTCGCCGATGAGGTTGACGCGTCCCGGAGCGCGAAAGACAAGAGCATTGCCAGAAAATATTTTCTGGTGCAGGCCAATCAGCCGATCGACGGTCGCTTCGGAATTAGAGACGCTAGAGGTCATGATTCTCAAGATCAGGATTCACCGGTTGTTGACGAAACCTTTCTCAGTATAAAGAATATTGTCCGAATGTCGTGCTCGCGGCGAGAGAGTGCTGTTTGCGGCGGGAAGGCGCGAAATGTGCTCACCCTGAACCTTAACTGCGCGCTCGCCTCCGAATCTTCCTCAGAATGTTGGCTGAAGAGGCGGGCGTCAGTTGGTTGACGGCTTCGCCGAAGATTTTGAACCGGCGTACATTTCGAGAAGGGTCCGTGCGGCACGAAACGACGTTGTTCGGCCTCGCAGGACGTCCTGCTCCAGGTCTTCCCTGCGCTTTCGGACCGCGGCATGGGCTTCGAATTGTTCCATCAATCCTTGCTGGATAATCTCCTGCATCCATTTCCTGGACTGGTTTCGCCGAGTCTGAACGAACCAACCGTTCGCCTTGGTTAGGGCGATGCACTGGAGAACACTGTTCCAAATTTCCGAAATCCCTTTACCCGTTTGGGCTGAACACGTAAGAGCGCAGGGCGTCCATCCCGATGCAGACGCAGGAAAATAACGCAGTGCGTTCTGCGCTTCAACTCTCGCCCGCTCCGCGGCGGCACGATTCGCGCCGTCTGCCTTATTGATGACCACCAGATCCGCCAACTCCATGACACCGCGCTTCATGCCCTGGAGGTCATCTCCGGCTCCAGTAAGCGCCAGCAGCAGGAAAAAGTCGACCATATCGTGGACGGCAGTCTCCGATTGACCCACCCCAACCGTCTCGACGATGACGTTCTGATACCCTGCCGCTTCACAAAGCAGCATCACCTCGCGCGTGCGCTGCGCCACCCCGCCGAGAGATCCGCGCGAGGGAGACGGCCGTATGAAGGCCATGTCGCTTGCAGCCAGCGATTTCATACGTGTCTTGTCTCCGAGAATGCTCCCTCCGGAAATCTGGCTGCTGGGGTCGATCGCCAGTACGGCGACCTTTTGGCGATGTTCCCGGATCAGAGATATGCCGAGCACTTCGATCAGGCTGCTTTTGCCCGCTCCCGGAACGCCGGTGATGCCAAGGCGGATGGAGTTGCCGCTATGCGAGAGACATTCTTCGAGGATCTGCTCAGCCAGGTTCCGGTCGGAGTCGCGTGAACTTTCGATCAGCGTAATGGCTTGTGCCAGGATTGCACGCTGCCCGTTTAGGATTCCGTCGACATATTGCTGGCGAGAAAAAGAGCGGCGACGGTTGTAGATTCGAGCAATCAGATCGTGCGGCGGTTCCGGCGCCACGCGTCCGGGGCGAACGCGCAAAGCACTTTCCTTCTCTTTCGAATCCGCCAAATCAGGAATGTCCTCCGACCAGACTGCCCGTCAAAATGCCCAGAATCTTCTGCGCCGCCACGGGAATGACCGTACCTGGTCCATACACGCCCACCGCCCCCGCCTGGTAGAGGAATTCGTAATCCTGCGGAGGAATGACGCCACCCACGACCACTAGAATGTCATCCCGATCCAGCTTTTTCAACTCGTCGATCAGCTGCGGAACTAACGTCTTGTGTCCGGCGGCCAGCGAGGAGACTCCAACGACATGCACGTCATTCTCGACCGCGTGTCGCGCGACCTCGGCAGGAGTCTGGAACAACGGGCCGATATCCACGTCGAAGCCCACGTCCGCAAAGGCCGTGGAGATCACTTTGGATCCGCGGTCGTGACCATCCTGCCCCATCTTTGCAACCAGAATACGAGGACGGCGGCCTTCTGCCTTCTCGAAGTCGGCCACCATCTGCTGCGCCTTTTTGAACTCTTCGGCGTTGCCGCTTTCCGACGAGTACACACCAGCAATCGAGCGCGTGGTCGCCTCGTAGCGGCCCCAGACCTTTTCCAGCGCGGCAGAAATCTCACCCAGCGTGGCTCTTTTGCGCGCGGCTTCCACTGCAAACTCAAGTAGGTTGCCCTCGCCGGTCGCGGCGCATCGCTCCAGTTGGCCGAGTGCCTGCTCGACTGCTTTGCCGTCGCGCGAGCGTTTCAGTTCCTGCAGCCGTTTGACCTGCGATTCCCGGACCGCCGCATTGTCGATGTCCAGAACGGGAATAAGAGTCTCCTCAGTCGAATGATACGCATTGACGCCGACGATCACGTCGCGGCCCGAGTCGATGCGAGCCTGCTTGCGTGCGGCGGCCTCTTCGATGCGCATCTTCGGAACACCCGTTTCGATCGCCTTGGCCATTCCCCCGAGCTCTTCGATCTCTTCGATCAGCGTCCACGCCGCGTGCATCAGTTCATGGGTGAGCCGCTCCACGTAGTAGGAACCAGCCCATGGATCGACGATACGCGTGATGTTGGTCTCTTCTTGCAAGTAGATCTGGGTGTTCCGCGCGATGCGTGCCGAAAAATCCGTGGGCAAGGCCAGCGCTTCATCGAGCGCGTTCGTGTGCAGGGATTGCGTATGCCCAAAGGCGGCGGCCAGAGCCTCGACGCAGGTGCGGACGACATTGTTGTAGGGATCTTGTGCGGTCAGGCTCCAGCCTGAAGTTTGCGAATGCGTACGCAGCGCCAGCGACTTCGGATTCTTGGGATTGAAGGTCTTGACCAGTTTCGCCCACAGCATGCGGGCCGCGCGCATCTTGGCAATCTCCATGAAGTGATTCATGCCGATGCCCCAGAAAAACGAGATGCGCGGCGCAAAACGGTCGACATCCAATCCGGCTTTGACGCCCGTACGCAAGTATTCCAGCCCGTCGGCGAGTGTGTAAGCCAGTTCGATGTCGGCCGTGGCTCCCGCTTCCTGCATGTGATAACCGCTCACGCTGATGCAGTTAAACTTCGGCATCTTCTCGGCACAGTAGCGAAAAATGTCCCCGACGATCCGCATCGAACCTTCCGGCGGGTAGATGTAGGTGTTGCGGACCATGAACTCTTTCAGAATGTCATTCTGAATAGTGCCGCTCAGTTGCTGGCTCGTCACTCCCTGCTCTTCGGCGGCAACGATATAAAAGGCCATGATCGGCAGCACCGCGCCGTTCATCGTCATCGACACCGACATCTGTTCGAGCGGAATCTGATCGAACAGAATCTTCATATCGAGGATCGAGTCGATCGCGACGCCCGCCTTGCCAACATCTCCCGTGACCCGCTCGTGGTCGGAATCGTAGCCCCGATGCGTCGCCAGATCGAAGGCGACCGACAAACCTTTCTGTCCCGCGGCGAGGTTGCGGCGGTAAAAGGCATTCGACTCTTCCGCCGTCGAGAAACCGGCATATTGCCGGATCGTCCAGGGCTGCATGACGTACATCGTGCTGTAGGGGCCGCGCAGATACGGCGGAATGCCCGCGGCATACTCCAGATGTTCGAGACCTTGGAGGTCCCTCGCAGAATAGGAACCTTTAATCGGAATGTGCTCGGTCGAAAGCCACTCGTTGGCGGCAGCGTCCGCCGCCTTTGGCTCGGGTGAGGTCGCGCCTGCTGGTTTCGCTGCAGGGCGGTAATCGATTTTTGAGAAGTCTGGACGCATACTATTTCTTGACTCCCATCTGGTCTTGCCACTTCGTAAGAACTTCAATGGGATTGCTGCGCACATGCACGAAATCGGCGACTCCCGCGGTCTTGAGCTGCTCGACCGAATCGGGATAGCCCGCGACGATCACAAAAGCCTTGCGTCCCGCGGCTTTCAGCTTGGCGATTAAATCCACGGCCAGCGGCAGATACTCGGGATCCGAACTGCAGAGAACCACCAACTCAACTTCACTCGCTGCGGCCTCAATTTCCGCGACGCTGTCAAAGCGCTGCGTGAGAATGTCGAAGCCCGCGCAACCAAAGAAATTGGCAGCGAAGTTCGAGCGCGCGGCGCGCATTTTGACATCCCCGATTTCTGCCAGCAGAACGTGAGGAACGCGTCCGCCCGCATCCGCATGTCGTTCGGTACGCAAACGTAGTCGCTCGTAAATCTCTGCGCCACGATGCCCGCCCTCGCTGAGACGCGACTCGTCGACCCGCTCCAGGGCTTTTTCGGTGAGATTGGCATGTTGGTTCGTGCCGGTAAAAATTCGGCGCCGCGATCCGACAGCCTTTTCTTTGGCGGCCAATGACTGCTGGACCTCCCGCCGGATCTGTCCGTCGGTCGAGGCCTTACGATATCCTCCGGCCGCTTCAATCGCCTGCATCGTCTTCCAACCTGCGCGGGCGATGAAATCCGTGATGACCTCCAGACAGTAGGAACCACCGCCGGGATCGGCGACGCGCGACAACAGCGCTTCTTGCTTGAGCAGGATTTGAGTATTCCGGGCCAGGCGGCGGCTCGCCTCGTCGGGCGTTTTGTAACATTCGTCAAACGGCGCAACGGAAATCGAATCCGCTCCACCGAGAGCCGCAGACATGGCCTCCGTCGTGCCACGCAGGATGTTCACGTGTGGATCGTAAATGGTCTCGTTCCAGCGCGAAGTGCGAGCATGAATGCGGGCCTTCGCACCTTCCCGCGTGCCCCCGAATGACTCGACGGCGCGCGCCCACAACAGGCGGAAGGCGCGAAGCTTCGCAATCTGAAAAAAATAATTGGAACCGACTGCAAATGAGAACGTGACGCTAGCGGCGGCACGATCGATGTCAGACTTTCGCGATTGCATCTCCGCCAAAAAATCGATTCCAGCCGACAGCGTGAAACCGATTTCCTGAACGGCGGTGGCTCCCGATTCTTCGAATTCGCTGCCGCTGATGGTGAAGGGAACAAGCGTCGCCGGAAACTTGGCAATCACTTCCGCGGCGAAGTCCAGATTCTTGAACGGATCCCACCCTGTCGAAACACGGGAATTTGGCTTCCTGTCCAGCAACAGACGCATCAGCGCTTCGTTAGCATTCTGAAAGTGAACGGGAATTTCCTGCAAATGGGCGAGCAGCACAGCCAGATCTGGGGCACCGGCGAGTTGCGCCTGCAAAAACGCGATCTCTTCCGCGCCCGCAACCACGGCAGCACAAGCGGCCCGATTGGCTTCGACTGGCTCTAGCGCTTCGATTTCCTCGCGAATGCACCAGTCGGCCGTCGCGCGGTCTCCGCGGACAAAAGGAAAATTCCCCGGTGCTGCCGCGTCCAGATACTCCAGGCTGGCAATGTCCTCGGAGCGATAGTAGGGTTTAACTGCGAGGCCTTCTTCCGTCTGCCACATCAGTTTGCTGGCGTAGTCGGCGCCCTTCAGGTCTTTGGCGATGAGGTCTTCCCACGCCTGCGTACTTACCGGCGGGAACTCGTGCAACAGGGTGTCAGAGGACATTGTCCCTCACTTGCTCTTGGGGTCTTCGACAATCTCAATGAGAAATCCGAAGGGATTCTCGGCTCGTGATTTCGGATGAACGAAGAAAACCGTGGTGCCCCGAGAGCCTTTCCGGGGCGCCTTGTCGATGAGCTGAAATCCACTCGCCTTCATGGCATCGAACGCCACTTGCGCGCTCTTCACCCGAAAGGCAACGTGCGCCAGACCGCCGCGGCCGCCGTTGCGCTCGATCAGTTTCTGCACCGGAGAGTCCACCGTCAGAGGTTCGAGCAACTGGATAAGATTAGGACCATTCCCGATCTGCAGCAAGGCTTCGCGCACCTGATCGGTCCCGCGTACCTCCTCGCGGTGTACTTCCCGAAATCCCATCATTTCATACCCTTTGACCTGGCCATCCAGTTCTCCCTGCTTCACTGCGATGGCTACGTGATCGACGAACTCAATTCCCGGAACATCTTGCAAATCTTCTCGCGTGCCGCTCATCGATTCTCTCCAATATTTCTTGTGACTTTACCCGGATTTCGCCAGAATTGACGCCATCCCTCCTGCTTATGAGTTAGCTGCGTTCAGTGGAAGCCGAATGCATGGCCTCGAACCCCTTATTCGAACTCCACAACGACTTGGTTTACTTTTACCGAATCTCCCTGGGCGACTTTGACACTCTTCACTTTGCCCGCCACCGGAGCGGTGACATTCGTCTCCATCTTCATGGCTTCCAGCACCATCATCAAGTCGTTCGCCTGGATCGCCTGCCCCGGTTCTACATTGACTTTAATCACCACCCCCGCCACTGGACTGCGGCACACTTTCTCTTCGTTCACACTTGCGTTCTCTTCAACGCTTGGCGGTTCGCTTCGGGCACCCGGAACTTGCGGCGATTGCACGGTCGCAGGCACGATCGGATACGGCCCATAGTTCGGCATGCGTGGAGCCGAATCGTCTTCCAGAAGCTCGACTTCGACCTCATAGGACTTTCCGTCAATAGCGATCTGTAGTTTCAAACGGTACTTCCTTTCCCGCGAGCAACTTTCGCTCGGTCCCGGTCTCAGCCTCTGGAACGCAGATTGTGCGACGCCTGCACAAATACACGCCCTTGCTGCGACCAGGGATTCACAATTTCGTAGGGTGACTGCAGCATCTTGGCGGAACGTATCCGTACTTTCTTTCCCAGGAACGCGGTCACAGCCGCCGCCATAACCACCAGCAATTCTGGCGTGACATATCCTTCTTTCGAAGCGGGCTGCACGGCGGGAGCTGACGTCACGGGAACATTGGGTGCGGAGACAGGCACCGAAACGGGTTTCGCCTTTGCGGCCTGGCTGACTTCGGAACTGAGTCCCGCAACCCGCCTCTCCAACTCTTTCACCGTAGCCGCCAGCGCGTTGATCTGGACTTCGGCGGCCTGCTGCAAGTTCGCCGACGCTTGCCGGAAGGCGCGCTTTAGACGGAGATAGATCGTTCCGCAAACCACTGCGACCAATCCCGCCGCTATCAGCAATGTGAAATCGAATGTCACGCCCTGCTCCTGTTCTTAGCCCAAATGCGTCGTTACTAAATGCTTCTTAGTTGTTACGCAGCGAGTTCCTATTCAAACATCACTGGCTCCAACTCTTTGCGTCGCGCCCCCAAACCGCGCCGTTCCCGCTCTTTCTTACTCATAGTGGAATCAACCCGTGTTTCTTCGGCGGACGAAGTTCCCGTTTGGCATGCAACGACTCGAGCGCCAAAGCCAAATACTTTCTGGTCTCCGACGGTTCGATGATGTCGTCCACCAGCCTTCGTCCGGCGGCGACATAAGGATTGGCGAAGGTCTCGCGGTACGCTTTGACCATTTCGTTGCGGCGGGCGACTTTGTCTTCGGCTGCGTCGATTTCACGCCGGAAGACGATTTCGGCCGCGCCCTCGGCTCCCATCACGGCAATCTCCGCCGTAGGCCACGCCACTACCCGATCTGCGCCTAGATCTTTCCCGCACATGGCGAGATACGCGCCGCCGTACGCTTTGCGTAAGACCACCGTTATTTTCGGAACAGTCGATGCCGAGTAGGCGAACAGCATTTTCGCGCCATGACGGATGATTCCGCCCCGCTCCTGCTCGACGCCGGGCAGAAAGCCGGGCACATCCACAAACGTGATCAACGGAATATTGAATGCATTGCAGAAACGGATAAAGCGCGC
The DNA here is from genome assembly GCA_963834085.1 of uncultured Acidobacteriaceae bacterium. GTDB lineage: Bacteria > Acidobacteriota > Terriglobia > Terriglobales > Acidobacteriaceae > Acidiflorens. The sequence goes on along the minus strand of CAWIAJ010000021.1, from coordinate 868,970 downwards.
CGACTTATCCGATGCATTGATATCGAGCGCGCCGGCCAGGGCATTCGGCTGGTTTGCCACAATACCCACTGGCCGGCCTTGCAAGCGCCCGAAACCGATCACAATATTCGGAGCAAACGTCGGCTGGATTTCCAGGAAATCCCGGTAGTCCAATACGCCCGTGATCACGCCGCGCACGTCATAAGCCATCTTGTTCTCGATAGGAACAATTCCGTTCATCTCCGGATCAGACTCGAGCGGCAGGTTGAAAGCCATCCGCGGAGGATCCTCCATGTTATTGGAGGGCATGAAACTAAGCAGCCGCCGGCAAAGTTGCAGCGCATCGTCGTCGTTCTGGGCAATCAGGTGAATCACACCCGAATGGTTCATCTGCGACTGCGCTCCGCCCAGTTCTTCGGCGGTCACTACTTCTCCCGTGACCTGTTTGATTACCTGCGGCCCGGTAATGAACATCTGCCCCTGCAGCGTTTGGATAATGAAGTCGGTCAACGCCGGACTGTACGCCGCGCCGCCCGCGCACGGTCCGCAGATCAGGGAAATCTGCGGTACTGTTCCCGAGAGCCGGACATTGTTGTAAAAGACACGCCCGTACGCCGACAAGCTATCGATGCCCTCCTGCACGCGCGCACCGCCAGAGTCATTGATGAAGACAAAAGGACTCCCAGTCTTGAGCGAAAGTCGCATCATGTCGGCGATCTTGTCGCTGTGTACTTGTCCCGCCGCGCCGCCACCCACCGTGAAATCCTGGCTGGCTAGATGGACGATGCGTCCATCAACCGTCGCGCAACCGGTGATCACGCCGTCAGCCGGCATCTCTTTGTCGGCCATGCCAAAGTAGGTTGCGCGGTGTTTCGCAAACAGGCCGATCTCCTGGAAGCTGTCTTTGTCGACCAGATGAGCGACGCGCTCCCGCGCCGTCAATTTGCCGGCGGCGTGCTGTTTATCGATGCGCTCCTGGCCGCCTCCGAGCTCAACCGCAGCATGCTTGGCGCGAAGCTCGGAAATCTTAGCGGCCATCGGTTTCTGTTTCGGACTCGTTGCTTGCTTAGCCATCTTCACTCCTCGAATCTCACTGTCTCTCCCACCGTTGGCCGACTACTCACAGCGGATGGCATCGGGAATGCCCCGATTGCATCCCGGTCCGCTCATTTTTCCGGAGCCACGCTCACCCTATGCTCCTTGCCGTTCAACGTGATGACATAATTCACCTTTGCTCCCAGTTCATGGCCGCCGCTCGCCGCTGCCGGCGAAGCCTTCACTTCGGGCGCCTTCTTCGACGGATCCTTGCCCAGGTTCTTCCGCCCATCGGCGCGAGTTTTGAAAAACTTGGGCGCGACTTGCGGGAACATGGCGTAGGTCAACACATCTTCGTCGCTGCCATTGTTGCCTTCGAGCGCATGTGCGGCCGCGCTCAGGTTGTCCCACTCCGGCTTCAGCAGGTCAGCCGGACGAACCGTGATCGCCGGCTTCTTCGCCTGCGCCTCGGCTTTCTTCAACACTTCAGGATTTTTCTCGCCCAGCGTGCTCCCGTAGTAGCCCAACATCAGGTCGGCGAATTCGCCAGTCATCACCTTGTACTTGCCCATCAGTACATTGAACACCGCCTGCGAACCCACGATCTGGCTGGAAGGCGTGACCAGTGGGGGATACCCGGCATCTTTTCGAACGTTCGGCACTTCCAAAAGAACTTCCTGCAGCCGGTCCGCCGCCCCCTGACCCTTCAGCTGGCTCTCCATGTTGGAGATCATTCCGCCGGGTATCTGGCTCTTGAATATCTCGGTATCGACGCCGGTAAATTCGCTGAAAAACTCGCGATATCTTGGTCGGACCGCTGTGAAGTGCTGGTTTACCCGCAGTACGCGCTCTTTATCAAGGCGAGTCTCGTAACCAGTTCCTTCGAGCATTTCGACCAGGCTCTCCGTCGGATTGTGTCCCGGCCCGAGCGACAGCGAACTGACCGCGGTATCGACAATGTCGCAGCCCGCTTCAATGGCCTTCATCAGCGAAACCAGCGTAACCCCGGTCGTGGCATGCGTGTGGACATGCACCAGCAGACTCTGCCCGCACTTCTCTTTAATTCCTTTCACCAGGTCGTAGGCGGGCTGCGGTTTCAGCAGTCCCGCCATGTCCTTGATGCAAATCGAATCGCACCCCATCTCTTGCAGTTGCTGCGCCATGGCGACGAAAGCGGCGACCGTATGGAGTGGGCTGATGGTATAACAGATCGTGCCTTGGGCGTGCTTGCCCGTTTTCTTCACGGCGTCCACGCTCGTCTTGAGGTTCCGCACATCGTTCAGCGCATCAAAAATGCGGAATACGTCCATCCCGTTGGTCGCGGCCTTTTCCACGAAGCGCCGCACCACGCCGTCTTCATAATGGCGATAGCCCAGGAGATTCTGGCCGCGAAGCAGCATCTGCAGGCGGCTCTTTGGCAACAGCTTACGGAACGTGCGCAACCTCTCCCACGGGTCTTCATTCAGGAAACGAATACAGGAATCGAAAGTCGCCCCTCCCCAACATTCGATCGACCAGTAACCCGCGTTGTCCAGGTCCTCGCAGACCGGTGTCATGTCATCCAACGCCATACGGGTCGCAAATAAACTCTGATGAGCGTCCCGCAGGGCTAGTTCAGTAATCTCTATTAATCGGGGCATGCGTGCCTCCTTTACAACATTAGTCCAGAACTCGGGAACTCGTCCGGATCGAGATTCTCAAATGTACTTTCGGTTCCCAAAATGGTGTTCTCTTGGAACTCCATAGTCTGAAGTGAGTATCGGTCGAGTTCACGGCTACCTTCATTTTGTCGGTCGACCCTAGCCCAGCCTTGATGGACAGGCTCTTTCGTTGTTGAGCTTCACAATTTCTCGCGCTTTCATCGGGCTCGCCCACGCAACCGATCAATTCAAACTCGCGCTTTCTTGGAGCGGAACTCGCAGACGCCTCGCCAACTTGCAAGACAGCGAGGCCCACGAGGAATAGAGATCTTCGTTCCGCACGATGACCGATTCTGGCAGGTTCAGCTTGACCGGAGCGAAGTTCCAGATCGCCTGGATGCCGGCCTTCACCATCTCCTCCGCGATCGCCTGCGCCGCTTCTGGCGGGGTGGCAATGATTCCCATGTGGACGTTCATTCGTCCCGCCAGCGGAATCAGGCACTCCAACGACAAAACAGGCTTGCCGTGGACGCACTCCCCAACCTTCCGCGGGTCATTATCAAACGCGGCCACGACTTGGAGTCCAAAACGGGAGAAGCGCTCGTGGCCGAGAATTGCCGTTCCCAGATTGCCCGTGCCGACCAGAAACGCCTCATTCGCGTTGTTCCAGCCCAGCAAACTCTCGATCGCCAGCAGCAGATCGGCCACCGAATAGCCCACTTTCGGCTTTCCAATAATTCCCGTAAATTGAAGATCCTTACGCACTTGCACCGGAACATATCGCAAATCACGACCGATGGCGCTGCAGGAAATCACGGTGATCCCCTGCGCTTGAAGCCCGACCAGGTAGTAGTGGTACTGCGGCAGCCTCCTCAGGCTTGCCTCGGGAACCGACGGTCCTGAGCTTCCTTTCATAAAGTGGTCTTCCGATAAATTCATATCGATATTTACTTACTGATTGTAGGAATTGGGTGCTGAATTCGCAGTGACCCCGGTCACACACTCGTGCGACGTATGAATTGTGCAAGAAATCTCTGTAAAACAGGTCTTGTTTCCCAAACACCTCGCCTTCGGTAACTCGCTCAATGTTCGGCCGTAACCTCTGTTTGGCACGAAGGTGGCAGTTACATTTCTGCGATCTGTGGCATCTTAAGCAGATAGATTTGCGGATTTGCCGGGGGTCGGCAAACCGGGAGTGTGGGGCTCCATGAAGCGTCTGGGCAAGGTGATCCGCTCGGTGCAGGCTTTCAGTCGGGAACTGTCCGGCTGGGCCGACGCGCCCGCCCCAGCCCGTTGCGCCGGCATCGCTCTCGCCTTAGGCGGAGGCTTCGCCCGCGGCATTGCCCACATCGGCGTTCTAAAGGTTCTGGAGGAAGAGAATATCCCCGTATGCATGGTGGCCGGTACCAGCGTCGGCGCGATTCTCGGAGCGGCCTACTGTAGCGGCCTCACCATCGCCGAGCTCGAAGATCTCGCCAGCCGCGTTCGCTTCACCACCTTCGCCCGCTGGACGATCTCCCGCTACGGTTTCGCCACGAACAACCGCATGGTTTCGTTCCTGTCTCAAACCTTGAAGGCTAGTACCTTTGAAGAGATGCGCATTCCGCTCGCTGTAACCGCCACCGACTTCAATACCGGCGAAGGGGCGGTCTTTACCTCCGGCTCCATTTTCGATCCGGTACGAGCCAGTTGCGCTTATCCAGGAATGTTCTTGCCAGTTGAGATTGCCGGCCAGCGGCTGGTGGATGGCATGCTCTCGCATCCCGTTCCGACGCGCCCTCTGCGAATGATGGGTGCCGAGCGTGTCCTGGGCGTTCACTTGAAGGGGCAGTGGTCAAAGTCGACCGCGCCGCGCCATCTCTTCGACGTGATCGGCCAATCCTTCGCGATCGCCCAAGACCAGATGGCCGGAGTCTGGAGAACCGCGGCCGATCTTGTGATCGAGCCCGATGTTGCTGGCTTCGATTATGACGACTTCACCCGCTCCCGTGAGCTGATTCGCGTCGGCGCGGAAGCGATGCGAAGCGCACTGCCCACCGTGCGTCAGTGGTTCGAGGCGCCTGTGTCGGCCGCCACCCCTCAGAAGGCAAGTCCCCTGCTTCGCCGCCCGGCACCGATGCCCGCAGATTAATTTAAGATGCGGTCGCACCCACGCCTCGATTGACGTTAACCCGCGATAGTTGTAACGGAACTAACAGAGAACCGACAACTGAGAAACTGACAACCGCTTTACGAGAACCTCACCTTCACATCCGGCCCTTTATCCAGGTGGATGCTCTCGACAAACCGCACCCGGCCCGTCCTCAACGTCAGAATGACCGAAGATGTTCGAGTCCCTTCCCCGAAAAAGCGGACGCCTTTTAACAACGCTCCTTCGGTCACTCCCGTCGCCGCAAAAATAAGTTGTTTGCCCGGCGCCAGATCTTCCGCCTCATAGACTTTCTTCCCGTCTTTGATCCCCATCTTGGCGATCCGCTCTTCCAGTTCCGGACGATCGATCACCAGCCTTCCCTGCATGTATCCATTCAAGCACCGGATGGCCGCCGCTGTAATCACGCCTTCCGGAGCGCCTCCCGATCCCATCACCGCATGGACGCCGGTCCCCACAACTGCCGCCGCTATGCCCGCGGAAAGATCGCCATCGCCTATCAGCTTAATCCTCGCCCCCGCCTTGCGGATATCGGCAATCAACTTCTCGTGCCGCGGACGATCGAGCACCATCACCACCAGATCTTCGACCCCGCGATGCAATCGGCGCGCGATGTTCTTGAGATTCACGTGCACAGGCGCGTCGAGTTCCACAGCGTTCTTGCAGGACGGGCCGACGACAATCTTCTCCATGTAACAATCCGGAGCATGGAGCAACCCTCCCTTTTCTGAGGCCGCCAGCACGGTAATCGATCCCGGAGCTCCGGTTGCGCACAGATTTGTGCCCTCCAGCGGATCGACCGCAATGTCAACGTGCGGAACTTCGCGTCCATCGGGATACTTGCCGCCCACCTGCTCCCCGATATAAAGCATGGGCGCGTCGTCGCGCTCGCCCTCGCCGATCACGATGGTTCCGTGCATCGGGATGGTGTCCATGGTTTTCCGCATCGATTCCGTCGCCACCTGATCGCTCAGCGGACGGTCGCCTTGCCCCATGGTTCGAGCCGATTCAATGGCCGCATTCTCGACTACGCGCAAGAATTCCAGCGCCAGATCGCTTTCCAGATTTTCCCCGAAATTCTTGGTATGTGCCGCGGGACGGGCTTGAGTCACCATTTAGCCTCCGATAAATGCGCCTAGGAATATATCCCGTTCCCGCAACAGAAGGAAGGGCAGGCATCACAGTAGTTCTGTTCGCGTGACCGCGGGCGACTCGCAGGCGAACTGCATGCGGAAACGAGAAAAGCGCGGCATGTCGTAAAATGCGGCTTCGGTTTTGCATGAATTCTGGAGCCGGAGACGTTTGCTAGTCTTTTCCCTTATGAGCACAGACCGCCAGGAACCTAACTATCTCTTTTCGGAAAAACAGGTCGCCGAAAAGAGCGAATTCGCTCGACGCTTTCTCGAAACCCGCAATCGCCTGAACGCCAACGTCGACCAGGCCGACAATTACCTCGTCAAGCGTTTCTACAATCTCGACCACAACGCCTACATGGAAGGCGCGTTGTCCGCGAAGTCCAAAGAACTCATGGGATTGGTGGCCTCGGCCTGCCTGCGCTGTGACGACTGCATCAACTACCACGTAATCCAGTCCTACCGCCTCGGAGCCACTCGCCCCGAGCAGGAAGAAGCCATCAACGTGGCGCTGATCGTCGGCGGAAGTATTGTCGTTCCACACCTGCGCCGCGCCTACGAATTACTAACGGAGCTCTATGCTTGAGCCAGAAGCCGAGATTGCAAGCAGCGTGCCCCCGACCCGATTGAAGTGGATCGGACCTCGCGTCTATACTCCGCACGCCACAGAAGAGATGGATAAGCTCGCCGGTCTGCCGCTTGCGTCCTTCAAGTCCCGCGCCGCAGCATTTCTTCTCGACATGGTTCTCGTTTTTGTCGCTTACGTGCCGACGATGTGGTTCATTAAGTGGCTGGAAGTGCGGTCGCAGACCAACCCGCACATTGACCTTGTCTGGGACTTCCACGAAATCTCGAATGTAATCTTCACCGTGCTCTATTTTGGACTGACACTCTACTGGGGCAAGGGAAGAACGTTAGGCAAGCGCATACTGGGAATCCGAGTGGTTTCGCTCGTGCATGACCACCTCACGTTCTGGCAGTCGATCGAGCGCGCCCTGGGATATGGCGCGTCGTTTCTAGAAGGAGGATTCGGATTCATCCAATACTTCACGCATCCGAATCGCTGCTGCGTCCACGACCGGATCGCAGAGACGATTGTGATTCGGGAAGGGAGGTAGGACGGCTATCAAGGGTTGCGGTCCTCCGCTAGAACGCGTCAATCCCCGTCACGCTAGCTCCAATGATCAGCGTGTGAATATCATGCGTTCCCTCGTAGGTCTTCACGCTCTCGAGGTTCATCAAGTGCCGCATGATGGGGTAATCATCCGCCACACCGTTCGCTCCCAGAATGTCGCGCGACATTCGAGCGCACTCCAGCGCCATCCAGACATTATTTCGCTTGGCCATCGAGATGTGCTGGTGCTGGACTTTTCCGGCGTCTTTCAGACGGCCCACTTGCAGAACGAGCAACTGCGCCTTGGTGATCTCGTTGATCATCCAGGCAAGTTTTTCTTGTATCAGCTGATGCGAGGCAATCGGCTGATCCCGGAACTGTTTCCTCAATAACGAATACTGCAGCGCGCAGTCATAGCACGCCATCGCCGCCCCGACGGCTCCCCACGAGATCCCATAGCGCGCTTGATTCAGGCACATCAGCGGAGACTTCAATCCACCCGATCCCGGCAACAGGTTTGATTCCGGGATATGCACATCCTGGAGCGATAAGCCGGACGTCACCGAGGCCCGCAGTGACCACTTGCCATGAATGTCGTCGGCCTTGAATCCGGGACGGTCGGTTTCGACCAGGAATCCTCTTACCTTATCCCCTTCGTCTTCTACCTTGGCCCAGATCACGGCGACGTCGGCGATCGAACCCGAGGTGATCCACATCTTCTCGCCGTTCAACACATACTCATTACCAACTTTTCGAGCCCGTGTGCGCATGCCGCCCGGGTTCGATCCGAAATCCGGCTCGGTCAATCCGAAGCAGCCAAGCTTTTCGCCTTTCTGCATCGCGGGCAGCCATGTGTTTTTCTGCTCGTCGCTTCCGAACGCATAAATTGGATACATCACGAGCGCCGACTGCACACTGACGAATGACCTCACGCCCGAGTCTCCTCGCTCCAGTTCCTGGGTCACTAACCCGTACTCGACGTTCGACATTCCCGCGCAACCATAGCCTTCGAGCGATGCACCGAAGAATCCGAGGTCGGCCATTGGTCTCACCAGTTCACGCGGAAAGCGGCCCGCGCGGTTGCATTCCTCGATGATCGGTATGAGGTTTTCTTCGATGAACTTGCGTGCGGTATCGCGCACCAGGCGCTCGTCGTCGTTCAGTAAAGTGTCGAAATCGATAAAGTCCACACCGCGAAATTGCATGGCCGGCATTGAGTCTCACCCCGCAGAAGTGCGTAACAGCAAACCATTCAAGCTAGCAGAGGGACGGGGCGGTCGGCAACGCAAGGCGTGGTGCGGAGATACGTGAGTCACCGGAGCACTCGTGATCGCTAGCCTTGTTCAACTATAAAGCTCCGGGGAAATCCCGACTCGCCAACACTAGGAGGAGTTGTCGCGATATAGAATTAGCCTCCGCAGCCTTCGCCAATCCGGTCGTTAGAAGGGTTGCGTAACGAGGTGACGATGGCTGTCCATTCCACGTTGGAAGGCGAAGTATCGCATGATGCCTCACTCCAACGATTGAATGTCGAGAGAATATGTCAGGTGATTACGCTGCTCGTGGGAGCGCGTAGTGCCTTCTCTGGCCGCAATTTGCCCCTCGGCGCTGACGGCATCGCTTACATGGATCTTGCCCGCGCTTACGCGCGCTACGACTGGCATACGGCCGTAAATGGATATTGGTCACCGTTCTACGCATGGCTGCTCGCGATTGGCATGCGTTTTCTCCATCCCGGAATCCGTAGCGAATTTGTGATGGCGCGGACGCTGAATTTTATTCTCTTTGCGGCTGCTTTGTACGCCTTCAGCAGGTTTTGGCGGTCAGTGGCCGATTGGAGCCTGCGCTCCAGCGAAGGTGAGACTACGATCCCAGCGGTCGCACGCTGGGTCTGGATCGTGCTCGGATACTGGTTGTTCGTCACCAGCTTTGTCTGGTATGTGGACAATGTAAATCCCGACATCCTGGTCGCGACCATTGTTCTTGCGATTGCGGCTCGACTGTTCGAGTTCAATGACGGCAGGCCAGTCGGCGCTGCCGGATATGCAGGGCTCGGCTTATTGCTGGCCGCTGGTTATTATGCGAAAACGATCATGCTGTATTTCGCGCTATTTATCCTGGGGGCAATGGTGCTTCAGGGATTTCGCTCCGGAACCCTCCGAAAACCGATCGTTGCAGCACTGGTTTTTGTGGCATTGGTCTCTCCTTACGTCGCCATCTTGTCACGGACGCTCGGTCACCTAACGGCGGGAGACAGCGGTAGATTGACCTATGCCTGGTTCGTGAACGCCAATGAATCGAAAGCGTGGCTCACCGAGTTAGATACTGCCGGACCCAAGTTTTATCCCGGTCCTGTAATTTTCGAGGCACCACGAGTTTTCTTTCTTCCATCGATCGCGGGGGTCACGTACGCCCCTTGGTATGATCCGTCACGTTTCGACAAGCTCAGCCATCCTATCCTTAACCTGGGCGACCAACTGCGGCGGTTGGCGGTGAACTTGCAGAGCCTGAGAGAATTTTTTCTGGCCCAGGGGGCGGTACTCACCGTGCCCTTGCTGATTCTGGTGTGGTATACGCCGAAGGCTTCGCTCCGCCACTTTGCTGCAACCTGGTTCTGCACCTTGCCCGCCGCAGCTGTGTTTGGCTTGTATCTGCTCATCATCCTGGTTCCACGGTATGTGCTTGGTTTTTCGCTCGTACTTTGGGGTGCTGCTTGGGCGTCGATCTTTGTGCCCCCCGGATTGCAACTCTTGGCACGTCGCGCCATGCTCGCCGGAATCCTTGTCGTGGCGGCTTATACGATGCCTGGGTTGCTGCATTTCTTGGTTTCGCGGCCGGCGGAGTCGACCAGAGGCGACATGGCGATTGCCGAAGCGATTTCTCGATACGGCATTGCGCCGGGCGACCCGCTTGCGAGTATCGGCGAAGGACGCAAAGCCTATTGGGCCTATCTGGCAAAAGTTTCGGTGGTGGCTGAAATCTGGTCGGCCGATACCGATCAGTTCTGGTCAGCGCGGCCTGAGGTGCAGCAGGCGGCTCTTCGCTCGATGGCTCATTCTGGCGCAAAAGCGGCGGTTTGGCGCAAAGACAGCGATCAACCGTGCCCACCCCGATGGCTATCTTTGCCGGAAAACTCCGGTTGCATGATTCTGTTGCCCTGAACTCGTGACGCGGATTCCCGGCAGCAGATCGTCCAGCAACTCTGACTCTGGTCTTTTTCAAGTCTGCTTGCTCTTGTATTTGTTTCGGATTATCGGTGTAACGTCTCGCCTGCGATGCTAGAGGATCTACGCCGCAGGTTGTTGCGAGCTCTTTATCCTTGGAATCCAGCGCGGCACCGACGCGCGATAGCGGTCGTAGTCCTCTCCGAACTGCCTGTGCAACGTTGGTTCCTCGTAAAAGAGTACGAAGATGTGGACTATTAGCAGCACGCACACCAGGTAAACAGCGATGTGCCCGGAATGAAACAGCCACGCTTGTCCCGCGATTGCCAGTCCGACTCCGATGTACATGGGGTTGCGCACGAAGCGGTGCAAGCCCCTCACAACCAGGATTTTAGTCGGCGCGATCGGGGCGGGTGTTCCGCCTCCGATCATCGCGAAGCCCCAGAACGCGGTGTAAAGGTAAATTGCGATCCCGAGCGTGATCACGCCAATCGCCGCCCATTCCTCGGATCCGGCCGTTACCGCGCTCCCGGTCGGCCGCAAGCGCCAAGGAATATACCCCGCTACCGTTCCAGGTACGACCACAGTAAATACCAGTGTCTTGGCAAGAGCAGAAACCGGAGCGCGCACGACTCATCATTGGTCGCCTAAGGTCTCGCTGTCAACTTCGGTGCTATGTCGCATCGCGAAGCCCAATCCCGAAGCCCAACCTCGCTAAATCCACATCGACCACCTGCCGTCCGGCCGCCTAGTGTTTTTTTATTAGAGACGCCCCTTCTCGCTGCACGATACCATGGCCCAACCCAAGGCAGTGCAGGCTTTAATCGCGCTGCCGGAAGCTTTCATGTTTTTCTCCAGGCTTTCTATAAATCGCTCACTCGCGGTGCTGATCGGTTTCCTCGCCCTATCCGCCATCTACCTGTATACCTTCCCGCAGGCGAATGTCTTGTATGCAGGAGTGGTGTTTCTGCACGTCCTTGCTGGCGTCGTGGCGTCCATCCTTTTACTGGTGTGGTTGGTGCGTTTCTGGCGGCAGGCCCCGCCGCTGGTTCGCGCTGGAATGCTCTTCGTTTTTCTGGGCGCGATTCCAGGACTCGTATTGATCTACACCGGAGCGCTTCGTTCCGAATGGGATCTGGTCTACGTTCATCTCGCCTTGAGTTTTGTTGGCGTCGGACTGATCGTAGCCGCGCGCATCGGGTGGCTCTCGCGCCACGTCCGTGTTCGGGTAGCCGCGGTGTTGGTGACGTTGGCGATACTCGCGCCTGTGGCTCGTTATCTCCGGGAAACGCGCTGGAGTCAACACGCTCGCATCGAAAATCCTGCGCTCCCGCCCCTTACGATGGCCGGAGAAGGGGACGGCCCCGCCGGTCCGTTCTTTCCGAGTTCCGCACAAGTCTATGGCGGACAGAAAATTCCTAGCCAGTACTTCATGGAATCGGGTTCCTGCAAGCGCTGCCACGAGGATATTTACAAGCAATGGAATAGTTCGGCCCATCATTTTTCTTCGTTCAACAATCAGTGGTATCGCAAAGCGATCGAGTACATGCAAGACACGGTCGGCACCAAACCCTCCAAATGGTGCGGTGGATGCCACGATCCGGCCGTGCTCTACGCCGGTAAGATGGACACTCCGATCAAGCAGATTGTCCATACGCCCGAGGCCCAGGCCGGGCTGGGCTGCATGATGTGCCACTCCATCGCCGACGTTAAAAGCACGATGGGGCAGGCTGATTTCTATCTTGAGTATCCGAAACTGCACGAGCTTGCGGCGAGCAAGAATCCCGTCGTGCGCACTCTCCACGACTTCATGGTCAAGCTCAATCCCGAGCCGCATCGCCGCGTCTTCCTGAAACCCTTCATGAAGCAGCAGACGGCGGAATTCTGCTCTTCTTGTCACAAAGTACATCTCGATGTGCCGGTGAATAACTACCGCTGGTTCCGCGGGTTTAACGAGTATGACAACTGGCAAGCCAGTGGTGTTTCAGGCGAGGGCGCGCGTTCTTTCTACTATCCGCCCAAGCCGCAGCAGTGTGCCGACTGCCACATGCCGCTGGAACACTCTGACGACATGGGGAATGTGAACGGCAAAGTGCACTCCCACCGCTTTCCGGGAGCCAACACCGCAGTGCCGACCGCAAACGAAGACGCGGCGCAATTGAAGTCAACTGAAGATTTCCTGACCAGCGGGGCGCTCACCGTGGATATTTTCGCGCTCTCGCCAGAAAGTGCCGCACCGAAATCAGGTTCTTCGAAAGCACTGCCGGTAACCGATCAGGAGCTTTCCACCACATTCGCTGTAGGTGAAGAAGCGGAGAGCAAGATCACGCCCGCGACGAACGCTGAAGTGACTCCCATCACCGCGCCTTTGAATCGCGTGCAGCCTGCGATTCGTCGCGGGGACACCGTGCGCGTCGATGTCGTCGTTCGCACCAAGCGCGTCGGACATTTCTTTCCCGGGGGCACCGTCGACGCCTACGATACGTGGCTCGAACTGAAAGGAGTGGACGATAAAGGCCAGACCGTTTTCTGGAGCGGTATGGTCGAGGACGACGGGAAAGGTCCCGTGGAAAAAGGCGCCCACTTCTATCGCTCGCTCCAGATCGACGGGCATGGCAACCGCATCAACAAACGCAACGCCTGGGCGACGCGTTCCGTCGTCTACGTGCGGCTGATTCCGCCGGGCGCGGCCGATACGGTGCATTTCCGCATGAAGGTTCCCGAAAAATCGGGAAGCAAAATCACTTTGACGGCGCGCCTGTGTTATCGCAAGTTCGCGTGGTTCAACACGCAGTTCTCATTTGCCGGCGAGCACGAGAAGAATGCACCGTCTCCGGCAAATGGAATAGCTGCGACGACTCCCGATTACGACGACGCAAAGATGGTGTTCACCGCGTCACTCCATGGAGTCTCGGCGAAGTCTGAGAAAATTCCCGACGTGCCCATCGTCACAGTCGCACAAAACGAAGTAGCTGTCGACGTTTTGCCCGCGAACGCGCCAGCGCCCCAGCCCAAGACCGAACTAGTGAAAGAAGACTGGCAGCGCTGGAACGATTACGGCATCGGCCTTTTTCTGCAAGGCGATCTGAAAGCGGCACAAGCGGCCTTCGAAAAGGTTACAGAAGTTGATCCGCAGAATCCCGATGGCTGGGTCAATATCGGACGCGCCGCCCTGCAGGAAGGCGATGTATCCCGTGCGCGCACAGTGCTTGAGAAGGCGCTCGCGCTCAGTCCCGATCTCGCGCGAGCGCACTTCTTCTACGCTGGAGTTTTGCGCCAGGAAGGGAATTACGACGGAGCCGCACAGCATCTGACGAAAGTTCTGGCGCAATATCCTCGCGACCGTGTCGCGCTCAACAACCTCGGACGCGTTCTTTTTCTTGAGCGCAAGTACGCCGACGCTGTGAAGACTTTGCAGCAAGTTCTGGGTGTCGATCCCGAGGATCTGCAGGCGCACTACAATCTCATGCTTTGCTACAACGGTCTCGGCGACGAGAAAATGTCGAAAGAGCATCAGGCGCGGTACCTGCGCTTCAAAGCCGACGAATCCGCGCAGGCCATCACTGGCCCTTATCGCCAACTGAACCCGGAAGACAATAACGAGCGCCAAAATATTCACGAACATGTGTCTGTCCCGCTGCCAATTTTCACCACTCGCGTGGGGACCACTGCATTCGCCCGTCCAGCCAAACGAAGTGCGGCCCGCGTGGCGACGCTTGTCTCGCCCGTCCAGCAACCGGATCGTAGTTCGACCAGAGTCCGCGACAGCGCCGGTCCTGGAGCTCAAAAGTAATGCCATCCGCCAAAGGGAAATCCATTAGAAAGCCTTTGCTCCGTGCCTCGGTGTCTCCGTGGTGGGTTTTGTTTTTTCTCGCGGCAGCAACGGTCGCCCAAGGGCAGATCACCTTTCGCGACATCACTGCGCAGGCCGGTATCCACTTCACGCAAAACAACGGCGCCTTCGGCAAGAAGTGGCTTCCGGAAACGATGGGTCCTGGCTGCGCCTTCATCGACTATGACAACGACGGCTGGCCCGACATCCTCCTCATCAATGGAGAAGATTGGCCCGGCCATTCCAAGAATGGGCCGACCACGCCGAAGCTCTATCACAATAATCACAACGGAACCTTCACCGACGTGACCCGTAAATCCGGACTCGGAATTCCGCTCTTCGGACTCGGCGTGGCTGTCGGAGACTACGATAACGACGGCTTTGATGACATCTTTATTACTGCCGTCGGACAAAGCCATCTCTTCCACAACAACGGCAATGGCACCTTTACCGACGTCACGAAGACCGCTGGCCTTTGGGGACCAAACGAGTTTTCGACTGGAGCAGCGTGGGTTGACTACGATCGCGACGGCAAACTCGATCTTGTCGTTGCCAACTACGTGCAGTGGTCCGAGCAGGGCGATCTTTACTGCACCCTCGATGGCACTCACAAATCCTATTGCACGCCCGAATCGTACAAGGGAACGTCGGCGCGCCTCTGGCACAACCTCGGCAACGGCAAGTTCGAAGACGCCACGCTGAAGGCCGGTCTCTACGATCCCACCTCGAAAGGCCTCGGCGTGGCCGTTCTCGACTACAACAACGATGGATGGCCCGACATCCTCATTGCAAACGACACGCAGCCCAACAAGCTCTACCTGAATAAAAAGAACGGCAGCTTTGAAGAGCGTGCTGTTTCTGCCGGCATAGCTTTCAGCGAAGACGGCATCGCCCGCGCCGGAATGGGAGTTGACGCTGCAGATTACGATCGGTCGGGCAGCGCGAGCCTGATCATCACGAATTTTGCCAACCAGATGCTTGCCCTTTATCACAACGAAGGCAATGGGCTTTTTGTCGACGAAGCTCCGCGCTCTGACGTTGGGCGCGAAACGCTGGTGACGCTCGGATTCGGCTGCTTCTTCTTCGACTACGACAACGACGGATGGCAAGACATTTTTGTCGCTGACGGACACATCGAAGATCAAATCGAAACCGTGCAGAAGCGCGTGAGTTATGCCGAGCCGCCGCACTTGTTTCGTAACCTTGGAAACGGCAAGTTCGACGAAGTGACGAGCAAGGTGAGCGAGAAAACTGGCAAAGGTTTTGCCTCACCAAAGGTGGCTCGCGGAGCGGCATACGCCGATATCAATAACGATGGAGCGCTCGACATCCTGCTGATGACCAACGGCGGTCCAGCGCATCTCTACTCGAATCAGGGTGGGACGAATCAAAGTGTGCGCATCAAGCTCGACGGAACGAAATCCAACCGCGACGGCATCGGCGCGGTGGTTCGCCTGAGTGCTGGAGGCGAGAAGCAGTGGCTCACCATGAAGTCGGGATCGAGCTACCTTTCGCAGAGCGAATTGGTTCTGACCTTCGGCTTGGGATCAAAAACCAAAGCTGACTCGGTAGAAATCGACTGGCCGAGCGGACAAGTCGATAAACTCTTAAATCTTGCCGCAGGCCAGACTGTCACTATTCAAGAAGCGAAAGGCCAGATCGGCGCGCGAGCCTATGGAAGGAAGTGAATCGCGCTTCGCTGCCCCGAGGCTTCTCCAGGGTACCCCCCCCCTACCCCGAATTCGTCAAAGTATTCATTTTAAAAGAGTTAATTGTAAAGTATTCATAACATTGGAGTTCGCCCCGGTTGCGCCATACGGCAGCCTTTGTAATCAATAACTTGCAACGTTTCATTCCGAGAGAATATTCCAAAGTATTCATTCTAAACATGTTAAATGTAAAGTATTCATAACGATGGAGTTAGCTACGACCAAAGCGGACTTGCTCCAGATCGAGGGCCCGGCGGAGGGCCAAATCGATCAAAGTACAGATTTAAAATAACTTATGGTTAGTTGCGGGCATAACGCTGGCGCCATGCCTTAACTCCATTATAGTCGCCAATGTCAAGCGACCGGGCTGACTTGGCAGACTCGATTTCAGGTTATCCGCGGTTCAGGAAATGGACTTCTGACTCAGCACCCTTGGGCACTCAGATAAAATCATGGCCGAAGCCACAATGACTAGAAGACCTGTCGTCGCCGTTATTCTCGCGTCTCTTCTGACGCTAGTCGTCGCCCTACTGGCCGGGAGCGCTCCGGCCCCGAAGCTTGAGGAGGCGGCACGTCTTAACAACATCGGCGTCGCCTACATGAATCAGCAACTTTTCGAGAAGGCGCTGAAGTCGTTTGAGGCAGCGGCTCAGAGCGATCCCTTTCTCGAAGTAGTGACCGTGAACGAGGGTGTGGCTCTACTCAACCTGCAGCGTCTCGACGAAGCGAAGGCGCTGCTGGACAGGGCCGCGAAGACCAATCCCAAAGACCCGCATGTCTGGTACAACCTGGGATTGTTTTACAAGAATTCCTCCGACGGAGCGGCCGCTGTTGATGCATTTCGTCACGTGATTGAGATCGATGCGAACGACGCCGACAGCTGGTATTTTCTCGGCTCGACTTATGCGCAGACGAAGCAATTTGCGGAAGCGATTGCGGCTTTCGAGCACGCTTTGAAACTCGACCCTCATCATGCCTCCGCGCAATTCGGCTTAGCGCGCGCCTACCAGCAGTCCGGACAATCCGACGCGGCGCACGAGGCGATGAAGAAGTTTCAGTACGTCACACAAAATAAGCTGGGCTCGCCGATCAGTCTGACCTACGGGGAGCAAGGGAAATATTCGCGCGCGGAAGATTCGCCGGTCGCGGAGGAGAAAGTTCTGCCGCAGATTTCGTTGAAGTTTGTGGATGTGACGAAAGAAGTGGGACTCGGTTCACAGCAAGCATCCGCCCCGGAGGTAGGCTCGAGCTTAGGACCGGGCGCCTGTTTTCTGGATTACGACAATGATGGAAACATCGATTTGTTTTTACCCGATAACGAAACTCAAGGGTCGATGTCGCTCTACCACAATGTGGGGAACGGCAAATTCGAAGATGTGACGAAGAAGGCCGGCCTAGACGCCTACGGCCCTGCGATCTCTTGCACAGCGGGAGATTATGACAACGATGGCTTCGCCGACCTCGCGGTGAGCTTAGGAAATCGGGTCCTGCTTCTACATAACGAGAAGAACGGCACCTTCAAGGATCTGACGCAGCAAGCCGGACTCAGCATCAACAACAGGACCTCGGCAGACCCACTCGTGGACAGCCGAGAGATCATCGGCCTGACATTTATAGATCACGACCACGACGGTGATCTGGATTTGTATATCACGGGGTCGATTGCAGAAGGTAGCCAGACCCGGCTCCCTGAGGGCTCTCATTCTGTAGGCGATAACTCGATGTGGCGTAACAACGGAAATGGAAGTTTCACTGATGTAACCGAAGAAGTCGGCCTCGCCTCCGACACGCACAGCGCAAACTCTATCGGTACGGATTACAACAATGATCGCGCCGTCGATCTGATCGTAACCGGGCACAGAAAGGGCCCGACAGTTTTCGAGAACCCGCGTGAGGGTGCTTTCAAGATCAGCGAAATGGCATTCGACGCGCGCAGCCTTGGTGTCGCTGTATTGGATTTCGACCACGATGGCTGGATGGACCTGGCGTTTACGCACATTGGTTCGCCTGCTCTTACGCTGTGGCGCAATAACCAAGGCAAGTCCTTCGATCAGGTAAAACTGCCCGAGACCAACTGGGTCCGCGCCTGCGGGGTCGCTGCCATCGATTACGACAATGACGGCTGGGTCGATCTCGCCGCGGTCGGCGAAACAAAAGACGGTCGCGGCGAAGTCCGCCTCTTCCGGAACCTAGGCCCCGATGGATGGAAAGATGTCACCACCGACGTCGGTCTCGACAAGATTCAGCTCAAAGAACCGCGCGCCATCATCACCGGAGACTACGACAACGATGGCGCCGTCGATCTGCTGATCACGCAAAATCACGGCCCGGCGGTGCTGCTCCGCAACGAAGGGGGAAGCAAAAATAACTCGCTGCGTCTTGCGCTCAAAGGCCTCAACGACAACAAGAGCGCCATCGGTACGAAAGTTGAGGTCTTCTCGGACGGCATTCGTCAGAAATTCGAAGTCTATGGATCCTCCGGCTATCTCGGCCAGAACTCGCTCTATCTCACCATTGGACTGGGCCAAGCCAAAGAAGCCGATGTTGTCCGTATGCTGTGGCCGACGGGTGTTCTGCAGGATGAAATCGGTGTTGCTGCCAACACTCCGCAGAACATTACCGAGCTTGATCGCCGCGGCAGTTCGTGTCCGACTCTGTTTGCTTGGGACGGTCAGGAATATAAACTCGTCGGCGATATGCTTGGCGCGGGCGTCGTCGGACACTGGATTGCCGCGGAGAAGGGAAACGTCGAACGCAATATTGCCCGTCCGACCGAGGCGATCAAGATCGACCTATCATCGTTGCGTGAAAAAAATGGCAAGCTGAGTCTCCGCTTTATGGAGCCTCTGGAAGAATCGGTCTATCTCGATCAAGCAAAGTTGCTGGCAGTCGATCATCCAGCCGATCTCGACGTTTATCCCAACGAATATTTTGCGAGCAATCCGCCCTATCCGCCGTTCAAAGTTGTGTTGAGCAACAGCAGAGATTCGCGCCCTCCAGTAGGCGCTTGGGATAACCACGGCCACAATGTGCTGCCCGACTTGTTGGCACATCGCTATTTTGGCGATTTCAAAGTGCTTTCATTCCAGGGATTCGCCGAGCCGCACTCTCTCGAACTCGACTTGGGCGAGTCCTATGGCGGCGGGCCTCTATGGCTGTTGATGCATGGCGAAATCGAATATTACTCGGCGACGAGCATGTACGCCGCCGATCAAGCGAAGTTGCGCCCGTTCGCGCCGTATGTGGAAGCGATGGGTTCGAACGGAAAGTGGACGCGCGTT
The DNA here is from genome assembly GCA_963834085.1 of uncultured Acidobacteriaceae bacterium. Lineage (GTDB taxonomy): Bacteria > Acidobacteriota > Terriglobia > Terriglobales > Acidobacteriaceae > Acidiflorens. The sequence goes on along the minus strand of CAWIAJ010000021.1, from coordinate 849,934 downwards.
GTGGACGACATGGGTTTCCCCGCTGGTGGTCCCCGTACGATGACGGCCGATCTGACTGGCAAGCTTCCGGTCGGTACGCGGCGCATTCGGATCACGACAAATTTGCAAATTTACTGGGATGACATTTTGATCAGCCGGACAAGCCAGGAGAATGTCGACAGTAAGAACGCGCGCGTGACGCCCGTTCCGCTCGCGAGTGCCGAGCTGAATTTTCACGGCTTCCCGCTCAAGATCGAAGACAAGCCGCCGGGCAACGTGAAATACATCTACGAAAAGACGAGCGCGACCGGCCCCTATACACGTCCCGCGGGCGCATATACGCGCTACGGCGACGTCCGCACGTTGGTGGATGCGGTCGACGACAAGTTTGTCGTCTTTGGATCGGGAGACGAAATCGCACTCGATTTTGATCCGGCCAATCTGCCCGTTCTACCGCGAGGCTGGGTGCGCGATTATTTCTTCGTCGCCAACGGCTACGAAAAAGATATGGATTTCTATGCCTATCGCGGCGATACGGTTGATCCACTACCATTTCGCGATATGCGCAGCTATCCCTATCCCGCGCAATCTTTCCCCTCCGACGCCGATCACATGAATTATTTGCTCGATTACAACACGCGCTTCATGTCAGGGAACGAGGCAAGCGGATATTCGTTTCAATATCCGAAGTGACCGGCGGATGACAACCTTGCAATCCAATATTTTTTTCATCCTTAGTGAAGCGAAGGACCTGCTTCTTGGAGCGTGCAAGGCCCGCTCCGTCTTCCGCGCTCAGGATGTCAACCTTCGGGCATGTTGGATTGTCGTTCTAATACTCGGCCTCACGAACCTGCTGCCCGCTCAGGTCGAGCAACAGGGTCCAATGGGACCACCGGCAAAGACGCGTCACGCCGCAACAGAAACAAAGTCAGCCACGCCCAAACCATCGGCGCCCGTTCCCGTTTTTCGCGACATCGCGGCCCAAGCCGGGCTGACTGCCTCTCACATTTCTTCTCGTGAAAAATATTACGTCATCGAATCCATGAGCGGCGGCATCGGACTCTTCGACTGTGACAACGATGGCAAACTCGATATCGTGATGGTGAACGCATCCACCGTTGAACGCTACAAGAACGGAGGCGATCCGCTCGTCACGCTTTGGCATCAGGATGCCGACCTCAAGTTCACCGACATCACCGAGAAAGCGGGCCTGACGCGCAAAGGATGGGGCATGGGCGTGGCCGTCGCCGACTTCGATAACGACGGCAATCTCGATCTCTTCGTGACCAGCTATGGCGGCAACGCGCTGTATCGGAATAAGGGGAATTGCACCTTCGAAGACGTCACGGACAAAGCTGGAGTCCGCGGCGGCGGCTTCTCCACAGGAGCGGCTTGGGCCGACTACGACCGTGATGGCAACGTCGATTTGTTCGTCTCCCGCTACGTTCATGTGGACATGAATAACCTGCCTACCTTCGGATCGACCAAGTTCTGCCAGTTCAAAGGCGCGCCGGTGCAATGCGGACCTTGGGGCATGGAGGGGGAGAGCGATTTGCTCTATCACAATCGTGGCGATGGCACATTCGAAGAGGTGTCGAAAAAAGCTGGCGTTGATGATCCCGAGAAATATTACGGGCTGGGTGCGACCTGGGGAGACTATGACAACGATGGCTGGCCCGATCTTTTCGTGGCCGACGATGCCACTCCCAATCATCTTTACCACAACAATCACAACGGTACGTTCAGCGACGAGGCGATGGTCGCCGGAATTGCGCTGAACAGCGAAGGGCAGGCGCTCGGCTCCATGGGTGTGGATTGGGGCGATTACGATCACAGCGGACGGCTATCGATGTTCGTGACCGAGTTTGCCGACCAGCCGAACACTCTCTATCACAACCAGCGCACCGGCGTTTTTGAGGATGTGGCGATGGAGTCTCGTCTGGGGCAGCCAAGTCTGCCGTATCTTGGATGGGGCACCAAGTTTTTTGACATGGACAACGACGGCTGGCTCGATCTGTTCGTCGCTTGTGGGCACGTTTATCCGCAGATGGATAACGTTCGGGGTAGCGCTGCCTACGCGGAGCCGATGCTGCTGCATCGCAACTTGCGCAACGGAACGTTCGAAGAAGTTTCGAAGCCCGCTGGCCTGGCAGACATGCCGCTGGAGTCGCGGCGGGGCGCGGCTTTTGGCGACATCGCGAACACCGGCAATATCGACATCGTCGTCTTGAATGTCGGCAAGCCTCCGTCGTTTCTGCTCAATACCAATAAGAGTTCGAACCACCGCGTGCTCTTTCATCTGATCGGAACAAAAAGCAATCGCGCTGCGATTGGCGCGCGCGTCACCATCCATGCGGGAGGGGTGATGCAGTTCGACGAGGTGCGCGGCGGAGGCAGTTATCTTTCACAGAACGATCTGCGGCTTCACTTCGGACTGGGAACAGCGGCGAAAATCGATGCCGTCGAAGTGCGCTGGCCGTCAGGCACGGTTGAGAACTTGAAGGATGTCGCCGCCGACAAGATCTATACCATCGTTGAAGGGCAGGGAATTCAAACCATCGCCGCGTTCAATCAGCCGTAGTCTGGAAGTGACGGTCATTCCCGCGGTCCTGTCCTCGCCGAGTTTTTGAACCGATTGTCGCCAAATAGCTAAAGGCGCTCCAAGCGACGGCAAGAATCGTTTTAATAGAAGCGCTTTTGAGTTGACAGAATAGCGCTTCCGTATAGAATTCGAGAGGAATTTCCGGAAGTGCGGCAGTGCTGTTCTGTCGTTCGACACGAGCCACCGATTAACCACCCGCGACCCCGTTATCTGCGTAGGATAATGGGGTTTCGTTTTAGGACAGGACAGAAGACAGAACATGAGTTCGACTGCCAACCCGCCCGCCAGCGCTCCCCGCCTCAGACGCTCGCTTACTCTGTGGGATTTAATTCTCTACGGCATCATCGTCATCCAACCGGTTGCGCCAATGTCGGTCTTTGGCGTCCTCAGCGACCGGGGTCACGGACACGTCGTTACGACCATTCTCATTGCCATGGTGGCCATGCTCTTCACTGCCATCAGTTACGGACGGATGGCGCGCGCATACCCTAGCGCGGGTTCCGCATTTACGTATGTTGGCCAGGAAATCAATCCTGCGCTCGGATACGTGACGGGATGGAGCATGGTGATGGACTACATGCTCAATCCGATCATCTGCACCATCTGGTGCAGCCAGCAGGCACACGTGTTTGCTCCCGGAATTCCGTACTGGGCGTGGGCTGTCTTTTTCGCGCTGGTGTTCACTCTATTGAACGTTCAAGGAGTGAAAACTTCCGCCCGTGTGAACTCGGCGCTGGCCGCAGGAATGGGCGTGGTGATAGCCATCTTCTTTGTGGTCGCCGCCCGCTACATTTTCGGACATCCGCACGATAGCGCCGGTTTCTACACTCATCCCTTTTACGATCCGAGCATGTGGAACACGAAGGCTGTGCTGGGCGGGACGTTGATCGCAGTGCTCACCTACATAGGTTTCGATGGCATCTCCACGCTTTCAGAAGAAGCGGAAAATCCCAGGCGCAATATTTTGCTGGCGACCGTGCTCACTTGTCTTGTGATCGGCATTCTCTCGGCGGTTGAAGTTTATGCCGCGCAGTTAATCTGGCCCGCGTCGCAACCATTTCCTGATGTGGACACGGCTTTCGTTCACGTCGCCGGCCGAGCCTGGCTGCCGATGTTTGGCATTATCGGATTCACGCTACTCGTCGCCAACTTTGGATCGGGCATGGGTTCGCAGATCGGTGCGGCGCGTCTGCTCTACGGCATGGGTCGAAGCAATGCGCTGCCGAAATCCTTCTTCGGCGCCGTCGACGCGAAGCACCGCGTGCCGCGGAATAACGTGCTATTCGTGGGCGCTGTTGCCCTGATTGGCGCGTTCGTGATGAGCTACGGCCTGGGCGCGGAGATGTTGAACTTCGGAGCGCTGATTGCCTTCATGGGCGTGAATGCTGCCGCGTTCGTGCGCTACGTGATCCGCGAGAAGAAATGGACAGTGTCATTTGCTGCGCCACCAATATTCGGATTCCTGATTTGCTTTCTGCTCTGGCTGAGCCTCAGTCGTAAAGCCGTAATCGCCGGCACGATTTGGATGGCCGTGGGAATCGCGTTCGGCGCGTGGAAGACGCGTGGCTTCCAGGGGGATTTGGTGAACTTCGACATCCCGGCAGACGAGTAAATTAATCCCTTGAGATTTGTCCTCGCGAACGCAGTGAGGGATCTGCAGTTCATCGGCCGACTCGAGATCCTGCGTTGCTCGGAACGACAAACAAAAAAGTTACTCTAAGTTCATCCCCGTCACTTCGATCTCAGGTTTGGCTGCTCCCAAGCTGCCAGAGTGATACCTTGCCGTAATTTCGCGCTTCTCACCCGGCAACAGCGAGACGTAATTGTCCTGCCAGACCACCGGCAAAATCTCTCCACCACCCTTGCCCTTTTCCAGTTTCAACCGTACGAAGAACGCAATCGTCTTGCCGTGATTTTCTACGGTCACGTGCGTTATCGAATCGTTCTCTAATTTTTCTGTGCGGTTCGCCACGCTCAACTTCACCTTGGGCATCTGCGCCAGCGCCGTGTAGTCCGCGTACGAGGCCGTCGGAGTCATATACCAGGTCGACTTTGACCAGTCGAGCGTCTCCGGCTTTGTGGAGAGCCAGTAGAAGTTCGTCCCCACCAGTTTTCCGCTCGCGTCCGTCACGCGAAGATCCAGAAAATAAGTTCCAGACAATCCGCTGACTTGCGGAATCTTAAATACTTTAGCCGTGCTGTCCGCCGCCGCATCGAGACCAGTTTCTTTGGAAAACTTCTGCGTCCCGTCCAGATTGAAAATTCGCGCGGTCAGCTTCAATCCTTTGGCGTCGACATATTGGCTGCTCACCAGCCATACGGAGTGATCGTCGTATCCATACACCGGATCGAGCGCCTGCAGCGCTTTCTTGGCCCCAAAATATCCGCCGCCCGGCTCCAGATAATAGTCGTAGAGATGCCAGATCATCGACGGCCAGGCGTTGTTCAGCATCCACTGGATCACTCCGGTCGACGTGTACTTGTTGCGGCTGTAAGCCTCGTACATCGCGCGCACGCCCTCATAGGTCATCAACTGCGATTTGGTAGTGAAGTCTTTCGCGCCGTCGGCCTTCCCGTAGCGGGCGTCCAGTGCTTCACTGAACACATGCAAGTTTTTGAAAGACCCGCCGCCCGCGTGAAAATTCCAATACTCATCGACCGGCCACAAATGATCCTTTGGAATCATCCGCTCCACGCTCTCAATCGTGGGAACGGCCGGTCCCATGCTGGTTTCCGTGTTGAACCCGTAGGCGCCTCCGCAACCACCCTGATTGCAAATTTCGCTTGAGGTGCGGAGATGAGGATCGGTTTCCCAGTACGAAGGCGCGACATATTCATACGGCCCGCTCATCTTGACCCCGCTCCCATCCGTCAGAGTTGTAGGCCGAGCCGTGGCCGACGAGATTATGGGATTCGGCCAGCGCAAATCGTTCTCGACCTTCAGGTACATCTCTTCGACATCGGGCGGCGGCGGATTGTCACTGCCATTGAGCCAAACCAACATGCTCGGATGCCGCCGTAGCCGGTAGATCTGATCGCGCAGCGAAGCCTTCGCGATTTCAAAGTCCTCATCTTTCCAACTGCCCCAATGTTCCCAGAAATCGCAGCAGCACCACCCCGCCATCACCAGGATGCCCTGCTCATCGGCCATCTCGAAAAAGTCTTCGGTCTCGAGCTTTCCCTCCAGTCGCACCGTGTTCAATCCCATGTCGCGCACATAACGGAATTCATCCGCCAGACGCTCGGGTGTTTCGCGCATCATCATGTCGGGCGTCCAACCACCGCCGCGAATCAGAAGGTTCTTGCCATTGATCTTGAAGAGGCGTTTCAGACGATCGGGCGCCTGCTCCGTGACTTCAGATGTGACCTCGCGAATCCCAAATTTCGTTCGCGAAACGTCGGATAACGCTCCATCCACATCGAAGGAAAGACTCAAATCGTAGAGGTTCGGCGTGCCCATCTGCGCCGGCCACCACAGTCGCGGATTACTCAGGTTGAGCTGCGGATACTGCTCGGGAGCGAACACGACGTCCTTCGACTCTCCCGGCGCCAGTTCCACTGCTTGCGCGAACTCGGCACTCTCGATCTTTCCCTTGAGCGTCCCTTTCACCCCATGGTCGCTGGCGTTTTTTATTTGGGCAGTCACTGTGAGGTGGGCGGCGTTATTTGCCGGTGTATCTACCTTGGCGAGTACTGCCGGGTTGCGCACCGCGACGGGACCGCTCGTCGTGAGATACACCTCGCGCCACAATCCCATATTTTTGTCAGGCGGCGCAGGATTCCAGTCGACGAACGTAATCGCCAGACTATTCTCGGTCGGCGCCCACACTTGCACCGCCAGCGCGTTCGTTCCCCCTCGAATCGCCGACGAGACGTTGAATTCGTACGTCCGCCAGGCCCCGGCGACGTCATTTGAATTCGCGATCTGTTTTCCGTTAAGAAAAATATTTGCGCGATAGTTGATCCCGCGGAAATTCAGCCAAACGGTTTTTCCCGAGAAGGTGTTCGGCAAGGTGAACTCTTTGCGATACCACCACGAAACCCCATAGGGGCTGTCCGGTGGCATCGGAATATTTGAGAAATTTGTGCCGATCGGATAGCTGACGCCCGGGTATTTCCGGATGTTCATTCCGTAAAAGGGGTCCGGAAGCACTCCGCGCTTAACTTGCGCCGCAACCACGGTCGTCGGAACGTCAGCCTCCATCCAATCCGCGGCCTGAAATGACGCGCTCGATATGGCTTCGCCGCTAGCGGCGACCTTCGCGGAAGATTGCAGTGTCCATCCCTCGCGCAAGGGCAACGTCAGGGCCGGAGCGGGCGCAAAACTGGTTTGAGCCGTAGCTACCGCAAGCACAAACAAAGGGAAAAGGAGGCGCAACGTCTTCATGAGAGTGTCCTTCTATGAAAACTCGAATACGAGAATACGATTTCTGTGCCAGTCGCTCTAACTTGATAGCACCTTTATTAATTCGATTCAATAGCGCAGTTTGACAAAAAAAAGAGGACACCGCGGACGTTGCCCGTCCTGCCAGCCGAACAGTTCCATTCCCCCGTGACGGCTTCCACCGCGTCGTGTGGAAGAGCAGTCCGCAACCGCCAGCGGAGGTGCGACTCCGATCGCTGGTCTATAATCAAACATTGTCGTTTACTGCGTAAACTAATCGAAACGAATATCTAGCGGAGTTAATTTAGTCATGATTCGACAGCTGCAAAATGCGGGCCCGACCGTGAAAATCGTCCTCGGAGCCCTGCTCGTCCTGATCTGTGCCTCGATGGCAATCACGCTAATCCCCGGTTTTGGCTCCAATCTTGGTATCGGATCGACCCCGGCTGGCGTACTGGCCACGATTGGCGATCAAAGCGTCACCGTGCCCGAAGTACAGCGCGAAGCCCGCGCTATGATCCGCCAGCAGTTCCCTCGTGGCGGACCGCAAGCCGCCATGCTGCTGCCTTATTTTGCCAGCCAGGCCGCCGAGCAACTGATCAATGAGAAGGCGCTTGTGGCGGAAGCGCATCGCTTGGGTTTGCGTGTGAGTGACGATGAACTTCGAGACGAGTTGCAGCACGGCCAGCTAGGCCAGATGCTTTTCCCGGATGGCAAGTTCGTTGGACAAGAACAGTACGAAGACTTCGTGCAGCGGAACGATATGACCGTCCCGCAGTTTGAATCGCTAGAGAAGGATTACATTCTCGTTCGCAAGTTGCGCGCCCTCGTTTCCAGCAGCGCGTTCATCAGTGACGCAGAGGTGCGCACCGAATTTAACCAGCGAAATACGAAGGTGAAATTCGAGTACGCCGTGATTACCCAGGCCGACATCCTCAAAGGCCTGCACCCCACCGATGAGGAACTGAAGGCTTTTTACGAGCGCAATAAGGCCACCTACAACAACTCCATTCCTGAGAAGCGGAAGATTGAGTACGTTGTGGTCGACAGCTCGAAGGTCGCCGCGGCGGCAGCCGTTACCGATCAGGATCTGCAGACCTACTACGATCAGCACCGCGATGAATACCGGGTGCCCGATCAGGTCAAGGTGAGCCACATTTTGATCAAGACTCCTCTTGCTGCGCCGGGCGGGAAAGAAGACGAGAAAGGCATCGCGGATGCCCGCGCCAAGGCCGAAGATGTCTTGAAGCAGGTCAAAGGAGGCGGAGACTTCGCCAAACTTGCCGAAAAATATTCTGACGACCCCGGCAGCGCCAAAAACGGTGGCGAACTCGGTTGGATCGGTCGCGGCCGCACTGTTCCTGAGTTCGAGAAGGCGGCGTTTTCGCTCGGCAAAGGGCAGACGAGCGACCTCGTCAAAAGCAGTTACGGATTTCACATCATCCACGTCGAAGACAAGCAGGCAGCTGGCCTTAAAACCCTTGCCGAAGTGAAGGGCGAGATCGAAGAGAAGGTCAAGCAAGAGAAACTCGCCCATGCAACCGAAGCGGCCGCGAACTCTCTGCTAAGCCAGGCCCGCAACGACGGATTTGACAAGGCGGCTGCTGCCAAAGGTGATACTCCCGTCACCACCGACTTCTTCAGCCGAACCGATAGCCTGCCCGGTCTGGCCGCAAATCCCCAGTTTATGGATGCCGTATTCAACGAACCCGAAAAGGCGCCAGCCGACCTCGTGCAGGTTCCGCAAGGTTACGTGGTCTTCCAACTTCTCGGTATCAAACCGCCCGCCACTCCTTCGTTCGAAGAGATTCGCACGAAAGTCGAGAGTGAATTCAAGAATGAGCGCGCCGCATTTCTATTGCAGCAGAAGACGCAGGAACTTTCCGATCGCGCCAAGGCGGGACACGATCTGAAAAAAGCCGCAAAGGATCTTGGTGCCACCGTGAAGACCAGCGAGTTGGTAGCCCCCGACGGACAGGTTCCAGACATCGGGTCGATGTCCAGCGCCGCCGCGATTTTCTCCCTGAAGCCCGGTGACATCAGTGGTCCCATCACCGCCAGCGGTAACGGAGTCGTCGCTCAGTTGCTCGAAAAACAGGCTCCCACAGACCAGGATTTTGCCGAAAAGAAAGACAGCATCCGGCAGTCTTTGGTTGAAGCGAAGCAGAACGATTTGTTCGGCCTGTTCGTAACCAATCTTCGCAAGGACATGGAAAATTCTCACAAGCTGAAGGTCAATCAGGAAGAAATGAAGAACCTGAGCCATCAGAATTCGCAAGAAGGTTCATAGCCAGGAACAACTCTCAGTTCCCAGTTCTCAGTCAGAGCGCGTGGGACACTTAAGTGAGACCCTGCAACGCAAAACTTAGAGCCGAGAACTGATTTTGAATGCCTTTCCCGCGCGCCAGCGGAATTCTTCTTCATCCGACCTCGCTGCCCTCCCGCGGTGGGATCGGCGACTTTGGTCCGTCCGCCTATCAGTTCGCTGATTTTCTCGCTACGGCGCGCCACGGATTGTGGCAGGTTTTACCATTCGGTCCCCTCGGCTACGGAAATTCGCCCTACTCGTCGACCTCCGCCTTTGCCGGAAACCCGCTCCTGATCAGCCTCGAACGCCTTGCCGACCACGGCTGGGTTGACCGGGCTTTGGTCGACGCTCTTGATGTCGCGGTTGAACCGGTGGATTATCCCAGAAGCTTCCAGCGTAAGTCGCCACTCTTGTTCGAGGCAGCTCACAATTTCCTCCACTCCGCCGCTTCGAATGCCCGCTCGCGGTACGAGAGCTTCTGCCGGCAAAATCGGTGGTGGCTCGACGATTTCGTCCTGTTTGACGGCTTACGCGCGCGCTTCAATTTGCAGACCTGGAATCGCTGGCCTCGCGAATTGATCCATCGAGATGCGGCCGCGATCGAAAAGATCAATTCCGAGATGCGAGACGATCTCGATACCCGTCGCGTGGTACAGTTTTTTTTCTTCGAGCAATGGCGCGCTCTGCGCTCGTACTGTGCGCAGCGTTCGATTCGCGTCGTTGGCGACATCGCTATTTTCGTGAATTTCGATAGCGCCGATGTCTGGACGCATCCCGAACTCTTTCGCCTGAACTCTGAACTCGATCCCGAAGTTGTCGCTGGTGTGCCGCCCGATTTTTTCAGCAAAGATGGCCAGCGTTGGGGCAATCCTCTCTATCGCTGGGACGTCATGAAAGACCGTGGATACGCTTGGTGGATCGACCGCATGCGCTGGGCCACGCAAAACTTTGACTATGTCCGGCTCGATCATTTTCGCGGCTATTCGCAGTTCTGGGAGATCCCTGCCCACGAACCCACTGCCATTCACGGCCACTGGGTCGATGGTCCAAAAGATGATTTATTCGTAAAACTCCGCGAAGCTCTGGGCGGACTGCCGTTCTTTGCCGAAGACCTGGGATACATCACGCCTGACGTTGAAGCGCTCCGGGAACGCCTGAAGATCCCTGGAATGGCCGTATTGCAATTCGGATTCGGCGATGTTGGCGCACACACTCATCTGCCCCACACCTTCACGGCCGACAAGGTGGTCTACACCGGCACGCACGACAACGACACCTTGCTAGGCTGGTGGAAATCAGGCGCGACACAATTCGAGCGCCAGCAAATCGAAGCCTATGTGGGGCACGTCGAGGACGATTTCAACTGGGCCATGATCCGCGCCGCCTCGACTTCCGTCGCCAGCCTTAGCGTCGTCCCGTTGCAAGATGTGCTCGGACTGGGCAGCGAAGCGCGCATGAATGTTCCGAGTCAGGAAAAAGGAAATTGGCGATGGCGTTTTAGCGCGGAGTCGCTCCATCCGGCGTTGGCCAAAAAGCTTGCCACTCTCATCGAGGTCTGCGACCGGCTGCCACAGCCCTTGCCCGGCGCGGTTCAAGAAGAGTGGGCCGCCTGAGTTAGTGTATTCTCTGTGGCGAAGCAAGATTGAGTAAGTCCAAATTGTTCAGATCGAGTGGAGTACGAAGCGTTGACCGAGCCCATCATTCGCGCCCAGGCCGTAGAAAAGTTCTACCTGCAGCCGGATGGGAATCGCATTGAAGTTATTGCGCCCGTCGATCTGGATGTAGACCCCGGCAAAATCATTACGCTGCTCGGTCCCTCGGGCTGCGGCAAATCCACACTTCTCCGCATCCTCACCGGCCTCAGCAAACCCTCCTCTGGCGAAGTTCTGTGGCACGGCCAGCCGATCTCTGCGCAGAATGCCGGAGTCTCGATCGTCTTCCAGAGTTTCGCGCTGTTTCCCTGGCTCACGGTGCTCGACAACGTCGAAGCCCCGCTCGAAGCCCGCGGAGTGCCCGCCATGGATCGTCATAAGCGCGCACTGCGCATCCTCGACACCGTCGGCCTCGACGGCTTTGAAAGCGCCTATCCCAAAGAATTGTCGGGAGGCATGAAGCAACGAGTGGGCTTTGCCCGCGCGCTCGTTGTCGAGCCGGAAGTCCTGTTCATGGACGAACCCTTCTCGGCGCTCGACGTTCTAACCGCCGAAAGTTTGCGCAACGAATTGCTTGAGCTCTGGCTTAGCCAGAAAATGCCGACAAAGGCCATATTCATCGTCACCCACAATATCGAAGAAGCGGTTCTCTTAGCCGATCGCGTCATCGTGCTGGGACGGAATCCGGCCCGTGTGCGCGCCGATTTTCCCGTCGAACTTTCTCGTCCCCGCGATCGCAAGTCGCAGCGCTTTGTCGAACTGGTCGACTACATCTACAAGATCATGACCCAGCCCGACCTGGCGCTTGCTGTGCCCGGCGCGACTGCCGCCGCCGCACAGAAGCCGGTACGTCAGAAGTACCAGATGATCCCGCACGCCCGCGTCGGTGGCATCGCCGGACTACTCGAACTCTTGCAAGACCGCGGCGGTAAAGAAGACCTCTACCGCCTTGCCGAAGATCTCATCATGGATGCCGAAGATCTTCTCCCGATCATCGAGGCTTCCGTCCTGCTCGGCTTTGCTACCTTGAAAGAGGGCGATGTGGAAATTACCGCCGAGGGCACTCACTTCGCGGAAGCCGACATCTTGTCCCGCAAGATTCTGTTCCGGCAGGCCGCACTCAGGCATGTCGTGATCTTGCAGCAGATCGACAGCATTCTGCACGCCAAGAACGATCATTCCATCTCCGAAGAGTTTTTCTACGACATCCTCGACGAGCATTTCAGCCAGGACGAGGTCGAGCGGCAATTCGAAACGGCGATGAACTGGGGACGCTACGCCGAAATTTTCGACTTCGATCGTGAATCGCACCGGTTGATCTTGGCGGAGCCGGTGAGCGAACCGCATCCGCCCACCATCGCTCCGGTGCAGCCGTGAATCGTCCGCAACGAGTCGCTTTTCGCCCACTGGTTCGAATCTGGTCGGTTTTGCCTCGTCCGACGGCAGGCAGTCTGCCAGACATCGTCATGTTCTCGGCCGGTCTGGCGCTCTTTTATTGCATCGTCGAGGTTGGACACAACTGGCTTGGCCCGTTCACGCCCCACGTCGAAATCAGCCGCAACCTCGGTGCCTTACCCGTCTACGCAGGATATTCTTTGCTGCGCATCGCGCTAGCATACTTGCTCAGCCTGATCTTCGCGGTCACCTACGGATACATCGCCGCCTATCGCCCCGGTGCGGAACGTTTCATGATTCCGCTGCTCGACGTTCTGCAGTCCATTCCCGTACTGAGTTTTCTTCCTGGCGTAATGCTGGCCATGGCCGCGCTCTTTCCCGGACGCCAACTCGGCGTCGAACTGGGCGCCGTTCTTCTCATCTTTACCGGCCAGGTCTGGAACATGGCGTTCAGCTTCTACGCTTCGCTGAAAAGCATTCCACGCGAAATGCGGGAAGCAGCCACGATCTACCGTTTCAACTGGTGGCAGCGTTTCATTCAGATCGAATTGCCTTTCGCCACCATCGGCTTGGTCTGGAATTCCATGATGTCGGTGGCTGGCGCTTGGTTCTTCCTGATGGCCTGCGAACAATTCGGCGACTTCCGCCTGCCCGGTCTTGGATCCTATCTTCAATCGGCGGCTGACAACGGAGACACACGCTCCATCGTTCTCGGCATCATCACCATGGTCGCGGTGATTGTGATGATCGATCAGTTCGTGTGGCGTCCCGTGATCGCCTGGGCTGAGAAATTTAAAATGGAGCAGGTAGAGAGCTCGAGCGCTCCCACTTCGTGGGTGCTCGATTTTCTTCAACGCTCCCGGGGCGTCGCGCTCTTTCGGAAACGAGCGATGCGTCCTCTTCGCGAGCAGATGGTGCATTACTTCGCCCGTAGACAAGAAGTCCGCACCGCGTCCCAAAGTGAAAGTCCCTCCGCTATGTGGTTCTGGCGAATCGTGGGAATCGCTTTGCTCGGCGGCATCGGCTACGCCGTCGTGCGCGTCGTTTTGATCCTGACGGGATTGCGTGCCGCTGAATTTCACCAGCTCGGCATCGGTCTGCTAGCAACTTTCCTGCGCGTCAATCTCACTCTCGTGCTCGGTGCGTTATGGACCATTCCCGTCGGCGTCGCCATCGGATTCAATCCCAAACTGGCGCGTATCGCCCAGCCACTCGCGCAGATCGCGGCTTCAGTTCCCGCGACAGCTTTATTTCCCGTCGTATTGCTCGTCCTTATCCGTCTGGGCGGAGGGCTCGGGTTCGGTTCCATCGTTTTATTACTGCTCGGGACGCAGTGGTACATACTGTTCAACGTAATCGCCGGCGCCATCGCGATCCCCACTGATCTGAAAGAGGCTGCCAGCGTTTTCGGCATCGGCGGATGGCAACGCTGGCGCAAACTCATTCTCCCCGGAATTTTCCCCTTTCTCGTCACCGGGATGGTTACCGCCTCCGGCGGCGCCTGGAACGCGAGCATTGTCGCCGAATATTTTCACTTCAAGGGGCAAACCTATTCGACGGTGGGGGTGGGCGCCATGATCTCCGCCGCCACCGATGCCAAGAACTTCAACATGTTGCTCGCCAGCACGATCGCCCTGGCCGCCGTCGTCGTGACCACCAACCGGCTTCTGTGGCGGCGCCTCTACCGCCTCGCCGAAACCCGTTACAAACTCGAAAGTTAGATCGATCGGTTCTCCGCGCCAGCCCGAGACGAAGAACCCCGCAGGAAGCGAAACCCGATAACTACGAAGTCTCCACGATTACTTAGCGTAACTAAGGAAATACCCATTCACGAACGCTTAACCATCTCTTCATCAACGCGCAAAGTCTCCAAGGCAAGAATCATGTATGGCGAATCTGCCGTACAAAAGCGACCATGTACCACCCGCACTCGGCAAGCCTCCGCTGCTGCCCGGCCGTCCTGCATTTGCGGGGAAACTGATTCCGCATGACCAGGCGCGCGAACTCTATGATCGCGTTCGCCAGGCACCGCCCGGCTTTCGGCTGGAAGCGCTCCTTTCTGAAATGAAGGTGGAACTCGAAGTCGCGCCCGCGGACCTCGATCGCATTCCGGTAAGGGGTTCTTTGGTCGCTGTGGCGAACCATCCTTTCGGCGTCCTCGACGCTGCCGCCCTGGCTGTTCTCCTCTCCCGCGTGCGTCCCGACGTCAAGATACTCACAAACTCGGTTCTCGAACGCGTCCCCGAGTTACATGAGAGATGCATTTTTGTCGATCCCTCGCACACCTCTTCTTCCACCGGCAAAAATGTCAAGCCGCTGCGGCTGGCTATGGAATGGCTGCGACAAGGCGGAGCCCTGGCCATTTTTCCCGCCGGTGAAGTCTCGCAATGGAATGTGCGCGAGGCGCGGGTGACGGATCCCGCGTGGAATGCAGTCGCAGCCCGCTTGGTTCGCAAGACGCAAGCCAGCGCACTGCCCGTTTTTTTTTGCGGACGCAACAGCGTAAATTTTCAACTGCTCGGCCTGATCCATCCCCGTCTGCGAACGCCGTTTCTCCTTCAAGAATTCCTGCAGCACCGCGACAAGAACGTGGGGATTCGAATCGGCAAACCGATCCCCGGGGAACTGCTCGCTAGTCTTGATAGCGACGCGGAGGCGACCGAATATCTCCGCCTGCGCACGTACTTACTTTCCTATCGCGGTAAGAGACCGCTATCGCTTCCCTCCAAAGTGCGGGCCGTCGTTCCCCGCAAGCAGCAGCCCATTGCCGACGGAGTTCCGTCTCGATTCGTCATGCGCGACATCCTGTCGTTACCGTCGGTGCGTCTACTTACCGAAAATCAGGAGTTCGCTGTCTATGCCGCGCGTGCTGCCGAACTTCCCCATGCCCTCGACGAACTGGGGCGTCTCCGCGAAATCACCTTTCGCGCCGCTGGCGAGGGCACCGGACGCAGCACCGATCTCGATCAATTCGATCAATACTACTGGCACCTTCTGCTCTGGCATAAACAGAAGCAGGAACTGGCCGGCGCCTATCGCGCTGGCAACACCAGCGAAATCATTCGCGCTCATGGCATCAAGGGTCTCTACACCAACAGCGTCTTCCGCTACGACGCACAATTGTTCCTCAAGATCGGTTCCGCTCTCGAACTCGGACGCTCGTTTGTTCGCCCGGAATATCAGCGCCAGTACGCCCCGCTGCTCCTCCTATGGAAAGGAATCGCCCGCTTCGTCGCCGCCCATCCAGAAACCCCGGTCTTGTTCGGCGCCGTGAGCATCAGCAACGAATACAGCAGCCTGTCGCGCGAGATGATTGTGCGCTATTTCGAGCAGCGAGAAGACGGAGGCGAATTTGCCGATCTCATCCAGGCCCGTACGCCCTTCCGCGCCCACAGACTTCGCCGCTGGGATTGCGCCGCCCTTTGCAGCCTGCTGCGCGATCTCGATGAACTGGGCGAGCCCATCTCCGATGTCGAAGAGGACGGAAAAGGGCTGCCGATTCTGATCAAGCAATATGCCAAGGTCGGTGGCCGTCTGGTCGGCTTCAATCTCGACCGAAAATTTTCCGATGTCGTCGATGGCTTGGTCATCGTCGATTTGCGCCGGACCGAACCATCCGTCCTCGAACGCTACATGGGCAAGCTCGGCCACTCGCGCTTTCGCAACTTCCACAACCTCGATTAACTGAAGTACGCGCCCGGGTCTGCCTTTTTGCCACGGAGTCACCCAGAAAATCTTGGACGTGTAGTAACTCGAAAGCGAAGGTTTTTCCAGGAAGTCATTTTTCTCCGTGTCTCCGTGCCTCCGTGGTAAAAGTAGCTCGCTTTGCTAAATCCGCTCGCATGTTAAACAATAAGTAGTTAGCCTGGCCGCTTCCGAAATGGATCGCTTCCAGAGATAACGCAAGGAGCCCTCATGCCTGCTACCGGAGAACTAATCCGCCTCATGAATTACATCGATGACATCGCGACTACCCTCCGTCGCATCAGCGCCAGCATCCCGGCGATGACAAAAGAAGAGGCGGCACGCCTCGGCGAGTACATTCGCAAATCCGAACCCAGCTATGAGAGCGTCGTGCAACGTCTCGAACATGCCGGCAAAGCGGGTAAAGAGGACAAAGAGTGACTGAGGTCCGCACCGTTGCTGTCATCGGGGCGGGCATCATGGGACGCGGCATTGCCCACGCTGCTGCCCTCGGCGGCTACCGCACCATTCTCGAGGACCTGCTTCCCAATACGCTCCGCAAAGCCGGGAGCGAGATCCGCGCCAATCTAAATAAGGCCGTTGAATTGGGCAAGGTCGACGCCACCGAGGCCGATGCCGCCTTCTCTCGTCTCGAGTATGCGGGTTCCGTCGACGAAGCGGCCCGTGAAGCGGATCTCGTCATCGAGGCCGTTCCTGAAGAGATGGAATCGAAGATTGAAATCTTCACCATGCTCGACAAGATCTGCCGCCCTACGACGATTCTTGCCTCCAACACCTCTTCGCTCAGTGTCACTGAAATCGCCAGCGTCACTTACCGTGCGAAAAAATGCGTGGGCATGCATTTTTTTAATCCCGTCCACAAAATGAAGTTGCTGGAAGTTGTGCGGGCGCTTGAAACCGACGACGATACATTGGCCGCGGCGGTCGAGGTCGGCAAACGCATGCGGAAAGAGGTTGTGGTCATCCGCGAGTCGCCCGGCTTCATCACCAGCCGCATCAACGCCATGATCGGCAACGAAGCCTTTTACATGCTGGAAGAGGGAATCGCCAGCGCCGAAGACATCGACAAAGCGCTCAAACTGGGGCTGAACCACCCCATGGGACCTTTTGAACTGGTGGATCTGGTCGGGCTCGATACGCGCTTACACATCCTCGAATACATGCACAAGACTCTAGGAGAAAAGTTCAGACCCTGTCCGCTCCTCGTCCAGTACGTGAAAGCAGGAAGGTTGGGCCGCAAGTCCGGACGCGGAGTGTTTGAGTATCCTGAAGAGGCTGCAAAGGTCGAACCGGCGGGGAGCTCCAGGCGATAGCCCGGGCAGCACGAGGGTACGATGCCGCCTAGCTCATGGCCTCGTATTCCTGACCGCCGGCCGCGTGTTTCGTTCTCTTGACCTTTGGGTGGGCGGCGCGACGGGCT
Source organism: uncultured Acidobacteriaceae bacterium (assembly GCA_963834085.1). Classification (GTDB taxonomy): domain Bacteria; phylum Acidobacteriota; class Terriglobia; order Terriglobales; family Acidobacteriaceae; genus Acidiflorens. The sequence goes on along the minus strand of CAWIAJ010000021.1, from coordinate 832,489 downwards.
TCGTAGAGAGCCGCGAATGCCTGGTGGGCGGCATCGGCAGCAACTGGTGCGGGTTGGGTGGCGACCGCTGGGCGACGAACCGGGATGTCTTCTCGCAGCAAAGCGGCAATCTGGGCATTTTTCCGCAGCAGATGATCCACGCCCGCCTCGGTCAACGTGTAGCGCTTTACTGGACGTCCACGGGTGCTACGCGGCAACTCCTCCCATTCCAGATAGTCTTGCGGCGACTTCAACATCCGCGCCAGAAAGCCGTAGACTGTGTCTTCGACAATGCCCGTCAGGTCGGTCAACTCAAACGCGGTGAAGGAGCGGAGTTGTGCCGCCGTCCGGGAAAGTCGGTAAGTCTGGCCGAAACTCGCGCGATCAATGTCCACCATGGAACTTCCCCCGTGCAAGTATCCTAACGTTATTTTCTTTGCATGTAAAGATTAAAATAAGTATAGCATTATCAATTATTTAAACGCAGTTAAATTAGTAGGTTCCGGCGAAGCCTCTCCACGGTTGTGTCAAGAGGTCAAAATCCTCATCCGGCAGACTTCGCAGGGAACGTCAAGACTCTGTCCACGATATCGGCATTTTTCTGGCTGGACGGCAGTCGTAAAATCTCGGTCGTCATTTTCCAGAAATTGGCGACGGACTTGCGACGCAAGCGAACCGCTACTTCCTCGAAGTCACGCAGCTCCTCCCGATTCGCCTTCGGGTTGCGGTAGGAGTGGCGTTCCAGCGCAGTCCGGAACCAGTCATCCAGTTTCATCGCTTCACGGCTGAAGTTCGGATCGTTGCGGTGTTCCTCGTTGAGGACCTCGACGAGAACCACTTCTCGCACCCCGTTCGAGAGGTGCTGATTGCGCGGCATCAGGTGGGAAAAGTATTCGTGCTCCAAAATGCGGGGCACGACCATGGTTCCGAGAAAGCTGTGCTCAAACGGCTGAAGGGTCCAATGGATCTCCCAGAGCAGGGGAGACGAGGAGGCGCAAAATTGCGTTCCCAGTTCGTCGTAGTCGATGACCAGCGGCGCAGCGCCGAACGCCATTTTTCCCAGATGCGGGAGGATGCGCTTCTTGATCCAGTCCGCGGCTTGCAGATTCGCGTCCCAAAGAATCACCTCTCCGATGCCGGCGTTTGCGTTGGTGGCATCGGCCGCAATTTGCTGCTCAACATTGGCCAGTTCCTTCTTGCCCGCGTCGCTGACCGCATTGAACGTGCCGCTGAACGTGAACTGCTGCCAGACGTTCACCGCGTGCGTAATTTTGGTGATGTTCTTTTTCTGCAGCTCGCGAGCGAAGGTTTCGGCGAGTTCCTTCACCACCTGGTAGGGCGAAGGGCGGCTGTTGCCTTCCTGAACCTTGAGGAAAGCAGGGAAGTGCAGGCGCATCGCACGCCCCAGCAGCAACACCACGTCGGTTGCGGCGCGGGTAGCCGGAAGGTCAGACTCTGGAGCGAAGGAAACTTGTTGCTTGGAGGCCACGGGTTTTAGCGTCGTTTGGCGCTGCGCGATTTTTTCCTGGGCGCAGGCTTGGGCGCGGACGATGAACTCTCCTTCCCCGCCACCCGGAATTTGGACGGCAGAAGGTTCATTTTGCGCAAGCGGGGCGCGAGGTAGTTCTTAAAGAAGAAGGCGCCAGCCGCTTCTATGACACCTTCGCCTGCCTTTTTCGCGGCTACTTCAGCCGCCGCCACGATCTTAGCCACCGTCGCACTTTTCGCAGCCAGCGTCAGCAGGATTGTGATCTCACCGATGTCGAGAAATCCACCTTCGGCTCCCGACTTGGCTTTCACCGCGAACCCGTCTTCTTTCGCGGCTTCCGCCGCCTCCGTGGTCGCCTTTTCCAGGAGTTTGCGAACTTGAGCATCGGTCAGCGAGGCATCCTGAGGAGATAGCGCAAAGCGATAGGAGTGTTTTTCCTCAGCTTTTTTTGGGAGCATCTCGAACCTCCGAAAAGATGAATCGACCACACAGCGGGGAAGGCCGAGATTATAACTGCTTTCTTCTGGGATGATCCATGACAAAGCGAGACGAACAAGAAAAGGCCGCGAAACAAAGTTCGCGGCCGGCGGAGACTAGTAAGTCTTGATCACTGGTTGATGTCCTGCTTCGACTCCAACTTCTTTTCCAGCCCGTCCAGATAGCTCTTCTGGTTGTCCGGAGCCACGGCCATCGACAACTTCATCTCTTTCGCGGCGTCGTCAAACTTGCCTTCTGAGCTGTAAACACGCGCAAGGCCCGTGTGTACGAACCACAAGTCAGGATGTTTCTTCGCATTTTCGCGGAAGATGACGAAAGCTTCCTGGTTCCGCTTTTCTGCCTGCAGCTGCCGCCCGAAAAGATGGACCTGCAACGGCGTCGCCAGATCGAGTGCCTTCTTCTGTGCTGTCATCGCTTCGTCCTTGCGGTTCAATGCCGTCAGCACCTTCGACTTGGTCATCTCGTTGTCGTACCGGTCTTCATTCTCGATCGACTTGTTCGAATAAGTCAGCGCCTGGTCCAAATCAACCTTTTCCGTCAGCAAGTAATTGGCGGCATCATCCCAACTCATCCACGTGTATTGCGACAGGTTCCGCAGCTGTTTCTTCAGGCTGGCCTCCACCGCGCCATGAACATCAACGCTGACTTTGAAAGGAACCGCGACCTTCTCCCACTCCAACTCCACCACCGCTGAATCCGGCTGCAATTGATCGAAATCGTAGGTCAAAGCGTTGTGCATATCGGCAGCTTTCGGCTTTACCGTCACACGCAGCGCGTCCTCAGCCTGGTCGTATGTGAACGCTCCCCACGAAGTCGAATTCTTCGAAAAAATGATGGTCCAATCGTCGGCGGTGGGAATCATGTGCAGCCCGTACGTTCCCCTATCCAACGCCTTTCCTTCGATCATGACCGGATCGCTGAACGTGATCGTCGTATTCTCATTGGCGCCGGCGCGCCACACTTTTCCGTAGGGAACAAGACCATCCCAAACCTTGCGATCGTTCACCAGGGGACGGTGGTACGAGATCGTGACATCCGTGATGCCGATGCGTTGCGAAATCTGTGCCCGCTGACTCTGCAACGGCAGATCCAGAACGAGCGATTGTGCCGGACTCATGCCCGACAAGGCTGCCATCAACAGGCAGAACAGAGATCCTCGCAAAACCGATTGAATCATGGGAATGCCTCCTTCGACTGTCGATCTAAGAATTTCTTGAAAGTGCCGCGACCCGCGGGTTTATCTTGATCGGCGTCTTAGACGGCCCCGCTCCCAATTGGTAAGCATCGTCCGTATTCGAGCTGCGCGTAATCATGGCGCTTGCCCTGTCTTATGCCGCCCCCGGGCTGTACGGCGCTGGGGGGCACGTCGATTTTGGCATCTCGACAGCTAACCAGGTTGTCATCCAGAACGTCTAACCTTGTGACAGCCGCAACCTCTTTTATGGAACCTCGTTGACTCGTCTTTCGTATTAATGACAAGACGCAGCCGAGCCATGCACGGACCGGCGTGCTCTGCCGAACCCTATGCGGATGCTTATTGAAATCGTTCGCCAGTCGCTGGCCACGCTCTGGGCGCACAAGCTGCGCTCTTTTCTCACCATGTTCGGCATCGCATGGGGCGTCGGTTCGCTGCTTTTGCTGGTCGGTTTAGGCGAGGGCTTCCGGAGTGGGCAGGCTAAGCAGCTCAAAAACCTGGGTCAGGACATCATGTTTACCTTCCCTGGTCGAATTCCCGCCGTGGAAGGCAGCACCCAGTCCGGCCGCACCTACCATTTCACCTACACCGACTACCTCGCCATCCGCAGCGAAGCACGCTCGCTCAAAAATCTTTCTCCGGTGCTGAACCGCGAAGATATCCGCGCCGTCAGCGATTACGGCTCGACCAACGGACAGGTCTTCGGCATCGCGCCCGAATACAACCAGATTCGAAACGTCCCGGTCGGCCCCGGACGCTGGTTCAACGATCAGGACAATATCGAGAACCGGCGCGTGGCTGTCGTCGGATGGGAGCTTCTAAAAAATATCTTCCCCGGACGCCCCGCTGTCGGCGCGCCGATCCTGCTCAACGGCGTCCGCTTCGAAATCATCGGCGTCCTCAGCAAAGTTGGTCAAGACGGAAATAATGGCACCAACGCACGCATCTTCATACCGGTCGAGACCATGCGCACTCTCTTCCGTCTCAAAGACCAGAACAGCGAAGACGCGATTTCGTTTCTCAACTATCGCCCACTGACGCCCGCGGACAATCTGCAAGCCAAACAGGAAGTGCACGAGATCATCGCCCGCCAACACGGTTTTGATCCCAAGCTTGCCGAATCGTTCGAGGATTGGGACACCATCGAAGACAACCAGCGCGTGGCGAAAATTTTCGACGGTATGGACTATTTTCTCGGCGTGGTCGGCGTGATCACCTTGGCTCTCGGCGCGATTGGAATTATCAATATCATGCTGGTCTCGGTCACCGAGCGTACCCGCGAGATTGGCCTGCGCAAAGCGCTGGGAGCGACGCATCGCGCCATCCTGACTCAGTTTTTTGTGGAGGGCGCGTTCTTGACTGCGCTGAGCGGTGGCATCGGATTAGCTATCACCACGGCCCTCGTTACGCTGCTGGCAGCCCTGCCTGCTCCGGAAGGATTCGACACCCCGCGCATCGTTCCCTCGTCGGCCGCCATTGCGATTATTTCGCTGGCATTCGCCGGCATTGTGGCTGGCCTTTATCCCGCGCGACAAGCAGCATTGCTACAGCCGGTAGAAGCATTGCGTCAAGAATAACTTGTGTGGTGACTGGGGCTTTGCCCCATCGCAGGCAATTGTCTTAGGCAACTTATGATTCTCGAATTAGCACGGCAGGCGTACAACGCCCTGAAGCACAACCGGCGGCGCAGCATTCTCACCATGCTCGGCATGGCTTGGGGTATTGCGACCGTCGTCCTGCTCCTCGCCTACGGTTCGGGATTCGAGCGTGGCCTCTGGGTGGCGTTTCGCTCCTGGGGCACAAACCTTGTCTTCGTCTTTCCTGGACGCACCTCCCTCCAGGCAGGTGGCACCAAAGCCGGCAGCGAAATAAAGCTGACCGTCAACGATCTCGACTACCTGCAGGCCGAAGTTCCTCTGCTCAAGCGTATTTCTCCCGAGGCGTCTAAACAGAGTACAGTCGCCTACGGCACGCGCAGCGGCAGTTACGGCATCAGCGGGGTCTATCCCTACTACCAGCGCATGCGTCGGATCGATGTCGAGAGCGGAAGCTTCTTCACCGAACTCGACGAAAACAACCACAGTCACGTGGCAATTCTCGGCGCCGACGTGAAGAAGAAACTATTTTCGGGACAGAACGCGCTCGGCGAAAAAGTGCGCCTCGATGGCATTTCCTACGAAGTCATCGGCGTCCTGAAGCACGTCATCCAAAATGGCGACGACAACATGAACGGAAAAGTTTATATCCCGTTTAGCGCCATGAGCGATCTCACCAACACGTATTATCTCAACGCCATCGCTATGGAATATGAAGGCGATCATGCGAAGGTTACCGATGCCGTCCGCCGCTCCATGGCGTTTCATCACGACTTCGATCCCAAAGACAAGCGCGCCATTTTCATCTTCGACGTCTTTGCCGATCTCCTCGACCTGCGCGTAATTACCACCGGCATCAAAATTCTGCTCGGCTTCATCGGCCTTCTCACCCTCGGCATCGGTGGCGTTGGCCTCATGAATATCATGTTGGTTTCCGTTACCCAGCGCACTCGCGAGATCGGCGTTGAGAAAGCTCTCGGAGCGCGGGGCTGGCACATTCTCGTGCAATTTTTGTCGGAAGCTCTCGCCATCACGCTGCTCGGCGGAATCGCCGGAGTCCTTCTGGCCTACCTCGTCTCCTGGTCAGTCGGATCCCTAACCTTGTGGAGCGCCTTCTCCGACAATGGCACTGACGGTGATATTCGCCTGACCATCGATTCCGCCACCCTGATCGCATCCACTTTAATTCTCGGATTCGTCGGCATAATCAGCGGAATGTTGCCCGCCATCAAAGCCTCGCGACTCGATCCGATCGAGGCGCTACGCTACGAGTAATGCATTCTCGCCCCGGCCGTCTTGCGTCCGTTCCGTCGGCCGAACCTGATTCTTAACGCCGGCGTTCGACTCTTGCTGTGATATATTTCTGACCACATTCACTGGAGGTCGCATGCGCCCACTTGGTGTCACTCTGGTCGGTCTGTACCAAATTCTGCGCGGATTGCTCGGTTTGTTATTCGGCCTTTCCGTTCTGTTTTTCACTGGACTGGTCGCCAGGTTGGCGGGCGTGGCCGCGGAAGGCAATGCGCTCGGCGGTTTTCTCCACGGTCTTGGCCGTGTCACCGGCCTTGGCATTCTTGCATTCGCCGTCATCCACATACTGGCCGGATACGGCGTCCTGCAGATGCAAAACTGGGGGCGCTTGCTGACGCTGTTTTTTTCGGCTGTTGGTCTTGTGCTTCTGCTTCCGGGTGTCGTCCACATCCACCTTTTCTCTCTTTTTTTTGGAGCCATTAACGCCGCCAGCATTTTTTATCTGGCAACGCCTCCCATCAAACGTCTCTTTCACGCCGGAGGCGCCGTGGTTCGCGCGACCGCATAAACGCAGGTTTTCCGTCTATCTCGGGACGCGCTCACCGCATCCCGCATTTCCCGTTTCCCAACCTGAGTACAATGAACCCGTGTCTGACTCCGACCCGGTCGAAAAAGTCCGCGCCCACTTGCGGCTCTACGAGCATCCTCTGCTCGCTTTCTCAGCGCGCGAAACTAACGGTGCCGTTGAAATCCTGATCGACCTGAAGAATTCCACCGTCCCCGTTCACACCTACGTGCTCCCCATCCACGCCCGCGATCTGGACCATCCCCAATTTGCCTGGCATCTGCAGCGCCAGCTCTACGACGGACTCCACGATTACTTCGTAGAAATGTTCACCCACACCCCGCAAGACCATTTCGCTTCACCCGGCCTTCCGCGGGACCTACAAAAAGACGCAACGAAACCAGAGGATAGCTAACCTCGTGTCCGCCACTGATAAAATCAAGATGAAGATCGAGTCCGAGATTCGCCAGCACGGTCCCATCCCGTTTTCTCGCTATATGGACATCTGTCTTTACGATCCCGCCTGCGGCTACTACTCGACCCACGCCGACCAATTTGGAAAGGCTGGGGACTTCTACACCTCCAGCGACGTTCACGCCGTCTTCGGTCGCATGCTGGCGCGGCAATTCGAAGAGATGTGGCGGACTCTCGACTGTCTGCCGCAAATCGAAATCCTCGAGCTAGGACCGGGCCGCGGATTATTCGCTCGCGATGTGCTGGACTGGTCAAAGAAGAAATTTCCCGACTTCTTCGCCGCCCTGACGTACACGCTGCAAGAAGATTCTCCCGCGTTACGCGCGAAGTTGCAGAACACTCTCGCCGACCACATCCGCGACGGCAAGGCTAGCGTACCCGGGCAATCACCCAATGCGGCCCCATCCGAGCCGACCTCGCCCTTCGTCACGCGCACGCTAGCCCCCGGAACTCCCCTTATCGTCTTCGCCAATGAATTCTTCGACGCTTTGCCAGTCGAAATTCTCAGCCCGCGCGGCAAACTTCATCTTGCATTGGAAGGCAACCGCCTCCGCGAGATCTGGCTGCCGCCGCTCTCCCAAGAACTGGAATTTCTCGACCATTACGGCGTCCATCCCGAAGCCGCCGCAGACAGAATTGACGCAAGAATCTACGAAAGAATCGAGGTTCCGATCCTCGCGCAGGGCTGGTTGCATCAAATCGCGCGCTCCATCCACCACGGAATGCTTGTCGTCATCGACTACGGCTACACGCGCGACGAGCAACTCGCAGGCCGCCATCGCGGAACACTGATGGCGTATCGCCACCACTCCGCGAGTCCCGATCCCTACCAGGCTCCGGGAGAACAAGACCTCACGGCTCACGTCAATTTCACGGCTCTGGCCGCCGCGTGTGACCACGCGGGAATGCGATGTGAGAAACTGCGCACGCAGTCGCAATTCCTGATGGGTATTGGCGAGAAGAATCAATTCGGCGACGCCTTCGAGGACTGCCGTCTTCCCCAGGAAAGGGCGAAAGTCGCGTTGCAACTGAAACATCTGGTGAGCCCTGAAGCCATGGGCGAAACTTTTCAAGTCCTCATCGCGAGTCGGGGAATCGACCCCGAGAAAGTAAGTTCCTTGTCGGGTCTTACTTTTGGAACAGAATCTCTCAGTCCGATATCGCTGGATTGAACCGTAAGACAAAGCTATACTAAGGCCGATTTTCCGGAGGTGGTTATGAAGCGCTTTGCTCTTAGTCTCGCCGTGGTCTTATGCCTTACTTGGGTTTGTTCAGCGCAGAACAGCACCGACGATACCCCCGCCACGCAAGCCGACGTCGAGCGCTATCTTCAGGCAATCAATTCGCACGACATGATGAAGAAGCTTATGAGCTCGATGACCCAGGGCATGCATCAGATGTGGCACGAGCAATTCCTGAAACACAAAGAAGAACTGCCTCCCGATTTCGAAGCCAAGATGACCGCGACCATGGATGACATGTTGGAAAACGCGCCCATGGATGAAATCATGCAAGCTATGGTTCCGGCTTATCAAAAGCATTTGACCAAAGGCGACATCGACAACCTGGTGGCTTTTTACTCTTCTCCAACCGGCGCCAAACTATTGCGGGAGATGCCTGCCATGATGGGCGAGGCCATGCAAGACATGATGCCCATCCTCACCAAATACATGGAGACCGTGCAAGTCCGTCTGAAGAAGCAGACCGATGACATGATCGCTCAGGCAAAGAAGCAGGCAGACGCGCCCCCTGCGGTCAAGAATTAAGTTACGCGCCCATATCCGGCCGAGTAACCGAATGGTCACGGACCCAAAGTGTGCACCATTTCTGTTGCTATTTAACACTCTAGAAATATCTTTGCAGTAATCTGTAATTGATGAGCTCGCCTCGGGTCTCTCGCTTTGCGCTTCCTTTGCAGGTCGCGGCGGTTTGTTACCGGCGGGTGAATTCCCATGTCGAGTTTCTGCTGGTGCACACCAACGGCGGCAGCAAGTGGACTTTTCCCAAGGGCGCCCCGGAGCCCCGACTCTCCCACAGCCAGGCCGCCGAACGCGAAGCCAAAGAAGAAGCCGGAGCCATCGGGGTTATCGAACCCCGCCATTTCCACATCTATGTCCATTCCAAGGGCGTCTTCTGGCAGCCGGGCGGTGTGCAGGAATACGTAGTCAAGGCCTTCCTGATGGAGGTACGGCAAACTCGTACTCCTGAAGAAGACGATCGCGACCCCACCTGGTTCGACGCAGAAAAAGCACGCGTCGTCCTTGCCAAAGGCCGCGAAGTGAAATACGCCCACGAACTCCAGACCGTGGTTGACCGCGCAGTGGAGCATCTGGGCGTCGCGCGTCTCGCCGCAACCCGATAGCGTCAGGGTAAGGCAATCCGTCGCCAACAGGCTCAGCTGGTTTTCAGTCCCACGGCCCGCGCGAGTGCCACTTGCCGCAGATCGAACGTCCAGAAATGTTCGGCTTTAAGTTCAAGCGCGGAAGCTACATGCAAACTATCGAGGGTCCGAACTCCCAGCTTTGCCGCGTGCCTTTTTGCAAGTTGGACACACATTTCGAATGCTTGATCGGGTAACGGTGCGACCCTCCAAAGGTTTCGATCAAAGTGTTCATGGAACCGTTGCAACGCGAAGTCGCCGTCAACGCGTGTCATTGCCTTGCGAAAAATGTGTTGCTCCACGGCATGAGTAAACTCGGCCAAATGAAGTGGCGTCATCCAAATCGAGGGCCGCGAAGCGAGCCGACGCTCAACCCCCGACGTGTGTCGGTCTGGCAGATACAGAGATACAAAAAAGGAGCTGTCTGCGTAGACAGTGGTGGCGGGCGGAGCGCCAGTCGTCATCACTGATCTCAATAACGACCACGTTCTTCAATCAACAAATCGGCGCCGGGCAAAATACGGTCGCCAAAAATCTCCTTGCGCATGGCCGCGAAATCCGGCCAATTGTCCGGTGGCGGAGGAGATGCTTGTGGAACGATGCGGGCAATAACTTCGTTCCGTTCTCGCAGTTCCACCGTCTGGCCGGCCCTCAGCCACGCTTTCAAGCGCTTCGTGTCGCGAAGCTGGCGAATGTTGATGGTGGGCATATAGCGAAATTGTGACACATAATGTGCCACGATGTCAAAATCACTGTATTCACTGTATTCAGGACCTACAGAAAGGCGAGGCTACAATAGATTGGGCTGAGCATGTGGAAACACTTCTTTGACGGCTTCAATCTGATTCATGCCGCTCTTCTCGTGCTGGCGGCGGCTGCGTCCTTCAGATTTTGGGTGCGGATTCGCTTCTGGCTTCCCAGGTATATCCACGCTATGGCAGCGATCGGATTCGCCATCTCGATCTGGGTAGCGTCTGCCCTGCCCGCAGACGCTCCAGCTCGCAAAGCTGGATCCGTCGGCCGGATACTGATCGCTCTAGCACTCCCCGCCATCATTTATTTTTTCTTTATCGCTTACGGCGGTCCCTGGGCGGCTTTTCACAGTTCTTCCAGACACTCTGCTCCGTGTCCGTTCTGCCAAAGCCCCGTTCGGACAGTGCCGAATAATGCCGAAAATCCGACCGTGTCTCCCCGGTTCGCTGACTCGTTCTGCCCCTCGTGCGGCCGCGAGTTCCTGGAGTCAGAAGGTGTCGACGCCTGAAAATCCGACAGATGACAGGCTGCGGCCGTTCTATTCTGCCCATCTTCGTGAGACCATAAAAGTAATCCCATGATCCAACTTTCGGGCGCGGGCAAGCGCTATGGCCACAAGCTCTTGTTCGAGGACGCCGACTGGCTGATCACGCCAGAATCGCGCATTGGCCTCGTCGGAGCGAACGGCACCGGCAAATCCACCATCATGAAGATTCTTGCCGGGCTCGAGTCGCTCGACTACGGCACTCTCTCTCGCGCCAAGGGCATCTCCACCGGATACCTTCCGCAAGATGGCCTGACCATGACTGGCCGCACGATTTTTGCCGAGTGCATGTCCGTCTTTGACGAACTCCATGCCATGGAAAAAGAGATGGAGTCGCTCACCCGCAGCATGTCTGAACTCGACCACCAGAGCCAGGAATACTCCAACGTGGCGGACCGTTATCAGCGGCTGGAGCATGAATTCGTCGCCCGCGATGGTTACACCCTCGAAGCGCAGGTCGGGCAGGTTCTCACCGGACTCGGCTTCCACCGCAATGACTGGGCGCGCCAAACGGAAGAATTCTCCGGCGGGTGGCAGATGCGGATCGCGCTCGCCAAACTCCTGCTCCAGAAGCCGAACCTGCTCCTGCTTGACGAGCCGACCAACCACCTTGATCTCGAAGCCCGCAACTGGCTTGAAGAGTACCTCACCACCTACCCCAACGCATTTGTTCTCATTTCGCACGACCGCTATTTTCTCGATATCACCGTCAAGCGCATCGTGGAAATCTGGAACAAGCAGATGCACTTCTACGCCGGCAACTACGATCAATATCTCGCCGGAAAAGCCGCTCGCAAGGAACAACTCGAATCCGCCTACAAGACGCAACACGATCGTATTGAGCAACTCGAAGTCTTCATCAATCGTTTTCGCTACACAGCCACCAAGGCCAAGCAGGTGCAGAGCCGGATCAAAGAGCTCGACAAGATGGAGCGGATTCAGATTCCGGATGAAGAAAAGACGGTGCATTTCTCGTTCCCGCAGCCCAAGCCCAGCGGACGCATCGTCGCCGAGTTCGCCAATGTCGCCAAGAGCTATGGAGAATCCGGGCCGACTCCGCACAAAGTTTTCGACAAAGTCGATTTCATGATCGAGCGCGGCGAGCGCATCGCCTTGGTCGGAGTCAACGGAGCAGGGAAGTCCACGCTCATTAAACTGCTCGCGCAACAAGAAAAGCTAAGCGCCGGTGAATACAAACTCGGCCACGAGGTCCATCTCGACTACTTCGCGCAAGACCAATACAAAGAGCTCGATCCCGAAGCCCGCATCCTCGACGATCTCGGCGAGCTTTCGGGAGCCTCAACGCAGACCGAGTTGCGCAGTTTGCTGGGATGTTTTCTATTTTCGGGAGATGATGTCTTCAAGCGCATCGGCGTCCTCTCAGGAGGCGAGCGCAATCGTTACGCGTTGCTGAAAATGCTGCTCCATCCCGCCAATTTTTTGCTGCTCGACGAGCCCACGAATCACCTCGACCTGCGCGCCAAAGACGTTTTGCTCGAAGCGTTGATGAAATACACCGGCACAGTCGTGTTCGTTTCGCACGACCGCTATTTCATCGACAAGCTCGCCACCCGCGTCTTCGAAATTGGCGACGGCAAGGTGGAAATCTATCCCGGAAATTACGAAGACTACCTGTGGCGCAAGCAGGGAAGGGCGGCAAACGAGACGAAGCCACCCGCAGTCGCATCGACACCTTCGTCGATCCCCGCAAACGGAACTGTAGAGACGCGGCTGGCTGCGTCTCCCTCCGATGCAGCCGATGCCAAAGGCAAACGCGTCAATCCCATCAAGCGCAAGCAGATGGAAGACCGCCTCCACGAAGTCGAAGAAGAAATTTCCCGAGCCGAATCCGCAATCGAGCAATGTGAAACGCAGCTTCAAAGCTTCGTCAGCGCCGAAGAAACGCAGCGCCAAACACAGGAACTCGCAACGAGGAAGAACGACTTGCGGGAATTGATGAAGGAGTGGGAGGAATTGTCGGAGACGCTGGCTTAAGCAAAGAATTAGCGAAGAATAGACACCGTCCTGATTCCCCATCCCGGTTCATCCATTCCGAAATAAACATTGAGCCGCGCTCTATTCTTGGGCAAGTCGTAGATGAGTTGGCGAGAATCCCCTCGTGGATCGTGCTGGATAGGCCCTATCCAAATCAAAGTCGCCCTGCTGTTACTGCGAAAAACCGGGCAGATTTGTGCCGGTTCCGCTTGCAGTCTTTCTCTTACAATCTTCTCGCAGCCTGCGGCTCTAAGATCGCCAATCAGCCACTTGGCCAATCCTTCATCGTGGCGATCGCGAAGAGGATTGAGGAACGAAACGGCTCTGCCCTGTGGTACTTCCGGAGACGCGCCATAGTAATAAAGCATCGGGCGATCGAGGCGATGAACGTAAAGGAAAACCGACGCTGCGAACAGGGCCACCGTCAGCGCGACCAAGAATGTGGTTTTCACCGCATACATCCCATTGCTAACTCCACTTTTCGCGCTAGTTCGCAGATCTGGCTTGAGGTGAGTGGGCGCAGACGTTCTCGCGGCGGTTCAAGCGCCGCCTTCCATACGGTCGTGACGTTCCTGGGCTCTCGCTATGGCCCGCTCCCGCAGTCCGGTTTGCCCAGGTTCGAGGACAAGATGATAAAAGCCTTCGCCCTTATGCACGGAGGTGCTGAGCGGCACCACGAGTACAGTTTCAGCTCGCGGGTGATTGTTTCGCCCGTTGACCGAGACGATGGCGACCGGGCGCCTTCTCTTGTCCGGAGGGTCGGTCGGCAATTTTGTGAACCAGATCTCGCCGCGCTGCGGATTGGGCATGTGCCAGTTCCTCCTCAGTCAAGACTAGGGTCTGTCCCGCAAATTCTCCCCACGCTCGCTGTTCCTTGATTTCCTCGTCGGTCAGGTTGTCGTAATAGGCAATCGTGTTGGTCTCGATTTCCGCGAGTTTCTGCTCGCGCGTCTTCTCCTGCAACAGTTCGTCAAGAAATGCCGATAGCGAGGGCATGTTGCGCTCCCGCGCTTGCTTCTCGATATAAGCGACGTTCTGGGGTGAGAGAGTGAATGTGCGGCGAAGTTTGCGCGCTGGTCTCACACGGTTGCTCATACTTAGTATCATACCATCCCTATGACATTGAGGGCCTTCTAAGCCCCATAGGATGGTAAACGTGGAGACGATTCGACGGGAACAGGCCAGCCGCAGTTCGCCTTGACCGGCAAGACCCGTTTCTATTCGGGCTACCCGCCCGCTTTCAACTCTTGCAGTACCTGTCGGGCGATTTCTTTCAGGGTTTCAAACACGCCGACGCCTTGGAAGGCGACCGCTTCGATGATCGGCTCATTTTTCTTGCGAAGTTCTTTGCTCAGAACGTCCACCGGCAGAGCGTTCGGAAGGTCGCGTTTATTCAGTTGCAGCACGTAAGGAATCTTATTGAAGTCGTACCCGTGTTCCTTCAGGTTCGACATGAGGTTCTCAAGCGCTTCCACGTTGGCATCCTGGCGCTCTTCTTGAGAATCGGCGACAAACACAATCCCATCCACTCCGCGCAAAATGAGTTTGCGGCTGGCATCGTAAAAAACCTGTCCCGGGACGGTATACAAATGGATGCGAGTCTTAAACCCGCGCACGTTGCCGAGATCGAGCGGCAGGAAATCGAAGAACAAGGTTCGATCCGTCTCAGTCGCGAGCGAGATCATTTTGCCCTTTTGCTGTTCGGCTGTTTTTTGGAAGATAAATTGAAGATTCGTCGTCTTGCCGCCTAATCCGGCGCCGTAGTAGACGATCTTGCAATTGATCTCGCGGGCTGCGAAGTTGATGAAACTCAAAAGGTTTCCTCAGAAACTCGTGCGAAACCGTCCCGCGCAAACCGCTCCTCCCAGCGCAAGCCGATCCCTATCCATTCACCTGACTACAGTATCGGTTACTGCTGGTTTTTATACCACACCGAAGGGTCGTAGCGCAGGTTACCCACGTTACTAAAACACTACGGCATCAAATGCTTAGCTCGTTTCGGGATTATCTAGGAGACGGCAAGGGATAATATCCGTCTCTCGCATACACCTTTACCTCTGGACGCCGCACCCGTACCTCGATCTGACGATATCCGCCAATTCCCGGCTTGCTCGTGTAGCCCAAAGTGTACTGGTTGCGCGCGTCCCCGATAGCTTGGGCATAGACGCGCTCCATGTCCGCTTCGGTCAACCCGTCAAACACTGTTCCCCCGCCCGTTGCGAAAACATACTTGGGAAGAATGTCGCTGTATCCCATAAACTTCCCCGTCTTCGGCAGATGGATCCGTTGCAGCCGGTCGTAGATCGGGATCGCCGCCCCTTCCACGCCCACCGCATACACCGTGATGTTCTGGGTCTGGAGCACTTTCAGCGTATCTTTATAACTGGCCGCCGATCCCTGTTCCCGTCCGTCACTGATCACGAAAATAATCTTTCGCCGATCCCGCGGGCGTTTCGAAAGATCGCGCGCCGCCAGCAGAATGGCGTCATTCAACACATGCGCCACCTTTGGCGGAGTGCTGACCGGAGTGATGGGCGAATCAATAGGATTTCCATTAATAATCGGCCCCTGCGGCCCAAGCGGCCCGCTCGTCACAGGCGGTCCATTATTTTCTCCGGTATACATCTTGACCTGGTTCAAAGCGACCGTCAGCTCTTTCGGGACGCTGGTAAAATCTTCCACCCGTCCCACCGTCGTGCTGTACGTATAAATCCCAACTTCATCGAACTGGCTGAACGCCCCTTGCAGCGCCGACAGCGTCTGTTGCACTTTCTTCAACCCCACGTCCGGCATCCCAGTGTCGATCACCACAGCCACCGACAGGGGAAACGGATCGCTCGTGAAAAACTTCAACACTTGCTGTTTGCCGTCTTCGAACAGGGACACGTCCTTCGGCTGCAGTCCGCTCACCAGCCGTCCATTACTGTCCTTGACCATGACCGGAACCAAAACTAAGTTCGTCGTCGTACGGATGATGTACCCGGTGTCTTGCCCGCTTTCCAAATCCCGCGGAACGCTTCCCGCAGGCACAGTTTTGACCGGCGGCATCGGCGGCGGAGGATTCGTCGAGTTCGCTGCATCGCTGTGCGGAAGGTCCCTCGATCCTGTAGTCACGCCATTACCCGAGCTATCGACCGGAGGTGGAGAATCGGGCAGATCATCTTGAGCCGCTTGCCGCGCGCTCGGTGGCTCCGGGGGCGGAATCGGCCTTGTCGCCGACGGGGCATCCGGGATGTCGTCCGTCCTCTGTTGCTGACCTACAACCGTACCCGCCAACAGAAATGTCAGCCCCAGAATCAGCACAGTGCCCGTTTTTCTCCTCATATCCCGGAATCCTCTGTCTTTCTTCTGCCTATCTGTTGCAATTTCCCACGTCCCGCCTACTTTTTCATTCACTCAGATGCCAGACTACGGTACTTTGGTGCATCTAACCCGTGCAGCCCCATTCTGACCTGTCACAGGATAGACTAGCAAAGTCTCTGGATAAATACGCCGATGCCCACGCTACCTCGCCAACCGCGCTTTGTTATCTTTTCATGCCTTCTCACTTTGTTACTATCCGGCGCTTTCCTCACGCGTTCCGCCCCCGCCCAAAACGCGCCCGCCGCTTCGAACGCTCCCACTTCCAATTCCGACTCTGACATCCAACATCCCGATTCCGCCGCCAATGACAAAGATCAGGATCAACCTGTCAGCACCCTCAAGATTAACGTCGAACTCGTCCAGCTCTTCTTCAACGTCAAAGACAAGCACGGCGCTCTCATTCCCAACCTCACCAAAGACAACTTCGACCTTCTCGAGGATGGGCAGCCCCAGACGATCAAATATTTCAAGGCCGAGTCCGATCTGCCCCTGACTCTCGGGATCCTCCTCGATACCAGTGGCAGCCAGCGACGCGTCCTCGACATGGAAAAAGAGGTCGGCGGCACGTTTTTGGAAAGCACGCTACGCCCGAAAGACGAAGCTTTCGTGATCAGCTTCGGCACCGACATCGAGCTTCTTCAGGATTTCACCAGTTCCGTCAGCCGCCTCAAGCACGCTCTCAACGACGCCTCCATGAACGCCGGCGGCGTTGGATGTGCTGGCGGCCCCATCGGCCCGCAGGGCCCGATCCCCTGTGGCGCAAACGGCCAGCGCGGAACCGCACTCTACGACGCCGTCTACCTCGCCTCCCACGACGAATTGAGTCACGAGGTGGGACGCAAAGCCATGATCCTCCTCACCGATGGAGAAGACGAGGGCAGCAAGCTCAAAATCAAAGACGCCATCGAAGCCGCTCAGAAAGCCGACGCCATCTGCTATGTCCTGCTCATCGCCGACCGCGGATTTTACGGTGGCTTCGGAGGCATAGGCTACAACGGTCCTTCCGAAATGAAAAAACTTACCCAGGAAACCGGCGGCCGCGTCATCGACGTCGGCAACAAGATCGAAAAGCTGCGCGACGCCTTCGACCAGATCTCCCGCGAACTGCGTAGCCAATACAACATCGGGTACACACCGACCAACGCCAACCGCGACGGCTCTTTCCGCAAAGTGGACATCAAGCCCAAACAGGGCGACTACAAAATCCAAGCCCGCAGCGGCTACTACGCCACCCCCCGCCGCGAAGATTAAGGAATTGGACGGTTGGTTTCGCGGACAGCCTCGAAGGGGCGCAGCTTTAACTGCGCTGAAACTTTGCCCACGCTTGACACCCGCCCCGTTCCCCGTCAAACTACTTCAACCGGACGCCCCCACGTCCGACGACCCGGTCTCCCCCTTAATTAGTAGCTTTGCTCCATCCCAGGAGGTTCTTCGTGATCATGCGCCGCCTTGTCCTGCCTACTCTCGCCCTCCTCTTTATCGCTTCCTCCCTGTGGGCGAACACTCAGCAACCCGAAATTCGCACTGGCATCTGGCGCGGCATGAAGATCTCCTATCTCTGGTATCCCGGAACCAACGGGACCGGCAAAGCAATCTATCAGGGCGACATTCTCCTCGAGCATGTGCAAGACAAGCCCAACCCTCCCGGACAAAACAGTGTCGGCATCGCCTTCCCCCAATATCTCTGGCCCAAAGTCGGCAACGTCTATGAGGTTCCCTATACCATCGACCCCAATTCCGGAGACGTCGCGAACATCCAGACGGCCATTTCGCAGTTCAACGCCACGTTTACCGGCGTCATCCAATTTGTGCAGCACAGCACCGAAACCAATTACGTCGACTTCGATCTCGACCCCAACACCAATAACGGAGTTTGCGAGACGACGGAAGGCGACGCCGGCATCGGCGAACAGTTTGCGATGGGCGCTGGTGGAACTCAGACCCCCTGTACCGTTGCCACCATCCTCCACGAAATGGGACACATCGTCGGCGTCTGGCACGAACAATCCCGGCCTGACCGCGATACCTTCGTCAACGTGAACTACAACAACGTCATCGCTGCCTCCCGCTCCAACTTCGACCAACCGTACGACGGCGAAGGCGTCCAGGACCTCACGCTCTACGACTACGCTTCCATCATGGAATACCCCGCAACTTCCTTCTCCCGCAATGGCGAGCCCTGCATCGAAAGCATCCCGGCCGGAATCCCGCTCTCCAATCAGAGCGGTTACAGCGCTGGCGACATCGACGGCATTCTCCGCCTCTACGGCGCGACGCCTACTGAGGTCACTGTCACCAGCAATCCTCCCGGCCTGCAGGTCATCGTGGACGGTGCCACCGTCACCACGCCCCAAACCTACGCCTGGTCCTTGAACTCGCAGCACACATTGAATTTGCCATCCGCTGCTCAGACCCTCTCCAGCACCGGCGTCAGCTACATTTACGGCCGCTGGAACGATTCCACCGCCGAAAGCCACACCATCACCGTCACGCCCGGCAACAACATGGTGGCCCAGCCCGCAACCTCGCCCGCCGTCACGGTCTACTCGGCGAACTTCATTCAACTCGTTCCCTATGTCAATACCATCTCGCCCACCGGCGCCGGAACCGTTTCCACTTCGCCCGCCCCGCTCTCTTACTCCGGCCTCCCCGGCCTCTACTACATCATTCGCCAGCCCGTCACCCTCACGGCCGCGCCCTCGCCCGGCGAGAATTTCTATAACTTCATCAATTCCCCCTACTGGCTGCCCGGCGGCAACGGCGCCAATCCCAAAACTTTTAATGTGATGGACGACGGAACCTCCATTAACCTGACCACCTACTTCACCACCTCTCCCGTCTACACCGTCACCACCGATCCCGTGGAATCGAACTTTTACCTCTTCGTCGATACCAGTGGCACCTACTGGAATGCGCCCGTGAATTTCGCCCTGCCCTACGATTCCACCTGGATCCCCTCCAGCACTCACAATCTTTCCACCTACTCGCCGCAATATCCTTGGAGCGGAAACACGCGTTTCCAGTTTTCCAATTGGAGCGACGGCGGAGCCGAGACCCACACCATCACCTTACCCTCCAGCGGAAGCGCCACCTATACCGCGAACCTTCAGCCGCAATATTATGTCGACGATTACATTCTGGAAGGGAATTGCGCCGGCACCATCGCCGTTTCCCCGAGTTCACCTACCGGAGATGGCTTCTATCCCACCGGAAGCCTGCTCAACTTCACCGAGACCCCATCCTCGGGCCTGACCTTTACTGGCTGGCTCTATAGCCTCAGCGGAACCGGCAGTACCCAGAACCTGACCGTGAACGGCGAAGTCCTGGTCGCGGCCGACTATAACGTCAACTCCACGCCCCTTTCTATCACCAGCCTCAATCCACCCAGTGTCCCGGCCGGCGGAGCGCCGTTCACCCTCACCATCAATGGCACCGGATTCACCACCAACACCTACGTCTACATCAACGGCTTCTACCGCGCTGTAGCCACGTTTGTAAGTTCCACGCAGGTTACGATTCCACTCACCGCACAGGACGTCGCGACCGCTGGCGCATTCCAGGTCGCCGTCGGCAACTTCAACACCGCTGGTTGCGGACCCTACGTCCCAACCACCTTCTATGTCTTACTCGCCTCCGGCGGCACCGCAGCCGTCAGCCCCGCCAGTCTGAGCTTCGGAAACCAGGCCGTTGGCACCACCAGCGCATCGAAACCCGTCACGCTCACCAATTCTGGTACTGGCCCACTGACCATCGGCTCCATCGCCGCCAGTGGAGACTTCTCCGAGACCAACAACTGCTCCCCTTCCCTGGCCGCGAAAAGCAGTTGCACGGTGAACGTGACTTTCAACCCCCGCTCTCTTGGAGCCATCACCGGAGCGCTCACCTTTTCCGACAGCGCGACCACCAGTCCTCAGCTGGTCAAGCTGACCGGAACTGGCATCGCTCCGCTAACTTTCAGTCCAACGAGTCTCACCTTCGCGAGCACCGCCGTGGGCTCAACCTCCAACGCGACCCTGACCGTCACCAACAAACAGACCACCGCGACCAGCTTAAGCTCAACCGCTACCGCCGATTATTCCGTCACCGGAGGAACTTGCGGTTCGTCCCTCGCCGCCGGGGGCAGCTGCACTATCACCGTTACCTTTACTCCCCAATACAAAGGCTCCATCAAAGGTGCGCTCGAGATCACCACCAATGGAGCCTTTAGCCCCGCGATCATCGCACTCACTGGCACGGCCACAGGAGGCCCTGCGGTCTCCTTGAGCTTTAGTCCCGCCACCTTGACCTTCACCTCGACTGGCGTCGGCGCCACGAGCCCTGCCAAGATCGTCACCGTCACCAACAAGGGAACGGGCACGGTCACCATCGGCGCAATCACCGCCAGTGACGACTATTCAGCAGTGGGCAGCGGCACCGCCCCCTGCGGAGGCGTGCTCGCCAAGTCCGCGAAATGCACCCTCTCCGTAACCTTCACTCCCAGCGATACCGGCTCGATAAAAGGAGCAGTCTCCGTAGCGGATTCCGTCACAGGCAGCCCGCAGATCATCGGACTGACCGGCACGGGCGCGATCCCCGTTGTCCTGTCGCCCACCAGTTTGGCTTTCGGAAGTCAGGCCGTCGGCACGTCGAGCGCCCCGAAATCCGTCACCCTCACCAATAACTCCGGAACGACCCTGACCATTTCGAGCATCGCCGCCAGCGGAGGTTTCACTGCCACGGGTTCCGGCACCGCTCCTTGCGGAGCCACCGTCGCCGCCGGGGCAACTTGCACCTTCAGCGTGACTTTCCTGCCCAACGTGGCCGGCTCCTTCACCGGTGCAGCCACTGTAAGCGACAACGCTCCGCTCAGTCCCGGCGTAATCAAGCTAACCGGAACCGGCAAGTAGGCAGGTACAAGAAAGCTGGACGAAGGACAAGAATCGAACGAAAGATAAAAACGAACGACAGAAAAAGGCCTGACGCCGGACGTCGTCGGCAACAGCATTGACTGGGTCCGCATCTTAGTCCTCGGCTTGGTGTACCGAAGTCCTTAATCGCGGTCGGGATCGTCCGCGCCAAAGTTGTCCAAATCCTAGAATACCCACCCAAGGAGAATCCAATGACACGCATCATCCGATTGCTTTGCGTTGTGTTGTTGACCATCGCCGGCTTAGTGGGTTCGTCGCTGCCCACGCGCGCTGACGACCACCACGATCGCTGCGTAAGACGCGTTCACCAGGCAGAAGAAAACCTGCGCGATGCCATCGCGAAGCATGGCGAGGACAGCCGAGAGGCTCGCAAACGCCGCGCTCAACTCGATCAGGCGCACCATGATTGCCCCGACGTCGAACATCATGACGATCACGACCACGACCACGACCAACACTAAATCCGGAGTAATTTCTGCGATTTCCAAGAAAAAGGCCCACGATGGCGGTTGCCGATCGTGGGCCTCGCTTATCTGTTCGATCTGCTGTTTGTCAGCGGACTTGGGCGAAATCTTCCACTGCGAATAACTGTCCGCCCTGCTCGACCACCCCGACTCCTACGGAGTCCATATCCCGGTCAAGGATGTTGGCTCGATGTGCTGGCGAATGCATGAATTGCGTATGAATAAAAATTGCGGTCGGCCCTTGCGTTACATTCTCCGAAAGCCAACTGAAATGCACGCCGGCCTGCTTCACGCGCGCCGATAAACTCGGCTCTCCCTCAAAGGCGTGCATCGCGGTGCCGCGGTCAGCCATGACAACGGCATGCCGCCGCGCCGCCAGAGCGAGTGACTCGTTCCACCGCAAAGGGGGCAGTCCCTCTGCCCGTCGCGCCTCGTTCGCCGAAGCATACAACTCGCGCTCGGCGCGCACGGCGGAGCCTTGTGTATAGGATGTTTCCCCGTAAGAATTTTGTGCGGAGCTGGACCAACAGAGCATCATCGCCACCATCACTGCCTCTGCCAGCCGGGTTCTACTTTGCATGGTTCCTCAAAATGGAGTTTTTAACTCCACCCCGCCATTTCGTGCGACACATCAATAGAACCCAGCTGGTCGTCTGATCGCAAGTTACTAACGTCGCATCGTCAAGATTGCAGACTACACGCGCGCTACCGGCGATCCCAATAGAGATCGCGCCGGTCGCGGCCGAGGTCGCGATACTCGTGGCGCAATTCGCGCCGCTCATGGCGGGCCGCGCCATAGTTGCCGTGGTAGAGATCGCTGCGCAATTCCCGGCGGTCATGTGCAATTCGCGCATCATCGCGCCGTATGTCGCGTCGATCCCGCCATGCGTCGTCTGCAAACATCGTGCCTGCGCCCATTCCGACCAGCAATAAGATCCCGGCAATTGTGCGTTTCATAGTCTGCTTTCCTTTCGATAGCCGCCACTTTATTCCTGGGGCTCGTTGCCCTGGGAATCGAATCTACCGAATGCAAACCCATACACCGGGTTCAAGTTGCGGAGTAAGAAGTAATGATTTGTCATCCGGTGAACACCGGAATTTGGCGTGTTTTCCTAGGTTTTGGCAGTAATTGCCGGGGAGATTTACCGTTTTACTTGTGGACGATTCTTGACGGGGATCACGAATTTCAATCCGGACCACACGTCCGTGACCGCGCAGACCTTGATGTCGACAAGGCCTGCATCCAGGCCGCTCAGGCGGATCACATCTTCGGTGATGTCGGTGGGAACCTTCGAACTCTTCTTGGGCCACGAGATCCACAGCATGCCAGCGGGGGCAAGTGCCGCGGCAGCAGGGGGTAGATCCGCTGCGAGGGCGGCGCGCGATTTGACGAACAGAAAGATGAAGTCGAGATTCTTGTCGCCAATCCTAAGAATGCGGCATTTCGCGAGTTCGGAGCGCAGTTCGGACTTTACGTCCTCTGGCACATGCAAGAGGACGGTCCGAAAATTATCCTTAATTCCCAACTTCTTTGCGAGAGGAGTTCCAGAGTAGCCAGGCATAAGAAGATGTTTCGAGTTGCTTCACAGCAAGCGCTAGATCAAGGAAGTTCGATTCGTTCCCATTTGCCGTCTGGCGATCGCACATACTCAGTGCGTCGCGGTTTCGACTCTGGCGCGAAAGTCTCCCTCCACTCAAGGCCTAAAGCACTTAGTTTGTCGAAATATTCCTGGCTTGGCGGACGTGGTCCTTCATTCAAAGCCCGAACGAATTCCTCTGGGGGGCTGTAGTGATGGACGGAAACATAGTGATAGATCAGAGTTGGCGCTGCATAAATAGCGCCATCATCCTTGGCAAAGACGCGTATTTCCGCTGTGCCCAGAAACAGTGGTTGGTCGTTTCGCACAACATAATACGACGTGCCTGAAGGACAAAATCCACAATCGTGTATTCCCCTCGATTGCGCAACTGAGATTTTACAGTTGTTCCAAAGCAGGGCTAGGAGCGCTTCGGCAGGCGCCGATTTATTGAATTCATGAGCGGAATCTATCCACCCAACATTTTTCGTCCCTACGCGACACTCCGATCGAAAATAGCTATAGTCCGACAGGTCTTTGAAGTACGCCATGGCTGATCAGAGATAGTGTTTCCCGCGAAGTGCACAACTCTGCCGATTATTGCTTCGGAGCGTAATATCCTTTGCGCGTCCGGACCTTCAGCCCGCGATCTTGCGCCAGGATTTCGATCGTCCGGAAGCTGCCATCGGCAATGAAGTTTGCCGGCTTGTAGGCCACCGCGTATTGGCTGCGCAGTTCCTCCTGAATGGAAAGGAACGCGTCCGACATCTCGCGCATCTGGAAGGGAAAGAACGCTCGCCCGCCGGTCGCTTCCGCGATGCGCTCCAAAACTTTGTCGCCCTTCCCCTTCATGCCGCTGATGTTGGTGCTGATGGTGTAGACGATCACCTCGGCGCGCTCCGCCATTTCAATCGCTTCTTCACGAGTGACGTGGCTGAGGTTATCCTCGCCGTCGCTGAGCAAAATGATGGCGCGGCGCACAGGGCCGGTCTGCTCCTGCTTCATCAGCTTGTCGCGGCATGCAAAATAGAGCGCGTCGTACATTGCCGTGCCGCCGCCCGCCCGCAACATGCGGACGCCAGTCGAAAGGCTCTCGGTGCTATCCGTGAAATCCTGCGTGACCTCGGGCGTCGCGTCGAAGCCCACCACAAATGCCTTGTCATAGTGCGGGCGAATAATGGAGTTGAGAAATTCAATCGCAGCATCCTGCTCAAACTTGAAACGGTCCCGTACCGAGTTGCTGGCATCGACAAGCAATCCGACCTGCAGCGGCAGATCGGTTTCAGCATAGAAGCTGCGCATCTCCGCGGGCTTCTGATCGTCGATGACCTTGAAATCGGTCTTTTTCAGATCCTTGATGTAGTGGCCATGGCGGTCAGTAACCGTAAACACAACCCGAACTTCGGTGACCTTGGTCGTGAAGGTTGCGATGGCTTCGTCGGAATCAGCTTGATCGCCATTGCCCGGCGCAGTAGGCTCGGCCTGGGCTGGCGGAGTAGTCGGTGGAGTCGAAGTAGCGGGTGGTGAACTCGAAGTGCCGGCTGGAGTGCCGGTACTTACAGGCGCATTCTGCGTCGCCGCCGGAGCAGAGACAGGCGGCGTAGTCTGGCTAGCCAGCGAGCCGGCCAGCCAGAACAAAGCTATTGGGAGCAGAAAATTGCGCTGTTTCATGGAGGTTGATTTCTTCATTATAGACCGCGACGGACTTCGCGTCAGAAGCGGAGGGACACCCTGCTCTACTGACCAGGTTCGCGCCGCGGACCCTCCTGTGGTGCATTTTCGAGGCTGCCGAGTAAAGTCTCCAGTTCCTTCGGTAACGGCCGGGAGAACTTCATCGTCTTCTTCGTCCGGGGATGGGTCAATTCGAGAGTCGCAGAATGCAGGAAATTTCGCGCTAGCGCGAGCGTCGCCGGCATGCCTGGATCCCGTCGCTTGTTGGACTGGGACTTGAGCTCGCCCGGAGCGCCATAGAGCGCGTCGCCCACGACGGGATGTCCGAGCGACGACATATGCACGCGAATCTGGTGCGTCCGTCCCGTTTCGATCTTCACTTCGATCAAGGCAAATTTGCCATACGGCGCATTCAGTTTTCGCAGCACGGTGTAATGTGTGACGGCAGAGCGTCCGCCAAAGCCTTTGGTCGTCATGCGCGTGCGTCGCTGCGAATGGCGGCTGATCGCGCTCTGGATGGTCCCGAGATCCTGCTTCGGCCAGCCATGCACCAGCGCCAGATAGGTCTTATGAACTTCGCGTTCGCTGAACTGTTTCGCCAATCGCTGGTGCGATTCGTCGTTCTTTGCCACTACCATCAGTCCACTCGTCGCGCGGTCAAGGCGATGGACGATCCCCGGACGCAGGTCACCTCCGACAGCCGACAGTTTCTTGAAATGATGCAACAAGGCGTTTACCAGCGTTCCGCGATTGCGCGCGTCGTCGGTCGCCCCGGCACCGGCATGAACCATCATGCCAGCCGGTTTGTTGACGATTGCGATGTCGTCGTCTTCGTAAACAATGTCGAGTGCAATTTCTTCCGCGACGGCGCGCAGCGGTTGCGCATGCGGCGGCGCGGTCACCGTAATCTCTTCTTCACCTTTAAGCCGTAGAGACGCTTTCGCCGCCGCACCGTTGACCAGCACCTCACTGCGTTCGATGAGTTGCTGTACGCGCGCCCGGCTGACCTCGGTCTGGTTAACCTCGGAGAGTTGCAGAGCGAGATATTGATCGAGGCGCTGCCCGGCAGCTTCGGGAGATGCGGTCATGGTTAGGGGGAAGTCGATCATTTCTGGGTTCAAACGGATTCGAGTTCGGCATTCGTAGCTGCCACATGAACGAAGCAATTCCAATGTGGCTAGCCTTTGGTTTCCGGCTGAGGGCTGAGGGCTGAGGGCTGACGGCTGCTCTTCAACCACCAGATAAGACCTCCGCCGATCACGAGCAAAATGGAAATCAGCTGCGTCCCCGTCATGATGCCGCCGAAAACCTCTCCGCGTCCCGGATCGTCACGCAGGAACTCGATGAAATAGCGCTCGATGCCGTACAGGATCATGAAACTGCCCCAAACTTGCCCATCGAATTTTTTGCGCCCCAGCAGCCAGGTCAGCAGCAGGAAGTTGAAGAACTCGGCCGCCGCTTCGATCAGTTGTGTCGGTTCAATCCGCACACCCAGCGGTGTTCCGCTCACCGTGTTCGCCAGGGGATTTGTGAACACTACGCCCCAGAAATGGTTCGTCGGTTTGCCGTAGCAGCAACCCGCTGAGAAACAGCCGAAACGCCCCAGAACGTGGCCAAACGCCAGACCGGGAGCAAAGGCGTCACAGGTCCGAAGCGTCGGCATGTGATGGCGCCGAATATACCACGCTGCCATGAGCAAGCCAGCGATGAGTCCGCCGGAGAACACTCCGCCCGCTTGCAGCGTGTTGAGGCTGAAAATCTCACGCCAGTTGTTAGCGTAGCTGCTCCAATCGTTGACGATGTATAGGATCTTGGCGCCAATGATTCCTGCGAGAACGACGAGGATCCCGAGATTCCAGGCATCGTCACCATTGATGCCCTGCTTCTCGGAGTTGCGTACGCTGATCCAGAGGCCGATCAGTACGCCGGTGGCGACCAACACGCCGTAAGTGGGCAGATAAAAGTTGCCAATATGAAAAAGTCTGGGAAACACGTTAGTTTAGATGCTCCGAACTGTGAGCTGAGTTCTAAAAGAGAGTCTAGCAGGAAAGGTAAGATCCGCTGCGCGATCAGCCGTTAGATCCAGTGGTCGCGACAGGCTGCGAAATCTTAGAGGTTCTGGAGTGAAATGTTGAAGATTGCAGCTCGAGGGGCCAGGTTTTCCTGATGGCTGAAAGCTGATGGCTATAAGAAAGCAAGCCGACCCGCTGCGCCGTGTGGTGGGCCGAGAATGAACCCGTCTCAGACGGTGGGAACCCGCCGCGACCCATTAGGCTTTTCCGCATGGCGGAACGTAGCACACAGGATCTTTTTGCGAGTCGAGTCCCCGTTCATTCGGCATTGGTTCAAAAATCGGTTGCCACCATCACCAACCCCGCAGGTCGACTTTCAACTTGGATGCTAGGAAACTCCGGAGAGATTCGCAAGGGGAAAATGCAAAATAGTTGGCAGAAGGTTTGCTAGAGGTCGCGCCACTAAAGTGCGTGCGGTGATTTTAACCGGTGCGCCGTCCATCTTCCAGAATTTCGTCAAGCGCGCTCGACAGTTTGCTTGCCCGCCGTTGCTCTTCAGGAGACGGCTGTTCAAGGCGACGCTTCAGCAGATGATATTCGTCTGCAATATTCAGCGCCGCTAGCACGGCGAGCCGCACAGAATCGACCGTTGCCGTCTGCTCAGACACGGCACGCATCTTGCCGTCCACGTATTCCGCCAGTTTTACGATGTATTCTGCGTCCGAGCCACGCAGGTTGTAGACCTGGTCGAAAATCTCCACCCGCACGCTACCGTTGGCGATATTCGGGGTCGTTGCGTTTTTGTCCGAATGTGCTGCGTTCGGATATGCTGTGCCAGCAGTTGCCATATCACTCCTCGGCGCATCGCTCCCGGTGTCGCCGCCTCGATGCAGATCATTCCCCGGCGGACCGCTCACTTGCGCCTCACCCCTTTTACCAGCTGAGAATGCCGCAGCGGAAACTGTCGCGGCCAAAACCGATAGACGATCGCCACCACCGGTTTCGCCGTCGCCGTTCAGCTGGCCGCCTGCTCGTGCGTCACACTTTCCATCTGGCTGAGCATCTTTTCGACACGGCTCCGGATGTCTTCGCGATCCTTGCGCAGTTGGATCAATTCGCGACGCATGGTTTCGTTTTCTTCCTCGCGCTCTTCCAGTTGCTCGCGCAGCCGCTGGGCGTCGCGTTCGGCCGTGACGCGCGCGTCTTTTGCGGCCTTGTATAACTCTATGGTGCGGTAAACTTTCTCTTCGAGCGCTTGAAAATCTTCGGCGGGAACCTCGGCAGATACCTCTTCCACGGTTTTCAGGGACATGGGGCACCACTCGCTTTCACAAAAATAATGCAGCGTTGTCGCGCAGTATAACGCAGTTTGCTGTGGATCATGCGCTCTTTCGCTATCCGGCTGTATCGATGCTTGTCCTATCTATTTTTTTCAACGCGGAGGCACGGAGAAAACCGCAATCCTGCCAAGAGTGAACTGCGCAATGCCTTGCCAAGCCTTTGTTCTTCTCGGCGTCCGTGACTCCGTGGTAAGGACTTTAATCACTACGCGCGCAATTTTTCCAGCCGTCGCCCCGCTTCGTCCAGTGTTTCAGGTTTTTTGCAGAAGGCGAAACGTACCTGTTGGGATCCGTCTTTAGGATGTTTGTAAAAACTCGATCCCGGCACACACGCAATCCCCACCTCGCGCACCAGATGAGTCGCGAACTCCACGTCGCTGGCGAACCCGAAGGCGCTGATATCGGTCATAACGTAGTACGCGCCGCGCGGACGATAACAAACAAATCCAGCTTTCTCGAGCGACGGAATCAGATGATCGCGCCGCGTGCGGTAACGCTCCGCCAATTCGTGATAGTAGCTGGCGGGCAGGCTCAGCGCCGCCGCTCCCGCTTCCTGCAAAGGTGCGGGCGCTCCGACGGTCAAGAAATCATGCACTTTGCGGATCGCATTGGTGATTGCTGGCGGCGCAACCGCCCAACCGACGCGCCATCCCGTGACGCTGTAGCTTTTGGAGAGACCGTTGATGGTGATCGTGCGCTCCCGCATGCCGTCGAGCGTGGCGAGCGAAATGTGCTTCGAACCATCGTAAAGAATGTGCTCGTAGATTTCGTCAGTGATGGCAAGTACGTTGTACTCGACACAGAGATCGCGAATCAGCTCCAGTTCTTTGCGGTTGAAGACCTTGCCCGTCGGATTGTTCGGAGTATTCACGATAATGGCTTTCGTGCAATGCTCGCTACTCTTGTGCAAGCCGGGTTTATGAAGAAACGCCTCCCGCAACTCCTGCTCGTCGAAGGACCATTCGCCTCCCGCCGTTTTCGGAGGACGCAGGCTGACGAATCGTGGCCGGGCTCCGCTCAAAATTGAGTCTGGCCCATAATTCTCATAAAAAGGTTCAAAGACCACGACCTCGTCGCCTTTGTTGCAGACGGCCAACAAGGTGGCAATCATCGCCTCGGTTGAACCGCAGCACACCACGACTTCCTTTTCCGGATCGACCTCGATCCCTTGCCATTCCCGCATCTGGCGGGCGATGGCGGCCCTCAAGCTTTTCGCACCCCACGTGATGGCGTACTGATTGACGTCGTTGGCAATCGCTTCTTGCGCGGCGCGCTTGACCTCGGCCGGTGCGGCAAAGTCCGGGAACCCCTGCGCCAGATTGACGGCGTCATACTGCATCGCCTGCCGGGTCATCTCGCGAATCACCGACTCCGTGAAATGCTCAACCTTATCCGAAAGAAAATGACGGGAATGCGCAGAAACTGGGGTCATGGAGAGTAAGGCTAGCACAAGCAATGCTCAGGTAGCGACGGACGCATTCGTCCGTCCGAAAGACTACATGGCAATCGCCGAATACCGTTTATGCAAGCGTCGAACGGATCCGGCGCGCCTCTATCCGCAGTTCCTGCAAACGCCAAATCCCAATCGCCCCGAAACTTCGCGACTCGCCCGGTGTTTGACGGAAGGTGAGCGCGCAACCGAAGCCCGCTCCATTTATGGAATCGGAGAGCAACCTGAGTTTCTATTCACCTGCTATGCTTGAAGGGCTTGGTTGCAGGCGCGCCCACTCGTCTAAATCGCCTTTTCCTTGGTGCAGGCGCTGGCTTTGTTCACTTCGTTCGCCAGAAATCCTAATTGACTAAAAGGAACTCGCCGCATCTAACGTTGACGAAAACTTGCGAATCCGGTGGATTCCGCACAGATGGTTGGAGACAAATCACTCATGACAAGCAAACTCAGAAATTTTGGTTGGTGGAGCGGCGTGCTCGCCCTGGCGCTTGCGACAGCTGTTTTGCCAATTCGTGCCGTGGCCCAAGATCAGGGCGACGATCAGGATGATCCCCCTACCCGAGTCGCGCGACTCGGCTATATCGAAGGATCCGTTTCATTCCAGCCTGCCGGCGAAGATGATTGGGTGGGAGCCGTTCCCAATCGCCCGATGACCACTGGCGACAAACTTTGGTCCGATAAAGACTCGCGCGTTGAACTCCAACTTGGTTCCGCGACCATCCGGTTGAGTGAAAATACCGGTTTCTCCTTCCTGAATCTGGACGACAACACCATCCAGATTCAACTCACCTCTGGCACCATCAACGTTCGCGTGCGCCGTCTCGATCAGGACGACGATTTTGAAATTGACACGCCGAACCTCGCGTTTACCGTTTCACAACCCGGCAGCTATCGTGTCGAGGCCAGTGAAGACGGCACCTACACCGTCGTCAGTCTGCGCGACGGCGGCGGCCAAGCGACCGGCAACGGCCAGACCTACACGCTGCATGCAGGACAGCGCGGCACCTTCAATGGCACCGATTCGCTGAACGCCGATGTTGAAGACATTGGGGGCCCGGATCAGTTCGACAACTGGGCGTACGGCCGCGATCATCGCTACGACGAGTCTCCCTCGCGGCAATACTTGTCGCAGGATGTCGTTGGCTACGAAGACCTTGACCAGAACGGGGACTGGCGCGACGACCCGAATTACGGCCACATCTGGTATCCGCATATCGAGGCGGGATGGGCGCCGTACCACACCGGCCATTGGGACTGGATCGCTCCCTGGGGATACACCTGGGTCGATGACTCCAACTGGGGCTATGCGCCCTTCCATTATGGCCGCTGGGTAACGGTGGGTGGCCGTTGGGGATGGATCGCGGGGCCTGTGGCAGTGCGTGCAGTTTACGCTCCCGCGCTGGTTGTTTTCATTGGCGGAGGCCCAGGAGGCTTTGGCGGCGACGTTGGGTGGTTCCCGCTCGGTCCGCGCGAAGTTTATGTGCCGCCTTACCAGGTCAGCCGCGGTTACATGAACCAGGTGAACATCAGCAACACGACCGTTAACGTCACCACGGTCACGAATGTTTACAACACAACCATCATCAATAAAACGACGAACATTACAAACATCACGTACGCAAACCGCAGTGTGCAGGGTGCGGTCATGGTGGTTCCGCAGCGTGCCTTTGCCGGAGCACAGCCGGTAGCTCGTGCGGCGGTGTCTGTCAATGCACAGCAGATCGCCAGTGCTTCGATCAGCGCAAGGGTTGCGGTCGTTCCGACACGCGAGAGCGTGCTCGGAGCGAAGGCTTCTACCGCTGGTCACGTATCGGCGCCGCCGGCAGCCATCCAGAACCGGCAGGTGATCGCGAAGAGAACTCCGCCGCCACCACCGGTGCCCTTTGCCCGGCAGCAAGAAGCGTTGGCTGCGCATCCTGGTCAGCCGATCGCGCCGCGTGAGATGCAGAGCATGCGCCCCACCGGTGCTGCTACACGGCCGATGGTGAAGCAAGCGCCTCCGGGAAAACCAGCAACAGCTACCGTCGGGCATCCGAATCAACCGAATGCTGGACGTCCGGGACAACCTGCGCCTGCTGCAAATCAGCCGGGGAATCGTCCCCCGAGCCAGCAGCAAGCGAATCAGCCAAAACCCAATCAGCCAAGTCCAAGTGAGGCGCATCCGAATCAGCGTCCGGCGAATCCCGCGCGAATGAATCCTCCGCCCGAAACGCAGCCGAATCGCCCATCACCGCCTCCGCAAAATAACCGTCCTGAGGACAATCGCCAACCAGCCAACCGTCCGGCGCCGCCGGCGAACGATCGCCCGCCAGCGGAGCAGCCGCAGCCGAGCCGCCCCATGCCGCAAAATCCGGCCCCGGAGGCTCGTCCACAAACCAATCGTCCACAGGAACCGCCAGCCCGCAACGATCGACCGCCCGCGGCCCAGCCCAATAACCGGCCTGAGGCGAATCGTCCGGAACAACAGACGCGTCCAGAGACAAGACCGAATCAGCCCGCTCCGCGGCCGGCAACACCGCCTGCCACCGAGCGCGAGCCGCAACGGACGCCTCCACCGGCAGCCGCCAAGCCGGCGCCTTCGCGTCCTCAACCCAAGCCGACGCCAGAGCAAAAGAAGGAAGAAGACAAGAAAAAGCAAGAGAAGCCGCCGGGAGCGTAGCGGCGCTTCGATAAGAAGTTGGGAAGGAACTGGGCATCCCGATTTTCGGGGTGCCTTTTTTTGTTAGAGGAAATCGTGCTCGGCTGTGTGGCGCGGCGACGAGCTACGCTCTCTGCACTCCGCCAAGCTTTTCCAGGGCCTTGATGATTTTGTCCGCCCACTCCGCCACTTCATCATCCCGCAGCGTGCGCTCCCTTGATTGGAAGTTCGCGCGCATCAGGATCGAGTACTTGCCCGCGCCAACCTTCTCTCCGCGAAAAACCTCTACCGGCACGAAGCTGCGCAGCTCTGTGATGCCTAATCCAGCAACACTTTGATTGATCTTGTCGAACTCGACCGCATCATCAAACGCGAAAGAGAAGTCGCGATCGACAGCGGGGAAGCGCGGCAGCGCTTCATAGCGCACATCGCGCAGATCGTGCTGGTCGAGGCGGTCGAGATAGATCTCGGCGACAAAAACATCCTGCCGCAGTTTGCGCGCCGCGGCCACGTCGGGATGAATCTGCCCAAACTGCGCGACGGTCGCGCCATCCAGCAGAGCGCGAGCCGAGCGGCCGGGATGATAGTAGTCGGCCGTCTTCGTATCGTAACTGAGCGTCCACTGGCTAAACGGAGCCAGCAGGTTTTCCACATCGCCCTTCAGATCAAAGAACGAAAGTGGACGCGATTCTGAGCCCTGCACCAGTCCGCGCACAACTTCGGCGTCTACTTTGCCGGTGGCACCCATCGAGATACGCTTCAACTGCAGCGCATCCGGCCCCGAGGCCTCGAAAACATTTCCCGCTTCAAACAGCCGCACATTGTCGCTGCCACGATTCAGGTTGTAAGCGAGCATATTAAGCATGCTCGGAACCATCGAGGTGCGCATCGCGGAAGCCTCGTCGCTCAAGGGATTCGCGAGGTCAAGCTCGGGCGCCGTCGAAAAGCGCCGTGCGTCGTCTTTCGAAATGAAGGTGAGCGAGATGGTTTCGTTGTAGCCGAGGGCGAGCAAACTCGAACGCAACTGTGTGTCTTTCTGCGCGTCCGGCAGTTCGCGAACGCCGCCGCTAAATGCAGGAAGCGTGTTGGGAAACTTATCGTAGCCGTGTAGCCGCGCGACTTCTTCGATGACGTCGATCTCGCGCTCAATATCCAACCGCCAGCTCGGGATGTGGACGAGGTACCGGTCTTCATTTCCCGGCAGCACCGTAAACCCCAGTCGCGTGAGAATGCGGTTCACCTCAAGCGCGCTGATTTTTTCCCCGAGAATGCGATGCACCTCGCGGAGGTTGAGTTCCACCGGAGCCAGATCAAGCTTGCGGGCGATGACATCGATCACGTCACCAACCAGCGTGCCTCCTCCCGATGTCAGAATGAGTTCGGCCACACGATTCGCCGAGGCAACCGTCGATTCGAAATCCGCTCCGCGCTCAAAGCGATGCGAGGCGTCGGTGTGCAGGCCGTGGCGTTTCGACATGCGCCGCACCGTGACTGGGTCAAACCACGCCGATTCGATCAGGATGTTCTTCGTCTTCTCCGTGATCATCGTGTCGAAGCCGCCCATCACGCCAGCCAGTCCCACCGGCTTTTTTGCGTCGGCTACAACCAGGTCATCAGTCGAAAGCTTGCGCTCGACACCGTCAAGAGTTTTCAGCGTTTCGCCCGCGCGGGCCTTGCGAATGACAAGCCGTCGACCTTCCAGCAGATCGAGATCGAAGACGTGTGTGGGCTTGCCACTCTCCCACAAAACATAATTCGTGGCGTCGACCGCATTGCTGATGGGCCGTTGATCGATCAACTGCAGACGGTGCGCCACGTTTGCGGGCGACGGATTGACCGTTGCGCCGCGAATTTCGCGAGCCGTGAAGCGTGCACAGAGTTCGGGCTCTTGAATATCGATGCTGAAGTCAGACGTTCCTTCGAACGCCGGCAGCTTTGGCTCGATCGGCCGCAGCGGAAGATCGTAGAGCGCCGATGCTTCGCGCGCAACGCCGTAGTGATTCATCGCATCGGGACGGTTGGTCGTAATCTCCATCTCGAAGACGGTATTGTCGCCCGATCCCGAAATGCCTTCGACCGCGACGCCCGCAAGCGTGAGTTCGTCCGCAAGACGAGGATAGTCGACCGTCAGATCAACAAAGTCGCGTAGCCAACGTGGAGAAATTTTCATGATCGTCGTTCGCTTTTCGCTATTCGCTGGTCGCCACGTAACTAGCGAACAGCCAACGACGAACAGCGACCAGCGGGTTACCCAAACTGCTCCAAAAACCGCACATCGCCCTGAAAGAAAAGCTGAATATCGTCGACGCCGTACTTCAGAATCGCAATTCTCTCGACGCCCATGCCGAAGGCGAATCCCGAAACTTTGGCCGCATCGTAGTCCACGAATCCGTACACATTCGGATCCACCATGCCGCAGCCGAGCAGTTCAATCCATCCTGAAGCCTTGCAGTTCCGGCAAGGGCCGCCATCGCGTACGCCTTTGCCGCCGCAGAAAATGCAACTGATCTGCACGTCTGCGCTCGGCTCGGTAAACGGGAAAAATGACGGATAGAAGCGCGTCTTCACGCTCGATCCAAAAAGCGCCTTCATGGCGTGATCAAGCGTGCCCTTCAAATCGCAGAACGTAATGTTCGTATCAACCGCGAGTCCTTCGACCTGATGAAAGATCGGCGAGTGCGTCGCGTCGGGCGCGTCGTTGCGATGGACTTTTCCGGGACACACCACTCGCACCGGCGGCTTCGTCTTCATCATGGTGCGAATCTGTACTGGCGAGGTGTGCGTGCGCAGCAGCAGGCGGTCGCGCTGCGGCTTCGATTCCTGTCCCGCGATGACGAGCGTATCCTGCGTGTCGCGTGCGGGATGATTTGGAGTAAAGTTCAGCGCTTCGAAATTGTAATAATCAGTCTCAATCTCCGGACCTTCTTCCACCGAGTACCCAAGATTTCGAAAGACGCCGACGATCTCGTTCATCGTCTTAATCACGGGATGTTCAGCGCCGAGCGGCCGGCGAATGCCGGGGAGAGTGATGTCGACACGTTCCGCAGCGAATTTGCCCGAGGCAGATCCGCTCTCGATGCGAACAAGCGTCGCCGCAACCGTCTGTTCAACTTTGGTCTTGAGTTCGTTGACCCGCTGCCCCACCTCGCGTTTGTTCGGCCCCGGCGCGGCCTTCAACCAGAGATCGTTCAGTTGAGTCAGAACGCCGTTCTTACGTGCCATCCAGCGATCGCGAAAAACTTTCCACTCGTTCTCGGAGGCGACAGCAACTGACTCCTGCTCGAGCGCAGACAAAAGCTCTCGCGTCGCGCTATCCAGCGCTGCAGTCGAGAAGTCGGTAAGCTTGGGGACGAAATAAGGCATCGGTCGAGCAACGTCTTTTGTCATCCCTCGCGCAGCAAGGGAACCCTACACGCTCCACAAATCGGTGCTGATAACAGGGGTCCTTCGACTCGGCAAAGCGATTCGTTT
Organism: uncultured Acidobacteriaceae bacterium; assembly: GCA_963834085.1. Classification (GTDB taxonomy): domain Bacteria; phylum Acidobacteriota; class Terriglobia; order Terriglobales; family Acidobacteriaceae; genus Acidiflorens. The sequence continues at coordinate 796,878 of CAWIAJ010000021.1, read as the reverse complement.
CGCGAATCGCTTGCTCCGCTCAGGATGACAACTTAAGTTCCGGCTGAAAGCTGATGGCTGAGAGCTGACGGCTGTCCTTACGCCGTGACTGCCGCGTTCGCCTTCTTCGCCTGCTCGGCCAGATGGGCAAATCCCGCCGCATCTTTCACCGCCAACTCCGCCAGGATCTTGCGGTCGAGTTCCACGCCGGCCTTCTTGAGTCCGCTGATGAACTGGTTGTAGTTCAGTCCATTCAGGCGGGCAGCGGCGCCAATGCGCACGATCCAGATCGAGCGATACTGCCGCTTCTTCTGCTTGCGGCCTGAGTAGGCAAATTTCAGCGCGCGATCGACGGCTTCTTTCGCCGAGCGGTAAAGTTTGGATTTAGTTAGGAAATATCCACTAGCGCGTTCAAGAATCTTTTTGCGCTTGGCGCGGCGTTTGGTTCCGCGTTTTACACGAGGCATGGCTGTTCTCCTTTTTGAGTGTCTTGCTTACTTCTGGCGGCTGGAGGTAAGAGAGGCTTCTACCACGTCTTCCTGACGGAAGCGGGATTTCTAAAGCCCGACCTCTTCACACGCCACTGCAGGGCAACTTGCTCCGCAGACTTGGTTAAGGACGGGTGCAAACGCCCGCCGCAATACATCACATGTACGGGATCATTCGTGCTGCCTTCTTGTAATCTCCGTCACTCACCAAAGTAGGTTGGCCCAATTTCTTCTTGCGCTTCTTCGCTTTGGACGACAGGATGTGCCGCAATCCCGCCTTGTGACGCACGATCTTACCCGTACCCGTTTTCTTAAAGCGCTTGGCCGCGCCTTTGTGTGTTTTTAGTTTAGGCATAAATAGCTCTCAGCTTTCAGTTGTCAGCTCTCAGTTACATCTCACCATTCGTAAGCACAAACGCTCCCCATCCGCGTGCGATCCGCACCATAAGATTTTCCTGATGGCTGATAGCTGACGGCCGAAAGCTGCTTCTACGCTGTCTGTGCTCCGCCGCGCGGCGCGGGTGGTGGCGCGGGCTTCGGAGGAGCGTGCGGCTTCTCCTTTGGTCCGCCTTCTTTCTTGTTCGGTGCCAGAATCAGGTGCAGCGTGTTGCCTTCCTGCCTCGGCCGAAATTCCACCAAACCTCGCTGATCGATGTCCTTGATCAGACGTTCCAGAATCTGCCGGCCCAGGCTTTGCCGCGTCATTTCGCGGCCTCGGAAGAAGATAGTCGCTTTGACCTTATCTCCTTCATCCAAAAAGCGCAGCACGTGATTCTTTTTGGTTTCGTAATCGTGATCATCCACGTTAATACGAAACTTCACTTCTTTGACCGTAATGGTCTTCTGTTTCTTCTTGGCTTCGCGTTCGCGCTTCTCATTCTGGTACAGAAACTTCCCATAATCCATGATGCGACAAACCGGCGGTTGCGCGGTTGGGGAAATTTCTACCAGATCCAGGTTCCGTTCGCGGGCCATCTTGAGCGCTTCGAAGGGTGGCATGACGCCAATCTGTTCCCCTTCGTCTCCAATCACGCGAACTTCTCGCGCTCGGATACGCTCATTCATGCGGATAAAACGCTTGTCGATACTGTCCTCCGTTTGCTTATCTGACAGGCTGAAACTGACAGGAAGTCGCTTAGAAAGTATAGCATGGGGCCGCTATCAGCCGATCTTGCGTGGCCATGACGTTAAATCTTCGCTATTACGTCAAACGGTCGCATCATCTCGTTGTCTTCGTGCTCGAGGATGTGGCAGTGCCACACATAGCGACCCGTAAATCCCTCAAACTTCACGATAATGCGAGTAACCATCCCAGGATCGGCTCGGACTGTGTCTTTCCATCCCAACTCACCCGGCTCGGGAAGCACGGCTTGACCGGTGTATTTAACCTCATTGTGCACCCAGTAAGTCCCAACGTTGAAGGGTCTCCGGTCAAGAATCTGAAATCTCACCAGATGCAAATGAATGGGATGTGCATCGTCCGTGAGATTAATCAGATTCCAGATTTCGACTGTGTCGAGCACCGGATTTTCCGTGACTGGCATGTCCCAATGCGCGTTATTCAATAACATCGTGACCGGACGCTGAACCAGATCGTCAACTTCGACGAGCGTCAACATGCGAGTCTTCAAGGCAGAAGACTCCGGAATCCGAGGAACTGCCCTGAGCTTCTGAGAAAGCGCGCTTTCGTCCAGCGCTCCTTTCTGAGCCACGCGAAACTGCATGACGTTGAGATTGTCATTTTTTAAAATCGCGTTTGTGCCAGCAAGATTCGAGAAGTCAACGATCAGGTCGGCGCGCTCACCGGGCGCGATAGCCAAGAGCTTGAGTGGAACTGGAGCGGACAGTAATCCTTGATCGGTGCCAATCTGATGGAAAGTGACACCCGTGCCGTGCTCGCCCGAGAGAGTCAGATGAAAGAATCGGCCATTGGCTCCGTTGAGGACGCGAAATCGATATCTCCTCGGTTCCACTTCCACGTAAGGGAACAACTTGCCATTCACTAAAATGGCGTTGCCGAAAACCTCTGGCACCCAAGGTGATTTTGGATTGTCGGAGACGGGATAATTGAGTTGCCCGTCGGGGTCGAGAACGCGATCGACAAGCACGAGCGGGATTTCATATTTACCCCGCGGCAAGTTCAGCCCGTCCTCAAATTCATCCCGAACGATAAAGGCTCCGAACAGTCCCGCGAAGACATTCAGACGGTTAATGCCGAGCGCGTGGTCGTGGTACCAGAGCATCGCCGCTTCTTGACGATTGGGGTAATGACATAGCGCGGACTTACCAGGAACAAACCAGTTATCGGGATAGCCGTCGCTGTCCGGCGGAGCTTTCGCGCCGTGCAGGTGAACGACCGTACGCACTTGCGGCTTGTCAGCCTCCGCGCCGTGAATCTTATGATCGATGGGGAGAAAGTGCGCTTCTGGCAGTTCGTTGACCCAGTCCACGAGCAAGCCTTGATTGCTGCGCGTTTCGAATGTCGGTCCCGGAGACGAGGAAGCGTATCCCCAGAGGAGAGTCGGTTTCAGGTCGCGATGTAGTTTCGCTTCAAAGGGCCGCATGGCGACGCGATAGTAGGGAAGCTGTTCGGCTGGATTGTCGGGGTTCGGACGTTTTCCGGTCGGTTGGAGGATGGTTGGCAGAGGCAGAGGATCGACGAATTGCTCGAGAGAATTGGGGTTGAGTTCGGTACGATACTTGGGCTCAGGTAGGGACGACATCGGTTGTGACATGCTCTGACGCATGGCAACAGCCATCGTGACGATTCCACCTTGCGCTAGAAACAGCCGTCGAGTAATTCCCAAGTATCGAACCTCCTGTTATCGCGAAGCGTCGTGCTCAAAGGAAATACCGCCAAAGGAAAACGAGCGGACATGCGAATCGAGTTTCGCATGCCCGCCCGGTCCTGATCGAATACAAACTGAGTTACTGTCCGCAGAGAGATGGATTTTGTTTCTCCCCAGTCTGTGGATTCAAGCACAACAATCCAGTGTTTCCAGTTCTGATCTTCGCGAAGTCAAAATCCTGGGCAATCGAGTTGGAGATGGTATCGAAAGAACCATTGCCAATGCGTTGTCCGGCCAACCAGTTGTCTTCGATGAAGTGAATGATAGAGGTCTGGTCGGTGACGGTGTGGTCAACGAAATTCTTTTTTGCCCACGGCGAAATGACCAGCATCGGCAGTCTCGGCCCGTATCCGCAGCGGCCCAAGGCCGACGGAGCGGAGATGCCCGCCAGTTGGGGTGCGGCCGAACCACAAACGCCAGCGCCGGTGAGAGCGTCGGCAGGGCCATTCGAAGTATTGACGATCGGCGACATTTGATGGTCATACCATCCGTCGGAGTCGTCATAGGCAATGACCACGGCGGTGCTGCTCCAAGTCGGCAAGGATTCCAGGAAGTTGATGGTGTTGACCACGAATTCCTGTTCGTCGGTCGGATCGGAGTAGCCGGCGTGGCCGTCTTGATAGGCGGGTGCTTTCAGGAAGCTGACGGCAGGCAGGTTTCCAGCGCTCGCTGCAGCGTAGAAATCCTGAATGTCGTACTGGTGATTGGCGGGTCCGTCGTTGCCAATTTCAGCAACGGAGGCGGGACGCGTGTGGTTCGGATTGGCGAAGCTGGGCCAATAGGCGAACAGCGAGTGGTGCGGAATGTAATCGGTCTCTGTGACCCCGGTGATGTTCGATTTTGTGCTGCGGTTGCATCCCGTGGTTCCGTTCGGATTCACGATCGACAGATTGAATCCGCCCATGAAACCTCCCCAAGTGATACCGGCAGCGTCCAACAGATCGCCAATGGTCTGTCCACCCAATTGCGCCTGCGCACGGGTCGGGCTGGAGCAAACATCGCCGATCGGATCGGCATCGCCGTTCACGGTCAGTCCGCCGTTACCGTCGCTGACTTCATCGCCGGTTCCATTCAAGGTCTGAACCACTCCATTGGTCTGTCCGGATACAAGGTTGATCAATCCGGGAGTGGAGGGACCAAAGTTTGTCCCGTAAGAGTTGTCGCTGAGGACGAAATTCTGTGCGTAGTTCCAAAGTGCGGTCACGGTGTTGCCATCGTAATAGCCCATGACGAGGCCATTGGTGTTGACAACGCCGCCGCCAGCAGGTGGTGGTCCAGCGGTTCCGGTGTAGAGAGGAAACAAGTCCATCAACCCGGAGTCGAATGCCTGTTGTTCGGGCGTGTAAGCGTGATCCTGATCAGCGGTGTTCGCCTGGTTAACATCAAGCCGGAAAGGGTTGCTCGCGCCCGTGCCATTGGCGGGATTGAGATTGGGGTTGTTGGTGAGCAGACCGCCGGACAATCCGTTGACGGTGGGCGTGTTCGCAAGGGCGGTGAACTTGTTTTCGAATTTCGGATTCAGCGCATTGGGATAGGTTCCGAAGTAGTGATCGAAAGAGATGTTCTCGTTGAAAATGACCACGATGTGTTGGATTGGGGTCGCGGCGGCAGGTGCAGCTTTTGTGTTCCTGGTTGCAGGTTTATCCGAGGATGCGAAAGCGGGAACGACCGTCGGTCCAAGGGCTATCGACATCGTCACTAGCGATGCCAATACCCGCCGAAGTTTAGCGAAGTGTGGTTGCTGTTCGAACATGCTGATTTCTCTCCGTTGTCTTCGAATTGCCCGGCGCAGGGCACACACCTGCCTCGTGGCGAGAAGATTGGAGAACAGTAGGTGGATGATGTTTCTGCAGCATGACTGCAATATGAACGGGAGATGAAATCAGGAAGCGGTTGAACTCATGGGCAGAAAATTGCACACAAGATTGAAAGCGTTGCATAGGCAAACAGAGGTCACGCTCAAATTCGGGATCGTATGGACTACGCGACCGCGATTTTTGCGGGGCGCAAGCGGCGATAGAGACGGAGATAGTCGTCAACCATGCGTCGGGCGGTGAACCGTTCGCGGGCGCGATTGTAGGCGCGCGTGCCGTAGAGGCGGGCGAGCTCGCGGTCTCCATCGAGTTGGACAAGCACTTCGCTGAGGCTGTCAGCATTGTTGCGTTCGAAATACAGGGCCGCATCGCCCCACATTTCGCGATAGACCTCGGTGTCATTGGCGACGATCGCGCAGCGCGAGAATGCGGCTTCGATCGACGCGAGGCCAGTGGGCTCGTAGCGCGAGGTTGCGGCAAAAATAGTCGACTTGCTGTAGAGCGAACGCAGTTGGGATTCGGTCTGCGCACCCTTGACGGAAATCTCGTGTTCGCCGGTCGAGACGCGCACGTCCGCACGAATCGGAATCGCGGGCGCAGGAATCGGATTGTCGGCTCCGACGATACACACTGGCAATCCGTGAGTGTGCTGGGTCAGAAGGGCGACCTGTTTGCCAGTATCCCAGAGACGTCCGATCGCCAGAACCGACTCTTCTTTCGTTACGAAGGGATTGAAGTAGATCGGGTTGCGTCCCGGAGCTACGACGTAGCCTTCGAAGTCGTTGCCATAGGCTTGGCGGAGCATGTCGCCCATCCAGCGAGAGGTCGTGACGACGGCCTCGGCGCGCTTCAGGCCTTCAATCATCGTTTCGCGATACCACTTCAGCCAAGGCGAGTCGGCGGGTTCGTGTCCATGAATGCTGAGCCACCAGGTAATGATGTCGCCGTGCGCGACGACGAGTCGCGGCGTTGGAACGGGCAGTGCGCCAAAACTCAACTGGTTCAAATGCAGAAAGTCTGGACGCGTGTCGTGAATGACTGAGGCTAGATATTCCTGCGCGGCGTGGAAATCCTGTTCGCCTTCCTGCATCCAGTCGAGGCGAAAGGCGGTGGGATGATATTCCAGTCCGTGGAGTCCATCCATCCAGGCAGTCTGTTGCGGAAGAGGAATTTCTCCGAAGCTGACGAGGACGACCTGGCAACCGTGGGTGACTAAGCCCGAAACGAGTTCGCGCGAGTATGTCCAGACTCCGCTGAACGTGTCAGCCGTGACGAGAACGCGCACAGAACCCCCGGGAACGAGGACTGGGAAAATCCTCGGGCCTACCTGTTTTCAGTGTAGGGCGTGAGGCTTGGTGGAGGGAAGCGATTTCTTGGAGCGGTGGAGGAACGTCGTTCCGATGCTGAGTCAGGGTCCTGTGAGAGCTGGGACAGCCGAGAAGAAGAAGTCGTACCCCCCCTCCCCCTCCCCCCCGGTCTTTTAGAATCATTGATTTGGGAGAGGCAGTCCAGCCAGATCTTTGAGTTTAAGAGACTTATGTGTAAAATATTGCAGAATAAGGACTTAGGGGAACAGTGCTCAGTTGTCAGTGGTCAGTGCTCAGTAATTCCTTCGCTCCGGCTGGATTTGTGTCGTCGCCGGGCTTGCATTCGATTTGTCAAAGAAGTCGCAAATTCCGAACTCGGGGTCGCCTGGGCGAACCCTGATCGAACAGCCAGCTTAGGCTGTTTCGGTCTGATTAATATTCTCGCGGGTGGGTGACCTTATGTCTATGGTTTTGTTTCGCGACTAGTCTTGCGGAGGGGCTTGGTATGCGCTTGCCCCGCTTCGCTCAGGATGACATTTCACACTATTAGTTAAGAATCTATTTGGAGTTGCGGGGCGGGTTTCGCCCCTCATCTTCAGGTGGAGTCGGCCCAGCGCATGGTTTCTTTGGAAGTTGCTAGGTGAGAGTGGATGACTGGGACTTTGGCGGGGGCGAGGATGCGCATGGTCCAGAGAAGATCGTCGAGGGAGGTGCCGAAGCCGAAGTGGGCGTCGACGAAGGCGAGTTCGGTTGAGGGAAGGCTCTGGCGTCCGGAGATAAGGACTACAGGGACATCTGGTACTAAGTATTTGATTTCCTGGGCGAGTTTAGATCCGGACATGGAAGGCATTTCGTAATCGAGAAGGGCCAAGTCAAAGCTAGTTTGTTTGCAACGCGCTAGGGCTTCAATGGGATCGTTCCTGGTGATCACTCGAAACCCGCATTCTTCGAGAACACTAGTAAGTAATCGGCTGGATTTGGGATTGTCGTCTACGTACAGCACCGTGGTTCTGGTCTCCATCACAACCTCCGTTCCTATGGCAAAGAACGAATCGGCGGAGGGTCCTTGCGGACGGAGTTGGTGAAGAATTGTAAAGGGCAGCCGTCAGCTGTCAGCCGTCAGCCATCAGCCATCAGCCATCAGCCGTCAGCCATCAGGTAAAGCAGCCGTCAGCCATCAGGTAAAGCAGCCATCAAACCATCAGGTAAAGCAGCCATCAGCCATGCGGTAAAGCAGCCATCAGCCATCACGAAAAGCGATGTGCGGAAGGTGCGTGACAGCGTTTACCCAGTCATGACATGAAGGCTCACTAAAGGAGGATATCGATTCGACGGCAGCGATGGGCTTTTGATTAGCAGAGGGCGGGTTGCGATTGCGGTTCGGCTGGGATTTCCAGGTGCTGGCGCAGGCCGCGCAGCAGTTCCTGCATAGTGCGAAGTTTCTCGGTGGCGGAGTCGGGAAGATTGGGAGTTTGCATCGCCAGTTCCACAGAGAGAAGTAATGCGGTGAGGGTGTTGTTCAATTCGCATTGCAGGCTCCCGACGACCGACTGGCGGGCGGCAAATTCTTCGCGCTTGCGGCGTTCGAGAGCGCTGCGCACCTCTCGCACCAGACGGTCTTTTCCGGTGACAGCAAAGTTCACCTGTATCAAAAGGGCGGTACCCATTTGACTGAGCAGAGTGGCTTCGTGGTCGCCTTCCGTTTCGAGTAGATATTGATCGAGTACGACGACGAGGAAGAAACTGACGCGCAAGAAGGTGGTGGCTTGCGCCAGGCTTTCGGCTAGAACGATTTCTTCTCCCGTCGCGGAATGCAGTGCGGCGGCGCATTCGGTGGCTCTTTCGCTCGGCGTCACAAGCAGAATCATGATGAATCGGTGGCAACTTCCGGGCCAAAGTTTACGGATTGCAAAGAAACGAGTTGCGTGACGAGTTTTAGCGACTTTTCCGTTGTGGCACGCGAGCGCGGGGATGGCGTTTAGATTTGGGCCCCGTACTCCTTCAATTTTCGATACAGCGTGGTCTTGCCGATGCCGAGCAGACGAGCGGCGAGCATCTTGTCTCCGTTCACCTGGGTGAGAGCGCTGAGGATGGTCTGCCTTTCGAGTTCGGCAATGGGTACGATGCCGGCGGGAGCGGGTTGGGCGACGCCGAGTGACTCGATGGGTGCGCCGTAAATCTGGGTGGGCAGATCGCGAATCTGAATCTGGTTAGCGCTGGTGAGGGCGCAGGCGCGTTCGAGGGAGTTTTCGAGTTCGCGCACATTGCCGGGCCAATCGTAACTGAGAAGAGCCTTGAGGGCGTCGTCACAAATGGTCTTTTCCATTCCAGCGTCGCGGCCGATGCGTTCGAGAAAGTGGGCGACGAGTAAAGGGATGTCTTGACGGCGCTCGCGCAACGCAGGGATGCGAAGGGTCAGAACGTTGAGGCGGAAGAAAAGATCGCGACGGAAAGTTCCCTCGGTGACGGCGCGTTCGAGATTACGATTGGTGGCGGCGAGAATACGAACGTTAATGGGAACGCGCTTCACGCTGCCGACGGGACGAATCTCCTTTTCTTGAATGGCCCGGAGGAGTTTGGCCTGCAGGTCGATGGGCAGTTCTCCGATCTCGTCGAGAAAGACGGTGCCCCCTTCGGCGATGGCGAGCAATCCATCTTTGGGATTGGTGGCGCCGGTGAATGCGCCGCGCACATGACCGAAGAGTTCGCTTTCGATTAAGGTCGGGACAAGCGACCCGCAGTCCACCGGGATAAAAGGTTTATCGCGAAACATCCCAGAGAAGTGAATGGACTTGGCAACGAGTTCTTTACCGGTGCCGCTTTCGCCCAGAATGAGGACGGGGTGGGCGCTCTGTCCGGCCTTGGCAATGATGCGGTAGAGCTTTTCCATTTCGGGCGAGCGGCCGACGATGTTGGCGAACCCCTGGCGCGATTTGACGGTTTCGCGCAAGACGCGGTTTTCGCTGCGCAGACGAAGATGGCTGGCGACGCGTTGCAGCAGCATGCGCAGTTCTTCCATGCTGAAGGGCTTGGTGACGTAATCGTAGGCTCCATCTTTCATGGCCTGCACGGCGGATTGTACGGTGCCATATCCGGTGATGGCGATGACGACTGCGTCGGGGCGGTGCTTCTTGATGGCATGCAGAGAATCGAGTCCGGCGGCACCGGGGCGCATGCCGAGAAGAACGGCGTCGGTGCCCCCTTTTCCATTGGAACTGTCGAGAATCCGATAAGCGTGCTCGACGGATTCGGCGACTTGCGGATTGAATCCGAGCGAATGGGCGACGTTGCGGCAGGCTTCGCGGATGGTTCGGTCATCCTCAACAATAAGGAGGTTGAGGAAATTGGCTCCCTCGATTTGGGAGGGCAGGTCGTGAGAGAGACTGAGGATGGCGGCGTTGGGCGCGGTGGTCATGACGAATCTCCGTTAGCGAGGTGAACCGAGAGAGTTAAATTGCAGTCATTTCAAAAGCGTCGTTAAGCATTCGATTTTTCCGAAAATGAAACGAACTGGCCCTGATATGGGAAAAGTGTAGAGGGAAACGGCTGGTTGCTAAGTAACAGCCATCACAGTTCGTTTGTGATGAATCTGGGCGACGCAATGAGCCAAGAGGTGAGGAGAAGTAGACAGGTTGTCGAATCGTCGCCGGAGCGCGGGAGCAAGAAAACGGGCGGGGCTGTTGCGGCCGCGCCCGCTAGGAAACAAGAGACCAGTAACTAGCGGCGATCAGTCGTCGTCGCCGTCGTTATCGGGTGGGGAGGGTGGTCCGGCTTGGGCTTTGGCTCCGAGAAAATAACTGGCGTCCACCTCGGCAGGCACTAGCGTATACGGGCGCGCCGATCCGGTAAAAAAGTTTCGCAGGTCGTTGCTGGCACGGGCGTCGGCGACTCCGAGGGCGCCTTCGGTTATACCGTAGATTCCTTGAATTGTGCGGAGAATGCTGCCGAAATCGTAATTGTTGTTGTCGATGAGACCGGCGGGGGTGTAGGCCGAAACGACGACGAGAGGAACGCGGAATCCTTTTTGATAATCGGCCTGGCAATTGGAGGAAGTGCAGGGCAATCCGGCTAGAGTTTCGGCCGGTTGATTGTCAGACCATCCGCCCCAATCATCCCAGGTGAGGATGATGGCGGTGTTGTTCCAGAAGGTTTGCCCGGCGTCGGTGGTGCCGGAGGGGCAAACAGGATTTTGACCGATGGCGTTGATGAGGGCGGCGATCCAGGAGGGGCCGTAGTCTCCGGTGCTACCGGCGTGATCCGACCAGGCTCCATCGGGGATGACCCAGCTCACGCTGGAGAGGTTACATCCGGTGATATCGCCGAGAATGCCGGTGCCTTTGTTTTTGATGTCGACGTTGGCGGCCCACTCCTTGCCGCTACAAACGAGGGTGCCGGACTTATTGAATTTCGGGACACAGATGCTTTGAATGGAATCGGGGGCCGTCCAGATGGAGCCGGCGGAGGGAGCGTAATACTTCCAGGTCACGGTTTTGGCGTCGAGGATGCTGCCCATGGTGGGTTTCGTATCGCAGAAACTGCCGACAGGGTTGGTGGGATAGACGAGGGCGGTGTTGGTAAGTTTGCACTCTTCGACGGAGTTGTCGTCGAAGGCGGTGCAGCCGGCTCCGAGTGTGCCAAGGAGCGGGGAGAGCAGTTGGGTGTAGGCGGTCGCGGGGGCGAGGCAGCCGACGCTGACTCCTTTGGGGCCGAAATTTTCAGAGATGAAAGTCGAGTCGGCGTCTTCGGCGGTGGAGCGGGCCGAGGTGCCGCTGAAGATGAATTGGTGAGCGGGATAACTCGGTCCCTGATTGGTCTGGTACATGAAGTTAGCCCACCCGTATTGCTCGGCATAAGTCAGATACGGATCGAGGAGATGTCCGGTGGAACCGTTGTAGTTGGTGACGGTGGGATTTTCGACATAGCCATAGGAATTCGCGCCCTTCGTGCTCTGGTGTATCTGCCAGGCGCCGTCGTTGCGGCAGGCGTATGAATTGGCTGGATCGGGGTCGCACATCTGCTCGAAGGCGGTGTGGGCGTGGCTGGGGTCGGTGCTGCCGGAGAGGGGCACGCCGGCAAGGGTGATGGGGAGCGGGGAGCCGGATTCATTGGAGAGTCCGCAGGGAGAAATGTCGTAGCAGCTGGTGGTGACTGGGCTTGGGGTACAGGCGTTGAGCCCGCTGGCACCGACGGGGATGGGACACGCCGGTGTGAGGAAGTGAAAGAGATTATCGGGAGTGCGGTTCTCCTGGAAGATGACGACCACATGGGTGATTTGCGGCGGGAAAGGCGATTTGGGAGTGTCGATCGGAGTTTGGGCGACCGATTGAGTGATGAGGCTTGCCGGCAATAGGGTTGCGACCACGAAGACGAGCTGGGAGAGGCTGAGGCGTTTCATTCGATTCCTCCGGGACTAGGTGTGAAGTAATTTGCCGAAGTGCTGGTTCCTGGCAAACGAGGTCGAGGCGCTGCCAGAAAGAACGCTTGCTCAGGCACGGAGACCCCGAGACCGCGCTCTCCGGGCCGGAGTTGGCGTGGCGCAAGTGTCATCCAATTCAAACCCGGAGTCAATTGAAAGTTGCGGTTTTGGCGGTTACTTTCTATCGCCGAACGCCGAGAGCGGCGAGAAATCCTGCAGGAATTTGCGTTGGCGGACTTCCGGATGGAGCCGAATTGCATCCTAAGACGGCGATGCGATCGCAACAGAAAATTATTCGGAGGGGATATGGGAGATCTTAGCGGAGTAAAAGTAGCGATCTTGATCACGGACGGGTTCGAGGAAGTCGAGATGGTCAAACCGCGGCAGGAGTTGGTGGAAGCCGGCGCGGATACGCGGATTGTTTCTCCGAAGGCCGGAAAGGTGAAAGCGTGGGCTTCGACGGAATGGGGGAAGGAATATACCGTTGACGTGGAACTGGAGCAGGCGCGGCCGCAGGATTTCGACGCGTTGTTGCTGCCGGGGGGAGTGATGAATCCCGACAAGCTGCGGATGGAGCCGAAGGCAGTGGAGTTTGTGAGGTCATTTTTCGAAGAAGGCAAGCCGGTCGCGGTGATCTGTCACGGTCCGTGGACGGTGATTGAGGCGGGAGCGGCGAACGGGAGGCGGATCACCTCGTGGCCGTCGCTGAAGACCGATCTGCGCAACGCGGGCGCGCGCTGGGTGGATGAAGAAGTGGTGGTGGATGGGACGCTGGTGTCGAGCCGAAAGCCGGATGACATTCCGGCGTTCAATCGCGAGATGCTGAAGTTGTTTGGGCAAGCGAGAAGGGAGCAGCGGCCGGCGGCTTGAGGGAGCGACCGAGCCTATACCGGCTGGAGATGTAGCGGCCGGCTCGAGCGGCGGGGTAGTTGATATCCTCTAACTGTTAGGGCCAATATGCCGCTTCGTTTCCATCCCGGCGCAGTCTTTCTGACACTGGCGTTATTGGGCGGTTGCAGCCGGCCGCCGGCGCAGAACGAGCCGGGAGCAGCGGCGGCGCAGAAATTGCCTTTTGAGGGGACGGCGCGAACGACCGGGATTTTGCCGAGCCGGTCGTTCGTTCCGTCAACGTCAAAGTTGCCGGAAGGAACGCCGATTCCGGTGCGGCTGCGAACGGCGGTTTCGAGCGATTCGTCGCATGCGGGTGATACTTTCAGCGCCATCGTCGATGAGCCAGTGGTGATCGACGGGCAAACGATTTTGGCGGCAGGCACGCTCGCGACCGGGCGTGTGCTGGAAGCGAAACCCTCGACGAGCGGGGGCGTGAACTTATTTGAGGGCGCTCCCGAGCCTGGGTATCTGCGGATTGTGCTGGTGAGTCTCGAGGTTGGTGGGAAGCCGGTGATGATCGAGAACGTCAAGTATCTTCGCGAAAGGCGGCTCGCGCGAGCGAACTGCTGCCGGCGGAGCGGCCTCAGGTGAAGGTCAACGCGAGGTGGAAGACGTAGTGTTCGGTGTCGACCGGCATCTCAGTTTCCGGCTGGCACAGAAGATCGATCTGCAATAGATCGCGGGGAATTTGTCGTTGAGGAACGGCGGCCGAGACGGAAGCGAGCGCCGAAAAAATCCTTAAGAAAAGTCCTCACCGCCGTGCGTGTTCGCGCGCGCCACCCTTTGGTTCCTTCTCGATTTCTACAACAACAACTTAAGAGAAACTACAGAGAACAGCGTATGGGGAACTCTGGGTACACAACTTACATTCAAAAGAGTGTGCAGCTGATGCAAGGCTGCGCCGTGTGACCATGACCGACGCTGGAGGATGGGGATGCTTAGCATGACGTTGGCTGCAGTGCTCGTCGCAGGTATTACGGCAGGTCTGACAAAATTCGCGCTGGTGGTTGTGGAGTGGATGCTGCAAGGCGGGTTTTTCGGTTTGGCGACCGGCGCTCCCGTGGCTGTGCCGCGATCCTTTTTCCGGCGGGGAAAGACGGTTTTCTCGAGCGGTATAGCCAGAGTTTAATCTCGTTCTTGTTCGGTCGATTATTCGCGAATGATCGTGTATGGGATTTGATCTGGATGGCTGGGATCTGTTTTGTGTCTCGCAAAGGAGCTTGATCATGAAACGACATTTGGTTCTGGTTATTTTTGCCTGCGCAACGATGGTGGGAAACCTGGCATGGGCGGTGAGCGAAGGCGATGCCGCGGCCGAGCGCCTCAAGAATGCCGCACAAGTTCTACAACAGATTTCCGCAACGCCGGACAAGGGGATTCCTGACGAAGTGGTGGCGCACGCGAAGTGCATCGTGGTGATTCCAAATCTGGTGAAGGCGGGACTGGTCGTGGGCGGGAAATATGGGCGCGGGGTTGCGGTGTGCCGCACGGATGCGGGCAATGGAACGTCGGCCAAGGGCGGCAAACCGGCCGCGAACTCCAAGTGGAGCGCGCCGGCGTTCATCACGATCGGCGGAGGAAGTCTCGGTCCGCAAATCGGGGCAGAGGGCGTGGATCTGGTGATGATGGTGATGAGCGATCAGGGAGTGCAACAGCTACTTTCCACAAAACTCGAGTTCACGCTGGAAGGGTCGGTTGCGGCGGGCCCGGTGGGACGCCACGCATCGGTCGGTTCCGACTGGAAGCAGGACGCGGCCGTGCTGACGTACTCGCAAACCAAGGGTGCGTTTGCGGGTCAGACGCTGGAAGGCGCTGTAATCGAACAGGATAAGGATGCGACGGAGGCGGTTTACGGGAACAATGTGGCATTTGAAAAAGTCTTGCGGGGTCACGTCTCCGCTCCCACTTCGGCGGCTCCGTTCTTGCACGAGGTGTCGCAGTTAAGCCGCGAGGCCGCGTCTCAAGAAGCGCGGGAACAGGCTCCGGATCGGCAGAAAAAGAATTAAGTTGAATTTGTGTTGCGTTTGTATTTCTAAGGCGGGCGGATATAGCCCTTCTGAAGCCTGATTCGGGGATGCAATGCTCTTTAAAGCTTGCAGTCCCGACCTGTGACGCTGGGAGCCGCGTATCTTGCCCCGGTTTGCCATTCTCATAGTTGCGAAACCCGAATCTTCATTGACACCAGAGATTGACCTGGACCATACTTCCGCGGTCGAAAATCGAGCGGAGCAATCCGCTGTTTCGTATCTCAACGGAGGGAATTCCATGAAGCGGTCAAGTTTGCTATTCGTTTTCACTCTCTTGGCGACTGGGGCCTTGTTGCTTGGCGGGCAACCAGCGCTGGCGCAGGGGCCCCATCACATACAGTTTCGAGTTGTGCCCGGGCACGAGGCTGGAGTTCGAGCCCAGGCCGGGTTTGACGAACTATTTCTGCTGAACTCAGGTTTCGCGGCTTTGCCTCCGCTCGACGGCGGCGGCAACGATGAGTGGCCTTGCTTTCCGGGTTCCGATAATCCGAATTCTGCAGATTGCTCCCAGATCGCGGCGGGGGGAGTGGTGATAGGCGCGCCCGCGTACACCTGGTCACTGGCGAACTGCGATGCCGATAGCGATACAAGCGGGAATTGCGGGCAGCTCTTCTGGTTCTACGAAGACGACACCGGCGACGACACCGACCATCTGATCGTTTCACTGACAGTGAAGCAAGGGACAGCGTACGTCCTCGACACGGGTAATGTAGACCTGGGTCAAAACACGTTTCCGGCAGGTTCGGTCGTGGTTATTTATGATGACACGGCCTTCGGCACGCTGGGAGCCACCGGGAAAAATAATGGATTCTGCGGGGGCAGCAACAAGGTTTGCGTGAATCCAGTGGCGGGCATTGCAACGGTGACTTTCACAACCAAGGTAGGCGCGTCGAAGATCTCCGGCCACTTCAATATCAATTTGCAGTAGCTAGTGACGGGATCATCTCGTCAGCGGGGCCTCATCGCGCGTGCCTTCTGGTGTGCGCCGAATGGGGCCTTGTCGTTTCACGCCCGCCGGGTTTAGCGAAGCATTAAGTACCGTAGCGAGAGTGGGAGGACTCGATCGGCAACACAGGCGAGAGCGCGGCGGCGCGAATGTCTTTGCTCTCCAGGATTCGCTTCGGATAACCGCGGCGGGCGACGCTCAGCATGGCTTGGCCGATTTGTTTGGTGGTCAGGACATGATTGGGAAAAGTCGAACGGAGAAACGGCAACAAATATTTGGCGATCTTGTAAAAGTTTCGGTAGGACTTGGTTTTGGATTCGATTCCGTCGAGCGGTTGAATGAGGCCGGGCCTGAACATGTAGGCTCCGGCGAAGAGCATGTTCAGGATGGCGTTTTCGGTTTTTCCTTTCACGCGTGCCCACATGATGCGGCCGCGCTCGGAGCTGTCGGTACCCGCCCCGGAGACATAAATGAAGGTCATCGTCGGATTGAGCCGGCAGAGTACATCGGCGGCGGCACAGGCGATTCCGTAGGTGACACGTTTGTATTCGGCCTCGTTCATTCCGCTGGACGAGACCCCGAGACAGAAAAAGCAGGCATCGAAGCCGGAGAGCTGGTTTTCAATGGGCTTGTAATTCGACAGATCGCGGTGAACGACTTCGCGGATTTTGGGATGGAGTTCACCCGTAGCGGCGCGACCGACGGTCTGAACGAGTTGCACATCGTCGGCGAGGAGCGATTCGCGCAACACGCCCTGGCCGACCATTCCGGTCGCGCCGAAGATCACAACGTTCATAGGGACAATCCTCAGGCTGCTTGGATGTCGCGCGCGTGAGAAAAGCAGCTTGTTTTCCGGAGAGCTGCGAGTCTCGGCGAAATCAAAGTCGGGGTATCTCTTGAGGGACGATCAAGATAGGGACGATCAGGACCATTGCGAAACGGATCTCGGAGCCGGAAAGTGGAGCAAAGATGAAAACGGAAATCCTGCGATTCAACGGCGCTGTTGAGCGTGCTCCCGCCATCGAGGCGTGGATGAAGGCGCATCCCGATGAATTGGGAGCCATCGCCCACGAGTGGTTCGAGGTGATGCGTAAGTGCGGGGACGAAGTTCGGGAACTCTTGCATGATGGCTGTCCCACTGCATGTTTGGGAAATGCGCCCTTTGGCTACGTCAACGTATTCACGGCGCACGTGAACGTGGGATTTTTTCACGGAGCGGCGCTGCCGGATCCGGCAGGCTTGCTGCAGGGCACCGGAAAGTTCATGCGCCACGTGAAGCTGAGAATTGGGACGGCGATAAACGCGGCAGCGCTTACCAGCCTCATCGAGGAAGCGTACGCGGATATCAAGGATCGTGTCGAAAACGGCTAGCTTGTAGAAACGCCGTCGGAGACCCACGCAGCCGTGAACCGCCAGATTATTAACCATACGTCGTATTGTGTTGCTGATCGCGGGCATTGAAGCGGTCGGGCGGATACCAACCGCTTGAGCGAATAGAGCCGGGCGGAGACGTGGTGACGCGGGGTACTACCACTGCAGAAGACTGTCGGGATCGTCGACGAGAACAACCTCGTATTTTTCGAGCATCGGCATCAGGATGTTTTCGAGTTCGATTTTCCAGAGCGGGCCTTCATAAAACTTTGCTTTCATCGGCTCGCGAGAGGCGAGGTCGGGGAATCCGCGCATAAAGAAAAAAGTATCGGGATCTTCGAGGGAGAGAAACGGGCCGAGGATTTTCATTCCGATTTCGGCATGAGCGGGGATGGATCGTTCGCGAAAAATCTGAAGGAATTCCGTCCGCTTGCCGGGTTTAACCTTGTACGTGCGCATTTCGACAACCATAGGCGGCCTCCGCATTTCTATTCGCGCGATGAGAGTGAGATGAGATCGAGGCAACTGCGGTCGCGCCGTTTTTGTTGAGCCGTCATCGCTATGCGGTTAGCGTTTGATTTTCTTTTTCCTTCGAAGAGCTGTCGGATTTGGATAAGGCGGGGGGCAGGCGAAGGCGGAAGGTGGTGCCGGATCCCACGACAGAATCGAAGTCGATGGAGCCGTAGTGCCATTGCATGATCTGGTAAGTCTGGGCGAGTCCAATGCCGCTGCCGCCTTTCTCGCCCTTGGTGGTGAAGTAGAGTTCGAAGATTTTTTCCTGCGCTTCGGGTGGGATGCCGCATCCCTGGTCGAGCACCTCGGCGAGGATGGCATCATCTTCGCGCCTCGCTTTTAACGTCAGCGTTCCTCCCTCGGCCATCGCCTGCACGCCATTCAATACCAGGTTGAGAATTGCCTGTTTCATGAGGTCGGTGTCGACGCAGACATTCAACGGCGCCGCGGAAAATTCCTGCACGATGCGAACGTTGTGTTTGGCGGCATCGGGAGTGGCCAGGACGGAAACGTTTTCTAGAATTTTGCGGAGGTCGACTTCTTCGAGGTGCAGGTCCTGCGGGCGCGTGAAATCGACGAGAATCTGGACGACGCGGTCGAGCCGGTGAATTTCGCTGCCGATAATGTCCATGTGACGGCGGGTTTCAGGATCGTCCTGTTGCAGTTTGTTTTGCAACAACTGCAAATGCAGGACGATGGCGTTGATGGGATTCTTGACCTCGTGGGCGACGCCGCGAGTCATGCGTCCGCTGGCAGAAAGCCGGCGGGAGATTTCAATTTCGTTTTCGATGCGGCGCACCGACTCGGCATCGCGCATGGTCAGCAGAGCGCCGATGGGCGTGCCTTTCTCCTGTATGAAATCGAGGGAGACCTGGACGCGGCGGCCGTCGACGGTTTCGAATTCGTATTGCACAAGCGCACGCTGCTTCTGGAATGCGGGCAGAACGACGGCGCCGAGGACGGTTCCATCGGAAAAGATTTCTTCCGCGGTACGTCCCAGAATTTCGCGGCGGGGACGCCCGAGAAATTTTTCAGCCGAGGCGCTGACCAGCACGACACGAGTGTCGCGGGTGAAGAGCATGAGTCCGTCTTGCAGTTTGGTCATCACCTGCTCGACGTTGTCTTTGAGGGCGGAGAAGATTTCGTTGGTGTCGCGAATCTGACGTCCAAGGTGGGCGATTTTGAGCGAGACGAGGCCGACTTCATCGTCGCGGCTGGTCTCGTCGTCGGGAAGAACGTCTCCGGCGCTGGCGCTGTCGAGGTTGCGGCTGATGGTCTTCAGCGGGCCGAGAGCCAGGTTCGAGACCACAGCGGCGAGCACGAGCGAGCAAAAAACTGCGACGACCGAGAAAAAAGCGGCCTGCTGCAATTTCGGCGTCAGCTCGTTCCGCAGGAAAACGGTCGACACGCCGACGCGCACGCTGCCAAATGCCTGTCCGTCGAGTTCGAGGCCGACGCGCACATCGTAGACGATGGACGGTCCGTAGATGAGACGCAGTTGGCGGCGGAAGCTGGCGTCAGACAAAACGCTTAAAGAAGGACGCTCCGGAACCAGTTTGCCGTTGAACGCCGGATTCGTGTCGAGAATCGCGGCTCCGTACGGATCGACAACGGCCGCATCGTAGATGATGCGCGAGTTGCCGACGACGGATTCCAGAGTGTCGTTCAAACTTGGATCGGTCTGAAGATAGTCGGTGATGGCCGCGCGCATGGCTTTGGGATTCTGCGTGTTGATGCGCGTGCTGGTGAGATCGGGCACAGCCTTGGAGGCTGAGTATTCGAGCTGGTTGGTGAGCTGCGAAGCGGTTTCATCGGCCCAGAGCAGGCGCTGGCGCAGTAACTGGGAAAGGTAGATCCAGGAAAAAGCCACGACGAGGGCCGTAAAGAGCGTGGTGATGACGAGCACGATGATGAATTTGCGGCTCATGGAAGGCAGTTGTCAGCGGTCAGCTCTCAGTAAAACAAAACCGAACCCTTTCGCGGCCGGGCTGAAGACTGGAAAGTGAAACTGAGAACCTTTCGGCTTCTGCGTTTTACGGCTCCTTATCCTCTTTTAATGCTCGTCTCTCACGGCTCCTCTTCCGCTGCCGTTTCGTCCGGGGGACGGCCGTATTCTTTTAGTTTGTTGTGCAACGTCTTCAAACTGATGCCCAGGATTTCTGCGGCGCGGGTTTTATTGTTATTCGTGGCCTGCAGCGTTTTGAGGATGAGTAGTTTTTCAGCTTCTGAGACGGTGGTGCCCACTCCCAGATGAACGGCGTCGGGATCGTTGACGACCGGGCGCACGGTCTGGCCAAAAGCGGGCGGCAAGTGCTTGGTTTCGATCAGCCCGCTTTCGCAGACGATCACCGCGCGTTCGAGAGTATTGCGCAGTTCGCGGACGTTGCCGGGCCAGGAATAAGTCTGGAACATATTAAGGACGGCCTCGCTCACGTCAGCGACTTTGCGGCCGTGCTTTTCGTTCATATCCGCGAGCAGGCTCTTGACGAGGTCTCGAATGTCATCTTTGTGCTCGCGCAGCGCGGGCATGTGGATGTTAAAGACGTTGAGGCGGTAATAGAGATCCTGGCGCAGTTCCCCGTTGGCGACGGCGTCATCGGGAACCTTGTTGGTGGCGGCGAGTACACGCACATCCACGGAGGTTTCGACCTTGCTGCCAAGGCGGCGGAGTTTGTGGTCTTCGAGCACGCGCAGAAGTTTCGCCTGCGTGCCGACGGGCATCTCTCCGATTTCATCGAGCAGCAATGTGCCGCCTTCGGCCAGTTCGAAGCATCCGGTGCGGCGCTCCATGGCGCCGGTGAAGGCGCCTTTTTCGTGGCCAAAGATTTCGCTTTCGATCAGAGTTTCGGGGATGGCCGCGCAATTGATCGGGACAAAAGGTTTGTTGCGTCGTGGACTGAGATCGTGAATGGTGCGTGCCACAAGTTCTTTGCCGGTTCCGCTCGCTCCCGTGATTAATACGGAGGCGGTGCTCGGCGCGACCTGCTCGATCAGACGGAAGATGCCCTGCATTTCGGCCGAGGCGCCGACCAGGCGGCCCATGGCTCCCTTGTCGCGCAAGGTGCGGCGGAGGGATTCGTTCTCCGTGCGCGTGTTTACGATCTCGCCGATATTGTTGAGGATCGAGCGCAGGCGGCGAAAGTCGATGGGCTTCTCGATGTAGTCCTGCACGCCGAGGCGCCCGGCATGGAACGCGGTGTCGGTTGCTTTCTGGGCAGTCACCATCACGACCGCGATGGACTGCGTCATGTCGGCCAGTTTCTCCACCAATTCCATGCCGCCCATCCGTGGCATTTTTACGTCCGTAATCACGATGGAAGGGGAGAAGATGGAAATTTTTTCCAGTGCGTCGACCCCATCGAACGCGGTGTCGGTGCGATATCCCCAACCGGAGACCAGTTCGGCGAGGCCGGTGCGCTCGTTCTCTTCGTCCTCAACAATCAGCACGCGTTCCTGTGTCATAGTCCTCGGCTAAGGGGCCCAAGTGATCATTATTCAGGGAAGTCCTGTAGCCCGCAACCCATCGGATGCCCAGGAAAATATCAATTTGAGATCGATGGAAGCCATCCTACAAGAAAATGGAGCGACAGCCAGCTAAATCGATAAAAATAAGCATGCTTCCATTGTTAGTGTGTGGGCACTTGCTGTAGAATTTGGTGTTTCCACGGTGCTGCCTATCTCTGCGTTATGTGTGGCTTCGCGCGCCGTAAAAAATTTATTGATCCTGGGTTTCCAAAATAGTTTTGTTAGTGGATTTGATTTCGGAGGATTTCAATGTCACTTTGTTACAAGAATTACAGGAGATGCGCCAGCGTCGCGCTCGTCCTGGCCATCGTTACGATTGCGTTGCCGGTTTTGCTGAACGCACAAACGGCACCCGCACCCGCTCCCAAAGCGGCACCCATGTCGGCGGATGATTTTCCCAAGGTCGAATTGTTCCTCGGCTATCAGTGGTTGAACCCGGGTGGCAACATTCCGGATCAAAGCGTGCCCCCGAGTGCGTTCCACTTGCCGGCCATCGCTCAGGGCTTCGGCACCAACCTGTCGTACAACTTCACCAAGCTGTGGTCTCTGGAAGGCAACTACGGTGGAGACTGGAATCGCAATGCCAGCATCAGCGCGGTTGCTGTCGGTCCGAAGCTGACATGGCGGGGGGATGGCGTGGATTTCTTTGTACACACGCTGCTCGGATTCGAGCGCCTCTCTTCGAGAGGACTCGATTCCAACAACAGCATCGCCGCGGTTCTCGGCGGCGGCATGGATCTCAAGATCTGGAAACCGATTTCGTTTCGTTTGTTTGAAGCCGACTACCAGTTGTCGCGCGAGAATTTCTCGGCTGAGGTTCCACCGGACAATCCCGGACTGCGCCGTCAGACTTTTAACGGAGAGCGCCTGACGACCGGTCTCGTGTTCAATTTCGGCGGAGCGCCCGAAGCTCCGGTCACGGCGTCCTGTTCGGTACAGAATGCCGATGTAATGGTCGGTGAGCCGGTGCATGCAACGGTGGTGGCGACCAATTTCAATCCCAAGCACACGGTGACGTATACGTGGGCGAGCACCGGCGGCAAAATCGAAGGCAAAGACACCGGAGCCACGATTGATACCAACGGCGTTGCAGGCGGAAGCTACACCGTGACCGCTACGGCGACGGACGCGAAGGCAAAGAAGAACAACACGGCGAGCTGCACCGCGAACTTCACGGTGAAAGAGCCGCCCAAGAACCCGCCGCAGATGTCTTGCTCGGCGAATCCTTCAACCGTCCAGACCGGTACCCCGGCGACCATCACTTGCTCCTGCACCAGCCCCGACAATGTTCCGGTTACGGTCGGCGGATGGACGGCGAGCGGCGGCAGCATCTCGGGTAGCGGCAATACAGGAACTCTGAGCACCAACGGCGCATCTTCGGGTCCGATCACAATCAGCGCGACTTGTACCGACTCGCGCGGATTGACGGCCTCGACGACGAGCACGGTGACGGTGGAAAATCCGCCGCCCCCGCCGCCGCAAGCGACGAAGGTGAACGAGTGCCAGTATCCCAACGAGAAGAAGCCATGGCGCGTGGATAACACCTGCAAGGCTGCGCTGGACGATGTTGCCCTCAAACTGCAACAGGATCCGGATGCCAAGCTGGTTGTCGTCGGGAACGCTGATCCGAAGGAGAAGCGGAAGAACCTGGCGGGCGAACGCGCTGAAGACGTGAAGTTCTACATCACGGAAGGCGAGGCGCAACAGCACATCGACGCCAGCCGTATCGAGACGAGAACTGGAAATGCCGGCACTGCAACGTCGGAACAATGGATCATTCCGTCGGGCGCAACCTTCCCTAACGCAGGCAGCACAACGCCGGTGGATGAGATGAAGGTAAAGGCGATTCCGGACCATCCGAAACCGGGAGCCAAGAAGAAAGCGATGAAAAAGGCGCAATAAGAAAGTCGTTTGGAGTGGCCGGGCGGAGACGCCCGGCGCTCCACATGACCCGATTATTGAACTGGGAAAAAAACTAAAGGCTGGTGGGGGTTGACCCTGCTGGCCTTTCTAATTTCGCTACCGCGTCGCTTTGGGCACCGACCGCCGCAGCATAGGAACTACAAAAAGGTAGATTTACTGCATGCAGGAGAATGAAGTCGTAAACGCATTACTTCCATCTCCGAAGCAGGTTCTTGATTTGATTGTCGATTCCGAACGTCACAGGAAATTTGTGTGGACTGCGGGCAGAGTTCTCAAGGAATCGGCACTCTGGACCCGTGTGGAAGGCTTGGAATATGACTACCGCAAGTTCGTGCTCAAACGCATCGCTGGATTTCTTGAAGACCTAGCCGTTCGTGGCATTCTACAACGTCGAAGCGAGCCGCAAAGCATCGGTTATGGCGAGGAAGTTGGGTTCGATTACGTTCGATCTCAAACGTAGACCTTGTGCACCGAAATTCTTACTTAGTGAAATTGCCTGGTTATAACAGTCACGCTAGGACACTTGAATTCTGCGGGATACTGAGCAGTATGCTTAGTGAAAAGTCGAAGGCTGCCATCGCGGGGGCCGCCTTATGTGGCCTTATAGGACCGGGAACGGCGCTTCTGCTGTTGGAGGTTGAGGCTTTCCGGCCGTCCTCATTGCGAGAAACCGCCGCAATAATAATGGTTGTTCTGAAAGGCTGGTTTTTCGCATTTGCCACAGTGGGTCCTGCAGCGTTTGTCTTGGGAGCCATTGGGGGCTTGCTGCCTCGGAGGCTAGTGCGGAAGCATCATTCGATGAAGGTTGTGTTAGTTCCAACTGCCGTGCTCGGGCTGGCTCTTGGAATCGCGGCACCTTTGGTTGTGATGATTATTGGTGGCATTTTCGGCCCCAGAGATGGCTCCTACAGTTCCCAAAAGGAAGCCGTCGGCGTTTTGCCAGTTGCCGCCCTGACAGGCGTAATTTGCGCGTTTCTCTTGCTATGGTTGTTTCACTCGACACGCCTGCTGTACAGCTCTGGTGAAAGTCATTCTTAGTATTGAAAGAATCGCCATAGCGCTGATTGACCTCCGATCGGCCAATTCTCAGTTGGTGAAATCGCCTGATTACACCAGTTAGGGCCAACCCGTGAGTTAGAATGCTCGCGTGACTTTGGCAGAGCTCCAGCCCGGCTATGAGGAAGTTTTCACGGTAACGGACTATTACGACGGCCCACGTAAGGGCATTGCGAACTTTAACGGGCGACCCCACTTTTACGAATGCATTTTCGATGAGGTGAGGGACGAATACTCCGACTCGTTTCGGTTGACGCCGATCACGCAGCGGATTTTCGAGCTCGCAAAAGAGGATTGGGCCATCTGGAAGCGGTGGGAGTTCGCCTTCCATTCAGGAAAAGCAACCCTCGAATCCCATCCTGCACTTCCGCAGGACGCAGAGCGTCATGAGAGGATTCGGGCTGTTCTTGATTCGGCGCTGGCAACGCACGAGGCGATATGCACGACTCAGCGGGGCTCCTTTGAGCGGCTCGGAAGCGGAGAATATCCCAAAGGTGTTATGCGTCCCCTACAAGTTAGATGGACCGGCGCTGGATAGTCGCCCGAAGCATTCCTCTGTCACCAACTACGACACGTACAGGTCTATTGGTGCTATCGCCTGTG
Source organism: uncultured Acidobacteriaceae bacterium (assembly GCA_963834085.1). Taxonomy (GTDB): domain Bacteria; phylum Acidobacteriota; class Terriglobia; order Terriglobales; family Acidobacteriaceae; genus Acidiflorens. The sequence continues at coordinate 772,170 of CAWIAJ010000021.1, read as the reverse complement.
GCTGTTGAAAAACTCACTTTGCGTCCTAAACAGCCCGAATTCGGGGGATAGAAAATGTCTCGGCGACCCGAGAAAATCGAATGTGGGGCTTCCACGCGATTTCATTTTCGTGATTTTTGCGAGTTTGAGTTTTTCAACAGCCACGCCTGGTTGCAACAGTTCCTCTGATTGACCGTCACCGAGCCAAGTGACCGCCGGAGGCAAGGCGCTCTATCACCTCATGTTGCGCTTCACTTACCGACTTCCAAGCTGTGTCAATCACCAGGTGCGGTGTTGACCATTTTTCGTATGTGCTTTCGCAAACACTTTCCCAGGTCAGAGGAGGCAAGCCATCGATCTCTGCTGGTCTGCTTTCGATGCGTCTTCGGTGCTCTGCGGCATCGGAACAAACCACCTCCACTTCCATCAGGCTCACGAGCGCATTACGCGCAACTTGCGCCCACGAATCGCGAGTAACCTGGAGAGCATTTACCGAATCGGCAACCACGCGTTGGCCCAGACGCAGGTTTTCTTCCGCCACCCAATAGGCGCTCACATACCCGGCAGGACCAACATCGTCACGGAGCACGTTACTACTGCGAAGCGCCATCTCGATCGTGTCTATTCGTAGATAAACAGCAGCGCATTTCTTCGCCACCGCTTTTGCAAGCGTGCTCTTTCCCGTGCCGGGCAGTCCTCCAAATACGATCAGCAAAGGATGAACCTCCGGTTGATTGTAGCGCCAGCTAGCCAGCGGATCGTCGGCCCAGACGGAACTCATTTTCCCGACGTGCTGCTTCCAATCGGGAAAGCTGCGTTCATGGTTGGCGTAACATCCCTGGTTCATCAACTATCATTGGACTCGGATGAAAGCAACAATTTATCCCATCAAGACGGCGGCTCCTGGCCGCATCGCAATCGTCGCTCGTCCTCGCGGCGGCGATTGGCTTTGCGACGAACTTACTGCATTGTCGAGTGAAGGAGTTGACGTTCTCGTCTCCATGTTGATGGAGGAAGAGTCTAGAGAGCTTGGTCTAGAAAGCGAATCGGAGAACTGCAAAGCCGCAGCAATTACCTTTATAAACATTCCTATTCCTGACCGCTCCGTACCGCCGGACAGGGAGAAGTTTTTGCAGGCCGTTGATCGATTGGCTCAACTTGCGCGGGAAGGCAAGTTTGTTGCAGTCCACTGCCGTGCCAGTATAGGACGCTCCTCGGTGCTCGCGGTTGCAGTCCTAGCGCGGCTGGGGAGGGAAATGCGCGAAGCGTTCGACGCCGTTGAGTCAGCACGCGGCTGCTCGATTCCAGATACGCCCGAGCAACGCCAGTGGGTCATCCAGAACATTCCGGCAGCGCGTTGACTCGTGGTTTTTGAAAAATCGCCTTTGCTCTAAATGAAAAAGGGAAAATTCTCAGAAAATCCTCAGTTAATGAAATGGCCTTGGTTTCGTCAACCGTGAAGCACGTCGGGTCAATCTGCAGTAAACTGACGAGTCTCAACCGAAACTTTCTACCTCATGTTTTCGTTAACCAGAACCGGAATTCTGTCATTTGACGCGGGGATCGACCCAACAACATTGCCCCCCACATCTCGCCGAGTGCCTGCGGCTGGATACATAGTCTCCCAATAGTTGTTGAAATATCGCCATCGCACGAATTGATACCGCATCCCCGAGTTCCCGATCGCGACGAGAATCGGTCTGTAGGCGGCCGCTTCATTCGGGGCCAACTCTTCCACGACGGCGTCGGCGCGGGAGGCCTCAGTTGGCCATCTCCGCCCTTTCGCAGTCGACTGAATCAGCGGCTTCCCGCGCCCCCTCGCACGAAATCCCAGTTATGATGAAGAAAAGAAAACCGCTTGACTTGTCCTTCGGTAACCTTGCCGCGGGCATGCTAGCCTATCTAATGTGGAACGCAGGCGAATATCGTTCGCAGGGGTCAATTCACGCGCATGAATTTCACAGGGTTACGAAGGATTTGGCGTACAGGTTTATTGCTGGCCGCAGTCAGCTTTTTGAGCACCGTCCTGCTGGCCGCGGGGCCATGGCAGGTATTGGGTCCGGACGGCGGCGACGCGCGCAGCCTGGCCTACGACTCGCATAACCCGGATCACATTCTGCTCGGCACCAGCACGGGGCAGATGTTCTCGTCCGATGATGGTGGACGAAACTGGTCGCGCCTGGCGAAACTGGGCGGCGACGAGTACGTTTTGGACCACATCTCGATCGATCCGCAGGATTCGAATCGCATTTACGTATCGGCGTGGAGCGTAGCCAGCCAGCAGATCGGCGAAGTCTTCCGCACGAAAGATGGCGGAAACAAATGGGAAACTCTGCCGGCGATGCACGGCAAGTCGATTCGCGCGATGGCGATGTACAAGGCTGATCCGAAGATTCTGGTAGCCGGCGCTCTCGACGGCGTCTATCGCACCAAGGATGGCGGTGACACCTGGCAGCGTCTGTCGAATTCTCCCGAAATCAAGAATATCGAATCCATCGCGGTTGATCCCAAGGATCCGAACACCGTATACGCGGGAACCTGGCACCTGGCGTGGAAGACCTCGGACGCCGGTGCGAACTGGCAGCACATTAATAAAGGAATGATCGACGACTCCGACGTGTTTTCTGTCATTGTCGACCATGACAATCCATCGATCGTCTTTGCCAGCGCCTGCTCCGGAATTTATAAGAGCGAGACCGGCGGCGATCTGTTCGCGAAGATTCAAGGCATCCCGTTCACAGCGCGCCGCACTCGCGTGCTGAAGCAGGATCCGACCAACGAAAACATCGTTTTCGCGGGAACCACGGAAGGTCTGTGGAAGACGGTCGACCTCGGTAAAGTCTGGAAGCGGGTCAGCGGTCCAGATGTTGTCGTCAACGATGTGATGATCGATCCGCGGGACTCGAATCGCGTTCTGCTGGCTACGGATCGCAGCGGCGTGATGGCTTCGTCGGATGGCGCTTCAAGTTGGAGCGCGTCGAACAAAGGCTACGCACACCGCTATGTCTCGGCTGTGATGGGTGACATCAAAGACGAGAACACGATCTATGTGGGCGTCGTGAATGACCGCGAATTCGGCGGTGTTTTTTATTCGCATGACGCAGGGCAGCACTGGCAGCAGAAAGCGCAGGGCCTGGGCGGAAAAGACGTATTCGCTCTGAAACAGGCTTCCAACGGGACTCTGGTCGCCGGCACGAATCACGGGATGTACTCGCTGGATCGCAATGGCAGCGAATGGCGCCCGATGAACGTCGTGGTGGTCGAGCACACGGTAAAGATACCGAAGAAAGGTACGCGCAAAGCGGTCACCAAGACGACCTTCGAGAAGTCAAAGCTGGAATCGCGAGTCAACGATCTGGATCTCAGTCCCGATGGCTGGCTGGCAGCAACCACGACCGGTATCTACACGAGCACCGATCAGGGTAAGACCTGGAAGGGCGGGCAGGTTGTCGGGCAGTCGGATTTTGTCTCGGTGCGGGCGAGCGGCACAACGCTGGTCGCGGCCACACACGCAACCGTGCTGGTTTCGAACGACAGCGGAAAGACCTGGCAACAGGCCGGCCTGCCGTCTTATGTAGCCAGCATACGAAACGTAACGATCGTCTCAGACAGCCAGATTCTAGTTGCGTCGCGCGAAGGCGCATTCCGCAGCGGGGATGGCGGAGCGACCTGGGAACATGTAGTGAACGGACTGCCGGGGAAAGACATCACCTCGGTGAACTTCGATTCCGCGCATAAGCGTCTACTCGCCACCAGCGACTCCACGGGCGTGATCTTCGAAAGCCGCGACGGTGGGCGTTCCTGGCAACGTGGTCCGGACAGCGGATTCCCGCTGCGCCGGGTCAGCATCATCGGCGGACGTCTCGTCGGTGCGACTCCGTTTGATGGCGTCATTCTGCAGCCCGAGAACGAGTCGATCAGCGCCGCTGCGGGAGTGGGTGGAAACGAGTAAGCCATCCGTCTAGAACCGATACGATGGCCCCGCCCAAGCGAACATTGGGCGGGGCTTTTCATGTTTACTGTCAATTCTTTACTGTCACTTCGGTTTCACTTGGACAGGTGCTGCGACGCTTCCCATCCGATTGCCGAGAGAGTCGCGAACCACAAAGCGGACCCTGTACTCTCCGGCAGGAAGTTGCAGATCGTTGCGATACGTCCTGCGGTGGGCTCTCCGGATTGCGCGATCTCGGAAAGAAACTTGTGCAGTTCATTTCCTGCGTTGGCGACCTCCGCAAACGGACGAACTCCTGTTTCGTCAGCCCCGGAATGTGGGCACCAGACTGATCGTGGATCACGGAGGCAATCAGGATTCGTTCCGTGGAGGAAGTGAAGATGGGGGCATTTGTCTGCGTATCGATTTGCGCGCACGACGCAGGCACAAGTGTGAGGCTCGCGATCAGGAAACCGCTTGGAACGCGGGCGATGATGAGCGCCTCGTCGCCGGTGATTCGCCACGGTATAGCGCGCTTATGCGCTGGCAGCGAGTCTTGCGTTCTTGACCCTGGTGGGAAACAATTCTGTTGGAGCCGTTATGCGACTGGTGCGCGGACTTGCGATTGCGTTGGGACTTAGCTTTCCAGTGATGGGAGCAGTTTCTCCACAACAGGACTCGTCTGCGTCCGCGAATTCTACAAAGCAATCCGCTACCAATACAGCCTCGAAAGAAGGCGCGCCGGCTAAACCTATCGCAGCAGCCGTGCCGGCAGCGTCGCAGAAAGCCCCGGCGAAGGCGGCTCCGAAGCCAGGCAAGTCTGCAGTGGCAACGACGCAACCCTCGGATGGTCCAAAAAAGATTGTGGTGCGCGAAGGCGGGGCACGCGAACCTGCCGAGCAAATCGCCCCGGATATCACTCCCGCCGAGGCTCTGCGGCAGCGGCAGAATGCCGAACAGTGGCTTGGTTCGGCCGACGAAAGGCTGAAACAAATCGCCGGGCACCCGCTGGATGCGCCCCAGCGGGAGACGGTCGGTCAAATCCGCAACTACATGCAGGACGCCCGTTCCGCGTTGAAAGAGGGAGATGTGCGGCGAGCTAGTACGCTGGCCGAAAAGGCCCATCTACTGGCGGAAGATCTGATAAGCCATTGATTTGCTGTGACAAGCTCAGTCAGGGAACGGGCCGTTGTGATGCTAAAACGCATCCCGTGACTAAGGCTTCGGTTCGAGACCTGCGCTACGATTTCGAGAAGATTGAACGCCTGCTGCTTCGCGGCGAGGAAATTCAAACGTTCTTATCTTCGTCCTTCCCGTTTCTGCGCCAGCACCAGCCCGCGCGGCGTGGGCAACAGCACAGCCGAGATCAGGCCCTCCTCTTCGAGTTTGAGGGCGGCGTCGCGCACGATCTTCAGATGCGAGCTGGCATCGTGCATCAGGATCAGCCCGTAAGGATTGATCTGCGGCAGAAAGCGGCGAATTTCCTGCTCGCGGATCGGCATATCGCTGTCGCTGAAAAACAGGTCGATGGTGCCTTCGACTTCCATTTCGAGGCTTGATGTATTGCGTAGTTCGATCCAGTCGGCCAACCCTGACGCTTGAATGCGCGCCTTCGCGTTCACGTAGATTTCGTAATCGTATTCGCAGGTGATGATCCGGCCGCATCCATTGGCTTTGAGGCCTTCGGCGATCCAAAGCGTGCTCATGCCGCTGAAGGTTCCAGTCTCGACCACCAGTTCAGGCTTGATCGTGGTGACGAGGGTGCGCAGAAACTCGAGCACCTCGGCCTCGGCGGTCATGGAATCGAACATGCGCCAGCGCTCGGGGTGCGGACACTCGAGCGTGGCGCGATGATATTCCGGCTGTAACTGATCGCCGGTGCGCTCGATCTCGCGCAGAATGCGGCGCTCCTGTTTCTCTTTTTTTCCAAAAAGACGGCGAAGGCTCAAGGACATGGGGTGGAAAAAGTGTACCGGAGGCGGTTCGCAGTTGTCAGTCGTCAGTAGAAACATTTGCCAGCAAACTGAAAACTGATCACTGGCAACTCGAATTTCGCTCTTCTATTCGCTGGTGAAATAGTCCACCGTTACAGGATTCTCAAATAGCGAGTAGTCTCGCGTGACCACCGTGATGCCGCCGTCGGTGACGAAATAGCGTTCCCGGTCGGCCTCGGCATCGTATCCAATCGTCGTGCCTTCGGGAATGTGCACGTCACGATCGATAATCGCTTTGCGGATGCGGCAACTCCGTCCGACGTTGACGTGCGAAAACAGAATGCTGCTCTCGATTTCGGTGTAAGAGTTGACGCGTACGTCGGGCGAGAGCACGCAGGCTTGCACCGAGCCTCCGGAAATAATGCAGCCCGAAGAAACCAGCGAATCGACGGCGCGTCCCATGCGGCCGCTTTCCGCGAACACGAATTTCGCGGGTGGATACTGGCGTTGATGCGTGCGGATCGGCCACTGGTCGTCGTAAAGATTGAAAACGGGAGAAACAGAGACGAGGTCCATGTTGGCTTCGTAATAGGCTTCGAGCGTTCCCACATCACGCCAGTAGAGCGCCTCTTTCTTGTTCTCATCGACAAAGTTAAAAGAGAAGACGCGGTAGTCGTCGAGCATCCTGGGCAGAATATTCTTGCCGAAATCGTGGCTGGAGTCGGGATCCTCCGCGTCCTTGAGCAGCACGGGAATGAGCACATCGGTATTGAAAATATAGATGCCCATCGAGGCGGAGATCTTCGTGGGATCGTAAGGGGAACGGATGTCGGTCTGTTTCGGCTTTTCCAGGAACCCGGTGATGCGATGTTCCCGGTCGATATCGACGACGCCGAAATGGCGGCATTCCTCGGGATCGGTGGTGAGAGTGGCGACGGTGACGTTGGCTCCGGCGTCAAGGTGCTGGCGCAGCATGCGCTCGTAGTTCATTTTATAGATGTGATCGCCGGAGAGGATAATGACGTACTTCGGCTGCTCCGAGCCGATGGAGTAAATATTTTGATAGACCGCGTCGGCCGTCCCCATGTACCAGTTTTCACTCACGCGCTTCATGGGCGGCAGAATCTCGATGAACTCGCCGATCTCGCGGCCAAAAATATTCCAGCCTTCGCGGATCTGCCGGTTGAGCGAGAGCGCCTTGTATTGCGTCAGGATAAAAACGCGGCGCAAGCCGGAGTTGACGCAATTCGAAAGAGTAATGTCGATGATGCGATAGATACCGCCGAAGGTTACGGCGGGCTTGGCGCGGTCGCGCGTCAGCGGATAAAGGCGCTCCCCGGCGCCTCCGGCGAGCAGGATTCCAAGTGTATCTTTCATTGGCGTCATGGGGTACACCGTATGGATGCAGCGCCCAAAAGGAACGCTGCCTCGTGGCAACGCGAAATACTAGCACAGGTGAAGGAGTTTGGGCGGTCGCGGGTGCAAGACGGCCACAGCCGTCACCGAATTGGGAAATCGCCGAGAAACTTCCGTGCGCGCCAGCCGAGCTACGCTTCCTCCCTCCCTTCGACTCCGCTCAGGGTAGGCTTGCGATTTGCCCGTCCCACTCTCCTAGCAGTGGACGATTTTATCGCTCTGGATGCCGCGGGTGGCGTTGCGGGAATCGACCACCAACTGGGACTCGCTTACAATCTTCTTGTAGTCGTAGTCGGTGTGATCGGTGACGATCAACACGCAGTCGTACTGTGCCAGATTGTCGAGCGGAGTACACGTCATCTGCAGGTCATACTTGCGTCCCCGTCCGACGAAGGGGAAATAGGGATCGTTGTAGCTGACTTCCGCTCCCTCCTTTTGCAGAAGTTCGATAATCGTGAGTGCGGGAGATTCGCGCAGGTCGTCGATATCTTTCTTGTAGGCGACGCCCAAAATCAGAATTTTCGATCCGTTAATGGCTTTCTTCTGCCGGTTGAGTGCCGAAATCGTAGACGCGATTACGTTGTACGGCATGGCCACGTTGATCTCGCCGGCCAGTTCGATGAAGCGCGTGCGGAAGTCAAACTCCTTTGCCTTCCAGGAAAGATAGAACGGATCGACGGGAATGCAATGTCCGCCGAGGCCTGGGCCTGGATAAAAGGGATGAAAGCCGAAGGGCTTCGTGGCGGCGGCATCGATGATCTCCCAGATGTTGAGATCCATGCGCAGGCACAGCATCTTGAGTTCGTTGACCAGCGCGATGTTGACGCAGCGGTAAATATTTTCGAGCAGTTTCGTCATTTCCGCGGCTGCGGGCGACGAAACGAGGACGGTGCGACGGAAGATCGAACCGTAGAGCGTGGCGGCGATTTCACTGGCCTGAGAGTCCGCTCCGCCAATCACTTTCGGAATGTCATGGCGAGCGACCTGCGTATTGCCGGGATCTTCGCGCTCAGGAGAAAAAGCGACCCAGATATTGTCGTCGCCGGCTTCGCCGTTTCGAGACACAGTCAGGCGGGCTTTGTTCTCTTTCTCGAGAATCGGCATCAGAACTTCTTCCGTCGTGCCCGGATAGGTAGTGCTCTCGAGAATCACGATCTGGCCGGCCCGCAGGTTGGGAGCGACGGCGTGCGCGGTGTCGGTAATAAAGCTGAGATCGGGCTCGTGATACTCGTTGAGCGGCGTCGGGACGCAGATGATGATCGCGTCCATGGCGGTGATCTGCGAGTAGTCCGCGGTGGCCTTAAAGCCGTTGGCCTTCGCGGCGGCGATTTCGGTGGGCGTGATGCGGAAAATGTAAGTGCCGCCATTGTCGAGGGTATCGATCTTGCGCTGATCGATATCGAAACCGGTTACAGCAAATTTCTGCTCGCTGTAAAGCAGGGCCAGCGGCAATCCAACGTAGCCTAAGCCGATGATTCCGACCTTGGCCTGGCGCTTGCCAATGCGGCTTTGCAAGTCGGTAAAGAGCGAAGAAGCGGTAAGCTGAGTATTCATAGACACCAGCTTTAATCTTAGCATCGCACGTTCGAAGCAATCCCGCACAAAGAGCTGGAACGCGATTTTTCTTCAGATTTTCGTTCGATTTTTTCCCGGATTGATCACGATCCTGATTACTGATGTAATCAAAACGAGCTACAGTCGTTCCCTTAATGATGTTTGCAGTTTTACGCGAGTCTCATAACCAACACCCAATGCGATTCTTCAAACTGGCGATTGTCTTAGTCCTGTTCGCGATTCTCCTGGCGCTTGCGAGTCAAGCTGGCCGCGTTCTTGTGGTGGATGCACCGCAAAAGTCCGATGCGATTGTTGTGCTGGCGGGAGAAACGCGAGTTCGTCCCGCACGCGCCCTTGAACTGTTGCGTCAGGGAATGGGATCGCACGTCTTGTTGGACGCCGAAACCCGCGAGATCGTCTACGGTCAGCCCCTGGTCGATATTGCGCAAAGATATGTGGACGGTCTGAGCGAAAAGAACCACGTATCGGTTTGTCCGATCGCGGGATTTTCGACATTCGCGGAGGTTGGCGACGTGAAGCGGTGCATCGAGGGCATGGGTGCGCACCGTATACTGCTCGTAACCTCTGATTTTCACACCCGGCGGGCGTTACTGATCTTCCGCAAGCGGCTTCCCGAATATGAGGTTTCGGTCGCGGCTGCGCGCAACCCCGCCGTTTTTGGCGACTCGTGGTGGAAAAACCGGGAGTGGGCCAAAACCGTGTTGGATGAGTGGATGAAGACCTTGTGGTTCCAGGCAATCGATCGATGGCGCTAAGCCGCTGGCTTAGGAATTGAGCAGGGCATCATACTGTCGTCTGGTTCCTTTGGCGGCACGGCATGTCCTGGAAAGATTTTCTGTTCTACGATAGCTTGAAAGCTGTTCGATCTCACCGGAGGTGGCATGGCACAAGTTACGATTACCGTTCGCAAGAATGGTTCTTTGAAAATTGACGACCCGAACGGGGTGGTTGAAATGGTTGACGGCGACGGCAATCGATATGACCTAACGGGGAAAACCGCGTTCTCATTGTGCCGTTGCGGAGCTTCGGCGAACCGGCCGTTTTGCGACGGCAGTCACAACAAAATTGCCTTCCAGGCGAACGACACAGCAATCAAGACTCCGCAATCGTAATCTCTCGCCGCGAATTCAATCATTGGAGCCTAGTGTCGAACTGGAAACTGGGCGGCGAAAACCAGTGCCGCGGGCATCCTTGTGATCTAGCATGGTCCTTGGATCATGAGATAAGCGTGGCCGGATGTGGTCGCGCCGGTTTCTTGATCGACAGTCTTTATTCTTGCCAGATTTTACCCGGGCGCGCTCTGGCAACAGGAAATTTCTTCCGTTAACTCTATGGGCCCTTCGGAGAAGACACAGCACGCCATTCGGCGCAGCACGCGACTGCCACTCGAAGTTCCCGTGTTGCTGACCAGCCTGGCTTCGGACCATCCCTTCAGCCAGCCTTGCAGCACGACTTTAGTGAACGCGCACGGCTGCGGACTCATTGTTGGCCGCGCGATCGCGCAGGGCATCCGGGTGCGTTTGGAAATTGTCGCGGCGAAACGGCATACAACCGCGCGCGTAGCTGAGGTTGTGCCCCTGGGGGGCGAGCCGGAAAGCTGGTTGGTTGGGCTGGAGCTGGATGTTCCGGGAAATTTTTGGGGAATCGAATATGCGCCCGCGGATTGGAAGATCGAGGAAACCGCGTTGCCGGCACCCTCACGCAGCGAATCAGGGGCGAGCGTGGCGCCCAAGCCAGTTGCCTCCCCAGCGCGGCGTTGGCGGCTCACGGATATCAGCGCGGGTGCTTGTTATCTGGAAACAGGAGCGCCGTTTCCGTTAGACACTCCCCTGTTGCTGAGCATTCGCGCCGCCGATACGGAATGTCTCTTGGAGGGTTTGGTACGCGTATCGCACAATCAGGCGGGCATGGGGATTGAGTTCACTGAGGTCCCGGAAGACAAACGCCGGACCAAGGTCGAGCAATTGATTACACGATTAACCGCGAACCGGGAGGTGCCAAAGATTTTTGTCGGCCGCCGCGAAGGGCGCCAGGATACGAAAAAACAAAATGCAGAGGACCGCAGAGATCTGACCGACGCGTCCGATCCCGATCCGCTGCTGGCATTGATTCGCGAAGGAACAACGTTGGGGATGGAACGATTTCAGGAGGGTCTGCGAGCGCAACGGCTGGGCAATCGGCGCGAGCCGCGGGTGGAAATTGCCGTGCCCGTCTTGCTGAACGGAAGCGACGTGAACGGGCGTCCCCTCGATCAGAGAGTGATGACGATCAATGTCAGCCGGCACGGTGCCGTGCTGAGCGGAATCTACGGACTGGTGCGGGTGGGCGACGAAGTTTCGCTGGCCCGCGGGCGCCATAAAGCGCGATTTCGCGTGCAATGGGCCGGTGAAGAAAAATCCCCGCAAGCCGGCCAGATCGGCGTCGCGGCAGTCGATGCCGAGACAACGTTTTGGGACGACTTCCTGGAGGCCTCACCCGGCGGCGGCGCTCCCGCTAACAGGACTCGATCCTGATACCTCCTCCCGGTCGCTGCCAATCCTCCCTAGCGCAGTGGTAAACTGCCTCGCCAGAGGGCCTTGTGACAAAAAAATCAGACTCATCGCAGGCGAAGAAAGATAAAGCACTGGGGATGGGCGCGAAGATTACGCGCCGGGATTTTCTCAATGGCGTCGCGCTCGCCGCGGGCGTCGCTGCCCTTCATGGCGCGATCGGGCCAGAAATGTGGGCGGCGGCGGATGATCTGGAGCCACAAAATGTTCGCGGCTACTATCCTCCGGCAAAAACCGGCATGCGTGGAAGTCATCCGGGATCGTTTGAAACCATGCACAGCGTGCGCGACGGCGACTTTTGGGACCACGCTCCGAAGGCCGTCGATACGGGCGAAAGTTACGATCTGGTGATTGTTGGCGGCGGCATTAGCGGTCTGGCCGCAGCACACTTCTTCCGCAAGGCCGGGGGCGAACAAGCCCGCGTTCTGATTCTCGACAACCACGACGATTTCGGCGGACACGCGAAGCGCAACGAGTTTCATCCCGAGGGCCGCGGGAGCGGCGCGCCGATTTTGGGATTTGGTGGAACCTATTCCATCGAAAGTCCGTCTCCATACAGCCCCGTCGCGAAGGGACTGATCCGCGAACTCGGCATCGACGTGCCTTCTTATCCCAAATACGTCAGCAAAGATTTGTACCGTTCGTTCGGACTCAAGCCGCGTGTTTTTTTCGACAAAGAGACCTTTGGAGCGGACAAGCTGACGGCGAATGTTTTGCGCGGCGGAGACGAAAGCGGTGTGAACGATCCGGCGGGCGCGGCTGGTCTGCGCGATTTTCTGAAACAGGCTCCCCTATCGGAAAAGGCGAAAGACGACTTCCAGCGTTTACTCACCGAGCAGAAAGACTACCTTCCCGGGTTGAGCTCCGATCAGAAGAAAGCACGGCTGGCGCGGATCGCCTACGCGAAATATTTGACCGAGACAGTGGGTGTCAGCGACGAACTCGTCAAATTGTTGCAGGCATATCCGCACGGGCTCTTCGGAGTGGGCATTGATGCGGTGGCGGCGCAGGACGCGTGGGGCCTGGATATGCCGGGGTTTGCCGGTCTGAATCTCGATGGCAAGCCGGGCAAAGGAATGAACCGCGATGCGATTCGCGACGAGGAAGCGGAAAAATACTTCTTTCACTTTCCCGATGGCAACGCCTCCATCGCTCGGCTGCTTGTGCGAAAACTGATTCCCGAAGCGATTCCCGGAAACTCTGCCGCAGACGTCGTGACGGCGAAGGCGAACTACGCGAGGCTCGACGAGCCCTCTTCGGCCGTGCGCATACGGCTGAATAGCACGGTGGTGAAGGTCAAGCATCATGGGCATCCGGAGACGGCGAAAGAGGTTGAAGTTAGCTACGTGACTGGAAACCAACTCAAGACGGTGCGCGCGGCCAATTGCATTCTCGCCTGCTGGCACGTAGTGATTCCCTACATCGCCGCCGAACTGCCCGACAGCCAGAAAGCGGCGCTGGCCTCGGCACAGAAAGTTCCCCTCCTCTATACGAATGTCCTGCTGCGCAATTGGACCGCATTTCAAAAACTGGGTGCGAGTTCGATCTATGCGCCGGGCATGTACCACACCAGCGTGAACCTTGATCTTCCCGTCAGCATCGGCGGGTATGAATGCTCGAAAAAGCCGGAAGACCCGATTGTGGTGCATATGATGAAAGCGGCGTGCCGTCCTGGGCTTCCGGCGCGCGAGCAGCACAAGTTCGGGCGCATCGAACTCTACTCGACGAGCTTCGAAACCTACGAGCGCAATATTCGCGAACAACTCGCGCGCATGGTCGGTCCCGGCGGGTTTGAGCCGGCGCGGGACATCCTGGCGATTACGGTCAACCGCTGGCCGCACGGCTACGCCTACGAATACAATTCGTTGTTCGACAAGTTCTGGCTCGAGGGAACGGAGACGCCGTGCGAGGTCGCCCGCAAGCCATTCGGCCGGATTGCGATTGCAAATGCGGATGCCGGCGCGTACGCGTACACGGACTGTGCGATCGATCAGGGTTATCGCGCCGTGCAGGAGCTGAAAAGTTAGACTGTCAAGGCTGGCGCTCGACAATCTAGCAGCCGCGGTTTTACGCGGGCGGGCGTCCGCGCCACACATTCGCTTCTTGGGAGGGGAGGTCTTAATTTATGGCTCGTAAATCAGCTTCTGGTAAGCGTGCGGCTGTGCGCAAGAATTCAAAGCGCTCGTCATCTCAGCACAACTCGCAGCCCGGCGCCGACCGTCCCTTTGCGCCCGGTTATGGGATCGTCGGAACGCAAGAGGGGAAGGGACTGCTTCCCTGGACGTGGGTGGCGAAGAAGATGAATTGCCGCACCTTCTGGCTGGTCACAATTCATGCTTCTGAAAACCGGCCGCATGTGATGCCGGTTTGGGGTGTCTGGGTGGACGATGCGTTCTTCTTTTCGACAGCGCGCAAATCGCGCAAGGGGCAAAATCTCGCCGCCAATGCCGCCTGTGCCGTGACCAACGACGACGGGGAAGAGGCAGTGATTATTGAGGGAACCGCCGCCCCACTATCCGATCCAGCCCAGGAGGAGCGCGTCGCCGCCGCCTATCAGAAGAAATACAAGACGGACCCGCGGTCCATGCAAGAGCCGATTTTTCGCGTGCAACCCACGAAAGTCTTCGGCTTCGTGGAGAAGACTTTCCCCCAATCGGCGACTCGATGGCAACCTTGATAGAGGCCCCCGGATAGAGGGCCCCGAAAACGCACTACCGCTGGTAGTACCGCACCCCCCGTTGGTAATATCCTTTCGTGATTACCGCGTCACTTGATTAAAGTACCATTTGGTGATTGCGGCGCAGCTTCGCTTATGAAAAAATGGCGTTGTCTGCAAGCTTCTGTTTTCCTCCCCTGAAATGTTCTAAACACGCCTGGTGCAAATTCGTCTTGTGGCTTTCTTTTGCCTCGTAGAACGAACTTTGCCGGGAAGGCGGATTTTTTGTTCTCCTTGTGAGGAATCGATGCCCGTCCGAAGCCCCCTTTCTGCCCTGAATCATTCTCAAACGAATACCGGCGACCCGCTGCGGACGAAACGTATTCCGCGTCGTATAGAGCGCGCAAAAGCTTATCTGGAGCTGGTTGCGTCTTCGGTCATCATGGTCTTCGTCCTTTGTCTTGCGACTTCCCCGGCATTCGCACAGAACAATGTCTTGACGCAGCACAATGACAATACGCGGTCGGGATTGAATACGAATGAAACGATTCTCACTCCCGCGAGCGTCAACGTGAACAGTTTTGGAGAGCTTTTCACGCAGAATGTCGACGGAATCATCGTGGGGCAGCCCCTCTATGCCAGCCAGGTCCTGATGAATGACGGGCTCGTACACAACGTGGTGTATGTTGCCACGCAAAACAACACGGTCTACGCCTTCGATGCTGACAGCACACAGGGCAAGAACGCATCTCCGTTATGGTCGGTCAGCTTGAACGAAGGCGGAACTGCCGATCCAATTTCCGATTACGGATGCACCGGAACCCATTACACCGAGATCGGGATTATGGGTACGGGCGTGATCGATCCGGGCAAAACCACGCTCTACCTGGTGGCGAAAACGGTGACCGGCTCGGGCCAAAATCAAGTTCGAAACTTCGCACTGCATGCGCTCGACATCACCTCCGGAAACGAACTGCTCGGCGGTCCCGTGAGCATCGCCGCGACAGCGCCTTCGAGCAATGGATCGGGCACATTCAATCCGATCTACCAGATGCAGCGTCCCGCGCTGCTCTTGCAGAACGGCGTGGTCTATATCGGATTCGGCGGGAACGGCTGCGACGAGTATGCCTACAATGGCTGGTTCCTCGCCTATAACGCGCAGACACTGCAGCAGCAGGCAGCGTTCCTGGTGACGCCAGATGGGATGCGTGCTTCGATTTGGCAGGGCGGCAGCGGTCCCGCCGTGGACGAAAGCGGCAACATCTACGTCGTCACCGCCAATGGCACCTATGACGGCCCCGAGGGCGGCAACGATTTTGGCGACACGGTTCTGAAGATGGGCTGGACGGGCAGCAATTTTGGCGTGTTGGACTACTTCACGCCTTACAACCAGAAACAGCTCTCGACGCAGGATCTCGATCTCGGTTCCGCTGGCGTCCTCGTGTTACCCGACCAGCCTGGCCTGTATCCGCACGAACTCGTTGCTGGCGGAAAGCAGGGCACACTCTACCTCGTGAATCGAGATAACGAGGGCCAATTCGATGCCGAAGCGGATGACGTCATTCAGTCCATTCCGCGCGCCGTCGTCAGCGAACTCACCGGCGTGCCTTCATATTTCAACGGCAGTGTTTATGTGGCGGGCGATCTCGATTACATCAAGCAGTTTTCTCTGGTAAACGGACTTCTCACCACCGAACCCGTTTCTCAAACTACAGTTGCCTTCGGCGGCGCAGGACCAGCCTCTACCTCGATTACCGCGAATGGCAGCAGCAACGCCATTCTTTGGGCGATCCGCCACACCAACCCAGCCCTGTTCGCCTTCGATCCAACGAATCTGGCGAACGAGTTTTACGACAGCACACAGGCGAAAGGTCTCCGCGACAAGTTGGTCCCCGTGGTGCGTTTCACTACGCCAACCATCTCGAACGGCAAGGTCTACATCGGAGGAACGTCGGCGCTCGCCGTTTACGGCTTGTTGCCGGCCCTTTCCGTCGGTACCGGCAACAACCAGACTGGAACCGAAGGCGTGGTGCTGCCGACTCCGCTGACCGTAGTCGCAACCGACGCCTACGTCTCCGGCCCGCTGGCTGGAGTCATCGTGACCTGCAAAGACTCAGGAGCGGGCGGCATTTTTACTCCCAGTGCGAGCCAGACGACGAACTCGGCAGGGACGGTGACTTACACCTATCAGCTTCCTAAGAAACCTCGCGTCGTGACGATCACTTGTACCAGTTCGGGCTTTACGAACGCGGTGTTTACCGAGACGGGCGTCCCGGGCGCTCCGGCGCATATGACTCTGACTGACGGAAACAAGCAAGTCACGCCGCCCAACACGCCGCTGGCCGATCCGCTGATCGTGAAAGTAACGGACGCGAAGGGTTTTGCCGTGGCAGGAGCGAGTGTAACTTTCACCGACAATGGTGCTGGCGGTACATTCGCCGTCAATCCAGTGCTTACAGCTCCGAATGGCACGGCTACCGCGCAATATACAACGGGTCCGAACGCCGGATCGATCACGATCACGGCGTCAACGCCAGGGGTCAAGCCGGTGAACTTCAAAGAAACGGTGGAATAAGCAATCTTAGACCGAGACTTTGCGCGCCGACAGATGTGCTCCTGTGAGCAGCAGCATTCCAGACAGGAAGGCCCAGAACATCAGGCTGACCGAGATCGCGAACGGACCGTAAACCTCCGCGAAGTTCAGCCGCGGCAGGGCGAAGACGTAGACGTACTTCAGGAGTTCGGACAACAATCCCATCATGATGGCGGCGGGCAGAACCCGCTTGGCCGAGACTTTGCCGTTCGGCAAGAGCCAATAAATCAGAAAGAAGATGGCGATGCTCGCTAAGATCGCAAAGATCTTCATGGTAATGAAGTCGGTCAAATCTACATACCACGTGCCGTAGCCGTGCAATGCGCTCTTGACGATGGCCACGTTGCCGGCAGTCAATCCTACCGACAGCAGCGCAAGCGACCCGCAGGCGAAGACCAGTCCGAGCGAAATTAACTGATTTTGCAGGTAAGAACGGTTATCGGTAAATCCCCAAACCCGGTTCAGGGCCACTTCGAGCGGCATGAAAATTCCGGTCGAGGTGACGAGCAGCATAATCAGCGAGAATATTTGAGCCCGGTGGTGCGCCTGGACCAGCACGTTCAGGTTCCGTATAACAAATTCCTGGCCAGTTGGAAGGTAGTCGCGCAACAGGCTTTCGACGATCGAATACATCAATCGCGAATGAAACACGTACCGGATCAGCGTCATGAGCACGAGCAGAAACGGAAAAAACGACAGAATCGCGTTGGCAGCCACCGAAAAAGCGAAGGTGTGAACCTCGGTCCGCAGCATATACTGCACGGCCGAGCGTAGAAAGCCGTCGACGGAGGCGGCTCGAGGTTCGGCCGCTCCCTTTCCGTCAGAGAGTTCGATCGGTGTAATGGAAGACACGGTTTCTCAAATCTTATCAAATAGTTACAGCGTCTCGCGGAGAGCTTTGAACTCGTCAGGCCATGCCCTTCCACGGGTTGGATCGCGATGACGTTCGGCAGTCGTGATCGCTTGGGTGGCGTGGCGGAGTGGCGTCTACGCTACGCGTCGATCTGAATCCCCCGTCCCGCCTGCTTCTTTTCCCGATTCTCCTAAACTTGGCACTTGCCAACTGGAATCTTCCTGCTATTATCTGGTGCTTCGCTAGCCGGACCGGTTAGCGAGTCACCAAAGATCGACGTCTCTGTGCTGGCAGTGCGATATCGCGCCCTCGTTTTCGCGGCTCCACAGTATTTTGTCGCGGGAAACCCTCCGACGAAATACCGGGGAGCCGTTTCTGTTGGCGCGATTTCGTGCAAGGCGCGGCGGCGGCAGTAAAAAAATTCTCTCGTCGGTTTGAGGGGGTGCCTTGCGGCACGGCTGTGTCGGTCTGCAAATCGACACCGGCCGCCACGCAAGTCAAACACATAAGCGACGGAAGAATAATTCTTAGCGCGAGGCGAAAGGAGTTTCTTTGTGAGAGAGAAGGGTACTGTGAAGTGGTTCAACGGGGCGAAAGGATACGGATTCATCCAGCGCTCCACCGGCGAGGATGTGTTCGTGCATTTCTCGGCCATCCAGGAGAACGGTTACCGCTCGCTGAACGAAGGCGAGACCGTCGAGTTTGACCTGCTCAAAGGGCCCAAGGGCTTCCAGGCAGGCAACGTCGTGCGCGCCGCCTGAAATTTCTCCAACCAGTTCGCAAACCCTCTCAGATTTGTCGAGAGGGTTTTTTGTGGGCGTGAACTTGGCCACAATTCCACAGTGGCCGTGCCGGAGCGGCACCCTCGCCGATTATGAGCATCTTAAATTCGGCGGCAAGCGGTTCCACTCACCGCAATGTGCGCGATGAGTGGAACCCCGGACTTCGCCGTCAAACCGACTGCACTCTGCGAATGAAACGACGAACATCTTATTCGACATTCGCCAAACCGGCGTTCAGCCCGGCGATATCCGCGCCAAGGTCCTTCCCATCCGTGCCCTTGTACTTATAGGGGCTGTTCGGCAACAACTCGTAATCTCCGCCATTCCCATTGTTGTAGTTAGCGAAATAAACTTCATCCACTGCCTGCGGAAACATGTTGTTCGCCGGCCAGCTTGACGGTGGATACTGCGCCGGAGACGCGATCAATCCGTTGCTGACGAACGTAGCCGTCGTGAAACAGTTGTTGATGCTGCTGACCGGCACATCTTTGGCGGAGCAACTGGTCGCGCCTCCCGTGTTCCACACCGGGTAGCGGCCGGTGACGATCAGGTTGTTGGTGAACACGAACCCAGTCATCGGCGCGTTCTTGGCCGCGTTACCGGTGAGTAGCATGTGGCGGGCCGAATCCGGGAACGCAGTAATGTGATTGATCGTGACATTATTGAGTGCGTTCTGCGGCCATCCGTTCATGACCTCGAGCCCAACTCCGCCGCCCACGTAGCGCGTGCTGATGTCATCCAGCACAACATCGTGAATGCTCCAGCGGGCTCCAGCCAGTGCGGGCGCCCCATTCTTCACGCCGTACTTGCCGTCGCCTGAAATCGAGGTTGCCATCTGAATGCCCGCTCCGACGTGCGACACGTGCACATAGCGCACCGTAATGTCAGTCACCTGGCAGAGTGGACAAACGTTTGTATCGGTACGCACGGAGTGCTGATTTTTGGGCGTGATCACGATCCCGTATCCGCCCTCCGTGAAACCACCCCAGTTGTTCTCCATGAGATTGGCCTCGACTAGAACGCGCACCGCGTTCTTCAGCTCGAGGTGATTCTTGACGACAAACGGATGCCCATCCGGCCCGCCGACGTAGGGATTGTTGCCCTGCATCCACTGCCATGGCTTCCAGAAGTGGTTGCCCTTGATGGTAATGTCAGTCGGCGTCAACGTAGCCGCTCCGCCGCCAAAGAGAATGCCCTGGCCCGAAGCTTCGATGAAGTTATTTTGGATTTTGAACGGACCATCCTGCGTGTTGCTGACGCCGCCCGAAATGGCATGAGAGTCAACGCAAGATCCGGTCTTGGAGATGCAATGGAAGTCGCTGAAATACGAATCGACAACGGCTACGTTGGTCATGCCGCTCAGGCTGACCCCGTTGTGCGTCTCGTCCTGCAGCGCACCGTGCAGCCATGAACGATCGACGACGAGATGATCGACCGTGCCCTGGCCCGCGACCAGCCGGGCTTTGCCGGGCGTTCCTGCGGGACGCGTTATCTCCAGGCCAATCAGGCGGTAATGGTTCGCTCCCGGGGCGAACTGAATCGGACCATCGCCCGCGGTTGTCATCTGTATCTTCGCCAGAACGTTCTCCGGATTCGCGCAACTATATTGCGGACGGCCCGCGAGAGAAGCGATTCCTGCGTAGCAGGGCGTCACGCGCTGGCCTTCCGCAGGCAGCGTGCTGTCGGCAGCGCTGGTCCGAATGATGATCCAATGGCTCGCGTCGCAGCTCTTTGCCGGTAACGTGAACGAACCGGCGAAGGTCGCACCTGCCTGCAGTTGGATCACGTCGCCGCACTGCGCATTGTTTAATGCCGTCTGCAGGTCGGCGCCCGCGGTGAGTGCAACCACCACTCCGGAAGCCGGAGTGTCCGCCATGGCACTGGGCACAGTCGCTCGCGGCAGTTCCGCCGGGCCATCGTAACTGGCGGCGAACGACAGCGAAGAAAGCGCGACAACCAGCGCGGCCAGCAAGACATTGACTCGCAAGGCCGGCAAAATTCCGGTTCGCGGACCGAGCATGGAAGAGATTTCAAGGTAGCGTTCGGCCATATCGCATTGCGGTTTCGGCGCTTTCAGTGTTTTCGACATTTGAATTCCCTCAGTGATCAAAGTGGGTGGGGCTAGGTTTGGAGTCCGGACTGAAGCGCAAAATTTTATCATGGTTGTCAAGAAACACTTCGGCAAAATTAATTCCCTCGGAGGAGCTAGGAAGGCCTGCTTGGAGTACAACCGGAAATTTGAGGCATGCGGCGAACGGCAGTTTTCAACTCTTGGTAGAAGCACCTATCCTGCCCCGGATCGCGCCATCACTGGATGCCCCCGGTGTTGCACAAATCGCGCACGCCTCACCTGACGGCTGATGGCTGAAAGCAAGCTCTTTAGCTACTTTTCAACCGCCTTAACATCCAAGCTCCTCCACAGATACCAGCATGCGACGGAACGATAAGGAGCCCATGGTTTTGCGATCTTCTGCATTACATCCGGCTTCGGCCACTTGCGTTTGTTGTAGTGCTTCTTGATCGCGGCCTGGATGCCGTAGTCTCCGACGGGCAGAATGTCCGGCCGCCGCAGGGTGAACATTAGGAACATGTGCGCCGTCCAGACGCCGATGCCTTTGACTTGCGTCAGGTGGGCGATCACCTCGTCTTCCGACATTTCTGGCATGCGCTCGAACTGCAGCAATCCTGCCGCAGTCTTCTCGGCAAGATCGCGCAGGTAAGAAGTCTTCTGCCGAGACAGTCCGATGCCCCGCATTTCAGCGTCGGAAAGTTTTAGGATTCCCGCGGGCGTCAGCGGATCTCCGGCCTGCGCCGTGAAGCGCTCGAAGATTGTGGCCGCCGCCTTGCCATTCAATTGCTGATAGAGGATCGATTCCGCAAGCGCATGAAACGTGGGTTCGCCGAACTGCAACTTGCACGGTCCGACGCGCTCGATCAGCGCAGCCAAAACCCGATCCGATTTCTTCAGGTGGTTGACGGCGCGATTGTGGACGGAGCGGGGCATAAGTTATGGCCGAGAGTTTAGCACAGAAGGCGAAGAAAGGGCGAAGCTAAAATTATTGATACATTGCGATACTGAATCATTGAATCACCGAATCACTGCGCCAGGGGGTGATGAGGGTTCGGACGCTGCATCGACCATGCGCGTATTGCGGCCTACGAGGGGAAGTGGAAGTGAACGTCGTGCCGCGAGGCGACGGGCGTGCCATCTAGCGTTGCGGGCTGGTAATGCCAGCGGCGGAGAGTCTCCGCGATCTTTTCGTCGATGCCGTGGCCGATGGCCTGCACGATCTTGGTTTCAACAACGGCACCGGTGGAGTCGATGGTCACTTCAACAATCACGTCTCCGACCAGATCGCGGGGAAGGTCAGAGCGGTCCACGGGCGGGTTCGGATAGACGGTTGGATACGCCACATGGACTTCATGGCCGACGACAGGTCCGTCGATCACCGTCCCAAGAGCAGACCCGGCGTGCGAGTTGTGATCGCCCAGGTCGGCGTCCACGACGGTCTGCTGCGGCTCAGCGGCGGGCTTAGGAGCCTCGGCGTGGGCCCGGGGTCGAGCCTTGCTGGGCAGCTTCGGGTACAGCAGTTTGGCCGTGTCCGGCGGACTCGCGTCGCTGTCGGGAGCTACGTAGATCAATTGGTAAGAGTGAGCATCGTCTCCGTGGGCCAGCCATTCGGGCCCGACGTCGAAAATTTTGGGATTGTAAAAGATGATGACCGCGAGCATCGCGAGGTGCGCGGCTACCGAGGCGGCAACGACACGATAGCGGCGCAGCAGGGAAGGTGCAGCTGCGCTGGAGCCAAGAATCGTCGCTGCAGGAATCGTCGGCTGTAATTCGGCTGGCACGTCACTCCCTAGTTTACTGGATTGACGTGCCAAAGAAATATACGTTTTTCGATCGGGACTCCCCGGGCAAACCTATGAGGAAGGTTCGAACGCCCCCGGGGCTAAAGCCCGATCATTTTGAGGCCGTTGTGGCGTGGCTGAAGCCACGCCCTTTCAAAACGGCTCGATTACGCGCCAGCTTGCTGCTCGGCCATGTCTCCGATGAAGGGGAGTTTGAACATTTGGCCCTGATAAGCCTTCAGCACCAAAACGAGCCAGATAATAAAGCCGAGCAGGCTGATGATCGGCCACAAAAGCACCGTTGCCCATCCGAGAAAGGGAATGTGGCCGATAAAGGCTAATCCGATCCAGAGAATGGTCCAGGCCACCGCGAAGAAGAGACATTGGAAGGCGTGGAAGCGGATGAAGCGCCGCTTGTTGAAGGGCTCCAGCACGAGAAAAATAATGGCGGGAATGATCGTTACGTACGCCAGCGCTCCGGCCACGTTGTCGGTGAGCCCGGCGTTGGCGGGTGCCACCGCGATCGTTCCAGGAACCGTACCGCCCGCACACTTGCTACAAGTCGTTCCATCGGCTAATTGCGCACCACAGGTTGGACAAAACGCCATCGGGGCCTCCTCCAAGTTGACAGGGAAGGTAACAGAAGCCTCGCTGGGGCGCAATGGGCTAGGGATCGGAGTTTTGGGGCGGGAAGCAGTTCGCGGGCGCCGGCAAATGGACGGAGTAAATTCCAGCTATTAGAATTTCTAATCGATCCGCGATAAGTTATCGTTTTTGATTACCGAACGCTTCTGCTATATTTCCGCGATTCCCCGAGCCCCATCCGATCGGCCTGCGGATCGGTAGCCGACGATGGAAACCGGAGCGCGCGGCAAATCTATGGGTCGCATCACGATTCTTTTCTTACGGCGCTTGTGGCTGCCCACGCTGGTTTTCGGCGCGTTCTGCCTGCTCTGCGTTGCCCTGTACGTGCGCTTGGAAGACCTGCGCGCAATCGATGCGTTCTTCTGGATCTTTCATCCCCATTCGATCGACTACCATTCGGTTCGAACGGCAACGAAGCTGTTTTCGATTTTCGTGTACGTGGGAGTGTTCGCCTTCCAGGTGTGGATCGCGGAGCGGGTGCTGGTTACGATATTCAACCGGCAAGGATTGGAGGCCTGGAAATCGATGATCAACGATGCCAATATCGCGAAGCTCAAAGATCACTTCATCATTTGCGGGTACGGACAGGTGGGCCGCACCGTCGTCGACCAGCTCACTCGTCTCGAAATTCCATTCGTCCTGATTGAAACCAATGAAGGACTTTGCCGCGAATTGCTGAACGATGGCTTGCTGGTCATTCAGGGAGACGCGAAGCGCCACGACGTGTTGCTGCAGGCCGGGATCCAACGGGCGCGAGGCATCTGCATCGTCATCGACAGCGATGCCGACAATTTGTATATAACCGTTACGGCGCGTTCGTTGAGCGGAAAGGCCAAGATCATCACGCGCGCCGGCCAGCAGCGGTATGCCAATGCCATTCGCAACTCGGGCGCGGACGAGGTCGTCATCCCGGAATACGAAGGCGGCCTCATGACCGGGCGAATGATTCAGAAGTACTATCCGTCGCTAGGCAATCTGGAGTGACGGCGGCCCATCGTTCCAGTTTGCGCGCCCACAAGAGGAAACTGATTCTGCGGGCAGCCTTTGCTCAAGCCGCCAGTTCCCACTATCATCGCAAGTTCGGGATTCTCAATTTGCGGAATGCAGATTCCGATTCACTTAATTTCTCTGAATGAAAGGTATGGATGATTACGATTGTTTCGGGACTGCCCCGGTCGGGCACGTCGCTGATGATGCAGATGCTGGACGCGGGCGGGATGGCGGTTCTTTCGGACGGCGAGCGTAAGGCCGATACGGATAATCCGAAAGGATATCTCGAGTGGGAGCGGATCAAGCAGCTTCCCAAAGATCCCAGCCTGATCGCCGAGGCGGAGGGCAAGGTGGTCAAGGTCATTTCGCAGCTTGTGCTGTCTCTGCCGCCGGGACACGAATATCGCATCGTATTTATGCAGCGTCCGTTGCCTGAGGTCGTGAAGTCTCAGGACGAGATGCTGCGCCGTCGCGGCAACGCGGATTCAATCGCGTCTTCAAGCGAGGCGACTTACGCCATCGAAGAGGCCTTTCAGAAGCATTTACTTGAGATGAACAAGTGGGTTGCGGGACAGGAAAATATCAGGATGCTGCGGGTGCACTACCATCGGGTTCTGCGCGAACCAAAGCCGGTCGCCGAAGAGGTCGCGGCATTCGTGCAGTTTCCGCTTGATATCGAGGCCATGGTCCAGCAGGTCGATGGAAGCCTTTATCGCAATCGGATGAAGAAATAGCCTGCGAGAAACCCTCGGAGCTGGGATCGGTCTCCTTCCGACAACTTCTACCAGAACCGCGTTTCTATTTGACGTCCTTCATTTAATGTCCTTCATCGGCAGCAGCGTGCCGTAATCGCGCCCCGAGGGATCGACTGCGCGCGCTACAACTCCCGCAAAAGCGTCGCGAAGTTCGGGATATTTTGCCACCAGCGCTTTAATCACCGCGGTATTTTCCTGAAACGTGCGCGAAGTGTCGGAGACATCCGCCGCTTGATACTTGACCACCACGTCGAGATCATTGCCCTCGGGCAGGGGAAAAATGTCGGTCAAACGGTAGGTTTTGCCGGCGTAACTGAGATCGACCGCGCTTCCATTCGCGGGCACGTCCGACGGCTGCATGGCCTGCGCATCCTCGTACAGTTTGTCGGTGGCGCGAGTGCTCATGAAGTTGATGGGGACGGAAAGGGCGATCGCCTCGCGATGATAGAGCCAGGCGTTGTGTTTTTGGGATTTAGCCTCGAAATCGTGGGCTCGTTGAAGGAACCACGCCGCGTCGTGTCCCGCGACCTGCGAATCGGCGGCAAAAAAGCCTGCCAGTTTCCAGTCCCCGCCAATCTCTTGCAGCACAAATGTCAATGTGAGGGGAGTTTTGCCTCCGCTCACGTCGAGGATGGTCACGGCGTACTTGCCGGGAGGCAGATTGGGCAGAACAAAAACCGCGCTGTCTTTAGTCTGTCCGTTCGGGCCGAAAACTCCGCAGAGAAATTCGGCGCGCGCCAAAGGCTGCGTACCATCGGCGGTCAGCAGAAAAACCGGACGGATTGTGGCCTGGGCTCCCGCCAACGCCGCCTGCCGCTCTTTCACCGCCGCTTCGATGCCCGAGAAATTGGCGGCCACAGCGGGGATCGAATTCTGCTTGAGGGCTCCCGTGTCGCCTTTTGCCGACAGATCGAAATAGCGCTTCGCGGCGGCTTCGACCGAGGCGCGTGCGGAAGCGTCCATGTCGCCAGAGTTCTGGCAAACCTGGGCTGAGGCGGCGTTGGCGAGGGCCAGCCAAATCAGCCAAACGGCGTAATTGCGCGTCTTACGCAGTAGATCCAAGCGCAGAAGATTGAAACCCGGAAGCGCAAAGGTCAAGCGAGGCAGCGGATCGAAGGTCGGGCGCACGGGGAAAGCCTCCGTCGGCATTTTACGCTCTCCGGCAAGGCAGGGCGGTCTAAATCGTTGTAAAGGCGGTCTAAGACATGGTTCGTTCGTAACTGGCTCGCAAGAAATAAGGGCCTCCAGCGTTCTACAAGCGATGGTAAAATCAGGCAGGGTCGCGGTGGCCAGCGGTACCCTTGGCCGCTTGCGGAAACGGGATACTACGATGCAGCGCAGACGCGGATGGATTGTTTTCGGCTTGACGCTAGCGTCGACTGCCTTTCTGACTCCAAGCCTGTTTGGCCAAACCACCCGTGCGACAGAAGCGCCTGCCAGCCCAGCGCCGGTCGTCAAGCATCACCACAAATCACATAAGATTGCAGCGCCTCCTGTTCTTCCGCCAATGCCTGCGGGCCCGCTGCACCAGTTGCCCATGGACCAGATTCCGGCAACCCCCGCGAAAGTCACTTTTGAAGGCGGGTTGCTGACGATTTCAGCGCATAATTCTACTTTGGCCGAGATTTTGCGCGACGTAAGAAAGCTCACCGGAGCATCGATCGAAATTCCTCCGGGAGCGAACGAACGAGTTGTCGCGAATCTCGGCCCCGGAGCGCCCCGGGACGTGCTTGTGGGTTTGCTCAACGGCTGCTCCTTCAATTACGTGATGCTGGGTTCGAATACGGATCCAATGGCGGTTTCGAGTGTCATTCTGACGGCCAAGTCGTCGGCTCCGGGCGAGGCGCAGACGGTCGCAAATGTTTATCCGAACGAGGCTGGCCCACAGCCCCCGCCAGGGATGACGCAGCGTTTCCCGCATCCCGGGCCTTTTAACGGTCAGCCCATTATCGCGCAGCCCGCGAACGGGCAGACCACCGACGCGGACGACAGCAAGGATGACGACGCCGACAGCGCGGACGACAATGCCGACGATTCCTCAGCGCAAGTTCAATCAGGACAGGCGCAACCGGACGGCACCGCGGCCGATCAGCAGGCGCAGCCCGATCCGAACCAGCCCAATGCGGGCCCGAAGACGCCCGAACAGATTTTGGAGATGCTGCGACGATCGCAGCCGGGTCAAACGCCTCTGACCCCACCGGCACCGCCCCCTGAACAATAGAGGAGGATAGGACGGCGTGTGTTAATGGACCGGGAGTGCAAGGGAATGGTTGGCAGGAGGAACCGTCCGCAGACTCTAGTCGCCGCTGGCGTGGTTCTGATGCGGCACTAATCGGGCAAGCGCCATGGGCTGGGCCGGATTAACGGCCGCCAAAACCGCATGAATCGCGCCATAAGCGCCCAAAATACCGAGAATAACCGCTAAAATTGTGGTACCAATCAGTAAAAAACCGGCGAAAAGTTCGTTCACGGAATCGGGCCCTTGCTTCAGCCGAAGGACAAATGCCACGGCTGCAAATGATTGAATCTATCCGCATTTGACCCCCGCCGCTGTTAACAAATAAGATACGGGAATCGGACTGCGTATCTCCACTCTCCAACATTTCTTAGGACCCGTCCACGTTACGGAAGTCCATAAAGTTCTGAGATAAATGGCCATCACCCGGATTTCGGTGCGCGGGGCGCGCCAGCACAACCTGAAGAATATCGACGTTGAGATCCCCCGGAATAGCCTCACGGTGGTCACGGGCCTGAGCGGATCCGGCAAATCCTCGCTCGCCTTTGACACGATTTATGCGGAAGGCCAGAGGCGCTATGTCGAAACCCTGTCGGCGTACGCGCGGCAATTTCTCGATCAAATGGAGCGGCCTGACGTTGATTCGATCGACGGCCTGAGCCCATCAATTTCCATCGAGCAGAAAACAACAAGCCGCAGTCCGCGTTCGACGGTCGGTACAATCACCGAAATTTACGATTATATGCGCCTGCTTTACTCCTCGATCGGAGTGCCGCATTGTCCGAATTGCGGCAAGCCGATCACCCGGCAGTCCGCGGAGCAAATCGTGCAGCGCGTCATGTCGCTCACGCCCGATGACCGCGTGATGATCATGGCGCCCATCGTTCGCGGGCGCAAAGGCGAGTTCAAAAAAGAGATGGAGAAGTTGGTGCAGCATGGCTTCTCTCGTGCTCGCGTGGATGGCGAACTTGTCAGTCTGGAAGACGACTTGGCGCTCGACAAGCGCAAAAATCACGCCATCGAAGTCGTAGTCGATCGCCTCCTGGTCAAGCCCGGCATTGAACATCGCCTCGAACAATCCGTGGCGCTGGCGATGAAACTCGGCGGAGGGCTGGTGCTCGTCGCGGTCGTCAACGGAGACGAGACGTTATATTCCGAGCGCCTCGCCTGCCCCGACTGTGGCATCAGCGTCCCGCAAATGGAGCCCCGTTCCTTCTCGTTCAACAGTTCGTATGGAGCCTGTCCCGAGTGTCACGGTCTCGGAAGCAGCTACGATCTCGATCCCGCAAAAGTAATTGTCGACTGGTCGAAGCCGATTCTCGATGGCGGATTGGGGCCAGGAGCATCTTCCCAGAATCTCGTACGGAGCATTCAGTTGCTCGTCCAGGCCTACGGATTCGAGCTTTCGACGCCCTTCGAAAAATTTCCCGACAAGATTCAGAATTTGTTGCTCCACGGTGAGGCACGAAGGGGCGGCAAGACGGGTTTTCTCGGGATCCTCGGCTATTTGAAACAAAATCTGGAAAATTCCACCTCCGACAGCTATCGCGATTACCTGATGGACTTCATGTCGGCGACGGAGTGTTCGGTGTGCCACGGCAAGCGCCTGCGTCCGGAGAGCCTGGCGGTGAAAGTCAACGGCATGTCGATTGCCGACTTCACCGAGCTTCCCATCGCGCGAGCGCTCGAAGCCGCTCGCCAGATCAAGCTGACGGGCAGGGAACTGACGATCGCGGGTCGCATCGCGCACGAAATCACCGAGCGGCTGCAGTTCTTAGATGATGTAGGACTGGGCTACCTGCAACTCGGCCGTTCGGCAGCAACGCTTTCTGGCGGTGAAGGCCAGCGTATCCGACTCGCGACGCAGATTGGATCGAAGCTGCGCGGCGTCTTGTACGTTCTCGACGAACCGTCGATCGGTCTGCACCACCGTGACAATGGCCGGCTTCTGCTGGCGCTGGAGAATCTGCGCGATTTAGGAAACACGGTGCTCGTCGTCGAGCACGACGAAGAGACGATCCGCCGCGCGGATTACGTCATCGATCTCGGACCCGGCGCAGGCCGCCACGGTGGCGCGCTAGTGGCGGCAGGAACGCCTGCTCAAATCATGGACTCGCCCGATTCGCTCACCGGAGCGTATATCTCCGGACGCCAGCAGATCGGCATGTTGACTCAGCGCCGCAGTCCGAATGGTAAGGCTGTCACCGTTCTCGGAGCCCGCGATAACAATCTGAAAAATCTCGACGTTGTCTTTCCGCTCGGCGTAATGACGGTTGTGACCGGAGTTTCCGGCTCCGGCAAGTCGACGCTGGTGAATGACATCCTGTACCGCGCCCTGGCGAAACAACTCTATCGCTCCCGCGAGGAACCCGGCGCTCACAAAGCGATTACGGGCGGCGAACTGATCGATAAAGTAATTCGCATCGATCAATCCCCCATCGGACGAACGCCGCGTTCCAATCCCGCAACCTATACGGGAATTTTCTCGGCAGTGCGCGATCTTTACGCCATGCTGCCCGAGTCCCGCGAGCGCGGATACAAGCCGGGACGATTTTCCTTCAACGTTTCCGGCGGACGCTGCGAGGCGTGCCAAGGCGAGGGCCAGCGCCGCATCGAAATGAATTTTCTTCCGGATGTCTACGTGCAGTGCGAACTCTGCGGCGGCCGGCGCTACAACCACGAAACTCTATCCGTCTGTTACGACGGCAACTCCATCGCCGATCTTCTGGAAATGCCGGTTTCGGACGTGCTGCAGATTCTCGAGAATATTCCGCAGGTCAAACAGAAGCTGCAAACGCTAGTCGATGTCGGCTTGGGATACATCCACCTAGGCCAGTCGGCGGTGACGCTCTCCGGAGGCGAAGCACAGCGCATCAAACTGGCCCGCGAGTTGAGCAAGCGCCAAACGGGGAAGACGCTCTATCTGCTCGACGAGCCGACGACGGGATTGCACTTCGACGACGTACGAAAACTGCTCGACGTCCTGCATCGCCTCACCGACCTCGGAAATTCGGTGATCATCATCGAACACAATCTCGATGTTATCCGCAATGCCGATTGGATTATCGACCTCGGCCCCGAAGGCGGAGAAGAAGGCGGCCGCATTGTGGCGCAGGGCACGCCCGAGCAGGTGGCAAAGGTCAAGAAGTCGTATACAGGCCAAGCGCTGGCCGCGCATTTCAACGGCTCGGCGAAGAATGTATCGGCGAAAAACACCCCTTCGAAAATTGAGACGGACAGAAACGGGCCGGCAAGAAATGAACTCGCGCCTACTGGCACAGGAGATCGCCCATGAACCTGCCTGCCGATGAATTTCCGCAGAGTCCAGAAGCGGTTCGCGAGGCGCTAACCATTCCGGCCACAGACTTCCCGGCCGACCTGCCCCTGGGTTTTGGATCTGAGAGCCTGAAGGAGCCATTCTGGTGGGATTTTTTCGCGCTGGTGCTCCTTACGATCCTGTCTGCTTTGTTTTTTCTGATCACGATATTCGGGGTCGTACTCATCGCAAGGAGATTGCTCTACCCTCAACTCGTCGCTTCGGAAGTTGGGTCTATACCGTTGGTTCTCATAACTGCCGAGGCTGTCTGGTATGTTCTGGTTCTTGGCTGTATGTACATCGTTGTCACTCGAGTGCAGCACTGCTCGGATTTTCTTGCCGCGATACGCTGGCATTGGCCCCATAGGTCCCTGATGTATGTTCTTGCTGGGGTCTGTCTGGCTGTCGCGCTTGAAGGTATTGCCCAGTTCCTGCCGATTCCTAAAAACTTGCCGATCGACAATATGTTTCGTACGCCAGCGGAGGCTTGGGTTCTTTCGATTTTCAGCGTCACAGCTGCTCCTTTAATGGAAGAACTGTATTTTCGCGGGTTCCTGTATCCGGTGGTGGCACGCTACGCCCAGATGGCTACTGCCTTCATGCTAAAGCGTTGGGGCGCGATCCAACGGGATGGCCTAGGTCAGAACATCGCCGTGCCCTCCGCCATCCTGTTTACAGCTCTCCCGTTTGCGCTGATGCACGGTCCGCAACTCAGATTCTCCTGGGGGCCGGTGTTGGTCATCTTTCTCGTTAGCCTGGTATTGACCATCGTGCGAGCCAAAACAAACTCCGTCGCCGCCGGAGTCCTCATCCATATGGGGTACAACGGAGCGATCACCCTGGCGATGTTCGCTGCCACGAGTGGATTTCGCCATCTGGAAAAATTGAATCAATAAGAGAGGTCTCAGATGTTAATTTCGTCCGCCTGTTTCGACGTGACGGTCGTAAACTGATCGCTATACCCTGAGACCCGAGACCTAAGACCTAGCACCTGGGATCTAACTTACATGTCGACTCCAAAACAAGAGTTACTCGAACTGCTGGCACAGAAATCCTTCCGTCTTGGCGAATTTCAACTTTCCTCCGGTGGCACCAGCGACTATTACATTGACTGCCGCACCACCACGCTCGACGCGCGCGGTGCACAATTGGTCGGCCAGGTTTTTCTGGACGAGATTCGCGAGCAAGGTTGGGAACCCTCTGCTCTCGGAGGCCTCACCATGGGCGCCGATCCAATTGTTGTGGCCGTCGCCGTTACCAGCGGAACTCTCAACGGCTTTCTCGTGCGCAAAGCCGAGAAACAGCATGGCACCGGACAGCGCATTGAAGGCTTCCGCGAAAAAGGCGCGCGCGTCGTAATCGTCGACGATGTCTGCACCACCGGATCCTCGACCATCCAGGCGATCGAAACCGCCCGCAACTATGGCTTTGAAGTGATTGGAGCCATGTGCCTGGTTGAGCGCCAAGATGCGCACGGCCGGCCGAATGTAGAAAAGGCCGCTGCGCCCGCCAATTTTATTTCGATCTTCACAGCGACAGATGTGAGAAAAGAGCATTTGGCGCTGAGCAATTAGAAATCGAATTTTCGTCCTGGTTTGAACTCACTCGTCATTCATTAATCTCATGATCGCTGACGGATATACGGATCTTGCAGCGGGGAAAATCGCGTCAGTCGTGACCTATCTGGAAATGACGGAGCGCCCTGTCATCAACGAAATGTCCTCGACTGAAGTCGAACTGCGGCGGATCCACAATGCAGATCTCGAATGGTACCGCGCGATCTACCGGCGAGTGGGCGCGCAGTGGCTCTGGTTCAGCCGCCTGGAAATGACCGATGCGCAACTTTCAGAGCAACTGGCCCGGCCCGGCAACGAACTGTTTGTAGCCGAACGAAGCGGCAAAGAAATAGGCATGGCCGAACTCGACCGATCCAACGCGAGTTCCGGCGCGAAAGATGTCGAGATCACGAGCTTCGGATTGTTCCCGGAATCAATCGGGAAGGGATTTGGACGTCCCTTCATGCAGGAATTGTTGAATCACGCCTGGGATGCGTCGACAGAGCGCGTCTGGCTGCATACCTGCAATTTCGACGGACCTGCAGCGTTGAGCTTTTACATCAAGCGCGGTTTCCGCCCTTACAAGCGCGCCGTCGAAGTAGGAGACGACCCCCGCATCACCGGGATTTTGCCCGAATACACCGCCCCGCAGATCCCGATAATCCGTTAATCTAAAAGTTCGCGCTTGGCCGTGTCACTCGTATAGAAATGAGTTGCGAACGACCAACGACGAACAGCGAACTACGACTTTATGATTGAAACTTTAGAATGGACTCCTCGCGGCGTAGTCTTCATCGACCAGACGAAGCTGCCGACCGAAGAAGTGTACGTAACCTGCACCACCCACCAGCAAGTGGCCGACGTGATCCGCAATATGGTAGTTCGCGGCGCGCCCGCCATTGGCGTGGCTGCGGCCATGGGGATTGCCCTCGGCGTACAAAACTCCAAAGCCGAGAACGCCGCCGATCTAAAGAAAGATCTCGACGAAATCAGCGAAACGATTCGGCAGACCCGGCCTACTGCGGTGAATCTTTTCTGGGCGATTCGGCGCATGCAGGAGAAGTTTGCGACTCTGACCAACCTTCCCGTCGACCAGATTAAGAAAGCCTTGGTCGAGGAATCGCAGCGCATGCACGCCGAAGACATTGCCGCCAACCAGGCCATGGGACGCCACGGTGCCACACTCATGCCTTCGAGCGGCGGCGTGCTGACGCACTGCAATGCCGGAGCGCTCGCCACAGCCGGCTATGGCACGGCGCTGGGCGTGATCCGCGCGGCGGTCGAAGCTGGCAAGAAGATTCACGTCTACGCCGATGAGACGCGCCCGTTCCTGCAAGGCTCGCGGCTGACGGCCTGGGAGTTAATGAAAGACGGGATCCCAACGACGGTAATCTCCGACAATATGGCGGGAGTGATGATGCAGCAAGGCAAGATCGGAGCCATCGTTGTCGGCGCCGACCGCATTGCCGCCAATGGCGACGTCGCCAACAAAGTCGGAACCTACACGGTGGCGATCCTCGCGAAAGAGCACGGCATCCCGTTCTATGTGGCGGCGCCGATTTCGACCGTCGATCTCGAAACCCCCGACGGCAGCAAAATCCCGATCGAGCAGCGCAATAAACGCGAAGTCTCGCACATTGCGGGCAAGCAAATGGTTCCCGACGGAGTCGAAATCGAAAATCCCGCCTTCGATGTGACTCCCGCAAAATATGTCGCGGCCATCATCACCGAAAAAGGCATCGCACGCGCCCCGTATGAGGAGTCGCTGCAAGAACTGGCGAGTCTGAAAACGCCGGCGTAGCGGATGCCGTCAGTCATTCAATCCGAACTCACGTTTCAGAGCGGCGGCAAATCCATTCGTGTGGATGCCTATCTTCCGGAAACTTCGACGAGCAGTGTGCCTGCGGTCATCGCGCTCCACGGTGCCGGAGGCAACGTAGCCGGAATGGAGCGGTATGCCAGCGCGCTTGCGGCCGAAGGGTTCGCCGTCTACGTTCTGCATTATTTCGACCGCACCGGCACGGCACCCACCGATAAGGCGACAATCTTCCGCAACTTTCCCGCGTGGATGAAAACGCTTTGGGACGCTATCAGTTTCGTCGAGACGCAACCCCACGTCGATCGCAGCCGCATCGCACTGCTCGGCTTTTCGCTGGGAGCGTATCTTTCGCTCGCGACTTCCGCCATCGATCCGCGTGTGCGCGTGGTGGTTGAATTCTTCGGAGGCATGCCGAAAGAGATGAACCTTTTCATGCGCCGCCTCTGTCCTGTGCTGATCTTGCATGGAGAGGCGGACGCGACCGTGCCTGTCGCCGAGGCGTACCACTTGCAAAAGCTGCTAGAGAAAAAAGGCATCCCTTACGAAATGAAAATTTATCCCGGAGAAGGCCACGGCTTCGAATCAGAGATCTGGCGCGACGCTGGACTCCGCAGCCTGCAATTCCTCAAAAAATACCTAGCCGAACCCGCGTAGGCCAGCAACGTAGCAAACGGCTTTAAACTCTGGACAGACGAAATGGAGCGCTGAGCAGGCGCACCGGAAGCATGACGACCGCCCATACCAGGGCAAGCGCGCCGTGAACTGCGATTCCCACGACACGAAAAGGCAGCAGCAGCAGCCACACAAAGGGATATAGAATCAGCGCGAGCAGCGCCAGCGGCCAGCACACGACAAAAAGCAAGCACCACAGCAGGAAGGCAATCATCGGCACACCTTTTCACAGAAATGATACGCAATGTAGGTAGAAAAAGTTCGAAGCGCCGGAAGATTTCTGTTTAGCGCTCGACGGGCGAGTCGCACGCCGCGACGCTGGCCTACATCGTCTTTAATTGTGGGCTGATCTTCAGCTTTGCTTCCGTAACCAACTGAACGTCATCGACCGACAGGCCAGGCGCAATCTCCTCCAGCAGCAGGCCTTCGGGCGTCACGCGAATGTAGGCCATCTCCGTCACGATCGTGTCGACAACGCGGACGCCCGTTAACGGCAGCGTGCATTTTTTCAGAATCTTCGGTTGTCCGTCTTTGGTTGCATGTTCCATGGCGACGATTACGCGGCGCGCGCTCGCGACCAGGTCCATGGCTCCACCCATTCCCTTGACCATTTTTCCGGGGATCATCCAGTTGGCGAGGCTGCCCAATTCGTCAACTTCCATCGCTCCGAGAACACTCAAGTCGATGTGGCCGCCGCGAATCATGGCAAAAGAGTCGGCGCTCGAAAAGTAAGCAGTGCCGGGGAGTTCGCTGACGGTCTCTTTTCCCGCATTGATCAGGTCTGAATCTTCGGTGCCTTCGAGCGGATAGGGACCGATGCCGAGCATCCCGTTCTCAGACTGCAGAATCACGTCTATGCCGGGCGGAACATGATTCGCAATCAACGTGGGCAAACCGATGCCGAGGTTGACGTAGAATCCGTCGCGCAGTTCGCGGGCAACGCGCTTGACGATGCGCTCGCGCTTGTCGGTATCCTTCGGAGCTTTCGGGAGGGTTGACATATTTTCTTGACAGTCGTTAGTCGTTCGCGAAGTTGGCTGTTTCGGCAGTTGGTTTTCCGAGCGACCGAGCGACCAACGACTATCGACGAATCACCCTTTTCTTACCGTCCTTCTTTCAATCTTTTTCTCAAACAATTCGCCCTTGAAGATTCGCTGCACGTACACGCTGGGCGTGTGGACCATCTCTGGGTCGAGTTCTCCCGGCTCAACCAGATGTTCAACTTCGGCAATCGTGATCTTCGCGGCGGTCGCCATCATCGGATTAAAATTGCGCGCTGTCTTGCGATAGACGAGGTTCCCCCATTTGTCGCCTTTCCAGGCCTTGACGAAGGCAAAGTCAGCTTGGAGCGCCCGTTCCATAAGATAAGGGCGTCCGTCGAATTCGCGCGTTTCTTTCCCTTCCGCGACCACGGTACCAACGCCAGTGGGCGTGAAGAACGCGGGTATGCCCGCGCCTCCAGCGCGAATGCGTTCCGAAAAAGTACCCTGCGGGATGAGGTCGAGATGTACGGTACCGTTCAGCACCATTTGTTCGAGCAGTCTGTTTTCGCCCACATAAGTTCCGATGTGATGCTTGATCTGACCGTTGGCGAGAAGCAGTCCCATGCCCAATCCATCGACGCCGACGTTGTTGCTGATGGTGGTGAGGTTCTTGACGCCCTTGCGGGCGAGGGCGCGGATGAGATTCTCCGGCATCCCGCACAACCCAAATCCGCCCACCATGAGGGTGGCGCCGTCGAAGACATCCTCGATCGCGGCCTCGGCGCTCGGAACTACCTTGTGCATGGCACAGGAATTCTATAGCAAATTCCACCACGGAGACACAAGAGACACGGAGGAGACAAGCCGGTAAAGAGCGGAAAATAAAAGACGCGGCGAACACTCCGCTATTCTTTGATCTTCTGCGTGTCTCCGTGCCTCCCTGGTGGGTGTTTCCGCAGTTGGTGCGCCTGCTCGAACTCCGCCGCCAATTCGCGCGAGTCGAGATTTTCACGGATGTGCGCCAACCGTTGCTCGAGCTTTTGAATTACGTCCGAGATATTTTTTTTGTTGGTAATAGCGACATCGCGCCACATCGAGTACGGACTTCCCGAGATACGGGTCATCTCGCGCAACGCGCGCCCTCCAATGTCGAGGACCGGCGCATCGGGGCCAAATTCATCCACCAGCGCCGCTGCCAGGGCCGTCGAGATCATCTGTGGAAGATGGCTGATCCAGGCACAGAGTCGATCATGATCCGCGGGATCGAGCGTAGCAACGCGCGCCCCCATCTTCTCCACGCAGTGAATGAACTCTCCCGACATTCCAGCATGAACGTTTTGTCCCGGCAGGGGCGTAAACAGCCATGCCGCGCCTTCGAACAGGTCCGCGTCGGCGAATTCGACTCCGGCATTTTCTTTACCCGCCATCGGATGCCCCGCCAGAAATTTGTGCGCTACATTGCGCCCGAAAGATTTGAGCGCGCGTTCGACAACTTCGGTTTTAGTACTGCCTACGTCGGTGACCAGCGTTTTCGGAGGGAGCGCCGGTCCGAGTCGTCCCACAAGATCGAGAATGGGAAGCACCGGCGTTGCGAGGACGATCAGTTCGCTGCCCCGTATAGCATCCGCAGGATTGGCGGTTCCCGCGTCGATGGCTCCGCAGTTCTGGGCGCGCTCAAGCACCGGAGCGCGATCGCAGCCGACAACGTTCGCCGCAAGATGGCGTTTCTTGAGCGCGAGGCCGAGGGAGCCTCCGATCAGTCCAGTTCCGATGATGGTGACTTGGCGGAAAGGCATAGAGAACGCCGTTCGCCGCTAGTCGTTTGCTATTCGCTTTTCGCGAACCTACCGGCGACAAATGACTCGGCCGTGAAGTTACGGGTTGCGAAGAGCGAACGACGAACAGGCGAATCGCGGTGTCGCCAGCAGTTTACGCGATCTCGCGCCCTACCGCAGGAGCAATCATTCGCAGTTGATCCATCAGCTTTGAAAACTGTTCAGGATAAAGCGACTGCGCCCCATCAGAGAGCGCTTTGTCAGGCTGATGATGAACTTCAATCAGCATCG
This sequence comes from uncultured Acidobacteriaceae bacterium, assembly GCA_963834085.1. GTDB lineage: Bacteria > Acidobacteriota > Terriglobia > Terriglobales > Acidobacteriaceae > Acidiflorens. The sequence goes on along the minus strand of CAWIAJ010000021.1, from coordinate 735,012 downwards.
CATCCGCGCCCGCTGCGGCCGAGGCCAGAGCCATGGGAGCAACCTTATCCCGACGTCCGGTGCCGTGCGAAGGATCGGCGGTCATGGGCAAGTGCGAGAGCTTGTGGACGATCGGGATGGCCGAAATATCCATCGTGTTGCGCGTGTAAGTTTCGAAAGTACGAATGCCGCGCTCGCACAAAATGATTTCGTAGTTGCCGCCGGCGAGTAAATATTCGGCAGAGCACAAAAGTTCTTCAATCGTCGCCGCAATGCCACGTTTCAGCAGCACCGGTTTGCGGACTTTCCCGAGTTCGCGCAGCAGGTTGAAGTTTTGCATGTTGCGCGCGCCGACCTGAAAAATATCGACGTAGGGCATCATTACTTCGATCTGCGAGATCTCCATCACTTCGCTGATCACCAGCAGATTGAAGCGGTCACCCGCTTCGCGCAGCAATTTCAGGCCTTCGAGCCCGAGGCCTTGAAACGAGTAGGGAGAAGAACGAGGTTTAAAAGCGCCGCCGCGCAGAACGCGGGCTCCCGCCTTAGCGATCAGATCGCTGACGGTGAATAGCTGTTCGCGCGTTTCGACCGAACAGGGTCCAGCCATGACGACGATCTTTTTGCCGCCAATTTCCAGGCCGTTCTTCAGTTTGACAATCGTCCCTTCGGGACGGAAGTTACGCCCCGCGAGCTTGTATGGCGACGTAATGCGGTGAACTTCCTGCACGCCGGGCAGCATTTCGACTTCGCGCGTGTCGAAATCGTGCGGCACGCCGACGCCGCCAAGCACGGTTTGGCGCTCGCCCGTCGAGCGGTGAACTTCGAATCCGAACTGGACCAGTTGATCGATGACTTTCTGGATCTGATCTTCACTGGCCGCATCCTGCATTGCTACGATCATGGTTGGCTCGCTTGCCCGTCTTTCATCCGTTCGCGGAACGCAATTTGCTCAGCGTTTGCGGCGTTCGGTGGCAATTCCTCGAATCTCTAGTTTGGGCGTTCCCGCCGGTAGCTCAGGGATTGCCCCCTGCATCTCGGCCGCTGGGCCGGGGACGATTTCATGTTTCTGGATGCTCCGCATGACGTCCATAATGCGCTCGTAAATTTGCGCCAGATCGCGTTCCGCCAACGGTCCTGTGCTGCTGCGCTTCACGTTGTCGAGCACGGCACGCTCGCGGTCCGGCTCGTAAATCGGCAGGCTGGTGTTGCGTTTGAGCCGTCCAATCTCTACGACCGCGGCCGCGCGTTCGTTGAGCAACGCCGTCAGTTTGCGGTCTAACTCGTCGACTTTTTTACGCCATTCAGAAAGGTCCATAGAGCTTTCAGCCGTCAGGTATCAGCCGTCAGTTAAACCGTAATGCCAGACGCTGAGTACGGAGGGCACAGAATTTCGAATCCACCAGATTTTTCACCGAGGTTGCCGTGCTGATGGCTGACGGCTGACGGCTGCAAGCTGGTGTACAAATTCTGACACAGTTGCGGCTTCCCGTCCCGGATTTTGTTCGATGATGTGGACGATCGCGCTGCCCACGACGCCAGCCTCGGCAAATTTGCCAACCGCCGCAAATTGCTCCGGCGTTGAAATTCCGAAGCCCACGGCTATAGGCATCTTGGTGAAACGCCGTATGCGCTTGACCAGACTCTTGGCGTCCCCCGTCATCTCCTGGCGTGCCCCAGTCACGCCGGTACGAGAAATGGCATAGATGAATCCCGAAGAAACTTGCGCGATCAACTTCAGGCGCTCGTCGGGACTGGTAGGCGCCGCAAGAAAAATTGTCGCCAGCTGATTCTTGCGCGCCTCGCGCAAATATTCGGACGCCTCTTCGACCGGCAGATCGGTGATCAACGTTCCGTCGACTCCGGCCGCGCGCGCGACATGGCAGAACTTGGCGAGCCCCATGCGCATGATGGGATTGAGGTACGAGAAGACGACCAGTCCGACCGATTGCGAGTGCTCGCGAATCTCGGAGGCGAGGGTCAGCACATTTTGCAGCGAAGTTCCGTGCTTGAGCGCTCGTTCGCTGGCGCGCTGGATCACCGGACCATCGGCCAGCGGATCGCTGAACGGGACACCGAGTTCAATAACGCTGGCACCCGCACTGATCGCGGCGAGGATGACGTCGCGCGTGGTAGCGAGGTCCGGGTCTCCGCAGGTTACGTAAACGATGAGCGACGGCTCGTTTTCGAAGTGGAAGGGCATGAAGGACAATTGTAGATGGCAGAGGTCAGATTGCAGAAGGAGTGTAAGGGAATCGAATGCGGAATGGTCGACATCATGGACGAGCATCTGGATGGTTTCCCAGTTTAGAAAGCTGCCGAACGTATATACAATTGTATAGTCTAGTATTAAAATGAATTTGAGGACTAGCGGATTCGATTGGGATGACGGCAATCGGTCCAAGTGTCAGAAGCATGGAGTGTCGATCGCGGAGATCGAGGCTTTGTTTGCACACGGTCCCCGCGTGGCGCCCTCCCCCAATCATTCGGCGGATGAGGATCGTTTGATTGCAGTCGGAAAGACTGAGATCGGGAGGCCCTTATTTGTGGCGTTCACCATGCGCACAAAAGATGGTCGCCGGCTGATCCGCCCCGTCTCTGCACAGTACATGCACGCGAAGGAGATCGCAGCCTATGAAAAAGCGGCTCATGAAAACGAAGGTACCCCGCCTCAGAACCGATGAGCAGGCCGAGGCGTTTCTGGCCCAAGACCTCTCGAAACTCGATTTCTCGCAGTTCAAGGCGACGCGCTTCGAGTTCGAAAAAAAAGACGAACAGATCAACATGCGCGTGCCCAAGCCCTTACTCGCAGCCGTCAAGGCTCGCGCGAAAGCGCGCGGCATTCCCTATACGCGGTTTATTCGGGAGACTCTGGAACAGGCCGTCACCGCGTCGAAGTAGCGCCGAAGAGCTCAGAGAGCTCAACATGAGCGCGGCTCGGATGGTCGTCTGTTTCATCAGATGTCATCGTCGATCGCGAGATTGTCCATGATCGGCTTGCCTAGCTTCCAGGCGCTCTCCGACCCTGGTATCGGACTCTCGAAGATAAACAGGTAAAGGGTGTTGGTTTTCGGGTTCGCGATCGTCAGATTGTGTACGACGCTCTCACTGTCCTTGTAATCGCAGCCAAACTGTTTGAACGGCCCGTAATCCCGCGACCACATTTTGGTATGCTGCTTTGTGGCAATTTGGGCAATTAAGTATTTGCCACGTTCGATGGCTGGATCCTTCTTCAGGTGAAAGACATTTATGGTGAGGCCTGTTTGAAATTCACCGCCTTTCTCAATACTTTCCTTTGTGATGAAGTAGGCCAATGTCTCTTTGCCCTCTTCCCGCTTGAAAAACCAATCATGGGGCCTAAGGAATGCTGCCTTGAGTTCTGGAATCTCCTGCCAGTCAAAGCCGGATGGCGGCTTCGGCAGGTCGATGGCAAAGACCGCGTGAGCGATAATGGCAGCGAAGAAAACTCTATAAAGAACGCGCTTCATTGTGAGTCTCCCCGTTTTGTGGTGACTAAAATCTGTTCTAATCCAACTTCAAATTCTCCCGCATAATTCCGATATCCTTATCCCCGCGTCCCGAAATATTGACGATCACAATTTCCGACTTCTTCATCTTCGGAGCCCGCTTGATCACTTCGGCGACGGCGTGAGCAGATTCCAGCGCCGGAATAATGCCCTCAGTCCGAGCGAGCAGCGTCGTCGCCGCGAGCGCCTCAGCATCGCTGGCTGGGACGTACTCGGCCCGCCCCGTATCCTTGAGCATCGCGTGCTCTGGCCCAATGGACGGGTAGTCCAGCCCGGCCGAGACGGAATGTGTCAACGCGATCTGGCCGGACTTATCTTGCAGCACGTACGAGAAAGTTCCTTGCAGTACGCCGGGAGATCCTCCGCGAAAACGGGCGGCGTGATCACCGAGAGCTTCTCCGCGTCCTCCCGCTTCCACTCCAACGAGCTGTACTTTCTTATCTTTCAAAAAGTCATAGAAGATGCCAATCGAGTTCGAGCCTCCGCCCACGCACGCAATAATCGTCGTAGGTAGTTTCCCTTCAGCCTTAAGAATCTGCGCGCGCGCCTCCCGTCCAATGACGCGATGAAAATCACGAACCATCGTCGGATAGGGATGCGCTCCAAGCACGCTGCCAAGCAGGTAATGCGTGGTGCGGACGTTCGTCACCCAGTCGCGCATCGCCTCGTTGATCGCATCTTTCAGGGTGCAAGATCCGGACGACACGCCGCGCACTTCCGCGCCCAGCAGTCGCATACGGAACACGTTGAGTTCCTGGCGCCTCATGTCTTCCGTTCCCATATAGACGACGCACTCGAAGCCAAGCAGCGCGCACACCGTAGCAGTGGCGACACCGTGCTGACCCGCTCCGGTCTCGGCGATCACCCGATGCTTCCCCATGCGCTCCACCAGCAGCGCTTGTCCGAGGCAGTTATTGATTTTGTGCGCGCCGGTGTGCAGCAGATCTTCGCGCTTGAGATAAATTTTCGCGCCACCCAGTTTCGCGCTTAGTCGTTCGGCAAAGAACAGCGGCGTCGGACGCCCCGCGTATGTTTTCAGCAGCAGGTCGAGGCGTTGCTGAAACTTCGGATCGCGCTTGGCCTTCTCATACTCGCGCTCCAGTTCATCGAGCGCGGCCATCAACGTTTCGGGAACGTAACGTCCGCCGTAGGCCCCAAAACGCCCAGCCGTTGCGGCTTGCGGAGGAATTTTGCCGCTCACCTTTGCCGTCGTCGCAGTTCCCAGCCTCCGAGATTTCCTGCTTACCGTTGCCGTCGCCACTGGTTAACTTACCTCCTCCATCGCTCGAACCGCCTTTACGAAGGCTCGCACCTTGCGCGGATCTTTTTTCCCCGGCTCGCGTTCGACGCCGGTCGATACATCCACGCCCCACGGATGCAGCAGATGGATCGCCTCCTGCACGTTCCCCGGACGCAGTCCGCCCGCGACGATCAACTTGCTGATGCTGTTGATGATTCCGGCCCACGGCTGCACGCGCTCCCAGTCGAAGGGCTGTCCCGTCCCGCCTCGATTTTCCGCCGTCGACGAATCGAGCAGCACTCCCGAAATCACGCCGGGGCGAAAGCCGTGGGTTTCAAGAAAAAGATCACCGTTCTTGGCGACGTGAATCTTGTGAACGCGTTTCCCCTTGTAGGCATCGTCTTTCTCGACCAATCCGACGGCGACCGGGTCCCATCCCACGGATTGCCCCGCGGGCGCGTCGAAAATCTTGGCCGGCCAGCAGCGAAAAATCGTCGGCCGCTGCCCCGTACCATTAGCGAGTTCACGGAAGAGCGTTTGACTGAATTCTGTCGTCTCGTCCCCGTGCAATTGCACCGCGGTCAGTCCGACGTCCTTTACGGCAAAGCGAACCGCGTCGACCGTCTCGTTCACGAAGACTCCGACTTTTTCGACACCGGCCGGAGTCTTGGCGACGATCTCCTGCGCTGCATCGTGCGTGATGTAACGTGGACTCTTCGCATGGAAGACAAAGCCCAACGCATTCGCCCCCGCTTCGGAGGCGGTGAGCGCGTCATCGAGGTTCGTGATCCCGCAGATCTTGATCCACGTCATAAAGAAACGGCTATCAGCTATCAGGGTTCAGTGAAGGCAACAACTACCTGGTCTCCACAAATCGTGCTTCTTCCAGTAACTTTGCCAAAGTTTCCCCGGGTTTCTCTGTCTTCATCAGTGACTCACCGACCAGAAACGCTTCATAGCCGGCTGCCCGCAGACTTGCCAGATCAGCGGCGGTTTGGATGCCGCTCTCGGCCACCCGGACGCACGACGGCGGGATCTTTTTCGCCAGCTCCAACGCAGTCTGCAGATCCACTTCAAAAGTACGCAGATTGCGGCTGTTAATGCCGATCAGATCGCATCCCGCATCGAGGCCGCGTTGCAGTTCGGCGTCGTCGTGCGCTTCGCAAAGAACATCGAGGCCCCGGGTACGCGCGGTTCCCGCCAGCGACTCCAGTTCTTTTTGGGAGAGCGCAGCCACAATCAGCAGGACCGCGTCGGCGCAGTTCGCCCGCGCCTCCAGGATTTGAAATTCATCGACAATGAAATCCTTGCGCAAACACGGAAGCGAACAACTGGTCGAAGCTTCCCGCAAATAGTCGAGCGAACCTTGAAAAAACGGTTCGTCTGTTAACACTGACAAAGCTGCGGCGCCCGATTGCTCTAGCGACTTGGCCAGTTCGGATGGCCGGAAATCGGCGCGGATCAGCCCTTTCGAAGGCGATGCCTTTTTCAGTTCCGCGATCACAGCAATTCCGTCCTGCCCGACCCGCCGTAACTGATTTCTGAATCCCCTGGGGATGTGGGCGGCAGCCGCTTCTTCGAGCGCGCGATAATCCCCATGCCGCCGGCTGCGGGAAAAGCGCTCGGCGAGGCGCTGTCGTGTAGCGGCGACTATCGTGTCCAGTGAGGCGGGCATGACGGTCTCCCAATTATACGGAACTCTCCCGTTTCGGCAGTGAGACTTCGCGCTGGGGGCCGCTGCGCAGGGTTTGACTGGATGCGCGGCGCGACCTGTCCCTCTGCCGTCGGGCACGCTCCTAAGCATCGAACCAAACCGACCCCACCCTACGTGATCGACATCATTGACCCAACTTCCGGCAAGATGCTATAAACAAGTGCTTTGTGCCGAGGTGTGGAGTTGTCAGGCAACTTCCGCCGGAGCGCAGGTTTTCCGACACGGCCAAATCGGCACTCCTCATTCTTGTTATGCCTGGCGGTGGAAGCGTGTTCGGAGCGTGTTCGGAACTCTGGTTGCCGCTGCGCCCGCGCAGGTGATTTTGCCGGCAGGCGATAAGCGTACCAAAGCAATACACGCGCCATGACCCCTGAACAGAGATCCTTAGGAGGATTTTTATGCGCACTTGTAACGCCAATCTTGCGTCCTTGGGACGCTGGTTTGCGAGTCGAAGCCTTGCGAAAACCAGTCTCGCGAAAAGAAGTTTTGCGAAAAGCTCGGCACTACTCACCACCTTGTTTCTTCTGATGGCCGGCCACGCGCTTGCGCAACCCGCGGAAGAAGGCGGCGAAGCGGCCCTCAAACTGCCCGATCTTTCCTCCGTTTCGTTCCTCGGAGTCGACGGTCATAAGCTGCTGTCGATTGGGCTACTGTTCTGCGTCTTCGGCTTGGGCTTTGGCTTGGTGATCTTCATGCGGCTCAAGAACCTGCCGGTCCACCGCTCGATGCGCGAGATTTCTGAGCTGATCTACGAAACCTGCAAAACTTATCTCCTGACGCAGGGCAAGTTCCTCATGCTGCTCTGGGCCTTCATCGCCGCCATCATCGTGCTTTATTTTGGCGTGCTGCGGCATTTCGAGATTCCGCGCGTCGTGATCATCCTCGTATTCAGCCTGGTCGGCATCGCGGGCAGCTACGGCGTGGCCTGGTTTGGCATTCGCGTGAACACCTTCGCCAACTCCCGGACGGCCTTCGCCTCTCTGCCCGGCAAGCCGTATCCCGTCTACCAGATTCCGCTGGAAGCTGGCATGTCGATCGGCATGATGTTGATCTCGGTCGAACTGCTCATCATGCTCTTCATCCTGCTCTTCGTTCCCGGCGATTATGCCGGACCCTGCTTCATCGGATTCGCTATCGGCGAGTCGCTCGGCGCCGCAGCCCTTCGTATCGCGGGCGGCATCTTCACCAAGATCGCCGACATCGGCGCTGACCTCATGAAGATCGTCTTCAAAATTAAAGAAGACGACGCGCGCAATCCCGGAGTCATTGCCGACTGCACCGGTGACAATGCCGGCGACTCGGTCGGACCCTCCGCCGACGGTTTCGAAACCTACGGCGTAACGGGCGTCGCCCTGATTACCTTCATCTTGCTGGGCGTAAAAGATCCTTCCGTCCAAGTGCAACTGCTGGTCTGGATTTTCGTGATGCGCATCATGATGCTCGTCTCCAGCGCTCTCGCCTACTTCATCAATGGAGCCATTGCCAAAGCACGATATGGTCACGCGGACCACATGAACTTCGAAACTCCGCTGACTACGCTGGTCTGGCTCACCTCGATCGTTTCGATCATTGCGACCTACATCGTCTCCTATTTCATCATTCCCAACCTCGGCGGCGACATCTCACAGTGGTGGAAGCTGGCGTCAATCATCTCCTGCGGAACCCTCGCCGGAGCCCTGATTCCTGAGTTAGTCAAAGCCTTTACTTCCGTAGATTCGCGTCACGTCAACGAAGTAGTCACCTCGGCAAAAGAAGGCGGAGCATCGCTCGGAATTCTGTCTGGTCTAGTCGCCGGAAACTTCTCCGCCTACTGGCTTGGCCTCGCGATGGTCGCCCTCATGTCTGTTGCGTACCTCTTCAGCGGAATGGGATTGGCAATGGCCGCCACCATGATCGCCGCGCCCGTATTCGCCTTCGGACTGGTAGCCTTCGGCTTCCTCGGCATGGGCCCCGTCACCATCGCCGTCGATTCCTATGGACCGGTCACCGACAACGCGCAATCCGTCTACGAACTTTCGACCATCGAGCAGATTCCGAACATCAAGTCTGAACTCAAGAAAGACTTCAACATCGACGTCAATTTTGAACGCGCCAAAGACCTGCTCGAAGAGAACGACGGGGCCGGCAACACCTTCAAGGCAACCGCCAAGCCAGTGCTGATCGGGACGGCCGTAGTCGGCGCCACCACCATGATTTTCTCCATCATCATGGCGCTCACCGATGGTCTCACCACGAACGTAGCCAAGCTCTCGCTACTCCACGCTCCATTCTTCCTCGGACTGATTACCGGCGGCGCGATGATCTACTGGTTCACGGGCGCTTCCATGCAGGCCGTGACCACCGGAGCGTATCGCGCCGTCGAATTCATCAAGGCAAACATCAAACTCGAAAGCGCCGAGAAGGCATCGGTCGCCGACAGCAAGAAAGTCGTCGAGATCTGCACCAAGTACGCGCAGAAAGGTATGTTCAACATCTTTCTCGCCGTCTTCTTCGGAACCTTAACCTTCGCCTTCGTCGAACCGTTCTTCTTCATCGGCTATCTGATCTCAATTGCGATCTTCGGACTCTACCAGGCCATCTTCATGGCCAACGCCGGGGCCGCATGGGACAACGCCAAGAAGATCGTAGAAACCAAGCTGAAGCAGAAAGGAACTCCGCTGCACGATGCAACGGTAGTCGGCGATACGGTCGGAGATCCCTTCAAAGATACCTCGTCGGTGGCCATGAATCCGGTCATCAAGTTCACCACGCTGTTTGGATTGCTGGCCGTCGAACTGGCCGTCTCGTTAACGCGCGACCACGGAGCCAACTTGACGCACATTCTCGCGATCGCATTCTTCGCGGTTTCCGTCTTCTTCGTCTACCGCTCGTTCTACGGCATGCGCATCAGTTCCGAGTAAGCCTCGTCGACCGACGAAGCGTTCTTAAATAAAAACGCCATCCAGCGCAACTGGATGGCGTTTTGATTTTTCCTTGCCTGCTATTGCGCTAACGTGAACGTCGAATTGTCGAGGTCGCCGTCGCAGTTCCCACCACTTACCGAATAACTGCCCGTCATGCTGCTCGGCGCCGCTGAGTTATTCAGCAGCACCTGATCGTAAGAGTAGGTTCCGCCATCATCCGTCGTGCCATTCACCACCAGATAAGGACCAGCAATGAATGCGTTGCTGACCGTGGCCGTGTTTGAGCAACTCGAGTTCGAAAACACGCCGCTTCCCGTCAGTGCGTAGGTGCCGTCCGCTGACGCGGTTGTGGCCTGGGTCAGCGTCAGCGCCAGCGCCGCGTTCGGACCGCCCTGGCTCACCCCACCCTGGCTATAGATCGGACCTCCCCATGTGCCGCTCACCGAAGGGACCGGATTTGCCGTGATCGAGCCCGTATCACCATCGCAAGTGTTTCCGCCAGCGATCGAGTAGTCACCCGTCAACGACGATCCCGACGTTCCAGTCGCCGTAACAGTGATGACTTCTCCCCCCACGCTGGCGGATGTCAGCGTGACGTTGTCCCCCTTCACGCTTCCGGTGAAGGTCACGGTTTGCGATGAACTGTAACAGAGGGAGTTTACGATCGACATCGTTCCCGCCAGACTGCCTCCATTCTGCGTCAGGTTCCCCCCGATGTAGAACGTGGAGTTAGGCGTGCCGCCGCCGCCAGTTTGCGTTGCTGTCATTGACCAGTTGCCCTGGGTCAAAGCCAGGTTGCTGCTTGCACCGCATCCGGCGAGGGCCAAGGCCAAAGCAAAGACAAAGGCACCAGCCAAGCGCGGCAAGAGGGCGAATTTGGAGCATCGTGCAAAAGTCATATATTCTCCTGGGGTACATGCCCTGTGGGACTAGTACCATTGGTAAGAATTTCGACGATGCACGTTCCTTTGGGAAGATTACTGAAGTACTCCCCCCGCTCCAGCGGCGAACAAAAGTAACATTGGAGTCCGGGAGTCACGGCTAAACAGAGATTTGCCGAAGTTTGGCCAGCCCGTTTCTAGGCTAACGTCCCTAGAACCAGTCTTCGAAGTGCAACCAGTCCCCGGACGCTACGAGAATTGCTCCGTAAATTTACTTGAAGGCTACTTGCGGTAGAGCACTCTCTATAATTCCACTGCGCGGTCATTCCGCCCTTGCTGCTCCCACGAAAACCGGTGTTACCTTCTTGCGCAGCCGCCAGATGCACTATCAATCTTCCCGCAGCGAAAAGCTAACCGTGACCTGCGTTTCCACCGCGACCGCCTTCCCATTGAGCAAGTAGGGACGGTATTTCCACTGCTTCACCGCATCCATGGCGGCCGGAGCCAGCATCGGATCGCCGGAGATCAGTTTCAGCTCGGCAACGTCTCCCGCCGGACTGATCTCCGCCTGCAGAACTACCACTCCTTGGATCCTCGAAGTGCGCGCCGATGGCGGATAGATGGGCTGCACCTTGCTCACCAGCAGCCCAGTAGCGACACCTTGCGACACACGTACGCGCGCTCCCGGCTGGAAACTTCCCGAAGCTGAGCCGCCCTGCGGAGCAGGTTGAAGCATCGCGATTGAGTGCGTCTTATCCTCCACCACCTCGCCGCTCACGAAGCAAGTGGCTGCCTTCCCGTCGGCAGACTTACGCACGGCGCCCGTTTCGTCGGAACAATACGCATGCTGGCCCAGTTCGGGTGCCACCGGTTCAGCTGCGAGATGATAGTGAGACGGATCGCACTCCGAAATCGAGAACATGTACCCACTCTTTTTTCCGCTCGCGAGTTGTTGATCAAAAAGGTAAGTACGCCGTGGCGCATCTTTGCCGGAGTTTCCGAGATCGGACAGCTTACACGCAAAACTGCTTCGTGCCGACTGGTACGATTTCTCGGCATACACGATCGATCGCACCGACATAAGAGCGATTTGCTCGTTTTGTGCAACCTGATGCTCCTGCATGGCCTTCAAAAAAGTCGGATCGGCAATCGGGAACCGCGCCGTTGCACTCACTTCGTTCAAGCGCCAGGTGTCACCTTCCATCTTCATCGAAAAGGTGAAACGAAGAATGGCGGGAAGCAAAGTTTCTTCTTTTCCATTCGTCGTCATATGCAACGCGAGTTCGATCTGATCCTCGCCACCAACCAGGTCGTCCCGTTCTACCGTAATCTCAACTTCGTCATCAACGCGGCCCGGCATTCCTTTGGCTTTGAAGAGTGTTGGCCCCCCATCGAAAGTCTCGAACTTGCCGCCCGCCGCTTTTGCTTGCAGCTGCATTGCGGACAGTATTCCCGTGTAACTCTGGCCGTTTTCCTGGCCAAGCTTGCTGAAAGTATCTCGCGTAATCGTAGGAAGATGTTTCTCGAAATGCCCGGGTGCCTGGCCAAAGCACATCTCGATCAGTGCCTGCCGCGCCGTCTGCGCAGGATGTTCCGGCGTTGCGCTTTGCGCGGCCAGCCCTGTCGAAAGCAAAGACGAAATCAGAGTAGAAATCAGAAACAAGAGAATCCCGGAAGTCACACGCAAAGGGCGCACAGAAGGTTCCTCAGAATTTACGAAGTGAGCTTAACAGGACAGCTGGTTGCAGGGTAGTTACCTCTGGGCCACGCGCGCCGGAGTGCTGAGACCCTCGGAGCCAGAAAGCCTTCATTGGACCCCCAAGAGCAAATACCCTGAACACGGTCTTTTCTTGTTAACTTGCGCGATGTTACTCCAGTGGTTGCGCCCAGTTACTAAAGGAAGCCCACGGTCCAATCCCGTGTCATGTTTCGCGCCTTCATTGTCGATAGGCACCTGAGGCCAATGGGAAACCTCCAAGATGACCGATATTATACCGACCATTCACCAAACCGAACCCGAACCAGCGGATTCAAACCTCTGGCAACCCAAGCCACGAGTTGCGACGTCAAGTCAGAAACCGCCGCAACCTGTGAGTGAGCCTGTGGACACCGTGGATGTCAGCGGCGCTTCGGAAGACGGCATCCTCTTCAACGGCAGCGCTCGCGACTCGACCACGGTCAGTGGAGGGTATAGCCAACCGAAGTGACTTTTTTCCACACGCGGCCACAATTCAGGAAATGCCTGCCGCTGGGGCTAGCCCTGCTCCGTAGCGCTAGTTTTGGGAGTTTTGCAAGCTATGGACGGTAGGAAGGGAAAGCGCCGCCACGCCAGGAATGTTGCCCACTACGCACGCGCGTTAGCGACGATGTCTTCAAATGCCACAGGTACCCTTGAGATTTGAAACGAGGGCGAAGAAGACTTGGGAGCAAAAAAGGCCGCTAAAAAGAAAGGGCACGGATACAGAATCCGTGCCTCACTTCCAAACTTATCAGTCACTTACCGAGGTTTGCCGCGCAGGACGATTCTTTGGTTTTGGCCAATTACAGCTGGCTCATCTTCGCCAAGAATTCGCTATTGGTGTTGGCCTTGGCCAGCCGCTCAATCAGCAACTCCATCGCCTCAACCGGAGACAACGGGTTCAGCACCTTGCGCAGCACCCATATGCGCTGCAGGTCTTCTTTCGGAATCAGCAGCTCTTCCTTACGTGTGCCCGAGCGCTGAATATCAATCGCCGGGAACGTTCGCTTATCAACCAGTTTGCGGTCAAGGATGATTTCGGAGTTACCGGTGCCTTTGAATTCTTCGAAGATCACATCGTCCATGCGCGAACCAGTATCGATCAATGCAGTAGCGATAATGGTCAACGAACCGCCTTCTTCAATGTTACGCGCAGACCCGAAGAAGCGCTTCGGGCGCTGCAATGCGTTCGAATCGACGCCGCCAGAAAGCACTTTGCCCGAGGGCGGAACAATCGTATTGTAAGCGCGCGCAAGACGCGTAATCGAGTCCAGCAGGATGACCACATCGCGTTTGTGCTCGACCAGTCGCTTCGCTTTTTCGATTACCATTTCCGCAACTTGCACGTGCCGCGCAGCGGGCTCGTCGAAGGTCGACGAAATTACTTCGCCCTTAACCGAGCGTTGCATGTCAGTGACTTCTTCCGGGCGCTCATCGATCAACAGCACCATCAACACGACTTCCGGATGATTCGTAGTTATCGAATTCGCCACGTTCTGCAGCAACATCGTCTTACCAGCTCGGGGAGGCGAAACAATCAATCCGCGCTGTCCCTTGCCCAGCGGGGTTAACAGGTCCATGACGCGGGCGCTAAGATTTTCGCGGACGGTTTCAAGCTTCAACCGCTCCTGCGGATAAAGCGGCGTCAGGTTGTCGAACAGAATCTTGTTGCGCGCTTCGTCGGGAGATTCAAAATTGACCGCCTCGATCTTCACCAGCGCGAAGTATTTTTCCCCCTCATGCGGAGGCCGCACCTGTCCGCTAATCGTATCGCCGGTTTTCAAATCAAATTTGCGAATCTGCGAAGGCGAGACATAAATGTCGTCGGGGCCGGGCAGGTAGTTGTAATCAGGCGAGCGGAGGAAGCCGTAGCCGTCGGGGAGGATCTCCAATACACCTTCAGCGAAGATGTGTCCTTCTTTTTCACTTTGCGCCTGCAGGATCTTGAAGATGAGGTCCTGTTTGCGGAGTCCGCTGGCGCCGGGCAGCTCCAAAGATCGGGCGATCTTGGTCAGCTCGGTAATGTTCTTTTCTTTGAGTTCAGCAATCGTCATATGTGCCTATGTGGGTTTTTCTTCGGGAGGGATTCTTTTATTCTCTCGCGGGGATGGAATTGCTTTGCCGCCGTGCGGGCACACGGCGGAGCTGCTACGCAGCTCGCCGTTGTGCTTCGGCAAAGTTCTCGGGTTCGCTCAGGATGTCATGACGTTCCGCATCGGCGATCTTGTCAAACACCTGGTTCATGGTTTCCTGGATGCGGGTGTTCGGCTTGTGAAACTTGCGCGTTGCCTTGGACGCTAGCTGGCAAAGCATGTACCGGTTCCGCAAAGTATGTAGAGCATCAAAAACGCGATCAGATCGCATGTTAGGTCTTTCTCCTTTAAAAGGAATAATTTAGGCCGTGGTTCCATCGTCCGCGCACAGGGTGATGGTTTGGTACGACTAGCCAAGGTGCAATTCGGGCCAATTTCAAAGGGATGTTTGCCAGAATTACCCAAATAGATGCCCCGCCCACCCCGAAAGTTGCTCAATTCTTTAAGGAGGTGCGACCAAGCGGGCGGTGATTCGTCAGGACCGTGCAGAAAGAGCCTCAAATGTCCTGAGAACGAGCTTAAGTATAGCAAATGAAAGAGGGCCGTCAAGCAAATTTAAATACCGGAAGTACTTACAGCGTCATCATGAATGGGGCATGGTGGGGGCGATCTGGATGAGGGTAGCGACCAAGGTGGGGAACGAGGCACCCACCCAGACGGCTTTGAAGGCGCTTTCGGGCTTCCAGGCCACGGTGAACGGACCCGCTGCCAGGACGAACAGAGAGAACAAGGCGGCGTATAGGGGCCAGTTCAGGTTCGGCAGGGGCTGGCCCGCATCCACGAGTTTAAAGAACCGCAGAAGTTCGGGGAGTAATGCGCCAAAACAGCCCCAGCCGAACAAATGGGAGTTTTTCATCTTAAGCTCTCGGAGGTTTGCCAAGCCCTTGGGGCATCACGCGCGCGGACTAGTGACCCAGAATGCGACCCGGGGACATGAAGTCCAAGACCTGACGCACGTCGCTGGAGCCGAGAACATGGACCACGATCAGAGCCGCGGCGAGTATGAACGGGCTCGACAATACGGTCTTACGGTGCCGTTCAATCAAGCTGAAAAAGCCCGGCTCGGTGGACTTGGACGCAGACAGGGAAATACGTCCGTTCGGGTCATGCGCGGCTTGTGAGAAATTTGACATTTTCAAGTCCCGATTGCGAGCGTTAAACCTAATGATCGGCTGGTAATAAGCGGCTGTCAAGCCGTATTCGATGCGACGAACCGCGATAAGGAAGCAGCGGTTTGCAAGAATGCGGGCTTCGTTGGATTGGTCCGATTTCCAGCTAAGAAAGACCCCAAAACTACTTAATGGCGCTGAGCCGCTTCGCCAAACGGGACTTATAGCGCGACGCCGTGTTCTCGTGCAAAACACCCTTCTGGATGGCTTTGTCGAGGGCGGAGACGGTGGCGAGATAGGTCTCTCCAGCAACCGCTTTGTCGCCTTTGTCGAGGCTTTCGCGGAGACTGCGGAGAGCGGTGCGAAGTTGCGATGCGTTGGCCCGGTTGCGGGCGGTGCGTTTCGTGGTCTGACGGGCGCGCTTGAGCGCTGAAAAATGATTAGCCATGCGACGTGATTACCTTTGTGTGTCCTAGGTTTACTAGGAAGATATCCGGTAGGAACCGAAGCTGTATTCTACGGGAGCAAGTCACGCTGGGTCAACCAGATATGAATTCACCGGGAACTTCACCTGTAATTTCGACGCTCCGTCTAACTCTCGACCCACCAGTCGAGTCGCCGCAACCGCCCGCTCCGTCAACGGTGGAGCGCATGAAGGTTTTGATCAACTCGTCCACTCCCATCGTAATCATGGAGACGGTGGAGGAGGTCCGGGCACTCGCTCTGGTGCGGGCCGCGTGTTCCGAATTGAATCTGGCGGTGTTTGAATGGACGATTGCGGACGGCCTGGTAAGGTCTGGCAGCGGAGCGGCAGGGGCTGCGGCGCAACCGGCGCAGAGTCATGGCCAAGCCTACGCGCAGGCGAGACCGAGCATCCTTCCGCAAGGCAACAGCGAAGCGGAACGGCTGATGCGTTCGGTGATGTCCTCGGTTGTTTCGGATCCGGCCGCGGGGTCCAGTCCGAAGACAGCGTCGTATAGCACGGCAATGTACAACACGACAGATCCGGTGCAGGCGCTGGCAAATCTGGAGAGCATGACGATCGAGGCGGTATTTGTGTTGAAGGATTTTCATCGGCACATGGATAACCCGGTTGTGGTGCGCCGGTTGCGAGATGTGGGGCAGAAATTTTCGGCGAACCGGAGAACGCTGATCCTGACCGCACCGGCGATTGAGATGCCGCCGGAGCTGGCAAGCCTGGTGGAGTTCCTTGATTTGCCGTTGCCGGATCGAGATCGCCTGCGGGAAATTATCCGTGAAACGTATACGCGTCTTTCGAGCACGCACACATTGAAGCTTCAGCTCGATGCCGGCGGAGTCGATGCCATGGCCGGGAATCTGCGAGGCTTGACGGAAGAAGCGGCGGATCGCGCGATCTCGCAGGCGGTCATGGGACGGCTGGCGTTGTCTTCGGAGTGCATCACCGATGTGCTCGATGCCAAGAAAGCACTGCTGAAGCGCAGCGAGATGCTGGAGTTTGTCGATTCGACGGACACGATGGCGAGCGTTGGCGGACTGGATAATCTGAAGCAATGGCTGCAGCAGCGACGGGGCGCATGGGACGACGGCGCGGCAAAGTTCGGACTTGATCCGCCGAAGGGCGTAATCATTCTTGGCGTGCAGGGTTGTGGCAAGAGTTTGTGCGCGCGGGCAGTGGCAGGAGAGTGGAAACTTCCGCTGGTGAAATTCGATACGGCTGCGGTGTACGACAAATTTATTGGAGAGACGGAGAAGCGCATCCAGAAAGTGTTTCGCGTGGCGGAGGGATTGGCGCCGTGCATTTTGTGGATCGACGAACTGGAAAAGGTGTTTGCGGGAAGCGGTCCAGACTCGGCATCGGCGGATGCGGGAGTTTCGTCGCGATTGCTCGCGTCGTTTTTATCGTGGATGCAGGAGCGCAAGCCGGCCGTGTTCGTGGCTGCGACTTGCAACAATGTGACGGTGCTGCCTCCGGAGTTGATCCGGAAGGGACGGTTTGACGAATTGTTTTTTGTGGATCTGCCGAGTGAGACAGAAAGAAAACAGGTATTCGCCATTCAGTTGGTAAAGCGGAAGCGCAACGCAGCCGACTACGATCTGGACCAGATCGCGGCGGCTGCGAAGGGATTCTCGGGAGCGGAGATTGAGTCGGCGGTGCAGACCGCCTTGTACGCGGCGTTTGCGGCGAAGCGAGAACTCAACAATGAAGATTTGCTGACGGCGTTGTCGTCGACGGTGCCGCTCTCGGTTACGCGCGCGGAGGAGATTGCGGAGTTGCGGGAATGGGCGAAAAAGCGAGCTGTGTGGGCCAGCGGGCGGGAACTCTAGTTCTATATCTCAGCTCCGCGTTTCGCATCGTCCCATTCTGTTTTCAGATTTAACTCGGCGGTCCATTTCTCTAAATAGAGGTAATCCAGCACTTCCCGTCGCACTCGCAGGATTGCAGCCGCATCCTCAATCTGCCGCCGCGATTGCGCCAGCTTTGCCCACTCCAGTTTCGAAATGACCACGTCCTCGGCGCTCGCGACGAAAAGGGGGACCTCATGCAGGCTGACCCGCTGACGACGCCGGAATTCCTCTTGGCTAAAGGCGCGCGACTTGCGGATGATCAAATCTATCTTCCAGCCCGTTGCCATGTCGATCACGTTGAACATGGACTGCCGCTTATGAGCTCCCAGGGCAGCGTCTAACTCAGCGTAATACTCGTTTTGCGAAAGTCCCTCGACGAACGCTCGTAACTGCGTGGGAGTCGCAAGTATGACGAGATCGATATCTTGTGTGGATCGCGGCACGCCATAGTGAGCGCTGGCGAAGGAACCGGAAAGCATGTAGCCGATGCCCGCTTGTTCGAGGGCCGTGGTAATTCTTCGGAATACGTCCGAGACAGTCATCTCAGTCGGGCGATGGCAGCCCGGCTGGCAAGGGCGCCGGAAGAAAAGCTAGCCTCAACAGTTCGCGCGCGACTTTCGCCTCCGTCCACTCGGGATGGTTCCTCCGAACTCCCTCCCGCGCGAGTTCCCGCGCGAACAAACTCATCTCGTACGCAAGGAGGATGCGTTCCTCCCCTGACATGGCGCTCTGAATCTTAAGCTGGAGATCTCGCGCTACCGGACTTGTGTCGCTAATTGCCACGGGCAGATGTTACCACGCTACTGCGTAACTGAAATTTAGAGCAAATTCATATCCGCGTAAACATCTCGACCAGCGTCGCCGAGAACGTCCTGCGCGGTTTTCGGCGACAGCGTGCCTAGCACTTTCACCAATCGTTGGCGGTTTACTGCTCGGAGTTGATCCAGAGCGACCTGCCCGCGTTTCCCCTGAAATCGCACGGCTACGCGAGTAGGGTAGGGGCGGGATACGGTAGTCATCGGAGCGATGACGACGGTTCGGAGATGTTGATTCATTTCATCGGGTGAGATGACGAGACAAGGACGCGTCTTCTGAATCTCAAATCCTTGCGGGGGATCGAGCGCTACGAGCCAAACTTCGTCACGCTGCGGAGCGTCTACCATCGCCATTCCTTATGGTCGAATTCGTTCGGTTCAGTCGCTTCGAGCATGAGTTCATCGCTCGTCGTATTGGCCACGGCGCGGAACGCCTCCTCCCAACCCTGGCGGGCGGTGCGTTCGGAAGAGATGATCAAACAATCGTCCGAAACTCTCAATTCGACGGTTTTCCCGAGCCCGCATTGGTCGATCAATGGCTTGGGAATCCGCACCCCGCGAGAGTTGCCGATGCGAATCAGTTCGGTTTTCATTGATGTCCGCACCTCAGTAATTACATTGTAATCACTTGACGGCAAGCGGGCAAGAGAGATTAGGCGTCAGGAAGCGGGTTCAGTCGCTAGTCGGCGTTGCTTCCAAGGTTAGGACCTGGAAGGGCTTCAGGTGGAAGTTGTGTGGCGAGGTGGCGGATAGGGAGATCGACGGCTCCTGCTGATCGTGTTGCCAGGGGCTGCGAGCGTCGTAGTTCTTGGGGGCATCGGGCGGCAATTCGAAAGCACGGTTGAGATCCAAAGTGAAATCTTGCGGTTTGTCGCTGGGATTGCGCAAGACGACAATGCCCTTGCGAGGCGACCAGGAAGCCCATCCGTAGACTTCCAACATGGCGGGATCGCCGCCTATCCAGTGGGTATCGACTAACGTGTCAGCATTGGCACGGGACCATTTGGCGGCTTCGGCGAGAGTGTCCCAGTTGTTGTTGGAGAGCAAGGACGGGGTGATGTACATCTCCTGTAACTGCGTGCCTGTACCGAAATAGTCGTGGACTTCGTCGGTGAAATCGTGTCCGGGATCGGAGTCAAGATGGTTGGCGTGTTGCGCGTAGATCAGGCCGTGCAACATCAGGGAGTTGAGCGGGAAAAGTGGACCGGACATGACGATGCCGGCGTAGGTGTCGGCATCGCGATAGGTGATCCAACGCTGGCGCCAGGAGCCGACGCCCATAAAGCTGTGGTCTTCGCCGCCGCGCCAGATGGAGTCGGCGTATCGCAGCCAGAAAGGTGATGGATAAGTGCCAGTTGTGAGATTGATGTAGAGGTCGGGCTTCACAGTGCGCCACTCGTGGATCAAGCTGATGGCAGCCTGGAAGTCGCTGTCGAACACGGCTCCGGGAAAGGCGGAGTCGGCGTTTCCGGTGCCATCGATTTTGAACTGATTGATGCCGAATTGTTTTATGAAGTTTAAGGTTGTTTCGCGGAAGAGTGCGTAATACTTAGGCGCGGAAAGCGCGAAGCCGCCAGCATTTGTCTCGAAGCCCCGTTGCTTGCCAAACTTCAGACGCTGCTCGCGAGGATCGCCATATCCTCCCCAAGGGGAGAGCCAAATGCCGGGGGCGGCGCCATATTTTGCGGCAGCTGCTTGCAGCGGCGCGAAGCCGTTGGGAAATCCCGCGTGGAAATGCCAGAGATTTCGCGGATCGTCCCATCCATCGTCGAATAAGAAGGAGTCCATTTTGACGCCGCGTTGCTGGACGAGTTCTTTCCCAAAAGCGTTGATGGATGCGAGGGTGTCAGCCTGGTTGTAATGAGAGAAATAGCCAATGTCGTACCAGGAGTTGTAGTGGAGGAAAGTGCGATAGGGGTGGGCGCGCTCGCGTTCGAGGTAGGCGAGGAATCCGCGACGGAGCTGGCCGGGCGCGGTGACGCCGGCGACGGAGGAATAGGTTACGGATTGTCCGGCCTGGAGTGGCAATTCACGCGAGATTTGCGCGATCGCGCGGTCGTTCGACGCACGGCTTTCGGAGAGTGGGTGTTCGAATCCAAAGAAGAGGTTCTCGGCGACGATGGGAGAGCCCTTAACCGTGCCGCAGACACGAGCGCCGGGGATATTGATATCGACGAGGCGAACGTTGCTGATGGGGAGACTCTTGCCGGTGGCGTGCAGAGTGATCTCCTGGCGTACATAGGTGGCACCGTCTCGCAGTACAGCACGCCAGGTAACTTGCAACTGCCGGGTGTAATCGCTCAATCCCATTTCAATTTGCCATCCGGCGAACCTGGCAGCAAGTTGCGAGGAACTGGGGTCGGGTGCGAGGTTGACCAGACGGGGCGGTACGGTGACTTGCATCTCGGACGATTTGAGAACCGAACCATCTTGCAGAGTGATGGCAAAAGCGTTCGATTGAGGGGAGAGGGTGCGGTGCGTGAAATGGTCGGTGAGAGTGGTTGCGGCGAATCCATTCGGGTTGAATTGCCATTCGGCTTCGATGGCGTTGTTGGCGAGACGGAGTTTGTCTCTTTGGATGGAGGCGCTGGCCTGGCTAGCTGAGGCGGCGGGCGGTGTAGTTTGCGGACGCGCGACCAGAGGGAACCAAATGAGGGAAGTTAGACAAAGGAATCGCGCCCATGGGATGGTCAGGGATCTGCAATTCTTGGTGGAAGGCGGATGTTGGCTGATTCTCATGGTCGGAGACACCGGCGAGCGCTCGTGAAGGTCACGGAGATATTTCGTCTTGTATCGATATGCGAAGGAACTTGAGTCGCTTCATCTTAAGGACGCCCAGCCGGGGCGTCAACGAACCAAAGGTGATTCGTTGCGGCTGTGGGTGCGAATTAGCGAGACCGATGGTGGCCGAGACGATCGACTGTCTATCCGGGCAGTATCAAACATTCACAATTGCTGGATATCCTCCCATTGACTCGCTCGTCCGCCCGCGCTACGCTGGTCTACAAATGGTTGGGAACCGCCCCGTAGTTGGGGTGCGCAATCCGGTCGGCTCTTCTTTCTGCTTCCGTTATCCGCGTGCCAAAACAAGAAGCGCGAGTCGGGGAGGATTGAGCCGGTTCGGGATTTGGCCAACCGAACGTGGCGGACGTTTATTTATACTCCCGCTCGCAGTTGCACTTCCTCATACAACACTTCCCTGTAAACGACATCTCAACCATGCGGCAAAGGTAAAGAGTGAGCCCAGTCTGGCTGCTGGAGGCGGCATAACGAAACCATCCCAAGCATGAAGAAAAATATTGCACTCAGCCCTAACATCGAGACCCTGTTCGGCACCCGCGACGAAAATCTGCATGTGCTGGAAGACGGCCTGAACATCAACATCGATTTGCGTTCGGACAGCATTGAACTGGAAGGCGCGCCGCGCGATGTGGCTCGCGCCGAACAGCTATTTGCCGATTACGAGCATTTGCGTAAATCGGGGCACCAGTTCGTGAATGGAGATTTAGGGAGCATGTTGCGGGTGGTGGTGACCGATCCGAATGCAACGCTTCGAGGATTGGCCGAGGCCGGGCGGCAGCGTTCGTTTGGAAGAAAGACGGTGCAGCCGAAGAGCCCCAACCAACGGCGCTACCTCGAGGCAATTGAGAAGCATGACATGGTGTTTGGGGTGGGGCCGGCGGGCACAGGCAAAACATATTTAGCCGTGGCTATGGCGATCTCGGCGCTGCTGAACAAGCAGGTGAACCGCATCATTCTGGCTCGTCCGGCGGTGGAGGCGGGAGAACGGCTTGGTTTTTTGCCGGGCACGCTGCAGGAGAAGATCGATCCTTATTTGCGACCCCTGTACGATGCCTTGTTCGACATGATGGATCCGGAGCGCGTGGAACGGTATCTGGAAAAAAATGTAATCGAGATCGCGCCGATTGCTTTTATGCGCGGGCGAACTCTGAACGATTCTTTTGTGATTCTCGACGAAGCGCAGAACACGACTTCAGAGCAGATGAAAATGTTTGTCACCCGCCTGGGGTTTGGTTCGAAAGCAGTAATTACTGGCGATGTGACTCAGATCGATTTACCCAATGCGCGGCGGAGCGGGCTGATTGAAGCGGTCGACATTCTGCAAGGTGTCAATGGAATCAGCTTCGTGCACTTCGACGAGAGCGACGTAGTGCGCCACCATCTGGTGCAGCGGATCATTCGGGCCTACGACGAGCACAAAACACGGCAAGCAGAGCAGCAGTTGTCGCTGCTGGAGCCCAAGCCGGGGAGTCCTCACCCGTTACCTGACGAGCCGCCACTTCGAAATTAGAGTTGTTTCGCGCTGAAACTCTTTTCGGGGAAAAGCAACAGCAAGGCCATAAGGACGCGGGCGGGGCGCCTGCGCCACACATTTCAGACTACGAGGGATGTGCAGTTCGCGGCGAAATGATCATCTTTCAAAGGCGCGTTGCGGATCTGACAGAGGTAGCTCTCCGTCGTTTCGTGAAGCGCGCGCGGGTAGCCGCCGGACTCACAGGCGGAGTGAATGTGCTGTTGACCACCAGCCGCGAAATGAATTTGTTGAACCGTCGCTTTCGGAAGAAAGATAAGCCAACCGACGTACTCTCTTTCCCAGCCGCAACTGAAATCCAAAAACAATTGGCCGGAGATATTGCTATCTCCGCTGACATCGCGACGAGGAATGCGCGTGCCCTTGGTCACTCGCCATCCGAGGAAGTTAAGATTCTGGTCTTACATGGGATCCTGCACCTGCGGGGTTACGATCACGAGTGCGACAATGGGAAGATGCAGAGGCGCGAAAAGCAGCTCCGGGCCGAGCTCCGGCTTCCGTTGGGATTGATCGAGCGTAGCTCTGGAGATACAGGGGCGAGTGGCGCGTCGGGCAAGCGGTCGCATGCCGGTAAGTCTGTTTCTGAGAAGAGGAAGGGTTCGTAATGATAGGAGTCGGCATCGCTCTCGTGCTTCTGTTCGGGCTGCTGACCCTTGTCTCGTATGTCGACCGGCTGTATCAGGAGATCGGGAAATTTCTTTCCCGGGATTTTCAGGACAACATCGACTCGTTCGAGCAGATCGTCGAGCCTCGCCTGGGAGTCACGCGACAGCGGGCTTCGCTTTCCATGGCGATCCTGACGCAGTTGGTGACGGCTGCGATTGCAATGATCGTCGGTTTCACCGTATTCCGCGATCGAGCCTGGAGTATCTACGAAGTTCTGGAAGCGACATTAAGCCTGGTCCTCGTGATCATCACGTTCAACCGGCTGCTTCCTTTCGTTTTTTTCTCGCGCACGCAGGGGCGTTGGCTGAATCATTGGGCGCTGCTGCTGCGGGGCCTGATCTATCTAGTACTGCCAGTGACGTTAGTGCTCGGATTTTGCCAATCGGTGACGGCATTGACGCGTGAGCACGCCGATGCGCTGCCCGAAACGCCGTCGGAAGCGGTGGATGCGCTGATCGAGGCAGGCCAGGAAGAAGGAATTATTCAGGAGGGGGATCGCGAACTGATTCAATCGGTAGTGGAGTTCAGCGGCAAGACGGTGCGCGAGGCGATGAAGCCGCGGCCGGAGATGGTGGCGGTTCCTTCCGACTACACGGTTGAGCGAGTGGTGGAGTTGCTAAAGACGAGGCCCCTCTCTCGCATTCCCGTTTATGAAGGGTCGATTCACCACATCAAAGGAATTCTGCACACGCAGGATGTACTTCAGGTGGCGGACTCCGAGGCTCACACACGCACAGTAGCGACCTTGATGCGCAAAGACGTCTATTTTGTTCCGGAGAGCAAGTTAGTAAGTGACTTATTGCGGGAGATGCAGCGGAGTAATGTCCGCATGGCGATCGTGGTGGACGAATACGGAGGAGTCGCCGGCCTGGTAACGATCGAAGATCTGGTCGAAGAAATCGTGGGCGAAATTGGGGACGAGCACGAAAAAGGGCAGGTCGTGCAGGAAAACGATCACTCTTACATCGTTCCGGGGAATATGGACGTGGACCGACTCGATGAACTATTCGGGCTGCGGCCGGGGGGGCATGAATCCTCTACGATTGCAGGACTGGTGAGCGAAATAGCGGGACGCATTCCGAAGAGGGGCGAGATTGTCGAGGACGAGGGCTTAAAGTTCGAAGTGTTGGATGCGACCGATCGCCGTGTGGAACGTGTGCGTATCACAACAGAGTTGCCGAAGCAGTTGAAATTGGCGGAGTAGGCGAGATGGAAAAAAGTGCCCCACTCTTTGCGCCGGGCGCAAGCAAGTGGGGCACCACTGGTTTATTGTTCTCCGACGATCTGTACGAATGCCTGATCGTTGGGATTCACGGAAGTGCTCCAGACCACGTCGCTGGCGGAAGAACTCGTTGTGCTCCAGACCACATTGAAGCCAGGCAAGTTCTGAATTCCCCACACGACGGAAGTTCCCCAAACGACGGAGGTGCCGGCCATATTTCCACCCCAGACCACCGACGTTCCCCAGACCTGCGATATTCCCCAGACGACTGAAGTGCCAGCGATCTGTGAATTTCCGTTCGAGACCTTCACGACATTGTTCTTGGAGTCGTATCCGACCCAGGGAGAAAGCGCAGACCCTACGTTGGATGGCGCTACATCCTTGTTGCCGAGTGCGGCTTGCAGATCGAGATAGCCGGCTCCGATAGTGAATGCGTCGTAATAGGAGGTGTAAGTTTGTCCGGTAACCGGGTCTGTGGCTACGCTCGATGGAGGAAAGTTCTTATACGCCGTCTTCATCAAACGGGCTTTGACCTGATCCGGAGTGAGCGAAGGTTGCGCCTGAATCAGCAGGGCCACTGCGCCCGATACGGCTGGTGCTGCCATGCTGGTACCGCTCAGGGTGAAGTAGTCGTTCGAATAGCCCGCTACCATGTTGCCGGCGTAAGTGTTGGCGAGAGTGCTGTCCAGGTCGGCCAAGGAAGCGACCATGTTTCCCGGGGCAACCAAGTCCGGCTTTACCACGTGATCGAACGTGGTAGGCCCCTTCGAACTGTAGCTGGCAATCTGGTCGTCGGTGCGCGTCAGGGTACCCTCAGTCTTCATGGCACCAACGGTGATCACCAGAGGATCGTTGCCCGGAGCCGCGATGGTTCCGTAGCCGTCGCTGCCGTCCAAACTCATGCGGCCAAAATTGCCCGCTGCAGCCACGACTACGATGCCACTCTTCCAGGCTGCTTCAACAGCTTGGCAAAGTGGATCCTTGGTGTAGGTTCCGTAGACGGCGCGGCCGAGCGACAGATTGATGACTCGGATGTTGTACTTTTTCTTCAGTGCGATGGCCCGCTGGATGGCTGCGACCACACTACTGTCGTTACCGTTGCCGTTCTGATCGAGCACGCGCAGATCGATGAGGTTTGCGTTGGTCGCAACACCGCCGTATAAGCCGCCTGAGACGTACCCACTACCGGCAATGATGCCGCCAACGTGGGTACCGTGACCATAAGTGTCAAAGACCAACGAACCGGTGGAATTGTACGGGCTAGTTCCAGTGAAGTCTTCGTGATCGAGAACTCGTTCCCAAATGTCGATGTGATTGGGATTGATGCCGCTGTCAATTACGGCCACACCAATGCCCGTGCCGTTGTATCCGGCGTTCCATGCCGCGCTCACGTTCATAGCTGCATTGGTATATTCATCCATGCCTTTGACAGGATGGTCGACGCTCACAAAGGCTACTTCGGGATCATTCTCTAAGTCCGCGAGCGCATTGACTGGAAGAGTGAAGGCTGCGCCTTGAATAAGATCCAGTCTGCTGCGCAACTGCCCGCCCTGCTTTCGCAAGCGGGCGACGTTCGCGTTCTGCGCCGTGTGCTTATATTGCACAATTACCGGGATGCTCTGATTTCCGCCGGAAGTCAGGCGTGCGAGCGCCAGTTCGCGGTTGAGTTCAGAAGTGATCCGAGGCGACAGTTGCGTTTCGGAAACTGGCTCAGTGCGGTTCCACTCTTGCGCGGAGGCCAGGCAGGCAGTAAAAAGTAAAGCCACGGTTGCCATCCGTTGAGGCCATGCAGAGCTGCTTCGTTTCTCGTTGCTTGCGTTCTTCCCAATCACCAGTGATGCTTCCATCGTTCCACTACCTTTCATAAAAATCGCATCGAGCTTCAATGGAGCCGAGCTCGTCGGGTCCATCAACAAGGCAGCACGGGAGGCACCAATCGGCGAACCCGAAAGCATTGATAACAATGAGCTTATTGGATATGCCCGCGTGCTGCTTCGGGCCAAACTGTCCCATGCCAGGAAGATGGGACATATTGTCGCGATATTGACGTGGGAGGTCGAGGCTTGAGAGTGGCTACTTGCCGGCGACGGCCGGTTTCAGAACCGCCGTGTTTTCGTTCGTCCGAAGCGTTGTATTTTGCCAACCGAAAACATGGCTACTCTCTCCGAGAAATACAGATTCGAAACTTGTCGTTCAAGCGATACGTCGGCTGCTTCATCTTGGTCGCTGATCCAGGAAACGAATTAAGAGATAACTGCAGAAATCAGCGTTCGTAGCAGGCGAGAACGAAGCGGGGGATCCCATAGAAAATTCTATGCGACGGTAAATCGGTCTCTTCCGAATGCCGGGCCCCGTCGAACCAGAATTCGGCAGCTGCAGGAAACGTCCTGAGTATAGCTGGATGGCGGGCTAGCCAAGGACAGAAATCACAGAGGAAGGGATGGACGACTACTGAGAGGAAAGCAGGTTACACGAGGGAGGGCAGGGACTTATAACTCATACTTCTTCATCAGGTGGCGGAAGGAACGGTAGGAAATACCGAGCACGTCCGCAGCGCGGACTTGGACGCCGTTGGTTTGCCCTAGAGCGGATTGCAGGAGCGAGCGCTCGATCTGCTCGACATAGCTTTCCATGTTCACGCCTTCGGGAAGTACCGCGCCAACGGGAAGGTTCGCGCTTGCGGGGAAAGCGGTTTCTGCACCAGCGGCTGCGGCGCGGGCTTTGGGCCGCTCGGCGGGCAGCTCGACGCGAAGTTCACTGGTGGCTTCGAGGGCCACTGCGCGTTCGATGGTGTTTTCCAGTTGGCGGACATTGCCGGGCCAGTCATATCCATTGAGAGCTTGGAGCGACGCGGGTTCGACTCCATGGATGCTTTTACCGGCACCGGGAGCGTATTTTTTCAGGAAATGATTGGCCAGGAGAGCGATATCTTCCTTTCGCTCGCGCAGTTCGGGGACGCGAATAGGAATCACATTGAGGCGATAATAGAGATCTTCGCGGAAGGTTCCCTCCGTGACTTGACGGTCCAGATCGCGGTTGGTGGCGGCGATGACGCGAACGTCGACGGGGATTTCGGTGGTGCCGCCTACGGGGCGGACCGTGCGCTCCTGTAGAACGCGGAGCAGTTTGACCTGCATAGGCATGGTCATCTCGGCGATCTCGTCGAGGAAAATTGTGCCCTGGTCGGCGACTTCGAAGAGCCCGCGGCGATTCTGGTTGGCTCCGGTAAAGGCGCCCTTAACGTAGCCAAAGAGTTCGCTTTCCAGCAGGGTTTCAGGAAAGGCGCCACAATTCACCGAAACAAAGGACTCGGCTGCACGGGGAGAGCAGGTATGCACGGCGCGGGCGACTAATTCTTTGCCAGTGCCACTTTCGCCATAGATGAGAATCGTGCTGCTGGTGGTGGCGACGGTACGGATAGTATGTTTTAGCTTTTCCAGCGCGGGACTCACTCCCACGATGTTGTCGAGCGAGTTGCGCGTGCCCGCATCGCGACGCAGAGCGAAGTTTTGGCGGCTCAGGGAAACTTTGGTCAGGGAGCGGGCGATGGCCAGTTTGACCTCGTCGACTAATCCGGGGCTTTTTCGGATATAGTCGGTGGCGCCTCCGGCTTTGACGGCTTCGACCGCGGCTTCGTAATCGTCGACCGCGGTCATCAGGATGACGGCGGATTCGGGGGACGTTTGATGGGCGTGGCGTAGCACTTCGACACCGTCGACGCCGGGCATCTTGATGTCGGTGACGATCACGTCAAACAGAGCACTATCGATCTTGCGTTTTGCCAGCTCACCCCCGGTGACCGTTTCGACCTTATGGCCATCGCGACGCAGGGCGATGTCAAGAAGTTCGCAGATCGAACGTTCGTCGTCGCAGACGAGGATGTTACCCACGGGAGTCTCCTCCTACGCCAACGGAGGTAAAGGCAGCGGCTGAGGCTTCTCGCGCCGAGGGCAGGCTGACCGGGAGGGGCCGGTCAAGACGGCGCATGCGCAGCACGAAACTTGTGCCTTTGCCAACTTCTGAGCGAGCCCACACTTTGCCTTCGTGCGCCTGGACGATCTGGTAGACGATCGCCAGGCCGAGTCCGGTGCCGCCTTCAAAATTTGATTGAAAGGGCTCAAAGATTTTTTCCGTCTGCTGAGAATTGATGCCGGGGCCGGTGTCGGCGAAACTCATCTCCCAGTCACCGCCGCGGTCGGTGAGAGTAACGGTCAGGCTGCCGCCTTTGTCTTTCATGGCGCGTACGGCGTTCTCAGAGAAGTTCCAGAAAACCTGCTTGAGTTTGTCGCCGTCGGCAAGAACCCAGGCTTCAGACTCGGCGAAGTTGCGGGCCAGCGTGATTCCGCCACTTTCGGCGGCGAGCCGGTGTTCGAGCAGGGTGAGCGTGTCTTCAAGCAACGGGACGAGATTCACGCGTTCAAAGCGGTACTGCTTGCCGCGCGAATAGGCCAGAAAATCGGTGATGATGTTATTGAGGCGGTCGGATTCGCGGATCACGATCTGTAAGAGATGGCGCTCATCCGCATTCAGAGCAGGAGCGTCGGAAAGCATGCTGACGGAGCCGGCGATCGAGGTGAGGGGGTTGCGAATTTCGTGCGCGATGGCAGCCGCGAGGCGGCCAACGGCAGCGAGGCGATCTTGCATGCGGACTTCGCGTTCGAGTCGGCGGATTTCGGTGAGGTCATCGAAGGAATAAACAAAGCCAAGATCGCCGCGGACGTTCACGTTGAGCGCCGAAACCATCACCCGGAAGGTTTTACGGTATCCGTTACCGGAAACGAAGCGAACTTCCGCATCGCTGCGAGCGACGCCGAAATGCGGTAAGGGATCCTGAAAGAGCTGGGCGACCGAGCGCCCGCGCAGTTCGGCCTCCGGAATCTCGAGTAGTTGCTGGGCGGCACGATTGACAAGCGTGATGCGTCCATCGAGTCCGGTGGTGATCACGCCACCGCTCATGGACTGCACGATATTTTCGTGAAGAGCCTGCAGGTTTTCGAGCGCTCCGCTGGCATCTTTTAGCTGCACGTCGACCTGGCGAAGCTTGTCCATGAGCAGACCGGCGAGGTAGGCGATGGCGAAGTAGGCGAAGAGATTGACGAAGATTACAACCTGCAGAGCTTTCAGCTTGGGGTGAGTATTGGCATACGAAGGAATGACGAGGTAGTAATCCAGTTCAAGGATGGTTCCAAAAAAGATGAAGGCGAGGGCAGCGCTGAGATATCCCCAGAAGCGGGGCAAGAGCATGCACGCCACGACGATGACGAGCGGATAAAGAAAATTGAGTGAACTGTCGATGCCTCCGGTCACATGAACGATCAGAGTGACCATGGCCAGATCACAGAGCACCTGGAGGATGGCCTGAAGGCGATGTTCGCGCCAAACGGAGACGAGGAACAGGAAGAAGAGCGAGAACGAGAACCAGAGAACCATGCTGGTGAGGAACGGCATGATCGGCAGGGGGCTGGGTGTGAGGCGGATTACGGCGAGTTCGATGGCGAGCAGGACCATCAAAATCAGAACGCGAACCTTCACCAGCCAGGTCAGCCAATTTCGCTCATCGGAGATGGAATGCATGAAAATCGTCGCTGGTCGTTCGCGGTTCGTCGGTCGCGGTCCGCTTTCCATCCGCAGAGAGTTCCGAAAAGCGAATTGCGAACGACGAACTGCGGCCTTTCTTATCCCGCCAACTTGCCGATCATGGCGAACAACGGCATGTACAACGAAATAACGATGCCGCCGATGCTGACACCGAGAATGCCGATGATGACAGGCTCGAGCATGGCCAACATGTCCTTGGTTGCGGAATCGACTTCGTCTTCGTAGAAGTCAGCGATCTTCTGCAACATAGAATCCATGGCTCCGGTAGCTTCGCCAACGCCGATCATCTGGGTCACCATGTTGGGGAAGACGCCGCATTCGCGAAGAGGATCGACGATGGTGCGACCTTCTTCGATCGCCTTGCGCACCTTCATCAGCGCTTCTTCGAGCACGGCGTTGCCTGAAGTGCGGGCGGTGATGGCCAGGCCTTCGAGAATGGGAACGCCAGAGGTGATGAGTGTGCCGAGAGTCCGAGTGAAACGGGCGACGGCGATTTTCCGCAACAGGATACCGATGATGGGCATCTTGAGCAACATGGCGTCGAAGTAATAGCGGCCGCGGGGATGCTTCCGGACTTGTTTGAGGCCATAGAAGGCGCCAACGCCGCCGACGATGAAGAACCACCAGAAGGAGCCGACGAAACCGCTCATGCCGATGACAATGCGGGTGGGCAGCGGTAGGGCGACACCGAGTCCGACAAAGAGATTGGCGAAAATGGGGACGACCCACTTGAGCAGAGCGGCAACGATGAGGACCGCGAGAGAGACGACGGCGACGGGATAGATTAGTGCCGATTTGACAGCAGCACGGAGTTTGACGGCCTTTTCGACGTAGATGGCAAGACGCTGCAGAATGATGTCGAGAATACCGCCGGTCTCGCCGGCTTCGATCATGTTGGTGGTCAGGTCGTCGAAAATGACGGGATAGCCGCGCATGGCGTTGGCCAGAGTTGATCCGCCTTCGACGGTGGTGCGCACACCGAGCAAGGTCTTTTGAAACGCGGGATTTTCCTGGTTGGCGCCGAGAATCTCCAGGCACTGCACGAGCGGCAGACCAGCGTCGATCATGACGGAAAATTGACGGAAGAATACTGCAACTTCCTTGACCTTGACCTTCCCGCTGCCGAAGGTCGGCATGGAGAATTCCTTACCTTTTTCGCGAATGGAACCGGGCGTGATGCGCTCCTTGCGGAGTTGCGAGGCCAATCCGTCTTTGTTCGGAGCGACGCGCTCGCCTTGAACTTTCTCGCCTGTCGCGGTCTTGCCAGAAAACGTAAAAACCGGCATGGTTGCTTTCTCCTTAATTCCTGTTGCAGAACACGTATTCCATCGGCGCGAGCGGGGTATTTCTTGTTTGGCCCGTGGCTTCCGACTTCATCTCAATTCGGTCGTTCTTTAACTGCTGCCCTGATTCTGGTTTTCGCTTCCGGCGAGGGCTTTTCCGGAGGTGGTTCGAATTTCACCGCTTCACAGGCACCGCACCCTTGGCCGGGGTCGTGCCGCGGTTGGTCAGGCTGGCGCCGCGAGCGATCATTTCCTGTAACTCGTCCTGGTTACTCGAACGTGTAAGCGCCATTTCCAGCGTGATTTGCTTCTGGAAGTAGGCCGTGGCCAGCGATTGGTTGAACGTCTGCATGCCGTACTTGTCTTGGCCAGACTGCATGGCGGAATAGATCTGGTGGATCTTGTCTTCGCGGATCAGGTTGCGGACAGCCGCGTTGGGCACCAGAATCTCCATGCACATAGCGCGTCCTTTGCCGTCGCCGCGAGGTAAAAGGCTTTGGCACATGATGCCTTCGAGCACGAGCGAAAGCTGGGCCCGGATCTGCGATTGCTGGTGCGCCGGAAAGACATCGATCACGCGGTTGATGGTGGAAGATGCTGAGTTGGTATGCAACGTGCCGAAGGTGAGGTGGCCGGTCTCCGCGATGCGGAGGGCGGATTCGATAGTTTCCAGATCGCGCATTTCGCCGATAAGAACGACGTCGGGATCTTCTCGAAGAGCGGCGCGAAGAGCGTCGGTGAAGCTCTTGGTGTCGGAGTGCAGTTCGCGCTGGTTGACCAGGCAATTCTTGTTCATGTGCACAAATTCGATGGGATCCTCGATGGTGAGGATGTGGTCATGGCGCTCGGTATTGATTTTGTCGATCATCGCGGCGAGCGTGGTTGACTTGCCGGATCCGGTTGGACCCGTGACCAGGACCAAACCGCGCGGCTTGTCGCACATCTGGCTGACGACAGGAGGCAGACCGAGCTGGTGGAACGATTTGATCTCAAAAGGAATGAGACGAAACACGCAAGCCGATGCGCCACGTTGATTAAAGACGTTGGCGCGAAAGCGAGCCAGACCCTTCAGCCCGAAGGAGAAATCGAGTTCGAGGCTCTCTTCGAAACGATGCTTCTGCGAGTCGGTCATCACGCTGTAGGCCAACTGCTTGGTCTCGGCCGGCGTCAATTGCGGCAGGTCGAGGGGCACCAGATGCCCGTGAACGCGGATTTGGGGCGGTGAGTTGGTGGTGATGTGAAGGTCACTGCCATTCATCTCCAGCATGCGGCGGAGCAGATCGCTTAATGAGAGAGCCATAATGTTTTCGTCTTTCCTAGTCTCGCTTTTCGCCGTTCGCTATTCGTCGTTCGCCACGCTAAAGCGAACAGCGAGCGACATTTCTAGTGAATCGTTTCGCGTGCTACTTCTTCCAGCGTGGTCCAGCCCTGCGCAACTTTGGTCAAGCCGCTGCGACGCAGCGTGATCATGCCACGTTCAATCGCTTTCTTTTTGAGTTCAAGGGCAGAAGCGCCGACCAGCACCAGTTCGCGGATCTCGTCGTCGACCTCCATGACTTCGTACAAGCCGGTGCGGCCCTTGTATCCGGTTTTGTTGCAGGTCGTGCAGCCCTTGCCCTTCATGATCTGGACGGTCTTGGCTTCTTCGGGCGTGAAGCCTTCGTCGATGAGCGCCTGCACCGGCATTTCCACGGGCTCAGCGCAATCCTTGCAAATACGCCGGATCAAACGCTGGGCACAGATGAGGTGAACCGAAGTTGCCACCAGAAAAGGCTCAATGCCCATGTTCATCAGACGGGTGATGGTTTCGGGCGCGCCGTTGGTGTGTAAAGTCGATAAGACGAGGTGACCGGTAAGTGCGGCTTTGATGGCGATTTCAGCGGTTTCAAAGTCTCGAATTTCGCCGACGAGGATGATGTTGGGATCCTGCCGCAGGAAAGCACGCAAAGCAGCAGCGAAGTTGAGGCCGATTTGCTCCTTCATCTGCACCTGGTTGACGCCGCCGAGTTGGAACTCGACGGGATCTTCCGCGGTCATGATGTTGGTGTCGACCTGATTGAGCTGCGAGATGGAGGAATACAGTGTGTTCGTTTTGCCCGAACCGGTGGGTCCGGTGACCAGTACCATGCCGTAGGGCTTCAGAATCGCCTTTTGGAATTTGTCCAACGACTCTTGCTCGAAGCCGAGCTTGGTCATGTCGAGGCGCAGGTTTTCTTTGTCGAGCAAGCGGAGCACGATTTTCTCGCCCCAGAGAGTGGGAAGAGTGGAAACACGAAAATCGAGTTGCTTCTTCTTGCCGCCAATTTGCATTTTCAGCATGATGCGACCGTCTTGCGGGAGTCGCTTTTCACTGATGTCGAGCTTGGCCATGATCTTGAGGCGTGAGGTGATGGCGTCCTTCAATTTCAACGGCGGGTTCATGATCAACTGCAAAACGCCGTCAATACGGAAGCGGACACGAAATTCTTTTTCGTAGGGCTCCATGTGAATGTCGCTGGCACCGCGCTTGACAGCGTCGGTGAGAACAAGGTTTACCAGTTTGACGATGGGAGCTTCGTCGGCGGCTTTTTCCAGCTCCTTGAGTTCGAGCTCGGCCTCTTCAGCTTGGACTTCGACATCGGCAGCCTCGCCCATGTCGTTCATCGACTGCATGACCTGTTCGAGCTCTTCTTCTTTCGAAGTGCCGTAGGCCTTGTCGATGCCCTCGATGATGGAGCTTTCCGCGGCCACAACCGGTTCGATGTTGAAGCCGGTCATGAACTTGATATCGTCCATCGCGAAGACATTGGTGGGATCCACCATGGCAATGGTGAGCGACGCGCCGACGCGGCTCAGCGGCAAAATCTGGTAGCGCTTGGCCGTCTCGTAGGGAATCAGCTTAACGACAGCGGGATCGATTTCGAAATAAGAAAGATTGATGGCGGGCACGCCGTACTGGCGCGAGAGAAAATTGGTGACATCCTCATCGGAGAGGAAACCCAACTTCACAAGCGCCGAGGCGAGGCGGGTGTGGGACTCCTTTTGGAGTTTTGTCGCCTGTTCCAACTGCTCTTGGGTGATGACCTTTTCTTTAACGAGCAGGTCACCCAGCCGCTGAGACATATCTCTCCTGTAGTCGCACCTGGATTCGTACAGAGTGCGGTTCAGCGCGAAGGTGCTGATAACTGGGGGCTCAGCGAGGAAACCTTCGCACTGACACAAATTGTCAACCCAATGGGAATTCCGCAAAAGTAACTTTCGTACTTGTCCTTCGCGATAAACAGCGTTTCTGCCGGATATCGACCTCATTTGTGCCCGAAAAAGACGCCGTGACCGGGATCACAGCCCGTCAGGACATGTTCTTCCGTGCGCACGGAGGGCGAGCCGCTTCGGCACTTTGATGGAATCCCCGGGCGGGGAACTGTTCGGCCGAGTTCTTCTCATCGACCCTCGCGTGTGAGCGTGGGCAAATGGAGCCAATTCGCGCAGGTACTTAACGAGATGCATGGGTTGATCGTTGGCGCTGGAAAGAACTATTGCCTAAAGTCACAACCGCGATGTGAGCTGTGTCCTTTGCAGAAGTTCTCGCCGCTTGCAAAGTAGTACCGGGTCTATTTTCAGTTTGTCGCGATCTTTTTGCGATGGATTGTTGTGACCCAGGGGTTACGGAATGAGAAGAGGAGCTCTGGTTTTAATTTTGGGGAGCGCGATTCTGGCGACTGGGACTGATTGCAAGGAAGTGAGCGCGGCTGCTTCTGTGGCAACGCTTCGCGATGTGGCGCAAGCATCGGGAACATTGATTGGGACAGCCGTGAGGCCTTGGGCCCTGTCGGAGCCGGCGTATTCCTCGACGCTTGCGCGTGAGTTCAACATGGTGGAACCGGAAGACGCTCTCAAGTGGGAAACCATCCATCCACAGCCGGATACGTATGATTTTTCGCAGGGGGACCAGGTCGTGGATTTCGCGCATCGCCACGGGATGAAAGTCCGAGGTCATACGTTGGTCTGGCACCAGCAAAATCCGAAATGGCTGACGGAAGGAAAATTTACTTCGAGTGAGCTTGCGGAGATCCTGGAAAAACATATCAAGATCGTCGTGGGACATTATCGGGGTCAGATATTCGCCTGGGATGTGGTGAACGAAGCCTTTGATGAAGTGCATCCAGGGGAGCTGCGTAGCACGATCTGGCGGGACCAGCCTGGGATCTTGTTGGCGGACAAGGCAGGAGGTTTGAACAGGGGGCCGCAAGCTTCAACCGCTCAGGCGCGATCTGGGCCGGAAGTGATGAGCAAGGACGCCGGCTACGCTTATATCGAGCGCTGTTTCCGGTGGGCGCATCAGGCTGACCCGGAGGCGCTGCTTTTTTATAACGAGGCCGAAGCCGAAATGGTGAACCGGAAATCGGATGCCATTTATGCTATGGTGCGCGATTTTAAGGAGCGCGGCGTTCCGATTGATGGCGTTGGATTCCAGATGCACGTCGCGAATCTGCACACGGACGTTCAGTTGATTTCGCAAAATATCAAACGCTTTACTGCGCTCGGAGTGCAGATCCACATCACAGAAATGGACGTCGCTTTGCCCGTTGATGGCGTAGGAAATGCGACAACGGAAGATCTGCAACGCCAGGCGGCCGTGTATCGGCAGATTGCCAACGCCTGCCTGTGTTATCCAGGATGCACTGCGATCCAGACGTGGGGTTTCACGGATAAATACTCCTGGATCGGCTCACATTCCAAGCACAAGCAGGGGGCGGCGTTGTTGTTTGACAAGGGCTATCGGCGCAAGCCGGCCTACGAAGCCCTGCAGGACGCGTTGCGGTCACACACCAGTCGCTAGTCGTTGGGATGCGATCCTGGTCTCCGGTCCGCCAACAGCCGCGACTAACGAAGGATGACTCTCTATAATGTGAGCAATCCTTGGTCGAGCCCGCTCCAATTCGAGACGAACCGAAGACTTCCGGCCGCCGCAAGGCTGTTATCGCGCTCGCCATCGGGCTTTTTTTGGTTGTGGCCGCTTTGGTCCTGCAGGCCTCGTTCAATCTGAAGTTCATCAGCCCTGACAGCAATCAGGAGTTGCTGTTTTTTGCCGGGCTAAGCGGCCTTATTTTTTTTGCCTTCGTGGCGTTGACGGTGGTTCTGGGACGTAACCTGCTCAAACTCTATGCTGAGCGCCGGCAAGGGGTGGCAGGATCGAAGTTCAGAACGCGCCTGGTGGTGGTCAGTCTGTTGCTTTCGTTCTTGCCGGTCCTGGCCATGTTCTGGTTTTCCTACGGTCTGATGAACCGTTCAATCGACAAATGGTTTTCGCAGCCGGTGGAAGAGGTGCGCGCGGATACGGCGGCGATGTCTGCGCTTTTGTATGACTATGCCGGTCAGAATGCCACGTCGGAGGCACAGTCGATCGTGCAGACCAGCGAATTTCGACGAGCTTTTGCGAGTGGAGATTTCTCGGAAGCGACGCAAGAACTGCGGGAGCACATACCGACTCTCGAAGGCGGCTTCGCACTGGCTTTGTCGCACGGGAACGCGGTCGCGAGCCTCAATACGCCAGCGCCGTGGCTGGAGATGCGGGAGCAATTTCCGCTGGAGCTTGCTCTGCGAGGCGGGCATCCCCGCTTTCAGTGGGGGCTGAAGGACTACATCGTTGCCGCGGCTCTGATTCAGGATGGTGTGGTAATTGTTGCGATGCCCCTTCCGCCGAAGTTCGCGGAAACCGCCAAACAAATTCAAGATAGCCAGCATCGTTATATTGAATTGGCGGCGAAGAGGAAACTTTTCCGGCGGACCTATATCGGTTTTTTGTTGCTGCTGACCGTGGTTGTGCTGTTTGCCTCGACTTGGCTGGCGCTTCTGCTTTCGAAGTTAGTCAATCGTCCGGTAGCGGCGCTGGCGGCGGGGACGGAGGCAATTTCGAAAGGCCAACTCGATTACCGTGTCGATATTAGGGCCACCGACGAACTGGCCGAACTGGTGCAGTCTTTCAACAGCATGGCGGAACAGCTGGAATCGAGCCGCCATCAGATCGAAGCGTCCAGTCGCGACATCGGTGTTGCCAACGAAGCACTGGAGCGGCGCCGCCGCTATATCGAAACCGTGCTGGAGAGCCTGCCCACGGGAGTGATCTCAATTGATGCCGCACGCCATGTGACTCTGGCGAATGCAGCCTTCTCGCGCATGTTTTACCTGGAACGAAGCGAGTACGTGAGTCCGGCATCTTTGATTGACAGACCGTTGCGAGAGGTGATTCCGCCGGATGTACTCGCAGATCTGGAGCCGCTGCTTCGCCGCGCGGACCGCATGGGCATTACGGCGTCAAACATGGAGTTGGATTTGCCGCGGGCCCAGCTCAATGTTGCGGTTACAGTGTCAGCCCTGGGGCATGCAGCCGAGGGTTTGGGGTACGTGCTGGTCTTTGAAGATTTGTCGGATCTGTTGCGGGCGCAGAAACAGGCGGCTTGGAGAGAGGTAGCGCGGCGCGTCGCCCATGAGATCAAGAACCCACTGACTCCGATCGCTCTGTCGGCAGAGCGCATTCAGCGGCACTTGTCGCGCGGTACGGAGCCGGACGCCCCGTCGTTGAAGGTAATCGGCAACTGCGCCAAGACGATTCAGAATGCGGTGGAAAGTGTGCGCACGCTGGTGGATCAGTTTTCCGCCCTGGCGCGTTTTCCGGCATCGCGTCCCCAGCCCGCCAGTTTGAACAGCCTGGTGGAAAGTGCGCTCATTATGTTCGAGGGCAGGTTGGAGGGCATTCTCGTGCGTACGGAATTGGCGCAGGATTTACCGGGAGTGATGGCCGATCCGGAAGCGATCAAGCGCGCGGTTGCGAACCTGGTGGACAACGCTGCGGAGGCAATGCAGGAAGCGATCCTAAAAGAGATCACAATTTCGACTTCGCTCGTGGCCAGCCGTGAGATGGTTGAACTTGTGGTCTCGGACACGGGGCAAGGCGTGTCGCGTGATGTGAAAGAGCGCCTGTTCCTGCCGTATTTTTCAACCAAGCAGCGTGGCACGGGTCTTGGCCTCGCGATTGTGAGTCGAATTGTGGAGGATCATCGCGGTTCGATTCGAGTGGAAGAGAACAGCCCGGTTGGCAGCCGCTTCGTAATCGAATTGCCGGTGGCGGTTGAAACCCTCACTGCACCAGCTGCAAGCTAAGAGCAAAACGAAATGCAATGTGCGGATCGATCGCCAGCACACTCGATATGACACACATTCTGATCGTCGATGATGAAGTGGGGATTCGGGATTCGCTGCGGGGCATTCTCGAGGACGAGGGTTACAAAACCAGCGTCAGTTCGAGCGGGGAGGAGTGTCTGGAGTTGCTGCGCAAAAGCAGCTTCGACCTGATCCTGCTGGACGTTTGGCTGACGGGAATCGACGGTCTCGAAGTTCTGGGCAAGATTCGACTCTTGGACGATCCTCCGGAAGTCATCATGATCTCGGGGCATGGCACCATCGAAACGGCGGTACGGGCGACCAAACTGGGAGCCTACGATTTTGCCGAGAAGCCCTTATCGCTGGAGAAGACGCTCATCCTGGTTAAAAACGCGATCGAGGCGCGGCGCTTGCGCCATGAAAACCTTGATCTGCGAAAGCAGTTGCAGGCGAAGAATGTGATCGTGGGCGACAGCGTTCCGATGAAGGCGCTCCGCCAGCAAATTGCGTTGATGGCGCCAACCAACGGGCGGGTGCTGATCTATGGCGAATCGGGTACGGGAAAAGAACTGGTGGCGCATGCGATCCACACGCAGAGCCTGCGCAAAGACGAAATGTTTGTGGAGATGAACTG
This sequence comes from uncultured Acidobacteriaceae bacterium, assembly GCA_963834085.1. Classification (GTDB taxonomy): domain Bacteria; phylum Acidobacteriota; class Terriglobia; order Terriglobales; family Acidobacteriaceae; genus Acidiflorens. Next base: position 695,809 of record CAWIAJ010000021.1, on the reverse strand, counting down.
TGCGGCGATTCCAGAAGACCTGATCGACAGCGAACTTTTTGGACATCGCAAGTCGTCGTTTCCCGGGGCGACGGCCGATAAAGAGGGCAAGTTCCAGAAGGCGGATCGCGGGACGCTCTTTCTGGACGAAGTCGGCGACATGAGTTTGAAGATCCAGTCGAAAGTCTTGCGCACGCTCGAGCAACAGAGATTTATTCCGGTCGGAAGCGACGATCCGATTACGGTCGACGTGCGCGTCATCGCCTCCACGAATAAGGATCTGGAGGAAGAAATTGCCAAAGGGAATTTTCGCGAAGATTTGTTTTACCGGCTGAACGTGGTGCCGTTCGTGGTGCCGCCGCTGCGCGAACGTAAAGAGGATATCCCGTTGTTTGCACGGTACTTCTTGAAAGAATTTGCGTCGGCGTACGGGCGTCGGCCGAGAGAGATTACCGACGATGCGATTGATTCGCTGACGCGCTATCCATGGCCGGGCAACGTGCGAGAGTTGCGTAATGTGATCGAGCGCATCGTGATCATGAATCCCACAACCTCGCGTTTCGAGCGCAAACATCTGCCCCCACTCGTGCATCGCGACGGCAGTCGAAAGGTTACGGGAAGCGAGGCTTCGACGTTGCATCAGGTGAAGGCCGCTTATGAGCGCGACTATATCCTGAAGACGCTCGACCAGAACCACGGCAACGTGAGCCGAACGGCCGAAGTGCTTGGCCTGGAGCGCAGCCACCTTTATCGCAAAATGAAGAGTCTGGGGATCGCCGCGAAAGAATAAAACGTGGTCGTTCGCTTCTCGCGAGGTCTTAACGCTTCAGCATATGAATCTCTGTACCGTTCTTGTGGAACTTTACTTCGTCCATCAGCTGATTAATGAGGTAGATGCCGCGGCCATGGTTGGAGAAAATATTCTCGCCATGGCAGGGATCGGCGATCTGCGAAGGATCGAAGCCGGGGCCAGGATCGCGAACGACAATCAGGATGCCGTGTTGCGCGTCGCAGGCGACGTTGCATTCCACAATTTTGGAGGGATCGTTTTTCGCTCCGTGAACGACGGCGTTGGCTAAGGCTTCAGTCAGCGCCAGTTCGATGTCGTCTTCGCGGCCGAGGGCGCATTTCATATCACGCACCACTGTCATCACGCTACGGACAACGGGATCGACGGCGTCGCGGTCAGCGGCCAGCGTGACGCTGAGTTTGAACTCGAGTTTGTCCGCATGGAAGTCACACGGCTGCGGCAGGGCTGCTGGCTCGGTTGAAGGGGAATCTTCCATAGGCGGCTGTTGCGGGACCGGAACCTCTACGCTTACATAAGATGCAGAATGACGCTGACAGATTCTAGGGACTTAACGGTCAGGATGCAACTGTATTTGGGCCGCCTACGCGCGAGAGGCGTTACGCCTGCGCGTTACTAAGCTGTAAACACCGTGTAATGAGCTGAAATCTATGGGGTAAGACATGGTAGACGAAGGTGGAGGTGATCTTACGCCTCCGGATCGGTGCCGCCGATCTGCTGCAATTGGCGCCGCCAATCGAGTTCCTCGACGAAGTTTCGCGAATCGCGCCAGCCCGCTTTGATCTTGACGAAGAGCTCGAGGAAGACTCGGGTACCGACCATTTTCTCGATGTCGAGGCGGGCCGCGGTGCCGATTTTTTTGAGCATTTGACCGCCCTTGCCCAGGAGAATCGCTTTTTGTCCTTCGCGTTCACAGAAAATGACGGCGGCAATTCGGGTCATGCGCGGGCTCTCGTCGAACTGCTCGATCAAAACCGAGACGGCGTGCGGCACCTCTTCGTGCGTTTGCATCAGGACATGTTCGCGGATCAACTCGGCCGCCATAAAACGTACCGGCTGATCGGTGATCTGATCCTCGGGAAAATAGCGCGGCCCGTTGGGAAGACCTTTGAGCACGCAAGACAATAATTCGTCGAGGCCTTTCTTCTTCAGAGCCGAAATGGGGACGATCTCCTTGAAATCGTGAAGGGTTTGGAACTGCGCGATGAGGGGAAGCAGTTTACTTTTGTCGGCGAGCAGATCGATTTTATTGAGCAGCAGGAATACTGGGGTGCCTGCTTTCTTGGCCAAATTCAAGACAAATTCATCTTCGCGATCCCATTTCTTCTTGGCATCGACAATGAGGAGGATCAGTTCGCAACCTTCGAGCGCCTCGCGCACCTCGGACATCATCTTGCGCCCGAGAGACGAGCCGGATTGATGGACGCCGGGAGTGTCGATGAGCACGATCTGCCCGGCTTCGCGTCCTTTGACCTTGGGCACGTTGATAATGCCGAGAATGCGATTGCGGGTAGTTTGTGGCTTCGGTGAGATGATCGCCAGCTTCTCGCCCACGAGAGCATTGAGCAGCGTGCTCTTGCCAGCATTGGGGCGTCCCAGAATGCAGACGAATCCGGAATGAAAGGACATAGAGATAGGGTACTAGGATTGAGGCAAAGAATACGAGCGAATGGAGGGTCCGCGAGGTGCCAGGGCTGGGAGTGGGTTGAAGGGCTTTCGTTTCAATATTGGTCGGGGCGCGCGGATTTGAACCGCGGACCCCCTGCGCCCAAGGCAGGTGCGCTACCAGGCTGCGCTACGCCCCGACTGTGGATGATTATAAACGATGGCAGAGCGTGACCTTCGCGACTCCACCGGAAAGGTGGATTGCCCGTACGGGACGCGCTCGGGCTATAATTTTCAACGGAAGTCATGGCAAGTTCACGTTACGCGTTGGTCACCTACGTTCGCAGCCCGGTTGGAGAGTTCGTGGAGCAGTTACGCCGGGAACTCCATCCGGCTATCCCGCACATGGCGGCGCATCTCACGATTCTTCCTCCGCGGCAGTTAACGGGAACAGAGGAGGGAGCGCTGGAGTTTCTGGGAGAGGCATGCAGCCGGGCGGTGCCCTTCGACGTTGAATTGGGAGACGTGGAGACGTTTTTGCCGACGACTCCCACGGTGTTTATTCAGGTACGGCGCGCGGCCTACCGGATGCGGGAACTGCATGATCAGCTTTGTGGTCATGGGCTCGACTGTCCGGAAAACTGGCCATACATTCCGCATATGACGATCTTGAAAACGGACATGGACGAGCAGGCGCGGGCCGCGTTAGCGCTGGCGCGAGAACGGTGGGCACAGTTTCCCGGCAAGCGTGAGGTGCATGTTGAGTGCCTGATGTTCGTCCGGGAAAAAGATGGTTTCTGGCAAGACGTCGCGCCGGTTGCTTTAGGACGCGGCCAATTGTCCTCAAAGTCGTGAAGAGGGAATCGTCCGACTTCGAGAAGGATTTCGCCAGATCCGGTTAATGGCGTTGGCGGTTTTTTTGTTCGTTGCTTGCCCCCTTGTAAAACATCCTGCCAATCGACTGGCAGCCCTTTTGCCGACCTGCGGTACATGTACTTTCCGCCCGTTGCCAACTCCGTCGGGCGGACTACCATAGAAACTAACGGACTGCACTCCGAAGCCGGATCCCAGGCTGCGGACTTGTTCGCAAGTTCGAGCGCAGGTAGGACTGCAGGATCGACCGCGAGTTCGATCGAGAGAGAGAATATGCAAATAGGGGTTTATGGATCCGGCTATCTCGCCACTGTCATCTCCGCCTGCCTCGCCGATTTTGGCACTCCCGTTTGTTGCTGTCACGCCGACGGCACGCGCATCATGGAAGTGGCCAAAGGCAACATTCCCTTCTTCGAAAAAAATCTCCAGGAAGTGATTCGGCGCAACGTGCGCTCGGGACGCCTGGTCTATTCGGCGAACCCGGAAGAACTGGCGCAAAAGGCACAAGTAATCTTTCTAGCGGAAGATTCGGCGCAGGGACTCGAAGAATTGGTCGTCCGGCTGGCGAGCGCGGCGGGCCGCTTCCAGGTGATTTCGATCGTGACGCCGGTGCGGGTAGGGTCGACCGCGAAGATCGAAAAACTTCTCAAAGAAAAAGGATTGAAGACGCTGCTCGTATGCCAGCCGATGTTCTTCACCAACGGATGCGCGGTGGAAGACTTCAACTGGCCCGACCGCATCATTCTGGGGACGCCGTCGAGCGAAGCAGTCTCTTCTCTGAAACAGATTTTCCACCCGCTGGTGATGCGCGGAGTTCCGGTGCTGGTCACCAATTACGAAACGGCCGAACTGGCGCGCGAAGCGACAACGGCGTTCGTGGCGACCAAGATTTCTTTCATCAACGAGATTGCGAGTCTGTGCGAGCACGTCAATGCCGATGCGGTGAGCCTGTCGCTCGCATTGGGTCTGGACAAAAAGATTGCTCCGCGTTGTTTGCAGCCCGGCGCTGGGATGGGCGGAATCTTCGCCGAGAGTGATATGGAATCGTTGACCGGGTTGGCGCGTGAGAATCGCATCGACCTGAAAGTGCTGAACGCCGCGCGGGAGGTCAATCTGGATCTGGCCACGCGGCTTATGCAGAAAGTGTCGGATGCCATCGATACGGTACAGAATAAAGATGTGGGCATTCTGGGTCTAGCATTCAAGCCAAACACGAATTCGGTGGCAGGATCGGCCTCGCTACAATTAGCGCAGAATCTCCTCGCCGGGGGAGCGCGTGTGCGCGCTTATGATCCAGTCGCAATTCCCGATGCGCGACTGCAGTTGAACGGCATGGTGAAGTACTGCGAATCAGCCTACGGGGTTGCCGAAGGCGTTGATGCGCTGATTGTCGCTACGGGCTGGCCGGAGTTCCGAACGCTCGATTTCGCTAGAATTCGACACTTGGTTAAACGGCCGATAATAATCGATACGAAAAATCTGCTCGACTCGTCGAGACTCCGCGCCATGGGATTTCAGTACATGGGAGTCGGAAGACCGTAAATTGGCCGGGCGACTTTCCGTCTAGTCGACCACGGACCCGGCGCTTCACCAGCCTTAGTTAAGGATGCTTGCCTGGGCCTCGCATTGCCTTCCCCGGAAACACATCGGTGACCATCTTGGAATCATCGATCACCAGGGTTCCTCCCACCAATAAATAGTGCACGCCCACACTAGCTTCCATCGGCTTTTGAAAGGTGGAGCGGTCGGCGATAGTTTTCTCGTCGAAGACTACGATGTCGGCATCGGCGCCTTGCTGCAGCCGGCCTTTCGAATGAGCCGCTGGAGTCGAGCGCTCTAACATCTGAGCCGGCATGAGCGACATCTTGCGCATTGCGTCCATCAGGGTGAGGGTGCGCTTTTCGCGGACGTATTGGGCGAGCACGCGCGAATAAGTTCCGGCGTTGCGGGGATGGCCCTCGGCTCCATCGCTCGCGATCATCACTAGGGGATTGGGTATGACCTTGTCGACGAGTTCCTGCGTGTTGGCGAAGACCAGCACCCAGTTCGTTTTGGTGGAGTTGTGCAGTTCGTCGAACCGAGCTTTCGTCAGGTGCTCGCCTGTGTCGGGCAGGACGAGTTCGTTGTAGCTGATGCCGAGTTTTTCTTGCCATCCGGGATTGAAGAGTGCGGAGTTGATCGCAGTCATGCCGGCGATGTAGGGGTAGGCTTCGGTGGTTACGTCGAGGCTGCGGGCGCGGGCGCCTTCGATCATGGAGAGACACTCCAACGCATCGGCGAGGCAAGTGCTGTTGATGTGAACGATGTGGAGCGGGGCTCCGCTGATGGCGGACGCAGCGATCACTTCGCTCACGGATTCGATGGCCGAACCGGGCTCGACACGGCCGGCACTGCGCATGTGAGTGTATACGGGAAGCTTGCGTTCGGCGGCGACGCGGAACATGTCAATCACCTCGAGGCGCGAGGCTCCTGGGGTGTACTGAATGCCCATGCCGATGGCGAGCGCGCCCGCGTCGAGTTCGCCACGCAAGCGATTTTCGATTTCCGCAATTTGTTCGGCCGTAGCGGGAAGGTCGGTTGCAGGTCCGCTCTTTGGCAGAATCTCTCCGTTCGGAATCGGAGCTCCGAAGATCAGCGCGCGTGCCGCGACGTGGCTGGCGGAGGTTCCGTAGTTGATGAGCGAATGGCCTTCTTTTGCCTTCAGGAAAGCAGCAACATCGGGCACACCAATTTCGAGTTCGAGCGCGGTGGTGACACCGTCGAAAGCTTTGACGCGTTGGCTGACGAGATCCTGGCCATGCTGATGCAGGTCGATAAAGCCGGGCGCGACGACGAGGCCGGAAACAGAGATGACGCGGCGGCCACTCATAGGGTCGGTCGAGACACGCACAATCTTGCCATCGCGAATTCCGACGTTGCGTACGGCGTCGAGGCCGGTCTCAGGATCCATAACGCGTCCGCCATCGAGGACGACGTCATACAATTGGGTGGATTCCTGCGCTGAAACGTGGATAGCCGCAGCAATGGCGGAGACGGCAAGGCCTAAACAAAGACGGAAAATCCGATTGCGCATGATGGGCTCCGATCGAGATCTGAGACAAGACTAGTGATGATAGCAAGCGGAGACTGCGTTAATTGCTATAATCCTTGTTTGCGGTGGGAGTAGCTCAATCGGTAGAGCATCGGACTGTGGCTCCGACGGTTGCGGGTTCAATTCCCGTCTCCCACCCCAATCAACTGGCTCGCTAGACGTTGGTCGGCTTTGGAGAGTTCGCCAGAACTTTCAGTTCCAAGCCTTTCAGAGTGCCGAGTGAGTAGGCTGCGGATTCTCGTTCTTTGTAACCTGCGTCGAAATCCATTAATTCACGAAGGCGAACCTGCACGAGACGTTTGACGTCTCGGATTCTTTCGGCAAATTCCTCGACTCGGATTTCCACCAATCCTGCTTCGGAGAGTATTTTCCAGTCTTGCTGCTCGCTATTTTTCTCGTCTGATCCCCGCATTCCGCCTGAGCCTCTACCTATATCGTTTATATTTCCGCTAAATTACGATCGATTGTAACGACCAGTTCTCACGAACATCGTTTTTCTGCAGCTTAGCTCAATCTCCGAATGATTATCGGGGCGAATCCTGTCCCTTGTCTTCCGTGCCTTTGAACCTGAGATAAGTGTAGGCCAGATATTGGTTCAGTTCGGCCCAAAAGGGCTGGTCGCGGGTTCGGGGATCCATGCCGGTGGCCGCCATTGAGAGCAAGCGTTCCTCGCACTCTTCGCGCTCTTCAACGGTGACCTCTTCGACCTTGCGCCATTCTTTCTGCTGGGGGCAGCCCGCGATCCTGTGTTCCGGTATCACGCGGCCATCCTCAAGAATAAAATCGCGCCAGACCAATCCCCAGCGCACTTCCCTGAGAATGGCTGTTTCGGGGCCCGTCGAAGTCTGGAATGAAATACGTTCGCCTTCCGCGGGATGCCAGGTCGCGATACTGCTTGTTCGTTTAGCCGTGGACTTCATCGTTCGTACACCGGTGGGAAGTTACAGTTAGTTGCCCTCTTCTGGATTGGGCTTGCGGCTGACAATGCGGTTTCCTGAAGTCGCAGGTCGGGGCCAATCGCTTCGCGACAAGACGCGATCCACGGCCTGTTCCACCCTCAACATAAAGCCAGAATCGGCGTCACAGAGGGCGGCGGGTCCGGCCATCGCCATCTCGTTTGTAATCGTGTTCCGGGCCGGCTCAATACTCGGTACCAACTGCGCCTGCTGTTTCAGATAGCCAATCCAAACGAGCGTGACCGCGTTGTAAGCAAGGCTTTTCACCAGGCTGATTACCGCAGCGTGGCCATCGCCGAACCGCATAACGACGCTCACCAGGATCAACTCGACGCTGGCAAAGACTCCGAAACCCAGTGCGATGCCGAAAACCGGTTGCTGCCAGCTGTTCTTGAGAAAGCGGCTCAGCAGGAGCAATAGAAGGAAGAGCCCGACTTGCATCAGGCGCATGCTGCGATCGAAGGCGAAGACTGCGGCAACGATTCTGTCTCCACCGACTTCTCCGCCCGACAGGGCGCCGAGGCACGCGACGAGCAAAAGTAAGCCGCAGGACCATCGGAATATGGTCGTGCCCAGAGTTTGCATCCCTCCGTACTCCTTGAACAGGCTCAGCAAGATTTCATCCATCACGGCGACGGCAAAGATCACGCTGAGGGCGTTGCCGGTCCAGTAGGCGTCAAAGTACATGTCGGCAAAATACCGGTAGAGGACGAACAAGCAGGCTGACTTCAGAGTTTGATACAGGACGTAAGAAAAGAATCGGGGAAACGACGCATGGTATCCGCGCCGGACCATGAAGATCAAAAGAGTGACCTGCAACAACGGACCGGCGAGCCAACTCCCGTACATTATCCAATTCATGGCTTGAGGGACCCTGACTTTCGGAAAGCATACCTATCCCTCAACCGCTGTGCAACGTCTTTTTCAGCGGCCCGTATCCACTTCAGGAAACAGTTACTGTTGATCGTTCCTTAGTTATTGGCTGCAACGTTTGGCCCGGCACAAGGGCATAGGGTCGCTGCCATCGGCAACGACAACAGCTTGCTGTGCTCGAACTGAAGACTTGCTGGAGTGCGAACTCGATGGAATTGCGCAGTACAACCCGGCCAGTGCCACAGTAGTTAGCAGTACGTTCAGTGCGGTGTTCATTGGGGGAGTCTCCTTGCGCGCATTTCTGCGCGTGGCGAAGTATATGCCGGGGCGGGGCCTTCTGGGAGCAAAATTTCGTCGGATAATTCAGATTTCTTAGTGGTTAGTGCACCGGCGGAATGGAGCGCCGGCCGGGGGAAGTGAACGAATCAGAGGACGAGCCATCGCGGGTGGATGATCGGCTACACCACGTGGCTAGTTTCCGGAATTCACCAAACTGACGTGTGCTGCTATTGACCGAGAAAGTCGCGCATGCGGTCTGGATTTCGGAAGGCTTCCGTACCGCCGCTGGCGGTCGTGGAGAAAGCTCCGCAAAGGTTGCCGTAGGTTAGGCACGATGCGAGGTCTGAACCACGGAGAAACTGGTAGAGAAAACCCGCGTCGAAACTGTCGCCGGCGCCCACTGGATCGACGACGGTTACTGGCTTGGCGCCAGCGGTCGAGCGGCAACCATTCTGAACGGCGACGGCGCCCTTCGCGCCCATCTTGATGACGACTGTCCCCACTTTGCGAGCAAGGAGCGAGAGCGCGCTCTCTACATTGTCCGTTCTCGCGATCTTTATTGCTTCGCGTTCATTGGGAAGCAGAATATCGACATGGGGCAACAGCTCTTCGAAGATGCCGCCCCAGCGATCGTCGGGATCGTCATTGGTGTCGAGCGACGTGCTCAATCCTGCCGATTTCATGCGCCGGAAAAGTTCGGGTACATTTGGCAGCAACTCCCGTTGCAGGAAGAGCGACGACATGTGAAAGTGGCGGGCCGAGGCGAGGTAATCGAGGTCGAGATCTTCGAAGCGCAACTGCGAAATTGTTCCGGGATACGTAAGGATGTGCCGCTCGGACCCGTGAGGCAGAATGAGCGTGACTCCCGATTTCGCGCCCTCTACGACATGAGTCAGGTCCACGCCACGTTCGCGTAGACGATCCAATGCCGTGGCTCCGAACGAATCGCCGCCAACCTTGGTCACGAAACCTACACGGCTACCCAAGGCGGCAAGATTATGGGCCAGAATGGCTGACGAACTGCCTAAAGTGATCGTGAAGTCGTCGGCCAACAATTCCCGCTCTGTCGGCATCTGTAAGGGGAGTCCGTAGAGGATCAAATCAAGATTGATCTCCCCGGCGATGGTGATATCGAGATTGGACATTGTGCTGACTGCAGATCCCTCGCTTCGCTGGGGATGACAAACCAATTTTCCGACGAGGCCGACGTTCTAGGCTGATCGTTTTGATTCTGACTCGCCCGTAAGAATTCGACTAACGCTGGTCCGCGAGTTCGACTACACGAGTTAGATTCTTGGGCGCATCGGGATTGAGACCTTTTTTCAGCCCGTAATAGACGCCGTACAGCTGCCCCCAGACGGTGTACGCCGCGGGCCGCGCATGCTCAAGCGTAGTGAGGCCAAGTTCGACAGAGAAGTCGGCGGCTCGTTCGGCTCGGCTATCGATGTGATTGGCAACCACCATGGTGGCCGCGCCAAGAGCCTTCATTTCTTTGAGTAGCTCGACTTCTGCGTCGTACGAACTCTCTGAAATGAGAAATGTGATTAGGGTTTCGGGTCCGGCAATCGACTTTGGGCCGTGGCGGAATTCGAGGGAATGGAAAACTTGTGCGTACGAGCAGGAGGATTCCGTTACTTTCAGCGCGCATTCGGACGCGATGCCGAAAAGGGGTCCCTGCGCGAGAAAGACGAAATCGGAAAAAGCGCGTCCTTCGACAAAACGCCGCAGCCGCTGCGGAATCTCCTGTAACAGCGGTTCCACTTGTCGTGGAAGGTCGACCAGCGTCCGACAAAACGCATCGTTGCCCGAGATGGTGGCGCCGAGAAATTGCAACGCTAGCAGCATCGAAGTAAATGAACGCGTCATCACGGTGCTTCGCTCGTCGGCATCGAGCAGCTTTAAGGTCACGGTGGATTTCGATTCCAGGGGCTGACCGTCAGCGCAGGTGATGGCGATCGTCCGGAGGTTGTACGTCTTCTCCATAAGGTGGGCGGCTCGGACAGCTTCAGACGTGCGGCCGGAACGCGAAATGACCACCGGGACATAGTCTCGTCCGGCATGCAGAGTTAGCGCGGGATAAAGAAGCAAATCGGAAGCGGGAACGGCCTGTGCCGGCAACTGCAGATGATTGAATGCGGCTGCGGCGGCTTGTGCGAGATAGTAACTGGTGCCGCAGCCGACGAAAATCCACTGGGCACCCGGACGCGCGAAATGGGCCGCCGTCAGCAATTCCGGGCTGGTCGCCAGTTTTGCGAGAGACGCGCTCCAGCTTTGCGGTTGCGAGAAAATCTCCGCCAGCGTGTGCTGGCCCTGCTCCGTAATTTCTAGCGATTTCATGGATTCCGATGAACTCCAGTTAGACGACCGTGACTCGTATGCCGGCCTCTTTGAGTGCGTGTAAGTCTGGCTTGGGAATTTGTTTGTCGGTAATGACTTCCTGAACGGCCGTTACTGGCATGATGTTGCACAAACTGCGGCGGCCGAATTTGCTGGAGTCGCAGACCGCGATCGTCCGGCGGGCAATCTCGACCATGGCGCGGTTCACTTCCGACTCCAGGAGATTGGGAGTGAAGAGGCCGGCCTTGGTGTCGAATCCGTCGACGCCAAGAAAGAGGACATCGGCGCTCAGTTGGCGTAGAGTTCGCTCGGCGAGCGGGCCGACGAGCGAAAACGAATTCTTGCGCAACATGCCCCCGGTAAGAATCACCTCGACGTTTGTTCCCGCCAATTCCGCAGCGATGTTGATGGCGTTGGTAATTACAGTGAGTTGAGCCATGTCTTTCAGCGCGCGCGCGATGGCGGTTGTGGTCGTTCCGGAATCGAGCAGAACAGACTGCCCTTCTTCGACGAGACGCGCCGCAGCTTCCGCAATCAGGGTCTTTTGCTTACGGTGCAGCTTCTCTTTTTCGCGCAGGGATGGATCCAGCAACGCCCCCGCCTGCAGTGGAAGCGCGCCACCGTGTGTGCGCTGGACAACACCCTGGCCATCGAGAAACTCCAGGTCTTTGCGGATCGTGATCTGCGAAATGCGGAAATGCCGGGCGAGATCTTTCACCAGGACGCGACCGTCCCGGTTTAGGAGCGCGAGAATTTCGCGGCGGCGTTCTTCATTGAGCATTCCGTTCGCAGGCATTGAGGTTTCGATTTGTTTCGAATAGTAACTTTCGTTGATGGCTGCGGGAATTGTCAAGTGCTATTTCGGACCGGCCCGGTCGAAGTCAAGGCTTGGCGCTACATACGGTTACTCGCCTTTGAAACGCGAGAACAGCCTATCCGCCTCACCCGTGATGGATGTCGGCGAGCCCGTGAGCCCGTGATCCGGCAAGCAGACCTTAGATCGTCCAGCGGCCCTTTTGCGCATATTGCGAGTAGGGAAAACATTTGTCGTTGGTCTTCAGCCAGCAAAAACGGTTCTGATACATCACTTCTCTCGCGCACGGATGGGTGCCAAGCATGACGCGGTTTATGACAATAAAGCGAAAGAAGTCGAAACAAAGCAGTTGAGTTGGAAAACCACGACGGTCGTCATCTCGCGAGGAGCTCCGACATCCCTTACAATGAAAGGCGATCTTTCCTTTATGAAGCGTATCGCGATTTTAGGATCCACCGGGTCGATCGGCCGCAGCACCTTGAGTGTGGTGGAGAGCTATCCCGACCGTTTTCAGGTGGCGACACTGGCTGCGGGCCACAACGTGGATCTGGCTTACGAGCAGGCCGTTCGCTGGAAGCCACGTCTGCTTTCGCTGGCTACGGAAGAACACGCGGAAAAGGTGCGAGCCAGGCTGCGTGGAGCAGGACTTGGTGAGGTGGAAGTCGTTTATGGTGCGGCGGGCACGGTTCGGGTGGCGATTCATCCCGAGGTCGATTTCGTGGTGAGCGCGATTGTGGGAGTCTCGGGATTGGAGGCGACCTACGAGGCGGTGCGGGCGGGGAAGTCAGTTGGTCTGGCGAATAAGGAGTGCCTCGTGGTGGCGGGCGAGTTGATTGCCGCGGAGGCGCGCAGGCAGGGAAAGCCGCTGCTGCCGATCGACAGCGAGCATAACGCCGTCCACCAGTGTCTTCGTGGTGGACGGATGGACGAAGTGGAGCGTATCTGGCTGACCGCGTCGGGAGGGCCATTTCTGAACACTCCCAAGTCGCAATTTGCCTCAATTACGGTGAAGCAGGCGCTCAACCACCCCACATGGAAAATGGGGAAAAGAATCACGATTGACTCGGCAACCTTGATGAATAAGGGCTTCGAGGTGATCGAAGCTTGCCGGCTGTTTCATGTTCCGCCGGAGCGCGTGCAAGTGGTTGTGCACCCGCAGTCTACGATCCACTCGCTGGTGGAGTTTGTGGATGGCAGCATACTTGCTCAGATTTCTGTAACAGACATGCGTTTGCCGATCCTATATGCGCTGACGTATCCGGATCGGATCGCGTCGGAGCTGCGGTTTTCTATTGGTGACCTAAGACATCTGGATTTTTGCCCTCCAGATATGGCTAAATTTCCTTGTCTCGGTTTGGCCTATGAAAGCTTGGCTTCGGAGGCAAACGAAGGTGGTGGCGGCAAGACCATCGCGCTGAATGCGGCCGACGAGGTTGCGGTGGCCGCGTTTCTGGAGGAACAGATCGGATTTGAAGACATCCCCCGCATTATCAGAGCGGTAATGACTGCAACGCCGACGGGACATTTGGAATCTATACATAGAGTGCTAGTTTTGGACACCGAGGCCCGGCTTTTGGCAGGCGAGATGGTGAAGCAGTGCCAAAAGGGATCGCCCATCGGGGCCATTTCATAACAGGAATTTCGGAGTAATCTGGAGTAACATGCCCCAGCTTTTGTCCATTCTCCATACCATCTTTGACATGGGTGTTGTGCTTGGATTCATGATTCTGATTCATGAGTTCGGCCACTTCGCGGCTGCCAAGTATTTTGGCGTGCGGGTGGAGCAATTTGCGATTGGATTCGGCAAGCGCCTGATCGGGTTTCGGCGCGGTGGTACTGATTATCGCATCAACGCCTTGCCCTTGGGTGGATACGTCAAGATGTCGGGAGAGAACCCGATGGACGACCGCACGGGCGATCCCGGGGAGTTTCTGTCGCATCCCCGCTGGCAGCGCTTCATTATTGCGCTGGCGGGACCGACGATGAATATCATGCTCGCCGTCGTTCTCCTGACGGGCGTGTACATGGTGCATTTCGAATACCCGGCGGACCTGGATCAGCCCGCCGTGGTGGGATGGGTGAACGCGGACACCCCCGCTGAGAAGGCCGGCATCCAGAGGGGCGACCGGATTGTGCGAGTCGAAGACGTTCAAAATCCGGATTGGGAGCAACTGGAAGTTAAGGCTGCGCTAAGCCCGAATCAGCCTTTACAGTTCGGTATCGAGCGCGATGGCAAAGTGATGGACAAGACCCTGACCCCGCTGCCGCTTGGGCCTAATCAATACGGCTCCATGGGGTGGATGCCGCAAGAGCCCTGCGTGTGTTTGACGACGGTTGAACCGGGGATGCCCGCAGCCAAAGCTGGCATGAAGGTCGGCGATCAGATTCTGACGGTGGACGGACAGCCGATTCCACATGTGGCAGCGTTGATCCAGATGCTGAACCATACAAAGGATCAGCCGTTGGCGATCACGGTTCTGCGCAATGGGCAGAAACAGGATTTCACGGTTAAACCGGTCCTCGATTCCAGGGGACCGGGGCCGGAACCTGTCTACCGGATTGGTGTTGCGAGTCTTCCCATGAAGGTGGTGAAGCTCAACTTCTCCGACGCGCTGAATCGCTCGCTGTCTGATAATAAGAAGAGCTCGTTCCTGATTCTCGAATTACTGCAAAAGATGGTGCAGCGCAAGGTGTCGATGCGGCAGGTGGATGGTCCTATCGGGATCGGGAGCGCTGTTGGCGCGGCTGCCCGGGAGGAAGGCTGGACACCGTTGCTCTTGATTACCGCGGCGATCAGCTTGAATCTCGGCATCATGAACTTGCTGCCGATTCCGATCCTCGATGGCGGGGTCATCTTGTTGCTTTTCATCGAGAGCCTGATGCAGAAAGAGATTAGCCTTCCGATTAAAGAGCGCATCTACCAGGCCGCTTTTGTATTCTTGGTGCTCTTCGCTGTGATGGTGATCTACAACGATTTGGTCAAGACGCTGCCGGGACTTACGAGGATGCCGTAGTTTGTGTGCCGCGGGCACCCTTGCCCACGTGCAAGAGGTAAGGGATGGTTCGCTTGGGCCGTTCCCAGGGCTGCCCGCCCTTTAGCTCAGACGTGATCGCGCTTTTGTCAGCACTGGTTTAAAATAGAGCTACAACTATGGCTGAAATTAAGCGCAGGAAATCCTTTACCGCGACCATTGGTGGAGTTCGCGTGGGCAGCAATGCACCAGTAATGGTGCAATCCATGACGAACACGGACACAGCAGACATCCCCGGCACCATCAAACAGGTTGCCGCGCTTGCGCGCGCCGGAAGCGAAGTCGTCCGCGTTACCGTCAACAACGACGATGCCGCGAAAGCGATCCCGTACATTGTCGAGGGACTCGAAAAGCAGGGGCTGCGCACCCCCATCATCGGCGATTTTCACTACAACGGACACCAGTTGTTGACGAAGTATCCCGGTTGCGCCGAAGGCTTGGCGAAATACCGCATTAATCCAGGAAATGCCAGTATTGGACGCAAGAACGACGACAATTTCCGCACCATGATCGAAGTCGCGGTGAAGCACCAAAAACCGGTGCGCATCGGCGTCAACTGGGGGTCTCTCGATCAGTCTCTTCTGACCAAAATGATGGATGAGAATTCGCGCCTGGCGGAGCCGAAAGACGCGCGCGAAGTGACCATGGAAGCCATCGTTGTAAGCGCTCTGAGCTCAGCCAAACTCGCGGAGCAGCACGGATTGCGCCCGGATCAGATTATTCTCAGCGCGAAAGTCAGCGGCGTGCAGGATTTGATCGACGTCTACCGCATGCTGGCCAGCCGGTGCGAATATCCGTTGCACTTGGGACTCACCGAAGCTGGAATGGGCGCAAAAGGCATAGTCGCCTCAAGTGCTGCCATGGCTGTGCTGTTGCAAGAGGGGATCGGCGACACGATCCGCGTCTCACTCACGCCGGCACCGAATGGAGATCGCACCGAGGAAGTCCGGGTCGGCCAACAGATTCTGCAGTCGCTCGGCATTCGCAGCTTTACGCCGCAAGTTACCGCGTGCCCGGGCTGTGGGCGCACGACTAGCACTTTCTTCCAGGAAATGGCCGAGCAGATCCAGACATACTTGCGGGAGCAGATGCCGGTTTGGAAAGAAACTCACACCGGCGTGGAAGAGATGAAAGTGGCCGTGATGGGCTGCGTCGTTAACGGACCGGGCGAATCGAAGCATGCCAGCCTTGGAATCTCGCTCCCAGGCACGTTCGAAGAGCCAAAGGCTCCGGTATATGTGGATGGACGCCTGTTCACCACACTGAAAGGGGACAAGATCGTCGCGGAATTCACCCAGATTCTCGACGACTACGTGGAATCGCACTACGCACAAAAAGCGAAAAAACCGGAAAGCGAAGCAGTTGGCGCTCGCAATTGAAGCTGTCGCCACGAAAAGTGCGAGGCAGGAGATTGGTCAATTGCACACAATGTGCAAAAGATTTGGCATTAACTGAATCCCTCCAATCCGGTTGCACATACTATCGGTGGCAGTACGAGTTTTTCGTTGTTTTCCAAAATTTTGAGGTATAAACTCCGCCCCATAGTCGATCGTCCCCCGACCGGGCAATGCTGCCGGACGTAAACCAATCAGGCATGATAACCAGATTCAAACGTGGGTGCTGGTGCCATGCTACGGACCAGGAAGTTCTTCCCAGATTCTAAGTATCCACCAATTTAAGGAGAAAACGTGATTAGAAGAATGAGCGTATGTTTTCTGACGGTGGTCGCGATGGTGTCGGTCGCGAACATCGTTTGCCAAGCGGCGCAGCCGCAGTCTCTGATGACACGCCATATGCGTGACGCGGTTGGCTCCGGCCAGGCGCAGTCCGTTGGGCACCTGCCCGCAACCCAAACAATGCGGATCGACGTCGTTCTGGCGTTGCGCCATGCGCCCGAGTTGGCCAACTTTGTCGTAGAGGTGAATGACCCTTCGAGCGCCTCCTACCGTCACTTTGTCACGCCGGAAGAGTTTACCGCGCGCTTTGGTCCTAGCCAGGAAGACTATGACGCCGTCATTCGTTTCGCGAAAGCTAACGGACTGACGGTGGTCGGCGGCTCCCGCGACTCTTTTGAAGTGCAGATGAAGGGCAGCGTTGGAGCGATTGAAAAAGCTTTCCACGTTTCCATGAACGTCTACCAGCACCCCACCGAGAATCGCACGTTCTTCGCTCCCGATCGTGAGCCTTCGGTGGAATTGCCGTTCCAGCTCTGGCACATCTCGGGCTTGGACAACTTCTCCATCCCGCGTCCCGCACTTCGTCATAGCAATCTGAAGGTTAAATCAAACGTCGTGAAGGGTTCATGCCCGTCGAGCTCCTATTGCGGCAGCGACATGCGCGCAGCCTACTACGGTGGAACCGCTCTCACCGGAGCCGGCCAGAACCTTGGCCTGCTCGAGTATCTGGGCTACGACATCGCCGACCTCAACACCTATTACAAGAACGCCAAGCAGACTTTGGCGGTTCCCATCACCGGCATCTCCACCGACGGAAGCAGCTTGAGCTGTACCGAGCCCAGCTGTGACGACACCGAACAGACCCTGGATATGACCCAGGCAGCTGGTATGGCCCCTGGCTTGGCCGGAATCTACGTGTTCGTTGGAAACACGGACACCGCCATGCTGGGTTCAATGTCCACTCACAAGCCACTGGTTGGCACCATCGGTTCTTCCTGGACGTGGCAGCCGTCCGATCCTTCCACCGACGATCCCTATTTCCAGAAGTTCGCGGCACAGGGTCAGAACTACTTCCAAGCGGCTGGCGACAGCGGCGCCTACACCACTCGTTCCCAGTACGTTTTCCCCGCAGATGACGCCTACGTTACGGTAGTCGGCGGCACGGACCTGCAGGTTGCAAGTGCCGGTGGCCCGTGGGCTTCGGAAACTGCTTGGCCCGACGGTGGCGGTGGAGTCTATACTCCGGACGCGATTCCAATTCCCGCATGGCAGCAATTGCCGGGCGTGATCACCGGAGCTAACCATGGATCAACAACCCTGCGCAATTCACCCGACGTTTCCGCCGAATCCAATTTCGACTTCTACGTCTGCGCAGACCAATCAGGTTGTACCGCTAACGAATACGGCGGGACAAGCTTTGCTGCTCCGATGTGGGCCGGTTACGCGGCGCTCATCAACGAGCAGGCCGCGCAGAACGGCAATCCGTCGCTCGGCTTCGTGAACCCCGCTATCTACAATATCGGAGTCGGATCCAGCTACACTTCCGACTTCCACGACATTACCAGTGGCAGCAATGGTGAACCGACGACCAAGGGTTATGACTTGGCGACCGGTTGGGGCAGCCCGAACGGAGTGGCTCTAATCACTGCTCTTGCCGGCGGTGGACAGGGCGGCGGACCGGTTGTCAGCCTCTCTCCCACAACGTTGACCTGGGGCAAAGTGGCGGTTGGCGCGACCGGCGGCAAGAAGACTGTTACCGTGACCAACACCGGCAACGCAACGCTCGACATCACCAGCATCACCGCCAGTGCCGAGTTCGCGGTGGTTGCTGCTTCCAAGAAACTGAACTGCGGTAGCACGTTAGCGGCAGGCGCCAGCTGTGAATTCAAGGTGACCTTCACGCCAACCCAAACCGGAGTTGTCACCGGAACCGTAACGCTGACCGACAATGCGTCGAACAGCCCCCAGACGGTAAGTCTGACCGGAACCGGCAAATAACTAGAACATGGAATCGTTTGAGGGCGGGACTTCGGTCCCGCCCTTTTTTATTGTATCGGCAGCGATGTCGGAGGGGCAGACCTCGGTCGGCTCTACGGCGAGATTCATCTACTGCATCAGGCGCCAGGCTCCATAAGCCCACACAACGGGGACGGCGAAGAGCATAGCATCGATGCGATCGAGCATTCCGCCATGGCCGGGGAGAATTGTTCCTGAGTCTTTAACCCCAGCGCCGCGCTTAATCAGTGACTCGACCAGATCACCGAGTTGTGCAGCGAGGTTGACGAGAGCCGAAAGCAAAACAATCGGCCACAACTGCGGCTGCTCCAACCCCCACATGCCGTCGCGGCGGTCGATCAATCCAAAGCGCATAAAGAACGCGCTGATCGATGGTGCGTGTTGAATCCAAAGTGTGCCGATGATGACGCTCGCCAGAATTGAGGCGATGGCGCCTTCCCACGTTTTATTGGGGCTGATCTCGGGCGACATGCGGTGCTTGCCGATTGCCTTGCCCACGAAATAGGCGAAGATGTCTCCTGCCCAAACGGCGAGCAGCGTGTAGATCGTCCAGATCGCGCCCGCCGGTAGCTGGCGAATCTGAACTAATAGGGCCATCGGGATCGCAATATAAGCGAAGGCGAAAGAGGAGGCTGCGGCGGCCGGGTATCCAGTCGCCAGACTTGAGCGGCGCATGGCGATGGTCAGAAAGATAAATGGGGCGAGCGAGGCCGACACGGCTAGCCCATACAGTATGGCGGTAGTCTCAACCAGCGGAGTCCGATTGGTCGAGGCGACGATTACGAATACGAAGAAGAGCGTGACGAACGCGTAGGTCGCCGGCGCCATCGGCTGCACGGAGTAGTACGTCGCCAGCTTGAGAAATTCGGCGATGGCGAGAAGCGCGACTGCGCCCGCCACAATGGAAAGAATGTAGAGGGGAGCCTTGAGGACCAGCAGCAGGACGAGAGGAATTAAGACAACCGCCGTTGCGATCCGTTTGATCAACGCTTCGCCTCGGCGTGCGTTCGGAGTTTCGGGTGCGGAGTGTGGCCATCTTCACTCAGGCCACCATAGCGGCGTTCCCGCTTTTGGTATTCTTCGATTCCTTCGAGCAATTGCACGCCGCGAAAATCTGGCCACAAAGTTTGCGTTACATAGATTTCAGCGTATGCCAGCTGCCACAGCAGGAAGTTACTCAACCGCATTTCACCACTAGTGCGAATCACTAAGTCAGGATCCGGCAGTCCTCGCGTATAGAGATGGTCGCTGATTGACTGCTCGTCGACCTTCATGTGGTCGATGCCGCCATTGCGCGAGGCGGCCGCGGCAAGCGAGCGAAAGGCGTCTACAATCTCGCTTCTCGCGCTGTAGTTCAGAGCCAGTGTCAACAGCATCCCTGTGTTCTTCGAAGTTCGCTCACTGGCGTCTTCCATTTCGCGTTGCACCAATTCAGGCAACTCGTGCTGGCGTCCGATGAACTGGAGCCGGATATTGTTTTCGGCCATCGTCTTCACTTCCGCGCGCAAGAAGCGGCACAAAAGACGCATCAGAAAATCGACTTCACTCTTGGGACGTTTCTTCCAATTTTCTTCTGAGAAAGCGTAGAGAGTGAGCGCGGGGATTCCGATATGGGCCGCCGTCTCGACCGTTGCACGCACCGATTCGACGCCGGCGCGATGGCCAGCGACACGCGGCATGTGCCGGCGTCTGGCCCAGCGGCCGTTCCCGTCCATGATGATAGCGATGTGCTGGGGTAAACGTGCCGGATCAAGCCGCAGGTAAACGTCGGTTTCCTTGCGGTCCAGCCCAGCCGGAACCGTGTGTCGCAAGCGGAACTCTCCGCCTCGAAGCTACCACACGAAATCCTGTGCGTGCAATGCGATAGGAGCTTCCGAGTTTGCCAGAACCGGCAAGAATCGGAAGGTGACCGTGCTGACATGGATACTCAGGAAAGACGGGTGAGGTCATCCGTCTCTCCTCGATCAAGAGGCTATTGGGCTTCTTCCGGGAAAATCGGAAGGCTGAGCCGGTCTGTGTGGCGGATGATCGTCAACTCACAACGCGTTCCGACTTGTGCATCGGTTAATAGGCGATGCAGATCATCGACGCCCGCGACCGGCTTATCATCCAAGGACACGATCACATCACCCTCGCGCAACCCGGCCGTTCGCGCTGGGCTTTTCTCTTCTAGACCAACAACGACTACACCGGTCTCGCGAGCCAGGCCGTAAAAACGCACTACCCTGCGATGAATGGGAACCGTCTGCGCTGAAACTCCGATATAACTTCGACGGATCCGCCCATCCCGCAACAGGCGGCTGGCTACAAATTTCGCAGTGTTGATCCCGATCGCGAAACAGATTCCCTGCGCTGGCAGAATCGTTGCCGTGTTGACTCCAATTACTTGACCGCGCGAGTTCACCAGAGGTCCGCCGGAATTTCCCGGATTCAGAGCAGCGTCGGTTTGGATCACATCCTCGATCAAGCGTCCGGAATACGAGCGCAGCGAGCGGCCCAGAGCGCTGATCACACCCGCCGTTACAGTCGATTGAAATCCGTAGGGATTACCGATCGCGATCGCCATCTGCCCCGGCCGCAGTTGCTGTGAATCTCCCAAAGCGGCAGGTTGTAGCGCAGGGGCATCGATTCGAATCACCGCAAGATCCGTGGCAGGATCATCGCCGATGGTGTGGGCTGGTGCGCGGCGGCCGTCAGCGAGGGTTACGTCGATCCTCGTCGCGTCATGCACGACATGGCTGTTAGTGAGGATCAACCCATCGGGTGTGAAGACGAAACCCGATCCTCCGCCGCGCCGTTCGCTTGGATCGTTGCCGCGTCGCCGTCCTGTCGGCGCGGCTACGGCCTGATGCACTTCGACATTCACGACCGAGGGACTGACGCGCTCGACAGCTGCGGTTACAGCCAGCGAGTAGGAGTCCAGTAGGGCGGTGTCCGCGGAATGCGTCGCAGCGGCACGCAACGGCTCTTCCGGCAAACTTTCCTGCCGCAGATTTACGCTCAGAAGTGGATGGGGTGAAGCGAGTCCTACAGAAAGACGATTAAAGTCCATGTTGCATAGATGTACATGAACCTAATTTGGATTCTGGGCAGCGGGGAAGCCTCATCCCTCGCCAAAATCGCGATAACGCTTCAGAACATCCTGCTGGGTTATCACGCCTTCGAGTTGGCGAAAGTCGGCGCGACTCACGACCGGAACCAGCGGCCAACGATCGACGTAGCGCATCGCGGTATCCAGAGAATGATCGGGGTGCAGAAAGGGAACTTGACGTTCCGGCTAAAGCCGCAGCAAGAGTCAGCGCGCCCTTGCCTTCCTGGATCATCGTTCCCAATTCTTGCTTAGTTACGCTACTCCATCCGGTGGGGTTCAGTCGAACCAGCACAACTTGCGCTGCGTCGACACCGACACGCTGAATAGCGCGGTCGAGCGGTTCTTCCGCATCGAGTACCGGCTCTGTGGCCGCGCGCATCGCGTCTTCGACTCGCAGAATGCCCTCTTCGCGCTGTTCTTCCATGGAGGGTAGGTCCAGCCCATCCTGGCGAGTGAGGATGTCGAAAATGGCGACAGGCTGCAGGCGGCGGGAAATGACGTAGGCAAATGTGTTAGCAACTATAACGGGCACAATGATCGAGTAATTGCCACTGACCTCGAGCACCATGAAGACGGAGGTCATGGGAACGCGCAGGAAACCGGCAAAGAGAACTCCCATTCCGACCAACGCATAGGTGCCAGGTGACCCGGTCAGATGCGGCAGCAACACGTGTTCCGCACCGCCGACGGCTGCGCCTAGCATCGCGCCGATAAATAGAGTCGGAGCGAACATCCCTCCTGGAGTTCCGCTGACAAAAGAGAGTAAAGTCGCCACGATTTTGAGCGCGGCTAGAATAGCCAAAAACTGCCATGTGAACTGGCCGTGCATGGCTTCGTCGATATATTCATAACCCGCTCCCATCACCTGGGGTGCGCCCAGCACTGCGATCAGGCCGATGAGCAAGCCCGCAACTGCCGGCTGGAAATATTGTGTCCAGTTGGGCAGCGCTTTGAAGCGGGGGCGCAATTTGGCAATGCCCGAGGAAAAGACAACCGAAGCGAGACCCCCGATAACGCCAAGAACGGCATAGGCAATCAGTTCCGATGGCCGTTTCAATTCCACGGGGGGGATGCGGAAGAGCGATTCAGACCCAAGAAACCAGCGCATTACCACCACGCTCGACACAGCGGAGAGAACGACCGAGCCAAGGATGCCCGCCGTCCAGCGCCCGATTACTTCCTCAATCACGAAGAGCACAGCCGAAATCGGTGCGTTGAACGCTGCGGCCAACCCGGCGGCGGCTCCCACGGGAGCCATTAAGCGCATTCGATCGCGCGATAAATGCAGACGACGGCCGATTGCCGAGGCGAGACTCGCTCCGATTTGCAGAGACGGATCTTCGGGGCCGAGCGAGTGTCCCGATCCGATTGCCAGCGCCGCGGTGATGAACTTTCCGACGGCGGTGCGCAGCGGAATGTACCCGTTGTAGATGAAAAGGGCGGCCTTAGTTTGATTGACTCCACTTCCGCGCGCGAGCGGAAAGACATGGATCACAAGGACTGCTATCACGAGGCCGGCCAGAGTCGGCGCCAATAGCAGCCGGCTGGTCGAAAGCGTGTAGCCGGATCCCAGGAGATAGATGCGGCACCAGTCGATGGCGAAGCGGAAGCAAACGACCGAGAGCCCGGAAAACACTCCAATAAACACCGAGAGGATCAGGAAAAAGCGCTCCTCGCTAAAAACGGAACGCAGCAGCGCTGCTCGCGAACGCGGGGGTAACGGCAGCGGCATTTCAATGGGGGCCTCTTCCACCAGAGAATCGGTTCGCGAGTTATTGGAAAAATCCAAGCTAGTTCCCTTCGTGTAATTTTGCGATCAGAAGCAGCGCCAGGTCCGTTCCAGAGGCAGGTCCACACGTGTTATTCGTTTGGCGCTCGATGTCAAAAACGAAGTTCATCGTGTTCTCGACGAGATCCGGATTTCGTCGCAACTCCCGCTCACTGACTTGGGGCTTCATCTCTTCCCACTTCGCCTGGCTGGCATCGAGCGCTGTGGGAAGATTCGACTTCGATGCGCTCCCAGCCAACTTGGGAGATGTCGAGCATGATTTGATCCGGTCCCCCGCGGTTGCGAAGTCTTCGATCACGATTCGAGTTCGCTCGGCCATGGAAAGCTGTCGCTGGAAAGGATCGAGCCGCAATACGAGTTCGGTAGTCTTGAGCAGGTCGGCGCTGTGTGTATCGGCAGGATTGGCGGCTACCGCAGCCTCGAGGTAACGCCGCGCGACATCATAGCGACTGAGTTCGAAGGCAGCCATGCCCACTCCCGCCAAGGCCGTTGGGTTCTGCCGGTCCGATGCCAGGGCTAAGCGATATTGGGCGAGCGCGCGCTCGTAGTCTTTCACTCTGACAAAAAGTTCAGCTACGCGTATTTGTTGCGCAGGATCATCACTGAGATTGGCGGCAAGCGCGATCAATTCGGATTCGGCTTGCGGCCGGGCGTCGATATTTAACAGAAAGTCGATCAGCTCGAGACGAGTGGTGCGCCGTTCAACCTCTTCATCGCTGGCAGGCCAAGTGGCGTAAATCGCGTTGTGATAATAGCGCAGCGCCTTCTCTGTTTCTTTTTTGTTAGCCGCGATGCGCGCAAGTTCGAGATTCACCAGCCCGTTCTCGGGTTCCTGGTCCCAGAGGTTGATGAGATAGGCGTACGCTTCGTCGGTGCGCTTCAAGCCGATCAGAGCTTCCGCCAGATTCAATTCGTACGAATATTCGTCACGCGAGTAGAGCAGAGCCGTGCGGAAATCCGAGACTGCATTCTGGAAGCGCCGCGCCTTCAGGTCGAGGATACCGCGGTCAAACCAGCGATTGCCGAGGGATTCCTGTTGAGAATGATAGATATGAGACAGCCCGCTGACGGCGAGAAAAAACAACACCGCCAAGATCGAGAGCAGCGCGAGAATCACGGGCTCTTGCGTGAGATAGAGCCGGAGATCTTGTCGAATGTTCTTGTCTGCCGCCATCGATCCTTGTGTGCTTCGTGGGAAACAAAGCTCTCGTCATCATACTCACAAATGAGAGATAACAATCGCGCCCTGCCTGGCGTCAATTAGAGCGGGAAGGTACCGAGCCTCCTGGTCCTTCCCGCACCATGGGCAACTTTCTGAGTTAAGATTCGAGGTTTCAAAATCGAGTCTTAGCGGTCGAATGCGAAGTGATCGACTCGGTTCTGTTGCCAGCACTGGTCGTTATCTTCGGTGCAGAATGGTTTTTCCTTGCCATAGCTCACGGTTCGTATCCGCACGGCAGGAACCCCCTGCTGCACCAGCGCTTGCTTGGCGGATTCCGCCCGACTCGCGCCGAGAGCGATGTTGTACTCCTCGGAGCCCCGGTCGTCACAATGACCTTCAACCAGCACTTTGATGCCTGGATGCTGGGCAAGGAATGCTTGATCAT
The DNA here is from genome assembly GCA_963834085.1 of uncultured Acidobacteriaceae bacterium. Lineage (GTDB taxonomy): Bacteria > Acidobacteriota > Terriglobia > Terriglobales > Acidobacteriaceae > Acidiflorens. The sequence goes on along the minus strand of CAWIAJ010000021.1, from coordinate 670,983 downwards.
TCTCTACCGTGGGCGCCTCGGCCGGCCGGATCGCATATTTGTCGTAGTCGAAGAACACGTCCTTGACATTTCGGCGGAACAATTCTTCATCTGTGGGGGAAGGCGCGGCACTCGCGACAGGCACGTTCACCGTGACGCGGGCGGACGCATCGTTTGTTCCTCCGGGCCCCTTTGCGATCAGGGTGTATGTGGTGGATTCGCCGGGTGAAACGGTTCGCGATCCGGATGGCGGCAGTGTACCAAGTCCCGCGATCGAAATTTCCGTGGCATTACTGGTTTGCCACGTCAGCAAAGAAGTTTGTCCCTGCTGCACGGTGGCGGGATTGGCTGCCAGGGTCGCGGTTGGCGCCGTCGGCGGTGGCGGCGGACTTGGCGGGGTCGCTTTGGCTACTTTTTTGGCGCACCCGGCTGCAGACAACACGCCGGCCAGCGCTGCGATTAAGGCAAATGTCTTAAGTCGATTCTGCGTCATATGAGTGAGTCCTCGATTCCAGGTGGAAGCACATGATGCTTTGCGAACAGGATCGTGTCGTACGATCTTCAAGGTGATCGCATCAACACGACCGCGGTTGACCTCCGTCCGGCCCCAGACGAATCTGGCGACACTAAAGAGATCGAATGTGCGATTGAATGAGGAGTGACAATCAGCAGCGGAGAACGGCGACGCAATTTAGAGAAGTGCAGGAACGAATTTGGGCTGGCGCGAGATACGACCAAAAGTAGCTCGCGGGAGCGAATAGAATAAAAAGACGACGACCGAGAATTCGAACCGCAGCCTGCATGATGGCAATGCGCAAGCGTGTTGCCGCTCGAGATGCCTGAAGAGCGGTTACCGGTCCGTTAACCGCGGAATACGGACCCTGCGCCCCCGGAAACAAGAAGATTGCCAGGACGCAGAAAACGGCCACTACAGCCAGTTCGCAAACGATTCCACCAGAATTCATCGTCACAACAATTATATCCCAAAGAACCGCGGGCGCGATCCGGCCGATTTGCGCGTTGGAAGACTCCGCTTGCGGTCTTAGCCAGTAACCAAAAAACCCTCAATTCCCAATCCACTTATTCTTACCGTAGGCTTTGCACTTCAGCAGGGGTTGAGGTTTATCTATCTTGATTAGCCGGTATCCGCACCCCCGAATGGTGCCCGCCACGGAAAGTTGAAAGCGCCGAAAGATCAGGCCTGGGACGCTCAATAGAGAAGAATCGCGACCCAGTACGTGCCCGTAGGGTACGCGGCATTGCGGGCATAGCAGGCCCCCACGGCGAAGTGGTCAACGCCGGGATCGCGCAGCAGCCGGCCGGCACCTTGTGGCAACACCTCGGGGCGGCTCTGGGTGTAGGCTATGATTTTTCGGTTGGTATAAGCGGCCGCAAGCATATGCGCGTTCGGACGATCTTCGCTGGCCAGGGAGCAGGCTGCGTCGTCAAGGTGCGGTGGCTTGAACTGATTTAGATCAGGAAGACCTGCCTGTTGCCGGAATTTCGCGACAGATTGCTCCACCAATCGCGCGCCTTCTTCTCGGGAGTAGGATTCTAGTTCGTGCGCAAAATCCTGGACTACGTAGAGCCGGCCATTTTTCCGGATCGCCACGATACCCACCAAGTTAAAATTGCGATCCAGCAAGTTGGCTCGGTGAGGCGGGGAATGCATCAGCACTTCGTCGGCGTCAGGGACGCATGTGGCGTTAGCTAGATTCTCTCCCGCGCGATCAAGCCGCAGCGGGCTGACCTCGGCGACTCTTTCCAGCAGAGGGAGTTCTCCGGCAAACTGGTGGTCCAACTTTTGAGCGGCGATCATCCGCTGGCCGTGGGCGAGGGCGGCTGCGTGGAGGCTTTCGTCCATGCGAAGGGCTGGTACGCCAGCCAGTTCGCGGCTCTCGTTTACTAACTGGAAAAGTTCGTTCTCGGCGGAGGAATCCTCAACAGATGATCCGTCCGTCGTGTTCGAGGTGTGGGCGGCCTGGTAGCTAGTAGATCCGTCGGGACCTCTCTTGCTGGCCAAGGCAGTGGCGCTGTTCGGAACGCCGCTTTTGGGATTGGCCTGCCAATCCGCGGATTGAGTCGCCTGTGCCCGGCAGGAAGCTGCCTGCGCTGCCAGTATCGCCGATGAAAGCAAAATGGCTCTGAGCATGATTGCATGGTGCGCGGATGGCTCGGTTGGGTAGCGAGCAAACTTCCGCTTTCCATCTCTCACGCTAGCTTCTAGAATGCAGCTCAGCTACTTACTATGGAGACCATGCTGCTGGTTACTATTCTCGTGGGAACCCTTGCCCTGCTTGGGTTTTCGGCGATTCTGCTGCGGCGGATTTCGGCGGCCGCGCAAGTGAATGCAAAAGCGGAAGTTACAGGCGAGATCGAAAGGCTCGGTACATCCCTTGGCCAGAGGTTCAGTGCAGCCACTGCCGATATGGCCAGTCGGCTGGAGCAGACCAAAGGGGATCTCCGCCAGCAGGTCACAGACCGCATCCAGCAAGGCTTCTCAGAGATTCGTAGCTCGGTCGAGCAGCAACTCGCTACGGGAAGGGAAGAGCAAAATCGCAGCCTCAGCGATGGCCGAAGCGAAATGACGACTTCTCTTCTGCTCACCACGCAGCAACTGAAGGGTGAATTTCAGAGTCTAAATCAGCAGACAGCGCAGAGCCTTGACTCGATTCGCGATCGGGTCGACGCGAAGTTGATGGCCATCACCGAGCAGGTGCAGGTAAAACTCGATCAAAACATCAAAGAAGGCTTTGCGCAGTTTGAGAAAGTTCAGCAGCACTTGAAGGCGGCAGAAGAACAGCTCCGCGAAGTGGGGGCGCTTGGCCACTCCATCAACGATCTGAACAATTTGCTCAAGCTGCCGCATTTGCGCGGGCAGTTTGGCGAAGCGAGCCTGGAGCGGCTGCTTGCCGATTTCCTGCCCGCCCACATGTTCGCCTTGCAGTCGCAGCCTGGCGAAGGCGGAGGACGCGCCGACGCCGTTATTTACTTCCCAGACCGCAAACTGCCGATCGATGCCAAATTTCCGCGCGAGCAGGTCATCGCGTTGTTCGAGAGCAATGACAAAGCCGAAATTGACCTGGCGCGCATCGCCCTGGTTCGCGTAATGAAGGCCGAGGCCAAGCGCATCCAGCAATATATTCAGCCGGAGAACGGTACAACTGAGATCGCGCTGATGTATCTGCCGAGCGAAACCCTCTATATGGAAGTGATCCGCAACCGGGAACTTGGCGACTGGATGAACGAGCAGCATGTCTTCCCCGTTTCGCCCAATACGTTGCTGATGACGCTGCACACGATTTCGCTGGTGCACAAGTGGTATGAGGTCGCCACACGTTTTGAGAAGAGCCGCGCCGAGCTGGCAAAAGCTCAGAAATCATTCGACTTCTTCCAGAACCAGTTTGAAAACGTAGGAAAGAATCTGAACAAGGCGCAAGAAGCCTTCGAGACAGCGCAACGTCACCTGAAAAACTATCGCGGCAAAGTCACCGCGCTAGGCGGGCAGGAACAGTTGGAGTTGGACACCGCAGCCGCCGCGACGCCCTCAATCGACAAGCCATTGCCGCTGCTGGATAAAGCGAGCGCATAAATCTACGCGATCGGTCGAGACTTACTTCGCCGGCCCGATTCGTCTGCTGGATTTTGAACCAGAGGATGCGAGAGTTGCTGGACGCGTCCGAGCGGCTCTGGAAGCCGTCGGAAAGCCGATCGGCGCCTACGATCTTCTGATTGCCGCCCAGGCGTTGCGCCATCAATTAACGCTGATTACTGCCAATGCCAGGGAATTCGGCCGAATCAAAGGATTGGACTGGGAGGATTGGGGCAAAGTGTGAGACTCAGCGAAATCAATTCTCGGCGGTAAATTACTCAAGCAAAGCTCCGCACTGCTTCGCTCAATCCTTTCTCGTAGGCTGCGATCAGCTTGTCGGTGGTCGCGTTCACCGCATCGTCGATCACTTTGCGCGACGCGTCTGCGTTGAACCACGCCAGCGACTTCTGAATGCCCTCCGCGAAGCTCGTCGTCGCGCAGAAGCCGGGAACGAAACGTTTGATCTTCGAATTGTCGAAGACAACGCTCACCGATTTGTCGCCAGTGAGTGTGCCGGTTTTTTCGGGAATGCACGCGGCGATGAAATCAGACGGAATGTGAACGAGCTTCGGTTCCACACCCACCGCAGCGCCGACAACGCGGAACAACTGGTCCCAGGTCATCACCTCGTCGGATGTGATGTGAAATGCGTGTCCAATGGCCTGCTGGTGGCCGAGCAAGCCCACCAGACCTTTGGCGAAATCCGTATTGTGCGTGATCACCCACAGGGAAGAGCCGTCTCCCGGCACGATCAATTTTTGTCCACGGAGCATGCGATCGACCGCCGTGTAGGATTTCTGCCAACTGTTGAGCGCGAGCGGAACCAGCGTCTCGCCATAAGTGAGCGAAGGCCGGACGATCGTGACGGGAAATCCATCTTCACGGTAAGCCTGCATCAAACGTTCTTCACAGGCGATCTTGTTTCGCGAATAGTCCCAATAAGGATTCGCCAGCGGAGTCGACTCGGTCATCAAGTAATGCGTCTGCGGTTTCTGATACGCGCTGGTTGAACTGATAAAGATGTATTGGCGCGTCCGTCCGCGAAAAAGTTTCAGATCGCGTTCAATGTCTGCCGGGGTGAACGCGATCCAGTCTACGACCGCGTCAAACGACTCGCGCTCCAGCTTTTGGGCCAGCGCCGGGTCATTGATATCGGCAACCAGAGTCTTGACGCCCTCGGGAACTCCAGCCGAATGTTGACCACGGCTGAGGAGCGTGAGATCGATGCCGCGGCTTGCGGCTAAAACAGTGCTGGCGGTGCTGATGACTCCCGTCCCACCGATAAAGAGAACTTTCATAGCAATATTTGTAGCAGGGAAGTTGGAGCAGGGAAACTCGTCCGTCGAATTGGAAAGAATCAGGAGTTGCTATTATTCGAATACGGAATTTCCTCGCCATAACGCTTCGTTCGTGCCAACGTTAAAGTGTGGCCGTCTCCAGAGCCGGTCCGGAAGCCGTTCTATACCAGCGCCGTTCTTTGAAAATTTTGCAAGGCGAAATAGACGAACGCGCAACCGCGGAACGGGCCAAAAAGACTAAGTCCAACGCTTTCAAGACTTTGCCTTTAAGTGTCGCGTTTTGAAGACTTTGAGAATAATTACTCCTAAAGTCTTGATTCTAATATACCGGGGGTAGGGGGGTGGGGTCCGGTCTGCAAGAGGTCCACATTTTGCATGGGGATCTGACGCCGAAAGTTGACCGCGCCCAGCAGGCTGCTGAAAAACTCACGAATGCATAAGCAGCGGTGCAAGAGCGGCGCTTCAGCGCCGCGTAAGCGATTTAGAATCAGTGCGGGCTTTAGCCCCAGTGGTCGTTTTCGTCGCCACGGAAGAGTTTTTCAACAGCCTGCTAGGCAATCTCCCTGACGCTTTTCGGCTTCGGAGAACTTAGGTATTCCGCATTCTTCACTTCCCAGATGCCGTCGAACTTCACGAAATAAGGTTCGACGGAGAGGCCGGGGAAGTTGACGGTCAGCAGTTCTCCGGCGCGCAGCAGTTCGGTGCGATGATGTTCGGCCTCGGCTTTCTCGTCGCCTTTGAAGTGGGCAAGACCTCCATAAGTCGCGCAGTCGGAGTGGCTCATCACCATCACGCGCTTTGTCTGGTGCAGGCGAATCGACATGCGGACCTGTTCCAGGATGAAGTCCTGTTCAAAGTCGTTACGCGGCGAGGCAAGCGTCTTCGCGCCGCCGGCGACCACGATCATGTCGGCCCGCTCGATGCCCTGCTTCTTCAGAAACTTGCGGACCGCAGTGCCGATGCGGTGATCGAAGCAGCACAGCACTGCGGCATCAGCTACGTATGGATCAGCGGGCGAGTCGAAATGGAAGATCTTGCGCATAGAAACCCCGGTACATTCTAACTGACCGCGTATTGTCGAGCTTGCGCCCCTCTGGAAGAAGTCGGGTGCCGGACCGACGCATGCGTCCGCCGCATCGTGAGTCTGCCTACGCGCCGCGCTTGGTTTTCAGCTCGGTCAACAACTGCTCAATGCGATCTTCTTTTTCCAGAGCGGCCAGCCGGTCTTCCACATCCTCGGAGAGCAGTTGGGCTTTGGCTCCGCCAATCGCTTCTTCACGCGCCACTTTCCTCTGCATGCGGTCAAAGGTCGCGGACTTGGTATTCGCGCTCATGGCCGATTGAGCGTCCGTAGTCCTGGACGCGGCGCGGGCCCGGCGATGCTGTGCTATCAATAGATCCGCCTTAGCGTTCGCTTCGGCGAGCTTCTGATCAAGATTGCGGAGCGCCGATTTTAAATTCTCGACCTGGGCTTTCTGATCTTCGAGCTGCTGGCCGAAATTAGCGCTCATGTCGCGATAACTCTCTACGCGAAGCAGCGCTGCGCGCGCCAAGTCATCTTGTTTTTTGTCAACGGCGAGTTCGGCCTTGCGCATCCACTCTTTGATCTTGTCGTCGTTTTCCAGCTTCTTTTTCTCCAAGAGATGCTGGTCGGCAATCGCGATGGCAACTTGGGTCTTCACCTGCAAGAGCTGGTTGTTCATGTCGAGGATGACCTGCTTGATCATCTTCTCGGGCTCCTCGGCTTTGTCGATCAGATCGTTGAGGTTGGCCCGTACCAGTGTCGAAACGCGTTCGAGTAATGCCATAAAGACTCCTTTGCTTAAGTCGTGAATTACGAATTTGTCAATCGTCCGATCTTTTGGTCCAGGCGCCGCCCACTAGCGAAATCGCGATGTAGGCTGCGATTCCCACGGCGACCCAGACACCCATGTGCCCAGTGGCCGCTCCGAGAGCCGCGCCCATCGCGGCTCCCAGCGCGACCGACAGGCCCAGTGATCTCGCGTGGTGTAGTTCCTCGTTCACAATGTCCTCCTGAATCTTCGTGTCAGTGGAGTGACGGGCAGTTCCGTTCCGGCACTCCACAGGGAATAGCTCGCCGCAATGGCTTGACGTTTACGAATTGCTGAATCCATTCGCCTGGTCCGTCGTTTAATCGTTGGCTGACGAATTGATCTCCGGCAGCTTGGGCACTTTGTCTCCAATCGGCCTAACTTTGCTCAACAGATCTGCGAGCGGCATGCCCGAGAGAGTTTCAAAAAGCGCTGGAACCTGCGCCGCGATCTTGGTGATGTCGCCGGTAATTTTGTTCATTCCGGCGGTATCGCCGTTGCCGGTCGAGACGATCGTGATCTTGTCCACGTTCGCCAGAGGAGCGGCCAGTGCTTTTACAATTTCCGGCAGTCCGGTGATCAACTTGTCGATGACAGCGGCCTGGTTGTATTCCTGATAGGCCTCGGCCTTCACGTTCATGGCCTTCGCCTCGGCTTCACCCTTCTTGAAGATGATTTCCGCCTCCGCCTCGCCCTGAGCCCGAATTGCAGACGCTTGGCCCTCGGCCTCCGCAATCAGCCGTTGTTTCTCGGCGGCGGCCAGAGTTTCGATGCGCTGCCGTTCGATCTCCGCCTGCTTCAACACGGTTGCGATCAGTTCTTTTTCGCGGCGATTAATTTCCGCTTCCTGCACCTTGACCTGTCCTTCTTTTTCGACCTGGAGGACGCGCACGCTTTCTGTCGTGACCTGTTGCTGCATGACGGCCGTTTGGATGTCGTAAGCCTTGTCCGCCTGTGCTTGTTGCTTCTTCGTGACTTCCAGGTATTGCGCTTTCTTGATCTCTAGATCGCGCTGCGATTCTGCTTGCTTTGCTTGCGAGAGCGTCTCGGCCAGCACTCGCTCCTGATCGGCCTGGGCTTTGGCTACCGCAGCCTCGCGAGTGGCGATCGCGCGCCGGATCGCCGTATCGCGATCGGCTTCAGCCGTGGCAACGTCGGCGTCGCGTTTGATGCGGGCGACATCCGGCTTGCCCATGTTGGTGATGTATTCATTCTTGTCGCGAACCTCTTTGATGGTGAACGAAATCACTTCGAGCCCCATCTTGTTCATGTCGTCGGCGCAAGTGGCGCGCATGCGGTCACCGACCATCTCCGGCTGCTTCACGATTTCTTCGACCGTGAGTTGTCCGATGATGCCGCGCAAGTGGCCTTCCATCACGAGCCGGATGAGTCCTTCGCGTTCCTGATCAGCTTTGGTGAGAAACTGCTCGGCTGCAGTCAGGATTGACTCTTTGTCTGATTTCACCTTGATCTGAGCGACGGCTTCGACCGTGACCGCGACGCCCTGCTTGGTGTAGAGATCCTGTTGTGGAGCCACGTCGAACGACATCAATTCGAGCGAGAGGTCTTTGCAGCTCTCGACCATTGGGAAGATTACAGTGCCGTGTCCCTGGATCACACGGGTTCCGCGAAAACCGTAAACGATCAATGCTTCATGTGGGCCTGCTTTGCGGTATAAGCGGGCCAGCATGCTCATCAGGAACAGGATGGTGAGTACCATCAGCCCCGCGATGACCCAGACTTCCATTGGTATGCCGAATAGCATATTGCCTCCTGAAAAACCGTTGGTTGTTGTCACTTCGCGACATGCAAAGTGCTCATCACCAAATCCAAATCGCGCACGATCCGCGGCGGATCATTGTGGCCGAGAACAACGTCTCCGTTCGACGTCTTGATGCGAACGACCTTATTGCCCCATACATAGGCGCGAGTGTTGCCGACTCCGCGAATGCCATAGCCGCGCAAAGCACTCCACGATTCGGCCGCGTAACTCTGAATCTGCATTCTGGGGATGGACTTCAGCCGGAAGCCCAGAGCTCGAATCTCGACTCCATGTCGCAGAAAACGATATTGAAAGCCGCTCCATGCTGCGGCAATGGTCGTGACCCCCAGCAGGGCTACGATGGCCATGCCGATGCGCACTCCTGGGGCCGTCGCCGCCGCGGCCGCAATCAGCGGAACGGCGACGGCTGGCAGCAGAAGGAGCGTCACCATTCCGCCGGAGTGCGTCTCCTCAACCAAGAGATCTCGAGTGCCTGTCATGTCTGACGAAGAAGAAAGCGCCGGACCACGCCGCGTTACCACATAGACGATTCCCAGTAACACAGCGGCAATCGGAACGGCGATCAGTATTCCTCCCAGGTCGAGGGCCGTGCCATGCAGGTTGTAACTGACAATGATCGCATTGACTTCGACCATCACGCTGAGGATCAGGGCGCAAAAACCAAACATTGCCCAGGAAAATACGTCGACGCGGCTGCGTGCCATATACAGCAGAAGCGCGGTGAAAATCACCAAGAGAATCGCAACGAATCCCACCCCGAATTGCAGTGCCTGCTCGCGCGACATCCAGCCGTTGGCTTGTCCGCTGGCATTGAAGTGCGTGGCTACATGCACCGGAAGGAGATCCCACGCCTGCCGGTATTGCAGCGTCACCAGCGGCAATGCGAGCCAGAGCAGCAGGGTTGCGAATTGGAAGATTCGCCGATTCATAGAAAGTTCTCTTGACGTGCGCCGCCGAGGTTCTGACAAGCGAAACGTGCCTTGCTATTCGCCACGGACTTCCTCCCAACGCTTGACGTAGGCAATTCCTTTCTCGTAACGCGAGACCATGATTTCGGCGCCTTTTTCCAGTGCGCGTCCGTCGTCGCTGCGCGCGCCACAGGTGCGACGCGTTCCCGCCTGCGAGTAGATCATTTCTCCTGTACCGTTTTCGCGAACCGGCATGGAGATTCGGCCCAGCACTCCGACCATCTCGTAGTCAGCCGAGTCCATGTTCTCTTCGTGCGAGATCAGCACTCGCGTCAGGAACAGGAACACAGTGCTGGCGCCGGCGGCTCCGGCTGCGCCGGCAATGAGCAAGCCGAGCGCGTACCAGATGCCGGAGAAGCGCGCGATCAGAAATCCCGTCCCTCCGAACCAGGCCAAAAAGGCGGTCAGCGTGATGAAGTTGAAAGGCGACACGGACGGCTGCTGGGCAGTGCGTGCGGTTGAAACGGTCTGTCCATTCGCGGTCGTACTTTGTCCCGATGCCGCGTGTCCTGCAGACCCGTGGGCTGCTGGCCCGTGACTTCCGACTGTGTGGCTACCAAAACCGTGTCCGCCCGCGTGAGGTAAGTGCGGCAGATGCAGATGCCAGCGCATTCCGCCCGCAATGAACGAAACCGCGCTCAGCAGGAAGCCGACAGCGAAACAAGTGAGATAAAAGTCAGCCCACGTCATACGTTCGCCTCAATCCAATAGCGCAAACCACTAGCGCAAACTAAGGGCGCAAACGGCGGAGTCCTCAAACTAGCGATCTCGCGATTTTTCTTCATACGCTTCGCCTGCGTGGCGCAGCACCAATCGTTCGCACCAGCTCGGGACGCAAAGCCTCGAAGAGACGGTCGGCAAGCCCAGGCGTGTTCAGAATCTCTCCCAGCAGTAGCAGGCATCGCCGCGTGTCGTTGTGACGCGCGATCTTGATCAACACCTCACTCACTGGTGGGTCGCTGGCAAATCGCTCCGAACCTTGGAGCAGCCAGACATCCAGCTGGCCCTCCGTAGTTCGCAAATCAGAGAGCAGTTCCGTGTGATAACCCTCGGGGTCATCCACAAGAAAGCCGGGATGAACCTTGAAGAACCGAGCCAGCAGCGTCCGCGACGACTGGGTCATGTGTGGACGCTTGCCACCCTCAATCTGCGAGAGATACGACTGGCTGATGGTCTTGCCCGTCTCGGCCTGAATCGCCTTCATCAACTCTTGTTGCGTCAGAGGACGATTCAATCCGCGCAGGGAGCCTTCGACCTCGCGCAGGTAGCGAATTTTTTCTCCCAGTGTCATATGCCAGATCGCGATAATGATATCGCAATATGGAATATTGTCAAGAAATGTATCTGCCATGTTTATAAGGGCTTAAGAGGCCACTAGCTCGGACGCGTCGCGGTCTTACCCGAAGATCGACGGGGCAAGAAAAAGCCCTCGCCGGAGCGAAGGCTTTCGGTTGTCGAGTGCGTTATGCGAAGAAGGCGTTCGCCGCTTAGTGTACGACGAGCTGGACTTGCTGGTTATGCGACGATCCTGTTCCGGCTGAACCTGAGATCGTGATGGTGTAGGTTTGCGCCACGGTGCCTCCGGTTGCAGTCTGGCTCGTGCTGGAGGATCCGCAAGCCAACTGCAGCATGATTACGCCGAGCAGGCCGCCAAGCAAAGCTCCTGCCAGCCATCGGCGGCGCTTCCGGCCAACGCCGATGCCGAGTCCCAGCAGGCTTACGCCTCCAATGGGGAGCCAGGTTGCGTAGAGCGGTCCGCGATGCAACAAGCCGCCTGTATTGACGGGCCGAGCGACGGTAGCGATCGTGAGGGCTGTGGTGCCACAGGCGCCACCCGAGAGCGTTACGGTAGTCGGATTGAACGTGGGTGTTGAGGCGGTCACCATCGAAGGCGAAGTAGTTTGGGTAGGGGTGATCGTGCCGCTGTAGCCTAGATTCGGCTGCGTTGGACAGAACTCAACGGTGATGACGGTCGAATCACCGGCGTTGATTGGGTTCGGGTTGGGACTGGAGGCAACGACTTTGAAGTCGACTACATTTACGGACTGCGATTGGGGCAATCCAACTGGCCCTCCGTTCGCACCCACTTCACCGGAAACGGAGATGGTCGTTAGGTTTTCCGTGCTCAGCGGGGTGACGTCGACTTCAACCGAAGCCGATGACGGACAAGTCGTGCCTTGGGTGCAAGTAGTTGCGGTCAGGGTGGGGAAGAAACAGTTGATGGTTGTTCCAATCAAAGCGCCGCATGTTCCGGTTCCACTGCGAACCGTAGCTGTCGAGGTCGTACCCAGCCCACTCGGCAACAGCGCGTAGAAGTTTACTTGCGATGCGTTGTCCGGACCGTAGTTGGTGATCAAGAAAGTGAATTCCGCTTGGGCGCCGTTATTCACAGGATTCGGAGACGGACTGCTCGGAGAGTTGGAGACCGCGACTTGACTGACCGAGCCCATCTTGCTGACGAATGCATCCTGGGAACCGCTGTTCAAAGTCCCTTGAAATGGATTCGAAGTCACCGGGAAATTTTGCGATATCGTGTTTCCGGCCACATAGGTGGCGTTGAATGCGTCGAGCGCAACTCCCGTACCCTGATCCAACTGGTTGCCACCAATGTAGGTGAGGTAATCGCCGACGCCAACACCGCTCAGGCTGGTGGAAATGACGCCCACAAAAGCGTCGCCACCGCCGCCGTAGGCGTAGGGAGAATCCGTCACCGGCAAGCCCCCAAATGTGCTGCCGACTACGTGGACTGACTGGAGCGAATCTACCTGAATGGAGTTAACGCTGTCGGGTCCGCCGCCGCCGATATAAGTGAAATAGTAGACCGGGTAGATACCGTTCGTTTGGTTGTTGATCCTAACCACAAATCCATTACTGTTGCCGCCTGTGCCGGTATAGGTCCCGTCGAAACTAGCCGCCCCGCAACTGGTAGTGCAGGTGAGGTCGGTCGAGTTGGTGGAACCGCCGATGTAGGCGTTGCTGGACGAGTCCACGGCTATTGCGAGACCAGCGTCGGTACCGCTGCCGCCTACGTAGGTCGAATAGACAAGAGAAGCTGTGGAGGGCACGTTCGGGTTGAATTTGGCGACAAAAGCGTCGGTATTCGTGCCCGGCGCGGGACAGTTCGTGACCTTGCTCGCACCGTTGAGGCAGGATTGCTGCGCGTCGAGCAATGGAAATGGCGCCTGACCATCCGTTCCCGCCGTGGGGAGCATGTTGGTCGTCCCCGTGATGTACATATTGACACTCGACGAGGTCGGGTCGACCGCGATGCCGCCGCCTACGGCGGTCGCGCCCGCCGGATTTCCGCCGCCGAAGTAAGTCGAGTACAGAATGCTGTTCAGGCCGTTGCCGGAGGTGTTGATCTCGGTGGCAAAAAACTGTGGATCCCCTGGGGCGGCGTTCGAAGTGATCTGGTAGGCATTGGGGTTCGCCGGGAAACCGTGACTGGAAAGATCCTGCGAGGTGGTGTCACCGGTGAGATAAACGTTCTGCTTGGTGGCATCGATAGCCAGTCCGGTAACGCGATCAGTGCCATTGCCGGAGAGATAAGACGAGTAGGCCAGGGCGTAGGTGGTGGTTGCGGCTCCGTTGGCGCCGAAAGCGATCTTGCTCACAAAGCCGTGCGTGCCGGGTTCTTCTGCTGTCGTTTGAAACGCATTCAGAGTAAAAGGGAAGTTCGACGACGTGGTGTAACCGCCAACGTAAATGCTGAAGGCTCCGTCAACCGCGAGTCCCGTCGGAGTGTCGACGCCGTTTCCTCCCAAGTAAGTTGCGTAGACCAACTGCTGACTATCGTTATAGGTAGGCGGTACCAGACTCGGGTTGATCACTGCGATGAAGACGTTCTGCGGACCGGCAATCTGGGGTTGGAAGGCCAGATTATTCGGAGAGTTGGTCGCGCTGGAAGGAAAGTCGGCCGAGGTGGTCGAGCCCGCCAGATAAATCAATCCGCCGGAGTCCACGGCGACTTGGACATTCGCTTCAGTCCCGCTACCGCCAAGATACGAGGAGTAGGCGAGGACCGGATCGATGACCAGTTCGCGGCTGCGATCGTAATCGCCGATTGCGAAACCAATTTTGCCATCTGCCAACTGACGAAAACTTCCGGCGACCGTTGTCTCGCTGATTGCCTTTTCGTTGCCCGCTAGGGACTTTGCGGATTGCGCCAGCGCGGGCTGATAGACGCGTGGAGCGTGGAAGCAAATGTCACCACTTGCGGTCGAAAGGATCAGATCGCCCGCATCGATCCTCGTGGCAGCGCCGCTGAAACTCAGTGCAATTTTGCCGGGATCAGCGTCGGGCGCGACGCGGAAGTCATATTCCAGTTGCCCCTGGTTGCCGTAGTAAACGAGATCGATTCCGGGATAAATCGCCTGATACTCAACCCGTCCAAATTGAGGAATGTTCCGCCGCCACTTGGATGGATCATTGCCAATAAAGTAGTTGCTCTTGCCGGATAGCGGAGAAGTACCCGCCACGTTGGCGGCCGAGTTGGCGCCGTCGAGGCGCATGCGGATCACCGAATTCATGGTGGCTTGCTGTTTAGACGAGCGATGCAATTCCAGAACAGCCTCGTCCGAGGTCAGGAACAGTCCGTAGCCAGAGCCACGCGAGAGAAACTTAACCTGCGGATCGGTCTGACCCTGATTTGGCTCAAAGAACAACGGAAGGGAAAATGATTGCGACGAAATCTTACGAGAAGCCAGGGCGGGTGTAGTTGCGGCGGAGGTTCCGGTTGACGATGGGGCTGAGACCTGCGCTGCTGCCGGAAGGCCGGCAGAAACAGAGAGCATGACGACCGCGCTAGCCAGCAGAGCCGTTGTCAGGAGAGATTTCTTCGCGCGAAACAGGTTTTGCGTCTTCATGCTATTTGAAGTCTCTTTTCTTGTTTCTGAAGCCGCACGTCCCGCCGTTCCTACTTCCAGCACAGGGCAATTCCAATTCACGAAGCTCCTCCGATTTCCCAATTCGTGGGGTGAGACCAAGAATGGCACACATTACCACTCGGCGCGACGCCCTTAGCGAGCGGTAGCGTACCTGTCACCAGAATACTGGGATTGAACCAAACAAATACTTTTACATTCAACAGATACGCTGTCAAGCCGTCGAGACAGCATGGGCCGCATAGTGAGAAGCCAAAAGCGAGCCAATTGGTTGTAAAGAAAGAAAAAGGTCTCAGACTGCTCGTCTCAATTTCCAAGAATCGAAACCGACGCCCGTTTTCTGCCGCTTCCGCAAATTGCTCGGCCCGAAAGCCTCACAACCCGACCTCCGACAGCTACTTCTTCTTTAGCGAAGCAATCTCCTGCTTTAAGCGGGCATAACGCGAGAGGATGGTCGCGATGTATCCAATGTGGATGACCCAAGTGACAGCGTAAGCGGCAAAAAGGTATCCGTTTCTCATCGCATCCCCCCGCGGGGTCCCAATAGCGATTGTAGGGCATGAGCCTGATCGACATCGCGTTGCAGTCTTTCCAGCCGATAGCGCGACCAGCACACCAGAAATGCGAAGCAGGAAAACGCCAGCCAGTTAATGAGCAAAACGTGCATCATTCGTGGGTCAATCGATCCGCCTCCGCCCATCACCGGTTGCGGATGCTGCGTGCGGAAAAACCAGATGGAAAAGTAAACGAAGGGCACGCAAAGCGCCCCGAGAACGGCAAGCGCAGCCGCGAGAGCAGGCGTCTGGCCGCCAGACGAGAACCTCCGCAAGAAAAGATAGCTGACGTAGATCAACCAGAGAACCAAGGTCGAAGTCAGGCGCATATCCCATGTCCACCAAATGCCCCAGACCGGTCGCGCCCAGATCGGACCGGTGATGAGGCAAACCGTGCAGAAAAACCACGCCGACCTCCGCGCTCACCAGCGCTACGATGTCGGCCTTTGTCTTACGAGTCATCAAGTAGACGATCGACGCGCCAAAATTCACAAAAAAGAGGATGAACGCCGTCCATGCCGAAGGCACATGATAGTAGAAGATGCGCTGTACATCTCCCATCGTCTGCTCGGTAGGCGCGACAACCAAGGCCTCATAAAGGGCGAAAGCCAACAGGATCGTCGTCAAGACGGTGAGTATCGGGAAGAGTATCTTCATGGGCTGGACTATCGAATCACGGAAATCGGATCATTGAGTGATTGAGTCGTTAAAACATTGGGAACGAGTCAAGGCTTCAATGATGCATTCTCTCAATCGCGTCATTCTGCGTTAAGCACAGTTTCAAACAACAGCAAACACACCGTAGTAAACACCAGATCGTAGGTGACAAGCAACACGATCCAGAAGCGAGCGCTGTTCTCGCCACTCAAAATTGCCGTCGTGGCTTGAACCATTGCCAGTAGCGCCGGGATCGAAATCGGGAAGAGCAGCAAGGGTAGCATGATCTCGCGGCTGCGCGTGCGCAGCGACATAGCGGCGAAGAACGTCCCATTTACGACGAGCGCCCATGTTCCGAGCGCCGCGACTGGAATCAGTTGCCAGGCGGGACCGAGCGCCCGCAAGCGGTAAAACGCGATGAATAGCGGCGTCATGACAATTTCGAGGATGCTGACGAAGACGAAATTGCCCAAGGTTTTGGCGAGGAACAGCGCATTGGGAGGGGCGGGCGATACGCGGTAAGCATCAAGCACTTGATTGCGAAGCTCACGCGCCCAGGTCTGGTTGAGCGCCACGACCGCCGCGAACAGAAAGGCCACCCAAATCAGCCCTCCTGCGATCTGGCGCGATTCCTCCGCGCTCGGATCGAACGAGAAGCTGAAAACCACCACTACGAGCAGCGAGAAAAACAGCATGGAGTTGATCGCGTCTTTCGATCTCCATTCGAGCCGCAAGTCTTTGAGCAAAGTGATGCGGGTGACACCGCTCGGGGGCGTCATTGGTTCGCCCCAAGCTGCACGACCTCGAGGCGTTGCAGGTCGCGCGTACGCTCGATGATCTTGCCGAATTCCATCCACACGAATTCGTCAGCCGCATGTTCGAGCAACGAGGCTTGGTGGGTGACGATGAAAATTGTGGTGCCGCGGTCGCGGATCCCGGCCAGCAGACGGACCATCTCGGAAGCGGAATGAAGGTCTACGTTCGAGAAGGGTTCATCTAACAACAGAATTTTCGGGTCGTTCAAAAGCGCGCGAGCCAGCGACATGCGCTGTCGCATGCCCTGCGAATACTGTCCGACCGGGCGGGTGAGTTCGGGGTCGAGTCCGACCGACTGGATCACTGCGGCACAGCGCGTATTGTCGCTGATGCCGTAGAGTCGCGCGAAATAGGTCAGATTCTCCATGGCACTCATCTCGTCGTAGAGCAGCGAGGGATGCGCCATGTATCCAACTTGCTGGCAGACTTCGCGAAACCTGCTTGAGCCGAGAATGGAGAACTCGCCGCTGGATGGCTGGTTCAGTCCGGCCAGCGTGCGCAGCAGTGTAGTTTTGCCGGCGCCGTTATCGCCGAGGATGGCATACAATTTTCCGCCAGAGAATTCCGCGGTTACTCCGCGCAAAGCGGCAAAGCGTCCAAATTGTTTGACCAGATTCGTGACGGTAATCACGGGAACGGGCGTATTTTCCGCGAGGCTATTCATTAAGGTGAAGAAGTTCGGGACGCGTGGCCCTGAGACCTGCGACCGTTGGCGAGACCCAATCTAAACTAATAAGAGTACGGCAGCACGATGATCGGCGCGATCAAAGCTCAAGGATGACTTGCGTCGTAGCTGCGTTTAGCTTCCGCCAAATCCGATTGATGAGCCGCGGAAATCGCGCGCGCAAGTTCCGTCTGCTTAGCGATAATAGCCTGCCCGGTTTCGGTCCGCATTTTCTTAAGGGCCGGTTGCATCTGCTGCCAGTGCGCGGATTGCGATTCGAGATTGCGCAATTCCTTGGGACTCAGACCTGAAAGCACTCGCTCAACTTCCGCGCCTTCGTTGCGTTCTAGCTCCCTAATCGTCTGGTCTCGCGCCAGTTCTGGGGCGGCACCGGCAACTTGCGACTGAGTGTCCTTTGTCAGAATGGTCTGGGATAGCTTTTGTCCCTGGGGAGTTGCCATAAATTGGATTAGGAATTTCGCGTCGTCTTGGCTCACGTATTTCTGATAAACCGGCAGTGCCACCTCGGCCATGTCAATGTTCTCGATCGCATTGGTAATTTCGTTCCAAACAGATGGTGGGTACCACTGAGGCAGTTGCTTCCTCTGCGACTCGAGCTTCTCGTGGATCAGTTGACGGTTGATCGATGGTATGTGCATCACATTGAAATATGTGTGGAGTTGTTCTCTGGTGACTGGGTGTTCGGGCGGCTTCTCGGCTTGGAGTTCCGGAGGCGCTTCCGCCGCGTCGGATTTCTGCGAAATCGCATGCCCGGAAAGAAGAAGACTTAAAAGTACAGTGACTAAGACTTGGGCCGATCCTTCGCGACGTTTCATTTCTTAGGCAGAAGCGCTGAAATCCCGTGGTGGACGAGTACGCAATGGCCAATCAATTCGCCATGCCCTGGTTTTGTCCCGAGGTATAGGATTGCGACATGCTCTTGGCAGGCTGCGTTGCCGGAGTTGATCCCGGCGCCGGCGCATATTTCGAAGCGCACTTGGCCTGCAATTGCTTGGCATGAAAGACGCCGTCACGTCCGAAGCTGCCATCCGCCAAGGCTTGCGAATCGTCTTTAAACGTGTCGGGAGGAGCTTCGGTCCCCGTGTACGAAACGGGGAGAGTCAGTTCGTTTTCCTTCAGCATGAAATCAACGCGCGTTCCGCTGCGCTTGATCGATCCCGGAACGACGTTCCCGGCCACCCGTAATCGCTTGGCATAGGCCTCATTGCCCATGCCATTCAATTCTTTAATGGTGACGTAGTAGCTCTTGCTGTCCTGCACCCCGGTATAGGCAAGGAAGCCGAGCGACACGACGATCAGCACGATTACCGATCCGAACTTGAGAAATCTGCTGGTCTCGGTCGACATAACTGCGCACCCCTAGTTGGAAACTCTACGCGTCGCCCGGGAACGGGTCAAGATGCGGTAGATCCGCCATCGGAATTCCGACGGAGCCGGGGACAATCAATGGTTCGGGCACGAAAGCCTGCTCCGTAGCACGAGGTGCCGTCCACGCCGGACGGGCAACCCATTTACAATCGTCTCTGCGGCATACCCGATCTCACAAAGGCAGACCCATCCCATGATCCATCCCTGGCACGACGTGACTCCCGGCAGCAAACTGCCGCAGGAGTTTAACACCGTGATCGAGATTCCTTTTGGCTCGAGCGTGAAGTATGAACTGGATAAGACGAGCGGCTTGATCAAACTCGACCGCGTGCTGTACTCGGCGGTTTATTACCCCGCGAATTACGGTTTTATCCCGCAGACGCTCGCCGAAGACGATGATCCGATCGACGTGCTCGTCCTTTGCCAAGAGACGGTCGTTCCGCTGACCATCATCCACGCCCGTGCCATTGGCCTCATGACCATGCTTGATTCGGGCAAGAAAGACCATAAGATCATTGCCATCGCGACCGAGGATCCGGAATTCAACCCCTACCGCGAGGCGGCTGAGATGCCTCCGCATCGCCTGCTGATGCTGCGGCGGTTCTTTCAGGACTACAAGCTGTTAGAGGGGAAGTCGGTGGAAGTGGACGAGATCCAGCCCGCGACAAAGGCGTACCCCATTATCGAAGACGCGCTCCACCGGTATAGCGAGCAGCGGCGCAAAGGTTTTGATGGGGCCAAGGCGTAGGCTCGAGGAGTGGAAAAGCAATGCCGGGTGACGGCGTCGAACGCCTCAGTTGCGTAACCGCCTTAAATTTAGAGGTTTGGGAGAACGGACGAGACTATAAAAGAAAGTCTATAGAAGTACTTGACATTGTGCAGGCTTCGCTCTATATTCTGAATCGTTCCCTCCTGGTCCGTACCGCTATTCGCCTGGTGGTACGGACCCAATTTTTTCCCGCCTAGATTCCTTCCACGGGTTTTTCGCGCTCGTAGGGTTTCTGCATATAGCGCCGGCATTCGTCGAGCGCGCCCTGGGTGTTGTCGTTGGTTTGGATGGCTTGCCGGTATTCGTTCACGGCGCGTTCGCGCTGTCCGGTAACATCGAAGATTTTTCCGAGTTGCAGGTGGCTCCAAACCTCCGTCCACCGCGGCTCGCCGTCGCCGTTCAAGGATTCGCGATAAGCGTTCGCGGAAGCCTGATAATTTTTTTGCAGGAAAAACACCTCGGCGATACGGTAGTGAGCGAGCGAGCTGTTCTTGTTAACTTCGAGCGCCTTGTTGAATTCGAGCAGTGCTCCGGCCAGATCGCCCTGTTGCGTCAGTCCCTGTCCGCGCAGAATCGAGGCTCGCAGCTTGACGTCTTTCGAATTCTCCAGCACACGATTTTCGGGGTCGATCGCGATCCGTCGCGGTCGTCCGAAGGTTTCGACCGAGAACGGTGAATCCGTCCCTACTACTTCGATCCTTTTCTCTTCCGTGCGCCCGTCTGTATCAATCCGCAGATTGACGGGCATACGGAAAAGATCGAGATCCTGCTGGATAGCCCCTACGATACGAAATCCCTTGTTATTGCCGAGCCGGTAGACGGTGTACTTGGCTTTGAACTCGGGCGCGCTGGTGGAATCCATCCACTGCGAATAGAACCATGTGAGTTGCTGCCCGTAGACTTTTTCGCTCAGCTCGCGGAAATCGTCGGTGCTGGCGGACTTGCCTGCATACTTCGTCGCAAAGTCGCGCATGATCTTGAGATAGTCTTTTTCGCCGACCACCCAGCGCAGCATGTGCAGGATCATCGCGCCCTTGTCGGTAACGAGCGACTGAAACTCGGGAGAGAAGTAGTCCAGCTTGTCAGCGCTCGACAGCGGCACGCTGTCATAGGCGAGCGCGCCGACCGACATATCCTTAATCATCTCTTCCAGCCCAGCTTCGCCAGCTGCACTCTCCACGTAGCGCGCCTCGGAGTAGCGTGCAAAGCCGTCACTCAGCCACCAGTCGTCTTTGGTCGCGGGACTCACCGACACGCCCCACCATTGGTGGGCGATCACGTTCGACAACAAGCGGTAGTTCACTTTTTCGGTGACGGCGCGGCTGGCCAGGGCCGCAATTTCCGGGGCGTAGGCCGTGGGGACTGTGTCATCCGGCAGTTCCACGACTTTCAATCGCGTCGACTCGGCGGTTCCGTACTGCGTTTCGTAAAAAGTGAAGGCTTTGACGGCTGTGGACGCATATTCCGCGCCGAGGTTCTGATGGTTCGGCTTAAAAAAGACACGCACATCGAGCCCGGCGTCATCGCTTTTGAACTCCTGAAATGTGCCGGCAATGATGGTGCCCGGGAAACTCGCCTTCTCCGAGGTAAAGGTAAAGGTCTTCGAATTGGCCACAGTGGCTGCGGGTGCGCCTTTCTTTCCAGGCGCTCCGGGAGTCGATGGAGTCGACTCTTTTCCACTGCCGATCACCACCATATGCGATGGAACCGTGACGTTAATGGTCGACGTAAAGCGGTTGATGCCATATCCAGCTACCGGAAACCACAGGCCGGAATAGAGTAAATAGCTGGTGTCAGGTCCGACATAAGCGAGCTTTATGCCTTGGACCGGGCTGTCATCGGCGGTTTCCAGCGAGCCCTCATATTCGAAAGTGAAAGTGGTGCTGGCATTCTTTGCCAATCCGCTGTTCAGCGCAAAGCGAACCGTCGATTCCTGCGTGTTGCGTTCTGGCGTCAAGGGTTTGTTGGTGGCGTCGGTCAGTTTCGTGATGCGGAGGGCATTGTTCAACTGAAAGCTGACCACGCTCAGGTCGTCGAGCGCGGTGACCTTTACGACGGCGCGCCCCGTCAGCTTGTGACTTTGTGGCAGAAGTTCGACGTTGATCTGGTAATCGTCGGCCCGGAGACGGTTCTTCTCAGCAGCCACCGCCGGCCGGTTCGCCGCAAAGCACAGAAAAAAAACGAAAAATGCTCCAAGCGCTTGGCGCGCTGGTCGACGTTGGCAGAGCTTCAAGAGAGTCTCCTGGCAGGACTACATTTCCTAAGATGTTAATTTTCACGCAAAAGATGCTGGTAGGACAAGGGTTAGGGTAATTTGTTTGGTTAAAACTTTGTCATCCCAATATGCGTGATTGGGGCGAAGACAATCCGAATCTCGAGATGGCGCCTTGAAAACAACGCAGGAAACCTCGATTGCGCCGCCTTTACCGAGGAAAAAGTAAGCTCACTCAGTCAAAAGTGGTGCGCATGCTTGCGGTCGAATTTCTTCCCGATTCCGGAAAACCTGTTCTACATCGTTCAAAACAACTTTCCCAAAAAAGAAATCGCTCTGGCGGAGCGAGTGCACTCCACCGACCTATTCCGGCGCGAGTCGCCCCTTGCACAGCCTGCCCCTTCGACTGGCTATTTCCGCGGCGGCGGAGCAGGTGCCGCGACCCCGCGACCGGAGTTCTACATCGCTGGCTCAAAGGAGTTTTTCTGCGCACTGCTTCGTTCTTCGCCCTCGCTGTCGTTGCCATTCTGACTTTCATCCAGCCCGTCTCGGTCGCCGCGCAAGCCGAGCTACCGGAAGAAGTGTTACGCGATGTCGAACGCAATGCGCCAATCACCGATCAGTCCGATGCTCAACCGAATCTCCCCCCCGCGCCGCTGAGACAGTCACTCAAGGTTCGGGTCGTGGACAAGAAATTTGTCGCCGCAATGGCGTCGCTTGGCGGCTCGGAGGCCCTCCGTCTTACCACACACAAACTGGTACTCGACCACGAGTACGCAGCCGGCGCACCATGGGTGACGAGCGTTCCGAGCAACCAGCAATTTGTAGCCAAGTATGCCGCAATCTACGCGGCGGAATTGCTTGTGACCTACGAACTCAAGAAAGCGCATTCCTGGCTCCCTGGGGATCGTGAATTTCGAAAGTTCTGGTTCGCCTATCCCGGCGTCATGGAAACGATCCATGTGAAGAACGGAATCCGCAGCATCCGCACACCAGCTCCAGGCGGATGCTCGGCGGCTGAATGCGAACTGCAATAAACCGGTATCGCGGTCGCGCTATTCGATCATCTTCAGTATGATCTCCGTCGCAATTTCCGAGGGACGCGACTCGTCATTGCTTCGCTTTAGTTTCGCCTTCACACTTCGCAAGCGCTCGATCATATGCCTTCGCGGCGCGCCATCTGAGATGATCTTCTTCAACTCCGCGACGACATTCTGTGCGGTGAATTTTTGTTGCACCAGTTCGGGGACGACCCCTTCACCCGCGATCAGGTTCACCATCGCAAAATAAGGGACTTTCAGCCGCGGCTTGCCGAGCGCATATGTTAGCGCAGAGACGCGGTACACCATGACGAATGGAGTGCCCATGATTGCTGCTTCCACCGTCGCGGTCCCGCTCGCTACAATTGCCGCGCGCGAATGATAAAGCGCAGGCAGTGCATCCGCGACCAGGTGAAGTTTTGGTTCTAGGGACGCGGCGCGCCCCGTTTCTTCCCCTGAGATCAGGTTCCGAAGAAACGAAGCGTCGAGCGTAGCCGCCACCGGCAGCAGGAACTCGTAGGCCTCGCCCTGCGACCCGATCTGTGTGTGGTCTGCCCCGGGACGGTCTGCTTCGAGCCGGTGCGCCGCTTCAAGAATCGTCGGCAGATTCATGCGTACCTCTTTGCGCCGGCTGCCTGGCATCAGCGTGATCCACGCCTTGCCTGGATCGAGCTGGTTGGCGGCGGCATATGCCTCGCGCGAAATCCCCGGCGCGGGCAGATCGGCAAGCGGATGTCCCACAAAGGTCGCGTCCACTCCCCGATCGCGATAGAATTTTTCTTCGAAGGGAAAAATTGCCAGGGCCTTGTCGACGTATTTGCGTAGCAGCTTGACGCGCCCCTGCCGCCAGGCCCAGAACTGCGGACAGACGTAATAGACCACGGGAATTCCCCGCCGCCGCATTTGCCGCGCCACGCGCCAGTTGAACGCGGGAGCGTCGATCACAACCGCCAGCACCGGAGGTCTTTCATCTGCCGCCCGAATCAATTTCCGGTAAAGCCGCAGAATTTTCGGCAGACGGCTAAGAATCTCCGTGATACCGACCACGGCAAGTTCTTTGGCGTCGACAACAATCTCGCATCCCGCGGCGCGCATGCGTTCGCCGCCTGCGCCAAAGAATTCGAGCTCCAAGCCTTGCGTAGAGACAACCGCCCCCGGCTTTCCAGCGGAGCGGAACTCCGCCGCCCGCCGCAGCGCTTCCATCAACTCCGCGCCATACATTTCACCGGAGGCTTCTCCGGCCGAGATAAGAATTCGCACTGGGAGAGATTGTAACTGCCGCGCCTACGGTCACCTCGCAGGCATCGGCCTGAAGGAGTGATTTAGTCGCCGGCATTGGCCGAAGCCGCGGGCGAGGGCACCCGTACCACACCGACTTCCTGGTCTTTATATTGCAGTTGATACAGCTTGTAATAGATTCCGCGCTGGGCCAGCAATTCCTGATGCGTCCCCATCTCCCTGACCCGCCCTTTGTGCATAACAATAATCTTGTCGGCCCGCTGGATGGTCGACAGGCGGTGCGCAATAATGAGCGCGGTTCGTCCTTCCACCATGCGGTTGAGCGCGTCGCGCACGCGAAATTCCGTCTCGGTATCCACGCTCGAAGTCGCTTCATCGAGAATCAGAATGTTCGGATTATGCGCCAGCGCTCTCGCGAAACTGATCAGTTGCTTCTGCCCCGTCGAGAGCGTCGAACCACGCTCGCGTACCTCTTCCTGAAAGCCTCCCGGCAGGCTTCGGATGAACTCGCTCAGGTTGACATCCTCCGCCGCCTGTTCGACGTTTGTGTCGAGAATGCGTGATGTCCCTAGCCGGATGTTGCCCGCCACCGTGCCGCTGAACAGAAACGGATCTTGCAGCACGACTCCGAACCGGCCACGCAGGTCGTCGAGATTCATCTGTCTGATATCGACTCCGTCGATGCGAATCGAGCCACGCTGAACGTCATAGAAACGCATCAGCAGCGAGATCAGCGTGGTTTTGCCAGCCCCCGTATGTCCAACAACTGCGATCGTTTCGCCCGGCTCGAGGGCGAAGTTAACATCGCGCAAAACCCAGTCAGGCTCGGTTGCGTGTAGAGCAGTTTGCGTCGGAACAGGCGCCTCCGCCCGTTCAACCCGATTTGAAGAGTCGACCGCCTTTTCGGTTCCAGTCTTGTTTCCGTATGCAAACCAAACGTGATCAAATTCGATTCGTCCCGCGCCGCGCGGCGTTTTCGCTAGTGTCGGCGACATGATGTCGATCTTTGTGTCGAGAAGCTTAAAGACCCGCTCCCCCGCTGCCATAGCCGACTGCAAAATGTTGTACTTCTCGCTCAGATCCTGGATCGGACGAAAAAACCGCTGTGCATATTGCATGAACGCGACCAGCACTCCAATCGAAGTGATTCCGCGAATCACACCATTTCCGCCAAACCAGATAATGCTGGCAATGGCGACCGCCGACAAGATTTCAACCACCGGGTAGTACACCGAGTACGCCAGGATGGCGTCTTTAAACGCCTCCATATGCGAAGCGTTGATCTCGGAAAATTTGTTGTAGGCCCGGCGCTCGCGATTGAAGAGTTGCAGCACGAGCATTCCGGACACGGCTTCCTGCAAGTAAGAATTGATCCGGGCTATGGCGGTGCGAATGCGCCGGTACGAGTCGCGCACCTTGTCGCGGAAGACTGAGTCGCGTAGACGATCAACGGAAGCACGGCGAAGGTGATCAACGCCAGCCTCCAATTCATCTTCATCATGATGCCGATAATTCCGGCCAGCACGAACACGTCCTCGAAGATGGAGACGACCCCGGCCGTGAACATTTCGTTCAGAGCGTCGACATCCGTGGTCACGCGGGTTACGAGGCGCCCCACCGGATGCTTGTCAAAAAACGCAACGTGCATGTACTGCAAGTGGCGGAAAATCTGCTTGCGCAAATCGAACATCACCTTTTGTCCCGTCCACTGCATCAGGTAGGTCTGTATGAATTCGAGAGAGAAGGTGAGGACGAGAATTCCGACGTATAGGCCACCAATTTGCGCGATACCGGTGAGCGGGGCGTTGCTGAGGCGGTCGCCGATCCACGAATGTGAGTCGGGGGACTTTGCTAGGTATTTATCGATGGCAATCTTGGTGAGGAACGGGCCGAGAACATCTAAGCCAGATTTCAGGATGATAGCCGTCAGCGCTACGACCACATGCCACTTGTATGGACGCAGATACCTCAGTAGGCGGCGCATAAGCCGTCCGTCGTATGCTTTTCCTAATACTTCTTCTTCCTGATTCGAGGCCATCGGAGGCTTGTATAGTCCCCTGATCCGCACTTCTGGGTCAAAGGATGTAGGCTTAATTCAAGAGCGCAAAAGACAAGCGCGCGACACGCTTACAAAGCAGATGTCCCTCACCAGAAGACGAAGGAACATTTGCCTGCTCGCTTCTCGGGTCGTCCGGCCGTTCGAACGTTGAACACCCCGATCGTAGTTAGATCAGACTTCTCTTTAATGCACGGTCTTGTCCGCCGTCTTCGGCTTGCAGTCGGAATTTTCACGGCAATTTGGGCATACCACTTTTTCGTTCTGATCAGCCATCTGCTGGAGAAAAGTGGAAAAAGTCCGGCCACAGTTCTCGCACAGTCGATCGATCGTTTCATTGCTGGTAGTTGGAGTCGTCACTACTTCACCTCACCGTTTTGTTTCGCGCAACTCGTTGAACCTTCTTTGAAAGAGGGGACTTGAATCGCTCCTCTATTCTAGCTGATAGGTTTCGCTGACAAATTTTTACCGGAGCGCTCTGACATCCGCCTTTTCACCCGGTGCATCCAAAGCGTTAATTACGATATCGCGTGACTTGGGCTACACAAAACAAAAAGAACGGAGATTTTCGATGCGTACTCTTTTGATCGTTACTGTCGCGATTTTCAGTTTGCCGAGCCTTGCGGCAGCCCAGATTCCGACCAGCGGCAATGTCTTCTTCGGATATTCTTATCTAAACGCCGATCTCTCTTCCTTAGGCCGTTCCAACTTCAACGGATACAACGCTTCTCTCGAAGGCAAAATATTTCCCTGGGTCGGTCTCGTGGCCGACTTCAGCGAAACCTACGGTTCCGAGAACGTAACCATCGCATGCCCCGGCCCTCCCTGCCCAAGTCAGAATTTCACGGGCCACGAATACAACATGCTGTTCGGGCCCCGACTTGGAGTCTCTATCGGCAAATTCCGCCCCTTCGGCGAAGCCTTTTTCGGGGTCGGACACGTCAGTGTCAATAGCGTCGGGTCCGACACTTCGTTTGCCACCGGCTTAGGCGGAGGTCTCGACTACCGTATATTCCGCCCCATCGCGGTTCGTTTCGAGGGAGACTATCTGCAGACGCGCTTCTTCAGCAGCACACAAAACAATGTGCGCTTCTCTACCGGCATCGTATTTCGCTTCTGAGAAAGTTGGATTTGAGAAAGTTTGGCAAGAATCTCGGGGAAGTCTCGCAAGGCCTTCCCGGTCGAAGCTCGCGGACCGAAATACAAGCGAACCGAGGAGGGTGTAACGAGACCAATCCGACAGCGGCGTTTAGATCTTCGCCGCGAGCTTCCTGCGCAGCATTCGCGGCCTCGAAACCGTCATCGGTGGCTTCGCCGGTTTAAGCGCGTGCTGTTTCCCGCACTTCGGGCATGCCGTCACTTGCGCGTTGTGTGTTGCCATTTCATTCAAAAAGGCTGAAAATGCCTCCCCACAGTCTTCACATGGAACGCTCAACTTCTGCTCGCTTATCGGATCCAACTGCTCGTTACCCATTTTATGACTGCCCCTTTTCCCTACGTCGGAGTTTGGATCGGTGGTCCCCACAAGCCCGATGTTGTATTTAAGATGCAAAACCCTAGGCAGCCGTCTGCGAAATCGCTCTCCGTAGAAAGCTGTACGGCGACATTAAGTCTCAATGTGGGATTCCATATGTTTGCGTCTTTGCCCGTAAAATGGAAAACAGTATGTCCTTGTCTAGCAACGTCTTCAGTTTGCGCCCCGCGCATCCCCTCGGCATTTACATCTCGATCCCCTTCTGCCGTACCAAATGCAGCTATTGCAATTTCGCTTCCGATGTTTTTTCAAAGAGCTCTTATGAGAATTATGTCGCCCGATTACTGGAAGACATCGTCCACTCGCGCCGCTTGGCGTCGAAACTAGGCTGTACGCTTTCCGGTCTTAAGGATGATCCGAACTCCGGCTACGTCGATTCCATCTATCTCGGCGGAGGAACTCCTTCGATCCTCGAAGGTCGACAATTGCTTCGCATCTTTGCCGCTGTCCGCAACGAATTCGCAGTTGCTCCCGAAGCCGAAATCTCCGTCGAATGCGCTCCGGGTACGCTCAGCCCCGCTCTCATCGAGACTTTGCTGCTTTGCGGTGTGAACCGTGTCAGCCTTGGCGTGCAGTCTTTTGTCGATCAGGAAGCGCAGTCCGTCGGCCGGTTGCACAAGCGTTCCGTCGTTCTCGAAGAGATCGCTCGACTTCGCGATGCGGGGATCGCCAACATCAACATCGACCTCATCGCCGGGCTTCCTCATCAGACCGCCGAAAGCTGGGAGTTCTCCCTGGCGGAAACGATCGCAACTGGCGTCCCGCACGTAAGCGTGTACATGCTGGAGGTGGATGACGATTCACGTCTCGGCAGGGAACTGATCGCCGGCGGCGCGCGCTATCACGCTCACTTTGTCCCCGATGACGATGCGACCGCCGACTACTATCAGCGAGCCTGCGAGGCTCTCTCCGCTGCCAGCATTGCACAATACGAGATCTCTAACTTTGCGCGCGTGATAACCGTTATGCCGGAGATATGTCTATCGTCCGCTGGAATAACGGAGCCTCAGAACAACCAGTCGCGTCACAACCTGAAATACTGGACGCGAAAGCCCTATCTGGGCTTCGGTGTCGATGCTCACTCGATGCTGGATCTTCCTGAGTCGGGACGACTGTTATCGCATGGCGTGGATAGAAGCGGTTTCGACCAATGCCGGGCGATGCGCTTCGCGACGCCCGATTCGCTGGATGCCTACATGAATCGTTCTCCACAAACTTTCACGCTGGTTTCGGCTGAAGCTGCCGTCGAGGAGAGTTTCTTCCTCGGCTTGCGCCTTAATGGCGGAATCGATCTTCAGGAACTGCGAGCGCAGATCGTCGAGTTTTCTGCGGAAGCCGATGGCGCCGCGCTGGCCTCCACGACAGATCCGCTTGCTCCTTGGCGATCTGCAATCGGAGAGTGCGTCGAAGACGGACTGCTCGAACAGGAAGGAACAAACCTTCGCCTTACTGCGCGCGGACGTTTGCTCTCCAACGAAGTTTTTGGAAGATTTCTGGCACAAAAAAACAAAGTGGGAACCGGCCACGTGAATTCACGTTAGATGGCCGATGGGTAGCCGTTCGGCGTTGGCCTGTCCGGTCCCCACTATCTCGAACTGTAGGGAGGCCGGTGCCCGCCCAAATGCCAGACATGGGTGGCTGCGAGGCCGAAGCTTCTGTTCCGGACTCCCTCGATAAACTCGCTCATTGCGCCGTCTCGGCTGCAACGATTGAAGGGATCATAGACACGAATTCCGGAAAGCGAAACGTCACAAAGATAACCGCAGCGTGAGTACCGGAAGTTACGTTGCAGCGGAATGCCGCAGTCGATCAGGGAAATCCGCGACTAGTTGAAGTCTTTTATCGAGCAGGCGCCTGGGCCGCGAGGATCGCCGCACGATCCACATCCTCCTGATGGCATACTTTCCGCCATTGGCGCGCGCGAACTCGATCCACCTTTGGACGAGACGGCGAAAACCGACAGTTGCGGCTCCAGCCTCTTGCTTTCGCACTTCGGGCAAACAGCCTTCTGTTTTCCGTAGACGAGCGCTTCGAACTCGTGCTGGCAGTCTTTGCAGATGTACTCAAAAATCGGCATAGCAAACTCCTTGCAGCCATCCAAGAGGTAGCTGCTTTCAGACAACGATAGACAACTAAGAAACTGGAATTGCCGTCTTCTATTTAAAATCAATTGTGGACTCCAGGCAAACCGACCAGCCGACGCTGCGCTTTGCAGCGCGGCCTTTCCATCCGCGCCGCTGGCTCCGCGGCGGACACATTCAGACGCTCGCAAGCTTTGTCATGCCGCGACGCTTCCATCTGCCTGCGCCCGAAGAGCGCCTGGTCGAGGTCGAACCGGGGATTCGGGTTCTGTGCCATTGCCACTGGCAAACCGAACGGATGCATGCCCTCACTATCATCGTCGTGCACGGACTTGAAGGGTCGAGCGACTCGCAGTACATGCTCGGCATCAGCGAAAAGGCGCTGGCTGCGGGAATGAACGTCATTCGCTACAACCAGCGCAACTGCGGAGGCACGGACGACCTCGCGCCAGTCCTTTATCATTCGGGACTCTCGAACGACATTCGCCAGGTGGCGCGCGAAGTGATGGAGCGAGACGGCGTCACGCGCTTGGCGCTGGTCGGCTTTTCCATGGGCGGCAATCTGGTGCTCAAGCTCGCGGGCGAGTGGGGAGCGCAAGCGCCTCCGCAGTTTCGCGCGGTTGCTGCCTGCTGTCCTGCGCTGGATCTGTCGGATTCGGCGAATGCGCTGCACGAGCCTTCAAACCGCATCTACGAACGCTACTTCCTGTGGGCGCTGCGTCGTCGCATGCTGCAGAAGGCGCGTCTTTTTCCCGACCACTTCGATACCAGACGATTGCAAGGCATCCGAAGCCTGCGGGAGTTTGACGACAAAGTCACGGCGTATTATTGCGGTTTCACCGGAGTCGACGATTATTACGATCGCGCATCGGCTTCTCACATGGTCGAGCAAATCGCGGTTCCGGCGCTGATTCTGTATGCCGACAACGATCCTTTTGTACGCATCACAGAAGCTACGCGGCGGAAGATGGCGAACAATGCCAACATCACGTTCGTGGAAACCGAGGATGGAGGACATTGCGCCTTTATCGGCACGAAGTCCGGAACCCTCAACGGAAGCGCTGGTCTTGCAGACGACGGTTATTGGGCAGAGCAGGAAATCGTGAGGTTCCTGCAGCGTTTCTAGTGATTGGTCGATACGATCCGCGACGAGGCGTTTATGGATGCTGACTTCTCTATCGAACTGAGCCGCGAAGATCCGGTGCTGGATTTTCCGTGGACGGATCCAAAGGGGAAGGTCGCGTATGTCGATTTGAAGAGGCATCCTGAGCAACTGGCGGCGATCGTGGAGGCGCAGGATTTTCCGGACTTGCGCGATTTTCTGCAGATGGTGAATTCCTCGCGGAGTTTGCTGGAGACGGCGAAGTGCGATGCGTGGTCGACTACGGAGCTTTCGGCAGAGGAAGAGATCTACGATGCCGCACATAAGTTTGCCGGCTATGTCGACGTGCTTTTCGCGACGCGGGATGCGCGGCTGGCGCTGGCGCGTCACGAACAATTTGCCAAGGATTTAGTCGCCTTGTTGCGGCGTGCACCCGAGACTCCCTCGTCTGCGGAAGTGTGTGTGCGGCGCTGCTACTTCGCGGAGGACGCGGAAAGGCCCGTCCAGCAAGGGTTTTACTTCACGCTGTACGTGAGCGGGTACGGTGACGACGAAGACAGCGCGCTGCTGAATTGGGGAGTGGCGCTGAAGCTGGTGGGGAATGCGATGGTGCAGTTGTCGCGGACGGGATAATCTCTTGTCCCCCTTCCCTCCCACCCCGATCTCTCGGCATCACAGATTTAGGGGGGGGCGAGTCGTTTCAGATCTTTGACTTTAAGAGAGTTATTCGCAAAATATTGCGGAATAATGGAGTCCCGACTCAACGCTGCCTCGGCCCGACGAGCACGCTTCTCTGGTTTGATCTGCGCGGGTACTAGAAACCGTGCCCGAACGTGGCACAACTAAGAGCTGTGTTACGCAGACTTCGTATCGACGACGTCCACGAGTCGACAACGTCGCAGGCCGGCGACTTAGAAATGTGTGAGCGCCGAACTACTGCAACCCGGACTGGGTCAGCTTGACCGCGCAGAACACGGCAGAGCTTCCGCAAACAGTCGTTGACGTTGCCAGCGTGCCGAAGTAGATGCTGGAGGCCTGGCCCGCGGTGGAATCGTTATCCACGACGATGCCGCTTGTCCCGCCCACCGCGTCGGTGGTGTTCGTCACTGGGTTGTTCGGCGGATCTCCTTGGGCAACGAGAAGCGAGCTGGGCAAGAGGAGACTATACACGGCGCTTGGATTTTCATTCACTCCTACGAACAGGTAGTCGGGGCCCCCAGTAGCGGTTGCGCCGGTGACAGTGCAGCCGGGTCCCGTGGTCGCGGTTGGTATGGTCGTGTCGAAAGCAAAATTCGTTGGGGTTGCCGAGACGACAGTTTGCATTCCACCGTTGATGGCGGCGATGTCGGTGGGAGTGCAGTTGTTGGGAGCGTTGGCAATCACTCCCGCGAGAGTGACCAAGTCATTGGCGGCGAGCGTGTTGTTCGCCGTAACGGTGACGACCGTCGTCGATGCGGTCACCGCCGTGATGTTGAACGTCTCAGTGTTGAAGAACTCGGTGAGCGGAGACATGGGCGAAGGGTTGGTGCCCATTTGAGGCTTGTCGTTGTTGGGCGGGGTGGTCTGCATTGTGGAACTCACGAACTGCAATTCCTTGAGTTGTTGGCCGCCAGTGCCGGAGGTGGCGGCGATGATCTCACCGTTATTGGCCGCGCTGGCGCTGCTAATCCCCAAGGCGAAGTAGCGTTCGTCTGGAGTCGGGGCGTAATTGGGAAAACCTGCGGTCGTGCAGCTTTGATTGGCGCCCGTATCGACACCCGCGAACACGACTGCGGTCAGGGTGTTGCTGGTAAATGTGAATTGGATGAGGCCGGTGTTGCCGGTTGTTCCGGTATCGGCCTCTCCAGTGGTATTGGGGTTGCATGCGGTTATGACGTAACCCACTCCGTTCGTGGTGTCAATGATGGCGCCGTCGCGAATGCCGCCGTTTATTGCGCCCAAGTTCGTGCCTCCGTTCACGCCGAGAGCAAGCGAAGTGGCAGCGGAAATTCCCGACGGCCTCAATGTGTAGAAATTAGAGCTGCTATCGCCGACAAAGATATTGCCAGTGTTCCCCACGTCGACGACGGGGGCAGCGAGGAAGTTCGACCCAGGTGTGATTGTGGCGTTGGTCGTGGTGCATCCTGTGCCCGTCGTCGCGCTGGGTATCGTGGCGTTCACTTCAAACTGCGTTCCGCTTAAACCGTTCGCGATCACGGTTTGGATTCCGTTGATGGCGGCGACGTTAGCGGCGGTGCAGCCGTTGGCGGGGTTGGCGGTCACGCCGGCGATTGTGACCAGTTCACCCAAACTAAGCGAGTTGGTCGCGGTGATCGTCACGGTAGTTGTGTTTGCCGTGATCTGGGTCGGTGTGAAGCTCGCGGGGCTGGCACTTACATGCACCGGAAAATTTCCTCCCGCGTACAATGGCGTTCCGTTGAAGGTTGGGGTGATTGCATACAGGAAGCCATTGTTATCGCCTACATACGTGGTGTCGTTGGCGTAGTCGGTGAAGGGGGATGAGAAACTATCTGCCGCTCCTGGCGCTGCGGAGGCGGAATTGGCGGCAACTAATCCGAGAGGAAGCATGAAGTCCGTGGCGGTACTTCCGGAGGTGCTGCCGGGGACCACGGGGTTGGTGGCACAGGTCGGCAACGTGGCTCCGCCATTGTTGTTGCTGGCGCAACCGGTGCTGGTTCCGTACTCGGTGTTGCCGCTGCCGAACGTCAGCACGTGCAGGATGGCTCCGAGGCTCGGGTCATTCTCTACGTAGGAGATTTCTGTGCCCGTGAGCGAGAGGCTGGGCGAGGTGGCAACCGGTCCGGCACCCGAGGCGTAGGAAAAGATGAATTCCGGATTCGACAGATTACATAGCGACGCGCCGGACCCGCTGTAGAGATGATTAAAGGCGACGATGTTGGCTTGGGAGCCGTTAGTCCCGGCGGTGACGGTGCCCCAGCTGAAATTTGTCAGCGTGTTTGTATCGGTCAACGTGATGCGAGTGCCGGGCGCGAGCGCGTAGACCGTGACCGTAGCCGCCGACGCAACCGCAACGATACGGTCGATCGCAGTGTTGCTAAGATTCCGATTGATCGCCGCCGCTAGATTGGCGGCATTGCTGGCAACCGTGCTGGAGACTTCGAAGTTCAGGCCGGTATTTGTCGTCGTGGAGGCGGTTAGAGTGAGAGTGACTGCTGCACCGCCGGCCGGGGTAATGGTGATGGACGTGGTCTGGCCCGACGTGGGTTGGCCGGCGAAGGTGCCAACAACTGTGGACCGCGTGTTCCCGGTAGAGGCATTGATGGGGAACACCACAAAATCTGCGGTGCAGCTGGGGGTCGCGTTCACATTGAAGGAGTACTTGGCGGGCGACATGCCTTGTGCGACGCCGCCGGCGCCCAGCGAGATGGCCCAGTCCTTTTTCAGGGGTCCTCTAGACCCCTTGGGTAATGTTGGGACTAACGGCCTCCGCAGCAGGCCTGAGTCTTGCGGCGTATTCCCGTGCAGAAGCCACTGGGCATAGGCTCGGGGCTCGTTCCATGTGTTGCGCGCCTGCTCCGGCGTGTAGCCTCCGGTGAAGACGACATGCTTTGCACTCCAATCGATCGGCACGGGGATGGAACTGTCGGGCCGAGCAAAGGCCTGCCCGAATAGCGATCCGGTCAAGCTCGCTGCCAGACAGAACGCCGCCAGCATCACCGCGGCGCACCTGGCGAAGAAGAGGACGGTCCGGCTTGGCGGAGTTTTACAGCGGCTCACGCCCGTTTCGGGGCGCGGCTTCAGGGGACAGATCATCTGAGTTGTAGTTTCGCCATGATCGCTGGGATCGCCTTGATCTCGGTGGAAATTTGCCCAGCGCTGTCTGCGGCGATACGTGATGTTGAGATGGAAACCGGTGGGCAGTAGGAGGTTCAGCGTTTTTTGATTCATCTTGGACAGAAAGCCGATTGGCGTTGAGGGGAACCGGAAGAATCAAGCTGAGGCTGGCCCGTTGCTACAGGAATGCTTGGTTGCGAGAATTCCTCGGCGACGATTTCTTGTGATGGAGTATAGGCGTTCGCAGCCGGCCAAATGACAGAGACGATTTCATGGAGGGTGAAGAAAGTCGAGCCGGTGGCCAGCATCGCCATATTATGTGCTGAGCTGCGGGTCGAGGACGAAGACTAAGCGTTAGATGGGAACCAAACTAGCAAACTCGCGGAATGACTGAAAACGAGTTCTACGAGCGGTTGTTGGAGGGCAGGGACTTCAACGGTCCACGGTTCGCGCGGGTTGAGTGAGTGATAAACGGGACCTGCAAGTTCCTCAAGCCGGTTTACGTGGCGCTTGCGGCCCTAGATAGAGGGCCCAGGCGCTCGCCAAGTCCTGAACGACGTGGCCGAGAGATTTGTAGACGGTAATCTCTTCATTTGTGCGACGTCCTTCGATCTCGCCACTCAAAATCTGGCCGATCTCAGCGACGATGTGTTTGTCGCCAATCAGGCCGGCGTTCTTCGCGCGAAGAAATTCCCCGCCTTGTTGCAGAACGCCTTCTCGACTGTCGGCAATAAAGCGGGAGCGGACGACGAGATCGTTGTCGACTTCGGCGGGGCCGGCGTAGCCTGAACCGACTAAATTCACGTGCGTGCCCGGCCGCACCCAGTCGCCTTTTAAGATCGGTTCGGTGGCGGAGGTGACGGTGCAAATGATGTCGGCTTGGGCGACGGCTTCCTGGGCTTCTTCTGCAGCAAGGACCGGGATCGCGAGTTCCGCTTGCATCTTTTTCGCAAAGGCTTGGGCACGCTCGGGCGAGCGTCCCCAAACCACGATGGACTCGAGGTCGCGAACCTTGCCGATGGCTCGCGCGTGAGTCGCGGCTTGTTCCCCGTATCCGAGCAGAGCAAGATGCCGCGCATCTTTGCGCGCGAGGGCCTCGGTGGCAACCGCGCTGGCGGCTGCCGTGCGAATGGCCGTCACTTCGCCGGCATGAACTACGCAGACGGGAGCGCCGCTTTCGGGATCGAACAGTAGGACGAGGCCCTGGTGCGACTGGATACCGCGAGCAAAATTCTCGTGGAAGACGCTGATTAATTTTGCGCCGAAGGGCGCGTGGTCGCCCATCGCACCGGGCATGATACCGAACAATCGGCCGTCGGATAGCGGGAGGATGGAGCGCAGGAGTTGCTTTGTCTGGCCCTTCGAGAGCGCGATCATGGCCTTGCGCACGATCGGAATGCAGGCATCGTAGGTAAGTCGGCGGGCCACTTCTTCGCGGTCGATAAATCGCATCAGACCTCTTTCCCTTGGGGCAATCGATCGCTCACGACTCATACGCTGTGATTCGCAAGACGCTGGTCGTCGGTTTTCTGGTGATCGTGTCGCCGTCGTTTCGTTCCAGACGATAACAACGGCTGGCGGTCACGCCGACTTCCGTTGCGGAGAGGCAAATGGTATCACCTTCCCATTCTGCTCTGGAGCGACCCACTTTGTTGTCTTTTTCCGGAAACTGAAAGGTATATAGAACTCAATAATCTTAGCCATAAATCCTCCCTGGTGAAGCGGATCACGGAGGGCGTTTCGAAGAGCTTGTTATCCCTTTCTTCGGCCCTCACCTCGTATAGCGTGATTCGCGGGCGAAACGTTTCAGTGGAGGCAAGAATCTTCAGATCGATTCATACAGCTTCAGTCGAGATACATGGACGTGCTGGAAATCGTGAGCAAGATCAACTCAATTGCGGTCTTGCGTATCTGCCGCGTAAGGAGTGGGGTGAGCTCCGGGGGATAGGGGTACAGTGGCCACTTTCTAAAATCGTCCAATTTTGTGGCAAGATTGTCGGCACGCAGATGTTTTAGGGGCTCCGGGACTCGGCTATCGCCAATGAGAAAGATCGCGCGGGGTGATCGCGAGTGGCGATAAACGAAACCTGGTCTAAGCCGAAGACCACTGGAGCTGCGGGGACGGAAATCAGAATCGAGCGTCAGAAGCCGTCGGGGGGCTTCGGTTTTCCGAGCGTGATGTCGCGTTGAGCATGGCACTCGCTGGATGGATCGTAAGTGGCGACTCCGTCGACATCATCCTTGGTCGCATGGAATTCGAGCGGGGGACGGGAGACGCGGCGGGGAAGTTCGGCGAACTGGACCTTTCCATCTGAGTTCGTTCCGGCTTGAAGATCGAGGCGGTGCATTCCACCGAAGCCGTATGCGATATGAACCTTGACGGTTGCGGCGTACGCGGGTTTGCCGTCCACGCCGATGATCTTAAGGTCGATGGAACAAGGACCGGCGCCACCTTGGATTACGGGAACTTTTTCGCTTGGTGACTGCGCTTGAACGTCCGAAATCAGGAAGCCTATAACGACCAGGCACAGCGTGCGGCACGTTGGGTTCATCGGATCATTATACGAGCGTAATCAGACAGGTTTCGCAACGTCGCTTGGGGATCGCATGAGCAACGGTTGGATCGCAAGAAAAAAGGGAAATGTGTGCAATTTT
This sequence comes from uncultured Acidobacteriaceae bacterium, assembly GCA_963834085.1. Taxonomy (GTDB): domain Bacteria; phylum Acidobacteriota; class Terriglobia; order Terriglobales; family Acidobacteriaceae; genus Acidiflorens. The sequence continues at coordinate 634,085 of CAWIAJ010000021.1, read as the reverse complement.
GAACAGACAGCGCTGCGCATTTTCGCTACTGTTCTCGCTATCTTAGGGCAAAATGGGTATCACTGCTGGGTAAGTCCCTCCCCCGAGGTGGGTGACGGCAGGGATGCCAAGCGGCGGTGCGGCGTGCTCCTCTCCCCGAGAGCAATTGAGCCGCACCGCTTTTTTCCTCAAGTTGCTGGAATCGGCGACGAGAGACGAGCGCATCAATGCCGAACTGCCAGAATTTGATCAAGGGGCGGGGACGCGGCGGTGCAAGCAGATTTTTGACTTCAGTTCTGGGAATTGCTGGTGTTGGAATCCTGACCGGTGCGCCAAACAATATAGAGGCTGGCGATGTGGATAGCCTCTTCGAGGCTGAGCCGGGTTTCTTCGTAAACCTCGAGACCCCTCCGATAGACCAGCACTTGATATTCCTCAGGACCGTTTATGCCGGTTATCGGCAGAACCGTAGCGACATAACGCTCCGTTGGGCCATTAAATCGAAGAGTAAGCATCTGCAACGCGCGCCCGTTTTGTTTCGAAATAAGTGCTTGAACGGCGCGACATTACTGCTTCTGGGGAGAGCTGTCTATCAGGCTTGGCCTGACGGATGTCGGGGATTTTCCGGATAGACAGTTCGGCATCGGACTCAGCCGCCCCCCCAAATAAATGAAAAATGTACGGCGAATCCGCAAGTTCAATAGGATGGCTGCAAAGGCGATTGTGCCGGCTGCGACCGCGGCTTCTTGCGAAGAACGGCCGCGGAAAGCAGGGTCATGAGCAGCCCAATCGGGAAGGGCTCGATGAAGGTTACGGCCGCGTTGAGGAATGGATTGTCGTACATCTTTTTATAGTCTTTCAATTGCTGAAGTTGTTCCTGGATCGCCGACGAACTCGCCCCGGAGGCCTTCAGCTTTTCGATCCTGTAAGCGCCGTATTTATCCATGAAGCCGGGCAGGAAGTGGAAATAGAGAACTTCCCACGTCGCCACGTAGCAGACGCAAGAAATCAGCGTGATGGAGATACCCACGGCAAAAGCTTTGGCGAAGGTGATCTGGCCGTTGCCAACGTTGTCGCGGAAGGAGCGAATACCGAAGAACACAAGCAGGAACGAGAGCACAATGATCGTATAGCCGAGCAGGTAGCTGTGGTCGAAGCCGATCCGGTCCGCGAATGGAACGGTGGCCACCATCAGGAGCGACGAGATAGCGCCGGAAACCAGTCCGAAGATCAGGGTAGTTTTTTTCATGAGAGGCTTCTCCAGTGAGTGCAACTTGAATCCGGACGCAGCATACCGCGGCAGGCGGGGTTTTTGTCGTCACCCATTGGTGTGATTTTGGCGGGGAGGGAAAAAAATCATTCTTCCGTATGAGGATCAAGGGAGCAAACCGAGTTCCTTTCCGAGTTGCACAGCCTGCGTTCTTCGCTTGGCTCCTAGTTTGTCGAAAACTCGGCTGGAGTGGGTTTTTACCGTGTTCTCACTCACGTAAAGTTTTCCTGCGATCTCGCGGTTGCTCATGCCGCGGGCGATCAGTTCAAGGACCTCAAGCTCGCGGCGCGTGATGCCCAGATCTCCCCTTTTCGTCTCGGCCGGAACCGATGGTTCCGGGGCCGACACGGGAGCCTCGTGGACGGCGCCTTTCTGCCTGGTTCCGGTGAGCCGGACGCCCAGCCAAATGCCCAGAACAGCAAAGGTCATCGCAGTCAAACCGGCATAGATCTCGACGGAATGGTCGACTACCAGAAACTGATACTCGCTCCACTTCAGCAAGCTGATCAGAACTCCGCCAATTACGCCGCAGATTAGGATGTCCCGCTTCATAAACTCCCCGAGAAAAGGTGCTGGACACGGGCGATTGTGCCCAATCGTTGCCGATCATACCACCGCGGGTAGCGCCGCTAGCACCCGATTTGTCGGAAAGAATTGAGCTTGGATACGCGGAGCTTTTAGCTTCGCTGAAAAGGGCGGCAGTCCAGAAAATAAGGGCGATGCGGAGCGCGCGTCAAAGAGCTTTGAGAGGGTTTTCCAGATCGTCAGTCCAGTTTCCTGAATCGAAGCCAGGGAAAACCGAACCTTGGTCAAAAGTTCGGGAATAGAGCCCAGCGAAATATCGCTCGACTTCCTCTTCGATTTTGTCGAGCGGTGTCTTCAGAAGCATGCGGACATACTGTTCGTGGTTGTCACGACGATTCACCAGCGGGATTCGAGAAGAATAGGCGCGGGCAATGATGAAAATATAGGGATTCATCAGCAAGTTGAGGGTCCGGTAAAGCAAAGGCTGGTTGGCCGCCTTCCAGATGGTGCGATGCAGTTCCATGTCGGCTTGAAAGAATTGCTCTTCATTGTTCTTGGTGGCGGCTGCCTTCAGTTTCTTTAAGGCACGCGTCAGCAACTCAGAACAGTTGACCGCGGGATTCTCGCGCATGTAACGGACACAGAGGCCTTCGAGTTTGGCACGCATGCGGAAGATAACGCCGATTTCGGCGAGCGAGATATCGCGAATGAAGGTGCCGCGGCGCGATGTGGTGACGACGAGGCCGTCGCGCTCTAAGCGGAGCAGGGCCTCGCGCACGGGGCCGCGGCTAACCTCGAGTTCCTGGGCAAGGTCTTCTTCAATGATGCGTTGACGCGGGCGCAATTTGCCGGCATGGATCGCTTTACGCAAATGCGCTTCTACACGCTTACTGGCGGAGACGCCACGCTCTGGCTTGGCAGAATGATTTTTCACGGTTCGCATGGAAACTGGGGGCTATCTACGGGGCAAGGAACCCGATCCTATATCTCAGACCATTACGAAACGGGACGTTCACGAGACTTGAGCTACGAGTCCCGCGCTGCCTAACGCTGAAGGACTGAGTCAGGTGGCTTGGCCCACGGGGTGCGGATTTTCGTGGGTATTCTCCCACTTTTCCAATCCCAAAACCAATTCGTAACCGCCTGTATTTGTCGCCGAAGGAATTCTCTTTCGGCTGGCAACACCCAGATACTCTACCATGCTGTCGACAAAGTAGGTGACAGGATAGTTGGCAGAAATCGTGGATTGCCGGTAGACTGCCCTCACTTACGGCGGCACAAATTGACGAGGCAAGTTGGGCATTGGAGTCGATGTTGTTGGGGGGAATCTCGTGAACCGACGGTACATTCGACAACATGACTAAGCCAGCCCCGGGTGATCGCGCTGACGGCGCTAAACCGGCTCTTGCCCGCAGACTCGGTCTATTCGACGCCACCATGCTAGTCATGGGCGGCATTGTGGGATCGGGAATATTCATCAATCCTTACGTGGTCGCCCAGCAGGTGCATACCCCCGCACTCATCCTCGGAGCTTGGATTTTTGGCGGCATCATCGGGATTGGCGGAGCTTTCATATGGGCCGAATTAGCTGCCACGCTGCCGGAAGTTGGCGGGCAGTACGCGTATTTGCGCGAGGCGTATCATCCCGCGGTCGCGTTTCTGTATGGATGGGTTTTACTACTGGTTATCCAAACCGGAGGCATGGCGGCGGTTTCGATCACCTTTGCCCGATACTTCGTCGAATTAACAGGTTTGCAGATTCCCGACTGGACCATTGCCACCACGGCGCTCGCCGTCCTCACCCTCATCAATTGTCTTGGCGTCAAAACCGGAGGCCGCACACAAAGCGCGCTGATGGTGATGAAAATCGCCGCCATTGCCGCCCTGGTGGTTGCGGGGGCGGTGCTCGCCGGCCATCACAGAACCGTGTCGACGCCAGCCGAACGTCATTCGTCGCTGACATCGTTTGGGGCGGCTATGGTTCCTGTGCTCTTCGCTTACGGAGGATGGCAGACGGCGAACTTTCTGGCCGCTGAAGTGAAGGAGCCGAAGAAGAATCTTCCGCGTGGATTACTCCTCGGAGTCCTGGGAGTGGTTGTGCTCTACATCTCGGTGAATTGGGTGTGCCTGCGGGCTTTGGGTCCGCAAAGATTGGCGGCGGCGAGTACGCCCGCGACGGCAGTCATGCGGCTCGCTTTGGGACAACGCGGCGCAACGTTCATCGCGGCGGCTATCGCTATCTCGACCCTAGGGTTTCTCAGCCAGTCGATTTTGACGGCTCCGCGTGTTTACTTTGCTATGGCCGAGGATGGTCTTTTCTTCCGCGCTGTTGCCTGGCTAGATCCGCGCACTCGTGTACCGGTCGTTGCCATCATTCTGCAAAGCGTCTGGACAATCGTCATTGCCCTCTCGGGCCGGTATGAACAGATTTTGAATTACGTGATCGCGATGGACTTTTTATTTTTCGGGCTGACGGCGACTACCATCTTTGTGTTCCGCCGCCGGGCGGCGCGGGGCGAGATGATTGCGGCCGTCAGTTATCGCATGCCGGGCCATCCGCTGAGCACGGCGGTGTTTGTCGCGATATGCTGGTGGGTCGTCGGCAATACGATCTATCGTTATCCGCAGAACAGCCTGATTGGATTTGTACTGCTGCTGGCGGGTATTCCGGTTTACTGGTTCTGGAGCAGGAAGACTTCCTCATTATGAGAATTCAATCTGGCAAAGCGACGGTCGCTGTCGAAGCGAGGATCCGGTACACGAATCCGGTATGAACGACCCACAATTCAGCGCCGTCTCCCGCTATCTGGCTTGGGCCAAACTGCACTCGCATGCGCGCTTCAATCTTGCGGTCAGTGGCTTGTTGGATTATCCGCTGGCGGAATTGCCCGTGCGCATCGAAGATCTGGAGATAGGCGGCACGGGACCGTACGGATATAAGCCGCTGATGGAGCGGCTGGCGGCGAAGGCCGCGGCTCCAGAGGATTGCATCGTCTACACGCACGGGACGTTGATGGCGAATTTTATCGCGCTTACCGCGCTGGTCCGCCGGGGCGATGAAGTGCTGGTTGAGCGCCCGACGTATGATCCGCTGCTGACCGTTCTCGACCACCTCGGAGCCAGGGTGACCCGCTTCGAACGGGTCGCGGAGAAGGGATTCCGCCTGGGTCTCGGAGAATTGGAACGCAATTTCACGCCGCGAACGCGCCTGATTGTTCTTTGTAATCTACACAACCCAAGCGGCGCCTTCACCGATGACGCCACGATGAAGCAAGTTGGCGAAATGGCGGCCACAGTGGGCGCGCGCGTTCTAATCGATGAAGTGTATCTGGAATCGATCTTCGATCAGCCGTGGCGTTCGGCGTTTCATCTGGGACCGAACTTCGTAATCACGAGCAGCCTCACCAAAGGCTATGGCTTGAGCGGTATTCGTTGCGGATGGATCCTGGCGCAGCCCGATTTAGCGCAGCGCATGTGGCAGATCGTCGATTTTACTTATGGAAGTCCAGTGCATCCTGCCGAACTTCTGGCGGTGGCGGTGCTCGATCATCTCACTCGAGTGCGGGATCGCGCGCGTTCGCTGCTGGAGCCGAATCGCGTGCTGGTGAATGAATTTCTGGCGGGCCATCCTGACCTCGATTGCGAACCCAGCCGCTTCGGCACGACCGTGTTTCCCCGCTTGAAAAGCGGCTCAGCGGAAGAGTTTGTAAAAGTATTGCGAGAGCGTTTCGAAACCAGCGTCGTCCCGGGAGACTTTTTTGAGCAGCCCCAACACTTTCGCATTGGCTTCTGCGGAACCACCGCGACCGTGCGGGGTGGACTTGAGCGTTTGGACGCCGCGCTCACGGCCTTCCGGCATGGCGCTTCGTAAAAATCGCCGTCATTTAGGTTTAGCGGTGCCGAAGGGCTAGACAGCTAAAGAAAGGTTTCAATCAATGCCTGAAGAAAAACGCCGCTATCGCTCGGCCGCCTGGTTTGCTAAGACCGATAAAGATGGATTTGTGCACCGCAGCTGGATGCGCAACCAGGGATTTCCTGATCACGTATTTGACGGGCGTCCCGTAATCGGCATCTGCAACACGTGGTCCGAACTCACGCCATGTAACGCCCATTTTCGGCAGATTGCAGAGCATGTGAAGCGCGGAGTGTGGGAGGCCGGCGGTTTGCCTCTGGAATTCCCCGTGATGTCGATGGGCGAAACGAACATGCGGCCCACGGCGATGCTATTCCGCAACCTGGTGAGCATGGATGTCGAGGAGTCCATACGCGGAAACCCAATCGACGGGGTGGTGCTGCTGTGCGGGTGCGATAAAACCACGCCCTCGCTGGTGATGGGCGCAGCGAGTTGCGATGTCCCCGCGCTGGTGGTTTCCGGCGGCCCGATGCTCAATGGAAAGTACCGTGGGCACGACATCGGCTCGGGCACTGCAGTCTGGCGTTTCGATGAAGAATTGAAAGCGGGAACGCTCAGCACGCAGGATTTCATGGAAGCCGAAGCGTGCATGTCACGATCCGCCGGCCATTGCATGACGATGGGAACGGCTTCGACAATGGCATGCATGGTAGAAGCGCTGGGGCTCGCGTTGCCGCAGAACGCCGCGATTCCTGCAGTTGATGCTCGTCGTTACGTGCTGGCGCACAATGCGGGACACAGGATCGTGGAAATGGTGGGCAACGATGTGCGTATCTCGCAGATACTCACGCGGCAAGCGTTTGAAAACGCCATCGTTGTGAATGGCGCGGTCGGCGGCTCGACCAACGCGGTTATCCATCTTCTGGCGATTGCGGGACGTGTCGGTTTGAAAGTAACTCTGGAGGATTGGGATCGCCTCGGCCGCGATGTGCCGACGCTCGTCGACTTGATGCCCTCGGGGCGTTTTCTCATGGAAGACTTTTACTACGCCGGCGGAGTGCCAGCCGTGATTCGAGCGCTTGGACAGCGCGACCTGATCCATCGCGAGGCCGTTACAGTCAACGGAAAGACGATCTGGGAGAATTGTGAAAATGCTTCCAACTGGAACGCAGAAGTGATCCGCCCCTTGGAAAAGCCGCTAGTCGAACATGGCGGGATCGCTGTTTTGCGTGGCAACCTGGCGCCGGACGGGGCGGTGCTCAAACCGTCGGCGGCTTCGCCTAGCCTTATGCGTCACTGCGGACGCGCGGTTGTGTTCGAGAATATCGAGCATTACAAAGAGCGCATCGATCAGCCTGACCTCGATGTAGACGAGAACTGCGTCCTCGTCCTCAAAAACTGCGGGCCGAAGGGTTATCCGGGAATGGCCGAAGTCGGCAATATGAGTTTGCCCGCGAAACTTTTGAAACGCGGGATCACCGATATGGTGCGTATTTCCGATGCCCGCATGAGTGGAACGGCGTATGGGACAGTTGTGTTGCATGTTTGCCCGGAAGCGGCGGTTGGCGGGACTCTCGCTCTCGTAAGGGATGGCGATGTGATTGAAATCGATGTCGATGCGCGGCGCATCCATCTCGATGTTTCGAAGGCAGAGCTAGATCAGCGACGTATGCAATGGAAACGACCGCTGAGCCCGCTCAAGGGTGGATACCAGCAACTCTATGTGGAGCGAGTGATGCAGGCCAATACAGGAGCGGACCTGGATTTCTTAACGGGTTGTCGAGGCAATGACGTGCCGCGCGAGTCGCATTGAAGCGATCCAGTCGACCCTGGCTTTTGCGGGAAGACGACCTGAGCGTGGGTTTATTTCTTCTGAAGCTTCGAGAAAAATGAACAAGCCCTTGGTGCGCACGCTAAACAGGCGTATCCCTGGGTTCCGCGGCTGGGTAGTGCGCGGGAACAGGTCTGAGAACCGAACCCGCACCGTGTTTGTCGCGCGAATGGTTCTGCATCGCTCGTGCCGCTTGCGTGCGGCGACTGCCGAAACTTTCATCGAAAGCGTCGACCCGTTCTACGTGTGCGCAGTTGTGACAGATCAGGAAGACGCCACCTGGGTCCTTACTGATTTTGTACATGTCATAAGCATACTCTTCCTCTGGACAGTATGTGAGCAGAACGAGCCATCCTTCAGTCGTTACAATAGATGTACAACAGAGTGATAGGCAGTCGTCGACATCCCCCTCAGAGGTAGAAGGTATTAGATTGTCGACTCCTGTTGTATTGCCGAACTTACGGGCGCTGCCGCCACTGCCCTTGGCCGCAATCTAATGTGGATTTAGACAATCTGCGCCACTGTCTTGCATCCGTGACTCTCCGTACGCCCCGCTTACAGGGGCTATGAAGGCGCGTCACAATCCATACAAAGATAAGTACCTGTCTAATAAAGCGAGCCAACACGTTATATACAATCTATCCCGTCTCAGTAGTCGTATCTGTCTCGACAGCTTCACGCCGTGTACTGCATCGCAGCCGACCCTTGTCAGGAATTAACTGGCACTCGTCAGGCCAAAGCCGGATAGACGGAGCTAAAAATGACTTATAGCTTACTAACAAAGTAATAACCGCGTCTACGAAGTCGATCGACGCAGCGTGCCCTCGCGAAGATAAGTAGCGTAAGTATTCTCAGCAATAACGTCGAATCAAATCGGCCGAAGTAGCCGTCGGCACGCGAGTGGAGAGTGTCAAATGGAAGCTCGTCGCAAAGCTGAGTTGCAACCACAACTGGAACTCGCAGACACGACACTCATAGATTCCGAGATTCGATATCGTAAGCTGTTCGAAACCGCCGAGGACGGGATACTGATTCTTGATGGACCCGCAGGCCTGATAACTAACGTCAACCCGTCGCTAATAGTCCTGCTCGGTTACTCACGCGAAGAGTTAATCGGGAAAAAGTTGTGGGACATTGGTCCCTGTAAGAATGTCGAAGCGGCAAGAACAGCTTTTCTGGGATTAAAAGATAAAGGATACGTCCATTATGATGACCTGCTCCTCGAAGCGAAAACTGGACGCCGGGTCAGTGTGGAATTCGTTAGTAACGTCTACGGACTGAACGGCAGCACTGTTATCCAGTGTAACGTCCGAGATATCACAGCGCTGAAAGTGGCGGAGCAGTCCGATGAGCGAGTTCGGCAATCGCAGAAAATGGAAGCCCTGGGACAACTGGCGGGCGGGGTCGCCCATGATTTCAATAACGTCCTTGGAGTGATTCTGGGGTACTGTGAACTGCTTGAAGATCGGCTCACGCCGGAAGACTCAGCCCGAAAGATGATAGAGCAGATCCACAGTGCCGGCAATCATGCTGCGATCTTGACCCGGCAACTTCTGGCGTTTAGTCGACGCCAGGTACTACGGCCGGTGTTGTTGGACTTGAACGAACTGGTGATTGGGACGGAACCGATGTTGCGACGGTTGATCGGTGACGATGTGACCATTTCCAAGGTGTTGTGCCCGGATTTAGGTACCGTGAAAGCCGATTCGACGCAGATCGAACAAATACTGATGAATCTGGCAGTGAACGCGCGGGACGCGATGCCAGGGGGTGGAAAGATTGAACTGACCACTGCCAACGTGGTATTGGACCAAGATGCGCTGCAAGTCGACTTCAAGCCAGGAGCCTATGTAATGCTGGCGGTATCTGATAACGGTATTGGTATGGATAGCGGGACAAAAGAGCGCATCTTCGAACCTTTCTTCACGACGAAGACATCCAATAAAGGTACCGGTTTGGGCCTGTCGATGGTGTATGGCATCGTGAAGCAGAGTTCCGGATATATTTATGCCTACAGTGAACCGGGATTAGGGACGACGTTCAAGATATATCTGCCTTGCATTTCAGCCGGGGTGTCGCTGTCAAGTATCGAGGAGCTGTCGTCGGTGCTTGGAGGGCGGGAAACGATCCTGTTGGTAGAAGATAACGATCTTCTCCGGGAGATGACGCGCACCGTCCTGGAAGGCTTGGGATATACCGTGCTTGATTCGGGACGACCTTTGGAAGCAACTTGTATAGCAAAGAGTTTTGTGGGGAAGATCGATCTGCTGCTCACCGATTTGGTAATGCCGGAAGTGAACGGTAACGTTCTGGCACAAACACTTTCGGTTCTAAGACCGGAGATGAAGGTTCTTCTTACTTCCGGATACGCACGCATTGAGCCCTTGGATCACAAAGTGGACTGGGCATTTCTCGAAAAACCTTTTTCCAGGAATATGCTAGCGAAGAGACTGCGGCAACTTCTCGATACTTCGAACTGATCGCTCAGTCTACATACGTCTGGAAAAAGGTGATAGGCGCTGTGAGCGGCAGCGGATGTGGCAAGTCATTGACCACGGAACCCGCGGCAATGCTGTAGCCCTCCATGTGTCTTCGCTGCGGACCTTAGCTCTTACATCAGATCACGTCCGGCTTTATCCTGCAGACAGCTGATGGGCTGTGTGCTAGGGTCGGAGGCGTCAACTAATAAGATGGGGCTTGGCGAGTAACATTCTCCCCCGGGAAGTGGGTGAGGTCAGGTTCCCTTCTGGGCGGTGCGGTGTGCTTCTCTCTCCGAGGGCGTTCAATCCGCACCGCCTCTTTTGTTGCATGGTACTCGGCATCGCATCGTATCTGGCTTGAATTTGCCTGCCTGAATAATAGACATGAGATAGGGATTAGAAGTGTGCTGGCCAGATAACTCGCGGATGTAATCGCGCTTTCCCCAGGAACCCGCTAGCTTCGCCAGTGAGAATATCTCCAGCTGCCGTCGAGCAATAATAACAACGACGAAACGATCAACTGTGTTTCCACTTTGTAACCTCGACCGAGAGGACAGACGTGCGACACGCCTTTTGTAAGAGTATCGAGTCTTCCTTGTCCAGCACAGTAGATCCCGAAAGCATCGTGTCTTGTCACAATGGATCACTCTTGATTGCTGAGGGGTGTATCAACGAAAGTGACCAAAAGTGGACAGTTCGGGCGGAACAATCATGCGAGACTCAGAGAATGACAACGAAAACAATTCCAGAGTATCTTGAGGACGAGTGCCAAAAACGTAGAGCCGATAAGATTCGAATAGAAGAAGAGGCTGCGCGAATCCAGGTGTTGCATCATGGCCACCATCGCCTTGCGAAAGACGGCACTGAGGGATTGCCGATCGGGGTGGAGACCAAGGCCAACACTACGAAAAGTTCATCGGGTGTCGCCAAGAAACCCCGAAAGACAATGGCGAGGTCTCACAAAGCTGCGTAGAGTGGAAGGCTGAGTTCGCATGGTGCGACAGTCGTCAAGGCATCGCCGATCCTTGTGCGGATTCTCCGCGTGTTTTGTTGCCGCAGCGAGAAGGCGATTCGTATAGGAAAATAGATCATGATTTCCGTACGAATCGACAAGTGGCTTTGGGCAGCCCGCTTCTTCAAAACTCGAGCACTCGCCGCCAAGGCCTGTGAACTTGGCAGAATTCAAAGCAAGGACCGTCCTGCGAAGGCATCCCGAGAGATTCGGGTCGGAGATATGCTGCGGGTAACGAACGACGGGGGTGATTTTCAAGTCGAGGTCTTGGCGCTGAGCGAGGCTCGAGGTCCGGCGGTGGTTGCGCAAACCCTCTTCCGTGAGACGGAGGAGAGCCGTGAGTTACGTGCAAAAGTGGCGGCAGAGCGCCGGGCGATGAGGCAGTTTGAAGAGTTGCCCTCAGGTCGACCCTCGAAACGCGACCGTCGCCGAATCATTCAGTTCCGCGGGCGATTGTGAACGAAACGGATCAGAGGGCGATCGTTTTTCCGTGGCGCGCGTGCAACGGGATATGGACCAGTGGGCCGCTTGCATTCGCGGCTGGCTGAGGTTTGTCCTGCTCTCTATCACCGACGATACCGGCTCTATTCTTCGTCCAGATATTCTCCGGGCACGTCGTCCTCGGGAACCTCGCGTGTGTGCACTTCCTTTTCGTCAGCGTTGTCGGCATCCTCTACGCCAGAGACGATGCCCGCCTCGAAAGCATTTCCTTCTTCCAGCAACTCATCGACGCTCTCCGAATCCGCTCTTTCGCTGTTGGACAATCCCTGCAGATCACCCGATTGACCGCCCGAATCACCGGTGGGACTCCTCCGCCGGACGGGCGGAACTTCGATGACCTGAGCGTCATCCCGGAGTTGTCCCTTGTAGGAGGCTGTGACGGGATTACGGGCGAGGGTCTTCGTAGCCACCGGCTTCGATTTTGGGCCTCTTCCCTTAACGCCGGTCTTCTTGACAACAATTGTTCGCGGCGCCTTTTTCGGCGATTTCTTCTTCGAACTTACCTTTTTCTTGGGCGCCTTTTTCGCCGGCTTCGTCTTATGAGCGGCAGTTCGGGTTGATTGCCAAACTTTCTTCTTGGTTTTCTTCTTGGCGGCCATAGGCGCAGTCTATCATCCTGAGAGAGGGTTGGCATTCGCCTTATGTTCGCTATAATGAATCAGTGACAATCGTAAGTCGGATGAACGTCGCCGCATGCCTTCGTCGTGACTTGGCTGAGCGAGCGCAGAAATTCGCGCTGGCGAATGCGTTGCCCCATAGCCTGAGCTACGGCGAAGCTCCCAGCGTGTGTTTCTCCCCGTACGAACAGGACTTGCGGCACGGCAATTTTCTGGAAGCAAGCTTTCGTGCGATCCAGTCCAATCCGGATTGGAGGCGGCGTCTGGAGAAGGTTCACACACTGGGCCGGCGTTCCCTTCCACAAACCGATCGGGGACGGTGGATGGAACTCGATACCTGCGCGAGTTCCGACGCCCTGCTGATGAACATTTTCTGCTATCCGGGAATCGCGCGATCTCAAAAGGTACGGTCGCTGTTGCGAATCCAGCCCGATTCGGTTCCAAAGTTCGGCTATAGGGCGCGTGTTCCGCTGGCGAATGGGAAATTCGATCGAACCGAAGTTGATTTGCGATGGGGGAACCTGCTTGTAGAGGCGAAGCTTACGGAGAGCGATTTCCAGACAGCCAAGAAAGATGGTCTGGTTCGATATCGCGACTTCGGGGATGTATTCGATGAGGAGCGATTACCGCAGAGCGAAGATCGCTATCTTTCCTATCAATTGATTCGAAACGTACTGGCGGCGCATGCATTGCAATGTTCGTTTTGCGTGCTAATTGACGAGAGAAGGTCTGATTTGGCGGAAGCGTGGTACGCGCTCATGCGATGCGTGAAGCCGGTGGAACTGCGCACCGAACTTCGCATCTTGACCTGGCAGGAATTAGCGGAGGCCGCGCCGTCGAAACTGCTCTTCTTTCTCGACATGAAGTACGGAATTAGAAGCCGCCGGAAATCGTAAATAGCACCGTCCGGATCACGCAGCCTTTGCGCCCGTCGCCGATGTGCGCATCGGCCCGACTGGTCTTTCCTGCAGAAGCAATTCTGTTGCCTTAACGCGCGGATGACTATGAAACCATTTCCACACGACTTCGTCGTGCAGAAAGTTGGCGATCGAAAGCAAGCTCATGCCTTGATGATGAGCCATCCAGCAGCGGACGATCTCTGGACCACGTCCATGGGATCGGTCGCGTGACGGGCTAAAGTCCAACGATTCGTAAAATCCGTAGGGACCCACGCCGCGCAGTTGTTGAATCTTGCGCAAATTGCGCAACGCCGCCGGCGGATCAACGCTGAGAGCGAGGCACGTCGAATAGGGCGAAATCACCGGACCGTACTCTTCCGGCTTGTGCACCGCAAGTTGCGGCACGCCGAAGGGGAAGTACTGATAATTTCCCGCGTCGTCCGTTTTTGCGCAAGCTGATTCGGAGATGCCCCAAGGCACCCCTTTTCCGGCGGCATAGGCCTGTTGCGCGCCCACCGCAACCACCGCAGCGCGCTCCAGGAGAGTGTTCGGATAGCTTCGCATCCAAAGGGCAGGCATCAGGAATTCGAACATCGTGCCAGTCCATGAGAGTAGCCCGACCATCGGCTGATCTTCGGTGGGGGCGCGGCCGAGCAAGAACCAACTCTCCTGCGGGATTTCATCTTTGCCGATGGAGACAAAGTACGCGATGCGTGCTTCACTGGCGAGCAAGTCATAGCAGGAGGGAAGCAGTTGCTGCTTAGCCACTTCAAAAGCGACGGAAAGCAAATTGCGGCGCTGGTTAAAGAGGAAGGAGAAATCCATTTCGTCGGCCAGTTGTGCCGCTTGCTTCGCAACCGATTTGAGGTCGTCGACGAGTTTTACGGCATGAAGGCGAGCCGTAGGCAGTAGTGACAAGAGCTTCCGGTAACGGGCGCTCGATTCAGTGTTTGGCGTCGGTTGTTCTGCATCCTGAAGACGGCCGATGAGACTGTCAATGAATGCCGGCATCTGCTCGATCGGGGGAAGATCGTCAAGGGCATTTTGGGGCCGAGAAATGGAAATCTCTTTAAGGCCGGAATACTCGGGCAGCAGCCACGGAGCGTATTGTTCAACAATTTGGGAAACCTGCTGGATCCGCGTTTTTATTTGCTCTTCAAACCAGATGAGCTCCGTAGCATGCGCCGGGCTGCCGGGATTCGAGTCGATGTGAGAAAGCAGAGCGGCGGGTGACGATAAAAGGGAATGCAGCCATTCTGGCCGATTCAGCTCTTTTTCTGCGAGCGTGAATTTGCGGCGAGGTAAAGCGCCGAGAATAGTAAGAAGATAGAAATGATCTAAAAGGCCGGTCGCCAGTTCCGCGTTGAGTAGAGGTTGCCCCAGAAGTTGCAGGGAACCTTGCTGCAACGTCCAAAGGGAAGCCACCAAATTACCGTTGTCGACGCTGGAGACGATGGCCGGAGTCAGCGGAACCAGAGTTCGCGTGTCATACCAATTGAGCAAGTGACCGCGGCATCGCTCGAACCGGGAAACGGATTCCATCGTGAGCAGGTTGAGTTTGGCAAACTCAGGCACCGTGAGGTATCCGAAATCGCATGCGACCTGCCGCACATTGAAAAGAAGGCCGAGGTTAGTAGGTGAAATTCGCGGGGCGATGCGAGTGCCTTCTTCTTGTACGTTGTCGGGGATCAGCCAATGATGCTCTTCCGTACTGAACTCGGCGAAATACCGCCATGTGCGAAGTGCCGCAGAGCGCAGCAACCAGCGGTTGCTCTCTGAGGCCTTGACCCTGGGATTGCGACTCGGTCGATCAAGCCACGCTGAAATCGGCTTGCTGCAGCCCCATAGAATGAGGATAGGAAGCGCTGCCGGTATCGCACTCGGTTTCAGCAGGCCGATCGAGAAGAAGAGCGCGAGAGCGAGCGCGGGCGTCCAGTTCAGGTAAATGTCGAGCATGGTGCGCTTCTCGCCTGCAAGTTCGGCCTCGGCAGCTGTCTCCCACTCCAGCAAGCGTTGCCGCGTGATTAGCCGGCGGACCATGGTTCGTACGACGGCGTCCAGAGAGAGGAGTGCCTGATGCGCCAGGAAGGTGATCATCAGGACATTGGAGATGCTGGCGTTCAGAAAACCGTCGAGAGCGCCCGCGAGCGCCGAGCGGCTGCCTTTCACCACGGCTTGTGCTAGTTCAAAGCCAAACTGGAAAAGCGCCGGCAGAAACAAAATCGCGATCGTGGCGAGGGTCCAAAGTTCTGCGCCGCCGGGGAGTACGGTCCAACTCAGCACGAATAAAAGAAAAAACGCGGGTTCCAATAGACTGCGCCGCAGATTGTCGAGAATTTTCCATCGCGAAATGACCGAAAGCGGATTTGATACGCGCCGTCCAGACTCGTCCGGAACGCGCGGAAGCAGCCATTCCGTAATCTGCCAGTCGCCGCGCAACCAACGATGTTTGCGCCGGTTGTGAGCGCTGTAGTGCGACGGATAATCTTCAATGACCTCGATATCGCTGACCAGCCCCGCTCGGGCGTATGCGCCTTCCATCAGGTCATGGCTGAGAAGTGCATTGCGGGGGAATCGGCCGTGAAGAACCGTGTGCAACGTCTCTACTTCGTAAATTCCTTTTCCTACAAAAATTCCCTCGCCATAGAGATCCTGATAAATGTCAGACGTGGCGTGGGTGTAGATGTCGATTCCTGTTTGCCCCGAATAAATTTCGGCTAACCGGGAGCGCGCCGTGCTTTGCACGCTGACTCCAACCCGGGGTTGCAAAATGCCGTATCCCGCGACGACGATCCCTTTTGTGGGATCGATAATCGCCTTGTTGAGAGGATGCGCCATGGCCCCGACCATGCGAAGCGCGGACCCGCGCGGCAACTCGGTGTCGGAATCAAGAGTAATGATGTAATGAACTTTCGACAGCAGAGAGAGATCGCCGACTTTGACAGGAAAACTGTCGAACTGACCACAGAGCAGGTTATTGAGGTCCATCAGTTTGCCGCGCTTGCGTTCCCACCCCATCCAAACTCGCTCGCGAGAGTTATAGACACGGTGCCGATGGAGCAAAAAAAAGGATCCCATTCTCTTGGGAGCGTATTTCTCGTTGAGTTTGCGGATCAGGTCGGCAGCCAAGTCGACGAGAGCATTTTCTTCCACAGGCTCCGACGGTGAGTCGGGCAAATCCGTGAGCAGCAGGAAATGAAGATTTCGGTCTTGATTTCCGAGGAAGCGCACTTCCAGTGCGTTGGCCAGATGGCGAACTTGCTTCTCATTCAACAGCATGGTCGGGATGGCAACCATGGTGACGCAATCGTCGGGAAGCCCCTCTGAAAAATCCAGCTTCGGCAGAATCTGTGCCGTGATTAGAAGGCTCGCAACATAGTTCATTATCTGGATGGCGCTCTGCGAACTGGGTAGCAACACGGCGAGAAGAGCCAGAAAGATGAGTCCGAGCGAGGTGGATGGCTCCGTGAGCAGCACAACGACGCTCGAAACGATGGCGACCGTCAGGACCGCAATTCCAGGAAGGTAAAAGTCGTCCGGGCGTTGACGGATCCAGGAGCCTAAGCGTTGGCTAAAGGACGGATTCAATCCCACTTTTCGCTCGAGTTCCTCGGTCCCTTCCGCGATCAGATAGGATCCGACATGCGAATAGCGCTCCGTGCTCCGAGGATTCTGGTGGGTCTGCTGCTTTGCCCGACGCGCCAGCGAAAGCACCTCGCTCGCCACCTTCATCTCGCTGCAGTCGCAGTGATCGGCGATGTCGACTACCTTCCTGCGATAAAGCTCGCGGCTGTCATAATCCATACGGGAATACGCGCCAGCCGGATCCTGGCGCAGAACCTGATCGAAGAGGATCAAGGGTTCGATTACGACCTTCCACGACGTTTGCCGGATCTCCTGCAGGCTGGCGAGCAGGTCGTGTGCGCCGTCAGAATGGTTGCGATCTCTGAGCACTAGGGCGGCGCGTTTCGCCACGTGTTCGAGTAGCACGAGTTTCAGAACGGGGATTAGCATCCACAGTTCCGCTACATTGAGAAGCGAGACTTGCTGAAAGGCTCGAATGTAGGCAGTAAAGCCAGACTCGCTAAACTGATATCCGGAAGCGGCAAGATAGTCGTCGGCTACGGCGGCAATTCTGGAAATTACGTGGCCATCCGGCGTACGAACCTGGGCGACTTTGTGGCGAGGCTGAAAAGTCTGGCAGACCCGCTGAAGTTCCCCCTCGATCAAATGAACGTTCTCGTGCAGTTCCTGCAGATCATCGAACACAGATGACGCCGGCGTTGATTCAAGCGCCGCGAGCAAAGGTTTGAACGTCTGGACTAGGTTTCGACAGCGATCTGCAAAGTCGCGCGATTCCCGCTCTCCCGGTATCCACGCTAGCGTATGAGCAAGTTTCCCTGCGCTTGATCGCATCACCAAGTCGCATGGGGAAAAACTTACCGGCGCAGGCGACGTTCCCCCCTCAGGTTCGGTTCGGACGAGTTGCAGATTAACGCTGTCTTCCATTCGAATTTGCGCTTTCGCATCGCCTGCTATGTTCGCTTTTTCCTATCGATAGCTTGAGGCCTGCATTTCGAACATTTCGGCGTAACGGCCTCCAAGACTTGCCAATTGATCGTGACTGCCTTCTTCCGCGATCTTGCCGCTTTCGAGAACGATGATGCGGTCGGCCGAACGCACGGTAGAGAATCGGTGCGAAATGAAGAGCGCCATCTTTCCCGCCGTGAGTTCGGCGAAGCGGTGGAAAACTTCAAATTCGCTTCGCGCATCGAGGGCGGCCGTAGGTTCATCGAGGATGAGCAGCTGCGCGTCGCGCAGATAGGCGCGAGCCAGAGCGACTTTCTGCCACTCACCACCAGAGATATCGACTCCCTGTTCGAAGCGCCGGCCCAACATTTGCTCGTAGCCCTGCGGCAGGCGCGTGATGGTTGGGTGAGCCATACTTTTTTGCGCCGCAGCCTCTATCATCTCCCGGTTATCGATTTCCTCGACGCGGCCAACGCCGATGTTGTCGCGGGCCGTCATTTCATAGCGCATGAAATCCTGGAAGATAACGCCCATCACTTTGTGCAGATCTTCGAGATCGTACTCCCGCAGGTCCATGCCATCGAGGAGGATCTGCCCATCGGTTGGATCATAGAGACGCGTGATCAACTTCACGATCGTCGTTTTCCCCTGACCGTTTTCGCCAATCAGAGCCAGCCGCTCCCGCGGATTCAGTTGGAAATTGATGTGGTCTAGAATCAACCGCGAGTTTCCCGGATAGCTAAAGCAGACATTCCGAAATTCAAAGCCCCGCGCAATTGGCCGCGGCGCCGGCAGCGCGTTGGGCTTCGATCGTATCGTCGGCTCCATCTTGAAAAATGCCAGGAGGTCGGTGAGAAACAGCGCTTGATCGCCGATAGCCGCCAGAGTCGAAAAAATCTGCTGGATATTGCTGCTGGCCTGTTGAATTGCGCCGGTTAGAAAAGTGAGTGTGCCGATACTCAACGAACCAGCGACCGTGCGCCAGATCACGAATACATAGGCTGCGTAGTAGCCCATTGTGCCGATCGCCGTCAGCAGTGATCCCGCGATGAGCTTGCGCCGGGATAAGGCGACATTCTCGTCGTAAATTTCGTCGGACAAACGAGTGAACCGCTCGCGCAGAAAATCTCTCAACCCAAAGAGCTTTAGTTCTTTTGCTGCTTCTTTGCTGCCTCCGAGCACACGCAGGTAGTCGAGTTGCCGCTGAACGGGTGTTTGCCGGAAATTCTTGGCGTAGCCCAGAAACGCGAAGTGACTCTCGCCCAGGAATGCCGGCACGACACCAACGATCAGCAGCAGCATCAGCCACGGTGAAAAGAACATGATGGAGATCGAAAGGGTCAATGTCGTGATCGCCTGCTGCACCAGCCGCCCCAAGGCTTGAATCATCACCAGCCGGTCTGTAGCCTGCACGCGAGCCCGTTCCAAGCGGTCATAAAATACGGGATCTTCGTAGGCGAGTAAATCCAGGCTTGCGGCGTGGTTCATTACTCGGATACTGACGTAGCGCGTGTACTTGTCAGCGAGCAGCGCATCAGAGTAATCGATGGTGCGGACCAGAACGCTGTTGAGAACCGCCAGCGAAAATTCCGCCGCCACCAGCCACCACAGCCCGGGCTGCACCGCTTGATGACTCGACACGGCGTGGACTATGTCATCGATAATCAGGCGCGTAATGGCCAGGAGCGCAACCGGCAGAAGCGCAGAGAAGAGCCGGGAACCCAGACCGAAAACCACCACTTGCGGGCCGGAGTCCCATACGATCTTGAGGACAGGTGGAACGTTCCGGAGCGCGGATATGCGTTCCTGCCATCCGGTCCAGAAATTTTTCCGTTCCGCCACTCGCGGCTCCTGTGGATTTTGAAGGTCTCTGCACTCGCCGGACGAACGGAGTCAGTGGGCGAACACATGGAGCCTGGCACCGTCGCGATCTACCGTTAACCTTGCGACGGCGACTCTTATGGATGCCAAAATCCCCCACTAAGGTTATCAGGAACGCAATTCCTACAGTAATCACCGTACAGGCAGGCTGGCGGCCACAAGTTTATATTTTTCGCTAGGGGGTAAGCGATGGACCTCTGGCTCGCGACGGTCGAAGCTTTTCGACTGAAGAATGGTTCATTTCACATCGCCATCGCTCGAAGACCGAATCCTCTTGAGAAAAAGATGAAACAGATGAAGAAAGGTGAAGCAGACAATGAAACATGTCGACCACGCAAGAACGTTTGAATCCCAACCTGTCGTCGACGGCTTGGAGGAACAAGTTAGAGAACGTGCTTATCAGCTGTACCAGGAACGCGGCGAAGTTCCCGGCTTCGAGGTCGAGGACTGGCTGCACGCTGAGGCGGAAATTCTCGACGGCCGGAAGGACAGCCGGAAGACTGAGAAAGCCGCATAAAAAATTCGCATAGCCTACCGGGCGCAGCGGTGCGCCAAAAGTGCACCGCTGCTCTTCCCGTCCAGTGCAATTTGAACATTTTTCTCGATTGGCCTTGGCCGGCGGATACAGCAAAGTGCCGATCGCCTCGAGATTGAAATTCGATCTATATGCGCGATCGTCATCCAGACTCGTCCAACGAGATCTTTGACGCATGGACGGTCAAACAAACCACAAGGTGATCGGGACGATGATTCGCAAACTTGAACCCGGACAATATCGTCTGTACTCTCGCAAAGAAAATCCTGAGACGGGGCGGCGAACGAACCTTGGTACGTTGTCGACTCGGAAAGGCGCCGACGCTCACGAGCGTGCGGTCCAATATTTCAAACGCCACTAAATTACTTCTTCTTTCGAGGGATTCGCAGAGTTTTCTCCTGCCGATACAGTTGGCCAAATACCGCGAATAATGAATCCGAGTACAGAATCCAATCCATTTTAATGGACGGCTTTGCCAAGCTACTTTGGCGTTGTACTTATGGGGCTGAGCATACCGATCCAGGGGATGAGTTCGAGGCCTTCGTCGCGGGTCAACATTTCCAAGACGAATCTCGCTCACGCTGTAGTTTTTCCCATCCTAATCAGTTTGGCTCTTATGATCTTTTGCTCTCCGGTTCGATCGCAGGAAGCAGCGGTCGGGGCGAAAGTGTCGGCGGTAGAGCTTCTTCGCAGGGCGGTCAACGGCGAATTGCAAGCGCAGGCGAAGGATCACTCCCACTGGATGTACGAAGTGAGAAGTGAAGAATCAGGCGAACGAAAAATTAAATGGGTGATCGAAACTTCTGCGGGGGATGTGGACCGGCTGGAGTCTGTGAACGGGCGGAGGATTTCGACAGCTCAAGCGGAACAAGAGACGCAGCGCATTGAGGGGTTGGTTCACACTCCTGAAGCGCAACAGGAGCAGCGGCATGCACAAGAAGAAGACGCGCGCAAGACAGAACAAATGTTTCGTTTAATGCCGGATGCGGTGCTGGCTCGCTACGGAGCCCGGGAGGGCGGCCTGGTAGAAATTATCTTCAAGCCGAATCCCAATTTTCACCCTTCTTCGCGCGAAGGCGTTGTCTTCCATGCCATGGCGGGGCGAATCTGGATCAACGAAAAAGAAAACCGGTTGGCCGAGATCGAAGGTCATTTAATAAGAGAAGTCAAGTTTGGCGGCGGATTTCTGGGGTACTTGGAGCAGGGAGGAGAATTTCACGTCCGGCAGATCGAAACGGCTCCTGGTCATTGGGAGGTAAGCCTTTTGCGCGTGAACATGCAAGGAAAGGCGCTTTTCTTCAAGACCATCTCGGTGCAGCAAAACGAGCTCCGCAGCGAATTCCAACGCGTCGGAGACAACATAACCCTGGCTGAGGCGGCAGAAGATCTGCAAAGGCGCTGCACCGTTCAGACTGCCGCGTTGCCTCGCGCAGATCTATCAACCCAGATTAGTCAACAAATGAAACGATGAATTCAGAGAGGTGTGCCATGAGATTCGTATTCGCGCCCTGTTTACTTCTAATCTCACTTGCCGCGATAAGCGAGGCACAAAGCCGCGATCAACAGCAAGCGACTTCGCCGATGAATGATCCCTCACAGGTCTTTGCTTCTGCGCAGCGATCCGATGCTCCAGCAATGTCACCAACCTCCGAGGCTCTTACGACTCCTGAAGTGGAGAAGCTCATCGAGGACAACCTAACCTCGGAACGCGCCTTGTCGGATGTCCGAGTGATGGTGAAGACCAACGACAATTCGGTAGTTTTGACCGGCGTCGTGGACAGGAACGAACAGCGGAACTTGGCGGAGCAGATCGCGAAGGCCTATGCTGGCAGTCGAAGTATCTCCAACCAGATCAGCGTTCGGTAACCGTCCGTCGGCAGCGAAGGCGTTAAACGTCAAAGCTTCGGATAAACGGTCGTCGGGTTTTGAGCTTGTAACCTACGCGATCGCGTTCGTAGGCGCTAACCGAATCGCTTTCCGGTAGATGCTGGAACCGCTTCGACCTGGGCAGGTTTCGATGTCGCCTGCACGGCTGCGGTTGCCGCAACATCTGGTTCCGAGAGTCTCTAGTTCGAAATGCAAAGTGCGCCGGGAAGGATTGCGAAGATCTCGGACATATTTAGACATGAAGAACTTTCCGCTTTCCGAATATCGACGAGGGCGCCCGTCAGCACGTTGTAGTACTTTTCAGGATTGTTGTCGGGTAGAAGGACCCGTGTGTCTTCCCACACTTGCGGTCCCGTTGGAGGAGTGTCGGTTTTGTGCAGTAAGGTGGCGACCAGCCGCGGAGCAATCACGAGCACGCTGGTATTTTCCAACCTGCGGCAGAAGGCGACGACGTGGTTCGCTCGCGAGCCCTCCACAGTCAACGGAAAATATTCCCCCTGCTGAAAGACCTCTGGATGTCGCTGGCGGAGACCGAGAGCCTTCCATGTCAGATACAACTTGAGCCGGCCGTCTTCCGGGGTTTGCAAAAGATTCGCGATCGAGGACGCTTCGGCAGCGTCGCCTATTTTTCGGACGTACTCGAACAACTGCCGCCGGTAAACATAATCGACGGGGCGGCGATTGTCTGGATCTACCAGGCTGAAATCCAATAGCTCGTTCCCTTGATAAATGTCTGGAACTCCAGGACTGGTGAGTTTCAGAAGTGTTTGAGAAAGGCTGTTCCACAATCCGATACGGGCTACGCGCCGCTGAAAGGGCAAGAAATCGGCGAGGAATTGATTCTCTTCACTGGGTGTGACTAGCAGCTTCACGAACGAAGACACGGCCGCTTCGTATTCCTCGTTTCGATTAATCCAACTCGTGTTCTTTTTAGCCTCGCGAATCGCTTTTAGCATAAAGGTTTCGATTCGCTCGGAAAATGTTGACTCTGTCTCTTCGTGTCCCACCGCGCGGGAACTCGAGGGCCAAGCCCCGATCAGCGTCTGATAGAGCAAATATTCGTCGTTAGACGACGGCGCCGGTCGATCATTGACCGTGCGCTTATGTTCGCGATTGAAGTCACGCCAACGCCGTACGCGCAGTCTCCACAATCCCGGAATCTCGGAGAGCACGTTGATGCGCGCGCGAACGTCTTCGGAACGCTTCGAATCGTGGGTGCTCGTCGCCAGCATGGTTGCCGGCCACGAGTGCAAACGCTCCTGATTCGCGAAGTGAAACTCGGACGGTGCAATTCCGAACCGGTGAAGATCCCCCCAACGTCGTTCAGCGCGATCAGACGGTTGTATCGGTAGAAGGCCGTATCTTCCAGTCCTTTAGCCATGACCGGACTTGTGAACTGCTGGAACTTCATCGCGAACGTGCGGACCGCATTTTCATATCCGGGGTCGTCCCGCTCGATAATGCGTGTGAGCAGCACCTCGCTGAGAAAATCAAAAATGCTGGTTTCTGCTGCCGGGCTTCTCCATTTAGCTGAAGCGATGGCAAGTCGAATGTAACGCGTATCATTCTCCGACACGCCTGAAGTTGTCAGATAGGTGCGATACACCGGAAAATTGGCGACCACTTCGGTAAGCGCATCCCGCAAGCCATTCAACGTAAAGTCGCAGGTGCGGCGCTTGGAAAGCGCGATGCGGGCGAGACGGTTGGCCAACACGTTCAATTCGCTGACCAGCGCAACCCGGATAATCAGTTTTCGGCAGCGGTAGGCAAGTTCCTCATAGTCGACGCTTTCGCCCGTAAAGTGTCGGTAGATCCGTTCCATGCGGGTGGCGGCGGAAGATTCAACGAATAAACCGTTCACGATATTCGAGAAATCGTAACCTGTCGTGCCCGACACAAACCACGCGGGTGGCAGGCGCTCTGCGCCCGTGAGAATTTTTTCGATGACGACATAAGACGAGCCTTCTCTGCTCGAACCGGTCTTATCGTTCACGCCTCCTGCATTTTGGGCGTTTGCAATGCTGCCCCTAAGCCGTTCGAAATATTGTGCTGGATCGTAGAGCCCGTCGGGGTGGTCCAGGCGCAGCCCGTCCACTTTCCCTTCCGCGATCAGCCGCAGAATCAATCGGTGAGTCGCCTCGAATACGTTCTCGTTCTCCATGCGGATGCCCGCGAGATCGTTCGTATCGAAAAAACGCCGGTAGTTGATGTCGTCGCTAGCCACACGCCAATCGGCGAGTCGAAATGCCTGGGCCTTAATGAGTTCGTGAAGATCGTCAAAGCTGCCCGCATTGCCCGGCTCCCCATTGATGAGTTCGACTGCGCGAAGAAGGCAATCCGCGGTTTCCGGAGAACGGGCGCACAATTCCGCAAGCCGCCGTTTGTAAATCTCTTTGTCACCATTCCGCTCCGCGATACGTTCATTACTGATTTCATGCCGCCCCGGTAGATTGCGAAAACCGTTTATCAGGCTTTGAAACTCAGCCGTATCCCGGCCCAGATCGCCGACGATCTCGATTTTTCCCGTCCCGCAGTGCTGCAAGATGCGTGGATATTCCTGGGGGTCAACCGGAAACCGGTGTTCGTGATAGGTAATGTCAAACTCGCCGCGATCCGGGCGAAAGACGAGCTTCAGATCTCCACTTTCTAATACGACACCGTATTGATCGTGCAGAACCGGTATCAGAACCTTTCCCTGGAGTTCTTCTTTTAGAGGCTGCCAATCGATGTCGAAAAAATTCGCATACATCGAGGATTCCCCGTTTTCCAGTACGTCGAGCCACCAGGCATTGTCACTGCCCATGACGCCCATGTGATTCGGAACGATATCGAGAACCAATCCCATGCCGTGCTTGTGCAAAGTATCGACCAGGCGATCGAGATCGGCGGCGCTTCCGATCTCGGGATTGATCGAATTGTGGTCCACAATATCGTATCCATGCATGCTGCCAGGTCGCGCCTTCAAGATCGGAGACGCGTAGCAATGGCTGATGCCGAGAGCAGCCAGATAGGGAACGATTTCGTTTGCCTGGTTAAAAGTAAACTCGCGATTGAATTGCAGCCGATAAGTTGCCCGAGGGATGCGCAAGGGGCGAGTCATATGCGGAGAGACCACACGACCGACCACGGGGGAACACTTCCGGCCTTCAACTCATCTTTGCCGATGTGTTCGCTGGCATAGAGGATCGGCGTGGGTGGGGCTTTCACATCATGTAACCCGGCCGGTCCAAGGTTCGCCAGGAGAGAGAGCTCAGAATTATTCGCGAATTTCCAACAGGCGACCAGGGAACCGTCATCTTCGATTTTGTAATCCGCCACGGGCACGCAGGTCGAAAAGAGTAAGGGAACAATCTTTTCGCGCCTGAGTTTCAGGAGCCGGCAATAGAAATGGAGCGAAGTCTCTGATTGGGGCTCGCTGATTCTGCTCCAGTCCAAGCGCGAGCACTCGAACGTGGCTGCGGCGTTCGGATCCGGAATTCTCTCTCGCTGCGCCGAATCGCCAAAACATGCGAAGCGCGCGAACTCGTTTCGCCGGCCGTTCGTCACAGCGGCCGCAAGATCCTTTTCAAAATCGCAGAAGAAAAGAAATGGAGATTCGGCGGCGAACTCTTCTCCCATGAAAAGCATCGGGGGCGCCGGCGCAAGCAACAAAATCTCCATCGCGGCCCGCACAGCGCGCGCGTCCACGATCCGCGTGATCCGTTCCCCGAAAGCGCGATTGCCGATTTGATCATGGTTTTGCAGAAAGCCGACAAACGCAGCGGGTGGCAACCCGGCCGTAGATTCACCATGCTTCTTTCCATTCCGGTGAGGCGACGGCTCGCCTTGGTAGGCGAATCCTTGGGTCAGGCACCTTCCCACTTGATCCAGGGGGTGGTCGGCATAGTCCTCGTAATAGCCGTCACGTTCGCCGGTGAGCAACACGTGCAATGAGTGGTGAACGTCATCGTTCCACTGCGCTGTGTAGGTTTGCGGCACGCAGCGTTGGGTGCGGCGCAGGTAGCTCGCCTGGTTGCGTTCGTTTTCAAGAATGAGGTGCACTTGCCGATCGGCTGGCAGCGAACTCTGCACCGCCGACGCCAGTTCCGTGAGTATGTCCGGCTTCGAGTCGTCGGCTATAGCATGAACCGCATCGAGGCGAAGTCCGTCGAAATGAAATTCCGTCAACCAATAAAGGGCGTTGTGAATGAAAAAATCCCGAACCGCCCGGCTCTGAGCGCCGTCAAAGTTGATTCCATTGCCCCACGGTGTGCAATGCCGCGACGTAAAAAACTGGGGGGCGTGCGAATTCAGATAGTTTCCCTCGGGGCCGAAGTGGTTATACACGACATCCAGAAGCACCATCATTCTGCGCTCATGTGCTGCTTGCACTAACATCTTCAGATCCTCGGGTCTGCCGTAGCTGCTGTCGGGAGCGAACTCGAAGACTCCGTCATAGCCCCAATTACGCTTGCCCGGGAAATCGGCCACGGGCATCAGTTCCAAAGCCGTGATTCCCAGAGCGGCCAGATAGTCGAGCCGTTCGCACACTCCAGAGAAAGATCCGGCCGGCGTGAAGGCGCCCACGTGCAATTCGTAAATGACGGCCTCTTGCCAAGGCCGTCCGCGCCAGTTTTCATCGCGCCACTCGAAAGCGGCGGGATCGACAATCTCGCTCGGTCCATGTACGTCGCGCGGCTGGAAGCGGGAAGCGGGGTCGGGAACTTCCTGCCCATCGTCGATACGAAAGAGGTATTGATCTCCGGGCCGGGCTTGGTCGGTCACCAGTTCAAACCAGCCGCCGTCGAACCTCTCCATACGTCTTCGTAAGGGCGCCGGCGAACATTCTTGTAATTTGTCCTTCGAATCTTTCAGCGATGGCTCGACCCGAAGTTCTACGCGATGAGCGGCCGGAGCCCACAGGCGAAACCGTACACTACCATCCTCGAGGCACTCGGCGCCGAACGGCATCTCATGACGCCGCTTCATTCAGCTCTTCTCTCTTGCCGTTCTTGCGGCGTTCCATTAAAACAACCATGGAACGTGCCTGCAAGGGGTAGGGGAGACCCGAATCGTAGGTTTCGGCGGGTCGTAGTCCTTCTTCGCGCGAGGTGTCCATCCAGGCGGTCCAACGAACCCCGGCACGCGTCACAGGAAGCGTAAATCCGACGTCCTCATGGTTCGCATTGAACAGCACCAGGAAGTTTTCATCGGTAAGTTTTCGACCGCGCTCGTCGGTCTCATTCAATCCCTGGCCCGAAAGAATCATTCCCAGACATCGGACCGAACCGTCGCGCCACTCATCTTCGCTCATCTCATCGCCGGCAGAATTCAACCACAATACATCTTTCACGGATGCGCCTTTGATGGGTCGTCCCTGAAAAAAGCGTTTCCTCCGAAAAATGGGATGCCGCTTGCGCAAATTGATCATGCGTTGCACAAATGCGACCAAATCGCGATCGTGCGGTTGGGCGCTCCAATTGAGCCAACTGATTTCATTGTCCTGACAATATGCGTTATTGTTGCCGTTTTGGGTATGTCCGAGCGCATCTCCGGCATACATCATGGGAACTCCCTGAGAAAGGATTAAGGTTGCGAGGAGGTTCCGTCTCTGTTTCGCGCGAAGTCCGAGAATGTTGGGATCATCGGTTGGACCCTCAACTCCGCAATTCCAGCTGCGATTGTTGTTATTCCCGTCCCGATTGTCTTCGCCGTTGGCCTCGTTGTGTTTGTCGTTATAGCTCACCAAATCCTGCAGCGTGAAGCCATCGTGGGCCGTAATGAAATTGACGCTAGCGTACGGTCGCCTCCCGCTGTGAGCATATAGATCGCTCGATCCGGTGAGCCGATACGCTAAGTCTCCGACGGTTCCGCTATCGCCTTTCCAGAAAGAGCGTACCGTGTCGCGATAGCGATCGTTCCATTCTGCCCATCCAACCGGAAAGTTCCCGACTTGATAACCGCCTTCGCCAAGATCCCACGGCTCCGCAATGAGCTTGACCTGCGATAGAACCGGATCTTGGTGGATGATGTCGAGAAACGCGCCAAGACGATCGACCTCATGGAGTTCGCGAGCGAGAGTGGCCGCCAGGTCGAAGCGGAAACCATCAACATGCATCTCAAGAACCCAATAGCGCAAGCTGTCCATGATCAGCTGGAGAACACGCGGATGGCGCATGTTCAACGTGTTTCCTGTGCCCGTGTAATCCATGTAATAACGCGGGTTGTCTCCTACCAGACGGTAGTAAGTACTGTTGTCGATGCCTTTCAGCGACAGGGTTGGCCCCAAGTGGTTGCCTTCCGCTGTGTGGTTGTAGACGACGTCCAGAATCACTTCGAGTCCGGCGGAATGGAAAGTCTTCACCATCGTCTTAAACTCACGGATCGAACTCGTCGCGAGATAGCGCGGTTCCACCGCGAGAAATCCGATCGAACTATATCCCCAGTAATTTCGTAGACCGCGCTCGACAAGCTGGCGATCGTCTACAAAGCTGTGGACCGGCATGAGTTCGATGGATGTAACGCCCAGACGCGTCAGATACTCAATCACCGGCGCCGTGGCTAGACCGGCGTATGTGCCGCGCAAACTCTCCGGAACATCGGGGTGGCATTTTGTGAAGCCCTTAACGTGAAGTTCGTAAATAAGCGTCTCGTGCCACGGAATCTTGGGTGGCGCATCCGTGCCCCAGGTGAAGGCTGAGTCGATTACACGATTCTTCGGCATCCCAGAGGCATTATCACGCCGGTCGAAAGACAAATCTTCCAGCTTGTTCCCAACCCGGTAGCCAAAGTGCGCGTCTGTCCAGTTCAGTGCCCCTTGCAATTGTTTGCCGTAGGGATCAAGCAAAAGTTTGTGGTGGTTAAAACGATGGCCCTGCTCAGGAGCATAAGGACCGTAAACGCGATAACCATACAGTTGTCCTGGCCGCGCTTCAGGGAGGTAGCCGTGCCAGACCATATCGGTTTGCTCAGGAAGCACGACGCGCACCGTCTCCCGCTTCCCGGAAACATCGAAAAGGCAAAGTTCCACCTTTTCGGCGTGCTCTGAGTAGAGAGCAAAATTCACACCTTCGCCGTCCCAGGTAGATCCGAGTGGATATGGGCGGCCGGGCCATACGATCGTTTGAGTTTGATTCGGCATTTTAATCTGACTGGATGAAGACGGACAGCGCGGG
Organism: uncultured Acidobacteriaceae bacterium; assembly: GCA_963834085.1. GTDB lineage: Bacteria > Acidobacteriota > Terriglobia > Terriglobales > Acidobacteriaceae > Acidiflorens. The sequence continues at coordinate 605,131 of CAWIAJ010000021.1, read as the reverse complement.
GCCCCTTTGGCTCGATACTCGAATAAGAATCCAACTTACGGTAGATGACCCGTCGTTGATGTGTACATACGGGCTTGTCTGTAGTAAACGAAGCCAAAAATCGCAGGGACGCGAAGGAGTGGGGCTGCTTCAATTCAACCATCTCCAACTCGAATGTCGTCGAAGCATTTCCGTCGGTCCTTGAGAATGCATTCTACAAGGGGCTCGGAAAGATGCTCGCGCTCTTGTATTCGCGCGCAAACGGAAGAAAAACGGAAGAAAGACGAGCGCACCACTCTACAGTGGAAGCTCCTGCACCGTAGGGAAGTGGTGTTGTTCCCGCCCGATCTTGCCGTCGTATTTTGTGGTCATCTTGAACAGTTCCAGCCGCCCATCCCCGGCCAAGGTGCGGCATCGGTCGCGCAGCGCCTGCATCTCTGACGTTGTGAGCGGTTTGAAATTGACCGCGACCTGCAGGTTTTGATCCAACACCTGCATCGTGTCGACGCCGCTGATGGTAGTGGACACGGGTAGGCTCATAGCATAGCGAAGTCCTTCTTCGGGAGTGACCGCGCCATGACGGACGAGTTCGCCGCTTCCGCCGAGACTCTTCATTCCGAGTGCCGCTAGACCGCGGCGGTTCGCCTCAGGTAAGACATGCGTTTCAAAGCTGCGGAACGTCGCGTCGCAGCAGTTGAGCGGCATTTGCACGGAATCAAACGGAAAATCGTGAGACAGCATTTTCAGGTGGATCTCAGGATCTTTATGGCCGGTGAAACCGATAAATCGTACCTTGCCTTGTTGCTTGGCGGCGGACAGAGCTTCCGCTGCTCCGTCGGGAACGAAAATCAGGTCGGGATCGTTATCGTAAACGACCTCGTGGATTTGCCAGAGATCCAGATGATCCGTTTGTAAGCGGCGCAACGACTCTTCCAACATGCGCATTGCCAACTTTTTATCCCGGCCGTGAGTGCAGACTTTCGTCATCAGAAAGATCTCGTCGCGTTTTCCTCGCAGCGCTTTTCCCAGCCTCTCTTCGCTGAGGCCATCGTGATATTCCCACGCGTTGTCAAAGAAAGTTACCCCGTAATCGATTGCCTTCGCGACGATCTCATTGGCGGCTTGATCGGTCTCCGCGGACCCAAGATGGTAGCCACCGAGTCCCATGGCAGAGACTTGGATTCCCGTTTTCCCGAACTGCTTTTTTGGGATTACGCCGGAAGGAATCTGCGGTTGAGTTTTCTGCTGCTGAGCCATGCTTCCTCCAGACATGATGGGCGCTACGCCCAGAAGTGCCGCACCTTGAATGAATTTACGGCGATTCAAATCGTACTGGCTGGCCATGGGTGCTCCTAGAACTGTTTTTCGGGAAACGGATGACCTGTATTTTGCGCCGATCCCAACATATCTTTTACTTCAGACTGCTGCGTGTCGAGCGGGAAGCCGTGCGCAAGCCGGGCTTCCGGGTTGTCAAACTTCAGCGACAACTTGTAAAGCTCATACCGGCCATCCGCCGCCTCTTGTTTGCAACGCTCGCGGAGCGCGTCCATTTCCGACTCGCAGTAGGGTTTGAAGGTCTGCGCGATTTGCAGATTCTGCTGGAGGACATCCAAGCTCTCCATTCCAGTAATCGTCGTGGTGACTGGTAAGCTCATCGCGTAGCGTAGCGCTTCCTCGGCGGTGATCACGCCATTCTTGATTGCTTCGCCGTGACCGTTGAGAGGTTTCATTCCCAGGACGGCGATGCCGCGCCGGTTGAGTTCCGGAAGAACCTGCTGCTCGAAACTGCGAAAACTCGCATCGAAGGCGTTCAACGGCATCTGCACAGCATCGAACTTAAAACCCGTCTTCAACATGCCCAGATGGACCTTGGCGTTGTGATGGCCGGTAAATCCGACGTACCGCACTTTGCCGTCCTTCTTCGCCTTCTCCAGCGCCTCTGCTGCGCCGTTCGGTCGAATGAACAGATCAGGATCGTTCTCAAAGGCCATGCCGTGGACTTGCCAAAGGTCCAAGTGATCGGTTTGCAGGCGGCGCAGCGACTCTTCCAGCATCAGCAGCGCAACGCTGGAGTCACGGCCATGGGGGCAGGTTTTGGTCATCAAAAAAACTTTGTCGCGACGCCCTTTAAGACCCGCTCCCATCCATACTTCTGTCTTACCTCTGCGATACTCCCAACAGTTGTCGTAAAAGGTGATTCCTCCATCCACAGCTTGGTGGACGATTTCAACCGCTGTTTTCTCATCGGCGGCTTCTCCGAGGTGATGACCTCCAAAACCGAGAATCGAAATCTTGTCGCCCGAGCGGCCGAAAGCTCGCGTAGGAATAGTTCCCTCGTAGGTCGATGCCATGAAATTTCCTGTCGTTGTCGTTAAACTGGGCCGTCAACCCAGTCTTTCAGGTCGACTTCGATGCGGCTCGACAACATGGGGTTGGCCGCGGCCCGGCTCGAACCAACCATCGAACTTTGCAGCGACCGCCTGAGCGAATACAGAACCCTCCCCGCCAGAAATGAAGCCAATCCCGGATTGAAGCGCCTCTTTGGTCCCACTACTCTCACCGAGTTGGACTACATCATGCGAAGGAGTCACCATGACAAAAATGTTGTATCGGAGTTTGATCGGTTTAACGGCGGCGGGTTTTCTAACCCTGGCTGTTGCGCAACAAGGTGCCAACTCGATGGGCGCAGGGACGACATCCGGTAATTCCGCAAAGCCCAGCATGTCAGACCAGCGGTTTATGAAAGAGGCCGCTCAGGGCGGCATGGCGGAGGTGGAACTCGGGAAATTGGCGATGCAGAACGGCTCTAGCGACGACGTTAAGAAATTCGGTCAGCGGATGGTGGACGATCACAGCAAAGCCAACGACAAATTGAAAGAGTTGGCCTCCTCCAAAGGTATCACCCTTCCACAGGAGCCGAACGCAAAGCAGAAAGCTACTAAGAACCAGCTGTCGAAACTCTCGGGTGAACAATTCGACAAAGCTTATATGAAAGATATGTTGAAAGACCACAAGCAAGATATCGCGGAGTTCCAATCCGAGAGCAATACGGGACACGATCCTGACGTCAAGAACTTCGCCACTGAAACCCTGCCCACCCTGCGGGATCACCTGAAGGACGCGCAAAGCATCGCTCCCAAGGTGCTCCAGGCTCGCAGCTCCATGCAGTCGACTTCCTCACAGTAGCGGATTACTTTCGCGAGCGAGATTGCATCCATGGACGAAGCCAGGAAGGGGAGCACGAAAGAGAATAAGAACCGGTGGATTGCTACCGTCACCACCGACTCGACGCACCCCGAGCCGGGTCTATTCAAGAAAAGCGCCAGCGCGATTGCGAGCGCGCTGGCGTCCAAAAAAGTCTCTCCGAAAGGCCCTGCCTCGGGAATGCGCATGCTGAACTACTTCATCAACCGGGCCGGCCGCGGCCTGAGCCGAGAGCGCCGAACCGAGCTGGAAAAAGCCAAGGAATTGCTGTCGAAGCGAATTCAGAAAAACAAACAAGCTCAAGACAAAGCCGCCACACGCAAGGCTGCGTGAAGCGGCGAAGCGAAAGGAAAAACTAAGATGCCCGATCGGGAGACGTTGGAACGAGCCAAAGAGGATCAGCGGGAAGGAAAATCACCTTCAACGCAAGCCGGAGAATTTGTTCGCGAAGAAATCCATCACGTTCGCGAAGGCAAACATGGCGTTCGTTCGCCGCAACAGGCAATTGCGATCGGCCTTTCAAAAGCGCGCCGCGCCGGTGTTAAGTTGGCTCCGCCGAAAGGGTCTCCTTCCTTGCGGAAAAAAGCTGAGCAAGATACGGCAGCGTCTAAAAAAGGAAAAGGCCACGCTAAGACCTCGGCCAAACGGTCCCTAGCGGTCGAAGGCGCCCTGAAAAGAGAACCGAAGAGCACGACAAGTCATCAAGCTCTATCGCGGCAAGTCAAGAAATCGGCCGCGGACCGCGAAAAGCAAAATCGGCGGCAGGCTTCTCTGAAGGCTGCGCGAACCCGCAAAGTTGCTTAAGAACTTCGATTTGACTCCGGCAGCCAGGGCAGGACAGTAAGTTCTCCGTCGCGTCAAGCTTTTAAGCGCTACAGCATTACCCCGATTGTTCGCCTCCTGCATGTCTCATACATTCGATAGTGGTACGGCCTAACTGTCATGAACATTGCTCAGGTTGCTCCCTTATACGAAGCGGTTCCGCCTCCTGGCTACGGGGGTACTGAACGTGTAGTTTCCTGGCTCACCGAGGAGTTAGTCCGTCTCGGACACAAAGTAACTCTCTTTGCAAGCGGTGATTCTCGAAGCAATGCGAAATTAGTCGCAGGATGTGCGAAATCGCTCCGCACCAGCCCCGAGGTCCGGGACTATCTCGCGCCCCACATCCTTATGCTGGAACAACTCAGAAAGCGGAGGCGCGAGTTCGACGTTGTCCATTTTCACACCGACTATCTCCACTTCTCCCTCTGTAGGGAATGGCGCCTGAATCACCTGACCACACTTCACGGCCGTTTAGACTTGCCAGACTTAGTGCCGGTTTATGACGAGTTCAGCGATATTCCTGTCGTCTCGATTTCTCGCGCCCAGCGACGGCCCCTGCCCGATGCGAATTGGATTGGAAATGTCTATCACGGTCTGCCCGAACGTTCCTTGCGCTTTCACCGCGCGCCGGGAAAATATTTGGCCTTCATCGGACGCATTTCTCCGGAAAAACGCCCCGATCGCGCCATCGAAATTGCCGTGCGTTCTGGCATGCCACTCAAGATTGCGGCCAAAGTCGACCGATCCGACAAAGACTATTTTGAAAACACAATCAAACCGCTGCTCAATCAGCCAAACATCGATTTCATCGGCGAAATTGGAGATCAACAGAAAGGCGATTTTCTCGGCGACGCCGCTGCATGTCTCGCGCCCGTCGATTGGCCCGAACCATTCGGTCTCAATATGATTGAGGCTATGGCCTGCGGCACCCCCACCATCGCATTTCGCCACGGCTCCATCCCCGAAGTCATTGAAGATGGAGTCAGTGGTGTCGTGGTGGAGTCGATCGAAGAAGCTGTTCGTGCCGTGGACCGCGTCCGCTCCATGTCTCGCGCCGCATGTCGAGACACCTTCGAAAAGCGTTTCACTGCCCGCCGCATGGCCAACGATTACGTGATGCTTTACGAGCGTCTGATCGAGAAGACGACGCCTCTGCGAGTTACCAATATCAACGTTCCTTCTGAGATCGAAGAAGAATCGCTGTTGGAGGGTGCTGCCTGATTTGGAAGATGTCATCCAAGTTGAGAATCAGTTTTATGTTCTCGCCACTTCCTCGCTCGCCGATGATCGTACCCGCGTACTGAAATTTGGCACCACATTTGGGGTGTTTAATCGCGTAGGAGATATTGAGTCGATCGGCCTTGGAGAGCAAGGACTTTATCACCAGGGCACTCGTCATCTTTCAAGGTTCGCTCTCCGCATGGGCGACAAAGCGCCCCAGCTGCTCCGTTCCACGATCCAGAACGACAACGCCTTTCTAACCCTCGATATGATGAACCCCGACGTCTATGGCGAAAGTGGTTTGATTCTGGCGCGCGGGTCGGTTCATATCTTCCGTTCCAAATTCCTGTGGCAAAGTAGTTCTTATGACCGTCTGAGACTTTCCAATTTCTCCATGTCTCCCGTCGAAACGTGGATAAGTCTCGATTTCGCCGCGGACTACGCCGACATCTTCCAAGTCCGCGGGACTAAGCGAGAGAATACGGGACAACTATTTTCTCCAATCGTGAACCATGATTCGGTCGTTCTTTCTTACCGTGGGCTTGATGGTCGGGTTCGGCGCACGATACTGCAATTGAGTCCCCCACCCGAGCGCATCTCCGAGAATTCCGCAGATTTCCGGATCAGTCTCCAACCCAAGGAGGAATCCGCGATTTCCATCGTTATAAATTGCGAACAAGAGCCTCGTCGATCCATCGTTAATTTTGATGTGGCTATGAGCGAAGCGCTGGCGGCGCTAGATCAGGTTCGCTTGCGGTTTTGCCACGTAACCACCTCTGACCCTCGCTTCAACGCCTGGCTGTCGCGCTCGGAAGCAGATGTGATGATGATGATCAACGGAAATCCGGAAGGAGACTATCCCTACGCCGGCGTCCCCTGGTTCAACACGGTTTTTGGTCGAGACGGTATTTTGACCGCGATGGAATGCCTCTTGGCAGCTCCTGGAATAGCCCGAAGCGTACTGAAATACTTGGCCGCCAAACAGGCAACAAGCGTCATCCCCGAGCAGGACGCCGAGCCGGGCAAGATTTTGCATGAGATGCGCCGAGGCGAAATGGCGAACCTCAAAGAAGTCCCCTTCGGCCTCTACTACGGAAGCGTCGATTCCACTCCTCTGTTCATCATGCTGGCGGGAGCCTATCTTGATCGCTCGGGCGATCTCCCCTTCATTCAAGAGATTTGGCCGAATATTCAAGCCGCGCTCGACTGGATCGATCACTACGGCGATGTTGATGGCGATGGTTTCGTTGAGTATCAAGCTAAGAATGACAAGGGTTTGAGTCAGCAGGGATGGAAAGACTCGTTTGATTCCGTCTTTCACCGCGACGGCATCATTGCCGCTGCGCCCATTGCCTTGTGCGAGGTCCAAGGCTACGTCTACGCTGCGCGATTATCGGCATCCCGTATCGCCAGAGAACTCGGGCAGCTGGATCTTGCCGAGCAACAGGAAACGAAAGCGGAATCGCTCAAAATTAACTTTGAGAGCGCATTTTGGGACGAGGAACTGGAAACCTATGTGCTCGCATTGGACGGTGCGAAAAAGCCCTGTCGCGTGCGCTCCTCGAACGCCGGACACTGCCTGTGGAGTCGGATCGCATCTCCATCAAAAGCCAGCCGGCTCGTCCGAACATTGATGAGCGAAGAATTATTTTGTGGATGGGGCATTCGCACTCTCGGCAGCGGCGAAGTGCGTTACAACCCGATGTCCTACCACAATGGATCCGTCTGGCCTCACGATAATGCCATTATTGCTGCCGGCTTTGCCCGCTATGGATTTCGCGAGGAAACTCTCAGAGTGCTCGACGGATTATACGAAGCCAGTTGGTTCATGGAATTGAATCGCTTGCCCGAACTCTTCTGCGGCTTTCACAAACGGTCTGACGCGGAGGGCCCTACGCTCTACCCCGTAGCCTGTTCTCCCCAGGCTTGGGCCGCCGGTAGTCCCTACCTGTTGTTGGAATCATGTCTCGGAATAAACGTGGATTCCGACACGAAGGTGGTTGAGTTCGCTGCTCCCCAGCTTCCTCCCACCGTGGATCGATTAGAGTTATCAGGTCTCAGCGTGGGTGATCAATCGGTTGATCTTTGTGTGCGCCGCGACGGCCCGGAAATACTTGTTAATGTCGTCGGAGCCGAAAGAAGCTCGGATCACCGCAGTGGAGACGTCGAGATCCGCGTCTGGCCCTGATCTTTTAGTTGTATTCTGGATCCTCCAAACGCCAGCCTCTAGCATCTATTTTAGGGTTGATTCTTGACGTATTTCTTGAAACGGAAAGAACGGCATGAACGAGCATGAACAAAAACAAGCTGGTACGGGCCATCGCAATGGGCTTTGGCGCTGGCTCGCTGGAATTTTTCTTCTGCTGACCTTAGCCGCCGTCGCAACGTTCTTTGTGCTAGCCCGGGCCACGCCGACCTTGCGCACGCTCGTGATCGAGACCCTCTCGACCAGATTTAAGAGCAAAGTCGAACTCGACGAATTTCACGTCGCACTTCTCGGAGGATTCCAGGTTTGGGGCAACGGGTTGCGCATTTTTGGACACGCCGACCCCAATAATCATGAACCTGGTTTTCAACCCATTATCAACGTTGCCGAGTTTCGCTTCAGTATGGGAATCCGCGATTTCTTGCGGACACCTAAGCATGTCGATACGGTGTACGTAAAAGGATTGCAGTTAAATTTGCCGCCCCGGGAGCAGCGCGGGGAGTGGCAGCACAGCGAGAGCCGGCAGGGAAAGATTGAAATTGTTGTTGATAGGCTTGTTTTCGAACAAACCCAGCTGATCATCAATACGCTACGGCCCGGCAAGCTGCCGCTTGAGTTTGATATCGCCAATCTCACGATGACCGAGATCGGTTCCGGCTCGCCGATGCATTTCGACGCGAAGCTCACCAATCCCAAGCCCGTTGGGGAGATTCTCTCCAGCGGATTGTTTGGACCGTGGCAGCCTGACAGTCCTCGCGATACGCCTGTGAGTGGCACTTATTCGTTCGAGCACGCGGATCTCGGCACGATCAAAGGCATTGGAGGCATTCTTTCGTCCACGGGAAAATACACAGGTGTTCTCGACAAAATAGTTGTAGACGGTGCCACCGATACCCCAGACTTTCGGATCGCGACCAGCGGCAGAAGCGTGCCGTTACACACAGATTTTCACGCCATCGTAGACGGAACGAATGGCGACACCTATCTTCAGCCAGTAAAGGCTCGAATTCTGAATTCGTGGTTGGTGGCGAATGGTTCCGTGGTCCGAACGAAAGATCCCAAGGGGCACGATGTTCAGTTGGATGTCTCCATTGCCGGCGGAAAAATCGAAGACGTATTGCGACTGGCGGTGCGTACCGAGCCTCCCATCATGACCGGTACTTTGCGCTTGCAGACAAAATTCAATCTTCCGCCGGGAGAGCCTGACGTCGCCAATCGTCTGCGTCTATCAGGACGTTTTCAAGTCTCGCAGGCCCATTTTACAAACGAAAAAATCCAGGGAAAGGTCGACGCCATCAGCATGAGGAGCCAGGGCAAGCCCAAACTCGCTCAGGACAACATACCCGATAACGTGCGCTCCGAGATGGCCGGCAACTTTACCCTCGACAATGGTCTTCTTTCATTTTCGCAGTTGAGTTTTCAGGTTCCGGGCACCCACGTTCAGCTCTCGGGAACTTACAGCCTGGACGGCAATCAGTTCGATTTCCATGGGAAAGCCCTCATGGACGCGAAGCTTTCGCAAATGGTTACGGGTTGGAAGTCAATCTTGCTGAAACCGGCCGATCCCTTCTTCAGCAAGGACGGCGCCGGCACGGAAGTTCCTTTCAAGATCACCGGTACAAAGTCCGAACCTCACTTCGGAACCGACTTCGGCCACAAAAACGATCACCAGGAAATCGGCAAGAATCGATAGCCCTGCATTTCCCTCTCCCTCGCACGGCAGATGATCCTCGAGCGCCCGGACCCGTACTGTGCTTCCTGTAGTCGTCCCTCTCTTATCGGGTAAATGCTCCTCCTTATCGCGGATGGCGCATCCAATGTGTGCGACAAGGGAGATTTTATGATGAGTCGAGATGACTTGATGAAGCCCGACTTACTCAGCGAAATCTTGTTAGTTGGTAGTGCCATGATTTTCCTGCTCGTATTTGTTGCGCTCGGGATAGCAGGGCTTGTGCACTCGGCACACCTGCAGTAAGCGATTCTCTTCGCAAACCCCTGTTTCGAGCATGCACTCTTTGGACCTTTTTCACGCCTACATGGATTTCCGCAATTCGACTAGGGATATGAGGGGATTGGACGAAAGTCGTCCAGCCCCTACTCTGATCGTGTAGGTTCCACAAGTTCGGTCGTAGAAATCGCAGGTGAACGTGAGTTAGTAGTGAACCTGATTCCGCTTCATAAGACGGGTCAAGTAAATCAACCCGCATCAACCGAGGAGAAAAGTATATGTCTGAAAAGAACACAGCAGTTTTCGGTATCTATTCGAGTTACGCCACTGTCGAAAGCGGTGTCGACGGGCTCAAGGCGGCGGGTTTCAGCAATCGCGATATCTCCGTCCTCTTTCCCGAGAGCGCGGGGACGCGGGATTTCGCGCACGAGAAAGGTACGAAGGCTCCCGAGGGCGCTGCAGCCGGCGCGAGTACGGGCGTCGTTTTAGGCGGAGCCATGGGTTGGCTGGTGGGCGTCGGCGCTCTCGCCATCCCCGGGTTGGGACCTTTTATCGCAGCCGGTCCCATTATGGCCGCCCTTGCTGGTGCCGGGGTCGCCGGTACCGTCCTTGGCGTTGCCGGTGCGCTCGTGGGCCTCGGGATTCCTGAGTATGAAGCGAAACGCTATGAAGGCCGGATGAAAGACGGTGGCATTCTTCTTTCGGTTCACTCAGACAGTTCCGATTGGACCAAACGAGCTAAGTTGATTCTGGAAGCGACCGGCGCCCAGGACATCTCGTCAACCAGCGAGGCAAAATCGAGCGGTGAAAAAGCCGAACTCCCTCGAGCCAGCTAGCCCCGTTGATTGAAAGGTAAAAAGGGAACCGAATCGCTCGGTTCCTTTTTTCTGGGCTCCTGACAAATGGCTTAACCACCTCAGGCTATCGATCGTTCTCCGGAGACCGTTGTCATCAGCGTAACCGGCATTTGCACTTGAATGATGTCGTTTTTCACGGCGTAAACGACTAGATCGCGAATCGAGTGAAAATCGAGCTTGCGCATGATATTGCTGCGATGGGTCTCCGCGGTTTTCGTGCTCAGATTCAAAAGGCAAGCCACTTCTTTCGAGCTTTTCCCTTCCGCCAGAAGTTGGATTACTTCTCGTTCCCGCTGCGTCAGCTTTGGCAAGTGAGGTACTTCGTCGACTGCCGGCTTGTATCCCTTATCAAGGAATCCAGCCAGCACCATATCGTTGACCCGGGGCGTGAAAAACATACGATGACGTTGCAGTGCTTCAACAGCTGACACGAGATCTCGCGCGGCGTCCGACTTTAAAACAAAGCCTCGCGCTCCCGCATCGAGTGCCTCTCGGATCACCTGGTCTGAGTCGGTGATGGTCAGCACGATGATCTTCGGCTGTGGGTTTTGCTGAGCGATCTGCCGCGTTGCCGCCAAACCGTTGAGATTCGGCATCCCGATGTCTAAGATCACAATGTCTGGTTTCAGCTGTTTCGCCATATCCACGGCTTGGCGCCCGTCTTGCGCCTCTCCGCAAATCTCCCAATCCGTGCGGGCTTGTAAAAGGTTACAAAGCCCACGCCGTACAACTTCGTGGTCGTCAGCGATCAAGATACGCAACTTCATGGCTCACCTCCGTGAGGGACGATTAAGGATTTTCAGCCTTCGCACAAAAGTTACAAATCATGAAATAGCGCGACCCGCGCCGGACAAGGCCTGAACTTCCGGGTTCTCCGCGACACCCCGGAATCGAGCCCCTTTTTGTTCCCGACAAATCTAAATCCAGAATCTGCCACTTGCGAATACAGGAGATTCTGTAGGCGGCCACACGCTTGTACCTGAAAGCGAGACAGGCCTGGCCCGGAAACTGCCGGGTCGAAATTGAGATAAACTACGTGGTGTTGCCCCGAAACAGCTCTTCCGTAGCGGAACAGCAGGTTCAGCCCAGAGACTTTACAGCAGTCTACAGGCACTGATCTTAGTCAACTATGGGTCCTCGCAAGAAAGCGCAGGTCGCATTCGCATCAGCGGTAATGCTGCTATTGCTCAGCGGATTCGCCGCTTATATCGCGATCGACCGCCTTCTGGTAAGCGAAAAATGGGTCAACCACAGTCTGGAGGTCCGGGCTGCTTTAGGCGATATTGATTCGGCTTATGTCAAGGCCGGACGCGCTCGCAGCGGATACGTGATTTCGGGAAATTCAGAGTTCCTGACTCAGTTCGAAGAATCCGTTCCCGAAATCCCGCGCCGCTTTGCCCGGCTAAGCGACTTGATCGGCGACAATCAAACCCAGAGAGATCTCTTTTCCCGCCTCCAAACTGTGACCGATAGCCGAGTCGACCTGCTCCGAGCCTCGATCGAGCAGAAGAAACGCGCGCCCTACGATAGCAAGTCTCAAGCCGGCTTTGACCGTCGCGGGATCCCTCTTTCGTCTGAGATGACTGCGCTCAATGATCAGATGCGGGCGCAGGAAGACCGGTTAGTCGCAGGCCGCGAACGCACCACGCACCGGCTGTTTGTTCTCACGGTTGTGATTCTCACCGTGGCGTTCGTCCTGGCTCTGGAACTGCTCGCCGTCCATTACCGGCTTTTGTCGGCGGAACTGTACGCTCGAGAACGGGCAGAACAAAATGCCCGAGCCAGCGAAGACTCCTTACGTCATCTGACTGGGCGGTTGCTGCAATTGCAGGATGCGGAGCGCCGCAAGTTCTCTCGCGAACTTCACGACAGTCTCGGCCAATATCTGGTGGGTGTGAAGATGAATCTTGAATTGTTCGCCAAGCAGCGCAAGGACGATTTCCTGGCAGAGGCCATCCAGCTTCTCGATCAGTCTATCTCCGAAACGCGTACCATCTCCCACTTACTGCACCCTCCGCTTCTTGACGAGGCCGGACTCGCCTCGGCCGCCACGTGGTATTTAGAGGGCTTCGCGCAGCGCAGCGGGATTGAAGTGAAACTGCAATTGCCCAACGACGTCGCTCGCTTACCCAAACCCCTAGCTCTTGGGCTTTTTCGCGTTCTTCAGGAAAGTCTCACGAATATCCATCGTCATTCGAGCAGTTCAAAGGCAGATGTCGTCCTCGAACTCTCCACAGAGTGCGCCATACTCACAGTGAGGGACTACGGCAAGGGAATCGCTCCCGAATTATTGGATACATTTCGGGCCACGGGAACAAATTCGGGAGTTGGATTGGCAGGGATGCGAGAGCGGATTCGCGACCTCGGCGGTCACCTCGTCATCCAACCTTGCACCCCGGGCACGCTGATTTCAGTTACTTTGCCGATTGCCCAGCAGGAGTCTGCTGCACGGCAATCCGCGGCTGACTAGATCATTGCGCCGATGTGCTCGCGCTCAGTTCGGAAAATACGTCTCTTGACGTAACAGCGCCCCGACTCCATCGACCACCGCACTGACATCCGTCTTGGCGCACGCCCCTCGAGCTCCTACCTTTTTCGCTTCCTCGGAAAGTTGATGGGAGAGATAGAGCGTAACGATAAGAATGGGTATCTCCGGCGAACGTTGCGCAATCGTTCGCGCTGCGTCCAAGCCGTTCATCTCCGGCATCTGGAAATCTAGCACGATCAAGTCCGGTTGGATCTTCCGATATCGATCGATCGCTTCCCGGCCGTTCCGCGCTTCGTCACATACCTGCCAATTATCATGTTGCTCGAGAACGCCGCGCAAGTAGCGCCGAACCGAGGGATTATCGTCAACGACGAGAATGCGGACTGCGGGTTTTTCATCAGAGAATGGAACCATGAGCCGCCCTTGACGAAAAGTTACCCTTTGCGCGCTCGGGCAGCAATACAGGGAAGCCCCCAGTTTGAGAGCTGAAGACTTACACCAACGTCACTTTCTGTGAAAAGGGTTTTTCCACAATCGCAGCCAATCCACGAACTCGAGAGTGCTTCCGCTCAAAAAGAAAAAGCGATCAGGAATTCCGTAAGGCGGAATTCCCGATCGCCTTTGCGTCCGCTCAGGACGACGCCGTGCAGTACCGCTTCCTGTCAACAACCGTGAATCTGAAAAACGTCAAACCCGTCCCATCAACACCAGCACCAGAACGATTACCAAAACCAAACCCAAGCCGCCGCTCGGATAGTACCCCCAGCCCGTGCTGTAGGGCCACGTAGGTAGGGCGCCAACCAAGAGCAGCACCAGGACGATCAGCAGAATTGTGTACATTGTAAGTTCGCTCCTTATTGTGAGTAGTAGTAGGAAGAGCCAGTCACCTGGCTCTTTTCCCTGCATTGGTGGTTGGTGCTATGTCTCCGCCCTCACTACTTGGAAGCTCGCTCCCGGCCTCTGGCCTCTTCCGAAACTTTTCTGAGAACGGAAAGCAAAGGTTCGCTCGCTGCTGGCGCCGCAACTTTGCCTGTCAAAATGGAGTTCGCAGAATCCATTTTCCCGCCAAACAGCAGTCTCGTTTCGTCTTTATCCTGCTTCACAACCGTTCCCGAAAGATCCACGCCAGCGAACAGACCGCGCGCCCGCGAGTACGTTAGAATCTTGTCGCTCATCTTGATGTCTGTATCTGCGGCAGCATCCCGTCCCACCGGACCTGCGGCTGCGGACGCATCTCCACCAATTTTGAAATGGTCAGACATCAGGTGTTCCATTCCGCTGTGACCCATGAAAACCAGCACCAGATCGATGGCTTGGCCACCGAGCTGTAGCCCCCAGCTTCCGCCGGTAATGTCAATCGGTAGAGGCGCGCTCCATCCGTGAGCGGTGCGGCACGTCGCTACGCCTTTTCCGTGCTCTCCGCCGAAGCCTACGGCGATCTTAACCAGCGATGGGATCACAGCAATGCAATTCGCACCGTCGAGGATCTTGTCGGGGATCGCGTGATCCGGAGTTGCCATGACTTCTTGCAGAACAGCCGCGGACTTGTCAATCCGCTTATTGATGTCCGATTCATTTTTGTCGTCATCGGCCCACGTCAAGCTGGTGAACAGCAGGGCAAGTGTGGTCAACACCATGAGATATTTCGTCGTTTTCATGCAAACCTCTTCTGTGCCCAAACTGAGCACCAGGAAATTGTTATCGTCATCTAAACTCTAGACGGCGAGATTTCCCTCATCCATCCACTCAAAACCCTAGAAGCCACACCGTCATACCCTAGACAAACAGGAGAAAAGCCGGCTTTCGACGGATCTGCTCAATCACGCCGCAGCAGTCAAAGCGATCGGCCCGGGCGCGTTGCGGTAGCAAGTCGTTCGCCTGGTTTCGCAACCTGCGCGCCAACGACGGCCAGAAGAGCCCTCTTTGCTGGCCAGCGCGGCGGTCCCGCTTGCCGGGGAATTCCGCACGTCAGCCGTGCCTGTGCTCAGAAGATCCCGTATCCTCAGTTTGGCTTTGTGTAGTTGCGATTTCGAAGTCCCGACCGAACACCCAAGCAGCCCCGCAATCTCGCGATGTTGATAACCTTCGATCTCGTGGAGTAAGAAGATCGATCGGTACCCTTCCGGCAGTTCGCTGATGGCCCTCGTCAAGGCGACGCGAGACACCGAGGTTTCCAGTCGTCCATCTCTCGATCCATATTCACGTCGAACGGGTCTGCTGCTGTCGTCCCCTTGCATGGGTTCGTCCAACGAGATTCGATAAGGCGACTTTCGGCGAAAATGCATCAGCACAGTATTGACGGCGATTCGGTAAAGCCACGTCGACAGGGCGGAGTCGCCTCGAAATGTCGAAAGCTTGCGGAACACTTGCAAAAATGCATCCTGCGCGAGATCTTCTGCCTCAGCGGCGTTGTTCGTCATACGCAGGCACAACGAGTAGACCCGCGTCTTGTGGGAGTGAAACAAAGTCGCAAAGGCATCTGAATCCCCTTGCTGCGCACGCCGGATGAGCTCCGGGCCAACCCGGTTTGTGCTAACCACGGTTAACGGATTATTCACTTACTTCTCCTTTTCAACACAGGAAATCGCGATATGAACGAGGGGAGATTGATTGATCTTCTCGCCCGTACTCATGGTGAAGAGAGTACGAGGAGTTGCTGTCGTGCTCTATCGAGTTCGAGCCGTAGTTGCCCGGGTAAGTTACTGTACGGACGAGCGGTAACCAAATGAATTAGTTCGAGTTGTTTCGATTTCTAATCGTGCTGCCCGGACTTCGGGCAGATTGGGCTCCCGACTACAGGGCTTCCACAAAACAAGTACAAGGTCGCGGGGATTTTGCTCGCGTCAATCTTTGTCTAGCCTCACTGCATGAGATTGTTCTCTTCAATTGTGCCCACCTTCCGAGCAGAAGCTGGTCAAGAGCTGGCTTCTGCTTCTCGCCTCTTCCTCAAGTAGTGGAGTCGCGGCTGGGTCACGGTGACCGGAATGATTTTCGGAGATGTCAAAAAAGTCTGCGCCATCCACTTCCGTCTAACCAAAATTTCACTGGAGGCACACCATGAAAATTGAATCTTTACGCGAACTCTACCTCGAGCAGCTGCAAGACTTATATAACGCCGAACTGCAGCTCATTAAAGCCCTGCCAAAAATGGCGAAAGCTGCGTCTTCCGCCGAGTTGGTCTCGGCGTTCGAAGAACATCTGGAAAAAACCCGCGGACACGCCCAGCGGATCGAGTCCATTTGCGAGCAAATGGGCGAGAAAGCATCCGGCAAGAAATGCAAAGCTATGGAAGGTCTCGTCAAAGAAGGCGGCGAGGTTATTGAGGAGGACATGACAGAGTCTCTCAAGGACGCCGCCCTCATCGCCGCAGCACAGCGCGTAGAACACTACGAAATTGCCGGCTACGGTTGTGTGCGAGCGTACGCCACGAAATTGGGAGATGATGCCGCTGCCGAACTTCTCGGGCAAACCCTCGACGAAGAAAAAGAAGCGGATGAAACCTTGAATGGCATAGCCGAGCAACTCGATCTGGAAACCGACAACCAGTCGCAGCCGTCGGGCAAGAAAACCTACCGTATTGCGCCCAAGCGATCCGCGGCCTGACAGATCCGCGGCCTAACACAACAACTCCTCATCGAGGCGATCGGACGAAATCCGGTCGCTTTTTTTGTTCCAGCAGACTTAAAACTTCTAAGGCCCATTGATCGTGATAGTAATCCTCGCCCTGCGGTTTTAGGTGAACGACTGTATTGTGACCCTGCTGCCAGTCGATTTAAATAGCGTCTGAAAGGGAACCACCGAAAACTATGATCAATCACGGCGTACCGAAGGAGAATCCTGACTCCGTCACTCAACTGAAGACTGTTTTCGAGAAATCGCTGGCCTTGTTGTCCGAGGGTAAAGATGCTCTCACCAGAAAGACACGAATCGGACGAGCCTCTCGCGGCTCGATGCCAATTCACATGAACCCGGCTGATCTTCAAAAGCGCGCTCTTGCGGACGCGGCTCACGCCTTGGCCACACTTTGGAAGGTTCAAGAGCCCGGCCGCCCGAAAGTGCAAATTCGCCCAGTGCCGAGCACGCGGTAGATCCAGTTGATCCGCCCCAACATTGCCGCGACCACTCCTTCGACTGCTTCGTCGAGACTGTTGACCCTCAGTGCCGTGGTCGTCGTGATTGCGGGCCTCTATTTAGGCCGTCAGGTCCTGATCCCCTTCGCTCTGGCGGTTGTTCTCGCTTTCTTACTCTCGCCCATTGTCGATATCCTGCAGAAGTGTCGCTTGGGCAGAGTTCCGGCGGTGTTAGTCGTACTGCTCCTGGCTTTTTTCCTCGCTGGATCCATAGGCTGGATTGTCACCGGTCAACTGATGGATATCGTCGAGCAGTTCCCCAACTACCGCACGAACATCCACGAGAAAATTCAATCGCTTCGTATCCCCGACGGAAGTCGACTCAAGTCCGCCTCGAATACGGTCAGTGAGCTGAGTGCCGAATTGTCCGACGCTTCCGAGTCAGCCGCGGACAAGGCCGCCGACAAGAAAGCAGGAAAAGCGCCGCGCCGTCCCATCGCCGTGCAGGTTGCGCAACCTGCCTCCAATGCTTCGGAATATGTCCGCGCCGTCGTCGGCCCCCTCACCGGAATCTTGGAAACCTCCGCCGTAGTCATCGTTTTCACGCTCTTCATATTGGTGAAACGCGAAGATCTCCGCAATCGCGTCATCAGGCTCGCCGGTCAAAATCAGCTCAATGTCGTCACCCAAGCTCTAGACGACGCCTCCCGGCGGCTCAGTCGCTATCTTCTCTTTCAGTTCGTAGTCAATATTTCCTACGGTGCAATCTTCGGCTGCTTCGTCTATTGGATTGGCATCCCCCACGTGCTCTTGTGGGGCGTCTTGGCGGGACTCCTCCGATTCATTCCCTACGTCGGCACGCCGATCGCCGCTGCCTTCCCCATCGCCATGGCGCTCGCCGTCTTTCCCGGATGGCACCAGGCCGCGCTTGTCCTTGTCACGTTCATCATTCTGGAACTCGTGGTCGCGAACCTGCTTGAACCTTGGTTGTATGGCTCGCACACGGGAATCTCTTCGCTGGCCATTCTCGTCGCAGCCGTGTTCTGGTCCGTCCTTTGGGGTCCCGTCGGCTTGATTCTCTCCACTCCTTTAACCGTCTGCTTAATCCTCATGGGGCGCTATGTCCCCCAGTTAAGTTTCCTCGAAGTTCTCCTCGGCGACGAAGCCGTTTTGCCGCTCCAGGCGCTTTTCTACCAGCGGCTGCTCGCGCTCGATGACGACGAAGCCACCGAGATCGCGGAAAGATACTTGAGAGACAATCCGACTGGTACCTTCTACGATTCGGTTTTGATTCCCGCACTTACCATGGCCGAGCAAGATCGCCATCTCAATTCGCTGGAGACGCGCACTGCCACTTTCGTAATCCAGAGTACGCGAGAGCTAGTCGAAGACTTAGGAGAACGACTCGCAGAAGGAAAACTGCTTTTTACGCGTGAGTCTGAAGAACAGACTCCGCCGGATTTTTCTGCATTATCCGGGCTTCGCGTTGTTTGTATTCCGGCGGCCGACGAAGCCGACGAGATTGCAGCCATGATGGCAGAGCAACTCCTCCGTCGTCTGGGGTGCGACGCTCGCTCCCTCACCATCGCAAACCGCCCGAATCTCGTGAACGACCTCGCGACCGAAACTCGTCCCCACATCGCGATGATTTCCGCCTTACCTCCCTTCGCCGCCGGCCAGGCGCGTTCGCTCTGCAGGCTCCTAAGGCAACGCTATCCTGAAATGAAAATTGTGATCGGGTTGTGGGGAGTCGAGAGCATCGCAAAAGCACAGGAGCGCTTGGGCACCGGCTGTACCGATTTGATCGTAACCACTTTTCAAGAAGCGATCAATTTGCTTGCCGATCGGAAGCGCTCCACAACGGCCCTTCTACCGAGTAGATCGGAAATCAGGGAGACGATCGCAGCCGGGGATTAGCCGGCCTTCGTGGTTTAAGCAACTAAGCAGGATCGAAGTCGCTTCTATAAAGCGGCGAGAAATATTATCCCTGTCGAGGAGAAACTCATGTCCGCCGATTCGCCAGCAAATTTCGCTCTTGGTTCACCGGTTAACCCTTTAAGTCTGGACTCGAAATCCGGTCGCGACTTGCCCACCATGCCCGACCCATCGCAGATTCCTCCCGAGCGTGGGCCGCATCTTCCGACGATGCCCGATCCCACCGATGATCCCGAACGCGGCCAGCATTTCCCCGCGGAACCAGATCCTACCAACGAAGCGCCGCGGATTCACGATCCGATTCCTGAAACTAGCGACGGCGATGCGGAGCAAGTCGCGTAAGTACCGCGATTGAGGTTTTTGGCCGCACCCCCATCCCTCTCGCTACAGGCTTATCCCCACGAGCCTAAGCGTTGAACCCGATATTGCCTGCCGCATCCACCGATTAGGATAGTCAGTTGCATCGCCGATCGTCGTGGTTTAAACGACACCTTGCCTGCAACTGAAGTTAAAAGACAACCTGAGGAGCGACCCACTATGACCGCTGATACGACGAAATGCGCTCATCCTGCCTGCGCATGCATGACTGATATGGGCAATAAGTATTGCAGTGACTCATGCAAAGAGTCCGCCAATTTAACCGAGATTGCTTGCCAGTGTGGACACGCGGATTGCTCTAACTCTGTGTAACTACCGTGAGTCGTGAACCCGATGGACGAACGAGTATCGGTTCCTTTGACTTCTTAAACGGCCAGCGTTAAAACTGAGCGCAGCAAAACCTCTAAGAAAGTTGAGCGCCCGCATGCTCCTGCTCCACTCGTGCGGGTCACTTCGACGAGGCAGTTTTCGTGACACCGCCGCTCGATCCAAGCATGCCAACGCTGGGAATCACAGCCGTGGTTCAATCGCGAAGCTCGAGCCCGAGGAAATCCAAATGAATATCCATTTCACGCGCCTCTTTACCCTCGTACTAGGCGCAATTCCGTGCCTAATACTCGGCGCGCCCCCGAATTCGCGCGCGCAGGTTGGCGTAATGATCACCGTCGGCCCGCCGCCCTTGCCGATTTACGAGCAACCTCTTTGCCCCGGTGACGGCTACATTTGGACGCCCGGATATTGGGCCTACAGCGACGACTTCGACGACTATTACTGGGTGCCCGGCACCTGGATCTTAGCGCCGGAAGTGGGCTTCTTCTGGACTCCAGGCTTTTGGAGTTGGGGCGGAGACCGCTTCGTTTTTTATGACGGCTACTGGGGACCACAAGTCGGTTTCTATGGCGGCGTCAATTATGGCTTCGGATACTTCGGCAACGGTTACGAGGGTGGCCGCTGGGACAACGGGCATTTCTTTTATAACCGCTCCGTCAACAACATAAACGCCAACGAGATCCACAACGTTTACAGCGCAGTCGTAAACAACGCGACAGAAAGTCGCGTGAGTTTTAACGGAGGGAACGGCGGTCTTACCGTGCGTCCCACGGCTCAACAGCAAGCAGCGGCGCGCGAACGCCACGTTCCTCCCGTAGCAGCTCAAACGCAACAGATGCAGGCGGCTCGCGGTGACGAACAACTTCGGGCTTCAGTGAACCGCGGCAAACCTCCGATCGCAGCAACGGCCAGGGCTGGTGATTTCAAGGGGTCGATCGTAGCCGCCAAAGAGGCGGGCGGTGCTTATATTCCGCCCACTAATCGCGGCGTCAGTCGAGACCCAAAACAGCCTACCGGCGACGAAAGCCATCTCGACAATCGTTCGCAGGACGGCGGAAGGGAGAATGCATCGCCAACCAATTCTTTTGGACACGTGCGAGATTTGCCCCCTGCTGAAAAACTACCGGCCCCCAACACCGGTAACCCCGGCTTGGACAGGAAATACAAGCAGGAACAGGAAAAGCAATTCGCACAGCAGCAACAGGAACGGCAAAGTCTCGCGCAGCAGCAGGCAAAAGAAGACGCGAATGTTGCGAACCAGAAGGCAAATGACGCGCAGAAGCAACAGATAGAGCAGCGCCACCAGCAACAAACGCAAGACTTGCAGGAACGCCACCAGCAACAACAACAGGAGATGCAACAAAGAATGCAGCCACCGACCCGCGCGCCTGAAAGGTCGACGCCGCCAAAGTAGCCTCCGCGCCGAATCAGATCGCGACCAACTTGAATAAAGTCACCTTAGGAGGGAACCCAACGTTCAAATTCAAACCAACTTATTCTCTTGTTTTGCTGACCGCTTTAACGGCGAGCGCGTTCGCCATTCCTCAGCAAGACGACTCCAGCACAAAGCAAGACATGAATGACGCTGGTCACTCCACCAAACAGGCCGCGAAGGATACCGGCCGCGCAACCAAGAAAACGGCCAAGAAGACCGGTCACGCGTTGAAGAAGGACGCGAAGAAGGCCGCCAATAAAACCGCGCAGAAAAGCGACCAGGGAGCCCAAAAAGTGGAAGACAAAACGCAGCCGAACCAGTAAAGCGAGGGGATTGAAGTTCGGCGGGTGGAACGCGTTCTCGTCCTGACGGCCGTTCCGCTTCAGACGAGCCCGAGACAGGGAAACGGCAAAAACCTGTGCCGCGTTCCACACCGCCTTCGACTTCGCTAACCACAGTAGAATCCGGCGTCCGATTCTTGAATCAGGTTTTGCGCCTAGGTAGAGACTACGAATCCTGTAATTGCACGCCGAGTGAATCGATAGAGATAAATTCCTAAATCAGCGAACAGGAAAAATGACTCGATCGGATCTATACACACAAGTTTAGTCCCGCAAGAGTCGGAGCTAAGTCTGCGCCCCAGTAAGTCCATAACTCACAGGGCCGCTTGTCAGCCGTTGTATGGTCGATAAAAGCTCATCCTGAGGCCCGCCTTTCGGGCAGATCGCGTCCACACAATCATTCACCGTGGGCGCGATGCATAGGCTTCCCGAATAGAGAATGATGGGCATTTGTGGATGTCGATTCTTGATCATTAATGCTAACTCGCCTCCGTCCAAATCCGGCATTTCATAATCGAGAATCGCCAGGTCGATAACCGAAAGGCACTTCGCGTCGAGTGCGTCGTGAGGAGAGGAGGTTGCCCAGATTTCGTATCCCCAGCTCTCAAATCTCGCCTTGTATAGCGACAGCATGTCTTCACAGTCGTCGACCCATAGTAATTTCTTCCGAGGGACCACGTTCAAGGAGAGTAACGCCGGTTGCGACGCCAGAATTGCGAAGATGTCGGTCAAGGGTGTCCGGTTCTCATGCAACAACTCAGAACGGATTGTCGACGAGTCGTTGGTCATAAAAAAGGCAAACCGGTTCCAGCGAACATTTCCCGACACACTAAAAACGAAATAGTTGAAAACAACAATAGGCGATAACAACAATAGGCGATCGCGAGGCCTTCGCCAATGCAGGAGATGCTGTAGATAGGTGATCGCAGCCGGAATGCGCCGAGTGCCCCGACTCCAACCGGCTGCCTTGCAGTTCGATAAGCAATCCGTCGCTACACGCCTTCAGCGGCTGATCTACACAAATCCACCGATGTTGGATCGGTCGTTCGCCGCTCTACAGTAAATCGATACGTGTCGATGGATGGATAAACCGTTCTTCCAGTTTTCAACTCGAAAGGGGAATAATCATGAGCAAGTTTGGGAACTCCACGAAAGATTGGGTGAGGCTCGCTGCAAAGTTAAGCCTTCTCTTCACCGAACCAAAGGTTCGGGCCGCGATTTCGAACCGTTTTAAAGACCACCTCAATGACGTGACCGATCGCGTGTCCGATAAATATGATGATGTGGCTGACCGGGTCGCCGATAAGTATGACGACGCCGCTGATCGGCTGGAAGCGGCGGCGGAAGCTCTTCAGGGTAAGAGCCAGTGGCCCGCTCATTTGACCGGATTCCTGGTCGGAGCAGGCGTCGGCGTTGGTTTGGGCATTTTGTTTGCGCCGGCCTCTGGTAGCCATACTCGCCGGGCCGTAGCTGACGCCACCAATCGAGCCTTCGAGTCCGCCGCGAACACCTCTGAGCGAATTCGGCAATCGGTGAGCCGGATGCCCTCAACAGGTACCGAAGGCTAAGTTTCCACCGCCGCTTGATCGCGGCATCTTCGATCACTACGAGCCATGGGCGCAATATTTCCAATGGAGTGGTGGGACGGTATAATACAAAAACGCGTTACCGTTCCACCATGACGTTTCTAATGCTGAGGCCCCAATGACCGAGAAGCCGAGCGCTACTCTTCCCGCCACTGTCGAAAAAATTATCAAGCCCATCGCTCCCGGCGAACCAGAGAAAGCTCAAATTTCCATCGAAGGCGCGGATTATCTCTATCAGGAGATTCGTATCGAAAACACTCTCACCGATCAGGACGGAAACAAGGTTCGTCTCAAGCCCGGCGCTGAAGTCGAGGTCACAGTCGAGGCTCCGCCCGAAGCGACCACGATCCATCCCGAAAGCCAGGATGGCCACAAGCCGCAGATGCCGCTTCCTTAGAACCGGGAGCAGTTGCCGGTGGAAGCAACACTACGGCAGCTCACTTGCCTTTTCCGCGCCACTGGAATCCTTCTGGGAAACGGATCACCAGGTATGACGAGCCTTGGCAAGCAATGAAGGAACCGGTGTCTTGAGCTTCCCGTTTGTTCTCCCCACATAGAGCCTACCCTCCTACAGTAAAAACCCTACTGTCGATCATGTTTCTCCGTGGTAAACCCATGTAGTTCGGCTTTTGTATCGCCGATTTTTACATTCGTCATTGCAACGCTCCCCCACTTCGCGTGAAAGAGCCGTTTCGCGGCAGCGACGGGTCTGTGGCTATGAACCTATGCCGTTAGAAATTCGCAATACAAGCTCCCTCCGGGAGACCACCATGAGAGCGGACGAACATGAAAAGAAATAATCGTGGCAGCGCAACGGTTGTTGCAGGCGACGAGACCGACGAGCGTCCCGCCGCAAGCGAAAAGCGCAACGGAAACGGAAATTCGGTACTAGTCGATCACTCTGCCCCACAAGATCTCAGCACCATCCTCGCCAGTCTGCAAACCATGCGCGATGGCGACTTTTCCGTCCGCTTGCCCGGCTCTTGGACCGGCCTCGAAGGAAAGATCGCCGACACTTTCAATTCCATCGTCGCCGCCAACCAACAGATGGCGCAGGAACTCAAGCGTGTCGGCCAGGTAGTCGGCAAAGAAGGAAGAACGCGCGAGCGCCTCCGCTTCCACGAAGCTCGAGGCGCGTGGGGCGACATCGAAGTCTCCGTCAACACTCTCGTCGAAGATTTACTTCGTCCCACAGCCGAAGTCACCCGGGCCATCGCCGCCGTCGCTCAAGGAAACCTGACCCAAACCGTCCGCTTGGATGTCGACGGTCGCCCTCTAGAAGGCGAATTTCTACGCTCTGCAAATATCGTCAACACCATGATTCAGCAGCTCGGCGTTTTCACCGCCGAGGTCACGCGCGTCGCCCGCGAGGTTGGTACCGACGGCAAACTTGGAGGTCAGGCCCTCGTCCCCGGCGTCGCTGGCACGTGGAAAGATCTGACCGACTCCGTCAACTCCATGGCCAGCAACCTGACCGGCCAGGTTCGAAACATCGCCGAAGTCGCTACCGCCGTCGCCAGCGGCGACCTATCCCGAAAAATTACGGTCGACGTGCGTGGCGAAATTCTCCAGCTCAAAGAAGCCATCAACACGATGGTCGATCAACTCCGCTCCTTCGCTTCCGAAGTCACCCGCGTCGCCCGCGAAGTCGGCACCGATGGAAAACTCGGTGGCCAAGCCGTCGTCGTCGGCGTAGCCGGCACGTGGAAAGATCTCACTGACTCCGTCAACGCCATGGCCGGAAACCTCACCGCCCAGGTCCGCAACATCGCCGAAGTCACCACCGCCGTCGCCCGAGGCGATCTCTCCCGCAAAATCACCGTCGACGTCAAAGGCGAAATTCTCGAACTCAAAGACACCATCAACACCATGGTCGACCAGCTCAACGCTTTCGCCGGAGAAGTGACCCGCGTCGCTCGCGAAGTCGGCACCGAAGGCAAACTCGGCGGCCAAGCCCAGGTCCCCGGAGTCGGTGGCACCTGGAAAGATCTCACCGACAACGTCAATTTCATGGCCAGCAACCTCACTGGCCAAGTGCGAAACATTGCCGAAGTTGCCACCGCCATCGCCAATGGCGATCTCTCCCGCAAAATTACCGTCGACGTGCGCGGCGAAATCTTGCAGCTCAAAGAGACGCTCAACACCATGGTCGATCAGCTCAACCGCTTCGCCGGAGAAGTCACCCGAGTCGCCCGCGAAGTCGGTAGCGAAGGCCGCCTCGGCGGCCAAGCCAACGTCCCCGGCGTAGCCGGTACTTGGAAAGATCTCACCGACTCCGTCAACTCCATGGCCGGAAACCTCACCGGTCAAGTCCGGAACATCGCCGAAGTCACCACCGCCGTCGCGCGCGGCGACCTCTCGCGCAAGATCACCGTCGACGTCAAAGGTGAGATTCTTGAGCTGAAAAACACCATCAACACCATGCTCGACCAGCTCAACGCGTTTGCCGGAGAAGTCACCCGCGTAGCCCGCGAAGTCGGAACAGAAGGAAAACTCGGCGGCCAGGCCCAAGTCCCCGGCGTTGCTGGCACCTGGAAAGATCTCACCGACAACGTGAATTTCATGGCGAGCAACTTGACCGGCCAGGTCCGTAACATCGCGGAAGTCTCGATGGCCGTCGCTCGCGGCGATTTGTCCCGCAAAATCACCGTCAACGTCCGCGGCGAAATTCTCGAACTCAAAGACACCATCAACACGATGGTCGATCAGCTTCGCTCCTTCGCCTCCGAAGTCACCCGCGTCGCTCGCGAAGTCGGCACCGACGGCAAGCTCGGCGGACAAGCCCAGGTCCCCGGCGTCGGCGGCACCTGGAAAGATCTCACCGACTCCGTGAACTCCATGGCCAGCAACCTTACCGGTCAGGTCCGCAATATCGCCGAGGTTTCCACTGCCATCGCCAGCGGCGATCTTTCGAAAAAAATCACGGTGAACGTCAGCGGCGAAATTTTGCTGCTCAAAGAAACCATCAACACGATGGTCGACCAGCTCAACGCCTTCGCCGGAGAAGTCACCCGTGTCGCCCGCGAAGTCGGCACCGAAGGCCGCCTCGGCGGACAAGCCAACGTCCCCGGCGTTGCCGGCACCTGGAAAGATCTCACCGACTCCGTCAACTCCATGGCCGGAAATCTCACCGGTCAAGTAAGAAACATCGCCGAAGTCACCACCGCCGTTGCTCGCGGCGACTTGTCCCGCAAAATCACCGTCGATGTGAAAGGTGAAATCCTCGAACTCAAAAACACCATCAACACGATGGTCGACCAGCTCAACGCCTTCGCCGGAGAAGTGACCCGCGTCGCTCGCGAAGTCGGCACCGACGGCAAACTCGGCGGCCAAGCCCAAGTCCCCGGCGTCGCCGGCACCTGGAAAGATCTCACCGATAACGTGAACTTCATGGCCAGCAACCTCACTGGACAGGTCCGAAACATCGCCGAGGTCGCAACCGCCATCGCCAACGGCGATCTCTCCAAGAAAATTACGGTCGACGTTCGCGGCGAAATCCTCCAGCTCAAAGAAACGCTCAACACGATGGTCGAGCAGCTTCGCTCCTTCGCCGCTGAGGTAACCCGCGTGGCTCGCGAAGTCGGCAGCGAAGGCCGTCTCGGCGGACAAGCCAACGTCTCCGGTGTCGCCGGAACCTGGAAAGATCTCACCGACTCCGTCAACGCCATGGCCGGAAACCTCACCGGTCAGGTCCGGAACATCGCCGAAGTCACCACCGCCGTCGCGCGCGGCGATCTCTCCCGCAAGATCACCGTCGACGTGAAAGGTGAAATTCTCGAACTCAAAAACACCATCAACACGATGGTCGATCAGCTCAACGCCTTCGCCGCCGAAGTGACCCGCGTCGCTCGCGAAGTCGGAACAGAAGGCAAACTCGGCGGCCAGGCGCAAGTCCCTGGAGTCGCCGGAACCTGGAAAGATCTCACCGACAACGTCAACGTCATGGCCGCGAACCTCACTGAACAAGTGCGCGGCATTGTGAAAGTCGTGACCGCCGTCGCCAACGGCGAGCTCACTCAGAAGCTCACAGTGAACGCGAAGGGCGAAGTTGCCGCTCTCGCGGAAACCATCAACAACATGACCGACACCCTCGCCACCTTCGCCGACCAGGTTACAACCGTCGCTCGCGAAGTCGGCGTCGAAGGCCGTCTCGGCGGACAAGCCAACGTCCCCGGCGCCGCTGGCACGTGGAAAGATCTCACCGGCAACGTCAACCTGCTCGCCGACAACTTGACCAACCAGGTGCGCGCCATCGCCGAAGTCGCAACCGCCGTAACCAAAGGCGACTTGACTCGTTCCATCCAGGTAGAAGCCAGCGGCGAAGTGGCGGAATTGAAGGACAACATCAATACGATGATCGACAACCTTCGCCTCACCACCGATCGCAATACCGAACAAGACTGGCTCAAGACAAACCTCGCTCGCTTCACCGGCATGTTGCAAGGCCAGCGTGATCTCGCAACCGTAGGCCGCATGCTCCTGTCGGAACTCGCCCCGCTCGTCAGCGCCCAACAAGGTGTGATCTACCAGATGGGAACCGAGGAATCTGCCGAGATGGTGCTCCTGTCGGCCTTTGCCGGCGACGGCGAAGACGGCCACCTGCGCCGCCTCAAAATTGGCGAAGGCCTGGTCGGCCAATGTGCAGCCGAGAAGCGCCGCATGCTCATCTCCGAATTACCCGCGAACACCATCTCCATTCGATCGGGACTCTTTGAAGCGGTTCCGCAGAACGTCATCGTGTTGCCGGTACTCTTCGAAGATCGAGTCAAGGCCGTCATCGAACTGGCCTCCCTCGGCAATTTCACCACCTCACATCTCGCTTTCCTCGAACAGCTCACAGCCAGCATCGGCATCGTGCTCAACAGCATCGAGGCCACGATGCAGACCGAAGGATTGCTGAAGCAGTCTCAGCAACTCGCAACCGAACTGCAGATGCAGCAGAAAGAGTTGCAACAGACCAACGAGCAGTTGGCGCAGAAAGCCCAACAACTCGCCGAACAAAACGTCGAGGTCGAACGCAAGAATCAGGAAATCGAGCAAGCCCGACGCGCCCTCGAAGAGAAAGCCAAGGAATTGGCCCTCACCTCGAAGTACAAGTCCGAATTCCTGGCCAATATGTCGCACGAGCTGCGGACGCCGCTGAACAGCATTCTGGTGCTCGGCCAGCAACTCAGCGACAATCCCGACGGCAACCTCACGCCCAAGCAAGTCGAGTTCTCGCGCACCATTCACGGTGCCGGTACCGATTTGTTGAACCTCATCACCGACATTCTCGACCTGTCGAAAATCGAATCCGGCACGGTCTCGGTCGAAGCAGAAGAGGTCTTCTTCGCCAGTCTGCTCGATTCCATCGAGCGTCCTTTCAGGCACGAAGCGGAGAATCGCCGTCTCACCTTCGAAGTCCATACCGACCCGCACCTCGCTCGCAGTGTCGTCACCGACTCGAAACGTCTGCAGCAGGTCTTGAAGAACCTCTTGTCGAACGCCTTCAAGTTCACCGAACTCGGTGGTGTCCGGCTCTCCGTTTCGGTCGCGCGCAGCGGTTGGAGCGAAGAGCATCCCATCTTGTCCAAGGCCGCTACGGTCGTTGCTTTTGAAGTGACCGACACCGGTATCGGCATTCCCTATGACAAACAACGCATCATCTTCGAGGCCTTCCAGCAGGCCGATGCTGGCACCAGCCGCAAGTACGGCGGCACCGGTTTGGGTCTCGCCATCAGCCGCGAATTGGCCAGCCTTCTCGGCGGAGAAATCCAATTACGCAGCGCGCCCAGTCGCGGCAGCACGTTTACACTCTATCTGCCGCAAACCTACGTAGGACCGTCGAGCGCCATGACTCTTGAGCGCAAGTATTCGTCCTCGGTCAATCCGGCGCAGATGTCCGTCGTCGGTATCGTCGAACATCCCGTAGAGAAGATTCCGGACGACCGCGAGAACCTCCAACCCGACGATGCCATCTTGCTGATTGTGGAAGATGACCCGCACTATGCCCGCGTTTTGTGCGATCTTTCCCGCGATAAGGGATTCAAGGTGCTCGTCGCCATGCGCGGCGCGGAAGCGTTGGCGCTGGCGCGCGAGTATCACCCGACCGCGGTGTCTTTGGACGTGTTCCTCCCCGACATGTTGGGCTGGACCGTCTTGAATCACCTGAAGCAGGATCCTGCGACCCGCCATATCCCTGTGCAGATGCTCACCCTCGACGAGGACAGGCATCACGGCCTCGCGCGCGGCGCCTTTGCATTCGTCACCAAGCCCACGAGTCCCGAGGGCTTGGAAACTGCCTTATCTCGCATCAAGGAGTATTCTGCTCCTCGCCGAAAGCGTCTCCTCGTCGTCGAAGACAATCCCGCGGAGCAATTGAGTATTCAGGAATTGCTCGGCTATGACGACATCGACGTCGCCGTTGTTTCCAGTGGAGAAGAAGCGATCCAGGCCGTCAAACAACAGTCCTTCGATTGTGTCGTTCTCGACTTGCGTTTGCCCGACATCTCTGGCTTCGATGTGTTGGAGCGCTTCCGCGACACGCCTCAACTCGGCGATCTTCCCGTCGTCGTCTTCACCGGTAAAGAGCTTTCACCGGAAGAAGACGCCCGCTTGCACGCCTTGGCTCGCAGCGTCGTAGTTAAGGGAGTCGAGTCCCCCGAACGTCTGCTCGATGAGACTGCATTGTTCCTGCATCGCGTCGTCGCTGATCTGCCGGCCGAAAAGCAGCGAATGCTTGATCGCTTGCATCACTCTGACGACGCCCTTATCGGCAAAAAAGTGTTGGTTGTCGATGATGACGTCCGCAACATTTTCGCTCTCAGCAGCGTTCTTGAACGCCGCGGCATGGACGTTATCACCGCTGGCACCGGCCGCGAAGCGATTGCGAAATTAGAATCGACAACCGACCTCGCAATTGTGCTCATGGATATCATGATGCCAGAAATGGACGGTTACGAAACCATGCGTGTGATCCGTCAAAACAGCTTATTCCAGCGGCTGCCGATCATTGCCTTGACCGCAAAGGCCATGAAGGGAGATCGTGAGAAATGCCTGGAGGCTGGCGCCTCTGAGTATCTGGCAAAGCCTGTCAATACTGAGCAACTCTTGTCGTCGCTTCGTATGTGGCTGCACCGGTAAGGATCGTAGCGAAGAGTGGGATCGGCGGATGGGTTGGCAGGGAGAGCGATGAGCCAGGACGACAAGGTCAATATTTTGATGGTCGACGATCAGCCGGCCAAGCTCCTCAGCTATGAGGTGATGCTTGCCGAGCTCGAGGAAAACCTTATTCAGGCGAATTCCGCGAAAGAGGCGTTAGAGGTTCTTTTAAAGACGGATGTAGCCGTCGTCCTCATGGACGTCAGCATGCCCGAGCTCGACGGTTTTGAACTGGCTACCATGATTCGCCAGCATCCCCGCTTTCAAAGAACTGCGATCATCTTCATCTCCGCTGTTCATCTCACCGATCTCGATCGCCTCAAAGGCTACCAGCACGGAGCCGTCGATTACATTTCCGTTCCTGTCATTCAAGAGCTCTTGCGCGCCAAAGTAAGAGTGTTCGCCGAGTTGCACCGCAAGACGCGCCAACTCGAAGCCTTGAATCGCGACCTCGAACATCGCGTCTTGGAACGCACCGAAGAGCTGGCCACCAAAGCCGAGCTCCTTTCTCAGCTCAACTCGAAATTACTCGGCAAGAATCAGGAACTCGACGCCATCGTCAGCACCGCTCCCGACGTCATTTTCAGCAGCGAAGCTAGCGGCGCCTACGAGTACGTCAGTGACCGCTTCCACGAATACACCGGAGCGCCCGCAGAACCAAGCAAGCGAGTCCATTGGTTAGACTTCGTGCACCCTGACGATATTGAGCGCAGCAAAGCCGAGTGGGCCGAGTCCGTTCAGAGCGGGGAACGTTACGAAGCCGAATATCGTCTGCGCTCCAAAGATGGCGACTATCGCTGGTTTCGCTCCCGTGCCGTCCCCATCCGCGACTCTAGTCAGACCATCGTGAAGTGGTATGGCGCCTGTTCCGACATTCACGACAGCAAGCTACTCGAGCAGTCGATCCGTGACAGCGCCGTCGAATTAGAAAAAATGGTCGACCGCCGCACCGACGAGTTGCGTCGCTTGTCCGTCCGCCTCATGTCCGCGCAAGATCAGGAACGCCGTCGTATCGCGCGCGATCTCCACGATGGCTTGGGACAGGAACTCGCGGTGGCCAAGATGCTCCTCGATAAAATTGTCCTTCAAAAGTCGTCAGAGCCGGCCATGGAATGCACCCAAGCTAGCAGTCTTGTCGAGCGCGCCATTCAGCAGGTGCGAACCATGTCTCACCTTTTACATCCGCCGCTGCTCGATGAGGTCGGATTGCTCTCCGCGCTCGCTTGGTACGTGGAAGGTCTCACCAAACGAAGCGGCATAGAAACTTTCCTGGACGTCCAGCCCCATGATTTCCCCCGGCTCGGCACGGAAATTGAAACCGCCATATTCCGCATCGTTCAAGAGGCGTTGACCAATGTCTTCCGCCATGCCGAGGCGACGAAGGTCTGGATCAAGCTGCATCAAAAGAACGGATGCACCCTTGTCTCCGTGCTCGATGATGGAAAGGGAATTGATCAGCGCGTGGCCGAATTGCGTCCCGAAAAAATGGGCGTGGGAATCGGAGGCATGCGGCAGCGAGCCAAAGAATTCGGTGGAGAATTGCGGCTATCCAACAATCAGCCTGGAACCCTTCTCGAGATTGTGATACCCACATCTGCGGTACTTCCCGAGCCGAGCACCGTAACCGCATAATCGGACGCAATGCTTTCCGTTTGTGCTAGCTGTTTTCCTGCTTGTACAAAACAAGATTTCAGATCGAACCTCTCATCTTCCTCTCGGCCATACCGTGAATCACGTAGACTTCGAGAGAAGATCCTTCGCTGATTCCAGCGTTCCCCCTACCCCGGCTTGAACTATCCCGATACGTAAACCGCTGCTGCTTGAACGGCATCTATTGTGTGGGTCAAATTTCAGAACTCCCCAGCGATCATGAAGGCAAGGAGCGACGATGCCGAAGCTATCCAATACTCATTTTGCAGCCAGTGCGCTAACTCCAACCTTTTCGGCGGGAGTCCTCGAGAATCTTTACGGAGATGGGGATGTTTCCATGCACTCAGGGACAGAAATGATGCCGCCACCGGCGGGTCCGCTAAAAGCCAGTTCGGTCAAGGCGAGTTCCGTCAAAGAAGAAAAAGCAAAGTCGCCTGCGCCTCGTCGCGAGTCCGTTGCCGTGGGACCCGATGCTATCTGGGGACACTACAATAACTATCGCTCGAATGGGCTGGTAGGTTCCGCCTTCGTTCATATCGTCCTCATCGGTCTTATTATCGCCGCCACAATCTACACCCCGAAAGTGGTTCCCGTAATAAAGCCGCTTGAGCACGTGACCCTGATCGCGCCCTCCCCCGATTCCTATGCCTTGCCCATCGCCAAGACAATCGCCAGTGGCGGCGGTGGTGGCGGAGAGCACGAAAAGTTGCTTGCGCCAAAAGGCAGACTGCCCAAGCCTGCCATGCAGCAGATTGTTCCGCCCCAAATTGTCGTGCGCAATGAACAGCCGAAATTGGTTGCGCAACCGACCGTTGTCGTTCCCCCGCAGCTGCATATCGCGGAGAATCGCATGCCCACGCTCGGCGATCTTTCTGCCATCCCCTTGCCCAGCGCTCCGCCTTCAAACGGCGTCGGCTCCGGCGGTGGAATCGGTTCCGGAGTCGGTTCCGGTGTAGGAGTCGGTCATGGCCCTGGCGTTGGCGCCGGTAGCGGCGGCGGCATCGGTGGCGGCGTCTTCAAAGTGGGCGGCGGAATTTCCGCGCCCCAAGCCGTTTCTACACCCGATCCGGAATACACGGAAGAGGCACGACTGGCCAAGACACAAGGCACTTGCATTCTCTGGCTCATCGTTGACGACAAGGGGCACCCACGCAACATCAAGGTCGTCCGCGGTTTGGGCAACGGCCTCGACGCCAAGGCGATTCAAGCGGTCCAACAGTGGACCTTCGAGCCCGCAATGAAAGATGGACGCCCCGTAAATGTCCAGATCAGCGTCGAGGTCGGGTTTCATCTGTACTGATCAGCCGCCCTGCTCGTTCTACCTCGATCAGGAGGCTTTCTTATTGGGCCGCGAAACCCTCGCAAGCCTCCAGGACGAGGCCATCATCCTCACCTCTATTTGCTGGTTCAGAGACCGGGCCTCGGCCCGAACGAATCTAACTCCCAAGTATGACTAAGGTCTCTTCTCCTCATTCCACCCTCGATCGTCGAAATACCCTCAACACGTCTCATGAAGAAAAGTTGCGCACCATGTTGAAAATAAACCGCAAATCATCCTTTATTTTCCTCGCAGCAAGGTACAGCAAGTTCCACAATCGAGTACAGGAGCATCCTGATGGGAGAACCGTTGCCCCTTCGTTACTCTCAATCTCGATAGTTGATCTCTCCGCGCCGCTTCATGGAGATGCATACGCAACTGATCGAAGGAGAAAACCGTGGCAACTTGCGTAATATCCGCGACAGCATTAGACGTGCCTCCGCTTACCGTGCCCCCCACAAGGGATGAAACAACCCTAGCTAACCAGAATATCCACCTCGTTCGTGAAGAAAAAACAAAAGATGATTCCGAAGCCGGCTTGATTCGTCGTGCCCAAAGCGGTGATGAACATGCCTTCGCCAGTCTCTACCAGCTCCACCGAAAGCGCGTCTACTCCGTTTGTCTGCAAATGACAAAAGATGTTGCCGACGCCGAGGACTTGACCCAGGATGCTTTCCTCCAGGTTTTCCGCAGCATCGGTTCGTTCCGCGGAGACTCCGCTTTCTCCACTTGGCTTTACCGCATCGCGGTCAACACTGTGCTCATGAAACTTCGGCGGCGTAAGTCCCCGCCTCTCGTTTCTCTCGATGAGCCGGTCTCCGCCGAGACGCCCTCTTTGAAGCGTGATATCGGAAAGGCCGATCCTGCTCTCTCGGGTGCCATCGATCGCATCGCCCTGCGGCGTGCCGTCGAAGAGTTGCCCGCCGGATGCCGTCAGATTTTTGACTTACACGAAGTTAAGGGATATCAGCACCACGAGATCGCGCAGCTCCTGCAGTGCTCAATCGGGAATTCCAAATCGCAGCTTCACAAGGCAAAAATGAAGATGCGCGACGTGCTCTTCCCGAAAACCGCGAAAAGGAAGCTCGCTCCTGCCATCGAATCGACCGTCGGCCGTGACGAGTCCGCGATTCCTACGTGGGAGGCTGGTCCATCTCCATCTCTGTCTCAGTCGAATGCTGCCCTCTAAATTGCTCGTTCCGTTGCAGCGCGGTCCGTCTCGGCGATCCTTCACCGCGCAAGCATTGGATCCAAACGAACGGGTCACACGAACCACCGATAAGGGGATGAGGTTGTGAATCTAGGAGCCATCATAGTAATAGCGAACCCGGGCGGGACCTTCGCCCGGAAACCCCCGGCGGGCGATGTCCTGCGGGGTAATTCGCTATCATGCTTCGACGTCGGGGGCCGATCGCTCACCGAGCGGATCATCGATCGTTATTTGGGAGCCGGTATTGATCTGGTGTCGGTGCTTATCGAAGAACCTGCCTGCGGTGATCTCTCTACCTTTCACGTGACCTCGGCGAAAGTAAACATCGCCGTGGTGTCTGATTTGAACTCAGCCATTGCGCGTCGCTTGCAGAATTATTCCGAAAACGGGTTGGCACGTTCCTTCGTCCAATGGACCAATGTCTACGCTGAAACCGATTTGCTGGACTTTTTCTACTTCCATCGTGCCTCCAAGTTGCCCGTTACATGGGCTTTTGACGCCGATGGTTCGCTGCCCATGTGTGTCATCGATTGCGCCAATCGTCCAACCATCGACTTCCCACTTGCGGCGCAGAACCCCGCGCAGAATGCTGCCTCTTATCTGATTCACGGCTATGTGAAACGCTTGACTCATCCTAAAAACCTGCGCGAATTTGCTGCCGATATGCTGCAGGGGCGCTGTGAATGTCGCCCCTCCGGCCACGAGAGCAAGCCCGGCGTTTGGATCGACGCCAGCGCCGAACTCCATCGCGGCGCGCGCATCGTCGCACCCGCCTACATCGGCCGCGGCTCCAAGATCATGGACGATACCCTGATCACCCGCCTCAGTTGCATCGAAAAGAATTGCTGTGTCGACTGCGGCACGGTGATCGAGAACAGCTCCGTCCTCGCCAATACTCAGGTCGGTATCTGGCTCGATGTCTGCCACGCGGTGGTCAGCGGGAACCGTTTATTGAGCTTATCGCGCGACATGACTGTTGAAGTTTCCGATCCGCATCTTATTCGCTTCACCGCCGCAGCCAGCCGCTCGACGTCCGAAGCTAGCCATCGCTTGGAAGACTACCGTCGCGCGCCAGATTTCCAGACGCCGTCTGCCTTGCCTGAAGCGTGGCAATTTGTTTCTAACTTTATTCGCGAGTAATGAAAGTGGGAGTTAATAATATGTACAACCGAGGTCCCGTCATCGTAATGGAGCTGCCCGAGCAACTTCGCCAAGCTGAAGTAAAGATTTTCCTCGACGGCCTTCGGCCGTTGTTGCAGACCGATCGTCCGCGCATTGTTTTGGATTGTTCCAAGGTCGAGCACATCGACAGCGCGGGCGTCGAAATGCTCTTGCACTGCTTGGAAGAGGCGATGAAGCGCGACGGTGATCTTAAGCTCTCTGCCGTTTCACCCGCGTCGGCTATCATTCTCGAACTGATGCGGGTCGATCGCCTCTTTGAATGCTTCCCCACGTCAGAGCAGGCTGCGCAGAGCTTCCACGCCTACGGCGCCGGGGCCAATCCCCCCACCCAGCCCTGGTATTCGGCGGCTTTTCGAACTGCAGACCTGAAGGCGGCCAGCTGAAATGATTCTGTGAAAGGGGCGTTTATTATGAAGGTATCGAAACGGCTGTTCGCACGACTGCCTGGCAACGTTGTTTTGTTTGTCTCCTTCGTGGCATTACCGTCTGCGCTGTCGCTGTCTGTGGGTGCGCAACAGCAGTCCGACCCTCAGCTTGTCGCTGAGTTGCCCGACAGTCCCAGCGCGACTCTGGCCGCCGTCCGTCAACCGGCCCCCCAAGCCGCTCCCGCGCCGTCCCCCGCAAATTCTCGAACTGCCCCCGTCATCGAAGCCCACGCCACCGAATCCGATTCGCCAGCTCAGCAGCAGGGTCCGCCTTCGCCCGAAAAACCCGTCGGGACCGCTGCCGCCGGAATCATCCCCGCATCCGGCATTGCCGCATCCCAACCCGCCGGCGTGGCCATCGCCCCAGCCAGGCAACACCGTGTGCGCACGATCCTCATCCGGACCGGAGCGATCATCGGAGCTGGCGTGGCTGTCGGCTCGGTAGTGGCACTCACCGAAGCAACTCCCAGTCGGCCGCCCGGAGCCCACTAGCCGCACACTATCTGCGCCGCCGTAAAGGATTCTGACTCGAATGATTGTGAGCTTCTCCGGCATCGATGGAGCAGGAAAGAGCACCCAGATCGCCGAGCTCGAATCCTGGCTTCACCGTGCGGGATTCCGCACCCGCCTTCTCAGCTTCTGGGACGATGTCGTCGTTTTCCGCCGTCTCCGCGAATCACTAAGCCTCAAAGCTTTCAAAGGAGATCCCGGAATCGGTAGCCCCGAGCGCCCCCTTACCCGTCGCGACAAGAACGTCACCTCGTGGCCCGTATCCGCCCTCCGCTTCTTTCTCTACTTCGGAGATGCGCTCAACTTAATTCGCACGGCAATGAGTCAGGAGAAGTCCGACAACGAATTTCTGATATTCGACCGCTATATCTACGATGAACTCGCCAATCTTCCCCTCGACACCCGTCTCGCTCGTTTTTTCGTTGCCGTCGTTCTGAAGTTGGTGCCCAGACCTGATCTGGCTTTTGTTGTCGATGCCGATCCCGTCGCCGCATTCGCGAGAAAGCCCGAGTATCCCCTCGAATTTTTGCATCGCAACCGCCAGGCCTATCTCGCACTCTCCGCATTTTCGGGAACAATCACGATCCTCGAGCCAGATTCCGCCGAAGCGGTAAAGCAGAAAATAAGGCAGCGCATGCTCGCCGAACTCGAGGCTCGAAAACTTCCAGCTCTCGTCATGAGCCAGTAGCTTTGCTTTCGTTTCAACACAGCACTCTCTGAGCGCCTGCAAATGCTTTATCACTTCTGGTAAGCATAGCCAACATCTTCCTCCCCGACTTCATCGAACCTTCAAGCGATGAGGCGGGAGATTTAATGAAGATCTGTCTGGTCACCACCTTTCCACCGAGTCAGGGTGGATTGAGCGAGTATGGACTGCATATTGCGCGCGAGTTGCGCAATGATCCATTTCTCAGCCTCACCATCCTCGCCGACAAAACCGCTTCGCCTCAAGCGGAACTGGAATGCTTTTCCGTTCTCCGCTGCTGGTCTTTCGACGATCCCACCAGCTCCATTCGAATTCTCCACGCCATCAACAAACTCAAGCCCGATGTCGTCTGGTTCAACCTGCTTTTTAGCACCTTCGGCCGGAACCCTCTGATCGCTTTCTCAGGCCTCCTGACGCCTCTTCTCGCCCGTTTAACCGGACACTACACGCATGTCACGCTCCATCACCTTATGGATACCGTCGACCTCAAAGATGCCGGTATCAAACATCCTCTCGCCTACCGTTTGGCCGGCGCTGTTGCCACAAAAATGCTCTTGCGTTCGAATTCAGTCTCTGTGCTCATGCCCGGATACCGTAAGATCCTGCATGAAAAGTATGGACGCGACAACGTTCACCTCCGCTCCCATGGCATCCTCACCACGCGCCCCGAATATCCCGATCTTGCCCGCCGCGGAAATCCCGAACATCGCATTCTTGCCTTTGGAAAATGGGGAACCTACAAGCGTCTCGAGCTCATGATTGAGGCTTTCAACATTCTTTCCGAGACTCTCCCCCAGGTCCGCCTCGTCATCGCGGGAGGAAATCATCCCCAGGCCGCCGGCTATGTCGAGTCGGTAAGAAAACAGTTTGCGCACGATTCCAGAATCGAATTCACCGGCTACCTCGATGAAGAACGCTTGCCCGCTCTCTTCCAGACTTCCTCCGTCGCCGTCATGCCCTACTCCTCCTCCACCGGATGCAGCGGCGTAGCCCATTTGGCTTGCGCCTACGGAGTACCCATTGTCTGTTCCGATCTAGCCGATTTCCGTCAGATGGCAGTGGGAGAAGATATCGCCATCGATTTTTATAAGCCCGGAAGCGCGCAGGATTTGGCCCGCTGCTTGACCGAATTTCTTACCGATCCCGAGAAGCAGCTAGCCATGGCAGTGCAGAATTTCTCGACAGCCTTGCGCATGACGATGCCGGCCATCGTCCAGAAATATTTACGCCATTTCGAATTGCACCAGAGAGCGAAAGCACTCCGCTACGTCACCCGGTTCCGCAAACTGCCCAGCTGGATGCCTTCGAAAGCGCCGCTCATCCGGCTGATGACTCGAAACTCTCTCGGCTGGACGCACCGTTCCGCCGTCCGCCCACACTCCATCCAACAGCCCACGCCCGAGCGAGCGCAGCAGGATGGCCTCGAACCAAGCGCTCTACCGAATCGTAACCGAGACAATAGTGGAGAACTGGCTCGATCCGGAACTCCCGTTAATGGTGACGGAGTAAGCGATCGGCGTAACGGTGCTCTTGTTCGCCAGTCCACCACAGGAACTGGCAATCAGCCCGAACCCAACCACCACACAGAGAGTTAGGACGCGACCGCCACGCCTGCGTTGCGCGCTGCCGGCGAAAGTCAGCCCGGCTATTCCGAGGGGTAGCGCCAAACCCGCATACATCGGCAAGAACTTCCGCCGCGAATCGTCCGGACGCGCATTCATTCCCGTGCCCGAAACATTCGAAATCGTCAGCGCCGATGTCGCCGGATTCGCCCCCGGCGTGACTTCCGATGGAGAAAACGAACAACTCCACCCGCTGGGCAGTCCGCCGCATGACAACGCAACGACATTATTAAAAGCTCCCTGCTCGGGTGTGGCTGTCACCGTGAGGCTTCCCGATTGCCCGGATATATCTAACGACGAAGGCGTCGTGCTCAAACTAAACGTCGACTGCGGCGGCGGTGTGCACGACGGAGTATAAGCAACGCCTCCGCTCATCTGATTCGCCAAACTCGGCTTCCCAATCGCCTGCACAAGCAACGTATAGTTGCCCGCCGGTATCGGAAAACTGCACAGGTTCAGCGAGTAAATGCCCGTCGCCAAATCCGTCAGAGGCATCAAATTTTGCCCGTCGGTGCTGATGTAAGTTGTGTAGTGATCGACCGTATTTTCATTGCCCGTGATCACCCACTGCAGCGAATTGGCTTTCGCCGTAGCCGCGACCGTAAAACAGTTGTCGATGCCCGTTTCGATCTCCGTGCCTTCTTCGTAGTCATTCCACGTGACCAGTTGCATGTCCGACAATTGCTTCCCCGAACTATAAAGACTGTTGGCTTTCGAGAATGTTTGCAGCCAGGTTTGGCCGCACTGCTGTCCCATGATGCGATCCGAGCCCCACGACGCCAGCGTATCGTTGAATCCTTTGTAAGTTCCTCCGACCGTATGCTCACTGGTAAAGTTCATGCCAGTGTCATAGAAACTTGTTAGATAGCCCATTCCGTAGTCGGTAGTAGTCGGCATAACCCACGCATAACTGCCTTCGCTGAGCGTGTGACTGAAACCGTTGTTATTCTGAAATATATAAAACGGCGCTATGCTCAGCGCCGCGTTCACCTCGTTCCAGTCGATCGTATACGAGAGGTCGACATTGAAATTCGTAATCACCGGCAGCCCCTGCTCGGTCATATATGCCGGTGAGGGAACATATTTCTGTTCGATATATTGCAGTTGAGCGATCAGCGCCTGCTGCGGAGTGCATCCCTGGCATGAATCCCACTCGATCGCTCCCTGATCCACCATGATTGCAAAAGTAAATCCTGGATGATTTTCTGCCTCCGCCATCACCAACTGCGTCGCCTGATCAATATCATTGTTCGGACCGTACCAGTCGATAATCACTCCATTAATGCCGCGGCTGATCATATCTTCCACTTGGCGCTTGATTTGCGCCGCGTCGGTCGAACTGTACCCGATATTCATATGGTTCGATTGTCCGAACCATAACAGCAGATGGGCATAGACCTTCGTGGTCGCTCCCGAATACAACAGCGACTGGACGGCGACCTTACTCGTATTCCCCGCGCCCCGGTTTCCGTTCGTCTGACTCGTAAATCCCGACGCCGCGCTAGTATTGTTGGACGTCTCTGCCGTGAGAGTCGTAGTCGGAACAACATAGACCGTGGCTGAAACGAAAGTCGAAGACGAGAGTAGCAAGAGTGCAGAAACGAAATGTTGTAGGCGCATCGATCCCTCAGAAGCGGACAGGATCTGTGGCCAGAGAAGACAGCGCGTCCGCGCAGGTAGAGCTTTTCGGATTGAATGGATACCGCTGAAACACCTACAGCGTAGGGCGGTCTGACTTAGGCGGGTAGATAACGGACGGTCTTTGAACTTCGGTTACAGCCCTTCGTGGTGACTAGCATCATCCACGGA
The DNA here is from genome assembly GCA_963834085.1 of uncultured Acidobacteriaceae bacterium. GTDB lineage: Bacteria > Acidobacteriota > Terriglobia > Terriglobales > Acidobacteriaceae > Acidiflorens. Next base: position 564,759 of record CAWIAJ010000021.1, on the reverse strand, counting down.
CGTGAATCAACACCAGCGCGAAGAAAAACGCTTTTTCAGCCAACGGCCTGGCCCGCGGCCGTGGACCGAGGCGCAACCCACGTTTCCCGTGGCTTCCCCAAGCCGCTCCCCCATCGTTACAGCCCACAGCTCCAACCAACATTACGGGACGAAAGGTCATCCTACCTTTGGCCTAGACAACGTCGTTTCAGGTCGAGGGAATCCATGATTTCAAAAGAGAAAGCTGCAAAGCTTTTCACCGCGTGCGCGACCGCATCCTTGCTGGCGCTCAGCGGATGCCGCGGTCTATCCACCGGAACCACCCCGCCCTGCACTACCTGCGGCAGCCTGCAGTCCGTCGACCACGTCGTGTTTATGTTGCAGGAGAATCGCAGCTTCGACTCTTACTTCGGTATGCTCAATCCCTACCGCCAGGCCAACCGCTATAACGTCGGCGACGACGGCAATACCTACAACGTCGATGGCATCGATGACAAACTCACCCAATTTGCGCAAGACGACGACGAGGGCCAGGCATTTTCTCTCTTCAAGTTTCAAAGCACCTGCATCGACGATATGACCTCCGCCTGGCAGGAAAGCTATGGCGACGTAAATCGCTACGACTTTTCTACGACACGCCTTATCTCCATGAACGGCTTCGTCCACACCGCTGAAGGCTATGCCAAGTCCGGAGCCGGCGACGGACAGTTCACCGATCTCGTCGGCCAGCGCGCCATGGGCTACTACGATCAGGGAATTCTCAATTACTACTACTACATGGCCTCTCAGTTCGCCTTGTCCGATCGCTGGTTCTCACCCGTCTCCAGCAAAAGTACTCCCAATCGCATCGCCACCATGACCGGAGGTACCACCCAAGGTCTCGTCCACGATCCTTTCGTCGACGACGGCATTACTACGCAACTGACCATTCCAACTATTTTTCAGGAACTGGATCAGAACAACGTCTCCTGGAGGATCTACTACTCTCTTACTGCCGGAGGTTGTACCGAAGAAGATGGCGACTGTGGTCCCGGCGGACAGTCCAATGCTTATCCGGTAACCACGTTCTCTGCTTTCACTTATTCGACGAAATACCTCTATGAGAATCCCACGCAAGCCCCCTGCGTCTCGCCCACCATCGGATCGCAGCAAGCCGTCGGAGATTCGAGCAACGCCTTCTGCATCGACACCACCCATGTCGCGCCTCTCGCTCAATACATGACCGACGTTGCGAGTAACTCGCTGCCGAGTTATGCCTTCATCGAAGCGGCCTACGGAGTCAACGACGAACATCCCGGCTCCGGCCAGTCCATTCTCGAAGGCCAGCAGCAGGTATCCACCATCATCAACGCTCTTATGCAGAGTTCATCCTGGCCGAGCAGTGTCTTTTTTCTGAGTTACGACGAACCCGGTGGACCTTTCGACCACGTTCCTCCCGTCCCCGGACATTCCAACGACAACACCGACGCATCCATCGGCACCATCCCCGATATCAGTTCCATCGCGGTCAACGCCGACAGCTACGAACCCTGTCTTCCCGCCGGTGGAGTCGCCACTCTCCACTGCGATCTCCTGCCCACCGATCCCGGCGCGAATCCCGGTGACGCGCCCGCCCAGCAAGGCTTCGCCGCCCAACTCGGATTCCGCCTCCCCAACATGGTCGTCTCGCCCTTCGCCCGCAAGCACTACGTCTCGCACATCCCCATGGACCACACCGCCATCATCAAGTTCGTAGAAAACCGCTTCATCAACTCCACCTCGCACCTCACCAACCGCGACGCCACGCAACCCAACCTGCTCGACTTCTTCGATTTCCAAAACATCCCGTGGGCGAACCCTCCGACGCCCCCAGCCCCCAACTCGCCCCCCGGCCAGTGCACCCCGTCAAATATGTAAGAGATAAGTGGTGCGAGATAGGGATAAGATAAGGGATAAGTGAAGAGTCGGTTGCCCTACTTCAAGAGCTCCGGGTGCCCCACTCATTCGCGGACTTTGCGAATGAGCGGGCGCCGCATCCACCTCGTGCTGCGACGCGCAGTTGCAGCATAATCACGGCGCTGCGCTCGCCGTCGGCAACTACGCGCTCGCTGAAAACCCCGTTGAAGTCGAGGTTGACGACTGCGCTGTCTGGCTGCTGCTTTGACCCGACTGCAGGTCCTGTTGCAGCGTGCTGTAAGCCTGCTGTGCGGAAGTGAGGTTACCCGATTGCAGCGCTTGTCCTAACTGCTGAAATGCCTGGCTCGTCGCGCTCTGCTCCTCGCCGTCGCTGTGGTGATGGTGATGATGGCCCTGCACTGCCTGGCCTTGGCTGGCCTGACTTTGAATATCCTGCGAAATCGTCGCGTAATCTTGCTGGGCAGCAGAAAGATTTCCCGACTGCAGATCCTGCGAAAGCTGATTAAAAGCCGTTGCGATAGGATTGTTGCTCTGCGAAGACGACGAGGCCGAAGTGCTCGAAGCGTTCTGCGGTTGCAGACTTTGCAAGGTTGCAAAATCCGACTGGGCCGACGACAGGTTGCCTGATTGCAGATCTTTGCCGAGTTGCTGGAACTCCTGTTGCATCTTCTGCCAATTGCTCTGATTGCTCTGTGTGCTTTGGATGCTCTCGGTAGCGTAGTCCCAGAGGTTACTGCTCGAAATGCCTGAAACCGACATTCTTCCTCCTAAAAACTGGAACGCGTTGTGCCGGCAAGGTGATCGGCATTGTTCGAGCAGAACTTTAATTGCACTGGGTTTTTTCTGAACACGAAGATAACCTCCAGAAGGTTACCTCCCGATGCCACGGCTTAGAGTTCGCCCGGTGCGCCCGCTGTGCCCGTTCCTGAGGCCTTTAGGAACTGGGAGCCCTCAATTCCAACATCTGCTATTCGTTGTACGATGGGTTGGTCGACAAAGAACGAATCCACGACCCCAAACCGGACGGCACCGGCTCGCTCGCCATCTCTGGTGGAACGGCAAATAACTGGCTCTATTACTAAACTTGCTAAGCTGAAAAACGGGACAGAAAAACCGGGAGACCCCATTTTTCGGTCCCCCTTTTTCCTGGCACTTCTCGTTTGCCGCAACCAGTACCACAGCCGGGCAGCCCCGCTACTCCAATCCCACGCGCCGCAACAGATCCTCGAATCGCGGTTCGCCTCGAAGTACATCATAGGCAGGATCGACCTTTAACGATGTGAGGCCGCTCGATCGTTGAGCAGAGGCCTTCTCCAGCCAGGCAACGGCTTGTTCCTTCTCTCCCATGCCCGCGAAGGCTTGCGCCATGGCTACCGAGTCGATGGGGCCGCTTTTCTCGATTCCCAGCAACTTGCCAATCGCCTGGTGTGCCTCTGGCAATTGTCTTGCGCGCCCTTGAATATAGGCCCGCCATCCCCAATAGGCAGCGTCGGAAATCGTTGGCCGCAGCCTTTCGTTTTCAGCGGCAGCCTCGCCGAACATGCCTTTCTCGACATAAGCCCCCACAATCAGGTGGGCACGCATAAAGCTTGGATCCATGTCCTGTACTGAACGCCATTTTTCGATCGCGGCATCGTAGTTGCGTGAAAAGTAGAGGATAGCGCCGTTATCAGCCGCGATAATCAATGAAAGCGGATCCAACTGATGGGCCCGCTCACTTTGATCGAGCGCCTCGTCGAACCGTCCGCGCCACATCAGGTGCTCAGCATACCAATGGTGAGCAGTCGCATCGTTCGGATTCAATTCGATTGCCCGGCGGAACTCTTTCTCCGACCGCTCCCAATCCCAGTCATGGTTCTGAACAATCAGGGCCAGGGCAGTGTGCGCCTCCGACGAGTTCTCATCAATTTGAAGAGCTCTCGCCGCCGCTGTGCGCGCCTTCAGCGTCAACCCCAATTCCGTCTGATTGCTGTATTCGGAGAGGATCTCGTAGCCCTTCGCAAGTCCTGCGTAGGCGCGCGCCGAAGCGGGGTCTTTCGCGGCAGCCTGCTCGAAATATTGGATGGCCACTTGCAGGTCTGTTGGCGTCCTTTTATTGAAGAAATACAGTCCCTTCAAGTAAAGATCGTAGCCCTCCGAACTTTGCATCTGTATTCCCGCTTGGTCTGCAGCCCCCTTGCCGCCATCGAAGGTGAGTTGAATCTCTTGCGCGATCTCTTGCGCTACTTCACCCTCGAGCGGTAGCAGGTCTTTTAATTCGCGGTCATATTGACGAGCCCAGACGTGGGTCTGATCTTTAACCTGTATCAACTGGGCTGTGATGCGCAGGCGCTCTGATTCCCGGCGCACACTTCCTTCCAGCACATATTCCACGTGCAACTCGCGCCCGATCTGATCGAGCGGAATGTGCGCATCTTTGTAGTGCATCACCGACGTACGCGCGATGACTCCCATGCGCTGGGGATTGAGATTCCCTAATTGCGTAAGCATTTCCTCAGTGAGGCCATCGCTGATGTACTCTTGCCCGGCATCTCCCGTAAGGTTCTGGAAGGGAAGGACCGCCAGCATGATTCTGCCAGACTGCTCCGCGAGTACCTTCCGTGAACGCCAATGCGACACGGTGAATCCCCCTATCCCGATCAACACAACCACCGCCAGGGCAATGGCGGCCGATCTCTCATACCGCAAGCTTCGGAACTGTGATGGCAATTCAGGCTCGCGCCCATGGCTCGCAGTGGAAGGGGCGACCGGTGTCCCGGCCTCCCACTCGCCTTCGGCCGCTTCTGTTACCGGAACCAGGAACTGATACCCCTGGCCCTGCACCGTCAGGATGTAGCGCCGTTCGGCCGTCTCCTCCAGCGCCTTCCGCACCATGAAAATCGTCTGCGTCAGATTTGACTCTTCCACGAAACTGCCCGGCCAGATCGCCTCCATCAGTTCGTCTTTGGATACCGTTCTGCCGGCGTTTTGAATCAGCAGCAATAGGGCATCGAAGGCCTTCGGGGTCAACGGCACCGCCTCTTCTCCCTTCCGGAGCATCCGGCCCTGGGGGGCGAGGGTGAATTCGCCGAACCGGTACAAATTGCTGGCTGCGCTCGACATAGCAGCATCTCTTGCCGGCTTTGAGAACTTTTGAACGCCGATTTTAGGAATTTTGAGGGTCATGTGAAGTAGCGTTCGCCGCTGGGGATGGTGGAACCGCGCGGGATCAGAAACTTAGCGGGAAGTTTACCACGAACGTTTCCAACCGGACCGCTGCGCCTGGGCAGAGAAGGATCCACGAGCCACAAGCTCTTTCTCTTTGCTTCCAAGCCCGCTCATCCCCGCGAACCAAAACCAATCCTTAAGGAGATTTCTATGTCGCGCAAAACCGCTCGTCAGATGGTTGTGGTGGTTCTTGTCTGCTGTGCCTCGCTCGTCGTCCCGGCCTCAGCACAGCATTTTCAGCAGATTCCAGGCACTCTCTCTACTGTGTCGGCCGGCCGAAACGAGGTTTTTGGCGTTGATAGCCACTCCGTGGTTTGGCGGCTCAATCCCAAGGCGACCGCCTTTGTTAAAGTAAAGCAGGCGTCGCTCGTCTCCGTCGCTGTCGGTGGCGGTACGCTCTCTCAGTTGGACGAGGTCTGGGGATTAAACGCCAAGACCGAAGTTTTCCGCTTCGACTACACCTCCAAGACCTTTGTTCAAATCACCGGCGAACTCACGCAGATCGCGGTCGGAGTCGGCAACCAGGATGATTGCCATCCCTATGAAGTCTGGGGCGTCAACCCCGACGACGAGGTTTTTCGCTACAACTACTGCACAAGCGAATTCGACCAAATCACCGGTTTTCTGACTCAGGTCGCCACCGGCGACGGCGATGTATGGGGCATTAACAGCTCGGGTCAGATCTTCCACTTCAGCTTTGCCAAGATGTTGTTCGCTCAGGTTTCCGGCATTCTGACCCAAATCTCCGTGGGAGTGAATGACGTCTCGGGGAGTCAATGGCTCTCATAATGTCTTTCGCTACGATCCCGCCACCGGCGTGGTCAACAGCGAAGGCGCAAATACCGCTCAAATCGCGGCCGGCGGCGATGGCGTCTGGCTCGTCGACACATCCACCCATATCTGGCGCTTTGACTCCAGCAGCGAATCATTCGTCCAGGTAACAGGTAATCTCACGAATATTTCCGCCGGATCGGGCGCCGGTGTTTTTGGCGTGAATTCTGGGGGCAGTGTCTTCACATTCGTCCGTCCGTAGTGGATGCCAGATGCGCCCCTTCTCGCGTCGAGAAGGGGCCTTTTTTCGCAGTCGATGTACGGAGTTTTTGTCACCAATCAACGGTGCTGTGCGACGTCACCGCCTCTCGGACAACCAGCTCTCGTTGCCCCGTCTCCAATTTTTTCCCAAAAAAGGAATTTGATTTCCGAAAAGCCAATTTTGCCCACCTCGAACTGGCAACCGACCTCCGACCACCCGCCCCAAAGCCTTTCCTGATGGCTGACGGCTGCCCTCCTAATTCACCGTGAGCTTCTGCGCCACGTACCGGCTCCCATCAAATCTTGTGTTTACAGTCACTTGGGAAGACTGACGCAGATTCTCCCCACTCAACGACGGATCCAGATAGATCTCATACGTCTTGCCATCCGTAGCCGAGGTCAAGACCAGAAGGCCGGTGCTCAAATCGAGAGCACTGATTTGACCGACAAACGTGAAGCTTGCCCCCGGAGTCGCAAGCACCGAAACCTCGTAGGCAACCGCCCGGCCGTCCTTGGCCGAGCCGAAGGTCACGCTCACCAAAGTGCCGTGCATCAACGAGTTAGCGGAAGCCGGTTTCCCGTGATCGGTAACTCGCGTTTTGCTGGTCAAATGCAGCTTGAGCGGCACGGGAGACAACGCATCGCGAATTTGCAGTTCGCCTTTATCCTCGCGGTAACTCACGACGATCCCTTGTCCTTCGCCGCCCCCAGCCCCTTTGAGCCGGATCGTCCGCGCAAACACTGTTCCGCCGTCGAGAACTGTGTCAATCGAAACCCGGTCTCCTCGACGTAGCTCTGCGACCGATGCTTCCCCTCCGTCGTTGTAGATATGAGTGCGCGGATCAAAGTAAATTTTCATCTTCCCGCCCCCGAATATCTGAATGGTGAACTGATCGCGAATCCGATCGAGTTTGTAGACGGTTCCCCCAATCAAAGAAACCTTGGTGCGCGGCAGCGTCGGCAAAGCCGGCAACAGACTGCCGGGATTGACCGTAGCGTCTGGGGTTTCTGGTGTGGTATCCACCGCAACGTTGGTGCCAGGTTCAATGGTGGCCGCAGAAGATGTCGAAGACGAGGCAGACTCGGGAGAAGCCGCTTCGGGGGATGAATTGGAAGAGGACGAATTGGAAGACGAAGAAGATGAATTCGAGTCGGGCGACGGCGCCGCTGGGGCATTCGGTCCCATGGCGGAGGAAGGCGATACGGTTTGTGGCGGGGCTTGCCCGCGGGCCAGATTCCCGAGACTCAGTCCCGCGAAAACGACCCCGAAAACCGCCATATGGAAGCGACTCATTGTTGTCTTCACCCTCGTCACAGGAAATGTCCAGCAAACCAAACTTCCAGCCATTCATTGCAGCCAACGTTGGATGCCGATGTGGCTCGTAAGGTAGTCATTCTCTTGGCAAAAATGAAACCGGAGACGACAAACTCTAGGCTTCTGTTGGCATCCTATTTCGGGGTTGTAGCAGCCATATTTTCCCCTCGGAAGAGGCCTTACAACATGTCTTGGAAAGAGAAGGTCGCCGCCAGCGTCACCGTCCTGGTTCTAGGATTCGGGCTGCGCGCCCATGCAGACGTTGAAAATCACCATCCCGAAGCACAGCCGCATGACGCCCGTGCAAAAGCTCAATCGCGAGGGAGTCGAAGCCGTCCGGAACCACCATTACGACAAAGCCGAGTCGCTGTTTTTCAAGGCCTACCTTCTCGATCCCGACGATCCTTTCACGCTGAACAATCTCGGCTACGTCGCCGAGATCCAGGGCCAGGTCGATCGAGCCCAGACGTTTTACACTTTGGCGACAAAGCAGCCGACCGACGCGATCATCGATCTAGCCAGTTCGAAAAGGGTTCAAGGTCAACCTGTCATGGAAGCTCTTTCCACGCCGCGCGGCCCACTTCAGATCAATCACGACAATGTTGAGGCGGTTCGCCTGCTGTCGGAGAAGCGCGCGCCGGAAGCGGATATTCTCTTGCAGAACGCTCTGAAGTCCGATCCGCACAATATTTTCACATTGAACAACATGGGTGTCGCGAAAGAGATGGAAGGCGAATCGCAGGAAGCCCTCAAGTATTATGACGAAGCCGCGACCAGCGGTTCTGACGCGGCTGCGGTCGTGACCGTCAATCGCTCATGGCGAGGCAAGCCCGTCCATGATATGGCAGCTCAAAATGCCAGGAAATTGCGCAACCGCCTTGCCACGCAAGAGTCCGACGAAATAAAGATCGCCGAACTAAACCTTCGAGGCGTCTCAGCGGTAAATCGAAATGACTTGAAAGCTGCCGATCAGGATTTTCGCAGCGCCTACGCGATCGACCCCAGCAATCCATTCGCCCTGAACAATATTGGATACGTCTCTGAGATCGAGGGCGATCCCGAAACCGCCCAGTTCTTCTACGACAAAGCCAGGACTACCGGCGGCGCGAACGCAACCGTAGGCTTGGCCACGAGCAGTTCCGCCCAAGGCCAGAAACTATTTCAGGTCGCGACCGATAGCGACTCAAAAGTGGAGGAAAAGATCGACAAAGAGCGGGAATCGCTGCGCCAACAACGCGAACCGATCGTCCTCCGTCATCGAGACGGAACGGTGGTAGATGAGCCTGTCCCGCCGGCGCCACAAAATGAACCGCCCCAGTAGAACTTGCTTGTGGACAACTCGGGGCATCCTCGAACCGCATGATGATGACGCGACCCACCTTCAGTGTGGAATGACGCTGTCGGCCGCAAGCGTTTCGGGATGGTGATCCAGAAGTGGTGCTACAAGCCACGTTACTGAAACCGCCCCATGTCAGAGTCAGGATCGTACGGGAAGTTCCACACGAGGTTCTTAAAGTATCGCAGCAGAGAATTGACATTGGTGTAATACCAGCAGCAGCGAATCATCTGCGGCGAAAGTCCGCACACAAATCGAAACTGGCCCCATGCCGAACCGCGCTCTCCGAGCATCGCCGCTGCCATGCGATGATTTCCGTCCAGGATCGTCAACGCCGCTTTGGGGTCGGCTCCGATAAGCAGCACAGTCCGATTGACGAGATCATCCTGAACCGAATCACTCAGCAATCGCAGTTTGTCAAAAAACTCGCCTTCCGCAGAGGCGTCCAACCGATGTTTGATGCGCTTCACCACATCCAGCATGTAGAAGCTGCCATCCGCGACTCGGCGCCAATGCGCGCGCGGAAAGAAGCGGATTCGCGACAGGTCCTGCTCCGTCAATTCAACCTCAAACCACTGCGTATCGGACGGAAGCTCTCTCCACATCGCGCCGCGTCGCAAGAAAAGCAATGCTTGCCGCACTTCATTCTCACGAGAGCTGGTGAGATCCGGATACTTGACGAGATAGTCGAACTGATGACGGTAGCTGTCGAATTCCGCGTGATGAAACTCGCTTTTCAGGAACTCAGACATCACTTCTTCTTCGCCGAGCCTTCGGCGAAGCCGCAGAGGGCCGTAAGTGCCGAAGATCTCGGGATTGAACTGGTTTCGTAACAAAGGAATCAGGAGAAGAACCAGCAAACCGACCATCAATATCAGTTGCACAAGAATGACCTGTCGCAGGGTTTGATGAAGAAGATATACACCCAAGGCCAGCATGCCGCTGAATGCCAATTGCACCCAGCTTGTATTTGCAATCTTTCGCGACATCTCGTAGGTGATGATCACAGAACTCAGCGAGTAGATACCCGTCGTAATCGCGTAGAGGATCAGCAGCGGTGCCAGCGCCCCATAACTTGCGACTTCAAATTGAGCCCCGAACAACGTCTTCCAAAGAAAACTGGGAATCATCCAAAGGCCGAAGATGAGGACAGTCAAGATGCCGAGCACCAGCGCCAGAGATGTAAATAAGACAGGTCGACCCTCAGGCTCCTCTTCGCCCGCGCCCGCAGAAACCGGAAACATTGTATTGACTACCGACCACGCGCACATGTTGACGAGACGCCCAACGAGTGCGACTGCGGCGTAGAACCCCGCTTCGGCCGGAGGGAAGAAGTGTTTGACCAGAACGATGTCGAAGTTGTTGATCACCGTTTGTCCGGAGAAGAAGACAATCGCTTGCAATCCTTCGCGGAATGAGATAAAGGTTCCACGCGCACGCAGCGAGCTCAGCCCGGGACTGGGCAAGGCCGCAAAATAGCAAACGATGACGGCCAGGATACTCGCTAGAACCGCGCCTTTAACGCCCATGCCCAACTCAATGAGGATCCACAACGCACCGAGTCGAACCAGACCTTCCAACATGAAATTGATAGCCAAAGGCCGGAAAGAATGAATGCCCTGGATATAGCCGCGTCGCACGCCAAGGGGCACGTAGAACGCGGTTCCCAACGCCAGCAAAGAAATGAGTACCGGATCGGGCAGGTTGAGATAGGCGGTGATCGGCCGCTCGCAGATGAACAAGAGCAGGCCGATGGCGATGCCCGCGATCCACGCGCGCCGATGCAAGCTGGCGAAGACAACAGCGCGGTCCTCTGTAGATGCACTTTTTGCGATGTATTTGGCGGAGACGACCTGAAATGACAGCGTGATGCAAGACATCAGCATCAACATCGTGTATACGGCGGTGGCGTGGGCGAAGCCAGTGGGCCCGAGCAACCTCGCCGTCACGACGTTGTAAACGAGATTGGTTACCCCAACGAAGCCGGAGCCCGCGAGCAGCGTAAGCGTGCCCCCGACAATCTGAGATTTCAGATTCCTGGTATTGATCGAGGCCGTGACATGGCCTTCATCGGCCATCGATTCGACACCGACAGCGTTTTGTTTGGTATTGTTCATTGACGAAGGCCGAGCGGACCCCTAACAAAGCCTGGACTCAAAAAATATTGAAGTGAATTACAGGAAGAAGCGTGGTGCGAGAGGATCCCGCAAAGTCGTAAAAAGTCTGCTGCTGAACCCCAAAAGAGATGCGCAACGGGTAGCTTACGGGTACTTCACCGCCGCTATCTTTTAATGTTCCTTGCATCGATCGTGAGTAAGAAACTAGGAACTCGCTCTGGGCGTTGTCGTATTGATGATATCCACTTCCGCGCGAGAGTACGAACGAACCCTGCACGTTCCAACGCTGCTTCGCGCGAACCTCGAATCGGGCACCCGGCAAGAATGCCTGGGCAGTCGCATACTGTACGCCCTGGACTCTCCAGGATCGAAGGTCTTCGGCGAGCAGGGCGACCGCCAAGCGTTCACCGAATTTGTGTTGCAACCCCACATAGCTTGAGGTGTTGAAGTATTCCTGAACGACCGGGTTAAAGAGTAGATCGCGGCTGGAATAACCGGTGAGCAGGGAAGTGCGCCCCCAGGGTCTTCCTACGGTGAATTCCACGCTCGCCGCTGCGTCTCGCGAATTCAAATTCTGATCGGTGAACGGGCCAGCCTCACGGATGGCGCTGGCGTTGACCGAAACCCAGTTAAGGAACGAACTCGTCGATATATAAAGATACTGGCGGAACAGATCCTGACTCATGTAGACGGGAGAGATCGTGTCGCGCCGGACGGTGAATTGGAGTCCGCCGTTGAAGGCGATCTGGTTCGAACCAAAATGAAGAATCGGTGTAATTCCGCCGTTGACGAACGTGTCGTAAGTGTTCCGGTCTTGCACGACGTTGACACTGGGGAAGAGAAGACGTCCAGTCGTGAGGCTCTCACCCACCACGCCGGATATCAACGGCAGGTTCCCGATATGAACTCGGTAGTGGGAATCGGCAATACTCTGAAAGGAGTGCCGCGGTGGCGGCAAGAGTGACGGATTCGTCACTTTTAATATCTCCGCATCGAGAGTGTAGACGTTGATATCTTCGAGTGAGGGAGCGAAGGAAGCTTCCGGCGAGATACTTATATTCTGAGTAATTGGCCGGCCCTCTTCGGCCGCAAGCTCATCCTGCGCGGTTTGCGCGGTTAAGTGATCTTCCTGGCCCGCGACCGAACTGGCCTGCGCGAAGTCCGATAGCGCGTGCACCGTATCCTGGCGCTGACGGCTTACATTCGCGGCGGCCATCATGTAGTCGTAGTCGTCGCGAAGGTCATTCGCCGGACCCAGAGTGGCGAGGGAGTCTTCTGCGTTGCGAGTCTTGCCCTCAGCCAAATAAGTATTGGCCAATCCGATTTGCACCGTGCGGCTGTTGGCGCCCGCTTGGCGTGCCTTGGCAAAATAGGTTTCGGCCAAATCAAAATCGTGCATGGCGAGGAAAGTGTTTGCGGCGGCAAGAATGTCATCTGGCGTGACGGCAGAGTTGCCGAGACTTGCTTCGGCGAAGCCGAGCGCGAGCTGCCTCCGGACGTTGTCGTAATGACCCTGGCGCAAGAAAACCTGAGCGATCGCGAGTCTCACGCCGATGCGGTCGCCTCCGGGCACTTCGAGCGCACGCTCAAAGCGCTGCATCGCCGCATCTCGGTCGCCCAGCATTAATAGAGCACCACCGGTCGCCATAAATATGTCGATCTGGTTCGCGCCGAATTGCTCGGCTAGTTTGACGTTTCGCAGTGTTTCTTCTCGATTGCCTTCGCGAGCATAAATCTGCGCCTTCAAGGCGTAGAGAGCGGGGTTGGAAGGTGACAACTTGTCCGCTACGTCCAGAGCAACGATCGCTTCGGGGAAGCGACGCAACCGGTAAAGCGTATCGCCATATTGCAACTGCGTCGGAAAGTCCTTTGGATCTTCCTGCAAGGCAGTTCGATACTCCGCCTCGGCATGCAAGAAATCCTGTTCTTGTCGAAACGCCTCTGCTCGCGCCAAATGGAAGGCGTGGGACTTACCTAGAATTCTCTGTGCGGCCGCCAACTGAACGAGCGCCGGTTTCGGGCGGTGTAATTGCAAGTCGGCATAGGCTAATCCGAGATGGGCCTCGCCGTAATTCGATTGGAGGCGGATTGCAGTTTGAAAGTCTCGCGTTGCTTTATCGGGCTCGCGAAGATCGTTCAAAATGAAGCCACGATTTACAAAGCCAGTCGCCATGTTGGGGTCGCGTTCGAGGGCGCGGGTGAAATCAGCAAGTGCCTCGCGCGATTCCCCGTTATGCGCGTGGACGTAGCCCGCGACCAGAGCGAGATCTTTGTCGTCAGAGAAAATCGAATCGTACTTGGTGGCCAGCGTCAGAGCATCCTGGTATTGGCCGAGGTAGTAGAGGTCGTAAGCAAGGTAGACGGCAGCTTCCCGATCCTTGGGGAGCTTGGCGAGAACCGTGTAACCAAGCTTTGCGGATTCCGCGTAGTCGCCCTTCAAAGTGAGATACCGTTCGCGCTCTCGATTGACCTGCGGACTATCGTTCATCTTTCCTGTGGCGCGATCGAGCCAGTGTTGTGCGAGTTCTGAGTTGTGCGCCTCAAGGGCGGCATTTGCTCCCCCAGCCACAGCGAGTGCACTGGTCGGCATCCTCTGGTAAGCATTCTCGTACTCGGTCTGAGCTGCATGGAAGTTTCTCTCTGCCGTGTACAAGTCCCCGAGAGCGAGATAGGGCGCGAAATCCTTCGGATGCGAGCTGATCACGCGTTTGAAATACTGCTCGGCGAGCTTGTTGTCGCCCCCGTCGCGGGCGAGGAATCCAAGAGAAGAAAGCGCGGTGCGATTGTTGTGATCCAACTCCAGTACTTTCCCGAAGGTGTCGTGTGCACCCTCTTTCTGGCCAATCTTCCACTGCAGGTTGGCGTAATTCAGAAGTGAATTGATGTTCGAGGGCGCCAGCGCGAGCGCCTCCTTCAGATCTCTGTTGGCTGCGTCGAGATTTCCCGAGCCTGCCTCGATGGCGGCCCGTAGTCGCAGCATCTCGGGACGGGAAGAAGCTGGCACGGTTACTTGGCCGATCGCGGCCAATGCCGTTTCCAGTTGCTGTTTAGCGGCAGCATCCTCCTCTTGACGCACGTCCAGTTCGTACAAATTCAGGCGCAATTCAATGGGATAAAGAGGGCCTTCGGGGACATTCGGGGGCAAACTCTTAAGTGCAAGGTCGTATTCCGCACTCGCGTCGGCGTAGCGATTATCTGCTTCTGCGATTTCAGCCTGAATAGCGTGCAGCCGGTAGCTATTGCCATCGGCAAGTCGCGCGTCGTCAATGAAGGTGCGAGCTTCGTCGATTTGGCCAAGTCCAATCAGAGCCTGCGCCGCGCTCAGATCGAGTCCCGCATTGCCTTTCGCATTCCTGGCGAGGTGGACGTAAAGATTGGCCGCCTCCCGTTGCTTCCCGGCCAGTTGAAGCGTGTAAGCCAATTCGGCTTCGATATCCGGGGTTTTGGATGGAATTGCCTGCAGCGTGGCGATGGCTTGGTCGTAATGGCCCGTTTCGCGATATTCCCCAGCAACGGCGCGTAAGACTTCGGGGTCGTTGGGCGAGCGTGCTTTCGCTCGATTTAGGTAGTGAGCGGCCTCGTCGGGCTGCGATAGACGTTGGTAGGCGTGCGAGATCAGCAGATCGCTGTGCGCGGAGGTTTGCAGCATGTCGGCGCGATGGAGCAGTTCAAGAGCCTTCTCTGCATCTGAATTGAGCAAGAGCTCGCCGGCGAGTTGTAGGCTGTTTGCATCTTTTGGATTTGCGTCGATCACACGTTTTAGTAGTTGCTGCGCCTCATCGTCGCGGCCCATCCTGACGTAAGTCTGCGCGAGTCCCGCCATCCCTTTGACGGAATGAGGTTCAAGCTGCAGGCCGCGACTGTACGCATCAGCCGAGGCTTGCAGATGGCCGTCGAGCCGTGCGGCGTAACCCAGAAGAAACCACAATTGGGCGTCCTTGGGAGCCAGCTTGGTCGCACGTTCCGCTGCAGACACGGCGGCCGCGTAATCGTTCCTCTTCAAAGCATCTTGGGCGGCGCGAGCTTGCCGAGCGACGTTGATACTGGATCCCCAGCCCAAATTGCCCTGGGCGGAGCCCCCACCCTGTGCCTGGTTGGCCGAGGCATTTGCCTGTCCGTTGACGCCAAACGTTTGAGTCCAGCCCGAGTTGGCAAAACTGAAGAAAACGGAAGCTACGCAAAAACTAGCGAGCGGCAGTCGGAATTTCACGGAGTCACCACGCTATATACAAGTCTTGGCTTTAGCCTCCCGCACGGTAGTCTTTGCGGTTCAAGTCAGATGCCGAAGTTCGGCGTATGGCTGCCGTCGTGATCTTGCGTTTTTGTATCGAGTAACGTTACTTGCCGGTTTGAATGGCGGGTTGGGGGTCAAAAAGAAGTAAACCCAAACTGTGCTTTCCGAATCCAATCCTTTCGCTATGGTCCACAGCATTGTACGGAGCACATGCCAGTGAGCACGTCTCACCCTTATAAGTCCCGCCCTATTCCACTTCTGGCCATTGTTTTGATGGCCTTGATCGTTCATGGGCCGCTGCTCTTCATGCAGCTTCCGGCCGGGTCTTTCGACACGAATTTCCACATTTTTTTCGCGTCCCATTACGCTCATCACTGGTTCGATCCGTGGAACGAAAAATGGTTTGCCGGGTTTTCGCAGACAACGTATCCGCCTCTTACGCATCAGTGGATTGCATTGCTCTCCTATGTCGTCGGTCTGAAGATGGGTTACATGCTGGTGCAGTTGATTGCAGTCCTCCTGTTGCCCGTGGGAGTTTTTCGCTTCGCCCGAATCTGGATCGAAGAACGCGAGGCGAGTTACGCTGCGTTGGGAAGCATATTCCTAGGAGCGCTC
Source organism: uncultured Acidobacteriaceae bacterium (assembly GCA_963834085.1). Classification (GTDB taxonomy): domain Bacteria; phylum Acidobacteriota; class Terriglobia; order Terriglobales; family Acidobacteriaceae; genus Acidiflorens. The sequence goes on along the minus strand of CAWIAJ010000021.1, from coordinate 549,028 downwards.
GCTTTTCTTGTCTACCAGGCTGGACAACTTGCGACGGTCGCGTCTGCCGCTCTCTACCTGAACGCACTGCCTTACCTCTATGAATGGATGACGGAAGGCAACGGCAAGTCTTTCATCAAGGGAGTTGCGATCAGTCTGACCGCGGCGGCGGCTCACCACGTCACTTTGATTTTTGGTGTCGTGTTGTTTGCCGGGCCCGTATTTTGGACGGCATGCATCGACGCTCGGGATGAACGAGTGCGGGGCTCGCTGGGCGGCGTGGTGGCGCGGGGTGCCGCGTTCGCGGTGGCGGTCGGCGTCGGCGTCGGGCTTGTGTTGCTGCCCTATTGGCTTGCACTGATTCAGCATCCCATCCGCCAAATTCCGATTCCTCACGACAGCCGCGCCAACTTCCTGCTGAATTCGACTACCGCGATCAACTACTTTGTAATACCGTATGGGCTCTTGATTTTGGCTATTCCGTTTATTTTGATCAAGGGAGCCACTTCGCGGCGTTTGGTGCCGCTGCTTCTGGGTTTTTGGCTGACCATGATTTTTGGCCTCGGCGGAACTACTCCCTTGCCGAGATGGCTGCTGGGTCGAGCCTTCGAAGTTCTGACTTTCGAGCGATTCACTTTCTGGGCGACCCTGTTGGCGATGCCGATTGTAGGTTTGCTCGCAGCTGACTTGGTTGATCGCTTCCGCATCAAAGCCGCTGTCGGACTTGCTCTCGCGGCTGTTACAACCTTTGGGGCCGCATTATTCTGGCTGACCGCCAATCCCTTTCGGCCTATCGGTGCCACGATCAACGTTGATCCTGTCATTGCATTCTTGAATCGCGACGGGCACGATCGCTTTCGCTATGTTGCGCTCGGTTTTGGCAGTGAATTGGCGAAAATCTCGACTTACACCGGCGCCAACAGCGTCGATGGTGATTACAACTCGGCTCGTCTTTTGCCGGAAATGACGAACTATGGATCAGCACAGCTTACGAACGCAAAATTTTATGGATCCGCTGGAATGGCTGCTCTGCGCGCCATGCTCGAGCATGCCAACCGTTACGGCCTCAAGTACGTCTTCGTGCGCGATCAATACTACGAACCGCTGCTGACTTTCGTGGGTTTCCGCAAGATTGAAGTTTTCAACAATGGCGAGATTACGGCCTGGGCAAAGGACGATGTACCGCCAGCCCACAAAATTACCTCGGATGCGATTCCACCGCATTGGGAGGGATTGCTGTGGGGAACCTTGCCGATCGGAGTGAGTTTTCTGGCGATTTTCCTCGAGGTGTTCTTACGTGACGAACGGACATCGAAAGTGCTCCACGCGGTGCCGGTTCCTGTTGAACACTCCGTAGCCTGAGGAACAGAATGAAAATCATCCTGCCAATTGTTCTCGTAGTCGTAACCGTCGCTCTTGTCTTTCTCGGTCTGACTGGAGTCGGACGCGCTAGTGGCACAGTTGGGATTGCTGTAGGTTCGACGCTGGTTACTCAAAAACCGAGCACACCCGAACATGCGCTCACGAATTTGCTGGTTGACGCCAAGCGGCATAATTGGGACCAGGCCTTCGCGGATGTTTCCAACGTCGCTCCCGGCGATAAGCAATCGTTTATTCAGGATTGGACCGGCTCCAACGGCAGTCTTCGATCGTTTTCGAATCTGGAGAGCTACGAGATCCGCCCGATGCACATCACCGATGATCAAGCCGAGATGCGCGTTCATCTGCACTGGAGCACGCCCGTCGGCCCGATAGAAGATGTGCGCGATTTCCACCTGACCCGAGAAGGTGATATCTGGAAAACGGTATGGCCAAAAAACCAGATTCCCAGCGTGCCCCCGCAAGTGATTCCAGTTACCGCTCTTCGTTGGGACCTGGTTGGCGGAAGCGCCGAAGATGAATGGGGTGCCAAGAATATTGACGCGCCGCACGTGCGAATCGTCAGCATGAATGCCGTCGATCTGGCGGAAGGCGCCGTGGTGATGGGGGAAGTCGTCAACGAAGACACAATTCCGGCTTTCGTGAATGTGAACGCAACGCTGGTCGACGGGAACGACAACGCGATCGACGACGAGAGCAGCTTTGATCGGATTGCACATGTGCTTCTGCCCAAACAAGTGACGCCCTATCGCATCGATTTCCCTAACATCAATCTAAAGAACGTCAAGAATGTGCGGATGGACGTGAAAGCGACTCTTGTTCCGGCCTCCGCCGATCCCGTCATCGGAGTCATGAACCAGAAACTGGATGCGGATGTACAGGGCAAGAGTGTATTGCGGGGTGACCTGTTTAACCAGAGCGGTCAGACGGTCAATATTCCCCATGTAATCGCTAGTTTCTACGACGGTGATGGCAAAGTTGTGTGGGTCTCTGACGGGTACGTGGAGCGCGCGCTCCTGCCGCTGACCTTGGCGCCTTTCACAGTCGACATTCCGAAGTCGTTGGTGGTGAAGGTGCAAAACTTTCACGTGGTGGTAAATCAGTACAGCATGGGTAGAGAGTAAGCATGGGGCGTTTGCCACTAATCGTCACCTGGATGTTTCTGTCTCTATCACTGGCGTTATGCCTCGACGGCCTTTGTGCGGCCGAGGATTCCGGCGTCCGTGTTCCAACCTCGGTGATTGCCGGAGAACCCGCCACCATATCGACGATGGGAAGCGGCAGGGCGACGTTTTATGTGCTCGGCCCCGGCATCTCGCGGAAGAGTGATGTCCGTCTCGGAGAAGAAATCCATCTCGATTCGCAATACACTCGCAATGCAGGCGCTTATCAAGTGATTGTGTGCGCCGATACTTGCCAGAGCGCCACTTTTTATGTGACTGCAGACAAGGCTGCCGCGCTCACGTTTCTCGTCCATCCTTCGCGTGTGCCCGTCTCCCAAAGCAACGCCGTGAGCGGAGTAGCGATTCCATTCGATCAATTTCGCAACCTGATCTTTACTCCATTGAACGTTAACTTTCAACTTACGAGGGGCAACACCTTGTTACTCTCTCGCGCCGTTAGAACCCAGGACGGAGTCGCTTGGTTTCGGAACGCGTCGGGCCGTTCCGCGGGTGCGTTGCAGGTTGTGGCTTCACTGGACGAGGTATCCGCCCGTCGCGTGGTGCAACAGGTTGCTTCTGATCCCTGTAACTTGCGCATCGAGGGGGAGCGTACAAAGACCGGAATCATGGTGCAAACCGAACCGGTTCATGATTGCCCAGGTAATCCCGTTCCTGACGGCACGATCGTCACTTTCACGGCGGTCGAGCAGAACGGAAAAAGTACGGTAGACGCACCCATCAAACAGGGGATCGCTCGCGCTCAGATCTCTGGACCTGGCGGGGCGGTAATATCGGCCGCATCCGGGGTTGTGATGGGGAACGAAGTTCGTGTAGGAGCGCAGCCGTGAACCGTGTCGCTACCAATTTATTCCGTTGTCGAAGTGCCTCCAAAATTGCAACGCTGGCTTTGCTCATAACGCTACACCTCGGCGTGAACGCGGCTGACACGGCCAACGATTCTTCCGCGGCTTCAAAGGTGACGGTTCAACTCGAGGCCAAGAAAGCTGGTCCCCGTGGTGTTGAGAACCTCACCCAGCGTGCCATCGTTCGCGACTATCGTTCCGCGTGGACGACCATGTCTCACGCTCTCGAGTTCAATACCCTTGATCCCATCGATGTGCCTTTCGCCGGAGATGCAAAACGCGTGGTACACGACACGGTGATCAGCCAGCAACGCTCCGGTATTCGCCAAGTATTTACCGACCAGAACCATCAACTGCAGGCTGTTTTTTATGCCCCTGAAGGCGACGCCATCGAACTGCACGACACCGCTTCCTACCGGCAACAGGTTCTGGACGGTAGCAGATCGATTCAGGATCGGCGGGTAGTTATGTATTACGTCGTATTGATGACGCCGAGTGCCGATCGCTGGGTGGTTCGCCAGATGCAGGTTGTACAGCAGTTTTAGTCAGTTTCTCTCTCAGCTCGAGCGCCAACCGCAGCATTGACCCGCGCATCTTATTTCCTCTGTCGAAGGTCGAAAAAGGGAGTCATGATTTGCCAAAGGCGTTTTTATGCTTTGTGTTTGCCTGTCTTGCACTAGCGCGAGGATGCGATACGCCGAGTGCTGGCTTCAATCATGTTTTACCGGCAAACCATAAGCCAGCTCCCACGCCCACGCTGCTAGCTGTCTACATGCCTTGGTTCGGTGATCATACCCACCTCGATGTCGGCTATTCGAGCCACGATCCGAAAGTCTTGCGCAAGCAGATCGAACAGGCGCGCGGACTAGGAATTTCCGCTTTTGTCGTGGACTGGTATGGCGATAGCGCCCCGTTCTCGGACAGCAATTTTGCCCTACTGCAAAAAGTCGCCAGCAAAAGTCATTTTCAGGTCGCTCTGCTCTATAACGAGCCGGAGGATGAAGATGCGGATGCTACGGATGGCGCGATCGCGGCGCTGGACAAGGCTTACAAATCCTACATTGGCCCAACCGCGAAATACAAAGATGCCTACCTGACTTACCAGGGCTGGCCTGTAATCTTCGTTTTCCCCAAGCAGGGGCACGTCGACTGGAATCAAGTCCATGAGCACTGCAGCAATTGGGCGGATGCGCCGCTGTTCATCTATAAAGACGAGCCTCCCGCGGCGATTGCCGCCGATTTTGCGGGGTCGTACGCCTGGGTTCAGCCCGGAGCGAGCGGATGGGCTGCCGACGGCAGCAACTGGGGCGAGCAGTACCTCGACTACTTCTACAAAATGATGACCAGCAAGCATCCCGACAAGATCGCGATTGGCGCAGCGTGGCCGGGTTTCGACGATTCGGCCGCGAAGTGGGGTCTCAACCGCCACATGAGGAACAATTGCGGACAGACTTTCGCCGATACGTTTCATCTCTACAATCGTTACTATGACAGCGCCAATCCGCTCCCCTTTATGTTGATAGAGACCTGGAACGATTATGAAGAAGGCACAGCCATTGAACGCGGGATCGCGTCGGGGTGCGCGGCCGATGAGAAGCACGCGCCCGGCCTGGAAAACCCGCACCCTCCACCCAAAGATTAAGTCACTTGAGCATCACTTGGAGCCGTCGATATCGGGACAAACCCTTGTTCGACACCAACCTACGAGTCGAATCGCTCATCGAACTAAAGCGGGTGATCCGCGCCCGGTCAGCCTACGCCTTCAGGCGACCGTCGAAGCATATTGAAAAGACTTATGAGCGGAACAAACTCCATAAAATGCCTTTCTCTCCTATCGCGGGCGCTATTTGAACGGGATCGACTCTCTGGCTTGCCTCGGGAAAGAGAAGACACGGCTGGGGATTCGCCGATCTCATCCCTGGGACCGAAAGAGCTTGCAGCTTTTTTCGGTGACCTTTGGAGTCTGGCAAACGCGAATCACGTGATCATGCGCGCCTTCCCCGCTCTACCTCGCATTCTGGGAGAAAAAAGCGCGGAGAGTGCCGATTGGATCGATCGAGCGGTCTTAAGAGAGCAGGAGCGCATCTCGCACGCCTTGTCCTACCTGGCTCCTATTTGCCAGGCTCTGGTGGCGGCCGGCGATGTCATCGTCATCAAGTCACTTGACCACTGGCCGGACCTTGGAAACGATCTCGATCTGTATACCAATGGGGATTCCGCCGATATAAACGCCATTATGCGCAAGCACTTCAATGCTCAACCGGACAAGCGCAGTTGGGGAGATCGCCTGGCAAATAAATGGAACTTCATCGTTCCTGGATTGCCGGAATTAGTCGAGGTGCATGTCGCGCGTTTGGGACAAACGGGCGAGCAAATTTCTATTACTCATTCTCTGGTCGCAAACTCGAGCGTCCAGGAGTTTGCTGGCTCTTCGCTACGCGTAGCTGCGCCCGAAGACCGAATCATTATCAGCACGCTGCAACGGATGTATCGCCACTTCTACATTCGGCTCTGCGATATAGCGGACAACGCAAGACTCGTGGACTCCCGCGTTGTCGACTATGGGCACCTGAAATCGCTCGCCGAGTCGGCAGGTCTATGGAACGGATTGTCGACCTATCTGGCCATCGTTTCGGATTACGTCAAGCTTTATAGCGGCGAAGGATTGTTCCTGCCGTCCCTGGTGACAGAGGCAGCCAAGTTTGGCAACGAACTCGTCCGTTTCAAGCGGAGCTTTCTGCGCATTCCTCTTTTCCCGCAGGCCGCGAGCCTTTACGCCTCCGAATGGAAAAGGTTGCTACTGAATGGAGAGATGCGGAACACGTTTCGTCTTAGCTTGCTCCCGGGGTTGGCGACGGCCGCTGCACTCGAATTGAAGCTCACTGGAAGCGACAAAGGGATTTGGTGAGGGAATCGTGTCGCGGCATGGGTTCGGGAGTTCACGGTATTGTAAACCGCGGGCATGCGTCCTAACGTCGGAATACCGATACGTTGCAGATCGTCAAAGGGGAGGATCGTTTGGTTCGGATTCTGGTTGCAGATGACAATCCGGCGGTGCGCCACTATCTTAGAAGCCTTTTGGAACTGAAAACTGGCTGGCGGGTTTATGCGGAGGTCCCCACTGGCGTAGAAGCACTGCAACGGATTAAGGAAGATCCGCCTGATGTCGTCGTATTGGACTTCCAGATGCCCGATCTGAATGGGTTGGACGTTGGCCGCGAGATTGCTAAACTGTTCCCCGACATCCCCATACTGATGGTCACCATCCACGTTTCGAAACAGCTATCAGAAGAGGCTAAAAGAATCGGGATCCGAGGCGTCTGCCTGAAGTCGGACGTGGGCTCCATTGTGGAGGCGGTAGATACGGTGCTCCACGACCGAACGTACTTTCCCCAGACCGCATGACCCGCTAAACGGAGAGCGCATCGCCAGATATCGTTTCGGGAACTCCGATCTACAGGAATCCCTGTATTCGGAACGAAGCGAACGCCGTGTTAGGTTTAAGATTCTTAATTTGGGACGTAGCCGTAGCCAGAGCTTTCTCTGCGCTGCTCGTGGTGGTTGGCACCCCACCCGACTCCTCGCGTTTCCGCAGGGTATTCTTACGGTGGTCGATAGATGGTCGAGAATGGAAGAGAGCCAGGAATCAATATGACGGTCCGCATCCTTCTGGTCGATGATCATCCCGTGGTGAGACAAGGACTGAAAACCCTTTTAGAAGGACGATCCGAATGGGAAATCGTGGGGGAGGCTTCGGACGGGATCGAGGCTCTGGAAAAGGTAAGCAGTCTGGAGCCCGACGTGGTGGTACTCGATGTGACCATGCCCCGGATGAACGGGATCGAAGCGTGCCGTTTGATCCAGGAAAAAACCCCCGGTCGCGAGGTCTTATTTGTAACCCAACATGACTCTCCGCAGATGCTTCGTGAAGCGCTGGCAGCGGGGGCAAGGGGTTATGTCGTGAAATCGAATCTTGCGCGTGATCTAGTGGAAGCAGTGGAAGCGGTGAGCCAGCATCGCCCCTTTACGGCTTTGGCGCGACCTCGGCAGGGCTAAGAACTTGAAGTATTTTTGAAATTTCCGTTGATGGGAGAATTTACCGTGAAACTCCGTATCCTATTAGCCGATGATCACGAAATTGTACGCCGCGGATTATGTGCGCTTCTTCAGAAGCGTGAGGGCTGGGAGGTTTGCGGAGAGGCTTCAGACGGTCGCGAAGCGATCGAAATGGCCAAGCAGTTGAAACCCGATGTGGTGATCCTCGATATTGGTATGCCCAACCTCAACGGTCTCGACACGACTCGCCAACTCCTGCAGCACGATCCTCAATTCAAGATCATCGTCCTTACGATAACCGACTCCGATCAAGTCATCCGAGAAGCTTTAGACGCCGGGGCCAGAGGTTTCGTTTTGAAATCGGACGCTGCCCGCGATCTTGTCTCGGCCGTCGAAGCCCTTCAGAGCAAGCGTATGTTCTTTACTCCGCGGGTCAACGATCTTGTGCTGCGGGGCTTCCTTGATAAGGGCCACGCGATCTCGCGGAATGAGCCGCCAAATCTGCCGATTCTGACAACTCGCGAGCGCGAAGTAACGCAGCTGCTGGCTGAGGGAAAGAGCTCGAAGGAGGTCGCTTCGCTCCTGAATTTGAGCACCAAGACCGTTGAGACCCACCGCAGCAACATCATGCGGAAACTCGGTCTGCACTCCATCCGCGATTTGGTTGTTTACGCCATTAAGAACAACATCATTCAGATTCAGATGCCCGCGCATTCGACTACCACGCAGACGACTGTGGCCTAATCTTTATGGCTTCCTGATGGCTTCCTGCCATTTTTGCGGGCGGAGTCGTTTCTGTACTTTAATCCTGCCGTTGCAAGTTATCTTTCGGGATTAACAGAGAAGTCTTGTTGACTAGCGGGCGCTCGGACCGGAAAAAGCGTGACCGCTTCTTGTGTCCACGGTTAATTTTCCATAGCCAACTGCGCGTGCTTCAACCTTGGCGACCCGGTCATCCCGCTTAGCATTCTGGTTCTGGGGTCGATAGGCGATGATGTATTCCGAACGCAGATCATGGGCGATTGTCCGCGTGATTTCACTCACTCGATCGAGAGATTCGGGAAAATATGCCACGCCACCTGTGCTTTGAGCGAGTTTCTGCAGTGCGTTTCGTCCGCGACCCTCGAGACCGTCGCCAGTCAGCCCAATCGCATAAATCGTGGGGACGGACCCCGGTGAGACGTTTCCGTCTTGCAGTTGGCGCAGCGCCTCCGCAAGCGTCTCCTGGCTCATATTGTCTTGGCCGTCAGTGATTACTAGAAGCGCCTTCTTGTCCAGTCGGCTATTGTTTTTGAGATGGTTTGCGGAGGCGACCACTGCGTCGTACAACGCCGTGCTCCCCGCTGAAGAAACTTGGTGGAGTGCCGTTTGCAAGAGGTTTACGTCTGAAGTGAAATCCTGATCGAGATAGTATTTTTGGCTGAAATTGACTATGAAAATCTCATCCTGCGGATTGCTGGCGTGAATCAGGATTAATACTGCCCGATTCACTTCATCGCGTTTGTCGCGCATCGAGCCCGAGTTGTCGACCACAATGCCCAGTTCAACGGGGACATCTTGGCGGCGGAATGACGTGATGGTTTGCGGAACTCCGTTTTCCGTTACTGTGAAGGCGCTACGATCCAAGCCCGACACGGGTCTGCGCTGATCATCAACCACAGTGGCATGCACGATAATCTCTTCGACATTCTTTTTGAATACGAACATGCCCGCTTGATCATTGGCTTCAGGTCCCGTCGGATCTTGAGGGCTTGAATCGGGATTTGACGAACCAGCGTTTCCATCCGCGGTCTGAGGAACTTGCTGGGTTTGAGAAGAGGCCGGTTGTGGGTTGGAGGAACCTGTGTTCACGGCTGTCGTCGGCGTCTGTCCCGAGACGAGGGTGATTGCCGCCAAGAGAAAGGGTGCTGTCCAGAGCAAACGAGCACCGTCCCTACAAAAAAAAAGCATCAAGAGTTTCTCCCGAATGTGGAAACGGAAAACGACATATTTAAACGAGGGTCCCGGCCGCTACGGTCGGGACTCCCGGTGGATCTCGCTTCCAAAAACAACTAGGAAGCCTTACGCTGACGGTCGCGGTTCTGGTCGTTATCTTCGTTGTCGTAATCGCCCCGGCCGCCCTTCTTCTGTTGTTGCTGTCCGGGTTGTTGTTGACCTGATTGACCACTCTGTCCATGCTGCCCCTGACCGGTTTGACTGTGCTGGCCGCTCTGCTGGCCCTGACTCGTCTGGTCTTGGTTGCGCTGACTCTGTCCACCTTGACCGCTGTGCTGACCCTTTTGTTCCGTATCTTCTGCCATAAATACTCCTCCCAATCCAAAGTACGAGCCGCCTCGCACTCCGGAGAATTGATAAACGACTGCTCTTTAGTTGCTTTTGGAGTTGTCGGGGTTGGACTAGTTGATTTCCGAGGGCCGACTCTATACTGCAAAAGTTCCGAAAAGTTGCAGGATTGATGGGAAAAAAGATCAAAAGGAGATATCAAGAAAGAGGATATTAAGGAAAGACAGGGTTTAAACAAGGTAACCTTCCCCGCTGCGAACGTTCCGCCAGGCACGGGGAAGATTACTCTGCTCTGTCAAGATCGGTGACTGTCACTTTCAAACACTAGGCCCTACTTCAAACACTAAGCCCTACTTCCCGAGCGGCTGAGGTGCGCGACCAGCGAAACCAAGAACAGCACGAGAAAGACAACGAACAGCAATTTGGCAATTCCGGCCGCAGCGACTGCAACGCCTGTGAAGCCGAAAACCGCGGCAATCAGAGCGATCACGAAAAATGTTATGGCCCAGTTCAACATAGATTCCCTCCACCCTTTCGAATGTCAACGTTAGCGATCATAGACAGGAACGGAGAGTGGACCAATCAGTTTGAAACTGTAGCCAGCCTTTTCCGGTCGGGTAAAGGAAGATTTCCAATCGGGCAGATGAGATAGGGCAAAAAACGGTAGACGAGATCGATGCGGCGCGAATTCGGGAAGGAAGCGGCAGCTTTAGTTCATCTGTGCGGCAGATGCCAATTAACGCCCGGCTAGGTCCATGCGTTAAAATTCCGCCAATTCCTTCATCGCTCGGAATAAATCACTAGCCTGCGGCAAAATCGCATCCTCCAAGATCGGCTGATAGGCGACGAACGTATCCGTAGCCGCTACTCGCTTCACCGGTGCGTCGAGGTGATGAAAAAGCTGGTCTGCTACACGCGCCGCGATTTCCGAACCATAGCCCCAGCTCAGCGAGTCTTCATAGGCAATTAAGACCCGGTTGGTTTTCTTTATGGACGCAGCCACAGTATCCCAGTCGAACGGGTTCAGACAGCGCAGATCGATCAGCTCCACGCTGACACGGTGTTCCCGCTCTAGTTTTTGCGCGGCTTGCAAGGCCCGAGGAACTACTGCTCCGTAAGTCACGACGGTGAGGTCCGTGCCAGCCTGCACGATTTTGGCCCTCCCGAACGGCACCATGTACTCTGGTCCCGGATACGGGGCACGTCCGTAGGTTTCGCGATATAGACGTTTGTGTTCCAGAAACAACACCGGGTCATCACAGCGGATCGCAGTGCGTAATAGACCTGCGGCATCCAGAGCATTCGACGGGAAGACAACACGCAACCCGGGGATGTGTGTGAACATGCTCTCGCCGCACTGCGAGTGATAAATTGCCCCGCCCGTCAAATATCCCCCAATGGCTACACGGATCACCAGCGGCGCCGAGAACGCGTTGTTCGATCGCCAGCGGATGACCGGGAGTTCGTCGCGCAATTGCATCATCGCCGGCCAGATATAGTCGAAGAACTGAATCTCGACTACGGGTTTCAGGCCGCGTGTGGCCATGCCAGTTGCTCGGCCCACGATGTTGGCTTCGGCAATCGGAGAATTGAAAACACGATCGGAGCCGAACTGCCCCTGCAGGCCTGCGGTTAATTTGAAAACTCCGCCCTTGCCCTTAACCAATTTTTGTTTCAGATATTCTTCGCGGCTACAATCGGCCACGTCCTCGCCGAAGATCACGATGCGCTCGTCGCGCCGCATTTCGTCGCGCAGGGTCGTGTTGATGAGATCAGCCATCGTTTTGTTGGGCGCGGCGGCTCGTTTGCCGTCCGCGGCGGTCTCGGGAGCGGCAACCGCCGCTTGTGTTTCAAACGCTGAGGATGTGGGATCGAGATCGTCTGAGTACACGAAGTTGTAAATCGTCTCCGGCTGTGGTGGAGCGGCATCGAGAGCGCGGTCGGTCGAAGCCTGGATGCCTTCTTCAACTTCCTTTTCGATCTGGTTGATTCCCTTTTCGTCCAGAATGCCTTCGCGCAGCAGGAACATTTGCAGGCAATGAACGGGGTCGCGAGCTGCATCCGCCTGACGCTCGGAATCCGGGCGATAGAGACGTTCGTCGTCCGAAAGAGAATGCGAATAGGGGCGAATGACGTGCGCATGGACGAGGGCCGGGCCATGTCCACCGCGGCAATGATCGGCCGCCCGCTTGAATGATGCATAGGCAACCACTGGATCGGTGCCGTCGATTTCCTCGAAATGAAAATTCGGGAACCCAGAAACTACACGAGAAATGTTTCCGCCCGGAGTTTGGACTTCAACTGGAACCGAGATCGCGTACTCGTTGTCTTGTACACAAAAAATTACCGGCAAACGACGATTCGAAGCAGTGTTCATTGCCTCCCAGAATTCGCCCTCGCTGGTGGTTCCATCCCCGAGCGACACGTAGGTAATTTCGTCGCCTTGAAACTGTACGTCTTTGAACTCCCGGTAGTCGCCCTCCGCTTTCTGGGCGGCTTTAGGATGGCTAGAGAAATAGCGGCCTGCCTCGGCGCATCCCACCGCCTGCAAGATCTGCGTCCCAGTCGGAGAAGACTGGGTGACGATATTCAGACGCTCATAACCCCAATGCGACGGCATCTGGCGTCCGCCGGAACTAGGATCATCCGCCGCTCCTACACCTTGCAGAAGCATTTCATAGGGTGTAGCCCCCAATCCAAGGCAGAGAGCGCGGTCGCGGTAATATGGATAAAACCAGTCGTAACCCGCCTTCAACGCGAACGCTGCGGCAACTCCAACGGCTTCGTGGCCGGCACCTGAGATCTGGAAATAAATTTTCTGCTGGCGTTTTAGAAGGATCTCGCGATCATCTACTCGACGCGAAGTGAACATGATGCGATAAGCGTCAATCAGTTGCTGAGCCGTCAGCCCCTGGTAGGTTCTCACCTTTTTCGCAACGCCATTTTCGTTCAGCTTAGGATCGACCTTGGTTGTGGCCATGCCGCCTGATTCACCCCAGTGGGTCTGAGCCCGGTTCATTGTAAATCAGGTCTCGGGTGTTAGCTCCAGTATGACAAGAAAAACTCGCTGATTCTCGGCGCTGCTCCGAGGAGTTTCTCGCGCCCCCGCCATTACGACTCTCATCTGGCGATCCAGCGGTTCTGAGACCTGAGACTGATTCCTCCCAATCATTTATTCTCAAGACACATGATTCGTCTTCTCCGCGCGTTCGATCCCGACCGGATTCGTCTTCTGATCTTCGACCTGGACGGCACCCTCATCGATTCGCGCCTCGATTTGATTCACTCTGTCAACGCAACGCTCCGCCATATCGGGCGAGCGGAACTCGACGGCGAAGTGATCGCCAGTTATGTGGGAGACGGTGCTCCCACCCTCGTCCGGCGTGTTCTCGGCGAGGCGCCCGACGAGGCTCTCTTGCGCACGGCTCTTGAATATTTCCTCGGTTACTACCGTCTACACAAACTCGACCACACAACCTTGTATGAAGGCATCACCGAGATGCTTGACCAACTCGTGCACCCACCCGCTGGAGCCTCGCCGCATCGAGGATCGCGGCGGTTGGCGGTGCTCACGAACAAGCCAGTGAATCCCTCTCGCGATATTATTCACGCGCTCGGTTTGGCCGATTTCTTCGTCCGCATCTATGGCGGCAACAGCTTCTCTACCAAGAAGCCCGACCCGCTTGGCGCGCGGACCCTGCTGCAGGAAGCGGGAGTTCTGGCGGACGAGACTCTTATGGTCGGAGATTCGTCGATCGACGTGCTAACCGGTCGCAATGCAGGCACGTGGACTTGCGGAGTCACTTACGGTTTCGCCCCTCATTCGCTGGAACAAACGAAGCCCGATGTGCTGATTGACACCCCGCGCGATTTGTTGGAGTTATTTACGGCGGCCGCCTCCAGCATTGTCTAGCGGCCGCACCTCCGTATTGTCTAGAAGCGTAAAGCCCTGCACCGATCCTGTTTTTTTGGCATCTTAACTAGTATGTGGAGGTCCTCAAGAGATGAAGATCCAGAGGAGGTTCCAGAACTTGGTTCCTATTAGCGAGACCGGAAAATCGGTAGCACTTCGACTCGGACGACAGAGTGTGGTTTTCTCTTTGTCGCTGGCGCTATTAATCGCGACGTTTCCGCTTAGCCTTGCAGCGCAAGATGCACAGGCGCCGCCTCCCGATCAAGACAACCAGGAAGTTGCTCAGAACGGCCCGGCACCGGGACAGAACAACCAGGCCCCGCCGTACGCCCAACAGACCCCGGAACAGCTGCAACGTTTAGTCGCGCCCATCGCCTTGTATCCAGATTCGCTGGTGGCACAGGTTTTGGCAGCATCAACTTTTCCTGAGGAAATCGTGGAGGCCGACCGTTGGGTGCAGGCCAATCCTGATTTGAAGGGCGACGCGTTGGGCAAAGAGGTCGATCAACAACCTTGGGATCCGAGCGTGAAAGCTCTCACCGCCTTCCCATCTGTCCTTGGGAATATGGACAAGAATCTTTCTTGGACTTCCTCTCTCGGTGACGCGTACTACAACCAGCAACAAGACGTAATGGACGCAGTTCAGGTGATGCGCCACAAGGCACAGGCGGCGGGCAACCTGAAGACTACACCGCAGCAGATCGTGAATGACCAAGGCTCTGACGTCGAAATTCAACCGGCTGATCCGAACGTGGTCTATGTCCCTGCATACGATCCGTGGCTGGTTTATGGATATCCGGTCGTGGCATGGCCCGGATGGTATCCCTATCCGGGAATCTGGTTCGGTGGCCCGTATCTTTCTTTTGGACTCGGCTTCGGAATCGGTTGGTTCGGTGGTTTTGGGTGGGGATGGGGACACTGGGGATTCGATTGGCACAATCATTATGCGCTCTATGATCACGGTCGCTATTTCTCGCGCAGCCGAACGTTTTATAACCGAAGCAATTCTTATCACGGTGGGGGACGTGGCGAAGTCGGCCGGGGTGGTTTCAACCATCCAGGGGAAGCGGCGCGGCCTTTTGAGGGAAATAGACAAGCAGCGCGAGGATATGCTGCTCCCCGCGGTGAGAGCGGCGTTCGGTCAGGCGCGTTGAGCGGCTACGACCATGGTGGAGAGACCAGGAGTTATTCGTCGCGTGGGCGGGCTAGTGCTGGTGGCGGAGGGTTCCGCGGCGGCGGAGGTCACGGCGGCGGAGGAGGTCACGGCGGTGGCGGGCGCCATTGATCGAGTTCTCTTCGAATTCGTTTTCCCGGTTGTTGCAAAACGGAAGTCTTAGAAATTTTGAAAAGCGGAGTACAGTCCTATGCGGCGAAACCAGCAGAATCTCAATCCACTACTTATGACTCGTTTTCCGAAAACCGCTGCAGTAACGATCTTCTTAGCAATAGCTTTGAACGGTGTTTCCGGCGCTCAGGAGCGAGGCCAGAAGACCTTCGCATCGGCCGACTCTGCGAGCTATGCGTTGGTCGCCGCGATCGAGAAAAATGATGAAAAGTCGATCCTCGAAATTCTCGGGCCGGCGGGGAAGACGGTCGTTTCGTCGGGAGACGAAGCCGAAGATTCCGAGAGTCGGGCGAATTTTGTAAAGCGTTACCGCGAGATGCACCGTGTGGTGAAAGAACCAGATGGTACCACCATTCTCTACATCGGCGCGCACAATTGGCCAACTCCGATACCGCTGATGAACAAGGGCGATTCCTGGTTCTTCGATACCGAAGCCGGAAAGAAGGAGATTCTATATCGCCGTATTGGGCGCAACGAGATGTCCACGATCCGTGTCTGCCAGGAACTCGTCGCTGCGGAAAAGGACTATCACTCGTCTGGCCACGATGAATACGCGTCTAAGATTTTCAGTGACCCTGGTCAACGCGACGGTCTTTATTGGAAGGCGGGCTATGGCGAGCCCCAAAGTCCGATTGGTCCGCTGGTGGCTTCTGCCGTGGCACAGGGCTATACAAAGAATTCTGAGAGTGCGCCCACTCCGTATCGCGGCTACTACTTCCACATTCTGACGGCGCAAGGGAAAAGCGCTCCGGGAGGTCGAAAGGCTTATGTGGTCGGCGGAAAAATGACGCAGGGTTTCGCTTTCGTCGCTTACCCTGCGGAATACCGGTCTTCAGGTGTTATGACGTTTATCGTGGGCGCCGACGGAATCGTGTACGAGAAGGACCTCGGAAAGAAGACAGAAACGATCGCGAAGGCCATGAAGGAATACGACCCTAATTCCAGTTGGCATCAAACGGAAGAGCGTAATACCGAGGCGGCTAGCGAAGATACAAAGTAACGGGTATACCGGAGTTCGTTGCAGGCGAAGCGTGCCTTTGTGGAGTATCGATCCGGACATTCTTAGAACGAAGCCAATTTTGCCTGTATTATGGTCTTGCGGCAAGCCGCTTGAATCGTGGCTTGATCTTCGTCGCGCAATAAAGGCAGGCGTCCTGAACCGCCGACAACGGGAGAGATATGGCTCAGACTCATTACACCAGCAAGACCAAACGACGCCCGAAAACGGGCAAACGCAAAGACCCGTCCGCAGCCACTATGGCAACATTGCGCCAACTAGCGGCCGATGCGAAAAAATAGACAGCCGACGACTCGTGGCAAACTTGCTGGTTCGGGACGGCGTGCCACCATCAGCCGACCTTCTGTAGGCAGCCTTTTGATTTCCCTCGCCCGCCCCTTCAGCCCATTTCGCCGATCCGTGGTCTTCAGCACATCTCGAGGATGACGAGCCGCGGCGATCAAAGCAGCTTGAGTCGCAGCGAGCTTCGCAAGTTGCGTGGTTTAAAGACTCCTTACGGGGTTCAGCGCGCCCTCGATGCCATGCCCTATCACCTCGCCGACAGTGCGTGGTCTCCGCGGCGCGTTTTGCGCGAGAACACCTCGCATTGCTATGAAGGAGCGTTGTTTGCGGCGGCAGCTCTCCGCATTCTCGGATATCCTCCACTAATCCTGGACTTGGAAGCTGAGCACGACACAGACCATGTAATTGCTGTGTATCGCGTAGATGGCCACTGGGGTGCCCTCGCGAAATCCAATTACACTGGATGTCGCTATCGCGAACCTGTCTACAGGTCTCTCCGCGAATTGGCGCTTAGCTACTTCGATACCTACTTCAATCTTCGAGGAGAGCGCACTCTAAGAACTTTTTCAAGGCCTGTCGATATGCGTCGTTTCGATCGGCTTCATTGGATGACTTCCGAGGAGCCGGTCTGGTTTGTTGCCGAATATCTGCTCACCATCTCTCACTATCCACTGATCAGCCGTGCGCAGGCCAAAAAACTTCATCGGCTGGACGGAAGGTCGTTTAGGGCCGGTTGTCTGGAACGAGCCGAGAATCCGAAGTGACGAACAATCTAAAAAAGCTTGGTGGCGGTTGCGATGAGATTGACGGTTTGTAGAGCCTTGATTGTGTCGTATCGAGGCGCAGTCGGACTGAACTGCCATCACGTCTCTTTCGTACAAATCTTATGCATTTCTCCACGATGCGCCTGACATTCGCGCTGCTCTGGCTGTGTTCGCTTATGCTGGGGCAGGCGTCCGTAACGAATCAATCCGAATCTGCCACGCAAACTGCCGCGCCTGTTTCTCACCCTGTCGAGCTGAAGACCAACACGAACGGCAGTGTTCCTCCCGAACAGATTCGAGAACTTCTCCAGCGAGCCGAGGCGAGAGATTTGGAAAACGATAAACGGCAGCGCAACTATACGTATATCGAGCGCGAGGAACGGCACCACCTCGATAGCCACGGCGCAGTACAGAAGGTTGAGTGCCGGACGTCAGAAGTTCTTCAGATTTATGGTGAGGACGTTGAACGCCTGACGGCCAAAGACGACAAGCCGCTTCCCGCCGATGAGGCGAAAAAGGAGGACGAGAAGATCCAGAAGATTATCGACAAACGCAACGCTGAGTCAGATGACGACCGTCGCAAACGGCTCGAGAGAGAGGAAAAGGCCCACGAAGAAGATCGCAAATTTGTGCTCGAAATTGCCGATGCATTCAACTTTCGTTTGATCGGATCTGAAGCGGTCAACGGCCGTGATGCATGGGTACTTGAGGGCGAGCCTCGTCCCGGTTATGAGCCGAAAGAGCGTGGCGCAAGAATGCTTGCCAAGTTCAAAGGCCGCGTTTGGATCGACAAGAACGATGACCAGTGGGTGAAACTCGATATAACAGCCATCGACACGATTTCTGTCGGTTTCGTCCTCGCAAGAATCCACAAGGGGACGCGGGTTATCGTCGAGTTGACGCGTATTAACGATGAAGTGTGGCTGCCCAAGCACGTACAGTTTCACTTCGATGCACGAGTTGCCCTCTTCAAAAGTTACGATGAAGATGTCGAACAGACATTCCGCGATTACAGGAAATTTCGAGCGGATTCGAAGATCAGTGTGGTCGGCGAGGAAGCCCCTTAGGAAGACTCTGATTGAGTCGCTTTGAGCGTTTCCGTGGAAATCCGTTGAGGTTCCTTTCGTAAGGTCAATCGTGACCAAAATCACGGTTCATAGGGCAGCCCCTCCTTTAACTTTGTAGATGTCCAAACGATGCTCGAACTTAGATTCATCGTTCAAAACATCCTGTCGAGCGCGGAAAGGTGTCATGCGATTACGAGATTGGTTTCGATCTGATTGTCATTACCGCCTAAAACTTCTGAATGCCGGACTTTCCGGAGCACGGACTGGTAGCGAAAAATTTTTTCAGGGAAAACGCCTCATTCCTCTGTTCGCGGAGTCGTCCCGAAGTGTCTTGGTTTTCGCCGCCGGCGGTGCGTGCATTGGCTCGGTAGCCGGCTACTTGGGAAATCGACAAAAGTCCGCAACGAGCGTTTTCGTATTCGGCATAGTGGGTTGCGCAATCGGTTTCGGTCTAGGTGTCGCATCGCGGCACCGCGGTCTCGGCGCAAGCGTCGTGTCCGGTGCATTGAATGGCATCTCTCAAGCGCAGGATGAGCGATGGCTTGAAGAGAACCCGATCGACTACGCCTGAGTGTGGCGATACGTTTCGCCATTCGGTCGACCGCCGAAACACCTCTGGCGAACGAAAGCAACTTGCCTAGAACTTTGCAAGCGCGCGAAGACCCCACCCCATCGGGAGAATTCCTCATCTCGGTACGCAAAGTTCAGGAAAATAAGAGCGATTCTCCAGTAGGGGCAGTGCGAATCTGGAGCTGTGTTTTCAGTGTCTTGCGCGTCCGTCCAAGTACTTCCGTACCGTCTCTAGTACCTTAGTTACCCCAACCCGGGTGACTCAAGCTCTATTTACATCGTACCCACCACAGGTTTGGTTTGCCAGCATTCGATCTACTACATATAGATGCAGATTGCAAATCCGTAATTGACGATTTCCAGAAAAACCCCACAAAACCCCACAAAACCGGGAAATTCCCTGTAGCTGGCCCTTGCTACCCGTTGAGATATGCTCAGCACACCAAAACAAACACGAACGCGCAGGAAATGTTTATGGCCGACTCGCGAGAAGTGATGAACATTCGTCAAGCCTCCCAGTATTTAGGGGTGAGTCCGGACACGCTTTACAAGTATGTGAACGAACAAAAAATTCCTGCGTTCAAGTTGGGCAATCGCTGGCGCTTCAAGAAATCAAAGTTGGACCAGTGGATGGAAGAGCAGTCGATGGAAATGGAACCACGTAGCAAAAGGAAAATCAAGACGGCCGTAAAAGCGGCCGGTACTCCGTAAACGAACTTCGCGAAAAAAGGTGGCCACATGTTTGGAATGGGAACGAAAACGATAGTCGGTCTGGACGTGGGTTCCTCGAGGCATAAAGGCCGTCGAACTCAGACGGACGCGCGCGGGAATCGAAGTGGCGCACCTCGGCCTCGAGCCTATCGCACCCGATATTGTTGTCGATTCCATGATTGTTGACTCGGGTACTGTCTCCGCGGCGATTGCCAAACTGTTCACTGACACTCTCATCAAGTCGAAATCCGTCGCGACCGCGGTGAGTGGTCACTCGGTCATTGTGAAGAAAATCTCGCTGCCCTCCATGAGCGATCAGGAACTCGCCGAGACCATCCAGAAAGAAGCGGCGCAACACATTCCCTTCGATCTAGCTGATGTGAATCTCGATTATCAGATTCTTTCCGACGATGCCTCGAGCCCGCAGATGGACGTTTTGCTTGTCGCCGTGAAGAAAGACAAGATTCTGAACTACACCAACGTACTCTCGATGGCCGGCAAAACTCCGGCTATTGTGGATATCGATGCACTCGCTTTGCAAAATTGTTACGAGTACAACTATGAACCCGCCGCCACCCAGGTTGTTGCTCTTCTCAACCTCGGTGCCAGCGTGATGAACATCAACATTGTGAAGGGCACGACGCCGCTCTTCCCGCGCGACGTTTCGGTAGGCGGCCACCAGTACACCGATTCCCTGCAGAAGGAGCTGGATCTCAGCTTCGACGACGCCGAGTCGCTCAAGTTGGGCCGCAAAGTGGGCACCGTGCAGGACGATGCCAAAACGCCGATCCTGCAACAGGTGACCGAAATTATCGTGCTTGAGATTCAGAAGACGTTTGACTTCTTTCGCGCCAGTGCCGCGGGAGAGCACATCGAGAAGATTTACTTGGCAGGAGGTTCGGCCAAAGTTCCGGGCCTGGTTGAAGCCTTGCGCCAGGAGTTCTCGATGCCGGTCGAACTGTTCAACCCGTTTCAAAAGGTACTGGCTCCGGCGGATGGTGCTGGGGCAGAGTTGGTCGAACAGAATGCCGGCCAGCTGGCAGTGGCCGTAGGTTTGGCCCTGAGGAGCTTTGAAAAGCTATGATCCGAATTAATCTGCTGGGTTCTCCGAAACCGAAAGGTAAGAAGGGTCCTGCCTTCAGCATGCCGAGCTTCGAACTCGGCAACCTGGGTGGACCGGTAGTTCAGATAACGGCCGTTTTGTTGGTCGCAGGTGCTCTCAATTACGGGTACTGGTACCAGATCGATCGCGAAAAGAAATCGATTGAAGTGCAGACCCGCATGGCCGAGCAAAAAAATCGCGAACTGGCCGACATCAAAGTGCATTACCTCGAGCGTCAAAAACAAGCTGACGCCTACAAGCGGCGCGTGGATGTGATCGATCAACTCCGTTCCAACCAAACGGGTCCGGTCACTCTCTTGTCGATGATTGGCGACACGGTCAACGGTACCGAAGCGGTCTGGCTGAACAGCATGCAGGACCAGGGTGCGACCGTAGCGATCGATGGCACCGCATTGAGCAGCGACGCCGTTGCGAACTTAATCTCGAACCTCCAGAAGACCGGTTTTTTCCGAAACATCGAAATCAAAGAAAGTTTTCAGGACGAGTCTGTTAAAGACATGCAGGCATTTCAATTTACGCTGACCTGCGAGAAGGCGAAGTCGTAAAGGCGGAACCGACTATGAATCTTGGCGAACTAACGGGTGTGAAGTTGCTCGGCATTCTGATACTGGTGGCCGTCGTGGCCACAGGCGGACTTTATTACACCGTCTACAAGTCGCAGCGTGATCAGAATGATGCGGCTCGAATCAAACTCCAGGCGAAGCTCCGGGAAAACGCGGAACTCGAAGCCTATCGGCCGAAGCTGGCTGACATCGAGCGCCAACTCGCCAGCCTCAAGCAGCAGCTCGAAATCGAGCGGCGCATTGTGCCCGACGAGAAAGAAGTGGACAACTTCATGCGTATGGTCAGCGGGGAAGCGCGCAAAGCGGGAGTAGAAATTCGCCGCTACACCGCACGCCCGTATGTCAATAAAGAGTTCTACACAGAGGTGCCCTTCGAAATCGAATTCGACGGGCCTTACTACTCGATGCTCGGTTTCTTCGACCGTCTGGGCAAAGTAGAGCGCATCGTCAATGTTGCAAACCTGATGGTGGCTTCGACCCGCACTCCCGGTGGCGCCAAGGCGAAACACGTCTATCAATATGCTGCCAACGAAACGGTGGTAGCCACATGCTTGACCACAACGTATTTCAGTCATGATCTGGATCCGGCTGGACCGGCCGCCAAACCTGGCGCTCCGGCGAAGAAGTAGGAGGGACACGATGAAGCCAACGGTGACAATCCTCGTTTGCGTACTGGCCTCGGCCTTAGCCTGGGCTCAACGTCCCACAATGATTCAGAACACTCGTGAAACCATGAACGGGGTCAGTAGCCGTAGCACCGCCGCCTCGAATCAGGCTCTGCGGACGAGCGAACCCGCCCCTTCTCGAGCGAGCGCTACCAATGGCCAAGCCAGGTTGTCGACTCGGCCCGTGAAGGTCGAAGCCGCCCCGAGACATCATCATCCTCGCAACCGGGTAGGTGGAGTCGTAGTCGTGACGAATGCTCCGGCGAATTCATCTGGCGCAACCCCTGCAGTGGATCCGGTCGCGGCTATAGCGCCGGGCAACGGCGCTCCGGAATCGGCTGCAGGCGAGACCGAGCAGCCGGTTGTGCCCGACACCAAGTCCGCAGCGAACGGCCGACGTGATCCCTTTATTAGTCCGGTGGTAAATCATGCGAGTGGTTCCGGTTGTAGCACGGGTAAAAAGTGCCTCGAAATTGGGGCGATCAACTTGCGCGGCGTTGTGCACGCGGACAGCGGGTTTATCGCCGTTGTCAGTAATGGCCTGAACAAAGCTTACTTTCTCCGGGAAAACGATCCGGTTTTCAACGGCTATGTCGTGAAGATTACCGGGGACTCCATCGTTTTCCAGGAAACTTTGCAAGATCGGTTGGGCAAGTCTTTTACTCGCGAAGTAGTCAAGAGGATTGTCACCCCGGCGGTTTAATGCCGGCGCTCTACAGAACTCAGATTTTGCGGAAATCAGATTTCGAAGAAGCACATCGAGGCGAAACGGCCTCGGATGGGGAGATAGGGAAATGCGAAAGCAACTGCTGGGCATCTTGGTTCCGATAATGGCGTTCGGACTAATCGCCGACGCGGCGGACGTGACGGGCAAGGGGGTGGCCACGAGCGCTGCACTGCAGAAGCTCGAGGTCGCGCACAGCCAGGGCGAACTACGAGTCGAGTTCAAAGCGAAGGGGTTATTGGCCCCTAAAGTGACGACGCTCGATTCTCCAGCACGCATCGTCGTCGACTTTCCCAACACGGTGATGGCCACGGCACAGAGCCGCATCAACGTTGGGAGCGATGGTGTCAAAGACCTTCGTATCGGCACGGATGGGCAGGTTCCGCCCAGCACCCGTGTCGTGATCGATCTCGACAACCATTCCGCCAGCAGTCGCCAGCATGATTTGGCCGCCCGCCCTGACGGTTCCTTTATTCTCACGGTTCACGACAGCGTCGTCGCGCACCGCGAGGCGGTTCCGGCGGCGAAAACGGTGGCCGTGACGCCCTTGGACAAGAATTCAGCGCCCCAACTGGCGCTCGCCTCTTCTCCAGACGCTTCGATTTCAAGTGCCTCTGTTGCCGCGCCAACCGTCGTAAACGCTCCGCTCACGGCAGAGACTATCCAGAAAGCGACCGATATCGCCCTTGTCGAACCGACGTTTTCGGTGAAAAAAGAGGACAAAGCCGCCGAGCCGACCGTCAAGGCTGAACAGGCCGCGAGTCGTTTTGCCAACAAGACAGCATCCGAACTGGTTGCCTCCACCACGAACGCCAGCATGGGTCAGTCCGGTCCACCCAATACCCCCATTCAGCCAGCCGTCAATCTGGCTGCCGAGCAGAAGATCCAGATGGAACAGAAGCCGGCTGCGAGTGGCGCCAAGTACACGGGCGAGCCGATTTCGGTCAACCTCAAGGACGTTGACCTGAAAGATTTCTTCCGGCTGATTCACGAGATCAGCGGCCTGAACGTTGTGCTCGACCCCATGATCCACGGCACTTTAACCATCGTCCTCGACGATGTGCCATGGGATCAGGCCTTAGACATCGTGCTCAAGAATAACGATCTCTCCCGGCAGTTGGATGGGAACGTTCTTCGCATTGCAACCGTCGATACGCTGCGCAAAGAAGCCGAAAACCGCCGCGCTCAGATCGATGCCGAGGCGCTGGCCGTCGACAAAGTCAGCATCACGCGGTTCCTGAGCTATGCCCATGCGAAAGACCTGTTGCTGCCGCTTAAGAAGTTCCTCAGCCAGCGTGGCGATGTGGTCGCGGACGAACGCACCAACTCGTTGATCGTCAACGACATTCCTGCCGTCCTGCCGCAAATCGATCGCATCATTCAGCAAATGGATCGCAAGACGCAGGAAGTCGAAATTGAAGCTCGCGTCGTAGCCGCCACCCGTAGCTTTGCGCGGGATATCGGCGTTCAGCTTGGGCTCGGCTGGGGCAACGGTACGACTGCTCTCGGCGGTGTAGCTGCCGTTGGACAATCACCGATCATCGTCGGAGGCCAAGTACAACCTCTGTATCCGGTTATCGGAACGCCTGCCACCGGCACGCAAGTTCCTCTCTTCTCGAACCTGGGCGCTACTGGTCCAACCAGCGGCCTTCAGTTCCTGAACGCAACTAACAACATGCAGATCGACGTCATCCTCACGGCGGCCGAATCTCGCGGCTTGCTCAAGGTTCTTTCTCGTCCGCGTGTGGTTACTCAGAACAACATTCAAGCGGTAGTGAAGCAGGGTACGCAAATACCGATCGTGACACAAGCCCAGTTGGGTGGTCCATCGACTACCACTTTCGTGAGTGCTTTCCTCAGACTCACGGTAACTCCGCAAATCACTTCGGAAGGAACGATCTTCCTCAATGTGGATGTGGAGAACACGCTACCCGACTATAGCCGCGCCACTTCAAGCAACGGCGATAACCCAGCGCTGATTACGCAGCAGGCGACCACGCAAGTCCTGGTTACCGATGGTGGCACGGTGGTGATTGGCGGCGTAATCCAGACCCAGAACTCACTGAGCGTATCGCAGGTGCCTTTGCTCGGCGATATCCCGTATCTTGGCAACCTGTTCAAACACCGTGCAATTACCAGTTCCGACACCGAACTGATCTTCTTCATTACCCCGCGCATCATTCAGACGTAAGCGCGAAGTTGGCAGTACGAAGTTGGTAGTAAGTGAACAGCAAAGCCAAGAGCCGCCGGCTTTCTCGGAAAACCCGCCGAGAAACCGGCGGTTTTTCTATGGATCTCCAATTCCGCGATGTGTTTTGGGAGAATCTTGGTTCGCAAGCCACGCTATCTTTTGCAAACGAGCGACGGACTGGCGCCTTGGTAAGATTTGAGGTGTTTATTTTCTCTTCTTGCTAAACTCCAGAGATGGATCATGAAGGGCGACTAAATCGCCTTCGCCTCGAGATCAAGAATTACGATGTGGATTTCCTGCTGGTAACACATCTTCCTAATGTCCGCTATCTTTGCGGATTTACCGGCAGTTCGGCCGCTCTTCTCGTCTCCGACCGTGGTTCTATGCTGTTCACCGATGGTCGTTACCGAACCCAGGCCGATCAGGAAGTGGTGGCCGCGAAAATTGTCATCGGCCCGAAGACACCGGCGCTGGCCGCGGCAGAGTGGCTCGCTTCCAGACACAAGAGTTTAAGACCGCGATCCCTGGCTCTCGATCCAGAGTCGATCTCGGCGGGCATGCGCAATCGAGTCGTTTCGGCGATGAAAGGAAAGTTGCGTCTGCGTTCCTTGCCGCCTGTGATCGAGACAGCGCGCATGGTGAAAGATCCGGCCGAGATCCTGTGCATCCGCCAGGCGGTAAAACTCGGCGCCGGTCTTTTCCATACCGCGCGTAAGAAAATCCGCCCGGGCGCAACGGAAGTTGAGGTCGCCGCTGCCATGGAATACGAAGCTCGGCTTGCGGGAGCCGAAGGCATGGCCTTTCCAACGATCCTTGCCTCCGGAAAACGTTCCGCGATCGTCCATGGTCGCGCCTCTGCCGCGGGCATCCCCCAGCGGGGGTTCGTAGTGTGCGATTTTGGTGTTATACTCGCCGGTTATTGTTCAGACCGGACTCGCACTGTGCATGTGGGACCGCCTTCGAAAGAGGCGAGAGAGCTTTACGAATCTGTATTAGAAGCGCAATTGGCAGCGATCGCGGCGGTACGTCCGGGAATCACTTGCACCGAAGTCGACAGGGCCGCGCGCAACGTGCTGAAAAGGCGCAAACTTGACCGGTATTTCACGCATTCGACCGGGCATGGTTTAGGATTAGAGATTCACGAGGCGCCACGGCTGGCGATGGGGCAAGCCCAGAAATTGCAATCGGGTATGGTTGTGACCATCGAGCCCGGCGTGTATATTCCGGGGAAGTGCGGCGTGCGGATCGAAGATGTAGTCGTGGTAACCTCTTCGGCATGCGAAGTACTCACTCCCACGGATAAAGAACTGATTGTGATTTAGGTTAGCTGGCATCGCAACAGCGGTGCAATATCAAAAAGGGTGCAAACCGTTCTCCTACATGAATCTAAAAGAGCTAAAAGAACTCGTTGAGTTCTTAATCGAAAAAGACATCGCCGAATTTGAGCTGGAGCGTGGCGACGTCAAAGTAAAAATCAAGCGAGCCGCGGATGCCCCGCCAGCGCTCCTGCCGGACTCTCGATATATTGCGGTCCAGTCGGTTCCCGTCGCCGGTTCTCTGGCGTCGTCGGCCGGAGCATCTCGCATCGATACGGCGCCCAGCTCTGGCTCGCCGGAACCCGCAGAACACCTGCACATCGTGAAGTCCCCGATCGTCGGCACGTTTTACGAATCGCCCTCGCCCGGTTCTCCGCCCTTTGTGAAGGTCGGCGACACTCTCGAAGTAGGCCAGGTTCTCTGCATTGTCGAGGCGATGAAGTTGATGAATGAAATCGAATGCGATGCGGCGGGAGTTTTGGTCAAGAAACTCATCGCGAACGGTCAACCCATCGAATACGGTCAGGAATTGTTCGCCGTCCGTCCAGCACGATGACGTCAGGACGTCGCTCCAGGCAGGATCTTTCCAGGCAAACCATGTTCAAGAAAATTCTGGTAGCGAATCGCGGCGAGATTGCCCTGCGCGTCATCTGCGCATGCAAGGAACTCGGCATTCGCTCGGTTGCGATTTATAGCGAAGCGGACCGCAACTCCCTGCACGTTCGTTTTGCCGATGAGGCGATTTGTATCGGACCGCCACAATTGGCGCTGAGCTATCTGAATATTCCCGCAGTCATTAGCGCGGCCGAGATCGCCAATGTCGACGCGATTCATCCTGGATACGGCCTGCTCTCCGAAAACGCCAACTTTGCCGAAGTATGCGAAGCCTGTCACATCAAGTTTATCGGACCCACTCCCGATGTCATCCGCTTGATGGGTGAAAAAGAAAAAGCGCGGGCCGCGATGAAGCAGCATGGTGTGCCGATTTTACCTGGTTCGGACGGGGTGGTTGCCTCCGTAGAAGAAGCTTTGGAATGGGCCCGCAAGGTCGAATACCCGGTCATCCTCAAAGCCACCGCAGGCGGAGGCGGCCGCGGGATGCGCATCGTTCGCAACCAGAACGAACTGCCGGGACTATACCGGCAGGCCAACTCGGAAGCCTCGGCCGCTTTCGGAAATGGCGACCTCTACCTCGAACGTTACGTCGAAAATCCACGCCATATCGAATTTCAGGTCCTGGGCGACGAGCACGGGCATGTCATAAGCCTCGGAGAGCGGGAGTGCTCCATTCAGCGCCGCCACCAGAAGTTGCTTGAAGAGTCGCCTTCCGTACGCGTGACGCCCGAATTGCGTAAGGAGATTGGAGATGTGATCTCCAAAACGCTGAGCAATGTCGGCTATCACAATGCTGGAACGATCGAATTTCTAATGGACCAGCAACAGCGGCTCTACTTCATCGAGATGAACACACGCATTCAGGTCGAGCATCCTGTCACCGAAATGGTGACCGACGTCGACCTCGTGAAGAGCCAGATCATGATCGCGGCAGGAGAGAAGTTAAGCGACGTGTTGCAAGGTCCGATCATTCATCGCGGCCACGCTATCGAGTGCCGCATCAACGCCGAGCATCCGGAGAAATTCACCCCTTCGGCTGGCAAGATCACCACCTTCAATCCTCCCGGTGGAACTGGAGTGCGCATTGACACTGCCGCTTACGCCGAAGGTACAATTCCTCCTTATTATGATTCGCTGATCGCCAAGCTCGTAGTTCGCGGCAAAGACCGCAGCGAAGCCATTTCGCGGATGAGCCGTGCATTAGGGATGTTCATTGTAGAAGGGATCTACACGACGATTCCGCTGCACCGCCGCATCTTGGCCGACCCTGAATTTCGTGCAGGTAACTTCGATACGGGGTTCATCGAGAGATTTTTAGCAAAGGCGAAGTGAGAGCGCTGCAGTGACGCGCGCGAAAAAAAGCTCTCGGCCCGGTGGGTTCTTTCCTCAGTGCGGCCGGAGAAATAGATCGGCGATTGTCTGTGCAGAGCGCCAAAAGCCAGGTAGCGCCTGAGGCGCGAACAATTTTCCGTGACGATAAACGAAAAGCCATCCCCCACTCTTCTCAGCCGACCAGCCGCCCTGCGGATCGCAGCTCATTAACCGGTCTACCAACAAATTCGTAAACAGCGCTTTCGCCAAGATTTCGTCCTTTGATCGCAGCCAGTATTTCTTCGCGAACTGTGGCCTGGCCTCGATCCGGATGGCTTGCATGCCGAGCCGGGGTGCAAGACGATCTAGCGACGTTGCAGGAGTCAGTTGAAAATCAGGAACGCTCGTCATCTGCGCTGAAAATGCAGCCACGCTCTGCGAATATCTCACACTTGCGATAATCCTCAATCCGAATCGATACGCAAAATCGAATAGAAAAGCGGAAGGGATGTCCGCGTTCTCGGTAAGCATGTTTCTCCATGTTCCACCGTAACCCCGCGAAAAAAGATTAACGCCTTTGCGCTCCGAGGCGAACGGGTTTGGCCCAAGGTATGCCTTGAGACCTAGTTGCGCTGCAGCTACCGCCAGGCCGGCGCTTCGCTGGCGATTGGCATAGATCACCGCACCTATCAGAAGCGCAATAGCAAATACAAGAACCCCCACCCACCACATGCCGGACCAGTCCATGCCAGGAAGTATAGAGCACGCCTATTCGGAATTTCGAAATATGAGTGGCGCAGACGCCCCGCTCGAAAACGCATAGACTACCAACGGACAATGCCCCTTCCGCGTTTATACCCGATTCTCGATGCCGCCTGTTTCTCTAACGTCGCCGCTATGTTCGCCGCCGCCGAAGAACTCGCCTCCGCCGGCTGTACCCTACTGCAGTACCGCAATAAGGAAGGCAATGCGCGCCAGATGCTAGATCAGGCGCGTGAACTCAAATCGCGCCTCGTCCCCAACATCAATTTAATCATGAACGACCGCGCCGACCTCTGCCTCGCCGCAGGCTTCGACGGCCTCCATATCGGCCAGGACGACCTATCACCTGAGTCCGCCCGCCGCATCATCGGGCCTGACCGCTGGCTGGGAGTATCTACGCACAATCCCGAGCAACTCTCCGAAGCCGACAAGACTTCCGCCGACTACCTCGCCATCGGCCCCATCTTTGCAACCAGCAGCAAGGCCAATCCCGACCCAGTCGTGGGCCTCGACGGTGTTCGCCAGGCGAGGGAACTTACGCGCAAGCCCTTGGTCGCCATCGGTGGCATCACCCGCGCCAACGCCCGCTCTGTCATCGATGCCGGGGCCGATTCGGTCGCCGTGATATCCGACTTGTTACGAGATCCTCGCAAATCAGCAGAAGAATTTTTAAGAATTCTGGGGTAAAGTGAATTCCTCAAGTGTTGTCATCCCGAGCGAAGCGAGGGATCTGCATCTTTGCGGCGAACTGCAGATCCCTGGCTCCGCTCGGGATGACAATCCACTGTGATATCCGGAAAACCATCAACCGAGGAGGTTCGCGATTCCGAAAATTGAGCCCCCCGCTCCCATAGATCCGGTTAGCGATTGGGAACGCCACACCCATCAGGATAAAGATCTCGTCAAAGGTCTCGGCCTCACCAGCGCCACCATGCTGGTTATGGGCTCGATGATCGGTTCCGGCATCTTTATTGTGTCGGCCGAAATCTCTCGCGAGGTGAGTTCTCCCGCGCTGCTGATCGGTGCCTGGCTCATCACCGGATTTCTGACCATTGTCGGGGCCCTCACCTACGGAGAACTGGCAGCAATGATGCCCCGCGCAGGCGGCCAGTATGTTTATCTGCGCGAATCGCTCGGCCCTCTCTGGGGGTTCCTCTACGGATGGACCCTTTTCCTGGTCATTCAGACTGGCACAATCGCAGCGGTCGGTGTGGCTTTCGGCAAATTTCTCGGTATCTTCTGGCCCGCAATCTCCTCCAGCCATTGGATCGTCCACCTTTGGAAAGTTCCTAAGTTCTCCGTAGGCCCCATGGTCCTCGGTGGCATGGACGTCGGACTGAACACCCAAAACTTCGTCGCCATCCTCGTAGTCGTTGCACTCTCTATCATTAATATCTTCGGTGTCAAAACCGGCGCAATCATTCAAAACATCTTCACCACAGCCAAAGTCTCCGCGCTTCTCGGTTTAGTCCTATTCGGAATCTTCCTCGGCCGGAATGCCAAAGCGGTCGCTGCGAACTTCGGCGCAAACTTCTGGCATAACTCGGGCCTCGGCGCCCTTCACGAACTCGGAGCCGGTGTTGTCGTCTCAACCCTTACCGTACTGGCGATCGCCCAGGTTGGTTCGCTCTTCTCCGCCGACGCATGGAACAACGTGACCTTCACCGCCGGAGAAGTCAAAAATCCCAGCCGCAATCTGCCGTTGTCTCTTGCACTTGGGACCGGCGTAGTGATTGCGCTCTACATTGGCTGCAATTTTATTTATCTAAGCGCGCTGCCGCTCTGGGGCAGCCCAGCGGGAACCACGCTTGTAGAGCGCGGAATTCAATACGCCAGTGAAGACCGCGTTGCTACGGCGGTCATGACCGAAATGTTCGGTTCAGCTGGCGGAGCACTGATGGCCGTCGCCATCATGATTTCTGGCTTCGGATGCTGTAATGGCCTGATTCTGTCGGGAGCCCGCGTCTACTATGCGATGGCGAAAGACGGCCTCTTCTTTCGCAGCGTTGCCAAACTGCATTCTGGCTATAAGACTCCCGCCGTCTCACTCATGGTCCAGATGGTTTGGACCTGCGTCCTCTGCGTCTCCGGTAGCTATGGCCAGCTTCTCGACTACATTATCTTTGCCGTGCTCGTTTTTTACGTACTCACCATCTTCGGACTCTTCGTTCTGCGCCGCACCCATCCCGAGGCCGAGCGTCCCTACAAAGCCGTCGGATACCCAGCTTTGCCCGCTATTTACATCGTCATGGCTTTGTTTATCGACGTGGTGCTGTTACGCTACAAGCCTCAATACACTTGGCCGGGTTTGTTCATCGTGCTCTTAGGCATTCCCGTGTACTACATCTGGCGTCCGCGAAACGCGAGCGCTTAGGCTCGAAGGAGATATTCCAGAAATGTCGAATCTGCTGGCTACCAAGCCGCTTGAAATGATCTTGGATGAAACCTCTGAAGGAGGGGAACATTCGTTGAAGCGGGCATTGGGCCCCACGAACCTGATTACGCTCGGCATTGGGGCAATTATTGGAGCGGGAATTTTCGTCCTTACGGGCGCTGCAGCCGCGCAGTATGCCGGACCAGCTATTGTGCTTTCCTTTATTCTCGCGGGAATCGCCTGCGCGTTTGCCGGCCTCTGTTACTCGGAGTTTGCCGCGCTTATTCCTATTGCCGGCTCAGCCTACACTTATGGCTACGCAACACTCGGAGAAATTTTTGCCTGGATCATCGGATGGGATCTCATCCTCGAATATGCTTTTGGTGCCGCTACCGTTGCCTCGGGCTGGAGCGGGTACGTGAACAGCTTTCTGCAGGACTACGGCATTCATTTACCGCCCTCTCTGACCGCGACTCCCGGCACGGATATGGTTATGTATGACAACCGGTGGGAACGATTGGCCACGATCCTGCCGACCCTAAAAGCTCGAGCTATTGATCCAGCCACACTTGCGCACGCCCAAGGCTCGTTCAACCTTATTGCTTTCATCGGCATCGTTCTTGTAACCATTATCCTCATCATCGGCATCCAGGAATCGGCCAACTTCAACTCGATAATTGTCATTATTAAGGTTGCGATCGTGCTTACGTTTATCGCGATTGCAACTGGTTTTATCTTGAAGAACCCGGAGATCGCTGCTCGAAATTGGCATCCATTTATCCCGCCCAATACTGGTGAATTCGGACATTATGGTTGGTCGGGAATTGCGAGGGGAGCAGCCGTTATTTTCTTCGCCTACATTGGTTTTGATGCCGTCTCAACGGCCGCGCAGGAGGCTAAGAAACCGCAACGTGATATGCCCATCGGTATTCTCGGGTCTCTCGTCATCTGCACCATCCTTTATATTCTCGTCTCTGGACTTCTCACCGGCGTTGTTTCTTATACAACTTTGAATGTTCCCGATCCCGTAGCAGTCGGTATCGATCACACCGGGGTACGCTGGGGCAGCATCCTCGTGAAGTTGGGGGCGATCGCCGGTTTGGGCAGCGTTATGCTCGTGATGTTATTGGGACAGTCTCGCGTATTCTTCTCCATGTCACGCGACGGCCTGCTGCCGAAGTGGGCGGGCGCAGTCCATCCGCGGTTCCGAACGCCTTGGATCTCGAGCATCACCGTCGGAGTTTTTGTAGCGATTTTTGCGTCGCTGATTCCAATAGGCATTCTCGGCGAGCTGGTTAGCATCGGTACGCTGCTGGCGTTTGTCATCGTGTGCGCGGGAGTGTGGATTCTTCGCGTGCGCCGACCCGACCTGCCTCGTCCATTTAAGACGCCTTTGGTCCCGTTTGTTCCAATTATGGGGATCCTCGTAGCGGGACTCATGATGGTCAGTCTGCCGCTTAGCACATGGCTACGACTGATTATCTGGTTGGCGATTGGGATGGTGATTTATTTTGGCTATGGACGCCATCACAGTCGGGTGCAGGCGGCTGTAGCGGCGCGCAAAGTAAAGTAATTTAATCGTCTGGGCGAAATGTCCAGCTCCCGGACGCGGCTGTGCGCGACCGTCCGAGACTGCCCGGCGCGGCGCCGACGTCGCAGCTAGCGTCCCTCCTGAATATTTCTCGCAATGGCCGTTACGAGTCGACGGGGTGAGAAGCGGATCGATTCCGCTAACAACCAGTTCTTGAGTCCCGAAATTACCACGGGTTTACCTGCTACTAACGCGCGATAGCCATCTTCTGCCACTGTGTGGGCAGCCATCGAGCCGAATTTCAGCAGCTTCATGCCTGTGGCTTTCGCTCGCTTGTGGAACTCCGTGGTTGTTGCGCCGGGGCACAGGCAGGTCACGGTCACACCAGTGCCGTGGAGTTCGTTGGCCAGGGCCTCCGAAAAGTGCAGGACGTAGGCCTTGGTGGAAAAATATACCGCCATCAGAGGTCCGGGCTGAAATGCCGCGGTCGAGGCCACGTTTAGAATGCCTGCGCCTTTGCTTCCACTTCTTGCTCGCTCGATCATCATCGGAAGGTAGAGCCGCGTGAGATGAGTCAGTGTGGTGACGTTCAGCTGGATCTGTTGCAGGCATTCCTCGAGATCGTTCTCCACGAACAAACCGTATTGTCCGAATCCGGCGTTATTGACCAGCACATCCACTTGAATGTCAGCTCGTTTGGTTTGGTCAAGCACGTAAGCGGGAGATCCGGGTTCCGTCAAATCAGTTGCCAGGATCAGAGAGCGCGTGCCGTGCGCTTTCTCCAGTTCGGATGACAGTTGGCGCAGTTTGTCCGCGCTGCGCGCGACCAGAACCACGTTGTAGCCTTCGCGCGCAAAGATGCGGGCGAATTCCAATCCGATGCCGAACGAAGCTCCGGTAATCAGGGCGGTTTTGCGGTCAGCCATAGAAAGCAGCAACTACCACGTAGAGTTGAGTACGCTGTAACAAACAAAAGCGGGTCCGAAGACCCGCCTCTGCGATGCCGAACGATTGCTTTAGACGTGGGCGAGCGCGGGTTCAACCTCGTAGATGGAATGCCACGAGGTTGCCGCCTTCAACTTGTCGTTGACGTTGTGAATGTTCTTCACGCCTTCAGTTTCCAGCCATTTGCGGAAGGCCGCAGCTCCCTGTTTCGCGTAGATCGGGATACCGTCTTTCCAAGTCGCCCTGCCGCACAGAACGCCATTAAACTTCACGCCCGATTCTCCGGCCAGTTCCAGCGTCTCGCTGAACTCAGCGTTGCTGACGCCTGCCGAAAGATAGATGAACGGCTTGGTCGCGACATTCGCCGCTGCGTGGAACAGGTCAATCGCCTCTTTCTTGGTGTAGGCTTTTTGGCCGGCAAAACACTTCACGCCCTCGACAAATTTCATGTTGACTGGCACTTCCACCTTGAGCACGTCAACGCCGTAGCGGGGTTTGCTGAACTCGCGCATGCTCTCGGTGACGATGTGCGGTTTCTTCTTGGCGTACTCCAGGCCCTTTTCGTCCGCGCCTTCTTCGTAGCCGACGAACTCCAGGAAGTACGGAATATCGTTGGCGCGGCACTCGTCGCCAATGCGCTCAACCCAGGCATGCTTCTTGTCGTTTACGTCCTTAGGATCGAACGGAGTGTAATAGAGCAGGATCTTCACGCAATCTGCACCCGCTTCTTTCAGGCGGCGCGCCGACCAGTGATCGAGCAGGTCGCCCAAGCGTCCGGGACCGGTTTTGTCGTATCCGGTTTTCTCGTAGGCCAGCAACAGGCCGGCGTTTTTCGCCCGACGCTTTGCGGCGGGAAGTCCCCATTCCGGGTCGAGCAGAATTGCGCTGGCATGCGGGGTCAAAACCTCGCTTACCAGAATCTTGAACTCTTCCATCATCTCGTCCGAGACGGACGAGCCTTTTTCCTTCGCTAGAGATTTCTGGAGTGAGCCGCGCTGGTCCATGGCAGCCGCGGCGATGATCCCACGTTCGTTCGATACAGCCTTGATGCCGGCTAGTTTGCCGGGGGTAAGTTTCATAAATCCTCCAATGAAAAGGTTAGATAAGTTCGGTTGAACCTACAATTCTAAACCTAAAGTGGCTCCCTACGTCGGCCCAGTTCGGGAATCGGCCTCGAACACTACGCTCCCCTTCAGCGCTTCGGAAATCGGTAGCGAAAGCCGATTCGAGCCAGCAGCGGCGGTCCTAGCGTAATCACTGGGGTTGCCGCGCTCGCATAGCGTGTATTGAACAGGTTTTCTGCGGCGGCGAACCCCTCGAAGCCCTTACCAAAGTTATGGCTCAGGTAGACGTTAACGGTAAAGTATTTATCGAGTCGGTACTGATTCAGATCGTCGTCGAATGCCTGCCCGACAAAGAGTCCTTGCACGGTGGCCGTCACGATCTTGGGATTGGAATACATCGTCTGAAGGGTGAACTGCTGGTGCGGAACCTCCGGAACCCACTTTCCGACGAGACTGGGATTCTGCGTCTGCACATCGGCAGGAGCGGTGTAGTTCGATATTACCGAGTGCGCGTATTGATATCCGCCAGAAAACAGCAGCGAGCGGTTGACGTGAAACTCGCCATCGAGATTAAGGCCGGTGGAAAGGATGCTGCCTACGTTCTGCTTCTGGCGCAGAATCGGGTTGGACTGAGCGTCAAGCGTTACATTCACGACGGCATCATTCAAATCGTTCCAGAAGAATGTGCCGCGAAGGTTGAAACGGTCCGAGAGAAAGCTCTGACGGACTCCTGCTTCCACGCCAGTGAGTCTTTCCGCGACCAAGGCGGGATTATTTTCGGTGAATACATTTCCTTGGCGGAAGCTGCGATAGAGTTCATTCAAGGTCGGCGCGCGAAAGGCACGATATCCAGATGCAGTGAACGATGTCCCGTGGCGCCAGTGATAGAGCAATGAAGCGCGGGGATTGAACGCGTCGGAGCTTCGACTGGCATACGGCGTGAAGACCGTGCCGCCTGGTTTGATCGTGATCAGGCGAGCATTGATGTCGCTCCAGTGGTCGTAGCCGAAGGAAAGATTGGCGACCAGCCGCGAGCCGAGTTGCAGAATGTCTTCTCCGAAGGCGCGTACCGTGCGCTCTTCGCCGCCGCTGAAGCTCGTTCCCGTTGGACTTCCGCCGCTGAAGAGAGCTTCGTTGCTCGATCCGCCAACTCCTCGCATCTCGAAGCCAGCGACCAGCGTTTCGACGCGGCCGACCGACCGAGACCACTGCGCGTTGCCGCCAATCATCTGGGACGGAACTCGCTGATTGTCGGTCAAGAATTCCTGGTTTCGGTTGGCCGAGACCGACGAGAAGAGCTGATCGTAGGATTCGTAGAGTCCGAAGACTCGCGCGGAGAGTGTTCCGACGCTCTTGTTCCCATAATCCCAACCGCTGGCAAAGTCAGCGATACGCGTGCCGTTGGTCTGAATCACGGTGCCGTTGTGGCGACCTTCGTCAAAGTACGATCCGCGGACAAAGACTTTGCCGAAGTCGCCGAAGTGGCGTCCGAGATCGAGCGCGGTGAGGGCGTGGCGCGAATTCGCCGGGACGTCGACTGCGCCGCGTTCTGGTTCGGGCACGAGGATGTAACCATTGGTGCGGAAGAAGTCGCCGGAAAGGGCGGCGTTCCAACGGCCAATGTTGGTTCCGGTCCAGAAGGAGAGTTCGGGAGTGTTCTCGTTTCCCAAAGAGCCTTCGACGGCGAACGTGGGCGTTTCAGGCTCACGGGTGCGGAACTGAATGACTCCGCCCATTGCGGTTGTGCCATAGAGGCTTGCTCCGGCTCCGCCACGAAGCACTTCTACACTGCGGATGGATTCGCGAGCCACGCGATCCCAATAGACCCAACCACCGAAGGGATCGTTGAGAGGAACGTCATCGACCAGCACGAGAGCGCGACTCGCTCCGCTAGCGCCGAGGCCGCGCATTGAGACGCCTTGCGTTCCGGGATTCGCGGTGCGGCTGCTGTTGCGGCGGAAGAGGTCGAAGCCTGGAACGTCGCGGAGAACGTCGTCGAGCGCGAGCGCTGGAGTCGTGTCGAGATTCTGGGTTGAGATGGTCACGCTGTCAGCGGGCGAGTCTTCGAGAGCGGTGTCGATCCGCGTTGCGGTTACGAGAACGTGCTGATTGTTGGAGTCATATCGCGGGTGCAGAATCAGGTCGAGTTGAGTCTCATGATTCCAAGCAACCTGAAGGGGGACGAAGCCTGATGCGGTTGCGGAGATTGTGCCGGAAGCGGCAGCGATATCGACGTCCATGCGGAACCGCCCGACTGAGTTTGTCTGCGCGGCGGCGTGAATATTCGCGTTGCTGCTTGTGAACTCGATGCGCGCGCCGACTACGACCGAGCCGGAAGGATCGTGGGCGATTCCGCTGACGATTGTTGATGTGGTTCGAGATGCGGTCTGGCCTTGCGCACAGAACGTTAGGAGAATGGCAAAAGTGGTTGTGAGCGCGAGACGCAAGAGAGTAATACCGGCTCGGTGCTGCAACGAGCTGCAGAATCCTGTCGTCACTGCCTGAGCGCGAGCTTTCCCAGCAGGGTCTGCTGTTTGGCGATGAGCGATTGGATGCCTTGGCGCGCGAACGACATCATCTTGGCGAGTTGCGCGTCGTCGAAGACCTGATGTTCAGCAGTCGCTTGCAGTTCGACAATCTTGTTGCCAGCGGTCATGACGAAGTTCATGTCGACATCGGCGCGTGAATCTTCTTCGTAGTTGAGATCGAGAAGAATTTCGCCATCGACGATGCCCACGCTGATGGCGGCGACGAAGTCCTTGATGGGAGCGGCGGTTAGCGTTCCGGCGTCGATAAGGCGCTGGAGAGCGAGGCCGAGGGCGACGAAGGCTCCGGTGATGGAGGCGGTGCGTGTTCCTCCGTCGGCCTGGATGACATCGCAATCGATCCAGATGGTGCGCTCACCAAGGCGTTTGAGGTCGGCGACGGCGCGGAGGGAGCGTCCGATGAGGCGCTGAATCTCTTGTGTGCGTCCGCTTTGCTTGCCCTTGGCGGATTCGCGGGCGGAGCGGGTGAGCGTGGCGCGAGGCAGCATTCCGTATTCGCTGGAGATCCAGCCTTTGCCGGTGTTGCGGAGGAAGGCAGGAACCGTCTCCTCGACCGAAGCGGTGCAGATGACGCGCGTATTGCCCATCTCGATGAGTGCCGAGCCTTCAGCGGTGGAGATGAAGTCGGGGACGATGGTGACTGGCCGAAGCTGATCGGCATTGCGGTTGTCGCTACGGAAGATCATCAGGAGGAAATTCTAACAGCCTGATGAAAAGGTAACCGGAGTCGAAAGGGATGGGCGACGGTGTTAACTTATAGGTTATTAATATTTAGATAATGCCCACCCGGGATCTCGATAAAATATACAAAGCAAAGCACGTATTTCTAAAGTATTCCAGAATAAGGACTTAGAGGGCTTTAGCCATCAGCCGTCAGAAAGGCGCTGGTGAGGGGCCCGGGGTCCCTGGCGGGACTTGTTAGTTAGGTTTCAGTTGCTGACTCAGCGGCGCCGTTGATGGCGCGAAACGCGGATCGACTTGGGGCGCTGTGTTTTCTTGATCGTCGATCTTTGTAGAATGAATGGTTTGGCGAGTGTAGGGCCGCTAGATCTTTGACTTTGAAAGAGTTGCAGGCAAGATGTTTCGAAATAGAGGCTTAGGACGGCTAAAGCCTGTTAGTTTTGGCAACGGGAGCAGGTGGGGATGCTCGACGGTCTGGTTTTCAAGCGGATCGCGAGTGGCTTCAGGCGGGAACCGAAAGGGGTTCGTCTCTGGAGACGAGGCACACTTTTTCCCTAGCCAATCGAAATCTATTTTCGTGGATTGCGGGGCGGTTGTCTGTGATGCTGGTCACCTTGGATTCGCGATGAATAGGAGTTGAGACGGTTCGCGGAGGGGAGAACTAAGACTTTTTTGCGCTTCTGCGTAATTCGGATGCGATGGCTCGCAGACGGTCTAGCCCTTGCTCGTTACACCAACCCACCGGGCCAGCGCGCGGAAACTCCTCCTCAACCTTAAGGCATTCTTTCTGCGCCCGGTTGATTGGTTCGTTTTCAAAGTTGGTACTGATGAACGAGTCCCATTCCCAGCGGCCAACAGCGTCATCGGCGAAACGCTCGATCAGCGAGGCAATCTCGTCTTCTGTTCTGGGGACGGGTTTGCGCGGGAAAAAGCGGCTGAGAAGTTTCATCTGGAGCAACTCATCCTCGTTGACGCAAAAGGCGATTCCATAGCCGTTACTGAAATAAAGCATTGATCGCGGGGTTGTCCGGCTGCGCCATACAAAAGCAAGACGAAAGTCGAGTCTTTCAGCAAACTGCCAGGCACCTGAGGCGCATCAATTGCCTGCTGCTGCTTATGG
This sequence comes from uncultured Acidobacteriaceae bacterium, assembly GCA_963834085.1. GTDB lineage: Bacteria > Acidobacteriota > Terriglobia > Terriglobales > Acidobacteriaceae > Acidiflorens. Next base: position 510,103 of record CAWIAJ010000021.1, on the reverse strand, counting down.
CTTGACGGTAACGTTGAGAGTCCCGAGATTTCTTGATGTGTTTGTGCCCGAGACGGCTGCGCTGATAACGACAGGATAGGTGTTGCCGCCGCCGCCACCGCTTGATCCGCCACCACCGCAGGACAAAGAACCGAGGCCTGCCATGCAGACAAATGGCAGCAGCAAAGAGCGGCGCAGGGCGAGTTTTCTGCGGTTGGACGCGCCGACAAACACGCCGAGTGGGAAAGCGGTCGCAAACATCCAGAGGAAGAACCTGGTTGCCGAGCGGAGTTTAAAGGCTTGGGGCGGGTTGTTGGCCGAGACGATAACGGTGGTGGTCGCGGGGCTTGCCGGAGTGGGATTGCCAAACGGCACGGAGAAACTGCACGCGATTTCGCTCGGTGCCGAGCAAGCGAAGGTTACGATGCCATCGAATCCGTTGGTGACATTCACGGTTGCGCTGACGGACGATGATGTTCCCGGAGAGAGGGTCATCGTGGTTTGGCTTATGGAGCCGCTGTAATCGGCCACATAGAAGGAAAACGATGAGGTATGCGTAAGCGTGCCGTCGGTCCCGGTGATGGTAAGGGTTTGCGCTCCGGGCGGAGTGCCGGCGAGCACCGCCAGCGTAAGAGTTATTAAGGTCGTTCCATATCCGGCTACCTGAAACTGTCCTCCCGCGCAGGTGCTGCCACTTATGCTGAGACTGCAGGTAACATTCACGGTGCTGGTGTAACCATAGAGTGGCGTGATGCTGGTTCCGATGCTGAGCGAACCGCCAGGTGGGGCCCAGTCGCTCGATGCTGGAGGCGCCTGCAATGTGAAATCACCGAGATAGAGCGTGAAGCCGGCGGAGGCGGTCGCCGGTCCGCTCGTGACATTCACGTTGAAGGGGTAAGCTCCGGGAGCGATTCCAGCAGGCACAGTTACAGTGATTGTTAGGTCGGTAGATTGGGGATAAGGCTCCTGAGTGCCGGAGAAAGCGCAAGTTACGCCGTTGGGTAACCCAGAGCAGGACGGGAAGTAAGGGGGAAGGCCGAGAATTCCGACCGTGCCGGTCGCGCTGCCGGGCGAGATAGTTCCTGTAAGACCGATGGACTGAAATACGGTCAAAGGTTGTATGTTGAAGGTGAAAGACTGCTGAGTCGTGATTTTTCCGTCGGAAGCCACGATCCGAACTGGGCCTCCGCCTTGGGGACTGCTGGCGGACGTTGCAATGACAACCGTGGTGGACGCAATAGCGGCCGGAGAGACTTGAAGCGGGTTTGTTCCAAATACACAAGTTGCGCCGGCAGGTAAATCCTGACAGCTTAACTGTACCGTCGAGGTATAACCCTGAGACGAAGTTAAGCTGACGGTGACTGGGCTGGTACTTTGACCGGGATAGACAACTTGAGGAGTGGTGGGAGAGATCGTTTCACCGAAACCAGCGATATAGTCCTGCCAGGCATAGGCGACAGCGGTGTCGCTTCCCAGTTGCGCGCGAATGTCAAAAACCTGATGCCAGTCGTAATTTTGTGCCAGCGTGAAGCAGAATTGTTGACTCAGCGATCCTGCAGGAACGTTTACAGCGGGGGGCACATTGACGCCGGCAACGGTGCTGGAGAGCGCGACAGCGGTATCCGAAGCGCTGGGCACGTTCAGAAACACCCATCCACAGCCGGTGCTTCCGATGACTTCGGACTGTGCCAAGGTCAACTGCAAAGCGGGCGCGGGAGCACCTTTGAAAACGTGCATCGAGGAGGTCGCGCCGTCGATTTCGAGAAGATCGGAAACATTTGAGCCGTCCAGAATGTGGGTATAAGAAGGAAAGCCATACAGCTTTTGAAAATCGAATACATCGTAGGTAGGGGTGAAAGTGCCATCGCCATTGCCAGCGAGGATTTGGGCGTAGATGTCGCCGTTGAGCGGGACGACATACTGAAATGCAAGCTCATCGGGCTTTGCATCCCCGGTCAGGTCAGCCACCAAGGACGACGTCATGGGATCGCCAAATTGCACGTAGGGCAGAACAGGCAGGGGTGCACCCGTGTATGGCGACAAGGAACTGCTGAGAGAGAAGGAGCCCGAAGGCTGATCGAGATAGGTTTTGAGAGCCGGTGCGGAAGAGTCGTAACTGACGATGTCGAGCCACGAATCTCCGTTGACATCGGCAAGGGTCAGGGGTGAAAAATCAGTAAACAGCTGTTGCCCGACCTGAAAAGTACCATCGCCATTCCCGAGAAACTCCCAGACAGTGGAGTTGGAGCCATTGTCGTAAACGAGGAGGTCGAGCCGGCCGTCGCGGTTACAATCGACCGCGAAAACTCGGGCGATCTGCGATGACGAATCGGAGAAGGAGACAGTTCCTCCATTGCGAAACGTTCCGTCACCATTGCCTAGAAAAGTAGTGATCACCCAACCAGCGCCATTCGGGTTCGTGCCAGCCACCACAAAGTCGAGTTTGCCGTCGTTATTGAAGTCGCCAACGGCCATTTGTCCGTAGGCTCCCGGGGTCGCGACAAGTGTGGACTTGCCAAACGTCCCATCTCCGTTCCCGGGGACAAAAAGAATGTATGGGCTGCCGTTCGCCGAACCTGAGCCGGAGGTTCCAACAAAGTCCAGATGGCCGGTGTTGCGAAAAGCGCCCAGGCGATAATCTCCCAGCAAGTTGGAGGTGATGCTGATTCCGGCGTCAGAAGCGATAGGCGCAGAAAATCGCCCGGTGCCATCGTTCAACATGGCGGTGATGAAGTACTCTCCGTTGTAACCTTCATCGAGAAGCACCATGTCGGGCTTACCGTCGCCATTCACGTCTGCAAAAGACGGAGCGGAGAGTGGGGCGTTGAGAACGCCGACTCCGGGTAAGCCGATCCATTCTCCCTGGGGGAATCCAAATCCGCCAGAACCGTCGTTAATGTAAACCGTTGCGGAATCGGTGTCGGGACTGGCCGAAACTACATCGGGATGGCCATCGCCGTTGAAATCAGCGACTGCGGCCGAATAAGAGATGCCGGTGCCGACGTAATCGCGTCCGGAGATGAAATTTCCGTGGCCGTCGCCGAAGGCAACAGCCGTCATGTTGCCAGCCACCTCTCCGTATGATGGGTCGACCAGCGAGATAGTAGTGGTGACGATGTCGAGGTTGCCATCGCCATTCATGTCGGCCAGGGCAATCGAGGCGTTGCTGTCACCCATAGGCACATAACTTGGCTGAGCGAAATCTCCCTTGCAGTCGCCGGCTGCGATCCACACATAGCCGTTCCCGTCAGCCACCAACGCGTCCAGACATCCGTCGCGGTTGACATCTGCGAGCGCGCCAGCGAGAACGAGGTTGAAGTCTCCGTTGCCGATGACCGTCGCTCCGTGCGTGAATATTCCGTCGCCGTCGTTGATATAGACCTGGGAGTTTTCCAGGCCCGGACCCGTGATCAGCACATCGGGCAGGCCATCGTTATTCACGTCGCCCGAGACGATACTGTCAGCCGTGCTGTAGAAACCGGGATTCATTGAGATGACAGGTGTAGCGAAACCGCCGGTACCATTGCCCAGCAGAGTGGCAAGATAAGGAACGGCTTGCGTGTTGCTGTTCAACGTCACCATGACGGAGACGATGTCGAGTTTACCGTCGTGGTTAAAGTCGTCGATAACCAGCGCTCCGGGGGGTTGGGGGAGAACATACTCCTGCTCAAATTCGAAGGTTCCGTCGCCCTTGCCAAGAAGAACGCCGACCGTCGATGAATCGAACTCGGCCACAATCAGATCCTGAATTCCGATGCCGCGCAGATCCGCCGACGCGAGAAAAACGGGAGTGAGTCCTTGCGTTAAAGGAACGATCTTCGGCAGCTGAAATGTTCCGTCGCCATTTCCGAGATATACCCAGATGTCATTGGTGCCACCGTTGGCAACAGCAAAGTCCATGTGCCCGTCCCGGTTGAAATCTCCGGCTACCACAGAGTTCGATAGTGAGCCAGCGGGGAGGAACGGGCGGAGTTGTATTCCGGGGTACGCCGCCGAACCGAGTTTATGGCTTGGGGCTTGCAGGTTCCTTGGCGTGCGCAGCCGCGAGCGCAATAGCTGCGCCCGCGCTGCTTGCTTACTGCGAAGATATTTTCCGGGAACGGGCCGCCGGACATCTGTAGGTATTTTGGGATGAAGAGACTGGAGATGTTTCTCGATTGCGGCTTTCGCGAGATTGGGATCGCCGCTACCTTGGCGAAACTGCTGGCCCCAGCCAATCGAGCCAACGAGCACGGCAAAAACATACGCTGAAGTAATTCGCCAGAAACGCAAGGAATCCAGTCCGGATGACTAAAATGTCCTTTGGAAACGACGACCATCCTAACACGGCGTCTAGTGAAATCATCCGATATTGGCGATGCTAGAGAGCGGGAGGGTTGTGCAGTCGAGCGATACTTACACGAACTTTGATTGATGGATATAACTTTAGGAGCGCGAGATCGTGTGCCAAGGAGAAGACTCTTAGACGGCCGTCTCCATCGGTTCGAAGCCGTTCGGTTCGCGGGACACGGGCGTCTGGCAAATGGGAATCGTCACGAACACGCAAGTCCCGCAAGCTCCCGAATCGATTCTCAACTCGCCGCCGAACTGGCGGAGCCGCTCCCGCATTCCTCTTATGCCGACTCCAGAACCTTCTGACTGAATCTGCGCAAGCTTTTCGGGCGGAATTCCCTTGCCCTGATCTTGAACCTCCAGCGTAATCGTTCCCTCGTCGCGGGCAATGCGAATCGCGGCCGTCTTGCTTCCCGAGTGGCGGTAGATGTTGGCGAGTGACTCCTGCACCAACCGGAAAGCCACCAGTTCGATGTCGCGCGGCAATCGGCCGAAGTCGGCAGCGATCTCCAAGGAAACCCGCACAGCGCTACGTTTGTTCAGTCCCTCCACATACCAGCTCAACGCCGAGTAAAGACCAGCCTCGTCGAGCAGCGGAGGGTGGAGCAAGTACGAAGTGGTGCGGATTTCTTTGTGCAACTGCTGCACTAAGCTCTCGGTCTCCTCCGTCTGCTCATTGAACTGGGGAGCGGCCTTGCGAAGGTCGTGAGCGAGGGCGGTCAGTTGAATGTCAATTGCGACCAGCAACTGGCCGGCGCTGTCATGGAGGTCGCGTGCAATGCGCCTGCGCTCCTCGTCCTGGACCGCCATCATGCGCGTCGAAAGCGTCCTCAGGCTTTCGTACATGCGCAGGATTTCCTGATTGCGTGCCCGCAGTTCCAGGGTGCGGGCCTGCACCTGCTGATCGAGACTCTCGGCCAGCACGCGATAGCGAGCCTCGCTGGCACTCAATGCGACTTCGAACTGTTTGCGGGCGGTGACGTTCAAGGTGATGCCGTCAAAGCGTGTAGGCCGGCCGCCGGCGTCGTAGAAAGTGCGACCGATGGCGCGAACCCAGTTTTGTTTTCCGTCCGGTGCCAGGGTGCGGTACTCGATATCGTATTGGGTATTGGTGGCGATTGATTTTTCGATGGCGTGTCGAGTGGGTTCCAGGTCTTCAGGGTGCAAACACTCATAAAATTTGTGGATGGTCACGTCGGCATCCGCCGACAGCCAGAAGTGGTTCTTCACGCGCTTGTCCCAGATCAGCTTGTCGAAGGGGAGATCGCAGAACCAGAAGCCCACGTCCGAAGCGTCGGCAACGAAATCGGCACGGTCGCGCTGCTCCCGCAGAGCTGCTTCCGCCTTCTTGCTGGCAGTGATGTCGAGGTTTACGCCAATCATCCGGAGCGGCTTGCCCGTTTCGTCCTTGAATAGCTGCCCCCGCGCCGCAAGCCAGCGGATGGTTCCATCCGGCCATACAACTCGCCATTCTGCCTCCAACGAGCCGTTTTCCAAGGCCTCGCGATGGGTCTGCTCCGCGCTGGGCAGATCCTCGGGATGCACCATTACTGCCCAGGCTTCATAAGTGCCACCAAATTCGCCGGGGGACAAGCCATAGAGAGCCTCCAGTTCGGGCGACCATCGGCTGATGTTTTCCTGGATATTCCACTCGAAGCTGCCCACCCGCGCGACCTGTTGGGCGAGGCGAAGCCGCTCCTCGCTTTTGCGCAGAGCTTCTTCGGCATGCTTGCGCTGGGTTGCGTCGCTGACGGCGCCGAACCATTCGCGGATTTCGCCGTGTTCGTCGAGGATCGGAATGGCGCGGGAATAAATCCAACCCAGGGAACCGTCGGCGCGAATCACGCGATGCTCGAGCTCAAAGATGGTTCTTGACTGGATCGCTCGTTGAATCGTTGCCATCACGTGGCGCTGATCCTCGGGGTGGATGTACTTGTCAAACCAGGTGCGGGTCGAGTCCTTTGTGTCGGCGATGAACTCCTTTCCGTTGAGATACCGCATCTCGCTCCAATCGGGACTCATGCGATAGACGACGTTGGAAGTCGCGCTGATAAAAGTGCGGAATCGCTCCTCGCTTTCGCGCGCCGCCTGGTGCGCTTGCTGCAACCGCGTCGTGTCGAAGTAGTAACAGACCACCCCAGGCAGCCCGTCGGCGAGTGTCACTCGATTTACCTGCCATTCATAGGACTCGATCGCCCCGATGTCGTTACGCTTTTCCGTCAGCCCGGGCGAAACGTAGGGCTCACCGGTTTGGAGTGTGCGCCGGAAAATCCTGATCGCTTCGCTGGCAAAAGATTCGGGCCAGAGGATTCGCATTACTTCCGCAAAGTCGCGTCCGACCAAGGGCTGAACATTGCGGAAGGCCGGCATGGCTCCAGCGCTTACGTTCCTAACCCGGAACTGCGAATCGACAGTGTAAATACCGAGAGGCGACTGCTCGACTAGCGCCGCGAGCGCCTCCGCGTTGCGGCGCAGAACTGCTTCGGCCTGCTGGCGATCGGTCGAGGCGGCTGGGGTCGGTTCCGTGGGCGTGCTCATATCCTTCTCGGTTCTATCGCCCACAAAATGGATGGGGGACAAGGCAGAGAGGCTGCTCGTCCATAAGAACAGACTCCCGATAGTAGGGGAATGATCCTAACTTTGGAGTACAGTAAACACTGTAGTCGCAGGGCGCGAAATTAGCCGCTTGGCTCATTGAAAGTCGTTTCTTTGAAGCAAAGCACCGTTACTCGGTTCGGCACCGGGAGGAGACTTTGATGGTCCGCCTGTGGGCAGTTACCATCGTGCCGTTGCTTAGCCCTTTTCGACTTTGTGAATTGTTAATCTCCGGTGCCAGACAGGTTCGCCGTTTGCGGACTGTTACTGGCGTTGTCGCTGACTTGTAGCTTCCCGGTTCTTGCACCGGTCTCTGTCGGAGTGAAGGTCACGCTGATGGTGCATTTCCCTTTCGCCGCGAGGCTTGCACCGCAGGTCGTGGCCGACACCGCAAAGTCTCCCGTGATAGATATCGCGATGTTGGCTAGTGTTACTGACTGTTTATTAGTTAGGGTGAAAGTCTTTGGCTTACTGGTCGTACCGACCTTCTGCTTCGCGTAAGTCGCGCTGGCTGGCATAAGGGTCGGCACCGCCAACACACCTGTCCCCGACAAGGCAACTGTTTGCGGACTCCCCGGGGCGTTGTCGGTGAAGGCAAGAGTCCCGGTGCGCGTTCCAGCCTGGGTCGGAGTGAAGGTGACTTTTACCGTGCACTTGGCCTTCGCCGCCAGCGTGCTGCCGCAGGTTTTGCTTGCGACGGCAAAATCTCCGCTGGGCGCTATGCTACTGATGTTGAGGGTCGAGGCTCCGGTGTTGGTAAGGGTGACGGTCTTGGGGTTGCTGGTCACGCCCACATCGGTACTCGGAAATGTCAGAGACGCCGGCGAAAGATTCACGATGGGCCCGCTTGCGGTCACCGTTAGCGCTATCGTTGTCTGGTTGGTCAAACTTTCAGACACGCCGCTAATGGTGATGGTGGATGTCCCGAGAGCCGCTCCACTGCTCGCCGCAAGAGTCAGCGTGCTGGTTGTGGTAGTTGGATTCGGGGCGAATCCCGCGGTGACTCCACTGGGCAGACCCGAGGCGCTCAAGGTAACCTCGCCGCTGAAACCATCGTTATCAGTCACGGTGATCGTGCTCGTGCCGGTACTGCCTTCAGAAACGCTGAGCGTATTCGGATTAGCCGCTAACGAGAATGATTGCGTTTGTCCGAAGAAGTCGGACATGGCGGCAGTGGCGTACGAGGTGGGAGGCTCGGTGCTGCACGCGTCTCCATAGGTGGCGGTCAATCCGAGGCCCTGCAACAAGGTGCATGCGAGTGCCCCCTCACCGTAGGAGATACTCGAGGCATAAGCCAGTTTGGAATATTTCGGGCTGGCCATGGCGATAAAAATCTGGCCGCCTCCGTTGCGGTTGTCGTTCCTTGATTCGTCAAACGCGACAATCAACAGGTCGCCCTCATCGAAGGTGGGCCCATAACCCGAGGGATCGGTCAATGGACCGATGACATTCGTCTGCAACCATGTATCGGCATTCAGATCGATATGGCCGGGATATGAAGGGCAATCGTGGGCATCGTCGCACCCGTCGGGCGCGACATAGACGAGGTCCGGTAAGTTCTTATTCGCCACGTCGGTTGCGAATTGACTGAAGGGAACAATGTTATCAGCCTGCGTCTGGTTGTTATAGACATCCGAGTAATACGGAAACGGGTTGTGGCGAACGTAGTAGGTGTTGTTACCCGTAAGATCGGTGGGGCAGGACTTGGCCACATAATTTCCGCCTAAGTAACCCACGTTCGGTATGCACTCGGCATAAGATTTCCACGTCAGGCCTTGGGCCAAAACCTCGCGCACGAGGTTATCGACGGTGCTGGGAAACGGGCAATCGGAGCCGCCGCTGCCATTCGGATCGCACGAATCATCGTTGGTCAGAATCTTGCCACTGATGTCCTCTTCGTAGTTGCCGATTGAAGGATGCGTGTCGGAGAAAAAATTAGTCGAATACCCGTAGGTGTGCCCCAACGCATACAGATTCGGCCACGAGGCACTGGTGATGTCGGAGTAGTTGAGGTTCTCCTCCATGACCCAGATGATGTGGTTGAAGTGAGGCATCGCCTGCCCCAAAGCAGACGGAGCCGCGACCCCACAAGCTAACAGAAGGGCAACGCATAATCCCGAGAAACGAAAAATCGATGGCATGAAATTTCCTGTTGTCAGTGCCGCGGGTATAGCAGCACGATTTGAAACGAATTCTTCTTAACTTGCAGAAGAGGACCATTGTATGCCGAAAACCTTGACGATGGGAGCAGTTGAAATGGAGTGCCGAATCCGCGCCACGAGGCTTGCCACTGATGCCCCTGAATCCGGTTCATTGGCGCTTTCAGGGCGGAAGGGGAGGTTGAGCCACGCGAAACCGATCATCGCGATTGGGACGGGCACGTGCGAACGAGGTAAGGGCAGCGAAGTTCACGCAATCGGTGCCAGCCGAGGGAGCAATCCAAGAAAGAGAAGACGGACGCGGGAGGGGTTGGCAGCATCCAATGGTTGCTCGTCGTGAATCGAAAAGGCAGTGAAATCATCATTCACGCGAATTGGAGCGAAAAGAACCATCAACTGAGCACGATCAAGCCAGAACGATCAAACGAGGAGGATCTTATGTTGAACAGACCACGTGGCGATGAGGAAGCACGAGCGGACGAATTGGGGAGTGATCCGGGGCAGGTGGGTCCGGATAGCGGGGGACAATCGGGGGACGGCCAGCAGTTGTCTTCGATCGCGGATGCGGCGGATGAGAGCGTGCAGGAGCTGGCGGATTCGGATCAGGCGCTGGAGGCGGGGATCGTCGATGGAGTGGAGGATGCGGCGAATCATCCGGAGCGTCCGGTGCACACGCATATGGAGTATGGGAGGCCGGATGATCTTCCGCCGACCGATGGGTCAAACGAAACGGGCTCGGAGGAGGATGGGGAACTGGAGCAGGGTGTGAGCGACCGGCGAATGGGGATTGGCGACGGGGAAGTGGATGTGGAGGATCTTCCGGGCGATGAGACGACGGCGGCGTAGCGCGAGATACAGTTCCCGTTGGCGGCCTGGATACGAATTTGAATTCGGTTCCAATCCGGAGAGCTGCGGGAATTCTGGGATAGGAGGTTTGATCTTCGGATTTTGGTGAACTATAGTGGGTGCGTCTGACCGAGGGTGCACTTGCTGTTTGTGACCCGACACGAACGTTTCTGAATCCGCACGATAGAAGGAGAATTTCATGTCAGCTCCGACCCCCGAATTTGCATCGGGTTATCGCAACCTGATGGTGGAGGGATTTACACGAGAAGTTGAAACGACGAAGAAAGTTTTTGCGGCGATCCCGGAGGATAAGAAAGACTACCGCCCGGAGCCGTGCGCGCGAACTGCCTGGGAACTGGCGTGGCACCTAGCCAATACCGATGTACAGTTCATGGAAGGGATTGCAGATTTGAAGTTCAATATGGCGGCGCGGTCGGAAATGGAAAAGCCGAAGACGGTGGCGCAACTGGTGGAGTGGTACGACATGAACGTCAAGCGCTGTATGGAGCGGGTACGGGCGCTTTTAGGAGAGCAGTTGGTGACGCCGGTAGATTTCATGGGTGCGTTTAATATGCCAGCCGCGTTTTATCTGGGGTTTTTGAACAATCACAGCATTCATCATCGAGGGGAGCTCGCGACGTATCTAAGGCCGATGGGGTCAAAGGTGCCGGCGATTTACGGTGGGAGCTATGATGAGCCGTTCAAGGCCGCTGCATAGGGGGCAGTTCGAAGGTTTTGGTGAGAATAAGCCGTCCTGCGCGGCTTTTTTGTGCCTACCGAACGCGTCCAGGAGGCCGCGAGGGTAAAGGGCCTAAAAGCGGCCGTCGGGGGGTAACCTTTGGTGTTTCGTGGGAGGGCGTGGCGTCGGGCAACCTAAAGGTCCAATTACCTCCGTCATCTCGTATGGGGGGCAGGTTCCTGTGATCATAAGGATGGTAGTGGAGTCCTGCCTTCATGAATATTGATGATCTGCTCCGTATTGCCATGGAGCGCCGCGCTTCCGACTTGCACTTGAAGGTGGGGAACTATCCGCACCTACGAATCGACGGGGACTTGGTGCCGTTGACGGATCAGGCGCGGGTGTCGGCGGAAGACATGTTGAACATGGCGTTCAGCATGATGTCGGCCCGGCAAAAGCAAAAATTCAAGGAAACCACGGAAATCGATATGGCGTATGGCGTCGCAGGACTGGGACGCTTCCGTGTGAACGTATTTCAGCAGCGCGGAAATGTGGGGTTGGTGCTCCGCGTTATTCCGACGAAGATTCGCGCGCTGGATGAGCTGTTTCTGCCGAAGGTGGTGGAGCAGATCTGCGACATGCCGCGTGGTCTGGTGCTGGTGACGGGAGTTACGGGCTCCGGTAAATCGACGACGCTGGCGGCGATGGTGGATCGAATCAACTCGACGCGCGCCGAACACATTATCACGATTGAAGATCCGATCGAATTTTTGCATCGCGATAAAAAAGGATACGTAAACCAGCGCGAGATCGAGGTAGACACGCCTTCGTTCTCGGCGGCGCTGCGAGCATCTTTGCGTCAGGATCCGGACGTGATTCTGGTGGGCGAAATGCGCGATCTGGAGACGATTGGGACGGCGCTGCATGCGGCTGAAACGGGCCACATGGTTTTCTCGACGCTGCACACGTTGGATGCGGTGGAAAGCATCAACCGAATTATTGCAATTTTCCCTCCGCCGGAGCAGAAGCAGATTCGCTTGCAGTTGGCGGCGGTATTGCGCGCGATTGTGAGCCAGCGACTGGTGAGGCGTTCGGATGCGGAAGGGCGCGTGCCGGCGGTGGAAGTGATGATTACGACCGCTTATATACGGGAATGCATTCTGGTTCCGGAGAAGACGCGCGCGATTCGCGAAGCGATTTCATCGGGCACTTCGCAGTATGGCATGCAGACTTTCGATCAATCGTTGTGGGATTTGTTCCAGGCCGGACTGGTCAACTATGAGACGGCTTTGGAAAGTGCATCGAATGCGGACGAATTCAAACTGCGAATGCAGGGGATTGCGTCGACCGCGGATATATCGCGGCAGTCGATGCAGTCGGCGGGATTTGGGCGCTAGGGTAGGGAATCGGGAATTTGAGTTTGTCCTGCGGCAGAGTTGCTGTTTTTGAAAATTTGTTTCTACTGAGGCTTGGGCGCACTTCGGTGCGCCCGTTTTTCTTTAGGGAAGAACGAAGTCAGGTTCGGGTTGCCATCAGGGGCTCGATTGCGAGCGCTATGGCGATTCCAGCTACGCGCTCATAGGACCGCAGGCGGTCAGAGTGTTCATACGTGTCCGTGACTACGATGACCTCGTCGGCTGCCGTGTCTGCAATCAACTTTTCCAGTTTTGTCTTTACGGTTGCCTCGGATCCCACGATGGCGGCGCCTAGCTTGCTGTGAACGGCGGCCTTCTCCCAGTCTTGCCATAACGGCTCCATGGAGTCGACGGGCGGCAGCAATTCCACGGGCTGGTTGCGGATCAAACGTAGGAAGCGCTGTTGGGAAGTTGTGAACAAACGCTGGGCTGCGGAGTCGGTCTCGGCCGCGATGATCTGCACGGCCACCATGAAGTGCGGATGGCGCAGGGTGTCGCTGGGGCGAAAATGATCGCGGTACAGGTGAGAGGCAGTGTGCAGATAATCGGGGGCAAAGTGAGCGGCGAAGGCAAAGGGTAGACCGAGAGCGGCGGCCAATTGGGCACTGAAGGCGCTGGAGCCGAGGAGCGTAATGGGAACGTTGCTGCCTTGTCCGGGAATAGCTTTCACGGCTTGGCCGGGAGTTTCGGGGCCGAGATAGGCGCGCAATTCCTGCAAGAGAGCGGGAAAATCTTCTCCGGTTTGCTGCAGGTCGCGGCGGAGGGCACGCATGGTAAGAAAGTCGCCGCCGGGAGCGCGTCCGAGGCCGAGATCGATGCGTCCGGGGTAGAGAGCTTCGAGGGTGCCAAACTGTTCGGCGACAACGAGCGGGGCGTGGTTGGGGAGCATAATGCCTCCGCTGCCTACGCGGATGGTTTTGGTTGCGCAGGCGACATGGCCAATGAGCACGGGGGTGGCGGAACAGGCCAATCCTGCGATGGAATGGTGTTCGGCGAGCCAGTAGCGGGTATATCCCCAACTTTCCACGTGTTGCGCCAAATCGACGGAGCGCGCGATGGCGCTTCCGGCGGATTCGCAAGGGCGCATGCCTACGAGATCAAGAACAGAGACTGCTAATTCTTTGCCCATAGATATTAGATGAGAGAGTTGGGCAAGGGATGCGAGGCGGTGGTGGTGAGCTTGGAATACTCATCCCGCAGTGGCGGTTTCGCATCATTAGATTGTCCTTTCGTCTCGGTGATTCGATCGGCGGGGATTGATCACACCTGGAGGACGTCGCCGTCGCGGGCTACCATTTCGTACAGGACGGGGTTGACGAAGAATCCGATGAAGAGGCGGGAGATGAGGCCGGCGACGATGACGATGGCGAAGGGGCGTTGCGTGTCAGATCCGATGCCGGTGGAGAGTGCGGCGGGAAGCAGGCCGAGGCAGGCCACGAGAGCGGTCATCATGATGGGACGCAGGCGGAGGAGCGACGCTTCGCGGGTGGCGGCGCGAATGCCCATGCCTTCCTGGCGGAGTTTGTTGATGTAAGAGACGAGGATGACTGCGGTTTCTACGGAGACGCCTAACAAAGCGAGCAGCCCTAGAATGGACGAGACGCTGAATGGGGTGTGGGTGAGTTTGAGAGCGATGAGAGCGCCTACGGGCTCGGTCATGATGACGCCGAGAGCGATGGTGACAGGGAATTTAAAGTTTCCGTAGAGGGCGAAGAGGATCATGAATATGAGGACGATGGCGAGAGGCACGATGAAATACATCTGCGATTTCGCTTCCAGAAACTGGCTGTATTCACCTCCCCAAGACATGGTGTAGCCGGGCGCGAGCGTGACGACTTTTTTGACGGCGGCCTGACCGTCTTGAACGGCGCGTTCCAGGTCGCGGCCCTCGATGCTGTACTGGACTCCGATGTAGCGCGAGTTATTTTCCCGATAAATAAAGGATGCGCCGTTGCCCTGCGTGATGGTAGCGAGTTGACTGAGGGGGATCTGCGTCCCATCGGGCGTGCCGACGAGAAGGTTTCCGATTTCGTGTGCGCTGCTGCGAAATTGAGGCTGCATGCGGACCACTAAGTCGAAGAGCTTCTCGCCCTGAATGACCTGTGTAACGGCCTGTCCTCCGACGGCGGCGGAGATGACGGCTTCAACGTCGGCGACGTTGATGCCATAGCGGGCGATCTTGTCGCGATCCACATCAACGAGCAGGCTGGGCTGGCCGAGTTCGCGGACGACGGTCAGTTCGGTGAATCCGGGGACTTCGGCGAGGACGTTCTTGATCTGGATCGCTTTGTCCTGAAGAACGTTGAGATCTTCGCCATAAATTTTGACGGCGAGCGAGCTCTTGAGTCCGGTGAGGGCTTCGTCGACGGCGTCTTCGGCGGGCTGGGTGTAGTTGAAGATGATGCCGGGAAACGCCGTGAGCTTCTTGTTGATCGACTCGATCAGCGCTTTCTTGTCGCTCGCATCGCCGCTCCAGGACTTGTCTTTGTAGGGTTTGAGGCCGACATAAAATTCACAATTAAAGAATCCGGTGGGATCGGTGCCGTCGTCGGGGCGTCCTAACTCGGAGCCGACGACGGTGACTTGCGGGTACGACATGAGAATGTCGCGGATCTGGGGAGCGATGCTGCTCGCTTCTTCGAATGAGATGGTGTAGGGCATAGTGGCGCGGACCCAAAGCGCACCCTCGTCGAGGTGGGGCATGAATTCGCCGCCGATGAAGGGGACCAGGAGCAGGGTCGCTCCGAAAATGAGGGTCGCGATGAGCATGGTTAGCTTGGGGCGATCGAGCGACCAATCGAGCTGTCCGGCGTACTTCTGCTTCATCCATTCGAAGGCCCGGTTCTGTTTCTCGCGAACTCCGTTCTTGAACCAGTAGGAGGCGAGAACAGGGATGAGTGTGAGGGTGAGAAGGAGTGCGCCCACGAGCGCGAACGACATGGTCTCGGCCATGGGGTGAAATAGTTTGCCGGAGGGGCCGCTGAGAGCGTAGATGGGAAGGTATCCGGCTAGAATGACGGCGACGGAATAGAAGATCGGGCGATCAACGTCTTTGGCGGCAGCGAGAATGACTTCGTTGAGATTGTACTGTTGGCCTTCGCGGAGAGCGAGTTCGCGGTAGATATTTTCGATCATTACGACGGTGCCGTCGATGACGATTCCGAAGTCGATGGCTCCGATGGAGAGCAAATTGGCGGCTACATCGTGGGCGTGAAGGACGATGAAGGCAAAGAGCAGCGAGAGCGGAATGGTGATGGCGACGATGATGGCGGCGCGGAAGCTAACGAGGAAGAAAATCAGGACGATCAAAACGAGGACCATGCCGCGGAGGAGATTGGCCTCGACGGTGTCGGTGGTGAGGTCGACGAGTTCGCTGCGATCGTAATAAGGATGGATCTTGACGTCCGGCGGAAGGATCTGGCGGTTGAGTTCTTCGGTCTTGGCCTCGACACCTTTCAGGACATTTTGCGTTTGCTCGCCACGGAGCATGAGAATGACGCCTTCGACGGAGTCGTCATTTTTCTGGAAGCCGAATTCGCCGAGGCGCGGAGCGTGGCCGATTTCAACAGTTCCAATATCTTTGACACGGAGGGGCACACCCTTGTTGGCGCCGACGACGATGTTTCCGATGTCGTCGGTATTTTTGACGAGGCCGATTCCGCGGACGTAGTAGAACTGACCGCCTTGCGAATAGAATCCGCCGCCCGCGTTGGCGTTGTTGGCGGAGAGCGCGGTGACCACTTGCGGGATGGTGAGGTGGTATCCGTAAATGCGGGCAGGATCGAGGAGCACCTGATACTGCATCACGGTTCCACCGAAGCCGGAATCGTCGGCGACGCCGTGAACGGAGCGATATGCTCGCTCGACGACCCAATCTTCGATGGTCTTTAGCTCCTGCGGAGTGCGGTCGGGACTTTCGAGTACGTAACGATAGACGAGGCCGCTGGGGCTGAAGAGCGGAGCGAGACTGGGAGTGACTGCCGTGGGGAGCGTGGCTTGGGCGAGGCGTTCGAAGACGATCTGACGGGCGAAATAATCGTCGGTGTTGTCTTCGAAGGTGAGGATGAGATCTGAGAGTCCGTAGAGCGAGATGGAGCGCATCACGACCATGTGGGGGACGCCGTTCATCTCGAGTTCGAGGGGCAGGGTGACGAGGCGCTCAACTTCTTCGGCGGCGTGGTCGGGCCACTGGGTGATGATTTCGACTTGAGGCGGCGCGAGGTCGGGATAGGCATCGACGGGCATGCGCTGGAAGGATAGGACTCCGCCAATGGTGATGAAGGCGGTGAGCATCAGCACGAGGAATCTTTGACGGAGCGCTGCTTGGACGATGCGATGGATCATGCGGGGAGGATTCCGAGTTGTGCGGTCGTCGGCATGGTTCGTGCTCTAGCGTTGTAGCGAGTTGGCGAATTGCAGGAACAAGCTGCCATTGCCTACGACTTGATCTCCCGCTTTCAGGCCGCTGGTAATTTGCGTTTGGCCGTTCAAACTTTCGCCCAGAGTCACGGCGCGCCGGCCAAACTGATTCGTGGCGGCCGCGGCATAGACAAAGGGCTGATTCTCGGTATCGCGGAGGATGGCCGCGTCCGGAAGCGCGATGGCATTCGGGATCGTTCCGGCATTCACAATGGTGGTGACGAACATATCTTTTTTCAGCTTCTCTCCAGGATTATTGGTCTCGATGCGCGCCTGGAGCGTGCGGGTGCTGGGATCGAGCGAGGCGGCAACGTAAGAGATGCGGCCGTGGAAGACGTTGGGATAACTATCGGTCTGGATGGCGACCTGGTCGCCGACGCGGATGTAAGGCAAGTCCTTCTGATAGACGTTGACCAAGACCCAGACGTTGCTGGTATCGGAGATCATGAAGCACTGCGTGGTGCCGGGCTGGATGAGTTGTCCGGCGGCTACGTCTTGTTCGACGACCTCACCGTTGATCGGCGCCCTGACAGGGACTTCAAAGGATGGAGGAGCTTTTACGAGCGCATCGGGGTCGCTGATGCCCATGACTTTGAGGGCAGCTTGCGCGGCGGCGAGATCGCCTCCGGCTTGGACCTCTGCGGATTCAGCCTGTTCGAGATTTTGCTCGGCGATGGCTTTGTGTTCGTAGAGATCGCGGGCGCGTGCATAAGACTTTTGGGCGAGCGCATATGCATCTTTGGCTTTGAGGTAATTGGTGCGGAGCTGGGAATAATCGGGGCTGGCCACGTACAACATCGGCTCACTTTGTTTGACGTGCTGGCCGGGAACGACGACGACTCGGGCAACGGGTCCGCTGACCTGGGTGATGACGGGCGTGGTGCGGAAGCTGTTGTAGGCGACGGCTCCGGTCAGCCGAAGAGTCCGAGTGAGAGTTGTTGGTTGCACCGTCAGCACCTGGACGTGCGACATCTGCTCTTGCGGGATGGTGAAGAGCTCGGCGCTGTCGGAACTCTTTGCGCTGCTGGAATCGGCGGGGGTTTTCGAGGCTGAGTCGCTACATCCGGCAAAAGATAAAAAGAGGAGCGCGATCGCACAAGAGGCAGGTAGGACGGTCCTCCAGCGATGGCGATCGGGTCGGAGAGTCATAGCAGGTTCCTGTTCCTCATGTTCATGGCAGATTTCTGGTTCCTTCAGCTTCTTTCAGCTGTTCGAGCGCCGTCATGTAGGCGGCGAGCGCCTGGCGGTAGGCGAGTTGCACTGCGCGGTAGCTGCGCTCGGAATCGAGATAATCCAAAAGACTGGCTGCACCCCGCTTGTAAGCATACTCACTGATGTCGCGCGAGTCTTGCGCCTGCTTGAGATATCCGGAGGTGTAGAGCTGAACAACCTCTTCGATGCTTTTGACGGATTCGAAAGCATTGGAGACGTTGGAGAGAACGGTGTCGCTGGCGGATAGTTGCTGTTCCTGAGACTGGGTTAAGGCGTATCCGGTGCGGGCGATCTCGCCTTGATTGCGGTTGAAGATAGGTAGCTCAAAATTGGCAAAGATGGAGGCGGTGTTTTCGCCGGAGACGTGGGTGAAATCGTAAGTGCCATTCACGTCAACCTTGGCGTTGGCTTTGGCCAGCGCGATTTGACTTTGGGCAGCGGTGACGCCGAGTTCCGCGGCGCGGAAGTCAGGGCGCTCGCGCAGGGCTCGGGCCTGAAGGTCTTCGAGATTGCCCTTGATGGGTTGAAAAGCGAGATCTCCGACGACGTTGTAATCAGCGGGCACGGCGTTGTAGCCGAGAGACTCGCGGAGGGCGACTAGCGCCTGAACTTTGGCGAGGCGGGCAGACGAGACATCGGTTTGAAACTGGAGCAACTGCAGCTTGATTTTGAGGTAGTCGCCTTCGCCGATGTATCCAGCCTTAAGTTGAATCTCGCTGATATCGACAGACTGCTGAAAGCCCTTGAGGTCTTCGAGGGCGAAATCGAGGGTCGATTCGGCGAGCAGAACGGCAACGAATTGCTGGCCGACATTGAAGGCGAGGGTGCGTTCAGCGTCCGCAACTTGGGCGCGGGTGACGGCGGTTTGATCGCGGGCGGCCTGGAGACGATGCTGCCGTTTGCGGCCGCGCTCGAAGAGGTAGGAGATTCCGACATCGAATTGCTGAGTTTCATCGAGGTTTTCGCCGGAAAAATCCTGGGGGCTGAAAAATGGGACGAATTGCGTGTCGGCGCCGAGAGTCGGGTTAGGACGGAGGTTGGCGGTGATCTCCTGAGCCTGGTTTTGAAGGATCGTGGTGCGGGTGGCGAGGAGCGAATGGTTGTGTGCGAGGGCGAGGTCGATGGCCTGGTCGAGGGTGATACGGGTCACCGTCTGGGCGGGACTGGCGGTTATGCAGAGGAACAACATCGCGGTCGTGGCGAAGGTTCGACGCGAGAGGCGAGTGTTCCGAGACCGCATAAATGAGATCAAATCGTTGCGACCGTGGTGTCACCGACCGTGCAGGAATAGTCGAAGACTAACGAGAACTCTGCTGAAACTGCGTGGCCGGTATTGTCCTCCTGTGTCTAAGAGTCCGACTCAGGGGTTAATGGATGTATTGTAATGCACCGTGTTTGGGAAATCTGGGGGCGGGGACGATAGGGACAGCAGTTGGTCGATTCGAAACCAGACTTCCCCAGCGGCTGAAGGCCGCTTCTTGTTCCGTGGCGGTTACGGCCCGAGTGGAGCTCGCGCCCTTTCTTTATAGCACTTGAATCCAGTGTTTTTCTTCAGGTTTCTCTAGGTCGAGCACTTGTCGAAACATCGTTACTTCTTCGAACTCTGTATTTGTGTCTTCCCGAAAATGGACCCCTGACGGCAAAGTTTGGAGGGCCCAGGTTAATGCCCAGAAGAACGGGCACGAACCTGGGGCACCGAGGACGTGTGGTCTCAGAGCAACTAACCGCAATCCGGGCGGATTAGCCAGAATGGCCGTGGTTTCTATTTCGGGACGGATGTCGAAAGCAGTTCGCGAAGGGGCGCTCCTGCAAAATGCAGGGCTCGCTGCAAAACGCAGGGGTCTAAAGTTGACCGCTGGTGGGATCTGAGGGCAGAAGTCTTTATCTTGCAACAAAAGGGCGACATGGTGGGAAATGCCCAATACGTGCATTTAATAAGGATGCAAGCGGGCGCGGAAACGCGCCAGAGTTCAGAGTGGCGGGATAGAACCCGAGAGGAGGGTTTATGTCGATCCTGTTCGTGCTACTGATGTTCTTGCTGATCATCAGCGTCCGATATTTTATTGAACCGAAAAATGAGCCGGTTACGGAAATGGAAATTTTGGCCAAGGCGAAGGCACCGCTGGTGAAGCGGGAGTTTGGATTCGAGATTCCGCAGAACTACTGCTTTCATCTCGGACACATGTGGATGAGCAAAGAGAGCAGCGACGATGCGCGGGTGGGGGTCGATAAGTTCACCACGAATCTGCTGGGGAAGGTGGAACACATTGCTGTGCGCGGGGCCGACCGCTGGGTTCGCCAAGGACAAAAGCTGGTGACGATCAGAGGGAACGGAGCGAGCATCGATCTGGTGTCGCCGGTGGAGGGTGTGGTGACGGCGATTAATGAGGATGCGCTGCGGGATCCGAGTTTGCTGACGAAAGATCCGTATGAGCAGGGGTGGATCGCGATTGTGAAGTCGCCCGACCTCAAAATTAACCAGAGGAATTTGATACAAGGTGCGATGGTTGCGCCGTGGATGCAGAACAACGTGACGCGCCTGAATGGGATGTTGGCGGGTCCGGCGCCGGCGTTGATGCAGGATGGTGGCGATCCGATTCCGGGATTACTGGCGCAGTTGGATGGGGAGTTGAAGCAGTCGGTGATGAAGGAGTTCTTCCTATCGTAACGGGGTTTGCCACGAACTTGGGAAAGAGGAAAGGAGAAAGCGATGGCAACCGCAGAAGCAATCCAGAGCAGGGCAATTCTGGTCGACATCACGAAGTGCATCGGATGCCGGAATTGCGAGCAGGCCTGCAAGGAAATACATGGCTTCCCGAAGGCGACGGAAGCGAAGCTCTCGGCGACGGCGCTGACGGTGGTGGAAGAACACGGAGACCACTACGTGCGGAAGATGTGCATGCACTGCCAGGATCCGGCGTGCGCGTCAGCGTGCCTGGTGGGCGCGCTGAAAAAGACTGACGCGGGTCCGGTGACGTATGACGGGACGAAGTGCATAGGTTGCCGGTACTGTCTGGTGGCTTGTCCTTTCAGTGTGCCGCGCTATGAGTGGAACAAACTCGCACCCTATGTGAAGAAATGCGATATGTGCGCGGCGCGGCAGGCGAAGGGAGAAGTGCCGGCGTGCGTGGAGGCGTGCCCGGTACAGGCGTCGATTTCCGGTAGCCGAAACGAAATTATGGACGAGGCGATGCGGCGCATTCTGAGCGATTCGAAGTATGTGAAGCACATCTACGGCAGCGACGAAGTGGGCGGGACGTCGGTGTTCTTTATCTCGGATGTGTCGTTTGAAAAGCTGGGATTTGACACCGTGCCGAAGCAGGCGATGCCGATTCTGACGGCGAATGCATTGGGCGATGGACCGACGGTGATTCTGGTAGGAGGCGCGCTGCTGTCGGGCCTCTACTGGATCACGCAACGCCGGGCGCTGGTGGCGCTGGCGGAAGCGCGGGAGAAATCTACCAAGGAAAGGGGTTGAGTTATGACTGGCCTGGGAGCGATTGGTATTGAAAAGACGGTTGCGGGAAAGCCTGCGGTACGATTTCCGCAAATCAGTTTCTGGCGAACGGTGGTGGCGTTAATTTTCGCGGCTGGAATTTACTCGATGTATGCGCGGTTCGCACTGGGATTTCAGGCGTCGACGAATCTCACCGATCCGCAGCCCTGGGGGTTGTGGGTTGGGTTGGGAACACTGTGCGGCGTGGGACTCTCGGCTGGTGGGTTCGCCATCGCAGCATCGGTTTATCTTTTGGGACTGGAGCGCTACCGTCCGATTCTGCGCACGTCGGTGCTGATCTCGTTCCTGGGATATTCGACAGTCATGATTGGCATGTTGTATGAACTGGGATTGCCGTGGAGAATCTGGCATCCGATTGTGATGTGGAACCGGCATTCGGTGTTATTCGAGGTGTCGTGGTGCGTGATGCTGTACAGCACGGTGCTGGCGCTGGAATTTTCGCCGGCGCTGATTGAGAAGATTCCGTTTGTAAGAGTACGAGAGATGTATTTGCGCTGGCACCATAGCATTCTGATTGCGCTGGTGATGGCGGGGACCCTGCTTTCGTCGATGCACCAGTCGTTTCTCGGCGGGCTGTACCTGATCACGAAGGGGCGGCTGGATCCGCTGTGGTACACACCGTACCTGACCACGATGTTTTATCTGTCGGCGATTCCGGCGGGGCTGGCGGTCACGATCATGGCGATTTACTTGTGCGTGCGGTCGCTGAATGCTCGCGTAGATATGAGCATATTGAGCGACGTGAGCCGGGTGATTGGGCCGCTGCTAGCGATGTATGGAGTGTTCCGCGTCGTGGATCTGGTGAACCGCGATGCCACGCGCTATTTGTGGATGTGGCGCGAGGAGACGCTGCTGTTCTGGCTGGAGATTGCGCTGCTGGTGATGATTCCGCTGGTGCTGTTGAACCAGGAGAAGGTGCGAAACAATCCGTTGTTTTTATATTGGACGAGTGCGGTCATCGTGATGGGTTTCATGACGAACCGGCTCAATGTTTCGATCACCGCGCTGCAGAGCAGTTCGGCGGTTTACTACACGCCGAAGTGGACGGAATTTGCGGCAACGTTTGCGACGATCACGGCGGCGGTGGTGGCCTTCCGATATGCGGTGGTCTACCTGGATATTTTGCCGAAGAACCCGCCAGCGCAAAGATGGATAGTGGCGACTCCGCCGGCCGAAGCGTAAGCTCCTAGCTTTCGGTGGGCAGCCCCGGACAAACTGTTCGGGGCTTTTTCGTTGGGACGAGTTTAGAGGCGGAGTTTTGAGGTTCGGGGTTCGTCCAAGTTACTGAAACGAAGGAGCAAAGAGCACGTTCGTCACTTGCGGCTTGGGCGGTCAATGAGGCATCCTCAGGAAAATGCGGGAGATAGGCCATTTCGGGGATGTAGGCTGGCCGGAGGGCACTCCTGAGGCGATTTGTGGCCAGGTCGCGCAGATTTTTCGCGTGCGAGAAATGGAAGTTGCGCTCCTAGAACTTCACGGGAGAATGCTGAATTTTCTGTATCCGGCGGAGTTGAAAACTGCGGGAGCGATACCTTTGGCGAGTTCGTCGGTGGCGGCGCGGACGGCCCGGACAAAGCATGCCGAGCTTTTCAACGGGTTCGCCGAGGTGAAGCATTACAGTATTTTCGAACTGGTGAAGCTGGGAGATACGGGGCTCGACGATCAGGTCATTCAGAAGCTGATGTCGGCTCCGGTGGTGAATGCGAATGGAGAGGTGGTTGGAGTGATTCAGGTTTCGCGCAAGGCGCCGCGTCCAGCGGCAGCGGGGCCTGACTTCACGGCAGAGGATTTGGAGAAGCTAGTGTCGGTGGCGCGGGCGGTGGGGAAGATGATGGGGAAGGGTAAGGCAGTGGGGCAGAGCGCAGGGTAGGTGCATTAGTGTTTGGGGTGGTACTCGAAATTCACTAGGCCGTCACGATAGTCGAGCTTCACGTCGAGCAAGCGGAGCATTCCATAACCCAGAAAGCCGGAAACCTCGGTGCCGATGTGGCCGCTCACGTTGGATAGATTAAGAATGACGATGGCCGGATCTGTTTGCTGAAGATGTCCGAAACTCAAAGTGGCTTTGCCACTATAGACGGCTTTCGCTTCGCCGCTCAGACCCCGAACGCGGAGTGCGTCTTCCTCGGGGACGATGCTGTCTGCTTTGAGGCCAGCGCGTAGCGAGAGGGTGTTGGTAAAGGCACCTGTGTCAAGCTCGAAGAGCAATGCTTTGGAATCGTCCACAAAAGTCGGCACTAACATGGCGTGGCCGATGCGGTACACCTTGGTCCAATCAGCCATTTCTGGAGCGATGTAACGATCTTTGAAGAAATCGTCCCAAGCGCGTACTGGAGGATTCGAATCCGATGCGTTTTTTGTCGGGTTGTTGGAAGACGAGTTCGTGGAGCTGTCTTCCCGTTCCAAGTTCGCCGGGATATCTGGTTCGCTGATCAGCGATTGCGGAGCAACTTTGTCTTCCGGCCGTTTGGGTAGAGGCGAGAGTTTCAGCCGCATGTCCGGATAGTCGATATCGACGAGGTAGCTTGCGAAAACATTGGCGCCAATCAGTCCGTCTCCACCGGCGGCTGCGCGCTGCTCACTCACTGTGACGAGACAGTCCTGAAATTCAAGTTCGCCGATTTGGACGTGGTCGGCCACGGCGGTGAAACCTCGTTGAGTTCCGCTGTCTCCGATGCCTCCGAAGCGCATTGGCGAGATTCGGGGAAGTCCTGCTCTGTCGGCAGCTTCACTGCCGATGATGATGCCGCTCGCTCCAGTGTCGAGGAGGAGATTGGCTTTCTTGCCGTTGATTTTTACCGACAGACCTCTTCCCATTGGCATGACAACCCCATAACGAAGGCCAATCCCCGGCATGCGGCGTTGCAGGGGATAGATGGTTTCAAGTTTCGCTTCCGTCTGGTCAACTTTGCTAACTAATTTGCAAGCGTGGATGGGCTTATCTGCGGTCGCTTCGAGGAATTGCAGATACTCGGACGTTTGCTTTATCTCGTCTCCCGGAAGGCCGGGTCTGCCGAGGTAGGACTTGAGCGCGGTTAGTTTTTCTTTTCGAGGGAGCGTTCCGATCCACGCCTGTTGCACCGAGGCGTCGTCGGGGGCGACCTGGTGCGCCGTCTGGAGTTCGTCATACGCTCTGCGATGGAGGGAGTAGCAGCGGTAGAGTTGCGCCAGTCCGAGATAAGCCGCGGGTTGCTTGGGGTCGATCTTTTTCGCGGCCAAGTAGGAGACTTCGGCTTCTGACATCTCGGCGCGGCGGAAATGGACGTTGCCCTTGAGCGCCAGCAACACGGCTGACTTGGGTTGCGCGAACAACGCGGCATTGATTGCGTCGAGCGCCTCGTCAATTTTCTGCTCCCGTAACATGGTTTGCACCATTCCAACTTGGGCGCGCAAATTGTTCGCATCGCTTTTGAGGAGAGCCTGATATCGGGCTTCGGCTTCCGCCAAGTTGTCTGTTCGATAAAGTTGGTCGGCAGCGGGAAGGTCCGTGTCGGGAGAGGACGGCTTGGAATCCTGGGCAAGCACCGGGGCTAGCATGGAGCTGAGTGCAAGGGCGGCGATCACGATGGATCGCGAGGCAACGGACATAAATGCTGGTCCTCGAGTAGCCAAGCAGAGTAACACGAGAGAGAAATCGGTTGACGTGCGGCGTTGTGCGCGGAGCAGTGACTTGGAATTTGCTTAGTCGAGAGCTTTGCCTTTGAGGCGGCGTTGGAGGGAGGTGGGGTGGATGCCGAGGATTCTTGCGGCTTGGGTTTTGTTGTTGCCGGTGGCGGCCAGGACTTGCTCGATGTAGTTGTCCTGGAGTTCGCGGAGGCTTAGGAACTGGTCTCCGGTGGGCGAGATGTCGACTTGGGAAAAGACTTCGCCGGGCTTTTTTTCCGGATGCTGGTCGCGAATTTCTTCGGGAAGATGTCCGGCGTCGATTTCGCCTTCGGCGCTGAGAATCATGGTGCGCTCGATCACGTTGCGCAACTCTCGGATATTGCCGGGCCAGGGATACTGGACGAGCAAGTCGGCGGCGGCGGGCGTGAATCCGGTGAAATTCTTTTTGAGTTCGCGATTGAACTGCTGCACGATTTCGAGGGCGAGGGGGACGATATCTTCCTCGCGGTCGCGCAGCGGGGGGATTTCGAGTTGGACGACATTCACGCGGTAATAAAGATCTTCGCGGAATCGTCCCTGGCTGACGGCATTTTTCAACTGGTCGTTGGTGGCGGCGATGAGGCGGATATTGACTTTGATTGTGTTGGTGCCGCCCAGGCGCATGAAGGTGCCTTCTTCGAGGACGCGCAGAATTTTGGCTTGGACGCTGGCGGACATGTTGCCGATTTCGTCGAGGAAAACGGTGCCTCCGCTGGCGCGTTCGAGCAAGCCTTCTTTGCGACGGCGGGCGTCGGTGAAGGCTCCGGGCTCGTAGCCGAAAAGTTCACTTTCTAAAAGGGCGTCGGGAAGGGCGGCGCAATTGAGTTCGAGCAAGGGCATCGAGGTGCGCGGGCTGGCGTAATGGATGGCCTTGGCGAGAACGCCTTTTCCGGTTCCGCTTTCTCCCTGAATCATGATGGTAGTGCGGTCGGCCTCGGCGGCTTTGCGGGCGACTTCGAGCATTTTGATGGTGGCGGGATTGTGGGTGACGATGCGTCCGAAATCGTAGCGGCCGCGTTCGGACTCGACGGAGTCTCGCACGCGGACGCGGAGGGCGAGAACCTCGGCGGCGCGATGCAGCGTGTTCATCATGTCTTCGAGGTGGAAGGGCTTGATGAGGTAGTCGAAGGCTCCGAGCTTCATCGCTTCGACGGCGCGCTCGACGAGATGATAGGCGCTCATCATGATGACAATGGCGGGGGGATTCGAGTCCTTGATTTGGCGGAGGACTTCGACGCCGTCGATGCCGGGGAGGACGATATCGAGGAGAATCAGGTCGGGCTTTTCCTCGTGGAACAGCTTAAGTCCCTCTTCTCCGGTGAGAGCGGTGAAGACTTCGAAGCCGTCCTGGCGGAGGCCGCGCGAGATGGTGCGGAGGGTTAGTTCTTCGTCGTCGATGATGAGGGCGGAATAGGGCATGGATGAAGCGCTGTTAGCTCTTCGCGGTTGGCCATTGGCCAGCCCTACGATCGAATCGTTTCTTTTGGAGGCTAATTACATTACGATCTCGGACCTTTCTTCTTCTTTGGTTTTGTGTGAGTCCTCTTGGCGCATGGGCAGACGGATAGTGACGGTGGTGCCTTGTTTTTCGACGCTGTCGATCCGGATGTCGCCCTTGTTCCTTCTTACGTAAGTGGCACTGATGCTCAGGCCGAGGCCAGTGCCCTTGCCGTTCTTAGTGGTGAAAAATGGTTCGAAGACGTGCGGCAAAATATCGGAGGGTATACCGGATCCGGTGTCGCTGACGCGGATCTCGACGCTGTCGGAGTAGGCCAGTTTGCGGGCGGAGATAGTGATGCGTCCGCCATCGGGCGTGGCCTCGGCCGCGTTGATCAGCAGATTCATCAGAACCTGAGAGAGTTGATTGGAATCGACCAGGATGTGGGGCAAGTCTTCGGGAACCTGATTTTCGGCTTGCTTGCCGCGCAGAGCCGGTTGGCCTTCAAGGAAACTGAGCGTGTCGGTGACGAGGCGATAGAGGCTGAGGTTGCTCAGGACGAGCGGTCCGGGACGAGCGTAATTGACGAGTCCGCGGAGAGTGGCTGAGATTCGTTTTGTGCCGGCGATGCACTGCTCGATCTCCCAACGCTGATCGGAGTCGCTCGCGCTCTTCATCTCGATTTCCAGGTGCGAGAGGATGCCGAGAAGCGGGTTATTGATGCCGTGGGCGGCTCCCAGGGCGAGCTGGGCGAGGGTCGAATATTTTTCGTATTCGGCGAGCTGCGCCTGAAACTGAAATTTTTGCTTGTTGAGTTCACGATCTTCGTGAAGGCGGCGAAAAATCTCTTCTTGCGCCTGATTGCGTTCGCGTTCTAACTGATGTTGGAGGTCGGACGAGCGCTTGAGTGCGTCGCAGAGTCGGTCGAGCTCGATGCGTTGCAGGCGCCAGACCATGAACATCACGAGCAGAGCGACGAGGGTGAGGGGAAGATAGTGATGGTAGTTAAAGGAATCGAAGGCGGCAGTTGCTTTATGGAGGATTGGGGAAACACCGGCGGGAGAAGTGAGAAAGGCGAATCCTTCGGTCCAATGCGGATGCATGGTTTGCACACACTTCCTTAGATACACGATGGAACAGCGGGAGGGGATTCGCAGTGATAGGGGTCACCGGGGTTGGTGAGGTGATTGAAAGAGGAGATTCGCTCTGGGAGGCGGGAGAAGTCGACTTTCGCAATCCTGGAACTTGACTGCCGCTCCGAGGGACCGCTCGAGAAAGACGTTCATAAAGATGAACGTGCAGGATGTCTCCGAAGTTGACACATAAACGGCCCATTCGGAGAAATCCTTGTAAAATATTGATAATATGCGCGCCCGGATGGCGAAACTGGCAGACGCACGGGACTTAAAATCCCGGGTCCTTAACAGGACGTACCGGTTCAATTCCGGTTCCGGGCACCAATAACCCTCGTCGAATCAGTGGTTAGATCATATTCAGTTGATCGGAGAAGTGACCTTTTTCCTCTCGAAATGCCCTTCGGGCAGGGAATCATGGCTGAAATCATGGCTGTTCTCGAACCGGGCCTGTTCCCGCTTTTCGATTGCAGCCTTGATGTCACGCGAGTCTTTTATCGCGTACCGCTTGAACATGGATCGAGTCTTCCACCCCCCGATGTCCATGATGGTCGATTCAGCGACACCCGCTCTCCGCAATTCGCGCGCGGCTGATCTGCGGAAATCGTGCAGGATCGGTCCCGCGTATTTGAGCTTCGCGCAGCCACAGTCGCAGTTTTTCCCTGTGACGGTTTTTGCACAAACGCGGCAAACGGTCCGCCCGAGCCCCGCTTGAATACAGAGACTCTGCCAAGCCTTCCGAAAGTCTTTGACATGGATTCCACCTTCTCGGGTGAGGAGGTAATCGTCCGGGTTCTTTCCGGTCGCAGCCAAGCGCACCAACTCACGAATTGACTTTGTCATCGCGACTTCGCGTCCCTCGCCATTCTTGGTGTCGCCTACGTCCAGTCGTATGGTCCCGGTCGTCGCATTCGCCTGTCGCACGCGCAGGTCAAGCAATTCACGCTTACGCCAGCCGAACTCGAACGCCATCTCCAAGAACAGGCGCAGCCAAATTCCCGTCGCAAGTCCACGTAGCAGGTCGAAATCTGATTGCTCAATGAATCCAGTCCTGACATTACTTTCCTTGAGATGGGGAAAGATCGGCACAGCGTACTTGTGTTCTGTCGCGCCAAGACGGAGAGCGGTCTTCAACAGGCTGAGTTCTCGGTTGACGGTCGCGGGTGCAGCCTTCTCGCCGAGCCGTCTGTCAACATACGCATCCAGTTTGCTGGCTACCGCACGTGCGGCCATGTCACCGAACGTTTGTTTCAAGTGAAGATTCCATCTGCGCCGGATCGCGTCGATGCTCTTGCGCCCGTTGATGCGATAGTCGCGCTCTAGGTCGGTGTACTAGCTCACTGCACGCCACTTGTTGTCTCCTTCGAGGTTCTATAGTCTCCCCACGGTCGATGGCCGAAAGTTTGGCCCTTAGGATTACTTGCGCCGCTCGATTATCGTCGGTGCCTGTCGATTCGCGAATGCGCTTTCCAGCGAGTCCGAAAAGCTGAATCGTGTATGTCGAGCACCCCGGTTGCTTATAGATTGACCCGTTTCCTCTTTTTCGATTTTTCATGAATGGATTCCCGATTCGCCCGCCTACGTTCGCGGGCCGCTACTGCCAGCTTTGCAATCTCTTTTCGCCTCCGTGAGCCCAATTTCTTAGCTCTGGTTGCGCCGCCGCTGGCTGCTAGTTGTTTGCGCTCTGTGGGCGTCAAGGTCCTCATGCGGGCCTTGCCACCTAGAACACCCAATGCTTGTGCGTGTGGATTCTTCTTCTTTTTTCTCATGGGGGAGTATCTTTCATGCCTCCGTGTTATCTTACCAAGCGGTTAGTAAGATAGGAAGCGCGACCTAAGGATTGGCGCGGGTCTTGTTGGTTTCAATCCACTGGTCAAGATCGCGGATGTCTAACTGGTACGGCGAACGTCCGGGCACGTTCTGGATGTAGGGCAAATCGCCTTTCGCGATCAGAGCACGAATGCCTTTGTCGGATGTCGCGAGATAGCGGGCTGCGTCCGTGACATCGAGGAGGCGAGGCTTGAGTTGATCGCCGCGTTCCACGCGGCGTACCAACTCCCGCAGGCCCGCTACGAGGCTGGCATCCGTAGGTGTCCGCGCTGTTTCGAGTTCAGCCATGATTCAGCCTTGATCGTTGACTAACGCCCGCGTTCTCAATGGCTTAGAGCGGTGCGCGGGATTCGGAATCCCGTGCGCAACCGGTCGCGACCCTGCGTCGCGCTAAGTCCTAATCAGCAGCCTTTCGGCTCAGGGCCGCCAGCACCTGTCGCTTGGTTCGTTAGGGTTTCAGCCTGATGGCGGAGTGTTGTTCTACGCTCTCGGAGGGCGTCTGTGGTCATGGGCGGCTGCCGAGGTTCAGTAGGGCCGGGGTCGTACTCCTCCGGTAATGCGTGATCCATCCGCATTTTTTGAAGCAGTCCACCGAACCCGCTCAAGAGTTGCGCCACCGGCGGCGCCGTGCCCGATAGGAGCCGTTTCCCGTCCTCCGCAGGGAGCGACAGCAGAAGCTGGTCCTCTTGCTCCGGCGAAAGAAGAAGCCGTGCAGCTTCGCGCGTGATCCGGTGTTTTTCGATTGCCTCCGACAACGCCCGCACTCGGTCACTGTGGTTGTAGCCGAGCGATGCTTCCCACCGTACCGGAACTCCCTCATGCCGAGCATTTTAAAAGACGTGAATAAACTTCTCTGAACGCCATGCGAGCGCCGACGGCATCGCCAGAGAGCAGTATGGGGCGCGCCGCACCGAATGCCTGTGCCATTTCGGGGGTCCATACCACAGACAGCTCGTCGTCCTTCGGGCACAATGACCACGCCTCTTCGGGACCCGGCCTGCCGTCCTCGACTCCAGAGCCGGGAATTCGCTCGATTATGTCTACGAGCGCGATGAAGCGACACTCTAGCCGCACGCGCTCCAGTGCCGCGACGATTTGCTCGTCGGTGTAGCGTCTGGCTAGATCGGCAGTCATCGTCGCTAAAGCCGTGGAATCAGGCACCGACCTTCCGACGGCCACGTATGTTGTTGCCAAACGCGCGCTCAAGTTCTTTAGCCTTTGCGTCAAAGAGTTCGGCGGCTCCTGCGACTGATTCTGCGGCCTGTTCAGACGGAGTTCGTCCATTGTGGTGTCCCCCTTTCTGAGACATTTTGAGTTCGAGGGTGTCGAAATGCTTTCGTACCTTGTCCATGCTGCGGACATTTGCGCGCCAGAATTCATCGGCATGCGCCCAGCAAATCACGGCGGCGATGCGTTTTTCGTTCCGTCGATCTATGCGAAGCATTAGAGCGGCTGTCGTGGCCCAGTTTTCTAATTGCGTATCCGTGATCCGGGAGTCTGGTTTGTTGCTGAGAATTTCTCCGCGCAGAATCTGTGCCAGTCGCAAGGCTTCCGCCGAATGTGGCGAATTTCGTTTGGTTGCGGGAAGCATGCTCGCCGCGTCGGGCGGACAGCGACCGACAAGGGAGCCCCGCCGTTTTTTGGCGGGGCGACCCCAGAGCCAAGGCCCATACCTGAGCCAGAGCCAAAGCCTAAGCCTAGGCACAAATCTGTTCCGTTGGATCGCTTATTGGAATCCAAAAACTTCCGAAGCTCATTCTCGGGCGGTTCGGCCCGACAACCTCGTTAGTTCCCCGACGGCTCTTGCCGGGCAGACGACCGGCTTTGTCGCTACCCACCCAATATCCCCAGACCTTACCCGTGCCGCCGTCCGTCCATCGAAATAACATCCCAACCCTAGCGAGTTCATCGAGAATGTCCGCTACTTCCTCCGGTGCGACATCTGGGCGGTTGTAGGAGTAGACGGCTGACCAAATGCGGCGAGGATTCACTTCAAAGACGCCATTACTGAACGCCAGCGGAATCAGATTCGCGTACTCGGCTCGCCAGCGGGGTGGCTCTACCCTCGCCAGTTTGTCCGAACGCCACAGCCCCTCGCCATCGACGACTCTCTTCGGCATGTCATTGGCCTCGCTCGCCAGCTAATTCGTGGATGGGGGTGGACCGTCGCCTCGGTGATCCATTGATACAGTCTCCGCCTCGCGATTTGATTTATGAGGGCTATCGAGGTGCGGCAGACCCCGTGCAGCCGAGGAAGTGAGCGCCGTCAACTGAGTTCGCTGTTTTCGCGTCTTTCGAACCAGCACGTAATTCGCCTCCCTTTGAAGCCACCGCGTTAACGACTTGTTCCAATTCACGGACTTGCTTCCCCAGATCGCATGGTGACGGGCAAAGTCGCCGAATGTTTCTTCGAGGTTGATGCCAGATTCCTTCGCGAGTGATCGGTGGCCGTCGTTGGGTCGGAATCCTTCCGGCATTCGAACGTGCAAGTTCTTTTTGGTCGCCGACGCCAATGCAGGTTGATGAGTGGAGGTGCGCGCGACGGCGCCCCCTCTTATGTTTGGTTTCCCAATCTCTTCTTGCATTGGCAGTTGGATTGGATACCCATTGCCATCGGCATTGCCGGGCCCATGGGGTTCCGCGTGGGGAGACCCATGTGGTTCTCCATTGCGCTGCTGCTCAGCTTTATCCCAACGTTTCCGTGCCGCGCGGATGCCCTCATCGCTTTTGCGCTCAAGATTAGCGACAACCTTGTCGCGCTCGGCCCGCATATATCGGTTGGCCCGCTTGCCCGGCTCGACCACTGGAAAGAAGCCCGACAGCATCACCCATACGTCAGCCATGGCTGCGGCATCCAACCTGCAAAGGCGGGCCAGAAAGCCTACGTCGTCGGGTATGAAACCATCGAGCCATTGAATACAGAGAAGGCGAAGGCAGGCACCGAGTTCCACGGTGGACATGGCATCAACCAGTGTGTCGCGAAGAAACTGAGCTGCGTCGATTCTGAACGGTGGTAGTTTTTGAATGGACATGGACGACCTCGAAGACGGAGCGATCAGCGACGTGTAGACCGCGTGTAGCCCCGCGACCCAATTCTTCCTCGGGTTGCGTTACCCGACCAGAAGAAAACCTCACGGCGGTAATCGAGTTTTCTAAATCGAGCAGCGAGAAGAGGTTGATTGCTTGCAGGAGGGCGTTACCGGTAACACAATCGGTAACGGTAACATCAAGAAATATTCTTGATCTTCGAAATGTACGTGCGGACTTTCGCTGGGGATTGCTGGTAAGCGCGCACCCAAGATTGAGCCTTCCAAGTTTTCGGGGGCTGAAACTGGGGGCTGTCTCGGCGCGCTGGTCCATCTTCTTGCAGATTTCTCGTGCGGATATTTCGGGGCTGTTCCGCTTAATGTCGGCGATCACCAATTTCCTTTTGTCCACTGCGCGGTCAGGCCGCTTGATCGGTAACCCCGACCTCGCGTAGACCCGACGGCGATCCGCGACTTCAAGCTCCGCAATATTCTTTTCCAACTGGAACATTTCTTCCAGCAATAGATGCCGGAAATTATTGTCCGTCGATTGGTCCACTTTTATCTTGACCTCATCGCTACGGTCCTGCATTTGCTGAATTCTCCGCCGAATCTTACGGCGATAACTTTGACTCCAAGTATGCATTTCTCCTCGCGTAATCGACGGCACCCGGCTCCATTCACCCTGCGCAGAGTCTCCAAGCGAAAGCGGATGAGGCGTGTTCTTGGACCGGAACAATTTGCCAGAAAATCAAGCCCCTGCATAGAGAAATAGGCTCTCTTTTAAGATGACGTACCCGCTGACGCGGCAGGTGCGGCCAGCGTGACCGGACCCCCGGCGCGGCAGGTGCCGTAAGCACGACGGGACAGCAGGCGCGGCAGGTGCCGCGAGCGCGAATGGGATAACAGGCGCGAGAGGTCGCATGCGCGCCCGGACCGACACGCGGCAGGTGACGGAGGCGCGGGGCGACACGGTGCGGCTCCATTACGCGAATCGACCTCGGTGGGCAGCGGAACCTTATCTGCGTACACCATTGTGTCCAACGCAGTAGTGAAATACAAATTGGGTATTCGGGGCAATAGTGCCGGGACCAGTAAACATCTGTGGACTAATTTGCAGCCAAGAGCAGACTTCGTTGTGGTGCTCCCCGGTTCCATCCTTCCAGCTAAAGTCTGCCAAGAATAAAATTGTTTTTGCCCCGCTCCTGAAATCCTTATCCAATTTGTCGTTAACGGTCGGGCTATATACGGTGCTCACTCCGTATTCTCCAGGCCCGTAATTCCTCCGCGCGGGCGTTGTAGAATCCATCTCCGTTCGGAACTTTAAGTACTCTTCGTCTTCGATTGATTGATCCACGACTGGCTGTTTGAAGACATTTGGCCTTGTTTTTACGACACGAAGTGCAGTTCGGCACACTGCATCTTGTGCGATCACGGTCTGGCTCGTATTTTCGCATTCTACGCTGACTGCCCAGTTACCTCCCAATAGGTAGCTGCTTATTACCACACCGGGATCGTGCGCTTTGATATACGCGGTCTGCGGTGGAGAATTGACGACCGCTGGCGGTGTATTTACCAAAATTGTCGGTTGAGATGTGGCAGCGGACAGTTGTTGTACCTTGCTATGCTCATCCCACCACAACAGTACTGCCGCGACAATAAATGCGATCCTCACCCAAGCCCAAAACACACGGCGTTCGCCAGCTTTAGCTGGCGCATACATCAGTTGCACTTCCCGCAGAACCGCCAGAGCACCGCTAAGAAGACCTATGACCACGAGGATAACGGCCAAGGTATGGCCGAGCATTCCAGTGACCGGCATGACGCACACCTCCGACGCGATGGCGGAATTCTAGCATCCTAATCGAGACGTCGAAATGTCAGATCAACGTCTTTCCGAATCGTCCACTGACCTCGCATTCTGACGTACTTCAATGTAGGGGTACCTAGAACAAGGAAAAGGCTCCTCAAGAAAGCATCGCACCGTGAATAATAACGGCTGGGTCAACCCGGCCTCATCGCCGTACATCCTCGACTCCAAGAACGTAGAATGAGAATATGCTTGGAACGTGTCGCCTATGCCAGCAGCTTAATTGTGAGCTGCAAAAGAGCCACTTACTGCCAGCAGCTGGATATGAGCGGCTTCGCAAGTCAAGCGAACGTGGACGACACCCCGTGGTGATCAATACCGAAGTTACATACGAAGCATCTTGGCAGGCACAGGACTATATCCTCTGTAGAAAATGTGAGCAGTTGCTGAACTCAGAGGGCGAGGACTGGATTATGCGGAACTGCTGGATGAAGGTGAATGAGTTCCCGCTGCATTCAGCGTTGGTCGCTGCGGTACCAGTTACCACTACTCCGGACGTAAAGACCTT
This sequence comes from uncultured Acidobacteriaceae bacterium, assembly GCA_963834085.1. Lineage (GTDB taxonomy): Bacteria > Acidobacteriota > Terriglobia > Terriglobales > Acidobacteriaceae > Acidiflorens. The sequence goes on along the minus strand of CAWIAJ010000021.1, from coordinate 475,500 downwards.
ACATGCTGGAGCCGTTTCAGAAATCAACGTTGATCGGATCGTTTATTTTGCCGCCAGCGTTTTCTGGAGAGCGTCCGCGCACGCTTGGCCTATCGGCAGGAACACCACTCAAGATGCGGGGATGCTCGGCCCTTATGAGGAGAGGTTCAGAAAATATCTACTGACGGAGGAAGAGTTTCCCGAAAACTGTTCGCTATGGGTTATGGTCGCCGAGAACAACACTCCAGCGGTTTTTTCTATGCTTGCACCTTATCGGGGGCCGATCCGATCGTGGCGTACTTACAAATGTTTGTTTCTCGGAATAGGCTTCGAGTTGTTCGTTGGCAGGGCAATTCCTCAAGAGTACCGAGAGATGTGCTTCGTCCGAGGCGCGTGTAATCCAATCTATATGAGCGATAGGTTTAGCGACCGCATCGTCGGGGAAATGGGGATGAGCATCCAGCGCACTAGAAACTTGATCAAAAAGTGACCGTCCACCGCCGTAGACAAATCAATCTCGAAAAAGTGTAAGCGTCGCTCGCCGCCCTGCACGCAATGCGGATACCGGATTCCACCGGCAGAACTGCTCCCACTCAGTTCCACTCAAATACGGTGTCCAAAATGCGGAGTCACTTTCACGACAAGTGCTTCGGCCTAAATTTGCAGGATCACTTGGCAGCAGATTATGGTCCAGAACAATCCAGTTCTCGCGGCGCCGGGAGTTGTCTCACAAGTTCGGACCTTCGCGTTTTCCCGCTGCTCTGACAAGACGTATTTCGCGCAGTAGATTTCGAACGGGCTTCGGCATGGTTTCTTTGGGCAGTTTCGGATTTGCACCGTTCGCGGTCGGCATAGCCGCGATCAAAATGCCTTCAATCTCCGACCGTAGATCGGGATTCTCAACTACAAAAGCGGAGAAATAATTCCAGAAAAGATAAAGCCTACTCGTAGGATCGGTTGCATGCTTGCTGACCCGGCCCCGCATGTTCTCGGCTTGTCCGACGTAGTAGGGCTCATCGTCTCGGTAAAGAACGTAAACACCCGGCTGTTTCAATTCATCTCCGAGAAACCTCTGTTTCCCTTTTCCGATGATTTCGACGCGATCAAAAATCTCGCGGGGCCACATTCGCACGTATTTTTTGACCACCGAATTCCTTTCTTTAGCTTTTAGCATTCACCCCTCCGTCGCCCGGGATAGTAGACGCGATTGAAGTCGCGCAGGACGAGTTTGCCATTCGCCCCAGCACGAGCGTCGAAGGCATAATGCGTCACCGAGCAGTTGCGCACCTCTTGTGCCTTATCGCCGTCGATTGTCAGAACTTGTTTTTCGGACAGCCGCTCCAGCAACTTGCGAAAAAGCAACACAACAACCGAGTGACACACCAAGAGAACAGTCTCACCGGCAGCTTCCCGGGTGAGCGTTCCAAGAAAACTGTGCAAGCGGAGCGCAACGTCGGGGTAATTTTCACCAGCGGGCGGGCGGTGGTGATATTTGCCGAGTTGCAACCGGCGCTTCTTTTCCTCGGGGTAGGAATGAGCGATGCCATGCTTGGTTAGGCCGTCAAGTACGCCGAAGTCAATCTCTCGCAGCCTTTCGTCTTCGATGATTTCAACCGCATACGGAAACTGCTCGATCATCAGCCGGGCGCTTTCCATCGTCCTCTCGAAGGGAGAAGCGTAGACACGGTCGAAGTTGAAATGGACGCCCGAGCCCCTCGCCCGTTGCTACGGCCTCTTCATGCCATTCTCCGTGAGTTTCACATCCATGTCCCGGACTTCGCCGCCGTAAACAAGTTCTCCCTTGGCGGTAGCAATCTCCTTCCAGATGTTTCGCTCAGATTCTGCATGCCGCATAATTACGAGGTGCGATGGCCACTTCGAGGTCGTGTTCGGGGCGTGCTCTTGCTTTAGCGAATCAGAATAGACTCTCATTATTTTTCCTCCTCAGCGATCTTTGTGAATTCATCACGCAGCGCGGTCACGCGGTCCATATGTCGATCCAAAGCGCAGCAGTCCAGTCATGCCGAAAATGGGTCATGTTTCGTTGTGCCTCGGCACAGGTTATCTCCATGCCGGATGAGACCAACCCCATACCTCCCTGTCTTCATACGCTCCCAGGTACGCACCGGAACTCCGGGCACGAGCCGCATCACTCGCGGACGTGGAAGCGGTGCTGACGCTGATGGTTGGTTATCAGATTTCGCGGCGACCACTTCCAATGCAGCCTTCGCTTTGGCGGCTGCTCCTCGCGAGCGACGACGTCCGTGGCGACCTCTGCGATGGTCGGCTTGTGAAAAAACGAACCACTATCGCCTTCGCAGATCGGTTTACTGATGTTGGCTCCGAAACAGTGAACGCGGAACCAATCGACGGAAGCCTCGCCATCGGTGGCGTTACCGTACAACCACGATTCGCTTCGTTCGGTTGGTACGAGGTCCTTGATACGGTCACCGTATCGAGCCTTTAGGATTTCAGCCACTTCCCCGAATCTCGGATACTCTTCAAACCGAGCGGGCTCAGAGAATATGAGCGCACTTTGGTGCTTGAGTAATATGCGCGCGCCCTCTTGGGTAGGGTCCGATTCGAAGTCCCAAATCAAAGTGAAATCGTCGTCGTCAATTTCGGGAAGCTGTTCCGGTCCCTTGAGCTTTTGTGTCTCAAACCTGTCGAATCCCCTGTCGATCCTTTCAACCCATTCCCTGATGCCGGGGCGGTCAGCATTGGCCCGAGCTTCTTCCAGTGTTGGATAAAGGACAACGGCCAGCATCGGCGAAGCGAAGACATCACATATGGGACAGGTGCAGTCCATCAGGTCAGCGTAGTATTCCACTGATCCCTCCTGAAACACGCCCTTCCATCCGCACTTCGGGCATTCCAGAGCTTGGCTTTTGTAATCGTCAAAGTAGCTGAAATGTTTCGTGTTCATTGTGGCCTGCTTTGGGACGGGTCGCTTTCAGGTGTCGTTCTGCGTGAGGAACATCGGTCGTCGAGAATTATTGGAGACGAAAAAGCTCCCAGAGGGAGAGCTTTGTAGAACAATTGGTTTACCATCCTCTAGACTACGCCGCTTAGAGTTCGGGTATCAAGCCACAAATATTGTACTTAGTAACGTCGGTTCGAGTTGCTCGTTACTTCGGGGCTTTTGTGTAATGGCGGCTCAGCACACCAACGGGCTTTGATTCGTCCGAAGTCGCGGCATCTCCGAGGGCTACAGTTCAATTCGATCCTCAGTGACCATCCAGAGATGTGCAGTTTTGACCATATTTTCGATTTGCGGCATCGTATGTTCAAAAGATGAATCACCACACTCTTCGAGCGACACGTCTAACTCTAGCCATCCTGCTGTTGGCAGTCATACCGAGCTTCGCTGCCAAGGTGCCAGAAAACGCTTGGCAGGCGGGCATTCTCAGAGACTCTTCCGAAAGCTGGCATTCCCGAACCACTGGGGTGATTAATAGTTCTTCCGGAGTTCTCGTTGGCCGCGAATATCCCATTGTGAGGTACATGATCGAAGCCGGTGGCTATGCCTATGAGGCTGATTTGGTTCTCAAGCACAAGAGAGACAAGCAGCCAGCCGTCACGGTCAATGGACCGTTAAAGTTCGCCTTCATCAAATCCGAGTTCTTCATCCAAGATGAGCAAGGCAAAGAGTTCAAATTAGTCCTAGCCAAGAAGACTCTCAAAACACAATAGCCCATCGAACAACAGCAGTTCGGCTGGACTAGCCGCCCCTTGTTTTTCGCGGCCTGAACCGTGGCTTTTATGAGCGACGATTCCTTTCACTGATCCTGCCTAGGAACGCCGATAAAAGGGGATTCTTCGGCAGCAGTGGCGCACCGCTGACGGGAAGCGTTCGCTGCCCCGGAAACATCTGCTTTGGCTTGATGTTCGGACTCAGAGGGCGCAGGGGTGACAGTTCTCGGATTGTCATCGGCTGGTGCCCGAAAGTATGCGAAGATTCTGCTCCGTGGGCTCCCATAGTTATTCCTCCGGTTTCTGGTTCTGCTGGCTGGCCAACTCAAGAAGTTCGTTCTCGTCTGGCCAGCGGTCGTGCGCCAAGTGAAAGCGCAGCTCGTCATCGCTTCGAGCCGCAAGATCAGAAGTGATGTCGTTCACGTCGAGTCGTTGAGTTGCTCGACCCTCAATCCTATCGGCAATCTCACTGGCTGCCGCTACCGCTCCTGTTCCGGCGCAAGAACACGCGATGTCGATAAGATTTTCGGCGACGATTTCAGCAAAGGTTCTGCCCGCCGGATCGTTGGGTTTTAGTTCCCCGAGCCGTGAACGCAACGCCACCGATAACAGCCGCGATTTCGGGCGTCCGCCGGGATTCGGAGACGGCTGGCCGCGCTTCCATTGTGTGCTCTTGCCGATCGAGGGATCGAAAGTCGTCATAACGACAATTCTATACTCTCTCTTTTCGAAACGTGCGAGAGATTGAGTGGCCGACGCCGGGCAGTCGGCTGGACAGTTCACGATGCGGGGCTTAGACTTTCGAGCCGTGGCCGAAGAAGCTAAACTCTCTGGAACGAAACTAGTAGAGGCTGATGGCAATAGTCCCTACGCCACATACACTCGCATCGCGGATTCCTTTTTGCTCGGTATGATGGGCGTTTGGAAGGCACGAATTGTTTCAACTTCCCTAAGCCTCCTCCTGTTCGAATATCGGGCGTCGAAGTCAGAGATTGATAATGAAGTTCGGAGCGCCTCCACTGCAAAAGTCCTCCGATATCTAGAGCTTTTATCCCTTGATGAATATCTGGGATTCGAAAACGTGACCAATGCAAGCTATTTTGTTTATGTCATGGCATTGTTCGACAGTTTTCTATCCGACACGACAAAGTTTCTGCTCTTACTGAAACCCGAGGCGCTCGGACAAGAATGCAAGGTCCCACTAAGCGCAGTTTTAGCCGCAAGGTCACGCAGCGCGATCATCACAGACGAGGTGATCCGTCGCGTGAAAAAGATCGGATATCAATCATTCTCGACTCGACTGGAATTTCTCGAAAACCGATTTGCTTTTCAGCTGGGCCTTAGCTCGGAAGTGATCGCTGGCCTAGAGAGATTCGCCGATCTGCGCAACGCTGTTGTCCATGATTTGGGGACATTAAGCTTGTCGTTGGATGCAGACCAAGAACTAGTCGTTGAGCTGCGTTCGTGCCCGCTCCATCCTGCCTCGGTCGAAAGAAACATCGTACTAGAAGCTGCTGAATCATTTCTGCAAATCTCATCTGCACTTCACGTGCAGGTAATGGATTCAGTTCTAAACGCGGCAGATACGAAAGAGTTCAGTCGCACCCGTAACTTTTTCGAAGTAATGGTGAATTCAGCCACCGAAAAAACTGGTCCCACTTAGAAAAGCCCATATACAGCGGGTTTTAGTTTGCTTCTTCGCGACATTCCCTCAATCCCCTGATGCCGTCATCGCAACTACTTTCTGTTCCACCGTCTTGCGATGGGCTTGGTATAACCGGCTGGGCCGCAAGGTCGCCCAGCCAAAAGTTGCAGGCGAGCGCATGATCCCGCGCGGCGACCCCACGCGGTCCGCCTTGCCGGGGCACGACGTAGCTCGCGATTGGTTGCCTTTTGACCCCAGCGGGGCCGGGCCAGCGCCTGAGAGCAGGCGGCAAACCGGCTGGCAGCGCCGCCACGAAAATCATGGCTGAATCATGGCTGATCGGCGGGGAAGGACCGACAAGAAAGGGTAAGAACGGGAAAGCTGAAAATTCGCAGGTGCCTGAAAACCCTCGACTGACGCTGGCTTTGAGCGATGGTGCCCAGAACTTAAAATCCCGGGTCCTTAACAGGACGTACCGGTTCAATTCCGGTTCCGGGCACCAATCAACTCATTCAAAGCCGTTCACGCAAAAGGCCATGCATACTGAGAACGACAAGGCTCCTATTCGGCGCTACGGATGTTCGTCTGCCGATCGCAACTGAAGTTCGAGCAGCGTCAGGGCAAAAGGGGCGAATCGGAATTCGAATTCCGCACCGTGAATAGTGGCTTGCCGCTTTTTCGAGGCTACCCGATGTGGTTCATCGCGGGAATTCATCGCCTCAGAATCCGGGTTGGGATTATGGTCGCCTAGCTCGATTGCTTGCCCCGTATACACAGATCCTAGCGATGGGTTGAGTCGGAAACGTATTTCGCGCTCGTCACCAGTGGAATTGACGGCATAGATACGGAGTGTTTTTCCATCGCGGCTCAAGTCCGCTTCCAGGTCTGGTTCTCGCAAATGAAAGGGAAGCGAATTATCACGATCGATCTGGAGCGGGAATGAACCTGCGGCTCGCTGGTAAAGAATCTGGGAATAATAAGTCGGTGTGAAATAGAGCCATCCTGGACCGGGCTGAATGACTCCTGAACCGAAACTATCAGAGAGGTTGGATCGGTTTGCGATTTCAACCAGGTCGCTGTAGCGATGCAACAGGTTCTGGTAGCGAGAGCAACTTAGAGCGTTTCCGAGTGTCATCAGCATACCGCGCTTGAGTCCAAATTCACCGCCGGTGGTGTTCCACTCGGTAATTGCGAGGCGAAGATCTTTGCCGTTTCCATCGCGCGCGATTCGCGTCTGCAATTGCTTCAGGTCGTCTTCCGTCCCAGCTAAGTCGCCGATCGAATAATGATGTGGGCTTAGAAAGTCGAGCTCGCCGCTGGCCATGCGCACGGTATTCTGAGTAGGCCAAGAAGAGAGAATCTTGATGGACGGGTCGGCTTTGCGCATAGCCTCCGCGAACTTGTTCAGGGATGTGTCATAGTCGTCTGCGCCGATTTCGTTTCCGATCTGAAAATACTTCACGTGATACGGCGCGGGGTGACCGTTTCGCGCACGTTTGGCGCCCCATTCCGTGCCTACTCCGCCATTGAAGTATTCGACCTCGTGCGCAGCGTCCTGCGGAGCCTTGCCCGTCCAGCGCAGACAAAGCAGAGGCTCGGCTCCGATGAACTGGATGAGCTGAACAAATTCTTCGACACCGGCAAAGTTTTCTTGCAGACCACCCCAGGGATCGTCCGAGAAGGGGGTGCGCTCGTCCCAATCTCCGAGTGTTTTCTCCCAATCGAAAGACTCGATCGTACTTCCGCCAAAGCGTACGATGCCGGGATTCATCGCTTTTAATGCTGTGACGACATCGGGACGCCACAGTCCTAGTACGGCGTCTGTATCGATCAAGTAGACGCGGTCGAGCCAGAGCGCACCTTTACCGTTGAACTCGATCGTCAGAGTCGCATTCTTGGCATGACGTTTTGCGATAAGGAGGGCTTCGGCCGCCCGCCAATCGACCGAACCGTGGCCGAGCGAAACCGGCCCGGCCAGGATTCCTCCATCGCCATGCAGCGATGCTCGTACAGTGACGCTCCCGATACTGCGGAGATGAAGTTTTAGCCGGTACGAGTGCCCGGCGTCCAAATAGAAACCGTCTTGCGAGATGCCGGCCCAGGTGTTCGGCACCGACAACTCGATTTTCTGCGAGCGCGCGCCGTTGAACGGCTTATCCGTGTCGAACGAGTACTGCGCGACGTGCACACTGCCGTCGGGATACCAAGGACGAAATGGTTTATCAACTTCGCGTTTGTAGGACTGAGTCCAGGGTGGCTCCTCTTCAAAGCTCGTGGAAACCACTTGTTGAGCGATCATCGAAGGCAGCAGATCGCACAACGGTTCCATGAACTGGCCGCCTTGCTTCAAATCGATGGGACGCTTGCTCAGCCGGACATCTGAAATTGTCACCGACTCTTCCTGCGGAGATTCGTGCACCGGTTCGAGCCGGATGTCGTCGAACCAGACCCTGGTCTTGCCTTCTTGCCCGTCGAGTACCCTGAGAGCAACGGTGATTCTGCCGGGCGAGGGCGCACGAAACAAAACGCTCTCTCGCTGCCAATCTTCAGCGATAGTCGGAGAGGGGCTGAAACCCTGATCACCCGCCTGCGCTTCAATCCCGATGCGTGGGCCCGCGTCGTCGTTGCCATTTTTAAGACTTTCAGGGCGAGAGAACTTGACCCAGCCACTCAGACGCCAAAGTGTTCCGATTGGAAGAAAAGTTTCCTGGCGCAGGGTGAGATGCACCGGATGATCTGCCTCGACGAGTAACGATTGTCGGCCTTCTTTAGAATTCACTGCATCGGCGGTGATCAGAATGCCTTGGTTTGTTTCAGAAGAATCAACCTGCCAAGTTTCGGCAAGTGTCGGAGCTTCGAATCCGCCGTTTCGTAGCGGGTCTTCTTTGATTGCGGCGACGACCTGCGGGTACATCGCGGCGAATAAGACCAAAGCGCCGGCGAACAAGGCAAGGAAGAGTCGGCTTCGCAGCATGAGAATCTGGGTGGTTCCGAGTGACTCGTCAAAAGCGCGCAACGTTATGCGAAAGCGTCTTATCGACACATGCGATGTTCCCAGTCCAACGCGAACATATTCAACTTGGCGTCAGGATCTTCCGGGTGGGCCGCAAAAACCGACTCGTTCACTTCGATTCCCCAACCGGATCCTGTTGGCACGTCGTAATATCCGTCCGTCACACGCGGAGTTCCAGAAGTCAGTTCTTCACGCCAGGGCACGTCGTAGTCTTGAAAGGTCTCAAGAATAAGAAAATTGGGAATATTGGCGGCGAGATGAATGCCGGCGACCGTCTTCAACGGTCCATCACAGTTATGCGGCGCCACGCTGACGTAGTGCGTCTCCGCGAGCGCTGCAATTTTTTTGGTTTCGAGGAAGCCGCCGGAATAGGTGATATCCGGCTGGATCACGTGCGCGGCTTTCCGTTGTAAGAGATCCAGAAAGCCAAAGCGACTGTAAATATGTTCTCCCGTGGCTACTCGAAGAGGAGATCCCGCGACGACTTGGGCCATCGAATCGTTATTGTGGGCGGGGATCGGTTCCTCACACCAGCCTGGGTTGTACGGAATCATGGCGCGGATGGCTTCCAAGGCCATGATCGGGCTGAACCGGCCATGGAATTCGAGCAGAATGTCAACGTCGTCACCGACTGTTTTGCGGACCGCTTCCACGGTTACGCATGCCTGACGCAGATCCGCTCGAGAGATTTCGCGTCCGCCTTCTCCAAAAGGATCGAATTTAAGCGCCTTGTAGCCGCGGCTAACGACATTGCTAGCGCGGTCGGCCAAGTGTTTTAAGTCCTGAATGTCGCTGTACCAGCCATTTGCGTAGGCCTTGACCTTGCTTCGAACTTTACCGCCGACAAGATTGAATACGGGCTGCCCGCAAGCCTTGCCGATGATGTCCCACAAAGCCATTTCGATTCCCGCTATCGCGGAAAACATAACGGGACCGGTGTTGTGCTCGATCTGATAGAGACGGAACCAAAGATCTTCGATGTCAAATGGGTTTTGCCCAATCACGTAGCGTCTGCCGTAATCGAGAATCAATTCGCGAACTGCGGTTTCCTTCCATCCCAGGGTGCCTTCTCCCCAACCAACCAGGCCGGAGTCGGTCTGAATCTTGACGAAGGTAAAATTCCGCCACCCTGCGGCGATGAGAAAAGCTTCAACCGATGTGACTTTCATCTGAACCTATCAAGTCCTCTCGTTTTTCGTGTGCTTGGTGGATCGCCCAGCTCGTGCAGGAATGATGAATGTTCACGCATAAGTCTACTGGGCGAGGTATCCGCCATCGATTTCCCAGTTCGCTCCATTTACATAGGTTGCTGCCGCACTGCAGAGGTAGGCGACTAACTCGGCAACCTCTTCGCAACTGGCGAATCTCTTTACCAAGTATTTTTCGAACAATTCCGCCGGAACTATGACGCCAGTGGCAACCAGATTCTTGGTCACGAACGTTTCAATCGCGGCTGGGCTGATCGCATTGACGCGGATGCTTAATCCCTGCGTTTCGACCGCCATGGCACGAGTCATTGCCAAGAGAGCTCCCTTGGTTCCGGCGTAAGGCACGAGGCCAGGATTGCCAGCCAGCGCGTTGACCGAAGCGATATTCACGATTACCGGATCGCGCGGACGAGACACAGCCTCGGATATACGCCGCACAAATGCCTGGGCTAGAAAAAAAGGTGCTCGCTGATTGGTGGCAACCACGCGGTCAAACTCCTCGAGCGACACTTCGAGCATGGGTTTGTGAAAACTCCAGGCCGCACAATTAACAAGAATGTCGGCCAACCCCAGGGTCTTGTCTGCTTGAGCGAACACAAAGGAAGCTGCATCGGGATCGGACAGATCTTTCACGACTGCGAAGGAAGTACTTGGTGGAAAGCCATTTTCGCCGATTCTAGACAGGACCCTCTTGTCGCTATCCACCAACAGCACGCGAGCCCCGCCGGCACTGAGAACGTCGCGCAATTGCGAGACCGAGGCCATTGGCGGCGCCTGTAACTATGGCGTGACGGCCGTTTTCTGTTCCAGGACTTTCCGTAATCTCTCTCCTCTTTACATGTGAACCGTGCTCATAATCGGTTCTTTTACCCAGCTGCACCGAGGCTGTATAGGAATGGGGATGTTGACCGGTCCACTGCAAACCGTCCCATCGCAACCCCACGGTCGAGATGTCCCAAGAGCGCATTGGCCAGTTCGAGGCATACATCGTAAGGCCATTCTCCGAGCCGGCCGGAAAGCCGTTCGCAGAGCTCTCGCAGCGTCACTCCCGATTGGTGGTCCCGGATATAGTCCGTGACGAGTCGATCTGCATGCATTACAAAGTTACGCGAATCGGCACAAAACTCCCGTATCGCGGCTTTTCCTCGCAGCACCGGCCAGTGACATCCGATGATTGTTTCCGCGTCAGAATGCTCGATAGTGCGGATCGTCTGCAGATAGGCGTCCACATAGAGATAAGTCGGACAAAGCGACCAACCACCGCGGACCGACTTGTATCCAGCACCTTGAATCGCGTCGCCGTAGTACAGAGTGCGGTAGTTGCGGTCATAGACTCCGAGATGACCATGACTGTGGCCTGGCAGATGCCAGATTTCGAGAACTCGACCGTCGCCGAGGCGGAGGGCCTCACCACCTACAAATGTGAGCGTAACGTTTTGAGGGGTGGAGGAACAATTCTTAATGTCCTGTGCAGTTTGTTGGTCAAAGAAAATTCCATGATCTTTTCGGTAAGCGTCATAACGAAACGAAAAGAGGTAATTCGGAGACTCGATCATCTCGCGATCCGCCTCGCCGCAAGCAAGTCGCACATTGGGATACCGGCGCTTGATTTCGGCGGAACCTCCGCAGTGGTCGCCATCAGGATGGGTTATCACAGCCCACGTTAGGTCTTCGGCTCCGACTCCAATTTGGTCCAGGTATGCGGGTATGTCGTTCGCGGCATGGTTGGTCGTCCCGCAATCCAAGAGCAAACAGTCGTGGCCTTCTCGCAACAGTGGCAAATACAAGGGACGCCCCACGATCTCACACGCAATCAGTTCGGCCCCAGAATAGATTTCCATCGGTGTACCCGGAATCTCTGACCCGCCAGCCATCGAGGACTGCAAGCCTGCTTGTAAACTTCGCTCAGTTAATCTTGATGTTTTCAAACTGCCGAAAGGCGTTTTGCAGACCGTGGACAAGTAAGAAGTGATCGTCCGCGCAGGTCACCATGCGCGCTCCCCGATCAAGTTCCCGTTGTGCTGCCTCGGGTGTTTCCGTAACGGTTCCCCACCATTTCCCCGCTTTCTCGGCTGCATTTGCCACTCGGTCTAAAGCGCGTTGGACGAGTGGATGTTGTCGCTGCATGGGTACGCCATAGCTGATGGACAAGTCCGCCGGCCCGACAAACAATAAATCGACGCCGTCGACTGCCGCGATCTGTTCTACACAATCGACTGCCTCGGGATCTTCGATTTGCAAGGCGAGGAAAGTTTCGTGGTTCCGCTCTTTGAGATACTCCAGGGGGTCAGTGAGTGCATAATCCCCATCGGCCCCGGCCCCGTCAAATCCCCTTTTTCCCTGCGGAGGGAACCGGCTCCAGTTGACCCACTGCTGCGCCTCTTGAGCGCTGCAGCAATGGGGAACCATGATTCCGTTTGCTCCGAACTCCAGGGCTCGCATGGCGCTGGTGTATCCGGTTTTGCGAATTCGCACCATCAAATCGACGCCAGTAGCGCGGCAGGCGACGGACATGCGATCGACCATTTCGTAACCGTGGGCACGATGCTCCATATCGAACCAGATCACGTCAAACCCCAGTTTGCCGGCCACCTCGGCAAACCACGGTTCAGTGACGCGGTTAATTCCTACTACTCTTACAAAGCTTCCAGCGCGTAACTTACTTCGCAACCTGCTTTTCGTCACGTCGTCCTCGCTTCAACGTTCATTTCAGCGGATTTGGTTTGAAACACTGCCAATAAAAATAAAAATCAATCTGCCTCTCAACATCGCGGGATCATAACGGGGTCGTGCAAAATAAGTCAATACGAAACTGTATCCGTATTACGGGACGACTCGATTTTGCTTTTTCTAAGGACGGGTTCCAAATCAACGTCTTGGAGAGCACGGAGCCTATCTGCACAGCTATGGCAAATCGGAGCATTTTCAATCAGGAATCACAAACGTGCCCCCTTATGAAGTTGTCTGGTGAGTCCCGCCTGACGGATGAAGAACCAGATAGCTGTTGACAGGCTAGAGTCGACGACTATACTGCTCGCCATGTCTACGACGACAGGGTTTACGAATCCAAGACCCGATGCCAGGAAAGATCGCACGGCGGCCGCACGCCGCGGCTTTATCGTTCTTACTTCGATTACGGTTGCGATCGGCGGTTTCCTCTTCGGTTACGACACCGCCGTCATTTCAGGTGCAATTTTGTTCGTGCGCAGCCAGTTCCACCTGGGATCGGTCCAGACCGAGGTCGCTGTCAGCATCGTTCTCGCGGGTGCTTTTGCAGGCACCGCACTTGGCGGCTATTTGGGCGATCGGTTTGGACGCAAGCCGACGCTGGTGATGACGGCGCTGGTGTACGGCATATTCGCGCTCACCACCGGGCTTGCGAACGGCGCCCTAGTATTTGTGGTGTCGCGTCTTTTTGTCGGGGCGGCCGTTGGAATCAGCTCTCTGCTCGTTCCGCTCTATATCGCCGAGCTCGCGCCGGAGGATATTCGCGGGGCGCTCGTGACCTTGAATCAATTGGCCATCTCGACCGGCGTGGTAATTGCATATTATGTCGATTATTTGCTGGCAGGATCGGGCAGTTGGCGCTGGATGTTCATGAGCGCTGTGCTTCCATCCGTTATTCTTCTGGTGGGTCTTATTTATCTGCCTGAGACTCCACGCTGGCTAGCGGCCCACGGCAATTTTGCCGCTGCCGCAAAGATTCTGGAGCGAATTGAAGGTTCAGCCAAAGCGACACGCGACCTGCAAGAATTACGACACGTTACAAACATCCATCAGCTCAGATTCCGCGATCTGCTGGTGCGCCGCTTTCGAGAGCCTCTGATCGTAGGGATTGTTCTCGCCATTTTTCAACAGATCACTGGCGTCAATACAATCGTCTACTATGCTCCCACCATTTTCCAGATGGTCGGTTTTTCGAACGCGGGAAACGCGATTCTGGCTACGTTTTTAATCGGCCTGGTGGGGTTGATCGCCACCATCGTCTCGATGTTCCTGGTGGATAAGGTTGGACGGCGCGTGCTGTTGCTTGTCAGTCTGGCGGGGATGGGCCTGGTGTTGCTGCACCTCGCTTGGATTCTGGGCGATCCGCATCCGCAGAAATGGCTGGTTGTGACCGATATTCTGGTGTATCTGGCGAGCTTCGACATCGGGCTCGGTCCAATCTTCTGGCTCCTGATCTCCGAAATCTATCCCACAACAGTTCGCGCGCAGGCGATGTCTCTGGCGACGATGGCGATCTGGGCCTTCGATTTTCTGGTGACCGCGACGTTTCTGACGGTGGTTGAGCACCTGGGGATGAGAGGCTGCTTTCTTTTGTTCGCGGGCCTTTGCGTGGTCGCCTTCCTGTTTGCCCTTAAGATGGTTCCGGAGACGAGGGGAAGAACATTGGAGCAAATTGAGAATTCCAGGAATCCGGCCACAAGGAGTTAGAGCGCGAACAGTACCCGTAATACGGAATGGCAACCTAGCAATTGCAGAAAATCGATTATTCTTGCATGGGCGAACGAATTCTCATCAACGTCAACAGTTGACGTTAGCTGGACGAGCGAGTTCCGCCCTCAGCCGGGTTCAGAAGGAACACGAGAGATGCCGAAGAAGAAGTCCATTAAGCCCCAACACGTGCAAGCTGACAAGAATTACATCGAGGTGATGGGCAAGATTTTTACGGTGCTGGAATATTTCGTCGAGAGAGGAAGTAAACAGAAATCTGTGGCGTTTGTTGAAGTGGCGGGGGCTGTCCCCTTTGCCCGGACCACGGTTCATCGGATCCTTTATTCACTTGAAAAACTTGGGTACGTTGAGAAAGACGAGATCAAGTCGCATTATCATCTGGCTGCCAAGTTCTACGACCTGACCGGTCCCGCGATCCACTTTCGCCGTCTGCAATCCATTGCCAAGAGTGTTATGCAAAATCTGTTGCTGCGTTTTGGTGAGACGATCAATCTGGGCGTCATCGAAGACGGGCAGGTGGCGTACATCGACGTGCTGCAGAGTCCGAGTGCGCTGCGCATCGCCGCCATTCCGGGGGAACGCAATCCGGTGCACTGCACTTCGCTGGGGAAGGCGATGCTGGCATTCCTGCCGGAGAACGAGGTTGAGATGATCCTCGAACGCCATCCCCTGATTCGACGAACCTCAAAAACCATCACGCAGAAAAAGCATCTTCTTGAACACCTCGCCTCGGTTCGCGAGCGCGCCGTCGCGCTGGATATGGAGGAAAATTTGACGGGAGTGATTTGTGTAGCCGCTCCCATCTTTGATCAGTCTGGTCGTGTCATCGCGGGTATCAGTCTGTCCGGGCCCGCGAGCCGCATGGAGCCGAAGCTCAAGCAGGTTCAGGAGGAAATTCGCAACTCGGCGGTCACTTTGTCGCAGATGTTGTCGCCCAACGTTCTAGCCGCGAAAACCGTGTCGCCCTACGCAGCAACCAGCGCCAGATTTTAAGCCTACGTTTTTTATCCTCACAATTACGTGCGGTCATTTTCCAGTGATTCCGTAATACGGACATCGTTCCTCATTTTTTCATTGACGCTGTCTAGGGGATTTTGTAGGATGAGCCGGTTTTGTTCCCGTATCGGCCAGTTGACTCTAAGCGCTTTGAGACGATCCGGAAACGATGGGAAATCGCGTCTCGGGGAGGGACTGTGATCGCACATAGCAAAACAATCCAAGTGGTGATTTGTTTGGCAGTGGTAGTTCTTGTCGCCGGAACGCTCCAGGCGCAGATCGACCGGGCGAGCATCTCCGGTACCGTGACGGATCCGTCCGGTGCAGCCGTGGCTGGCGCGACCGTGACCGTCACCAACGCGGGCACCAACCAGTCTCAGACGCTTACCACGGATAGCTCCGGCCTCTACACCGCTCGTCTTCTCCATATCGGCACATACTCGGTAGAAGTCACAGCCAAGGGATTTGAGAGGTCGCTTCACTCCGGAATCGAACTCAACGTGAACCAGGTTGCCCAAGTGGATTTGCAACTCAAAGTCGGTTCAGCGAGCGAGATGACGCAAGTGAGTGCCGATCCTCCCCTCATTGCCACGGAAACTTCGTCGTTGGGAACGGTGGAGACACAGCAACGAATCGTCGATTTGCCTCTCAACGGTCGCTTGTTTACCCAATTAGCGTGGTTGGGACCAGGAGCGAGTCAAGGATCAAGCTCCGGCATTGGACTCAGCGGTTCGACAGACGACAATCGGCCCGGAATCCAATTGGCAGTCAATGGACTGTGGGCGTTCGATAACAACTTTCTGCTGGACGGCGTAGACAACAACGGTATTGGGGACGGCACGATCGCCGTCAATCCTTCGCCCGACGCGATTGGGGAATTTCAGGTTGAAGAGAGTGCGATGAAGGCAGAGTTCGGACGGGGCGGCGCAGCGGTCAATGCGGCGCTCAAGTCGGGCACGAACCAGTTCCACGGGGGGGCTTATGAATACCTGCGGAACGACGTGCTGGACGCACGGAACTACTTCAATCCGTCTAGTAACGGCCCGAAAGCGCCGTTGCATCGCAATCAGTTTGGCTTCTTTGTTGGTGGTCCAATCCTGAAGAATAGAACGTTCTTTTTTGCGGATTACGCGGGATCACGTTTGCACGAAGCAGGCATTGATTTCGGCACGGTTCCCAGTATGGCTGAGCGCAATGGAGATTTCACAGATCGTGGCCTGATGATCTACGACCCCAACACCCTTGTCACCGATCCCAACAGCCCTCTATACGGCACCCGGTCACTGATTAATCCTTCCGACCCGTCTGTGATTCCCACCAACCGAATCGACCAGATAGGCCAAAACATCGCGAATCTTTACCCTCTCCCAAACGTTGCCGGTGCGGGTGTTTCCAACAACTTCGTGTACTACCCGGTTGCCACGAACGACGGTAACCAAGGTGATATCCGCATCGACCACAAGATCAGTGATCGTGATCAACTCTTTGGCCACGCCTCGGTCGAGGATCACCCCCAATTTGCTCCGCCACCGTTGCCAGGTCAAGCTGGCGGATGCTGCGGCGGCAATATGAACATGCGCGAACAGAATCACGCCCTAGGTTGGAGTCACACTTTTAATACCAACGTGCTTAACGATCTGCGATTTTCGTTCATTCGTTACGACGTAACATCCACTTCCACTGACTTCGGCCAGAATATCTCGGACCAAGTCGGCATTCCAAACGCGAATCGTGGCAACGAAGAGACTTCAGGCCTGGCTAACATCGGAATCAATGCTTACTCCGATCTGGGCAACTCCTACTGGATACCCGAACTCTCGGCCGACAATATGTATCAAGTCGCGGATTCGGTGAGCTGGATCCGAGGCAAACACAGTATCAAGTTGGGAGTCGATTACCGGAAATACCAGCGCAACTTTTACCAATCGCAGGCCGCTTTCGGACAATTCAACTTTAACGGCCAGTTTACCGTGGCCAGTACGAGTTCCCAAGCCCAGTATGGACTTCCGGATCTGTTGCTCGGTGTGCCGGACTCCCGGGAGCAGGATGGGTTGGCATACAAAGACCACACTCGTTTTTTTGAGCTTGGAGGCTTTATTCAAGACGACTTCCGGGTAACCAAGAACCTCACCCTGAATCTTGGCTTGCGATACGACCTGATGTCTCCCATTGGCGGTACGGTCGGGAATTTCAATCTCGCAACAAACGTCGTCGATTTGAATTTTGGGCCTGGGGCCAAATCGAACGCCGGTGTCGGCTATGATAAGAAAGATTTTGGACCACGCATTGGCTTCGCGTGGTCGCCGTTCGAGGATCGCAAGACCGTCTTGAGCAGCGCCTTCGGTATTTTCTATGCGCCAGAAGGAAATCAGTTCAATGACATCGGCGAGAATCCCCCGAATCTTCAGTATTATTCTCTAAACACCCCCGCCTCAACAATTCCTGCGCTCGCGACCATGATCGATTCGGGGTTTCCTGCTCAACTCCCGACAAGCGACCCCGCCGATCCTTCGGGTCAGGTAAAAACGACAGGCCCGGTGCGTAAGCCGCCCCGAGTCATCGAGTGGAACCTGTCAGTCCAGCGAGAGTTAGCGCGGAACTGGGTGCTGCATGTTGCTTATGTCGGAACGCACGCGACCGGCATCTGGAACAACGAAGATAGTAATCTGGACCAGCCTCGCCAACCGCTTGACACAAACTTCACAAGTGACCCCATGATCGATCCATTACAGTCCGGGAACTATGGCCGTCCTTACTACGGGGTTCTGCCGTATCTTTCAGTCATTAACCCAATCGACTATCCGAACTTCAGTATTGGTTTTAACGGTCTGGAGACCAAATTGGAGAAAAGATTCTCGAATGGTTTCACATTACTCAGTTCGTACACGTGGTCCCACGATATCGGCAGTTTTCAGGGTGCTCATACAGGGAACACCCAAATCGCTGATTTTCCAAACGCGCAACGCGGAAACGTGGACCCGGACTTTCGTCACCGCCTGACTGTCAGTTATACCTATGAGTTACCGTTTGGGAGAGGCAAACCCTACGGAGCTGCTTTGAACTCGTTTGAGAACGCGGTTGCTGGTGGATGGCAAGTAGGAGGAATTACGACGATACGAAGCGGAGAACATTACACCGCCTTCCTCTCGTATGATCCGACTAATACGGGTACCGCCGCGATGCCCGATAAGATTCATGATCCGACGGATTTCTCATTCGATATTCCTCAACAAGAGGCAGACGGATGTGACAGACCGGGTCATCAAACGCTGATCTGTTTTTATAATCCCGGAGCTTTTGTGCTCCCACCCCTTGCTCCCGGCCAAACGTCGGCCCGCGAGTTTGGAAACGCGGGGGACGGCGATCTGTTGGGCCCCCACCAAGTCAACTTTGATTTTTCCGCTTTTAAGAATTTCAGTATCACGGAGCGTCAGCAATTTCAATTCCGAGCGGAAATGTTCAACATCTTTAACCATCCTCAATTCGGTTTGCCCAATCGCAACCCTGATCAGGGAGGAGCGAATGGTGGCGCAAGAATTTTTGGCACGCTAGGCGACAACCAGCGCGAGATTCAGTTTGCGCTGCGCTATACGTTTTAGGAGAGAGGGCGGGATCGGCTCTACGTCGGTCCCGCTTTCTGGTGTTTCTGAGAGCCCCGTTGTCTTTTTCTTCCCAGGCACTCACGGATGAATTAAGCTTGGCTCCGCATGAATCGAAGACACTTCCTCGGTAAAGGCGCAGCCGCTGCGGGCTTGCTTTGCTTGCGGCCAGCAACATTGCTTGGTCTTCAGAAAGAAGCGGTCGCAAGTGCAGTCACCGTCAAAAGGTCAATTCAGTTCGAAGATATCGCCTTAAAAAGCGGTCTGCATTTTGTTACCGCGAATTGTGCTACTTCGAACAAGAATCAGATCGAGACCATGACCGGCGGCGTGGGATTGTTGGATTACGATGGCGACGGGTACCTCGATATTTATATGGTCAACGGTGCGGCGATACCGTCCCTGAAGAAAGAATCGCCGCAATATTGGAATCGGCTCTTCCACAACAACCACGACGGTACTTTCACCGATGTCACCGAAAAGGCCGGAGTCGCTGGTTCCGGCTACGGGATGGGGGTTGCGGTGGGGGACTACGACAATGACGGCTACCCCGACCTTTTTGTGGCGAACGTCACGGGCAATCAACTTTTTCACAACAACGGAGACGGAACTTTCAGCGACGTCACCGCGAAAGCGGGTCTTACGGGCGCGCTTCTTGATGGCCGGAAGATGTGGTCCGTGGGCGCAGGATGGTTTGACTATAACAATGATGGACTGCTCGATCTTTTCGTCGTCAATTATTGCAAATGGGAGTTGAATCAAGATCCAGTCTGCAAACTCAACGATGAGGAGCGCGGCTATTGCCATCCTAAGTTCTACGCTCCACTGCACAATTCGCTCTACCGGAATAATGGCGACGGCACCTTTACCGATGTTTCGGAAGAGACGGGGATCGCGGCGAAAATGGGGAAGGGAATGAGCGTCTCCTTTGCCGATTATGACGGCGACGGGTTTCTCGATATTTTCGTAGCTAACGATACCACTCGAAATTTTCTTTTCCATAATCTTGGCGGCAAGAAATTCGAAGAGATCGGGGTAGAGGCTGGGGTGGCTTACGGCGCCCACGGCACCGCACTTTCGGGCATGGGATCGGACTTCCGGGACATTAATAATGATGGACGGCCCGACCTCTGGCATACCGCGATCGAACATGAAACCTTCCCTTTATATATGAATCGAGCCTCGGGCGATTTCTCGGATGCAACCGCGTCGAGTGGCCTGGCGTCGGCCACGGCGACCATGTCGGGTTGGGGTAACGGCATATATGACTTTGATAATGATGGCTGGAAAGATTTGTTTGTGGCCCGGTCGAACGTAGTCGATAACATCAGGCTCGTCTTCCCAAACCGACACTACGCCGAACCAAATTCCGTCTTTCGCAACTTGGGCAACGCAAAATTTCAGGATGTCAGCCCCAGTGCGGGATCGGACTTTCAACTTGAGGCTGCTCACCGCGGGGCGGCGTTCGGAGACTTGAACAACGACGGCCGGATTGACGCGGTGGTGTCCGTGCTTGGCGGACAGGCCAAGCTATATCGGAACGTCTCGCCCAACGCCGGCCATTGGATTCTGTTGAATTTGATCGGCACGAGAAGCAACCGCATGGCGATCGGTACGCGGATACACCTTACGACGCCCGACGGCAAGTTGCAGTGGAATCATGTCTCAACCGCAGTCGGATACGCTTCTTCGAGCGACAACCGAGTGCACTTCGGTCTCGCAGGGAACGCGCGGGTCAGAGAGATCGAGATTCTATGGCCGAGCGGAACTCGACAAGAGCTACACGACGTTGTTGCGGATCGCGTTTTGACGATCGAGGAGCCGCGCCAGTGACTTCCTATTTTGCGTTGTTGGTCGGATAGTTCAAACGAACCGTCACGATTTCGTAAGGGTGAACTAGTATGCTAACTTGATTTTTCGCTACGGGGATCGCCGATCCTTGAGACCGTTCCATGAGGTCCGTGAGAGTGGCGTCGATAGCTCCTGGCGGAACTGCGAGCATCACATTCCCAGTCTTTCCAGCCCACTCATAGAACCGAAACAAGAGAGCATTGCCATCTTCCGTTTTCTTCATGGCAGTTAGTACGACGTTGTCCTGTTGGACATCTACAAACGAGTGTGCGGCCGTAAGCGTACCTTCGTGAGCCTCCACCTGCATGGCCGACAATTCGTAGTTGAACTCGTATCCGCGACGGACGGTTAGGGCCTGTCTCCAGTCGCCACTGTGAGGGTAGAGAGAATAACTGAAACTGTGGTGACCGCGATCGGCGTCGGGATCGGGCCACGTCGGCGAACGCAGTAACGAAATGCGCAGAGTATTGCCCTTTGCGTCGTATCCATACTTCGATTCGTTGATCAAACTGAAGCCGTGATTCCCGTCTCCTAAATCGGCCCAGCGGAGTGAGGGAACTTCGAACTTGGCGGCCTCAAACCGGTTGTTCCGCGTGGTTGGGCGTTTAATGGAGCCGTAAGGAATCTCGTAAGTCGCCTCTGCACTCGACGCTGCCAGAGGAAATGCCGCTTTGAGCAAGACATGGGTTTCGTGCCAGTCGATTTCATTTCCGACATCCACACGGTTCAGCCCGGCGTAAATCGAAATGTCCTGGACAAACTTTGAATTCTGCCAATTTCGTATCACTCGTATCGTGGCGCGTAGAGGACCTTTTTCGGTGACGGCGATGGATTCAACCATGTCGAGCTTTGTGAAGTGCCGGTCGAAATCCGCGTCAATATTCCAGGCGTCGTAGTCTCTCGGCGTATCTTTAAACGCGATTAACTCATTCCCGCAAGCATTGGGCGCGATCGATTCAAACTTTGAACTCTTGTCGTAGAGACTGGATATGCAACCGGTCTTCGAATCCACGGTCACTCGTAATAAGTCATTTTCCAGTGTCAGGCCAGTAACCTTGATATCGCCTTGCGGAGCGGGTCCGTGGGGAAGTACGTGTAGAACTTGATAGCCGAGGGAAGGAACTTTCCTCGCTTCTAGCAGCAGCTGATAAGTGTTTGTCTTGGAATTATTCGCTAGTGTTTGAAAGGGAAACGGCTCGCCTTTCGAATTCACAATCGAAAATCCGTCTTTCGCTGCTTCGGGTAGTTGCAAATTTAGCGTCACCAGATCTGTTCTCTCCCACGCCAGCGGGTTCATGACGAGCACAGGAACACCTTCGCCGCGTGTGTCGATCGAACGGGCGATCGTGTTGAGCGCGCCCGAAGTTATATGCTCTGCCTGCAGTCGAACGAAGTCGTAGTCGCGTTGCGCGTCCCGATAGATGTCGGCGATGCCGGAACCCGCGGCCAGATCATGAAATTGATTGAAGAGAACTTTCTTCCACGCTTCGGTGAGTTCGGTCCCCGGATAGGTCGTTCCCGCTAGCCAAGCCAGCGACGAATACTTCTCAGCGTTGAGCAGTTGTTCTTCGCTCTCGCGCATGTTTCTCTTGTGATTGGCTTGGGAGGTAAAGACACCGCGATGATATTCGAAATACAATTCGTCGTTCCAAACGGGAAGACTGAATTTGCCTTCGGGAGGCGTGGGCAGCGTCGCGGTTCCGGCGGCGAGCACTTTATAGTTCCATACCGGTGCGTGCGCTGTATCCGCTTTGCCTTCCACATCCGAGAAGAAACCCTGCGCGACGCCAAAACTAGCCTTGGGGAAAATGACTTCCGGGCTCGTCCAGTGCATCCCGTCTTCCAGCATCACTCGAGTCGGACCCCCACCGTGATCGCCCACTCCGTAGAGATGCATCATCTCAGGAACACCTGGACTCGCAGTCTGTAGTGCCGCTACGTCGGAAGCGATCCGCAAGGGTTCTATATCGTTCACGTAGTCATGCGGAAAATATGTGAGCACGCGACTGCCGTCCGGGGATTGCCACCAAAATAGCTTCATGGGCAGTTGATTGGTGTCGTTCCAAGTCATTTTTTGTGTGACGAAATAATCCACGCCGGACTTTTTGTAGATTTGCGGCAACTGCCAGTTGTATCCAAAAGAGTCGGGATTCCATCCGATACGCACATCGGAGCCGAAATGCTCCTTGAAGAATCTTTTCCCGATCAGCAACTGCCGGACGAGCGACTCGCCGTCTGGCATGTTCAGGTCAGGTTCCACCCACATCCCGCCGACCATTTCCCAGCGACCCTGTTTCACCCGATCCACAATCTGCTGATGAACGAACGGATACTTCTCCATCATCCACTCGCTATACGCAGCGGCGGATTGCGTGTATGTGTATTTTGGATATTCGTTCATCAGTTGCAGCGCTGTTCCGAACGTTCGACGCACGACATCCACCGTCTCGGTCCAGGGCCAAAGCCATGCCGCATCGATGTGTGAGTTTCCGGTCAGCCGGACCGAGGTTTGCTGCAGGTACGGTTTCAACGGTAAAAGGAGCGCGTGCGCTTTGGCCAAAGACTGGTCGAACGCATTCTGGTCGGCGCGCGCTAACGCGTCCAAGTCGACGGTGTCGGCAGCCTTTGCCAGTTCCGCCTGGAGTTTTACCGAAGCGGGTCCAACATTGGGGGCAAGGATCGAGATGCCTCCCATCTCTTGAAAAAGATAGGTTGGATTGGGCCGCGCTCCTGAATAGTCGATGCGCAAATCGGCGCCGGTAAAATGCTTTTGATCGACGGTCTGCAAGAGTTTCACAGCGACCAGAATTTTGTCACCCGGTCTCGCCGGATCAAAAAGCAGGATCGGCTCGAGATCATCACCCATGGCTACGCGACGGCCGTTGAAATACACGATCTGGGTAGCTGGACCATTCGCGTCATCCTGGAAATCAAACCAGATCTTGGCTCCGGTCAGGTTGTATCCGTGCAGAGTGTTAGGGATTTCGATGAGACGCCGGTACCATACTGCTTCGTGCGATCCCACGCTATTGGGGCCGACGACTTTCCACGAACTGTCGTCGAGATCGACCGCTTCGCCGTGAGGCACGTCGCCTTCATGGATCTTCCATTCTTCTTCAGGCAGGTGCATTAGAGACTTTAGCTGAATTGCTACCGCCTCCATTTTGTTTGTGGGTCCGAGCGGCACGCGGCGCCATATCCCGCTACCGCCGAGCGACCACGCGCCTTGAATCGACTGTCCATCAGGCGATAGCGAGCCTTCGTAGGAGACTTGTCCCGAGCGGAAATTCACAACTGGCGCATTGAATAAGATTGAGTCCGCGGGCTCACCGAACTGAAAGTGCTCGGGCACGTCCAGAGTAGCGGCGATTGCCCCGTTCGTCTTCATGATGTGAACGACGTAGCGCAAGTCCCGTCCGTGGTCTGGAATGGAAGTTTGCCAGGTCCCCTGAATGTCCTGGGCCAAAGTGACGATTGCAAGCTGCGAGCAAATCAGAAAACAGAAGGACGCAAATTTCATTTCAGCTCCATCGGGTATGTGCGGGTTTGTACGCGGAACGGCCGATCTACCGAGTGAACGTCATCCAAATCACAACCGTGATTGTTTCGCGATGCGGCGTTCAACGCAAGTGCAATTCTGTTGCGGGAGAGTTCCAGGAAGACACCCGCACTCGAAGGTCCTTCAAACTCGCCGGCGGCGGGCTGGTGAGCGGATCGAGCCCAGTCATATCCAGCCGGATCGTGCCACGTATTGTTGCCTTTTCTCCTGAGGCGAGCCAGAAATAGTCGTCCGTCCAAAGCGCCGAATAGACGTCCGGCAGGAGATCGATGCGCACGGGGTAGGCAGGAAGTGTTCCCGAATTTTCAATCGTTAAACTCACAACAATTTCTTTCGGAGATTGATCTACGACTTTGACCGAGTTTTGCAACGATGTCGCCAGTGCTGCAATTTGGGGTTTCAACCAGGGGCCGGTCTGCGTCAGCGGCTCCGCTACGGGTCCCGCCTGCCAGCGTTTTCGCGCTTCGGGATCGGCGAGCATCTGCAGGATTCGGAGCCAATAGGCTCGCCGCGATAACCTCGCACCGTGCGCATCGGTAAGCGTGAGTTCAAGGAACATGTATCCTTCCCGGATGTTTGCTGGAATCGGCCAACGCACCTCGCGGCCTTCACTCTGGTATCCGTTTGCGGGGATATCGCTCGTCCACTCCTCTTCTTGCACGACATGCAGTTGCTGGTCGTAGATACGGGCCCTGATTCGGCTTCCTTTGAGAATTTGCGGTGCATCGTTCAGCGCGAACACCGAAGCTCGAAACGTATCGCCGGGCCCCCACGAGAAGAAGCCGGCGTCTGCCATTACATGGACCGGCTCGTTCGCTCGAAGGTTGGCATAGAAGGGAATCTGCGGTTGTCCGCACCAGTCGATCAAGTGCCAGCTATTTGCAATCGGCCCCAAAGAATTGTAGGTCCAAAGCGTTTCGCCGCCAGTGTACGGGAACTGCGCCCGCCACTGTTCCAGCACGCAGCCTATATTGTGTTCGTAGCCCATCTGGCTACACTCGATTAATTCCGCCAGATCTGCCTTGCTGAAATCTCCGTACCACGACGCTCTCTGCCAACTCTTGACGAAGGTGTAGCCGAGTTCAGCGCTGCGGTCTCGAATCGTCGTATATCGCCGTTTGAATTTCTCGACGTCGTAGCCTACGGGCTTCATCTCGAGTTCCGAAGCCGGACACATCCGCTTGAGCAAAGACAGATTCGCGAAGCTGCTGAATGACCACTCAGAAATGAAGTAGTGACCGCGATCGAAGATTTTGTGATACCAGTTCTCGTCTGCTGTGTAGATGTCCTGTGGCTCGTAAGCGTGATAATCGCCGCCACACGGCGAGTTCATGCGAAACGGACGGCTGCCATCATAGCCGGCAAAAATCTCGCGAATTAGACCGATGAAGGGCTCGATCGTGTCTTGAAAAGGGTCGAATTCATTGCCTCCACAATAGATGCCGAGCGAAGGATGTTGCCGTATGCGCAGTACGCTCTGCGTCAGTTGCTCACGCCAAACGGCCAGCGTCGTCGTGCCGGGAGTGTCCGCCCAATTTAGCGGAACTTCCTGCCATACGATGATTCCATTCTCGTCGCAAAGATTATAGAACTGTTCGGTTTCGATAATGGAGGTGCCGCCGTTGAGCCGCAGCATATTTTGCCCGCTCAGCTTGGCGGCGCGGATCATCCACTCCTCGCGCTCCGAGGAGAGTTGCAGAACGTCGTCGCTCGTCATCCAGCACGAACCTTTCACATAAAATGGCCGACCATTCGCAACCCAGAGATACATATACGCTTCATCCTCGAGCGTCTTATCGGCCGGGACGGCGCGTGGTGCATCAGCATAAGAAGGATTTCGTTTTACCTGTAGTGTTCGCACTCCAAAGCGGCTCGAGACGGAATCAAGTTCCGTGCCGTCTTTTGAGAGCTTCAATTCCAACCTGTAAAGCGGTTGCTCGCCCATACCGTTGGGCCACCACAATTTCGGATGGTCGAGTTCGATCTCGCGCTCCCAAAACGAATTGCCAACTGGAATCTCTTGCCGCGTTTTCCCCTGCCAAACAACTGTCTGGCTCGAAGCCTCAACAATCTGCGCACCAATGATGCCGTCGAAGGTTGCCGTTCCGGTGTTGGTCAACATCGCTTGTGCCCACAATGTGGCCGAATCTGAAGCAATCGCATCGGTTCGTACGAATGGAGCCTCCAAGTAGGCGACACCGCTCGCGACGAGCCGAACGGGTTGATAGAGGCCGAAGGTGCGATATCGATTTCCCCACTGATAACTTTCCCCGTCCTGGGCATCCGGCTTCACAACGCGGGGATTGCGATTCTCGCTGGAAGTGTCGTAGTTCGGGAGCAGATCATGCGGTTCGTGTACAAGCCGCACGAGTAGCTCCTGTTCTTTGCCGGGCGTTACTCGAGCACTAATATCGATTGTCGGGCCGCCGAATGAGCCTTCGTGTCCGCCAAGATATTCACCGTCCAGCCAAACCATTCCCAGATAATCCATTCCGTCAAACCGCAAGCGGACGACTGCGTCGCGCCACGCTTTGGGGATTACGAACCGCCGGCGCAGATACCAGTCCTGCTTCTGGATCCATTGCAACTTCTTGAAATTCTCTCCATACCAAAGGTTGGGAACTTCGCCCGCTTCCATCAGGGCATAGTGAACGGGCCGCGGCATTTGGGTCTTGATCCAGCGCGTGTCAGAACCATACTGCCCGGGCGGCATCGTAGTCTCCGCCCCGGCCAACTCCCATCCATCGCGAAGGTCAATCTCCCATCCCCCGCCGGACGCCGACTTCGCGGTTGAGTAGGCGGGTCTCGCCTGAACTGGGGAGGGCGCATAAACCCGCTGAAGTCCAAGCTCCTTTATTTCCTCGAGTTCACTTTGAACGGCAACCTTCGCGCTCATCCGGTTCGGATCCTCGACCGACACGGGTTTGGCCGCCGTCTGGTTGGTCTTACCCGACGCGGGAGTGATCGCAGCGGCCGCGCCCGCGCCCAGTAGCGCCAGACAATCACGTCGGGAAATCCCTTTCCTAGCCATTCTTCTTTCCTCTTGGTTCGAGTCCCTGTTTGCAAAACGTCGTCTTCGCGGCGCATGCTGCCCGCATGTCCACTCCGGAAGAATCCGGGCGGGTTCTTGGCATGTTGCGGAACCGAGCGCGCCCATGCTACAAAATCCTCCCAGTAGCGTCAATAGAAATCGGAACGAAGTCCGTATAACGGAATCCGAATAAACCAGACCCGCTGTTGCAGAAAGCCGGTAATGAGAGCTTCGAATTCCGCTGCGCATTGCATGCACTGTGGATTGGCGCCCGCGATTAGAATTGGTGCTTCAACATGAGCCAATCAACCAGGAGGTTTCCGTGGCAACGGCAATCGGTTCCGGGTTTCGTTTTTCGAGCAGTGGTCATGGCTTCAATGATCGCACTGCCCGTTTTGATCCGCGCGGAACCCGAGAATCCAACTGTAGCGCAACAGGCTAGCGAGTTGGCAAAAACGGGGCACGTGCAAGATGCGCTGGAGCTCCTGGAGAAATCGGTTGTCGCTCAGCCAATGGAGCTTGAGGCCCGCCTCACGCTCGCTCGCCTCTATGCAGGAAATAACGAGGCTGGCAAGGCCGAGCGGACCTATCGCGAAGCCATACGACGTCTTCCAAAGCACGCCGAGATTCGCGTGGAATTCGCGTTGTTTCTCGCCAGGGAACGTAAATATCGCGAAGCTGAATCCGTTATCCGGTTCGTATCACTTCCACTGAACCCCGAGTCTCGCGTTCGCTATTTTCGTTTACGGGCATCCATAGCCTCCGGTCTGGGGGACGAACCTGGCGCGGCACACGCGATGGAATTAGCGTTGCGGTCCTCACCTTCGGACGATGCCTTGCAATATCTTACGGCGGTCACTGAAGCCGAAGCGGAAGAGTGGGACTCGTGCATTCGAAATCTCAATAAACTCAACGAAAGAAATCCGACGGTTGAGAGTGAACTCCTGCTGCTGCGAGCGCAACTCGCCAACCACGAGGAGTTTCGGTCGACACTTCAAAGTCTGAACACGTTGCATCTCCCCGACGATCAGAAGGTGCACGTTGAGGTCCGCTCATCGGAACTGCTCGCCGCCACCGGCCAACATGCCGATGCTGCGACAGAACTGGAATCAGCCTTAAGACTCCCGGGTGGAGACGAACCGGCTTTGCTTTTCAACCTGGCGGTAGAACAGTATTCCGCGCGGCAATTTGATATGGCGCTCGCTACGATTCAGTCGCTCCGTACGCTCTATGATTCCGCGGAAATCGAAGACCTCGCCGGTGACACAGAGGAGCAATTGGGGGATCGTCAATCGGCGGTTCGCTCTCATGAAGATGCGATCAGGATGGCTCCGAAGGAAGAGCACTATCGCTTGTCGCTCGGTGCCGAACTTCTCAAGTTTGGAGACTACGAATCGGCTGTTTCAGTATTCGAGCAGGGTGCCCAACTATTTCCCAATTCCGCTCGCCTATACGTCGGGCTGGGGATGTCGTATTACCTTGTCGAGAAGTATGACGAGAGCGTGACGGCCTTTGTGCGTGCCGATCGACTCGACGGACATTCCGGCCGCGCCCTTAATTATCTTGGCGCGACTCAAGTCGACAATCCTGGCGGCCCATCCCCGGTTGCTCTCGACCTGATTTGTGCTAGCGCCGACTCCGCCAAAGCCGAGCCAGCGGCTATAACCTGGTGCGCCGCGCTGTTGCTGCGCAGAGCGTTATTGGCTGACAATCGCGCTGCGGCTCCGGATGTCATTCACCGTCTTCGCACGGCCGGCAAATTGGCGCCTACGGATCCAGTTGCGATTTGCTCGCTCGGTCATGCACTGGAATGGGCCGAACAGTTGCCGGAGGCTCGACACTGGCTGGAAAACTGCCTACGCCTGCGCCCCGATTCCGCCGAAGATCACTATCGACTGAGCCGCGTCTACCGGGAGCTGGGGCTGAAGAGCGCGGCTCGCGAACAGGCGAATCTAATCGACAAGAAAAGTGACGAACGAGATCATCATCAAGGCTTTACCGATGAGTTTGTCGAGGAAATAATGAGTCAACCCAAGAGCCTTCCAAGTTCCAAGTAATCGCAGGGAAAGCGATTTAAGATGAGACAGAAAATGTTGATGGTGCCACTCTACTGCTACATTGCTGGCTGTCGGGGCAACGACGCAACAAAAACATCTTGAAAGCCCTGAGGTCGATGTCGTTCCCTTCTCGCATCTCGACCTGTACTGGGCTTGCACGCAGGAAGAATGTCTAGATCGCGGGAACTACATCATCAGCCGAGCGATTCAACTTGCGAAGCAGAATTCGCAGTACCGTTACCTGCTGGAGACGGAAGTATTCGTCGCAAACTTCACAGACAGTCATCGCGGGACGAAAGAGTTAGCGGACTTTAAACAGCTGGTGAAAGAGGGCCGGATCGAGATTGCACCCATGTGGGCGGCGATCTATCAGAATCAGACCCGCGACGAAGCGTTGGTGCGGAATGTGGTGTATGGAAAACGCTATGCTCGCGATGTCTTTAGCGTCGACCCCAAGGTTGCACACCTCGCCGATATCCCGGGATTCACTCGGCAGTTTCCGCAAATCCTGAGCAAGTCTCAGGTCCCTTACATGGTGATGACGCGGATGGGGCCGCGAGACCGGTCGCTCTTTCGCTGGAGGGCGCCGGACGATTCAAACGTTCTCGTCTGGAACACCATCAACGGGTATGGTTGGGGAGTAGGACTCGGTCTGCACCTTGATCTCGATAAAGATCGGCTGGCTGGCGTCACGAGCGACATCAAGGCTGTCGCAGCCACGACGAACGGCCCAGTGTATATGGGATGGGGCACCGACCTTTATGCGCCGAACGACAAGTTGATCGAAAACATAGGCGTTTTGAACCGAAATCTTTTTCCCATCCATTTTCGCTTGTCTACTGCAGAAGAGTTCTTCAAGGAGGCGGAACAGACAAGTAATATCCCAGACCTGTCGGGAGAGATTCCTTCTTCATGGGCCAACTTGACTACGTCCCTGGTGCCCCTTTGGCTGCCAGCGCTGTCTGCTGCGAACACGCTCGTCACCGCCGAAAAATTTGCGGCCATCAACTACGCGCTCGGCTATGCCGATTATCCGGATAAGGCTTTCGAGCATCTATGGAAAGACAACCTAAAGTCTCTCGACCATAATAACGACGGCCAGGGCGGGAAAATCGGGGACGATCGGAAACTTGGGTATGCCGACGCAGCTTCGTTGGGCGCAGGTGAGATCTTGCGTGATTCACTGCGTAATATCGCCGAGCGAGTCGGAAGCCCCTATTCGAAAAGTATTTCTATCGTTGTATTCAATCCCCTCAGTTGGATGCGAGATGACATCGTTCAAGCGCATGTGACTCTGTTCGGCGAAGTTGAAACCAACGACATTGACGACTACAAAAGGGGAATGAGACTGCTGGATGAAAAAGGACAATCGATTCCTTTTGAAATCGAACAGTACACGGATGGAAGTTCGCGATCGTTAGATGTGATCTTCACCGCGAACAACGTGCCGTCGGTGGGTTATAAGACCTACTACTTAGCGCCCACTGAAGATCCTGAGGTCTTCCCAAAGGCGTTCGATATGAAACTGGACACCGACGAAACTGCCAGGCAGGCGAATGACACCATTGGATCCGACATCGTGGAAAGCCAGTTCTATCGTGTCTCGATCGATCGCGCAACGGGAAGAATTGACATCTTCGACAAAGATCTAAACCAATTCGTGAGTAGGGGAATTTACATCGAAGGAGTGGAGGAACGCGGCGGTGACGACCAGAATGTTATCCTTCCAACCGGTCGAACGGTCGTCAATGTCATTAACTCCGTGGAACCGATCGAAAATAATTCTTCGCGCGCTGTTCTATCCACTCATGGCAACGTGGCCGGCGTCCCGATTGAGCAACATATCACGCTTTACCGCGCTCTCAAGAAGATCGATATCGATAATACGATTAGTTGGCAGCCTGGACGAGCGATCAACATCGAGCAGATCTTCCCGGTCATTCAAACAAACTTCGAGGTGCGAAACGGTATCCCATTTGGAACGGCAGCCTTTAGCGACGTGATGCCGGGTGCAGGACCGCACGGAGACGACGAAGTGACGCCCGAGATATGGAAGCGCTGGCGGCAAATTCAGGATTGGGTTTTTGCGGGCACGAACGACTGGGGCTTCACGGTAAGTGCCGATCACAACTTGATCGAGGTGGATAACTCAGCCGTCAAGTCGGACATGCTGCGGGGCACACGTTTCAGTCCAGCGAACACGATAAGAAACGGCCAGCCTGTCCTCGATGAGCGTCCTGCCGCGGGCGTTTACAGATTCAAGTATTCGTTCACTTCTGGCAGAGGCGCCTGGTCCGCCGCGAAATCGTGGCGCGCGGGGATGGCATTTGCTTCTCCCTTGATTGCCGTCACCTCGGTCAACACCATCTCGACAAAATTCCTGCCGTCAGAAAAGTCGTTTCTCTCTTTTCAGGCAGACGATCTGGTGCTAACCGCATTGAAGAAGTCGGACCGCGATGCAACACTCACTCTTCGAGTCTTCGAGATTCAGGGAAGTCCCGCGCAGACTTCTATCCTATTTCTGGGTCGCGAAAGCCGGTTCAGGGTAGCCAACCTACTAGAAGAGGAAGATGACGTTTCTACCGGAGAGGAGAAAACACTTCACGTAAAACCATTTGAGATTGACACCGTAAAATTGCCGATCCCTTAGTGTTGAACATCGAGTTGGAGGTGAATGAGTTCCCCGGCAGGGCCGCGGAAGTGTAGCGTCCCCAACTCATCCGTCGTAACGCGCTCGCCCGTGGAAACTGAATAACCCGCGAGAGGGAGAAGTCCGGCGAAAGTGAACTCTCGTACGCTTGAGCCCGGAACTTTGATCGCGACAGCGTCAGGCGAATAAGCGACGCGAAGGTCCCCAAATTGGAAGTCAAAATGATTGGGTCCGAACGGTCGAACAGATACTTCACGCAAGCCCACATGGACTCCATATCGCATCTCGCGCAGCACGATGCCTAAAATCTCGGGATACTCGTGATAATAGCCGTTATGGGTGGGAAGCCCCGCCGCGTCATATCTCTCCGGCATCCACACGTCACGCAACAAGTCTGACTCCAAGCTGGCGAGCAACGCGTCAAATGTCGCACGGTAGCCCATTCGGGCTCGCGCCGCCATGTCGAGCCACCAGATTCGCGCCATCGCCACGTCCGAGTCGCCGTCGTTGCCGCCAAAACAGTCTTCTTTTTCGTAACGCCGTTCGGACACCCAAGTCCCGCGCATTCCAGGATGTGTTTGCGCACCTGCGTCCATGCGCTTGAGTATTTTTCGCGCCTCTGTGTCGTCGGGCACTCCAAACGCAAGAGCGGCAAAGTTGCCGTCATAGTCCACAAGGTCTCGCGCAGTGCCGTCTGAGTTGCGCTGCGTGATGAAGTGGTCTTTGTCTTGTACATCCCAAAGTTGCTCGCGGATGCCGTGATATAAATTCTGTCTCATCTGGCGGTATCGCTCTGTAGAGTTCTGATCACTGCAAAAGTCGGCAATCTCGGTCATTCGATCGAGCAGATAGAGCGCCGCTACATTGGTATCGAGCGTGTATCCGCTGCGGCGGAAAACATCGATGAAGAGCGGTCCATCGGCGCGCAGTAAATGCTGTCGAGGATCGTATTTCGCCAGCACCCAGTCCGTAGCAAGCCGCAGATGTGCATAGTGCGAGATCAGCCAAGCTTCGTCCCCGCTGCCAGCGACATACTCTGAAGCAGCGATAATCCAGAAGATGTTCGGCCCCGTTTGGCTCGACTTAGCGATGGAAACATAAGTTGGCTCACCACCTTCGAAGTGGTGGGGCATCTGTCCATCTGGCTTTTGTGCGCCTTCGCTTCTCTCTAATATGTGGCGCGCCTCGGTCCGTAGCAGCGGATCGCCCGAATAACTGAGTGTGGTCACGGTCGACCACGCGTCCGGGTCGAAGAAGTCAAAAGCATCGCCGTAGGGACGATCGGGTGTCGCGAGCGTAGGGTACGAACTTCCCGCCTCAAAGTAGGAGCCGAGTACGCCAGCCGCGCTTCCGTAGATCGCCGCGAGGTAGGCGGCCGAATCGCGATCGGTTTGCTGGTCGCCCAGAATTCTGTTCTCGGCGTGATGCAAAGGAAATGGCAAGTCATTGGCATACAGATGGAAGGCGATCCTTCGTTCCTTAGCCGGGCCCGCAGCCACTGGCTGCAAGGCGTCTGCCGCAATCCATGTGTCTATCAGGGTCGGTGAGGCCTGCGCTCGTAATTCGATGCCACTCGAAAATTGACTGCCTCCGGACAGCAAAACTGTTTCGCTCAGATCGGTTTTCTCGTCCGGTTCGATGGCGACTGAACCATATGCACGGTCCATCGTATAAAAGAGCTTAAGGTCGTTTCGAGACGCAAAAACCTTGCGTTGTGCAGCGATGTACTGAACGGAACCTCGATCAAAAAGTCCAAACAAGAACCATTGGCGAAGGGCCACACGAACGCTTGGGGGCATGACGCTCAGTGGAGTGGAAGGGAAGGCCACTTCTATGTGAGGGCCGCGATCCTTCGCAGCAAGGCTGATCATGAGCTGGACGGGAATTGGGTGGCCCGAGTTCGGTGCCGTCCACTTCACACGAGTCCGAACTCGATCTGGGCCGCGCTCGAGAACTTCGACACGGTCTGACGTGTGGCGCGCTGAGTTTTCATAACTGAAGCGAATGCCGTCTGCCGCAAGTAGGTTCGTGCTGAAAGTGCGTGTTCCGGAATGGTCGGCGGACAGCCGCGAAATTATATGATTTTCGCGATCGAAAGCTATTTCGACGTAATCATTCGAAATCGTTATTTGATTTTCGGTTTGTTTGAAAAGAACCTGATGTGTAGGTGCGTAGGCGCGACAGGCGACAGTTGTGATGATTCCTAAGAGGATGGCGACAGCTAGAAATCGAACAGCTGCTCCGGAGGTGGCACGAGTCACGGCGCGAACTACTCGCCTACGCCCACGATCACAGGCGTTCCGCGCGGAGCTTCGTGAGAACCGGCCGCCGGTTCCAGAGTGACCGCAAAGTTCTTGGCCGCGACGCCCTCCGGCAACGGAGGATTCACCACGGTCGCGCTGCCCCTGGCGTCCGGCTTAAACAAGCCTGCAGCGATGGGTGCGCCGCCATCAGCAGGGAATAGCCAAAGCTCATAGATTTTATCTGCAGGCAGCGTCGGCAGATTACTGGCGAAGAAAATCAGATTACGATTGCGGCGTTGGTAGATCGCTTTTCCACGAGGTTGCGGTTTGCTGCCAACGGCGACCAATTCAATCTTAGTTGCCTCCGGATCGAGCAGCGTAGCCAACGTTTGACTCGCTTGATCGAGCTTATTTCCCAGATCGTTCAACTGTGTCTCGAACTGAGCTCGCATCGCACCCATATTCCGCTGCAAGGTCGAATTCTGTCGCATCAACGCAACGCAAACCAGAACGAGCGTCGCTGCTGCCGCCCACCGCAGAGTGGGCCACCCGAAAGCCTGCCACCAAGATGGGGAAGTGGATGGCTGCCAAGGTGGTTGCGATCGTGGTTGAAGTTGGGGCGCGACGGTAGCCGCCGCTGTGTTGGCAAGCCTAGGCTCAGCCGCAATCGCCGACATCAGCCGTTGCCTTGACCGCGCGGGTGGCTTTGGTCCAATGGCCGTCAGCGCCAGCAAACTGAGGTCCCCGCGCAGAAGCTCTAACTCACGCTGGCAAGAGGCGCACGTGGCCAGATGCGATTCCAAAGCGGCTCGCTCCGCCCCCTGCAGCGACCCCAGCGAGAACAGCGCCAAGTCTTCCGCGAATTGTTCGTGCTCGCTCATGCGGCCAACACTTTTCGCAACGAGAGTAATCCCGTGCGGATTCTTGTCTTAATGGTGCCCAGCGGTTCTCCCGTTTTCTCGGCGATTTCGTTATGCGTCAAGCCTTCGAAGTATGCCATTTCGAGCGCGGATCTCTGCGTCACCGGCATGGTTTGCAGCGCACCGCGGACTCGATCCATTGCGCGAGTTAGATCGGCTGCGCCCGCAAAATCCGTTTCCACCGAAACTACAACGTCAGCAATGTCGTTTTCCGGACGTCGCCGCCGCAGAGCGTCAATCGCCCTGTGCCGGGTAATCACCGCCAGCCAAGCTGCCATATTGCCGCGGCTTGCGTCGAACGATCCGGGATTGCGCCAGAGCTGCATGAAGATATCTTGCAACACGTCCTCAGCCGCGCCCGCATCTTGCAGAACACGCAGCGCCACGGCATAAACTATCGAGGAATAGCGGTCGTAGAGCGCGGCCATCGCGCTTTGATCGGCAGACCGAATCGCCGCGATCAGCGAAACGTCGGACGGTGCTGCGTTGGTGTCAGCGTTCGGCACGCCGATCTTCATTCTCCTAAAGTACGCTTGGCAGCCACCCTTGGATTGGTAATCAGGGGGCTTCGCCAGCCAGCTGTGGCTCAATGAAAATAGCAGCGGAATCGCTTGGAAGCAAGGCCGCGCGAAGTGGCCGCCGCTTGGCATCAAAATTCCAAGGCGCGGTTTCGGACGCCCCTTCGTTAGTCAGGCAGGCCGAAAGGCGATTTGCCTAATAGGTCTCGGACTTCGCTGCACGCGCCATCAAATCGTCGATAGCCTGTTGTGGCAACTTGCCATTTGCGAGGATCGCGTACATCTGTTCCGTAATCGGCATCTCGATGTTTTTCTTCCGCGCCAGACTCACCGCAGCTTTGGTAGTAAACACTCCCTCGGCAACCGCACCATGCATACCGGCAATAATGCCGGCCAGTTTACGTCCCTTACCTAACTCGACGCCGACACTGCGGTTGCGCGAGAGGTCTCCCGTACAGGTCAGAACCAGGTCTCCCAAGCCGGCAAGTCCCGCCATGGTATCAAGCCTGCCGCCGCAAGCGACCACTAGACGCGCTACTTCCGCGAGGCCACGCGTGATCAACGCAGCAACGGAATTATGTCCCAGCCCCAACCCGTCGCAGACTCCCGCGGCAATCGCGATAATATTTTTCAGCGCGCCGCCTAATTCCACACCGATCACATCGTCGTTCGTGTAGACGCGAAAACGGGAATCATTGAAAACTTGCTGCACGGCACGCGTCACTACGCTATCGACAGACGCCACGGTAACCGCCGTCGGATCGCCCCGCGCCACTTCTTTGGCGAATGACGGACCACTCAGCGCCGCCACGCGCGCCTCGAACTTTTGGCTGCGTAAGACATCGCAAATCACCTCCGTCATGCGCATCAGAGTCCCGTCTTCGAGCCCTTTCGTGCAGCTCACGAACAATGTCTCCGGCCGCAGTGACGGCGCCATACGCTCGAACAGCGCTCGGCAATGCTGCGAGGGCATTACACTGACCACGATCTCCGATGCCTCCAACGCGCGGTCGAGATCGTTTGTTACCTCAATCGATTCCGGGAGGATGAACCCCGGCAGAAAACGTTCATTGATCCGGCACTTCGCTACGCTCACCGAGACTTCCGGTTCGTTGGCCCACAATCGGACGAGATGTTCAGGATGATTGTGAGACCCTGGCCCGTTCGGATGATTCGCCTTCCGTCCCAAGACAATCGCCAGACCAGTTCCCCAAGCTCCGGCTCCGATGACGGCAATGCGGCTCATTGACGCGATGCTCCCAGTGTTCCTGATTCCGTTTTCAATTGTTTCTCGGAGGGCTTTCCCAAGCCCGCGTCCGATTTGTCTTTTCCCTTTTTCCCGAGCTTCGATTCTGTCCCCGCCGCAATCCTGCCGATATTCTGCCGATGTCTCCATATCACCAGCCCCGAGACTAACGTGACAAAGATCAGTTGGCGGTAATCGGCATATTCACGCAGGGCCCAAACCAGCAGGGGAAACGCAGCTGCCACTGCGATCGATCCGAGCGAAACATAACGGGAAGCAACGGCGATCAGCAGGAACAAGATCACCATGCACAAAATCGACCTCGGAGTCAGAAGGATGAAAGCTCCCAGACTGGTCGCGACTCCCTTTCCGCCGCGAAATTTCAGCCAGACAGGGAACAGATGGCCGAGTACCGCGAAAAACGCAGCTGTCGTCAAGATAAGCGGATGTTGCGAGCCGCCGAACAGCAAGCGTGCCACGATCACAGCGGTGACACCTTTGCTGGCATCGAGAAGCAGCGTAGCGGCTCCGAGCAGAGGCGAAGTTCGCGCCACATTGGTCGCACCTATGTTCCCGCTTCCGCGGTCGCGCACATCCTCACCTTTGAAAAACCGCACCAGCAAGTAACCAAACGGGATCGACCCTATAACATAACTCGCAGCTGCCGTAATGAAGAAGGTCGTCATGGGCGTTTACCGCAGCGGAAATCGCTCCAGCTTCGTGTAGTTAGAACCAACCGAAGAAAGCTTGCTTTTATAGAGAATGAACTCGTGCGCCATCATAGTCCCGAAATCCAGCTCTCTGATGGCAGACAGATGCTTTTCCAGTTCGGCGAATTTAGTGTTGGCAGCGTCATCTGCCTTCCACTTTGGCGAACCCGACCTGCCACCCTCTCGTGCCACCGTCAGATGAGGACTGTAAGGCCGATCTTCGCGAGAGACCCCGAGTTCCGCTATCCTTGCGTCAATGGTCTCCGCCAATGCCTCAAGGTGCGATCCACCGTGAATCCCAATCCAGAATACGCGCGGTACTTTCGCGGAGGGGAAGAATCCGTATCCGCCGCAGCGAATTTCAAATGCGCTGGCGGTGATTTGCCGCAGGCGTTCGGCGACGGCATCGACCCGCTCCGGTTTCTGCTCGCCAATGAATTTCAGGGTGATGTGCAATGACTTCGGATGCATCCATCGTGCATCCGGCGC
The DNA here is from genome assembly GCA_963834085.1 of uncultured Acidobacteriaceae bacterium. Lineage (GTDB taxonomy): Bacteria > Acidobacteriota > Terriglobia > Terriglobales > Acidobacteriaceae > Acidiflorens. The sequence goes on along the minus strand of CAWIAJ010000021.1, from coordinate 437,638 downwards.
AAAGCCCTCCAGCCCCTCGACGAAGCGCGAGATGCGGGAGCGAACTGCCGGATCCAAATCGATGCCCACGAAGATTCGCATCTTAACATTTTGTAAATGCGGCAAATGTTGGCGTGTGACGGATCTCTGACCTTACCCACCAGACAGATCATCGTCATCGGCGGCCTACAGGAGCGCACGCCGGATCATCTCCAGCGCCTGCTGGGTTGCGAACTGCCGTATACGCTTTCGATCACCGGGAAAGTTCCGCTCGACCACCTGCGTACCCTCATCGCCCGCCAAGGCGATATAAACCAATCCGACCGGCTTCTGCTCGGTTCCCCCGTTGGGCCCGGCTATGCCAGTAATTCCGACTCCATAGCTCGACAAGCAGCGCTGGCGAATCCCCTCGGCCATCGCCGCCGCAACTTCTCGGCTTACGGCTCCATTCTGATCGATCAGAGCCTTGGGCACATTGGCAAACTGAGTCTTCAACTCGTTCGAGTACACTACGGCCCCGCCTATGAAGTAACGGGAACTCCCGCCAATCGATGTGATGCGTTCCGCCAGCAATCCGCCGGTGCAGGATTCCGCGACCGCTAGAGTCATGCTGCGCATCTGCAAAAGATAGCTGATAATCTGCTCAATCGTTTCTCCCTTGCACGAGAAGATAGCATCGCCCAGTTCATCCTCAACCCTCCCGGCAAGTTCTTCGACGCGTGCGTCCGCTTCCGCCTGCGAATCCTTCCGGCAACGAAAGTGAAGTTGAATCTCCCCTGCGCCTGCGAGAATTGTCGTTTCTACGTCGGTGAAAGTTTTGTAGATCGGCGCGACCCGCGCGTCCACCTGAGACTCCGGCATCATCGCCATCTTTAGAGTGCGCATGGCAATGTGCTGGACTGGAACCCGCGCCCTCAAACGCGGCAGACAGTCTTTTTCAAAGAGTCCTCTCAATTCGTATGGAGGGCCAGGAAGCAGCATCACGAGCCGTTCCTGCCCGTCGTATTTTCCCGCGATCCACTGCCCCGGCGCCGTGCCCGAGGCATTCGGCAGAACTACAGCGCTGGTTAACACATCTGCCTGTTTCGAATTGTTGGCAGTGATCTTGATACCGCGCTTGGCAAACCGTTCCTCGAGTTTGGCAATGATTTGCGGATCGCGCTGCAATCTCAGTCCGAGCGCCTCCGCCACTGATTCGCGAGTCAAGTCATCCTCGGTGGGTCCGAGTCCACCGCTAAAAATAATGATGTCAGACCGCCTCATCGCAAGCTTTGCCGCAGCCGTCAAAGCTTCAGCATCGTCGCCCACGATGCACTTGAAGCGCACTTCCACGCCCAGTTCATTCAGTTTTTCGGTGAGGTAGAGCGAGTTGGTGTCCTGACGGTGTGGCGTCAGCAACTCCGACCCGACCGCGATAATCTCAGCATTCACGCTTAGAAGTGTAAACGAAGTCTGAAAGAGAGGGCTGATATCGAAGCAACTGCCTCTGCAGTTCCTGGTCGTCCGCCCCGGAGTGGTCGGTCCAAACTGAGGTGTCGGCGAGAATCAATTCGCCTCCCTGCGCCGTGGGATATGCTTCAAGCCCGGCATGGTGCCTCCCAGCGACGCCAGCCGTCGAGCGCTCACCGCTCGATCAGGGCTTTGAGCTTCACGAATCAGCGCGGTCTTCTCCGTCACGCCGGTGAACGCTTGCGCGATTCGGACTGTCTCGTCATCCAGCGCAATCGTAGTTCTCATCGAAACTCTTAAGCACTGATTGGAGCATCAGGTGATGCTCTATTGTATGCGTATAAAAAGTTGAGGATGACTAGCTGGGTGTTTCCGAATCCCGATCGCGCACCGCTGGTTGCTGCTGCGTCATGCAGTGGAGCGCGCCAAATCCCCAGATCAAGTCGCCCGAGTAGATGGGCACGATCTCACGCGTGGGGAAGAGTTGCGCCAGAGTGTTGAGCGCTATGCGGTCGTTCGGATCATTGAACGCAGGCACCAGCACCGAACCATTCGCAATATAGAAGTTGGCATAGCTGGCCGGGAGCTGCCGATCTTCAAATACTACCGGACGCGGCATCGGAATCTCGATAATCTCCAACTTCTTGCCATCCGCCGTGCGGGCGTTTTTCAGCCGTCCGAGGTTCGCACGCAGCGGCGAATAATTTTCACTCTGCTCGTTCGTCTCAATCATGGTCACCACGGTGTTCGGAGCGACGAAGCGGGTAATGTCGTCTATGTGTCCGTGTGTGTCGTCGCCTGCGATACCACTATCAAGCCAGATGACCGATTGCACCGCAAAGTAGTCGGCGAACATCCGCTCGTACGCCGCGCGGTCCATCGCCGGATTGCGTTGCTGTGTCGTCGATAGCAGGCACTCCTCGGTCGTGATCATCGTGCCGCTGCCGTTCACGTCGATCGATCCGCCCTCGAGCACTATGCGATGTTTGCCCGGGGGAAGAACAGCTATGGGTTGGACGATAGGTGCACCAGCGGCTTTTGACATCCGCGCCCCGTTTCTTTCATCATGTCCGTAGTTTGGATACTTTGCCCACGCGTTGAATTGGAAGTGCAACGACAGCAGTCCTGATTCGGAGGGGCGATGATCTGGGACGGTTGTTAGAAAGATGCATCCAGAGTCGCGCACCCAAACTCGATCAGTGCGCCATTGATGGAAGCGAACATTCTCTGAAAGCGCGTTAGCTCGTTCGAGAACAGCCTTCACCCGCTTTTCCGCGCTGGCGTTGTTCACGATTAAATCGACTCGCTCGTGCCGGGCCAGATTTCGAATGATCTCGGCGTACACCCACGGAATCGGCTCAAACTTCTCGGGCCAGTCGCCTCGAAAATGTGGCCACGCCAGCCAGGTTGATTCGTGAGGTTCCCACTCGGCCGGCATGCGGTAGCCCAGGGCGGCGGGGAGTTTGGTACTTGCGAGGTGTCGCAGCGTCAACGCACTCCTCCGCGCAAGAATTCACACTTTGCTGGTTGGAGGGAATAGGGGTCCTTCGACTCCGCCGGAACTTCACTCCTTGAAGTTCCCGCTCCGCTCAGGATGACAGGCATCGAGAATTTCATTTTCCATCCAGCATTCGGCTTGTGATTGGAGCGTAACTATCGATGCGCCGGTCACGGAGAAAAGGCCAATTCCGACGCGTATCTTCCAAATGGTGCAAGTCGACTTCGCCGAGCAGAATTTCCTCTTTGTTGGGAGAACCTGCCGCCAGCACGCGCCCAAAAGGATCGCAGAAGAATGAGCCACCCCAGAACTGGAGTCCCTTGCCCGCCACGGAATTGCCGCGAATATCCCCTGTCTCGAAACCAACGCGGTTTACAACGCCCACGTAAACGCCATTCGCGATCGCATGGGCGCGCTGAATCGTCCGCCAAGCGTCATGCTGCGCCTCGCCAAACTCCGCCTTTTCTGCGGGATGCCATCCGATTGCGGTCGGGTAAAACAGAATGCTTGCTCCCTGCAACGCGGTGAGACGCGCACCCTCCGGATACCACTGATCCCAGCACACCAGTGTCCCCAGTCTTCCCGCGGACGTGTCAAAGGCCTTGAAGCCAAGATCCCCGGGAGTGAAATAGTATTTTTCGTAGTAAAGCGGATCATCCGGAATGTGCATCTTGCGGTAAGTGCCGCGCAACACGCCATCCGAATCAAAAATCGCGGCAGTGTTGTGGTACAAGCCCGGCGCACGCTTCTCGAAGAGCGACGCAATCAGCACAACTTCATTTTTCTTGGCCGCCGCCGCAAGCTTCTCCGTAGTGGCTCCGGGTATTGGTTCCGCCAGATCGAACAATGCCGCATCTTCACGCTGACAGAAATACTGTGTCTGAAAAAGCTCAGGCAGACAGACCACCTCCGCACCCGCGCGCGCCGCCTCCGCAACGCGATCTAGCGCCTTCGCCAAGTTGTCTGCCGGCTCAGGGCCACAGGACATCTGAACTAGCCCGACGGTAAATTTTTCTCGCACGCGTGACTCCGAAAGTCTTGATGAGATCGTCATTTATTGCTGGCTCCGGGATGACAATCCAAGAATCTTTATTCACTACGACGTAGTGTGCCGCCAACAATTCTAGAGTATCAAACGGTGGACCGCCCGCGAGAATGTTACAGCCATTTGAAACGGCGTTACCTGCGTTGCTCTCACTTCTAGTAAATTGTTTCTTCGGCTCAATTCAGTTTTTATTTCACGGAGGCATTCCTTGAAGCAGAAAAGCTCCACCAAGCCACGCTCTAATCAAGAAGCCGTTCACGAAGAGGGCGCAGGCATCGACCGCAAACTCCACGATCCCGTTGCCGACCGCCTCATCCCTCTCGAACCGCTCGACCTCGGCAAGATCTCATCCATAGACGACCTCGTGCGCGCCATGTCGCACACCGCCTTCACTGGCCGCCAGCTCGGCGAAGCTGCTGACGTTCTCGAAGCCATGGCCCGTGACAAGGAATGTTTCGTCGTCATGACCCTCGCCGGCGCCATGACCGTAGCGAAACAAGGGCTGGTCATCGCGGAATTGATTGATCGCGGCATCGTGAATGCTGTTGTCTCCACCGGAGCCCTCATGGCGCACGGCCTGGTCGAGGCCACCGGGCGCGCCCACTTCCGGCACAATCCCGAACTCAGTGACGAAGAACTTTACGAAGCGGGATACAACCGTGTATATGACACCTTGGAGCCCGAGCAGAATCTCGACGACGTGGAGCGTGTGATGGCGGCGGTCTTCGGGGGGTGGGACTCGGGCGAGATCATGTGTTCGTACAAGTTAAATCGCGCTATAGGAGCGCATTTAGCAAAAAACAAGAAAGAACGGGGAATTCTGAAGTCCGCCTACGAAAAAAATGTCCCTGTCTTTGTGCCCGCCTTTTCCGACTCCGAACTGGGACTCGACTATGCGCTGACCAATCGCGAACGCGACAAGCAAGGTAAGCCTCGTTTCCGCTTCGATCCTTTTGTCGACCTGGAACACTTCGCCGCTACACTGCTTGCGCAAAAGCGTCTCGGAATCTTCACCATTGGCGGAGGCGTGCCGCGTAACTGGTCGCAGCAGTTTGGTCCGTTTATCGAACTGCGCCACCGCCGGGGCGGGGAAGACTTGCCGCTCAAACGCTATCACTACGGCCTGCGTATATGCCCGGAACCGGTGTATTGGGGTGGACTTTCGGGGAGTCCGTACAGCGAAGCCGTGTCGTGGGGGAAATTTGTGCCGCCGGCCGAAGGCGGAAAATTTGGCGAAGTTTTTGTGGATGCTACGGTGGGCCTGCCGCTGATTGTGGCGGCCGTGCTGGAGCGGTTAAAGAAGAAGCCAGCCGAAAGAAAAAGACTGGCGACGGCGGGAAAATGAGGCGTCTCGCTGGCGTCGTGTTGTCGATTTGCGCGTTGCTTCTCTGCTCCCTTTGCAATGCTCAGGCGACCTGGAGCATTAACTCGAACGTTTTCCGCGAAAATTCCTTGGGGCTGACGTACGAATTCCCGGAGACATTCAGGCCCAAGGTCGGAAGTGAAATGCCCGTATCGTTTCATGGTGATGCCAATGGACGCGAACGTTTCATTCTGACCCTTTGGGATGCAACTGACAGCGGCGGTGCGCTCAGAATGGCTTTTCTCTATGACACGAAAGAACGCAGCAGCGACAGGACACACGACACAATTGCGCTGGCCTATCTGGGCGAGATTAAAGGGATGTGGCTAGGCGTGAAAGGCGTCAAGATTGTGGGTCCGAACAAGGTTTCGGAACCAAGTTATGAATATTGGCGGATGGATTTCTCGACTCCGGATCAGACACCTCGTTACAACTCAGCGGTGGTCATCACGCTGTCGGATCGACGAGTACTCGTGGTCAGAGCGGGGGCTCCGTCGCAGAACGAGCTCGATGATGAGGTCGGCTCGCTAACCAGGTTGCGCTTCGACAAAAGCCAAAAGTAGTTACGCTAACTGTCAAACTTGGGAACACGCTGAAAAAAAGAGACGGGGCAAGCCCCCGTCTCTACCGTACATGAATTTAGTCGAAGATTAATACAGCCGACGCAATCACAGTGGTCCACATGCCTCGTTTGTCGCCGACTGCCGACTGCGTGACGTTCGCAGTCCGCACGATCTTATTCGATATTCGGTAAATCTCTTTTTTTTCATCCCACGACCGGTCGGAATCAAACTCTACGTTTAGAGTCGTGGCCAGCATCTCAGCTGCGAGTTCTTCTGCGTAATCGCCGGCGGCGTCTTCTGTTTCACCGAATGAGTGGTGCTCGCTGAGATATCCATAGGTGTTGCGGTCGGCCGGGATGGCGACGCCGATCGAAGAGGCCAAAAGGCGGTGTGGTTCGTGAGTCGAATTTTCAGCGACTACGGCGAATACGACTTCGCCCGGCGACAAATGGGTGAGTCCCTGCGAGCGCGGTACGAGTTTGCAGTTGGGCGGAAAGATCGAAGAGACGCGAACCAGGTTTTGCGCCGCGATGCCCGCGTCGCGTAAAGCGAGTTCGAAAGAGGTCAGGCGCTCTTTGTGTTTCCCCACGCCTTTGGTGAAAAAAATCTTCTTGGGGACCATGTCCTTGCCCAATTCAGTTTCCTCCGGAAATTTTAGTTGAGCGCCAAATCTAACACAGCGATTTGTGAAGATTGTATGAAAAAACAGAAAGGCAGCACGGATCGAGAGGTCCCCGACGTGCTCGGAGAGACAGAACCAGCTCGTGCGGGATGTCGGAACTTAGGGCGAAAGTCATGTAGAAATGCCGAAGCCATTTCGCGGTTCGCTGCGGTTTCGATTATGCGCTTTGCGCCGGTCAGGCAGTTAGCGAAATCGCAAGGTGTGCACTTGAGAGGCCAGCGGGGGAACTTCAATAAGAAATCAACGGGAAACTTGGTTCGTTGCCATCACAACTTGGGGGATGCTGCGACAGGAGAAGAAACGGTGTGCCTTCGGATTGCAGGCTTTCACGCAGCTTCTTTCGTAACCAGGGAGGGTGCGGCTTCTCTCGTTTGCGATCCTACAACCTTCATCTCATGCCAGTCGTATGGAAACTCTTTGCCGCAATCGAGACATGCGACATAAGTACCCGTGAGCTGAGTTGTTGGACTGCGCCGGGATCCAGCACGTACTGTGATCGGAAAGCTGTAGCGAGAATGGCGACAGCCAAACATCGCGTCCACTATTTTTGAAAGCATCGACAGAACCTCCCAGCAGAACAATCCGCAAATCAAGCCGCTTTCTCTCACTTAGGGTGGGAAAAGGGTCTTACCACTTAGATTCCAGTAGAGGAGAAAAGGTTCGTATTTGGGGTGGCGGAGTAGGTTCCTCGGGAAGGTGTCGGGAATGATGTACTTACACCAATCGGTGAAGAGGAAAAGCCTTCGGTACCAACGATCTACGGCGTAATCGTTCGCAGACAAGTGTGACTAGCTGCTGGGCGGATTGGACTTCTTGTGGGCGGAACACTTGGTCATGATGGCCGAACGAAGTTTCGTTCGGAGAACGTCGGGCAACTCGTAAAGCTCCGAGTCGCGATAAATCTCGATAGTCTTGCGGGTGGTATCGCATACGACGTAGCAGTTATGGCACCACGCCAGATGATCATCCAGTTCGGTCTTCGTCTGGGCGTCGAGCACGCCGTCGAGGTAGTTGGTTAGTTCGTTTAGAAACTCAGAACACTTCACTGGTCGCCATCTCCACTCGCCTTTTTCTGAAAGAAGCGGTTGAGCCGCTCGCGCAACTGTAATCGCGCCCGCAGCAACCGCGACTTTACCGCCGGGATGCTCAGCTCCAACGCTTGAGCCGTCTCTTCTGTCGAGAGGCCTTCCACGTCGCGGAGCACGAACACCGTCCGAAATCCCTGCGGCAACCCTTGAATGGTGCGAGTCAATATGTCTCGCAGCTCCTCTTGGTTGTACATCTGCTCCGGATTGGGACTCCAATCCGCAACCTCACGGGGTAGCGAGTCATCTTCAGTTTTAACATCTTCGTCCAGCGAAACCGTGCGTTCCGGTTTCCTCCGGCGCAACTTCATCAGCGCTTCGTTGACCGCAATCCGGACCAGCCATGTATAGAACTTTGACTGTTCCTGGAATTTGGCCAGGTTGCCATAAGCCTTGAGGAACGCCTCCTGCACTACATCTTCCGCGTCCTCGCGATTTTGCGTTATGTGCTGCGCGATCCGGAAAACATTGCGGTCATAGCGCCGAACCAATTCTTCAAAGGCGGTATCGTCGCCGCGCTTGGCGCGCCGTACCAGCTGCATTTCTTCGCTGATCGGCTGCTCTATGTTGGGTTGGATGGTACTCATTCGTAACTTGATGCAGATTTTTCCGACTGCGTCTTTAATTTCCTAACGCTATTGTACTGTCTGAAGTGGTTTTTGCGGGACGTTGTTTCGGCTGGGAGGTTCTTTTTCCCTCACGGCCCAGAAAATCCCCAACTTCGAATCGCGAAAGCTAGTCCGCTGGCTTATCGTGGGAATTTTCTGATTTTGTCGCCAGTTCGCTAAACAGGTCCTATAGGCGGTGTCCCGTGTCCGACGTTCCATGGTAACCCAGTAGGGCAGGTACTATGGTGTCCCGAGAATGCCTGCGATGGGCCCTATAATCAGAGGCTAGAAGGGTCCCAAACAGAGTCTTGCCCATGATTTTCGCCTCGGAGTTCGCATGAAGGAGCGCGGTTGGATTGAGCCAATAGTGGAGCGGGTGGTAGGCCAGGTTCTGGACAGCCACGGCGCCCAACTTCGCACCGAGATTGTTCGCCGCGTGATGGAAGAAATTGCCGCCGCGCCCCATTCCGAGGAGCCTGCCCCAGCCGAGCCCGTGTCCGTTGTTGCCGCGCTTGGCGCCACTCCTGCAGATCTGGCTCGGTCGGTCGCCGAAATCCAATTGGGTGCCTCTCAAAAAGAAATTCTGCGCGCCTTGCTCGATACGAGCGCCCGCTATGCCGCCCGAGTCGCATTGTTCGTTGTCAAAGGCAACCACGCTACCGGATGGCAAGCGCGCGGCTTTGCGCACAGCGACGAAATCAAGGATTTCGCGCTCGATGACAATGCTCCCGCGGTGATGCGCGCTATCGTCGCCCGCATCGCGGTCACCGCGCCAGTTTCCGAACTGGATGCGCGATTCGCCCAACAGTTTGACACTCCCGTGAGTGGCGAAGCCAGATTCTTCCCGCTTATCTTGAAAGACAAAGTCGCTGCGTTGGTCTACGCCGATAGCGGAACGAGTGGCGACGGTTTGCTCGATGCCGGGGCGCTTGAACTTTTGGTCCTTTCGACTTCAGCCTGGCTCGAAGTGAACTCGCTTCGAAAACAGGCTCAAAAGGAACCTGCGAACGCGGAAAGTCATTCTTCGGAAAGCCCGAACGTCTCCGCTGCGCCAGCGTCCTTTCCCTCCGTTCACTCGGTCCCGGTTTTTAACGATCCTTTCGCTTCGCATGCTCCCGCGTTCACGTCCGGAAACGCAAAGGCGGCTGCCGCTGGAGCTTCGTCCGCTTTGGAACCGGTTGCGCACAACTCGCACGACACTGCGTCGATGGATCCTCCGGTCGCTGAGGCGCAGTCGTCGATCGCTGAGATGGAACCACCGCTCGCCGAGCCGCTGCCGGTCGGTCACTCGGAACCTCTCCGCGTGCCCGACTCTGCTCCGGCCGCTGCCGCCATGTCGGCTGAAGATGAGGACGTTCATCGCAAGGCGCAGCGCTTCGCACGCCTGCTGGTCGACGAGATCAAACTCTACAACCAGGCGAAAGTCGCCGAAGGCCGGAAAAATAAGGATCTCTACGACCGTTTGAAAGAGACCATTGAGAAGAGCCGCGCCACGTACCAAAAACGTTACGGGACGACCATCGCCGCTTCCGCCAATTACTTTCAGCATGAAATAATACGAAGTCTCGCAGAAGACGACCTTTCGATTATGGGTGCCAATTTCCGGCACTAGGTAGGGTTTAAGTGCGCAGTTTTGCAGTCGCAGTTTTCGCCGGATTTCTCTTCCCAATCTCGCTTGGCCTCTTGCCGCTTGCCGTTGCTCAATCGCAGTCGCCCGCGCCAGCTTCAAACGAAGCCAGTCCCGCGAGGATTCAAGCTGCAAAAGACTCCTCCGCGAAAAGCACAAAAAGGAAGACGTCCGGCGCCACTCGTCCTCGAAAGCACAAGCCGGTTTCGCCGCGCGTACGTCGCGCCCGCCAGGCCTTCGTCGCCTCGGCCAGTCTGCGTCCCATGGCGCAGCAGTTGCTACAGGAGCGAACGCTGGTCGCCTACGCCGGGGTTGAATCCTACGCCCGCCATCACCCGAAAGAAGATGCGGGAGCTCTCGCCTGGCTTGTCATCGGCTATGCCCGGACTCTTGATCATGATTACGCCAAAGCCATCGACCCCTTCAACCGCGCCAAGGCTGGAGCGAGCGAACTCGGGGACTACATTGCGTACTACCTCGGCGATGCTTACCTCAACACGGGCCACACCGCCGAAGTGCTTTCCACGCTCGCCGATTTCAGTAAGAGATTTCCCGACTCTCTCCTGATCCGCGATGCCAACGTGGTTTACGCCAATGCTTTGCTAGCCGAGAGTCGACCTGCGGAGGCAGCAGCTCTGCTTGAGAAGAATCGGGCTCCCGTTCACAGTGACGTTGAACTGGCCATCGGAAGGGCCTACGAAGCAGCTGGCGATAAACAGAAAGCCTTCGCTGCCTTCCGCAACGTCTACTTTAATCTGCCTAACAGCTTCGAAGCCGAAGCCGCCGGGCAAGAACTTCGCAAATTAGGAATCTCTGGATCCCCCACCGAAAGCCGGACCCGCGCCGAACTGCTGCTCAAAGCCAAACACTATAGCGACGCCGCCCGCGAGTATCAAAGTTTGCTGGAGGTAAATGGCGCGGCCGATCGTCCGCAACTCCAGTTGGCTCTTGCTGGAGCGCTCGAAAAAGGCGGGAGCAGCCACGATGCCCGCAAGATTCTGACTTCCATGGGCACTCAGACGGGTGACGCCGAAGCCGAGCGTCTCTACCTGCTCAGCGAGACCGCGCGTTCCACTAGCGACGAAGATGCGGTCCAGCGCACTCTCAACCAACTGCGGCAGTATGGTCCGGCCAGTCCATGGCTCGAGCAAGCACTGCTCTCGGCCGGGAATATGTACTTGCTGAAACGCGACTACGATCACGCCATCGACTATTACCGCGAGTTGCAGGAGCGTTTTCCTACTGGAACGCATGCCGCCACCGCGCACTGGAAGGCGGCATGGCTGACCTTTCGCCAGGGACGCACCGACGCCGCCCGCAAGAGTTTCGAAGACCAGATCGCGCTCTATCCCGACTCCAATGAAGTTCCGAACGCCTTGTATTGGCGGGCGCGGGTGGCCGAAGAAGAAAACAATCCGGCGATGGCCCGCGCGTTTTATCAGAAACTGTCTGACCGATACCGCAACTACTACTACGCTGAGCTCGCTCGCGAGCGCTTAAAGAATCTGCCCTCCCAAGGCGCCGCACTCAAAGAGGCCTCGGCCAGGCTGTCAGAGGACAATGCGCTCCACTACACCCTCCTCGATCACGTTCCAGCGCTTCCCAACTCGGGGAAAATTACGGCCGCCGATCCCCCTGAAGACAATCTTCGCGTTGCCAGAGCCCGACTGCTCTCGAATGGTGGACTCGCCGACATGGCAGTCCGTGAACTGCAAGCTGCCGCCAGCCAGGAAGGTGGAAGCTGGGCGCCACCAGAAATGGCGCGAGTCTATCAGGACGGCGGCCGCTATGATCGTGGCATTGAAATCATGAAACGCTCGACGCCGAATTATTTCGCTGTCGACCTGCCCGACCTGCCTCGCCCCTACTGGGAGGCCCTGTTCCCTAAGCCCTACTGGACCGACCTGCGCAGATACTCGACGCTCAACGGGCTGGATCCTTACCTTGTTGCCTCGCTCATCCGCCAGGAATCCGAGTTCAACGCGGCTGCTCTTTCCCGCGCCAATGCGGTCGGCCTCATGCAGTTGCTGCCGAAGACCGGAAAGTCGGTTGCCAAGCAAGTCAAGCTGCGCGGATACTCGGCGCCCCAACTCTTCACACCTGCTGTGAACCTCGAACTCGGCACCCGCTACTTCAAAGACATGGTCGACAAGTACAACGGACAGTTCGAGTACGCCTTGGCCGCCTACAATGCGGGCACTGACCGCGTAGGCGACTGGTTGGGACAGGGCCACTACCGCGATCCGCAAGAATTCGTCGAGTCCATCCCCTTTACTGAAACTCGCGAATACGTGCAGGCCATCCTGCGCAACGCGAGCGTTTACCGGCAGCTTTACGGCACTCCATAGTCATTTGTCACGAGCGAACCCAAGGACCTTCTTCTGGATTCTGGGTTGGTCCGCTAAACCGACGGTTCGCTCGGCGACTTAGTGAACACGATCTCGAACACCAGCAGGCACGCTCCCACCACGATTGCGCTGTCAGCGACATTAAAGGCCGGCCATTGATATCGCCCTACGTAAAAAAGCAGGAAGTCCACAACGCGTTGGCTGATCAGGCGATCCCACAGATTGCCAATCGCCCCGCCCAAAATAAGCGACAGTCCGATTCCAGTGGAAGTCATGGTCTGGCTGTTTTTCCACAACAGGACCGAAACGACCAGCAGAGCGATCACCGAGAATGCGATGAGCAGGCCGACCTTCCATTCGGCTGGTGAGTCGGCAAAAATCCCGAAAGCTGCTCCCGGATTCTCCGCATGAATAATGCGAAAGAATCCAGGAATCACTGGAATACTCGCGTGGAAGGAAAGCCGCCGTGCGATCGCAATCTTGGTGACGCGATCGAGAACGATAACAAACGAAGCGATCAGAAAGAAATATTTACGCATGTCATCCGAGAAATAGAGTGACCAAAACGGTCTGCCGAAAATTTAAGCAACAAAAGCTGCCGTCCTGAAGGAAGCGAAAGACCTGTACAGCGAGTCACGAGATCAGACAATCTCCTTGAGCACGGCGCTGCAGCGTTCGCATACTGTCGGATAATTTTTGTCTTCGCCCACGTGGCTTGAGTAATTCCAGCAGCGTTCGCACTTCTGCCCGACCGCCTTCTTAATCTCGACATGGGCGCTACCCGTGACAGTGGCCTCGCCCAGCGTGAGATTCACCGCTGATACGATAAACAAGTAACGGAGTTGCGATTCGTACCGATAGAGAACTGCGTACAGCGCATCGGGAGCCGCAATCGATACCTGTGCCTCCAACCCGGTCCCAATAAGTTTATTGTTGCGCGCCTCTTCCAAAGCCTTCAGCACATCGTCGCGCACCGCTCGCAGCGCTTTCCAATCTTCGTCCGATGGGGAGCTGCTTTCCGCAGCAATCTCTGCAGCGGCAGGAAACGAAGCCAAATGCACGCTCTCTTCCCGCCTCTCGTTCTTCGGCAGATACGACCAGATCTCTTCGCAGGTAAAGGTCAGGATCGGAGCCAGCAATCGCACCAAGGCCTCGCTCATCTTCCAGATCGCCGTTTGCGCCGAACGACGGCCATGCGACTTTGGCGCAGAAATGTACAGTCGATCCTTCAACACGTCAAAATAAAACGCGCTCAAATCGACAATGCAAAAATGGTTGACGCGGTGGTAGATTCGGTGAAAAGCAAACTCGTCGTATCCGCTGCGCACATCGGCCGCAAACGACAACGCCTGCCGCAGTATGTATTGGTCCAATTCCTCCATCTTTTCGAATGGAACTGCGTCCGTCACTGGATCGAAATCGTAAAGATTACTCAGGATGTAGCGAAACGTGTTTCGAATCTTCTTGTAGTTTTCGCCCACGCGCTGCATCAGCGCTTCCGAGCCGACCACGTCCTCGCGGAAGTCCACCGACGCCGTCCAAAATCGGACAATTTCTCCACCCAATCGGCTGGCAATATCGACCGGATCGACGTTGTTTCCCCGCGACTTCGACATAGCCTGGCCTTTTTCGTCGAGCGTCCAACCGGGCGTCACAACGCCGCGATAAGGAGGCGTAGCGCGCGTTCCCATCGCGCACAACAGCGATGACTGGAACCACCCGCGATACTGATCACCGCCTTCCAGGTATAAATCCGAAGGCCAGGGATAGTAATCCGGTTCATCGGCCACCAGCGCCAGGTAGCTGGCGCCCGACTCCAGCCACACATCGAAGATGTCTGTTTCTTTCTCGAATTTCGTCGCGCTGCAATGCGGACACTTCGTTCCCGGAGGTACGATCGTGTCCGGCTCGGAAGTAAACCACGAGTCTGCCCCCAAGCGCGCAAACAGATCGACCACCTTGCGATTGACCGCCGGATCGTTCAGCGGCTTGCCGCAACCTTCGCAAAGAAATACGGCAATCGGCACGCCCCAGACCCGCTGCCGCGAGATACACCAATCCGGACGCGTCTGAATCATGTTCGATAGGCGTTCTTCGCCCCACGCCGGATCCCACTTCACCGTTTTGATTTCGCTCAACGTGCGCGTCCGCAGCGTGTCGTCTTTGCCCGCGCCGCCCGGCATCGGAGTCTCCATCGAAATAAACCACTGTTCCGTGGCCCGAAAAATCACCGGATTATGGCAGCGCCAGCAGTGCGGATAGGAATGCTCCGTTTTCTCCGTGTGCAACAAAGCACCGCGGCTCTTCACCAGATCGATGATCGGCTGATTCGCATCCCACACCCGTTTGTCCGTGTATTCCGGCAGTCCGTTGCGCAGAATTCCTTTTTCGTCCACGTTGCTCGTGGCATCGAGCCCATACTTCATTCCAGTGATGAAATCTTCCGCGCCATGCGAGGGGGCCGTGTGCACCACTCCCGTCCCAGTGTCCATCGTCACGTAATCGGCGAGCGCGCCGAGCACTTTGCGGTCCAGAAACGGATGCCGAAAGTTCAGCCGCTCCATTTTGCGACCGGGAAAGTGCGCGAGTTCGCGAGGATCGGCCAAGCCACAAGTTTTCGCAGCGTCCTTTGCTAGTTTCGAGGCAACGATATAAACCTCACCACCGGACTCGAGCGCCACGTACTCTTCATCGGGATGAAATGCCACCGCCATGGACGCAGGCAGAGTCCAGGGAGTCGTGGTCCAGATGATGGTGAATACTTTCTTGCCGGCGAGCGCCGGGTCGATCGTCGTGGGATCGTCGATCAGCGCATATTTTACCCACACCGTTGAGCTGGTGTGATTTTCGTACTCAACTTCGGCTTCAGCCAGGGCCGTCTCGTCATGCATGCACCAGTACACGGCGCGCAATCCCTTGTAGACGAATCCATTCTCGTAAAACGAAAAAAACGTCGAAAGCACCACCGACTCGTACTGCGGGGTCATGGTGGCGTAGGGCCGGTCGAAACGGCCAAACACGCCGATGCGCTTAAACTGCTGCCGCTGCAAATCGAGAAACTTCTGTGCGTATTTCCGACACTCGGCACGAACGTCGGTCGGATGCATCTCCAGTTTCTTGCCACCGAGTTCCTTGTCGACCTTGATTTCGATGGGGAGCCCATGGCAATCCCAGCCCGGAACGTACGGAGCGTCGTAGCCAGACATGGTCTTCGACTTGACGATGAAATCTTTCAGGCACTTATTCATCGCGGTTCCAAGGTGGATGGGCCCGCTTGTATAGGGTGGTCCGTCGTGCAGAACGTATTTTTTCTGGCCCTTGCGCGCCTCACGAATTCGCTCGTAGATGCGCATCTGTTCCCAGCGCTCCAGCATCTTGGGCTCGTTGGCGGGCAGTCCGGCCTTCATCGGAAAGCCGGTTTTCGGCAAATTGATGGTGGATTTCAGATCCATCGACACTCTTTGAGTTCTCCCAACTGATTGAATCTTTTCATTATATAGGCAGCGCGAGAGGACGCGCCCATTGGTCTTGTACGGCTGGACCAGAATTCAAAAAGTACTGTTTCGGCTCCAGAAAAAGCGTGTACAATTTTCCGTAGATCGAAGCCTGCGCGCATCTAACAAGCTGAGAGACATCAGGGTGGCACGGTTCACCCTATATGCCAGTGATTTTTTGCAAGCTTCGCGGCACGCTCACCGCATCTAAATCAGCGAATCCTAGAATCGCGTTGGGAACACCGCTCGGGTAAATATGGCAGAATTACAGACACCGCAGAGTCCGCAAGCGCAATCCCCAGAGCCCGAACTGCACCTCCTTCTAACGAATCAGACTCTTGATGAGCCCATTTGGAAATCTCTCGTTCGAAACGTCGACGAGTTCTTTTTTCCCAAGAAACTTCCACCACTGGTTCTGACTTCGAAGCCAGTTCCGGTTCGCGACATCTGGGGCTTTTATGACTACAAGGGACGTGGCGCTGCCGGTTCTACCGCCATCCATGTTCTGGCCGTGATCATCATTATCGCGGTGACCATTCTTGGTAAGCGAATGGTTAACGTCACCAAGCCGAAAAATACCGTTGTGCTCATCGCTCCAGACGATCTGCCCGTTCTTCAGCCCTCCAAGAGCGTCAGCGGAGGAGGTGGTGGTGGCGGCGACCGCGACAAGCTGCAAGCTTCCGCGGGACGGCTTCCGAAGCAGTCGATGCAACAAATAACTCCTCCGATGGCAGTCGTTCGCAACCTGCAGCCAAAGCTTGAGGTTCCTCCCACAATCGTCGTTCCGCCAGAAGTTAAGCTGCAGCAGCCCAACTTGCCGGATCTGGGTGATCCGATGTCGCATCTGCCATCCGTTCCCTCCAATGGAACTGGCGCGGGTGGCGGGATCGGTTCCGGGAGCGGCGGCGGTGTGGGCTCCGGCGAGGGCCCTGGTTTTGGTCCTGGTCGCGGCGGCGGCACTGGTGGGGGCGTCTTTCACGTAGGCGGCGGAGTTTCAGCTCCGAAGGTCATTTTCCAGCCCGACCCGGAATATTCGGAAGAAGCTCGCAAGGCTAAGTTTCAAGGAACCTGCGTCCTCTGGCTGGTGGTCGGACCCGATGGCAGACCCCGAGACATCAAGGTAGCCCGCACTCTGGGATTGGGTCTGGACGAGAAAGCCCTGGAAGCTGTAAAGAACTGGCGCTTTGAGCCGGCGCTCAAAGACGGTAAGCCGGTAGCCGTCCAGATCAACGTAGAAGTCAGCTTCCGGCTCTACTAATCGCGATCGAATAAAAGTTGAAGAGCCCAAAGCAGGCCGCGAAATCGCGCGCTTTTATTTGATCGGGTGCGGGGACGCGATGCGCCCGTCCAGCCTAT
Organism: uncultured Acidobacteriaceae bacterium; assembly: GCA_963834085.1. Classification (GTDB taxonomy): domain Bacteria; phylum Acidobacteriota; class Terriglobia; order Terriglobales; family Acidobacteriaceae; genus Acidiflorens. The sequence goes on along the minus strand of CAWIAJ010000021.1, from coordinate 420,541 downwards.
TCTTTCAAATCCACCAGCGTCACATCTTCCACCGGAAGCCCCAAGAATCGTGTCCCCATCCTGCGGAATTTCTCCGCCGAATCGGTGGCGAAGAATCGCGGCCCGGGGCCTTTTTCGCTTCTCGATCTAGATCCGTCGTCCCCGGCCGCAAATCCTAACTCCTGCGCCACCTCTTCTGCCGTCGAATCGGCCGAGTCGACAATCGCTACGTGCTGTGGGGCGACTCGCCGCAACAGCGGTTGGATAAGCGGGTAGTGCGTGCACCCCAGCACCAGCACATCTGCGTCTTGCGCCTCTCCTGCAAAAGCCTCCGCGATATAAATCCGCGCCACCTGCTCCGTTACCAGATGATCCACCCATCCCTCTTCGACGAGCGGCACGAACAGAGGACAAGCTTTCTCCCACACCTGAACGTTGCGAGCTTCCAACGCGCGCCGGTAGGCATGGCTGCTGACGGTCGCCTCGGTTCCGATGACGACGACTTTCTCTCGTTTGCTGGACGCGGCCGCCGCCTGAGCTCCCGGTTCGACTACGCCAATCACGCTCACTTCGCAAGCAGACTTGATCTGACCGAGCGCCAGTGCCGTGGCCGTGTTGCAGGCAATTACCAGCAACTCCGCTCCGCGGTCCTGTAGATAGCGCGTCGCGCCGACCGCGTATTGCGCGACGGTCGCTGCCGACTTCGATCCATAAGGAAGCCTCGCCGTATCCCCGAAGTAGAGATAGTCGGCGTGGGGGACGCGCTTTAGAAGAGCCCGCAAGACGGTGAGCCCGCCCACGCCCGAATCAAAAACTCCAATCGTCGGTCTAAATGAATTGGATTTCGCGGCCAGAACTCACCCTTCCACCGTTATCGCGCCAGACAGCAAACCGATTTGTTCGCACTCAGTAGATGTGCCAATCGACCACTCGGTTTTAACTTGCGCTGTTGAAAGCCTCGATTGGGATCTCGCTTATGTCAACAGGAAAATACCAGCGATTGCTAGCGCGCGCTTGCAACCGCTGCTCCCGCGTCCGCAAACGAAAATGCAGTGGAAACATTCGGATATTCTTTCCCTCCGATTTCGACATACGGATAAACAAAATAATTCAGCGGAGCGCCATCCTGTGACGGCTTGAGTTTCAAATCGCGGCCCTGTGTGAATTGCACTCGATTCACATCGTGCGCGCCGAAAAAGTAGTCGTGTTTTTCGGGATGCTTCCACGCCTCCGAAATATCCACCGGAACCCATCCCGTCCCGTCCGTATAAAACTCGGCCCAGCAGTGATATCCCGGAATTTCGGCCGAGTGTTTATCCGCGGGCAGTGGAAACCCGATCTGAAACCGCGCTGGAATCTTCTCGGCGCGCGCCATCGAGATAAATACCGAATGAAAATCAGTGCAGTTCCCATGCTTCGAATCGCAAGCCCAAAGCGTGTCTCCGTGTCCCCAGCCTTCGCCCGACTTGTCATACTTCATCGTGCGAAAAACGTATTCGTAGATGTCTCTCGCCTTTTCGAGAGGAGTACTGGCGCTCTTCGTTTCTTGTTCCGCCAATTGAGCTGGAACGCCGGTCACCGGAACCAACCGGTCTGCTTCCACAAATCGCGTCAACTCCACAAGGGGTGCCTTTTCCGCAGGCGCGCCATTTGCCGGTTTCCCATTTACCAGTACGACGTGCTCGTGCCGCACTACGTCATAGTCGACCGAAAACTTGTACTCACTCTTGTCGGCTCTTGGCTTCTCTGCATATAGAACTTCGTTCCCATACTCCGGCTGCCGAACTCTCTGCAAGGCCAGGTCTCCGCTCTTAGAGAGGATCTTCACATCCTGGTAAGCATCCGAATGCGCCAGAGGGATCCACACCCGCAACCGTTCGCCTGCGCTGACATTCTCGACGCTGAACGCATAATGAAACGTGAAGTGCCGCTCGTGTTGACCCGAGGTCTGTCCAAAAGCCAAGAGTGAGAAAAACAAGAATCCAAGAAACATGCACACCGGATACCGAGGCATGACTAATCCTTTCGATAAAGAATTATTTTCGATGTGGGAAAAGCAGGGAAACGGCCGACGGACGTTTTAGGAAGACTACCGTCAGGTAAAACCACGTCCGGCAAGGCGAGGCGCGCAGCGCATGATTTCGCAGTGTGCCCGTTTCACAAGACCCTGTCAAATTCGTCGCGGACATGCCGATTTGGGCGCAATGAGAACAAGTGATCTTAGCGAATCGAGATCCAGTTGCCTCAGCCGCTCACGCCCCGTTATCCTTCCACCCATGCCGAGCACTCTCGTCGAATGCGTCCCGAACTTCTCCGAAGGCCGCGACGCCGCCAAAGTTGACGCCATCGTCGAAGCCATGAAGCTTCCCGGAGTCTATCTTCTCGATCGCGAGATGGATTCCGATCACAACCGCTCCGTCATCACCCTCGTCGGAGACCGCGAAGCCATCCAGGAAGCGGCCATCCGCGGCGTCGGCAAGGCCTCTGAACTCATCGACCTCACGCAGCATCAAGGCGCGCATCCGCGCATGGGAGCCGCCGATGTCGTCCCTTTCATCCCGATCGATGGCGTCACGCTGGAAGACTGCGTCGCCATGGCCCGTCACGTCGCTGCCGAGATCAACACTCGCTTCCAGATTCCCGTTTATCTCTATGAAGCGGCGGCGACGAGTCCTGAGCGGCAGAATCTCGAGAACATTCGCCGCGGCCAGTTCGAAGGCATCCGCGCCGATATCGCCACCAATCCCGCGCGCAAGCCCGATTTCGGGGAATGTTGCATTCATCCCACGGCTGGAGCGACGGTTGTAGGAGCCCGCAAAGCTCTCGTGGCCTATAACGTCTTCTTGAACACCACGGACGTTGAGATCGCCAAGAAGATTGCCAAGGCGGTTCGTTTTTCCAGTGGAGGCCTGCGCTTCGTCAAAGGCGCGGGATTCCTGGTTCGCGGACAGGCGCAAGTCTCGATGAACCTCACCGACTTCGAGCAGGCACCCGTTCACCGCGTCTTCGAATTCGTGAAACGCGAAGCCGAGCGCTACGGTGTCGTTCCGGTATCGAGCGAAATCGTTGGGCTGATTCCCAAGAAGGCACTGGAGCAGGCTGCCGAGTGGTTCCTGCAAGTCGAAAATTTTGATTCTTCGCTGATTCTCGAAAATCGACTTGCTGCGGTGATGACCGGAAAGATGGCTGTCGGCGGGCTCCGCGCCGGAGTCGAACCTTTCATCGAACAACTCGCGGCTCCTACGGCGACTCCGGGAGGAGGCAGCGCCGCGGCCGCTGCTGGAGCCATGGCCGCTGCGCTCGCTGCCATGGTCGCGACCATGTCGCGGGGCAAGAAGGCTTACCTGCAATACGAAGCTCAACTGAGCGAAGCGATCGCCAAGCTCAGCCACCTGCGCGAAGAACTAGAATCTGCCATCGACGCCGATGCAGAGTCCTACAACATCGTCATGAAAGCCTATAAATCAGCCAAGGAAGCGGCGAACGGACGAGCGGCGATCGGCAATGCTCTGAAGCAGGCAACGAGCGTTCCGCTGGGAGTCGCCGAAAAAGTATTCGAAGTTGAGAATATCGCCAGGAACTTGCAGCCCATCACCAATCCCAACATGAAGTCGGACCTCATCACCGCGATTGCCTTGTCGAAAGCCGCTCTCGAAGGCGCGCTCGCCAATGTCGAAATCAATCTGGATTCGTTGCAGAAAGATTCGCCGCAAGAGGAATGGTTCATCTCGGAAACACGGCAGCGAACGTTAAACCTAAAAATGGGGAGACTCTCATGATCCGGGAACGGGCGCTGAAGATTGTGATGGTGGTATTGGGTTTGCTTTTTGTGGGCGGTATTTACCCGATTGTGATGTATCTGTGGCGACCAAACGGATCACCTGGTGACGCCATGATGTTGAGCTTGTATGTGACGCTGGGTTTCTTCCTGCTGTTCGCGGTCCGCAACCCGCGGGAATATCGCGCGCTGATCGCTTATGGAGGATGGGCAAATATAGGTCATACCTCGGTGATGGCGCTCATGGCGATCAATCCTGCCAGCGACCGCCGAGGCCTGCTGATGGCTACTGCTGGTTTCGGAACGATTGGTGTGGTCCTGATCGCGCTGCTTCCGATAAAACGATCAACCGCACCCTCGCCGGTGTCGGCGTAGTAGACCTAACTGTTGCAAGCAATTGGGATTTCTGGACACGGACGGCTCCCTTTCATCAAACCTTAACTCCCCAGTTACCTGACTGTAACAATCCCTTGCTACGGTTCCGAAAGTTTGTCTGTGGCGCTCGACGTGTGGGTCAACACAACGCAAACGGAACGCACGAGATCTCAAAGGAGACACGAATGAAAAAACTCGTCCTGGCAGGCTTTATAGCCACTCTTACCGTCGCCGCCTTCGCCCAGCAGGGTCCTGTACCGAAAGGCGTCCCTCCCCTCAACCATGTCTGGGTCATCATGATGGAGAATCACGGCTTCGTCCAAGTGCTGAATAATCCGGCCGCGCCCTTCACCACTTTGTACGCGAACTCCGCCAACCTCGCCACTAACTACTTCGCGGTCGCCCATCCCAGCCTCACGAATTATCTGGAAACCAACGGTGGATCGAACTTTGGCGTGCTTGATGACAATCCGCCCGATTGGCACGACGCTTCCTGCCAGCCGAATATCGTGAGCGGCATCACGAACTTCGAATCGACTTCCACTCCCATCTGCCCGATTTCTGGCACCGGAACCGATGCAGCCACCCCTGCCATCGACTATACCAATGAAGATCCTGGCTATCCGGTCATCAACATTGACGGCACCAAATCGTACGCGGCGGATCCCAACATCGTCGGTCTGAGCATCGCGGACCAACTGGTCGCGGCAGGAAAAACCTGGAAGTCTTATCAGGAAAGCTTGCCGCTTGGAGGCGCCGACAATATCAATTACAGCGACGGCAACTTTACCAACCTCACCGATTTCACTCTCTTCAACTCTCTGTGGCCCGCGCAGCCGCCGACGTTCAACTCCGGGGAGATTGTTCAGCTCTACGCCGTCAAGCACAACCCCTTCGCCTATTTCCAATCGACCCAACAGGGCACCGACCCGGAGAACAGTCTGGCCAATGTCGCTCCATTTGATGGACCGAACGGCATCTACGCCGACCTCGCCTCGGGCCACGTGCCGAATTACTCCTTCATCGCGCCCAACCAGTGCAACGATCAGCACGGTCGCGGCAACGGCACACAGTTCTGCCAATACGACCCGAACGATAACGGCACGCAAGTCGGCCTGAACCCGGCGCTGATGGCGCTCGGCGACCAGGCCCTGCAACGGTTGGTAGGGGCCATCCACGCCTCTCCCGCGTGGAAAAGAGGGCATAACGCGATCGTCACCATCTGGGACGAAGATGACTACAGCGTTGCGCCTACCATCAATCAAGTCGCGGCCATCGTTGATACCAACTACGGCTTCCACAACTTACAAAGCAACGTCTTCTACACGCACTTCTCGCTACTCAAGACCATCGAAGGCGGTTTCAAGCTACCTTGCTTGAACCATGCCTGCGATGCCAGCACGGCGGCTATCACGGACCTTTTCGGCCAACCGTAGCATCGGGGTTGGTTGTACCACGTTCAGTGTCTGGGAGACCCACTCCTGCGCGCCAGGCGGGGGTGGTTGATCCCTAAAGCGAACGAGAACGACGATTCCACTAGTCAGCAAACTCAGTGAAGGAACGGGGCACCTTTTGCGGGGGTAATACCCGCAGGATCCAAAAGCCTTAGGCAACTCCCCACAGACCGTAAAAGGTTAATGAGGTGAACCCTCCGCCTGGAAGTAGACGCCGAGTTGATTGATGGAGGTAAAGTAGCCCGTGCCTCCAGGTTGGCCGATGATGCGCACGCCGTCTCCCCATGTGTTCGGCAGGTGCAAGGTGTAGGTAGTAAAGCTGCCTGCGTCCGCAGTGTAGGGATAGGGAGGCGTTACGGTCACTCCGAGAACATCCACCCATTCAAAGTCCCGCCGCACTTGAACGCGCAGCTTCGCACCATACCAACCACCGTTTGAGAACATGGTCCCGGTGGTGTAGACGACCTGGTTGAGGTTGTAAACCTGAGGCCAGATGTAGCCCCACCAGTCCAACGTTTTTACCTCCTCATCGTAATCGTCTTCGCTCACGGCCGCATCTCCGCTATTCAGCTGGTCGGAGCAGTTCCGGCCGCAGAGAGTTCCGAAATGTGTGCTCTTGCTGATGGCGCGCGTGCCAGGAGAGAGAGCCAGATTGTCGGTCGATGGACCATTGCCAGGCGAAGAGGGGTGGGCGGGCTGAAGGAAGACTTTGCGCAAAGAAAACCGATAAGAGTCGCCACCGCAACAGACGTTGCTCTGCAACCACAGTGTCTTCCCGTCAGCGCTGATGAACTTCGAAGGGATGCTAGTGCCGTATTGTCCGCGGTTCCGCTTCAGACGAAGTGGGCCGAAGTCGGCCGACTGAAAATGCTTCCAGGGGCCCCAGGGCTGACTTGCTTCATATAGCTCATGCGTGCTGCAGGACCATGACGCAAAAATGTACCTCTGCAACGGTGCGTCATAGGTGACACCGCCCTGCGCAATCACCTGCTGGTAGGGCGGGCAATCCGGTCCGAACATGACGCGATAGAGCAGGCGCGTGTCGGTGAGAACGGGCACTTTATGGGTGATGCCCGTGGTCCAGATGGGCGTTCCATCTCCATTTGTGCCGGCATAAAACTCCCAGGCTTTGCGCGTCTGCACCTTGTCGGCAGGAACTCGGCCGAGGAACATCGTCTCCTGCGAACGCCAGTTGTTGTCGAGACCGTAGGCATAGACGTAACCATCGATGGCGTTCGCAGAGTCTTTGCCATAATCGAGGAAGAAGATAGTGGTGAACTTGTAGGCTTCTGGGCTCGCTGGATTGGTGGGCGTGCCGAACATAGGCGAGTTTGTATCCCAAGTCCAGGTGACTCCGTCATCCACGGATTTGGCAATCGAAGCAGCGGGTGCGTCATCGAAAGTCGATTCATTTAGATTCTGAAACGCGAGATAGATGGCTCCCCCTCGGCAGAGCATACCCGTCGGCTTGCGGGTATAGACACTGCCGCTCCAGTTTGTTCCGACATTGGTCGCGATCGTGGTGCCGGTCAGCTTCTTCGGCGCGCCGCCGATGCTACTTACTGCCATGTCGGTGTACACCTTGCCAAAGCCTTTACCGTCGCCATTGGCTGTATAGAGCTTATCGTCAGCTGCCCAGCATGAGGGCCAGAGATCGCCATTGCCCGCCATCTGGTAGCTGGAAAAACGCTCCTCAGAGATGGTGGAGAAAAAGTGGCTCTCCGGCGGAGTTTGCGCCGCGCATGGGAGTAGCAGCAAGCCAATAAAACAGCAGAGAAAAGCGCGTAGAACGGAGTTGCGGCGCATGGCGAGGGTCTCCCCGAGAATGGTAGATAGAATAGCCTGCGGAGATTGTGGATTCAATGCTGTCTGGGCGACCGGTGCGACTCCGAAAAAGAAATGCGGTCCCAGCTTGATCAAGAGAGAGAGCTTACCGACCTTGGCGCAACATCGCCATCGCACTAACTGAGGCGCAGCTGGTGAGTAGAATTGGTCTTCTCCGACGCCGTCTCGCTACTCACTATCTCTTGGGCTGCGAGGTACATAAGCCCACTTCGGGACCATCAACTGGGCCTGCGCGGGATCGACCACGGCCAGTTCTACCTCGCCATTCGGTTCTTGCGATGCTGTGCTTCGCGCCAGCGACGTTGGAGTCGGTTGTGTCCGGAAGTAATACACTTTGCCTTCCTCCGCCTTGAAGGTAATCGCGGAAGCGTTATTGTCCCTTCGCGATTTTAACGAGGATTGCTGGCTCGTGCACAGCCGGTGCTCGCCGGGGTTCACCGCGAAATGCCTATAAGACTTGTGTTCGTAGGCCCCGACCCACGCGCCATCCACACCCACGCGCGTAACCAGGCCGCCGATGTGGAGGGCCGCGTTGTCTAGTTCCGAATCTCCTAGGTAGGATCCCAAACCGGAGCGATCCAATACGCAAAAAAAGCCGAGAAAGTCATGCGATTGGCGGCCATGCGCAATTTCCCGCGGCGAGATCGTTCTTACCCCATGGGAGCGGAAGCACTTTAGTCACGACACCGTTCCACGATTAAAGACTAAAATAACGAGAAGAACAGCCAAAGACTTCCAAACTCACAACGTAGGGTTTGCGGTGCGCATCTAACTCAGGCAGACCCACCGAACCAAGTTTTGGATTCACGTCTCGAAGCGTTCATTTGAAAAGGTTTTTGTCGAGGAGTTCTATGAAGAAATTGTGTTTCGCGGTTCTGCTTTTGTCTGCCACGGCCGGACTGGCCATGCCGATCGCATCTTCGGCGCGGGCGCTCGTGCCCTCTGAGATCCAGCAACTGATTGGCGTCGACTATCGCGCCCTGAAAGATTCTCCGACCGCGATGGCGCTGAAACAGCAGGTTTTGCCCGACAACCTGAAAGAACTGGAGTCGGCGTTGAAGGGCATCGGCATTGACGCCGAGCACGACCTCGACCAGCTCAACTTCGCGTCGTTTCGCACGGAGAAAAAAGGAATTCAAACCATTGGCGTCGCCGCGGGATCGTTTTCCGCGAAAGCGGTGCTGAAGAAAATGAAGCTGAAGAAGATTACGGCCACCAAGTATGGGACGGCCAGCATTTATCCAATGGATAACGGCCTGGTCATGACCTTCCTGGATGACAACACGCTGGCTTTTGGGACCGAGGCTTCTTTGAAGAGCGCGCTGGATACGCGTGATGGTAAACGTCCCTCGCTCGATTCGAACCCGGAAATGGCCGAGCAGATGGCGGCTGTGGATGGCGCCGCGGTGTGGAGCATCCTGGACCAGAAGGGAACCCAGTCGATGATGTATTCGGCGATGGGAGACGCTTCGAAAGTGGGCGACTACGAGACGCTGAAGAAGCGGATTCTGGCTTCGCGCTACACCATGAACTTTCAGAGTGGAGTGAATTTCGATTTGAGCGTGCTTACTTCGGATGCCATGACGGCGGCGACGCTTTCGACTCTATTTAAAGGCGTGATGCTATACAAGAAGATGAATGCCAGTCCGGTGGAGAAGACGGCGCTGGATGCGACTACGGTCGACTCCGACAGCGCGAATCTGCAGTTGCACTTCAAGAGCGATGACCAGAAGTTTCAGGCGTTGATGCACTCGCCGCTGTTTGCGGCTGTGTCCCACTAAACGGTTGAGCGAAATCCACGTCTCGCTATCGGTAGGCGAAAAGAAAAGGTCTCGAAAGATTTCGGGACCTTTTTCTTTCGCCTGGAACTTTGAATGCGGGCAGCAGGCGATGGTTTAAGATGCAGGGGATGATTGGCTCGTGCATCGATCGCAGGCTTTCGCGAATTAGGGTGCGGGGTGCGTGTTTCGTGCTGGCGTGCGCTCTGCTCGATACGTCGGTAGCGGCTCGGATGATTCCGGCGCGCGATTCCGTCGAGGCGCTCGCTTCCGATTTCTGGCAATGGCGTGCGCAGCACCAGCCGTTTTCGCGGGATGATATTCCGAGAATTGAACGTCCGGAGAGCCAACCCGATTGGTCACGCGCATCGATCGCCGAGCAGAAGGCGACGCTGGAAGATTTTGAGAAGCGCTGGAAGCAAATTGATCCGAGCGGCTGGGCGGTGCCGCGGCAAGTCGATTACCGCCTGGTCGGCTCGGCGCTCGCTCGCGTTCGTTGGGAACTGGAAGTCGATCCGCGCTGGGAACGCGACCCATCTTTTTATCTCGATCAAACACTGACGGCGCTGTTGGAAGCGCTGGTGCAGCCTTCCCCGTTTGACGCCGCGCGGAGCCGCGTGATTCTGGGCCGAATGCAGGCGATTCCGCGGATCCTTGAGCAGGGGAAGGCGAATCTTCGACCGATGCGGCCATTTGCGGCACTGGCGATCGGCGATCTGCAAGAGATTCGGCTGGAACTGGAGCGAGTGGAACGCGAGGTCGCTCCCATGCTGCAGTGGCGAGGGTCATCTGCACAGGATTCAGCGGCGAGCTTTCAGCGAGCGACAGAACAGGCAATTCTCGCACTGGAAGCTTATCGAGAGTGGCTGCAGGCGCAGCTCGGCGCGATGCCGGAAAAAGTAGCTGTAGGACGCGAGAAGTACGAATTCTTTCTACAGCAGGTCGCGCTATTGCCGTATAGTCCGGAGCAACTGCTGGCGCTCGGCCAACAGGAGTTGGATCGGTCGGTCGCTTTCGAGCAATACGAAAAACAGCGCAATCGCGGATTGCCGGAACTGCGACTCGCATCCAGTCTTCCGCAGGAGATCGATAGGACCCGACAAGAAGAACTCGCGATCCGCAGATTTCTGGAGAAGAAAGGCATCCTCACGGTGCCGCCGGAGATGGGGCATTACACGCTACAGCCGATGCCAGGCTATATTGCTGCGCTGGCCGATTTCGGAGAGACCGACGATTTTACCGGGCCGTCGCGCTTGCGCGAAGATGGGATCCGGTGGGTCGTTCCGCCTTCGCCGCAGCTCGGGTATTTTTGGCTGGCGACCGCCAAAGATCCGCGGCCCGATATGGTGCATGAAGGAATCCCGGGACACTATTTTCAGATGTGTCTCTCGTGGCGGCATCCGGATGCGATTCGGCGACACTACTACGATTCGGGAGCGAACGAAGGCATTGGATTTTATGCCGAAGAGATGATGTTGCAGGAAGGGTTGTTCGACGACAGTCCGCGCACGCGAGAGATTATTTACAATTTCATGCGTCTGCGCGCGCTGCGCGTTGCCGTCGATGTCAATCTTGCGCTCGGCGTTTTTACGGTCGCGCAAGGTGCGGATTATCTTGTCGAGCACGTCCCGATGGACCGGAAATCGGCGGAGGCCGAGTCAGCTTTGTTTGCTACCGATCCCGGACAGGCGATCAGCTACCAGATTGGAAAGATACAGATCCTGCATTTTCTGGCGGATGCCCGGCTAGCGCAAGGGGACCAGTTCAGCCTGCGGGCGTTCGACGATTTTCTGTGGACGAACGGGAACGTCCCGCTGGCACTGCAGCGTTGGGAGTATCTTGGGAACGACGATGACCTTCGTACTATCGAGCGGCGTTAGAGATGGATACTGATGCAGATGCCGGCGGAAAGCCGAAGGCTACGCGGTGACGGAGGTTTAGAGGATGGCGATGATGAGGATAAGTGAGGCGGACTTGGTGGAGAGCGGATGCGGGTTTTAGTCACAGGTGGAGCCGGCTACATTGGCAGCGTCGTTGCCGAAGAATTACTCGAGGCGGGGCATCAGGTTGTGGTGTTCGATAACCTGAGCCGGGGGCATCGGCAAGCGGTGCCCAAGAACGCCGAACTCGTGGCGGGCGAACTCGCCGAGCGCGCAAGTCTGGACGCGGTGCTGCGTTCGCACGCGATCGAAGCCGTCGTGCATCTTGCGGCATTGATCGAGGCCGGCGAATCGATGAAGGCGCCGGCGGAGTTTTTTCGGAACAATACGGCAAATGCGCTGACGCTTCTCGAAGCGATGCTCGCCGCGGGGGTCCACATCTTCGTCTTCTCCTCGACGGCCGCGCTGTACGGCAATCCTGAACGCACTCCGATCGAAGAGAACGATCCGTTGGGGCCAACCAACGCCTATGGAGAGTCGAAATTGCTGGTCGAGCGCATGCTGGCGTGGTTCCATCGGATTCACGGGCTGCGCTACGCCTGCCTGCGATATTTCAATGCCGCGGGCGCGTCTCGTCCGGACAAAGGAGAGGCGCACCATCCGGAAACGCATCTCATCCCGCGCATCCTGGAAGTGGCGCTCGGCCGCGGGAAGGACGTTCAGATTTTTGGAACTGACTATCCCACGCCCGACGGAACGTGCGTTCGCGATTACATCCACGTCAGCGATCTGGGGCGCGCGCATTTGCTGGCGTTGCACAGGCTGCGAGATGAAGCGGAGAAGTCGAGTCCGCTGATCTATAACCTCGGCAACGGGCACGGCTTCAGCGTGCGGCAGGCAGTCGAGGTCGCGCGTAAGGTCACCGGGCATCCTATACCTGTTGTGGAGTCGCCGCGCCGCGAGGGAGATCCAGCGGTACTGATTGCAAGTTCGGAGAAGATCCGGCGCGAGTTGGGATGGATTCCGAAATTCACCGACTTGCAATCGATCGTCGAAAGCGCATGGCAGTGGCATCGTGCGCATCCGGAAGGCTACCCGCGGTGAGTCTCGCGCCCGTGCTCTAACCATGACTTTTTCGCAACTGAATTCCCAGCCGCATCGCCGCCTGAATCCTTTGACAGGAGAATGGGTGCTGGTTTCTCCGCACCGCACCCAGCGCCCGTGGCAAGGACAGGTAGAGAGAGTTCTGGAGTCGGCAGTGACGGCCTACGATCCCAAGTGCTACCTCTGCCCCGGCAACGAACGGGCGCGGGGATTCAGAAATCCTGCTTATACCGAAACTTTTGTTTTTGACAACGATTTTGCGGCGCTGAAGCCGGATACGGCCGCATGCGAAATGCAGGAACGGGGTCTGCTGGTAGCAGGCAGCGAAGCAGGAAGGTGCCGGGTTGTCTGCTTCTCGCCACGCCATGATCTCACTCTGGCACGCATGAAGGTGCCTGAGTTGCGGCGGGTGGTGGAGACTTGGGCGGAAGAATTTTCAAGTCTCGCGAGCGATCCCGAGATCAACGCGGTGCAGATTTTCGAAAATCGCGGGGCGATGATGGGATGCAGCAACCCGCATCCTCACGGCCAAATCTGGGCCAACCAGACGGTGCCCAATGAACTGGCGAAGGAAGTGGCCTCGTTTCGGCAATACCGGCGAGGTCGTGAGACGACTCTGCTGCAGGATTATCTCGAACTTGAACTGGAAAAGCAGGAAAGGGTGGTTGCGGGGAACGACCACTTCGTTCTGCTTGTGCCCTTCTGGGCCGTGTGGCCATTCGAGACTTTGGTTGTCAGCCGGAGACCCTTGTCGGCGCTGGATGAATTGCGCGATGCGGAGCGGAACGCGCTGGCCGACATCCTAGGGCAGGCTACCCTTCGTTACGACAATTTATTTCATACGTCGTTCCCCTACACGATGGGTTTCCACCAGCGTCCGACGGACGGCGCAGCCTATCCGGAATTTCATTTTCACGCTCATTTTTATCCGCCCTTGTTGCGCTCGGCCACGGTGAAGAAATTCATGGTCGGCTACGAAATGCTGGCGATGCCTCAGCGGGACATCACGGCGGAAACCGCCGCACGCTGGCTGCGCGATCTGCCGGGTGAGCACTATCTCGATCGTGTGACGGTGGCGCCGGCGATTTGACTGCAGCAGAAGCCGTTCGGCGTGTACCCCAGATTCAACCGTTAGTCGGCAGGCCCCCCGACAATCGGTTCGCCGATTGGATTTTCAAGCCAGTTTCCGTAGACCGCCCGTGGTGTCTCGGAACGCAAACGCACTTCCGCAGGCGGCCGATTGGCATCGGAACCCGCGGCTGCCGCTGCGGCCAGGAAATTGTGTTCTGCACTGGCGAACTGATTACATCCGGCGTAGGAGAATTGCGGCACGATCTGCTGCAAGTGAGCCAAGATCCCGGCTCGTTTTCCGAGCGCGACGGCAATCTGGAGTTCATCGAGAGCGCGCTGCAACACTGGCCACGCCGGCTTCGCACTCTCGGTGCGGGCGATCTTTTCGCAGCGGCTCGGCAAAACCCGCTCGTCGGGATAAAAGAGTTCTTCAAAGAGCTTTTCGCCGGGACGGAGTCCGACGAACTGGAACTCCTGCGGAGGCTTCCCGGAAAGGCGTACCAGTGTCTTCGCGAGGTCCGTAACCCGCACGGGTTCCCCCATATCGAGGACCAGAATGTCGCCATCTCGTCCTACAGCGAAGGCTTGCAAGACCAGACTGACCGCTTCCGCAATCGTCATGAAAAAGCGCGTGATATCGGGATGGGTGATGGTAATCGGCTGGTTCTGGCGGATCTGTTCCTGGAAGATCGGAATGACACTGCCGTTTGAGCCAAGCACATTGCCGAAGCGAACGGAGACGCAGCGCATTCCTTCGGCAGGCCACGCCGCGAGCAGCAGCTCCCCGACACGCTTGGTGCAGCCCATTACGTTCGTCGGATTCACGGCCTTGTCGGAGGAAATCATGACAAAGGAGGTACAATTCGATTTCTGCGCCACTTTCAGCAGCGAGAGCAGCCCGAAGATATTGTTGCCGACCGCCTCTTCGACGTTATCCTCCATAACCGGCACATGCTTGTAAGCGGCGGCGTGGAAGATGACTTCGACTCCGTAGGTAAGGAGTATTTTGTGCATGCGCTCGGAATTGCAGAAGTCGGCCACACAAAACACTTTTCTTTCTCGGCCGCCATCCTGTGCAAGTTGGTGTTGCAAGTGAAAAATGCCAGTTTCGTTTTGATCGAGGCAGACGAGAAGTTTTGGTTTGCACCTCTGGATCTGCTGGCAGAGTTCGGAGCCGATGGATCCCGCGGCTCCGGTGACAAGGATGACACGGTTCCGAATATGTTCTCGTACGGGTTCGAGATCGAGGTTGTTGGGGGGCCGTCCCAAGAGATCGGTGAGCGAAACATCCCGGACTTGCTGCATGGTGGCGCGGCCTGCGATCAGTTCTGCCAGCGCCGGCACGGTGCGGAAAGGATGGCCGCTTTTCTTGCAGATCGCGACGAGCCGGCGCATCTGACTTTGAGTGGCCGACGGAATGGCAATCAGAATTTCGTCGATGTTCTGCTTGCCCAAAACCTGCTCCAATGACTCGGTGGCGCCGAGTACGGGAATTCCGAGGACTCGCGATCCCTTTTTCAAGCGGTTGTCGTCGAGGCAAGCGATGACCTGGTATTGGCTTCCCGGTTCCTGGGTCTCGCGAATGATCATCTGTGCCGCGTGCCCGGCCCCGACAAGAAGCAGCCGCCTGGAGTTCGCTTCGCGGCTGGCGGATTCGCTGGCCAGACGCGCAAACACCCGCACGCCTGTGAGGAGCAGGAAAGTGAGCAGTGTTTCCAGGGCATAAATCGACAAGGGAAACACGGTTTGCTTAAGCCCGTATCGCAGAATGAAGAAGAATGCGATCGAGCCGGTCGCGGTTGCTTTCAAAACGTCCAGCGCATCGCGGATGCCGGTGTCGCGCCACCAACCGTGCGTCAGATCGAACAGCGGCATGGACAGCAGGCGGACGACGACAAGAACGGGAGCGGCGATCCAGAGCAATCCGTGATCCGGTAGGCGAAACTCGAAGCGCAGCAGCCAGGCGCCGACCAAAGAAACTAGGATCAGCGCGGCTTGCGAAACCAAAAGCAGCAGCGATCGGCAACCGAAAGGCAGCAGTGAATTTTTCTTGAGTTTTCTCATACCAGAGAGTTCGTTTCCTTGGTGGGCGGATTTAATGGGTTCATCGACATCGGTGGGAGACGACTTGAGTCCTACGCGGCGCAAGGTTTGCACCCGGTCGCTCGCAACTCCGGCAACGGGAAGTGCACACGAGAAGCGGCTTAGTGACTTACGCCTTGGGATCGGAGCACTCGCCAGAGAGTCAGCACCAGAATACTCAGATCGAGGCCGAGCGATTGGCGCTGCATGTATTCGGCGTCATAACGAACCTTGACCGGAATTTCCAGCTCATCCCTGCCGTTAATCTGCGCCCACCCCGTAATGCCGGGAACCATGCGCTGTAGGCCATTAAGGGTGCGCAGGGCGACCAGATCGTGCTGATTGAAGAGTGCAGGACGAGGACCGACCAGACTGAGGTCGCCTCTCCAGACGCTGAGGAGTTGCGGCAATTCGTCGAGGCTGGTTCGGCGCAAGAACGATCCGATCGGGGTCAGATATTGCCCGGGCTGGTTCATGAGATGAGTCGCGACTTGCGGAGTGTCGACGCGCATTGTCCGAAACTTCGGCATCCGAAAAATACGGTTGTTTTTTCCCACGCGCTCGGACCAGTGCAGGGCCGGGCCGCGAGAGGTCAAGCGCACGGCGAGCCAGCAGAACAGAAAGATCGGGGCGCAGGAAATCAGGAGAATCCCTGCAAGAAGAAGATCGGTGCGGCGCTTCCACGCCGGCATCGGTCTCGCGGAAAGTGCGGAAGAGGGGCTGAGGGTAATGGTACTCATATTGTGTTTACGAAGGTTCGTCTCGGGAACGGCTTTCCTCGTTAGGGTGTACAGATCGAATGTCGTCAGAATGAGCTAGGGACATGAGCCGCCGGGAGAGCTCGCCTTTCGGGTGAGGCAGATGATGAAGCCGCAGGTTAGGAGGCGGTTGCCTGCGGTTTCGGCGGTGCTCCCGGCCCCTTAATCACGCGCTTGTCGGAGCCCAGGAGATATTCCGCATGCTTCAGGCAGAAGCGGGTCTCTATGGACAGACGGACCAGGAGTTTGGCAGCGTAGCTCTTGCCGAAGTAATCGTAGGCTTCGTTGAAAGTGATCAACGCATCGTGGAGTTCGCGAAGGGAACGCTGCGGGGTCTGGTTGACGCTTTGACTCCCAAAGTGAACGATCTCGGCGCAGGGCGTGTAGTAGACGGGAAAGCCCTTCTGCTTCAGCATGAAGTTGTAGGCCAGATCCGAGACGAAGAGGCGAAAACGCTCGTCCAGCATGCCGGCCCTTTCCCAAGTCGAACGACGGATGATGTATGCGGTTGTGCCGATGCTGTCGACGGGCTGCGCTTTCGAGTAATCGAAACGCGTGGTGTAGTAACCATCGGTAAAACGGCTTCGAGGAAAGAGTTTGTGCCAGTTGAGCGCCTGCAACGCCATGGTGAGGGGTCCGGAAAAACGGCGAATGCAATGCTGCACGGAGCCATCGGGATTCAGCAGCTTCGGACCGCAGGCGGCGACATGCGGATTCGCATCCATAAAATCGACCAACGCTCGAAAGGCGTTCCTGGTCAGAACCGTGTCGCTGTTGAGCAGGCAGGCGTAGCGAGCCCGCGACATCCTCATTCCAAGATTATTGTTTCGAACATAGAACTGGTTGGTCGGATTGCGGATAAGGATGATCTCGGGGAAGGTTTCAGCGACCATGTCGGCGCTGCCATCGGGCGAATGATCGTCGATGCAGATGATTTCAAAACGCACGCCGCGGGTCTGTTCGTAAATGGAGGAAATGCACTTCCGCAGGAACTCGAGGGTATTGTAGCTGGGGATGATCACGGTGAGATCGAACTGAGCTTCCATCCACTTCTCCTTCTTCTTTTTTGTCTTCGAATCTCTTTTGGTTCGTGGTCGATTTCGTTCGACGCTTTTAGCGTCAAAGCTTAGGTTTCGCAGCATCACTTCAGGACGGCGAGTTCGCACTACGCACCGGCTTTGGCGTCGTCGTCCTTCTGCGGTCGAGCTTTCTGGAACGCTCGGGCGGGAACGCCGACCGCGATGCTGTTCGCCGCGACCGACTCGAAGACCACCGCATTCGCGCCCACGCTTGTGTTGTCGCCAATGTGGATGCCACCCAGAATTTTCGCGCCTGCGCCGATGACTACATTGTTGCCAAGCTCGGGACGGCGATTGGCATCGAAGCACATGTCCAGTTGTTTGGCGCCGAGCGTGGCGCCCTGGAAGATGGTGACGTTGCTGCCGATCCGCCAGGCTCCGATGACGGTTCCCGCGGGATGGGGAAAGAAAATTCCCGGGCCAATCTCGCAGCGCGGGGAAACTTCCAAGCCAAAGATCACCAGATTGAGATAAGTCAACAGTTCTGGAATGGCCGGAATTTTGCGCAGCAAGGTGGCGCGGCTCGCGCGGCAGATCACGATCGGCAGAAAACGAGGGTGCAGGAGGCGCCGCACGAAATTGCCCAAACCTAAGTGCGAAACCGTCTTACCCTCGAGTTCGGCTTGGCGCGCGAGATCGCTATAGAGAAGCTGTTTTAGCATGGCTACGGTCCCTAGAATCCGTTGTGTCCGTTCGGACGCTCGTGGCGAGAGGGGCGGGCATCAGACCGCGTGCCGCGAGTTCTGCGCTGGCACGGTCCAGAAGATCGGGTTCGATCGGTTGGGTTTTCACCCAGGCGACAAACCTGGTCAAACCTTCCTCCAGAGGGATCTCCGGTGTGAAGCCCAGGCAAGCGTGGGCGGCACTCAGATCGGCATATCCGTGGCGAATGTCGCCCAGGCGATACTGGCCCGAGATGCGCGGTTCGGTCTTGCCGCCGAGCCGCTCCTGCAATAAGAGGGCGATCTCCCGCAGGGAGGTGGGATGGCCGGAACCGATGTTGAGCGTAGACCCGTCGGCTCCGCTTCCGTTTATGGCGAGGACGACAGCACGGGCCACGTCCGATACATGCACGAAGTCCCGGCTCTCTTCGCCATCTTCGTAGAGGTTTACCGTCTTACCGGCCCGTGTCTGGGTGGAGAAGATCGAGAGAATTCCCGTATAGGGATTCTTCAGCGACTGCCCTTCGCCATAAACATTTTGGAAACGGAGGATAACGGCGGGAATCCCGAGAGCCTGTGATGCGACTTGGACCAAGTCCTCCTGGGCCAACTTGGTCGCGGCATAGACGGAGGCGGGCGCGGTCTTAGCGGACTCGGGCGTGGCCGTCCTGCGGATCTCACCCGCGCACACCGGGCAAGGGGGTTCCCAGAGCGCCGTTTGCAGACGCCTCTCCGCCCGCATTGGCGGATAGACCAGGCCGCACAGGTCGCATTCATACGCGCCCTCTCCATAGACCGAGCGAGAGGACGCGAGAATGATCTTCGATACCGGCTGGCGATGGTTGGACAGGTAATCGAGCAGTGCCGCAGTGCCGCCGACGTTGGTGCCGGTATAGCGGCTGATTTCGTACATGGATTGCGCGGTTCCGGTTTCGGCTGCAAGATGCACGACGCAGCCAACGCCATCGAGCGCTTTCGCCCAATCCGCCGCCCGGCAAACGTTGCCGCGAAAGACCTCGACGGCGCGATCGCGGAGGAGTGGCGCAGCGGAAAAATCGGGCAGGGCTCCGTGAATCTGCGGACTTAGGTTATCGAACAAAATGACGCGCCGCTTTTCCGCGAGGAGTTGTTGGGCAAGGTTGATCCCGATGAAACCGAGACCCCCCGAAATCAGTATTTTGTCAGTGGCCAAGAGAAACTCCCACGAGGTTGAATTGCGCGAGTGCGGAGTCGCACACGAAGAAGGCGAACCGGGTATTTCACGATCTCGGTCGCGGTTCCAAAGAGAAATTGCAGGGGGCTGATGCTGTCTTCGGCAAACAGTTTTTTCAAAGCCAGCATTCTCCCGAGATGCATGGCTTTGACGTCCCGGCTCAGTCCGGCAACACCGAGGCTGGGTTTGAAGGCGCCGGCAAGAATCCGGCGCAGGTATATACCGCGAAAGCCCTGTCGCGAGAGCAACTCCATATAGGCTTTGAAGTCCTCTCCTCGGCGCAGCGCGGTGTCGTAGAAGACCATCTTTTTCCGTGCGACCATCACCGTGCTGGTGTTGTCGTTTCGCAGTAAAGGCGTCCACCGGGTAAATGGGGAACAAGAAAGCGGGTGGAGAGAGCGCTCGTGATCCCGCTGCGGTCGGGTATGCAGATCGTCGCGATACCCGTGCATGGAAAAATCGAAGCCTTGAGTCGTCATGAGTTCGTACTGCAGCGCGAGCTTGTCTCGGAACCAGACGTTGTCCGAGTCAAGGAAGGCGAGGTACGGGCAGCGCGAGGCGCGGATGCCCACATTTCTCGCTGCGGACACGCCGCAGTTTGTCTCCTGGTGGAGGAAGCGGAGCGTGATGGCATCGGAATACGATGCCGTGATTCGCTGAGAATCTGCCCAATCCTCGCTGCCATCGTCGACAACGATAATCTCGAGCGGAAGCAAGGACTGACCGTACACGGAGTCGAGCGCGCGTTGGAGGGTCGAAGATGAGTTGTAGGTCGGGATGATGACGCTGACATCACAGGTCATGGTGTCTACTCTCGAAGAGCACGGTTGTTCACCTTTGCCAGATCGTGGTGGAAAGTTTTGTTTTGCGCAAAATTTGTGCGGTGCCGCGTCGATTCTTGTTTATGGACAGGCAACTGCGTCGATCGGGGATGGGCAAGGAATCGCACGCCCTGTGGCTGTTCTTCCCGCAAGAGCAAGTGCGGCCAGAAATACGCAGTAAGAAAACAGGGTGTTGATGGCAGCCCCGCGAGCTCCATAGCGGGGAATGAAAGCGAGGTTCAACAGGATATCGCTGGCCGCGGCAAGGGATGTACAGAGCAGGATTTTTCTCTCCATACCCCATGCGATCATGGCGTTGCTCAGGTAGGAAGTCAGGAAGTCGAGTGGAATCGACCAGGCGAGCAACGCGAGCAAGGGGGAGGCCGCGAGAAACGGGTGTCCGAACATTAAGGCGAGGATCGGCCTGCGGCAGAGCGCGATGAGCGCAGCGAGGACCATCCCGCCCGCAACAAGCGGCAGCAGGATTCGGGGCCTGAGCATACGGGCCCGCTGTTCGGTTTCGTGACGCGCGAAGTGAGGATAAAGCGCCTGCGTCAACACGTAGTATGAGGCCAGCACCTGGTTCAAGATGCGATAGGCCGCGCCATAGAGGCCTAGCTGTTGCGGATTGGACATGACCCCAAGCATTAGCACATCAATATTGTTGAACGCCAGATTGCACAGCCACGCGATGCCCATCACGCGGGTGCGGCGCCAGGCGAGGGAAGATCGAATCTCTTCCATCTGCTGGCTCACCACCAGTTCCGGCGCCAGCCTGTTCCAGTGGCGGGAGACCCCTGTCTGCAAGAGCCAGCCGAAAATATTTCCAGCCACCAGCCACCAGAGAACCCGGTGGGCGGAAGGCCGGCTGGCGGCCAGAAATAGCAGAATACTGATGGGCACGGCGGATTTCGCAAGGCCGACGATGCGCAAATGATCCTGACCCCATGCCACCCAGTCAAGCGAAAAGGCATAGAGCGCGCCCGCGGCGGAAAAGACGAAAAGAAAAAGCTTCATCTCCAACCCGAGTTTGGCACAGACGGCGTAGACAAGCAGTAGCGGGAGCACGAGTACCGCCCGGAAGATGCGCCGGCTCTGCACTTGTGCGACGATCGCGAACGCAGCGTGCGGATACTGCGCGACCAAACGCGCGCCCACATGGCGAAGCCCGAAATCGATGAGCGGCTGCAAGTATTGCGTCAGACTCTGCGCCAGCGCGTAAACCCCAACTATCATCACCCCGTACGAGTGGCCCAGCCACACCACGGTGGCCACGCTGCAAACTCGCCCGATGAATTCGCCAAAGCCGAGGTTGAGGATGCTGCCGAGCAGACCCGACGATGAAGTTCTTTCCGACATATTCCGGTACAGGAACACGACACAAACGTGCGGAGGCCAACTCATTCGTTGCCTGCCTGATTGGCGATCGATTTGCATTTTGTCAATCTGACAGGTAACCCGCGAGTTGACCTGCTCCGCGCAGCAGATAAATCCGCGATCTCGCAAAATCTCCCTGGCAGAGGCGGATTGCCGCACCGCCAAGACTTCGCAAGAGGTGCCAGGCCAACCATGGCGGAGCAAAACGGTGTCTGCGCTGCAAGCGGCCCGTGCTCAAGGCGTAGGAATAGGTGGTCCTTCTCAGCCGGTCGAGCGATGCGAGCGGCGGATGATGAACCGTCAGGGCGGGTTCGCAGGTACCGCGAAATCCCATGGCCAAAGCCCGCAAAACGTAATCAATCTCTTCTCCCGATTGATAGGCCGTGGGTGCGCCGACGCCGAGATGCTCATCGAAACCACCGACGGCATTCGTGACGGAGCGCCGCAGGAAGAGGGCGGTCGACATAGCACAACTCCAGACGTTGCTGCGAGTGCATGGCTGGCGCGTCGTTGGCAGACGGGACGAACCAGGCCGGCCGTTCTCGTCGCGCACGCCGGTGATCAGGAACCCGGGGTCGGAATGCGAGCGAAACCATGCTGTAACCTCGGACAGAAGAGTTTTCGGATACCAGCAATCGTCATCGGGAAAGGCGACAATATCGCCGTCGAGGCCGCGCAGGCCGACGTTCCGGGAGAGCGAGAGTCCGCGTTCTGATCGTAAATGGCGAATGACCAGCCCCGAATGGCGCTGCAGGACGGGAACCACCCGCGTGTCCGGATTCTGGTCGACGATCACGACCTCGAAGTCCTGGTAACTCTGCTCATCGAGACTGCAGAGGAGACGGTCAAGCTCTGCGACACGGTTCAGCGTTGCGACAACAAGAGAGATCATAGTTTTCTTGGAGAGAGATCACGACCGGCCCAGCTTGACCGCCGAACGTCGGTGTCTAGGAGACAAAATTGGGTCGGGGCTTGCCAAAGGACGCTCCCCAAACGGATGCATACAAGATAGAGCCACCATCCTATCCACAGCAAAAGCAGCGAGAAAGTGATGCGTGCGGCCACCGATACCCAGTCCAAAAGTCCGCCACGCGCCATCCAGAGCACGTCCGGCAAGAGCAGGGTGACCAGGAACAGCCCAAGAGGGCTCCGGGAATAAAGATGCATGCAATGGAGGAGCGTGCCGAGTAAGCCCGAGACCAGGGCGACGCCTGGGAGGCCTCCCATCACGTAGGCTTCCGCGAGGTACGAGGAACCCGTACCAAAACCCAATTGATAGGCGGAAGGGTTGAGAAACATGGAAACATCATCCGCAAAATGTTGACCAAGCTTGTATTTCGTCTGATCGGGAGCAACGAAGGCCAGTTCCATTTCGCCGATTAAGTAGGCTGCGATATGAGGAGCAAAATGCTGCCGGTAGGCGATTGCAACCGATGTCACGTCCAAGGACGTACCCTGCTCCTGCAGAAAACGGGAGGTTCCCGCTACGGCGAAGGATTCGCTGCTGTCTGTGCGCAAGGATCCGATCAACGATGCCAGAACGATGAGCGTGATCCCGATAAGGGCGACGGCATACCACCGTGCATGCCCATTCGACTTCATCTTGGCCAGATACCAGAGAGCCAGGATGAGGCTGAAAATGGCGCCACGCGAACCGGTGAGCAAGATGGGCGCCGCTACGAGGAAGTAGATTGCAGTGGCCGTGCGGAGCCACTTCTTTCTGCGTTCGAGAACCAAAATGCCGACGATCGCAGGCAAGCTGATCACGGAGATGGCACGAACCGCCAAAGGGATGCTGGCCGCCATTCCTCCATGGTCGAGGAAAAACACAAGGTATCCACCATGCTGTTTCGCATACTGGTAATAGCAGAAATTCTTGTACAGCTGCACCGGCACGCTCAAAGTGAATAAGCAATAGAAATAGGGCAGATAGAGATCGAACTGCGCGCTGAGCGGCGGAGTGGCGCGGCGGTAACTCCATCGGCAGGGCGCGTAGATGCAAAGCGCGGAAAGTGCGATCGAGAGCAATACGAGGCCTTGCACGTTGCGGGACACATCAAACGAGTACACCGTCAACAAGGTCACCCGGAAAATCTCCTGGACGCTGCCGGACAAGTAGGCGAGGAGGCGTCCGCCCTGAAACAGCGTCAAGGTGCAGAGAAAGAAGAAGCAGGGATGCCGTCCTCCGTCAAATCGCCACCAAGAGAGGCCGATGAGAGAAATCAAGATTAGAACTGTAAAGGCTGCAGCCTGATTGGAACTGAGCCAACTCGCGAGGAAGACGAACGTCCCGGCTGTGATCAATGTCAAGAAACCAAGGGTCTCGAACAAACCACCGAATCGTGCATCTCCGCTTCCGGATAGCCGATTAGTCTGAGGCGAGCAGTTCATGATTCGTTGGACGCGTAGAACGAAAGCAGTTCTTGGTTCGAGTGCTCGAAACTTGCCGGGATCTAGGCTCCGCTTGTCGTCAAAAGCCGGACTGGAAAGAAGATTTCAGAAGGAGAAGCCGCTCGCGAACATCCGAGTTCGTTCGCATGCGAGCGAATGCTTCGGCCAGGAAGACATAACCAGCTGAGCCGAGAAACCCGAGCAGGCTGACGATTGCCACCAACCAGGTCCGGTGCGGGGAAGACTTGCGGTCGGGTTCGATGGCTGGATCGAGGACCTGAATTACGGCGGCAGTCTTCGCCTCATCCAGTTTCGCCGCTTCGTATTGCCTGGCCAGAAGCTCGAAGATGGTTTCAGCGTACTTTACGTCGCGAAGTTTGCGGACATAAAGCAGGCCGGCTTCCGGGACATTCCCGGCGGGAACATTGCCCGCGGAAATCTGCGCATCTTCAGCACCCGCGCTTCGCTTTTCTAGGCGCGAGAGTTCTGCGCGCATGCCGGAAAGTTCTTGTTCCTGGAGTTCGACATCGGGGTTCTGTTCCGTCGAAAACAGACGCGTGGCGTGTAATTGCACTTCCTTGGCCGCAACTGAAGCTCGGAGCTTGATCACGGCTTCGATAATGGCCTTGGCCTGGCCGTCCAACTGGATCACTCCGGTTTTCTGTTCCGTTTCCTTCAAAGCCAGTTCTGCATTTGCCAAATCGTTTTTGGCTGTTTCCAGTTGGCGTTCGAAAAACAGGCGCCGTTGTCCCGCCTCGGTAATAGCCATTTCTTGCGTCAGCTGGCGTAATTCGTCCACGTAACCATTGGCGATCTGGGGCGCACGATGGCGGTCGCGGTCTTCCACCGAGATGCTCACAAAGCCCTCCTTAGCCAGTACGATACTGCTGGCATCTTCCAAGTCGCGGCGGGCGTCCGACATTTTTGTATCGTGATAAACGCGGAGCAGATCAAAGCGCCGGATTAAGGCATCTTCGGAGGTGCGACTGCGTAGCATGCCGACATAAAGATCGTTTGGATTCTTCAGTCCAAGATCCTTTTGCGCCAAGGCTCCCATGGCTCCGAAAGAGCCGAGTTGTCCGATCATCGAGGCGGCCAGGGACTGGCTCTGTTGGGGAGGCAGAATATTCGCGGTTGCCGTATAGAGGCTAGGCAACAAGGCCGAGCCAATGGTTGCGAGTAGCGCAGCGGAGAGCGTGGTCTGAAGGATCAGTCGTTTACTACGGCCGAGGAGTATCAACAAATCGAGGGTGTACGTCTCCATGGGGACGACGGGGTCGGGGAACTTCTCGGCCCTCTCGGTCTCAAGGATCGTGGTTCCCGTCATTGAATCACCCGCACCGCAGCGGCGCCAAGCGCGAATTGAGAGAAGACCTGGCTCCAGTCGCGCAGGCCCCGGAGAAACGATCCATGGGAGAGGCGTTCCGGGACGATGATCGTGTCCCCCGGCATCAGGCGCAGCGAGTCGAAGCCTCCATTCCACAATCCCCTGACCGTCTGCTTGCTGAGGACAGATCCGTCGGCGCGGATGACAAACATGCGGCTCGTATCGGCATCGCGAGTTGGTCCCCCTGCACGCCGCAGGTAATCTTCGACTCGCGCCTCATGGCGGTAGAGGAAGGAGTTCTTGTTGTAGACGGCGCCGAGCAACTCGACCGTCGAGGGACGAAACGGGACTACGAAGCGGTCGCCATCTTCCAGCGCGATCTCCGGCAGGTCGGCCACGGTCGCGGAGTTCGGCGTTAGATCGAGCACCACGCGGCCACTGACTTTCACTGCCCGAAGCTTTTCGACCAGTTGGCGTTGCGCTTCGAGCTTAGCGTGCTGGTCCGCGACGTCGTCGGGGTTTACCCCGGTCGGCGCCATGGCCGCGCGGGAAATATCCTCATCCAGTTTCTCGATCAGCAGTTGGAGTCCTTTCTGTTGCTCGATACGCACCGATTCCCGCGTAAATTCGGCTCCATAAAGATAGGCATTTTCCGTCAAGCCGCCGGCGCGGGCGACCAGATGACGGATGGTCTCGCCTGGTTCGGCGCGATAAATTCCGGCGCTCGGAAATTCTCCTTCCAACCGCACGAACTTGCTCCGCTTCTCCACGGGAACTCCAAGATCAATCTGGGAAAAAATCGTGATCACATCTCCCGGTTCGAGGGGCAGATTGTTTTCCTCATCCCCTTGGAGCACGAGCTTTCCGAGATTGAAGGGCACGAGCCGGGTCGTAAGGTCCCGCGGGTTGAGCCGCTGGATCACGGAGTAATCCCAGTTGATCGCCGGGGCGTCCTGCGCAACCGGGTCGGAAAGTCGCAGCGCGGTGAAGGTTCGGGTCGATGCTGGCGTTCTTTCGAAAACGCCTTCCCCCATCTCGCCTTCCATCTGTTCGCCCTCGTTTTTCGCCTTACCAGCAGTAGACGTGCTCCCTTCGCGGGCATCCCCTAACCATTTCTCGTTCGCTCTTTCGCCTGCGCTCGCCGCGGAGTTCGTGAAGCGCCAGTGGTCGCGCGTGATCAGCGCCTCCTGATTCGGCAGTATGTCGCGCAGGCGCATTCCCGGGTGCCATTCCCGCCGGCCCGGGTGCGCCACGTTACCGCGCAGGGTGACGGCGTTCTCAAAGTGAGGCGAAACGGAGAAGATTCGAACGATATCTCCATCTTTCAACTGTTGCGCCCGGCCTGCCGCATTCAGAGGAAACTCCTCGACCCGGCGAATGTTGCGGTTATCGATCCGTTCGACCATTGCCTTCTGGCCATCCGCTGTTGTCGCCAGGCCTCCCGCCAACTCAATCGCACCCGTCAGAGTCATTTCGTTGCGCAGTTCGAAGATCGCGGGAACGTTCACACTGCCGGCTATGGCAATCGAGGGGCCGATAGGCGGGATATAAATAACATCACCAGGCAACAGCCTCATATCTTTTGAAGTGTCCCCTTGAAGAAGCAGATCGTAGAAATCGAAATCCGAGACCACATAGTTGTCGCGCTTCAGCTGAATATGCCGCATGGACCCGCTGCCGGAGGGTCCGCCCGAGGCGAAAAGGGCGTTCACCAGCGTGCAAAGGGAGCTGACCGTGTAACTGCCGGGGCGGCGAGCCTGACCGACTACGAAGACTTGAATCGATCGTAACTGACCCAGGCTGACCGTGAGATCGAAGTTACGAAACACACGGCCGATGGCGCTGCGAAAGTAATCCTGGAGTTGCTGATATTGCAGGCCGGCGACCGCCAGTGTGCCCACCTTGGGCAGGAAAATTTCACCTTGCCGGTCGACCACGATTCTTGCGTGCAAATCAATCTGGCCCCAGGTTCGGATCAGGATTTCATCGCCTGGTCCGATCGAATAGTCGCTGGTTACGGGAACTCTTTCGAGCGGAGCGAAGGTTGTCGGCCCATTTTCGAAAAGGCTAAGTCCGTAAATGGGCAAGATGCGTCCCACGGAACTGGCGGCAAATTTCTGAAATTCAGTGGGCGCTATTTCGGACGGCGCGAGCGCGGCTGCAAAAGGGTTTCTCGTGTTCCGCGTTGCTTCCGGAGTTCTGGCGTGGTCGTAATCTCCGGAACGGACGGGTAACTGTCCGTCGCCTATCGTTTCCGGATTCGTGCGATCGTCTTGCATGCCGTTGGAGGAGTCGGATCCCGTGGTCGGACACGCTTCGTCCGTGCATTGCGGGTCGTCGGTTAGACGTTCGTAAGCCGGACGATCGTAAACTGGCCGATCCGAGGTTACAGGCGTGCGGAGCGTGGTTTGACTCCAAGCGAGACCGGAACAAACGAGCGCGGTCCAAAGCGTCGGTAGGATCGAATGAACGAACCGGTTGTGCCCAGTGAACGTCCCGCGTCGGACGCCGCGAGTTGCTGCGGCGTAGGCCCGGTGGATCAACACTTGGTTGAGCAGCAATCGATCGATCAACGAACGGTCGATCAACAATCCGGGAATTGTCTTTCTCTCCTCTGTGCCGTTCACCATGGATGGTTCAAAGCCTTTCTCCACTTCGGGTGGTATGTGAACTCGATGGAAGCGACAATGTCCGGTCCGGCAAGAGGAGACAACACGGGGAAGCTCCAGCGCTCGCGTTGCAAGAAACTGCCTATTTCGATCTCCGGACGTAAAGAAACCGAGGCCCGCGCAAAGAAGTCCTGGATGTTCCCGCCGTCGGGGATGAAATCGCGGTCGACGTGCGCTCTTCGATAACCCAGTTGCAGCCGAGTGCGAGGTGAAAACCAATAGGTGGTCCAGAGTTGCACGCCGTGGCCTTCGCGGCCGACCCAGGAACCGATGATTTGCCCGTCATTAGTGTACGAATCGTGATACGCGCCGTTGTAGTAGACATATTTACCGGCTCGGTTCGAAATCGCCGGGGGATCCGACCACACCAATTCGGCGCGGAAATCAAGTTTGGCTACGCGGGGAAACTGGGGCAGGTAGACTCCAGGATTCATCAGCGCACGCTGCGGAGCCCCGAGCGGCGAAGTATCGTCGTCGGTCATACCGTCGTTGTAGAGAACCAGCCAGTTTCGCACTCCAGGGATGCGATAGCTGAAATCGAAACCGCCGCGACGGTCGCCAACGTCTGCCGGACTTCCCGGGATCGTGGTCTTGTTGTCTCCGAAGCTGCTGAACCCGCGCCAGAACATCCGTAGCGTGACCGGACGGAAAACGATGGTGCGGGAAAATCCGAACTCCAGATTCGGTGTTGGCTTGAAGCTGATCTTCTGGCCATCGATCCCCGGCTCATGTGGATAATGGTGGCCAGCCATCAGTCCGAAAAAGAAATCCCAGCGCACGGGGCCGAGCCACTTAAGAAAACCTGGAAGTAGCCACGGAGACGGGTTGGTCAGACGTAGCATGTCGATCGGTTGAGCATTGTCGCTGAGATTAGGCGGGCCACCTTGACCGGGTCCCCACCACAAGCTCTGCCGTCCGGCCGAAATCTGGATTGTTTTAAAGTTCCACGCCGCGTAAGCGTCGAGCAACTGGAAGTTGTCGTGCGGCGTCTTGGGAATCGGAAGTTGGGGTGGGGTCCCGTCGATCGCGCCAATCAACTGCTGTATCGCGGGACTGTAGGCGGGGAGCGCCGCTGCACGCTGGTATTCTCCGCGCACGTAAAAGGCCATGGGACCCTCCGATCCTGATGCCGACGCTCCGTCGACAGTGTTGGAGCCTTGACCGTAAGGGCGTCCAAAATCATCAATGAGGGTTTGGCCGAAGTGATAGCTGTCATCCAGCGGGGTTCCAGCAATTCCGAGATAGCGAGAGTAAATTTCCTCGACCTTCATCTCAGAACTGCCGACACTTTCTGAGGCGGGACGGATGCGCTGCAGTTCGTCGGCAAATTCCGCTCTCAGCGCAAAGGCGATGCGATAGGGTTCGGCGCCGAAGGCGACACCGATCGAGCGGCGATCCTTCTTTGTGGTCTGTGCGGCCTGCGCCGCCGAACCGGTGTCTGCGGGAGGCTCTTGAATATATGAATTGTCGCTACTCCTATTCTCGCGGGCGGAATCGTCGACTTGAAGGTCTTCTTCGGCAGCCAGTACTAGGCGCGCGCATTCCATTCGCGTCCAGGGGCGCAACGAGGCGAAGGCGCTCGGCGCATAGCCTAAGGCTGCGAGCCGATCGAAAGAGGCATAGACCCACGATCCGAGCGGAACTTGGGGAGATCCGATTTGCTTCGCGGAATGGCGCGGCGATGGCGTGTCGTCCTCGTCCTTCGATGCCTGCTGAAAACTGGTCGTGCTTGCTCCGTCGAACAGCGGGTCGTGATGCGCGCGATAGACGTATTGACCAATCCCAAATCCGAGCGCGCCGCCGACGAAAACATCGGAGGGGAAGTGCTGCCGGGCGGCAACCCGTGCCAGGCCGATTCCGGTTGCTCCTCCGTAAGCAAGTAGTTTGGTTAACGATCCCGGGTATTCGTGGGCGATCACATTCGCGACTGACCAGGCGGCGATAGCATGTTCGGAAGGAAAGGATGCTCCGCCGACGCCAAACTTGCCCGCATTGTTTTCGTTCGGCC
Source organism: uncultured Acidobacteriaceae bacterium (assembly GCA_963834085.1). Lineage (GTDB taxonomy): Bacteria > Acidobacteriota > Terriglobia > Terriglobales > Acidobacteriaceae > Acidiflorens. Next base: position 390,890 of record CAWIAJ010000021.1, on the reverse strand, counting down.
GGGACCTCCGGAAGACCAGCTTCACAGTTTCACCGGCCACGATGCCGTCGATGGCAGCTTCAGCGGCAAGAACGCCGGTTTCTCGATCGTGGTCATCGTTGTTGCCCTCTCCCCGTACGTAGAGGCTGGCGGCAGTCCCCATCATCGTGAGAAGACCGTAATTGCTGAAACTATTGCTGTGGGAAAGCGGTGCGGAACCGTATCGACGCATGATGCTGTTGTCAGACGCTACTAAACCCAATGTGCCCAATCCGAACGGTACAATCCAGTTTTCATCTCGCGTACGTAAATGAAAAGGACTTGTCCAGATAGCTTTCTGATCCGAAAAGAGATTTCTTGGGAAGGTAGCCATACAGAGATGATTTGAAATACCTCCCGCTTCGACCTTGCTTCCCGTGCGGTTTCCAGTTCGGGTCGTGGGTGCTTTGTTGGACGGGAATTCGGTTCGAACCCGTCGCTCTTGGCTTTCCATCGTGGCCTGCTCAGAACACGGTGTCGGATTTGACGTTGCGGACGCCCAACTGACGTTCACCATCAACCGCAAGAGCAAAGCGGCAAACGCAAGTGTTCGAAAGCAGATTCGGAATGGCAGAGAAGAACACATGGGCGCAAGTTGGGGCGCGTTGATCAGGTATCGCTCGCGTCCCGCTGGAGGCCGACGAAGATAAAAATTAGGCTCGAAATTCGCCTGCCGGCTCCAAGTCGCATTCATCGACTTCTACGGCTACGCCGCGCATCAGCGCATTTAGAGCAATTACGACTCGGACGTGATTCTTCTTGCGGACAAGTACACCCTCGATTCCAACCATTGCGCCGGTTGTGATGCGAACACGCTCTCCGATTACCAGATAGGGATGAGGCTCGATTGTCATTTGGCCCACGCTTGAGCGGAGGGCCTCGACCTCGCGCGTGGGCAGCGCCGCTAATTTCCGTCCGAAACTGACGAGTGACAGCACACCGGGAACTTCCAGCACGCGACGGCGTTCCCGGGGTTCAATTTGCACGAACACGTAGTTGGGGAAGAGCGGCAGCCGAACATCAGACTCGGCGCGGTTCTTCCAGCGATGTCGTGCCGAATACAAAGGACAAAACGATTCGACGTGGCGTTCCTTGAGCTGCGAGGCTACCCGCTTTTCGTGACGCGAACTGGTGTAGGCCGCAAACCAGTTGCATGAAAATTCCGGAAAGGCAGGCAAGTGAAGTCGAGTTTCAGGCTCCCTCACTTCTGAGTCTGTGTGCATCGCTCATCTCCTCCATCTGAATGAAGCTTCGCTATCCTCGCTTAGCAAGGTTTGTTCGAAATTTTCAAATCGCTGGTGACTTCTTGTGCTCTCTATTGCAGTTCCGCTGCCAATACAAAAGCCATCGCGCCGAGGGTGTTTGCAGCGCTGCTGCTTGCGTTTACCTGTTGTGGGTTGCCACCGACGCCTTCGATAATTCCCGATACGGAAGCCTAAATCGGGTCGGCAGCCCTAGATCAGCACAGTCAGAAAGACAGCAACCTAATGCGGCCAAACACATATCCATTGAGATATCTGGCTCATTAGAGCGTGCATCTGAAGACGACCAAGAAATGCGAAGCCGGTTTTCTGATCATGCAAATCGAAAAAATCGATGCTGCCGGGTACTGAAGTTTGTTGACCTAAATGAATTGCACGCAGTACGATTTTCTTTATGTTGGTGCAGAATCCTTCCGCAATGAGCATGTGCTTCTGTTGTTGTTGCGCATTCGTGTGTTCTGGCGCGGGAAGGCTGACAACTTAGAGATAACGTTTTAAAAAAACAGCCCTTATAACCCTACCGCCAGAGAAATCTGGAGGTGGGGTTTTTCGTTTTTGGGGAACAAAACAGGCGAGGCGCAATCGAATGACGGATACTGCAACCGAGACCAAAGCGCAGAGAGTAGAGCGCCTCAAGCGCTCGAAGAATCCATGGGAAGGCTTGGACGAAATCCGGCGCTTCGCTCGCGGGGGCTTCACATCGATCCCGCCCGAGTGGATCGGGACTTACTTCCGCTGGTGGGGGGTCTATACACAGGGTGATGGGGCAGGCGTCACCGGTGGCCAGGGCGGGGAAGGACGGGCTGTGCAATGTTTCATGGTGCGGATCCGAATCCCCAACGGTTTGTTGCGTTCCGAACAGCTGCGCACCATCTCCGAGTTGACCCGCCGCTATGCCCATGGGATCGCAGACATCACGGTCCGGCAGAATATACAGCTGCATTGGGTGACCATCGAGGCGCTGCCGGAGGTGCTGGAGGCACTCGCAAAGGTTGGACTGAACACGATGGGTGCGTGCGGAGACGTCACGCGCAACGTCACGGGGTGCCCCGTCGCAGGTGTTGACGCAGACGAGATTTGCGATGCGTCGCCCCTGGCACTCGAAGCCTCGCGAATGCTCGCGGGGAATAATGAGTTTTATAATCTCCCGCGCAAATTCAAGATCTCAATTACCGGCTGCCGGGTATGGTGCCCGTATCCCGAAATTAACGACGTTGGCTTGACCGCCGTTACTCGCGTCGTTCGCGGCATGCCAGAGATCGGTTTCTCTCTGCGGGTTGCCGGAGGACTTTCGACCGAGCCATATCTGGGCGCGCGCTTAAACGCATTCGTGGAGTGGCATCAGGTATTGCCCGCCATCAAGGGGATTGCCGAGTTGTTTCGCGATTCGGACGTGTTGCGAGAGCATCGCGAACGGGCGCGGTTGAAGTTCCTCTTTTTGAGGTTGGGATGGACAGCGGAAAGATTCCTGGACGAATTGCAGCAGCGCGTCGGGTTTCGATTTGACGCGGCGGCTGAGGAAATTCCTCCCGCAGACGTTTATCGCGATCACGTCGGAATTCATCCGCAAAAACGACCGGGCCTTTGCTATGTAGGCTCGGCGGTGCTTCGCGGACGGATCACGTCTGACCAAATGCGAGCGGCCGCGGACCTGGCTGATCGGTTTGCATCCGGTGAATTGCGTACAACGAACATGCAGAATCTGCTGATCGTCAACGTGCCTCGGGCCAACGCTGAGGAACTGGCCAAAGAACTGGACACGATCGGTCTACGAGTGGGCGGTTCGTCGTTCTGGCGCGGCACCGTCGCCTGCAGCGGCACCGAATTCTGCAAGCTCGCCATCACCGAGACCAAGAGTTTCTCGCGCTGGCTGGTTGAAGAACTGGAAGAACGGTTGCCCGGTTTTGATCAGCACTTAAAGCTGCACGTGACCGGATGCCCGAACAGCTGTGGGCAGCACTGGATCGCGGACATTGGGATCGATGGCAAGAAGTCAAAAGTCAACGGACAACTCGTCGATGCTTATTATTTCTGTCTGGGCGGTGCGCTCGGTCTGCACGAAGGCACAGCGCGGCCCGTGGGATATCGCTGCCCGGCGACAGAGGTTCCCGAGGCCATTGAAAGATTACTTCGGCAATATCTAACGGCACGCCAGGCGAACGAGAATTTGCGGCAGTTTTTTGCCCGGCATAGCGACACTCAGTTGCGCGGGTTTCTAGCGGGCGCTTTGGTGGAAGCCGTTGCTCGTGATTTGCCTCCAGTTGCAGTGGGCCATATGGTGCAATCTGCGGGAGGTGACGGTGACTAGCCTATTCCCAATGTTCATGAAGTTGACCGGGAGGCAATGCCTGGTGGTCGGCGCGGGCCGCGTGGGCGAACCCAAGATCGGTGGGCTCATCGACACGGGTGCGCGCATTCACGTGGTGGCGATTGAGGCAAGCGAGCAGGTTCAGGAGTGGGCTCGCGCTGGAAAAATCGAACTGGAGATGCGGTCGTTCGCGGATCGCGATCTTGACGGGAAGTTTCTCGCGGTTGTTGCTACCGCTTCAGAGCAACTGAACAAGCTTATCTTTCGCGAAGCGGAGAAGCGCGGGGTGCTGTGCAACGTGGTCGATGTTCCGGAACTTTGCGATTTCTTTTATCCCGCGGTGGTGCGGCGGGGGGATCTGCAAATTGCGATTTCTACGGCGGGGCAGAGTCCGTCGTTGGCGCAGCGGCTGAGGCAGCAACTGGAGCGGCAGTTTGGGCCGGGATACACGGAATGGGTGGCGCAGCTGGGAGAGACGCGTCGGCTGATTCTGGCCAGCCGCCTCGATAAAGAATGCAAGTCGGAATTACTGCACTCGCTCGCGAGCAGGGAAGCGTTCGAAGCCGCGCTGGCAAAGGTCGCTGCGGTTGAGCAAGAGGAGTGGGGCAGGCAAGAGTTAGAAAACGATAGAGGCCGTGCGGTCAGCACGGTTTAGGAGAGAGGAAATATGAAGGGGAAAGTTTATCTGGTGGGCGCGGGGCCGGGCGATCCGGAGTTGCTGACGTTGAAGGCTCTTCGCCTGCTGCAGAGCGCGGAAGCGGTGTTGCATGACGACCTGGTCAGCTCCGAAATATTGAGACTGATTCCAGCCACGGCTCAACTTCACAACGTGGGCAAGCGTTGCGGCAAGAAAACAATTTTGCAAGACGAGATCAATTTCCTGATGGTCGCGTTGGCGGCGTCCGGATTGCGGGTGGTACGGTTGAAGGGTGGAGATCCGCTGATTTTTGGGCGTGCCGGAGAAGAGATCGAAGCGCTGCGAGCAAACAAAATTTCTTTTGAGATTGTTCCGGGGGTGACGTTGGCGATGGGAGCCGCGGCTGCGGCGCAGATTCCTCTGACCCACCGGCGGTCGTCGTCCGCCGTTGTCTTTATTACGGCGCACCAAGCCCCTAAGCCTCGAGCAGCGAAACGGACTTTCGACGAGCAAGACATCCGAGAAGATGGTTTGGATTGGAGCAAGTTTGTTGGCAGCGGAGCGACGCTTGCGATTTATATGCCCGGACGGGACTACTCGGATATTGCACGAAAGCTGACATCGGCGGGGCTCGCAGCCGAGACCCCATGCGCCGTCATTTCACGAGCAACGACCAGCCATCAGCGGACGCACCGGACGACGGTGCGGGAGTTGCACCGGGCGCCGAAACTCGCGGCACCAACATTGCTATTGGTTGGGGATGTGGTTCGCATGGGGGATCCGGTTGCGATGGTGGAGGGATTTGCGCTTGCAGACTTCTCCTCAGCCGTTGAGATGGCCAGTCCAACGCTGCATTTACAGCGGGCGATTGGCGAGGAGGCAAGTTTGTGAGCGACACGATGGCGGAGATGCAGTTTGCGTCTGAAGATTGGAGTCCGGAGCGGGTGCTCGCTTGGGCCTTCGATACGTTTGGAGATACGGTGGCCATCTCGTCGGCGTTCGGCGCCGAGGGCATGGTCTTGATCGATATGGCGTCGCGGTTGCGGAAAGACTTCCGAGTTTTCACCGTGGATACGGAATTCCTGTTTCCCCAGACGTACAACCTCATCGACAAAATTGAGGAGAAGTACAAGATTGGAATCGAGAGGGTCTACTCGCTTCTTTCTCCGGAGCCGCAGGAGCAGGTCCACGGGCCGGCGCTGTGGTCGGTCGATCCCGATCAATGCTGCAATTTGCGTAAGATTGAGCCGCTCCGCCGCAAGCTGAGCGAACTGGATGCGTGGATCACGAGTATCCGTCGGGATCAGACGGCATTTCGGAAATCTGCGGGGAAAGTTGAATGGGATGCGAAATTCGGGTTGGTCAAGGTGAATCCGATCGCAGATTGGAGTTCGAAACAGGTGTGGCGTTATCTCGTCGATCATGAGGTCCCGTACAACTCGCTTCACGATCAGAATTATCCGAGCATAGGTTGTGTGCAGTGCACACGGGCGGTGCAGCCGGGGGAAGATCCGAGAGCAGGACGCTGGCCGGGCACAGCGAAAACCGAGTGCGGACTGCACGTCATTGAAATCGCGGCGGTGAAGCCTTCTGAGGCGGACGCGTCGAGCTAATCGGATTGGGCCATTCCGTGACTGGCTGGAGTCATTTACCGATGATTTCGATTTATCTCTGATAAGATTCAGCTCGTTAATCGATGAGCGGCGAGTCGAGTCGGAGATGAATAGAAGAGATGATTCTGGCTGGAGATGTCGGTGGGACGAAATGCAATCTGGGGCTGTTTTCGCAGGAAGGGGACGTCCTGCGGGCAGTCTTTCACAGGCGCCTGGTTACCCGCGACTATCCTTCCTTTGAAGAGCTGATCGCCGACTTTCTGCAACAGGCGCTTTCTAGCGCTGGCGCAGATGCGTCATCCATTGATGCGGCTACGCTCGCGGTTGCGGGGCTGATCGTGGCGGGGCGCCACCATTCGGAAAATCTGCCATGGGTTGTGGATGTGGCTCCGCTTGCGCGGAGGTTGAATTTGAAGAGCGTTGAGCTGCTAAATGATCTGGCGGCCACGGCGTTGAGTCTCCATCACCTTGCGGCGAGCGATCTTGTTTCCCTAAATGTCGGAGTTGCTGTTCCGGGTGCCACGCGAGGCGTGATCGCCGCAGGTACGGGACTTGGCGAGGCGATTCTCTTCTGGGATGGCAGTTCGTATCAAGTCGCTGCAGCTGAAGGCGGACACGCGGACTTCGCGCCCCGCACGGAGCGGCAGATTGAATTTTTCCGTTACTTAAAACGACAACTGGTGCACGTCTCTTGCGAGGAGATCGTGTCGGGGCGCGGGTTTCGCAGGATTCACGAATTCCTGGAAGCCGCCGTTCGCCACGAGTCGTTCGATACTGTGGGCGGGAACGCGGCGAGCGAGATCACGCAGCGGGCGCTAGCGCAGTCGTGCGATGTTTGCGAAGAGACGCTCGCGTTTTGGATTGAAATGTATGGCGCACTGTGCGGCAACTTCACGCTGCAAACGATGTCTCTCGGCGGCCTCTATGTTGCCGGCGGTATCGCAGTGAAACTCCTGCCGGTTTTGCAACAAGGCCAGTTTTTTGAGGAGTTTTGCGGCACAGGGAAGCTGTCGCCTGAGCTGTCGCGTGTGCCGGTATTCGTGGTTACCAATGAAGATGCTCCTATGCTTGGGGCGGCCTATCATGCGGGAAGTCGCGCGAGTCGGTCGGAGAGCGGCGTGCGGACTTGAGCGGCATGGGTATAGTGACAGTTGGAAAAGTGAGATGAATCGAACGGAAGGCAAGATCGAGAGTTTTTGAGAGGGAGAGGACGGAAGCTGGCATGAGCAATGAAAAATCTGGTTACAACCGGTTTCTGCTTCTGGTGGCGGGGCTGGGTGGATTGCTCTACGGCGTGGACGTGGGCATTATTGCGAGCGCCTACCCTTATTTGGAGGCGACCTCGGCATTGAACAGGGGGCAGCTTTCTACTGTTGTTGCCGCAGTCCTACTCGGAAGCGTGATTTCGACGTTGTTCGCGGGCGCACTGGCAGATTTTATCGGACGCAAACCATTGATGGCGCTCAGCGGATTGGCGTTTGTCTTCAGCATCCCGGTTATCGCGCTTTCACAGGGGTATGACTCGCTCGTTCTAGGTCGTTTGTTGCAGGGCATCAGTGCGGGCTTGATTGGTGTGGTTGTCCCGTTGTATCTGGCAGAATGTCTGTCCGCCTCCACTCGCGGCAAAGGCACGGGCATCTTTCAATTGCTACTGACACTCGGAATTGTGGCGGCGGCGATCGTGGGTATGTATTTCAGTTTTCGCGTGGATGAAGTATCCAAGCTTGGAGATCCAAAGCAGATCCTGGCCTTCAAAGACAGGGCTTGGCGTAGCATTTTCTGGGTTTCGCTGCCGCCGGGAATTTTGTTCGTGATCGGCAGCCTGATGGTCGCGGAGTCGCCGCGCTGGTTGTATCGCCGCGGGAAGAAAGAGGCTGCATATGCCGCACTGCTGCGTTCTCGCGTCGCGCAGCAAGCGGATATTGAACTCGCCGAGATCGAGCAGGCCGCAGCGGCCGAGAGAGCGAAAACGTCGACCGGGACGAAGGTTCGCGAATCGCTTCTTCGGCGTAAGTATGTGATTCCGTTTGTTCTCGCGTGCGTGATCCTGGCATGCAACCAGGCGACCGGTATTAACTCCATTATTGGTTACAACACGAACATTCTTTTGCAGAGCGGCCTTTCGGATGTGCAGGCGCATTGGGGTTACGTTCTTTTCACGGTCGTAAATTTCCTGATGACGATCGTGGGCGTCCTGCTCGTCGACCGCAAGGGTCGTAAGTTTCTGCTGTCGGTGGGCAGCGCGGGGATCATCGTTTCACTTTTGTGCACTGGCATGCTTTTTCGCCGGACTGAAAGTCAGCGCGTGGACACTGCGGGAGCCGTGCAGTCCATGGTGGATACGGATCAGAAAGTGACGCTGCTCTACGATGACAAGGCAGCGTCGAAGCTGCTCGCGGCGAGTGGGGTGGGGGGCGGCGGGATGAGTGGGGGGCCGACAACGCTGGTGGTCATCTATTCGTATGGGGATTTTCGGGCCGCGACCAAAGCGGCCCGTTCTGATGACAAAACCGCGACGCCGATTGAGATCACGCGCGCGAGTTGCGTGCCGGCAAACAAAGTGGTCGCGTTCTTTTCGAACCCGTTCAGCAATTTGGACGCGGCCCGGACAGCTCCGTTAAGAATCGATAACGCGCTCATCACGCCGGTGCCGAGCACACATAACGGATGGTTAGTGGCGATCAGCCTTTTTGTTTTTATGTCGTTTTATGCGATTGGTCCGGGAGTGTGTGTCTGGCTAGCACTTTCAGAGTTGATGCCTACTCGCATTCGCTCCAACGGAATGAGTATCGCCTTGCTGATCAATCAGGCGGTAGCAACCACGATTGCCGCAGTCTTCTTGCCGACGGTCGGTAAGTACGGATATTCCACGATGTTCTTTTGCTTTGCTGCCTTCACGGTGGTGTATTTCATTACCGCTGCGGTATTCCTGCCGGAGACCAAGGGGAAGACGCTGGAAGAGATTGAAGCGCGCTTTGAGGTAGTTCCGCGCACGGCTGCTACCTCAAACGGATGATTCCTGGATCTATGATGAGAGATCATCGATTACGTTTGCCGGCGTTGCCGGCTTAACCGTTGACCAGTACGTGCTGCATCCCTTTTACGGCTTTCATATATTGAGCGCGTTCGAACGCTCCGGGATCAGGGCAGCGGAGTTGGCTCATGCTGCCTTGCATTTGTTTGACGGATTCGTATTCCCGATCTTCCATGAAGCGGCGTAAGCCTTCTTCAACGTGACGCAGATGGCCGATGCCATGGCGCAGTAAGGCCGAGCACATCATGGTCACATCGGCGCCCACCATGAGCAGTTTAATTACATCTTCGGCGGTATAGACGCCGCTGGTTGCGGCCAGATTCGCGCGGACACGACCATAGAGAATGCCAATCCAAGTCAGAGGTAGGCGCAATTCCTGCGGACTGCTGAGAAGAACGCTGGGTTTGATCTCCAGTTCGTCAAGATCGATGTCGGGTTGGTAGAAGCGGTTAAAGAGCACGAGGCCGTCGGTGCCGAGTTGGTCCAGTTTCTTCGCCATGTTGGCGAAGTTGCTGAAAAATGGACTGAGCTTCGCGGCCACGGGAATCTGAACGGCAAGCTTCACTTCGCGAATGATATCGGTATAGATCTTCTCGATTTCTGACCCCAGAATCTCGGTGTTTGTCGGCAAGAAATAGATGTTGCACTCGATCGCATCCGCGCCCGCTTGCTCGACCTGTTTGGCGTATCGAGCCCAACCGCCCAGTGTGGTGCCGTTGAGGCTAGCGATGATCGGAATACTCACCGCCTGTTTCGCCTTTCGAATGTGATTCAAGTACCCTTCGGGGCCAACATGAAATTCGGTGGACTGGGGAAAATACGAAATCGACTCAGGAGAGCTTTCGCTGCCGACGTTGAGGTAATGTTCGAACTCAACGCCTTCCTGCTTGAGCTGCTCCTCGAACAGGGAGTAGAGCACAACCGCGGACGCTCCCGCGTCCTCGAGAGCGCGGACTCCCCCGATTTCCTGCGAAAGTGGGGATGCGGAGGCAACCAACGGTGTGCGCAACTGCAAACCAAGATATTTCGTGCTGAGATCCATGACACTCCCTTTTCGTTTCGTATGTGGCGACATACTGCCAGGCTCGCTGCCAAATCGCTTTCTGTAGATGGCTACTTAGTCTCGACCGGAACCTTCGTTTCGTGTGCCGGCACTGTCGTATCGTTCGGCTCCGTCTTGCGCTGCGCCATGTATTCGTACATATGAAAACGCGTCTCGGCGTCTTGCTGCGCCTGCACCCACAAGCGTTTCGCATCGTCAGGACGGCTCTTGAGCAGCATCTTGAACCTCGTTTGCTGCTGTAAGTAGTCTTTCACCTTGCGCGTGGGCGTTCGCGAATCCAGCGTCAACGGATTGTCCCCCGTCAATGCGCGATCGGGATGATAGCGATACAGCAGCCATTGACCCGAGTCAACGGCGACCTTCTGGTCCGACATCGCTGTCGTCATGTCGATGCCGTGCGCGATGCAGTGCGAGTAGGCAATGATGATGCTCGGTCCGTCGTAGGCTTCCGCTTCCAGAAACGCCTTAAGAGTGTGTTCGTCTTTCGCGCCCATGGCGACGCTGGCGACATACACATTGCCGTAACTCATGGCCATCAGTCCCAGATCTTTTTTCGCGGCCGGTTTCCCGCCGGCGGCAAACTTCGCGACGGCGCCGCGCGGGGTGGATTTGGACGCCTGTCCACCGGTATTCGAGTAGACCTCCGTATCGAGCACCAGCACATTCACATTTCGTCCGCTGGAAAGAACATGGTCCAGGCCTCCGTAGCCGATGTCGTACGCCCAGCCGTCGCCTCCGATGATCCATACGCTTTTCTTGACCAGCATGTCGGCCACAGCCAGGAGTTGTTTGGACTCCGGGGTATTGAGGCCGATCAGTTTCTTCTTCAGCACTTCGACGCGCTGCCGTTGATCGAAAATGTCTGCCTCATCTTTCTGTGTCCGGGCTAAGAGACCGCTGGCGAGTTCTTCTCCAATATCATTGGAAAGCCGGCGAACCAGTTCGTGCGCGTATTCCGTTTGTTTGTCGATGGAGAGCCTGAATCCGAGACCGAATTCGGCGTTGTCTTCGAACAGGGAATTCGACCACGCCGGCCCGCGTCCGTCGCTGTTCTTGGACCATGGCGTCGTCGGCAAGTTGCCGCCGTAGATTGACGAGCAGCCAGTGGCATTCGCAACCACGGTGCGATCGCCGAAGAGCTGCGAAACCAGCTTCAAATAGGGCGTCTCGCCGCATCCGGAACACGCACCCGAGAATTCAAATAAAGGCTCCTGCACCTGCTGTTGGCGGATGCTGCCGTTCTTGATCCTACGACGGTCGAATTCGGGAATCTTTAAGAAAAAATCCCAGTTCTCGCGCTCTGGTTCGCGCAGGGGCGGCTGAGGCACCATGTTAATCGCTTTCAGCCGGGTTTCTGCCTTGTTCTTCACCGGGCAGATATCGACGCAGATACCGCATCCCGTGCAGTCTTCGGGAGCCACCTGGATCGTATATTTCTGCCCTTGCCAGTCGCGATCTTTCACGTCCGTGGACTTGAACGTTTTGGGAGCGCCGGCGAGTTCCGTGGAGTCGTAGACCTTGACCCGGATGACCGAGTGCGGACAAACCATCGCGCACTTGCCGCACTGTATGCAGATCTTTGTATCCCACTCGGGAATTTCGAGAGCAATGTTCCGCTTCTCCCATTTCGATGTTCCTGTCGGGAAAGTACCATCGATCGGGAAGGCGCTGACGGGCAGTTCGTCTCCATGTCCGGCGTAGATCACGCCAAGCACATCGCGCTCAAACTTCGGCGCGCCTGCAGCAAACGCAGGCGGCATTTCCTGTTCGCTCGTGACCTTCTCGGGCAGAGTCACTTCGAAGAGGTGCGAGAGAGTTTCATCGACTGCGCGCAGATTTTGCTGAACGACTTCTTCGCCTTTCCGTCCGTAGCTGTAGCGGATCGATGCGCGGATCGCCTCGATCGCTTCTTCGCGCGGCAGAACTTTCGAGATGGCGAAGAAGCAGGTCTGAAGGATCGTATTCATACGCGATCCCATCCCCGTCTCGCGAGCCACTTGGTAAGCATCGATAATGAAGAAGCGGGCTTTCTTGGCGATAAGCTGCTTCTGCACTTCGCGCGGCAGATGATCCCAAACCTCTTCTTTGCTGAACGGACTATTGAGAAGAAAAACACCGCCCGGAACGAGATTGCTGAGCATGTCGTAGCGCTCCAGGAAGATCCACTGGTGGCAGCCCACGAAATTAGCCCTGGAAACGAGATACGCGGCGCGAATGGGTTGCGGTCCGAACCGGAGGTGCGAGACCGTCATCGCCCCCGATTTCTTGGAGTCGTAAACAAAATATCCCTGGCCGTAGTTCTTGGTGTTTTCCCCGATGATCTTGATGGAATTCTTGTTGGCTCCCACCGTTCCATCAGCGCCCAATCCGTAAAACATGGCGCGAACGACCGCGTCTGACTCGATGGAATAATCCGCATCGTAATCGAGGCTGGTGTGGCTGACATCGTCCTGTATGCCGATGGTGAAGTGGTCCTTGATTTCCGCGTTCGGCTTCGCCATGTTGTCGTAAACCCCTTTGACCATGGCAGGGGTGAATTCTTTGGATGAAAGACCGTAGCGCCCGCCGATGGTTTCCGGCGCAGTTTTCAAAGTGCCATAACCCAGTTTCAGTCCTTCTTGCAAGGCATTGACCACGTCGAGATAGAGCGGCTCTCGGGAAGCGCCCGCTTCTTTGGTTCGATCAAGTATGGCGATCTTGCGGACGGAGGCGGGCAGAGCCTCCATGAATCGCTTCACCGAAAACGGACGATACAGGCGCACTTTCAGCAGCCCAACCTTTTCGCCGTTGTGGTTCAAATGATCGACTGTCTCGTGCGTTGTCTCGGCTCCTGAGCCCATCATGACGATGACGCGCTCAGCATCAGGTGCGCCAGCATAGTCGAACAAATGGTAGGAACGTCCGACAAGTGCCGCGAACTTGTCCATCACGACCTGAACTTTGTCAGGACACGCCTCGTAAAACAGGTTGCCAGCCTCTCGCGCCTGGAAATAAACATCAGGATTCTGTGCCGTGCCGCGTAGCACCGGATGATCGGGGGAAAGCGCTCGTTGGCGATGTTCGATCACGCGATCCATGTCGATCATGGCACGCATATCGTTTTCGGTTAGCATCTCGATCTTGTTGACCTCGTGCGAGGTGCGAAAACCGTCAAAAAAATGCAGGAAGGGGATGCGGGTTTCGAGCGTGGCCGAGTGCGCAATCAGCGCCAGATCCATGGCTTCCTGGACCGAGTTTGAGGAGAGCATGGCATAGCCCGTGGTGCGGCAGAACATTACATCCGAGTGGTCGCCGAAGATCGATAGGGCATGAGCCGCCACGGTACGGGCGCTGACATGAAAGACCGTTGGTGTGAGTTCGCCGGCGATCTTGTTCATGTTTGGAATCATCAGCAGAAGTCCTTGCGAGGCGGTGAAAGTCGTCGACAAGGAGCCGGTTTGAAGCGCTCCGTGAACCGCTCCGGCGGCGCCGCCTTCGCTTTGCATTTCAATGACATGCGGGACGCTGCCCCAGACATTGGGAACTCCCTCGGACGACCATTGGTCAGCCCATTCGCCCATATTTGACGATGGCGTGATGGGATAAATGGCGATGACTTCATTCAGGCGATACGCCACATTGGCGACTGCCTCGTTGCCGTCCATGGTCTTGAACTTGCGCTTCATTGACTTTCCCTTCTGTTTTGTTTAGGACCCCGGCTTTTCGGAGAGAACAGCCACCTAAAGAATGCCGGATTGGGGCTCGATTGTCGGGAACACAGCGCACATCGACGTGTGATCTGCATCACAAACGAGCTAAGCCCAAGTCAGCTCGGCTCGGCCGCGGAACTGTGAGGACTAGGCACGGCGCGTGCGCGACAAGGTCTTGCGCGGTTGTTTGGGGAAAGCGCGTGACGGGGTTGACTGTCTGTGAGTCTCGGCGCAGGCTAATACGATCAGATCCAGACCGTAATCGATCCGGAAGTATCCTTATTTGTCGGAAACTGCCGATGAACGGCCGCCTTGTGCCACAAGTTGACCGACCTGCACATAAGGATCAAATTTTTGCTCCATCGATAATGCGCGCGACACCAGGCATAGTTCCCAAGTTTTTTCCAAGAGCGCGATCGCCTGAGTTTCGCCTGCATCTCGTTGAATCGTTAGTTGGGGACGGATTAATACCTTCCTGAAGTGGTAACCCGAGCTGGACCGGCTAACATCGCCTTCGACCTCCACTTGCAGGTCGGTGTATAAAAACTTCGAGCTTTCCGCGACCGCACGAAAGGTGGTCGTGAAGCAACCGGCTAGCGCACAGAGCAGCAAGTCTTCCGGCGTCCATCTTCCGTCCAAACCGCCGAAGGCCGGCGGGGCTGTGAAATGGATCGCATTGGGAGCCGACGCGCATTTTGCGATGCCGGTCGATTCAGCAGCCCACCATGCGACGACGCGAAAATAATGCGCTTCTTCCGTTAGGTTGTAACCCATCCGCAATTCCTGAGAGATCTTATTCGGGCAACTGGGCTTATCCTGTTCCTCATCGCCTTGGTTTACGATGCGTCGAGTCACCATCGCGGGTGATTCTGATCACCACTGAAATGAGTGGTACAATCCGCATGGAAAGCGTTCCTGCATGCGTGCTCCTTACGGGCTCAATATCCTCGACAACTGTCTTACCTGTCCGACTCGGGAAGAGCACCTGTTCTGCAACCTTCCGATGGCGGCAGTGCAGAGATTGAACGAGATTCGCTCGACCGCAATTTATCCGAAATCCGCCATGCTGTTTATCGAGGGACAACAGCCCCGCGGTGTTTTTGTGCTGTGCAATGGAAAAGCGAAACTCTCGACATCGTCGTCGGGTGGCAAAACAGTAATCACGAAAATCTCGGAGGCGGGGGACGTATTGGGCCTGAGCGCTACGATTTCTAATCGTCCCTATGAAGTGACGGCCGAGATGATCGAGCCTGGGCAGGCTAATTTTATTACACGGGATGCCTTGCTTCACTTCTTGCGGGAGTACGGAGAAGTTGCGTTGCGGGTGGCGGAACAGCTAAGCCGAAACTATTACTCCGCTTATGAGGGAATCCGGACTTTGGGGCTGAGCAATTCGCCCGCGGAGAGATTCGCAAAATTGCTGCTGGAGTGGTCTAACGCCCCAAACAATACGGATCCACTGCAAGTCAAACTGACGCTTACGCACGAAGAAATCGCTGAAATCATCGGTACCACGCGAGAGACGGTCAGCCGTCTGTTCTCGCAGTTCAAGAAGAAACAACTTCTGCAATTAAAGGGTGCGAGCCTGGTCATTCGCAACAAAGCCGCGCTCGAAAAAATGGTCAATTCCTGACCGGTGATTTTCAGCGTCTACCCCGAAGGCGCGCTGCCTGAATGGGGCGCGTTCAAGCGGTTTTGGCGAGTTCCTTCCGCAGCGTAGTGATTAAAGATAGTGGAATCCGCATTCGTCGCATGTGGCCTGACCGGCGAGCGACGCCTTCAACGGCAAACCCATCGCCATCCGGCATGGGATTGGTTACCAAACGCAATTCCTCTCCGTAAAGCTTTATGGATTTTTCACGCTCGTAACCGAGTTCCTGAAGCCTGTCACAAATTGTCTTTCGCTTTGCCGCCTGATTCGTCATTTCGGATCCCCTGGGTCGTTTTCTGTTTGGTCTCTTTGCATCACAACAAAGGCCAGCCGCTGTTGCCGGCTTCACACTTTTGGTACCTCTACCGGCGGGCGAATCAGCCATTTTGTTTTTTCGCAGTACTCGTAGAGTCTTTCCCGGAACTTCGGGTGCGCGATCTCGATCAGCGCCTTGGCACGTTCTCGGATGGTCTTTCCGTGCAGGTAAGCCACGCCGTATTCCGTGACCACGTAGCGGATGAGACCTCGCGACGTAACCACGCCCGCGCCCGGGTTCAGCATAGGCACTATTCTTGAGATCTCCCCATGCTTGGCGGTCGAGGAGATCGCGATAATCGGCTTGCCACCTTTTGATCGCGACGCGCCGCGGATGAAGTCGACCTGTCCTCCGATTCCACTATAGAACTGGGTTCCAACCGAGTCGGAACAGACCTGGCCGGTCAAGTCCGTCTGCAACGCGGAATTAATGGCTACCATATTGTCGTTCCGCGCAATGAGCGTGGGATCGTTGGTATAAGCCGTGGGATGAAACTCGAAGATGGGATTGTTGTCGACAAAGTCGAACAGCTTCTTCGATCCAAGCGCGAATCCCAGAATAATCTTCCTCGGCTTGAAGTTCTTGCGGGCGCCGGTGATCACCCCCGCCTCGATTAGCGCGATTGCGCCATCCGAGACCAGTTCGCTGTGAACTCCCAGATCTTTGCGATCCCCTAGAAACGACAGTACGGCGTCCGGAATTCCACCGATGCCCGTTTGCAGAACAGCTCCGTCTTCAATCAAGCCCGCGACATTACGCGCGATCGCCACGTTCAGATCGGTGACCGCGATCTTCTTGGTTGCGCACAGAGGTCGCGTTGACTCTACCACCACATCAATATCACTCACGTGAATAAAACTGTCGCCGTAGGTGCGCGGCATTTCACTATTCACCTGCGCTACCACGACGCGAGCGCATTTGGCCGCAGTCAGCGTCGTGTCGACCCCGATGCCGAAGCTGCAAAACCCGTGCGAGTCGGGCGGAGATACTTCAATGAGCGCGACATCAATGGGCATTTCGCCGCTCTCGAACAGCCCTTCAATCTCGCTGAGGTAAATGGGAGTGTAGTCGGCGCGCCCATCATTGATCGCGTCGCGCACGTTGGCTCCGATGAAGACGGCATTGTGACGGAAATGGCCTTGCATCTCAGGCGCAACATAAGGAGCGCATCCCATCGTCATCATGTGGACGATCTCCACGTCCCGAACACACGGGCCACGCCGCATCAACGCTTCAACCAGCGTCTCCGGTTCTGCGCATCCGGGTTGTATGTAGACTCGCATGCCGGATTCGACGCAACGTAGCGCCTCGTCTGGCCCTTGCACCTTCTTCGCGTAGTCGATCTCCCACGACATGCTTGCCATCTCCTAGGTGTTCTTGAGTGACGCGCTCGTTTCGCGGAGAACCTGGTCTGCGATCTCCAGTTCGTAGCCAACCGTCGCGTAATAAATCGCGCGATCGAAGAATTGCTCGAGCAACTGCAGCATTTCCAGTTCGCCGAATACTTCGACGGGCCGCTCCATCACAGATTCTTTCTTGATGAACTCCCACAGATTTTCTTTGGTCAGAACGATTACCCAGGTCATCTCGCTCATGGGGACTCGCTGGCAGGCGCGACGCGCACCAATTTCGAGGTAGCGTTGCTCCAGATGAGATTCGTCCTTCGCGATGAGCCATTCCCCCACATGACGATAAATCTCGTAGACCCGTTCCTTGAGTTCCTCACCCGGAACGTTCTTCTGGTAGGTTCTCGTCAGCTCAGAGTTTTGCACTTGATCAAGAAGAGAGGCTGAAAGCGATTGGGAGTGAGTTTCGATCAGCCGCACGAGCCGGTACAACATCATCATGGCATCCTCCGATTCTCCCACCGTCTTACTAGTTTCGGTGGGGAAGCGTTTTGCGGCCATGATTTACGGTACACCGGTATGTGACCTGCGTCACGGTGGGCGCGATCGACTCCCTATATGCAAGAGGAAAAACGAAAACGCGAGCCTTGGGACAAACTTTCCTGCCGATACCGCGAAGTAACCAAGTGTCCTCGTTTTTCAAGGGTGGCGGGATCTCTACGAAGTCGAAGGCTCCAGCCCTAGTCTGCCGCCAGACCTTGTGCCTCTCTTTCGTACTCCGGTGATGCACCCTGGCTCCCTTCTGCCGCCATTTGCTCTCTCAATTCTGCTTCGAGAGCGGTTAACTGGGCTTCGATATCTTGCGCCGCACGACGCTTGCGAATGACTTCTTCGCGATAACGCCGCAAGAAGTAGTCGATCGTTTCGACGCGAATCCTAATAGATCCCGTCGGCTTATTCTCGTCCAGATCCTTGAAGCAAAAATACGGCGTGCCCGACTGCTCAATGATTCCTTCGATTACCCCGTAGATGGGCGCGTCGTGACCGCACTTGAAACTAGAGATCTCGAGCGCTACAAGGTTGGGATGTCGCGCCGTGAATTTGGCGGCCCACACTTTGTGGTTGGTGCTGCAAGAGTAGGAATTTTTCCAGGCGTCGGTGATGTCGAGCGGGTGGCTGATAATTCCGGCACGAACCTCCTCGCCAAACAAACGTTCCAGCATGTCCTCATCGAGAGGCAGAGTGTTTTGCGAGAAGATGGGATAGCCGAGTTTCTGAAACTCTTCCATGATTTCGTGATTCAGTCCGGGATCGTGGTGGTACGGCCGGCCGAGCATAACGATGCCGATGCGATCCTCGCGTTCGAGTTGATCAAGAACCTGCCGCGCGCGCCGTCGAATGCTGGTTTCGTAGTCAGCCAGCGCCTGATATCCCACTTCTACCGCGCGATCGTTCTCCTCTTGGGAAAGCCCCATGATCGGCTGCCACGCCTGCAGCATCTGGTGTGCGAACAGTTTGCGATCGGCAAAATTCAGAACCGGATCCAGATACTTCACATTGTGTTCGGCAAAGACGTCGTTTTCTTTCGTGAAAGCGGCTTTTACCGTTTCCGGGGTTGCCGTCACCGTGGGGCAGGCGTTGGTCCCGACGATCTTGACGAGCGGTGAGGTCAGCACGTCGTACATGGGAAAGAAAATTACATCGAGCGCCTTTTTTCGATGCTTCTCTTGAATCAGGTTATAGACGTGCGAGATGCCGATTTTTGCCGGAAAGCAGGGATCAATGGCTCCGCGGCTTGCTCCCGCCCGGTATAGATCGGAACTCGTGTAGTCGGAGTAGATGATATTTTCCGGCTGCACGCCGAGGCTTTCAAGGTATCCGTTGAAGATCGGTGCGTAGCTGTAGATGTTCAGCACGCGCGGAATGCCGACGCGAAGTTTCTTGCGCTTCTCCATTAGAGGGACGCGCTCTTTGCCCGATTTGTTCCAGAACTTCGTCACCGGAAGCGGATCGGCGACGCTCTTCGCATTTACGGGCCGAAAAGCTTCATGCGCGGCGAAATCAACAAAGTTCGGATACTTGTCTTTGATCTGATCGATTCCGGCTTTGATGTCTTTCATGTCGTTGACATCTTCGACAAGTCCCTTTTCGCAAGTCGCAATGATGAGGCGCTGCTCGCCGTGCATGAGAGGCACCTTCGTCACTTTTTGAATCGGGATGAGCGCTATGTCGTCTCTTGGAGCGGTGCGAATATCGATGAAGGTGCGCAAGCAGTTGTTCTTGCAGAAATAGCAACGGGTACTCTCATTGCGCGTGGTGCGATATTGAATCTCGCGAACTGCGTCTAATCCTACAAAAGTGGTTTGTTGTCCATTTCGCCATAGGCGAAGAGACTCGACGGCCGCTCCAATCGCGCCTGACTCGCCACAAAATTCATGGACGATGATTTCTGGCTTCTTACCCGCTGCGCGAAAACTGTTCTGGATGAAATCGACTTCAGCCTTGACGACGGCCATATTATTTTGCGTTCCACCTTGCAGGACGAAACGAGTGCCGAGTGCGGCGAGATTTGGAATACTCGCGACGTAGAGAAAGACATTTTTAGGGAGTACGGCGGCGAGACCGGCCAAGATTTCTTCGGCGCGCCATCCCTGGCGCTGGAAATTCACGATGTCCGATTGCATGAAGACCGCGCATCCGTATCCGAAAATCGGCATGGATTGCGCCGAGAAGGCAAGATCGGCGTACTGTTCAACCTTCAAACCGAAGCCTTCCGCTGTCGATTGCAAGAAATAGCCATTGCCAGCCGAGCATTGCGTGTTGAGCTTAAAATCTTTTACGCGTCCCTTGTGCAAGATGATGATCTTGATGTCCTGCCCGCCGACGTCGATGATGACGTGCGGATCTTCGTAGAATTTCAGAGCCGATTCTGTGTGCGCTACGGTTTCGACCAGAGCAACATCGGCATGCAGAACGTCTTTTAAGATGTCTTTTGCGTATCCAGTGGTCGCGACGCCCAGAACTTCCAGTTTCGCCTTTTGTGCCTCGACCTGGCCGCGCAAATTCTCGAACATCTCGATCGTGTCCTGAATGGGATTTCCATTCGAGAGCTGATAGGCCTTGCACAGAATGTCGCCCTTTTCGTCAATCAATACGGCTTTGGTGGAGGTCGATCCACCGTCGATGCCGATGAATCCAGCAACGGTCTGGTTGGTGTGAAATGCGGCGGGCGTGAACTTATTGCGCTTGTAGGAAACTTTGAAGTCGTCCAGTTCCGTGTCGCTGGTGGTCAATCCCTTGGCGCCCGATTTGGCTTTTTCTTCCTGCCTGCCGAATTCGATGTAGTGCAATAACTGCTCGTATCCGCGGTAACAGCCGACGCAATCCTCTTCGCTTTTGCCGAACTCGATTGCGCCCATCGCCGCGAAATACTGCGCGTTCTGAGGAACCTTGATCAGATCCTCAGGCTTCGCGCCGTCGGGGATCGCAACCTTGCGTTCCTGCCACATACGGGGGATGTTGGCCTGCCAGGCTTCTCGCATGCCGCGAATGAAGCTGTTCGGACCGCCCAGCAGCAACACGTGCGGCCGCAGCGTGTGACCCCTTGTCAGAACGCTGAGATTTTGCAGAACGATGGCTTCGAATAGGGAAGCCATCAGTTCATCCGGCGGCGTGCCGACTTTCTGTAATCCGTTGATGTCCGTCTCGGCGAACACGCCGCATTTCCCGGCGACCTTGTGCAACTTGATGCCGTGATATCCCTGTTCGCAAAGTTCGAGGGCCGGAATCTTCAATTTGGCATTGATCTTGTCGATGACGGCGCCTGTCCCGCCGGCGCACTTGTCGTTCATCGATGGAATCTTCTTCTTGCGGCCGGTTTCGTCGTCGTCCTTGAAAACGATAATCTTCGCGTCCTGGCCGCCGAGCTCAATGACGGAATAGACCTCGGGATGCATCTTCTCGACCGCAAGCGAGACCGCCGTCACCTCTTGCACGAACTTGGCGCCGATCTGGTCGGCGATCGTGCCGCCCCCAGAGCCGGTCATGAACATGCGAGTGTTATGGCTACTGATGCGGACTTCTTTTTCCATCCGGCGTAGGAATTCCAGCGTTTTTTCTGGTTGCTTGGTCTCGTGGCGCTGGTAGTCCTGCCAGAGTACCTTGTCGCTCGCCGCGTCCACTACGGTCGCCTTGACCGTGGTCGAGCCCACGTCGAGACCGACGAGAAATTCTGTGTGATGGTCGTGCGGTTTTTGTAGAGGCGCAGGAGCTATGTGCAAGAGCTGTGGCTTAGGTTTCTCTGCCCGATGGTCGTGCATCGCTTCTCCGATACTTCGTCAAAAAGGGAACTCGTTATCCAATGCGGAGATCGGCCATCTTGTCGTGACGCGCAACCTGGAACAAGATGGCCGTGCAGCGCCGTAGTTTTTAGGCGGCGTTCTCCGCAATCGCGACTCCTGAGACGCGCTCGCGCTTCCAGAGTCGTGTGCTCTTATCCATTCGATCCCTGACGTGCAGGATGAACTGTGCTGCGGTGCCCGCAACGCCCTCGCGATGAGGCACGTGATAGAACGGCCGACGCAATTCAGGATGCTCCGCGATGTACTCCCGAATCTCAGCCATGCTCTTGCCCGTCGATCGCAGGCATTGTTCGAACTCGGTCTTTGCCTTGACCTTCGCTTCGCCCAGCGCCATCTGCACACGGCTATGGGCATTGACTTCACCTTCACCCGAGGTTTCGATGGGCAGGAAAATCATGTCTTTGAACTTGTTCACCACGGCAGATTGCACTCCGTCGGATTGCGAGGACGGCATGCATCCGAACGGTTTCAGCGCCAGCACCATGTGGCACATCTTGTGCACCGTGTAGTAGACGTTCTTGCCGACTTCTAGGTGCCCTTCGCCACCGCGGGCAAACTGGTTGTAGAACGGATGAGCCAACTCGGCCAAATCCGTTTGCGGTACCAGGTGGTGCGTGATGTCGCCCATGTTCTTGATGGTCCGGTGATAGAAAAACTGCCAGGCTTTCTCGCCGAAACCAATTCCCCAGAGTTTCTTACGCAGTCCGAAATGGTTGGCCATTTGCTTCTTGAGCTCGTACCACTCCGGATTACGATGTGTCCGATTCACCGGCCATTTTGCGATCGCGTGCGCTTTCGCCTGGTACATGAGGTAGGCGACCCAGGTGGCGATGGGTTCGACAACCACTTGCGCGCCCTCGCGCTCGAGGAAGTCAAACATGTGGAAGTTGCCGTCGCCCTCAGTGATTTGCGCCCAGAACTCGCCGGTTATTTTCACGACTGGCTTGATCTTAGTGCGATCGACTTCGATGCGATCCATACGATCGCGGGCGGTGTGGAGAGCCTCCAGATAGTCTTTGCCCCACAGGTGCTCGTGCATCTTGCCAAACACGTTCGCGGTATTTCGGAGAATTTTGTTGCTCTTGAACTTCGGTTTGAGCCAGTTCGGGGCGCGCTGTTCGATCTCGAAAGAATCGCGATTTCTCAGGTCGTTGCAGAGGCCATCGACCATCTCGCGAAATACGCGATCGGTTTCGCCCTTATTCACCTCGAAGGGACGGATCTGATAAATCAGATCATTGATCACGTCGCCGAGATGCATGGCGTTCAGCATTCCGAAGCCGAAGTCAATCGTGAATTTGAGGCCGGGTTCGCCGGAAGCAGCCTTGATGCCGTCGCTGTCTTTAAACAGCAGAACGCGAAATCCGTCGAAGCCCGCATTTTTGAGGGCGAAGCGGTATTCCGCCTCGTACATGCCAAAGCGGCAGGGGCCACAGGAACCCGCAGTGAAGAAAACGTAGTTGTTCAGAATTTTGTCCCGGGAAAGCCCTTCCTTTTCCAAGAATTGGAGGTACTGCACCAGATTGCCAACCGTGAAGTACGTCGGATTGCATTGGCCGTTATTGCCAAACTCTTTTCCGGTCTGGAAAGCGGCAACGTTCGGTACGGGCAACTTCTCGCAACGGTAGCCGCAGCCTTGAAACACGGCGCGAATCAGATCCTCATGCTTCCAGGTAAAGCCGCCAAAAAGAATCGTGACCTGATCCCGCTCTTCGGCCGTGAACGCCCGTTCGACGGGACGGTGAAAATGAGTAGGCCGGTCTAAGCCAGCGATCTTGCGGAGCCTGCTGCGTTCCGCCTCCAGGCGCCGTTTGATTTCCTGATCGTTACTTTTCTCTGCATTTTTCTCTACTTCGATTTGTACGAGATTGGTCGCCATGATCGTCCTCCGGCGCAAGCGTTGAAGTGAGGTTGCTGCAAGAGTGTGGACAACGAGTGTTTGACCGCGTTGCAGTGAAGGGAGTTGCAGAAGACAAGAGAAAAGCGCGGGCCACCGTTCGTACTTTGCTGCGTCTTTCGCAGACCGCGAAGGTAGGCCACCAGAAACTCCTAAAAATCCATACAGGAGGTTCGATGTTTAGCCGACGGGAGTTGAAACCGTATATCGGGCGAACCCACAAACAAAAAGTCTCACGCCTCGCCACGTTTCGCGAGGCGAAATCTCTCTGTCTTCACTTCGCCAACTCAGTACTGAGGCGACTCATCGATAATAATGGACCGCGTCAGCCCCCGCTTAACAACTTTGATAACTCTTGTAGCAGAAAAAGCTGTTGAAGTTCAAGTTCAGGACAACTTCATTTTTCGTTCTAAAACCCAAAAAATCGATCATCCGATCTTCAATTCGCAAGACTCGCGTTTTGCCCTTTCTCGAAACGATACCGCTAAGTTGCTAAAAATGAAGGACGAAGAAACGCTGAGCGTTAGAATCCAAATGCACGACTTGCGGGCCCCGGCTCTTCGGGGACGATGTCATTGAAAAAAATGCAGCGATGCATCCAAAGCTCCGGGGATCCGAATCGCGCGCTTCCTTCCAGTCGAACTCTTTGCCGAAGTCCACCGCTTTCAAGTCGTACCTGATAGGCGCAGCGGCCCGATTTACCTGGCTCGTCTGTGCACGCGCGTTCTTTCGGAAAGTCGATAGCCGGGGACGAACCGACGAGTCTTGTTATAAGCGGGATGATAAGCTAAGCAATTGTATAACCATGCCATCAAGTTATTCAAGATAAGTCAATATCTTGAAAGTGGAATCCAATCTTAAGACAGGATGTACATAATTGCGACATTCCCAAGTGTGATTAAATCGCAGCCACTCTGTAATTCATGGCAGGCGCTTCCATTCAACAGCCTGATTTGTTTGTAAGAACACATCGTCCAACATCGAGTAATCTAGACTAAGCATTAAGCAGTCTAATCGAGGCCAAACAACTCCGATCCATCGAAACCAGAACCGCCGAGAAGGTCTCGTTAGCCTACTTTCGTAACTCTTGAGTCGGTCCAAGCGCAGCTAGAATTGACGAAGGCCTCAAGGAATCCTCGACGCATGGATCAACAAGCATTTCAGCAGGTAAGCCAAAATAGTCCCGAAACAATCCCAGTCGAGATGCGCCGAATTGAGGGGCGCGAATGGTGGCTTTGGGGATTTGCCGTTGCAGTAACACTGGCACTAACGCTTGGAGTGATCTCTTTTACTTTCCCGTTATTCAGTCACGAAGCGGATGTTTCTTACTGGTTCGATCTGCGCGAGTGGGTGCGTGGTCTCGCAGCGCTTGTCTTTTTATTCGACTTGTATGCGGTGTACCAGCACATGCAACTTACTCGCATCCGCAGGCAGTTAGCGGAGCGAGACCAGCTGTTCCAACTTATCAGCGAAAATGCCGCAGATATGATCGCTCTCGTCGATAGCGATGGAAGACGCCTCTACAACAGCCCCGCTTATCAAAAGGTTCTTGGCTACAGTGGTGAGGAATTAAAATCGACCTCCTCGATGGAACAAGTGCATCCCGACGATCAGCGGCGAGTGTTGAAGGCGGCGGAGAAAGCCATGCTGGGTGGTCAGGGCGAGCGTTTGGAATACCGCGTTCGCCACAAAGACGGATCATGGAGAACCCTGGAATCCACTGCCTGTGCGGTTCGAGACAGCAAGGGCAACGCCAACAAACTGGTCATCGTGAATCGCGATATCACGGAACGGAAACGCGCGGAGGAGATGCTCCTCCACAGCGCGTTCCATGACGGCCTTACGGATCTGCCCAATCGCGCTCTTTTTATGGATCGCTTGCAGCACTCGTTAACCCTTTCAAAGCGGCATGAGAACTACAAATTCGCCGTCTTACTGATCGATGTAGATGAATTCAAGGTAATCAATGACAGCTTGGGGCACAGTGCTGGCGATCAGTTACTGGTTCAGATTGGGGAACGGTTGAAAGAGTCGGTGCGCCGCGCTGATATGATCTGGCGCCCCCGTGCGGGTCGAGTCGCTGCGAAACGCGCGGTTGATGATAACCTTGCCCGCTTCGGCGGCGACGAATTCGCCATTCTTCTGGATGATATTCGTGACTCCGTTGCCGCGGTGCGCGTTGCCGAGCGAGTGCAGGAAGAACTAGCTGTTCCCTTCAGCGTGGGGGGACATGAGATCGTGATTTCGGCCAGCATTGGGATTGCTCCCAGTACCAGTCCTCACAACCTGGCAGAGGATCTCGTCCGCGATGCTGATATCGCCATGTACCGCGCCAAGGCGACGGGAAAAGCGCGCTGCGAAGTCTCTGACCCCGCTATGCATGCCAGTGCCTTGAAACGCTTGCGACTGGAAACCGATCTTCGCAAGGCTTTCGATCAGGGAGAGTTCCGCGTCTATTTCCAGCCCATCGTTGCCTTACAGACCGGAAGAATAACCGGTTTTGAGGCATTGACGCGGTGGCAACGTCCGGAAGGGATCGTTCCGCCGATGGAGTTCATCGCCGTCGCCGAGGAAATCGGCCTGATCATCCCTATGAATCGCCGTCTGCTCCGCGAGGCATGTGAGCAACTTCGACTATGGCAGAACGAGTTTCCTTCGGATTCACCGCTGACTATGAGCGTGAACATAACCGCCAAAGAATTCGACCAACCTGATCTCGCCGCGGAGATCCGCCGCACTCTCGAGCAGACCGAAATTGAAGTGCGGTGTTTGCAGGTGGAGATTATTGAAAGGATCGCGATGAGTGACTCCGAGAAATCCGGCCGCGTGCTCTCGCAATTGAAGGCGTTAGGTGTTCGCTTGAGCATCGATGATTTCGGTATCGGGTACTCCTCGCTCAGTCGCCTGCGAAGAATGCCGGTTGACACCTTGAAGATTGACCGCTCGTTTATTTCGCATATGGACAGCGATCCCGAAAGCTGCGAAGTCGTGCGGACCATCATTATGCTCGCTCACAATCTCGGTTTGGGTGTGGTCGCCGAAGGTGCCGAGACCCAGGAACACATTACTTTGCTCAAGCAACTGGATTGCGAGATGGTCCAAGGTTATTTTTACTCGCGCCCGGTCGATAGTGTCGGAATGTCGAAGTTGTTGGCGGCCAACAATTCTAACGCCCAGGTAGCATCTGCCGGAACCCATAGTTAGAAACATCGAGTCTCGAAGAGAACTAGCCGAGTTGCCCCGTCCTCATCCCGCAAGCTGCCTCACCAGATGAATATTGCTCGATCTCCTTTCCGTTTCGAGTGATGAACGAGTGGTGGGGAATGAAAGCGTTGAAAAGGTACTCGTGCCGCGGCGGCAGTTCAGGAGGGAAAGCGAAGCTGCGAATCTGTCAAGCCTTATTCTTCGCAGCGACAGCCATACTCATCTCCCCTTTGGATTCACGCAACGTGGATCCGGGGCTGGCGGCGACCACTCGGCCGCGTCCTGCGCGCTTAGCTTGATACAAGGCATCGTCGGCGAACTTGAGCAGCAAATCCATGCGATCGGTAGTCTCATCGAAGCCGGCAATGCCAATCGAGACGGAGAGAGGATTCGCGGCCAAGCCGTCGGAAGTTGAACGGCTATCACGGAGTCGCTTGCTAATTTCTTCCGCTCGCATCGTTGCCTGTTTCACGGTGCACTCCGGCAGAATGAGCAGGAATTCTTCGCCGCCGTAACGACACGCGATGTCCTCTGTCCGAACGCAACGTAGAAGAGTTTCTCCGAACGCGGCTAAGGCGCGGTCGCCGGCCGAATGGCCGAAGGTGTCGTTATAGATCTTGAAGTGGTCGAGGTCGAGCATCATCATCGCTAGCGGGCGGTTTTTGCGACGAGCTGCGTGGAGCTCGCGGTCGAGGAATTCCTCCATGTACCGGCGGTTATAAAGACCGGTGAGCGGATCTCGAACGGCCTGCAAGCGGAGCGATTCGCGAAGATTGAGATTGGCGATTGCCAGCGCAACTTGTTCCGCGACCGTGGCAGCCAGTTGGCGACGGCGGATCAAGGCTTCGGAGCCAGAGCCGGAACCCGGCCCCTCGGCGACCACTGGCCGATCATCTTCCTCGACCGACAATACTCCAATGCAAGCGCCGTTCGTAATCAGCGGGATGCAGGCCGAGACTCCCTCCCCCAGTAGATGAGCGCAGCGCGGTGTGGTCGGTGCAATTCCATTAACATGGGTACAGCCGCGCCGGAGTGCCCAGCAGTCTTCTGGAGAGAAGAGTTGGGCGGTAGGAAAGATGCCCCACCTGACGACGGAATCCAATCGGTTTCGCGACGAACTCAGAAGCGAGATCGAGCCCGAAGCCCCCATGAACAAAAGACGCAGCCGTTCGGGCACCAAGCGGAAAACCTCTTCTCGAGATGTGCAAGCTTGCAGCAGGCTGCCCAGTTCGCTGATCTGGGTGATTTCTGCGGTTTGCCGGCGCGCATCGTCGAGCAGCCCGCCTACCTTTTGGTGAGCCGCCGTCAGTTGCTTTTGTGCTTCTTTCCGTTGCGCTATTTCCTGTTGCTGATGGAACTGGGTGAGAGCCAATCGAAATGTGAATGCGACAAGCGATGCAGCGATCGCAATATAGGAAAGAGCCTCTCCGTGCGCCTCTTTCCAACGGCTTGTCAGCAGAGCGACGCAAGACAGCAGGGCGACCAGCATCAGATTCGTTCCCAAGAAACTGAAAAAATCCGCGGGCGGGGAGACAGACGGCGCATCATTGCGCGGGTTCCAGGTGAGCGCAATTAGGCCGGCGGCCACTGGAGGAATTGCCCATCCTATTTCGAACCATTGATAGAAAAATGGATGGTTGAGGAAAATCCAGTCTCCGCAGAATGTTGTCACGGCGCATACCAGAACGAAAAGACCGAGGCGGCGCAAGAGGTTTCGCGTGCCCGCCACCCGGGCAAATCGCAGGCGGATAAGAATTGCAGCCAGAAGGATCAAACTTTGTTCGTCGCTAATCGTAAGGTCGTGCAGCAGCGCGTCCGCGGGCATCATTCGCCCCGCCGGAATGAAGAAGAAAGTTGAGTAAACGAGAGCGACAACGACGGCAATCTGAAAGATATCGAGAAATATCTCTGATTTGACTCGCATCCGGCCGTGCATGTCCGGCAGGAAAAGCATCATTAGGATCGGAGCGCCGTAGAGGCAGAAAAGCAGGGTCCACGTCGACTCGGTAAATAAAACCTTGTCAAGAATTGTGTCGTATGCCTGCACTGCTGTCGGAATCAGCAAGATGACCAGCGCGACGCCAAACAGCGACCAGAACAGGGCACTCACTCCCTGCGCCCGTCGGAACGCG
This sequence comes from uncultured Acidobacteriaceae bacterium, assembly GCA_963834085.1. Lineage (GTDB taxonomy): Bacteria > Acidobacteriota > Terriglobia > Terriglobales > Acidobacteriaceae > Acidiflorens. The sequence goes on along the minus strand of CAWIAJ010000021.1, from coordinate 362,359 downwards.
GACCACGCGCAAGAGATCGCCACGAACATCACAACCACAAGAATCAGTTCGGAGAACCCCCTACCCCATCGTCCCGTGCCCAGCAGCACGAAGCCGAGTGCTTGTGAGGCGACCGAAAGCGAAAAAACGAGGCTGACGAACCATAATCTATTTAGTTTCAATCTTTCGGTCGCCTCTGGTCTGCGATTCATAACGGAATTCCAAACCGACCTTGCCAAGCCCTTTGAAAAATTCACTGTCTTCCAACCTCTCCCTTTGCCGTAGGCTGTCCGCTCCAGATCTCAGCGCGCCAGAAAGCTGTATCTCGTCCGAAGCGCTGTAACGATTGTTTGCGAACGGGTTGCTATTGCTGCACACGAACTTCCATCGCTATCGAGCGAGCAATTCCGTTCCAGGCAGTCGCGGTAACAGTGATCGTGTATGTCTTCGCAGCCTGCGCTGGTGCCGTCGCCTGACAGCCGCTCAGAAAGACTAGGCTCATGACCATTGCGACTCCTCCCGATCTCCGGATTTGTCTACGGCCCCAGCCACTCAACAGCCCAACCAAGATCGGCATCGTTGCCAAAGCGAGCATTGCTCGCAGGAAAGCCGGCGTGGCTGCACTCGTTTGCCTGGCCGCAATCGTCAGTTCCGAGGTGGCTACCACTCCCTTCACCAAATGCAGCGCACTGGGAACAAAGACACAGGACAGCGTGGCAGGCACCTGGGGACAGCCAAGCTGCACAGATCCAATGAACCCGTCGCTGGCCGACAAAGAGATCACGGTCGTCACCCACCCGTCTCGGGCCAGATCGATGACACCCGATTTCGCCGTAATAACAAAGTTGGACGCAGGGTGCGAACCCGAGTGGTTGTAAGCTACCGACACGCCACTAAAATTCGCGTCTGCCGTAACCACATCTGGCTGGCCGTCCTGGTTGACATCCGCCACGACCAGGCCCCAGGCTCCGCCTCCCATGGGAAATTCTGCAGGCCAGAATCTTCCGGATCCGTCTCCCAGGAAAACCCCAATCGAGCTGTCACCCGAATTTGCATAAACAATGTCCAGGAATCCATCGCCGTTGATGTCAGACAAGGCCAATTCTTTCGGAGACGGATTTAACGGGGATGGAACCATCGTCGCCGAGTACACATGAGGCTCATTGAAAGAGCCGTCTCCGTTGCCCAGCGCGACTGCAATAAGTCCGTCGGTGGGTGAAGTCACAACCAGGTCGGGAAAGCCATCGCTCGTCAAAGTGCCGGCTGCGATTCCATAAGTCGACGCCATTGTCGTGTCGAAGTCGGCAAGCGCGGTGAAAGAGCCGTCTCCCGCGCCCAGAAGCAGAGCGACTCGGGACGTATTCGACATCGTTACAAGAAGATCCGTCTTACCGTCGGCATTGATGTCGGCTGCCACCAGTTCGGTACCGATTCCAGAAATCGGATAGGTCTTTGCTAGCGCGAGATTTCCGGCTCCATCGTTGAGCAGGATATAAACCGCTGAGGGGCCCGCGGCTGCGACGTTGGGAAATCCATCTCCATTGAAGTCGGCTACAACCAAGCCGTTGGCGATTCCCAGAAGGCCAATTTGGATTGGGGTTTGAAATGTTCCGTGGCCGTTGCCGCGCAAAAGCTCGAGTCGGGCCGTTGCCGAGTTAGACGCGACAATATCGATGTTGCCACCGGGAATGAACTTTCCGACCGCAACATAGCTCAGCGGATCGTCTGCCGCATACGCGACGCCTTTGCTGAGAGTGCCGCCCGCCTGCGTCAAGAAGACAACTAACCCCAAGCCTGGACTCGCTGAACTTTGCCCGACAACGAAGTCAGGGAAACCATCGCCGTCGAAGTCGGCCGTGGCAATACTGATCGCGCCTCCAATGTTGCTCGAGCCGGCAGACACAACGATGTCTGTTACTGTGGCGTCCTGAAACGTTCCGTCTCCGTTGCCCAGCGCCAGCACCAAGGAAGATTGGTTATCCGAAATCACGAAATCAAGGTCGCCATCGCCGTTGAAATCTGCCAGAGTCGGCCGAGTCGTTGGTGAGCCACCGGTTGCGAATCCCGGAGTTGCAGAAAGCAAAAGGCCATTTCCTTGACCGATAAAAACCACAACGTCCGACTCTGCCGCGCTCGTCACGATCACATCTGGATCGCCATCAGAGTTCACATCTCCAATGGCTACCGCGACCGGATCATTCCCACTCCAGAGAGACGCCCCTTGCTGGATCAGGCTCCGACCACCCTGATTGAGATACACACTAACCGTATTTTGGAGCCCGTTTGCCGTCACCACATCGAGCAGTCCGTCTCCATTGAGATCGCCCACACCCACCGAATCCGAGCTTGTGGCTCCCGCATTCTGTCCATCGCTCCTGGAAAATACGATGCCGGACAGAAATCCACCGTATCCATCTCCTGGATAGAGCGTGTCGTTAGTCACCAGATCGAGATTGCCATCGGCATCCAAGTCCGCCAGCACGGCGATCGAAGTGGTTCCCGGAAAGGATGTTATTTGCACCGCCCTAAAACCACCGTTTCCATCTCCCGAAAGATAAGCGGCCTGGGTCGTTGAGCCATCGACAATCACCACGTCCAAGTAAGAATCGTGGTTCACATCCCACAAACTGGCGGCCACCGGGGAACCGATTCCGGTCGCGAATGTCTGTGGCGCCACAAAAGTCCCATCGCCAACCGAGAGCAAAATGTCGATGGAGTTTGGATGGACGAGGACTACGTCGTCAATGCGATCCCGATTCAGGTCCCCAACCAGCATGAAATCCCCCGTCGCAAATGAAACGGGAGTGAGGATTGGTGCACTCAGCGACCGCCCCGAGACGTTCAGCAGCACGGCTACGTACACCCCCGTTGGGGTTCCAGTGTTGTGAATAATCGTGACGACATCGCTCAGCGTGTCGGAACTAAACTCTCCCTTGATTACGGGATAGATCGCGTCACCGTCCGATTCGATTCGAGTAGCGGAAATGAAAGATGCTGGGATTGGACCACCGGTCCCGTCGGGCCGCGGGCCGAGGCACTTCCTCGAGGCATGCGAGGGGCTCGCGAATGGCGTGTTCCCTGTTGAAGGAGATTCCCGAATCTGGGAACCTTTCGTCGATATGCCTTGGAGTGACGAAGTGGTCTGAGCGGCAAACGCCTGAAAAGCGAAAAGCGCCAGGAACGAGACCGAGGCGCAGCAACCAATTCTCATCATATTAGTTGTTCACTCTGAATCGGAGCAATGCGGGGGCCTTCCCCAAGAGAAGAGCCGAAAACAACAAACCTTGTTGCAGACAGCCACCTTTGTACTGTGAATCCCCGGGTGATTTCGCGAAGCCCTGGCTATAGCCGATTGCTGTTAGATACATGCAACCGGAGGGCCGTCTGTCGTCACCAGTTTGCCATCAAGAGACAATGCGCTTCCCATCGTCTTGTGACGCTCTAAGTATGTCGGTGAAAGGCAGCCGACAGCTCCTGGGCAGGCACCCAGACCTTACCGAGGAGTGTCCAGTGTTTAGATAATGGACATCCGCTTGCCACAGTAACGAGAAACTCTAATCTGTTTGTGGTTGGTCCTAGGGCACTGCGATGGTTGAGGTCGTCAGCTAGCGCCGCCAGGTTGGCGGGGAGGGTCAGGCCAGATACCAGCGCTTCAATTCGCAGGGTAACAACCGAATCTGCTGAGAACATATAATCGCCAGCATATGCCCGAATCCGCACCACGAATCCCCGACCTTCGGAACTAGGGACGGTGTCGCAATGGGAACCCCGCCTTCTTCAAGACGGTCTGCCGTTTTGGGAAAGCAAGATTGGTTATTTTGTTGCTTTGTTTCCGGTTTTTCGCTCTGCATTGAATAAGAAGCGTTGCACACTATAAAATATGATATAAGGATCGACGAATATAAGAAGTGACCGACTGTACTGCCATCGAAGGTGTGTAACGCTTCCAGATGATGTTTGTTAGAGGCAGTTCTATGGTTTTTCCCGTGGATTTGTCTCGCACGTCATTAGTTGCGCAGCCTGACGGTGGGTTCAGTGGAAAGACTGTCATTGATGGGCGAGTTATTCGAAGGCCTGAAACGATCTTGATTCACAACGAAACGATAGGCCCGCTCCAAAAAGAGTGGCTCCACGTGTTGGTTCTGGAGAACGCGCTACTCGCCATGAAAGGCGTGACTGAGTAGCATCTGCGGTCCGGCGTGACCCCGCACGTACTGGCCGAGTCGGGTGGTGGGTCGTGATTAATGCTGAAGAAATCGCTGCTATTCTTGACGCATTCCCCGGAATGGCTCTGATCGCCCGCGATGCCGAATGCCGAAGGATAACTGGCAACTCCGCAGCCTATGCTTTACTCAGAATGCCGAAGGGCGCCAACCTCTCGAAATCCGGCCCACAAGATGACCCCCCGGCTCCCTTCCGCATTATGAAAGATGGACAGCAACTTCCTGCCATCCACCTGCCTATGCAGATGGCTGCGGCCCGTGCGCAACCGGTTCGCGATTCCGAACTGACAGTTGTTTTCGACGACGGTTCCAGCCGCGACTTTCTGGGCAACGCGGCTCCACTCCTCGATGACCAAGGGACTGTGAAAGGGGCGATCGGCGTGTTTGTTGACATCACAGAGCGGAAGCGGGCGCAACAAGCCCTTCAGGAAACGCAAGCCGAGCTGGCTCACGCGACTCGCCTGCTTCTGATGGGGGAACTGGTTGCCTCCATCGCGCACGAAGTAAACCAACCCCTCACCGGAGTCGTCACCAATGGCAATTTCGCGCTCCGCGAGTTAGCCAAAGACAGACCGAAGCTTGACCAGGTGCAGGAGGCGGTTGCTTGGATGGTCGAGGACGGCAAGCGCGCCGGCGCCGTTATTGCTCGTGTCCGTGCCCTCTTGAAGAAGGATGTTCCCTGTCGGACCCAAATTGACATAAACGACGCGATCCAGGAGGTCGTGGTTCTACTGCGCGATGAAACTTCCCGAAATCGAGTTCAATTGCAACTCGATCTGGCCGCCGAATTGTCGCGCGTCGTCGGGGACCGCGTTCAATTGCAGCAGGTTGTGATCAACCTGATGATGAATGCGGTCGAAGCCATGCAAACCGTTAGTGCGAGACCCCGGCAAGTGAAAATCACCTCCAGGGCGCATGCCGGCGTGGTGCTTATCCAAGTGCTGGATTCGGGGGTTGGACTCGATCCCGAAACTGCGAGCCGCGTTTTTGAGCCGTACTTCACCACCAAACGACATGGCATTGGACTTGGATTGGCGATCAGTCGGTCGATCATTGAATCCCACGGCGGTCGCTTGTGGACCGAACCGGTTGCGGACGGTGCGTTATTCCAGTTCACCTTGCCGGTTAGGGAAGACAATAGACTATGAGCGAGACCGCTCCAGTGGTGTCCGTGGTCGACGACGATCCTTCCGTTCGCCGCGCAATCAAGCGTCTCATCTCGTCCGTGGGTTTGCATGTCCAGGTTTTTGCTTCGGGACCGGAGTTGCTAAAGAGCAAGAACCTGGGCGAACCCGGTTGCCTCATCCTTGACATCAGGTTGCCCGGTATCAGCGGCCTCGATTTCCAGAAGAAACTGGCAGAGTCCGACATCCACGTACCCGTGATTTTCATTACCGCGCATGGCGACATAACCATGGCCGTAAAGGCGATGAAAGCCGGAGCGATTGAATTTCTCACCAAACCATTTCGGGATCAGGACCTTTTGGACGCGATCCAATTGGCTTTAGAGAAAGATCGCGCCCGCCGCCAGCAGAAAGCCGAGATTACAGTCGTACTCGAGCGCCTGGAGTCATTAACGACCAGGGAACGCGAAGTGATCGGCATGGTCGTAAAGGGCATGCTCAACAAGCAAATCGCGTCTAAGATCGGAGTCACCGAAAACACCGTTAAAGTCCATCGCAGTCGCGCACTACTAAAAATGCGCGTCCACTCTCTCGCCGACCTGGTTCGGATGGTTGCCAAAGCGCAATCGTAATCCCGCTCATCGGCCGACTTATCCTCCTGAATAACTCGCAAACCAAAAGTCTATGCCTGTACTTCCCGATTCTCACTCAAGTTATAACTGAACAGTTATGTACCAGAATATAAACTAAAGCAGCATGACCGCAATGCCATCTGTTACGAGACAAACGGTCCATTGCGTGACAACATAGCCAAGATATCTCCAGAAAAGTTAATAGGGATCTGACTGTCTCTTTGATCGTGAAGAAGCGATAGCGAGGAGAGCGCTTGAATGTTTCGGCAGGGTAAAAAGACGTGCTCTCGAACAACGCTGTGGACAATCAGCCCGAACGTGTCATTTCGGCGCTCGCTTCCTCAAGTCGAATTGGCCGATTCCGGCGTGAAGAGCGATTTCACCAGAGGCGCCAACTGGGCATTCACATCGCTCGGACGTAATACCGTTGTAAGAGACGAAGCGAGAGAAGTAGGAACGGTGCCTGAAGTGATCAACACGATGGGCAGTTTCGCTTTGAATCTTGTAAGAGCGTCGATTTCCGCAATCGTATCCGGATGCAAAGGGTCGAAATCGACGATTGCACAGTCGGGGAGCCAATTTGTTAAGAATAACTGGATGCCTATGTTGGATGCACTCAGAGTCGAGAAACCGTCCCGCAGCGTGAACAGCTTCGCTGTCGATGTTCCGAACTGCTTGCATCCCACAATCAGAATGTTGTTTCTTTGCCTCATCAACTTGTCCCGGCGAGAGATTCGTCTTGCACCCAAACGGCGGGCCCCCCATCGCATTCGATACCACGCGCAAACCGACGAGACTTTGGCTCTGAACTGCTTCGCCGCTTTCGATTCGGTGTCTCTCCCATTTGCGGGCGGCAAGTTGTTCCCGTACACCCCGTACCAGATTGGTCGAGTATCAAGCTGTGAAGGGAGTCCGTCATGAAAGAAATCAGCCTGCTCGTAATTGGCGATGAAGTAATTCCACGTGTTGGACTCAAGCACTTACTTGCTTCCGAAGATGGTTTCGATGTCCGGGGCGAAGCGGATAGCAATTCCGCTATCGAGGAGGCGGCCAAACTAAAGCCCGATATCATCATTGCGTTCGCCGATGCCACCAGGCCTAGTTGCGCCCAAATGATTAGTTCACTTCGCGCTGCGGTCCCGGCTTCCGGCATAGTGGTCCTCGGTCGTGAGACTCACCACGCATATGTGGCCCTGCTCTTATCAACTGGAGCGCTTGGCTATGTTCTTGTCCGCGCCTCACCACGAGACCTCTTTAGCGCGATTCGTATTGCCAGCTGTGGCCGCCGTTTCATTGATCCAATCTTAAGCGACGAACTCTACGCGATGTTCGCCCATCAAGCGGAAACCGGAACAAAAGTACTCAGCCGAAGAGAAGAACAAGTTCTCCGTATGCTTGCCTATGGCCACACTTTGAAGGAGATCGCAGGCCTCCTGAATGTAAGTCGAAAGTCAATTGAGACCTATCAGGCGCGGAGTCGCCAGAAGTTGGGCCTCCGAACCCGTGCCGATATCGTTCGCTATGCGAGAGAAACTGGAATATTCAGTCCGGAACTAGGCCAGAAACCATGATTCCGCTCGGCGCAACGTTCGCGCGAAAATGTAGGAAGAACAACCAACGACGGAAACGCATAGCGGTCGATGTCGGCGCGTCTAACCTTGTCGGGCAACGCCTGACTCTAGTCAGTGCGCTCCCGATAGACGGTGTAGGTGAGTTGCAGTAAAGTTCGCTCAATCGTTGTCATGATGGGTGACTGCAAACATGACGTTCCGACATTCACCCTAAGTCTTTTACGCGGCGAGTACCCTCGGGACTTCCGTTCCCGGGAGGAGATATGATATGTATCGACTTGGCCCCGCTCATGTACTCAGCCCCGTGGCAGCTCCTTTAAAAAGTGGGATGCCGCCTCCAGCCCACCACGCCAGGGAGCTGCAGCCTATTCGACAGTCCATTAAGCTAGGTATAATCCCTGAAAACGAGGTGACGGAAACCCATGAAAACTACACCGGCGACTAATCACGGCGGAAACCGCCTGAATCTGGCTCCGGTTAGAGCCGAGAGACGATATAAAACTCCCAGGCTTACGAAACTAAGCCCGGGTCAAGCCGAAGCGATTCTGGCTGAGCGCAAGCTCGCGGGTGACGCAGAGTTCGAACGCATGTTTCAATCCCCTCTAAAGAATGATCCGGTCGGATAACCGCCTCCGGGAGTCGGGCCAACGCTGATAGATAGGACTGCAGACGCCTTGTAGGCTCGCGATCACTGTGGTCCTGCGGCGTAACACTCCACTGTCCGACAATCTCCATTTGTTGTCGGATGTTGGCACCGTTCCTCCCATCCTCACTCGCGAAGAAGGCCTGCATGATTACGCAAGAAACCCGCTGCCGGTCCGGGCATTACGTTGCGGCCCTTGTTCCCATGGAGGAAGCCGGTCGAGTCGAATATCACCTGCTTGTCTTTCATTACGGCTATGAGATCTACGAAGAAACCGAGCCGAGCCTGGAGGAAGCGATCAGAACCGCAAAGGCTTATCTTTCATGCCAGTCAGACCAAGAACTCGATAGCTAATCGATGCGCACCGGGTAAGAGTGCAAAGTGGTTGTTTGTCTCCAGATCCCCATCAGGTGCTAACGCTAACTCCATTTCAAGATGCTATGTGGGTTCGATGGTGGCACTAACGTGTCCCTGTTGCAACGTGACCGTCGCTGAATGGCAAGCGACATAGAAAAATGCCGTCGCTTGTGTAAGGACATGTCACTACATACAACGAACGCGCACGAACGGTACAGTTAACCAATAAGCTCGTGAGGATGCACTTATGGACATCGATGAGAACGCGGGCCTGACATTACTCGTGATTGATGATGAACAACAAAATCTCGGACTAATCGAGTCTGCTCTGAGTCAGCCCGGACTAGATATTCTTGCCACCACCAGCCCCGAGCGCGGCTTGGCTCTTTTCCGGGAACATCGTCCCGAGATTGTGCTGCTGGACTTGATGATGCCGGGTGTTAGTGGCATGGATTTGTTGGAACAAATAGTGGCTATCGATCCGAGAACGGAAGTGATTCTGATGACCGGCTATTATGCCGCCGAATCCGCCGTGGAAGCCATTCATAAGGGGGCGGCGGACTATCTGACAAAGCCTCTCGATATTGCCGCTCTGCAAAACCGGGTTTCTAAGTTGATTGAAGAGAACCGTCGTCGCGTCTATACCACTCAACTCGATCAATCGCTTGTCGAAACCTTTCAACTCGAGGGCATCGTCGGCCGCAGTCCGCTGGTCATGGATGTCTTCGCCACTATCCGCCGCATCGCACCCCATTTTCGGACTGTATTGTTAACCGGCGACACTGGCACCGGAAAGGAACTTGCCGCCCACGCTCTTCATCGCCTCAGTCCCGTGTCCGACCGGACTTTTGCCATTTGCAACTGCTCTGCACTTGTAGAAACCCTTTTCGAAAGCGAGTTGTTCGGATACGTGCGCGGCGCATTTACGGGTGCCAACCAGGATAAAATTGGCCTCTTTGAATACGCGCAGGGGGGAATTGTGTTCCTCGACGAGATCGGGGACATGCCATTGGCCGGTCAAGCCAAATTGCTTCGCGTACTACAAAATCAGGAAGTGCAGAGAGTGGGTTCGCCCGCGCTTCGCAAAGTCGATGTGCGCGTCATCGCGGCGACCAACAAGGATTTGCGCGTTTTGGTCCAGGAGCGTAAGTTTCGCGAGGACCTTTATTACCGCCTGTCTATGACTGAGATTCGGTTGCCCAGTTTGGTTGACCGCAAGGAAGATCTGCCCCTGCTGCAGCGCTACTTTGTAGAAAAATTCTCGAAGCAGTTCGACCGGCCCGTCTCCGGTATTACGCGTCGTGCGCAGGCTCTTTTGGCTCGCTACTCTTGGCCAGGAAATGTCCGGGAACTCGAGAATGTGCTGGGCAATGCCTGCATGATGGTGGATGGCAGTGTGATTGATACCAAAGATCTTCCCGCTCAACTTCTCAGGGTTGCTGATCACGTGAGCCATGACCGAATGTTGTCGATGGAGGCTGTGCAGGAACGCCATCTTCTGCGCGTCCTCGAAAACGTTGGCGGAGATAAGAGTCGAGCCGCCGAGGTTCTGGGAATCGCCAGGTCAACTCTCTATAACATGCTAGCTCGCATAGCGATTCCGCCGAAAACCAACGGCCACGATTCTCATGACGGACCGACGGCCAGACTGGCTTAACTTCGTGTCTACCGCAAGCGGCATCAGATCACTCGTTGGCGATGCCCCAGCCAATCGCTTCTCGAAAAGGGAGCGCTGTGTCAGCGTGCCAGGCTTTCCTCCAGGCGGTCTGATAGCCAGGATTGCAACCCCGCCGATTCCATGGCCGGTACTTTCACAAACTCCAGTCCGACGTGTCCCGGTTCTTTGGTCCAGCACACTTCAGCGGTTATTTGTAATCCGTTGGTCATGCCAGGGAGCGTGACAGTCAGTATTAGTTGTTCGCCGACACGTACGGGGGTCGTTGTAACAATCGCCATCCCTCCCTCGCTGATGTTGATCGTTTCCGCGAGAAAGTTGGTTCGAGTATCGTTGGCAACGCGAACCGGTACACCGATTGCACAGCGATAATAACGCCGCATCTCCCGAACCATCATCGGATACGCAGCGCGAAGGGTATGCGAAAGGATCTCCGCAAGTAATGGTTTCACGAGCGTAAAACTCGCGCCTGCTCGGAACGCATCTGGCATTTCGCTGCTGTCATTCAGAACCGCGACTACTACCGCTTTCTTGTGCGATGTCATTTCGTGTGTTTTTCCGACCAGTTCCAATGCCTTCGCGCCGAAGCTAAAGTCAATCACCACGGCCTCGAACTTGGCACGGCAAAGCTTCCCGGCTGCCAACTCGATGTCAGCGCACACGTCGACTCTCATCGCCATCTGCTCCATGCAATTGCAAAGAACGGAAGCCGTCTCTAAATCGTCGCTTACCAGCATTACTTGTACTGCTTTCGCCTTCGCTAACACATCGCTCCTTCTCTATCCTGGTCTTTGTTCTGCGTTCCGTGACAGGGCTTGCCACAAGAGAATCGCATTTTGTTAGCCATAGAGCATCTCGGTAGCCGGTCCCAGAACTTCGTTGGACTGGGGAAACGTCCAGCGCCGAGACTTGCCGGCTCTCCAAGGCGTTCTCCTGTGTCCAGTTTGTGGACGCATGTACAGAAACAAGTCCCGTCATTGTGGCCCACTTGACATATATTTATACTTCTGCAAATATCGAAATATGCAGGCGATGGCAAGCAAGAAAATCGCTGAGCAGGTTGCGAAGTTCGCTGACATGTTTTCTGCCATGGGCACCGAACCGCGCCTCCGCATCATGCAATTGCTCCTGTCCTCTCATCCGGATGGCTTAGTCGTGGGCGATATTCAACTGGAACTCGACATCCCGAATTCCACGCTTTCCCATCACCTCGAGAAACTGAAGAACGAAGGGCTCGTGAACGTCCGACGTGAGAGCACATTCTTACGGTACACGGCCAACGCAGACGCTCTCCAGGAACTCCTCCAGTTCCTTTACGCCGAATGCTGCACGCGAAACAAGGCAGTCAAGCCGCAAGATATCGTTCAGCTTTGTCAATAAAAGAGAAGAGAGGGAATTATGAGCGGCACGGATATCAGAGACGTAGTCAAAGAAAAGTATGGCCAGGCAGCTCTCCGCGTGAAAAGCGGCGGAAGCAGTTGCTGCGGAGCCACCTCTGCGACCGGACTCGGTTGCGACCCAATCACCTCCAACCTTTACGACTCTTCCCAGGCCGGACAGGTACCCGAGGAGGCGATTCTCGCCTCCCTAGGCTGCGGCAATCCAACCGCGTTGGTGAAATTGAATCCCGGCGACGTAGTGCTCGATCTCGGCTCGGGCGGTGGCATCGATGTTTTGCTATCCGCTCAAAGAGTGGGACTCACCGGCAAAGCATACGGTCTCGATATGACGGATGAGATGCTGGCGCTCGCCAATGAGAACAAGCGCAAGGCTGGTGCACAGAATGTCGAATTTCTGAAGGGCGAAATCGAGGACATCCCCTTGCCGGAAAATTCGGTTGACGTGATTATCTCGAATTGTGTGATAAACCTTTCGGCGGATAAAGATCGTGTATTGCAAGAGGCCTTTCGTGTGCTGAGGCCCGGCGGTCGCTTTGCAGTTTCCGATGTCGTCACCCGCGGCACAATCGCACCAGAAATCCGCCAAAGTGTCCTCCTCTGGGTCGGGTGTGTAGCCGGAGCGCTCGCTGAAGACGAATATCGCAGCAAGCTCTCCGCGGCCGGCTTCGAGCAAATTGACATCGAGCCCACACGAATCTACCGTGCAGAAGATGCCCGCGAGTTTCTTTCGGCCGAAGGCGTCGATGTGGACGCAATCGCGCCCCAAGTGGACGGCAAGTTCATGAGTGCTTTCGTTCGCGCAATCAAGCCCGCGGGCACAAAAACGTGTTGTGGACCGAGTTGCTGCAACTAGGAGAGAGCGGGCATGCAAGAACATTACAACGTTTTATTCCTGTGCACCGGCAACTCCGCGCGTTCCATCATGGCCGAGGCAATTCTAAATTTCGTAGGGAAAGCTCACTTCACTGCCTACAGCGCCGGCAGCCATTCCTCAGGAACGGTTCGGCCGGAAGCCTTGCAGCAACTGGAAATGGCTCACATACCAATCCTTGGTCTGCGCAGCAAAGCCTGGGATGAATTTTCGCTCCCGGGTTCTCCAAAACTCGATTTCGTCTTCACCGTTTGCGATAACGCGGCGAAAGAGGTCTGCCCAATCTGGCCGGGACAGCCGGTGACCGCTCATTGGGGCATTCCCGACCCAGCGGCGGTTCACGGAACCGAAGCCGAGGTGCAGTGGGCATTTCGCGAGGCGTTTTTTATTTTGGATCGCAGAATCAGCCTCTTTATCTCCCTCCCACTCGAGACTCTCGACCGGCTCGCACTCAAAAGGGAACTCGACATCATAGGAAAGACGATGGCTCCCGTCGCTCACCAATAGAAGCGATTCACGATAGGCTGCGCTCCCCTTTGACACTGTACAGGATTACAAATGAACCCAACTCCTCGTCTCGGTTTTCTCGACCGCTTTCTCACTGTTTGGATCTTCGCCTCGATGGTCGTCGGCGTTGTCGTGGGTTGGCTCGTGCCCGGCATCGTACCGTTTCTGAATCGCTTCAACATCGGCACGACTTCTATTCCCATTGCCATGGGTTTGATTTTGATGATGTATCCACCTTTTACGAAGGTGCGATATGAGAACCTGCACGAGGTCTTTCGCAACAAGAAAGTGCTCGGTCTTTCGCTAATCCAGAACTGGGTTGTCGGGCCGATTCTCATGTTTGTTCTGGCCATTGTTTTCTTGCGCCGATATCCGGAATACATGGCCGGGTTGATCATGATCGGTCTTGCACGTTGCATCGCAATGGTCATGGTGTGGAATGAATTGGCGCGAGGCGATACAGAATATGCCGCCGGCCTGGTGGCTTTCAATTCTCTCTTTCAAGTCTTTTTCTATTCTCTCTACGCTTGGGTCTTCATTACTGTCCTGCCCGCTAAACTCGGTCTTCACAGTGCGATCGTCAGTGTATCGGTTGCCGAAATTGCCAAAAGTGTCTTCATCTACCTGGGAATCCCTCTTCTAGCTGGATTTCTAACTCGCACTACGCTGATCCGCGCGAAAGGAAACGATTGGTACAACCGGAATTTCCTTCCTCGCGTAAGCCCGCTCACGTTGATTGCTCTTTTGTTCACAATTACGGTGATGTTCTCCCTCAAAGGCGGGTACATTGTCCGCCTCCCCTTGGACGTCTTGCGCATCGCCGTGCCGCTCTTGATTTATTTCTTGTTGATGTTCTTGGTGTCTTTTTACATGGGCAGGAAAGTCGGAGCGGACTATTCGAAGACCACCACCCTTGCGTTTACGGCGGCTTCCAACAATTTTGAATTGGCTATCGCCGTCGCGGTCTCCGTATTTGGGATTAACTCAGGAGCCGCTTTCGCAGCTGTTATTGGACCGCTCGTCGAAGTGCCCGTGATGATCGCACTGGTCAACCTCGCATTATTCTTTCAACGCTACTATTTCCCCAGTCCGCAACCCTTTCCGATCGAGCCCCTATGCGCACATCCTTTGGAGCGTTGAATGCTCGGAGGCTGCAATCGTCGCTTCTAGTGTCGGCTCTGTTCTCGCTCCGCAAGGAATCGGTCCTGGCAATCCTTCGCAGCCGATAACACCTCGGCGAATTCCGTGGTTCCCCGTAGCTTTCCGAGCAATGGATCAGACTGCAGAGTTTGATAGGCACAGTAATTGTGCTCGATAGCGCTTTTCAGCAAACGCAGGGCCGCATCTTTTTGTCCGCAGTAAGACAACAGGCTCCCGAACACGTACCGAGGCTCCGGATCGACTCCTGCCAGTGCCGCAGCCTCAACCTTTCGCGTGCTTTCGTCCAATCGGGATGCTTCTTGTGGATCAACGCAAGCCTGCAGCAGATCGTGACCCATCAAAGGCGTATCCGACATTCTCTGGATGCTTTGTCGCGCCTCCGACACTTTGCCTTGGCCCAGAAGAATAAAGGCCGTCTGTCTTGCGGCCCAGTCGGAACCTACGTCGAGCCGAACAAACTGCATCGCCCTCTCTGGCTGCCCCAGTCGGGCGAATACCCAGGAGCACGAACGGAATTGGTAATTGCCCCGGTCCAACCGGAGTGCGGCGTCGCATTCGCGCGCCGCCCCATCCAAAAGCCCGGCATATCGCAGCACGTAGCTCAGGACGAAGTGAGCCGAAGCGCTGTCTGGTCGCCGCATCACCAGAGCCGAAGCCTGCGCATAAGCAGGTCCAATGTTGCCGCGGTCACTCTGGTTCGTAATCAGCGCCCCAGCGGCGGAAATTAAATCTGGATCCAGCGCCAAAGCCCGTTGAAACGCAGAATCCGATTGCCGGAGCATCGCTTCCCCTCCGTCGGCGAAGGTAGCGTCGTAGTAATACCGCATGCCCAGAGCCGCCCACGCCGGCGCGTAACTGGAATCCAGGCCCACGGCACGCTCCAGCATTGCGATCGCCCCTTTCGTGGGGGCAACATCGTGCGGAATGGCTATGCTGCGCAAATATAAGTCGTAAGCTTGCTCGCTCTTCGGTCGAGTGCCGGGCTCCCCAAATGTCGCCGTTCCTCCAAGCACCGGTACGAGGCGCTGCCGCACCTGTGAAATGATCTGTTCCCGCATCGCAATCTTGTCCGATGCTGCGACCCTGATGGTATCTCGCCAAATACTGCGGTTGTTCGCAACATCCACTGCTTCCAGCGTGACCTCAAGTTGATCGCCTGCTATGAAGTAGTGTCCCGTAACGATGGAGCTCACTCCCATCTCGCGCCCCGCCTGTTGCAGGTCTAAGTTTGCCCCACTGTACCTGCTCGTAGTGGCGAACGGACGAATCGAGAGCGACGGAACATAACTCAGAACGTTCGCGACCTCGTCCGGCAGCGCAAGCCGTAGAAAATCCGCGTCCGGATCGGTCCCGGCATTCTGAAAAGGCAACACCGCGACCGAGCGCACGATTCCCGAGTCGGCCTTTCCAAGAAGGTTCCCAAGGAAGCTCTGCTTCCAGCCTGCCCCTTGCAGAAAAGCCACCGCCGCCCAGATAACCAGAAGCGCGAAAAGCGCCCCAACCCAGCGCCTTGTCTGGAATCTTCGAAATGTCTTACCAGCCTCACTCGCACCATCGATTACCGCACCTGAAGTCGATTCGGTTTCGCCCTCGGCTTCTGGACTCACTGCCTCCGCTGCGGCTGCAGCCTCTACCCGCTGAATAGGAGCAATCCACCTGTAGCCCCGGCGGTCCACAGTCTCGACAAAGATTGGATTCTCAGCCTCATCCCCGAGTGCGTCGCGCAGCCGCTTGATCGCGCTCCGTATTCCGAGATCGAAATCGACGAACACGTCGTCAGGCCACAGCGCTTGCCGGAATTCCTCGCGCGTCACCACTTCGTCCGGGCGGCTCAACAGCAGTGCGAGAGCGCGAAAGGGCAGGTCTTGGATCCTGACCTTTACTCCATTCTTGCGCAATTCTCCGAGGCGCAAGTCGGCCTCAAACGCTCCGAAGCGTACGGCCGTCTTAGACGCATTCAATGAGTTGGAAGGCATAACACCAAGGCAGCTTCGGGGAAGATCGCAAGTCTACCATCGGAGCCCTTCTCAGCGAAAAACAAACTGTGCCCTGACTCCTCCCCCCTTTAGACCCTCCGTTTCTTGGACGATAATTTCATGGATTTTACTGCAAATAAAGCGCTTAGTGCGTCACACGCGCTTCACGTACGGGTCACACCCGGAATATTGACCGTGCTTAGTTCTTAGGGCAAATTGGGCGCCGACTGTAGCGTCATGCCGCGCACTCTGAGCGAGAACCGTCAGACCGCAGTCGCGTTGTCCAAAATCGCCAGGAAATCAGACTCTCAGGAGAGATCAATGAATCGCTTTCGCCAACCGGTGGAGACAGTCCTCATGGCCGCCTTGTTTGCTTTTTCCATCTTCATAGCCCTTATCGCGCTGCCGCTTCAAGCCCAAACCAACCAAGCCGTAGCACAGGTCGTGTCAGCGAGTTGGCTCCAGAGCGGATACAACGCCGCTCACGTCGGCTATAACCCCAAGGAAACGATCTTGTCCGCCGCCAATGTAGCGGGACTGACCCAGACCTGGCTCTTCTCGACCAACGGCGAAATCAATGTCCCCTCACTGGCTTCGGGCAACACAGTTTATATCGATTCCAGCGACGGCAATCTGTATGCAGTGAACGCAGCCACCGGCAAGCTTCTTTGGACATTTTCCGGGACTGCTACCAGATATGCGTACGGAGGAATGGCGCAGGGTATGGCGATCTCCGGCAGCACCATCTATGTGAACTGTCAGCTCGATGAGAACGGTGGCGGGCATTCCGGGGTTTGCGCCGTCGGACTCTCGGGCAAGACAGCAGGTAAACTGCTCTGGAGTTGGGCGATCTACAACGATGGCGGGACATCGGTGAGCAGCGGCCCCTACAACGGCCCCGTTATTTCCAACGGCATCCTCGTCATAGGCGAAGCCGACACGCTCAGCGAGCGCGCGGGCTACATCTTCGGGCTTAATGCCAAGACCGGCGCCCAGCTTTGGTCAATTGGCAATTGCGGCGATGGCGGCGCGGGCGGTGGTGGTGCCAACGACTGCTACGCCCCCACCGACTACCCCGCGGCTGTCTCCGGAGGACTCGCCTACTATGGCACCTTCTATCCAAACAACGACAGTACCCAAGGAGTATGCGCGGTTTCACTCACCACCGGAGCGACCGCCTGGTGTGCCCCAACCGGAGATCCCGGTTCTCCAGTAACCGTGTCCGGAAATACTGCCTATGTCAACACCTTTAACGGCACCGTCTTTGCCTTCAATAAAAAAACAGGCACTCAGCTTTGGAAGGTGACTGGTCTGGACTGCGGCAATAACTATAACCGCCCTGCCGTTGCGAAAAATGTGGTCTATGTTGGAGGCACTTATTACGGCCAGCAGTATGCCCTTTCAGCGACGACCGGCAAAGTGCTTTGGTCCGGCACCGGGACGAATAACTTCGCCTCGGCCCCCTCGGTAGCAAACGGAGTAGTCTATGCCGAGTGCAACGGTACCTGTGCGCTCGACGCGTCTACTGGATCACTGCTCTGGGACTCTAACTTCGGCGGCGGTACGACTTCTCAACCCGTGGTAGTCAACGGAACTCTCTACGCCGTTTGCGGCTACAACAACCTATGCGCCTATAACGTCCCGTAGCAGGTTGCGCAAAACGCCGGTTCGACTTTTCCTGGGGAAGGGCCCGAGTTCCACTCGGGCCACAAATCCCTGCAAAAACGTAACTCTTCCAGCCCCTGATGGAATCTCGCTCCACACCCGGCGCTGTCCTGAAGATTGATATCTCTAGAGAGGCTTCGCCAAGACCACTGGCACACGCAGAATCTATCGCACCAGCCATTCCGTGACTTCGTGAGTGATCGCAAGCACCGGGCTGTACGCGATGGTCACGATCAACGAAACAGCGACCGCGAACGGAACCACGAACCAGGTCCGAATTTGTACTCGCCGCGCTTGGTTTGCTTCGTCCCAGGCTAAAAGACTCTCGACACGTTGGCTAATGCGACCCGCGACGAAGCTCATGGCGCACACAGGAGGCGCTTTGACCGGAACTAACCTGGCAAGCTTGATTAAAGCCGCGGCTAGGTCAAGGGCTTCGCTTTGATTCGTCACGGATGCATCGTCGGCGGCCAGTTCCGCGGCTTGCGACCATGCACTCTCCAGCTTCCTCATGCCGGGAAAAGGACAAAAAACCAGGATGAACCTCTTCAGGTTATCCCTGGACTTCATGTGTTCAAGTTCATGTCGCAGCGCCATGCGGAGTTCGTCCTCGCTTAACAGGGCAATCGTTGCTTCCGAAACCAATACTCTCGGATGCCGAACGCCCACCACCGTCAGCGGTGGAGTTTCCGGACGCGCAGGCAATGTCAAGGTGTGGTCCGCCTTGGTTTTCATAGAGTGGGCGCCTTGTAGCCAACAAGTCACCAGTCGTGTTGTCCTGGTCTGGGCTGCGATCGCGCGCAGGAAGCAATAAACAATCATGATAAAAGCGCAAACACCGAACACGAGTGGCATCGCGTCCAGGTTGCTGTCCGTCGGCAGCGGTTGCAGCAGAAGAAGCGATGGAACAACCAAAGCGAGCGTCATGACCACGGAAATGAGAAGCGGGAGAATCCGCATCCCAAACAGCACGGCGGCTACGCTCCGTTGCGCCACATGCGAAGGCTTCAGTAGCCTCCACCCCGTCGTCACCAGCGTCGACAGCAGAAAGTAGAGCAGGATGAAACAATTTAGCGAAACGGCGATTCCACGCAGGGCAAACATCATGGTTGCTCCCGTATACTTCCCCTAGCAGTCTGCCGAAAAACCCCGATTTGTATCAGGGTATCGCTTTAGCGATATCGAAAGTGGTTTCCAAGCAGACGCCCCTTTAGGGTCTGAGGTCGCACAAACCACTTTTTCGGGCAATCTTTCCGGCACTCGCTTTCCACCAGAATTTACACACACTTCGAGCGTTTATTTCGGACCAGTCCGGCGCTTCTCATCAACCAGGCGCCCAAGCTCTTCCAGCAACTCCGCATCGTGATTGCTGATTTCGTCGACCATGTGGGAAAGCAGCAGTGGTCCTGCCATGTCCAGGCCCAGAAGCTGTCGTATGGCGCTACTGGCGAGCTCTCGCTCTGCTTCCGCCCTCGTATACTGAGGCACGTATTGGAAGGTCACGACCTTTGCTCCCTTCACCGCGACCCGGTCGATCAGCCCCTTCTTCCGCAGCCGATTCAGCGTAGTCACAATCGTTATATACGCCTGCCCGATGTCGGCGCGTTCGCGGAGTTCGCGTATCGTGATTCCCTCCGGCCGCTGCCAAATCGCGGACAGGAGTCGCTGTTCCAGCGGGCCCAGACGGATCTTACGAGACGATAAAAGAAGTCGAAAAATGTGGTTCATCGGAACGACCCGCGCACATCTTGCGAAGTGTACGATGAATCTCGCTGAAGTTGAAGCTGAAATCTCCTAAGAAGCGCAATTATTGCAGGTTTTCCCCTCGACGACCCCCGCACGGACGAGCGACGGACGGATAAGCCCCAGACCCGGGGAGCCACGGCGGTTCCCGAGCGGCTCGAACACCCGCTCCCATACTTGATCGCGCTCCGCGCCCGATCAGGCGCGGAGCGCATCACCCTTTTTTTCACACAACTCTAGTGTTTCTCAGCTGGCGGACGGCTCGCGGGTCTTGCGGCAGCCTGTCGAGGCGCTTGCCGTTGCTGCATTTGCGCCTGTTGGGCACTATGTTTTTGCTCAACCTGTTGCGTTTGCTGCGTGTGCTTCTGCTCCATCTGCGCCCTTTGTGCGTCGTTATAGTTCTTCTTGGTGGCTTGTTGGTGATCCTTTTCCTGCTGCTGCTGGAGCTTTTGGTGATCCTGTGTTTGCTTGGCTGCTAGCTGGTCCTGTTGCTTTTGGTATTTCTTATCGGTTGCGGCGTTCCCCGTGTTCGGCGGCGTACTTGCATGCGGTTGCAGCTCGCTGGCGTGATTGCTTGCGTTAGGCCGAGCTTCCGTCGCTTGCGGATGCGCCTCATTCCCCCGCGCCGCGTTGGCCGGAGGAGCCTTGTATTCTCCCCCAGTTCCTTTGGATGCCACGACACCGCTCTTGAAATCGCCCGCTTTGCTGGTCGCCGCGATCGGCGGCTTGCCATGATTGGCCGAAGCGCGAAGCTCCGGATTACTGCGCGCTTCCTGAACATGCTGCGTTTGCGCCGCTACTGGTCCAACGTGGTGCTCGCTGGCGAACGATTCTTCGTGCGCCGTAGGACGCGCCGAGACGCCGCCGCTCCCACCGTTAAAGCTGACATGCGTATCGGAGACCGTCACGCGCGTGTTGTACGTATTGTGAATGACGTTGGTGTCGACGTGATTGACGTAGGTGTTGTAGGAGAAGTGGCTGCCATCCCACCGGCCGCCCTCATACCCTGAGCCACCGTACCCAAAACCATAATTAATTCCGCCGTAGAAGCCCACCTCGTTCCCCCAATATCCTTCGTGGAACAGATAAGCGCCCGAGCCCCAGCCCCAGTACCCAGGCGTCCATAGGAAGCCGACTTGAGGCGGTTCAACCCAGGTCCCCGGTACCCAGTAATAGCCATCCCCGTCATCGTATGCCCAGTACCCGGGCGTCCACAGATATCCGTCAGAGGGACAGATCGGCTGCTCGTAAATCGGCAGTGCTGGCGGCCCGAAATTGACCGAGATGCCGATTCCCATTTGAGCGAATGTGCCAGGGGAAAATGCCAATAGGGCAAGCGAAAACAGCAACGAGCGAATCACGATTGAAGTACGCATTGTGCTTCTTTCTGCCGGCTCATCCTTCATGACCTCCGTAACGGCGAGAGGTTTCGCGGATTTCAGCGGCGGCTCAATCCTGTGTGCGGAGAGACATTCTCCATGAGGTGACCTCTGGAAACCGAGTTCGTGGTTACCAGTTTCAAGTCAGGCGGAACGAATGCTCGTCGTCGATGATGCGGCAATCCTCCGAAGAAAGATGGTCAATTTTGCACACGATTCCGCTGCGCCCCACGGTTCCTCAACTCTCATCGCCAAGCCGCTCGTAGCACGAGCGCGATTAACGCATCGACCCCTCCACAACCCTGCATTACAACCGATCAATTGTGAACAGTCTTCCGCATCCTGAAGTTTGATACTGGCTCCTGATAATTTTCCTATTCTTGCGGGACGTTTCTGGATCTCTTGGGGAATTGGCGTGACCTCGGTTTCATTCGAAGCATTAATAAAAGCCCGCCGCGAAGGGAGGCTCTACCGTGAACACGCGCCGCTTTCTGCTCTTGTTGCTGGCAATAACGGTCACCGCCGACTGGGAGCAGTTTGCTCTAGCGCAATCGCCGACCGATGCGCCCCCCGCGCCCCGCGTGGCGCCGGCGACTTCCACCATCCCGACATCCTTAGTCCCGTCTTACCCGCGATGGGCCAGGACGTATACTCGACCATCAGAAAAAACCAAGCTGCAGAACTATTTCCTTGAAGCTTACGGTCCTTATCCCATCGTCGTCTCCGCAGTCGGTGCCGGGATCAGCCAACTGAAAAATGCTCCCCCGGAGTGGAGGCAGGGCGCCGAGGGTTACGGCCGGCGCTTTGGGTCCGACTTCGGGATTGCCGCCGTCAGCACCACCACGCGCTACGCCCTCGCGGAGGCATTGCACGAAGACACTTTGTATTACCGCTGCGCCTGCCAGGGCTTTTTCCCGCGGCTGACTCACTCTGTGCTTTCAACCCTCATATCGCGCCGCGGGGAGGATGGCCAGCGCGTGCTCTCGTTTCCCGCGTTGCTCGCCCCCTATGCCGGCGCCATGACGGCGGTCTACGCTTGGTATCCCAGCCGCTACGATTACCGCGACGGTTTTCGCATCGGCAATTACAGCCTGCTCGGCTATGTGGGAGCCAACGTCGCTTTGGAATTTTTTTACAACGGACCCCGCTCTCTGCTCTCTCGTATGCATCTTACCAACGCCCATGCCGCCACCGTTGCAGGTTTAAGTCCATGAACGAATCGGTCTCCAGAGCGACTGCTGGAATGGAGCCTGCACTGCCAGCTCCCTCCATCTCACCCGATATCCCATTCGCCAGTTCTATCGAGAGTGCGGCTGCAGAATTTTTCGAGTGGTTCGGCGAGCTGGGAATATTTTTCTCGCGAGTCGTCCGGGCCGCAGTGACTCCCCCGTTTGAATTCCGCGAACTGGTTCGACAACTGGACGAGATCGGCTCCAAATCCCTTCCGTTGGTCGCTTTGGCTGGCGCTGCTACCGGCGTCGTTCTCTCTTTGGAATCCCGCTTCAGCCTCACCCGGTTTGGAGCGAAATCGCTCCTTCCCGCCGCCATCATATTCTCCGTCCTCCACGAAACGGGGCCGATTATTACCGGTCTCGTCGTCAGCGGTCGTGTGGGTGCCGGCATCGGCGCAGAGTTGGCTTCGATGAAAGTGACCGAACAGATCGATGCCATCGAGGCCTCCGCCGTCAATCCTTACCGGTTGCTCGCCGCCCCTCGTATTCTCGCCTGCATTCTGATGCTCCCCTTGTTGACTCTGGCCAGCGATCTCTGCGGCATTCTTATGGGCTGGATTGCCCAGGCCCTGGTGGAACCGCTCTCCTTGCATCAGTTCATCACCGCCGGTTTTAACGGTGCCGATTTCAATGATTTCCTGCCGCCAACGTTCAAGACCGCCGTCTTTGGACTCATCATCGGCCTCATCGCCTGTTTTCAGGGCATGCGCACGAAAGGCGGCGCGGCCGGCGTCGGACGTGCCGCCACCAGTTCCGTCGTTCTCTCCTCATTATTCGTCATCCTCGCCGATGTCGTTTTGGTGAAACTCATCATCATATTTTTCCCTTAAGGGTTCACGAATGGCGCGCGAAACCATCATGGAAGCAATCTCACAGAACGCGACAAAACAAGAAGCTGCTGAGAACCTGAGCGCTGATCCCGCGATCGCAGTCGCTGATTTGCACAAGTCCTTCGGCACCCAAGAAGTATTGGACGGCCTCAGTCTGGCTGTGAATCGCGGGGAAACTCTAGCGGTGCTCGGTCGCAGTGGCACCGGCAAAAGCGTCTTGCTCAGGATCATCATCGGCTTGGAGAAGCCCGACTCCGGCTACGTTCGCATCCACGGACAAGATATTTCCGGCATGAGCCTTGATCAGCTCGGCGACATCAGAAAAAAGATGGGATTTCTTTTTCAGCATGCCGCCCTTTACGACTCCCTGACCGTCGAAGAAAACGTCGCTTTTCCCCTTCAGCACCACCGGCAGTCGATGTCGAAATCCGAACAGAGCGATCGGGTCACCGCTCTCCTTGCGGAAGTGGGAATGGAAGCTGGTCTTAAGAAAATGCCTTCGGATATTTCCGGTGGCATGCAGAAGCGCGTTGGACTGGCGCGCGCTTTGGCGTTGGAGCCGGAAATTCTGCTGCTCGACGAGCCCACTGCCGGACTCGACCCCATCAGCTCCGGCGAGATCGACGACTTGGTTCTAAAACTCCAGGCAGAACACCACATGGCTTCGATTGTCGTCACTCACGATCTGCACAGCGCCAAGACGATCGCCGATCGTCTCGCCTTGCTGAACAAAGGAAAAGTCGTGATCGAGGGCAGTTTCGAAGAACTTAAGAAAAGTGACAACGAGTTCGTCCGGGACTTTCTGGCCCATTCGTAGGGAGACCTATGTCGAGAGCACTACGCTTAGGAGCTTTTATCGTCGCAACCCTTGCGATTCTGGTGGTGGGTGTTTTCATCATCGGAGGCAAGCAGTATCTTTTCAGTCCCACGTATCGATTGAAAACTCAATTCGACAACGTCATGGGCCTCGACACTGGGGCCGACGTGCGCGTCGGCGGCGTCCACAGCGGAACCGTGCGCACCATCGAGTTGCCCCACAAGCCGGGCGAAAAGGTCTTAATTGTCGTAGATCTCGACAAATCGACTCACGAGATCATTAAGCGCGACTCCGTAGCCACCATCGAAACCGAAGGTTTGTTAGGCAATCAATATCTGGCGATCTCGTTTGGATCCGCGACCGCACCCGACGTCCGCGACGGCGACACCATCGCCAGCATTCCTCCGCTCGACATGGCGGGCCTGTTTCAAAAGGCCAGCATCATTCTCGACAGCAGCCAGGCCGCTATCCAGAACGCAACTCGAGCCGCCGCGAATCTGGATTCCATCACCGCCAAGATCAACCGCGGCCAAGGCACCGTCGGAGCGCTGGTGAACGACAAGCAGCTCTACAACAACCTCTCGCAAACGACGAGCACCATGCGCGACACCATGGTCCAGGCCCAGACCGGCGTCACCGACTTCCAGGAAAATATGGAAGCCCTCAAACACAACTTCTTTCTGAAGGGTTATTTCAAAACCCGCGGATACGAAGATGCTTCCGAACTAGCCAAAGACGAGATCGAACGGCTGCCTCAGGGGGCGCCCACAAAAGAATTCACCTACTCCGGCAAGCAGCTCTTCGACAAGCAAAGCTCCGCCAAATTAAAAAATCAGAAATCTCTCAAAGCAGCAGGCGATTTTCTCGCGGACAATCAGTTCGCCGTTGCGGTAGTCATGGTGTCCGCCGGTAAGGAAGGTGATACGCAAAAGGACCTAGTGCTGACCGAAGCGCGAGCCATGGTCGTGCGCGAGTATCTGGTCGAAAACTTCGGATTCGACGACAGCCAGTTGAAAACTTTCGGAGCCGGCAAGCAGACAGACGCGGGTTCGGATCCCGGCTGGGGCACTGTGAAAATCATCATCTATCCAGACGGAACCGAGATACCGCCGCCCAAGAAATCCCCAGCGGCGAGTTCAGCCAAGGCGACCCCAGACCAGCCCACGCAGGCGGGCAGCGCCTCCAACCGGCAGTAGAGACGCTGCTGGAGTCAAAAGAGCTGGGGACCGCGATCAATAATTGCCCCCGCGCTAATTACGCCCGCGCCGCCCATGTATGCTCAATCTTCGGCGGACTCTGCAACGTTTGCATCACTACGCAATACTGTTCCGTCTTCGCCTGCAGTGCGCTCAACTGCTCCTGCGTTGCCTGCGGTGCGCGCACGTCGAAAATCACTCGTATGCTCTGAAATCCGACCGGAACATCTTTCGAAATTCCCAGTGTCCCCTGTAGATCCAGATCGCCCTCCACCGTGACATCAATGCGTTCGGTCACGATACCCATCGCAGCCGCCACCATCTGGCAAGTAATTTGAGCGCAAGCGGCGAGCGCCCCCAACAGCAAGTCTCCCGAACAGGCTCCGGTACCTGCCCCTCCAACGCCCTGATGCGCCTGCGCGTTGTAGATCGCCCGCCCCAGGTCAATCGAACATGCGATCGGAGCGTCGGTCTGGCTCCCACGTGCGGTCAGCGTGATTCGAGAACTCGCCGGATCATGCCGGTATCCCTCTTTCAGCGGCCGCTGCAGCGATCGAACATCCATCCATTTCTCTCCTGATATCTGGGGTATTATAAACGGACTTAGGGGTACTGCTGCGAAGCTCGACGCGGCCGCGGGGGTTCACCACTAGTCACGCATCGTCGAATTACGACCACCTATTTGACCATCTATGAACCCGCCGCAGAACCCATCATCAGCGCCATCCACTTTGTCAACGGGTTCGTCCTTCGGGACCTACCAGATTCTCGAGCGACTCGGCGCGGGCGGTATGGGCGAGGTTTATCGTGCCAGGGACACTCGCCTCGAGCGCGAAGTCGCCATTAAGACCCTTTCTTCGGATCTTTGTTCTCAGCCCGAGGCCTTATCGCGCTTCGAGCAGGAAGCCCGCTCCGCTTGCGCGCTCAACCATCCGAACATCGTCACCATTTATGAACTCGGCCAAGTGAACGGAACGCGCTACATCTCCATGGAACTCGTGGCTGGGGAGACGATCCGAAAACTATTGGTCCGGGGCCCTATTCCATTTCGCAAAGCAATCGCGATCGCGGCGCAGATTGCCGACGCTCTCGCCAAAGCCCACGCCGTCGGAATCGTGCATCGCGATTTAAAGCCAGAAAATCTAATGGTCTCCGGTGACGCTACCGCCAAGATCCTCGATTTCGGTTTGGCGAAACTGCTGGCGATCAAACCTGCTTCGGGTTCGGACGCCTCCACCAGCATCACCGAGCGGGGCACCGTTCTAGGCACAGTCGGCTACATGTCGCCGGAACAAGCCACCGGCGCCGAGCTCGATTTTCGCTCCGATCAGTTTTCTTTCGGATCCGTCCTGTACGAAATGGTCACCGGATCCCCCGCATTCCAGAAAAAAAATCACGCCGAAACCACGGCCGCGATCCTTCGCGACGAACCGGAGCGTCTCGCCTCGAAAACCATCCAGCTCCCGCCTCCTTTTCTTTGGATCATGGAGCGCTGCCTCGCCAAAGATCCCAGCCAGCGCTACGCCTCCACCCGCGATCTCGCTCGCGACCTCGCCGCCGTGCGCGACCGCCTCGCCGATTCATCCGCGCGCCCCTCAGGGTCTCGTCCCACCACCCTGCCCGTGCAGCGCACCGCGTTGATCGGACGCGAACACGAAGCCACCGCTCTCCATCAGCTCTTAAGCCGCACCGACGTGCAACTCGTCACCCTCACCGGTCCCGGCGGTATCGGGAAAACTCGACTCGCCCTGCACGTAGCAGCCGATATGGCCGCTGAGTTTTCCGGAGGCATTTGCTTCGTGCCCCTCTCGGCGGTCGTCGATCCCGCTCTGATCGCTCCAACTATCGCGCAAGCGTTAGGTTTACGCGAAACTGGAAATCAGTCGTCGCAGGCAAGCCTGCAAGAATACGTAAGCGGCCTTGACCAACCGGTGCTTCTGTTGCTCGACAATTTCGAGCACCTTGTCTCCGCTGCGCCGGTGATAACTCAACTGCTCACCACTGGTCCGAAGCTCAAGGTCGCGGTTACCAGCCAGGCGCCGCTCCACGTCTATGGCGAACACGAGTTCCCCGTCCCGCCTCTTGCGCTGCCTGACCTCAAATCGATTCCGTCCCTGGAAGCGCTTTCGCGTCTTCCGGCAATCGCGCTTTTTGTGGACCGCGCGCGAGCGGTAAAACACGAATTCGCTCTCACCCAGGAAAATGCCCCCGCCGTGGCATCCATCTGTGCTCGGCTTGACGGCTTGCCTCTGGCCATCGAACTGGCGGCTGCGCGCATCAAGCTGCTTTCGCCGTCCGCCATGTTGACCCGGCTCGAAAGCCGCCTGAACCTGCTAACCGGCGGCGCCCGCGACCTGCCCACTCGGCAGCAAACCCTGCGCAGCACCGTCGACTGGAGTCACGGCTTGCTCAATGGGCCCGAACAGACTCTCTTCCGCCGGCTCGCCGTGTTTACCGGTGGTTCTACGCTCGAAGCCGTGGAAGCCGTCTGCGATACCAAGAGCGATTTAGGCCTCGACATCCTCGACGGCATGGCCTCCATGGTCGACAAGAGCCTGGCGCAGCAAGTGGAACAGGTCGATTCCGAAACGCGATTCGTCATGCTCTCCACCATCCGCGAATATGCGCTCGAACGCCTGTCCGAGAGCGACGACGAATCCGCCACGCGTCGCGCCCACGCTGCGTATTACCTCGTGCTCGCCGAAGAAGGCGCCGAAGACGTTGTCGCTCAACCCGAGTGGCTCGACCGTTTTGATCTCGAGGACGACAACTTTCGCCTTGCGCTCGATTACCTGATCAAGACTGGAGACGCCGAATGGGGTCTGCGTCTCGGTGCGGCTCTATTTCACTTTTGGGAGACGCGCGAACATTTCACCGAGGGCCGCGACTCGATTGCCCGGCTGCTCGCGCTCGAAGGAACTGCCGCGCGTCCAAAACTGCGTGCACGCTTGTCGTTCGCCGCCGCTGTATTGGCGGGCGAGCAAGGTGATTATGCCTCGGCTCGCGCACTCTTCGAAGAGAGCCTCGAGACCTGTCTCGGACTCGACGATAAGCGCGGTGTCACCGTCGCCCTCAATGCCCTGGCCGTCAATGCTCGCGACCGTGGCGATCTCCCCGCCGCCGCCTTACTCTTCGAGCGCTGCGTCGCGATATGGAAGGACCTTGGCGATTCCGCCGACATCGCCCGCGCCCTTAGCAACCTCGCCAATGTCGCGAAATTGCAAGGCCATTACGCCCGCGCATCCTCGCTTTACGACGAATGCTTCGCCATGTTCCGCAAGGCAGGCGATGGCGCTGGCGCGGCCTGGACCCTCAATTACCAGGGCGACGTCGCGCGCAAAAAAGCCGACTTGGTTGCCGCGCGGTCATTTTGCGAACAGAGTCTAGGCGAGTTTCGCCAGCTGCGGGATACCTGGGGCATCGCGAGCACACTGTCCGATTTGGCAAGTCTTAGCTGCGATCGGGGCGATAACGCCGAGGCGCGTCGGCTGTACAGCGAGAGCATCCGGATGTTCCAGCAGTTGGGCCACAAACGGGGCGTCGCCAGAGCGCTCGAATCCCTCGCCGTCAGTGCCGCCGCGCAGTCCAATGCGGTGCAGTCGCTGCACCTCGCAGGAGCCGCCGCCGCGCTCCGCCAGCGATTGGGCGCTCCATTGACTCCGGCGGAGCAAACTCGTCTTGAGAAGGCGCTGGATTTCGCGCGTCGAACCTTGGGCAACACTGCGGGTCTGGCCGCGTGGATGGAAGGCTGGGCCATGCCGGTCGAACAAGCCGTCCAGCAGGCGCTCGAGGGCGCCGGCGCAGCTCTTTGATTTCGAAACCCCGTCTAAGTCAGTTAGCGCTGGTGGGATCAATCAGCCGCCGCACGGCTGAGATGCGATTCGCCGGCAAACCCGTTCGTCGAGCATGCTCGCGAATCGTTTCTTCGTCGGGCGCCAGATACACACAATAAACTTTATCGCCCGTGACGTAGGAGTGCAGCCATTTGATCTCCGGCCCCATTTCCTTCAGCACGGCTACCGACTTTCGAGAGACCGCCTGGATCTCCGCATCCGTTAGTTTCCCTGCGCCCGGGATCTCCCGCTCAATCACAAATTGGGGCATGTTCACCTCGCCGAACGGTCATGGTAGCAGAGGTTGCGTGAGAAGCGCACGCGCGCCGCCGTGTGTACGGTAGAGCCTACCCACATCGAAAAACGAACTGGGCAAAAGAAAACGGGACCGCTCGCGCGGGTCCCGTTTTCTTACTGTATTGATGTAGTCTTAGTTATTTGCCGGTTCCCGAGAGCGGAACTTGCTGCGGGCTCCCTGCTGCGTTGTCGGTGATCGTGAGATCGCCCGTACGCAGGCCCGTCGCAGTCGGAGTGAAGTCTACCTTGATCTGGCAGGCTGCTCCGGCGGCCAAGGTCGTGCCGCACTTCTTCTTGCTGGTGAAGGCCACCAGGGCGAAGTCTCCGCTGGTCGAGATACCGCTGATGTTCAGCGTTCCTGGGCCATCGTTAGTGAGGGTCACGGTCTTGGTGCCGCTCTTAACACCGACTACTACCTTGCCCCAGGCAAGAGACGTTGGCGACAAGGTGACTGTCGGACCGCTCTGGCTGGAATTCACGGTCAGGCTCACGCTGGTCGTTTGCGTGATGCTGCCCGAGACGCCGGTCACGGTTACAGTTGCAGTTCCCGTGGCAGCCGTCGCGCTGGCGGTGAACGTCAGGTTGCTGGTCGCGGATGTCGGATTGGTGCCGAATGCCGCGGTCACGCCCGAGGGCAGACCGGAGGCGCTTAGCGTTACGCTGCCGGTGAAGCCGCCGATCGGATTCACGGTGATGGTCGTCGAGGCAGATGCGCCCTGCGTCACCGAAACCGAGCTCGGCGATGCGCTCAGCGTGTACGTCGGGCTTCCTGAGCAGGAGTTGAACGCAAACGATGAGATGTTGGTGTGCCAATCGAAAGTTCCGGTGACCGCCTGGTACTGATCGACGTACCAGAAAGTGCAATCGTCAGCCGGGTCAACTTGCATCGCCGTGTAATCTCCCCAACGATAGGCAGCGGTTCCTTGCTGCGAACCAGCGCCTTGGACGATGGTGTCTTCCGACTCCATCGAACCTAGAGGATCGCTGGGCACGCGTCCCGTGAAGCGGATCGCCGGGTGAATGCTGCTGCTCGATGCGCTGTAGCCCAGACCAATATTGCCGACTTGATCTTCCGCCAGGCTGGCCATCCAGCGATAGGTGGTATCGGGAGCGTAGGTTCCCTGTTGATTGAGGGTTACGTTGCCCGCCGGATCGTACAGTTCATACCAGCGAACCGCTACGGAGGTGCCATTGCCAACAGCGTGATTGAAAACGGCGCGGTCGTGATCTGCAAAGTGGCGGATGGCGAAGCGATACATCATGCGGTCGCCGAGGGTGTCGAGGGTCTGTGTTGTTCCAGCCTGGGGGACGCACTGTCCGCCATTGCCGCAAGCGAGAGTATCGTTGGCGACGCTGATGGTGGTTGGAGAGCCCAAGGTGGCCGTTCCCGACGCGAAGTCCAAGGTCAGTTTCCGGAGATAGAGTTGTCCGGGGTTGTTGTTCTGCCATGTGATGAACAGACCAGGCGTGCCGTCCACCGGTGGGGTGGGACCATCCATATCGGAAGGCAAGTATCCGAATTCGTTGCTCGTCGTCTGCTGGCAGAGTTGCGCCGCAGAAGAGTTGCCAGCCAACATCTTGGTGCGGTCGAAACCGCACAGATCGGCGTAAACGAAGTTCGAGAAGTTCGCAAAGATGTTGTACGTGGCGAGGTAGGCCGAATTGGTGGTGGTGGCCCATGTGCTTAACTTCGGATAATCGTTGAGGTTTGCGCCGAACGAATATCCGTAAAGGTAATACGAGCCCGTCGGGTCGTTCGTCTTGGAAACGGCAACGCACTCTGCACCGACGCTGCCGCCGGAGTTCGAACCAATGAAGCTGATCACCCAGCGGTCCGCCGGACGGTCATAAAGAACGACCGGATCGCCGAACGTGCTGGCGCAAACGCCGCCGAGAGGCGTGAACAAGGTCTGAATGTTAGTCGGGCCGGCGACAATCGAACCGGACTTGCTATAAACCGCAAACTGAACGTTTACGGTTTCAACGATGTACTTCGGTCCAACCGCAAGGTTCGAATCAGAGGGAACGTAGCCCGGCGAAGGGATTCCGTCGAAATTAGCTCCGGGTGTCGCGGAAACGAGAGGGAGGGCTTGCTTCTGCAGAACCGGATCTTCCTGCTGGTAGGGTCCAACTTGCGTTTTGAAGCGCAGCGGGCCCGCACCGGGCTCATGAATCTCTTCACCGGCGAAAAGTGGCTGATCGATAGGCAGGTCAGAAACGCGCTCCGACTGTGCGAACGAAGGGTAGGTCACGACTGTTTTGTTGGTTTTGGCGAAGGCCAGCGTCGACAACGCGAGGCCACACAGGCTGAGAGTTCGAACAACCGATCCTACACGAACCATTGGTTTCTCCTGGAAACTCATTTCAAAACTGAACTGGTCGAGACTGAACTGGAGCATTGAAGCGCGCGATCATTCGATCGTCGAGTCGGGGCCAGACCTTCCTCGGCAGCAAAACATTCGGCGATTCAGCTTTGATCTTTATTAGCAAGCGA
Organism: uncultured Acidobacteriaceae bacterium; assembly: GCA_963834085.1. GTDB lineage: Bacteria > Acidobacteriota > Terriglobia > Terriglobales > Acidobacteriaceae > Acidiflorens. The sequence continues at coordinate 330,754 of CAWIAJ010000021.1, read as the reverse complement.
AATGGATTGACTGAGGTTTCGAACAGCTTTTGATTTCTTGATTTCGCGTATCGCTGCTGATCAAGACCCTCGGGGGCGTGGGGCGATTTCGCAGTAGTACTAGCGTTGCTAGTTTATACAACGGTTTGCCGCAAAAAGGGAAGGAAAATCAGAGTGCCGAGTGCGTTGCAGCTATGTTGAACTTATTTGCACATCGGAAAAGGCGAGGCCGCCGATAGTAGTTTGTTCTGGCCCCGCTGTGCACCCTTCACACGGGCGCCCGTTTCAGACGCTGCGGAAGAATTCTGATTTCAAGTTCCAGAGGTTGCGGAAAAACTCCCAATCCAAGTGCTCTTGAGAAGGGCCCGAGTTCCACTCGGACCGTAACCGCCGCGAAATCGAGAGCGGCTTTCAGCCGCTGGGGGAATGCCGCAATCTATCCAAGCCTTGGGGAACTTGCGATCGAACCCCGTTGCGCTTCCAATTTCGCGGCAACCGCCAGCACCCTTTCTTCTTCCCAAGGCCGTCCAACGATTTGTACTCCAATCGGTAATCCATCCCCGGAGAAAGCCATCGGCACGACCACCGACGGAAATCCAAGCAGATTAAACCACTCGCAATAGCTCCAGGCGTCCAGATATTTCACCGTGTCCCCGCCGATCTGCCACTCGCGTTCCCCGGGAAGAAACGCCGGTACAGCCGCCACAGGACATAAAAGGATGGGATGCTTGCGCATCGACACGAGAATTTTTTCCCTGACGCTATCCCGCTCCAGCCACGCCTCAAGAAGCGAGTCGCCAGAATGCTGCGGAGCAGCCTGGGTCCAGCTTAGGAACTGTCGCAGTGTCGGGCTCAGCTCCGCTTCATGTCCGCGAAATTCCCGGCTGAGAATCATGCCTCCGGCCACTCCGAAATAATCCCACCACAGTCGCCGAGCTTCTTCAAGACCACCGGGACGAAAACCCTCAACCCGAAATCCCGCTTTCCACAGTAACGATGCGGCATTCGCGACCGCTGCGCGCGTTTCCGTCGTGACCGGAGTCCGCCCGTCATTTTCGAAAAATCCGACCGGCATAGAAACAACGTCCTTATCGAGCACCTCGCGAACTGGAACTGGTGCAGAACTAGGATCGCCGTCCCGTAAGTCGCCTTCATCCCATCCCGCCATCACACCGAACAGAAGTTGCAGATCGGCAACCGTCCGAGCCATTGGGCCAACGACGCCAATCGTGGCGAACGGCCCACCCGCCTTAGGGAAATGTCCGGCACACGAAATTCGCCCCGGCGTGGGCTTGAGTCCACAGATCCCACAGAAGTGCGCAGGAACGCGAATCGAGCCGCCGCCATCGCTCCCGACACCTCCCGCTGACATACCGGACGCGATAGCCGCCGCCTCACCACCGCTCGACCCTCCCGCAGTGCGCTCGACATCGTAGGGATTATTGGTGCGCCCGTATAGAAGATTATCCGTCTCCCACGCCATCAGATATTCCGGGGCATTGGTCACGCCCAGGATAATCGCCCCCGCCGCTCGCAGCCGAGCCACAACGGCCGCATCTTCTGTCGCTATGTGGCCAGCGCGCAGAAGAGACCCCGCCTCGCAGCGATGCCCCACCACATCCATCGACGACTTAATCGAGAGCGGGACGCCATGCAGCGCTCCGAGCGAATCGCCGCGATGAATAGCTGCCTCCGCAGCTCGCGCCTGCTCCCGCACCACCTCCGGCTGATAATCAACAAAGGCATTCAGGCGAGTATTGAGGCGTGCGATTCGTTCAAGATGCTCTTCGGCAACTTCAACCGGAGAAATTTTCTTGCGGCGGATCTGTTCAGCAATTTCGTTCGCAGATGAAAGGATCGTTGTCATGAAATCTGTAACGGGATGCGAAACGACGATGCGACGGCCTTCAGGATAGCAGCCAAGGGTTGTGCAACCGTGTTCGCTCGATTGGTTCTCTTTTGCCCTGATGCCACTTAATGTTTATGTTTGCACTATGGCCTTCCAAATTCGGATGAGCCAATTGTTCTGTTCATCGAGAAGGGCAAACTGTGGCGATTGGTCGTCACTACGATCTTCGTGCGGCCCGGTTTGCGATACGCCTCGCGTGCCCTTGCCTTTCCGGTAAAGTAATGGGTTGCGTCATCGATCCGACAGAGCGAGGTATAGCCGTCAAGTGAAGATTGGATTCTTATTCGTTTGTTTTTGCCTTCTTGCATTTTTTGGGATGCCTTTCGCCTCAGCGCGAGCACGCACCCATCCTACCAACGACAACACCTCGCATCCGGATTACGTATATGCCCTGGCCGCAGCCAACCATTTCATGCACGCCTGGCAAACCGGCGACACCGAAAACGGAATGATCGAACTGAGCGACGGCCTGCGCCATTCGCAAAACGCCGACAACCTCGAAGAATATTTTTCCAATTCCAATTCGATTTCCAAAGCTCGGTCGTTTGAGATCACCCGCGGGACGGGGCACACCGGCCGTTACGATTTTCCCGTCGTCCTCGTCTCTCTCCGCGGATCGCGCGTGATCCGCAAGTTTTCCGACATCGTCCTGATCGAGACTGGCAAGAACGATTGGACGGTAGATAAACTTCCCTAGAAGCCGCTATTCGTTTCGCGACCGTCCCTGGACTTTGTTCGTAGTGGAAAGAAGACATCTTTTGCAGGAGTTGCATTCATGAAGCGGATCCACAAGGTAGCTGTGCTGGGCGCTGGAACCATGGGCGCGCGGATTGCCGCGCATTTTGCGAACGCCGGACTGCCATCACTATTGCTCGATATCGTCCCTCCCGATGCCGCCGCCGCATCCGATCGCACGGCGCGAAATAAAGTCGCCGGCGCCGGACTCGAAGGCGCAAAAAAATCCAAACCCGCCGCATTTTTCGATGCCTCGCTCTCTCGTCTCGTTACCGTCGGAAATTTCGACGATGACTTGAAGCGCCTCGCAGACGTCGATTGGATCATCGAAGCCGTCGTCGAAAATCGCGAGATCAAGCGGACGCTGCTCAAAAAAGTTGAAGCGATCCGCAAGCCCGGCACAATCGTTACCACCAACACCAGCGGTCTCCCCGTCGCCCAAATTGCCGAAGGATTTTCCGACGACTTCCGCCGCTCCTGGTTTGGCACGCACTTCTTTAATCCGCCGCGCTATATGCGCCTGCTCGAGTTGATTTCCACGCCCGAGGCTGATCCCGCTCTGATCGCTGCCGTCACTCATTTCTGCGACACCCAACTAGGCAAAGGCGTAGTGCTCGCCAAAGATACTCCCAACTTCATCGCCAACCGCATCGGCACTTTCTCCGTCCTCAACGTCGTGCGCCTCATGCAGGAAATGGATTTGACGATCGAAGAGATTGACGCGCTCACTGGACAGGCCCTCGGCTGGCCGCGCTCCGCCACATTTCGCACGATCGATCTTGTCGGGCTCGACATCCTCGGGCACGTCGTCTCCAACATGACCCAGAACGTGCGCGATGAGCGCAGCGAAATGCAAATCCCAGACTTCTTCCGCCAGATGCTTGAGCGTAAGTGGCTCGGCGACAAGACCAAGGGTGGCTTCTACAAGAAGTTGAAGAGTGGGGAAGGGAATGAAGACGAGCGTCTCGCCATCAATTGGAAGACCCTCGAATATCATCCCCGCCAAAAGCCGAAATTTGCCGCCCTCGACATGGCAAAAAATGTCGACGACACTGCCGCTCGAGTCAAAATGCTGCTCGGTATCGAGGGAGCCCCGCAGAAGCCCGACAAGCCCGCCACCTTCCTCTGGACCGCACTTTCCGACTTGTGGACCTACGCCGCTAATCGCATTCCCGAAATCTCCGATTCCGTCGTCGAGATCGACCGCGCCATGCGCCTCGGCTTCAACTGGGAACTCGGCCCGTTTGAACTCTGGGACGCAGCGGGAGTCGAAGCTACCGTCGCGCGCCTCAAGAAAGAATCTCGCCCGGTTCCAGCCAACGTCGAAAAATTGCTGGCCGCCGGCAAAAAGTCCTGGTATTCCGATGATCCCAAGGCCGCCTCCGGGCGCGCCTACTTCGACCTGTCCAGCGCCGGTTCCAAGCCTGTCGAAGTTCCCTCAGGCGTTTGGTCCGTCGAAGTTGCCAAAAAATCCAATGGAGTCGTCAAGAAAAATTCCGGAGCTTCGCTCGTCGATCTCGGCGGCGGCGTGGCCTGCATCCAGTTCCACTCCAAGATGAACGCGCTCGGCTCCGACATCATCTCCCTCATTTTGCAGACCCTCAAGCCAGGCGGTGCGGGCGATGCCTTCGACGCTTTCGTCATCACCAACGACGCCACCAATTTTTCCGTCGGCGCGAATCTGATGCTCTTGCTGATGTCGGTGCAAGAAGAAGAATGGGACGACGTTGACCTTGCCATCAAAGAATTCCAGAGCATGACACAAGCGATCAAGTTTTCTTCCAAGCCGGTCGTGATCGCGCCCTTTGGCTTGGCTCTCGGCGGAGGCTGCGAGGTTTCGCTCCACGCCGCAGCACGCCAACCGCACGCCGAACTCTACATTGGACTAGTCGAGGTCGGCGTCGGTCTCCTTCCCGGCGGCGGAGGCTGCAAAGAAATGTTGCTGCGGGCGATCGATAGCGCCACTTCCATCCGTCCCGATCTCCCCTCTAACGCTCGCAGCGAATCGGTCGAACTTCTCGAAGCTATGAAGAAGGCCTTCGAAACCATTGCCACCGCCAAAGTCGCGACCTCTGCGAACGAGGCGCGAGGACTTGGCTTTCTCTCGAGCTCCGATCGCATCACCATGAACCGCGAACGCGTTTTATCCGACGCGAAGGCGCGAGCTCTGGAATTAGTCGCCGCCGGTTACGAGCCTCCCGTGATGCGCACGGATATTCCCGCCCCCGGCGAAAACATTTTTGCCACCCTAAAAATGGGCGTGCATCTCATGCGCCAAGGCGGATACATTAGCGACCACGAACAAAAGATGGGAACAAAAATTGCCGAAGTCTTATGCGGCGGAAACCTCACGCCCGGCAGTCCGATCAGCGAGCAGTATGTGCTCGATCTCGAGCGCGAGGCCTTCAAGTCCCTATGCGGAGAGAAGAAGACCCAAGAGCGCATCCAGTTCACTCTCAAGACCGGCAAGACCCTGCGAAACTAAGAGGCGTGTGTGGACGGCGGACCGTGGAGCCCGCCGCCGCAGTTCCAACCCAAAATTATTTTGACAGCGCGCGGTCCAGCGAAAATGCCCCCGCGCCTCGCAACAGAATTGCGGCTGCCATGCCGATTGCCAGCAGGTGAAATTCGAACCCCTCGCCCTTTTGGGTCCCCATCCAATTCATGAAGAAACCATTTTGCAGGTGAACCATGAAGACCGCGCCGATCATTAGGCCAAGAATGCCGAGCGCCGGAATCCGCGTCAGCAGGCCAAACACCAGCCCCAGGCCGCCGAAAAATTCGGTACAAATAATCAGGAACGCCAGCGGAGCGGGCATGCCCATGTGGGTGAAGAATCCCATCGTGGCGTGAAATCCGAAGCCGCCAAACAGTCCCAGCATCTTTTGCGAACCATGCGCCAGGAACACGACTCCGAGCACTACGCGCAAAATAGTGAGCGCCACGTCGTTATTAGTCGACATTAGTTTCTTTAGCATTGTGTTTTCTCCGGCAGAGTCGGGACCATCCAACCTGGCCACCCGCTCTGAAGATTGTCGTTATAACAACATTTCTACTTCGATTCGAGCCACGCTCCCATGGATTCTCTTTTTTCGCGCCGATTTCGTGATAATCCCGGCTTGCAGTGCCCTTATCCTGAGACTCCCCGAATTCCGCATCCCCTAAGCGGCGTATAATCTCCAAACTAGACTTCGCGAAGGATGGTACAAACGAAAATGTCCGCAGGCAACGGCAACTCCAACACCAAATCCAGCTCCGACTCCGATTCGAAGAACGGTTCCAATCGCGGGGGTTTGGATGCGGTCCTGAAACCGCGTGCCGAGTGGCTGGCGAAGCGCAAGGCCGACAATACCGACGGCAACTTTTCGCAGATGCACTACGCGCGCCAGGGCCTGATCACAGGCGAAATGCGTTACGTTGCGCAGCGCGAAAAGATCACACCCGAACTGGTTCGCGATGAAATCGCGCGCGGACGCATGATCATCCCCGCGAATATCAACCATCCAGAACTCGAGCCGATGGCCATCGGCGTAGCCTCTCTCTGCAAAATTAATGCCAATATCGGCAATTCCGCCGTCACCTCCAACATTGAAGAAGAGTTGAAGAAACTGCACACAGCGGTTCACTACGGCGCCGACACCGTCATGGACCTCTCGACCGGCGGCGACATTCACACCATTCGCGAGGCCATCATCCGCCATTCTCCTGTCCCCATCGGAACGGTTCCCATCTACGAAGCCATCTCGCGTGTCAAGCGTGTCGAAGATCTCAATAAAGAAGTAATGCTCGAAGTCATCGAAGAACAAGCCCAGCAGGGTGTGGATTACATGACCATCCACGCTGGCGTGCTGATCCAATACGTGCCCATGGTCTCGAAGCGCATCACCGGCATCGTCAGCCGTGGCGGCGCGATTCTCGCGCAGTGGATGACCCATCACCATAAGCAGAATTTTCTCTACGAATGCTTTGAAGACATCTGCAAGATTTTCGCGAAATACGACGTCAGCTTTTCCCTCGGAGACGGTCTGCGTCCCGGCTGCCTCGCCGATGCCAGCGACGAAGCCCAATTCGCCGAACTCAAAACGCTTGGCGAGTTGACTCGCATCGCCTGGAAGCACGATGTCCAGGTCATGATCGAAGGTCCCGGCCATATTCCTCTCCACAAGATTAAAGAGCAGGTGGAAAAGGAAAACGAGTGGTGTGATGAAGCGCCCTTCTATACGCTGGGCCCGCTTGTCACCGACATCGCTCCCGGATACGACCACATCACCTCTGCTATTGGCGCCGCCATGATCGGCTGGTATGGCGCATCGATGCTCTGCTATGTCACTCCCAAAGAGCATCTCGGACTGCCCAACGAAAAAGACGTAAAAGATGGAATCATCGCCTACAAGATTGCCGCCCATGCCGCCGACGTGGCGCGCGAGCGTCCCGGTGCCCGCGATCGCGACGACGCGCTCAGTTACGCGCGCTACAAGTTCGACTGGGAGAAACAATTTGAGCTCTCGCTCGATCCCGAAACGGCCCGGTCAATGCACGACGAGACCCTGCCCGAAGAAGGATACAAAACAGCCGCGTTTTGCTCCATGTGCGGTCCCAAGTTCTGCTCCATGAACTACTCAACCAAAGTAGATGAATACAACAAAGAAGTTCATGGCCTGGAAAAGAAAGACTATTCCGAGTTAGTCGAGAAGTTGGTCACCATCAAGCAATGAAATCGTGATCTGCGGCGCGTTCCTCTCCTGCCCTCGCGCGCGCTGCAGTCGCCTCGCGGCCTGATATGAAAAGCGGCTCAATTGGTTGCCGGCAGGCAGCCATGACATCCCGCCGAAAATTGGGCTTAGACTCAAAGAGTCAGTCCATCTCGACAGGAAGTTCGGGCTCTAATGTTGAAGTACGAAGAATTGTTGGTACAGTTTGAAGCCTACGCAGCCTCCGCCACAGCCGTGAAGCCTCTCATGCAGCAGATTTCCGACAGGCTCCATGAGGAGATGACCCGCTACAACTGGGTCGGCTTTTATTTCATGGAAGCGCCGGCATTCGATGCGCTGGTCCTCGGCCCGTGTGCCGGCAGCTTCGTGCCTACCTTGCGAATTCCGCTCGACAAAGGATTGTGCGGAGCCGCAGCGACCTCCGGCAAACCCGTTGTCGTCAACAATGTTGCTGCGGATCCTCGCTATCTCGGTTCCGACCTCGTGAAGTCGAACATGGTTGCGCCGATCCTCGTGAAAAAGCGCGTGGCCGCCGAGATTTGTATTGAGAGTTATTTTGCCGAGACCTTCACTCCAGCCGAGCAGAGATTTGTCGAATCCTGCGCCACTCTGGTCAGCCGTTTTATGGAAACGCACGCCTAGCGGCGACGACCGGCGAGGCCATCGCGCTGAATTCTCCCTGGCGCGCGAAAGCTCTCTCGTTATCGATGGAAGTCCGCGATCCCGTTCCATACCAGCTGCACGGCAATCGCAAGAATCAGAAATCCGAAAATTCGATTGATGGCGCCCACCGTTCCAGGTCCAAGGCGCTTAACGAACGGTCCTCCCAGACAGAGCAGGAGGTAGACGATCAGCCCCAGGAAGACGATTCCGATCATCATCCCCATGTAAGAAAGAAAATGATCCGCGTGCGCAGCTAGTCCCATCACGACTCCGATCGAGCCCGGCCCCGAAAGCATCGGCATCGCCATCGGAGTGAGGGAAATATCTTCTTTCGTAAGCGCTTCGCTGCTCTCCGCCGTGGTCATTCGGCTGGATCCCGTCACCATCCCCCAAGCCGTGTTCGCCACGATCAGTCCGCCCGCGATTTTCAGCACCGGTAGCGAAATCCCGAAGAAGCTGAGCACGAACCGGCCAAACAGCATGAAGGTGATCAGGATCCCTATCACGTTCAGCGCCGTTTTCAACGCGGTGTGACGGCGCTCCTCTTGCGAAAAGTTGGCGGTGAGCGTGAAAAAAATCGGAATCCCGCCCAGTGGATTAACAATCGGGAACAACGCGAGAAATGTGGTCGTCGCGGCCGCGGGCAAATCGTGCAGCAATTCGGCAATGGCGGTCTGCGCGCTCATATGACGGAATTGCGAGTATAACGCGACGACGGCCCTCGTTAGGATTCGCGGTGAGCACGAAAACATCCGAGAAATAAAATTTAGGTTCTTTCGTGGTAGGGCTGCGATCCGGGAATTTTATTTCGCTGGTTTCGGTGCAGGCTTGTCGAGGTACGTAACTTTGTTTGCAGCAACCACTTCGCCGCTGTGCCTCCGTGCCGCCGGATGACGGCGGGCGTTCCGTTTGGCTGAATGGGTTTTGGCCACCGGTTTGTATCGGTCATCCAGATATGTAACTGTGTCGCGAGCCACGAAACCGTCGTCATGGCCTCGCGAAACTTGTTTCGGGACCGTGTTCGCAGTCGTCGCCGTTTGACTTTCGGCCGCGTTTGCAATCCCGCGGCTCGCAGCGCGGTCAGAATCCCCCCCCACCTTTTGATCGAGAGGTGTATTCGCCCGGCCGTTGTTTGCCGCATCCTTGCCAGCGACGCTCGCGTCTATAAGGGCGCCCGTGTTCGGCACACTCTCGATTTTCTCCACTTCTGCGTTAGATGAACTCTGCGCAACAGCTTTGCCAGTGCGGCGCAAACCGAATCCCAACAGCAGCGCCAGCACAACCACCGTAGCGAAGGTCAGCGCAACCCGCCAGCCCCACCAAGACGCAACAGAGCGAAACCTTGCGATGACGGCACGCGACGCGGTCCGAGGCGATGCCTCCGCCTCAAGCAACGGCTCCGCCTCAAAAGCCTGCACCCTACGAGCTTCCGCCTGCTCGAAATAAACCGGAATCTCGTTCGCCTGCGACGACGCGCTAACACGTTCGATTGGATCCAGCGCGCCCATGGCCCCAATACTCGGCGTATCGACGCACTCTTGTTCGTCGGATCCCCGAAACACGCCGCTTTCAATCGCCGACTCGACAACCGGGTCCGCCAGTCGCGACCCCGCCCGTTCTTCGAAAAGACTGCACTCAACCGCGGGAAGCACCACTTCACTATCGCCGGCCCCAAGACCAACAGGCACAGCCTCCGACCTCACTGGACTCGCAACCGAAGGTACTTCCTCAATTTCCGGAACTCTGCGGATGAAATCTCCCATCGGCGCTTTTAGGTGATGCAAAAATTCCAACGACGTGGAACGGTCTCCGTCATGCGCCGTTACGTTTGCCACCAGCTGGTCGCCGGCATTATCTACGCGCAATTCGAGGTCGGCTAAGCTGTCGGGAATCGCTTCAGGAGAGACAATCTCGACCGTATATCCACGGGCAAGAAGATCCAGCGCCAGCTCTCGCGAGCATGCATGGGATCGCGTGATGATTCGTGCCAGTGCCATAACTCCTGTCGCCTCGGCGCTCGATTCGCCGCACGGCTGGCGGATTTGATTGGCGTTCAGCGCCGCTGAACCGGCCCCTGAAAAACCTGGAATTACAGCCAATCTAAAAAAGCTTCATCCCGGGAACGCGATCGATATAACTTACGAAGAATCCCCACACAGCTTCTTATCCAGTTACCGCGAAACTTCCCCCCACTTACCGGTAAGACTCCAGAACTTGCGTCGACCGGTTCAACGCAGCCGCCAACGCAGCAATCTGCTTCTCAGTCCGCTCCAGATCCCCTGCATCGATCGCCTCGTTGACCCCCGGAATTACAACCGCCGCGTACCCTGTGTACTGTCCCGGAGCGTAAATCGCATGGTGATACCACGGCCGGTTCGGCAGTCCCTCCGGAATCAACAACGCCCGTTCTGCATCCCGAAGTTTAGCATTCAGGCGCTCGGCGCCAGCAGGGAATCTTCGCTGCTTTTGTAAAATCTTCGCCCCAGCTTCCTGCAAGTGACGCGCCCCCTGCACAGCCGCCGAGAAATCTGGCGACTTGGCAGCGAACCGCTCTTTGCTCTTGCTGCGCGCAGCATCCAGATAGACCACGATTTCTTTACCGTAAGTTTCGTAGTCAAACGGGAGCACATCGGCGTCACTCATGCGCAGAATCTCTAAGCCGTAGACTCGCGCCATCTGCTGCTCGTACAGAAAATTCGGATCGCCGAACTTCTTAAACCACGCGAAGTCGTCAAACGTCGAATGATAAACGCCATAGTCCCCGCTCGAACTGATATCGGTCGATGGTACTCCGAGATGCTGCAGGAATACCGTATAGTCCGATCCGCTTCCCAGATCGCCCACCGGCACATCATTGTGAACGGCGTTCGGTGCCGACCTGGAAGTCGCCGTCTCCTGTGGATGATCGCGTCCTCCGCTCGCCTCCGTCGACTTCTTCCATGCGTCGTACACCGATCCACCCTGCGGAGATGGAACCGCTTTCGAAATTTCGCGAATAAACTCTTTCAGCGTCGGACTTCCCGAAGCGCCGAATTTCTTTCCCGCGACCGCCACATCCATATTGAAATAAGCCGTCGCAGTGCCCAGTTCCCGCGCGTGATCTTCTCCCCACTCAGTCGAACCGATCAGCCCTTCTTCTTCCGCGTCCCAGCTGCCAATCACAATGGTCCGTTTGGGTTTCCAGCCTGTCTTCAACAGTTCGCCAATTCCGTGCACCGATTCGAGCATGGCGGCCGTGCCGCTATTCGGATCGACCGCTCCATACACCCACGCGTCGCGGTGATTGCCCGCCACCACCCACTCGTCGGGCGCAACCGTTCCCGGTACTTTGCCCATGACATCCCAGATCGTGCGGTATTGATAATCCTGTTTCAAATGCATCTTGACCTTCGCCGGGCCCGATCCCACGTGATAGGTGAAGGGAAGCGCGCCCTGCCACTCGCGCGGCGAAGCCGGGCCACCGAGATGCTCCAGGATTGGCGAAGCGTCAGCGTAAGAAATCGGCGTAACCGGAATCTTCGGCATTTGCGCCGAATCAGCCGGAGGCGTGCGCTTCGCATCCGGAAGATTCGGAGTCGACGCGATCCCCGGCGTCGTTGGGTCTCCCGGAAACTGAAACATATAACCGACCGAGCCGCGCTGCACTCCGCTAGCTGGGCGCCACGGTCCTTTCGGATATGCATCGCCGCGATAATAGCCATCATCTCTCGGGTCGGAATAAATAAGAACACCCGCGGCCCCGCGTTCCTGTGCCACAAACTCCTTCACCCCTCGAAAATTCTCCCCGTACCGGACGATAACAATCTTCCCCCGCACGCTCACACCGAGCTCTTTCAGCTTGTCAAAATCGGCGGGCGAACCGTAATTCGCATAAACCACATCCGCCTCCACATCCCCCGAGGGAGACATCCCGTTGAACGGCGTCACCACTCGTGGATCATCCTGAAAAGGATCGTCGTCGACGTGCTCGCGGTGCGGACCATGCATCTCCACTCCAGCCGGCGCCGTCATGTCGACCCGAATTTCCACGGGATAGTTCATCCAGACCCTGTACTCGACGATCTCTGTCTCCAGCCCTGCCTCGCGAAACTTCTTCGCCACGTAGTCGGCTGTCGCCTTGTCTTCACCAGACCCCGCGATGTGGGGAACTTCCGTCAGAATCCGCAAGTGTTCTTCCGCCAGCCGCACGTCGGGAACCGCAATGAACTTTTCCTCGATTTGACGCTCCGCAGCAACATCGCGGAATCCGCTGATCGACCAGTTGTCGGCCTGTGCTTTCATCGGTTCTTTAGCAGGCTCTTTACCCGCTTGGTTAAACGCTTGGACGTTTGCCGCGATCAAAACCGCAACCATCAAAGCAAAGAACAGGATTGCGCTCGAGAAAACTTTCATGGAACTCCTTCTACGAAAAAGCTGATCGAGAATTGTAACGTGCCGCCTTGAGTGGATCGAACGCGCTACACTAAAAAATGATGACTAAGTCGCCAACTGCTCGTTTTTCGGATCGCGTGGAAAATTACTCGAAGTATCGCCCCGGTTATCCGGCCGAAGTGCTGGAACTCCTGCGCACCCACTGTGGACTGGATCCGGACCACGTCGTCGCCGATGTTGCTTCCGGCACCGGCATCTTTACCCGCATGCTCCTCGAAAACGGCAATCCAGTATTTGCCGTCGAGCCCAATCCGGAGATGCGAGAGATGAGCCGCCAGCAACTCAACCTCTACCCTCAATTCGTTTCTGTCGCCGGCCGGGCCGAAGAATCCACGCTCGACGACGCTTCCGTCGATTTCGTGACTGCTGCCCAGGCAGCTCACTGGTTCGATCTGCCGCTGGCCCGCGCCGAATTTGCCCGGATCCTGAAGCCGAATGGCTGGTGCGTCCTGATCTGGAATGAGCGTCTGACCTCCGGCAGCGTCTTCTTGCGCGACTACGAGCAACTGCTGCTCACCTACAGCACTGACTACAAAGAAGTGCGGCACGAGCGAACCACGGTGGTCATCGACGAGTTTTTTCAGCCAGCCCCTCATCAGGAGCGCGTCTTTCCCATGAGCCAGCGCTTTGACTACGAAGGCCTCGCCGGACGGCTACTATCTTCATCCTACGCACCCCTAGAAGGCCAGCCGGGTCACGACGCCATGATGCGAGAGTTGCATCGGATTTATCGCGCTCACGCCCAGGACGGCAAAATTGCAATCGAATACAAAACCCGCGTCTTCTATGGCCACTTGTGATTTGTAGTTTGGGGTTGAAGTAGCGTTCGTTCCCGATGCCCACTAGAATCGGAAATCACAAATTAAAAATCGCAAAATTACAAATTAAATTCCCGATGCCTGATACCAAGTCCTTCCACATGACTCCCGAAGAGTTTCGGCGCCAGGGCCACGCCCTTGTCGACTGGATCGCCGAATATCATGCGCGCGTCGAAACTTTCCCAGTTCTCTCGCAGGTCAAGCCCGGGGAAATTCGCGCTCAATTGCCGCCAGCCGCGCCAGAACGCAGCGAGCCCTTCGACCAGATTCTGACCGACATCGACCGCGTGATCCTTCCTGGCATCACCCACTGGCAGTCGCCGAATTTCTTCGCCTACTTCCCCGCAAACGCCTCCGGCCCCGCCATTCTCGGGGACCTGCTTTCCTCGGGACTCGGCGTGCAAGGCATGTTGTGGTCGACCAGTCCCGCCTGTACCGAACTCGAGACGCACGTGCTCGATTGGCTCGTACCTATGCTGGGTCTGCCCGAGAAATTCCTTTCAACCAGCAGCGGCGGCGGCGTGATTCAGGACACGGCCTCCAGCGCCGTCCTCTGCGTTTTGCTCGCTGCCCGCGAGCGCGCCACCAAGTTTGCCAGCAATCGCACGGGTTGCGATGGACGCCTGATTGCCTACTGCTCAACCCAGACGCACTCCTCGCTTGAAAAAGCGATGAAGGTTGCCGGCATGGGCTCCGACAACCTTCGCCAGATCGACGTGGACCAGAATTTTTCCCTGCGCGCCGACCTCCTCGCGCAGCAGGTCGCGCGCGACCTCGCCGCCGGCCTGCTTCCATGCTTCGTCTGCTCTACCGTCGGCACGACCTCTTCAAATGCCATGGATCCGATTCGCGAGGTTGCCGCAATCTGCCGCGAGCATCATCTCTGGCTGCACGTCGATTCGGCCATGAGCGGGACAGCCGCTCTTTGTCCCGAATTCCGCTTCATTCAAGACGGCGTCGAGTTTGCCGACAGCTACGGATTCAATCCCCATAAGTGGATGTTCACCAATTTCGATTGCAGCGTCCTTTACGTCGCCGACCGCAAGCATCTCATCGAAACCCTCTCAGTGGTGCCGGAATACTTGCGCAACCAGGCTACGGAATCCGGCGCGGTCATCGATTATCGCGATTGGCATGTGCCGCTAGGCCGCCGTTTTCGCTCCCTCAAGCTCTGGTTTGTCATCCGTCACTACGGAATTGAAGGTTTGCAACATCACGTTCGCGAGCACATTCGTTTGGCGCAGGAATTTGTGCGCTGGGTGCGCGACGATCCTCGCTTCGAACTGGCCGCACCCGCGGTCCTCAATCTTGTGTGCTTCCGGCTTCGCGCCGGCGACACGGCCAATCAGTCTTTAATGGACCGGCTCAATACGAGCGGCGACCTCTTCTTGACCCACACCAAGCTTGCCGGGAAGTTTACCCTGCGTTTTTGTGTCGGCCAAACCCACACGCAGGCCCGTCACGTGAAAAAAGCGTGGGAGCGGATTCGAGATGAAGCGTCCAAGCTGGACAACGGGCAATAAGGGTCGCATGCCACGAGAAATTTCAGCCGGCGGCGTGGTGGTACGGGAAATCTCAGGGACGTGGCACGTCGCGCTCATCGAGCCCCAGAAGAGTGACGATCCCACACAATCGCGCAAAATGCCCGCAGCTGAAGCAAAAGTCCCTAAGAAAAAGAAGCCGCGCCGCGCCGTATTAGGGCTTCCCAAAGGCCTGGTCGATCCCGGAGAAAAGCCCGTAGCCGCCGCCGTGCGCGAAGTTTTCGAAGAGACGGGCCTGACGGCCGAGCCGATCGCAAAACTTGCGGACAATAAGTACGCCTATGTACGGACCTGGGGCGACGGCGCCCGCGTCTTCAAGATCGTAACGTTCTACCTCATGCGCTACGTTTCTGGAGAAATCGACGATGTCACTTCCGCCATGCGGATCGAGGTCAAGCGCGCTCTCTGGCTTCCTTTGACCGAAGCTGTTCGACAAATGTCCTACGGAAATGAGCGGAAGGTTTTGCGCCTGGCCGCGGAATACATCGAAGCGAACTGGCTCGACGCCGAAACGCGGCGAAATTGAACTGAGCCCCGCGCTCCCCAGCGGCACCCACGTGACCAAGCACGCTACCAGGACAAGTCAAGCCATCCGCCCTTAATCGCATCTTTCAGATCCCTATCTCTCGATCGACCGCCCGTTTTTCCTCGCCCGTTAGCTCTCTAACTCCAGATTTTTTCAATTCTCCCAAACGTAGCGGACCCACCGAAACGCGCACCAGCCGCAGCACCTCTACTCCCTCACCCTCCAGTAGTCTGCGAATTTGCCGGTTCTTCCCTTCGTCCAACGTGATCTCCAGCCAGCTCGTTTTTTCTCCATGACGCAGGATAGTCGCCTCTTTCGCCCGCAAGTCCTCACCGCGATTTCGTGAGCCGGCGTCTTTCGAGTCAGCCCGGCGCCTGATCCTATCCAGAAACTCCGCATCCGCCACGCGATCGATCTGTACATGGTATTTCTTGTCCAGATGTATCCCCGGAGCGGCGACTCTCGCGGCCCATTCCGAATCGTTAGTCAGCAAGAGCAAGCCTTCGCTTGCTTTGTCGAGCCTCCCAACCGGTCCCACCCACGGCAACTCGGCATCAAGAAGTTCATACACAGTGGCCCGCCCTTTTTCGTCGGCGGCCGTGGTCACCACCCCGCGAGGTTTATTCATCATCAGATAAACGCGCGGCGCTGCGTCGAGCACCATGCCATCAACCGTGATGCGTTCACCAGCCCCAATTTGCCCGTCGCGCACTCGCACTCCACTTTCAGGATCGCGCACCACCCGCGAATTCAGCGCTACCCGTCCCGCTAGAATCAAAACGCCAGCCTGCGCGCGCGAGCAATAGCCCAGCTTCGAAAGCGCACGCGCCAGTCCAATCTTCTTCGCCTTCGCCACTCGTTCTTTCACCGTCCCATGACTGATTGACCAAAACAGAATGGATGTGACCGAAGAAAAATACGCCAGAGAATATCTACAGCGCTTTCGACATCCTTACCAGATGCACCGGCATTTTCGGAGTCTGATCGGCTGGAAACGGCAACGTGCCATTCTCCGCGTACCCGTGTCGCCGATAGTATCCGGGAAGTTCCTGCCGCACATTCACGAACGTGAGATCCATCCACCGGCACGCGGCCGCGCGGCAATACTCTTCAGCCGCTGCGATCAGAACGGTGCCGATTCCCGAACGCTGCCGCGCCGGGTCAACCGCCAGCAATCCGAAATAACCCCGTTCTTCCCGGACTTCGGCGTAAACGCATCCCGTGAATGCGCCGCCCTCAAAACACATCAGAAACTTTCCTTTTTCCATCAGCGCAGCAACTTTGTCGGGATCCGTGCGGTCGGTATCGATGAAGAAGCGCTCCGATCGAAACGCGGCATTCACTAGTCGTGCAACGGCGGGCGCGTCCGATCGATCAGAAACTCGAATCTGCGCACGAACTGGCAACAGTGGGATTTTACTGCGGCGCGAAGCCTGCCGGGCAGGGAATCACGTTCCTTGGAACCAAATCGCGGACGCGGAGGCACGCGCGAAACGGTCCACGGCCCTTTAGTTGGGTTTGCGAAACTTGCTATCGGCCAGGTAACGCAACATGATCGAGTCGGTCGCACTTTGGAATTGTTGTTCTCTCTCCGCAGCTTGCGCCGGCACATCTTGACGCAATGTCTGCCGAAATTTCTCGCCCATTTCCGAATCGCTCGTCACCACCTGCATGTAGAACCACAGGAAGTGTCGCATCTGATCTAGCGCCGATTTCAGAACCTGAATGGTCTCCATCTCCGGCGGATCGGCGAGCGCCTCCATCAGTTCCGGATCGGTAGGGGCCTGCATCGCCGCGCAGTTTAGCTCGCGCTGAATCACCCGTAGGTCCTCGGTGACCCGCAAAATGCGCAGATGAATATCGTCCATGCTTTCCCGGTTCTCGCGGTCCATAAGGCCCTTTCGCTTCCAACTGCGATTGTGGTTAATTCTGCCTAACCAACATCGCACCCCAACGTCGAAGGCGAAAGGTTCCCCGTGTTCATGTGCTTCCGTAATTGAAGTTACCTTTTGGTCAAAAGCCGCGTGGGACGCGCTTTCTACGCAGTCTTGCGTATCTCTTCATGCCGCCGGTTGAGCGCAGAGGAGCGGATATCAGGCACTTCGACGATGCGGGTTCCTTGCACGGGGCATTCCACCGCCTCGACCAACGCCAGGATAAGTTGATCGAGGGTAACGGGCCCCAACCGCAACGCCGCCGCCCTCGTGAACGGAATCCATTCGCCGAGTTTGTAGAAAGGCACAAAAAGCTGCACGGGCCAGCGCCGCTCGGGCGTCAGCAGATTCCAGGGACGAAGAATCGTGGCATTCAGTCGGCGCTGCTCGATCGCTTCTTCGCACTCCGCCCGCACTGCCACAAAATCCTTCTTCGACGGCGCCGGACGAGCCACACTTACATAAATGAAGTGCCGTATGCCAAGCTCACCGCAAGCCGCTGCGGCCTCCCGCGCCGCCACCAGATCGACGGCCCGCAACTCGGCCGCTGTCGCTCGCGACGGATTCGGAGCTCCCACCAGATGAATAAAGGTGTCCGCGGGCCGAATCAGCTGCCGGTAGCTATTGGAATCGAGCGCATTACCCGACACCACCTCGCACGCGGCCGGCAACTTTGCTTTCGATCCCGGCCGAACCAGCACCCGAACCCGATGATCGCGCTCCGTGAGCACTGGGATGAGGTTGCTCCCTATATACCCAGTCCCCCCCGTAATGAATACGCGGCGCGATTCCGAAGACTTGGGTAGAGACTTGACCCTCAGCAAGAGCCGAATGTCAGAGATGGACGCAGCCACAGCTTAAGTATGCTCCTCAGAGTGTTTTCGGATGGTCACTGGCAAATCGAGATTAAACTCCGTGCGGAACTTTAATTCAAGCGCTGCGCCCGGTATGGTAAAAACAGTTCGAACGATGATATCACCGCAAACTGGCCTTGTGCGCGCCATTGGCCGTTGGAGCCTGGCTGCACTGGCGGTGAATTCCATTATCGGCAGCGGAATCTTTGGGCTGCCCGCCACCGTGGCGGGGCTGCTCGGCAAGCGCAGCGTCATGGCCGTCTTGATCGCCGGCGCTGCAGTGGGCGTCATTATGGCCTGCTTCGCCGAGGTGGCCTCGCAATTTCCCGAGGCGGGCGGGCCGTACCTCTACGCCCGCAAGGCCTTCGGTCGCCTCACCGGCATCCTCGTCGGCTGGATGCTCTATCTCTCCCAAACCGCCGCTCCCGCCGCCAACGCAAATCTTTTCGTCATTTACCTCGCGGAATTCTGGCCCGCCGCCAAAGCACCCTGGCAACGCTTCGTAATTCTCACCTTGCTGATAGGAGTGCTTGCCATCGTCAATCTTCTCGGTGCTCGGCAAGGCGCAGCCGTCAGCAACGTATTTACCGTCGCAAAAATCCTTCCCCTGTTAATGGTGATTCTGGCGGGAACCGCCGTCACCCTCATTCACCCCGCGCCCTGGGGAGCCGCCGCCCCACTCCCCGCCAGTCTCTGGATGAAGGCTATCGTCCTTCTCATCTTCGCCTACGGAGGCTTCGAATCCGCCACCACCCCCATGAGCGAGGCCAAGAACCCCTCCCGCGACGCCGCCTTCGCTCTCTTCGCGTCCCTCATCGCTTGTACTGTGATTTACACGCTCGTGCAGTGGGTCGTAGTCGGCGTCCTCGGACCCACCGCCACCACCGACCGTCCCTTGGCCGAAGTCGCCCGCTTCACCATGGGCAATCGCGGCGCCGCCCTCGTGGCGATTGGCGCCCTCGTTTCCGTCTACGGTTACCTGAGCGCCAAAATGCTTGCCATGCCCCGCGTAACCTTTGCCCTCGCCAAGCAAGGAGACCTGCCCCAGTTCTTCGGAGCGGTCGGTCGCCGCTTCCATACGCCCTGGATCTCCATCGTCTTTTACGCCTTGGCGGTCTGGGGACTGGCCATCGCCGGCAGTTTTGCGTGGAACGTCACCCTCTCCGTAGTAGCCCGCCTCTTTTACTACGCCGTCGTCTGCTCGGCACTCATCGCCTTGCGCCGAAAACGCGCGCCGACAACCGGTTTTCGCCTACCCGGAGGCACGTTATTCGCAGTATTAGGCATCGCAATCGCCATCGCCCTCTGCGTAGCCGCTCAAATCTCCAGGCAAGTGGACCTAAGCAAATCCGTCATCCTCGGCCTCACGGTGACGGCCGCTGTGGTCAATTGGGCCTGGGCTCGGCAGAAGGGAACTCCCACCTAGCGTGAACACTTCAGCGCAATGAGCACCTCCACAACCATCCCGCGTGCTAGGGTATTTTCGGGACCAACAACCTCATGCGCGTAATCATCGCGGGCGGCGGTACCGGCGGACACGTCATTCCAGCCCTCGCCATCGCTCAGCAACTCAAAAAGCAATTCAGCGCCGAAGTGCTTTTCATCGGCACAGCTCGCGGCATCGAGACTCGCCTCGTACCCGCCGCCGGCTTTCCGCTCGAACTGATTCAGGTCGGCGCTCTGAAAAATGTCAGCCTCGTCACTCGCCTCAAGACGATGTTCGATCTGCCCCGCGCCATCGCCGCTTCCTCCCGTATGATCACCGCCTTCGATCCGGAGATCGTAATTGGCGTCGGCGGCTACGCCTCTGGCCCCGCGATGGTCGCGGCCTTGCGCCGCCGTCTGCCCACCCTGGCCTTCGAGCCCAACGTCGTTCCCGGATTCGCCAACCGTATGATCGCCCGCTGGGTCTCTGCCGCCGCCGTCCACTTCGAGGAGACTTGCCAGTATTTTCCTCATTGTCGCGTCACGGGCGTTCCCGTTCGTCCCGCGTTTTTCTCGATCCCTCTGAAAACCGGAGGAGTTCCCACTCTTCTCGTCTTC
The DNA here is from genome assembly GCA_963834085.1 of uncultured Acidobacteriaceae bacterium. GTDB lineage: Bacteria > Acidobacteriota > Terriglobia > Terriglobales > Acidobacteriaceae > Acidiflorens. The sequence goes on along the minus strand of CAWIAJ010000021.1, from coordinate 310,609 downwards.
GGCGGCAGCCAAGGTGCCCGCGCCATCAATCAGGCCATGATCGAGTCCCTTGCGGGACTTCGCGCGAAAATCCCCGGCATCCACATCATTCATCAAACCGGACAACGCGATTACGATCGCGTCCTCACCGCCTACCAGTCATCCGGAATCTCCGGCGAAGTCCACAAGTTCATCGACGACATGCCCGAAACCTTCGGCCGCGCCGATCTCCTGGTCTGCCGTTCCGGAGCCAGCACCGTGGGCGAAATAACCGCCGCCGGTCGCCCCGCGATCTTTGTCCCTTTTCCCGCCGCCGCTGATGACCACCAGAACGTCAATGCCCGCGCCCTCGAACGAGCCGACGCCGCCGTCGTAGTCGAAGAATCCAACCTAGGCCCCTCCTATCTGGTGGAGACTATCGTCGCGCTCCTGAGCGATGCTCCGCGTCTCCGCAGCATGTCAGCCGCCGCAAAATCCCTGGCCCATCCCCAGGCAGTAGAAGAAATCGCCGAGATGGTAAAAAAGCTAGCGAATCCACAATGACTTCGTACAGCGTGTTTTATAAATCGGTTTTGTGTAGGGCACGGCTTCAGCCGTGGCCGTTCAGGGCCCGGTAGAATGCGGGCTTTAGCCCCTGAGGGACGGTCCTTTCCGGGCGGAAAAGCGTTTATGAAACACGTGCTGACAAAAGAGATAACCAAGCGCAGCAAGAATTACGAAGATCCGGTTCAGCTTTTCTCGGCGCTCGCGGCGTCTCGGCGGTGAAATCGTCTATCATCAGTTTCGATGTTCGCCAAAATTCAGCGCATCCATTTCGTAGGCATCGGCGGCATCGGCATGAGCGGCATCGCCGAAGTCCTGCTCAATCTTGGCTACGGAATTTCCGGATCCGACCTTCGCAATTCGCCCGTCACCCAGCGCCTGGCGTCTCTGGGCGCAACGATCTTCGAAGGCCACGCCGCCTCCAACGTTCCCGGTGCGGACGTTGTCGTCACCAGTTCCGCTATCGCCGTCGAGAATCCCGAAGTGGTTGAAGCGCGCCGCCTCCACGTCCCTGTAATTCAGCGCGCCGAAATGTTAGCCGAACTGATGCGCCTGAAGTACGGTATCGCCATCGCCGGCATGCACGGCAAAACAACAACGACTTCAATGGTCGCCGCCGTTCTCGCCGGCGGAGGCCTCGACCCCACCGTCGTCGTCGGAGGCCGCGTCGATGCGCTCGGCTCCAACGCCCGGCTCGGTAAGTCGCAATATCTAGTCGCCGAGGCCGACGAGAGTGACCGCTCGTTCCTGAAACTCTCTCCCATCCTTTCTGTGGTCACGAATCTCGACCGCGAGCACATGGATTGCTACCGCGACATGCGCGACGTCCGCCGCACCTTCCTCGAATTTATGGAGCGTGTCCCCTTCTACGGCGTTGTTGTCGGATGCAACGACGATGCCGTCCTGCGTCGTTTGTTTCCCCGCGTCCACCGCCGCGTCACCACCTACGGAACCACCGAAGGTTCCGATTTCAGGATCACTGCCAACGAGTCGCTCCCCGCGAAACAAAATGGTCCCCTGTCTCGCTTCGAAGTCACCTACAAAGACAAGAGTCTCGGCTCGTTCACCCTCCACGTCCCCGGAATCCACAACATCCTGAACGCCACCGCCGCCATCGCCGTCGGAACCGCGCTCGATATTCCGCCCGACAAAATTCGCGCCGCGCTAGACGGATTTCGCGGTGTCGACCGCCGCTTCCAATTCAAAGGATCAGCCGGCGGCGTCAGCGTCATCGACGATTACGGCCATCACCCCACCGAAATTCGCGCCACCCTCGCCGCCGCTCGCCAGTGCGGATTCCACCGCGTCCACGTCCTCTTCCAGCCCCACCGCTTCACCCGCACCCGCGATCTTATGGACGAATTCGCCACCGCCTTCGCCGACGCCGACACCGTGTGCCTCATCGACATCTATCCCGCCAGCGAGAAGCCGATCGAAGGGATCACCGCCGAAATCCTCGCCGGACGCATTCGTGCCGCCAGCAGTCCGCATGTCCACTACGCCCCCGCGTTCCAAGAGGCCGTCGACTCCGTCTCCGCCTTGGCCCAACCCGGCGATATGATCCTGACCCTCGGCGCCGGCAGCGTCTCCCAACTCGGCCCCCTAATCCTGAAAGCCCTGGAAACTCCCGTGAACCGGTAATTTTCGAGGCAACCTCTTCGGTATCGCAACCAGCTAGGAAACCCACTGCCCACTATATGTCTCCACTTTCCAGCGACCGCGACTTTTCACAACTTCGTAGACGCCGCCACTCCCGCAGAGACTACCGCAGTGGAGACTTCCCCTGACTTCGGCACGATCCCAGAAGAACCACTTCACAGAGACTACTGACAGCATCACACCATGCTGACCTGGTGGACGGATCAACCCATCCCCTTAACGGAAATCGGTCAGCCTCAGAGAGCCTTTTCACGCCTAAATTCAGATTGGCGAATCGAGCCATCAACTCATCACTCGGGTCTTTTCCTTCAACACTGAGGTAAATGGGTCCTCTCAAATTGTTCGACTCGATCATGTATTGAAAAACGGCTTCATCGATGTTGTCTTCCTCAGTCGTGCGAAGCGCACCGGTCGGAACTGGCTTCATACGCGATAACGTGTCTGACCACAGCGCTTCGGGTTTGTTAAGGGCAGACCACGTCTGGTCAGGGAATACATTGGCCGACACGAGACCAAGCAAGACGCAAGCTCCCGTGACCAGCGCGATTCGCGTGACGATTCGCATACCGTATTTAGACACCGAACCCGTCATCCCACAATGACCTAACCGCGTTACCGTCCAATGCCACCGGCCTCAACAAAACAAGTTTCTTAGTCCTCGTTGACCTTTCCCCCGCCCTCGTCCAGACAATATGCTGCAGCGTTCATACTCCTCAGCGAAGCTGCGCCGTTTGGCTTGGCTCTCCCGACCTCATTTCCGCCCTGTGCTTCCTCGCGGCCTCAAGCATTCCCTGAACCCGATCCAGCGCACATCCCGAGTAATCGAGCTTGTCTTTGCAGGCATCCCGCAATGAGTTGATGCAGGGAAGAAGTGTCTCTTTTGAAAGTTCGCCTTGAAAAGCCTGTTCGCCAGACTGAACGTACGTGTGTTCCAGTGTCGCAAGCTGCCGCACAGTCGCCCACCGCACTCTGAGAACTTCTGCCGCGGCGTCTCGGTCACCCCAGATGGAGCCGTCAGTAAACTGAACGAATTCCACCTGCGCAGTCGCGGTAGGACTCAGTGTTGAAGGCTCGACTGACGGCACGCCATTTACTTTTGGCGCACTGAAACGGGACGGCGAAAGATGCACACTCTCTAACGCACCCGGCGCAAGGGTGCCCTCGCCCAAAAAATATTCGTTCTGATAAACATCATCGAGCCCCGGAGCACTCCCCCCGCTGGTCTGAAAGCGCAAACACAAGAGCAAAACGCTCTTCTTCGAAACGTTAACAGCGGAGGCATCCACCTGATAGGAGTAACGAGTAACTTTGGAAGAGTTGTCGCTGAACGTTACCGATCCAGCAATGTGCACCGGGCTGCGGTGGCCGGAAACATCCACGAGATCATAACGCTGCTCGACTCGGCTGGACACATTGCTCGCAGCCTCTTGCGCTGAGGCAAAAACAGGGTACAAAAGCAGCACAAGAACGATGGTCGTGAAACACCGCTTGGTCATTGAAGGAGCGCCCAGTCTTTCGCTGGCGCAGATTATAGCTTTTTCGACCCAACGCTGAAATATCCCCTGCATCACCAACGACCCCCTGGCCGTCTCGTGCTGACACCCATCCCCCTCCGCCTCAACAGAACAACTTCCCCCGTGCTCGTTGACCTTTTTCCCGCCCCCTCGTCCAAGACATTGCGCTGAGGAGTACTGAGGAATCCCCCCATGGACACAAATAAAGCCGCCTACTGGATCGCCCTAGCAGTTCTGGCGCTGGGTTTGAATAGCGAATACCATCAGGGAAATTTTGTACCCCTGCACCGCGTTGCCGACCGCGCCAGCGCCACTCTCTGCCGCCTCTCCACCAGCGGAGAGCATCTTTTGGCCTTCGCCAGATTCTCGCTTCAACCGAAAGTTCGCGACAACGATGTTGAAGCAGCTACGAACAGCGTCGAATCGGCCCGTGCCCAAGCCGTCGCAATCCGCGAACACGCTCTCGCCCAAGGCGAGGCCATCCGCGAACAAATCCGCGCCCAGGTTGAGCAACTCCGCGCCCAAGGCGAGTTGCGCCGTGCCATGTCCGAACAAGTCCGCGCCCGAGGACGCTATCTGAACCTCGTCTCCACCGAAAGCCACGGCATGACCGTCGTGTGTCCGAAAACCGACACCCGCGTCGTCGTGTCCGACGACACCGATCTCTCCGACGACGCGAAAGTTGAAGTCGACGACACATTCTGAGTCTTCCGCGAATGACGTTTGCTTCACCCTCGTTTTCCACAGAAATTTGAACCAACTTCGCACTGTTTCCCGGCACGAAAAGCGGTTATAGTAACTTTGCTCAGCGGTTTTCTGTCGACAATTGACTCGAGAGAGTGGCGCGGAAATCTAGTTCTACCGCGATTCAGGAAGAACTCTACCCTCTTCCCAACGAAGCTCCCGACCGGGACGCTTTCGATGACTCGCGGCTTGTCGACCTCGAAGCTGAGCAGGAATCTCCCTTCCTTCGCGGCCAAAAACGTGTCTCCGTCCGCCGCGGAACCCTCCCGAAAAAAACTGCCAATCGCCTGAAGTGGGTCGCCCTGGCGCTCCTCGTTCTCGTAATTCTCGGCGCCGCCGCCTTCGCTCTCTACGACTACGGAGAGCATTCCTGGCGCTTCCGCATCGATTCCAGCGATCAGATCGAAGTTGAGGGCGCGACGCACGTTCCCCACGCCCAGATCATGGACGTGATGGGCGGCGACATCGGCCGCAACATTTTTTTCGTCCCGCTGGCGCTGCGTAAGCAGCAGCTCGAACAGATTCCCTGGGTCGAATCCGCCAGCGTGATGCGCTTTGTCCCCAACCGCCTCCGCATCGAGATCCACGAACGCACCCCCGTCGCCTTCGCCCGCATCGGCTCCCACATCTCCCTCATCGATGCCGGAGGAACCCTGATGGAACTCGCTCCCGGCGGCAAGCACAAATATTCCTTCCCCGTGATCGCCGGTATGAACGCCGGCGAGCCGCTCTCGACCCGCGCGGCGCGGATGAAGAACTACAACGCTCTGGTTCGCGATCTCGATGCCAGCGGAGCCCGCTACTCCCAGGAATTAAGCGAAGTCGACATCAGCGACCCCGAAGATGTGAAGGTCATTGCAGCCGATTCCAACGGAGACGTCCTCGTTCATCTCGGCTCGGGAAGTTATCTGCAGCGCTACAAAACCTACGTCACCCACGTCCAGCAATGGCGCCAGCAATTCGACAAATTGGAATCGGTCGATCTCCGCTACGACGGCCAGATCATCGTCAATCCGGATCTTGATGGCGTGCCCCGCCAGCCCGCCCTCACTCCCGCAGCTGCCAAGGCCGCAGTCGCAGCCGGAGTGAAAACTGCCGCCATCGTCAACTACGAAAAATACGTCACCCGTCCCGGCGCCCCGGTTCCAGCGAAAGGAAAACCGAAAACGCCAGTGAAAACTACCGTCACACACGTTCCAGGAAAACCTCTTCCCGCAAAAACGGCGTCTGCCAGGAAGCCCGCGGCCAAGCCAGCCCCACCAAAGAGGACTGCAGCCAATTCCGAGCAACCAGCGAAGCTTCCAGCGGCGAAATCACCGCAATCATCCGTCCAGCCAATTTCGGAGAAGCAATCGCCGCCCAAACCGGCGTCGCCCAAGCCAGCAATGCCGAAGTCCGTCGCGGCCAATCAGCCCAATCGCATTGCAACACCCGTCATCGTTTCCACCGGATCGAAAAAGCCGAGCGCTGGAATTTCGAAGGAGACTCCGCAGAACTAGCGGCCATTATCATGCCGAATCACCAGCCCAATTTCATTACCGCTATCGACGTAGGAAGCGCGAAGACTTCCGTGCTCGTGGCCGAACTCACCGACAACGGACTGCGCTACCGCGGCCACGGCGTCAGCGAATCGCGCGGCCTTCGTAAGGGTGTGATCACCGAACTAGACAAGGCCGTCAGTTGCATTCAAAAAGCGGTCGAGCATGCAGAGGACGTAGCCGGAATCCCCGTCGAACATGCCTTGATCGGAATCGCTGGCGCTCACATTCGCGGCATGAACAGCCACGGTGGCATGGTCTTCCCACGCGCGCGAGAGATTGGCCGCGAGGAAATCCGTCAGGCCGTCGACAAGGCCCGCACCGTCCCCTTGCCCGGCGATCGCGAAATTCTCCACCTCCTTCCGCAGGAGTTCATCCTCGACGATCAACCCGGCGTGCAGGATCCCACCGGCATGATGGCCACGCGCCTTGAAGTACGCGTGCACATAGTGACCGCCTCCTCGAGTGCAATGCAGAACTTGGTCACCGCCGTGAATCGTGCGGGCGTCCACGTCGACGACACGATTTTTGAGCCGCTTGCCTGTGCCGACTCCGTCTTACCGCCGGATGAACGCGAACTTGGCGTCTGCCTCGTCGATCTCGGCGCGGGATCTTGCGACCTGATCGTCTTCCAGCAAGGCGCCATCGCCCACTCCGCCGTCATTCCCATCGGCGGCGACCACTTCACCGGAGATCTTGCCGTTGGCATGTGCACCGGTCTCGCCGACGCCGAAACCTTGAAGAAAACTTTCGGCAACGCCGTGCCCACCTTGATTCCCGAAGGCAATGAAGTCGAGGTCCCTTCCGTGGGAGACCGTCCCTCGCGCATGATGTCGCAGCGTCTGGCCGGCGAAATCTTGGAGCCCCGTGCCCGCGAGCTTTTCGAATTGCTCCGCGAAAACCTCCGCCACGCCGGCGTTCTCGAGCACTGCATCGCCGGCCTGGTCCTGACCGGCGGAGCCTCGCGCCTGCCCGGTATCTTGGATGTGGCGGAATCGGTTCTCCGCAAAGCCGCGCGCCTGGCCTGGCCCACACCGATGGCGAAGATGCCATCATTCATGGCCGAACCCGAGTTCTCGACCGTACTCGGCATGGCCTACTACGGCCATCGTGCCCGTCTAGCCCGCGGATTACAAGAACCCCGCTTCGGCACCCGTATGAAAGCCCTCTTCGCAAGAAAAGGCGCCTAAGGTTTTTTGTTTTGCTTTTGCCTTTGCTTTGCCTGATGGCTGGTGGCCGAAGTTTTTGCTTTACCTGACGGCTGATAGCTGATGGCTGACAGCTGATCTTACGAGGTGACGTATGGAAGACAACGGACTGCGCATCTGTTTCAACGAAGAAGCTCGCAACGACGCTCGCATCAAGGTCATCGGAGTCGGCGGCGGCGGCAACAACGCCGTCAATCGCATGATCGATTCGGGGATGGAACATATCGAATTCATCGTCGCGAACACCGACCTGCAAGCCCTTCGCATGTCGCGTGCCGCCACCAAAATCCAGCTTGGCGTGAAGTTGACGAATGGCCTAGGCGCCGGCGCGAATCCCGAAATTGGACGCAAAGCAGCCCTCGAAGATTCCGACAAGCTCATCGAAGCCATGGAAGGCGCGGACATGATCTTCGTCACCGCCGGACTCGGCGGCGGGACGGGCACCGGGGCCGCTCCAATCATCGCCTCGCTCGCCAGCGAGATGGGCGCGCTCACCGTTGCCGTGGTCACCAAGCCCTTTGCCTTCGAAGGCAAACGCCGCATGCAGCAAGCCGAGCGCGGCATCTCCGAGTTGATGGAGTCCGTCGACACCACCATCGTCATCCCCAACGAGAAACTGCTGGCTGTAGCCGAGAATGCCGGCTTCTTCGAATCCTTCCGCATCGCCGACGATATTCTTCGCCAGGGCGTGCAGGGAATTTCCGACATCATCACCATACCCGGAATCATCAACCGCGACTTCGCCGACGTAAAGGCGATCATGGCCGGAATGGGCTACGCCGTCATGGGCACCGCAACCGCCGCCGGAGAGCATCGCACCGTCGAGGCCGCCCAACGCGCCATTGCTTCTCCGCTACTCGAAGCCGGAGCGATCGATGGCGCCCGCGGCATTCTCATTAACATCACCGGATCGAATTCCCTCAAACTCGCCGAAGTCCAGCAGGCCTGCACCATCATTCAGGGCGCGGCTCACGAAGATGCCAACATCATTTTTGGCGCTGTCCTCGACGAGAAGATGAAAGACTCCGTCAAGATCACCGTCATCGCCACCGGCTTCAAAGAATCCGAGATGCGTCGCCCCCGCCACCAGGAAAACTTCGATCCCGTCATCCTGTCGCGCGACATTTCGCGTCACGCCTCGCGCAATCATTTTCGCGAGCCCGAGCCCGTAGCCGAACCAGAGCCGGTCTTCGAGCCTGAGCCGAGCTTCGAGCCCGAACATCCCACGCCCGCCGCCTATCAGGAGCCGGTCAGCATGCCGCACGCCGCCGAAGTGATATCGCTCGAAGCCATGCGCTCTCCCGCGCCCAACTATCAGGCCGAGGATCTCGACGTCCCCGCCTTCCTGCGAAAACGCACCGAGGTGATGTAAACCGAATCGCACAAGAAATCATCGCGCACGAACTCATATCGCGCACGCTCATGAAGACCAGCTACAACCGCATCGCCGGACAAAGCGTCGAGCGGCTGGCCGCTCTCAGCGACGGCATCTTCGCCTTCGCCATGACCGTGCTCGTCCTCGATCTGCGCGTGTCCGCCTTGGACGCCGTTCATAACGAGCGCGATCTCTGGCACGCTCTAGCCGCGCTCTCCCCGCGCCTCATCATGTACCTGATGAGTTTTATGACTCTGGGAATCTTCTGGGTCGGCCAGCAAACTCAACTCAACCACCTCTCCAGCTCCAACATCCGCCTCTCCTGGATTCACATCGGCTTCCTGTTCTTCGTCACCGTCATCCCGTTCTCGACTGCCCTGCTCGCAGAATTCATCGCCTATCGCATCGCTCTCCTCGCCTACTGGCTGAATATTTTCTGCCTCGGCGCCGCCTTATACCTGAGTTGGGGATGCGCCACGAAGTCAGGACTGGTCAAAGATGATATCGGCCTCGACGTTCCCGCAGCCGTCTGCCGCCGCATCGAAATCGCGCAGGCGCTCTACGCCCTGGGGGCGCTCCTCTGTATCGTCAACACGCGCTGGAGCATCGCCTTCATCGTGCTGGTCCAACTTTATTACGCCCTCGCACCCCGCCTCCCAAAGTAACGCCTGCCGAAATAAACCGTGACAGACTAACCTCAGCCCAATAACCTCCGCCGCTGGCAACTTAATTCCTATCAGCTTCCTGAAACGCTCCACTTTGATTTTGCTTTTGGGTGGCGCAGCGGTTTACTGCTGCGATAAATGTCTTATTTTCAGTGCCGGCTTTAGCCGCTGAGGACGCAACGCGGCGTGCAACCGAGTTTTTCAGCAATCTGCTAGGGGGCTGAAACACTCGAATTTCGCTTGCTTTTGGGAAGGGCCCGAGTTCCGCTCGGGCCGCAAATCCGTACAAACATGTGGCGCGCTCATTGACTCGCAACCCGTTGGGTTTGATTAGCTTCGCTAGTAGCAGCGTTTTTCACCTGCTCCAACTTCGCATACTCGACTTTCGCTTCCTTCAAGATGGGGATATCAGGATCGGCGTCGTTCCAGAGGGCGAGGAAATCCTTGTAGGCGGCGAGGGCCAGGACGCGGGCGGCATTGGCGTCCGGACCCTGGGCAGTTCTCGATTGCAAGGCCTTGGCACGAGCCACTCCTAAACGCGCTAATACTCCGGTCCAGCAGTTCAGGACCAGCCCGCTGTGATCGAGAATCTTCTGAAACTCGGCTGCGGCAGCCACGCCGTTTCCGGCGGCCAGGTAAGCTTCGCCGCGTACATAGAGCCAATAAAGACCGGTAGTGGTGCCGAAGGGTAGATATCCGAACTCGATCGGATCGCCAGCGTGCAAGCTATCCGAGGGCGGAACCGGATTCTTTCGGTCGAGTGCCAACCGCGTCTGAATCGCAGGCAACCAGAGCGCTTGGATCTGGGTATCGAGCGGAAAACGTTTTGCGAGATCCGTGGCAAGTGCCGCCGCTCGTGGCGTGTCGTCTGCCATGGCGAAGGCCAGCGCGGCTTCCGCTTCCACTCCTCGATTGGTCGCGAGTTTCAATGCCTCCGCCGCGTTCTTGCGTGCTTCCTGGCGCTCGCCGAAAGCCGCTTCCTGAAGCGCAGAATTTGAAAGGTAGCCTGCGGCATTTTCTTTGTTGTCGGTTCGCACCGCCGATTCCGCCGCCAATTTGGCCAGGTCTCGCGCTTTGCGGAAATGGCCGCCATAAGCCTGTGCGTCCGAGGCCAAGCCTAAGCCATAATTCTCGTAATCGGGTTTGCCGGCAAACCACTGGAGCTGTTCCGCCATGGTGGCCGAGTCGTGCTTGAGAAAAGCAAGAGAATAAATATCCTGATGCAACATGTAGGAGTCTCTTTTCCGTATCATCGACTCCCGCATATCGCGCTGCGCTTGATCGATCTGTCCTGACGCGATATCAGCCGCCGCGAGATCCTCGTACCAGAACCCCGACTCCGGTTCCAGGCGGCTGGCTTGCTGTGCGACTGCAATGGCTTCCTCATACTTCCCGAGTCCCATCAACGTTGCGAACAGATCAACATAAGCTCCATCAGCTTTCGGATAGATTTCGATGTTTCCTCGAAACACCTCCGCCGCTCGATCCAACTCGCCAGTAACATACGAATAGTAGTCGGCGACGATCGTCAGTCTTTCGGGTTCGCTGGCCCGACCTCGTAGCTGATACGCCTTCGCTACATATCCCTCGCCGCGCACGTCTTCTTCGAGGGTGAGGTAGATGCCGCCCAAGGACCGGTAACCCATGGCGAAATTCGGATCGAGTTCGACGGAGCGCTGAAAATAAGGCAGAGATGCGATTTCGCCTTTCTCCGCGCGAATATTCAAGCCTCGGGTGAACGCCTTAAGCGCTTCCAGCGACGACGTGGTCGCCTCGGCCAGCGGAACATTAAACTTTTGCACCGAAGCTAACGATTCTCCGAGCTCTCTTCGCATACGGGTAGCGGCGCCACCGAGCTCGTCCAAGACCTTCTCTTTGGATTCGACCTTCACCAGTTCCTGAGCCAGCGTATCTCCGCTTTCGCAATTCACAGCTTTCAACCCGAGCACGTAATCGCTGCCCAGACTGCCGATCGATCCGGCAATGTAAGCTTTGCCGCCAGCCCGCTGGCAAAGATCGCGCGCCACCGGGGGAGTGAGCTTTGCGCCTGGAGGAAGCGTCATGGCTTGCTCGTAACGCGCAATCTTCCCCGCCGACAGCGGGTTCAAGAAAGGCGACTGTCGCAACGAGACGGCGAGTGCCGTCTGCAACGTGTCATCGAAGATCGCATCCCCCGTACTGTTGGCGAAATCGGCGAGAATAATCGTATCGCTTGCGCCAAGTTGAAGGGCATGGCTGCGACGATTCAGCCACACCGCGAGCGCAACGCAAAACACCGCCAGCACCAACGCGGAAACGAGCAATGATTTGAAGCGGATCCAGCCTCGTCCCTTCGCGACCACAGTCTCGTCCCTGGTATCGAGAACGCCCGCCGGCGCCTCGCTGGCCGCCTTAACTGCAGTTCCCCGTGAACCGTTTCCGCTTGGGATCTCGACCGAAGCGAGAAATCGATAGCCGCGTTTGGGGACTGTTTCCAGATACTTAGGCTCATTCGCATCGTCGCGTAATGCGGAGCGAATCTGGCGGATGCAGTAATTCAGCGATTGCTCGAAGTCAACGTGGGTATCTTCTCCCCAAACGGTGCGGTAGATCTCTTCCCGAAGAATCAGCTTGCCAGGTTGATCGGTAAGCAAAGCCAACACGAGGGCAGGTTGAGGCTGCAGCCGGATGCGGTGCTGGTTGCGGGAGAGTTCGCCGCTGTCGGGATCGAACGTGAAGGGGCCGAAGGTTCTTACGTCGTTCTGCTTGACACTCGTCGATCCCATATCTTAGGCAAAACCGGACCTGAAAGGACAGCAAGCTCCAGATTTCATTAACTACGCTCAGACCGGGGAAGGTGCGGAAAAGGCCAAAGCCCGCTTCGACCAGGATTTTACCGTCCATCCCAGGCCTTGGCAACCGCGTGTTCGAGCCCCGACAGCGGGTGCGGCGGCACCGGACCAGCCCGTTAGGTGCCACATTTATAAGTGGTTGCATCCTCAGAAGAAACTCAGACTCTTCTCTGGCTGCCTCTCAACGGCATCGTGCTACAAGTTTGCGGTGCGACGCAGAGCGGGTCATCTCGCAAGACCTTGCACAATGCGACCGGCGAAGAGATTCAGTACAAGCTTTCCCAAAAAAACTTACAAGGAGAATCACTATGAAAAACAAAATGAAAGCAACATCGAGAATGAATACGGCCGTGACGTTTGCGGCTATTCTGGCTTGCCTGATCGTCGCCGCGGCAGGATCGGCTTTTGCCGCGGCCAACCCCATCTATCGCAACACCAGCGACCAGACTTTCGAGGGGCAGTGCTGCATCTCGTTTGACGAACAAGTCAGCATCAGCGAACCCGCCACGCCGGTGGCACTGATCGTGACCTGGAGTTCCGATTATTCCGTGAACGTCCCCGATGCCTATTTCGTGGGGCTCAGCGTCAATGGCGGGCCCTGCGAAACCCAAGCCTACGGGGCCCGCGTTTTGGCGGACAATCCTGGAACCGGCAGCGCCTACACGACCGCTTCGTTTCAGTGGGTCATTCTCCCTGCTGACGGAGTGCTGGTCAAGGGATTGAACACCTTCGCGTTGTGCGGCGGCGGAAAGAACTCTGCCAGCGACTCCATCACCATCGGCCAAAACACCCTCACCGTCGCGAAGTAGAGACGGAAAACGTAAGGAACAAATCTGTGACCTGCCGCGCCGCAACGGGCAGCGGGTCATGGATTCGTTCTTTGCTGCTTGGGCTTAGTCCAGAGTAGTTACACTAAACAACGATGGACACAACAAAACTGACGCTTGGACAGGACGTTTATGTGGTAAGCAACTCCGGCGAAGACTTTCTTCAGGGCAAAGTGACGGAGGTCACGCCGAAACGCGTGGTGGTGCTGACCGCTCCTCACTTGCTTGGCGTTGACACACTATCGCAACCCTACTACGACCTGAACTTTCCAAATTGGGGTGAGCCTTTTTGGTTCGACAGCGAAGGCAAGAACGGCACAGACGGATGCGAAGGAATGAACGTGTCGGGCTTCGACTGGTATCCGTGGCACATAGACGAAGTCCCATTCGCGGAGCGACGGAGAGGGCACGTTTGAGTTTGGCGTTCGGCTGCTGAGGGTGCACCCCTTCTCGCGCTTTTCGAGAAGGCGCCATTCTCCCCAGTTGACGGCGTCCTAGTGGGCCGCCATCGTCGTAAGGGAATTCGCCCCGGCTTCGTCAATCTGAATCAATGCAGGAATGAGCGCCTTTAGCGAAGAAACGCGTCACAACAACGCGACTGAAACCCCTAATTCTTTCGCTTCCAATCGGAGAGGTAAGCGCCATCCACAAGGTACATTACGACTTCGGGGCTGTTGCGGGAGAGCATGGTGTGGATTCTCGTTGTTATGAAGGCGGCTCCTATGACAGTTTCCTGGATGAAGTAATACGTCTTGCCAGCTTCGAGGTCCATCTCAAATCCGTTCGCATCGTCGAGCTGTGAAATGATCGAATATTTTCCCGGATCGACGTAGGCGATGCTATAGGTACCCATATCGTTTACCGCGATGACCTTGCCATTGGCACGCAGCTTTACCTTGGTTCCAAACCCAGTGTCGCGCGCGGCCAGCGGGGGACAGACGACAACAATGGTTGCCTTATCTGGCTTCACCTCAGGCAATGGATGAGCCGCCCGGTCAAGCGTGACCGAATACTTGGCCTTCCAATCTGGGATACGTCTCTTGTCGATGTCACGGTCCTTGTCGACCGACTCCCCCTTTTCGGCATAATCCGCAATGGTCACGCGGTCGCCAAACAGACTTTGGCTTTTGGCGGTTGCCTTATCGTAAGTGGCCTTCGGCACGACCAGCAGAACCTTCTCCGAATGGTCCCCTTGACGGTACTCCAGGTAGAGCCAGCGATCATGTAGATGAATGCTCGCCATCGTCGCGGACCCGTGCGTATCCCTGTCGAAAATGACTTTGGTGATGTCGGAATACGGAATGGCGAACTGATCGCCCGCCCCACTGCGAAATGTCAGTTTCTGCCCGTCATCTTCAAAGCTGAGGACGCCGACCTTATCCACCAGTTCCCGCTTGTCCGCGCTCTTGTGCCGGCGAATCTTGACGCCCTCGAACTTGGTATCTTCTGAAAAGAGCAAAGAGGTACTAAGAAAAAAGAAAATGGCCAGATACACCGCCCGTGACATTGCGCTGCCCTCCCCGCGGTAACTCGGAATTCCCCATCGAACCAAAAAAACTACACCATAGCACACGACCGGGAATCGGCAGACTGTCGAAACATCCCCATTGCGCGAACCAACCTGAGACCGGCGGGCCGGGGCCATAGTTGACTCGCTCTAACTCCCACACTCTTTCCGCAACCTGTTATCTGATTCAAGCCCAGCCCGCCTTCCCGCTCGAAGTGATAAACCCGCCTCACTCCCAATCATCACTCCCAATCGGATCCCCATCCGGCAGCGCCGCAGGCGCCGTCAAATGGCTCTCCGCCGGATTCTTCTCGAACCGGTCGATCAAGCTCGCGCTAAAGAAAAACTGTGCCCGCGCCCCTTCATCTCGCGCCGCCGCCGATTGCGCCGTCATCCATTTCTTGAGCTCGTCAAGCTTCAAAGAAACAGCCGCGCGCACCTGCGCCGACGCATGTTCATCAGACGCAAGCGTAATAAGATGGTTCAACACGACCGCATTCACCGCACGTTGAATCGCCGCGTAATAGTCGTTCTTCCCGCCCTCGACCATCGCCGCCCTCTTCCACGTGGCCCCGACCAAATCGTTCAACAGCTCATCAAAGCTGGGATTCCCCGCATCCAGCGCGTGATACTCCATCAGCCGCTGCGCCCGTTCCGGCTGCAGCAAGACGTTCGCCACAATCTCCGCCGCGGCCTCCGCAGGAGCGAGCGCATCGAACGCCGGCGAAGTCCGCCGCGAAAAATTCTCGCGTCCTGTGGGATAATCCGGCGGCCTCGGCGGAATCATCTTCAGCAACGGCAGCGGCACCGCCAGCACCGCCGGAGCGAGCGTATCCAGAACAGCCCGTATCGCCGCCCGCTGCTGCGCCGCGGGCACAATCTTCGGTTCGTTCTTTTTTCCGCGCGTCGCGTCCTCACTCCCGCGTAAATTAAACGAGTAGTCCAGCCCTCCAATCGATTTCACCACCGCCGTCACCTGATACCGGTGATACAGATACATCGGAACCAGCACATCCTCGAGCGTTGCCATCGGAGTGTGCTCTGGAATCGCCGCCGCCGACAGATTCTTCAACGCCGCCGCCCGCACCGCCATCACCGTTTTCAGTCCATCGAGATCGTTATTACCCGTATCCCACAAGTGCGCCACCGGACTAGCCGATCCCAGCGGCCGAGCATCCTGATCGGTCAAAAACAGCAGTCCACGCGCAACCGCATCATCCAGAATTTTGTCGAGCGCCGCCGTCTCGTCTCCCTTCTGCGAAAGATCACTGTACCCATAAGCAATCGAAACCTTGTCCCACTCCCCAATCCCAACCGCGTACGCATTCGACACATCGGGCCGCCCGTCGGCTCCCACCGTAATCGTAGGCGGCGGATAATCCATCACCGAACTCCGGTTCACAATGCTCGCGTCGTAGTTGTGCATCAGCCCCAGCGTGTGTCCCGTTTCGTGCGCAGCCAGTTGCCGGATCCGCGCCAGCGCCATCTCGTTCGCCTTCTTCAACGCCGACGGATCATTCCCGAACGGATCCAGCAATCCCTGCGCGATCAGAAAAACCTGCCGGATCCGCAGCGCGTCCAGGTTCACGTGCCCGTTAATAATCTCCCCTGTCCTCGGATCTGCAATCGCGCTTCCGTACGCCCATCCTCTCGTCGCGCGCGGCACCCACTCGATGACGTTGTAGCGCACGTCCATCGCGTCGACGCCCTCCGGCAACACCTTCACTTGGAACGCATCCTTATATCCCGCCGCCGTGAATGCCTGGTTCCACCAACTCGCGCCCTCGACCACGGCCGACCGGATCGGCTCCGGAATCGCCCGGTCCACATAATAAGTAATCGGCCTGACCGCCTCACCATTCGCCGTCGCCGGATCCTTTTTCGCCAGCCGGTGGTGCGCGATGTACCGCTTCACAATCGGCTGATCCACCGGCGTCGCAAAATCCATAAAGCTGATCCCGAAAAAACTCGACCGCGGATCGTACGCCCTCAGCCGAAACCCCGCCCCCGGCGCTTGAATAAAAGAAAAATGTTCATGCACCGTAATCGCGTGCGGCTCCGGCGTCACCTGTTCCACCCACCGCCCCGGATTGTCCCCCACCAGCGTCAGCGTCGACTCCACGTCCGTGTTTTCCGGAAAACTCTTCGTGCGCGGCAAATAAATCGCCGACCGCGACGCGTCGACGTGATACGTCCCTTGTTTTGCCGTCGCCAGCCTCGCGGCGACGTCATGCGCGTCGCTCAAAAAAAATGGCGTAGCGTCCACCAGCACCGACTCCCCATCTTCCGCCGCCACCTCAAATCCCCACAGCACCGACTGCGCAAAAGCCTGCTTCACCGCCACCTGCTGCTCCAGATCGTCCGTGATCGCGCGATACTGCTCGTTCTCCGCCACCAGCAGCACCAGTGGCCCCGTCCGCTCAAAATGGACCACATTCGTCTTCCCCGGCTGTCCGCGATCCAGCCCGATATCATTCGATCCCACACCGTCAGGCAGCGTTTCGTAATAAAGAAACGGAGCGTCCCACTTATCAATCTGCAGCCACAATTTCCCCTCGTGCGCGTCCCAATAACAGTTGAAAAAGCCCGCCAGCTTGGTCATCCCCACGGTTTTCTGCGCGATGGTTTTCGGTTCCGCCGCGCCGCCACTCTTATGCTGCGCATCCTGCGCGGAAACCAGCCCCGTCCCGACTCCCATCACCACCGCGAGTATCACCACCAGCCAGGCCCTCATCCGAGCGCACTTCATCCCAGTTGTTCCCCCATGAATTTTTCCAAAAAACAGCAGCGTTCGTATGCAGTCATCATGCGGATGCAGCAATTACAGATGCACAAACGCTCCCCATCACTTCTGCGCCGCAATCCACCCATTAATCTTGATCGTCAGCAGATCCAGCGGCAGCGGACCCTGATCGAGCACCGCATCGTGAAACGCTCGTATATCGAACTTCGCCCCCAGCTCTTTCTGCGCCCGCGCCCGCAGTTCAAGAATCTTCATCTGCCCCATCTTGTAGGAGAGCGCCTGCGCCGGCCACGCAATATATCGATCGACTTCCGTATTAATGTTTTCATCGTCCATCACCGTATGCGCATGGAAGTAGTCAACCATCTGTTGCCGCGTCCAGTGCTGCGAATGCACTCCCGTATCCACCACCCACCGCACCGCGCGCCAGATCTCATTCTGCAGCCGTCCGTAATCGCTATACGGATCCTGATAAAACCCAACTTCCTTTCCCAGCCGCTCTGAATAAAATGCCCACCCCTCGGTGTACGCATTCAAATCAAGACTGAACTTCCGGAACGGCGGAAGCCCCGTCAACTCCTGCGCAATCGAAAATTGCAAATGATGCCCCGGCACGCCCTCGTGATACGCAATCGCCTCCACGTTCAACAGCGACCGCTTCTCCGGAGCATATTCGTTGACATTGATCCGCCCCGGCCGCGACCCATCCCCCGCGCCAATCGAATAGTCCGCCGGAGGACTCGACGCCTGCCGGAACTCTTCCATCTTCACCACTTCAAGTTTATTTTTCGGCAGCCGTCCAAATAATTCGGGGAGCTTCGTATACATCTGATCCCGATAGTGCGAATAGAGATCGAAAATCTGCTGTCCAGAAGTCGCGCGCAGCTTGGCATCCGCTCGTATGTGATCGTTAAACGACTTCAGATCGCTGAAGCCCTGCGCCTTCGCAATCCCGAGCATCTGTGTTTCAATTTCCGCGACGCTCTTCACTCCCAACTCATGAATCTCCGCCGCCGGAGTTTCCGTCGTCGTCTGATGCCTTACCGCGAAAGCGTAGCGCGCTTCTCCATCCGGCAGCGCCCACACTCCCGGATCGAGCCGCCCGTGCGGAGCGTACTCCTCCCGCACAAACTTCGCGAACTTCGCATACTCCGGCGCGACCTCATTCTTCACCGCCGCTTCAATCTGCTCCCGCAGTTGTTTCCGCTCCACCTCCGAAATGGACTCCGGAAACTTCCGCAGCGGCTCGGTAAACGGACTCTTCTCCAGCGAATCATCCGCGATCCCTTGTGCCTGGTCCGAAACTTTCTCCAGCAAATATTTCGGTGGCATCAGGTGATCGCGCAATCCGTCCCGCATGTGCCCCATCGCGTCATCCAGCACGCGCGGCAACTGGTGCAGTCGCGAAAGATAATCTTCGTAGTCTTTCCGGTTGCGAAACGGAGAGTCCGATCCGAGCGACGCGTACCCTAAATGGATCCCCCCAAATTGCGTCGCCGGCATCTCCCAATCTTTGAAGCGCACCGAGTCGAGCCCTTCGCGCAGGCTGCGCACCATCAGCGCGTGATTGAATTTCTCCTGCTCGGGAAATCCCGTGACATCGACCGCTTCGAACCGCGCTAGCGACTCCCGCGCATGCGCGATATCGTCCGCGATCGCCTTATCCGAAAAATCGCTCAGCCGGTCGTTATAACGATTGTCCCCGACTTGCGTCGCCAGTTCCGGCTGCGTGCGCAGCGTGTATTCCCATTCATCGGAGAGCAGCCGGTTCAGCTCCGCGCGCCGTTGCTCGAGCGTCCGCTCGGCCGCGTGGGCCAACATGGGTGCAAAAAAAATGGGGGCAAAAAAAGGTAGGACAAAAGACACCACCACCATCGATGTGCGCAAGTGCAGACCTCGGTAGAATCATCCGCACCCACAGTGCGGTCGTCAGGATTCTACCGCACGCTGCCTAGGGGCAGGTCAGTTGCGCGCTTCCGACGACCGTGCATCCGCCGCCGCACGCTGTGATCGCCGTGCATTCCGCGTTCGAAACGCTCCACGCGTTGATCGCGTAAACCCCCGACGATCCGCCGGCGCATTGCGCCGCTCCTGTGCTCGTGACCGAGACCGCCGTAGTCGGCGTCTCGTCCTGGCAAGCCACCCACTTCGCCGCCTGCGGAGTCACACTATGCGTCGGATTCGTATAGTATCCCGTCGCGGTGAACGGCACGACGCCGTCCGGATACGACTGCGCGTCCGCCGTCGGTGGATTCAGCGCGATGGATTGCAGTTGACTCGGACCTTGCGAACTTGTGCCGCACGATAACGCCACAGCTGCACTAAAAAGAAGAACAACCGCAGAAACAACAAACCAAAGCTTTGCCATAAATAATCCCGACCTAGAAACAAGCTGAGAAGCGAGAAGATGCTTGGGCCCGAACCACTGATTGTGCGCGCAAGACGTACAACGCGCAAGAACACACAACAGCATGGATGCCAAACCCTCGCGAAAAGGATGCCACCCGGCTAACCGTATATCGAGTCCGAGCGCCCGCAAAGCCATCCACCCTGACATCCTTCTGCCCGCGGATGAAATCTCACGCGCCCTTTGCTGTAACATCCGCATGCGCCCGCGCGCCTACAACGGCGGCCCCGCCTACGCGCCCCGCCCCGCGCTCCTCGAGTGGCTTCTCGATTCCGACCCCGCCCTCCGCTGGCAAGTCGTGCGCGATCTCACCGATGAATCCCCCAACACAATCGCCGTCGAGCGCTCCCGCGTTCTCCGCTGGAGTTTTGAAAGGGCGCAGCTTTAGCTGCGCCGCACCCGTAACCAAATCAGAAGCGGCTTTGAGCCGCTGAGGGACTGTCTGCAGCTAAACCCACTTTGCCCGCAACCTCATAAGCCGCCGCGCCAACGTCAAACAAACGCGAGGACTTTCAGCGCGGATTCACCCCGCTCGTCGCCCCGCTCCCCCAGCGCTATCTGCCGTTTTCCCAGCGCAAAACCCTGCACATTCTCCCCCAAACCTGGTAACGCGCCGATCGATTACCAAGGTGTGTGTCCTTCTTCCGGAATTCGATTAAAAGCAGCTTATTCAGCTAGTTACCGTCAAGATTCCGATTCGCCCCATTTGTACTTTGACGTTGCAATAAAAACCGTAAATCGCCTACTATCGCTCAGTTGCACGAAACGCTCCCGAACCGTGTGGATTTGGCGAGTCTCTTGCATCAAAACTATTAAGCCGATAGTCAAAACAGAACTCCGATTGGCTACGTGTTTCCGGGGATCGTCCAGTGAAGTGTAAGTCCTGTTTTCTTCGTCTCGCGCTCTTCTTAGGTTTGGCCTTTTTGTTGGAGGCGCTCGCCATCGCAGCCAGCGTGAATCCTCCCGCCCTTGCGCCGCACAAAAAGTCTCGCGGCGTTACCGAAACGCAGCATGCCAGAAAGCGCATGCACACTCTCGCGCGCAGCCGCGCTCCCCGTTCGCACGCTATCGCCGCACATCCCGCTGCGACCACGCGAGTCTCCGCCACTACTCCGCGTCATCACCGTTATTACGAGCGTTTCTCCACCAGTTCCTTCGCCTCCGATATCACCGAAGGCGATGAGACTGCCGGAGAAGATCCCGTTGTTCGCCAGGCCGCAATCGATGCTTTAGGCAACATGAACGGCACCGTCGTCGCGATCGAGCCGACCAGCGGACGCATTCTCGCCATGGTCAATCAGCGCCTCGCCCTTTCGAGCGGCGCGCAGCCTTGCTCCACCATCAAGCTTTCTGTCGCACTCGCCGCTCTCAGCGAAGGCGTCATCGACAAAGAAACCCAGGTTTCTCTCGGCAGCCGCAGCCGCATGAATCTTACCGAGGCGCTGGCTCATTCCAACAACGCGTACTTCGAAGCGGTCGGACGCAAGTTAGGATTCGAAAAAGTTCAGTATTACGCTCACCAGTTCGGCTTGGGCGAACTCGCCGGATACCACATTCCGGGCGAGCAGCTCGGCACCTATCCCGAGACGGAAATTTCTTCCAAACTCGGCGGCGTCAGCAAAATGTGCTCCTTCGGCGAGGGCATCTCCATGACTCCTCTCCAACTCGGCGCGCTCGTCACCGCGATCTCCAACGGAGGCACGCTCTACTACCTCCAACATCCTACCAACCCCGAGGCCGTCGCCAACTTCCAGCCTCGTGTGAAACGTCATCTCGATATCGAACCGGTGATTCCAGAACTTTCCGACGGCATGGCCGGAGCAGTCGCCTACGGCACGGCGCGCAGTCTGCGCTTGAACTTTAACGAAGAGTCAATTCTCGGCAAGACCGGAACCTGTTCTCACGCCGGCACGCGCTTCGGATGGTTCGCCTCCTACGCCAACACCGACATCGGACGCATCGTCACCGTCGTCTTCCTGCAAGGTGGACGCCCGACCTTCGGCCCCAAAGCCGCGGAAATTGCCGGACGCATGTACCGCAATCTCTACGACCACAACTTCTTCGTAGCCGGAGCCTCCGCCCTCGCACCCACGTCCGCCCAAAAGCCCATCAGCCTAAGCACCCAACAGTAGTCCATCCACTTTTGAGACTCGGCTCTTGCTCTCGTTTTGGAGGGCCGCACCTTCAGCTGCGCCGTAAAATCTCCTTTGAAACCCGGCTCTTGCTCTAGTTTTGAAAGGGCGCAGCTTCAGCTGCGCCGCAAAATCGCCAAATCAAATCGGGTTTTAGCCCCTGAGGAACGGTGGGTGTCCCACACATCGCGTTCTTTGCGATGTGTGGGTTTCTCCGATAGCGCGATGCGGCGGGACGAAAACAAATCCGTCAGCCGTGATCTCGCCACAGTCACAAGCGATTCGACTTCAGCCGAGGAATTCTCGTCGTCCGCAAGATCTAGCACATTCCCAATTTGCGTCCTTTGCGAATAAACGGTCAACACGCAAACCGCACTACCGTCGAAACGTGCGTGCCGCCGCTCAACCCGTGCCGCCGCGCAAACCGCGCCACCGTCAAAACGTCCGCGCCGCCACGCAAGTCGTGCCACCGTGTAACCCGCGCCGCCACGCAAATCGTGCCAACGTGGAAACGTTTCCGCAACCGTGGAAGAGCGGCCCTTCAGTGCCGCGTAAGCAGCAAATGGAAATGGGGCTTTAGCCCCCGTGGGACTTCATTTCCTCCGTCACCCGCCCCCCGAAACACATACCACGCCACAAAACAAAATCAACCTCACCTCACTCTCTCGTTCCCCGCCCCTCCCCTCCCGTAACTTGCGCCCCCATCCCCACCGGAGTTTTACTAAACCCATGCTCAACGATTCCTTCGCGGACCAGCGCACCGCCTTCCTCAAACTCGCCGGACACATCGGCCATCCCCTGCAGATCGCCGTCGCCGCCTGCGTCTTCGCCTACCTGCTCCGCACCAGGAAACCCGTCGCCGCCTCTTTCGCCGCCGTCCTCATCATTCTCGTAGGAGTCACTCCCTATTTCTCCGCCAAAACTCTGCAAGCCCGCGGCGTCTATCACGTGCAAGTCGTCCTGCTGCGGCCGGACCAGTCCCTCGCTGACGTCGCCCAGCTCAAATCTTCCAATGGAGGAGAACTCAAAATGGTTGCCGGCGGATGGGAACTCGAGGTTCCCCAGCAAGCGCGTCCCGCCGACGGCAAGATCGTCTTCTCTGCTGCCGTGAAAGACGAGTTTCTGAAGGGAAGCAATTCCATCGTCCTCGATTCCGACTACAATCCCACGCTCACCATCCAGCTCGTCGCCGACAACTCGGCGATAGTTCACGGCGTGGTGGTCGATGAAGACCTAGTCGCGATTGCCGGAGCAACCGTCACCGTAGACGGCTATCCCGACAAAGCCTTAAGCGATGCCAAGGGAGATTTCTCCCTGCCCGCCCACGCCGGCAAATTACAGCCGATCCAGCTCCACGCCCGCAAAGGCCCCCTAACCGGCAGCCTCACCACTCCCGCCGGCAAAGTAGTCGAAGTAATTCTCACTCGCGAGTAGGCCTACGAGTTCCGAAGGCATCCCTGCTGAAGCAAGCATCAAGTCCCAGAAGGACGACTGAACAATCTCCCGAACTCCGCGATCTCCCAAAATTCAAACTCAACCACCCCGCTTCGTGTAAGATTCTAGAGGCGAGTCCAAGCCGAGCCTATCCGCCGGCGTGTATTGATTGTCGAGACGTTGATCGCTTCAAAACGGTCATCCAGCGACGAACTCCCAAATACCAGGTAGAACCGCAGCCCTCCGGGCCGCTGGCACATTCCTGTCAAGAGAGAAACTTAAATGGCGAAAATTGCAAAGACAGCCGACCGGAAAAAGGTCATGGACACCACCAAATCCACCGCGTGCCCCAAGTGCGGCAAAGAAACCCGCATCGTCAAGCGAATGAAAGATCGCGAACGCGGCGTTCCCGGAGGCATTTACATCTCCTGCTCCGGCTGCGAATTCTTCGAAAAACTCTAGAACCGTTCCCAGTTCTCAGTCGTCAGTTCTCAGCAAATTCCAAATCAAGGCGCGACCACAAAGTCGCGTCTTTTCTTTTTTCGGAAATTCGCCATCCCCCCACTTTGCGACTTTTCAGAAATCTCGACGGAGCTGCCGGGCGTCTCCCACCCCGCCCAAAAAAGCCGCCGCAGGATTTCTCGAACCGAGGCCGACCCTTCCCGCCAGCTCAACTTCCTCTTAACCCTCATTCTGTTCGCCATACATTCGCCAAAATCCAAAAATTACATAGTAATTCCTGCACGATTTCGCTATCCGATTTCCGGCTTTTCCACAGTTTTGATAGTTTTACACAGCCCGGGAAGCCTCCGAATAGCGGAGAAATACCCCAAGACTAAGAGAAGAAAGTTGTCAATGAGGGCCGAAATCTGACAACCCAGAACCGACCGCTGACCCACCGACCACCGAAACCCCTACCCCATCTGTCCCAAGATCGCCCTAGCCTCCGCCGCCGGATCCGCCGCAGCCGTAATCGGCCTGCCTACAACAATATGCGAGGCTCCCGCCGCAATCGCCTCCGCCGGAGTCACCACCCGCGCCTGATCGTCGTGCCCACTTCCCGCCGGACGCACTCCCGGAGTCACAATCGCAAACTTCCTCCCATACTCCGCCCGCACCGCAGATGCCTCTTGAGCGGATGTCACTATCCCATTGCATCCATGAGAGATAGCGACCGCCGTCAGGCGTAATACCTGGCTCGTAATCCCGCCACGCACCCCAACCGTAGTCAGCTGATCTTCATCGAAACTGGTGAGCACCGTAACCGCCAGTATCACCAGCTCCGGATTCTCGCTAAGTCCAGCATCCGCAGCCGCTTGCAGCATCTTGCTGCTCCCCGAAGCGTGCACCGTCAGCATGCTGACGCCCAGCCGAGCCGCCTCCCGCACCGCGGAAGCCACCGTATTAGGGATGTCGTGGTACTTGAGGTCGAGAAAAACCTGCCGGCCCGAGCCCACGAGTTCGCGCACAAACCCAGGCCCCTCAGCAGTATAGAGCTGCATTCCAACTTTAAAGGTGAGCACGGAATCACCGACGGCCGCCACGATCTTCCGGGCGGCCTCGGCCGTGGATACGTCCAAGGCAACGATGAGACGCTCTCGCGGATTCATCGTTGCCGAGTCTATCGGTTTTAGTTCAGTTTGGCTACAGGTTGCAGCATCGCCATGGTCGTCGGTGTAACTGCCCTTGGCTGATATAGATCCAGGCGGACCCGCTGCACTCCGCGCTCTTTGAAGCCCAACGCATGTGCCGCAGTAGAGGAAACGTCGATAATCCGGTCGTCCACAAAAGGACCGCGATCATTGATCCTTACCACGACGGCCTTGCCATTCTTCAGGTTCGTCACCTTGACGAAAGATCCCAGCGGCAGACTGGGGTGTGCGGCCGTAAACTCATGCATCTCGAAGGGTTCTCCGCTGGCAGTTTGTTTACCCTCAAACTGCTCTCCATACCAGGAGGCGGTGCCTACTTGATAGGCCTTCGACTTTGAGCTGTTAGTTCGTGCTTTGTGCCCTCCGGTCGTTGTTCCAATGACCGGTGGCTGTGTGACCTTGGCGGCTTCCAGGCTGCTTGGCCCGGATGCGGCTCCGGCCCCCAGACTGGCTACAGATAACAAAATCGCCAGGCTTTCGGCTAGTCGTCGTCGCATTCGATTCCCTCTCAATCGTGGAAAGTCGTTTTCTGGTCGTATGCTCCTTTCGTCATAACGAACAATCCTCTGATGCTACCGACCCTCAAGGGGTGTGTCAACCCGAAATCGGCGATCCTTTATTGACTAAATGGTAATTAATCAATCACTTAGCCTGCTGAAAGACGGACCTTTGCGCTCTATCTCGTTGAAAGCAGTCGGTAGCCCTTGTTTACTGATTAGTACTGATACCATTCGGCCCATTTCGGGAAATCGCGCAACTTCCTCGGAGTGTTACACTTAGGTCACAATCAGAATAAGTCCATTCTAATCATCGCGATACGCAGACGATACTGGCGGATCGGTAAACCACCTCACCCAAAATAGCGACCCGTTTCCAGAAGTTGGCATTTTCCCTGCAGACCCGCACCTGCATCCCCCAGCACTGTTTCCCTGATCGTCCTTTCGCGCTACAGTGACTGTATGGCTGCGACACCGCCCTCCGTGTTGACGATCGCCGGCTTCGATCCCTCCTCGGGTGCGGGCATTACTGCCGATATCAAGACTATCGCCGCACACGATTGCTACGGCGTCTCCTGCATCACCGCTCTAACCGTCCAGTCTACTCGCGGCGTCCAGCGCGTAAAAGCCGTCGATCCAAAGCTCATCGCCGATACCTTGCAGGAACTGATTTCGGACGTGCAGCTCGACGCCGTTCACATCGGCATGTTGGGAAATGAGCAGATTGTGGCCGTGGTGGCGGACTTCCTCGATAAAGCTCGCCCGCCTCACGTTGTCCTCGATCCCATCCTGAAATCGAGTTCCGGCACCTATCTCTTGGATTCGGCTGGTACGCGGCTGCTCATCGACCGGCTTCTGCCCATCGTCGAGTTGATTACCCCCAACCTCGATGAAGCGAGCGTCCTCACAGGCTTGCAGGTCACGAATCTCGATAAGATGCGCGCCGCCGCAGCGCAACTCCATGCCATGGGCGCGGCTAACGTCGTGGTCACTGGAGGTCATCTCGACAAGGCGATCGACCTGCTCAGCTTCACGACCTCGCGAGGAAAAGAGCAGGAAGTCTTTAAGTCGGAAAAAATTCGCTCGAATTCGACCCACGGCACCGGATGCGCCTTTTCGACCGCGCTGGCTTGCCATCTGGCCCACGGACGCGGGCTTCCCGAAGCCGTCCTTCTTTCGAAGGTTTATGTTTCGGCCGCGATCACCCATGCCCATCCCTTCGGGTCGGGCATCGGACCGCTTCACCATCTCTACCGCTTGGG
Organism: uncultured Acidobacteriaceae bacterium; assembly: GCA_963834085.1. GTDB lineage: Bacteria > Acidobacteriota > Terriglobia > Terriglobales > Acidobacteriaceae > Acidiflorens. The sequence continues at coordinate 284,092 of CAWIAJ010000021.1, read as the reverse complement.
CCAGCAGCGGCGGCAGGGAACAGTCGTCTCGGAGGCGGAACACGCCCATTCGCGCAATTAGTATTGACGACCTAGATCAGTAAACGAGCAGGATCAGATTAAGAGGAAGGATTACTTCTTCAGCAGCGAGCCGGCGGCGAAGGCCGCCACGGCGGCGACCAGCCACTCGATCCGCCAGAGCTGAATGGCTTGCCAATCCAGCACCGTCCGGGCACTGAAGAAGATGCCAACCGATAAGGCGCCCACTACGCAGAGAACGCCGGCCAGAAACGCGATCAGCGCCGGAATCCTGAGCTCCAGCCGCTCCGCGAGCCGCACCAGTTCGGCCACGCCCGGGATTTCCAGCGCCGCCGCGCTTTCGGAATCAGGCCGGCTGGCGCCACAGGCGTGGCAGTATAGTGAGCTGACGATGAATTCGGTTCCACAGCGAATGCAGGTGGCGACCCTCTCGGTCTGCGCGCGGGCCTTTGCCGCCGCCATCGGCGGGCGCCAAAATTCGTGCTGAGCCTGATCGGCTGCTTCTGCCATAAGGAAGCTCTTCGGTACCTGTCACTTCAAATCGCAAGCGAATCACCAAAGCCACTTTTGCACAAATACGGCTATTTACAGGCAAGCCCAAGGGAGGGGAGGCTGGCTATGGGGCAAGATTTACTCTATCCATACCCGATTTTCCCATTCTGCCTGATAGGGGGCGTGTATTGCACGTGCTTGGTTTGGTTCGGGGGACACTCAGCGATCAGCCGTCAGCCATCAGGTAGACCTTCCGGCGCGCCTGCGTCTTACTCTGAACAACCCACACAAGATGGATGTTGTAGCGGGCAGGCGATCGCTTGTTTCGGTTAAACTGGGTGAGCGTGGTTTCTAAACTTCCCCGGCATCGTTCCATCCTATCCGTTCTGAGCTGGCTGGTGCTCGTCTTCGTCTTCATCCCAGGCTGTTTTTCTGCTTTGGGATGGGCTGGCGAGTCACCTTCAGCGACTGTCTTCCGTCCGCCCGATCTCCTCAACCAAGCGGCTTTTGAGCACTATTACAACCTCGACTACGATCTCGCGGTGCAGGACTTCGAGCGCATCCTTGCGCGGCATCCGAACGACCCCTTTGCCGTGAACCACTTGCTCTCGGCGGTGCAGGTGCGCGAGTTGTACCGCATGGGCGCGATGAATACCGGCGAATATGCGAATGACAGCTTTATCGGGCAGGCGCATCGTCCGGCGGATCTCGTGCAGCGGGAGCGCATCAAGCATCTGGTCGAGCAGGCCGAAAAACTGGAGGACGACGCGCTGGCGCGCGACCCTAACAACGTCGACATGCTCTATGCCCGAGGAGTGACTCGCGGGCAGTTCGCCCTCTACACGGCGCTGATCGAGCGGGCATGGTTTTCGTCGCTGCGCAACGCCGTGGGAGCGCGGCGCGATCACGAGCGTGTGTTGGAGCTCTCTCCTGGATACACCGACGCGAAGCTGGTGGTGGGCGCGCACTACTACGTCATGGGAAGCCTGTCGTTTGCCGTGAAGATGGCCGTCGCGCTCGCCGGGCTGAGCGGGGACAAAGACAAGGGACTGCGCTACCTGAGTGACGCTTACCACTCGAACGGAGAAACCAGTGTGGACGCGGGCATTGTCCTGATGGTTTTCTTCCGGCGCGAGCATCGGTACGATGAGGCGCTGCGCATCGCCCGAGACATTGGTCCCAAATTCCCGCGCAACTATCTGCTGCCGCTCGAAGAAGGCAACCTGCTGCGAGCGTCGGGGAAGACTGCCGAGGCGGAGGAGCAGTACCGGCGCATCTGGCAGAATGGGCGCGACGGGAAGTACGGCAGCCTGCATTATGAGATCGCGGAGTTGGCGCTTGGTGACCTGCTGCGAGGCGAGAAGAAGTATCCGGAAGCGGTTGCGGCGTATGAACGGGTGGGCGAGGTTCAGGGAGCCGATCCGGAGACATTGCAGAAGGCGAACCTGGGAGCGGGCGAGATGTACGACCAGCTGCAGAAGCGGGATCTCGCGATGAAGAGGTACGAGACGGTGGTGGCTCTGAATTCGGGGAGTGCCGAGGCGGATCAGGCGCGGAGAAGGATCAAAGAGGCGTATCGGGAGTAAAGCGGCTGTTCGCTGTTACCTTGTAGCTAATAGGTATTACACGAGTTCTATCGTAATAGAGATAAGGTGGTAGGGTGAGATTTTGCTTTATCTGACGGCTGATACCTGCGCTCCCAGCCTTGGAACTTTTTTTCGAGCTACCGCGTATTCACAACCAAGGAGACACACACTATGTACTGCAACGCTTGCGGCAAGGTTATCGCGGAGGATGGAAGGTTCTGTTCGTACTGCGGGAACGTGGTGGGTGTTCCTCCCGTGCCGAAAAAGTTGATGCGCTCGCAGACCGACCGGAAGATCGGAGGCGTGTGCGCCGGGCTGGCGGCCTATCTCGAACTGGACGTTTCGCTCGTGCGCATCCTGTGGTTCTTCATCACGCTGGCCTGCGGCATTGTCCCGGGCGTGGTCGCATATATTCTGGCTTGGATCATCATTCCCGAGGGACAATATCTGCTGCCCTCGGCAGCGCGGCAGACGGCTGCGAGCTAGCACAAGACTTACATGTAAAATATTGCGGAATAAGCACTTAAAAATGACGGCTCTCAGCCGTCAGCCATCAGGTAGAGCGTTCGCTGCTGGCCTCCGGCTCTAGCCTGTCGCGGGCTTGGAGGGAACAGCTGGCGACCACGGGGGCTAAAGCCCCACATCGATTGATGGACCTTACGCGGCCCTTAAGGGCCGCTCTTCCACGGCAGTGCGAACAATCATTAGTCGGCGGGAAGAGAGCATTTTGCTTGTCGGCGCGGAGCGGGCAATTATCCTGAAAAGTCAGAGGCCGCGGGTAAGAGTGGCCGCGCCCACCCGGGAATTTGCGGCTGACACCGCGAAACTAACTAAAACCGCATGCCTCTTGTTTCCATACACAAGGCAAAGTGTACGTACAAAAATAAATGTACATAATGTTCTACGTGGAACATTGTACGTACAGCCAAGAACCTTTTCGATGCGCACTGATCTTTCAGTGAGTTTCAAGCCGGAGCCTGTCCTATAATCGCTGGCATGGAACGGGTGCGAAGTGAGGATGCGGAGATTGTTTATGAGGTCAGGGGGAGCGGGGCGGCGGTGGTGCTGCTGCATCCGTTTCCGTCGGATCATGAGTTCTGGTATCCGGTGGCGGGGGCGCTGGAAGCGCGGTACAGGCTGATCCTTCCGGACCTGCGGGGGCATGGGAATTCGGAGGCGGGGGAGGGTCCGGCGCTGATGGAGAAGCATGCGCGCGATGTTGAAAAAGTGATGGACGCGGCGGGCGTGGGGAAAGCCGTTTTCGTTGGCTGCTCGATCGGTGGATACATCCTGTTTGAATGCTGGCGGCGCTTTCGCGAGCGCATGACGGCGCTGGTGCTGTGTGACACGCGTCCGCAGCCGGACACGGCGGAGGCGCGGGCGAACCGGTTGAAGAACGCGGCGACGGTGTTGGAGCAGGGGACGGAGCCGTTTCTGGAGGGGATGATTCCAAAGCTGATGGGGACGACGACGGTGAGGACGCGTCCGGATCTGGTGGAGGGGGCGCTCTCGATGATGCGGAAGATGTCGGCGGAGGATATTAATCAGGTGCTGCGGGGGATGGCGGAGCGTCCGGACTCGGTGGGGGATTTGAAGACGATTACGGTGCCGACGCTGATTGTGATTGGGGAAGAAGATGGGTTCTCGACTCCAGCGGACGGGGAATTCATGCGGCAGAAGATTGCGGGCAGCCGGTTGAAGGTGGTGCCGAAGGCGGGGCATTATGCTCCGTGGGAACAGGCGGAGGCGGTGGGAGGGATATTACGGCAGTTTGTGGATGAGGTGTGAGGGCGGTGATGGGACGGAGTGTTTTTTTGACGATGTTGGTGAAGCAGGCAACGGGGTACGCGGGCGAGGCGCCCGCGCCACACGAGCATCTCAGCCGTACAAGCACTTCAAAATGATAAGCGTTTGAAAATTGTTTCGGGGATGTGTCTGACAACGCCCATGATGTAGCGCCAGGCTTTCGGTGTGTAGAGGACGTCCGGGGAACGGCGTTCGAGCGCGCGCACGATATCGTGCGCGGTCTGCTCAGGGTTGGCAAAACGGGCAGCGTTGGCGAGGTGGTCGGTCATTGGAGTCTGCGTGGGTCCGGGCTTGATGGTGATAACACGCACGCCGGCGGGATAGAGGCGGCTGCGCATTCCCTGTAAAAAGAGAGAGAGCGCGCCCTTGGACGAGCCGTAGACGTAGTTGGAGCGGCGTCCGCGATCGCCGGCCACTGAAGTGATGGCGGCGATGCATCCCGTCTGGCGCCGTTCCAGGTCGGCTGCTAAGAGGGTGAGGATGGCGGTTGCACTGACGTAGTTAACTTGCAGTTCGTGCAGAAGCGCGTCGACGGATGTATGCGATAGGCTCTGGTCGAGCATCGATCCATAGGCGAGTAGAACGGTGTCGAAGCCGGGCAGGGCGCGCTGCGCATAGTCGAAGATGGCGGCGTGCTGCTGCACGGAGGCGAGGTCGGCTGAGTAGGTTAAAACCTGTTTCGCCCCGCGAATGGTCAGGTCGGCCTGCAGTTCGGCTAAGCGTTGGGGTGAGCGGGCGACGAGAAGCAATTCGCAGCTGCGTTGAGCGAGAAGACGCTGTACCTCCATCGCCATGGCGGAAGTGGCGCCTAGAATAATGACTTTCTTCATCAGAGGAGGCCGCCTCTGGGCGACTCTTCGGACGACGGGGTCGGTGGTTGTCGGGTGCGCGGTGATGGTGGATGTGATGAAAGTCATTGGACAGGGGTCACTCGCCGCCAGAAGGAAGACGACATTTTCGGATCGATATAGGGAATGAATCGGCGCCAGTTGGGAAACGATGCCTCAAAGAGCGCGTGGCTCATGCGCGCGTCTTTCGCGGGGTAGAGCGCGCCACCGCTGCTTAGGACGATTTCGTCGAGCGATTGGAGCAACTGGAGAGTGCGCTCGCCGCGCATGGCGAAGTCGAGGGCGATGGTGAGTCCGGGACGCGGGAACGAGAGCAAGCCGGCAGGTGGAGCGGCGCCGAACTGCTTCAGAACTCCCAGAAATGAACCCATGCCCGAGATCGCGATGGTATCGAGTAATTCGGCGAACGCATCTGCGTTGCTTTCGGGGATCACACACTGGTACTGCAGGAAACCCTGTTTGCCGTAGAGCAGGTTCCATTGGCGAACGGCATCGAGCGGGTAGAAGAACGAGTCGTAGGGCACGGTTGACAAGCGCCCGCTGCAGGAGTGCATTTTGTAGTAAGCAGTGTTGAAAGCTTTGATCGAATATCGATTGAGCGTCCACGCGGGCAGGGCGAAGGGCAACTTGGGGCCGCGTTGGGGATGAAATTTCTTCTTCTGTTCTTCCACGTGGTTGCCGCGGAAGAAGATGCCGCGTGGGTTCTTGCCCGCGAAACAGTCGAGCCAGGCGACGGTGTATTCAAAACCGTTATTGCTTTCGCGGCTAAGGTCCAGAAATTTGTTTAGAGATTCAAACGGGACGGACTCCGCTTCGATCCACGGACCGGGCACGCGCTTCAGTTGGATATCCGCCCACGCGATCACGCCGGTGAGTCCGAGGCCGCCGATGGTCGCGCGAAGCATATTTGCATTTTCTTCGGAGTTGCAGGTCACGAGTCCACCATTTGAACGATGCAGAGCGATCTGGCGAATGTGTGCGCCGAAGGTTCCGGCGCAGTGGTGGTTCTTGCCGTGTACGTCGTTGGCGATGGCTCCGCCCACGGTGACGAAGCGTGTGCCGGGTGTGACAGGAAGGAACCAGCCTTTGGGTAAGAACAGGTCGATGATCTCGGAGAGGCTGACGCCGCTTTCACAACGGACCATCCCGGTCGATTCGTCGAAGCCGAGGATGCGGTTGAGGCGCCGGCAATCGATTAGTTCGCGGCCGGCGTTGAGGCAGGAATCGCCATAACTGCGGCCGAGGCCGTAGGGGAGCAGGGAACCGGGTTCGGCGTTTCTTAGTATTTCAGGGACTTGGTCATTCCACGCCGGTTTATGAACGTACCGATGGGCGGCTTTGGGATAGCGGCCCCACGAGAGGATTCGCGTGATCGGGGCCGAAGGATCGGGCTGCTTAGCTAAGCGTGCGGCTGTTTGTCCAGACATAGGCAATGCGGTGAAGCAAAATCAAGATCGATAAGCACATCTAGTTTTGGCGGCCGATTCGGTCACCAATTTATGTGGACCATGCTGGCGGCGATTACCGCGGCTGAGGCAAGAGCGACTCCGTAGCTCACGCGATCGCGCATGGCGAGCGTGACGGGATCTTCTTGCAGTTCGCCGCGATGTGCCAGCAGCCAGTTACGGCTGAGCCAATACAAAATGATGGGGCACAGCATGAAGAGCCACTCCGGCGAGGAATAGAGCAGTCCGACATCGGGGCTGTGAACGTAAAGGCTAAAGATGACAACGGCCGAAAAGCTGCTGCCGACGCCGAGTGAGAGTAGAAGTTCGCGATCGCCGGCGTGGTAGCCGCGTCCGGAGTTGCCGCTGGCAATTAATCCGCTGGCATGAAGTAACTCGGAATAGCGCTTGGCCATGGCCAGGCTGAGAAAGAAAAACATGGAGAAGGCAAGAAACCACTGAGACAGGGGGGTGCCGGAAATGAGCGCGCCGGCGAGAATACGAAAGCTGTAAAAACTGGAGAGAATGAAAACGTCGAGCAAGGCAATCTTCTTGAGATAAAGCGAGTACAGCATGGTGAGGGCCGAGTATCCCAGCAAAGCGAGACCAAAAGGTGTATCCAGATAAAAGCCAAGGCCCAGCGCGCACGCCAGTAAGAGAGACGATGCCAGCAAGCCTTCAGGGATAGAGATGGCTCCGACCGCGAAGGGACGTTCTTTTTTCCACGGATGTTCGCGGTCGGAGTGGAGGTCGAGAAGGTCGTTGAGAATGTAGAGTCCAGAGGCGCAAAGGCCGTACAGGACGAAGCCGATCACCGTGCGTAATACTGGCGTGGCGGTTAGATTGTGCGACAGGGCAAGCGGGAGGAACAGCAAGAGATTTTTGGCCCAGTGGTGGCCGCGGAGGGCGTTGACCCAAGTGCGAAGGCTGGCGCTCGGTTCGAGGAAGGCAGCCGTGACCGTGGTTACGGCAGCGGCCTGCGCGGCGCGCGCTTTGGAACCGACTACGTAGGCGGCACGGGCACTGCGCCAAACTGCGACGTCGGCGGCTGAGTCGCCGATATAGTCGAAGCCGGTTGCGGCGAAGTGGCTGGCCAGGAGCGAGGCTTTCGCAGCGCCTTTGAGATTCAGTTCTCCCTCGCTGGCGTGTACTTCGTCGAAGAGGTTGAGATAGTCGGAAACCGCTTCTGCAATTAGGCGGTCGGCAGCGGTTGCGAGCGCGAGGCGACGTCCGCTGGATTTCTCCTGGCGCAAGAGATCGAGAATGGGCTGGCGGTAAGAAAGGCGAGCAGGGTCGAGATGAACTCGGGCGGCGAGTTTCCGCTTGAGCGAGGCGCGTCCGGCGAGCAACCAAACGGGAAGTATGAGAATGAGGAATGGACGCGTTTTGAGGAGGATGAGGACACACTCCCACAGCACGTTGCCGCGGATCAGTGTGCCGTCGAGATCGACGCACAAGACGGGCTGTGAGACCTTGGCCGGCTTGGCTCCAGTGACTGCCCCCATGGACTGATCGTCGCATACGGAGTGGGGTGAAATGCGGCTATAAGTGGCACACCGAGGTAACGTGGGTAACATGCGCCAGACGAATCCGAAGGTTAGTATCAGCTGATTGGGAGCGGAGCGATTGCGTCTGGAAACCACAGCGAACGAGACACAGCCAAGGGAGACGAACGTGTCGGAATTAATCGCCCGGTACCTGCGGCGGCCAAGTGTGCTGCTACCGTTGCTGGGCCTCGTCACGTTGGTGCTTTACAGCGGGTCGCTCTCGTTCGATTTTGTTTGGGATGATCTGCCGCAGATTGTGAATAGTCCGATCATTCGGTCATGGAACAACCTGCCGCGCGCGTTTGGCAGTGACCTTTGGTACCACGTGGCACGGCATCAGGTGTATTACCGGCCGCTGTTCGTGGCGTGGTCGATGCTCAATTACACGCTGTTTGGGCTGCGACCGTGGGGATGGCATTTGGGCGCGGTTCTGTTGCACGTGGGCGCCGTGGTTTCCGTGTTCCTTTTGGTCCGACGTTCTCGGGTTGGAGTACTGGACCGCGGCGCTGGCGGCGCTGATATTTGCGGTACATCCTGTCCATATTGAGCCCGTGACCTGGGTTTCGGCAGCTTCGGACTGCATGGTGACGATGTTTGCAGCGTTGGCGTTTACTGCGTTCTTGAAGGGACGCGATTCGGCGCAGAGAGGGAACGTCGCGTGGTGGGTGGTGTCGTTGGCGCTTTTGGCCTGCGCGTTGCTGACCAAGGAAATGGCTGTAGTGTTTTCAGTGCTGGCGGGTGTTTATTCGTGGTTGCAGCCTCTCGACCGGAAAACTTCGGCGGCGCGGAGGATCGGTGGCGCGGTGTTGGAATCGGCTCCGTATGCGTTGGTCACGCTTGCGTACGCTCTGCTACGAAAACATGCGTTGTTGCAGGCGACTGGGCAGTTTGATCCGAATCACGGGGTCATGGACGTGGTGCGGACGTTGCCGCTGGTTCTCGCCGTGTATCTGCGGCAATTGGTCCTGCCGATTGGAATCACCGGACTTTATTACACTCCGTACGTTACCACGGCAATTCTAAGTCAGATTGTTTTGCCGGTGATTGTGTTGGCAGGGGTGGTCGTCGGCTTGTGGTATTGGAACCGGCGCGAAGGCAACTCGATCGTCGCGTTTGCGGGACTGTGGCTGGCGATTGGGTTGGCGCCAGCGTTGTATCTGAGAAATTTTGGCAACGGCGATTTCGTACGCGACCGTTATATGTACATGCCCTCGATCGGCTTTGCTATTCTCGCGTCGCTGGCGCTGCGGGGCTTGCCGTCCATCAAGAATTGGAGCGCGCAACAAGCTCAGATCGCCGCGGTGGTTGTGCTGTGCGGCGCTTACGGGGTTGCGTCGCTGGCGCAGCAAGTGTATTGGGGAAGCGATCTGCTGTTGTTGGTGCGGGGACAATCGCTCTACCCGGGAAATCCGTACACGATGGCTGGCCTCGCCAAGGAGTATAGCCAGCGGGGCGCAAATGATCAGGCAATCGCGCTAGCGGAAGCGGTGGTGAAGGATCACCCGGAGTACGGCTACGGACCGCTGGCACTTGCGGAATCCTATATTCGCGCAGGCCGGTTTGCGGAAGGCCGAGTATGGCTGAACAGAGTCAATCCGGACTACGCCAAGTCGGAAGTGGGGATGGCGGGTGTCGCAGGGTTATACGGGCAAATGGGCGACTACGAGCGGGCGATGGCGCTGTGCTCGGAGATTCTGGAGAAAGAACCGAATCTTTATTCGGCGCTCTATAACTGCGGAAATATTGACTTAATGGACGGCCGGTACAAAGAAGCGGAGCATTTGCTGTCGCGCGCGATGGAGTTGGATCCGCAACAAGCCGGGCCTAAACATTTTCTCGGGCGCGCTCTCTTCAAAGATGGACGAAATGCAGAGGCGCAGGGTTATCTGCTGCAAGCTGTTGCCATGAATCCGAGCGTTTGGGACTACCACTATTGGCTCGCGGAGTCGTTGGAGCAGAGCGGGAATATTCCGGCGGCTCGCGCCGAATATCAGCGCGCTTTGCGGCTGAACCAGGATAGCAAGGAAGCGAAACTACGGCTGACAGCGTTGGAGGCAAAGTGAAGAAGGAAGGCGATCCCATTGGCGCGAAGCCGGCGATTCACCTCCGAACCATCGAGGTTGTAGAGGCGAACCACGATGCTGCGGATATGTCGCGTTTGGAGGTCAGGGTCCAAGAAAAAGATTCATCGGTTGGGGACCGGGAAAGTGCCAACAACGGAAGCCCGAGAGACGCCCAACGAGCGGGGTTCCTACGCTGGATGGTGCTGGTTGCCGTCTTAGCGATTGCGGGAGTCTACACAGGGGTTCACATCGGCAGGGGGTGGGTTCCGGCGGACGATGGCACTTTGGCGCAGAGCGCACTTCGGGTAATGCGTGGTCAACTTCCGAATCGCGATTTTGCGGAGATCTACACCGGCGGTTTGAGCATGCTGCATGCGCTGGCGTTTCGCGTCTTTGGCGTAAACCTGATGTCGCTGAGGATCTGCGTATTTCTGTTCTTCCTGGCGTGGATTCCCGCCGTCTATTCGATTGCGCTGCGCTTTACGTCGGCGGTTACAGCGGGCGTGATTACGCTGCTGGCGGTCGTGTGGAGCTATCCCAATTACACGGCAGCCATGCCATCCTGGTACAACCTTTTCTTTGCGACATTCGGCGCGGCGGCGTTGCTGCGATATCTGGACCGGAGAGCGGCACGATGGCTTTTCGTGGCGGGTGTCTGCGGAGGCGCATCGATCCTGATCAAAGTGATCGGAGCCTACTACATAGCGGGCGTGCTCTTATTTCTGGTTTTCCTCGAACAAGGCGAGACGGAAATCGAGCAAGTGGAGAGCGAGGGGAGGCGCGTTGAGGCCGGTGGGAAAAACCTGGCAACTTCCTATCGCATCTTTACAGTTGGATCTTTGTTGCTTTTTCTGTGTGTGCTGCTTCTGGTCTTGCGGCAGCGATTGGGCATGGGTGAGCTATACCAGTTCGTGCTGCCGTCGGTCGTGCTGGTAACGTTGATCTTTTTGGGGGAACGCGGGATTCGGGCTCGAAGCAGGGAACGATTCCAGAAGCTCTTTCGACTGATCGGCCCTTTCCTGGGCGGGGTTGCAACTCCCATACTGGTTTTTCTGATTCCATACGCGCGTTCGGGCGCCGCGTCGACGTTTTTCCGGGGCGTGACTTCGAGCGCAATTTCGCGAGCATCTGGTCTGGGTGTGATTCGTCCCCTCGGTGTAGAGAAGTTTTCCTACGTTCTGCCGCTGGTAGCGATCATCGTCGCGGCGATGTATTGGGATAAATTCCAAGGCAAGACGATTGGGGGTGCGCTCGGCTTCGCATCTCTGGCGCTGGTGGTGCGGGCAGCGTACTCGTTCAACTTCGTCTACGGTATCTGGTGTTCGGTGGTGGTGCTTACGCCGCTCACTGTGCTGCTGGGAGCGGTGCTGGTGGGTTTGCGAAGGAAGCGGGACGTGCGTACGCTACTCGAAAGGCAGCAGGTTCTGTTGCTCATCTCGCTGGCAGCCACTTGCAGCCTGGTGCAATTTCCCTTCGCGGCCGCAATCTACTTAAGCTACATGGTGCCTTTGACGCTTCTCGCGCTGGTGGCAATCGTGGCGACGGGAAAGACCGAGCGCGGGACCTATGCTTTGGCTGCTGTGATGGGGCTTTATCTGGCCTTTGGTGTGGTCAGCCTTGTGCCTAAGTGCATCTACGAAATCACCTGGATGGTTGGCCCGATGCAGACGATGGAATCACCACGGGCTGGCGGCTTGAAGATTGAAGAGGCAGCATTTTTCGACGATCTGGCTCGGTTCTTAAGGGACCATAGTCCAAACGGAGTAATGTTCGCGGGCAACGATTGCCCGGAGCTGTACTTTCTTTCCGGACTGAAGAACGTCACCAGTGACGACACGGGTGCGCCGCCGGAGGAGATTCTCAGGATTATAGAGGCCGACGATCTCAACCTGGTAGTCATCAATGACGCACCTTATTTCCCCAGTTCCGCCATGCGGCCGGATGTGAAGGCCGAAGTAGCGAGAAGATTCCCCTACACCAGACGGTTCGGGATCTTTCAGATATTTTGGAAGCGGTGAGTCGGCCGCGACTTACTCGTCCTGCAGTGGTTTGCCCGGTTCGTATTCGAAATTGATCCGTTCCTGTTCCACCACGAGCGGCCGTTTCTGAACCAGGGTATGGATGGTCCCGATGTATTCCCCGATGATACCCATGAAGAGCATCTGGACCGACATAAGGAAAAATACGCCGATGACCAAGGGGGCGATGCCGACGGAGAAATTATTCCAAAAGACGAGTTTGTATACGAGGTATGCCATGGATACCATGACGGAAACCAGCGCACCCACAAAACCAGAAAATGTCACGAGGCGCAGAGGAACCTTGGAAAGGTTCGTAATCCCGAGCATTGCCATGTCATACAGCGAATAAAAATTGTTCTTGGTGATTCCGCGTTTTCGCGCGGGCTGATGGTACGGAATATCGAAGTGGCGGAATCCAGCTTCTGCGATCATGCCCCTGAAGTAGGGATACGGATCATCGAAGTTCTTAATCACTTCAACGACCTTGCGATCGTAGAGTCCGAAGCCGGTATAGTTCTCGTAGGTTTCCACGCCGGACAGGCGGTTTATCAGGCTATAGTATTGCTTCCGGATCCAGAACATCAGACCCTTCTCGTCGCTCGCCGCCTTGACGCAGATTACGACGGGGTAACCCTCTTCCCACTTACGGACGAGATCGACGATCATCTGCGGCGGGTCTTGCAGGTCGGCCACGATGCCAATAACCGCGTCTCCGCTGGACTGATACAAGGCATGCATGGGAGAGCGGATGTGGCCGAAGTTGCGGGTGTTCCTGATGATTTTTACGTTAGTATCTTTGGCGGCAATAGCCTTCAGTTCATTGAGAGTCTTGTCGGTGGACGCGTTGTCAATGAAGAGGTGTTCGTAGTTATAGTCGCCGGCGGCAGCGACGGCGGCGCGAACCTGAAGGTAGACTTCGCGCACGTTTTCTTCTTCGTTATAACAGGGCGTGAGTATGGTGAGGGTCTTCGGCATGGGACACGCGTGCGCTGTAACTAGGCGCGTTTCAGTCTGTGTTCTGGAATGGCGTAGCATACCCCTTCCCAGCACTCTTCTCCGTAGCGCCGTGCGAACAAATGGTACCCGGGAGAAATGGACTGGATGAGATTTGGAATCTGCCAAAGGTGTTCATTCCGGTGATAAGTGCATATGGCGAGCACAGGCTGGTGGAGTCGTAACATTTCACTGGCTCCGGCTAGCGCTTCTGGTTCCGCGCTTTCGACGTCCATTTTGATGTAGGTCGGCAGCATCGGCCATTCGATGTCGTCGAGGCGGCGACATTCGATCGACGATCCAGCATCGGATTTCGGATCCTCGGCCGTCAGGTGTGAAGCCATGGAGCTATCGCAGTCGAACGAGACCCGGCCATTTGTGTTTCCGACAGCATAGGGCATCACAGTAACGCGATCTGAGATTCCCATCGCTTTCATATTGCTATCCAAGGCCCCCCGGTTTGCTGGATCTGGTTCGAAAGCGAAAGCGTGACGGAACTCGCCGCCCCAGTGACGATTGAAACTGCGGATGCTGTCCCCGTCGAAGCTGCCGCAATCGACGAACACTTCGTCTGGAAGCGGCGACAGTAAGTCCACAGGGAAGTAGGTGCGACTCGCGTCCAGCGGGGGTGATAAGACCGAAAAGTCGAGCCAATAACGCCAGAGCAGTTGTTCGCGCAAGTCGCGCCGGGAGAGTTCATCTTCCAGCAAGGTATAACAGTTCCGAATGCTGGCCGCCTGTTCCGGAAACCGATGGGGCAGTTCAAGGCCACACTGCGGAATGAAGATGTCGGCGTACTTCCAGAGGAGGGGGACACAAGGCGCAACCCGGTGACATCCTAACGCCGCTAACTGGTGACGAGCGGAGGAGCCCTGATAAATGGTAACCACAAAACATGCGGTCTTGGCGTACTGTTCGGCCGCTTGTGTGGGAGAGAGGACGGGGGTTCCCATCACCTGGGTGCCCCACAGATTGCGATTGTTGTCGGCAAAAGCCAACGGCTCGAGCCCCGTTTTGCGTAATCCGGCGAGGACTCTCTTGCCCAACGGTCCCGCCCCAAAAAGCACCAACTTCTTTGCGCAGGGGCCAGCGAAGTTGTCGAAGGCGCTGCGCTCCCTTGCCCGCACCACGTTGGGGGGTTCCGACTCAATAGGGCGCAAGATACTTTCAAGTTGATCTACGCCGCCGGTTGCCGTCGCCTGAGTTGAGGTCACTTGCCGACTCCAATTTCATCTTTCTCGTCGAACCTCAGCGATTCGACGTCGATTCCATCATGCTTCCGATACCAAGCATAAAGGTCACGAATCGAGTCCTGTAAGTCGCAAAACTGATACCCACCCATTTCCGTTAGCATACGCGAGTTGTCGGCAGAGTATTCCCGGCCCAGTCCTTCGTGCAGGACTGCCACGCGAGGACTGGATCGGAATCCAGAGATTTCTGTCGAGACGCGGGCAACCAGGCGAGCCAATTCGGTGAGAGGAACGGGCCGCCCGCTGCAGATGTTGTAGGCTTTCTCGCGGGCGTCATTTTCAATGAACCAATCCGTGATCGCGACCAGGTCTTTAATGTAAAGGTAGTCGAATACGATATCTTGACGCAGAATAATTGGCAGCCCCTTCAGTGCACGGCAGCAGGCATTGGAAATGAAGCGCACGGTTTGGTCTTCATAGGCTCCGAAGACTCCAAACAAGCGCAAATTGACGATTCGTTCGCAACGCTCCAGATACTGGGCGCAAATATACTTCGAAAACCCGTAGGCATCGGTGGGCACCTGGGTATCGAAATAGTTTTCCTTTACTCGCGGTGGCAGGTGAGTGCGGCCGTACTCCGCTCCAGAGCCGTAGTGGATCATTTTCCCGAAGAATTGCTGATTGCGAAGGAGGTTAAAAAACATGCGGCAATTTCGGTCGAGAATGTCCGGAGGGGCAGCCAGTCGCCGATTGGAGCGCGTGGTTGCGGCGTGTACGACAACATCAAACTTGTGCTTGCGTAGGTATTCGCGCACGGCGTCTTCATGCAACAGATTTATTTCGGCCGAGGACGGTGCCAGGACTTCATAGGTGGAAGCGAGTTGCTCCCGCAGATTTCGTCCAATAAATCCCGAGCCGCCAGTAATGAGTATGCGGATCATGCAGGCGTCCTGAAAGAGAACTTCTTGTGTCCCAGAAAACTGTAGAAAACCATAAAGGCCGTCAGAAGCGCGCCGGCCATATAGGGGGCTGCGGCAAAAAACGGCGTGTTTCGCCGAATGACCGCGACCAGAATCGGTAACATTAGAACGCTGAAGAGAATGCCGCCGCTGTAAACACTGACGCAACGGATCCACTCGCGGAGATAGTTTCCTTCGGTTTTGAAAACAAACCATTTGTAGGCGAAGAATGATACGGAGATGTTGAGCAAGCTCGAAATCACGGAGGCGAGGATGTAAGCGTGCGGGATCATCGGACTCAGAATTGCGGTGAAAAATGCGAACGAACCGTAACCGAAGGCGGTGTTCCAAGTGCCCACCAGCAGGTAACGCACAAACTGGCCGGGCGGGATGTGGTCCGTGAGTTTCTTGGTCCAGTCGTTATATGAAGGTCGAAGCTCCATGCTTATATTCCTGCGCGCGGCCAAGAATTGGTCAGAGCGATACGCCTGTTGTTGCTGGGAAAAGCCCAGCTAGACGGCGGTCCAGCCTCCATCTACCACGATGTTTTGCCCGGTCACGTAAGAGGAGGCGTCCGACGCGAGAAATAACAGAGCGCCCGCCAGCTCTCCAGCGCGGCCAATTCGTCCCAGGCAGGTATTGGCTTTCAGTTTTGCGATGAACGGATCGCCGACCTGAACTGAATTGGGACCGGCATCCTCCGTGTTGGAGAATGGTCCCGGCAGAATTGCGTTGGCGCGTATTCCGTACTGTCCCCAGAAAGAAGCCACGTAGCGGGTGAAGGCGATCATGGCGGCCTTGGATGAGGAATAGGCCGGGGGATTCAAGAAGGTGGTTCCTTCGTATAGAGCAGGGCGAGGGGCCACGATGGCGTACATGGTTGAAATGTTGATGATGCTTCCACGTCCCCGATCTTTCATGCCGGTGCCGATTCGCTGGACCGTTAAGGCCGGCCAACCGATGCCCGCGGTCAGATTGCGCATCCACACGTCGATGGTTCCTTCTTCCAGGGAGCCTGCCGGCGTATTGAAGCCGGAAGACGGCGCCAGTTCGTGGGCATTGTTGATGAGGACATCAACAGCATGACGCTGTGCAATTTCATCCAAGGTCTTCGTTAAAGCTTCCAGGTCATACATGTCGACGTAATAGCAGTGAACACGAGCCGCCCCATACTTCTCAGTCCACTCCTGCTCTTGTTTGCCGAGCTTTGCCGGTCGACCGATGGCAATCAGGTCAGCTCCGTTTGCGAGCAGGGTCTCGGCAAAAGTTCGTCCGAGAAATCCTGACGCTCCTGTTAACAAAGCGACCCTGCCCTCAAGTGAGAACAGCGATGATCGGTCCAAGTCTACCAACACGTCCTCCCTCCATCTACAACGAGATTTGCTCCAGTCATGTAGGAAGACGCATCGGAGCAAAGAAACAGGATCGAACCCTGATACTCATCCGGATGGGACATGCGAGCCAAGGGAATGCGCGAATGAATTTCGGTGAGGAAGGCTTCCGGCTGATTGTTGAAAACGCCGCCGGGCGAAATCGCATTCACACGAACGCCGGAAGTGGCCCAGTACGTGGCGAGATAGCGGGTGAGGCCAAGCAGCCCCGTCTTTACCACAGAATAGGTCACGGGCTTGACCGGTTGCTCGTCTTCTGGGACGTTGGGCAGGCGATACAAGCGCTGATCGGGAGCGATCACGGCGAGGTCCGAGGCAATATTGAGAATGACGCCTTTGCCCCGTCTGGCCATCTCCGAGCCAAAGACGCGGCTGCAGAGGAAGGCTCCGGTGAGTCCCACCCGCAAATCGTCATTCCAGACTTCGAGAGGAAAGTTTTCCAGGCGCGACCAGGTTTTGGATCCCGACGACTCAACCTTGGGGTTGTTGGCGGCGTTATTGATAAGAATGTCGATGCGTCCGAAGCGCGCCAACAATTGATCTCGAACCTTCTCCAGTTCTGCAGGCTCGGTTATGTCAACGGCGAATCCGACAGCGTTCACGCCGTACTTTTTTGCGATTGCGGCTGCGGCCGATTCCGGGTTTGCCTGACGAAGATCGAGCAGCACGGGCAGCCTCCTGCCGCCGCGATGATCTCCGCGTGCTTAGTGCCGAGCAGTCCCGCGCCTCCGGTAATGACGGCGACGCGACCGGTAAGGTCAAACAGCGCGCGCGCCCGGTTCGTCTCTTCAGTAACTTCTCGTTTGTCCGCCATCGGCCTTAAAACACGCTCCCGTAATAAATGTGGCAGCATCCGAACAAAGAAAGACAGCGAGGTTTGCAATTTCGTCGGGCGTACCAAAACGAGCAAGAGGCACGCTGGAGTGAATCATCTGCTTGACCTTGTCTTTGTCTTTCTCCAAATGACGCTCCCAGGTCCCCCCTGGGAATAAAACATTGCCCGGCGCTATGCAGTTGACACGAATGCCCATCTTCGCGACCTGGGACGCGAGATTCTTTGAATAGTTGATGAGCGCGGCTTTGGCGGCGCTGTAGGGAAGCGGTGCGGGAGTTGCCTCCACTCCCGTAATGGATGCGACGAACAAGATTGCGCCATGATGATTTTCGGCGAGCAGCGGGATCGAGGCTTGCGCCAGCCGAACGCTTCCCCAGAAATTCAAGTTAAAGAGGCGCTCCCACTCACTGTTCTCCAGTTCCCAGCCAAGTTTTCCGCTTCCAGAGCCCAAATTCGCCACCATCACGTCGATACGCCCTGCCCACCCGTGGGTTTTGCGCAGAGCCTGCTCGATGGCTTGCGGGTCGGAGAGATCACCGCAGAAGGAGATGACGGATTCCTTTCCGAACTGGGCTTCGAATTCCGCCAGAGTCTCGGACAACGGTTGCTCAGTTCGGCCCGTGATACACACGCGGCAACCTTCGTGCAGAAAGGCCGCGGCAATTGCTTTCCCGATGCCGCGAGAGGAACCAGCAACCAAAGCAACGTGATTTGCCAAGCGCAGGTTCACGTCGTTAATTGCGCCACATAACCGTGAACAAATTCGAGATTCTGTTTCGCCCAGGCGACCTCATCCCCGGGAATGCCGCGCGCGACCTGCAGGGTGAAATCCCCCTGGTAGTCGAACCGTTCGAGACAGGAGAACAGAGATTTGAAGTCCGCGTTGCCCGTGCCCAGAGGAACCGTGCCACCTTTCAACACGCGATCTTTAATGTGAACGCTGCCAATCCGGTCTCCGTAGGCGGCAAACTCATTCGCGGGAGAATGACCAAGCGAAGCGCTATTTCCAGAGTCGTAGTTAACTTTTAATTTGGGATGAGGTATGCGATCGAGCAGTTTGGCGAATTCCGTTGGTCCTAACGATGTTTCCAGGTGAATTTCGATGCCCGTCTCGTCGGCAAATGGCATTGCTGCGTTGACAGCGTCTTGTACCGCAACGAAGTCTTCCGTCGAACGAATAGCGGAAGCATCTACGAAAGGAATCACGACGCGCTTCACGCCTAGAGTCCGACCGTTGCGCAGGATTCGAGCCAACTCTTGCAGCCGGTCGGCAACTTCCTGTTGCCCGCAGCGCACGAGGGGCTTGTCCATAAAATAATCGGCACAGACTGAAAGAATGTTTATTCCGGTTGATTCTACCAGTTGTTTTAGACGTGCCACGCCCGCTGGAGTGCCGAGAGGATTCACGTCATGGCCATACAGATCGTAGATCCACTCGATGTAATCGAAAGGAACTTTGGCGGCGTGGGCAAACTCGCTCTCCCATTGGTTCCGGGGGAAAGATTGAAACCGGCCATCTTCCGGTGGCACGAGTCTTCCTTGCATGATTCCCAGTTTTGTCACGATGCTCTCCAGCCCGAAGTGATTGGGGCGTGTGGTTCTGTTCTTATTTTCAGCGTTTGTCGGGTCATTCGCTCACCGGCTCCACGATCATGTTGTCTGCGAACTCGGCGCGATCGAGAAACGGCCACAGATCTTCCAGAGGTTTGGAAAGGAATGATCCATCGGGCCTCTGAATCGAGGTTACGCGTGGAGCTCTGATTTCGTCGGTGATGATGTGTACGTCACATAAGACAGGACCATGGCTGCGCAATACGCGGCGTACGGCAGTGGTTAGGTCCGACTGATCTTCAATTACGGCCGTCTTCCAACCGTAGGCGCGAGCGACCTTGCGATAATCGGGGATCGAGACTCCGGTGTTCGAGTCACATCCTATGTTGGGTCCGCCAAAGTAGCTGGTTTGACTGGCCCGGATGGAGGCGTATCCCTGGTTGTTGAGAACGAAAAGTTTGATGGGGAGTTGAAGGTGGGCGATGGTGGCCAACTCCTGTATGTTGAGCTGAAGGCCGCCGTCTCCCTCGATGCAAATGGTTTTTTTCTTTCCGCTACCGAGGCAGACGCCGATGCTGGCGGGGAGTCCGTATCCCATGGCCCCGAGGCCTGCCGTGTGAAACACGCGACGCCCTTTTCGCGCCCGGTAGGCAAGCAGGAAAACTTCAATCGCGCTGCCCGAACTTCCGGAAACGACGCGATCGTTCGGCTTGGCTTCCTGCCCGATGACTTCGGCCAGGTGGTATACGCTGACGAGCCCAGGCGCACGGTGCTCAGGCAAGACGATGGGATAGCGGGCCTTCCAATCCTGGCACCGTTCGATCCACGCGCTGTTATCTTTCTTTGGCCCGGCGTTGCAGTGTTGGAGCATGTTCTCGATAAAAGAGCGAGCGTCGGCGCAGATCGGATTGTCAATCGTGCCTTCAAGCTTGCGCAACTCGGCAGGGTCGATATCGACGACCGTTTTATAAGCGCCGCGCGCGAACTGGTGAGGGTCCCACCCCATGAGGGGCGGGTCGAGACGAGTTCCGAGGGAGAGGACGAAGTCGGCATTCTGCAGGGCGAAATTCGCGCCGCGAGAGGCGACTGTGCCGGGCCTGCCGGCGAATAAGGGATCGTCGTCGTCCAACAAATCCATGGCCATCCAAGTCAGGCCGACAGGAACATTCAGGAGACGTACAAGTTTCGCGAATGCCGCCGCTGCGCCGGAGACGCGGACTCCATTTCCCGCAAAGATAAATGGCCGTTCGGCGCGGTTCAGGCGATCCATCACCTCGCGCACCTGCGGAATGAGATCGTCGGAAGCACGGCTGGACGACTCAGCCGGGTCGAATGCGGGCATGGAACCGGGTTCTACGGGGGCAGCCTGCACATCGATTGGAATTTCAATCCAAACCGGCCCGGGTCTTCCGGTGCGAGCGAGGTGGGCAGCCTTTTCGAGATGATAGCGGATGCTTTGAGGGTCCTCGATGGTCACGGCATACTTCGTGATCGGCTTCACCAGAGAGACGATGTCGACCTCTTGACTCCCGCGCTGGCGCACTCCGAGATGTGTGCCATCGGGGCGGTACATACGGTCGGCACGCTTGACTTGTCCCGAGATGATGAGCATGGGAGTCGAATCGAGCCACGCGCCTGCAACTCCGGTAATCGCGTTCGTTCCACCGGGGCCGGTAGTGACCAAGACGACCCCGAGATTATCGCTAGCTTTCGCATAATTTTCCGCAGCAATCGCGGATGCCTGTTCGTGATGATTGCAGACGAAGGTTAAGCGGGTGCAATGGGAGAGTGCATCGTTCAAGTGCATGGCGCCGCCGCCGGTGAGCAGGAAAACGTGTTTCACGCCCTGCTGGGCAACGAAGCGCATGACGTAATCGGCGAGTCTCATGTTCTCCTAGTGAACCAGTGTGGCTGCTGTTTTGGCGGTCTCGAGGCAGCATGTCCACGACTTCGCGCACAGCGCCGTTGCCTCCGCCGAGTCCCGTAACAATCTGGCAAACTGTCCGAACCGAACGCCGCGCATCGGCAGGACAGGCGCTAAGACCAACGATTGTAAGCACGGGCAAATCGTTGACGTTGTCGCCAATGAAGCAGATTTCCTCAAGGCGCAGACCGTGGCGTTTTGCAAAGGTGCGGAGTGCGCCGGCCTTGTCTTTGCAGTCCTTGTATACGTCTTCGATCCCGAGCTTCGACGCCAGGCGGTCGACCAGCGGGCTGTTTTCTCCCGATATCAGGGCGATGGCCAGGCCCGATTTTCGCGCGATTGATAGGCCCATGATGTCGGCAAAATGGAAACGCTTCCATTCCTGGCCCTCTGGCCCCCACCACACACTCCCGTCGGTGAGTACGCCGTCCACATCCATGGCGATGGCCTTGATCTTAGGCATGGGCAGCGTGCACCCGGCGCAATTTCTTAATGATCGGCTGCTCACGCTCGAGAACACGCTTGACTCCATCGCCCATGGATTTTTCGATCAAGCGAATATCGCGAACCAATCGCGTAATTCCATTGGGTTCGAGGGAGGCAGCGTGATCGGAGCCCCACATCGAGCGGTCGAGGGTGATGTGCCGCTCGATCATGCAAGCTCCGAGTACCATTGCCGCGACGCTCGAGGGCAACCCGGTTTCGTGACCCGAATAGCCGACCGGTATTCCGTAGCGCTCGATCAGGGTATCGATAACACGCAGATTGAGTTCCTCATAGTAGGCCGGATAGGTGCTGCAGGCCTGCATCAGGGCCAAGTCCTTGTTGCCAAGAACATCAATCGCATGGTCGATCTGCTCTATCGTGCTCATGCCGGTGGAAAGGAGAATCGGCTTTCCGACGGAGCGGGTGTGGCGCAGCAGGTTGTCATCAGTCAACGAGGCTGAGGCAATTTTGAAGCAGGGGACATCGAACTGCGCGATGAAATCGACGGACGCTTCGTCCCAACAGGAGGCGAACCAATCGACCTTCACTTCCTTGCAGTAGCGGTCGATTTCTTTGTACTCCTCGATTTCGAATTCGAGCCCGCTTTTGAGGTCGCCATTGGTCGGGCCGAAGGGATTTTCGCGGGGTTTCGCCAATTCCTCGGCGGAGTAGACAACATCGATCGTGCGTTTCTGGAACTTTACAGCGCTGCAACCAGCGCCCACCGCGACGTTGATCAGTTGTTTGGCAATATCGATGTCGCCGTTGTGGTTAATACCGATTTCAGCGATGACATAACATGGTTGTCCCGCCCCGATCAGTTTGTTTCCCAGCCGGAGTTGTGCATTGTTTGTAAACCTGACGTGAGTATCGTTGTGCATCGCTGGTGCTCCCTTCGGAATGGTCTTCTACCTGCCGGTCGTTGTTTCCTCGCCTAAGACATGATGTGACTGGTTCGGTATCTATGCTCCCTGGGCCGCAGAACTGGCGCGGGGAATCTGGTGAAATGTTTCGGCCATATAATCGATCATCGTTTGCGTGATGCCGGGGTAGAGGCCGACCCAAAAAACGTTGTTCATAACAAAGTCGGTATTTCGCAGGTCGCCGATCACGCGGCGCTGAATGTCGCGATAGGCGGGCTGGCGAAGCAGGTTTCCGCCGAAGAGCAGGCGGGTGGCTATATTTTTGGATTCCAGAAAACGCACCACCTGGTTGCGCGTTGTGGGCGCCGTGGCACGGATGGCGAGCGGAAAGCCGAACCAGCTCGGATCCGAATGCGCTGTCGCTTCTGGCAAGATGAAGAGGTCGTCAAGATCGCTCAGTGCGGCGTGAAGCTTGGCGAAGTTCGCGCGGCGCGCCGAAATGAAGCCCGGCAATTTTTTGAGTTGCGCGACTCCGACTGCGGCCTGCATGTCGGTGGCTTTCAGGTTATAGCCGATGTGGCTGTAGATGTATTTGTGGTCATACCCGTTAGGCAGGTCGCCTAGCTTCCATTCGAAGCGGCAACCGCAGGTATTCGATTTGCCGGGATCACACCAGCAGTCTCGACCCCAATCACGAAAAGATTCGGCCAGCTTTTTCAGGGCCGGAGACTGTGTGAGAACAGCGCCACCTTCTCCCATCGTGATGTGGTGCGCGGGGTAGAAACTGGTTGTGGCGAGGTTGCCGAAGGTGCCGACTCCGCGGCCTTTGTAGGTTGAGCCCACCGCGTCGCAGCAATCCTCGATTACCCAGAGACCGTGTTTGGCGGCCAGTTGCATGACGGCATCGATATCAAAGGGGTTGCCGAGCGTGTGCGCGAGGATGATCGCCTTGCTACGGTTGGAGACGGCAGCCTCAAGTTGCGTCACGTCGACGTTATAAGTCGGGAGCTGAACGTCAACAAAGACGGGTACGAGGCCGTTCTGAATAATCGGATTGACGGTAGTGGGGAATCCGGCGGCTACGGTGATGACTTCGTCGCCGGCGCGGAGTCTGCGATCTCCGAGTGAGGGAGACGTGAGGCAAGAGAGCGCGGCGAGGTTCGCGGAAGATCCGGAATTGACGAGCGAGGCGCAGCGGACGCCCATGAACGCGGCAAATTCTCGCTCGAACTGGGCGGCAAAGCGGCCGGTGGTGAGCCATGCGTCGAGCGAGGCGTCGACTAGGTGCTCGAGATCGGTGCTGTCCAGGACTTTGCCGGAGACGGGTACGCTGCTCTGACCCGGCACGAAGGTCTGCGGAGCCAGCGCGATATCGCAGTATTCCCTTACCTTCGTGCGAATCTCATCGCGCAGTTGGATGGGAGTTTTGCCGGATGTCATCGTTGGGGGCATGGTGAGTTTTATCCCCTGCCTGCGTGCGCCATCGTCGCGGGCGCTGCGAGGAATTCGCGATACCACGCGAGGGTACGATCAAGGCCAGACTCGAGAGTGAATTGTGGGTGCCAGTTGAGCATCATGTGTGCGCGTTCGGCGCTCAAGTACTGATGACGAATTTCGTTGCTCGCCTGATTGAGCACCTCGGGGCGGAGAGACGATTTCATCTTCTTCAAGATCAGGTCGACCATTTCGAGCACGCTGACCTGGCTTTCATTAGAGAAATTAAAAGCCTGGCCGCGCAGCGCTGCTTCCGACGTGAGCCGTTCGGCGAGGAGCATGTAGGCGGCGGCGCCGTCTTCGATGTAGAAGTAGTCGCGAACGAACTGGCCGTCAGAACGCACGACTGGCCGTTCTCCCCGGATGATGGAGCGGATCGTGCCGGGGACAACGCGGTTCCAGTTCAAATCGCCGCCGCCGTAGAAATTTCCGCAGCGAGTTATGGCGACGGGCAAGTTGTAACTGACGGCGTAGGTCTGCGCGATGAGATCAGCGCACGACTTGCTGACGTCATAGGGATGGCACCCCTGCAAAGGCATCGACTCGTCGTAAGGCAACTGTTCCTGTTCGCCGTATGCTTTGTCGGACGACGCAACGACAACCGAAGAGACTTTCGGAGAGCGGCGGCAAGCTTCCAGCAGCTTCCATGTGCCTTCGATGTTCGTCGAGAAGGTTGATATGGGATTGCGATTGGCGATGCCGACGATCGTCTGGGCTGCCAGATGGAAGACGACTTCGACTTCGTATTCGCCCAACGTCCGTTCGAGGCAATCGCGATCGAGGATGTCGCCGCGAACGGTATTAACTTGTTCGATGTGACGGCTGCGTACGAGTTCGCTTTGTGGGACCCAGTCGCGCACGAGGCAAACGACGTTGGCTTGTGCTTCGATCAGGTGTTTCACCAGCCACGAGCCAAGCAATCCGGTGCCGCCGGTTACGAAGACCGAGCGATCGCGCCAAAAGGAGTTCATTCGGCCCACACTTTCCACGGCGTCTGGTCGCTGGCCCAGAGTTGGTTCAGATGCTGGTATTCGCGGTAGGTGTCCATGGCATAGAAAAAGCCATCGTGCCGATAGGCCATGAGCTGACCTTCACGGGCCAATCGCTCCATCGGTTCCCGTTCGAGGACGCATTCTGCGCCGTCAAGATAATCGAGGACCCGGCGATTGAAGACGAAGAAGCCGGCGCTGATCATGCCATTTGCCTTTGGCTTCTCCATAAAGCGCTGGACTTGGCCATCGGAGTCGGTTTCGAGGACTCCAAAGCGCGATATGGGTGGGACGGAGGTTACGGTGGCGAGGCGTCCGTGCTGGCGGTGGAACTCGAGCAACGAGGTTATGTTGACGTTGCTGAGGCCGTCGCCGTAGGTGAGCAGAAAAGTTTCGTCGTCTTCCAGAAGGCGGGCGACCCGCTTTAAGCGACCCCCTGTCATGGTGTCGAGGCCGGTGTCGGCGAGAGTGACGGCATAACCCTGTTCGCGATGCGCGCCCATGAATTCGATGTGCGATTTGCGGCCGAGACAGATTTTGAAGTCACTATTCATGGCTTCGTAGTTCAGGAAATACTCTTTGATCATGTTGCCGCGGTATCCCAGGCAGAGAACAAATTCGCGGATGCCATAGTGGGCATACATTTTCATGATGTGCCACAGGATGGGCCGTCCCCCGATCTCGACCATAGGTTTGGGCCGGAATTCGGTCTCTTCCCGAAGACGGGTTCCTAATCCACCGCACAGAACTACAACCTTCATATACTGGGTCCTTGCAGCACGACCGGTTCTCAAGCAACCTGTCAATCGCTATACAGTGCTTTGCTCTTTAAACATAGGCCGCCCCGCAAGTCAGTTATCCCACACGCGACTGAGGATGACAGAGTTACGAAAGTCATACGCGAGGCGCCGATTCAAGCCGAGAGATCGAGTTGATCAAGGCGCTCTTTGCGGGATAACGCGGCTGTAGGGGAAGAAGTACGGCGAGCTACCGAGAGATAGTATGACTGCGCGCGCATGGCATCTCCAACGGTTGGAAAGGATTACAGCGCGAACCTGTTGCACAATCGCGCAAGTCACGGCCATTCAAAGTAATCAAGCGGGTACGAAAGCGATGTTTGCGGAGGTCGCTTAATCCGAGAGTCGGCAGGTTACCGTGGTTACCCTCAGACCTGGCCAGGGGCTGCGGCGCGCTTGGGAAAGATGTTTCCGACCCTTCGAATTTCGGCGCCGACGAGTCTGAGCTTCTCTTCAATATTCTCGTAGCCGCGATCGAGGTGGTAGACGCGGTCGATGATGGTTTCGCCATCAGCGACCAGGGCGGCAAGCACGAGGGAGGCCGAGGCGCGCAGATCGGAAGCAAGAACGGCGGCTGCGCTGAGTGGAGTGCCTCCGCGGATAATCGCGCGCCGGCCTTCAATCTTGATGTTGGCGCCCATGCGCACCAATTCCTGCGCGTGCATGAAGCGGTTCTCGAAAATATTTTCGGTGACGACCGATGTACCCGCCGCTTGAGTCGCGAGCGCCATGTACTGCGCCTGCATATCGGTGGGGAAGCCGGGATATTCCTCGGTGTTCATGTCGGAAGCCTGCAGGGGTTGATCGCCCATGACGCGGACGGAATCTGCTTTTACCACCGTCTTTACGCCGGTTTCCGCTAGTTTTTGCAGGATGGCGGAGAGGTGAGAAGGATCGCATCCGGCAACGTTCAGGTCTCCGCCGGTCAGCGCTCCGGCAATGATGAAGGTTCCCGCTTCGATTCGGTCGGGAATGATGCGATGCCGGGCTCCGTGAAGCTTGCTGACGCCCTTGACACGAATCGTGGAACTTCCAGCGCCTTGAATTTTCGCACCCATGGCGTTGAGCAGCGCGGCGAGGTCGGCGACCTCCGGTTCGCGAGCGCAGTTCTGCATCAGGGATTCGCCTTCGGCGAGGGTGGCGGCCATGAGCAGATCTTCAGTTCCGGTTACGGTGATTCTGTCGAAGACGATTTGGGCGCCGTGCAGACGATTGCCTTTCAGCGGATCGGTCACGGCTTCGACATAGCCGTGTTCTTGTGTGATGATCGCGCCGAGTTGCTCCAGACCTTTAATATGCAGGTCGATGGGACGCGCTCCGATGGCGCAACCGCCGGGAAGCGAGACGCGGGCGCGGCCGCAGCGGGCGACGAGAGGCCCAAGCACCAGCGTCGAGGCACGCATGGTCTTGACGAGGTCGTAAGAGGCTTCCGGAGCGGCGAGCGTTCGGGCGCAGATGGTCGTGCGGTGATGGGCGCGTCCGTAGCCGAGTTCGACCTCTGCACCCATTGCGGCGAGCAGTTTGCGGGTCGTCTCAATGTCCCGGACCTGCGGAATATTCTCGAGAATCACGGGTTCGTCGGTGAGCAAGGCCGCCGCCATGCAGGGCAGCGCGGCGTTCTTCGCTCCGCTGATGCGAACCGTACCCAGCAGGGGGTTGCCGCCGCGGATGACTAATTTATCCATGTTGTGATGAGTTCCTGGGTAATGCGCGTTGTGGCTTCAGTTGTTCGCTGGAGATATTTTAGCGAGGAATGAGGGGACTTGGGGGTTGAGGGTTGCACGCAGAGGTTCCGATTGTAACTGCAACGCAGAAGTTGCATCGGGAAGAGCGCGCCATGGATGAGGGGAGGCGCTGCAATTCTGGGAAAAGACGCTTTAGGAGATCTTGGCGAGGGCGATGGCTTGACGGACGTGGCCACCGGTTTTCTCCAATGCAGCGGCAGCCGAGCTGCGATTGCGGCCGCTCTTGGCCATCACGAGGGCGAGGGGGACACGTCCTCCGGCGGACGCCAGGAGTTTGCGGGCTGCGATCGGTTTTAATCCGGCAGCGGTCTGCAAAATACCGATGCCGCGCTCGAGCAATTTTGAGTTTTTGGTATGCAGGTTGACCATCAGGTTGCCGTAGACATAGCCGAGACGGGTCATCGCGCCCGTGCTCAGCATATTCAGGATCATCTTCTGAGCTGTGCCGGCTTTCATCCGCGTCGAGCCCGCTAGTACTTCCGGGCCAACGGCGGCGACGATCTCAACGTGCGCCGACCTGCCGAGTTCCGAGTTTGGATTGCAGACAATGGCGACGGTCAGGGCCCCTTGGGCGCGCGCGTATTGGAGAGCTGCTACCGTAAAAGGAGTTCGTCCGCTGGCGGCGATGCCTATGATGACGTCATTGGGGCCCGGTCTTTTCTGGGCCATCGCTTTGCGTCCAAGCGAGCGCGAGTCTTCGTTGGCTTCGACGGCAGCGCCCAGCGCCGCGCGTCCGCCGGCCATAATGAACTGCACCATGCGAGGAGGGGCGTCGAATGTCGGGGGACACTCAGCAGCGTCGAGAGCGGCAATGCGTCCACTGGTGCCCGTACCGACGTAGATCAGGCGCCCGCCGCGGGAGAGCGGGGCAGTAATCAGGTCGATGGCCTTTGCGATTTGCGGAAGCGCCGGTCTGACGGCCTTCGCGACCTTGGCATCTTCGCGGTTGATGATACGGGCGATTTCGAGCGCAGATTTTTGATCGAGATCGGCGGAAGCGGAGTTGCTTTGTTCGGTGCTGAGCCGTTTGAGATTCGGCATTCGTGCTCTGCGTCGAGGGGGCGACCTCTTGTCGCTTTTGCGAGGCGTTGCTGCGCTCGACTTCTGCGCCTGTTTCGTATCGGGAAGATCGATCGACGCGGTTCGCGTCATTTTATGTTTCAAACTTGGGACTCCAATGCTTCGACTACGGCGTCGTGAACGGCGGGGCGGACCCGCTTGATGGCCTGATTTTGGCAGTCGGGCCAAGTGCGGTTGGTGAGCAGAGAGATGGAAAGTTGGCGCTCCGGGTCGATCCACAACGACGTGCCGGTATAGCCAAGATGGCCGAACGAACGGGGCGAGAAGTATTTTCCGGATTGCGACGGCGAGGAAGGTGTATCCCATCCTAGTGCGCGAGAAGTATCGACGGGCACGGGCTGCCGTCGCGTAAACAGATTCAGGGTGCCGGGGCGCAGAATCGGGTATCCGGCGTTGAGCATGTTATGGGAGAAAATTGCGAGATCCTCTGCTGTGGAGAAAAGTCCGGCGTGGGGTGCAACGCCGCCGAGAATGCTGGCGTTTTCGTCCTGCACCTCGCCTTGGATCAGGCGGTGACGGAAAACGCGATCGTCGGCGGTTGGGACCACTGAACTTTTGAACGCTGGCGCCGGATTGAAAGTTGTGCGCGTCATGCCGAGCGGTCCGAAAATCTCGCGCTGGCAAAAAACGTTCGAGCGGTTCGTCGGCTAGCCGCTCGAGGGCAACACCGAGAATAATGAAGCCGATATCGCTGTACTCGCTACGCGTTGCGGGAGCGGCGGTAAGGGGCGTGCTGAAGGCGGCGCGCAGCAGGGTTTCGCGGGTGGGCGCGCGCAGAAAAAGCTTTTCGTAGGCGGCCAAGCCGGAGCTGTGGGCAAGAAGCAGGCGCAGTGTGACTTGCCGGCGTTCGTCGTCATGATCGGATGGATCTGCAAACTCGGGCACAACGGCGGTGACGGGGGCTTCGAGATCGAGCAGTCCGCGTTCATACAGGATCATGGCCATGGTGGTGGTGGCGACGACTTTCGTGAGCGAAGCGAGATCGAAGAGGTTGGAAGTGGTTGCGTCCGGGGGAGCGGAATCATAGGTGAAGCGGCCGAGAGCCTTGTGCGCGATCAGTTCTCCGGCAAGCGTGACGGCCAGTGCGCAGGCAGGGAAGGCGCGAACGGCGATCGCCTTTTCCAGAATGTCGAAAGCAGCGCTGAAGCGGTCATCCTGGTTTGCCAGATTGCGGACCAGAAAAGTAAAGTCTGCGGTCGACGTGTGGATCTCAGTCAAAGCCGATATTAATCCCTCTTCGGGTTATAGCAAACGACGGGACTAAGGCAAAGTGCCTGGATCGTTACGCGCCAGCGGGTGCGTGACTTTATCGCGAAAGTTCTGAAAAAACGACAATTGCTTTGGGACGACTTTGGGCGATATCACGATAGGTGGTTACCCTCAGTGTCTTGAGGGGGGTCGTTGGTCTCGTGTAGAGTCACAGCAAGCGTGAAAGTTCTGACCACAATTCTGCTATGTGTTGTTTCTTGTTGCGCAACCGCTTCTGGGCAGGCCGCGATCGACTCGCGCTTGGCGATTCTTGATCCGATCATCAACGATGCCATTGCGCAGCGTCAAATTCCCGGAGCCGTCGTCCTCGTTGGACACGACGGGCAGATTGTCTATCGCAAGGCGTACGGCAGCCGAGCGATCGAGCCGCGGCGAGAGGCGATGACGATCGATACGGTGTTCGATTGTGCTTCCCTGACCAAGGTTCTCGCGACCACGACGGGGATTATGCAGCTGTGGGAGCAGGGTAAGATCCGTATGAACGATCCGGTCGCGAAGTATCTTCCAGAGTTCGCGCGGAACGGGAAACAGGATATTACCGTCCGAGAGTTGCTGGTGCATTATTCGGGGCTGCCGGAGGATCTCGATCTGGTGAGAAAGTGGGAAGGCAAGGATACTGCGTTTCGCATGGCCTGGGAGGTCACGCCAGAGCGTCCGCCAGGATCAGCATTCGTTTACAGCGATATCAACTTTCTTGTGCTGGGTGCACTGGTGGAGCGGCTCTCGGGAGAATCGCTTGACGATTATTCGGCGAAGCATGTTTTTGAACCGCTCGGGATGAAGGAGACGCGCTTCCTGCCACCAGCATCGTGGTTGCCGCGCGTCGCACCGACCGAAGAAGACGAGAGTCATCATCTTTTGCGCGGGGTGGTGCATGATCCAACAGCCCAGCGGATGGGCGGTGTCGCGGGACATGCGGGAGTGTTTTCGACCGCTGACGATCTTGCGATCTTTGCCCAGGCGATACTCGACGGCGGCCGCGGGGTCCTGACAGCACCGACGGTCGCAAAGATGACTGCTCCGCAGCAACCGGTGAATGGCACGTCGCTGCGAGGGTTTGGGTGGGATATTGACTCTCCTTTTTCGACGAATCGTGGCGAACTGCTGCCCGTCGGGGGATTTGGTCATACTGGATTTACAGGAACGTCTTTGTGGATCGATCCGGCGACGAAGACCTACATTGTTTTGCTGACGAATGCGGTCCACATGAATTCGCTGCATGGCGATCCGCTGCCACCGAAAGAGAGGGGAAGTGCCGTCGCTCTGCGAACGAAAGTTGCGACGGCGGTGGCGGCGGTGTTGGCGCTCGACCCCTCTGACGCCGAAAAAATGCGGGTGTCCGCGATTACCGGTTACAACGAAATGCAAAGTGCCGCGCGCAAGCTGGCCAATCGCAATGGCACGGTTCAAACCGGAATCGACGTGCTGGAGGAGACTCATTTTGCGGCGCTGCATCCGGCGAAAGGCGGAGCTCCAAGAAGCATCGGGCTGCTCACGAATCAAACTGGAGTCGACTCAGAAGGGCGGCGCACGATTGACATCCTGGCAAACGTTGCCGGCCTTGCGCTGGATGCGATTTTCAGCCCTGAACACGGAGTGACCGGCACGCTCGACACCCTCGACGTTAAGAATACGAAGGACGCCGCCACGGGAATCGCGGTGTACAGCGTTTACGGGGGGAGCGATGCGGCGCGGCGCCCGGCGGCCGATATTTTGAAGCGGCTCGACGCAGTGGTGATCGATGTGGCCGACGTGGGCGCCCGCTTTTACACGTATCAGGCGACGGTTGGATATTTTCTGGAAGCGGCGGCGAAAGCGGGGATCGAAGTCGTCATTCTGGACCGGCCAAATCCGGTCACGGGGTCGTTCGTCCAAGGCCCAGTTTCTGATTCTGGACCGGGACAGGAACGATTCACCAATTATTTTCCTGAGCCGGTCCGGCACGGCATGACGCAGGCGGAACTGGCGAAGATGGGCAACGCCGAGCGCCACATCGGAGCGAAGCTGGAAGTGGTATTGATGGAAGGCTGGCAACGGGGCGACTGGTTCGATTCCACGGGGCTGTCGTGGGTGAATACTTCTCCGAACTTGCGCAGTGTTTACGAAGCGACTCTCTATCCCGGAGTGGCGATGATTGAAGGCACGAACGTTTCGGTTGGACGCGGGACTGACACGCCTTTTGAGGTGGTAGGCGCTCCGTGGATGAACGGGCGTGAATTGGCGGCGTACCTGAACGCGCGCAATATTCAGAGCGTGCGCTTCGTGCCGATCGTTTTTACTCCGTCTTCGAGCAACTTCTCGGGAGTGCGCTGCGAGGGCGTGAATCTGATTTTGCTCGATCGCAATACTTTGGACGCGCCTGAGTTGGGCGTTGAGTTGGCGTCAGCGCTGCATCATCTCTATCAGAATGACTTCAGACTCGACAAGATGGCCGACTTGCTCGTGAATCAGTCGGTGTTCGATGCGATTGCCGCGGGAGAGGATCCACGGCGGATCGCCGAGGACTGGCGAGAGCGACTGGATGAATTTGTTCGGTTGCGCGAGAAATATCTGCTGTATAAATAGGTCTCTGCTTAGCTTTGACCAAGTACACGTTCCTTCTTAATGTTATTCCGTTTGCGTGATATTGCCGATTTTAGGGCAGCCTCTGGCACCACCAAACCTCTCAACTCTCGCGCTACACTGAATGTCGAAGCGAATCGGGTTCGTTCCAATTCAATGCGCGTTTTGATCGTCGAAGATGAGAAGCGACTCGCCGCAAACATTGCTGCTGCGCTGAAACAGGGCGCTGGGTTGGCTGTGGATTGTGCTCACGATGGACGTGAGGGTGTGGCACTAGCCGAAAACCAACATTACGATCTGCTGCTGCTGGATCTCATGCTGCCGGGTCTCGACGGCCTCAGCATCGTGCGAAGAACGCGCTCGCGCGGCGATCGCACACCGATTCTGGTGCTGACGGCACGGGACGAACGCAAGCATGTGGTTGAGCTTCTGAACGCGGGCGCCGACGATTATCTGACGAAGCCCTTCGATCTGGGCGAACTGATGGCGCGTGTAAAAGCACTGATCCGGCGCGGCAAGGGCGCCGCGCATCCTTTACTGACGGTTGGGCGGCTCACGATGAACGCGGTCGAGCAGACGGTGCGGTGTGGCGGACGGCTTATCGAACTTTCTCCGACTGAATATCGAGTGCTGGAATACCTGATGTTCCGCCCACGGGCGATCGTGTCGAAGCAAGAGTTGCTGGAACATCTCTACGATTACACGTGGGAGCACCACTCCAACGTGATTGAGGCGCACATTTCGAACCTGCGCAAACGGTTGCGAATGATGGGAGAGGAGGCCACGGTCGAGACGGTTCGCGGGCGCGGCTACCGGCTGGAAGCACCCGAGGCAACAGTATGAGAATGCACTCCCTTACGCGGCGGCTGATCATCGCGGTATTGCTCGCGGAGTTGTTGTGCGTTGTTTGTTTTTCCGTGATTGCGATTCTGCACGAGGTGCATGGCCGGCGGAGGGCTTTCGACATCATGTTACTGGGACGCGCCGACTCCCTTCTGGGCGCGGTTCAGGATGCCGATGATCCGGAGGCCAACGTTACCGTCGACCACAGCGAACTTGTGTTGCCCCCACAAGATATCTACGAGGTTCTGAATCCCAACGGGCGGTTGTTGGGCGCGTCTCCGAAGGCGGATGCTCATGGACTGCAAAGGATCGAATCCTCATCGACGGAAGGGTATTTCAATGTCGAGATTGAAGGAGTGCATTACAGAGCAATTCGCAAACAAGGTGTACGGGTCATCGACCGCTTGGAAAATGGTGGCAGGCGCAGACCTGTATCGCTGATTTACGCTTCTTCGACGGAGCATTTGCGTCATGAAGTGATGGAAGTGATTCGCTTCTACGCTGTCAGCAGTTTGGCGCTGCTTGCCGCCACAGGGCTTCTTCTTGCCGGGCTTCTGCGTCTCGAACTTAGGCCGTTGCGAGAGTTGGCTCACGGAGCGTCGCGCGTTTCGGTTTCATCCTGGGAGTTCGTGCCGAGCGAAAAGGCAATGCAGACGAGGGAGTTGGTGCCCATCATTTCGTCAATCCGACAATTGCTCGCCGGTTTGCACGAAGCTTTCGAACGGCAACGCCGGTTTACTGGGGATGCGGCGCACGAGTTGAAGACCTCGCTTGCCGTGCTCAAGTCGAGCGTCCAACTGCTCACACTAGGCAGTCGGACGGCGGAAGAATACGAAAAGGGCTTGATCGATCTGGTAGTTGACATCGAGAGGATGGAGGAGCTTACCGAGCGCATGCTAACACTGGCGCGGGTGGAAGAAGAGCCCTTGAAGGCGGCGGAAGTTCTGGACTTAGGAGAGGTCTTGCGGCCGCTGACGCAGCGTGTGAGGGCGTTTGCTGAATCGAAGGGAGTCACGATTCGTTTGGTCGAGCAAGGACGATGTCTGGTGAGCATGCATGCCAGTGATGCCGAGATTCTCGCCTCGAATCTTCTGATGAATGCAGTCCAGCATAGTCCGGCAAAGAGCGAAGTGATGTTGTCTGTCCTAGGACGGAACGGGGTCGCGGAGATAAGAGTGGCGGACCGAGGGGAGGGGATTCCACAGGCTGCGTTGACGCATCTCTTTGAGCGGTTTTATCGCGCCGACGCTTCCCGCAGCCGGGAGAGCGGGGGCACCGGGCTCGGGCTGGCGATCTGCAAGGCGATCGCGGAGCGGTCGAAGGGGTCGATTGGCGTAGAAAGCGGGTGGGGGCAAGGCACACAGATTGTGGTCACCTTACCCGCGAGCACTGGCCTTCCGCATTCAGCCTCATTTAAGGTTGCAGAGGCATGATGGGAGAAGACGTGAAGCAGAATTCAGAAGCATCGGAGAGACTCATGGCTATTGATGTTTGCTCGCTAGTTGCTGAGATCGCTGACTTACGCAGAATGATTCAGGTTGCAACAGTCGCCGCCTGCATTTTCGCTGCGACTTTCGCTGTTGGCCAGCAGCCGTACCAGATCGTGGATCACTGGAAAGTCGGGGGCACCGGCGGTTGGGATTACCTCCTAGTCGATTCCGCTGCCAAGATTCTCTATGTTACCCACGGGACGCAAGTTGAAGTGATCGATACCAAGACGGGCAAGTCGATCGCAACGATTACAGGAATGAAGGGCACCCATGGCATCGCGCTCGACGAGCAAGGAAAGTTCGGCTACATCAGCGATGGCGGCGGCAATGCAGTCGTCGTTTTCGATCGGCAGAACTTTCACACAGTGGCCACGATCCCGGCAGGAACGAATCCTGACGGGCTGCTATTCGAGCCCACGACAAAGACGGTTTGGGCTTTCAACGGGCGCAGCAAGAACGTCACCGTGATCGATGCCGCGACGAACAAAGTTGTGGCCACGATGGATGTGCCGGGAAAGCCCGAGTTTCCCGCCGCTGACGGCGGGGGCTTCGTTTACGACAACATCGAAACCGAGAATGAGATTGTCCGCTTCGACGCCCATGATAAGAAACTGACGGGCACATGGAAACTTAGCGACTGCGAATCTCCGTCGGGCCTCGCGATCGATCGAGAACACGGGAAACTCTTCGCCGTTTGCGATGGCAAGCAAATGGCGGTGGTTGACACGGCGACCGGCAAGCAGATCGCTTCGGCGGCTATCGGAGACGGTCCGGATGCGACGGCTTTCAGCCCGATGCGAAAACTGGTGTTCAGCTCGAACGGCGAAGGGACTTTGACGGTCGTCGACGCGGCCAACGGGTATAAGGTCCTTGAAACGATGCCCACGGCACGCGGCGCGCGCACCATGGCCTACGACGAAACTACGGATCGTGTCTATTTGGTTACGGCGAAGTTTGGACCACTTCCCGAGGCGACAGCGCAGACTCCGCATCCTCGGCCACAGGCGTTGCCTGACAGTTTTGAGGTTATTGTTGTCGGGCGAAAGTAGGGTGGACGAGAGTAAATGGGCGAAAACAACTGGGGCGAGCGTGCCGGGTAAGCGTCTCGGTCGTTCTTTGTTTGCAGGCTACGTTTGCAGGCTACGGTCTGCTCTCGTCGGGCAGCTTCTGTTCGACTTGCGAAGCGACATGTTCTTTTGGTCCGAGCAAGACTTGCAGGCCCACATAGCCGATCCAACTCGGCTGGGTGTTCGAAGTAGAAATGGTCTGAAAGCTTCGCCCGCCCATCAACAGAAGATTGAGGGTTTTTGCCTTGTTCAGCGCCTGGCGTCCGCCAAGCCCCAAGGTTGTCTCGCGTGCTTTCGGGCCGCCGCTGGCAAACTGTCCAACACCGAGCCCTGGAGGAACGCGATTCGCATCCTGTTCGTCATAAAGCTCGAGGTACGCTTCGGTGCGGTCGCTAAACTCATGGCCAATCAACAAGCCGCGACCCCAACTTTGCGGGACTGAATGATTACCGAAATTGTAACCGACTTCTCCGAGCCATCGGATGGGTCCGACTCGGCCGTTGACCTCCAGGGGAAAAAAGAACGTGGGGCCGGAGGCTACGAGTCCACGTTCAACGGCTCTGGTCGGATTGTTAAGAAAAAGTTGGGGGTAAGTCGAGATGCTGAAATTGACCAGCGATTCCCGTGAATCTTGCGCTCCTGCTGAATCGCCCGATTCCCCGGCTGGCTCACTGGACTCGCCGCCATGGTGTCCGAAGACTGCGGGCAGCCCTGTGCCGAAGCGATTCTTCACCCAGGGATCGTTGGGATGATGCTCGTAGAATCGCCACTTAATTCCCATCAGGCTTTCGCCCAAGCCGACGATCGCACGTCCTGGAACCGCGGGTTCGGACGGCGTCGCGGGCTGAGGGCGCGTCTCCTCGATGGCGATTGGGATTTCATACTTGAGCTGAATGCGGTCCCCCAAACCGTAGTTGATATCGAAATCGGGCACCTGGTAAGCGCCGGCCGCCGGGTTTCGGTCGCCAATCCAGCCAAAGTTAATCTCCCAGTGCCGGTTGCCGGGAGTTTCGGGATCGTCGGTTCGAAATGGGGGGCCTCCCTGAGCGTGAGCCGTGGCAATGAGCAAGAGGGGCAAAAGCACGAGGGGCAAAACCGGGCGTGATAAAACGAAGACGAATGGACGAAACCCGTGAGCGCTTCGGAACCCCCGTTGCTTTTCAGGAGCCGGGCAACGAGAGTGAAAACGACTCTGGTTCATCAACACGATGATAAGTATGACACCTTAAATTTGGCTGAAGAGCTCTGGATAGTGTGGGGAGCTGACGAGGTTTCTGCCATTGAACCTTTCAAGGGAGAAGAGCGTGGGGAAAACCTGCCGGCATCTACCGTTTATCCCACGCCAAGATCAGGGCAAAACCCCAATGAATAGGCAGAGTGATCCTTTATCATGGAAGTGCCGGGGCACTGGGGTCGTTTTAGGTTCCGAGGCGGAGCAGGAGACGGCGTGACTCTTTCATGGTAACGGTAATGCCGAACTTGAAGACTGGCCGTGGCGCTGCGCGCCGCCGGTTCTGGCTGGCGATGTCGGGATTTGCGATAGCGCTGGTGTTGGTGCCCTTTTCCTATAAAGTCGAACGCCGCCTGGAGACAGCGGTTCACATCAAGGGCGGAGAATCCGAAAAAGTTGACCTTGAGCTGGCGCAGCAGTTCCAGTCTCCTTACGCGCATCGGCTGGTTCTGGTGATCAGCGGCGTTCCCGATATCGATTCCGCAAAAGGCGCAGATGTATTGGGCTTCTTATCGAGTTCTTTGCGGAGTATGCCGGGGGTGTCGGGCGCGGTCTCGAGTCTGGATTGGCCGGATCCTTCCTTCACTGGGGACAATGGTGGGGCGTTGATTATCGTGGGGCTCGACCCGAAGGATGATAATGAACACGTCGAGGCCTTGGTCCCGCAATTGAGAGCAAAGACGGACTCGATGGAGAGTCAGCTTAAGTCGCAGTACCCCAATATCAAACTTGAGATTACGGGTGAGACGCCCCTGACTTTCGATTTGCGCAAGGTCAGCGCGGAAGATGTTGCCCATGCGGAGAAGCGCGCCATGCCGGTGACCCTGGTGCTGCTGGTGTTGGCATTCGGCAGTGTTGTGGCCGCGCTATTGCCGCTGGGAGTTGGAGTGCTCGCAATCTCGATGACGCTGGGTGCGGCCGCGCTGCTCGCGCACTATCTGCATCTCTCGATTCTGGTGCAGAATCTGGCAACGATGCTCGGCTTGGGCCTGGGCATTGATTATGCGTTGCTGATGGTGAGCCGGTTTCGGGAAGCGTTGGCCGAGGGATATGACAATGGTGAAGCGGCCGACATTGCGGCTGGGCAAGCGGGACGGACTCTGCTCATCTCGGCGACAACTGTGGCGATTGGGTTTTCCGCGCTCTTGACGGTCCCAATCAGCGAATTACGCTCCATAGGGGTCGCTGGGCTGCTGGTCACCGTTTTGAGCGTAATGCTGTGTACGTTTATTTTGCCCTGGGTGCTTGGTCTGCTCGGGCAGCGGATCAATGCCGGCCGAGTGCGTTTTCCAAGCAAACGATTGGAAACGAGGGCCAGCATGTGCGCGGCGAGCGAGCGTTGGGTGTGGTGGGGCAGCATCATAACGCGCCGGCCATGGACGGCGTTGCTCATTGCCGGGGTCCCTCTACTGATCCTTGCCGCCCAGGCGCGTAAGATCGCTCCCGGCATTCCCGACCGGGATTCGCTTCCTGCCGAAGCGAAGTCGGTGCAGGCACTGCACACGCTGCAGCACATGGGGCGGTCGGGGATTGTGGAGTCTCTACGAGTGGTGCTGGAGTTGCCGCCGCAGTCTCCGCTGCTTTCGCCGGCTGGCTGGCTGGCTGTCAGTCGCTTGACCAAGAGCTTCCAGAACGATCCTCGAGCGCAAGAGGTCTTGTCTCTTCCGGCCCTCACCGGGATGGCGGACAATCCGGATGCTCTCAACGATGTGCCGGAGACGATCCGCACGAGTTTTCTGCGCAGGGATGGCCAAGCTACCTTGATCGAGTTGCTGCCCACGGCCTCGCTTACCCCCAACGAACAAATACGATGGGTACGGGAGGTGCGTTCCTTGGATGTCGCGGGGATTACGGGCGTGCCCGGCGCTGCCTTGCGAGTGGGCGGAGTTCCCGCGCAAGACGCAGATTATGACTTGGTGGTAAAGCGGCAGTTGCCCAGGGTGATCTTTCTTGTTGTCTTGGGGAGCTTGCTGGCTCTCATGATCGGGTTACGTTCCGTCGTTGCGGCGGTCAAAGCAATTCTGCTCAATCTACTCTCGGTGGGGGCTTCATTCGGCGCGTTGGTTGTCGTCTTTCAGGAAGGGCACGGGAACAAACTGTTTGGGCTCGACGGACCGACGGGAAATGTGTATCCGATTGTGCCGATTCTCTCGTTTGCCATCGTCTTCGGATTGAGCATGGACTACGAAGTCTTCCTGGTTGCACGGGTGTTGGAAGAACGGCGGCGTGGTCTATCCGAGAAATCGGCGGTGGTTGAGGGTCTGGCGCGGACGGCGGGGCTGATAACGAGCGCGGCGGCCATCATGATCGCCGTCTTCACTGCTTTCACGATGGGAAGCTTTCTAGTCGTCCAAATGCTGGGTTTCGCGCTCGCTGCGGCGGTGTTCATTGATGCCACGGTGGTGCGGATGGTGGTGGGGCCGGCACTTTTGCAGCTTGCAGGAGACTGGAATTGGTGGCCGTTTGGCTTATATGAGGCGCCGATGTCGTCTGAAAAAGAGCTTGTTCCGTGACCGCAGACAGGCGTGAGCTCGACGGATAGTGCGGATCGTGGCAACAGCCTAAATTCGGCGAATTGATTTGTTTCACTTTTTATTTTGCCTTCTCTTCTAGAGCGCTGGACTGGGTGATGGCAAAGTCTTTGCGCGCTAGATTAGCTTTGGCCGAGCCGGTTTCGATGACCATGATCGAGGAACCGGGTTTGCCTTGGAGCTTTGCTTCTACCTGCGTTGCGGACCAAACGCCGCTGATCTGGCGCAGGCCGTAGTAGATGAACTCCTTTTGTTGTGCCGTCCCGCGCAGCGTCTTCACCACATGCACTGGATACAGGATACTCGTGTCGATCCACGATGTTTCCGAATCGTAATAGCTCCGGTCCTGGGGGCCGGCCGTGCTTTTGAGGACAAAACAATCGCGTGCGCCGTATTTCTCGGGTGGTAGAAGTTTCTGATTTTTCCAGAAGAACTGGTTCTCGACCATATCTTCGTAGGAGAAGTCAGTGCCTACGAGCGGGTCGTTCCAACGTTCGAAGGGCAAAACGCTGGCGGCCTTTTCGCCAGGAAGCCGCGCTTCGATGGTGATGTGCCCATTGGCGGTCATTTGCAGAAGGAGCGTTGTCTTTTCGGAGCCTGCACCCGAAATCTCGCAGAGCAGACGCAGACCGTCGGGAAACCAGTGAGCCTTGGCGGTGAACTTGTAGTTGGTGCGCTTGCCATCGGCGTCGACGCGTGTGATACGGCCCGCGACGCGGTAGTCGAATTTCTGAATACGCTGGCGCGATCCGGATAGCACGGTCTCGAGATCTGAGGCCGCTGCGAAGGCTCGTGACGAAGTCACCATTGAGAACAGCAACAGCAAAGGGAGGGATACCCGAATCGTCCCCAGAGCGTAATTCGTCAATTTGGCCTGGGGACAACGGCCAAGATTGCGACGGCGAGAGAAGATCACTAGGCGGCGCAGCATGGTCATCCTTTATGTATACAGCCAAAGCCTGCCCATCGACCATACAGGACGATGGCGGGAAAAACAGGGGTTGTCCGTAGGGTGAGGAGGAAAGGAACGAATGCACGAAGGCATATTGATACAAGAGTTTAGATCGCGTGGCGGGTGGCGAGAATTGAGATTCATGCAGGGTGGTTCCTACGGAAGAATCGCAAACGGATGGAGGCCCACGAAGCACACCGGCCGGAATTGCAACGGGAGGCCGGGAGACGTAATCGGGCAAGGACGGTTGCGCCCGGATGCGAGTGCTGAAAATCCGTGGATTGTTAGTGCAATCGCCATTTACACCAGCTACGGCTCGGGCGTGATCGACATTCCCTCACTGGTGTTTCGCCTCGTCCGCAGTGTAGGATTCCGTTTTCTCACTAAGCGATTCCATGCCCAGTCAGCCGCCCATGCCACGACCCTCAACTCCCGCTATCTCCCCCTTCTTCATCGTCACCAACGTCGACAAAACCATCGCCTTCTACCGCGACCAGCTGGGCTTCGAAGTGACCTTCCAGCAGCCCGACCAAAATCCTTTCTTCGCCATCATCCTCCGCGACGGAGCCCAGATCTTCCTCAAGTCCGAGAAAGACATCGCGCCGCTGCCCAATTCCAAGCGCCATCCCTCCCTGCGCTGGGACGCCTACGTCTACGCACCCGACCCCGATGCGCTCGCCCTCGAATTCGCCGATCGATTCGCCGACGGCAGCGCAGCCTTCAGCGTTCCGCTCAAAGACACCCACGACGGTCTTCGCGGATTCGAGATCCGCGACTCCAACGGCTACGTCTTATTCTTCGGACGACCAAGAAACACAGCGATCACTAGCAACGTTCCGGTCGCAAATGGTACGCACCCCAACAAGGCCCCCTCCGAAACTCTTTCCAAACCCACCCTGCTCGCCGCCGAGCCTCAACTCTTTGTCACTGACGTCGCAGCCTCAAGCGATTTCTACACAAAGAAGCTGGGGTTTACCGTTGCCTTCACCCACGGCGACCCGCCCTTCTACGCCCAGGTTTTCCGCGACGGAGCCAGTCTTAACCTTCGTCATCTCGATCAACCCGCCATCAGCCCAGACCTTCAAGCCAGAGAACATCTGCTCTCCGCCTCCATCACCGTTGACGATGCAGAACCACTTTTCCTCGAGTTTCAAACCGCACGCGTGTCATTTCATCAGACCTTCAAGACAGAGCCCTGGGGCGCCCGCACCTTCATCGTCCGTGACCCCGACGGCAACCTCATCCTCTTCGCCGGTAGAGCGCGATAGTCGCTTCATTCGTCAACACGATTGTTGACAGATTCGCTCCAACTCAGCCATGATCGCCAGCACGCAGAAAGTTCCGGAGGTCACCATGCGTCTTGCCGCAATCCTGGTGTTACTAATCGGTCAGTTCGCCCACGTCCAGGCGCAGAAAACTTTCGACCTCTCCGCTGACTTTTCTTTTAACGACAATCCCGCCCTCCCTACTCCCAACCAAGTCTGGCAGTACGGATATTCTGAAACAAGTTCTCTAGCGCCCGATCAGTTTCGCGTCGACACCCAATCCGATCCCGTCGATCTGCAATGTGATCCGACTCGCTCCATCGGTTTCTGGCATCCGGCCCCCAATCACGGCCCCGGCCCTGGCTATTATCCCTACGTCGCCTACAACACTACGAAGCAACCTCAAGTCGGCTGCAAAGGATGGGCCGTCCGCCCCGGCGAAATCGCCATGGAAGCCAGCAATAACGGCCAGTTCAGTCTCGTGCGCTTTACCGCGCCCATCGCGGGAACCTACAAGGTAAGCGCCCAATTCGAGGGTATCCACTACGGATTATCGACCACTGACGTCCACGTGCTGCACAACGCCACATCTTTATTCGACGCCGACATCGACGGCTACGGCGGAGATCCCGCCTTCCACAAGATCAAGGGCGCAAACCCGGCCGCGAGCTATTCCGGACAGCTCGAATTGAAAGCCAACGACACCCTGACCTTCGCGGTAGGCTACGGAAAGGACAAAACCAACTCCGGCGACACCACCGGCCTCTTCGCCCAAGTCGTCCTCCTGCCCGCCGCCC
This sequence comes from uncultured Acidobacteriaceae bacterium, assembly GCA_963834085.1. Lineage (GTDB taxonomy): Bacteria > Acidobacteriota > Terriglobia > Terriglobales > Acidobacteriaceae > Acidiflorens. The sequence continues at coordinate 241,962 of CAWIAJ010000021.1, read as the reverse complement.
CCCATCCCAACCGCTAAACCGCGAGTTTGTGTGGAGCGGACACTCCTGTCCGCTGCCCTTGCTGTTGCCGGTGCCGTTGCCCGTATTGTTGCTCTCGCCGTTGCTGTTGCCCTTGCCCTTCTCCGCCCACGGACTCAACCACAACCAGGAATCAGCTTGTCAGAACGTCGCCGTGGCCACGCTCACGTTACCCGAGTCTGACAACGTGCTGCTAGCAGTGAGGTAGCCGGTCGACGCGAGAGCGTAGATGCCGATGGTATTCGAATTGATGGCATAAACCAGGCTGCTGTCGGGACTGAAATCCAGCATCGGAGTTCCGGGAATCGACGACGTTGGGTTCAATTCCGAAGTGGCGAAATCAATATGTGCGACATAAATCTGGTCGACCGTCGCATCTCCAAAGAAAATGTTCCGTCCGAGAGGATCGAGATATAAGCCAGCCACATCGTCGCTGCAGAATGCCAGCTGATATTCGCAAGCGAAGTTTTGCCCGTTCGGGTTGCGCGCAAAAATGATCGAACCGCTTCCCGGACCGCAGCAAGCGCCCGCCGACGCCGACGTCGCGTCGCTAATCGCCACCCCGCAGGAAGTGCCGCACTCCAGCGTCTGCGCATAGAACAGGTTCTGAACTTTACCCAAAGCCCCGCTCGTCTGGTTTACCGGATAAAAATAGTAGCCGATGCCGTACGTGTACGGTCCATTGTCGGTCCAGTGCGTGTACAGCCTCCGTCCGTTGCTGCCGAACTGCAGATGGTCCTGCACGATACTTGCATTGGGACCGTAGGTTCCCGCCAATTTGCCCGTATTGCTCAATTCGCCGCTGGACTGGCTAATCGTGAACAGAACGATATCGGTGTAGACGTTATTCTGATCATCGGTCCAGTTGTAGGCCGCATAACCAAACTTTCCATCGGGATCAACCACAAACGAGTACACCGGATAGGAAAAGCCAAACGTCAAATGCTGCGACGGCTCTTCCTTAGGAACTCCCTGGCTGTTGGTGGGATAAACCCACACCTCAGTCGCGTTCCAAACGTAAAGGTAGTGCTCGCCATTCACAGTCAATGGGTCCACCGAGTTGGCAGGGATGGTGACCGCCCGGCCGGCTGCAATGGCCGCGGCCGACTCGGGATTGACATTATAAGTGTGTAGTAAGTATTGGCTATCTTGTGGTTCGGCAACATACAAAACTTCGGTCGCGGAAGCAGCCACGCAAAGCGTGAAAAAAGCCAGCACTAAGGTTGAGGTCGAAGCGAATCTTAACATGGGAGCTTCCTCGCTGGTATTGTGAAACCACGCATCAGATGCTCCCTTCACAAAATCAGTTGCTAGAACCCTTCGCCGCGAAAAGCGAGGACGCGGTCGATAGCGGCGCACTGAATAACACAGACCTCGACGCTCTCGCCTCCCACCCAACGGCTAAGAGGACGTGTTTCCAGAAAGCATGCTTGTGCAGCCTGAGTCAGCATTGCAAATTTTTTTGCCAATTTCGCTGTTAGGAGCTTTTTTCAACACACTCGCCTGATCCCATGACTCGTACCCCCTGCTGTTCGCCGGTCTGGTCTTCGTCGGGTTGCAGCAATGAGCACGTCGGGAAATCGAATGGTGCGGACACTGCAATTGACGAGCAAGCCTTTCGTCTCAATCGACTCGTACAGTGGAGCAGAATTCCCTGCGATTGCCGTTGCGACATCGCTTTCACGCTCATCATCCTTGTAACGCGCGAATTGATTCCATGCCAATGCCGGCTCCCATTCTCGATTATGATCCTATAAGCACCCATGAGCAGGACTCGCACATCCGGGAAGAGTCTCCAAATCACACTAGGCGTGTGCCGGCGGTTGAGCTTCATGATGGTACTGATACCGCCAAGCTCGCCCGCTCAACTCCTGCAACCAGAACAACAGCAGCAACCACAACCGGTCATCCGCTTTGTGCGCGATCCCGATCCTGCGCCCGACCTCAAGGTCAAAGATCTCGACGGAAATGAACTCACCCTCCAGACCTACAAAGGCAAGGTCGTGCTGCTCAACTTCTGGGCCACCTGGTGCGGACCGTGCCGCGCTGAAATCCCCAGCCTGATCCGCATTCAGCAGGCCTACAAGGACCGATTGCAGATCCTCGGCATGGATGTCGATGATAACGACCCCGAACGCCTGCGCGCGTTCGTGAAAGACAAGGGCATCAACTATCCCGTCGCTATGACCTCTGTGCCGGTGCGCATTGCCTATGGAGGCATTAGTGCGCTGCCCACGCTTTTTGTCATCAATCAGGAAGGCAAAATGGTGCAAAAGCATGTCGGGCTCTTCGATCCGGCGCTGTACGAGATCGAAGTGCGCGCCCTGCTGAATATGCCGATTCCCGCCAGAGTCGAGACCTTTGAAGACACCGGTGAAGTCTCTCTGGAGCACGCCGACCGCGCCACCATGCTGCCGGGAATCGACACATCCAAACTGACCCAGGAACAGCGCATGGCCGCCTTGCACAAGCTCAACGCCGAAGCCTGCGATTGCGGATGCAAATACACACTCGCGCAGTGCCGCATCTCTGACCCCGCATGCAAGACCAGCAAAGAACGCGCCGCCGCCATCGTGAGCGAAGCCGCAAAATTACCGCCCCACGATGACGGTCGGCATGCACCCACCGCCGCGCCCCCTTCGCCCCCGCCCTCAGGATCCGCCGCCTCGCCCACTTCTCCGCCGCGAAAATAACCAGTTTCGCCCACACCCCACCATTTGTTCGCCGAACAAGAAGCGAATCTTTCTGTCACGTACGAAGGCGGCCCGTCAACGAGAAATCGGCTATTTTGAATCGGAGTGCAGCGTTGCTTCGGGAACTCCCCCCGGTTGCGGCGGTCCCATCCCCGGAGGCAGTCCCTTAGTGATGAAGTAAAGGGATTTCGGATCTTCGACCTCAATCCGTCCCTCCGCCATCAGCTTATAAGGATGTCCTTTTGGGTCGGTCGGCGTTCCGTGTATAAATCCCGCCCGATCCAGATCCCCCATGGACGCGGGCAAGTGCCCTGTCTGCGCCCGGTATTTCTCAATTACCTGTTCGAGCCGCGTAACGTCTTCGTCCACTTGCAGCGCTAACAGGTGTTCGACGGCGTTCTCTCGAATCTGCGCCTCTTTCGTGTTCTGATATGTTGTGAACCACAACATACGCGCCGTATCGAACTCACCCGCGTGTTGCGCCATGCGTGCCGCAAGAATAGGCATGTATTCGTTGGTTACCGGCAGCTTCGCCCCTTCGGCAAAAGCTTCTGAGGCCAGGCGATAGTCCTTAAACTCGGTGAAGTACAGAAATCCCAGGTTGTAGTAAAGCCGCCACTGGTTGGGGTTGTGAGCCACACCGTATCGAATCAGCGAGAGTGCCGCACCCGGCAATCCCGCCCCGCTCGGTGGCTTCGGCGCCAGAAAATTTGCCCCGAACTGATAGGCCGGCAGAAGCCGTGGATCCAGTTCCGTGGTCACTTCGAGCAGCGGAGCCAGCAGTCGAAAATCGCCCGAGCCGTTATGATGCTGTTCGCCAAAGTATTGCACCGCCCGCGTCCAGTAAATATCGGCGAGCAAGCCGGTATAGCCGAGGCTCATCCGGCGCAAAACGGTTGAAGAACGCAGATAGAGCACTTCTTGCGCTACCGTCTTCCTCGGCACTTGGTCGATGGCGTGAACGGTCGCAATTGCTCCCGCCATGCACAGGACGAGCACAGCCGTTGCGATCAGATTGACACGGCCTGTCGGGCTCATTTCAAGTTTCGGCGCTGGAAGATCAACACCGCTCCCGAGATCGCCATTGCCGAGTAGAGCAGAGCGTACAGAGTGTTGTAGAGAATTAAACGCCCCGCTATAGGATCCCCGTGTGCGACCTGGCTGATCACATTTAAGGTGGAGAAATTCGGCACCAGGTAAGCAATCGCCGTCGCGATCCACCCGCCAGCGCCCTGCGTGATTCTCGCAAACCCGCGCAGATCTTCCGAGAGGCTTCCGATGACGAACGACGCGAAAGTAAAAACCGCCGCCATCAGCGGAGTAGAAAACGAGGAAAAAAACAGCGACAACGCGCACACGATCAGGAACTGCAACACAATAAAGTAGAGAGCCACAAGCACCCAAACGTCCATCTTCTCAAACTTGTGGGCCACGTACAGCATCGCCAGGAAGACGCCTAGCGCCATGAAGAACGTGTTGACCACCAACGTCCCCGTGAGTCCGAAAAACTTGCCGACCACGAACTCCCATCGGCGAACCGGACGTGACAAAACCGTGTAGAGCGTTCGTTTGTCGATCTCTTTCGAAACCAGTCCGATGCCGATGAAAATCGCGATGACCACTCCAAAAAGGGAGACCGCTGTTAAGCCGAGATTCACCACCACCAGTCGTTCGATGTCGATCGAGATTTCCCCAACGAGGATGGCAGCGCCCGAAAGCAGCAATGCGAAAGCGATCAGGTTATACAAAACCCGGTCGCGCACGGCCTCGCGAAAAGTATTGAAGGCGATATACGCGACCCGTGGATTCATACTCCAGCCCCTTTGCGGTTTTCCGCTGGCCGCAGCTTTTGGATGTAGTATTCCTCGAGCGAATTGCGAACCGGAGTGAGCGAAATTAACTTGATCCGCTCCCGCCGTAAGACCTCTAGCGCTGCATCCTGTTGCTCTTCCGGCAAGATCGCGTTGATCATGTCGCCGCTGACGCGCGCGTCGGCTCCCAGGCTTGCCAGAGCAGCCGGCATTTTCTGAGCGTAGAAGATGATCTCGACTTTGCCCTGCGTCTGCGAGGTCAAATCTGCAACCGCTCCCACACCTCGCAGTTCGCCTTGATGGATGACGGCAACTCGGTCACACAAGGCCTCCGCGTCCGACAATATGTGGGTAGAAAAGAAGACGGTTTTGCCTTCGGAACGAAGTTGCTGAATAAGGTCGCGGACTTCACGTCGTCCCATGGGATCCAATCCCGACATGGGCTCGTCGAGGAACACGAGTCTTGGATCATGCAAGATCGCCTGCGCTAAACCAACTCGTTGCAACATGCCCTTTGAGAACTTCCTCAACTGCACGGTGGCCGAGTCGCTTAGGCCAACGCGAGCCAGCATCTGCTCCACGCGAGCCGTTCGTCCTTTGGCAGGAACACCCGAGAGTTGAGCGTAATAGTTCAAAAGCTCCCGGGCATTCAGATGGTCGTAAAAGTAAGGTTGCTCGGGGAGAAAGCCAATTTGCGATTTCACTCGCGGGTCGTCGATCTCGAAGCCCAGTATGCGCGCGCTCCCAGCCGTAGGGAACACTAGCCCCATCAGCAATTTCAGCGTTGTCGTCTTGCCGGCTCCGTTTGGCCCGAGGAAGCCGAAAACCTCGCCCTCCTCGATCGTGAGGCGAAGCGGCCGCAACGCCAGTTTTGGCCGCTTACGCCAAAATCCAACGAGGTAGCTTTTCTCGAGATCCAGAATTTCAATGGCAGCCATGGCTGTACGCGAGCGCCCAAGCTTCTTGTTGAAGCTTTGGCGGTGAATTCCCCACTACTGAAAGAATTATATGCAAAGGCCAAAGCAACACGCGGCCGGGAGGCCGCATGAGGGGTTACGAAAGTAAACGATCTTGACAAAGGATCACGTGCCGGAAAAATGCAAACAACGTGTGCGCCGGTCGCGATCGGTGCCATCGCCCACGTTTAGTTCTGCGGTGGGACCGTGTTGTCGCAGGTTGTGATCGCCGTCATGCTGACGCGAATCACGGCATCGGCATACGAACAAAAATAGCGAATTCCGGAGTAGTTCGACAACACTGGCGCGGCGGTGAAGTTGTAGCTTGAGTTCGGTGTTCCGCTCGCACCGCTTAAGGTGAAGTTGTAGCCGGTCTTCTGACCAGACGAAAGCGCCGTGTCGATTAGGCAAGCGCCGGTAGAACTTGGCGGGGTGCAACTCGTGCCGCTCAGCGCGGTGAGCGTACTCGCGAATCCTACTGATGGATAAGCCGAGTTGTAGGAGATCTGCGCCGTATTCAGGGTTCGTAGCGAGCCCACGGCTGCGGACTCGTTCGCCGCCATTCGTGAACGCAGAAAACTAGGCACGGCAATCGCCGCAATAATCAGGATGATCGCAACAACGATCAATAACTCGATGAGGGAAAAACCTTTCGTTTTTCGCATTGCTTCTCCCAAGGTCGCTGGGTAAGTCTTGCCGACCTAATTCAAGCACTACTGTTGCACTTTGTGGGCCGCGCAGGATCGCTCGGGGGGATCTCGTAAGTGTCTGAAAATAAGACCGCGTTTCCCAGCTCTCCAATCGATTCGATGAGAACTGACATTTTCTGTCAATCGATCTCGCAGTTTTGCGCCGAAAGAAATCCTAGAAGCGTTCTCATTCGATCTCGCACAGTAGAAAAAGGCAGAGGATTTCTCCCCTGCCTTCCTCGGCTCGTGCCCTCCCCCAGGCATTTGCCTAGACTTATTGCAACGGTGAAACGCTCCCCGTGCACGTGCTGATCGCCGCTGAGTTGTATCGCACAACGGCGTCGCCGAACGAACAGAAGTACCGAACACCGGTTTGGTTCGGGACCAGCGGCGAGGCAATGAAGGTATAGGTAGAATTTGGTGTCCCGCTGGTGCCAGAGAGCGCGAACGAATATCCGCTCTTGGTGCCCGAAGCAAGCTGAGTGTCGATGATGCAGGCCCCTACGCTTCCGGGCGGGGTGCAACTGGTGCCTGAGAGCGAAGCCAGGGAGGTCGCGAAGCCGATTGTCGGATAGCTTGAGTTATACGAAATCTGGGCTGTGTTTAACGTGCGGATTGAGGCGACCGCCGACGACTCGTTCGCCGCTATCCGGGCTCGTAGCAGGTTCGGGATCGCAATTGCCGCAATAATCAAAATAATGGCTACTACAATCAACAGCTCGATTAGTGAAAAACCCTTATCTTTTCGCATCCCGTTAGCGCTCCCCCAAACAACGTTCTCTATTTAACGAACAACCTGCAGAAAGAACTGCATTTGGGGGTCCGCTCCCGCAGTGCGACACCGATGGTCAGCCCGGCCCCCGTGGCGCCTCTTCTCCCCGCCAATCGACCTTGGTTGTGCAAGCTGAATCGAGTGACGTGGGCGAGAGCGGCGATGTTTGTGTAAGAATTTGTCAGGATTTTCCAGGAATTCACTGACAGATTTTGTCAGTCGTTCGACAGGCGTTTTCTCGTATGGAAACGAGCAGAAAAACAAAAAAGCAGAGGATTTCTCCTCTGCTTTTTTCCGGCTTGTACCCTCCCCCAGGTACTTTGCCAAAAACCAAACTACTGAAGCGGGGATTCGGTGCCAGCGCAGCTCGTCAAAGCAGTCGAGCTGTAGCGAACAACCGCATCCGCGATCGAGCAGAACGAGCGTACGCCCGTCTGATTGGCAGCCAAAGGCGATCCGGCAATCTGATACGCCGAGTTCGGTGTTCCGCTAGCGCCACCGAGCGTAAACGCATATCCGCTCTTGGTGCCAGACGAAAGCTGGGAGTCGATCAAGCAAGCGCCAGTCGAAGATGGCGGCGTGCAGCTCGTGCCAGCCAAGGAGGCCAGCGTGCTGGCGAAACCGACTGTCGGGTAGGCAGAGTTATAGGAAATCTCTGCGGTGTTCAGTGTGCGAACTGATGCGACAGCGGACGACTCGTTCGCCGCAATACGTGCACGCAACAGGTTCGGGATAGCAATCGCGGCGATGATCAGAATGATCGCCACCACGATCAGCAGTTCGATCAGTGAGAAGCCCTTTTGTTTACGCATTTAAATTGTCCTCGTCTCCGTTTAACTGTGTTTGGTTGGATGACCAACTCGCATGTACTATCGCACTCTGAGTGCCACGGACCCAAGTGACCTAAGTCAGATGTCCTTCCGGATGAAAACTCTATGTTTTCAGCTGCATCGTGCAAACTAGTCACCTCATTATTCGCCCTAGCTAGCTCCAGTATGCCACTTTCAGGGAGGTGAATTGACAAATTTTGCCAGGAGCCATGGCTCTCATCTCCCCTCGAACGGCTTGCCTGAAGCGGGCTTCATTCCAGAACGATCCACCTTCTCTTTATTGCATCACCTTCTTCGTTATGAACGCTCGCCGTCTACGACTCGGTCGTCTTAAGACACAATCGACTGTAAAAGTGATCCAAGTCTCGACCAAATCGCGATTGTTAAGTGGGTTTACCCCACCGGTACAGGGGTGTGTCCTGAATGTGGAAAGTGAACACCGGCAGCAGTCTTGCGCGGGTCATCTCAGAAGCCCGGATTACGCCTCGCGCTTACTTCCCGGTGAGCAGTGACTGGGCTTCTTTCTCAGCCTCTGCAAAATCCGGCGAAGTGGCCGCTAAACGCTGATAGATCGCCTTTGCTTCGTCCATGTGTCCTTGGCGCTGCAAAGCTTGCGCCAACAACAGGTAAGTAACGTCGCTGGCTTCGAAGGACAAGGCGAGCGAATACTGGCGGATCGCCTCCGTAAGATTGCCGCCATCCTGGGCGACGAGACCCAGTCCCACTAGGGCACGGGATCGGCCGGGGGCCACTTTTAGTGCAGTTTCAAAACACTGTTTCGCCTTCTGCGACTGCCCCATCTGCCGGTACACAAAGCCCAGACTACCGTAGGCCGTTGCGCGCATACCGGCATCACCCGCCCGTTGGGCAACCAGTTGATATCGTTCGATGGCTGCGGCAGGATTGCCTCGGTGATCCTCGTAGGCCCCGAGGTTAAGGCTTGCGGTGAGTCCCTCGGGGCGGATTCTGACGGCCTCCCGAAAATGCTCAGCGGCCTCGTCCCCCTTACCCACTCCCATCAGGAACTCACCCAAATTGACTTGAGCCACATAATTTTCAGGAGAAACCGCCAGCGCGCGACGCCATAAGGATTCGGTGTCATGCCAGTAACCAACCTGTCGATATGTGCCGATCCCCAAGGCGAGTAGGCAAGCCATCGCCGGCAGGGCAAGCCATTTCCCGGAAATGTGATAGGCCTGAGCCCAGTCAGATGCGAACCAGATTGCCATCAAAAACAAGCCGATAAATGAGGTGTAGGCGTAACGATCCGCCATAGCCTGATTTCCCACTTGAACGAGGCCGATCATTGGGACCAAACTGCCGAGAAACCAGAACCAGCCGACTGCTAAGTAACGCTTGTGGTGCTCCCGTAGAACCCAGACTGTGACGATCAACAAGCCGGAAACCGCCGCCAGAGCCTGCCAGGCGGGATAAAGCTGGGTCGGATGGGGATAGAGCGCCTCGAGTTTGGACGGCCAGAATGCCTTTCCGATATATCGGACGTACGAGACGACAGCTGTTTCTAGCCGCAGCGGCAGATTGAACTGGGTAAAGGTCTGAATCGCTCCTCCAGCTTTTTGAGCCTTCATCGTGATTACGGCGCTGGCGGCAGACAATAGCAGAAGAGGCAGTTTTTCGAGAACCAGTCGCGGATCCCACAACTTCGGAAAGGACCAGCCACGAGCCGTGCTCTCCGCCGAGCCGATCGCTCCCATTCGGCCTAGTGGCCAGTAATCCCAAAGCAGAAGCAGTAGCGGGAATGTGATTACCTGCGGCTTGGTGAGCAGAGCGAGCGCAAAAGAGCCAGCGACGATGCAATATCTCCATACACCTGGCCGGCGGGCGTACTCGCCATACGCATACAGGGCAAGGAGAAAGAACAGCGTGCTCAAGACATTCTTGCGCTCGGCCGCCCACGCCACGGATTCGACGTTTATCGGATGAAGCGCGAATAAGGCGGCAACAAGGAAGCTACGCCAGCGGAATCCGGTGGCCTGTTGCAGCAATAGGAAGAGAAGGATCGCGTTGATCGCGTGTAACAAAACGTTTACGTAATGAGGCCCAACAGGATTCAGCCCGAAAAGTTCACAATCAAGAGCGTGAGAGAGCCAGGTCAGCGGATGCCAGTTTGCTTGCTGATAAGTAGTGAAAGACCACTTCACGGTTTCCCAAGTCAGGCCGGCTCTTACCTCAGGATTGCCTGTGATGTAACCATCATCGTCGAACCGGATGAACTGGTTGCGGGTTACCGGGTTGTAGAACACTAGAACAAACACGGTTAACAACAGACAGAGCAGCAGCGTGCGTTGCCGCGGTGACCGAAAGAGTGCCGGCGACGTCGATGGAGATGATTCCATACGTTTGGGTGCAGCCGCAGCTGACGAAAACGGAGTCATGGATGCCACTATTCTGAAGCAGCGATTCAAGAGCGCGGGCAAGAACCGCGAGGCGTGGGTTCCGTTGGTAACCGCTGGAGAACGTTTAGAGCGCGTAGACTCTGCGCTAGAATAGCTCTCGCGGAGCGCCCATGCCCAACCTCGAACTCCGAGCCGTTCGCGACATCGCACGCGCTTCCACGCTGCCTGCCCCTCTCTATTTTAATCCCCAGACTTTTGAGGAAGAGAAGACGAAACTGTTCGCTTCCTCGTGGCAGGTGGTCGGTCATGTTCGGCAAGTTGAAAATCCCGGCGATTACTTTACTTTCGACTTGATCGGCGAGCCGCTGGTTATCGTTCGCGGTGAAGATGGAGCATTGCGATGCTTCCATAACGTGTGCCGGCATCGCGCCGGCAACCCCGCAACGGGCTGCGGAAACCGGAAGCTCTTCCGCTGTGGGTACCACGGCTGGACGTACCGTCTTGACGGCGCCCTGCTGGTAACTCCGGAATTCGATGGCGTCGAGGACTTTGATCCTTCCGAATTTGGACTCGTTCCGGTGCGTCTGGAGGAGTGGTTCAATCTTATCTTCGTCAACCTTGATGCCGAGGCGGACGCGCTGCAAGAATCGTTGGGAGAATTGCCCGCGCAGGCCGAAAAATTCGACTTCCGTAGCATGAAGTTTTCTGAGCGCCGAACCTACGAGATGAACTGCAATTGGAAGACTTACATTGATAACTATCTCGAGGGCTACCACGTGCCGAGCGTTCACCCGGCGCTGAATCGCGAGATCAATTACAACGAATACACAGTCGAGCCGTATTCGCAACATGTGCGGCAGTGGACTCCCATTCGTGGGAACCAGCCGGGTGACGCCACTCCCCGTCGCTACGAGCAGGCCGGCGACGACCTGACTGCCGATTACTTCTGGATCTTTCCCAACTGGATGCTCAATTGCTATCCCGACAACGTTTCGCTCAACATCATTCTGCCGCTTGCTCCCGAGCGCACGCTTGCCATTTTTGAATGGTATGTGCCAGAGACCGATTTGGGTGGCGAAGGCGCCGCGAAAGCCTTAGCTTTCAGCGACGAGATTCAGGCTGAAGATGTGAAGATTTGCGAGATTGTTCAGAAAAACCTCCATTCCAGGAGCTACCACAGCGGGCGGTATAGCGTGAAACAGGAAAAGGGTGTCCACGCGTTTCATCAGATGTACCGCGAACTCATCCCGGGATAGGTGCTGCAGAAGAAAACTGGTTACCGCAGTTTTGTCCGCGCAATGCTGAGTCGACGAACCCGATAAAGGATCGCGTAAAATCTTGATTGGATGTGGGAATTTTGTTCTTGAGGAAGAGCCATCCTTCAGCCAAAGGAGCTGCTTTCCCGCAGCGACATGTCAAACTCTCAAGAAAAACGCACCTTCATCCTCTGCCTGCTGCTGGTGGCGGCCACGCTCGCCGTTTACAACCCCATCGCCCGTAACCAGTTCGTCGATTTCGATACTCGGGCTTATATTCTGGACAATCACCACGTTCAGCAGGGTCTGACGTGGGACACAGTGAAATGGTCGTTTACCACCTTTTACCAGGGGAACTGGCATCCCTTGACCTGGTTGTCTCATGCTTTGGACTGGCAGCTATTTCACCTCAATCCGGTCGGGCACCACTACACGAGTCTGCTACTGCATACGGCGAATGGCGTGCTCCTGTTCCTGCTGCTGCAGCGAGCTACCGGATTCACCTGGTCCAGTCTGGCGGTGGCCGCTTTATTTGCCCTGCACCCGGTTAACGTTGAGTCGGTGGCCTGGGCCGCGGAACGCAAAAACGTACTCAGCACGTTGTTTTTCCTGCTTGCATTGCACGCTTACGACCGTTACGCGCGCGGTGGCGGCCGGCGATTCTATGGGTGGGTGATCATTCTCTTTGCTCTTGGCCTGATGGCAAAACCGCAGATTATCACGCTACCCTTCGTGCTTCTTCTTTGGGACTACTGGCCGCTGCAAAGACTGGGCAGCGCATCCGTGGTTGGAGACCCAAGCGCGCCTTCTGCTTCACGCTCCTTTAGCTTTCTCGTCTGGGAAAAGACGCCACTCTTTATTCTTGCTGCGGCGGATTCGATTGTCACTATCCTTGCGCAGCGTGCCGGATCCTCGGTGAAGACGCTCTCTCAAGTTCCGCTGTCGGTGCGGTTGGAGAACGTCTTGGTCTCCTATGTGAGATATATAGGCAAGGCGTTTTGGCCTTCGCCTCTGGTGCCCATGTATCCGCGGCCAGAAAATTTGCTACCCCCGTGGCAAGTGGCGGGAGCGGCCGCGCTTCTCCTGTTGCTATCGATCCTCTGTATTCGCTGGCGCGACCGCCGTTATTTGCTGGTGGGCTGGCTCTGGTTTCTGGGAACGTTAGTCCCAATGATCGGCCTTATTACGGTAGGAGATCAGGCCATGGCCGATCGCTACGCTTATTTGGCTTTCGTGGGTTTGTTTGTCGCGTTCGTGTGGGGCATCCGCGAAGCCGCCTCCAGGCACGAAGTCCGCGGCGCGTGGCTGCGAGCCTCAGCCGTTGTGGTGTTCTTTTTGTTGGGAGGCCTCACGTATCGCCAACTGGGCTATTGGCACGACAATGAAACCTTGTGGCGCTACACCTTGAGCGTTACCGAGCGGAACTATGTGGCGCACAACAATCTCGCGCTAGCACTCCGCGATCAACGCCGGGCCGACGAAGCCATTATCGAGTTTCACGCTGGCGAAGCACTGCACAAGTATCCGAATCCTCAGGTCCTCATGCTGACTTTGTACGAATTGCAGTCCGGGCACCCGCACGAGGCGATTGAGGATTGCGAATCCATTTTGAATGACCCCGCCGCTGATCCGATGATTCGCGGTGCTGCCGCGAGTGAAATGGGGCAAGCTTACTTGCAGCTGCGCAGCTACGATGAGGCCGCTACGAACTTCCGCGATGCTCTGCGCTTGAATCCGGACGATGCCATGGCGCTCATGGGTTCAGGTCTGATGGCGCTGCGCCAGGGGCAGCCCGCCGAAGCCGTCACTCAGTTCTTACACGCGGTGAAAATCGCGCCGAACGACGTGAATGTCTTGCTCCTCGCGCAGGCTCTGCGCCGGGCAGGTCGCGTGACCCAAGCCGATTCCGTCATCGCCCTGCTTCCGCGGGTTTCCCTCGATCAAGCCCAAGCTCAAAACGCGGCAGCGAAATTGCTCTCTCTGGCTGACTTGAAGCCACTGTAGCGGCGGCACTCGCAGATTCTTCAGGTCGACAGACTGATCTGGATTACCGAGGATTTCTTCCTGGCCGCAAAAGCATCGAATCTACTGCAGTGCGCGACTAGAATCGGCTTCGACGGGAGGCTCGCAAACTTTGCCGGTTGAAACATTGCCATACCATCGGTTGGACCTCCGTCCAACGCAGCCAGTTGATGCTCCGGCGCCTGCGATTTCTGCTGGGTCGGGCGAAAGCCGCGTTCTAATCCCCTGTCTATTGTTGGTTGTGCTAACACTCGCCTTCTATAACCCCATCGTTCATAACCAGTTCACAGGTTTTGACGACTGGTCCTACATCCTCAAGAATGCCCATGTTCAGAAGGGATTAATCTGGGACACCGTGAAGTGGTCGTTTACCACTTTTCATGAGGGGAACTGGCATCCCTTGACGTGGCTCTCGCACGCACTGGACTGCCAAATTTTCCAGCTCAACCCAGTCGGTCATCACTATACGAACGTCCTGTTCCACGCCATCAATGCGGTGCTCCTGTTTCTACTCTTGCGCCGGGCGACCGGGGCGGTTGGGCCGAGTCTCGTTGTTGCCGCGCTCTTTGCATTGCATCCGATTAACGTTGAGTCGGTCGCGTGGGCCTCGGAGCGCAAGAATGTTCTCAGCATGTTTTTCTTCTTGCTTGCCCTGGGTGCATACGACCGGTATGTGCCCACGAGTCGGCGCCGTGTTTATTTGTGGCTGATGGCTCTATTTGCTTTCGGTTTAATGGCGAAGCCGCAAATCGTAACTCTACCGTTCGTACTGCTGCTCTGGGATTACTGGCCGCTGCAGCGTGTGGGAGCAGGCACGGTGGTGCTCGGTTTTCCCGGTCATGTGGCCCCACGTTCTCTGCGTTTTCTAATCTGGGAGAAGCTGCCGTTATTCGTTCTGGCGGGCGCCGATTCGATCGTGACTGCGATCGCGCAGCGCTCGGGGAACGCGGTCCGCAGCATTTCGGAAGTTTCGATTCTGGCTCGGTTGGAAAATGCTGTCGTCTCCTACGTTCGCTACATCGGAAAGGCATTTTGGCCATCTCGCCTCGCTCCCATGTACCCCAGACCCCAGGGTTTGCTGCCCGTCTGGCCGGTGGTTGGGTCAGTCGTCTTGCTGCTTGCACTTTCCGCACTTATCTATCACTGGCGCGAGCGGCGCTATATGGTGATGGGATGGCTTTGGTTCCTGGGAACTTTGGTCCCGATGATAGGAATCATGACGGTCGGCGACCAAGCCATGGCGGATCGGTACGCCTACCTTCCTTTTATCGGATTATTTGTGGCTCTTGTTTGGGCGTTCGACGAGTTCACCAATGCATGGCGCATTTCAAACGCAGCGCGCGTCTGTGCCGTCGCGCTTGTGCTGCTCGTTCTGGGCTGCCTCACCTATCGGCAGGTTGGATTCTGGAAGGATGATGACACGTTGTGGCATTACGCCTTGCGTGTCACCGACGGAAATTATGTAGCGCACAATAACCTCGCCCTCATGTTAGCCAAAGAAGGCCGCTCCGAAGAGGCGCTGGTCGAGTTTCGGGCGGCTAAGTCTCTGCACAAATATCCGGCGAACCAGGTGCTGGCCCTCGCTTTTTACGAACTGCGCATCGGGCATCCTCGGGAGGCGATCGAGGAATGCAATTCGGTGCTGGATTCGTCCGATCCTGTTGACCCCAAGACAGAGACGGTAGCCCGGGCAGAACTTGGTCAAGCCTATTTGTATTTGCATCAATATCGGCAGGCTTCCGAGAGCTACCAGAAGGCGCAAGGTCTCGACGCCGAGAATGAAATGGCGCTGGTTGGGTCTGGCCTGATTGCACTCCGCGACGAACAAACGGACAAAGCGATCGACCGATTCACTCATGCCGCGAAAATTGATCCCGACGCGACCAATTATTTGTTGCTGACGGAGGCGCTGCACCATGCTGGACGCTGGGAGCAGGCAGATTCTGCCCTTGCGCAAGTCCAAAAGGCTTCGCCCGATTTAAGGGATGCTGCGAGCCAGGCCGCGCAGTTGCTCTCGGCTGCCGGCGTGTCCCCAGCAGCCCTACCAGGTCCCCAGACTTCATCAAGCCATTAAGCAGATCAGACATGACGGGCTCAGAGCAAAAACCTTGGTCCGGACTTCTTCATCCTCTCTTCAGCAGCAGACAGGTGATGTCATCGTGCTGCGGCGTATTTCCCACGTGCCGTTCAATATCCGCCAGCAGGTTGCGAAGCAGTTCGGCGGGAACCGTGGAAGCGTTGCGCTCCAGCAGCGCGATCAATTGCGGTTCGCCATATTCCTCGTCTTTAGTGTTAACCGCTTCCACCACGCCATCCGTAAAAATGACCAGCCAGTCGCCGGGTTCGAGGCGTGTCGTTCCGGTCTGGTAGCCGGTTTCGGCGAAAATACCTACCGGCAGACCTCCCTCTTCGAGTCGTTCGATCAGTCCCGAGCGTCTACGCAGGATCGGCACATTATGGCCAGCATTGACGTATGTGATTTCTCCAGTTGCTGGATCGAGTTCGGCAAAGAACGCTGTCGTGAACCGCACTCCGCCTTGGCTGTTCGAGCACGAATAGTGATTCACTCCAGATACCAGTTCCGACAACGGCACGCCGCTCGTGGATAACGTGCGCAGACTGGCCTGAAAGGTCGCCATCAACATGGCCGCGGGAATGCTCTTCCCGGCCACATCAGCCACGACAAAAAGAACGCGGTCTTTCGTACGATTTTCCCCAGTCTGGTCGTCGCTGAATTTCTGGGCTGGCCTGAGAATAACGTCGTAGTAATCGCCAGCCACTGTGTTTGCCGGGCGCGTCGCGTAGGCAATTTGATATCCCGGAATCTGTAGCGGCGCACCGGGCAATAACCAAGCCTGAATGTCTTTCGCGATCTCGAGATCGCGCTTCATGACAACTCGGTCAGCAAGTTCGAGCAACAACACCAGCAAAAGAAGGATACCGCCCCAGACGTGCAGATCCAGTTGAAAGCTTTCGACGTGCCCCGCTTCACTGGTGTACGTCATCCCTCCGGAAGGAAAGATGAAGAAACCCAGTGCAACTACGAGAAGAACGCGGCGGGCTGGGGTCAGTTTTTCGAGGATTGCCCAGAAGATTGCCGTGGCCATCCTTAGGCCGCGACGGCGGCGGGACGGTTCTTCTTGCAGGTGGTCGAGTCCTGCGGCGTACAACCGGTAGCTCGATCGCGCGTCCTTCTCGAACTGCGCCCAGAGCTGTTGCAAGGCCATCCCCTCGCTCAGGCGAAACCAGAATCTTCGGATCCGACCCTTAAGTTGGCGTGGCGGTACAGTCCTGTCTTGGGAAGGAGGCATAGGGGAGCTTTTCATTATAGGGCAAGCCGCATTGCGGCCCTTGCTTGCCAACCGACAGCATCCGGCATGCGACCAATGCGCCGCTCTGGTCTAGTCAACTTCGTTCCACCGAGAAAGTCTATTGTTTCAACGATATGAACGTGTTCAAAAAGTGTTTGACTGCGCCTCGCCGCTGCCGTATTGTAATGTTGAACGCGTTCAATAACGAATTGGAGGCCGATATGAAAGCACCCGGCAACGACATCATCGTCATCGCCTACTTGGTTTACCTGCTGATCAGTGTCGCTATCACCGTTTGGGTGGCGCGTACCCTCTACCGTCGCGGTAGCATCTTCCTCGTCGACGCATTCCATGGAAACGTGGAACTTGCCGCCTCGGTCAACCATCTGCTGGTGGTGGGTTTTTATCTGATCAACATTGGATATGTTTCGCTCGCCTTGAAAACGGGAGCAACCATTCTCACCTCGCGGGCGGCGATTGAGTTGCTCAGCGACAAAGTCGGGATGGTCCTTCTGGTTCTGGGAGGAATGCACTTTTTCAACCTGTTCGTCTTCTCTCGCATCCGTCGTCACTCGCAACCATCTCAACGGCCGGTGCCTCCGCCTCCGGTTGCACCGGATGCGCGGCTCAATCTAGCGATACCGCGTTAGCCATCGCTGGTGCTAGTAACGTTCGGAAACTTCAGCGAAAGGAATGATTCGCCATGGACAAACTCTATGTGCTCTATGATCCCAAGTGCGAGCTTTGCTGCCGTTTGAAAGACTGGCTGCTGGAACAACAGTCGTGGATTGGGCTCAGACTCATTCCGGCCGGCTCAAAAACTGCTCAGAGAATGTTTCCTGAACTCGAAAAGTTAGCCGGTGAGAACGACTTGGCCGTCATCAGCGACGAAGGCGATGTGTACTTGAATGATCGTGCCTGGATCATGGTGCTCTATGCGCTCGATGACTACCGTGACTGGGCGGCGCGGCTGACCCATCCGTTACTAATGCCACTGGCTAGACAAGCGTATGCCGCGCTGTCCCGCAACCGGCAGGTTCTTTCTCGTTGGATGAATTCGATGGAAGCGGAGCCGATCGCTGCCGAACTGCGCAACGTCGTGCTTGAGCCGTGCGCTCTTCCTGCGGACGGCCCGCCAGTGGCGACAATCCGCGATTACTTGCAATGACGAAGGAAAAGCTAACGACGATGACAACGCTCACAAAGGCTACAAAGATCGAGCCGACCTCCAAAATCAGGCCGACGCCTCGGGCCGAAGACACGCGCCGGAAGATATACGACGCCGCACTCGAACTCTTCCGCGAAAAAGGATTTGAACAAACCACCATGCGCGATATCGCTGCTAAAGCGCAGGTCGCGCTCGGGGGCGCTTACTACTACTTTCCGTCCAAGGATGCGATTGTGCTGGACTTCTACCGCTATACGCAGGAAAGCAGCCACGAGGTGATCCTCGAGGACCTTGCCAAGCACAGGACACTCAAAGACCGCATTCGATGTGTGCTGGAAAAGCGTCTGGAACTCTTGCACCCGAACCGCAAGTTCTGTGCCGCTCTGTTCCGGCATGCGCCGGATTCGGCCGATCCGCTCTCGCCATTCAGCGAAGCAAGCCGTCCCATTCGCGAGCATGCGGTCGAGCACATGCGCCTCGCGATGGAAGGCGGCGACGTGAAAGTGCCGTCGGACTTGAAGCCACGCTTGCCCTACCTGCTTTGGCTTTATCAGATGGGCCTGATCATGTTCTGGCTATACGACCGCTCTCCAAGTCAGGAGCGCTCGCGCCGCTTGACGGAGAAAAGCCTCGGGCTGTTGGTCAACTTGTTGCGAGTTTCGAGCTTGCCGCTGATGCGACCTCTGCGCAAAGCTGCGCTGGAGTTGGTTCAAACCGTCGAAGCCTAGGGCGCAAAGCTTATCGGAACAGCTCGAGTTGCGGATCCGACTGTTGCACCGCGTGGGTGCGCTCGGCTCTGCTCGCGTAGCTCCCACCGAATTTATACTTGCGGCGCAATGCCGTCATAAGCTGCGATAGCCTTTGCCCATATCCCTCAGCCAGGAAAGCGCGATCCGCATAACGTTTCTTGTAAATTTGGACCAGGGCGGGGAAGTGTTCTTCAAGGAACGGAAAGAAAACTGCCGCCGAACACGGTTTTAAAAAGAGCGGATTGGCATAGATATATTTTGCTCCTACCTCACTGGCAGCCTTCACCAGGGCTTCCAGATCGCGCGGATGGTCCGTAATTTCGGGCAGCACCGGAGCGCAAATCACGCCGGCGTCCACGCCAGCGAGATTCAACTGGCGAACCGCTTCCAGTCGCAGATCGGGACGGGGCGCGCGCGGCTCCAACTTGCGAGCCAGTTCTACGTCCACCGTGGTGACGGTCATATTTACGAAGATCTGGTTGCGCTCGCCGATGCGGCGCAGAATCTCGGCGTCACGAGTCACCATGTTTGACTTGGTTACGATTCCGATCTCAAGTCCCGAGTGGCGGGCTAGTTCTTCCAAAACTGCTCGCGTGATTTCAAACCGCCGTTCTGCCGGTTGATATGGGTCCGTCGCGGTACCAATCGCGATCTGCTCGCCGAGCTTGACCTTCTTCAGATCGGATTGCAAGAGCGCGGCCGCTTGCTGTTTGACGAAGATCTTTCGTTCGAAGTCGACGCCGTCTCGCAATTCCATAAATTCATGGGTGTAGCGGGCGTAGCAGTACTTGCAGGCGAACTCGCAACCGCGATACGGGTTGATCGCCCACGCGAAAGGCAGGTTGCGATTGCTGATAACTCGACTGAGAAGGGAACGAGCACCGAGGGTGAAGTATTCGACATTATGGCCCTCGCGCAGCGATTCGGCGTCAGCCGCGATTCGGGCAATGCCGATAAGTTTCGGAGCAGACGAGTCTTCTTCTTCGAATAAGGGAACAATAGCCTTTTCTTGTTTCGCCATTTGTTCGCCTATGGTACTCTTCGTTTCCTGCCGAGTCAAAGTGCTTTTGGCGAACCAAATCGCCGGCTGCAACTGAACTTTGACCAGACATTCAAGAGAGCGTAACTTACGGGCGCTAGGATGCGGAGTCGCATCCCCAACCGTTTGCGGCTCCATCCCCCATCTCAGGAGCAAATTATGAAGTGCTATTCCTCCGTGGTTTCGGTGTACATCGTACTTTTTCTATCATCGCTGGCAGCCGGACAGTCTTACTCGGTCGCCAATGTGGGAACTGCCTCTCCGCGCGCAATTGACAGCGACGGCAATGTTGCTGGCGTTTTTGAAACATCCAAGAAACCACGGCAGACTCACGCCTTTTATTGGACGAAGAAAGGCGGGTTTCAGGACTTAGGCACGCTCGGTGGGAATGGCGATGACAGCGCTGCTTTCGGCATCAACGCATCAGGACAAGTCGTAGGCCAGGCAAACTCGTCGCCGGGCGCTCCCGATCAGGCATTCCTATGGAGCGCCCGGAGCGGTATGGTCGACCTCGGAAATCTGGGAGGCCCGAGCAGTGTCGCCAATGCAGTCAACGAGTCGGGAGAGGTCGCCGGTCAATCCGACCTGTCCAGCGGCTTCACCAACGGTTTTCTCTGGACCAGCGGCGGAGGATTGCAATCGATCGGCATTCTACAAGGCGGACAGCAGAGCGGCGCCAACGCGATCAATGCTTCCGGCCAGATCGCCGGGTGGGCGAACGTTAACTCCAATGACGACGCCATCATCTGGACCGCTGACGCCGGACTCATGAGCCTCGGGATCACCGCCAGATGCGGCGCGACCACTTTCGGAATCAACGACTCGGCCGAAGTTGTCGGATGGTTTAACAACTCGCCGGGTTGCACCTTCACGTCGCACGGTTTCTCCTGGAACGCGAGCACGGGGTTCGAAGACCTCGGCATTCTTCCGGGAGCGCAATACAGCTTTGCTTACGGTGTGAACTCGGCGGGCCAGATTGTCGGCACGGGAGACTCTCCTACGTCCTCAACCGTTGCGCTTTTATGGACGGCAGACGGGGTGTTGCAGGATTTGAACACGCTGATTCCTTCTAAAAGCACGCGAACCCTGATCTCGGCCAATGCCATCAACGATGCCGGCCAAATCGTTGCGGACGCGAACGCCAAGAACGGCGCTGGTCACTATGCGGTGCTCCTGACTCCGATCATGAACACGTTGTTAGGGTCGTCCGAGAACCCGTCCCAAGTGGGGCAAACAGTCACTTTCGCGGCGACGGTGCAGTCGATTGCGGGCCCGCCTCCATCCGGAGAGCAGGTTAATTTCTTTTCGGGAGCGACGCTGTTGGGGGGCGCGCCCCTAGTTCAGGGCGTCGCGAGTTTCACGACTTCAACTCTTGTAACCGGCACACACAAAATCGTGGCAATCTACGAAGGAGACGCTATTTATGCCTCGAGCAAGTCGCCGATCCTGGCGCAGGTTGTTACGAAATAGATTCGTACTCAACATAGATGTCCATATGGCCGCCCAAGCCTTGCTCGGGCGGTTTCTTTTCCACGGGAATCGTCCATGCAGTGCCGATCTACGGGTGTTCGCCTTGTTCGGGAACTAATCCTGGCGGCGGCGGGGGGATCGCAATATCGACCTTCTTGACCGTGCCGAGTGACGAGAGAGGTTTATCAAAGTCGGCGACGTTGCCAACCACCAGCACGGCCAGTTGATCACGGTGCAAATACTTGGCTGCCACTCGCGCGACATCTTCTTTCGTCACTTTTTCGATTTCGCGCTGGAACGTTTCGAGGAAGTCCAGCGGATACCCATAAAACTCGTATGCCATTTTTTCCTGGAGCACTTTTTCGGGTGAATCGAAACGGAAGACAAAGGAATTCAGGATCGAGTCTTTGGCGCGCTTGATTTCCTCATCGTCGATTGGACGTTTGGCCAGATCGGAAATTTCTTCATCAAGCGCTTGAATCGATTCGATCGTCGTGGCGCTCTTGGTGCTCATCATGATGCGCAACATGCCGGCATGGTCCCAGCCCGAGCCGATGCCGCCACCGACACCGTAGGCCAAACCTTTGGTGCTTCGAATGTCGCCGAACAGGCGTGAGGAAAATCCGCCGCCAAAGGCCTCGTTGAAAACCGACACGGCGAAGTAGTCGGGATTTTTTCGCGTGATGCCCAGGGCCACCATCTGGATGTTGGTTTGGTTCACATCCGTTTTATCGATCTCGTAATACCCGGGCGGCGCAGGATCGGGTTGAGCCGGCGAGTCGCTGGCTCGGGCGCCCTTCGGCCACGCCGCGAATGCCTCGCGCAGGCGCGCTTCCATTTTTGTCGAATCGAAGTCGCCGACCACGCCCAAAATGATGTTGTTGGGATGCACGTATCTGCTGTGCCACTCCACCAAGTCCTGTCGGGTAATCGACGCGACCGTTTTGTATTCCGGGACACGGGCGTACGGACTGTTGGCGCCATAGGCCAACTTGGCCGCTTCCCGTCCGGCAATTTGGCTGGGATCGTCGTTACGGCGCGAGATGCCGTCGTACAAACCCTTCTGGGAAATCTCAATCTTTTCGGCGCGGAACTCGGGGTCCTTCAAAACATCCACGAACACACGAAAGACGTCGTCGAAGTCTTCTTTGAGACAGGAAAAGCTGGCGCTGGTCGAGTCTGCTCCTCCGCTGGTTTCGACCTTGGCTGCGCGCTGCTCGAGGAAGTCGTCAAGCTGGTCGCCGGTTTGGGTCTTGGTGCCGCCGGTGCGCCACACGTCCCCATAAATGTCGGTCAATCCCGTTTTGCTGGCCGGGACCGAGCGCTCGCCGCCGCGAATGCGGGCCGTGCCGTCGATGGTGGGCAGTTCATGATCTTCCTGGAGAAAAACCACCATGCCGTTGGGGAGTTCGACGCGCTTGGGCTGTACGGGATGAAAAGCCGGCAATTTCGGAATTGGTATCTGCTTCCATGGTTGCTGCGCCGCCTGCGAAGAGTTTGCCTGCGTCTGGGCATGAAGAAGGGTTGCCCCCGTGACGGAAAAAGCACAGATGGAGAGCAGAGCGAGGGATGAAAGAGTCAGGCGCTTCACTGTCCACCTCCTTGTGGCATCGATGCCCCTTGAGGCGCGCCGGTTGGAGGAGCGAATTCGATGATACCCACGGTGCGATTATCGGCCTTGAACGTCTCATTGGCGACGCGTCGTATATCGGCCTTGGTGACCTTCTCAATGCGATCGACGGAATGAAACAGTTCGCGCCAGTCGTCATAGCGGGCCTGATAGAGAGCAAGTTCCTGCGCCAATCCTTCATTCGATCCGAGCGAGCGGATGAGGTTTGCTTTGGCTCGCGTCTTGATCATTTTCAATTCGTCATCCGAGATATCTTCCTTTTTCAATCGTTCGATCTCCACATGAATGGCGTCGGCAATCTCTTGCGTCGTGTGCCCAGGGATCGGCAGCGCGTAAAACGCGAAAAGCTGCGGATATTTATTTCCGGGATAGCCGGTAAAGCCCTCTGAGTCCGAGGCGATCTGTTTGTCGCGGACGAGCGCCCGATACAACCGTGACGTCCGTCCATTCGACATCAGGTCGGTGATTGCGTCGTAAACCTGGTCGTCGGGGCTGCGGTAGTCGGGACGGTGATACCCCTCGAGATAGAACGGTTGGGACTGCTCATGCAGCACCACGCGGCGCTCGGAATTCTGCGGAGGTTCAGTGGTAGTCGCCGTGTCGGGCTTGGGGCGAGCCGGGATTCGCGAGAAGTATTTCTCTACAATCGGCATCGCTTCCGAGGCTTTCACATCGCCCACGACAGTGACCACCATGTTCGACGGGACATAATACTTATCGAAAAAATTCTGCGCATCGGTTGCCGAAAAAGAATTCAGATCCGAAATCCAGCCGATGGTGGGCCGATGATAAGGATGCGCCGTGAACGCCTCTTCCGTAAATTGCTCGATTAGGCGCCCGACGGGATTGCTATCGGTCCGCATGCGGCGTTCTTCGATCACGACGTTGCGCTCTTTGTAAAACTGCCGCAGCACCGGATGCAGAAAACGCTCCGATTCGAGATAGGCCCACAATTCCAGGCGATTGATGGGAAAAGAATAAAAATAGACAGTCTCGTCGAGATTGGTTTCGGCGTTCATGCCCTCGCCGCCTTCGCTCTCCACGATCTTGCCGAATTCATTGGTATAGGGAGCGGAGAACTTATCGGCCTCGGCAATCGCGTCTTTCCACGCCTTTTCAAGTTGAGCCAGCTTTTGCGGATCACGGTCGACGCGCTCGTCGCGTTCAGCGATGTAGGCGGCATAGGTTTGCTCGACCTTGGCCAGCGCAATTTTCTCGGCGGGATAATCCCGCGTGCCGATGGTTTCGGTGCCCTTGAAGGCCATGTGCTCAAACATGTGAGCGAGTCCGGTCTTGCCCATGGGGTCCTGCACGGAGCCTGCGTCCACGTGGGTGAAGAACGAGAACACCGGCGCCTCAGGGCGTTCGCAGATCACGATGGTAAGGCCGTTATCGAGCTTCTTAACCGTGGTGCGCTTCTCGAAGGACGCGAGGTCCTGGGCGCAGGCGAGCGAGGCGAGAACGAAACAGATCGCGACCCAACCCAGGGGTGTTTGTAGAGCGATAGAGCGAGACTTCATCTGGCCTCCACATCGAAACAGCAAAAATTCGACGTTACGTGGAGGGGGTGAAGGTTGTCAAACGAAGGGAACGGGTTGTGGGCCGACGTTAGGATGGGCACCGCGAGATTTGGGTGAAATTGTGGGTGGTAGGATGGATTTACTCCAAACGAAATGACGCAGTCCTGCGCTTCGATTTGAAAAAACGCCGAATGACCCCACGAGATTCCAAAGCGAAGGCGGGTGCGATTGGGATCGATTTTGGGACGACCAACAGTTCGGTCGCCTATGCCAGCAAATCGGGTGAGGTTCAGCTTGCCAGGTTCCCGTACATGGGAGGTCTGACGGATTCTTACCGGTCGCTGCTTTATTTGCAGCGAGTGAAGGAAGGCGGGTTGAACCGGCTGCACTCCTGGAGTGGGCCGGAGGGAATTGAACACTATCTCTCGGCGGATGTGAAGGGGCGCCTGATTCAATCGCTGAAGTCGTTTCTGAGCAGCCGGACTCTGCGAGGCACTGAGGTTTTCGGGCGGCGATATACGCTGGAAGATTTGATTGCGAGAATTCTGCGGGATTTGCGGGAGAAGGCGGAAGAGCAGTTTGGGGTGGAGATACGGTCGGCGGTGGTGGGAAGGCCGGTTCATTTTGCGGGAGCGGAGAAAGAAGAAGACGACAGTTACTCGGAGAGCCGTTTGCGGGCGGCGTTTGACTTGGCGGGGTATGCGTCGGTGGAGTTCGAGATGGAGCCGGTGGCGGCGGCACATTATTACGAGTCCACGCTGGACCATGACGAGTTGATTTTGATTGGAGACTTCGGTGGCGGTACGAGCGATTTTTCACTGGTACATGTGGGACCGACGGTTCGTCGAAGAGGACGGGCGCTGGGCGATATTGTGGGGAACTCGGGGCTGGGCATCGCGGGAGACTCGTTTGATGCGAAGTTGATTCGGCACCTCGTGTCTCCGGCGCTGGGAGCGGGCTCGCAATTGCGGTCGCTGGACAAGATTTTGACGGTGCCGAACTGGGTGTATATCAAGCTGGAGCGGTGGCATCATCTTTCGCTATTGAGAGCGAAAGATGTGCTGGATATGCTCGCGGGCGTGCACGCGCAAGCGCTGGAGCCGGAAAAAATCGGTGCGCTCATCCATTTCATAAAAGAAGACCTTGGATTTCACCTGCACCGGGCGGTGCAGAAGGTGAAGTGCGATTTGTCGAATGAGACGGTGGCGACGTTCCGGTTCTCGGATGGCTTTGTGGATCTGGCGTCGGTGGTGGAACGGGCGTCGTTTGAGGAGTGGATTGCTGAGGATTTGGAACGGATCGCGGAATGCGTCGATGGATTGCTGAAGGCGTCGGGAGTCGCGGCCAAGGACGTCAATATGGTGTTCCTGACGGGAGGGTCGTCGTTTGTCCCGGCGGTGCGCAGGATTTTTGCAACGCGGTTTGGTGAAAAGCGAATTCGTGGCGGCAATGAATTTACGTCGGTCGCTCGGGGACTGGCTCTGAAAGCGTTGGACGGGCAAGGATTGGCATCCTTATCAGTCGTGTGACCTGTATCACGCCTCGTTGTGGGACGTGGGAGTATCCTTGTAGGAATCTGGTAGGGAACGAGGGCTCATGAGCTGGCTGCAGAACAAGTTCGAAAAGAATTTCATGATCTCGACGGTAGACTACGTCTTCAATTGGGCGCGGAAGTCGGCGCTCTGGCCGATGACGTTTGGGCTGGCGTGCTGTGCCATCGAGATGATTGCGTCTTCGACGGCGCGGTTCGATATTGCGCGTTTCGGGTCGGAGGTATTCCGGCCGAGCCCGCGACAGTCGGACCTGATGATCGTGTCGGGCACGGTTACGCTGAAGATGGCTCCGGTGGTGAAGCGGATTTATGACCAGATGCCCGAGCCGAAGTGGGTGATCTCAATGGGCGCGTGCTCGTCGGTTGGTGGTCCGTTCAATACTTATGCCGTGTTGCAGGGAGTGGATCGCATTGTGCCGGTGGATGTGTATGTAATCGGATGCCCGCCGCGTCCGGAGAATCTGTTTTATGCGCTGCTGAAGCTGCAGGACAAGATCGATACGATGACGCTGGCGAAGCGTCCAACGGAAGTGCGGCTGGAATCGCACATGATGGATGAGTTCAAGCGGCAGGTGATGGTGGCGCAGACGATGCAGCCGAAATAGCTATCAGCTATCAGCCATCAGCCATCAGCCGTCAGGTAAACCTGGTTTTATATACTCCTGCGTCTTTGGGATCGCGTTGGGTCTCGTTCTGCTGCTTCTTTTACTTTTTATGGCATTCGTTAGGATTGCTTCTCAATCCGATCTTCCCGGCGTCAACACTGTTAAAGAATTTGCGTGCGCGGACAAGACTGTGTGTGTGGCTAACGTCGATGGCGAGATCAGCGCCATGGATAATATTTGCCTTCATCGTGGAGGGCCGCTCGGCGAAGGGGTGATTTCGAAGGGGAAAGTGGTTTGCCCTTGGCACGGATGGGAGTGGGATCCGAAGACGGGGGAGGCTGGACCGCCGGGGGCGAAGATTGCGGTGTATCCGGTGAAGATCGAGGGCGGGGACGTGCTGATTAAGTTGTGATCAATATTTCACTACGAGGCTCTGCCAAGCTGGTTGATCGGATCGAGGGGATCGATCAAGGGCTGTTCGCCTAGATTCGGTTGCTTTTTTTCCGGTTTTTCCGGGACAGCGGGTTGCGGAACGTTGACGATGGGGGTGGCGGGCAGGTCGTGACGGAGATAGTCGGCGTACCAGACTGCGAGTAACAAAGCCGCGCCGGGAATTACATAGGGTAGGCGCATGGTGGCAAAATCCCCGATTAAGAGCCCCAGTCCCAGTACAGCTAGGACGTTTCGCATGGAGTCGAGGGCCGCCTCTTGATTGAAGTTGCGGAGATTGTTCCGAACCTCAAATAGCTTCTGAAAACGCTTCACGAGTTGTCCTCTTTCTATTCGCTAATCGACTGGCATGCAGGCAGAGCCACAGGCATGGGACGATCCCGCGCGCGAAACCGCCAGCCTTGAAAATGGAAACTAAGAATGCAAGCAGATCCCGCCGTTTATCGAATTATCCAAGCAATTTCACAAACTGGTTAGGCTGCCCTTCAAACCCCGGAAACACCGTTCTCAAATCTCTATTCCCTAGGTATTTCGATACCACTTCGCTTAACACGGTACGGAAGTCGGTGGTGATCGCCAGGTCGCGGCCTTCGTAGAGTTGCGATTGTTCGAGTCCGGGCCAGCGGCCGTAGACTTTACCGCCTTTAACGGGACCTCCCAGGACGAACATGACGTTGGCGTGGCCGTGGTCGGTGCCGCGATTGCCGTTTTCACGGGCGGTGCGGCCGAATTCGGACATGGTGACGACGACGGTGTCTTCTCCGAGATCACCAAGGTCGGTCCAGAAGGCGGAGATGGATTGCGAGAAATCGCCTAACACGTTGGCGATCTGGCCTTGCGTGCTGCCTTCGTTCACGTGGTGATCCCAGCCGCCTATGTCGGCGAAGGCGACTTGCACGCCGAGATTGGCTTTGATGAGCTGGGCGAGTTGCTTGAGACTGTCGCCGAAACGTCCTTTGGGATAATTCGCATTGGCCGCGGGCGTGTAGTGGGCAGGATCGGCGGCTTTCAAAGTTTTGACGGCGTCGAAAGTTTCCTGTCCCGTGCCGTGGAGAACGCTGTCGACGGAGTGGTCGTACATGGCTTCGAAGGTGGTCGACATGGGAGCGGCGTTGGGATTTTTTCCTCCGACGGAAAAGTCGTTGAGGTTGTTGACAGCGACGGCAGGCTCTTTGCCGGAAAGAATACGGGGCAGAGACGGGCCGAGGGCTAGAGCGCGAAAGGCGGACTTGTCTTGTACGGACGTGCCGGGAAGATCGCGGAGGGCGCGGTTGAGCCATCCGTCGTCGGTGACTTTGATGCCGGGAGTGCCGGATTCCATGAAGTCTTGGGCGTCGAAGTGCGAGCGCGTGGGATCGGGCGAACCGGCGGCGTGGACGATGGCGAGATGCTTCTGCTTCCACAGAGGCTCGAACGATGCCATGGCGGGATGCAATCCGAAGAAGCCGTCGAGATCGAGGACAGACTTCTTGGGGATGTTGATGGTCGGACGCATGGCGTAGTAGCTGGGCTCGGCGTGAGGGACGACAATGTTGAGTCCGTCGGCGGCTCCGCGCTGGAAGATCACGACCAGACGCTTGTTGCGAATGCCGGGATCGGCCGATCCGAAGGCGGCGCGGGTAAGGAAACTGGGGAGCGCGGCGGTCCCGACGACGGCCAATGCTCCGTTTCTGAGGAAGACTCTGCGGGTATTCATAAAATGCTCCTAACTCTTAGCGGGATGGTGGAGTAGGGGTCCTTCGACTCCGTAAAGCGACTGCTGCGCAATCGCTTTTCTCCGCTCGGGATGACAATTTCGTACAAAGGACGAATCATTCTCTTCATCTTCTTTGAAATTCGGGCGACCCCAACAACAAACCGGTGATCGCGGCCACGTTTGGTGGGCGCTTGGGATCATCCAGTCGCCGCTGGCTGATCTTGGGGTCGTCCAATTGTTTGCTGATCGTGTCGTGCGTCTGTTTGGAAATATCGCCATCGAGCAGCGAGGCTTCTAGCGTAGCCAGGGCGTGTGCGGCATCGGGCGGGGCAGCTTCGTCAGCAGTGCCGGAGAATCCGGCGGCTAACATGGAGGTGTCGACTTTTGCTCCGCGGATTTTTCCGGCGGCCAGGGCGAGGGAGAAATTCATGCGTCCTAAGAGGGCGGAAGAGTTCACCCAGGTGTCGGCCTTCATCGAGTAGCCGGTTGGAGGCATCATGCCGTAGAGCGGCATGCCCATGTTGTTGAGAGTGCCGACAAGGGCGCGAGCATCTTCCACATCGGCATCGCTGGCGCGGGCGGCGGAGACTATGAACTCTAGAGGCGTTTTCACTTTTGCGCGATAAACGTCCGTTGACCAGAATTCGGGCGACTTCAACATGGTGCGCATGACCTCCCGAATGTCGCCATCCTTCTTGAGGAAGGTTTGGGTCATGCGATCGATGAGCGCGGGCGGCGGATTGTCGGAGACGAAGCGCATGGCGAGCTTCTGCGAGATGAAATGCGCGGTCTTCGGATTGTGCGCCAGCAGGTGAAGCACTTCCAGTCCTTCTTTTTCGCCATTCGGCTTGATGCGGTGACCGAGGACGAACTTGTCTCCTGGCTCGTGCATGCGCGGTTCGAAATGGAAGTCGCCACCTTTTTTCGGCTGTTCGAGCGTCCATCCCGTGAAGACCTTGGCGACTTCGGTGACGTCTTTTTGCGAATAGCCGCCGTTGACGCTAAGAGTGTGCAGTTCCATCAGTTCGCGGCCGTAGTTCTCGTTGAGGCCGCTGGCCTGCTTGCCCTTCCTGGGTCGATTAGGGTAAGCGCGCCGGTCGCCGTTGCGCGCGGCGATTCCAAGTGCGATATCGGAATTAGGGCCGACGCTCAGCCAGTTATCGAGATAGAACAGCATCGCGGGACTTTTGGCGGTAGCAACGAGCAAGTCTTCAAATTTTCCTAATACATGGGGACGGACAGTGTCGCGCTCATAGCTTGTCAGGAGGTAACGGTCGGCACCTTTGTTGATGAAGATGTTGAAGTGGTTGATCCAGAAATCAGTCATCACTTCGTCGAGTTGCCGCTCACTATAGATCGCGCGCACGAGCTTAGCTTGCATTAATTCGTCGACCACGACCTGCTCGGGATTCTTGAGCGCCTGCATGGTTTCTTTCTGCTGGGCGGTCATGCCGTCGAGGAGGGCGTCAGCCTTGGCGCCTTTGTTGATGGTCGCGATGGCGCGGCGTTCTTCGGGCGACATCTTGAGAATTTCTTTCATGCGCTCGTCGGCGGGAAGATCGAGGAGTTCCTGCGTCTTCTGATTGGCGAGGCGACGCTCCTCGCGGCGGCGCGTTTCAGCCGGATCGTCGGGTTGAGGTTGGATGGTGTCGGAGGAGACGGGGCAAGCCTTGTCTTGACAGGTGGAGGTCGGATTCGAAGTCTGAGGCGTATCGCTTTTCGCCGGGACTATTTTCGCTGCGTCGTCTTTGCGCTCTTGCTTGTCTTCGTAGCGGGCGAGTTGTGATTCGTAGACGGCGCGCCTGGTGGGATCACGGGGGAGCAAGGCTTTTCCGTCGGCGATCTGCTTGATCAGTTGGTTGGGAGGAAAGTTCTCGACAATCTCTTTTGTGCCCATCTGCAGGGTGCGGAAGGGAGCGAGCCGGGCATCGAGCGCGGCGTTGTTGATTTTTTCGGGGTGCAACTGCAGGTCGATCCACTTGTCGACGCCCATTTGCATGACGCGGTCCACGTCTCCGGGACGAGCGCCGAAGGTCAGGCGGTTCAAGGCATGGACGGCGCGGTGCTGGTCGTCCATCTGCATCGGATTGGGGCCGGTGAGCTTGTCTTTTCTGCGGCCGAGAGCGAGCTGGGTCGTAAGGGCGGTCGCGGCCAACAAAAGGGTGGCAGCCAGCAGGGAACGGTGCCTCGACAAGCGAAGTCTCGACACGCGGGGTCCCGGCAAAGAGGTGTGCGGCCTGAAGGGCATACTAGGAATGAACCCTAAACGCAGGAAAAGTTGCTGGCAAGATTACGTTGGAAGGGGAGCGTTCAGGACTTGAGCTGCGCGACGTAGGCTTTTCCGCTCTGTGACTTGCGGGCGGTGCTATCGACGAACTTGAGGAACTCCCGCAGATGTTCTTTCTCCGAGATTTCGGCTTGGGAGAAACGGACCCGAACTCCGAAAGAGGGAGCGGTGCGAGTGGCCACGCCGCTGAGAATGACGCCTTTGACCCAGATTTTGCCGCTGGAGATCCAAAGACCGATTTCGAGGGCCTTGCCGGGCGGGACGGCGCTGGCGGTTTCGACGAGGCATCCGCCGCGGCTCACGTTGGCGAGATTGCCCCAGACGGGCTGCTCGATGCCTTCGACGTGGATTTCGACGGCGACGTAGCACTTTATGCGCTGAAAACGCCGGCGATCGGCTTCGGTTTGGGTGGCAAAGGGATCGGTTTCGAAAGGCGGAGCTTCGGCGACGGGTTCGGGACCTTGCAGTTTGATGGGCGCCGCCGGCACGGAAGCAGCGGGCAGGTTCTCCCGTACTTCGCGTGCCTTGATGGCAGCATCTTTAATCTCGCGCATCGCCCGCAGTAGCGCCGTTTCGCGCTGATCGGCGGGCACTTCGCGGTAGGTTTGCAACAGCTTCCCGAGGTGGCTGACCAGATCGGGGTCTGTGAGCAGGCGCGTCCAGTCGGATCCTTTGGGCGGTAATGTATTGGACTGACTCATACGCGGCGATCCCTGAAGCGCATATTGTTGACCAAATATTTTGCTCGCAGGGAAGTACCTGACTTGCATCCTAGAGTGAACTTTGGGGAGGGGTTACGCAAGATGACCAAGGTCACTGAACGGATGTAGGTGTGGTGGGAGCGTGATGCGGATGCCTCAGAATGCATCGATTCAACAATTTGCATCGCGGTTCCAGCAAAATGAGTCCAAAGGACTTATGATTTTAGGTTGCTTCGTTGTTAAGGAGACGACTCCGGTTCCATGGCTTGCGTAAAACGTGCCAACTGCCAGTGGCAGTCGCTTGTTGTCCCTTTTTTTTTCCTATTTGCGGCGGCAATTTTCTTGCCGCCCGTTCCAGTGGGTGCCCAGACGCAAACTCCGCCCTCGGGGGCGGCTTCGAACTCGGCGGCGGGGCCGTCGCAAGTCCAAACTTCGGCGCAGAACCCGGTATTTGGCAGCGTGCCCGAGGCTAAGGCGACTCCTGGTGCGCTGCAACTGACTTTTAGCGACGCGATTGAGCGGGCTTTACGCCAGAATCTGGCCGGGCTGCTTTCGGAGTACAACACGATCGAGGCGCGCGGCGAAAAATGGCAACAACTGAGCGATTTGCTTCCGAATGTCAGCGGCGATGTGCAGGAAGTGCGGGAAAAGGTGAGCCTGCAGGCGCTCGGTTTCAGCGCCTCGACATTCCCGATTCCCGGGGCGAATATCCCGAAGGTGATCGGTCCGTTCTCTTACTTTGACGCACGAGTGTCGGGGACGCAGCGGGTCTTCGACTGGAAGTCGATTCAGAAGTACCGTTCGTCGGTGATCGGCGAGGGCGTCGCTCGGTACAACCTGAAGGATGCGCGGGATCTGGTGGTTCTGGCAACGGGCAACGCCTATTTGCAGGCGATTGCGGGAGCGGCGCGGGTGGAAACTGCGCAGGCACAGGTCGAGTCGGCGAAGGCACTTTATAACAAGGCGGTAGCGCAGCAGCAGGCTGGTGTGGCTCCGGCAATCGACACGCTGCGCGCGCAGGTGGAATATCAGACGCGGCAGCAGCAGTTGATCCAAGCCACGAACGATTTTGCGAAACAGAAAATTTCGCTGGCGCGTGTGATTGGGCTTGCGCCGCGGCAGGAATTCGAACTGGCGGAGAAAGCGCCGTACGATCCTTTTCCCATCCCCGATCTTGAAACGAGCGTGCAGCGCGCGTATACGATGCGATCCGATTACAAGGCGGCGCATGATCGACTGGTGGCGGCGCAACTGGAACAGAGCGCGGCGCGAGCTGGATATTATCCAACTCTCGATGTCTCCGGAAATTTCGGCGAAATCGGCCTGACTCCCGGCGGAGTGCTGCCGACCTATACCGTGATGGGGACGTTGAACGTACCCATTTTTCAGGGAGGTAAGGTTCACGGCGACGTTTTGAAGGCGGACGCCACGTTGCGGCAGGCGGAGGCGCAACTGGCGGATGTCCGAGCGCAGATCGATCAGGATATCCAGAACGCGCTGCTTGACTTGAAGTCGTCATCCGATCAGGTGGCTGTCGCGCAGAGTTCGGTGAACCTGGCGGATCAGGCGCTGATCCAATCGCAGGACCGGTTTTCGGCGGGCGTCACGGATAATCTGGAAGTGGTGCAGGCGCAAGAGGCGGTGGCGGTGGCGCACGAGAATTTAATTTCCAGTCTTTACTTGAATAATCTGGCCAAGG
The DNA here is from genome assembly GCA_963834085.1 of uncultured Acidobacteriaceae bacterium. Lineage (GTDB taxonomy): Bacteria > Acidobacteriota > Terriglobia > Terriglobales > Acidobacteriaceae > Acidiflorens. The sequence goes on along the minus strand of CAWIAJ010000021.1, from coordinate 208,681 downwards.
TTTCGTTTGCCCGCGCATTGGGCCGTGCCGAAGAGGGCGTTCGCGAATATCTTAAGAGGAAGTGACCATGGAGCAACCGAGCAGTGTCGTAGACGCGCCCAAACCGCAGGGAGGCGCGGGCGCTTCACAGCCGCAGAGCGGCCCGGAGCAAGCGTCGCAAAATCAGTCTCCGCAAGGCCAAACTGGGCAGAACCCTCGTGAGCAGAATCAGGGGGAGCAAGACCGGGCGGACAGCGAGGCTCGATACCAGAGGCGTTCTGCGTTCCTGAATAGTCCGCGAACGAAGTGGGCGCTGATTCTGGTGGGGCTGGCTTTGGTGGTGGGCGTTTTCTTTCTCTGGCGTTATCTCAGCAGCTACGAGTCGACGGACGACGCGCAGATTGACGGGCACGTGAACTCGGTGAGCGCGCGCGTCAGCGGGCATGTGCTCAGTCTCAATGTGCAGGATAACCAGTACGTCGAGAAGGGAACTGTGCTGGTGGAGATTGATCCGGCCGATTATCAGGTTGCGGTGGCACAGGCACGCGCGGATTATGCCGATGCGGAAGCGCAGGCTTCGGCAGCTGGGATTAACGTCCCCATCACGGACGTGAACACCACGAGCCAGGTGAGCGGGGCGCAGGCAAGCGTGTCGAGCGCGAAGGCTGGAATCGCGGCCGCGCGGCAGCAGTTTGATGCCGCCAAGTCGCAGGTCGCCGAGGCGGACGCCAACGACACGAAAGCGCAGAACGATTTGGTCCGTTACAAGCAACTGATCGATAAACAGGAGATCTCGCAGCAGCAATATGATCAGGCAGTGGCAGCGGCGAGCGCGGCTGCGGCAACGCTGCAGGCGGCGCGATCGAACGCAGACGCGTACGCGGCTCAGATCGAGCAGGCGCAGAGCCGGTTACAGCAGGCTAGCGCCGACTTACGGACGGCAGGCACGGCTCCGCAGACGATGCGGGTGATTCGCGCCCGTGCTCTTTCCGCGCAGGCGGTTGCCGACCGCAAGAAAGCGGTGCTGGATCAAGCCGAACTCAATTTGCAGTACACCAAGATCACCGCTCCGGTGAATGGCGTCGTGAGCAATCGCACGGTCGAAGTTGGTCAGAATGTGCAGCCGGGGCAAGAGATGATGAAGATCATACCTTTGGATGCGGGTGATATCTGGGTTACGGCGAACTTCAAGGAAACACAATTGAAAAAAATGAGGCCTGGGTTGGGCGCGGACATCGAGGTCGATGCGACCGGCAAGACCTACAAGGGACACGTGGATTCGATCGCGGGGGCGAGTGGATCGCGCTTCAGCCTGTTGCCGCCGGAAAATGCAACGGGCAACTATGTGAAGGTGGTGCAGCGTATCCCGGTAAAAATCGTTCTGGACAAGAATGAAGATAAAGAGCACGAACTTCGTCCCGGAATGTCGGTGTCACCGAAGGTCTGGATTAAGTAGGCGAGGGTCGAGTCTGCAATGGGAGCAGCAACCATCACCATGGACGATGCCGCCGAATGGCGGTCGCCGGTCAATCCCTGGATCATCGCCGTTGCGGTGACTTTGGCAACGTTTATGGAGGTGCTGGATACCAGCATCGCGAACGTTGCTCTGCCGCACATTGCAGGGAGCCTCTCGGCAGGACAGGACGAGAGCACATGGGTGCTCACTTCTTACCTGGTGTCGAACGCGATTGTGCTGCCGCTGAGTGGCTGGCTGTCTTCGATCGTGGGACGCAAGAGGTTTTACATGGGCTGCGTCGCCTTGTTCACCGTAAGCTCATTTCTCTGCGGATTTGCGCCGAACCTGTCCATGCTGATCTTTTTTCGCGTGCTGCAGGGCGCTGGCGGAGGAGGGTTGCAGCCGAGCGAGCAGGCGATTCTTGCCGATACATTTCCTCCTGCTAAACGCGGCATGGCTTTCGCGGTGTATGGCGTTGCGGTGGTCATGGCACCGGCAATCGGTCCCACGCTGGGAGGGTGGATTACAGACAATTTCAGCTGGCGCTGGATCTTCTTTGTGAACATCCCGGTCGGAATTCTTTCGCTGGTGCTGACGTCGCGGCTGATTCAGGATCCTCCCTATTTCAAGCGGCGCAGGTTGAGCGAGACGCGGATCGATTACATCGGGCTGGGATTGGTGGCGCTCGGACTGGGGACGCTGCAGGTGGTCCTTGACAAAGGGCAGCGCGATGACTGGTTCGAATCGAACTTCATTTTGTGGTTGACGGTCGTCTCGGCGGCGGCGCTGATTTTCGTCGTCGTTTGGGAGTGGCGGCACAAAGACCCGATCATCGACCTGCATCTGTTTCGCGAGCGGTCGTTCGCGGCGGCGAACTTCCTGATGTTTATGCTCGGATTTGCGCTGCTCGGGAGTACGCTGCTGTTGCCGCTTTTCATGCAGACGTTGTTGGGGTACACTGCCGAACGGTCTGGGATGGCGCTCTCGCCGGGCGGTTTCGCGATCATGATCGCGATGCCGATTGTGGGCTTCCTGCTTTCGCGGTATAGCCCGCGCTGGCTGATGTTGTTCGGGTTGTTGATGCTCTCGTTTTCTTTGTTTCATATGACGACGTTTGACTTGAGCGTCGATTTCCGCACCGTGATGCTGGCGCGTGTGTATCAGGCAGTGGGATTGGCGTTTCTGTTTGTGCCCATTAATACCGCAGCGTATTCGTCGCTGCCGCGGGAGAAGAATAATGCGGCTTCAGGCCTGATGAACCTGGCCCGGAATATTGGCGGGAGCGTGGGGATTTCGTTTGTCACCACGGGGCTGGCGCGCCGGGCGCAATTCCATCAGGTGCGACTGACGGAGAATTTCAGTGCCGCGAATCCGGTGTTCCGGTCGCGGCTGGACGGGATGACGGGTAATTTCCTGTCGGGCGGAGGTGGGGCGGGGTCGGGTCCGGGTAGCGCAGTGCAACATGCTTACGCGTTGGTGCAGGCCAACGTCATCAGCGAATCGACGATGCTAGCGTACATCGATATGTTCTGGATTCTCGGAATTGTGATTGCTTGCCTGGTTCCGTTCGTGTTCTTGATTAAGAAGCCGAAGCGCGGCGGGGAGATCGTGGCTCATTAGCTTGCGGACGGTGGGGAGGGCAAGGATGTTTCGCATGATTACCATCGAAAGGGAATTTGGCAGCGGCGGCGGAGGCATCGCCTGCCAGTTAGCGCGCCGATTCGGCTGGAAGTTGTGGGATCAGCAACTGACGTGTGAGATTGCGAAACGGGCGCAGGTGGCGGAATCGGCCGTGGCCTTGTGTGATGAGCGGGTCGATGGCAGGCTCTACCGTTTGGCGAAAGCATTCTGGCGTGGCAGCAATGAACGGGGAATGCTCGTGGGCGATGAGCATGCGTTTGATACCGATCGCATGATGGCGATTATGGAAGAGATCACATCGAATATCGCCGAAGAGGGCAGCGCGGTGGTGGTTGGCCGAGGTGCACCCTACTTCCTGCGCGAGCGCGAAGACACGTTCCGCGTGTTCACGTATGCGCCGCGAGACGAAAAGATCCGGCGCCTGTTGGAGATGGGCAAGAGCCGCAGAGACGCGGAAGATCTGGTCGAGAACGTGGACAAAGAGCGAATGGCCTACGTGAAGCACTACTTCAATGCGGACTGGCCGACGCGCAGTCTGTATCACCTGATGATTAACACGGTGATTGGAGATGACAACGTCATTGCGACGATCGAGAACAGTATGCGGTTGCTGGAGGGTCGTTCGGTGGAAACTGGGCCCGGCGAGGTAAGGGCGGGGCGACAGATGGCGCTCAACCACCTTTGATTTGAAGGGCCCGAGCGGAAGAGATTGCCGAAAAAAATCGATGTGCAAGTTTCGGTGAAACGAGACGTCCAATTTCCCGCCACTTGATTGGCGATGCACGCAGGCGGACAAAAGTGTCCGCCTCACACGAGCTGCTGGACAATTTCTGCACGCATTCGCCTAAGTCCCTATCTAGAATCATGGCCAGGGTGTTACTGGCTGGATTTCTTCTTGCCGAAGAGACCGCCTAGACTGCCTAGGGGATTGCCTTTGCCTGCGGTGAGGCCTTTCAGCTTCCCGGTGGCCATGGCTTTCATATCTGGGCCAAAGGTGGGATTGGAAGTGGTGCCGCCGACAGAGACGGGGATACCGCCGGATCCGAAGCCGGCAACTTTCGTGAGATCGCCGCCGGCACCCGCCAGGTTGGCGACCAGTTTGAAGTCGAGAGCATTGTCGGGGCTGATGGTGCCCGAGCCGGTGACGGTGCCGAGGGATTGGATGCTCACGTCGATCTTGTCGAGGCGCGTGCCGTCGGGCGCGTGGCGCACGTCGGAACTCAGGTTCTTGATGGTGGTGTCGTTGCCGGTTTGCTTACCGGTCAATGAGGAAAGGCCGGAGAGTTTCGAGCCGAGGTTGAAACCGGCGAGCGAGGCGTTCGTCATCCGAACCGAGCCGGTGGAGACCAACCGGTCGAGCGGCCCGGTGGTATCGAGATCGACCGAAAACGTTCCTCCTTTGAGCTTGGAACCGCTGGGAAGAATCACGCCGAGGGCGGGGAGCAGTGCTTCGAGATCGTCGACCGGCATCGCTAGTCCATCGAGCCTGGTCTGTATGGAAGTAGTTTCTCCCTTCATTTCGTAAGTGCCGGTGAGTTTGGATGTGGCCTTGCCGATGGCCACGTCGCCCTGCACGATTTTGCCGGAAACATTCTTCAGGTCATGGTCGATTTCGAAGACGACTTGCACCGGCACAGCTGCGGGCGAGCCCTTTGGGACAAGTTTTAGCGACCTGGCTTGCAGGGTACCCTTGGCGATGGCAACGCTGCCGTTGGAATCAACGGTGCCGCTAAAATCGGCCGAGCCGGAGATGCCCAATTCGGGATCAACCAGCGCCGACTGCGAGAGATCGAGCTTCTTGAGTTCAACTTTGGCCTGCAGCGGCGTCAGGGAAGTATCGCTCGAGTCGATTGGACCAGCATGGCCGTCGATTTTCAAGCTGCCTCCACCCGGCAGGCGCGCGGAGACAACCACGGCGAAGGCCGTGGTGAAAGAAAAGTCGCGCACGGAAACGGTGAGTTTGTCGTAGGTAATCGGCTTGCGCTTGCCCGTGAGCGAACCGACGGTGAGGGTGCCATTTTTTAGATCGAGTTTGTCTACGTTCACATTTGCGGGCGGGGCGGAGATTTCTTCGGCGGATGCGGGTTGCGCGGGATGAGCGCGCTTATTTCCGAGGGACGAGAAATTCCAGATTCCTTCGCGATTGCGGAGCAGGTTGACCGCGGGCTGATCGATGACGAGTTTGCTGACATTGAGTTGTTTGCTGAAAAGAAGGGGCATCAGTTCGACGCCAACCTGAAGAGTTTTCGCCCGGATGAACGGCGCGCTGCTGAAAGCTGGATCATCGGCGACGGTGAATTGGTCGGCCTCGACGCTGCCAGAAAGGACGCTGAGGCTGAGATTGCCCAGGGTCACTGGGCGTCCCAGGGAGGCGGTGAGGTTCGATTCAATCTGCGGTCGAAACTTGTTGACATTGATCAGGAAGGGAACGGCGATGATGAGAACAATCAAGACGGCGGCGATAACAACAACAATTCTTACCACGGGTTTCACGGAGCGGCCTCCTGGATGAAGCGGGCGACGCAGATTGGGGAGGGGTCAGTTTAACAAAAGGCGGGCATTCGTCGCTTGTCGTTTCTCGTTCGCGATCGTAAAGCTCGGAGTAGGGAGTCAAAGCGACGTTATAAGATAGGCGGATCAGGGATGGGTGGGATTTAGGTCATGGCAGCGTCTGATGTGTATCCACCGGTGCAGGAAGAAGTAGCGCGTCTTGCTGCTGCGCCGGAAGTGAGGGCGGCGTTCGAGCGGTTTCGCGCCCAGGAATCGAAGTTTGCGTTGTGGCAGATAGAGGCGACGCGGGTGGCTGCGCCACCGTTTGGCGAAGAAGCCCGGGGGGCGTGGCTGGCGGATCGCTTCCGCGACTTGGGATTGATCGATGTGCATGTGGACGAGGTGGGCAATGTGTTCGGCGTTCGTCCGGGATGCGGCAGCCGCTTTGTGTCGTTGAGCGCGCACATCGACACGGTGTTTCCCGCGGCGACGCCATTGAACATACGGCAGGAAGGCAGCCGGCTCTATGGTCCGGGAGTATCGGACAATGGTGCGGGCATCGCAGCTATGCTGGCCGTGGCGAGTGTGCTGGCGACTTCGCGGATTTCGCACGCTTCGCCGTTCGTGTTTATTGGGAACGTGGGGGAAGAAGGTGAGGGCGATCTGCGCGGGATGCGGCAAGTGTTTGCTACGCCGCGGTGGCGTGATGGGATCGCTTACAGCGTGATTGTCGACGGGGCGGGTTCCGACACCGTGGTGGCGGAAGCGCTGGGCAGCCGGCGCTTCGAAATCATCGTGCGTGGGCCGGGCGGACATTCGTGGAGCGACTTTGGCACGCCCAGTCCGATCATCGCGCTGGCGCGCGCGATCGAAATTCTGAGCCAAACGCCGGTGCCAGCTTCGCCCAAAACAACATTCAATGTGGGCGTGATCCGCGGGGGGACTTCGGTGAATTCGATTCCTGAGTCGGCGAGCATGCGAGTGGACCTGCGCTCGACGTCGTCGGCGGAGATCGACCGGCTGGAAAGGGCGTTGCGCGACGCACTCGACCGGGCGGTTGGGCAGGAAAATAAGGCGTCGGCGCAGCAAAAGGGAAGAAAGCCGCAGATCGTGCAAAGCGAAATCGTTGAGATCGGCAACCGTCCAGGCGGTGAACTGTCGCCCAACGCCCGGCTGTTGCGGGTGCTGCGAGCGGTTGATACCCATCTAGGCAACAGCGCGCAGGTGCAGCGAGCTTCGACGGACGCGAATATTCCTCTTTCACTGGGTCGCGAGGCTTTGGCGATCGGCGGCGGTGGATCCGGCGGGGGAGCGCATACGTTACAAGAATGGTTCGACTGCAATGGACGGGAGCTTGGGCTGAGGCGCATTCTGCTTACAATGCTGACACTTTCGGGAGTCGGGGAATAATGAAGAAACTGGTGCCCATGCTGCTAATGCTGGCAGCATCGGGCTTGGTGGGGCAGAGTGGAACTGCCGCGACGGGCGCGGCGACGGCCAAGGCAGACACAATTTTTATTCACGGGAACATTTATACGGGGACGGTCGATGCGACGGCGTCGCTGGGCGGAGGCGTGCGTTCAGAATCGCTGGCGGTGAAGGGCGACAAAGTTCTCGCCGTGGGTTCGCGAGCCGAGATCGTCAAGTTTAAGGGCCCGGAAACGAAGATTGTAGACATGGGTGGCCATTTCGTAATGCCGGGATTCAACGACGCGCACATGCACCTGGCGAGTGCAGGCCTGGAAAAAATGAACGTGAACCTGGTCGGGGCGAAGACGCTGGACGAGTTCCGCGACCGGCTGCAAGCGAAGTGCGAAGCCGCCGATGCCGGGGAGTGGGTGGTTGGCGAAGGATGGGATGAAACATTGTGGCCGGTGAAAACGGTGCCGACACGATGGGATCTGGATGAGGTGAGCGGCAAGCATCCGGTCTATTTGGTGCGGGTCGACGGACACATCGGCGTGGCCAACACGCGAGCGCTGCAGCTCGCGAGCATTACGGTGGCGAGCCGTGATCCGGACGGCGGCAAGATTGATCGTGATGAAGCAGGAACGCCGAATGGCATTTTGCGAGAGAAGGCGCAGGAACTGGTGCGGGCTGCGATTCCGAAGCCGACGCATGAAAAGCGGCGGCAGGCGATCGAGTTGGCGCTCAGGGATCTGGCGAGTCACGGTGTCACCTCGGCGCAGGATTTCTCGCAGTGGGAAGATTTTCTGATCTACGAAGAGATCGAGCGCGAGGGGAAACTGACGGCGAGGATTTCGGAGTGGCTGCCTTTCGATGATTCGATCGACACGCTGAATAACAAGCGGAATTCGCATCCGGCTTCGGACAACATGCTGCATACGGGCATGCTGAAAGGTTTCATGGATGGATCGCTGGGCTCGAGGACGGCGGCGATGATGGAGCCTTATAGCGACGATTCCGGCAACAGCGGCTTGCCGCAATACGAGACGGCGAAGCTGAATGCGATGACCAAAGAGCGGGTGCTGGCCGGATATCAGATCGGTTTCCATGCCATTGGGGATAAGGGGATCCAGATGGCGCTGGACGCCTATGCTGAGGCCGAGAAGGCGGCGAAGGATGCGAAGGTGAAGCCGGCCGACGGGGACAATTCTTATGACTACCGTTTGCGCATTGAACATGCGCAGGTCACGACGCCGCAGCAGATCATGCGCTTCAAGGAATTGAAGGTGATTGCATCGATGCAGCCGAGCCATGTGCTCACGGATATGAGTTGGGCGGAGGCGCGGCTGGGGCCGAAGCGCGCGGAGCATTCTTACGCATGGGCCGAGTTCCTGCGGCGCGGCGTGACACTGGCCTTTGGAACGGATTATCCGGTAGAGCCGGTGACGCCGTTTCGTGGTGTTTATGCTGCGCTCACACGCACGAGCGTAGACGGGAAAACGTATTATCCATCGCAGAAGCTGACTATCGAGCAGACCATAGCGGCCTACACCACGGGAGCAGCCTTTGCTGAATTTGCCGAGAAGCACAAAGGCAAGCTGGAACCGGGGATGTTAGCGGACTTCGTTGTGCTGGATACGGACATCACGGCGGCGTTGCCGCCGAAGATTTTGGAGACAAAGGTTCTGCGCACGGTGGTTGGCGGCAAGACGGTGTACAGCAGCGAAGCAGTGAGCCATTGAGGCATTGCGTCATTGAGAGATTGAGGCATTGAAGCATTCGATGACGCATTGAGTCGATTGCTGGATGGCCCGGCATTCCATGAATGAACTCAGAGCGAGGGAACGGGCGTTCCTGGTGGGTGCTCCGCTGGCGATTGTTCCGGCCCTGATTTTTCTTCCAGCGGTGATGTTTCTGATTGTCTTTCCGCAAGTGCGTTTCGGGCGGGCGCTGGGCTTTTTTGTGGTGCCAGCGTGCGCGCTGACCAGTTGTTTCGGCTTGTCGAAGCTGGCGAACGGAGCGGTGCAAAGGCCGTGGGGGATTTTCAATGTTCTCAGTTTTGGGGCACTGCTTGTGTTGCTTGTCATCGCGGGATATACGGGAGTTTTCCTGGCGCTCATGACGTTGAAAATCTGAGAGCCGGCACGTTGAGACGGTATTTCTGGCATTCTGAGGGGGTTGGCGAAAAAGTCGCAATTCGCGCACACAGTCCCTCAGCGGCTCAAAGCCGCTTTTAGTTCGGTGACAGTTACGGCGCAGCTGAAGCTGCGGCCTTTCAAATCAAAGTCAAGATCGCAAATTTTCACGAGATGTGGAAGCGACGTGCGGAATTTGAGGCTTTACGAATCTCGACACAAATCCTGTGGCTTGTTGTGACGTGGGGGTGCTTTTCTGCGTCTAAATGAGTTGGATGCCGACAGAATGCCCCTGGTCTGGGGCAAAGGTATAATAAGGAATTAGAGAGTTTTAGGAGGACACGAAATGGATTCGCGCGAAAGCGCTTTTTTGGCCCGCGTCAAAGCGAACCGCTGGGCCTACACTCTTACGATTTTGGCGACGCTTACGGTCGGAATTCTGATTGGGACGGTCGTCTCTTATGGAGTCAAAGGCAAAGAGGGGCAGAAAGCTTCGGATGCCACTCCGTTGACAATTCCAGCCCCGCAGCAGCTATCGAATGCGTTCTCACAAATCTCCAAGCAACTGGAACCGAGCGTGGTGAATATCAATACCGAGTCAACGGTTAAAAATCCGCACCGCCGCGGGCGTTCGGTGCGCCCCGATCCTGATGAGCAGGATCAAGAGGGCGGCGACGATAATCAGTTTCAGGATTTCTTCGACAAATTTTTTGGCGGCCAAGGCGGTCAGGGTGGAGCGGAGGCGGGCACCATCCGGCAGCGATCGCTGGGTTCTGGCGTAATTGTCGATTCGAAAGGCTACATTGTCACGAACCGGCATGTGGTGGAGAAGGCCGATCGGATTCGCGTGAAGTTGATGGATGAAAATCCAGCTTCTCCGGGACATGACGCGAAGCTGGTGGGCATGGATCAAGAGACGGATCTGGCGGTGATAAAGATTGAAATGGATCGTCCGTTGCCGGCCGCGAAACTGGGCAACTCTGACGGGATGGAAGTTGGCGATTGGGTACTGGCGATCGGCAGCCCGTTTGGATTGCAGGAAACGGTGACCGCGGGAATCGTCTCGGCGAAGGGGCGCAACATCGTTCCAAACCGGCAGTTTCAGTCTTTCATTCAGACGGATGCGGCAATTAACCCGGGGAACTCGGGCGGGCCGCTCGTCAATATGGCAGGGGAAGTGATCGGCATCAACACTGCGATTTTGACGGAGACGAGTTCGTACGCGGGGGTCGGATTCGCGATGCCTTCAAATACGGTCGCGACCGTTTACAACCAGTTGATCGGGCCGGAACACCGCGTTTCGCGCGGATCGATCGGCATCGAATTCGCGGCACAACCAAATCCGGCAATCGCACACATCTATGGGTCGGGCGTGACGGTATCGAATGTCGTCACGGGCAGTCCGGCGGATGAGGCTGGTCTGAAAATTGGCGACACTATCACTTCGGTCGACGGCAAAGACGTGAAGACCGGCGACGATCTGGTAGCCGACATCGCTTCGCGCAAGCCGGGATCGAAGGCGAAGTTGACCTTCGTGAGGAACGGCAAGAAGCAGGAAGCGACGGTGACGATTGCGGATCGCTCGAAGTTGTTCGCCTCCCGCCTCGGCGAGGATGAAGAGAACCAGAGCGAAGAGGCTCCGAAGGCCAGCAAGTTTGGCATCACGGTGCGTGCCATCACTCCCGACCTAGCGGATCGTCTCAGCATTCCCGCAGGCAAAGGTGTGGTGGTGCAAGACGTGAAACAGAGTTCGTTTGCCGAAGACCTTGGCCTGAATCGCGGCGACGTAATCCTAGAAGTGAACAAGCAGCCCGTGAACAGTTCAGACGACTTTACGAAGATCGAGGCGTCGCTGAAGAGCGGGCAGGATGTCGTGTTCCTGGTGCGGCCGCGAGGGGCGAGGGCCCAGGATGGCACGATTTTCCTAGCCGGTACACTTCCGTAACTGATATAAACACCGGCGAGACTGGCACAGCGTCCCCGAGTAGGGGACGATAGGAGTAAGCCAATCTCGCCGTTTTTTTTTTGGGCGTTAGCGCGCGCGGGCACGCGTCGAGTGAGTTTGCGGGAAAAATTATCGGGGAGGTAGAGAGTTCCCGCAGGCGCTAAAGCGCAAACGTCTTTCACGGCCTATGCGGCACGAGTGGAACTCGCGCTCTTCGCATTCGTGGAGAACTGAAAACATTCTTGGAGTTTTAAACTGGCGCTCTTCCAAGGAAATGCGCGCGAAGCGCGTTTAGCGAGCGGCGGTTCCCGCGCTATGAACGGACCGAGGAAATAAACATGCGGAAGACGAATTTGATTCGGGGATGGCAACGCGTGGCGCTTTGCGGCCTGCTGGTTTTTGCCATGCCGGGAGTGATCTTCGCGCAGAACGATACGGCAATGGCACCGCGAACAAAAGCAAAGGCGAAGACAGGTACGACGCGCACCTCAACTGCGTCGGCATCAAAAGCAAAGCATCCTTCTGGTCAGCATACCGCCGCAAAGCACCCGACATCTCACGCGGCAAGCCACAGCGCGACGCAAAAGGGGAAAGGCTCGCGTTCCAAGAAGGGTACGAAGGCGGTTGCGAAAAAGCGCGGACAGCAGGGGATTGATCCGGACCGGGCGCGGGAGATCCAGGCGGCGCTGATCCGCGAACACTATATGCAGGGTGAACCTTCGGGCGCGTGGGACGCGAACACGCAAGCCGCGATGCAGCGCTACCAGGCCGATCATGGCTGGCAGTCAAAGACGACGCCCGATTCCCGAGCGCTGATCAAACTGGGATTGGGTCCGAGTTCTGACCACTTGCTGAACCCGGAAAGTGCGATGACGATGCCGGCGGCGCCCGCGGCGAGCGATCCCAAGGCGGCGAAGCCAACCCCGCGAGATGATAGCGTTCCGCAGCAGTAAACTGCGGGTGCTCGCTTCATTGACTTAGCCTTTCATGCAAATTAAGATTCGCCCCTGATGATTGCACGAACGATCTCCCATTACCGCATCGTTGAGAAGCTTGGAGGCGGCGGGATGGGCGTTGTCTACAAGGCGGAAGACACGCGTCTGCGCCGTTTTGTAGCCCTTAAGTTTTTGCCCGAAGATTTGTCCCGAGATCCCCAGGCGCTCGCCCGTTTTCAACGCGAGGCGCAATCTGCGTCGGCGCTGAATCATCCGAATATCTGCACGATCTACGACATTGGCGAGCAGGATGGCCAGGCGTTTATCGCGATGGAGTTTCTGGAAGGCGTGACGCTGAAGCACCGGATCGCGGGTAGGCCGGTCGAAACGGATGTTCTGCTCGGCCTCGCGATCGAGATCTCGGATGCCCTCGACGCCGCCCACAGCGAGGGCATCGTTCACCGCGACATCAAGCCCGCCAATATTTTCGTAACCAAACGCGGGCACGCGAAAGTTCTCGACTTCGGGCTCGCCAAGGTGACGGCAAGCAAATCGCGGGCTGCGTTGGATGCTACCGAAACCGGAACCGTGGAGACGCATTTGACCAGTCCAGGGATGGCGGTTGGGACGGTCGCGTATATGTCGCCAGAGCAGGTGCGGGCGAAGGAATTGGACGCGCGGACCGATTTGTTTTCTTTTGGAGCAGTGCTGTACGAAATGGCGACGGGAACTTTGCCCTTCCGCGGGGAAAGCTCGGGAGTGATTCAGCGGGAAATTCTGGATAGCGCGCCCGTGGCGGCGGTGCGCATGAATCCCGATTTGCCTGCGGAACTCGAGCGCATTATCAGCAAGGCTCTGGAGAAAGATCGCGATCTGCGTTACCAGCACGCCGCCGATATGCTGGCGGACCTGAAGCGCCTGAAGAGAGAGACGGAAACGAGCCGTCCGGGCGTGTCCGCGGGCCGGGCGGATGCGGGGACCGGTTCTGGTTCGAGCGCGGGATTGAGCGGGCCGCAGACACCGGCATTGGGCACGGCGGGGTCGCTGACAAGCGAAACTTCGGATCGAACGTCGGACCGAAGGTCAGATCGAACGTCGCAGGATGGGTCGCGGCCAACCGCGCAGCCGGCGTCGGGCAGCAGTTCGGCGGTGGTGGCTGCTGTTAAACAGCACAAGATCGGAGTGCTCGGAGGAGCGATTGCGGCGGTGGTCGTGTTCGCGGCCGCGGGTTTTGGTGTCTACTCGATGTTGCATCGGACGGCAGCGAGTCCTTTTCAGAATTTCAGTATTTCGCAGCTCACGAATTCAAACAAAGCGGTAGTGACGGCTATCTCGTCGGATGGCAAATACCTGCTGACGGTGATGGACGAAAAGGGATTGAACAGTTTGTGGTTGCGCAATGTCGCGACCGGAAGCGATACGCAGATTGTTCCACCCACGACGACCATCCCGAACGTGGCCTTCTCGCCGGATGGAAATTACGTTTACTTTCGCAGAGCGGAAAACGGGATTCAGAGCGACTTCAGTATCTATCGTACCCCGGTGCTGGGAGGCACGCCGCAAGTCGTCATTCGCGATGTGGACAGCGCCTTCAGTTTTTCTCCGGACGGCGCGCGCATGACCTATACGCGGGCCAACGATCCGGAGACGGGGAAGTGGCGGCTGCTCAGCGCGAAGATCGATGGCAGCGATGAAAAGATCCTGCACATCGGAGTCCTCGATTATCTTCCGCGCTGGGTCGCCTGGTCGCCGGACGGCAAAACGATCGCTTTTCCGTATCTCACGAAGGGACATTTCGGAGGGATTGGTAAGTTCGACCTAGATAGCGGCAAGATTGAGACACTCTGGTTTAGCGATCGTTATATTTCTACAGTGCAATGGTCGCCGAAAGGTGACGGTGTTTTTGTTACGTATCAGGCCAAAGGTCCAGACTTTGCGCGCAGCCAGATCGGATTTACTTCGCTTCCGGATGGGCAGTTCCGCCCCATCTCCCGCGACACGAATAGTTATGCCACGCTGAGTCTTTCGGCCGATGGCAAAACTCTCGCGACGGTCCAGCAAAAGGCGGTGCAAAATCTCTTCGTTATTCCGGGACAAGGAGGCGCGCCTGCTTCCCTGGCTCCGCTGTCAATCGACGGGGAACACGTCTTTTCTTTCAATTGGGGCGCCGACGGGAATCTGCTGACGTTCCGATGTCACGCATCTCATCCGCACAGACGCGGCGGGGAAAAACTACACCGTGCTTGCCGGGGATCCGGCGGCAGGAATCCTCGCTCTTTCCGCCTGCGGTCCGCAGTACATCGTTTTTCCGTGGGCCTTTCACGGCGGCACGAATTCCACAGGGCTTTGGCGCCTAAATGCGGATGGATCGCATCCCACGCAGTTAACCGATGGCGCGGACGATGGCTGGAGTTCTTCGGTCGCGTGCTCGGCAAACCACGAATGGGTTTATTTTTTTCGTGATACACAGCGGCTTTGGCGGGTTGCGATCGATGGTTCAGTCGACGGTGCGGGGAAAGCTGAACCGGTCCCAGCAACGTCGGTGCCGAAGGCGTTTCAGGTTGGACGCGGAATGGGTATTTCTCCCGACGGTAAAAGCCTTGCCTACCTTGTCGAATTCGTGAATTTGGACTCAGGATCGGGGACGACGCGAATGGCCATTCTCGACCTGACGACGCTCGCTGCGGCGCGAGTCATGGATATTAACCCGCACGTTTCTGCGGGACCGCAATTTACCGTTGATGGCAAGTCGCTCGCGTATCCAGTTCGCGAAAATGGAGTGGACAATATATGGATGCAGCCTCTTGACGGGTCCGCCGGGCATCCGATCACACAGTTCGACGCCGAGCAAATCCTCTTTTTTCACTGGTCGCCAGATGGGAAGAATCTGGGGATTCTGCGGGGGCACACGGATTCGGATGTTGTACTGTTGCAGGAAGCGAAACCTTAGTGGGGCGAAGGCCACGCCTTAAAGCGGCATCTGATTTGAAAAGGCTTTCGTTATCGCTTTGAAGCCATGCCCTGACACGAATCGGCGCGGCTAAGGCAAATGGATCGAGACGGCTGGAGCGATTGGGATGCGATCCGGCAGCGGTTCAGGCATTGATACGCCGCGATACCGATCGGCACGGTGCAAGCGGGACAGAGGGGCGAAGGAAAAATCTCTTAGTATTTCCTAGTCTAGGACGGGGCGGGGACAGAAGGGGATGGGGATTCCTTTGACGATTGCGCCGGGATTGCCGTCGACGAGGGCATCGGCATACTCCGACCCAACAATTGTTGCGGCGACAGTATGGGCGGCAGAGAGAGTGGGGATACGGCGCTTGGTCTCGTGTCCGTCGGAGGCGAGGACGTGGACGGCGGAGCGGTCGAGGAGCCAACGGGCGATGAGTTCGGGACGTTCTCCCCAAAATCCAGTCAGGGCTGAGCCGGTGACTTGGATCAGGCATCCCTGATCGGCCCATTCTAGAATACGTTGCGGGGTTTGCTGCAGGATCGGATTGCGTTCGGGATGGGTGAGGATAGGAGTGAGGCCGCAATCGGCGAGACGGGTGAAACACTCAGCCATGTGGACGGGGACGCTGAAGTTGCTCAGCTCGATCAGGAGATAATTCGTTTCTCCGATCGTGTAGGTGTGGGGCTGCTGCTGCACGCGTTCCAGATTCTCGAAGGAAAGATGAAAATCGCAGCCTAGAGTTAACTGCAGACGGATGGGGTTACTCGACTCGCGCAACTTCTCGCGCAGCTGATCAAGGAGTCCCAAGAGGTAGGGGCGGTCGTAGGCGTAGCGATCGTTGGCGTGCGGAGTCGCAACGGAGTGAGTGATGCCGTCGGCAGCGGCCATGCGGCACATCTCGACGGCCGTATCCCAAGATTTGGGACCGTCGTCGACTTCGGGCAACAAGTGGCAGTGGATATCGATCACAGCAGGATGTTAGCGTGGAGCAACCTGGTGCGGCATTTGGAACTCAACCTACAATTAGAACACAGAGACCGTGCCAAGCGGTGTTTGGTCCCGTTGATTTCGAGATTCCTTCGCACAGCCTCGGCGGGTTCGTGGCGCATCCTACGGAACGGAATGAGAGGCACCGGTTGTGCGGGCATTCGAAGCCGCGTAGTTGCGCAATTCGCGCTTTCTCATGCACGATAGTGGACACGACTTTAATCGATATCAGCTTGGCTACTGAGGAGCAGGTTTGCAAATGAGCTTTTTAAGGGCGGCGTGCGCCGCACTGGCAGGTCAAAGTGTCTCCCCTGGAAGTCACAGGGTCCGCCTCACTCTCGTTCTTATTGTTCTGGCCGGGCTCTCCCTATCCTGCGGCACCAATAGCCATTTGCCCGGGCCTCCGAATCACGACGCCTATGTGACGCTGCCGGCGACGGGCGCGGTGCTGCAGTTGCACATCAACGGTTCGAACGGATCGATTACGCTGGGATCAAAGACGCCAGCCACACAGAACACAACGCCGACTGGACTGGCGCTGCTTCCCTCGAAGAAGTTTCTTTATGCGATCAATTCGGACGCTAATTCGATCTCGATTTTCAGCGTAGCCGGCGATGGCTCGTTGAATCTTACGGGCGCGCCGACTCCAACGCATCCCGGACCGAACGCGGCGCTTCTCGACCCAACGGGGGCGTTTTTACTGGTCACGAACAATATTGAGGGCGACATCTCGGTTTACTCCATCGATAGCTCGAGCGGCGCGTTGGCCGAAGTGGCGGGATCGCCGTTTCCGGCGAATAACGATCCGACCCAGATGGTTTTCAAACGGGACGGTCAGTTTCTTTACGTGACCAATCCCAACATCGGGATGGTAACGACATTCAAGTTCGATCCGACAGCGGCGAATATCCTCACGCAAGTCGTCGGATCCCCGGTGTTTTCCGGGGCGGGCGCTATTTCGGCGGCGGTCGATACGAGCGACCGATTCCTGTATGTCACGAATCCTTCGGCGAACAACCTGCCACCGTACAACGAGACGATTGGCAATGTTTCGGGATTCAACATCGATCAGACGACGGGAGCGCTTACTCCGATGCTGGGTTCTCCGTTTGCTCCGCTGAACGGAACGGTAGGACCGACCACGGTGCTGACCGATCCGAGCGGGAAATTTGTTTATGCGATTGCGCCGGGATCGAGCTACTCGATCTGGTGTTTTACGATCAACGCTGAGAACGGCCAACTGGTGTCGGCTACGGGTTCTCCCTTCAGCCTGGCTGCGGGGGGATTGTTCGCCTTGTTCGATCAGGTCGGACACTATTTTTATATCGGAAGCCAGACTGCGAACGGCATCGAGGGCTATACCTATAACCCGTCGACCGGCGTGCCGGCGCTGATTACGGGTTCGCCTTTCGTGACGGGAACGGCACCGGGTGCGATGGTGCTTTCGGAGTAGGGGGCTGCGAATCCTGTCTGTTGAAGAGTTTTTTTTCCTTTGAATCTGTGAGTTACGACCCGGCACTTTGGTGACTCCAGTTTGGCACTCGAGGGCTATTCTCAGATTTTCGGTTCGGTCGTAAATTTTTTTTGAGCAGTTCTGGGGGAGGGCTGCCCGGGCGTCTTGGATTCGAAAGAATCCGGACGCCCGTTTAATTTTTGGCGAGGCGGAAAGAATGGGCCGACTGGAGCGAAAGGGATGTTTCCCGATTGCAGCATTCCCCAGTGGCTCGAAGCCGCTCGTAATTCTGCGACGGTTACGACCCGAGTGGAACTCGGGCCCTTCCCAATAGCACTTGAATTCAGAGTTTTTGTTGCAGCTGCTAGAACTCTTGCCTTTCTCTTTCGTATCGAACATAGTTCGCGGGCGGCGCAATACGGGGCAAGTCACGAATCTACGCGACAGTTTCCGCAACGTGCGGAGTTTGCGCGCTTCCCGAAATCCGTCGGTCTCGCTCCAATGCCGGCAACTCTTAGCACTTAATTCGTGGAGATGGTGAAGTTGACGGTGATGCGGGCCTGTGTTTCGACGGGCTGTCCATTTTGCAGGAAAGGTTTGAAGTGCCACTGCTTTACGGCTTCGCGGGCCGCGGCCGCGAGAATGGCGGGGCCACTGAGAATCTGCAACTGCTGAATGGTTCCATCGCGGGAGATTAACGCCTGCAAGCTCACCGCGCCCTGCACCTTCATTTGTCGCGCGAGCAGAGGATAATCCGGTGGAACGGAGACACTGACGCTCTGCGCGGTCTGCGGCGAAAGCTGAACGCGTTCGCTGGACTTGGTGACGCCATCCGCGACGGCTGTGGCGGCAGAAACGGATGGAGAGCTTGCATCAACGTCGAGATGAATGGCATTGCTTTTTGCCGGGACGCTGATGTGCCGGTTGCCGGCCACGACCTCTACTTGGAGCGGCGGGAGGGCGGTGCGTTCGGTGGTGGCTGAAAAGGGAGGAGCTGCGGTTGCAGAGGGAGGCGCGGAGGGTTTGGAGACTTTGTGTTCTCGCGTGGGAGCAACAGGAACGACGGTCGCGGTCGTCGCCACTGCCTTGCTTTTTTTCCTGAAAGTGGCTTGCTGGACTTCCCCGGCGGGGGGGAACCAGAAATCCCAGTCTTTGAGAACTACGGCCGCTAGAGCCGCCAAGAGGATTCCGAGCGCGATGAGCATCCGTTTGCGCTGGACCTCGGCGGACTGCGAGTCGGAGTGAACGGCGAGCGCGGTCGATCGCTCTATGTGGTTCTCGGGCTGAATCTCGTTGCGAAACATGGCCGCGGGCTTATTCCCAGAAACGTGATTGGTTCTGACGGTCGAATTTCGAGTCGGAAGAGCGATTACGGGCTAAGTATGCCCCCAAAATGGCGCTATGCCAAGCAAATCCCTGCCGGGTTAGGCGATTGGCGGACTTTGTTCGCCGCAAAGATGAAAGATCGCAGGTTCATCTGGACTACCTCGGGAGACGCGGTTTTCTGCGTCTCGGCGAGGAATCCAACAGGGAATTTGGCGGAGCTTCAGGAAAGTTTCGCGACCTTGAAATCGAGCTTGTCGAGAATCCCAGTGGCGGCGTCGAGAATTTCCTTATCCACCTTCCGGTTGGTGGAGATGGCTTCGAGCAGAGGAACGGAGACAATCTTGTTCCCGCGGAGGGCAGCCATTTGACCAAACTCGCCGCGATGGACCATATCGATGGCGCCGAGTCCGTACCGGGTAGCGAGGACGCGGTCATAGGCGCTGGGGGAACCGCCGCGCTGAATGTGGCCAAGAACGACGGATCGTGATTCGAAGCCGGTGAGTTTTTCGATTTCAGCAGCGAGGGTGGCGCCAATTCCGCCCAATCGAACGTGTCCGAAATCGTCCTTGCCAGAGCCGAGCACGGAGGCTCCGCCGTGTTTTTCGAGGCCGTCGGCGAACTTCGCGCCTTCGGCGGCGACGACTATGCTGAAATACCTTCCACGGCTGTGGCGCTGGCGAATCAGTTCAGCGACCTGTTCGATGTCGAAGGGAACCTCGGGGATGAGAATCACGTCGGCTCCGCCCGCGATACCGCTGTAGGTAGCGATCCAACCGGAGTCGCGTCCCATGACTTCGACGACGATCACGCGGTTGTGCGCCTCGGCGGTGGTGTGGACGCGGTCGATGGCTTCGGTCGCGATATTGACGGCGGTATCGAATCCGAAGGTGAAATCTGTGCCGGAAAGATCGTTATCGATGGTCTTGGGAACGCCGACGACTTTCACGCCGTTCGCGAACAGTTTCTGGGCGACAGAGAGGGTGTCGTCGCCACCGATGGCGATGAGGGCGTCACAACCGTGTTGCTTCAGGTTGTCGGCACAGCGCTTGAGTCCGTCGGGGGTTTTGGCCGGATTGGTGCGCGAGGTGCGGAGGATGGTGCCGCCGCGGGGAAGGATGCCTCCGACGGAGGAGAGGCCGAGATCCATGGTTTTATCTTCGAGTAATCCGCGCCAGCCTTCGACAAAGCCAAGAAATTCATCTTCGTAATGGAAGGTGCCCTTGCGCACTACCGCGCGTATGACCGCATTCAGTCCGGGGCAATCGCCTCCGCCAGTCAGCATTCCAATCTTCATTACATTCTCCTTAGGTAGGATGTGCCAATTCGAGTATGAGGCCGCTCAGAGAGCGGAAAGATCCGCCCGGGTAACAGGTCGCGATGGGTCGGAATACCTTTAGGTTATCACGCGGCTTTGCCTCAAGTGGGTTCGGCGATTGCAAGTTTGGCACGCGGTCGCGTGGTGGAAAATGGGCGGCGAGGGGCAAGGAAACTCTCGGCTTGCGAAGCGCGTTGGATTTCGCCACAATACTCGCCGGAACTCACGACGCTTGCCGGTGCGAACGTCGGCGGCGCAGAGTTCCGGCAACAAAGCTGCGGGAAAACACGGGCCCCCATGCCAAAAATTTTGCGCGTTGTTTTATGGATTGCCGTCAGCCTGCTCGGAGCGCTGGCGCTAGCGACGATAGCGTTGCATCGCGGTGAACAGATCAATGCCCTGTGGCTGGTGGTCGCGGCCGTCTGCACATACGCGGTTGGATACCGTTTCTATAGCAGCTTTATTGCAGCCAAGGTGCTGGCGCTCGATCCGAAGCGGGCGACTCCGGCGGAGCGTCTGGAGAATGGGCGCGATTTCGTTCCCACGAATAAGTGGGTGGTCTTTGGACATCACTTCGCGGCCATCGCGGGTCCTGGACCGCTGGTTGGTCCGGTGCTGGCGGCACAGTTCGGATACCTACCGGGAACGCTCTGGATTATTGCCGGTGCGGTGTTGGGTGGATGCGTGCAGGATTTTGTAATTCTGCTGTTTTCTGTGCGCCGGGATGGCAAGTCGCTCACCGAAATGGCGAAGTCTGAAATCGGGCGAGTGGGTGGTTTCGTTGCCTATGTTTCCGTGCTCAGCATCATCGTGATCCTGCTCGGGGCGACCGCACTGATCGTCGTGAATGCGCTGAAAGCGAGTCCGTGGGGGACGTTCACCATCGCGATGACGATGCCCATCGCCGTTCTGATGGGCTTTTATTTGCGGCGTATTCGTCCGGGGAAGGTTTTGGAGACTTCTATTCTGGGATTTGTGCTGGTGTTGGGGGCGATTTTCGGCGGACAGTGGGTTTCGCAGACGCCTTCGTGGGCGGCACTTTTCACGCTGGCGGCGCCGACGCTGGCGATCCTGATCATCGTTTATGGATTCGCCGCGTCCGCGCTGCCGGTGTGGTTGTTGCTGGCGCCGCGTGATTATCTGAGTACGTTCGTGAAACTGGGAACGATTTCGCTGCTGGCGGTTGGGATTGTGGTATTTCGTCCTACGCTGAACATGCCGCCGCTGACGAGGTTTGTGGACGGCACCGGACCCATCTTTGCCGGAACGATCTTCCCGTTCGCCTTCATTACGATTGCCTGCGGCGCGATCAGCGGGTTTCATTCCCTGATTTCGAGCGGCACCACGCCGAAGCTGATCCGGCATGAACCGGAGACGCGTTTCGTCGGCTACGGCGGCATGTTGGCAGAGTCGATGGTCGCAATCATGGCTATGATCGCGGCGTCAGTGCTGCAGCCGGGAGTTTATTTCGCGGTGAACAGTCCGGCGGGCATCGTGGGGCAAGCGCCGGAAGCGGCGGCGACGACCATCAGTTCGTGGGGATTTCAGGTAAGTGCTGCGCAGATGGCAACGCTGGCGCACGCGGTGGGCGAGCGGACGCTGTTCAACCGTACCGGCGGAGCACCGGCGTTCGCCGTGGGCATGGCGCAGATTTTCTCTAACACCCTTGGGGGACAGGCGGTGATGGCGCTGTGGTATCACTTCGCCATCATGTTCGAGGCGCTCTTCATCCTGACGATTATTGACGCCGGGACGCGGGTCGGGCGCTTCATGTTACAGGATGCGCTGGGCCATATCTGGAAGCCTCTGGGTCGCACGAGTTGGTATCCGTCGATCTTGTTTACCAGCGCTTTGATTGTGGCGGCGTGGGGAAATTTTCTGTGGCAGGGTATTAAGGATCCGCTGGGAGGAATCAATTCGCTGTGGCCGCTATTCGGCATCTGCAATCAGTTGCTGGCCACGGTGGCGTTGTGCGTCGCGACCACGATCATCGTCAAGACGGCTCGAGCGCACTATGTCTTCGTGACGCTGATTCCGCTGTGCTGGCTGGTGGCGGTGACATTCACGGCATCGTGGCACAAGGTTCTGGACAAGAATCCTAGAGTCGGATTCCTGGCGCACGCTGGTCAGTTGGCGAAGGCCGGGGCGAATCCTCGACTGATCTTCAATGACCGGCTGGACGCGGCGATCACCAGCGTGTTGGTGGCGATGGTGGCCACGATTCTTGTCGAATCCGCATGGGAGTGCTCGCGCGTGCTGTCAGGGGCGAAAATGGCTTCGACGAAAGAAGCGCCGTTTGTGATGACGCGCCTGGCGACGGAGGAACAATCGTGAGGGAAGCAGGGTCCTGCTGTGGAGCGAACGCAGCGACAGGTGATGAGCGAGCAATCGAGACGAGCCAGGGCACGGTGGGCGTGATGGTAGCGGCAATTGTGCGTTCTTTACGGGTTTTCGTGGCTATGCTGCGAGAGGTCTTCGATGAGTCGGCATACCAGCGTTTTTTGGAGCGCGGTCAGATGGAGTCGTCGGCGAGCGCCTATGCGCTTTTTCGGCGCGAGAATGAACTGGCCAGATCGCGGAGGGCACGGTGCTGTTGATGGGCGGGAAAGCAGATCTTTCGCTTCGCTCCGGATGACAAGACGAGGGAGCAGCGCCACGAAGCAGAACGCAGTTGCTAAATGCGAGCTGCGCTGCCTGCTACACTTCAGCCATGCGGGTTCTCGGCATCGATTGCGGCACCGAATACACGGGATACGGCGTGGTCGAGCTCGTTTCCGACGAACGGCACAACGATCGGCTGGTTTGTGTTATTTGCGGCGCCATCAAGGTTTCGCCGCGCGAACCGATGCCGACGAGGCTCTCGCGCATTTCTATCGGACTCGGGGAATTGATCGTGAAGCATCGTCCGGACCGGGTCGCGATTGAAGATGTTTTCTACGCCACCAATGTGAAATCGGCTTTGAAATTGGGCCAGGTGCGTGGTGTGGCGATGCTGGCGGCGGCATCTGCTGGACTGGAAGTCGCGGAATATTCTCCTCTGTCGATTAAGTCGGCAGTGGTGGGATACGGGCGTGCTGAAAAGCATCAGGTGCAGCAAATGGTGACGCGCCTGTTGAATCTTGACCAGATTCCTGAACCCGCGGATGCTGCCGATGCGCTGGCGATTGCGATCTGCCATCTGCACACGGCGGCGACGCGAGAACGACAGGGCAGGGTCAAACGGGCGGACTGCCCGTCTGAGCGAGAGGGCTTGGAGCGAGGCAGAGCTTTGTTGGGGAGTCGGAAGACGGCGGCACATTGATCTACGTTTGAAGTTTGGTGAGGGGCGGGTGGCGCGTCCTCAGCCCTGAAGAGGCGTCTTGTTGGAAGCGGAGTCCGGTATCGTTAAAGCGATATCCTGATACGAATTCTTCGTGTCGCCTAGGGATGCTGATACGAATCCCTTGTGCGCTGTAGAGTTGCCTTGATACCAATCTGAGTTTTTCGGCAGGCTGTAGGCCGTATTTTCTACCCCGACCTCGGGTCAAGTTACCTCTGGTCTCGTCCGAAAACTGTGATCCCTGGGTGAACACTCGTTTGGGCATAGAACCGCGCCTGGCAGGCCTTCTCAGGGTATGCTGAAAGTCACGAAATCAACAAAATCGCTGCTTCGGAAACACCGAACGCGGCTCAAGAAAACACATGAGGATTTCATGAACCTTCCCCGATCCCTGTCTGCTATTGCGGTTGTTTTGCTGTTGCAATCTGGAATTTCCTATGCCGCGCAAACGGCTTCCTGCACCTTCGATACGTTCACCGCGCCGACTGGATATACGCTGGGCGAGGTGCAAGGAATCAGCGACGACGGAACGGTGGTAGGACAGTTGATCGATGACAAGACGGCAGCGTATGTTGCCTTCACGCGCTCGTCTGCCGGAGTGTTTACGGAATATTCTGCGCCGAAATCCGCGAATACATGGATGTACGGACAGAATACCGGCGGTGAGAGCGCCGGCTTCTACCAGGACTCGGGTGTTCCGGGAGATGTGCATGGATTCCTGCTGCAAGGCAGCCAAATGACGGAGGTCAATTATCCAAAGGCGTCCAACACGTGGCTCTATGATGTGAACAAGTCGGGCACGGCGGTAGGAAGTTTCAGCGCGAGTCCCTCGGTGGTGAAAGGTTTCTCGCTGACGAGCGCGGGCAAATACACAACGATCGTCTACCCGAGTGCGCAGGTCACGTACGCGCTGGCGATCAACGACACCGGTCAGGTGGTCGGAGCGTACGCCAGCGGCTTCGTTAACTATGGCTTCCTGTGGCAGAACGGAAAGTTCACGAACATCAATTATCCGAAAGCGAAATTTGGGACCATTCTTTCGGGGATCAACAACGCCGGGGTGATTGTTGGCAACCACCTTTCGAGCGACAAGGATTTCGGCTTCGTCTACCAGAATGGTATTTTCAAGAACATCGTCTATGCGGGCGGCAACTACACGATGGCAGGAGGGATCAACAATAATGGAGTGATCTCGGGCCAGATTTATGTGAGTGCCAGCGATCAGTTGGGCTTTACGGCGGTGTGCAAGTAGGGCAGCCGTCAGCCGGCAGCCAAACCGAGAAAACGTTGTCGATTGATGTCTGAATTGAATTGCGAAGCTAGGGACGAACGAATGCGTTCGTCCCTACTTTGTTTGTGGCGCAATCGAACGCGAAAGCCAATAGCCAAGCGCGGTCCTCCCCTTGACAGTGGGCGCGGTATCCCCAATGATTACTGCGAACCATGCCGCGTATTTTCTTGACTGCTCGTCTGGTGATCTTTGCGCTCTTCGTTTGCCTGGGGCGAGCGTCCTCGCAAACCGATCCTTTGGCGGTGGTTACGTTTACGCTTGATTTTCCGACCTCCACGCCGGAACACTATTCCATTCGCATTCCATCTGACGGGGCGGCACATTATCAGTCCACCGGGCGGCTGACGGCTGATTCCGAGGAAACGGATAGTTTCGATCTGGAGTTTCCTGTATCGGCCGAAACGCGGGAGAAGATTTTCGCGCTGGTGGCGAAGGCGGGATACCTGCACAAGGATGTCGACTCGCATCACAAGGGCCTGGCTTTTACCGGGAAGAAGACGCTGAGGTACAAAGATGCACAGCGTAGCGGCGAGGCGACATATAACTACACGACGGTCTCCGCGGTGGAGGAACTGACTAGCCTCTTCCAGAGCCTCTCCGCGACGCTCGAATTCGGCCATCGGCTGCAATGGGATCATCAATATCAGAAACTTGCCCTGGATGAAGAGTTGAAGCGGATGGAGCAAATGGCTCGGGACAATCAACTGATCGAGGTAGTGGCGGTCCGTTCGATTCTAGATCCCATCATTGCCGATCCTGCGGTGATCAACGGAACGCGCGCCCGCGCCCAGCGGCTACTGGAAAAGGCGGGCACGCGCTGATGTTTGGTCCAGGGTGGTGGCTAAATTTGAAAACTTTGCTACCACGAAGGGCACGAAGGAAACCCTGCTTGATAATAGTTTTTTTCGACGAGCGGTTTAGGGATAGGATAGGTCATTCCAAAGCAGGATTCGGACCCGCGTCCACAGGAGGAACGTATGGCGAACTTCAGATTCGGGAAAATACTGGCAGTGGTTGCTGCGCTGGGAACAACGTTTCTTTCCATCTCGGCGTTGGCCGAGTCGAATGTGCGGATCGTGCGACTGAGCGAAGTGCAGGGGGCGGTGCAGATGGATCGCGCGACCGGAGACGGTTTCGATAAGGCGTTTATCAACTTGCCGGTAATCGAAGGCTCGAAGATAAAGACGGGCAAAGATGGACGCGCGGAGGTGGAATTCGAGGACGGAAGCGCCCTGCGTCTCGCTCCGAATAGCGAAATCGATTTCGCCCGGCTGGCGCTGGGCGACGATGGTCAGAAAATCAGCACGGTGCAACTGATCTCGGGTGCGGTTTATGCGAATTTACACCCGGCGAATGCGCATGCGAAGAAACGGGATGATAATTCCGGCGAAAAGACAGGTGACCATTTCGCATTGAATTTTGCCGATGAATCGATAAGCGTGGCGCAGGCGGCGCACTTCCGCGTGGAACTTGAGGGCGCGAACAAGGCATCCCTGGCTGTGTTCAAAGGAAAAGTAAGCGCGAGCGGACCATCGGGAGAGTTCGACGTGGCTGAGAAGCATGGGGCGAGCGTCCTGTTTGCGAAAGACGAACTGGCGAAAAACGATGCGGCCGAAGGCATCGACAAGAGCAAGGACGAGAAAGAGGTTTCCGCCCAGAGTGATTCTTCCGCGAAAGATACTTTCACCGTCGCCAAGAATTACCAGACCGAGTCGTCGGATGAGTGGGATCGCCAACAATCGGAGTATCACGACCGCTATGCATCTGTCGGAACTTCGAATGTGCTGACGCCCTACGGATACGGAGTGAGCGATCTCAATTACTACGGCAACTTCATGAACGTGGCGGGCTACGGGAGCGTCTGGCAGCCCTACTTCATGGGCGCGAACTGGAGTCCATTTCAGGATGGGGGCTGGGCCTTTTATCCGGGAGGGGGATATGCTTTTGTTTCGGGCTATCCGTGGGGATGGGCGCCGTATCACTCTGGCAACTGGATATTTATTCCCGGATACGGATGGGTTTGGGAACCCGGGGCGTATGGGAATTCGTTTTATGGTGTTCCGCAACTGGTGAATGCACCGGTCAAAACAAAGTTGGTGACGCCGCCGGTTAGTGGACGACAAATGATAATGGTGGGACGTGGTTTGGCGGCGAATCCGGCAACAGGAGCGCCGCGGCGGTTGACCATTGAGCCGGGGTCCGCGGGTTTTGGCGTGCCGCGTGGAGCGGTGGATCACCTCGATCACCTGGCGAAGACGGTGGAGCGGAGCTCGCGTCCGGTCACAGTTTCGACTGTGGCTCCGGTTTCCACGGCCTCGCAGACGGCGGGCTGGGGCGGGAATTTGGGATCGACACGATCGACAGGAACGATTGCCGCGCCAGCCAGATCCCCTACGCCGGCTACGCGAGCGCACTAGGGCGAAGGTCCCTCATAAGCATAGGCGGCCGGAGGATGGCCGCTTGTTTTACTTCTGCTTGCGTTTCGCCAATGACTTCGGTCAGATGTCGGGAAGTTTCTCCGCAAGTAACGGACGGCTGGTCTTCTACGCCACGATCATGCCCGCGTAACCGACTACGGCCTCGTAATCGCCGGAGACGTCGCCCGAGGTGGCGTACTTCACCAAGGTCGCCGAAGTGGCTCCCAGGAGCTTGGCCGCGGTTAGCATGACGATGGTTGGGCCCAATCCGCACATCGAGATGTTTTCCTTCCTAACGACTTCCCAAAGTGCACGCGCGTCCATCGCCAGAACGCGTTCGATGGCTTTGTGATCTTTGACGCGGGTGATGGCGTGAGGCTCGTAGTGGTTCATGTCGCTCGAAGCAACGATCAGGATCTTGGTGCCGAGACGTTCTTCGTGATCGCTAATGACCACGGCCAGAGCTTCACCCAATTCGCGGAGGACGTTGAAGTCTCGCATTCCAAGCACAATTGGCACGATCTTCAATTTCGGCTGGCGCGCCTGAAGGAAGGGAAGTTGCACTTCGATGGCGTGTTCCGCGCGGTGCGCGGCGCTGTCCTCTTGGAGGGCGGGGAAGCGATGCAGCAGATCGGCCGCCAGGTCCGCATCTGCGACGACATCGCCGAGCGGAGTTTGCCAAGTCGTATGCGCCATTACGGCCAGCGGAACTCCTTTGCCGGTATGGTTGGGACACAGAACGACGCAGTGTTCTGGGATTTCCATGCGGGCGTAGACCGCGCCGGCGACGCCTCCGGAGTAGATGTATCCAGCATGGGGAGTCACACACCCGACGGCAGAAATGGTGGCAGGGGCGACAGACTCGGCGGGCCATGAAGTGTAGTAGCGAATATCGTGCCACAATTCGTCAGCCCGGCTTGGATAGAATCTGCCAGCCACCGCCGGTGATCGTAGATCGGGAGTCATGTGCGGTTCTTGTTAAACAGTTCGCGCCGAAACACGTTTTCCCTCAGGGGCTAAAGCCCTGGGATTGAAGAGCAGTTTTCGGCACGGCTGAAGCCGTGCCCTTCCCAAAACCCTTTACTTCAAGCAGGGCTGTCGTGCAACGCGCGAAACAGTGCTGCGGTGCGCTCGATGGGCAATGCTTCGGCGCGAATCGCAGGTTTCACTCCGCTCTTTTCGAGAGCTGCGCGTAAAACATCTTCGGGATACTGGGTCTTCAGATTATTCCACAGCGTCTTGCGCTTCTGACCGAAGCACAGTTTAAGGAAAGCAATAAAATCCGCCTCAGGAACGCGCAGTGAATCCAGGCGAGGCTTGATGGTGATGCGAATCACACTGGAATGAACTTTGGGAGCAGGGGCAAAGGCAGTTGGCGGGAGCGTAAAAAGCTGTTCAACTCGCCCGTAGAGCTGCGCCGTGGCAGATAGCAAGCCATAGTCACGGCTTCCGGCGGCAGCAGCAAGGCGATCGGCGACTTCCTTCTGGACCATGATGACGATGGTCGAAAAGTAACGGTGGTATTCCAGCAGCCGCAGAAGAATGTCGGAGGTGATGTAATACGGCAAATTTCCGATCACGCGCGCGGGTTCGGGAGTGAAGCTCAGGCCGGTGTGTAGCATTCCCGGTTTCAGGCCAAAGACGGTGTCCAGTTCGATTTTAAGAATGTCGCCTTCGATGATTTCAACATTCGAATGCATGTTGAATTTCATGCGCAGTTGGGCGGAGAGGAGGCGGTCGAGTTCCACGGCAATCAGGCGGCGAGCGCGCCGAGCCAGCAGTTCGGTGATCGCGCCCCGGCCGGGACCGATCTCGAGCACGGTGGATTGCGAAACATCGCCCAGGGCTTCGACAATGCGCAAGGCGGCGGGATCGCTGACCAGAAAATGCTGCCCCATTTTGGGCTTGTGTGGAGTCATTTGTGCGGTCGCGCCCTTTGCCACGTTGACCCTCTTTCTTGACGACGGTTAGACTGGCTAGTCGCGTTAAGTGGAACGCGGTTTGCCGGGTCTTTCCTGTGAGTAATGATAACGTGAGTGGGGCCATTCGGGTTTCGCTCAGGAGGCTCTTTCGCAATGCATATCGCTTTTGCCGCATCCGAGTGCGTCCCGTTTTCTAAAACTGGCGGATTGGCGGACGTAGTGGGCGCTCTGCCGCGCGCTCTGGCCGCGCTTGGACATCAGGTGAGCGTTTATGTTCCCCGTTATCGCCAGACGAAGCTAGCCGATCCGCAAACGGTGGTGCGCAGTATCACGATTCCCTTTGACGACAAGTATCGATTTTGTTCGGTTACGACAGCGGGCACGAGCGCCGGAGTCCGGCACTATTTTGTGGACTACCCGCCTTACTTCGACCGGGATGGGATCTATGGGACCATTGCCGGCGATTATCCCGACAATGCGGAGCGTTTTGCCTTGTTTTCTCGGGCGGTCTTGGAGGCATCGAAGATTCTCGGCGTGCCTCATGTGTTCCATTGTCATGACTGGCAGTCGGCACTGATTCCGGTCATGTTGCGGACCCTCTACGCTGCCGACCCGGCCTTCCGCGACGTGGCGACCGTGTTTACCATTCATAACATGGGATACCAAGGATTGTTCCCCCCGGACACTTTGCCGCTTCTGATGCTGCCGTGGGATCTGCTGACCATGTCGAAGATGGAATTTTTCGGTCAGGTCAATTTTTTGAAAGGTGCGCTGGTTCATTCGGACTACGTGACCACGGTCAGCAAGAAATACAGTCAGGAAATTCAGACAACCGAGTATGGATTCGGGCTGGAAGGAGTGCTCCGGAACCGCGCGGCGACCGTCACGGGTATTCTAAATGGCGTGGATTATGAGGAATGGAGTCCGCAAAGCGACAAATTCACGGTGGCGAATTATTCGGCGCGAGATTTGAGTGGGAAGCTGAGGTGCAAGCAGGATCTCCTGCATACCTTTGGAATCGCCAATGTGGATGCGAAGATGCCGGTGATTGGAATCGTATCGCGCTTCGCCGCGCAAAAGGGATTCGACTTGATCTCGCAGATCATGGATCGCCTGGCCCGCGAAGAGATGATCATGGTTGTGCTGGGATCGGGCGACAAACCGTACGAAGAGATGTTCCAGCGGCTCAACCGGCAATTCCCGAACAAAATTGCCACCAAGGTCGCCTTCGACAACGCGATTGCCCACAAAATCGAAGCAGGTGCAGATATGTTCCTGATGCCATCGCGGTACGAGCCTTGTGGTCTGAACCAGATTTACAGCCTGAAGTATGGGACGGTGCCGATCGTCAGGGCGACGGGAGGACTCGACGATACGATCGATCCTTGGGATGCGAGGACGGGTAAGGGGACGGGTTTCAAGTTTACGGACTATACGGGCGAAGCACTTCTTACGACCATCAAACAAGCGTTGCTCGACTATCAGGATCCATCATCGTGGCAGATCCTCATGCGAAATGGCATGACTCGCGACTTCTCCTGGGGAGCGTCGGCGCGTGAATACGGGAAGGTCTACGAGCGGGCACGGCAGGTACGAGCAAACGCGGATTACGTGGTAGTCGGGTGATCTGCCTTGCGCCGAACCGTGGCGAAGAGGACTGCGACCAAGTACGGCATGACCCGAACTCACAGAGAGACGTGGAGAACTTCCAGTTTTCATATCCCGAATAGCGGTTTCTTCCATTCCTAGGAGCGCCTCAAGGCTAAGTCGTGGTGTTTCAAGCTTATCGTTTGGTTCGCGGATTGCTTCGTCGTTCTGTTAGGTCCGCACATGCCGCAAGAAATCTCTGTTTCCTATCTCGCTATCAAGAACAAGGTTTACCGACTGATTGATGCCATGGTAGTCGGCGAGAAGTCCGAGGCCGAGGTGCAAGAGTCGGTGCGCCGATGGTGGAGTCTGATTCACCCCGCTGATCGCCCGATCGCGAAGAAATATCTCATGGCAATTCTGGGGCGGTCGATGTCGGCACTGGACATGATTGTCGATACGGTGCCTTCGACGGGTGGTCGCGAAGCGAGCTACCCCTTACTGTCGTCCGACCGGACCAAGCTCATGGAGCGGATCATGAAGGACGACAGCGTACCCTCGCCCGTGTAAGAGTTAACCTCCTCATTCCAAGCGAAAAGTTTCTCCCCTATTCCTTGTAGGTTTTGTCGATGACGAGTCGGCCTGCGCGATCGCTCGCGAATGCGGTGCATTTTCGGTCTCGCGCCCATTGACGGGAGGCATGCAGAAGTTTCCTGGCAATCCCTTGCTGACGAAACTCAGGCCGGACGTATAAACCCTCCACGTATCCGACGGCTTCGCCGGGCTGGCCAATCAAGTCAGTTCGAACGGCGAGTTCCGCAAACGCAACGATGACGGCAGCGGAGTTTTCGACGAGCAGGACTGCTTGAGGTTCCTGAAGAGCGCCTTGGAAGAAGGCCGCGATCTCTGAGAGGTGGTCGGAGGCGCCGCCGGGCCAGAGGTCAATCCGCAGCGCCAGCCAGGCCGAGGCGTCTGCCGCGACGATAGGGCGAATCTGGAATTCCAATGGGTTTATTGGGTTTTGTGTCAGGCAGGGATCCCTCTTCTTTCTTAAGGACGGCCAAAAGCGAACACACTTGTTGCTTCCGGAAAGTGCACCCGAATTAGAATTATCCGGTCTCGCGATACACTGCTGCAAGGCATTTGGCACTCCGATGAGCACGGCCTTCCAACGTACTATCTTTCACGTCGACATGGACGCGTTTTTCGTCTCGGTGGAAGAGTTGTTTGACCCATCGTTGAAAGGCAAGCCAGTGGTGGTTGGCGGACAGCGGGACGAGCGCGGGGTGGTTTCGGCGGCGTCGTACGCAGCGCGCCGGTTTGGCGTGCATTCGGCGATGCCGTTGCGGACGGCGGCAAAGCTTTGTCCGCAGGCAATTTTTGTGAACGGACATCCGGAACGTTACCGCGAATATTCCGGTAAGGTACACGAAGTTCTTGGCCACTTTTCTCCGCTGGTGGAGATGGCATCGGTGGACGAGGCGTATCTGGATATGACGGGGACGGAGCGGTTGCACGGGCGTCCGCTGAATTCGGCGCATCGGTTGCATGCGGCGATGAAGTCAGCCACCCAACTCAACTGCTCGATCGGGATCGGAACATCGCGCCTGATCGCAAAAGTGTCGTCTGCCAAAGCCAAGCCCAACGGAGTGTTGTGGGTGATTCCTGGACAGGAAGCGAAATTCCTCGCGCCGCTCGACGTCGGCGCCATTCCAGGTGTGGGCAAGGTGATGGAGGAGAAACTGAATGGGATGGGGATTCGGAAAGTAGGCGACCTGGCGAGGTTGGAAGATCGCGATCTGGAGCAGCGCTTTGGAAAGTGGGGATTGGCGCTGGCCGGGAAGTCGCGCGGGGAAGATGCTGGGGGATGGTTTGATAATGAAGTGGGAGCGGGTGTCGATCCGAAATCGATCAGCCACGAACATACCTTCGATGAGGATACGGGCGACGCGGAGCGCCTGCAGTCGACACTGATGCGCCTGAGCGAGATGGTGGGACGCCGTCTCCGCGAGGGCGGATACTTTGCCCGTACCTTGCAACTGAAGCTGCGCTACAAAGATTTCACGACGATCACGCGAGCCCACTCGCTCGAGCAACCGACCCAGATGGATAATCAGATCTTCGAAAATGCGCGGCGTCTATTTTTTGCAAACTGGAAATCTGATGCACCCGTGAGACTGCTGGGCGTGCAGGCATCGAATTTCGAATCCGGAACAGCGCAACTCGATCTTCTGGAACCGGCGCAGCAACAACGTTGGCAAAATGCGCTCGCGGCCGCTGACCATCTACGCGATAAGTTCGGGGAATCGGCGATCGGCCTGGCGCGTGGAATGAAAGGCGGCTTTCGGGAACGGGTCCATGAAAACCCGGCGGCGCTGCCGGGGAAGCCGACTACAAGGAAGATTGAACAAGGAAAACGGGAAAAGCATCCTGGTCAGAAAGTTCGCCCGGACGCAGACGATTCCTAAGGAAGCCGCTTTGCCCCAAGGAAGTGCCAGACATCTTCATTGATGGTTTCGGAGATCTCGTAATAGTTATGCCCGTGGTCGAAGATTTCTTTGTATTCGACCGGGAAGCCAGATTTCTTCAGCAGGTCGCGCGTCTTTCGGACCTGGGCGAGCGAAACCAAATCGTCGCGGTCTCCGATGGAGATAGCGATGGGAATCTTGCGGGTAGCGCGCTGAATAATTGACAGATAGTCGTTGTCGATTCCCATCGCGTGAATCGCGGCAGCGGCGAAATATTCGGAATCGAGTAGGGCTCCGTCGTATGCCAGGTAGCCGCCCATGGAATAGCCGAAAAGATAAATGCGATGAGTGTCAATGCTTGAGCGTTTTTCAACCTCCGCCACCAGGCAAGGAAGAATCTTGGGTATGTGTTCTTCGAGTGAACGATCGCGAGGCAGTTGCGGCGCGATCAGCACGATCTGCTTCTTCTGGGCGAATGACTTCCACGCGCCGATGAAATTTTCAGCCTGGTCGCCTGCGCCATGTAACAACATCACAACCGGAAGTGGGCCCAACTGATTCGCGGGAACATAAACGAGATATTCCAGGTCGCGACCGTCGCATTGTAAGGTGTGCCGGGGAAGGTCGCTCGCAAGCGCGGGTAACGAGAATGCGAGCGCGAAGGCTGCCAACAGTTTTCGATGATCCCAGACTGGCATGAGCCAGAATTCTCCTACGAAATGTATTCGCGAATATAGTCGTCGCGAGATGTGGCGAGTTGGTGGGCGTCGCCATCAAAGATGACTTTCCCGTCCCGCAAGATCAGGAAGCTCATCGGTACGTCGCAGTGTTGCCCTTTCGGAAGAGCCACCATCTTGTTGGTGGCTTGGTCGAACTGATGAGTTGCCATGGTGAAGGCATCCTGCAGGCGATGGGTCACCATGAGGGCGCTGGTCTTGTAGACGTCGCGCTGCTTGACAATCAATTCGACGATTGTGTTGGAGGTGACGGGATCCAGGCCGCCGGTGGGAGAGTCGTAGAGGAGAACTTCGGGCTTGGTGATGATGGCGCGAGCAATGGCGACGCGGCGCCGCATACCTCCAGAGAGCTCGGCCGGACGCATATCGTACGTGCGCTCGAGCTCGACGAAACGCAGGACCTCGCGGACGCGCTCCTCGATTTCCGTAGCCGAGATGCCTTCTTCCATGAGGCGGAAGGCAACATTCTCGTAGACTTTGAGCGAGTCGAAGAGAGCGCTTTCCTGAAAGACGATGCCCACGCGGCGGCGCAGTTCGAACAGTTCCTGCTCGGACATGTGGGTGATTTCTTCGCCTAGAACGAATATCCGTCCGCTATCCGGGCGGAGAAGTCCAATCGCCATCTTGAGGAGCGTGCTCTTGCCCGATCCGGCCACGCCGAAGACGGCCTTGGTCTCTCCGTGGGACAGGCGGAAGGAAATATTCTGGAGCACAACTTTGTCGTCGAAGGCGATAGAAACGTTCTCGAACTCGATGGCGTAGCCGGACGTAGTCGCTACCGAGGCTTCCGGGTTTTTTCTGGGCAAAGTGGGCGCGGACATAAACCGAGTTTAGCTGTATCCGAAGATGGCAAAGATCAACTTGGTCACGAAGAAATCTACGATCAGAATCATCACGGAAGCCGCGACGACCGCCTGCGTTGTCGAACGCCCCACGCCCTGGGTTCCACCCTGCGTGGACATGCCGTAGTAGCACCCTACCGTGGCGATGATGAAGCCGAACAGAACCGGCTTGATCAGGCCCGTGAAAACGTCACGGAAGACAAGGAATTGCCAGACCGAAGTCCAATATTGCTGGGTGTCGACTCCGAACAGGGGATGAGCGACGGCGTAGCCTCCGATGAGGCCGAGAAGGTCGGCAATGATGGTCAGAAAAAACAGCATGAAGGTGGCGGCACCGACGCGGGGCGTGATCAATTTCTTGGTGGGATCGGTGCCGAGAGCGCGCATGGCGTCGATCTGTTCGGTGACGATCATCGAGCCAAGCTCGCTGGCCATGCCTGAGGAGTTCCGCCCGGCTACCATCAATCCGGTGATAAGCGGCCCGAGTTCCGTCACCATGCCTTGGGAGACGAGTCGTCCGATGAGTGCGATTCCACCGAAGCGCTGCAAGGTGCTGGCGGCGTTCAGTGCCAAGAGGGCACCGACCGAGAGGCCGGTGAGGACTACGATGGGCAGGGAGCCGACACCGATGAGATCCGCCTGCTGCAGCATGTCGCCCATGTAGACGGGAGGGCGGAAGATGTTTGCAATCGACTGCGCAGACAGCAGGGTGTATTCCTGAACTGCCACGACAAAATCTTTGGCAAGTTCGAAGGGCGAAATCAGTTCGAGCTCAAGCGCCATGGTCTGGTCGGGAACTTCCGCTCAGAAACTATAGCAGAGACAGAAATCATCGGGTGATCGGGCGAGCTTCGGCGGAGAAAATTCACGCTTTGGCGCAGTGCCACCGATCACCCGGCTCAGAGACTATTCCCGGCTCTTCTTCTTGATCTCGATCGATAGACGTTTGATCTTCTGATTCAGGGTCGAGAGTGGGACGTGGAAGCGTTCGGCGGCTTCTGTCTGGTTCCAACTGCACTTCTCGAGGATGTCGATGATGATCCGCCGTTCGCAGTCTTCCATGATGGTGAAGAGCGTCGCCCCGGAGTTCGCGTCGAGAGGAGGAACCGAACTGCCTCGTCCCACGATGTGGTCAGGAAGCAGATCGACGCCGATATCGTTGTCGGAGGAGAGTACGACGGCACGTTCGATGGTGTTTTCGAGTTCGCGGACGTTGCCGGGCCAGGAGTAGCTAACGAGAGGACGCAAGGCCTCGGTGGTGATGTGGCGGCGCGGCCGTTCGTTTTCCTCGGAATATTTCTGGAGGAAATGCTGTACGAGCAGAGGAATATCCTCGCGCCGTTGCCGCAACGGTGGCAGATCAAGGCTGATTACGTTCAGGCGGTAGAACAGATCTTCGCGGAACTTGCCTTCCTTCACCATCTGTCGCAGATCGACGTTGGTTGCCGCGATGATGCGGACGTCCACCTGGATTTCTTGTATGCCGCCGAGATGCATGAACTTGCGATCCTGCAAGACGCGCAGAA
Source organism: uncultured Acidobacteriaceae bacterium (assembly GCA_963834085.1). Lineage (GTDB taxonomy): Bacteria > Acidobacteriota > Terriglobia > Terriglobales > Acidobacteriaceae > Acidiflorens. The sequence continues at coordinate 172,547 of CAWIAJ010000021.1, read as the reverse complement.
TCTTGCTTTGCGTGTCCATGCCCATGGTGCCGATTTCATCGAGGAAAAGGGTGCCACGGTCGGCGACTTCGAACAGACCCTTCTTGGAAGTGACCGCGCTGGTGAAGGCGCCTTTGACGTGGCCGAACAGGGTCGATTCCAGCAGATCGGGTGGCGTCGAGCCGGAATTGACGGGCACAAAGGGGCGGTCACGGCGAGTGGAGTTTAAGTGGATTGCCTTGGCGATCAGTTCCTTGCCGGTTCCACTTTCGCCTTGCAGCAATACGGTAGAGCGGCTGGGCGCCACTTGCGCGACCAGATCGAAAATCTTCAGCATGGGCTCGCTCTTTCCCACAATGTGCTCGAAGTTGTAGCGCTGCTTCAGGGCGCGCTTCAGTTGGATGTTCTCTTCTTCCGCCTTTTGGCGGGCAACCGCCGCGCGCACGTCAGCCAGCAGTTTCTCGTTGTCCCAGGGCTTCTGTATGAAGTTGGTTGCGCCGGACTGCATGGCACGAACAGCGTTTTCGACCGTGCCGTAGGCCGTGATCATGATGATGGGCTGCTGCGGATGTAGAAGGCGAATCTCGGACAGCACTTCCATACCGTTCTTATCGGGCAGCGCGAGATCGAGCAAGACCACATCGAAATTACGAACACCAATCTGCGCCAGGCCTTCCCGGCCGCTGGCGGCGACGACTACGGTATAGCCCTCGAGTTGGAGGAGGGTCTCGAGCGATTTGCGGATTTCCGCCTCGTCATCAATGATGAGAATTCTGCCCGCGTTTTGTGGCGTGCTTTCCATCGTGGTGCGGCGTGCGATCGGCGTAATTTCAGACACTGCTAACTGGGACATGGACTGCCTTCCTGATCAACGGAAAATCCAGAGTGAAGGTCGTTCCTTCGCCCGGGCGGCTCTCCACGCGAATGTTGCCCGCGTGTTCCTGGATGATGCCGTAGGTTACCGATAAACCAAGACCGGTGCCGCGACTCTGGCCCTCAGCTGGCGCCGTCTTAGTCGTGAAGAATGGATCATAGATACGTTGGATATGCTCTTGCGCGATGCCCGAGCCCGTATCCGAAACGCGGACGCTGACGAAATCGCCATTCAGCGTGGCGATGTTCAGCACGCCACCCCCGGTCATGGCATCTTTTGCGTTAAGAAATAAATTGAGAAATACCTGCTGCAGACGTCCCGCGTTCCCCTGAATCAGAGGAAGCTTGTCGTAAAGATCGGACTGCACTTGGACGTGAGCTACTTTGAACTGGTGTTCGAGCAGCGCCAGCGTATCGGCGATGACTTTGTTCAAACTGATCTCTGTCAGTTCCGTCCCGGTGGTGCGCGAGAAATTCAGCAGGTTGTTGACGATTTCAGAGGCGCGGAAGGTTTGCTTGGTGATTTTGTCGAGCAGCCCCGCTTTTGCCGGATCGGATTGCAGCTGTTTGGCTAGCATCTGGGTGTAGGAGGAGATCACCGCCAGCGGCGTATTGACTTCGTGCGCCACGCCGGCCGCCAGCAGTCCGATCGAGGAAAGCTTGTCGGCCTGGCTAAGTTGCGCTTCGAGGTCGATTCTCTCGGTGATGTCGTCCATGATCACGAGGCGACCCACCACGTTGAACTTGCGGGTCACGAGCGGCGTCATCGCCACATTCACAATGCGCGATTCGCCAGTCGGAGTGCCCAGGCGAAATTTATATAGATTCTGAATCCCAGGATGCTGGCGAACGCGGTAGAACTCCTCGACGAACGACGCGGGGAAAACTTCGCTTAACGAACGCCCGACTACCTGCCATCGTGGCTGCGCATACATGACTTCCATCTGCGAGTTCCAGGATTCGATGCGATCCTGCAGATCGACGGCCATCACGCCAACGTTGATCGATTCGACGATGTTTTCGTTGAAATCTTTCAAACGCTCGTACTCGCTGACTTTTTGCTCGAGCGAGGCGTAGAGGCGGCCGTTCTGAATGGCGATCCCGATGTATCCGGCGAGAGCTTCGAGTAGTTCTACGTCTTCGCTGGACAGAAAATCGCCATCGATGGTTTTGCCGAGTCCGAGGAAGGCGATGGTCTTTTGCCGCGCGTGACAGGGGATGTAGTAGTTCAGATCGAGGCGCCCGATGGCCTCTTGTGCGCTAGCATTTTCCCGCGGCAACTGATGCGTGTTTTCGAAGAAGATGTGTCCCGCGGCATCTTCGATGCGAGGCTTGGCCAGAAACGACAAATCGAGACCCGAGACATGCGCGATGCCAAACGACTTCGATAGCTCGAAGCGAGACGAGTCGGAGTTCCCCAGAAAAACGGCGATGCGATCGACTAGCAGGGTACGAGCCAGGCGGTCGACGAGAGCGGAAAGCATCTTGTCGAGATCGGTCTCGGAACTGAGTTCGCGTCCGAACTCGATAAGGGTGCGGCGGTAGTCATAGCCGGCGCGGAAGAAGAACTTGTCCAATCTCTCCTGAATCCACTTGCGGACCGGATCGAAGAGCAGCGCGGTGACCACGACGGCCACCATCAATCCCCAAGGACCGGAACTCGGTACACGCGTATGGACGAGTTCCGCAATGGCGGCCACGCCTGCGAAGTAAACACCGACGATGGAGGCAGCGGCTAAGGTGTAGGCCATGCCGCGCTTGAAGATCAGATCGACGTCCATCAAGCGGTAACGGAAGATGGCGTATCCGAAGGTGAGCGGCAGCAATCCGAGCGACAGCACCGACACCTTCATGGTGAGTGAAGGCATCACTCCCAAGAGATAGGGAAGCACGTAAAAAAGCGTGAAGGGAGTGATGGCGAGGATGGTGCCACGGGTAATCCACTTGAGTTGCTGACGCAGAATCGGCGTGGTGGCGTGCTGGTAGTTGTTCCAGAGCACGGCGGCCGCCGAGACGAAAAAGACCGTCAGGTAGGCGTAATTGACGCGGTTCAGATTGAAGAGCAGGCTGGCGCTGGCCTTGGTGTATTCGAAGGCGAGGACCTGGATCCCAAGCAGGAACAAGCCGGGCACGTACAGCATCGGAATCGACCAACGATGCCGGTTCACGAAGGCGCGCCGTTCCGGGAAGGTCAAGACGAAATGCAAAAACAGAGCAGGCTGCAGCAGCCAGGCGATCTCGTTGGCCCAGAGGACGCTCCAGTCAAAAGTGTTGAACTTGCCGACGTAATGCAGAGAGTAAAAAACGAACGAGACCAGGCAAAAGATATAGAAGTGGGTAGAGCCGACTGCGGTCCAACGACGCATCAGGACGTAGAGGCCGATGCTGAGATAAATCAGGGCGATCAGCCGCAGCCAATCGTTCATCGAACGCTCGGCCGGAACCAGAACCACTTCAACGTCGAGCGGGACCGAACCGCGGATCAGGGAATAGGTCGCTTTCGACCATACGCCGGAGTCATAGAGTCGGTGCGTGACGGATGCCATGCTGTCGACTTCTCGCCCATTGACGCTGACGACTTCGTCCCCGCGACGGATGCCGGCTCGTTCGGCGGGGCCGCTCGGTTCGAGGCGGTCAGCGAAGACGTGGCCGTCCCGCTCCATCCACCAAGCCCCGTCGTCCGGGACCGCCGATTGATGTTCGATTTTGTAGTTGAAACCAGCGAACAGTACCGCAGCCACTGTCAGAAGAGTCAGCAGAATGGCGGTAAAGCGAGCCTCAAATTCGCGGTTCATGGAGAGAACGCCTGCAATTCGGCGCGTCCAGACACTCGTCGCCGCGTTGATATAAGCAACTTCACTGCCACCCTCTGCTTATGGTGAGTCCGGTTAAGTTGCTTTGAAAGAGTGACTTCCACAATTATAGAGGGACTTTCGAATCTCAGCTATGGTTTATGGGATGTAACTTCTGCTTTTTTGTATGCCGGGAGACGGCTAGAGAGTGCTGGGAAGCGGGTTTGGGAGCGAGGTTTGCTAGAAGGAGCGTGCGGAAGTTTGGCGTGTGTGTTTCTGCGTTGAAGTAGAGATGACGTGCCCAAACCCTTTTTGGTGTTGGAGGGGTTCGAGAGCCTTCCCCGTCTCGCGAACCCCCCACTTAACTGGGCTCACCAGGCTCGATTAGGAGAGGTGAGCATCCCGTAAGTGAGACTGATATTGCGCCCGATCGGTCGAAAGGTCCATGGAGGCAATGTGAATCTATCTGAAGCGATCTGAAGAAATTCATGCAGCCGCCCTTGACACCGACATCTTCGCAGACCAGAATTTCTGATACGCGGCGGGAGATAGATTCACTTCTAGTTTGTGGAGCAATGAGGTTTCGCTCGTCGGCGCAGACAGGCCCTTTCGCGAACGACCGCAGGAGTAGCGCATTGCCCGATAAGAAAGTCCGCTTCGACGACTTCGAACTCGATTATTCCCGGTTTCAACTTTTCCGTTGCGGCAAGACGGTGAGGTTGGAGGGATTGCCGCTGCAACTGCTGATGTTCCTGGTGGAGAATCGCGGACAACTGATTACCCGAGAGCAGATTTCCAGCCACTTGTGGGGCAAAGACGTATTCGTGGACGTGGAGCAAGGGATTAATACTGCGATCCGGAAGATCCGACGCGCTCTCTCGGACGATGCAGAGGAGCCGCAATACCTGCAAACCGTGGTCGGAAGAGGCTACCGCTTTGTCGCTCCCAATGCGGACGAATCGCAGGTTCCGGCAGCGCCGGCTGAAGGGTTTACTGTTTCGCCGGAAGAGTTAGGCCGGGCAATCATGGCCGCCGCCGGACTCGACCCAGAAAATCCCAAGCGAACTCCTAAGCTTCCCGAGCCATCCTCGAAATTCTAGCCCCGAAATTCCGCGACGTAGTTGGGTGGTGGCTACCGCGTCATGGAAAAGGTGGTCCAGGGATAAGCATCCATATCGCGCAATAAGCCTTGCTCCCAGCCCAGTTCCGGATGCTCGCGCAAGTGCTCTTGGGCCTTGAAGCTCTTGCCACATGCGTGGCCCGCCGCTGCCGAGAATGAAACCCGCTTGACCATCGCGGCGTCGGCGGCTTTGTTCTGCACGGCGCCGGCGGTTCCGAAGGGTGGTTGCCAGGGCTGCGAGCCACGCGCGGAAAGGTCGATGTGCCCGTCGAGGGTGCGCTCGTCGGCGTCTTCCTTCTTCGAATAGGTATCGTAATGATCGGCTAGAAAACGTTGAGCGGCGGCGACGTCGATCTTGCCCTTGTTCTCGGCCATGAGTTGCTCCCAGCGCAGGTGGCGGGCATTGGCGCTCGCGCTCATGTCTTTCACGTCAAAATCGGTTTCTTCGCGGACGAGTTTTTCGTTAACAGGGAAGTTTGAGCCAACAATGTAGCCGTCCTTTTTGCGCTCGAGGGTAACGTTTTTCAAGCCGAGTTCAAGGCTCGCGATTTCGTTGGTATTGACGTCGGCCAGCAGCCAGTTATTGGCGTAGCCTCCATTGTTGCCTTGTTTCATAATGCGGGCGAAGTCGTCGATTGACGACGAATACTGCGCCGCCTTGCGGGCGCGCACAAACTCTGGAATTCCCGACGGGTCGTAGCCCGAGAAGCCTCCGATTGTGGTCTCGGTGATGGCGATTCCCGCGGAATTCACGACGAAATCGTCGGCGCTGTGGATGAAACCAGGCAAACCATCCATCAACATGCGGCTGCCTTTGACGGGGAGGATGTCAAAGATGATGGTCCAACGCTGGCCATCGAGATAGCCCGTCCAGTTGTTGTGGGCGATGACGATCTTGCCGTCGGAGGTATAGCTGCCGGTCGCGACAAAAGCGCTGCAATGCTCGGGAGCCACGAGAGACGCCGCGGGTTGAATGCCATGCTCTTTGTCGTATTGCTTGACGTAGTATTCCCATTCCTCGGCGCCGTTCATGGCGACGAGATCCCAGAGGTCTAGTTTCACACCTTTTGCGTTCGCACCATCCACGATGCCCTGCAATTCTTCGCGATACTCGGGATCGATACGAGGCCACATCATGGTGCGGGCGGCGTCACGAAAAAATGCCCAGTCTTTGGCGTTGTCGTGCGTCTCCTCGAGTTCGGTGACTTTGAGCATGTCCTGAATTTCGGGGGCGAGCAGGTAGCCATGCTGAAAGCCGATGTCGGACGGTCGGCCTTCCAGGTGGACGAACGTCCAGCCGTTCCTGGCCGGCTGACGGAAGGCGCGCTGCAGTCGAGGATCCACGGAATTCTGTGACAATGCGGGCAAAGAGAAAGATACCAACAGAAAGCCGATCCCAATAGCATTTCGGAACATGCGAACCCCCACGAATGGCAAAGATTGTAGCAGAGCGACGCGAGCGCAATCGTGTTCACCACCCAGTCACGGAGTTACGGAGAAACTCGAAGAAACGGAAAACCCCGACGGTTCTTATCCGGTTGAAGGTTTTCTCCATGGCTCCGTGTCTCCGTGGTGGATGTTCTCCGCACGTTCTAAAATGAACGAATGTCGCGCCTCGAACAAATAGTCGATCTGGAAAAGCGTTTTCTTCTTCCCACCTACAACCGTTATCCGGTCGGCTTCGAGCGCGGCAAGGGCGTGTTCCTCTTTGACTTCGAAGGTAAGAAGTATCTGGACTTCGTAGCAGGACTGGGCGTAAATGCTCTTGGCCACGCTCATCCTCGGATCGTAAGAGCGATTCGCGAGCAGTGCGCCCGCGCCATTCATCTGTCGAACCTCTATTACAACGAATATCAGGGGCAACTTGCCGAGCGTCTTTGCCAGCTTGCAGGTCTGGAACGCATTTTTTTCTCCAACAGCGGCACCGAGGCGATGGAAGGCGCCATCAAACTGGCCCGCCTCGCCGGACACAAGAGCGGCGGGGACGCCAAATCGCGACTTGTTGCACTGCAAGGTTCGTATCACGGACGAACGTTCGGTGCGATGTCGCTGACGGGCCAGGAAAAATATCGCAAAGGATTCGAGCCCATGCTCGAAGACGTAACCTTCGTGACGCAGAACGACGTGCAGGGTTTACAGGCCGCGGTCAACGCTAGCACTTGTGCGATCGTGCTTGAACCTATTTTCGGGGAAGGTGGGATCCTCGAATGCTCAGAAGAATTCCTGCGCGCGTGCCGCACGTTGGCCGACGAGCACCACGCGGCGCTAGTCTTCGACGAAATTCAATGCGGGCTTGGGCGTACCGGCACAATCTTCGCCTTTCAAAGTTTCGGAGTAGTTCCCGATATCGTGACCATCGCCAAGCCGATTGCCGCCGGACTACCGCTGGGGGCGTTCTTGTCGAAACAACATTTTGCGGATGCGATTTCACCGGGCCAGCACGGCACAACCTTCGGGGGCGGACCGCTGGCGTGCCGCGTAGGCCTCGAATATCTGGCGGTTTTGGAGGAGGAACATCTTCTGGAAAATGTCGAAAAAGTTGGCGGCTATTTGCACCATCAACTTGAGGGGTTAGTCGACAACTACGCCGCTGTTCGAGAGGCACGGGGGCGAGGGTTCATCCAGGGCCTGGTTCTGGAGATTCCTGCGCGTCCGCTCGTGGAGCAAGGACTGGCGGAAGGGGTGCTGTTCAACGTCACGCAAGACACGGTACTACGCTTCCTGCCGCCGTTTTTGCTGGAAGAGAAACATGTGGATAAAGGCATCAAGGTTTTGAAGAAGCTGCTGGGGACGAAGCGGAAGAAAGCGAAGGCAGCTGAACCCGCGGCCGCCAACTAAAACGCGTTGGGTGAAACCGATGTCGTCGGAGAATGTAACTAAGCGCGGTTCCGGCGATATTGCCGAGGCAATCGCGGCAAAAAGACGGGGAGCCGGTTGCAGCTCCCCAAAGCGTTAGAGGCGATATCACTAGATAAGAACCATACAGCGAGGATTTCGTTGCCCATCGAAACACAAAATCCCGAAGAAAAATTTGTTTCCGTCATCGCGCAGAAGCAGGTAGTGGTTGAAGAGCACTGGCTCGATCTTCCTGACGGCCGCATGCGTTACCTCAAAGCCGGCTCGGGCCCAGCGCTGATCCTGGTGCATGGCCTTCTCGGCTACGCGTTCTCGTGGAGATTGGCTATCCCTGCGCTCGCTCGCTATGCGACTGTGTATGCCGTCGACAATCTAGGCGCTGGACTGTCAACCGCAAACCAGGGGATGGATTGCACTCTCCGCGGAACCGCCGCTCGTCTGCTGCAATTTGTGGACGCCATCGGCATCGGGGATTTTGATTTGCTCGGCACCTCTCACGGCGGAGGGGTCGCGATCATGGTCGCCGCTCTTTGTGTTGAAAGAAAGGATCCTCGGCTGCGACGACTCGTGCTCGTCGCTCCGATCAACCCGTGGTCGCGGCACGGCCAAAGTCTCGCGCCGTTTGTCGGAAGTCCTCTCGGCTCCCTGATCTTCCGGTACACGGTGGCGCGCTGGCGCTCGCTTGATTACCAGTGGCTGCGCCGCATGTTCGGAGACGAGAAGAAGATTCCTCCCGATTCGCTCGATGGCTACCGCATCCCTGTCATCAAGAATGATGCTTTTCGTCATGGCATGCACATTGTAAGAAATTGGACGGCCGACTTGGCCGCACTGAAGGCAACGCTGCCGACGATTCGCGACTATCCCACCCTGCTGATGTGGGGGACGAAAGATGGAGCTGTGTATTTTCAATCCGCCGAACCGCTGCGTAAGAATTTCAGGAACGCGCAGCTGATTGCCTTTAAAGGCGTCGGACATCTTCCCTATGAGGAAGCTCCCGCGGAATTTAACCGTGCGCTCATCACATTTCTAGCTACGCCAGCGTAGAAGGAATTTGGTAGCATCGCAGGTGCACTTCGCGTCGTTAACCCCAGCCGGAGATCCGAATCTCCTGAACGTCCTCAAATAAAGGCCGCATGAACCGAAAAGTGTTGCTCGCTCTGATTGGGCTTTTATTCTTGATCCCCGCCACCGCGCAGAACGCTTCGCCCCCCAATCCTGCATTTACCGAACAATTTGACGCGTCAAAGCGCGCCCTTGATGAAGGCCGATATAAAGATGCGGCCGGACTTTTGAAAAAGGCGCTCAAATTGCAGCCGGATTGTTTCGGCTGCTCTACAGGCTTGGCTGTCGCTGATCTTAAAATCGGGGATCTAAAGGGAGCTCTCGAATCGTGTGACAAAGCGATCGCGGCGGCGAAAACGAATTCCTCTCGCGCCTACGCTCATAACCTGCGCGGGCAGATCCTGCTGAACCACGCGGAAAAACCCAGCGAAATAGAAGAGGCAGAGACGGAATTTCAGAGCGCAGTACAAATGGACTCGACTGTCGCCAATTATCACCTGAACCTCGCGACGTTGATGATTCGACAAACGAAGGATGATGCTGCTAAGCCCGAACTCCAGGCCTCTCTCGCAGCCAATCCCTCTGCCGATGTAGCCAAAATGGCTCAGAAGTTACTGGCCGACCCGCGTCGCGGACGAGAAAGTTTCGCTCCTGAGTTCCAAGTGAAGGCCTTGCGCGGGGAAGAAGTTTCTCTTCAGCAGTTCGCAGGTAAGGTGCTCGTCATGGATTTCTGGGCGACGTGGTGTCCTCCCTGCCGGGAATCGGTCGGTGAGCTGAAGGAACTTACCAAGAAATATTCGGCGGACAAACTTGTGCTGATCAGCGTGAGCGCCGATAAAGATGACAGTGCGTGGCGCGAGTTCGTCGACAAGAAGCACATGGAGTGGCTCCAGTATCGTGACTCAGACCACCAATTGCTCGATTCCTTCGGAATTCACGCCTTCCCCACGTATCTTGTCATCGATGGCGACGGCATCATCCGAACTCGAATCACCGGCTTAAATCCGCAAGAAAGCGTGGTGCATCGGCTGCGCGCAACGCTTGAGCAGATGCCACAGCTCAAATGAGCGAGTTTCCGGATGAAGGGTTCCGGCGAGGGAGTGTCTGAAGCTCTGGTCAAACTCTGCGCGTCCGAGTTTTCCGCAAAGGCTGCACTGGTTGTTCGTGTAAGTCATGACGCATTCGCTCCTCGACTCTCTTAGCGCCTTTGTAGCCGATTACGGATACTGGGCGGTGGCTTTGACGCTGCTCTGCGAGAACGCAGGCATCCCTGTGCCTGGCGAGACTACGTTGCTACTAGCGAGCTTTCTGGCCTATTCGCAACACCAGCTCAATTTGGGGTGGATCATTTTCGTTGGCACTTGCGCCGCCACGCTCGGCGACAATCTCGGATATACGGCGGGCTACTATGGCGGACGGGCGCTGCTGGATCGCTATCGAAGCTCCTTCAGGATTTCTCCCGTGGCAGTACAGCGCGGTGAGAAGATTTTCGCCCGCTACGGAGCGGCTGCGATATTTTTTGCGCGCTTTATTTTCGGCCTCCGCGTTTTTGCGGGGCCGCTCGCAGGCGTGCTGCGCATGCCCAGGCGATCGTTCATTCTGTTCAATTTTCTCGGTGCTGCACTCTGGGTGACGGTCATCGCCAGCGCCGGATACCTTTTCGGCCAGCATTGGCGCAAGCTGCTGAGCATTATGGAGCGCTTTAACATCGCCGCCGTGATCGCGGCGGTGGTCGTGATCTTGTATCTGTGGTGGAGATACCGACGGCAGTCAACGTCACGAACTCAGTGAAGCGGCGGGAGCCGTCTTTGTTCTGGCTTCAGAATTTCTTGCGCAGAAATTCGAAAAAACCATAACCGAGAAGAGAGGCAATGGCGGCGATTTCGAAGTTGGCGAGAGTGAGAACGTCTTTCAGCGCCCATGCAAGCCCCCACTTTTGGCCCATTCCCGAACGCTCGAATTCTCCCATCAGCAGATTGGAGTAAAACAGAAAGATGATGAAGGCAATTTCGATCACTGCTTTCCCAAAACTTTTTGTCATGGCAGATCCTGACCTGGAACACCGTTCTGGCTAGCGCCGTCGTTTCGGTCGCTTGTGTCTGCTTGGAATACTAGCAAGCACTGACGGCCTAAAGGAGCGGAAACACTTCTGTCGCGACGTTTCGGCTAGACTTAAGTTGGCAACTTCGGCGTTCCGCGTAGCAGTATCTTCGGTCACTATCCACTGATCACTCAACCGTCATATGCTGGTAGAGAGTATCGTCCCGCTACCGGAGAGCCGCTTGATTTCGGAACGAACGCGAAGCAACCCATTGCAGCCTTCCTCCCGCTTGCCGAATCTGCGGATCGGTTTCTCCCAGGTGTGGGTGCGGTTTCTGCTGGCGCTTGTGGGACTGGCGCTTGCCTTCGGTGCTGCCCTTTTTTCTACCGTCTCGCGTGAAGCGGGCAGCGTTTGGGGCACCGTTGTTCTCGCGTCACTGGCTCTGTTGCTTGCGGTCTTCGTCGGGCTCACCACGGTGCCTTATTTGGCACGGCGCGTGGTGGCAAGCCGGGTCCGGGAAGCGATGGACTACGACGTCACGCGGGCCGGTCTGATTTACATTCTGATCAGCGTGGTTATCGGAATCGCCGCCATCAACACGGGCAACAACCTGCTGTATGTCATCGTGGCCACATTGTTGTCGGCCATTATTGTTTCGGGAATCGCCTCAGCGCTGGTTCTGCGCGGGCTCAGCCTTGATGTCCGTCTTCCTGAACACGTCTTTGCCCGACGCCCGATGCTGGCGCGGCTGCTCCTGCGCAACACCAGTTCGTGGCTGCCGTCCTTTTCCGTGCGCGTGGTTCCGGCTAAACGCAAGAAGAAGGAACGGTGGCGGTGGGAGGCGCAAACCTTCGGATGGCCGCGAAATCGCGCTCCGCAGAACCAATGGTTCCGATTGCCTGACCGGCAACTGCGCCGCGTGCGGGAAGAAGCGGACAAGGCGATTTTGCAAGAGTCCGTCTACTTTCCATTTCTCGCGCCCGAGCAGGAACTTCGCGCCGATCTGGAATTGAGCTTTCCTGCGCGAGGCCGATACTGCGAAAAGAATTTCGGTCTGGCCACCCGCTTTCCTTTTTCTTTCCTGATGAAAACTCGGCGCATCAATCTGGCTCGCGAAATCATCGTTTATCCGGTCGTGGATCCCGCCGATCAGTTCCTTGAAGTTCTTCCCATGGTCACCGGAGAGTTTGAATCTTTCGTGCGCGGACGCGGTAATGATCTTTATCTGATCCGTGAGTACATGCCCGACGATTCTGCCCGCCATGTCGACTGGAAGGCGACCGCCCGCACGGGCGCGCTGAAAGTCCGGGAGTTTAGCCGCGAAGACGAACGTAAACTGCGCATTGTTTTCGACAATCCCGCGCCTGGAGTTCTCTCTCCCCCGGTCTACGAACGAGCAGTGCGCTTGGCTGCCTCTCTCGGATGGCATTTTCACCACGAAGATGTCGAGGTTTCGTTTGTGGCTCCCGGTCTGGAACCCACCGAAGATGTTTTCGCTTTCCTGCGCTACCTCGCGCTAATCGAACCCCGGGACGCCACGCCGGTGTTTAACCGTCTCCGCGCCAGCGAAGACTATAACCTGATCATTACAGGCCGGACTGTAGACGAAATGCCGGCAGGGCTGGCCCAGCGATCCTACGTGATTTCCCTGGACGCGAAGCTGGGAGCGTGAGGTCGGCTTTGGCGCAAAATTGGACACGATTTTTTTCCTTTGTCTTCACTTTTATCTTCCCACTCAACCCGTCCTCGACATATACTCCGCCCTGGTTTGAACCGTTTGTGTCCTTCGTCTAGGGGTAGCGTTCCAAGGAATAGCTCTGCCGATTTCGCCGGGCGTTTCGCTTTCCAGCGTTTGTTACGGGAGGTGCACGTGTTCATCAGCCATCTGCTCGAGAATCAAGTCCCAATCTCTGCCCAGTCCCACCAAACAGTGCTCGAAGTTGCCAGTTTGATGGTAGAGCACAACATTGGCGCAGTCCCGGTGCTAAAGGACGGACACCTTCTGGGAATTTTCTCGGAGCGAGACTTGATGAGTCGCGTGGTCGTCCGCGGCAAGGATCCGGCTCAAACTCCCGTGAGCGAAGTGATGACCGAAGATCCTCTAACGGTCGCTCCGAACGAGGCCATCGACATGTGCATGACCTTGATGAAACGGCATGGCTTTCGACACCTTCCAGTCTGCGCGGGACGCGAGCTAAAGGGCGTGGTTTCGTTGCGCGACATTCTTCTGCACGACCTCGATGAGAAAGTCGACGAGGTTCGGATGATGCGCGCCTACCTGCATTCCACGCCGGAAGCCTCCTGAAGCTCAATAGCCCCACGAGCTGAAGGCTTCGTCAGTCCCAAAATCCTCGATGTTTGTCCTCTGATCCAGGTCGACCGGCTGCGGTAACAGTTACTAAGGTTACCTAAGTGGGTTGACCTGGAAGGGCAACCTGCCTGAGGATGTGAGGGAGGCGCGAGGCGCTTTTCGCCATACCTCCCCGCAAGACTTATGACGTGGCAAAGCCATATCGTCGATCTTTGTTTGTGGTGCGTGCAGCCGACCGTTCAATCGGTCGTAGCGGTGGTCATGTGGCGCCGTAAACTGCACAAGCAGTTTCCTGCTTTTTTTCTGTTCCTCGTGGTACAAGATGTGAATTTCGCCGTTCTCTTTCCCCTTTGGCTTGCCGGACCCTTTCCGCTTTATTTTTGGCTTTTCTGGTTGGGAGAGGCCGTGAATGCTGTTCTCGGGTTTAAGGTGATTCACGAGGTTTTCATCGATGTCTTCCGCCCTTACCACACACTGAAAGATCTCGGCACTTTGTTGTTCAAGTGGGCGGGTGTGGTGATGCTGCTTATTTCCGTCGTCGTTGCTTTTTCGAACTCCTCGGATCGGAGCCCACTGATTCACGCGATTACGACTCTCCAACGCTCGGTTCGAATTGTCCAATTCGGTCTCATTCTCTTCCTCCTGCTCTTTTCCCGCTTTTTGGGGGTTTCGCGAAAGCAGATCAGCTTTGGCATCTCGCTCGGCTTCGGACTCTTTGCCGGCACGGAGCTAATGTTGATGGCCTTGAATTCCGGAGGCTTCGTGAAGCAAGCTCTATTCAACCAAATCAACATGGTTACCTACCTGGTGGCGACTCTGGTTTGGATCGGTTATTCGTTATCGCCCTTGGCTGTGCGTCCGGCAAGCGTCAACCGGCTACAGACCCAGCGGTGGGAGCAAAGCTTGGCCGATCTTCAGCACCCCGCCGCTTCGGATTCGCTGATTCCGATGTTCGAAGGGATGGTGGAGCGCGCGTTTTCCAGAAACTCTAATCTGGACGCGGCTGACGATCAATCTCTCCTGAACGGAGGCGTCCGGTTGCCCCGGACACGCTCCGCCGCCGCAGGTTCCGATAGCCCTACCTAGACCGAGTTAGCCTCAAACGAGCGTGTCAGAAAAATCCTGTCAAGACAAATTTTTGACCCCTATAACTCCTTCCGATCGAGCTACAAGTCAACCAATTTTGCTTAACCTTTACGTTAGGTCGATCGCACGAAACCCTTTAAAATTGGGCTTAACAGATCATCCGAACCACAGGTAGCCACACCGTTCTTCCTTAGCTCGCCTGGGCTGCGACCAGCCCCTATTACTGAGAAGCTCGGAAAGGGTGTGTATAATTCGCCACGCTGAAGGTTAACCCTAAAGTTGTTATGGCCTTCGGCAGACCCTAAGGAGAAAGTAAACCAATGAAACGTTCGCTCAGGGCGTTACTGTTGTTGGTAGGTCTGGTAGGTACGTTGGCGTTTGCAGCAGTCCCGAAGGTAACGACTCAATCGGGACCGATGCCGCTATGTCCTCCCAGTCATCCGGTGTGCGACCAGTAATCGCAAGAGGTAAACAACCCATAATCAAGATTACGTATTTGCACACGAAGGCAATTTTCCGGGCTGGCCCACAGTGGCCAGCCTCTTTTTTGTTCTCGTGTCATTCTTTCTTGGGCCCGTCGTTAGTGCCGCCTTTAACGCCGGCTGACGGCTTCGACTCTCCCGAATCTTTTTCATCCTCGCTTAACGTTCCCGCAGCGTTGATATCAGCGGCGATGTACTGCACAATAATTGAAACGCGACGGTTTGCCGGATCGGCTGAATCTTTAAGATTTCGCAGTCGCTGGTCGGCAAAGCCACGGACTTGCGTCACCTGATCGGGACGCAACCCTGATTGCTGCATCAATCGCCGTGCCGCGTTCGCGCGGTCCGAAGACAATTCCCAGTTGCTGTAATTGCCCTTGCTGGTAAAAGGTCTCGAGTCGGTGTGTCCCTCGATGGAAAGATGGTTGGGCACACCCTTCAATTGCTCGGCAAGAAGCGCCAGTAATTCTTGGCCACTTTGATTGAGCGCCGGACTTCCGCTATCGAAGAATGTTCCTTTTTCCGATTCCAGCAACTCGATGCGCAGACCTTCCGCGGTCACCGTCATCTCAATGTTTTTTCGCAGTTTCTCCAGGTCGTTCATTTTCTGGATGCTCTTCTGCAATTGCTCCTTGAGACTGGCCATGTCCTGTTTGGAGATCTGCAGATTTTCTCCGGTGGCTGTCAAACTGGTCCCCATCTGTTTGCCGGTTCCACTGGGATCCCTGAAATAGCCGCTGATCGCCAGTTGTTCTTTCTTGCTACTGCTGCTCAACAACCAAAGAACGATAAAGAGTGCCATCATCGCCGTGACGAAGTCGGCATAAGCGACTTTCCAGGCTCCCCCGTGGTGGCCGCCATGGCCGCTTTTTTTCTTAATGACGATGATGGGTGGGGTCGGCATGGTGATTCTTATCCGGCAGAGGCGGCTGCCGCAGCCGGGGAGTCTTTCGCGCCGCGGCAGGCTTCTTCCACCGCCTTGAACGACGGCCGCACGTGACCTGGCACCGTGCGCCGTCCAATCTCAACCGCCATGATCGGCGCGACGCCCTTCAGAAACGCAATCATGGAGACGCGTAATACCATCAGGAACGCATGTTCCTCCTCCGCCATCTTGCCCATGCGCGCGGCCAGCGGACCCACCAATCCGTAGCACAACAGGATGCCCAGAAAAGTTCCCACCAAGGCGGCCGCCACCTTCTTGCCGATTTCTTCCGGCGGGCCTCCAAGAGCCCCCATCGTGATCACGACGCCCAGCACGGCTGCCACAATACCAAGTCCGGGCAGGGAGTCGGCCATGGTGGAAAGCCCGGAAACCGGCTCGCCCGCTTCGTGGTGGTGCACTTCCATGTCGGCTTCCAGCATCTGATCGAGATCGAATACTTCTACGCCGCCGCTCACCGCCATGCGCATCGTGTCGCAGACGAAGGCAACGGCATGGTGGTTCTTTGTGAAGTCCTTATATTTCGAAAGCAGCGGGCTTTTGTCGGGCTCTTCAATGTCCGACTCCAGGGCCACCAGCCCTTCCTTGCGGGCCTTTTGCAGGAGTTCGTACATCATCTTCAAAGAATCGACGTAACGCGCCTTGCTGTATTTCGACGACCCGAATACGCCTAGCAGACCGCTGATCATCTGTTTTAGCGTGTGCACAGGATTCGAAATCAATACGGTTCCGAGCGCCGCTCCTCCAATAATGATCAACTCCGCCGGCTGCATGAGCACTTTGACGTTCCCGTGCTCCATCAGGTAGCCGGCCAGAATGCAGCCAAAAACGACAACGATCCCTATGATCGAAAACATAGTTCCTCATCCTCGCTAGCGCCCGGCGTTCTCGTTGTTGCCGCTGGCCGCCTTCGCGGCAAATCCCGCGCGCGGAGGCTTAAGTTCCCCGAGAATGGTCTCCAGGTCAGCGCCCGCCGCCGCGATCGTGTAAGCGACTTCCGACTCGATGGTGAAACGGTCGCCCCACCAGAACACTTCCGAATGGCTCAGCAGGTTACTTAAAACTTCGGCAGTCATCGCCACCATTGCCGGACTGGCCGAAGACAGTAACGCAAGGAATTCGTGCTCTTCCCAGCAGCCGAGAAAGTTTTCTTCCCCCAGACTGTGTCGTAGCGTATGCGCCGCCGTCCGCAGAAAAGGCACCACTGATTGCGGACCGTGCTTGGCGCGAAATTCTTCCAAGCCGAGGATCCGCACCCGTAACAACCCAAATCCGTGATGCGACGCGTCCAGACCTGAAACGCATTCTTTGAGCACGGCACGCGTCAGACTCCTCGACGGGATCCCAGTCGTCACATCCAGACAACCGTACATTGCCGGTTCTGAGGTTTCCCGATAGGCAAAGGCCTCTTCCACCAGGATGGTTGCTCCTCCGATGTCATCGCCGTATTCCAAAATGGGACGCGTCCGAATTCTCACCGCCGTACGATGCCCGTTCTTATGCAACGAGAACGCTGTGCATTGCTGCGGCTTGCGCAAGTTCAGTGTCATGGTCACAGGACAGTAGTCGCCAATGAGTTGGTTCCCCCTGCGGTCGCAAATCTGCACCGCGTCTTCCAGGACGTGTCCTACAACCTCATGCGACAGAAATCCGGTGATGCGCTCGACGCCGCGGTTCCAAAAACGGATCCGCCGATCTCGGTCCACGATGTAAATCCCGACCGGCAAATCTTCCACCAGGTGCCGGAATAGCTTTGGGTTTTCCAGCAGATTCGAAAACATGGCAAGTCAACCGCCTTCCGGATTCATCGGCAAGCCGAGCCGGAAACTTCAAGGCAAACCGAGGAGCAACCATCGCGAAGTTGGGAGCCAAGAGCTTGAAGCGGCGGGCGTTGCCAAATGCCCGGTTCTGCGTGCAAAGTGATAAGCGTGCCGGAATTACCCGATATTGCCGCTTACATCGCCGCGCTCGAACCGCGCGTTGTCGGGCGACCGCTCGAGCGCATCCGATTAGTGAGTGCATTTTTGTTGCGCACCGCGCAACCGCCGCTTTCCAGCGTCGAAGGCCGCGTGGTTCGCGAACTGCGCCGGATCGGGAAACGCATTGTTTTCGGGCTGGAAGGCGACCTTTGGCTAGCGTTGCACTTGATGATTGCGGGCCGTTTGCACTGGAAGTCCACACCGGCCAAACTCGCCGGACGACAGAATCTGGCCGTCTTCGATTTTCCGAATGGATCGCTGATGCTGACAGAGGCTGGCTCCAAGCGCCGAGCCTCGTTACACCTTTTCAAGGGCGAAGGCGGTCTCGCATCACTCGATGCAGGGGGGATCGATGTTTGCGATCGTTCTACGGATTTGAATGCATTTCGGGCTGCTCTCTCCGCGGAAAACCACACTCTCAAACGCGCCCTCACTGACCCCCGGCTCATTAGTGGAATTGGCAATGCCTACTCCGACGAAATTCTGCATGCAGCGCACTTGTCCCCAATCGCTCTGACGAATAAACTCACGGCCCAGGAATGGGAGAGATTGTTTGCTGCGACACGACAAACGCTGCTTTTATGGATCGAACGTCTCCGCTGTGAAGCGGAGGCTGGGTTTCCCGAGAAAGTCACCGCCTTTCGAAAAGAGATGGCTGTGCATGGGCGTTACGGAGAGGCCTGCCCGAGGTGTGGAGAAAAGGTTTTGCGAATCCGCTACGCTGATAAGGAGACGAATTATTGCGCTCAATGCCAGACCGGAGGAAAGGTCTTGGCGGATCGCAGCTTGTCGCGGTTATTGGGATCGGACTGGCCGCGCACGCTGGACGAATTGGAAGCCCTCAAGCGTCGCTGAAGCCGAACATTTGCAAAGCCCGTTCCTCTTCAGGTGAGCAGAGTTGCCGTGAACGTTTTCTCGATTTCTCGCGACTTAGGCCGCGGGACGCGCCCGCGCTCCGAGGGTTCGCGCCAACTCCGACGGATCGAAAACCGGTGGCGCGCAGGCGAATCCCGAGCACACCACGGCAAACGATCGCTGCCCCGCCAGCGCGGGAAGATTCGGAATCGTCTCCGCCAGTGCAGGCGGAAGATTCTGGGCAACGGCTTTAGAAGCGTCGAGCCGCAAAACCGCGGTATTCAGGCTCAGCGGATTTGCTGCCGCGCGATACAGTTTTGTCGCCACCTCGTCGCTGCCAACCACAATGACTTGCGTATGAGGATGCACGAAATGCGTCACTGCCAGCCCGTAAGTTGCCGCAAAAATGCCGTGTTGCCCCGCCGCGTTGGCGTAAAGTTCGAGCGTCTGTTCCGCTTTCTCACGATAGGACGCATCATCTCTATAGCCAAACAGCCGCGAGAGCGCGATCACCGCTGCTGAGTTCCCCGCTGGCGTTGGCGAATCCTGAAACGGCTTCCGAGGTGTCCCTAACAAGCCGAGTGTTGCCGCATCAGCGGCGGCAATCGCAGTATCGAAGAATCCGCCGTTCGCCGGATCGAAGAATTTCGCGACCATCGCGTCTGCTATCGCTCGCGCGAAGCGAAAATAGCTGAGATCCGCCGTCGCTTCGTACGCGTCGAGGCAGGCAATCACCGTGAAAGCATAGTCATCGAGTACACCGGGCACGTCGGGCTTTGTCTTCCCAGCCTCGTGATCTAGGTTTCTTGGCGCTTCAGACTGCGGGTCTGAATAGGCGATCACGTGCTTCATCCCGTGCTCCGAGTTCCATCCCTCCGAGAGCAATCGATCGAGCGATCGTAGCGCGAAGTGACGCGCTTTTCCGAGATCGAGCGCCTTCTCCGCTTCCAGATAAGCTGAAATGCACATCGCATTCCAACCAGCGTAGATTGTCTTATCGACATAAGGCGTGGGACGCAGCAGGCGCGCGGCATACATTTTTTTCTGGGCGGAGGCCAGCAAGATCCGAGCTTGTTCGTCTGAAATCTGCAAGCGTCCCGCAACCTCCGCCACGTCGTCCGTGTTCGCCTTTGACGACCGAAGATGCAGCACATTCTTGGCCGGATTGTGGTGCATGTCCCCGACTTCCTGAATGTCGTAGTAACACTTAGCGACAGCCGCTTCGTCCTCGTCGAGCACCGCTTTCGTTTCCTCCAGCGTCCAGGTGAAATAATCGCCGTCGTCGTCCATCGAGTAGTCGGCATCCTGTGAAGCGTAAAAACCGCCGCGATTGCGGTCGCTGAGCCACTCATCCATCCAACGGATCACATCGCGCGCGACGTGGGCGAACAAAACGTCACCTGTCGCCTGATACGCGTGCACATAATTCTTGAGCAGTTCCGAGTTGTCGTAGCACATCTTTTCGAAATGCGGAACGATCCATCTCTCGTCGACCGAGTAGCGATGGAAGCCGCCCGCCAACTGGTCGTAGACCCCGCCGCGAGCCATCTTTTCCAGCGTATGCACAAAAATTGTGCGGAGATCTTCGTGATCCACGCCCACGTTGCGGGCCCGCACGTACTGATCGATCACCAGATCCAGTGCCGCGGGATGAGGAAACTTGGGTGCGTGGCCAAAGCCGCCGTTAACCTCGTCAAACATCTTCCGTGCAGAGTCCAGAATCGCATCGAGTACAGTTGCTGAGACGGTGCCGCCCGCAGAAGAAAGAGATTCCGCGCGCGCGATCGCGCTTTCCACCAGTTGCGCCTGCTCCATCACGTCGCCGTTTTTCTCACGATACGCGGCGGCAATCGACAGTAGGGCGCGCTTAAAACTAGGCCGCCCGTAGGCATCCGCTGGAGGAAAGTAAGTGCCTCCATAAAATGGTTTTCCGTCGGGGGTGAGAAATGCAGTTAGTGGCCAACCTCCCTGGCCAGTCAGCGAAGCGACCGCGACCTGGTAGCGGCTGTCGATATCCGGTCGCTCATCACGATCCACTTTCACGGCAATGTAATGCTCATTCACGATTGCCGCGACTTCCGGATCGTCGTAAGACTCGCGATCCATTACGTGGCACCAGTGGCACCAAACGGCTCCGATATCCAGCAGCACCGGCTTATTCGCAGCCCGCGCCGCCGCAAACGCCTCCTCGCCAAACTCGCGCCACTGCACCGGTTGGTGCATGGCCGACCGAAGATAAGAAGAAGAAGCGCGTGCCAGGGAATTAAGAGAACCGGTGTCCATCAGGAGAGTTTAACTCGATATCGCTCCTCGAGGGGCGCGGGAAGGCAGTCTGACTCTGCTAAACTTCGTGTTTTCCTGACTTCATAATCAGGCGAGGCAATCATGGCGATTCAACGAGTGGGAGTGGTCGGCTCAGGTACCATGGGGAACGGCATTGCCCATGTTTTTGCGAGGAGCGGTTTTCAGGTGATCCTTTGCGACATTGAGCAGCGCTTTCTCGATCGCGGTTTGGCGACCATCCGCAAGAATCTTGATCGCGAGGTAGCCAAGAGCAAAATTACTGCAGAGGACAAGGCCTCTACACTGGGCCGGATCACGCCAGCACTCGAACGGGCGAGCCTTGCAGATTGCGATCTGGTTGTCGAAGCAGCGACCGAGAAATTCGAGATCAAAGCGGAGATTTTTCGCGAACTCGATCGCATCCTGCAGTCGAAGCCGGACGTGATTCTGGCGACGAACACTTCATCGATTTCAATCACCAAAATTGCCGCGTTGACCAAGCGCCCGGACAAAATCATTGGCATGCATTTCTTCAACCCGGTGCCAGTGATGAAACTGGTCGAAGTCATCCGCGGCCTCGCAACTTCTCAGTTCACTTTTGAAACGGTGCGCGACCTGGCGACACAATTAGAGAAGACGCCTGTCGAAGTAAACGACGCGCCAGGATTTGTCTCGAACCGGGTTTTGATGCCGTTGCTCAACGAGGCTATGTTCGCGGTGATGGAAGGCGTAGCCACGGCCGAAGCCATCGACGAAGTGTTCAAACTGGGCATGGCGCACCCGATGGGACCTCTGACGCTCGCAGACTTCATCGGCCTCAACGTCTGCCTCGACATCATGCGCGTTCTACAAGACGGCCTCGGCGATCCGAAATATCGGCCTTGTCCCCTCCTGATCAAAATGGTCGATGCCGGCTGGCTAGGACGAAAGAGCGGCCAAGGATTTTACTCCTACTCATAAGACCGAAATTAAGATAGAAACATGATCACGGCGTGGGCCAGAATTCTTTGAAAAGCAAATCGAGCGGAGACGTTTTCTACTACCTGCTGGCAGCACTCTTTGGCGCAGTCGCCGGATGGCTCGATATCAAGGTCGGCGACTTGTTGCTCACGGCTATGGTCGTTCTTGCCGCGAACATGCTTCTTGGATTTTTGAGTCCGCGCCGTCCCTGGCGCTGGGTTCTGATCGTTGGACTGTTCGTTCCGGTGGTGGAGTGGCTGGCCTACTGGCTGTTGACCGAGAAGCCCGACCGAGCGCAGATTTACGAATCCTTTCTGGCGTTTTTGCCGGGGATTGCCGGAGCGTTCGGCGGAGCCGTAGGACGCAAGGTAGTAGACGAATTGTTCAGCAAGAAGTAGGTCAGCGCAACCCAGCAGCCATGATTAAGCAACTGTCGCACTACCGGCTCATCGAACGCATCGGCGCAGGAGGCATGGGAATTGTCTACCGCGCCCACGATGAGCAGCTCGATCGCGACGTTGCTATCAAAGTTCTGCCCCGCGGTTCTGTGACCGACGATACCTCCCGCAAACGTTTTCGCAAGGAAGCCCTTTCCCTGGCGCGGCTGAATCATCCCAATGTTGCGACGGTCCACGAGTTTGGAACCGACGGCGGCGTTGATTTTCTGGTCACCGAATACATCGCTGGTATGACGATGGATGCGAAGCTTGCCGCTGGCGCGTTGCCCGCTTCCGAGGTTTTTCGACTGGGATTGCAACTGGCGCAGGGCCTGTCCGCCGCCCACCAGCAGGGGATTGTCCATCGCGATTTGAAGCCCGGCAACCTGCGACTCACCACCGACGGGCGCCTGAAGATCCTGGATTTTGGACTGGCGCAGTTGATGCCGCAAGCCAATGAACAGGATGTCACCGTCACCCTATCGCAGTCGCAGGAAGTCACCGGGACTTTGCCTTATATGGCTCCCGAACAATTGCGCGGAGATGCGGCAGACGCCCGCAGCGACGTTTGGTCTGCGGGTGCGGTGCTCTATGAAATGGCTACGGGTAGGCGGCCGTTTGTGGAGAAAAACTCTCCTCTGCTGATCAACGCGATCCTGAATCAGCCCGTCGAACTGGCTAACGAAGTCAACCCAGCCATCCCTGCCGTTTTAAACGAAGTCCTCCGGAAGGCACTCGCGAAAGATCCCAGCCAGCGTTATCAAACCGGTGGAGAACTTGCGGTAGGTCTCGAATTGCCGACTACGTCGGGCTCGGTGTTTGCGGTAAGTCCGGCGAGCAAGCCACGAGCATCCGCGCGAAATCTCGCAGTGATCTTGAGTCTTCTGATTGTTGTGATCGCAACCTCGATCGCAACCTACGTTTATGTCCATCAGCGAAAGCAGGTCGCATCGGTTTCTCCGGCGTCTCCAGTCGTAGCGCGCCGGCGTTCGATCGCCGTGCTCGGCTTCAAGAATCTTTCCGGTGATCCGCAGAAGGCATGGCTCTCAACGGCGCTCTCGGAATTGCTGACAACCGAACTGAGCCAGGGACAGCAGATGCGCACCATCCCCGGGGAGAGCGTGGCGCAAATGAGAGTCAGCTTAGCTTTGCCGGATGCCGACAGCTATAGTGCGCCGACTCTCACCCGCATTCGCCAGAATCTCGGTAGCGACGATGTGATAGTTGGTTCCTTCCTTCCGCTGGGGAACGGTTCGCTGCGGCTCGACTTGCGCATGCAGGATGCCGTCGACGGCGAGACATTGGCTTCGGTCTCGGAAAAAGGAAGCGAATCGGAGATCGATACCTTGATCGGCCAAGCCGGTGCAGAACTGCGAGCCAAACTCGGCATCGCCGCGCTATCCGATGAACAATCGGCCGTCGTGCGAACTTCCTTGCCTTCCAACCCTGAAGCGGCGCGGCTCTATTCCGAAGGCCTTCAGAAATTGCGGCTGTTTGACGCATTGGCGGCTCGCGATCTGCTGGAAAAGGCTGTCGCGCTCGATCCCGGACACGCGCCTTCCCACTCGGCGCTGGCCCAAGCCTGGTCTTCGCTGGGCTATGATGCCAAAGCCAAAGAGCAGGCCAAGCGCGCCCTCGAAATGTCTCCCAAGTTCTCGCATGAGGAGCGTTTGGTGATCGAAGGGCGATCGCATGAGCTTCTCGGGGAAGCGCCCGCAGCAGTCGAGAACTATCGCGCCCTCTGGCAATTTTTCCCCGATCGCGTCGACTATGGATTGTCGTTGATGCGCGCCCAAGTCTCCGCCGGACGCGGGACTGACGCGTTCGCCACGCTTGTCGAATTGCGCAAACTTCCACTCTCCGAAGCGGACGTTGCTCGCGTCGATCTGGCTGAAGCCAATGCTGCCATGTCGCAGAGTGACTTCAAACGCCAGCAGCAGCTTGCAGAAAAGTCGGCGAAGGGCGGGCGCGCCGTCGGTGCAAATCTTCTTGTCGCGGAAGCTTTGCAGTTAGAATCCGAGGCGTGCGAGCGACTGGGACAGACCGACAAATCGATTCAGCTTGCAGCGCAAGCGCGCGAGCTCTATCTCGCTTCCGGAGATGGCGCGGGAGCTGCACGAACCTTGCTCATGACCGGAGACGTTCTGTTCGACCAGGGCGATTTCGAGGGGTCGAAAAAGAAAGTTGATGAGGCTCTCATTGTCTTTCAGGAGCTGGGCGCTCAAAAGAGTATGCGCGCCTCTTTCGAGCGAATCGGCAACATTCGCTACCAACAAGGCAAGCTGGAAGAAGCGGAGAAATACTACGACCGCGCCTTGGCTTTTGATCGCAGTGTTAATGATCCGATTGGCCTCGCGAGCGACTACGGAAATATCGCCAACGCGCTCGACGGACTGGGAGACCTGAGCGGCTCTCTTAAGATGCAGCAGAAATCGTTGGCGGCCTTTGATGAAATCGGCGACCGCCGCGGCTCGTCCGCCACGCTGAACAATCTCGGCAATTTGGCCGTGGAGATGGGAAATCTCGGCGAAGCCCAGAAAAACTACGAACGCGGGCTCGCCATCGCGCGGGAAATCAGCTACCGAGGCGGCCAACCGTATCCCATCTCCGGATTAGGCGACGTTCTTCTGGCTCGCGGCGATGTGGCCGGAGCGACCAAGAGATACGATGAAGCGCTGAAGATTTGCGAAGAAATCAAAGATGAAGACTTTACCGCGCAAATCCACACCACGCTTGCCTTCATCGCCCTGCAAGAAAAAAGGTTTTCCGACGGCGAGGCGCTCGCCCGACAGTCCGCGGCGGCATTCGATAAAGCGAATTCTGCTGCCAGCAGCGCGTGGGCTCATTCCGTACTGGCTCTGAATCTGTTGGGAAACAACAAGCTGACGGAGGCCCGGAGCGCGGCTTCCCAAGCGATCGGTCTCTCGCAGCAAGCCGCCGGCCAGACGCCCCGCTACGAGGCGATTCTCGCCGATGCTGAGATTCTAGCGAAATCAGGAATGAGGATCGAGGCGCGGCATCAGCTCGAAGCGATGCTCGCTTCCGCCCACAAGTTCGGCTATCGCCTCTATGAACTGCGAGCCCGGTTTGCGCTGGGCGAGATTGAGTTGGAATCGGGATCAGCTTCCGCGCGCGGCCATCTGAGTCGACTCGAAGCGGACGCCAAAGCCCAAGGCGCGCTGCTCGTTGCCAACCAGGCGCACGCGCTGATGCAAGCGAAATGAGAGTCAGTGACCGTCTGATTCGCCTCACTTCGTGACAGTGTGATGCTCGTAGCTGATAACCCGTGTGATCTTCCAGGTTCCGTCTTTGTACCTCCAGAGGTGAATGAATTTTGCTTCGCCTAGCGGTTCTGCATCGTCGTTCCCCGGGTGGTGAAAGCGATGAACTCCCATTTCGACCGCTCCATATCCATTCATGTGGTAGACCTGCAGGCTACCCGGAACCAGTTCGCGGGTCGTCTTGCCGCAGATATTTTTCTTGATGCTGTCTACCAAATTTGCTTTGCCAAGCGTTACTCCGCCTTGGTCGTGGTAGAACTCCACATCTTCGCTAATAAAACTGCCGAATTTCTCCAAGTCGCAATGATTGTACGCGTCGAATAGAGCCGCATCCAGTTTGCCGACCGTTTTGTCTAACTCCTCCCGAGATTTGATTTCATCGAGTCGTTGAATTTGCGCTTGCGTTCGCAGCAGTCCCAAAGCGAGGATTGGGACAAGCCAAAAAGTTTTACGCCAATCGAGTAGTTGATTCATGAGAAACCTGCTTTCGTGGAATTCTTAAGAAGAACTCATTTCAGAATTACGAGATTCATCACTCCATAGTTCACGAATTCCCGAAATATAAGTCGCCTAGCCCCCGTTTCGCCAAAGGTACCGGTCCCAAAAACCTTGCCGTTTCCACAGCCGCTCAAGGTAAGCTACGCTTATGTGCGTTTCGGTGTCGGTACTCGCCAGCGGAAGCCGGGGCAACTGTGCTTTGGTTGCGAGTTCCACCACGCGCATTCTCGTCGATGCGGGCCTCTCGGGCCGCGAGACGTTTAAGCGGTTGCGCTCGATCGGCGAACGGATCGAAGATATCTCCGCAATTCTGATCACGCACGAACACTCTGACCATGTTGCCGGGCTGCAACGCCTGGCGTCGAAGCTGAATGTGCCGGTGTTTCTGACTGCGCCTACTCATCACGCATGGAGCCGCGCGGTCCGCGATAAGGACGAAGCTTGTGCTGCGCCGGAGCTGCCAAAATCGGAGCATTTCGCCTCGGGACGCGGCTTTTGCGTCGGCGATATCGAAATAATGCCCTTTACCATTCCACATGACGCCGCCGATCCTGTCGGCTTCACTTTTCGTTCGGAAGGCGTCAAGGTTGGCTTCGCGACCGATCTCGGCTATATGCCGTTGAGCGTTCGGAACCACTTACGGGGCTGCAGCGTGTTAGTTATGGAGTCGAATCACGACGTCGAGATGCTGCGCGCGGGTAACTATCCTTGGTCGGTGAAGCAGCGCGTCATGAGCCGGGTGGGCCATCTTTCGAACGAGGCTCTCGCGGAATTCTTCTCCAGCGACTATGATGGAGAAGCCGAGTATATTGTCTTGGCGCATCTGTCTGAACAAAACAACCATCCCGAAAGAGCGCGCATCGCTGCGGAACAAGCGCTTGCTGGACGTCAGGGGCTTTGGCACAATCGTGTGCTTCTGGCAACCCAGACGGACGTTCTCGAATCCATCCGGTTATAGCCTCTTATGAGTGAGTGCGTGGAACCCATCGTGGGGAAAATCCTTGCGGGATGGCGCTACGATATTTCCGGACTCGCCCCGGAGATGCGCGGTGACTACGAACTCCATTTTGCCGACTGCGAGCATTGCCGCAGCCGCCAGAAACTGCATCGCATCATCGACATTTCGCTGATCGCGCTGGCCTCCGCATCGGCTGGCGTGTTCTTGCTGGCGTTCGCCGTGATTCGTTACTTTGGACCGCGCCACGCTTTCTGGTTGGAAGTTGGAGCCCTCATGGGCTTCGCGTTGTCGGCGCTGATCTGGCTGGTGGTGGCTGTGGCAACTCCCGCGCCTATGGCAGTCGTGGATGTGGCGAAGCATGGCGCACGCGTGGTGCACGATCGCCTTCCGGCTGAGATTCGTGAGCGGTTGCCGGAAGAGATTCGCGTCAAGTTTACGGGCTCTTGATGGATTTGTGCCGGAGCGCCGACGTGTGGTTGTATTTATGTGGTGGAAGTTATGAAGTGCCGCTCAAAAATATTGTCTTTGGTTGTAATTGGCGCACTGGCGTGGACGACTTCTGCGATCGACGCTTGGGCCGACAATAACGGGACTCACCACGACCATGCGTCGCGAGTGCCCGCTACGCCGACCGAGCGGATTGGAAGTTGTCACGCGCATAGCCAGACCGGCATTCCAGTTCCGCGACGCGAAGGGCCGCCCGCGCCGGGTTCGTCGAATTACAAATGTTGTTTGACCGGGCATGATTCGGCGTTGGTGCCGTTGATCCAGGGGCAGCGACCTTTCGCTCATGGATTTCGCTTGGCGGTGCAAGTTCAACCCACTCGGGTCACTTCGGCCACGACCGCTTGCCAGATAACCGCAATTGTCTGTGGCGATCCTCCGAACATAACTGCTCTCAGAATTTAATCCACACTCCGCTTTTCCAGGTCAATTCATTTTTTACATCAGCAATGAATGGATTGCGCAGTCGGGTTGCGCAGGAGGATTGCGTTGTGCGGGTTTTCATATTGACACTCGTTGCGCTTAGCATCGTAGCTTTGGCTGGAGCGCAGGCAATACCCGAAGGTGCAGGTGACGCGAGCGCCCCGATAGCGAGTCATCAGCAGACGGGAAAGACAGACAGCTCCCCGATGGACATGTCGAGCATGACCATGTCGAACATGAGCATGCCCGACCACGAGGCTGACTGGATGCCGTCGCCTCACATCAGCTCTGGTACTGGATGGCAACCGGCTGCCGCGCCCGAGCAAATGTGGATGAAGTCGTTCGGCGCATGGGATGTGATGGCGCACGGCGTCTTGTTTGTTGATTACAACCAGCAAGGCGGCCCGCGTGGCGAAGGCAAAGCCGAATCCGTGAACTGGTTGATGCTGATGGAGCAGCATAAGCTTGGCCAGGGCACGATCCTTTTCCGCGAAATGTTTTCCGCCGAATCGCTGACTTCGCCGCATCCCGGATACCCAGAACTTTTTCAAACCGGCGAAACTTATCACGGTGAGCCCCTGGTTGATCATCAACATCCTCACAACGTTTTTTCCGAAGTCGCATTCCAATACACAAACCCGCTCACGGAGAAAATTTCGTGGTTGTTTTATGGCGCCGCCGCCGGCGAACCCGCTCTCGGCCCGGTGGCCTACGTTCATCGCGCCTCGGACTCCGAACTACCCTTGGCCCCACTCTCCCATCACCTGCAGGATTCCACACACATCAGCTTTGGCGTGCTGACCACTGCCTTGGTCGTCAGTCGTCTTAAGGTGGAGGGCTCGGCATTCAACGGCCGGGAGCCTGACGAGAAGAGGTATAGCCTGCAGTTTGCGCCGCTCGATTCCTGGTCGACGCGCTTGAGCGTTGCTCCATCACCCAACTGGACGGCGCAATACAGTTACGGGCGGTTAGAGCATCCTGAAGCCCTCGAAGCCGGCAGCCAGCGCCGCCAGACGGCTTCGGCCGAATATGTGCGGCCGTTTTCGCGAGGCTCATGGGCGACTTCCATGGTCTGGGGACGGGTTCATAAAGTCGCGGATAATCACACCTTAAACGGCTATCTGCTTGAAACGACAGCTAACTTTTTATCCCGTAATTACGCTTTCTCGCGCCTGGAACTAGTCGACAAAGATGAGTTATTTCCCAGTAATTCCCTGCAACCCAGCTTTCGTATTGGAGCCTACACCTTTGGTGGAGCGCGGGATCTAATCCGCAATAGCCTCTGGAACTTAGCCCTGGGCGCCGACCTGACTTTCTACTCCAAGCCTTGGGCACTGGATTCGTCCTACGGCAAGGATCCAGTGTCATTCCAAATCTTTCTCAGAGTTCGACCAATCTCGAACCATAACTCGAATTAGAGCTCGCACCGTTACCAACGTGGAGTAATAAGGTGTTTTGCATGGCACTTTGTAGGGTTTCGGCCGACAATGGCCGTTGTGAAGACGGTATCTCAGCGCTTGCGACTGATTCAAGGCGCGTTGCTTGTCGGCATCGCATTTAGCGCTGTAGCCGCCGAATGGTGGGCACGCAGATTCCCTCAAAATCCTGTAAACGGCTTGTTTCAAGCGCTTTCAGTGATTTCGCTGGGTCTTGTTGGCGCGACTTTGCTGGTTCGTCAGACGTTAGTTCGTCCCAGTGAAGTTGTGCTAACTGGTAAGCCGGACGACGCTGCGGCAGCGGCCCGCTGGAAAGCTTGCTGCACCTTTCTCTACCTGATGTGCGAAGCACTCGGCCTGTTCGGAGTGATCCTACGTCTCGACGGTTTTCCGCTGGCCAACATTTGGGGCTTCTATCTGGGAAGCGGCGCGCTGCTGCTTTTGTATTCTCCTGCGCGTGCGGTTCAGCTGGTGCGGTGAGTGATAAATGACTGGCGCGAAGACCAAGCTCGATCCTCTGATTAAGTTAATCTCGCCCACTAAACAGCACCGGCTCCCACGGGACTCGGAGGATTATACGCTCGCTTTCCAGGCCACCTCGCCGCCCAGTGAATGATAAAAACCCCAGAGCGCCAGCGCGAGGACACTAAGTAATGCAAATACCGAAATGCCGAAGTACCATGCGGAAACATCTGCTGTGAAGGGAACATTGGCGAGCAGGTTCACGGTAAAAATTGCACACGTCAGCGGCACCAAGCCGAAGCGATAGACGATCAGCGCCAGAATGAGATAGACCACGACTGACGTGGTGACGGTCACCGCTAGATAATTGGATCCGATGGATTTATTCGCCACGAAGATCGCCACAAATACGACGGTTGCCAGCCAATCTTTCTTGAGTACGATCTTGAGTCCGAGGAAGAAAAAGAAAAACTGCAATGTACCGAAAATGGCCATGGGGAACTGTATCAGCCATGCGCCAATAGCTCGCCGCGTGCTCAGCAAATAGTTGGTCGAAAACAAGTCAGGAGAAGATCCCATGTGCATCGACGCCAAGCGGCCGAGTTTGAAAACTACAATCCACACCACGCCCAGCAATACCCCAAACATCATGTCGCGGCCAACCAGCGGATCGCGCACGCGGCCTGCCAGCAAGCGGCTCCAGGAAATGATGGCTTGCGGCCAATAGCGGCGCACATAGGGTTCCAGTGCAACGTACAGGACGAAGATCACTCCCGACAGAAAGAGCGCCGTGCTGATCGCGAGAATCATGAGTCCCAGGGTAGAAAGTGCGGCCACAAAATGGCCCCCCAGCAGCCACAACGCGATCAGCACCGCGAATGAGATCTTAGCCAGGAGCAATGCGCCCTCGCGGTCGCCGCGCCCCTGCCGGTAATTCCGTCGCGCCAGCAGTAGTGCCCCTACGATCATCGCCGTGACCAGCACCACCATCAGGATGTCGATCGCTTTCTTGCCCGATGATGCTGCCGGCGTCTGCATCCGGGAAGGTTGGGTCCAATCGCCAATGAGCCGAAAGAAAACGGGCTTGCCCTGAAACGCCGCAGCCTCCACGCGTAGCGGCCGTTCCGTCCCCGGCCATTTTCCGATCCAAGCGGCACGTACGTCAGAAGAAGCCAATGAGTTCCAGGTTGGTTGCGCGGGCTGAAACTGCGTCGGGTCCAGATCGGCCGCGCTAAACAGAAGATTCCAGTTGTAGTTCGGCGTCGCCTTCGAAGCTGCGGAAAATACCTGAGGCGGAATTGCCTCAAAAACGATCAGCCTTCCTTGTGCGTCCAGTTCCACCTGAATCATCCCGGACTTGATCGGAGGTGGATCGTCCTGACTCACCATTCCGGGTGTGAGCAGCCCGCCATTAAAATCGTCAGGGACCAACTGCTCTGGACTCTGCCGGTACCAGAACTCCAGCAACGACGGCCGGGAATGCACGATTTGGTCCCATTGCGGATAAGGTTTGTCGTGCTTCTCGACATAGCCCACAAAATCCGTGTTGTAGTTCAGATCGTAAAAACTGTCGGCGGGCCGTCCTTCATAGCCGAGCCGGACGATCGTCTCGCGCGCCTTTTGCGCGAGCACTTCTGGAGACAACTCCGCGCCCATCGCGTCGAGCGCGTTGTGCTGCAGGCTGAGATAAATCGCGCCAGCCAGGCCGATGACAATGGCAGCCAGACAGGCGATTGCGGTGCGTCGAGAAATCCCTGAGGTTTCTCCAGCGGCCGCTACCATCTCTGGAGAAGGAGTTTCACCCGCCGCCAACGCTGCCGCCAGGGGATCTCCGCCCGGAAGCGCGGCGGCAACGCTCAGCGCCGACGGCGGGCGGTTGCGCGGATCCGGCTCCAGGCATCGAAGGATCGCTCGCTCCGCTGCTGGATCAAGATCTTTCACCACCGACGAAGGCCTGCTGGGTGTGGAGACTCCGCCGCTGCGCATCAGTTCCGCCAACGCTTCCGCGGTAAACGCACGCTTGCCCGTGAAGACCTCATACAACACGAGCCCCAGCGAATACAGATCGCTCTGCGCCGAGACTTCTTTCCCCGCAATCTGCTCGGGAGCCATGTACGCTGGCGTGCCACTACGAATGTCCGCGCCATGGATCTGGTCGTTGAGACCAGCCAATCCGAAGTCGGTGATCACGACCTGGCCGCGTCCGTCTAGCATGATGTTGGCGGGCTTTAGATCGCGATGGAGTACGCCCTTGGCGTGCGCGGAAGCGAGTCCCGCACAAAGCTGGCGCGCGATGTCGACCGCCTTATCCTGCGGAAGACGACCAATGCGGCGTAGCAACGATGCCAGATCCTCTCCGTCCACGTACTCCATGGTAAAAAACGTATTTCCATCGACGTCACCCACGTCATAAACCCGGCAAACATTGGGATGCGAGACGCGCCGTGCGATTCGCACCTCGTTGCGAAAACGTTCAAGCAGGCTCTCGTCTCGGGACGCTTCTTCCGGCAAAAATTTCAGAGCCACGGGCTGGCCGAGCGTAAGGTCGTCGGCGCGATATACCTCTCCCATGCCACCCTTTCCGAGCAACGCGATGATGCGGTAGCGCCCCGCCAGCAGCCGTCCCGGTAGAAAGCGCCCTTCATTCAAAGAAAACGCAGACGAACTGGGCGGTCGCGAAGATGACGATGAGGACGAAGCAGAACGCGTCGCGCGTGCCGGGCGCGAGGATTTCGCCGAAGCAAATTCGAGAGTCGCTACGTCGTCCGTCGAAATCGGAGGCGACGAACTGCGTGGGCCGGAAATCCGGGGCGCAGCAATGGTTTCCGCAGCGTCCGCCGCTGCGGTTAAGGTCGCGTCATCCGATCCCGCCGGAGCTCCGCAGGAGGAGCAGAAGCGGCTCGCAATCGGCACTTCAGCGCTACAAGAGACACACCGGGCCATGATTTTCTCCGCGGATAGTGTATCGCGAAGGTCATTGATTCCATCAAAGTTTGACCTCTCTAGGTTTCGCCACCCGAACAATAATCGCTGAGCGCAGAAGAAAGCTCAGGTGGGAATGGCTTCCCAACATTGCCTGTTCCAAATCTTCACGATGAGGTAGGTTCTATTCATGTGTTCCTTGAGGGCACACTCCCATGAGCATCCAGGACGAACAAGACCTACTCTCGTTGAAAGCCGCTGGGCGCGTAGTCCGCATGGTCCTCGACGCCATGAAAGCCGCCGTCCACCCTGGCGTTACGACGCAACACCTCGACGATATCGGCGCCCGCATCATGCAAGCTAACGGAGCCCGCTCTGCCCCTTCGATGGTCTACCGGTTTCCCGGAGCAAATTGCATCAGCCTGAACGACGAAGCCGTACACGGCATTCCCGGCAAACGCAAGCTTAAAGAGGGCGACCTGGTGAAGCTCGACGTTACCGTTGAAAAAGATGGATACATGGCCGACGCCGCGATCACCGTCCCCGTAGGCCGTGTCAGTCAGCAGGCCGAAGATCTCACGGTCTGCGCCGAAAGTGCCTTCGACCGCGCCATGCAAGTAGCCCACGCGGGTGTGCGCGTTCTGGAAATCGGACGCGCCGTCGAGCGCGAAGTCCGACGTTGTGGTTTCTCGGTAATTCGCGAACTTGGAGGGCACGGTATCGGACACACAATCCACGAGTCACCGCACGTCCCGAACTACGCCGATCCGCACGCCCAGCAAGTGCTGACCAAGGGCTTGGTCATTACAGTCGAGCCCATCATCTCGATCGGATCCGGCCGCGTTTTTACCGATAAAGATGGCTGGACCTTGCGAACCGAAGATCATTCGCTCTCTGCCCATTTCGAGCACACGTTGGTCATTACGGACGGTGCGCCAATGCTCTTGACCGCGGTCTGAGGTCGAAATCGCATAATGCTGTCCGCTGGGTACTTTGGGCACGGCCGCGATAACGACTGTATTGACCCGCGTCGAGCTTCGGGATAAAGTTCAAAAGCCAGGGTTTTGACTGCCCCCGCCCTGTTTTGCCTCTTTTTCTTCAATGCGTAACCCTTCGCGCAAACCCGCGTTCTTACGACTCACGATCCTCTTCTTCGGGCTCGCCAGCTTGGCGTGGGCCGCTTCACCGCAATTTTCGGGACAGACGCGCGTCGGCCTGACCACTGGCGATCAATGGGAGCCCTCGGTCGCGGCCGACAACTCCGGACGAATCTATGTTCTCTATCCCCACTATGGCAAAGTGGCGGACTGCAAAGGCTGCAGCATCCCCACTATGTTGTTGGTGACGAGCGGAGATAGCGGCAAAACCTGGCAGGCACCGCGAGTGATGTTCGAGTCCCCTTCCGGCCAATTTGACGCTCAAATCGTCGTCGACCCAGCGGACCGACACACTGTTTATGCGAGCTGGCTGCAAGATGGGAAGCGCTCGGTTGTGTTGGGAAAATCCGTCGATTCCGGAGCTTCCTGGGCATTCACGATTGCGGTTCGCAGCGAAGCGGAAGTTGACAAGCCGGCGCTCGCAGTTCGCGGCCAGGATATTTTCGTCTCGTTCAATCACGAAGAAGAAGTCTGGGTGGCGGCTTCACAGGATGGCGGCCGTAGCTTCACTCCAACACGCGTCAACGCCGAGAGTCGCCCGGGCTGGTCTTTGCTCGGCGGAGCAACCGTCGATCCCGCTGGCAACGCCTATATCGCATGGGCGTCGTACTCAAAATCAGGAGGAGCGCGAGGCTCGGTTGATTTGTACGTCGCCAAGTCTGGGGATGCCGGCAAGACCTGGACGGCGAACTTGCTCGACGTTTCCACGGCCGCACCCGGATGCAAAGACGAAGAATGCGGCGAAGGCTATCTCGGAGCACAGGTTGCTCTCACCT
Source organism: uncultured Acidobacteriaceae bacterium (assembly GCA_963834085.1). Lineage (GTDB taxonomy): Bacteria > Acidobacteriota > Terriglobia > Terriglobales > Acidobacteriaceae > Acidiflorens. The sequence continues at coordinate 138,068 of CAWIAJ010000021.1, read as the reverse complement.
CCGACGCCGACGGAACTCTATACGCTCTCTGGAGCGCAGGCAGCGCGGCTCTGGGCCCGCAACGGATCTACTTCTCGTCGTCGACGAACGGCGGCGAAAACTGGCTAGCCAGGGCGAACGTCTCCGATGCCGGAGTTGGCGTCGAACATGCTTTTCCCGCGATCGTCGCGGGCAACAATGGCGACGTCCGTATCGCGTGGATGGACAAACGCAACACGCCATATTGGAATACTTTCTACCGCGGTTCCAGCAACGGCGGTGCGACTTGGGGAGAAGAAATCCGCGTCTCCGGCTTTGTCTCTGGTTATCGCTACATCGGCAAGGACGGCTTCCGCTTCCCCTTCGGAGACTACTTCGGACTTGCAATCGACAACCACAGCGATACTCACATCGTGTGGGGTGAAGGCCTGAACTATCAATCCCCCGGGTCGATCTGGCACGCCGCCGGACGCTAACCAAGAGTGCATCTCGATTAATCTGTCAGCAAACCGCCCGTAAGATCGCTGAGTCGTTCAATCCGCCGGTCGCGGCAATACTCCGTCAGTTCTTCAACTAGCGTCTCCGTCGCTACCGGATCAAAATAACTCGCGGTCCCGACCTCTACGGCACTCGCGCCTGCCAGCATAAACTCGACTACATCGGCGGGAGTGGTAATCCCGCCCATCCCAATCACCGGAATCTTCACCGCGTGGGCCGCGTCGTAGACCATGCGCAACGCGATCGGCTTGATTGCCGGGCCCGACAGTCCGGCCGTGACATTCGCGATTCGCGGACGTCGGGTCTCCGCGTCAATCGCCATCGCCAAAAACGTATTCACCAGCGACAGTCCGTCCGCTCCCGCCTCCTGCGCGACATAGGCCATCTGCGCGATCGAGGTCACATTGGGAGACAGCTTCACGATAATCGGACGCGTCGCAATCCGCTTCGCCGTTCGCACCAACTCGTCGAGCAGCATGGGATCGCTGCCAAACTGAATTCCGCCGTGCGCTGTGTTGGGGCAAGATACATTGATCTCGTAGGCGGCAATTCCTTCGCCCTGATTGAGAATCTCGATCGTCTTCTCATAGTCCGCGCGCGTATATCCGAAAACATTCGCAAAGACGACGACATTTTTCTTTTCGCGCAAGGCTGGAAGTTTGTCGGTAAGGAATGCCGGTGCTCCAATATTCTGCAGGCCAATCGCGTTCAGCATCCCAGCTGCCGTTTCAAATAATCTCGGCGGCGGATTGCCCGTCATCGGCTCTTTCGACAATCCCTTCACCACCAACCCGCCCAGCCGGTCGAGATGCACGATGTCTTCAAACTCGATGCCGTAGCCGAAGGTGCCCGAAGCTGCAATGATGGGATTCTTCAACTCGATGCCCATCACGGTGACACTCAAATCCGGCTGGCTGACGGGCGTCATTGCATCCCTCCCGGACCGGACGAAGGTTCGATCGGAGGCGGCATGTGTGCAGGTGGCAGAGTCGGCGACATTTGAATGCCGGGGCGATGAATCGGTGGCAGCGCTTCCGTCAATACGCGTCCCGTCGCTCTCGCGGGAGCGTTGATTCCCAATAAGGAAGCGAGCGTCACGGCAAGGTCGACCGGTTCCGCATGGGTTCGGTACGTTCCGGGCTGAAAGGCGAGACCATAAAAAGCCAGCGGCACGTGGGTATCGTACGAAAAAGGTGTCGCGTGATCAGTACCCTTCGTGGTCCCAACCTGAAATGGATTGGGCAGGCCGAACACATACCATCCGCCCTCGGGCGAATAGCTGTGCGCGTAACGTTTTCCAATTTCTGTCGCTGGAGTCTCCCCTCGCGCCAGTTGCGACTTCGTAAAATAGCCGGTCATGCCGACTTGCTTCATCGCCTCCCCGAGATCCGCTTCGGCGTCAGCTTCTTTTTTCCCGGCAAATGCATCTTCGTTCAGCCACGCCAGCGGATAGTCGAAATCCCTCAAGTATTCCGCCTTCCTCCTATATTTTTTGGATAGCAGGGAATTGATCTGTTCGTGCAAAGCTTTCGTATCCAGATTCGCCGCAGGCATTCGCAGCGTCTTGGCGAACTCTGGAAGGGGTGCAACTCCATGATCGGCCGAAAGCGCCATCCAAACATTGGCCATTCCCAATTGATGTCCAAGGAAGACGAAGAATTCGGCCAGGCTTTTGTCGAGTTCGAGCGCCATGCTGTGCATCTGCGGAGAATCAGGGCCCACCCCGTGCCCCAGAATATCGTTCGCCGACAGACTCACCACCAGCATATCCGTAGCTGCGCCAGCTCCCAGCTTCTCGTACAAAACCAGTTCTTTCGCAAACTCCAATTCATAGTCATTCGCAAACGGAGTCGCCCCAACCACCTCGTAGAATCCCGCCGGAGCGCCATCGCGCCCGGCCCGCGGAGCTGTCGAGCCCAGAGCATTTCCGTCTCCATCCTTCCACTCGCGGTTCCAGAATTTTTCTGCCCGACGACTGCCGTTGAATTTGCTCACCCACTCCGGCAACTCGGGACGGTAGTACGAAGAAGAAACCCAGTCGCCGGTCTTGCCATCGATCCAGTAAGCCGCGTCTCCCGCGAAGCCAGCCGGCAGAACCGCCGCGCGATCTTTCAGCGAAACTGCGAAGACGCGAGCCTTGCCTGCGGTTGCCAGTTTCAACTCGTCTCCAAGCGTATCGCTCATCAAACTATGAGGGGACGCGCCAGGACCACCCTTGGCGCTGCCGATAAGTTTAGTGGTGTCGTCCTCAACAGAAGTGACCCGCTTCTTTTTTAGCGGATCCCACCACTCGTTCGCCACAATCCCGTGTCCGCTCGTATAACTTCCAGTAAAAAGAGTAGCGTGCCCCGGCGCCGTGCGCGTGTTCGCATAGTCGTAGTTGCAGTCCGTGAAGTAAGCGCCATGATCGAGAAACAGCCGAAATCCGCCCTCGCCAAATTCTTCGCGATATCGTTCCAGATAATCGCCGCGAAACTGATCGATCACGATAACCACAACCAGTTTGGGATGTGCGTTGTAAGCGGAAGCAAAAGCACCTGGTGTCAAACAGAGCAAGCACCACATGAGCGACAATGAACGGGGAGGTTTCATCGCCGCTAGTTTACAGGAGAACATCGAATGCGAGACCAGACATTCGCAATTGGTTGTCCCATCGATTTGACCCGCAAAATCTGGATTCGTGTTGCCTTTCGCTCGTGTGGCTTTGAATCCGTTGTGCTGGAACGCGTTGCCTTCGATGGCACGAACTCCACTTTTTCAGCTAAAGTTAAAGCAGAATGCTCGATCTGAATTTTGTTCGTGACAACCTTCCGCAGGTGGAAGAAAAACTGCGCCAGCGGGGAATGAATCCGGCGGAGGTCTTGAAAGACTTCGTCGCCATTGATGGGGAACGCCGCCAGGCCATCACCGCATCTGAAACGCTACAGGCACAACGCAACCGCGCTTCGGAAGAGATCGCTAAGCTGAAGAAGAGCGGCCAGGATGCCTCCGCCCAAATCAGCGAAACCAAGAATCTGCGCGAGCAGATTCAGGAATCCGAAAAGAAGGCTGCCGAGCAGGAAGCGCGTTTGCGCGAACTTCTCACCGCCATTCCCAATCTCCCGAATGACACCGTGCCCGTTGGTAAGACGGCCGAAGATAACGTCGAGGCGCGCCGCTGGGGCACCCAACCACAATTTGATTTCAAGCCGAAGCCGCATTGGGAACTGGGCGAGCACCTCGGCATTCTCGACTTGGAGCGAGCCGCGAAATTATCCGGAGCGAGATTTGCCGTGTACTGGGCATTGGGCGCCCGCCTTGAGCGCGCTCTCGCCAACTTCATGCTCGACCTGCACACCCGCGAGCATGGATACACGGAAGTGCTTCCACCGTTTCTGGTGAACTCTGAATCGATGTACGGCACCGGTCAGCTGCCCAAGTTCGCACAAGACTTATTTCGCGTGCCTCACGGAGATAAAGATCTGTGGCTGATTCCCACCGCCGAAGTGCCCGTCACGAACCTCTATCGCGATGAAGTGCTGGACGCGGCACGGCTACCAATAAACCTGACCGCTTATACTCCCTGTTTCCGCAGCGAAGCGGGATCCTACGGCAAAGACGTCCGCGGAATCATCCGCCAGCACCAGTTTCAAAAAGTCGAACTGGTAAAATTCGCGCGCCCGGACACCTCCTACGACGAACTGGAAAAACTCACGAAGAACGCCGAAACAGTGCTTCAGAAACTAGGGCTGCACTATCGCGTCATGGCGCTCTGTACGGCTGACATGGGATTCTCTTCCGCCAAAACTTATGACATCGAAGTCTGGCTTCCCGGGCAGAACCTATTCCGCGAAATTTCTTCCTGCTCGAATTTCGAAAGTTTTCAGGCGCGCCGCGCGAACATCCGCTACCGTCCGGAAGGCAAGAACAAAACGGAATTCCTCCACACTCTGAACGGCAGCGCGCTCGCCGTCGGACGCACCTGGGTCGCGATCGTGGAAAACTATCAGCAGGCCGATGGCAGCATCCGGATTCCGGAGGCGCTACAGCCATACATGGGCACGGACCACATCCCGGCGGCTGACATCGCCGCACCGACAAGGAGCGCCTAAAATCCTCGCCAGCCGCGGCTTGACTGAAGTGTCTGGTCCGATTTGCTATCACATGAATTCCCAAATAGACTGGCAACGTTCTGCAACAGCCTCGGTGCCGCTCGAAAGCGGCGTCTCTCCCATGGGCGCGATTTGGCGTACAATCCGCGGTTACATTTTTTGGTCGTATGAACGGGGAAGCCTTCACTACGACATTATGGTGACTCTGATCCTCGTCTTTGTTTTTGTTTCCCCCTATTTCATCAACTTCAAAGACAAACCGGTCGAGCGCAATCCGCATCTTACCGGCGTGGTAATCCTTCCCGGCGACAAGGGAGAATTCATCTATCAAATCCCCGCCGCCGCTGTGAACGCCGGTACTGGACAAGATGTTCGTCGCCAACTGGAAGAGATTATCGAGCCCATTTCCGGCGCAGTCAGCATTACGCGCTACGAACCGGAAAAAGACTCCACCGGAAAATTGCAGACTTACAAAGTTTGGATCGAAAAAGAGTAGAGCCATGACGCCGGTCCTTAACCATGTCCGTCTCGCGGTCCTCTGCGCCGCTTGCCTACTGAGCGCGGTCGGGGCACAGACTTCAAGCGATTCGGCCGCGCTCGATAAGGTTCTGGGCCAGATGGATACAGCTGCCAAGAACTTCAAACCCATCGAGGCGAAGGTCGAGTGGGATCAATACGACAGGGTCATCAACGAAACCGAGATCCAAAAAGGCATGATCTATTTCCGTCGCGAAAACGGCGGAGTCCAGATGGCCCTCGATCTGGTCGATCCCGACCCGAAATTTGTGCTCTACGCTGCCGGGAAGGTTCAGGTTTATCAACCAAAAATCGATCAAGTCACCGAATACAATGCGGGAAAGAACATCGCCGATGTCGAGAGTTTTCTCGTGCTCGGTTTCGGTGGCAGCGGCCACGATTTGAATAGATCCTACGATGTGAAGTATCTGGGCCCCGAAACCGTCAATGCCGTTGCCACCAATCGACTGGAATTGACGCCGAAGTCGGTAAAGATCAGGGGTAACATTGCCAAAGTCGTTCTCTGGATCGATTCGCGTGGAATTTCCGTGCAGCAGCAATTCTTCGAACCGAGCGGAAACTATCGTCTGGTGAAATACTCCGAAATCCAGGAGAATCCCAAACTTCCCGATAGCGACTTCAAACTCAAAACCACCAAAAAAACAAAGTTCCTGTCTCCGCAAGGCTAGAACTCATGTTGCCTCACGAATGGCCTTATAACCGCCTGCATTGTAGGGGTTTATAAATTGAGCCACCACCCCACAGAAACAAGCTGAAAAACATGGTTCCGGGTTATATACTGCTCGGGAACCTCTGAAAGTTGAGTGCGCATGGCAAAAGTGTTTACTATCACCGTCCCGCCGGATTTGTCTCGCAAGAAGCGCATCCGCACGGATGATCCCCGTTACGTTGACGGTCAAAAGATGCTCGTGGAAGCGATGAAATATCTGGCGAAGGCCGATCCCGTATCCAACCGCGGAGCGATCGCGCTTCTTTCAGAACATGTTCGCACTCGTTTCCGCATGAGCGACTCGCCGCTCTCCTAGGCAACGAATTTTAAACTTTAGATTCGTTCGATCAACTTGCCTTCTGACTTGGCTACGAATCTCCAAGCCAGCCACCGATTTTCGAACGGCGCTTGACGCGTAGTCATTGCGCCCTTCTCGCCTTTGTGTTGACTTTCCCCGAATCAGCACTAAACTGGTTCGCCAACTCGCCTGCGGTGGCCGATGCGCCGATGGCGGCGGTCGAAGATTTTCGCAAACAATCGTCAGCCGACATGGCAGAGGCAGCGAAACTCGATCCCGACCAAACCGAAAAGTTACGTGCGATTGGCTACGTTGGAGAAGACACAGGTCAAGGTCGCGAGGGCAAAATCGCAGGGACTGATCCCAAAGACCGAATTGAGGTCGCGAACCTTATGCACGACGGAATTCTCGAAGCTCGCGCAATACGAACTCGGTCTCGCTTTGTTCGAAACCGGCAAGTGGAAGGATGCTGCTCCGCATTTCGAAAAAGCCGCGGCTCGCTCTCCGCTCTGGGCCGACGCGCATTTCTCTCTGGCCCCGGTTTACGCTCGCATCAATCGCGTCCCCGAAGCGATGGGCGAACTCGACAAGACTCTAGGGCTGAACCCAAGTCACTACCGCGCCAATCTTCTCTGCGGCCGGCTGCTCTCTCTTCTCAATAAACCTGCTGAGGCTCTGCCCAACCTTCAAAAAGCCGCTACCGTCGAACCGAACTCCATCGAAGCCCATCAGTTCTTCGCCGACACCTACGCGCAACTGGGCCGCACAGCGAAAGAGAGCAAAGAGAGAAATCGCGCGGAGAAGCTAAGAGGGATCGCGCAGTGAGAAACGCGAGGGATCTGCAGGCCTGTCCCTCGTCAAAGACGCCGCCAACACAAGCACCGCGGGGTAGCCCTCCAACGTGTATCGCGGTTCCGGATTCTCCAGCGTCAACAACAAAGCCGACCTGAGCAGCAGGAAAAACACCAGTAACCCCATCCACCGCATGGCCGCTCGCCGCCAAAACGCTGCCCACAGAGCGGCAACCATATACGCCAGATTCAGTAATCCAAATCCAACCGCTACTGCCGACCGTTTCCAATCGTCATCGAATTCCCACCACCGTACATCCGGAGGAAGAATCTCCGTCCGTGGCCGCAGCCACATATCGGCCACCCGCAACACCGGTAACACGACGAAGTACCGCACAGGATGCGCTCGAATGCGCGCCGTCGCTATTTCCCCAAAACGAGTATCCAACTCCGGCGTCAAATCCTGCGGATCGTTGTAGTCTTCGATCACCGCCAGCGTAGCTTCTTTCTGCGGGGGATTGTCGAACGCGCGTGATGGGAGTTTGGTGGCGTCTATTTTATCGCCGGGAACGTTCCAGTAAATCTCTTCTACCGATGCATAGTCGATCATCCATGTCTTGACCCAGCGATTAAAACCGCGTGGCACCAACTCATCTGACTCGTTCGCGTATCGCGGTGCCAATGGCTGAAAGTGATGCATAATTTTAAAGTTCCGCATCGTCCACGGCGCCATCACCGCCAAAACAACTCCGCCAAGAAGCGTGGCAGCAGTAAAAGCGGAAGCGCTTGTTTTCGCCATTCCGAGATAAAGCAGATATAAGAGAACGGACGCCAACAATATTCCGCCATCCGGACGTAGCAAGATGCATCCCCCAATCGCTACGCCCGTACCCGCCCATAGCATGCCACCTGTCCGGTCGACTTGCCCCAGAAGACCCATCCTGTCCAATGCGCCACTCGCGCAATCCAGAGCGAGTGCTGTAAAAAAGATTTCGCAAGTTTCCGTTAGCACCGCCGCTGTATAGTTTGCGAGAAATGGACACAACGCCGCCAGCAAGAAAGCAGCTTGTCCCGCCCGATCCGACACCAATCTCCGCGCCAGATCGGCGATGATCACACAAGTCGCCAGGTCGACCAAAATTTGTGTAACCAGAACTGCTCTGATATTGCCAACGCCGAAAAGCCAGAAGAGTCCCGCCAAGAAACCTGGATATCCCGGCAAACGCGAGTCGATCGGAACGATCTTCGTCTTCGGCGTTTCACGGGCGCTCCGCGGGTTTGCGGAGGCAACTTCCTGTGTCTGCCCGTACACACCGTGCTTCAGCCAGTTCGTCGCGAGATCCATGTAGACCCGCGAATCATCCGTTACCATCGGAAACCAAAAGAAGAAAAGCAGCCGCAATCCCAGGCCAGTCGCTAAAGTTCCCAGGAACAGACCGCGATGTTCGCCAATCAGACGCAGCACGTCAGAAATATACCCCAATCCAAGTTTTATCTCCGCAATTCTCCCAAACTGCTTACCAGCCCCAGTCACGCATCAGCTGAAAGATAAGGTAACTTGCGAATGACGGCTGAAGCCCGACTTCTGCCTAACGCGTTTGACCCCCCGCTCCACTCACCTTAGGATGAAAGCACCACAACGCATGGCGAAACAGGTCTTTTACGATCCCAAACAAGCTCGCTGGAGGCGAATTCGCCGTGTCTTCGACGCGCTCGCTCTGTCTATCTCTTTGGTGGTCATCTTCTTTATCTACAGCGCGCTGCGTAGCGAACCGCTTCCCGATCTTTCATGGCTGACCGAGAAAAGGCCCTATCACGCACTGAAAGAAAACGAGAAGACGAAAGCGCGTGAAAAACGCCGCTTGGCAACCATCGCGCGCGCCGGACACCGCCATCAGGTCCGCAAAGCCCCCTCGCAAGTCACACTCAATTCGGAGCAGGGAATTCGTGCCGCTTTCTACGTCTCGTGGGATCCCGCCAGCTTCTCGTCCCTGCGTGAGTACGCGCGGCAAGTCGACTTGCTCTTTCCCACATGGTTGCAGGTTCTGAGCTCCGACGGCCATCTTGAAGCCGCCGATCCCGATACGAACACGATGTTCGACGTGATTCAGGCTCAAAAAATCCGTCCCGTCGACGACAAGGTCATGCCGTTTCTGAAGGCTGAAGACACCGACATGGAAGTCTTCCCCGTCGTTCAGAATTTTGACGGTACCGATTTCGTCCCTGGCGTGGCTGATTTTCTGATGAATCCGCAGTCCCGCGCCACGTTCCGCCGCCAGATCTCGCAGTTTCTCGCCACGGACCATTATCACGGTCTGATGATAGATTTCGAATCCTTTCCGAAAAAAGCACAGCCCGGATACGTGAATCTCTTGAGCGAACTCTCCTCGGACCTTCACGCCAAAGGCATGAAACTCTACGTCAGCGTCCAGGTGCGGAACGAAGATTTCGACTACAAAGCCATTTCATCCGCTGCCGATGGAGTGGTCGTCATGAACTACGACGAGCATTTCCCCGGCGGCACTCCCGGTCCTGTCGCTTCGCAGGATTGGTTCACCGACAACCTGCAATCTGCCCTGAAAGAAATTCCCAAACAGAAGCTGATCGTTGCCATCGGCAACTACGGATACGACTGGGTCGAAAAGCCGAAAAAAGGCAAACTTCCTCCCGGAGAAGCCGACAAGAGCGTTTCTGTTCAGGAGGCCTGGATCGGCTCGCGCGACTCCGAAGAAGACATCGACTTCGATGGCGACGCTCTCAATCCCCACTTTAGCTATCGCGACGACGACAACTTCCTGCATGAAGTCTGGTTCCTCGATGCCGTCACGGCGCTGAACGAAATGCGTTCGGCCCAGACCCTTGGCATCCAAACCTTCGCACTATGGAGGCTGGGTGCCGAAGATCGCTCCATTTGGCGTGTCTGGGACATGCCCGGCGAAGCCAACGCCTCCGATCGTCTCAAAGACGTTCCTCCCGGCCAGGACGTCGACATGGAAGGCGAAGGCGAAATTCTCCACATCGAGGCCAAGCCCGCCGACGGCTCGCGCGATCTGACGATCGACAAGCGCACCGGACTCATCGGCAACGAAGACTTCACAAGTCTGCCTGAGCCTTATCGCGTTGCCCGCTACGGCGCCAGCAAGAACTTGCTGGCGCTTACCTTCGACGATGGTCCCGATCCTGAGTGGACGCCGAAAATCCTCAACGTCTTAAAACGCGAGCGCGCTCCCGGAGCTTTTTTTCTCATCGGAATCCAGGCGGAAAAATTCGGCAGCCTGACTCAGCGCATCTATCGCGAAGGCAACGAAATCGGTAACCATACATTCACGCATCCCGACATCAGTTCGATCGGCAACGGATACATGAAGGTCGAACTCAACCTCACCGAGCAGCTCTTCGCCAGCCGTCTCGGCATCCGCACCACGTTGTTCCGTCCTCCGTACTCCGTCGATGCCGAGCCCGACACCGAAGACCAGGTGAAGCCGCTCGAACTGACCCAAACCATGGGCTACGTGACGATCGGCAACAAGATCGATACCAAAGACTGGGAGGTCGATCCCGCACTGTCGCCGAAACAGATCGCAGCGCGTGTGCTTGATCACTTGCCGCCTTGCCAGCCCAATGATCAGCAGTGCGGCAACATCATCCTGATGCATGATGGCGGCGGGAATCGCGATCGCACTTTGCTCGCGCTGCCGATGATCATCGATGGCGCGCGTGCTCGTGGATTCCAGTTCGTTCCTGTCCACCAGTTGATGGGCAAGACTAAGGCCGAAGTCATGCCCCCTCTTTCACCCAACCAGTTCTGGTCGGCGCGCCTGAACTGGATCGGCTTCTGGCTCTTCAGCGCGGTTATCACTGGCATTGCACTGATCTTCTTCCTTGGCGACATCCTCATGACGGGGCGACTGGTTTCTGTCGGCGTGCTTGCGATCTATGACCGGCTGCGCTCCCATGTCTACGGAACGCCCGAGCAGATCGCCGCTTACCGGCCGCGCGTCGCGATTCTCATTCCCGCATACAACGAAGAGAAGGTCATTGAGCGGACCATTCAAGGCGCGCTCGATTGCGACTATCCCAATATGTGTGTCATCGTGATCGACGATGGCTCCAAAGATCGTACCCTCGAAATCGCCCGTCGTACTTTCGCGCCGGAAGTGGCCGATGGAAGAGTCCTTATCCTGACTAAGTCCAATGGAGGCAAAGCGGAGGCTCTTAACTACGGACTCGAACACATCGGCGATGCGGAACTCTTCGTCGGCATCGATGCCGACACGATCATCGCTCCCGACGCGATCGCGCGGATGGTTCCACACTTCCTGAACCCCAAAGTGGCGGCTGTGGCCGGAAATGCCAAGGTGGGCAATCGCGTCAATCTATGGACGCGCTGGCAAGCGCTCGAATACATCACCAGCCAGAACTTCGAGCGTCGCGCGCTGAACACCATGGGCGCTGTCAGCGTCGTTCCGGGCGCTATCGGAGCGTGGCGCGTTTCAGCTGTTCGCGAAGCGGGAGGCTATCACATCGACACCGTAGCCGAAGACGCCGATCTCACGATGGCGCTTCTGCGCAACGGATACCGCGTCGAATATGAGGATCTCGCGCTCGCCTTCACCGAAGCTCCTACGAGCGCAAACGCTCTGATGCGGCAGCGTTTCCGGTGGTCGTTCGGGATCCTGCAGGCGGTATTCAAGCACAAGGACGTCTTTGCACGCAAAGGTGTCTTGGGATGGATCGCACTTCCCAACATCCTGATCTTCCAGATTCTGCTGCCGCTCGTCTCACCCTTTATCGACATCATGTTCGTTGTGGGCGTGATCTGGTATCGCATCCAGATATACTTCCATCCGGACTCCACAGATCCGGCGAGCTTCCAACGCCTACTGGTCTTCTTCGGAGCGTTTCTGGTCATCGACTTCCTCGCTTCGGCACTAGCTTTCGCGCTTGAGCGTCGTCAACCCGAAGCTCGCGAAGACGCTTGGCTTCTGAGCCAGGTCTGGCTGCAACGCTTCGCCTATCGGCAAGTCTTCTCGTTAGTCCTGTTTCGGACAGTAAAGCGAGCCGTTCAAGGTCGTCCTTTCGCCTGGGACAAACTGGAGCGCACTGCTGCCGTAAACTACGTCCGGGCGGAACGGAAAGACTCCGTTAAGGTCTAGGACGATTGGCATCGGCGCGCGAGCTTCTCCATTTGACATCTGCGGCCTTCCAATGGGAGGGTAAAGATCGAGACCAAATCATGACTCGTACGATCATCGAACCCTTTCGCATCAAGAGCGTTGAACCGATTCGCCGGACGACTCGCGCACAGCGCGAAGACCTGCTGCGTGCTGCGCACTACAACCTGTTTCTACTGCGGGCGGACGATGTGCTGATCGATCTGCTCACGGATTCTGGAACTGGAGCGATGTCGACGCATCAATGGGCGGCGATGATGGAGGGCGACGAGAGCTATGCGGGAAGTCGCAGCTTCGATCAGTTTCGCGATTCTGTACAGGATATCTTCGGATACAGTCACGTCATTCCGACGCATCAGGGACGCGCTGCGGAGCGCATTCTCTTCAGCGTGATGTGCAAGCAGGGCGATGTTGTTCCGAACAATACGCACTTCGACACGACGCGCGCGAACGTCGAGTTCGTGGGAGCGGAAGCGGTCGATCTGGTGATTGCGGAAGGGCGGCAACCAAGCCTGAAACATCCGTTCAAAGGCAACATGGACGTGAACGCGCTGGAAGCGTTGATCCAGAACACGGGCCGCGAACGCGTTCCGTTGGTCATGTTGACGGTTACGAATAATTCTGGTGGTGGTCAACCTGTCTCCATGGAAAACGTGAGAGCGGTGAGCAACGTTTGCAAGAAGCACAACATTCCGCTTTACTTCGACGCTTGCCGCTTCGCAGAGAATTCTTACTTCATCAAGCTGCGCGAAGCGGGTTACGAAAACAAATCGCCTAAAGAAATTGCGCAAGAGATGTTTACTTACGGCGATGGTTGCACAATGTCGGCCAAGAAAGACGGGATGGCGAACATCGGCGGATTTCTCTGCACGAACGATGACGCACTGGCGCAGCAGGAAAAAAATCTGCTCATTCTTACCGAGGGCTACACCACTTACGGAGGCCTGGCGGGACGCGATCTGGAAGCGATCGCCGTCGGATTGCAAGAGGCGCTGCACAACGACTATCTCGAATACCGCATCGCCTCGACTGCGTATCTCGGCAACCACGTCGCCGAGGCGGGAGTGCCGATCGTTCAACCGCCCGGTGGACACGCCGTTTACATCGATGCCCGCGCGTTTCTGCCGCACATTGCGCCGGCGAATTTTCCGGCGGTCGCGCTGGCCAACGAGATCTATCTGGAGGGCGGAATCCGCTCGGTGGAAATCGGCACGCTGATGTTCGGCAAAGAGGCCAAGATGGACTTGGTGCGTCTGGCGATTCCGCGGCGTGTCTACACGCAAAGCCACATCGATTACGCGGTCGAGATCATTCTCGAAGTGTGGAGGAAGCGCGCGCATATACAGCCGATGAAGCTCACGTATGAAGCTCCGTTTCTGCGGCACTTCACGGCAAAGCTGGAACCGGAAACGGTTGAAATGGCAAGCGGGGCGCGGCATTGAGGGCTCGTTGGTCGTTCGCTATTCGTCGTTCGCTTGGCTGAGAAGAAAGAAATGGTTGACTTAAGCCCGGTCCCGCCCGACCATAAAAGAAGTACACAGAGCACGGGTGAGAGATAGGGTCACTGAGAATTGACAACTGATCGCTGACAACTGCCGTTAAGTCCTTATTCCCGAATATTTTAGCTATAAGTCCTTTACGGTCAAAGATCTGAAACGAGCAAAGCTCCTAAACCCCTGATTCTAAAAGATCGAGGGGGAGGGGGAGGGGGGTGCTAAAGCCAAATTCACCGGGACACCCCATCGCGTGAAACCGGCCTTGGGCACGCTGTCAGGCGAGGGTTTTCGCGAACAGGTACGCGCTACAATTCCCTCGCCATGAAAACAGCGTCTTTTTGTTCGAGGGTTTTTTTCTTCTTCTTTTTTCTCTTCCTGCTGGTGTTTCCGTTCTTCGCTGAGGCTCAGGGGCACGCGGCGGCTCCGGTTAAGGATGGAGAACTTCAATTCGCCAAGCTCGGGGCGTTCAAATTGGTGAATGGGCAGATAATCCTAGACTGCCGGATTGGGTACCGGACTTTCGGACACCTCAATCCTGAAAAATCGAATGCGATTCTTTTCCCGACGTGGGCCTCGGGAGTTTCGGAACAGCTTATGGGGCAGGCGGCGCCAGGAAAGCTTGCCGATCCTACGAAATACTTCGTCATTTTGGTCGATGCTCTGGCCAACGGAGTCTCTTCGTCGCCCTCCAACAGCGCGCTGCAACCGCGCATGCAGTTTCCCATGATTACGGTGCGCGACATGGTCAACAGCCAGCATGAACTCCTCGGCCAGCTGGGCATCCATCACGTCAAAGCGGTCATGGGAATCTCGATGGGCGGAATGCAGACCTTTCAGTGGCTTGTCTCCTATCCCGATTTCATGGACAAGGCGATTCCGATCGTCGGCTCCCCGCGGCTCGCTCCCTACGACCTCGTGCTGTGGCAGATGGAGATCGATGCGATCAAGAGCGACGCCACATGGAACAACGGCAACTACAGGGAGAATCCTGCGAAACGTCGATTCGCCGAGTTCTGGGTGCTGATGGGGGAGACTCCGCGACGGCGCAACCTGGAGTTGACGCGCGAGAAAGTCGCCGAGTTCCTCGACCAGGAAACACTGAAGCCGGCCATGGACGCCAACGACCACATACGGCAGATGGAAGCGATGATGTCGCTCGACGTATCGGACGGATTCGGTGGCTCCTCACCAGAACGGTCGATGGAGAAAGCCGCTGCGGCCGTGAAAGCGAAGGTGCTGGTCGTGATCGCGACCAACGATCACGTAGTTACTCCGGGACCGGCGCGAGAGTTCGCCAAGCTACTGGGCGCCGACTTACTGGAACTCAATAGTGACTGCGGACATCAGACTTCAGGGTGCGAAGAGGCGGCGATCCTGGCGCGGGTAATTCCGTTCCTGGAGAAGTAAGTAGGAAAGTATGCTGACTTCTCCCAAACATTCGCCAGGTACGAGTCCAGTTCCATAACATGCTTTATAAAGCATCTCGGGACGTCCTTTACGCTACTGCGCGAGCGTAGTTCGTGCGGAGTGTAGAGGATTGCATGGGACCGGTGATATGCCCATCGCATCGCCGCCTAGCGCAACTCCATTGCGTACTCCACCGGCTTCGCAACTTCCTGTGACATGCGTTCTCCTCTCGAGAACCGTCACCATTTTTTATTTCTCCATTTTGCGGTTTGCTCCACCCGTCTATGCCCACGTTGTCACTCCGTTCTTACGTGTGGCCGCCTTCTTGCACATTGCTGTAGGACTAAGACTCGCTTAACCATATGTGTGCTCCTCGTCACAATAAACATTAGGTTCGCCTTAGTTGACGTGGAATCCACACGAAGAGCGGCAAATAATCCCCCACAAGTACTATAACCACCGCGAAGCTCGGCAAATTTCAGAGCGACCACACAAACCGTGTAAACGAGCTTTCCTGCACACCTTTCGGAATCACAAATCGTGCGAATGAATGAGCTGCACTAGTTGCTGACACGAAAGGCCATACGTTCGGCACATCGCACCTCCACGTGCACTTAACACGATGACGTTGTCAATCGACGTTAATGCGCTGTTAACTATGGAGAAGAGTATGAAGGTTCAGTGGCTGCGCCACCACATATGTGTGATTGTGTTCGTTTGGGCCGCGGTGTCTTGCGGGAATTCGCTTAACAACAGGCTTCATGTCACAACGCCCCATCAGCTTCCTAAAGCGGAACTAGCTACATCTTATAGTGTGACGTTTGCCGCGGCGGGAGGAGTTAGTCCTTATAACTGGGTCATCTCGCAGGGAACGATGCCACCGGGCATGGAGATCGATCCCGTCGGGATAATGTCGGGTGTGCCGACCTCATTGGGAAAGTTTAGTTTTACTGTCGAAGTCGAGGATGCCGCGGGCAACAGTGCGGACAGCGAGGTCAACCTAACTGTAATTCCGGAGCCGTTACAATTAGTGACGGGCGGGGTCTTAGCTCAGGGTCAAGAGGGTACGTCTTATCTCATTTCTTTTTCGGCTGTTGGCGGAAAACTGCCCTACACCTGGAATATCTCGGCCGGGACACCTCCGCCAGGAATCGCCCTGAGCGCTAACGGGGAGTTGAGTGGTGTTCCCACTGCGGCCGGAACATTCGATTTCTCGGTTACCGTCACGGATGCCGCGGCGACGATGGCCAGTGGAGAGTTTAGCGTCACAATCGCGAATCCACCAGTTGGAGAAGCGCCGTTGACTTATTCGGCTCGAACGGATAACTGTGTTACGGGTTCGGAATCCGGATGCATAGCATCAGCGACGACCGGGGAAACTGGAAGCCCACTTTCATTCCGCTTGCGTACGATGGATACAGTACCGTTCGCGGAAAGCGCGGCGATGAACAGTACCGCGAGCGATCCCGATTTTGGTGCGTACCTAGTTATGGCCACTGACAGGAACACGAATGCTGCTGTCTCCAAGACGCCCTATATGGCCTCATGGCTGATGGGATCTGACGGGGCCTGGGATGCTTTCTCGCAGGACGAAAGTCTTCTTTTGGCGCACAATTCCGGGAGCGGGGCGACCATTTTATATTTAAATGCTGCGTCCATACACGCCAAAACGTGCGCCACGATTTCTTGTGTGAGTCTGAGCGGAATCTATACGGCAAACAGCGGTGGCGGAGATGAAACTCATCTGGCACACGGTGGCGCGTGGTCTTTCAGTCGCGTTTCATCGGAACCTAACATTTTGTATGAACTTGGCGCTATAGCGACGCAGGTTAATAAGCTTACGATCTGTGCCACAACGTCGTCGCTCAATTGTTCGCTGGCCACAAAAAATAACAGTCTCATTCGTGCGCAGTATGTAGATTTCGCAAGCGACAACCCTGTAAGTTGCAAAGTGATTCAGAGCGCGGCCGCCGGAAACCCCACGACCTATAAAACTGCGTGGATCAGCAGTTTCCAAGTAGCTGATGATGGCTCTGTATCATACGGGATGACCGGCGGTTATGACTGGAGCGCCGTCGATGTCAATAACGCCGCATGGGTTCCGGTGCCGATCGACACTTTTATTTTTCCGCAGGCATACAACACAGGCAAAGATGGTTTTCAGGCAACAGCCGTCACTGGGCCGGTCGGCAGCACCGAGCCCAACTGGGACAGTGCTTGTAAGACATCTTGCAAAGATGGCGGAGTGACGTGGACTAATATTGGTCCGCTGGCCGGTCAAGGGCCGGGATTTGACGTTTTAACGTATCGTCCCTCTCAGGGATGCACGCGAATCAATACGCGTCTCGGAAAAGTCTACCGGGGAGATGGAAACAGCGCCCCGGCCGGATATCTAACCACGAACGACACAATTGCGTGTACACGAGCCGCGAAAGGCGGCCCGGTGACATACCCGTGCCGGTTACCAGACCTGCTTACTTTGCATGAAGTTGAACAAGGGCAAGACGGACGGTATGTGTCGTTTTCGCCTACCGGCGGAAACGCAGCGAACCCAGCGGGGCAATGGAACTCAGGAAGTCTAACATGCCAGGTCCCGAGTGATAGCTGGCTGGGTGCGTGGTCGTCTAGCGCGAGCTATGGCGCCGGCCAGGTGGTTAGCTACGGAGGATTGTTCTACACGGCTTCGTCCGCGACAGGTAACGAAAATCGGGAGCCGGACACGAATCCTTCGTACTGGACTGTCTCTGAGGCGTATTGTCTCGACTACTATTTCGACACAACAAGCACTGTGGTTGCTCCTTGTTCCTCGTACGGGCAATGTACGGGTCACAATGC
This sequence comes from uncultured Acidobacteriaceae bacterium, assembly GCA_963834085.1. Taxonomy (GTDB): domain Bacteria; phylum Acidobacteriota; class Terriglobia; order Terriglobales; family Acidobacteriaceae; genus Acidiflorens. Next base: position 120,253 of record CAWIAJ010000021.1, on the reverse strand, counting down.
TGCTGGATACCTGCACAAATATCTTGGCCATTTCTACAACTCGCTGCTTTACGAGCAGCCGGTAACAAATACTGCACCGATCGTGCTGAATCCGGGAATCGCTTTGCTAAGCGCCGCACTGCAAGGGGACCAGCATGGAACTTACCGCAACTCGGGAAATCTTGACCTGACGCCAGTATTCGCGGCGACAACCGACGTACCCGCGTGGGACACACGTTATACAGTGGCGTGCTACGACGAACTGTGTGCTTTCAATCCGAGTGGGACGTTGATCATGTACCGCTTCGGACATGCCTTCAACACGGGATCGAGCGCGAATTTTTCCACCCAAAATAATATCGGGGTAATCTCTCCACTAGGAGATCTGCTGGCTTTCGGCAGCGACATGATGGGAACGCGTGGAGATCGATTAGTCGCGAACAGCGAATGTGTTAGCAACACGCGTGGCATGTATAAGCCGGCACCGAAATTGACATTGCAGGCGGATGACACCGTTTTCCCTGTAACGGGGAATGCAGGTGGCTACATCTACAAGACAATAACCGGAGGTGTTTCTAGTGGAACGACGCCGGCGGGTGGATGGAACCAGACTGTGGGTGCGACAGTCGCATACGGTAGTGCTGTGTTGCTGAATGCCGGATCAAACAGTTGCCGAGGCGACATCGTCATTCTGGATACGCTGTCCGCGCAGGCGAAACCCTAATCTGTCTGACCATTCGGGGCGGTGTCGTTGGCGCCGCCCTGATCCGTTGCCTGCCGTAAGAAGCACCAATCATTCCTAGCGCGAATCGGCCAACAGCGTCTTGGGCCTTCTTAGAAAACTCCACGGGGTTGGCTGGATCTTTTTTATTTGGCGGGGAGTGTGGCGACTTCGGAACAGGGGCCTCCGCCGGGGGCTACGCAGGCGCAACCGGTGGTGGAGTTATAGCGGCACTGGTCTCCGGGGTGTCCGAATTGGTCGCAGGTGGGATTGCCGCATCCTCGGAATTTGGGGATTTTGCCGCAGGCGGTCGATTCGGAATATTTGTGGACTTGCTCCCAGGCGGCGATTTCGGGAGCTTCGAAGCGCAGCTCCTCATGACTCAAGACATGAAACTCGAGGCCTTGTGGGCCTTGGACCTCCTGCACGCCTCCGTTGACGTCCAGAGAATAGGGGCCGGAGATGGTGAGGCGTGTTTCGGACGACTTGGTTTTGCCGGAAGCGAAATTGATGTAGACGGCGGTCTTGCCGTCGGTGGCATGGGTGATGGAGATGTCGCCTGCGGTCACAATAATGGTGGTCGCGGTGGCGCTCGGGTTGGGGGATGCCTGAGCTTGCGCGAGCGAGATCGGGAGCGCGACGCTGGCGGCGATGGAGAGGATGCTCTGGAGGAGCGTTTTCATGCAAATCCTTCGGGGAGCGATTGAGACCATGAGGTGATCATGCGTAAAGAATTGTGCTGCGTCAAGGCGTCGTGCGGCGATTGCGAAAAGCGTTCACCCCTGCGGATACAAAGGTTCACCAAGGAAAAGCGAAACTTTTGAAATGGGAGCTTTTGTAATGCTTTGTGATGCTGCAACTCACGGGAGATGAATCTGCTCTAATAGGGATCATGTCGCTTCCGGGGATGCTGCTGTTCGCGGCAAAGAAGAGCACGAAGAAGAGCACTCTCGGATGGCTCATCCATCTGGGTGGGCCGGGGCTGATTTTGCTGGGGTTGGCAGACAATTCGCTGATTCCGCTGCCGGGGAGCACGGATGTAGCGACGATCCTGCTGGCAGCGCACCACCGGCAGCCGTGGTTTTATTACTCGTTCATGGCGACGGTGGGGGCGGTGGTGGGCGGATATCTGACCTACCGTATGGCACGCAAGGGCGGGAAAGAGACGCTGGAGAAAAAATTTTCACAAAAGCGGGTTAAAAAACTTTACGCGATTTTTGAGCGGTGGGGATTTGCGTCGGTGGCGATTCCGGCGATTCTGCCACCACCGTTTCCGATTGTGCCGATGCTGCTGGCGGCGGGAGCCATGCAGTATCCGACAAAGAAGTTTTTGGCGGCATTGACGGTGGGGCGCGGCGTGCGGTTCACGATTCTGGGGTATTTGGGCGTGCATTATGGGCGGAGTATCCTGAAGTTTTTCGGGGAATATTATTGGCCGGTGCTGATCGCATTAATTGCGTTTTCGGCGGTGGGCGCACTGTACGGGCTGTTTGAGTACAAGCGGCGGCAGAAGGGTGCGAGCGGGAAGGGGGCTGCGCCGCGACGAGAGGCGAAGCGGAGAACGGGGTGAGCATTGGGTCCCAGGTCAAGCCTTTATTCTCCGAGGTCGGACGGTGACGTGGAGTTGCGGATTGTTTCCGCAGCTTGATTGAGAGCAGACTGCCTTACAGAGAAGAACGCCTAACGATAGTGTCCTGGCGCGCCAGCACTTCTTCACTCAAGTCCACGCCCAGACCTGGTCCCGGAGGCAATGGCAGATCTCCATTCGCTCCCGCGAGTAGTTTCCGGGTAACCAGACCGTCATACTCTTGGCCGTAATGTCGCCGAACCGTCTCCATGATGAAAAGATTCGTAACGTTCGCTGAGAGGTGCGCCGTCGCAAAATGGAGAATCGGGCCGCCGCAATTATGGGGCGCAATGGGCAGATAGTAAGTCTCCGCCATCGTGGCAATCTTCTTGCCCTCGGAAATTCCGCCGCACCACGAGATATCGGGCATGATGATGCTCGCAGCACGATTTTCGAGCAGCTCGCGAAAGCCCCAGCGCGTCATGAGCCGTTCGCTCAAACAGAGCGGTATCTTCGTGGAACGCGCCAGTTCGGCATAGGCGGCGAGATTATCCTGCGGGAGCATTTCCTCGAGCCACATCGGTTTGTAGGCCTCGAGGGCTGAGGCTATTTTGAGGGCCGAGGGCAGATTCCAAAAGCCATGAAACTCGATCGCCACATCGATCGAGTCGCCAAACTCTTCGCGAATCAGACGCAAGGGTTCGATCCCGCGGCGCAACTGATCGGCCGAAATATGGTTCCCACTCGTCTCTTTGGCGATTCCGTCAAAGGGCCAGATCTTCATCGCCTTGATGTTGCTGCTGAGCAGTTCTCCGGCCAAGCGCGCGGGCTCGCGATTGAAGTCGAGGCGGTCGTAACAGGTGTTGTAGATGCGTATGGATTCGCGCGATGCGCCTCCCAAAAGCTTATAGATCGGCTGACCGGTGGCTTTGCCGAGCAGGTCCCAGAGCGCGATGTCGACCGCGCTCATGGCTCGCATTTCCGCGCCAGCCCACCCGCTGTACGAGACATTGAGAAACATGTCGGCCCAGAGCCGATCGATCGCGCCCGGATCTTTTCCCAACAACACGGGCGCCAGCTTCGAATGGACGACCGCAGCTTCGGCTTCGGCGTTGGGGTAGCTCTCTCCCAGCCCGATGAGGCCTTCGTCGGTATGAATGCGGACCCAGAGATAAGTAATCGCGCCGGCGTGCACCGTGATTCCGCGAGGGAGGTAGATGGTTTCGACTGCTGTGATTTTCATGGGAGGAAATTCGAGCGTGCGCATCGAAATTATCGCTGCGCACCGGCAATTTAGTCAACATTATTGTTGACAACCGGCAGCGCCGGGACGTAGATTGTGCCTGCCAGCCTTCGCCTCATACCAAGCCGGTTGGGTGATATCGTAACGAGGCGGGAAGATGGCTTCATAGAGCAAGCCATCGTCTGACAGTAACCATCAAACCTAAAAAAAATCGATCGGTACTCATGCCTCAAGAAACCAGACTGCACGGAAAGAAAGCTCTGATCACGGGTTCAGACACGGGAATCGGACATGAAATCGGCCTCGAATTTGCCCGCCAGGGAGCCGACGTTGTATTTCATTACGTCCAAAGCGACGAAGGTGTGAAAGCTGCCGTCGAAAAGGTGCAGGCGCTGGGCCGCAAGTCCGCCGCCTTTCAAGCGGACTTTGACGCCTTAGACCAGGTGACGCAACTTGCCGATCAAGCCAGCGAATTTCTTGGCGGAGTGAATTGCCTAGTCAATAACGCCGGCGTCACTATGAACCGGCCATTTCTCAAAGTCACTCCCGAACAATTTGACAAGATGTTTCACATCAACTTCCGCGGCCAGTATTTTCTGACGCAAAGGGTGGTGGAAGACATGCTGAAACGCGGAGGCGGTGTGATCTGCAATATGTCGTCGGTCCACGGGCTGCAGGGGGTGCCGGAACACTCGGTTTACGCGGCGACGAAGGGCGCGATTATCGCATACACGCGGTCGCTGGCGGTGGAGTTGGCCTATAAAGGCATCCGAGTAAACTCTATCGCTCCCGGCTGGATCACCGTCGAGAACTACTTCAAATGTATTCCCGGCTTTACCCGGGAAATCGCGGCGGAAACCGGGTACAAAGCAATCCCTGTGGCCCGTTGCGGCGAGCCCTCGGACATCGCGAAGCTGGCGGCCTTTCTCTGTTCTGACGACGCGTCGTTCATCGTCGGGCAAACGATCGTTGCCGACGGGGGGACAACAGCGCTCATGTCTCTGGTCTCGGACTTCCGGAAACAATCGACGAACACTTTCGGTAGGGGTTACATCCCCGGCGTCTAGGTGGCGCGAACATGCTTCAACAGCTGATTGCAACCCTGAAGGCGGTTGGCAAGCCCGCCGAACAGTATCAAACCGATGATGGAACGCGGATCCTGATCCTGCCTTACGGGGGCAGAATCCTTGGTGTCTTCGCTCCTGGGAGCGAAGAGAATTTTCTTTGGACGAATTCAGCCCTCAACAATCCAGAGACCGCGCGTGCCTACTACGCGAGCGATGACTGGCAGAATTCTGGAGGCGACCGCACATGGCTCGCTCCCGAGGTTGACTTCTTTTTTCCAAAATTTCCTAATATCGATATTGCCGGATACTGGCAACCGAGGAGCCTCGATCCCGGGAACTATGAACTGACCAAGACCAGCCATGGCGTGAGGCTCACCAACCGTTTGACAATCGAGGGATTTCGATCGCGAAAGCGAGTTTTGTTAGAAATCACAAAATCGGTGGCGGCGGCTGCGAACCCATTGCGCCATGAAACCGCAAGTCAGACTGGGGAAGTGGAGTACGCGGGCCACACGCTCGTGACCTCCCTGAAGATCGTCGATACGCAACCGAATGACGCTTTCCTGGTGGGCCTGTGGAGTCTGACGCAGATGCCCCACCAGGGCGAGCTGTTCATTCCGACCTATTCGAGAACGGAGCCACGGATCTATTTTGGACTGGTCGACACTCCTCCCGACGAATTGGCCATGAGCGATCGTTTGGTGAGATTTAAGATGAGGGCGGCTGGCGAACACAAAATCGGTGTCCGCGCGGCCGCCACCACGGGCCGTATCGGCTACATCTATGCCACCGGCAACAAGCACGCGCTGATTATCCGCAATTTTTTCGTGAATCCATCAGGCGAGTATGCCGATGTTCCTTGGACGGAACCCGACGATCTCGGCTATTCCACACAAGCCTGCAGCGTCAATAGCCGTTGGGGAATGTTCAGCGAGATGGAGTATCACGTCCCAGCCATAGGCGGAAACACCGGGCTGAGCTACGTGGAAGACCGCTCGCAACTCTGGGCATTTCGCGGAGCGCGCGAAGATATCTTGAAGATTGCGCGAACGCTGTTATCGAACGAGATTCACTAGCCTGGCTCGCCCGATTTCTTCAGAGCGCCCGATCGTTAGAGTGTAAGCTCCGCCAGAATCAGGTTATCGTCGTGGCCGCCATCCGTAAGGTGGAACCCGAGGTTCCGGCAGATGGTGATCATCCCGATATTCTCCCGCAGCATATTGGAATGCACCTTATCCAGCTTTTCGTCACGGGCGATTTTCAGGAGCTGACGGTAGAGTTCCGTGCCTAATCCCATGCCCTGCGCTCCATCTCGAACCAATGCAGCCAGTTCGGCTTCGGGGATACCACGGAGTTTGCTGAGGCGTCCCACGGCGAGGATTTCGGGTTCTCCAGCCTGGTTTTTCCGCTCGACAACCAGCGCCATATCGCGGTTGTAGTCGATAAAGCAGATTTGCGTGAGCCGCTCATGCGTGGTTCTTTGAGAAAGTTTGAGAGGCTGGAAGTACCTGAGATAGACCGAGCGTTCGCTAAGCTCTTTGTGAAACCCGATCATCTTAGGCTCGTCCTCAGGGCGGATCGGCCGCACTACAACCTGTTCTCCGTTCTTCATGGTCCATCGCGAAACGTATTGTTCGGGGTAGGGCCGTATTGCAGAGCGGGGTAATTTTTCGTCCGTGACAGCCTCGTCGTGCAGCACAACCCGCGCATCGAGCGCCAGCAAGCGTTCAGGAGACGCTAGCAGGGGATTGATGTCGATCTCCTTGATGCGAGGATTCTCGACCACGAGTTCGCTGAAACGAACCAGCAAATTCTCGAGCGCTCCCATATCCACGCTCTTGCGTCCCCGTACTCCCTTGAGGGCGTGATAGATCTTCGTGGTTTCCATCATGCGACGTGCGAGTGTGGAGTTCAGCGGAGGCAGCGCCAGCGACTTGTCCTTGAAAACTTCAACCAGCTGGCCTCCGGTTCCAAACAGGAGGACCGGCCCAAACTGGGAGTCAAGACTGGATCCGAGAATCAGTTCATAGCCGTCCAGCTTGGCCATCGGCTGCACGGTCACGCCCTGGAAATGCTCTGCCCCAACTTTCTCGGCAACGGCGCGCTGAATATTGTTGAAGGCCTCGCGCACCGCCGTGGCGTCCCGCAGATTGAGGATTACGCCACCGACATCGGTCTTGTGGGTGATGGTCAGGGAGTACAACTTGAGTACCACCGGATAGCCCATCTTTTCGGCCCACCCGACGGCTTCGTCCAAGGTCTGTGCGATCTCGGTCTTTGTCGTCGGAATGCCGTATGCTTCCAGGAGTTTCTTTGACTCGTACTCGGTGAGAATGGTTCGTCCTGACTCCTTGACCCGCCCGATGATGGAGCGCGCGACCTGGCGATCAGGGCCTGAGTCTCCCGTCTGCAGCGATGGCGTCTCGTACAAACCCTTGAGATTGTCGGCGTACTGCCACATGTAGTTGAAAGCGCGCGCCGCCGTGTCGGGATAGTAAAAGCTCGGCAGGCCGGCCTGGTTCAGAATGTCTTCGCCCGCGGCCACGCTGTTTCCACCCATCCAGCTCGCCAGTACAGGTTTGCCGAGGCTGTGGGCGTAGGGCCTCAGTTCCTCTGCGATGCGCGTCGGATTCGTCATTCCCTGCGGAGTCATGATGACCAGCATGCCATCGATGTTCGGATCTTTCGCCGCGATCTCGAGTGACTTCGCGTAGCGTTCCGGTTCCGCGTCTCCCAGAATGTCGACCGGGTTGCCGTGACTCCAGGAGGCTGGCAGCAGTTTGTTGTACGCCTCCATACTCTCCGGAGAAACCTCCGCCAGTACGCCGCCGCCCTGCACCAGCGCGTCGGTGGCCAGAACGCCGGGGCCGCCCGCGTTGGTCACGATGCACAGGCGATTTCCTTTGGGGCGAGGCTGCTTGGCGAGCACCTCTGTCATATAAAAAATGTCGGCGATGGCGTTCACGCGCAGGACTCCGACACGCCGAAACGCCGCATCGAGAACATCGTCCGATCCCGTCAATGCGCCAGTGTGCGAAGCGGCAGCTTTGGCAGCAGCGGCGGTGCGTCCGGCTTTGATCACGATGATCGGTTTGGTCAGCGACACCTCGCGCGCCGCCGAAAGGAATGAACTCGCATCCCCAATCGATTCCATGTAAATCACGATGGCGTGGGTCTTCGGATCGCTGCCGAAATAACTGATCAGGTCGCCCCAATTCACATCCAGCATCGACCCAATCGAAATGAACGAACTAAAGCCGACGTTTTCCCCCAAGCTCCAGTCCAGTACCGCCGTGCACAACGCTCCGCTCTGGCTGATGAAGGCCACGTTGCCGGGCTTGGCCACGGTAGCGGCAAAAGTCGCATTCAGCCCTTGAACCGGATTCATCACGCCCAGGCAGTTCGGCCCGATGATCCGCATCTTGCCTCGGACAATCTCCATGATCTCGCGCTCGAGCGCGATGCCGGCAGCACCAATCTCTTTAAATCCGGCGGAGATAACGATCCCTCCCGGAATGCCCAAATCCACTGCTTCCCGCAAGACCGAAGGCACAGTGGCGGCAGGGGTCGTAATGACGACCAAATCGGGAACTTCAGGCAACTCGCTTACACTGGGGGATGTTCTCACTCCGAGAATGTTGGAGCGCTTGTTATTGACGGGAAAGATGGTGCCGCCGAAGGGACTGCTCAGCAGATTCCACAAAACGCTGCGGCCTACGCTGCCCGCACGCTCGGAGGCGCCGACGAGAGCGACGCTCCGCGGACTGAAAATTGGATCCAGCGGATGTGCTTCTGATCGCAATACGTCATGGGAAGAACCACCTGTAACTTTGCCGACTTTACTGATCGTGCTCATGAATGCTCACCTTTGAATGTCGGAGCGCCTCAGCCAATGTCCGATTGAACTCGTTTCACGATATCGAACGCCTGCTGGCATATCCGCAAATTGAATGAATTCTTATGAGTTCCGACTGCTACACCTTAATTCTAGACACTCCCCCAACTGTCAGGCAGTGGGATCGCTCTGCGTTTCCCATTTGTACCGGAACGAGAAAGCAAGATGGCGAACTGCCATAGTCATTTCTTGTTGTATTTGTGGAGCGTGAGTTGCCGGAGGGCTTCGTCGAGATCGGCACTTTCGAGGACATTCGCCCGGTCCTTTGCTAATTCGAGCACTCGTTTGTGAATCGCGAGGCGAGCCTGCACGTAAAGTTCGTCCCGCTTTGGCGGGTCTTCCTCATGCATTGCCAACTGGTAAATAGCCTTCCAGTCGCTGGTCATAAAGGTCCCGATCAACCACAAATGGCTGGGAATCGCTTTTATCCTACCCCGGGGACGAAAGACCGGTCGGTGATGGCGGTCACATGATCTGTTAATGGATTTGCGCCACCGGCGCCGCGAGTCGGAGCCGAAAGGAATGGCAAATACCGGGATTTCTGGACGAAAAGCGTTGCACTTCCGTGGTTGGGATGAGAGAGACAGACACTCTCACGTTCCGCAAAAGTTCTTTATACCCACTCTACTCGCGGCGTTTGCGGAATGATGCCAGCTTTGTGCCCCATGTCGAGCAGACGGCGTACGGCTTCGCGTCCGTCATCGCCATAATCCAAGGTACGCTCGTTGACATACATGCCAACGAATTTATCGGCCTGCTGGGTGTCGAGGTCGCGGGCGAACTGCATGGCGTAAGCCAAAGCTTCTTCGCGATGATCGATGCCGTATTGAATACTCTCGCGCAGCGCGTGGCCGACGCTGGTCATGGTGTCGGCACCCAGCGAGCGGCGGATGGCGTTCCCACCCAAAGGAAGCGGCAGTCCCGTCACTTTCTGCCACCAGCGCCCTAAATCGATCACCCGGTGCAATCCCGACTTGTCGTAGGTCAACTGCCCTTCATGGATAATCAACCCGGCTTCGTGTTTGCCTTCGAGAATCTGCGGAATGATCTGGTCGAAGGGGACGATTTCGACCGCGATCCCTGGCGCGAATAGTTCGAGCGCGAGGTAAGCCGTCGTGAGCTTTCCGGGGATTGCGATCTTCCTCGTCTTGATCTCATCCTGCGTGAATGGCCGGGTGGAAACCAGCATCGGCCCGTAGCCATCGCCGACACTGCCGCCGCAGGACATCAGAGCGTAGTTCTCTTGAATGTATGGGTAGGCATGGAACGAAATCGCCGTAACGTCGTACACAGCTTCCTGGGCTTGGCGATTCAGTTTCTCGATATCGCAGAGCGTGTGGCTGAACTTCAGTCCGGGGACACGAACCTTGTTCGTGGCCAGACCATAAAACATGAATGCGTCGTCGGAGTCCGGGCTGTGCGCAACGGTGATTTCGCGGACTGGAGAGGAAACTGTACTCATAAGAATTGCAATCCTGTTCTATAAGAACTTGCTTGTCGGGAGAAGCGAAAGCGCCGCCATCCCGCGCGGCCATTGTCTTGCGGCCATTGTCTTGATCATCTCGTAGAGAGCAGGCTTGCCGGGTCTCCATAGTCCGGGGTCCCGCTACCGGGAAGTCTGCTTGGACCAACGTGCAGCGACTCCAGCTGCCATTAAGATTTTGATGATTTCCGCGAAGACGAACCAGTAGAGCCCGAACCGAATCGCCAACGAGATCGAGTGCGTCAGCACTGCCAGCCAACTCAAACCGCTCGCGAAGAGCACAACTTCCGCCGCTGTCGCCGAGAGCACGGCCCAGCCGAATCGACGCGAAGTGTGTTCATAAATCCAGCCCGCGACAAACGCCACCAACGGGTAGGCCAGCAGAAATCCACCGGTTACGCCAAATAGATGCGAAACCCCACTGCCCAAAGCCACCGGGCTGAACACCGGCAAGCCGCTCGCGCCTTCCATGAGGTAGAGCGCAAGTGCCGCGAAGCCGCGGCGCGAACCGAGTAGCAACCCCACCGCCAGGACGCCGAAATTTTGCAGGGTCAGAGGCACGGGCGTACCGGGTATTGGCACCGAAATGTGCGCGCAAACCGCGACAAACAGGCTGGCGGAGACCACAATGACCGCCTGCTTCAGCCAATCCCTGCTTGTATCTTTTTCGTGTTCCTGCCCGATTGCCCCAGTGGCTTGCAGAATCTGGCTCGCTACTTTCGACATGGCTTTCCTTTCTTGTCGGCAGACACTTCGATGCCAATGGTTCTACATCAAATCTGAGGGTGGGACGAACGATCGAGGCCTTCCAGTTCCGCCTTGTGGGCCGCCGTGGCTTGCATCTGCCGCCGGACCCGCATAAATATCGTAAGCGCAACTGAAACCACCACCGCCGTACTGACTCCTAGTATGAGAAACCACCAGAGCATCCGCACAACCCATTCAGGATAGCAGATAGGGCGCAACCCACATGTGCGCAAAATCACGCGCTCGAAAATCGAGCAGCTGCGGTCAAAGTGTCAGCTCTTCTTGGCGAGTTTGGTGGTTGCTCTACGTCGCTTTTCGATATTCTTCGCGACCATTTCCAGGCGCTTGCGCGCTGTCTTCGATCCCGTCGCGACCTTCTCAATGTTCGACCAGACCGATGGGTTCCCCATTTTCTGACGCAATTCCTTCAAAAACGGCTGGATCTTGGCAAAAATGAAAAACATTTCGCCGCTGCACCCGGGCTGCACAAACAACTCTTCGTGGAGAGCCCCTTGCAGCACAAAGCAGGCCGCCATATCCCAATAGCTTCCGACCTGCCGGAGCCATGCATTCTCTTGCGTGCCCTGGGCGTTGGAAACTTTCAGGATGTCATCGGCACTCTCGGGCCAAAACTCGCCCACATACCATGCTCGTGCTTTGCGCATCTCCGCTTCGCGCCGCAGATCATAGAGTTTCAAAATCAAGCTTGCATCGTGCGCTGTCGCCTTCTTCGCCATTTTTCGCCTCGTGAAGAAATCAAGATCCCTACAATTTCTAAAAAGTGGGCCCGTCACCAGCCACGTACCTCATCTCCATCAGGCTTTCGCAGCCTCTGCCGGTCCGCCGCTTTCCACCGCCCGTTCGTAGTCGCATTCCTTATTCGGACACGCGATCACCGTTCCGTCTTTGCGGATTCGCTCCACCAGATACTCATGCCCGCAGCTAGGGCACTTCTCCGGCACGGGCTTTGCCGCCGAAGTAAATTTGCACTTCGGATAATTCCCGCATCCGTAAAAGGTATTGCCCTTGCGTGCCCGCTTCTCGACCAGTTCCCCATCCTTGCACTCTGGACACTTCACCCCGATGAAGTTCTGCTTCACGTACTTGCACTCGGGATATCCGCTGCACGAAGTGAACTCTCCAAAACGCCCGTGCCGCAGAATCATGTTGCGCTTGCACAGAGGGCAGGTCTCATCGAGCGGAATATCAGGCACCTTCTTGCCCTGATCCAACCGCCGCGTCGTCTTGCAATCGGGATACCCGGTACAAGCCATGAACTGCCCAAAGCGCCCTCGTTTCAGCACCATCACGCGGCCGCAATTTTCGCAGTACTCTTCCTGCGCGGTCTCCTGCACATCGGCCGTATCCAGATCCGGCAGATTGATTGGGTTTTCTTTTGTGAACTTGCAGGTATCGGGGTTTTCCTTGTCGTACGTGCTACAGGCGTAGAACGATCCGTGCTTGCCCCACTTGATCACGAGCGGCGCGCCGCAAAGCTCACACTTCTCGTCCGTCGGCTTCTCCATACGCTTGATGTTTTCCATGTGCTTCTCCGCGTATCGGAGATCCTTCGAAAACTTCTTGTAAAAATCGGTGAGCGCCTCGTTTCCCGTCTGCTTGCCCTCTTCGATTTCATCCAACTCTTCTTCCAGATGCGCGGTGTACTGGAAATCGAAGATGTCCTTGAAATTTTCTACCAGCAGATCGGTGACGACCAGTCCGATTTCGGTGGGCGTAAACTTGCCGCCGATTTTCTGCGCGTACATGCGCTCCTGGATTGTGCTCAGAATCGTCGCGTAGGTCGAAGGACGCCCAATGCCGCGCTCTTCCAACTCCTTCACCAGCGAAGCTTCGTTGAAGCGCGGAGGCGGCTCTGTAAAATGCTGCTCCGGGAGCAGAGATTTTAGGGTTAACTTCTGACCCGCTTCAAGGGGCGGAAGTTTGTGCTTCAGTTCCTCGTCTTCCTCATCCTTATTATCCTTTGACTCTTCGTAGACCTTCAGAAAGCCGTCAAACTTCATGACCGATCCCGTCACACGGAACCAGAAGACATCGTTCCCGGATTTCGCATCGATGTCGACCGACGTTCTGGTCAAACACTGCCGGGTTCATCTGCGAAGCTACAAAGCGCTGCCAGATCAGCTTGTAAACCTTGAATTCATCTTCCTGGAGATACTGCTTCATCTGGTCAGGATGCCGAGCCGCCGATGTCGGACGGATCGCTTCGTGGGCCGCCTGGGCTTCTTTCTTCTCCTTGTAGGTATTGGGAGATTCCGGCAAATATGGCTGGCCGTAGGATTCCGCGATATATTCGCGCACCTCCGTAATCGCTTCCGGAGCGACCCGCGTTGAATCGGTACGCATATAAGTAATGAGGCCGACCAGTCCCTCCTCGCCCAATTCCACGCCTTCATATAGCCGCTGCGCAATCATCATCGTGCGCTTGACGCTGAAACGCAGCTTGCGCGAGGAATCCTGCTGCAGTTTGCTGGTTGTAAAGGGAGGAGTCGCGTTCCGCCGGCGTTCTTTCTTCTCTGCCGAACGAACGGCCCAATCGGCTTTCTCGAGCGCCTTGCGGATCTCTTCCGCCTGCTCGGCGTTCGTGACTTCAATCTTCTCTTCGCCCTTGCCCAGAAAGCGCGCGTCAAATGCGGGCGGCTTATTTGCCGCAAGATTGGCGTCGATCGTCCAATACTCTTTTTTCTCGAAAGCCTTGATTTCGCGTTCGCGATCGACAATCAGCCGCAGCGCAACCGTTTGCACGCGACCCGCCGAAAGGCCGCGCCGTACTTTGTCCCACAACAAAGGAGAGACCTGGTAGCCCACGAGGCGATCGAGCACGCGCCGCGTCTGCTGTGCATCTACCAGATTGCGATCGATATCCCGGGGATGCTCAAACGCCGCCTTCACCGCTCGTTGCGTAATTTCGTTGAAGGTCACGCGCCGGATACGCGCCCCATCGCCGACGTCATCTGTCTTCGGCTTCGACTTTTTGCCCTTTTTTTTCTTGCCCGAATCTTCGCCCAATTCGTCGGCGAGATGCGCCGCAATCGCTTCCCCTTCCCGGTCAGGATCGGGGGCCAGGTAGATGAAGTCCGCGGCGAGCGCCAGCTTTTTCAACTTCGCCAGAACCTTCTCTTTGCCCGGGATGACAACGTACTCGGTTTCGAACTCGTTTTCGAGATCGACCCCGAGGCTGCTCTTAGGCAGGTCCTTCACGTGGCCGTACGAGGCATCAACGGTGAATCCCTTACCCAGATATTTCTGGATCGTTTTCGCCTTGGCCGGCGATTCGACAATGACTAGTCCTTTAGACAATGGTTCCTCAATGTGGCAGTAATGGATTTGAAGCTAGCACGAATTGCCGGATTGCAACAACCCGTCGTCAGTTTTCAGTTGTCAGTTTTCAGCCAGCCACCTTCACTTTTTGCATTAGGGACGACAGCATACGCTTCACCTCAACTGCTTGCGTTGTAAGCTTCTCGTATTCTGGATCCTGTAGATAGTTGAGATCGTGGGCCAGCAGAAGTTGGTATTCGAGTTCACTGGCCGAGCCCATCGCGATCTGGAGAAACCGTCCCAATTCAACATTGCCCTTTCGACAACATCCTTCGGCGATATTCATAACCGACCGAAGCAGAAGCGCGCCGCATCTGACTCGTCAAACCATACATTTCATCTCGCGGAAAAGTCTTGCTCGATGCGTAGATATCCAACGTGAGCCGGTGCGATTTCTCCCACACTCGAAGGGTACGAAAACTCTGCACGTAGCCTCCGCTTTTACTGAAAACTGACGACTGATAACTGACAGCTAAAAGCTTTTCACAAAATTCTTCCCGGGCAGCTGTCGTATCTTTCCACTGAGCTCCAGTTCAAACAGGGTGGCGAAGATTTCCGAAGACGACACCTCCGGCTCCAGCAATTCCACTAATTCATCGATGTGCGTGGATTCATCGGCCTTCAACAACTTCAGAATCTTTTTCTCGTGGGGGGAGATTGCCTCATCCGGGAATAGAGATGCCGTTTCCGGCTCCGGAGATTCATTCTGCCCGGCCGCCAGCGCCAGTTGGACATCTGTCGGCAGCTCTTCCCACACATCTTCCCACGTCGCTACCAGCTTCGCTCCCTGCTTGATCAGCGTGTTCGGACCCCACGCATTTTTGTTCGTCACATTACCCGGAACCGCGTAAACATCGCGGTTTTGCTCCAGCGCGAGCCGCGAAGTGATGCGCGTGCCACTATATTCCGCCGCCTCCACGACTAACACGCCCGCCGACATGCCGCTAATGATCCGGTTTCGAATAGGGAAGTTTTGTGGCGCTGGAAACGTCCCCACCGGAAACTCCGTAATCAGGGCGCCGCCAAGCGCGATGATCTGTTCCGCCAGCCGCGTATTTTCCTTGGGATACATCACATCAATTCCGGTGCCGAGGACGGCCACCGTCTTGCCTTTCGCCGCAACCGCTCCGCGATGCGACGCCGTGTCCACCCCGCGCGCGAGCCCACTAATAATAACCAGTCCCCGCGCCGCCAAATCAGTCGAAAGCCGTTCCGCCATTCCGCTGCCGTAAGGCGTCGGATGTCGCGTTCCCACCACCGCAATCCCCGGCTGCGACAGCACCTCAACACTACCCTTCACGAAAAGAATTACGGGAGGATCGTAGATCTCCTTCAGCGGCGCCGGATACTCCGCATCGCTCAGCGAAATAATTCGAGCCCGCGCCTCGACCGCCTTTCCGCACTCCACTTGCGCCAGTTCGAGCGACTTGCCCGTAGCAATCGACTGCGCCGACACCGCCTGCATCCCGCTCGCTTCGAGTTCCGTTAATGTGGCGCGGAATACCTGCTCCACCGACCCGTAGTGCTCAATTAATTTCTTAATGCGGGATGCGCCCAGTCCCGGAGTGAGAGACAATGCAAGCCAGTACGAAGCCTGCTGCGTGGCGGCCAGCGGAGGAGTAACGGCGGAATTCGACATATCGGCTGACGCTAAGCGTGGCCAAAAGTGCTGTCAAGGATGGCGCGCACACCACTTTCGGTATAATTTTTAAAGTGATGAGCCGGTTAAAGATCTCGGCCATTTCCTACCTGAATACAGCACCCCTCATGTGGGATTTTGAGCACGCAGAGCCAGGCGCGGACCCAGCCGCGAATTACGACATTTCCTACACTATTCCTTCCGCCTGCGCCGAAGCCTTGCGCTCCGGAGCCGCCGATATCGGCATCATCCCCGCCGCCGCCTATACCACCGTTCCTAATCTCCTTATTATTCCGGACGTGGCCATCGCCGCCCGTCAGGCCGTCCGCTCCATCCTACTTGTCAGCAAACATCCTCTCGACGCATGGGACAAGCAGGTCCGCACCGTCGCCCTCGACACCTCTTCTATGACCTCCGTCGCTCTCGCCAAGATTCTTTTTGCGAAATGGCTCGGTGGAGAACGCGACTATTGCTCAATGGCTCCCGACCTCGATGCCATGCTCGCTACCAACGACGCCGCGCTTCTCATCGGAGACCCCGCTCTCCAGGTCGATCGCAATCGTTATTCGACCCTTGACCTCGCCGAAGAATGGAAAGCTCGCACCGGCAAATCCTTCGTCTTCGCCTTCTGGGCCATTCGTGAACGAGCTTTAGCCGGACATGATCGCGACGGAATCGCCCGCGATTTCCAGAACTCCCGTGATCACGGCCTCTTCCCAAAAAACCTGGAATCCATCGCGCAAGAATGGGCTCCTCGCCTCGGCCTCTCCGTCCAGACGGTTCGCGTCTACCTAACCCAGAATATTCATTACTATCTTGATCCTCCCAGCCTCGAAGGACTGGCGCTCTATTATCAACTGGGAGCAGAAATCGCCGCCCTGCCGCCAACGCCGGACTTACAGTTTCTCTAAAAGCTCAGTAGTCTTCGGCGTGTGGAAGCGCAACTCGATCCGATTTATGGTGCACAACCTACTTCAAACTCCCCAGAACTGGTCTGTTTAGCTCATTTTTTAAAATGAGGATAAGTCATACTCACGACAGTCTACTTAGATGGGGGTTCCCGTATGCCGCAGATCAAGACCAGCGTTTCTCGACGCGTCCTGCTCGTAGATGACGACGAAGCCGTTCGCGAGATGATGGGAATGACGCTCGAAAGCAAGGGGTTCAACGTAACCCCAGCTGCCAGCGTGACTGCGGCCCTGAGGTTCATCGCGACGGAACCCTTCGATGTGTTGATTACTGATCTGCATATGCCGAACCCCAGCGATGGCTTCGCGGTGGTGGCTGCGATGCGCCAGACTCAACCAGAGGCACTAACGCTGCTGGTCAGCGGCTACCCGGACGTCCAGAGCGCGATGGATGCCATCATTCTTCAAGCCGACGACATCATCGTGAAGCCCTTCGATGTCCAGGGATTCGCAGAACTGCTCCGCAATAAGATGGAAAATAGGGTGCCGGCTGCCCGCACCCAAAAAGAAAGGGTCGCGTCAATTCTCGAGCGATGTACCGGCGGCATCGTCGAAAACTGGTTGAAGCGGGTCAAGAAGGACAAACAACTCAACTACGTCACGCTAACCGATAATGAACGCACCGGCTATCTCCCGAAATTGATCGAAGACTTGATTATTCGCCTGCGAGAGCCGAACATCCCGGGATCGGAAAACGATTCTCCGCCTTCCGTCGCCGCCGTCGCCCATGGCAAAATGCGAAAGCTACAAGGGTATACTCCAGGGATGCTCGTGCACGATTCGCGTATTCTCCAGGTGACTCTTTTCGGAACTTTGCAGCAAAATCTCAGCGCGTTGGATTTCAGTCTGCTCTTGCCCGACATTATGACGATTGCGGACGAAGTGGATTCTCAGTTGACTCAAGCCATGGACAGCTACATGAATTCCTCAGCCAAGCCCGCCGCCGCCTAGAACCACGCCTGTGTGGTGACGATCTGTCCTGCGCCTTCGATTGATCTTGCCTTGTTCTTGCTGTTGGTTTGCAAGGATCCCCATGAACCCAGAAA
This sequence comes from uncultured Acidobacteriaceae bacterium, assembly GCA_963834085.1. Taxonomy (GTDB): domain Bacteria; phylum Acidobacteriota; class Terriglobia; order Terriglobales; family Acidobacteriaceae; genus Acidiflorens. The sequence continues at coordinate 102,559 of CAWIAJ010000021.1, read as the reverse complement.
CCCAGCCCAGATCCGCCTTACCCACCGCTAGCCTGCTCCACCGTTGCCACATCAAACGCATCGCTCAAATCTGCATGCCCCGCCAGCGTGTCGCGGCGTTTGCCCTCGACCAGAATATTTACCCGATGTATCCCCGGAACATTCATCGCCAGCGTCTCCACCAGCGAATTCACCGTCAGTTGTTCGCTGAGAACGCCGGATCGGTGCTGGTCGGCAAACGCTTCATTCAGATCGATGACAGCCGCGCCCGGATCGACCAGGTAAATGCTTCGAATGTCTGCCGCCGCGGCCATCGGATGCGCTGCGCCCGGCTGCTGGTAAATCCGTAACAGCGCCCGCAACAATTCTTCAGCTCTTTGCTGCCGACCTTCGGGCAGCGGAATCTGTGCGCCGCGCGCCACCAGCACGCCCGCCTTGTCGTCCGCCACATACAACGTCACTGTCTCTGTAGGACCGGAAGCCGGCGGCGCGACCGGCAACGCGGCTGTCGCCATCGTGTCCACTTCACCTGCCCGGCGCCGCATGTGGCGCAGATAGATTCCCATCGCCACCACGGCTACCAGCAACACGCTCACACCAATCAGCAGATGTCGCGGGATCATGCTTTGCCTCTCATTGCGTTACTCCTAGCCGGTCGCGCATCGAGGCAACCGCATCGGCAATTGCCGCTGCTACCCGTTGCTGGTAATTTGCCGAACTCAAATCCGCAACGCCGCCGTCCCCGGGAGCCAATTCGACCGCTACCGCCGGCATCACCACGCTGTTCAGCGGACGCAACGACGCCGCCGACGCTCGCGCCACGATTTCCCGCTTCTGCATCTCGGCCACGATTGCCGTTGAGACGATTTTGCTCACCGGCAATGCCTGCGCCTGTGCCGCGTTCCACGCGTGAAACACGCCCTTACTGGCGCCTTCCACCGGAAGCAGGGCGGTGTAAACCCGCGCGCCCATCCCCTGCGAAACCGCGTGCAGCGTGATGTAAATCCCTGCATGTGCCACATTCGCCGCCGCCGCCCGCTGATCGAGCGTCAATCCGATATCGGAATCCCGCAGCAGCATGACCGCGAATCCGCGGGTTTCCAGTTCGTGCCGCAGCAGCCGCGCGAATCCCAGCGTCACATCTTTTTCCGCCAGCGTTTCCGTCAGCGCCGCGCCCCGTTCCTCCCCGCCATGCGCCGCATCCACCACCGCAACAATCCGATGTGGTGCACCACTCGCAGCTGGATTGCCTGCCGCGGGCTGCCCCTGGTTTCCTTGTCCCGTACCCGGTGTCGCCGCCGATCCATTCCCAACCGCACTCTGTGGAACCGGAGCGAGATTGATCGTCCGCCGGTCGCCGCTGAACGTTGCAATCAACGGCTCGTTCCCCGCCACCTCCAACTCGGCGTCCCCACCCGCCTCCGAGTAACTCGCCTGCTTGAAAATCTTGTTATCGAATGCAATCGACGAATTCCCGGGAGACAACAGCGGCTCGCGCTTGAAGACCATCCGCACCCGCCCCGGCTCCGTCGAGATCGTCGGATTCACCGGCCCGCTGAAGTTCAGCGCCAGATGTGCCGGATCGTTCGCATCGAGCCGAAAGCTCACCTGAATCCCGATATTCCCCACAAAAAGCCGTCCCGCGTTTTCGTGAAAGTTCACTGGAGTACCCAGAAAACGCGGCAACAGCGCGCCCAGCGAACCAACCGGAACCAGCCCCCGCGAATTCTCAATCAGAAAAGGAGCCGCAAAGTCGAAATTCTTCCCGCGGATTCTGCCCCGCGTTCTCCCCGCAATAAACTCCGCGTCCACCGAGTTAAACCGCAGCCGCAACCCGCCGCCGTTCGACTGGCTGCTCACCCGCCCCAGCGGGTCGAGAAGTTCCAGCAGTCCGATATACTCATGCCCCGCTCGTTCCAGAATCGGCACGGTGTAGATCGCCGCCGGCGAGTACACGGATAGATGCTTTTCCTCGCTCGATCCGGCCGCCGCAAGCAGCGTCATCCCGGCCAGGACGCCGGCCAATGCGATCGCCACGATCTTTCTTGTTGACTTCGTATTCGTCTTTGTCAAAGCGAGCTCGTCGAAACTGAAACGCACGTCCACTAAACCCTAAACGCTCCGCGCCCCGTGCGCCACACTTTCCGCTGCTCCAAGAATAAAAGACACCAACACCCCGGCATGTACGATCAAACAAGCCTGGACAAAACCCACGCCGTCTCATCCGCAGTAGAATAATTCCCATGTACCACTACAATCCAGCAACTGCGCTCGAAGAACTCGCCGAAGACGCCACCCTCCCGAACCCCGTTCACGTTCGCGACATGATGCTGCGCCACAAGCTCTCCGCCGATCAGTCCCTCGAACTGAACCGCATCTTCGTCGAATACCAGAAATTTTTCGGAGAGGCGCAGAAGTTGGGCAAGCAAATCCTGCAGCGTTTGGCCTCGTAGGTTCTTTCATCGCGCAGGGGCGGACGCATTCGTCCGCGGTTTCAAGTTATACTTCCTGCCGAAAAGAGCCGAGCCGCTTACGCTACTCATTCGAAAGGAATGCCGATGAGCGTTCCCCGCGTCGCCCTAGCCGCAGTCGCCGCCTTCGTCGCTTATTTTGTTCTCGGAGGTTTGAGCTTTGCCGTAATTCCATCCCTGAAAGGCGAATTTCTCAAGTACCCAGCGGTCTATCGCTCTCAAGAAGAACAGATGAGCCACATGCCCGGCGGAATGGCTGCCATGTTCGTCTCCATCATAGCGCTCGCCAGTTTGTACGCCACCTTTTATCCCGGCGGCTTCGACCTCGCCCAAGGCGCCCGGCTGGGCGCCGTCTTCGGAGCTTTAATCGGAATCTTCTCGATAGGATCTTTCGTCATTCACAACTACGTGAACCTGCAAATCGGCCTCAAGCTCACGATGCAGCAATCGGCCGCCTACTTTATCGAGTGGCTCGCGGTGGGCATCGTGATTGGCCTCATTTACCGTCCGGTGACCCATTAATCGAGTTTGGCGTGTCTGATTTTGAAACGACTGCGATGTCGCTCAAGCGGTACGCGATACAGAGCCGAATTTTCAGCAGGCTGCTAGGTTGCGGCTTCGGGTTCGTCGGTTAGGGTCGCCAAAAGAGTTCCAACGGGTACTTTTAAACCGAGTTCGACCTGAATGGGTCCGAGATAGCCTTTGCCCATTGACTCAACTTCCATTTCTACCTTGTCGGTTTCGACGGTGAAAAGCGCCTCGCCCTTTTCGACAAACTCGCCTGGCTGCTTGAGCCAACTTGTCACAGAACCTTCTTCCATGGTGAGGCCGAGCTGCGGCATAACAATTTTGTAAGACATCTCTAAGACTTTCTCCTTGATGTGCTCATCACGTCCTTGACTTCGCTTACGATGCGCTCGACGGACGGAATCATTTGATTTTCGAGAACCGGGCTGAATGGGTTGGGAACTCCGAGCGAACAAATTCGCTTGGGACTGACTTGCAATTCGTTGAAGCAATCTTCGGCGGCGATGGCCAGGAGTTCACCGGCAAAACTGCAGTAAGAGGGCGACTCATCGATCACGACGAGCCTTCCTGTTTTCTTGATCGAGTCGGTAATTTTCTGCCGATCGAGAGGGACGATGGTGCGCGGGTCGATCACTTCGGCGGAGATTCCATCCTGCGCGAGAACCTCGGCGGCTCTTGCGGCGAGGTCCACCATTCTCGACATCGCGATGATAGTGAGATCTTTGCCTTCGCGCACGATGCGAGCGTCTCCGAAGGGAATGAGGTAGCCCTCTTCGGGCACGACGCTCTTGGTGTTGTAGAGCGACTTGTGCTCGATGAGCGCGACGGGGCCGGGATCGCGGAGAGCGGTTTTGAAAAGTCCCTTGAGATCGTAGGGCGTGGCAGGGAGAGCGACTTTCAGCCCGGGCGTGTTGGCGAACCAGTTGTAGAAGGTGTGGGAATGGTGCGCCCCGGCATTGCGTACGGCTCCCATGGCGCCGCGAATCACGACGGGCGCTTTGATCTTGCCGTTCGACATGTAGGAAATGTTGGCGGCCTGCTGGATGATTTGGGTGATGGCTTCGAGAGCGAAATCCAAGAAGACTTCGTCGACTACGGTGCGAGTGCCGGCCATGGCAGCGCCGATGGCGACGCCGGTTGCTCCGAGCTCGCAGATACCGGTGTCGCGCAGGCGTTCATCGCCGAATTCTTTCCAAAGCCCGCGAGTCTGACGGAAGTTTCCGCCGCGCGGGCCAATGCCTTGCCCTATGTAGACGATGCTGGAATCCCTGGCCATTTCTTCGCGAAGAGCTTCGACTCCCGCATCGGCATAGGTTATTACACGGCCTTGCTCTGGCATACTCTCTCCTCGACTAAAAAACGTGATCGTGAACGGAGTCCGCGGACGGTTCGGGACTTTTATCGGCGAACTCTACCGCTTGATCGATCAGTTGTTCGATCTCCTGATCGGCCGCTTGCAGCTTGCTTTCTTCGACTCCTGCTTCAAGCAGGAGCTTACGAGCCAGTTTGACGGGGTCTTTTTGCTTCCATTGCTGAACTTCTTCGCGGGTCCGGTAATCTGTGCCGGGATCGCCTTCGTGGTGGCCGACGTAGCGATAAGTTTTGCATTCGATCAGGGTGGGGCCTCCGCCCTGGCGAGCGCGGTTGATTGCAGTCTGCGCTGCGTCGTGGACGGCGACGACATCCTGGCCGTCGACGGCGACGCCTAACATTCCGTAGGCCGGGGCACGGCTGGCAACACTCGTGTTCTTAGTGGCACGCAGGAAGGCCATTTCGGTGGCGTAGAGGTTGTTTTCACAGACGTAGACGACGGGAAGATCCCAAACCGCGCCGAGGTTGACAGCCTCATGGAATGAGCCGCTGTTGACGGCGCCGTCCCCGAAGAAGCAAACGACGACCTGACCGTTCTTGCGAACCTTGGCGCTGAGTGCGGCGCCGGTAGCCAGAGGAATGGGAGCGCCGACAATGCCGTTGGTCCCCATGAATCCGTATTCGGGGGCGTACATGTGCATGCTGCCGCCGCGTCCGCCGGAACTTCCCGTACTCTTACCCCAGAGTTCGGCGAGGACGATGCTGGGAGGGACGCCTTTGGCGAGGGCGTGACCGTGCCCGCGATGAGTGCTGAAGACGAGATCGGGCGCTTCGAGATTGGCACAAACGCCGACTGCTACAGCCTCTTCGCCCACATATAGGTGGACGAAACCTGGGAGTCGGCCGTTGCGATACAGTTCTTGCACCTTGAGCTCGAACAAGCGAAGTTCGAGCATCTTCTTGTAGTAATCCAGCAGCAGTTGCTGCGAGATTTGCTCGGTCAGAACGGGTTCCGACATGATAAAAGGCCTCCGAACTTATTGCGACATCGGTAACTTTTGCGGTAAGTGCTCGCGCTGCGAGCGGTACACAGCTGTGAATAACTCGACTACACGGCGCCCTGCCTCGGCATCAACCGAGGGCTCGCGATCGTTTGCCACGGCGTCGAGAAAGTCAGCCAACTGCAACTGATGGTAATGAGTCATCACGTTGCAGGGGCGCGATCGATCTTCCTGATTCCAGATGGCGAGTTGCTGCTCTTCGCCGGAGATGGTCCAGATGTCGTTGAACGGAGGATCCATCTTCTCGGTGACTCCAGAGATAAAGGGCGAGCCGCTGTCGGTTTCGGCGCCGACGGATGCACCGGACGAACCGTGAATATGGATCTTTCCCCACAAACCGGGGCGTTGCGAATTGCTCAAGACGATGGAGCCCATGCCGCCATTCTTAAACCGAACGGAGGCGATCACGGTATCGTCGACTTCGATGCCGGGATGGTTGTAGGTATCCCAGTAGCCATGCAATTCAACGGCGGGTCCCATGAACCAACTCATCAGATCGAGATAGTGGGGCGCCTGACTGACTACGACTCCTCCACCCTCGCCAGCCCAAGTGCCGCGCCACGGGTCGGAGCGGTAGTAAGCGGGCTCGCGCCATCCAAGCATGGTGACGATGGCAAGGACCGGCTTGCCGAGTTTGCCGGCATCAATTGCTTGTTTCATGCGCTGGACGGGTTCGTACCAGCGACGCTGACTGATCACGCCGAGCTTGACTCCGGCGGCGCGGGCCGCGGCAATGGCGCGGTCACAGGACGGGAGGTCGATGGCGAGTGGCTTTTCTGAAATCGAGTGCACGCCGACGGCAGCGGCAATTTCGACAGCGGCGGGATGCTGCGTGTGCTGCGTGCAGATGGAGAGCACGTCCACGTGCTCGCGCTTCAGCATCTCAGCGAGATCGGTGTAGGGATTGACGTGAAGGTTCGCGGCGAAGGCCTTAGCGCGTTCGGGCGCGACGTCGCACACGGCTACGAGTTCGGAGTTTGGCAGCGATTGATACGCGAGAGCATGCGTTCCGGCAACTTTGCCGCAACCTACGATGGCAGTTCTCAATCGGATTGGATTCATTTTCTGCATGACTTTTTGTCCAACTCTTTATCGCTGTAACCCGCGCTTCAGGAGAATGAGGTGCCGTCCGATTCGCCGGGGCGGTGCCGCAATTCGACGAGAAAACCGAGTAATCTTTGTGTGTCCATGAGTGCCCAACGGGTACCGGGGCGAATGCCGGTTCCGGACTGAAGTACGGTTATGCCGGACTTTGCCAACTCTTGAATTACGGGATCAATATCGTTGACCTCAAAGAGAACGTGATGAATTCCGCCACCGGTTTCATCGAGGAAATCCTGGTAAGCGCTGTTGCCCTCGAGAGGCTGGATGAGTTCAACCTCGACGTCTCCCAGTTGGACAAACGCTTGTCGAACGCGAATTTTCTGCTCGACGTTGCGGTAGTAGTACTTTGACTCGGGCCGGTCGGGCCATTCGACTAGGCGAAAAGGGCCAATGCCGAAGAGAGAGGTCAGCAACTGTGTGGTGCGATCGCGGTCGGGGACGACGATCCCAATCTGGACGAGCCGCTTGAGCTTCACGGCAGACGGAAGGGAAGACGACAAACTCGACGTGATGTGATCTTTCATCGTCATCGAGCCAGGTAACCTCCGTCGACCGGGAGAATCACGCCTGTGACCATGGAAGAAGCGTCGGAGGCCAAGAACAATGTGGGTCCAACGATTTCTTCGGGCTCGCCCACCCGGCCCAAGGGGATGTTCGAGACCCAAGTTTGCATAAGCTTTTTCGGATCGAACTGCGGCTCGGCCATCACTTCTTTGAGCCCGGGGGTCATGAACTGACAGGGGGCGATGGCGTTGACGCGAATGCCGCGATCGGCCCACTCCAAGGCAAGTTGCTTGGTCATGGCGTTGACTCCGCCTTTGCTGGCGCAATAGGCGTTGGCGCCGCGGCCGACACCCACTACACCGGCTATCGAGGAGAAATTGACGATCACGCCCGAGCCTTTTTTCAGCATGACCCGGGCCGCTGCCTGGCAACACAGAAAGGTGCCGCGGAGATTGATGTCGAGCACGCGGTCCCAAGTCTCGAGGGGAGTCGATTCTGCGGGGTCATGTTGCGGAATGCCGGCGCAGTTTATCAGGATGTCAATGCCACCCAGTTGACTCACGGTGGCATCGACCATGGCGGTTATATCTTCAGGGACGGCGACGTTGGCTTGCAGGGCGATGGCACGTCCGCCGAACTTGCGCGCTCGTTCGGCGGTACGCTGCGGGTTCTCGATATTGAGATCGCAGGCCGCGATGTCGCAGCCGAACTCCGCGAAGCCGAGCGAGATTGCCTCTCCAAAGCCGACTCCGGCTCCGGTGATGAGGGCGACGCGTCCGGTGAGGTCAAACAGGTTTCGAATGGAGCTGTTTTTGATCTGCATGATTCAATCTCAAACTTTCTGACACAACTGCGATCTACTTAGTTTCCCGCGGCCGTTGGCACGCTTTCGAATAACAACATTTCCGATGTTCCGGCGGTTTCGAGGCGGACGGGAATTCCGTCTGTCATCAACTTAAAGCCTGATAACTCGACGACCTCGCCGCGGTTTTCGAGAGTTACTTTGTATGAAGCTGAAGCATCCAGACCTCGCGGCCAAAAATGATAAACAGGGTTCTCAAGGTTCGAGGTGCGGAACAGAGTGGCGACGTTGTGCTTCTTGTCGGGACTGGCGTACTCGAGAACCAGCCAAGGCGATTCACTGAAGTACGGCGTTTGCGGAGTGTGGTGGTAGACCACGCTATCACGCAGGATCGGCCGCAGCTTCGTTTTATAGAGATCGACTCCGGTTCGGATCTTGTCGCGCAAAATCGGGTTCAGGTCCGCAAGCGATGGGGCTATTCCGCGGAAGATAGGCAGCGACATCTGCACTTGGCGCAACTGCGAGTCGATGTCTCCGTCGCCTGCCAGATCGGGCACTTCGGTGCCGAACGTGCGTAACAGGATTTCAGGCGGCAATACCCACGTCACACCGTTCAGGATCTTGACACCGCGAGGCTCGCGCATCCAGTCGGAAAGTTCGGTATTGTCAAAGCGATGCAGGATGCCCCAATCGAGACGGCCGCCGCCGCCCGCGCAATTCTGAAAAATTACTTTGGGGAATTGCTGGCGCAGGTGATCGAAGATGGCGTAAAGGTTTTCGACGTGGCGCCATCCGGAATTCTCGACGAATCCGTCGCGCACTTGATTTCCATCTTCTTCGACGGACATGTTGTAGTCGATTCGGAAGACGTTGAGATCATACTTCTTGATGATGCGAGCGATTTCGGATTCCATCCACTTGGCGACCACGGGATTGCCGACATCGAGGTGGCGGCCGTTGGCGAAGGGCTGACCGTTCCTGGTCAGGATCCAGTCGGGATGTTCTTTGCGGAGCTTGGAAGCGGCTCCGGCACCTTCGATTTCTACCCAGAGACCAAAGCGCATTCCTTTTTTTCTGGCATATTCGCGGATGGGCTGCACATCGTTGGGGAGCCATGCACCGGCGTACCAGTCGCCGACATTGTCGTACCAGTGGTTCGGTTCGGATCCATACCATCCGGCATCGATGAAGAATGTTTCGGCTCCGACATCGGACGCCATGTCGATCTCGCGGTCAATGCCAGCTTCAGTTTCGTGATCGACGATGTAGCCACGGTGGTTGGCTTCTACGTCGAAGACGTGTTCTGAAGGCGGCCGCGGGAGGACGTCGCGGCGAACGTGGTTCAGAAGAGCCTGCGTCACGTGATCGAGATCGGACTTCATGCAGAGGATGTGAGTTTCGGGAGTCTTGACTGTCTCTCCCGGTTCGAGCACTCGCAGGACGGGATCGACCGAACTCGGGCCCATGTCGAAAAACAATCGAGCTTCATTGCCTGGCCGATCAATAGAGTTAGTGCGATCGATTGGCGATTTGTCGACTTTACTGCTGACGTGGATCTTCCAGTTTGCGCTCCAGGCGAGCGAAGCGACGAACCATTCGCCGGTTGCGTTGTTGCGCGCGAAGAACGTGGGATGGCCCCAGCCGGACTTGCCGCGGTCTCCCGAGATAATCTTTGTTTCATTTACGACAGGATCGAAGCGCCAGGCACCTTCGTATCCCCACTTTTCATATTGGGCGTAGCCGAGATCGTAGACGTTCTCGGAATCCGGCGGAAGCTTCTCGGCGAAGTTGGGAGTGTGCCAGAGTTGTCCCGACCAGGGCGATACATTGGAGATGGCGGTGGGCTGGTGCCCAGAGTTGGTAACTTCGAGCCAGCGAACTAGAACCGGACCACCGGTCAGTAACGTGTGGATCTTTACACGAATGGGGCGGACGAGGCTTTCGAGTTCGACGGTGACCAACAATCCGTTGGGATCGGTGACCTCGGATTGCGTGACGCCGATCCACTTCCAAGTGCCGGAGAGATCCTGCCCTTCGATTTCAAGTTTGAAAGCGTCGACGGGCAGAGTATCCATCTGTTGCCGTTCGGCGTCGATTTGAATGTCGGCGATCACCTGACCACTGGAATCCCAGTAGCGACTGACCCAGCGGCCGTTGCGGAGCTCCTCGTCGCAAACCGTTAATCCAGAATTGAAACGAATTCCGGGAAACTGGCCAGTGCGAACGAATGCGGAACGGGGACCGTGTTCGGTGGTGACCGCTGCAAACAGGAAAGGGATGCACGAGAAGAAACAAAAGGCCGCAAGGATTTTGACGAAGGAAGTCCGAACGTGCGAAGACTTGCTCGCGCGAACCATTTCTTCGAACACACTCATTGCGACCCTTCCCCTCGGCTAGCTTGCAGCCTTCCATCTCACGTGGCCCGCACCCGCAACTCGGGTTACTCGACCTTGCTGCTCGAGAAGCAAGAGATGACCGTGCAACGGATACATGAGTAACCAATCGTTCGTTAGTGGCCACGAGCCTAAAACCGGGCCACATTCGTCCATAAAACCGCGCAGCGTCACGCCTTCAGAATGTTTTTCAAGGGTCTTCCAGACCAAGCCTGCGGCATTGTCTACGAAGCGGCGCGACTCATGCAGAAATTCCGAAACCTGGGAGCCGTGGAATGCCGGCCAGTGGCCGGAATAAATCCAGTCAATATCTATGGCATGGAGCATTTGCAGAGTGCCCAGGTATGCGAGCACCGAGTAATAGCCTGGAGGGAGCGCCGGTTCTCCGGCGGCGTTGGGGCAATAGCGGCCGTGAAGCGCGTCGCCGACAAAGACGGCTTTGTTCACCGGATCGTAAAGAGCCAGATGACCGTCGCTGTGACCGGGGACATGCAAGACCTGGAGGACACGGTCGTCGTCAATCCTGACGTGCTCGCCACCGACGAAAGTCTGGTCGATGCGCTGCGGGTCTCCGACCATTTTTCGCACCCAGGCGCTGGCATCGGGATTGACACCCAATCCAACTCCGTGGTCGGGGAGCCATTGGTTGTAACGGGTGGCGAAGAGCCGGTCGGGATCTTCGATGATCAGGCGGTCTGGCTCGCCACAGGCCAGCATCACATGCGTCGCGAGCTGCTTGAGAGATGCGTTGCCGCCATGGTGATCGGCGTCGGCGTGAGTGTTGATGGCGATGGTTAGCCGCGATAGGTCGATGCCGCCTTTCCTGAGATAGGGAGCAATCGTCTCGGCAGGTGTGTAGGAGGCGCCTGTGTCGAGCAGGACCGTGTTGTCGCCTACAAACAAATACTGGAACAGATTGCGGTCGGCGACATGGGACGCGATCTGATAGACGTGTCGGAAGATTTCCATAATGCTGCCCGGCCAGGTGCCGGAGTGGAACCTAAGAATCGGTGAACCGCGGAAACGAAGCTCTTTGTGGTGCGACGGTATTGCGGGAGGAGGTAGCGAAGCTTCCAATCATCTACCGACTTCCCGCGAAATGCCTTACGCACGATACTAAAGTGATCAGCAGATCGTCAACACTTTTGTTGACATAATTCCCGACTCGTTTGCCAAGGCACCGGATGGCGCGCAAGCCAAGCTGCTCGGGGCGAAATGAACCCCGCGAGCAAGTCCTAAGCGCGACCCGCATAACTGAGAATTGCGATCGCTACGACGAGAAAGCCGACGCCCAGAATCATAGTTCGCCTGGGGCGCGTGCCGGTTTTTTCCCATTCACCGGTGAGGAAGCCGAAGAACGTGCTCGCCACGACGATGGAGGCGAGGAAGAGTGGCCATCCGATGGAAGTGCCGAGATCGCCGAGTTTGACCGTGGAAATACTGTAGAGAATGATACTGCCGAACCAGAGAAAGCCCATGCTGGCCCCTACGAGCCAGTAGTACCAAGTGCCTGATAGGGCGAGTTTGCCGACCGTGCCTCTCTTGTTCATCAGGAAAAAGCAGTAAATAACACCGGGCAAAAATCCGGCGTAAAGGCAGGGAAGCCACACGGCGTTGGACATCATTGCTTGACTTGCGCCGTGGAGTTGAGCGGAGCGCTGTATGCTTCCGCCGAACGCGAGACCCAGGTTGAGCATGGACCCGAGGATTCCGGAGGTAAAGGCCAGGAGAAAACCGCCCCAAAAGCCCTGCCGAACGGTGGTGCTTTCGAGTTGCAGCGCCGCCTCACGGTTCTTGCCGGCCGATCCGCAGAGGGTGACTCCGAAGACGATGACCAGCACACCAAGTAGGATAAGTGCGCCCTGGCGCGTGAAAAGAAGTTCGGAGTGTTGCGCGATGAGAGGGGTGAGAGCGCCAACCGCGGCGGAAGTTCCAAGACAAACGGCGAAGGTGATGGCTAAACCGAGCCGGGTGAGAGCGAGTCCAAAGAAAACAAGCGATACGCCCCAGCTCGCGCCGAAAAGAACCATGGCGAGCAAGGTTCCGCGAGAGACGGATGCATACGTCGACCAGAGGCTGGGAACGGTGAGCAACGCGATGATCGTGGGGACGACGGCTACTCCCATGATGGAAAAGGCAAGCCACGAATGCTCCCAGTCCCACTTCTTGTTTAATTTCATGGGCAGGGCATACGCGGCATTCATGATGGCAGCGCATAAGACCAATAGAATTGCCTGAACGATTTGTGTTGGCATGGGTTCCTTACCCTTGGGTGGTCGAGCGATTCGAGGAGCGCGGATTGAGCATGGAAAAGAGGGGAAGTGCGCGAGATGGTTCACAGCAAGCGAAACGGAGACATTGGAGCATCCGCAAATGCGACTCCACTCTCTGGCTGGCGGATACTCCACGCTCTGGTTTGGAAGAACTGCTCTTCGCGCTTCGCATGGAAGTTGAGATTTGTTGTGTGATCTTCCGCCGGACGTTTTGGTTTCAGCCTCTTGGGCTCAATGCCATCCGGTACTCTACCATGCTGTCGACAATGTGGGTGACATGATCGTCGGCAAAAGATATGTATTTTTGGAATGCAAACAACCGCCGGGATGGCGCGAGCTGTCCGATATTTAGACAAGATATCCTGGGAAGCACAGAGTGTCCGTGCACCGGAGGCGCGGTTCTTGTCCGCGCTGCAGGCCTAATCAGAGCTGAACATCGGGAGGAAACACACCTTGTCTGTTTCGGCGCCACAGGACGACAGGAGCGTGGCTGCGGCGCCTTCCGTCATTCTTGTAGACATTAGTGTTGACAATATTTCTCTTGACAGTGCACCCGGACATAGGTTAACTTCCGCGACGGTCATGACAGTCTGCATTGCTGCGCGGATTCGTTCCAAGGGTGGGGCAGCGCAGCCAGAACTGCATGTTTGGTAGCGCCTCCGACCCGGGGGCATGTTTTCCGATCAAACGCGCTATGGTCCCAGGAGACTCCACGATGAACTCCGCTTTCCGTTTTGTGACTTCCCTCGCAGTTCTCTCGCTATTAAGCCTTGGCTTGTTGTTCGCACAAACGGCGGTCACCGGAGGCATTGAAGGCAACGTGACGGACCCCTCTGGCGCTGCGGTTTCTGGGGCAACCGTCGAAGCCACAAATGTTGCCGACGGAGTGGCGCGGCAGACCATCACGAATAACGACGGGGCATACCGGTTTCCCAGCCTTATCCCAGGGACTTATACGATCACGGTGAAGAAACAGGGGTTCGCGCAATTTACGAGAGAAGCTACGCGCTTGGACGCGGGCATCGGACTTCGTATTGATGCGAAGTTGCCGGTAGGCACCGCGAGCGCGAAGGTAGAAGTTACCGGCGAGGCGCCACTTTTGCAAACCGATAGCGCAGAGGTGAATGAGACCATTCACTCCTCGGAAATCAGCAGCTTGCCTACGTACGGCAACAACATCACCCGGTTGTCGCTTTTGGCCCCAGGTGTATCGATGCCGGGCGGCCAACTGGATCTTCACCCGGAGAACTCAGGTTCCGACTTCAACCTCAATATTAACGGAGCGGCGCCCAATGCGAACGGGCACTTGCTGGATGGGGTCGAGAACACCGAGGCGATCCAAGGGCTTTCGATCATCGTGGCTCCGAACGACTCGGTGCAAGAGGTAAAACTGGCGACCAGCGATTATGACGCCGAGTATGGCAAGGTAGCCGGTGGGCTATGGCAGATCACGACGAAGTCGGGCACAAATGCATTTCACGGAACGCTTTTCGAGAATTACCGGACTTCTGGTTTCAACGCAGCCGACCACTTCAGCGAGCCGAACGGTATTCCCGGCAACCGATGGAATCAGTTTGGGGGCAGTATCGGGGGCCCCGTTATCAAGAACAAGGTCTTTTTCTTCGGCGACTACCAAGGCATGCGGAACAGCTTTTTCGCGTCGGGCAACGAGACAGTGCCGATCGATGCGTTTCGAACCGGAGATTTCAGTTCGGTCGCAGCCACCGACCCGATCTACGATCCAGCCACGGGCAATCCGGACGGAACCGGGAGAACTCAGATCTCTTGCAACGGCGTTCTCAACGTAATTTGTCCGGATCGAATCAGTCCTGCTGCCGCCAACCTGCTGGCACTGTTGCCTCAGCCAAACTCACCGGGGTTTAGCTCGAACTATCAGATTTCCAGTCCAGCTATTTTCAACCAGGATCAGTTTGATACTCGAGGCGACTACTTTGTGACCTCGAAAACCGTAGTTTTTGGAAAATTCAGTTATTTTAAGGCGAACTTTAACACTCCCACCGCCTACGGCGTCGCAGGCGGCGGTCCCCCGCTCGGAGGCCCCGGAGTCGCGAACGCCGGGATCTCGTCAGACCACAACAAGAGCCTGATGTTCGATTATCAACATACCTTTTCTCCATCGCTGCTGACCGATGCGCGGTTCGCTTTTTCGCGACTCGTGATTTCTGAGCTGCAACCGGACTACAATACCGACGCTGCGACCAAAGCCGGAATACCGAATATCAACCTAGGTACGGTGTACACCTCAGGTCTACCAGAAATAAACGTTTCCGATCCGTTGACCCCCTTCAATATGGGTGATTTTGGTTTGCCATTTTTCGAGCGCGAGGCGAACTTCGAGTTTTACAACAACTGGACTAAGGCGTTGGGCCACCACGCCTTTAAGTGGGGAGGGGACGTAGCAAAGTTTTTCGGCATCCGGACCGACGTCAGCGGGCGCGGCCTCTTCACGGTTAGCCAATCGCTCACTCAGGTAAACGACTCCGCCAGTTCTGGGCCATGCACAAATCCTGCATCGGGAACGTTTTGCGGATCGGGCTTGGCAGCACTGGAGCTCGGTCTTCCCTCCGGCTTTAACCGAGACATAACTCTGGTCCAGCCACAGGAAAAGTTTTGGAAGATGGCGTTTTATGGGCAAGATACCTGGCAAGTTACTCCCAAGCTGACTCTGACGTTGGGCCTGCGCTGGGATTACATGAGCCCCGTCTTCACGCAGAGCGGCCAGAGCGATGGAAACATCGATATTGCTACCGACACTCTGTTATTGACAAACCTGGCCGGAAAATACGCGGGAGTAACAACCTCGAAAGCCGAATTTTCACCGCGCCTTGGAGTCGCGTTTCGGCTGCCGCATGAGACCGTACTCCGCGGCGGATACGGCCGCAGCTACTATATGAACGCGGATGGAGCGGGATTTGGAACCCAAGGATGTTGTTGGCCCATCAAGCAAAGTCAGACTGATGTACAGGCCAATCCTTTTGCCCCACTCGGGTATACGTTCGATCAGGGTCCGGGTGCCCCTCCGGCTTTGCCTCCGTTTCCGTCTAACGGCCAGATCTCATTTCAGGGTGCGCCTGGCGGCAGTGAATACTTCGTGGGCGTCGGAAACTACCCGCATAGTTATAACGACACTTATAACGTAACCCTGGAACATGCCTTCCCCTACCAAGTCACCGCTTCGATTGCCTATGTTGGTAATATCGGACGCCATCTATGGGACAACTATAACGTTAACTTGCCGCCTCCGGGACCTGGGCCTTACACTTCCCGCGAGCCTTTCTTTGCCAGCTATGGTTGGGCTGTGCCAGAATACCAACGGAACAACGCGGTTTACAATGAACCGGAAATGAGAAGTAACTACAATTCTTTGCAGCTTCACGCAGAAAAGAGATTTCATCAGGGATTGTATCTGCTGAGTAACTTGACGTGGGCGAAGTCGCTTGACGTTGGAACGTTCGGCCCCGGAGACGGCAACGGAAATCAATTCTGCTTCTCCTGCAATTACGGGCCCTCAGGCACTGTAAGGCCCTGGTCTTGGGTGAGCGCGGCCAACTGGGAACTCCCCTTCGGCCACGGCAGGGCGTATGTAAATGGCTTGAGCCGCGCTGCGGACGCAGTCGTTGGAGGGTGGTCGCTCAGTGGTATTTTCAATTTTGAGGGCGGCCAGTATTTCACGCCGTATTACTTGAACTCCCCGACGATTCTAAATTCTCCCATCTATGATCGACCGAACCTGGTTGGCGATCCACATGTGGCCCATCCCAACCGCAACGAGTGGTATAACCCCGCGGCCTACGCCGACCCTGCGCAGTACACTTTTGGGGATGCGGGACGCAACAGTTTGTTGGGCCCGGGCCTTGGGCTGGTCGACTTGTCGTTGAGCAAAACCTTCGCGATCACGGAGACTACCCATCTCGATCTCAAGTGGGACGCATTCAATGCTCTCAACCGAGTGAATTTGGGGAACCCAACCTGTGCCGGCGCCGCATTTGTCGATATTGGAGACGCAGGCCAAATTTGCAGCATTGTGGACTTCAGGCGACGTATGCAGCTGGGCGCCCATTTAACCTTTTAACTAACACGTTTCGCGGTAAGACAGACTTGCCCCGGTGTTAAGCCGGGGCAAGTTTTCGTTGTGACTTGTGTTTTATTTCGACTCTGGGTTGTTCCTTTCTCTTCGCCGAGGCGTGCTGGATGAGACCCTTACTTCTTATATTGTTCCTGATCTTCTCTCTTGCAGTCTCTTCACCTTCTCAAATGTCGGTTGTGAAAACGGCGGTTGGTTGGGAACTGGCGAATGGGCACTTGCGGTTGGAGTTGGCGCGTTCAGAGGGAACGGTAAAGCTAAAGTCGCTGGGGCGGGAAGGGGGCGTCGAATGGGCGGTCGCGAATACACCCATCATTGCTTCGCCGGACAAGGGAGGCGCACCTTACGTTTTCGCGGATGATTCGATCGCCGGGCTGGACAAGGGTGGAAAGCAACTTACATTGCGATTTCACTCGGAGGACGGCGGACTGCTTTCTCTCGAACTGAAGATGTATCCAGCTGGCGCTGTGATTCAGACGGCTATGAAGTTGGAGAACCACGGCCAGACTGCGCTCTTGCTCTCGCCCTATGTCGATGCGCAGTTTCTTACGCTGAGGACTCCGGCTGATGGACTGAAGCCGTATTCTTCGGCCAGAGGCGAGCATGGATTTCATCGGGCGGGAAGTCTTTCGCAAAAGCAAGAGTTTTCTGACTGGCTAGTGCTTGAAAATGCCGCTGCCGGAGAGTCTGTCCTGATCGGCGGAGAACCTGGGCTTGGCGTACTCGGATGGAAGGCCGCGGTCGAATCTTCGACCGCAGGGACGGTGATTCATGCGGGAACAATTCTGTTGAAAGACAAGAAGGGTGAATCGTCGCGGACATTCGAGCTTGCTCCGGGGGCAACGGTTGAGACTCCGATGAGCTTTATCGCGCTTGCTAAGGGTGGCACGGACGACGCGGGCAATGAGACGTTTCGTTATTTGAAGCAGTACGTTTTTCAGGCGCCATTGCCGGATTCTCCGCTGGTGACGTATTGCATATGGCTCACGGAAAAGAATAGCGAGGAGCAGCTTCTTAGGGAACTTAGTCTGGCGAAGCGGGTCGGGTTCGACGTTTTTTATCACGATGCTACGTGGTACCAGGGAGCGTCGGTGATACCGGGCATGAATGACTGGACGTTGGGATTGGGAAGTTATCAGGAAGATACGGAGAAGTTTCCTCACGGTCTGAAGAGTCTTTCGGATGCGGTTCACGGGATGGGGCTGAAATTTGGACTGTGGGTGGATCCGGGGAACGTGGATGCGTCGCGCGTCGCTTCCGGCGAGATTCCGACGGAGTGGCTGGCCATGATCGACGGCAAGGAGCTCGGCACCACGCACCCGTCGCTCGCTATCACCAAGCAGCTTTGCTTGGGAGATCCGAAGGTGGTGGCTTGGATTGAGAAGCAACTGGGTGACGTTATCGAAAAGTGGCACTTAGATTGGATTAAGTGGGATCCATCATCGACAGTGAGCTACGAGTGCAATCGCACGGATCACGGACACGGGAAGACGGATGGCGCTTATGCGGCGTACCGCGGGCGGATGGAGATTATGCGCTATCTGCTGGAGCGCTTTCCGAATCTGTCAGGGTTTGAATGCGATCCATCATTGCAGTTTGCGCGCACGAATCCGGGGCCGCAGGGTTTGCTTCCGGGAGGGTACACCAACGAGTTCATCACAGGACCGATGCTTAGCCCGAATGTTTGGGGATCGCTGGCGACTGCGGGACATGGGGATGCGGGCGGAGAATACCTGACGGCTCGTTGGTACAGTGCGTCGGCACTTGATTACTACTTCCGCAAGCACTTCACGCACGGGGTGACATTCGGGAATATCAACGGAATGTCTTCACAGTTCCTTTCGGCGGCTCCGCCGGGGTTTGTGGAGGCGTTAGAGCGCAATCTTTTGTACTTCAAACAGTATCGGCATCTCTTGTTAGAGGATGTTTACCATCCGAAAGTGGAAACTGGCGGATGGTCGTCCATTCAGTATGTAAAGCAAGATTTGTCTGAGTCGGTTGTATATGTCTACCGCGACAAGTCTGAAATCGCTGACACCAAGATACGGTTACGAGCGCTGGATGCGAAAGCAAAATATCGTGTGACCAGCCTCAATGACCGGCCAGGGCGAGAGCGCGAAATGACGGGCGAATCCCTGATGAACGGGATTGCGGTTCACCTGCCCGATACATGGCTGGCAAGCGGGGATGGGGCGATCAAGGAATTTGCGGATCAACAACTCTATGGCTCGGATATTCTGCTGCTGCAGCGGTTGCCATGAGACAGAGGAGTTGTTAGCGAAGTTATTTGGCGCTTAGTTCGAATCGCGAATGTTGATTGCGGGATCCCAAACGATAGGATCAGCGCGATTCGCCCCGCTATGTTTGATCACGAACCGGATCTTGTCGCCAGCTTTTATTGGGAGATTGCCTAGAGAATAGCGAGTGGATTGGTCATAACTGGGAGAGACTTCGGCCCAGCCTTCGGATGGCCACACCTGGCTGGAATTGATCAGGATTCGTACGAAGCAAGAATAGCCATTGTTGGCGCTGGGATCTTTGCGAATTTCTCCGGACGTGCTCATCACTCCTGCGGACGGAACTATGAAGGTGCGAGATAGATCGTGTTGAGAGGAGGGTTGCATCCAGATTCGGCCAATCCGGCCTAGCCCCGAGCCGGTCCAGCGGCCTTCGTAGCCTCCTTTATCCCAGGCTAAGTCGGTGTAAGTGAGATTGTCGACTGTTTCTTCGTAGGCCCAGTGGTTAGTTAGTTGAGTTGGAGAAAAATCTCCCAGAGCTTCGTAGCTCTGTGCGCCAGTTGGCTCGCTGGCGACTTTCTGCGCGGAGATGCTGGGGCTGGCATTGCCGTCTCCGTCGACGGCCGCGACTTCGTAGCTTGCTTCGAGGTCGTTGCGGGAGGAGTCGGAATGATCGAAGAAAAAGGTTCCTTTGGCGGTTCTTCCTAGAAGTTTTCCGTTCTTCCAGACCTGGTAATAAGAGAGCCAATTGTCGTCGTGACTGGGCGACCAAGAGAGTTCGATTCCTTGGACGCCGAGGTTTGTTCCCGGGCGCTTCGTCACGTTGGCGGGAGGGCTGGGAGGAACATGGTCAGTTCTTGAGCCCGGATAATTCGGCAGGTTCAGGAAGATCAGTTCGCCGGCGGGAACTGCGTCTAGCGTGATGCCTTCCGACATCAGTTGCGAACCAGTTTCGCGTAGACGAGAGCCCGAAATGCTGGCGTGCACATCGTAAGGCTTATTGGGGATCAGGCCGCGCGGGTAAATGGTTATAGGCTTCGCGGAAACGTCCAGCCGAATTGGGCTCGTCAAGTGAACATACTTGAATCCATTGGTATCTGGATAGGTTTGACTCATGTCTAGGTCTGCGGTGACGAGCACCTTGCCATCTTCGGCGCGCACTATGGACAACGTGTAAGTGCCGTGGCTGTTGCCGGGATCAAATTGACCTAGCTCGGTGACGGTAATGGGACGGTCGAGTTGGATTGCCGTGCCAATGAATTGGCCTGTCGCTGGGCGGTCGGCTCCGAGTTTGACGACTTTGGTGACTAGGGATTCTGCGCCGGATCCATTCTGATATTTGAGATTTAGAGGTCCGAATCCCTGGCCGGGAACGCCGTAGTATCGGATTGCTCCGTCGGCTGGATCTTCATAGATTCCAGTTTCGATGCGAGCGGCGGAGGTTGTTATTGCTTCGGTCATATCTCCTGCGCCGCCGCGGTACCGGTCGCCGTTGTCTGAAGATTTTCCTGGCAGAGATTTCACAGGGTGGCTGATCAGGAAATAAGTTGAGCCGTGTTTGGCGTGTTTGGTGAGAATGACGCCTTTCGATCCGTCGCGATTCATGCGCTGGAAATACCAGACGGGATCATCGTGGTCGACGTGGGGGCGGAAAACATGGCTCCAACGACCGGCGACGCCTTGTGAGACGAGATAGTGATCCATCTCCCAGTCTTTGCGGATCGATTCGACGTTCGGGGCCGTCGCCGGGATCGCGATACCAGGTTGGATTCATGGACAAGTGAGTGCGGTCGGTGGATGATTCGTAGTAGATATGGTCGTAGTCAACGACGTTGTGAAGTTTATCGGGAGGTACGAGAAGGGAAGTGTAGTAGGCGCTGTATGGGCCTACGCCGCCATCGGTGTACTCTCCTGACTCCGCGAAACGGGCGATGTCGTAGCTGATCCAGCGGCCTCCTCCGTCGCAAGCATCGATGCCGCTCTGGGGATGGTTGATTTTGAAGCGCTCGACGAGCGCGCGAAAATTTTGGTCAGCGGCGAGAGCATCGGTGTCATTCGCGCTGGCGGCGGGGGCGATGTCGTAACGCCATTGATAATCTCCCCACGCTTTGACACTGTCGTCGAGCAGGCTAGTCTGCCAATCGACGGTTGCGGGAATCGACTGTTCGAGGGTTTCCTGGCCGGGGATCATCCAATCGGGATGCTGCTGGGCTACCTTAGATTGCGGGGTTGCCAGGAACGTTGGGTACCAGAGCACCCATTTCATGTCGTGCTTGTGCAGATAATCGTTCGTTTGTTTCCAATCGGGGCCGTTCCATGTGCCCCATTTGTCGTACCATCCCGCGTCGTCCCAGAGAATGTCGGTTCCTGTTTCGCGGAGAAGATCGACGTAGCGAAGATCGAGAGCGAGGCGGCGTCCCCAATTATCGGCGCTGGGCGTTCCGCCTTCACCGACCCAGGGTTCGGGCCAATCGACCGCCCAACGCGTCTTGGCGAAATATTCTGGATTCGTGAAATCCCAGAGGTAGGCGTACTGCCAATCGAGCAATTGATTGCCAAGCTCGTCGATCTGGCCCGAGAAGGTCGCCAGGAATGCTTTTGGCGTTTCGACTTTGGCGCCGGGAGAGAGATCTTTTGCGAAGCCGGCGAGTTCCAAATGCAAGCTCAACGGCGGTTCGCTTTCGTTGCCGATTTCGAAGCGCCAGTGGCCGAGGTAGTCCCAACCGATGGCCAGGCCTTCTGAGGCTTTGTGATTGAGCAGGAAAATGAGGGGCAGAAAACTGCTGTAATTGCCGGGCTGAACCCCTCCGTTGGAGTCGAGAGTGCGGCGGTAGGCAGCGTTCATGGGCTCCGTCTTGAGGAGTTGGCTGCCGGTATAGTTGCCGGCTCCGGTTAGATAATTGAATTCGAGATCTTGCGCCAAGGACGCAGGGACGCGCGTGTGCAGGAAATCGACTTTTGTCAGGTGGATGGTTTTTGTCGACGAGTTGCCGATGGTGAGCCATTCGCGAATGACGGAGGTTCCGGGATAAATCACGTAGTGTTTCGTGACGTGCAGGCTGGGGGATTCGAGTTCGATGTCGAGTTGCAGTTCGCCTTGGGCGTCTTTTTGCGCGTGGTCGCGGAGGAACTTCCAACCCCAGTTCGGCGCACTGACATCTTGTTCGTCTGCCGAAAACCGGATCTCGGACGGAGGGTTGGAGGCGTCAAGGTATTCATGTCCGGAGAGCTTGTTGCGCAGCGAAATGGAGGAGAGGCGCCCATCGGCGAAACGAATCCGTTTTTCCGTACGCGATGTGCCGAGAGCCCAATCGCTCCCGTCGTGGCGAACGTAGCCGTCCTGATTGTGAAGATTTGTCTGCGCACCGATCGGGGTAGAGATCGAAATAAGGATCGAGAAAAAGATCAGGGGGGCGAGGAGAGTCGAATTTGAATTTGTTTTCTTGCGCACAGGCGAATCCAGACTATTCGATACGGTGGGTGGCAAATTCACCCGACGCCAGGCCATGTGGCTAGTGGCCAGCGCGTCAGTTCTTCAATTTCGAGCAGGCGGTTGTATTTGGCCAGACGCTCGGACTGCCGAATCGATCCGTTCTTAAATTGATCGGCGCCCCATCCAACGGCCAAGTCCGCAGCCCAGTTATCTTCTGTTTCTCCGCTGCGTACGCTTAGCGTGATGGACCAACCGGCTTCTCGCGCGAGCTTGTAGGCTTCGATTGCTTCAGTCAGTGTTCCGATCTGATTGACCTTAAGCAGCAAAGCGTCACAGGCCTTGGTGTCGATCGCGCGACGAATCCGCGTCGGGTTGGTGCAGAGCAGATCATCTCCCAGCGTGAGAGCGCGTCCGGCGATGGCTCGCCGAAGGTCAGGCCAATTCTTCCAGTCATCTTCGGCGAGTCCGTCTTCCACGCTCAGAATCGGATACTTTACGAGCCATCGCCCAACGGCTCGAATCATCCCGGCACTATTGAGGGTTTCTTCATCGTTCTTATAGACGCCGTTGTCGTAGAAATGAGAAGAAGCCACATCGATACCCAGAAAAACGTCTTTGCCTGGAGTATGTCCGGAGAGTTCGATTGCCTCTACCGCCAAAGCCAGCATTTCTTCGGCGGAGCGGCAAGGGGGCGCCAATCCACCCTCGTCGGCGGTGAGCAAGCGCATTCCGTATTTTCGAAGGATCAAATCAGCGGCTGCCTGATAGACATCGGATGCGCAGACTAGAGTTTCGTCGATAGTTTGCGAGGATATCGGAATAATGAGCACATCCTGCACAGACACTTGTTGACCAGCGTGTTTTCCTCCGCTGAAGAGGTTGATGGTCAGGCGAGGCAAGCGATTTGCGGGAGAGCCGATCATGTTCGAGAAATGTTGATAGAGAGGAACGCCACGAGACAGAGCGGAGGCTCGGGCGAAAGCGACCGAGACGGCCAAAATGGCGTTCGCTCCGAGACGCGACTTGGTGGGAGTTTCGTCAAGCGAGATCAGGGCGCGATCTAATTCTGATTGAGATTCAAACGCTTGCCCAGCGAGTGCGGCTTGGATGTCACCACCGATATTTGCGGCGGCTCGACGACAACCTAAGCCTTGATATCGCTTGGGATCACCATCCCTCAGTTCGAATGCTTCGGCTGTTCCGGTGGATGCGCCCGAGGGAACGGAAGCGGAGGCCGTGGTGCCGTCTTCCAAAATACAGGTTGAGAGAACGGTTGGTCTCCCGCGGCTATCAAGAACTTCGCGGCCAGAAAGCTGCTTAATGGTTGGCATAGGTTTCTACTTTATGAACGAACTCTGAGATCAAATCGGGAACACTGGCCGGAGGCTTCCGGAGCATTGCGAGAACGACATCGAGTTGCCGCTTTCGTTCGAGTGGCGTCAAGTATTCCAGCGGAGATTTTCCGGCCACGCGCGCCAACAAACATCCCAGTGTATGGCGGATGGCGCGCGATTCCAGGGGCTCAGCCCAAGTAAGGCGCACCGTTTCTCGATAGTACACATGCCAGAACAACTCAGCCGCGCTCGCCAGACGACCACGGAATTGGGGCAGGTGATGCGCTTTGCCAAGAAAGTGGGTGAGGGCGAATCCCAGGTCAAAGGCGGGGTCGCCAAAGTGAACAACTTCATAGTCGAGCAAGATCAGTCGGCCACGATAGACCAAAGTATTTTTCGGACTGAAATCACCGTGTACCAGGCTGTCGTGATGATGGAGCGTTTCTTCTGCGAGGGTGTTCAGGAAGTCGGCTGCGTCGGGAATGATCTGGGCGGTGTAGAGATAGTAGGGTTCAAGACGCAAGTTCTTGAAGTAGGTGGTATCGGCGAAGGCTTGCGAGACTTCGGACCGCAACTCGGTGGAGCGGCGGTGAATCGTGCCGAGCAGGAATCCGAATTGCTCGAAATGGTCGGGGATGATTGTGCCGGAGAGAAGGAGTGACTTCCAATTGGTGTGTTCTTCGGGAATTGCCGCCATGCCGAGGAGGTGATTCTCGATGTCTTCGAAGATAAAGGCGGGAGTGGTTCCGGGAGGAGCGGTATGATTTAGCCAGCGCAGCGCTTTCGCTTCTACAGCAATTCTGTCAGGGCTGCTGAACCAGTCGACGTTCACGCGTAATTTTGTGAGCGCCTGTTTAATGACCCAGGAACGGCCGTCGGGCCATTTGACCTGAACGGTGCGATTGGAAACGCCTCCGGCAAGATTTTGCAGCCAGATCTTGTCGTCCGAACCGACATAGCCGTGCGCGGCAAGATAGGCGCGCAGGGCGTCGAACTGCTCGATATCGATTTCCATGGCTGGTCCGTCGAACGGAGTAGTCTACAATGTCAACAGTAGTGTTGACAATTAGAATGCATCCGCTATCGTGGAAGGCGCGTTCACACTAGACTGTTTGATTCGGCGGGAGCCCAATGAGCGGAAGACTAGCAGGAAAGACTGCGTTGCTGACGGCTGCGGGACAAGGCATTGGACGCGCGACAGCGCTTGCGTTCGCCGACGAAGGAGCGACGGTGTGGGCGACGGACATCAATGATGCCGCTCTTGCGGCTCTCGGCGAGAGCCGGCGAGGCATTCGAACTCGGCGACTGGATGTTCGCGATGCGCAGGATGTGTCGGGTTGCGCAGCCGAACTCGGCCGGGTCGATATTCTTTTTAATTGCGCGGGGTATGTCCATCACGGCAGCATTCTCGACTGTGCCGAGAAGGACTGGGATTTTTCTTTCGATCTCAATGTGAAGTCGATGTACCGAACCTGCCGCGCTTTTATACCGGCTATGTTGCAGGCGAGGAAGGGAAGCATAATTAATATGTCGTCCGCGGCATCGAGTATCAAGGCCGCGCCGAACCGGTTTGTCTACGGCACGACGAAGGCAGCGGTCATTGGATTGACAAAAGCGATTGCGGCCGATTTCATTCGCAGCGGTATCCGCTGCAACGCGATTTGTCCGGGAACGGTGCAATCGCCTTCGCTGGACGAACGAATCGCCGCGCAGGGAAATATAGAAAAAGCGCGCTCTGAGTTTGTGGCGCGGCAACCGATGGGCCGCATTGGACGCCCCGAAGAAATCGCTGCGCTGGCCGTGTATCTGGCTTCCGATGAATCCAGTTATACGACCGGTCAAATCCATATCATCGATGGCGGTTTTAGCCTGTAGAAATCAATTGGAGAGAAAATGAAACTGCTACGCTACGGTCAACCAGGTCAGGAGAAGCCGGGTGTTCTTGATGCTGACGGTGAAATCCTCGACCTATCGGCGATGATCTCCGATCTGGATGGTGCAGCCCTGCTGCCCGCGGCGATCGAAAAACTGCGCCACAGCAATTTGTCGAAGCTACCCAAAGTCGCGGGAAAGCCGCGTCTGGGGCCGTGCGTGGGAAGCGTCGGAAAGTTTATTTGCATTGGGCTGAACTACTCGGATCATGCGGCGGAATCTGGAATGGCTGTGCCGGCCGAACCCGTCGTTTTCATGAAGGCGACTTCGTCGATCTGCGGGCCGAACGACGGTATCGTCATTCCGAGAGGATCGAGGAAGACGGATTGGGAGGTTGAACTCGGAGTGGTGATTGGCAAGCCGGGAAAGTACATCGCCGAATCCGATGCGCTGTCGCACGTTGCCGGATATTGCGTGATCAACGATCTTTCGGAGCGAGCGTTTCAACTCGAAGGCACCGGACAGTGGGTAAAAGGGAAGAGCGCGGACACATTCGGACCGATTGGCCCGTGGCTGGTGACTACAGATGAAGTTCCCGATCCGCAGAATCTAAACATGTGGCTTGCTGTCGACGGACATCGCTATCAAAGTGGGTCGACGCACACCATGGTCTTTGGAGTGGCGCATTTAATCAGCTATCTGAGCCGCTTTATGAGCCTGCAACCGGGCGATGTTATCTCGACCGGAACACCTCCGGGCGTGGGCCACGGCCAAAAACCGCCAATTTATCTGCATCCGGGAAATCGGGTGCGGCTTGGAATCGATGGTCTGGGTGAGCAGACGCAGGAAGTGTCGGCCGACTAGCGAGCCTTCTATCGGCTGAATCTATATCAGCGAACTTAATTCAGCGAATCTTCTTGTAGAGGAGAATCACGGCTCCTCGCTTTTCGTTGATTTCTACGTGCAGCCCCCCTTGGAGCAAGTCGCGTCCGGAAACCGTGGTCCGCGTAGTGGTATCGAGATCGCGAATCTCGTAGGTTGCAGCCGGGTCAAGTCCGCGCAAAGGCAGATTTTGCGACGGTTGATCGCTTTGGTCTCGCCGAAAAGCCTGCACCATTCCGTCGCCTTCTTCTGGGCGATTAAACTGCCAGGCAGCCCACTCGAAGGCGGCGCTGCGTTCTAGACGAGGGTCGGTGGCGCAATCGGAATTTTCGCTGCAGGGCAATAGAGGATAGTAGTCGCCGTAATAATAAGGGCGCACCAGCTTGAGCTGAGAGACCATCGTGCGCATCCACTCGTAAGGAAAGTCAGCGGGAATAAAATTTCCGACTTGATTGGGATAGCCCGCAACGTTAAAGAGCGCAAAGGCCAGACCAGGCGCCATACCGCTGCGGAAATGGTAGGTATCGCTAGGACGGACCTGAAGCAGGGTTCCAAAATGCGCTCGCCAGTAAGCGAGGCCTTCGGTGCTCACTTGCGCTCCAACGGGATCGGCATCGGGAGAGACGGGATAGTCCGCGCGGCTCAGATCAACAGCGCGCGAGATGGTCTCGAGGTCGCCGCGCTGCACGATGTCGAGAATGAGCTGGGGATGCCGGCGGCGGAGTTCGTCCCAAAATTTGAGCAGGCCTTCAGCGTAGCGGATTTGCGTGATGCCCTGGCGGTCTGGAGTGTCGGCTTGCGTCCAGAACGGGGCGAGAGCGAAATTACAGTCTTGCCGGTAAATATCGATGCCTTCTTTGTCGATAAGGTCTGACATGGAATCGGTCATGAATCGCCGCGCTGCGGGATTGCCAAAGTCGAACATTCGGAACTTTACTAACGGACGCTCGGTGTTTCCTTCGAAGTGGGTGGTGACTTCTCCGATAAACCAGTCGGGATGCTGGAGGGTCAATGGAGTTCCGACGACGGCGCGTTCGGGCTCAAACCAGAGCAGGAATTTCATCCCGTGAGCGTGGGCGGCGTCGCTGATGGGACGGAGACCTTTCCCGTCCGGATGAGGCACTTCGTTGACGCGCCAATCTCCGGCGTGGAGGAACCAGTCTTCTTTGCCGAAAACCTGAAATTCGTCAACGGGACGATCGGTGCCATACCAGCCTGCGTCCATCCAGAAATTTTCAAAGCCGATATTTTCTTTGGTGATCTGTTCGATGAGATGCAAGCTCGTGGAAGTCTTCATCCCACCCCATCCCAGATGAGAGACGGGGAGAACGACTGGCTTTCCGTCGTACTGGGGCGTGTGGTATTTGAGAATGTGCCGGCGTAGAACGTTATGGGCGTCGAGATCGTCGCCGACCCAAGGGAGCAGCAGAACTTCAGGAGTACGGATTTCTTCGCCGGGGTGTAGAGAGAGATGAGTTCCGTCCATGCCGGCACTGACGGCAATCGCTGGCTCGGTGGAACGGGAGAAATTGATCGACCATTTGCCGGGCCAGCCTAGAGCTCCGATGAGGCCGCGTTTGGCGGTCGTAATGTCGAAGAAGGGGATGGTTTCGACCGTCTTGCCGCCGCTTTCACTGGAGATTTGAAAAGACTCGAGCTGGTTCAGCGGTTTCTTCACCAGCGAATAGGTGTCCATTACACCGCATCCTTTGGAATAGAGGATGCTCGGGATGCCTTCGCCGGCGATGGGGAAGGAGACGTTTAGCGCCTGAACATATTCGAGGATAGGAGAGTCAGACTTGCCGTCGTTCTTGAAGTACGCTGTCCACTCGAGTACGGGAGAGTTGGCGAACTCTATGGCATCGACGCGGAATTGCAGACCGGTCTTCGGGTCGCTCCAGACAACAATGTGTTCCGTGCGGCCGCTGTCGAGGTGTTTGGATTCCGTTTTCTTCGTCCAAGTTTTGAGGAGTGCGCTGGAGCCCTGGCGGTCATAGGCGAAGGAGACTGGCGGTAGGGCCTGGTCGTCCAGCAGATGTTGCTTGAGCCACTGACTGCCTTGCGGGAAATCGCGAGCCTGATCGACCGGCGTTGGCTGGGCGATAGCGTTTATGCAGGCCGTCAGGACCGTGATCGACAGAATGAGCCTGAGCGCGACTAGGTAACGACTGCTTGGGACTGGCATCGCTTTTGCTTTCGTTCGCATGATTCTTTCTCGCCTCGTTTGACCAATCGTTTCATCGGACCAACAGCCGTCTATGGACATTATAAAATGTCAACACCATTGTTAACAGCTTTGCCGCGGGATGGGAAGGGCGCGCGTTTGAACAGCCCTGAGTAAGTCTTACGTGGTCGAGAGCAAACGCGGCACGACCAGCAGGCATCTGATCTGCTTTTGTGCAGGCGTCGCTTATACTGGACGCCATTCTGAGCCGATTGCCATGTCCACTCCTACCGTCGTCGAGGTGCAGGGTCGCAAGCTGAGGCTGTCGAACCTGGACAAGGTTCTCTATCCCGCCACGGGCTTTACTAAAGGGCAGGTGGTGGATTACTACGCTCGGATCGCGCCGGCGCTGGTGCCGCATCTGGCGGGTCGGCCGCTGACCATGAAGCGGTATCCGGGAGGCGTGGATCAGGAATTCTTTTTTGAGAAGAACGCGCCGAAGCACCGGGAAGATTGGGTGAAGACGGCTCCAGTGTGGAGCGAAGGCAATCATCGGACGATCCAGTTTCTGTTGGCGGACGATCTGCCGACGCTGATCTGGATTGCGAACCTGGCGTCGCTGGAATTGCATCCCTCGTTGTCGATCGCGCCGGATATAGGGACGCCGACGATGATTGTTTTCGATCTTGATCCGGGACCTCCGGCGAATATCGTGCAATGCTGCCAGGTGGGACTGTGGGTACGCGAAATTTTCGATCACTTCGGGTTGCAAAGTTTCCCGAAGACTTCGGGGTCGAAGGGGCTGCAGATTTATGTTCCCTTGAATACGAAAACCAGCTACGACGAGACGAAGCCGTTCGCTCACGCGATCGCGCGGTTGCTCGAGCAACAGCATCCGGAGATGGTGGTTTCGGATATGAAGAAGGCCATCCGAACGAATAAGGTGCTGGTGGACTGGAGCCAGAACGACGAGCATAAGACGACGATCTCGGTGTATTCGCTGCGGGCGCGCGAACATCCAACCGTGTCGACTCCGGTGACGTGGGACGAGGTGGAACAGACGCTGAAGAAGAAGGATTCGTCGCGTCTGGTTTTTGAGGCGAACAACGTCCTGGCACGCGTCGAGAAGTTGGATGATCTTTTCGCTCCAGTGCAGACGCTGAAACAGAAGTTGCCGCAAGTGGCGGGCTTGGCGGGAGAATCCAAGAGCGAAGGGAAGGACGAGGGCGAACAAGAGGCGGCTGAGGCTGGGCAAACGGACCGGGCTTTGCGGCCAGCGGCGAAGAAAGCTCGGAAGGCGACGAGTGCCAAGACAAGTGCGAAGGGGAAGTCCGCAACGGCAAAGCGGCGCGAGATATAATCCCGTTTGCGCTGAAGACGGTCACGTTTTCGAGCGAAAGTATCTCAAAGCTAAGATTCTCATGGCTTCTCTCCATATCGGTACTTCGGGTTGGGCGTATACGACGTGGAAGCCTGGGTTCTATCCCGACAAATTGGCACAGAAGAAGTTTCTGAATTTCTACGCCTCGAAGCTGAATGCGGTGGAGGTGAATTACACCTTTCGGCAACTGGTGAAAGAGACGACGGTGCAGAACTGGATTGCGGAAACACCCGAGCATTTTCGCTTTACGATCAAGGCGCATCAGGTGCTCACGCATATCAAGCGGCTGAAGAGCGCGGAAGATTTCCTGAAGCGTTTCGTCGGCACGCTCGAGGGGTTGGAGCACGCGGGAAGGCTGGGTCCGATCCTGTTTCAATTGCCTCCAAACTTCAAGGTTGATCAGGGAGTGCTGTCGGAATTTCTGCAGTGCTTGCCGCGGGCTGTGCGCGCATCGTTTGAGTTCCGGAACGAGTCTTGGTTCACGGATGCTACGTGGAATACGCTGCGGGAACGGAATATTGCGCTTTGTGTGGCAGAGACGGAAGAGCGAGACACTCCCGATGTCGTTACGGCGGATTACGCTTACTATCGCTATCGGAAGCCTTCTTATACGGCTGCAGAGCGCCAGAAGATGGTTGGGCGCATTCGTGAGCATCTGGCAGCAGGACGCGACGTCTTTGCCTACTTCAAGCATGAAGAGACTCCGGAAGGCGCTTTGTACGCGGTGGACCTGCTGGCGGCTTGCCGCGAAACCAGCGCCTAGTTCGGGACGAATACTGCTCGTTACTATTGTGGTTCTCTATTACCTCTCATACTTGTTCAAGGTGCTCAGCAAAAATGGCTTCTGAGGCCAATGCGCGAACGCTCTCGGCGTTTTTCGATTATCTGCGCGTGGAACGCGGATCGGCGAAGCTGACGATTGCAGCGTATACGAGCGATCTGGCGCAGTTTGCGGAGTTTCTGGAGAGGCGACGGGTTGCCTTGAGCGCCGCGCGGCGCGACGATGTCCGCGAGTATTTGCAGGAGTTGTTTTCCAATGCGCTGGATGGGCGTTCGGTCGGACGGAAGCTTTCGGCGATTCGGCAACTTTACCGGCATTTGCTGCTGGATGGAAAGATCGAGAAAGACCCGACGCTGAATATTGATTTGCCGAAACAGTGGAAGGTGCTGCCGAAGTCGTTGAGCCGAGCGGAAGTGGGATCGATGTTGGAGGAACATCCGTCGGGAAAGGAGACGGCGCGCGAGGCGGCGCTGGCGCTGCGGCGTCGCGCGATGATCGAACTGCTTTACGCAGGAGGGGTTCGGGTTTCAGAGGTCGCGGATGCGCGGCTGGAAGATCTGAAATTGGAGATGGGATACATTCTGGTGCGTGGCAAGGGCGATAAAGAACGCATGGTTCCGTTGGGAGCGCCTGCGCAGCGGGCGTTGCAGGAATATTTAAAAAACGGCAGAGCGGTGATTGCGAGGAAGAAGAATTCTCCGCTTTTGTTTCTCGGAGTGGGAGCGCGGCGACTGACCCGGCAACGAGTCTGGCAGCTGGTAGGAAAAGCGAGCCTGGCTTCAGGACGGCATGCGAGTCCGCATATGCTGCGGCATTCGTGCGCGACACATATGGTGGAGAACGGAGCGGATCTGCGAACGGTGCAGACGATTCTGGGACATTCGGATATTTCGACGACGCAGATTTATACGCATGTTGCGCTGGACCGGCTGAAGAGTGTGTTTGCGAAACATCATCCGCGAGCGAAGGCGTGAATCTACCACGGAGACACGGAGGCACGGAGAAGACCTTTTCTTGGTTCTCAATGTCCTGTCGCTCAAAGTCTTGTCGCTTAAATAAGCGGTCGAGCGGTTTCGGCTGCTTCATCAGCGCATTGAATCCTCTCTTCTCTGTGCCTCCGTGCCTCTGTGGTGGATTGCTTGTTCGCGGAGCAACGTTATGAAGCAAGGTCGCACGATTGTCGAACTGGCCACTGATGATTTCTTGCGGCATTTGCGGGAGCGGAATGCTTCGAGGCACACGATCAAGGCATATGCGGGCGATCTGGATGTGTTTGCGGCTTACATCGGAGAGCGCGATTTCAAGGGGATTGATCATATTGCGATTCGCGGATTCCTTTCGCATTTGTATGACAAGGGGCTGAGTAAAACCTCGGTAGCGCGGGCGCTGGCGGCGGTACGGTCGCTGTATCGGTGGCTGGCGCAGGAAGGGGTGGTCGAGCAGAATCCGGCGAAGCTGGTTTCGACTCCGAGGCTGCCGAAGAAGTTGCCGCGCGTTCCGACAATTGAAGAGATGAATTCGATGCTGGACGGGAAGATGCCGGAAGTGGCGTCGTTTCCGGAGCGGGATCGGCTGATGTTTGAGTTGCTGTATGGATGCGGGATCCGAAATTCGGAGCTGGTGGGCATCAATCTGGATGACATCAGTTTGAGTAACGAAGCGATTCTGATTCGCGGCAAAGGAAAGAAGGAACGGTTCGTTCCTTTTGGGGGATCGGCGCTGGCGGCGTTAAGCGTGTATCTTCCGTGGCGGCAACAACTGCTGGCGACGTTGAAAAATTCTCCGAAGAAAATGGTGACGGCGAGCCGTCCGGAAAAGGGGATGCCGGCTTTGCTGTTGAATCAGCGGGGCGGGCGGCTTACGACGCGGAGCGTAGGACGCATCGTGAAGCGGATTGCGGTGGCGAAGGGGATGTCTCCCGAGGTGCACCCGCATACTTTGAGGCACGCTTTTGGGACACACATGCTGGAAGAGGGAGCGGATCTGCGGGCGATCCAGGAGCTGCTGGGGCATGAGCGGCTGGCGACGACGCAGCGGTATACGCAGCTTTCGGTGAAGCATGTGATGAATGTGTATGACCAGACGCATCCGCGGGCAAAGTGAGGAGTGGAGCTGCCCAGCCATCAGCCATCAAGGAAGCCAGATGAGAGGTTGTTTACCATTTGGGGTGATAATTTACTTGACTCATCCACTAGTTTAAGGCATAATTCTCGGCATGGAGAACAAGGCCATGCCCGAACCTAAGAGCCTGCAAGAAGCGGTTGTATATTTCTCGAATCCCGACAACTGCATTGATTACTTGGCGATACGCCGCTGGCCAGATGGCCGCGTGCTCTGTCCTTCGTGCGGATCGGATAAGGTTAAGTTCCATGCCGAGCGCCGCATCTGGCAATGCAGTTCGCACCACCCCAAGCGCCAGTTCTCCATCAAAGTTGGAACCGTCATGGAAGACTCGGCAATTCCTTTGGACAAGTGGCTTGTCGCGGCTTGGCTCATCACCAACTGCAAGAACGGCATTTCGTCTTACGAGATCGCACGCGACGTTAAGGTTACCCAGAAGTCGGCATGGTTTATGCTCCATCGGATTCGCTTGGCTATGCAGGATGAAACTCTCGGATCGAAACTCTCTGGCGAAGTCGAAGCGGACGAAACTTTCATTGGTGGTAAGGCTCGCAACATGCACAAGAACGTCAAGGCTCGTCGCATTACCGGACAAGGCCGCAATACCGATGACAAGATCATGGTCATGGGAATCCTTGAGCGCGGTGGAAAGATTCGCACCAAGATTCTGACCAACCGCAAACAAGAAGCTCTCCACGGCGAGGTGCGCGCAAACGTCGAACCGGGAACCATGCTCTTTACCGATACCTTCGGAGCGTACAAGGGCCTGCAAGGCGAGTTCGAGCACCAAGTAGTTGACCATGCGCTTCGCTATGTGGATGGACGTATCCACACTAACGGCTTGGAAAACTTCTGGTCGCTTCTCAAGCGCGGGATCGCTGGCACCTATGTTGCGGTAGAACCGTTTCATTTGTTCCGTTACCTTGACGAACAATCTTTCCGCTACAACTATCGCGGAACCAAACAGTCTCCGATTACCGATGCTGAGCGGTTCGACATTGCGCTCTCTCGGATTCTCGGTAAGCGCCTCACCTTTGCTCAGCTAACCGGCAAGGTGGGAGAAACGGTTAACTAAACCTTGGAGTCGGAAGCGCGGAAGAAAGCCTAGTAAGCCTTAAAGAAAAGGCTCTCCAGCGCCAACTTCCGCACATACCATAACTCCTGCTCCTCTCCATTGACTAGAAGTCGGCACTCTCCCTTATTGTTGAGAGTTGGTTTTGCAGAAAATTTAAGTACGTCTCCCTCGAATACATCGATGGAATCCTTTCCCAATCGAAACGTGACTGAGTCGTGAATACCGTTTCCCTGCACCATAACTGCTATCTCTCGTCCAAATGTGCCGTCCACAAGTCTAAATCCGTAATGGGGAGGCACTCCAGCTAGTACTACAGCGCGACGGCTTTGTGCATTTTCTACATCCGTTCGCAAGTCCATTTTTAATTTCTCGAAGATAGCCCCCAAAGAGCATTCCGAGAGCGCTTGTATCCAATCAAAAACAGTCATTTCCCTGACTCCTTCTCGCTTTTCTTTTTCTTCGCTCGCTTGCGATGCCACTCCTCGTCCCGCTTCTTGATTTCTTCGTGAGATACGGAAAGTAGAGTGCGAACGGTAGCATCGAATTTCTCTGCTTCACTTTTCATCGGCATTTCCCATTAGTCCTGACAGCGCTGCCAGTGAGATACTTTTTTGGAGCGACTCAACTGGGTGAGTCTCTGAAAACGCCAGATACGGTTTTATCATTTCATAAAACGGCTCGGTTTCCTCGTCGCCTTCTAGGTGTCGAGCAATGAAATAACTACATAGATCAGCCATCTGTATGCCGATCGAATATCTCGAATCGCCGAAATATACATCATCGTGAAAGTGGGAAAAGTTTTTTCCCCGCATACCTCGGAATGATCTACTCAGCAATTCCTTTAGCTTTCTGTCGGGGAAATCATCAATTATCAGAATTGCTAGTCTCTCCAGAAACTGCGCTTTCATTGCGGCTTGATACGCTTTGGCTTTCGCATCGGCATCTTCGCACGCAGCGACAGCAGGCCCGATTGAACTTTCCATGGCATCACGCACGCACTCGCGCACGCCCTTGATGCAAGTACGGAAAGCCACATCTAGTGGCTCGGCTGAACCATAAATGTTGCTTTGCATTGCGACCAAATCCACAGCTCCATAGATAACGGATGCTTTGGTCAACTTAAGATTAGTCAGAAGCAATCGAATAGCATCGAAACGCTTGTCTTGATCGATTCCTTCGAACACCCCATACCCGCCATATAGTTCGCACGCGTGAAACTCCTCAAACTCATCTATCTTCTCTGGAGGTATGAGGTCTTCACGAACGAAATCCAAAACTACTTCGAGGCGAGGGAATTGATGATCTTCAATCACAACAGCGCTCAATACCTGCCACTTCTTTTTCTTTTGCTTTGTGTCGGAATCGTCGAGGTAGGCTAAATGCACGAACGACCTCCTGTTTTCCTGATAGGGCAACACCGGGAATCACCTCATTCTTTCCCATCAACAATCGGCCCATGCTCATCCACCCTACACCAGTGGATGAGTCAAGTCAATTATTGCCCCATTTGGTACCCGCCCCCCTACCCCTAGTATCGTTGTTATAAATTCATAAACATTCGTGATGTCACTTGTATAAACAAGTGGGCGGGGGCGGTGGTTCGGAATGGGCGCTGCCAGAACGTCAATTTGTGAAAGGTTGCCGAAGCTGGTTTTTCGGCATTGCGGGACTGTCTCTGGAGACGGTCGGAGTTGAGGATGCTCCACTCTGCGCAAAGATGGCCGAGTTTGGGGCTGGTGTCTGTGATGGAAGTACATGGAATTGGTGATGAAAAATCAGCAACGCACCTAAGTGCGCTTCACGCGAGTGGAGAATGTCGAGAGCGCTCAACGTGATGGCTCGATGCTTCCCATTTTGAAGTCTAGGGAGCCAAAATCCGCATCCTAACGTCGAGGCAGCCGACATTAGGATGGGCAACCGGTGCCCGGCCGGTCCCCCACACTTTCCGCGGTGCCAAATTGAAAAAATGAACATTACTCCGGTAACTTTCGGATGGAACGGGGTTGCTGCAACATGGCAAGAGAGAGATATCGTCCCAACGCGTGTTTTTGCCGTCGCGAGCACGATGGAAAGCGGGTTTGCGGGCGGCGAGTGATCCGAAAAAATGAGCAAATTTGGCAAAGAAAGTATTCTGCTGGGATCGCTGTTGCTGATCGCGGCGCTGATGCAATTTTTCGCGCAGTCGCTGCCCATGGCGCTGTGCTTCTACTTTTTGCCGACGTTATATTCGGCGTATTTTTTCGGGCGGCGACATGCGACGTTGACGGCGTTCGCGTGCGTGTTTCTAGTGATCTTGATGGATTTCTTGAACAACATGATGCCGGCACACAAGGTGCTGAGTTTGCCGAGTGAAAGGTTGTTCAACTTTGCGATATGGGCGGGGAGCCTGGCGGTGGTGGGGTATGCGATGGGGACGCTGTACGAGCGCAAGGAAGCAATGACGGATGATATCCGCGACAGTTTTAGCGGACTGCTTCTGGTGCTACAGCACTTCATGGCGACGGAGAAGATTGGGTTTGGAGAGAACCAGCGGGTGGTGGAGACGTCGACCAAATTGGCGGAACTGATGGGGCTGGGCGCGGATCGGGTGGAGTTGATGCGGTCGGCGGTGCTGCTGCGGGATCTGGGGAAGTTGGGGATCTCGAACGACATTTTGTACAAGGCGGCGAATATGAGCCGCGATGAGGTGGAGAAGAGCTTTCACAAAGGGCGGACGCCGGATGCGAGAATGCAGGCGGCGGGGAGCGCGCTGCGGCGGGTGATTCCGATCATTGTGGCGCAGCAGATTGTGGCGGAGCAGGGAGCGCGTTCGGTGAATGTCCCGATCGAGGCGCACATTCTGGTGGTGGCGGATGCGTATGAGAAGTTGATCGGCGGGTTGACTGGCAAGGCGTTATTGCCGCATGAAGCGGAACAAGAGATTCTGGCGGGAGCGGGGCAGCGGTTCCATTCGGGGGTTGTAGGGGCGCTCGGAAAAGTTGTGGAGAGGCGCGCGAAGGGCGTGGGGGCGAGTTGAGGTTGTGAATGTTGTCGGCCCTCAGCGGCTAAAGCCGCGCCTTCCGGAAGGCATTTATCGCAGCGGTGAACCGCTGCGCCACCCAAAGGCCAGTTCATCGGGCTTCGACATCTGAGGTTTCCGGGGAGGTTGGATGGTCCCCGCGCTGATCCTTATTCTTATCCTGATCTTGCAGATTCACTCCTTGCAGGATCTGATCCTGCCGATTCTTATCTTGTGAGTTCTTCTCTCGCAGATCCTGCCACATGGCTACTACTCTGGATTTCAATTCTATGGTGAGTTGGTCGTAGGCGGCGTCGCTGGCTTCGGCGGCGGGTGGGGGTTGGATTGGTTTTCCAAAGACGAGTTGCAGGTTGGTGAACTTGGGAAACTTTTTGTGGCGCGGCCAGGCTTCATAAAAGCCTTCGATGGCTATGGGAACGATCGGGGCCTGGGCGTGAATGGATAAAATCGCCGCGCCCTTGCGGAAGATTCTGGGACTGCCGTCGTTGGTGCGTTCGCCTTCGGGATAGAGGATGAGAACGCGCTGGTGCGTGAGTCCGAAGAAACCGGCGCGCATGGCGGGGACGAGGTTGGCATCGGGATCGAGGACGACGACACGAACCCAGCGGGCGAGGCGACGCATGAATCCTTTTCCGAAGATGTCGCTGGTGCCGAGCGCGAAGGTGTTGCGGAAGAGGCGCCAGGGCAGGGCTCCAGCCATGACGAGGGGATCGATGTAGCTCTGGTGATTGGAGCAGAGAAGGAACGGACCTTTTTCGGGCAGGTTTTCGAGGCCGTGAGTTTTGAGGTGAAAGCGGTCGAGAGCGAAGAGATAGACGAGGCGGCCGAGCAGGAAGAGAACGATCTCGATAAAAACATTGTGGCGGGCGATAGAGAGGACGTCGGGATCGGTGACGGGCTCGGCGAGGATGGTGGACCAGGCGGAAGCGGCGGCTCGCACGTGGCCTTCGCCGCGACTGGCGCTGGCGAGCACGGTATCGACAAGGTCGCGGACGGAATAGATTTCCGAGAGCTGTGATTCGGGGACTTCGCCGCCGAGTTGCTGCTCGAGAGCAGTGAGAAGTTCGACGCGCTGCATGGAGTCGAGGCCGAGGTCGAGTTCGAGATTGTGGGCGGGGCGGATGGTTGGCGCGTCGGTCGGCTGCGGGGATGCGTGGTTGGATGCGCGGGAATTTTCTTGAATGATGGCGAGGGCGCGCTTTACGTCTTCGAGCTGGAGCCAGTTTTGCTGTTCTTCGGTGAGCGGCTTTTCGTTGCTGATTTCTGAATCCCCGGAAAGCTGCTTCTGCTTGCCTTCGCGAACTTGTTTTTCAATTTGAAAACGCTTGAGCTTGCGGGTGGTGGTGCGGGGGAGATCTTCTTGCCAGACGTTGTAGCCTCCGAGGCGCTTGGTGGAGGCAATTTTGTGGGAGAGCGCTTCGATTTCGAAGCGGATGGCCTCTTTGGAGTTGACGATCTTGCGCTCGCGGAGGAGTTCGAAATTGGGGACGACGACGGCGTGCAGGCGCTCGGAAGTAGGGTCTCCGGGGCGCGATTCGAGGGCCATCACGCAGATTTCTTTGATGAGGGGTGCCTGGAGATAGTGGGCTTCGATTTCTTCGGGATAAATATTTTTGCCATTGGCGAGGACAATGATTTCCTTGCGGCGTCCGGTGATAAAGAGGTTGCCGCCGGAATCGAAGTAGCCGAGATCGCCGGTGTAGAACCATCCATCACGGAGAACGGCCGCAGTGGCGTCGGGGCGATTCCAGTATCCCTTCATGACGATGGCGCCGCGGAGGGCGATTTCGCCGGAGGGCGGAGTGTCGTCGTCGGAGGGTCGGGCGTCGGGAGCTTTGTCTTGAACGATTTGGGCCTCGACTCCGGGGAATGGCTTGCCGACGGAGCCAAAGACGATGGGCTCGCCGGGCGGATTGAGGAAAGCGCCGCCGGAAGTTTCGGTGAGTCCGTAGGCGTTGAGGACGTTGATACCGAACGAATAAAAATCGCGGGCGATGGCGGGATCGAAGCGCGAGCCTCCGGTGACGAGATAGCGCATGTTGGGGCCGAAGGTGGCGTGGATTTTTCCGAAGAAAGTCTTGCCGGCGTTGACGTTGAGGCGGCGGAGAGTTCGGTTGAGGGCCATCAGGCAGCGGACGATCCGAAGAGTGAATCTGCCGCGCTTGCTGAGTTCTTTGAAGATCTTTTCGTGAATGAGGTAGAAAAATTGCGGGACGACGCAGAAGGTGGTGATGTTGCGTTCTTTGAGGGCGCGGAGGAGTTCGGTGGTGTTGAGGGTTTCGAGATAAACGACGCGGGCTCCGTTGAAGAGCGGGAGGAAGAGGTTCGCCATCTGGGCGAGGACGTGAAACATGGGGAGAATGCCGAGGAGGGCGTCGGTGGGTCCGATTTTGACGACGGCGAGGACGGAGTTGGCTTCGCCGACGAGATTGGCGTGGGTGAGCATGACGCCTTTGGGGTCGGCGGTGGTTCCGGAGGTGTAGAGGAGGGCGGCGAGGTCGTCAGCGTTGGGGGTGACGGGGTGAAAGTTGGCGGGTCCGGCGGAGAAGATGGAGTCGAGGTCGGCGGCGAGATTTTCTCTCGGGACGAACCCACTCATCGCAAAGGGCGCGATGAGTGAGGCATCCGGGGCGGTGGTTGGGTCGCCCAGGGCGGTTATGGGCGCGGCGGTTTGTTCGGCGGCGGCGCTGGTCATGACTAGAGGGATGTTGAGGTCGGCGGCGGCTTCGCGGGAGACGGTGAGGTGCTTCACGTCCGTGAAGAGTAGGGAAGTGCCGCTGTCGAGGAGCAGCTTTTTGACCTGATCGGCATGGAAGGCGGTGTCGAGGGGCACGGCGGTGCGTCCGGCGGCGATGATGCCGAGGTAGGCGGCGACCCAGCGGGGGTGATTGGCGGCGAGGATGGCGACGCGGGCGTCGCGGGGAACGCGAGTGGAGAGCCAGTGAGCAACGCTCTCGGACATGCGGGTGAGTTCAGAGAAGGTGACGCGTTCTACGGCATCCTGACGCTGAATTTCGAGGGCGATGTTGTCGGGGAAGTGGCGAGCGGATTCCTGGAAACGCTGGTAGAAGGTGGGCATGAGTCGGAGAAAATCTTACAGGAAATCGATATCGAGGGCTGTGCCTAGAAGGATCTCCTGTCGCCGCGGACGATCCCTCTTGCCAGAATATGGGCAGTTGCGGGGTGCACGACTGTCGTGTACACTATTCTAGTGCACAGAGCGGACTGAACGCTACTCGCGACGAAATGAATGAGTGATAGAGCCTTATGAAGAACATCACTTTTAGCGCCGCCGAATCTGACATTGAACGCGCGCGGGAAGTGGCTCGAAGTGAGCATCGGCCCCTGATCGATGCATTCCGCGAGTGGCTTATTCAGTACGGATCCCGGCGCGTGAGCGCTGCAGAGGTCACGGAACTTTACAACAGCCTCCGTCATGTGAACGCGGGTCGGAAGTTTACGCGCGACGAGATGAATGAGCGATAAATACTTCCTCGATACCAATATTTTCGTCTATTCGCTCGATCCAGTTGATCCGCGCAAAGCTCGAATAGCCGAGGAATTGGTAACGCGTGGTGTAGGTTCCAGGATGGGTGTGATCAGTTACCAGGTCGTACAGGAGTTCATGAACGTGAGCCTGCGGCAATTCAAGGCCACCATGACGGTCGCCGAACTGGAATTGTACTTCTTCAAAGTCTTGCTGCCGATGATGACAATTCCGTCGTCATCCGGACTATTTTTGGAAGGCTTGCGCCTACAGGCAGCCGGGCAGATTGCGTGGTACGACTCTCTTGTCGTTGCGGCGGCGATACAGGGAGGCTGCGAAGTGCTTTATAGCGAAGATATGCAGCACGGGCGGCGGTTTGGGGATCTGGTAATTCAAAATCCGTTTCTTTAGGGCAAAGAGTCCGGCCGCGTTCTCCGTCCAACGCCATCCCTACCGCATCTAATGTGCTAGGCTTTTAAGTAGATTTGGGACGTGTGTCCTCTGAAGGAAACTCCTTTTGATTAACACTTTGCTGGGCAAGGTTTTCGGGACGAAGAATGAGCGCGAGGTGAAGCGCTTGCAGCCGCGCGTGCTGGCAATTAATGCGCTCGAACCCGAGATGCAGAAGCTCTCGGACGATGAGCTACGGGCTAAGACGGCACTATTTCGGACGCGGATTCAGGAGCGTCTGGGAGCGATTAAGGATGCGCCGATTACGGATTCCGACGCGCAGAATGTTGAGGCATTGAGCGGCGATGCGGAAAATACGGATGGGGAGTATTCCGACCGGCAGAAGGAAGTCGAGGAGCAGCGGAGCAAAGAGCTGAAAGTAGTTCTCGACGAAATGCTGGAAGAGGCTTTTGCGGTTTGCCGTGAGGCGAGCAAGCGTGTGCTCAACATGCGTCACTTTGACGTGCAGTTGATTGGCGGCATGGTGCTGCACCAGGGCACGATTGCGGAGATGAAGACAGGCGAGGGCAAAACGCTGGTTGCTACCCTTCCGGTTTATCTGAATGCGCTCAGCGGGCGCGGCGTACACGTGGTCACGGTCAACGATTACCTGGCAAAGCGCGACTCGGAGTGGATGGGAAAGCTTTATAGCTTTTTGGGGCTGACGGTGGGCGTAATCGTCCATGACTTGGATGACGCGGAACGGCGGGCGGCTTACGCGGCGGATGTTACGTACGGGACGAACAACGAGTTCGGGTTTGATTACCTGCGCGACAACATGAAGTTCGATCTCAACGATTGCGTGCAGCGGGTACACAATTTTGCGATCGTCGATGAAGTGGATTCCATTTTGATTGACGAAGCGCGAACGCCGCTGATCATTTCGGGCGCGAGCGAAGAGTCGACGGACAAGTATTACAAGGTGAACCGGATTATCCCGAAGCTGGAAAAGGGTGAAGAGATTGATACGGCTCCGGGCGAGCCGAAGATCATGACGGGCGATTACGTGGTTGATGAAAAACATCGTAACGTCACGGTGAGCGACGATGGTTGGGAGAAGGTTGAGAAGCTGCTGGGGATTGGGAATATCGCGGATCCGGAAAACTGGGCGCTGAAGCATCACGTGGAGACGGCGGTGAAGGCGCATGCGCTCTATAAGCGCGATGTGGAATACGTGGTGAAAGACGGCGAAGTGTTGATCGTGGACGAGTTCACGGGGCGCTTGATGCCGGGGCGGCGGTGGTCGGACGGACTGCACCAGGCGATTGAGGCGAAAGAGAACGTCAAGATTGAGCGGGAGAATCAGACGCTGGCGACGATCACGTTTCAGAATTATTTCCGCATGTACAAGAAATTGGCGGGAATGACGGGAACGGCGGAGACGGAAGCTCCGGAATTTGACAAGATTTACCGGCTGGAAGTGCTCGTCATTCCGACGAACCGGGTGCTGCTGCGGAAGGAAAATCCGGACATCGTTTATCGCACGGAGAAGGAAAAATATTTTGCGGCGGCGGATGAGATCAAGCGGCTGCATGACAGTAACCAGCCGGTGCTGGTGGGAACGACGTTGATTGAGAAGTCGGAGCGGCTGTCGGAGTTGCTGAAGAAGAAGGGGATCAAGCACGTCGTGTTGAACGCGAAGTATCACGAGCGCGAGGCGGAGATTGTGGCGCAGGCGGGACGCAAGGGGATGGTGACGATCGCGACGAACATGGCGGGACGCGGCACGGACATTCTGCTAGGTGGTAATGCGGAATTCATGGCGAAGCAGGAGTGTGTGAAGAAGGGAATCGCGCAGCCGATTCGCGCGGCGCAGGGAAAGATTGAGGCGGAGATTGACGATGCGAACCGGACGGTGTGGTACTACGCGGGCAATGAATTCGCGGTTCCGACGGATCAGTGGAACGAGATTTTCACGCGTTACAAGGCTGATACCGATCGGGAGCATCGCGAGGTAATTGAGGCGGGCGGGTTGCATATTTTTGGAACCGAACGGCACGAGGCGCGGCGAATCGATAACCAGTTGCGTGGACGCGCGGGACGGCAGGGAGATCCCGGATCGTCGCGTTTTTATCTTTCGCTGGAAGACGACCTGATGCGAATTTTCGCCAAGGAGTGGGTTTCGAATCTGCTGCAGCGGCTGGGAATGGAGGAGGGTGTCCCGATTGAGTCGCGGATGATTACGAGGCGGATTGAGGCGGCGCAGAAGGCGGTGGAAGGACAGAACTTTGAGTCGCGCAAGCACCTGCTTGAGTATGACGATGTGATGAACAAGCAGAGGACGGCCGTTTACGGATTGCGGCGGCGGTTGCTGGAGGGGCTCGATCAGAAGGATCTGATCGTCGAGGACTATGTTTCTGGTATTCTCGGCGACATTTTGGAAAAACATTGCCCTCCGAAAGAGCATGTTGCGAATTGGGATCTGAAGGCGTTGAAAGATGCGATTTTTACGCGGTTCGGCGTGGACATTTACGCTGAAGGGCTGAAGCCGGAGGAGATGAACCGGCAAGAACTGGGCGATGCGATCTTTAATAAGCTGAAGGAGCGCTATGACGCCAAAGAGGCGTTGATTGGCGCGCAGGCAATGCGGTATCACGAGCGGATGATCATGCTGAGCGTGATCGATGCGCAGTGGAAAGATCACCTGCTCTCGATGGATCACCTGAAAGAAGGGATCGGACTGCGCGGGTATGGGCAGCATGATCCGCTCGTGGAGTACAAGCGCGAATCATTCGATATGTTCGAAGAGATGATGCAGCGCTTTCAGGAAGAGACGGTTCGATATTTGTACCTGATGCAGATTATGGAGCGACCGCCGGATCCGAGGCCGGGTGATGGGGGAACGGATCTTTCGGCGCAGGGGACAACGGCACAAGCGCCTTCGCTGATAACGGGTGGACGGGGGAATGGGCGTCCACCGCGGCAAATTGCTACTTCGGTGGACGACATCGAAGAGGCGTTCCAGCGGAAAAAGAAGAAGGAACTGGAACAGGCGCGGATGGCTGGGGCTGGGGATATGCAGGTGCAGCAGGTGGTGCGGTCGGGGGATAAGGTGGGGCGGAACGATCCTTGCCCTTGTGGGAGTGGGAAGAAGTATAAGAAGTGCTGCGGGACGGGGTCGTAGGCGACTCACCGCCGAGACGCAGAAGGCGCCGAG
The DNA here is from genome assembly GCA_963834085.1 of uncultured Acidobacteriaceae bacterium. GTDB lineage: Bacteria > Acidobacteriota > Terriglobia > Terriglobales > Acidobacteriaceae > Acidiflorens. The sequence goes on along the minus strand of CAWIAJ010000021.1, from coordinate 58,635 downwards.
TTTGGCGTGCGGTGCAACCCGAAATCAAAGGCACGTTGTATGAATTCATGGCGGTGCGGCTGAAGCCGCACCCTTTCAAACCTTTTCCCAATACTCACTCCAACCACTCTCAAGAAAATCGATTGCAGTTTATTTTGATTTCCGGCCCACGGCTTTGAAGGTCATTTCTTTGGCTGGGCTGCCGGTGCGTTTTTTCCATTCGAAGAACATGGGGGCGTAAGTGTTGGTGATGTAGTCAGCTTTGCTGATGCCGAGAGCAGTCGCGATGTGGTCGATCCAGCGCGGGGGGCCTTCGATTTCCCCGAAGTTTCCTATCGGAGTTTCATCCAATACAACGTGGCCTTGGCCGTCGGCCCATTCGGCGCGATATTTCTCGTAGCGGAAGGTGGGAGTGTAGCCCAGGGCGCGGAGAATCGCGTCTATTTGCTGGCCGTTGTCGACCTTGCTTTCGAGTTCGACTCGGGATTTGTGGCGTCCGGTTTGGGCTTTGGGTTTGGCCTTGTGAGTCAGAACCCATTGCTCTCCGTACTTGCGAAGGCGGAGGAGTTCTCCTTTCTTGCGGAGTTTTTGGCCGGGGAGGTCGTAGAGGGAGTTTATTTCGTGGGTGGAGGGAGTGAGCTGCTTGAATCCTGCGCGCTTCAGGGAGCGAACGACTGAGGGCAGGCTGTCGATACGAAATTTGATTTCGATTTCTTTCGGCATACCGAAATCATAACTGGAAATTTTCACCGCCGAGGCGCCGAGTGCGCCGAGAAAAACTAGAATCTGAAATCTAGATCAGCAACACAGATTGAGGGATTACAAGGGATCGAGCTGACATAAGAAGCTTTACTGAGGCATCTCTCGGTGTACTCTGCGTCTCGGCGGTGAAAAGTTCCTAAGGTTTCGGCTCTTTCTCAGACGCTATCGCGTGGGGGTGGAACCAGCTCATGTGAGGGAGGTCGCGCTCGACTTTGCGGCGGCTGGCAATTAATTCGGCGGTGATGGAGACGGCGATTTCTTCGGGAGTGATGGCGCCGATATCGAGTCCGATGGGGGCGTTCACGCGGTCGAAGAGATGGGCGGGCAGACCTTCCTGCTGAAGCTCTTTGAAGATGGAGATGGTCTTGCGTCTGGATCCGATCATGCCGATGTAGCGGGCGGGGGTCTGCACGGCCCAGCGCAACATACGCATATCGTCGCGATGGCCGCGGGTGACGATGACGACGTAGGAAGATTCGTTGGGCGTGACCTGGGCCATTGCTTTTTCGAAATCTTCGGCGATGACCTGGTGGGCCTCGGGGAAACGTTCGCGGTTCGCGTAGGTTTCACGGTCGTCGATGACGGTGACATCGAATCCGGCGATGCGGGCGACCTGATAGAGGCTGGCGGCGACGTGACCGGCGCCGAAGATGTAGAGATCGGCGGGCGGCAGGATGGGTTCGACGAAGATTTCGAGCGTGCCCCCACAGACGAGGCCGGTGTCGTATTTGGGATCCTGATTGAGGTCGAAGGTGAGGGTGCGGGGCTTCTCGGATTCCATCACTTCGCGGGCGGCTTGCCAGACTTCGGCTTCGACACAGCCGCCGCCGATGGTTCCGACGATGGATCCGTCATCGCGCACGAGCATTTTCGCGGTCTTAAAGGAAGGGATGGATCCACGAACGTTGACGATGGTAGCGACGGCGCCGCGGTGTCCGGCTTGGCGCAGGCGAACGATCTCTTCGTAGAGGTCCATATTCACTTCATTATGGGTTGGCGAGTGGGGTAGGTCAACCGAAAGGCGGCGGTCGTGGCGCTATTTGCGAAGGCTTCAACCACCAAGGGCACGAAGGGAAACCTTGGACCCCAGAAACTTGTGCGCGGCTATTCGGCAGGTTTTCGCAGGATCAGATCGCCGTTGGCGGGAGGAAGAGAAAAAGGGAACTGCCAAATCTTGTCTTTCATCCAGAGGGCGACGATAAAGTCTTCCTGCTCTTTCCAGGGGCCGACCCATTTGTTGGCCGTGGAAAAGAAAACCCAGCCGTGAGCTTCGGGATTGCCCGGGGTGAGAAAGATGGTGTCGGTTCCGAGGCTTTGGGTGCTGACGAATTCGATGAACTCGGAGGCTTCCTTTTCGTACTCGCGCATGTGAGCCATCTTGTCTTGGGCGACGCTGGGATCTTTCTTGATTTTGCGTTCGCCTTCGAAGACGTAGGTGTCGAGATCGTTTTGAAGTTTGGTGGAGAGCTCGGCGGGGTCTGAGCAGGAGACAACGACGTCGTGGTGACGGACGAAGTCGATGCGAACATCCTGGGGAAATTCGAATTTAGCTTTTCCGGTGTAGGTGACGCTGACGTAGGCGGCGAAGAGTTGGTAGAAGCGGTGGCGGCTCTTGGTGAGTTCCTGCGAATCGACGAGAACGGAGACGGTGAGGTCGTTGCCGGTCATCGTCCAGCGATAGCGGCCGTCGTCGCCGCGTTCGAAGGTGCATCCGGGAGCGCCGGCGGTCCAGCGAACGCTGGGCAGATCTTTCTTCTTGGCGTGGCCTAGTGGTGGGTAAAAAAACGTGGAGGCGAAGATTGCGCAAAACGCAAAGATGAATCTTGCCGGGAGAAATCGGGAGCGCATAAATGCAGAGTGTATCGCGTTTGCCTGGGCGCCGTCTCGGGGGCGGGGAACGGGTTTCGGCGCAAAATATGTTAGATTGAAACGGGTGAGAGCGCGTAGCTCAGTCGGTAGAGCAATGCACTTTTAATGCATGGGTCGCAGGTTCGATTCCTGCCGCGCTCACCATAGATTCAACAACCTAGGGTCGAGTTGGCAACGGAGTATTTCGGGTCCAAACCTGTCTTTAACGCCCGTTCAAGGTTACTTCTTCCACGTACTCCGGTTCATTCCGCGCACATTCGGTAAGGTCGTTCTGCAGGACTCAAGCATCCAATTATTGTGTGAAGGCATGCGTATTAGAATGGGAGAGTCGGTTTGTCGACCGACGCAAGGAAACATTCTGAGCGCATTCCATCCCTGAAAAATGAAGTGGGGACCCAGGATTTGTCCAGATTCGTTCGATATTCAATGATGCGCGGCCTCGCGATCGCGGCCGTTTCAATCTTGTTTTGGCTCGCGTTTGATGGTGCGGCGCTGGCGGATACGGCTGCGTTCGATCTGATCGGGCCGAAGGTCGAAGTGCGCGTCCAGCGCGAGGGCAAGACGCTGCCCATTGCGGAAGTGCCGAACTTGCAGTCGGGGGACCGGCTGTGGGTGCATCCGGATTTGCCCGATGATCAGTCGGTGCACTACCTGATGGTGATTGTCTTCTTGCGTGGTGTGACCAATCCACCGCCGGATACCTGGTTCACGCCGGTAGAGGCGTGGAGCCGTCCGGTGCACGAGGAAGGCACTTATGTGATTGTGCCGGAGGGCGCGGAAGAGGCGCTAATTCTGCTGGCGCCGGAAACCGGAGGGGCGTTTAGCACACTGCGAAGTGCGGTGCGTGGAAAGCCGGGGGCGTTTGTGCGCGCGGCTCAGGATCTGGAACAAGCTTCGCTCGATCGCGCACGGTTGGAAAAGTATCTGGAGGTGGTGCGGGAGAATGCGTCCGCCGATCCAGAGCAATTGAAGGCGCGGATCACGCTGCTGGCGCACAGTTTGAACATACGGTTGGAGCAGCAATGCTTTGATAAGCCAAGCGCGCAGCAAGTCCCGTGTCTTACCCAAAATACCGATCAACTGGTACTGGACGACGCCCACAGTCAAAGCATGGTGTCGACGCTGACCTCGGGAACATCGAGCGATTTGCTCGCGCAGATCAGTTCGACGCCGACGGCGAAGGGCGGATATTACAGTCCGTATGTGGGAGCGATCGTGGATGTGGTGAGGATTCTGGGATCGACACACACCGCGCAGTACCAGTACATTCCGGCGTTGGCATTGCCGAAACAAGATCAATTGAATTTGCGGTTGAACAATCCTCCGTCATTTCGCAATCCGAAGTCGGTGCTGGTGATTGGGCTGCCGGCGATCCATCCGGCGCCGATGCCGACGCTGCGGGCGATAAATCCAACACAAGTTTTCTGTGCGGGGAAACCGGAGCTGGTGCTGCCGGTGGATGGGGCGCCGCTGGCATTCGCGACCGAGTTGGGACACAACTTTGTGTTGCACGTGGAGCCGAAGGTTGGTCCGGCGCTGGATCTTCCGGCGGAGCCGGATGCGGCTAGCGGAGGCTTTCTGGTGAAGACGGAAGCGATGCAAGGCGTGGCCGCGGATGGAGAGGAAGTTTCGGGCGTTTTGCGGGGCGACTGGGGATTTAAGGCCTGGGAAGGTCCGCGTTTTCGCATGCGGACTTCGCATACCGCGCAGTGGATTGTCGCGTCAAAGGACGCGAGCGCTCTCATCGTGGGCAGGGAAGACACGCTGCATCTGCAAAGTGCAGATACGTGCTGCGTGAGCGAAGTTCTGCTCCGTGATGAACAGGGTAAACATCTGGATGCGCAGTGGAAGATCACGAAGCCGGATGAGTTGGAAGTGCGCGTCCCGTTAAAGGAGTCGGCCCCGGGATCGTTAATGATGACGGTCAAAAAGTTTGGCTTGCGCGAGGCGGATGAGATTCGCCTGCATACTTATGCGGAGGCGGGGCGATTGGATGGGTTTGCGATTCATGCGGGCGATCCAGAGGGAGTACTGAAGGGAACGCGGCTGGATCAGGTGACGGAGCTTGAAGCGGGCGCTTTGACTTTCAAGCCCAAGTCGCTTTCGCGGGCGAATCAGCAGGATGAACTGGTGCTGGTTTCTGAAGATCCGGCGGCGAGCGCGCTGTTGCAACCGGGGCAGGAGATTGTTCTGCATGCGACGCTGAAGGATGGACGCGTGCTCGATCTTAAATCGACAGTGGAGGCGCGGCGCCCGAGCGTAAATGTGATCAGCAAGAGCGTGCAATACGATGAGGCGGCGCCGCCCGCGATGGTGCGGCTGGGCGACTCGGATGAGTTGCCGCAAGAGGCGCGACTTAACTTCTTTCTTAAGACGCAGGTGCCGGATGTGTTTCCGCCCACAGAAAAAGTGGAGGTTGCGACGGCGGACGACTCGTTCCGGGTGCTGTTGAGTTTCAAGGATGGCAATCTGACGCTGCAGGATTCGAAGACGGTGTTTGCGGTGCTCGATCCGATGAAACTGCTGGGGCCATCGGCGTTTGGGCCGCTAAAGTTTCGTCCGGTGGCGGCGGATGGGGTGGAGGGGGATTGGCAGCCTCTGATTAATCTGGTGCGGGTTCCGGCGCTGAAGGGTGTGCGCTGCGCTGCGTTGCGGGAACGGCAGTGCACGCTGAGCGGGGATAAGTTATTTCTGATTGATGCGGTCAGTTCGGATCCGGATTTTACGAATGCAGTGACGGTTCCGGATGGCTTCGCGGAGACGAGTTTATTGATTCCGCCGTTGAAGGGGAAGACGCTGTATTTGAAGTTGCGGGATGATCCGACGACGGTGGATACGGCGGTGTTGCCGACCTTGGCGAGTAGTCCTTAATAAAGATTAGTTTTTTTCTGCGGCAGTACACACGTTTCCAGTTCGCGTTGCCTTAGCTCTGCTTGAATTCGCACGTTTCCCTTCGAGATTTTCCCTCCAAAATGTGACTTAAAACTGGTTCGTCTTGGCCGGGCGAGAACCCCGGCGCTCCATCGAAAGATCGTGGCATGGGTGCGGAGTTTCCCGGGGATGTAAATTAGAGGGGATGAGTGAGATTGGATGCAAGGCGTTGCTGTTTGATCTGGACGGGGTGCTGGTGGATTCGACCCCGGCGGTGGAGCGAGTGTGGCGGGGGTGGGCGGTGGAGCACGGGTTTGATCCGGGAAAAGTGGTGCAGTTGGCACACGGGCGGCCGAGCCGGACAACGATTCGGGATCTTCTGCCGAATGCTGATGTCGAGGTGGAAGATCTCGAAGTGCAACGGCGCGAGATTGCGGACCTGGACGGGGTGGTACTGTTGCCGGGGGCGGGCGAACTGTTGAAGAGCTTGCCGGAGGATCGTTGGACGATTGCAACTTCGTGTACTCGCAGGTTGGCTGAAGTGCGTCTGCACGCTGCTGGTTTGCCGATCCCGCAGACGATGGTGACATCGAGCGAGGTGAAGATTGGGAAGCCTGATCCTGAACCGTATGTGAAGGCGGCTGCGAAGTTGGGGTTTGCCACTTCGGATTGCATTGTGGTGGAAGATGCGGCGGCAGGAGTGCGGGCCGGCAAGACAGCCGGAGCGCGAGTGATTGCGCTCCTGACGACGATGCTCCGCAGCAGTCTGGAAGAGGCGGGTGCGGACTGGATCTTGCGGGATTGCTCGGATATTGCGGCGGCGAGGGACGGGGATGGTTTGCGGCTTTCGCTGAGGGAGTAGCCTTAGGTCTCAGGAGTCTGGTCTCAGAAAAACTGAGGTACTAAAGAATTTGGATTATCCGCCGTGGGTGAGTTCCGAGTCGTGCTTGATTCGAGGCTGGGCAGTGGGTGTTTAATGACGTGACGACGGATACAGAACGGGTGTGACGTGGACCATTGCGCGACGGCATCGCGCTCGAATAGAATCCTCCGTTCCTCAGAATTGGCCGCAAGAAACAGAGTTACCGCAAGCCAGGCAAATCCGAAGGTTTCTTATTCGCGATAGGAAGAATCGGCAGACAGGCAGGATCTTGTGATCATAGGCGTTCCGAAGGAAATCTATCCGGGAGACCGGCGCGTGGCAATCGTGCCCGCCGTGCTGCCGACGCTCACCAAAGCTGGTTTTGAAGTCCACATACAGTCGGGAGCGGGAACTGAGGCGGGGTATCCCGACGCGCTGTATGCGGAAAAGGGCGGGAAGATTGTGGCCGATCGAGCGACCATCTTTGCCGCGGCGGATATTGTGGTCCAGATTCTCTGTTACGGATCGAACGATGTGACGGGGAAACAGGATGTGCAGTACTTTCGACGCGAGCAGATTCTGGTGGGATTTCTGCGACCGTTTGGGACGAAAGAGGTGGTGGAAGAGGTCGCGAAGACGGGCGTGACGGCTTTTTCGATCGAACTGATGCCACGCACGACGCGGGCGCAGAGCATGGATGCGCTTTCTTCGATGGGAACGGCTTGCGGATACAAGGCGGTGCTGTTGGCGGCGGATACGCATCCGCGGATCTTTCCGATGCTGACGACGGCGGCGGGAACGATTACTCCGGCGCGCGTTTTTGTCATTGGGTGCGGTGTGGCGGGGTTGCAGGCCATCGCAACCGCGCGGCGTTTGGGCGCGGTGATTTCGGCATACGATCTGCGTCCAGCGGCGAAGGAGCAGGTGCAGAGTCTCGGCGGCCGTTTTGTCGAGCTTCCGATTGAGGCGAAAGATGCGCAGGATGCGCGGGGATATGCGCGGGCACAGGATGAAGACTTTTACCGGCGGCAGCGGGAATTGCTGGGAAAGGTCGTGCAGGAAAGTGACGTGGTGATCACCGCGGCAGTGATTCCGGGAAAGAAGTCCCCGGTGCTGGTAACGGAGGAGATGGTGAAGGGAATGGCGTCGGGCTCGGTGATTGTGGATCTGGCAGCCGAACGCGGCGGCAATTGCGAGATCAGTGAGGCGGGGAAGACGGTGGTGAAACACGGGGTGACGATCATCGGAGCGATTAACCTGGCGGCGGGCGTGCCGTATCACGCGAGCATGATGTATGCGAGGAATATTACGGCGTTTCTGCTGCTCCTGATTAAAGATCAGAAGTTGAATTTGAATCTTGAGGACGAGATTGTGCGCGAGACTTTGCTGACTCGCGGCGGAGAGATTGTGCAGGCGCGGGTGCGCGAATTTCTGGCGTTGCCTGCGCTAGTTAAGCAGGCGTGAGACGACATTCGCGGAGGAAAGATGAATAGCAGTTCCACTTTAATCAACGCACTTTTTATCTTTGTGCTGGCCGGATTTATTGGCTTTGAGGTGATCCGGCGGGTTTCGCCGTTGCTGCATACGCCGCTGATGTCGCTGACCAACGCCCTGGACGCTATCGCGGTGGTGGGAGCGATTGTGCTGGTGGGCGAACATAAGAGTCATCTCTCGACCGTCTTCGGATTCATCGCGGTGGTTGCGGCCACGAGCAACATTGTGGGCGGCTTCGTAATTACGGACCGCATGCTGAAAATGTTTAAATCGAGCCGGCCGGCATCGAATGCGGCGGCGAAACCGGCGGCTAAGTAATGACAGCCGGGGCCGGTTCTATCCAAATTGTGATTGAGTTGTTGTATCTCGTGGCGAGCGTGTTGTTCATCCTTTCGCTGAAGTGGATGAGTTCGCCAACCACGGCGCGGCACGGAATCTGGGCGGGCGAAGCTGGAATGGTGCTGGCGATTGGCGGCACGCTGCTGAACCATGGCATGGATTACCGACTCATCGCCATTGCGCTGGTGCTGGGGACGATTATCGGCGTGCCGCTGGGCCGAGTGGCGATGACGGCGGTGCCGCAACGAACCGCGCTGAGCCACGCGTTTGGCGCGCTCTGCGTGACGCTGGTCGGGTCGGCGGAGTTCTATTTGCGGACTCCGGATATTTCGCGGTTCATGATGGCTGTGCTATCGCTGGAAGTGATTCTCGGCGGACTGACCGTGACGGGAAGCTTGATGGCGGCGGGGAAACTGCAGGAAGTTCTGCCGCAGAGGCCGCTGACTTACAAGGGCCAGAACCTGGTCAATTTTTTGCTGCTGCTGGGAGCGCTGGCGATCGCGGTAACGCTGGTGCTGCATCCGGAATCACGGACGTTGTTTCCATTCATGATCCTGATCGCGCTAGCGTTTGGTGTGTTGTTGATCATCCCGATTGGCGGCGCGGATATGCCGACGGTGATCTCGCTGTTGAATGGGTATGCGGGATTGTCGGCGGCGGCGATGGGGTTCGTCCTGAACAGCAAGTTGCTGATTATTGCTGGGGCACTGGACGGGTCTTCGGGCCTGATTCTTTCGATCATCATGTCGAAGGCGATGAACCGTTCGTTCACGAACGTGCTGTTCGGAGCTTTTGGACAGGTACAGGCTGCTGCGGCGGCGGGAGAAGAGGCGCGACCGGTACGCAGCGCCACTCCGGAAGAAGCGGCGGCAATTTTATCGGCAGCGAATCGAGTGATCGTGGTTCCGGGATACGGAATGGCGGTGGCGCAGGCGCAGCACAAAGTGCGCGAACTCTATGACGCGTTGACGAAGCGCGGCGTCGATGTGCGCTTTGCCATCCACCCGGTGGCGGGGCGCATGCCGGGGCACATGAACGTGTTGCTGGCAGAAGCGGATATTCCTTACGACCGCCTGATCGAGATGGAGGAGATCAACGGTGATTTTCCGCAGACCGATGTGGCGCTGGTGATCGGGGCGAACGATGTAACAAACCCCGCGGCCCGGTCAGACGCGTCGAGCCCCATTTACGGCATGCCAATTCTGGACGTGGATAAATCGCATACGGTAATGGTGATCAAGCGCAGCATGAATCCGGGGTTCGCGGGTATCGATAACCCGCTTTACTATCTGGATAACACGCTGATGCTTTTTGGGGATGCCAAGGCATTTGTGGGCAGTATCGTACGGGAATTGGGTGGAGGACACGGATAGATCGAGTAAGGTGGGTTGTTCAGGGTTTGAACTGGGCACAAGTTGGATGAGTGAGTGGAGTTAGAGGGGAAAATCCGGCGGGCTTCAGCCTGCGAGTGGGGAGAAACTCGCAGAGACTGGAGGCCCGCCGCTCTGTTAGGCGGCTCTCTTTGTCTGTCTTATTTTTGCCCAACGTGCCTTCTGGGCGAGAGAGATTCTGCGGCGCCCAGCGGCTGAGAGAACGCGCTTGGCGCGGATTGTGGTTCCTGTGTGGTTGGCTGCGCCCGCACCTCGGGTGAGCTTTTCAAGAACGGAAATGGCTTCCCCCAGTTTCTGGACCTGGTTCTGGGCTTCCCGACGTTCCTCACGGAGCCGGACGATTGCACTAGCAATATTTGTCATCAAATACCCCCTCGGGTAACTACGGTCGTCAATTGTATTACTAAGTCGGCGATCTGTGGAGAAATTATTGTCAACAAAATCGAATTAGCCGCATAGCAATCGCGAATGCGACCTATGGGAATAATTCGGGATGGAGTAACGCGGGAATTGTCTCATGATGAAACTGGCAAAGATGTGTGGAGAGGGAAGGCTCTGGAGCGCTGGCGGCGGCAGCAGACAAGCTCGAATGCAAGATCGATTTTGCCGTAGGGTTGTGACGAAGATGGGATGACTACATTACTTCATCCGAGGGGCGGTAGCAGGCCTGACGAGCCGAATAAAAAGAGAGTGCCGACGGCGAGGCTGTAGATGGCGGTAAGGGCGGTTACCGCGATCTGGAAGCGGGGCAAGCGGGAACTAAACCCGAAGAGACCGACGGCGGAGGCGGTCATCACAGTGTTCATGATGAGCAGTCCTCCGATGAACATGGCGAGGCCAATGAAGCCTTTACCGGTACCACCAAGATTGGCAGCCAACAAAAAAATCATTAATTGACTAGGTGTCTCGGCGCCAAGGCCGTGGACAACGCCGATTATGAGCACGGATTTGGAAGTGTAATTCCAGGTTTTGTCGGCTGGACGGGGTACCTCGTGATCGTGCCAGTAGCTGCGGAACTTCCAGTGGAACCAGCGGAATGTGTGTGCCAGAAGATGAAAGCGACTGTGGGGGCGGGGATTGCCGGTGAAGAGCGTTCCCAGAACGTACACGCCGAGGACGAGCAAGGTGATTCCTACCAGGCGCTCAGCGATGCGATCGATGCCATGAGGTAAGGAGAGCTGAAAGACGATGACTGCACTTCCCAGAATGGCGACGGTAGCTGCATGTCCCAGGGCGTAGAGCAGGCCAAGGCGCATGCCCTGCCAGCGATTGGTTTGCACGCTTGTGATGTCAGTGATGGCGGCGATGTGGTCGTAATCGAATCCGTGACGAAAGCCGAGGATGGCTGCCGATAGAAGAGCAAGTTGCAGGCTGCTGGGGGCGTCGGTCATGAAGGAATCGGGATCCGGTATAGGGCCCTCTTATTGTTCCATACGGAGCGCGATATCGGAAATGATCGTGGCCGGAAACCCCTCGACCACGGTGGACGCGGAGCGGGCGCGAAGGAAATTGTGACTAGGAAGTGGGGGTTACCGGAGTGACACGCTCGGTGCCAGAGGGCTTCACGCGGAGAGCAGCGGTGACTAAAATCAGTTATTTAGAATGAGTTATTCCTGCGAAGACGGAAGGCGGCTACAATGGCGGCAAACCAATTACAAACGGAGACAAAGATGAGACCGAGGCATTTGCGCGGTGGGATCGTCCAATGGAGTTTGATTGTGGTTGCCCTCGTGTTGACAGGGATGCCGGGTCTTGGTGCGCAGGAAGCACCGCCTCAACGGCACGTGGGCGCGGCGCAAGATTGGTCTTCGGGGTTGTTGATATTCAGTCGAGATGGGCTCGCGCGGCATCCGGAGGTACTGAAACGGGAGCCGCGGGTCTCGAATCAGGTAAGGCAGCGATGGCAGACGCCAACGGGGGACGCGTTTGGCGGGTTCGACGGTGGCATGAATGGGCAGGGAATTACTGGGAAGAGAAACCCTCCGAAGCGAGACTGGAACGTGCCAGGTTTGGGCGGACGCCTCTCGTCGAATATGTATCCATCGAAGTTCTCGTTCGATCCGGCTGCTGCTCCGGATTGCACGAAAGACTACGTCGTGTATGGGTTGAACAACGTGGGGAGCACGGCGAATGGGAACCTGGTGGCTTTCAACAATCTCTACGTGGACGCAGCGGGCGATGGGTATTGCGCGGGGCTCACTGCGCCGACGGTGCTGTTTGATTACAACATCACGACGGTGGCGACGGGAAGGATCAATACTTCTCCGATTCTATCGCTGGATGGAACGAAGATCGCGTTTGTCGAGAGCGTTCCTGGAGCGACTCCATCGACAACTTTCCATGTGCTGACGTGGACGGCGGGTGAAGGAACACTCGCAGCATCGGTGACGCCCACTGGGGCGCAGATGAGCACGCTGACGATATCGGGTACGGCCGACGATACGTCGTCGTCGCCGTGGATCGATTATGAGAATGACATTGTTTACGTGGGAACGAATGACGGGCTGGTGTACAAGATTACTGGAGTCTTTAATGGGACGCCGACGCTGGCGGGAACGCCATGGCCGGTTACGGTGAGCAGCGGCCTGCAACTGACACCTCCGGTATTGGACTCGACGCTGGGGCTGTTAATGGTGGGAAGTGCAAATGGAACGCTTTATCAGATCGACACCATGTCGGGAGCACTGGGGACTTTGGTGGTGGGATCGGGTCCGACGAACGGAATTGTGGCGCCGCCGATTGTGGACGTGACGAACGGGACGACGTTTGTGGTGAGCGCGGACGACGGGACGTCGGGAGTGCTGGTGGAAGCGGACACGGCGACGATGGTGCAGTTGGCGAAAGCGCGGATCGGAGAGGCGTCGGCGTCGGGCACGGCAATTCACCTTTATCAGCCGGCTTTTAGCAACGACTACTTCACCGACCCGTCGCTGGGGGTGGTGCGGGTTTGCGGCACGGGGGCGGCTGATACGACGCCGTGGCAGTATGCCTTTGGGTTCACAGGGACGACGATGAACACAGCCTCGCCGACGTTTTCACAGCAACTGCTGACATCGACGACGGCACGATGCACGGGATGGACGGAGTTTTACAATCCGAATGTCGGGCTGCCGACGGGAACGGACTTCTTCTTCTTTGGCTTGACGGAAGATTGCACGACGGGGTCGGGCGACCCTGCCGATGGATGTGTGGCAGAGATCACCAACTCGGCTCCGGGAACTCTGGTGACCTCGACGATTGACGGGGGGACATCGGGAATCGTGATCGACAACTACAGCACAGAAGCGCAGGCAGCGAGTATCTACTTCTGCTCGCGATTGGCCGATATCGCGTACAAGTTCACTCAGGACGGACTGCAATAGGTCTGGTTGCGGCGGACAACTCCATGAGCGGAGTCAAGGGCGCGGCGATTGAGCTGAAGTTTGGCTTCGACGGGTTTGCAAGGCTTTGCAGTGAGCCCGGGGAGACGGGGGACAGATTTTGGCTAACGCATTGAATCTAGGAGTATTTACGTTCCTAAGGCTTGGCAGGGCAATTGCCTTGATCGAAGGTGATGAACTGCGTCTGGCCAAGCGCGAAGCCGGCAAAATCACAGACATGGGCACTGGCAGTGTTGTTGCTGATGGGCAGTGCTTGCGCTGGGTGGAGCGCGGTCGAGCCACCGTCTAGTCTCTCTTCTTACGATTCTTCGGACAGGCTTTCGCTGGCGCAACGGGAGAAGTTATTACACCGAGTACCGGCGCACATTTCCGAGTTTTCTCCGGTTTCGGCGCCGCTGGATCTGCCGAGATGCGGAGACCTCCGGCCGCCGGAGGCGCTGCTGACGCCCGACCCACTGCTTGAGGTTCAGCAGGATCAGTTGCATGTTCGGGTGAGCTTTATCGTGGGGACAGATGGACATGTACACAGCGCTTTCGTTCTGGACAGCGGCGGGCCTGACGAGGATCAGGTTGTGCTGCGGGCCGTGAGCACCTGGCGATACCGTCCCGCGCTGTGTAACGGAGTGCCCACAGATTCGGAAGCGCTGGTACGATTCAGCATCCGCTAGGTCGCGAATTCTCCTACAATGAAAAACGACGAGGTTGTCGTGATCAAACCCTATTCGAATCGAGCCGAGGGCGAGCCCGAGAGTTTTCCGGCGGAGTCGGATCTCGATTCCCAGCGCGAGCACAACCTAGCCGATCCGGGTCTGGCGGCCGGAAATGGCGGGACGGGCAACAGCATTGACGATTTTCTGCAGCGGCTACCGGGCAGCTTTCGCTGGCCGAAACCGAACGCGGAAGCGGTTGCGGCTGCGGTGGAGGCGATTCAGCGCATGTCGGGGGGGGCCGCGGCGGCGGAGGGTTTGGCGGCGGATGGAAAACCGGAGGCGGCTGGCAATGCTTGCGTAGCTTGCGGGGGTTCGATGCCGGCGGGGGCACGTTTTTGTGTGTGGTGTGGGGCAGCGAGCGGGAAGGTATCGGAGGCTCCAGTGGCTGTCGCTCCGGGTAGCGCGCAACATCACTACCACCATCATTACCATCACCTGGTTCCGAATGGGGCGTCGACGGCGGCAGCGTCAACGAGCGAGCCTGAATCATCGGCTCCGCGGGGACGGGCACCAGGTGCTCCGGGTTCGACGGGAGGGCGGGCTGAGGCGGCGGCTCGCCAGGTTGTCCAAGACTGGGCGCAGGCGTGTAACACGAAACATGTGGATGATCTGATCGAGCTTTATGCGGCGGATGCGACGGTCATTCGCACGAGCGTCCCACCGGTGCGGAGTTTGCCGGCGATCCGGGAGTTCCTGATTTCGCTGCTGGAAGCGGGGTTAGGCGACGTGGAGATGGAGTCGTTGCGGCTGGAAGTGATGGGTGAGATCGCGCTCGACTTGGGCCGCTGCAAGATGCTGATGCCGGTCGCTATGGGGAAACGGCGCGAGGAGCGCGGCAAATACCTGGTTGTGCTGGTGAAGCAGCCAGCGGGGACATGGAAGATTCTGGCTGACTGCTGGTCGTCGGATTTGCCAGTGAATGTAACTCCGCCGGTAAAAGCGGCGAAATAGAGTGTGGGAGGCCCGGGTTAATGCTCTGAAGAACGGCACTGACCTCAGGCGCCAATAGTAGATCTACTGTTTGGGTTCTGAGGAGCGGGAGCAAACCGTTCGGGTTCAGGGCAGGCCTTGTGGCACCTCAAACGAAACCGCAAAATACAGCCACCTAATTGCCGATACCGGCAGGCGGAAAGGCGTGTCTGCCCTACATGGTCAGTGGTTGTAGACGGTGGTTTGCGGGTTGTAATTCTTCCAGTCGAACCAATAATCTTTGAGAAATTGAATTTTGTCCAAGCAGGCGCCGGTTGCCGGTCCGCTGGTGGCGCAGCCTGCGAAGTTCCAGGTGTTGCCCTGGGAGTCGATGAGTTTCCAGTCGGAGGTGTCTTCCTTGCTAGCGGAGTCTTGGTTGGGCGGAGGCGCGCGGTAGAGGTCGATATCCGTTCCATTCAATTGCGAGCGGAAGATGCGGATGGACTCGCCGTCGGGTCCCAGGACGAGCGCCACGGGAACGCCGGCGACTTTGTCTGCGAGGGGGGTCTGGGCGCGGACTTTGGCCAGGGGGAAGGCTCGGGACTGGCCGCCGAGATGGATTCCCAGAACTACGTCGCGATCTTTCAGACCTTGTCCGGGAAAGGTCAGAGGGACGGGATATTTTGCGACCTCTTCCTCCCACTTTTTGTCGTAGTCTTTGTCGCCGTGGCCAACGACCGGGGCCAGGACGAGTCCATGGGGGGATTCAGACTTCCACAAGGCAAAGGTGAGTTCGTCATTGGGCATGAGTTCCAGGGTGGCGCCTTTCATGTTGCCGGCGATGGCACGCCCCGAGGCCTGCTGCCACCACGAACCTGTTTCACGGTCGCGCATCAGGAAATTCTGGTTGTTGATGCCCGCCAGGTAGAAATGGAGTTCCCGTCCCTGCGATGTTCGCTTCCACACCAGACCGGTGTGACAAAGTGTTCAATAAGTGACGACGATGGGTTCACCGTTCACCGTGTCGTTGAGAATGTGGTGATAAGCCATCTGGAGGATGGGGTAGGCGCGGGCCTGCGGGCCGATCCGGACTGCCATGACCATTTCTTTGTCGGAGAGGTGAGCGTCGGCTGCGGGGATAAAGCCGGCGGCAGCGATGGGGTTGAACATCCACTCAAAATAGTTTTGTCGCGACATCACGGCCGAGGCTGCGGCGAGCAGGAGAGCGAGTACGAGGCTGGCGCGCAACAATTTTGAGGAGGCCGTCCACAAACGCCAGGCGAGTAGAGCCATTGCTGCCAGTGAAACGAGCGTGAGGGCGGGTGCTATGCGCTTAACAGCGATTGCTAGAGACAATCCTCGGGCTGATTGATGAGTGAATGGGCGAATGATGAAGGCGGGAATCAAAAACAGGAGTAAAGATGCTAAAGCGAACAGCAAAAGCGTCAGCCATAACGCGCCGCGGTTGGGGCGATTTGAGTCTGGAGTGGGTAGTTGGTTCACGCAAACAGCATCCAGTGAATGTTCTTTTGTTGCTTCTGGTTTGGTTACCGTACCGGAAGGCTGAGATGTTGAGAATACTATGTTCATACTAACAAAGCGGCTGATTGCTAAAGCGAATGCCTTGATACAAATCGGGTCGTTCCGGTGCCTGTAAAGGCTGTTGTGAAAGAGGCCTGTGATCGCAGCGGTGTCCCGCTGCGCCAGCCGCAAGCAAGCGAAAAATGAGTTTTTCCGCAAGGCGGGAAGGCTACTTTGTTATGAGCCCTTCCGTTCCACCAGATAGGATTTCTTGTAGCCCACGTAGTTTTCGACGTAGCGAAGGATGGTTTGTTCGTCCTCTTTTTCGAGGGAACGGCGGAACTTGCCGGGGGAGCCCATCCAGAGCGAGTTGGGCTCGACGATCGTCTTTTCGGGAATCAGGGTGCCGGCGGCGATGATGGAGCCGGATCCGATGACGGCGCCGTTCAGGATGATGCTGCCCATGCCGATGAGGCAGCGCGCTTCGACGGTGCATCCGTGGAGAATGACGGTGTGGCCGACGGTGACGTAGTCGCCAACGTAGACTCCGTACTGGTCTTTCATGCCGTGGAGGACGGAGTTGTCTTGAATGTTGGAGTAGTGGCCGACGCGGATCTGGTGCACGTCGCCGCGGAGAACGGCGTTCATCCAGACGCTGGAGTGCTCGCCCATTACGACATCTCCGATGAGCTGGGCGGAGTCGTCGATGTAGCAGGTTTCGGGGAACTGCGGAGTGACGCCTTTGTAGGAGCGGATCATGACTATTAGCTTAACGAAAAAAGAACATACCATGAAGCGCGGGTTACCGCAGGACCGCGAATAATGAATTATCAGGAACAAAATTGATTGGTTATTATTGCGGCCGCTTTCGTGTTTGGGGATGGATGGCTGCAGCTTGGCTGGAGTAAAAGTAATAATCAGCGGTATAAGGACTTTTGTTTTCCGTGGTGACGTGCCCGGCGTCGCAACCTGCGGCGGGAGGTTTGCCGTGGTTTGTGTTGACGCGTTGAATGGTCGTGACCTTGAGAAGCAGGCCGTTTCCAGAGCCTCCGATAACGTGGACGAGGAGCCAGGGAATGGAATCGGGATCGGGGGATTCGACATGGGCGACGGCTTTGCCGGTGATTTTGCTGCCATCGGTCAGCTTCCAACTGGGTCCGGCAAAATGGGCGCCGATGACTTTGCCCTTATCATCTTTCAGCTCCGCGTCGGGCGCTTTGAGCGTCCAAGAGAAGTTGCCGTCGATGGTCGCTTGGCAGGAGTAGATTTGCGATCCAGTGGCGTGGGCGACCAGAACGACATGCTCGTTAGCTGGAGCCTGAATCGCGTTGGGAACTTTGGGCGGAGGAATCGTTTGGGTGCTGGCGCTGGCGGAAGATAAGCTGCATAGGATTACGGCAATGATGGAGAGTCGCATAAGAAGAACAAAATATCATGTTCAGAATCGCTATACGCAAGCGGAGATTTCACCTTATCCGCGTGGTTCGAGGAATGAGATAGAGGATGGTGGGTGATGAAGGCTTCGGACTTTCGACGAATTGCGCTGAGTTTTGCGGGAGCCGAGGAAGGCTCGCACATGGGAGCGGCGGACTTTCGGGTGGGCGGCAGGATATTCGCCACGCTCGCTTCAGAGAAACAGGGCTACGGCAATCTGAAACTGACACCCGAACAGCAGGCGGAATTCGTGGGGGAGTTGCCGGAGATTTTCTTGCCGGTTCATGGGGGATGGGGACGCGGCGGGATGACGCACATACGGTTGGCGAAGGCGAACGAGGATGTGCTGACCGGGGCGCTGCGCGCGGCCTGGCAGCTCCGAGTAGAAACGAATGCCAGGACGAACAAGAAGTCTGCTTCCAAGAAACACAGTCCGAAGGGGGGATGAGATACGGCTTCTGCTCGATCGGGTATAAAATTCCGGGACGAACATGGAAGGGCTTGATCCAGCAACGGAGTGGTTGCGGCTGATGGAGCACTATCGCCGCATGAGTGACACGGAAGTCGCGATCCTGGCGGGACAGAGTTCGCAGTTAACGGAGGCGGCGCAGCAGATGCTGAGAAGCGAGATCTCGCAGCGGCGACTGGCGGTGGAAATGGAAGAGGCAGTTCCGGCGGAGACTGAACCGCAGGATCGTTATCCGCGTGGTGTGCGCTCCGAATTTTCGTCGCCGTTCTCTGCAGCGAATTCCCCTTCAGATCAAAGTGGCTCCGGTGCTGGCGGGGAAGATATAGAAGGTGGCGCGTCCGAAAGAGACTTGGTCGACGATGCCGATGCCAACGATCCTTATGCTGAAGATCGGGCGTTGATTACTCTGCGGACCGTGTGGAGTGTCAGAGATGCGCTGAAGTTGCAGAACCTGCTCGATGGGGCAAGCATTCCTTTTTTCATGGGGCGGGAGAAAGCCACGGGGGTCGAGCAAGTCACATTGGATTTCGCCAAGGGTGTGGAAGTGAAGATCATGTCCATCGGTCTGCCTTGGGCGCGCATGGCGATGAACGACTACTGGCCAGCCGACGAACCGCAAGAAGCGGTCGTTGAAGTTGAGGAGATTCCGGTGCGCTGTCCGCATTGCGATTCGACGGACGTGGTTTTCCGCCGACTGCTCGACCCCGGGAAGACTCTGGAGGGCGGGATTGGCACGCGATTCGAGTGGACCTGCGACGCATGCGGGAAGCAATGGGAAGATGACGGAGTAGCGGAAGAATAACGAGGCGCTTTCGGATTTAGCTGGATGCGTTGCAGATCGCGATGACGATTTGGCTACCGTCGAGAAGGTTCGGTCGAAGGTGCAGATTTCTTGGGAACTGTCACGGACGCGGCGCGACACGGGTTGCGGTCCCAGATTACGCCGAGTGAGTGAAGGATGAGGGAATCCTGAAGCGTGAGCTGGCTCGGGTCGGCAACGATCTGATAGGCGTAATAAACGACCGGATCGCGCGTAATGCACCAGGATTCGTGGCGAACGGTTCCGCCGCAGTGCTGGCAGGCTGGCTCGGCGTTATAGCGGTTGCTGACGTACCAGATGGTGTCGTTCTTGCTAGACATTTCAATTTCCTTGGCTTGCGTTTTGGGATTGTGAGTTTTGGGTCCCCTCATCTGCACGCAAGTTCGTTATCAGAATCGTAGAGCTGGGGGCGACGACGGGCGGTACTTGGGGTCACGTGCGTCTGTGATGTAAGTCACGCTGAGGATCTGTGAATCGTCGGAGACGTGCTGTTGCTAAAGGCTTCTCGTCCGGTTACTCCTGTACAATTTTGTCGAATGAAAAAGATGGCTCGAATCGCGGTGATCCGCCGGTTTGTTGTGGCGTGGTTCGTCGTGACATGGATTTCGGTGGCGTTGGTGTGGGTTGCGGCGGAGCCCATCGACTCTCTGCACCCCAGCAATTACGTCAACGATTTCGCGGGTGTTCTTGATGCCAGCACACAGGCGCAACTGAATGATCTTTGTCTGCAGATCGACCAGAAGGCGCACGCGCAGATTGCGGTGGTTACGGTGAAGACGCTGGACGGGCAGGACCCCGTGAGCTATGCGGTGGCGCTGTATCAGAAGTGGGGGATTGGGGCGAAGGGGAAGGATCGAGGAGTGCTGATCCTGCTGGCGACCGATGATCACAAGTATTGGACTTCGGTCGGATACGGGCTGGAGGCGATTCTTCCGGACGGAAAGGTAGGAGGCTTTGGGCGAGAAGCGGTTCCGTTGCTGAAGAATGGCGATTATGCCGCAGCCGTGACGCTGCTGACAACGCGGGTCGCGACAGTGATCGCGCAGGATGCGGGGGTGACACTGGAGAATCAACCACGCGTGGCTGAAGCTCCGCAGAAGCGGGCGCCGAGTGGTGGGTCAGGCGGTGTGATCGTAGTCGTCATTATTCTCTTTGTGGTGTTCTCGATCCTGCGCGCGATCTTTCGCGGCGGCGGCGGGTCCGGCGGCGGGAGTGGATTTTGGTCGGGACTGCTTTGGGCGATGCTCTTCAATAGCATGGGCGGCGGCGGTCGAGGGGGGGGCTATGGCGGGGGCGGATTCGGCGGGGGTGGTGGAGGCGGAGGGTTTGGGGGATTCGGGGGCGGTAGCACCGGTGGCGGCGGAGCGGGTGGAAGCTGGTAGGGGAGAATTGTCTTGAGATGCGCCGGGAGCGGGAAGTTGGCCTGAGGTTGAGAGGGGTGCGATGGGACCGGAAAAATTGATTACGGAGTTTGTGGAGAAGGCGCGGGCAGCGGGTGGGACGAATCTTCTGTCCGCGATTTTGTATGGTTCGGCGGCGGCGGGAGATTTTGTGGCCGAGCATTCGAATGTGAACCTGCTCTGTGTGCTGCGCGAGACTTCGTACGCTTCGATTGAAGTGCTGGCGCCGGCGATTGCGTGGTGGGCGAAGGAGGGGCATCACGCTCCGTTGCTGATGAGCGGGGAGGAAATGCAGAGGTCGGCGGATGTTTTCTCCATTGAGTTTCTGGATATGCGGCGGCACTATCGCGTGCTGTGGGGCGAGGATGTGCTGAAGACGCTGGAGGTTCCGATGCGATGGCATCGGGCGCAGGTGGAATATGAGCTACGGGAGAAGACGATCCTGCTGCGGCAGGGGCTATTGGCGACGAATGGGAAGGATGCGGCAAAGTGGGAGCTGTTGTTGCGCTCGCTTCCGGCGTTTGGGACGTTGTTCCGGCACACGTTGATCGCGCTAGGGGATGCGGGAGCAGGATCGAAGCGGGAGGTTGCGGCGGCACTGGCGGGGAAGTTGGGAATCGAGACGACGGTGTTTACGGAGTTGCTGGATATTCGAGAACGGAAGGTGGAGCGGAAACAGAAAAATGTGGATGCGGTGTTCTCGCGATATTTGAAGTTGGTGGAGCAGGTGACGACGGCGGTCGACAAGATATTGGATTCGGCGGCGTAGGTGGGTTTGGAGTCAAAGTCGTGATGGCGGCGGAGAATTTCATTCGCGTCGGCATTTGTTTTATTCGTAATTTTGCGTTCAGGAGAGTGACATGAGTAAAGGATTGATTGTGGTCGCGGTGCTAGTGGTGATTGTGCTGGCGCTGTTTGGTCAGTACATCGGGGTGAAAAATACCTTGGTGGCGAAGGATCAGGCGGTAAAGGCGGCGTGGTCGCAGGTTGACATCGTACTGCAGCGGCGCGCGGACTTGATTCCGAATCTGGTGGAGACAGTGAAGGGATACGCGCAGCAGGAGGTCACCGTATTTGGAGATATCGCGAATGCTCGGGCGAGACTGCTTTCGGCGCAGACTCCGACGGACAAGATTGCCGCGAACGGGCAGTTGGATGGGGCGATCGGGCGCTTGCTGGCGATTTCGGAGAATTATCCGCAACTGAAATCCAATGAGAATTTCCTGCGCTTGCAGGATGAGCTGGCGGGAACGGAGAATCGGATCGCCGTGGAGCGGAAGCGGTACAACGACACGCTGCAGGATTACAACACTTATGTGCTGCAGTTTCCGGCGAGCATCTATGCGGGTTTTGCGGGATTCAAACAGAATCCGGCGTACTTCCAAGCGTCGGAAGGTTCGCGCGAGGTGCCTAAGGTGGATTTCGGCGGGAAGAGTACAACTCCGACGACCACTCCGGCTCCAGTGCATTGAGGGGTAAGTGGGAAGGTTAAGGGGCGAGTAAGGAAGGCAGAGTTGTAACGAAAACGGAGTTGGATGGGGCGGCGGAAATTTTCGCCGCCCCATCCATTTGAGGACCTGCTTTTTTGAACCCGCTGCGTAGAACCGGGCACGGAGACGAGGCCGACCTTGTTCTTACTGCAGCGGGGTCAAAGCGATGCAGGAGTCGTGATCTGGAATGGGCGATCCGGTGGGATCGTAGTGGATGGTGCCATCTTCGGTGGAGCAGAAGCTGCGATTGCCTCCGCCGGAAAGGGGCTGTCCGGTGGAAAAATACTGACCGGCGGGATTGGAGCCGATGCCGGTGGAGGAGAAGGTGTATCCATTCTTGGAGCCGCTGGCGAGCAGGGAGTCGATGAGGCAGGCGCCGTTGGAATCGGGCGCGGAGCAGTTTGTGCCTCCAAGGTTGGCGAGCGCGGGCGCGAAACCGACGGTTGGATAGTTGTCGTTATAGCTGACCTGGGCGACGGTGACGGTGCGAAGCGAGGCCACGGCGGAGGCTTCATTGGCGGCGACACGGGCCTGGAGCAGGTTGGGGATCGCGATGGCGGCGATGATCAGGATGATCGCGACGACGATCAACAGCTCGATTAGCGAAAAGCCTTTTTGGTTGCGTTTGCGGTTCTTCATAGTGGCGAGCTCCTCGGGTTACGGAAGTTACTTTCTACTGACTTCGCACGGTTCACTTTTCGGTGAGGGGATCGTCCCGTTGCATACCTAAAATGCAACGGGATGGCCTAAATGATTGCACATAGTTATCAATTGCTTGCAAAGAGGTAAGCGACAACGGAGTGAAAAAAGTTGCACACGACGTGGATTTTGCTAGTGAAGAGTGTGAGGTAGGGCTCCGCTCGCCTTGGGCTCAGATGGTTACTAAGGGTGCCATCGGATTAGCGGCCCGCTGCGCGCTTCGATTTCTCCCGTTTTGGCACTAGAACAGAAATTGAACATATTCGATGTGCACGGCTCACACGTGATGTGAGAAGTGGAGTGATATACCGTGGGCAGGGTCCCAGGAATCCCCTCCGATTCCGAAGTCTCGGATACGAGGGGATTCGTATGTTCGGTGGCGGTGAGCTGTTTCAAGTCGCGATTTGCAAGACTTTCCGCGTTTCGGTTGTTCGCTTAGCCCTCTTATTACAATGCATGCTGTTTGCCTCGGTGACTTGGGGGCAGGACGCCGCTACGGGTGCGTTGCGAGGCATCGTGTTGGACGCGCAAGGGGCCGGAATTGTGAGCGCGGATGTTGTGGCAATCCGCATAGACACCGGAATGAGATATCACTCGGCCACCGATTCGGCGGGAAGATTTGTGGTAGACGTGCTGCCGCCGGGGGAGTACTCGGCGCGGGCGGAGGCGGACGGGATGTCGCCGCAGGTGTCTCCCATGATTAGGGTGGAAGTGGGCGCGGCGACGCAGGTGACATTCAAATTGAAGGTGGCGGGGCCGCGCGAGAAGATTACGGTTTCGGAGGCTCCGCGAGTGGGGGATCCGAATCCCGGTTCAGTGTCGGGGTTGGTGGACGAGCGGGCGATTAAAGACCTTCCGTTGAACGGGAGGCGGTTTACGGACTTATTGTTGCTGATGCCAGGAGTTACGCAAGATCCGAGAGGACAGACGGAGGGATCGAACGGGGATCTTTCGTATGGCGGGTTGCGAGGTTACAACACGAGCTTCCTGGTCGATGGCGGGGACAACAACAACGGATTTTTTGCGCAGGCGACGGGACGGTATCGGGCGCCTTACCAGTTTTCGAATGAAGTGGTGCAGGAGTTCCGGGTGCAGTCGAGCGGGTATGGAGCGGAATCGGGGCGGGCTGGCGGGGCGGTCGTCAATATAGTGACGAAATCAGGGACGAACCAGTGGCACGCCACTACGTTTTACTATTTGCGGGACAGTTCGCTGGGGGGAGCGGCGCCTCCGTTTGTAGGGTTCAATCCTAGCGATCAGCAGCACCAATTTGGGGCGACTGTGGGAGGTCCGATTCAGCGGAACAAAACGTTCGTCTTTGCGGGATACGATCAGCATATTTTTCATGTACCGGCAGTGGTCGAGTTCGAGAATGGTGCGACAACCGTAGTGCCGCAGTTGGGCGTGTATCCGACCCCGGGGGACTATGAGATTTGCGATCCGGCGATTGGGGGCCAAGCTTGCGATCAGACGCTCGTGTTTGCGGCGGCGGCGCAGCTTTCGACGATGGGTGGAACCTTCCACGCGAAAATGCTGGGAGACACGGGATTCTTGAAGTTGGATCATGTCTTGAGCGCGCATCAATTTCTTTCGGCGCGGTTGAGTACATCGCGGTATTACGGAGCGAACAATGTGTTCTTGAATCCGGCGAATCCGGTGACGAACTATTCCATGAGCGCGAACGGGCAGGAGGATGTGCAGACGGAGAGCGCATCGGTGGCTTTGATCAGCGGGATGGGTCCGCGGCTAACGAGCCATCTGCGGGTGCAGTTTTCGCAGGACCGGGAGCAGTCTTTTCCGAATCTGACGGGGACGCGGACGAGTATCTATAGCTGGATGGAAGATTTCGGGCAGTCGTCAATCTTGCCGCGACAAACAAGGGAACACCGTTTGAGCGTAGCGGAAACCTTGAGTCTGAATCGCGGACGGAACCAATGGAAATTTGGCGGCGACGGGATGATGACTTGGGACTATAACTACTTTCCGTCGCTATTTGGCGGCGAATATTTGTACGACAACATCACGGTGGATCCCTTTACCTTTGTTCCGGAGCACGGGGGATTGTATTTGACGCCGCTACGGGCGTGGGCGCACGACGTGCCGCGATATTACATACAAAGTTTTGGAAATCCGGTGTCGCATCCAGACAGCAACGATTATGCGGGATTTGTGCAAGACCTGGCGCGCGTGACGCCGCATTTCAGTTTGAGTCTCGGCGCGCGCTATGACTTACAAACTTTTTCGAAGACGGGGATGGTCAACAACCCAATTTGGGCTCCGTCGGGAAAGATGCCGTTACGAGGTACGAACTTTGCGCCGCGAATTGGAATCGGATATGCGATTGGAGACGAGCGGCCGGTGATGGTGCGTGCCGGATTCGGGATTTTCTTCACGCGAATTCCGCAGCTTTACCAGTCGGCGGTGACGAATAACAATGGACTGGCTGATAACTTTCTAGCGCTGGACAGCACAGATTATTATCAGCGGCAGGTTTTTCCGAGCTATCCGA
Source organism: uncultured Acidobacteriaceae bacterium (assembly GCA_963834085.1). GTDB lineage: Bacteria > Acidobacteriota > Terriglobia > Terriglobales > Acidobacteriaceae > Acidiflorens. The sequence goes on along the minus strand of CAWIAJ010000021.1, from coordinate 33,727 downwards.
ACGCAGCGTTTAGCTGCCAGCGTGGTCCGGTGACTTGTATCCTTCCGGCGGCATTGCAGCAGTATGCCAGTGCGGAAGTGGATGCGTTTGCACCCGATTTTCGGACGCCGCGGGCGCAGCAGGGCAGTGTGAGTCTGGAAAGAGAGATGGGAGCGGGATTTACGGGGACTCTCTCCTATCTTTATGTACACGGAGTGGATTTGATTCGGGCGCGGGATGTTAATTTGCCTCCGCCAACAGATTATAACTATCCGATTTACGATCCGACGGGTACCGTATTCCAAAATCAATTCTATAACGTCGAGTCTTTTGCGACATGGCAGACGAGTTACAGCCTCAGCTGTCCTTATCCGCCGTGCTTGAATACTGTGGACCGTCCGATTTCGCAACTTGGAGCCATTGATCAGTTTGAAAGTGCGGGATCGAGCGTGTATCACGGGGCGACGATCTCTTTGCACAAGCGTATGTCGGATAGTTTCTATTTTCGACTAGCGTATACGTGGGCGCACGCGATCGATAACGTGCAGGACGCTTTAGTGACAGGCGGAACTGCGACGGTTCAGAATTCGTATGCAACGGCCAGTGAGAAGGCGTCGAGCGTGACCGATCAACGGCAGCGCTTGTCGCTTTCGGCAGTCGATGAGCCGAATCCGTTTGCACCGGGACAGAGGAATCTTGCAGCGGTGTTCGATCACTGGAAAGTTGCGGGAACAATGACTTACGGGAGCGGCCGTCCGGCGAATGCGACGGTGTCGGGCGATCCGAATCAGGATGGAAACACGAGCAACGATCGGTTGGCAGGAGCGGGGCGCAATTCCTTTGTCGGTCCAGACTACGCCACGATGGACCTGAGGCTAACGAGGAAGATTAACCTCGGCGGGAGTTGCCATCTGGACCTGAGTGCGGATTCGTTTAATCTATTAAATCGTGATAACCGAACCTATGCGATTGCCGACAGCGGCTACTACACTTCGGCGGGAAAATTCGTTAAGTACTCGGAATCTGTGGCGGGGGTGAGTTATCCAGCGTATTATCAGCAGCCTACAAGTCTTATGAAGCCTTCGACTTCATTTGCGCCGCGGCAGATGCAGTTCTCCGCTCGGTTCAATTTCTGAAGGGGAGTGAATATTCCTGCACATTCCACTTGACTTAGATGTATATTGCTTGCCATAACTAATTAGGGCCTAGTTAGAACTTGTGGGGCGGGCGGTTGCGTGAGCGAATGCGATTCAAGAAATAGGATCCTTTCGATAACGCAGCGGGCAAATGCAACCACGGGGTTGCGACGAAAGGGTCGATTGACCGAAGGCGCGGCGAGAGAGCGCTCAAGTAAGAGGCGCTAGAATCGCAAGTGGCTGACACAAGGAAACGTTAAAGAACAGTATGACAGTATGAAAGACGGGTCGGCCGATCGTCCGAACGACCTGTAGTTTGTAACTGACAGGTACGTCTTCTCCGGTGGCTGTTGCAGTCAGTAACCGCGCGATCAAGTGGCGCGGCGGGCCGAATCCAGGGACAAAGCATGAGGGGGATGTAAATCTCCTGCCCACGAAGTGAACCGGATCCTTCCCAATTCGGGTCTTCCGTGCAGTGCAGGGCTGCGAAAAACGGGAGCGCCTTCTCAAATGGAATACCAGGACAAGACATTAAAGTGCATCGATTGTGGCACGGATTTCGTGTTCACGGCGGGGGAGCAGCTTTTCTTCCACGACAAGCAGTTCAAGAACGAACCCAAGCGCTGTAAAAACTGCAAAGGCAAACGGGTGGCAGTGTTGGGGGCGACGGCACACGGCGCCCCCTCGTCGCGAGGGCACTCTTACACGAAAACGGAAACCCGAACGAACTGTTCGCAGTGCGGGAAAGAAACGACCGTGCCGTTCCGGCCGACGCAAGGGCGACCCGTACTATGCCGGGAATGTTTTCAACAAGGGCGGCAAGTCGCCAGCGCCTGACGATCCTCTGATGACAGCCGAACGGTGGCCAGCAGGAGATTCATCCGGCTTGGCGGCCGTTTTGTTGTGCCTCGGAGGTCGAGTTTCGGCGAAGTTGTTGCTTGTCGGCATGGGCCACGAGCAGAGCTTCGATCTGGCGCAAGAGATCCTCGGTGCCGAGCGGCTTGATCAGTAACGAGGCCGAGCCTTCTCCAGTCCAATCTTCCCTGGCGCTAGCCTTGGCGTTTCTTTGGGCTGGCCGCTTTTCATCCCAGTCGACCGATGGCGGGTGAGCGGTCAGCAGGGCCGTCGCCGGATCGTAGGCTTGACGGCGGGCGGCGCGAATCACTTCTTTGCCTGCGTCTTCGGTTTCCATGCGCAGATCGCTGATGACCATCTGATAGACGCCAGATTCGAGGCGGACGAAGGCCTCGGAAGAACTTCCGGCGGTATCCACTGCAAATCCGTGAAGTTCGAGCACCGCTTTCAGGGTCAGGAGAACGGCGAGGTCATCATCAACGAGAAGAATGCGACGTTTCATAGGGCGCCTCAGGGCAACTGATCCTAAAAAAGAACGTTGGCTGGTGCCGTTGGGTTAGAGCGGTTGTTTCGGAAACAGAAAAGACTCTATCCCCGGTCATAAAAACGCTTTAGGCTCGCGTGCCGCAAGTTCCAGAGCCGCGCCAAAGTTTTGCGATGCGCCGAAAGATTAAGGTCATCGCCGCTACCCTCCGAAGGAATCGGCCTTTTCCGCAAGCGGCGCATCCGCAGCATCCAGTCATTTAGTATAGGAGCGTGGCTCGCTTCTACATAGAGAATTTTGGCTGCCGTGCGACGCAGGCGGACGGCGCGGCATTGGAACGGCAGTTTCTTGATCGGGGTCTGGAACGCGCCGGTGCGGTTGCTGACGCGGAGATCGTGGTGCTGAATACATGCACCGTGACAGAGGGAGCCGACAAGGATGCGCGCGCATCGATCCGGCGAGTGCAGAGGGTGAATCCGAGTTGCCGGATCCTGGTGACGGGGTGTTATGCGCAAAGGGCGCCGCAGGAACTGGCGGAGTTGCCGGGTGTTACCTGGGTGGTGGGAAATTCCCATAAGCATGAGGCGGCAGAGATTGCGACAGCTTCTCCTGCCGGATTCGTTCCCATTGAGCGGCTTTCTGGTGGCCAGGTTAAGACGGAGCGAACGGCCGAGGTATTGGTGGGAGATATTTTTGCCCACACGGAGTTGCTCGCCGCTCCAGTGTTTGAGGCGGCGAATGAGCGAACGCGTCCTAATCTGAAGGTGCAGGATGGGTGCGACAATCGCTGCTCATTTTGCGTGATCCCGTATGTGCGTGGCCAGAGCCGATCGCTGCCGATGGAGCGCGTGACAGCGGAAGTGCGGACGCTGGTCGAGGCGGGCTATCGGGAAGTTGTCATTTCTGGAATTAATTTGGGGCGATGGGGAACAGATTTTCGCGCGGCTCATCATTCGCCGCTCGCGATTTGCGAAAACCCACGCCAGGTTCAATGCCTACGCCTGGTCGATTTGATTCGCGAGATTCTTGAACGCACGGCCCTTGAAAAGCTGCGTGTCAGTTCGGTTGAGCCGATGGATTGGAGTGACGAACTGATCGAGCTGATGGCGATGTCACAGAGGATCGCGAAGCATGCGCATGTTCCTTTGCAGTCGGGAAGCGATTCGGTTTTGCGGAGGATGCATCGGAAATACCGACCTTGGCACTATCGTGAAAAAGTAATGAAGATTCGGAAGGCGATGCCAACTGCGGCGATGGGGGCCGATGTTATGGTTGGATTTCCCGGGGAGACCGAGGCGGAGTTTGAGGAGACGCGCCGGATGATCGAGGAACTGCCATTTACCTATTTGCACGTGTTTACCTATTCGGCGCGTCCGGGAACACCGGCGGCGGAGCACGGCGCGCAGGTTCCGGTGGCGGCGGCTCGCGAAAGAAATCGCGTGCTGCGCGAGCTTGCATCCAACAAAAAGACGCAGTTTATGGGTTCACTGTTGGGCACGTCGGTCGAGGCGATCACTTTACAATCGGGCCGCGCCGAATTCACCGAAGCGCTGACGGAGAATTACCTTAAAATTAAGATATTGGGAAGACATCCTGCGAATCGATGGATGTCGGTGGAAGTCGAAGGAGTAGAAGGCGAGTTTCTGGTGGGCCGACGAGAAATGGAGCGGGTTCCGGTCGACGCCATGGCTGTTATCGCGTGATGCGGTTTGGCGTCAAGGCGGCGGTTGAGAGGGCCCCCCTTCGATAGTGACTCAAGAGTGCACGCGGGCGAACAAACGGATTGACCTGTAATGGTTTCCGGAATACGATAACGGAAATTCACAAAATAAGTGCGGGAGTGATCTGAACCCATGTCTCAGTTAGCGTTCCGGTCTGCTGTGTGTTGTTTGCTCGCGGTGATATTCCCGGCGCAAATGATGCTGGCAGGAGAGACGGCGGCAGCGATGTTGTATACAAACGGTGCGGCGTGGTTGAACGGGAGCGAGGTGCCGAAATCGGCGGCCGTGTTCTCGGGCGACATGCTGCAAACGCGTGCGGATTCCACGGCCAATATTCAGTCGAACGGATCAAACGTGATGGTGCTGGCAGACTCGCTGGTGAAGTTTGACGGGCCGGCGGTGGAACTTGAGCATGGTTTGGTTCGTGTGACAACCTCGAGGGGAATGTCGGCGCGAGCGGGCGACGTGACCATCACGCCGGCGGGAAGTGCGTGGACGGAATTTCAGGTGAAGGACGTGGACGGTCGCGTGCAGATCGCGGCGAACAAGGGCGACGTTACCGTTCAAGACAATCAAGGGACCACGACGGTTACCCAGGGGCAAGAGACCACGCGCGACGATACCTCCAATCCGGAGAAGAAAAAGAAGAAGCGCCGGAAGGCGGGCGCGGCGCCGGCGGCGGGTGGGGGAATCATGAGTTCGACGCCGGTTGTCGTTGGAGCACTTGCCGCTACCGGGGGCGCTGCGGCTTGGATATGGTTGGGAACTGGGGGAGAGGGGCCGATCAGCCCGTCTTGTCCGTCGCACCCATGTCAGTGAAGCATTGCACGAGAGATCTTCTGTGAATTCCTGCCAATCTGAAACGGGCGACTGAATCGATGTCGCGTTACGTTTCCTACCGAGATTTCGACTGGGTGCTAATGGGCTTCGTGCTGGTGATTTGTGCCCTAGGAGTGGTGCAAATTCACAGCGCCACGGAGCACACGAAGTTCGCGGGTGCCCACGTCAAGCAGATTTACTGGATACTGGCTGGCGTTGGCGCGATGTTCCTGGTTAGCCTCGTCAGCTATCAAGCATTACTTGAACAAATTCACTGGATGTACATCATATCGCTGGCCTCGTTGATTGCGGTGAGGCTTTTTGGTCAGAAGTATCTAGGGGCGCGGCGATGGATCAAGATGCCGGGCGGCGGCCACTTTCAACCTTCGGAATGGGTGAAATTGATCCTAATTCTGGCGGTGGCGAAGTACTTTGCGGATCTGCACGAGCGGGGGTTGTCGTGGTCGGATTTTCTGAAGGCGGGGGCGATTGTAGGCTTCCCGATGTTGATGGTGCTGGCGCAGCCGGATCTGGGGACGGCGCTCACTTATCTGCCGATTGCGGTGATGGGATTGTTCCTGGGAGGATTGCGCTGGAAGCAGGCGCTGATTGTCCTGATGGTTGCGGGGTTGCTGGTTCCAGTAGCGTGGATGAAGGTCTTGAAGTCGTATCAGAAGGACCGCTTGACTAGTTTTATCAGCCCGGATGCGGATCGTCAGGGATCCGGGTATCAGGTCAATCAGTCGTTGATCGCAGTGGGATCGGGGGGGATCTTTGGGAGCAGCCAGGGATCGCAGACGCATCTGGCGTTCTTGCCGGTTCCGCAGACCGACTTTATTTTCGCGGCGTTTGCGGAGGAACACGGGTTTGTAGGATCGTTGGCGCTTCTGCTGTTATACTTTATCGTGCTGATGCGGTTGACCCAGAATGCACAAACGGCGCCCGACCGCGCCGGGGCGTTTCTGGTAATGGGTGTGGTGGCTGTGCTTAGCTTCCACATTTTGGTCAACGTCGGCATGGTGGTGGGTTTTATGCCTGTCACCGGAATACCTCTGCCGCTCATGAGTTACGGTGGGTCTTCGGTTCTTTTCATGTTTTTGGCGCTGGGGATGGTCATGAATGTCAGGATGCGCCGGTTTGTGAATTGAAACGGTCGGCAGAAGTCAGGGTGTCTTTGAGCAGGACACTTGCAAAACAAAGACTCGGTAAGCAAAAAGATCAGCATCAAGATTTAAGCATCAAGATTACGAAGGCCCTCGCGAAAAAGGAGGGCAGAATGCCGGCAGAAGTCGAAGCCGGACAGGATTGAAGCCAGTCAGGCGGGGAACGGCCCCCTCAGCGTGAACGCGAGGAGTGGCCACAGAACCTGACGGAAGGCTTAACGCGATCAGTGCAGACGAGAACCAACAATTCACTGCAGTGCGGGTCCCGGGAAGAAGTGGTTTCTCCTCGTGACCGCGCCCGTTCCTACCCGGAGCGGCGCTGAACGCTATCGATCTCTCGGTCCGCCTTGCGCTTCTGGTCCGGTTAGAAAACCGGAGTAGAAATGAACAAGGAATTGTTTGTATCGACCACGCCCCATGAAACCAAAGTGGGGATCACGGAAGACGATCAGTTAGCTGAAATTTACCTCGAAAGAGAAAACGAATACACCCTAGCGGGCTCGATTTATAAGGGCCGTGTGACACGCGTGCTGCCAGGCATGCAGTCGGCTTTTGTGGATATTGGGCTCGAGCGCGACGCCTTTCTGTACGTCTCCGACTTCATGGATTTGGAACAGCAGGATGAGGATTTGGATGAAGCCATTCCGGCGAACCGTGCGGCAAGCGAGTCACATCCTCGAAACGGGGAAGCTGGAAGTCCGGCGATTCTAAATGAAGGGGTGACGGCAGACAGTGGACCTGCGGGAAACGAGTTGCCAGGGGGCATTGAGTCCGTGGGAAATGCAACGAGCAGTTCGCGAGATTTTCGCGGACGGCGCCGGCGCCGCGGACGGCGAGGTGAAACGGGACGCGGGGATCGTCCGGAGCGGAGCGGGAATCGACCAGAGCCGGCAAGCGAGGTTCGCACGGAAACGCCGGTCGAATCTCGGAGTAGCGAATCTCGGGGTGAAGGGAGAAACGATCGTTTCAACCGGGGAGATCGCTCGGGACGCGGGGGATCGGATTCACGCTTTCAAAGGCCGACGCCGACGGTGCGGACTGGCGGCGACTACGATTACGGGCCGCCTCCGGGATACCAGCCGATCGTACTGCCTGGGGAATCGATCTCGAAGTACCAGCGACAGGGGCAGGGCGCGGCTTTTCCCGTGCAGAGCGCGCCGGTCGAGCCGGTGCATGAAGCTCCGGCGTCGGCCGCTATCGTCGCAAATTTTCCGGAAGACGAACCAATTTTTGCGGTGAATGTTGCGGAGCCGCTTCATGAACAGCATGAGCACTTTGCGGAGGAGGTCGAGGAACCGACATTGGCCGCTTCGACTGCTGTGTTGCATCGAGCGGAAATCGCGGAGCTTCGAACCGCCGTGCCGACGGTGAGCGAGACTTATGCCGAAACGCAGGCAGCGCATCCGGGCGACGACTTGGATGAAGAAGACGACGAACAAGAGGTGTCGGCCAGACCCCTGGCGGCGCAACACACGGAACAGGCTGTGAGTTCGCAGGCTGCGCAAGGTGCGGTCGAAGAGCAAGAGATCGAAGAAGAAGAAGCGGATCTTGTCTCGTATGGCGAGGAGCCGGGCGACGATGAGGGTTTCGAGGAGACGGAGGAAGAGACGAGAGCGGCGGGCGAAGTGTTCTCGGGCGCGCCTGAAGTTGCTGCCGAACAAGTCACCACTGGCTGGACGACCGCCGAGACTGGCGTTGTGCAGAGTGCTACTGGCGAAGCGGGCACAAATGGCGAAGTCGTTCCGGAAGCGGTGTTGGAAGCGGAGGAGCGCGAAGCCGAAGAGCTAGAACTCGAAGAGGCGCAAGCGGAAGCCGAGGCGTTGCTGGAGGCTGAAGCGATTGGTGACGGCACGGTGGATGCGAGCGCGGAGGTACGCGGTCCGGCGCCGGAGGCCAGACTGTTGCAGCGGACACAGAGGCGAGGACCGGAACGTGGTCCCGACCGCGGTGGCGATCGAGGCCGAGGGCGCCGCGGCGGGAGACGTTTCAGGAGTCGAGAGAACACCGTGGTGCCGCAGATCAGCGAACTGCTGAAAGAAGGGCAGGAGGTGCTGATCCAAATCGCAAAGGAACCCATCGCGAAAAAAGGAGCGCGCATTACCAGTCACATTGCGCTGCCGGGACGGTTTCTGGTGTTCATGCCGACGGTCAATCACACGGGCGTGTCGCGGAAAATCGCTTCAGAAGAAGAGCGTCAGAGGTTGAAGAGAATTATCCAGAGCGAGCGGGAAAACGGCGGTGGTGGATTCATCGTGCGAACCGCGGCGGCGGGCGCAACGGACGAGGAGTTGCGGGCAGACATACGCTTCCTCAAAAACCTTTGGAACGAGATCAAGACGCGATCGGATAGCAGCAAGGCTCCGGCGCTGATTTATCACGATTTGAACGTCGTCGAGCGCGTGCTGCGCGATCAGGTGAGTTCGGATTTCTCGGTAATCTGGGTCGATACAGAACAGGAGTACGAGCGCATTGTGCGGTTTGCGAATCGCTTCCAGCCTGGCTTGGTTAAACGGGTCAAACTCTACACAAAAGAGACGCCACTCTACGATCAGTTCGGACTGAATGAGGAGATCAACAAGGCGCTGAAGTCGAAAGTCTGGCTGAAGAGCGGCGGGTACATCGTTATCAATCAGACCGAGGCGCTGGTGGCGATCGACGTGAATACCGGCAAATACGTGGGGAAAACGGCCCGGCTGGAAGACACGATTGTTAAGACGAACGTTGACGCGATCAAAGAGATTGTGCGGCAGGTGCGACTGCGGGATCTCGGCGGCATCATCATCATCGATTTCATCGACATGGATGAGAGACGCAACCGGCAAAAGGTGATGCAGGCTTTAGAGGAGGCTTTGCGACTGGATCGTGCTCCGTCGAAGGTCCTGCAATTCAACGATTTCGGCTTGGTTGCGATTACGCGTAAGCGAGTGAAGCAATCATTGGAGCGCACGATCGGTACACCGTGTCCATATTGCCAGTCGACAGGCTTCGTGAAATCGGTGAGTACGATATGCAACGAAGTGTATGTCGAGATGCGCAAGATCTCAAGCCATCTGGAGCATAGCGACGTGATGTTGCGAGTGAATCCGGAGGTGGCGAAGGCGTTGAAGCTGAACAACGCGAAGCTGCTGGCGGAGATGGAAGAACTTACGAAGAAAACCATCATCGTGAAGTCGGATCCGGCGCTGCATCAGGAGCAGTTCGACATTCACTAAAAGCGACACATGCCTTGAGGAATTGGGACGGGTTCATAGCCTGTCCCATTTTTTTTGCACTAGGCGGAGGCGATGAGTTTTGCGGCTTGACTCGTGCGCTCGTCCAGTTTTTCGAGTGAGTCGTGCAGAGAGTCGCTTTCGGACGGAGTTTCAGAGTGCTGATCGAAAGTTAGAGCGAGCCGGTCGACGGCTTCAGCGAGGCGTTTGCCCATGTCCACCAGGACGACCAGGGAATCGGCGTGCAGTTTCCAAACCGAGAGAGAGTTTCGGGTGCGCTTGAGTTCTTCCATCTCGGTCGTAAGGCGCGCGGTGACGGCGACGAGGCGGAGCAGCATACGGGCGACATCCGCCCGCGGCCCCGTTTGTTCGAGATAGTCGGCAGTGTAGGCTTCAACCTCCGCGGGGCTGAGCATGAGGTTGAAATAGCGCATGGGGACGATCTGGCGAAACTTGGGATCCGCCACGCGGACAAAGACGCGAATCGATTCTTCAACTCGGCGTAACTTGGCTTCTTCAACGGAAAGCGCCTGCGGAGTCATAGGTTGGGGCGAATATTTAGGAGCGAGCGCGGGAGCCGCGGCCGCTCCACCGGAACTGACAGCGTGGGCGGCGGAAGCGGGCTCTGGGATCGCGCGGCGGATCGGGGGCCGGCGTTCCAATTCACGTCGGAGGCGCGACACGCGGCGAAATTTCTCAAGCGCCGAGGCGTAGTCGACTTTGAGCAGTTCTTCCTGATCAAGAGCGGCGACGTGTTCGACGGTAACTTCGACGCCATCGACGGTGCTTAGAATATTGCCTCCGAGTTCTTCAAGACGAGAGGCGAAATCCTTGATTTCTTTCGTGGCAGCGGCGAATAGGGCGTGAAACCGGTCGCCGAAGGCGGAATTGTACGGGGCCAGGGTGGCGAGAACGCCGGGGTGATAGATCGATTCTCCCAACTTGGATTTCAGGTCCCGGACTCGCGGGATAATGCCTGAATCCATGAGGGCGCTGAAATCCTGAAAGCGGTTTGCCTGATCGAGAAGAGGTCCGAACTCGCGCAGCAGTTGGACGTTGGTATCGGAAAGAACAGGCACGTCGGACTCGGACAGAATTTCGAGCAGCGCGATTTCAAACGGAGACAGGGGTATGGAACCATCGAGGCCGTAGCCTCGTTGCTCCCATTGACCAGCAACCCGCGGATGGCGAAACAAGAAGGTAGCGACGAGATCGGTTTTGTCGCGATTGGCTCCGGAATCATCGCGATGACGGGCGAAATAACGCAACAACGCTTCGGCCACTTCCGGATCGAGGTCGGATTGGACTCCAAGTCGGAGCATAGCGGGAGTAATCGCCATGTCGAGGAGTTGGATCCAGAGCTGCATCTGAACGAGCGTTGCCCGCACGTCTTCAGTGTGGCTGATGACATCGGGGGCGAGTTCAGAGGGTGCCGGGAGTTCCCCGCCAAGTTGGTTGCTGAGGAGGCGCTGGTAAAAGCTTTGGACGGTAGCCAGCAACGCCAGTTCCCACTTGGGATCCTCAACCACAGTCGACTCCTTGAGATTGCCCGTAATGCGAAACGGGCGCCGCCGTCTTTAGTAAAACCGAAAGAGAAGCGCAGCGCAATTGGTTACCTGGTTACGGAAGTGATGGCACTTGTAAGACGAAGAGTGCAGGGACAACAGGCGACGTTGTCATAACTGCGACAGACTATTGGAAGACGACGGTCTTGTTTCCGTATAAGAGGATACGGTTTTCGACGTGCCAGCGCACGGCGCGAGAGAGAACCACTTTTTCAATATCGCGACCTTTTTGGATGAGATCGTCGATGGTGTCGCGGTGGTAGATGCGGACAACGTCCTGCTCGATGATGGGGCCATCGTCGAGGATTTGGGTCACGTAGTGGGCGGTCGCGCCGATCAATTTGACGCCCCGTTGAAAGGCCTGGTGATAGGGCTTGGATCCGATAAACGCCGGAAGGAACGAGTGGTGGATGTTGATGAGATTTTCGGAGCCAAGGGTAACGATAAATTCGGTGGAAAGGACCTGCATGTAGCGGGCGAGGACAACGAGTGAGCACTGATGCTCCCGAAGCAGACCGATTTGCTTCTGTTCCGCTTCACGCTTGTTTTGCTTGGATACGGGGACGACGAAGTAGGGGATGCGGTAGAAGTCAGCGATTCGTTGGTTATCGGGATGGTTGGAGATGATGAGAGGAATCTCGCAGCACAGTTCGCCGCTGTGGTGACGGTAGAGCAAATCTTGCAGGCAGTGATCGTACCTGGAAACGAAGATGGCGACGCGCGGACGCTCGGCAGTGTGGGCGATTCGCCAGTGCATTTCGAAGTCCCGGGCTATCGAAGCGAAGCGGCGGGGAAACTCGGCGAGATCGAAGGCGAAGTCTGTCGGGTCGAATTCGACGCGTGTCAGAAAGAGATTCGATTCTTCGTCTCCGTGCTCATCGGCGAAGAGGATGTTGCCGTTGTGCCGAAAAATGAAATCGGCAATGGTAGCGACGACGCCTTTCCGGTCAGGGCAGGAGACTAGCAAAACGGCATTGTTATGCATAGATCATTTTGTTTCCGAGTTGTATTCGTCGCTCAGTTTGTTTACGCGTACTCGCCTGTGTTATCGGGGAGTTGACAGTCACTCTTCTCCGATATCTTCATTCCGAGACGTCGAGATTCTTGCGTATGTAGTCGGCGAGCAATGAGGCGCATTCGGAGGAATCGAGATCGAAGACACGCACTCCGAGCGAGCGAAGCCAATCGATTCCTCCCTGAAAATTGCGGCTTTCGCCGACGATCAACGTGCCGAAGCCAAACTGACGGACAAGTCCGCTGCAATACCAGCATGGCGCCAGGGTGGTAACCATGGCGAGGTTCCGATAACTGCGCTGACGTCCGGCATCGCGAAAGGCATCGGTTTCGCCGTGCAGGGAGGGATCTCCCTTCTGGATGCGGCGGTTGTGACCCGAGCCGACGAGGCGGCCATCGGCGTCAAAAATCGCGGCGCCGATGGGGATACCACCTTCTGCCAAGCTGCTGCGCGCTTCAGCCAAGGCGACCGCCAACATCGCAGAATGATCGAGTGCGGGCATGACGCTATTCTACGGGAAGGAGGCGTGAAGCCGGCACGAGACTCTTATTGACGGACGAGAGGAGGATAGCGTAGAGGAACCAGACGGGCTATGGATTTCTGGTTCGTTTCGTGAGCTGACGGTTAGTAGAACCGGATGTCTCGGTAGAAGACGCAGTGGGCTTCGAGATACCAGGAGACGAGGAAGAGAATCAGCATGACGGTCGAAGCCCAACAAAACAGTTGAATGGGAAGGGTTGCGGCAAGGCGATCGCGCCGCGTGTCTCGATTCTCTGAGGCCTCGCAAAAAATCAATCCGCTTAGCAGGCAGATTCCGGCAGCCAACACAAGAAGACAGAGAGACTCAGAGATTCTTTGCTCGACATCAGTTGCGGGAAGCAGAAACGCGGTGTGAAAGACACCGTACAGGGAGAGAATCGAGAATAATAGGGTAATCGGCTTGGCGACCTCGACGAACATGCCGCGACTCTCTGCGGTCACAGTGTACCGCTGTTAGCGCCGCGGGAAAAGAGAGTTGATTCAAGTTTCTATTTAAAACAGAGTGAGCTGAGAAGCGGCGAGGGAATCTGGCTTGACAAGGGCTGGGGCGGCTCTTTATTGTTCTAAGCGCTTAGTCACAATCGTTTTTAGCGGAGCGTCTTGTGTTCTCCGGCGCTGTGTGAAGGTGGAAGTCATGGCAGCTGAAACCGTTCTCGCCGCCACTCTGGTGGAACCCGGCAGGTATGAAGTGCGGGAATATCCCCTCCCGGAGCCTGCCCCGGGCTGCGTGCTGGTGAAAATGGAGATGTCGGGAATTTGCGGAACCGACAAACACACTTACCAGGGATTCACGACGCAATATGCCGGCGACGGAGCAGGGAAGCAGATTCGGTTCCCGATCATTCAAGGTCACGAGAACGTGGGGAAGGTGGCTGCGATTGGCGGGAAAGGGCAATACTCCGACTTCGAGGGAGTGCCACTCAAAGTAGGCGACCGCGTCGTGGTTGGTGCGAATGTTGCGTGTGGCGAATGCTATTACTGCCGGCATGATTTTCCTTACTACTTCTGCGCGAACATGGCGGACTACGGAAACAATCTGAGTGCTGCTGATCCGCCCTATCTCTTTGGCGGATGGGCGCAGTACATGTACATCGTTCCGGGAAGTTTTCTCGTGCGAGTCCCCGACGATTTGCCGTCCGAGGTGGCCGTCCTGACGGAAATCATGGCGGTGACGGTCGGACTTGATCGGGCGAAGCAGATGTCGGTGTTTCCGAGCGAGGCCTTCCTTTTCGACGATACAGTCGTGGTGCTCGGAGTCGGGCCGCTGGGGATGTGCTTTCTGATGAAGGCGCGAATGTTAGGGGCGGGGAATATTATTGCCGTGGACCTTTCGGATTACCGTCTGGAGTTTGCGAAGCGGCTGGGCGCGGACTACGTGATTAACGCGGCGAATACATCTCTGGCAGAGCGATTGGAGTTTGTACGGGGATTGACGCAAGGGCGCGGAGCGGATCTGGTGATCGAAACCGCCGGTATCCCACAGGCGTTTCGCGAGGGGCTCGAACTGATGAGGCTGGGTGGACTGCTAGTGGAAGCTGGCAACTTCTCAGACTTGGGAGAGATTTCGATTAGTCCGCATCGGCATGTTTGTGGCAAGAGCGCGCGAATTCTTGGAGTCGGTGGCGAAGAACCGGCGGCTTACGGGCCGAGTATGCGACAGATGGCACGATACATGACTACGTATCCGCTGCGGGAGTTTGTCTCGCACCGTTTTCCACTGCGTGACGTGGAGGTGGCCGTGCAGCAATCGGTGGCGGCGGATTCGATGAAGGTCGCGATCATGCCCTGGGATTGATTCTGACGTTATACGTGAGTTGAATTCAGATACAACTTTGGTGAGGGAGAGTGGCATGGGAAAACTGGCAATCACTGGCGGCGAACCGATCCGAAAAAAGCGCTTCGATGCATGGCCGATCTATACCGACAAAGAGCGGCAGGCGCTCGAAGATGTTTTAACCGGGCACAAGTGGGGTGGCCAGCCATTTCCAGGGAAGCATGGGGACGCGTTCGGCAAAGCGTTTGCAGCATTTCACACGGCAAAGTACGGTCAGGCGGTGAATACCGGGACAGTAGCGATTCAGGCGGCACTCAAGGCCATCGACATACGTCCGGGCGATGAAGTCATTGTGCCTGCGTACACATGGGAGGGGACAGTGGGACCGGTTTTGCTGGTGAACGCGGTGCCAGTTTTTGTCGACGTAGATCCCGATACGTATTGCCTCGATGCGAAACTAGTCGAACAGGCGATAACACCGAAGACGAAGGCATTTCTGCCGGTGCACCTGGGCATGCGGTTTGCAGATCTAGACATTCTCGTCCCGCTGGCTGCGAAACACGGCATTAGAATTGTCGAGGACTGCGCGCACGCGCATGGTGGTATGTGGCGGGGAAAGGGCGCGGGCTCGATTGGGGACCTCGGCGCTTTCAGTTTTCAATCAAGCAAGTTGATTACCTCGGGCGAAGGCGGAGCGGTTATCACCAACAACCTGGAATATTTCGAACGCGTCCAGTCCTATATCAACACTGGGCGACGAAGTGTCACCGATCAATATCATCACCGGATGATCGGATTCAACTACCGATTGGGGGAATTTCAGGCAGCGGTGCTGAATCCTCAGTTGGAGCGGCTTCCGGAGCAAGCGAAGGTCCGGCAGGAAAATATGGAGTACTTCGAGTCGCGGCTGCGAGATACGACTGGCATTGGACTGCTCAAACCGGAACCGAGAATCACGCGTCTGGCTCCGTACGGATATGTGCTGAAGTACTACGCCGAGCAGGTAAAGGATATTCCACGGGCTGCTTTCGTGGGGGCGCTGCAGTTGGAAGGGATTCCGTGCGACGGATTGTTCTATGAGCCGGTATATCGGAGTTCGCTATTTCCGCTGGACCCGACGGATTACCCCGCCTTGAGTTGGGGCCGGCCGACACCGCTCGATCTGCGCAATATGTACAAATGTCCGGCGGCGGAGCGTGCCGCCTATCACGAGGCTGTCTGGTTCTCGCACCATCTCTTTTTGGGGGCCAAGGAGAACGTCGATAGCATTGTGGATGCCATCCGCAAAGTTCTCGAGAATGTCGAAGAGTTGCGCGGGCTGGAGCATCGCGCAATCAAAGACCAAGGATTGAGCCGGGCCGACCGAGAGAGCTAGTTCGGGAAGGCGTTGCTTTAAATCGGACGTGACGAAGAGGAAGAGATTGATGGCAAGTGGGAAACGAGTCGGATACGCCGTGGTGGGGTTGGGTAGTATTTCTCAAGTTGCCGTGCTGCCTGCGTTCGCGCACAGCAAGAAGGCGAAGCTCGTCGCGACGGTCAGCGGTGACAAGAAAAAGGCGGAGAAGTTCGCTCAAGATTTCAAGGCCGGCGACGCTTACAGCTACGACGAGTTTTCGCAATGCCTCGAGAATCCTCTGGTCGAAGCTGTGTACATTGCGACGCCGCCGGGTGAGCACGAGAGATATGCTGTTGCGGCGGCAAAAGCAGGCAAGCATGTGCTCAGCGAAAAGCCGCTGGCGGCCACCGTCAAGCAAGCTCGCAACATGGTTGACGCCTGCCGCCGGAGCAGAGTGCTGCTCATGACGGCGTATCGAAAGTATTTCGAGCCGGGCAGCCTGATGCTCAAGAAGATGATCACGTCGGGCGAACTGGGCCGGATCGATATCATCCACACGCTGTTTACAGAACTGCGTACGTTCGGTGATAACTCCCCAGACTGGTTGTTCTCGAAGAAGTTGTGTGGCGGCGGTCCGCTGACGGATCTTGGTGTTTATTGCATCAATACGTCGCGTTGGTTGCTTGACGAAGACCCCATCGCAGCGGCTGGCATTAGTTGGTCGCGAGATCGTCGACGCTATAAAGAGGTGGAAGAGGGTATTGCGTTTCGACTCGACTTCAAGAGTGGCGTCGTTCTGCAAGGGAGTGCGGCTTACAGCGCGGCTTTTTCATCGTTTGTTCACCTACACGGAGAAAAAGGGTGGGCGGAACTAGCTCCCGCATTTGATTTCATGGAGGAACGTCGAATCAGCGGAAAAGTCGGCGGAAAATGGTTCGCCAAGACTTTTCATCTGATTGACGAATTTGCGCTGGAGCTCGACGAATTTGCTGAGTGCATCCGGGAGGGGCGAGAGCCGGAACCGAGCGGGAAACAAGGCTTACGCGACATGATTATTATTGAGGCGATCTATCGCGCGGTGAAGCAGCGCCGGTCGATCGCGATTCAGTATTAAAGCGTCCTGGAATCCGTCGCCACACCGTAAATCTCTACGCTCGAACCTCGTTGCGGGAATCTGAGGAATTTCGATTGGGCCGAAGCTGAAATCCGCAAGACTCGCGCACGTGGAGTTCAGGAGGGAGTTTCACGGTTCCGCCGCGAGCCGGCTCGCCTTTGATCCGCTGCAGCAAAAGTTCGGTGGCTTCAAATCCAATTTGATACTTCGGCAGTTCGACGGTTGTCAGGCGAGGCCGGAAGACGGCGAGCCACGGATAATCGTCGAAGCTGACAAGGCCGAAATCCTCGGGACAACGCATTCCCATTTCTTCTGCGGCTTTCAGCAGGCCAACGGTCATGAGGTAGTTTGCGACATAGATGCCGTCGGGACTTCGGGAGAGGAGAGCGTGGCCTCCGCGATAGCCTGATTCGATACGATAGTCGCCTTGGATGACCAGGTCGGGTTCGTGGGTGAGGCCATTGGCTTCGAGAGCGTCGCGAAAGCCTTTCCAGCGTTCGCGGCCGTTGCTGACGGTCATCGGGCCGCCCAGCAATCCAATTCGGCGGTGTCCTGCGCGGGCCAACTGACTGACGGCCTCATACGCGCCCTTGTAGTCATCGGTTACAACTGCGTCTTTGGTGAGGTCGGGATAGGTGCGCATGAGAAGGACGAAGGGAACCCGGGCGTCGTCGATAAGCTGGCGCAAGGAGGGCCGGAGAGGTTGCGGCGCCTTGGTCAGCAGAATTCCGTCTACGCGTTTGGCAAGAAGGACTTCGAGGCAGGCTTCTTCGCGCTCCAGTCGATCGTCGCTGTCGCAGAGCAGAATGTTGTATCCGTGTTTTTGCGCGGCGTCTTCCGCGCCGCGAACGACCAGTGGGAAAAAGGGGTTGGAAATGTCGGGAACGACAATTCCGATCGTATGGGTGCGGCGCTTCGCCAGACTACGGGCCAGCAGATTGGGGCGGTAGCTAAGTTTCTGGATCGCAGCATCTACGCGCTGTTTGAGAGCTTTGCCGACATGGCTCTTATCGTTGATGACGGCGGACACGGTGAAAACGGAGACGCGAGCTTCTTTGGCGACATCGTAGATACTCGGCGTTTTGTTGGTCTTACGCCTGCGAGTTTTTCGGTCCGGCGGCATATTCCTATTCGATCAAGTGAAAGATCACAGTCCGGTAGAACATACAAAAATCGCTTCGAACGGAGCGCGATTATATTACTCTGTCATCATATCGCGAGCAGGCAAACATCTCTCTCCGGGCAATGTTCAAGCAACGTGCGAGCGTCACGCCAGATCCGGATTGGGCAGCATGATGTCTCGAACCAAACTATCGAGATCATGGCAGGCAGTGATGAACTGACGAAGCGTACGACGCGTCGGGGCAAAGGTGTCGAATCCGTCAAGGGTGATGCCGTCCTCGGAATAAGCGCTGCGGAAGTCCGGAAATTTTCGGAGCAACTCAGCGACGATCTTTGAATCCACGGGATCGTCAATGCGCCGGCGAACCTGCACATCACTGGCGTTGAGGCGAACTTGCCATGCATAAGGCGGAGAAATTACAACGTCGCCGCCAATGAATTCGCTCCAATGCATGTGGTTGCGAAAGGCCGCCGACAACAGGCGCAAGCGGTAGCCGCGCTCGCGAAAAATCTGGTAAGCCTTCTTGAATACCGCGACGCCAGCCCATTCCAAGTAGCCGGGATCGAGCGTGATATTTTCTTTCTCTGCCACGAGCTTGAGCCAGTCGTCGAGACGCCCAACCATGATGGTACAGACTGGCCCCATGGTTGAGGTATCTTTGCCTTCCTTTTCTCGTCGTTGCAGTCCGCGCTCGACCGCCTCGGCGACGGCGATGCACTGCGGGAGGGTGAAACTTACCGTGGCATTGATACTGATTCCGCGATAGGTGGCCTCTTCGATTGCAGGAACGCCGGCTCGAGTTACCGGAATCTTCACGATCATATTGGGCGCGAGGCCGTCGAATTCCTGCGCCTGCCGAACGATGGCCTGCGAATCTCGATAGAACCTGGGATCGGTTTGGATCGACAGACGACCGTTGCGACCTTTCTGCGCATCGAAAGTCGGCTTGAGCAAGCCAGCCGCCTTTATCGAAATCTCGCGAACCAGTTGCCAGGCGATTTCTTCTTCCGTGGCGGCAGGTCGTTCTGTGACGAGTTCGCGGATGCGATTCTTCCAAATCGCCATTTCTTTTTTCAGCACAGCAAGCACGATCACCGGATTGCAGGTTGCGCCGACCGCTCCGTGTTCGATTGAATAAGCGAGCTCCTCGATCGATGCCGAGTCGTTCCACAGACAAGTGCTGGTCGTTTGCGTCATTTCATGGAAGGGACTCTTGTAGCTGGAGGAAACAGTCGTTTGCGTCATGCATTCCTCCGCTTGCCCGCTAAGCTGTGTTCGGCGGCCGGTTCTACGCTGCATGATTTGGACTGAAGATACGATGTTTCGGCGGCCACCGCGATCTTGAGGGCACGCATTCCGTCTTCTCCGGTGACTCGCGGAGCGCGGTCATTGAGCATGCTGTGCACGAAGTCCTGGACTTCGGCAACGTAGGCGTCGGCGAATGTCGTCAGAAAATCATCCGCGAACTTGTGTGTGCCGCCTTCGCTGCTCAGGAATGTCGCGGAATGCTGCAGGGCACTGCCGATTAGGATCGATCCTTTTGACCCGATAACCTCGGTTCGCACGTCGTAGCCATACAATGCCTGGACGTAGGATTCGACGTTGCCAATTGCGCCGCGGGCATACTTCAGGTTCACGACTCCTGCCACCACGTCGTCGAAGTCGGCTACCTCCGGACGAATTGCTACCGTCGTATACGACTGCACTTCGGTTACTTCGTCGCGCATAAGCCAGCGCGCCAAGTCGAAATCGTGGATCGAGCTGTTGTAAAAGAGCATTCCGTTCAAGCGGGAGGCATACGACGACATCGGCGGAACGTCTTTGTCGCGTCCGATCGATTTGAAGATCACCGGTTCGCCGATTTCGCCTGCTTCGATGCGCTTCATGGCCGCAAGATAGCTGGGATCGTATCGGCGCATGAATCCAATCTGCAGATGGACGCCTGCCTTGTCGACGGCATCGAGAGCAGACTGGGCGTCCGCCAGGTTGAGGGCGAGCGGTTTTTCACAGAGGATATTCTTGCCGGCGGCTGCGGCGGCTCGAATCGATTGTGCGTGGAACTTGTCGGGAGTCGCAATGACTACACTGTTGATCTCTTTCGACTCGAGCATCTCGTCGAAACTTCCGAAACCATGCTCGATCTCAAGTTCGGCGGCGACTTTGCGCGCTTGGTCAGCGGCGACGTCCGCGACTGCGATCAGACGAGCCTCGGGCACCAGACGGCAGATGTTCTCTGCGTGCCTCTTACCCATCATTCCAACACCAAGTACGCCTACTCCCAATTTGGCCATGCCGGTTATCTCTCCCCCTGAAATTCTTAGCGCTTTGACAGAATGCTCAAGCCGTTGCTCCGAGCTTTTACTACCGGTGGCGACTGGCTTCTTGTCATTAGTGCCTCGCGATGACTGGTCGCTGCCGTCCTGCTGAGCCAAACTCAATGTTCCGACGGCCAGAAGTATCTTTCTTTCTTCTTGCCGTCCAGATATTTGATACGGGCTTGTTTCACGAGATCGGACTCGGACACTTCCGCGATGGGAACGTCCCACCACGATTCATAACCGCCTACGCTGTCGAAGTAATCGGTTTCGACCACGACCACCGCGGTGCGCGGCTGTTTCTGTACGTCAGTTAGGGCCGCGGAGAACTGCTCGCGGGTTTGGGCCCGTACGGCATACGCACCCAGACTCGTGGCGTTGGCTACGAAATCGACGGGAGGCGCGGCGTTTGGATGCGTCGGATCTCGATATTGATATTTCGTTCCGAATCCTTCGCTGCCGCAGGCGCGGCTGAGGCCGCCGATACTGGAAAAACCCTGGTTGTCAAAAATGACGATGTTCAGTTTTATATTCTCCTGCAGAGACGTAACGATCTCCTGGGCCATCATGAGATAGGAGCCGTCGCCCACCAGAACATAAACGTCGCGAGTCGGATCGGCCATCTTGACTCCAAGGCCGCCGGCGATTTCGTAGCCCATGCAGGAGTAACCGTACTCCATGTGGTAATTCTTGGGATCGCGGGTGCGCCAAAGTTTGTGCAGATCGCCGGGAAGGCTGCCCGCGGCATTGACGATGACATCGCGGCTGCCCAAGGCAGCGTTCAGGAGGCCGATTACTTCTCCTTGGCTGAGCGGCGGGCCATGGCGGCGGGCGTAGATTCTATCGACTTCGTGCTCCCACTCGGCGCGGAGGCTGCTGATCCCGCTTGCGTAATCCTGCGACACGCGATACGACGACAGAGCGCTGCTCAGTTCCTCGAGAGTGACGCGAGCGTCGGCCGTGATCGGGAGCGCAGCTTGCTTATAGGCATCGAATTCGGCGACGTTAATATTGATCATCCGCACGTCCGGATTTTGAAATGCGGTCTTGGAAGCTGTGGTGAAATCGCTGTGCCGCGTGCCAATCGCGATGACCAGGTCGGCATGGGCTGCCAAACGATTTGCGGCCAGAGTTCCGGTCACTCCGATGGCACCAGCCGATTGCGGGTGATCGAAGTTAAGGCATCCTTTCCCGGCATGCGTTTCGCCCACGGGAATTCCGGTGCGGGCCGCAAATTGGGAGAGAGCTTCGGTGGCCTCGGAGTAGATGACGCCGCCGCCCGCAATGATGAGCGGTCGTTGAGAGGTCCGAATCCAATCCGCGGCTTTTGCAAGGAGGGTGATATCGGCTCTAGTGCGGGGGATGATCCAGGTGCGCTCCTCGAAGAACTCTTCGGGAAAGTCGTAGGCTTCGGCTTGCACATCTTGGGGCAACGCCAGGGTGACAGCGCCGGTCTCTGCGGGCGAGGTCAGCACACGCATCGCCTCGGGCAGAGCTGTCAGAATCTGTTCGGGACGTTGGATACGATCCCAGTAGCGCGAAACTGGACGGAAGCAATCGTTGACTGACACGTCTTGCGTCGCAGGTGATTCGAGTTGCTGAAGGACGGGAGCGACGTTGCGGCGTGCGAAAATGTCTCCTGGAAGCAGCAGGACGGGGATGCGATTGATGGTCGCGGCGGCGGCGCCGGTCAGCATGTTGGTTGCCCCCGGGCCGATCGACGAGGTGCAAACGAGTGTTCGAAGGCGATTGCTCATTTTCGCGAAGGCAGCGGCGGTGTGCACCATCGCCTGCTCATTGCGGCAGAGATGATAAGGGAAATCGGGATTCTGTTGCAGTGCTTGCCCGATGCCGGCGACGTTTCCGTGGCCGAAAATACCGAAGCAGCCGGCGAAGAAAGCGTGCCGCTCGCCGTCACGCGAGACGAACTGGTTTTTGAGAAATTGAATGATGGCTTGCGCAGTCGTTAACTTTCGCGTCATGTGTCTGTCCCAACTAGCGGGTCCGATGCCAGAGCAGGATACTGCAACTCGGGGTACCGCACCAGTATATTATGTGTGAATGAACAAACCGCTTAGGACAAGACGAATTGTGTCCGGCGTCCAAACGGTCAGGTCCGCGATATATATGGTGGATACTGATCGTTGTCGATCCTATGCCGAGCGCGATCGTACGGCCTGGACCTCCGGCAATCCAAGCATGGCCCGTCCGAATATAAGGGGTTATTCGCGATATGCGTGAGATTCGTGAACCGCTTTCAAGCCGTTGAAGAGCGATTCCTGCAACAGTGTCCGATGCGGTTGGACTTTACCTTCGCGTCCGCAAAGCGACTGGCCGGCTCATGTATAGTCGTACCTTGCGATGACCAGGAAATCCAAGAGAGCAACTGGAGCGGGAGGGTCGAAGGCGCCCAGTATTTACGATGTGGCTCGTGAGGCCAAGGTTTCGGTATTCACGGTTTCGGCGGTCATCAACCAGACTGGACGCGTCAGCGCCACGCTGAGCCGGCGAGTCGAGGCGGCGGTTCGTAAACTAAACTATCGCCCAAATCTCCTCGCGCGGAGTCTGGCCAAGCAGCAGACCCACACATTGGGAATGGTTGTGACCGACATTGCGAACCCTTTTTTCCCTGCGATTGTGAGAGCCGCGGAAGATGCCGCGCAGAAGGCTGGTTACAGCATGTTGCTCTGTAACAGCGATGACAAGACCGACAAAGAGGCAGTGTATCTCGATCTCCTTATTTCCAAGCGCGTCGACGGAATTATTCTGAGTAAGACCCCGTCAGCGTTTAGCGCTTCGCAGCGCAAGATGATTGAAGAGGCGAACATTCCGATCGTGTTGCTGATGCGAACTTGTCCGGAGCTCAAAACCGACATTGTGCAGACGAATGACAAACAAGGCGCGATGGACGCGGTAGAACATTTTGCGAGGATCGGTCATAAAAAAATTGCCCTGGTCGGTGGTCCAATGACTGTGAGCAACGCACGCGCGCGCCGCCAGGGTTTTATCAAAGCGCTGGAGTCGCGGGGACTGGCCTATGATCCCGATTTGAGCTTTGAAGGGGACTATCGAATCGAATCCGGCCATCGGGCTGGCCATGCGTTGCTCCCGAAGCGCCCGGATGCCATTCTCGTGACGAACTATTTAATGACAATTGGTTTGATGAGCGCCGCCGAAGAGATCGGACTGCGCTGTCCTGAGGATTTCGCCCTGATCAGCTTCGACGACTATCCATGGTCCGGCTGTTTTCGCCCACGCCTGACGACGATCGAATTGCCGAAGTTTGAATTGGGGAGCACGGCGGTGCAGCTTCTTCTCGAGCGCATTAAGGAGAAACGCACTAAGCCAGTGACGGTGAATCTTCTGCCGCAACTCCGAGTGAGGGAATCGTGCGGGTTCATGCTGCAGTCGAGAAAAGAAAAGGAAGCGGAAGCGCTCGCCAGTCGTTAGCGCTCTTCATGTTACTGCGGGAACTCTCGGAGCGGTACCAGTCGTCCCGCGGTTGCGTCTCAACTCAGATTCATTTTTCGATCAACTGCCGGATTCACTGAAGTCGATCACGACGGGCTGACCCAAAGCCTTGGTCTTCAAGACTACGTAGACCAGGCCGACTACCAGCCAAATCAAGCCGGCAACGAGTGTGGATTGCTGCAGGCCGAGGAAAATAATCAGGCAAAAAACGAATCCAAGGCTAGGCACAATGATGTCGAGCACGATGCGCCGTTTCCCGGCGATCGCGGGAGAAAAGCCGAAATGCTTCACGGCGGCGAGGTTCACGGCCATGAAGGCCATCAGCGCTCCGAAGTTGAGAATCTCAATCGAACGCTCCCATCCGATGGTTAACGTTCCAAGATAAGCGAGAGTTCCGGCGATGAGAACGTTATAAGAAGGATTGCCACGCTCCGCGTTCAGATGGCCGAATATCTTGCGCGGTAAGACATTGTCGCGACCCATGCTGTAGAGCAAGCGCACGGCACCGAGTAGCCCGGCGAGACCGCATGCGAGACTGGAAATGAGCAGGACAGCGGCGAATCCGATGAACAATTTATAACCGCCGACGACATTGGCGACATCCATGAAGGCCGTTTCCGGATTGACGAGCGTGCGATAGTCGGGCCAGACCCGAACCGCCAAGTACACCTGGAAGGCGGCAAAGAGACCCGTAAAAACGCAGACGAGGACTGAAGCGAGCAAGACATTTCGCTGGGGATTCTCAACCTCTTCGGCGAGAATGCTGACGCCGTCGAATCCAATATAAACAGTGGCCGCGAGAGCTGTGCCTGCCGCGATCGCGCGTACGCTGAAAGTTCTTGGGTCGTAAACCGGTTGCGTTGAAATTAGACCGACGACGTGATGATGGCCGACGATGTACCAAATTGCTTCGCCGATGAAGACGATCATGACGATCGACATCATGGCGAGCAAGATTTCGTTCGCTCGAGCGGTGGTCCGAATTCCAAACCAGCACAGCAGAGTCATGAAGCCGACGGCCACCGCTGAGAGCAAAGCGAACGGTACATGCGGAAGCAATCTCTGGATGGTGAGGGCGGCGTAGAGGCTATTCTGCAGCGGCTGAAACAGGTATTCCAGAAACATCGCCCAACCCACGACGAAGCCAAACATGGGATTAAAGGCTCGGCTCGTGTAGGTGTAGACCGAACCAGCGGAAGGGTAAACGGTTGCCATTCGTCCGAAACTGACCGCAGTCGCGGTCATGGCAACCATCGCTGCCAGGAGGGTGATGACTGCATGTCCGTGGGAAAGAACCTGGGCCTCTCCAAACATGGGGACGACTGCAATGGGAGAAGTTAAGATAACGCCGTAGTAAACGAGATCCCATACACTGAGAACTCGTTTGAGTCTCGGGGGCTTCGATACTGGCCCAGACGGTATCGCTTCCACTTTAGGTCTCCCACCTATTTTGAATAGGATGCTAACCGGCGTATCTCTCGAGTTCTGCGGTCTAGTAGTCCGGCCGCAATGGCACGAGATTAGAACTCATAATGCTCGTCGAGGAGCGCTTGCAGCGATCAAACGAGCGGGAGGCGCGGATCGGTTTCCTTCCACGTGGATCGTAACCAAACGTGTTGCGGATCTTCCGTTACCGCCATGACTCGAGATGATCCGGCTAAAAAATTCAGGTAGTAGATATCGTATCCCGGTCCCGCAACGACTGGATGGTAGCCACTTCGAACCAGAACCGCATCTCCATCTTGAGTTTTCACGGTTTGCTCGAATGAATTCGCGCCGGAGTAAAGATGTTGAAAGGCGAACGCGGTCGGTTTCGTCATGCGGTAGTAATAGATCTCGTCTAAGTCGACTTCCGCTGGTGGATTGTGCACGTCATGTTTGTGGGGCGGGTAACTGGACCAATTTCCGCCTGGTGTGTAAACCTCGACGACCATTAATTTGTCGGCGGGGAATGCGGGAGTCATAATGTCTACGATCTGCCGAGAGGCGTTACCGCCCCCTCGCAGGCTACTCACCACATCGTTCGGAGTAATCAGTTTGGGCTGCAAAAGTGCCGTCGAGGGCACTCGGCATTCGGCAATTTCGCAAAGCGTTTCGGCGGTGAAGACAACTTGATTACCGGTTGGCAAATACAAGGTGTGTGGATAGCCGTCGAAGACGTGCCTTCGTTGTCCCATGGCGACGGCGCCGCCACCCCAGTCGGCCTGACACGTTCCCCCGAGTAGGACAAAGACAGCTTCTTCGCCAGCCGTTGCCGCGCGGTAAGTATCCCCTGGAGCCAGTCGACGGACGAAAAAGCTCATCCACTGCCAGTTCGCGCGTTCTCGAGGCAGGCGAATGAGCTCACCCGACTGTTCTGAGGGCAGTTTTTCAGAGTGAATGAGGGAACCGTTTTCGCTCATGAGTTCTCCAACACTACTGTTTCGCCGGCAAGCGAACCACTGGTACACAGTTCGGGCCACTGCTGCTAACCGCTTTGACAATATGTCAAATGCGGCTTCTGTTGTCAATCTCGACTGTGATCTCGACTCTCTGTCGGGGGAAGTTCTAGAAGCGGTTTGCGCTCGTGCCCTCCATTAACGAGCAATCGGATTAATGGAGAGATGTAGAATAATCGCGCGTGGCATCGGTTCAGGCTTTGAGGTTCTGCTTTCCTGCTAGACAAGGAGTGGTACGGGAGGAGGTGCAGAAGGGTTTTCAGCAGCACCGTCTTCCCCGCACCGTTGGGGCCGATGATAGCCAGCATCTCCCCCGCATGGAGCTCAAAACTCAGACCCGATAGAATGCTCCGCCCATCCAAGTTTACTGTTAACCCTTGTACCGAAAGAATTGTCTTCGCCAGCCCCTGCATCTCAGTCACTCACCATTTCGCCAATCATTGGACTTATGCTGTGATCGTGATCGCAGCCAGATACCGTTCGCAGCATGAGCGCGGTGAAGGCCACGACACGCCTTACGAATGCGTGCGTCAATCACAGTACTCCTAGTTGCAACCGCCAAGATTCCCTCTCAGAATTACCTTGGTGGCGGGAGGCTACGTCTCAGCTTTGAGTGAAGATTGAAAATCCCCTGAAGCGTGCTACAAAGGCAAATCCTTGATTCAGTTGTTCATTCAGCTCGTACTTTCAGCGTTCTACAAGAATTCTCGCCGCAGTTTGGTGAACGCCATCGACGAAATAGGCTGGAATGTGTGCCTACGTCCTTCGCGGGCAACCCGAAGATGCGTCCCTCACAGGGCGGGGCAAGGCAGCCCAGACTTTCATTTTAGGCAGCAGCCCGCCGAATTGGGCCCGCTTGTGCGACCTCGGCGCATGTAGCCGCGCATTGACGGCACGCTTGAGCACACTTCCTCATCGTTTCACCTTCGGATTTCCCGCACTCTGCCGCACAGTCTGAGCATAGCTCGGAACAGATACTGCACACCCGGTGAGCGTATCCAGAGCTGCCCGTAAGCAGGATTACGCAGGTTCGGCACACTTCAAGGCATTCGTTACAAAGCCGGATACAGTCCCTCATCATGGTCGGATCCTGGTCCAGGGACTCAGCGCGGCATTGAGCGCACCAGCGTGAGCACTGCAAACACTCCTCTATACATCGCTCAACTGTTTGATTTGAAATCGTCATCTGATCCTCCATTCTTTATCGAACTATTGTGTATTCTCGGCGCGTCGACCACTCATTTCGCTTCGGCACGATCTCAGGCCTCGCTGCTTGCACCGAAAAGAAACGCGAGCAATTCGACATT
Organism: uncultured Acidobacteriaceae bacterium; assembly: GCA_963834085.1. Lineage (GTDB taxonomy): Bacteria > Acidobacteriota > Terriglobia > Terriglobales > Acidobacteriaceae > Acidiflorens. Next base: position 6,363 of record CAWIAJ010000021.1, on the reverse strand, counting down.
GATTTGCTCGTTCAGCTTCATGTTCATCTCCCTTGTGCGATGAAACCAGGGACTCCTGTTCTCACCACTTCATTGAGTCTCTGCCTGGTCTGAATGCGATTGATTTTGTTCAACGCATCCTCCGGAAGGGCAGAAATGTCAAAATTCTCTCTCGCGCGAGCCGCGGTTTTGGGTGTGGTAAGCAAAGCCGTGCCGCGCTGAACCGCCCATGCCAGCAGCACCTGTGCTGGCGTCTTTCCAACTCGTGCGGCGATTGCCGAAATGACAGGATCTTCGAGCAGCCCCGGCCTCATTCCGTGACCCAATGGCGCGAAAGCCAAAAACACAACGCCCTTTTCTTTGCAGAATTCCAGAAGCTCCGTTTCCGGCAGATAGGGATGTGATTCGACCTGAACCACGGCTGGCTTAATTCTTGCAGACTCGTAGATGGGCATCAATTGATTCAAGCTGATGTCCGACAGTCCGATGGCCCGGCACCGGCCGTGGTCCACGAGACTTTCCATTGCTCTCCAGGTGTCGAGCAAAGTCACTCCGTTGTCATAGAGGACATTGCCGTTTTGATCGCGTGGGTCCTGCTCATCGCCCGGTTGAAATGCATAGGGAGTGTGAACGAGGTAGAGATCCAGGTACCTGATACTGAGTCTGTGGAGACTCGCCTCGAAAGCCGGTTCGACACGTTCTGGCCGATGGTTGGAGTTCCACAACTTCGTGGTAACAAAAATGTTCTCTCTCGCGATCCCATTAGCGGCAAGTCCGCCCTGCAACGCCTCCCCTACCTCTCGCTCGTTCCGGTATCGTTCCGCGCAATCGAAGTGTCGAAATCCCGCGTCCAGTGCGTCTCTTGTCGCGGTTCTCGTCAGGGCAGCGTCGGGAATGAGGGTGCCGAAGCCGAGGGCGGGCATGTGGCCGGCTCCGTCGTTGAGCGGCATTCTCGTCAGCCGAAGATCTCGACTTTCAACCATTGGGTTATAACCTTCTTCCGGAAAACCTTCGACTAAAACCCGTGCCACTCAAAGCGGCTTCATCCCGCTCGCCGCGCCGGGAAGCCCTGGCGTGAAGAACCGACGAATCCTTGGACGAGTGCGGCGATTTCGTCTGCGGCGGTGTCTAAGGCGAAGTGGCCGCCATCGACGATGTGGACTTCGGCTTTGGGGACATCGCGGCGATAGGCTTCTGGCTCGGAGGGGTCGAACGAAGACTCATACTTACCCCAGATCACCAGCAGGTGCGGCTGCTTCTCGCGCATCCATGCTTGCCATTTCGGGTAGGAATCGACGTTGGTGCGGTAGTCGTAGAAGAGGTCGCTTTGAATGTCAGCCTGGCCGGGCTGATTTAGAAAATAAAATTCATCGACCCAGAGATCGGGGTCGTGGCGTTCCACGTCGGGATCATTCCCCGCGTGGCGGGCCTTCGTGGCTGCAAGCGACAGGAGATTCGTGCGCAGCGCGCTTTCGTTGGGAGCGCGATCGGCCCAGAAGGCGCGCCGCGTTTTCCAGTTCTCGCCGAGACCGGTGTTGTGTGCTACCGCGTCCTGGACGATGAGAGCTTCGACTCGGTCCGGGTGAGCCAAGATCATGCGAAAGCCGACGGGGCCACCGTAATCCTGCATGTAGAGGGTGAAGTGGGAGAGACCGAGCGCTTCGGTGAAGTGATTCATGATTTCCGCGATGTGATCGAAGGTGTACGCGAATTTTGTCGAGTCCGGCCAGTCGCTGTGACCGAAGCCCGGGTAGTCGGGAGCGACAAGGTGATAGCGATCGGAAAGACGGGTGAAGAGAGGGTCGAACATTCGCGAAGAAGACGGCAAACCGTGCAGCAGGAGAATCGTCGGGGCGTCTTTCGGACCAGCCTCCCGGTAGAAAACTGACAGCCCATCGATCTGTGCGGTGCGATAAAAAGTCGGATACTTCATGGTTTGTTCCTCTCTGACTTCTGGACTTGCGTTTTCAGGGCTTGGGCAAGCAGTTGCAACGATGCGAACATGACAGAAATCGTCAGCATCATGCGGCGAGAATGCAAGGACTGAATGCAGTGGCGGGGATGCGGAAACTCTCAGCCCGGCTCCGTACATACTTATGCGGCCACCCCCTCCGCGGATCGAATCTTATGCGGCGAACCGACGTAGGGAAAGGAGGTGAGCAGGTCTGTGTGTGGCCCTACGTTATCTCGCGTCACCTTCCCATTTGTGAGGAGAGGAAGGAAGAAATCCACGACGTCGTCGGTGAGTGCCCGGCCATTGTCCGGGTAGGACGCCGGCTGCGTGGGATCATAGTGGAGCACGTCCGGCAGCAGGATTCCGGCGACCCGCGTTGCTTCCGTCTGCGTGTAACTACCGGTGTGCTCCAGCGCGTGCGCGAATACCGGGATGAAACGGGCATCGTCCGCTGGCTCCGCAGAGAGATAGGCGGCGTTCTGCTCGCCAGCAAGGAAGGGAGTCTGATTTGGCCGCGCACCGCGGTCCGCCTGCATCCATTTCCCGCTTGCGCCGTCCAGCGTACGCGCCCATAGGCCAATCTTTTTAGAGCCGAGGGCCGAGTTGGGTACTTCCAGCACGATGCTGCACACGTCCTTGTCGGTGAAGTAATCGACGCCGGTGAACTGCAGATTGTTTACCGCGCCCATCGTGTCGAAGAAAAAGGGATCGCTGCGCCAGCCCGCGAAGAACCGGTAGTCTCCGGTCGAGGTTACATGTGCGTCGCGTGCGGTCGAGACCGGTGCTCCTTCTATGATCGTCTGCCCGCCGTCCCCAGTGCCGCCGGCCTGCGTGCCTTGAACGCGGCGCAATGTTCCGGTCTGGCCTCCGTTCTTGTCTGAGGTGAACCGCATTCGGTATGCGATATCGGCGACGGCATCACCGTCAGTGTCAATCTTCAGTTCGTATAAGGCTTCAGTCAAGAAGGGTTCATCCGTCGTGGGCCCGGCTGGGCTTAAACCCGCGGACGGATGCACGTTCATAATCAGGATCGATTTGCCAACATCCCCCGGCTTGGGGAATGCATACAGGTCAGTAAGATCGAGGCGGGCATCCCCGTGAGGGAAGCCGAAGTCGGGACCGGAGTAATGGTGTGACATATTGCCTTCTCCTTTGTTCTCCGCATACTCAGTACTTCGAAAATCGCTTCAATCTCCACTAGCGTGCCGGAGCCGAAGGCTGGCCACGCATCCGCTGCGATGAGGCATCACACCAGAAACGCGGATGCGAAACAATTGGACGATAGTATCGGCGACACCTTCGTATCGGTCGATGCGGCAGCTCTCGCGCTGGAGTCCCCCCAGTTGCCAATCGGACCGAGGCTGCTAGGTGACCGCTCGCCAATCTCGCCTGGTGGCTCTCTGCGGGCTGTCCATTTGTTCTGACTCGTCGAGCCAGTCCTCTGCCGAAAGCCTTGCCTGCTCTGGACCGAACAATTCAGTCACCGCCAGCATGAACGCCGATAACTCGCGCTCCGCCATGTTGACCTGATCTTCGCAAGTCGAATTGCCAAATGATTCTTCCTTGTCCATGGGACATCTCCGTATTTAAGGTGCGTAATGGGTAAAGACGAAGTCACGAGCTTTAACAGGCTCGTGGCAGGGAAAGCAGGTTTTGAGCAGCGCCGCGTCGGCCGGTTTGCCGTCTTTGAATTGAGCAAACCCCCAGCCACCGGTTGCGGCATATTTTTTCGAGTCCTTGACCATAAACTGAACGTTCGTCGCGGCTCCGGGCACGAACGATTGGGCACGGCCAAAGACTTTGTTGTTTTCCTCGGACGGAACGTAACTCCAGGCCAGGCGTGCAATGATTGTGCCGTCCGGGAACGGAAGCTTACCCTCCCGGTACGCCTTGATCGCCAGATCGTTGCCAAGAAGGGCGCGAAGATCGTTGAGGTTGCCTTCTTCGTGGGCCACAGAGATCAGCTTCCAGTCGCGGTATCCGGGAGGGATCTTGATTCCGAATATCGGATTAGCATCTTCATCCGAGCGCCCAGACGCGTGCGCCATCTAGACGACCACACCGGTCATCGCTACAACTGCAACCAACAAGTAAGCTATGGCGACCCCGGATCACCTGGTTCACCTAACCGACACCGAGGACGACCCATGCCGGGGAGCGATCGAAATAGGAACCTAAGCGGCTACCCGACACGCGCAAGCGTGAGGGTGTACCAACCGCGACAGTCTTTCCATGCCCCTCTGATCTCAAAACCGACATCTCTGAGAAGCGTTCGAATGCTCCTATCTGTAAACTTGTAACTATTCTCGGTGTGAATGGTTTCGCCTTGTGTGAAGTGAAGATCAAGGTCCGCGTGCTCGATACTTATGCCCTGCTCTTGCACGCTCTCGAGGTGCATCTCGATCCGAGACTCAACGGAATTCCAAAGCGCGCGATGACGGAAGCATGCGGGGTCAAAGTCGGCTCCTAGTTCTCTATTGAGGCGATCCAGGATGTTTAGGTTGAAAGCCGCAGTGATTCCTTCGCGGTCGTCATATGCAGCCAGAAGAGTGGGTTCGTCTTTCACCATGTCTGTACCGAGCAACAGCGCGTCTCCGATTCGCAGCTGAGTACCGAGATTTCGCAGGATGAGTCGCGCTTCCTCAGGTGAAAAATTACCGATACTCGTGCCGATGTAGAGTGCGAGTGTGGTGCCGTCAAAGGGTTCGAGTTGGAGCGGGTGAGTTACATAATTCCGGACGATGGGCCGGATGCGCACTTCCGGCAACGCGCATGCAACGTTTTGGCACGCCAACTCAAGAGCGCCGGGGCAGACATCAACTGGCACATAGGCGACATCGTCCGAAATGCGCGAAGCAGCTTCGAGCAGAATGCAGGTCTTCGAGGCCGTGCCGGCGCCCAACTCAACAAGACGCAATGGCGACGATCTGTCGCCGTGAGCTGCGGCAATGATCGCATCTGCGTATCCCGCCAGGATGGCCCTTTCTGTGCGGGTGGGGTAGTACTCGGGAAGCGCCGTAATGCGCTCGAAGAGGCGCGAGCCCTCCGCATCGTAGAACATCCAGGGTGAGAGCGAGCGGGGCCGCGTGATCAAGCCGCGCCGCACTTCGCGAGTCAGAGCTTCGCGAGTGAGTGCTTCGCGCTCATCCGCCGTTGCAAAATGTCCGATGTCAACTGTCTGAACGTAGGTTGCCATTTTAACGAATCCTTTCAGCGTGCTAAGCGAATCCCGGAGAACTGCCATCTGGTTGCCGGTGGAAAGAAATTTCGATAGGTCGCCCGAATGTGACTCGCAGGAGTGACGCACGATCCCCCGCGGAGAATCATTTGGCCGGACATGAACTTGCCGTTGTATTCGCCGAGCGCACCAGGCAGGGGCTTGTATCCCGGATAACCGGTATAGGCGCTCGCCGTCCATTCCCAGCAATCGCCAAACAGTTGCTCAACCCCTGCACCTCGGGCTGCAGCAGGATGGAGTCTCCCAGTCTCGAGCAGGTTTCCCTCGACCGTCGTCTGACTCGCAACGTATTCCCACTCCGCCTCAGTCGGAAGCCGGCAACCCCTCCAGCGTGCAAACGCATCGGCCTCGAAGCAACTGATGTGGCACACGGGCGTATCAACCAGGGCCGAAAGCCCGTGCCAACCCGCTAGTGTGAACACGCGCCATCCGGTCTTATCGCCATCATCACGCCGCCAGTACAGAGGCGCCTGCCATGAAGCGCGTTTCACGTTATCCCAGCCTTCGGAAAGCCAGAGTTCAGGGCGTGTGTATGCGCCATCCGAAATGAATTCCAGGTATTCGCTGCAGGTGACTTCGCGGGTTGCGATCTGAAATGGTTCTAGGAAGGCGTTGTGGCGGGGAGTCTCGTTATCGAAACAAAAATCGAGAGGATCTTCTGCTCGAAGTGAATAACCAATCTCCACCAATCCACCGTCAAAGCTGTGCCAGGCTAGTTTGGAAACTGGAGAATCCTCTTCTTCTGAGAGGGCGCACGCCATATAAGAGGGGAACAGTGGGTTGGAAAAGAAGGCGTGCTTAATGTCCGTTAGGGCCAGTTCCTGGTGTTGCTGCTCGTGATTCAGACCCAACACGATACGTCGGGTCGCTTCCTCATCGGCGCCGCTCGCAAGAAATCGGTCCATCTCCTCGTCGATATGTTCGCGGAACGCGAGAACTTCATCGAGCGAAGGCCGTGAGAAGACCGAGCGCAGGCTCTTCTCCGGAATCTCCTGGCCGAGCGAGTTGTAATAGCTGTTGAAAAGCCAGTGAAACTCTTCCCGCAGGGGTTTGTAGTCCTTAAGCAAGGAACGCTGCACGAACGTCTCGAAAAACCATGTGGTGTGAGCCTGGTGCCATTTCATCGGGCTAGCTTCCGGACACGATTGCACCATCTGATCTTCAGCCGACATACCCGCGGCCAGACTGCTTG
>CAWIAJ010000020.1:0-201981 GCA_963834085.1 uncultured Acidobacteriaceae bacterium | reverse complement strand
TTCCCTCCGAATTCTTACGCCGCCGAAGCCAACTCCCTCCTCCGATCGAGTGCCGGCAGAAGAAGTTTTAGAAGCGCTTCATCAGAGAACGGGTTCTGACCGGAGATCAGCTCGCGATCTTGCAGCACATAGCTCGACCATGGAGCGAGCACACTCACGTCACCGCCCGCGGTTTGCAAGGCGAAGTCCGGGTAGAAGAGAACCTTGCCACCAATCTCCTGGGGTTCTCGCTGCTGCTCTTCCGCGGTCGAAAAGATGGTCATCTTATATCCCGCATAGATCCAACCCTTAGCTTTCGCCTGCGCTCCAGCGACATCGCCCGCCGCGAGCGCAGCGACCACCTCCCAGGAATTTGGAAGAGCCGAGAGAAGTGAAATCGGGCCATGGCAGAGCACGGCCGTAGGTTTGGACGTTTCATGAAAGTGTCTCATCACGGTGCCAGCGTCAGGATCATCGAGCAGATCGATCATCGGGCCGTGACCTCCGGGGACGAAAACAGCGTCATATCGATCCAGGCCCGATGCGATGACATCCTTGATGCGCATTGGATCTCGGAGCCCAGTCAGGCCGTCGCGGAATAACATATAGTCCTGAAGCTTGGCTTTGTCCCCGCCGAAGAAATCGGCGACCTCTGAATTCACATCCACTTGCGGCGTGTTGCCTCTCGGTGTAGCAAAGGTGATTTCGTAGCCCTCCTTCATGAGGGCGCGAACCGGAACCGTCAGCTCGTTGAGATAGTAGCCAGCGCCCTTATAAATCTTGCCGTCTTTCAAGAGAAACCCGCGACCGCTCGAAACCAGTACCAGCACTTTTCCTTTCGTTGCCATTTTGCGTCTCCTTTTGAAATTGAAGTTTGAAATTTTGAAATGTGGGTTATGCCCCCGGAAATCCGAACATCAACCACGACTGGTTGGCTACCCAATGTGGGTAGAGCTCCGTCATCTGATCGAACAGCTCTTGGTCCGATTTCGCGGTTTTCTGCAGGCGATCGAAGTCTTGCAGATAGCGCTTGGTGTCTTCGATCGTCGAGGGAGAGTCGGGCGCACCGGTTTTCTTGTGACCGGCGACAACCATGGTGGGATTGAGAGCGGCTAAACGGTCGAGTGCGGCGATCCAATTCTTGCGGCTCTCGGGGGTGGTGTCGCCGACGTACATGCGGCATTGGTTGTAGACGACGTCTCCGGCGACGATCAGGCCGATTGATGGAACATACAGAGACGTGGAATCGGGAGCATCGGTGCGGCCCTGCTCGAGGATGCGCAACTCGTGGCCTTCGAGAGTGAACGTGTCGTGCGCATAGGGCGCGGGCGGAATCAACCTGGTGGGGACTTGCCCAGGAAACATCGTGCGGGCCAGGCGCTCCACGGCGGGAGTGAAAGACATCTGCATGGCGTCGAGCGCCTTGGGTGTGGTTATGGCGCGCGCTTGCGGAAAACGGTCGAGTAGAACGCTCAGACCGTAGAAGTGATCGAAGTGGGCGTGGGTTATATAGATGGTCTCGAGGTTGCGGTTATGCAGAGCGATCCAATCGGCGAGAGCCTCGGCCTCGGCCACTGTGGCCATTGCGTCCACGAGCACGGCGTCGTAGTCGCCGAAGATTAAAGTGGAGGTGATGGGGTCAAAGCCGAACGGCTCGCCGAAGGGCTTAGGCCGCTCGCCAACCATTGTCTTTCCCGGAGCGGTAAAAACGTTCACACTTAGTGTGGTCTCTTTCAATCCATTTGTGCCGCCCATTTGGCGCCCCTTCGATTACTTACGAAATGCGGTGTGATTGAACCTGCCGTGTGACGCTATCAAAGCAGAAGGGTGAGCTTTGAACAATTGGACGATGGTATCGGTTGTAGCTTGGTGCCGGTCGTCCTGGAGAGACCTTGGAAAAACTGCTTTTCGCGCGGCACACTAGTTCAGGAGCGATTCCCAGTTGGCTGGCACCCTTCCTGAGGGTCCGGGAGCGGGCTGATTCTTAGGACGCGAATGCGGCGGAGGCAACTCCACACCTTTGATCGAGATCATGTCCTGCTTTTCGTAATCGTAGAACCAATCCTCACCCGGTTCGAAGCTGGCAATGATCGGATGCCCTGTTTCCGCCGCATGCTTGGATGCATGCTGGCTGGGAGAACTGTCACAACATCCGATGTGGCCACACTGCGCACACCGACGGAGATGAAACCACCAACCTCTCGGCGATGACAGACATTCCACACAGCCATCGCCGCTTGGCTTCGAAGCGGGGTTGATTCCGCGCAGACCCTTTTTCATTTCCATTTTCCTTTTGAAATTGCATGTCCGGCAAAGAGTTCAAGCGACCAGCAAGATCTTGCCGCTACGGCCCTTCTCTGCGACGGCTTGAGCCTCGGCCGCTTCACTGAGTGGCAGTTTCTGGCTAATCGGGATTACCAGCTTGCCATCCCGCACCGCTTCGGCCATGAACTCAAGGGTTTTCCTGTCGAACTTCGAGAATACATGCACCACCTTTACGGAGGGGTACTGGGCGGCGTTTTGCGGCGCATCGACGACCGTAGCAAAAACTCCTCCCGCCTTAACTTTGGCGATAAGCTTCTGGGCTGTTCTTCCGCCGACCGCATCCGCGACCGCATCGAGAGGAGGAAGATTCGCAATCGCGGTGTCGTCGTCGGTTGCGACAAGTCGATTTGCTCCCAAAGTCGTGGCCTCATCCATCTGCCGCGTTAAAACCCCCGCGATCACCGTCGCCCCGCGCTGTTTCGCAGTGAATACTGCCGAACGCCCGACATTTCCCACGGCGCCGACGACGAGAACAGTCTGGCCCGCTTTGATTTCTGTTGCTGCCAGAAGCTGGTTGCCGGTGACGGTCACGAGCGGCAGTGCGGCGGCCTGGATCAAGTCGAGTCCCTTGGGGACTTTCGCCAAGGCTGCTGCCTTTACGACACAGAGTTCGGCGTACGTGTTGTCCGCCATAGCGAATACCTGGTCGCCGACGGAAAAGTCTTCGACTCCTGAGCCGACCCTGGCCACGGTACCGGACAAATCGACTCCTATGAGGCCCGGGAACTGGAGGGGATAAAAATCTTTGGTTAATCCAGCGCGCCGCTTGTAGTCGATCGGATTCACGCTCGTGGCAGCGACTCGCACCAGCACCTCGCCCGGACCCGGAACCGGATCAGGATAGTCTTCGAACTTGAGTACTTCAGGACCGCCATACTGGTGGACAACAACTGCTTTCATATTCATCTCCTTCTACAACAGAGACTGATAAAAATTAGATGCGCGCAGCTAGAATTGATCCCCGAAGCCATGGGCTCCCCAGAAAGGTCGAGTAGATTCTTAGCCTTGCGCTCGGCGTTCGCGCGTGGCTGAGCCTTTAGCGGCGGCCGCTTTTCTATTCTTTTGAGGATGCACACCCAGGTCGTGCCATGACGTTTCCGCGAGATTGACGTCGTAGTAGCTTGCGGCTTTCTCGATGTTCGCGAACGCCAAAGCACGGTCGGCATCGGGAACGTCGATGACTTGATCGAACCGCGCGACCGCGTTACGCACATGTTGTGCATCGGTCAGTGGTTCTTTACGCTGCTTCGGAAACGCGTAGACGCTGTCCGGTAAGTCGCTCTGCTTCGTCAACTGTCCGTGTTTCTCGTGAGGTTTCCAGGTCGCTTCAGGCATTTGTTTGCCCATCCTTTCGTTATGAATTTGACTGGAGGGACGCTACTTCTCCCTGACTGTCTGTGCCGGCTCGCGAAAGTCCTTGGCTTGTTTGTGACTAGCCTTTGCTTCGAATTGAGCGAGTTCTCGAGATTTCCCATTGGGTAGGAGAGAAATCAAAGCTTCAAGTTCAATCGCCGCCTCCTGGGCCTGCTCGGACCTTTTGAGCATTCAATGTTCAAATTTTCGGACCGCCTCATTGTGATCCATATTGGCCTCTTTCATGAAAGTCTGAGGAAACGAGAAACCACCTGCGATGGGGCGATTACACCCGAGTTGCTCCGGCGAATCAATTGGACGATGGTATTGGCCATAAGTTTGTATTGAGTTCCTGGAATTGTATTGAGCTGGAATAAAGTACCGGACAACGCTGTGCCGACGCGTCCAGCTCATATTTCGGTGGTAATCGATACCTTGGTCCAATAGATTCGTCATCGTGCTTCTGGCTTAATCAAGGCGGGCTGAAAGAGGTCCGCGATTTGAGCAGGGAATAAGGAGAAATATGGCAACACAGCGTGCGTTTCCGAGCAGCGACCCAATCAGCGGCGCTGGGGCCGAGAGAGTAGACATGAAATTGGAGGTTGTCGTCATTCCAGTCGCGGATGTTGACCGCTCGAAGGCGTTTTACAGCAAACTGGGCTGGCGGCTCGACGCCGATTTCCCGTTCGCCAACGGTTTCCGGGTTGTTCAGTTCACGCCGCCGGGCTCTGGGTGCTCGGTCCAATTCGGAACGAAGATAACATCCGGTGCGCCCGGCTCGGCCCAAGGCCTGTACTTGATCGTTTCCAACGTCGAGGCAGCACGGGAAGATCTTGTCGCACGCGGTATTGAGGTGAGTGCGGTGTTTCACTCCGGAACGCCGGGAGCTCAGTTCAAGACGGATGGCAGCGGGCGAATCAGCGGACCAGCACCCGAGCATGCCACCTACAATTCGTTCGCCACACTTCGTGATCCCGATGGCAACGGATGGCTGATTCAGGAAATCACAACGCGGCTGCCTGGCCGAGGGCTGGGAAATCTAGATGTCGCGACGCTGACGAAGCTTTTAGAGGAAGCAGAGCAACATCACAGCGAATATGAACCTACCGCTCCAAAGCACCGCTGGTCGGCCTGGTACGCCGCCTACATCGTCGCGCGTCAGCGCGGTAACACGCCCCAAGAGGCAGCCCAAGAGGGCAAGATCCGCATAGAGGGAGCACATTGACCACTCGGATGCAGCAGGCGAGCGACATGCTCCCCAGCACCACAAACCAATCGTGCTTCGAATGATGCGGCAATCTCCCGCCACTTTCTCCAGCCTACTTTGTGTTGTTATCGACAACTCTAATTGCGGGCGAACTCGCAGGGCGCATTCATTCCACCTTCCACGATCAACAGAGTGGCGAACGCTCAATTCAGGTGAAGCGCCGAATTGACGGCTTCAAGCAGGGCTGTGTCGCTGAATGGCTTGAACAGACACTCCACCGCGCCTTGTGCGATCAGTCGCGGTCGGACATCCCTATCTGTGCTGGCGGTGATGAAGATGATCGGAATCTCCCATCCTCGAAGCTTCAATTCGCGCTGAAGGTCGGGTCCGCTCATCCTCGGCATGGCGATGTCAAGGATCAGGCATTTGGTTTGGCCGATGCAATCGGAGGCGAGGAACTCCTCGGGTGACGAAAACGTGCGCGCGCCAAAACCGAACTCTTTTAGTAAGTCGGGTAACGAGTCACGCACAGATTCGTCGTCATCGACCACCGATACAAGTTGTACGGTCATAGAGTTTCATGCCGCGTCCACAGCCACAAGCTTCCGCAAGAGGAGGACCCGTTTATTCGACACCGGGCTGGTTGAGGAAGTCGATGTGTCCGTCAAGGAGTGTTGCCTCAATCGGCGGGGCACAGTAAAGACGAGACGGGTCACCCGGGGAGGACGTTATCTCGTAAGTACTCCGCAAAACGAGGGTGCGCTATCCGGGGAGCAGTGTCTATTGCACTTTAGTATTGGTGCTGACCAGAGGCACGAAATCGGGATGGCTAGCTGCAAAGGCGAAATGCCTTAGTGGACACCGAAACGGCCCGGCAGGATCCAGGTGCGTCAGGCAGCGTCTGACACGTCTGACGTCCGAGTCTCGAGAGCAGTGTTGGTGCTCGTCCCATTCCTGGATACACAAGGAACAAAGAACGAGAACGTTGCCCCCGGACCGTCGTTTGGTGTTGCCCAGATTCGACCATGATGACTCTCGATAATAGAGCGGCTGACAGAGAGCCCGATACCCATGCCGTCATTCTTGGTTGTGTAGAACGCTTCGAAGAATCGGTCGGCAGCCTGAGGTGTGAATCCGACCCCCGCATCTTTCACCGTCAGACGCACATGACCGTCTTTGTCAGCTTCGGTTTTGATCAACAAATGCCGCGAACGATCTTCAACTGCACTCATCGCTTCGGATGCATTTCTGAGCAGGTTCAAGATGACCTGCTGCAACTGCACACGATCGCCCGCAACGAGAGGCAGATTGTCGGCAAGTTCCTGCTGGACAATGATGCGATTTCTCTGATGTTCGCTCAAGGACAGTGCGAGCACTTCTCGAGTAGCTTCGTTCAGGTCCACAGATTCGATGGCCGGGGCTTTTCTGCCATAGAGCGCGCGCAACCGAGAGATCACCTCAGAGGCACGGTTGCCATCGCGGATCGTGCGCCGAGCCGTCTCACGAGCGCCGTCCACGTTGGGCGGATCGGCGGCCAGCATGCGCAGACAGGTGCCGGCGTTGGTGATAATGCCGGATAGCGGCTGGTTGACTTCGTGCGCGATTGACGCTGTTAAAACCCCGAGGCTTGTGACCTTTGCCACGTGGGCGAGGTCCGATCGGGCTTTGCTGAGTGCCGCTTCGGAGGATCGACGTTCGGTCACGTCCTGGACTGCTCCGATGTACTCGGGGTTGCCGTGATCGCCCCGGATGTGAGCGGAGACGTGTACGTACTTGACCGCGCCGTCCGGCATCTGCAGGCGGAATTCGATTTGCACATCGCTGCGGTCCTGCCGAGAGCGCTCGATATGGTCCTGGAATAGCGATAAATCTTCCGGGTGGATTCGAGTGCCGATCAGTGCGAAAGTCACTGGGACAACCCGGTCAATCTGGAAGATGCGATAAAGCTGCTCTGACCAGGTGATTTCGTCTGTCGCGACACGCCAGGAGAAGCTGCCGATTCGACTGAGGTGCTGGGATTCCGCCAGAAACGCTTCGCTGCGCCGCAGTTCCTGCTCCGCCCGTTTGCGTTCGGTAATGTCGCGCAAAGAGCCGGTGAAGGACGGCGCGCCTTCCAACGGAATGCGGGCGATTGCCAGTTCGACCGGGAATTCGCTTCCGTCGGCACGTACTGCGGTCATCTCGATCCGTCTGCCAAGCACTCGCGCCTCGCCCGTAGCCAGATAGCGGGCAAAGCCCTGCCGATGTTTTTCCCGGAGAGACGGTGGAATGATGATGTCCGCGAGATGCTTTCCCAAGACCTGGTCGCGGCGGTAGCCGAAGGTGTGCTCCGCAGGAGGATTGAACTCAGTGATACAGCCCTCGTGATCAATGGTGACGATGCAGTCGAGCGCCGAGTCCACGATCGCTGCCTTGCGGACCTCACTGCGCTTCCGTTCCAATTCCTCTTGGCCGAGCTTCTCTTCAACCAGTCTGCGTTCAGCAAGTTGCTTTTTAAGTTCTTCGTTGGCGGCGGCAAGTTCGGCAGTGCGTTGCGTGACCCGGAGATCGAGTTCATTGGCAACCTGCTTTTGCTGGCTTAGAAGCCGCGCATCTTGAAGTCCGATCGAAGCCAGGTTCGCCGCGACGCTCAGAAGAAGTGCTTCCGTTTGTTGTGGAAAGACCGTTCGTTGAGCAGCAACTACGATTACGCCGAGTTCGCCCTGTAACCCAAGTGGCAGTGGCACGATCGAAACGTCTTCGGCACCCATAAGGTTCCGAAGTAGTGGAGGCCATTTTCGTGAATTGTCTCCGAACGAGTTGCTGAGCGCTTCGCAGATCTCGTGCGCCGAAGGGATCGTGCTTTGTGTTTGTCTTTGTCTTTGTCTTTGTGTTTGCCGTTCGGCGATCCGGACGATCTCAAGCGGCGCTTCGACGACTGGATCGAGCAGCCTCACAGCGACCAGGTCCAGGCGCAGCATGCGCAGGAGCGCATCGAGCAAGGTATGGAGAAGCTGGGATGGATCGCCGGCACTCCAGATGGCGGGAAGAGCAAGCAGGCTGATAAGGTCGTTGATGCACCGTTGAAGGTGCTTGACTTCGCCGGAAGCAAGTTCGGGGTGTATCTCCATATCAGGACGCTGTGGCGAATTCCGGGTCTTTGTGAATCCGACGTTGAATATGGCTGTCAGGCCGCCGCAGTCGCTGCGGGCGCGGGGCGGAGCCTGGTGGCCATTATTACCAAGTCGGCGAGAGAACCGGCCTTCATCTTCTGCATCACCTTGCCGCGGTGTGCCTTCACGGTGATCTCGCTGATACCGAGCTCCCCACCGATTTGCTTATTCAAAAGACCGGAGACTACCAAGGCCATCACCTGACGCTCGCGTTGGGAAAGTGACGCGTAATGCTCCCGGAGTATTCTCATCTCCGCCTCGAGGCTAAGAGCAACCCGGCTCCGTTCGAGGGCTGCCCGGATGGCGGCCAAGAGCACGTCATCTTTGAAGGGTTTAGTCAAAAATTCGACAGCACCGGCCTTCATGGCTTGCACCGTCATGGGCACATCGCCGTGGCCGGTGATGAAGATAATCGGCATATCGGTGCGTTCCTCGGCGACGAGGCGTTGGAGGTCTAGACCGTTGAGGCCAGGAAGAGAAATGTCGAGTACGAGGCAGTTCGGAATACGAACTCGCGGGTGGTCGAGGAATGTTTGGGCGGAAGCGAATGTCATGGGCTGCCAGCCTTCACAGCGGATCAGCGATTCCAGTGATTCGCGCACGGAGACATCATCGTCGACAACGAAAACGATCGGCGCAACATCTGACATGGGTCAACCCCATTCCTGCTGATAATCGGCTGAAGACGCCCCACTGACCCAAAGGATTTTATCAGAGATTCACTGATTTGCCCCAGGGTATAACGCAAGCGTCATTTTGATCGGAAATCGCCGACACCAGCCCTAAGTCACGCGGATTGGCGGTATTTTGGAGTCCGATCCGCAAGGTACGGAGAGTTTCAGTTTGTGAGAATGAACGAATGGGGAAAGTGCTCTTCCGCGGGAGAGCCTATACCAAAGTATCGACGATACCATCGTCCAATTGTCCAGATCTAACGCTTCTGCTTTGATGAATCGAATTGAGCGAGTTTGGTTCGAAACTCTCACGACTTTGATCGGTGAACGCACAACTATGAGGATAGAAATGCCAAGGTTCGAGCCCACCGTGAAACGAGTCGCATTGTTGCTGGTTGCAGTTGCAGCGGTCGCGGGCGTCGTCGCCAGCTCGGCCCCCGCCTCTGGACACAACGATGGAGAGGCTGCGCCGATGTTCGGAATCACGATTCCCCCTGGATACCGCGATTGGAGATTGATCTCTGTGGCCCACGAAGAAGGGAACCTCAACGATCTTCGCGCCGTTCTTGGCAACGATGTGGCCATCCAGGCGTACCGCGAGGGAAAGCTACCGTTTCCGGACGGTACAATCATCGCCCGGCTGGCCTGGACGTACGTTCCGTCTGAGGAGAACAACAAAGTCTTTGGCCGCTCCCAATCTTTCGTGGCTGGGCCGGCGACGAACGTACAGTTTATGGTCAAAAACTCAAGAAAATATGCCGCGACAGGCGGCTGGGGATTCGCGCAATTTAAAGACGGAAAACCTGATGCCGCGGCGAAACTTGAAACCTGCTTCCCCTGCCACGAGCCTGTCAAAGCTCGCGACTTTGTTTTCACCCAGTACGCACCCTGAGGCAAGGCCCGATGCCATGGTCCTGTTTTGCGAGTATGAGTCTGGTGCGACGCGCTTGACGCATCCCGATGCGGTCGGATTGCGCGACAAAGGCAGAAGAAGAGGGGGATCCCATGAACCCGGACGGATCGTTTGACAGTGCGAGATATGCAGACCAGATACACCTGGCGGAGCGTGAGCTGTCGTCATTTATCAGCGCTGTAAGGGAGTTATTTGGCGCGGAACAGGCTCTTCTCTGCGCCGATGACTGGCTTGACGAGTCTGAGTTGACGGATAGCCCGCCTCGATCGACGACTCGAGATTGGCGAACGGTGACGGTCGCAGCCTCGGCTCGACTTGCGCGGCGCGTGACTGAGGCCCAACAACATCGAATGACTGCCGGATCATCGAATACAAAGCTAGCAATACCATCGTCCAATTGTCTTAGCTTCACGCTTATGTTGTTGTCGCAGCCGATGATTTCGTTTCTAAGACGAAGTTAGAACGCGGATTTCAGTTCACCGGAACATCTTTGGGGGAGGAAGACTTATGCAACACTTCACATACTTCTTGGTCGCAGTTTCAACAATGGCCGGCCTTGTGACTTTTATTGCCCCAGCCTCAGGCCATGCGGGCGGGCAACCCGCTCCGCCCTTCGTTACCGAAATTCCTCAAGGGTACCGCGACTGGCAGTGGATTTCCTCGGCGCATGAAGCAGGCAACCTGAACAGTTTAGGAGCCGTCCTGGGCAACGATGTGGCGATCAAAGCCTATCGCGCGGGCAAGCTTCCTTTTCCCGACGGATCAGTCATTGCTGCTTTGCACTTCCGTTACGTCCCGTCGGAGGAAAACAACAAAGTCTTTGGCCAAGCCCAATCTTTCGTTCCCGGGGCCCCAACGAACGTTCAATTTATGGTCAAGGACTCAAAAAAGTACGCCGCAACCGGGGGGTGGGGCTTCGGTCACTTCGCAGACGGCAAGCCAGGAGACGCGGCGTTTATGAAAACCTGCTTCCCCTGCCACGAGAAGGCCACAGCGACCGATCTTGTTTTTACTCGTTATGCGCACTGATGTTAAGGCGAGAGCCGCAAAGACTGACACGTTGGCCGTGTTGCAGAGGAACAGACCATGAAGTATCCGACCTTTTATCGCACCGCACAGATCGATGGGCTGTCAATTTTCTACCGGGAGGCTGGTCGGCAAGACGCGCCGACACTTCTTCTGCTGCACGGTTTGCCGTCTTCTTCGCGCATGTTCGAGCCGCTCTTCGCCCGGCTTTCCGATCGCTATCATCTGGTCGCGCCCGATTACCCTGGCTTCGGACACAGCGATTGGCCGGATCCGAAGACATTCGCGTACACGTTCGATCACTACGCCGAGATCATGAATCATTTCACCGAAGCGCTCGGACTCTCGCGCTACACGCTCTACATGCAGGACTATGGCGGGCCAGTGGGTTTTCGAATGGTCCTGGCGCACCCGGAGCGGGTGGAAGCTCTCATTGTTCAAGATGCGGTCGCGCATAACGAAGGCCTCGGGGAAAATTGGAAGACGCGCCGAGCCTTTTGGGCCGATCGCGCCGCGAACGAAAGCGCGCTCCGCGCGAATCTGCTCTCTCTGGCAGCGACTCGGACGCGGCATGCCGGAGGCGATCCGAATGTGGAACGCCATGATCCGGATCTCTGGACCGATGAATTTTATTTTCTCAACCAGCCCGGCCAAGCCCAGATTCAGAGCGACCTGTTCTACGATTATCGAACCAATGTAGACGCCTACCCGAAATGGCAAGCCTGGATGCGCGAGAAGCAACCGCGCCTGCTGGTAATTTGGGGCAAATATGAAAGTTCGTTCGACGCCGGCGAACCGGAGCGTTACCGGAAGGATGTGCCGAAGGCTGAGATCCACGTTGTCGACGGCGGTCATTTCGCGTTGGATACGGCGGCGGACGAGATTGCCGTATTCGTCGAAGGATTCGTCGATTCTTTACGCCAGTTGTCCGAGGCGCGCCGGGTGGGATGAATCCGTTTGAGAAGACCATGACCCAGCGCATTGGGTTCGAAGCCCTCTAACGGACGACCATTCGTAGCGGCGAGAAAACAGCGATAATAACTAAAGCATCCGTTGGGATTTGGCGCGGGGTCTCGTCGAGGGGTTTCTTCGAGTAGTTTCATAACGTCTCCACCTCTGGTCCGTCCAGGTATTCGTCACAATCATGGTCTAACGGGCTCATCTCCACGCTTTTGGCTTAATCGAAACTGTTTTAACGTCTCCGTAAGAACCGGATTGCATAATGGCCAGAGAGACCTGAGGACGGCAAACTTCAATGACCGAAGCAGCGACAGAGAAAAATCTGGCCGATGGTTTCGCGGCATCGTCGGACGAAAGCGAAATTCAGGCGGGAAATCCACTTCCGATTGGGGGTACACATCAACTCGGAGACGGGGTTAATTTCGTTTTGTTCAGCCGTCACGCGACGCGCGTTCGCTTGGAATTCTACCAACATCCTGACGATTCTTCTCCAGCGAGGATCATCGAGTTGGATCCGTTGACTCATCGAACTGGTGACATTTGGCACGTTTGGGTGCGAGGCATTGCGGCGGGGCAACTCTATGGTTATCGCATTGAAGGACCGTACGAACCCGAAGAAGGGCATCGCTTCAACTCACACAAGTTGCTGCTGGATCCGTATGCACGAGCAATTGCTGGGGTCAGGGTTTGGGATTTTTTAGCGGCCCGAGGCTACGATTCTTCCAGTAAACTTGCCGACCTAAGCATTTCGACTGTGGATAACGCCGGCACCACACCGAAATGCATCTTTACACGCGACCATTTCGACTGGGAGAGAGATTCTCCTCCCAAGCATTCTGCCGCGGATACGGTCATTTACGAGACTCACGTTCGCGGTTTCACAATCGATCCAAGTTCGCGTGCCGTGCATCCAGGAACCTTCACCGGCTTGACCGAAAAGATCCCTTATCTCCAAGATCTCGGAGTGACCGCCATTGAGCTGATGCCGGTTCTCGAGTTTAATGAAAATGAGTCGCAGCGGCTCAATCCCCTGACAGGAGCAAAACTCAAGAACTACTGGGGTTACAATCCGGTTTCCTTTTTTGCTCCCAAGCAGTCGTACAGCTTTGAAGGATCGCACTGGCGACAGGGCGTGGAATTCCGGGAGATGGTCAAAACCTTCCACCAGGCCGGCATTGAAGTAATCCTCGACATCGTCTTGAACCACACCGCTGAGGGTGATGAACTGGGACCGACGATCTGTCTGCGTGGCATTGAGAACTCGATCTTCTACATGTTGCAAGAAAACGGGCGCCGATACTACAAAGACTTTACCGGCGTGGGCAATACACTGAATGCCAACCACCCTGTCGTGAGAGAGTTCGTCACGAGTGTGCTCCGTTACTGGGTTATGAACATGCACGTTGACGGATTTCGCTTCGACCTGGCTTCCGTTTTGGGCCGGGATGAGCATGGGAACGTGCTGCGCGACGCTCCACTTCTTGAAGGCATCGCCGAAGATCCCATCCTGCGTGACGTGAAGATCATCGCGGAAGCCTGGGACGCAGGCGGCGCATACCAGGTGGGAAGTTTTTCCAGCAACCGTTGGACGGAATGGAATGGCCGTTTCCGTGAC
Organism: uncultured Acidobacteriaceae bacterium; assembly: GCA_963834085.1. Lineage (GTDB taxonomy): Bacteria > Acidobacteriota > Terriglobia > Terriglobales > Acidobacteriaceae > Acidiflorens. The sequence goes on along the minus strand of CAWIAJ010000020.1, from coordinate 188,777 downwards.
GATGTGCGCCGCTTCTGGGTTGGCGATGAAGGCATGATCGGATTGTTCGCAAGCCGAATCTGTGGAAGCTCGGACTTATATAAAAACTCGGGCAAAGGGCCGGCCAGCAGCCTCAACTTCGTCACTTGCCACGATGGCTTCACACTGAACGATCTGGTCAGCTACAAGCAAAAGCACAATCACGAAAATGGCGAATTCAACCATGATGGAACCGATTCTAACTACAGCGACAATTGCGGGGTGGAAGGGCCGAGCCAGGATCCCGGTGTGGAAGGCATGCGCAACCGCTTGATCAAGAATTTCCTGCTAACCCTTTTTATCTCTCGCGGCGTTCCCATGTTGCTCGGTGGAGATGAGTTTCGCCGAACCCAGCGCGGCAATAACAATGCCTATTGCCAGGATAACGAGGTGAGCTGGTTTGACTGGAACCTGATCGAGAAGCACAAAGAGATCCACCGCTTCACTCGAGGAATGATCGCATTTCGCCGGGCCCATCCAGTTTTGCGAAGAGAAGATTTCTACAAGGATGAAGACATAAAGTGGTTCGCGCCCAGCGGTGCCCCTCCCGACTGGGGAGACCCGGGGCAGAAATCCTTTGCGTGCCTGATTCAGGGGCAGACAGAACCGGACTTACTTCTCCTGTTTAACGCCGGCACGAAGTCAGTTGATTTTTCCATTCCCGCCTTGCCGGATGGAAAGATTTGGCGTTTGGCGGTTGATACTTCCCGAAACGTTCCTGACGATCTCTTCGACCCTGGGAAAGAGCCTTCTATGCAGGGCCTCATCGCTTTTCGGCTGGAATCTCGAGCAAGCGCAATTCTCTTAACGGACGGTGGCGAGGTGCGGCGTGACCATTAATCCTGCTGCCGGGAAGCCGGCGGACCCATCCATTCTTGTTAACGTCCCGAAGCTGGTCACGGCCTATTACGAGTTAAGGCCCGATCCGAGCGATCCCAGACAGCGGGTTGCCTTCGGCACGTCCGGCCATCGCGGATCTGCGACAGACATGGCGTTCAACGAGTGGCACATTCTGGCCATCACGCAGGCAATTTGTGATTACCGCAGACTCCAGAAGATCGACGGGCCGCTGTTTCTTGGAATCGATACGCATGCTCTGTCGGAACCGGCGTTTGCGAGCGCGCTGGAGGTGCTGGCGGCAAACGACGTCGAAGTAATGATTTCTGAAGGCACACCCTACACCCCGACACCAGCCATTTCCCACGCGATTCTCGTTTACAACGGCGCACGAAAGTCAGGGCTTGCGGACGGTATCGTAATCACGCCGTCTCACAATCCTCCCGATGACGGGGGTTTTAAATACGACCCTCCGCACGGAGGGCCGGCAGATTCAAGCGTGACGTCGTGGATTGAATCGAAGGCCAACGCTTTTCTCGAGCATAATCTCGACGGGGTTCAGCGCATGCAGTTTGCCAAAGCGCTGCGTGCACCGACAACGCACAAACGCGACTTTTTGAGCGCCTATGTCAGCGATCTCGACAACGTTGTCGACATGAATGCGGTGCGTGACGCCAAGATTAAGCTTGGCGTCGATCCGCTCGGCGGAGCGGGCATCGATTATTGGCCGCGGATTGCCGAGCAGTATGGTCTCGACCTGACGATCGTGAACAAATCCGTGGATCCCACATTTCGCTTCATGAGCGTGGATTGGGACGGAAAGATCCGCATGGATCCTTCGTCGCCTTATGCGATGCAGAGACTCATCGCATTGAAAGACAAGTTCGACATTGCGTTTGCCAGCGATACCGATCATGACCGCCATGGCATTGTGACCAAAGGAAGCGGGTTGTTGCCTCCGAATCACTACCTCTCCGTTTGCGTCAACTATTTGTTCGCGAACCGGCCCGATTGGAGTGAGGACGTCGCCGTCGGCAAGACCGTCGTGAGCAGCAGCATGATCGATCGTGTCAGCGCTCGGCTGGGGCGGAAGCTTTATGAAGTGCCGGTGGGCTTTAAGTGGTTTGTCGAAGGACTGCTTGCCGGTCGCTTGGGTTTTGGCGGTGAGGAAAGCGCAGGTGCTTCTTTTCTCCGGCGCGACGGCAGCGTATGGACCACGGATAAAGACGGAATCATTCCTTGTTTACTGGCGGCAGAAATTACAGCGCGCGTGGGCAAAGATCCGGGTGAGATTTATCGTGAGCTCACACGCGAACTGGGAGACCCCCTCTACGAACGCATCGATGCTGCCGCGACAGCCGAACAAAAAGCCGCTCTGGCAAAATTGTCCCCGTCCGACATTCACGCCAGCGAAGTCGCGGGTCAGCCGATCCAGAAGATTCTGACCGCGGCCCCGGGGGACGGCAATCCAATTGGAGGAATCAAAGTGATTGCCGCGGATGGCTGGTTTGCGGCGCGTCCTTCAGGCACGGAGGAAATCTATAAGATTTACGCCGAGAGTTTCCTCGGTCAGACCCATCTGCGACAGATCCAGAAAGAAGCGCAGACCATCGTTTCGGAAACGCTGGCTCGCAGTGTCTCTGCGGCCCCAACCGATAACTCGTGAGAGGAAGTTGGTTTATGGATAGCTCGACAATCGCCAGTTCGACAACCGCTAGCTCTACAACCGTTGATCGTCCCCTCGATGCAGCCACTTCAGAGGCTCTTACCGACTTGGCGTTGGACCTGAGATGGTCGTTCAATCACTCGGCGGACCAACTTTGGGAGCAACTCGATCCCGAACTCTGGGATCTGACCCACAATCCCTGGGTAATGCTGCAAACGGTCTCCCGGGAAAAACTGCAGACCGTCACCTCCGACCCGGGATTTAAGAAACTCCTGGCTGATCTCCACCGCGAGAAATCGCTCGTCGAAGAGTCGGAAGCGTGGTTTCAGAAGGCGCATCCGCGCGCAGGCGTGTCGACCATTGCGTACTTCTCGATGGAGTTCATGTTGAGCGAAGCGCTACCGATTTATTCCGGCGGACTGGGCAACGTTGCCGGCGATCAGCTCAAAGCCGCAAGTAACCTGGGCGTGCCGGTGACTGCAATCGGTTTGCTTTATCAACAAGGCTACTTTCGCCAGGAAATCGATGCACAAGGCCATCAGCAAGCGTTGTATCCCTTCAATGATCCGGGCCAGCTTCCGATTCGACCGGTGCGCGAAGCAAACGGCGAATGGCTGCGCCTGGCCGTCTCGTTGCCGGGTTTTAAGTTGTGGATCAGAGTCTGGCAAGTACAGGTGGGCCGAGCCAAATTGTATTTGCTCGACACCAACGATCCCGCAAACCCTCCGGCTTACCGGGGCATTACGACGGAATTGTACGGAGGTGGTCCGGAGCTGCGTTTGAGGCAGGAGTTAGTCCTCGGTATTGGAGGCTGGCGGCTTTTGCGCGCCTTGGGATTGCAGCCCGAGGTCTGCCATCTCAATGAAGGGCATGCCGCATTCGCGGTGCTGGAACGGGCGCGTTCCTACATGGAGGACCATGGCAAGCCGTTCGAGGTTGCGCTTGCCGTGACCCGTGCCGGCAACCTTTTTACCACCCATACTGCTGTGGAAGCGGGCTTCGACCGCTTTGCGCCCAGCCTGATCGAGCGATACCTCAAGGTGTATGCCGAGGAAAGATTGTCCATTTCGGTCGACGAGTTTCTGGCGCTGGGGCGGCGCGATCGCCATGACTCGTCCGAACCGTTCAATATGGCTTATTTGGCGATCCGCGGCAGCGGCGGCGTGAACGGCGTTAGCAAATTGCATGGTCAAGTGAGCCGACGACTCTTCCAGCCCCTCTTTCCCAGGTGGCCTGAAACGGAGGTGCCGATCACACATGTGACCAACGGAGTGCACACTCCTAGTTGGGACTCAGCTGAAGCAGACCGCTTGTGGGAGCTTACGTGCGGAAAACATTGCTGGCGCGGAACCCTGGCAGACGCAGATAAAGACATTCGCGCCGCCAGCGATTCCAAGCTCTGGCAACTCCGCGCCGATAATCGCAAGGCTCTCGTGGAGTACGTCCGAAGACTTTATGGCCGTCAATTAGCGGCTCGGGGAGCGTCGCCGGAAGAACTCAGGCTGGCGGGACAGATATTCGATGACGGCATTTTGACGTTGGGATTTGCCCGCCGCTTTGCCACGTACAAACGCCCGAATCTTCTCCTGCGCGATCCGGCGCGGCTTCTGAACATTCTGCTGAATCGGGAGCGCCCTGTTCAACTTGTGCTTGCCGGGAAGGCTCATCCCCAGGACGCCGAGGGGCAAGAAATGATCCAGCAGTGGTTTGAGTTTGCTCGCCGACCTGAAGTTCGATCGCGTGTGGTCTTCCTTTCGGATTACGACGTTCTGATGGCAGCGCATCTGGTCCAGGGTGTGGACGTTCTGGGTAAACACTCCGCGACGGCCTTGGGAAGCGAGCGGCACCAGCGGCATGAAGGTATTAGTGAACGGAGGGTTGAATCTCTCGGAGCTGGACGGCTGGTGGGCGGAGGCGTATTCCCCGAAAGTAGGCTGGGCGATCGGGGATGGGCGCGAACATGGGGACGACCCTTCATGGGACGCACTCGATGCTGAAAGTCTCTACGCGGTGCTCGAAAAGGAGGTCATCCCCGAGTTTTATGCCCGCGACGAGCATGGAATCCCACGCGGCTGGGTTGCCCGCATGCGCGAAAGTATGGCCCGCTTAACGCCGGCTTTCTCGACCAATCGCGCAGTGCGCCAATACACCGAGGAGCACTATCTCTCGGCGGCAGCAGCTTTTCACCAGCGCGCCGAGAATCGAGGTTCAGCAGGAGTCGATCTCGTGGCCTGGCAGGCCGAACTGGCGAAACATTGGTCAGCACTGCGCTTCGGCCCCGCGACGGTCGAGCAACAGGGCGAGCAATATTTATTTCGTGTTCAGGTTTTTCTTGATGATATCGATCCTGATGCCGTGCAGGTCGAACTCTACGCGGACGCGCAGAACGAGGAGAACGCAATCACGCTCACCATGAAACGTGGCGAGCGGCTGGTAGGAGCGACGAACGCTTTCACCTACAGCGCGTCTGCTCCGGCGAATCGCCCAGTTGCTGACTACACCCCGCGCCTCGTTCCGCAGCACGTAGGAGCGTTCGTTCCTTTGGAAGCTGCTTATATTCTGTGGCACGAAGATCCGTCCTGGCGATGAACTCTGAGATTTGCTGCGAAACGGCTGGGGAAGGCAATGCATTGGCTGGAGCGTAACGTCCTATGCGACACCGGGAGCCAGGATCAGGGTAGTCTTTCCCAGTTCCATACTTGAACTTAACAATCAGAGCAGTCCAGGTGCGGGCGCCAAATAGTTTACGGATGGTGATCATTGGAAATGCAAGCGTCATCATAAGCGCGCTTTGGATTTCGCCATTTGGCGTTCAATCGTCCGGAACATCGCGTCGAAGGCGCGGTCGGAAAGAACGCGGTGCAGGAACAACATTGTCCTCGCCAAGCCTCCGGTCGCATAGCGGGTCTTGGGTTTGCGCGCCTGAACCGCTTGAACGATGGTCTTGGCGACAACACTTGGCGGCGCAGGAATTGAGCCTTTATGGCCTTCCTCCATCATTTCCGCGTGCGCGGAGGCGGCCTTGCCATAGGGGCCGTGCCCCGAATACTTAATCAGACTGTCCTGAGCTATCCTGGCCCATTCGCTATGGGTCGCGCCCGGCTGGATCACGACGACGTTGATACCGAACGGATGCAGTTCCATACGCAAAGAATCGCTAAGCCCCTCCACCGCGAATTTGGTAGCGTGATACCAGCAGCCAAAGGCTTCGCCGAACTTTCCTCCGACGGAAGATATATTGACGATCCGCCCGGAGCGTTGCGCCCGCATTGCGGGCAGTACAAGCTGGGTGAGGCGGGCGAGGCCGAATAGGTTGACATCAAATTGCCGGCGGGCTTCCTCGGGCGGGACGTTTTCAAGCGCCCCGTAGGAACCGTAGCCTGCGTTGTTAATCAGGACATCGATCCGTCCCGTTTCCTGCATAACCGTTTTTACGGCGGCGGTCATGGAGCCATCATCGGTCACATCCAAAGCCAATAAGCGCGCACCCGCATCGGCTAAGGATTTCATCCGGTCAAGTCGCCGCGCGCCGGCATAAACCGTGTATCCCGCCGAGATCAGGCGCCTGACGGTTTCCTCGCCGATGCCCGATGACGCGCCCGTGATGAGAACTGTTTTAGCCAAATCCCGCCTCCTTTTGGACTGTTGACAAAAAACGTCTACATGTCTAGTATTGACAAATAGACGGTATTTGTCAATAGTCAAGAGATGGATATTGCAAAAAAAGACAAGATACTCGGGGCCGCTCTTGATGTTTTTCTTCGTTATGGATACAAGCGCGTAACGATGAACGACATCGCCGAGGCGGCCGGTATTTCAAGGCCCGCGCTTTATTTGGTCTTCGAAAGTAAAGAGGACGTATTTAAGAGCGTGTACGAGCATTGGGTGAAAGGGACTCTGATTGAGATTGAAAGTAAAATAGGTCAACTTAAGACGCCCGAGGAAAAGCTTCGAGCCGCTTTTGAGCTATGGACGGTTCTACCTTTTGAAAGGATGCGAGCTTCGAGCGAAGTCGCAGAACTCTTAGAATGCACTTTTGGATTCGCTCAAGATTCTGTCAATCAAGGCTATCGATCTTTTGAGAAGATTCTTTTGCCGGTCCTCAAATCACACCGCAAATTTCAGAGCGCTAAAACAAAAGTCTCCGCCGAGAAGACGGCGCGCGTTCTTTCAGGCGCTGTTCGTGGCTTCAAAATCGTGGCAAGGGATGTTCCCGAAATCCGTTCGCTGATTAAGGAACTCCTAGTTCTCTTGTTAGATGATTAGTCGTTTCGATTTTTACAGCGGTTGGCGGTGCGAAATTGGCAGGGCTGGTGTCTCCTGGTTGCAGTACCTCGCGTCGATCACCTGACGAACGCCTGATCGGCCTCATCTCCGTTGGAGATTTGGGGAAGGGCAAGACAACATCCTGCCGCGGCGCGAGTTTCGATGATACGAAGAGATTATTTCCTGCGGAGCTTCTTTGCAGGGCGCTTCGAGGGGCGGGCGCGTTCGCTTTTGACAACGCTCTTGCCGGTTCCCGTCGCACCGGATCGACGAGCCTGCTCCATAGCCGTCTGGATGTAGCGGCGCAGGAAGGGACGTTCGACATCTTGCTGGGTCCGGAGCTTGATGTGGCGCATGGCTTTGCCATCGCCTTCAAGAATTCGATTCGGATCGGGGAGGGTGCTTCCGCGCGGGAATCCCAGGTTGACGTGCTTCGCGTTGGTGGTGATGTAACAGAACATATCCTTCATCTTGCCGCTGAACCCGAACCAAATGGCCACGGTGTAGACCTGGTAGATCGACTCGGAGGCGTCGGGCGCTTCTTCAAGGATCACGTCGCGGAGCGCGAGGGCGAGATCGGAGATATGCCGGTCGTAGGCTTCGAGGAAGCCGAGGAGTTGGGGATCCGGGGGACGTGGCATGGCGGCGGAGACAATATACACCGAATTGCAGGGTGGAAGATTGCTGCTGCCAATGTTTCGATCGGATTTGCGGAAAATGGAGTCACAACCGGACTCGGAGGGTGGGAGCGTCCGGCTCAGGTGGTAAAGACGGCCTTGATATCCGCGACTTCGATTACGTCTCCTGTTTCGAGTTGTCGTTGGCCGCCCTCGACTACGATGTCGTTGACACGGATGGTGACGGCGTTTTCGGAGGCGGCGATGAAATAGCCATCCTCGGCGCGGTAGATCAAGGCGGCGACGCGGGGAGCGAACCAGCGTTTGAGGCGAATGCCGGCCATCTTCGATTTTCCGATGAGGGTCAATTTGCCGGTGAGGACGTAGCGCTGCTGGTCGGTGCGGCCTTTGACGATGGTCAGAGTGCCGATGGTCTGATGGACGAAGGTGGTTTTGACGGGCGGCAGGCTTTGCGGCATGCCGACCCGGCGGACGACGACCGAGCCGGCGGAGGATGCGGCCGCGGCGGCTTGGGTGAGCATCTGTTTGGCTTTTGCCGTGTCTAAGACCATGGTGGGATCGAGTTGTGGGGGCATGGGCAATTGGCCGCCGGCCGCGTTATGAGCGGATTGATAGGGCGGAGCGATCTGACGGACTTCGTCGCGAAATTCGATGGTGTGCTTGCCGATGGTGACGTTGTCTCCGTCTTTGAGAACTGCCTTGCTGATGCGCTGGCCGTTGACGTAGGTGCCATTGAAGCTTTCGATGTCTTCAATGACGTAGTGATCGGCTTCCGAATAGATTCTGGCGTGGTATCCGGAGACGGCGGGGTTGTCGATGCGAAAGACGTTGTCGGGCTGACGGCCGATGGTGACGGCGCCGCCAGAGAGCAAGAGCTCTTGCAAGACCCGGTCTTCAAACTTGAGAAACAGCTCAGCCATGGCGCGACTCCAAAATGAATAATCCGAGAAACGTGGGGCAGGGGAGAGTGATTTTTGCCTGGCGCAATCACTCGACGATCACGTCCTATTCTGCGCGTTCAATGGTGAAAGGAAAGAGTACTAAGGTACCCGGATGCTGTTTGATGAAACGGTCAGAGCTTGGCTTCGGCCGATAAGGCTAGATTGAACTGATCGTGGAGAAATTTGACGGCCTCGTCTCGACCGGAAGAGGCGGTTTGGGGGGTCGCATTCAAGTAGAGGACGTAGAGTTCGGCGGCTCCGTCGGTGTCGCCTTGGCGGGCCAGTATTCGGGCGGACTGCAGGACTTCGGCGGGCAGGTCGGTGACATTTTCGCGGACGGCTTTGACGAGGGCGTTGCGGGATTCAATTTCGAGGTCGGTGAGAAGCTGGGCGCCGTCGGGCTCGACGCCGTGGTTGGTGATGCCTTCGGTATCGTCGGCTTTGAACGTCTTGCAAAACGACTGCGGTGGTGTGCTTCGTTTTACGAACGGAGGCAGGCTGCCCGATCAGGGTTCCGGCGCGGTCGCGGAACTGAAACTGGATTTCTGCGGATGCGGTCAGATCGATAGTTTTTTTGGTGTAGTGATACGACTCGAGGACGGCCTCGCGACGGGATTGCTCGGTGGCATCCAGCTTATGGCGCAGGTCGGCGACATTTTTTTGTGCCTGCTGCACGGCGTCCGTGGCATCGGCGATGACTTGTTTCTTTTTGTGTTGCGCCTGGGCGTCGGCCAACGCATGTTGCGCGGAGGTGAGCTGCGTCTGGGCGGATTCGTAATCGCTTTCGATTTGCAGCCAGGCCGGGTTTTTCGACTCATGCTCGCCGGCACGGTATTTCGATTCGGGAGCGTCGAGGTGGGCGTTCTTGACGATGCGATGTTCGAGAACCTGGCCGACGAGGGTGAAAGCAGGTTGCTCGGCGTCTGGAACGTCGGAGGGATCGCGCACGACGGTGATGGGTACGCCGGAGGAATCGAATCCGCTGGTTACGGCGTCGGCCAGCTGGTCGGCGAAACCGTGGCTGTCGCGACGGGAAGTTTGATCGCGAAAGACGATGCCGACGGAGAGTTGGGATTGGCGTTGATAAAGAGGTTCGTAACGGGACATCTCGTCTTTCAGACTGTCGAGATTGGTGATCCCGAAACGCACGGCTTGCTTCAGGTAAAGCCAGCCAACGCCGGCTCCGGAGCCGGAAGCTTTTTGCAGATAACGATTGGCTTGGTCGAGGTAGTAGGCGCTGATTTTGGCGGAAAGGAAATCGCGTTTGACGGTGATCGCCGGGTCATCGCGGAGAGAGCTGGCGCGATCCCAGAGAAGATAGGCCTCGAGCGCGGCATTTTCGTCGGTGGCATTTTTGATGGGTAGGTGCGACTCCTGGATGGCCTGGGCGCGCCGGATGGCGGCGGGAATATAGTCTTGCGAGAGGGCAGCGAGCTGGGATGTAACGAGGGCGCGCTGTTTCTCAGGTAAGTCGGCGAGTGCGTTATAGGCTTCGACGAACTGCTTCTTCTGCGCATATTCGTCGCTCACCTGAAGAGCGTTGTTTGCGGCCTGCTGATTGCGTTGGGCCTCGACTTGGGCGGCAGCGTTGTCGGCGGACGCCTGGACGTCCTTGCGGTCGGGCCGGAGGGCGGCGGCTTTGCCAAACTCCAAGGCTGCTTTTTCCCAGTCCTGACTGGAAGCGAGCTTTTGTCCGCGTTCGTAGTGGTGTTGGAAGGCTGCTTTGAGGACGGCATCGACGCGGGGTATTTCGGAAGCGAATGCGATATAGGGGCCGAGCGCATTGACGGCCTGGTCGTAATGCGACTCTGCGATCGAGACCTGAGCGTTCATGATGGTGGTATCGAGTTTGCGCTGCTCGGCGACGATTTCCTTTTGGAGACTCAGCAGGGGAGCGTAGTCGGTACGGACTTCCAACAAGCGCTGGACGTGCACCTTAGCAGCGGAGAGTTCCGAGTATCCAGGCGTGTGGTCTTGCAGGGCTTTGCGGTAGAGCTGGAGGTGAGTCTGATCAAGTCGCGCGAGGTTGTCCAATTCATGGGCTATCTCGTCCATTAACTGCGAAGCGGGTTTGTAGCCGGAAGAGGACTGGATGGCGGTTTGTGCCTCCGAAGATGCCTGGAGCAACTTGGCGAGGTCCGGGTTTTTGGCGGCGCTGGACTTCTGATACTGAGAAAAAGCGAATTCGGCTGCCAGCTGATGGAATGCGGCGATGGCATTTTGAGCGGATGGGCGGCGCGCGGAAGAGGGATAACGGGTGGAGAAGTCATCCCAGTCTTTGAGGGTGTTCGCGCGTTGCGCACGGAGGAAGTCGGCAAGTTCAACGTCGGGAGCGGCGACAAAGACTAACTGCACGCCGGGCTTCAATTCCGGGATCACCGCGTCGCGAGGCGATGAAGGGGTGGGTGTTCCTCGAAGGATGGCCTGATCGGCGGCCGCAGCGGGCGTGAGTTCGACGGCGCGTTCGAATTTCAGATTGCCGGGTACAACGCAGATGGACTTGCCGTTAGCGGTCAACGTTAGCCCGCCGTCGGCAGCGCGCTGAAGCGAACTCGCTTCAGCCAGGGACGCGCGGGGAAGACCGTTATAAATATTCTTGTCGAGCTTCGAAACACCGTCACAGCTACGAACTTCGATCTTGCCATTCAGCGTGGCGTCGGTGATTTGTACATACGCGGCTCCGTGGGGACCGTCGAATAAAACTATCGCGGTGAGGGATGCGTCTTTGGCATAAGCGGCGATCGATACTTCACCAAAAATGAGGACGAGCAGAAGGGCGACGCAGCAGCGTTCAAGACATGCGGTCTGACTCGGCCGCTGCGAAGGGCGGCAGAGACAAGTGGGCTTCCGGGGCTTCATAAAAGTCTGCAAGACTACATTTTTCTCCCGGGAGGCAGTGGGTGAAAGGGGATAGATCGTTCCGTGAAAACTAAAGTAAGTGGGAAGCAAAACTGGCTGAGGCTATGATTGAAAATGCAGTGTGTACAGACTCGGCAAGCTGTGCATTTGTGGATATTTGCGGTGACCGCCCATTAGGGATTTCGCATGGAATTGGCCAAACCACCCAACGAACGGGTTGAGCAGAGTGGATCAGGAGCGGAGCCCGCTTCTGGGCGCTCAAGTTCCTCGAGTCAGGCACAGCTCACCGCACTGAGCCGTTACCAGATTCAGGAAGAGTTGGGACGCGGCGCCATGGGAGCGGTCTATAAAGCATACGACCCAGTGATCGCGCGTACGGTCGCGCTCAAGACCATTCTGATCGACGATCACGCTCCTGATCGAGCCCAGATGATCGAAAGGCTCAAACAAGAAGCCAAAGCGGCGGGGGGACTGGATCATCCGAATATCATTACCATCTACGATGTGGGCGAGGAAAACGGCGCAATTTATCTGAGCATGCAGTTCGTCAAAGGGACGACTCTTGCCGAACTGTTGGCGAAAGCGGGCGTGCCTCCGCTAGCGACGTTGCTCAGTTGGGCTGACCAGATTTTAGCGGCGGTTGGTTTTGCGCATGCGCGGGGAGTGATTCACCGCGACCTGAAACCGGCCAACCTGATGGTGACCGACCAGGGGGCGATTAAGGTTCTCGACTTCGGAATTGCAAAAGTCGAAAACACGTGCCTTACGCAAACCGGGCTGGTTATCGGTACGCCGGGATATATGGCTCCGGAGCAGATCACGGGCAAGAAAGTGGATCATCGGGCGGACATTTTCTCACTGGGCGCAGTGTTCTATGAATTACTGACCCGGGAAAGGCCGTTTGCGGGCGAAATCGCAACTGTTCTGTACAAGATTGTGAATGAGGATCCGGTCGCGCCATCGCTCATTAACCCGGCGATTCCGGGCGGGATCGATGCGGTGATTCGGAAAGCGCTGGCCAAGGATCCAAAGGATCGATTCCAGAGTTGCGAGGAAATGCGGCAGGCCTTCCTCGAGCAATCGGTTCGCGCGCCGGTAAGTTCGCCCGCGACTGTGTTCGCAGACAGGGTGGTGGCGAAGCGGGCGCCAAACGCGGCAAGCGCCCAGCGCGCGCTTGAGCTCGAAACAGCTACTGCACCGCGAATGTGGCCGCGTGTGATTCTGGGCTTGGCGATGCTGCTGATCGGGGTAGCGAGTTGGGCTTTTTATGTCCGTTCGCAAACAGGCGTGTTTCCTCCGTTGGTTGCGACAGTCGAGACTCAGGTGAGAGCCTTGGTTGCGCGCACGGGAAAACAAGAGACGGCGAATGCTCCGGCAACGGTTTCTCAGGTATCTGCAATTCCGGCGGCCTCGACTGTGGCAGCGATGCCAAACGCGCAGCCGGCCGCAGCGCAGCCGGCAAGCGATCATCCGACAGGTGAAAGCGCAGCGGTCGGTGGCGCAACGGCAGCCTCTGCGCCAGCGGAAACGTCCCAGAAATCCGTTGATCCGTCACAGACCGACTCAACGCCAACAATTGAGCCGAGTGAGCGCCATCAAACGGCGGACGATCATACAAATGGCCATGATTCCCTCGCAGCGTCTTCTGCGTCCCGCGAGGAGGACAAGCAAAACACAGCGCCAGCCACACTCAAGCCGTCTGGGCAAAAGCGCGCTCCGGAAGCGGCTTCCTCGGTAGAAGGTTTCAGCCGGCAGGACATCCCGGATCTGCTTCGCCAAGCCGATTCCTATACGGCGCGGGGCGATTATCGCCTGGCGCGTTATGAATACGGACTAGTGCTCAAGCTCGACCATAACAATGTGCAGGCACGAGAAGGTTTGCGGCGCTTGCTGGCCGCATGGCAGTCGCGCTGAGGTTTGAGTTTTGCGCGGGATCATTGGCCGCTTCCGCGAAGGCCCGCTTCTGCCGCAGCACGATACAAGAGTGACGCTTGATCTTCTTCGAAAGCGCCAGTTCCCGAAGCGATTTCTGTAGTGAGCAATCGGCAAAGACAACTTAGCTGTGAGGTTTCGAGCCGGTGTTCGCCGTGGCCGTTCCTATGACCGATGCGGCGGGCGCGAGCAAGGCGACTGGATTCAAATCAGAGGGCAGCGGCCATGCTGGTGCCGGCGGCTTCGAAGACGTCGGAGGCTTCCTGTTCGGCGATGGGAAGGAAGGCTTGCAAAACGGCGGGATCAAACTGGGTTCCACTGCTGCAAACGAGGCGGGCGATGGCTTCCGATTGGGGAAGGCCCTGACGATAGCAGCGGTTGGAGATCATAGCGTCGAAAGCATCGATGACGCAGATGATGCGGGAGACGAGGGGAATGTCGCTGCCCTTCAAGCCGGCGGGATAGCCGGCGCCATCCATGCTTTCGTGATGGTGCAGAGCGTAGAGGCTGGCTTCTTCAAGGCCGGGAAAGAGGCGAAGAACGGACCAGCTGTACTCGGGATGGCGATTGATGAGAGCGCGTTCTTCGGGAGTGAGCGGTCCGGCTTTTTTCAGGATGGCGTCGGGGACACCGATCTTTCCGACGTCGTGAAGGAGCGCGGCAACCTCGACTTGATAGAGGCGATCTTCCGGGATGTCCATCTTGCGGGCGACGCGCAGTGCCCATTCAGCGAGGCGAGTGCTGTGGACTCCGGTGTTGATGTCTTTCAGGTCGAGCATCTGGTTAAAGGCGCAAACCAGAGAATTGCGGAAGGCGAGGTGCTGCTCTTCGAGTTCTTTGACTCGAAGGAGGAGCCCGGGAACATCCACGGCCGGATTGAGGGTTACCGCCATCGTTTGTGAACTCGCCTTTTGTGAGCTCGCCTTGGGATCGCTTTGCCGGGGCATCGACTTAGAGCAAGGGGCGGCAGGACTGAAGCGCCTGATAAGTATCCAGCCGTCCGAAGCCGAGGTTCAAGTCGCCGGTGTAGTCGGCATTGGCCAAGGCCAGAGGAACGCTGCTGCTGGAGCAATGGCCGTTGTTTCCGAGCATGAGGGCGGCGGTGCCAGCAACGAATGGCGTGCTGAAAGAAGTGCCCCAACCGGCGGCGTAGGTTCCCCAAGGATAGGTGGTGACGACGCCTTCTCCGGGTGCGGAGAGCCAGACCGGCGGGGCGCCGTAGTTGGTGAAGGAAGACTGCGCGTCGGTATTGGAAGTCGAGGCAACGTCGATCACGCCGGGTAGTCCGCCGGGATAGACGACGGTTTGTTCGCCGTCGTTGCCAGCGGAAGCGACGGAGACGACGCCTTTGCTATTCGCGTACTGGATGGCCTTCGCCAGTTCGCTGGAGTAACTGGAGTAGTCGAAGCTCATGTTCATGACCTTGGCACCATTGCTTACGGCGTAATAAATGGCGCGGAGGATGTCGGAGTCGTATCCGGTGCCGTCGGAAGAGAAGGCCTTGAGCGGCATGATTTTGGCTTGCGGCGCGACGAGATGAACGATGCCGGCGGTCATGGTTCCGTGTCCGAAGGATTGGTAGGGACCGCCATCGAGGACGGCAACGGTGCGCTGATCAAGAACAGCGACGGTGCGCTGGTTGACGGTTGCGGCAGTGGCCTGACTGAGATTGGGGGTGGCGGGGACGTTGCCGAGTTCGGAGCCGCCGCTGATGTTGCGGGTGAAGTCGTATCCGTTGACGAGAACGCTCTGCAATACGGGACTTGTCAGGTCGACGCCGGTATCGATCACGGCGACGGTGGTGCCTGAGCCGGTTACGTTAAAGGCCGATTGAGTTTGGGCGGTGCGAACCAGTTGATTCGCGGGCTGCGCCAGGTAACCGTGCCACACGGTTGCGCCGTAATAAGGAGTAGGCACTTCGTCCGTCAAGTAATTGGGATCGGAAAAAGCGTAAGTAGGCAGAGTATTGACGGTCTGATCAATTTCGATATCGACAATGCCAGTTTCAAGACTGAGGCGGAGTAGAGCGGTGACGGGATTGAGCGCCGGGGGAAGCGTGACGAGAAATAGCTGTCCGTTGGGGTCTCCCAAGCCGGTCACAACCTTGCAGCCGGTGAGCAGGCAGGTGAGGTTGATGCCGGGCAGACCCAGCGAGTCGCGAACAATGAGACGCGTTTGGGCTTGCGCAGCGGGCGCACAGAAGCTGGCGAGCAAGAGGAGCAGGCAAGCGACCTTTGCGAAGCTGACAGCGGGTGAGTTGACAGTTTTTTGACGCATAGTTTTCCCCATTTGGACCCCATCCCCAGTTGCGAGTGTAGAGCGCAACTTTAGCGCTCGCCACTTACAGCGGTACTCTCTTGCCAGTAACTCGATTTGGTTTCTTTGGTAAGACATGTTGGTTACCCGCGTGCCGGATTGGCCAGGGGGATTCGGACGGGATTGCGGCCCGAAGTTTTGACGGACAACCAAAGCGGCCCTTTCTCTTGAAATTCAATGTGAAATTCGCCCATAGCGGTGATCGGACTGGTGGCGATGAGGAGATCGTTTTCGGTGGATAATTCAACGGTGGTTTCGGCGTGCAGAGCCTGGGCGGAGTGCTTGTCTAAGATCTGGCCGACGAGGTAAACGACGGTGGAGAGAGAGCGGCGTCCGAAGCGGAGATCGACGGTAAGGCCTTCGGCCTCGTAGATGACCTGCCAGATATTGAGATTAGTGCTGAGACTACTGCTGAGAGTGCCGCTGCGATAGCCGGCGGGCAGGGGCTGGGCGAAGCCGTTGAATACGAGTTTGGCAAGGGTCCAACCCGCGGGACGATCGGACTGCGCGCGCGCGGTGGTGTGGCTGATGAAAGCAAATTTGGCCATGCGAACCAGATTCTCAGGAGGCATGTAAGCGTCTTCTTGAGCGGCGAGACGGCGGACGCGGTTCCAGGATTCGACGGCTGTCTGGCATTTCGAGCAGCCAGCGTCGAGATGGGCTTTGATGGCCAGGGTGACCGAGGGATTCGAGACTCCTCGGACAAAATCGACCAGTGGCTGTTCGGCAAGATGCTCCATGGTTCCTCGGACTTTCTCTTACTTATCTCTGGTAGTTCTCGCTGCTACATAAGGGGCGGGAGGTGGCGGAAAAATACAAATATTTTGCAAAAGTGCTGAAAATGGCTTTAACCCTTTCCTATCAATAGGAAAGGAGCCCAGTGGTAGGGGTGGGGATGGTTTTCGCGAAGGCGAATGCAGGCGGTTCGCATGGCTTCCGCTTTGGGGCGACCGAGCTGCAACTCGGTGTAGAACTCGACCATGAAATCGCGGGTGCGATCGTCGTGAACATCCCACAGACTGAGGACGAGGGATTGAGCTCCGGCTTGGAGGAGGCCGCGAACGAGGCCAATCAACTCGTCTCCGGGGGTGACGACGTTTAGTCCGGTGGCGCAGCCGCTGAGCACGACGAGTTCGGCGGGCAGTTGCAGGTGCTCCATGTCGTAGAGGCTGAGATGGGAGGTACCGAGGCGAATGGAGGAAAACATGGGATTGTCTTGCCGAAAATATCCGTGGGTTGCGATATGGACGGATTTGCTGTGGGGTCCGTATTTCTTGAGGACGTCTTCGGTGGCTTTGTCGCCGAGAAATAGTCGGGAATGGGGAAGGATGCGGGCGAGATCTTCGACCTCGGCGCGGATGGCGGGCGTACGATCGTCGGGGATGCCGAGGATGAGCGCGTCTCCGGTGGTGTTTACTTTTTTCGTCTGGCAGAGGGCGTAGATGCTGGCGCTGGGCGCGTACGAGATGGAGAACTGATCGATGAGGTAGGAATCTCCGTCATGCAGGGCGTGAAAGGGCACGTAGTGAAGCAGGCCATGCGGCACGAAGACGATGTGACGGGCATTGAGCAGATGGCGGATGGGAGCGATGAGTTCCTGATACAAGTTCTTCAAGTGAGCCTGGGTCGATTCGAGCAAGGGACGGCTGAAGGTAGAGACGTATGCGGGATCGAGGCGGAACTTGGATATTTGAAACTGGAAGAACTGGAGCAATTTTTGAATCCGCGATTGCACGGTTACGGGAGAGATATGCAAGTTGTCGCGGGTGAAGACGCAGGCGAGGGTGCGGTCATGGGTGGAAAAATACTCGACCAGAACGGTGCCGGCGGGAAGCGCGGAGCGGATCTCACCGAGCGACAGCGTGGTGGGGACTTGCAGTCCGGCTTCATTGGCTTCGGCGACGGTGGCCTCTTTGACGGCGCGCAGCAGGTCTGACTCTCGGGAGCGCGCCTGCTGTTCGAGTTGCTGGAGGCGTTGCTGGGAACGAGCTTCGGAATGAGCTTCAGGGGGGACTTCGGGGCGGAGTTGCTCGCGTTCGATGAGGTTGTAATACCAGTTCAACTCCTCGCGCAAATTTCGGATGGAGCGGACGAGGTCGCTTTGTCCGGCATCGGCGGCCACGGAAACGTGGAGAGGCTGGTTGAGGAGATCCATCAGGGTGCGCGACTTGGCTTGCTCGATGTAAGAGAAGGCTTCGTCGAAGCTGTTCTGGCGGCGGAGGCAGATGTCGACCAGGCTTTCGTAAACTTCAAGTTTGTTTTGGAAGAAGGCGATTTTGAGTTCTTCTCCGCGGAGGCTGCTGCGCAAGCGCTCGACGGCGGTACGAGCGCGGCAATAGGAATCGTAGGCGGCATTTTCGTTGCCGAGGGTGCGTTCGACTTCGCCCATGAGGAATTCGGCTTGATAGACAAGGGTCGGGGAATCGAGGGAAGGAAGATCGTTGAGGGCAGACTGACAATTCTGCCTGGCGAGGGCGGTATCGGAGAGGCGAAGCGCGATGCGAGCGAGGAGCAGATCGGCCAACACGGCCTTGCCGCGCATCGGCGAGGTGCGGAAGAAGGTCTGGGCGGCGAGGCAAAGGCGGCGCGCCTCGAACAAGCGGCCTTCGGTGAAGAGAACGAGGGCTTCGTAGAGATCGATGAGCGAAGGCCAGACCTGATTCCGATCGCGGACAAACATTTCTTTCGCCTGGGCAAAAAGCTTGACGGCCTCAAAGGCCTGTCCCTGGCGGCTGGCGGCGATGGCGGCGAAGCCCAAGGCTTTGGCAGCTTCGTATACGAAACCCAGTTCTTCGAAGCCTTGGTGGGCGGCGCGGCCCAATTCACCGGCCTCGGCGCTGAGGTTCAACTCCAAATAGATTTCGGAGAGATCGAGATTGCAGAGCGCAAGCTGGTAGGCATCGTTGGCTGTCTTGGCGCTAGCGGAAGCATCACGCAACATCTGGATGGAGCGGCCGTATTCTCCACGTAAGAAATAGAGGTAGGCGATGTTGTAGTCGGCGTAGGCGACGAGGATCGGCATATCCTTTTGTTGGCAGTGGCGTCGCGCGACCTGGTGCAATTCGAGGGCTTTGGGGAAATCGTTGAGACTGATATGGCAGAGGGACAGGTTGCTGAGAACAGCGGCCAGACCTTCGGCATCGTCGTGGACGAGCATCTGGGCGTAGGCGCGTTCATAGAAGGCGAGTGCTTCGGAGAAGCGGTCTTGCCGGTGATAGATATTTCCGATATTGATTTCGAGGCGAGCTAAGCGGCGCGTGTTTCCCTGGTGGCGGAAGATTTGTCCGGCGCGCTCGCCGGCGGCGAGAGCCTGATCGTAGCGGCCGAGGAGGAGCAGGGACTGAATGGAACTGCTGAGAGTGCGCGCGAGTTCGGCATCGTCGCCAACCTCGGCGAACAGGGCAATCGCCTGTTCGTGAAAGCGGACGGCCTCGGAATGCTGGTCGAGGGCGTATAAAGCGTTGGCTTTGGCGCGCAGACTGCGAGCGAGCAAGGCGGGGTTGTTGATCGTTTGCGCGACGTCGAGAGCGGCATCGGCGAGGCGTTGGGCGCGGTGGGTGTCGATGCGAACTTCTTGCCAAACTTTCTCGGTGAGCAAGAGGATGATTTCCGGCCAGGCCGTGGCGGGAGATTGGGCCACGAGTTGAGCACGGCTAGCCGAGTCTGGAAGCGCGAGCAGGCGGTTGAGGATCGCGTCGGATTTGGCGTTCTGAGCGACTTCCGGTCCGGCGGTCTGCGTCGTATTCTGCGCGGCCTTCTGCGAGGCTGGTCCGGTCATCAGAAGCCTTTCTTCTCAAGCTGCTTCTTGAGCTGAGCCAAACAACGGGCGCGGATCGCCCCGATGGAGCCGGCGGCCATGCCTAATTTTGCGGCGATGGTTTCGTAGGGCTGAGGAGGGATCTCGAAAAAAAGGAAGTGGACCATGCGCTCGCATTTTTCTGGGAGTTCGAGGAGCGCGTCGCGCAAAATCTGTTCCTGTTGAAGTTGCATCAGCATGTGCTGCGGCAGGCCGGCGGTGCCGGAGTCGAGGGCGGCGTTATGGTCTTCGGATTCGGGGTCGAATTCAACGGTTTTCTCGGCGGCGCGCTGATAATGGAGGCATTTGTGGTAGCAGGTCTGCATGAGCCATTTGGGCAGGGCGCGATGTTCGCGAAGACGAGGCAACTCGGAGAGCAGATCAACGCAGACCGACTGAAAGATGTCGGCGGCGTCCTGGTACATGCCGAGTTTGATGGGAATGGAGTAGATAAGATTTTTGTACTTGTCGATAAGGGCGGACCAGGCGTCGGAATCGGATTCGAGGCAGCGGGCGATCAGCTTCTCATCGGAGGAGTGAAGCGCATTGGGGCGCTCGGGCGCTCGTTTTGTGCCGGTGCCACTCATCGAGTTCCCGCACGCTCGGTGGCGGGTCCGCGAACGTAGAGTTCGTCCGAGTTCCACAGCGTGTAGGGATCGAGTATGGCGGGGTGGAAATTGCCGACGCGGGAACTGGCCCCGGCAAGAATGTTGGGAGTGCCGAGGAAAATGAAGGGCAAATTGCCAGCGATGATCTGCTGCGCGCGATCGTAGATCTGCTTGCGTTTCGCGTAGTCGAGGGTGACCATCTGCTGCTGCATTAACTGGTCGAGTTCACGCTCCCAAGGGGTTGCGGGCTGAGTTTCGCCGAGGTGCCAGAGGTGGGACGTGCCGGAGGCGGACCACACGTTCATTTCGGGATTGGGGTCGGCGTCGCCACCGCCGAGTCCCATGACGGCGGCGTCGTAATCGAAGCTTTGAAAGATGCGGTCGATCAAGGCGCGAAACTCAAGAGGGACGACGTGGACTTGCATTCCGAGGTGAGAAAGATCGTCCTGTACAAGCGTGGCCATCTTCAAGCGCTGCGTATTCGAAGAACTGGTGATGATGGAAAATTCGACGAGCTTGTGGGCGGGATCGAGGAGCTGGCCGGAGGAGTTCCAGGAATATCCGGCGGATTTTAGAAGCTGACGCGCGGTTTCGAGGGACTGCGGAGGATGCGGGATGGACTGGTTGATCCATAGTTTGTTGCCGGGACCGACGTTGCCCCAGAGCGGCGCACCGCGCGTTCCGTAGACGAGGCGCACGATGGATGCGCGGTCGACCGCTGCCGAGATGGCCTGGCGGAATTTCAGGTCGCAAAACCAAATCTGCTTGCCGGCAACTTCGTCGAGTTTCTTGCCGCGGAGGTCGTTCAGGTTGAACAGTAAGAAGTTGTATTCGAGACTAGGGCCCATATCGGCGAGTTGCGAGCGGTCGCGCGATTTTTCGCGAGCGAGTAAGTTGTAGTTTTCGGAGCTGAGGCGGCTGATGACGTTGGTTTCTCCGGCTTCGAAGCGCATGACTTGCGCATCTTCAGTGCCCACAAAGAGAAAGACGAGTTCGTCGAGATAGGGCAGGCGCTGATTTTCGCGGTCAACTTTCCAATAGTAAGGATTGCGCTCGAGGACGATGCGCTGGCCGGGCAGATACTGCTTGAGGCGAAAGGGGCCGAGTCCGGCGATGGCGGTGGAAGGAGTGTTCAGGGACCAAGCCTGAGCGAAATGGCCGTCACGGTAGGGCTTGTCGAGGAGGTGCCTGGGCAGCATGGAGAGTCCATCGAAAAGTCTTTCTGCGGCTGCGTAGGGACGCGGCAGGGCGAAGCGCACGGTGTATTGATCGAGTTTCGTAACCTGGATGGGCTTGCCGTCGATGATCAGAAGGTCACGCTGGGGCGAGTCGATGGCTTCGTCCATATAGACGGTGAAGGAGAAGACGACGTTGTCGGCATCGAAGGGATGGCCGTCGGAGAAGCGGATTCCTTTGCGAAGTTGCAGGGTAAAGGTGCGGCCGTCGGGAGAAATCTTCCACGACTTGGCGAGCGCTGGTTCGGTCTGCTGCGTGGAGCGGTTGATTTCGATGAGATCGCCCATAAGGCGTCCGATCACTTCGCGGGAAATGGCATCGGTGGAGGTGACGGGGTTGAGCGTTTTGGGCTCGGCGCGTTCGCCGATGGTCAGATGGCCGCCGTAGAGGCCGGAGACCTCGGAGAGGCGAAAGAGTTCTTCGCCAGGTTTGGCCGGATCTGGCGCGGGCGCGGCGGCAAAACATGAGCCGGCAAAAAGGCACACGAGTAGGGTTAAGCGAGCGAATACTTTCATTCAAGACCCCTTACCCCACAGAACGTTTTTCTAGGTTGTCAGAGATTCTAACTGGGAATGAAACACATCAGCTAGGGCACTATAGAGTACGGAAGTAACTACGAGAGCAGCGGCGGGAGTGAGGAGCCAGGCATAAGAAGTGAGTACGCTATATTGCTGCAGTGTGGTGAGCATGTTGCCCCAACTGGCGACGGGTTCGTTGACTCCGAGACCGAAGAAAGACAGGGTGACTTCGGCGGCAATGTAACGGGGAACGAGCAGAGATGCCTGGGTGAGCAGGACACTGAAGGTGGCGGGGAGGATGTGGCGTCGCAGGATATAGAGATCGGATGCGCCAAAGGCGCGCGCTGCGAGAACATAGTTGCGATTTCGCGAACTGAGGACGATTCCGCGAACCAGGCGGGCGGGGCGAGCCCATCCGATTAAGCCGATCACGCCAGTCAGAAGGAAGAAAGTACGCAGCGTGCTGAGGTGCAGTGGTAAGAAAGCCCGCACACCGAGAAGAAAATAGAGCCACGGTAGAGAGAGAAAGAGTTCCGTAACGGCCATAAGGGACTCGTCGACGAGGCCGCCGTAGTAGCCGGCGATGATCCCGAGAACACTTCCGGCGAAGAGTGCGATGAGGGTTGCGGTGATGCCGGCGGCGACCGAGATCTGGCCTCCGAAGAGAACGCGCGAGAATTCATCGCGTCCATAGCCGTCGGTTCCGAAAAGGAAGATCCTGGCGGGGCCGGTGGTGCCAAAGAGGTGCAGGTGGGATTCGTAGATGCCGAGTAGTTTATAACCTGATCCAGTTATAAAGAAGCTTATAGGATAACTTTTGCTTAGGTCTTCTTTATAAGTGTCGGAAATATCGCTTTCGGCCGATGTTGTCCAGTTATGAACGAAGGGACGAAAATGGAGGCCAGCGCTATCTCTGAAATGGAGGCGAGTCGGCGGCGCGTAGGGGAGTTCGCGGCTCTGCGCCGTAGGATCGTAGGGCGCAAAGAAGCCGGCGAAGAGCAGGATCAGGTGGAGAAGTACGAGCGTTGCGATGAGAGTTAGAGTTTTAGCTCGCATCCGTACCTGCTTTTCGAATGCGCGGATCGACGGTGAAGAGGAGCACGTCGGCGACGAGATTTCCACCTACCATGAAGAGTGCGGAGAGCATGATGCCGCCGATGACGAGATATAAGTCGCGGGAAAGAGTTGCTTCGAGAATTAGAGGGCCCATGCCGGGCCAGCCGCACACGACTTCCACCATCAGCGATCCGCTGAGCAGGCCAGCGAGAGAGAATCCCAAAAGAGAAATGGCGGGACTGGCGGCAACCGGCAAAACATGGCGAAAGAGGAGACGGCTGCGGCTGACACCGTAGCGGCGCGCGGCGTGCACATACGGGGTGTTGAGCACTTCAAGAACACTGGCACGAACGTGGCGGACGATGACTGCGGTTTCGCAAAGAACAAGAATGAAAACTGGAAGCGCCAGATGAAGCGCGATATCTTGTGCGCGCTGGAAGGTGGAAAATCCCTCGACGTCGGAGGATGTCATGCCACCGACGCGCAGCTGATGCGAGCGAACGGCAACAGCCAGGAGCGCCATAGCGATGACTAACTCTGGAACGGAAATGAGGAAGGAAGTAAGTAAGGTGACGGTCTTATCCAACAGGCGGCCACGGCGGTTTGCGGTCCAGACGCCCAAGGGGATCGAGATGAGCCAGGTGAAAAGGAGCGCGGTGCCGGAGAGGAGCAGAGTATTTTTCGCGCGACTCAATAGCAGAGGAGCGACGGGCGCGTTGTAGGCGATGGAATATCCGAGATCGGCGTGCAAGGCGGATTTCATCCACCGGCCATAGCGGACTGCGAGTGGTTGATCCAATCCATATTGAGCGCGTAGCCCGGCGATGGTGTCGGGGGAGATTTGGGGATTCAGGCGCATATCGTCGAAGAAACTTCCGGGCGCCATCTCGGTGAAGACGAAGCAAAGAGCGGAGACTCCGAGGAGCAAGAGGATGGCACGCACGAGCCTGCGAACGAGGTAGCTCATGACGGCCTCGCAAGTGCGGCGAACCTGGCGGCGGAGGCGGTGGCTGCGGCCAATAAATTTTGGGTGACGGCGTGGGCTGGGCGCGAGGTGATCTGATGCGTAGCGCCGACTTCAACGGTTCGTCCGTCGGACATGACTGCGATCACGTCGGCCAATCTGGCCACAAGGGCAAGGTCGTGTGAAACCAGAAGATAAGTCAGTGTGTGGGCGGCTTGCAGGTCGAGGAGCAGATTGGCGATTTGGGCCTGGGTTGAGAGATCGAGTCCGGAGAGAGCTTCATCGAGAACGAGCAGCTTGGGGCGAACGATAAGGGCGCGGGCGAGCGCGAGCCGTTGGAGTTGTCCGCCGCTGAAATGAAGGATGGAGCGGTCGGTCCAATCGGGGGACAAGCCGACTTCTGCCATCTGGCTGCGGATGAGATCGAGGCGATTTGTGCGGGCGGGGCGGGACGAAAGAGCAGAGCGCGCGAGCAGTAAGGGCTCTTCCAGAACTTCGCGGGCCGAGAAGCGCGGGTTCATCGAAGTAACGGGGTCCTGAAAAACGATTTGAATGGATGAGCGGTAGGAAAGGAGATACGTGGAATCCGCCTGTGCAATGTCGGAATCTTCGAAGAAGATGTGGCCGGAGTCTGGGCGTTCGAGACGGGTAATGCAGCGCGCCACGGTGGATTTTCCCGATCCGGAGGGTCCTACCACTGCCAATGTTTGACCGCGGGCGATATCGAAACTAACGGCGGCGGCGGCTGAGATAGAAACGCGCTTTCGCCAGAGGCCACCTCGGACATACTGCTTACTAAGGTTTATAACTCGCAACAGGGGATACGATGTTTCAGCCTTTGACAAGTTAGGCGTGGAGTAAGTTGGCAAGTTACTCTCCATATTTGAAGCAGTCCACGGGCCGCGAGGGTTCGGGTAAAAACGAGGTGGGATAGCGGCGGGAGCAGATCTCCATGCGCTCGGCGCAGCGTGGTTCGAAGCGGCAACCGGGAGGGAACGCGGTTGGGTTGGGCGGGTCTCCGTCGATGGCGGGGAGACGAACCCTGGTTGTTGAGGCTTGGAGCATGGAAGAGCCGGCGATGCGGACGAGAGCCGCGGTATACGGATGCAAGGGACGGCTGAAAATCTGGGCGCAGGTGGCGACTTCGACGATACGACCGGCATACATGACGGCGATGCGATCGGCGAAGCCCGCGAGCAGTGACGGTTCGTGGGTGATCAAGAGAATGGCGGTTCGGTGTAGCTGACGGATTCGCTGGAGAAGTTCGACAATTTCCGCTTGCAGGGTTGCATCGAGTTTGCTGGTGGGTTCATCGGCGATCAGGAGGGAGGGACGGCACGCTACGGCCTGGGCGATGGCGACGCGTTGGCGCTGGCCTCCGCTTAATTGATGAGGATAGGCAGAATAGATTTCCTGTGGGCGATCGAAGCCGACTTCGCGGAGTGACAGGAGAACACGCTCGCGGCGCTGAGGAACGCGCAGAGACAAGTGGGCGCGAAGGACCTCGGCAATTTGCGATCCGACGGTCAATACGGGATTCAAGGAGAGAGCGGGATCCTGGGGGATCAAGGAAATTTCGCGGCCGCGCAGCGAGCGGAGATCGCGTGCAGAGAGTTGGAGTAGGTCGCGGTTTCCTACGAAAATGGATCCTCCGGTGCGGGTGGCATGAGATGGCAGGGAGCGGAGAAGAGCGGCGGCCAGGGTGCTTTTTCCGGAGCCGGACTCGCCGAGGATGCCGAGGATTTCTCCGTTGCGAAGTTGGAGGCTGACGCCATCCAGTGCGTTGATCGGTGGGGAATTTCTGGAAGAATAGGTGACTGCCAGGTCGTGGATGTCGAGGACGTATTGGTTCGGAGCATCGTTGCCAGGGCCAATCGGGTTTGGGCCAATCGGGTTCGGACCGTCCACTGCGACACCCCACTTATCTCGATATTAACCACAAGCGAACAGTTCGCTGGAGGGGTTGGTGTGGGGCGAACCTGAAGGGACAACGGCGGTGGAGTTCGGGGCAGCGGATTTTGTACGAAACTTTACCAGGGGAGAATGAAGAGAGAGGGAGTGGATTTGAACCGAGCTTCCAGATTCGGCGTCTAAAGAGAGGGCCGGGATGAATTCGCTTTAGAATGCGGTGGGTTGAAGGGTTAGGAGTAAATCCAGGAAGGTTCAAGGAGTGTAGCTATGGGGTTGGCCGCAGGCGTTTCGAAGGCGCCGAGGAGGGTCGGGCTTTCGCTGGTGGCAGCAAGCGTGTGCTGCCTGTTTTTGTCGGTGCCTAATTTTGCCCAAGAAAAGGGGGCGGAACCGGCAGACTCGAGCGCGCCCAGCGGCGAAAGAGGCTCGAGTGACAAGAACAATGCCATAAATGAGAAGGCGAAGCAGATGGGGACGCAGCCCGCAGAGCCGCCGGCGGTATTGCAGCAACTGAATTCGGCGATCGAGGAGTTAACGGCGAGAATCTCTCCGGCGGTGGTGCAGATTCTGGTGACGGGATATGGTGCAGCGGAAGACAGCGGCCGGGGGCAGACGGCGCTGATTTCGCGGGAGCACGCGATTGGAGCGGGAGTGATCGTCGATTCCGCCGGGTACATCATGACGAATGCGCATGTAGTGGCGGGTGCGCAGGACATACGGGTGGCGCTGGCGATGCCTTCGGTGGATCATCCGGAGCAGATTGCACCGGCGGGGAAGCAAAGGGTGGTGGAGGCGCGGCTGATCGGGCTACATAAGGATACGGACCTGGCGCTGATCAAAATAGATGAGACGAATTTGCCGACGCTTGCGCTGGGGGCCGGTCGTCCGGTGCATCAGGGGGAATTGGTGTTTGCGATGGGGAGTCCGGAGGGTCTGGAGAATTCGGTGACGATGGGAGTGGTGAGTTCGGTGGCGCGGCAGGCGGATCCGAACAAGCCGATGGTTTATATACAGACGGACGCGCCGATTAATCCGGGGAATAGTGGTGGACCGCTGGTGGATGCGGACGGGTATGTGGTGGGGATCAACACGTTTATTTTTTCGGAGGCGGGTGGGAGCGAGGGGCTGGGATTTGCGATTCCGGCGAGGGTGGTGAGTTTTGTTTATGACAGCCTAAGGAAATATGGACACGTGCACAAAATCGAGGTGCAAGCGGGAGCGCAGACGATTACCGCGGAGCTGGCGAAAGGGTTGGGGTTAGCACAGAACTGGGGAGTGATCATCGATGATGTGACGCCGGGAGGTCCGGCGGAAGCGGGTGGACTGAAGATTGGCGACATTATTTTAAGTGCGGACGGGCGGCGTATAGGCACGCTGCCCGCGTTTACGGGCGCGCTCTACCTGCACCGGTTGGACCAATCGCTGAAGCTGGAGGTTTTACGAGGCACGGAGCGGAAGACGCTTTATATTGCGGCGCTGGAGATGAAGGATCCGATGGACTCGCTGCCGGACCTGGTGAATTCGCGGGACAACCTGGTGGCGCGGCTGGGGATATTGGGCCTCGATTTGAACGATCAGCTGAGGAGTTCGCTGGGGACGTTGCGGAATCCCGCGGGAGTGATCGTGGTGGCGCGAGTGGCGGAGTTCCGGAGTTCGGTGTCGGGGCTGGAGACGGGCGACATTATTCACAGCGTGAATCAGACAGCGATTGACTCGCTGGTCGCGCTGCGGAAAGCTTTAAGTCAGATTAAGCCGCGGGAACCGGTGGTGTTGCAGGTGGAGCGGGATGGCGGATACCGGTGGTTGGCATTTGATATGGAGTGAGGGGAAGGCAGCTTCGAAGTCGACATGCGCTGCCTTCGTGAGTGGCAATCAGTAGAGCCGGAAGCTGACCTCGATGTTGACTTGAACGGCTACCGGATGTCCATCGAGCATCGAGGGCTCGAATTTCCATAAGCGAACGGCTTCGATTGCTTTTTCATCGAGTCCCATCCCGAGCGAGCGTTGCACGCGAATGTCGCGCGGCTTGCCGTCGGCTCCGACGATGACCCAAAGCAAAACGGCTCCCTGAAACTTCGCTTTTCGAGCTTCTTCCGAATACTCGGGATCGGGATCGTAGATTGGACGCGGGGCGGAAACTCCTCCGCCAACGCGATAGGCGCCACCGCCCGTGCCGCCGCCATGGCCGGGTCCAAAGCCCGGACCGAAGCCTTCGCCGGCTCCGCCGCCCGAGCCGCTTCCGATGCCCCCGCCGTAGCCGGTTCCATTCGAGGGTACGAGAATCGCGGACAGCGGATTCCCAACTGGACTTGTCGGCGGGACGGCTAGCTCAGGAGCACCGACGACCGTTGGCGGCGCAGGGAGTTTGGGATCTTCATTGCGCACGATGACGGCTGGCGGAGTGATTTGCTCTCGCGCGAAGCGCGGCATACTGCCTTTGGACTCGGCCAGTTTATCTCGGTCGCCGCCTCCGCCTCCACCACCTGTTTTGCGGAGCGATTCGGGGAGTGTGAAGGTGCTGAGGTCGGTCAACAGAACGCTAGACGTGCGGGGTGCGAGCGGCGTTCTTGTCATCCAGAGCCCCGCAGTTGCGAGAAGAGCGAGCAGGGCTGCATGAATCGCGGCCGAAATCGCGAAATTGGTGCGATGCACGGGATAGCTGCCGTCGCCCGTTTGGAACAAGGCCGGAGGAATCGCGTCAAGGTCTTCGGACTGACGCAAGCGTTTCGTCGTTGCGAGTTGCCGAGTCGCAATGGCTGGAGGCATGAGCGAATTCCGATTTGTTTGCGCGAGTAAATTCGCTTTGAGTGTTGCCCTGAATTCGGGAGCCGGAGCCAGGCGCAAGGCGGCTGCGATCGAAAGCATTTCGCGGATCTCGGGAACGCCGTTCTGAAATCGCGGGAGCAGGCTAGAATCCGGATTTGCCATCATTTTGTCGATCGCTTCGTCGAGTTGATCTACCAGCAAAATGTTATTCATGTTCGCTCCTCATTTGATCGCGAAGGTTTTGCAGGGCCCGCAGCTGAAGTTGCTTGATCGCGCCTTCGCTGCGGTTCAGTTCGGAGGCGATTTCGCGCAGACTTCTCTGACTGATAAAGCGCCTGACTATGACGAGTCGCTGGTCGCCAGGAAGCTGTTCGACGAGTTGGTAGAGCATGGCTCGCTGTTCGACATTGTCTGCTATGCCGATTTGTTCCAGTTCGTGAGCCTCGACTTCGTTCTGATTTAAAGTGTGCTTCCATCGGTCGGAAAGAACGTTGGAGGCGATGCCTAATAACCATGCGGCAAAAGGCAATCCGCGCCATTCGAATCGGGGCAGGCCCACAAGAGCTTTTTGGAAAATATCGGCGGTCGCATCCTGGGCCTCTTCGCGACTGCGCACACGGCGTGCGACGTAGGCATAGACACGTGCAAAGTTATTTTCGTAGAGTTCGGCAAAGCACGCCGGGTCCAGTTGCGCCGCCTCAACCTGGGAGCGCTCACTGTCCTGGTCTTCGAGTTTCTGTTTTTCGAGCGCCCTCAAAGCATTCTCCGCAGCGTGTCGTTCATACCTGGATAATCTGGAAATCTGGTGGAAAAGTTACGGATGCGGGAGGAATA
Organism: uncultured Acidobacteriaceae bacterium; assembly: GCA_963834085.1. Lineage (GTDB taxonomy): Bacteria > Acidobacteriota > Terriglobia > Terriglobales > Acidobacteriaceae > Acidiflorens. Next base: position 159,618 of record CAWIAJ010000020.1, on the reverse strand, counting down.
TTTATCTCAAACGTCGGGGGGATTCATCCCGCTGAGAACTGAGATGCCGGAAGCTGTCTGGCAATGACCTGGTGAAACGGGGTTTCTTGCTGGCCGGGAAGGTGGCGGGGATTACGTGGGCTTCCTCTATTGTTCGAGCAAGAACATAAAGAGCTTGAACCACGGGTACACATGGGAACACGAAGGATTGCTCAGCGATCGAAGAGCGCAACCAGCGTGCGCAATCGTGTGCTTAAGGCTGATGTCAAGGCGCCGGGGCGATAACGCCACTTCCAGTTTCCGCTGACGGTACCCGGAAGATTCATCCGAGCTTCGGTACTCAGGCCGAGAACGTCTTGCATGGGGACGACGGCGATGTTCGCGACTGAGGCGAGCACGGCGCGAATCATCACCCAGTTGATTTCGGAATCGTCCTGAAAGTTGAGGTAGGCGCGGGCGAAGTCATGTTCTTTGCGAACGTCTTCGGCGGAGCGAGTGCTGTCGCTGGCACCGGAGCTGTTCCACCATCCCACGGTGGTGTCGTTGTCGTGACCTCCAGTGTAGGCGGCGAGATCGCGAGTGTAATTGTGGGGACGGAAGGATGGGCCTTGGGGATCGTTGCCGAAGGCGAACTGGAGGAGACTCATGCCGGGGAGTCCGAATTTGTGGCGAAGATTTTCGACGGAGGGAGTGATGACGCCGAGATTTTCGGCGACGATGGGGAGCGGGCCGAAGGCGTTTTGCAGGGCGGAGAGAAAATTTTCGCCAGGGCCCTGAACCCAGCGTCCATTGATGGCGGTGGTTTCGTTGCCGGGAACTTCCCAGTAGGATTCGAAGCCGCGGAAGTGGTCGAGGCGAACCATGTCGAAGAGGGAGAGCGAGGCGCGAAAGCGGTCGATCCACCACTGATAGCCGTTGGCGGCGAGGAGATCCCAACGATAAATCGGGTTGCCCCAAAGTTGTCCGGTGGCGCTGAAGTAGTCGGGGGGAACGCCGGAGACGACGGTGGGGCGGCCCGTTTCGTCGAGGTAGAAGAGTTCGGGATGAGACCAGACATCGGCGCTGTCGTGAGCGACGTAGATGGGGACATCGCCCATCAGACGGATATTGCGCTGCCGGCAATAGGACTTGAGTTTTTCCCACTGCTGGAAAAACGCGAACTGCCAGAACTTATAGGCTCGTATTTCGGTGGCGAGTTTGGCTGACCATTCTCTGAGAGCTTGCGGGGTGCGCTGGCGAATCTCGGGATCCCAGAGAGTCCACATGACTCCGGCGTGGGCGTCTTTGCAGGCCATGAAGAGGGCGTAGTCGTCGAGCCATGCAGTGCAATTTGCGCAGAATTGGTCGAAGGCGGGACGATCGGGGTGAGAGGGACTGGCGAAGAAATTTTCGGCGGCGCGACGGAGGGCCGACATTTTGAATTGGATGACGGGTCCGTAGTCGACGTAGTTTTCGGGAAAGCCTGGAGCTTGCGCGAAGTCAGATTCTTGTAGCAGGGCCTGCTCGCGCAAGCGCTCGAGACTGACGAGCATGGGATTTCCGGCGAAGGCGGAGAAACATTGGTAGGGGGAATCGGCGTATCCGGTGGGATTGAGGGGGAGAACTTGCCAGAGTGTCTGTCCGGCGGCGAGGAGGAAGTCGGCGAACTCGTAGGCACAGGGGCCGAAGTCACCAATGCCGAAGCGCCCTGGCAGGGAGGTGAAATGGAGAAGAATGCCGCTACAGCGAGGGAACTTCACTTGGCTACGATACGCAGGTTGCTGGGGAGGAGGCAAGCCATCAGCCGTCAGCGGTCAGCCATCAGCCATCAGCCATCAGGTAAATCTGTTGTCAGTTGTCAGTTCTCAGTTGTCGGTTCTCCAGTTCTCAAGGAGAAACGCGTCGCGGCGGGAGCGGGTTCACTGTGCGGTACCTTACCCCCCTCCCCCCTCCCCTGATCTTGTGGAATCATGGGTTTAGCGAGGGTGCTCTTGCCAGATCTTTGAGTTTAAAGGGGTTATTGGCAAAATATTGCGGAATAAGGAGTTAGGAGGACAGCTATCAGCTATCAGCCGTCAGGTAAACCCAAATCTTCTTTGATTCTCATCGGGAGCGGGTGGTGATTGCTCGACCGGTTTGGTTTTCAAGGAGCGGTTCGGATTGGCTTCGGGCGGGACCGAAGTGGGGGTCTCTGGAGACTCGCACACTTTTTCCTGGGCCAATCAAAGACCTATTTTCGCCCATTGGGGGGTGGTTGTCTGTGATTGTGGTTACAGCGGGTTGTGATGAAAAAAGTCAGGGCGTTTTAGGCTCGGATGCGTTTCAGGAACCTTCTTCTCGCTAAGAACGCCGAGGAGCATCCGGGCTATGGGTTCACTTCTGCGATCAATAGTCCGAAGGGTTCGAGGGTGACTTCGTTTGCGGTGGCGGAGGCGGCGGAGGAGATTACGGGTTTCAGGGTGGTCTTGGGGAAGCCTTCGTGAGAGAGGTCGAAAGTTGTTTTCTGGGGCGTGTCCGACATGTTCAGAGCGACTAAGAGAGCTTTTCCTTTGTAGTTGCGGAGGTAGGACATGACGTGGGGGTCCTGCGGGTTGAGGGTGGTGTAGGTTCCGTCGAGCAGAGCTTCGCTCGTGTGGCGCAGGGCGAGGACCTTTTTATAGAGGCTGTAGACGGAATTGGGGTCTTTGGATTCGGTGGCAACGTTGTGGGTGACGTAGGTGGGCGGGACGGGGAGCCACGGAGTCGCTTTGCTGAAACCGGCGTTGGGAGCGGTGTTCCACTGCATGGGAGTGCGTTCGCCATCGCGGCCTTTTTCTTTCGGCCATCCAGTGCGGCCGATGGGATCTTTGACGTCTTCTTTGCGGGTAGGATCCGTGTTCTTCATGCCGATTTCTTCGCCGTAGTACATGATGGCGGTACCGCGGAGAGTGAGGTAAAAGGCGCCCATTAGTTTGGCGATGGCGTCGTCGTTCTTGCCGTCTCCGTAACGGTTGTAGGAGCGGACGATGTCGTGATTGCTGATGACGAAGACGGGCCATCCGTGAGCGCTGTTGACAGCTTCGATCTGGGCACGAAATTCGGGAGGAGAAAGTTTGTTGACGGTGGTGAACATGAAATCCATGGGCATCTGGAGTTCATTGCCGTTCTTGCCGTAATACTTGTCGAGCTGGGCGACATTGGAGGTCCAGGTTTCTCCGATTAAAACGGCATCGGATTCGTCGGCAACCTGGCGGAGTTTCTGGAGTTCGGTGTGAACCTCGGGGAAGTTGTCGTTGTAGAGGTTCTGCATGTTGGGGTCGCCCTGGGCGTTCTGACCGGGCAGGACGGGATTGTCTTTCAGTTCGGGATCTTCAAAGAGAGTGTCGACGGCGTCGAGGCGGAATCCGGAGACGCCGCGTTTGTACCACCAGCGGGTGGTATCGAGCATAACTTTTTCGACGGCGGGATTGCGCCAGTTGAGGTCGGGTTGTTGGGCGTAGAAGAAATGATAGTAGTACTGGCTGGTGGTGGGATCGAAGGTCCAGGCGGAGCCGCCGAAGATGGAGATCCAGTTATTGGGAGGGTGGCCGGGGGCTTTGCCATCGCGCCAGATATACCAGTCGCGGTGCGGGGAAGTGCGCGAGGATTTCGAATCGAGAAACCAGGGATGCTGGTCGGAGGTGTGGTTGGGGACGAAATCCATGATGATGCGGACGTTGTGTTTTTTGCCTTCGGCGACCATGTGATCGAAGTCGGCGAGGGTGCCGTACATGGGATCGATGTTGCGGTAGTCGGAGACGTCGTATCCGAAATCGACCTGAGGCGAGGGATAGCAGGGAGTGATCCAGATGGCGTCGACGCCGAGGTCGCGCAGGTAAGACATTTTGGAACTGATGCCGTTGAGGTCGCCGATGCCGTCGTTGTTGCTGTCGGCAAAACTGCGGGGATAGATTTCGTAGAAGACGGCGTTCTGCCACCAGGGATGAGCCTCGGGATCGGCGGGCCTGGTTTGGGCGGCGAGGAGGGAGGGAAGCAGCGTCAGCAGAAGAAGTAAGTTCAGCGCGCGGGAGAGCAATGGCAGGGGCACGGGTCTCGACATGGAGAGTCTCCTGTGAGAAACATTACGGGAGTCGTGGTGCAGGGTCAATTTGAAACGCATGTGAAGGTTCAAGAAGACGAGTCAAATAAGAAGAGTGGCGGAGAAGTGGATCGGGAAAGCAACTGCGAGAGCGCTTGGCTGCACCTAAGTCGGATGCCAAAGGCTGGGAATCCATCCAAATTTGCGAATTCACTCAAACGTGCGGGCTGATGCCGACTCCTACGATCGAACAACACGGTGTCATCGGAAATATGCGGTCGGCTGCCCTGGTCGGCATCGACGGCGCGATTGATTTTTACTGTTTTCCTGAGTTCGATTCGCCGTCGGTTTTTGCGGCGCTATTGGATCCAGAAAAAGGCGGGAGTTTTGTAATCGAGCCGCTGATGACGGGAGTGCGGACGAAGCAACTTTATCTTTCCGACACCAATATTCTTGTCACACACTTCCTGTCGAACGAAGGGGTCGCGGAGATCACCGATTTCATGCCGGTAATTGGGGATTCGGAGAAGTGGCCGAACCGGATTGTGCGGATCCTTCGCGTGATTAAGGGAGAGGTAAAATTCCGGCTGCGTTGCGCGCCGCGTTTTGATTATGCGAGGGGACGGCATTCGGCGAGCATCGAGAATGGGGCAGTGATTTTTCTTCCCGAGAAAGAGGGATTGGCGGCCATGAGCTTGCTGGCTACGGTTCCTTTAAAAATCGAAGAAGGCGATGCGGTAGCGGAGTTCACGCTCAGGCCGGATGAACGCGCAACGTTCTCATGGGGGAGCGGGTCGGAGGACAGCGATCCGATCGACGAAGAAGGCTCGGCGAAACTTCTGGGGGAAGCGTTGGCCTACTGGCACGAGTGGATTGGGCAATCCACGTACAAGGGGAGATGGCGCGAGACAGTGAATCGGTCGGCGCTGATGCTGAAACTGCTGACCAGCCACCAATACGGGTCGATGATTGCGGCGCCGACGTTTGGACTTCCGGAGCGCCTGGGCGGAGCGCGCAACTGGGACTACAGGTTGACCTGGCTGCGAGATTCGTCGTTCATGCTTTACGCGTTCATGCGGCTAGGATTCACCGAGGAGATGCGGCAGTTTGGGGGATGGATGCGGGAGCGCGTGACGAGCGGCCTGAAGCGGGGTGGGCCGGATGGTCCTTTGAAACCGATGTATCGAGTGCACGATCTTTCGGACGGGCCGGAGGAGGTGCTGGATCATCTTTCCGGTTATCGGGATTCGCGTCCCGTGAGAATCGGGAACGCGGCGCAATCGCAGTTACAGCTGGATGTATACGGCGAGCTGATGGATTCGATTTATCTGGGATCGAAGTACGCGAATGGAGTTTCAAACGATGGATGGAAACGGTTGCGGAGCCTGCTGGATTGGCTGGCGGGGAACTGGAATCGTCCGGATGAGGGGATATGGGAGGTGCGCAATGGGAAGCAGCATTTTCTGCATTCGCGGCTGATGTGCTGGGTGGCGTTTGACCGGGCGATCCGGCTGGCGGAGAAGCGGTCACTGGTTGCGCCGCTCGGTGCGTGGCTGGAAATCCGGGACACGATTCATGAAGATATTTTTGACAACTTCTGGAATGAAAAGCGGAATTCGTTTGTGCAGGCGAAGGGCTCGGACGTTCTGGACGCGTCGGTGCTGCTAATGCCGCTGATGAGGTTTATCAGCGCGACGGATCCGCGATGGCTGTCGACGATGGCGGCGATTGAAGAACATCTGACGGAGGGCGGGCTGGTGTATCGCTATGCGAGTTGCACGGACGGGCTGGATGGTCAGGAAGGCACGTTTACGGCGTGTTCTTTCTGGCTGATTGAATGTTTGGCGCGCGCGGGGCAGGTGCAGAAGGCGCGGCTGATGTTGGACAGAATGCTGGGATTCGCCAATCATCTGGGCCTCTATTCGGAGGAATTGGGGAGCAACGGCGAGCAGTTGGGGAACTTTCCGCAGGCGTTTACGCATCTCGCGTTGATCAGCGCGGCGTGCTATGTGGACCGGAAACTTTCGGAGCCGAAGAACACGACGTGGGAGTAGGGGATGGCGGGAGATGATTCTTAACGATCCTGCAACTTGATCGCCTGCATGCAGGCGGGGAGGAATGCCCGCCCCACGAAAGTCTCATTGGATCGTGTTTTACTTCACTTTTTCGGGGAAAGAATAGATCGGGTCGATATCCACGGGAACGTCGGATGCGGCGCGTAGAGAGACTTTTAAATCCTCGGGCATGGCGTCGTATTTCTGGAACCAGTGTTCAGCGCGAGACCGGTCGCCGGTCGCTTCGATTTCCAGCAGTTCTTTGGTCAGGTCGGCTAAGGCTGCGGGCATTTTCTCGTAGTCGATGACGTAACGGCCATTGGGATTGCGTTTGATGGCGGCGTGTTCGGAGAGATAGTTGAACTCCATCATCTCGGCCTGGCCATGGGCCTCGGCGGTGCCGAAGCGGACGGTACGAAAAATTCCTCCGACGTAGGAGGCGTAGTACTCTTCGAGTTTTTCTTTGGGGAGGGCGTCGTGATCGACGAGCCACTTTAGGGCGAACATTCCGGTGACATCGGCTTTGGCCTCTTCGAGGCCGCTGAAGGCGGGGCCGATGGCTTCGCGGATGTCGACTTTTCCGGCGCTGGTGCGGGAATAGGCGGGACCGAGGCCGTGACAGATCTCGTGCATGACGGTGCTTTGCAGATAGCCTTCGCCGGAAACTTTCGCGGCTTGCTCGGGCTCCATCAGTTTGGCGGCGACCGGGAGGATGATGTATTTCACGCGCGCGTCCATGAAATTCTTGAAGAAAAGTTTCTTGCTGCCTTTTTGTTCGTGGACGCGGGGATCGTTGGGCAAATTGTCGGCGACGGCCTGGTAGCCGTGAGTGAGGTCTCCGGCGCGAAACGGTGCGTCCATGACTTCCATCGGTGTTTCGAGACCCTGTTTGGAGGGGCGGTCTTCGGCGGCGAGTGGTAGAGCGTCCTGAATTTGGGGGACGTATTGCTGAAAGAGTTCGAGCTTCTTGCTTTCGCGCTCGTTGCGGATCATGACGGCGGCTCCGTAGGAACCTTTCACGCCGAGCAGGCCGTCCATGTAGGTTTCGTAGGGGGCGAAGATGATGTCGAACTTTGGATTCTTTAAATCGAGCCAGGCGAGGTCGCTGGGGAAATAATCGTCGCTGAGAAGCGCGTCGGCGCGGAGACGGAGAAACGTGGCGAAGGCGGGATCGGCGCTGAGGCCGGCGGCGGCGCGTAAGGCGCGGGCGGCAGGATCGAGGAAGCTGCGGTAGGCGACGCCGTAAGGAACGGTCTCAAGTTTTCCCTGATGCCAACGGACGATGGTGAACTGATCGTAGATGGCGGACTTCTGATCCGGATGCTCTTTGAGGTAATGATCGATCTGATCGTGGGTGAGATTGGGGGGATAAAATCCGCGGCCGGGTTGGATGGGGTCGGTGCCGACGAAGGGCTTGTTCTGGTCGATGAGATCGAAGCGGGAGGCGTTGATCCGCAGATAGCGGCGGAGGGCGATATCGCGGGGGCTCCGGCTGGCTGCTAGCGATTGGTAAAGGGCGAGGCCGTCGGGATCGCTCTGGCGCCAGTAGATGCTTTCAAGATAGCTGCAGGCTTCGACGAGTTTGCGGACGAGTTGCTGCTCGCGTGGGGTGAGTCCGGCGGCACGAAAGGGCATTTCGACGCGGCGGAACTTGGCCAGACGTTGGGCGAGATCGGGAGCAACTTTGAGATTGGCGGCAGCGCCGGATTTGGCAGCGGAACCGGTCATGGTTCCAGGTCTAGTTTTCTGTGAAGGTTGCGGGGTGGTCTGGGCGAGGGCGGGGATCGTGAACATTGCAGGGAGAAGGATCAAGATGGAAAATGCGGTCAGGGCCCGCGAGAAACGAGTAGAAATGCACGCTAAAAAGCATTTAGTAGTGGTGCTGGTCATATGAATTCGAGTTTATCAAAGCTGCGGAGCCTAGCGGAGCCATTATCATAGATAGATGCCGAGTGACGGGTCGCAGACGCTGCTCATCGATGCGGATGACACGCTGTGGGAAAACAATATTTATTTCGAACGGGCGATTGCGAAGTTCATCTCGTTCTTGAATCATCGCGAATCAACGCCGGAGCAGGTGCGGTTAATCCTGAACGATGTGGAGCGCGAATCGATCGTGACGCACGGTTATGGGCTGAACAGCTTCGCGCATTCGCTGGTGGATACGTTTGAGAAACTGTCGGTGGATCCGGTGACGCCGGAGATGCACAAACGGATTCACAGTTTCGCGCACCAGATTGCGGATCATCCGATTGAAATTCTGCCGGAGGTGGTGGAGACGCTGCAATATCTGGGCGAGCGGCATCATTTGATCATGATGACGAAAGGGAATTTCGCGGAGCAGTCGGGGAAGGTGGAGCGTTCGGGATTGAAGGAATATTTTTCGGCGATTGAAATTGTGGCGGAGAAGGATGAGTCGGTTTATCGCTCGGCGATGGCGAAGTACGCGTTGCCGGCTGATGTGACGTGGATGGTGGGGAATAGCCCGAAGTCGGATATCAATCCTGCGTTGGCGGCGGGGCTGCATGCGGTGTTCGTTCCGCACGGGAATACGTGGATACTGGAGCATGAGGAACTGGGGGTGGCTCCGGCGGCGCAGACGTTGCTGGTGGTGGAACGGTTTGGGGATTTGAGGGAGCATTTTTAGGAAGAGTCGGCGACTGGGGGGAGTTTCGTGATGGCCTGTACTCTGAGGAGAGTGCAGGGGTCGTTCGACTTCGCGGGGCTGCGCTTCGCTTACGCCGCTTCGCTCAGGATGACAATTTTGTTTTGAATGAAAATTAAAATGCCCTTGCGCTTCCTGGAATTGGAGACGCAAGGGCGTTTTGATTTGGTTCGAGTTACTGAACTTTACTGAACGGTGACGTTTACGGGTTGGGACGGGATTCCGTTGGCCACAACGACTAAGGAGCTGGCGCCGGTTTCCATCGAAGTGGGGACGTTGAAGTTGGTGGAGACTGTGGCAGAGCCGGTCGCGACGCCCATGGTGCTGTGGTCGTGAGTGCGGGCGTAGAAGACGTGGTTCGTGCTGTTGTTGGTGATGCGGACGAGAGGATAGTTGGTCGCGGTTTGCAACTCATCTCCGAAGGAAGCAGCTTGCGAGAGGCCGTTGAACTGCGTGCCTGAGATCGGATAGGTGGAACCGCGAGTGATGGTGGACGGGAAGGTGGAGATGGTGGGCTGCCACGAAGTCTGGTAGGTTCCCGAGGAGGTGTAGACTTCCGTCGTTCCGCCGCCGATGAGGACTTGGCCGTTGGGAAGGATCATGAGACTGCCCGGGGTGAAGGGACCGGTGGTCAGCTTCGTGCCATCGAACAGATAGCCAGTTCCGCTGTCGCCTTCGACGAGGACGTCTCCATTCGTGAGGAGGACGGCGAAGGAGTCGCCGGCATTATCGTCGTTGGGGAATACGGGACCGGTGGACCACTTGCCGGTGAGACTGTCGTAGATGGCGGTGTTGCCGGGGCCGTTGTTGTTGGTGTAAGAGCCGGTGACGAAAACGGTGCCATCGGGACGCAGGATCGCGGGGCCGATTTCCCCAGGCGGGTAGTAGCAGAGCTTGTTGCCGGGGCCGTAGTTAATGCAGCCAAAGGGCGAGGGCGAATGGAGATCGACGATGGTGCTGCCGGCGGTCACCCATTCTTTAGCGGAAGGAGTGTAGATTTCGGAGTTGGGAGCATCCTTGACGTTTCGGTAAGAATCGAGCCGTTGGGCAAAAGAGTCCAGCCTTCCTCGGCGTCGAAGTCCTTCTTGCCTTTTGAGGGGATGGAGGTCCACTTCATCGTCTTGGGGTCGAGTTCCCGCATTTGTTTCGTAAGCTTGTTGCCGATCACGTAGTTGCCGTTCGGAAGGACGAGCGAAGGTGAGTCGCCGATGTAGCTCCAGCCTTTGGGAGGAGCGACGGTGGTCCAGGTGTTGGAAACGGGGCTATAGATGGCGCCTTGATTGGTGAGGGTAAAGGTGGCTCCGCAGTTGGAGTATTCACCACCCTCGATCAAGAGGCGGCCATCGGCCAAGACGGCGGAAGCCGAGGCGTAGGGGGCGTAGCCGGAGGGAAGGCTGGCGAGCTGCTTCCAGGTTCCGTTGACGTAGCTGCCGGTGATGTCGGGGGTGAGCTGCCACCAATCGGAGCAGTTGCCGCCTTGCGCCATCACGGTGCCGTCGGTGAGCTGGAAGGAGTAAATGACGCCGTCGGGTGGCTGATTTTTGAGGGGTGTAATGGTCTGTGCCAGCGCTGCGCCGGACACGACGAGCAAAACCACTGTGAGAAGAAACTTCCTGGACAAGATGCACGACCTTTCTTGAAAGCTGCGAGTGGCAGCGAGCACAGAACTTTTCCTTCGAGTTGAACCGCTTGTCATTGACGACCCTCCTGGGGGGCGAAGCGAAAGCGCGGGGGATGACCATAGTAACAAAAGGAGGGGGTTTTGGGGAAAAGGAAAGTGCAGGAGCGGAGTACCTCAGCGCCTAAAGGCGCTGCCGAAACAAATTTGTGATCGCAGCGCTTAAGCGCTGCGCCACCCAAAACCCCTTGTGATCGCAGGCTTAAGCGCTGCGCCACCCAAAACCCCTTGTGATCGCAGGCTTAAGCGCTGCGCCACGCAAAACCACCTTGTGATCGCAGGGCTTAAGCGCTGCGCCACCCAAAACCCCTTGTGATCGCAGGCTTAAGCGCTGCGCCACCCAAAACCCCTTGTGATCGCAGGGCTTAAGCGCTGCGCCACCCAAGACCCCTTGTGATCGGAGGGCTTAAGCGCTGCGCCACCCAAGACCCAAGGCTACGAAAGCCCAGTGCGCGCAGGACCAGGTGAGCCACTTTTGCAGCAAAAGACGCGAGCCGGGAAGCCGGAATTGCTTCCGGTCCCGGCGCGCGCTTCTATCAACTTGGTAAAGGATTCAGTTTGAGGGTGCAGGTGCAGGCGATGCAGCCGCCGTTGTGGATGGCGCCGTAGCGGCTCCTGGCGTACTCGCGTTGTAGCGCGAGAGGCGAGGGTAGAATGGCGTCACTTCGAACGGCATTTTGTCGCGAGCCGAGGTGATGGCGACAGGCTGCGCCTTCACGATTTCGACTTTGTCATCCCAGGCATTTAGCTTGACGCGGCCGCCGAGAGGTAAGGCGGCGATCTGGTCGAGTTTGTTCCAATCCAAAGCCGGCGCCGAAGTCTCGAGTGCAGCCATACGGGTGATTGTGCCGTTTTCCATGATGTTGTTGCCGAGGTGGGCCTGGAGCAGAGCGTTCAACTGTGGAGAGCGCTGCTGAAGGGCCTTGAGGAAAAGACCGGCGGTTTCGAGTTTCTGAGCGTAGGGCGAAGCCTTGAGCATCTCGATGGCTTTTTTGTCGGCGGCTGTTTCCTCTTCAGGAATGTGTTTGAAGCCGAGGTTCTGGTAGGTGCCCTCGTCGGAGAAGAGCATGCGGTCGTTAAAGGCGTACTGGCTGCCGAGGTTATGGCCAAGGACAATGTGAGCCAGTTCGTGAGCGAGCACCATGGCGAGGCTGCCCTCATCGGGAAGCACGTCAATGAGTCCGCGACTGACAACGATTGTGTTGCCGACGCTGAATGTTTCCAGCGGCGAGGTGGTGAGAACGCGGGTACGAACCGGGCGGGGCAGTTCGATATTGTTGGTGATTTCGAGATTGTCGACTACGGTTTGCAGAATCTTGTCGACGTTGCCAGCGGGTGCCAAAAGTCCGGCGCGTTCGAGGCGTTCGACGACGTTGTCTTCGGCCTGCTGCTGCCATTCGCGCTCAGCCGCCAGGGGAGTTGCATCCTGGGCGGTTGGGGTATCGTCTTTCACGCTGTCAACGCGAATGTTGGTCAACTCGTCGTTGGCGGTGGCAGTTTTCAGGTTGTATCCCCACATGCGGGTTTGCGCCTTGAAGGCGATTTTATTTTTGGCGCCAGCGGTGAAGTCGCCCTCTTCGCTGTAGATGTAGGCAGGGACCCAATAGCCGGGGATCAAGTTCAAGCGCCAGCTATCCATGTGGAAGTAGAAGTTGTTGCGGGAGGCGCGGGCGTAGGTGCCGTTGAGGCGAACGATGTTGAAGTCCTGATCTTCGACCCAAATACGGCCGAGAAAACGTCCTCGACCGGCGTCCTTCTTTGGAGTCAGATCGAATACCAGGCAGCGCACGTCACCGAGGAACTCGCGGCGAGCGTAGTGAAAGTCGTAATGCTGGCGATCGAAGTCGTTGCGATCGGCGAAGATCATCCAGGAAAAGCCCAGGGGTTGATACTGGAACTTGAACTTTTTGGTGAACTCGCCGAGAAGGTGCTTCTCCATGCCTTCTTCGCCTTTTTCCTTGCCGCCCTTGCCGTCGAGGTAGTCGCTGCGATCGATCGACTCGCTCAGGTCCATGCGTCCGAGGAAGTAGTGATCATCCTGAGGAACGGGACCGAGTTGCGGATCCTGCTGGAGATTCTGGAGATAGGTTTCGACGATGGGGGTGCGCGGCGAAAGAAACTTGATGAGCTCGCGTTCGCGCAAAATCACGCGGTCGACGACCTGATCCATGGTGGTGGGGGGCGCGAGATTTACGGGAGCCGCGGCTGGTTGGGCGGCGGCGGCCTGGGTCGCCGAAGGCGGCTGGCTCTGAGGAGCGGCCGATTGCTGGGCCACTGCGGTCATCGTCATGGTTACGGTCGATAGTGCCAAAACCATCCACTTCATATTGCTTGCTGCTTTCCGCATAACTCTTGTCTCCAAAGTTTCAATACGCCAGTTGGAACATCACGTGAACGACCGCCGTCGAATCGATTGCCTGCCCATTGCGAGTGGCGGGCTTAAAACGCATTTTGTTTGCGGCGCTGATGGCGGCTTCATCCAAACCATGGCCCAGACCGCGGACGACACGGTTTACGTGCAACTGCCCATTGGCGCCGAACTGTACTTCGAGCAAAACTTCGCCTTCGAGTTTGAGATTCCTAGCTTCGTCGGTATAAACGGGATTCGGCTTGGAGGTGATTTCGACGGCGGTTGGCTGGCCGACGTCGACGCGCTGAATGTGAGGGGTATTCTGGGCGATCTCCTGGGAGCCGAAGCCGGAAGTGTTTACGCCGGCGCTGCCGCGTCCGCTGCGGCGGCCGTCACCCTGACCGGGAGTAGCGACGCCGGTACCGAAATCGGCGCTGGCTACGGTTCCCTTAATTCCTTTCGCTCCGCCCGAGCCGTTGCCTTGACCCTGGCCAACAGGCATATCGAAGGAGCCGGCGGCGGAGGCGATCAGCTTACCGTTGGGCTTACTGTTCTCGTTCGGCTTCAAGCCGTTGGGGTCGCCAAATCCGCCGGTCTGCACTTTCGAGATGGGGGCGTTGACGGTGGGTACGGCGGAACTTCCCGCAAATTCTCCGGTGTGAATGAGAACCGGACGTGCTCCGCTGGTCGGTTTCAAGACTGCGGGAGCGAAATTGTTCATCGCCACAACTTTGGGGGGCTCAACTTCCTGCGGCACCGGTTTGGGAGCGCGGACTTCTTTTGGGACGATCAGCTTGGGTGCCTGAAAGACGGGTTGAGCGGGCAGAAGTTTCGCGTGCAAGGGGAGAGGTTTGGCTTTGGGGAGCGCTTCCGGCTTTAAAGCCGGGCGCGGTACCAACTCGGTGACGTGATAATTCACGGCGGAAATGAGAGAGTCTTGCGACATGATTCCGACAATCGCGAGGAGAAGAATCAGGGCGGTGAGAAGCCCGTAGCTGGTGGCAAAGGTGCGCCAGTCCCACTTTTTTTCGGGCAGCAGGCCGAGTTGAAAACCGCGATCGTACGTAGGCATCCAAAAGACTCCAATGAAATGGGGCCCAAGGCTGGGGAGACCACTTGGGTTTGGAGTCTTCACCTTAGGGGAGAACGGGCAGGGGGTAAACGTGTCGCTTGCGCATGCCCTTTGGTAACCAGGTGGGGTTTCGGTGGTTTACGGCCAAGAGAGGGATTACTTGAGTGTTTAGTGGGCGGTTTTCCGGGAGGCGAGGTTGGTGCGGCGCGCGGAGAACCAGTAGAAGACGGGAATGCCGGCGAGGATGACGAGGCATCCGATGGAGGAGCTTTTGAGATTATCAAGGAATGTTCGGTAAAGGACAAAGGCGGAGGCGAGCACGAAGACGGCGGGAACGAGGGGATATCCCCAGACACGATAAGGCCGGTGGGCGTTCGGCTCACGGAAGCGGAAGACGAAAAGGGTGCTGGCGGCGATCATGTAGAACATCCACTCGGCGAAAATGGCGAGGGAAAAGAACTGGCGAAAATTGCCTCCTAAGAGAAGCAGGCCGATGGCGAGGGCGCACTGCATGATGAGTGCGGTGTAGGGGGTATGGAAACGGGGATGTACTTTGCCGATGGTTTGGAAAAAATATCCGTCGCGCGCCATGGCGAAGGGAACGCGAGCGCCGCTCATGGTGGAACCATTCAAGGTGACGAGCATGGATATTGCGATGCCTGCGGAGACGAGTCCAGCGCCCGCGTGCCCGAGTACGAGGGCCACGGCATCGGAAGCAGGACGCTGGGACGCTGCAATGGCGGCTGCGGGGAGAACATATTGGACAGCGGCGTTGACCAGGATGTAGAGCGCACCGACGGTGGCCACGCCCCAAATCAGGGATAGGGGAATGTTGCGTTGGGGGTTACGGATTTCGCCGGCGACCATGTTGAGGTCGTTCCATCCATCGTAGGCCCAGAGCGCGGCGACGAGAGCGAGGACGAAGCCGGAAATACCTCCTTTAGCGCCAGTGAATACAGTTGCGAAATTCGCCCAGGTGCCGTGGCTGTAGGAGAATCCGATGGCGGCGATGGCCACGATAATCGCAACTTTCAGGATGGAGAAAAGGAATTGGAATTCACCGGCGCGGCGTACACCGATGTAGTTCAGCGACGATATGAAGAGGGTGGCTGCAATCGCGACCAGTTGGCCGTAGGTGAGAGTGAAGGTGTGCGTCGAGTGATGCGAGAAGAATGCCTGCGAGAAAAATGAAAAGATGGAGAATGTGCCGAGGATACGGACGAGGCCTGTGGTAATGGTGGCGATGGAGGCCGGCTTGGAGATGAGGAAGGTGGTCCAGGAATAGAGAAAGCCGGCGAGGGGGCCGTAGCCGTCGCGAACATAGACATATTCTCCGCCGGCCTGGGGCTTCATGGCGCCGAGTTCGGCGTAGGTGAGAGCGCCGAAGAAAGAGAGGAGGCCACCGACCATCCAGGCGAGATAGACGAGGCGGGCGGAGCCGACGGCTTGCATCATTTCGGTAGGGACGAGAAAGATTCCGCTGCCGATGATGGTTCCGACGACGACGGCGCCGGCGTGGGAGAGGCCGAGATCGCGGGCTAGTTCGGGGCGGGATTGAGTGGGCGTGTTCATAGGTTCTTGATTTGACCGCGAAGGGGGATTTTAACCGCTGAGACGGCGGAGTGCGCGAAGAACCAAGGCATGATGAGCAGTTTTACGAGGGTTAGTCTCCTGAGATGTTTTCTATCTTTGAATTGTTCCTATTTTTGTCCCGCGACGATCTTAGGGTTGGGTGCTTCCGGAAGCAGAACACTGGCAGCGTAACCGACGGCGAAGGTGATGCAGGTTCCGATCGCGACCCACCAGGTGAAGGCGATGGAAGACGATCGCCAGAGGTAGAGCTCGGTGGAGAGTCCGGAGATCATGCCGAGGATGGCGCCGATCTGATTTGCGCGACGGGTTAAGACGCCGAGGAGAAAAACTCCGAGAAGAGCGCCGTAGGCGATGGAGGCGATTTGCAGTCCGACTTCGATGACGCGGCCGACGCGATGGAGTGCCAGTACGGCTAGGGCGAAGAGCACGAGTGCCCAGGCAACGGTGGCCAGGCGGGCGAAGCGGAGGCGAAGGCGTTCGTCGAGGGTGGGACGAAAACGGACGTAGAAATCCATGATTGAACTGGAGGAGAGGGAATTCAGGGCGGCGCTCAGGTTGGACATAGCGGCGGCGAGAATGGCGGCGATTAACAATCCGGCGATGCCGTGGGGCATGTGAGTGACGATGAAGGTGGGATAGATTCGGTCGGCGCGTCCGAATTGTGAGGACGGAGCCTGGTAGTAGGCGTAGAGCATGACGCCGGCGAAGAGAAATAGTCCGAACTGAAAGAAGACAGCGATTCCGCTGGAGAGCAAGGCCAGCATGGACTGGCGTTGATTGCGGGCCGCGAGCAGGCGCTGGACGATGAGTTGATCAGTGCCGTGACTGGCGGTGGTGAGGAACGCGCCACCGATGATTCCTGCCCAGAGGGTGTAAGGCTGGACGAAATTCATGTAGGGCCAGTGTGGGAGGAGCGGGGTATCAAAGAGCTGGAATTTGTGGTGTGCGCCGGCGATGGAGGCGACGGAGGACCATCCGCCGGGAACGAGATGGAGAATCGTGGCGAGGCCAACGATCGTGCCGGCGACATAGATGAAGGTTTGAACGACGTCGGTCCAGATCACGGCGGCTAAGCCGCCTTCGAAGGTGTAGATGAGAGTAAGTAGGGTGATGATGGCGATGGAGGCGACTTCTCCGGTGCCGAGGGCGATGGAAACTACGATGGATACGGCGTAGACGCGGACGCCTTCGGCAGCGGCGCGGGTCAGCAGGAAAAGGGCGGCGGTGATGGTGCGGAGTTCGGGGCCGAAGCGGCGTTCGATGAGTTGGTAGGCGGTGTATAACTCGCCACGGAAATACTGGGGGAGCAGAACGAAGCTGATGACGATGCGTCCGATGACGTATCCCATGACGAGTTGCAGGAAGGTGAGATTGGAATCGTAGGCGAGGCCGGGGATGCTGATGATGGTGAGGGTGCTGGTCTCGGCCGCGACGATGGAAAGGGAAATGGCCCACCAGGGGATGTCGCGATCGGCGAGAAAGTAGTCGCGCATCGTACGCTGGCGTTTGCGGAAGCGCAGGCCGAAGAGCGTGATTCCCGCGAGGTAGAGCGCGATGATCAGCAGATCGATCCGGTTCAATCCCAAACGAACTCCAGTGTAGAGAGGCGGCGAGCTTGCCGGGGTAAAAACAGTTCGCTGAATTGTACAAGGATGTTCCGCGTGGGATGGCGCGCCGATGACGGGTGCGAACCTGTGTTAGAACTAGCGCGATGGCCTTCTATCTGGGAATCGACGGCGGCGGCACGAAAACGCGCTGTGTGCTGGGCGATGAAACGGCGGTGCTGGCGAGCGCGATGACCGGAGGTTGCAGCGTGATTCGCGTGGGTGAGCAAGCGGCGCGGGAAGCATTGCATGGAGCGATCCGGCAGGTGTGCGAGACGGCGAAGATTTCTCCTGATGGCGTTGTTGCGGTGTGCGTAGGGGCGACGGGCGCGGCGCGTCCGGAGATTGCGGAGACGGTGCGGCGCATCGTTCTGGAGATCATTCCACAGGGCACGCCCGGAAAAGTTGAGGTTGTGGGCGATACGGTGATTGCCCTGGAAGCCGCGTTCGGCAAGGGATCGGGCGTGGTGGTGATTGCGGGCACGGGATCGATTGCTTATGGACGGAACGGCGAGGGGCAAACTGCGCGAGCGGGGGGGGGGGGTTTGCGATCTCGGACGAGGGGTCGGGGTATTGGATTGGCCGCAGGGCCGTGTCTGTGGTTCTCGGGGGGATGGATCAACAATACGAAACGGCATTGACCGAGTTGGTAATGCGCGAGTGGAGGATTGGGACCGTCGATGAACTGGTGCAGCTGGCCAATGCGACGCCAGCGCCGGATTTCCCGCGACTGTTTCCGGTTGTTCTGCGAGCGGCGGCGGGTGGGGATGTGATGGCGAATGCGTTGCTGGAGGAAGCTGGAGGCAAGTTGGCTGGGCTGGCGGCTACGGTTGTGCGGCGGTTGGAGTCTTCGGGTGAATCGTCGGCGCCTACATGCGCGACGTCTGATGCGAAGCTGGCGGTGGCAACGACAGGGAGCGTGTTTCGCCGGTCTCGCGAGGTGCGGCGGGTTTTCTACGATAGGCTGCAGCAGAGTTTTCCAAGCATCGAGGTGCGGCAGGATGTTGCTGATCCGGTGGACGGGGCGCTGGCCCGGGCACGCGCGTTGTAGCGGGGATCGCGCTTGCCTGGGATGCGGATTGATCAAGTTGACGGAATAGTCGACTCGTGGGGATGTTGTACGGAACAAAAAGAATGAATAAAGAAGATAGTACCGAGGGAAACGTCGCTTCGGCGGTTGAGCCACAGATTCCTGGAGCGCCAGTCTCAGAGGAGTTGGTGCGGACGGTGGGGGATCCTGAATTGAGCGAAGACTTGGCGTTGGCGCTGCTCAAGCACGCGGAACTTTCAGCGGAGGTTCTGGAAATCCTCGCGAAGAACGGGAACGCGCTTAAGAGCCGTAAAGTGAAGATCGCGTTGGTGAGCCATGCGCGCACGCCGCGTCATGTTTCGGTGCCGCTGGCGCGGCAGTTGTATACGTTTGAAATGATGAAGGTCGCGCTCTCTCCGATGGTGCCGGCAGATGTGAAGGTGGTGGTGGACGATCTGCTGATCTCGCGACTGAATACGGTCACAGTGGGGGAGAGGTTGACGTTGGCGCGGCGCGGGTCGGGGAGGGTGGCGGCTGCGCTGTTGACGGGGGTGGAATCCGGCAGCGGAAAAACGAAGAAAGTAGACTCGGCGGAGGCAGCCGCAGGTAAGAGTCGAAAAGGAGCGGGCGCGGACACTCCGGAGTTGCGGGTGATGCGAACTGCATTGGAAAATCCGCGGCTAACGGAGGCGATGCTGACTAACGCGGTGTTGGGTTCGGGTGCGAGTGTGGCTTTGGTGCAAGCGGTGGCGCGGCACGAGAAGTGGTCGCTGCGCAAAGAGATTCGCGCGGCACTACTGCGGACGGAGCATCTTTCGCTGGCGCGCGCGCTTGAATTTGGCAGCGAAATTCCTATGGGATTGCGGCGGGAGATACTGGCTAGTTCGCGGTTGCCGGAAAAGATCAAAGAGCAGTTGCTCCGCGAAAGCGGGAGCGTGAAGCCGGTTTAAAGAGAGAACGCGGGCCGCTGCGCATGATAACTTTATTTTCGGTTCGTCATCAGCTGTCAAACGTGGAGATGCCGCCACGGCGGCGTGGGAATCTTTCTATGATCCGAATCAGTCTGGCGCTTTTTCTTTTGATGATCGCCGTTCCAGCGTTTGCCAAGAAGGATAAGTCTGCGGCCGTTTCCGATCTTTTGTTCCGGCTCGAAGCGCAGTTTGCGGCGGACGTGGCGCAGCATGGCCACGCTGCATTTCTTACTCATTTCGCCGACGAAGGTGTGGAGGTGGTGGACGGCGGCGGCTTTGACAATCTCGAGGCGATGCGCAAACAGGCTCCGTGGCCCGAGGGCACGACGCTGACGTGGACACCGGTCAAAGCGGATATGGCGCAGTCGGGCGATCTGGGGTACACGTACGGTACTTATGTTTTTACCTCGAAGAATAAGGATGGGAAGCTTGTCGCCAGTCATGGCAAGTACACGTCGATCTGGAAAAAACAGAAGGACGGCCAGTGGAAGGTGGTTGTGGATATGGGGAACGCGAGTCCGGAGCCGACGACGGGGAAGTGAACGGCGCGGCACGGCAGGGCGAACTCAGTTTTTATTGCGCGAGGTGAGGGTTTAGACAGCTGACTTAGCGCGAATCGCTGCCATCACCTCCGCCGTTGTTGAAACGTCGATTGTGAAGCGTTCTCCGGCGCGGACGATGGGGCCGGCAATGGCGTCGATTTCGAGCTTTCGCCCAGCCACCAGGTCTTTCTGCATGGAACTTCGCATTGCAGGCGGAGAACTCTCGAACACGGAGAGAATCTGAGCGGCATCGATCTCGGCGCCGCTGGCGTTGGCGACGGCCGATGCTTCGGCAACGAGAGAGCGGAGCTTCTGTTTCCATGCTGCGTTGGCGAGAATATCGCCGACGTTCCATCCGGAGGCTGAGGTCGCCAGGGCAAATGGTCCGAGGAAACAAAGCTTGCCCCAGAGCAGGGTCTGCTCGTTGGCGATGAACTGGCATTTGAAATTAAGGTCGCCTAACTTGGCGACGATTGAGCCTAAGAGCGGCTCGCCAGTGGAGGCGATGTTCAGGCGAACGACGGGGGATCGTTGGATGAAGCGACCGGCGGCGGGCTTTTCGGCTTCGACCGCAATGGTGGCGGGAATGACGTGTTCTTTTCCGAAGTGCGAGCGAAGGACAGCAACGTGATCTACTCCGTTGAGGAGGGGGACGACGTGGGCGGGCGGCGTCTTGACGGCCTCGAGCGCGGCTTGGAGTTGATAGGTTTTGGTGGCGATCCAGAGGACGTCGCACGGTTCGGTGAGGGCGGCAACGGCTTTTGCGGGGGCGGTGAGATTGCCTGACGGACGCTCGAGCGTTAACTCGGCCGGATAATGTTGCAAGGTCTCGGGGCGAACAATTACGGTGACGTCTTCGCCGAGGGAGGCGAGCACGGTGCCGATCAGACCGCCGATTGATCCTGCACCTAAGATCGCATGTTTCATGTGTGTCGATACTCCTTCGCGTCGCAAGAAAGCTAGAAAACTATATGACAGGTTTGGATGCTGCCTCGTGGTATTTTGACCCGCCTTTACGCTGTGCAGGAAAATCTGTCACACTGGCCGTTGAACAGTTAGGATCGCCAGCCGCTAACCACTGATTTCCATGGGCAAGATTCACGTTCTTTCCGAAAGAGTTGCCAACCAGATCGCCGCCGGCGAGGTGGTGGAGCGTCCCGCGTCGGTGGTGAAAGAGTTGCTGGAGAACGCGCTGGACGCGGGATCGACGCGGATCAAGATTCAGGTCGAGGCGGGCGGGAAGAAGCTGATTCAGATTACGGACAACGGTTGCGGGATGGTGCGGGACGATGCCATGCTCGCCTTCGAGCGGCACGCGACCTCAAAAATCAAAGAGACGGACGACTTGCTGAGCATTGCGACGCTTGGGTTTCGCGGGGAAGCGCTGCCCTCGATCGCGTCGGTAGCGCGGTTGCATCTTGAAACGCGCGCTGAGGGCGAAGCAGTGGGGACGGAGTTGGAGATCAACGGCGGCAAGATGATTCGCGTGGAAGAGGCCGGGCTGCCGCTGGGAACTTCGATCACGATCCGAGATTTGTTTTTCAATACTCCGGCGCGGAAGAAGTTTTTGAAGTCGGAGTCGACCGAACTTTCGCACATTGCGTCGCTGGTGACACACTACGCGCTGGCGCATCCGGATAAACATTTTGAGCTGCACTCGGCGACAAATGCGCTGCTGGTCGCGCCGCCGGTGGCGGGGCATCGGGAGCGGGTGTATCAGGTTTTTGGGCGGGAGACGCTGGATCAGTTGATTCCGCTGGCGGCGGTGCAACCTTTGAAGAGAGTTGGGTTGCCGCAGCCTCCGCCATGGCGGCGAGCGGTTGAGAATGTATCGCCTGGTTGGACGACGGAAGGCGGAGATGATGCTTCGCGGGCGGGGGCGCCCGCGCCACACGATTTTGGAGAGGTGCGGCTGCACGGGTTTGTTTCGAAGCCGGAGATCCAGAAGCTGAATCGGAATTCGATTTTTATTTTTGTGAATGGACGGCTGATCCGGGACCGTCTGGTGCAACACGGGATCATCGAGGCGTACCGGAACATACTGGCGCCGACGGTGTTTCCGGTGGTTCTACTGTTCATTGAGATGCCGACGGCGGAGGTGGATGTGAATGTGCATCCCTCGAAGACAGAGGTGCGTTTTCGGCAACAGACGGTGATCCACGATTTTGTGAGGGAATCGGTGCGGGCGGCGCTGATGAAGGCGAGGCCGGTGCCCCAATTTTTGGCAGAGATTGGGGCGCAGCCGACAGCGACACCTGGACTCAGCACTCCTGGTCAGGCGAATCGGGCCTTCGGCGATGGCGCGGGGGGTGAAGGGCAGCGTGCGCCGTGGCGGGATTTGTATGAACCGGCAGCGGTGGGAGGATTTGAGCTGCGAGCGCGGGAGGTTCCGGCGACGAATGCGCGGCTGGAATTTGAAGGAGGAATCGCGGTCGAGGCGAATGCAGCGGTGTCGCTGGAGCGGGCGCCGCAGTTAACGGTCGATCCGCAACCCATTCCGGATCACGGTTGCACGCCTCCAGTCGAACAAGAGACGCAGATTGCACCGACACTTGAGTCGCTGCGAACGCTGCGTCCATTGGGGCAGATTCGCAACTCATTCATACTCGCGGTGAATGAAGATGGGCTTTGGATCATCGATCAGCATGTGGCGCATGAGCGCGTTTTATTCGAACGGGTGTTGAAGCAACGGGCGGCGCAGCGGGTTGAAAGCCAGCGGCTGCTGATGCCATTGATCATCGAACTGACTCCGGCGCAGCAGGCGATCTTCAGCGAGATTGCGGAAGAGTTGGCACGGAACGGGTTTGAGGCCGAGCCGTTTGGGTCGCGCAGTGTTGCGGTGAAGGTTGCTCCGGCGGGGGTGGACGCGGCACAAGTCGAGCACATGCTGAACGAGATTTTTGAGCAACTCATGCGGGAAGATCAGGCGATCAATCTGGAAGCGATCCGGACGCGAATCGCGGCTTCGATTGCGTGCCATGCTGCGATCAAAGTGAACATGCCGCTGGAGCAGAATAAAATGGAGTGGCTGCTGCAAGAGCTGGCGAAGACGGAACATCCGATGACTTGTCCGCATGGACGGCCGGTGGTGCTGCGGTATTCGATGCAGGAGATTCAGAAGGCGTTTAAGAGGATTTAGCCGTCAGCCGTCAGCCGTCAGCCATCAGGCATCAGGCATCAGGCATCAGGCATCAGGCATCAGGCATCAGGCATCAGGCATCAGGCATCAGGCATCAGGCATCAGGCATCAGGCATCAGGCATCAGGCATCAGGAACTTAGATGCCGGAGTTCTGGCAGGTTCCAGGATATTCGCGGGGTGAGTACGGCGGCTTTTTCGTTTACTTAGGTCGTTCCCTCAGGGGCTCAAGCCCGTCTTCGTGGTGCTGATACGGCGCGGCTGAAGCCACGCCCTCTCAAAGCTATTGTAGTTATGCGGGGAATTTACGGGGCAACACACCAGCATTATAGAAATCTGTGAGCTGACGGCTGAGAGCGGACCTGTGTTCTAATCAGAAAATCATGACTGACGCGGAACTTCTGGTGGCTCGCGCGGAAAAGTGGCGCTTAAATGCGCAACCGGTGCGCACGCTAGAGGATGCGCGAACATTTATCGAGTCGGTGGGATTCAGCCTGATGTATCCGATGCGGCCAGCGATTTTGGTGCCGACGTTCATTGGAGCGTGGGTTGGCGCGGATGAAAAGCTGCCGACGCAACAGCATGCGTATAACGATCCGCGGGCCAAAGAAGCGACGGAGTTGATGGTGCGGGCGCTGCGGGACCATGTGGCGTATGAGGCTCCGCTGTTCGACGAGAATAATGCGTTTCTGCTGTCGGCGGCGGTGTTTCCGTATTTTTATGCGCTGGTGGGCGAGCGGAATCCGAAGTTGCCGCCGGCGTTGGGGCCGCGCTCTCCCTATTCTCCGCTGGCTTGTGACGCGTTTCAGATCATCCGGGACAAAGGGCCGATTTCGAAATCGAAGTTGGGAGAGAGGTTAGGGGGATCGGTGTCGACGGCGGGGCTGGATCGCGCACTGGGCGAATTGTGGGCGAAGTTGCGGGTGACGCGGGTGGATTACAGGGCGGCGGAAGGATCGGTGTGGGACGAATTGTCGCGGTGGGCGCCGGAAGTGGTGCGCGAAGGGGTGGGAATTTCCGTGCCGGAAGCGCTGTCGGCACTGGTGTCGAAATATCTGGAGTGCGTGGTCGCGGTCGATGAAGGCGAGGTGGAGAAGTTTCTGGCTAATTTCGTTCCTCGAACACGAGTGAAAGAAGCGATTCATGCGCTGCTATCGGCGCGCGAGTTGAGCTTTGTGCATGTGGGAAGCAAGTCGCTGCTTCAGGTGACGCCGCCGAAGCAGGTTTACATTCCGAAGAATCGGCGGCCAGAGCGGGTGAGCTGAAGTTGAAGGCGGAGCCGAGTTCGGCTTGGGCCTGGATCGTTCGCCTTGGCTCAAGGCAAGCTCGCGAGACGCACGTCCCCGACTCCTCAGCCTCAGACGGCCCATCACCACACAGGCGTGTACAATTCTTTTTCGCCTCATGACCGATCCTTCGCAACGGAAACTCATTATTGCTATTGACGGGCCTGCGGGAGCGGGGAAGAGCACGATCGCTTCGCGGCTGGCGCGCAAACTCGGATACGTCAACCTGGAAAGCGGAGCGATGTACAGGGCGCTCGCGCTGAAGGCCATTGAGTGGGACGCTTCGTTCGATGATGAAGCGGCGCTGTTGAAGATGGCGCAGGAATCGCGGATCGCGCTGGAGCCGACGATTGGCGGGAACCGGGTGTTGCTGAACGGGAAAGATGTTTCCTCGCGGATACGGGAACGGGATGTGTCAGAGGGGGCGTCGAGGGTATCGGTGCATCCGAAAGTTCGGGAGTGGATGGTGGCACGGCAGCGCGAGATGGGGATTGCGGGCGGGGTGGTCATGGAAGGGCGTGATATCGGGACGAAGGTTTTTCCGGACGCCGATCTGAAGATTTTTCTGGATGCTGATCCGGTGATTCGCGAGCAGCGCCGACTGGACCAGCAGAGAGTCAAAGGCGCGCCGGCGCAGACGATTGCGGCTGAGCTTCGGGAGCGCGATCATCGGGACCGGACGCGCGCGAATTCTCCGCTGGCGGCGGCCGAAGACGCAGTGGTGTTGGATTCGACGAACATGACCGAGGACGAGGTTCTGGGCCGAATCGAGCAACTGGTGGAAGAACGACTGGTGGCGCGGCGTTAGATTTCGCGACTTGATATTAGTCGGCTGCTCACGACCGGCCGAATTGCGCGTCGAATCCGCGAGGCTTCCATGAAATGCATCCGCTCAATTGTCGCGATTACTCTCCTGTGGTTAAGTTCCGTTCTTGTGATTTGTCAAACACAGACATCTGAAACGATGGCTAGCCCTTGGGCCACGGTCTCTGCCAGCGAAGCCGGGCTTTCGGAAGCGCGTCTGCACGCGCTCGAAGCGGCGATTCGGTCGGGGGAATTCAAGAGGATCGACAGCGTTCTGGTTGCCCGCCACGGAAAATTGGCTTATGAGGGATATTTTGCCGGGGATGCGGCGACGTTGCGGGACACGCGCTCGGCGACGAAGAGCATCACAGACGCGTTGATTGGAATTGCAATCGACGAGCACAAGCTGAGCGGAGTGGATGCCAAGATTTTGGGGTTATTGCCGGAGCGTGCGCGCAAACTGCAAAATCCGGACGCACGAAAGTCGGCAATTACGGTGGAAGATTTCCTGACCATGAGTTCTCCGCTGGAGTGCGACGATTGGAACGACGCTTCGCGGGGCAACGAAGAGCGCATGTATGTGGTGGAGGATTGGGCGCAGTTCATTCTCGACTTGCCGATTCGCGGGCACATGCATGTCGGGGAACAGGTGGAAGCGCCCCCTTACGGGCGCTATTTCAGTTATTGCACGGGCGGAGTTTTTACGCTGAGCGAGGTGATCGAGAAGGCCACGGGGGAGCGCACGGATCATTATGCCCGCGAGAAGCTGTTTCAGCCGCTGGGCATCAGCGATGCGGAATGGGTCTATTCGCCACTCAACACGCCGCAAACGGGTGGAGGGTTGCGGCTATCCAGCCGAGACCTGCTCACGGTCGCGCAACTGTACCTTGATGGGGGAATGTGGCGAGGGAAGCGCATTGTAAGCGAAGGCTGGGTGCGTGTTTCGACGGAAGCTCACGCGCGGATCGACGACTCCACCGAGTACGGGTATTTGTGGTGGCTGAAAACGTTCAAGGCAGGAGATCAGAGTTGTCCGGCGTTTTTTATGTCGGGCAATGGAGGAAACAAGGTTGTGGTCATCCCGTCGCTCGATATGGCGGTGGTGATTACGAGCACGAATTACAACACGCACGGAATGCACGAACAGACCGAAAAAATTCTGACCGACTATGTGCTGGCGTCGGTAGAGAAGTGAGCTGGTTCGAAATCCCGGGCAATTGCGTTCGTGACTAAGCTGCTGCTAAAACCCGCTCCTATGCGCGCTTGATGAATTTCAGGGACGCCGAATTCATGCAATAGCGAAGGCCGGTGGGTTGCGGGCCGTCGTCGAAGACATGACCGAGATGGGCGTCGCACTCGGCACAGGAAACCTCATCGCGGGTCATGCCAAAACTGGTGTCGGTCGAGGTTTTGACATTTTCTTTTGCGATCGGAGCCCAGAAGCTGGGCCATCCGGTGCCAGAATCAAACTTCGTATCGGAACTGAAGAGCGCGTTGTCGCAGCAAATGCAGCGATAGAGGCCTTTCTCATGAAGGTTGTAGGTGGCACCGGTGAAGGGAGTCTCCGTGCCTTGTTGCCGGGTCACTTGAAATTGCAGAGAGGTTAATTGCTGCTTCCATTCGGCATCGGTCTTGTGAACTTTTTTGATTTGGACGGGGCCGATTTTCTCGCCGGAGTCATTGAAGCGAATGATGGTGACGGGCCGCTGATCTTTGTCATGGTCGTCGGAAGGGTCAGAGTTGGACGCGCCCACGACAGGGCTCTTGAAACAGGCCGCTAGAGTGGCGGCAGTGAATGCCAGCAGGGAAGTGCCGAGAAACTGTCGCCGACTGGGCTTGGGCTGCTTCAACTTTGAACGGTTCAATAAAGAAGGATTATCCATCGAATTAGCCTCTCTTAGCCAGTTAGGATGCGCCGGGTTGGGGAAAGTTACAAATCCGACCCGGATGGCTCAAATCCCGGTAGAAGGAAGGTGAGAGGACGAGCGACTACCTTGAGGCCGACCTCTTTCAGGAAGCGCCGAGCTTTGTCTTCTCCGATGTCGCGGGCGCGAACGGCGAGCAGGAAGCTGAGGACAAAGGAGGTGACGATATTGAAGACGCCGACGAGAAGGATGCCGGTAAAGGTGAGCAGCACATCGGAGAGGTGAAGCTCGCCTTGCAATCGAAGCGCGTCTAGAGCGTAGGTGAGGCTTGCGGCGTTGAGGGTGACGTGACGCACTTCGAGGGGGATGCCAAAGAGAGAGAAGAGAATGGGGACGGAGCCGAGAAGGAAACCGAGGACGATGTATCCGACGGAGCCTGCGGCGTTATGTTTCACCCAATGCGCGAGGGAATGAGCGCTGGCGGCTCCCAGGCGACGGCGGATGCGGAGGCTGTGATCGATGGCGGATTCCATGCGCGTGATGGCGACGTAGTTGGCGGTCCAGCCGGTGGCGAGAGAAGAGAGCCAGAGAAAAACACCGGTGGTGATGGCGAAGGGAATGGTCAGCGAATGCAGAGGCAGCAGCATCTGTACGCCGTGAGCTGCTTCTTCGGGGGAGAGAAAGGGATGCCCCTGCATTAAATTCCAGATACGGTCGATGACGATGGAAAAAAAGACTGCGCCTATCAGGTTGCCGATCGTTACCAGGGTCTGAGTCTGCGAAATGGCCTGAAGACTGGCCATGTGATCTTTCTCGGGATCTTCCATGGCGTCGACGAGCGTGGCCGCGGTCGCGGCTGGCATTTTGGAGGCGAGAAGAAAGCCGCCGGCCTGCATGAGGAGAAAGCTGATGGTGTAATTCAGGGAGTGGCCGATGGCGACGAGAAAAGGGGCGTGAATCCGGGAGGAGATGGAGTATTTGAATACGGCGGTGAAACAGGTGATCACTCCGGCGAGGATGGCTCCCCATCCCATGGTCTTCCATTGGGCGGTGTTTTTTGCGATGTAATGGATGCCGACGCGTCCGGTCTTTTCAACGACACTGCGGGCGAGACGGCGGGTGCTGGCGCTGATCATGCTGCCGATTTTCCGCTGGGTGGCAAACCCGTGGGCGATGGTAACGGCGAATTTGCGGGAGTCGGTGTCTTTGCGTTGCAGGTTCAGGACCTGCTGGATGCGCCACAATAATGATCGGAGAAGACGGACACGGAAGACCAGGTTGGCGGAAGAGCCGCGCTCTTCGAGCAAATTCGTAATCTCGCGCAGTTGAGTTTCGCAGGCTTGGCGGCGTGCCTCCCATTGCGGGAGATCTCTGGGGTGGCGCGCCACGTGCTCGACCAGGGCGGGCAGGTCGAAGAAGGGGGATTTCGTGACTCCTTCATCGCTCGCCATGGTTAAGAGGTCGCGGGCGAGGCCGATGTTGGTGGCGCGGAGGGCCAGAAGTTTGCAGGAGGCAAGAATGGATGTGGGCGAGGGACGAAAAATGTCAGCCCACCAGTCGACGAACGAATCTGGGAGCGAGGCGACCCACTGGGCGTCCGCGTCGCGCAGGTCCAAGGAGTCGAGGAGTACGTAAAGGTCTCCTTGAACCTCGTCGACGGGGATGAGATGGCGCACGGTACGGGCAAGAAGTTCGCGTAGAAGGAATACTTCGTCGGGCAAGCCAGCCTCGGAAATGACGCGTGTGTAGGAGTGGTGCGACCAGAATTCGTGGAAGATGTCGCGGATTTCGGTGCGGCGGGGATGGGAATCGATGGTGGCGGTAAATTGGACGATGCTCTCGGTTCGAAGTGGCGCGGGGATGTCGAGAAAATAGCGAAGCGCTCCATAGACCCAAGTGGCTCGGGGCCGGGATGCGCCGGCATCGAGGGCGACCAGATCATCGAGTTGTAAAGGCGTGGGCATATTTAGCGCGGCGTCTGGTGGATGTGGCACAAGTGAACGAACGTTGGGATAGCGAATCGGGGAGCGTCGGTAGTTTTCGAGAGATTAGCTGGAAAGCCCAATTGTAGAGTGGTGCCAGCGTTTCGGCGCGCCGGCACCGCGGTGGGGAAGTCATGCTTGTTTGAAGCTTACGGCAGGTCTTCGATCGTTCGTGTCGGTCGCGATTATTTTGCCATTTTGAGCGACATGACGTGAACTTCCATTTTGTCAGGGTATACGTGCGCGGTCAGAGTAACGTGATGCCCTTCATGTCCTTTCACAGCATCCGGATTTGAGATGGTCCAGGTCTTACCGTCTTCGCTGACAAAGGTCTTGCCGTCATCGCTAATTTTTCCCGTGACCTTGGAGGTTTTCTTCGCCATGTCCGACTTCATGTTGTCGTTATTCATTGTGTCTTGTGCGGCCGCTACGGTGCAGGTCAAGAGAGCGAGCGCGAAGCACAATGCGATTAGCTTTTTCATGTTCTTCTCCTTTGAGGTTCGAACACTTGCGCGAGGTAGTGTAGGGCATGTTGCGGCGGTTAGCACTGCAGTGTTTCCTGTAGGGCGTGCAGGGGGTCTGGTTTGTTTTGTCTAGCGGCGAGGTGCTGCAAACCCATTCTGGCGGGTGGCATCTTAGAAGACAACGGAGGAACCGAATGGATCAGCAGAACGGAGAATTGCAGCAGTTAAGCGGACAAGAAGGGATGGAGAAGATTCGAGAACTGGTTAAGGACATCCGGATTGCGATGATGTCGACGATCGACGAAGACGGGGAAATTCGGAGCCGTCCGATGGCGACGCAGAACGAACCTTTCAACGGAACGTTGTGGTTCCTGGCGCGCGGATCGTCGGGGAAGGTTGCGGAAGTGGTGCAGGATCATCATGTCACGCTGGATTATGCCGATCCCGATCATTCGAAATACATCACGCTACGGGGGACCGCTTCGGTAAGCCGGGACCGGGCGAAAATCAAGGAACTGTGGAATGTGATGTACAAGGCGTGGTTTCCGGGAGGCGAAGATGATCCGGATATTGCGGTGATGCGCGTAGATGTAAAGGAAGGCGAATTCTGGGAAGCGAACAGCAGCAAGATTGTGATGGGCATACGCTATGTGGCGGCCGCTGTGACGGGTGGGAAAGTCAACGTGGGGGAAGCGGGACACGTGAAGGTGGCGTAGACGATCACACAGTCAAACGACCGCGCCAGTCATAGGACCAGGCGGGGTTTTTGTCATGCCAGGAAAATCAGTCGTCGCGGGCTACTTTTTCACAACTCCTATTCCCAGATCGCGCAATTGAGCGTCAGCTACCGGAGTAGGCGCTTCCATCATCAGATCTTTGGCGGCGGCGGTCTTGGGGAAGGGAATGACCTCGCGCAGGCTTTCCGCTCCTGCGAGAATCATCACGATGCGATCGAGGCCGAGGGCGATGCCGCCGTGCGGAGGCGTACCGTACTCGAGAGCTTCGAGGAAGAAGCCGAAACGAGCGCGCGCTTCTTCGTCGGTCATGCCGAGGGCTTGGAAGATTCGGCTCTGCACGTCCTGGCGGTGAATACGGATGGAGCCGGAGCCTAACTCGGTGCCATTCAGCACAACGTCGTAGGCGAGGGCGCGCACCATGGCGGGATCACTTTCAAGTTTGTCCATGTCGTCGTCGTGCGGCGAAGTGAAGGGATGATGGGCGGCGTTCCAACGCTTCTCTCCGTCGTCGTACTCGAACATTGGGAAGTTGGTCACCCAGAGAAAGCGATAGTCGCCTTTCTGGAATAACTTGTGGCGGTCGGAATATTTCTGCGCGAGGGCGACTCGGAGCAGGCCTGCAGAAGCGTAGATGGCCATTTCCGCCGGCGTGACCTTTCGCTTGCTGGCGGGATGCGCGTCGATTTTGCCAGTTTGCGCGGAACCGACGACGAGGACGAGCAAATCGTCGGCAGCGGCGCCGGCTTTCGCGCGGACTTTGGCTCCGGCTTCGGGGAATTTGGTTTCGATACGTTTGAAATCTTCGAAGACGCGCGCTCCGCCCTTGGAGACGAAGAGCGGCTTGATGTCGTCGCGTTCTTTGCGCGAGAGTTCGCCGACGTGCGGCGTGCGAATCGCGATCACGGGCAGTTCTGGATTGATGGCGAGTGTTTCCAGATCGGCGGGAGTAAAGCAGTCGGCCACATCGGTGAAAGCGGGCAGGCGGAGATCGGGCTTGTCGATGCCGTATTGGCGCATGGCTTCGTCGTAGTCCATGCGCGGGAAAGGCGCATGGATCGCGTGCCCGGCGGCTTTGAAGGCGGCGGTCAGGAAACCCTCGACGACCTCCCAAACGCGCTCGGGCTGGGGGTAGGACATTTCGAGATCGATCTGGGTGAATTCCGGCTGACGGTCGGCGCGTAGGTCTTCGTCGCGGAAGCAACGGACAATCTGAAAGTATTTATCAAAGCCGGAGATCATGAGGATCTGCTTGAAAAGCTGCGGCGATTGCGGAAGGGCGTAGAACTGCCCCGGCTGCACGCGGCTGGGGACAAGGTAATCGCGCGCGCCCTCGGGAGTGGAGCGGGTCATGAAGGGAGTTTCGATTTCGAAGAATCCCTGCGACGCCAGGTTTTCGCGGATGGCCAGCGCGACTTTGTGCCGCAATTCGATGTTGAATTGCATGGCGTCGCGGCGCAGATCGATGTAGCGATATTTGAGGCGCATCTCTTCGTTGGCCAGGACCGTGTCGGAGGGAAGAAATGGCAGCGGCTTGGATACATTCAGAATGCGCAGATCTTCGACAACGAGTTCGACTTCTCCGGTGGGAATGTTGGGATTGATGGTGTCGGCGTCGCGCTTTTTCACGGTTCCGATCGCTGCGATGACGAATTCGTTGCGCAGGGCCTCGGCTTTCTGGTGAACGGCGGGGTTCAGTTCGTGGTTGAAGACGACTTGCGTGATGCCGGTGCGGTCGCGGAGGTCGACAAAGATAATCTGGCCGAGGTCGCGGCGGCGGTTGACCCATCCCATGAGCACAACTTTTTTGCCAGCATCGGAGAGCCGGAGGGCTCCGCACATATGAGTTCGTTTGAGATCGCCTAAGAAATCGAGCACGTTTGCTTGCCTTGTGTAGCCGGATTTGTTCTTGCCGACAGTCGCGGGGATGAAATTTCCGTCGTGAGCTGAATTGGTGATTATAAATGGAACGGCGAGAGGAGTTGAGTGAATGCGGGTGGTCAGTTTGCAAAGGGCTGTACTACGAAGGGCACGAAGGGAGTCGGGGGCCTGCAAAAGGCGGTCGTTAGTCGCGGATTGTTAAACTCCGATCGTTAATCGGGGTCGGTTGCGCTCCAGAGATTGGGGGTGAACTGGCGGAATTTAAGCTTCCAGGCGCCATCGATTTTTGCCCAGGTATCGGCCATGTGGCGATAGCGCGGGTGTTCGCCTGGGACGATTAAGTTGTAGGTGACGATGGCGGAATCGGGGGTCAACTTAATCACGTGAAATTCGTAGGCTTGCAGTTGTTTTGGGGACGGGCCCTGGGCGGAATCGATGATTTCGCCGCGATCGTAGGAGTCGCCGTTGATAGCGATGCCCTCGAAATCGTTGGCAAGGGATTGATCGACGAGGGCGACGTTGTGGGTCTGGATTGCTTGCAGGAATTGTTTTTGCTGGTCGATGAGGTGCTGATCGAAGGCGGAGACGGCTGGGGCTGGCTGGGCAACGGCCGCAGCGGCGGTGAGAATGGCGGCACAGAGTAGGGAAGTGGTTCGCATCGGTCGTCTCCTTATGTTCTTCGTCGTTGGTCCTTGGTCGTCGGTCTTTGGTGCTTAGCTACTCCTCGTTGTTATGGGGTGCGTTTTTTTCAGGCCTCAACGGACGATTCTACTTTTTCTGCAGGATGCGTTGCGGCAATTCGGCACGGGGAACGGTGACCTGTTCGCCGGTGGCGAGATGCTTCAAGGCGAATGCGTTGGCGGCGACTTCGTTTTCGCCGACGATTAAAAGATAACGTGAGCCGACTTTGTCGGCGGCCTCGAATGATTTTTTCAGTTTGCGAAACGACTCGTCGCCGAGTTCGACGACCAGGTCGTGACGGCGCAGTTCGCGCGCGAGTCGGGCGGCTTCGCGATCCATGCCGGGGCCGAGCGGAGCTACGTAGACGTTGGGCTTGCGCAGAACGGATTCGGCGGTTGCGGTTAGAGACAGGACGAGCCGATCTTCCCCGATAGCGAAGCCGATGCCCGGAGCGGCGGGACCTCCGAGGGCTTCGGATAGGCCATCGTAGCGTCCGCCACCGAGAATCGCGTTTTGGGCTCCGAGCGAGCCGTGGGTAAATTCGAAGGCAGTTTTTGTATAGTAATCGAGACCGCGCACGAGGCGTGGATTCTCGACGTAGGGGATCTCAACGGCATTCAGGATCTGCTTGACCGCTTCGTAGTGAAGGCGGCAATCGTCGTCCAGAAATTGATTGATGGTGGGCAGAGTGTCGATGATCGGTTGATCTTCGGGAACCTTGCAATCAAAGACGCGCAGGGGATTCGTGACCGCGCGGCGCTGGCAATCGACGCACATTTTGTCGACGACAGGAGCAAGGGCCTGGCGCAGAGCTTCGTTGAATTTTGCGCGGTCGGCGGGACAGCCGACGGAGTTGAGTTCGAGGGTCCATCCGGTGATGCCGACGCGGTCGAGCAAAGTCGCGAGCAGTTCAAGAATCTCGGCGTCTCTGGCGGGAGACTGGCTGCCAGCGGTGGCGGGGCCGATGACTTCCGCTCCAATTTGATAGAACTGCCGGTAGCGGCCTTTCTGCGGACGCTCGCGACGGAATTGGGGTCCGATATAGAAAAGTTTGTTGATGCCGCGGTCCCAGAGTTTGTGCTCGATGTAGGCGCGTACGACGCCGGCGGTGTTCTCGGGACGGAGAGTGAGGGACTGGCCTTTGTCGCTCTCGGCGCGGCCGCGATCTTCCCAGGTGAACATTTCTTTCGAAACGATGTCGGTTTCTTCGCCGACGCCGCGGGCGAAGAGTTCGGTCGATTCGAAAATCGGGGTGCGAATTTCGTGGAAATTGTAGGCGCGGAATACATCGCGGACGGTCGCCTCGACGAAGTTCCAGAGCGCGGTATCGGGGGGAAGAAGGTCGCGAGTTCCTCGGGGAGATTTGATCATTTTGCTGGTTAACAGTCTAACTTTGAATTCGTGTTTCTGCGGAGAGCGTTGAAAGACGTGTCCTGGCGCGGGTCAATGCTTACCTTTACTAATTAACTTGAACGATTCGACGAAGCGACTGGTTCTGTGGATACTTCTCAACAGACCCAACCTTCAATGCGCCGAATACAGTTTATCGAAATTCACGATCAAGAGTGGTTGCCTGCGCCGATTCGCGACGGGGTTACGAGTTCACTGCAGTTTGGCATCAACCTGCTGAATACATATAGGCCAATCGTGCCCCTGTTGCGCCGAGGGATGGAAGCGATGGCTATTTCGACGAATGAGGGCCATTCGGTGGTCGACCTCTGTTCGGGTGGCGGCGGGCCGTGGCTTAAGCTGCGTCGGGATCTGGAGCCGACGGGTTCGAACGGCAACAAGTCTGCGCTGCAAATTTCACTGACCGATAAATACCCAAATCTTGCGGCGTTCGAAAAGGTAAAGAAGGCTTCCGATGGAAAGATCGGCTTCCATTCAGGGTCTGTCGATGCGAGGCGGGTTCCATTTGAGCTGCCCGGCTTTCGCACGATGTTCACGTCGTTTCATCATTTTGGTGTGGCGGATGCGCGGGCGATTCTGCAGAACGCGGTCGACGCGGGCGAAGGGATTGGGGTGTTTGAAGTCACGAAGCGTGCTCCCAAGACGGTCATTGTTGTTTCGGCCTGGGTTTTCCTGTTGTTCCTATCTGCGTTTTGTATTCGGCCTTTTCGCTGGTCACGAATGTTCTGGACCTACGTGGTTCCAGCCATTCCGGTGGTGTTGTTATTCGATGGAGTGGTTTCGTGCCTACGCACCTACGGGCCCGAGGAACTGCGCGAGCTGGTTGGGGAGTTGGTAGGCGCGGAGTACGAGTGGGAGATCGGGGAGGTCTCGGACGGGAAAGCGCCGTTGACGTACTTGATCGGGCATCCGCGGAGTGGGGCGGCGGCGCGATCGGACGCCTAAGATCGCGTGCCAGACGAGGGATGAGTTGCGGCAGGAACCGCAACTCATCCGGATCGTTTTTTTCGGAAGTTAGAAAGCGGCGATTCCGTTGAAACCCGCGGCCGAGGATAATCCCCCGGCGTCGCCCAGGTTGTTGAGGGTGCCGTCTGAGTTGATTGCGAAAATGCTAACGGTGCCCGTGCCCGAATCCAGCGTGTAAAGGAACTTGCTGTCGGAGCTGATTGCGATATCGAGATTGGTGCTGCCGGCGGGATTGGTGCCGACGACGGTGCCGGGAAGTGGCGTCAGTGAGCCAGTGGCGCCGATGGCGAAACCTGAGATGGTGGCCGAGGCCGCGTTTGAGGTGAAAACAAACTGGCCGTTGGGAGTGATGGCGTGCCAGCACGTTGCGGCTGCTAGCGTGGGAACGCTGGTGCTGATAGGGGTCAGGACTCCGTTGTCGAGCACTGAGTAGGAAGAGATGGCGGAAGCGTTGGTGCCTCCGGCGGGACCGGTTTCGACGGCGAGCGCCGAGCCGTTGGGAGCGAACAGTAAGGCGAAGAGGCCGGGACCGGCGCTGGGGTTGGTTTTGATCGGGCCCAAGGTTCCGTTAGCCTGAAGGTGGAAGGCGTCGATGTTATTCGTCAATTTTTCGGTTACGAGGAGAAACTGACCGTCCGGGCTGAAGGATAGTGACGAGGCGCCGGAGTTGGCGGTCGAAAGAAATTGGGTCGAACCTGCTATCGGCTTCAATTTGCCGGTGCTTTGGAGATAGAAACCGGAAACATTGCTGGCGGCTCCCTCATTGGCAACGTAGACCAGAGATCCATGTTGCGCGACAGAGATTGGAGTGCTGCCGCCACATGCAATTTTCTGAACGAGAGACAGCTTCGAACCTCGCACCCGGAAAACGGAGAGGTTTCCACTACCCGCGTTCACAGCAAACAACCAGGAACCGTCCTGGCTCAAGGTGAGGG
Source organism: uncultured Acidobacteriaceae bacterium (assembly GCA_963834085.1). Classification (GTDB taxonomy): domain Bacteria; phylum Acidobacteriota; class Terriglobia; order Terriglobales; family Acidobacteriaceae; genus Acidiflorens. Next base: position 123,899 of record CAWIAJ010000020.1, on the reverse strand, counting down.
AGCCCTGCGATCCGAGAGGATCGGTCACGCCTCCGCTGCCTCGACCTCCGGTAAGGAAAGTCCCACTCTCTTGTAGAGAGCCGTCGGCGTTGCGGAGGTAGGTAATGATCGCGTTGTGCTGGACGTCGTTGGTCATCGCAAAAACGGCGCCAGTCGAGGCGCCACGGGTTTCGGCGTGGCTGGGTGCTGGCAACAGGATACTGGTTGCCAAGAGAGCTACGAAGAGAAGATGGGAGGTGCGAGCCATTTCGAACTCCTGATTCACAGAATTGCGCATCTCGCCCGAACAAGGCTCTCCGCGAACGCAGGAAACGTGCTGCGGGAGAGGTGTCGCGGCTGAATGAGATTTACGAGGGAAGACTAAGTTTCAGACGAGGCAAAAAAAACGAGACGGGGCTTGCGTCGAGCGCGACGATGGGGGAGTTCCCCGTCCAAGCGCTGCTTGGGCGGGGACTTTGGAATGACGATTACTTTGCGAAATAGGCGGCGTTCTTTTCGATGAACTCTTTCTTGTCGTCGGGAACTTCGTCGGCGACAAAGATCGAGTCGGAGGTGCAAGCCGGAACGCAGGCGCCGCAATCGATGCAGCCTTCGGGATCGACGTAAAGCTGGGTCTCTGCCTCAAATTTCGGGTCGTCTTTTTTGGGGTGGATACAGTCGGTGGGGCAAACGTCCACGCAAAGTTCGTCTTTGACGCAATTGTCGGTGATTACATAAGCCATGATGCCTTCTCCTGAGGGTTTTCTGGAGTAAATTCACTCTTACCTTAGCGGCAGATGTCCGTGCTGTCCGTGATATTGATCACAGGGCGGGGTAGCATCGTCACGCATATGAGTGATCGTCGTCACAGGCAGGGCGAGGCGGGAGGAGTAGAAAAGATACATCAGCAATAGAAGGAAGCACAGTATTGCCCGGCCTCACCCCACGACCCCACATAGCCGCCCCCAAGCGGCGGGCCGGGCAATCTAAACCAGCCGGGAAGCGCAAAGCTCAACTCTGAAATCAGCGGGATTGAAACGGTCCGGCTAGGTGCGCTTTTTTTTGGGGGGATTCTTGCCGGGAGCGGCTTTGACATCGGAAGCTTGGGGCTGGACGGAAGCGTTCGTTTGGGCTATGGCTGAAGTTTGAGGCGCGCGACGCTGGGCTTCCTCTCCATGCTTCTCTTGTTCGCTGAAGGGATTGTTCTCTTTTTTGCGGGCATGCCGCTTCTGTTCTTCGGAGGGCTGCCCTTGAAATCTGATTTTCGCCATGTGCCCGGCTCCTTCGCTTCCGCAATTGTTTAACGACGCTATGATGACACAGAAACGGGCGAAAGATGCTTGGCGCATTCAGTCCGGACCTGTGAAGAGCATAGGTTTCGGCCGATTCTCTCGAGTTAGATAACGTGATAGACGAAATGGGCGAAGAGAAAGGCGAAAAGCAAGAGCGCGATGCCGATCACCCAGAAGAGAAAATGCTCGGTCAGTTTGGGAGAGTTAATTTCTTTCTTATCCATGAGGGAGAGGATACTCCTCAGGGGCGGATCAAGCTCTAGGGTGTTTACCCGGAGGGCAGGAAGGGGATCGATTGGCGAGCGCAGATAAAACCGGCTTCGGCGAACTTCACCGGAAGAGTGTTTAGAAGAAGCGGGTGACGCCTTCTTCGAGCACGACCACTTTGTCTCTGACACCGGCGGCGAGGGCAGCGCGCTCGAGCAACTGCAGGGGTTCTTCGATAGGTTCGTGAGAGAGGCGGAAACTGCCGTAGTGCATGGGAACCATCCAGCGAGATTTGAGGTCGACAAAGGCGCGAGTGGCATCGGCGGGACTGGTGTGGACGTTGCGAAATTGCTCGGGATTGTAGGCTCCGATGGGCAGCAGCGCGAGTTCGGGCGAAAGGCGGCGGCCAATCTCGCGGAATCCGCTGAAGTAGGCGGTGTCGCCGGCGTGATAGACGGAGTGTTTGCCGCTGCGCAATACGTAGCCGCCGTAGCCGCGGTGCGAATCTTTGATAATGCGCGCTCCCCAGTGGCGGGAGGGGACGTGGGTGATGTCGAGGGTGCCGTGGCGATAGGTGTTCCACCATTCGAGTTCGACGATCTGCTCGTAGCCGAGATCGGAGACGAGATCGAAAAGATGGTGAGGGACAACGAGGGTGGGCGCGGTTCCAGTCTGTCGGCGGGTTTGGCGCGCGATGGTGCGCAACGACTGGCGGTGCAGGTGATCGAAGTGGGCATGGGTGACCAAGACGACATCCATGGGCGGGAGTTCGCGCAGGTTGAGTCCGGGGCGGCGCAGGCGTTTCAGGATAAAGAGCCAGCGCGCGAAGTTGGGATCGATGACGACGTTGTGCTTGCCGATCTGGAGGAAAAAGCTGGAGTGCCCGATGAAGGTGATGCCGAGTTCGCCGTTCGCGACGAGTTTCGCTTGATGGGTCGTGCCGGTAAGCGGGGTGACCGCCGAATTCCGCACCAGGCGTGTGAACTCGCTGGCACGCTTACGGAGAGCGGGATTCTTGAGGGACGACTTCAACATTGTTTCAGCCAATAGGATTTCATCCCTTCGCAGGAGTGCAGACGACTAGGTTCATTATCGGCGTTGTTGCGCCAACACTCCAGTGACTTTAGATGCTCAGGAAGAACGGGTCGACACTGGAGGGGGTGAACGGCCATGGGATTCTGACGGAGAGTGTGCGGCAGGAAGGGGGAATGGACCGGAGTAATTTGCTTTAGCCGCTGCAACCCCGTGTGGGGAGGGAACATCCTAAAGCGGCTGCAAGTAGTGCTGTTGGAGGACAATGATGAAGAAGATTAGAAGAATTACGCCCATCCTGAGCGCGTTGTTAGCCTTCGCAGCGGTTGCGTGGGCGCAGGATGTGCGCACGGATTATGACAAACACGCGTCGTTTGGAAACTATCACACTTATTCGTGGGAGAAGGTGCAGACCAGCGATCCGTTGTGGGAGACGCGCATTAAGGACGCGGTGGACAAGGATCTGCAGAGCAAGGGCTGGCAAAAGGTGGATTCCGGCGCCGATATCGCGCTGATGGCGGTGGGATCGAGCCGAAATCAGCAGGAATACAGCACGTTCTACGATGGACTTGGCGGATGGCGCTGGGGAGGCTTCGGAGAAACGACGACAACAACCGAGACTTATCGCGTGGGAAGCCTGGTTCTTGATATGTACGATGCGAAGAACAAACAACTGGTGTGGCGTGGAGTTGCGAGTGACACGCTCAGTGACAAGCCGGACAAGAACGAAAAGACTCTGGATAAATCGGTGGACAAGATGCTGAAAAACTTTCCGCCGAAGTAAGTTAATCGGAGTGAATGGAGGCCGGACGCGTGTTGTCCGGCTTTTTATTTTTCCGAAGACTAGAAGCCGTCGCTCGTTTTCGGGAAGTTGCGGCACGGCTAGAAAGTTTTTTCAAGCAATCGAAGCAGAGCTGCCGCCTGTTTCCCTTGACCCTCGCTTCCCAACTCGTATCTAATCGGAAGTTATACAAGCTGGAAAATTTGTTTCTCGAAACCAGGAGTTGAGGACGATGCGTGTCGCTTTTTTAGGGTTGGGAATTATGGGGCGGTCGATGGCCGCCAATCTGGTGAAGGCTGGACATGAAGTATCGGTGTGGAATCGGAGCAGCGGCAAAGAAGTGGAGGGCGCGCGTAGCGCGGTTTCTCCGGCGGAGGCGGCGGAGGGCGCGGAAGTGGTTTGGATGTGCGTCTCGGACACGAAGGCCGTCGAGGAGGTCTTGGGTGGTCCTACGGGCGTGGAGAAGGTGCTGGATGAGGGCATGATCGTTGCCGATTCGAGCACAATCTCGCCTTCGGCGACGCTGCGGTTCGCTGCACGGGCGAAGGCCCACGGCGTCCGCTGGGTGGATGCGCCGATGACGGGATCGAAGATTGCGGCCGAGTCGGGCAGTTTGATTTTTATGGTCGGAGCGGACGATGCCTCGCTGGCGCGGTTGCAGCCGCTTTTTCAGGCGATGGGGAAACAGGTCTTCCACATGGGAGAAACGGGCAAAGGGCAGGCAACCAAGTTGGTGATGAACCTGCAGATCGCGCTGATCTTTGAGGGATTCGCGGAAGCGCTGACGCTCGGGGCCAAGCTGGGCGTGGATGTAGAGAAGCTTCTGCCGCTGATTATGGCGTCGATGGTGAAGTCAGGGGTGGTCGAATATAAAGCTCCTTTTATTTTGAAACGCGACTTCTCGCCGAATTTTCCGTTGCGGCTGATGCTGAAAGACATTCGGCTGGCGCTGGACGCGGCGAAAGAATCGCGCGTGCGGTTGCCGGGACTGGAAGCGGTGGAAGAGGTGTATGACGTGGCGGCCGAAGAGGGTCATCAGGATCTCGACTACGCGGCGACGCTCACGCTGCTGGAGAAATGGGCGGGGGTGGAAGTGAAGGCGGCGGTGTCTAAGTAAACGGCGAAAACACCCTCAGCGCGACCTTAGCGGCAGACTACGAAAGAACCCGCCGAGCTTTGCTCGGATTGGACGGGCGGGTCGCCCGTCCCCACGCGAAATGCTCGTACTCACGAGAAAACGTCTATTTCCTGGCGAAGGAACGGACGTAGTTCACCATGTTCCAGATATCGTCGTCCTTGGCGCGATCGCCCTCTGGGGGCATATCGCCTTTGCCGTTGCGGATCGCGTAAAAGAGTTCGCCGTCCTTGCGATTCTTTAGCGATTCGGGATTGGTGAAGTCGGTGACGTTCTTGATGTCGGAAGCCATATCGCCCTTGCCGTCACCACTGGTTCCGTGACACATGGCGCAGTCGAGGTTGTACAGCTTCTTGCCCTTGGCCAGCGACTCTTCGGAAGGTTTCACGGGGTTGGCTTTGGCGGCAGCTTCGGGAGGAACCTTGTATTCGGCGGGTGGTGGATCTTTCGGTTTTTGCGCCCAGAGGGCGAAGGCAAAAAGAACGATTCCTACTGTTACCAGAAAATGTTTCTTGCCTAAGACTCGACGTAGAGTTTTTGTTTTCAACGCACACCTCCTGCTTTCGGAGTTCGGTTGACCTGACAACCATACTCTACGTCAGAGAAACTTGCAGAAAAAGATGCGGGGTCACAGAGTTGAGTGCCGAGAGTCACAGGGGCGAGACACGCGCGGGAGCGCTGTATACGGTTGAGAGTAGGCACAAGTTTTCTGTTGGGGGCGGGTCGTGGGCCAGGGAAAATTCTTGCGAGGTCCGCTGGGCGGGGCCTATTACCGGCGTAACCCCTTTGTCTGGAGGCGATTACAGAAGTATTACAAACAAGCGGGCCGTCTCTTGGTATTGTCAAATTCGGGCTTGAGTCCAAGTTGACTAAGGAAAAAGCGATGAGCGAAATAGCACGCGAGACGATCGAAGAAGCAACCAGCCAAGCGATGCGAGCCGGTGGGGAAGGCTCCAATCGCAAACAAAAAGCCAAAGCCGACGGATTTAATTGGATCACCGCAATAGCGATGGGTCTGTTTCATGTGGGCGCGATCGCGGCCTTATTTTTCTTTACCTGGCCGGCATTCTTTGTGGCCATTTTTCTATGGTGGGTGTCAGGCAGCCTCGGCATCGGCATGAGCTATCACCGCCTGCTGACGCATCGCGGATATAAGACTCCGAAGTGGGTGGAATATTTTCTGACCTGGTGCGCGACGCTAGCGCTCGAAGGCGGGCCAATTTTCTGGGTGGCGACACACCGTATTCATCATCAATTTTCGGACGACGAAGGGGATCCGCATTCTCCGAACGACGGCAAGTGGTGGTCGCACATGGGCTGGATCTTGACCGGCAAGTCGATGCACCATGACACGACGACGCTGGCGCGGTACGTGCCGGATCTGACCAAAGATAAAGTTCACGTCTGGTTGACGACGTATCACTGGACGAGCAACGTGATTTTGGGCGTCATTCTTTATGCGATTGGCGGGCTGCCGTGGCTGCTGTGGGGAGTGTTCGCGCGCACGGTGGTGGGACTGCACGCTACTTGGATGGTGAACTCGGTTACGCATCTTTGGGGATCGCGGCGGTTTGCTACGAAGGATCTATCGACCAACAACTTTTTTGTGGCGATTCTGACTTTTGGTGAGGGATGGCATAACAATCATCATGCGCATCCGGTATCGGCGCGCCATGGACTGCGCTGGTATGAAATCGATATGAACTGGTACGGCATCTGGGCGCTGAAGAAATTGGGATTGGCGCGGCATATTTATAAAGTGCAGTTGGATCATCTGCCTCCGAAGCCACCGTTGACGCGGGATGTGCGTGCGGCGGCGGTGCTGGCTGCGGCAGCGGGGAACGATTAGCAGGGCAGGTCTTAGCTCTTAGTTTTCGGGTCTCAGGAAAAAGGCTCTCGTACTGGCGCAGAGCGGTCAGGGACGTGGGCCTTTTCAATTTTAGCGCCTGTAATCATTAGGAAAGTCGATTTCACACAAACTAAATCCTCGGCTTCCGACGTCCACCCTACCCCTTCACAGTTCTGTCGTGCGCATCACTACCCGCGAGAAGGTGATCTATTATTTCCTGACGCTGGGGGTTGTCTGGAGTCGATAGGGCGCGCGGCTACCTTGAGGTGTTTGGACAAGAATCATCGCGAGATGGTAACCTTCGGGGGTTTTGCTGCAGTATCCTCCCCCAAAAGCCTGACTGAGTCTCACAGAGGCATTACGATCATCTTGTCGGAGGTACTTTGAAGTCTATCTGCTTCTCCGTTGTGATCCTCGTCGCGGTGGTCGCCACTCCACCGTATCCAGCGGCTCGCGCGAACCAATTAGCGGCTCTCCAATCTGATCGAGGGTCAGGTGAACAGCAGCGAGGACAGGTAGCCAAACCTCCAGTGAGTTTCGCCGCAGCGACGACATACGGTACGGGTGGGTACCTTGCAGCTTCGGTTCTTTTAGCAGACGTAAATAACGACGGTCGATTGGATTTGGTCGTTGCCAACAATTGTCAATATGGCGGCGGTTGCGCAAACGGCGATGTGAGCGTCCTTTTGGGCAATGGTGATGGGACCTTCCAAGACGCGGTCAGTTTTGACGCCGGTTACGAACCTCGTGCTATTGCTGTCGCCGATGTGAACGGCGACGGTCTCCCCGACTTGGTTGTGGCCAATCTCTGCGAGAACGAAAGCTGTAGTAACGGCGGAGTCAGCATTCTCTTGGGCAACGGCGATGGCACCTTTAGGCCGCCGGTTACCTATAGTTCGGGCGGATATGAGGCGACATCAGTCACGATTGCGGATGTGAACGGTGACGGCCATCCAGACGTGGTTGTGGCTAACCTTTGTGAGGGCGGACCTTGCGTAAGTGTAGTGAGCGTTTTATTGGGAAATGGGGACGGTTCATTCCGGCAGCCTGTGGGCTACAGTTCCGGGGGTGAAGAAGCCCTTTCGGTCGCAATCGGAGACATGAACGGTGATGGATTTCCGGATGTGGTCGTTGCCAATGAAAGCCAGACAGGCTATCCGAGCGACGGAGACGTCTCGGTGCTACTCGGGAACGGCGACGGTACGTTCCGAAACCCGGTCAGCTACGGCTCGGGAGGATACATTGCGAGCCTGCTCGCGATCAAAGATTTGAACAACGATGGGCGGTTAGATGTTGTGGTCGTCAACGCCTGTCAGAACAGCGCCACGTGCACCGCCCCCGGAACAGGTGGCGAGGTAGGTGTTCTGCTGGGGAACGGTGACGGCACTTTGCAGACAGCCTCCACCTTTTCCTCAGGGGGATATGAGGCGCGGGCGGTAACGATTGGCGACGTGAACGGCGACGGCAAAGCAGACCTCGTGGTCGCGAACGAGTGCCGGACTGTCGCCTGTACCAAAGGCGGAATCAGCGTATTCCCCGGCAACGGCGACGGGACATTTCAGGAGCCAGCGAGCTATAGCTCTGGTGCCGCGTATGCAGTTTCCGTCGCGCTGGGAGATGTCAACAGGGACGGGAAAATTGATGTAGCGGTGGCAAACGAGCAAACCAATAACAAGAGCAACGGGATAGGCAGGGTCGGATTACTTTTGAATAACTTTACAACAACTACGAGTACAATAGTAGTCTCGTCTCCCAATCCTTCTCGAGTCAACCAGTCAATATTGCTCACTGCGACCGTAACATCCGCGAGTGAAGTTCCCGACGGATCGCAGGTTACTTTTTCAAGCAGCAAGACCGTTTTAGGGACAGGCGCGACGAACAACGGAATAGCGAGCTTGGCTCTGTCCTTCCCAAGCGCAAAGACCTATACCATCAAGGCCACCTATTCAGGGGACATTTTCCACAAGGCCAGTTTGGGAACTGTGAAACAGGTGGTGACGCGGTAACCCTGGGCTTGGATATCGCAATGCTCAATCGCTACGCCCTCCCGGCACACCTGACACCTTCCACCGGCCCCGCTACAATCTCCCTGTGCGCATCATTAGTCGCCAGAAGGCTATCTATTTTTTCCTGACGTTCGGGGTTTGCCTGGCGGCGGTTGCGTTTGCGGTGGGCAGTGGATGGATCATCCTTAATTGGCGTGAGGGGATTAAGGTTTTTCTTGGAGTCATCTTTTTTGGGGCGATCGTGGCGGGGCTTGTTCTCAATACGATTTTTCTGGTTCGCGAAATTCGGCGGAATGAGCAGCACGACAGTTTTATCAATGCCGTTACGCATGAATTGAAGACGCCGATTGCTTCGATCCGGCTGTATCTGCAAACTTTGCAGCGACGCGAAGTGGAAGATTCGCAGCGGCAGAACTTCTACGAACTGATGCTGGTCGATACCGATCGACTGCTCTATACGGTGGAACAGGTGTTGAAGGCGGGAGCGGCGGCGCAGAAGAAGGTGAAATCGCAGCGTCTGCCGGTTCGGTTCGACGCGCTGGTGAGGGACTGCATCGAGCTTGCGCGCACGCGCCATCACTTGCCGGAGGACGCGCTGGAATATCGCGAAGCGCCGACTAAGGCGGCCGCGTTTTCGCGCAACGGAGCGGGAACGCTGGTCATGGGGGATCCGGAGGAATTGCGGACGGCGGTTTCGAACCTGCTGGATAACGCGGTGAAATACTCACCGTATGGCGTCCATATTTCGGTCGAACTGGATGGTTCCGATCAGGAGCGGTTGGTGCTTCGCGTACGTGATCACGGGGTGGGCATTCCGCAGCAGGAGTTGAAGCGGATCTTCAAACGGTTTTACAGGGTGACGCAGCGTTCGCTGTCGCAGGTGAAGGGAACGGGGCTGGGATTGTTTATCGTGCGATCCATTGCGCGGAAGCATGGCGGGCGCGTTTTCGCGCAGAGCGACGGTGCCGGCAAGGGGACGACCGTGACGCTGGAATTGCCACGGAGGGTGGCGTGAGCCGGGTGTTGGTGGTGGAGGATGAGGCGCACCTGGCGCAGGGATTGCAGTTTAATCTGCAGGCTGAGGGGCATTCGGTGGAGGTTGCTCCAGATGGCGAAACTGCGCTGGATCAATTGGTGAACAAAAAAGAGCGATTCGATGTGGTGGTTCTGGATGTGATGCTGCCGGGGAAGAGCGGCTTCGATGTGGCGGCGTTGCTGCGGGAGAAGAAAAATTATGTGCCGATACTGATGCTGACGGCGCGCGGGCGTCCCGAGGATGTGCTGCAGGGGTTCGCTTCGGGAGCCGACGATTACCTGCCGAAGCCGTTTGAGCTGGCAATTCTGATTGCGCGACTGGAGAGCCTGCTACGCCGCAGTGTGTGGATGAAGGATGCAGAGGTGTCGAAGTCGGCGGTGGGCGACGCTGGACTGCTGAGCGGCGACGGGCAAACTCATACGGGGGATGCGGCGGCTGGCGATACTTTCCAATTTACGGACAAGACGATCGACTTCGGAGAACTGGAACTGCGTACGCTGGGAAATACCATCCATCTGACGGTGATGGAAGCGGAATTTCTTCGCTACCTGGTGCATAGCGCCGGACGAATTGTTTCGCGCAAGGCGATTCTGGAAGACGTGTGGGGACTGCACGAAGATACCGACACACGCGCGATTGACAACTTCGTGGTGCGACTACGCCGGTATATCGAAGAGGATCCGGCGCATCCTAAGCATCTGCAAACGGTGCGGGGAGTGGGTTATCGGTTTGTGGCGGAGCCTGAATGAAAAGTCGCTGTCATTTTTGGAGGAAGGGAAGGAAGAGAGTTTCGTTTAGTGTTGCTTGGCCGACGAACTGGCGGCCAATTCGCGGAAGAGGCCGAGCAGGGCTGTTGCAGCTTTTTGATCGGAGAGGTTTTCCAGGGCCACGGTTGCGGTGAAGTGCGGCGACTTGGAATTGAAGCGCACCCCGACAAAATCCTTGTCGCGCCATGAGGCTAGCGCCTGGACGACAGGGCTGAGTTCCACTGGCCAGTCTTCTTTGGTGGTCAGGATCACGGGGCCGGGACGGGTGACGGACCAGGCGCGAGCGGTCCCGGATTTCCTGGAGGTCGGAGTTTTGGCGCCGGAATGACCGGACCAGCGATGGCGCACAATGTCGAGATGAAAACCCGGCGGAAATCCTAAATTGGCTTCGAAGGTGAGGGTCTCTTGCTGCTTGCGCCAGCGGCTGAGCGCCCACTGTACGGGAAGCGGACGCGGAAGAAGGCGGATGGTCAGTTGGGTGTCTTCAAACCAGCGTGAGGAGAGATTCAGGCTGGCTTTGAGGCGGGAACTGTTGCGCTGCCAGCGGAGATCTTCGACGCGGCCACGTCCCGAGCAGGCCTCTTGCACCCATAGCAGGACGGTGCCGGCGCGGCGCCGGTTGTACCGCACAAACCATGCGTACCAGAGAAAGAAGAGCGCGACAACTCCGGCCACGTCAATCAGTATGAAACGCCCCACGGAATGCCTCTTGGCAGAAATCGTACTGCTTATAGATGCAAGGCGCAAGAGGGAGGGAGAGGAAAAAAGAGGGGTCAAAAATGGGAGTGCGGGGCGACGGCCGAATCGTTCCCAGAACCGATTGAATTGCCGGGGAAAAGTTGGCGTGGGCGGCGTTTTGCCTGGACTGGGGGGTGAGTTTTCCGCGGGATTGTGGAAAACCTCGTACCACGACGGGCACGAAGTGCGCGAAGGAGGGCCAGTCGCGCACCGGTCCGCACGCTCTCTCGCGTCACTGGGATGGATTGAGGGAAAGCTGAATCGGCTGGCGGAAAAGGGTGCGTCCGAGGTAGGAATCGTTGTTCAGGCGGACGTAATACAAGTAGGGCTGATCGCCAATGACCGAGAAATTCATATCCGGGGCGTTTGGGTCGAGCAGGGTGAAATAGGCGTATTGCCAGTTTCCGGTGGGTTCCTGCTCGAGCAATTTGGCGAGAGTGATGACGAGACGGGGGGTGGTCCAGTTGACGAGATCGGTTGAAGTGGTTAGATAGAGACCTTCTGGGCCATATTCGTTGTCGTAGCCATTAAATATGGTGGCCACGATGACGTTTGCCGGCTGGTAAATGTTGATGGAGGTCACAAACGTCATGTAGGGAACGGGCGCGTAGACGTGTTCGTCGGGGCGCTTTACGGGTCCGGCATAGGGATCGACGAACTGGACGGAGAAGTCGCTGCCGCTCCAGCCGCGCCACGAGGATGGGTCGAAGACATCCTGGGTGCGAATCGGCGCGCCACCTTCGAGGCTGAGACAGCGGTTCGGACCGGTTTGGCCGGAACAGCCTGGAGGCCAGGATCCGTCATCGGTGACCATGGCGTAAAACCATCCGTTCCACTCGATGATGTTGGTGTCGACGCTATAGCCCATGGGGCCCCGGTCGATTGCGTACTTGTAGGGAAGTCCTGCGATCACGTTTTCCGGAGCTTTGGACTGGTCGAAGTGGTAGCCGCCATCGTAAGAAATGTGGAAGGTGTCGGAGTCGAACTCGCACAAGAAGATATTCTGCGAGTGACACTCGCCGGGGAAGGACCAGCCGTGATACTCGGTGTGGGAGAGTCCGGCGACTTTATTGCCATCGAAGGTGTAGAAGGAATCGATCCAGACGGTGTCGTCGTAATCGGCGGGATTTCCGTCGTTTACGGAATGGTAACCCGCATTGCAGGTGTGAACTGCGCTCTCGAGGGTGGGTCCAAGACTCTGGTAGAGGTCGGTGGCGGCTGCCACGAGATGAACGGTTCCGCTAGAGTCGCGGAAGGCACGTGCCATCGCGTCGGGAAGGTCGTTCGGATCGCACATTTGCTGCGGTGTGACGAAGACGGGGACGCGGGGACCGGCGAGGACGCCTGTAACGGTCGGGGTGTTTTGGGCGGCGGAAAGCGCGATCAAGGTGAAACAAAACAGGATAGGCAATATTGCTCGCATCGCAGTTGTCTCCGGCCGTCTGTCCCAACGGCAGTTTAAACCCTGGTTTCATGGGATGCACTCGGTGTCGGCTACGTTTATTCTGCGGAGTTGAGTTTTTTGAGCGGTAGTCGAAGGCTTTGCCTAGCACCCGCTACAATGGCGGCGTGCTGTTTTCTATCCGACCATTCGAGAGCGGTGACTTCGATACGCTGTGGCGGATCGATCAGGGGTGTTTCGATCCAGAGCTGGCTTATTCGCGTCCTGAGCTGGCTTTTTATATGAGGCGTCCGGGAGCGTTCACATTGGTGGCGGAGGGCGAGGGGGGAGTTCTGGGATTTATCGTGGCGGAGAGCCGTCGGAAAACGGGACATATCATCACCATTGATGTGATTGCGAAAGCACGGAGGACGGGAGCGGGTTCGGCTTTGCTGGGCGCGGCTGAAGGGAAGTTATTGGGCGCCGGAGCGGGTGCGGTTGCGCTGGAAACGCCGGTGAATAATCTGGCGGCGATCCAATTTTACAAGGCACATGGATATTTCGTGGAAAAGACCGTTGCCGGGTACTATTCCGGCCAGCTCGATGCGCTGGTGATGAGCAAAGATCTGGTGCTATCGCCGGCGAAATGAGGGAATGGTGGAGATCATGAGGAAACGCGAAGGATGAAGATCGCGATTCAGGGAGAACTGGGTTCCTTCAGCCACGAAGCGGCTGAGACCATGCTGCCGCGGGCGCAGATTGTTCCGTGCGCGCGTTCGCTGGAGGTCTTCGACCGGGTGAAACGCGGGTCGGTGGATGGGGCGGTGATCCCGATCGAGAATTCACTCGCGGGATCGGTGGCCGAGCATTTTGACTTACTGCTGGGGCGCGAGGTCCATGTCGTCCGCGAATTCCGACTACGTATTGTGCATAATCTGATCGCTCTGCCGACAACGAAACTGGCCGAGGTGCGCCGCGTGTACTCGCATCCGGTGGCGCTCGATCAATGCCGCGATCTGTTTTCGAAGAATCCGAAGCTTACCCCGGTGCCGTTTTACGACACGGCGGGCAGCGTTAAGCATGTGGTGGCCGAGGGCTTGCCGGATGCCGCCGGAATTGCCAGTCGTCGCGCCGCCGAAGTCTATTCGGGAAAGATTTTGAAAGCGGGCATCGAGGACGACAAAAAAAACTTTACCCGCTTCTTTGAGATCCATCGGGGAAAGCCGCGGGCAACGCCCCAAGCCAATAAAACCTCGCTTGCCTTCAGCATGAAGAATATTCCTGGCGGGCTTTTCAAGGCGCTGAGCGTTTTCGCCCTGCGCGATATCAACTTGAGCAAGATTGAATCGCGGCCGATGCGGGGGCGTCCGTGGGAGTACGTATTTTTTGTCGATCTGTTGCGCGGCGACGACCAGGATGCGCGCAACGCGCTTCGTCATCTGAGCGAGGTGGCTGAACTGGTGAAGGTGCTGGGAATTTATCCCGAGGCCTAACAGTTTGGCGTTTGGGAGTCTTCTTTTCGGCCGATACTGTGGATGGGTGCGGTAGGAAATCGGCTCTGTCCTTTCGTCACAACTCACTGTGAGGGGATGCACAGCGCGAATCCAAGCCGAGGGCTAGCCTCGAAATGGGCCACGTCAGCCCTGCCATAGGAGGCGTTATGCGTCGGATGTTTGCAGGAATTCTTATTGTGATCTGTGTCTTTATGTTGAGTTCGGTCTTGTTCTCGGAGAATCAGATGGGAATCTCCGATAAGTACCAGGTGAATTTCGTCGAGAAGGTTCGAGTTGCCGACACCGTGCTGCCGAAGGGAAATTATGAGATTCGCCACGTCATGGAAGGCAGCGATCACATCATGATTTTCCGGCAGTTGAATACAAAGAAGCCGGTGGAAGTGCGCGCGAAATGCACTCTCGTGCCACTCACGGAAAAGGCGAGCGACGACCAGAGGATTTACGTGCTGAACGCGGCGAACGAGCGCGTCCTAAGCGAACTGATCTTCAAGGGCGATCACGCCAAGCATGTGTTTTAGAGGGGGCGAAAAACCCACAAAAGCGACTGATTGACGGGGGACGCGCCGGAAGGATCGAAGCTTGGTGCGCGTCCCCAGAAGGCTCTTCCCGTTCGATGCCGCCAGAATCCCTTCTGTGTTTTGCAAAAGCCTAAAAAAGGTCTAGAATTCAACAACCTAGACTCATTGTTGCATCTTTTTAGTGGTTAGGTTCATCAAAAGTTGAGTGCAAGTCACTCAAGAGAAAATCATGAGCGATATTATCTCCAATTCTGCTGCTAGCGACCTAAGTTCTTACGACACAACCGAGCGTTCGCTTCCGATACTGCCGGTGAGGGATACGGTTCTGTTTCCGCACGCAGTGCTGCCGCTGACGGTGGGGCGCGAAAGCTCGGTGCAGCTGATCAACTCTCTCGGCGAGGACAAAACGATCGTGGTCGTGGCCCAGCGCGAGGCGCGGGTCGATTCGCCGCAGCCCACTGACCTTTATTCGATTGGAACGCTGGCCGTAGTCCACAAAGTTGTCAAGATGCCAAATCAGAGCCTCTTTGTTTTTGCCGAGGGCCTGGAGCGTGTGCGTCTGGCGGACTTTGCTCAACTGACGCCGTTCATGAGGGCGCGCGTGACAACGATTGCAGAGATCATTCCGCCCAAAGACTCGGAGATCGAAGCGTTGCAGCGTAATGTTCTGACGCTGTTCCAGCAGATCGTGGCGGGATCGCCGACGCTGTCGGACGAACTTTCGACCGTGGCGATGAACATTGAAGAGCCGGGCCGGCTGGTGGACTTCATTGCCTCGTCGCTACCGTCGCTTTCGACCTCCGACAAACAGGAGACGCTGGAGACTACAGACGTCCGCATTCGCCTAGAGAAGATCAACCAGCACCTCGCGAAAGAGCTCGAAGTGCAACAGTTGCGCAACAAGATCCAGAGCGAAGTGCAGGATCGGGTGCAGCAGACGCAGCGCGAGTATTACCTGCGAGAGCAGATGAAGGCGATTCAGAAAGAACTGGGCGAGCAGGACGAAGGGGCCCGCGACACCGAGGAGCTGAAGACCAAAATCGAATCGGCAGGCATGCCCGATGAAGTGAAGAAAGAAGCGCTGAAAGAACTGGGCCGGCTGGCGCGTATGTCGCCGATGGCGGCCGATTATTCGGTGACGCGCAATTACATCGAGTGGCTGGCTGTTCTGCCGTGGGCGAAGACATCGGGCGGGGAGATCGAGATTCCGAAGGCAAAGGAAATTCTCGACGCCGACCATTACGACTTGCAGAAGGTGAAGGATCGCATTCTCGACTACCTGTCGGTGAGGCGATTGAAGCCGAGCATGAAGGGCCCGATTCTGTGTTTCGTCGGCCCTCCGGGCGTAGGCAAGACGTCGCTGGGCAAATCGATTGCGCGAGCGCTGGGCCGCAAGTTCACGCGACTGTCGTTGGGCGGAGTGCACGACGAGGCCGAAATCCGTGGCCATCGCCGCACTTATATCGGAGCATTGCCGGGCCAGATCATCCAAGGAATACGACGGGCGGAGACGAAAGATCCAGTCTTCATGCTCGACGAAATCGACAAAGTGGGGCGTGACTTCCGCGGTGATCCGTCTTCGGCGTTGCTGGAAGCGCTTGATCCGGAGCAGAACTCAACGTTCCGCGACAACTATCTGGATGTGACGTTCGATTTGTCGAAGGTTCTTTTCATCACGACTGCGAACATGCTGGACCCGATCGCCGAGCCGTTGCGCGACCGCATGGAGATCATCGAGCTTCAGGGATATACGGAGGAGGAAAAGGTTCACATCGCGTTCCAATACCTGATTCCGCGGCAGATCGAAGAAAACGGAATTACTCCCGAGCAGATTGAATTTCCGGAAGAGACGGTGAGCTATATCATCCGGCACTACACGCGCGAAGCGGGAGTGCGTAATCTGGAACGCACGATTGGAACGATCTGCCGCAAACAGGCGCGGCGACTGGCGGAAGGCAAGACCGAAAAGCTGGTGGTCACGAAAGAGACCGTGCAGCAATTTCTGGGCGGGATCAAGGTTCGCAGCGAAGGCGAAATTGCCGAGCGCACCAAGCGCGCGGGAGTCGTCGTCGGGTTGGCGTGGACTCCGTCAGGCGGCGACGTGCTGTTCGTCGAAGCCAACCAGATGAAGGGCAAAGGCGGGCTTACCATCACGGGACAGATTCAGGACGTGATGCGCGAGTCTATGCAGGCGGGACTTAGCTGGGTCCGGTCGAATGCGAAGGAGTTGGGCATTGACGAAGAATTTTTCGCTAACCACGACATTCATATTCACGTTCCGGCGGGCGCGATCCCGAAAGACGGTCCGTCGGCAGGCGTGACCATAGTGACCGCGCTGGTTTCATTGTTGACTGGAAAACAGGTGCGGCCATTGACGGCGATGACGGGAGAGATCACGCTGAGCGGCAATGTTCTGCCGGTGGGCGGGATCAAAGAGAAGGTGCTTGCCGCGAAACGCGCGGGAGTACACGACGTGATTCTTCCGGCGGAAAATAAAACGAACGTCGAAGAAGATCTGACTCCAGAGCAGCTAGTCGGACTGACCACGCACTACGTCAAGACGGTTGACGAAGTACTGGCGTTCGCTCTGCCCAGTTCTCCGCGCGAGGAAATGCAGGATGCCGAAGAGCGCGACAAAGTGCTGCAGCAGGTCGACTAAACTCTGCGATAAAGCCGGAATCATTTTGGCTAAAAGCGTCTGATCCCTACTGCGCTTTCTGCGCGAGCGGGATTTCACGATTGAGTCTTCCCCGGGATCGAACCGCGGAAGGCTCGTCCGACGCGGGAATTCTCGGAATACCCCTTATAGAAAAACCTATTCATTTATGAGTCAGTCGATGGTTCTGGCGAGGGAGGATTCCAGCGCTTCCATTAGCTGGCGCTGGGCGGGGGCGTTTAGGGACGCGGGTTCGTGGTCGCGGTAAATCGCCATTTTTTGCAGCCAAGTTAGGAATTCGGGCGCGGGGCGCAGGTTGAAGAGGCGTCTGGCGGCAAGGGCGTCGTGGTAGCTCGTGGATTGGTAGTTCAGCATAACGTCGTCGGAGCAGGGAACGCCCATAAAGTAGTTACAGCCGGCGGCGGATAGGAGTAATAACAAGTTATCGGCGGAGTTTTGGTCCGCGGCGGCGTGGTTGGTGTAGCAAACGTCGCATCCCATGGGAAGGCCGAGTAACTTACCCATGAAGTGGTCTTCTAATCCGGCGCGAATGATCTGGCGCTCGTCATAGAGATATTCGGGGCCGATGAAGCCCACAACGCTATTTACGAGGAAGGGCTGGAAGGTGCGGGCTACTCCGTAGGCGCGGGCTTCGAGGGTGAGCTGGTCGACGCCGTGATGGGCTTCGGCCGAGAGAGCGCTGCCCTGGCCGGTTTCGAAGTACATGGCGTTGTCTCCCACCCACGCGGTGTTGCGCTGACGATGGTGAGCGTGGATCTGCTCGTGGCCTTCGCGGAGCATTGCAAGAGTGATTCCGAAACTCCGGTTGGCGGCTTCGGTTCCGGCTACGGATTGGAAGAGGAGGTCGATGGGGGCTCCGCGATCGAGGGCGGCGAGTTGGGTGGTGATGTGGGCGAGGACGCAGGTTTGGGTGGGGATTTCGTAGGCATCGATCAGGCGCTGCAAGGCGTGGAGGATGGCGCTTACGGTTTCGACGGAGTCAGTGGCGGGATTGACGCCGATGACGGCATCTCCGCAGCCGTAGAGGAGACCTTCGAAGGCGGAGAGGAGAATTCCTCCGATGTCGTCGGTGGGATGGTTGGGTTGGGCACGGATGCCGAGGACACCGCGTTCTCCCATGGTGTTGCGGCAGCGGGTGACGTTTCTTATTTTGGCGGCGGCGAGGACAAGGTCTTTGTTGCTCATCAGCTTCGCGACGGCGGCAGCAATTTCGGGGATGATGGCGTTTTGAATCGGCCGGAGTTGAGGCTCGAGGGTTGAGTCGTCGAGGAGGAATTCGCGGAATTCGCCGACGGTCATGCTGGCGACAGAGCGGAAGGCTTCGCGGTCGTAGGTATCGAGTATAAGTCGGGTGACGTCGTCATTGTCGGGATCGATGAGAGGGTGGTCAACGATTTCTTGGAGTGGCAGGTCGGCGAGTTTGCGTTTGGCGGCAACGCGCTCGCGGTCGGAACGGGCGGCGATTCTGGCGAGTTGGTCTCCGGACTTTTCTTCGTTGGCTTTGGCGAAGAGGGTGCGGAGGTCGGGGAAATGGAAATGCTCGATCATGAGATAAATCTGCGGCGGAGAGGGCCGAGTTTGGCTCGGCTTAGACGCGCGAGACGGCGGTCCCCCCGCTTGCAAGAAATCTATGGTAGCGGAAAAGAAAGCGGCTTAGCGGAGTGTTTTGGCTAGCGCCAGGCGCGTTGCATGCCGTCGGCGGGGGAAATGACCATGGGTTCGTGGTGAGTTTTGGTGGCGTGGTCGTTCATGGCAGAGGCAGCTTGGGTGCGGAGGTTTCCGGCTTTGGTGTCGAAGTCGAGGGTGCTGACGCTGTGAGAGCAGTGAGTGCAGACGAATCTCATGCCGCTCTTGACGCGTTCGATGCGATAGGCTTTCACTGATTTGAGTCTAGTCCTTCTACGGATGTTCGCTAGACGCGTTGGTGAGGCAGCGAAAGTAACGATGAGACGTGATCTTGTCGTCCACAGTGGTCGCCACGCGATCAAAAACAAGATCTTATTTGGCCAGGCGGTTGTATTTTTTCAGGACTTCGCGGAGGCGGTCGTGGGGAAGAGCGATGGCCGTGTGGTTGTCGATGCCAGTCATGGTTTGGGCGGCGACCATGGCGTTGATTACGGCTTCTTCGGTGGCTTGGACCGTGGCTAGGAAGAGGGGATCGAGATTATCGTTGGGGAGCATTTTCAGGTCGCGTACCCCCTTGGAGGAGGCGGCCTGGGGATTGGCTGTGGAGAAGGAAACGAAGATGTCACCGGAACCGTCGCCCGAGTAGCTGCCGTCGCGGCCCAGGCCGAGAGAGGCTTTGCGGGCCAGGCGTTTGAGTTGAGTGGGAATGAGCGGGGCGTCGGTGGCGACGACGATGATGATGGAGCCGGTGTCGACCGGCTCTTTTTGTTTCTCCGCATCTTCGTAGGCGGGATGTTCGGGAATTTCTTTGCCAACGGGGACGCCAGCGATACGGAGTTGATCGCGGCGTCCGTAGTTACATTGAACGAGGACGCCGACGGTGTAGCCACCTTCATTTGCGTCGAGGACGCGGGAGGAGGTGCCGATTCCGCCTTTGAATTCGTTGCATATCATGCCGGTGCCCCCACCGACATTGCCTTCTTCAACGGGACCGCTGTGGGCGACGTCGAGGGCGTGGAAGGCGTCTTCGGGTTTAACGTGGAATCCGTTGATGTCGTTGAGCCAGCCGTCCCAGGTCTCGGCGACGACGGGGAGCGACCACCAGTATCCTTCCATGTCGGGCTCGCCGCGTTTGACCTTCCAGGCGATGACGGCGTCGCGCACGACGCCGACGCTGTGGGTGTTGGTGATCATGATGGGGCCGTTGAGGAATCCGGAGTCTTCGAGCCAAGTGGTGCCGGTCATTTCACCGTTGCCGTTCAGGGTAAACCAGGCTCCGAAGACGGAGTCGTTGGCGTCTTTGCCGCGAGGATGGATGGCGGTGACGCCGGTACGGATGGGACCGACTCCGACGTTGAGTTTGCCGGCGCCGGAGATGAGAGTGGTGTGTCCGACCTCGACGCCTCGAACGTCGGTGATGGCGTTGTAGGGTCCGGGAGTGCCGTCGAAGGGGACGCCGAGATCGCGAGCGCGTGGCTTGGGCTGCGCGGTGGCGAGGCAAACAAGTGAGGAGAGAATGAGGGAGAGCGGGAGGGTCGAAAACGGGAGAGTGCGAAAGCGCATCATAGGAGTTGGTCCGAGGAGTGGTTCGAAGTGTCGGCGGAAGTATACGGCATTGGTTTAGAATCCGGCTGGGGGACGTACTTTGGGCTAAGTCCGGGCCCGTTAAGAGTTTTGGTTCAGTACGAGAAGTAGCGTCAGGAGATGACATGGAAACTTGGAAGCGAGCGGCGGTGGCGGGTTCGGCGGGGATTGCGGTGTTGTTGCTGGTGAAGGGACGGCGTCCAGCGGCGGTGCTGGCGGGGAGCGTGGGATTGGCGGTGCTGGCCTCGGAGTATCCGGAGAGGTTCGCGCAGATACGGGAGGAACTGCCGTCGTATGTGAGGCAGGGGACTCGGTATCTGGATCTGGCGATTAAGATCGGGAGCAAGATTGAACAGTTGGCGGATAAGCGGGCGGCGCTGGCGTTTGAGGAGTTGGGGGAGTACTAGTCGACGGTCGCTGGTCGTTGGTCGGGGCGGCAAGATGCCGAGTTCGGCTGGACGGGCGAGACGCCCGTCCCCACATTGACCATCCCCACACGTTACTCGATACCTAGTTGTTTGCGGGCTTCAGGGCTAAGGCGTTCGGGGGTCCAAGCGGGTTCCCAGATTACGTTGACGTTGGCGTTGCGAACGCCGGGAAGTTGCTCGACGCGGGATTTGACTTGAGCACTGATGTTGACGTGTTCGGGACATCCCTGAGCGGTGAGGGTCATGTCGACGGTGACGTCTTGCTGGCCTTCGGGAAGATCGTCGAAGCGGATGTCGTAGATGAGGCCGAGATCGACAATGTTGACGGGGATTTCAGGGTCGTAGCACTGCTTGAGGGCGTTTAGGACGTCGTCTTGAACGATGGGCATGGAGTTCCTTTGCAGGCTGGCGGTCTGGATCGAGAACAACTTCAGTAGCTCTTATTCTATAGCCGACTGGACGGGCGAGTCGTTCGTCCCCACATCCTGGCCGAAAATAAAACGAAGGAAAGCTAGATCATGGCGCTTGATCCGGAGCTTCAGAAAAAACTGCAAGCTTTTATGGTCCTGGCGATTGTAGTGGCGGGAGCGCGGGCGGGGTACATCGTCTACGAGCGGCACCAGGCTTTGAAGGAAGAGTCGAAGCCGAAAGTGGAGACGGCGCTCAAGGCGGACTACTACGTGACTCCGAAGAAGTTTCATGCCTACGATTTGAAGTCGGCGAAGGACTTGGGGGCGCAGCCGGTTTGGGTGAAGTACGGGTATCAGATGACTTATTTTCCGTATGACGTCGCGCGGCATCGAGCGGATTTCGGGCACGATGCGGGAACATTGAAGCCACTGCAGAAATTGACGATTCAGGATGTGGTGGAGGAGAGTGCTCCGGAGGCTCCGGAGCTGAAGCAGGTGCTGGCGGTGTTTTCGCTCGATGGGAAATCGTACGCGGTGCCGATTGGGGCAGACAAGGGAGGAGATTTCAAACTGCGGGCGGACGATGTGTTTTTTATCGAGGATCCGCACGAGCTTTATAAGCATTGGCCGGCAGAGGTTTGGCAGAAGATCGATGCGCACGAAGTGCAGAACGGGATGAGCGAGTTGCAGGTGAGCTTCGCGATTGGGTATGGCGTGCCGCAAGGGTCGGGGGCGTATGGATCGCGGACGCTGCAGTATCCGAACGGCGGGAAGCCGATGGTGATTGCATTCGAGAATGATAAGGCGGTGGAGATTAAGGCGGGCGCGTAGGTCGTTTCACCGCCGAGACGCCGAGGGACGCCGAGAAAATCTTTGGGGATCTGCTTACTTTTGCTTCGAGGTTTCTTGCGCGAGCGAAGTCTGGGTGGGAGCTTGCAGGTGGGCGCGAACGAAAGCTGCTACTTCGGGCGTCACGTAGGTCGGCGGTTGGATCGCGAAGGTGGGGCGATTGATGACTGGCTTTAGAGAAACGTTCTTCCAAGTTGATTTCTGGGAGTAGGAGTGGAGGAGGATGGCGTCGGCGCGATCCAGATAAGTTTGCGCGGATGGTTTGAAGTCTTCCGTGGAGGGATCAAGCACGGTCAGATAAAGATCGGGCTTCAGGAAGCGCAGGATGCTGTTCGATTCGATGATCGTGTTTTGCGTGGCCGACAGAATCTTGCGGACGCGGGGCATGGCTTCCGCGAGTTGACCTTGTTGGGTTCGAATCCACCAGGAATGATCGGCTCCGGCGAGCAGGTAGCGCGAGGTGTCGGAATTTCCGGAGCGATCTTTCTCTTCGGATACCGCCAGGGAATGATCGGCGGTGACGCAATCGCAGGCCGCTCCATTGGCGGTGCAAATACCGTGTCCATATTGCGTAATCTTCAGGGCGGTCCAATGGAAGTCACGCAGCGCCCCGATGAGACCGGCCACGACGCTGGTTTTGCCGACGCTGCGGGTGTGTCCGCCGATGACTACGATTGGCATGGAGATCGCTCTTTGCTGTTCGCTTCTGGGTTCTAGCTTACTCGCGCTGACAACGATTTGCGGTCGAGAAGACCGGGCACACCGCGTCTCCACGGGGCGATTCTTGAGCTCAACGTTGCTTGTTTGCTGATCTGGAGAGGAACGCTAATTCCTTTAAATACTCTTTTACGGGCTTGGCAGGCGTTCCCCAGAAGACAACGCCATTTCCTCGCAAAATTTTCTTGGGCAGGATGCCGCCTTGGCCTCCGATCATGGCGCCGGCTTCGACTCGGGCGTGGTCGCCGATGCCGACTTGTCCGCCCATGACGACGTTGTCTTCGATGGTGACGCTGCCGGAGAGGCCGGTTTGGGCGGCGATGATCACGTTCTCTCCGAGTTGGCAGTTGTGGCCGATGTGGACGAGGTTGTCAATTTTTGTGCCTTGGCGAATGCGAGTTTCGTCGAGGGCTCCGCGGTCGATGGTCGAGTTGGCTCCGATTTCGACGTTGTCTTCGAGGATGAGACGGCCGATTTGCGGGGACTGCTCGTAGCGTCCTGTCTGCGCGTCGCGGACGTAGCCGAAGCCTTCGCTGCCGAGGACGGCTCCGGCTTGAATGACGACGCGATTGCCAAGATGGACTCCGGGATAGATGGTGACGTTGGAGTCGATGCGGCAGTGCGTTCCGATGGTGACATTGTCGCCGATTACTGCGCCGGGGCCGATGGTGGTTTCATCTTCGATTCTTACGTTTTCTCCGACTACGGCGCGGGGGCCGATGGATACGGTGTGGGCGATCCTGGCGGATTCCGCGACAACGGCGGAAGGATGGATGGTGGGAGTTCTCTGTGGACTGCGGAGGAACTTGGCGGCTCGAGCGAAGGTGAGCCGTGGATGCGAGGAGATCAACAGTGACTTCGAGGCTGATGCGTCGAAGTTGGCGGCGGCGAAATCTCCAGCGATGATTGCGGCGGCTTCAGACTGGAGAGCGACGTTGAGGTGCTGAGCGTTTTCCACGAAGACGAGGGTGCCGGATGTGGCGGATTGCAGGCTGGCGACGCGCGAGACGGTGACGGAGGGGTCTCCGAGAAGATGGCAGCCGAGTTTTTCGGCGAGGGAGCGAAGGGTTTGGCTCATCGGTGTCTATTGTCGCGTAATCGGTAGCGAGTCGCTAGTACCCAGTACTCAGTACCCAGAACTCGGCTTGAACGGATGCGGCCGTCTCGAGGACCTTTACGGGGCAGAGCCCCGGTCACCACACACTCAAGAACCTAGTACAGCGAGGGTTCGCCGGGGGGTCTGGTTTTCCAGCGGCGGTGGACCCAGAGCCATTGGTCGGGGTAGCGGCGGATTATATTTTCGAGGACGTTGGTGAATTTGGCGGTGTTGGCGACGATATCGGACTCGTTGTCGGCAGTACGAACTAGTTGGATGGCGGGTTCAAAATGGAGTACGTATTTACGAAGGGTTTTGTCCCATACGGTGAAGCCGGGAACGACGGCGGCGTCGGTGCGGAGGGCGATGCGCGCGAGGCCACTGGCAGTGCAGGCGGGGATTCCGAAGAAGTCGACAAAGACACCCTGCGGCGGGGTCATGTTGGTGTCCATGAGGATGCCGACGGTTTCGCCGGCTTTCATAGCGGAGAGAAGTCCGCGAACGAAATCATTCTTGTCGACGGTGCGATTGCCGTGCATGGTGCGGTAACGCTGGATGAGGAAGTCGACATAGGGATTGTCGAGGGAGCGCATGACGATGGAAAGAGGATGGCCCTGGAGGGAATGGGCGAATGCGGAAAGTTCCCAGGCACCAATGTGTCCGGTGAGAAAGAGGACACCTTTGCCCCGAGCGTAGGCGCGTTCGAAATTTTCAAAGCCTTCGTAGACCACGATGCGGGAGACATTTTCTTTGGTATAGCGGGGAAAGAGACAAAGTTCGGCGAGCTGGCGTCCGAGGGAGACGAATTCTCCGCGAACGATGCGGCGGCGATCGGGTTCGGACATTTCCGGGAAGGCGATGGTCAGGTTGCGAAAACCGACGCGGCGGAGGCGTCGGTGGACAGCGTAAACGGTGAGCGCGAGAGTGATGCCGATGGCGCGAGCGAGAGGGCGGGGGACCACGCCAAGGAGTTTGATCCAGGGCCAGAGGAGGGCGTATTCGAGGCGTTCGCGCAATGAGGAGTTCTCAGTTCCCGGTTCTCAGTTCTCAGTGACACCAATTTAGGCTGAGAACTGAGAACCGGGAACTGAGAACTTAGGTTATTTTGCCGCTTGCTGGGCCCATTTCGCCAGGCTGCTTAGGAATGGATAGGCGTTTTTTGGGGCTTCGACGGCTCCGGTGAGCGAGGTTTTGAAGGGGACCATGCGGCCGTAGAAGTCGCGGGTGCTGTCTTTGTCTTGCTTGATGACGGCGCCAGAGAGTTCGAGTCCGGCAAAGAGGCCACGGGAGCGGGAATAGGTGAGAACCTGCGCGCGCATCTTCCAGTCGGTGTCGGCGGCTGCGTGACGGCCTACGGGGCCGGCGGCTGCGCTGGCATCGCCGCCCAGCTTAAATTTGCTGGAGAGCAGGTTATCCATGCCGCCTTTGTTCATGATGAGCATGATGACGTCGCTCGCCTGGCCGCCAATCTGGAGGCCGAAGCTGCCGCCACTGATGGTGAAGAAGGCGGGGGCGCTCCATCCTTTGGGAGTGCGGCAACTGGCGACACCGCGGCCGTAACGGCCGCCGAAGACGAAGCCTCCATTGAGCAGGGAGGGAACGACGGCGACGCACTCGGCGGATCCGAGAATCTCTTCGGGGATGCGGTTGTCGGGAGCGGCCTGGATTTCGTCGAGAACGGTGCCGGCGGCCTCGATACGTCCGGAGGCCTTGGTGACGTCAGCGTTTTCATCGGCGGAAAGGATCGGGGTCAGGAAACAAGCGAGCAGCAAAAGAACGAAAAGCCGTTGCATGAGTGCCTCACTGGGAAATTGGACTGTGGAATACGTTACTTATGATTCTATTCGATGCGAGGGTGGGAGCGGGGGATACCAGGGGAGTGACAAGGGTGAGTCAGGGGCGGTTAGGTAAACGATGAGCTAGATTTGGGATTTCGAGAGTGGAGGGGCAAAAAATGCGGGGCTGAAAGCGGCGACCCTAATCTCCGTTTTCAACCCCGTCTCCCAGGTTCTGTGGTAGGTGAAGAGAGTATGCCGTTGGTCTGAAAAAGGGACAAGATTACGAGGGTCACTGTACGTTGGTAACCTGAGAGCAGTTCTCAGTGGTCATTCGTCAGTTCTCAGTGCAAAGCCTTGCACCCACGGGATGATACGGGGAAGAACCGTTTTCATGTATGCGGGGTGGGAGGCAGTGGTGTACCGGTGGGTTAACTGCGGGGCTCCCCTCACGCAATTACGGCGTGACCGAAGCCACGCCGTGGTATTGCGGCGGAAACCGAACCTTAATGCTATTTTGCCGTCACCAGGGAATGCGTAATCGCGTGGACCGACAGGGCGATGCGGTTTTGGACTCCCACTTTGCGCATGAGTTTGGCGACGTGAGCTTTTACGGTGCGCTCCTCGATGCCCAGGGCGGAGCCGATTTCTTTGTTCGAACGTCCGGCAACGAGCATCTCAAGTACTTCTTTTTCGCGGTCGGTGAAGGTGATGCGACCGGCGGGAAAGATGCGGCCGGGGGAAGTGCTGACGCGTTCGATGAAAGTGGAGAGGACGCGGCGCGGGGCCCAGACGGAGCCTTGGTGGACGATACGGAGAGCCTGGATGAACTCAGCCGCGGAAGCGGCTTCGTCGACATAACCTTTGGCGCCGGAGGCAATGGCTTTGAGAACACTTTCGTCGTCCATGCCGGAACCGGTCACGATGATGCGGAGGTCGGGACGAATGGCCTTCATGCTGGCCATGATGTCGTAGAGATTCTGGCCGCCGCGGTTGCCGAGGAGTACGAGATCGATGGCTTGCAACTGGCCGAGATCGGCAAGCGAGGCCGAGACGAGCTCGAGATCAGGTTCGGTATCAAAGAGGGCCCGGAATCCCACAAAGCGCAGCGGATCACTCTCCACTACGGCGACACGGATCAGAGGCTTTCTGGCTACGGCAGCTTTCATCAAGATTTCCCTGTTAGGATTGCATCCTGTTACAGCTTGCCTGAAGGGGGAAAGAATTGAAACGATTGCTAAGCGAAACAAATTACGGGGGTAACCCCGATCCGGCGAGGTGAAGGAGGGGTTTGGCATGAGGGCGAAACGAACATTCCGGCTCTATTTGGGAATTCTTGCGGTGTGTATTGCGGCGCTGGGAGCGGCGTTGGGTCAGGAGGCGCAACCCGCCGCAGGGGGGTACCAACCGAAGTTTGCGGGCGATCCGGCGCGTTCGGAGTCGGAAGCGCAGGCGCTGGCGTATATGCGGACCGTGCTGCGGGCGCAGCATGCCTATAAGAAACGGCATGACAAGTTCGCGGAGTCGTTGCCGGCGTTGGCGGGGACGGGATCGTTTACAAAGCGGATGTCACAGACGACGCAACGGGGCGATTATACGGCGAGTTTTCGTACGCATCATGATGGGTTTGTGCTGACGATGACGCCGAACAAGATGGATAGCGAACACAGGTCGTTCTACGCGGAGGACGATGGGGTGATTCACGCGGACGATCAGAAGGCGGCGGATGCGGAGAGTCCCAAGGTTCGGTGAGGAAGAATGGGTGTGCTAATTCGTGGCGAGTGGCCCGCCTGCAAACTTAAGGGCTTCCACACATAGGGATAAATCCGAAAGACTGTTTAGCCGGCAGATGGGCGGGATAGTTCGCGAATCAGGTGGTTGAAATCGGGGGGGAGTTTGCACTCGACCGAGACCATTTTTTTCGTGCGAGGATGAGTGAATTTGAGGTGGGCGGCGTGGAGCGCAACGCGGTCGATGCGGGTTTCGGCGGATTCGGCGGGATGGAATTTCCGGTCTCCGATGACGGGATGGCCGAGAGCGGAGAACTGAGCGCGAATTTGATTTTGTAATCCGGTGACGAGTTCGATCTTGACGAGCGTGGCGTTCGAAAACAGGCGGTCGACCGAATAGCGCAATTCGGCGCGAGTGGCTTCGGGATCTTTGGCGGAGCGCAACTGCTGGTACATTCCTTCCTTGCGAAAATAATGCACAAGGGTTCCGGACTTGAGCTCGACGCGCCCGCGTAGGGCGGCGATGTAGTGTCGTTCGGGTGTGTGATCGAGGAATTGACGGACCAACGCGGCGCGATCGGTCGCGGTTTTGGCGAAGAGGAGAGCGCCGGAAGAGAAGCGATCGATGCGATGGACGATCAGGGCTTTTTGTTTTTTCTTCTCGAGGCGTTCGGCAAGGAGCGACCAGGCAGAGGGAGTTTGAGAGCCGGGAATGGGGACGGCAAGGAGTCCGGAGGGCTTGTCGATGATGATGAGGGCGTCGTCTTCGTAGAGGATGGAGAGGTTTAGGGAGAAACGGGGCTTGCGGCGGTCGTCTGTCTTGGGCGAGAAGCGGCGGGTTGAAGGGCGATCGGGCTTGGCCGTCCGGCTACGCGATTTCTTGGGAAATTTTCTCATTACTTTCGGGCCGGAAGACTCAGACTTCAGAACGAGCGGTTAGGGTCCGGAGTTGGCGGATCTTCTTCGCGTTCGGGGTCGCGCTCGGGACGCGGAGCGGGTTGGACGGTGTGGACCTGGTCGGCGATGCGTCGCACGGGATTGGGATCGATCTCTCCGCCGTGGCGGCGCAAATCATTAACGATGGTCTCGTGGTCGTGGGCGCCGTAGTCGCGGGCGAAACGAGTAAGGGCCTGGGTGAGGATGTCGTGGTGGTGAACGTTTTCCAATCCGGGTTCACGGGTGACGTTCAGCCAGAGGCGGTGAAGCAGGACAACGTCCTCGTTTTTCATCGTCGGAGTGTGAGGGCCGATGCGGAAGGTGTCGACGTTGCCGTTCGGTTGGACGATCTGAAGGATGAACTGCTGTTTGGGTTCGGGGATGGCTTCCCAGGCACTGCCGAGAAGGAAGGCCTGTTCGGCGGCGGACATTTTGCTGGAGAGCCCGGCGACGACTCCAGAGGATTCGAGATTGTGAGCGGTCTGGGCGACTGCGGACCAAGGGTCGCGGGCGGGAACGAGGAGTAGGGAGATTTTCTTACCGAAACCTTCAGCGACGGAGACAGCGCGGGTGAAGACGGTCTGTTCGTAGTCGCTGAAAATCTGCTCGGTAGAAAGTCCATAGGCCGCGGTACCGAACTGGCTGATGCGCGCGGTCATGACAACAACGTCCTGCTCTTTTGTATCGGTACGCTCGAGCACCCACTTGAGGTGATTGAGGGTGTTGTAGTCGCGGACGGGGACAAGAACGTTGCCGGGGCGAATGCCGACGGTTTCACGCTCGACGGTGTCGGCTTGTTGTAATTGGAACTGCTCCTTCATCTGCGCCGACTTGTCGAGGTGTTTGCGGCGGTTGATTTTCTCGGAGACGGTGAAGATGACAAAGAGGACAACCGAGAAAATGATGCCGCTCACGGTGGCGACGGATTTCGTGAAGAGATTGACGATGGCGGTGGAGAGCAGAACCATGGCTACAGAGGCGAGTCCGATGGGAATCTCGAATCCGAAGACGTGGAGGTTTGGCGGAACCTTCCAAGCGCGGACGCCTTTGTAGCGGTAGCGCAGGACGAGCATGGAGATGGTTTTGAAGACGAAGCTCCAGACGACACCGAAGGCGTAAGCCTCGCCGAGGGTATAGATGTTGCCCCAGCTCACGATGATGGTAAAGAGCTGAAGCCCGACGATGAGATTGATGATGCGGTAAGTGGTGCCAAAGCGCTTATGCGGGCGGCGAAACCAGTCAGCGAGGACGCCGTCTTCAGAGACGCGGTTGAGGACGCCGTTGGAGCCGACGATGGCAGTGTTGACGGCTCCGGAAAGAATCAGGAATCCGACGAGGACAACGAAGGCACGGAAGGCAAGGCGAAGGACTTCGGGACCGACCATGTTCATGGCGAGTCCGGCGATGAGGTTGTCGCTATAGACCTTCATGCGGATGTCGTCAGGGATCAGCATGACGGCGAGTAGCGAGACGAGTCCGGTGAAGATGAAGCTGTAGACGCCGATGACGATGGCGGTGCGCTTGAGGTTCTTGAGCTTGGGATGAGCGAGTTCGCGATAGACCTGGGCGAGGGATTCTTCGCCGCTCATGGCGAGGACAGAATGTCCGAAGCCGATGATGAGGCCGAGAACGCCGAACATGTGGGGCAGGTTGCTGTGCTTCCAAAAGCCAAGCGATTCGGAGCTGTAGTGGATGTTGGCTCGGGTCGGGAAGGGCGGCAGATGGAATCCGACTTTATATAAAGTGAAAGCGGACCAACCGAGGAGCATCACGACCATGACGGTGGTGATCTGCATGACCCAGAGAGCTTTTTCGCTGGATTCCTCGATGCCCTTGATGTTCTCCCACCAGAAATACATGGTGACGGCGATGGCGAAAACGACGGAGGTGCCGTTGACGCCGACTTGCGGGGTGCCATGAAAGAGGTGGTGCACGGCGGTGGGGATCCAGCCATGAGCGTCGGCGATGCTCAAGGTGTCGTTGATCAAACCGGCGATGTATTGGCCGGCGGAGACACCGGAGACAGGGCCGGTGAGGATGTAGTCAAACATCAGGGCGGAGACACTGAGTTTGGCGAGGGTGCCGCCGAGAGCTTCTTTGACGACGCGATAGACGCCGCCGCGGACGAACATGGAGCAGCTTTCGACGTAGACGGCGCGCACGGCAAAAGCAAAGAGCATGACGCCGAGGATGAACCAGGGAGCGCTCTTGCCGATGGCTTGTTCGGCGATGCCGCCGGCGTAGAAGGCGGAGGAACCGAGATCGTTGAGAATGACGGCGGCCGCTCGCCAGTAAGAGATAAAGGTGAGCATGACCGACGTCGCGACGACCACGCGAACGCGATTATTGCCTGTAGGTGCGTTGGATGTTGACGACATGAGGCCGGAGCTTTAGTGCTTGATTTCGTCCTTCCTGTCTAATAAGGTTCCGACGTCTTCGACGCCCGTGATGAGCAGTACGAGGACGGAGCCAGCCCAGCCGGCAACAAACATGTACTCCAGAATTTTTATCAGGACTACGGTCAAACTCATGATGGACTATGGTATCTGATTGGAGCGGAATGTGGCGGCAGATTTTGCCGATTACGCGCTGCTACCGGAGAAGTGCGAAGGAAACTGGGATTCAAAATCATCGCGCGAAAGTCGCGGCGCGAATCTCTTTGCTATTCTGAGGCGTGCTGAAAATCCACGGAAAAGCCTGGTTGCTGGTGCTGGTGTCTGCGGGGCTGCAGGTTGTGATTTTTCCCTTGGCGGGGCTCTATTGGCTGGCATGGATCGCAGTTGCGCCCTTGCTGGTGGGGATTTTGCGCGCGCGGAGCGTGGATTCCGGACGATTGCAATTACAGCTTGACGAGGCGGAACGTTCACAGCCAGCTACGCCTTTGCAGGGATTTGTGCTGGGATATGCCTGCGGAATTTTATGGTTTGCGGGGACTTGCTATTGGATTTACGACACGATGCACCGCTACGGTGGGTTGCCGGTACCGGTCGCGGTGCTGACGCAGATTTTGTTCTGCATGTACGTCGGGTTGTATCACGGAATGTTCGGGTTTTTGCTGGCGTGGGTGGCTGGCACGAAATCGAAGCCCGAGGATCCGGGAGCGGCGGTGCGGCGAGCGCTGGCGGCGGCTCCATTTCTTTGGGTAGCGGTGGAGTTGGCGCGGACGCGGATCACGGCGTTTCCGTGGGAGTTGATCGGATACGCACAGACGGGAAACTTTGCGCTCACGCGGATTGCCACGCTGACCGGCGTCTACGGGTTGTCGTTCGAAATTGTGCTGGTGAATAGTGTTTTCGCGGCAGCGTTTCTCGTTCCCAAGGATGCGCCGAAAGAACGGCGGAAGTGGCTGCTGGCGGCGGCTTTTGGCGCGGCCGCGTTCCTGCAGGCGGGACAACTGTTGACGCCCGCCACGACGGTGACGGATCACACGGCGCTCCTGGTGCAGCCGAATATTCCGATTCTCGATGGGGCGAGGTGGACGAAAGATTATTTTCAAGAAACACTGCGGGATTTGACGAATGTGAGCTTGCATCCACCGGGAGAGAAGGCGGGCGAGCATTTCGACTTGATTGTCTGGCCGGAGTCGCCTTCTCCGTTTTACACGAACGATCCCTTGTTTCAAGGGGCGGTGAGTGAGTTGGCCCGGCAGTCGGGAAGTTGGGTGGTGGCTGGGTCGATCGGAATTAATAACTTTACACAGACGACTGGAGGCAGTGAGGGGATTTTTAATTCGGCGGCGCTGGTGAGTCCGCAGGGCGCCTGGGCAGGACGGTACGACAAAGTGCACCTGGTGCCGTTTGGCGAGTACCTGCCGTTTCCGAAACTGTTTGCGTTTGCCGGCGGGCTGACGAAAGAAGTGGGAGAGTTTCAGCATGGGGCGTCACATGCACCGCTCGATGCGGGCGGGGAGCGGATGGGGACTTTTATCTGCTACGAGTCGATCTTTCCGGATGAAGTGCGCGAAGGGCCGCTGCAAGGGGCGCAGGTCCTGGTAAATATTTCGAATGATGGGTGGTATGGGGACAGCGGGGCTTGGAAGCAACACTTGCAGCAGACGCGGATGCGGGCGATCGAGAATGAACGCTGGCTGCTCTCGGCGACGAATACCGGCATGACGGCATCGATTGACCCATACGGAAGGATTGTGGAGTCGAGTGAGCGCAAGATTCGAACAGCATTAATTGCGCATTATGCGTTGAGCGCAGGAACCACGTTCTATACGCGGCATGGCGATTGGTTCGCCTTTGTATGTGCGATAATTTCCATAGGCGCCGTGTTCGTCAGTCGATGGCCGTCGGTCGTTCGTCGCTAGCAAGAGCGGGCTGACGATTTGCCGCGAACCACCAACGACGAGCGAACAGAACGACAGCGCCGGAAACAAGAAGCTATGTTGGATGAATTAGAGCAACAATACACTTCTTTAAAGACCAAGGTTCACGACCTGCGGGAGTATCTTTGACGGCGATAAGCTGCGCCAGCAGTTTGCCGAAATAGAGAAGCAGGCGGCGGATCCGAATCTGTGGTCAAATCCTGAAAAATCTCAGCAAGTAATGCGCGAGCGCAAGCGTTTGGAGAGCCTGTTATCGCTCGAAGGCGATTTGGCGCGGCGCACGGACGATATTTCTGCTTATTTCGATTTGGCGGGCGAAGGCGAAGACGTGTCCGCGGATTTGCAGCGGGACCTGGAGTCGCTGCGAGAACTGGTGGATCGGGTCGAGACCGAGACGTTGCTGTCGGGTCCGACGGATCAATTGAACGCGATCATGACGATTCATCCGGGGGCTGGTGGCACCGAGTCGCAGGATTGGGCGGAGATGCTGCTGCGAATGTATTTGCGGTGGGCAGAACGGAAGGGATTTAAGACGGAGATGTACGACTACCAGCCGGGGGAAGAAGCGGGAATCAAGTCAGCGACTTTTACAGTGATTGGGCAGTATGCGTTTGGATACTTGACGAGCGAGATTGGAGTGCACCGGCTGGTTAGGATTTCACCCTTTGATCAGGCGAAGCGACGGCATACTTCGTTTGCGAGCGTGTATGTTTCTCCCGAGATTGACGACAGCATTGAGGTGATCATCAAGCCGGAAGATATACGGATTGATACCTACCGGTCGAGCGGCAAGGGTGGGCAGCACGTGAATACGACGGATTCAGCGGTACGAATCACGCATATTCCGACGGGCCTCGTGGCCAATTGTCAGAACGAGCGATCGCAGCACAAGAACAAAGAGAAGGCGATGAGCATGCTGCGGTCGAAGATTTACGAATTCGAACTGGAGAAGAAGCGCGAGGTCACGAAGAAGATCGAGGATTCGAAGTTGGATATCGATTTTGGATCGCAGATACGGTCGTATGTGCTGCAGCCGTACCGGATGATCAAGGATCACCGAACCAAGATGGAGATTGGGGACGTGGATCGGGTGCTGGATGGGGATTTGGGTCCGCTGATGCAGGCTTATTTGAGGATGCGGCGGGGGGAGAAGAAGAGCTAGCTGCCAGCCATCAGCTTTCAGCCGTCAGGAAGACCGCGAAGGGATCGGCGACCAACACATTCGGGATCGAGGACGGAGCCCTTGACGGGAAGAGGCAGAAACCGTTCAGCAGGAGCAATTGGAATCAAGTGAAGACTACTAGAAATCTTCGTCCGCCCCGTCTTGGTCCCCGTTTACAGCGCGCTTTTCGCTACGCGGCGGAGAAGCATGCGGGGCAGACGCGGAAACAGACTCCGGTGCCTTATCTTTCGCATCTGATGGCGGTTGCAGCGCTGGTTCTCGAAGCGGGCGGGGACGAGGATATGGCGATTGCGGCGCTGCTGCATGATGTAGTGGAGGATTGTGGAGGGATGCCGAGGTTGCGAGAGGTCCGCAAGAAGTTTGGCACCCGGGTGGCGAAGATGGTCGAGGGATGCACGGACTCGTTCGGAGAGCCGAAGGCGGAGTGGGTGGAACGCAAGAAGGATTATCTGCGCGAGGTGACGCACGCCGATGCCGAGACGCGGCTGGTCTCAGCGTCCGACAAGCTGCATAACGTCCGAACAATTCTGGCCGATTACCGGAAAGATGGAGAAGCGATCTGGGTCCGCTTCTCGGGGAAAAAAGAAGGGACGCTTTGGTACTACCGCGCGCTGAGCGACGAATATGAGCGACGAGGCCCGAACCGGAATTCCCGAGAGTTAGCGCTCGCGGTTGCCGAGTTGGAGCAACTGGTGGACGTGAGAGTAAGAGGATCTGCGAAGTTGGCGAAGAAGCCGGCCAGGAAATCCTCGAAGGGGATTGAGACGC
This sequence comes from uncultured Acidobacteriaceae bacterium, assembly GCA_963834085.1. GTDB lineage: Bacteria > Acidobacteriota > Terriglobia > Terriglobales > Acidobacteriaceae > Acidiflorens. The sequence goes on along the minus strand of CAWIAJ010000020.1, from coordinate 89,555 downwards.
AAACGGCGGCGAGTTGGGGGAGATAAATCATGCCTAGCATGATTGAGATGATTCGGAAGTCACAGGTTCCGTCGAACCTGATGCAATCGGCGTCACGGGGCGCGTTGTCGGTGCCGCCGGGCGAGATGATTGAGATTCTGGTGCATCTCGCGATTCATAACAAGTTGTTTTCGGAGCGTTCACGGCTGACGCTGGCGGGTTGGGACGAGAAGACGAGCGTGGCGGCGGCGGGAGATCCGCAGACGAGCGCGGAGGTGCTGGGATACTTTGTTTCACCCGAGAATTTGAGGACGTGTCTTTTGGCGGCGCTGGCGGAGAATAAATCCGTGAGCGAGGAGCAATTGGACAAGATCGTGGTATCGGGGTCGCGTTCGGTAGTGGAGATTCTGCTGGCGAGTGAGCGAGTAATGGGTTCGCAGCGGTTGTTGCAGGGACTGCAGTCGAATGCCAATCTTCGTCCGGCGGAAGTGGCGGAGATTGCGAAAAGGTTGAGCGCATTCGAGACGCATAAGGACGGCGACAGTTCGGAGCCTCCTGACGAAGTGGTTGAAGTGGCAATCGTAAAATTTCTGGAAGAGAATGCGGCCGAGCTGGCGGTGGAGAAGGACAAAGCGTTCGTGCCGATCGCGCCGACGCACGATGAAGTTGCGGCAATTGGGAATGAGCCGGTGGCGCTGACCGATGCGGAAAAAGGCGCGCAGGCCAAAGTGGCCGCAGATGCGGCGGAACAAGCAGAGTTCGCGAAGAAGAGGCCGGTGGTGGGCGGACCCTCCGACCGGCGTGACAGTGCACTGCAGAAGATTGCCAAGCTCAACATTACGGGACGGATCGCGCTGGCGATGCGAGGCAATAAAGAAGAGCGGTCGATTCTGATTCGCGATTCGACGAAGCTGGTGTCGCTAGCGGTGCTCGATTCTCCGAAAGTTTCGGATGGAGAGGTGGAGAAGTTTGCGCTGCAGAAGAACGTGCTGGAAGCGGTACTGCGGGCGATTCCGATGCGGCGGAAGTACGCGAAGAATTACAGCATCATGCGTAACCTGGTGTTTAATCCGCGCACGCCGCTCGATCTTTCGTTGGGGCTGATGAAGAATTTGCTGATTCACGATTTGAAGAATTTGTCGGGGAATAAAGAGGTTTCAGACACGGTTCGCAAACTGGCGTTGCGGATGTTTAAGCAGAAGTTGGAGAAGAAGGATTAGGGACCGGATTCGCTGTTCGCTTTACGTTGTTGAGCCGGGTGAGTCGTTGGTCGTTCGTCGCTTGTGGTTCGGGATACTCAGGAGATTGGATCAATAAGTGACGCAGGCTGATCCGATTTACGAGCTTTTGACGCGGGTCAAGACGATTGCGGTGGTGGGATTGTCGCAAAGTCCGATGCGTCCGAGCCATGGGGTCTCGGCGTATATGCAGGCGGCGGGATATCGGATTGTTCCGGTGAATCCTAAGATCAAAGAGGCGCTGGGGGAGACGGGGTATCCATCGTTGCTCGATATTCCGGTGGCATTGCGGGAGAAGATTGATTTAGTGGATGTGTTTCGGCGGCCGGAATTCGTGGATGAGATTGTGGAACAAACGATCGAGTTGAAGATTCCTGCGATCTGGCTGCAGGAAGGCGTGGTGAACGAACGAGCGGCGAAGAAGGCGCGGGAAGCCGGGATTTTTGTTGTGATGGATCTGTGTATTTTGAAGGAGCACCGAGCGAGGTTCAGGTAGAGAAGCAGCGGTGCTATGGAAGGCGGACGGGAATGTCCGTGACCTCATATGTGGATCCGGAGTTTCCCCAGCAGAGTTAAAGCGCTTTAACCAGAATTATGGTTGCGTCGTCGCGGAGGCCGGTTCCGTTGGTGAATTTGCTGACAGCGGCTAGCAGGCTATCGACCGTGATCTCTGGGGACTGCATTTGTTTCAGCAGACGCTCGGCCCCGTATTCTTCGGCGGGGGTGACTTCGGCCTCCGTAATGCCATCGGAATAAATCGCAATGCGCGAATTTTCAGGCAGTAGGATCTCCGTCTCGGAGAACTTGCTGACTGAAATGCCCAGGGGCAAGCCGTGTTCGTGATCGATCCAGCGATGGCCGGAGGGATCGACGAGGAGCGGCGGGAGATGCCCTGCGTTGGCGATGCGCAGCGTGCGACGTTGCGGATCAAGTTCGGCATAGACCATGGTGACAAAGCGGCCGCTGGGGAAATCTTCGATCATCATGTTGTTGAGGCGGGTAAGGACCTCTGCGGGTCCGTTGCCGGTTTGCGCGAGCGAACGCAACATGCCGCGTGTAGCGGACATGAGAAGCGCGGCGGCGGTGCCTTTTCCAGAGACGTCCGCGAGAACGAGGCCCCAGCGCCCGTCATTGAGCGGGATGAAATCGTACCAGTCGCCGCCAACGGAACCAGCCGCGATCGATAAGCCGGATACTTGGAAACCGGGAATCAGAGGAGAACTGCGCGGAAAAAGAGCTTGTTGAATGGCGTGGGCTTCTTCGGCCTCGCGCGTCATTCGCTCGCGTTGCGCGCGTTCGTCGCCGAAACGGCGGGCGTTGTGAACGGCGACGGCCACGTGCGAGCAGAGGCCTTGCAGCAGGCGCAGTTGATCGGAACAGAAGGCGTCGACCTCGCAATGGGAGGCAGTGAAAACTCCGATCAGTTCTCCGTCGCGTTGCAGAGGAATGGCAACTTCGGAGCGGGTGTCGGCCTCGCAGGCAAGATAGTAAGGGTCGCTGGTGACGTCGGGAGCGTAGTGCATCTTGCGTGTCTCTGCGACGTGGCCGACCATTCCTACGCCGAGTTTGATGCGATGGCCTTTGCCGTGGATCGTACAGCCGCGCACTCCGGCCAGGATGAGTTCGGGATGGCTAGGATCGCGTAGGAACAGGTTGATTTCCACGCAGCCGAGGGAAGCGGCGACTTCGTCCACGATGCGGGGAACGAGTTCTTCGATGTCGAGGGTCGAAGTGATGCGGTGCGCAAATTTCTGGAGGCGAACGAGTTCGGCAAGCCTTAACGCAGAGGCTTCAGCGGGAGGCGAAGCGGATATGCCGACATCGGCAAAATGACTTGCGGCCACAGAGAAACCCTCCAAATAACGGCGAGGTGCTTACGGTTTTTGATTCCCCGGAAGAGAGGTTGGATTCGTTGAAATTTGGGTTGCGTCAGTTGCCGCCGGTCTTGATTTGTAGTGGATGTCTGGCATTCAGAGGGTGCTGAAGCACAAGGTCCCTCCACTTCGCTCCGGTGGGATGACAATCTTGTTTTCTAGGGTTCGCGATTGGTTTGGGTTGAGGACGACTGCTTGATTCGTTTGATTTCTTCCAGGCGCTCGCCAATGCGCTTTTCTACTCCTTCATTGGTGGGATGATAGTAGACGCGGTCGCGCAGGCTGTCGGGGAGACACTGCATGTCTGTGACTTTGTCGGCGGTGTTGTGGGCATATTGATAGTCCTTGCCGTAGCCGAGACCTTTCATCAGACGGGTGGGAGCGTTGCGAAGTTGCAGCGGAACTGGTTCAGCGGCGGTTTGTTCGACATCCTGCTGAACAGCTCCGTAGGCTGCGTATAAGGCATTCGACTTAGGGGCGATCGAAAGATAAACGACGGCCTGGGCGAGAGCGAGATTGCCTTCGGGCATGCCAATGAAATCTACGGCGTCGCGGGCGGCCATACAAAGGGCGAGAGCGTTTGGTTCGGCGAGTCCGATATCTTCGACTGCCATGCGGACGACGCGGCGGGCGATGTAGAGCGGGTCTTCTCCGGCTTCTAACATGCGGGCGAGCCAATAGAGAGCGGCGTCGGGATCGCTGTTGCGAACGGATTTGTGCAGCGCGGAAATGATGTTGTAATGCTCCTCGCCGTTTTTGTCATAGAGCAGGATGCGCTTCTGCACGGCTTCCTGAACGGCCTCTTCGGTGAGGTTCGTCGTACCGGATTGTTGGGCCAAGGACGAGGCGACTTCGAGAACGTTGTAAGCGCTGCGCGCGTCTCCGCTGGAGTAGGCGGCGATTTTGCGAAGGGCATTTTCGGAGGCTTCGAGATGCAGATTGCCAAGTCCGCGGTCGGTGTCGGCGAGGGCGCGACGGAGGATCTCGACAATTTCATCTTCGGTAAGTGGTTTCAGGACGTAGACGCGGCAACGGGAGAGCAAGGCGCCATTAATTTCGAACGAAGGATTTTCGGTGGTCGCGCCGATCAGACGGATGCTGCCTTTCTCGACGTGGGGAAGGAATGCGTCCTGCTGGGCTTTGTTGAAACGATGAATTTCGTCGACGAAAACGATGGTGCGAGTGCCGTACTGGCGGGCGCGGTCGGCATCCGCCATGACTTGCTTGATTTCTTTGATTCCGGCGAGGACGGCGGAGAACTCGATGAAATCAGCCTTGGTAATTCCAGCGATGATCTTCGCGAGCGTGGTTTTTCCGGTGCCGGGAGGTCCCCAGAAGATCATCGAGGTAGGATCGTCGCGTTCGATCTGGACGCGGAGAGGCTTGCCGGGTCCGACTAATTGTTCTTGTCCGACGAATTCGTCGAGGGTGCGCGGGCGCATGCGATCGGCGAGCGGGCGCGGGCTGTGATGGCTAGCGTCTTCCGGCGGGATGGCTTGAAAAAGGTTCATTGGGCGACCCAGCATCGAAGAAATTTTGTAATTTTGCAATCGGGTAATTTTGCAATCTGAAAGCGATTCCGATGGTTTCAGATTACGAAATTACAAGTTGCTGATGTGCAAGATCATTTAGCGTTTCGGGCACATTCATACAATACGATGCTGGCGGCGATTCCGGCGTTGAGGGACTCGACTTGGGGGGACTGGGGGATGACGAGGGTATCGTCCATTTGGCGAATCAGGTCACGGGCGAGGCCGGCGCCTTCGTTGCCGATGAAGATGGCGAGGGGGAGCGTCCAAGTGACTTGGGGCAGAGGCGTGCCGCGATGAGAAGAAGTTGCCAACAGGCGGAGGCCGCGCGCTTTCATTTGCGGAATCAAATCGGCGGAAGGAATTCGCAAGAAGGGCAGACGGAAGATGGAGCCGGCCGAGCCGCGAAGAACTTTCGAGTTGTAGAGGCTGACCGTGCCTTCGGTGAGAAAAATTCCGGCGGCGCCAAAGGCCTCGGCGGAACGCAGGATGGTGCCGAGATTGCCAGGATCTTGCAGTCCGGCGGCGACAACGAGCGGTCCAGTCAGCGAACGATCGAGAAGTTCGGTTGCGGAATAAGCTGGCAACTTGACGAGGGCAGCAACGCCCTGCGGCGCATCGCTGGGGACGATGGAGTGGAAGAGCGCGTTCGGCAGGACCAGCGTTTCCGTGCGGGCGGCGATTTGGGGCAAGAGCTTCTGGGCTAAGGGGCGAGCGGCTTCGCTGAAAAATACCGTTTCCAGGGCAACTCCGCTCCGAAAGGCTTCTTCGATCAACTTCACGCCTTCGATGGCGCATTCGCCGTGGGATGTCGGTTCGGCGCGGTGGAAGGCCCGGCGCAACTCTTTGAGCCGCTGGTTGTGGCGTCCGGCGACGGGGCGGAGACGGTCGGACTGCGATCGGGTCGGGGATCGCTTGAGGTCTTGGCTCATAAATCTTGGCTCACGAATCCTGGCTCACGAATCCTGCTCACAGCAATTAAGACCTTTTACCACAACGGACACGGAGGCACACGAAGGCCGCACTGCGTTTGGGGCGACGAACACAGAGCGGAAAGACCGGGGTTCAAGGTTGGTTCCGAAGATGGGATGTATGGTACATTTCAATGTTTATACAAACAATCGTTTACCAAATCATCTTTACGCCATTTTTATGCCGATAATCGGAAGGGATCAGAGTGCGCGCGGAAATCCTTAAAATTCATGCGGTATCGCCGGAAGCTTCGCTGATTAAGTACGCCGCCGAACAAATTCAGGCCGGCCAGGTGCTTGGCATGCCAACCGACACGTTCTATGGACTGGCGGCAGATCCGTTTAACTTGAGGGCGGTGGAACGGGTGTATGAGATCAAGTCGCGTTTACGACACAAGCCGCTGTCGTTGCTGATTGAGAACGTGGATCAGGCGGAGGAATTTGCGCGTCCGTTGCCCGACGATTTTCATTTGCTGGCGCGGCGTTTCTGGCCGGGTCCGTTGACGATGATTGTGCCGGCAGCGTCGCACCTGCCGCTGAAAGTTACCGCGAATACTGGAAATGTTGCTTTACGCGTTCCGGCGGCAGAGATTCCATTGGCAGTGGTGCGGGCGGCGAAGATTCCGATTACGGCGACGTCGGCGAACTTGAGTGGATCTTCAGAATGCACGACGGCGGAGCAAGTGCGCGAGCAACTGCACGATCGCATCTCGATGATTGTGGATGGCGGGGAATCGCCGCGAACGATTTCGTCGACGATTGTGCACTTCCGAGAGGATGGAACGTGGCAGATTTTGCGCGAAGGAGCGATTCCCGCCAAAGATATTATTGAAGCGCTTTCGTAGCGGACGATCTCAGAGAGCCGTGCACGAAAGAGATTTTGCGACCGCACTTCAAGGCGAAGAGCCGGATCTTAAAAACCTGTCAGGTTATGAGATCGTAATCGTTATGAGATCGTAGTACCAAGATGGCTGACGATCACAATCCATCTATACCCAAAAAAAGTTTGTGGAGGCGTCCTTGGGCGCTTTTTTTGCTCGCCGTGGTGGGAGCGCTTGTCTTGTTTTTCGGCGTGACCGGGTCCCGGATCTTGCAGGCAGCAACGGAATCGCCGGCGCATAAAGCGGATGTGATTGCGATTTTTGGGGCAGCGGAATATTCGGGACGTCCCTCGCCGGTGTACCGGGCGCGGTTAGATCATGGGTACGAGTTGTTTCAGAAGGGACTCGCTCCCTTCGTGATTACCACGGGAGGATCGGGGCTGGATCCGGAGTTCAGCGAGGGCGGAGTCGGTAAGGATTATTTGCTGCGACGGGGGATTCCGGAGCAGGCGCTGATTGCCGAGACGCAGGGGACGGACACGGCGCAGTCGGCGCAGCGGGTAGCAAATATCATGCGCGCGAATGGAATGCATAGCTGTATCGCAGTGAGCGATGCCTATCATGTTTTCCGCATTCGGGCCTTGCTGGAGCATGAAGGCGTGGAGGTGGAAGTGGCGCCGCGCGGAGAGTCGCGTCCGCGGCATGTTTGGGACCGGATGGCTGCGGTGATGCGGGAGGCCGCGAGTTATCTGCTATGGAAGGCGGGGATGAGCTAGGACGGTAGTAGCTCCTGGCTTCTAGCTCTTAGCCAGCACGGCTGAAGGGGCGTTTGTCCTCTTTAGAACGCGTCGATTGGCACAAAGCAAGGCGGTTCGATAAACCACCGAAAGGTTTCTTCTTCTTCGCTACCTACCATCCCATCTTTTTGCGCAAGGCGGTAATGTGCGCTACGTGATGGCGTCCGTGCCACGAGTAGAGGGCAAGATTTTGCTCTAGCGTCATGGGGCCTCGTTCCGGATGGAGGAAGGTGCGTTTCCATTGAACATCCTCGATTTTGCGGAGCATCAGCATCCAGCGCTGGTGCAGGTTATCGAGCAAAGATAGAGAAACTTCAACCGGAGCGTGTTTCGCCTCCGGCAATTCAGCCCATAGATTCTCCATGTAAGGCTTGATGGTGGGGTCGTCTTCGGTAAGGGCGAGTTTGAAGCGTATGTAACTGTTCATGTGGCTATCCGCGACATGATGGGCGACCTGACGCGGCGTCCAGCCTCCGTCGCGGTAAGGCGTATCGAGTTGGTGATCGGACAAGCCAACGAGGGCGGCACGCAAGCGAGTGGGTGTCTGCTCGATGTCGGATAGAAATTGCTGTTTCTGCTCGGGGGTAGGTGGACCGGCGTAAGAGAATTTTCCGATGGGAAAGCGCGGGTCGGGAGTAGCTTCGGACATGTAGGAACCTCCGTGGGCTGAATCATTTTAAATGGAATTTCTGCGAGAAAAACTACCTTTGAATGAAAGGTTGACAAAGACCGGGCGAGGTCGCCCGTAACTTGATGAGTCTGTATCTAGCGGATCATGGCGAGGATGCGGACGGGAGCGGGAGTGTTTTTTTTTGACTTCGCGGGCGCTACCAGGACAAGCGAACCGGTAGAGGGGAGCGCGGTGAAGCCGGTGGCTCCTTCGACTACATAGCTGCCGTGGAGAGCAATTTGGCGGGCTAGAGTGCGGTCGCGAGTCAGATCGACGGGAGTCTCGACGGCAAAGCCGATCGTCTCGCGGGCATCAATCAAGAATTCGGCAGCATCGCGGGCAATTGGGAATTGCGTCGAATCGTTTACGGGGCCAGCTGCGGCTGAGTTAAGGCGGCGAACTGCGATCACGGCGCCTTGAGGAATCATGCCGTTATGCGATTCCCAGGTGGCGATATCGTCCAGAGAAATGGGTTGATTTTCGGCGCGAGATTGGAGATCCATGACGACGAGCGGGGCGACGAGGCGTTCGGGCGGAATCTGGGAAGCGGTCCAAGTGCCAGGAATCAGCGCGTCGGGGGCGATGATATGAGTCTGCGAATCGCTATTTCTTGGTGAATTTCTGTTCGTGGTTGGCTGCGACACGCTATCGGCGGCGGTGAGATCGACTACATGGGAATAGCGATTTTGGGCCGAATGAACGGGACGGCGATCGGCGAATAGAAGAATGGCAAGCACGAAAGAGTAGGCGATGATGAAACTGCGAATGCGCATGAATTCCCTGGCTGAATACAAGTATAACGTTGGGACGCACCCCTATTGTTGCCTTGAAGGGGTGACGACATCAATCCCCGGTGGGACATGAACCGTTGGCGGGGAGACATTGTTGCCCGCCGTTGTGACGATTAGGCGAGAGGCGATTGCTGCTTTGATTCGTGGCAGGTGGAGGGATTCGTTAATTGCCGGAAAACTTTGGTTTTTACCGTGGTTTCTAGGGGATCGGATGCAGGTTAGAATGCATTAAGACCAGAACTACCAGGATCTGAGGATTGATGTTCGGCCGCGAGGAAAAGGTTTCGGCGCTCCGCTTGACTGCTGTGCAATACGTGGTGCTCTTTATTTTTCTGCTTTTGGCCTACGGATTGTGGCGGCTGCAGGTGATGGAGAGCGGCAAGTACTCGCTACTAGCGGAGCAGAACCGCGTGCGCAATGTTCCCATCCTCGCGCCGCGGGGGAAAATTCTCGATCGCGAAGGGCGGATTATTGTCGACAACTATCCGTCGTTTTCAGCATTGCTGCTGCGAGATTCTTCCCGAGACCTGAATGCCGACGCGGACGCGATCGCGAAGGGTTTGCATTTAAATCCCGATGAAGTGCGGTTGCGGATGAAGCGGTCGGCGTGGCTGCCGGGGTATCAGCCAATTTTCCTCAAAGAGGATATTACGCCAGATGAACTGGCGTTTATTGAATCGCATAAGAACGAACTGCCGGAGCTGGAGACGATCATGGCGCACCGGCGCCTGTATCCGCGCAACGGTTTCGTAGCGCACCTGATCGGCTACGTGGGCGAAGTGACGGAGGACATGCTCAACCAGCCGCAGTTTGAACTGTACACTCCAGGCGATGTGGTGGGTGTGAGCGGAGTGGAGAAGCAGTACAACGGAATTTTGATGGGCAAGAACGGTTCGCGGCGCGCGATTGTTAACAGTCACGGGCGCGAGGTGAGCCGGTTGGATGAGACTCCCGCGGAGCCCGGGAAGCAGTTGAAGCTGACTCTGGACTTGGATCTACAGATTGCGGCCGAGCAGGCGATTGAAGGGAAGAACGGCGCGATCGTGGCGATGGATCCGCATACGGGCGAAATTCTGGCGATGGTGAGCCGTCCGACTTTCGATCCGAATGATTTTGCGGTGAAGATTTCGCGGGATGAATGGAACAAGCTGGTCAACGATCCGGACAAGCCGCTGTTGAACAAAGCGATTCAAGCGCAGCTGGCGCCGGGATCGACGTTCAAAATTATTATGGCGACGGCAGGATGGCAGGAAGGGATTGCGCAGACTCTTCATGTCAACTGCACTGGCGGCGCCATGTTTTACGGGCGGCGTTTTGGATGCTGGGTAAAGAGCGGGCACGGCGCTGTGGATTTGCCGAAGGCAATTTATCAATCGTGCGATGTTTTCTTTTATACGCTGGCGGAGAAGCTGGGCATCGATCGCATTGCGAAGTATGCGACAGCGTTTGGATTGGGGCAGAAGACCGGGATCGATCTGCCGAACGAAGTGACGGGGGTCATGCCGTCGGAGGAGTGGAAGATCCGCAATTTCAAGCAGAAGTGGTTTGCGGGAGAGACGATTTCGGTCGGGATTGGTCAAGGGGCGGTGGCGATCACGCCAGTCCAGTTGATGCGCGCGGTGGGCGCGATTTCGATGGGCGGGCGGATGGTCATTCCGCACGTGATCAATCCGACGAACCTGCCTACGGGCTTTGTGCAGGCGACGAATTACACCGAGGTCAAAGAGGTGCCGATTGATCCGACGGGATGGAACACGATCACGGACGCGATGAGCCGGGTGTTGCTGCCCGAGGGGACGGCGCCCTCGGCGCATATTCCGGGGATCGATATTGCGGGAAAGACGGGGTCGGCGCAGATCGTTTCGCTGGCGCTGCGTGCGAAGCATCAGAACAACGCGGATTTTGCGCAGAATGGGTGGTTTGTGGGGTTCACGCCGCGGCGAAATCCAGACATTATCGTTTGCGTTTTGTTTGAAGGCGGGGAGCACGGGAAATTGGCGGCGCGTCTGGCGACGCAGGTGATTAAAGCGTACGTCGACAAACAGCAACGGCAACCGACGAAGGTCGCGGCGGCTTCGGGCAAGGTGGAGATGAGCGCGTTGTGGACGGATCCAGAGGATCAGAACAGAGTGGGAGCGGATGACACGGACAAAGATGGCGGGCATGGGGATCATTTGCAAGCGGGGCGGTTTGTGATCGATGTTTCGCACAGGATGGCGGGCAGAAAAACTCCGCTGGCTGTGGCTGCGCCGGGAATGCGCTAATTAGAACTGCCGTTGGCAGTCGCAAGCGACAAATCTGTTTCTCTGCGGTCCTGGACGGGGCAGAGCCCCGTCACCACACATCCAGCATCAAGTCCTCAAATTCAAATTTACAACTGATCGTGATACGGTAATTCTGCGATGAAAGCTGCTGGCCAATCAGCGCTGAATGCAGCATCTGGGCGCGGGATCTCGTACGCTGACGCGCGCGTGGTTTTGCTACGCAACCGCTCTCTGAGCACGAAGAATGGACGCGTAGGGCATGCGTCGGAGTCGGAGTCGCTGGGCATTGGCGTGCGCGTGCTGGCGGATGGGGCGTGGGGATTTGCGGCGTCCGCCGATTTGAGGCGAGCCTCGGTAGAGGCTACGGCGGCGCTCGCCGTCGAAATTGCTCGAGCTTCCGCGCGGGTGAAGGTCGAAGGTGTTCAACTGGCTGCCGAACCGGCAGCCGTGGCAGAGTGGACCACGCCGTATCAGGTAGATCCCTTCAGCACATCAGTGGAACAAAATCTTACATTGCTGATGCAGGTGGACGCGGAGTTGCGCGCCAACGCAGGCGTGACGCTCGCCGAAACCGGCATGAACTTCCAGAGGGAAGAGTCGTGGTTTCTCTCGTCCGAGGGTGCGGACATTCATCAGACAAAATATTCGACTGGCGCGGGCTACGCGGCGTACGCGTTTGCGGGGTCGGAGATTCAGAAGCGGTCGTATCCGAACTCGTTTGGCGGCCAGTGGCAGAATCGCGGGTACGAGCTGATCGACGAGATGAAGTTAGTGGAGAATGCGCGGCGCGTGGGAGAAGAGTGTGTGGCGCTGCATCACGCGGAGCAGTGTCCGGAGGGGACGCACACCATTATTCTGGATGGCTCGCAATTGGGATTACAGATTCACGAGTCGGTAGGCCATCCGATTGAATTGGATCGAGTGCTGGGGATGGAAGCGAATTTTGCAGGCACCTCATTTCTGACGCTCGAGAAGTTAGGCAATCTGAAGTACGGGAGTGACCTGGTAAATGTGGTGGCAGATGCGCGGCAAGAGCATGGTCCTGGTCTCGGAACTTTCGCTTACGACGACGAAGGCGTGGCAGCACAATCGACCCCGATTATTACGAACGGGCTCTTTACCGGCTATCTGAGTTCGCGCGAAACGGCGCATACGATCGGGGCGGTGCGATCCGGTGGGACGCTTCGCGCGGAGGGGTGGAATCGGTTGCCCATGATCCGCATGACCAATGTCAGCATTCTGCCGGGCGAGAAACCACTCAGTCTGGAGCAGTTGATTGCATCGACCGACGACGGCATCTACATGGAGACAAATAAGTCGTGGTCGATTGACGACAAGCGTTACAACTTCCAGTTTGGCTGCGAGATCGCGTGGGAGATTAAAAAGGGCAAGCGCACGCGGATGCTGAAAAATCCGTCGTATTCGGGGATTACAACGGAGTTCTGGAACTCGATGGACGCCATCTGCTCGCGCGACGAATGGACGTTGTGGGGCACTCCCAACTGCGGCAAAGGACAGCCGCAGCAGGTGGTGGGAACGGGGCATGGAGCGAGTCCAGCGCGGTTTCGGGGTGTGCGCGTGGGAACGGCATATCAGGGAAGCTGACTGGAAATTTGTAATTTAGTAATTGGGTAATTTGTAATTTGACCCCAACGATGTCGTCGATTTGATCGATGCTCACTCACGAACAATCCGCCGATATCTTTGATCGCATTCGACGATTCTCGTCGGCGGATGAGGTCGAGGCGATTTTCAACGGATCGCGCTTTGCGCTGACGCGTTTTGCGAATAATACGATCCATCAAAATGTAGAAGAAGAGAACTCGGTGGTATCGATCCGCACGAATTTTGGGGGCCGGACGGCGCGGGCTACGGCGAATCAATTTGATGAGGCAAGTCTGCAGCGGGCAGTCGCGGCTTCGGAGAAGCTCTCGAAAGTGCAGGTCCCCGATTCCGAGCTGTTGCCGATGCCTACGGCGGAAGAGGCGAATGCCGGGGACGAATTCGCGGACAAGAGTGTCCGCGCCACACGATACTTTGAGCAGACAGCGGCGATTACTCCTGCAGACCGGGCGGAGGTGGTGCGGGGAATTGTTGCCGTCGCCAACCGACACAAGTTGACTACGGCGGGCATCTACTCGGCGTCAGAGTCTGTCGAAGGGATATTCAACTCGCGGGGCCTCGCACAGTGGCACCGGCAGACACTGGCGGAAGTTTCGATCACGATGTTGGGCTCTGATTCTTCGGGCTGGCAAAAGGCGAATTCCACGGACGTGCGGAATTTGGATCCGTTGCGGCTGGCGGAAACGGCGGCTCAAAAGGCGGCAGACTCGACCCATCCGCGGGAGATTGCGCCCGGAAAGTACACGGTGATTCTGGAACCGGCGGCTGTCCTCGACATTGTGGGCTTTATGTTTTGGGACTACAGCGGCGTGGCGATTCTGGATCAGCGGTCATTTTTGAACGATCGCATAGGCACGAAGTTATTCGGCGACAACATCAACATCGCGGATGACGCGCAGCATGCTTTGCAAGCGGGCTCGCCGTTTGATGGCGAGGGGATGCGGCGGAAGCGTGTCCCATTGGTTGAGAATGGCGTCGTGAAGCGCGTTGTTTATGCCCGAGCGACGGCGCAGAAGATGAAGAATTCGGAATACTCATCAAAAGTTGGGCCGATCGAAGCCACCGGGCATGGATTCCCTTTGCCTAACGAGATGGGCGAGATGCCGATGAATATTGTCTTTGGAACGGCAGAAAAGGCGCAGAGTGTCGAGGAGATGATTGCGTCCACGGAGCGCGGTGTGCTGGTGACCAGACTTTGGTACATACGCGAGGTGGATCCGTACGAGAAGATCGTGACGGGGATGACGCGGGACGGGACTTTCCTGGTGGAGCACGGACGAGTTCGAAGTGGGCTGCGCAACTTCCGGTTTAATCAGAGCCTGATCGCGATGTTGTCGAAGGTGGAGGCGATGAGCACTCCGGTGCGGAGCAGCGGGGAAGAATCGTTTGATATGGTCGTGCCTGCGATGAAGGTGGGAGAGTTTAATTTCACGGAAGTCACGAAATTTTGAGAGAGGACAACTCGCTTTTTCGCCAAGTGGTGTCTCGATCTAACGCGCCGCGATTCATAGGGTTGGCAAGCGCGCAAATTTCGTAAATCTCGCGCAACTCTTACCTATCATGGCCACGTAAGGCCCAGCAGCCGAAGCCCAGAGCGCGAGGCTGTCTCAAGCCAGATACCGGACGCGCGTTTGGAGTAGGTACGCCCGTAAGTTCCTGTACCACTGGCACTTCGCCGCGATTGTTCCATGACCTACGTAACTTTGCGATGTAGATGCTGGGGTGTAATCTCGCCCTGAAATGTGCACATGCTCAATGGGAGAGGTGCACGGCGCGAACCGGAAGGAAGGTCGTTGCAAACGTGTCTGAAACCACCAAAGGAATCGTCGGGGAAGCCGGTAAAGGTCGAAGAGGGTACGCGGACGTGCAGGGTGCACCGCGATTTCCGATCAAACTGCCAGTGGCGTTGAAATCGGCAGTGAACCAGGTTGGGGCTGGAGGGCAGACTGTCCAGGGCAAGCCCATCGAAACGGAAAATATTTCCGCAAATGGCGTTTTGTTCCGCATGGATGCCGATGTGCCGATCGGATCGGCGGTTGACTTTACGATCTCGCTGCCCGCTGATGTCGTGGGCGCGGAAGCCGATGTACAGGTCGATTGCCGGGGCAGAGTGGTGCGAAGTTTTGCGGATGGCGGGCGGCGCGGAGTGGGCGTTGTCATCGATGAATACCGCTTCGAGAGGAAGTAAGTCGGGCAAGAGACTCGCGGGAATACGAAAGCGCAGGCCGGTAAGGCAGGGAAAGTCGTTTGAGCAAACGTTATACGGGGCGGTAGGCGAAAAGAGGGCGGATGGGCAGCACATCAGTCAACACGGCGGGGAATGCGGTCGGCTTCGAGGCGGGCGAGGGCTTGCTCACGGATGATGCGAGGGGTACGATCCGCGTCATTCTGGCGGACACGCAGGCTATTTTCCGCGCCGGGTTGCGCAAGATTTTCGCACTCGAAGATGACATTCGAGTCGTCGGCCAGGCGGAGAGTCTTGACCAGACGGTGACCGCCATCCAGAAGTTTTCGGCCGACGTTGTGATCTTCGAGGCGGCATTGGCGGGGAATCCTGCCGATGCTGTCTCCGATTTGCTGCGCCAGAATGCGAATTGCCGGCTGGTGGTGGTGCTGCAGGAATCGGATCAGGAGATGACGCTGGAGTTGTTCCGGCGCGGGGCGCACGCGATTGTTTCGCGCGAAATCGAGCCTGAAACGCTAGTGGAGTGTCTGCGAAAAGTGGCTGCGGGTGAGCCTTGGCTGGAGAGTCGCGGTATCGCATGGGTGATGCAGGCGTATCGGACCCAAGGAATGCGACCGGCTGGGTCCCGTCCTAAGGTTTCGTTGACGCCGAAAGAGTCGCTCATAGTTTCCTGCGTTACGCAGGGGATGAAAAATAAGGAAATTGCGCTCAGGGTAGGCACGACGGAGCAGGTGGTAAAGAACTATCTGCGCAAAGTGTACGACAAACTCGGAGTGGCGGATCGTCTCGAACTGGCGCTGTATTGTCTGAATCATCGCGTGGTGGAGGGCGTTGGTCCTGCGAAAGCTTCGGCGCCAGCGCAGTCGGCCGGCGCGAGTGCCCCGGAAGTGCCTGAGACACAGAACGCTGCCTCGGCCGCGGCAGGATCATCCCACTCGTAATTCCTTCCTTCTAGTACAATTCTCAGTTGAGAACCCCGGATCGGCAACTGGATGGCCGCACTCTCCTTGGCGGGAAACTTTTCGGCTCTTGAAGCCTGCGGTCTGTCACCTACTTCGTAACTCGATAGCTCGCCACCTGGCCAAAGTCGGGGCACTCAGACGTTTCTAGTCGATGAATTCGACCGGAAGCACATCTGTTATGAGGACTAAAAGAAAGAGGCAACTATGAAGGGCGACCCGAAGATTATTGCCATTTTGAACGAGGTGCTAAAAGCTGAACTCACCGCCATTAACCAGTATTTTCTGCACGCGGAGATGTGCGAGAACTGGGGTTATCAACGGATGGCCAAGCAGATCCGCAAAGAATCGATCGAGGAGATGCAGCACGCGGAGATTCTGATGGAGCGCATCCTCTATTTGGACGGTGCTCCGAATATGACGGACTATTTCAAGATCAACATCGGGCAAACGGTGAAGCAGCAACTAGAGAATGATCTGGAATTGGAATACACAGCCGTGAAGCGACTGAACGAGGGGATCGCGGCGAGTGTCGCCGCGAGCGACAATGGATCGCGCGAGCTGATGGAAAAAATTCTGAAAGATGAAGAGCACCACATTGACTGGCTGGAAGGCCAGCTACATGCGATCCAGGAGATGACGTACGAGAACTACCTGGCGCAACAGCTGCATAAACCGGAAGAAGACTAATAAAGAGTTAACCGGAATCTGGGACTTGCAGATCCCTTGTTCAACTGGTTGCGGTTCGCGAGGTCGAGGTTGAGTTCGCGGGAGATCTGTAAGCGGCTGGTAGAATTAACTAGGAGTTGTGCAGCGGAGAGATGGCCGAGTGGCTGAAGGCGCACGCTTGGAAAGCGTGTTTACTCGAAAGGGTAACGTGGGTTCGAATCCCACTCTCTCCGCCATATTTTCAAAATCACCAGTGAACATGAGGGTTCCGCGAGCCTGTTGCTATTTTTGAGCGGTTCCTGTTACTAAAATCGTGAGAGTTCCTTGTTTAGCAGTACTTGGATTCAAGGGAATCTCATGGCAAACCGCACCGTCACGCTATACATCCGCATCATCAAGAACGGCAGAAGCTCCTTCTGCAAGCCTGTCTACCAGTCCAAGGGTCGTCTCAAACCGCAATACGCGATGGTCGATGGCGAACCAGAGCACCACAGAGAAGGCGTCTATCACATCCGGTTCGGTGCAGATGGCGGCAAGCAGCCGTTCGTGTCGGTCGGCAGAGACCCCTACGTAGCCTTAGACAAACTGGAGGAAAAGAAACGATGGCTACGGGACCGCGAACGGCAGGTCATTCCCAAAACACCCGTCAACTCGAAACCGGTGACAAATAGGCTCAGCATGGACGATGCGGTCGAGCAGTATTTCAAGAACCTTCATTCGCAGGGCAAAGACCCGAAAACCATCCGCGCTTACAAGCTAGCGGTGTTGGATTTCGGTCCAACCTTGAACGCTCCGGTCAGGCGATCCAGTATCTTGACGGGATTCTGGAAGGGGTGAAAAAGTAAATGCCGCTTAAGTCGTTGCGGGCTGAATCAAAGCTCGCTTGACTTCAAACTCATCGCGCGCTCCTCGGGAGGCATTTTAAAACGAGTAATGAAAGAGATGAACGCGAGGGGCCCAAGCGTCAGCAACGGGACTGATAACGAACGCGATAGGGCTTCAGGCAATTCATCTCGCCAGATAGCTCGACCCTCAGTTGCATCTTCAAGAGCTCTTCTGCTTGGAACTGGGTGTGTTACCCAGAACACCTGCCTTAGTTGAAGTGAACGGTCGGCTCTACGGACATACCGGGACGAACCTTGTCGAGGCCGTTCTGACCGGGGTTCAGTCGAATTCTTACGGGAAGGCGTTGCACGACCTTCACATAGTTCCCGGTGGCGTTTTCTGCCGGCAGCACGCTGGCACGGTCGCCGGTCGATGCCGCAATGCTTTCGACCGTGCCATTGAAAGAGCGGTCCAAAGCATCCACCTTCACTGACACACGTTGTCCAGAACGCATCTTGCCGAGTTGGGTCTCCTTGAAGTTTGCCGTGACCCAGGGGGAATTGACCTGAGCCACCATGAGTAACTGCGTGCCGGCAGCGATGCGCTGGCCCACTTCCGCAGCTCGCTGCATGACGATGCCAGCAACGGGAGCTACAACATGGCAGTAGGCGAGGTTCAGCTTGGCCTGATCCAGCTGCGCTTTGGCAGACTCGACCGCCGCCGTGTAGCTGGCAACATCGGCGTGCTTGATTTCAACTTGCAGGGGAGCATTGGCGGTCGTCTGCCGATACTTCGCTTGTTGTTGAACCACCTGCGCCTGGCGTTGCTGAATGACCTTTTTGTATGAGTCCGCCGAGGCTTCAGCCGCATTTACGGCAGCCTGTTGTGACCGTGCCGTGGATAAATACTGGTCGTAGTCGGAGTTAGCAATCTCCTGCTTGTCGAGCAACTGCTTGTAACGGACCAGATCGGATTGGCTCTTCTGATTCGTCGCCTCAGCTTGCCGCAGTCGGGCAATGGCACTCTCGTAGTCGCTGTTGGCGGCGCTAAGCGCAGCCTCCGCACTCTGGACCTCGGCCTGCTGCGAGGCGATATCGCTGGCGTTGGTCGCCTGTGTGATCGGCACGTTGGGATTTTGCGCATTGAGCTGCGCGACCGCCTGATCGTAGTTAGCCTGCGCCTGAGCGAGTGCCACGATCGAATCACCTGGATCGAGGTCAACCAGAGGCTGTCCAGCTTGCACTACTTGGTTGTCCTCGACGTAGACGGTGGTTACTGTCCCTTGCACGCGAGCGGCGACGGGATTCAGATGAGCGTCCACCTGCGCATCGTCCGTCGATTCATAGGTGCCGGAGTATAGAAACCAGCCGATGCATCCGACGATGGTAACGAACACGATCACTGCGATGCCGAATATCTTCCTGCGATTCTTGACCGGATCAGCTGGAGGATTGTGGTCATGACTGAAGTCCCGATCCTGTTCCTGATCCGTCATCTCTTCGGTTTGTGTCGTCATAGTAGAAGTCCTTTCTGTTTAAGGTTGGGTTAGTTAAAAAGGTTGGGAACGGAGGTCTCAGCCTGCCCGGTTGCGCGGGCAAGGTTGATTCGGCCCACGTTGAGCGAGAAAAGCCCGTTGATGTAATCCAGTTCAGCGGACACCAGACTCTCCTGCGATTGGACAACTTCAACCGAGGTCGTGACGCCAGTCGCAAATCGGTCTTGGGATTGCTTCAGCGTGCTCAGTGCGAGTTGGCGGTTACTCTCCGCGACCTTAACCTGCTCCAAAGCAACGTTGAGATCCAACAGCGCCGTGCGTACATCGTGTTCGACAACGCCCTTCTTGTCCTCAAGCTCGGCCCTGCGCTGGCCCACAGCGGCGTCTGCCTGCTGAACATCGGCTCGTGTGCGGCCGCTGGACCAGATGGGGATGTTCAAGGTAGCGGTCGCCTGAAAGACGTTTGCGCCTTTATCGGGATTCACGCCTTGCACGCCAAAGCTGCCATTAAGAGAGAAGGACGGCAGATACTCCGACCGGGAGGCGCTGAGCGCCTGCTGCGCCGCTTTCAATTGCAGTGCCGCCGCTTGCAGGTCGGCGCGATGACCAAGACCCTCCTTGATCACCGAGTCCGCGGCAGGCAGTTCCGGCGCCGAGGTCGGTAACGTCTCTGCGAGCTGGAGCTCCCGGTGCATGGGTAGACCGATGACGCGCGCCAGCGACATCTGTTCCTTGGTCAACTGAGCTTTGTCGGAGGTGAGCCTTTGTTGCTGGGATTGCAGTTCGACAAGACTGCGGTTGGCGTCGATCTGCGCCTTCGTGCCTGCCTCCGTTTGATCTCGCGCCTGCTTGTAGGAGACCTCCGCGTACTCAACTTGCGCCTCCTGCGAGGCAACCAGGGCCTTCGTCGCCAGTACGCGCAGGTAAGAGCCGCTTACGGCCAGCACCACCATCTCACGCGCATCTTTGCTATTCATCACCGCCGCCTGGCGCGCCTGTTCGGCGGAACGCAGGTTGTGCAGCGCTGTAAAGCTGAGGTTCTCTGACAGATTCGCCTCGGCGCTGTAGTAGTGGTAGGGGCCCACGACCGTCGGCAGGGCGGCGCCGCCCAAAACCCCGCTGCTCAGGCCCAGCGTCTGCAGATCAGTCTTCGCTCCGCTCTCTGAGATGGTCGCGTAGATGTTGGGCAACATCTGGCTGAGCGCGCTCAACCGCTGCGCGCGGGCCTGCTTCACAGAAGCGAAGGAATCCAGCGCGCCGAGGTTGTATAGCAGGCCTCGCTGAATCGCCTCCGCGAAGGTAAGTTCGATAGGCCCATCGCCACTGGGAAGAGGGCCGGGGACGCTTCCCTGGTAGGCTCCTTGTACCTGAATGGTGGTGTTGACGGTGTTGACGCTCGAGGTCGTGCTCGGCGAAGCGGACTGCTCCAGCGACGCGGAGTTATTGCCTTGGGGAAGGCCCGAAAGCGGAACTTGCCGCGCTTGCGGACTCTGCGACTGTCCCTGCTGAGCGAGCATGACCGCCGGGACGACAGTGCAAGCGACGGCTGCCAGCAAAAGCAGTGGCAAACGGATCGAGGTGGCGGTCTGACTAAATCGGTTCTCCATAGAAATTCCTCTCTTTAGTGAATGACAACTTCGCCGCCGCCAACGGGTGCCTTCTTCATCAGGAAGGCGACGGGAATCATGATTGCGCACGCGAATGCAAAGAAATAGATAATGTCCAGGTAGGAGAGGAGACTCGCCTGTTGCTGAACACTCTGGTACATCTGCTGCAGAGCCCCATGCTCACCGTGGGACTGAATCAGTTGGCTCATGCGATTGTTGAAGAACGTATTGCCCCTGACGGTATGACGGACGAGGACGTTCTGATGGAGTTGCTCATGGCGCGCCAGCATAGTGGTGAAAAGCGCGGTGCCGCAGGAGCCACCAATATTGCGTGCCAGATTCGTCATGCCCGCGACATCGTTATTCTTATCCGGCGCGATCCCTATATAGGACATCGTGCTGATCGGTATGAACAGGAAGCCAAATCCAAGCGACTGCACAAAGCGGAGTTTCGCAGCGTAGCCCATGCTCATTTGGAGATCGAGCCCGCTCATATAGAACAGGCCGCCGGCAGTCAGGATGAAGCCCAGTGCGATGAGCTTGCGAGGGTCTACCTTCGCAATCAGGAAGCCGACGAGCGGCATGCACAACAAGGTTGCAAGGCCGCCGGAAGATAAAGTGAGTCCGGACTGCTCCGCCGTGTAGTGCATGAGGTTTTGCAGAAGTTGCGGAAGCAGCGTGTTGACCCCGTATAACGTGGCCCCAAGCACAAACATCATGGCAACCGAGAGCGCGAAGGTGCGATTCTGGAACAGCGTCAGGTCGAGGATGGGCCTTTGCTGCTTGCGGGCCATCCACAGTTCCCAGAAGATGACCGAGATGAGCGATACCACCGAGATGGTCAGGAAGGTGACGATGAAGGTGGAACCGAACCAGTCGTCCTCCTGTCCCTTGTCGAGGACGACTTCGAGGCACCCGAAGGTCAGGGCAAGAAGACTGAATCCGATGTAGTCGATGCGGAAATGGCCGCGCCGGGACTCCTGGACCTCCCGCTTGATGGTAGGAGTATCTTCGACCAGCCGGTTGGTGAGATAGAGCGAGAAAGCAACGACTGGAAGGTTGATGAAAAAGATCCACCGCCAATCAAAGTTGTCCGTAATCCAACCGCCAACTGTCGGCCCCAGGGTGGGAGCCATCACGATTGCCAAGCCATAAAGCGCAAAGGCTTGCCCACGCTTGGCGGGAGGAAAGGTGTCCGCGAGGATGGATTGCTCCGACGGACCAAGTCCGCCCCCGCCGAGGCCCTGTAGAACACGGAAGAACAGCAGCAGCGGTAAAGTTGGCGCAAGTCCGCAGAGAAGAGAACTGATCCCGAAGAGCCCAACACAAGTCATATAAAACCGCTTGCGTCCCATCAGGGTCGACAGATAGGCGGCGAGCGGAAGAATCACTGCGTTCGAGACGAGATACGAGGTCAAGACCCATGTAGATTCGTCCTGGCTCGCGCCGAACGAACCTGCGATGTGGGGCAACGCGACGTTTGCGACGGAGGTGTCGAGGACCTCCATGAACGTTGCCAAGCTGACCGTGATGGCAATGAGCCATGGATTGTGCTTCGGCACCCAGGGTTGTGTATCGATGTCACTCATGTCGTTCCTCGTAGTAAACTAAACCGTACAGTTTAGATACAGGATCGAGCCGATGGATTCAAAAGTTGCGTAGTCTTGAAATGAGGATCGAAAACCAGGTATGTGACCTGTGACCTGCCAAACCGCGCGACTAAAATGAAGCGTTAAACTCCGGCAGGAACCGAAGTGCATCATGCATGAGCGTGATTGTTAGTTCGCCAGCACTTGGATGCCGGTGATTGGCTTACACTGGTTCTCTTTGACGAGACGAAGAAGCCGTGCTATGACGATGCGAAAAAAACGAGTAAGCGGAAGCGATGCATCCGCTTCGAGGTCAGGTCCGCCGGCTCCGACGATCCCGCCCCATGCGACCGAAGATCAACTCACTGATCGCCTTCTGAACGCTGCCACCGAGGTCTTTCTCGAAAAGGGCTATTCCGCCTCAACCATCGATGAAATAGCCGTTCGGGCCAAGGCCGGGAAGATCACCTTTTATAAGCACTTCGGCAACAAGGAGGCCCTGTTCGAGGCGATCATTCTGCGCGTAAACAAAACGATCTTTCAAGGCTTTGTTGCCGCTTTGGAGGCCGATGCTCCGGTCAGGGAAGCGCTCACACTCTTCCTCCAGCGTCTGGCGGATGTGCTCCACGACGACGAAGCAGTGAGGCTGGTTCGCGTTCTTCAAGCGGAGACGGAGCGCTTCCCAAGGCTGGCAGAGGTCTTCGATGAGGAGGGCCCACAAAAATCCCACGCCATGTTAGAGAAGTTCCTTCTCCAACGGATGCACGCAGGTGAGCTTCGCCGTGCGAACGCCTCGATCGCCGCTGAACAGTTGGTTCACATGGCGACCGGTGAGCGATCTCGGCGCACTCTTTTGGGACTCTCTCCCAGCCTGTCCAGAAAGGAAAGCGAAAATAGGATAGCGTTGGCAATCGACACGTTTATGAGAGCGTACGGTCGGTGAGCTCTGCTAGCGCCCCTTGGGTTTTGATCTCCCAACTGTCGAGCGGCAAAGGCTAACAGGCCGGCCCGACGGCTATCGCTGGACTCACCACTCAGGAATGGGGATTTTGCGACGTGGCGAATGGTGTTTTGTCAGAAAGCGGAAGCTGCCCGGGTCAAACTCCACAAACGAGATTACCGCCGACCAGACGTTAGAGTTGAAAGATAAGACGCGGATCGGCCTGAGTCACATCATTGAAGCCTGTGAAAAAGGGACGATTTCCTGAAGTGGTCGAATCTTTTCACGCTCCGGGGCCAGCTAGAGAGCAAGCCGCTCTTGCGTCGCGGGCTTGAAGTCGCGATGCGTGACGACGCTGCGGTGAGCCTTGTCGAGAGCACTCGAAAGCTGGACGCCTTACTCCAGCCTCGGCGGTGGGCAGCGGCCCTTTTTCCAGCCGCGTGCAGACTCAAGGCCTCTACGAACTCGATGACGATGTAGTCAACGCCTTTTGCCGGCCAATGTCGTAAAGGGTGCAGATGTGCGGATGGTTCAAGCTGGAGATCGCTTTGGCCTCGCGCTCGAAGCGCTGACGGCGCGCGGCATCGTCTGCGAAATGCACTGGAAGGATTTTGATGGCGATACTACGCTCAAGGGGAGTATCCCGCGCCTGGTAAACCTCACCCATCCCGCCGGTGCCGAGTGGCGCGATAATCTCGTAGGGACCAAGTTTTTTGCCAGAGGTTAAGGCCATCGGTAGGGCCGATTATATAGGCTTCCGGGAGATGCCAAGTAAACACGGTCGTCGGTCGCTGAATAATCTGGCGTGAAGTCCGGTCTAATCGTGGCCTTATTTCCCGACGCGACATCGCCGTTGGAAATGGCATTTGCAATGTGGGACCTCCGGGGATTTTCGCCTTGCACGGGCGCGCCACCCGGAGGGTCCACACACTTGAAAGCTTCCCCGCTCATTCCATAAAAACAGTTGAAGCCCCTATCGCGGTCGTGTGTCAATCCGTAGCTTGGATATAGGAATCAAGGACACCGGTAAAGCTCGTGGGATCGGTCTCAGGCAGGCAAAATTCTGGAAACGGCTCCCAGGATTGAAAGAGTACGAAGTCCGGCCGTCCTCCGTTTGTACCTTGATAGAGCTCAAAGCGCGCGACCGCTTTGCGAGTCCACTCCACATCGGAAACATCCTGCAGATCGCCGATATAGATGATGCCGAAAGCCATCCCGCTCTGGCGCGTGACATTTTCCAACTGCTTGTCCAGTTGCGGCCACATTGGATTGCTGAAGTCACTGTCTGCGACGAAGAATGGGAAGGGCGCGCCGGTCACTTTCTGGTAGATGACGTGCCACTGTTGCAGCGCGACCACCACGTTGGGCTTATACAAGAGTGGGATGACGGGCTCGACATCGCCAACGGCCGCGTTGGGATAAACCGACTTCACCAGCTGTGTATATTGCCCAACTTCAATCGCGACCTGGGATACGGGGAAATGACAGGAGGCCGGATCGTTGGTTACGCTGCCAAACCAAAACGGCTCGTCGACCTTGATGAAGCGCACTGGCGCGTTGAACGCTTGCAACCGTTGCAGGTAGGCGAGGGTGAATTGCTGCACCGACTGGCCATAGGGAACATAGCCTTCCACGCCCGTGCCGCAGTTCTCGAGCGCCTGCAGCGCGGGAGCCTCGATCTCGATGCCCATATCGTGCGCATTGAGAAATGTCATCACCTGTTCTAACTCCTGATCGGTGGCGTCGACGATCCATCCGGCATAGAGGCCGAATACTTGCGTCCTCGCGAGGGCGCGCGGCCACGGTGGGTTCGCCTGGAATAACTCCAGGAAGTCGACAGAGCCACCCATCGGATTTCCACCCGGCCAAGCCGAGGCCGATGGCAAGGGATGGAACCAGATGGCTGCCGAGGACGGAAAGTGAGTGACCGGCTGGCTTCCCGTAGAGGAGCCTGCATTACAAAGGGGCACGAGCAGAATGGTGGCAAACATCGGGAGCAAGTGCCGCCAAAACGCAGTGCGGGAACCGGCGCAGTTGTTTGTGCGAGTCAATCGTTGTATCTCAAGCATAGAAAAACCTCCAAAGTGAACGGGTGATAGGAGTCGCAGGCGCACGTCCGCCGCAAAGGGACAAAGACGATATCCCCGACTCGATTGCCAGACGCGATTGCAGGACCCCAGTTTCGAGACTCTAGTCCGGCGGGCACGTGAGTGGAGGCGTCGCCGTGATGGTTGCGCCTCCGGT
The DNA here is from genome assembly GCA_963834085.1 of uncultured Acidobacteriaceae bacterium. Classification (GTDB taxonomy): domain Bacteria; phylum Acidobacteriota; class Terriglobia; order Terriglobales; family Acidobacteriaceae; genus Acidiflorens. Next base: position 64,485 of record CAWIAJ010000020.1, on the reverse strand, counting down.
GGGCGGAATTACCTGGGAACATTGATAAAGCGGGTTGAAAGGATTACACAATGGGACGCCATCCTGGTTCGGGGGAACGCCGTCGACTGGAGCGCAGCTTTGAGGCGGAACGCCATTGCGGCTTTCTCCCACGTTATCGAGAACAATACTTGTGCCCGGGCCGGACGCGCTGATGAAATTCCCGTGCAATTGGCTGTTCGTGATCCTCAGTTGAGCACTGTCCTCGGCAAGGATGCTCTGCGACCAAATCTGCGTGTTATCGATATTGAGGCTCGCGCCCGTGCCGGCCGCTTCCGTCACCGCCAATTGCAGGACGGAATTCGAAAGAGAGGCCACACCATTGTTCAAGACGCCGAGTTCATTGATTTTCGAATTCGTAATAGAGACGGGGAAATTATGACTTTCGCTGACATAGACCTGCCATGAAAAGGGGCCGAGGTTGACATGATTCAGCAGCAGGTTGCGCCCTTGGTCGGTAAACTGCTCGGTGATGTCGCCATCCACGGTGAGACCGTTGATGCTGACGGGGCCGGCGGAATTTTCCACGTAGTAGCCGAAGACCACGCTGGCGTCGTTTGTGCCTTGCTGGCCGTGTCCGTTGACGATTAGCGTCGAGTTGGGATGGGAATTCAAGCCGAGCCGTGTGCTGCTCGAGGAGATTTTTACCGAGTAGGCGATTCCGCGGCCGGGTCCGAACTTGAAATCAAAGTTCCCCTGCGCATCCAACGCTGGAACATTCACCGTGCTACTGCTGCCGGGAGGGAAATCAAGCCAAACGGCCGAAACACTCGACTCCTGCGTAATTGAAATCCGGGCAGCGCCCGAAGGATAGATTTCCGTGGGCAGGTTTACGGAGCCCAATACGTTCAGCCGCGATTGATTCGCAAAACTGCCGAGCAGCCAACTGCCGCTGCTTGTATCCAGGCCGGAGCCGTCAAAATTGACTACAGAAGAGTCATTGGCGGCCAGCAGCATCGAGAAATTATTTTGCTGGGTGGCATTCGTGACCCACTGGGAATTCTTGAAAGTCAAACTTGAATTCGCATTGAGCGTGACCGAGTATTGGCTGTAGTTGGTCTGCGGAAAGCCCAGGACGCCGTCCGTTACCTCCAGTTTTGCGTCACCCGCCAGCGTAACGTTGCCTTCGATGGAGAGTATGCCGCGCGTCATGGTCAGGGCGGCCGATCCGGAAAGATTGACGTCACCAGCAATGTTGCAATTGCCTTTGAGGGTGAGGCTTTCGGAGGAGGAGGTGAAGCCGGAGGCAGGACAGCTGCCGTAAGGAACGCCCGGACGCGCGACTTGAGCGGCTGAACCCAAGGTCGAAATGGCGCAAACGGTGAGCAGCAGGATCGAGTCATGGCAGAAAACACGAGCCGTGCGGCGTGCGAGTTTCCTTAATATTTCTGCGATGGGCGAAATCAGCATAATTTTCTCCTTGCCACTCTCTGCCACCCCTGAGCATTCCTGCGGCTACGGGTTGTGCCGGAGTTCCATCAGCTTGTTCTGCTGCGTCTCGTTGAGTTGATTCTTGATGCGGACCAGCAACGAGATTTGCGCTCTCTTGATTTCGCGCTCCCGGTTCAGCACCTGGTCCACTTGCGCCAGCACGGCGCTTTCATCGACGGGCCGGGCTTTCAGCAACTGCACCAGTTTTTCCGTCTCCGACTGGGTGTCCCACTGCAAGTCGAGAAACTTGGCCTGTGCTTTTTGAATCGCTTCCTTGATTGCTTTCGATTGCCCCTCATCGAGGTTGATTTCCTGGCGGTACTTCATGACCAGTTCGGGAGGGAACAGGTTCTGCGCGATGGGATCGTCGGCGGGCTTGCCATCCTGGGCCCAAGCGGCCATGCCAAACCCTCCGCCAGACATCCCGACAAATACTGCGAGCACTAGTATCACCAGATATGATTTCAAGTGTGTTCCTCCTTGGAGTGAAACTTTCTTCGGATCAAGTTTTCTTCAGGGCAAAGCTCTTTTTCTAACCTGCGAATTGACTTGCTTCCCTTGCTGACGCTTCCTCCCGGGATCTGAGATCGTGCTGGAGTCTGGCCACGCGCCGATAACGGGTACGGTCTGCAGCAGTTCTCTTCCCGGAGTTTCCAACAGGAAATCCGTAGGAGCCTTCCATTCGGTGAGCGAGGCTACGGACGTTGTATTCCGCTGCGGTTTCCGCGGGACGAGCCGCAGTCCTATAACGACGGCCATCGCTACTACACAAGCGGCCGTGGTTAAGCGTATATATCCCCACCGCCAGAGTTGTGGGTGAATCTTCCCGGACTCGGGGAGTGCAAATTGGGGAGAGTGGGCCGCCTCCTCGCTCCGCAAGGCGGCAAACCGTCCCCGCAGGTCCTTATCCTGATCCTGAGTATCAGCGTTGTTCTTATCGTCCCGCATGTTGTCCCTCTGCACAGGTGAGGATTGTGCGCAGCTTATGCTTGCCCCGCTGAAAGTGCGTCCGCGCCGTTCCCAACGAGATTTTTAGCACGCGCGCCGCTTCTTCGACCGTGAGATCTTGATAGAAAACGAGGTGCAGCACCTCTCGTTGCCGCTTCGGCAGTGTTCTGAGCGCCTGCAGCAGGGTCTGGCTGCTTTGCGAGAGGCTCGCACACATTTCCGGATTGGGCGCAGACATCACCGCCGGCTCTCGCGTCCACCACCGTTCTAGCAACTGCCCGCGCACCCATTGCCGCCGTCGTCGCTCGGCCGCGGTGCGCCGGATCACGCCAAAAAACCAAGTGCGCAGGCTGGAATTCTCGTCGAAACTTGCCCGCTGGTCGATCACTTTCAGATACGCCGTTTGCAAGACTTCCTGGGCCTCATCCCGTTGGTGATCGCAGCACCACAACGCCCAGCCAAAGCTCGCCGAGTGCAGCCTCTCGAGTTCACCGCGGAGATCGGATTGCTTCATGCTCGCTCGGGCGCACCCCGCGTTGCGTCTGTGTTCGTATTATGAGTGTTCCGAACAGCGACCGTATATGACACGATTCCAGAATAAGTCAGAGGTCAACAGGATAAAAAACGGGAAACCTTTGCCGCATCCATGGCGGGTTTCGGAGCGTGTGTTTTGCTGAATTTCTGCTGATTGAGGTGCTCTGGGACTGCCGCGGGACGAAGGCGAGGCCTTAGCATGCACAAGGGAGTGGGAGTTTTGGGCCGGTAGAGGCTGTGGTCGTGAGATAAGAATAAAAAACCCTCTCCCCTGTCATCAGGGAGAGGGTGGCTTCGTTTAGACGTCGTCTAGTGATGCGATCCTAGTCGTCGTCGTCAACCTTGGTGGGTGCCGCGTTGTTGAAGTCGCTTGCGGGGCGAACCTTATTCTCGCCGGGGTAGGGGCGAGTAAAGCCCGTGGCTTCGTACCAGTTGAGGTGGTTAACAGTGTCGGGATCTTCGGAGTCTGGCTTTTGGTATTTGCCAGCGAAGAGCTCGGTCTTCTTTGCCATCCATCCAGCCCGCAGAGCCTTAACCGCAGGGCTCTCGGTCCGCATGGAGTGCACCTTGGACTGACTCTTGACCGCGTCCTGAGAACACGAGGGCGGGAGGGTCTGAGTTGGAGTCTGGCTAACGCCGTAGGTCAGCGGCGTACCCGGCGCCACGTGTGTCCACGGGTTGAAGTTGCTTGCCGGTGGGTTATTGATGAAGAGCGTACTCATCGGCGAGGCCACGAGATCGGAATGGTTCATAGGCTCGATGCCGAGAATCTGCTCAATTGTGCGCGTGAGGTTGACTTGCGTGTAGAAGGTGCTGTCTACATAAGTCGAACCGCCCGTACTCTGGATGACGTAGGGGCTGATGACGTAGCCAGGGCTGCGATGACCATCGACGTGGTCGACGCCAGTCTGCGCGTCGTCTTCCTCGACGAAGATCGCCGAAGAGGACCAAATCGGGCTGTGGCTGATGGCTTCGACAAAGCGGCCAAGGGCCAAGTCGTTGTCGGCCTGCATGGCGATCGCTTGTGGCGGGCCGCCAGTGTGGTCGGAGCTGATCCACATGAACTCCAACTGGGGCACCGTACCGGCGGCGACGTCATTCTGGAAATCCTGATTCCAGATATCGAAGCGGAACTGGTCGGGGATACCCAAGTCGAATTGTGGGTAGGTTTGGTAGGTTGCGTTGATCAGGTTCGGCAGTGGCGAGTGCGAGGCGACCGTGTTGACATTATAGAGCTGGGGCTCGTTGCCAGACTCGTAACAGGTGAGGTCGTTGTAGAAGTCGATCCACAGTGGTTCGGCAGTCGACCCGTTGGGTTGTAAGAACGAGTTGTACTCGATGTACTCGCCGTAGTTCTTAAACGAGACGTGGTACTTTGCTGCCTGATCCCACAGGTGGCCAGCCTTCTGGTAGGCAATTGCATCGCCGCCGTTGGAGGGGTAATCGCGGAGCCAGTCCGGCGACTGGATGTCGTCGGAGTAAGGAGCCAGGGCCTGCGTGATCCAGTTGTGACCGTCCGCCGACTGGCGGCTGGGGTCGTAGAAGTTGTCCAGCAGCGGGAAGCGCTGCACGAGCGCGTGCGCATTTGGCGTTATGACCGTATAACCCGCGGGGTCGTAGGTCGCGTTGCCGGCCAGGGGTGAGTTATCGCCGAAGACTGCCAGGGAAGGATCGCCGTTGCCGGCGGTCACATCGCCCAGGATCTGATCGTAGGTGCGGTTTTCACGGATGATCAGGAAAACGTGCTTGATCAGCGAAGGAGCGCCGATCTTGGCCGGGATTGCGACCGGCGGAGTAGTCGATTTGCCACCGGAGGCAGACTGGATATTTTGCGTGAGATCCCAGTGGTTGTTGTATATAACCTGCGTTGTCAACGCCGACAGGTTCAAGCCCGCTATGGGAATGAGGCTCACGGTGCCGAGGTCCTGGTGGGTTTCAAAGTCGGACACGGTGAATTCTTTTGTGTACGAGTTTTCGAAGGTATTGGTTGGAGGCGGTGCGACAGCGTAGCCGTCGGTGCCAAGGCCTTTGTCGTTGGCAACGAGCAGCTCACCGTCAGTCGCGTCGAACACCACGGAGCTCGGCGCATAGCCGGTCGGGATCAGGCCCGAAACAATTTGGAGGTTCAGGTCGATTACGGCAACGGCATTGGCGTTGTAGAGCGCCACATATGCATTATTTGAATTATCGACCGTGATCGAGTTTGGCCCTACGACAGTGACGAGTCCTTTGGGCACTGTGACCCCCAGGCTGCTCAAGAACGGATCGAGACTGATCGTCGAAGCCACCGTATTGGTGCTGGTGTTGATCAACGAGATGGTGTCGTCATAGGCATTGGTGACCAACAGGTAGGTGGTCGACCCACTGGTCCAGAAGGCCAGACCCGTCGGGTGCAGACCGACCGTGATGGTCTTCGTGACTTTGGAGGTCGCCAGGTTCACGACGGAAATGGTGCCATTGGTCGTCGAGCCGGTCGGATATTCGGCGATGACGGGCGTGCCGTTCGAATATTCCTGGAAGCTGTTCGCGTTAGGAGCCTTTCCGGCTTCGTTGGCAACGTAGGCGTAAGTGCCGGCGCTGTTGATCAGAATGTTGTTCGGGACCTGGCCAACACGGATCTCCGGACCTTCCACTGGGGTTCCCGTCAGGTTGATACTGGCGATCGTGTCGTTGTTGTCCAGCACCACGTAAGCAGTTTGGCCGTTCGGCGTGATCGCGATGCCCATCGGATAGGAAGTCGGCGCACCATCTGACACAAGTGAGACGGTCTGGCCGCAGGGGATTTCAATGCTGCCAGTTGTCCCCGGAGGGCTGCCCGATGGGGGCGCCTTGGCCGTGTTATAAGGAGCGACCCACGGATAGCAGGTAACGTTGGTTAAATTTCCGCCGCCGTCGGCGTCCAGTGGAACGCTGACCTGGGAGAAGTTTGAGAGCGTGCCCGCGACCGGATCGACGTTGGCGATGGCAACGTAGGCTGGCCCGTAGCCGCCGTCCTGGCTAAACAGGAGGTACAAGCCATTCGGCGTATAGGTGATGCCGAGGGAACTGCCGCTGTTGTTGCCGAGCGGTGGATTGTAGTTCTGCACCACAGCACCCGTCTGGGTGTTAAAAACGGTAACGCCTTGTGGGGCGCCCATCTGCAGCACAGCAGCGGTGTGCGTGCTGGTATTCGGGTTCAACGCGATGGCCTTGGCCCGGGTCCTAATGCCGAGGTAGACTTGCGTGCCAGCAGGGGTGATGATCGTGCCATCGCTGACAACCCATGGGTTGGATAAGGGTGCCGAGTAGCTCGGGCCGGTGGTCGCGTTCTGGTTCTCGCCGGGTGTGTAGGTTGGGAACTCCTGAGACTGCGCGAGCGCCAAAACGCTCAACGCCGCTGCCATTGCCAGGATGGCGAACGGTTGCAGACAATTGATAAGTGGCCGACTTAGAGAATGATTTCGATCCGTTTTTCGTGAAATGAACACTATGGTCCTCCTTGGAATTTTCGTTCCACAGTCTTGCCGGCTGTGGGAGATTGAGGTGGAAAGCAGTTGAGAGTAAGGGTGTGCCTACGAGCAGCGATAATAGGTGTCAATCATTACGGCTTTATTAATCGCCCATGAAGATAGAGTGAAACTTCTGTTACAGGCTGAAGTTCTACGGGGGATTGTGACGCGCGCAGAGCCACTGGGGGATTGTGGCCGCAGGGGGAGTGCCCAGGGGCGCTGGCTCGTTTTCGTCTCGCCTTACCGACCAGTCCTGGCTTTACTGGGGCTCGCTCGACCATTTTGCCACGCCTCTGCTAGCATTCAAGCTAACTGCTGCCAGATCCTAATGAGGTTCCAGTGAATACATTTCCGAAGCGGTTGGCGCGCCGCATCGCTCGAGTTCTGGTGCTCATCGTTACCGCGTTCGCGGCTCCGGTCGTCCTGCGAGCCCAGCCGCCCTCGGACGCCTCGCTTACCAGCAATCCCGTTTTTGTAAAACAGTGTGCCAAGTGCCATGGCAAAACCGCCGAAGGCCGCCACTTCGGAGGCCCCGCGCTCGTCTCCGAAAAAGTCGCCGCAGCTTCAGCCGAGGACCTAACCAAGATCATCAACGACGGCAAGGGACGCATGCCGAAGTACGCCGACAAACTCAAGCCCGAAGAGATCGACATCCTGGTACAACAAATCAAAGCCGCCAACAAGAAATAAGAAATCGCGTTCCGATGAGGGGGAGAGACGGACGTGCGCGCGCGTCCATCCCGCACTCGGGATCTTTCTCAGCCCTCGTTCGTGAAGCTCAGTGGTCTTCATGGTTCAAGTCCTTCCTCTTGTTCGTCCCAAAGTGTCACAAAAGTTCTGCTATTGCATGTACGATGTTTCTGCGCTTTCTTAAGCACTCTTTAAGGAGACATCATGCAAAGCAGCATTGTCGGGACGACCATGCCCGTCCTCGAATTCATCCTCGAGCCCAACGAGTCCGTCATCTCCGAGGCGGGAGAGCTTTCCTGGATGGCCAGTTCCATCCAACTGACCACCCACACCCAGTTCGCGGGCGGCGGCGGAATCTTCGGCGCCATCAAGCGCGTCGCTGGCGGCGGTACTCTCTTTATGACCGAATACCGCGCCATGGGCCAGCGAGGCGAAATCGCCTTCGCCACCAAGCTTCCCGGACACATCGTTCCCGTCGAAGTCGGCCCCGGCCGCGAATACATGATTCACCGCCATGGGTTCCTCTGCGCCACTCCCAACATCCAGATCGGAATTGGATTCCAGCAGTCCCTCGGGGCCGGCATCTTCGGCGGTGACGGTTTCATCCTCCAGCACCTTTCGGGACAAGGCACCGCCTGGCTTGAACTTTCGGGCGAACTCGTCGTCAAAGACCTCGCTCCCGGAGAAACTCTCCGCGTACACCCCGGCCACATCGGCGCCTTCCAATCCAGCGTTCAGTTCCAGATCACCACGATGCCGGGAATCAAGAACATCGTCTTCGGCGGTGACGGCCTATTTCTGGCCGCCCTGACTGGGCCGGGCCGCATATGGCTCCAAACCCTGCCCATTGCCAGGCTCGCTCACAAACTTATGGAATACATGCCGAACCGTTCCAACGAAGCCGCCAAGGGAGGCGTAGTCGGAGGGATTGTTGGCACAATCCTGGGAGGCATGAATAACCAGTAATCTCGCTGCGAACTCGAGGGTGCCCTCGGCAACGTCGGCTTCATCGGCGTCAGGGTGGAGATTGTCCACGCTCCCTGCAGTAGAGACATCCTCATCATGAACGCAACCACGACGATCGCGCCGTCCCAACGCCTAGCCTGGATCGACTGGATGCGCGGCCTAGCCTGCCTCCTGATGTTCCAGACTCATTGTTATGATGCCTGGCTCGGAGGCGATGCCCGCGACACAAATTTCCTCAAAACATCCCAACTTCTTGGAACTCTTCCGGCTCCGCTCTTCCTGTTTCTCGCCGGAGTATCTTTTGCACTCGTTACCGACAAGCTCATCCGCAAGCAGCGCACTCCCGCCGAAATCACGCGCACCATGTTCCGCAGGGGCGCAGAAATTCTGGCCTTTGGATTCGCCTTCCGCCTGCAAGAATTCCTGATCGCCTGGGGATGGGCTCCCTGGTCTGACATCCTGCGAGTAGACATCCTCAACATCATCGGAATCTCCATGATGCTTATGGCCTTGCTCTGCGGTCTGGCGTTGTTCGTTTGGGGACGGACGGATTCGTCCCTCGCAGCCGAGCAAAACTCGGCCCCTGCCAGCGCCGGAAAAAAAACCATCGGATCAATCCCGATCGTCCTTTCCGCTCTCTCCATTGCCGCTCTTATTGCGGTCATGACTCCTCCCCTTTACACCAGTCATCGTCCCACATGGCTCCCCTGGTATCTCGAGTCCTATATCGACGGATGCCACAACCTTGGCGCGCCCCAGTCCTGGCTATTCTCGATCTTTCCGTGGTCAGCCTTCGCCTTCGCTGGGCTTGCCGCCGGATTTGTCCTGTTCTCCGACGCTGCACGCGCCCACACCAGCAAGGCTCTTGCTCTCTTTGCGGTAGCCGGTGCCGCCGCTATCGCTGTCGCCTATCGCCTCGATCATTCGCAACTTCACTTCTACGCGGTTTACGATTACTGGCACACGAGCCCCAATTTCCTCATGATGCGTATCGGACTCCTCCTCATCATCTCTTTTCTCACCTACGCCTGGTGCCGCTGGGGCCTCGCCACGCGCGGATTCAGCCCGGTTCTTCAACTCGGACAAACCTCTCTGCTGGTTTATTGGGTCCACATCGAATTCGTTTACGGGCGCTTTTCCATTCTGCCGAAGCGTGCCGAGTCGATCCCGAGTGCAACGCGTGGCTTGCTCGAGATCTCCCTTTTCATGCTTCTCCTCTCGCTTGTGCGCACGAGAATCGATTGGAAGAAATTCCATTGGAAGAATCTGCCTTTAAGCAAGCGCCTCCACCACACTCAGGCCGCATAACCTAGCCCGCTTGATTTGACCGGGTACCCCGTCTGCGGTTGTTCGGGAAGTAGACTGCTAACGACTAACCAACGAAAGGAGCAAGGCGTGACAAATCGTCCCCCTTTACCACCATTTACCAGCGGCAGCGCGGTTCAAAAGGTCCGTTTGGCCGAAGACGGTTGGAATTCGCGTGATCCGGAAAAAGTTGCGCTAGCGTACTCGCTTGATTCCCGGTGGCGAAACCGTTCGGAATTTGTGAATGGAAGACAAGAGATTATCGCCTTTCTGACGCGCAAGTGGACGCGAGAGCTTGATTACCGTTTGATCAAGGAACTTTGGGCGTTTACGGACAACCGCATTGCTGTTCGCTTCGCTTACGAGTGGCACGATGATTCCGGGAATTGGTTTCGGTCGTATGGGAACGAAAATTGGGAGTTTGGCGACGATGGCCTGATGCGATCACGGTTTGCGTCCATCAATGACCTTCCCATCAGCGAAGCAGAACGGAAATATCATTGGGCGCTTGGTCGCCGGCCGGACGAGCATCCGGGGCTCGGTGAGCTCGGCCTTTGACTCGCGCTGATGCAGAACAGCGGCTGAGGGAGCTTGCGAGAGCCGATTACACCAGATAGTACTGAGCCTGCCGATCCGCTGAGGCCGTGCCGTTTTGGTGGCAATGGGGACAAGTGTTGTGCCGTAACAGTGTGTGGACGTGACGGACTGCTTTGAGAGTCGCTGAAAACTGCTCGTCTTCTTCACGGAAGACACGATCTGGCGGCAGCCAATCATCAAACTTCAGATTCTTCGCGGCTTTCGCAAAATCAGGACGGACGCCGCAGAGCAGCACCGAAACCTGTCGTTTCTCCATGTCACGAAGGAAGTGTTCGACGCGTTCCAACGAGACCATGTCTGGATTCCGGGTTCGTTTGAGGCGCAGCACTACGAAGTGGATGTTTTCTTCTGTGGTGCGGCGCTTAAGTTCGTCGAAACAACGGTCCAGCTCCGGTGCGGCGCCAAAGAAGAGTTCGCCTTCCAGGTCATACAGCAACAATGCCGAACAGGGTGGATCGTCGTCGAGGCGTTCGCGCACGACGCGTTCGCTGCTGACCACCAACTGAGACCAGCGAAGTAAAGCGGCGCGTGGGACGAATAATAGAAAGGAGAGAGCCACTCCAATCAGAATGGAAAATTCAACGCTGATGAAAACCGCAGAGAAAGCGGTGACGAAGACCAGGCCCGCATCGTAGCGAGAGGCCCGGACAGCATAGCTCAGGCGTTTCCAATCGATCAATCGGGCGGCGGTAACAAGCAGCAATCCGGCCAGCGCGGCCTTGGGGATGAAACGTGCGTAGGGCGCGAAGGCGACGACGACGAGAGCTACGGTGCCAGACGCGATGACTCCGGAGAATCGGCTCACGGCGCCGGCCTGGTAATTGATGGCGGAACGGGTCAGCGAACCGGAACCCGGCAGACACTGAAAAAATCCGCCAGTAAGATTTGCCAGTCCTTCAGCAAGGCATTGGCGGTTGTAATCGAGCGTTTGTCGAGTGTAAGTTGCAATCGATTTCGCGATGGCTAGCGCCTCAAGTAATCCTAGAAAGGCGATCGCCAGGGCGCTGCCCGACAACTCTTTGACCCACCAGAATTTGATCTCGGGAACATGGGGAAGAGGAAGGCTGCGGGGGACGCTACCGACGACGGAGATAAAGGTCTTGCCATCGAGGCCGGGTTTGGACCAGCCGAACCAGGCCGCAACTACCGCCGCTACGATCAGTGCCACCAGCATGTCGATTTGAGGCAGATGATATTGGCGAGCCAGCTTTCTTAGAAGCACGACCAGTATGATCGTTCCCAGACCGATTCCGAGCGCTTGCGGGTTTACGTGTCCGCCCGCCAAGGTCAGCCAAATGCGATAGAGGACGTGTTGCTGTCCGGTGCCGCGGTCGCGAAGTCCGGTGAGGTTTCCCAATTGACTTAGTCCGACTAACGCACCGGCTCCCGCCATGAAGCCGATGACGACGGATTCCGAAATGTACCGGGTCAGGTCTCCCAGCTTGAAGACCGCGATCAGAATCTGAATGGTGCCGATCATCATTGCCAACAAGAAAGTGGCTTGATAGGCATCGAAACGAGCGTCGGGATCGAAAAATGCCAGCGCGCTAAAAACGACCAACGAAATCGCGTTGGTAGGACCATTAATGAGGTGAGACGATGATCCAAAGATCGAAGCTACGAGAGTGACGACGATTGCGGAGTACAAACCGAAGCGCGGGTCGATACCCGCGATCAGCGCATAGGCCATCGCCTGCGGAAGAGAAATTGCCGCCACGGTGACGCCTGCCAGCAGATCGCTGCGCCCCTTATCCCATGAATAATCCAGCTTCACCGCATTCCTCCCTTGAGTGTCGCCGCCGATGATCCGGAAGAGACAGCGTTATTGGAGGAACGAATCGCGTCGAAAATGCCATTGTCGGCAAAGAACTTCTGCTGGGCATCGGCCCAATCTTTGGCGAGAATCGTGATCGGGAAAAGATCGATTGCAGGCAAACGGTCGGTATGTTTCTTCAGGATTTCCAGGTTGATTGGGCGGTAACCGTGCTGAGCGATGATTTCCTGCGCCTGATCGGTGTAGAGGAATTCTAGATAGGCTTTTGCGTAAGCCTCCGTCTTGCGGCGAGTCACGTTCGCGTCTACCCAGGCCACGCTTGGCTCAGCGCGAAGACTGACGGGTGGATAAACGATTTCGACTTCGCCCTTGTATTCCTGTGCTTCGAGCAAAGCCTCGTTCTCCCACGTTAGGTGGACGTCTCCGACCTTTTCCTGGGTAAACGTATTCGTGGCATCGCGAGCGCCGGTGTCGAGCACCGGCACATGTTCATAGAGTTGCGTCAGATATTGCTGCGCTTGTGCTGTTGTGCCTCCGCGAGAGAGAACCGAGCCCCACGCGGCCAGGACACTGAGCTTTCCATTCCCTGATGTCTTGGGATTCGGCGTAATGACGAAGACGCCCGGGCGAATCAAATCGGGCCAATCTTTGATACCTCTGGGATTTCCTTTACGCACTACAAAAACGATGGTTGAGCTGAAGGGCTGCGAATTATTCGGCAAGCGCTGTGCCCAATTCTCCGTTATCAATCCACGCTTGCGGAGCGCATCAACATCGGACGAAAGTGCAAGCGTAACCACGTCAGCCGGAGCGCCGTCGATCACAGCGCGGGCCTGGCGGGAAGATCCGCCATGAGACTGCTGGATGGTCAGTTTCTTGCCTGTCTCTTTGAAATATTGTTCGATGAACTGGCGATTTAAGTCCTGAAAAAGTTCTCGGGTCGGGTCGTACGAGACGTTTATGAGCTGGGTTGAAGCATCTCCGCTTACATTCTTGATGACCACCAAGGCGATGGAGAGCGCGACGGCACCCAGAGCAATTGCGTTGAGCCAAGCCGTTCGCATCAGGAGAGACCCCAAGTGCACTGCGAGGATCGCGAGAGCGGTCTTCGGCTCACTGATTTTGAAAGAAGAAAGAGTTTGTGGTTAGGCATGACTGATACTTCGATCCGCCGCCATATCCAGATGTCACCGGGATTCTCCGGGGCGAATCGTAGAATTATAAGCGAGTATGTCGATCGCCACAATAAACATTCCGAGGCAGGCGCGCCGGCCGCTCTAGAGCCATAACGTGGCGAATGCCGCTGCCAGCAAGGCAACTGCCCAGGCGAGGTCGAAGTTCAGCCACACGTTTTTCAATGAACCCAGCCCCACGAGCTGAGAGCTTCCCCGGATCGCCAGTAGCGCAGAGACTGCCTGCAGACTGAGCGTGTGAACAAGAACGGCAAGCGCATCTCAGGACACCGAGCGAAACATTGCGGCAGCCCATTTCGAGCCGCTTTGGAGTTGAGAGCACCGTGCGCGTATGGCTGGCACTCTAGAATACTTGCGAAGACGTCGATGCGCTGATGTCCGCACTTCGCGCATTCAAGCAGAACGTGTGCATCGCTGATTCTAGTTCGGGAGACGAGGGGCTGCCTGAGCACGAAGCTCCCTAATCTTCGCCATTTCCACATCCTTTTGATCGATTAAGTCGTGCAATGTCGGTATGACCAAGACATCCGGAGTGAGGCCCGAATCGGGTTGAGGTGAGGCCGGGAAGGTTCCGATGAGAGGCAGATCTATCTCGATCTGCGAGTTGGGCATTCGAAGAAAGAAGAATGCCCCGCCATTGATGCCGCGTTCATTCCCCCCGGTTGGTTGGCCCACGAGCGTTCCGAGCTTGTTTTGCTGTACTACCCGTGCAAACTGGAACGTCGCGGAGCTGTTATTCGCATCGATCAGGACGTAGACCAGCCCGCGAAAGGGCTTGCCGACGGGCCGGATGACCGTTCCTCCGGCTTCGTCATCATCGTATTTTGTTAATGCGAAATAATGAACGGGCGGGGCGGTCGGCCAGGGTTGCGTCATTTCCGTCGCAGCCGACCCCCAGTTCTTGAAGCTCGGATCCCAAGTATCAAGATAAGGACCGAGTTCGACCGGAGTCTCGCGATAACGGACGAGGCGGCGGTACGTCGAAATTGTCAGGTCGGTTTTGACCAGGCGTTTGAGGATTTCGTCTCCAATGTCATTGCCGCCTTCATTGCCACGCAGATCCAGCACCAGAGCTGGTGAGTTCGTATCGGCGAGTTCATCCAAACGCGAGTTGAGCCAGGTTTTCCAGTCCCACTTACTGTTGTAGAGAGCCCACGTCGGCATACGAAGGTATGCGATACCGTCTTCCAGAAACTTCCATTCAAAAAGAATATCGCTTCCCATGCGGCCTGCTTCTCTGGCTTTGATGGGGGCAATGCGTTGCTCAAACGTTAAAGCTTGAGTATTAAGCGTCAGCGGCTTTTTCTCGCCCGGGCGCCGCACAAGCAATTGCAGCCTCGTAGAGGTCGCGGGAAAGAACATTGGAAAGTAGATGTCAAAAGCTTCGTAAAAACTGTCCCCAGTGACCTCGAGGTAAGCGATGCGCTTGGCATCGTTCGATCCATCGGCGCGGGCAATCGTCATGAGTCGGTCGAGGATTGCTTCAACCGGAGTGCCGTTGATCGCGATCACTTCGGTACCACGCGGAAACTGATGGTCAAGGCTGAAGTCTTCGGTGACGATCATCCTGCGATCAAGCCACCGAAAATAGAAAGGGACTCGGTTATTTCCTTCAAAAAGGATTTTCGCGACCGCTTTCTTCTGGTTAAAAAAATTCGGGTAAGTGTGGCCGCACTTTATCTGAGCGGCAAATAGAGAAAAGGCGAGGTAAGCGTCTCGCAAAGACTGATCGCGCGAAAGGGTTCGTTGGAGCCCGTCAAACTTGGCATCCATCTCCGCTTTGGTATTGTAGCGATAGAGCCCCGGGTGCAGCTGTTCGTAGGCTTTGCGAAGGATGGTCGCATCGGCTTCCAAGTCTGCCGATTTTATGATCGCCGATACGGCGGGATCGAGTTTCTGAGGGTCGGAATCTTGGCCAAGAGCCGTGGAAACGACGAAAAAAAGCGCTGCGACGCAAACGGTTCCCGCCAGCCACTTTTGTTGTTCGATCGAGCTCAGAACGAAGATCAAGACTCGCCAAGACATTTTCATACTCGGAGGTACGCAACTCAGCCACTTTGCGGATTGACGTGCGCTTCGGCTTCTGCCTTCACCGCGATCGCGCGAAGCATTCCGGCAAAGATCCAGCGATGGGCGGGAAAAAGCGCATACCAATATACGAGGCCTGCCAGGCCAGCCGGATCGAAGATGGCCGTCTGCCGAATTGTCGATCCTTTGGGGTCGGAGGAGGTGCCGATTGGGTCAACCTCGAATTGAAGCCACGCCCGGCCCGGCACTTTCATTTCGGCCGAGAGACGAAGACGACGATCAGCGTCGAATCCTTCCACTCGCCAGAAATCCAGCGCATCACCCACGACGAGGGTTTGGGCATTGCGCCGCCCGCGGCGCATGCCGACGCCGCCCACTAGCAGATCCAGAAAACCGCGCAACCACCACAGAACTCCGGCAAAGTACCAGCCATTGGCTCCTCCGATTCTTCGAATCGGGGCAAAAGCTTGTGCCGGAGAAGCGGAGACTTGCAAAACCCGGGAGTCTACGAGCCGGGTACCGAAAAGCACACCGCCCCAGGTGGGAGTCTGCCCGGCCGACGAGAGAGCGTCGGACCAGCAAGTTTCGGCGAACTCCCGATCTTCATTGTGAAGCGCCCTGGCTATACTTTCGCGCAAGCCCCTCGGCTTGACAGGGAATCTCTCCAGGGCCGAAGGGTTCTTTACCAACGTGGGATTGCGGAGACTGTCGATCAATTTGCGCCCAATTCGAGCGTAAATCGGAGTGACGAGTCCCAACCATAAACTGGAAAGACGAGGCGTCAGCACCGGGACGGAAATCGTCCATCGACGTAGGCCGCATTGCCGCGCGTATTCGCGCATAATGTCGCCGTAGCTAACCTGGTCGGTGCCGCCGATTTCAAAAACTGCCGATTCTCCGACAGGCAGATCGAGCGCCTGCAAAAGGTAGAGGACTGCATCCTCAACTGCGATCGGTTGCGCCTTCACCGCGACCCAACGCGGGCAAATCATGACTGGCAAGCGCTGCACCAGAGCTCGAATCATCTCAAAGGAGAGGCTGCCGGATCCAATCACGATCGAAGCGCGAAACTCTATTGTCGGAATTCCAGACGAACGCAAGATATCCGCCACTTCCTGGCGGCTCTTCAAGTGGGCAGACAACGTCGGACCTTCGTTTCCAAGCCCCCCTAAGTAGATAATGCGGTTTATTCCCGCCTTCTGCGAACACTTCGCGAAATTGAAGGCGGCTTTTCGGTCTTCTTCCTCGAACCTTCCCGAGGAGCCCATTGAATGCACTAAGTAGAAGGCCGTGCCCACTCCTGCCATCACCGGACCCAGCGAATCTGAGTCGAGACAGTCACCCTGCACCACTTCAGTGTTTGGGGCGACGCGTGGCCGCAGGAATTCTGGGTGCCTGGCCAAGCAGCGAACTGGCCAACCGGCCGTTTCAAGGCTTCGAAGAAGGCGTCCTCCGATGTACCCTGTAGCTCCGGTCAACAAAACCAGAGATCGGTTGGCGGAGGTTGACGCGGATTTCATCAACGTGCGCCCAGATCGTTCGAGGGAGCGCCGCATCGTCCAGGCCAATTTACTGTCATGAAACCGTCGCCTTCCGATCGCCGCGTGGGCGATCCTAACTTGCCGCCGTCAGATTTCAGGATAGTCCACCTGTGGCGCGACGCATACTTCCGGCAGAAACAACTGAACTTGTGGGCGGGGCGGTCTCCACTTATCAAGTCCATGCGATCGGCTACGTGGTTCAGTGACGGCTTCATTGCGAGGGTGGGATATTGCGACGTTTTCGTTTTTGCTCGCATCTTATTAAAGAGTAATTGAATGTAGAGAAAATTACTTATCCTATTGAGACAGGAGATTTCAGTGCGCGGAATCGCCAGCAATGGAAATCTAACTCGACGCCAAGCTGACAGTGGTGCCAAAAAGCCGGAGGCCGCTGCCTCGAAGGACACAGTACAAGTATGGCTGAAGCCATATTTGATTGGTGAAAAGTTGAAAGCCTTGCGCCTCAGAAAGAAATTGGGCCTGGTGGAATTAGGCCGCCATACAGGTTTATCCGCGGCGTTGCTCTCCAAGCTTGAACGGAGCAAGCTTTTCCCGACCTTGCCCACGTTAGCGCGCATTGCGACCGTTTACGATGTCGGACTGGATCATTTTTTTACTGACGAGCGGAAGCGGCATGTGATCGCGGTCGCAAAGAAACGCGATCGTCAAAAATTTCCGGAACGACCCGGCACACCCGATGTGTCCTATTTCTTTGAGACTCTGGACTATGGGGCCGCACCCAGAAAGATCAATGCGTACTATGCGGATTTCCGTAAGATCGCGAGGGAGAAGCTGAAGCCTCACACCCATGCGGGAGCCGAACTCTTGTATCTGGTCTCCGGTACTCTAACGGTGACGATAGGAGGCACGGCGCACGAGTTGGAGCCCTGCGATTCCATATACTTCGATTCCAGTGTGCCCCATACGTATTGCAAATCGGGCGACAGTCCCTGCAGCGCCCTGATTGTCACAGTTCCGTAAGCGGTCGAGCAATTAAGTGCAGATCGGCTGCGGACGCCATTCGACAATCGATTCATCAAGTTCTAGACCGAACCCGGGAGAGCCCACCATCTACTCCGATCACCTGTCCGGTAACCCAGTTCTGCTCAGGATCGAGTAACCACTCGATCGCGGATGCAATTTCGTTTGGTTCTCCAATTCTGCCCAGTGCGTGCATACCAGCAGAAGCCTTGGCCATCATTTCACTCTGCAGTAACTTGGCCGTTAGAGGAGTTCGGGTCATTCCCGGAGCGACGCAGTTGAACCGAATTTTTTTTGCGGCGTAAGAGGCCGAAGCGGCTAGCATCAACCCTTCGATACCGGCCTTGGCGGCGGAAATCGCCTCATGGTTGGGTAATCCGATGCGGGCCGCCGCGCTCGAGAGCAACACGATCGACCCACCGGCTGGCGCCATCGTGATGGCCGCCGCACGCACTACTGCAAACGCAGACTTTAGATTCGTAGCCACCGTGGAGTCCCACTCTTCCTCGGAGAGAAGGTGTGCCGGCTTGAGCAGAAGAGAGCCCACACAATTGGCAACGCCATCGATGGTGCTGTGCAATTCTTCGGCTCGTGTCATGCACGATTCGACCTGCCGCAAATTCGTGGCATCGAGGCAAAATGTTTCCGCCCCAAGCTCTGCCGCGAGGGTCGCTAGACGTACCTCGTCGCGTCCGGCGAGCAGCAGATGGGCTCCTTTCTTGGCAAGGCGACGACTGACCGCAGAACCAATTCCTCCGCAAGCTCCGAGGATCACATACGATGGACTCATAGCGGCATCACCGAAAAGCACCGTAGGACTTTGGGCCGTCCATTGGGTTCTTGCTTATGCAGCAGACGCCTCCGACCCGATGGCGAAGCAATGAGAAACATCTCTGCGTTCGTCGAGCATAGTTTTCGACTTCGTAACTAAAGAGCGACGACATGAAGCGCTGCAACACTTCACCTCTTCCCAGTTGGCGGCGAGTCTTCTTCGCCACAATATGATCTCGCCACAAACCGCGCAGGGCTTGCTTGGAGGACTCGGCTGAGCAGGACGCGAAACTATGCGATTCATCTTCATTAGTCACTCTCCCTGAACCTGACTCGAAATAGTATTGCGCGCGTGCGGTGACAGCAGTTTGCACGTGACCGCCCGCGGATTCCCCTGGCTCACTATTTGTGATCGCCCGCCCATTCTTTGCCGGCTTCGCTGCAATTCCCGTACACTTCCGAAATTTTCTGCGCCTCGATCGTGAGGTAACCAACCCCGGTGGTCGAGCCTTCGTTATAAAGACCATTTTGGTTGGCAACCGGATCGTTCTTGCCGACAATCCCAACCACCTTTACGGTGTGGCCAATCTTGCCCTTGAGCCCCGATACATCGCCCGCCACGATGCGGAATTGTTTGGGGCCGGGGGCGCCGCCGGTGATGACAAACGTACCGTCAGTCTTGGACAGACAACCGACTACGGTCCGCAGACCGGTTTGCTGAGAAACAGTTTCGCCTCTGTGGTCGTTCATCGATTCCTGCGCCAGCATCGATCCGGCGAGGGTCATGGTTGCAACACTAAACCAAATTAAATTCTTCATAAAACCTCCTCAAATGTTGGAAACAGTTGCGGCTCTTAACTCACACCGAGATCAAAACCGCTTCTCTCAGACGACGAATGCCGCTTCGGCTTCGTTTGGGAACGAACCATCCGCGAGCATCGCGCCTCGCGCTTCCCGGGCGGCTCTCAGCAACTCATCCAAAAGTTCAACTCGACGTGTTAGATCGAGAATGAGGTCAACCCGTTGTGGAATCGTCAGGTTCTCTGCAATTGCCGGTGCGATTGGTCGCGAAGCCATTTGTCGCCTCCCTGGGTTTTCACTTACTACTACTTGATTGTGATGCAATCTGATTTGATCTAAAGTGAAATGCGGGGCGCGGCTTCACTCTATGTGAACGCGAGGACAATTCGAACGGTCGGATTTCACAGTGTGAAAATCGGCGGCGGGTGGCAGTACGTGCTGTTTTTCTGACGCTGCGGTTCGACTAAATTGGAATGGGAGTATTGCAGATAATTGCTCCGTTCTGTAAGGTCCTGCCATCTACCAAGTGCACATGAGAATTGACAGCGAAGGCGGTTCATCCACGAACCAACTTCAGCGGAGAACCCCGAATGAGAATAATCTTGGTGTTAACGATGTTTTTCGCGACGAGCCTGATCGCGTCTGACAAGACAGTTTATGACTTCACACTCAATTCGATCGACGGTCAACCGACGCCGCTTTCCAACTTCAAAGGCAAGATCGTGTTGCTGGTGAACGTTGCCAGTAGATGTGGCTATACGCCCCAATATTCAGCGCTCGAGTCGGTCTACGAGAAATATAAGAGCCAAGGATTCGTGATAATCGGAATTCCGGCAAACAACTTCGGGGCGCAGGAGCCCGGTTCCAATCAGGAAATTAAGACCTTCTGCACGCGGAAGTACAACGTGACGTTTCCCATGATGGCGAAAGTGTCGGTGAAAGGTTCCGATATCACGCCGCTCTACCAGTTTCTGACCGACAAAACAGCGCATCCGAAAACTGGCGGGGAAATCGGCTGGAACTTCACGAAGTTCCTGGTGGGACCAGACGGCGCAGTAGTCGCCCGTTTTAGCTCTGAGATCGAGCCGGACTCCAAACAAGTGACCTCGGCGATCGAAAAGGAGTTGGCTAGCGCGAAACCCTAACAAGGGGTCGCCTTGCTGGTCATTCCATGTCAATTCTGTCTCTTGAAGACGTCAGTAAGCACTACGAGACCGACGGTCAAACGATTCGCGCACTCAATGGCGTCTCGCTGATGGTGGACGCGGGAGAGTTTGTAGCGCTAGTCGGGCGCAGCGGTTGCGGCAAGTCGACCCTTTTGCACCTGGCGGGCGCGATGGACTTTCCCACCGGCGGCGTCGTCATCTTCGATGGCGTGCCATCGTCCTCTCTGGATGACAAAGAGCAGACTCGCGTGCGACGCGACAAAGTTGGTTTCATCTTTCAGTCTTTCCAGTTGTTGCATACTCTGACGGTTCAGGAAAATATCGAATTGCCACTTTTGCTCGCAGGAAAACCAGATGCCCGCCAGAAAACGCTCGAACGCCTGCAATGGGTCGAACTTGAGGGTCTGGGAAATCGATATCCGCACCAGCTTTCTGGCGGACAGATGCAGCGAGTTGCGATCGCGCGTGCTTTGGTTCACTCGCCAAGGATTCTTCTAGCGGATGAGCCGACGGGAAATCTGGATACGGGGACTGGCGCGATCATTCTGAGCTTGCTGCAGCGCCTGACGCGCGAGCAAAAAACCGCAACCATTATGGCGACGCACAGCCTGGAAGCGACGGCGGTCTGCGACACTTTGGTCAAGATGCGCGATGGCCGCATCGAAGGGGTTACGCGTCGCTAAGATGCCCCGCCTAACGCTTTTCTACCGCCTCATGGTGCGTCCGCTTTTTCGGGAGCCCGTGCGCCTTGTTCTCACGGTCCTTGCAGTTGCGTTCGGGGTTGCCGTGGTCCTCGCGATCGGTCTGGCGGGCAACGCAGCTGCGGGTTCCTTTCATTCGTCGATGGAGACGCTCGCGGGAGACAACGATTTGGAAGTTGTCGCTCCGGGTGGCGTCCCCGAATCTACCGTTGCGACTCTCGCGACGTATCCTTCCGCGTTGCGAATTTCGGTTCGCATGGAGGATTTCGCGGTTATTGAAAAGACGCAGCAAACGATACCGCTGATCGGTATTGATCTCATCGCAGAGGGAAGCCGCTACGTCAATCTGAATTCGGCAGAACAATCTCCCACTCAATCGCCTGGGACTACTGACGACTCCCTCCTCCAGCAGTTGACAGATCCCGAAAGCATATGGGTTAGCAGTAGTCTCAAGCTTCATGCAGGCGATCGAATCTCTCTCTTGATCAACGATCGCATGCACAACTGTACGGTGCGTGGAAGCTACCCGGATCCGAGTGGTAATGAGACCGCGATCCTCATGGACATCGCGGGAGCGCAACAGGTTCTCAATCGTTTCGGCCGCGTCGATCGCATTCTGATCAAGCTTCCGCCGGGCGCAAAAATCGAGGATACACAAAGGGATTTGCAGCACGTTCTTCCGGCGGGAGTCGAGATTCGTCCACAGGGCACAGGCACGGAGGAAAACCGGAAGATGCTCGCCGCTTTCCGCTGGAATCTGAGGCTGCTCAGCTATATCGCGCTGGTGGTGGGAGCGTTTCTAATCTACAACACAATTTCGGTTTCGGTCGTCCGGCGCCGCGCCGAAATCGGGATCGTGCGAGCGGTCGGTGCCAGCCGGGCCAACGTCTTGATTGCCTTTCTCGGCGAAGCCGCTTGTTTCGGAGTCGCAGGGGCGCTGCTGGGTTTGCCGCTGGGACGAATCATGGCTTCCGGCGCGGTAAAGCTGATGGCGATCACGGTCGAGTCTCTGTATGTAAGCAGTCGACCGGGTTCGATTGCACTAGATCCCTTCTCGATATTGTGGGCGCTGCTGATTGGTGTGGGCGTCTCTTTAGTTTCGGCGCTCTCCCCCGCGCGTGAGGCCATGAATGTGTCGCCGACGGATGCGATGGCGCAGGGACGACGGGAATACATCGCGCAAACTCATATGCTTCGCGATCTTCTGGTCGGTGCGATATTGGCCCTGCTGGCGCTGGTGGCAGCGTGCATGCCCGCCATTGGGGGTAAACCGCTTCTTGGATATGTCGCTACGATTCTGCTCATCGCCGCTTCGGGGTACGCTATGCCCGCTCTGGTGAGTTTTCTTTCATGGGCCACGTGTGGAATTCTGAAAAAACTGATCGGAGTCGAAGCGTTGCTGGCTGCGCGCAGTTTGACCGCCGCTCTGCGCAGGACTTCCGTACTGGTTGCCGCGCTGGCGACGGCCGTCGCGATGATGGTTTCGGTCGGAATCATGGTGGGAAGTTTTCGACAGACGGTTGTGAGTTGGATGAATGATCAATTGCCGGCGGACCTCTATTTGCGGCCAGCTGGCGACCCGGCTGCAGACCGTCACCCCACGATCTCTCTCGATCTCGCAGAGAAAATCGGCCAACTGCCGGGAGTTTCCGCGGTCGACCGGTTGCGAGCCTATGAGATTAGTTACGACGGCAAACCGGCGACCCTCGCTTCGGTCGACCTTCGCGTGCTTCGCCCCTACCGCAGTTCTGATTTTTTCTCGGGTCGCCCAACCGAAGTTGTCCTCGGGCAATTGCGCGGTCAAAACAACGTGATCGTTAGCGAACCCTTTACTTACAAGCACAATGTCAAGGCTGGAGATACGTTGAGACTAGCGCTCGGTGAAAACAAAGTTTCTTTCAAGATCGTTGACGTCTCTTACGACTATGCGAGTGAACGTGGCTATATCCTCATGGATCGCGAGACCATGCTGCGCTATCTCCCTGACCCCACGCCCTCGAATCTGGCGGTCTTTGTGGCGCAAGGGGCAAGCGTGGAAGCCGTTCGCAGCCGTATTCAGCAAATCGCGGCCGGGCATCGCATCCTTATTTTTTCGGACCGCGATTTACGCACAGAAGCGATTCGTATCTTCGACCGTACCTTCGCCATTACCTATGCATTGGAGGCGGTTGCTGTATTTGTTGCGGTCATGGGCATCGCTGGCGCTTTTGTTGCCCTGGTCATCGACCGGCGGCGCGAACTGGGATTGATGCGCTTTCTAGGAGCATCATCTTCCCAGATCCGCAAACTCATCTTAGTGGAAGCAGGACTGTTGGGGTTCCTCGCCAATCTAGCCGGATTTGTTCTCGGCTATTTTCTTTCGCTGATTCTCGTCTTTGTCATCAACAAGCAGTCTTTCGGCTGGACGATTCGCTTTCATTGGCCGGTTACCGTGATTCTCGGAGCGCTGAGCGTCGTCTACATCGCGACAATCATCTCTGGACTGTATCCGGCGCGCGTTGCCGTGCGACTGAATCCGTTAGCGGTGATCCATGAGGAATAAGCTCTTGGTATTGGCCGCCCTGATTCTGTGTTTGCAACTTGCGGCTGCTCAATATAAGAGCGCTCTGCCCGGTTACCACTACGAGTTTCCGCGCGATCATTTCAATCATCCGGACTTTCAAACGGAATGGTGGTACTACACGGGTAATCTCAGGGCGAAGGATGGCCATCGCTTCGGTATTGAACTGACGTTTTTCCGGCAGGCGGTCGATCGGGATCCCGAAAAAACTTCAACTTGGGATATCCGGGATTTGTATCTGGCTCATCTCGCCTTGAGCGATCTCGATGGCGGCCAGTTTTACCATGCCGAAAGGACAAACCGCTCCGGGCCGGGACTGGCTGGAATCAGCCAGAGTCAGAAGAAAATTTGGAATGGCAACTGGCAGGTGCAATGGCGAAATGACGATATCGCACTGCAGGCAGATGACGGGCGTTTCGCAATTTCGCTTTTATTGCATCCCGACAAGCCGCCGGTGATTCACGGCGAAAATGGAGTCAGTCAGAAATCGGCTGGGATCGGGCACGCGTCCCACTACATCTCTTTCACTCGTTTGAGGACCAGTGGCACTTTGGCGATTGCTGGCAAAATCGAGCAAGTAACGGGCACAGCCTGGATGGACCATGAGTTTTTCACTCACCAACTGGAAAAGCAGCAAGGGGGATGGGACTGGATCAGCTTTCAACTCAACGACAACACTGAGTTGATGCTCTTCCGCATCCGGCGCAAAGATGGTTCGATCGACCCGTTTTCAGCGGGAACTTACGTGGATAGCGAAAACCGGTCCACGCACCTTCAGCAGTCGGATTTCTCTCTGGTTCCGCTGGGCGAGACCTGGTTGAGCCCGATCAGTGCGGCTCGATATCCCGTTCGCTGGCAAGTAAGAATTCCGAGGTTAGGCCTCGATTTAGAGGTCAGCACAAGGCTAAACCAGCAGGAGTTTTCAGGGAACACCAGATTCGCTCCCAGTTATTGGGAAGGAGCCGTCAGCATCGCAGGCCATCGGGGACCGTCGGAGATCAAAGGGGTCGGCTATCTGGAGATGACCGGGTATGAGCGGCCGATAGAGATCGGACCATAACCAAGAGATACTTTTCTGATGCGTCTCGCAGATTGGGTAGAGGCATCTACGAACGAATCGAACGAACTACGCGACGGCCAAATAAATGTACCGCAAGATGAACAGTACTGTCAGGATCCAGATGAGTACGGTAATTTCTCGGAACTTGCCAATCCCAATTTTGACAACAGTATAAGAAATGAGACCCAGGCTGAGACCTGTGGCGATACTAAAGGTCAGCGGAGTGGCGAGCATTGTGATGAAGGCGGGAACGGCCTCGCTGAAATCGCTCCATTCGATGAAGGCAATCGACTGCGTCATTAACGCGCCCACCAAGATCAGCGCGGGCGCAGTGGCGTAGCCCGGAATCGCTGTGGCCAGCGGCGCGCAGAACGTCGCTAGCAAAAAAAGACCCGCCACGGCCACGTTGCTCAAGCCGGTGCGCGCTCCTGCCGCGACTCCTGCCACGCTTTCTATGTAACTCGTAACCGTGGATGTGCCGGTCAACGACCCAAACAGTGTACCGACAGCATCTGCTACGAGAGCCCGGCCCACGCGAGGAATCTTGCCGTCCTTCACAAATCCTCCTTGCTCGCACACGCCGACCAGGGTTCCCACGTTGTCGAAAAGATCGACGAATAAGAATGCAAACAGGATTTCAAGAAAGCCCAAGTGGGCTGCCCCACGGAAGTCCAGCTTTAGGAAAGTGGAGGAAGGGTGAGGCAGAGACACGATTGCGGAAGGCCAGCGGGAAAGGCCGCGCAGAATTCCGAGCAATGTCGTCCCGAAGATCCCAATCAGAATGCCGCCGTTAATTTTGCGCGCCATGAGCACGATGGTCAGCGCAAGTCCGAAGCAAGCGGTTTGAACTTCCTTGTCGGAGAATTGGCCCAGCCCCACGAAGGTCGCGGGGTTCGCGACCACAATTTTGGCATTCCGTAATCCGATAAAAGCGATGAACATCCCAATGCCAGTCGCCGTGGAGTGTTTCAGGCAATCCGGCATCCCGTTGACAATTTGCTCGCGCAAGCGCGATACGGTCAGTAAGAGAAAGACGCAGCCGGAAATAAACACCACCGCCAGCGCAGTTTGCCACGGAACATGCATGCCGATGCAGACCACATAAGTAAAGTAGGCGTTGAGTGACATCCCAGGCGCGAGAGCAATGGGATAGTTGGCGTAAAGTCCCATCACCAGAGAGGCCGCTGCCGCCGATACGCATGTCGCGAACAGGACGCCTTCGGGCGGCATGCCGGCTTGCGCCAGGATTTGCGGGTTCACGACGATGATGTAAGCCATCGTGACGAAAGTCGTAAGGCCCCCCAGCATCTCCTGTTTAATGGAGGTGTTGTTTTCGGCGAGTTTGAAGTAACGGTTGATCAATGATCTTCCTCGAAAGAGTTCTTATTCTCCGACGCACGCCAAGTCCACGCTTGCAGTAAGAGGTAATAGAACGAAGAAAACCCGCCTTAGAGCACTAATAGCGAATCTTGCCCGGCTGTTGCTCCCAAGCATGGAATGCGACGAAAGCTTCTTCGCGCATCATCTGAACCATGGGGATTTCGCGCTCGGCGTGCGGCTGTTTGATCTCCGCATAAATCGCCGAATCGTCGAAGCCGACTTTCGCAGCATCCGCGGCGCCATTGCCAAAATAAACCTTCTCGATGCGCGCCCAGTAGATCGCTCCCAGGCACATGGGGCAGGGTTCGCAAGAGGTATACAAAATACAACCGCGCAGTTCGAAGCTGCCGAGGTTCAGGCAAGCCTGCCGGATCGCGACAACTTCGGCATGGGCGGTGGGATCGTTTGTGGCAGTGACTTGATTGGCGGCTTCCGCTACAACCTTGCCGTTCTTGACGATAACCGTGCCGAACGGACCGCCGCGCCCTGTCTTGACGTTGTCGAGTGAAAGTTGAATGGCGCGGGCCATGAAAGCGTTGTCCATATGATTTGGTTCCGGCATCGCGTAATCCCCAGAGGCATGGCGACCTGCTGTGCCCAGGAGTCTGCGCGCAAATCGGTCGACATGGACTTTTTCGCAGCCGCTATTGAGTGAGTCAGTATAAGCCGAGCTGGGAAATCCGCAAAGCATTTCTCGGTATTAGCCTGGCACGTTCGTCTTCGCGCTTCTGTGCCGACTCGCGCACCGTCCGGAAAAACACGAAGTCGCATGTGGGATAGGCATACGCGGCGGTAGAAAAGTTGAAAAAGACAAGAAGTCACGATAGGCTCTGGCATGGACGGCCAGGCTTTCGTTTCTCAGCGCATCGTGACCTCCGACGGAATTCATGCTGGAGCGATTGTGGTGCGCGACGGAAAGATCAATTGCGTCGTTCCGGCGGACGAAATTCCTGTCCGTACCCAGGTCTACGACTTTGGCCGCGATGCGATTCTGCCTGGCCTGGTCGATTCTCACGTTCACATCAATGATCCTGGTCGCTCCGATTGGGAAGGTTTTGAGACGGCTACTCGAGCGGCTGCAGCCGGAGGTTACACGACCGTTGTCGACATGCCTCTGAACTGCTTGCCGCCGACCTCCACGGTTGCAGCGCTTGCGGCCAAGCGTCAGGCGGCCCGGGGTCGCTGTCACGTGGATTGGTTAGCGTGGGGTGGTGTCGTCAGCGACAATCAACTAGACATCGAGCCGCTCGCCGCGGCAGGCGTGCCGGGCTTTAAATGCTTTTTGATCAATCCCGGAATCGACGGATTCACCATGGTCACAGAGCCCGAACTTCGCGCCGCCCTGCCTGCTGTGGCGAGGACTGGCCTGCCGCTGCTGGTTCATGCAGAACTGCCGGCACCGGTAGACGAAGCAACGCTTTCTCTGCGCGACGCGGATTGGACTCATTATTCGACCTACCTGCAATCGCGTCCGGAGCAAGCGGAACTCGCAGCCATCCGCTTATTGCTCTCGCTTTGCCGCGAATATAAATTCCACTTGCATATCGTGCATCTCTCGGCCAGTTCGGCGCTGCCGGAACTGCGTGCGGCGCGAGCCGAGGGCCTTGCGGTGACGGTGGAAACCTGCCCGCATTACCTTCATTTCAGCGCAGAAGAAATTACGAACGGATCGACATTGTGCAAGTGCGCCCCGCCCATTCGTTCGCTAGAAAATCGAGAAAAGCTTTGGCAGGGTCTTAGAGAAGGAATTATTGATCTAGTGGCGACCGATCACTCACCCTGTCCGCCAGCGATGAAGCAGACCGAAGAGGGAAGCTTTCGTACTGCGTGGGGCGGCATCGCAAGCCTTTCGCTGGCGTTACCCGTCGTTTGGACACAGGCAAGCGAGCGTGCGTTCACCCTGGTCGATCTTTCACGCTGGATGGCCGAAAAGCCGGCCCGGCTCGCTGGATGCGACACTCGCAAAGGCCGTATCGCCCAGGGTTTCGATGCTGACTTCGTCGTTTTCGAACCCGAAACCGAATTTGTTGTGACTCGAGCACGGCTGCACTATCGACATCCAATATCACCATATCTGAGTGAAAAGTTGCGGGGCGTTGTGAAAGCGACGTTTTTGCGTGGAGAAAGAGTATTTGAAGGCGGCGAATTCTGTGGCGAAGCGCGGGGCAGAGAGGTCGTCCCTCAGCGCGGTGCAATCTAGAATTGCCAACATCGAAGCGCGGAACTTGAGTATTGCCACTGCCGAAGGAGTTCGGTTTCTACGGCGCGAAAGGATCCGGAAGGAGCGGCTATGAAAGAAGAGCAGGTCGTGGGCCAGTCGGTACCCCGCAAGGAAGGCCACGGCAAGGTCACCGGCGCCGCGCGCTACATCGATGACATTAGCATTCCTGGAATGCTTTACGGCGCGACCGTCCGCAGCCAGGTCCCTCGTGGAGTGATCAAGAAGATATCGTTCGATGAGCACTTCGACTGGGCCGAATTTGTCTTTGTGACCGCGAAAGATATTCCAGGCAAGAATTGCATTGCTCTTATCGGTGATGATCAGCCGTGCTTGGCCGATGGCGTGGTCAATCATCCGGAGGAGCCGATTCTGCTTTTGGCTCACCCGAACCGACATAAATTACGCAAAGCCGTGGAAGCAGTATGGATCGAATATGAACCTCTCCCCGCCGTCTTGACTATGGAAGAGAGCGAACAATGCTCGCAAATTATCTGGGGATCTGACAACACCTTCAAGACTTTCCTGATAGCAAAAGGCGATGTCGAGAGTGTTTGGGGAAAAGCCGACTACATTGTCGAAGGCGAGTACACAACCGGAGCGCAGGAACAACTCTACATAGAGAACAACGGTGTAATCGCGGTCTTCGATTCCGAGCAGGGAATCACCATTTGGGGTTCGCTGCAGTGCCCTTATTATGTGCACAAAGCGATGATGGCCCTATTGAACCTACCCGCTGAAAAAGTGCGCGTCGTGCAGGCAGAGACAGGTGGTGCTTTCGGCGGGAAAGAGGATTACCCATCGATTATCGCAGGTCATGCGGCGCTCTTAGCGATGAAGTCACGGCGTCCGGTGAAGATAATCTATGACCGCATGGAAGACATGACTGCGACTACGAAACGTCATCCTTCACGTACGCGCCACCGCACCGCCGTCAGCAAGGAGGGGAAAATTCTAGGCGGCGAAATCGAATTCACAATCGACGGCGGAGCGTACGCCACCCTTTCTTCGGTTGTGCTTTCGCGTGGTGTCATCCACGCGGGTGGCTCTTATTACTGGCCCTGCGTTCGCATTCGAGGGAAGGCGGTAGCGACAAACTACCCGCCGCACGGGGCCTTTCGCGGCTTTGGAGCGCCGCAAAGTCTATTCGCGATGGAACGTCACATGGATCGAATCGCGCAAGCGGTTGGGCTATCACCTGTCGAAATTCGCCGCCGCAATTTTCTCAAACCGGGCGAGACCACCACGACCGAGCAAGTGATTCGAGAAGAAATTGATCTCGGGAAGTTCCTAGAACGCGCTTTGGTGCTTTCTGACTACCGCGCGAAGAAGTTGCGCTTTACGCACGAAAACGGGGGCGGCCCGGTCAAGAAGGGAATAGGGATTGCCGCTTTTCTACACGGCGCCGGTTTTACGGGATCGGGTGAACGATATTTGGCCTCAGTTGTGGGGGTCGAAGGCTGCGCCGATGGTACCGTCCGTGTCCTCGCTTCGAGCACCGAGTTCGGTCAGGGAACCAACACCGTGCTCTGCCAGATTGCGGCCGAAGCGTTGAATCTGCCCTATAAATACGTTCAAATTGCCCAGCCCGATACGAATCAGGTTCCCAACAGTGGGCCTACCGTAGCTTCTCGCACCGCCATGGTCGTCGGCAGTCTCGTACGTTCTGCGGCGATCGGTATCCGGCAAACCCTGGCCGCTGAGGGATTGCACGGTTCCTATACGCCCGAAGAATTTAAGGTGGCGTGCCGGCGCCACGTGGCTGAGCACGGCGAATTGCGATCTTACGCGCGCTATGATCCGCCAGCGGGCGTTTTTTGGGACGATCAAAAATATCGAGGGGAAGCTTATGCCTGCTTTGCCTGGGCAATCTATATCGCGGAAGTAGAAGTTGACCTTTCGACTTACGCCGCGACTGTGGAGGATTTCGTGGCTCTGCAGGAGGTAGGCCGCGTTCTGCACCCCATTCTAGCCAAGGGGCAGATTGCTGGCGGGGTTGCGCAGGGAATTGGATTTGCATTGTACGAAAAAGTGGTCTGGCAAAATGGACGAATGCAAAATGGTCAGATGACTAACTACATCATGCCAACCTCGGCCGACTTGCCTCCAATTCGCGTCTTCTTTGAAGAAATGGGCAATATTCACGGAGCCTACGGCGCCAAAGGAATTGGCGAACTTCCGATGGATGGCCCCGCACCCGCAATCGCCAACGCGATCGAAGATGCACTTGGCGTTCGCTTCGACTCGATTCCACTTTTGCCCGAAGACATCTTCGAAGCCGTCTCCAACTCAGAACTATCGGAAACGAGATGATCGGTAATTCCAAACGGCCCGGCAAATGCGAAGTCTCACTCACCGTGAATGGTGAGCCGAAGACCGTTCGCGTTTATCCCATGGAGAGGCTGTTGGATGTCCTGCGGCTTGAACTGGGCTTGACTGGAACGAAAGAAGGCTGCGGAGAGGGCGAGTGCGGCTCCTGCTCGGTCGTGATGGACGGCAAACTCGTAAACAGCTGTCTGATCCCTGCTCTACAAGTGGCGGGCGCGACTCTCACAACGATCGAGGGCCTCGCCCTTGGCCCGAGACTAACTGCCTTGCAGGCAGCCTTCTTGAAATGCGGCGGCGCACAGTGTGGCATTTGCACGCCGGGGATGATTCTGGCCAGCCGTCAGTTGTTAGACAAAAAGCCGAAGCCGACTTTGGAAGAAATTCGCGAAGGCCTGTCGGGCAATCTCTGCCGCTGCACCGGCTACATGCAGATCTTCGAAGCGGTCATGGAGGCCGCAAGCGGAAATTCCCAATGAGGTCGGATCCAGTGGATTTTGCGCTGCGCGCCCCAGGGACCCTCGAGTTAGTCCTGTCCATGTTGGCGAGTGAGCCTGGGACCTGGCTTCCGATCTCCGGAGGCACCGACGTGATGGTGCAATATGCGGCCGGAAAGCTCTCGTCGCGCCAACTTGTCAGCATTTGGAATTTGGCGGAGTTGCGCGGCATCGAGGTTCTTCCGGATGAGATTAGGATCGGCGCTGGCTGTACCTACACGGAATTGCGGGAACACGAAGTGATTTCCCGCGAATTCCCCTTGCTGGCCCGCGCCGCTCGCTGGACGGGCGGTGTCGCGAATCAGAATCGTGGGACACTTGGGGGGAATATTGCCAATGCATCCCCGGGCGCAGATTCACTGCCGGCGTTGCTGGCGTACGAAGCTGAATTAGTTTTGGTCTCGGTTCGCGGTGAGCGCCGGATCTCGTATGTCGGTTTTCATACCGGTTATAAGAAGATGAGGATGGAACTGGACGAACTGATTCGTGTTGTCAGTCTTCCCCGAAGATTTTCGGGTTATTTCCAGTATTCGCGGAAAGTGGGAGCTCGGAATGCGCAAGCCATCTCGAAAGTATGCTTGGCAGCGCTGGGTCGGATCCGCGACGGATTCATGGAAGATGTTCGTATATCTCTGGGCAGCGTGGCCCCGGTTCCCATTCGTTTGACCGACATCGAACAGATTCTGAAGGGGAGGCGTATCGAGCCTGCCTTGGTGGACCTGGCAAAAATGAAGGTTGCTACTGCGATTCGTCCCATTGACGACATACGATCGAACGCTCGTTACCGTGCTGCCGTGGCAGCCAATCTGGTTGCAGAATTCCTCACGCAGTTGGTAAACAGTGGGACACTGGCATGACTGATGTTCTCGCACGCTGGAATTTTCTTGCTGCGACCCCGGCAGCAAATGAGATACTTCCGTGCTGTGGTTCGCAGGCTTGGGCGCATGCAATCGTTGCGCGAAGGCCCCTGTTGAGCGACGAGTTGCTTCTTGCCGCGTCCGAAGAAGTTTGGCGGAATTTGTCCGAGTCGGACTGGACGGAGGCATTTCGAAGTCATCCCCGCATCGGCGAGACGACGGCTCAAGAGTCGGAGAAGAATGTGACGTTGCAGCCGTCGACAATATGGTCCCAGCAAGAGCAGCAGCAAATTTCAAGCGCGGGTAATGATGCCAAAATTGCGCTCGCGGAAGGGAATCGCGAATACGAATGCCGCTTCGGTAGAATCTTCATTGTGTGCGCGACCGGCAAGTCTCCAGACGAAATTCTGACGAGTTTGCAGCGGCGTTTGAAAAACGATGACGCGACCGAGTTACGGGAAACATCCGAGCAGTTGCTGCAGATCACGCAGATTCGCTTAAGAAAATGGTTGCAGCGGCCGCAACAATTATGAGCCGTATTTCGACACACATTCTTGACACTGCGCTAGGCCGCCCAGCAATCGATGTTCCAGTGCGCTTGCAGCGGCAGGATTCCGCAGGCCATTGGAAGATTTTGATGTCGTCTCGCACCGATCAGGACGGTCGCTGTGCTCAATTGCTAGCCGAGAGTCAAACGCTAACGCCAGGCATCTATCGTTTGGAATTCGACACAGGAACGTATTTTGCTGCGCGGAAAATCACTGGCTTCTATCCTATCGTCGAGATTGCGTTTCATGTTCGAGACGGGGAAAATCATTTTCATATCCCTCTGCTGCTCAGTCCAAATGGCTACACTACGTACCGGGGAAGTTAAAGAATGATTGTGGTTGGTGAAAACAGGTATGGAAAATCACGTGTTCGCCTCGTGCGGGTGAAACGCAGGCCTGGCGGACACGATCTACGTGAATGGACCGTGGAAGTCTTGCTGCAAGGGGATTTCGATTCCTGCTTTATGGACGGTGACAACAGCAAAATTCTCCCCACCGACACCATGAAAAATATGGTCTATTCGGTGGCGCGAAACTCTGCCGCCGAATGCATGGAAGAGTTTGCGAAGGAATTCATCGATTTTCTACTCGGTCGCAATCCACAGGTGTCCGTCGCCGAGGTTTTGATATCGGAGAAGGGCTGGGAGCATCTGGAAACTGGAGGCAAACGTCAACCAACGACGTTCGTTCAGACCACGGGCGAGTGCCAAACCGCGAGAGTGGCGCGCCCTCGGGCCGGAGAGTTTTCCGTCAAATCAGGACTCGAAAATCTAGTCATGATGAAAACCTCGGGCTCTGCATTCGAAGGTTATATTCGAGATTCGCTCACGACACTGCCGCCGGCCAAGGATCGGTTACTGGGCACCGTCCTTCGCGCCGATTGGAGCTATACACAATCAGTTATGGATTTCCCCGCGTTGCGCCAAAAGGTACGCGAGGTTCTTCTTTCTGAGTTCGCCGGCCACGACAGTAAGTCGGTGCAGCACACTCTTTATGCCATGGGCAGCGCGGTTCTCGAAAGAGTTGCTGAAGTTCACGACATCGAACTGGCCATGCCGAACAAGCATTGTCTGTTAGTGGATCTGTCGCGTTTCGGGCAGGATAATCCAAACGAAATCTTTGTGCCGGTCGACGAGCCGCATGGCAACATCCAAGCGCGACTCTGTCGCCAGGGGTGAGCGCCACCGTTGGCCGACGCGATTACACTCGACTTTGAAGCTTTAGCGCGAGAAGTTATCGCCCGTTGCCAAACTCTCGCCCGCTTCAGTGAGGATGTCGCAGGTATTCGCCGTAGTTTTCTTTGTTCGGCCATGCATGACTGCCATCGCGAAATTGCCGCTTGGCTGGTGCCGATGGGAGTTGCCTCAAGAGTCGACGCGGTGGGCAACTTGCGATTGTTGTATGCTGCCGCGAAGCTAGATGCACCGCGCTTGCTCATCGGTTCGCACTTGGATACCGTCCCGAATGCGGGACCGTACGATGGCATTCTTGGTGTTGTTCTTGGTGTCTCGCTATTGAGTGCGTTGAAGGGTCGCAGGCTTCCGTTTGCCGTCGAAATTATCGGTTTTTCAGAAGAAGAAGGCGTGCGCTTCGGCACTCCATTCATCGGCAGCCGCGCGCTCACCGGCACGATAGACGACGAAACACTGAACCTTGTCGATGCGCAAGGCATTTCCATCCGCGAAGCGATTCGAGACTTCGGTCTGAATCCCATGGAGGTCTCCGACGCTGCTTTGCGCGAAGATGTTCTGGGCTATGTTGAGTTTCACATCGAGCAAGGCCCAGTACTGGACAGTTTTTGTCGCTCTCTGGGCGTAGTCGAGGCGATTGCCGGTCAGAGCCGACTCGAATTCACTTTCATAGGTCGGTCCAATCATGCGGGAACCACGCCGATGAATCTCCGTTACGATGCCTTGGCCGCCGCTGCTGAGTGGATCGGCACAGTTGAACGTCACGCGCAAAACACTGCCGGATTGGTGGCTACGGTTGGTACCATACATGCCAAGCCCGGCGCGGTTAATGTGATCGCAGGAGATGTGCGAGTGAGCCTCGACGTCCGCCATCAAAACGATGCGGACCGAAATGCGGCAGTGGATTATTTTGTTAGTCAGGCGGAAAATATCGCCACGCGGCGCGGGCTAAAGGCAAAGTCGAACAGGTTTGTGAACCAGCCCGCGGTTCCCATGGATCCTTTCCTGATCAACGAAGTGGGACAAGCGATTGCCAGAGCAGGGTGCGAGCCGTTCCGGATGGTGAGCGGCGCCGGTCACGACGCGATGATCATGGGACAGAAGGTTCCAGCCGCGATGATCTTTCTGCGAACTCCTGGTGGCATCAGTCATGATCCCGCTGAGTCCGTAGAAGTGGTCGATGTGGCCAAGGCGATCGAATGCGGATTGCACCTGCTGAATCAGTTGGCATTTACTTCTGAGTCGCGGGCGCGTGCAGAAGTTGAATTCGAACAAGAGACAAACCATGCAGAATCT
This sequence comes from uncultured Acidobacteriaceae bacterium, assembly GCA_963834085.1. Taxonomy (GTDB): domain Bacteria; phylum Acidobacteriota; class Terriglobia; order Terriglobales; family Acidobacteriaceae; genus Acidiflorens. The sequence continues at coordinate 29,621 of CAWIAJ010000020.1, read as the reverse complement.
GGGTCAAACGCGTAGCTCACAACAACCAAATCATGTTCTGCTAACTCCCGATACGTTCGTGCGCACGACGTTGCCGGGCATGAAAGATTGTGCCGCTATCGTGCACGTCGGCCCGGCCATGGGCGCGTGTTTTGCGCAATACACAGCCGAGTTTGAGCCGGGCGGTGAACTGGGGGACACGAGCGCGCAGCGATTCATCTTTGTGATGGAGGGCGTTCTCAAGCTGGATACCCAGAACAAAAACGATGAGCTCACTCCGGGCGGTTACGCCTACATTCCAGCTAACGTCGTGCACCGGGTGTCGGGACTGCGGAAGAGCCGGGCAGCGATCGTCGAGAAGTTGTATGAGAGGTTGCCGGCTTTCGAGGCACCGCCGATGCTTGTCTCCCACGAAAATAAGATTACCTCGCATTCCCTCGGCGATGATACTGATTTGCAAGTCAAGAATCTCTTGCCGGACGAAATGAACTTTGATTTCGCAGTAAATACGATGATCTATCAACCGGGCGCGGCGCTGAGTATGGTCGAAATGCACGTTATGGAGCATGGTCTTCTCATGCTCGAAGGTGGGGGCATCTATCGGCTAGGTGATTCCTGGTATCCCGTAACAGCTGGCGATTTTATATGGATGGCTCCCTGGTGTCCGCAGTGGTTCGGAGCAATCGGAAAAGTTCCAGCCAAGTATCTGATTTACAAAGATTGGAACCGCCATCCTCTTGCGGGTCCACGAAAATGAACGTCGAACTTGACGCTCGCGCGTTGACAACCGGGATTGAAGCCCTCGCTGCGATCTCGGACGCCGAAGCTCCGGCTGTAACGAGAATCGTCTTCACCGCTACCGACTTAAAGGCGCGTCTCTGGTTGAAGAGTCGTTGCGAGGAAGCCGGCCTGCTATTGCGCCAGGACGCTATCGGTAATACTTTCGCGCGCTGGCCTGGCTCCGATCCCGAGCTTCCGGCTGTGGGCACCGGTTCCCACATCGACGCGATACCTAACGCTGGAAGGTACGACGGAGTGGTCGGAGTGCTCGGAGGTCTGGAAGCGATTCGCGCTTTGCAAAGCAGCGGTTTTCATCCTCGCCATTCCATCGAATTACTCCTATTTACCTCGGAAGAGCCGACCCGGTTTGGGATTGGGTGCATTGGAAGTCGAATGCTCTCGGGAACTCTTTCTGCTGACGCAGCAAGCCAACTGCGCGACAATGATGGCGAATCTCTCGATCAGGTTCGCAAAAAGGCGGGCTTCCACGGAAATCTTGGGGCCGTTGAATTGCCGCCGGCTTATTACAAGGCTTTTGTTGAATTGCACATTGAGCAGGGTCCGTTGCTCGAGCGGCAGAGAACTCCCCTGGGAGTAGTAACCAGCATCGCGGCGCCGGCCAGTCTTCGCGTATCCCTGGAAGGTGCGGGCGGTCACGCGGGTGGAGTTCTGATGCCAGAGCGGCATGATGCGCTCTGTGCCGCCGCGGAATTGATCCTCGCTGTTGAGAATGCCGCCCTCACCAGTGGAGCCATAGACACGGTTGCCACTATTGGCATCTGCGATGTGTTTCCGGGCGTCTTGAACAGCATTCCAAGCCGGGTCCGACTTAGCGTTGATATTCGAGATACGGACGTCAAACGCCGCGACGCAGCGATGGAGAAGATAGAGCACGCCAGCGAAGTGATCCGGACCAAGCGTGAGGTTTCAATTCAGACTGAATTGGTGAACGCTGATGCCCCGGCAAACTGTGCCAGTAAAGTCGTGGAAGCGCTCTCGGCATCTTGCCGAAAACACAATCTCCAGTTTATTCCAATGGTCAGTCGCGCGTATCACGACTCGTTATTCATGTCGAGGATTGCACCGACCGCGATGTTATTTATTCCATGCCGGAACGGATATAGTCATCGTCCGGACGAATATGCTTCTCCCGAAGATATTGCTCGTGGAACGCTGGTGCTGGCGGAAACTCTGGCGCTGCTCTCGCAATAACGGCAGCTACCCTCTTTAGGAATACTTGACTCGCGCTGCGGCCAGTGCTCAACGATGTCTCGCGCCAGTTTGTCGCTCAAGACTTCGTCCGATTGAAAGAGCCGAGTGATTCCCGGAAACCACCTCTCCTTAAGACTGTTTGCCGCTAGACAGGTGTTGCTAGGTCGCTACGCCGGATTTACGGATCGCAGCGTATCCAGGCTTGATCTCGGAGTAGATAAAATCACAGCGCTTCTTGTAAGGCAGAAAAGCGCTCTTCATCGCGTTGATCGTGATTTTCTCGAAATCATCGAGCGTCAAACCGAAGGTTTCCGCGGCTGCTTCAAACTCTTGCGTCATACTTGTGCTGCTCATGAGCCGGTTATCGGTGTTGAGCGTGACGCGGAATTTCTCTTGATACAGGATTCTGAACGGGTGCTCCCCGAGGGTTGGAGTGGCGCCTGTGTGAACGTTGCTGATAAGGCAGATTTCCAATGGAATGCGCTTGTCGAGCACATACTGCGCCAAGTCTCCCAGTTTGACCGCTGCTCCATCTACCACTGCAATGTCATCGATGAGTCGGGTCCCGTGTCCGATCCGATGCGCACCGCAATACTGAATGGCCTGCCAGATCGACTCCTTGCCATAGCCTTCGCCAGCGTGAATCGTGATATTGAAATTCTCCCTCTGAATGTAGTGAAAAGCGGCGACATGTTTCTTGGGCGGATACCCGCCTTCTTCCCCCGCAAGATCGAAGCCGACCACTCCGCGCTCGCGAAAATCCACAGCGAGTTCCGCCATCTCGAGCGACACATCCATATTGCGCATAGCGCAAATAATCAGGCCTGAAGCGATTCCGAAGTCTTTGCGCCCGCGCTCAAGTCCCTTGAGCACCGCCGATACGACCTGCTGGTGCGTCAATCCTTTTCTTGTATGAAAAACTGGCGCGAAGCGAGTTTCAAAGTACACGACGCCATCGCGTCGAAGGTCCTCCGCCTGTTCATAGGCGGTGCGTTCAAGAGCTTCCTCCGTTTGCATAACTGCGATCGTATGGGCAAAGCCCTCCAGATATTTAGCTAGGCTCCCCTGGTTCGCTCCTCGATGAAACCATTCCGCCAGCGCCAGTGGATCGTTCGTCGGAAGTTCCTCGTAGCCCGCGGTCTTGGCCAGTTCAATCACCGTCTTCGGACGCAAGACGCCATCCAGGTGTTCGTGCAACAGAACTTTGGGGAATCTTCGCAATACTTCCCGATCGAGTTTCATAACATGCCCATTTCTGCCGTCAACTGGGTCAATTCGAACGACTGAAAGATTGCCAGATAATACACCCCCCGCTTGATTCAGAAACGCACTGTCACTTCTCCGTCGAATCGTTGTTGTACAATCCCAGTCCAATCGGACGAAGAAGGATAGGCCCAATGACGCAGGTTGCCACAGGAGTCTCCCAAACACCCAGCTACGGTCTCCGTTCCGAAATCCTTTCGCCGATGGAGACGCTGGCTCAGTCCGTCTCGACGATTGCGCCGACGACAACGCCGGCTGCCACAATTCCTTTGGTTTGCGCGCTTGCAGGCAACGGCACATGGCTGGCGTACGCACTGGCCACCGTCGCTGTGCTGCTAGTGGCTTTGTGTATTGGCCGCTACGCTCGGCTTTCCGCCTCACCCGGTTCGTTGTACACCTACGCTTCGATGACTCTGCCGCCGTGGCTCGGCGCGACCGCGGCTTGGAGTCTCCTGCTGGCTTACGTTGCTACAGGGTCCAGCGTGATTGGCGGTTTCTATCATTACGCGAACTTGTTGCTGCATGATGCCACAGGTCATGGATTTTCGGCTTTGTTTTTGGCTGCGTTCGTGACCGGCCTCTCTATCTGGATCGCCTATCGCGACGTGAAGATTTCCGCACGCCTCATGCTGTGGATCGAAGCCGCTTCGGTCACCGTGATTGTCATTGTGGTCGCGCTGCTTCTCGTGCATCAGGGATGGCACTGGGATCCGGAACAACTTCATCTCCACGGGATGACAGGCAGCGGATTGCGGCTTGGGTTGGTGCTTGCGCTCTTCAGTTTCGTTGGTTTTGAAAGCGCGACCGCTTTGGGTTCTGAAGCGCGCAACCCACTAAAGACAATTCCGCGTGCGGTCGTCCAAAGCGCGGCTCTGGCTGGCGTATTCTTTATTGTTTGTGCTTACGCCGAGGTATTGGGCTTCCATACCGCTGGTCAGGAGTTGGGTGCCAGCCAGGCGCCGATGTATGTGCTCGCCCGAGTTGGCGGCGTCCCTGTGCTGGGCTTGCTAATCGATATGGGCGCACTCGTGAGCCTGTTCGCAGGAACCCTTGCGTGTATCACGGCAGCGGCTCGAGTGCTGCTTCTCATGGCGCACAACGGCTTGGCTCACGATTCGCTGCGAGCCACTCACGCCAAGAATCACACACCCAGCCGCGCCGTCATGATCACCGGCATTGCCGCGCTGTTACCGGTTGCGGTCCTAGCGGTTCGGGGCGCCAGCGGATTAGATGTCTATGGTTGGCTGGGATCTCTCGCCACTTACGGTTTCATCGTTGCTTATGCCCTGGTCTGCGTCGCATTGCCGGGATACCTGCGCGATCAAGGCCTCTTCCGTCGCGGAGCTCAGATCATTCCCTGGCTGGCCGGCGCCGCTATGCTTCTCGCGCTCGCAGGGAATCTTTACCCGATGCCAGAAGGTCCGTACGGCAAGCTCCCGTATGTCTATCTCGCCTATCTTACGGCCGGATTGCTTTGGTTCGCGTTACGGGCTCGAAATAAGCGTGCGGCGCTGGCCCAAAGTTAATGCCCATCCCAGCGATGAAAATATCAAATCCGTAATAAAGAAATTTTCACTCGACAGAGGTCTTTCCTTCCGTACGTGACTCGCGTAGATTCGGTCAATCATTTTTTGCGTGCAGACGCGTGCTAACCAGCCTTGCCGTGAACATCGTTTCATACAAAAACTTGGAATGACGTTCGCGGCAGTGCTGCACGAATGTATTTACAGATCCGAGTTCTGTTTTTTTACTTTCTTTCAGAGGTCGTTGATGATCACTCGCGCCGCATTGGTCGCTCTGCTCGCCGCAAATTGCCTGGGCATGCTGTTTTCTTTTGCTCCCTATGCTCTGGCGCAGCAAACCCTCGGAGGAATCACTGGATCGGTTACCGATAAGACTGGAAGCCTTCTCCCTGGCACTTCTGTGACGATCATTGCCGACGAGACGAAGTTCACTCGGACACTGACCACCAACGCGAATGGCACCTACGATTTTGTCAACCTGCCCATCAGCACCTACACCCTCACCTTCACACACGACGGTTTCGAAACGCAGAAGGTACCCTCAATTACCGTCCAGGCAAATCGCACCGCTACCATCAACGTCGTACTGCCGGTCGGTAAAGTGGGGACGATCGTCGAGGTTCAGGCCGAGCCTATGATGAACGCCGTTGATACAACAAACGGGTACATTCTCGAAGAAAATCAGATTGCATCTGTCCCTCTGCCTACCGGCAGTTTCACCGGACTCGCTATTCTCTCTCCGGGTGTCAACGCCGAACTTCCAGCCGGTACTGGCGCCAACGCAGGCCTCGGCAATCAACCGATCTGGGCCAACGGCCAGCGTGATACGAGTAATACTTTCCTGTTGAACGGTGTGGATGCCAGCAATCTATTTAACGGAAAAACTACGAGCTCCGTTGCATCGGCCCGCATTGTAAACAATACGGGTGTCGCGGGAGCGGGCAGCACGACTGCGGAAGTCATCCAGAGCTCGGCCTCGCCCTATCTCGCCATTGGCCAGGGTTTGCCGACGCCTGCTCCGGAAACCGTCCAGGAATTTCGCGTCAACACTTCCATGTACGACGCTCAGCAGGGAGGCACGAGCGGCGCTCACATCGATATGAGCACGAAGTCTGGGACCAACGGGATTCACGGCGGCGCTTATGGTCACCGCGAATCGGACTGGCTTAATGCCGCCCCATTTTTTTATAACGCGGACCAAAACATACCGAGTAATGAAAAAGTTCCCGAATTACACCGTTATATCGCTGGCGGCGAAGTCGGCTTTCCGCTTATCAAAGACAAGCTCTTTGGTTATCTGAGCTACCAACACACACATGTTTCTGATCTGGAGATTGGAACTTCGAGGACGGCTGTGCCGTTCGGGCTTACGGATGACCGAAGCCCCGCAGCGTTGGCCAATGTCGTCCTTAACAATTGGGGCACGGTAGTCAATCCAGTGGTCGCGGCCAACCCGCCTGGAGCAACCGGGACCCTGAATATCGATCCCGTTGCCTACGCTATGCTGAACTACAAGTTGCCAAATGGCCAATATCTATTTCCTTCGGCGAATCCCGGCTACACTCCGACCATTAACTTCCCAGAAAATGTGTTCATCACGCAACCTGCATATTTCATAACCGACCAGGCCGTGTCTGACCTCGATTACCTCGTCAGTTCCAAAGACACACTGGCCTTAAAGTATTACTACCAGCATGACCCGACCACAGCGCCGTTTGGATTCTCCTCAGTGCAGGGCTTTACACAGAATCTTGACGCCGGCAGTCAAGTGGCGAGCGTCACAAACACGCAATCGATAAAGCCGAACTTGAGTCTGACCGAGACATTCGGATTCATTCGCGAGAAAATCTACAGCACGATCGGCCAGCCGTTCACTCCGGCCTCATTGGACATCAACGCGTTTGGATCTTCTGTGTTCCCAGGCATCACCATTGTGGACGACTTGGGAAACGATTCTGGAGCAAACACCAACTACGTTTTTAACGCCGGTTTGAATATAGGTGGAACTGCGGCTTCGCAGGGTGCGTTCACCGGCATTTTTCAGAACCGCTGGATGCCTTCTGCCAACGCAATTTGGAACCGCGGTAAACACACGGTTACTTTCGGTGGGAGCTTCTCGTACACACAGCTCAACGCGCGCGATCGAAGAACAAATACTGGTTCGGTTGCATTCACCAATTTTGCCAACTTCGTTCAGGGCGTTCCGGTCAACTATTCGGCCGACGGATTCATCGACAGCAGTTTTCTTCAGGGTGATGCGGATCGTTACTACCGCAACAAAGAGACCGGCCTTTTTGTGCAAGACAAGTTTCAGTTTCGTCCGAACTTGAGCATCAGTGTTGGCTTGCGCTTCGACGATCACGGTGGCCTCACAGAGAAATACGGGAAGATTTTCAATTTTGATGCGGCGGCTTATAACTACGACGCAACGACGGATACGATCGTGTCGAACGGCTTCATTGTCGCAGGAAACAATCCGCTCTTTCCGACGAAGGGAGTCAGTGATTCGACCTTGACGGGCCGGCAATGGGGCCTTGCGCCACGCGTCGGTTTAGCGTGGAGCCCGAGAAAGTTCAACGACAAACTTGTAGTGCGCGCTGGATGGGGGATGTACTACGATCGCGGAGAACTGTTTACCTATCTTTCTCCGGGATTCGCCTCGGGAGTGATCGCGGGCGGACCATTTGGCGTGAATCAGACTCCTCCGTGGGTGAGTACGACAACTTGCAGCGTCTACGCCTACTCTAATTGCAGTAACTTCGAAGCGCCGTGGGGCCCTACGTTGGGCCCGGCTCCGAGCGGCAATCCGGCAGATCTGGCTTTACCAAATGCATCCGCAATCGCTAGTGGAATCCCTCTATTTTCATTTGCTGATTACAACCGCGCCAACAAACTTCCCTACACCCTGAACCAGACGCTTAATATTCAATGGCAGCCTCGTCACGATCTCGCGGTGGAAATCGGCTATGTAGGAAACCTTGGGCGGCATGAAATTGTTCCGTTGCCTTTCAATCAAGCGCAGATCGCGTCTCCAACTAACCCGATTCGGCCGGGTACGCCGTTCGAACAGGACTACACTTACGGTTATTCGATCGTCACCCTGCCAAACACTTATAACCCGGCCAGTCTTCCGAACGGACAACCATATCTGCAAACCTTCGAAGGCGGAAATGTTGATCTTCGTGTCCCTTATATCGGCTATTCGTCCGAATCGGAATCCTACACTGCGGCTGGCATCTCGGCTTACCATGCGCTCCAGACGCACGTTGAAAAGCGTATTAGTCACGGCATATCGGGAGGAGTTTCTTACACATATTCGCACGCGACTGACGAGCAAAGTGCCATGGGACTTTTCTACAACGGCAACAACCCGTTGAATTTGCGATCTGGCTACGCGCTTTCAGACTTCGACCGGAAGCACGTGCTAAATTTCACGTACACATACGAACTGCCGAAGTTCTTCTCCGCAGCCTCGGTCAAAGGCAAGGTTGCCGATGGATGGGCGATTTCGGGCTTGACCGTGATTCAGAGCGGGCAACCGTATAGTGTTATCGATTATTCTGGCGCGGTGGGCAGCATCTTTTATGGAGTCAACGACGGCATCACGAATCCCGTAGTCCCGCTTTCGGGGTGCACCCCCCAGCAAGCCGTCACCGGAGCCTCCGGCGTGAATCCTGATATCCCCGCGCTCCGAGCGAGTTGCTTTGGAATTCCTCTGCTGGCTCCGGGAGCCTTGAATGGAGCGATTCCCTCCAACGATCCATACGAGACGAACTTCATCGATCACGGACAACGCAATATCTTTCGGCAGCCTTGGCAAAAACGCGCCGACATGTCGATCTTGAAGACGTTGGCGAGCTCCGAGCGGTACGCTTTGAAATACAGATTCGATATCTTCAACCTCACGAACACGGCGAGTTTCGACATTCCAGTTGATGATGTGAGCCAGAACATCGGTTTCCTCGGATTTCCGGCGGTTGGCACGGCGGCAACTCAGACCCCTTGCAACAATAGCTTTAACCAGGGACCGCCGGGAGGATCTTTATACGTCTGTCCGACGCTCAGCGGCTTGGGGGTGACCAATAAGACGATCGGTCCTCCGCGTCAAATTCAGATGTCGCTCAGCCTCACGTTCTAGCTGATCAGCCGGCGCCAGTCTGCGGGCGGTTTCGTATTGAGAGTGATCGAGGCAAACGAAGACATCGAATCTGGCGGCCTGTCCATTTCGGCCTATTAGCCCATGCGACATCGGCCGCCAAAGTATTACCATGGAGGCATGACTACTACTAGCACTCTTTCTAATCAAGAGATCGAGACGCAGGTGTTAAGCCCGCAAGCCACTAACTTTCTTAAGAGATTGGCGCGCGAGTTCGAACCGCGCCGACAGGACCTGTTACAGCGCCGTCAAGTTCGCCAGAAGGCGCTTGATGCCGGCGCACTGCCGGACTTTCTCAAAGAGACGGCTCACATCCGGGAAAAAGATTGGACAGTCGCGCCCATCCCTGCCGATCTTCTCGACCGCCGCGTCGAAATCACCGGGCCCGTCGACCGAAAGATGATCATTAACGCGCTGAACTCGGGCGCGAACATGTTCATGGCCGACTTCGAGGACTCCAATTCTCCGACCTGGCAGAACAATCTCGAAGGGCAGGTAAGTCTTCGCGACGCGATTGAAGGCACTATCCGCTTCGTGAGCCCCGAGGGCAAGCGGTACGAACTTAACTCGCTCGTCGCTACTTTGCTGGTCCGCCCTCGCGGTTGGCACCTCGAAGAACGGCATTTTCTGGTGGATGGCAAAGCCATCTCTGCGTCGATCTTCGATTTTGGACTGTATTTGTTTCACAACGCCCAAGCGTTGATCAATAAGAAGAGTGGTCCCTATTTTTATCTGCCCAAAATGGAAAGTCATTTGGAAGCACGTTTATGGAACGATGTGTTCTGCGCAGCGCAGGACGAGCTCGGAATTCCGCGCGGAACCATTCGGGCAACGGTTTTGATCGAGACCATTCTCGCGGCTTTCGAAATGGACGAGATTCTCTATGAACTTCGGGAACACTCGGCCGGATTGAACTGCGGGCGCTGGGACTACATCTTCAGTTACATCAAGAAATTCCGTAATCGCCCCGACTTTGTTCTGCCTGACCGCTCAACTTTGACCATGGACAAGCATTTCCTCAAATCCTACGTGGACCTGCTCATCCAAACCTGTCATCGGCGTGGCATTCACGCCATGGGGGGAATGGCGGCGCAAATTCCGATCAAGAGCGATCCCGTGGCCAACGAACGTGCGCTTGAGAAAGTTCGCCAAGACAAGCTGAGGGAGGTGCTGGCGGGACACGACGGCACTTGGGTTGCCCATCCTGCTTTGGTTCCGATTGCAAAAGAGATATTCGATGCACACATGAAAACGCCGAACCAGATCAGTCTTCGCCCGAAAGATGTTCGTGTCACCGCGAAAGATCTTTTGGCCGTTACCGCGGGTCAAATTACTGAGGAGGGGCTGCGTTGGAACATTGACGTTGGTCTGCAATACCTGGAGTCCTGGTTGCGTGGTTTCGGGTGTGTCCCCATTTACAACCTTATGGAAGACGCCGCAACCGCCGAAATCTGCCGCTCGCAAGTATGGCAATGGGTGCGGCACGGCACCAAACTCAACGATGGTCGCCCCGTCACGCGGGAAATGGTGCGCGATTTGATTCATGAACAGGCGACCAGACTGTCAGGCGCCCGCATGGCAGACGCGGCCAAGATATTCGAAGCAATGACGAACGACTCGCATTTCGCTGATTTCCTGACCCTCGTGGCTTACGATTACATTGATTAAATCTTGCTGCTGGTGCGCGGGGCGTCTTCGCTAACAAACCACCGAGAACGCCCAGGTAATCCTTGCTGGGACCCGAAAGTTCTTCTCTTCCTGCGATACACTTTGATGAGCATGGAGATTTCCGGTTCGCCTTCTCTCGCTGTTCACAGCGAGAACCTTTGTCGTCATTACCGCATGGGCGAGTCGTTGGTGTGTGCCGTGGACGGGATTTCTGTCGATATCGCCGCCAGAGAATTTGTGGCCCTGCTCGGCGCTTCGGGATCTGGAAAATCTTCCTTGCTAAATCTTGTTGCAGGTCTTGATCGCCCTACTTCAGGGTCCGTGATCGTTCATGGGAATGACCTGGCAGCGTTGTCGCGCGAGCAACTTGCCAAGTACCGGCTTCATACCGTCGGGATGGTCTTTCAATCCTTCAATCTGATACCCAGCATGTCATTGTTCGAAAACGTAGAGCTTCCTCTGCGCTTCGCCGAGGTCGATCGCCGGCAACGATCGGAGCTGGCGCGCCAATCGCTCGAACGCGTTGGTTTGTCGCGCCGTCTTACGCATCGTCCGATGGAACTTTCCGGCGGCGAACAGCAAAGGGCCTCCTTAGCGAGGGCGCTCATCAATCGACCGAAGCTTCTCCTTGCGGATGAACCCACGGGCAATCTTGATAGCCGTACCGGCACCGAGATCATGGAACTGATTCGCAGTTTCAATGAAACGCTGGGCATGACTGTCGTAATGGTCACGCATGAGCAGGCTCTCGCTGAAAAATATGCGGGGCGGATGCTTCAGTTGGCTGACGGCAAAATCGTCGGCGACGTTCGCATGGGCAACTCTGCCAGCGTTCGAACTTCGTCAGCACAAGCGTCCTCGCCTCAGAGAGGAAGCACATGAAGCTGTATGACATCACCGACCTTGCTCTTCGGAATCTGCGCGAATCTATCTTTCGCAATTCGCTGACGACGATTGGTATTTCCGTTGGCGTAGCCTCTTTGGTCGCGATGCTCTCGCTTGGCATAGGCTTGCAGCAACTTGCTTCGCGCCGCTTGGAGAAGTCGGGCCTATTTGATACGGTCGTCGTCACTTCTAAACGCGACATGCGCAACTTCCGCGAAGCGCGCGACGAAGGGCCGACCCCGGCGGATAGTCCCGCGCTCGACGAATCCGCCCGGCAAGAGATCGAGCAATTAACCGGCGTCGTCGAGGCTTATCCCGATATTCGATTTGTTACAGAGCTTCGTTTTGACGGCAAGCCTCACCTGACGATGGTTGCTGGCATTCCGTTTTCTGCCAAGAACAACAACGATGCTTTTGACGGAATGCAGGGCGGTTTCTTTACCTCCGACACGGGCGCGGAACTCATTCTGCAAAAATCGTTCGCCGAAGAGTTGTTGGGTATAACGCCCAAGCCAGGAACGGATGATACCGATATCGGACAACTGGCCAAATCTCTAGTCGGCAGAGAAATGACGATGCGTTATGCCGAACGCACGACATCCCCTTCAATCTCTTCGTCGATCCCATCGACCTCTTCACTTCCATCCAGCACCGGTTCCGCGGACGGTTCGGTATACTCGGTTGTTTCGCGAGAGCTGACGCTGAAAACCGTGGGCGTAACCGACCTCGATCCGGATTCCATGCGCGGATCGGGTCGGGCGCGCGTATTCCTCCCACTGAAACTTTTGCAGTCTCTGCATGTTATGTCCGAGTCGCGCGATACCTCCGCCAACAGCGGCCCGACCTACTCCTCTCTTAGTGTGCGGGTTGGGAATCCGAATCAGGTTCCGAGCGTGGAAGACGCCATCAAGAAGCTGGGTTTCGGCGCTTTTTCTTTGGTGGATGCCACACGCAGTGTCCGCCAGTTCTTCGCGGTGCTCGACGGTTTCCTGGCCATTTTTGGCAGCCTCGCGTTGTCTGTCGCGTCGATTGGCATCGTCAATACGCTGGTGATGGCGATTCTGGAACGCCGACGCGAAATCGGAATCATGAAAGCTCTTGGAGCGAGCGATGCGGACGTTCGCGGCCTCTTTTTTGCGGAAGCCGGCGCGATGGGTCTGGTGGGTGGCGCTGTGGGTGTGACGCTGGGCTGGGTGATCGGACGTCTGATCAATTTCGGAACGAACGTTTATCTCGTGCGCCAGCACTTTCCTCCAGCACAGATCTGGTCCGTGCCACTCTGGCTGATTCTCGGCGCGATTGCTTTCTCAACCGGGGTGAGTCTGGCGGCAGGGCTCTACCCCGCCGTTCGCGCAGCGCGTCTTGATCCCGTACAGGCTCTGCGCTATGAGTAATCGTCCATGGGTAAACTGATTCCATGAGCTCTTTTTCGCGGTGGATCCCGTTTCTATTGATCCCCATTTTGCTCGGTCCAGCCCATGCGGAGAGCCGCGTCGATTGCAATGTTATCCAGAGCCGCATTCTCAATGAGGCAGTGCGTTACTGCGTGATGTTGCCTTCAGGATACGGGGCGGCCGCGCCTGCTCGCTCTGCGCGCCATTATCCCGTGCTCTATTTTCTGCATGGACTCGGTGATAACGAACAGACTCTGTTTAAGAGCGCGGGATGGGACTTGATCGAAGATCTCCGGCAGCAGGGAAAGATTTCAGACTTTCTGATCGTCACTCCCGACGGGATGCGAAGCTTTTACATCAACTCCGCTGACGAACGCGTGCGCTACAGTGATTTTTTCGTTCGCGAATTCATTCCCTATATCGAGTCGCACTATTCGATTCGCCGGGAACGCTCGGCACGGGCGATTAGTGGAGTGTCGATGGGAGGATACGGCGCCCTGCGATTCGCCTTCGCGTATCCGGACTTGTTTTCATCTGTCAGTGCCGAAAGCGCCGCACTCATCGCGGAATTGCCGCGCCCGAGCGAATCGAGTCATTCGGGGAGTGCTCTAAGCGGCCTGATGGGAACCGTGTTTGGCGAACCCGTGGATGTCCCCCATTGGAAACAGAACAGCCCTTTCATCTTAGCCAAGCAGAATCGAAGGCAGATTCGGACGGCCAGCTTGTCGATTTATTTCAATTGTGGCAACGAGGACGACTTTGGATTCGACGCAGGAGCCATGCAACTACATCGGCTACTCGAAGCAGAAAGCATCCCGCATGAATTTCACTTATATCCTGGAAGCCACGGCGCGGAATATTTCCTATCTCACTTGGGGGAAACGCTCATTTTCCACTCGCGTGCTTTTGCCGCAACGAAATAGGAGGCCTCTTCATCTTAGGTATCCGACCAAGAAGCACAGTGCCGCATAGGAGTCCAGACTTACGCTGAGGTGACGTTGACCAGGATGTACTGGTTCTTGTCCGCGGTTGTGACATTGATGTTCGAAGCGATGGCCGCTCCGAGTGGCGGCGCATTGCTGGAGTCGATGGTGCCCTCTGACCAAGCTCCGCTAACGTAATCAACGTTGAAGCTGCCCGCCGTGGTCACCGCATTGACATAGAGTTTCAGCGTGGCTTGGCTGACGCTGGCCGTGGCAGGAATCGAGGCCAGATTGAATTGAATGTAGGTGGCCTGCTTGGCGCCATTAACATCGAGCAACACGGCGGCGCCGTAGTTGGTGGTGGGATCGGCGGTGTTCGTGTAAGCACCGCCGAGCGGCGTAATCTGGGCTTGCGCCCCGGCCCACAAGAAGACAAACAAACCCAGCAGTGAAGCCAAACGCTTTTGTGCCGTTAACATTCTCATGACTCTCCTCCTTTGTCCCTTGCCGATGACCGCGAACCGCAGATCGCATTTCTTCCTAGCTTCAGGACGGCCCCCTCGTCGAACTAGATGTAGGCCCAGGCGGCACAGATGACGGCTGAGCTCGCCAGTTCCCTGGTCTGGTGAGAACTTCGTTCCCATCGGGCGTTGCGGCCTTGGTTCTTGCTTCTTTCCATCGCTTCATGGCGTTCGGAGCGTTGGCCCACAGGATGCCCTTTTCCTCCGGCGCACCGTACAGTTCAGGGTGCAGGTAGAATCCGCGTTCAGCCTCCGGTTTCTCCACTTCAACGGGGATGCGGTGAGCATTGGCCCATGCGTCTTGCCGGACACCGGTTACCTGCCAGGAGATTTTCACGTTGGGTTTGTCCGTCTTAATGCTGAATTGACCGCCAGCTACCTCACCAGCCACGATTGCCTGCGCAAACTGGCCGATGACGGTGAGCTGATAGCGGAAATCGCGGTTCAGGGTTTCGAACCATGCCGGCAGAGTGACGACGGCATCGCCCTGCGCATCGGTGGTTACGTTGCCGTTGTAGATGTTCATCATGTCGGGCGATTCGACGAAGGAGTGGTAGAGATACTTGTTGGCGGGATCGAGCGGGTCATCGATCTTGAACGAACCGCCGGCCTTGGAGAGATTGCCGTCGACGTTCACATTCCCGTTGAACCACCCCGCATAGCCACCGGAACTACCGGCGATCAGTCCGTACCCACTTCCAGTGTTCACCACGTCCGCGGCGACGCCCCCGGTACCGGCCTTGGTGTAAACGCCATCGCCGGTGTTGCTCACGGCGTAGACACCTGTCGTGGGACCGTAGCCATACACACCGTAAGAACTGCCTTGGCTATACACGCCGTAGGTGCCGCCTGTGCCATACACTCCGAAGGAACTGCCGTTGCCCCACACTCCGGTAACGCCGGTACCGTAAACTCCATTGCCACTGCTACCGCTGGCGCTTCCATACACGCCGCTGTTATAGGTGCCGGCGCCGAACGCAGCTATCCCATCGCCGTTGCTGGCGGTCGCATACATTCCATAGGTGACGCCAATTCCGGACGTTCCGGTGACGCCATTTCCGTACACTCCCGTACCATTCGTGCTGATGCCGGCGACTCCGATTGAACCACTGCTGGAGGCATCGTTTCCTGTGACCGCGTAAGCGCCGTTTGACGCCGACGCACTGATCGGTCCCGCGCTAACGAACCCGGTTGCGGTCAGATTCCCGTTCACGGTCTGGTTGCCGGTGAAGGTGTTATTTGCGGCCAACAGCGGTACATTCGCCGTATTCAGGTTCAGCGTGACGTTGCCGCTGCTGCCGCCTCCGGTAAGGTCCGATCCCGCCGTTACCCCGGTGATCGTGCCCGTCCCTGCGTTGCTGCATTTCCACGCGCTGCCACTCCACTGCAGGACCTGATTGCTCGTGCAACTGGTCAGCAAGCTCAGGTTCAGCGTTCCGCTCGTTCCGCCGCCGGTGAGCCCACTGCCACTGGCTGTTGTTACTCCTGTGATTGTGCCGTCGCCGCCTGCAAATGCAATATCCAACTCCGCCGGATGGCTCGTCGTCGTGTTCTCTTTGCTGTCGAAGGTCGCATCGAACGTGCTATTGGCTACAAGCGCGAGGCCGTTATTGGTCTCGCTCCCGCTCAACCATGCCTGCACCGCCGAAGTGACGTTGACCAGGATGTACTGGTTCTTATCCGCCGTGGTGACACTGACGTTCGAAGCAATCGCCGCGCCGACAGGCGGCGCATTGCTGGCGTCAATCGCGCCCTCCGACCAACTGCCGTTGACGTAGTCGACGTTGAAGCTACCGGCGGCCGTGACGGTATTGACGTAGAGTTTCAACGTGGCTTGGCTGACGCTGGCCGTCGCGGGAATCGAGGCTAGATTAAATTGAATGTAGGTGGTCTGCGTAGCGCCATCGACATCGAGCAGGGTCTTGGCTCCGAAGTTGGTGGTTGGCGTCGCGGTGTTGATGTAAGAGTCGCCGAGCGGCGTAATCTGAGCATAGGCCGCACTCCACAGAAACACGAACAAACCCAGAAACGAAACTAACCGCGTTTGCGCACTTAGCATTTTCATGACTGCCCTCCGTGGTTTCTTCCTTACGTCTCTAACAGCGCAAAGTCGCCGGCAAAACCTATCATCGCCGCGAAAAATATTTTCGACGCTTGGCAAGAACCCTAAGTAGTCGATTTTTCAATTGTTTCAAGTTGACATCCGAAACAGCCATGGCTACTCTAGCTGCCAACGCGCTTCCCCTCATTAGCCTCATGGGGCACGAATCGGCAGGAGAGATCACGCGGCTGTTACGGGGCTGGCGGAGTGGCGACCGCAAAGCACTCGATACTTTGTTGCCTGTCGTCTACCAGGAACTGCAGCGTCTGGCCCATTTTCAACTGCGCCAGGAACGTCCCGGCCACACTTTGCAGAGTGCTGCTCTGGTGAATGAGGCGTATCTCCGCCTGGTCGGACTGAATCCGCCGCAGTGGGAGGGCCGCTCCCATTTCTTTGCCCTCGCTGCTCAACAAATGCGACAGATTCTGGTGGACTATGCCCGCCGCCATCGTGCCGGGAAACGCGGAGGGGCTACGAAGACATTATCGATAGACGACAGCGGGCTGCTTGAACCGTCCAAGGGCAAAGATCTGGACGTCGTCGCTCTTGATGATGCACTAAAGGCGCTGGCGCAAATCGACGCCCGCAAAGCGCAGGTCGTGGAACTGCGATTCTTCGGTGGATTGAACTTCGAAGAAACGGCCGAAGTGCTCAAAGTCTCGGCGGTCACGGTGGCGCGGGACTGGAGTACTGCTCGGGCCTGGCTGCACCGCGAGATAATATGCGGGAATTCCGATGGACGCTGAGCGATGGAAACGAATCGATGAACTGCTCCAGGCGGCGCTGCGACTGCCGGTCGAGCAGCAGGACGAGTTTCTGCGTCGGCAATGCGGCAACGATGACGAACTCCTCGAAGAAGTGCAATCGCTGCTCAATTCGCATCGCCAGGCGGGAAGCTTTCTGGAATCGCCTGCTTTCAGCCCCGCCGATATGCCCACGCAGACGGCAGACCCCGCCTCAATTGCACTGACTTTTCAGCCCATTTCACGGTCGATGGTAGGCGAGACCGTTTCTCATTATCGCGTGCTAAGCCGGCTGGGCAGCGGCGGCATGGGAGTTGTGTATGAGGCGGAGGACATCAAACTCGGCCGTCGCGTAGCCATGAAATTTCTGCCCGGTGAGGTGGTCAGCGATCGGACTGCATTTGAGCGCATGCAGCGCGAGGCCAGGTCCGCGTCGGCTCTTGATCATCCAAACATCTGTTCCATATACGAACTGGGCGAACATGACGGCCAGCCTTTTATCGTGATGCAACTGCTCGAGGGAGAAACTTTGAGGGATTGGATCGACCGTACCCAAAAAATGGACAAGCGCTTACGGCTCAAGGGAGCGATGGACCTGGCGATCCAGATTACACGTGGACTGGAGGCGGCACATCAAAAGAACATTATTCATCGCGACATCAAGCCGGAGAACATTTTTGTCACGGTCCGCGGCGAAGTAAAAATTCTCGACTTTGGTCTGGCGAAAGTGATGGAACCCCAGAAAGAGCCGGATGTCCAAAGTGACCTCACGGCTGAAACCGCGCCAGATGTAGAAGGCGACGTCACTCTGACTCGCACGGGCGCGAAGATGGGCACTGCTTTCTACATGTCCCCGGAACAGATACGTGGCGAAAAACTGGACGCGAGGAGCGATCTCTTCTCGCTCGGCCTTGTGTTGTTCGAGATGGTCACAGGCCGGCGCGCGTTCAAAGGCAGTACAGGTGCGACCGTTCATGACGCCGTTCTGCATGGTTCACCCGCGACGGTGCGTCAACTGAACCCCGCAGTTCCTGCCGGCGTCGAGAGTGTCATCAGGCGCAGCTTGGAAAAAAATCGAGACCGCCGTTATCAATCCGCCAGGGAAATGCACACTGATCTGGAGCGGCTTAACGTCCGTCATTGGCCAGTTCTCAGCGGAATCGGCGCAGGGATCGCTGCCTTGTTTCTGCTCTTATTGCTTGTCGCGATTGTGGCTAACGTCGGCGGCCTCCGCGATCGAATTCTAGGCCGTTCGCTGTCCAGCCGTTCACTGTCCAACGATGTGAGCAAGCAATCGAATCGCCGCACCGCGGTGGCCGTGCTCGGCTTCAAGAATCTTTCAGCCAGAGACAGCAAAGCCTGGATTTCGACGGCGCTGTCAGAGATGCTGGATGCACAACTGTCCGCCGGACAACAGCTACGCGTGGTTTCGAGCGAAGATGTCGCGCGCATGAAGATGGATCTTTCGCTGCCCGCCGCTGATAGCTACAGCCGGGATACATTGCAAAAAATCCGCATGCATCTGGGCGCGGACATCGTGGTGCTCGGTTCTTACCTTGACACCGGAAGCGACAACGGGGGGAAGATCCGGGTCGATGTGCGTTTGCAAGACGCCAGGGAGGGCGAAACCATAGCAGTGATTTCGCAAGATGGGAACGAAACCAGTCTTCCCGACCTGGTATCGCAGAGTGGCGCCGCCCTGCGCCAGAAGTTGGGAATCGCCGATGTTTCGGCCACGGAAGCATCGCAAGTGGCAGCTTCCACCTCGACAAGCCCGGAGGCCACTCGTTTGTATGCGGAAGGACTGGCGAAACTGCAGGCTTATGAAGCTCTGGCCGCCCGAGATCTGCTGGAGAAAGCCATCGCAGCCGATCCCAACTACGCACTCTCGCACTCGGCTATGGCTCAGGCTTGGTCCCAGCTCGGCTACGATAAAAAGGCACAAGAAGAGGCTAAGAAGGCCTTCGACCTTTCGGCCAGTCTGACGCGCGAGCAACATCTTTCCGTGGAGGGGCGCTATCGCGAGTTTGCTCACGACTTCGCTGCGGCCATAGAAATCTATCGCACATTAAGAAACTTCTTTCCCGACAATCTTGATTACGGGTTGCGTCTGGCGTCAGCACAGAGGAAGGCGGGACATCCCAAGGACTCGCTCGACACCATTGCGCAGATGCGAACCTTGCCCAAACCTCTAAGCGACGATGCCCGCATTGATATGGAAGAGGCTTCGGCCCAAAACGCCGCGGGCAATTTCAGCGAATACCAAAAAGCGGCGGCCGCAGCGACGGCGAAAGCGAAGGCACAAGGCTCGCGTATGCTTCAGGTGCAGTCGACGATTGCGGAAACGTTTGCATGGGACCGGCTCGGCGATCTGAACAAGGCTGCTCAGAGGGGACTCGAAGGCCGCGATCTCGCCGCCAACACCGGCAGCCCCCACCTGCTCGGGGACGCATTGAGAACATACGGAATCGTTTTGTACGACAAAGGCGACTTCGCGGGCGCACGGAGCGCGTTCGAACAGGCCTTAAACACTTTCCAAAAAATCGGGGATGGTGAGATCGGCGTGACTACCGTCAGCCTGGGAAATGTTTACTTTGAACTGGGAAAACTGGAGGAAGCCAGACGCTACTATGAACAGGCCCTGCGGTTTCATCAGGAGATCGGCGCAAACCCGGCCAATATTGGAAGCGACATCGGAAGTATCGCCCTTGTTCTGGACGGCTTGGGCGATCTGGTCGGCGCGACCCGCATGCATGAAAAGTCTTTGCAAGGCTTCCGCGATGGCGGCGACCAACGCGGCGAGAGCGCTACGCTAGAAAATCTGGGGGATGTACTGGTGGAGCGAGGCGAGTTGAGTCAGGCGATGTCATACTACCAACAGGGAATCTCCCTCGCCGAGAAAATCGGATACAAGGAAGGCCGCGCTTTCAATTTGGGAGGTCTCGCCCAAATCTCCCTGATTCGGGATCAAGTCTCAGAGGCGCGTGATCAAGAGGAGCAGGTCCTAACGTTCCAGAAAGAAGTCGGCGACTCAGTTGAGATTGCCCGGAGCCAGATTGCGCTCGCTACCATCGTAATCGAGGAAGGCCATCCGGCAGAGGCCGAGGCGCTGCTTCGCGCGGCGGCGCCGCAGCTTGAACAGCAGACAATCGCTACCAGCGCCAGCCAGTCCGCTGCTCTACTGGCGCGAGCTTTGCTGGCGCAGTCGAAAATTGGAGAGGCCGAGGCCGCTGCAACCAATGCCCTCGCTCTGGCCGAACGCACCAGTGACCGCTCGACCCATCTTTTGGCGACGCTGGCTGCTGCCGAAGTGGACGCGCGCACCGGCAAGGAGCCTGCGGCGATAAAGGCGCTGCAATCCGTTCTCAGCGAGTCTCTCCGAGATGGCTACGAGGAGTTTGAATTCGAGGCGCGGCTGGATCTCGGCCGACTGGAGCTTCATTCTTCGAGGGCTTCGGGCCGGCAACAACTAGAGAAACTTGAGGAAGACGCAAGCCGGAAGGATTTTCGTCTCATCGCTCGCAAGGCCCAGGCGGAGTTTGATCGTTAACCCGCACGCCAAAGCACCCCGCCGATATCCAAACTGACCCCGAGCCTTAAGCGCGAACGCATTGTGTGTGCTGGCTACGGATTCAACGGCTGTCAACCATGTGCTTCCTCTTACGGTTACGACGCAGGTTCTTGTGGCGTGGGTTCTACAATCAGATGGTGTCGTCGTACCGCGCGGCGTCGTTGCGATTCCAGCAACGGTGACGCTGCCGCCATCGCGCACAGGACGTAAAAAATTGCGGCGTTCGCCGGAATTTGCAGATTGAAGTCGACAAAACTATGAACCAGGATGCCAACGATTCCCAGCAGCGCGGTCACCGTCATGGCGCCGCTCATCGTCTCTGTCCAATTCTTAAGTTTGGTCGAAGCCCCGCGGAAGATCAGCACCATAAACCAGACTGCGACCGAGAACCCCGCCAAACCGGTCTCCACGATTAACTGAAGATAATCGTTGTGCGCTTGGTTGACGAAGAAGGTGGTGTAAAAACTCCGAAACTGCGGATAAACAATAGGAAATGTTCCAAGTCCCCAACCCAGGAAAGGCCGTTTGATGATCATTTGCAGGCAATCGCGATCGATACTGAATCGAACGCCACCGCTGATTTCTCCGCGGGCTTCCGAGTGAATCGTCATAAGGCGCTGGGTAAGCGCGTTGCCGCCGATCCAGACAAGAAAAATGATCACAACCGCCAGAAAACCAGCTAACATAATCGGTTGCTTCCAATTTCCTTCCCCCTTGTGAACCAGAAGCACACTGAGAACGATCATCTGCGCGACGAAAGCCGCCATGCCTCCACGGGAACCGGAAAGAAAAAGACTGCCAGACATTAACGCGGCGATGCCTGCAATCGCCAGCTTGCGATTCCCGTCCGTAAATCTGGTTGCGGCGAGTACCAGCGGAAACGGTATAAGCATCTCCATTAAACCCGCGTAGTGATTGTGATTCACGTAGGGGCCATAAATCGCCCCACCTTGTTCGGAAGGCCAGATCCAGTAAAGCTTGCCATTCGGGGCCATGCCTTGCAGGATCGCAAATGCGGCAATGATCCCCCCATAACCGGTGAATAATTTAGCAATCATCTCGAACTGCGAAGACCGCCGGAGAGCTTGTGTTATCACGAACGCTAACATCCCGTACGCTGCATAGCGCAACAACTGAGAGTAAGTTACATAGCGGTAGGCGGTTGTTCCAATCAGCCACTGCAAAAATACCAAAGCAAGAAAGACAGCCATGGGGCGATAAAGAACGTTGTTGGAGAAGTTGAGTTCGCGATTGAACCACTGGCGTGCGGCCCAGGCCACCACGAGCAGCATTGCGCAAGTCTCCAAGGCGAAAATTGACCAAGGCTCGACGGTTCCGAAAGCAACGGGTCCCAGCAACAGAACTGCACATCCACCGAGTAGCAACATGTTGTTCGTAAGCCGCGGCTGGGCAACTTTCGCGAGCGAAGCGGAGTTAGGTTGGGTTGCCAGCGCGGAACTCAAGGCGTGTCCTTCCCGCTGCTGTTGTCGGCGCCAGACGAATCATCGGAAGAGGGCTCGGACGAAGAAGGCGACAGTTCGAAATCATCGAGTGAAAGCTTACCGCGAATCGGAGAACCAGCGGGGAACCGCTCGATTCCGAGGGCGAGCAATGTAGTCGAAGCGGGAGTCGTAACCTTCGAGTGTACTTCCTTCCAGAAATCGGCATCCGTGAGTATATCGCTCACAAACAAAGGGGACCCGGTATAAGCGTCTCGCAGAACAATCTCGGGACCTCCCGCACCTTCAAACTCCGCCGACTTGTAATATGCGGAGAAATCGTACGTCGTTGCGCCGCGGACGGGAATCAATTGTTGAATGCCAGCATCATTGATACCCGGGCCTTCGAAGGTTAGTGATAGTGACCGATGTCCCTGTCGAAAGTCGCTCGGATCCAGCAATTGGCGAACCCCGGTGCGGGTCACGTACGTCCAATCGAAACCGCCATTCAGAACGTCGAGGCTGAAGTCGCTGTTGACTACCAGGTTATCCTCGGTAGGCAAATAGGCCGAAAGACCAAGGATGTCCGCACTCTTCTCCCATGCGGCCATGGCGGCGTCCGGACGATGCGCTCCAATCAGATAATAAACCTGCTCATATAGAAATCGTTTCTCGAATTTTTCGTGCAACTCGGTAAGCCGGTCCCAGACTTTGATGACCCCGTCGGTTTCTTGCTTGCTTTTCAATAATGTGGAAAAAGCGATTAAGCTCTCCGCGTTTGCAGGAACTGCTTCGCGGAGTAATGCATCCGTGTCCGGGCGAACCCGCCAGCATTCGCGCAAAGCCGCGTCCACCAAGGTAACGTCGTTGGCGATCACAACGCGAAACTCGTGCAGAGCGCGGTCGATATCCCCGTCGATCAGGAAGAAGTTCGCGGCTTGCCACGCTACGTCAGGAGCGGTTGGTTCCGCCTCGAGCGCGCGATCAAGTGCCCCGCGCTGTCCTACGACGTCGCCGGTTACTTGATACGCGGCCGCCAGATCGAACCAATAGTGGGCATCATGGGGATTGAGCGCAACCGCATCCCGAAGGCTCTCAATCGCGGACTGTGCATCTCCCGCCACAAACGCGTAGTAGCGTCCGAGACGATGGTGATAATCGGCATTCCCCGGGGAAAGCGATACCGCCCGCCGCAGCGTCGAGAGCTCCGCACGGGAGGCAAACGCGCTCGCCACGAATTCTTTGGCGATCAAAAGCAGGTAGAAGCAGGCGATAAAACCTACCGCAGCAGCAAACTGCCATCGTCGCCGGTCTGAAAGTGGAATCGCCATCTTCACACTGCTCGGGCTACTCTTCGTTGACCACCAATAATTTTCTTCCAAACCGCTCGAGACTGCAGCGCAGTCTGCCTACGCCGGAAACCACTTAAACCGCCTTCGGTTCAGATGGGGGATCTTCCTGGTAATAATGCCCATACTTGCCTTGATACTCGTAGTAATAGTAATAGTCAGGAGAGGTCAGATCGACTGCGTTTAGAAGCACGCCGGCAACGTGGGCATTCACCTGCATCAAGATGTCGCGGGCTCGACGAAGCGCCTGCTTTGTCGTTTGGCCGGAACGTATAACCAGAATCGTTGCGTCGGCTCGGGGCGAGAGCACCACTGCGTCCGTGACCGAAAGCGTTGGCGGAGTATCGATCACGATGTGGTCGTAAGACTCGCGCAACTCCATCACCAGATCGCGCATGTTAGCAGATGCCAGCAACTCGGCTGGATTCGGCGGTGGCGTGCCGGCCGGCAAAACTAGAAGATTTGGAAGGATCGGCGAAGTCGAAATCGTTTGTTGCAAAGTCGCGCTGCCAGTGAGCACGTTACTCAGCCCGCTGCGCGGTCCCATCCCCAGAGCCTTGTGAATGCTGGGACGGCGGAGGTCGGCATCGATCAGAAGAACGCGGACGCCTTTTTGCGCCAACACAATCGCAGTGTTGATGCTGGTGGTGGTCTTGCCTTCCTGGGGGCGCGCGCTCGTTACCATGATGACCTTGGGTGGCGCCCCGAGATTGGACAACAGCAGAGAAGTACGCAACGCGCGATACGATTCCGCCATCTGCGACTGCGGGCGAATCTGGGTTACCGTCTCAACCGCCTCGTTGGATGCGGTTAGTGCCAACCGCTTCCCGCTCGGACCACGATTCCCAGACTTTGAGCCCAGAGGAATCATCCCAAGAGAAGGAAGTGCAGAGACGGCCTGCGCCTGTTCTGGCGTGCGCACGGTGTTGTCCATGTTTTCCAGCACAAACGCCAACCCCACGCCGGAGATGATGCCCAGAACCAGGGCGAAAGACAAGTTGCGCGGAATGTTGGGCTCGCTCGGAGAAGTGGGCACACGGGCCGCGTCAATGATCCTGAAGTTGTTCGACCGCAGTCCGGCGGTCACGCCCGCCTCTTTTAATTTTTCCAGCAGCCCTTCGTAGAGCGTTCGATTGCTGTCGAGATCACGTTTCAGAATGCTGTATTCAATTGCGCTTTCATTGAGCTTGTTCGCTTCCTGTTTTTGCTTTTCAAAAGAGGCGCGCAGCATATTCTCGCGTTGCAGAGCGGCGAGATATTGTCCTTTAAGGTGATCCACCGCCTTATTCGTCTCCGACTGCATCTGTCGGTCTATTTCTTTGATCTGGTTATTGAGTTGGGCAACTTTCGGATATGCCGGACCGAACTGGGTGCTGATCTCCGCGACTTGGATCCTCAGCCCCGCTTGTTGCTCGCGCAGTTTGTCTAGCAGACTCGACGTCGCGCTGCTGGTGCTCCCCGTGCTGTCGGAGATGATCGCAGCCGCGATCGCATCTGGGTCGTTGGTCTGACTTTGCCGATAAACCGCCTCTTTTTGCATTCGGTCTGATTCAGCGGCCGTCATTTCTTTGTTGAGCTCGTCGAGTTTCTCAGTGGTGATGTTTTGTTTTTCATCCATACCCAGAATCTCGTGTTCTTTCTGGTAGCGCACGAGTTTCTCTTGCGAAGTCTCGACTTTCATTTGCAAGTCAACGAGTTGTTTTGAAAGCCAGTCAGAGGCCTGCATCGTAGACTCAAACTTAGTCTTGAAATTCTGTTCGACATACGTTGCCGCGAGCGTATTCACCGCGCTGGCTGCAAGTTGCGGATCGATGCTGGTGAAATGAATCTCTATGATCCGAGTGCTCGGAATCAATGCCACACGGAGTCTTCCATGAAAGCTTGCCAATAGGCTTGAAGCGCGATTCGAATCGGTCTGCAACGGATCAGCAACCAGGTTCCCTTGGACTTGGTCCGCATGGCCGCCAAACTCGGGACGCCGGTCCAGATTCAGCTGACGGATCACTTGTAACGCCATCAAGTCGCTTTGCAGGATGCGAACCTCGGTGTCAAGATCGCTCTGCTCGTACACGTAGTCGATATCAGGATTCGAGTCCTTGAAGGAAATGAGGTTCGAGTCGGCTTTATTGACGGCGATGCGGCCCACCGCGTCGTAGATCGGAGTCTGGCGTAGGCTGGCAATCGCGACTGCCATGAAAATGGCGACGATCACGGCTATTACCATCCATTTGCGCTTGATCAAAACGCGCATGTATTCGCGCAGGGTCGACTCCTGCGACGGCAAAGCGTTGTACAGCGCGCTGATCGGTCTTAAATATTCAGCCGCAGGCGGTTGCAAGTCGCGCGTCCCGTCGTTGCCTCTCGGAATGTCACTTCGCGGAACCAAGGGTCCCAAAGACATCGTTACTCCTTAACCCACCCCAAACTGAAATGCTAAAGCCAATCCCAATCCGCACATGCTCCTACGGAAGCCCGAGGATCCCATCGGTGCGCCTAGTGACAAAATGGATCTGCATGAGGAATTTGCCTGATTCTAGCACCACCAGCTCGGGGAACCAGCCAAAAAAATGGTGCCGACGTTGCTTCGTGTATTCCTTTCCTCACACAGATCAAAAGAACGCGATGCTAGACTTATTTTTTATGGAGCTCCTGTGAAGGTGATCGTTCTGGAGGCCGTTCCTGAAGACCCGCAAATGCTCGTTGCCTGGAATGACCTGGTATTCCGGATGGAGCGTCCCGAAGTCTTCTTTACCCACCAGTGGGCCCTGGCAGCCAGTCGGGCTTTTTCCGCGAGTCTCTCTCCAAAGATTTTCCTCATCTACGAAACCGGTCGACTAGCCGGTATCGCGGCCATGGCTACCACTCTCAGATCGCCCGACACGGCTTTCTTCCTCACCGCCAGCACCGCAGACTATTGCGACATTGTGAGTGCTCCCGAAGCTCGTCCCGCGATTTTGACAGCGTTGCTCGAGCAAATGAAAGGCATGGGGGTGCAGGACCTGGTTCTCGCCAATGTTCCAGCTGAATCCGCGACGCTGCGCGCTCTTGCAGCTACCGCACACTCCCAAGGCTTCCATACCCACGATCGGCCCGGATATGACTGCGGCATCATTGCGTTGGAGGACAAGGCGCAAAGGCAAGAAGTACTTCATTCCGTGTCGCGAAAAGTGAAAGAAAAGCGGGAACTTAAGAAGTTGAACCAGCTTGGGCGAGTCTGCGTCAAAAATCTGAGTAAAGAACATCTGGATACGGGCTTGCAGGCCATCTTTGCGGCACACATTTCGCGGTTCCTCGCGACCAATCGTCTGAGCCCTCTAATTCACGCGGAGCGGCGGCTCTTCTTGACCGAACTCTGTCAACTTCTTAGTTCTGCCGGCTGGCTGAGGGTCAGCCAGTTAGAAGTGGATGGTCTGGCTATCGCATGGAACTATGGATTTCTGTTTGACACTCGCTGGTTTTGGTATCTGCCGACCTTCCTGATTCGCTACGAGGAGGTCTCCCCTGGCTCCTGCTTGCTCCGACTCTTAACCGAAGAGGCCTGCGCCGACCCAACGGTCACCAAGGTGGATCTCGGATTGGGAGACGAACCTTACAAAGCTCGATTTTGCAATTCTGTTTCCTCGACTCGTTACGTGCAACTCTCCCAGAGTGTCTCGCGGCATTTGGCGAATGTTGGCCGCTACTGTCTGGCCTCGAACATCAGTAGTTTCCCTGTTCTGGAAAGCCAACTTCGAAATGGAAGAGGCCGCCTCCGCGGGCAGAACATGAGTATGGTTGCCATTGTCACGCGTTTGCTGACGAGAGTGAAAAGAAAGATCCTTTCCAAGAATGACGTTGCTTTCTTTGAAGCTCCCGAGATGTCGGTCCAGGCAAGCGGCGGCGCATCTCTGAACTTCATTTGTTGGGAGAACCTTGCTTTGGCGGCGATGCAGAATTCTGATGACCAGCGAACGCTGGACTACCTGGCGCGCAGCGGCCGACGCCTGCGAACAGGTGAAATGGCCGGATATTGCTTGCAGACGCAGGAACTAAAAGCCTTGCACTTTCTGTGGGTGGCCCCTTACGACGGATTTTACTTGTCGGAACTTGATTTCACTTTAGAGTCGAGCGATTCAAGCGCTGTCATACTATTCGATTGCTTTACACCTACCGAGCTGCGCAAATGCGGTCACTACGCAACTGCAATACGACTGGCTGCGGCAAGCCTGCAAAGGCAGCAACGGCACGTCTGGATTTTCAGTGCAATCGAAAACGCCCCCTCCTTGATTGGAATTGCGAAGGCTGGGTTCGTCTACCGTTTTTCATGTTCGCGTAATCGACGGTTCGGTAAGGTACCCATATCGGGTCAACCCCGAGAATTCTCATCCACGGCCTTTGAAACTTGACCATCCGTGTCGGAATGAGTGATCGCGATTCTTGAAAATCGCCCAAGTGCAGATGATAGGTGCCATTCTCTCATCGAGGCATTACAGACGACGGCATAACTTTCAAATGACACTCCTTATCAGACCCGCCGAGCAAAAAGACCTTCCGGCGCTCTCGAAGTTTCTCGTTCGCGTGTACCATTTCGACCCGTTGGACCCTCACGCTAATCCGCAATTTTTGGAGTGGAAATATCTGCATCCCCGGACGGGATGGGAGGGGAGTCGGAGCTACCTTCTCGAAAAGAACGGCGAAATCGCCGCCCACTGTGGCCTGTGTCCGATAGTCTTCTGTCCTCCGGACGAAAAGAACGTAAAGAGCTTAACGATGATGGACTGGGCAGCCGATCCCTCGTTGCCAGGTGTAGGGGTGATGCTACTTCGCAAATTGATGGAACTTGCGCCCACTTCCTTCATCGTAGGCGGAGCCACTTCTACCCGCCGAATTGTTCCTCGAATACGGTTTCGTAATCTGGGAGAAGCCGTGACATATGCCGCTTGGGTGCGACCCTGGAGTGAGTTTCGGTTGCGTTCTCTCACTCGAAGATCGACTTTACGGTTGCTTCACGGACTCTCGCATCCTGTGCGGAATCGGGATCTCGTGAGTTCGGGATGGAAGTTCCTCCCGGTCGATCGATTTGATGATTCCGTATCGCCTATATTGCGCAATGTGAAGTGGTCTTGGACGTTTTGCCAACGAAATCTCGCAGACTTGAATTATCTCCTGCAGTGTCCCTCGGTCCGGATGCGAGGTTTCTTGTTGAAGCGCCACGGTGAGGTCTTTGGCTATTTCGTCCTGGGAATATCGGAATGGGAGGCCAAACTACTAGACCTGACTGTCAATTCCAGCGATCAGAACGACTGGAATCTTGCCTGTGCGGCAGTCACCCGGGCGGCCCAGTTGGACCCTGCGGTATGTCGCGTCCGAATCCTATCTACGGTACCGATCATGAATCGAGCGTTGGCCTGGAATGGTTACTGGTGTCAGTACAAGGAACCCATTGCCCTTTACGATCCTTCCGATCTTATGGGTAATGCATTGCCGGTCAGCCTCCAGCTTTTCGATGGCGATTCAGGTTACTAGTCGAGTCTGTCTCGAAGAGCATGGATGGGCGGAACTTCTGCTTCTTTCGTTAAGATAGACTTCTTCGTGGTCTTCGAGAGGCAACGTTTGCGATTCGTCAGTCCGCTTTTGAAGCATATGGTATTTCCCGTACTTTCTCGGAGTGGCTTGCTTCGCTACGCCGCCAGCTCTACCCCCTGGATGACCAGCCCAGCCATTGTTACTTACCACGGTGTTTTTCCCGACGGGTACGAACTCAGAAATGACTCTCTTGACGGAAATCTCGTGCACGCTGATTCTCTCCGACGGCAATTGCGCCTGCTCAAGGAGCGCTATCATGTCATTTCGCCTGCGGACTTTCTGCGTTGGTCCGAGGAAATCCAACCCCTGCCTCCGCGTTCGATCCTGCTGACCTGTGACGACGCACTGCAGAACACCCTTACTGGCATGGTTCCCATTCTTCAGGAGTTCGGTCTAGAGTGTATTTTTTTTGCCACCGGCGCCTCTGCCGAGGAGAGGCAGTCGATGCTCTGGTATGAAGAACTGTATCTGATGCTTTTGGAGACTCCCCCTCCCCTCCGTCTCGACATCCCCGAAGTTCAGGTTGACGTTGGTTTTGTGACGGCGGAA
>CAWIAJ010000019.1:0-120718 GCA_963834085.1 uncultured Acidobacteriaceae bacterium | reverse complement strand
GGGAAGATCTCCAACACCGCCGCCTTCCCCCGAAGGAAGCGAGGTTGAAGAAATTCGCAAACGACGCCAGTGGCTAGAATGGCGCAGTTCATGTGGGTTAGCCGCGTGCCAGTTCGCTTCGCAGCCGTCCTCTAACTCTAAGAGCGACGCTCCCTCGCCGATTCCCTCGCCGTCCGCAGATATTTTATGGGACAACTTCTCACCACTGTCGAACCACCGGGCCGCAGGAGGATATCGGCTCAGCCGTTCTTCTTTTCCAGCTTTCCGCCCAGCGCGTGTAAAGGGCGTCGAGTGCCTCTTGGGCCTCGTCCAGCGCGGCTTGTGTCGAGACCAGCCTGGTCACATCAGTAGCGATGGCCGGATCTTCCAATTCGGCGCGTTTGCCTTGCACTAACTCCTCGGCCTTTTCGACGCGCTCTTCGATCGTGGCGTACTCCCGTGCTTCTAAGTAGGAGAGTTTCTTCTTTGTTGGAGCGCCCGTCGTCGATCCGTTGCTTTGCGTTGTCGATGCCTCGGCAGATGCGACCTCCGACTCGTTCGTTGCGTTTGCCATGCCTCCCATTGCCCATAGTCGGCAAACGTGTCGGCCCCGCCTTTTCCGTTCAGCCCCAGAACGATAGTGGAGACGCGGTCGAGCATGTATCGGTCGTGCGTCACCAGAACCAGCGACCCGGGGAAATCGATAAGACTCTCTTCCAGAATTTCGAGCGTCGGAATGTCGAGATCGTTCGTAGGCTCATCCAGCAGAAGAATGTCAGCAGGCTGCAGCATAAGTTGCGCGATCAGGACGCGAGCGCGTTCCCCGCCCGAAAGACGTCCGACCGGCTGGCTCAGTTGTTCTCCGGTAAAAAGGAAACGAGCCGCCCATCCAGCGACGTGAATAACCCGATCGCGGTAAACGACCGAATCGCCGTCGGGCGCGAGCGCGCGGCGCAGCGTCACATTCGGATCGAGAGTCCGGGTCTGATCGAAGTAGACGATTCGCAACCAATCGGCTGGCCGAATCTCTCCTCTGGTCGGCGCCAGTTCGCCTTGTAATAAACGCAGCAGCGTCGTCTTGCCGCTGCCGTTGGGGCCAACCAGGCCGACACGCATCCCCGCCGTCAGTACAAAGTTGAGGCCGTCAAACAATTCCCGCGTGCCCATCGTGCAACCGACAGCTTGCAGTTCAATCAGTCTCTTCGTCTTGCGTTCCGTCGCCGAGAAATCGATCTGCGTCGAGCCCGTGCGCGTTCGCTGATTGAGGTCCGCCAGTTCCCCCATCAACTCTCCCGCTTTGCTGATGCGTGCTTTCGACTTTCGCGTACGAGCCTTGGCCCCGCGGCGCAGCCATTCGATTTCGCCGTGGACGAGATTTTCCAGCGCTTCCTGCCGCTTAGACTGCGCGTGCAAAAACTCTTCCTTCTTCTCGAGAAACTCGCTGTAATTACCATGTACACGCAGCGACCCTTCCGGATAAATGCGATTCAGTTCGACCATGTCGGTAGTGACATTTTCGAGGAAATAGCGATCGTGGCTAACGATCACGCTGGCGAAAGGCGCGGCTTCGATAAGATCTTCGAGCCACGTGATCCCGAGAAGATCCAGATGGTTCGTCGGTTCGTCCAGCAGAAGAATGTCAGGATGCTGAACTAGAGCTTCGACAATAGCGAGCCGTTTTTGCCATCCGCCGGAAAGTTCAGTCGCGCGGGCATCGAGGTCTTCGAATCCAGCCCGGCCCAGGGTTTCAGCAAAGCGCGCCCCCCGCTCGGTACCGTGAACGCCAGCCTGATCAAGTGCCGCTTCGATCACAGAACGGATGGCAACTCCGGGTTCGAAGCGCGAATCCTGCTCGACATAAGCCAGTCGCGTCCGTTTGCGGAACGAAACTTCCCCGCCGTCGGTATCCACTTGGCTCGCGAGAATTCTCAGCAGCGTCGATTTGCCCGAACCGTTCGGGCCAATGAGTCCGATCCGGTCGCCTTCCGAGATAGTGAACGAGACGTTCTGGAAGAGCGGGTTCGCTCCAAACGATTTCGTGATTTCTTTTGCGTTTACAATCGGCGGCAAGGACGGCGGTCTCCAAGAATGGGTATATCTTCAGATTAACAGGTGGGGGCAGGATCGTTTCCAGGCCTCAGAGAGAGGTGCGTCCTAACTTGGGGGTAGAACCGCCAATTCAGAACTCGACAGCTTTAAGCTTTAAGTCGTTCTCCGCTTGAGCAATGCTTTCGGGCTTCCCGAGATCGCGCCAGTAATACTCGTCGGCGCGGAAGGCCTGGATGTTCTCTCCCGCAGCCGCAAGGCGCAAATACGTATGAATTATCGAAAATCCACCCTCTTCCGTCATCAGCGAAAGCAGCCGCGCCGAGATGATATGGATCCCACAAAAAGCCCAGGCATTGGGATGCTCAACAGGAACAACCATTTCCTCGACGCCATCGACTCCTGATCGGCGCCCACAAAGTCGGCCCCGCTCATTGAAAATAAGATAACGCGAGGTCTGCCGCCGCTGCATCGCAAGCGTAGCGAGCGCTTGATGCTCAAGGTGTTGTCTGAACATCCGCCCGAGATCGATCGCGCTGAGAACATCGACGTTATGCAGAATGAAGCTCGCGTCTTTCGAAGACCCGGCCGGTTCGCTCAGAAACCACGCCGCCTTCTTCAACCCGCCACCGGTATCGAGCAACAGGTTTTCGCGCGAAATCTCAATACGCATGCCGAAGTTGTCGTTCTTCTCCAGATACTTAACAACCTGATCGGCAAAGTGATGGACGTTGACGATCACGTCGCTCACGCCAAATTTTCGCAAGCGGGCAAGCACGATTTCCAGCAGGCTGCACCCATTGATTTCCACCAGCGCTTTAGGCCGATCGTCGGTCAGCGGCCGCAGCCGCGTGCCCAATCCTGCAGCAAGAATCATCGCCTTCATTGGATATGGGCCTTCATCGTATTCGGTCTTTCATCGACCCGAAAACTCTCATCAGTTGAGCTGCTCTTGCTCGCGATGTCGCAAGACCACTTCGACTTCATTCTTTTCCCGCAGATGTTTTGCCAGTTGCTCAGCCAAATAAACGGATCGGTGCTGTCCGCCCGTGCACCCGAACGACACCATCAGGTGCTTGAAACCGCGACGCTGATACGCGTCAACACTGGCGTCCACGAGCGCATTCGCATTAACCACGAACTGGTTGACACTCTCCTGCTGGTTGAGATATTCAATGACCGCCTCATCTCGGCCGGTGAGTGTCTTGAATCGCTCTTCGCGCCCGGGATTAGGCAGACTGCGCCCATCGAAAACGAAGCCTCCCCCGTTTCCAGTCTCGTCCTGAGGCAGACCGCGATGAAAAGAGAAGCTCAAAATGGAAACGGTGAGTTTGTCGGTCTTGGCGAACTCCGTAGATAAGCTTCGCAATGTGTCAGAACCCACCATGCTCTTGAACGCTTGCGTCAGCGTCGGAAGCGCAATCGGCAACTCCACGTTGTGTAAAAGCCAACGAAGATTCTTCAGTGCATAAGGGACGCTCTGCAGAAAGTGCTCTTTGCGCTCATAGAATCCACGAAACCCGTAAGCGCCCAGCGCCTGCATGATGCGTATGTAAACGTACGGATAGTAGAACGACAGAAAAGCCTCGCGGTCAAGATCGAGAAGAGTGCCAAGACTGTCGAGATAACGATCGAGTAATCGCTGGCGCATTTCCGGCGGCAGATCGGCCTTCGCGTCAAACAACAGCGACGCAATGTCGTATTGCAACGCGCCTTTCCGTCCACCTTGGTAGTCGAGAAAATACGCTTGGCCGTCCACCAGCATGATGTTCCGCGACTGAAAATCCCGATACAGAAAATAATCGCGCGGAGCGGTAAGCAGAAACTTTGTCAGACGGCTGAAGTCGTCTTCGAGAGCCTGCTCGCTGAAGGGTATTCCCGCGAGACGCAGAAAATAGTATTTAAAGTAGTTCAAGTCCCACGCAATGGACTGGCGATCGAAGCTCGCGCGGGGATAGCAAACTTTGTAGTTGAGGTCGCTTCCCGCTTCCACCTGAAACCTCGGCAAGATGGCGGCGACTTTGCGATACGCTTCGATGACTTCCGAACCGATGGCCTCAGATCCGATGACCGTCCCATCGCGATGCGCGCACAGAAACTCGAACAACGTGGTATCGCCGAAATCCTCTTCGAGGTAAGCGCCTTGATTCAGATCTTCGCCGTAAATCTCTGGAACCGGCAAGCCATGTCTTCGAAAATGGCGCGAGAATTCTAAAAATGCAACGTTTTCCTCTCGAACGTTATAAAGGACGCCGATGGCGCTGATCGTCCCGGCGGAGAGTCGTATAATCTTGCGGCCGGACCCGCCAAGTTGCCCTTGCAGAGGCTGAACCTGCTCGACTGGCATTTCAAAACGGCGCGCAAAAAGCTTCTTCAAGACTTCGATCAATGCAGTGTCCGCTGGATAGTTGTCGATTTCGTTCTCGTTAAAGATATCATCGGACCGCCTGGAGTTCGCCCTCTCGAACTAAGCTCCCGCGAGACTGCGGCGACAAAAAAGGGCTTTTCCACTGAGCACTTCGGATGCCTCCGAAGAAGACGACTGCAGTCAGAAATCACTTCGCTCACTGGACGGCCATGACTTTTAACTCCGTAACCTGTCGTATCCAGCGTGCAGGACGTTTGTCGCCGGGAGCGACGATGCGGTAGGGCCCTTCTTTTGGGCCGAGCGCCTTGCCATCGCGCTTGTCCGCGAGAATAATTTCGCGCACCGCGAATGCAGGGTCGACCTCCGCCAGCGCGAACGCGACGTGGTATCCATCGGACGCGCTGACCAGCAGCACTTCGGCGAGCCGAGGTCCGCGCAGGGTATCACCCAGCGGAATGCCCGCACCCGAAAGAACCACAGACAGCGGCACTCCCTCAAACTTCGCAGGATTATCGTGATCGCTCACCTCCACGCTCACGTGTGGCAGGTTTGCGATTTGTGCCGCCGTAACCGTCGTCGAATGCCCGTCCGCGTTGATGACCTGCACGGTTTGCGCGCGGAGTTTGCACGTCGCAATGGCCACCACAAATACCACACACAACGCTCGGCATCTTCGATTCATGGCGATCCTGATCCCCCTAATGTCGCGACCCCGCAAGGATACAACAGCGAAACGTTGTGCCGACGAACTGCAATCTCGTGCATATCACGGGCGTCCGGCAGGACGGACAGCGCTGCGTGCCAACTCCCTGATCTACCGGCATTTGCAGGTGTTAGCCCGAGCCCAACCTTCTTGGCCGCTCAATCTCCAACAACGAAATGTATATCATCTCGATTTTAAAGGTAGACTATCATTTCATTATTTGCTTTACTGCTCCTGCGCCTTAAGCATTTTTCCTAATTCTCAAGGAGACTTTTCAATGGCAACGGACAGATCTAATCATAGTTCTGATAGCTACGGAGCATGGCTCACGCTGGACGCCTCGGCAGTCGCGATTGCTCTGCTGCTGGCTTTGGCGGTGAAGTTCAACGTTTTGCACAATGTGCCCTGGTAATTGTCTACGGGTCGCGGGTGATCCGCAGGTTGATCTCGTTTTGGTGGGAGAGAGAAGTTTATGGCAACTTCGGTGTCCGTTTCGTCAGTAGAGTCGGGAAGTCCCGTAGCAAACGCGCTCCGGATTGTTCCGGGCGTGCTCTTGTTGGCCGGTATCGGATATGCCGGCAAGGTGCTCGAGAAGACCATCAACACCTACGCCAAGACACACCATTGGACATTTCCCAACATTGAGTATGTTCTTTGGGCGATCCTCCTCGGGCTGGTGATTTCCAATACGCTCACCATTCCCAGGATTTTTGATGCCGGTATCGCGACCTACGAATTTTGGTTGAAACTCGGCATCGTGCTACTGGGCGCGCGCTTTGTCGTGGCCGATGTCTTGAAACTCGGTGGAATCAGCTTGGGCCTCGTAGTCATCGAGATCACTCTTTCACTGGCGCTTATGACTCTGCTGGGACGCTTATTCAAGCTCAAGCCGAAGCTGACTTCTCTGCTCGCCATCGGTTCGTCGGTCTGCGGCGTCTCGGCGATCATCGCAGCCAAGGGCGCCATCAATGCCGACGATGAAGACTCATCCTTTGCAATTGCAGCGATTCTCGCACTGGGTGCTCTGTCTCTGTTCACCTTCCCCGCCATCGCCCACTCCTTGCACATGAATGACGTCTCCTACGGCCTGTGGGCTGGACTGGGAGTCGACAACACGGCTGAAGCCACAGCCGCCGGCGCCCTCTACTCCGATGCCGCTGGCAAAGTTGCCGTGCTCGCGAAGACGGCGCGCAATGCCATGATCGGATTCGTAGTGCTGGCCTACGCGATCTACTGGTCTAGCAAGGGGCAGGCCGAAGCAGTCACGAACAAAGCCACATTCCTGTGGAAGAAGTTTCCCAAATTCATTCTCGGCTTTCTCTTTATCTCACTTCTCGTGAGTTTTCACACTTTCGACAAGGGCCAGGTCACCTCTCTTGGAAACCTATCCAAGTGGGCGTTCCTCTTGACGTTTGCCGGAGTCGGGCTGCGCACGAACATCCGGGACATGTCAAAGCAGGGACTGCGTCCTTTTATCGTCGGGGCGTTGGGCGAAGTTCTGATTGCCTGTCTGACGCTTGGCCTGGTAATCGGCGCAAACCGCATCTGGGGATTGTGAGCGGCGTGCCCATCTCTTCGTACGTTAGGGGGCCGAACTCATTGCCGCGGGCGTCGATTTCACGATGTCGCGATAGAAGTGCTGAAGAACGTAGAAGGCCTGTTTCCGTTCGCCTTGATCGGAGACGAGGCCTTTGCGGTTGCGGTAGTCCTGCACTCCGGGTAAGAGGCGCCGCGGCGAGTGAAAGTCCATCAGAACCCAGGGCGACATGCCACTGAGTGACGGGATGCGTTGCAGCATCTTGAGCTGATGTTGGTAAAGATTCACCTGATACTCTTCAGTCCAGCGAGTTCCCGGATCGCCGTGATTGTTAAAAAGTGCTCCACCGCCGAATTCGCTTACGATCAACGGCTTGCCCTCCGGAACGATCCATTGCATGTGGTCGCAATCCTCAGGATGCTCCGGCCCGTACCACCCCAAATATTCATTCAGTCCGATCACGTCGAGTGACTGTGCGAGGGGATCGGTCAAAGCGACTGTATTGGCAGACGGATGTTCAAAATGATTCAAAGCTGCGGTAATCAATCTGGTGGAATCAAGGGATCTGGCCTCTTGAACCAGCGACTCCAAAAATGCCAACCGCGGCGCATTTGCCGGAGTTTCATTGGCCACCGACCAAAAGACCACAGCGGCGCGATTGTGGTCGCGCGCGATGACATCGCGCAGTTGCTGCTTCGCGCTCTGCAAAGTTGCCGGATTTTCCCACGCCGTCTCCCAATAGACAGGAATCTCGGACCATACGAGAAGGCCGAGGCGGTCGGCCATGCGAATCATCTTCTCGTTATGAGGATAGTGCGCCAGTCGCACAAAGTTGCACCCGAGCTCTTTCGCCCAGCCCAACAGGATGCGGTCGTCTTCATCGGAGAAGGCCCGGCCGCCGCGAAAAGGGGCTTCTTCGTGCAGCGCAATGCCGCGCAGCCAGATCGGCTCGCCGTTCAGAAATATCTTCGCGCCGCGCGCTTCGATGCTGCGGAATCCGATTTGATCGGTAATGGAGTCTGCAGCGGTTGAAAGCACCACCTCGTAGAGTTTGGGATCTTCCGGCGACCAGAGCTTAAGGTTAGCCGAGAAACGAAAATGCCCGCAGCCGCTGGCATCGGTCGTCATCGTCTGCTTGACTCCAGCTTCCGCAATTTCGATCGTCACTTGTTGCGGGACCGTAGCTCCGTTGACCTTGACCCAGCCGTCAATTTCGTTGAGCGAACCCTTGGCAAGTTGGATCGAATAATCTTGAATAAAAGTTCCCGGCACTTCGACCAGCGAAACTTCGCGGGTCAGACCGCCATAGTTCCAGAAGTCGGTGACTGCGCTGGGGACGTTCTCGATCTTGCGCTGATTATCGACTTCTACAACCAGGAAATTTTCGCCGTCTCGGATGGGATCGGTCACTTCAAAGTTGAACGGCGTGAATCCGCCTTCGTGTTCCCCTAACTTTTTGCCGTTGAGGTAAACCGAGGCCCTGTAATTGGCGGCTCCGAAATAAACGAAGACGCGCGAGCGCTCGCGCTTGTGGTAATAGAACGACTTCTTGTACCAGACAGAACCTTCGTAGAAAAAGAGGTCGGAGCGCTGCGTATTCCAATCTCCTGGCACATTCAGCATCTGCGACTCGTCGAAGTTGTATTCGACCAGATCGCGCGCAGTCTTGGCTTTTGTGTCCTCGTAGAAGCGCATGCCCGTTCCGATGGCATAAGGGTCGACGATGGCCCTCCACCCGCCATCAAGGTTGATCACAGTGCGGCCGGAAAGGTTCGTGATGAGAGTCGACGGGGCGCTGTTTGCAGCGAAAGCTGTCAACATTGCAAACAAGCTGGTCAGTAAAATAAGAACTGTTTTTCGATGAGCCATAGTTTGGATCTTCGGAAGCAATCTCTTAAATCGGTATGGAATCGGTTTTAAAAAGGCCGCGACTTCAGCCGTGCCTCCCTATGTCGATCTAGATAACAGCTTCAGCCCTGAGGGAACCACTCCTAGCCGTTCCCCGAAATCCTGCGCCGCGAATTGCCGCTTCCTGCTAAGCTAGGGCGTAAATTTCAGCTTGAGGTGAGCCCCTTGCCTGTTGCAGCCGGAGTCGATCTTGGCGGAACCGCGATCAATTACACACTGGTCAACGCCGACGGTCAATTTTTGATTGAAGGATTATGCGAGCACCCCGCGCTGGCGAAGCAGGGCCCCGCCATCTGCCTGGCTCAAATTGCCGACGGTTTGCAAATTGCGGCCGAGCGCGCAGGCATTGTCTTGTCCGATATTGTTGCCATCGGCCTGGATACTCCGGGGCCGGCAAGCGCCGCAGGACAACTAAGCAGGCGCGGTTCGACGAATTTTGTCCACGCGGACTGGGCCGGCTACGACATTCGCGATGGGCTCGCGCGCCTGCTGGGCAAGCCGGTTTCCTATCTCAACGATGCCAATGCCGCAGCCTTGTGGGGACACTATACGATTTTTGGCGCAGGCGGCCGCGAGACTTCCATTTCGATTGTCATCGGCACAGGCAACGGTGGCGGCATCATTCTCGAAGGCAACGTCGTCAAGGGCAGAAACGGCTTCGGCGGCGAACTCGGCCACGTGCTCATTCCCTATCAGAGCATCGCCGGGATTGACGGAATGATTCCACAATGCAATTGCGGCCGTGTCGGTGACCTGGAATCGTTGTGTTCGCTCACCGCCATCGAAAGAACGCTGCTTCCCTATTTTTTGGCGCGCCATCCGGGGCATCAACTGGCGGGAACAGACCCTCATCAGGCCGCCAAGGCCGTGCGTGGGCTGGCCGATAAAGGCGACGCTTTGTGCAAAGATGTTTTTCGCGTGCAGGCCCACGCGCTCGGCCTTTTCTTCGATGAGATGGTCAACACCTTCGATCCCGACGCCCTCATCGTTGGCGGCGGCGCACTGGAAGCGAGCGCGGAATTTCAGCGCTGGTTCCTGGCGGAGATTCGAGCCGCCATGCCCGCCCAGCGCGAGGAACAGGGCGGAATCCCGATTCACGTCATGCCCAATGGAGATACTGCGGGATCCCGAGGTGCGGCATTGGAGGCGCTGGCCTTCGCCAAGCAAAGCGGATTGGCCTGAATCTGAAATGAAACCCTGCGCATAAATCGGAAATTTAGCTGCATCCTATAATCTTAAAATGAAGCCATCGAGCCCTACCGCAAAATTTCTGAAGATTCTTGTCGTCGCGAGTTTTCTGGTTCTCATCGGCCGACATTTTTCTTTAAGCGGGCAAGCAAGGCC
The DNA here is from genome assembly GCA_963834085.1 of uncultured Acidobacteriaceae bacterium. Classification (GTDB taxonomy): domain Bacteria; phylum Acidobacteriota; class Terriglobia; order Terriglobales; family Acidobacteriaceae; genus Acidiflorens. Next base: position 110,833 of record CAWIAJ010000019.1, on the reverse strand, counting down.
TGGATTCCCCGATGGCTTCGACGCAATTCAGGCTGCGCCCGCAAGCCACAAGATCGTGTTCGAGAACAAATTCATCCGCGTCGTCCAAGTCACCCTTCCGCCTGCTGGGTCTTCCGAGCCCATGCATCACCACCGCTGGCCGAGCCTCTTTCTTGGTTACGACACGGGCGGTAAGTCCCCGCATATTCGCTACCACACTCCGGACGGTAAGGTCCGGGACCAGCCCAGCACCAACGAACCCTCGCATCCCGGAGTCTGGACTGCGGGCTGGATGGCTCCCGAGCCGATGCACTCGATCGAGGTGGTCGAAAGTGGATCCCCGGGGCCCGCGGGCGCTCCGCCGGGCTGGCTCAGGGTCGAAATCAAGTGTGCTCTGAACTGATCGAGGGCACAGGGGGTTCGTGCTGTATTGGCCGACCGGAAGCCGCTCGCCGTTTCGCAGCCCTATCCGTCTAGGCCCTCTCGTAGAACCGGAAGAACAGTGACTGCTTGGCAACCGGATGCGCCTTCTCAGTCAACGCAGCCATCTGCTGCTGGTTCAGCGGCGTGAACTCGCGTGCCAGATTCACATTCTCCTCCAGCTGCGGAATTGAATCGCACCCAATAATCAACGTGCTCACCGGAAGCGAGAGCGAATAATACATCGCCTCCCGCATATCGAGCGTCCCCGCAGTCGATGCCTGAATCGCCATTCCTTCCCAGGAATGTTTTTGCTGTTCGATTGGCGGCGGAGTCCACGACGAAAGAATGCGCCCGCGCGCCGGTACTTTCATGCCGATGATCCCCATTTGCTTTTCGACGGCCAGCGGCAGCAGTCGTTCAGAAAAACTGTAGTGATGAGGATCCGCTGCATTCACGGCCATCAGAATCGTGTCGAACGAATGACGGTGAATCGCTTCAATCAGCGCGTCCGGCCGATAGTGGCCAGTGACTCCAAGAAAGCGCACAATCTTCTGCTCACTGGCCGCAACCATCGCCTCCATCGCTCCACCCTTAGCGAAGATCTCGTCGATGTCTGTCATGGTGCCGATGTCGTGGAGTTGCCAGAGATCGACGTGATCGGTTTGCAACAACCTCAGCGACTTTTCGATCATTCTCATCGAGCCGTCGCGCGTGCGCTCCTTCGTTTTCGTCGCCAGGAAGGCTTCCCTCCTGCGATGCTTCATCACTTTCCCGACATATTGCTCGCTCCATCGCTCGGGTCCGCCATAAATTGACGATGTATCGATGTAATTGACCCCCAGATCGAGAGCTTTCTCAATGATGGGCACAGCCACAGCTTCGTTGTTCGGCTTTTCAAGAGCGGCCTGCCCGCCCAGACTGAAGATCCCGACCTTATATCCAGTCCTGCCGAGATTCCGCGTAGGCATCGAAAAATCGGTGCGCAGGTTCGACGGCGGCGCCGGTTGCGCGCTCATAACCTCCGAAAGAGCGGCAGAGCCCAACGCAGCAGCCGTCATGATGCTTCCAGCTTTCAGAAAAATACGCCGATCGCGGTTGGATGGGACGTCCGATTTCTCTTTGTTCATAGTGCCCTCCATAGGCACGGATCAATGTGAATACGATAACGCCGATCACAGCCCGAATCCACGTGGAAATCGAAGCGATTCCGGTGTGCAAAATCAGCTTCCGACGTGTCAGCTCCGGCTCGGGTATCCCATGCCCTCGAGTACGCCTCGCATATACGCGAAACTGGCAATAACGCCGGGCATCGGATCATCCGGATAAATCTCGTATTCGAGATCCACAAAGCCCCGGTACCTTGTCGCAATGAGCGCTCCAAATATTCTTCGAATGTCGATCATCCCTTCCCCCACCGCAACCTGGCTCTCTTTGCTCTCAAAATTCGTCAGATCCTTCATGTGCATATTGAAAAGCCGCGGACCGATTTCATGGATGGCCTGCACTACATCCGTTCCCGCCCGAACGGCGTGCCCAACGTCAATGCAGCATCCGATCCGCGGATCCATATTCTTGACAGCCTTTAACACGTCAAGCGGTGAGCGCCACAGCTTATCTTCGGGCCCGTGATTGTGAATCGCGATCCGAATGTCGTACTCCTTCACGAATTTCTCCATTCGCGGCAGGTTTTCCGGCGTCGGATCCCCCGCCACAATCACGTTCACTCCCGCTCGCTTGCAGTATTCGAACTTCGCCCGGATATCAGCATCGTCATTCTTCTCGAAATAGACCGCCCCAATGGCGTGCAATTTGATCCCAGCCGCAGCGTAATCGGCCAGAGCCGCCACTTCCTGTTGCGGATCCATCGGCAAATGATCTTTCACGTCTTTCGCATTCAACGCGAAGACATGCAATTCCTTCATGAAGCCGATCAGTTGGGCCCGGCCGAAGTTGCGAAACGTATAGCTCGCCAGGCCGAGACGGACCGCAGCACCTTCATCGCTGGCGGCCCGGTCATGCGCCTGCGCCCTGTGTCCGCTCGGCGTAACGACCGTTGCAGCCGCAATCACCGCACTCGACCGCACAAACTCGCGGCGCGAGAACTCGCGTAGCCTAGACATGCGGCGCCCATCCCTTTTCGTATTCCCGCTCCCACAGCTTCATCGCATCCGGATCGCCCTGAATCTTTCCGTCCTTCGTATCCAGATGCAGTTCCCGATTTGTCTCCCACGCGATGTTCGAAAGCTGCAGCATCGTCACCGCAACATTCCCAACCGCGATGGGTGCATTAAGTTTTTCTCCCTTGCGAATTCCCGCAATAAAATTCGCAAAGTGCGCGTCTGTCATCGAATCGCTGCCAATGAGGTCCGACGACGATGTGGAACTGCCAACTTTGAACTCATTCGTCTTTTCCCCATTGAGATCGTAAACTTCGTAGCCATCGCGGTCGACCAGCACCGTTCCGTTGGTTCCCATGATCGTAGAACCGCGGTCGCGGCCGTAATATTCCATCCCCTGACAACTCTTCCCTTCCCACGTCAGCATCGCGTCGTCGTATTCAAAGCTCGTCACCAGCGTGTCATAGAACTGCCAATCGTCTTTAAACTGGTAGCGGCCTCCTGAAGAAGTCACGCGCTTCGGATAATCCACCCTCAGCGCCCAGCGGCAAACATCCACTTCGTGCGTACCGTTGTTCAGCGTCTCTCCCGTGCCATAAATTTTGAACCAGTGCCAGTTGTAGGGATGCACGTTGTCTTTATACGGACGGCGCGGTGCCGGCCCTTGCCAAAGATCCCAATCAAGCTCCGACGGAACGGCCGCCTCTTTGCCCACACCGATCGACTTCCTCGTATTCACGTACCAGCACTTGGCAAAGTACGGTCTCCCGATCATTCCTTGGTGAATTTTTTCCACGATCTCGATCGTGTGCGGAGAAGATCGCTGCTGCGTCCCCATCTGCACGAGCCGTCCATATTTCTGCTGCGCCCGCACCAGCATGGCGCCTTCCGCCGGATTATGGCTGCACGGCTTCTCCACGTAAACGTGCTTCCCCGCCTGCAATGCCGCAATCGCCATCGGCGCGTGCCAATGATCGGGTGTGGCAATGGTGACGGCGTCCACATCCTTTTGCTCAAGAATCTTGCGAAAGTCTCTATCCGCGGCGGGTGCTTCGCCCATCGCTCGTTGCGTGGCGTCCGCAAATTTACCCAGGATTCTCCCGTCCACATCGCAAACATGTGAAATACGTGCAGCGCTCCGGTTCGCATTCAAAGACGAGAGATGGGCGTAAGCGCGGCTGTTCAGTCCAATAACGGCAAAGTTCAGCCGCTCATTCGACCCCATGATCTGCCCATAGCTCTTGGCAGAACTTCCGACCGCAAGTCCAGCCGCTCCAACCGCCAGTGCATCCAGAAAGTCGCGTCTCGTGATCATCGTTCCTCTCCGTCGGTGAACCAGTTGCGTTTGTTTTTGGGTGGCGCAGCGCTTTCAGCGCTGCGATACCAACTTCGCTTTGACCGCGCCTTTAGGCGCTGAGGTCTCGTTCTGTCCAAATAACTTTTGCCGCACCCGATACCAAAGATGTCCGGAGATCCCCTCTCAGCAAGCGATTCCCGCCTTCGCCAAAGTCTTCCTCAGCCCATCCATGCTGACCCGTGTCGACGCCTCTGGCGTCCCCGCCCCCCGCCAGTGCGTCTCCAGGCTCAGTCCATAATGAAAGCCGTCCCGCCGCAGCGCTTGCAACTGCCCAACCCAATCGACAATTCCGCTGCCAACCGGAGCCCAGTCGTACGTGTGGTCAGCCTTGCGCACCACATCCTTGCAATGGCAATGCCCGATCCGCTCTTTCGGCAACAAGTCATAGCCCGTCGGATACGGCGTGCTCCCCACCGCAGCCGCATTCCCCGGATCCCAGTTCAACATGAAATTCCGGTTCGGAATCGCTCGCAAAATAACAGCCGCCTCTTCCCCAGTCGCTGTGTTGCACGACATCTCATTTTCCAGAAGCAAAATCAGATCCTCTTTCGCGCAGCGCTCGGCCGCTTGTCGAAGTTTCGCGTTGATCGCGGCCCGATACGGCTTCGGATCATCCAGTCGCCAGAAATCAAAGCAGCGAATCCGGTCGGTGTCGAACGACTTGCAAAGCCCGATGCAATGCTCCAGCAGCTTATCTTGCGCCGCCGCATCGAAATCCGCGTGAAATTGGTCCCGCGTTTCGCTCTGCGGAGAGCGCGGCGCCCCCGGCCAATCGGTCTTGAACAGCGGGCTCGCGATATCCGTCACACGCAGTTTGTGTTCCAGCAAAATCTTCCGAGCGTCTTCGATTTGTTTCGGCGTGAGTTCTGTTACGTTTTTATCCCACATCGAACGCAGTTCGATCCACCGCAGCCCGAAGTCAACGGAAACAATCTGGCACGCCTTTTCGAAGTCTTGCGTGATCTCGTCATTGATTACCGACAATCGAAAGGGGCACCCTCCAGCATCGACCGACATCGCCCCTCGCGATGAAGAATCGGCCTGCCGCGCCAGGGAAGGCACCGCCGCGCCCAGCCCCGTCAGCCCCAATCCCGCCAGCATTTTCCGCCGTGTGAACTCCATGACCTCTGCCTCCAAACAATCAGATATCCGTATAGGCGATTATTTTAGGCTCACTCGATCTTCGATGGGCGCGGGCTACTGGTTGACGCCACTGGCAAGAAATCCGCCATCCACGACAAGAGTCTGCCCCGTAACGAACGACGCCGCGTCAGACGCAAGATAAACCGCAGCTCCCACAAGCTCCTCGTTCTTGCCAAATCGCCCGATCGGCGTGCGCATCAGCAACTCCCGTCCACGCGGCGTGTTGTCGAGCAGATTGGCATTCATCGCCGTGTGAAAAACGCCGGGCGCGATCGCGTTCACCGTCACGCCCTTCTTCGACCACTCCACCGCAAGCGAACGCGTCAGCGACACCACCCCCGCCTTGCTGGCCGCGTAAGCCGCCACTTCGGTTAGCGCAACGAAGCTGTTGAGCGAAGCAATGTTGATGATGCGCCCCTTACCCCGCTGCAGCATATGAGGCCCAAAAATCTGGCAAGCCCGCAGTGTCCCCGTAAGGTTCGTATCCAGGATCTCCGCCCACTCCTCCTCCGACACGGTGAGTGTTGGAGCGCGCTTGATTTTTCCCGCGCAGTTGATCAGGATGTCCACTCTCTCGAATCGCCCCAGCACCGCCTCCGCCAGCGCCGCAAGCGAATCCCGCTTGCGGACGTTGCAACAAAAACGCAAGGTTCCGCGTCCCCGCCTCTCGATTTCAGAGGCCGTTTCGTCGACTTCTTCTTGTCGCCGCGCCGACGCGATAACATCCGCTCCCGCGTCCGCGAGCCCGAGGCTCAAAACGCGGCCGATCCCCGTTGTACCCCCCACCACCACGGCTGTTTTGTTTTCCAGGCTCAAAATATTGGTTGCCATTCGCTTCTTTCTTTACCGCATGAATACGGAATCGGAATCAGTATAGGAGGCCGTTCAAGCCAACGCGAACGCACCGCGCCGCCATCGCAGACTGCAGAGGTCACTGCTCTCCGCTCAAAGCGCCCTTGTAGCCTCAGCCAACTCTACTTTCTTGAGTCCCGGCGCCAGCAAGTAAAGAATGAACAGAGCCAGCAGATACGCGCTCGCCGCGATCGCAAACAGGCTGCTATAGCTATGCGTCAATTGCAAAACATGTCCTGCGAAGAAAGCGAAAAGTGCGCTACCCGCCGATCCGGCCATCCCGCCGATCCCCACCACGGAACCCACCCCGCTCCCCGGAAACATGTCCGACGCCGTCGTGAATAAATTGGCCGACCATCCCTGATGCGCCCCAGCAGCCAGGCTGATCAGCGCGATCGCCGTCCACTCCGACTTCACACTCGTCGCGCTACAGATGGGAACGACCAGGCACGCGCAAGCAAGCATGGCCGTCAGACGCGCGGCGTGAGGCGAAAATCCCATTCGTCGAAACGGTGACGGCAACCACCCTCCTCCCACGCTGCCGATCGCCGACACGTTATAAACAATGATCAACGGCAGACCCAGATGTGAAAGATTGAGATTGAATTTGGCGCTGAAGTACGACGGCAGCCAGAATAAATAGAAATACCAGATCGGATCCGTCAGGAACTTTGCCGTCGTGAACGCCCACGTTTGACGGAAGCCTAATAATCGCCGCCACGGCACCGCCGGTCCCATTTCGATGGCGGCCTCCTTATAGATGTGGCGCACCTCTCGGCCCACATCTCGGCCAAGCAGCGATGCGTGCGTTCCCGGCCGCCTATAACGCAGGTACCACCACAGAATCCAGAGAGTGCTGAACAGACTCGTCGTCAGGAACGCGACGTGCCATCCGTATCGCAGGGTAACCCAGGGCACCATCAGCGGAGCGAGAATCGCGCCAACATTCGCTCCAGAGTTGAACACCCCGGTCGCCAGAGAGCGTTCATTCTGCGGAAACCACTCCGCGATAGTTTTAATAGCCGCGGGAAAGTTTCCGGACTCGCCAAGTCCGAGACAGAATCGGGCCACTCCGAACTCCAGCGCCGTGTTGGCCAGCGCGTGGCCCATAGCCGAAAGACTCCACACTGCCATCACCAGCATGTAGCCGATGCGCGTCCCCAGTTTGTCGATCAGCCGGCCGGCCGTGAGTAGGCCAATGGCGTACGCGATTTGAAAGGCATCGACGATGTAGCCATAGTTGACCTCAGTCAAACCAATGCTGTGTTCGAGCGTGGGCTTTAGGATGGCAATGACCTGCCTGTCCATGTAATTGATCGATGTGGCCGCGAAAAGCATGGCGCACACGGTCCAGCGCGCGTGTCCCATACCGCTGCTGGCAACAGACGCAACACTTGGATCGGCCAATCCGCCACTTTTCATTCCGCCATCGCAAGAGGTCCTATCCGCCACTCTTCGCTCCTGCATGAATTTCTAAAGTCGATACGCCTTTTTGACCAAACCGTACGCCAACTCGTGCGCCACTTCCAGCGCCTCGCCTTCCTCCAGACGATGCTCGGCGACAAGCTTCGCCAGAAAAGCGCAATCTACTCGCCGCGCCACGTCATGCCGCGCCGGAATCGAAAGGAACGCGCGGGTATCGTCGTTGAAACCCACAGCGTTGTAAAAGCCCGCGGTTTCCGTCACTTGCTCCCGAAATCGCATCATCCCCTCCGGACTATCATGGAACCACCACGGCGGCCCCAGTCGCAAACAAGGATAATGCCCCGCCAGCGGCGCCAGTTCCCGGCTATAAGCGGATTCATCGAGCGTAAAAAGAATAATGGTGAGATTCGGCTCGTTGCCATATTCGTCCAGCAACGGACGCAACGCATCCACATAATTAGTCGGCGTCGGAATGTCGGCGCCCACGTCTCGGCCATACCGTTCGTAGAGTTTGCGATTGTGGTTCCGCGCGCTCCCCGGATGAATCTGCATCACCAGGCCGTCGTCCAGGCTCATGCGCGCCATTTCCGTCAGCATCTGCGAGCGAAATAATTCCCTTTGCTCGGCATCCGCTTGGCCCTTAACCACGCGGCCAAACAACTCGGTCGCCGCAGCGGTCGAGAGAGTCGCCGTGCGCGCCGTCGGGTGCCCGTGGTCCGTGGCTGTACAACCCATTTCACGGAAACGAATCCGCGTCCCCCGAAGCGCCTGCAGATAGCCCGACCAGGTTGCCGTATTCTCCGAAGTCTGCTCGCCCAGCAACTTGACATTTTCAGAAAATCCCGCAAATTCAGGATCGACAACTCCATCCGGACGAAACGTCGGAAGAATACGTCCCTTCCATCCCGATTCCCGAATCGCCCTGTGGTCACTGAGCGAATCGAGCGGAGTCTCCGTCGTCACCAGCACCTCCAGATTGAAGCGCCCATAGAGCGCCCGCGGCAGGAACTCCGGCATCTGCAATTTCTCCGCAATCGCGTCGAAATAAAGGTCCGCCGTCTCGTCCGACAACCGCTCCTCAAGCCCGAAAAGTTCCTGGAAGACCAGGTCCAGCCACAGCCGCGTCGGCGTCCCGCGAAAAAGATAGTAATGCTTCGCAAAGACGCGCCACACCTTCCGCGCATCTTTCGGCTGCAACTGTCCAATTTCGAGATCATCGAGCGACACACCCTGGCTGTATAGCATGCGGAAGATGTAGTGGTCCGGCTGTACCAGCAGTTCGGTTGGGCCGGGGAACGGCTCATTCTTCGCAAACCACAACGCCTGCGTATGCCCGTGAGGGCTGACAATCGGCAGGCCTCGCACGCTCTCATAAAGAGTTTTCGCAATCTGACGCGTGCCCAGTTCGGCGGGAAACAGACGGTCTGGATGGATCAGCATGACTCCGGCTCAGCCTCTTCGGTCCCTCACTCCACGAAGTAGTGCGAATCCAAGATTAGGAACAGCACCGCACCGTGTTCAGCATACACGCACTGATTTCGCCCTGTTTCGCAGCCTTCCCCACTGCGTTTCGCCACAATTTTAGTCGTGGACGGCCCAGGCGATTCTGGCATCTAAGACGAGGTTCCAATTGCTATCGAATTCTGTAAGGAGGAGCAGCAATGGCGCATTACGGACGTTTAGGAAGCTTTCGGTTTGCAGAAGCAGCCGACGATATACGCGGAAGTAGTCTTTATGGTCAAGACGATGAGAAGCTCGGCAAGATCGCAGATGTCATTTTTGATCACGCCACCGGCGACATTAACTACGTTGTGGTCGACACCGGCGGGTGGCTCAAGACGAAAGACTTTCTCATTCCGGCAGAACGCATTCAGGCCTCCGCCAAACACGAGAAGGACTTCGCTTCAACCTTAACCAAGCAGCAGGTTGAGGGTTTTCCGCCCTACAACCCCAAAGATCTCGAATCGGAGCACGATTGGGCCGAATACGAAGGCCGCTACCGCTCGAAGTGGGACACCGGTCCCGTGATGCACCGCGAGGGAACGGATCGCAACATCACCCCCACCACCCAGCAAATGGAAGGCAATCGCTTTGCCTCCGAGGCTGCCGGCATTCGCCCAAGAGGTGTAACCGGCAATGCAGGACTCGACGAAGCCTCTCTGCGCGCCGCCAGCATCTCGACCGGCCGCATCGTTCCCGCAGGTCAGGATTCCGTGCTCATCAGCAGCAATGCGTCAGGCATCGGCCCGCGATACGACACGTTCCAGGCTCGTCTGCGCGAACGCCGCAGGGAGGCTGCTACCGGTTGCGTCACTTGCACCATCGGCTCCGAAGCGGGACGAGATGACTTGAAAGAAGCCGTCTAGTATTCCCAACTCGGCCGAGACAGTTCATGTGGGGCGGGCATTTCTGCCCGCCCTGCCTGCATCGGCACCAAAGTCGTGAAGGTTTCACCTACAGCGGCGACAAATCGTCATCATTATTCTCCAGCTTTTTGCCACGGATCATTCTTCTCTCCAGAAAACTCTGCGCCAACCCTCGGCCCCCCATCCCGAAAGCGATGGCCAATCCCAGCATAAGCGCCCCAAACGCGATTCCGAACGCCAGCAACATCGTCTGTTCGGCGATGCCCAACTCTTCAAAGAAGATCGACAATACAAAGACGATGATGATGCTCCGCACCGAAAGGCTCAACAGCCGGGGCGAAGGTACATTGGCGTTGACCGCCGCCAACAGAGTCGCGCGCGAAAAGAAGCTGGCAGCCAGCAATCCAAAAAACAGAATGAACATCGCGACCACCAGCCGCGGCAGGAAGAAAAAGAATCGGGCGACCTGCTCCTGCAGCCCAAAGATCCCAAGCACGCTCACGCCAAGCAGAATAAAACCGAGCCATGTCACCCAGAAACCGAACCGGCTTACCATTTCCGTCGCCGAAGGCAAAGCCGCCTTGCTCAGCAACTGCGAAGCGCCCGCGTTTTCTGAAAGCTTGTCAAATCGCACCAATCTCAGAATACTGCGCAGCAAGACTTTGACAACGTAGGCGATCAGCCAGCCCGCGACCGCGACGATCACCATCACGATAAAGCGCGGTAGGAAGTGCGCAAACCCGTGCGCGATATCGTGCATGGCCTGCATGAGTTCGCCTACGATCATTTCCCGCATAGTTGCCTCACTCTCTAAACACTCCACATCTGCTGCAGATAGGGTTTCAACCGCTCGAATTCAAGGCACAGGTTTTCAAGATTGGTCTCTAGATCCGTGCCGGAGGCGTTGCGATTCTCGGTAATAAAAGTGAATGCCCGCCCCCGAAACAGCGGCGCCATCGCCTGGATAATATGGTCGCGGTTAATCACCGACTTCCGGTACGACGCCGCAAACTCGTATACCGTCTTCACCCACAACTCGGCGGGATACTCGAAGTCCTCTTCTCCCAGGCGCGCGATCCGCTGCAGTTCAGCTAAAGTATTGGGAACGAGAATTGACTGAAACACGGATTCCAATTCGTTGACGCCGTTCGTAAACATCTCCCGCAAGCGCTTCCGATTCACCCGCAACGATCCCTGGCACTCTTCATGCTCAGCCTCGTTAGTGGAAACGGCGTCGGAGCCGCTGACGGCGCTCCAGACCGCAAAATCCGGCTCCAGCGCCGAGAAGAGCGCCCCCACGGTTTCCCGCAACACGGGCACGAGATCCGCCGCACTCCGCTCGCGATGAATTTTCTCCCCTAAATACGACTGGCAGATCCGGTACTTCCCCGCAATCGCGGCCAGGGTCAAGCGCAGTTCCGCACCCGCTCCATCCTCCCAGCGATTCTGCGCCAGAAATTGTGTGGCCAGACGCCCAGAGAACCCAAACTCCGTCGCATACGGCTCGCGCAGCTTGGCCCCGTACACCGCCCGCGTCATGGGATAAAGCAAATTCGTCATAAGCAAGCCGTCAAACTTCTGTCGGCAGTAAGTGGGAGTTACCAGATCAAATCCGTCACGGTAGATCGGGACAAGAAACGCCGCGAGCCACTCCGGCTTAACATTGGCCGACTCGGGCGACATCAATACGCAAGCTTTGGCGCGCAGCAATTCGGCAGCCGCCAGAATCGTGCGAAATGCGATGCCGTGCTCCGCGTTCTGGTCGCAGTCGGTCGTGATGGAGTGCAACGTTCGCAGCGCATTCAGATTCGACCCCGGCCGCATGTCATCAATCGAAATACCAGTAACCAATTCCGGAGTTCCGTCGCGTGACCCCGCATCGACGTTGATGATGACCGCTCGCTCCCGCGGAAAGCCCCGCAGCAAGCCACTCTGAATGGTGCTGACAATCGACCCGATCGTCTTGGCATTATTACGCGTAGGCAGGCCCACAAGGATGTCCACCTCGCCAACATTGATCAACTGGCGAAGAAAATCATCGGTAAGAAAGCTCTCCTCTGCCAAGTTCATCTCCGGTTCAGAAACGCCGCCGCGTACTTCCGTCTCTTACTATCATCGACCCGCTCAAATCCGTCGTAACCGGAACCAGTAAAACTGGTAGGCCCCCAGCGTCAGCAGATAAGGAAGTTCGCCCACCCGCGGAAACATATTCCTGCCAAACATCTCTATCGGAATACTTCCCTTATACCCGCGCAAATCCAGTTCCACAGCCTGCGCCGAGCTCGAAAGATTGTTCACCACCAGCACCGCTTCTTTATCCAGCCTTCGCACGTAAGCCAGAATGCGATGGTTCGCCGGATACAGAAACTCAATCGATCCCCTGCCAAAGACCGCCGTCGAAGCGCGCACGCTGATAATGCTCTTCATCCAGTTCAGTAACGAATGCTCGCTCGCCTTTTGTGACAAAACATTCACCGCCGGATATCCATACACCGGATCCTGAATGAGCGGCGCATACAAACGCTCCTGCGGCGCCGCAGAAAACCCCGCGTTCACGCCCCCGTTCCACTGCATCGGCGTCCGCACCCCATTGCGATCGCCCAAATTAATGTTGTCGCCCATCCCGATTTCGTCGCCGTAATAAATGATGGGAGTGCCCGGCAATGACATCAGCATCCCGTTCATCAACTCGATTCGCCGCCGGTCATTCGATAGCAACGGCGCCAGCCGCCTCCGTATCCCAAGGTTCAGTCGCATGGTCTTACTCTCGGCATACGTGTCGTACATGTAATCGCGCTCCAGATCCGTTACCATTTCCAGCGTCAGCTCATCATGGTTGCGGAGAAACAGCGACCACTGGCAAGTAGGCGGAATCTGCGGCGTTTGCTGCAGAATCTCCGTAATTGGCTTTCGGTCTTCCAGCTTCAGCCCCATAAACATTCTCGGCATCAGCGGAAAATGAAACGCCATGTGAAATTCGTCGGAGTCCCCAAAATAAGGCCGCAGATCGGCTGGCCATTGGTTGGCCTCCGCCAGAAGCATCCTGCCCGGAAAACTTTCATCCATCTTTCGCCGCAGTTCCTTGAGCACCGCGTGCGTCTCCGGCAGGTTCTCGCAATTCGTGCCCTCCCGTTCTACGAGATACGGAACCGCATCCAGCCGGAACCCGTCGACTCCCATTTCCAGCCAGTACTTCATCACCTCCCACATCTGCTCGCGCACCGCCGGATTGTCGTAATTCAAATCCGGCTGATGACTGAAAAAACGGTGCCAGTAAAACGCCTTTGAAATGGGATCCCAAGCCCAGTTCGACTTCTCCGTATCCAGAAAGATAATGCGCGCGCCATCGTAAGGATTGTCCGTGTCGCTCCACACATACCAGTCGCGCCGTGGATTGTCCCGCGAACTCCGCGACTCTTGAAACCAGGGATGTTGATCCGATGTGTGATTCGCTACCAGCTCGATGATGATGCGAATGCCGCGGTCGTGAGCCGACGCCAGCAGCTTGCGAAAGTCGTCGAGCGTCCCGTAGCTGGGATGAACCGAGTGGTAATCCGCGATGTCGTAGCCATCATCGCGCAAGGGCGACGGAAAAAACGGCATCAGCCAGATCGCGTTCGCGCCCAGTTCCCGCACGTAATCAAGCTTCTGTTCGAGTCCTTGAAAGTCGCCGATCCCGTCGCCATTACTGTCGCAGAAAGTCCGGACGTGAACCTGATAAATGACCGCGTCCTTGTACCAAAGCGCGTCCCGGTTGATCGGCAAACCTCAAGCCTCCTGCGATGATCTCCGCCTCCGCCACAGAGGTGAGACGCAAGTTTATATGATGCCGCAGGCGGACGATCTACAGTGTTCTAGCAGGTTAGACTCGGGGATTCCTGAACGATTCGTATCAGGGTACCGCTTCAGCGATACTGAAACTCGTTTCAAATCCCAATGCCCCCTTCAGGCCTAAGCCCGCACAACTAACTTTTCAGCCCAACTGTTAGAAGATCGCCAGCCGCGTCCGGATTCGTGCCACAATCTCCTCCGGCGAGCGATCGACGTTGACAACTACAGCGTCGTCCGGCTCTTCCAGTGTCGCCAACTGACTCTCCAGCATCTTTTCCGTCATGAAATGCCCTACACGAGCATGCAGACGCTGATGCAAAAGCTCCGGACTTCCTTTCAGATAAACAAACTCTACTTCCGGACCTGTCCGCAGCATCTCCCGATACTCTCGTTTCAACGCCGAGCATGCCAGCACCGCGCTCTTCCCTTCCGCGATCCATCCCGCAATGAGCGCGCGCAAGGTTTCCAGCCACGGCGCGCGCTCCGCGTCGGTCAGCGGAATCCCATTCGTCATCTTCTGTATGTTCGCCGCCGAATGATAGTCGTCGGCATCGGCGAACTCCCATCCCACTTGCCGGGATAAGAGTTCTCCGACGGTTGTCTTCCCGGCCCCCGACACCCCGATCAGCACGACGACCACGCTCCCCCCCGCCGCCAACCATCCTAATACGTCTTCGCGGACCGCGAGACAGGCGGGCGTCGTCGCAGGTTAGCGCAGTTTACTCACCGTGACTTCCACTTGAAATTGCCGCTTCGAGTTGGGATCGTCGACACTTCCAATCACCATCGGCTTGCCCAGCACCGCCAAAGTACTGCCGCTAATCTTAAGTTGCCGGATCACCGGATAAGGATCGTGCCCCTGTGCCTGTTGCGGTACCGCAAAGTTGCTGATGTCCGTATGGACGAACACCTCGACCTGTCCGTTCCGCGATTGCATGCGGGCTGAAATGTTTGTACCGACATCGATGTACTCAAATTGTCCTTCCTTAGCCTCGATCGGAACCTTCGTCCCAATCTTGAGATCGTTGGAATCGTTCCCATTCAGGTTCATCGAATACTGCCGCGTGTTGATCTTCTTCCCATCCTCCAACTCGTTGATAGAGAAATCGAGCCGGTACGCTTCCACCAGTTTAGGGGAATCCTGCGCTGTCGCTTTCGGAGCGTCCGCCGATTGCTGCGCCGCCATCCTGCCCAAGCCCCCCGCGCACACAACCGCCGCAACCAGTACGCTCAACGCAAACGCTCTTGTCATCCTTGCTTTTTTCATTGCTTTCTCCTTGAAATAAATTCCTGCGCCAAACGAAATCGCTTGTCTCTCGAATTTCTATTCGGAATTCTGCTTTTCAGCCTTCGCCGCCTCCTCCAAACTATCTTGCAAACTCTCCGCCGCTCGTGCCTTTGCCACCAACTCGGCCGTCTCCGGATACCTCTTGACATAACTCGCGAGTATCTTCTCCTGCTCACTCAAAGGTCGCGGCGACGGAAACTGCTCCAGTTTCGGTTGGTCCATAAGACTTGCAGGATGCCCCGCCGCCCAAAGCGATCGCGAACCATTCCTGCCTGTACTCTTAGGACGCTCGCTCGAGTTTTTGACCGCGACCGCTCGATGCTGCGCATTTTCGCCAGCGTGGACCGCCTCCATCTGCCGAGGCTCCGCCTGCGAAACCACAATCGCCCCACGAACCCGCTCTTTCCAGACCTCGACGCCAGCGCCCACCATCACCACAACCACCGCGAGCGCCACCGCCGCCGACGCCACCGACCAACGCGTCCACCCTCGAACGGAATCCCGCTCTCCCTTCAGCCTCGCCAACACCCTTTGTTCGAGCCCCACTCGCGGCTCAACCGGCACATACCGCGCCAGCGCCGCCTCCAATTCGCCGCCCACCTCTCCACGCTCCCACCTCGTACCCCGCGGATTCTGGTCCGGATTTTGGTCGTGATCTTCGTTCCGCATGATGCCTCCCCCTACTTCCTATTTCCCTGCGCCGCCATTCTTTCCTGCAGTAGTCGCCGTGCCCGAAACACCCGCGACCGCACCGCCGCCTCGCTCATTCCCAGCGTCGCCCCAACCTCCACCGGAGACATCTCTTCCAGCGTCGAAAGTATCAACGGCTCGCGTAGTTTCCTTGGCAGCGCAGCGATCAGTTTCTCCAGCCACCCACTCACCTGCGATCCGCGCACCGTCTCGTAAGCTGGCGATTCGGCAGACATCTCCTCCGCCGACGTTTCCTCGTCCAGTTCCACTTCGTTCCGCCGTCCCCGCTTCCGACTGCGATCCACTGCCACCCGCCACGCAATGCGCGCCAGCCACGTCTTCGGATTCTCCACCGCATCCAGCCTATGCCCGTAGCGCAGCACCCTCAGAAACGTCTCCTGCGTGGCATCCTCCGCGTCGGAATGGTTCCGCAAGACCGCATACACGATGCGGTAGATCAGCCGCGCATGTTCCCGGACGAATTCCTCCAACAACTCGGCCCGATTTCGCCTCACATCCTCCGGCACACGTTCTCGAGCCCCATTCGCCTTCGTCACACATTCTTTCGACGCGACACCAGCAATATTGCTCAGGATTCCCTCTCCCAACATCGTTTGCCCGCCCTTATTCACGCCATCACCATAAAAGACCGCCTCCAACCCCATCGCGTTCAGGAATCTTCTCCAGAACGAAAAAAACACCTCGCATTGCGCCGAATGCACCCCGTTTCAAGGCCCGATCCTCTGTGTTCCACACCGAAACTGTCGGGTTTTCCCCTACATTGCCTCGGATTCCAACGCTCTGACGGCCAACTCGTCCGCTGAGGTC
Source organism: uncultured Acidobacteriaceae bacterium (assembly GCA_963834085.1). Lineage (GTDB taxonomy): Bacteria > Acidobacteriota > Terriglobia > Terriglobales > Acidobacteriaceae > Acidiflorens. The sequence goes on along the minus strand of CAWIAJ010000019.1, from coordinate 94,534 downwards.
TCTAGTTGCTACTAGTGTTACTTAGGTAATCTGCCTCTTCTTCTGCGATATGTTTCCGTGATATAACGCCGTTAGCTGCTCATCAGGCTTTGGGCTGGGAATTGCGTGGATCTCAGCTTTTCTTTCGCAACGCAGAGCATGGGCAGAGGAGGCATCGTGTCCGAAGCACGTACCGGGAAAAGGTTTCCGCTGCATCTGCCGATCAAGATTCATAAGGAAGATACGGCGGGTGAAACTCTTAACGGCATGACCGGCGATCTTAGCGCCGCTGGAGTTTACATCCGCGCCGACGCTTCGTTGGAAGTCGGCTCACCTGTAGAGTTTGAAATTACTCTGCCACCCGAGGTCACCGGGGGTAAAGAAGATGTCGTCATTCAATGCCGCGGCCGCGTGGTGCGGACCGATGAGCCTGCAAACGCCGCCTCCGGCGAGAACCGGGGCGTCGCTTGCGTAATCGATTCTTACGAATTCGTTCGAAACAGTTAACCGGGAGCTTCCGATGCTGAAACTTATATTGGCGGATAATCAGGCGATTTTTCGCGCTGGCATCGCCAAAGTATTGGCTGTAGAAGACGAAATGCGGATTGTCGCGCAGGCGCAAACTTCCGAGCAGATGTTCATGGCTCTCGACAAGTTTCGCGCTGCCGTTCTTATCATCGCCGGAGGGTTCCACTCCGACTTCAGTTCGGTCCTCTCCGCCGCCAACAAGAACAAGACCCGAGTTGTCGTCCTGGCCGACACCGGCGAGAGCGCGCAACGCTACATGGCGGCCGGAGCGCACGGCGTTGTCTATCGCAACGTCACCAGCCCCGCTCTCGTCGACTGCGTCCGCAAAATTGCCCGCGGCGAAACCTGGGTGCAAGACATGGCCGTGCCCAGCGAGTTGACCGAAAACGATATGGTCGGATTGCGCGTCCGCGACCGGCTAACCGCCAAGGAACTGCGCATCGTGGCGCTCATCGTCCAGGGATACAAGAACAAAGAAATTGCCACGCAGCTGGGGACGACCGAACAGGTCATCAAAAACTATCTGCGCAATGTCTACGACAAAATTGGCGTTTCCGACCGCCTCGAACTCGCGCTCTTCACCATCCACCACCGCATCTTGAACGAAGCCGCAGCCGCGACCGCCGCAGCTGCAATCCCACAATCGGCACCAAGCCCCAGCATCCCCAATTGATTCAGTTTCGCTGAAAATGAAAGAAGGCCGCCTTCGGGCGGCCTTTCAGCTTGCTGAAAAACTCGACGCAATAACGAAAGTCTTTTCAAATCAGATGCCCCTTTAGGGGCTTCGGATCGCTCCAAACTAGCAATCTGCAAAGCCCCGATTTCTGCACCGCAACCTTAGCCTCTCGCACCTGACTCACCAACGATCGGCCAATCCTTCTTACTCCGACTCCTTCGACTCCAATCCCGCTCGCCCCAGCAGCCGCCGCAACGATCTCTCCCCTCCCGATCCATGTTGTGTGTCCACGATCTTGCCCTCACGATCCACCACGACATAAATCGGATAACGGTTCGCCGCATACATCGCGGCAAGATTCGTATCGCCGGTCATCACAATGTGGCACTTCCGCGGATGGTCTTTCAAATACTGCTGCACAACTTTTTTCGACTCGGCCACATCGACCGCGATCACGACCAGCCCCTTGTCCCCAAATTCCGTGGTGAGATCGTTCACCAACCCTTCTTCTCCCTTGCAGTACGGGCACCAGGTCGTCCAAAACTGAAAGAGCACAACCTTGCCCTTGGTCGACTCGTTCGTGAACTGCTCGCCGCCCAGCGTCTTGGCATGAAAACGCGGCGCCATCTCCCGCTCCTCGACCACAATCTCGCGATGCACGTCCTGCGCCACCACCGAAGCCACGACCAATTGCGCCACGAAAACGCAAACCGCAGAGACTTTGTATTTCCCTGACATGGCCCGAAACTATAACACGCTTTCAGCACATCGGCCGTGACGCGAGTTACCGGAAGTTTTCCACCAACATGACATGACTTAATTCCTCTCCCGGCTGATCAAACAGCACCGACTTACCATCGCGAGTCGCAGTTACCCAGAAAGGAGGCTTTTCCAGAATCGCCTGACTACGAATCGATTGCTCGGAGAAATCGTAGAGCTTGATCGCAGGCACTCGATCGCTTCCCGACTCATCCAGAGCCGCGAACAGGATCCCCTTCTCCACCAGTGTCCACGCCCCCCAATCGATGGGACGGGCGCCAGGATAAACCGGCGCCTCCTCGCCTCCCGCAACCGGCACGCGCCAGATCTCCGGATTTTCGTAGTTACTTTTGGCATAATAAAGATATTGCCCATCCGGCGTTTCAATCGAAGCGAACCCACCTTGTTTCGTAACCTGCACCAACGCGCCTCCCGTCGCAGGTATCTTCCAGATTTGCCAATCGCCCGTGCGATTCGAAGCGAAGTACACCCATTTGCCATCGCTCGACCAGCTCGGCACGTTGTTGCTGAAGTTATCTTGCACCAGAGAACGCGTCGTTCCTCCATCCGCATCGACCACAAACACAGAACGCGCTTCCTCCCAGTAACGGCCAAGACCAACATCGAAAGCGATCTTTTTTCCGTCGGCAGACCAGCGTGGCGCTCCAGCCGTTCCCATCGCCGTCAACTGGATCAGATTCTGCCCGTTGCGATCACAGGACCAGATGTCCAACGCGCCCGTGCGGTCCGACTGAAAGGCGATCTTGCGCCCATCCGGAGAAATTTGCTGTCCTGCGTTCTCTCCGCCCGCGGAAGTCAGCAGACTCCTTGCATTCTGTCCCGGAGGGTCGATGTCCAGTTCATCGACGCTTCGCGCACTGCTGAAGATTTCAAAAGCTAGACGGAAGCCGCGCTTCGAAGCCGCCGGATTCCAAACTGCGCCCTTCCAAATCAAGACGGGCACGCCCCCCTTTACCGGAACTCGCCACAAACCGCCCATCTCTCCAAACGATTGGGCGGCAAACAGAATCGACTGCCCATCCGGCGTCCATGCCGGTGATCCTTGAATGCGCACCGGCTGCGGAGTCAGGCGGCGAAGCTCTCCGCCCTCCGCCGGCATGATCATGATGCTGCCCGTGCGCACGAAAGCAATCTGATTTCCGTCGGGTGAAAATGCCGGTCCCCAATCTTCATCGCCTTGCCCTGGCGCAGTCAGTGGACGAGCCGCATGACTCTCTTTCGTCAGCAGAAAAATCGCGGGCCGCCCCTGCTTCCCCCGCGACGTAAACGCAATCGTCTGCCCATCGGGAGACCAGTCAATTTCCGATTGAATCAGCGGAGTTTGATAAAGCAATTGCGCCTCCCCGCCGTGAACCGGAACTTCATAGATCCCGCGTCCTGCGTCTGACAACCGAGAAAACGCCACATTCCGCCCGTCCGGTGACCACACTGGCCGGTGATCGCCAACATTGCTAGTGAGCTGAACCAGTTCTTCGCCGCCCACTTGTTTGATCCAGATCCCCGAACTTCCCGGAACGAAGCTGTCGCGGTGAAATGCCACGTGGGTGCCGTCTGGCGAAAATGCAGCCTGGCTCGTGCGGTCCGCCAGTCCCGTGAGCGGAGTCAGCATCCCTGGCGGAGCGGCCTCGGCTGTATGCTTTGCCCGGTCCGCCTTCCATGTATGCAGAACATTCGCGAGCTGCCATGCAGCTAAGACGACGGAAGCCGTCAGAAGCGCGAAACGAAGCCAATGCAGACCCTGACGCCGCCGTCCAGGCTCGTTCGCCGCAACCGCAAACAGCTGTTTCTCCACACGCCCCGACTCCCGATCCTCCATCGCAGCAGGAATCGTCGCCGCTGCCTGATCCGAAGGCGCCGTCTGCATCAGCGTCCCGTTCACCGCCTCCGGCCGCGATTCCCCCGCGCCAGCCGGAGCGACCTTTTCCACCTGCGCAATAAATCGATATCCGCGCCGTGGTAGCGTCTCGATATACTTCGGTTCTTCCGCCGAATCGCACAAAGCGTCGCGTAGTTTGTTCACCGCTGCATTCAGGCCGTGGTTGAAATCGACAAACGTGTCGCCCGGCCACAACTGCGCGCGAAGTTCCTCCCGCGTCACCAACTGTCCCGGCCGCTTCACCAATACCGTCAGAATCTCGAACGGCTGGCCGACCAGCTTGATCCTCGTCCCGTGTTTCCACAGCTCATGCGTATGCAGATCGGCCTCGTAGGCGCCAAACCGCAGCCGGTTCGAGTCGATGATGTCCATCATTTGGCGCTCATACTCACACCTTGATATACGTTCGCCCTTGCCAGATGTTCCACAAACCCACGTGTAATGAGCATTTTAATGGATGACCTTCGAAGTGCGCATAAATGAGATGGATTGCATTGTGGTATTCGCCCGCCACGCGCAGTTTGCTCCCATCGACCCGGAATTGCACAGGATCGCAGCACCAGATCCCAGCAAAACAACGCAGCAAAAAATCCTCCGGGTTCGGAGGAGACATTATGAAAAGGAACATTCCACAAAGACTATTTGCCGCCAAAATAACCGGCTGGTTCGGCTCGCTGCTCTTAGGGATGGCGATAGCCACCTCTCCAGCCGCGTTCGGCTCCGACCAAGCCAACTCAAATCCCATGAACCGCTTAGACGAGTGCAGTCTCGCAATCGTTACCCGGCAGCCCCCCCGATCCGCCCATATCTGCGATCCTGAGACCGTTCGCAGCCTCGCCCAGCACGGCCACATCTACGAACAAAATCAGATGGGGATGGTCTCGATGCTGGCGATCAGCCCCGACTACTCTCCCTCCGAAGCCCTCAAGTGGTTCGAGCAGTCGGCCCGCAAAGGCTACGCACCTGCTCAAGTGAATCTGGCCGTTATGTACATCAACGGCTGGGGCACTCCTCAAAATTACGGAGCCGCGTTGCACTGGCTCCTAGAGGCCGCTCACCAGAAGTACGCCCGCGCCTACTACAACCTCGGCATCCTCTACCAGCAAGGCGAAGGCGTCGCCGCCAATCCCGCCGAAGCCGTCCGCTACTTCCGTCTGGGAGCCGACGCCGGAGACTCCGGTGCCGAAACGAATCTGGGATACATGTATGACAACGGTCTCGGCGTAGCCAAAGACATGGCCGCAGCCGTGAGTTGCTATCGCAACGCCGCCGGCCGGGGCAATCCTCTCGCCCAAAATAATCTTGCGGATCTCTACCTCCGTGGCGAAGGCGTTCCCCAGGACGATGCCCTGGCCTTTCGTCTCTTCCAGCAAGCCGCCGCCCAGGGACAAACCGGAGCCCGCATCAAACTCGCCTATCTCTACGCCAACGGACGCGGCGTTCGAAAAGATCTGGTGACTGCCGATAGCTGGATCACCGCCGCCGCCACCTCTGGCGACCCGCGCGGCACGGACCTCCAACGCGCTATCGAAAAACAGCTCACCGCCAGCCAGATTGCGCAAGCCAAAGAAACCGCCAAGAAGCTGACTCCTGAAGGCGATCCCGAACTCTCAGCCCAAATCCTGCAACCCTGATCAAAGGTGGGAACGAACGATGGAGGGAGACAGAGAAATATAAAGTGCGCGAATAAGAAAGAAGTGTGGGGACAGGAAAGTGTGGGGACGGGCACCACGCCCGTCCCTCCGCACGATTCGCGAGCTAGATCTTTTCCCCGACGCTCTTCGCCTGCGTGAACAGATACAAGTAATCCGGCCCGCCAGATTTCGAATCCGTTCCCGACATATTGAACCCGCCAAACGGATGTGCCCCCACCATCGCTCCCGTGCATTTCCGGTTCAAATACAAGTTGCCGACGTGGAATTCCCGCACCGCGCGATCCAGCTTCTCCCGCGACGAAGAATACACCGCGCCCGTCAGCCCGAACTCCGTATCATTCGCAATCTCCAGCGCATGATCGAAATTCCGCGACTTGATCACCGCCAGCACCGGACCAAAAATTTCTTCCTGCTCCAGCGTCGACTTCGCCGGAATGTCAGCAATCACCGTCGGCTGAACAAAATATCCTTCGCCCGCCTCCGTAGCGCGCGAGCCTCCCGTAATCAAACGCCCGTCCTTTTTCCCAATCTCGATGTAGCGCAGAATATCGTTCATCGATCCTTCATTAATCACGGCGGCCATCCCCGGATTCAAGGTTGGATCGCCAATCGTGATCTTCTCGACCCGCAGCTTCAGCTTCTCCAAAAACTTGTCGTAAATCCGCTCATCGATAATCGCCCGCGAACACGCCGAGCATTTCTGCCCCTGAAATCCAAACGCCGCCTGCGCCACCCCTTCCACCGCCGAATCAATATCCGCATCGGCGTCGACGATGATCGCATCTTTCCCGCCCATCTCCAGCACAGTCCGTTTGATCCAGAGCTGTCCCTTTTGCTGCTGCGCCGCCGTTTGGTTAATGTGCAATCCCACTTCGCGCGATCCCGTGAACGCGATATACCGAATCTTTCCGTGAGCCACCAGCGCGTCCCCAAAACTCGCGCCGCCGCCCGGACAGAAATTCACCACGCCTTCCGGCATCCCGCATTCTTCCAGCAATTCCACAAACTTTGCCGCAATCGTCGGAGAATCGCTCGACGGTTTCAACACCACCGTATTCCCGCTGACAATCGACGCCAGCGTCATCCCTGCCATGATCGCGCAGGCAAAATTCCACGGCGGAATCACCGCTCCCACCCCCAGCGGAATGTAGCTCAGCGTATCCCGCTCGCCCGGCAGTTGCACCGACGGCTCAGCCTTCGCAAACCGCAACGCCTCGCGCGCGTAGTACTCGCAAAAATCAATCGTCTCCGAAATATCTGCATCCGCCTCAAGCCAGTTCTTCGACACCTCGAACACCAGCCAAGCCATGTATTCCAGCTTGCGCTCGCGCATCACGTCCGCCACGCGAAACAGCAGCGACGCGCGCTCCTGCACCGACGTTCTGGCTCCAATGCGTGAACGCCGCCAGAGCCGCCTGCACCGCCGGCTCCACGTGCTCCTTGCCCGCCTTCTGGTGAACGCCCACCACCTCCGAAGGCTTCGCCGGATTAATCGACCGAATCTTCTCCCCCGTCTTAATCCGCTTCCCGCCAATCACGAGATCGTATTCGCGCCCCAGCTGTCCGCGCACTTTTTCAATCGCAGACCGCATCTTGCGGACATTATCTTCACGCGTGAAATCGACAAACGCCTCGTTCTTAAACGGAGCTTGGTGAAGTCTCACTTGCAGACGCGGCGGCGCTTCCGTGGTAGCCATAAAAGATTCCTTTCAGAATGCAACACTAGATTTAGCGCGCATCACTTTTCAGGTGATTCTGAGCGTGTGATCGCAACCTTCAATTTTACACTGCTCGGTGCCCCAGGTTCGTGCCCGTTCTTCAGGGCACTAACCTGGGTCCTATCCAAGCCCAGGCCCCGCAGGCCCTCTGGGCAACCTTCCGCGCTCTTTCCGCCTCACACTGCAGGCCCACTCGTCTGACTCGCCCCTGCCTCGCAAGCTTCGAGCCTTGGGACCTCATCCTCGAGGAGTTTCACCATGCCGTACCCTCTCGCTCCCTTCCGTCGCCAACGCCAGTTCTCTCTTGCCTTCCTGGCCACAGCATTGATCGCAACGGCTCTCCTCGCCTGCCCCGCGCAGGCGCAAACCTACACCCTGCTCTACAACTTCCCCGGAGGATCGAAAGGCCTCCAGCCCGGCGATTTCGTCGTTACCTCAAATGGCTCCATCCTGGGAGAAGCGTCTTACAACAATTGCTCCTGCGCCCTTCTCTATAACTACAGCGATAGCAAAGAAACCGTCCTACACCGCTTTTCCGAGCCTCAGGGTTACCAGGAGGAAGTCCCCGAAGGCTTGTTGCTCAGCACCAACGGCGACACGCTCTACGGAACCACAATGTACGGCGGAAGCCGTAGCGATGCTTGCGATCCCAGTCTCGGATGCGGCATTGCATTCTCCTATGACCTGACCACCAGCAAATACAAGTTGATGCACGAATTCAAGAACCTGCCGAAAGATGGTGCTGGCCCCGTCGGAACGCAAGCGCTCGACTCCTCCGGCAATCTTTACGGAGTCACCTTCGGAGGAGGAGCCAACGGCAACGGCGCCTTCTATGAGATCACCGCTGCCGGCGCCGAGAAAGTTCTTTATTCCTTCGGCAATGCTCCCGACGGCGCGCACCCGGGTTCGGGACCAATAAGCTACGGCGGAAATTACTACGGCGTCACCATCGAAGGCGGTGCCAACACTTGCTATAACGGCCCCTGCGGCACCATCTTCAAAATCACACCCGCAGGAAAAGAAACCGTCCTCTACAACTTTACCGGCGGCAGTGACGGCCTCAATCCTTATGAATTGATCGGAGATTCGAACGGAAATTTCTACGGTCTCTCCAAAACGCAAGACAACACGACCGCTGCCATCTTCGAAATCAACTCCGCCGGAGATTTCTCCATCGCCTACGACGGATCCTACGTCTCCCAGATCGGCTACATCATCATGGGATCGAACGGCACCCTCTACGCATCCGCCAGCGGAGGAGACAACTGCGATCCTAATGGCTGTGGACAAATCCTGCAGATAACCCCCACCGGCGGCGGCAACGGCACCGTAACGGTCCTCCACCAGTTCGACCAAACCGACGGCTCCCTCCTCAATCCCTTCGAGGACCTGGTATTCGACGGCGGCGTGCTCTATGGGACCACAAACTACGGCGGCTCAACCAACAACGGCGTCATCTACAAACTGAAACCCTAATCAAAACCTAGGCTGGCTCATTTCTAAACCCGAGGGTGCCCCGTCCAAGCTCGGCTTGGGCGGGTCTCTCTACCGCTGGTGCCAGGTAGACCATCGGAAAGGACTCCACCACTAGAGAGCCGGCCCTGAGCTTGGTCGAAGCGTTCGTACCCGTTTCTTCAGGGCACGAACTTGGGCTCTCTTAGCTACCCTCAGTCTGAGGAGCCTTTGCAAGGATACTTCTGGAAGCGCGAACCCAAAAGCGAATCGCGAACGGGCCAATTCCTTCGTCAGGGATCACCTCTACCAAACGGATAAATAAATCCGCTGCCCTCTTGAAGAATTAATTACGTCTGAAAATTTAAATTAAACCGTAACCAGATGGTTACAAGTGTAATCGCCTGGTTAGGTAAACTATCCGCGCCCGCTCGCTTAATAGTGTCAGTCAGCTTAAGTCCTTGTGGTGGGCAGAAACCTTCAGGCATCCTTGCGGGGCGATTCCGGTCCAGCCAAAAAAATCGCTTCGATTGGCTGCTGGAACAATCGCGAAATGTTGAAGGCGAGTGGCAGGCTTGGATCGTACTTCCCGCCCTCAATGGAATTCACGGTTTGCCGCGACACTCCGAGGTGCGAGGCGAGGTCCGCTTGAGACCAATTACGCTCGGCGCGCAGAACGCGAAGTCGGTTTTTCATCTTTCCAGCTATCTGGCTCGTAACCGCTCTGGAGCCTGGCCAAATGCGATCAGCCCAGCCAACTGCTCCGTCGTGGAATTACCCACCAAGCGATGGTCGCCCACTTCAACTACCGGAACCGACCTGATCCCTTTCATCATGATTGTCTGTGGGTTGAGGGTGACATCAAACATTTTCAAGCTAAAGCCCATCTCCTTTTGCAAGGCCTGCAGCCGCGCGAGAACGATGGGACAGAACGGGCAACTGAAGAAGGTATAGAAATTCACGGCGACGGGAGCGGCGCGAGGATCGCCATGTTGTGGGGGGATGGGCGGCAACCGGTCGAGAATCCGTCCGTAACCCAAAAAGCGGGACACATGGGGGAAGAAACGATATAGCATCCAACGCAGAATTGGCACGCCCACCATCCACAGCAGGGTGACGCCCAAATGGCGTTGATACGTAAAGTACCCGAGACCAGCGGCGTAGCCAATCCAAGAGAGCGCGAGACCAACAACATTGCACTGCTGTCCTTTGAGTCCGGTGTTCATCGGTACCTCCATACTGAAACGATGTAAGCGCAGGCCCAGAAAAACATCATGGGAGTTCCCAGGGCGTCAGATTTAGCGTGGTAAATGCCCGCCTGATCAAGGCCCGCGACTACGAAGGCCAAAACCAAAGTGAACATGAAAGTAATGAATACTGATTCCAGGCAGATGCGTTTCTGCAGTTCATCCATTCTCTGCACGGCACGGAACAGCGCCACCACAAAGAAGATTGCCGGTATCACCGGTAGGAGGGCAAGCCAAGAAGGAAGCAACCTCGTCTTCCCGAGCGACTGTATTGCGAAATTGATAAGCAGTGCGCACACCGCCCAGAGAAACGCCGGACGGGTGAATCGAGAGCGCCAGCTTGGAAGGAGTGTCTTAGGCACAATTAAGAGAGTAAATTAGACTTGTCATTATGTCAAGCATGCTTGACATAGTGAAAGCGATTACGCATCGACACTACCGCGACCCCCACGGAGAATGCCTAGAGACTTGACCAGGGCGATGGCTGTCGAGTTCCAGTAACTCGGCTCCGAGCATCTTCGCGAACTCTCCCGCCGGTCCCGGAGTAACCACGTGATCGTGAGTCGCGACCACCACCAGCACCTTCGGCTTTGACGGCAGCAGCAGCTTTCTCGGCTGTCGTGAACTCATCTCCCCACTCCCCATTTGCCTTCCACATTCCCCCGGGTCTACTATCTTTCGGGGCCGCTTCGTCGCAATAATTTCTCACTCGCTCGTTCCGTCTTCAGGAGGCCACTATGGGCATCGCCGTTTCCCCGATCAATATCGATTCTCGCGTCACCGACTTCATCTCCACCACCCGCAAAATGCTCATCGACGGCAAGTGGATCAACGCCGCTTCCGGCAAAACTTTCCCCACCTACAATCCCGCCACCGGAGAAGTCCTCGCGCAGGTTGCCGAAGGCGATCGCGCCGACATCGATGCCGCCGTCCGCGCCGCCCGCCGCGCCTTCGACAGCGGACCATGGTCCCGCATGACCGCCGCCGAGCGCGGCAAGCTCGTCTGGAAACTTGCCGATCTTCTCGAACAACACACCGAAGAATTCGCCACCCTCGAAACCCTCGACAACGGCAAGCCCCTCACCGTTGCCCGCGCCGCCGACGTTCCTCTCGCTGTCGACCTCTTCCGCTATATGGCCGGATGGGCCACCAAACTCGAAGGTTCCACCATTCCTCTCTCTGTCCCCTACACTCCCGGCGCCATGTATCACGCCTACACGCTGCGTGAACCCATCGGCGTAGTGGGCCAGATCATCCCCTGGAATTTCCCCCTGCTCATGGCCGCCTGGAAACTCGGTCCCGCTCTCGCCTCCGGATGCACCGTCGTCCTCAAGCCTGCCGAGCAAACTCCGCTCTCCGCGCTCCGTCTCGGTGAACTTATCGCCGAAGCCGGATTCCCCGACGGCGTCGTCAACATCGTCCCCGGATACGGCGAAACCGCCGGTGCCGCTCTCGCCGCTCACGACCTCGTCGACAAAATTGCCTTCACCGGATCCACCGAAGTCGGCAAGCTCATCGTCCACGCCGCCACCGGAAATCTCAAAAAAGTTTCTCTCGAACTCGGCGGCAAATCGCCGAACGTCATCTTCAAAGACGCCGACCTCGATACCGCCATCGGCGGCGCGGCCAGCGCCATCTTCTTCAATCACGGCCAATGCTGCTGCGCCGGATCCCGCCTCTTCGTCGAACGTCCCGTCTTCGATCGCGTCGTCGAAGGCGTCTCCGAAAAAGCCAAGAAAATTCGCGTCGGCTCCGGACTCGAGCCCGACACCTCCATGGGCCCGCTCGTCTCCGAAGAGCAGTTGCAGCGCGTCTGCAACTATCTCGAAATCGGCCTCTCCGAAGGCGCAACCGCTGTCGCGGGAGGCAAGAAGCTCGGCAACAAAGGCTACTTCGTCGAACCCACCGTCCTGGTCAACACCAAAGACAACATGCGGATCGTGCAGGAAGAAATCTTCGGACCCGTCGTCGCCGCCATCCCCTTCGACGATCCCGAAGAGCTCACGGGCCGCGCCAACGACTCCATCTACGGACTCGCCGCCGGCATCTGGACCAAAGACATCTCCAAGGCCCACCGTCTCGCGTCCTCACTCCGCGCCGGCACCGTCTGGATCAACTGCTACAACATCTTCGACGCCGCACTCCCCTTCGGAGGCTACAAGCAGTCCGGATGGGGCCGCGAAATGGGCAAAGACGTAATGGAGCTCTACACCCAAACCAAAGCCGTCTGCGCCCGCCTCTAAACGCGCACTTCGATCGCCCAGAGCGACGGGCCTCCCCCAAAGGGTGGCCCGTCCTGGTCGCATTTTTTCGCGGCTGGGCGGGGAGGATATGGACTGCCTACGGTCCGCATCGCTTCCAGCCCGTTCCTCACGCAGAAGGAGGCCCTATGCTTCGCTTCAGATTCGAAAGAGTACTATCCATTTCCGCTCTGCTCTTTATTTCTTATCTTCGCATCGTTGCTCAAAACAACCCTCCACAGCTTCTCATCGAGAACCTCGCCATCTCCGGAACTCAATCCGTCGACACCGCTGAACTGGCCGAGATCACGAGCGCAATCGTCGGATCGAAATTTGACGACGATAACGAATACTTACAAGAGGTCATCCTGGCCCAGTTTCAAGATCGTGGATATTTCACCGCCGTAATTCAGAAACTGGACGTCAAAGTTGTCGACCCGCTCGCCTCTCCGAAGCCAGCCCGCCTCGAAGCCCAGGTCACCGAAGGGCCGCTCTGCCACCTGTCCATCATCGAGTTCACCGAAAATCACGCCATCGGCTCCGACGCGCTCCGCGCCAGGCTCCCCATGAAGAAAGGCGACTCGTTCAAACGGGCCAAGATTGTCGGCGGCCTGCAAGCCATGCAGAAACTCTACCGCTCACGAGGATTTCTGGATTCTATTTTCGTCCCAGACACGAAGTTAGATTCCAGTTCAACCGTGAAGTTAAACATCAAAGTCGAAGAGGGTCCGCAGTATCGTATGGACAAACTCGAAGTGACCGGCCCGAGAGAAGTTGCACAGGCGCTCGAAGTCTTATGGACACTCCAGCCGGGAGCCGTTTTCAGTCACGACTACCTCGAAACCTTCCTCGACGACAACCACTCTCTCCTTCCGCCAGACTTCGCTCCATCGGACGGCGTACAACTCATCAAGGATTGTCCTGAGGCCACGGTCTCCGTTCACCTTCACCTGACCCGCGATCCCCAACACGAAGCCCAGGACCGCGCAGCGCAAGTCGCTTGCTCCACGCCTTCCGATGGTGGATAGTACCCGTTCGCTTTTCTGCTATGAATGCTTCGACCTCCATCCCGATCACTAATCACATAGTCATTGCCCTTTGGTTCTCGCGCAAATAAGAGCTGTTTCACTCCCGTAGGTGCCCAACCCGATCTCGCAAAAACGCTTTGCTTTTCTTACTCCTACCGGCGTCTTAATAAATCTTGAGAAGTTCTTGATGACTTCCAAAGGACTTCTGAGCGGCATTTGCGGCAGTGTGTCTCCCGTCCCAGAAAGGCGGCCTTAAAGCCCCCAGGCTTGAAGGTGAACAACGCCTGAGAGAAAGAATACAAGGAGGATCGAATGACCAACCATAGTTTTTTCGCGGCCGGGAGGGCGTTTGAGCTGCAACAATGCTAGAAATATTCATCCCGAGGCGCACAATTCCCGCCCATGGGAATAAAACGAACGTTCTGGCGCTCTCCTTCGGTGACCACCGAAGAAACAATCGGCCCATTCCATTGACATGTGCAGAACATGAAAGTATGCTTAGCGCATGGCAAAGATGATCCAGCTGCGCAATGTACCTGATGCCCTGCACCGCGGCCTCAAAGCTCGCGCCGCAATGGCCGGTATGTCGCTTTCGGACTATCTGTTGGCAGAAATAAAAGAAATTGCAGACCGGCCAACCCTGGCGCAATTGCGGGAGCGTTTGCATACACGTAAGCCAGTTTCCGTGCCGATCGATACCGCTCGCTTGCTTCGAGAAGAGCGCCAGGCGCGATGATTGTCCTGGATGCGTCGGCCACAGTGGACTGGCTTCTTCAGAACGTCCGCTGGGCAGCGCATCGAGAAGCGTATTTATTCTCATCACGAAACCCTGCACGCGCCGCACCTTCTCGATCTCGAGGTCGCGCAAGTATTACGGCGTCTGGCATTGCAAGCGGTGATCTCTGCCCGCCGTGCTGACGAGGCCTTCCGCGATCTTCTGGATCTCCGCATTGCTCGATATCCTCATCTCGTCCTCATGCCCCGCATCTGGCAACTCCGCCACAATTTCTCAGCTTATGATGCCGCCTACGTCGTGCTGGCCGAGAAACTCGGCGCGGCACTCGTGACACGCGACCGTCGACTCGCTTCCGCTTCGGGCCATGCCGCCGCCATCGAACTGTTCTAATCCGGCGAATCTGAATTTTCACCGACTGGGCGAAGCAATAGGAACTGCGAAACGATTTCTACTTCCCCGCACTCACATACAGCGTCGGAATGTTCTGCTTGTTCACCATCTCATTCAGCGCTGGCAAATCTTTCGACATCAGCTCGTGATACTGCGCCAGCAGCGGCCGCGCCTGCTTTTCCAGGTCTTCGTAAACCTCATACTGCTGCTTCGTAGGACGCGCATCCGCCGACTCCACGCTGAAGAGCAACGAGTGCAAGCGCTCATCGATCAGCACCGGATAATTCAGATTCGACTCTGAACTCTTCGAGTTCACCTGCAGTAGTTGCGACTCCAGATCGAAGCTCTTCTTGTCGAAATCCTTCATCGCGGAAACGAGCGCCGCATAATGCGCGTCGTCGCCCAGCCGTTTATCGAGTCCCCGCGTCTGCACCCGCACTTCGCGAATCGTGCCCACAGCCTCGTGTATCGCCGAAACCTGCGCTACGATCTTGCGTCCCAACTCAACTTCCGCCTGCACGTCCTCTTGCGTAGCCTTCACGCGAGGATCAATCTTCACCTCCAAAGGCGCCGTATAAGATTTGCCGTCAACCGTAAGCCGCACCTGATACGAACCAGGAAGCACCATTGGACCGCGATCCCGGAATTCAGCTCCCGGTTCGCCGGCCAGCGGCGTTGGACCTTGCAGCAGCAGATCCCACGCAAAGCGGTTCACCCCAACATCGGTCGGAATCTTCTCGTCCGGCGGTGTTTGGTCAGGCCATTCAGGCGGCGTGTCCGCTTCCTTCTTCTCTTCGTTGGAGTAGCGCCGAACCACCTTCCCCGACGCATCGATGAACTCGAGCGACGCCACGCCCTTCGGCGCCGTCGGCAGATAGTAAGAGATGATCGCGCCCGTCGCCGGATTCTCTCCCACCGGCTGGTGGTGCTCGAAGAATGGAGGCCAGCGCAGCCGGTAAGTAACCACCGGCTTATAGAGAACGGCCTCCGAGGACGCCTGCGCCGAAACTGCGCGCAACGGGCTGATGTCATCCAGAATCCAGAAAGCTCGGCCATGCGTGGCCACAACCAGATCGTTGTTTTTAATAATTAGGTCGTGAATCGGAGTGTTCGGCAAGTTCAATTGCAGCGACTGCCAGTTCGCGCCGCCATCAAATGAAACGAAGATTCCGGTTTCAGTCCCCGCGTAGAGAAGGTTCTTCCGCACCGGATCCTCACGCACAGCATGCGTATAAGCACCGTCAGGAAGCCCGTTCGTGATCTTCGTCCACGACTTGCCGAAGTCGGTCGTCTTATAGATGTACGGTTTCAAGTCATCGAGCTTGTGGGTATCGACCGCCGCGTAAGCTGTCCCCGCGTCAAACGGCGAAGCCTCAATGATGCTGACGAGACTCCATTCGGGAATTCCCTTCGGCGTCACGTTTGCCCAGTTCTTCCCACCATCGCGAGTCAGGTGAATCAAACCATCATCCGTTCCAGCCCAGATCAGGTCTTTCTGCACCGGCGATTCCGCAATCGCAAACACCGTGTCGTAATACTCGACCGAAGTATTGTCCTTGGTCAGCGGACCTCCAGACGATACCTGTTTGCTCTTATCATTCCGCGTCAGGTCAGGACTGATCGCCGTCCAGCTCATCCCCTGGTCAGTCGTCTTGAAGACCCGCTCCGCAGTCGTATAAACGACATTCGGATCATGTGGAGAAATCAGAATCGGCTGCGTCCATCCCAACCGATACTTCATGTCTCCAGTTCCGTGACCAGCCGCATCTTCCGGCCAAACCGTAACGTCCTGCTCTTGATTGCTGCGCCGGTCGACCCGCATGACCGCTCCTCCGCCCGAACCAGAATAGATGATGTTCGAGTCGCGCGGATCCGGCTGAATGTATCCACTTTCTCCGCCGCCTGCGTCGAACCAGTGTTGACGGCCAATGTAGCCGTCGTCAGTTCGGCTCAGAATGCCGATGGTCGAGTTATCTTGCTGCGCGCCGTACACCTTGTAGAGGAAATCGTTGTCTGCAGCAACGTGATAGAACTGCGCTGTCGGCTGGTTATATTGCGTCGACCAGTTCTTGCCGCCATCCACCGAAATCGTCGCGCCGCCGTCGTTCCCATTAATCAGGCGATTGGGATTCTGTGGATCGATCCAGAAGCCGTGATGATCGCCGTGCGGAGCTGGAAGAAGATTGAGCGACTTGCCACCGTCCGTCGAGCGGAACATGCCCGTGTTCAGCATGTAAACCGTGTCAGGACTCTTCGGGTCGGCAAAGATATGAGTGAAATACCATGCGCGTTGCGTCAACCGTTGATCGTCGTTCACCCGCGACCAGCTTTCGCCGCCGTCGTCAGAGCGATAAAGTCCACTCTCCTTCGATTCAATCAGAGCATAGACACGATTTGAATCGCCGCCTGAAACGCTCACGCCAATCCGGCCGAGAATTCCCGCAGGCAAACCCTTCCCTTCCAGATGCGTCCATGTATTTCCGCCATCCGTCGAACGATACAAGCCGCTGCCCGGACCGCCGCTTTCCAACCCCCACGGCGAACGCTGGATCTGATAGAGTGCAGCAAACACAATATTAGAGTTGTGCGGATCAACCGAGAGATCGATGGCTCCCGATTTGTCGTCCTTGTACAGAACCTTGTCCCACGTCTTGCCACCGTCGTTCGTACGATAGACGCCGCGATCCTGATTCGGACCGTAGGCGTGCCCCAGTGCAGCGACCAGCACGTGATCGGAGTTGTGCGGATCGACCCAAACGCGCGCGATGTGTTGCGTGTCCTTCAGTCCGATGTGCTGCCACGTTTTGCCGCCATCGGTGGTCTTATACATGCCATCGCCGTACGAGATATTCCCTCGCAGACAAGACTCGCCCGTTCCCACGTAAATGACATTCGGATTCGAATCCGAAACCGCAATGGCGCCAATGGACGAAATCATGCCCTTGTCGGAGATCGGCCGCCAGTCGACGCCACCGTCGGTTGTACGCCACACCCCTCCGGCCACTCCACCGAAGTAGTAGGTATAAGGACTACCGGTCACTCCCGCGACCGCGAGCACGCGCCCTCCGCGATAAGGACCGATGTCGCGCCACTTCATGCCCTTAAATTGCCCTTCACTGAAAGGCTGTGCGAGCGCAGCGACCCCCAAAGCCACCAACAGAACACACCACACCACCAAACTTCGAATCTTCATAGGGCCCCCACGAAATATTTCTGAGAAGAAGACCGATAATAATAACCCATCGCCCAGCGGCAAATGAAGGAAGCGCGCGGCCTTACGAAAACAGAAATTCCAGCGCCTCGGGAAACCGTGCTGCCCACGCCGATTCACTGTGTGTACCGCCTTCGTCGATACGAACCTTCAAGTGCTGATCGTCCAATCCCGCCTCGCGCAGAAGACGCTCCAACTGTCGTACGTCCTCGACGATCTTGGCGTCCTTTCCGGCGTCGCCAACTTCGCGAGTCCCCATCCCCAGGTAAACGCGCCCGGCGGGAGCGCGGAGGCGCCGGACGTCTTCCAGAATCTTGCCGTTCGCTACAAACAAAGACGGGCTTTCAATCAGCACACGGCCAAATACGCCGGGCGCCGCAAGCTGCGTATACAGCGTAATCAGCCCGCCTAGCGAAGAACCGCCGATCCCCGCATAGTCTGGCCCCGCCATCACGCGGTACCGTTCTCGAATCAGCGGCATAACCTCATAACGCAGAAAATTCGGATAATACTTTCCTTTCGGGAAGAACACCCGTGGATCGATCGAGCGATAAGGAATGTACTCGCGAATGCGGTTCTTCGTGTTGTCGATTCCGACGATAATCAGCGGGGCAATCTTGCCCTCGGCGATCAAGCGCGCTGCGGTTTCGCCGACCTGCCAATGCACTCCCGCAAAAGCCGTCGCCGGATCGAACAAATTCTGCCCATCATTCAAATAAAGCACTGGATAACGGTCTTTGCCCGAGCCGTCATAGCCGGCAGGCAACCAAACCCGCAACAGGCGCGTATTTCCGAAGATTACGCTGCGCAACTCGTGCACACACAAAGTGCCGCCCGCCAACGGCACGGCTGGGGCAACAGGATCTGTGTTCAGGGCAGCTTTCCGAGTCATGCGCGAGGCGTGCGAGCGGCTTTCCCGTCAGCAGTCACTTCGCGGACGAAAACAAAAGGCCGAAGATTCAACGTTCTTTCCACCAGATGACGGCTGATACAAACGCGGAGGTCGCAATCAGTCCGAGCGAACTCAGACACAAAATGCACCAGACACCCAGAACGTGCGCCTCAATGTAAGTTAGATACAACGCGAACGCCAAGCCCGCGCTGGCCCCGGCAAAGAGGAGTGCCGGAGTTTCCCGCCGCTCTCGATACACCGTCGCCAGCCCCACCAACGCCGGCGTAGCCGAGCATCCCAATCAGCGCCACCGGAAATCCCAGAATCGTCGAATACTCGCTGCGATTCACGATGTCGCAATTGAACATCTCTCCGATATCGCAGTATGCCGTCTTCGACGTCGCATAGTGGTGTTGCAGCGAAGTGGACGAGACCACAATTCCCAGCACCGCAAGAATGGCGACGACGCTCATCAATTTTTGCGTCAGGCTGTTCATGGCAGCGCACACCCGGTCCGGTCGCTCAGTTCTTCCAGGCTGAAAATGCGCTCCACGCGTTCTCCCGTGGGTGGAAATTGCCACGTCGGATAGTGTTTAATCCCTTCGTCTTTGCAAACCTGTGCCACGCCGTGTAAATCGCCTTTAATGCCGCACTCTATATAAGGACCGTAATCTTCGAGCGCCGAAGCGCCAAACTTTTCCTTTTGCTCCTGGCAATGCGGACACCAATATGCCCCGTACATCTTCACGCCACGATCTTTCAGACATCTCGCGAAGGCGTCGTGCTTGTGGTCGGTGCGATGATTGAGGTAAAACACCACTCCGATCGCAGCCACGATCAAGACGGCAAAGATGGCGATGCGCCCCCAGTTCTGGCTCGACGCCGGAATGCCCTGCCGTTCCTTTTGGCGGTTTCTGCGCTCTTGCGACATGGACTTTTTATATCACGATTCGTTTTGCGGAATTTGCGATATGAGTCTTAATCGCGGCCGTAAGCCGCGAACCAAGCAGTAGACCTCGAAGTGTCGATCAACTCAAACCACGACGCGCAGCGCCGAAGGCAACACATCAATCGCCTCGCAGTCCAACGTCAACACCTCACCGTCAACCATCACGTCAACGGGACCATCCAAACGAAATTCAACTCGCCGCACGGCGTGGTGTTCGGCCAGCGGATGTCGTGTATGCGTTCCATCATAGAGCGTCGCCAGATTCCGAATCAGCCCCAATCGGCCAATCGGCCCCCAGCGGACATATTCAATCAGTCCATCGTCTGTGACGGCATCGGGCGCGATCATCATCGTGCCTCCAGTAAATTTGCTGTTGTTGAAGGTCAAGAATAAACAGCGGCGCGCGTCGAAGTCTCTTTGATCGTCGAAGCGCACCGGAAACGGCCGGCGGTTGAGGCGTGCCAGGCAAAGAAAAATCGACAAAAGATAACCAGCCTGACCCAGTCCCAGAAACCGGCGGTGGCGCAACGCGGCCACGTCCGCCGTAAATCCCAAGCTCAGTAAATTCGTGTAATAGATCGCGCCGGTTTTATGCGTCAGACGCAAAACATCGCACGGACGGGATCGACGAGCGGTGAGGGCTTGCACAGCGTGCTCCAATCCGTCTTTCCTAGAAGTTTCTCCTGAGAAATCGCGCAAGAACGAGTTGCCAGTTCCCAGCGGAAGAAACCCAAGCGTAGGAAGCTGATCTTCCCTCTGGGCCTTTTCCTCGGACCCGAGAACCGAGACCTGAGACCTGTCTTCTTCCGGGAACAATCCGTTGACAATTTCATACGAAGTACCATCGCCACCGACGGCGAGAAATTTGCGATAGCCGCGCGCGTAGGCATCGCGGGCAATTCGTGTGGCGTCGCCTCCCTCGCGAGTCTCAGCCGTGTCGAGCACAAGTCCCGACGCGCGCAACCGGTCAAGCGCCGCTCCGACGCGTTCTCCGCACCGCCCCCCGCCCGCCGCCGGATTCACGATCGCCAGAAAATTGTCGTTCACTGTTTCGGTCTTAAGTATCAGATCTACCTTGCTTAAATCTTCACCACGTCCGCCCGCGCCGCGGACTTCCCAATCTCCGCCGCCAACTCAACTCGCTTGATTTTGAGCGACGCCGTCCTCGGAAAATCTTCATCCCACAGCAGGTATCCTCCGACTCGCTTGAAGTCGGGCAAACGCCGGTTGCGCACCATGATCTCATCGCGTACCCGATCATCGAATTGCTGGTTTTGCTCCATGCGCACGACCAACACCAGTATCTCGTTCCCCAGAGTCTTCTGCGGCCACAGGAAATTCGCGGCAAACACGCAATATTCTTTCACCGGCAATTCGTCGAATACCGACTCAATATCCTCGGGATAGATATTCTTCCCACCCTCGGTGACGATCATATTTTTCTTGCGGCCGAAAAGCTGCAGATGCCCGTGAGGTTCAAATCGCCCCTGGTCGCCCGTCAGCAGCCAGCCTTCCACGATGGTCTGCGCCGTCAACTCCGGATCGTCCAGATAATGCGACATCACCGCTCGGCTTCGTACCGCGACTTCGCCGATACCGTCAGGGTCGGGATTGAGTATGCGGAGTTCGCTTCCCGGCAGCGGCTTGCCCACCGTGTCGGCGCGAAACGGCTTCAGATCATTAAGCGTGACCGCCGTGCACGCTTCCGTCAGCCCGTACCCGCACGTCACCGGAATTCCAAGATCGTAGAAAAACTGCAGCGTCGAAGGATCCGTGAACGCTCCGCCGACGATCAACGCCCGCAATTCACCGCCGAATGCCTTGTGCACTTGCGGCAACAAACGACGGCTCATCCCGACATGCGGACGTCGTCGCGTAAACAACTTATTCAGTCCTATCAAGCGATCGAGCATCCAGCGCTTGCCCGGCTTCAACTCATCAAACTTCGCCCGTAGGCCACGCTCCAGATTCTTCAACACCATCGGGACGAGGCTCACGTAAGTGATGCGATAGCGCACAAACGCGTCGCGCACAAACTCAGGGCGCAGCGTCCTGAGGTGTACGACGCACGCTCCACAGACGAACGGCCCGATAAACCCCACCATGAAATCGATCGCATGATTCGTCGGCAGAATGCTCAGATACCGAACACCCGGCCAAAATGGATACCACGACGTGAGCGCTCTACACTGCTCCAAATAACTATCATGCGTTAGCACGCATCCCTTGGGACGCCCGCCCGTCCCCGAGGAATACACGATGCACGCCACATCCTCGCGCTGGCGCGAAACAAACTGCGGATCACCTTTGCGCTTGAATTCTTCCCAGCGATACGCTCCGCGCAAATCCGCGCCCGCCGGAGCTTCCGTCACCAGAACAATCTCCGCCGTCAACTTCGGAAACTCGATCGCCTGTGTGATTGCCCGCCACAAGTAATACTCGACAATCAGAAAGCGCGCCTTGGAGTGCGCCAGCAGTTGCAGATGCTCAGACGGCGACAATTTGTAATCCAGCGGCACGAGAACGCCACCACAGAAGAAAATCGAATAGGCCGAAATCAGCCATTTCGACTGATTTGTCATGATGATCGCCGCACGATCCCCGGCCTTGAAAGCAGCGTCTTGCAGCGCCCGGCAAAGTGGACGCGACAGGTCCCGGAAATCGGAATAAGTCAGCCGAACTTTTTCCCGCTCGCGGTCGGCCTCAATCAAACAGGTTTCGTTGGGCCAGCGATCCAGGGCATCCTTCAGCGCAGCCCCGAGGCTGGCATATTGTCGAAGATCAAGCATCTAATTTCTTATCTCACCACGGAGACAGGCAGCCATCGAGAAAAGCAAGAGTGTATCAGAACCTAACCGGAAGGCGGCAAATCCGGGGGCGAGAGGCGCCCCAAGCCGACATCGAAGCAAGACGCGCGTCTCGAACTCTCTACGCGACCCACTGACAGAATGAAGTCTCAGAGGCGCGCCTGAATTCGATTCGCCAGCGTACGGAAATCGGAGACGCCCTGCAGTTCATAATCCGGCAACTCGATGCGGAAGTGATGCTCCAGTCGCGTCAGCAAATCGAGCGCCTGCAGGCTGTCGATCCCGAGCGTCTTGAAGAAGTCATCGTCGGGCGTTAGTTTTTCCCGGGGCACTTTAAAGTGCACCGCAGCCAGGTTCAGGATTTCGTCAAGCGTATGGTCAATCGTCGGCGCAGCCATAAACGTACTTCCTCACAATCACGAGTTACAAATGACCCCATCACTGCAGCGTGCCGATTCAGGGCAAATAGGGCTGCACGCCTTCGTTCTCGACAAATTTACGCAGCCCCTCTTCGACGGCGGGACGCGAATAAAGGTCGCAAAAAATATCGATCTCGCGCTTCAGTTCGTCATACGGTATCGGTTTCACAAACGCTTTCGCCGCCGCTGCGGTTCGCCGGTCGAACTTTCCAACCTGGCTTGCGGTGGCGCGCGCCACTCGCAACGCTTCACCTTCCGCCGCAATCTGGCTCACCAAGCCGATCTGTTGCGCCTTCATCACGTTAAAACTGCGCCCCGTCAACAGCAGATCGCGCACCACGGCATTCCCCAAATCCCGCTTCAGCCGCGGAATCCCGCCAAACCCCGGGATTAGGCCAAGCCGCAATTCCGGGAAACAGAAGCGAGCCATGCGATCGGCAACGATAATGTCGCAGACCAGCGCCAGTTCAAATCCACCGCCAAAGGTGACGCCGTGGACCGCGGCAATCGTTGTCAAGGGCGTCGCGTCAAGTGCGTTCATCACGGCGTGAATACGCTCCAGGAACTCGCGCACCCCGCGCAGCGCCGCGGATTTCTCCATCTCTTGCCCGCGCCGAAACAACTCCCGCAGATCCGCACCCGCTGAGAAACCAGCCTTCTGCGTGGAATACAAAATCAGCGAATCGACTTCCCCGGTAAGATCCGGGAGAGCCGCTGCAAATTTCTCCAACTCCTCCAGCGTGAGTGAACCGATCTCATTGCAGGGATCGCGATGGAGCGCCAACTCGATCGCCCCGTTCACAATCTGCCAGGAGAGTGTTTTACCCTTGAAGTCTCTCATGCCCTCTTCGCCGCCTGGCCCGGAGCCGCCTCGTACATCGCGCTAATCTCCCCTTTGAACCGCTCGGCAATTAAATCCCGCTTCAGCTTTCCATTGGCCGTCAGCAATCCGCTCTCGATCGTAAAAGGTTCCTCCACTCGATGAAAGCTCCGTACCTGCTTGTAATGAGGAAACCCAGGATTGACGAGATCCAGCGCCGCCTGGGTTTTCTCGGCGCTCACCTTGCCCGTGATCAGCGCAGTCAAATATCCCCGTCCATTGCCCACAACGACCACCTGATTCGCAGCCGGTAATTCCTGCAGGATTTTATCTTCGATCGGCTCAGGAGAAATATTATGTCCCGAACCAAGAATGATCAGATTCTTGAGGCGTCCAACAATTTTCCAGTTTCCATTCGCGTCGACCTCGCCCTGGTCGCCGGTGTAAAACCAGCCCTCGCGCAGCACCTTCGACGTCTCCTCCGCACGATTCCAGTACCCGGGAAAAATATTCGGCCCGCGCACCACGATCTCCGAGTTCTCCGCGGTCTGCATTTCGACACCTGCAATTGCCGGCCCCGCCCGTCCCGGAATCACCGCCGAATCCGGGTCGTCCATGGTGCAGATCGCGGTCGTCTCAGTCAGCCCATAAACTTGCAGTACCGGAATGCCCAGCATCAGAAAAAACAGTTGCGTCTCGACACTGAGCGGCGCCGACCCGCAGATCAACGCACGCAATTTACTTCCAATCATCTTCTTGCGGATTGTCGGGAACACCAACCGGCTCGCCAAACCCAGCCAGATCGCATCCCCTGCACGCGATTTCCCTTCGTGCCGCCGCGCCCACGCCCCTTTGGCCTTGGTATAGACCTTGAGCGGAAATCCACCCGTTTTCCACAGTTGCTCGTCGACCGCTTTGCGCAGCCGTTCTAGAAGCGCGGGAACATTCAGAAAATAATCAGGCGAAGCCACTCGCATCTCAGACGCGATCTTGCTCAGATCGGTGTTAAGCGTCAGCTTGCTGGTGCGCAACAGGCAAGTAAGCATCATGATCCACGATCCCGCGAAACACAGCGGCAGGTAGTGAAATACCGAATCCTGCCCGGGACGCTTTTTCATCAGCTGATCCAGTCGGCCCGAGGTACAACCCAGCATGTAGCCAACGTTGCCCGCGTTCAGCATCACGCCCTTCGCTTCTCCTGACGTGCCTGACGTGTAGATGATGGTTGCGACATCGCTGTCCGCAACCGTCAGCGCCGGATTGTTCACCGGTTCGCGCGTAGGAGTGAAAACGTTGTCAAAGCAGAAATTTGGAGGCGCATCAGGCCACGCTTCGATGATCGATTCTGCCAAAGCCTTCTCGCCGCACGCGATTACCGCGGGCCAGCAATCTTTCATCATGGCTACCAGTTCCGATGGCGCCTGACGCGCGTAAAGCGGAACCACCGTCAGCCCCTCGGCCATGATGGCCAGATCCATCGCCACCCACTTGGCCGAATTATGGGCGAGCAGGGCGCAGCGGTCGCCTTTCTTCAAACGCAGCCGCCGCAAATACGCCCGAGCCACCAAAACTTGCGCGAGCAACTGCCGCGCCGTCATCGGAACCGCCTGCCCATCGCGCAATTCCTGCAGCACAACGATATCCCCGCTGCGCTCGAGACTCGCAAAAATGTTTTCTAGAAAAGTCATGCGATCCGCAAAGTTAGCTGTACGCCGTCACCAGTTGCTTCAGCCCGTCGCTCATAGGCGGCAAATAATCTTCCCAACTCCATTCACCGCGGCGCGTCGGGAACTCCGGATAGCGGCGTTGCACTTCTTCTTCAAAATAGACGCCCATCCGCGCCATCAATTTCAGATTCCGCACCACCGTACGCGCAATCCCATCGGCGATCCGTTCGCCGTCGCGCTCCAGAATCTCGAGCGACGCCAGCGTACGCTCCTCGAGATCCACGTCATCCACGTTCATCAGCAATTCCGGATGCCCGCGCTCGTTCATCAAATTGCGGATGCGCTCATCCATCGTTATGCCGGCCGACGGCACCAGCGCCGGCATCGAAGTGACGATCCCGTGATAGCGGGAAGACACCATCATGCGGCAAGCCCGCAAAATGCTTACCAACTGGTACATGTTGTAATCGTCGGAAGTCAGCACCGGCACGCCCCCCAGCTTTTCCGAGATGCGCCGGCAAGCTCGAGCATCCATGCGCTCGGTCGCAGCCATGATCACAAACACATTCTTCTTCTGCCGGAACGCCGCCACCGCTTTCGCAATGGAACTCAAATAGTGTTCATAAGCGCGGTCCGCCGCCGGCCCCGCATTGTGGAAGTAAGGACCGCGATAATGGCTCTCCTTGTAAGCACCCGTCACGCTGTGTATCGCCGCCTTGGCCAGCGACGCTTTTACCGGCCACTCAAACGGATTAATCGGACACACGACCAGCACCGGCGTCTGCCCGTCCCATCCCACGTCGCGCAGCGCCTTCTGGCCATACTCCGCACCCAAGGGCTCAAACGTCCACGCCGTGTCCGTTCCCAACTCCGTCGGCACGCCCAGTTCGCGGAGAATCTTCCTCGACTCATCGTTGCGCGTGATCACCAGCGAATTCTTGCAGTACCGCCCGCACATCTTCGCGACCAGCGGGTCCATGTGTCCGGCTTCAGCGCCGTACCCAACAGACAATTTGTTCTCAGCCGCCGCGATCCCCAACGAGCCGATCATCATCGTCGCCAGAGCGTTCGCAAACTTCGACTTGAACATCGAACCTTCGCAAGCCACCACGCCATGATGCTTCGGCACTTCCTTCGCAAGAAACGGAGGAAAAATATCCGGTAGCCGCACCTGCGCTGTGCCCTCGAAATATCCACGGGAACGGTCGAAGTTGAACGTCATCATGCTGAGATCGACCTTCTCCGGCCCAAGAATCCGCCGGATCTGCCGCAGCATTTCTTCCACCCGCACATCCGATCCCGTATTGCGGGTGCCGTTATAGCCTGCAAACAGCAGCTTCAATTTCTCGCCGGGTTGCCAAGGCTCGCGCTTGCCCATCATCCACTGGACTTTTTTGCCCTCGATAATGCTCGACACCCATGCTTCCAAAACGAAATCCATCATGCAGCCGACCCTCCCACCTTCGTGTTCTCGGGCCAAGGCTGATATGGATAGGCAAAGTTGTGCTCGCGGCTGAAGCGCAACAGCGGAAAGCTATATTGCGAAAATGGCGCTGGTTTACGGCCCAGTTCAGTCGTCACGCGTGTGTTGTCGAAAACAGTATTCCACGTCAGATACGGCATGAAGACTTTCATGAGCGCCGCGCCGTGCCCCACCGGCCCTTTGCGATTTGCCAGGATATTCACGCCAGAAGCAAACGGCTTTTCCAAAATCGGCAGGAACACCGGCCCGCGCTTGTTCTGCTCGGCTGCCAGCGCGCGCGTCAACTCCTGAAAGGTCTGTGCCCCGTTCCCCGAAGAAAGATGATAAGTATCGTGCGCGGGATTCGGCTTCATATGCAAAGTTGAAATCGCATCCGCCACAAAATCCACATTCACTATGTCAATCTTGTCATGAGGACGAAACGGCAGCACCGGCAATCCTGCGAGAAACACGAACGACCGCACCATATCAAACTGCGTCGTCTGCGGAAAACGGCTATCGCCCAGCACAATACTAGGCCGGAAGATGGTCAAAGGCACATCCGGCAGCAGTTCCCTCACCATGAGTTCGCAGAATTTCTTGGTTCGCCCATAGGGATCGTAATCCGACCGCCCCCAATCGATGGACTGATCTTCGACGACAACTTCGTGGCTACGCTTCCCCGCTACCGCGACAGTGCTGACATTCGAGAACCGGATCAGGCCGTGGTAATACTGCGACCGCCGCGCCAGTTGTATGACTTCAAGCGTGCCCCGCAAATTGACGTTCAAACAACTCTTTTCCGACTTGCGATTGAGCGAGGCCGCGCAGTGGATCACCGAATCGGTTGTGTGCACCAGCCGGTCATAGTCGCTGGGATCGAGCCCGAACTGCGGAGCGGTAAGATCGCCACGAAAAATGCGGATCTTCGACTGCAGGTATTCGTAAAACTTGGGAAATGGCAAATGCAGCTGCAAAGCATTCCACAGCCGGAGCTCGGCATCCCGCGGATCGCGCCCGCGTACCAGCAGATTCAGAGTCGCATCATGCTGGTCAATTAAGTTGGCGGCGACATGTGCGCCAATGTATCCGGTCCCACCGGTCAGGAAAATTGCCACGCTGCTCCGTTCGTCCCCGTCTTCATGCTGCCCGCGTTTTCGTTGCTTGTCGCGGAGCCACTCATTGGAGGGCTTGCTGCCGGCGGCATCTGCAGCACCCGCGGCTCTCGCGGTTCCAAGGGCCGCCCTTCAATCAGCGGATAGGTCCACCGCCGCAGCGCCGGAATGTGAATGTCGATCCAATACTCCCACCAATCAAGTCCGGCGGTGTCATATCCGAAAACTTCTTTCTCTTCTGCTGTCAGCGCCTGCGAAAGCTTTTCCACATTGTCCGCGACAAAATCGTGTTCGTTGTGCAGGATAAACGGCTCGAATAGCCCCACCAGCTTTTCCACGCGCTCGAGATTCCGCTCCGTCTTCGCCAATGGCTTCTTCATCGCGGAAGGCAGCGGAGCCATTACACGCTGGATCGACTTGATGATCATCTTCTGGGCCGGCGCCGACATTTTCTGATACCGCTCCTTCGAAACCGGAATCGCGTCCATGCGCAATCGTAGCCAATATTCCAGCCCTTCTTGCGCCCGATAGTGCCGCCGGTGTCCCAAAGTCGTCAACTCGATCGAACGCCCCATATCGCACGGATTCGTAACCGAGGTCGCGAGTTGGTACAGCGGATCGTGCCGCCGCTCCACCAGTGCCGCGCCAATCAGCGTCATTCCGGCGCATACCGCGTCGACGGGAATAATATCCAGTCGCTTCCGCTCATTCGACGGCAGTTGGCGAAACGATGTTCCCAGCAGATACGAGAGTGATGCCGAAGTATTGATACCTTCATTCCATCCACGGAATGGTTTCGATACCGAAGTTTCGACGATAGCTGGCCGCACGATCGCAATTGGCAGATCGGCGCCATATTTCGCGATCATCGATTCCGCCAGGCTCTTTGTAAACGTATACGTATTTGGCCAGCCCAGTTCTTTCGCGCGACGCGTACCTTCTTCCGTCAGATAATTCTTCAGCCAACGAACCTTGTTCTTGCGGATCTGATTCTCCAGGGCCTGACCGCTCAGTCCCTTCGCGGCGTGCACTTTCTCCAGCGCCTGCCTGCGTAATTCTTCGGTCACTTCGGGCCCTTCCACCCGCGCTTCCGCCGAGTCCACCAGTTCGTGCAGCCGTCGCCATTCTTTTTCCGCGTCAAATTCCTTAAGATGCGTTGGCGTGTAATTTACACGTACCCTCTCGCTGACACGCCCATCGCGCTGTCCGGCCACATAACAGGTCGAAAGATGCAGCAGCGCGGCATGATCGGACGAGCGAATGAAATCGATCAAGTGATACGTAGAATCCACATTCACAGCCAAGGCATCGCGCAGATCGGGATTGAAGTCGGTGAGCCCCGAGCTGTTGATGACCAGATCGAGATCACGCCGCAGCCGCACAACTGCGTCGGCATCCATTCCCATGTTTGGCAGCGAGACATCGCCCTCCACGACCTCAATTTTTTCCGCCAGCATCGCTCCCAGTCGCTCGCCATACTTCTCAAACAACGGATCGAATACCGGCGAACCTTCAATCATTTTCTCGAACCGCTTTTGCGCTACGCTCGACTTCTGCCGCCGGA
The DNA here is from genome assembly GCA_963834085.1 of uncultured Acidobacteriaceae bacterium. Classification (GTDB taxonomy): domain Bacteria; phylum Acidobacteriota; class Terriglobia; order Terriglobales; family Acidobacteriaceae; genus Acidiflorens. The sequence goes on along the minus strand of CAWIAJ010000019.1, from coordinate 65,323 downwards.
TCAGCAGATAGAGCTTTCCAATTTCCGGCAGGTCTATCAGCGTATTCGCCAGCCAAACCTTGCCGATAAAGCCAGTGACGCCAATCAGCATCACGCGCTTGCCGCCGAGCGCCTTCCGCACCGAAAACGGCGATGGGTGCCGCTTCTCGTCGAAATACACAATCGGGCGAACCCTCGGCACTTCCACCCGCACTGCCGGAACAATCGCGGCCGCCAGCGCCTTCGGCCCGCGCAACCCGAGAGCGCGCACCCATCGCGCTGGACTTTGCTGCCCGTCTGGACCCGCTTCCCGAATCCGCGCAAACAATCCCCGCGGGCGAATCACCGGACTCAACAACCGCCCCGTCGCCACTCCATCCCTGAAGTCGAGCCGGTTCGCGATGATCCACCGCACGCCCAAGTGTCGCGCCAGCGGCCGCATCACGTGCTCCAACCCCTGGCTCACCAGGACTACATCAACACCCGTCGCCTGCAACGCCTTCAACCGCCGCACGCCTTCCTCTTTGAGCAGCGGCTTTATTTTGTATTCAAATTCCTCTTCGCCAAGCAGATCCAGTCGATCGCGCGTAATGCCGCGCAAAACCGCGTGAACGATCCGGGTTGCGGCCACGCGATTCGCCGCGTACAAGAAGGGCCGCAGAAGCGCCATCAACAACACCAGCGCCCGGCGCACCGCTCGCGCTATAAATGTCTGGCTGTTCCAGGTAAAGAATGCGATGGGACGAACCGTAGTGAGCTCCAGCAAACTGCCTTCCACCCTCCAGTAAACCGGAGAAGAAGGCCGCTCGCGACCCGATAAGGAGGCATTCCTTGACTCGTCAGGGGCCACGGCACGCACCGGCGCAACGCCAGCCGACGATCCGCGTCCCTTCGGCGGAGTCGCCGCCCGCTCCACTTCGAGATTGTTCACTGGTTCCACGAGTTCATGCCCGGCCTATATGCGGCGTCTTCGCGTGTCAGGCCAGAATCATTCATTTTAACCTCTCCGCAACAAACGGCGAAATGTCTGCCTTTCATCAATGCCTCCCGGAGCGTCCGCGTAACCGTTAGAAAAACCGGCATCAACTTGATCCCGCCCGCTCCAGCCAGCACACATCCCAATACTTCCCAAACTTTCGCCCGTTTTCGCTGAAAACTCCCACCACCTTGAACCCGAACCGGCGATGCAGCGCCTCCGTTGCGGCGTTCGGCAACGCATACACAGCGACGAAACGATGGATGTCTTCGCCCTCCAAACTGGCAAACAACTCGCTGTACAATCGCTTTCCCAACCCCATCCCGACCGCCTCGGGTGCGCAATAAATCGTAGTCTCCACCGTCGTCTCGTACGCCGCCTTTGAACGAAACGGGGTCGTACCGGCATATCCCATCACAACGCCGTCTTGTTCGGCAACCAGAAGCCGGTACCGGCCAGTCGCTCCGAATTGCGCAAACCAAGGCTCGCGCCGCTCGACGGTGTACGCCTCTACATCAAAGGTCACCGGAGTATTCAGAACATAATGGTTGTAAATCTCGGTGATGCGCGCGAGATCTCTGCGCTCTGCCCTCCGAATATGCGTTTCTCCCATCGCCTTCCCCGGAACAAATCTACAATTACCCCATCAACCATCCCAGGATTGCCGCACTCCCCACCACCCATGCCGAGTTCACCCGAAACCGCACTAATGCAATCAGGCTCACTGCAAACACCGCCAGCGTCTTCCAATCCACAATCGACCCCTTCGCCAGCTGAATCGCGACAACTGCCATCAGCGCGAGCGACCCCGCGACCACCCCATCGAGCGCGGCCGAAGCCACTGGCGATCGTCTCAGCCGCGGAATCAGAGGTCCGCTCAGCGCGACCAAAACAAACCCTGGCAGAAAAATTCCCATCGTAGCCACCAGCGCGCCCCAGCAGCCCGCCACCAGGTACCCGATAAATGTCGCCGTCGTAAACAGAGGTCCCGGCGTGAACTGGCCCACGGCGACCGCGTCCAGTAACTGCTTATCGGTCAGCCAATGCAACCGCTCCACAAACTCAGTTTGCAGGAAGGCCAGCAATACGTATCCGCTCCCGAAGACAACCGAGCCGATTTTCAGAAACGACAGGAATAACCGCGTCAGCCCCACCGGAAAAGCCGCGCCAGTCGCGACAAGTGCCGTAGCGAAGCCGCCAATTCCAGACAGCCTCGTCGGGTTCAGAAAGGAAAGAACGCTGATGCCTAACAGTTGATTTTGCATCGTCCTTTTCATCAGCAAGTCAGCCGCAGCCACCGCGCCGGCAAATGCCAACACCAGCAAGGGACCCACTCCCAACAGGCTGAGCGCGCCGGCTAACACCGCAATAACCGCCAGCGGAAACGTCCGCAGACCGGTCAGTCCCATCTTTCCCAACGCCTGAATCACGATCGCCACCACCGCGGGTTTGATAGCCGCCAGAATACCTTCCACCTTCGGCAGCGAACCGAATCGCACATAAGCCCACGCGGTCGCCGTCACGATCACGGCTGCTGGAACGATAAAACAGCAACCCGCCACGATGAGGCCTTGCCAACCGCGCTTCTTTTGACCCACAAAAATTGCCACTTCCGTCGAACTCGGCCCCGGTATGAGATTCGCTGTTGCCAGCCGGTCCAGAAATTCTGCCTGCGTAATCCATCGCCGCCGCCGTACAAATTCCTCCTCCATCATCGCCAAGTGCGCCGCTGGCCCGCCAAAAGCGATCGTCCCCAATTTCAGAAAAACCAGGGCAATCTCCCCCAGCGAGGCGTCCCGAACTTCGGCGGATTCAGTCATGTCTTCTGTAAGCGCGCTCGACCGCGAAATCCTAACTCGACGAGGCAGACGAGGCATTAGAGTTATCGCACATTCGCGTTTCTTGACGAAGCAAGATTTATTCTCCGCCCGCGAAGAGACGCAAAGGGCCGGAGTTTCCTGAAGAAATTGATAGTATGGTCCACCGCGCAAACAGGGTGCGGCTCAAGGAAACTAACAGTGAACGCGATCACGCTCTTCGGATTATTCGCCGTAATCGCAATGCTCGTCACCTACGCGCTCGAGAACCGCAGCAACTGGTTCGTCCTCGCCTTCGCGTTTGCCTGCGCTCTCGGCTCAGCCTATGGCTTCCTACAAGGCGCGTGGCCTTTCGGATTGGCGGAAATTGTCTGGTCGGTGATTGCCTTGCACCGCTGGTATCACAACCGCTAAGGCGCGATCAGAGCTTGTTCAGACCGTCCAGCGCAGCAACCTTGTACGCCTCGGCCAAAGTCGGATAGTTGAACACCGTGTCGCGGAAATATTCGATCGTCGCCCCCATCGTAAGCACCGCCTGTCCGATGTGGACGATCTCCGCCGCCCGATCTCCGATGATGTGTACACCGAGCAATTTCAAAGTATCGGGATCGAAAAGAATCTTTAGCAGTCCCTGATCGTCTCCCAGCATCTGCCCTTTGGCCAGCTCCGAATAGCGCGCAAGCCCGCTCTCATATGGAGTCTTGTTGCGCGTCAACTCTTCTTCGGTCGCACCCACCATCGAAATCTCCGGGATGGTGTAAATGCCGTAAGGAATCAGATTCGACGGCAACCGGCTCGGCTTACCGAACATATGGCAGCCCGCCAGCCGCCCCTGCTCCATCGATGTGCTCGCCAGCGCCGGAAATCCGATCACATCGCCGGCCGCATAAATATGTGGGACCGTCGTCTGAAAATGTTCGTTCACCGCCAGTTTGCCCCGGTCCCCCGTTTGCAATCCGGCCGCGTCCAGGTTCAGCTTGTCGCTGTTGGCCTGCCGCCCGATGGTGTACAGCAGCGCCTGCCCACGAACTTTTTTCCCACTCTCCAGCGTCGCAAAAACCTTATCTCGCTCCTCATCCAACCCGACCGAAACGACCTTCTCCCCGACGCGAAACACCGTTCCCAACTGCCGCAGTTGGAAGCACAGGCTTTCGATGATCTCCCGATCGACAAAATCTAACAAGACGGGCCGCTGATCGAGCAGTGTCACCTTGACGCCCAGCGCCGCAAACATCGACGCGTATTCCAAACCGATGATGCCTGCGCCCACAACAATCAGCTCGCGCGGAATCTCCTCCAGGCAGTGCACCTGATCCGAATCAAAGATCCGCTTTCCATCCACCGGTATCCCGTCAATGTGCGCCGGCCGCGTCCCGCACGCGATCAGGATTTTCTCCCCGCGAACCTGTTGCACGCCGTCCTCGCTGACGATTTCAATCGTATGAGGATCCGCAAAGTGGGCATCGCCTTCGAGCGCTGTCACATAATTCCGCCGCAACTGCGCCTTGATCACGTCGACTTCCCGCGTCATGACCGCCGTCGACCGCAGCACCAGATCCGACATCAGGATGCGGTCTTTCAACACATACCCGCGCCCGTAAAAACTTCGCTGCCGCAACCCGCTCAGATAAAGCACCGCTTCCCGCAAAACTTTGCTCGGGATCGTGCCCGTATGAACACACACTCCGCCCATGGTGAGGCGCCGGTCGATGATCGCCACTTTCTTGCGCATTTTCGCCGCGCAGATCGCGCCCTTCTGCCCCGCCGGACCGCTGCCAATCACCACCAGATCATATTCGTGAGCCAGCATAGTAACGCACTCGTCTGTTGCAAGCAGCTAACACTATTCCCGACCAGAATGAAAGAAATCCTATGACTCTCACCCGGAATTCAGCCTTCGTTAACAGAGTGTGAATGAAGAAGAAGAAACACCGAAAAATAGAAAATGTGTCTCGCGCGCGCCCCGCCCGCGAAAACTCGATCCGAAAAAATCCGCCTTATCGAACTAACTTACTTAACACTATAAGCCACGATGGTCCGTCCACGCACTCCGTTCGTCTTCTCGAACTCGGCCTCAAGCTTCATTTCCAGATTCCCAGGATCCGCATCCATTTCGCATCCCGCAATCTGCTCATCCGTAGCGCCATGAAAGCAAAGTTCGCAAACTCCCAACCCCTCCTCAGATCGTACCGGAGGACCAAACGTCCGGCACGTCATCGGCCGAGATTCGTAAAGTTCGCACAAACCCGTCTTTGGATCGAGCACCGGGCAGACTTCCTCATTCGCAAAATCTTGAAAACGCTCTTCGGCTAACGAACCTTCCGCCAGTTTCCCCGTCTCCGCATCTCCCGGAAAATCCGCCGCCACCCTCCGGATCGACTCCCGAGCCCGGGAACGAATGCGCCGAGCCCGCGCCGCATCCGCCTTCTCCAGACGACCCAACCCCTCGCGCAGTCGCGCTGCATCCAGTTGGCTGATCGCAAATACGCCCACACAGCACTGCGTGCATCCGGGACGGCACACGAGCCACTCGCCACTGCGCCGCGCCGCATCCGCTAATGCAGCATCCACAATCTGAATCAGCGCACCATCCCCACTCGGCAGTCGCGGCAAAGCCATTCCGGAAGCATACAAGATTCATGTGGTGCGGGCGCCCCGCCCGCGAAACGTTCTCCCTGAACGAAACCTGGTCCTTATCCCGCCCACCCTCCCTTGCGCTACTCCCGCAAATGCGTTTTGATAGTCCCCATGACATTCATCCGGATCGAATGCTTCTCCATCCCGCTTCTGCTCTCGATTCTGCTTGCATCCGCTATCGCGAAAGATCAGCCCCCGAAGCCATACCTCCTGTTCGTTGGCACCTATACCGACAAAGACAGCAAAGGAATCTACTCTTACCGCTTCAACCCTTCTTCCGGCGAACTAACGCCATTCGGCGTTGCGGCAGAAACGCCGAATCCTTCTTTCTTCGCCATCGATCCCAGCCGTCGCTTCCTCTATGCCGTCAATGAACTCCAGACTTATCGCGGCGCCAGCACGGGCGCCGTGAGTGCCTTCGCCATCGACCGCAAAACTGGCAAGCTCTCCCTCTTGAACCAGGTGGCATCGCAGGGCGCCGATCCATGTCACATTTCCTTCGATAACTCTGGAAAATACATTCTGGTAGCCAACTACACCGGGGGAACCGTGGCCGTCTTCCCGATTCGTTCCGACGGCAGCCTCGCTGAAGCCTCCTCGTTCCTCCGTGACACCGGTACCCTCGGCCCCAACAAGGAACGCCAGGATGCGCCCCACAGCCACTGGATCGAACCCTCCGCCGACAACCGTTTCGTTTACGTCGCTGACCTGGGTCTCGACCGAATCCTCACTTTTAGTTTCGACGCCACAAAAGGCACGCTGGCAAAAAACGAAGCGGCAGCCGTTCTTTCTCCCGGAAGCGGTCCGCGCCACGTCGCTTTCTCTCTCAACAACAACTTCCTCTATGTTGTGAGTGAACTCGATTCCACTGTGACCGTCTTTAAAAACGACGAAAAGAAAAACTTCCCTTTCCTGCAACGCATCTCAGCGCTGCCCGAAGGTTTTTCCGGCAAGAACGACGCGGCGGAAATCGTCATTCATCCGAATGGCAGGTTTTTATACACGTCAAACCGCGGAGACGATAGCATCGCGATCTTCCGGATTCATCCGAAAACGGGCAATCTAACCTACCTCGATCGCGCTTCTACCCAGGGCAAAGCCCCGCGCAATTTCGAAATCGATCCCACCGGCAAGTTTCTATTCGTGGCGAATCAGGAATCGAATAACATCGTGGTCTTCCGCATCGATCAGAAGTCCGGAAAGTTGACGCCCACCGGCCAGCAGTTCCAGGTTCCGGTGCCTGTATGCCTGAGGTTCATGGCGGCCGACTAGACAGCCGCCGTCGTTACTTATTCTGGATCTCCACCGCATCGGTCAAATGCACCGTGGCGACTGCGCGATCTCCAACCTCGATCGTTTGTCCGCGCTCAAGATACGGAGAGAGCGCCGCCGCCCGCGCCCAGTCCAGTTCCCATCCATCTTCAATCGCAACGATCGTATAGGTTCCGGGAATCACATTCTTCAGCACAAAGCTACCATCCAGATCGCTCTGGTCGCGGCGAAAACGATCCAGGTTCGCCTCCGGATTCTTCGGCACCAGCACGACCATTACCCCACCAGAACCTTTTCCCCCGCGCTTGGCAAAGCCCTCGACATTCACCGAGCTTCCTACCAGCGTGAACTTCAGCGCCAGAGAAGCTCCTGCAGGTACGCTCAATTCATGCCCAGCAACGGCTCCCGTCTCCGACTCAATGCGTGTAACAGAATAGGCTTGCGTCATGGAGTTCGCCACCACGTCATACTTCCCTGCGGCCACATCCGAAAAGTTAGCCTTCCCCTTCTCATCGATTCGCGTTCCGATCAGTCTGCGTTTGGCGTTCCTCAGTCCAAGTTGTAAATCCACAGGAAGAGGCCCTCCACCTTCCATCTGCACCGTCGCTTTGATCGAACTCGTCGCGTTCCCCGCTGTGATGTCGAGTTCTCCCCCTCCATTCAAGTTGACCTCGGTCGGCTCTTTCATCTGGCCGCTGGCATCCGGTGTCCGCACCATATAACGGCCCGCCGCGATACCGCTGATCTCATAGACTCCCGGAGCCACATTTTGAATATCCGGATTCGCCACCGGCTCCCACCCGTCGAACACCGGCTTCTGCAGCATCGGCAGGTTGACGCCCTGGTTATTTTCCGGAACGTGCACGGTCAGGTGAAGCGACGGTGCGGGGGCCAGATGGATGTCCGCCTCCAGCCGGTCGCCACCTCGGACTGGAATCGCAGCCGCATCTTCCGCCTCGCTGGCATCCCCGTAAAATGTCGTCGGATACACCACGTCAAGCGAAGGATCCACCTGCGACGATTGACTGGGTGACGCTTGGCTGGACGAGCCGTCGCCAATCGAATTCGGACGCACCGAATACCACGGCGTAGCCTTCGCCGAAACAAAATACGTGCCGGCATCCAGTGGCGTAATCTCATAGCGCCCCTGATCATCCGTTACCGCAACCCGAAAACGCGCGATGCGACTCACTCCCTGTTGATGGCTCTCCCGATACACCGTAACTTGTGCCTGCCGCACTGGCTCGCCAAACTCATCCAGCACCTGCCCGCGCAGCACCGCATTGGGCGCCAGTCGCAGCGTCAGGTGCTCACTATCGAATTCCCCGCCCGTTACGATGGCCGTCGAAAATTGCTCGTGCTGGTCGTAGGACGCGGCAATGAATCCTCGCTTCTCGCCCTCCAGGGAATACTTGCCCGCCGGTACATGGAACTCGAAGCGCCCGTCGTCTCCTGTGACCACGGATTGCATGCTTTGTCGATGCCTGGCGTCGGCGATTGTGACGCGGCATCGCGCCAGTAGCCCGCTCGTCTTCGCGTTCACAACCGTCCCCGCGATGCGGTAGGGACCAGCCGGAATCCGCGTGCGCGTCCCTTCCTCAACCTGCGCGCACGCACCCGCGCACAGTCCGATCCAGACGACCGCCATGGCGGCCCGAGTCATAAATCCCAAAATCAACCCAGATCGCTTCCTCATCGCTGCTCGCCCGAAAAATCTGTTGCGATCACCTGCAACGTGACGTGCTCTTTCTGTCCCCCGGCGACACGAACCACCGGGCCCTTCGCGTCGTAAGCCCGCATCGACTCCGGATTCCTGAACTCCAACTCCGGCTGCACTCGATCGAAGGCGAGCAACCGGTAAGCGCCCGGCGCCAATCCCTGCGCATCGAAATTTCCCTCCGGACCAACCCATGCCTCCGTAAGCTGACCGCCGCTGTCAGCGACCGGGATGCAGTAGAGATGTGCTCCCGCCCCGCCAGCGGCATACGATGTCGCGCCGAATGACAAAGTGCTGTACGACGTAGCAAAGGATGCGCCGGACCCACCCCGCGCACTTCCCCCCGATGCGGCCGTAACCCCCTCAACCGTGCCGCTGATCTCGGCCGTATCGTCTCGCATGGTAATTTCAATCGGCGACGGCGCGCCTCCTACACCCACATAAATCGGTTGATGCTCCAGATCCAGATTTCCCGACCGAATCGAAGCCACATAGCCCCGCGACGACTGCACTCTTACCCAGTAACTCCCCGCCGCCACACCCGGAACTTCCAAAACATCGTCGGCCGATCCTCTCGGAAGACGCATGGGAAACTGCATTCCCGTCCCAAAGTCGTCCGCCGGTTCCAAAACAACGCTCAAATAACGGCGCGCATCCCGAACCACAGTTGTGCGGCTATTAGCCGAAACGGACATCGCACCCATTGGGTCGGTCCCCGTAAATTCCTCCTTCACGCGAACCGGCACCGATGCGTTCGGCGCCACGGCAATGCTCGGACCATCCACTGGCGCGCCCTTGACGGTCATCGTCTGCAGCCCCGTCATGGCATTCGGACCAAAGCTCGACGCCTCCACCGTGTACGTTCCATTCGGCAGCAGCCCTTCCACCGCATGGTGGGCATTGTTATATCCGAGCGAAAAACCGGGACCTTTGTGCCCGTGAGCATAGACCTCCACGCCGAATCCATTTTGCGAGGAGTCATCTGCAGGTAGAATTACCGGCAGTTTGACGCGATAGTAAGGCTGCTTGACCAGCGAAAGATTGACCACCTGCGTTTGTCCCGCAGCCAGCTGAATCTCGGTCGCTGCTCCAAAGTCCGTAGCGTTCTGGTAATAAACTGGTGGATACCCAAACAGAGGCCCGCGCGACTCGAAAGTCGCCGGATCAACAGTAAGTGGATCGATCGCCAGCGGATCTTCGTCCAATAACTCGCTTGTAAGTAGCTTATAAGTTCCCGCGGCAAGATCTGCGAAGCGGAACTGCCCTTCCGAATTCGACTCTGCATTTCCCGCCGGCACCCAATGCGCCCGCCCATCCTGAATCTGCCGGCGATACAACTGCAGCGAGATACTGTCGGGAGCCTCCGACGTAGGCAGCGCCACCGTTCCCACGATCAGGCTCTCCGGGATGAGAGCCAGCGTCAGGTCCGACGTCGGATCATTTTGCAGATTTTGCCCTGGATTATTCGGATCCGGCATGAATCCCGGCTTCCGAACCGTCAACATGTAGGGACGATTCGATAACCGAATCGGCGCGCCGGTAGGACCACCCGAGCCGGTCCCGCTCGAATCCGAACCGCTCTGATCAGTCCCTTCCGCCTTCGACAAGTTAAATTCAAAGCGGCCTTCGCTGTTCGTCAATACGGCAAAGCGATTGTCAGGACTTACAACCAGCGCCCGGCCAATCGGCTCGCGAGTTACCCCGTTGATCACGATCCCACGGATGCTGTCGCTCGCGTCGGCTACCGGTGCAGCCTGTGCGAAACACAACTTTGTGCCGACCGGCGCACCCAGTCCCCCGATCGCCGCCGCGAACAAGAAAGCCGTAGAAACGAACCGGAGGGTCCGAGCACACAACCAGAAAGTTCCACCGCTTTTCACGTCTTCAACTCCAACTACGAACGAATGAGCGCTGAACTATTGTGACCTCAATATCAGAGAGATGCAAAACCGAACCATCCGGGTGCCCGGCCCGCGATTTTCACAAGACCGGAGTGCCGGACCACCGGCTAGTAACCTACGAATATTGGACCGCCAAGCGTTGGTAGAAGTTCCAGCCAAATCCCAAAAGAAAAAGCCGCTCTTTCGAGCGGCCTTGTGTTTAGAGCCTCAAGCTAAAAGCTAATAGCTGAGTACGTTAGTCTCGCGCCACCGGCTCTCCCACTTCTTCGCTCTTCTTCGGCGCCGGAGCAATTCCCGTCGGCTGCTTGATCGCGCCCGCAATGGCCCCGATCGGAATGAACCCGCCTTCATTCGATGTCGCCGGCTTCTCTTTCAGGACAACCTCCCGATAAAGTTGCGCCATGCGAGCATCGTAGGCAGCATCATTTTTGACCTTGTTCGTTTCGGCCTTGCTGTCGCGCGCACGTTTCTTCTCTTCCCGAGCCGTTTTCGCAATGCCCAGTTTGTCGAGATCGTGCTGCACTTCGTGCGTCACGATTTCTTCGCGCAGGTAAAGGGCATGGTCTTTGTCTTCCATGTTCACCTTTTTGCCACCCGCGAAAATCTCGTGCCGTCCATGCTCTTCATACCACTTCGTGAGCGTCGACGTCATGTGCATCTTCTCGATAATATTGCGCCATCCCACGCCCGTGTTATACGCACAGAAGCTGATTTCGCCCTCCTGCGTCGCGTACGGAATGATGCACTGCTCGGTGCGTCGGAAATCGTAATTGAACAGATCCTGGAACCACATTCCCGCGATGAACAGGAAGTTCCAGCGATCCTGACGCCGCTTCATCACGTCGTCAATCGTGCGATCCGGACCCACCTTGCCATAGTTCTTGCCCGTAGCGTTGAAGTTCTTATCGAACTTCTTGAGCAGGTCGGTCATCTTGAAGTGCTTCGGCGACTGGAACGAGTCATAGTTCTTCATCAGGCAAAGTGCCATGCCGAATGCAGTCCAGAACTTCGATCGCGCCGCGTCGTTCACCTTGGCAATGTCTTTCGCCAGCTGATCGCCCTTGAGAAACGCCGTAACCGGAACCGCTTCCTTCGTTTCTTTATCAATCATCAGCGCCATGCCGGTGCCGCAGTTCGGATGGCATCCGCAAGAGAGCTGGCCCCAGTCGTTGTTCGTATCCTGCGAGTGCAGAACATCGGCCCAATCGCTGAACGTCGACATGAACGAAATGGGATACCAATCGCGCGCCGGAACTCCAAAGCCCGTCTGATTCTTCACGTCGTGCGCCAGGTGCGCCAGCGTGTAACGCTGCGCTGTCCGTCGATCGTCCGTGATCGCTTCATCGCGTCCCGTAAACGAAACCGGTTGGAAGCTCAAGAACCCGATCTTCTTGGGATTATCGAGCGCGAACTGAATGATGCGTCCCACCTGCTCGTTATTGATGCCGTTAATAATCGTAACCACCGGCACAATCTCGCAGCCCGCACGATGCAGATTGTCGATGGCCTTCAACTTCACATCGAACAGATTTCCCACCGCGCGATGATCGTTGGCCGCATTGCCAATGCCATCGAATTGCAGATACGCATACCGCATACCCGCTTCCACCGCTTGCTGGCAGAATTCGAAGCTCTTGGCGAATTCGATTCCATTCGTCGCCGCCTGCACGCTGTTGTAACCCACTTTCCGCGCGTAACGAACCGCGTCCAGAAAGTAAGGAGAAAGCGTCGGCTCGCCGCCCGAAAACTGTACCGACATCTGGCGCTTCGGCTTCACGGTGATCGCATTGTCGAGCACCGTCTTGATTTCTTCCCAGGTCAATTCGTGTACATATCCGACTTGGTTCGCGTCCATGAAGCACGGATCGCACATCATGTTGCAGCGGTTCGTCAGATCGACGGTCAGCACTGCTCCTCGGCCATATTTCACCGTCGAGGTTCCATGATGATGCAACTTCTCGTCGTTGTGCGCCTTGATGTCGCGGCCGGGGAAGACATCTTCCAGATGCTTCGAGAACTCAGTATCGATCGACATCAGATCTTCGAAGTGACCGTGTTTTTCACAGTCCTTCACCATCCACAGCTTGCCGTCTTTTTCGATGATCTGCGCCTTGATCTCTCCGACCTTCTCGTTCATCAACACGTCAACCGGCAGATGTCCATCCAGAATCTGCTGCCGAATCTCAGGCACGCACTTCGGACAGAGCGAATCCGTCGACCGCGGCCATCCTAGCGGAGGCTTCGATTTCTCCCACGATTTCAGCAGCGGCTTATCCGACCACTTCGGCGTCGGCGAGGCATTCGGAGCCACCCGGTTGAGGCGTTCAAAAATTGCCCATGCGCCCGTGGCGGCTACCGTCACGGCCTTCTCAACGTACTTAATCGGCTTATGCATTCTGCTCTCGCTTTCCTGTTTCCGGGCTCTAAGTCGCGCTTTTGCTACGCTTGCAGATTTGCGGGGCTCCGCGTACCGCAGCGTGCGCCAATCAAAACTTCCCCACAAGAGTACATTTCGTTTCGATGCATGGAGTTGCTTAGGTTGATGCTATTGAATCCGCGTACTTTAGGCATCTAGAAGGCAATGAAGGGAAGAAAATCGGGGTTGAGCGGCGAAATAAGACATTTTCCGGAGCTAAGTTATTGAAAAAGCAGGATGAGACTCCGCCCCAGACTCGATTGGCGGACGCACAACAAGCGCCCGCCAACCACCAAATCACAAAACAACCACGACATCTTTCACCCTTCCTTCGGCGTAATCAGCCCAGCGATGATCGTGTAGAAGATGAGCAACAACCCTCCATAAAGGGATTGCTGCGGTGCCCCCAGCAGGCTAGCGAACGGCTCCCCTAGAGCTATCACCCACACGATGAATGCACCCGTAGCAATCGCTGTCTGCGTGATGGCGGCTGGTTTCCCTGGTGCGGATGTCCGTTTCAGAGTTGCGACCGCGGCAACCACTACCGCTGCCGCAAAACAAACCCACAGCACAATTCCTTTCGAATTCACCGCTGCCGCCGCCACTAAAGCCTTGATCGCCACCCACGCGCTCACCACGTCCGCAGGAATATATTTCACGATCCTGTCCGAATAAGTATCCACATCGCTGCCCGTCCCACCAGCGGCTTGGTATTGGGTGCTACGGATCCGAAGCGTCATTTACTCTCCTCCTTGAGCAAAATGGTTACAGATATTGCTGAATTCGTTCCAAAATCGGTCCCATTAAAATGCCTTCGCGAATACTCCCAAAAGCGCGCGCTTGCTGAGCGTGATGCAGCGCCACCACTTTCCAATCGTCGCTGAAACACGGCGAACCGCTGGAACCTCCCGCCGCGGTTGTTACATATTGAATCAGGCCTTTTTCCTGGTAAGTCCCCGTCACGCCGTTGCCGCTCAGAGACAACTTCATCGGGCCGCCCTGCGGATGATGCAGGATGTTGAGTGCCGATTTCGCCCCGGGAATCTGCGGGTCCAGTGGAGCAGGCACAATCGACTCCTCCGCATTGATCTTGTCCTCCACCTTCAGCAGCACGAAATCCAATTCCGGGATCGGGCTTTGAGCGACTACCTTTTCTCCCGCTAATTTAAAGGTCTGCCCCATCTCTTCATCATCGCCTGAGAGAGAAAACGCACCGAAACGTAGCGTAGCTTTGCCGGCGTTCGCTTGCAGGTCCTCCCCATCCGTCTCTTTCAGCACATGGAAGTTGGTCAGAACCAGGCCCCGGCCGACCAGAAATCCAGTCCCACTTCTCTGCCCGATTTCCACCCGGCAGACTGAGGCTGCGCGCTTCATCGCCCGCTTTAGAAAACCCACATCCAGCCAGTCCGGTCCGGGATGAAAGAAGCTTTGCAACTCCAGGTCGGAGGATGGTCCCATCCACGCAATGGCCGGCCCGTAACCAGCGCCCGCATCGGCCGTCGCAGGTACCGGAACCATGTAGCGCGCCGCAATATTCTGCAGCGCGGCCGAATCCAGTACGAGCTGGTACCCAACCAGAACCGCGACCAGCATTCGCGCATCATCCGGCGACGGATCCTGCTTTAACAGTGCAACCACCAGCGAACCCAGCACCGTATATTGCGGCTCCTGCGGGTTAATCTTCAATCCGATCGCCAGATCCAGCAACCGGCGGGCGTCGAAGTCGGGATGCCCGCTAAACCCCCCGCTCACATTCCGCACGACATATTCGGGAAGGTGCGCGCTCGCGACAAGATTCCGGAAGAACTCCTGTTCGGTCCCGAATAGTCCCAACGACGCGCGCCGCGCCAGAAACTCCACGATGTCGTCTTTATGGCTCGGTTTGATTTGCAGGTTCATGGCTGGTGACGCGGCACGTCAGGGTCAGACGCCTCCGTCCTCAAATTGGAGACGATCGCCGCATCCTCGATTAGCGCATGGTCTACTACAATCCGCGCCAGAATTACCTTATCCTCGCTCGATATCGTTTGATCATGCAGAGCCTTGAGCAGCCATCCCAACATCGACTGCCCTTTTCTCGGATGATTCTGTGGATAGGCAAGATGGTCGTCTTTCGCCCACTTGAGCAGGCGCAGTGAATTCGAGTTCGGATCGCCAGACCAGCTCCCCGAAAAGTTACCCGCATCGGGAAAGTCGGCGGCTAATACCAGGTTCTGCATCGCAGCTTGCGGTGTCAGATTAAACGCGCCTGACGCGTACGCGGACATGATCCGTAGAATGTCGTCCCGCTCTGCATCCGTGATAGGCCCGGCTGCCTGCGATACAGGCTTGTCACACGGTTCGAGTTTGAAGATCAGCTGGAACTTCTGAAACCGCGTCTCCGAATCGTTTTCGCGCAGCAGCGCGGCGATGTGCTTCCACGGTATAACGACGGCGCTGATCTTCTTGAACTGCTCCCATTGCTCGATGATGGAATCAAAACCCAGATCCGGTACATCGAGATCGCGCGAAATGATTCGAACCTTGCTCGATGCCCCAAACAAATAAAGCAGCGTATTAAAGGCCGAAAAGGTCACATCCGTGAACTCCCCCAGCACGCATTTATCGACTGCGATCACGTACAGCGAGGACCCGCCGTTTTTCGCCAGCGTCAGTTTCCGGCTCATCCCCGTCGGATCACGAACCGCGTCCAGCACGATGCGAAATCCCGCCTGTTCAAACAGAGGCGTAAACGTCTTCACTAATTCCGCGTCAATTTCCAGCGATCTTAGAGCGAGAAATGGATCTTTCTTCTCGGGCTCGCCCGCCAGCTTCTCGGTGATGAAAGTCGCGGTCTGCTGGATGATCATGCCGGCGACTCCGTAGCCAGCCCCGGCGGCGCCTGCTGCATGACGTAGGAATCCAGATTCAGTTCCAGATACTCCCGGGCGAACATCCGCATCTGTTCCGGAGAGAATTGCCCCTTGGCGATTCCCTCCAGAGGAGCGGTTTCCGGCAGCACGACGAGTCCAATCGACTCCGATTTGCAGAATTCCACAAGGCTGGCGTCCGCGGTTCTACCGAAAAGAATCAGCAGCGGCTGAATGCTCGCCATCTTAACCTTCTGTTTTTCCGCACCCTTGTAGATCGCCCAAATCGCCGTCCGCAACGAACTCGCCACGGTCCAGGTCAACGGCTTGTCTCGTTCACCCTCGGACGTGGGATATTCGCTCGATATCGATTTGGAAGCGGAAGTGGAGGCAACGGCAGCATCGACGCCCGATGCAGAAGTCTTGAACACGATCGCCAGAGCGTGCCCTTCCTTATGAGCCACCAGATCGAAGACGGCAATCAGACGATCCAGTGCCACTTCCCCTGTCTGCAGCCTCTCCGCAATCACGTATCCGCTGGCGTTGAGCAGCGCTTTGATGGCCTCCAGCGGCGGCGGACTCGCCGTAGTTCGAACCTTCTGTCGATCAAAGGCCGTCGAGACGGGTGCACTTACGATCATCAGGACTAAGATGATCGCGAGATAAGCGTAAGGCCACGCGACCCGTCCCAAATATGCTAACAACACGATCGTCAAGACGCCCGCAACGCTCTGCCACGCAACTTTCGGCCATGCGAAACCAGGGAACAACGACGCGTTTCCCACGCCAGTCTTGGGAAAGAAAGCTTCCAAAAGTGCGGGTCCAGCCGTCAGCAGGGCACTCAGCAGAAAAAAACAGACATTGGCAATCGCTACACCCCAAAGGATGCGCATGAAGAGACTCGACCAGGCCAACCAGGAAGCCAGCACTTTGACCAGTATGAATCCCCACGCGGCTACAAAGGCGATCGCGGAGTTTCCGAAGAGGCTGGCCACCACCACCAGAAATCTCTCCAGGTTCGTTACCGGACGTGCCGGCCGCGACCGCGCCTCCGTCAGACTCGAGATCGAGAAGACCAGGCAAGCTGCCAGGATCCCAAAGGTCCACCAGGGCCGCTGAATAAAAAGTAAGATGGGGACGAAAGGTATCGCGATCGACAGAAAAAAAAGAAACACAAACAGCGCCCGCGGAACGAACTGAGAAGAGGGCGTACCGTAATATTCCATAACTACATCCCGCCGACCGCCAATTAAGCAGTTGCGGCAGAGTCTACAACAACTTGTACCGGCACGGAAAAATTTATTTCAGTTTTGTTAATAAGAAACAAGGTAGGAATAAGCAATCGGGAACTTACCCTAAGCCAAGGTCGGCACGCAAAAAGGCAGCCCACGCATCGAAGTTATTTTTCTTTAGCGACGGTCAGACGAGTCTCCGCGCGTTGCAACGAATCTTCCGCCCGCGTGAAGTCAACCTGCGGATCATTGCTCTTAAGCCGCTCTTCGGCTCTCCCTTTCGCTTTTTCCGCACGCGGAACGTCAATTTCCTGCGGATGCTCGGCCGCCTCCGCCAGGATCGTAACTTTGTCGGGCAACACTTCCGCAAATCCCCAAGCCACCGCCAACGTATGAGTCGCGCCACTCGCCTTGTACGTAATGGCTCCCACCCCTAACTCGGTGATCAGCGGCGCGTGCCCCGGAAGAATTCCCAGGTATCCACTAGCCCCGGGAATCTGCGCTTCCTCCGCAGTATCCTTCACCAACAACTTCGTAGGGGTCACGATCTCGAGTTGAAAAGTGTCAGCCATTTTGTTTCGTCGTTACTCGTTAGTCGTTAGTCGTTCGCTTCCGTTGCGTCGTCCGCCGATTCTGCCGAACGACTACCGACTAGCGACCGACGACCGTTCCTACGCTGCGCCCTTCATCTTATCCGCCGTCTCCAGCACTTCCTCGATCGTTCCCTTCATATAAAACGCCTGCTCGGGAATGTCGTCGTACTTCCCTTCCACGATGCCGCGGAACCCCTTCACCGTGTCGGCGATCTTCACGTACCGTCCCGGAGTTCCCGTAAACTGCTCCGCCACAAAGAATGGCTGCGACAGGAACTTCTGGATCTTTCGGGCCCGCGCCACCGTCACTTTCTGATCTTCACTCAATTCGTCGATACCCAGAATCGCGATGATGTCTTGCAAATCTTTATAAGTCTGCAGCGTCTTCTTCACCATCTGCGCCACATCGTAATGTTCTTGCCCCACGATTCGCGGATCAAGAATTCGCGATGTCGACGCCAGCGGATCAACCGCCGGATAAATTCCGATCTCTGTCAACGCGCGCGAAAGCACCGTCGTCGCATCCAGGTGCGCAAACGTCGTCGCCGGAGCCGGATCCGTCAAATCGTCAGCCGGCACGTAAATCGCCTGCACTGACGTAACCGATCCCTTCTTCGTCGACGTAATCCGCTCCTGCAACTCGCCCATCTCCGTCGCCAGGTTCGGTTGATACCCGACAGCGCTCGGCATGCGGCCCAACAAAGCCGAAACTTCGCTGCCCGCCTGCGTAAATCGGAAAATGTTATCGATAAAGAGCAATGTGTCGCTGCCCTCTTCATCGCGGAAAAATTCAGCCACGGTCAACGCCGTCAGAGCGACGCGTAGACGCGCTCCCGGCGGCTCCGTCATCTGTCCATAAATTAGCGCTGCTTTCGACTCGTCAGGCTTGCCCGGCTTGATCACTCCCGACTCGCTCATTTCGAGCCAGAGGTCATTGCCTTCTCTCGTGCGCTCGCCCACTCCCGCGAACACCGAGAATCCACCATGCTGCTTGGCGACGTTGTTAATCAACTCCATGATGACGACCGTCTTGCCCACGCCGGCGCCACCGAACAGGCCGATCTTGCCGCCCTTCAAAAACGGCTGAATCAAATCGACCACTTTCACGCCGGTTTCAAACATCTCCGCCGTCGTCGATTGCTCGTCGAACGCCGGAGCCAGACGATGAATCGGCATCCGTTTCGTGCAAGCAATCGGGCCCAGGTTATCGACCGGCTCGCCGATCACGTTCATTACGCGCCCTAGCGTTCCGCGTCCCACCGGAGCCGAAATCGGCCCACCCTGATCGATGGCCTTCATCCCGCGCACCATGCCGTCGGTCGCTTCCATGGCAACGCAGCGCACGCGCCCTTCCCCAAGATGCTGCTGCACTTCGAGAATGACGTTGATAGGCGAGGGTACAGTGAAGCCATCGCTGACAACCCGCAGCGCCTCGTAAATGGGAGGCATCGAGCCTTCGACAAACTGCACATCGACAGCCGGTCCCGCGATCTGAATTACGTGCCCAATATTTTCTGACATAAAATCCGCTTTTTTAGCTCCTGGCTCTTCGCTCTTAGCCTCTCGGTTGTTGGCCCACGTTCGGTTTCCGCCAATAGCCAAGAGCCAAAAGCTTCTTTACTGTGCCGCCGCTCCGCTTACGATTTCGATAATCTCTTTCGTGATCTTCGCCTGCCGTGCTCGATTCATGATGAGCGTCAACGAGTCGATCATGTCGCTCGCATTGCTGGTCGCCGAGTCCATCGCGGTCATACGCGCCGCATGCTCCGCCGCTACCGACTCCATCAGCGCATGGAAAATCTGTATGCCGATATACTTCGGCAATATCCCCTGGAAAAGCTCCTGCGGCGGTTGCTCGTAAATGTAGTCCACCGAAGCCGTGCCGAACTTGGCCGCAGCTTCGTCCGTTTCCTTCGTGTCCGGAGCGCGCAGACCGACGTGCGCCGTCTTCGCCGCTTCGAAGCGCTTCTTCTTTTCCTCGTCCGACAATTCTTCCGCCATCTGGATATCGACTTCGCCGATCTCTTTAATTGGCAGTAACCGCTCCGCCACCAGACGCTGCGCGATCACCGACTTGAATTCGTTGAACAGAAGATAGACGGCGTCGATTTCTTCGTTCACGTAACGGGCCACGATTCGCTCGCTCAGCGTATTCGCAAAGCTGAACTCAACCTTGCCCAGAACGCCTACGTGTTCCCCTACAATCTGCACCCGCCCCGCGCGTTCTTGCACCACACCCTCGGCGTGCGCGGGCGACGTCTCCGTCGCTCCCTGATCTTTCTCGCTACCCTCACTAGCCTCATCCCGTCGCTGCGGCGCCATCGGATAGCGTCTCCGCATGAAATCCCGGCCTTTTCTTCCGATACATTCAATATCAATATTCTGCTCCGGCTTCGATTGGATGAACTTCGACGCCATCTTCAAAATATTGGTATTGAACGCCCCAGCCAGCCCCTTATCTCCGGTAACGACGATCAGCAAAATATTCTTTTCAGGACGCTCGGCCAACAGCGGGTGAATCGGCAGCCCCGTCGCCGGATCATAGATGTCAGCGCGCTCGACCAGCGACTTCAAAACATTCGTCAACATCTGCGAATACGGACGCGCAGCCATGGCAGCCTCTTGTGCGCGGCGCAACTTCGCCGCTGAGACCGTCTTCATCGCCTTGGTGATCTGCCGCGTGTTAACCACGCTGCGGATCCGCCGCCGTATATCGAGAATGTTTGCCATGAAAAGTTCTCGGCTCTCAGTTGTCAGTTCTCAGTTTCAGTCTCCCGAATTCCGCCGGTTAGCTGAGAGCTGAAAACTTAGGACTGAGAACTATTTCTACTTCGCTACCGCTTGCCGCGAATCTACAAACTGCTGCTTCGCTTCCTTAATCACCCGCGACATTTCCGCCTTCAGATTGTCATCCAGAACTTTCTTCTCCATGATCGTGTTCAACAGCCCCGGATTGGTCGTGTCGACGTACTTATACAGTTCCTTTTCAAAATCCCGCACCTGCTCCACCGGCATGTCGTCGAGCACGCCGCTCGTGCCGGCAAAAATGATCAGAATCTGTTTCGAGAACGGCAGCGGCGAAAACTGTCCCTGCTTCAGCAATTCAACCAGGCGTTTACCGCGATTCAACTGCTGTTGTGTCGCCTTGTCCAGATCGCTGCCAAACTGGGCAAATGCCGCCAGTTCGCGATACTGCGCCAGTTCCAGCTTCAAGGTTCCGGCAACCTGCCGCATGGCCTTGATCTGCGCGCTGCCGCCCACGCGGCTTACCGAAAGTCCAACGTTCACCGCGGGACGCACGCCCTGGTTGAACAGATCGGTTTCCAGATAAATCTGCCCGTCCGTAATCGAAATCACGTTCGTCGGAATGTACGCCGAAACGTCGCCCGCCTGCGTCTCGATCACCGGCAGCGCCGTCAACGAGCCCCCGCCCAACCGGTCGCTCACTTTGGCCGCACGCTCTAACAGGCGCGAGTGAAGATAAAAAACGTCTCCGGGATACGCCTCGCGTCCCGGTGGACGCCGCAGCAGCAACGATATTTCGCGATAAGACGCCGCGTGCTTCGAAAGATCGTCATAGATGCAGAGCGCGTGCCGCCCGTTATCGCGGAAATATTCTCCCATCGCGCACGCCGCATACGGCGAAATGTATTGCATCGGTGCCGGCTCGGAAGCCGACGCGGCGACGACAATCGTGTACTCCATCGCGCCCGCGTCTTCCAGAATCTTTACCACCTGCGCAATCGACGAACGCTTCTGTCCAATCGCGTTGTAGATACAAATCAGGTTGTTGCCCTTGCTGTTAATAATGGTGTCAAGAGCCACAGCGGTCTTACCGGTCTGGCGATCCCCAATGATCAACTCACGCTGGCCGCGACCAATCGGAATCATCGAATCGATCGCCTTCAGTCCCGTCGCCATCGGTTCGCGCACCGGCTGACGATCAATGACGCCGGGAGCAATGCGCTCTAGCGCAATAAACTTGTCGGAAGCAATCGGCCCCTTGTCGTCGATGGGCACGCCCAGCGAATTCACCACTCGGCCGATAAGCGCGTCACCCACCGGCACGCTCATGATGCGTCCCGTCCGCTTGACCTCGTCGCCTTCTTTAATCTCGGTGTATTCGCCGAGCAGAACCACGCCGACCTGATCTTCTTCCAGGTTCATCGCGATTCCGGCCACGTTATGCGGGAAGCTCAGGAGCTCTCCGGCCATCACTTTGTCGAGTCCGTAGACGCGCGCGATACCGTCGCCGAGCGTGATCACCGTGCCGACTTCGTCGACCGCGATCTTCGTTTCGTAGTTCTCGATCTGCTCGCGGATTAATTGCGTTATTTCGTCTGCTTTAATTTGCGCCATAAGAACCCTTCAGCCTTCAGCTATCAGCCGTCAGTGAAACCACCTCAGCCTTTTCTTGCACCAGCACGGCAACAATCTTCGCCGATTTTCCTGATGGCTGATGGCTGACGGCTGACGCCTAACCCACCAACTGCTCTCGAATTTTCTCCAACTGCCCTTTGACCGAGCCGTCGTAGATCGTGCTGCCTACCTGCACCACCGCTCCCCCTAATAAGGAAGCGTCTTGCGCGTAGCGGGCTCTCACCTTTTTGCCCGTTAATTTTACGATCTCGGTCTCCAGCATCTTCTTCTCGTCATCGCTTAACTGCCGTGCGCTGCTTACCTGCGCCTCGGTAAAACCTTGACGCGCGTCCAATTCCTCTTCCAGCTCTTTCAGAATGTCACTCAACAACGGAAGCCGTCGATGATCGATCAACACCGACACAAAATTTCTCACCTGCGTCGTCGTCCCCATACGAGCGCTCAGCGCCTTGATCACCGCACGCTTCCGCTCTCCCGGAATCGACGGGTTTTCCAGCACCCGCCGCAGTTGCTCACTCTCTTGCAGCAGCGCCTCGACTGTCTTCAATTCCTGCAATGCGCGCCCCGGATCAAGCTGGTTCTTCGGAGCCATCACCACATCCGCGAACGCCCGGGCGTAGGTTCCGACCACGGAAGCCATGACTATTTCCCGCCCTTTCCGCCGTTCTTGTCATTGTCGGACGAGAGGCCGGACGCAAGCGTCGAGGCAAAGCTGCGAACCAGCACCTGGTCTGTATTGGAATCCACTTTGATTTGTTGCGTGGCCAGCGCGATCGCAAGGCTCGCGGTATGGGCGCTCAATTCGCGCCGCGCCTGCTTCGCCGCCGTCGCAATTTCCTGCTCCGCAGCCAGCACCACCTTGCGCACATCTTCTTCCGCCGCTTTCTGAATCCGCAATTCCTCCGCCGCAGCTTCCTTCTCGGCGTTCGCCGCCATCTGGCCCACTTCCACACCCAACTGCTCCAGATGCTTCTCGATGTCGGCCAATCGCCGATTCGCATCCTGGCTCGCGGCTCGCGCCTCTTCCAGAGCTTGCTGGATGCCGGCCGAGCGCTTGCGAAACACTCCCGGCAAAAACTTGAATCCCGCCCACAGGATTACCCCGGCCACCACCGCAAAATTGAAACTGAGCGCCGCCATGTGCGCCTGATGGACGTTCAACCCTAACTTCCGTCCAAGCCACTGCACCGACGCCGCGTGCTTCAGATCGGCGTGCTCTTCTTCTTCCCCTGTGGACTCACGCGTCTCTTTCGCCAGTTCCCCGCCAAAACTATGCGGATTGTGCGCTGCATCATCCTTCTTCGCTTCCGGCGGCACAGCATCTGATTTCTGTTCGGAAGTGGTCGCGTCCGAAGTCTGCGCAGCCGCAGGAGCGGGTACTGACTGCGCGCGAACCGATCTCGCCGAGAAGAGTGCCACCATCCCCAACAGCAGAAGCGCAGACAAGAAGCGACTCGCCAATTTTTCTACGAATGGGAAGGGCACGAGTTCCACTCGTGCCGTAACCACTCCGGAATCAAAACGGCTTCCAGCCGCTGGGGGAATGCTGCAGGAGAACTCTTTTTCCGGAACCTCTTCCGCTCGTGCCACTACGCTTCTGAAAATGGGTTCAAAGCGACGCGCCGAAATAACCCCAATCATCCTCACTGTCCACCCACCTGACTGGGGGATGCTGTCATCGGCCGCATCACCGTTCGCACAATCTCCGTCGCCAGCCGTCCCGCTTCGGATTGCAGCTTCGCCATCGCTTGCCTCTTGTCTTCTTCGATCCCCTCGCGCGCGTGTTTAACTTGCTCTTGCGCTCGCGCCCGAGCCCGATGGACCGCCTCTGCCCGCGTCTGGTTCGCCTGCTGGCGTTGCGCTTCCTGCTTCTTGAAAATTTTCTGCCGCGCTTCGCGCAGTTTCTGCTCGTAATCCGCAGTGCGCGCCTCGGCCGCCGCGATATCGGCTCGCGCCTTCTCCATCGCACCCTGCGTAAGGCTCCGCCGTTCCGCCAGCACTGCCGTCAGCGGACGGTGCACGAGATACGTATAGAAGACAAAAAGCACCGCCAGAAGAATGATCGTGGGCACGCTTCCAAGCAGTAATTCGCCTAGTTGTCGGAGTGTCTCTTCCATTTTCTGTTGGTCGAACTGACTATTGAATCGCTGAACGAGTCCTTGCTGATCGTGCTGGCTGACGCTGCTGGAAGACGAAGCCGTGTCGAACCTGTAAAACTAACATTCTGTAAGGACGAATGTCAATCTTTGTAATCATTTGCCCGGCAAAACTTTACCAAATCGACACGGCCTCGCCGCAAAAATCAGCTTTCATCCAATAGTGAAAGTTGTTCCTTGACTTTCGATCTGCGGGGTCTACCATATAGTTATCACCTCCGATCCCAGTCCGGATCGAATGGGCCGATAGCCAAGGAAGAGTCACCGCTTCTTGGCTCGCGGCCCATTTTAATTTCCCAAAAAATCCTCCACAAAAATCGATCAAGCTCCGCCGCCTGAAGTTCACGCAGACTCCGCGGCAAAACAAGCTGCTGCGTCGAGAATGACGCGCAGACATTTTAGCCATCAATTGACAGAACGATGACAACGGGCGGGACTCGAAAGCCGAGAATGCTGCTAGTTCCGGAGCGCAAAATCAAAGGTTGCACAACCCGGAATGTCTGGATCGCCTGGAAGTGATCAGACAAGTTTGGCCGGAGAGAACCCTCCTCCGGCCAACTTTTTATCCTAAAGGAAATTCGCAGCCGCCTTCGCTATACGCTTGCCGGTTGCAGCAGCGCGGCGATCTTTTCGAGAATCCGCTGCATGCTCAAACTCGGATCAATCGCAGCATCCACTTCGTGATGATGCGTTCCCGCATGCATCACCAGCACCTTCGTCCCTTCGTGCGATTTCTTCACCATATAGGGCAAGTGATGCCGATCGTCCTTGGATAACGTCGATCCCAAAATCACCAGATCGAAAGCATCCCGCCGCAACGCCTCGAGCACGCCTTGACGGTTGAGCGCGGTAGTCACGTGGTGGCCAGCCTTCGTCATTTCGGCGGCTTGCGCGGAGAGTGTGTCTTGATCCGACTCCCCATAGAGAACCTTAATTGTGGACTGCGTAGCAGATTTCTGACCGGTCGCGGGCAAAGTGCCTCCTCTAAAAGCCACTCTGAGCTTAGCAACCCAAGACCAGCCTTCCGAGATCACGGAAGATCAGGACCTGCTGGCGACGCTCCGTCGTGACGCACTGCGCAACGCCCTGTCGTTGCAACCGGTTGTAACAAGCAAACGGGATGCCCTATTTTGTCGTGATCTTGGCCACCATGCGTCGCGCCTCCCCAAGATCCTTCGTCACCAGAACCGCCTGCTGGTAGGCCGATTTCGCCTCGGTTCCGCGTCCCCCATGCTCCAAAGCGTTGGCCAAAAGCAGATATCCCACGTCGCTCGGAGCGACTCTCACGAACCGCGCAAAGTAGTCCGCGGCGCGATTCCAATCCCGTTGACTGCCGGCACCCTCCAACTGCTTCCCGTTCCCACTCTCGCCCTCTGCTGCCCACTGCGCCATTAGCCCCATATCCAGCAGTGCCGATGGATACACGCGATTGAGTTTCTCCGCCGCCTCGAAACTCTTCTCCGAGCGTTCGAAATCTTGCATTGCGAAATACGCCGTCCCCAGATTCGCGTAAGCCGACCCTCGGATCTGCGTGTCCGTCGCCAGCGCTAACGCGTACTCGTAGCGCGTAACCGCTTGCTTCATGTCGCCATGCTCCTGCGCGTAAATGCCGAGATTCAATTCGCTCGCCGGATCCAGAGGTTCAATCGCCGCCGCCGCGCGAAAGTGAACGATCGCCTCATCAGGACGTCCCAGCCCGATCAGCGCATTCGCGAAGTTATTCTCCGCCACAAAGTTATTTTGCGTCACCTCCAGCGCATGCGACCACAAAGCATAATCGTCGTGCCAATATTTCAATTGCATATGCGTGACGATCGACAACCCCAGCAGCACCGCAACCGCAGTCCCACTACCAAGAACTTTCCCTCCCGCCCGCGAAGCCAATAGCCCACTCGACCCTCCCCAGTCCGCCGCCCCCCACACCAGAATCACAAACAAGCCCATCAGCGGCAGATACGCATACCGGTCCGCCATCGCCTGATTCCCAACCTGAATCAGCCCAATCATCGGAACCATCGTCCCCAAATACCAGAACCAGCCGAATACGAGATAACCCCGCTCACGATATCGCAGCACCAAGCCGGTGATACCGGCCAGGATCACCGCTGAAACGACCGCCTGCCACAGCGGCAAGCGATGAGGATACGGATACAGCACCGCCAAACGTGACGGCCAGATCGCTTTTTCGATGTACCGCACATACGAGACAACCACATTCTCGAAGCGCAGCCGCGGATTCTGCGCCGCGCTCGTAAGCACCGCGCCTCCAGCCCGCTGCGCGATCATCGTGATGACCGCGCTGCCCGCCGAAAGCGCCAGCAACGGCAGTTTCTCAAGGCCTAACTTCCACCAACCCGGCGTCGCCCCTGCCCACCCAGATTCGTGCGCCCCACTCGCCGTAGCGAATCTCTTCAGCGGCCAGTAATCCAGCAGCAAGAGCCCGAACGGCAGCGTGATCGCCATCGGCTTCGCCATCAGCGCGAGGGCAAAAAGCAGCGCGACCAGCAAGTAACGCCGCACTCCCGGCCCGCGCACATACCATCCATACGCCGCAACTGAAAGCAGCAGGAAAAACATGCAGAGCACGTTCTTCCGCTCCGCCACCCACGCTACCGACTCCACATTAAGGGGATGCACCGCAAAAAGCGCGGCCACCATCAGGCTGCGCGCCGTGTATCCCGAGAACCACTGCAGAATCAGGAACAGCAGCAGCGCATTCGCCGCGTGCAGCAGCACACTCGTGTAGTGATGTCCCACGGGATTCAACTGGAAAAGTTGGCAATCCAGCGCGTGCGACAACCATGTCACCGGATGCCAATTCGCCTGTTCCAGCGACGTGAACGCCCATTTCACCGTGCTCCAGTGGATCCCCGCGCGCACTTGCGCATTGTCGGTTACGTACCGGTCATCGTCATACCCGAGAAAATTGTTACGCGCGGCAGGATTGTAAAGGGCCAGTGTTGCCACCACCAGCAACAGTCCGAGCACCAACTTCTGTTGCCCCGTAGAACGAAAGATTCCCTGCGCCTTCTCCAACGCGATCGCGGGCTTAGTCGTTGCAACGGGCATGAATACCGATATCTCCTCTCAAGTTTGCGGGAGACGCCTGCCCCTTGCAACGCCAAACATCGCTTCTCCAGACGCCTCCGAAACTTAGGTCATGGAATCCAAGGCCGAATCGTCTTCTGAAAATTGACATTTGTATCAGTGCATCGCTCTAGAAGCTGCGGAAAGACTCTGAATTCAAGTGCTCCTGGGAAGGGCCCGAGTTCCACTCGGGCCGTAAATCCGTCGAAGTGCGTGGCGCTTCCAGCGCCTGACGGGCACTAGCTCGACACCACCGGAATTTTTCCCAAACTCCAAACCCCCGCTCCCAGCCCGCCCCGGTCGCCACAACCCCGTCCGCGCACTACCCCCCCTGCGCAAACTTTTTCATCTTGATCTTTTTGCCGTCGGATAGCAGAATCGCTGCACTCGGAATCGGCCTCTGGTCGCGGTTCCGGCCGCAAGAAAACCGTCTTACCCCCACGACGGTCTGCCGTTGTTATTCAAGAAATCTAAGCGATCCGCTAATCCCGGCTCGCAAAACTTTTTTTCATGGAGCTGCCACCATGCGTTGCCACCGCCGCGTCTCGTCTGCCCGTTTCCTGCTTCTGATCCTCATCGGGCTCTTGTCCGCGACCAGCGTCTTCGCGCAGGATGTCCTCACCTACCACGGCGACGCTCTCCGCACCGGTTGGTTCTCCTCCGAAACCCAGCTCACCACCAGCACCGTGAACGCAACTACGTTCGGCCTACTGCACACCGTTCTTCTCGATGGACGCGTCGATGCCGAGCCTCTTTATGTCTCGCAACTCTCGCTCAACGGCAAGAAGCCCCGCAACTTCGTTTTCATCGTCACCGAAAATAACAGCCTCTACCGCATCGATGCCGACAAAGGCACAATCGTTGGCCACCGCAATCTGGGACACGCCGTTCCCTATCAATACAAAAATTACGACGACAACGTTTTTCCCGTCATGGGCATTCTAGGCACCCCCGTCATCGACCGCGTCGCCGGAATCATCTATCTCGTCAGCGACACCTACAACGGAAAAATCGACACCTTTCGCCTGCACGCCATCTCCATCACCACTCTGAAAGACCTCGTCACTCCCACCGCGATCAAATTCAGCGCAACCTTGGCCGACGGTTCAACCTGGACCTTCAATCCCAAATACCACCTCCAGCGTCCAGGACTCCTCGAAGCCAACGGCAGCATCTACGTCGCCTTCGGCAGCAACGGAGACACGCAGCCCGATCAGTCCCGCGGCAGCATCCTCCGCTTCGATGCCACCAGCCTCGCCTTTCTCGGCAGCAACGTCACGAACACGTTGCGCTGGAATACCAATCCCTACTACCTCTCTTCAATTTGGCAGTCCGGCTATGGAATCGCCTCCGACTCCAATGGCGACATTTATTTTTCTACTGGAAACAGCGACCCCTACACGCCGAGTTATTCCACTTCCTTCAACCGGCCCGATAGCGTCGTCCATCTAACCGGAGACTTGACCGCCCTGGTCGACAGCTTCACGCCGAGCGATTATTTCCAACTCGATCAGGGCGACACCGATCTCGGATCCGGCGGCGCCATGCTTCTCCCCGATCAACCGGGCTCGACTCCTCATCTCGTCGTCGCTGGCGGCAAAGATGGCCGTTCGTTTCTGCTGAACCGCGACAACCTCGGCGGCTATACCCAGAACGGTCCCGACAACGTCCTCCAAGCCGTCAACCAGGGTGGATGCTGGTGTGGCCCAGCCTATTTCGTTGGCTCCGATGGAACCCCCTACATTCTTACCGGCGGAGGCAACGGACTCACCAGTTGGAAGCTGACTTCGCCCGCTGCACAATTGGTCCAACAAACCTCGGC
The DNA here is from genome assembly GCA_963834085.1 of uncultured Acidobacteriaceae bacterium. GTDB lineage: Bacteria > Acidobacteriota > Terriglobia > Terriglobales > Acidobacteriaceae > Acidiflorens. Next base: position 36,489 of record CAWIAJ010000019.1, on the reverse strand, counting down.
CCCTTGGTACGTCACTGACGGACTCCCCGACTACGGCGGCGCCATTCCCGTCGTCTCCTCCAATGGCACCACGGCAGGCACCGCCATCGCATGGCTCGTCCAAAGACCATCGTCCTCTTCCGATTCGAATCCCGGAACGCCCGTCACCCTGCAAGCCTTCGATGCGTCAAATCTAGGTAATCAGCTCATCTCGCTGCCTGCGGGCACTTGGACGCACGCCGTGAACAGCAACGCCGACCTCGTACCCACCGTAGCCAACGGCAAAGTCTACGTCGCCAGCAATATGCAGTTGCAGATTTTCGGTTTATTTCCCGCCGCCGCGCGCCCTCACCAGCAGCTTGTGGCGCACGGCCTGCAACCTTCTAACCCAGACGCGATCTCCTGCCCTCCGGAAGAAGCTGTCGCAGCCGCGATTCCCCTCTCAACATCCAGTTCAGGAAATCCCTCGCACCAATTCAGCGGCACCGTCTGTCGCCTCGATGGCGATCAACTGCACCTCGCACTGCGCAGCGGACGCAGTATATCCCTCGACATCGCGACCGCCTTCGCAAACCATCGCCACATCGTTCTCAGTCCGGGACGCACCGTTCATGTGCGGGTTCGCATCGACGCGAAGGGCGTAGCCCACGGAGAAAGAATTTCTCCCACCCACACGCTCTCCCCACTAACCCCAGCCGACCGCTAGTCTGATTTTGATTTCTTTCCTAGGGACGTGTTTTCGAAAGCGCGCTGACTCAAGCGCACTGTTTTGAAAAAATTATACCCAAGGGGAGCCGACTTGAAAGGGCGCAGCTTCAGCTGCGCCCGTAACTGTAACCAAATCAAAAGCGGCTCTAAAGATTGCCGGAAAAATCGCTTTTGGTCTCGCTTTTAGTACTCGCTTTTAGTCGCGATTTCGGTCTCGCTTTTGGTTCTCGCTTTTAGTCTCGCTTTTGGTCTCGCCTTCGGTCTCGCTTTTGGTTCTCGCTTTAGGTCTCGCTTTTGGTCTTGCTTTTGGGTGGCGCAGCGGTTTACCGCTGCGATAAATGCCTTGTTTGAGTGCCGGCTTTAGCCGCTGAGGCGCGACGCCAGAGTTCGACTAGTTTTCCAGCAATCTGTTCAGCCGCCCGCGGGGCGTCGACCAGACGCCCCCGCATCAGCTCCTACTTCTGCATTTCTCCCAGCGCCGCCAACACTTCCGCACTGTGCTGATTCGGATTCACCTCTGTGAACGCCTTCACAATCTTTCCCTCAGGATTAATGATGAAAGTGTGCCGCGCCGCCATCTTCGCCCCGTTGTACGTCATCAAAGAGTCATATTCGGTCGACACTTTGTAATCCGTGTCGGCCAGCAGCTTGAAGTTCAGCCCTTCCTTGGCGCAGAACTGCTTGTGCGAATCGCTGCTATCCACGCTCACTCCCAGCACCACCGCATTTTTCTGCAGGTACATCGGTTGGTCGCGCTGAAAATTGTGCGCCTCGATCGTGCAGCCGCTGGTGAAATCTTTGGGATAGAAATACAACACCACCCACTTGCCGTGGAAGTCCTTCAGGCTGACCGGCGTGCCCTCTTGCGACTTCAGCGTAAACTCCGGAGCCGCGCTCCCCACCGCGGGCGCCGAGCCGGCGAAAGCGGCCATCGTGAACGACAGGAAAATCGCGCAAATCGTAATCGTCTTGAAAATCTTCATGAAATATTCTCCCAGCCCGCATGGGCCTGCTGTTTTCCAACCTGTTGTGGAACCGCAAAAAACAAACAACTCAGTGCGGCAAGACGCCGAGAAAAGGTTTCCTTCCCAGTCAACTTTTGTTCATCCATATTGCATGATCCCAACACTTTCTGCCAGCGGCAGCAACCTATCCGAACTCCTGCTCCATCAAGGGTTGTAAGATCACTCTGAGCTAAATCATGGACTCTCTGCAACCACTGATCGACGATCCCCGCGTCACTGTCCGGCGTCCCGGCGTACCCAACCCCGAAGGCAATTGCGTTGTCTACTGGATGCAGCGCGCGCAACGGGGACTCGACAATCCCGCCCTCAACGTCGCTGTCGAAGCCGCGAACGCCTTGCAAAAACCGGTAGTCGTCTTCTTCGCGCCCGTTCCCTTTTACCCTCACGCCAACCTCCGCCATTATCGTTTTCTCGCCGATGGCATTCCCGACATCGCCGACTCGCTCGCCGGACGCAACATCGCTTTTGTGTTGCGCCGCTTCCCCGAGCACAGCCTCATCAAGTTCTGCGCCGAAGTGAAAGCCGCGCTCGTCGTCGGCGATGAGAATCCCATGCGCGAACCCGAGGCCTGGCGCCGCGCCGCTACCCAGAAGCTCAATGTCCCGCTCTGGACCGTCGACGCCGACGTGATCGTCCCCTCTGTGTTGTTGGAAAAAGAGCAATACGCCGCTCACATTATTCGTCCCCGCCTGCAAGCTCAACTGCCTCGCTTCCTGGTCCGTTCCAAAAACACCAAAGCCAAGCTTCCCTGGACGAAGCCCGCCGGTCTGCTCTCGCTCGCTTCGGATTTCGATATCACCCAAGCTTGGCCCATCGATACCTCAGTCGGTCCCGTTTCCGCCTTCCGCGGTGGAACCAACGAAGCCCTCCGTCTGCTCAAAGAATTCCTTAAACGCGGCCTGCCCGACTATGGCACGCTGCGCAACAAGCCCGAACAGAACTCCACCAGCCATCTCTCTCCCTATTTACATTTCGGGCACATCAGTCCTCTCACGATTGCCTTGGCCGTGCAAAAAACCGAGGCTCCCAAGGCCGACAAGGAACGATTTCTCGATCAGCTCATCACCTGGCGCGAACTCGCCGTCAATCTTGTCCGCTTCAACCCCAATTACGACAACTTCGAATGCGGTGAACCCTGGGCCCACCGCACCTTATCCGCGCACGCCAAAGACGATCGTCCCGTCTTATACAGCGCGTCCCAACTGGAGCATGCTGAGACTCATGACCCCCTCTGGAACGCCGCGCAACTGCAAATGGTCACCACTGGCTGGATGCACAACTATCTCCGCATGTACTGGGCCAAGAAAATTCTCGAATGGAGTCCATCGCCCGCGCAGGCCTATGACATCGCCGTCTGGCTCAACGACAAATATGAACTCGACGGCCGCGATCCCAACGGATATGCCGGAATCGCCTGGTCCATCGTCGGAAAGTACGACCGCCCCTGGTTTGAGCGTCCCATCTTCGGCCTGATCCGCTATATGTCGGGAGCCAGCACCGGCAAGAAATTCGATAGCAAGAAATACATGCAGCAGAATCTCTTTTCCTGAGAGGCACCCGGGACGCGCATCCCCGCCTCGCAGAAAAACTCCCAACTCCCGCGATTTCCGGTCCCGCCAAACCAGACCACGATTCTCGCCATCTCTGCCCCGTCACCGCGCCCCGGCCAAGTCGGTATCCGCCCTGTCCCGTTCCAGCGCCGTCTCCCCCGTCGAGACCCCTCAAAAAACAGCTTCGACGAGGAACGAATTACCTAAGTTTAACTACAGTGCCCCCTGTAGCTTTCACCCCGCTGGCTTTACCTCGTTCATGTACTTCCGACTATGAAAACACACGATTTTCGTTTTGTTGGAATACAGTGTTTCTGGTATGCTCGGCAAAATTCGGATTGATTCCCAACGGCCTTCCCGAATCCGGATTCACCGGGCTTAGGGAACGAATCAATCCGAGAAAAGTGCTCGGGTACGACGCCACTTCTTCAGGAAACTTGATTAGGCAGTCATCAGCCAGCCTGCAATCGGTTCCGCACCGCAAATCGAAATAGTTCTTGGGAGAAGTCTTAGTATGTCGAAATTTGCCCTCATTCTAGCGAGCCTCTTCGCGATCTCTGTGCCAGCCGCCTTTGCTGGCGTCACCATATCGAGCCCTACCGGCGGAACCCTTCAGGGCCCCGTTAATTTCCAGGCGTCTGGCAGCACCTCCTGTTCGAAGGGCGTCGGCTCCATGGGAATCTACACCGCCCCGGGCGTCCTCGCCTACGTGTCCAACGGAAGCCAACTCAGTACCGCTTTGAACCTCAATCCCGGAACTTACAACACTGTCGTCGTGGCCTGGGATAATTGCGGCGGATCCGCGACAGGAGCCGTGACCATTACCGTGAGCAATCAATCCGGAGTTCATGTCGCTTGGCCTCCCACGAACAGCACTCTAGCTTCGCCCGTCAACTTTGTCGCAACCGCCACCACCTCCTGCTCCAAGGGCATCAATTCCATGGGTATTTATACCGCCCCCTACCAACTGGCGTACACGACCGGCGGTTCGAGCTTGAACACCAACCTGAAGTTGTCTCCCGGAACCTATAACGCCGTTGTGCAGGAGTGGGACAACTGCGGCGGAGCCACTACCTCCCCGGTCACGATCATCGTCGGTAACGCCTTCTCGAACCTCCAGGCCGATAACGGTTGGGGAATGGCCGGCCAGGGACCGCCCGATTTCATCGACTGCAATCCCTGCGGTCCGCAAATCACCTTTAGCATGCAACAAGGCATCCAAAATCCCTCCTTGTCAGGCTCGGCCACCCAATTCAACATCGGCGGAACCGGTCCCTACTGGGACGTCCTTTTCAACAATCATCTCATCGGCGACGGATCTTCCCAAGGCCTGCTCGACCAGGATCACTCCCTCGTCCCATCCGTCCACAACTTCAGCTACGACGTATTTTTCTACGGAAGCAATCTCGGCGCATCGCAGGCGCTGGAGTTCGACCTCAACCAGTTTTTCGATGGCATGGGCTTCGTTTGGGGCCATGAATGCCGCATCGCCGGCGGCAACGAATGGGACATTTGGGATCCCGTCAGCGCCCACTGGATTCCGACCGGCGTTGCCTGCTTTCCCAACAACAAAGCGTGGAACCACTTGACCCTGCAAGTCCAGCGCACCTCCAACAATCAACTGCTCTATAAGTCGATTACGCTAAACGGGGTCACCAACAACCTCAACATCTATCACAACCCCGCTTCCTACCCCGGGTGGTACGGTATCACCGCCAATTACCAGATGGATGGAAACAGCGTGCAATCACCCTACTCCATATACCTCGACCAACTCACCTTCACTTACCAATAACCGATCGCGAATCCAGCTCGCAAAAAAGCGGACCCGGGAGAGAATCGGGTCCGCTTGAACTGGGGAAACCCACAACCCCCAGAAATTTATTTCGGTGATCCGCTGCTCGTCGGCGGGCAAGGCGTGCCCGCTCCAGCACCGGTATTCGAATTAGCAGTCCCCGGCCCCGAAGAACCCGTTGACGACCCGCTCGACGTTCCGTCACTCGCTGACGATCCCGTTTCCGGCGTGCCAGGATTCGTCGCTGATCCGCTTGGCGCGCCCGGCGTACCCGGCATCGATCCGCAAGGCGACCCACTCGGCGAAGTCCCCGGCGTCGTCTTCGGCTCCATCGTAGACGGCTTCGTTGTATTTCCCGGTGTCGGCTGATTTGGCGAATTCGAGCCCGGCACCGTAGACGGCGTCGGGTTCGTCGAAGGTGAAGTTCCCGGCGTCGATTGGCTTCCCGATGGATTCGACATTCCCGGCGTTTGACCCGAACCAGCACCCGCACCCGTTCCCGTCCCCGCTCCGCCAGCGCCTCCACTCTGCGCCAAAACCCAACTTCCGCATAGTAGGAAAATTGATAAAAAACTAATCCTGGCTGCTCTTATCCTGGTTGTTCTCATAGATGCCTCCTCCACTCAGTTTCCGATCCCCTTCACGGCGCTCCACCGCTCGCTCACGGAATCCATCACTCCGCCGAGTGTGCCCTTTCGAAAGAATCAATCCCATCAGTGGATTGCCCTAGGAGGACGCGAAAAAACTCTGACACCTGCGCTTTGGAAGGAGCACGCGTTCCAGGATCCTGGTCCATTAAGTTTCCGCCCTCGCCAAACTACCCTTCGCAAGGAGCCGCAACTCGCCAAAACCGCGACACACGGAGGTAACTTGGTGCTCTCCCGAGTTGGCGTCACAATAGTACGGAAACGCAGCAAACCCCGCGCCGTAACACCAGATTTCACTTGCCTCTATGAATGATCGCAGGAGCGACCGTTTTGGGCGGTACGAGATCCTCTCCGAGCTTGGGAGAGGAGCCATGGGTATCGTCTACAAAGCGCGCGATCCCAAGATCAATCGCGTCGTCGCGGTCAAAACCGTCTCGCTCGCTGGCCAGTCCCCTGAAGAAGAACTTGAATTTCGCGAACGTTTCTTTCGCGAAGCAGAAGCCGCCGGACGCCTCTCCCATCCCGGCATCGTTACCATTTTCGACGTCGGCGAGGAACCCGAAACTCGCGCCCCCTACATCGTGATGGAGTACGTCGGCGGCCATTCGCTCGACAAACTTCTCCAGGCGCGCACCGATCACAAACTACCCGTCGACACCGCCCTCCAACTGGCTCTCGAATTGGCCGAAGCTTTGGATTGCGCCCACGGCCAAGGTGTCGTCCATCGCGACCTCAAACCCGCCAACGTTCTCCTCACTCCCGAGGGCAAGGCAAAAATTGCCGACTTCGGCGTAGCCAAACTCAACTTCGGCAACACCACTCTCGCTGGACGCGCCCTGGGCACTCCCGCCTATATGTCACCCGAACAAGTCAATGGCGATCCCGTCGACGGCCGGTCCGACTTGTTCTCGCTCGGTGTCATCCTGTATACGATTTTGACCGGACATCGCCCCTTTCAGGGCAACAGCGCCATCACTATCTCCTACAAAGTAGTGAACCGCGATCCCGTACCAGCCACCGTTCTCGAAGCCGCACTTCCGCAAGGTCTCGACTACATCATCACCCGCGCCATGGCTAAAGACCCCGCGCAACGCTACAAGCGCGGCATGGAAATCGTCTTCGACATTCAGGCCTTGCGCGACGGACTGGAACCCTGGAGTAAGGCCAAAGCGCCCGGCCCGCCCATCGGCGCCGTCGCCGGTCAAGCTGCCAAAGAAAAATCCGCCCGCACCAGATCCGCCGGCCCGCGTCCCTCCGCCGCGAAACCACTGAGTCCGGAGTCGGCTCGCACGCTATCCAGCGTAACCGAACGTTTCCGTCAAATGCGCGAGTTGACCCGCAAGACCGTTACTGTCGGCGTATTTTTGCTGATTGCCGTCTTCGCCTATGGACTTTGGGTCGTTTCCTTCGGGCCCGGCGCTACACGGCAGCGGGCCAGCACGCCACTACCCCCGCCGCAAGCGATCCCCGCACACGTTCGACCGACCGCCGCTCAAGTCATCGATTCCATCGTCGCCACCTCTATCACGCCAGCCCCCGCCGGGGATTCCGCGACGCCTGAAACCGCTCAAACTCACGCACTGCCCAAGCCCCCCACCCCCAAAAAAACTTCCAAGCCCGTCATCCCTCCTGGAAAGATCGCTCCCCTCGAGGCCGCCGTCAGCCTCAATCGTTCCCCCGTTCCCGCCGCGGTGTCCTTGGCATCTTCTCCGGCAATGCTTGAAATTGAGGTCGATCATAAATTCTCCGAAGCGAAAATCTCCGTTTGGGTTGATGACCACCTGGCTTACACGCATCAACTCGAAGGCACCGACAAGAAGCATCTTGTCGTCTTCCACCACGTCCAGGGCCATGAACTGCACGCCATCCAACTATCCGCGGGAAATCATCACCTGCGCGTCCAAGTCACCTCCGACACCGTCGGATACGATCAGTCCGCCACCGTCGCCGGCGAATTCTCCAGCAAGCAAGACACCCTGCTTCAAGTAACTTTCGATAAGCACGGCGACTTGAATCTCAATCTGCAATAGTCTGCGCTCCGCCACCCTCCCATTCACAAGAAGCTTCTCGATCAAACTTACCGAAGAGAAAAAGCCGCAAGCGTAGCAATAAAATTGTGAGGAACAAAATAGTTTGGGGCGGGCATTCCCGCCCGCCTGCGTCGGCACAAGCAGCAGGACTCTGCCCGAAAATTGCACTTCCTCTTATTGTTTTAATCAGGAGAGAACTTCAAGACCTGCACAAACCACTGCCGCAAAACCTACGCCGCCCGCACTCCCGCTCGCATCCCCTTAGCCTGCGCTTTCTCCGCATCGAGACTCGCGGTCCGAACCGCCGGCATAAACCTTGGCCTCAACTCCAGGCAATTCGCCAGTGCTTGCAGCGAAAGCAGCGCCGTATCCAGACCCTGCCGTTCCCGTAGGTCCCCGCCGCCCTTCATCAACTCTCGCCTGCGCGTTACGATAGCCGACTGCGCTTCCACAATCTTGCCCGCCACCTTCGACTTGTCCGTCTCAAACAACGCTGCAGTGTAGAGATCTTTCCAACTAACCCTGCTGCAGTCGGTAGGCACAGAACTGGTAAGCATAGTTCCACCAGGCTTTGAATGTTTGCGTGACTCCTTATACTGCATAAAGCCCCTCGCCCCCGCCATCAGGTATTTACCGGATTTATCGTCTAGTAAACATCATTCTCCATCCCCCGCGCCAGCCCCTCTGTTGACTTCCCCGGGACCCCAACCCATCCCCCAAAAAGTTCGCCCACTTCAATTTGTGCCAGCCAGTCCATCCCTGCCTCACTCCCGCGCAACTAACCCTTCCGTCAATCCGCCATCGCACGTAAAATCGTCCGCTGGATAAAGGAGCCAATCACGACAGACCTTGTGATTCGAATACTAGTGGGTGGCACCGTCGTCTCCGCCTTTTGCTTGCTCGGCGAGGTGTTGAAGCCGAAAAGCTTCGCTGGCCTCATCTCCGCCGCCCCATCCGTAGCCCTCGCCACCATCCCTCTCACCGCCGCGGCCCATGGCAAGACTTACGTCAGCCTCGAAGCTCGATCCATGGTTTTGGGCGCTCTCTCATTCTTCGCTTATGCGTTTGCCGTCAGCCGCATGCTCATTCGTTGGAAGTGGCCCGTCCTGCCCGTAACCAGCGTCTCACTCCTGTTATGGTTCGCTTCTGCTTTTGCCCTTTGTTACGCGCTTCTCGGCACCGTCCTATGAGCCTCGCCACCAAGATTAAAATCGATCCCTCCGGATTGGGACAATCGCACTGGTATGAATACCTCATCCGCTTTCTGTTTGGCGGCATCGTCACCGCCCTCGCTGGAGTCATCGCCAAGCGCTACGGCCCCAGCATCGGCGGCCTTTTCCTAGCCTTCCCCGCCATCCTCCCCGCCACCGCTACCCTCCTCGCCAGGAACCAACAAGAAAAAAAACAAGGGCAAGACCGCAACAGCGCGCAAAAAGGCGGAGGCGTCCTGCGAGGACGAGAAGCCGCGGGCGTCGATGCCGCCGGCGCCTCCATGGGCACCATCGGCCTCGCCGTCTTCGCCCTCATCGTATGGAAAGGCCTTCCCCATCTCTCCCTCGCCGTCGTCTTGCCGCTCGCCACTCTTGCTTATTTCGTAACCGCGCTCTCCATCTGGAGCCTGCGCGAAACTCTATGGCGTCGCCTGCGCGAACAATTTCGCATGCTCTCTCGCCATTCCGATGCCAACCCGCATCGAAGCTAACCGCACCGCGCTTGCCTCGGCAACCTACTGCATCAACGCCGCCCGCTACCTCTTTCAAGCCGACCCGGTTTCGGTCATGGCCTTCAGCGCAAATTTCAGCAACAAGAAATTTCGTCACATCGACGAAATGACCTCCGTACGGATGCGCTTCTCCTGGCTGCTTTTCGCCCCGCAGACGCTTCGACTTGTTTTTGTAGCGCACTCTTCAACGTGTTTTAGAGGAACGTGTTTTTACAGGCAACATGGTGTTTTGAGAAGCAACATGGTGTTTTTAGAGGCAACTTGGTGTTTTGAGAGGCAACTTGGTGTTTTTACAGGCAACATGGTGTTTTGAGAGGCAACATGGTGTTTTTAGAGGCAACATGGTTTTGAGAGGCAACTTGGTGTTTTGAGAGGCCACTTGTTTGAGGCAACTTGTTTTTTGAGGGAAACTCGCTTTTGGGTGGCGCAGCGCTTCAAGCGCTGCGAATAGACTGCTGCGTCTTGACCGCGCCTTTAGGCGCTGAGGTGTTGCTAGCGATTTCTTGTGCCGCAGCAAACTTTACTGGATCGACACGACATGCAATCCATCACCACCCACCACCTTACCCATCACCACGACTCTCTTCCCTTCCAACAATCCAGCCGCACCCTGATTATCCAGTCGATAAACGCGATGCTCAGAAATCTGCAGGACGACCGCTCGACTTTGGTCACGAATAATCCTGCCCCGAAAGCTTTGCGCGTTCGCCACTGCCGAAGGATTCTCTCTCTGTGAATCGAGCGCAGTCGCCGGAGGCAACGGCTGCGGTCTCTGTTGCTCCGACCACGCGATCAGGTCCGAACCCAAAATCTCCGAAGACGCCGGAAGACTCCGCCCAGCCAGATCCTGCGCCGCTCCCACCACAGGCATCCCAAACAACCCCAGCGCGACCCACAACACGATGTGTCGGTTCATACCCACCTCGAATCCCCTTCACTTCCAGATTGATTCAACCCAGATTTATCCGAAGACGATCCGCGCTTCCATACGGCGCTCGCCCTAAGCAAGACCGCCAGTCACCGCTTGAGATGTAGGGTATTTTTGTCGCGAGAAATACAATTCGCAGGGTATTCGCCCGAGCGACCTCTTGCTCTACTCTGGAATCCTTCTGATGTGCCTCTGATTTCTGCACCATCAGCAGGCGTTGGGACACGGGAGTTCCGACGCCTGCTCCCCTCCCTCAACCATTCTTCGTCAACCGCGTCGAAAGAAACAGAAAAATTCTTGCCGCTAGAATTGAGGCAACTTGGCGATCGTCGCTTCCTTAGTGTCCTTTAGTGTCCTTTGTGGCAAAGCCTTTGACGTTGGGGTTACCCGCGCCGCGGCTTGCTCGACCCTCGCCCGCCCACGCCAAAATTAAAGCCCCACGGTCCCCCGCCAAAGCACATCAGTCCAAACGCCATCGCCGCCAACGCCAGCGGAAACTCATATCCCCCGTTCCCCATCAGCCCATTCTTGAAATGGACCTTCCAGATCGCAATCCCCATCTCGATAAAAAAGGCGAGCGAAAACAATCGCGTAAACAATCCCAGCACGATCCCGATCCCTCCAAAAAATTCCGTTCCTGCCGACAAATAGGCCAGCCATCGCGGAATCCCCAGCGATCCCACCATCTCCATATGGTGATGAAACCCGCCAAATACCTTGTGATACCCATGCGCGATCATGATCGCGCCCAGCACAACCCGCATCACCAGCAGCGCCAATGGCTGCAACCGATCAAGAGAATCCACCCGCCCCCCGGAACCTTAAGCTTTTACTGAGAGCTGACAACTGAGAACTGACAACTGCCCTTCTACCACGTCGAGTAAGCCTTCCCGTCGCTGCCCACTTTGTCCGACCCGCTATGCACCCCAATCATCCCGCCCGTATCTTTCTGATCGAGCGTCATGATCGTCCCGTCGCTCTCCTCCGGAACCCACGTATCCACGCTGCCTGTGATGTCCTCGGGAATCTCCGTCAGATATTTCGCCGTCACCAGATCGCCCAGAGCCTGCGGAGGTTTCTGCCGGTCTTGCGTGTACTGATAAATCATCTGGTTGAGCGTTTCCAGATTCCGTCGCAGGTTCTCTTCCTTCTTGCGCGCCATGGTATGGCTGTAGATGGGCAACGCCATTCCCGTCAAAATCAAGATCACGGTAATTGCCACCATCATCTCGACCAGCGTGAAGCCGCGGCTCTTTTTCCGCTTCCGCATGCCTTCTAGAAGATTGTCGTCCAGATGATGATTGCCCGGAACCTTGCCGCGCAGAGAATTTCGACCTGTCAATCTGTTCGTCATCCTGCCCTAGTGCGTCCAACTGGAATAAGGAACTCCGCCATCGATTGAGGTTGCGTCCGAACCGCTGTGTACACTCTTGATCCCCAACTCATTCGGATCCCACGCATCCTCGGAATCTTCCTGCTCCGTCACCCAGCTCTCAGCACTTCCCGTAATGTCATCCGGAATAAACTTCACATACCCCGGCACCAGATCTGCCAGTGACTGCGGCGCCTTTTTCTTGTCGAGAGAATATTCCTGGATGGCCTTATTCAGCGTCGTCAAGTCCTGATGCAGCCGCGCTTCCCGGCTGCGCTGAATCGCCGAGGAGTACATCGGCAGCGCTATCGCCAGCAGGATCAAAATCATGCTGATCACCACCACCATCTCGATCAGCGTGAATCCCTGACTGCGCTTTCTGCGTCTCCTCACTCCTCCACTGCGCAACTTCGAACCCGGCCCTTTCCACTTGACTCTCATCTACCAGTCCTTGTACTTTGTCCCGTCCAAAGCAACCCCATCCGATTTCGTATAAACATCGAAAACATTCTGCCCGCCCCACGAATCCGCGTCCTTATCATCCTGCATCGAACGCATTCCCCAATCCTGCTTCGTCATCGGATCCGTCGGAATCTTCCGCAGAAATTTCAGCTTCTTCCCCGCCACATCCACCCCCGTCACCAGCGTATCCAGATCCGGCGGATACCCCTGGCTATCCACCTTTAACTGAAACGCGCCCCGATCCGCCGCATCCTTATATCGATCAATCGCGTCCCGCAGCATCCACAAGTCATACCGCAACTCGTGCTCCCGCTCGCGCTTGATGGCATTCTTTTCCAGCGGAATCGCCGCCCCCACCAGAATCGCCAATATCGCCGTAGCCACAATCAACTCAATCAGCGTAAACCCACGCTGCAAGCCACTCCGCCCCGTAGCCACTCCCCGCCTTGAAAACAAACCCCTCATAGTTTCAGTTTCTTAGACGATACTCACTTTCTGATGACACTTACTTCTTTAGATGACACTTCTCACTAAGTTGTCAGTTTCCGCCAAATCCTCGCCCCCAAGAGTTTTACCTGATGGCTGATGGCTGACGGCTGACGGCTGAAAGCTACCTCACTGAATCGTAATCGCCGCCTGCGCCCCATTCATCGCAATCGGCTGCATCGCCGGATCCCTCGCTCCGCCCCGCGTAATCGTCAACGCCGATTGCCCCGGCCCTTTCGCCATAAACGTCAGCGTCACCACCGCACCCTGTCCCGAAACGCCACCCGCTCCCGGAGGCCGCGTCGCCGTTACCTGCAACTTCCCAGCCGTCGTGTCGTCGCGATGCACCAACGCGACCGCCTGCCCATCCTGCGACAGGAAGCCCCCATTCGAAACATTGACCACCTGCAATTGATTCGGATCGTAATTCAGCTCGAGAGGGACCGAATACACATTCTGCCCGCCCGACAGCATCACGTTCACCGTAAAAGTCGACCCCTTCGCCGGAGTCAATGTCGGAGGATCAAACAGGAAAGTGCCAGCCGTGCCGCCCGGCACAGCCTGCGCCATTTGTGCCGGCGCACCTTGCTGAATCATGCCCGGCTGTCCCGGATTTTGCACCGAACTCTGCGGCCCCGGCATCTGCGGCGCCGCCGGCACACCTTGCGTCGCCGGTGAAGAAACCGTCGCTGGCACCAGAGGCTTGCTGTTGATTAATCTCAGCTGTAGCGCATTGGCCGTGCCCACATCGATCATATCCGCGCTGCCATGCGAGCCCTCAGGCCCGCGCAGAATATGCGGAATGATGACAAACACGATTTCATTCGTGGAATGGTCCGTGTTCGTCTGCCCAAACAGATACTTCAGAATCGGAATCTGCGCCAGCCCCGGAATGCCCGTCAACGACTTCGTCGCCTGGTCTTCCATGATTCCGCCCAACAGATTCACTTCCCCATCTTTCAGCCGAATTTCATGCTCAATCTTCCGCTGCCCGATCACTGGCTGGCTGATGCCGCCGATGCTGACGTACGAAGTCACCGCCGAAACATCCAGCGACATCTTCAACGACACTTCGCGCCCCGAATGCACCCGCGGCGTAATGTCGATGTTCACGCCCACATCCAGATATTGAAACTGCGTGTTCACCAGAGGATTAATACCCACTCCGCCGATACCCGGCTGGAACGATCCCGTCGCCACCGGCACGCGATCGCCAATCTTCAACGTCGCCTTCTGCCCGTCCAACGCCCGTATCTGCGGATTTTGAATGATCTTCGTATCCGTATCGCTCAACAACGCCGACGCCGATGCCGACGGAATCGTCACCTGAAAGTCCGTCGCATTCAAATTCGCTATCTGGTTCAGGCTCAGTCCGGTCGAGGAACTCGAGGTCAACGTCGTAGTCGAACTGCTCGAAGAGGACGACGTCGTGTTCAGATTGTTTTGCAGTTGCACTGAAAGATTCGTCGGCGGACTGATGCCCAGAGTGTGCATCTTGTCGTGGCTCACCTGCATCACCGCCACTTCGATCAGCACCTCCGGTTTCGCCTTATCCAGATCATCCACCAGCTTCTGCGCCAGCGCCACCTGGTCGGGAGTGCCGCGCACCACAATCGCTCCCTGCGAAGGCAACTGCTGAATACGGCTCACTTCCAGAATCGTTCGCATCGCGTTCACCACGTCCTGCAACTCGGTCGGCTGGGAAAGATTCGAAAGATAAAAAGTTTTGATGACGTTTTGTTCCAGCTCTTTCCGTTTCGCGGGATTGTCCTGCGCGATAAAAATCGTGTTCGGCGTCACCGGACGCCAGAAAGTCTTCGTCTCAACCGAAATAATCTCCAGCGCGTCTTCCAGCGTCACGCCATTCAATTCGATCCGCACCTGCCGCGGCGTGTAATCCGGATCGAACAGCACGTTAATCCCCGCCAGCTTTCCCACCGTCTCGTAAATTACATTGGATTTTTCCGTCACCTTCAGCGTGATCGGCACATTCGAAATCGGAGCCAGTTCCACCGGCCCCTGCGCCGATTCCAGCCGTTTCCGCAAGGAATTGGTCTGGGGCACTGCCGCCTGCGGCTGCGCACCCGAAGCTTCCTTGATCATCTGCTCCGTGCGCTTTAACTCCTGCTGCGCAATGAACGACGAAGGGTCCGTCTCCAGCGCCTTCTGGAATTGCGCCAGCGCCTCATCCAGTTTCCCCGCATCGCGCAGTAACTGCCCGCGATGCACTTCCGCCGCCGCCGCATAGAACCGCGTTCGCTCGTAGGCCGTACGGTAGCGCAAGTCTTTCGGCTTCAGGTTGAAGGCCTGTTTAAAGCAGTCGAAGGCCAGTTCGTAGTTCTGCCGCGCCTCGGCATCCGCGCCCTTGTCATAAAGTACTTTCGCGGAGTCCACTTTCTTGGCAATAACTGGAACTTGCAGGCCAAGTAACATCAGCAATCCGAACAGAGCCGGACGGATCAGGCTTCTCATCAAGCAGTCCTCAAAGCAGTCCTCACAAAATTCACACCACCACCACCAACCGAACCGCCAGAGAACCCTTCGAAACTGGCATCCGAGCGGCGGCTACGCGCAAAAAAGTACCGGAAACTCGGATTATAGCATCGCATCGGTAGCCTTCCCATGTGCTTGGTACATCGGTGTTTACACTCATTAGTACCTGACCCAAAGAACGCGAATCTAAGTCTCTACTCTCCGCACGAAGGTCTTACCAAAAACTTGTGACCCATCCCGTTTCGTTGCCCTCGCGATTCCTGAGACCGGAGAGATGACAACTAAGACCTGCTCCTGAGACCTTGTGTTACTTTCATCCTAGGTTCCTCGAGCCATGGCCAAGCAGACCACTCACCAGACCCAGCCCAACCGCGAGAAGAATCCGCGCAGACAGCCCACCGCCTCGGGAGAAAAAGACGCCGCTGTAAACAGGAACGCAAGCCACAACTACTTCTTGCTAGAAAAATTCGAAGCAGGAGTCGTTCTCGCCGGAACCGAGGTCAAATCCGTCCGTGCCGGATCCACCAACCTCAAAGACGCCTACGGCCTCATCAAAGACGGAGAGCTCTGGCTCCTCAACTGCCACATCGGACCCTACGACCACGGCAACTCCGCCAACCACGCCGCCCTGCGCACCAGAAAATTGCTGATTCACAAAGAAGAAATCCGCAAGCTCATCGGCAAAACTCAACAAAAAGGCCTCACCCTAATCCCCACCCGTATGTACTTCAAAAACGGAAAAATCAAAGTCGAACTCGCTTTGGCCAAAGGCAAACAGCTCTGGGACAAACGCGAAACCGAGCGCCGCCGCACCGCCGACAAAGAAGCCCGTGACGCCGTCTCCCGCGCCCGAAAACAAGCCTGACCGCACGCCAACGATTCCCGTCCCGCAATTGCGCTGGAGCGATGCAGCGATGCAGCGGCACAGCGCTTCACCGCTCTTGGCCTTCGCCTGTTGGGTGGCGCAGCCCTTCGCCACTCTTGGTCTTCGCTTTTGGGTGGCGCAGCCCTTCACCGCTCTTGGCTCTTCGCTTTTGGCTTTTGGGTGGCGCAGCCCTTCACCGCTCTTGGTCTTTGCTTTTGGGTGGCGCAGCGGTTCACCGCTGCGATAACTAGCTAGTTTTCAGTGCCGGCTTTAGCCGCCGAGGTGACAATGCCGGCTGCCCCCTCCTCGCGTCGCGCCTTTTGCGGCGTTAGAGCCTGCCCGGAGTCGCATCTGCCCATCAGACCGTATCGCACCTTTTTCGAGTGAGTAGGGTGCCGTCGATCGTTTTCCGCAATCAAACATGAACCAATCTCTCGCAGCCTCCCAAACCGCACTTCACTTTTTTTCATCACCAACCCGCGTCGTTTCAATCACAGTACTTCCCCGCTCGAATCGGCGAAAATCAATTGTGTCTCCGTCACGACGGATCCAACTCCGCCCCCCAAGTCGCTTCTTTGACAATCCAAGCCACCCAGAACCACAAGGATGCCGCAGGCATACCCTGAACTTGAATTTCCTGATGGCTGATGGCTGACGGCTGACCGCTAAAGCCTTATTCAACAATATTTTACGAATAACTCCTCTAAAGTCAAAGATCTGAGAGCGACCCCGTCGTGTCGATTACTCTGCTTACCGAGTGGAACCGAACCTGCCCCACCCCAACCGGATCCCACAAAAACGCTCGATAATTCCACTCAAGAAACAGGTATACTAGCGAAATTCGTCACCCTCCCCGCGACACCGGTCCCTTCACTCGGAACATGACACGCACTCTCACAAATCGCCTTGCCGCGACGCTTGCCATCGCGACTCCACTGCTTTTGGCGATCCCCGCTCTCGCTCAACACGCAAGCTCCGTTCGCGTCATCCCCGAAGTCAAGCACGACGTCTCCGCCCCGCTCGCCGAATTGGACGCGCTGACACCCGCTTCCCCGCACCGCTTTACGCCTCGCATTCTAAAGATTCTGCCCACTGCCCCTCCTGACAACGCACCCGAATACGAGGAGCCCGATTTGGCCCTGCAGCAAAAAGCCCTCGCACCCGTAGCCGCCCAACTCGGCCTCAACATCAACGGCCTCGGCCAGGGACAATACGGCTTTCTCCTCGAATACTCGCCTCCCGACACCAACGGAGCGGTCGGCGCGACACAATACGTGCAATGGGTCAACGCCGAATTCGCCGTCTTCGATAAAGCCACCGGCGCTCTTCTCGCCGGACCCACCGAAGGTAACGCTCTCTGGCAAGGCTTCGGCGGAGGCTGCGAAACCAACAACGATGGCGACCCCATCGTCCAGTACGACAAAATCGCCAATCGCTGGATCCTCACTCAATTCTCCATCAGCACTCTTCCTTATCTGCAATGCGTTGCCGTCTCCACCACCAGCGACGCCACCGGAACCTACAACCGCTACTCCTACTCCTTCGGCAACACCGATTACGGCGATTACCCCAAGCTCGGAGTCTGGCCCGACGCCTACTACATGTCGTTCAACACCTTCGACGACGGCTCCTTCGCCGGACCCGACGCCTGCGCCCTCGACCGCAACTCCATGCTCCTCGGCAATCCCGCGTCCATCATCTGCTTTCAGCAGCCCAGCACCTATGCCACCATGCTCCCCTCCGATTTGGACGGCACCATCCAGCCCGCCGCCGGAGAACCCGCATTCTTTGCCACCTTCGGCAAGAACGTCGTCCAATTGTGGAAGTTCCATGTCGACTTCACCAATCCCACCAACTCCACCTTCACCGGACCCACGACCCTTCCCGTGGCGAACTTCACCGCCCGCTGCTTCCGTTCCTGTGTCGTCCAACCCGGAACCACCCAGAAACTCGACGCCCTCGGCGACCGTCCCATGTATCGCCTCGCCTATCGCCAGTTTCCGAATGGAGTTGAGGCCCTAACCTTCAACCATTCGATTAGCACCGGCGTGCGCTGGTATGAGATCCACGATCCCAACGGAACGCCCGGGATCTTTCAGCAAGGAACCTTCAACCAGGATTCAAACACCCGTTGGATGGGCAGCATCGCCATGGACCAATCGAGCGACATCGCCCTCGGCTATAGCGAGTCCAGCACTTCGGTGTTTCCATCGGTCTACTTCACAGGGCGCGTCGCCTCCGACCCTGCGGGAGCGATGGAAGGCGAGCAATTAATCGTTAGCGGAAGCGGGTCCCAAACCGAGGGCCAAAACCGCTGGGGAGACTACAGCTCCATGACCGTCGATCCCGTCGACGACTGCACCTTCTGGTACACGCAGGAGTACATCGAATCCAACGGCAGCTTTAACTGGAACACTCGCATCGCCAACCTCATTTTTCCGAATTGCGGTAGTGGATCAGGCGCAACCGCCGTTCTGTCCCCCGCCAAACTGACTTTCCCGAAAACGCCGATTGGCCAGACTTCCACCGCATCGGTAACTCTCACCAACACCGGAACCGCAACCCTGAACATCGACCAGATCACCGTCCTCGGCAACTTCGCCGTACAAACCAACTCCTGCGGAACCCAGCTCCCCGCCGGCAACAACTGCTCCCTGACGCTGGCTTTCACTCCGACCGTAAAGAACAGCCAAACCGGCACTCTACAACTCACCGACAACGCTCCCGATAATCCCCAAAAAGTTGCCTTGACCGGTACCGGAACCTCCCTCGCGCTTTCGCCAACCTCGCTAGCCTTCGGCTCCGAACCCATCGGACAACCCACCGCGCCACAGACCATCACCCTCGTCAATGTCAGCGCGGCCGCCGTGAACCTGACCGCTTTCACCACCACGCCCGCGGACTACTCGATCTCGAACAACACCTGCGGAAGCCCGCTCCCCGCCCAGACCAGTTGCTCGCTCGACATCTCCTTCGATCCCATCAAGACAGGCGCGCGCAACGGAAAACTAAACATCACAAATAACGGAGGAGGTGGCGCCGCAGCAGCCCCCCTAACCGGCACCGGAACACTGAACTAAAAAGGTTCTGCTTTCGTGAAACTTAGCGCCTTCTGTGGTAGAGGTTTTGACGCGACTCGCTTCCCACCCACAGTTGCACGTTTCCCCTCCCAGCGTGGATACTGATGAAACGCAACCATGAAGACAAACTTTTCCTCCTCAGCCCCCCACGAACTTGAAGCAGACTGCCTCGTCGTAGTCACTCTCGATCACGGCGAGAAAGATCGAGCCGACAAAGATCAAAGCAAGAAGGATCACGGCAAAAAAGACCAGCCAACCGCCGTCGTCGAGTCCTCCGATGCAGCCGTGCGCGAAGCCTCCGCGGATGTCATCTCGAGCGGCGAAGTCACCGCCAAGCTCTTCGAATCCACGCTCCTTCACAATCCTCCCGGATTGAAAGCCAAGCGTCTCCTTCTCTTAGGCGGAGGCAAAGCCAAGACCTTCTCTGCCGCCGAATTGCGCAAACTGGCGGGCGCCGCCGTCCGCACGCTGCAGGGCAAGAACATCCATAACTTTGCGCTCGTTCTTCCCGTGCATGGAATCGCCGCATCCGACGCCGTTCGCGCCATCATCGAAGGCGCCTTCGTCGGAGAGTTCGATCCCGGTTACTACAAGAGCGACCGGAAAGAGAAAGACAAAGAAAAGATCGAAACCCTCACCATCGTGATTCCCGAAAAGTCCGGCGATCCCAAGGCCCTCGAAGGCGCTCTGCAAGCCGGACGCATCGTCGCCGAATCCCAAAATTTTGCCCGCGACCTAATCAACGAACCCTCGAACCGCATGACCCCGACGATCCTCGCCGAACGCGCCAAGAAGATGGCCGCCGATGTCGGCCTGAAATGCGAAGTCATGGACGGTGACAAGATTCGCCAGCTCAAGATGGGAGCGTTCTGGGGCGTCTCCCAAGGCTCGGACGAGCCACCCGCCCTGATCGTTCTCCGCTACGAACCGCAAGGCGCACCCAAAGATGTGCACCTGGGTCTCGTTGGCAAAGGCGTGACCTTCGACACTGGAGGCATCTCCATCAAGCCCGCCGACGGCATGGAGAAGATGAAGTACGACATGGCCGGAGCGGCCACCATGATCGGCGTAATGCGCGCCATCGCCCTGCTCAAGCCCAAAGTGAAAGTGACCGCGATTATCCTGGCCACCGAAAACATGCCTTCCGGCAAGGCGCAAAAGCCGGGAGACGTCCAGATCGCCATGTCCGGCAAGTCGATCGAAATCATCAACACCGACGCCGAAGGCCGCCTCATCCTAGCCGACGGTTTGGCCTACGCCCGTCAACTCGGATGCACGCATCTCGTCGATGCCGCCACTCTCACCGGCGCGGTCGTCGTCGCTCTCGGTTACGTCAACGCCGGAATCTTCGCCAGCACCGACGACATGTTCGAGCGCTTTGAGAAAGCCAACAAACTCGCTGGCGAAAAAATGTGGCGTCTGCCCCTCGACGACGAATACAAAGAACTGCTCAAGTCAAACATCGCCGACATGACCAATGCTGGTGCCCGCTACGGAGGCGCCATCTTCGCCGCCATGTTCCTCAAAGAGTTCTCCGAAGACACACCGTGGATTCACCTCGATATCGCCGGCACCGCCTGGATGGAAGACAACAAACCCTGGATCGCCAAAGGCCCCACCGGAATTGCCCTGCGCAGTTTGGTGGAATTCGTAAAAGGCTGGAGCGCCTAGAACAAAGTCTGTAGCCACTCGTGGTAGATGTTGGTGTCGTTGTGGCTTCTGTGGTGACGGGGCTCCGCCCCGTCCTTCCGCCTAAAGCTCGGCTACCGCTCCCTTTTCGCCGCGTCCTGAATCCTTTAGCCCTCGACCTTTATCTTAAGAAGTGGACCATCCCATTTGAAATAAACTAGCAATTGTCATCTCTCGCGTTGCGAGGGACCTGCACTTTGTTGCGCCGAATAACGAATCGCCTGAATGGATCTCGCCCAGAAAATCCGCTCCATCCCTACGTCCCCTGGCGTCTACCTCTACAAGAACGCCGAAGGCGAGGTCATCTACGTCGGCAAAGCCAAAAATCTGCGTTCCCGCGTCTCGTCTTACTTTCACGAAGGCCGATGGGAAGACGCCAAGACCGGCACACTAGTCCGCGAGGCCGTCGATGTCGACTACATCGTCGTAGCCAACAACAAAGAAGCCCTCGCGCTCGAAAATCACCTGATCAAGCAGAAGAAGCCGCGCTTCAACATCCTTCTCCGCGACGACAAAACTTATCCCTACGTGAAGCTGGCGTTGGCCGAACGATTCCCACGCGTCTATGTAACCCGTCGTCTAAGAAAAGATGGCAGCGCCTATTACGGACCTTACTTCCCTGCCAATCTCGCCTATCGCATCGTCGACCTGATCCACCGCCACTTCATGATTCCCTCCTGCAAGGTCGATCTGACGCGGAACCACCCGCGCCCGTGCCTCCAGTTCTATATCAAGCGCTGCCTCGGCCCTTGCGTCGCCGGATTAACCACGCCGGAGATCTACGCAGAAGCCGTGCGCGATGTAAAGCTCTTCCTCGAAGGCCGTCCCACAGACCTCATCAAGTCTCTGCGCGAACGCATGGCCGAAACCGCCGAGTCGCAGGAGTTCGAGCGTGCCGCCCGCTACCGCGACCTTATCTCCACCGTAGAGCAGCTCCAGGAAAAACAGCGCATCGCCACCGTCGAAGGCGACGACGCCGACGTCTTCGGATATCACTTCGAAAGCCAGATGCTTGCCGTGAACCTCTTCCACATGCGAGCAGGCAAAGTCTTAGATCGCCGCGAATTCTTCTGGGAAGATTTGCCAGACTTCGGCACGACTAACGTAGCGACGGACGCATTCGTCCCTCCCAGCGAGTCAAGCGAGCAGGTTGAAGAAGACCCGGCGAATGGTTCGGGCAGTATCCCCGCCAGTCAACACGAGCAATTCGACGCCGCCGTATCTCCCGACACGGATGTTATAGCGGGCCAAATCGTCGGTCCCGCTACCGAATCTTTCCAGCCCGCTGAATTTTTCTCCTCCCTCCTCAAACAGCTCTACCTCGGCCAACCCTACGTCCCACGCAACATCTATGTCCCTGTCGACTTCGAGGATCGTGAAGAACTGGAAGAAGCGCTCAGCGAGCAACTCGCTGGCGAGGGCGGCCGGCTCTCTCGCGTCCACATCACCGTCCCGCAACGCGGAGACAAACGCGAACTCATCGATCTGGCCGGCAACAACGCGAAGCAATCCTATGACCAGCGCTTCCGCATCCTGAAGCCAAATGCCCGCGCCATTCAAGAAGCTCTGCAAGACGCTCTCGGCCTGCCCGAACGACCCAAGCGCATCGAATGCTTCGATATCAGCCACATTCAAGGAGCGGAGACCGTCGCCTCCATGGTGGTCTGGGAAGACGGCAAGATCAAAAAGTCGGACTATCGCAAGTTCATCATCAAGACCGTCACTGGAGTCGACGATTTCGCCTCTATGCGAGAGGTGGTCACGCGCCGTTACAAACGCCTCTGCGAAGAAAAAAAGCCCATGCCCAGTCTCGTCCTCATCGACGGAGGTCTAGGCCAGCTTCATGCCGCCGCGCAAGCACTCGAAGCACTCGAGATCATCAATCAGCCTCTGGCCGCCATCGCCAAGCGCGAAGAAATCATTTACGTCTACGGACAAGAAGACGACCCCATCGTTCTCGATCATCATTCTCCCGTGTTACATCTCGTTCAGCAGATACGGGACGAAGCCCATCGTTTCGCCGTAACTTTTCACCGCAAGCGCCGCCAAATCCGCGATCGTGCCACCGAGTTACGAGAGATTCCAGGAATCGGCGAATCGACCACGCGCCGCCTCTTAGAACACTTCGGCAGCCTGCAGGCCGTCAAGCAAGCCGATGTCGCCGCCTTGTCGGCTGTCGTAACGAAAACACAGGCCCAATCGATCCTCGACCATTTCCGCGCGGTTAGCCGATAACGAGGGGTGTTTCACTCTTCCCCCAATTGTCTTCACCTTTAGACGCTACGTTGCGGTGAACACTCTCATGTTCATCCATCACAGACCGAGCTGGCGTTTTGCGATACACTCCAGGACCGTACTCCGACATGTCCAGGAAACATAGGCCCATAGCCTTGATTTCATCTTGACCGGGAACGGGCACTTCGAACACTATGTTGCCGTCAGTTTTGCTGGCACTAAGTCACTTAGTTGCGGACGAAGAAAGTACCCGAGATTTTCGAGGCCACGACGCCTCGAAAGAACAGCAGAGGAACACATTATGAAGCTATGTCGCTTCGCGCTCATCAGCGTTGTCAGTTTCACCATCCTGATGGAGGGATGTAGTTCATCCGATAATAAGCCTGCAGAGAGTCCCAACCAACCAGCCGCTCAGCCCGAGGTCAAGCAACCCGTGCTTTACACCGGTGTCGAGGCCTTCAATCACATGATCGGACTCGCCATGAAATGGGCGCCCGATGCGCAGCCCGCCCGTTTAGAAGCCGTGTTGACTCCCGAAGCCACCGGCCAGAACGGAAAAGCGACCATCTGGAGAGGCTATTTCGCCTCGCCCAGTCGCCGCGCCGTGAAGACCATTGTTTGCTCGGGGAGCCGGCGCTCTGACGCTCCGCCCTTCGGAACTTCTACCGAGGGAAGTGATGGCCCCTATAACGCCGATGCTGCGAGTCTCGTCTTCTTGCCGCTGCTGGTGAAGACCGACACCGACAAAGCGTTCGAGATCGCGCAGCAACACGGCGGCGATGGCATCATCAAGAAAGACGCGCAACAACCGGTCACCTACGTTCTACTCAAAGACCGCAAGCTGAACGTGCCCGTCTGGTACGTCATCTATGGCACCAGCGAACACGACCGCAAGGGCATCGGCGTGATCAACGCGACCTCGGGAGCCTTTATCAGCGCCGGCAAATAAAGATCACATTCTCGGAGCGGGCACGACTCTCGGTCGTGCCCAGATCGGTCGTGCCATGGCCAGAAAGATCGCAAATTTGCCCGCCGTTTCTACGTCGGATAGAATCTCGTCTCATTCTCGGGATATCCAATCAGTTGCCATGCGATTCTTCGGAAGCAAAAAGCCTACTCCAGTAATAGTTACGAACGGCCGCTTTGAACTCGAGCGTGATGGCCAGGTCGCTTATCTGGAATACACCATCGCCCGCGACGTTCTTGAACTTCTTCACAGCGAGATTCCCCAATCTCTTCGGGGAACAGGCATCGCTTCCACGCTTGCGAAAACGGCCCTCGACTGGGCTCGCGACCATCACATGCGCGTCGATGTGGTTTGTCCTTTTGTTGCCGCTTACCTGCTCAGCCATCCTGAATATTCAGATCTCGTAATGCGCTGACTAGCGCAAAATCATCTTCACAATTCACTCAACCCTTTCATGTAATTTCCTATCTGATCCACCTTAGGCGATCTCCACAGTCACGTCGCATCTCTACGTTATGTCCTGTATTGATTCCTCGGCGAGCGCGCTGCTAGGTTGAAAAATGAATACTTAGCAAAAACAAGCGCGCAATCGTCGCGCTCAGAACAAGCGCCGGTTCACTCGCGGCGCTATGAACATTCCCGCTGGAGGTTGCCCTCATGCAGAAGCTCACAATGAACGCTCTTCTCTTATCCTTGTTCTTCGGAATGGGCCTGACTGGACTCATGTTGTCCCAGTCCGCCCCGCTATACCCCAATACCGACCATCCGGCGCAGGTACCCAACTCCAGCCAAGATAACGCTCCTCAGGAGATGAACCAGAACACCCAGCAAAACGACATGCCCGTCTTCCGCGTCACGGTGAGTGAACGGACAACGAAGGCGGTTAATTACCGCAACCGCGGCGGCTCAACCGAGGTCAGTTTCAGAGGCACCGACCTGATGCCTGACATCGGCGGCCACGCCAAGGTTGAAGGAAAAGGTGGCCGGCTCGCAATCGAGCTTGAACTCAACCACCTGTTACCGGCAAACCGGTTCGGTGGACAGTTCCTCACCTATGTTTTATGGGCGATTACTCCCGAGGGTCGCGCCGTCAATCTGGGCGAAATCCTCCCGGGGGAAAACGGCAAAGACAAGATCAACGTCACGACCGACCTGCAGGCTTTCGGAATGATCATCACCGCCGAACCCTACTACGCTGTGACCTACCCCAGCAACAAAGTCGTCGCCGAGAATATCGTTCGCTCTGGCACAAAAGGATTCGAAGAGCCTATCGATGCGAAGTTCGACGTTCTCGAAGGCGGACAGTACACCATCGACATCCCCGGAGATCAATTGCCCTCCAGTCAGGCGAGTATCAAAGTCCCCCTCGATCTCCTGGAAGCTCGCAACGCCGTCGTAATCGCCAAAGCCGCAGGAGCACAGCAATATGCTCCCGACAGTCTGACGAAAGCCGAAGACATGCTGCAGCGCGCCGAAGACTACTATCAGCGCAAGCAAGGTCGAACGCCGATCGGTACCGCGGCCCGCGGCGCTACCCAAATGGCCGAGGATGCCCGCGTGTTGACGCTGCGCCGCAAACAACAAGCCAAAATCGACGCCGACCGCCGCGCCCACGAAGAAGCTCAAGCTAAGGCTGAAGCCGACGCGGCGCAGGCTCAGCAACAGGCTGCGCAGGCTCAGCAGCAAGCGGCGCAGGCGCAGGCCCAGGCCGACGAAGACGCTCGCCGTCGCGCCCAAGCAGAGCAGGCCGAAGCGGAAGCTCGTCGCCAACAAGCCGAAGCTCTAGCCCAGCAGCAGCAGGCACAGGCCGCAACCCAAGCCGCTCTGCAAGCCGCGAGTCAGGCCGACCAGCAGCGGCAGGAAGCAATCCGCCAGAAAGAAGAAATGCGCGCCCGCCTGTTGGCGCAGCTGAATCAAGTGCTGCAAACGCGTGACACCGCCAAAGGCCTCATCGTCAGCATGCCGGACGTTCTATTCGACTTCAACAAGTACACGCTGAAGCCCGAAGCTCGCGAGCGCTTGGCTCGTATCTCGGGAATCGTCCTGGCTTACCCCGACCTTAAGCTGGAAATTGACGGCTACACCGACTCAATCGGCAGCGATGAATACAACCAGACACTCTCCGACAAACGCGCGGAGTCCGTGCGTGATTATCTGGTGAGCTCAGGGGTTGGGATGAATAGCGTGGTTGCCCGCGGCATGGGCAAAGCCGATCCCGTAGCCGACAACACTACGGCCGCTGGCCGCCAACTAAATCGCCGTGTGGAAATGATCGTCTCGGGAGACGTGATTGGGAATCTATCGTCGCCCGCCGCTCAAAATCAAGCCCCAGAGAATTCTCAGTAAGCGGTCCGCGTCCTGGTTCCGTTGTGGGTAGGGCTGACAAGTCCGGTCACACACGAACCGGGAAGAACCAGATAGATCAGGCCGGCGTCAGGCTGCATGATCCTGCGCTGCAGGCTCCGATCCCTGGTCTTCTCCTTCTTCCTTTTTTCGCCTGCCTGCTTGTGCCTCATGGTTTTGCGTATCACCTGGAGCGTCGATGTTGTTGTTCTTGTCGTTAGCTTCACGCGAGGCAGACTCTTGCGACCCATCCGCCCGTCCATTCTTGCTTGAGCCCTCGCTGGTCGAACCTGCGGCAGCTTCCTCCTCTTCGTTCTTGATCATGGAAGAAAGTAAGTAATCGACTCTCGCTCGGATCGCGACCCAACGAACTCCACTCGACACCTTGGCCTGCTCGAGATAAGGAGCCATTTCCTTTTCGTTTGCCATCCCCTTGTCCTTCAAAAACTGCAGGACTGCCGCGCTTTGTGCCTCGACGTCCTCCACAGAGCAAAAAATCTCTTCGAGTATCTGCTTTACGACCTTTTCATCGATCATTTGGTTTTCTTTCTCCCAGCCCAACCGAAACGCAATTCGGTCTACCTTGGATGCCATAAACCGAATATCCGGTTAAACCTCATCATCCAGCAGCTTTTCGCGATATCCAAATTGGTGTCTTGGAAATAGACGATCGGCAAATACGGAGCAGACTTCGCGCCTGGCGGACGGGCTAGCGCACGTCCGCCAATTTTGTTGCCCGGAACGACTTAACCACAATCTGGTTTGGCTGCATGCCGACCGGAATAATCGTCAGCAAAGAATACTCCGAGGGCTCGAATTTCTTTTTCGGCTGCCGTTTTTGGATTACAGCAAGATCCCCCGAACCCGAGTCGAGCACCAATAAATAATTCTGATTTTGCGAGAGCGCCAGACCATCCGGATGGGTGCCCACCGGAAGATAAGCAATCACCTTGCCTAAGTCGATATCGTAGACGGCAATATTATTCGATCCGAAATTCGACACGTATAAGCGTGAGTTATCGAGTGAAATCACTCCCCGCGTGGGCTTGTCGCCAATCAGATAACTCCCCGCGACTTCGTTGCCTGTGGTTTCAATGACAGAGATCGTCCCGGCTTCGAAGTTGAAGGCCGCCAGTTCCCCACCGTCCGGCTTCAGCGCCAGGCTCACTGGAGATTGCCCAACATCGAGCAGCGCCAGCAATTTGTCGTTCTGATCGCCCTTGTCGGCCTCACTCGATTTCTCGTTCTTAAGCGCAATACTCGCCACCTGCCCCGAGCCCGAACAAGAGACAAAAGCCTTCGACGAATCGGGAAGAATCACAATGTCTTCGGGATGAATACAAATATTGATGGCCGAGCGCACGGCCAGCCGCGCCGTATCGATAATAGAAACCGAATTGTCGGCCCGATTCGTAACCACCACCGTCGATCCGTCGGGCGCAACCCGCGCTAAACCCGGATTCGCTCCCACCCGCAACGTCGCCGTCACCGCCCGGCGGTCGAGATCGAGAACCGAAACATTGTCGGACCCGGAATTCGCAACGTAAGCCCGGTGCCCATCCGGCGAAACATCGATAAAATACGGTCGCCCGTACACGCCAATCGTAGCCACAACCTTATTCAACTCGGCATCGATCACGCTGACGTTCGACGAGCCCGTATTCACCACATACACCTCGTTGCGCTTCGGATTTGCGCTAACGCCGGTAGGATCGGATCCAACCTGCAACGTCCGCACCGGACGAAAACTCCGCAGGTCGACCACCGTAACCGTGTTGCTCTTGCCGTTTGAAATGTAGGCGTACTCGCGGTAGAGCGGACCGTATCCCGGAAGCGTGCGCTCGTGAAAGTAGTACCAGCCAGCGGCCAGTACCAGCGGGACGAGCACAGCGATGAAGAGTATTTTGCGCAAATCTTAGTCCGCGGAACTGGTGGCCTCAGCCAGGACCTTGGCCGACTTAGGAACAGTGCGCCCCAGCACCGCCCCAATCTGTCGTACCTGCTCCATCAGCGTGTCGAATTGATCTGGATACAGCGACTGCATTCCATCCGACAACGCCCGATCCGGATCGTGATGCACTTCCACGATCAACCCGTCGGCTCCCACCGCTACCGCCGCGCGCGAAAGCGGCGTCACTTTATTCCGCTTGCCCGTACCGTGACTGGGATCGACGACAATCGGCAAATGGCTCAACCGCTGGACAGCCGGAACTACGCTGAGATCCAGCGTGTTGCGCGTGTGATCCGCGAAGGTCCGCACTCCCCGCTCGCAGAGCACGACGTTGTAGTTCCCTTCGCTCATGATGTACTCGGCCGCCATCAGGAATTCTTCCAGCGTCGCCGAGAGACCGCGCTTCAGCAGAACCGGCTTGCGCGCTCGTCCCGCGCGCTTGAGCAGCGAAAAATTCTGCATGTTCCGAGCGCCGATCTGAATCACGTCTGCATACTGGTCAACCAATGCCAACGATTCATAATCCACAGCTTCGGTAACAATCAACAGCCCGAAGCGTTCGCGGATCTCCGCCATAATCTTCAGCCCTTCTTCCCCCAACCCCTGAAAAGAATAAGGAGAAGTACGCGGCTTGTAGGCCCCTCCGCGGAAGAACTGCGCCCCGGCGCGCGCGACTCGCTCGGCGATGGTGAAAGCCTGATCCCGCGACTCGATGCCACAAGGGCCAGCAATGATTGCGAGATCCTTGCCCCCAATCGTCGCAGTCGACCCGCCAAATTTGATAACCGTATTATCCGGCTTCGTGTCGCGGCTCACCAATTTATAAGGCTTGGTAACGCGAATGACTTCCTGCACTCCCGGCATTTCTTCCAGCGAACCAGCCTCAACTTCGCCCTGGTTCCCGGTGACGCCGATGGCGGTGCGTTGCGCACCCGGCATGGAATGCGCGCGATATCCGAGCGCTTCAACTTTTTGGCAGACCGCGCGAATCTGTTCTTCGCTCGCCTGCGCCTGCATGACCACTAGCATAGGAATACTCCGGACCACTAAGTCTAGCGGCTAGTGGGGAACCCGGCAAATGGGCCGCGCAGACGGCCTCCCGGAGACGAAGAACTCTCTATCGCGAACCTGGGACGAAAGGATCGACAACCCGCGATGAACTACCGCGATTCCACGGCGACTTTCATCTGATACCGAGCCGCGGGCTGGCAGTCCGTATACCCTACTGGCGTCGTTGCATCAGAATTGGGATTGTCGCGCTTCACCTGATAACTCCGCAGAACGAAGCAATCCTTATTGTTCGACGCCATTGGAAACTCGCTGCGACGCTGCGTCCGAATACCACCCGTCTTCGCCATCTCATCTGGAGAAAGCGGAACAACGTGCGCTCGAAACTCCAACGGTGCGACCAAACCATCCAATTGCGATTGAGCTGAAGCGGCCGTGGGATATTTGTAGAGCGAGATTTGCGCAACCAGCGACGAACGGCACAGAAGAACCACCGCAGTGAGCAGCAGAAAGCCCAGCAGAAAACGAGGGATAGACATGGGACCCTCCCGTTGGGCAAATTGTAAACTGGAGAAATTGTCGTGTACAGAGAGAATAAGCGACTGAGAGAATAAGTGACGCCAATTCGCCCTCACCACTCGTGTCGGCCAACTCGATTTTGGATATGTCAGAATTTTTTCCCGCAGAAAAAGATCCGCTGAAGTGGCCCGAGCCGTCAGCGCCACCTCTTACCACTTCGCGCCGCATCGGCATTCACACTTCGATCGCCGGTGGCGTCGAGAACGCTGCCGCGCGCGCCTATCGTCTCGGCTGTAACACATTTCAGATCTTTTCTACGAGCCCGCGACAATGGCAGCCTTACTCTCTCGCAAAATCGCAGTGCGATACGATGAGCCAACTACGCCAGAAGTATGACCTCAATCCTCTCGTAATCCACTCCAATTACCTGATCAATTTGGCGGGAATCAACCCTTCTTTTCTCAAGAAATCCATCGCCGCATTTCGCGGCGAACTGGAGCGTGCCCTGGCCTTGTGCGCGAATTACCTGGTGCTGCATCCCGGATCGTTTCGCGGGTCGAGCCGCGAAGATGGCCTACATCGGGCCGCCGTCTCCATCGCCCAAGCCAGCGAGCGACTCGATCTCGCCAAAGGTGGCCTCACCGTCCTGATCGAAAACACCGCCGGCGCCGAGTACTCCCTCGGCGGAACCTTCGAGCAGGTCGCCGAGTTGCTCGAACTCCTACGGCAAAGGATTCCCGTTGGCGCTTGCATCGACACCTGCCACACCCACGTCGCCGGATACGACATCGTCACCAAAGAAGGTCGCTCTTTGACACTGCAGCATCTCGATCAGACTGTGGGATTGCAAAACATTCACGTCTGGCATAGCAACGACACGAAGGCCGAACGTGGCTCGCGCCTGGATCGTCACGAACACATTGGCCGCGGGAAATTAGGACTCGAAACGTTTCGTGCACTGCTCAACGACCGACGTCTCAAACATGCCGCCTTCATCGCCGAGACTCCCATCGACGAACCGGGAGACGATCTCCGCAATGTCGCCACACTAAAAGCGCTGGTAAAAGGAAAGAACGGAAAAACCCTGAAAAATAATTTACCGAATTCTCAAACGCGTCACCGCTCAGAAGACGCATCGACAGTGCCCCCGCCATGCTCCTTGCAACGGTGCGCGTCAAACTGAAGTTGCAAGCTCTCCGTAGCACTTCTGACGCTGCGCAACGCCGTGGTTGGAGCTCTGAATTCGCTGTTGCAATAGGCGCAAACTGCTACGCAGGGCGTGGTGCCGATATGCTTGGTGATCCGAATCGTCCGCTTCGCCATCCCCAAGTTTGGCACGGATACAATTCCCCCGCCACTCGCGCCGCCTGGCTACGCATCGCCTCGAAACCCCACGGCCGGCAGTTTTCCCCGCTCAAAATGCTATCATTTCTAACTTAATTGATTGAGGTCCGATCTTGTGAGTTCGACATCCCAATTCTCCTTCGGCCCCGCCAAACCCGTTGGCGCTCTCGGCGTAATCGCGTTTCTTTTGGGAATTGCGCACGCCTGGATGGCAGCCATGCACTGGACGCATCACCAGATCACTTCCGCCTCATTCGGATACGCCGCCATTGCCGTTCTCATCCCGCTCTCGATCGCCTACGCCATCTCCGGTCGCCGAAGCGTCCGCAACTGGAACAGGACCGGCCTGTGGTTCCTGCTCCTGTCCCTCGTCGTCCTGATTCCCCTCATGCACGCGCTCGAGATGCTCGGCGTTCAACCGCGTTAGAATACGAGGTTATTCGTTTACTCGTTTTTCCGGTAGCTACAGGATTCAGCTATACCTCTCTCTATGTCACAAGAAGACAAATCGATTTCCTCTACCCACACCGATCGGACGCTTGATCGCACTTTCGATCATAACGACGAGCGCTACGACGCCCAACGCATCGAGCAGAAGTGGATCGAGCGTTGGCAAAGCGATCCCTCCCTCTATGCCGCCGAGGCTCATCCCACCAAGCCAAAGTTTTACGTCTTGGAGATGCTTCCCTACCCCTCCGGCGCCCTGCACATGGGGCACGTCCGCAATTACTCGATCGGCGACGCCCTAGCCCGGTACATGTGGATGAACGGCTACAACGTGCTGCACCCCATGGGATGGGATTCCTTCGGCCTGCCCGCCGAAAATGCCGCCATCAAGAACAACACGCCGCCCCGCGAGTGGACACTCTCCAATATCGCGGCCATGAAAGTCCAGATGAAGCGGCTCGGCTTCGCCTACGACTGGTCGCGCGAAGTCACCACCTGTCTGCCCGATTATTACCGCTGGAATCAGTGGTTCTTTCTAAAGCTCTACGAATCGGGACTCGCCTATCGCAAGAAAAGCCGTGTCAACTGGTGCCCGCAATGCGCCACCGTTCTCGCCAACGAACAGGTTGTCGGAGGAATGTGCTGGCGTCACGAAGATCAACTCGTCGAGCAGCGCGAACTCGAGCAATGGTTCTTGCGCATCACGAAGTACGCCGACGAATTACTGCGTGATCTCGACAAGCTGCAAGGCTGGCCAGAAAAAGTTCGCATCATGCAGCAGAACTGGATCGGCCGCAGCGAAGGCACTCTCGTCGATTTCGATCTCGGCGGCACCGTCGGTCCGGCTGGATCAACCATCACCGTCTTCACCACGCGCGTCGACACCATTTACGGAGCAACCTCGGTCCAGCTCGCGCCCCAGCACCCGATCGTCTGCGACATGATTACGCGTGATGCCGATCTTCGCGCCAAAGTCGAAGAACTCATTGCCGAGCAGCGCCGCGCCAAAGAAGCCGGCGATATCGGCAACATCGAGAAACACGGCGTCTTCACCGGACGCTACGCCAAGAATCCCTTCAACGGCGAAGCCGTGCCCGTCTGGGTCGCCAACTACATTTTGATGGACTACGGCACCGGCGCCATTATGAGCGTGCCCGCGCACGACGAGCGCGACTACGAGTTTGCCGAAAAATATAAGTTGCCGATCCGTCTCGTGATCTTGCCCGCCAGCACCGATCCCGAGGAAACCATGACCGCGCCGCCGCTCCCGTTTACAACAGAGGACGGCATCCTCGTGAACTCCGGCGAATTCAGCGGCCTGACCTGCGCCGAGGCGATTGCGAAAATGTCCGCGCGCGCCGCCGAAAAAGGTTTCGGCAAGCCCACCGTCACCTTCCGCATAAAAGATTGGGGCGTCTCGCGCCAGCGCTATTGGGGAACGCCGATCCCCATGGTCTATTGCGACAAAGACGGCATCGTCCCGGTAGCCGAAAAAGATTTGCCCGTGATCTTGCCGGATAACGTTCCGATTACTTTAGCCGGAGGTTCGCCGCTCGCCAGCGTCCCTGAGTTTCTCAATACAACTTGTCCGAAGTGTGGAGGCCCCGCCCGCCGCGAGACCGACACCATGGACACCTTTGTCGATTCCTCCTGGTATTTCTACCGCTACACCGACGCGCAAAACAGCTCCGCTCCCTTCGATCCCGCAAAAATCGCCTACTGGTTTCCCATCGACCAGTACATCGGAGGAGTTGAGCACGCCATTTTGCACCTCATCTATTCGCGCTTCTGGACAAAATTCATGCGCGACATGGGACTGGTCAAGAACGACGAACCCGTAAGTCGTCTCTTCACCCAAGGCATGGTCATCAAAGACGGCGCCAAGATGTCGAAGAGCCTCGGCAACGTTGTCTCTCCCGACGAAATGGTCGCCCGCTACGGCGCCGACGCCACCCGCATGTACAGCCTCTTCGCCGCCCCTCCCGATCGCGATTTGGATTGGCAGGAATCCGGCATCGAAGGCATCCAGCGTTTTCTAAGTCGCGTCTACCGCTTCTATGTCCGCACGTGTGGGGCGGACATTCCTGTCCGCCAATCGAACTCCGACAATTCTTCGCTCTCGCCCGCGGCCCGCGCCATCCAGCGCAAGTTGCATCAGACCATCAAGCGCGTCAGCACCGACTTCCAGGGACGCTGGCATTTCAACACCTGTATCGCCGCCATCATGGAACTCCTCAACGACGTCTACAGCGCCGAAGACGCCCGCGCCGCCGGAGAAATCCCCCCGTCGCTGATCGCCGAAGTCCAGCGCAACATCGCGTTGCTCTTGGCCCCGATGTCCCCCTACCTCGCGCACGAGTTGTGGGAGATGGCAGGACAAACGACAAACTTGTTGAAAGCTCCCTGGCCCAAATACGATCCAGCCCTTGCCGCCGAAGACGAAATCGAAATCCCCGTCCAGGTCAACGGCAAGCTCCGAGGATTGGTCGTTGTCCCGGCCGCCGCGACGAACGAACAAATCGAGCAGACCGCTCTCGCCGACGAAAAAGTAAAAGCCGCAATCGCCGGCAAGCAAGTCGTAAAAGTAATCGTCGTCCCGAAGAAACTCGTGAACATCGTCGTCCGCTGAGTTATGATCTTCCCGGTTTGTCCACATACAATGCTTTGAGCCTCAGCTCAAGCCTCAGAAAAAGTAGTGCGTAATCGGGAGAGTGACATGAAACGAGCATGGCTCGTTTGCTCATTAGTCTGTATTTCATTCTACTGTGCTCAAGCGCAGCAGAAACTGACAGCTGAGCAAGTACTCCAGCGCCATACCGACTCCGTCGGCTCGTCTGCCACCTTGGCGAACGCGAAGAGTCGCGTGGTCGAGGGAACCGCTTTCTACCGCATCCTGACGAATGGGACTGGCGAATTCCCAGGGAAGGCCGTCATGGCCTCGAGCGACAATAAATTCCACACACTCCTGAAAACCGACGCTCAGGGATATCACGGTGAACGTTTTATCAGCGATGGCGATGGAAAAACCAGCGTAGCAACCACTTATGCAAATTTCACTCGCTCGCACTTTGGAGATTTTTTGCAACGCGAGAATGTCCCGCTTCAGGATGGCTTGCTGGGCGGCGTTCTCACCACGGCGTGGCCTTTGATCGCCGCTAACTTCCCGAAGGAAACGTTCCAGTATGAGGGATTGAAGAAAGTCGATGGTGTGGAGTTACATGTGGTCGGATATAAACCAAAGCGCAAGACGGGACTCAAGATTACGCTTTTCTTTGAGCCGCAGACTTTCCGCCACGTACTTACCACTTACGTGGAGCAGGAAGATGCCGGCTTGGCAAGAGGCGCGATCGATCCGAACCTGACTCCAGCTCAGGGAAAAGGCGCGTCCGGCATCGCCAACGGCATGGCACAAACCGCGAACAGCCTGAGCGGCCCGGACGTCCGCACGGCTCGACTTCGCCCGACCACCTGGATGATCGAAGAACGATTTGGCAATTTTACGACGCTCGATGGCTTGACTCTGCCTTTTCATTACGACCTTCGCTACCAGGAACAGTTGCAAAATAACATTACAAATACGATCGATTGGGAAGTGAGAGTAACCGGCGTCCACAACAACATTCCTGTCGACGCCAAAAACTTCGAAATCCGCTGACCACCGCGAACACCTACCGGATCGAGTCCTGGCCTCGCGAATATTGACCCCCGCGAGTACAGATTTCGCGTTGCCCTTTACACTTCTTCCCCGAATTTGAGACACTCATCCGTGGAAACCCAATCTTCGCCGAACCAATCTCCGCTCAATCAGGCTCACCAAGACCCGGCAATCGTCGTCCTCGACTTCGGAGCGCAGTACTCCCAGCTCATCGCGCGCCGCATCCGGGAACTCAAAATCTTCTCGGTCGTTCTTCCCTTCAACGCGACCCTTGACGAGATTCGCAGCTACTCGCCCCTCGGAATCATTCTCTCCGGAGGCCCTAGCTCCGTCTACGACCACGACGCTCCGCATGCCGACAAGCGCGTCTTCGATCTCGGCGTTCCCGTGCTCGGCATCTGTTACGGATTGCAGTACATGGTTCACGCCCTCGGCGGCAAAGTTCGTTCCGCATCCAAGCGCGAGTACGGACACGCCAAAGTCGAGATCCAGGAATCCGACTCCCAACTCTTCCTCGGACTTCCTCACCTTCTCGCCGTCTGGATGTCCCACGGCGACGAAGCCGAAGAACTTCCCGCCGGATTCCGCCTGACCGCCAAGACTCCGAACGCCGTTGCAGCCATCGAAAATGCTGAAAGAAAGATGTGGGCCGTCCAGTTCCATCCCGAGGTCCATCACACGCCACTCGGCACCGACATCCTGCGCAACTTTGCCGTCAACATCTGCGGAGCCGCGCCCACCTGGACGCCGCAGCACTTCATCGACGCAACCGTTGCCCAAGTAAGGCAGCAAGTCGGCAAGGGACGCGCCATCTGCGCCCTTTCCGGAGGCGTCGATTCCTCCGTCGCCGCCGTGCTCGTCGACCGCGCCATGCGAGACTCGAGCGGTCAATCGCGCCTCACCTGCGTCTTCGTCAACAACGGAGTCCTGCGCAAAAACGAATTCGAAAAAGTACAACAAAACCTTCGTGACAATCTCGGACTCCACCTCGTCGCCGTCGATGCCACCGATCGCTTCATGAAAAAACTCGCCGGAGTCACCGATCCCGAAACAAAACGCAAGATCATTGGCAACGAATTCATCGAAGTTTTCGAGGATGAGGCCCACAAAATCATATCGACCTCCACCGTAGAGAAGGGGCTTGCCCCGTCTCCCGGTACGACAACGACAGCGAAGAGCACGACAGGA
>CAWIAJ010000018.1:0-20227 GCA_963834085.1 uncultured Acidobacteriaceae bacterium | reverse complement strand
ACCAACGTCTTGCAGGTGGGCTATAAGAACTGTCTCACCATCGCGATGTCACTCTACGCTGCGGGCACCCTTCTTCTGGTGCCTGGTTTGCGCGCGGGACGTTACAGCGTGGTGCTGCTGCGGCTTTCCTGATCATCGGCAGCGGCTTTCACGGTTCAAATGGTTGCCGGCAGTCCTCTAATCAGCGCCCTCGGAAAACGGGACGGCTCCTCCAGTCGCCTGAATTTTGGCAATGCATTGGGCGCGATTGCGCAGATCATCGCACCCGCGACTCTTACCATTATCATCCCCGCCACCGTTATCTCGGTGCAGGGCAAACTGCCGTACATGGAAAACGCAACTTTATTACCTTCGGGCTCGGTTTGGTTATTCTGACGCTGGCAACTCTCCTGGTCAAAGATGTCGACATCCGCCAAACCCTCGGCGGTTCCTCCACGACGAACGTGCGGCCTTCGTCAATTTCCGTATGGCGCAATTCGAAAGTCGTTTTGGGGTTTATCACGATTTTTCTGGTTCTCGGAACCGAAGCCGGTCTCTTTGGATTCTTCCGCAAGCTTCCTCGAAGCCCCGCCATCGCGGCTCTTTCAGCGCATCAGTCCGAGAGGCTTTTCACCGTTTACTTTGCTGTTTTCGCGCTCGGCCGCATGATGGCCGCATGGATTCAAAAACACATCAATCCACTCGCACACTTGGCCTTGCACCTTCTTGCCGCAATCGTTTGCCTGTTGCTCGCCATGTTTGCTAAAGGAACTCTCGCCGTCGTAGCCGTCGTTGCCATCGGATTTTTCGTTTCCATTTTCTTCCCGACTCTCTACGCGTTGGCGATCGAAAATCTCGGCGATCTCACCGGGCAAGCCTCCGGCATTCTTACGTTGGGGTTCCTCGGCTGCGCGGTCATCCCAGTGATGCAGGGAAAACTCGCGGATTCTGTCGGATTGCAACTATCCTATGGGCTTGGACTGCCTGGTTATTTGTTCGCGCTCTTTTACGTTTTCCGAAGTTGGCGCGTCCGGAATTCTTTCCCGGGTGTGGATGCTTCACCAATGACCTAGACTCTAGTGATGAACGGAGGTTCGATGAGTCAAATTTTCATTTCCCTACTGTTCATCATCTTCCTCACATCCTCTTGTTTCGCATGGGAAACCGTCTCCCGCGTCACCGAAGTGAGGACCATCCCCGACGGCGTTGAACTTCACGCCGGCCGCGTTGCCGTCCGCATCTCTGCCTGGAGCGATTCTGTCGTTCGTGTCCGCTACGCAAAAAACGGCATTTTCCCCGACAAGGTCTCTTTCGCGGTCCTCGCTGATACAGGATTTGTTCCGCCTCGTGTGCAAGTGACCAACGACGCTCAGACCGTGCAGCTTGCTACCGGAAAATTTTCCGTCCGTATTGAAAAATCTCCGCTGCGCGTGATTTTTGAAGAGACTTCCGGGAAAATCATTCTGCAAGATCATCCCTCCTACCCTCCCGCCTGGAATAGGGGAAGAATTCCGCGTCTGGAAATCGATGCCCGCCGGGGAGCATTACTTCGGCCTGGGTGATAAGGCCGGTTCACTCGATCATCGCAACCAGGCCTATACGATGTGGAATACCGATTGGGGCGGGTTCGATCGCGGCACGGACCCTCTTTATAAGACGATCCCGTTTTTCATAGGAATGTCAGGCGCCGCGGCCTACGGCGTCTTCATGGACAACACCTACTGGTCGAGCTTCGACTTCGGAAAAGAAAAACAAGACGCTCTGTCTTCCGGGGCCGAAGGCGGCGAACTCGATTACTACTTTTTTTATGGTCCCGATCCCAGAGGGTCCGTGGCTCAATACACGCAACTTACCGGCCGCACGCCTTTGCCTCCGTTATTCATGCTCGGCTATCAGCAGAGTCGTTGGAGTTATTTTCCCGAGCCCGAGTTCGCGAGATTGCGAACGAATTTCGCAGCCGGAAAATCCCCGCCGATGTGATATGGCTCGATATCGATTATCAAAAAGACCACGCACCTTTCACCATCAACCGCGAGGCCTTCCCGAATTTCGAGGGCATGATCCACGACCTTGCGGACGAAGGATTCAAAACAATCCTCATCACCGACCTGCACATCAAGAAACTTCCGGGCTATAAGCCGTATGACGAAGGCATTGCCCGCGACGTTTTTGTTAAGAATCCCGACGGCTCGACCTACGTCGGTCCGGTGTGGCCCGGCGATAGCGTTTTTCCTGACTTCACGCGCGAGGCCACGCGCCAGTGGTTCGGCACACTCTACGCCGATTTCGTACACATGGGAGTGCGCGGATTTTGGAACGACATGAATCAGCCGTCCGTCTTTAATCCCGACAAGACCATGCCGCTGAACACGGTCCATCGAGTCGAAGACGCCAGACAAAACCGCGTCGCTGATCATCGCGAAATCCACAACGTTTTCGGAATGGAGAATGTCCGCGCGACACACGATGGCTTGCTCGCGCTTTCTCCGGACGTTCGTCCGGTAGTGATGACTCGCGCGGGGTATGCCGGTACACAACGCTACGCCGCCACTTGGACTGGCGACAACACTCCAACCTGGTCGCAGCTCGGCTTGTCGGTATCGATGCTCCTGAGTCTGGGCGTGTCCGGTTACCCCTTCGCGGGTGACGACATTGGTGGATTTGGCGAAATGCCGACGCCAGAACTCCTGACGCGCTGGATTCAACTCGGCACCTTCAACCCCCTCGCGCGCAGCCACAGTTCGATGAA
Source organism: uncultured Acidobacteriaceae bacterium (assembly GCA_963834085.1). Lineage (GTDB taxonomy): Bacteria > Acidobacteriota > Terriglobia > Terriglobales > Acidobacteriaceae > Acidiflorens. The sequence goes on along the minus strand of CAWIAJ010000018.1, from coordinate 17,499 downwards.
CACATCCAACCATGAACCGTCGAGCAGACGCACCGGAGCAGGAAGCCATCCGCCGCCGCTACATTGAAAACCGTTATCAATTACTCCCTTACATCTACACCAGCATGGAAGAGACTTCGCGCACCGGCCTACCCCTCATGCGGCCGATGTTCCTGGAGTTCCCCGCTCAAACTGACCTCGCCGCCAACGACCAAGAATTCATGTTTGGCCCCGACCTTCTGGTCGTCCCGCAGATCAGCGAGACGCGTGATCCTCTCCGTGTCGATCTACCCGCCGGAACTTGGTACGACTACTGGACGGGGAAACAAGTCTTCGGCAAGTCTCCCTTCGAACTCGCTCCCAAACTCGACAAACTACCGTATAGAGTCCGCGCCGGGGCAATTCTTCCCAAACAAGCCGTAATTCAGCATGTTGAAGAAATTCCTCGCGGACCACTCGAAATAAACGTGTACCCCGGACCAAACTGCAACGGATCCTTGTATAGCGATGACGGAAATTCTTTTGCCTATCAGCGGGGAGTATTTCTTCGCCTACAGTTTTCTTGCTTTGCTGATGCGAAGTCGCTGCACCTCAAGATCACCAAAGCGGAAGGGACGTACATTCCTTGGTGGAAGCAGATTCGTGTAACGGTGTTCGGGTCTGCGCTGAAGCCGAGCGAAGTAACGCTCGATGAAAGATCTTGGAGTCAGTGGCAATATGATCCCGATCACCAATCCGTCTCGGTTCTTTTCGACTACATCGCAACCGGCGAAGAACTGGAAACCACGCCCGCTCCAAGAACCGTTCAGTAGGTTCCCATTTTTATGTGAAGGATCCGCCCCGCCTCGCCAGAATCCACCGCGAAGTCGCATTCGTCGCCATTCAACCATCGCCGGCTCTTCCATTGCCCATCTTCATATGAGCCTTCTTCGACACGAATAATCTGCCAGCGGTCTCTTGTTCCAGGATGAGTCAGATGGAATTCCACACGTGCATGGAAGCCCAAAACGAGGAATTGGTCCCTTCCAATTTCCGCCACCAGTAATTCGCCGTTCGGCTGGTTGCCCGCGGAGTGCCCCCCATCGTCGTGCCGTCCAAACGACGCGATCGCCTTCCACTTGCCAAATTCCATCGTGTCGGTGGACGCGTCTTCCCCCTCAAGCGCCGTCTTAAGCTTGCCTGAAAAAGCTAAAAGGGCTAGCTCGCGATCCATGGATGCGATTGCTCCGAATGTTCGCTCAAATCCAATCAGTTCGGGAAATGCGGCTGCGGTCGGCGCCTCGATCTCCGATCGGGTGTTAATAATGTGAACCCCCAAACGGCAAAGCCGATACCACCCTCCCCCGAGAACACTAAATGGATAGCGCGCAAAGATCGGTTCGCCAGAATTCTCCGGAACGAATAACGCGTTGTCAGGACGGTGATAAGCGGAAATAATTTGGTGGTAGGTCGTGTCTCCCGGTAAATAGATGTCCGGCGCAATCAAGTCGATTGCCGGAGTAACCGCTTTCCACAAATCGAGCACAACATCCGTTGCTCCGCCGCTCGGATAGCTTCGTGGCGGATCGGGCTCGAAATAGTAGGGCGAACGGACCCACGCATTCACATACATGGGCAGGGCATACTCACGCTACCCGGCGGCGGCGACTTCATTGATATAACGGGCAACAGCGTAGGCTTGAAACTTTTCCGCCGCCGAAGACCGAAAGACCTGATCCCACGTGCCTGAATGTTTTTTCAGAGCACGTACCAGAGCGTCTGGAACCGCAGATCGATACAGTTTCTCCGCGATGGGCGAGTAATCCCGCACCGAGTCGAGGGAACAGCTTTCATTCTCCACCTGCACCATGATCACGCTGTGCTGCTCACTGTCAATGGTTTTGAGATGGTGCAAGAGCGCCCCGAACGCACGCTCATCCGCTTCGAGCGTGGCTTCGCCAAAGGGCGACATGGAGTCGGTGAGAACGTCCGCTGGCATCCACCAGACGAGGATACCTGCCCGTGTCGCTTTTCATCCATTCAGGAACATAATGACAACGCGCGTTTTTCCATGTCCCAAACCACAGCAGCACAACATGTAGCTTGTGTGCGCGCGCCTGCTGCACGATGGCATCTACATTTGTGAAATCAAACTGTCCTGGAAGTGGCTCCAGTTGCTCCCAGTAGACAGCCGCTTCGACCGTGTTGGCATGAATGTATTCAAGGGCCGGCCAAACTTGCGGCAACACCGCAGGCCACGCGCTCGAGTTATGGATCTGCCCACCCAATATAAAGAACGGATGGCCATCCACCGACAGGCTGTATCGTCCATCTCTTTGGATCAGCCTTGGCATCTCCGTCGCGAGCACGGCTTGGACCGCAACTCCCAACAACACAAACCAATAGCAGCAGACAAATCGTCTCATAACCTCTCCGAATCCTGACCTAACTGGCGGGCGCGCTCACCCGGATCATCACCACGCCATGCGCCGCAACCACGGCTGAATAACCGTCCTTTACGATGCCTAGATCGCGTCGCTGCCAGAGATCGCGAACGAACAAACCATCACTTTCCGGTTCATCAATCTCGCTCCAGCGCACGCTAATTTTCTTCGCGGATTTGCTTCCGTTGAACAGAACAACCGCGCGGCTTCCGTCGCGCAGAGATCGCATCCAGACGTCGCCCTTTCCGGACGAGCCAACGCGCGTTCCCTGCCTCCCGCTCGCATCTTGATCGACGGCGATTACTTCTGGGTTCGTCAAAACCCCGTGCACGTCCGCGGACATCGACCGCACATCGTTCGTGGTCATCAACGGCGCTGCAAGGATCGCCCACAGGCTGAATTGGGCTCGATCTTCTTCGATCGTCAATCCCGGATGACCCACCTGCAGCAGGTCTGAGGATCGTTCCAACTACCAGGCCCCGCAAAGGACGCTAAACCTGCCTGCGCATCGAGAATCAACGTCCACCCACGCGGATAACCTCCAGGTTTTTTCATTGTCTTCCGCCCGCAATCCCAGCAGTCTTTACTATCTCCGGTGGTACGCCACAGATTAGCTATCGGTGCACCCCAGTTCCAAGCCGGCCGTCTCCCCCACTCACACATGCTGAATACCATTGGGCGCCCGGTCGCGAGCAGAGCTCGGTTCATTTTCGTGTAGGCTTCGCGCGCGTCCATGCCCATGGTGTTGCACCAATCTTCTTTCACGTAATCCACCCCCCACGCTGCAAACGACGAAGCATCTTTCTCCTCGAATCCTTTGCTGCCGGGAGCCCCCTCAACGCAGTCTTCACTACCCGCGTCAGTGTAAATACCAAATTTCAATCCTTTGCTGTGCACGTAATCCGCCAGAGCTTTCATGCCTGACGGAAACTTATCCGGATCCGCACTCAGCCTGCCTTCTGCGTCCCGCGCTGTGGCCTTCCAACCAGCATCGACCACGACGTATTCGTATCCAGCATCCTTCATGCCGCTAAGGACCATCGCATCCGCAGTGGATCGGATCAGCGCCTCATTGATGTTCAACTCATAAGTGGCCCAGGAATTCCAGCCCATGGGCGGAGTGCGGGCCAGGCCATTGTCGAGCGTCGAGGCGCTCTCTGGGCGAAGTAATGCAACCAGCAACAAGAGAAAAGTAAAACGATTCTGTCGATTCTAAGGATCGGACGCCCGCCTTGGTCAGACTTACTCATGCCGGTACAGCTAATCACTTTCACGCGGCCCTTCCTATAGCTACGCGCTCTTGAAGTCTAATAAATATGACACCGGTCACCGCAATGCCGTCATTTTGTCAAGAAAGTTATGTTTGATTTTACAAAAGCGCGCCCCGCTTGGCATACGCTCCAATCCGGTCTAGTACAGATCTACTAGCAGGAGAGCCACGATGCTCAAGATTCACCCCACCCTTCCTTTTTGCGCTGGCTTGATCGCCATCTCGCTGATCGCAGTGCCAGCCTTCACGCAGACCGCACCATCTCACCATATCCTCGTGACCGGCAACAGCGCGGACGGGACGCTACGCCATCGAATAATTCCCAGACCCCCGACTGGGATTCAGCCGTGGTACTTATGCCACCACCGACTGGATTGGGAACACCTATGCCGGTAATGACCGCATTCCTTTCCAGAATACGCATGTGCACGTTCCGTTAGACATGAACTGCATCTATGTCATCCCCGACGGCAATGTCTACACAAACACCACTTGGGACGAAGGCGAGCGTCCGCTTTCTGTGTTTGACAGGAACGGCCAGCTGTTTAGCCAGATGAACTACACCAACAACAACGGACCTGAGACCGACTATGGACAAGGCGGGGGAGCCGCAGTCGCGGCGTCTGGAGAATACATTTTCGAGAGTTTCGCTCCAGGCGGCACTGGCATCACTATCGTCGACCAGCGTACCTGGCTGAGGACCGCATACACTGTCAACGGCAGCCCAACTTTAAACAACAGCCACGGTATATTCGGACTGGCGGTTGCCAAGAAAAAGCTCTATGTAACCGAGCAAGACGAAAACCTGGTGGAAGTTTTCGATATCAGCAATATCACGAACATCAATTTGATCTCCAGCTTTTCCGTTCCCGGCCCAGTGCGTATAGCCGTGGATCAGGCCGGCGGCTTTTGGGTCAGCCACAAGGACAATACGTCGTATCCCTTCACCATCGCGATAGGCGGTCAGGGCCTCGATTATGTGGACCACTACAACAGCACAGGCGATTACGTAGATACCATCACGCTGCCCGACGACGCCGAGGTCGGAGCGCTGGCCATCAACAATTGGGGAGCTTTATTAGTAGCCGACGATGGTCCCGATCAGAACATCAAGATCTACGCGAACCTGCAGGAAAATCCCATCCTAGCCGGCACCTTTGGCGAGAAGGGCGGGAGCCTTGCGGGGCCAATACCGGGACGGACCGGACCGCTCTCACCGCTTCGATTCCGCGGCATCACCGGGATCGGGACCGACGCACAAGGCAACATCTACGTCAGCCAGAGTGGATTTGGCTTCGATACGGGCGTTGGGCATGGCCTGAACCTGCAGAGCTACACATGGTATGGCGCGTTGAACTGGGAACGAGATGGACTTGGATTCCGTGCGCTGGGCGCGATCGATCCGCATTCGGAAACGGATTTTTACGACCCCTATCATCATTACAAAATTGATTATTCTAAGTCCGGCCGCGTCGATACCTACGTGGCTGACACCTACAACAAGTTCAAATACCCAGAAGATATTCGCGCGTCCACTATCCTGGGCCAGGGAGAGATCAAGTATATCCATGGCAGAAAGTTCCTTCTCGCGCGGGGTGAGATCGAAGTTTATATGGAGATCTACCGCTTCGAAGGAAATAGTGAAATACCCATCCCCGCCGTGGCCTTCGACTACGGAGCATGCTGTGGAGGCCAGGATTTCGTGCAGCAGCCTCTGAACTCGGAGTGGATCTGGCGCGACGTCAACGGCGATGGCCAGATGACCAACGCGCAAGGCGTTTGGGACCCGAATGAATTCTTCTTTCCTAACCCGCCAGACGGACATCGTAATGCCGCCAATTTCTTTATGGATGACAACGGCGACGTTTGGCAACAGAATTATGGCGACAATGACCCCAACCTCTACTGGCGCCGTTACTATTTCCAGGGATTCGATGAACACGGCTCGCCCATTTACGATTTCCAACACATGGCGATCTATACCGTGGGCGCCGGCCTGGATTTTCCCGATCTGACCGAGGTTGATCAGGTCGTCTTCGACCCCAAGGCCAGCAAGGGTGGAACTCTGTTTGCCCTGGGCAGCAATGCCACCCAGCTTGTGCGGTATGACAACTGGGACTTGGGGAACCGGAAATCCACTTGGTCCATCTTTCTCACCACGGATGGAGACATCACCAACTATTGGAATGGAGAAACATTCACACAAGTCGGGGATTTCATTTTCGTGGATTTCAATTCCGGCAATGCCGACAATAATGGCGATTGGGGGAATCACTACAACCAAGTCTATTTCGCGAAGACTGGGGCTTATGTCGGACGGATTGTGGCTGGCGAGAACGTCGGCGGCATGTACAACATTGGCGATACCGACGAATCGCATTCTCTTACCTCATTCAAGCGAGCCAATGGCGAGTACATCCTGATTCGAGAAGAAGACTGGCAGGCGAAATACTTGATGTTCCGCTGGACTCCGCCCGACCCGCTTCCCGTGCCTAAGGCGGGACCACCCCCGGCTGGGGTTGTGGGTACTCCCGATGACATGGCTTTCGATTTGTCCTGGACGCTGGATCCGAAGGCCTTGGCCTATACGATCAGTTCCGGCCCAACGATCACTGGCCCGTTCGTCCCCCAGAGTACGGGTCTCTACGGTATAGACTCCTTCGCCGTTCTTGGCTTGACGAATGGCGTTAGCTCGGGTTATGCACAGCTGACTGTGTTTTACCCGAATGGTACAAGCGCAAATTCCCCCCCGATGCCCATAAGCGCCGTGGCCCAAGGTATCTCGTATGGAGCCTTAGACCCAACCATCGTGTTCAACAACGATCAGACGTATACCTGTACGCCACTCTGCTATGAAGGTTTAACAATAGGGCATATCGTTCAGGGTGCAAGCGTTACGTGGAGCGATATTGTCGTTCCCACAACTGGAACTTACAACTTCCGTATCTACGATGAGAATGGATATTCGCCGTCGAGTTGGGGACTACCGCCTGGTTCGATTGGTCCCACCATCAACGTTACGGTCAATGGCACAACGACAATTACTTCACCGCAGATGCCTCAAACTGACAATGGCTGCTTCTGCACCCCCGGCTATGTAACCCTCCAGGTGCCTCTGGTGGCGGGGCAGAACAACAGCATCGAGCTTTGGGTCCCGGCGAATGCCGTTTCTGGCGATCCGAACATCGACCGCATCTTGGTGGGGTTCAACCCAGTATCGAACTAGAAGAGTAGTAGGAACACTTTTGGATTCTGCCGTCAACTTTGGCGGCAGAATCCTTTGCTTTGCAGAAAAGAAAGATGCTGCGGATATCTCTCGCAGGGAATCTGCGCCCCTTGGTGGGTTGCGAAAGTTGTATCGTGCGCTTCAAGCAACGCTTCGAGCCTTAACCGTTTCGTAGTCGAATGAAAATACCGGGTTCTGCTCTCGCCAAAACGCTCCGGCAACATGTGTGCACCCTGCTTGTATTCGCCGCTGTGGGCTCAGGTCAAGTCCCTTCGAAAGACACGAGCAAGCCCGCACCCTCCCCTGCCTTGCAACAGGCAATCGAACTTGCGGACAAAAAGCGATGGGTCGAGGCTGCACGGGAGGTCGAAGTTTACCGGCGGGAGCAGCCGAACTCCGCTGACGGCGCCGTCATCCAGGCCGAAATCATGATGCACTTGGGCCTTTTGAAGGACGCGGTCGACGTCCTGGACCAGATTCTGGCGGTGCAGCCACACTCTCCCTCAGTGCTCAACGCTGCCGCCCATGTTGCAGAAAGTTTGAAGGAAACCGATTCAGCGGAGCGCTACTTTACACAAGTTACGAAATACCATCCCAGGCAGATCTCAAGCTGGAACGGATTGGGAGACTTCTATCTTCGTTGGGGACGTAAGGAGGCCAAAAATGCATTCGCGCGCGCCTTGGCATTAAATCCCGACGACGCTCGTGCCTTGTCTGGCCTGGCCGCCGCTACGAGCGTGCTGGGAGACGATGCCGCGGCCGCGCGCGATTTCGAGCGCGCCTCCGTGCTCAACCGGAAAGCAGCGCATCCCGACGCCATGGTGAACCTGCGTTTCGCCGACTTTCTGCAAGACCACGAAAAGAATGCCGAAAGCGTCGCTCAATATGAGCGCGCTTTGCAACTCGACCCCGATTCCGCGGACGCTCACATGGGCCGCGCGCGGAGCCTAACACGCCTGAAGCAATGGGAACCCGCCGAACGGGATCTTCTGATTTGCGTGAAGGATGAAGGGAAGAAAATCCAGGCCCTAACCCTGCTCGCCAAGGCTTCCCAAGCCCAGGGCCGGACTGAAGAGGCTCAGCGCTACGCAGCGCAAGCCGAACGGCTGTCGAGCGAAGCCATTGCACAAAAAGCTGCCAACAATCGGATCGCTTCTCTGCTGCAAGATGCGCACGCCTCGATGGTCAAGAAACAATTTGCCGAGGCTGCAACATCTTATCAGCACCTGCTGGACGACCATCCGGACATTTCCCAAGCCTGGTTCGAGTTGGGCCGGTGCCACATCGAAACCGGCCAGATCGACGAAGCTGAGTCGGATCTCCGGCAGTTTCTTGCACAGGAAGCTAGATCCGCATCAGGCCACGTTCTGCTGGGCCGCATATTGTTGCGGCAAAACCAGGCTAGCAGCGCGCGTAACGAGTTCCTGCGGGCGCAGCAGATTGATCCTCTTCTGGCGGACGCCCGACTCGGAATCGGAGCATCCTATATCGTCGAAAATAACTTTCAAGAGGCCATCGCTGCCCTTCGCAAGTTGGATGCTTTGCCGGGCCTGAATCCAGAGGCCCGACTTATGCTCAGCGAAGCACTCTATAAAAACCATCAACCGGAAGAAGCCCTGCGGGAAATTGACCGCCTGCTGCGACGAGATCCCGCGAACGAGGCGGCCCGGCAGATGAGAATTTCCCTGCTTCAAAACCGCACGCCGCATTGACCTGCAATGGGCACGATAGTTTTGTCAGAATAACGTTACCCATTCTTACAGAAGGTAGCGCGATTAAACGATACGCTCTCACGTTGCCGTCGCCGGAGTCTCAACCGTCGATGACGTTCCTCTGCAACATAGGGTGGACGTTTCGGTACCGGTGGCGAGGAAGCAAAACGTGCCTCTAAAACAAATTAACGTGGCGATCGTGGGACTCGGGTTCGGCAAAGAGTTCATCCCGATCTATCAGCACCATCCCTTTGCCAATATGTACGCCATCTGCCAACGCACGCAAGCACGGCTCGACGAAATCGGCGACCAATTCAAAGTTGACAAACGCTACACCGATTTCGAGGATTTGTTACGCGACCCCGAGGTCGACGCGGTTCATATCAATTCGCCGATTCATCTTCATGCCAGCCAGACTATCGCCGCGCTCAACGCCGGCAAACATGTCGCCTGCACTGTACCCGCTGCCACAACCGTCGCAGAGTGCGCAGACATCGTCGACGCGGCAAGGCGTAGCGGCAAGAACTATATGATGATGGAAACCTCCATCTATACGCGCGAGTTCCTCTTTATTCGCGAACTGCGCGACTCCGGGAAACTTGGCAGGATCCAGTTCATGCGCGGTTGTCACCAGCAGGAAATGGCGGGATGGCCCGGTTATTGGGAAGGACTCCCGCCCATGCACTACGCGACCCATGCCGTGAGTCCGTGCCTTGCCCTCGTGAAAGGCGAGGCCGAACACGTTGCCTGCTTCGGCTCAGGAAGCATCGCCAAGAATCTCTCGGACAAGTACGGATCTCCCTTTGCAGTCGAGAGCGCCCTGTTTAAGGTACGTGGCCAGCAGCTGGCCTTCGAAGTAACCCGTTCATTGTTTGAAACCGCGCGTCAATATATCGAAAGCTTCGATGTCTACGCTCAGAAGCAGTCCTTCGAGTGGACGCGTCTCGAGAACGAGCCCTGTATCGTCTACGTGGGTGAGCGGCCCCAACAAGTCACCGTTCCCGACTTCGCCCATCTCTTGCCGGAAGCCATTCGTCGCTTCACGACCAAGGGCGTTTATGATGACGAACACGCGCATCTCTCCTTCATACAGGGCGGTGGCCACGGCGGCTCCCATCCTCATCTGGTGGATGAATTCGTGAAGAGCATCGTGCAAAGCCGGCCCTCGTTCCCCGATGTCTTCCAGTCGGTAAACTGGACCTGCGCGGGAATTTGCGCGCACGAATCCGCGATGCGCGGTGGTGAGATCATCAAGCTCCCCGTATTTAACTAGAGCGTCCAAACCGATGCCGAGCCATGCTGCTGCCGACCGTCCCGTGAACCTCACTCCGGCTCCGCCCGGCGGCGAAATCCTCATTACCAGTGTCCGAACCGGCAACACCCAGGTCTTCGCCGTCGATCTCGTTTCGGGCGACATGCGGAACCTGACTCGGACTCCGCATGCCGAGAATCGCTATCCGATATGGTCGCCCGACGGATCGAAGGTTGTGTTCACATCGGACCGCGACCATCCCCAGACGTGGAACCTCTACTTAATGGATGCGGATGGTCAAAACGTGCGCCGCCTCACCGAAGTCGACGACGGAGGCATCTGCTACTTTCCCACTTGGGTGGGCGATCGGATCTATTTTGGCTATGCGCCTCCAAACGACGGCCACGCCGTAATCGGATGCGTTAAGTCCGATGGTTCCCTGTTCCGGGTAATCGGACCAGGCCGCGATCCGGCAATCTCCCCAGACGGAAACACGATCGCCTTCACCCAGCATACTGGCCGTGGCTACTGTCTCTTTACTATGACCTCCGATGGCAGTCACATCCGCCAACTCACAAGCCACGAAAATGAGATTGGAGCCGTCACTCCGGCCTGGTCTCCCGATGGGCAGACCTTGCTTTACAGCGATCAGGTTGAAAGTAAGCTGGAATTGTTCGTGTGCGACTTCGACGGCCAGAATCAGCAGCAACTCACCCATCTCAACCAGTTTGCCGCTTCGTCGGCTTGGTCTCCGGATGCCCGTTACATCACCTTCCGGCTCACCGACTACGATTACTGGAGATTTCCCGACGCCAAGGAATATGTTTATCGGGAAAAGAAAGCGGATAAGCGGCCGGTCTGGATCATGGAAGCGGATGGATCCCAACCGAGGATCCTTGAGATTTTGCATTATCAGTGCGCGCTCGATGGGAGCCGCCCCGCCTGGAGACCTCGCGTCGCGCACCCAGAGGAGAAAAAATGAAGTTCGCCGTCAATGCCCTAATCTGGACGACCGACTTCGATCAGCGCAACTTCTCTCTCTTGCCGCGCCTGCGAGCTCACGGCTTCGACGGTTTTGAAGTGCCCGTCTTTGAGCCTGCCAAAGTTGACGCCAAATCGATACGCGCTGCTCTGTCCGAAAATGATCTGCAATGCACTGTCTGCTGTATTTTGCCCGCTGGCATGAACCCAACAAGTGAAGACGCTCTAGTTCGCCGCAAGACACAACAGCACTTGGTGGACTGCGTCAAAGTCTGCGCCGATCTCGGAAGTACCCTCATGGCCGGGCCCTTATATTCTCCCGTCGGATACCTGCCGGGGCGCCGGCGCAATCCCGACGAATGGGAATGGGCGGCCGAGAGCTTTGCCTCTCTCGGAGAAACCCTCGACTCCCACCAGATCACTCTCGCTTTGGAACCGCTGAATCGCTTCGAAACCTATTTTCTGAATACCGCGGCCGATGCCGCCAAGCTTTGCCGTGAAATCAATCATCCCCGTGTCGGAGTGCTCCTTGACACGTTCCACACCAACATCGAAGAAAAAGATGTTGCGGCGTCTTTTCGAAAAGTCGGCAAGACTCTTAAACACGTTCACGCCTGCGAGAACGATCGAGGCATCCCCGGCACCGGACACGTCGACTTTCGCGGTATCTTTGCCGCGCTAAAAGGAATCGGCTATGACGGATGGATCACCATCGAGAGCTTTGGCTACACTCACAAAGAACTAGCCGCAGCAGCAGCCATTTGGCGCGATCTCGCTCCAAGCCCAGAGTCGATCGCCTTCGAAGGTCTACCGTTTCTAAAGAACTTAGTGCAAGTCGAAGCCCTCCCTCCGATCGATCATGGAAAATATTCTGTTCAATAGTAATCGCGATTCGTGTGATCGAATAAAGTGGGGGCTGTCGACTTGAGTGCCAAACTGCAAGCAGCAGGGCTAGTGCTGTTGGGTCTCTTACTTCTGTTGATCCATCGCCGATTTCTGGGTTCCATCCTGCTCGCCAGTGGCGTTCTTCTGCTGGTCACGATCAGTGTCTATCCTCCGCTAGAACGCATCGTTCAGCATGGTAATAAGAAACTATCGTCTTTGGCGGCCTTGGCCATAGCTTGGGCTCTGCTGGCTCCTTTCTATCTGATTTTGTTCTCCCTGGCACACGCGGTCCTCGCATTTCAAGGTAAGGATCCGCTGCGCCTGAAATTTCCTTCCGCCGAAGCGACTTACTGGGTTCCCGTTTCAGCGGACGACGGCGAACATCCGAGGCGTCTTTACTAGCGCATGAACATTCTCGGGATTAGCGCCTTCTATCATGACTCGGCCGCCGCACTGATTCGCGATGGCGAGATCGTAGCAGCCGCTCAGGAAGAACGCTTCACCCGTATCAAGCACGATGCGAGCTTTCCTGTGAACGCAATCCGCTACTGTCTGCTCGAAGGCGCTAGCAGCGGCGACTCGCGCTGTGACACGGTTGCCTTTTACGACAAACCGCTCACCAAGCTTTCCCGAATTCTAACCACGCATCTTTCCGTTGCCCCGCGCGGTCTCAAGCCCTTCGTCGCCGCCATGCCCGTCTGGATGAAGCAGAAATTATGGATTCCGCTGCAGATTGAAAAAGCTATGAAGCGGTTGTCGCTGCCAACTCCCAAAGAAATCCTCTTTTTCCAACACCACCAGTCCCACGCCGCCAGCGCCTTCTTCCCCTCCCCGTTTCCGCGAGCCGCAATCCTGACCATGGATGGCGTCGGCGAATGGGCGACCACCACCATCGGACGTGGACACGACGACCGAATTGAACTCTTGCAGGAGCAGCGCTTTCCCCATTCTTTGGGCCTGCTGTACTCGGCGTTCACGCACCTCTGCGGTTTCAAAGTGAATTCTGGAGAATACAAACTGATGGGTCTCGCCCCTTACGGGCAGCCGCGATATGAAAAGCTCATCTATGAACATCTGCTCGATATTCGAGAAGACGGATCGTTTCGGCTAAACCTCAAATATTTCGGATTTCTGGACAGCCTGTGCATGACGAATGCCAAACTCCACCGTTTGCTCGGCGCGCCCCGCCAACCCGAGTCGGAAATCACGCAGCGGGAGATGGACCTCGCCGCTTCCATCCAGAAGGTGACCGACGAGACCGTCATGCGGATGGCCCGGCATGCGCAGAAAATAACCGGCGAGAAAACACTCTGTCTGGCGGGAGGCATTGCCCTGAACTGCGTCGCCAACGGCCGTTTGCTTCGCGAGGGTCCGTTCGAAGATATTTGGATTCAGCCCGCTGCAGGAGATGCTGGAGGAGCCCTCGGTGCCGCTTTGTTGACTTGGCATCACATGCAACAACAGCCCAGACAGGCCGACGGCGCCCATGATTCGATGAAAGGCGCTTACCTCGGTCCTTCTTTTTCGGACGACACCATCCGATCTTTGCTCAAAGCGAAAGACTATCCCGCGAAAAAATTGACTGCGGAAGAGTGGCCGGTCGCCATTGCAAAGCTCATCGACGATCAGAAAGTCGTCGGGATCTTCGACGGGCGCATGGAATACGGCCCACGCGCCTTGGGAGCAAGATCAATCGTAGGCGACGGACGCTCCCCTGAAATGCAATCGCGGATGAACCTAAAAATTAAGTACCGCGAATCGTTTCGTCCTTTCGCCCCGGCGTGCCTTGCCGAACGCAGCTTCGATTATTTCGAATTGGACCGCGCTTCTCCCTATATGCTGCTTACCGCGCCGGTCAAACAATCGCGCCGGCTCGAAGTCACCGCCAAACCTTCAAGCAGCCTGAAGGAACGTCTGCAGCAACTGCGCTCAGACATTCCCGCCGTCACCCACGTCGATTACTCGGCGCGGGTTCAAACGGTCGATCGACATACGGCACCTCGATTTCACAGCCTCATCAAGGCTTTCGAAGCACGCACCGGATACGGCATCATCATCAACACTTCGTTTAATGTGCGTGGCGAACCCATCGTTTGTACGCCCGAAGATGCGTATCGTTGTTTCATGAGAACCGGAATGGACTATCTTGCACTCGGCAATTTTTTGCTCGACAAAACTCAGCAGCCCCCGTGGACAGACGGCACCGTTCACAACGACGTGAATGCACTCGATTAAAAGCCCGGAGCGATACTGATGTTCAAACATGCTTGGAGGCTAACCCAGGACTTGTTCGGCTTTGCCCGTCAGAACAAGACGTATTGGATCGTCCCCTTAGTCGCGTTACTCCTTCTCCTGACTCTGCTTGTCGTCGTCGGTTCCGTCGTAGCTCCATTTCTCTATCCTTTGTATTGAGTTCAAGGCACCATGAGTCGTAAACAAATTGCGCGAAAGAAAAATCGGGCGCCTCGCGCCACGCTAGCCAGCGAAGAACCGAAGCACGAGAAGCCCGCTTCGTCCGAGCGAGTAATCCGCGGTTGGAAAAAGTGGGCCTTGCGCGGTTGCATGGCCGTCCTTACGCCATGTCTCTTTCTTGTGCTACTCGAGGCCTCGTTGCGCATCTTCGGATATGGCTATCCCAGTTCGTGTTTCTTGAAGAAAGAGGCCGATGGCCAAGTCATTTACATCGAAAACTCGAAGTTTGAACTCCGATTCTTCCCGCCAGCTCTACTCAGACTTCCCAGCGCCTACACCATACCTGGGCACAAAGCTCCCAACACCTATCGAATCTTCGTAATCGGTAGTTCAGCAGCGGCGGGATTCCCGGAACCTGCCTACAGTTTTTCCAGAATTTTAGAAGTCATCCTCAAGGCAAACCATCCAGCGACGCACTTTGAAGTCATCAACACGGCGACGACGGCAATTAACTCAAATGTCGACCTAACCATTGTCGAGGAAGCCGCTAAGCACCAACCCGATCTGTTCGTTGTTTACGACGGCCATAACGAGGTGTTGGGGCCATTCGGTCCGGAAACGCTGTTCGTCCCCTACTCCAGCAGCCTGAGCGCAATCCGAGCCACCATCTTCATCAAGTCCACAAAAACTGGACAACTCCTGGACAGCATCCGCCTCCGACTCACCAAAGATAGAATTCCCGCCGAATGGCACGGCATGGAAATGGTAGTGAAGAATCAGCTCAGCCGCGATGACCCGCAGCTGCAGGTTGTGTACTCTCACTTTCGATCAAACTTGACCGACATCGCTCATACGGCCCACACAGCCGGAGCAAGAGTGATCCTCGCGACCCTGAGCACAAACCTGAAAGACGCAGCGCCTTTCGCTTCGTTACACTGGCGCATCTTTCTCCCAACCGCCAGGTTGAATGGGACCAACTATACAAAAACGGAATAACCGCCGAGTCGGGCGGCAACTTTCACAATGCTCTGGGCTTCTACCTGAGCGCCGCCCAAATTGACGATCAGTTTGCCGACCTGCAGTTCCGGCTCGCTCGTGTCTACCAGAACTTGCACCACGATCCTTCCGCTCTCCAGCACTACATTCAAGCGCGGGACGACGATGCTCTGCGATTTCGCGCTGATTCCAGCATCAATCAAGTCATCCGCGAAGTCGCCGCGTCCGAAGCGAGCAATGGCGTTTCGCTGGTTGACTTGGAAAGGCTGGCGCAAACGAGTGCCGAGACTGCACCTGGCGCAGACCTGTTCTACGACCATGTGCACATGAATTTCAGCGGCAACTATCTTCTCGCCAGGAACGTAAGCGAACAGATCGATCGGATACTCTCGGGATCTGCCCAAAACGCACTTTCCGAAAAAGAGTGCGCCCGACAACTCGCATTTACCGACTGGAATCGGGGGGCAATCGCCAAGGATTTGCTCCCGCTCCTGCAAGAAGTACCGTTCACCAGCCAGTTGAATCACAAGGAGCAGATCGCACTACTCAAACAGCAGATGAAAGAGCTGTTCGCCAAAGGAACTCCCCAGATCGTAAGCACCTCGCGCGCCATCTATGAGCAAAGCATTCAAGCGGCACCCGATGACTGGATGCTGCGCAATCAGTATGGAGTCCTCCTCGCCGATAGCGGCGATTCTTCCAGCGCGGCCGAACAGTTTCGCAAAGTCGAGCCCTCTTCCCGATCGATCTTGGCCCCACGTTGCCTTGGCGCAGGCTCTCGCGAAATCCAGGAGCGACGACGCCGTAAAAGAATATCTACAAGCGCTCCAATCGGACCCGGATTCGCGGAATGCCCACCTCGGCCTCGCCGCTCTCTTGCTCGAGGCAGGGCGAAGCCGCGGACGCCCTGTTGCAATACCAGTCTGTGCTCCGCGACAATCCTCAAAACCCTCAGGCCTTACTCGGCGAGGGTGCCGCGTGGTCTCAGCAAGGGAAAACCTCAGACGCTCTTGCCGCCTATGAGCAAGCGCCGCGCAGCAATCCCTCGCTACCGGAGGCCCATTATCGGCTCGGAGACTTGCTCTTCCGCCAGGGCGCGACCGACGATGCCATAGCCCAACTGCAGCGAGCAGTCGAACTGAATTTCTCCTACGCCGACGCTCATGTGAGTCTCGGCGAGGCGCACGAGCAAAATCGGAGTGGGAACTGGCACTAGAGCAATACCTCGATGCGGCAGCGGTGGATCCAACCCACATCGAGTTGTACTACACGCGAGTGGCGAATCTGTTGAACCGCACCGGGCGACACGCGGCGGCCCAGTTAGCCTTGGGAGACGCTTAACTCCGCGGAACACAAATGGGAGTGATGCCGCATTCCATTACTCAGAGGCCGTGAAAGTAAATCGCGGCCTCCGCTGAATTCCATTTCCGATTGGCCACCGCACTTCACAATCTGGGACGAGAGAAAGAAGCGCGATCTGAATTGGCGGAGCGCAACCCGCTTGGACCCTCAAATTGTGGCAAAGGAACACAAACGGTCCGCCGGCCCCGATTAGAAGCGCCCTCCAAAAAAACTGGCATCGAGGATTTCCGCTTCGACGATCTGCGTCACAACTTTGCCTCCCTCTACATGATGAACGGCGGCGATCTTTACGAACTCGCTAAACTCCTCGGCCACGCAAACATCAAAATGACCGAACGCTATGCGAAGCTGGCGCATAGCGCAGCGGAAGCTTGTGGATGCCATCCTGCTTGGGGGTGTGTTGTCGGGAAGCAAATCAAGACTCCTTCTTCAGAACGCGACGTACCGATGGGCAGGGTGTTAGCCCACTACTTGCACGAATGGCACAAGCAAACGCCATACCCCAAGCGCACGGACTTCGTGTTTCCGTCGATGAATAGAAGCGGCAGAGTGCCGATTTGTTCGTCGGTATTTTGCTCCGACTACTTACGCCCTGCGGCGAAAGCGGCGGGCGTTCCTATCCCCGATGGGCATCGGTGGGGTCTGCACAACCTTCGACACAGCCTCTCAAACTGGTTGGTGAACAAAGCGAAGGAGAACCCTAAGACGGTGCAGGGAATCTTGGGACACTCGCGGATTCAGACCACGCTCGACCTATATACGGACGAGGACCTCGACGAGATGATCGCCGCTCAAGACAAATTCATTGACGCGGTGGGATTCGAAAGGGAGACCGTCCAATGAAGGCGTGGGTGGAATTGTGGGTAGGCTTGCGTGGAAGCACCATTCATTAACCGCGTTAGTGGGTGGAATTGTGGGTAGGCTTGAGTGGAAGCACCATTCATTAACCGCGTTAGAATGAATGGCGGGGACGACGGGACTCGAACCCGCGGCCTCTGCCG
>CAWIAJ010000017.1:0-53155 GCA_963834085.1 uncultured Acidobacteriaceae bacterium | reverse complement strand
CCCGCTGGACGTGCAGCGGGTACCATCGCCTGGTAAACGCAGCCCTCGGGCGCGCCAGGAAGCGGGCGCGCCCATTTCATTTCCTGCAGTACGGGAACGCCGCGGTTGACTCCGTCCGCATAAAGCTCAACCCGGACCGCACTCGGGTCGAGATCGTTCAGAAAGATTTCGACTTCAAACACGTGGTGGTCGGTGTTGGTTTCGACGCGCAAGGCTCCGAAACGCAACGAGCCCCACTCCCGATCTACCGCATGCTGCCAATCGACCACTTGACCGCCGATCGCGCCTTTGTTCGCTGCGCGGTCACGGTAGGCGGTCGCAGCTGGAAGGTAGTGTTGCTCGATGTATTCGCGCACCGCGCGGTCGGCGGAGAAACGCGGGGTCAATTGCGCCATGCTCTCCCGCATGCGCTTGACCCATGCGGTGGGAATGTCGCTCTGGTCTCGAGTGTAAAACTCCGGGATTACCGCCCGTTCGAGCAGATTGTAGAGCGCGTCGGCTTCGACAGCGTCCCAAGCGGGATCGGCGCCGTGCTCCTGGCCGTCTCCTAGCGCCCACCCCACTTCAGGCGTGTAGGCTTCCGCCCACCAGCCATCCAACTCCGATAGATTGATGCCTCCGTTTACGAGCACTTTCATCCCACTCGTGCCGCAAGCCTCCCAGGGCCGGCGTGGTGTGTTGATCCAGACATCTACCCCTTGCACCAGGTTCTCGGTCAGCAGCATGTCGTAATCGCTCAGGAAGATCACATGAGGGCGGGTCTCTGGCCGGCGGATGAAATTTATCCATTCATGGATCAAGGCTTGCCCCGCCCGATCCTCCGGGTGGGCCTTGCCAGCGATGATGAGTTGCACCGGGCGCTCGGCATTCGTCAACAGATGAAGCAGCCGCTGCGGGTCGTGCAGCAGCAGGTTCGGTCGCTTGTAGGTCGCGAAGCGCCGCGCAAAGCCGAGTGTCAGTGCGCTGGGATCGAATAAATGTTTTGCTTCGTCAACCGCCTCAGCCGACGCGCCTGACCCAGCCAGTTCGCGGGAGAGTCGTCCGCGGGCGTATTCCACCAGAGACTTCGTGGCCGCAGCGCGAAACGTCCAGAGCGCGGAGTCGGAGACTCGCCGAATGTCCCGTTCCACGTTTTCTGACGTTCCTAGCCAACGCCCTTTGCCACAGGCTCCCGTCCACAAGTTGTCCGCCGGTGCCGAGTCCCAGGTTGGCATATGGACTCCGTTGGTCACGTGTCCGATGGGGACTTCATCCTCCGGCCAGTGCGGAAAGAGAGGCTCGAAGAGATGTCGGCTGACTTCCCCATGCAAGCGACTCACGCCATTGACCGCCCCGCTACCGCGGATCGCGAGATACGCCATGTTGAAACTCTCGGACGCGTCGTTCGAGTTCTGGCGACCAAGCGCCAGCAGATCGTGGAGCGTTATGCCGAGCCCTTGCTGCGCATAACGACCGAGATATTGCTCGATCAGAGCCGGGGCGAAACGGTCAAAGCCCGCAGCCACGGCCGTGTGCGTGGTGAAGAGATTGCCCGCTCGCGTCGCGGCTAGCGCGACCTCGAAGGGCTGCCCGGTTTCTTCCATGAAGTTGCGGGCACGTTCCAATACGGCGAAGGCCGCATGCCCTTCATTCAAGTGACAGACTTCCGGCTTGAGGCCGAGTGCGCGGAGCAACCGCCATCCGCCTATCCCGAGCATCAGTTCTTGCTTCAGGCGTAGCTCCGGGCCGCCGCCATACAGCTCGCTGGTAATCCCGCGATGTGCGGGAAAGTTCGCGGCGTCATTGCTGTCCAGCAGGTAAAGCTTCACTCTGCCGACCTGCACCTGCCAGGCACGCAGCCAGACCGAGTATCCAGGCAGCGCGATCTCCAACCGCAACCACTCCCCGTTCGCCTGGCGCAAAGGTGTGATCGGCAATTGGCCGGGATCGTTGTAGGGGTAAAGAGCCTGCTGCTCTCCGTTCTTGTCAATCACCTGGCGAAAATAGCCTTGCTGGTAGAGCAGCCCCACGCCGGCCACGGGCACGCCCAGATCGCTGGCAGCTTTGAGTTGATCACCCGCAACATTGCCAAGCCCGCCCGAATAGATAGGCAACGCTTCGCTCAACATAAACTCCATGCTGAAATACGCGACGCAGGTCAAGGAGGCTTGCGGGTGCTTCTGCTGAAACCATGCGGGCGTCTCCAGCGCCTGCCGTCTGGCCTGCACCAGGGCATCGACGTTCTTGCGAAAACCAGAATCGGCCAACACGCGCTCGATCTGGTCACGCGAGACCGTCTGCAACACGACCCAGGGGTTATGCGTGATCTCCCACAGTACGGGATCAAGCTGCCGCCACACTTCATCGGTGGCATGATTCCACGACCAACGCATATTCAAGGCGAGTTCCGCCAGGGAATCGAATCCCGCGATTTCGGTCGGTAGAAAGTTGTAGAGCGGGTGGCTGACTCGGGTTTGGTCGCTCATGATCTCTCTCTGCCGGTGGCATCTGCGCTGAGTCGATGCGACTGAAACGACCAATGCCATGCGGTACTTTGGCCGTGACCGAGCCAAGAATTAGGCGACGAGGCGGACCCGTAGCTCCGCGTCACTTAGGCCAATTCTCGTAAGTCCCTCGACAGAATGAAGCGAGATGATGCATGTCTGGCCCTGACTTCCCAGCCCCCTTTAGTCTTTGTGAAAGATCTACCACACGAACAAACGGGCACCGGCGCCGGGGGAGCGGACTCTGCCAACTTGGATAGAGCTATCGCGACCGGAAGGTGCGTCATCGCCGACCGTGCTGGGGAGGTGCGGTGCCGAGGCGCTGAGTTCTTCGATCTCCACGGCGCAATTCTGGTTCATGATCGCCGCAGCCGCGTCCGCCTTCTCGGGGGAGCCGGTTGCGAAAACCATGACTCCTCCACGCCGCACCCCTCGAACGTAAGCTTCCGCGCCCGCTTCGGCGGCCCCAATCGCCCTAAGGTCCCGAATCAAATCCACTTCAAAATCAGTGCGTGGGGTGCTCATGACTCCACTACCCGCATCCCGCGGCTCGCCTAAAACACGGACGTCCTTCTGCGGGATACCGCTGGCTTTGAGCTCGCGAACAACCTCTTCGACCGAACCCGGATTCTCAAACAAACCAACCGCCGTTTTTGCCATATTGACCTCCATCCTCTCAATCTGCAGTACCGAAGACCTCGCAGGTTTGAAGTCGCCAGGATTCTTCTCATCCACCAGCCCTATCTGATTCGAAGGCACAGGCGGAATGAGATGGGCTTTGAGACCTGTAATTATGCCGTGCAGGTCTCCCTTTGCTATGCTGCGACTGCTTCGGCTTCATGCAGCGTGTAGTAGGCAGGATGCGTGGTTTCGATGATGTCCTTGGCCCTGGCCACTTCTGCTGCGGTCCCGTGGGCGATGAGCAGGAATTGATCTGTCTTGAGTGCCGCTTCATACTTCACAATGCTGTCTTTGGGAATTCCTATGCTGTAGAGGCCAGCCCCCAGAGCACCCAATACTCCTACCTCCACCGCACTTTCCAACGCCGCCACGATCCATGCAACTACTGGTCCCGCCGCTAAGATTGGGCCGAGACCCGGGATCAGGAAAAAAGCTGAGCCGAACAACAGTCCCCAGAAACCTCCCCAGAACGCTCCAACTTTGCCCCAATACTTCATGCGGTCGCCGGTATTGTAGTAGCCCACCACCTGCTCATCTGTGTGGTAGCCCTTCCCAACGATCGACAACTTGTGCATGTCGACTCCGCCACGCTGAAGCTCCTTGACTGCCTGGTCCGCTTCCGTATGCGTGTGATATATCGCAACAACTGAATTTACCTTGGACATTTCTTCGCCTCCTCGGAGGCTTGCCGTCGTTCTCACGCCATCAAGTCCCGACCCAAACTATGACAGCCCCGATGACACGGAAACTGTTCCCTATTGACCAGTGTCGGTGGGAAATGCACGTGGCCTCATGACATAACGACACGATTAACCTCGTCGATCCGAGCGTTCGCGAGAGCCACATTGAGGGTGTCATCGCTTTTCCAGAGTGCTTAGGATGCTGTTTTGACCTCTCACGGTGAGCAAAACCGCACAGATTCCCCATCACCGCGCGACGATACTATCTGCGAGACTCCCGAGGCGGTGGCCCGCCGCGATGCGAATTGCCGTCGGCATGCTCCAGCCTGGCGAGGTCTAACAGTCGTTGGCCGGAGGAATCATCGCCCGAGAACTCAAGCGGATAAATCATTTGACTCTCTGAGCCGTGGACGCTCGAAAATGCCAAATGACGATGCAGTCTAGCTGCGCGGTTGGTCCTATCCGGAACAATCGCTGATTTTCTGGGGCATCATGCGCCTGGGATGAGGCCAGTGTGGACGATCAAATGAGGAGCGTAGCACCTTCTTCCAATCACGGCGCGGTGGTTGCGGTGCGCGGCAGTGTCGTCGATGTGCGCTTTGACCGCTGCTTGCCGCCGATCTTTTCCGTGCTCCGTGCCGGAGCGGACCGGGAGATTGTCGTCGAAGTGATGACGCAGCTTGATGCATCTCGCGTGCGAGCCATTGCTTTAACGCCCACGCAAGGGTTGGCCCGAGGAATGCCGGTCGAGGACACGGGCGCTCCTCTGCAAGCGCCAGTCGGCAAGACGATTATCTCGCGTATGTTCGACGTGTTCGGAAATGCCATCGACCGCCAGCCTGCGCCTACGGATGTGCAGTGGCGGACTGTCCATCGCACGCCGCCGCCGTTGTCCGAACGCTCCACCAAGTCTGAGGTTTTCGAGACCGGCATCAAGGCCATCGATGTGCTCGTGCCGCTGGAACGTGGCTCAAGAAGCCGGTACCGATCCTGATCGTTTATGGAACGGCAATCGTCCAGGACGACGGAGAAGTTTCACTTCTACCGGGACGTCTACGGCCACGACGCATCTCTCGAAGCAGCCTTGGCCAAAGGCTACCCGTATCCATCATCCGGAGGCAGTCAAGCCTAGTCTTATCGAGCCCAACGTCTCCCCCGGGACAAAAGTCGGCAGTTGCTTCACACTTTGTAGCCAGAGGGATTTGGGAAATTATTGATCACTGGACTTCTCCTCGTCCCTTGACCTCCCACTGAACCACTACGTCCTCCCCACTACATCCATAGACTCGATCATGCAGGTTGATACAGGTACATATGTGATTGGGAACAATGCGAAGCCGTTCTCCTAACTTTGGTGGATTGCGCACTTTCCGCACATTCAGATGACCATGTTCTTCGGATAGATCCTCGATCATGGCGTCGGGATAGTTGACGACTTCCCCGTAGCCAAGTTTGAGACCGGAGAGAAGCGGATCGGCAGAGAGAGTCTTGCTTCCCGCGTCAACCATAACTTTGCCGGTAACACTGGCGCTCACTACCGTAGTGAGAACCGTTGCTGCACAGTCACGATAGGTCGCAGCTTCTGCGCAGACGGTGTTCTTGTCGTTAAAAATATACGTACCCGGCCGGATTTCAGTAACGTTCTTAAAACGATGGGAAATGTAGGCGGCAGGTGTGTTGCCCCCGCTCACGACTTCGCAGTCGACTCCTTGACGATCGAGAAGCTCTTTCAGCGTGGAGAGCCGATTATTTTCTGTGGCTAGCAGGATCTCGCGCTCGGCGGCTGTTCCCATGATGTGGCCTGGATAGGTCAGAACACCTTCCCATCGCAGACTTGCAAGCTCACGAATCCGCTTAGCCGTTTCCACAGAGTCTTCCGTGATGGGCAGGCCACACCGTCCGAATCCAGTATCGAACTCCACTCTCACTCCCACTGTAACTCCTGCTGTCAAGGCAGCTCGGGATATCCCCTGTGCGACGTCCAATGAATCAATCGCTACCGCACATCTGACTCGCTCGGCCAGGCGCATCAAGCGATCCAATTTCTTTTCTCCGAGCAATGGGTAAACGATGAGAATGTCGTTCACGCCGCTGTCAGCCATGACGTCAGCTTCGCCCAACTTTGCCACAGTGATACCCGAAGCCCCCAGCCTCAACTGTAGGCGTGCCAATTCAGGAATCTTATGGGTCTTCGTGTGCGGTCGCAGTCTCAGACCGTGCGCAGCACAGTAGTTACTCATGTTTTGGAGATTTCTCTCCATGACGTCTATATCGATCAGCACAGCCGGGGTGTCCAGGTCGGAGATTTTCATTGACTACCGCGTCTTCCGCGCGATGGCATCGATCTCAACCTTGATTCCGTCGCCCAACCCCGACTGCACGGTGGTGCGTGCAGGACGGATTCCGGGGAAAAACTCAGCGTACACTTTATCGAATCTGCCAAAGTCTTGAATGTCTTCGAGGTGGCAGGTGCACTTTACTACGTCAGCGAAGCTGTAGCCAGCGCTCTGCAAGACCTTTCCGATGTGGTTGAGCGTCAGTCGGGTTTCTTCTTCAATCGATCCGCGGACCACGGCGCCAGTCCGCAGGTCCAGTGGTCCTTGTCCGCTGATGAAAAGCCAGCCGTCGATCTCGACCCCTGCCGAGTATGAACCCGTCGATGCCACCTTGTCAGGGTGTTTGATTTCAACTTTAGGCATGTGGTATGGCCTCTTTCATAACGTCACAAATGTCCAACTTTCAGGTCATTGTTCTTCGGAGGAAATATCGTGCTGTCCCTTGAAATCAATAATGCTGTCCGCGCTGCTTCAAACTTCATTCCGACCGAACACCCTTCCTCAAAGTTATCTTAGCCTTACCTGCTTTCGGATTCTGACGATCATTGCCGATGTTTTCAGGATACTTCTGCGCTAATTCGCGAATCTCGTATGTAAACTTGAGAAACAGTTTCTCCCATCTTCTGGCTTCTTGAGCGGTATACGGATAAAACCCGTGGGCGTTGGATACGCCCCGAGCACCTGACTCCACTAACTGGTCAATCAGCGCTGGCACCTTAGTATCGCAGGACAGTTCTGGAAACAGATCTTTCATCACGGCTGCGTATGCCGGAATGCCTGTCAGATCCATGAATCGGAAGGGACCAGCAAAGGTTATCCAGTATCCCAAATCGTTGCGCAACGAACGGTCCACATCGTCGATATTAGCGTAACCGTTCTCCACGAGGAAGAAGGCTTCTCGTAACATGGCATACATAAGCCGGTTCGTGATGAAGCCTCGAATGTCCCGCCGCAACAGAGAGGGCTCCTTTCCCCATATTTTCGCCATCGCCACCACGCGTTGCGCGCACCGCAATTCAGACCGCTTCCCGCAGATGATCTCCAAGAAACGAGTCACATGGGCAGGCTCCGCCCAATGTATGCCCAGGATCCGTTCGGGATGCTTCGTCCCGTTCTGCAAAACGGAAACGGGAATCGCAGAAGTGTTACTCCCAATCAGAGTCTCTGGAGAAACGACTTCCTCAATCTGGGCCAACGCAATTCTCTTGGTGTCGAGGTTTTCTATGACAGATTCGATCACGATGTGAGAATCTCGAAGGTCCGAGAAATTCTCGGAAATGCCCAACTTCTGGATCACCTTGGATGGATCTCGCCGTAGGATGCCTTGCTTCCTCATCTGCCTTAAGAGCATCCATATATGACGGCGTGCTTGCTTATGTTTTGCAATACTCCGGGTTACTGCTGTTACTGGGTGGCCCGCGGCTAGCAGACAGGCGATGATACTCATCCCCATTAGCCCAAGACCAACTACTCCAGCCGGAGTGTCCTCGGTTGAGCGCTTCCAGGTTCGCACTGGGTTTCTTTTGTTTGCTGAATGCCCGTCTCGCATGCTATGCCTCCCCAAACGGCTTCGGTTTTCGCCAAATCCTATCTAGTTCTCTAAGGTCCAGCAGGTAGAACATGGAACCTAGCGGGGCGCTCGCTCCGCCTTCGACCTCAAGCAAATCAGAGCTCGCTGTTTCTTAGAAATCGAGCCATTGTTATTTTTCAGATAAGCATGCTTTATCTTCAATCGATGTCTCTCGATGTGACATCCTGGCCTCTTTCGCAATATAGCCTAGACGCGCAGAGAGACTTCCTGCCGCCCGCCTAACCATTCGCGACAGATTTGGAACACGATTGGTTCCGAGTTGACTCGTGATTCCCGCGACACTGATTGCGGCAACAGCCCTCCCGCTCTCGTCGAACACCGGAGCTCCAATGCAACACACCCCCGGTTCATCCTCTTCATTGTCGAAAGAGTATCCTGACTCTTTGACGAGCTTAAGTTCCCGTTTCAATGCGCTTTTTGAAATGATCGTGCGACTGTTGTGTCGAGCAAATTCTTTGGTCTTGAGCAGGTAATCAAGTTCGTCCTCGGGGAGGAATGCGAGGAGGACCTTACCTACTCCGGTGCAGTTGACGTCGAAGCGGCGCCCGATCCATGAAGCCAGCCTGACCAATCCTGGCGCTTCAACCTTGTCAATGATTACTGCCTCGTCGCGTTCCAACACCGCCATATGTACCGTGAGCCCAGTTTCTTGCATCAGAGAACGCAAGAAAGGCCTAGCCTCTTCACGCAGATCGAGGTTCTCGAGGGCGCTCCTGCTCAGGCTGACCAGCTGCAGACCGACACAGTACCTACCCGTTTTCGCGTTCTTCTGCAGAAACCTCCTTCGTTCGAGAGTAGATAGGATCAGGTGGGCCGAGCTTTTTGGAATTCCGAGTCGACGACCAATTTCGGAAAGTGAAAGTCCACGCTTCGCATGAGTGAGACATTCCAGTGCCGAGAGTGCCCGTTCGACCGATGGTACCGAATATTCCTTATGTTTGGCCACGATACGCCTCCACGGTAAAGAAGAACGCGTTCAAGCGAATGGATGCGACCCGAAAATACGATTGTATGAGTCAATCCATCGATCGAAGAAAGAAATCGTGCACCTCTTGTCAAGTAGCGTCCAGCCGATTGAACAGGTCTACCGAGTCGTGGCAGGGGCTGCTAATGCAGCCCTGCCGTGCTTGAGGCTACTTGACAGCTAGCGCGCGAAACAAACGCTTACTCGCGCAATCCCTTACCCTCGTAGTCCCTATCTATCGACAACGGTTAGCTGAGTAATGTTGACCGCGGTTGCGAGAGCGCTAATAGAATCAAGATCAAAGTCCTTGTACAGATCCAAGCAAAACAGTTCCGGCGCGGAACGAAGAGGCACCGGCTTGTCGAGCAAATATGCAAAGCTCTTCATGGCGTTGCGGGTTACGACACTTGAGAACGCATCCGGGTCGATAGCAGCCGCAATCAGAGCAATCGTCTGGCTGCGAATTCCATCGGTCACCAATTGAACACGGGTGGACCCGGTTGAGGAACGTACCCATCCTCCGAATGCCAACAACTGCGCGACCTCCAATCCCAAAGAGCGATCTCCGCTGCCATCGACCAAAAGCTCCCAGTCGCTCGAATCGGGCTCCTCCGGCATCGTAGCCCCATTGAAGATGAGATCTAACGCGAATACCTCATGCCCCCCACTCAAGCGATCAAATACGTCCTGCCCGGAAGCTTTGTAGCCCTTGTCATTGAGCACAACTGTAATCGGCTCGCCATCGGGCGATGAATCTTGTCTGAACCATACTCCCGTAGCAGCCAGCCCGTTCGAAAAGTCGAAACGATAGGACAAGCTCTGAAACATCATGCCTCTAGAGTTCGTCATCCTTAGGGCACGCGACATGGAAACAGGTTTGTAGCGGATCACTGATTTCAACTTTTCTCGTTCGTGTTGGGTCCGCGCCGTACGCTCGGGTCCAGCGGTGGGAATCGGCTGGCGACTAATCCTGGCCGATAGTTTCCTCGCTAATCCGAGTATTGTCATATTGTCGGCGGGCACACCCACAGCAAGCCCATCTGCATTGCGGATCTCGCCATCGCTGAATATCTCGTCTTCAGCGACAGGTAAATGAAAATACTTTGTGAAAAAGCGATAGGCTTGGACCCTGTTGTCCCGCTGATAGTTATGCACCCCTGGGTCAACATTTTCATGCCAGGCCAGAGCATCTGACGCGCCGAACATCTGAAAGAATGGCGCTACGTGGGTGTAGATATAGGGTTTGACCAGCGGTGCCCGGAAACAGCAGCTATCCACTGCGTTGTGTATGAGCAGCGTTGGGCGCGGCGCTCGCATCGCGATGAATTCGGGATAGTCAAACCCCTGCATGATATCTGGGGCGTCTTCTTCTATTTCGTAAGTGTCGCCTGGGGCGGTGAGGTTGGATTCGCGCGACCCAAAACCCGCCACCTCCACAGAAACAGCAACGCGAGGATCCAGAGCACCCAGTACTACCGTCTGCCAACCGCCCCCGGAAAGCCCGGTCGCTCCGATCCGCGCCGGATCCACTTCAGGCAGTGTTGCCAGATAATCGAGGCCGCGCCGCATTGCGAGATAGAAAAGACCCAAAGCGTTTGATCCGACCAGATCAAGATGGGCCGCATAGTCATGACCGTTCTCCGTCTGGGATAGCTCTCCGAACTGCATCCATCCGAGATCCAATGCCAGAATGCCGCGTTTGGCGAAGTTGATGCATCGTTTCTGCTCGTATTCGACCGCGATCCCATCAGGCTCATGGCCGATCAAGTTGAGAACAGCGGGCACGCGGCCTTTAATTTTGTCGGGCTCATACATAAGCGCCGTAGACATAAAGCCCGGGACAATCTCGTAGCGCAATTTGCGAATCCGGTAACCATGCTCAGTTTCAATAGTCCCCACATCCTCGAAATGTGGTGCGGAGTCGATCCACTCACGGGGCCAGCCATGGAATACAACATCCTCAAGAATGTGCCCGCGGAGCCGATTCTCTTCGGCCGTCCACGACTCAGGTGTTGACGGCGCCGGCAGCGGCGGAATCCGCGCCATGAGATATTGCTCCAACTGGAACCGTGTGACCGCCGGCGGCTGCACGGGCTTGCCGAGTGTTTCCACGATCGAGGGGAGCATAGTTGTTTGGGCGTGACAGGCATTCGCGACAAACCAAGCGCACCACGTGAACACTAGAATGATGGGCCATCCCGCTCTCCTCATCTATATTCCCTCTTCCCTCTACCAATGTGACGGCGATTCATGATGCCGGCAGGGTTCGTCAATTGCAGCACTTCCATTAGAACCGCTGTTCTTTGACTTTTTCCAGGTAAACATCTGCGACATTGCGCGAAGCGGCAACGCGGAAGTCGCGGACGTCATGAAGCGCGAATACCGGGGCGCTGAGCAACTTGGGTGTCTTGACGTGGAAAAAATCGGCTCCATCCACCCGGTCCATCCAGAAAACCGGCCGGGCATCCGACCGACGGAAGGCAATCTCGACATTGGCGAACTCGATGTTATTGACGTGGCGCAGAAAGAATCCGCTGGCGGGGATGTCGCCGAACATGTCGGGATCGGGATAAGGATTGTCCCCCTCAGCTTCGGGTGGGTTGATTGCAGCCATCTCTTTGTTTCCCGCTCCAGAATGCTCAAGATAAACATCGTGGATCTTGATGTCTTCGATCGGATGACCGGGAATGCCGGCGATGATTCCTCCACCCCCCAGCCTGGACGCGGAATTGCTGCATACGATATCGCTCATTATGATGCGTCTCATGGTCCCCACCGTGGCACCTTTCGGGCCTCTCATGCGGTTGCCCAGACGCAGAAACAAAGGTGTATTAGTGCAATCACGCATGGTGATTCCGGTAAGCGTAATGTCTTCCACAATCGCGCCATCGGCACTTTCAAGAGCGAAGCCCTTGCAGCCGTCAAACACACAATTGGAAATAGCGATGTTCCTGAACCCTCCGTTAGATTCAGTCCCAAGTTTGATGCTTCCGTTGAATTCCTCCGGAAAGTACGGCAACACCTTGGCCTGCTCACTCTTATCCGACGACCAGCGCTTCCACGTTCCATTCAGCATGGTGCCCACTTCATAGGCGCCAGTAACATAGCAGTTGCTAATGGTGACGTTTTCGGTCGGACGGGCATAGCCGAGAGCAAACGAACTCTTGGGGCAGATGGCATCGTCAAATGGGGAATTGATGCTGCAGTTCGAAACGCGCACATTTCGGCAACAGTCAATATCAATGCCGTCGCGATTCGTGTCGATCAATAAATTGTCGATAGTAAGGTTGTCAACACCCGTTGCCAGGACCGCGAAATGTCCTCCTTCTAGCACGGAGAAATCGCGCAGGACCACGTTGCGGCAGTTCTTGAGACTGATCGCTTTGTTGCCCATCCCCGGAGTTTCGGCCAGAGGTAACTCACTTGCACCACGGCTCAGGCCCTTACCCCAAATCAACCCTGCGCCAAGAACCGCGAAGTCGTGGAGGTCTTCACCCCAAATGAGACTGTTGTGCCAGTGATTGTGACCGTAGTCCTGATAATCCTCCCAAGGTGTGTTCGATTCCGCAGCATCGTAGGCCCCGCTCTTGGTGCCTTCTGCGGGAACACTCGCGGCCAGGATTGTTGCTCCCGGTTCGAGATAGAGCACCACTTTGCTCTTAAGATGAATCGAGTAGCAAGCGAAGACGCCCGGAGGAAATCGCACGGTACCGCCGCCGCACCCATGGGCTGCAGCGATTGCTTCGTTGATGGCGGCGGTATCGATGGTTATGCCGTCCCCGCGCGCTCCGTAGGCTTTAATATCGAAGACGGGATTGAGATCGTGGATTGACGGAGGCGCAACTTGCGCATGAGCGCCGGGCGTAGTACCTGTGGCAGTTGCGACGAACCCGGCGCTTGCGAGCTTCAGAAAGTCTCTGCGAAGCGAAGTCATATCTGCGCTACTGGAGCGGCGGTCTCAAAAGCTGGCTTTCAACCCAAACTGGATGATTCGTGGTTGGGCCGTTCCGTAGGAGGTGGGGCCGCCGTACGCGCCTCCCCCCGCAGTGCCCCCGATGCGGGCAAACCCGTTAGCGGTGCCAGCAGCCACCTGGTTGCCAGGCAAGCCCAAATTGACATTGTTGAAGGCGTTGAAAAACTCGGCGCGGAACATGAGTGAGACGCGGTCGCCGACCTTCATTTTCTTAATTGCGGCTAAATCGGTGTTAAAGAACCTGGGGCCACGCAGAAAGTTCTTTCCTGAATCACCGAAAGTTCCAATCGCATTTGGAACGAAGGCGGCAGGATTGAACCACTGCGCGATGCTGGCGGCATGGGAGCGGTGAGGCAGGACGGGGTTCACTCCTGGCACGACGTCAGCGCGGTCGTTTCCTATCGCAGTCTCCGAATTGTCATACCCGCTGAAGATGGTGAACGGGCTTCCGGTTTGCCAATCGGTGATCGCCGTGAGCTCCCAGCCATTCAACAGTGGGCCTGCAACACGGACATGGGGAGTCTCGTAAGTCCCGTTGATTTTGAAAACCTTGCTGAGGTCATCGGCCGACGGGCCGTAATCGAAATGACGGCCGCAGGTACAGGTGTTTGTATACAAGTAATATATGGAGCCTTGTGGTTGTGGGGCGAAATCATCCAGCGCCTTCGCCCAGGCGAAGCTGGACAGGAAGGAAAAGCCGTGCCCTAGACGCTTTTCAACGGTCACCTGCAGTGCGTTGTAATTGCTGTTCACTCCGGAATTAATCTCCGCAACCGATCCGAAATTCTGATTCTCGCGCGTACCGTTGGTCCCCGGAATGGTGGGATTCAACTGAAGCAGGCCACTCTCCTGGTCACCAGTGCCGTAGAGTCGGTGCCCGTCATTGCCCACATAAGCGACACGTATCATCCAGTTCGCCTTGAAGCTGTGTTCGAGCGTTAAGTTCCAGCCTAGAACCATCGGCAAGCGAAGATGTGGGTCCTGTATTTGTGTAAATGAGGGTTGGTAAGGAAAAGTTGCGCCGGGACCGGGGTTATTGGGACCAAAGCCTGATGGGAACGGGCTGACCTGCCCCGCGCTTCCGTAAGGGTCGGAGAGACTCACATTATAAAGGTTAATAACAGGCGCGAAGGGCGGGACACCGACCATCTGCTGATAGATCAGGGAGTTTGGTGACTCGTAATAATAACCCACGCCCCCCCGCAGGCTCGTGGTTGCATCCTGTGTGAGCTGATAGGCAAACCCGAATCGGGGTCCGAAATTCTTGTAGTCAGCGAAAATACCAGCGGCCGGGCATCCGGGATCATGGTTATTCCCGCCAAAGATCAAGCCGGGAGGAGCATTCGGATACCGCACGGACTGCGGAGCCCCCGGCTCATAACAGGCAACTCTGCCCAGGCTGTCCTTGGAAGGGATCCACGGATCCCAGCGGAGCCCGGCGCTTATGGTAAGTCGCCGAGTCGCCTTCCAGTCGTCCTGCACGAAAGCGCTCCAGTTGATGCCGGTAAAATTGAGGAAGAGTCCGCCGCCTTGGATGACCTCGGAGACAAAGCCAACCTCAAGATCCGACAAGGCATTGCCAGTGGAATTGCCGAAATAGAATGTCCCACCTTCCTGAAACTTATTTCCCATCGGCTGAGTAATTCGCACCGCTTCACCACCGAACTGGATTGTGTGCTTGCCTTTGATCAGAGTGGCAATTTCGCGCAAAGATTGATCGCCGCGATTCCATACCCCATAGTTGCCACTGGAAAAAGAAGGGCCACCTGTTCCCACATTCAGTGAGGCTGTGTCTCCACCACCCTTGTTCGGCGGTACGGCAAAGTTCTGCACTCCAGCGTCAACCATGCTGAAGGGTGCTGACGAGTAAGTCGTGCCATCAATCTTCGTGTATCCGTAATAGCTGCCCAGGAGGAAGTGTGGCGTGATCGTATAGGTGTCGACGACGCTCACATTGTGGTCGACCAGAGTTTCTGCAGCACTCGACATCTCCAAGATATTTGTGCTGGGGGGTAGGGCAATCGGTTGCGTATAACTCTGCTGGAAATAATGGCCGCTGAGACGGTGCTTGCCGAAATTGTAATCGATCTTTGCCAGGTACTCATTGGTGTTTTGAATCGTCGGCAGGCTATTGAAGTTGAAAGTGTTGGGAAACCCCTGACTTATTTGGAGAGGAGTCGGATTCGGAAGCGGAATGCCGTTCAGCATGTAGGCCGCGACCGGATCAAGAGTGATCTGATTGTTCGGGTACGGTGCGCCCGGCAGCGTCCCTGAGTTCACGACCGAGAAGGGATTGTATAACTGAGTGGTTCCGGATCCTCCTGTGCATACCCCGCTGACGAAGACGCCGCCAAAATTTGTGCAGAGTTCGCCGAAGTTTCCGGCGCGTTCGGCGGCGTCCGGCACGTTCTGGCTCGACGGGTTGGTTTGGTTGAATCTAGTGCCCTGATAGCTTCCGAAATAAAACATCCGTTTTTTGAGGATGGGGCCACCGACGTCGCCGCCGAATTGATTCTGCTTCAGAGGACTTACACCGCTGATCGAGAAGTAGTTCGCCGCATCAAGTGCGTTGTTTCGAAGGAATTCGAAGACATCGCCGTGGATGGCATTCGTTCCCGATTTCAAGGTCACATTTACCACTCCGCCGAGCGCATCGCCATAGACGGCGCTCATGTTGCTAGTCACGAGATTGAATTCCTGGATGGCATCGGGATTGGGGAATGGCAAATTGGTGTTGATGTAGGTATCGTTAAAATCAGCTCCGTCGAGCTGATAGCTCACACCATTGGCGCCAGCACCATTGACCTTGGCATATTGCTCGCTGGGGAAGACTCCTCCTTCGCAGTTCGCGGCGCAATAGTTGGCCGTGACATTGTCCGCTCCGGGAACAAGGAACACCAACGCCTGCGCGTAGCGGCCAGACAATGGCAAATCAACGACCTCTTTCTGACCTATGACTTGACCAAGAGTCGCAGAATCGGTCGTTACCATGGAAGCATCCGCATTGACCGTGACCTGTTGTGCTACAGAACCCATTTTCATCTGAACCGGCAGGCTCACAGACTTGTCAACCTGAAGGGCTATACCCTTCTGGACATAGGTGTCGAAGCCGGTCATCGTGACCGTAATCTGGTAGCTGCCCACTGGCAGTATCGGGAATAAATACTCGCCGGAACTGTTCGTTGTTGTGCCCTCTTTGTAGCTGGTGAGCTCATTCTGTGCAGTCACGGTAGCGCCCGGCAGCGCCAGGCCGGAAGGATCGAGGACCGTACCGCTGAGCCGGCCCGTCGTGAACTGTGCCAACATCGGCATGGTGAGTCCACAAACTAGAACGATTTCAAAACAAAACAACATTGCCCGGTACATCAAGCGATTGCCACACATGTCTTTCATGGTGAACCCCCGGATGAAGCAACGCGCGCACGCACGCGAGTTTCTGCCTGCAAACATTGAATGTTAGTTTCCACCACACCGTTTGCCAACAGAAAATGACGTGGCTTGCGAGCAGCGTTCAGCCTATTGGACATAATCGTCGAATGCCAACCAGCCAATGTTATTGGTTGACACCGCTGGACAGGAAGCCTCCGTCAACCACCAGAGTCTGTCCGGTAACGAAAGAAGAGGCCTCGGAGGCGAAGTAAACCGCGGCTCCGACGAGTTCTTCGGTCTTCCCGAAGCGGCCCATCGGCGTCCGCATCAGCAACTCCTGGCCGCGCGGCGTGTTGTCGAGCAGCTCTGCATTCAGGCGGGTGCGGAATACACCTGGCGCGATCGCGTTCACAGTAACACCCCTCTTTGACCACTCCACTGCAAGCGAGCGCGTCAGGGAAACGACACCCGCCTTGCTGGCCGCATAGGCCGCGACCTCGCTGAGCGCAACAAAACTATTGAGAGAGGCAATGTTGATAATGCGGCCGTAACCACGTTCCAACATGTGCCTGCCGAAGATCTGGCAAGCGCGCAGTGTTCCGGTGAGGTTCGTGTCCAAGATGTCCGCCCATTCCTCTTCCGGCATGGTAAGAGTCGGCGTGCGCTTAACTTTTCCGGCACAGTTGATGAGGATGTCGACTTTGCCGAAGTGGTGGAGTAATGCCGCCAGTAATTTTTCGAGTGAAGCGCGGTCCTTCACGTCCGAGCAGAGGCGCAGCGTTTGCCGTCCGCGCTGTTCGATTTCAGTGGCTGTTTCCTCGACATGTTGCTGGCGGCGCGCGGAGGCGACGACATCGGCTTTGGCGTCTGCGAGGCCGAGGCTGAGGACACGCCCGATCCCGGTGGTGCCTCCAATTACAACGGCGGTTTTGCCTTCGAGGCTAAGACTGGTCGTCATTGTTTCTCCGCTTCAGGTTTGCCGTTTGGCTTTTGAGTACACCGGCTGCGCACAGCCGGATAAGGACAGACGCCTATCGCTGGATCCTCGCCGATCCGCCTTTGGCAAGGGCCCGCACCTGATCCACGGTCGCCATGGTCGTGTCACCGGGAAACGTGGTCAGCAAAGCGCCGTGCGCCCATCCCAGTTTGAGTGCTTCTTCGGGGGCTTCACCGGTCAATAGACCATAGATGAAGCCGGATGCAAAGCCGTCCCCGCTTCCCACGCGATCCAAAACCTCCAGGTCGGCCGTGGGCGCGGTGAGAGTCTTGCCGTCGATCCAGGCGACCGCACCCCAGCTATGGCGGTTGGTCGAGTGAACCTCGCGCAGCGTGGTGGCCACCACCTTCACTTGGGGATGCTTCTTGACCACTTTGTCGATCATAGCGAAGAAGGCGCTGGGGTCGAGTTTCGACTCGGCTGCGACCTCCGGCCCCGGGATGCCCAATCCCTTCTGCAGATCCTCTTCGTTGCCCCGAGCACATCGACGTTCCGCACAATGCGGTCGATGATATTGACGGCGCGCTCGTGGCCGCCGGAAATCTTCCATAGTTTCTCGCGGAAGTTGAGATCGAACGAGGTGATTGCGCCCGCCGCCTTAGCTTCCTTCATCATTTCCGCGGCCAGTTCCGCCGTCGTCGGCGACAGGGCCGCAAAAATTCCTCCGCTATGAACCCAGCGGACGCCTCCGGCAAAAATCGTCTTCCAATCGAAATCTCCCGGCTTCAGTTGCGCTGCCGCCTCATTAGCGCGATTGTAAAATACCACTGGAGCCCGCAGACCGCTCCCTCGGTCGCTGTACACCGTGGCCATGTTAGGGCCCGTGGCGCCGTCGTGTTTGAAGTGCTTATAAAACGCCTTTACGCCCATCGCGCGGACCCGCTCGGCGATCAGGTCGCCGATCGGATAGTCGGACATGGCCGAGACTATTCCCGTCTTCAGCCCAAAACAATCCGAAAGGTTGGCAGCCACATTAAACTCGCCTCCGCTGACGTGAATCTTGCATTCCGTCGCTTTGCGGAAAGGGATGGTTCCCGGATCCAGCCGGTGCACCAGCGCTCCCAACGAGAGGAAATCCAAGTCGGCATCCTTGAGGATATTTAATGCATGACCCATGGGTCGTTTACTCCGCTTAAAGTCTTTAGTGGAAAAATTGCAATTTGTGGAATCGAAAATAATCGTCTTTGCCGGCGCCGCTCACACTCATCGGGACCACGATCATGCCTTGCACCCGAGAAAAACGGGAGCGATGTGCCTGTCGAAAAGGTTCTCCGTCACGTTCCTCGCAATCACGGCTTCATTGGCGTCGAGCAAGTCCAGATAACGCGTCCTCATGTTGGCTGCGATCTTGAAGCCGACATGCAGCAACTGGCGAAAGCTGCGATTGTAGGCAGTTGCTCCCGGAACATGGCGCAGGGCCGAGGTGTATTGCCCTGAAGACCAGCCGCGAACATCGTTCGGGAAGGGAAGCTTCGCCGGGTCGATATCAATTACAGTGGCGTAAGGCGCGCAAAGATCGTCCCGGTGCGCGAAAGCCTGGGAATAAATTTCCTTCGCCAGCGCCAGTCCGCTGCCACCGGCTTCCGCGAGGCCGATCAGTTCTTCGAGCCACGTGGTCCCAGCGGTCTTGAGGTGTACACCAGCGTCGAATCGCTTCATCGTGGTGTGAATGGCGGGATAGATTGAGAACTTATCGCTGCCGGAGTGAACGCTCAACTTGAGATTTTGCGGCAGACCATATTGCCGGACGGCGTACGCGATGGCCGCAACGTCGAGCGTCATCTCTCGCTCGAACTGCTCGACGTCGCCCATATAGTCCACACCTTTGTTGAAGCGGCCGCTGAACTTGGGAGCGATGGTCTGCAAGGGAATACCTTCACCCGCGATCGCCGCCAGGATGATCAGCAGTTCCGCGGGACTCTGTGCACGGTCGGTCTCGTCCATCGAAATCTCAGCGATGAAGTTGCCCGTGCCCTTGGCGCTGGCGATTTTGCGGTAAACCTCACCAGCCTTCTTCACGGCGGCGAGAAATTTCTGCGCCGTCTGTTTCAGGCGCTCTGGCGTGATCTCGAAAACTTCGTCCACGAGTTCCAACTGAACACTTCCCAGCAGTTCCGGATGCCGTTTCACGAAGCTTTCAATGCTGGTTACCGATGAGGACTGGCCGATGGAGTCGGCCACGTCAATGGTGTAGAAATCGCAGGGCGCGAAAAAAAGCTCGACAGTCTGCAGGGTGATGTGATCGGCATCGCAAAAATACGGCTTTTCCCAATGCAGAGCCTTTACCGCAGCATCGGCCTCTTGCCGCACAGACGATGGCTCGGAGCCAATGATCGTGTGCTCGCGGTTCGACTTGTTCCATACGGGAATCACTTCGACGCCGTTTGTCAGAGCCTGCATGCAAGCCTGCAACTGCGCCTTGCCTTGATGCGCAAATCTGTCCCCAATACCCACCGAATACTTCCCGAGCATCAATCCGCTATTTCCCACTTTCTGCCTCACTTTGCAACTTACCGCGGTAGGCCCACAGCCCTAACCCTGGGTTTGAGATGAAAAACACTTCTTCTCCGTCGATCCGATTGCACCCATGACGAAGCTTCGAAGGGTCGTAGCGCGTGAGCATGGACTTCAAATCGCCATACTCGAAGCCAACGCCTTCAATCTCTTTCTGGCTCAGATGCCCGGGGCACCAACGAATCGTGAAGCGCTGTTCGGAAGATCCGTGGATGAGGTGCGCCGCGGCGCTAAGATCGCTGGCGAGGTCAGCGTTGGCGTCTACCGCTTCGAGTGTCGCCGGAGTTCCAAAATAGCCATACTTGCGAATCAGCCCATCGATGCCCCTGTCTTCGCCAAATTTCTTGACGCCAGGCGCGAGAATGATCAGCTCCGCACCGTCGGCAAGTGCCATGCGTGTGCGGTAGATAGCCTTGTTGCCCAGCCATGTGCTGTGAAACTCGTGCGGATCGAGATAAACGACCGCCTTGCGGATGGGCGCGTCCAGCGTCTCAAAGTTCACTCTCACGCTCAATTCGGCGGCGCGGCGAAAGCACTCGGCGTCATCGCCGATGAAAAGGCCGCGCACTACGAGGCGTTCTTCCGCCCCGTCCGCCGCGCGTTCGCCCACCGCGCGCCCGACCACGGTTAGCACGTAGACAATCGGCAAATGCCGCAGAAAATGATCGGATGCGTAGTTGAGAACATTGCGCACGGGATTTTCAGCGCGGCCCATAATGCGCTCCATCCCATACACCGCGCCAAGATAATGGCTGCGGTTGATCGCCTCGCGGCCGCCGGTGCCCACGAGGATGTTCTTGTTGTAATTGGCCATGCCAATGACTTCATGGGGCACGACCTGACCGACGGAGAGGATGAGATCGAAGCCACCATTCGCAATCAGTCGGTTCACCTGCGCCGGCCAAGCATAGTTGAGCTTGCCTTCCGATTGTTCCAGAATGAATTCTGCAGGGACTTCGCCGAGGGTGTCGACGTCGGTCCGCCAGCGGTGGACGCGGAAGATCCCCTGCGGCATGGCTCCGAACATGCGCGTGATCTGCTCGGGTTGCATGGCGGCGTGTGTGCCAAGTGCCGGCAGGACTGCCTTGAGATGATCGCCGTAGTACTCCCATGCATATCGGGTCAGCTCACCGGCGTGAGAATGCATGCGGCTTTGGTCAGGGGGGACAGCGAGGACGCGGTCCCGTTGGCCAAGCTTCGCCAAGCTTTCCCTGAGCAGATCTCTCAGCTGCGGAAACAAGTCGGCATCGAGACCGCCGGTGGCGCAGTAGAGGCTCATACGGTGAACTCTACCTTCTTCAGCCCGGGAGCGAGCAAGTATAAAATAATCAGCGCCAGGAGATATGCGCCCGCCGCGAGGCCGAAGAGGATGGTATAGCTATGCGTCAGTTGCAGGATGTGGCCTGCGAAAAAGGCAAAAATTGCACCGCCAGCTGATCCTGCCATGCCACCAATGCCGACCACCGCGCCCAACGCGCGGCGAGGGAACATATCCGAGGATGTGGTGAAGAGATTGGCCGACCATCCCTGGTGCGCGCCTGCTGCAATGCTGAGCAACGCGATGGCGGCCCACTCCGACTTGAGGCTCGTGGCGGTAAATATGGGAACGACCATGCAAGCGCAGAACAGCATCGCCGCAAGTCGTGCATAGTTGGGCGAGAGGCCCAATCGCCGGAAAGGCGCGGGTAGCCAACCTCCACCAATGCTGCCGATGACTGAGACGTTATAAACGATAACGAGAGGCAGCCCAAGATGCGAAAGATTCAGATTGAATTTCACGCTAAAGTAAGACGGCAGCCAGAACAAATAGAACCACCAGATCGGATCGGTAAGGAACTTCGCGATCGAAAACGCCCAAGTCTGTCGGTAGCCCAGCAGCCGGCGCCAAGGTAAGGTGGGACCCATCTCGATCGCCGACTCCCGGTAGATGTGCCGCAACTCAGCGTTGGTAAGATTCGGGTGGTCGGTGGGCTTGCGGTAATTGCGGAGCCACCACAGAATCCAGAGTGCGCTGAAGAGACCAGTGGACACAAAAGCCATGTGCCAGCCGTAGCGCAGCGTTACCCAGGGGACGATGATCGGAGCCAGGATCGTGCCGACATTCGCTCCCGAGTTGAAAATG
Source organism: uncultured Acidobacteriaceae bacterium (assembly GCA_963834085.1). Taxonomy (GTDB): domain Bacteria; phylum Acidobacteriota; class Terriglobia; order Terriglobales; family Acidobacteriaceae; genus Acidiflorens. The sequence continues at coordinate 31,445 of CAWIAJ010000017.1, read as the reverse complement.
CCAGTAGCCAGTGAGCGTTCATTCTGGGGGAACCACTCAGCCACGGTTTTTATTGCGGCCGGGAAGTTTCCAGATTCGCCGAGCCCAAGGACGAAGCGTGCAAACCCGAACTCGAGCGCTGTGTTGGCCAGCGCGTGGCCGATTGCGGAAAGGCTCCAGACGGCCATGACCAACATGTAGCCGATGCGCGTACCGAGTTTATCGATCAGTCGCCCGGCGGCCAGCAGTCCCAGCGCGTAGGCGATCTGGAATGCATCGACTATGTAGCCGTAACTCACCTCCGTCAAGCCAATGCTGTGCTGGAGAGTGGGCTTGAGGATCGCGATCACTTGGCGATCCATGTAGTTGATTGAGGTGGCGACAAAGAGCATGGCGCATATCGTCCAGCGCACGCGTCCAAGCTGTGTAGCGGGAGATGATCCGATTCCCATCCCGCTGTCGAATTCCATTCTCTCCACCATTTGCGCCTGTTACAACTTATATGCTTGTTTCACCAGCCTGTAGGCAAGGTCTTGCGCCACTTCCAAAGCCTCGTCTTCGTCCAGTCGGTGTTCGGCGACCAGCTTCGCCAGGAAGGCGCAATCCACTCGCCGCGCCAAATCGTGCCGCCCCGGAATAGAAAGAAAGGCCCGAGTATCGTCGTTGAACCCCGCCATATTGTAGAAACCTGCCGTCTCCGTCACTCGCTCGCGGAAACGCATCATGCCCTCCGGACTGTCGTGAAACCACCAGGGCGGGCCCAGCCGCAGACACGGATAGTGCCCGGCCAGCGGAGCCAGTTCGCGGCTGTAGGTCGACTCATCCAGTGTGAAAAGAATGATCGTGAGCCCGCGTTCATTACCAAACTGATCGAGCAGCGGCCGAAGTGCGGTCACATAATTTGTCGGCATCGGAATGTCCGCACCCACGTCGCGGCCGTATTGCTCGTAGAGCTTGCGGTTGTGATTGCGCGCGCTGCCCGGGTGAATCTGCATGACTAACCCGTCTTCGAGACTCATTTGCGCCATTTCGGTCAGCATCTGTGCGCGAAAGAGTTCCTGCTGCTGGGCATCGGCATTGGCGGCGAGCACTCGATAAAAGAGTTCCGCGGCCGCAGCTGAGGAAAGATTGGCGGTACGTGCGGTGGGGTGCCCGTGGTCGGTTGCGGTGCACCCGAGTTCGCGGAAGCGATCGCGCGTCTTTCGCAGTGCGTTCAGGTAGCCCGTCCAAGTTGACGCGTCTTCCCGGGTCTTATAGGCTAACTTCGCGATATTTTCAGAAAATCCCGCAAACTCAGGATCGACAACCGGGTCGGGGCGAAAGGTCGGCAGAATCCGCGCCTTCCAGTTCGATTCCCGGATGGTCTTGTGATCGTCCAGCGAATCGAGCGGAGAATCGGTCGTCGCCAGCACTTCCAGGTTGAAACGCTCGTAAAGAACGCGCGGCAGGAACTCCGGCGCGCGAAGTTGTTCCGAGATCGTGTCGAAGTACACATCAGCTGTTGCTTCCGAAAGTCGCTGATCCAGCCCGAAAAGTTCCTGGAAGGCAAAGTCCAGCCACAAGCGGGTTGGTGTTCCGCGGAACAGATAGTAATGGCGAGCAAAGATACGCCAGACTCTCCGCGCATCCAGCAGCTCAGGCTCCCCGATCTCGAGCTCCTCAAGCGAGATTCCCTGGCTGTAGAGCATTCGATAGATGTAGTGGTCGGGCTGGACAAAGAGCTTGGCCGGGTCAGGGAAAGGCTCGTTCTTGGCAAACCACGCTGCCTGCGTATGCCCGTGCGGACTGACAATAGGCAAGGTTCGGACCTGCTCATAAAGTGCCTTGGCGATCTTTCGGGTGCTAGCTTCTGCCGGGAACAGACGGTCTTGATGAATGAGCATGATTTCGACTCTACTTTCTCACTCTGCGTGTCTTCATCGGTAGCGAAAAGGTAAGATCAAACTACCATCGCAGAAATTTCTTCCCGGTGCAGCTTATCGCATGCGTTTCTCACCGGCCCGGACAAATAACGTCCATTCCACTGGACAAGCAGCCTGTGATCGGGAAAATACCTTGACAAGTATGCGATGAGGAGCTAGTCACAGGATCATGACGCAGAGCCTGCAAACGTTGGCTCGCGGTAGGGCAGGCGGACAGAAGATATGGGAGTCAGGTAGCTCCGGACTCGGTTTATGGGTTGCTGGATGGGAACACGGGGATTTGTCAGCCACTTAAGGCTTGGAACTCGACTTTCTTTGCGGAATCTGGTTGCAGCATTCCTAGAAACGGATGAAGCAAGTGATTAAGTTTTTTCACAGTGTAACTTTCTGCGGCGCCATCCTTCTAATGCCCGCGCTGATGCATTCGGCGGCCTCAAAGCCCTCCGTCTGGGTGGTATCCGGCATGGAGAGAGTCGGTCGGGAATACGAGCCGCGAGAAAAGCACCGCCTTGAACTGTTTGCAGCCCGGGGTGAGTACGAACCGTTCCAGATCGTGATTCGCGCCAGGGCAAAACGTCTGACCAATGTGAATCTCGCACTCTCCGACCTTAGGGGGCTCAAGGGTGCTGTGATTGGGAAAGACAATCTCATCGCCTATCGTGAGCACTATGTGCATGTCGAACACGGCAGCCCGGAGAGAAAAGGCACAGCCCATCCTCCACTGGGTCCTGGCTGGTATGCGGATGCACTCGTTCCTTTTCTTGATCCGGCCACTGACAAGCCTCCCGTCAACTCCAAGATCCGCGCTGCTCCTTTCGATGTAGAACGAGGTGAGAATCAAGCGCTATGGATCGACGTGTCGGTCCCCCGAAACGCCATGCGCGGCAGGTACCATGGCTCCTTCAGAGTAACCAGTGATCAGGGAAGCGCGACTGGCGACATTGAGCTCACAGTTTGGAATTTTGAGCTACCGCTGAAACCCTCGCTGGATTCATCATTCATGTTGTGGAAGGACACGAGTGCAGCTGCATGTGAAACCATTTTGCGGCATAAACTCATGCCCACGCCGGTACCTGTGCAAAGCGCAACGAGGTTCGTGGAGAAATACCAACTAAGCTCGATCAATATCGGTTTATCGAGCGGTGCCGACTACAACCACGGCAACATGAGCCCGGCTCCCTCGGTGGAGGCAATTCAGACCATCGCGCGACAGCTCCCATCAGGCCCGTTACTTTACAACTATACGGCTGACGAAATCGTGGAATTTCCTGATTTGTATCCGGTGATCAAGGCTTGGGCCCGCAATCTGCATAGCGCAGGAATCCTCAATCTCGTCACCATGTCCCCAGTCCCGGAGCTTTTCGATGACGGATCGGGCAGCGGTCGATCGGCAGTGGACATTTGGGTTCTTCAGCCGGGCTACTACGAAGCGTCCCCACAGAATGTTGCTGCCGTTCTGAAAAAGGGTGACCGAGCGTGGACCTACACTGCCCTTGTGCAGGACGACCACTCGCCTCAATGGGAGATCGATTTCTCGCCAATGCATTACCGGGTCATGCAGGGATTTATCAACCAGAGCATGGGTTTCACCGGCCTCCTCTACTGGGCTGTGGATTCCTGGACCAAAGATCCCTGGAACGACGTGGATACGTATCCGACTGGTGGCGACCATTATCCGGGCGAAGGAATGCTCGTGTACCCGGGCGAGGATGTTGGAGTCCAAGGAACCGTTCCATCGCTCCGCCTGAAATGGATCCGCGAGGGTGTAGAAGACTTTGAATACATTGAACTGATGAAGAAAGCTGGCAAGGCCGACTTAGCCCTTGAGTTGACAAGACAACTCGGCCAGGATTTCCGGCACTGGAACGCCGATCCGAAACTCCTGTTTGCACTGCGAAAACGCATGGGAGAAGCGTTGGATGAGCACTGAGTGAACAGTAGCCATCGGCAAGTGCAACGTAGGAACACGGCGGATTGAAACGTGGTTAGACTGGAGTCAAATTCACATGAGCACTATTGTCTTTAAGGGCGGCATGGTGATCGATGGTACGGGCGCGCCGCCCAGTTCGGGTGACGTCTTGATTTCCGGCGGGACCATAGAGAGGGTCGGCGTCTTCGAGGCACCGGTGGAAGCCCGGGTGATCGACTGTCGCGGGCTGGCGGTGGCGCCAGGCTTCATCGACTCGCACAGCCATCTGGATCTTCAAGTGCTTCAGAACCGCCGTGAGAAAGTCGCGCAGGGAGTTACCGCCGAAGTGGTTGGCAACTGTGGTTTTTCGCCTTATCCGGTGCCGCTGGATCGCAGGTTGATTCATGACTTCGCCAACGGTCTTTATTGCGGTGACGCGGACTGGGGTTGGCCGACCGCCAGAGCCTATCTCAAACAAGCGGCCCGTTCGACGACAACAGCAGTGTCTTCCCTAGTCGGACACGGAAGCCTTCGCATCGCTCGTGTCGGGAACCAACTCGGGCAGCTTGCGGAACGCGATCTCGACTGGATGGAACAGACGCTGTCCGAGTCACTCGAAGAAGGTGCATGCGGGTTTTCCACCGGGCTCATGTATTCACCAGGCGCTAGCGCCCCGTTGGCCGAGTTGGAACGGTTGTGCAGAGTCGTCGCCCGCTATGGCAAGACCTACTCCACGCACATGCGCGGTTACGGCGATCTCTTGGTCGAAGCGGTCGATGAGCAGCTGCAACTGGCTCGCCGGACCGGTTGCCGGCTGCAGATCTCCCATTTGCAGGCCGTTGGTCCCCGCAATTGGAACAAGCAAGCAGTGGCACTGGAGAAAATCGAGAATGCGGCGGCCGAAGGTCTCGACGTTGGATTTGATTGTTATCCGTATATCGCGGGCAGCACCGTCTTGACACAACTGCTCCCGCAGTGGGCGCTCGAGGGCGGCATCAACGGTCTTCTTGCCAGGCTGGCTGATGGCGCCGAGAGGAAGCGAATCGCGGTCGAGACCGAAGCGAGCCTGGAGCAAGGCTGGACGAACATTCTGATCTCTAGCCTCGAGACGCCTTTCAACCGCGGCTTGATCGGGCAAACCGTCGCGGCGATTGCTGCGAGCCGTGGGTGCGAGCCCGTCGAAGCGGTATTCGACCTGATCCAAGAAGAGCAGGGGCGAGTCAACATGCTCGAAATGAATCAAAGCGAAGCGAATCTGCGCCAGACGATCTCTCACCCTCTGTCGTGTATCATCAGCGACGGCTTTTACGTCAAGGGCCGGCCCCATCCTCGCCTTTACGGAACATTCCCCCTTCTGCTAGGAGAGATGAGCCGGGAGCGAGGATGGCTCACACTGACAACAGCTGTTCATAAGATCACGGAGAAACCGGCGCGTCGTTTCTCGATTCCAAAGCGCGGACGCATTGAGCCCGGTTATTTTGCCGATGTGGTGGTTTTTGATCCCGGAACGGTCAACAGCCCGGCTTCCTACGAAACTCCAGCGCTTCCGCCGAGCGGCATCTGCCATGTGTTTCGCAACGGAGTCCCGATTCTGTCAGAAGGAGTGGTAGGTTCGTCCATTCTCCCCCCGAGCAACATCCACTGATTCTTGAGGAGTAGTGCAACATGCGCCTAATCCGTTTCGGGCAACAAGGCAGAGAAAAACCAGGAGTGTTGCTGGATGGGAAACGCAAGGATTTGTCGGGCTATTTTCAGGATTGGAACTCGACTTTTTTTGCTGAATCTGGGCTGGAAGGGCTTGCAGCTCTGCTGAGAACGGATGAAGCAAGAAGACTTCCTGAGGTAAGCGAAAACGAACGTTGGGCATCTCCCGTTGCCAGGCCTGGCAAAATCGTTTGTGTGGGGCTAAATTTCTCGGATCATGCGAATGAGTCCGGCATGGCTGTGCCGACAGAACCAGTGTTGTTTCTCAAGGCGACCAACACCGTCGTAGGTCCGTTTGACGACATTCTTATCCCAAGAAATAGCAATAAAACCGATTGGGAGGTTGAACTCGGTCTGATCATCGGGCGCGAAGCCCGGTACCTCAACTCTATCGACGACGCAGCTGCCTGCTGTGCAGGGTACTGCATTTCGCACGATGTTTCCGAACGGAGTTTCCAACTGGAGCGCGGTGGACAGTGGAGCAAGGGGAAGAGTTGTGACACATTCAACCCGCTTGGACCTTGGCTGACAACAAGCGATGAATTGCCGGATGTCTCAAAGTTGCGAATGACGCTCGGCGTGAATGGCCAGTTGATGCAGAATGGTAGTACGGAAATGATGATTGTTTCGCCCGCGCAGCTAGTGCATTACATTTCTCAATTCATGACGCTTGAGCCAGGAGACCTAGTCTCGACCGGCACACCACCGGGAGTGGGCCTGGGCATGAAACCGCCTCGGTATCTTAAGCCTGGCGATATAGTCGAATTAGAGATTCAGCATCTCGGGCAACAACGACAGACTTGCAGGCAGGCGTAGTGCAAGTAGCGCGCCGTCGTCTCAACCTTCTCTGAGCACACGGTTTCGGACAGACGCCTCCCGGGATAGCTTTTGCGCCCGTTGGGTGAACTGCAGCGAGGCCTCCTTAGATTCGGCCGCTACAAAGTGTCCAGCTAAATGGACACAACTGGGCGGACTGCCTGAAACCGCTTGACAAGCAACCCCCCCGATGCAAAAACATTCGTTCGGCTTTCACGAGGTCAGGGGAGTGCGAATCTCCGTCCAGTCGACGCGGCCGAAAATGGGAAGTGGTGCCTTTAATTTGTGCGCGGGAGGTATGTATATGCGGCGAGTGCTCTTTACTCTTCTGGGGTCGATGGTTCTCCTGGGGTGCACGACCTTTCTCGTTGCCCAACTGAATCGAGGTGCAATCGAAGGCAACGTGGCTGATCCACAAGGGCTGGCAATGTCCGGAGTGGAGATCACTATTACCAGCGTCGCTACAAATGTGGTGACAAGCACCAAGACCAACGATGCCGGCTACTATCGGGCCGAGGGTTTGGTACCAGGCACCTATCGTGCACATTTCGTAGCAAAAGGATTTACCCTGCTGGACATCGCAGCCATCGACGTGCCTCCTGCCGAAGTGATCAGGGTTAACGCCAAGCTGAAGGTCGGATCGGCCAGCGAAAGAATGGAAGTTACGGCCGATTTGCCGATGCTGGAGACGGACGCCAGCAACTTCAGCACTACTTTGCAACCCGACATTATCCAGAATGTGCCATTGGCGGGCCGGGATTTGCAGGAGTTAACTTTCCTGCTTCCAGGAGTCAACAACGTGGGTGGCCCTCCGGGAAGTAATTTCGGCTTTGACAGCAGTTTTGGAACCTTCCCAGACCCAACTCACCTTTTGGGTTCGGCGATTGCCGTGAACGGCGGGCAGAGTGGGGCGAACGCGTGGTACCTCGATGGCAATCTCAATATGTCCAGTTTCGGGGAGAACGTGGTGGTAAATCCTTCCCCTGACTCGGTCTCGGATTTTCAGGTAATCACGACCGCGTTCGCGGCCGAGTACTCACACACGGGGGGCGGCGTCTTCAGCACGGTCCTGAAGTCCGGAACAAATGACTTCCACGGCGACGTCTACGAATATGTTCGAAACAGTGCGACCAATGCCAACAACCCTTTTGACGGGCAGGGTGGATTCAGTCAAAATCTCGTGCAATTTAACAACTTTGGCGGGACGTTGGGCGGGCCAGTCAGGATTCCTCACGTTTACGATGGCAGGAACAAGACATTTTTCTTTTTCTCCATTGACGCGACGATTCTTCACCAGAGCGGCACCAACGCTTACACAGTACCCACCCCCCTGATGCGAGCCGGGAACTTCAGCGAGGACCCCAACGTTGTGAGTAATGGTATCTTCGACCCGATCACGACGGCTGGTCCCATGTCGGACGGAACGTTCGCACGGACGCAATTCACCAATCCCGATGGCAGCATGGCAACCTCCATTCCGACTAATCGCCTCGACTCCACCGCGATGTTTTTCATTAATTCGTTTCCCATGCCGAACCACATCGATACTCTGGGTGGCTGTCCCTTGGCGGCAAGTGGCACTTACAGTATCTGCAACAACTACGTGGGTAGAACCGCAAGTAGCCAAGATCCCATTAATCTCTCGATCAAGGTTGATCATCAAACGGGCAAGGGCAGGCTCTTTGCTGAGTGGTTATTCAGTCCCAGCCAGTACCGCAATTTCGCTGTGCCCTGGACTGGGCCTTCCCTCCCTCAGAGCAGCATCGGCTATGGATCGCCCTATAATTTCAATATTCGCAGCCAAGTGGCCGCGGTGGGGCACACTATCGCTTTCAGCCCCACTTTCATCAACGAGTTTCGCGCCAGCTTCACCCGCCAATTCCTCTCAACCCTGTCGAATCCTTACCCGGACAGCCTCACATCTCAGTCAGAGGTGGAGCAGATGCTAGCGCCGAGCATGTTACCTAGTAACCGTTTTTTCCCAACGCCTAATTTTGCTTTAACGAGCACGCCGGGCGGTGGAGCTCTTTCTTTCGGCCCTACCCCCTGGACCAACATTGCGACAGGAACGGAGGCTTACAGTATTCTCGACAATGTAACGAGGATCATCGGCAAACATACCTTGAAGATGGGTATTGCCTACCGTTTAGACCATGCTAGTTATAACAGTGACGATCCCACCACCCTGGACTTTAGTGGTTCGTTGACCCAGAATCCTATTTCCGGGTTGGGCGGCAATAGTTTCGCCCAATTCATGTTGGGAGCCGTTCCCGCTGATGGCAGCACGTTCGCCGGCCGTATAGAACCGCCCTATCTGCGCTGGCGTTCCTGGGGATTCTTCGTACAGGATGACTTCCACGTGAGGGCCAATTTCACTTTGAATCTGGGCTTACGCTACGATCTGAACGGTTTTTTCAGGGCTCGTTATTACCCGATGGGCAACTTCTGCTTTACCTGCCTGAACCCCGCGACCGGACTGCAGGGAGAAAACATTTATGAGGGCAGCGCTGGATTCCCGAGTGGTGATGTATTTCCGGCGAACCACACTGACTTCGCTCCTCGCTTCAATTTTGCATGGTCGCCTTCTGCCTTGCGCAAAACTGTGATCCGCGGTGGTTATGACATTTTCTATACCGACGCGATTGAGAGTTTTAACGCACCGGGACAGTCCGTCGTCAATGGAGCGGGCTGGGGCCTCGGCGGAAGTTGGGACCAAAGTTTCTATCCACAATGCGTTGCTTTCCAGGGACCCTGTGAAGCGTTTCCCCTGAGCGACACGAGTACTAACAAGACGAGCCTCTTATTCCCCTCCATTAGTGGCCCGTTCCCAGCCCAGACTCGTGAAAATTTGCTGGGCGCCACTTACGCGTTTGTCAAGCCAACACGTGATCCCATGGTGCAAAGCTACACCCTGGAAATTCAACAAGAGTTTCCGGGCAAACTCACGGTCTCGCTGGGTTATGTCGGCACTCACGGAACTCACTTGGCGGGAAGCGGACCCAACGCCTACTTGTACAACAATGTCTCAACGAAGAACAAGCTCCAGTACCAAGCCCAGCTCTTCAATGACTACCCTATTTCGCAGTTCTATTCTGGCCAGACTGCCACACAATTGGGCTCGCTGTACGGAAATCCGGTTACCGGGCCTGTGTCGCAGCTGGCTCTTTCGACTCTTGTGGAACCTTATCCTTTCTTCCCCACGATTCCTACAAACGGCACATTCGCGGGTATGAGCACTTACAACGGAATGAACCTAAGGGTCCAAAAACGGACATCCCATGGTTTGGATTTCATCGTCGCGTATACCGTCTCCAAGCAAATGGATAACTGGTCGGTGGGTGGAGCAGGCGTGGAAGCGGTCGATCCGATTCATTTCACGCGCACAGGAATAATCGGTGGACGGGGCGGCCAATTGGAGAGCGCTTATGGAGGCCCATGGACATATCAGGATCCGGACAACAGGAATGCTGATCGTGCGGTAGCGGTCGATGACATCCCCCAGATGTTCAATGTGAGCGCTACCTACGAACTCCCTGTAGGCCGCGGCAAAGCCCTTCTGAACCACAAAGGCGTAATCGGCAGCATTCTGGGAGGCTGGCACTTAAGCGGCAACTTCAATGCGCAACGGGGCTTGCCGCTGCCTATCTCGTGCCCATCGAGCACGCTTCAGCAGCTCAGCACCCCGGGTACTGCCTACCTGGAGTCAGGAGGCAGGTGCAACCTGATCGGCGACCCTCGGTTCAGCGGGCATCGCTCCAAAGAAGCCCAAATAGCGGATTGGATTAATCCCGCTGCCTTTGAGCCCGCATACGGCAATGATCCTAACTTTTGGGCGAACTACACGATCCTCGATCCTCGGGCATGGACATTCGGAGATATGAAGCCGCGGACCGATGCCATTCGTGGCCCCGGGTTTTGGAACCTCGATTCTTCGTTGATGAAAGACTTCCACTTCACTGAGGCAAAGTATCTAGAATTCCGGTGGGAAGTTTTCAATACTCTTAACCATCAAAATCCCGCGCTCCCCAATACAACATTTTGCTTGCCACCCGCGGCGGACGGTTCGACCGACCTGGTGGAGCAAGCCGGTTGCACGTTCGGCAAAATTACGGGTATACAAACCGATCCCCGGAACATGACGTTCGCGCTGAAGTTCTTCTGGTGATTTGAGGCAGGACATTGAGCATCCCTTACCTCGCGAGGAATCCAAATGATTCTCTTAACCGGAGCGAGGCAAGGGATGGTTCTAAGCACTTCCAGTTAAATGATGCAAGAGCTTAGGCCATAGTTAGAGCAAGACTTATCGGATGCGGCCGTGAAACTTGTCGGAAAGCTTTTGGCATTTTGCAGGCCTATGCTGTCGCTGCAGACGGAGGCCAGTTGTTCAGCATAATGAACACCAAATCGTGTTGGTCGCAGAAAGTCTTTGACTCTACCCCTAGTATATGGGACAAGGGTCACTGCTTCTACAACACGGCAGAACAACACTTCTAGTGATTGCCTGCTCATAGTCAGAAAAGAGGCTCTATGAAACATTTGCGAGGCGTTTTGACTTTGCTGTTTTGGCTTGTCGTGACGGTCGGGCTTGCGCATTCACAAATGAGCAAAGTGAAGACCGTTTTTGTGGTGATGATGGAGAATCACAACCGGGAGGGGAACGACGCCGGTGCATCCTTCAACGACCCGGATATCGACCACAACCCGCTCGCTCCATACGTCAACGGCACGCTGAAGAAAATAGCGGCTCAGCCTCTGCAATATTTCAATCCGCCCGGAAATCATCCCAGCCAGCCGAACTACTTGTGGCTGGAAGCCGGGACCAACTTCGGCCAGCTCGGTGATACGCAGCCCGGCCAGGTGCCTGGGATTAAGCCCGACTCGAAGCATCTTGTGACAACTCTTCAAGGCGCGGGTATTTCGTGGAAGGCCTACGCTGAGCATGATTATGGCAGCACCGAATTTCACGTGTGCCCGCTTGATTTCTCTCACGTGGATGTAAATCATTTGGCTCCTGTCTATTTCAACGACGTGAATGGCAACTTGAATCCGAAGTCACCGGAATGCCTGGAGCACGTCGTACCCTTTTACCATCTCGCTAAAGATCTGAGCGCACATACGACCGCCCAATACAATCTCATTATTCCGAATCTGTGCCACCAAGGACATGAGGGAATATCTTCGTGTGATCCGAGGGAGCCGGGAAGCAACACCCGTCGCTCGGATCAATGGCTGAAAAGGAATTTGCCGATGATTATGAACTCAGATGCGTACAAGAACGATGGCGCTCTATTCGTAATCTGGGATGAAGCAGAAGATACCGACAAGTACAGCGATGGACCGATTTTCTTTTTCTTGCTTTCGCCGCTTGCCAAAGGGGGAGGCAAAACAGCTTATACCAACAAAATTCACTACGACCACAGCTCGACATTGAAGACGATCGAAGAGATCTTCAATGTAACGCCTCTGCTGGGAGGCGCGGCAGATCCCAAGACGAAGGATCTGAGCGATCTGTTCAGATAAGACAACTTAAGAAAGTTAGACTGTGAGCGAGTGAAACACATTTCATGTGGATCTGATGTGCTGACTATGCGGCTGGTTGGCTCAGTTCGCGATGGATTGTGGTAAGGGAATCTTGGAGGCTCTAATGAAACGATTGTTTGGGTTGTCTTCACATCCGATACGATTCCTGCCGATTGCGCGGAGCTTGCTGTTCCTGACAATAGCGTGCGGGGCGAATGCCGCCACGGCTCAGTCGCAGGTGTCGCCTGATAATGCTAAACCAGACAATGTGCCGACGGTGCAATTGAAACTACCGCCTTGGGTTCGCGAATGCAACCTAAGGGCGCTTGCTCGATCCATGACGAAGCCGACGAACGCCCCAGACGTTAGCCATGCTTCTGCCGGTTCAGCCTCTGGAGTTCGTGCGCCGCAGTACAAAGTTGTCGCGGACAAGCTCATCAGCCCCCAAGGGGTTGCCATTGACGCTGCGGGAGATCTGTATGTTACAGACAGTGACCTGCAGCAAGTATTCAAGATTACGCCGGACGGAACCCGATCCACCGTGGGTAGCGGATTTATGGTCCCGCAGGCTGTCGCTGTAGATGGAGCGGGAAATGTGTACGTGGCTGACAGCCAAGCCGGAGTCATCTACAAAGTCACGCCTGACGGAGTGCAGGGGACCGTGGGCAGTGGGTTTTACATGCCGATGAGCGTAGCCGTGGACGCGGCAGGTAACGTGTATGCCGCAGACCCTTGGGAAGGTTTTGTGGCCCAGATTACACCCGATGGCACTCAAACCAATTTGGGCAGTGGATATAATACTCCAGTAGGAGTCGCCGTCGACGCAGTCGGTAACGTGTACGTTGCGGATACCTACAGCGCGGCAGTATTCAAGATAGCCCCTGACGGAACTCAAACGACGCTAGGCAACGGGCTGGTTGCTCCGATGTACTTGGCTGTCGATCCTGCGGGCGACCTTTACGTCACGGACACCGGTACCAACTCGCTGGCCGAGATAACTTCTGACGGAACACTAACTACAGTCAAACGCGGCTTGGATGTTCCGATAGGCGTAGCTTTGGACGCTTCGGGTGATCTCTATGTCGCCGATTCCTTCAGCGAAAGGGTCATCAAGATCGACGATAAGCATTAAGGTGTGCAAGAAGAGCGTCCGCGACGCTCTTCTGGTGTGCCACTGATCGTGTGTATCGCGTTCCAAGCACTTTGCACCGGGCACGGCCCCGAAAATTACTTCCGGACAATTGGTCGTTGTGTTTCACAGTTGAACGCTGTCATAGCCAAGTTGCCAAGAATTGGAGAGGGTATGAAAAAGACAGCAAGCGTCCTGCTGGTCATGATGCTGGTCGGTTGTGGCGTAGCTTTTGGCGCAGGGCCGACCGTGTGGGTGGTTCCGAGTACCTTGTTACGAGTAGGACCAACCGATACCGCAGGGAGCGGCACAACGGCAACGATCTATGGCGGACAAGGGGAGTATGTTGCATTTCAGGTGGCTGTGCAGGCTCCGTCGGGCGGGCTGACCAACGTCACCTTGTCGGTTTCAAATCTAACTGGACCGGCGGGTGCGACGATTCCCAGCAGCAGTCTGACTCTCTATCGAGAGTCTTATATCACCATAAGTGCCGCGCAACACAGCTCCGCGGGTTTTGAGACCTCTGGTCTTCCATACACTTCGGACAACGGAGTCCAGAATGCGCCTATCACCACCAGCAACGAGACTCTCCCCGACGCGCTGATTCCGGCGATAGATCCGGCCACGGGGAATCCTCCCACGTCAGGAGCTACTTATGCGTTTGAGCTCTCTAGTCTGGCCGCCAGTAACAACACAGTCTTCTGGGTAGATACGTTTGTGCCACGCGGGACGACCGCCGGGACTTATACCGGCACTTACACGGTCTCCAGCACTCAGGGATCTGCCGAAGGAACGATTTCGCTGACGGTATGGAATTTCACGTTGCCACTAAAACCGTCGCTCCGATCGCTTTTTGGTGGAGGCGACTCTAATCTGTCTGCAGGCGGCGCTCTGGCTGCCGGCATAGAGGCGGAACTTCTCAGAAACCGATTCATGCCTGACACTTCGGGCTTGGTCAACGAGAGCACTGACATCAGTCAATACGGGCTGAATGACTTTGACCTGGGTTACTATGAAAACGTTTCTTACGGCGCGTGCACGGGCAGCGACCTCAAACCTGCACCCCCTACCTTGAGTGCTTTGCAGACTGCGGTCAACGCGCAGCCAACAAGTCTTTACTTGAGCGACTACACCGCCGACCCAGAGTCGAGTTGCACCAATACCGCGTACTACAACTCCGTGATCGCCTGGGCTAAGGTCCTGCATCAGGCAGTCGTCACGGGTGTTCCAGGTCAAATTGGTGTCGACAATATGGTCTCGCAACGGCCCGATTCCGCAGCAGCCGCGGGCGGACTTTTCAACGACGGCCTGGGCACCGGCCGTTCCGCCGTGGATGTTTGGGCGATGCTCCCGCAGGACTATGACGTGGCCCAGACCGACACTTACGATGGATTGCCGAATGTGACCTATGTTCTGCAAAAGGGGGACAAAGTCTGGTCATACACAGATGAGGTGCTTGATTACTACTCCCCAAAGTGGGAACTGGATTTCCTGCCTATCAACTACCGCATTTGGCCGGGTTTCCTAAACCAGAGCCTGGGGATAACCGGGACGAATTACTGGGCGATCGCTAACTGGAATTCGGAATCGGCCGCTTGGACCAGTTCGCTGTCCAAGGGTTACACAAACAGCAGCAACGGTTACTTTCCAGAAGAAGGCATTTTGGTTTATCCAGGCGGGCCGGCGGGATTGCAGAGTACGTCGAGCTATCAAGGTGTCGCGCCCTCCATGCGACTCAAGTATCTGCGGGATGGCGAACAGGACTTCGAGTATTTGCAACTGCTCAAGAACTGCGGGCAAACTCCGAACCAGACCGCTATCTATTCTCTTTCGGCATCCGGCAGTGAGAACCCCAACTGGCATGACTGGACGATGAATGAGGCCAACTTAGAATCGGCACGTGTCACGTTGGGGAACCAGATTAATAGCGAGTGTTCCTCTGGCGTGACGCTGGAGTCAATCGCGATAACGCCGACGACCGCCTCAATCGCGTCAGGCGGGACGCAGGCGTTCACGGCTACAGGAACCTATTCGGGCGGCTCCACCCAGAACATCACCAGTTCGGTGACATGGGCGTCGTCGAGCACGACGGTAGCGACGATCGCGTCGACCGGCGTGGCCACCGGGGTGGCGGCGGGCTCGACAAACATCACGGCCAAGAGCGGATCGATTACCTCGAACACGGCGGTGCTGACGGTCACGGCACCGACGCTAGTTTCGATTGCAGTAACGCCGACGACCGCCTCAATCGCGTCAGGCGGGACGCAGGCGTTCACGGCTACAGGAACCTATTCGGGCGGCTCCACCCAGAACATCACCAGTTCGGTGACATGGGCGTCGTCGAGCACGACGGTAGCGACGATCGCGTCGACCGGCGTGGCCACCGGGGTGGCGGCTGGCTCGACAAACATCACGGCCAAGAGCGGATCGATTACCTCGAACACGGCGGTGCTGACGGTCACGGCACCGACGCTGGTTTCGATTGCAGTAACGCCAGCGAGCGCCTCAATCGCGTCAGGCGGGACGCAGGCGTTCACGGCTACAGGAACCTATTCGAGCGGCCCCACTCAGAACATCACCAGTTCGGTGACATGGGCGTCGTCGAGCACGACAGTGGCAACGATCGCGTCGACCGGCGTAGCCACCGGGGTGGCGGCGGGCTCGACAAACATCACGGCCAAGAGCGGATCGATTACCTCGAACGCGGCGACGCTGACGGTCACTTCTGCGAGCCCGATCACCGTGTCCATAACGGCGCCGGCGAACAATGCCACTGTGTCCGGAGTCACCACGCTGACGGCCACTGCTTCGGGAGGCGTGGGGGGTGTAGCAAGCGTGCAATTCGTAATCGATCTGGGATACAGCGACCAAGAAAACGCAGGAGCGGCGATCACCAAGGCTCCGTATACCACCACTTTCAACTTCGCCACCCTTAGTGCGGCCTGGTATGACGTCTCGGCCGTGGCAACCGATACGGCGGGCAACACCGCTACTGCGACCATTGAGGTGGATGACACCGATTAATGCCGGAGATAACTCAGCCGTTCCTGCCCGAGCTACCGCCGGGAAGCTCGGGCAGATCGTTAGGAAGAGTTTGAACATACGCGACATCTTTAATGAATGAGACATCGATGACGTGTATTCAACGTGGCTACTACGCGAGCCCGCGCAGTTGGGTGGCAGTTGTAAGTTGCCTTGCGATCCTTCCATTAGTGGGACTCGGCCGGGCACAGGATAGCACGGCTCCTGGCGCGGCTCCCATCGTGTGGGCTGTTCCAAGCTCTTTGCTCCGAGTTGGGCCAACCGATGCGGCGGGCAGCGGGACTGCAGTCACCATCTACGGCAGTCGCGGAGAATTCATACCCTTTCAAATAGCAGTGAAGGCTCCAGCCGGAGGGCTTACGAATGTCCGCTTATCTATACCGAACCACCTGACTGGCCCGAGCGGTGCGACGATCTTTAGGGCGAATCTGATTCTATACAGAGAGTCCTACATAACCGTGCCAGGCGACCAACATAGCGTGCTGGACTTTGAAAGCTGTCCGCCAGCCCCCAACCTCTGCCCCACATGGTTCTACAACGGTGACAACGGAACCCAGGTGGCACCCCTTAGAATCGATACGTTCCCGGACGCACTAATCCCAGCCATTGATCCCGAGACTGGGATGCCCCCCAAGGCCGATGCGACCTATCAGTTTGAACTCCCTAGCCTGGCCGCCGGCAAGAATGTTGTCTTCTGGGTTGACGCCTTAGTGCCGCGTGCAACCCCAGCGGGGAACTACACGGGCACTTATGCCGTGTCTAGCGGCTGGGGATCTGTCGAAGGCATAATTAAGCTGACAGTATGGAATTTCACGCTGCCGCTGCGGCCGTCGTTGAAGTCCCTCTTCGGGGGAGGCGACAGCAATCTGTCCGCAGGCGGCGCACTAGCGGCGGGAATAGAGGCCGAACTTCTCAGAAATAAAATCATGCCTGATACCGCGGGAACGGCGTTGGCCAGCGAAAGCACTGACATTAGCCGACATGGGCTGAATAACTTCGACTTGGGCTATTATGAAAACGTTTCTTACGGCAACTGCGCCGGCGAGCATCTCAAACCTGACCCTCCTTCCCTCCAGACTTTGCAATCCGCAGTGGACGCCCAACCAATAGGCCTCTACTTGAACGACTACACGGCTGATCCAGAGTCTAGCTGTTCGAACGAGGCGTACTACCAGTCAGTGATTGCATGGGCGAAGGTTTTGCACCAAGCGGTCGTGACCGGTGTGCCAGGCCAAGTGGGTGTCGACAACGTGGTGTCGCAGCAGCCAGTTTCCGAACTTTTCGACGACGGTCTGGGAACTGGCCGTTCCGCGGTAGACGTTTGGACAATGTTGCCCGAAGACTATGATAGCGCCCAACTGGTCTCTACCGACGGAACGAATAATGTGGCCTATGTCCTGAACAAGGGGGACAAAGTCTGGTCTTATACAGATGAGGTGATCGATACTTACTCGCCCAAGTGGGAACTGGATTTCCTTCCGATCGATTACCGCATTTGGCCGGGCTTCCTCAGCCAGAGCCTTGGGCTAACGGGTATGAATTACTGGGCTGTCTCCAACTGGAATTCCGAAGCAGATGCATGGATTAGTGCTTTGTCCTCGGGAAATACCTCCCCGGGCGATTACTTTCCCGGCGAGGGCATATTGGTCTATCCAGGAGAGCTGGCTGGCCTGCAAAGTACGAAGGCTTACCAAGGTGTAGCCCCTTCCATGCGGCTCAAGTATCTGCGCGACGGCGTACAGGACTATGAGTACATTCGAGCGCTTAGGAGCCGTGCCTGCGGTCAAGCCACGTTTGTTAGGAAAGTCATGGTTTCGCTGTCATCGTCCGGAAATAATGATCCGAACTGGCACGATTGGACGATGAACGAAGCCGCGCTTGAATCGGCGCGTTTGACATTAGGACGCAAGCTTTCTAGCCTCGGTTGCGCACCCTGACGGGAAAAGCAGCAATGTGTTTCGGGCTTGCGTTACATTTGCGAACGAGAATGTTCGTCACGGTTTGAAGAGCTCCTGCCACAACTCGTTAACCGCGGGGGCAATAAGAGCAGCGTTGAACGAACTGCTGTCGTCGCACGAGGTATGAGAATGAAGATTGCAAAACACGGTCCGGCCTTCCTGCTCAGCATCCTCCTTTCGTTGTCTTGGACCGGGTTGACCTGCGCTCAGGATTCCATCCTGGCACGCACTCCGCCGATGGGATGGAACAGTTGGAATCATTTTGCTTGTGAAGTGAGCGATTCAGTAGTGCGGGCCCAGGCGGACGCGATCGTCGCCACTGGCATGAAGTCTGCCGGATATGTGTATGTCCTGATCGATGACTGCTGGCAGGGAAGTCGTGATGCTTCCGGCCACATCCGCCCAAATGCAAAGTTTCCTGACATGAAGGCATTAGCTGATTACGTTCATAGCAAGGGCTTGAAAATGGGAATCTATTCTTCGCCCGGCCCGAAAACCTGTGAGGGTTACGCAGGGAGCTATGGTCATGAAGAACAGGATGCCCAAACCTACGCCGATTGGGGAATGGATTACTTGAAGTACGACCTGTGCAGCTATGACGGAATGGGCGATCAGGTCGCGGCGTACAAGAAAATGGGCGATGCGCTGAAGAAGACCGGTCGGCCCATGGTGTATGCCATGTGCCAATACGGAATGCAGAAGAGTTGGCAGTGGGGTGCCTCGGTGGGTGGCAACCTCTGGCGTACGGACGATGACATTCGCGACGACTACTACGTGATGTCGGAACTTGGATTCGGGCAGAACGGCCTGGAGCAGTTTGCGGGACCCGGCCACTGGAATGATCCCGACATGCTCGAAATCGGTAATGGGGGGATGACCACTGACGAGTATCGGACGCACATGAGTTTGTGGTGCATCCTCGCGGCTCCGCTTATGGCTGGCAACAATTTGGTAGCCATGGACGCTGAGACGCGTGCCCTTCTAACAAACCCGGAGGTCATTGCGATAGACCAAGATCCACTTGGCATCCAGGGCCACCGGATCAAACAAGAAGGGCCCTTGGAGGTGTGGGCGAAGCCCCTGAACGATGGAAGCATCGCAGTGGGAATGTTTAACCGGGGCTGGGGAGCAATGCCGGTGACCATAGACTTTCGAGATATTGGCCTTGGCAATTCTCTAGCTTTGCGAGACCTGTGGGCGAAAGACGATCTCGGAAACTTCCGAGAGAAGTACACCGCGCTTGTTCCTCAGCATGGAGTGGTTATGCTCCGAGTAAAGAGAGGCACCTAAGTTCATGGTGGCAATAATTCAGTCAGGACCGCGAAAGACATGGGCCAGCCTTAGAAGACGAAGAGTTGTGCGCTGGTTGCTTTGTGCTCCTATTTTAGGTTGGGCTTTTCTGATCAGTGCATGGGCCATTGCTGGGCATAATGTGCTTTTGCCTCAACCGCAACAGATACATTATGGGGTGCGACAGCTTCGAATACGAGGCCTCAGCATCCGATTGGTGGGAGAACCTAGCATTGAGGATCGCTTCGCTGCGGAACAGTTGTCGAGTTGTCTTTCCGATGTGGCCAAAGAACCTGTCCACGTCTCCCTGGGCGAAGCGTCGGGTAAGTTGATCGTGCTGAGGCGGACCGGCGAGGTTAGCGCCCTGCCGCTCCCCGGCGAACAGCCGGGACCGGAATCCCGTGAAGCCTACACTCTGAAGGTGACGCCGGATGGGGGTACGGTTCAAGCCACCTCGTCGGCCGGGTTGTTCTACGCGGTACAAACGCTTTGCCAGTTGATCGAGGGGAACGCGGCCGAGGCGTCCCTTCCAGAAGTTGAAGTTCAAGACTGGCCATCGCTGGCGTACCGGGGAACCATGATCGACATAAGCCACGGCCCCTTACCCAAAGAGGATGAGATCAAGCGGCAGCTTGACTTTCTTTCACGCTGGAAGTCGAACCAGTACTATCTTTATTCTGAAGACAGCATAGAGTTGAGAGGATATCCACTCGTCAATCCCGAGGGCCGCCTGGCGCAAGATGAAGTGCGGCGGATTGTCGCTTATGGTCGCGAACGCCACATTGATGTAATCCCTAATCTGGATCTATACGCTCACCAGCACGACCTGTTTCGGGTAGAAGAATATTCAGAGCTATCCGACGAGCCGCACGGGACCGAATTCGATCCCGGTAATCCAAAGGTGTTGCTTCTGCTGGCCGACTGGGCCAGCCAGTTGGCGGATTTGTTTCCCAGTCCGTTCGTCCACATTGGACTCGATGAGACGTTTCAAATCGAGCAAGCTACTCGATCAGCTGGCACGGCCGCAACGCCATCGGCATTGTTCGTGAAGCAGCTCACGACTGTTACGCGACTATTCCAGGAGCGCGGGAAGCATGTGATCGCGTTCGGCGACATCATGGTGA
The DNA here is from genome assembly GCA_963834085.1 of uncultured Acidobacteriaceae bacterium. Classification (GTDB taxonomy): domain Bacteria; phylum Acidobacteriota; class Terriglobia; order Terriglobales; family Acidobacteriaceae; genus Acidiflorens. The sequence continues at coordinate 11,052 of CAWIAJ010000017.1, read as the reverse complement.
AATATCCCCAGATCATTCCTGATCTTCCTCCGGGACTCATTGCTGCCGCCTGGTATTACACCTCAGAGGATCCAACCTACAAGCGCTGGCTTGCGCCATTAATCGCCAACCATGTTCCTCACATAGTGGAGTCGGGAGTAATGAGCTATGACAACATCGCGCCCGATTTCAATACGACATTTGAAAATGTAGACACCTTCCTGGCTGCGGGCCGGCGTTCCGGCGCGCTCGGCCTGGTGAACACGGTCTGGGCGGACGACGGACAACTGTTGTTTCGCATGTCACTCCCTGCGATGGCCTATGGCGCAGCGGCGGCATGGCAACACGCTCCCATGGACCGCGCCAATTTTTTCACTAACTACGCACACGTAATGTACCCCGCAACTATCGCTACAGATGTTGCGGCGGCGCTTCGCAATATGTCCGAGGCAGAAACCGACCTTCAAAAGGTACTTGGAGATGAATTCACGCAGTTTGCTTTGTGGAACGATCCATTTTTCCCCGTGTACTTAAAGGAGGCGATGCAGGATCAAGGACATTTGCGGCAGACGCGACTGTTAGCGGAAGACTCCGCGATTCGTTTGTATCATGCTTTGGCTTCCGGAGCCGATCCCACAACCTTAAATAGCTTGTTAGTGGGAGCTCGGCTGCTCGACTACGCCGGGCAAAAATTCCAAACTCCTTCTGAGCTCATAGAACTGTGGCGTCGAAACGGTACGACACGCCCAGATGCCGACAGATGGTGGAATGAGTGGGAATCTCAGATCGTGCATCAGGATCATTCCCGCATCGTCGACTTGATGGATGCTATTACGGAACTGCGCCCGCTCTATAGGGCGGAGTGGCTGGAGGAATATTCTCCCTATCGACTCGATTCGGCACTGGGGAGATGGGACGCCGAATATGAATATTGGCGAAAATTCCAGCAGCGATTGAGAGAGTTTTCGGATAGTTCACATGAAGGGGATGTCCTACCTCCGCTAGAGAGGCTTGCACAGGAGCACTAAATTATGACAACTCAGAACGGTGACAAGGTCTTCAAGGCTCAAGCGGGTCCCGCTAGTTTGCCGGCCCCGGACGAACTCTTTCATGGGCACGAACAAACTAGGGGTGTATTTGCTCATACGAAGTCGTTACAAATTCTTAATCACAATCGGCATTACATACCCGGCGGTGTCGTCTCGGTGAACCGGGCGGTTCAACCGGAGATCGTGTTCGTCAAGGGCCAAGGTGCGTACCTCTGGGATGCAGATGGGAATCAGTACATTGATTATCATGCAGCATTTGGCCCGCACTTCTTGGGACACAACGACCCCTATGTTACCGACGCTGTCATCTCCGTGTTGCGAAAAGGGGCCAGCCTCTACGGCTCGGGCACGACTGAGCTCGAGGGCCAGTTAGCGGAACTCATCTGCCAGCATATACCAGCGGTGGAATCGGTTCAGTTCCTGAACACCGGCAGCGAAGCTACGTATCAGGCGATTCGTCTCGCTCGGGCGGTCACTCAAAGGGATCACATCGTTGTCATGCAGGGAGGCTACAACGGGTGGCATGACGACGTCTCTTGTAATTTGATGACGCCGCTTGACGTAATCGGGCCAAGGCGTTCTCCCGGCGAATACCCTTATATTCCGATCAGTGCGGGAATCCCGCTCGCGCATCAAGAACTTGTTCACCCGATTAACTTCAACGATCTTGAGTCCGTAGAGTATGTCTGCCAGAAGTATCCCATAGCGGCCCTTATCACGGAGCCGATTCTGCAAAACATCGGGATCGTCAAGCCTGCAACTGGGTTTCTGCAAGGACTGCGAAGATTAGCTGACCGGTGGGGCTTTGTCCTCGTTATTGACGAGGTGAAGACTGGGTTCCGCCACGGGATTGGCGGCTATGCCAAGATTGCCGGCGTGAAGCCCGACTTAGTCACCTTCGGCAAGGCTCTGGCTAATGGCTACCCAATCGCCGCACTCGGGGGCAAGAAGGAGTTGATGGATTGGTTCGTCCATCCCGAACCGTCGAAACGAGTACTCTTGGCCGGTACGTACAATGCGCACCCAGTTCCCACCGCAGCCGCTATTGCAACAATCGAGCGTCTGATGATGAATGGCGGAGAAGTCTATAGGCATGTGGAGTTGTTAGGACAAAAGATGCAGGAAGGCTTGGAGAAAATCATCCGTACCCTGGGTTTTAAGGGAGTCGTCGCGAGGCAAGGTTCGGCCTTCTGTATCTACTTCATGGATCATTGTCCAAGCGATTGGCACGACTTGGCGAGCCACCACGATTTCGGATTTGATGAAGAACTGCGCAAGAACCTGATCAAGCTCGGCACTTACTTTTTCCCGCTTGCCACAAAGCAATGTTCTATTTCCTTTGCCCACACCACAGAAGACATCGAAGTCACCTTAGAGCAAACCCAGAAAGAGCTAAGTGAAATGTTGATATGAAGACCCCCATGCGCTCCTGGCTACTGCTATTCAGCTGCAATTTCATGTGGGCATTGCAGTTTACGTGTATCAAATTGGTTCAGGATCAGGTCGGCTCTCTGTTCACTGTCTGGGGGCCAATGACCCTAGCCACGATAATGCTTTATCCGCTTATCAGATTGGAAGCCAAAGGTTCCAAGAAAACCGACAGGCGAAGCAGTGACATTCTGATTTTCCTGTTACTCGCCGCAGTGGGGGTGTTTCCGGGACAAGTGCTTATCACCTGGGGCACTCGCATGTCGCTCGCCAGTAATGCCGCGTTGCTCATGTTGACCCTGCCGGTATCCACTGCGTTCCTGGCATTTCTCTTTCTGCACGAAAAAATGACACCCGTCCGGTGGATCAGTTTCGGCTTGGCAATAATCGGTGTTGTAATGTGCTCCGATATCGATTTCCGAACTCTGAACTTTGGCAAGGGCTATCTCTACGGGAATGTGCTGATTTTCTTAGGTACTCTGGGCAGCGCCTTTTACAACTCTTATGGCAAGAAGATATTGGAACGCTACTCCCCGACAGAGATGTTATTTTTCACCTATCTGGCGATGTTTGTGATCATGACTCCGTTGACCGTGGCCCAGGAACCTCGAGTGTTCGCAAACATTTCTCATTTTTCGCTCAGAACATGGATTGGACTGATCTTGCTAACTGTTTTGCATAATTATCTGTCCATGGTTCTTTTTCTCAAGGCTCTCAAACAGCTCGATGCGATTCAGGCCGCGCTGTCGAACTACTTGATCACGTTTTTTGGGATTCCGATCGCGGCCATTTGGCTAAAGGAGAAATTAACTTCGCTGGCGATCATTGGCGGAGTGTTGATCTTGGGCAGCACATTACTGATTACAGTCTGGGAAAGCAGACGAGCATCACGAAGTTGCGCAACAGTGCCATCGCTACAGTGAGAGCGATCGCTATCTCTACTCAGACAGGAAGGAGATGGCGTGGAGTTGACCTCCATTAGCGGCAAGCTTGCTACGATGCATGAACAAATGTGAAGCACGGAAGCAGCTTCTGCGACGATCCCGCACCAGACGGCTTTGAAATCCTTATGGGAACCAAGATGAGAAGAGAATCCGTTATTCGTCGAAGCCGCAGAGCGCTTCCCGCGGGCAAGCGCATCGCGATATGCAGTGTATTGGTTGTGGTGACAAGTTGCATATGGGTGAGCGGCCAGAATGTGGTCTTGACGGGGTCGCTCGGAGGGCGCGTCGTTGAGCAGAACGGAGCGATAGTACTGGGAGCGTCGGTTGTCGTGCGGAACCTTGCTACCGGTGTTCATCAATCAGCCGACACAAACTATGCGGGCCTTTACCGTTTTCCTGTGCTGATGCCGGGCACCTATTCGATCACCGCAAGCTTCAAAGGCTTTCGCGATGTTCAGGCCTTGGTGCGAGTTCTTGTGGGAAATGCAACTTCGCAGGACATCAAGCTACGCGTCGGAGCCAGTACAGACACGGTTAATGTAACCGGGACGCCGCCGCCGCTTCGTCCGCAGGAATCCTCTGCCAGCACGGTACTGGAGCGGTCACTGCTTGAGGAATTACCTCTCAACGGACGAAAATACACCGACTTTGCTGCTCTCACACCGAACACCAGCTACGACGGCGACACCGGTCTCGTGAGCCTCGCCGGACAACAGGGCGGAGAAGACTCGGGATACGCCAATGGCAATGGATCCAGTGCTTTCACGGTTGACGGATCCAATGCGACCAGCAACTACTTCGCCGACATTATCGGCCGTTACCGCATCCCCTATCTGTACGGTGAGGACGCGATCCAGGAGTTTCAAGTCTCGGAAAGCCCCTACTCGGCGATTTATGGAGGCGGAGCCGGTTTCGTGAATGCCGTCACAAGGTCGGGAAGCAACGCGTTTCACGGCAGCGCCTTCTATTACAACCGCAACTCCGCGACTGGAGCCAGTGACGGCTCGATAAAGCCGCTGGCTTTCCCAAACCGCAAGATGATTTACAGCAATTCGGCGGCGGCCTCGGCGGTCCGATCGTACGAAATCGTTTGTGGTTTTTTGTGGATTATGAGCAGCAACTGAGAAGCAATCCGATTGCCGTCATCAATTCGGCTTTAGCAACATCTCCGTCGAACTTTGACCCTTTCTTGAGCGCAAATTTTGGAATTCCTTCTGGAACGACCCTGCCCGCTCCGAACGGCCCTTTGCCAGTGCCGGGCAGCGACACCGAGGCCGATGTCCTGGCTGACCCGACGAATCCCGTCTATCTGCAGCAGGTATCTAACACCCTTAACGCGCTCAACTCGAATCTCGGCACCAAAGCGAGAAAGCGCAATGATTGGGTCATTACCCCGCGTCTGGACTACCAGGCCAGTTCCCGCGATGGCTTGTTCCTCAGCCTCAACTTCAACCGGTTCAATTCGCCCGGAGGTGTCATCACCGACCCGACCGTCGGGAACTATGGAATGCAGACGCTGGCCGACGCCTTCGTGCATGCCTTCCAAGCCGGCCTGGGATGGACCCACACTTTCTCCTCCACCCTTCTGAACGAATTCCACGCCAGCAGTTCGGACGACAACCAGATTTCGACACCGACCGGCTTAGCTCCCAACACCCCCACCATCATCCTGGATAGTCCGGCAGCATTCGTTCTTGGCAACGCACCTTTCTCTGTTGGCAGGGTTTTCGAACGACAGTATTCCCTGTCCGACCGGGTCGATTATGTGATCGGCAAGCACACATTGCAATTCGGCTTCGATATGGACCGCGCCTGGGATTCGGACAACAACGATGGCGGTGCGGACCCGAATGAGGCCGTCGACTTCGGGTCGTTTCTCGGCAGCTATGAATTTTCGAATCTGCAGGACTTGGCGCTCGGGGAATACAACCAGTTCAGTCAGTCCTCGGGAATCCCGACTTTCTCTTTTGCCGTGCCGTACTACGGATTCTACGCGCAGGACACGTTCCGCGTTTTGCCGAAGTTGACGCTCGAATTGGGCTTGCGTGAAGACTTCCAGGTATCCGCAGCCTGTCGAAAATCCCATTTTCCCGCTCACCGGACAATATCCGAACCAGTTCTTTCGCCTGGCGCCGCGCGGTGGATTTTCCTGGCAGCCTGCATCGAAGACGGTCGTCCGCGGAGGCTTCGGGCAGTTCTACACCAACATGAACGGCCTGAACTACCGCAATGCGGTGGTCTCGAACGGACTGGCATCGCAGCAGTCTTCAGTCAATGCCTGCTACATCTCCGGTCCGCCGAACCAGCAACTGCCAACATTTCCCAATATTCTTCCCGCGAACTCTCCCTTGTTCCAGGCTTCTCCGGACATATCCCTGGTTTCTCCGCAGTTTCGCGCGCCCTACATATTGCAAGGAAGCTTGCAGATTGAGGGCGAGATTCTTCCTAACACCACTTTGACTGTCGGGACCATGTGGAATCACGGGGTGCATCTGCTTTCGGGCAGCGCCTACGATCTGAATCTGATGCCCTTGCAGGGCACAACCACATATATCCAATGTCCTCCCAGTACAACCACGGTTCCCTGTACTGGTCCGACGATCACCTTGCCGAACATGGACAATGGCCTGCTGACCGAAGGCCGCATTAATCCCAACCTAGGCCAGATCGCCGAACTAATCAGCCCCGGTCAAAACCACTACAACTCTCTGTTTGTGCAATTGCAGCGCCCCATGTCCCGCGGCCTTGAGCTGCAGTTTTCTTATACCTTCGCCAAGAGCATCATGCTCGATGGCATGGACTTCAACAATCAGTTCGACTTCAGCAATACGCATGCTCCTTCGCTGCTCGATCAGCGGCATCGCATCACCTTTGCGGCCGTATATCGGCCCGGACTGGAAAAGCTGACTACATCGGAGACCGGCCGCACACTGCTCTCCGGCTGGTTGCTGAGCAGCGTCATGGAAATCTCTTCCGGCCGTCCGTATGCGGCTTTGTTAAGTCCCGCATGCACCAGTTCGACTCTCTCGTACGGCAATTGCGACGGCGTCGATGGAAACCTCAACGACACCGCCTTTAACCAGGACACCGCCAACACCGCCGGGGGCATCAATGGCGCCGGCCCGACGCCGGGCATCGGCCTGAACTCCTTTTGTGGCCCGTGGCTGGAGCGGATCGACCTGGGCCTAGCCCGCAGTTTCTCGGTCGAGGAAGGCAAGCAGCTGCAATTTCAAGCGCAGGCGTTCAATTTATTCAACCACGCGAACTACTACCTGCAGAATGGCAACGGTATCAACCAGCTGCAATACAACCCCGTTGGCACCAACTGCGGCGACGGCGCGACACTTAACCAAACCCGCTATCTGGTGCCTAATTCGGGTCCGGGCAATTTCGGAGCCCTGCAGGAAATCAACCCTAACGGTCTTCCACGCGTGTTGCAGTTTTCAGCACGATTCACTTTCTAGGTTTCTGTGTTTGTCGTCAGAACGTCTGAGACTAGCTTGTTCCCCGGGCCAAGCCAGCCAAGCTACGGTTTGAGTTTTAGTCCCACTCTTGGTTGCAGAGAGGCCGATCTTCCCACGATTCAGCCATGAATCCCGAACTGCAAACCCTCCCACCATTGAGTTCGAGAGTCACTCGGTACTTCGACGACATCGGAACAGTAGCAAAATATTGGGTCAAACTTGGGTCCAACAAGAAGGCCGTTTTAAACCCAAAACGGGGGTTAAGTTGCGTCAGATCAATGAAAGTGTTGACTCATAACCCAACGGTCTGTGGTTCAGATCCACATGGCCGCAACCATTTCGGATCAGCCAATTTAGGTCCGATCTGGTTCCAGTAGGCTGGTTCGCCGGCGTGGAAACTGCCATGCCCGGGTTGATATCCATTGGCTGCTCACGTGCCGTTTACACTACTTACCATGTACTGCGATCGTTAAAATTGCCCACAGTTCTTGTTGAATGTACGTTTCAGCACGGGTTCGAGTCCCACTCTCGGAACAACAATGTTCGCGACAGGATGAATCGGACAAGGTGGCGGTAACTGTGGCTGTATGTTGCTAAATATCGCCAACGTTTCCAGCATTTCGAAGAGTTCTCTGCGCGCGCAAGACTTTTGTAAGTTATTGGTTAATTGTGGGTTGCTAGGAAATGGATGCTGAGCCCTTCGTGACTCTTAATCAGTAGGATCTCGATTCCCTCAGCGCGCTCGCTCTTTGCAATCACGCGGCCCTATTTGGAGCAGTCTTACGCTTTCACCACATACGGATGCTGAGCACGTGGTGGCCGCGACCCGACCGAGTTCAGATGCTTTGAAACTTGCCTGTCCATTAGCTGTCCAATAACGCTTCCTTACCGCTCCTTACAAGGTTTTTCGAGGTCCACCCGCGTCTTGTAAGTTGTTGTAATTACTATTCCTCATAACCCAAAGGTCGGTGGTTCAAATCCACCCCCCGCAACCAAACCTAACCTCCGCAAGTACAATCACTTGAATCTGATTGCACGAGTGCGGAACATCTCGTGCCGAGTGCCTTTTAGCTCCCATTAGCGGGAGGCTGCTCCGTAGAGGCATTTTCATTGAACAAACTCCCCACTACAATCGAGTTAGCGGCGCGCTTCTGCGCGGAAATTGCCTGCGTGTAAGTATTCAGGGTGCTCTGAATTGTCGAGTGCCGCAGCAATTCTTGCTGCACCTTGATGTCAGCGCCCGCGCCTCGCAGCATGGTCGAGTACGAGTGTCGAAACGTATGCCAACCGATCTTTCCGATTCCAGCCCGTAATGCGGCGGGCCTCAGATGGCGGTGCAGGATGTTTTGTTGTCCTCGGGGTCGGCCCGTTTTACTCGCGAAGACCCAGTCTTCAGGGCCTTGAAGCAACGTCCGTTTCCATAGTTCTTGTAGACAACGGGCGAGCCGAAGATCGATCGGCAGCGACTTTTGCGAGGCCTCAGTTTTGGTATCGCCCGACCTTCCGTTCACAACTCCCCGCCTGATGAATACGGTCAGGTCCTCCCAGTTGAAGTCCTGCCATTGCAGGCCCATGATTTCACTGGCGCGAAGACCTAGACATGCCGCGACCAAAACCATGGTGTGGTATGGCTCAGGCAGTTGCGCCAGAAGAAGACGAATCTCACCTGGCGTCAGCACGCGCGGTATGCATCGGCGGCCGCCCCGCTGTCGCACCAAGTCGATGGGATTTCGGTCGGTCAGTTCCCACCTACGTGCGTGCTCATAGACGAGGTGAAACAGGCTACGGAGGTTGACCTTGGTTTTCGGCGCCAGGGTTAGGGACCGCAGCCACTCTTCGACCGCAACCGGTTTAATTTCCTCCAGCGACCGGTCACCCCAACGCGGGAGAATCCAGCGGTTCAATGTCGACGAATGAGATTGCTGTGTTGAGTACCGCCGTCCCGGCAATTCGCGTTCAATAAAGTGATCGATCAGAGCAGCGATTGAAATGGGTCGTCCGAATCGATGATGTAGATTTAAACGGAGACGGAGTGGCTCGATGATTCGCAAGGCGTCCGTCTTGGTTGGGTATTGGACTACCGTTCCTACAGTTGTTGACCTCCGGTATCGATGTCCTTCGGGCGTGGTTTCATAAAAACGAAACTGCCAAACGTCTTCAGAGAGTCTGTTGTTTTTCTTGGTCAAAGATCCATATTGATACCTGCGCCGCTTCATGGTTCTCCTCCAGTCTGAGTTGACACGACAAGGGAAGGGAAGAGAGCTGGCTTGAAATCGTCGCGTACAGCCGAGTGGCGGAGGGGCATTCTCGGGGAACTGAACCGAATCTATGAGCCTGATTCTGCAGTGGTTCCGAAAGGGCTCTTTGGGCGTGGCGCACAACTTGCTCGCGACAGATTGAGGATAGAAAGAGCGGTCAAACTCGACTCGCGTAGAGCATCTCGATCATGGCCGCAGCTCAGGAAATTCGAGACCGGATGAAAATAATGTCTCTGTCGTCGCAAAGCATGAGGACAAGCGCTCAGAATGCAGCGCATCAGGGCAGGGAAGATGTGGTCGTGGTTTCAGGATTAACTGACTTGCTGCCAAGTGTGACCGAGCAACTGATTCAGAATCAGTTGTGCGATTCGATCGTGGGGGCCTTCATCAAACCAATCAGAAGGATACGTGTTCCGCTATAAAGCGTGTGGACAGAGTGTGGCTGCGCTCCTTCTACCACTGCCCTGTTGCACGGCCAGATGGTGGCGGGGAAGAAGAGGGCATTGGAGGAAACCGAAAGGAATCAGACGACCGTTAGCATGCGAGGACGTAGTTCAGTTGGCTAGAACGCCTTCCCGTCACGACAGAATGGATGTGATCTCCTTATCCCTTGGCGATTTCTGTGCCGACGGTGTGGTGGTCATGGATTGTCGAGTTACAAACTCAACAACCCCTTCCGTCGGGTCGTCCGCTCGAGGGATTTCTGCGTTTCGCTTGCCAGCCTAGGTCGACTAATTGGGCCGCCTTTGCTGTGCCAAAACCTGTATCTTAAATCACACCCCATGAGGGCTTTCGGCCAAGTCGAAATCCGCTGCCGCGATCACGAAGCTTTCAGCGCGGAGGCGGTCCTACGCTGTCTTCGGATGGAATCGGCTGCGACAACTATCACCCGCGTCTGGAATATTGGGGAATCGGATTGGAAAAAAAGGCTGTCGAGACTACCGATTTCGACAGCCTTGGAGAGGAACTATGAATGAACCAGTGACACTCATTCCGGCTTATCTTGTCACCTGTCAGTTCTGTCAGTTGCCGCCGATCCACAGCGGGAGTCAGCATCTGTTTGGAAGGATAAAAACTGAACACCGCAAATTGGCCGCCCAGCCCCGTACAAGGATGAGGGTATCCAGTCTCGCTGCCTCTCGACGGCGAGGGATGGGCTCGGTAGCTCACTGCCCCTGGTCAATGCGCTCTAACGCCTGGTAACAACACTTGAAAACCTGATTCGGATTCCACACTGCGTGCGCCCCTATAAAATCACCCCATGAGTGAGAGGACGTCGGCCAGTTGCTCAGCAATTTTCCGAGATTGCGTCTCATCAACGTCTGGCGTAGTGGTCGGAGCACTGGCCCCATCCTGACTGGCGGCGTCTAGTGACAACGTGAGAACGGCAGCGATCGTTAACATTGCGCCCCATCGTGTTCGGCGGCCGAAGACTCCATTCTGATCGTTCACCATAATCGAAACGGCGATGATACATCAGGAAGTCTCTGCGAGGCCTATGTGTCCCGACGCATGGCTCAAATGAATACCTCTTGATCTTGGCCCCGGGGAGGGGATGCAACTTTGAATGCTTCTATCTCCTATCCCGTCAATGAAAGCTCGGGAGCTGACCCAAAGACATGTCCGGTTACTGAAAGCGCCGAACACAGCTCTTAGTCCGATCGTTGGGTCTGCTGGTTCTTGAACGACCCTTCGTCAAGGGTGCGGGCAGACGCCCACTCGCGGGCGAACTGCTCTGCGTTTACTCGCAGTTCTGACTGGGAGAGCGCCATTGCGGAATTCTAGCGTCCCGCCCCGCCTGCTTACTAGTTGTCAGTCTGGTGAGACCGCGTTTCTCGCGGAAGGGTGATAATTCGAAACTGGGGAAACTAGGGACAGACGGGACGTTCCCCGTTTTTCGGCCACGCTGATTTGATTCCCGCCCTGAACC
>CAWIAJ010000016.1:0-27650 GCA_963834085.1 uncultured Acidobacteriaceae bacterium | reverse complement strand
GCCCCCATCAAGAATCCCCTCCGGGTAGCTCGACACCGGAAGCTTGCGCAATGGCACGTTCCAGTTCCGAGATCGTTTCATCGTCATAAGAGAAGACGTACTGTGCAGCTTTAGCTGATGGCCACGAGTGGTGCTTCTTGGCTCGCCCATTGTTGGCCTTTACCCTCTCCAACGCAGTGACCATCGCTTGCTGATCGACGCGAAGGTACAGATCGGCTGTCGTGCTCAGGTGCGAATGCCCGAGAATCTCCTGCGCGACTTTGATGTTGCCGGTGGTGTCGAGTACGCCTTGCGCGAGAGTGTGACGGAACAGGTGCGGATGAGCCGAGATGCCTGCCTTTCGACCGATGTACCGCAGGGCCGACTCAAACGTCGCATACCGGAGGGGCTTGCCCTGACCTTTTCGCGAAGCGATCCAAACGGCATGAACGTCCGGCGCTGCGCGGCGCTCGGTCCGCAAGTACTCCTCGTAAATCGGCCAGAAGTCGTCAGTGACGGGTACGCGGTGCTGATCGCGCGCACCCTTTAGCCGCACGGTGATGAGTCGTCGCTTGCGATCGACATCCTCCAGTTCCATGCCCAAGATCCCGTGTCGGCCCGCAACCGGACTCCAATCGCCGATACGCTGACCCGCGCGAGACAGCAATATCAGAATCGCTTTATCACGATAGGAGCCGGCGCTGTCGATCAGCTTCTGAATCGCCGCGGGCTCCAGGATCTTCGGGAGCGTTCTTGGAATACGGCGGCGAAATCCGTCACGTTGCTTCTGGCGCGCCGGCAAGTCGCGCCCGATCATCCCGTGTCGCGGTTCCTCGGTGAGAGGGTTCCCGGAGGCTGGGTTGATGCGACCCTTCCACGGACCTCGTCCGTCCTCCGTATCGCGGCGAATGCAGTACTCAAAATAGGACGCGAGCACGCTCAGCCGATGGTTGATCGTGCGTGGCTGGCGCGGTTTAGCAGCGTGCGTGGCGACAGCACCCTGCTTCGCACCTCGCGCGAACTCGGTGATGTAGATGCCGACGATCTGACGCGTGACTTGGTCAGGATCGCCTCCGGAGGCGCGCAGCCAACTGAAAAAATGTGCAAGTCCCAGCGCGTAAGCGCGTTGGGTGTAGACAGAACAATCGCGCAAGCTCAGCTCCGTTAGAAACTGATCGCACGAGCCAACGCCGGCGTCGTTCGAGTCACAAACACGGAATGAGACGCCGAATCGCTCGGTTTTTCTTAGGACGTTGTAAATCGACATAGCAGACATCTTCGCTTGACCGCTATCGAGAAGTACATCTACTGGCGGGATCCAACGGGCGCGCAGGGGCTCGGCCGCAAATCACGAGATAAGACATTAGCCAGACTGAAGGCAAGGAATTGCCGACACTGAGCGAAGTGCAAGGCGATGTGAGTGGATTCCGCGAACGTCTGTTTAAGTTCGTCGAATCGCAAAATGTCGAGCTTAGCTTTTCCGAGAGCATTGCACCGGCGAAGGGTCTTTCGCATGGCGGGAAGATCACGCTTCTTCCCGGGATGCAGGCAGCCGAGGAATTCTCCACGCTCGTGCATGAGATTGCCCACTTATGTTGAGTTGGAACTTATGTTGAGCAGCCGGGGGAGGACCGCAGAATGACGGGAGAATCGCGCGCAACTACTCAACATAAGTATTAGAGAGAGCGAAGGAAGGTGAGCAATGCAGGGTCGTCCTTCCACCGCTTTTGACGCGCTCGACTTTCTTTGAACGTGCAGTGCGCAAGGGCCTGTGCTTTGCGCTCCAGATCGACTTCGGCATAGATGTTGGTGGTGTCGATGGAGACGTGCCCGAGCCAGGCACGAATGGTGTTGATGTCAACGCCTGCGCGTAAAAGATGAGTGGCGGTGGTATGTCGAATCGTATGCGGGCTGACACGTTTGCGCAGCAGAGACGGGCACGAGAGACTGGCCGTCTTCGCATAGCGTCGTAACAACCAGTGGATACCGTGGCGAGTGATAGTCTGCCCAAGGCGATTCACAAAAACCGCTTGGTCCGGAGAGCGTGGACCAATGAGATGAAGTAGCTCAGCCGCAGTACTGGGCCACAGCGGGCACCGGCGGGTCTTGCGGCCTTTGCCGGCCAACCGCACATCGCTCATCTCTCGGGATCGCAGGTTCAAGTCCGCAATCTGGAGCGCAGCGACTTCACTGGCGCGAGCTCCCGAGTTATACATAAAGAGCAGCAATGCGTGATCACGCTGTCCGCGCATGGTGGTACGGTCCGGAGCCGCCAGAATGGCATCCATCTCCGGCTTGTCAAGGTAAGGTAGTTCGGTGCGTCCATGCCGTTTGAAGGGGACAGCACGAACCTGTCCGGACCATTCGATGTGCTCAGGACTACGCTCGGCAATAAACCGTGCCAATGCGTGTACCGCGGCGAGGCGTTGGTTGCGAGTGCGTATGGAACAGCTGCGCGCGGCCTCCAGGTGATTCAGGAATCTCTTGAGCAGATCGGCTGAGAGATCACGGACGGCGATGGACTCGATCGCTTTCCTCTTCTGCGCGCTGGCGAACGGCAGCAGGAGAACCAGTGTGTCCCGGTAGCTCTTCTGCGTGTTGGACGCCAGATTGCGCTCGGCGACCAGATGTTCCAGCAGGAATCTCTTCACCCATGGACCTATTAATAAGGATGCGCTAGGCACGCTTCACCTCCGGTCGGGCGTAGCGTTCGAAGCAAAGACTGGCTTGCTGCAGCAGTTCCGTTGTCATGGTCAGATAGCGCTGCGTCTCCATGATGCGCAAGTGTCCGAGATAGGTCGTCAGGTGAGGCAACAATCGCTGTACATTTTTGCCCTCACGGTACCAGGTGACAAGCCGAACCACGGCAAACGTGTGCCGAAAATCATGCAGCCGCGGCTGATAGCGCGCAGTGGACGGGCGCGCTACGTCGGCCTTCTCGCGCAGACGCTTAAAGACCAACTCCGCAGTCTGCCGTTTGATTCGTTCGTACTTCTGGGTTCGCAGCAGTGGCGCTGTGGGCGTTCTGCGTTCGACCGGCCATTGCTGGTCGATGTACTCTCGGAGCACATGACCGAGATCTTCGCCCACGGGGACGAAGCGGCTCTTGAAGAACTTCGTCTCGTGGATGGTAAGGACTCTGTTCTCGACATCGAAGTCATCCAGGTTCAATCTCAGGGCTTCGCTAATGCGCAGTCCTGTGCCATAAAGCAGCAACAGCAGCGTTCGGACTGTGTGCGGATCAAGAATCCAAACGAACCGATGGCGTGAATCTGCGGCGTCAATCAGCCGCTGCATATCCTGGTTGGTGTAGATGTAGGGCTCAAAACGAGCCGGCTCCTGCGGCTTTGTGAGGGGCAGTGGGCTCTGGGAAACGTGGTGGTGCGCGATCGCGTAACGATAAAACGAGTTGAGCGAGTGATACTTCGAAAACCAATAAGCCGTGACTGGCCCCACGCCGTAGAGAAACTGGCGAACGGCAGCGGGCCGGACGCGGCGAATGTCAACGTCTCCCATTGCCTTCACGTAGGCACGCAGGCGAACGGCCTCACTGTTGAAAAGCATCCCGAGGGAACGTTTGTGCGCGATGTAGCTTTCCACCACACTGAACAGCCTCATAGAAGACCTCCCAGGCCGAACTCGGCAACCGCACGTAGCGCGGCTATATCGCCACGTGAGTAGATCGGCGTCGCTCTATGTACGCTGTCCTTCGTGTAGGCCACCAACCACCGGAGGTCGAACTCGCCGACTTCGCGCAAGCTGGCCAGGTCAACCTTGGTGTACATCTGGGTGGCAACGGGAGAAACGTGGCCCAAGTGATCTCCGATCTCCTTCAGAGAAAATCCCTCGCTCAGCAGATGAGTAGCGCACGCATGCCGCAGTGTGTGAGGTCCGTAGCTGTGAAGCTTCAGGCCGAGCCGGTGCATCCGCTTCCGGACAATCGTGCCAAACCCTCCTCCTGACAACGGCTGGTGTGGATGCTTTAGAGTAAGGAACACTTCGGGGTGCCGACTCTGAGGACGAACCTTGCGGAGATAGTGCAGAATCGCGTCTCCGACCTCGCGCACTAGGGGATATCGCTGGCTCTTCCGCTGCTTCGATCGTCGAACGTGTACCGTTTCGCGTTCCCAATCGAGCTCATCCAGGCGAAGCAGTCGCACTTCGCCGCTGCGAAATCCATATACCGCCAGGAGCAGCAAAATCGCATGATCACGAATGTTCGATGGGTCGTTGCCTCGCGACGCTCGTATGAGTCGCTGCACGTCGGCCCACGCGGGGCCGCGGGGTAGGCGTTCGAGGCCGTACATCCGAGGGGCATCAATGGTGGCGGCCAATCGTGATCGACACCAACCCTTGGACTCTGCAAATCGGAAGAACTGGCGAAGCTGGTTCACAACGAAAGAAATCGTCGTCCGTTTCCATCGACGCTGCACGCCGACAGTCGTAAAGTAGCGGGCGATATGATCCGGGGTAACCTCTGCCAGACTCTCGACCTTGGTTGCCAGCCAAGTGAGAAACACGGACAACGAGCGCCGTCGATTCAAGATCGTTTCTGGAGCGAGACCGCGTTCTCGAATCTCGAATGTGAGAAATGCTTCCAGCTCCAATCCAAAGGCTTGTTTGGCAATAGGCTCGTGCAGACACCGGAGGAAACGAAAGCACTTTGTGGCGTGATACACGAACCACCGCTTCACGACTTGCAGGCTTCTCTGCGAGCAGTGCCGCGGCTTTCCGTACTCGTCAGCCGCAGTTTCGATCTGCGGAATCGTGACGCGTCTGTCCAACGGGAGCAGCTGCGAGATCGAATACAGCAAGCCGCAGACAGCCTGCAGCGTACTTCGCGATCGGCCTTCCCGGATCAAGAAAGACAGATACTGCTGCCTCTCCTCGGAGTATGGGCCGTTTCGGTGCCGGAGAATGTGAAACTGACGTGAGAGAAGCTGATCGAACATGGGTGGATCTCCTTGAGTAAAGTGATCCGCCCAGTATCAAGGCGCGTAGTTATGTTGCGTAGAAAACGCCCAACATGCCGTTTGTGGTTGGTTTCAGGTGCGAAGACAACATAAATACGAACTCAACATAAGTGTGCTTATGTTAAGCACAACATAAGCTCACGAGATTTTGCACCGGGGCGACCGTCGCACACTGACCAGCAAGCAAGTGCGCGAGACCGAGGCCGAAGCTGTGGCCTTCGTGGTCTGCCAAGCAATCGGGCTTGAGACCGGAACCGCATCCGCCGACTACATCCAGCTCTGGCATGGAGACGCCGATCTTCTGCGCGAGAGTTTGGAAGCCGTTCAACAGACCGCTGCTGTGATTCTCGGGGGCATTGCCCCCGAGCCAGCGGCGGTTGCCGCTTAACCCAATACCAAACTCTAGCTCAAGAACAACCGTGCGGGTCGTTATGCCCGATGTGTGACGGCCACCCCCCAACCACTACCAAGGAACAACAACAATGAAAAGGAGAATGGTCATGCAAGACGTGCAGAACAATGTAACCAGTAACGAATATCGAAGCGTTCCCATCAGCATATTGGTGGAGTCCGCTACCAACCCGCGCAAGCGATTCGACGAGAAGAACCTCGAAGAACTGGCCGCCAGCATGAAAGTGCAAGGGATTCTTGCCCCTCTTCTGGTTCGGGAATTAGAGGAAAGCAAGTACGAAGTTGTCGCTGGGGCACGTCGTCTCAGAGCAGCGAAGCTGGCGGAACTCGAAACCGTTCCCGTCCGCGTGGTCAAACTGACTGATGCGGAGTCCATCGAGGCCCAGGTAGTCGAAAACCTGCAACGCGAGGACATCCACCCACTTGAAGAGTCTCTCGGTTTCAAGTCCCTCTTGCAACTCGGAGAACCTACTTACACCATCGCCAGCATCGCGGCCCGAGCAGGTAAGAGCGAGGCTTATGTGCAAGGACGCATTAAGCTCGCAGATTTGATTCCATCCGTGGCCGAGGCTTTCCTGAAAGACACCATTGCCATCGGTCACGCACTCTTGATCGCCAAACTGCCGGACTCTCAGCAACAGGAAGCCTTCAACGCCGCTTTTCGCGGCATGTGGACGACCGATGGCAACAGCCAAGTGCTCATCCCCGTGCGCGAACTTGCGGTATGGATTGAGTCCAACATCCTTCTACAACTGGCATCTGCCCCCTTCGACAAGCAGGACGAAACCCTCGTTCCCGCAGCAGGCTCGTGTAGCAATTGCCCCAAGCGGACAGGCTTCAACAAGCTGCTTTTTGCCGACGTGCGCAAGGACTCTTGTACAGACCCACAATGTTTCCGGGCCAAGATCGACGCCCATGTGTCGAAGACGCTCGAAACCAAACCGCAACTTGTGCAGATTTCTTCCGCTTGGAACACCCGAGAAGGCGCTCCATTGGGGAAGAACCGTTACGTGGAGCTTGAAATCAAGAAGGCCAAAACCAACGGCACAGGTTCCAAGGTATCCCCTCAACAGAAGCCATGCCAGAAGATGACCGAAGCAGTGGTCATGGACGGTGGAAGGCGAGGAGAACTGGTTAAGGTCTGCGCCGATCGCTCGTGCCGGGTGCATCATCCCGACACACCCTCACCTGAGCAGGTTGCCAGGGAACGGGCTGAGGAGCGCAAGCGCATCGAAAAAAACAAACAGGCCATCACCATTCGCCATTGCGTGTTGGCCAAGGTGCTAGAGCGCGTGGCTGGGCCGTTGAAGAAAGCCGACTTGCTCACGGTCGCGCAATACACCATCGGCCATTTGTCCTACAACCAAGTCCCGGTCTTGGCGAAGCGGCACAGGGTCGAAACTTCCAAAACCACAAAACCGCCGCAGGAAGTGTTGATGAAGAAAATCAGCACCTACGACGAAGCTACGCTCTCGCGGCTTCTGCTCGAAATCAGTTTGCTCGACTCGGCCTATCAGCGCGGGGATGTATCGCAAGACCTTCTCATGGACGCCGCCAAGCGTTTCAGGGTGGATGTCGAAAAAGTAGAGAAAGCAGTCGCGGCAGAGTTCGCTGCGAAGCGCAGCAAACAACCAGCAGTCAAAACAAAACCGAAACCCAAGTCCGTGGCATAAGCAAATCTTGCAGGACTCTGGCGGGGCGTTCCAAGCGCCCCGCATTTTCATGTCGGGGACACGGCGTCAACGGTGTCAAATCGCGACTCTGCGAATCGCCCCTTGAGGTTTCGATGTTTCTCCCTTCACGCTGAAACTTCGCCACGTGGGGAGGAAAACGTAAGCCGCATCGGTTCCCCTATACTCTCTCCATGTGCGGACGCTATCGCCTCGCCCGGCAAAAGGAAATTCTGGCCGAGGTCTTCGATGTGGGTGATGACGATGACTGGAGTCCCCGTTACAACATTGCACCTAGCCAGAGTGTGCCCGTCGTCCGGCAGGCCGCGACTCGTCCCGCTCGATCCATTTCGGTGATACGTTGGGGCCGCCCTCGAACTGGGCATCATGGTGGAACCCTTGCGGCAAGGATGTACCGAAGCGATAAGTCGTCCGAAGAAGTTCCCGGAGAACACCTAGTTCCGCACCAGGATCAATTTCCTGCGCACCATGAAGCTCTCTAGGCCGAGCGCACGGAAAAACGACATTACGCGAATCGCGAAAGATGAGCTGACGCTCATTATGGTCCAGGAAGTCTGGAAGCATTTCGTGGTCGAACATCTTAGGACTGACTGTTTCCGGCATCGCATTTGCCCACGCACGAATACCGCGCGTCAGTTCGGAGAATGGCTGCCGCAGTCGTTGATCATCCAGATGGAAGTTTGTGGGTGGTAGCAATAACGGCTCGTGCGATTTCCGGCTTTCGATCCGCCGTTGAAGTAGTCCGACCAGGTCGCGTGTATAGACTTCCATTCCTTTTAGAATTGCCGCTTCACAAGCTTCTCTTTGATGGCGCCTCTGATTCCCGTGGTCATCAAATGTGGATAGCTCGCGCAAGGCGACCGGGAAAACGAAAAAATCGAATGCGCCAAGCAGAAGTTCGTCATTTTCCGACGGAACATAGAAAAGAGCGATTCTCCGAGGCCGAACTGATTGATCGTCGCTCCTGTTCTTCAGTCGCCGAACGGCGAACTGAGCGCCAGCCGTTAGCAACGCCTGCGCCGTCTTCTCGCGATAGAGCAGTCCGTCATAGCTTGGTGACGGGGTAGCGATTACCTTTGCGTGGTTCCCAGCGACGCTCTGAAAGAACTCCTCGATACGGGAGTGTAGCGGGTGCGGGAGGCCCGCGAGCAGAAAAAGATCGATAGCGTTTGAGGAGGGCAAAGCAACGGGCAATGTGCGTTGCTTGTGTTTGCGCTTTCCCATCGGGCTCATCGAATCCGCGACAGAATCTGTGCGATGTCGGCCGGTATCATTATGCGCTGTGCAATGTCTGGTGGCTGCGCGGTGAGCAGGCGATCAAGAGCCGTACGACCAACTTCCGACAGCTCCTTCTCATCCTGATCAACCCTGGAAAATTGCTCCATTTGTATTCCATGCACGGCCGCCCATTTTTGGATCAGGCTTTCCAGATCCTTCCTGTCGCTCAACGGTAGAAGGTGGGGATGATCAATTCGCAAGCCCGGGCGTCTATATTCGGGTTCGACGAGGATGTAATCATATACAGACCGAGCAAGGAAGAGGAGGCCTTCGTTCGTTGGCAGAGGGGTGAGTTCTTAGACCTAGAGCGACAGATTGCAAAGGAATGGCGGAAGGCCGTTTCAGGGATCGATTACTCCCAATCCTACGATTCATTCAAGAAACTCTACGGCAGTTTCCGCAGACCAAAGAACCTGGAGGATGCGAAGGGTATTGCCGAGACGCTCATTGATCTCCTTGATGAGGAAGTATCCATGAGGTTTGGGATGACACTTCTTCAGGTTCCGTCTGATGTCCAATCGGCAGCCGTAGCAAGATGGTCCGCCGGAGGCAAACAACAGCTGAGACAATTTGCTCCGTACTTTCGGCACATGTACGTCGTCGATCTTTTCTACTACCTCGCAATTGGAGCCGACCTGATCTCTCGTGTTCGGCCGGCGAAAAAGGCGGACAACAAAGTGGACATTGCTTATCTCTACTACATTCCATTTTGCAAACTGTTCGCCTCAAACGACAATCTTCATGAGCGGGTCGTTCCATTGTTTCTTCGCGAAGACCAGAGCTTCATAAAGGGCCCACTACTAAAAGCGGACCTGAAAATATTGGATGAGTATTTCGATGCGCTGCCGGAAGAGACGAAAGCGAGGGGCCTACACGCGTTTGCGTCATATCCGCCGCCGGAAGACTCCTTCTTGGTAACCCGTCTTTGGGATCAGCACTCACCCAATTGGCGCAAAGAGAAAGCTGAAAAGCCTGAGCTCTCCCCCCAACTACAAAAGGCACTTCTTGAATTAACGAAACGATTGTCGCAGGAGTCAAAACCGATTCAAGGTCCTGGGCCTGCGAGCATTGAAGATGTGCAATACATCCACATGTCGCGACAGGTGTTTCGGAAGAAAGGGAAATGGTCGCGGCTGCCACCTGAAGCGATGTGAAGCGCAGACTCAACAAGCGAGATAACACAAAATTATCCAAGGCGAACAAAAGACGAACATGATATCCTTACTCCCGTGGTTTTGCGAACTTGTACAGTTGCGATAAAGGATCTTCGAGACGTTGAGCACTCCATAGAGGTCACAGCGGAGACGCTCTATGAAGCGATCGCTACGGCTCTTGCGGCCTTGCAACAGGACAACTGGGTGGGAGAAATCGGTAGTGGGTTCACAACGGTGAGTGTTCTTGTCCAGCAGCCGCCCGTAAAGCACGAAGTCAAAATGAAGGACTTTGTCTCATGGCTCGGACGCCAAGGACGTTCTCCCGCAGAAGTCATGCTGAAGCAAAAGCTGGAGAAAATATTGGGCAAGGTAAGCCAGGCAAGGTGGTGACCGAGAAGACTAAGCA
This sequence comes from uncultured Acidobacteriaceae bacterium, assembly GCA_963834085.1. Classification (GTDB taxonomy): domain Bacteria; phylum Acidobacteriota; class Terriglobia; order Terriglobales; family Acidobacteriaceae; genus Acidiflorens. Next base: position 17,758 of record CAWIAJ010000016.1, on the reverse strand, counting down.
AGCAAATTAGCAGAAAGAGATCTTTTGAGGTCTCACTGACTCGGAGTCGGAGCCGTATTGTGGGAGTGCTTTGGCTGTTGGCTCACTTGCGCAGCATCAGCTTTCACTTTAGGGGGCTGCATGATGGTCGCACCTGGCGCGAAGGGGTCCTTTCCTTGAAGCACCGAAGACGCAACAAAACCAACGAATATCATCCCGCTCAGCAGTCCCCACACGAGAACGACTGGCTTCCAGGGAACGAGAATGTACATGCCAGAACCTCCGGGGACGAAGAGCAGCTCACGATTACCGTTATTATACTGCGAAAACGTCAGGCATTTCTTCGTGAATAGCGTGCTCGTCGTGACTATGGAGGAGTTCTCCGCCGAAGATTCTGAGCATCGCTGGGTTGTAACTTCAGAGGACGCGAATGGGAAATCGCTTCCATTCCAAGCCGGGCTGCCGCAAGCCGAGGAAATATGAACCCGGAGAAACGCCGGCGAGATCGACTTCAGCTCTCAATACCACAATGTGATCTTCGAGTTTAGCGGTGGCACTCGTGCGGTAAAGTTCGGCGCCATTCGAATTGAGGAGGGCTACATCGTATGCCCCCTCGTTGCTTCCGATAGGCAACTCCAAGTTCAGAGTTTTTCCGTTACGAGGAACACCTAATGGTGGCTGACTTCCCTCGGGTAGGTTTTCTCCGCGAACTGTCGCACGGCCACGCAAATCGAGAACTACAACCGCCGCAGTTTGCACCTGCGGCCGAGATCGCACCCAGAGCCATCCCGCTACCGCAACAATGAGAACCGCCGCCGCCGTTAGCCAAATCTGAGTATGCTGCCGATCCACTGCCTGCTTACGAAATTGTGTGAACTCTTGAAAGCACGGGCTGCAGGAACTGAAGTGATTAAGCCAACGATCCGCTTCTGATAGTGGCACCTTGTGAGCGGCTATTCCTCGAAGTACAGCAGAGTCGGGGCAACCGACACGTTGCGGGTTTGGAAAATCTCGGGATAGACCCCTCCCCAGTAGATCCAATAGCCGCTTTTCTTCGCCGTTGAATTCTTCTTGTGCCTTCAGAACTTGCCTGCTTCCGCTTAAAGTCGTCTCACAAAGAAAAGCCAAGTTTAACGCGACCAATCAATGCAAACCACCCTAGTACGACTCAACGATCACGTAGGGCCGCCCAGTCGAGCACGGATCTTACCGATTGCATAACGAAATCGAAGTTTGACCTGCGGTTCGGTCAGGCCCAGTTGCATTGCGATTTCCTTCCACGAATATCCGTACTGTCGAGCAGCCCAGACCTTGCGGGTCCACTCATCCATGTTCTGAACGGCCTCTTTGACCTGGATCGATTGCTCCAGATCGCGTACCGCCTTTGAATCGTGGGCCTGCCGCAAGCGCTCCAGATCATGACTCGACGGTAGATGCTGCATCATCTGTAGTCTTCTGCGCTCCTTCTTTTGAGCGCGATTGAACCGATGATGGAAAGCACCGAAGAGATAGGCTTCCATATTCTTTATTCGCCAGTTTCTCCCGTTGGACCGCTGAATCGTCTTCGCGACCGACCGCAACACTCCCTCCCAGACCTCAGAAGCAAAAGCCAGCGCTTCGTCAGAGCTTTTCCCCGGCTGCTCTCTATACGCGTGAGCCTGGATGCTTGGCCACAAGCGCCGCGCGACAACTATCAATTCGCTTATCTCGTGCTGGGGAGCCGCGACAGGGGGGATAAAACTCGAAAGAACCCATTCCGGGCTCAACTCGCGGCTGGACATCTGAGAGGGCCTCAACCCGACTCACAAAATTAGATGGCCAGAAGTACAAATCGTGACATGCCGACTCGCGAGTGTCAAGCAATCTCCTTGTCCGGCGGCCCGTTCGGCCCGTTGGGAAAAATAATTCTTTTTTGATACTTTTCCTTGCTCCTGGTTCCTTGACTAGATGTAGGGCGTTGACCAATCTCTGCCGGTTAGGGAAGGAGCTTGGAGCAGTGTTCCCCAGGGTTGAAGTTCGTCACCTCCACGCAGTCATCGTCTTGGCAGAAGAGTTGAACTTCACTCGGGCCGCCGATAGGTTGCACATCACTCAATCTGGATTCAGCAAACAGATAAATGAGATCGTGTCCTGCCTCAGCTGGAAATGGAGAAAGCGTTCGTCCGTTAAGATAGCGGAGCGAACGTATGAAGAAAGAGCGCAAGCACTACACTGCTGAGGAGAAGGTGGCCATTCTACGGCGCCATCTTTTAGACAAGGTGCCCGTATCCGATCTGTGTGAAGAACTGGTCCTGCAGCCAACGGTGTTCTACCGCTGGCAAAAGGAGTTCTTCGAGAACGGAGCCGCTGCCTTCCAAACGCCGGAACGTCCTCGCCGCCAGGCGGAGGAGAAACAGAAACGGATTGAGTTCTTGGAGAAGAAGGTGCAGACCAAGGACGAGGTTCTGGCCGAGCTGATGGCGGAGCACATCGCGTTAAAAAAAAGCCTTGGGGAACTCTGACCGCGAGCTGGGTGCCGCATGATGTGCGGGATCAGGTGGTGGATTTCGTCCGGCGCTGGTCGGAGAAGACCGAGATCAGCGCCGGGCGGTTCATCCATTGGCTGGGGGTAACTGCCAGTAAGTTCTACAACTGGCGCGAGCGCTATGGACGAGCCAATGAGCACAACGGTTGGGTGCCCCGCGATTTCTGGCTGGAGCCGTGGGAGAAAGAAGCGATCGTGAGTTTCCATCTGAAAAATCCTTTGGAGGGCTATCGTCGGCTAACGTTCATGATGCTGGATGCCGACGTGGTGGCGGTCAGTCCGGCGAGCGTGTGGCGCGTATTGAAGCAAGCCGGTCTGCTGTCGCGCTGGAAGAGTAAACCGTCGCGAAAGGGCACGGGCTTCGAACAGCCGCTCGCGCCGCATCAGCACTGGCATGTCGATGTTTCCTATATCAATCTGTCGGGCACGTTCTACTACTTGTGCAGCGTGCTGGATGGATGCAGCCGTTTTCTGGTGCATTGGGACCTGCGGGAGTCGATGAAGGAAGCCGACATCGAGAGGATTCTGGAACGAGCCAAAGAGAAGTACCCGGACGCCAAGCCGCGGATCATCTCTGACAACGGGCCGCAGTTCATCGCGCGCGATTTCAAGGAGTTCATTCGTATCTCGGGGATGACGCACGTGCGCACTTCGCCGTTCTATCCGCAGTCCAACGGAAAATTGGAACGCTGGCACAAATCTCTAAAAACCGAATGCATTCGGCCGCTCACGCCGTTGACGGTGGAGGATGCACGCCGCTTGATTCAGACTTATGTGGACCACTACAACACGGTTCGGCTACACAGTGCGATCGGCTATGTGACACCGCAGGACAGGCTCGCCGGACGGCAGACCGAGATCCACGCGGCTCGCGATCACAAGTTAGAAGAGGCTCGCCAGCAGCGGCAACTTCGCCGGCAGCAGGCCGCGTCTTCGCGGTTGGCACCCTCGTCGACCACAGTTACAATGACCTCGCTGGGTGAAACGGAAGCGGCACTGCAGGGATGCAACCATGCTGAGGGATAACCTGGTGGGGCTCATCGAGCCGATGCTCAACAGCGCGGGAGCTTATTCTCTCGCGCTGTGCACTGAATGGAAACCGTCATCGGACGATAGACCCCGATGCCTTGAAAATCCCCGCCCCGAAGGGGCGGAATCTACACTAACGGAGAACGCCTGTTCTCCATTTCACGCTGAGCCAAGACAATCGAAGCACTGCACAGATTTCACTTATTCATTCGCACGAACAAGAAGAATGTGGAACTAACCGAAGTGGGCCGCATCTTCGTCGAAGAGGCTCGTCTAGCACTCTGGCACATAGACCGGGCCGTTCAGGCTGCGCGCGAGGGGAGCGATAGCATTTTGACTATTGGGCACTCACCTGACGCCGACCTGGGCTGGATTTCGGCGATTCTCGCAATCCGTTTGCCCATGTACCCTAAACTCCGCATTCAACTCATTAGCGAGTTCTCCAGCGAGTTGGTCCGGCGCGTTATGGCAGGCGACTTGAATATGGCGTTGGTGACTGCACCGCCGGAAAGCTCGCGGATCACGGCTGCCGCATTCGCTCAGACGCCCCTCTATGCGGCACTCCCGCAGAACCACGCAGCGGCTCAAAAGGAAGACATTGCTTTCCAAGATTTGGCAAAAGACGAATGGATTCTGTTTGCTCGGCGATCTCACCCCGTCGTTCGTGCTGCAATCATGGAGGCGGCACAACGTCAGGGCATCGTTCCGAAACACGCACACGATATCCTTACCGCCCAAGAAGCAATTCATCTGGTATCTCAGCACGTTGGAGTGGCAATCGTGACCAAGCCTGCCTCAGTGGGCCTCAGCGTTGATGGTGTTGTTATAAGGCCGCTGTCGGATCCATCGTTGTTTTTCGAGACATGCTTGATTATGAGAACCGACGATGATTCGCGATTAACGAACGAGTTTGGCCGCTCCTTCCTCCGCAGATATGCGCCCCAGCGCCTGCCACCAAAGCAAATGGAATTGTCGTTATCTGTCTGATCAACTTGCTAAGGTGGGCGTCTTATTCCCACTGCCGAACCCGGGTTTTTCCAGATGAGTACGTATACCCGCACGACAGTCACTGTAAGCACAGTGAGAATGTCGAGCAGTTGGGTGGTGGCGATCACGCGCTGACGCTCCTAGGGCAACCTGACTTGTCCTTGCGTTTTTTGCAAGAGCCTGGGCAGTTGAGCGGGGGGTGCTACATGTAGTGTCCCCTTCTTGACAGCCACCATTCCGAGGGGTAACATTCTACTATAAAGTAGTATTGTGGCCGTACTTGCTTCGATTCGCAGTCCCAGCCCTGTGCAATCCAGCTAGCCCGACCTGCTAGGAGGATTGCCCGCGTGTCGAGTTACAACAATCTCAGAAACCTGGCGGCATTGTCCGGATTGCAGCCCATAGCCCCTGTCGTACCCAAGCGCGACGTGTTCATTTCGTCATTTCATGACGGCAATGGGCAGGAAGTGGATGACTTCATCTATCGTTGGGCGCATGTCGGGGGCGTCTTCACTCCGAAAGCGATAGGAACTTTCCACAACGACGATTTCATCAACAGCGACAACCCTGAATACGTGATGTCTGAAATTCGCCGTAAGTATTTGGGCAACGCTTCGGTAACGATCGTTTTGATTGGAAGCTGCACGCACAGCAGACGGTACGTTGACTGGGAAATTAAATCATCGTTGAGGCGCGGCTCCAACACACCCAACGGTTTGCTCGCCTATGTGATGCCGTCGGCAATGCCCCCAACCTACGACTTCTTCGGTAACCCAATCGAGTACGCGCAACGCGCGTGGCCAGCATTACCGGAACGCTTGGCGGCGAATTGGGACTACTACAACCAGCAGAACTGCTACGCGAGGTACTACTTTCCGCCTACTTCAGCAGACCAACTGCGTCACCACATTGAACTCGCAGTCTGGGACAGGACTAATCGGGCAAATCTGATTAAGAACGATGCGGACATGATGAAGTACAACGGCAAGTGCCGGGTCTGCGCGGTGACGCACTAATGGCCGGGCCGGACCTGCTGCGGCTGCACGTTGAGCACTCTGAATTTGTGTTTGAGATTTCGCTGTGGGTGCTTGGCGTGCTTGCACTGCTGATTGGGGCGCTGAAATTCCTCGTTTGGAATCGCAAGAGCCCGCTGCACAAATACGAACTCGTCAGGCTAAACGTGCAGCTAGGTAATGTCGGAAGTGTGGAACTTCGCCCCAACAACGAGGACGTGCAGATTGCCCACAGGATTTGGACCGAGTTGATGACGCGCAAGGCCGCGCAGCCGATTGATATTGAGCATGACGTAATCGTAGAGATTTACGATTCGTGGTATGCGCTGTTTGGACGAATCAGGCAGTTGATTTCGGATATTCCGGGGCACATGCTGCGGAAAGAAAAGAGCACGCAAGAACTAGTCAGGATTGCCACCCAAACATTGAACAATGGCCTGCGTCCACACCTTACGCGATGGCAAGCACGATTCCGGCACTGGTATGCGAGCTGCCCGGCAGCGATGAAGGAAAACTGCCCACAAGACTGCCAGCGGCAGTTCCCACAGTATGACTTGCTGATTGAAGACATCAAACGCGTTAATGCGCAGCTTATCCAGTACGCTGGCGAACTTGACAAGATTATCCACGGCGGCGCCGGCAACGTGGCGCAAGACTAGGAGACTGCGAAAACACGGGCAACTCGCGAGGTGGGTCAGGAATGATTTGGACATTCATGCATGAGGCTTGGGGGCAGACTTTATCTGAGAACCCCATATGGTCAAAGCAGTGAAAACACGAACGCTTTGGGCCGAAAGGCAGGTCGAAGAGGTACTGTCTCTGCCGCTTATTTCGGAGTTCGTTTTTCGCAGCCCGATGCACAAGGACCCCACCGATAAAGAAGTCATAGACCATCTGATCGTCCACAAAGGCGAGGGCATCCTGATTTCTCAGAAAGCTCAGGAAAATCCCACTCGCACTGTGGAGAAAAACAAGTTGTGGGTTCTCAAGAATATTCAGGACGCCCTGAAGCCGATTCGCGGCTGCATCAAGAATCCCGACGACCGTCCGAAATGGTGCGATCACCCGCGCAGAGGCAGAGTTGAATTCGAGACACTTCCCCGGATAATCCACGGAGTTGCGCTCGTGGAAACATGGCGTCCAGTTGATCTTAACCAGATCGCCGACGAGTTGCCATTGGAGTATTTGGGCGTGCCGCTGACCTACATGTCCATTAACGACTTCCTGAACGTTGTCTGGCAACTGCGAACCCTGCCCGAGGTTCTCGAATATCTGAATGCCAGACGGAAGTTGCCGATTGCTTGCCAGCGGATGATCGGCGATGAATTGCCTTTCTACGAGTTGTACATAATGAACGGCGGCCTCGCCAATAGCTTTATAGCGTGCTTGGGGCACGAGGATGCCCGACGCGCTGCGGATACTCACGATGATTTGCTACAAGAGGCGTTGGATCGCAGCGAAAAACATAAACTCTACAGCACTGAAATCGAGCATGTAGCCCATGCCCTCTCCACCAGAGACCCAAACTACGCTGACGGGCTACCGCCTGAGGCAGTGGCGCTATTCGACAAAGATGGCGAACGGAAGAACTATCTGATCTTGCAGGAAATCATGGCCGACATGCGGCTGACTGAGCGAGCGATGATGGGCCGACAGTTTCATACCGTGGCTGAGTCGATGCGGGGGAAGACCGAGGGATTTATTTTCGCGGCTGCTACCGCCGAAGGTCGGGACTTGGTTTTCGTTTTCATCTCGTCCAGAGGAATCGATAAAACGACGCGATACGTGCGAGCCAAAAGGCTCGCCGGGGGTGCTCTGGCTCACTACGAGAAAAAGAACTGCCTCGTGATTATTGACCGCGACGGGGAACACTACGATTTGATGCTAACAAACCCTGAATACGAACCGGATGCAAATGACATCACAGCCGGGGAGGAACTCTTCGGGCACCTTCGCATGCAGACGGTTGACATCCGCCGTCTCTGAGTCGAGATGAGCGACAAACCCAAAGTCGTTTGCGAAAAAGCGATGGTGGTCTATGGACACACGCCGGTGGCCGAGCCGGAGTGGTTGAATCGCACGATCAATATCGACACTGGTTGCGTCTTTGGAGGCCGACTGACAGCTCTTCGCTATCCGGAGAAAGAGCTGGTTTCGGTTCCGGCACTGCAAACGTATTACAAGTCAGCAAAGCCTTTCCTGGTGGAAGAGGAATCCGCTCCTGCACTTACCGCGCAACAACAGCTCGATGACCTGCTGGACATCGAGGATGTGATTGGCAAGCGCATCATTGAGACACGACTGCATCGCAGCGTGACCATCCGCGAAGAGAACGCGACCACAGCTCTTGAAGTGATGAGCCGGTGGGCTGCGAATCCGAAGTGGCTGATCTATCTCCCGCCGACGATGTCTCCCTGTGAGACGAGCAAGCGCGATGGCTTGCTGGAGCATCCCGAAGAAGCCTTTGCCTATTTCCTGCACGAGGGAGTGCATAAAGTCGTCTGCGAACAGAAGCACATGGGATCGCGGGCGGTGGTCGTGGTCTGCCGCGACGCAGACGCGGCACGCACACGCTTCGGAATCATGGAAGGGGAGACCGGAGTCTGCTACACGAGAACCGGGCGGCGATTCTTCAGTGACGCCCCGTTGGAATCGCAGTTTCTGGATCGCGTTCGAACGGCAGTGACCGCGGCAGGTATTTGGGAAAGTCTTAAGACAGACTGGGTGTGTCTGGATTGCGAGTTAATGCCATGGTCGGCCAAGGCACAAGAATTATTGCGACAGCAGTACGCCCCGACTGGGGCGGCCGCCCGAGCAGCGCTTCCGTCAGCAATCGAAGCATTAACAGCAGCTGCAGGTGATCCTGAAGTCGCAGTGCTACTTGATCGGTATCGTCAACGGCAAGAGGCGGCTGATCTCTATGTTGAAGCCTACCGTCGATACTGCTGGACGGTGCATTCTCTCGCCGATCTGAAGCTTGCGCCGTTCCACCTCCTTGCCAGCGAGGGAGCCGTTCACAGCACCAGAGATCACGTATGGCACATGGAGACCCTCGCCGGAATCTGCAAAGCTGATCCAGAACTACTACTCGCGACGCCGTTCCAAACGATCGACCTCACTGAATCCGCCGATCAGGAGAGGGGCATTAAATGGTGGGAGGATCTGACCGCGGTCGGCGGCGAGGGCATGGTGGTCAAACCGCTGGAGTTCGCAACCAAGGGCAGAAAGGGTTTGGTGCAACCTGCGGTGAAAGTAAGGGGACGCGAATATCTGCGGATTATTTACGGACCGGAATACACGCTGCCCGAAAACTTGCAGCGGCTCAAGAGTCGAGGGCTGGGTGCAAAACGGTCGCTCGCTCTTCGAGAGTTTGCGCTGGGACTGGAATCGCTAGAGCGTTTTGTCCATAAAGAACCACTGCGTCGAGTTCATGAATGCGTCTTCGGAGTGCTTGCGCTTGAGAGCGAGCCCGTTGATCCGAGGCTCTAGGACGCAGGAAACTAACCTCAAAGTTATTACTCGCCGTAGCGTGACGGGTCCCCTAGGATTCGTGAGAACTCTACTCCGAAGCGGACCAGGTATTTTCGAAGCCGATCTGCATCATTTGCGAAGGCTTTGCGCGTTCGTGACGCGCTAAACAGGACGCGTCCCGCTTCCGACAGAGAGCGGCTGCGGCTGCAAACGGACACAACGAATTCCAGTTGAGCGCGATCAAAAAGATCAAGGTCGTTCAGCTCTTTTTTGTTGAGCAATTGCCGAAGATTGGATTCGGGCGCCGAATCGTATGGGTCACTCCAGGATGCCAGAAGCCTTTTGATCTCCTCATCCACGATCTGGGTTGAAATCCGGCCACCGGGCGCGAGGGTTGCCATTCTAGCCACAGCCGCGCTGAGATCGCGGAAATTTCCAGACCAGTTGGCGGTGCCAGAAAGCGCAAAAGCGAGAAACCTCTCTCGCGCCTCTTTACTGAGAGTGACGCGGCGACCGGATCTTTCAGCGAATCGGTCCAATTCAAAGTCAAGATTCGGCTCAATGTCCTCCAAACGGTTTCGCAGGCCAGGAAGAACGAATGTCCATAGGTTAATGCGAGCCAGCAAGTCTTCGCGAAACTTCCCTTGGCGTACAGCGGCAAACAAGTCTCGATTTGTCCCTGCAATCAACTGGAACTCGCTGTGTGCTTCTTCATCGGAGCCAAGAGGCAGAAATGTCTTCTCCTCAAGGGCCCGCAGCAACATCGCCTGTTCGTCTAGCCCGAGCTCGCCAATTTCGTCCAAAAACAATACTCCTTTGTCGGCTGCACGGAGTAAGCCCGGCCGATCCTTCTGGGCTCCCGTAAACGCCCCTTTTACATGGCCGAATAAGGCAGACATCGCCGCGTCGCCACGGACCGTCGCGCAGTTCACATCGACGAACGCTCCTTCTAGTGTCCGGCGAGTCTTCTTCAGCTCATAGATCCGTTTCGCCAGGAGCGATTTCCCGGCTCCTGTGGGCCCCATTAGCAGCAGAGGGTCCCGCGAAGCGATCGCTACTTGCTCGATGCGATCGATCAAATGATTGAATGCGGCATTTCGAGTTTCAATGCCCCCTTTGAGATAAGAAACGCCTTCGCGTTGTTCTTGCCGAAATCGGGAGGCAATCTTGTCGTACTTGGAGAGATCAAGATCGATGATCTTGATGGTTCCGGGCGAGCTGCGATCTCGCTCCGGCGAACACTGAATCAACCGGCCTGGCATGTATCGAGATTCGGTCAGAAGGAAAAGACAAATCTGTGCAACGTGAGTGCCGGTTGTGATGTGGATGAGATAGTCCTCCGCATCGGTATCGAAAGGGTATTGACGAGAAAATTCGAAAAGCGTTTCGTAGACGTGCTCGAAATCCCACGCGTCGGCAAACTCAACTGCGTGGAGGCGAACCTCCGTCTCAGGCGACACAGTTCGGATGTCATCTCGGACCGTATTCGCCAGTACGGTATCGCGCCTTCCGTGTAGAAGTTCGAAGCGGTGGACGATGAGATCCGGCTGTCGACACAACGAAACTGTCGGCCGCCAGTTCTGCCATCGATCTGGATGTTTCCCCAGATCCAGAGTGGTTCCGAGCAGTCCGATTACGACACAAGGGCGCGATGCCATATCTATTATTCTAAGACATTATCTGTAATTATCAATAAATCAGAATGCTACCAATGCAAGGCGTTTAGAATCAATACCCTACGCTTTGGAGGAACACCTGCATAACTATATTCCGAAGCGAGGATTCACATGGCCAACAAAACACTGTTCGCGAGTCTCATGGGAGTGCTAATCCCGAAGACCGACACGCTCAATTCTGAAAATGCCCCGGCTTACAGCCTGACTCCGAAGCAGGCCTTGGCTCAGTACGCGGCGACCGGCTGTTTTGGACGAACTTTCTACGCCACGGCTGAAGAGCAGCTCGATCGAGTGCTCGAATTGTGCGACGTAGTCGATCCCCTGTTCGTGGCTCGGTTGGCGATTTATTCTCGGACCACTTCCTTCATGAAGGATATGCCCGCATTGCTTTGTGCGTGGCTATCGGTCCGAGACCCGCAACTGCACGAAGCGGTATTCAGCCGCGTGATCGACAACATGCGCATGCTGCGGACGTACGTTCAGATTGTTCGCTCGGGAGTCGTGGGCCGAAAATCTCTTGGTAGTGCACCTAAGCGCCTGATTCGGGAGTGGCTCGCACGGCAAAACGAAGAAGCTCTGTTCAGCGCTAGCGCCGGGCAGAGTCCGTCTCTCGTAGACATCGTGAAAATGGTTCACCCGAAACCCGACAGCGGTCGGCGGGAAGCATTCTATGGATATATGCTAGGCCGACCTTATGAGAAAAGTGCTCTGCCTGCCCTAGTCGCGCAGTTCGAACGGTTCAAGGCTGGCGAAGATCCCGATTTGCCCGATTTGCCGTTTATGCTTCTCTCGGCGTTGCCTCTCGCCCGAAAAGATTGGGCGACCATTGCGAGAAATGCGTCTTGGCAGACTACACGGATGAACTTAAATACGTTTGTCCGTCACGGTGTCTTTGAAGACCGGGACTCGACTCGTCAGGTTGCCGATCGCTTGCGTGATCCTGGCGAAATAGCGCGGGCGCGAGTGTTTCCGTACCAACTGCTCACGGCGTATCAGAATTGTGACGCCGGTGTACCGCAGGAGGTGCGGGACGCCCTGCAGGATGCAATGGAACTGGCGATCTCTAACGTGCCCTCAATCGATGGTGCTGTCGTTGTTTGTCCCGATGTTTCGGGTTCGATGTCGAGTCCTGTCACCGGTCATCGCCGGGGCTCAACCACGAGCGTACGGTGCATCGATGTGGCGGCTCTGGTCGCCGCTGCAATCTTGCGGAAGAATCCGACAACGACTGTGTTGCCGTTTGAGAATGCGGTTGTTCCGGTGCAGCTGAACTCGCGCGACAGCGTGATGACCAACGCTGCACGGCTTGCTTCCATTGGTGGAGGCGGCACGAATTGCAGCGCAGCGATTGCGTTGCTGAACCGACAGAAAGCAAAAGGCGATCTGGTGATCTTCGTTTCCGACAACGAATCATGGGTTGACCAAGGCCGGGGACGCGGTACAGCTATGATGGCCGAGTGGGCGGAATTTCGGCAACGGAATCCACGTGCTCGCCTAGTTTGTCTGGACATCCAGCCGAACCAGACGACGCAAGTGGCGGAGCGAGAGGACATCCTTAATATAGGAGGGTTCTCGGACCACGCTTTCGAAGTCGTCGCGGCGTTCGCTGCGGGGCGCCTTGAGGCGGGCCACTGGATCGCGCGCACCGACGCAGTTGCGGTTTGAGTGAGTAGAGGCCGAATGCTGGCCGGGACTACATCCTGTGAAGATTTAAGTCTCGGTTGTTGAATTTGTCGGCCTCTTTCAAGTGTTGCTGGCGAATGCCGGCGGGAGTACATGGTCTTGCGGGTTCGACCCCCGCTTCCCGGCCGAAAGGCTTGGAAACTCTCGTCCACACTTGTCGCCAGCGCTGAAAGTCTGCGGCGAATGCCGGAGGAACTACATGACTCTGGATGTTCCCGGTTCGAATCCGGGTCGTGTCCCGACGGGCGCGATAGCTCAAGCTGGAAGAGCGCCACAGAAGACGTTTCTCCAACTGATTGTCGCCGCAGGCTTGGCGGCTCAATTAGTAACTTTTTTGAATGGTTAGTGCCCAGAGTGCCAGGGTTTAAAGGAGATTGAAAATGTCAGGCGAAACCTACAATGTAATCCGCGGCGAACACGGCGTCCCAATCAAGGCCTGGACCAAAGGCGTCCAGTTGGAAGATCAGGCCCAGGGCCAGTTGCTGAATGTCGCCCAATTGCCGTTCGTCTTCCGTTGGATCGCCGCGATGCCTGACGTGCACTGGGGAATCGGTGCGACCGTGGGTAGTGTCATTCCCACGAAAGGCGCGATCATTCCCGCTGCGGTGGGCGTGGATATTGGTTGCGGAATGATGGCGGTGCAGACTTCACTCAATGCCCGCGATCTGCCGGATAACCTGCATGGCATTCGCGAAGCGATCGAGAAAGCCGTTCCACATGGCCGGACAAATCACGGCGGGGCTGGCGATAAAGGGGCGTGGCATGACATTCCCCGCGACAATCAGGACGTGTGGGGAGGTCTAAAGCCTCGCTACGACGCCGTCCTGGCGAAACACCCCAAGTTGGATCGTGGAAACCATGCGAACCACCTGGGAACGTTGGGAACAGGAAACCACTTTATCGAGGTCTGCCTGGACGAAAGCGAGATGGTTTGGTTCATGCTTCACAGCGGTTCGCGTGGAGTCGGGAACCGAATGGGTTCCTACTTCATCGAGCTGGCAAAGAGGGACATGGAGAAGTTTTTTGTCAGTTTGCCAGATCGCGATCTGGCCTACTTTCCCGAGCGCACCGAACACTTCGATGACTACGTCGAAGCGGTCGAGTGGGCCCAGGACTTTGCTCGCGCGAACCGCGATCTGATGATGCGCCAGATCGTGGATGCGGTTCGCGGTAGCGGTCTCCTGCCGGAGTTCACTGCCGAACTGAAGAGCATCAACTGCCACCACAACTATGTGGCACGCGAGTCCCACTTCGGTGAGAACGTTCTGGTCACGCGTAAAGGCGCAGTTCGTGCGCGCGAGGGGGATATGGGCATCATTCCGGGTAGCATGGGTACGCGCTCTTACATTGTGCGTGGCAAGGGGAACCCTGAGAGCTTTCACAGTTGCAGCCACGGCGCAGGCCGTGCGATGTCTCGGAATGAGGCGAAAAAGCGCTTTACGGTGGAAGACCACATCCGCATGACTGAAGGTGTGGAGTGCCGGAAGGACGCTGACGTGATCGACGAGACACCCGCGGCGTACAAGCCGATTGATGCTGTGATGGCGGCGCAGGCGGATCTGGTGGAAATCGTGCACACTCTCCGTCAGGTCGTTTGCGTGAAAGGATGAACATGGAAGCAGAGGTCAGCGTCGTGAACGAACAATCGCTGATTCGGATCGACGGGTCTTTCGGTGAAGGCGGCGGGCAGATTCTTCGCACGTCGCTTAGTCTGTCGCTCGCAACCGGAAGACCTTTTCGAATCGAAAACATTCGCGCAAAGCGTCAGAAACCGGGTCTCCTTCGGCAACACCTCACTGCAGTTCAGGCGGCATCTGAAGTTGGCTCTGGGCGCGAAGTTGAAGGTGCGACGCTCGGCTCGACGGCACTCACGTTTGTACCAGGGAAGGTCCGTGGCGGCGATTACCGCTTCGCAATCGGTACCGCGGGCAGCGGCACTCTTGTGCTGCAGACGATCTTGCCAGCCCTGATGACAGCCGTCGCGCCAAGCCGGATTGAGATCGAGGGCGGAACGCACAACCCAGCCGCTCCGCCTTTTGATTTCCTTCGGAGTAGCTTTCTGCCAATCATTGAATTGATGGGGCCGAGAATCAAAGTTGAGCTAGATCGCTACGGTTTCTATCCGGCGGGCGGAGGCCGGTTTGTCACAGAGATCACGCCCTGTGCCGACTTGCGGCCGATTACCCTGGGGGAACGCGGGAAGATTACAGGAAACCGCGCCATAGCTCTCGTCGCCAACTTGCCTTATCACATCGCTCGCCGCGAGCTGGACACGGTCGGGAAACTACTCGACTGGAGCCCAGAGTGCTTGTCATGCGAGGACACGAAGAACTCCGTGAGCCCTGGCAATTTGGTGATGATCGAGATAAAGAGCTCCGCGCTAACGGAGATCTTCACGGCTTTCGGCAAGCTCGGCGTGAGCGCCGAAGATGTTGCTACCGAGGCTGTTGAACAAGCACGTGCCTATTTGAAATCCAGTGCGGCGGTAGGAGAGCACCTCACCGACCAGTTGCTGCTGCCTTTAGCGTTGGCCGGTGGAGGCTCATTCACAGCGGCCAGCTTGAACACCCACGCAAAAACAAACATGCAGGTCATACAGCAGTTTTTGCCCGTCCGGTTCGAGGTGCAGGAGGAACTCGGATTCAATCGCGTCTCCATCCAGCGCGAATGAGCTAGGTCTTGGCCGCGCGATTAACGGCTTTTGAGTGAGCGTTCCCAAACCGAAAGCACGGGAGATACCGCGCTGTAGTGTTTGTGACTCTAATCGATTGAGTGCTTCGAATGTCACCATTTTCGCGAAGAGTAGGACTGCCTTAACTGATAATTGGGCCCAAGTTCAACTGTCCTTTAGCTGTCCAATAGCGATTCCTAAGGGCTCCTTACAAGGCTTTTAGGTAGCCACCCGCGTCTTGTAAGTTGTTGTAATTCCAATTAACTGTGGGCTCATAACCTAATGCTCCCGAGGATTCCCTGGAGTTTCCTGGGCATCCTTAAATTATGGAGCTTTTGCAATTGGGCGTCCGGCGCAGCAATGCGCCGGAAGATCACTCGTCAAAGTCGGTGGAACCTACGTCGCGTGAGCGATAAGGCAATACCGAACCAAGCCCCCGGAATGGTGGGGGAAGGCGTAGAGACTGGATGGCGAGCATCCCATGTGGATGAAGGTACAGTCCGACTCTCATCGAAAGGTGAGTCAGATCGCATAACCCAAAGGTCGGCGGTTCAAATCCGCCCCCCGCAACCATGAACGCCACTGCCGAAATGCAGTGGCGTTCGCCTCTTACAGAAGATTCCGTTCCCGAAATTCGACCTCTACGTTCGAGTTCGGGAAGCGCTGGAGCGAGTGCGATCGAGTGCGTCAAGAACCTGGCTGGTGACGGATCGGCGCGGTGTAATTGGCGTCGTCAATCTTGCGAAGCTGGAGCAAGAACGGGCCGAAGGCGCGGATAAGAAAGTCGGCGATCTCGTGGATGCGCTGGCTTTTCCGCACGTCCACTCCGACCCGGGACTTGATTTGGCGCTCGAACGCATGGGCGCCAACCAGATCGAGATCCTGCCGGTCGTGAGCCGCGCGGATGTGCATAAGTTTGGAAGGGATTGTGACGCTGCGGGACGTTTTGGATGCGTACGGCTTGACCCGCGCCTGATCGGGCTTGGCCTTATCAGTGGCTTCCTCCCGAATCAGTGCCCGAACTTCTGTGTTTCGGAAGCTCCGGTGGCGGGAATCATCGTTTTCTCTTCGTAGTCCGTCCAGAAACTGAGGCGGATGCCTCCTCGGGGCCTGGGTTGTGCCAACAACTGTCTGAACCGATGATCGTGTCAGCCTCTTTCGGTCCCCAGCTGTGGCGTTTGTAGGGGCGAGCCCGGTGATGGGTCTTAAGCACTGGATCGACAACCGCCCATGCGGCCTCAACCGCGTCCTCACGGGTAAAGAGTGCTCCATCGCCGATCATGGCGTCGCCCAAGAGCCGCTCGTAAGGCGATTCCTCTCCCGGCTGTTCTTCGAATAGGTAGAGCTCTCGCTGGTCCCCGACGAACTCCTTCCCTGCGAGTTTGACGCGAGCGGCGAGGGCGATGGCTGAGTTGGGGGAGAGGCGGAAGCGCAGGTAGTTGGCCGGGCCGGACTTTGGAATTGGCGCTGAGTCGGCGAAGAGCCTCTGAGGCGGTGGCTTCAACTCCACCATGACCTCGGTGGCGGTGTCTGCCAGATACTTGCCGGAGCGTAGATACCACGGCACTCCCTCCCAGCGCCAGGAATCGATGAACAGCCGCAGGGCGCAGAAAGTTTCGACGTCGGAGTTCTTCGCCACGTCTGCTTCCTTGCGATAGCCGGCATACTGGCCGCGCACCAAGTCGTCGGGGGTCAGAGGGCGCATGGCTTGAAAGACCTTGGCTTTCTCGTTGTGCACGGCGCCAAAGTCCCTACCCGCCGGAGGCTCCATGGCAAGTAGTGCGGCGACCTGGAAGAGATGGTTCTCGATCACGTCGCGCAGACAGCCAGCTGTTTCGTAAAACGCGCCGCGCTTCCCGACGCCAAAATCCTCGGATAGGGTGATCTGGACGCTTGCCACGTAGTTGCGGTTCCAGATTGGCTCCAGGAAAGAGTTCGCGAAGCGGAAATAAAGGATATTCATGATCGCCTCCTTCCCGAGGAAGTGATCGATGCGGAAGATCGAATCTTCCGGGAACACCGAGTGCGCTACCTGATTGAGCTCTCGCGCCGAGGCCAGGTCGCGTCCGAACGGCTTTTCGACAATGACGCGCGCATGTTCGGCCAGGTTCGCGGCTCCGAGGCTTTTGATCACCGTCTCGAACAGTGAAGGCGGGATTGCGAGATAGTGCGCGGGGCGCCGAGCGCTACCCAGCGAGCTTTTTATAGCAGTGAATGTAGCCGGGTCTTTATAGTCCCCGCTCACGTAACTGAACCGGGACAGAAGATCATGAAGCGCTCGCTTGTTATCGATCCCGCCCGATCGCTTTATGCTGTCGGTCACGCGCCGGCGTAGACGCTCCAGACTCCATTTCGGGAAGGCGACTCCGATTACCGGGACGTTGAGGATACCTCGTTTCGTCATCGCATAAAGAGCCGGGAAGATCATCTTGTGGGCGAGATCGCCCGTCACACCGAAGAGCACGAGCGCGTCTGAACGCGGCGCGGTCATCCGATCCGCCCTCGTTGACAAGTCTGGATGCACATCTAACAGCCCTTGTGTGTTCATTTGTCTTTACTCCGTTTCCAGTTCCGAATTTACGGCATGTCTTGGCCGTGCTTGTCGATGTAGTGCTTGCGGTTGATGAGCCGGTTGCGGGCGCAAGCCGCTACGCTTCTCCCAGCCACTTCCGCGCCTCAGCGGCCTCGGCATGATCGAAGTATCGAATCGTCGCTTTCGTAAAGG
>CAWIAJ010000015.1:0-1339265 GCA_963834085.1 uncultured Acidobacteriaceae bacterium | reverse complement strand
CACCGGTTTCTGCTCACCCGCGAACGTCCGGCCGTGGTGGAGGTAGTCGCCTGGGCTGCCGGCAACGGCGATCGAAGTGAAAACGCCGACTATCAGTACGGCAAGCGGCGTCTGCGGCAGATCGATGGGCGGATTCGCTTTCTCACCAAGCGAATCGAAGCCGCGGAAGTCGTGGACCCGGAAGCTCCGAGAGCGGGCAAAGCGGCGGCGAAGGCATTCTTCGGAGCGACGGTACGCTATGCCGATGCCGCGGGAGTATCGCGAGTGGTGAGCATCGTGGGCGCAGACGAGGTCGATCTCAACCGCAACCACATCAGTTGGGTGTCGCCTCTAGGGCGCGCGTTGATGAAGTCGGAGGCCGGCGATGAGGTAGTTCTACAGGCGCCGGGCGGCACAGCACTCCTGACTGTGCTGGACGTGTGTTACGAGCGCATTGCGGTCGAACCGTTCCGGGAACCACCTGGAGCCGAGGCCGCAGGAAAGAGACTCGCTCCGGGAGGCAATCCGCCTGGCGAAGATTAGCCTGATAACGGTTCGTTCAGAAATTGCAGTAGATTCCTCACGCGCTGGCCGCTCGGGCTTTCCCTTTCTGACCCTCGGAAGGTGCCATGGCGTCGAGCACGTCATTCCAGAACGACGAAGCGGGATCGACGGCCGACACTCCGATCTGACCTGCTGCGGGACTATTGTTTTCTCCGACCCAGGCGACTTGAAATGCTTCTTTCTTGCCGAGGCGGGCGAGGGAAATCCTGACTCCGGGACGTAGCATTCCGTGGACATTTTTCAGCAGCGCTCCGCGTCGGCTTATGTTAATCGCGGTTACTTCTTGATCCAGCGGATGATCGCCCCGGTCAGTCCCGGTCAGCCGGACCCCGAGTTCTACCGTCATACGCGGGTCGCGACGCCCGATCATGAACTGTTCGATCAGTTGACGCAAGAGCCCTGATGTCTCTACCAGCTGTCGGGATGCGTTGCGGGTAACGGTTGCGCCGCGGGTTGTGGACTGTGCCGCCTCAGCCACGCCCGTGATATTGCGGGTGATTTCTCCACTGCTCTGGGCCGCCTCGCTCACGTGGCGCGACATTTCATTGGTTGTCGCGTTCTGCTCTTCGACAGCGGTGGCGATCGTGGTGGAAATATCGTTGATCTGTTGGATGACGGCGCTGATGGAAGCGATCGCGTCGACAGCGGCTGAGGTTTCGGTCTGAATCCCCTTGATCTTGCCGCCGATGTCTTCCGTGGCTTTGGCGGTTTCTTTGGCCAGCTCTTTGACCTCGTTGGCGACTACGGCGAATCCTTTGCCCGCCTCGCCTGCGCGGGCAGCTTCAATCGTAGCGTTCAACGCGAGCAGATTGGTCTGCCCGGCAATCGCGGTAATGACCTTAATGACCTGCCCGATCTCCTTGGACGACTCACCTAATTTGGTTACAGTGGAGGTCGTGGTTTCGGCTGCTTTCACGGCGGAGGTTGCAATCTTCGACGCCTCGAAGGCGCTCTTGGCGATTTCCTGGATACTGGCACTCATTTCTTCCGCTCCCGTCGCCACTGTCTGCAGATTGTGGCTGACCTGCTGAGCGGCTTCCGAAACCAGGACTGCCTGTGCGGAAGTCTCCTCGGAGCGGGACGTGATCTGGTGGCTGGCGACATCCAACTCCTCGCTGGCGCCGGAAACCTGAACGGCATTCTGGGAGATGGCCCGGATCATCTCGTCTAAACGGTCGATGGCCGAGTTGAACCATCGCGCTACATCTGCAATTTCATCGTTGGACGTGACTTCGGTGCGTTTTGTCAGGTCGCCTTCCGCAACGTCCTTGACCCGCGCCAGAATGTCTTGAAGCCGCAGGTGGATCGAACGCCAGATTGCGATGGAAACGACCGCAACGGGAATCAGGCAACTGAGAGCGAGTCCGATCGCCTTCAAAGCACTCGCCCGCCAAGCTACATTCACATCGTCAATGTAGATTCCCGTACCGAGTATCCACCCCCAGGGCGCGAAACGCTTGACGAAGGAAAGCTTCTGGACCGGCTGCACGGCGCCGGGTTTGGGCCAGAGGTAATAGAGATAACCTCCATCCGGAGCTTGCGCTGCGCGAACAAGTTCGACGAAGACAGCCTTTCCCGTTGGATCTTTGAAACCGCTGAGATCGGTTCCGTCCAACTCGGGTTTGATCGGATGCATGATCATCGTTGGATGATCGTCATTGATCCAAACATAGTTCTTGCCGTCGTAGCGGATCGCCCGAATGGTTTCAAGCGCCTGTCGTTGCGCTTCGGCACGGCTGATCTTTCCCTCTGTCTCCAGTTGATATTCCCGCTCGACCAGGGAGTAGGGCACTTCTACCAGCTTCTTGGTTTGATCTAGCTTTCCCGAGAGTAAGGCTTCGTGCTGGCCTTGGATCCAGAATCCGGCAACGGCCAACAGCCCAGCAGCGGATACGGCACTCATAAACCGGAATTTCGTTTTGAGAGTCATGTTCTTAGAGAGGTGCATTCTAAAAAACATCTTCGGCGAGAAACGGGAGGACTTGAGAAGATCTGAATACGGAAATACATGCCCAGACAGGACGGTGACCGAATCCCCAATGACGAGCCCAGCGTTTTGAAGGTTTTGACCGAAACAACCCAGGTGCGTCCGGGCTGTCCCGTTGTTCCGAGATCAGTATGGTTGACGCGAAGTCGCGGTTTCACACATTGACCGTGCGTCAGCCAAATTTCTCGGTTGGCCACAGGGCTGTTTGCAAACTTGTGTTGGATACGGGATCAACGGGCGTCTCCAAGTTCCTTGCGGGGTCCGTTTACCGGAGTAGTAGAACGGACTTGGACCAGGTGTTTGTTTGTGCCCTGGAACCAGTGTTATTCGCTGGGAACCAGGCGGGAAAATTGTGAGCTGGAAAAGAAAAGCGGCCTTGGGCGGGCCGCTTGTCTTTTCCGAATTGTAAGTGGTGTTAGACGCCTTTGACGTTCTCCGCCTGCCAGCCCTTAGGGCCTTTGACTACGTCGAACTGAACCTGTTGACCTTCCTGCAGGCTGCGAAAGCCGTTGGCCTGGATGGCGGAGAAGTGCACGAATACATCTTCACCATTCTGGCGGCTGATAAACCCATAGCCCTTGGCATCGTTAAACCACTTGACTGTTCCTGTTTCCATGATGTTGCCGTGTTCCTTTGGTTGAGGTATGCGCTGGAAATCGCGCGTGCTGCAGAATCAAGCTCAGGCAGGTCACGCTGTGAGGCAGGTCACGCTGTAGAGCAGGGTACTGCGGACAACCGCAAAGCCAAACGCACCTAGATTGTACATATTCCGGACAGAATCGCGAGAAATTTCTGGCTTACAGGGGTTACCGGTGGGAGCGGCCATGCAGTGTAGAAAGGGCGGAGGTAAGGCCCAGTCCCTAGGAATAGTTTGCCGGCAAGCGAGTGGAAAATTCTCAGGGTCGAGCATTAGATGGATTGGTATGTACACGAAAACACAGCTCATAGCTTTGGATGCGATCGTGCGACTGAGTCGAGGAGAACCGCGGGAGGTTGAAATTATGCTGGCGACACACGTAGAAAAACTCGGCGACTTGGCGCTTATTGATTGCAAAGGCCGACTGGTGAAGAGCGATTCCGTATTTGAGCTGCGGGACGTGGTGATGGCGCAAAAGGATGCACACATTATCGCCTTAGACCTTTACGACGTGGAGGCGATGGGAGGCGGGGGATTGGGGATGCTGGCGTTTCTGCAGCAATGGGCTACGGAGCACGACATCCAATTGAAGCTGTTCACCCCATCGCAACCGGTGATGGAGGAATTGCAGAGGACGCGAGAGACGCTCGGGCTGGAGATTGCGAACTTGAACGAGATGATGAGTATTTTATCGCGCAGCCGGCGGGCGTCGGCGCCTCAGAATCGGCGGTCATACGTTATCTAGGCCACTGGAGACGGTAGAGGCCCGAAATCGAATTTTAGCGATTCGGGCTGTCTGTCGCCGCGGCGGTGAACCGTTGCGCCACCCAAAAGCAAGAGCGGTTCACCAAAATTTGCAACTTTCAGGAGAGTCCTTCATCATCAACGAATGCGTAATCCACGATCCGCTCGCAGGAACCTCTTCTGTTTCTACGGCTTGCTCCTCAGCGTGACGATCAGCGCGCCTCTATGGTCGCAAGCGGACTTGATCGGGGAGATTCGCGGCCAACTGGCGCAGAACTCTTTTTCTCCGGCCGAGTCGGAACTGAATCGTTATAAGACGGAGCATGGGGTCACTCCGGAATATCTGGAAGCTCTATCGTGGATGGCGCGCGCTGCCGCCGCCCAGAAAAAGTGGCAGCAGGCGGACCACTACGCCACGGAGACGCGCAGGCTTGCGCAACAGCAACTGGCCAAGCGGCAGTTGGACGCGGAGCCTCATTTGCCGATCGCGCTGGGCGCGGCTTACGAGGTGCTGGCGCAGGAAAAAGAAGCCAACGGACAGCATGCGGCCGCGCTGCAATTGCTGCGTTCGGCGCTCGGACGCTACGGGAAAACATCGATTGCTTCGCGGTTGCAGAAGAATCTAAACCTGCTGACGCTGGTTGGCCGGCCCGCGCCGCCGTTGCAAGAGACTGAATTTCTCGGTCCTAAACCGGCAACGTTGCGGGCGCTGAAAGGGTCGCCCGTGCTGCTGTTTTTCTGGGCGCACTGGTGTGGGGATTGCAAAGCGGAAGCGCCGGTGATTGCGCGGTTGCGGCAGGAATTTGCCTCCGATGGACTGGTCGTGATCGGGCCTACAAGGCTTTACGGTTATGCGGCGCAGGGGGCGGACGCTTCTCCGGAGCAAGAGCGGGCCTACATTGAATCGGTACGCTCACGCTATTACGGCAGCTTGCTCGACATGCCCGTCCCCTTGAGCAAGCAAAACTTCAACGCGTATGGGGCGAGCACCACTCCGACATTGGTTGTCTTGAATCGTGCGGGACAGGTGGAGATGTACCATCCAGGTGCGCTGGCCTATGACGATCTTCGATCCGCCATCCAGAAGGCCGTGGCCCGCTAAGGGGTGGATGAAACTGAGAGTTAGCGAATAGCTGGGGGATATGGATCGAAGCACATTGCTGGGAATGACAATCGGAGCGGCGGTGATGTTCAGTTTCGGCATCTTATGGCTGCTGATTGGATTGCTGCGCGGCCGGGCGGCACCGGCGTGGCTACAGGTCGCGCTTCTTTTCGTCGGCGCTGTTCTGGGAACGACCCTGGTGAACCTGGGGCTGCGGGTTGCGCACCTGCCGCACGCGACAGTAACCGTTTCTCCGCAACAGGCGGCGACGAGCCGAGAGATCGGGCGGCATTTTTATGTGATTTTCGGCGCGGAAGTGGCAGCAATATTTCTGACGGTGTTGGTGCTGAAGGTTTTGCGTTATCCGGATGCCATCTTGTCGGGAATCGCGTTCATCGTGGGTGTCCACTTCATTCCCGTGGCGGCGCTGTTCAGAGCTCCGGTTTATTACACGACTGGAATTATGGGATGTTTGATTGGACTGGGCGGATTTTTTGTAGGCGACGCCGAGCTGCGCCAAAGGATCGTTGGACTGACGTTTGGGCTGCTGCTGTGGGGGACGTCCGCATGGATTGTGTGGCTAGCGCTATCGGCTTTACCGGTGTAAGGAGAGAGCTTAGAGGGCGGCGGCCTGATCGCGCTGGCGCGACTGAATCTCGATGAAGACATTGATCAGCGAAACTGCGGCGGGGGTTACGCCGGGGATTCGGGAGGCTTGGCCGAGCGTCTGCGGAACTACCTTCCCCAGTTTCTCTTGCATCTCGCGCGAGAGGCCGCTGACGGTGCGGTAGTTGAACCAGTCGGGGATGCGGCGCTGCTCGGCCTTCTTCAGGCGATCGATGGAGCGCTGCTGCTGGTCCAGATATCCGGCGTATTTGATTTCGGTTTCGACCGACTTGAGTTCGTTGCGGATTTCGGATGAGAGATGAGGCGCGGAATTTTCCGCAGAGGTCGCGGAGTTCTCTGAGGAATTTCTTGCGAAAAAGCGAGGGAAGAGATTCAGTAGAACCGGGGCGAGTTGCTCGACGATAATCTCCGGGCGCTTGAGCAATTGCGCCAGGCTCTGGCCCACGGCAGCGGAAAGATCAAGTGCGGCGGCTTGGGGTTCGGCAACGGCTGTCGAGTCCTGCACGAGTTTGTCTTGCAAAATCTGGGCGGCCATTTCTCGCGTGAACTTCGTCTTTTCGAGCGACTGCTTTACTTCTTCCAGACGCCGCTGCTTGGCTTCGAAATCGGACCAGGCCTGGTCTGAGATGAGGCCTACGCGGCGGCCATGCGGTGTGAGACGACGGTCGGCGTTATCGATGCGCAGATGCAAGCGGAACTCGGCGCGCGACGTGAACATGCGATAGGGCTCGTTGGTGCCTTTTGAAATCAGGTCGTCGATCAGAATTGCGGTGTAGGCTTCGGTGCGGTCGAGGATCAGCGGGGCTTCTTTCTTTACTTTGAGGGCGGCATTGATTCCAGCCATCAGTCCCTGGCACGCGGCTTCTTCGTATCCGGAGGTTCCGTTAATCTGGCCGGCGAGAAAAAGTCCGGCAATCTTCTTGAGCTCCAAGGTGCGGTTGAGTTCGGTGGGATCGATGGAGTCATACTCAATCGCGTATCCGGGGCGCATCATCTCGGCTTTTTCCAGGCCGGGGATTGATTTGAGAATGGCCAGCTGCACGTCGATGGGCAACGAGGTGCTCATGCCGTTGACGTAGATCTCGTGCGTGTTCAGGCCTTCCGGTTCCAGGAAAAGCTGATGCGTCAGCTTGTCGGGGAATTTGACGATCTTGTCTTCGATCGACGGGCAGTAGCGCGGACCAGTCGATTGAATCTGGCCGCTGTACATGGGAGAACGATGCACATTCTCGCGAATAATGCGGTGCGTCTCTTCGGTGGTGAAGGCGATATAGCAAGGGACCTGCGAGTCGTGATGAGCGACGCGGCGGGTGCGAAAACTGAAGGGCGTGGGGTCGACATCGCCGGGCTGGCGCTCGAAGCGGGACCAGTCGATGCTGCGGTCATCGAGACGGGGAGGCGTTCCGGTCTTGAGGCGGCATCCGCGAAGGCCGAGCTTTTTTAGCGACTCGCCAAGCAAAACGGCGGCGGGCTCTCCGGAGCGTCCCGCGGGATACTGCTGCTCGCCGCAGTGAATGAGTCCGTTGAGAAATGTGCCGGTGGTGATGATGACGGCGTGGGCGGAGACGCGGCGTCCGTCGCGGAGAAGGATTCCGGTGATGCGGTTCTCAGTTCTCAGTTCTCGGTTCTCAGTAACTTCAGGTGGAGCTGATGGCTGATGGCTGACGGCTGACGCCTGATGCTCCAAAATCACATCGGAAACTTCGGCCTGCTTGATGCTGAGATTCGGCTGCGACTCTAGAACCTCGCGCATTTTCAGGCGGTAGGCTTGCTTGTCACACTGCGCTCGGGGCGACCAGACGGCGGGTCCACGGGAAGTATTGAGGAGGCGGAACTGGATTCCGACCGCGTCGGTGATTTCGCCCATGATGCCGCCGAGAGCGTCGACTTCGCGGACGAGATGGCCTTTGGCGATGCCGCCGATTGCGGGATTGCAGGACATCTGCGCGATCAGATCGACATTGAGGGTAAAGAGCGCGGTCTTCAGGCCCATGCGAGCGGCAGCCATCGCGGCTTCGCATCCGGCGTGGCCGGCGCCGACCACGACTATCTCGAAATGTTCGTCAAAGGGCAGCATGTGCGTTGGTTCAAGACCCACCACGGCGGGGAGAAGTACTTACTTCATTGTAACAACGTTGATGGTTTGCGTTGCGCGGTGGGATGGTCTCACGCGGAACCGCCCAAGCTTGAACCGGCCCCCTACAGAGCGGAATGACGTCATCGGTACGACGGCGGCAGCGGATTGCGAATCTGGAACTGACGCTGATGCCAATACGGATAGGCGACCTGCGGGGCACTGGCTTCATCGAGCCTGGCAACTTGCCCGGGCGTCAGCGTAAAGCTGGCGGCGGCGAGGTTGTCGCGCAACTGCTTTTCGTCGCGGGCTCCGATGATGATGCTGGCAACGGTCGGTTTGCGCAGCAGCCAGTTCAAAGCCACTTGCGGGACGGTTTTGGAAGTTTCGGCAGCAACGGCATCGAGGGCATCCACGACTTTATAGAGGTATTCGTCGGCGACAACGGGGCCGCCATCGGCCGCTTTGTGTAGACGGCTGACCTCGGGCAGTTTCTGTCCGCGGCGGATTTTGCCGGTTAATCGGCCCCATCCCAGGGGACTCCAAACGAGGGCGCCGAGACCCTCGGCATAGGCTTGCGGCATGAGTTCCCATTCATAGTCGCGGCCGACGAGCGAGTAATAAACCTGGTGAGCGACGTAACGCACCCATCCGTACCGCTGGCTGATGTCGAGGGACTTCTGCATGTGCCAGCCGGAGAAATTCGAAGCGGCGATGTAGCGGACTTTACCTTCCCGCACGAACTGGTCGAGGGTGTTCAACGTCTCTTCCATCGGAGTGAGCGCGTCGAAACCGTGCATGTGGTAGACATCGATGTAGTCGGTCTGGAGGCGTTTCAGGCTGCCTTCGATCTGTTGCGTCAAGTGAAAACGCGAGGATCCGGCATTGTTGGGACCTTCGCCGAAAGGGAAAGTGGCTTTGGTGGAGAGCAAAACTTTTTCCCGCGGGAGGTGCCGGATCGCCTGGCCCAGGATCTCTTCGGAAAGTCCGTCCGAATAGACGTTGGCCGTGTCGAAAAAGTTGACGCCCGCCTCCATACACTGATCGATGAGGCGCGTGGCCTCGGCTACGTCGGTAGCGCCCCACGCGCGGAAGAATTCGTTTCCGCCGCCAAAGGTTGCGGTCCCGAAGCAGAGTACGGGGACCATCAATCCACTGTTGCCCAGTTGTCGGAATTCCATAGGCTAATTGGACGAGCGGCCTGGCGCTGAGGTCGCAAGGTTTTTTGTGAGGATAGCGCATGGGAAGAAGCGTAACGAAGGCCGGAGGACTCGGAGGGGCGCAGTTTGCGAAAGAGAGAACCACGAAGGCACGCGAAACAAAGCTTGGAAAGCAGAATGGTTGAATTTCACAAGAAGCCGGCGTATTAGTCTCGCCATCGCGGTTGTAGCTCATCAGTAAGTAACAGATAAGGTTCGAGGAAGGTGCATAATGACGGCGATCCCTAGCAACATTATCAGCATCTTCGATGAAAGTTAGACTAAAGTAACCTCCGGAGAGAGTTATCCCCTGTTACTCTGGTCCATATCCGAGTAATCTCTGCATCAGTGAAGTGGATGTCCCACCCCGACTGATAATCTGCTGATTCCCTGAAGTTCCCCGATGCAACCACATCGTGCAATTTCTGTACAGATTGAGAGTTTAGCGTCGGCCTAAAGGGCTCGACTGTCCATTTTTTCTACACAGAACAGGCTTGTGCAGTTCACTCGATATCGATCTTACAGAAGGAATAACAAACATGAAAAAGCTGATCTTTACAATAGCCGCAGCAGTGATGGCAATTGGTTTAACCGGATGTGGAGACGACGATTCCGCGAAGTCTCCGATCGTAACCTACGTTTCTCGGGCATCGAACAACAGCACGGCGCCCCAACTGTTCACCCTGAACGAGTCAACCAAGCAGTCGACCGCGGTAAGCATTCCGATACCCGCAACTGCTAATGATGTGGCCTCTAACAGCACGGCGACTGAAGTAACTTACTACCGCGAAGACTCTAGCAGCTACGACATTTTCATGATGGGCACAAACGGCACGGAGACGCAGCTGACGACCGGCGCTGACGCCTGGTCGCCAACTTTCTCGCCGGACGGCAAAACCATCGCCTATGTTTCGGGCAACGAAGAAATATTCACGGTGAACATCGCGACAGATACCCAGACCGCCCTGTACGCGGCAGGGCTAGGGGTTGTCTACCAGTACGCTCCGAGCTTTTCGCCGGATGGTAAATCGGTGTTGTTTTATATCGAAACGGGTGACTGTTGCTTGTCGCGGTCGGCACAGAAAATCAGCCACCGCGCGGTCACACCGCCAGTAATGAAGGGCTTTACGCGAGCGGCGATCCACCAAGCGAGCCACCCGCAGGTTGGCACACCGACTCAAACCGGTTGGTACACGATGGCCCTTACGGATTCGACTCCGACGTTGGTTTACGCAACTAATGACTGGTGGGGACCCGCGGTCTATTCCGGCGACGGCACGAAATTGCTGATCTCGGAATACGACGGTACGGAATGGAATATTCTGAGCGTTAACCTGGACGGAACGAACGCAACTCCACTTACGACCGGCGTCGCCGTTGAAAGCATGTCGCCGGTTCCCTATAAGAACCTGATTCTTTACAACGTGGTCAATAATTCCAACTCGTCCTGGGACATCTATGTGATGAGTCTGACTGGCACGAACCAGACCTTGGTGAGCAGCACGACGGGGACGTATGAGATTTTGATGGACTCCTACTGGGGAGACTAACTGCGCAAGCGGTTGTCGAACTTCTTGGGCGGTGCTTCGGCACCGCCCTTTTTATTGGCGCGAGGAAACTGCGATTCGTAGACGGCTGGCAACGGGGCGACCATCTTTGAATGCGGGGATGAATTTCCAGGTGAAGGCTGCTTTCAGGAGATCCGGACCGACGACTGTCGTTTTGTCGGCGGGTTCGGCCGAGCGGACTTTTCCCGCGGCATCGACGATCAGATCGAAAACTAATTCAGAGGCTGGTGACGCCAGTTCTCTTAGAGCAGAGGCGGGCGGGAGTTCAAGCAGGATGTCTCTGGGGGGAGTGATTTCGAGCCCGCGGGCGGAACCGGGGATTCGGGATGCCTCGAAAATCTGAGCGCGCTTTTTCTTGCCCGGCGAGGCGCCGGATAGGCTATCTGCCTGGTGGTGAATTCCCTGGCTTCGGGCTTGCAAGAGCGAGGAACGAATTCGGTCCTGGTCCGATGTGGGCCACATCTCGGCCAGGGCACGCCACGCGTCGTCGTCGCGTCCGCTGTAGAGGTAAGCCCAAACGACTTCGAGCACTTTGATCTTAATGAGCCGCAAGCGGTGCAACAGCTCGGCGGAGTTCGGCGAATCCGCGGTCAGCATGCCATCGCTTGCAACGAAAGCTTGCAGATCCTGCGGACGGATGCCGGCTTTTATCTCCGCGATTTCGTCGTCAAAATAGGATTGGAATTCGGCACTCACATCCAGCCACTTACCGTGGGCAAGGCGGAGGATCACCGTCGGCGGGAAGTCCATTTCGCTGAGTGCTAACTTTTCGAAACCGTTTACCGCGGCCGCGTCATGAGTCCAGATTTCGATGCGGCCGTCGAGATCGACATCGGAGGCGCTGTAGAAATCTCCGCCGGTGAGGGCGCGAAGAAGGCGCGGCGTCTTTTCGAGCGAGTAGATCCGATACTCCATGCAGCAGTCGTCGTCTGACTTCTTGAACTGAAAGGTAGCGGACGGGACGCCGTCTCCAAAATCGATACCAAACGCGTCGAGATCGAGTTGTGCGACATCGGTCGCGACGAGCAACTCCTGATGCTGCCAGTTGAGCTTTGCGGCGCACGACCGGGTCGCCAAGGTCGCTACTCCGCCACTTCTGGCTGCCCCTACGTGTAGCTTTACACCGGTGCGAAATTCCGCATCGAAATTCCCGTCTCCGGCGCGGCAAAGCACGTTGGGGGGCTGGGTCTGGCAAGTGGCGAGGACGGGCCAAAGAAAAAGCAAAGCTGCGGTGACCCAAGATGTCCGGATAGGACGGCGGACGAGCGATTTCCGATCAGTCGGGAGGGAAGACAATGGCATACCTGCGATAGCGACGATTGCGGGCATGGGAGATACTCGTCCTTCGGTGATGCTTCGTCAAGACCTGGATGCGCGCGGGATTGCGCTTGAGGCGGAGCTGTCCTTGTGATCCTCCGTCGGCGACCGTATAGTTGAGACTTCGAGGTCATCATCCTGAGGTAAACATGACGAACAATCAGCAAGAAGCAAATCCATTTTTAGTGCAGCTGGAAGAACGCATTCATGCGTACGATCTGCTTTGTCATCCTTTTTACCAGGCGTGGTCGGCGGGCAAGCTGACGGGCGACGATCTACGCACGTACGCCGAGGATTATTTTCCGCATGTGGAAGCGTTTCCGGGCTATCTGGCGCAATTCGGCGTGCGGCTGGAAGAAGGGGAACTACGCCGGGCGGTGCTGGCGAACATGACGGATGAAAAGGGAGGCGAAGATTCTTTTGGCGAGCCGGAGCGGTCGCACTCCGAATTGTGGCTGGACTTTGTGGAAGGCGTGGGCGGAAGCAGGGTTCCGAAGCGGCGTCCGATTGCCGAGGTACGGAAGCTGATTTCATGGTTTCACCGCGTAGCGAGCGAAGGAACGCCGGAGGAAGCGCTGGCGGCTTTCTACGTCTACGAATCGCAAGTGCCCCGGATCGCGCAGGAAAAAGACCGCATCCTGCGCGAGCTTTACCAGGCGGATGCAAAGACGCGGGGCTATTTCACCTTGCATTCGGACGCGGACGTGCATCACGCGAACGTGTGGCGAACGCAATTAGTCAAGCGCGTGAAGGCGAATCCAGCGAGCGCGAAGAAAGCGCTGGTGGCGGCCGAGACTGCGGCCAAGGCTCTGTGGCAAGTACTGGACGAATTCGAAACGCGCCGACTGGAACGTGCTGGGGCGCTCGCGGTGGGCCAGAATTAAGCAATGGGGAGAACAGAGTGGGTCGCGGGATTGAGGCGGAGCCTTCGGCTCGAAGGGCAGCATGAACTATTCTTTTATTATTTTCGAGATAAGCTTTTCCGGAGAAACCTTTTCAGCGAAACATTTTTATTGAAATATGGCTCGACCGATCCCGATCCGCGCCCAAGGCGAGGCGTCTGAAACTGTTGAACTGAAGCACACGCTTTCCGCGCATCATCCTGAATTGCCGCCCGTGTATTCGACTCCAGATATGATCCGACTGATGGAGACGGCGTGCTTCCACGCGCTGCAGCCATTCTGTGAAGAGGGTGAGATTACGGTGGGGATTTCGATCCACGTGGAACATCGCGCCGCGACGGGAATTGGGATGAAGGTGCGGGCGGAAGCGGAACTGGAATCGTTTGACGGGCGCTTCTACATCATGCGCGTGCGCGCGCACGACGGAGCACAGGAGATTGGCCGGGGGACGGTTGGCCGCGCGGTCGTACACGTGCCTAGTTTTATGCAGCGCATGCGGGAAAAGGCTCGCGGCCGGTAGAGACGCCGGCGGAACATTATGAATTTGCAGCTCGATCAAGCGACGCAGTTTCGGCAGTTGCATCGCGGGCCGGGCATATTGATCTTGCCGAATGCCTGGGATGTGGCGAGCGCTCGCGTTTTTGAGGAAGCGGGCTTTCCGGCGCTGGCGACAACGTCTGCTGGGATCGCGTTTTCGCTGGGCTATCCGGACGGGCAAAAGATTCCGCGGGAAGAAATGCTGGCGCGGATCGGCCGCATTGCTCGCGCAGTTCGCGTGCCGCTGACTGCCGATGTCGAGTCGGGATATGGAGCGACTCCTGAAGAGGCCGCGCAGACTTCGCGCGAACTGGTGCAGGCGGGGGTGGTGGGGATGAATCTGGAGGATGCCAGCGTCCGCCGCGATCAACCTTTAATCGATTTGCAGCTTGCGGTTGAAAAAATCAGGGCTGTGCGCGAAGCGGCGATGCAGCTGGGATCGCAAATCGTGGTAAATGCGAGGACGGACGTCTATTTGCTGCCGGGAGGGAATCCGGATGCGGATTACTCGGAGGCACTGCGCCGGCTGATTGCATTTCGCGATGCGGGCGCGGACTGCGTTTTTGCTCCGGGACTTAAAGATTCCGAGACGATCGAGAGGCTGGTCAAGGCGGTGGGGTGTCCGCTGAATATTCTGGCGGCGCCGGGGGCGCCCTCGATTCCGGAACTGGCTAAATTAGGAGTGGCACGGGTGAGTGTTGGCTCGGGACCGATGCGCGCCACGCTTGGATTGCTGCAGCGGGTGGCGGAGGAACTGAAGGCTACTGGCACGTACGACACGATGAACGGCGCGATGCCTTACGCCGCTGCCAATAAGATGTTGGGCGGTTAACAATCCGCTCCGGAAATCCTCGAACCAACAAATCTCAGCCGTTAACCAGACTCATCATGTGTTCGGGATAGCGCAGGCCAGCCGCCGCGCCAGAAGGAAATATTCCGTTGAGGCGGCGCAGGTCGTCGGCCGTGAGTTGCAGGTCGACAGACGCGACATTTTCTTCCAGATATTTGCGCCGCTTGGTGCCAGGGATGGGGACGATGTCGTCGCCCTGAGCCAACACCCAGGCGAGCGCCAGTTGTGAGGGTTCGCATTTCTTCTCGCGCGCGATGGATTGCACTTCGTTCACAAGGTCGAGATTTTTCTGAAAGTTCTCGCCTTGGAAGCGAGGCGAGAAGCGGCGATAGTCGTCGGAGGCGAGATCTTCGAAAGTCTTGAGTTGTCCGGTGAGAAATCCGCGTCCTAGAGGACTGTAGGCGACGAAGCCGATGCCAAGTTCGCGGCAGGTGGCGAGAAGTTCGTGCTCGGGATCGCGCGTCCAAAGCGAGTACTCAGTCTGTAGCGCGGTAACGGGATGCACCTTCGCGGCCCGGCGCACGGTGCTGGCGCTCGCCTCCGACAATCCTATGTGGCGAATTTTGCCTGCGGTGACGAGATCGGCCAGAGCGCCCATGGTTTCTTCAATGGGCGTGTTGGGATCGACGCGGTGCTGATAGTAAAGGTCGATATATTCGACATTGAGGCGCTTCAAGCTTGCTTCGCAGGATTTCTTTACGTAGGCGGGACGGCCGCTCACTCCGCGGAGGTTGGGGTTGGAAGGATCGCGGACGATACCAAACTTCGTAGCGAGGATCACCTGATCGCGCTTGCCTTGAATCGCGCGGCCGACCAGTTCTTCGTTCTTGTAGGGCCCATAAACGTCGGCGGTGTCCAGAAAATTGACGCCGAGTTCGAGGGCGCGATAGATCGTCGCAATGGACTCCTCGTCGTTGCGTCCTGAGTAGAACTCCGACATGCCCATGCAGCCCAGGCCGAGAGCGGAAACTTTGAGACCGGATTGCCCGAGGGTACGCGTTTTCATGCTGGGATCCTTTCGCAAGAACTAAGTAGGATGACTGGAGATTTTCGTTTATAGATGCGCTGGTTGCGGAGAAAGGTGCGGCGCAAAGTACACAGGAAGTGCATCACATCCGGTGGCTTTGGCATCTGTTGGGAAGATCGTGTTTGATCTGACTTCAGCTTTGCATCGACTATGAGACCACCTCTTTGGTTTGAACGGAAGTTCGACTTCAACTTTCCTGTGGAGCTGTACCCCAACCTGTGTGCCCGTCTGCGAGGAACGCCGGCGCGTTTGGAAGAGAGCGTTCAGGGTGTTGCTCGCGATGTACTGGTTCGGCAGCCGCGGGAAAGTGAAAAGTGGTCCGCGCAGGAACATGCAGGGCATTTGCTGGATCTCGAAACATTGTGGAGAGTACGAGTGGAGGACTACCTCGGCGGATCATCCCAGCTCAGCGTGGCCGACCTGAGCAACCGCCAGACTTTCGAAGCGAACTACAACCAGCGGTCGATCGAGGAAATCATGGTGGAGTTCCGAAGCGCGCGTTCACTTTTGATGGATGCCGTGGAGAAACTCGACTCCGCGGTTTTTGCGCGTACTCTTCTTCATCCCCGATTAAAAACACCGATGAGGCTGGCGGACCATCTCTACTTTGTGGCCGAGCACGATGACCATCACCTGGCGACGATCTGGGAGCTGATTCATAGCGAGTGGCGGCGAGAGTGAGCCGGCGAATCAAGCGACTCGAATCAACGGTTTCGTCCGCGAGATGACCTCGCCGATTTCGACGGCGGGAACTCCGGCGGCTTGCAGGGCCGACTTCAGGGAGTCGGCTTCGCCGGGTGCGATCGAGATCAACAATCCACCGGCAGTCTGCGGGTCGAAGAGCAACGTGCGGAGATCGCCCACTACCAACGCATCGTAATCGACCGTACATTCGGCAAAGTCGCGATTCGCTCTCAGTCCGCCGGGGATGTAGCCCGCGCGTATGCACTCGAGCGCTCCCTCGATCACGGGGATGGCGGCGGATTGGAAGATGAGGCTGACATCCGAAGCTAACGCCATTTCACGGGCGTGGCCGATCAGTCCGAATCCCGTAACATCGGTTAGAGCATGGACGGCGAAGGCGTCGTTGGTCGTTCGTCTTTGGTCGTTTGCGACTGCGGGGGATGCGGAGCTTCGCTCTGCTTGGACGGGCGGGTCGCCCGTCCCCACACTTTCGCCTGTCCCCACACTCACACTTCCTACAGTGATGACTTCGGCGGCGGTTTTATTGAGGGTGGTCATGGACTTTACGGCGGCAACGATCCACTCGGGCTTGGCTACTCCTTTTTTGATGGCGGTGGAAATTACACCGGTGCCCAAGGCTTTGGTGAATAGCAGCTTATCGCCGGGCCGCGCACCTTGATTCGCGAGCACACGTTTGGGATGAACGATTCCAGTGACGGAATAGCCAAATTTGGTTTCTTCGTCGCGGATGCTATGGCCACCGACGACGGTGCATCCGGCTTCCATCATTTTTGACAAGCCGCCGGCGAGAATGCGCTCGAGAATCTCAATGTCAGCTTTTTCAGGGAAGCAGACGAGGGCCAGTGCGGTGAGCGGTTTTCCGCCCATCGCGTAAACGTCGCTGAGGGAGTTTGTCGCGGCAATCTGACCGAAGGTATAGGGGTCATCGACGATCGGGGTGAAAAAATCCACTGTCTGGACGAGCGCCGTCTCGGGCGTGAGGAGATACACGCCGGCGTCGTCGGCATGATCGAAGCCGACTAAGACATTCGGGTCGTGTTGCCGGGCTAATTTCCCAAGCACCGTGTCCAGCACCGCCGGACTCAGCTTAGAAGCTCAACCAGCGGCTTTGACAGACTCCGTAAGACGGAAGGGTTTGGGATGATCCACGAGAAGATTGTAACGGAGAGGCGAGAAGGCAGAGGTTTGAGGGCGGATTGCAAAGGTTAAGACCTAAATCCGCCCAAGGGTTTCCCTTCTGCAATCGGACCTCTTACTTCTGAACCTACTTGAGCGTGACTTGGATGAGTTGTAAATCGGGGTAGGCGCGATTCCACTGGGCGGAGATGTTTTCAAAGGTGAGGCGGAAGGGTTTGGTTTCTCCGGGGGCGAGCGGGGACAATGTAAGGTCGACGGCCTCGTCGTAAGGTCCGCCGGTGCGCAGGACGTGGATGGGAAGTTCCTCGCGCTGCGCGGTTTGTCCTAATTCATCTTTGAAGGTGACCTGGACGACGGCGTGGATGACGGTCTGGTTGCCGGTGTTGGTGATAGAGCCGTCGAGATAGTTCACGGTGGCGCCGACAAAATTCTGCGCGGCGCTGGCTTTCAAGTCCGAAAATTTCAGGTTGGACGCGTAGGGCGGAGGAGGCGCGGGCTTTTTCTGCTCGGTGCGCAAGAGCAAGGCGAGGATACCGACCACGATGCCTACGACGACGATGCCGACCACGATGGGACGCAGGCTGGATTCGGGCTGGCCGGTCGCGGGGTTGGAGTTTGGTTGGATGAGGCTGTCCATCGTGGTCGGTTTGTGCGGAGTCGATGTACGGGATTGTACTACCGGGCGTTGATGATGGTTTGCGTTGTGGGAAAGTGACCCCGTTGCGCGAAGCTTGGCGGCTCAAGGATGAGGTGGTGTTTTATGGTTTGCGAGCGGCGATGACTTTGTAGTCGCTGTATTCGATGGTTAAGGTGGCGCGGCCTCCGAGACGGATGTAGCTGATGGATTCGTTGCGGCGGGGGAGCCAGAAATCCTGGACTTTCATGTAGTCGTGATGGATTTCGCTTTTCTTGGTCCAGAAAGAGGGATTTTGCGCGGGCTCGGCTTCGATGCGGGTGACGGCGAAATCGGTTCCATCGACCCAGACTTTTCCGCGATAGAGATACTTGTTTTTCGTCTTGGGGAAAACGGCGAGGACGTATTGGCTGTCCTTATTTAAACGGGTGTCCGACGGTTCGAAGGCGACCAAAGCCATATCGTAATTTTCACGATTCAGTAGAGTCTTGGCGTGAACCCCTGGCTCGGCGGCTTCCTTTTCGCTCTCGAGCAAGCGCTTGAAGACGCGGTCGATGACGAGCCTGGAGCCAGATTGGGAGAGGATTTTGAAGTTCTTGGTGGAGGGGCTGTCGTAGGTGGCTTGGACGGTCATTTCGGCATCGCGATCACCGGGAAATCCGCGGTAAGCGAGACGGTAGACGCGGTTGCATTCGTAGTGGCGAAGGGCGTTGGCCCGCTCGCGATCCCTGGCGATGAGATTGTTGACCACTTGGTCGACCCGGAGCGGAGCGGTGGTGATGGAGGGAGGAATGGGGTCAGAATCTGCCGCGGTGGGAAGGGTGCCGAGAAAGACGAGCGTGAATATCAGGGAAAATCGCATTGTGTTATGCATGAAAGCCCGTATTCCCCTTGGAACGAAGTCCCTCCATTATCGTTGGCGGCAGCGAGGTTGGCTATCCGCCAGCAACCGCTTGTTGGATCCGACTGAGCAAAATCTCTCTGTCGCCGGTATTTTGGCCTAGCGGAGTTTGGCTGAAAAGATTTCGAATGAATATTTTCTACGACTTGCGAGAAGCGGACAACGGGCCGATAATTGCAATCCGACAATTGAGCGAGGAGCCCTCCCCCATGTGGACTCAGGACAGTGATCGGTCTGTTCAGTGGAACTGGATTGCGATTTTTTCTTACGCGGCGTCGCTGGTGGTGAGTTTGGCGATTTGGCGTGAGTTGTATGTGGCCGTGCAATTTCTGGTGAAGTAGTTTGCTGAAAAGGCATCGGTTGCAGCCGCGTCACGCCCTCAGGGGCTAAAGCCCACTGAAAATGGCGTTTATCGCAGCGGTAAACCGCTGCGCCACCCAAAACCAAAACAAACCAAACCTAAAACAAGACCAAAACCAAACCCAACCTAAGCAAAAGCAAACACAAAACAAAACCCAAACCAAACCAAAACCAAACCAAAACCAAACCAAAACCAAACCAAAACCAAAAACCAAACCAAAACCAAAACCAAACCAAACCAAACCTAAGCAAAAGCAAACACAAAACAAAACCTAAGCAAAACCAAACACAAAACAAAACCAAAACCAAACCAAACCAAACCTAAGCAAAAGCAAACACAAAACAAAACCCAACCTGAGCAAAACCAAAAACAAAACAAAACCAAACCAAACCCAAACCAGAAACAAGGCTGATGGCGGTCGTATTGGATTTAGTGGTCGTAGTGGAGCAGAGAGAAGACGTCGTATTCTGCCAGCTTCTCGCGGCCGTTGAGGAAGTCGAGTTCGACGACAAAGGCCATGCCGGCGATCTCCGCGCCGAGACGGCTAGCGAGGTCGGCGGTTGCTTTGGCGGTTCCTCCGGTGGCGAGCAGGTCGTCGACGATCAGAATTGTTTGCCCCGGGTTGATGGCGTCGCGGTGCACTTCGAGGGCGTTGCTGCCGTATTCGAGTTCGTAGCTGATCTTGAGAGTTTCGGCGGGAAGTTTTCCGGGCTTGCGGACGGGAACGAAGCCGGCATTCAGGCGGTAGGCCAGGGCGGGACCGAAAATGAATCCGCGAGCTTCCATGCCGAGGACGAGATCGATTTCTTTGCCAATGTAGTGTTCCGAGAGAGCGTCGATCAGGCGGGCGAATCCGACCCTGTCTTTGAGCAG
Organism: uncultured Acidobacteriaceae bacterium; assembly: GCA_963834085.1. Classification (GTDB taxonomy): domain Bacteria; phylum Acidobacteriota; class Terriglobia; order Terriglobales; family Acidobacteriaceae; genus Acidiflorens. Next base: position 1,319,540 of record CAWIAJ010000015.1, on the reverse strand, counting down.
GGTGGTGATGTCGTAGAACAAAATGCCCGGCTTGGGAAAGTCGGGCACCTCACGGATGAGGAGTTTCAAGGCTTCGCAACTGGCGGGCTTGACGGGATTTTGCGTGGACGGGTCGGGTGTGGGGTTCTTGGACATGCTTGGGTATTAGGCTCCTCGAACTTGAAATGAAGTGAGTCCGGCGACGGGCTCGGCGTCGAATTCTTCGACGGCATCGACGCGGGCGGCGCGGGGACCCTCCTGCAGACGCGATCGCAATCCGCTCAGCTGATCGCGCGTTCCTATGGCCAGGACTTCAACGCTGGCGTCGGGATTGTTGCGCACCCACCCGGTAATTTTCAGGATGTGGGCTTCGCGCTCGACGAACCAACGAAAGCCGACGCCTTGCACGCGGCCGCGCACGAGGTAGCGACGAGCCTGGGAAGCAGGTTGATCTTTTGTGGAAGGCATCGTTTTGATTTCAGAGGTAAGAGGTCAGATTGCGGAGGTAAGAACTGTAAGGCTCTTTAACTTTTACAATCTGACCTCCGACTCTGACCTTCTCTACGCTCGCGACAGATAGGTGCCTTCCGCGGTGTCGACTTTGATTTTTTCGCCTTCGTTGATGAACGGAGGCACCTGCACGATGAGTCCGGTTTCGGTCTTGGCCGGCTTGGTGACGCTGGAGGCGGTCGCGCTCTTCAGGCCAGGCTCGACTTCCAGCACGGTGAGGATGACGGTTTGCGGCAACTCGATGCCAACGGCCTTGCCGTCGAAAAAATCGACTTTGATTTGCAAGTTCGGCGTGAGGTATTCCACGGCATCGCCGAGCGTCTCGCGGGTGAGGTGGGTTTGCTCGTAGTTCTCGGTGTTCATGAAGTAGTAGTCGTCGCCGTCGCTGTACAGGAACTCCATGCTTTCTTGGTCGACGATGACCTTCTCGATCGGGTCGGGAGAGCGAAAGCGTTCCACGAACATCGCGCCCGTGCGCAGGTTGCGCAGCTTGGCCTGGATGAAGGCGCGGAGATTGCCGGGAGTGCGGTGCTCGACGCTGAACACGGAATGCAGGTCATCCTTGTGCTTGATGATCATGCCGGGACGGAGTTGGGTCGCTGGAATCGACATTGCTGGTTTACATCTCCTTACGCTGTGCTAGGAATGCTGGGCAGCTCGGCACATCCGGGTCCCCGGCTGCCCGCGAGGGACAAACGAGGTGGAGGTCGCCGGAGCTTCCGCCACATTTCGGATTAACAGCCTATTTTACACAGGGCAAGCGAGTTCTGGGAACAGCCGATGGCGGTGCGCCCGATCTACCTTAGGGGCGACGGACTATTCCCGGTGGATTCTGAGGGCTAGAATGTAGAGACGGGGATGCCCCCGCATGACAGGATTACGACTCAGGATTTTGATTTCGATAATGGAGGTTTTATGCGCATGGGAAAATATGAGAGTTCGGAAGGCAAGACAGGGACGGCGGTTACCTATCTGCTGATTGGGTTAGGGGTGGGAGCGGCGGTGGGCCTGTTGCTGGCGACGAAGTCGGGACGGCAGCTGCGAAAAGATTTGCGCCGGACCTACAACGATGCGCTGGAGACTGCTTCGGACTGGACGGAAGAGGCGAAAGACCGGTTGGAGGATGTAGTCGAAAAGGGCAGCGATCTGGCGGAGGAGCTGCGAAGCAAGGCGAAGCCGTTCAGTGATCTGTTGCGGCGGTCGTAAGCGATTGAGTTGGGAGAGTTCCTGGACGGGCGAGGCCGCCCGTCTCCCCAGTTCCGTCCCAGGCGCGGTTCCCCGGCTCTGTGCCTACGCGGTTAGGGTTCGGGTTGAGTTTCTTCTTCGAGCTTGCGCTTCTTCTTGCGGACGCTGCGAATGACGACGCCGACGGAGACGCGGAAGTTATCCTGCTTCTTTTTTGCGAAGGTCGGAAACTGAGACTCAGTTTGGAAGTAATCGGCCTTGATGCGCAAAGCGAAGCGGGGATTGATTTTGTAGTCGAGGCCTCCGCCAGCGACCAGAACGCGGCCGGTTCCGACCTCGACATTGGTGCTGCCGCCGCCGGTGGCGAGACCTCGCGTGCCTCCGTGTCCGTAAAGAATTTCGCCGATTGGCGTCCAACGTTCATATTTGCGGCGGGCAAACTGTCCGCCAAACAGGACGTTGTACTCGCGCGTCTGCACGTCGAATGTCGGGTAGCCGCTGGGGCAGAAAATATTCGGGCAGGGTGGAAAGGGAGCGGGCGAACTGGTGGGAATTTTGGAGGTTCCGAAAAACTGGCCGCCTTCGATGAGGAAACCGAGCCAATGGGTTGCGTTCAGAGCGAGGGAGGCGTCCCATCCAGGCAATCCGGCCCAGTGACCAGCGTTGAAAAGTCCGGCCTCGGCGTAGGAGCCGCCGGCGAAGAACTCGAAGCGTGGATATTGGATCCCTGGCGCGACCGTATTTTTTTCCGCGGTAGCGGGAATGGGCGTGGCTTCGGGGACGGGTGTTTGCGACGGAGTCTGATCCGGTGGTGGGGCTGGCGTGGGGGCTTGCGCCCACGAGATCACGCACAGCGCGGCCACAGTGGCCAAAACTCCGAGGTATTTCCTCACGATTCCTCCTTCAAATGCAGCAGCCCGGTGCCATCGCAGCCCCAAAAAGGGCGACTGAATTTAGGCGGGTTGCGGTATCGCTAAAGCGATAACCTGATACAAAACGTTAGCTGCTGGGCGAGCGACACCAAAAAAAAAGCACTGGCTACTGGGTACTAGACACCGGTTTACCGAATACCGTGTTGTAGTGAAGCTCGATATCCCCGCAGATTCCCTGCTCCGGCGAATAGACGACGCAGGTATCGAAGGGGCGCGAATAGACGTGCAAAGTCACAGCGCGCTGATTTGCTTCGCGCGGATTCACTACGCGGTGCACAGGCTCCCGTGGATCGACCGCGCAGGGATTCTGCGCCGACAACTCCACGGTGTTAGATGCGCGCAAGCGGCACTTCCCTGCCTCAAGGTCCTGAAATCCAAGGTGAAAATTCTCAACCAGCAGCTTTCCGATGGGCGCGGCCATCCAGCAGTTCTGGTCGCGATGATTGTGCACCGAACTGCACTGGCCCACCTCCCAGCAGATGGCGAGGAGTTCGTAGAGTTCGGTCTTGTCGATGAGGTTGCGGGTGTAGTGCTGGCGGTCCCAGGTCAGATAGGGGGCGAGGCTGGCCTCGTCGACCGGCATTTGTTCGAGCAATGACCGGACTTGCTCGGTTTCGTCGAAAGCCGTTCGGGGAAGCGCACGCAGTTTCTCGACCAGCTTTCCAATGGCCACGCGTGGTGGTGCTGCGACTGGATTCATAGGCGTATCCGATTCAATGAGTTCGACAAACTATTGAGTATACCGTGTGCGAAGGCGGGAGCTTTAGGCCCGGGCTGGAGTGCGAGGTAAATGGGCAGGGTAACGGCAGATTAGAGGCGCTCACCAAGGGCGCGCTCAATGACGTAGGTCGAAGGTCGCGGGCAGGAATGCCCGCGCCACACGAAGAGGCGATTGTACAATCGTCGGATAGAAACCATGGAATACAGACTGACGGAGAACGAGGTGCGAGTGTTGGGATCGCTGGTGGAGAAAGACATCACCACGCCCGAATATTATCCCCTGTCGTTGAATGCACTGATGAACGCGTGCAACCAGAAGTCGAATCGTGATCCGGTGATGCAATTGGACGAAGACGCGGTACGGGACGCGCTTGAGGGGCTGCAACAGCAACGCATGGCGGGACCAGCGCGGGGTGCCGATAGCCGCGTGACCAAGTACGAGCAGCGTTTGCAGGAAGTATTCAACTTTACGCGCGCCGAGACGGCGGTTCTTTGCGTGTTGCTGCTGCGGGGGCCACAAACTCCTGGCGAGCTGCGGGGACGAACCGAGCGGCTACACCACTTCGAGACGCTGGATGACGTGCAGTCGGCGCTGCAAAAGTTGATGCAGCGGGATCCGGCGCTGGCGGTGGTGCTGCCGCGGCAGCCGGGCACGAAGGAATCGAGATACGCGCATTTGCTGGGCGGCGACGTGGTGGTTCCGGAGACGCCGCTGCACGTTAGCGGGCAAGTGGAGCGGAATTCGGGAGAGGCGGAGCGCATCGCGCGTCTCGAAGAGGAAGTGGCGGAATTGCGGCGGGAAGTCTCGGGAGTGAAGGATCAGTTGGAGAGATTTCGGAAGCAGTTTGAGTGAGGTGCGGTGCTGAAAAGACCGCCCTCAGCGCCTGAAGGCGCAATCAAAACTAGGTGCTATCGCAGCGCTGAAGCGCTGCGCCACCCAAAAGCAAAGTGATTTTTTCCGCAACCTGTGAACTTATGCTTGAAAGAGAACTTGTTGGCTTCCAAGAGAGCTTGTGGCTCCCAAGAGGACTTGTGGCTCCCAAGAGAACTTATGGCTTCCAAGAGCGCTTGAAAGGGAGTTTCCCCACAGCCGCTGAACTTGTGCTCTTCCCTTTCGTCATCGAACATAGTTCGGGCGGCGCGAGATTTTCTGCAGCTAGAGCACGCGCTCCTGCGCGTAGCCTGCGGCGCCTAAGGCCGAGATGATTTCCGCGATGTGGTCGGGGCCGCGGGTTTCCATGGTGATTTCGATGGCGGTCTCGCCGAGTCCGACGCCATGGTAGGCGCGGTCGTAGTCGGTTTCGACGATGTTGGCGCGATGTTGGGCAAGGATCGAAGTGAGGCGATTGAGTGCGCCGGGATAGTCGGGGAGATGAACACGCAGGCGGACGAGGCGTCCGTCTTTGACGAGGCCGCGTTCGATGATGCGAGAGAGCAAGGTCACGTCGATATTTCCGCCGCAGACCAGAACTGCAACTTTCTTGGCTACCAGCGGCAGCTTGCGGTTGACGAGCGCTGCGACCGCTGCCGCACCGGCGCCCTCAGCCAGAGTTTTTTCGCGCTCCAAGAGCAAAAGGATGGCGTTGGCAATCTCTTCTTCTTCAACGGTAACGATGTCATCCACGTACTTTTGCACGAGCGGGAGAGTGCGTTCGCCGGCGCGGCGTACGGCAATGCCGTCGGCGATGGTGGAGGCCGCGGCGAGGGTGACGGGCTTGCCTTCGGCGACGGCCACTTTCATTGAGGGGAGTCGCGATGGCTGCACTCCGAAAACCTGAATTTTGGGGTTCGACTCTTTCAGGGCGCAGGCGATGCCACCGATGAGACCGCCTCCGCCGATGGGCACGACCACGGCTTCGAGATCGGGATGCTGCTCGAGAAGTTCCAATCCGATGGTGCCCTGCCCGGCAATGACGGCATCGTCATCAAAGGCGTGAACGAGGGTGAGATGGTCGGCCGCGCTGCGGCGCAGCGATTCGTCGAAAGCTTCGTCGTAATTTGCGCCGTGCAGGATGACGTTGGCACCGTATCCGCGCGTGGCCGAAACTTTGATGAGGGGCGTGGTCAAGGGCATACAGATTTGAGCGCGTATACCGAGTTTACCGGCGTGATAGGCGAGGCCCTGAGCGTGATTTCCGGCTGAGGCCGCGATGACGCCTTGAGCGCGTTCTTCAGAGTTCAGCGAAAGTAGTTTGTTCAGGGCGCCACGCTCTTTGAAAGCACCGGTGCGCTGGAGGTTATCCAATTTCAAATAGACGGTGTTGGCGGTGGACTCAGAAAACGTCTCGGAACGGGCGCAGGGGGACAGGTAGATGGAGGGGCGAATGCGGGCCAACGCCGACTGAATGTCGTTTCGAGTGATCATTGAGGGACTGCCGCTACGGAATTCAAGGGTGGCAATATCTTACCTGAGTAAACCAAAGGAACCACTGAGTAACCGGATCAAGTACAGTTCGCGTAATGGACCTTTCGGACACTGACCCGGTCCTTTCGAAACCTATACACCACCGAAATGGGGCGTCAGAATAGGGTTTTAGAGGAGAACATCGCCTGGGACTGATGTCAACTATGACCGCTACTGTGCCCACTGCCCTCTCTGTTCCAAGAAAAACCGCGGCGCGCGTTGCACTGTTCGACTTGCCGGAGCCCTCGGGCCAACTGGTGACGGAGTGTTTTCGTCAGTTTGGGATCGAGACAACATCCATTGCGCGCGCGCAATCCGACCGGTTGCGGCGGGAAAAGTTCGAAGCGTGCGTGCTATCGCTGAAAGAAGATTCGGGCGGCATAATCGAAATGGCGCGCGCGTCGGCCTCGAACAGCCGGATAATTATTTACGGTCTGGGGGGAACAGCGCAGGATGCGATGCGGTATTCGAAATTGTGCATCAACGCCATATTTCACGAACCACTGGAACGGTCGGCGGCGATCAAACTGGTACGCTCGACGCAAAATCTGGTATTGCACGAATTCCGCCGTTACGTCCGGATACCCGTCATGACCGAGGTTGGGTTGGTGCTGAGCGATGGAGGCCGATTCACGGCCACCAGCCAGGAGATCAGTTCGGGAGGGATGTCTCTGAAGGGGAACCACATACCGGAACAAGGCAACCAGGTGGAAGTGTCGTTTTCGTTGCTGACCCTGCCGCGCGTATGGGTGCGAGGCGAGGTGACCTGGAAAAAACCGAATAAGACCTTTGGAGTTCGTTTTGATTCTACCGATGATCGCCGGCAACGTGTCAAGGAATGGATTGTGGCGCATCTGGAAGGATAGGCGCAGGGTTCTCGGCTGTTCTGAGCGCTGATGTCGTTTCAATTCTCTGCCCGGCTACAATGTCGGCGTGAGTTCTTCTTCCGGAGCTATTGAACCTGGGCCGCCCGCTGTTTCAGGAACTCGCGGATTCTCGCTGCGCGAGCGAGTTCTCTTGTGGCTCATCAGTTGGGCCGCCTATGCCGCGATTACGCTGATCGGCCCCACGCTGCGGTATTCCATCTCCTGGGAAGAAGCGCCTTCGCCCCCTGATGCGATCTACGAAATTCCCGTGATCTACTCTTTTTGGCATCGCGCGGTTTTTGCGGCCGCCTGGCTGTGGAGGAAGACCGGGATCGTGGTGATGGTGAGCCGCAGTTTTGATGGGGAGTACATTGCGCGGACCATTGAGAAGCTGGGTTTTGGGGTGGTGCGAGGATCGAGCAGCCGCGGTGGCGCTTCGGCGCTGCTTGGCCTGAAGAGCGAGTTGGAGAGCGGCGCGTCGGTGGCGTTCACGATCGATGGACCGCGCGGTCCGAAGTATGTGGCGAAGCCAGGGCCGGTACTTTTATCGCGTGCGAGCGCGAGGCCGATGGCGGCTTTCTATGTCGCGCTCAGCGATGCGTGGGTTTTGAAAACGTGGGACGCGTTGATGATTCCGAAACCATTTTCAAAGGCGCTGGTGCGTTTCAGCGCGAAGGTGCGCGTTCCGGGCAACGACGACGGCCGGCTGAGGGAGGAATTTCAGCGGCAACTGCAGTCGGCGTTGGAACGGGTTACTGCATTCGCGGAGGCACACGTTGCTGAAGTTGGATCGAAGGAGTTCCCGATCCTTGTTAAAAAAAAGGCGCGTGTTTGACGTGGTGTTGTTACCACGGGTAAATTTGCGGGACTGCTGTTTTTGTTCTTTCTCAATCTTTGGTTCGCGCATGATCGTAGGCCGGCGAAACGCTGGGCTATGGGAAGCGGGTGAGAATCCCGCGCTGCCGCGCAACTGTAAGCGAGGAAACCGCAACCGGTCACTGGGGATTACTAAGCCTTGGGAAGGCCGGTTGTAGTAGCCGAATGCCAAGTCAACGCTCGTAGGAGCGAGGCAGCATTCTTACTCGCGAAGCCAGGAGACCGGCGTGAACCGCCTACACAACCCTTTCGCGTGATAAAGGAGACGTGCATGCGCTTCGCCTGGGTTTTTGGCAGGATTTTTATTCTTCTGTTTTTTCTTATCTGCAGTGCTTCGGCAGAAATCAAGATTAAGGTTGTTGATCCGCAGGATGCGGCGGTTGCGGGCGCCCAGGTGCAATTGCTGGAGGCAGGTAAGTCCGCCCCCGCGGCGCTGCAGAACACGTCCGGTGAAGGCGTCGTTACATTTCGCGAAAAGCCATCGAGTTCTTATCGAGTCGTTGTGCTGGCGCCGGGCTTCGCCGAAGAGACCAGGGATCTATCGCAAAAGGACGACGCGGTCACTGTGAAACTGCGGTTGGCGACGGCGGCAGAAACCGTGGTGGTGACGGCGACACGCAATCCGGTTGCGAGTGAAGTAGCGGGCGCAGACGTTTCCACTTTGAGTGGTACGCAGTTAGAGAGTATGAATTCGGGCGCGGGCAATGATGCTCTACGATTTCTGCCGGGAGCCGTCATCAACACTTCGGGGCAACTGGGAGGACTCTCTTCGCTTTTCGTGCGCGGCGGAGATTCCACTTACAACAAAGTGATTGTCGATGGCGTGACTATCAATGAACCGGGCGGAACCTTTGATTTTGGGACGCTGCCGATGACGCAAGTGGATCGTGTGGAGTTTGTGCGAGGTGCGCAGAGCACACTCTACGGATCGGATGCGATGACGAGCGTGGTCCAGATGTGGACGCGGACGGGAAGCACGCCCGTTCCCGAGCTACGCTTTGGCGCGGATGGCGGAAACTTCGGCACGGCGAATGGCTACGCGTCGCTCGCGGGAACGCACGGACGCTTCGACTACAACCTATTCGGCGACCAATTCAATACACACGGCCAGGGTATCAACGACTCCTACTCTGATTCGCTGCAGGGTGCGAATGTGGGAGCGGCGATCAACGATGAAGTTTCATTGCGGGTGAGGTTTCGGCATTCGAACAGTCACACGGGCATTCCGGGCGAGTGGGACTTCAACGGCGATCCGTTGCAGCCGCCTGATCCGAGCGAATGGTCGCAGTACAACAATCTGCTGGGGAGTGTGGAACTCGCGGTAGCCGAACCTTCCGGATGGCAACATCACTTCACCGGTTTTGACTACCTGTATCGGTACAACGAATTGAATTTGAATGGCGATCCCAACCGGATCGACGATTTTCAGTCGCATGAGGTTGACCGCATCAACCGTGTCGGATTCGAGTATCAGGGGGATTATTCGGAGCGGACATGGGCGCACACAACTTTTGGATATCGCATCGAGAATGAAAATGGTTTTGTGGGCGATGTGAACTATGGCCAGACGCACGGCCAGCGGCTGCATAATGATCTGTACGTTCAGCAGCAGGTCACGCTTGGCCGGCTAACTGCAATCGCCGGTGGACGCTTTGTCCATGACAGCGCTTTTGGAAGCACGGGCGTTCCGCGCGTTGCGCTCACGTTGTTGGCTCTGCGAGGCGGAGACACTTTTTCGGGAACACGCCTGCGTTTTTCGTACTCGACGGGGTTCAAAGAGCCGCGACTGGAGGAGACCTTTGCCGGGCCGCCCTATTCCGATCCGAACCCTGGACTCAAGCCGGAACGCGTCCGGGCGTTTGAAGCGGGGATCCAGCAGGAGTTGTACAGGGGGCGTTTTGCCGTCAGCGCAACTTATTTCAATAACCTGTTTCACGACCAGATCAATTATGAAGAGATCGATCTGATCAATTTTATCGGCGAGTATCTCAACGTCAACAAGGCGTTCGCGCAAGGAGCGGAGGTCGTATTTCAAGGTAAGGTGTGGAAGAGGTTCCTGTTGAATACTGCCTACACATATACCTCGACTGAGATTCTAGACAATCCTGCGCCGATCGACCCGCAATACAACCCGGGCATGCCGTTGTTGCAACGTCCGAAACACTCGGGCACGACCTTTCTCTCGTACGCGAGCACGAGATGGGGAGGCAATCTTGGGGGCAGCTTTGTGGGACGGCGTCCCGACGACGATTTTCTGGGTTTTAACATCGATCACGCGGCAGGCTACGCGCGGGTTGATCTCGGCGGATGGTATGCCATCAATTCACGAGTCACGGCTTACGCGAATATCGGAAACGCGCTCAACGCGCATTACAACGAGGTGGTGGGGTATCCGGCGCTGACGGCGAATTTCAGGGCGGGGTTTCGGTTTCGCATTGGCGGCGAGTAAGTGGATGCCCGGATGTAATGACGAAACTGCAGATCCCTAGCGTTGCTCGGGACGAAAATTCTTAATTTATTCTTGTGAACCGCGAAGGGAATAGAGGGCGCAGCGTCAGCGGCGGCTGCCGGCGGTCTCTTTGGAATCGATCTGTGGCTGTAGATCGTCGGTCGCAGCCGGTTTGCGGGGCGAGGCTGAGGTTCCGTTGTAACGGTGGCGTACTTCGTGGAGTTTTGCGACTTCGTTGGCTCCGAGTGGCTGTTCGTTGCCGAGAAGATGGGTGACGAGCGCGATCTTGGCGAAATGCTCGACGGTTTCCATGCGCATGTAGGCGCTCTCGAGCGACGAGCCGAAGGTGACGACTCCGTGATTCGCCATGAGGATGGCGTCGTGACCGGGGATCAGGGGCTCGAGGGCGTCGGTAAGTTCCGGCGTGCCGGGAGTGCCGTAGCGAGCGAGAGGGATGGAGCCGAGGCCGACGACCACTTCGCACACGAGGGGACGGTTCAAGTCGTAGCCGGAGGCGGCAAAGCCGGTAGCTGTCGGCGGATGTGCGTGAACAATGCCGCAAACATCCGGGCGCAGGCGATAAATCAGCAGGTGCATGCCGATTTCGCTGGAGACACGACGCTTGCCGGCGATGCGCTTACCGTCCATGTCAACGATAACCATGTCGGAGGCGCGCATGCGGCCTTTGCTGATACACGTAGGTGTGACGAGCAAGCGTTCATCGTCGAGGCGGACGGAGAGATTGCCGTCGGTAGCCGCGACAAAACCGTTTTGATGCAGCAGGCGCCCGAACTGCACGATCTCGAGACGATGCTGACGGTCGCTGGACATTCGAACTCCGGGCACTCCTGCGAAACTCCTGCGCCGTCATGGTACAGCACGCCTCCGAAACCTTACAACCACTACTTGGGTCAAGTTATGTAAATAGTTAAAGACAAATTCTGCCAAAACGACCTTGGGACCGGGAGCGATGGCGGAAACCCTATAATCTCCCAGATGCTGGTTTCAGAGTTTCACTACGATCTGCCGGCGAAACTGATCGCCCAGCAGCCACTGCGGGATCGGGCGGGGTCGCGCCTGCTACACCTGCACGGGGCGAGTCCGGATGGGGAGCCGGGAAGTTGGAAAGACCGCAATTTCCACGAATTTCCCGAGTTGCTGCGGGTGGACGATCTGCTGGTGCTGAACAACACGCGAGTGTTTCCAGCGCGGCTGTATGGGGTTCGGAAAGGGGAGCGAGTGCTGCATGTAAGCGGGCACAATCCAGCGTCTGGCGATTTTCGTGGTCGGGCGGAGGTGCTGTTGACCCGGCAGGTCTCGGCTGATCCGAATGAATGGGAGTGCCTGGTGAAGCCGGGCCGGAAGATCGGAGTGGGGGAGAAACTCTACTTTGGCTCTGACTCGCAAGGTAGCTCTACACGGGCTTTTTCCTCGGGGCTGCCCAACGATCGTCAACCCGAACTGGAAGCTGAGGTGATGGAGCGAGGGAGCTTTGGCGAGAGGCGTATACGGTTTGCTCCAGTTGACGACTTTTTCGCGCGTGTCGAGCGGATTGGGCGGGTGCCGCTGCCTCCTTACATAAGGCGGGAGAATGCTCGGGGCTGCGCGCTGGACGGTGGCGAAGGAGGGGAGAACGACGATGGCAGCCGCGTTCAGGACGACGATAAAGAGCGCTACCAGACGGTTTACGCGCGGCCTCGAGGGTCGGTGGCGGCTCCGACTGCCGGGCTGCATTTTACTCCGGAGATTCTGGAGCGGATTCGCGCGCGCGGGATCGAGATTGCGGAGATTACGCTGCATGTCGGGCTGGGGACGTTCCAGCCGGTGCGGGTGGAAAAAGTCGAAGAGCACACACTGCATCGCGAGTGGTATGAGATTTCGGAAAAGGCTGCGGCTGCCATCAACCGGGCGAAGGCGGAGGGACGGCGCGTGGTTGCGGTGGGCACGACGACGGTTCGAACGCTGGAGTTTGCAGCGAAAGTGTTTGCGGAGAAGCAGGGCTCTGATGAGGCGCGCGTGGAGGCGGGACAAGGGGATGCTGACATCTTTATATATCCCGGCTATCGGTTTCGGATGGTGGATGCGCTGCTGACAAATTTTCATCTGCCGCAATCGACGCTGCTGATACTGGTTTGTGCGCTGGGCGGGAAAGAGCTCGTGATGAGGGGCTACGAGCACGCGGTCGAATCAGGCTATCGATTTTATTCGTACGGAGATTGCATGTTGGTGGAGTAGTTATTTTCGGCTGCTAGGATGGCTTATGCGTGGTTTGTGGATCGGGGCTCGGCGCGTGGGATCGGGAGTCGCGCCGGCGATTGCTGTTGTCTTGGGCTTCGTTTTCTTGAGCCTGGTTTTTTCGTCTTTGTCTTCAATACTGATCTTGAAAGCCGAGGCGCAGAACCAGACGGCGACTGCGACAAAGCCGGCGGCGAAGGCCGCGACTCCGAGTGATGATCCGCAACTCTACCGCAACGCGGCGTTGGCTTTCCGATATCAGGTCCCTTTTGGGTGGGTGGATCGAACGAAGGAGATGGCGGAAGGAGACGAGACGGGCAAGTCGGCGGTTCTGCTGGCGGTGTTTGAGCGTCCGCCGGAGTCGACGGGAGACACGGTCAATTCTGCGGTTGTGATTGCAAGCGAGAGCGTGAGCAGCTTTCCTGGGCTGAAGAAAGCCGAGGACTATCTCGGGCCGCTAAGCGAACTGGCGGCGTCCAAGGGGATGAAGCCGGTGGGGGAGCCGTATGCGCTGGAAGTCGAATCGCGGGAACTGCTGCGCGCGGATTTCAGCAAACAGCTCAACGACAAAGTTACGATGCGGCAATGCACGCTGGTCCTGCTGACGAAAGGGCAGATCGTCTCGTTCACTTTTATCGCGGCGGGAGAAGACGAGTTGGATGACATTATGGACGGGCTGCATTTTGGTGGGGCGAAGGCGGTCGCACACTAGGATTGGACCGATATCGGGCGAGAAAAACTGCGGCTGAGTTTGAGTCGAGGGAGTTCGCGTTTCCAACACGAACCCTCGGCGATCGGATCATGAGGGGATGGAGCTTCCACTTCAAAATGCTCTCCCTAAGCGCAACAAAAGGCGCAATTTGTGCTCTTGATTCCGGCTCAAAATGCCGCTGATTTGTGTTAAAATAACTACAGCTCAGGTGAGACCTAACTAGCCGAAATTTCAATAAGTTGAGCTCACCTCGGCACTCCCGGAATCGTCCCTCCAGCCAGGTACCCGATCCGGCTTTTCTCCACGGAGCAGAATGGCCACAAAAGAATTGCAAGCCGAACTCGCAGACGCGAAAAGCGTTGATGCGAAGAACAAGAATGGCAAGCCCAACGGCGATTACACTGCCGACTCCATCAAGGTGTTGGGTGGCATGGAAGCGGTGCGTAAACGTCCCGCCATGTACATCGGTTCGACCGGAGAGTTGGGGCTGCATCACCTCGTCTACGAAGTGGTGGATAACTCGGTGGACGAAGCGCTCGCGGGACACGCGGATAAGATCGACGTTACGATCCATCTCGATAACTCGATCACGGTGATCGACAACGGGCGTGGGATTCCTGTAGACAACATGGATATTGACGGCGAGAAGATTCCCGCCGCTCAAGTAGTCATGACCACGCTGCACGCGGGCGGTAAGTTCGACAGCAACTCTTACAAAGTTTCCGGTGGATTGCACGGTGTGGGCGTGAGTTGCGTGAACGCGCTGAGCGAAGAACTGGATTTGGAAATCTGGCGCGACGGTTTCACGTGGGAGCAGACGTACTCCGAAGGCGTGCCGACCAGCAAGCTGAAGAAAGCGGGAGCTACGAAGAAGCGCGGGACCAAAGTTCACTTTGTGCCGGACAAGACGATTTTTACGGCGACGGTGGAATACAACTTCGACACGCTTTCACAGCGACTGCGCGAACTGGCCTTCTTGAACAAGGGACTGGTCATAACGCTGACCGACGAACGGCATACGGATTCGAAGACCAACGAAGCCAAGCATACCGAGTTCAAATACAACGGCGGCATTGCGGAGTTCATCAAGCATTTGAATCGCGGGAAGCAGACGCTGCACGACAAGCCGATCTACATGGAGGCCGATAAGGATCAGGTCCACATCGAAATCGGGATGCAGTACAACGATGCGTATTCGGAAACTGTTTTTAGTTTTGCCAACAACATCAACACCATTGATGGCGGCACGCATCTTTCCGGTTTCCGCACATCACTGACCCGCACCATCAATTACGCGGGACAGCAGATGGGGCTGTTTAAAGACGTAAAGGAAAACCTCAGCGGAGACGATGTTCGCGAAGGTTTGGTCGCGGTGATCAGCGTGAAGCTGCCGCAGCCGCAGTTTGAAGGACAGACGAAGGGGAAATTGAACTCCGACATCGCCGGCACGGTACAAGCCGTGGTGAACGAGAAGCTGGGAGCATTCTTCGAGCAGAACACAGCGGTCGCCCGCAAGATTATCAACAAAGCAATCGACGCTGCGCGAGCCCGGGAAGCTGCGCGCAAGGCGCGGGATCTGACTCGCCGCAAAGGCGCGCTGGATGGTGGGGGATTGCCGGGGAAACTAGCTGATTGTTCGGAGCGCGATCCGAACCGCTGCGAGTTGTTTCTGGTTGAGGGTGAATCGGCAGGTGGTACCGCCAAGCAGGGCCGGGACCGGCGTTTCCAGGCGATTCTGCCACTCAAGGGAAAGATTCTGAACGTGGAGAAAGCGCGCTACGACAAGATGCTGGCGCACGAAGAAATTCGCGCCATGATCACGGCGCTCGGCACGGGCATTTCGAAAGAGGATTTCGATCCTACGAAGGTTCGCTACGGCAAGATCATTTTGATGACGGACGCCGACGTGGACGGATCGCACATCCGAACACTTCTGCTGACATTCTTTTTCCGGCACATGCAGGAGCTGATCAAGCGCAGCAATGTATATATCGCGCAGCCGCCGCTGTTCGGAATCAAGAAGGGCAAGACGCACCAGTACATCAAGAACGAATATGATTTCGTAAAGGTGATGGTGAAGCGCGCTTCCGAGGGGCTGACGGTTCGTTATGGAGAAGGTGCCGCCAAGATTGAAGGCGCGGCGCTAACCAAGTTCATTACGGTGCTGAATGAGTATCTCGGATTTCTAGACCGGCTGAACAAGCGTATCCGGGCGGAAGAGATCACTTCTTTGTTGCCGAAGCTCGACTTGGCGAAGCGCGCCGATTTTGAGGGCGATAAGAAGACACCTCCGAAGAAAATCGAGAAGCTGGAAAAAGAGCTCAAGCGGCTGCAAAAAGATTTGAAGCTGAAGAGTGTGGAGAGCCGTTTCGACGAAGAGCACAATCTGTGGGCAGTCCACTTTGTAAACTCGCAGGGAGCGGAGCACGTCATCAATTGGGAACTGGCCTCGAGTCCGGAGAGCCGGCAGTTGCTTGCCAAGTTCAAGCAGATTGAACAGTATCTTGAGCCGCCGTTTGTGGTGGAGAGCCTGCCCAGAGCGGCTAAGCCAGCAGCGAGCGCAGCCGATAAAGACAAGAACGACGAAGAGGAAGAAGCAGGCGAAAACGGTGAAGAGGCGGACGAGAACCTGAGCGCTGCTGAAAAGGAAGAGGCGGAGAAGGCGCAGAAGAAATCAGGCAAGCCCGCGCGGCGCGGTAAGGAACCGGAGATTGTCGAGAAAAACACCGCTCGCGAACTCTTCGACTATGTTCTGAACGAAGGCCGCAAGGAGTACATCGTCCAGCGCTACAAAGGCCTGGGCGAAATGACGGCGGAACAGCTCTGGGAAACGACGATGGATCCGGAGCGGCGAACGCTGCTGCAAGTGAGGCTGGAAGATATCGCCGAATGTGAGACGATTTTCACCACGCTGATGGGTGAAGATGTGGAAGCGCGGCGAAAGTTTATCGAAGACAACGCGCTGGACGTGAAAAATCTGGATATCTAGTTTGTGCCGGCGGGCTCCAATGCCCGCCGATTTTTCTCGTGTGGGCCTGGTTCGCGAATCTTGAATCGCTGTATTCCCTCTGTGGATGGAGGTAGTCATGCGAATACTTCGAGGAATGCCTCGATTCCTGTGCGCCGCCTTATTCCTGTTAACCTGCTGTTCGCTCTCAGCGCAAAGCGCCCCAGCCCAAAATGAACACAGCCGCATTCGAAATATTGTCCTGGTTCACGGCGCCTGGGCTGATGGTTCCGGATGGAAAGGCGTCTACGACATTCTCGTCAAAGATGGCTTCAACGTCAGCATCGTCCAAGAGCCGGAGACGTCGTTCAAAGAAGACGTGGCCGCGACCAAGCGCGTGCTCGCGCTGCAGGAAGGGCCGTGCATTCTTGTCGCTCACAGCTACGGCGGCGCGGTAATTACGGAAGCCGGGTCGCATCCGTCGGTCGCGGGGTTGGTATACATCGCGGCGCACATGCCAGATGCCGGAGAGAACGAGGCGGACGACGGCAAACGATTCCCGAGCGACCTCAGCAAATCGAATGCGATCAAAAAGACGGCGGACGGTTTCACTTACCTCGATCCGGCGCAGTTTCACGAATACTTCGCGGCCGATCTGTCGGCTGAGCAGGCCGCGTTTATGGCGAGGTCGCAAGTGATGAATTTCGCCGAAAATTTCAAAGCCGTCATCAGCACGGCTGCGTGGAGAAGCAAGCCCAGTTGGATGTTGGTGGCGGGAGCCGACAGAACGATCAATCCCGATCTCGAACGGTGGTATGCTGCGCGAGCGAAGAGCCACAAGGTCGAAGTCGCCGGCGCGAGTCACTCGGTCTACGTCTCACGGCCGAAGGAAGTTGCCGCTCTGATCGAAGAAGCCGCGTCGCAAGCGCGGTAGGGAAAAATGAAGGATTTCGAGTTGTCCGGTCCAGCTCAAGAGCGGGCGGGATCGTAGCGGATCTCGGGATACATTCGGCTGAATAAGAAGCACAGCGCTGCGATCAGCGCGAAAACAAGGTAGCTTCCTTCAGGGCCGACGGAGCCGCCCGTCAGCCAAACCGGACCGTGCAGGCTGGATTTGAGGAGATGGCCGGGAAGAAGCGTGCCGCTGTCGGGGACGGAGTAGAGGAAACTTTCTCCCCAATCCCAGGCCATGTGGAAACCAATACCCCACCACAAATTGCCGGTCCGGCGCAGGGTGAGGCATAGGAAGAAGCCAATCAGTCCGGCAGCGACCAGGCCGGACTTCGCCTCGCCGGGATTGTTGCCGTGCATGAGGCCGAATGTGAGCGAAAGAAAAATAGCGGCAGGCCAGAAATTAAATCCGCGGGTGAGCACCCACTGCGAGTAGCCGCGCAAGAGGAACTCTTCGAAGAATCCGGTGAAGAGAAAAAAGAGGGCGTAATAGGCAGCGAATTTCCAGATGCGCGTGCCGTGCAGGGCCAGAGTGCCAAAGTAGAAGGATCCGGTGGCGCGGAGAACCAGCATCAAAACAGTCAGCGCAGCGAGTCCCCAAAGTGCGCCGACCCAGAAGTTGCGGCCGAAGGCGGGACGCGAGGGCAGTCCGAAGCTGGCAAACGCCTGTTGTTCGATGCGGACCATGACGAAGGCTGGCAGGATGGCGGCGAGGGCCATGCTGGCCTCGACGATCAGACGCCACCAGAGGGCATTCGGACGGGTGTGGAGCGCGGTCAGCAACCAGCCTTCGATCGTAAAAACGAAAAACGCCATGACGAGATACAGAAGCCATTTGGGGAACGCGTAGATTCCGTCGGCACCTATGAAGGTCTCGCGAAACCGAGATTTCTGAGCAAGGCCGGTTGTGGGCATGTGCGGCTGCGATGACGGCGCCGGCTGGGGTGAATCCGAAGTGTCAGGTGGGATTGCGGCGGCCGCCATCACTGGCGGTTGCGGTTCTTCGGAAGTTGGGGATAGCGGTTTGTTATCCATCCTCGTCTCGGACATGGTAAAACACTCGGTCCACCTTGTAGTCTGAATGTTGCGCCGATTTTTCCATTCCGAGGAATTTCGCAGGCCGCAATTCATGGCGGCGGGGCTGCTGCTGATCTATCTCTTGCAGTGTCTGTGGCTGGTGCGAGCGCAAACGCTGCAGGCGTCCGTGCCGGAATCGGACCAGGCTTTGCGCATCTACGCAGGGCTGGAGCAGTGGAAGGGTGGCCCGATCGCGGGCACGCCAGAAGCGCTGCGGTCGGAAGCGGCAACGGGCGTGCCTTCAGCGGGGCGCACCGGGCATCTGCGGGTGCGGGACGGATACGATCAGGACCGCTCGCCACTCTACTATCTGGTGGCGGCGGCGCCGCTACTCGTGCGCCCGGCATCGTGGCTGCCTGCAACGATGCTGCCGCTGGTTTCCGTGACGCCGTATTTGTTCTTCGGCGTGATGCTGGGAGCTTCGCTGTGGTATGTGGCGCGGCGACTTTATGGCAACGCGGGAGGATACATCGCGCTGGGACTTTACTGCTTTTCGCCCGGCATGATTGTGAACGTGGCGGGCACGCAAAGCCTGGGCGAGATGGGTGCGGTTTGGGGAGCGTTTGGAACCGTGTTCACTGCGATTGCGGTCGCCCACACGCTGTATGCTCCACGCGAAGTGGTGCTTTGGAACTGGCGACGAACGATGCTGTTGGGATTGTCGCTTGCGTTGGCGGCAGGCGATCAGTTTTCGCTGGGAGTGCTGGCGGTGGTGATATTGCCGCTGATGTTCTGGGTGGCGCCGGTGCGTCCGCGCGCGGTCGTGGCCATCTGGCTGGCGGCGTTGGCGGTTGGGACGGTGCTGGTGTGGGCCGCTTACTTTTTTGAACCAGCTTGGTTTTGGCAGGGCATACGGCACGGGCTCTGGATCGACTTTGAGCCGTCTGCTTTTGGGTTGCTGATTTCGTATCGGAATCTCGCCGCGATTTTTGCGGGCAGCCCTCCGCTGATGATTGCGCTCCCAGTGACACTGCTCGTCTATACGGGGTGGAAACGAACACGATATTTCGGAAACACGGCTCCGGTGATGATTGCGGCACTGCTGCTGGTGTTGGGGATGGGGGCTCCGACTTTTACGGGGCAGGGGTTTCATCTGACGGCGCTGGTTTTTCTTTTTGTTTTCGTCAGCGGAGTATTGGCCGATCTGTTGGAAACTGCGAACGGTGCGTTCGTGGCGGCGGGGGTCTGCGGGTTGATTGGGACGTCGGCGATCTTGAATCTGGTGCGGCTATGGCGCGCTTGAACGCGGTCGAGCACGGCTGGTTTCGGGAAATCCGTTGTTAAAATAAAGGTTCAGGAAACGAGCGAAACTGAGCAAGGATTGATGATGACTGAAGCGACTCCGGGAGCAAAAACAATTTACGTAACCCGCACGGGCCTACCTTTGAGCTTCAAACTGGAATGGCCTTTTCGGCACGCAACCTCGGGTGCGGATTTTGAGGTGCTGCACACGGTGATCACGCTGGAGAATTCAGAGGGCCTGCGCGCGCTGGTCGCGGTCAATCTTTCCGCGACGTTGCGGGAGGTCTTGCCATCGCTGGAGGCGAAGGATACAGAGGGTCCGGTGATCAACGCCCTGCGCAAGGAAGTGGATCATAAGCAGACGGAGTTTGTGAAATCGGGAAAGCTGGTACCGTTGCCATTTTCGAGCCGCCATTACAGCTTCAAACTCAACAAGTGGACGTTCGGCAAGGCGAACGACGAAGAAATTGCGGCGCAGATCTTACGCAAGGTGTATTGGCAAACGCGTCTTGTAGGCGGAGAGGTCTGGCTGGCCGATCCGACGGAGGCGCTTTATCTCGATACGCCTGTCGATCATCTGCTCGAAATCGCCAGCGGACTGGCGCAAAAGGGGTTCTTCACGATGGCGCGGCGCTATGCCACGGCTCTTCCGGCATTGATGGAGCAGAAAGAGCGGTTTGACTCAGAGATGGCGGGCTCGCTTCGAGAACTTGAGGAAAAGCACGCGTTTGAACGGGGATAGATGCTGAGAGGGTAGACCTCAGCGGCTAAAGCCGGCATTGAAATGAGACATCTATCGCAACGTTGAACCGCTGCGCCACAAAAGCACAAGGCTAGAACGGTAAACCGCCGCCCACCCAAAAGCAAAAACCAAAACCGGTAAACCTGCGCTATCCAAGTTGAGTACCGAGCGGCGAACCGGTCTGAGACGGGGCAAGCCCCGTCCCTACTTGAATTGCAGCGGGTGACTTGAACTCGAGCGGGGACTTGAACTACAGCGAGGGATTGGGTCGCGGCGGGGCTACCAGACGCGGCAGGCGTTTTCGCGCACCATGGGCTGGCCGGGCTTGCAATGGAACGCGGCGCTAAATTCCTTCATATTCGAGATTACCCCGTTCGCCCGATACTTCTCGGGCGAATGCGGATCCACCGTGGCGCGCAGCCTCTTCGTCTCATCGCGCTCGTTGGTGCACCAACTCTGTCCGTAGGCGACGAAGAAACGCTGCTCGGGAGTTAGATCATCCAGGGGCTCGAGCTTTTGATTCTTCGTATCTTCTTTCCAGGCTAGATAGGCCAAGAGCGTTCCGCCCAGGTCGGCGAGATCTTCTCCGTTGGTGAGTTTGCCGTTAATTTTGATGTCGTCGATGATGGTGTATCCGGAGTACTGGTCGACGACGCATTGCGCGCGCTGGTCGAACTCCTTGCGGTCGGCTTCCGTCCACCAATTGCGTAGGTTGCCCTGGGCATCGAACTGGCTTCCCTCGTCGTCGAAGGCGTGAGTCAGTTCATGTCCCATGGTGGCGCCGGTGTCGCCGTAGTTGGGCGCGGCGTCGGAGGTGGCGCTGAACAAGGGAGGCTGAAGAATTCCCGCCGGGAAATTAATGTCATTTTTTTGAGGATCGTAGTAGGCGTTCACGGTGGGAGGCGTCATTCCCCACTCTTTGCGGTCGACTGGTTTGCCAATCTTCGCGAGCCAGCGATGGAACTCGAACCAGGAGGCGCGTTCGGAGTTTCCGATTTCGTCTCCGCGAACGATCTGCAAGGAACTGTAGTCGCGCCAGGTGTCGGGATAGCCGATTTTGTTGGCGATGGCGTGAAGTTTGGCTAGAGCCTGTTCTTTGGTGGTTGCTCCCATCCAGGGCAGAGCCTGAATTTCGGATTGCATGGATGCTTCGACTTCCTGCACGATCTTTAACGCGGCTTGCTTGGCTTCAGGGCTGAAATATTTGTCAACGTAGGCCTGGCCGAGGGCTTCTCCAAGATCGTTATCCACATCATTTGTGCAGCGCTTCCAGCGCGGAGGAAGCTCCTGCTGGCCGCGGAGAGTCTTGCCGTAAAAGCTAAAATTCTCTTTGACAAAAGCGGAAGAGAGATCGGCCGCCGCATCGTGGGCGGCGTGCCAGCGCAAGTAGGTTTTCCAGCCGGCTAAAGGCTCGTTCTTGATCTCTTGGCTGAGGGCGCGGAAATAATCGGGAGTGACCACATTGAGCGAGGTAAGCGACGCGACGCCAGTGATCGTAAAGTAAGCACTCCAGTCGAAGGCGGGAGCCAGGGCCTGCAGTTCTTGCACGGTCATCTTGTGATAGAGCTTCGGGGGATCGCGCCGTTCGACGCGGGTCATCTGCGTTTTGGCCAGCGCGGTTTCGATGCGCATCACCGTGGCTGCTTCGGCGGCCGCAAGGGCCGGCTTGTCACCCAACAGCTCTAACATTCTGGCCACGTGCGCGACGTAAGCTTTTCGCAATTCTTCGGACTTGGGATCGTCCTTGAGATAGTAATCGCGATCCGGCAGACCGAGTCCGCCCTGGTCGGCTTCGGCGATGACCTGCGTGGAATCTTTAAAATCTTGATTGGAACGAAAGGTGAAGAGAGTTCCTCCGCCCTCGAGCGATGGTGGAAAGTCGGTGGAGGCGATGTACTTCGCCAGATCCTGCTTCGACCCTAAACGCTCGATCCGCGCGAGCTGCGGCAGCAGAGGTTGTTTTCCAAGTTTGTCGATTGCGGCCTCGTCCATGCACGACGCGTAGTAATCGCCAATCTTTTGCGTCGCGACTGGGGCCGATGCGTTGGGCACAGCACTCGCCTTCGAAGCGGCGTCCAGAATTGATCTCAATTGCCCGCGGTTTTCGTCCTCAAGCTTGCCGTAGGTGCTCCAACTGGACTGATCGGGAGGGATGGGATTGTTCTTGATCCAACCGCCGCATGAATATGTGTAGAAGTCGGTGCAGGGGTCAATCGTACGATCCATATCGGAAACATCGAGGACGGGTTGGGATGGAAGATGTTGGGCGCATGTGGGCAGCGCGAACGAAAGGACGACGATAACGATGGCGTAGATTTTGCAGGTCATAGAATTCGGAACCGGGATTGCATGATTAGACTACCGCTTCATTTGAAGGTTATCCAGAGAAGACCCGCAGCGATGCGAGCACGGCTGCGCTGCGCTACGTGTCGGTGGCGATGTGACAGACCCTGCCTACAATGTGGTCCCCAGGCTTTTCACCGTCGGCTAGCGTGATCACATCAATCGGATGGGCCAAATTGTGGGGACGCAGCATCAGCTGATGGCCGAGGGCTTCGACGTAACCTATTTTGCAAGATCCGTCCTTGCGAATGGCGTATATGTTGGCCTCTGTCTTACGATAGGGGGCGAGCGAATTGTAGTGGCGGTCGAGAAGCAAGATTGCGCCCGGCGCTGTGCGGGGATACATGCTCATTCCCTCGAGAGTGTCTGCTTTGATGGCCACGAAGCGTTCCCACGCGCTGCGATCTCCTTCGGATTCCGGCTTCAGGCGCTTCAAGAAGCTTTTCTTGAACTTGAGCACGTCTTTGACATGCATAGTCATGATCACACCTTCGCAGGCGGCGATATGGGAGTCGGCGAGGGCTACGTTCTCGAATTCATCGGTGTTTGGCGGGAGGACGGAAGCACGCTTGTTGACCTCTGCGGGGTCGATGAGGTCAAGAACAGAGAGCCGCTGGACACTCAAGACCTTATCCATGCCCTCCAGGCTCAATCCCCGTTTGCGGTTAAGGAAGTTTGAGATATGGGCTTGTTTGAATCCGGCTTGCTCCGCCAGTTGCAATCCGGTGAGTTCACCGGCCTCGATCCTTTGCCAAAGGACGTTGCGGAGATTCTCTTGCAGCATGCGAAATTTCATGGATCTAAGTGTAGCATAAGACAATAGCTTCTAGATATTCTTTTTTACACTTTCTTACCTTGGAAGCGAATATACATCTTGACTTAAGAAACTGTGGGCGATAGCATCGGACAATTATAGACTCCGGGTGGACTTACTCCGCAGGAAAGGCAATCCGTTATGACAGAGATGCAGTTATGCGAGAACGAAGAAAGAAGCTTTGGGGAGTTTCGTCGCAAAGTAAGGTCGGCGGAGGTGCTTTCTGCTGCGACTCAGCGACTCTTACAGACGATTCGCTTCTCTGGGCGCTTGAGTGTAGTCGTGCAAAACGGTCGTGTTCTCAAGTGTGGATACGAGGAGGGTTATTTCCGGAGGCGGGAATCAAGACTGACGGCAATTGGACAGTGATCGTAAATTACTAACTAAATAAAAGAACAGGTCATCGTAAACAAACGCGCCCTGTGCCGACAGATCGGCACCAGGGCTTTTTTATTTCTCAAATTCATAACTCGAGGAAAAGAGGCGAACATGAACGTCATAAACGAGATGCAAGGTGGTGAGATTTTAGTGGAACTAAAATATTGCGAACGTTGCGGTGGATTATGGTTGCGGCCAGAGGGCACCAGCGGAGTGTTTTGCGCTAGTTGCCACACGATACTGGAGGCGATGCCGGACCCCGACGAAATACCAGCACTCAGGCCGACGGGCCGTCGCAGAGCGCGACTGCCCGAGGGCGCCAAGCTCGGGACGCTTAGAACTTCGTCTCAAGTGGACGAGTTACAGGGAGTGGCTGCGACGGAGGTGCGGGCATGAATGACGGACAAATGAAGGAGCAACGATCGCAGACGTTCATGGGGCAGGCGGAACTACCGCCGTCGGTGCTTTACACGAAGACTGAGATGGAGTTATGGCCCTATCGCAGGCGCACGGTGGCATTACTACGACGCTACGCGCGGGCGTCCGTCGAAATAGGGAGGATACCCGCGCTTTTGGGGAGAGAGTTTTTCAGGACCCGGGTAACTTCATACACAATGAGAAACTTTGAGGACGTCGTAATCTTCGTCGCCGACATGGAGAAGGCGCTCGAAGGGTTAGGTGGCTTGGAACAAAAGCTACTGGCGATGAATATTCTGGAGGAATATACAATTCCGGAAGTATCTCGTCTGCTGGGTTGTAACCAGAGGGCGGTTGAGCGAACCCTTCAGAATGGATTAGATCGACTCTCAGAGCTTCTATTAGAAGGGGGGATTTTGGAGGAGGTGGAGATTGCGAAAAGCTGTCAAGAGGGTAAAAATTACAAATCGGGGATAAGTGGTTCAAAGGAAAGGAAAAATAAAGTTGGGAAATTTGTCGGTACACCCCCCTCTGATTTGATATCCTAAACTTAAGAGTCGAAAAAAATAAAAACTCTGAAAAGGGCGCGAGGCGATCGCGCCCTTTTTCTTTGGGCAGCGGGGGAGGGAAACGGTAACGTAGAATCAGAATCATCCCTCCGCTGGAGAGTACAGGCGGACGGCAGGGACGGGAAACGGGACGCAGCATGGATATGAGTTGGGTGACCGAACGCATCGCGCTGGGCGGCGGGATCTGGAACGACCGAAACATGGCCGAACTGGCGGAGGCAGGGATCACCCATGTGGTCAACATGCAGATCGAGTTTGACGACCGACCGCTGGCCGAGCGGCATGGGGTGGATGTGTTGTGGAATCCGACGGACGATGATTTTTTGCCGAAGCCGCCGGAGCTATTGAAGCGCGGGGTCGATTTTGCGGTGAAGGCGCTGGAAGATGAGAAAGCGCGGCTTTATGTGCATTGTGCCGCAGGAGTTCACCGGGCGCCGATGATGACCCTGGCGGTGTTGTGCGCGATGGAATGGGAAATTGAGGCGGCGATGGTATTGATCGAGACGCGGCGTCCGGTGGTTGATTTCGCGGACGTTTACGTGGAGAGTGTGCGGCGATTTCTGGAAGCGCGTCCGGCGCGCGACGGATTCGAGAGTTCGAGTTAACGATTAGAATTCGATTAAACAATTCATGAACAGCGTGCCGCTCGATCGAGCGGCTTTCTTATTGGCCCGAGGCAGAGGCGTGCGGCCTAAGAGGAGAAAACGAGATATGCCCAGATCTTTCGCGATGAGAGGCCAGGACTTCCCGGCATTGGCTGAGTTGACAATGGCGATGATTTGTTTGCTGTTACTGTCGCTGACATTGACGACGGCGGCCGAGGCGCAGGGCTCGCCCGCGCTCACGACAATCAGCGACACGATCTACCGGGGGGACGGGAGCGCCGCTTCGGGGACGGTGTTGATATCGTGGCCGTCGTTTCAGACTGCGGAGGGAGACGCGGTAGCTGCAGGAAATCTGAGTGTGACGATCGGACCCGCGGGAGCTTTTCAGGTGGAGCTGGTACCGAACGTGGGGGCTTCTCCGGCGGGAACATTCTATGTCGCAGTTTTTCAGCTGGATGACGGGACCGTGCGGACGGAATACTGGGCGGTACCGACGACAACACCGACCACGATTGCGGGGGTGCTGACGACACCGGGAACGGGGTTGGGAAACCTTGCAGCGACGCAGCAATATGTGGCGGCGGCGGTGGCAAATCGAGCGCTGGATTCTGCGGTTGTGCATCTGGGAGGGAGCGAGACGATCACAGGCACGAAGCAATTTGCGGTGCCTCCGGGGCTTCCGGCACCGTCGGGGGCGACGGATGCCGCGAACAAGGGTTACGTGGATGCGGCGGTGGCAAATGTGGGCGCTGGGGCGTACGTTGCGATAGCGGGCTCGACCATGACGGGCCCGCTCACGCTGCCGGCCGATCCGGCATCGCCGAACCAAGCCGCAGACCGACATTATGTGGACAATGGTCTGCAGGCAAAAGCGGACCTGGTGAACGGGACGGTGGTTACAAGTGAATTGGGGACGGGAGTGGCGAGCGCGTCCACCTGCTTGAACGGCAACTCGACGTGGGGATCGTGCGGGGGCGGGGCGCCAGCAGGAATTACGTATGCGACGACGGCGCTGAACTGGAGTCAGAGCATGTCGAGTCCGCTGGTAGGTGGGACGCAAGCGACGGTGACGCTCAACCCTTGCCCAACCGGCATCGATACGACGAGTGGCGACGGCTATCAGGTCCTGCTGACGGGCGGCGGCAACAGCGAGGCGGTGAATGTAGTTAGCGCGCCCGGGTCCTGCACGTCGGGGGCGCCGACAGGAACGATTCAGTTCACACCTTATTACTCGTATGCTGCAGGTTACACGATCGGATCGGCCTCATCGGGGATTCAGGAGACCTTGAATGCAGGTTGCGGGGTGGACCCCTCCTACTGGAAAAACAGCCAGTGCAATGTGATGGTTCCGGCGAATGGACCGAATAGCACGGTCAACACTTATAACGTTTGGGGCACGATCTACCTGCATTCAACACAATCGGGTTTAAGCGGGTATGGGACTTCGCTGAACTGCCTGGGGCGTGGAGCGTGCATGCAGGTCGGAGATTTGAAGGGGTCGAGCGATTCCTCGGATATCACGATTTCCGGTTTCAGCTTCCGGAGCCCGGTGAATCTGACGGGAAATCCTTCATTTGCCGGGGTCGCGGTAACGCAGACGCAGCGAACTTCTCAGGTAGTAACCATCACAACGTCAGCGGCACACGGTTTCAGGGTTGGGGATATGGTGACGATCCTGTTTACGGATAGCGCAGCGTATTGGGGAGACGCGGTCGTTACGGCTGTACCCAATTCGACGACGTTTCAGTATTCGCATGCGGGCGGTGATATTGCAGCACAGTCGAGTCCGGGAGTGGTGGCGCTGGCATACGTGGCGGTATTGGATAACGCGGAAAACACCCACTTGCTAGACATTTCTTACGACAAAGTCGGCGAGCAGGGGCACTTCAATAACTTTTTTGACTTATGGGACGATGAAAATGCAGCGATTGATCACTTTAATAACCAAGGCATCTCGTTAAACTATGGGGCTAACTGGACGGGATCATTTGTATTTTCGGCAGGAAACCAGAACATGCAAATTGCTCCTGTCATTACGTTGCGGGATTCGACCCTAACGGCGAATTACTCGAACGGGGTGACAGTTTATAACTCAAACGGAGTGTATATCGAGAATACGATTCTGCAGGCGACGGGACCGTGGGAGGTCTATTCCTCAAATACGACGGGGAACTATCAAGGAGCGTATCTCAAGAATATCTATTCGGAGAGCAGCGCAGCGCTGAACCCGCAATCTCCGTCAAGGTCTCCATTTCCGGGGCTGGGGATTTCTGGGTTGATCGCGGGGGCCTCAAGCGGGGCGGCGAATTTTGAGATTGCGGGAAGCGGAGGGATGGTAGGGGCGTTCGCGAGCGGAGGGACGGGCTCGATCCCGTACAGCTACTTCATCGTAGCGAATGACGTTACTGCGGGAACACAAACGTCTCCAATGCAAGTGATGAACTGGCTTTCTACGGGGAGCGATTCGATTCCGGTGCGATGGCCGCGGGTGGCGAATGGTGCGGATAGCATCACTTACGATGTGATTCGGATGACAACGCCCGTGGGGGTTGGGGCGGTGTTTCCGTACAGCGGTGGATGCGTGGGTGGACAGGGCGGCAGTTGCGGTTATGTGGCAACGGGACTCACGCAGGCAACGGCGTGCTCGGGAGGTCTGGTATGTACGTTTACAGATTCGGCGAGCGCCGCCACCTCTGGTTACACGATCAAGCAAGCGGACTATGCGGGGAACTTGACGTTTTGGCCGGGCACATTAGTCTCTGTGAACAGAAGCATTCATGTAGACGTGGAGCAGTCTGGCGTTGTGGGAGCTGGAATGAATGGCAACCCGCTGCAGATTGCGAATCAGTGTTCGAGTAATGGAACAGGGTCGACAGGCGGATTTACCACATGTCTGGCAAGCATAACGGCGGCAAATAACAGCGTTCCCAACCAGTCGGCGACACTGTTAACGGACGGCCCAGAGACTGGCGGGGCAATGTTGCTCTCGAAAGGGCGGTTGAATTTCTCAAGTACGACAGGTGTGCCCCTTACACCTCATCACATCATTACATTACTCGATTCGCAGCCGGGGCTAACCCAGGCGACGACGGGATACAGGCCACCTGCGAGCGTTAACGACACGTGGATCGGAACGGACGTTCCCGCGGGCGGAGTGGGGCTGTTATCGGGGCAACTTGCGTTCGGTTCGCCGGTGTCGATCTCGAATTACATTGCGCAAACCGGGGATGGGGTGCATGCGAACTGGCTGGAAAGACTGAGCGCATCGCTTAAGGAGTTCAACGTTCCGGTGAAGTTCGATCAGAGTGTGACACTCGCGGGACTGACGAATGGCTGCCTTAACGTGGTGGCGGGGGTGATTGCATCCACGGGGAGCGCTTGCGGATCGGGCGGCGGTGGCGGCGGAAGTGTAAGTGCGGTATTTGGACGCTCGGGAGCGGTGATCGCAGCGAGTGGCGATTACACGGTTTCACAGGTTACTGGCGCTGCGGCGGATGCCGCGGTTGTACACAACACGGGGACGGAAACGATTGGCGGCGCGAAGACGTTTACAAGTAACGTGACGATGAGCGGTAACTTAGTGCTGCCCTCAGGGAGTGGATTCGTTCCCGCGGCGGGTGGTGTGGGACTGGACACGTCTGCGGGGTTGCCGGTGATCAACATCGGAGGCACGACGAGCCAGATTGCGCTGACGAGTTCCAATATAAGCGGGCAAGCGGGGAGCGCATTGGCGCTGGCGGCGACTCCGACACAATGCAGCGGTTCGTTCGCGACTGGGATTACGGCGAATGGAAACGCGAATTGCACGGTGCCGAACGTTATCCAGTTATCGGAGACCACTCCGCCGGCGGGGATCCCGGGGTGGGGAGTTTTCTGGTTCGACTCACAGCATCACGCTCCTTATGTGATCGACAATAACGGACAAGCGGTGCAGTTAGGACTGACTAACTTGTTCAACTCCGATCCTGGAGGCGACGTGGCGGATACCCTTGAAGAGAGAAACGGGAGTTCTGCGCAGAACCTGCGGGTGTATTCGAGTTATGCGAGTCCTACCACTTGGCAGCGGACATCGATGGGGTTCGATGCCGGGGATAATCCGCCGACTGGATATGCAGTCATACGGAGTGAGAGTTCAACCTCTTCGAATGCGCCAGGGTTGGGGTTTTGGATTGGGAGCGGGCTGAAGTGGGTGGTTGATAGCGCAGGCAATCTGAAACCCTGGGCGTCACCGGGAGACAACATCTTCAATATTGGCAGCGACAGTGGGAATGCGGTAAAGAGCGTTTTTGCGAAGACATCGTTTAATAGCGTTGTTTATGGGCGGGAAGATTTCGAGATTCCGAATGACAGTACGACGGGGACCGTAGCGAACCAACTTGCGGTATTTAATACGAGCAGTCCCTCACAGGCGGTGCTGGCGAGTACGTCATCGACAAATGGGGTGATTGGCGTGGTCGCGCCAGGTAGCGGGGGTAAGAGTGGAAGCGCGACCGTCACGTGGCATGGGTACGCTTACTGCATTTTCGACGACGCGACGACGGCGGGAGATGCGGTGGTTGCGAGCACAACGATCGCGGGTGACTGCCACGACGCGGGCTCGGGAGGGGCCGGGTCGGCACAGTTAGTCGGGTATGTGGACGTGACTAACAGCTCTCCGGGGCAGACGAATGGCATGCGAGTCAGTTTGCAATCGCCTCCGGGTGGCGGCGGCGGAGCGGTTGCTTCAGTATTCGGGCGGACGGGTGCGGTTGCCGCGGCGGCGGGCGATTACTCGGTGGCACAGGTTACGGGCGCGGCGGTGGACGCGACGGTGGTCCACTTAGCGGGTGCGGAGACGATTACAGGGGCTAAGACGTTTACGAGCAATGTAACGCTGAATGGCAACCTTAGTGTGCTGGGAAATATCACGCAGAGCGGTAGCGGCCCGACACAATGGTCAGGACAGGCTTGGACGGGAACAACGGTGACGGTGCCGAGTGGGATGGCTTTTTCGCTGGGGGTGGGATCGGATAATACGTTTCGATGCCAGTTGACGAGCGGGGCGTCTTGCCTGTCTGCGGGCGCAGTCAGCAGTGTGTTCGGCCGCACGGGCGCGGTGGTGG
This sequence comes from uncultured Acidobacteriaceae bacterium, assembly GCA_963834085.1. GTDB lineage: Bacteria > Acidobacteriota > Terriglobia > Terriglobales > Acidobacteriaceae > Acidiflorens. Next base: position 1,289,485 of record CAWIAJ010000015.1, on the reverse strand, counting down.
CTGGAAGCGGCGATTACTCAGTCGGTCAGGTTACGGGGGCAGCTCCGCTGGCGTCGCCGATCTTTACGGGGACGCCGGCTGGGCCGACGGCGGCAGCGGGGGATAACTCGACAAAGCTGGCGACGACTGGGTATGTGAGGAACGAGGTCTATCTAAGTTGGACTTGTCCGGTGGCGGGATCGACGGCAGTTTCGCAAAACTGCAACTGGACGCTACCGGCTGGACTTACTATTACGGGATTCGACTTTGCAGCGAACACAGCGCCAGTGGGATGCACGACATATCCGGTGATGCAGGTGTGGGATGGAACGGCTAACGCGGAAGTCGGGAGTTATTCGATCCCGCTATCGTCTGGGTCGAACTTCTATCCACAGGTGACGGGCAACGCAAGCGTTGTTGCAGGACATCTGCTGAGAATCAAAGTCACAACGGCCGGAGCGGGGTGCAGTACGAACGCGGGCGGGATGGTCGCTACCGTGACTTATCAGATGCAAAACTAGCCGGTTCGGCAAATCAAGGAAGACAGATGAAGAGATTGATGTTGCTTCTGTGCCTAGGAGCGCCGCTGGCGTGTGCCTCGAATTATTACGTGGATTGTAACTATGGGTCGAATGGGAATTCGGGGGTGAGTCCGCAATCAGCGTGGCGAACGTTGCTCGAGGTGGGGATCTCGAGTTTTCAGCCGGGAGATACGATTAATCTGAAGCGAGATTGCACCTGGAACGAAACGCTGACGCCGCCATCTAGCGGGACGAATCCGGCGACTGGGGGCGCGCTGATCAAGATCGATAGTTATGGGAACGGACAGCCTCCTCACCTGACAGGGTATTTGTCCGTTTCGGCGCAATGGTGGACACAGGTGGGAACTTCGAATGTCTGGTCGACGACGTTGTACTCGGCGACTAATGGGCAGTCAGGCGTAGTGCAGTGCGGGGTACGCGGCTTTTATTGTCTTACGCAGCCCCCTTCACAGTTGCAGTATGTGCGTTTTGGAACGATATGGGGGAATGCGCAGGAGAGCGAGGCGAATGTTAGCCGGGACCGGGACTTCTGGTATGACTCGACTCACTACGTGTTGTATGTCTACAGCGCGGGCGGGAATCCGGCGACGCATTATGGGGCGGTTGCGCCGATTGTGATGAGCGGAAGCACGCTGCTGAATTTGAATGGAGTGTCGTGGCTCGAGATTCAGCACTTGCAGCTCGATTGGTTTGATGGGTACGGGGTGCAAGTACAGGGGCCGAGTGACCATCTCTGGCTGGCTAATATGGCATCGAGCAGTGAGGTCGAGAATAGCGCAGTGCCGCTGGGATTCTATGTGCATCCCAGCGGGACGCCGGTGGATATCCATCTGTATAACACTGATGCCAACATGAACTATGTGGGTTATCACTTTGACGGTTGCAGCGGCGGAGGATGTGCGTTCGAGGTCAAGAATTGCCGGGCATATGGGAACCGGACTTACGGGATCATGGATAACACGCCGGGGTCGGTGAGCTACGACTATTGCCATTTGTATGGAAATTATTTGGCGACGGCGATTCCTGTGGATGTGGGGGGGACGCCGGGTCCGACTGCGGGAGCGCATAATGTGACGCCGCAGACGCCGCCGTGGATCCGGGAGTGGAGACGATGGCCGGCGTATACGACGGTGACTTATGACGATCCGGGGCTGGTGCTGGGTAGCGATACTTATGTTAATGCGCTGCTGCCGATTATGACGGCTAAGGCGATTCCGTTGTCGATTGCGGTGGTGACGGGCGGGACTTATTCGCAGGCGATTCTCAACGAAGTGCAGGGATGGATCGATGCGGGGTGGGATATCAATACGCATTCGGTGTCGCATCAGTATTGGGGTCCGCCATCGACGGCGACGTGTAGCGATGTAGCGGGGCCGATCCCGTGTGATGCGTTTCTGCTGGCCTATGTGGGGCCGGGGAGTTACACGATGAGCATCACGCACAATGGGGCGGGCGGGAATCTTACGCTAAGTACGACGCCTTATGATGCGACGTGTTATCACTCGTGGGATTTGACTCCGGTGGCGCCGGGTGGAACGGCACAGGCGGGGCAGATTGATACGCTGGCGAATATTGTTCCGACGCTGGAGGCGCAGCCGGAGTGTTATGCGGTGGATGCCACGGCTTATAACAATCAGTTTGCGAAGGGGCGGGCGCATGCGTATTCATTGGCGGATACGTGGGCGAGTCCGGGGGTGGCGGGGGTGATGACGCTGCCGAGCGTGCTGCCGGCGGCTGCGAGTTGCAAGGCGGTTCCGGCGACTCCGGGGTGTGTGCTGTTTGATGAGACGAACCTGGAGACGGACGAGATGGGGTGGGCGCTCGCGTGGTTCGACCAGAACCTGGCGGGGCTGTCGGGATTGAATCTTAGTAACTTGGTGTATGTGATGCCGGGGACTTATGGGGACGCGGTGACGGAGAACATCGCCAGCGGGCTGGGGTTCCAGGGAGTGCGCGGGACGGGATCGCTCAGTTCGACATGGGTGTTAGGAGGAGCGGATGCGACGCTGGCTAAGGGGTACGACGTGTTTAATATTCTGAGCCAGGGGGTGGTGCCTAACTATCAGGGGCTGAGTTATCAGGAGATGAGGAGTCTGGTTCGGGCAGGATTTGTTCAAGAATGCGCTTTGGGGGCGGCCGATTGGGTATTTCTGGCACGTGAATGAGTTGCGTCCGGATGAAGTGGCGAACTTTATGGATGCGCTGGTGCAGGAGGGAGCGACGCTGGAGTCGAACACGGGGATGATGAATCTGCTGAGGGCGTGCTCGGCGAATGATGTGATTCCGCCGGGGTATGTGGCGGGGAGTTTCTTTGTGTGTCCGTCGAATGGGGTGGAGGCGGATTTTCGTCCGACGGTGAATTCTCCGGTGAAGGATGCCGGGGCGAATCTGGGGGCGGAGTATCAGTTTGATTTGTTGGGAGTGAATCAGAATTTGTACGGGGCGGGGTGGGAGATTGGGGCTTACGTGTATGTGCCGGAGGAGTTGAGCGCGGCGCACTGAAGCCGGCAGGGTCAGTCGTCAGCCGTCAGCCGTCAGCCATCAGGTCAAGCGGGGGGCGGGGGCTCAGGGTCGTGATGCGGCCCTTCATTAGCGGTTAGTGCCAGCTCAGCCATCAGCCATCAGGCATCAGCCGTCAGCCATCAGGTCTAGCACGGCGGGGCGGGGGCTCAGGGTCGTGATGCGGCCCTTAATCGGCGGTTAGTGCCAGCCAGCCATCAGGCATCAGGTCTAGCTTGGCGGGGGGATGGATTGGGGATTTCACCTGCGGCGGCGCTCGGGATGGCAGTGGGGTTGGGATGAGAATTGGGGACGAGAAAGTGGGGGGGCGGGTCAGTTGGGGAAGAACGGATTGGGGAGGGGCAGGGCACTAGGGCGGAATGGGGAATCGGGACGGGGTGAGGATGAGGCGACGAAGTGGAAACGAAAATTAGACAGCCTCATCGATCTTGGCAAGGGGCTGGGCTGTCCTACGAAGAATGCGAATTTCTGGCGGGAGGTTCGAGGGAGGGTGGAACCCTGGAAGATGCCGGAAGGGGATGTGTGGATTGAGCAGCATTTGAAGATCCGGACGAAGCGAGGGGAGATCAAATTCCTGCGGATGAATGCGGCGCAGCAGGCGTATTCGCGGGTGTGCGCGGAGAAGCAGGCGAAGCAGAACATTGTGCTGAAGGCGCGGCAGATGGGGATCACGTCGTATATCGCGGCGCGATATTTTGTGCAGACGATCACGCGGCCGGGAACGCTGACGATGCTGGTGGCGCACGACCGGGAGGCGGCGGAGGAGATTTTCAGGATCGTGCATCGATTCTGGGACAACCTGGGGGACGAGTTGCGGAAGGGGCCGCTGAAGACGTCGCATTGCAGCGCGCGGGAGCTGGTGTTTCCGCGGCTGGACAGCGAGTTTACGGTGACGTCGGCGGATGAGAATGCGGGGCGGGGGAGGACGATCCAGAACCTGCATTGCACGGAAGTGTCGCGCTGGGGGCGGGACGGGGAAGAAGCGCTGGCGTCGTTGCGGGCGGCGGTGGTTCCGGGCGGCGAGATTGTTTTGGAGTCGACGGCGAATGGGGCCTGGGGGCAGTTTTACCAGGAGTGGCAGCGGGCGGAGGAGACGGGATACACGAAACATTTTTTTCCGTGGTGGTATGAGGAAAGTTATGTGGCGGGGACAGAGGCTCCGCTATTGCTGCTGACAGAAGAAGAGACGGCGCTGGTGAAGGAGCATGGGCTGACGGCCGGGCAGATTGCATGGCGGCGGCAGCAATGGGCGTCGATGCGGGGGTTGGCGGCGCAGGAATTTGCGGAGGATGCGGTCACGTGCTTCCGGGCGTCGGGAGAATGCGCGTTCGAGTTGGAGGCGGTGGAGGCGGCGCTGGCTGCGGTGAGTGAACCGGTGGAGGCGCGGGAGAACGGGCGGTGGGCGATCTGGCTGCCGGCGCAGGCGGGGCGGAAGTATGTGATCGGGGCGGATCCGGCGGGAGGAGGGGTGGAGGGAGATTACTCGTGCGCGGAGGTGATCGATCGCGAGACGGGGATGCAGTGCGCGGAGTTGCATGGGCATTATCCGCCGCGGGAGTTTGCGCAGAAGCTGATGAAGCTAGGGAGGGAGTATAACTCGGCGCTGCTGGCAGTGGAGCGGAACAATCACGGGATGACGGTGCTGGCGTATCTAGAGACTTGGGGGTATTCGAATCTGTATCACGAGGGTGGGCAGGCGGGATGGCCGAACAATGTGCAGACTCGCCCGGCGATGATTGCGGGGCTGTCGGAGGCGCTGGTGGTGGCTCCGAGGATGTTTCGGAGCGAGCGGCTGTTGCACGAGTGCCGAACATTTGTGCGGGACCGAGACGGTAGAGCGAGCGGAGCGCAAGGAACGCACGACGATTGCGTGATGGCGATGGGGATTGCGTGGGCGGCGCGGGAGTAGGGCGTCAGCCGTCAGCCATCAGCCATCAGCCATCAGGTCAAGCAGGGGCTAAAGCCCGCTCATTCTGGAAGCTTACGCGGCCCCTGAAGGGCCGCTCTTCCACGGTCGGGCACGCGTTCAGGGTCGCGCATGCGTTCAGGGTCGCGCACGCGTTCAGGGGTCGGGCACGCGTTCAGGGTTGCGCACGCGTTCGCGGTCGGGCACGCGTTCAGAGTCGGGCACGCGTTCAGGGTCGCGCACGCGTTCGTGAGTTTTGCGGAGGTAGTTCGGCCACGGAAATCAATGGATGCGGGCGTTTGTGGAATCACCCTAGCCGTAAAAACGCGGCTGGGATGGGCACCCTCATGTCTCGGAAGGGGAAAACTGAACATTATTGATGTGGCGGCGGTCACAGGCGGGAGGAGCCGTAGGCGGTAGATTCGAGGAGGGACCTGCGGTGGTTCGGTAGGGGTCCTTCGACTCCGCGGGAACTTCACTTCGTGAAGTTCTCGCTGCGCTCAGGATGACATTTGAAATCGGGATGACATTTTAAGTTAGGATGACATTTCAATTTGCGATGACATTTCAAACCGAGATGACATTTTAAGTCAGGATGACATTTCAAGTTGGGATGACATTTCAAATGGGGTGGCAGTCGATCAGGGTGAAGTGAGCCAGGTTCGAGCGATGCCGACTACGGCTGTGCAACATGTTAAGAGGATGCGGGGTGGAGCGCAGGGGCATCTGATGCGCTGCGACGACGGGCATTTTTATGTGGTGAAGTTCAGGAATAATCCGCAGCACGAGCGGGTGCTGGCGAATGAGTTTCTGGCGACGCGGCTGGCGGAGCGGGTGGGATTGCCGGTGCCGGCGGCGGAGGTGGTGGAGGTTCCGGCGTGGCTGGTGGAGCATACGGCGGAGCTGACGATCGTGCTGGGAAGTCACGCGATTCAGGTGGAGGCTGGGCTGCAGTTTGGGTCGCGGTATGTGGTGAGTCCGGTGGAAGGGCAGGTGCTGGATTACTTGCCGCCGGAGATGCTGGACCGGGTGCGGAATCTGGATACGTTTGCGGGGATTCTGGCGCTGGATAAATGGACTTGTAATGCGGATGGGCGGCAGGCGGCATTCTGGCGGAAGATGCGGGAGAGGAAGTATTCGGCGGCGTTCATCGACCAGGGATATTGCTTTAATGCGGGGGAGTGGACGTTTCCGGATTTTCCGCTGCGTGGGGTGTATCCGAGGAACGAAGTTTATGCGCGGGTGAACGGGTGGGCGTCGTTTGAGCCGTGGCTGTCGCGGATTGAGAAGTTGGAGGAGGATGCGATCTGGCGGGTGGCGGGCGAGATTCCTCCGGCGTGGTATGGCGGGTCCTGGGATGAGTTGGAGGGGCTGGTGGAGCGGCTGATTGAACGGAAGGCGATTGTGCGGGAGTTGATTTTGGCGTTTCGCGGGTCGCCGCGGAGGCCGTTTCCGGAATGGATGCAAGATGCGTGAGTGACGTGTGGAGGTAAGGGTCCTTCGACTCCGCAGAAACTTCACTTCGTGAAGTTTCTGCTGCGCTCAGGATGACAAAGGATTGATTTCCTGAGAGCTGATGACTGAAATCTGATGAGTGATAAGCGCAAACTTGAGCTTTTGTTGATGCGGCTGCTTACGCATCCGTTGCGGGAGGACTTTGTCACGATTGGGCTGGCGTTGCTGGAGAGCGACGGAGGGTTTGCCGAGGTGCGGTTTACGCGGGACTTGCGGATGCTGCAGTGTGTTGCTCCTGATTTGGATTTGGAGTGGTTGCGGGCGGTGGAGAACGAGATTCGCGGCGAGCTGGGAAAGTTGAAACGGCGTGAAGATCTGGATCGGTTCGTGAATGAGAGATTCGGGACGGTTCTTGAGGTGGCGCCGGCGAAAGCGGTGATGACGGACGATCCGGTGAAAGAGATGGAAGTGCTGGCGGGGATTTATTTAGTTCCGTTGGCGCGAAGCGGGCGGTTGCAGGAACGCACGGGGCGGGGGGCGATTGTGGAGTCGATGCGACTGGCGTTCGAGAGTGCAGGTGTGCTGGAACTGATGCAACGCAATCTGGATGTGGACCAGTACACGGGGATGGGGGATCCGTTTCGGATTGATTTCGGGTATCGAGTAGGGAGTGAAGTGAAGATGTTCCAAGCGGCTTCGGTTGCGACGAACGTGGACCAGACCCTGGCGTTGGGATATCGCTTTTCACGAATTGATGCGGGGATGCGGCGAGAGCAATTGGAGGCATCGTTGACGGCGGTGGTGGAGCAAGAGTTGGGTGCGCGGGACGAACGGACGCGATTCGCGATCGCGATGCTCGAACAAAATTCGGTGCGGGTGAGAACGGTGAACGAAATGGCGGCGATCGCGAGCGAGGTACGGGGGGAGTTGCGGGCGTGATCAGGGTACGCGGGAAAAACTCGCACGGGGGCTAAAGCCCTTGGTGGTTGTGGGGAGCGTACGCGGCCCTGAAGGGCCGCTCTTCCACGGTTGTGTAGGCATCCGGTGCGGGTGGGAGATTGCAGAAGGAGACGGCACGGCGAAAAGCTGTGCCGTTTCGTTTTGGGGGGGGATCGGGGCCAGCAAACATTTTAGATGCACGCTGTTCGCGGGCAGGAATGCCCGCGCCACACGGGATGAGGAGATCAATGGACATTATTAGTCGGGTGCGCGGCGCTTTGCGGCGGGTGGGAGAGGTGTCGGAAGCAGCCATCAGCCGTCAGCCGTCAGCTTTCAGAAATGCGGTGGCGATGCTGACGGGAGGTTTGCTTGCGGGTGGGCGCGAGGGGCGGCGGACGGCGGGAGCGGGGTCGAACCTGGCCCCGTTTGCTTCGCCGGGATTCGGGAGAGGAGTTATCCCGGGCGGGGGATCGCGGACGGGGGCAGCGGCGTCGCACAACCTGATACCGAAGCCGACGCCGGCGAATTTGCGGCGGTTTGCGGAGACTCCGGTGGCGCGGCGGGCGATCAATGTAATTAAGGATCGGATCGTGGGGATGCGGTGGAGGATCCAGCCGCGGAGTGGGAGAGTGCTGGCGCAGCTTCCAGATGGGGCGGCGCGGATCGCGGCGCTGACGCGGAACTTTGAGGCTCCGAATCCGGACGATTCGTTTCGGTCTTTGATCGAGCAGGTGCTGGAGGATGTGATTGTTGGGGGATTTGGAGCGATCGAGTTGCAAACGGCGAGCCATCAGCCGTCAGCCGTCAGCCATCAGGAAAGTACCCAGTACCTAGTACCCAGTACCCAGAACAAACCTTTATTGATGTGGCCGGTGGATGGGGCGACGATACGGATCATCACGGATTGGGATGGGCGGCCGGATTCTCCGAGATATGCGCAGGTAACTGGGTTATCGGGGGCGGCGGGGCTGGTGTTACTCAACGATGATGAGTTGAGTTATATACGGCTGAATCCGCGGACGCACACACCGTTTGGGCTGGGGCGGGTGGAGGTTGCGTTCGAGACGATCAATGCATTTTTGAGCGCGAACCGGTATGCGGGGCGGCTGGCTTCGAATTCAGTGGTGCAGTATGCGCTGTGGGTGGATGGATTGACTCCGGCGCATCACGAGCGGCTGATTCGGTGGTGGCAGGATGAGATTGAGGGAACGGGGCGAGTTCCGATTCTCTCGGCGGAGTCGAAGCCGGAGGTGCTGCGGTTCGCGGCGGGGAACGACGCGGACCTCCGGCTGGCGTGGCAGGAATTTCTGATGCGGATCATTGCGGATGCTTTTGATATTCCGGCGCAGTTTTTGGGGTTGGAGCAGGATGTGAACCGGTCGACGGCGGCGGAGATGAGCGAGATAGCATTCCGTTCGGCGATTGTTCCAACGGCGCGACTGGTGGCGGAGTATCTGACGCGGGACGCGATTGCGAAAAAGTTAGGTTGGGACGATTTGGAATTTGTGTTCACCGATGTGGACGCGCAGGACGAGATGGAACAGGCGCAGATCGACGAGATTCTGCTGCGGAACGGGATTGTGACCGTGGCGGAGGTGCGGCGGGCGCGGGGGCTGGCGGAGATTTTGTAGCTATTAGCCGTCAGCCATCAGCCATCAGCCGTCAGGTACGGCAAGGCGGTGGTTATTTGATTTGCGTGCCCGTGGGACTGGGTCTGGGTCTGGCGAACAACGAAAAGCGAATAGCGAACAGCGAAGGGTGAACAACCACAGGGGAAAAAAGGATGGGATTGGCACTGGATTCGATGGCGATTGAGATGCCGACGGTACATGGGCATCCGAACCGGACGGCATTTCGGGGCGTGTTGACGACGGTCGATGCGGCGTCGGATAAGTCTCCGGCGGGAGCGCGCGGGCATCGGGTGTTACTAACTCGGCGGGCGGCGGAAGCGGCCATTCCTTCTTTGATGGGGATGGGGCTGGATTACTCGCCGGCGCTGGATCGACATGATGCACGACGGAAGATTGGAGTAATCACGCGGGCGGAGATTGTAGGACATGCGATCGAGGTGGGCGGGTTTCTCTACGCGCGGGATTTTCCGGAGATTGTGAAAGAGATTGGGGCGACGAGGCGAGAGGGTTCAGCCATCAGCCGTCAGCCATCCGCCGTCAAGCAACGCGAAGCGGGCAGGAGTGCCCGCTCTACACGGGATGGATTGGGGATGTCGTATGAGATTGCGGATGCGGTGGTGGAGGACATCAAGGCAAGTGTTTGGGTGTTGAATCGAGTTACGTTTACGGGGGCGGCGGTGTTGCGGCGCGATAAGGCGGCGTATCACTCTACGTGGATTGAGTTGGGGTAAGTTGAAATTAGTGGCGGAGGGGAACTTAGTTCGCGGCAGTGGTTAGAAGAGTTGCTTTACAAAGTAATCCTGGGAGGGGAAATGAACGAAGAGATGGTGCAGCAGATGATGGCGGCAGCGGAACGGCTGGCAGCGGCTAGTGAGACGCTGGACCGGGTGCTAGGTAAGTTGGATGCACAACAGGAAATGCTGAATGCGAAGGTAGAGCGCATTGTGGCAGCGGTGGAAGAGAGTGCGATCAAAGCTTCATCGCAGGAGCGGAAGGAAGGAGTTGGAGACGGCTTGCAGGAGCGGGTGGTGGAGCTGGAGAAGTCGAATGCGGATTTGAAGGCACAAGCTTCGCGGATGGCACGGAAGACGCTGTCTCCGGTGGTATCGGCGTTGATTGGGAAGAACGATGTGGAGGGGGAACGGATGGATCCGGCGGTGCTGAATAAGACGCTGTCGGCGCTCAGCGTGGAGCAGCGGATTGCGGTGAAGTCGGAGTTAGCACGGGCGGGGATGATCGAGTAGCAGCCGTCAGGTATCAACCTTCAGCCGTCAGGTAGCAGCCGTCGGGTATCGGGGGACGCGAGTTTGTTCGCGTCCTTTTTCTTTTGTGGTGCCGGCTTTACGTCGGGGCACACGGCGCGTGGGGGAGTACGGGTCCTTCGCCTGCGCTCAGGTTGACAACGGGATGAACAGTAATAACTCAATTGAGGAGAAGACATGAAGGCGAATTTCTTGGATTTGCATGCTGCTGCGGACTTTCTGGGGCCGGGCGCAGTTGAGGTCGAGCGGTATCAGACGGAGATCACGGACATTGTGCGGCGCCGCGGAGTCTTTGGGCAACGGGTGAAGCAGGTTCCGGCAACGGGACATCCGTCGCGGTTCTTTGAGGAGACGGCAATTCCTTCGCCGACGGCGGCGCAGGCATTTGTCGATCCGCGAAACATTTCGCCGACGTTGCAGGTTCCGACGCGAGTGGAGCGGAGTGTTCCGTTGAAGGCGCTGGTTTCGCAGATCAACTACAACCTGTTTGACATGGAGGTGGGAACGCAGCAGAGCCAGTTTGCTTATTTGCAGGCGAAAGACCTGGCGGATTCGGTGGATGGGCTTTTGCGGACGCACGATGTCGCTCTGTGGAATGGGAACGATACTTCGCTGAGCAATCCGACGACACCGCAGTATTTCGGCGCGATTGGGCAGATCGAAGCGGGCGGCAACAGCACGACTATCGCGGCTGGGGCCAGCATCGTGGATGGGCTGAAGAGCACGATCGCACAGATGGTCTCGAGTTCGTCGTATGAGGTGAGGCCGACGGCGATTTATGCGAATCCGGTGCTGCTGGATTTGATCGATCGCGAGATGAAGGCGGAGTACAACGTTGTGCTCGCGACGGCCGAGATTACGGGCGGGCTCACGGTGAAAACTCTGAGCACACAGGCCGGCAATCTACCGCTGATTCCGGAATGGACTCTTCCTTATACGGGGACGGGCGGGCCGGGCAGCGTGTTACCCGCGTACATCGTGACGGAGGACATGATCGAGTATCACTGGCTGACGGATCCGAATCCTCGGGTATTCAAACTCGGATTGCCAAACACACTGATGACACAGAGTGTCGTGGTGAAGTTTGGAGCCGTGGTGGTGAAGGGTGCGTCGTATGCGCACTACGAGGTCAAAGTAGACCGGTAGGAAAGGCAGTTGTCAGTTGTCAGTTGTCAGTTGTCAGTTCTCGGTTCCCAGGTCGCGGTGGAGTAAGTCTACCGGAAGAAGGGGACCGAGGGCTGAAGACTACTTATTAAGGATGGGAAAAACGCCAATGAATTATTTACAGCCATCGGAATACGAGTCTTACGGGTTGGAATCGACAACGGCTTTGTCGTGGGTGACGGTGGCCTCGGCGATTATCGATGGACACTGCCGCAGGGCGACGCTCGCGGTTGCGCAGTATACGGAGCGGATGCGGACAGACAGCCAGCAGAGGCCGGTGCAGCTTACGTATCTGCCACTAGCGGCGGTGGCTCCGGCGACTACTCCGCTGGTTTCGGTGCAGGCGCGGTATGCGACGCCACGGCGGGGCGAAATGGAATATGAGGCGCTGGGGTGGGACGTTGCGCTAGCGTTTGGGCTTCCGGGAACGTGGGTTGATCTGGATGTGGCGGACCTGGATGTGGCGATGGATACGGGGGAAGTGACGCTTCCGGTGAATGTGTTGGGGTGGACGTTTACGGAGCTGCAGATTGTGTATACGGCGGGGCTCGATCCTTTTCCGGATGCGGTGAAGGTGGCGTGCGCGCAGCTGGTGAAGAATGCGCAGGCGACTCCGGCGCTGAATGTGAAGAGGAATGTGGTTCCGGACAGGATGCAGTTGATGTACTTCTCGGATTCGCTGCTGGACGCGACGGTGCAATCGCTGCTGGCGCCGTATGTGGCGCAGAGAGTGGGATAAGGATGACGGGAATTTCTGGAGCGGCGGCGGCACGGGCGGCGGACGCGATGTTGCGGACACTCGGCGGAACGGAAGTGATTTTATTGTTTGCGGCTGCGGGGCTGCCGGGAGATGCGGTTGCGGACCTGGGGTTGGTGGATCCGGGCGTGGTGCAGGCGGTGATTGGTCCGGTGATCGTGCGGGAGTTGACTACGGAGACGAACGGTCCGCGGCGGCGCATCGAGTTGCTGGCGGGACATGCGGCGATGGCTGAGCAAGTGAGCCAACGGAATGTGGCTTGCGCCGATGTGCTGTTCGAGACGGCATTGGGAGTGCTGTATCGGGGCGTGATTTTCCATATTGAGGGGTTTGTTATCGAGCGGCTGGATGGGGTGGCTTATCTGTATAAGGTGGCGGCGGTGGCTTAATAGGCGTCAGCCGTCAGCCATCAGCCGTCAGGTAAGGCAAAACCTTGGTTAGCCATCAGCCGTCAGCCATTAGACGTCAGGTAAAGCAAGACCTTGGTTAGCCGTCAGCCGTCAGCCATTAGACGTCAGGTAAAGCAAGACCTTGGTTAGCCGTCGGCCATCAGCCATCAGCCGTCAGGTAAAGCAAAGGCTACAACCTACACCCACTTATAGGAGAGATATGCAGGGGGCTAAGGATAGTTTTTATATGGCACTGCGGAGCCGGCTGGCGGTGTTGAATCCGGCGCGGACCATGGTGATTGATGGGGTTACGGTGCCGGCGATTGTGGTCCGGGAAAATTTGGAGCCACGGTTTGGAGAGGCACAGGCGGGGATATTTTATTTGGATTTTGGCGAGGTTCTGATCGCGGAAAGTACGCGCCCGATGTTGGGGCTGGACTGCCATATCTGGTATGCGAGCGAAGGCAGTGTTGGTGGAACGGGAGTGGACCGGGGACGCATGTTGGCGGAGATGGACGTTGAGCTGTTGGGGATCTGCGATCCTCCGCACACGGAGATGCAGGATTACAGCCAGACTCCGAGCGCGGATATGGGGTCGGGGATTTTCTGGACAGTACCGGTGATCGGGAATGCTCCGGGGGACGTTGCGATTCAGAAGTTGCAGAGGAGTGCGGGAGCGGCGCGGGTGGACCGGTATGCGCAGGTCAGGATCTATTTCTTTCTGCCGGAGGTGCAGGCATGACACGAGCTGGGTTGCGTCCGGTGACACGGCAAGTGCGGGCGTATTTTGCGCCGGTGGACCGAGTCAATGGACCGAAGGCAGTATTTGATCCTTCGAAGGATTATGCGTTTCAGCTGGATGCTCCTACGGCACCGTGGATTGATTTGGGCTGGGTTGAAAATTTTCAGAGGACGAGCACGTCACAAATCGAGCCGCTGATTGGTGGGATGGCGGGTGCGGTAGCGGCGCAGGCTCGGCTCGGGCTCGGAGCGCGGATCGATTTTGAGTTTCGGGAGTGGGGGAAGTTGCAGATGGCGCTGGCGGGCGGGGCGGAGCACATGAATGTGCTGGCGACGGATCCTAGCGCGACGCGCGTGGGGTCGGGGGGAACAGCGCTGGCCGCGGTTCCGGTTGTTTCGGGCTCGACAGCAAACGAACTGATTGTGGGTGAAGGTGCTGTCGCGGGATTCGCGGCAGGCGAGTTAGTGGCGTGCGACGTGGATTATGCGCAACAGGTTGGGTACATCGGAACGGGGATCGCAGCGGCGTATGTGAGTACTCCAACGGATGTTGGAGGCGATCCGGACTATGTTCGACGCGTCACGTTCAATGTCGGACGGATTGCGGAAGTTACGACGACCAGCTTGCTTCTGACACAGGCCTTACCGGGGGGAGTGCCTGCGGCCGGAGCGGGGGTGCAGCAAGTGATGGCGTTTGTTGACCGCGAAGGCGGGTCGTTTCTGCAACAGTGGTCGGGATTGTTCGTGGCGGAGGATGAATCGGGGGGCCGGGTTTGCTTTTTCTATCCCATGTTGAGTCCTTGCACGGCGAAGAAGGAGTGGGAGCGGGAGAGCATGGTCGAGATTCAGAAGCCGATCGGGGAGTTGGCGCTGCAGGCGTCGTTTATGGCGTTGCCGACGGTGGATGAGAACGATGGGGCGACGGTCCTTTGTTATAGGAGTTATTTTCCGGCTGGTGGTGCGGCGGTTTATTAGATCTTCTGTGAACGGTGAGCCGTCTGTGCGGCGCTAAACAGGTTGCTGCGAAATTCGGCTGCACGCGGCATCGCCACCTCAGCGGCTAAAGCCGTTGGGGGTGGTGGGGGTGTAAACGCAGCGCTGAAAGCGCTGCGCCACCCAAAGGCCCTGCTGGGTTAGCGCTAGGGCTGCGGCACCCAAAGGACCTGCTGGGTTAGAGCTAGGTTTTGCTAATTTCGAGGTGGAATCTGATGCTTTAGAAGTTCCCGAAGCTCGGACTGTTGCTCGTCGGAGAGAACTGGCTTGGGAATCATGGCAATGCAGGCGGGTATCCGCTGGATGGCTTACCTCAGCGGCTAAAGCCGTTGGGAGTGGTGGGGGTGTGAACGCAGCGCTGAAAGCGCTGCGCCACCCAAAGGCCCTGCTGGGCAATGCAGGCCGGCATCCGCTGGATGGCTCACCTCAGCGGCTAAAGCCGTTGGGGGTGGTGGGGGTGTAAACGCAGCGCTGAAAGCGCTGCGCCACCCAAAGGCCCTCCTGGGCAATGCAGGCCGGCATCCGCTGGATGGCTCACCTCAGCGGCTAAAGCCGTTGGGGGTGGTGGGGGTGTGAACGCAGCGCTGAAAGCGCTGCGCCACCCAAAGACCCTCCTGGGCAATGCAGGCCGGCATCCGCTGGATGGCTTACCTCAGCGGCTAAAGCCGTTGGGAGTGGTGGGGGTGTGAACGCAGCGCTGAAAGCGCTGCGCCACCCAAAGGCCCTCCTGGGTTAGCGCTAGGGCTGCGCCAGGCAAAGGTGCTCCTGGGTTAGAGCGAGCGCTGCGGCACCCAAAGGCAAAACCAAAATCGAGTTTTTCAGGGGATGTAAAGCCCCGTCTGGCGAAACATTGGTCAGGCTGCGCGGCTGTGTGCTTTGCCAAAGCTCGAGGGAGAGAGATTCGACTTGAAATTACTGATTGATAATCTCGATGGCAACGGGGCGCTCGATTACACCGCATTCCTTGATGCGAGTGCGAGTCCTAATCTCGTGCGAAAGCTGAATGCTCCGTCTGCATTGAAATTTTGCTTGGCTGCGGGGAACCTGGCTACGCCGGCCATGGGTGGGCGAGTTTGGTTGACTTTGGAGAACGGCACCGATTTGTTTACTGGGTACATTGTTGCGACCCCGACATTTCAATATCTCGGCCAGTCGAGTGAGGGAGCGGTCTACAAGTATGAGGTGGAGGCGCTGAGCGACGTCATGCTGATGGACCAGAAGGCGCCGCCAGCGCATCCTC
This sequence comes from uncultured Acidobacteriaceae bacterium, assembly GCA_963834085.1. Classification (GTDB taxonomy): domain Bacteria; phylum Acidobacteriota; class Terriglobia; order Terriglobales; family Acidobacteriaceae; genus Acidiflorens. Next base: position 1,273,967 of record CAWIAJ010000015.1, on the reverse strand, counting down.
CGTTTGTAGACCGGAGTGCGGGCAGCGCATTCGATCAGCTTACGGAGGAAGCGTTGCCAGGATGGTTCGATACGAGTGGAGTGGAGAGCGGCGATGCGATTCCGTATTACAGCGTGAATCCGGCAAAAACCTGGACGGCTTCGGCGGAGGAAATTGCACTCTCGGCGCGTTGTTCTTATCGCGACGACAACGGGAAGCTCTTGTTCGCTCCCCTCGGCACGAATACTTACGCGCTCGCGGAGAGCACGCCAACATTTTCGCCGAGTGATTTGAAGCTGCAAAGCGTGAATCGCCTGGTGAATGACTTGACGATTCTAGGTCCGTTGGAGCCGGATGCGCATGTGAAGGACTACTTCGTCGGCGACGGAGTGACGACCTACTTCTACCTTTCGGAAAAGCCGTTTACGCGAAGCAGTCAAGTTGCGCTGTATAACCGGACGATTCTTGACGAAACCTACACCACGTTGGATACCACGCACTGGATGGTGACGGATCCAAGAGGTGCGATTACGGTGAGCAACGGGCAGTTGAACATTGCGGGAGGAACCGGAGTTGACGGGCAGACGCTGCTGCAATTCATTGAGCAGGTCGAGCTCGGCGGGGCGACGGTTCTGGAGCACGGAGACTTCGTGTTCAGCGGAAAGTCGAGTGGGGTGATTGGAGGACTGTACGCGGGCGGCATCGCGATTGGAACATGCCTGGCGGGATTTCGGCTGACCGCTTCGGGCGGCAACTCTGCGATTCAAGCACTGATCGGAGGAGTGGCTTCAGGCGCAACCCTGACGACACAGACTGGACACCGGTATGTGTTCACGACGCGGGTCTATCCGACGGAGACTTACCGGATGCAGCAGGTATTTCATTCTTCCGTGCATCCGAGTGGCGCGCCGCGTGGGGGAAGCGCGGTGGCATGCGACGTTCGAATGGTGCTGGCGGTGCATGATATCGATCCGACGAACCCGGCGACGCAGGTTGCGCCGGCGACGGTTCTTTATGACGGGGTGATTCCGAACGCACCGGGGTTCTGCAGCTACGCGCTGATCAACGCCGAGAGCATGGAGTGCGCGATTGCCTTCACTTACTTGTGGCTGCCGATCGATGCGCTGGTACGGAGCACGATGCCGGGGGGCAGTCCCGCGACGGTGTTGACGGGATCGTTATTGGATGGCGCTGCGTGCCAGATTACGACTGGATCGGAGCTGGAATTTTATGCAGAGTCGGCGCCTGCAGCGAACGAGTTGATCGAAGTGAGTTATCGCGGGCAAGGTCACGCGATGGCGCGCGTGATTGACTCGGCCAGTATCGCGGCACACCAGCGCGGAGGCGATGACGGAGTGCGGGGGAGCGTGCGAGAGATTGGGTTGCCGGTTCCGCGAACTGCGGCGGATTGCGAAACGGCCGCGTTGGCTCTGCTGGATGACGCGGGGCAGGGATGGTCCGGCGAATACCAGGCATGGAGCCGGTTCTTACCGGGCGGCGCGGCGGACATTTTTCCAGGCGATGGGTTGGCAGTGAATGTGCCGTCGCGGATGGCGACGTTTGCGGGAGTTGTGCGCGAGGTGGATGTAGAAGTCATCGATATTGCGGGCGAAAACAGCCGATATACGCTGCGGTTTGCGGATGCGGGAGATCCTTCTTTGGATTTTGCTTTTGCGACGGCCTTGATGAAACAGACCGAGGTACTGACGCCGATTGACGTGACGCAGGTAGGGAATATTTATCTGGCGGACCTCACCGAGGCGGAGGTGACGAATGTGGGATCGACTACGGTGACGATTGATGTTGGTTTTGTTCCGGTGGCGGGGGGTGGGATTGAAGTGCGGTACACGGACGAAGGCTGGGGGCAGGGGTACAGCGGAAATTTGATTGGCCGGTTTACGAGTGAGAGTTTTACGGTGACGCGCTTTGCGCGCGCTCAAGATTATTACCTAAGGAGCTATGACGGCAGCGTGCCACCGAGGTATTCGAGATACAGCACGAAGTTGCACGTTGATTATCCGCTATGAGAAACGATGAAATTGAGGCAATCGAAAAAGCGATATGCCGCCGCGGCAGCGATTTTCAGCAGGAGGTGCTGGAAAAACTGGGACGGCTTGAGGCCAAGATGGACATGATCGTGGGGAACGGCCAGCCGGGAAGGATGAGCCTGGCGGAAGACAGACTCGCTTCGCTGGAGAAGAACGATCTGCGGCGAACGGTTTACGACCGGATCGTGATTGCGGGGATCACGTTCGCACTTACCATCGCGATCAGCGCGATGATGGCGTGGCGGTCGTATTTAGGGATGAAGTAGAGCCGGCTGCGGGCAGGCGCAGTTGGGCTTGGTGGGGGCGGACGGTTGGGGTCCGCCCCTGCGCGTTTAGCCGACGTCTTCGGTCCAGTTTTCGAGCGACTTCTTTACCACGACCATGAACTGGTCAGCGAGGGCGCCGTCGATGATGCGATGGTCGTAACCGAGGGTAAGGTGTACGACGGAACGAATGGCGATGGAATCGGCGCCGTCTTTGTCGGTAACGACCATGGGCTGCTTGGTGATTCCGCCGACGCCCATGATGGCGACGTTCGGCTGGTTGATGATGGGCAGGCCGAACACGGCTCCGAATTGACCGGGGTTGGTGATGGTGAAGGTTGCGCCCTCGACGTCGGCGGGCATGAGCTTCTTGGTGCGGGCGCGTTCGCCGAGGTCGGTGATGCCGCGCTGGAGTCCGAGGAAGTTGAGCTCGTCGGCGCTTTTGAGGACGGGAACGATGAGTCCCCAATCGAGGGCCACGGCGATTCCGGCGTTGACGTGTTTGTGGTAGCGAACGGCGTCGCCTTCGAGCGAACTGTTGACGATGGGATATTGCTGCAAGGCGATGATGGCGGCGCGGACGAAGAAGGGCATGAAGGTGAGGCGCGCGCCGTGGCGCTGCTCGAATCCGTTCTTAAGTTTGTTGCGGAGATTGACGATGCGGGTCATATCCACTTCGAACATGCAGTGGACGTGAGCGCTGGTGCGGCGGGACTCGATCATGCGCTGGGCGATGATTTTGCGCATTTGCGACATGGGGACCAGGTCGCCGGAGGCGACGGCGGATGCGGGCGCCTGACGAGGGGCGGGAGGGGCGGCTGGCGTCGGCGTTGTGGCTGATGGAGCGGCAGGTGCTGGAGCGGCGGCGCGGCGGTCCACAAAATCGAGGACATCTTGCTTGGTGACACGGCCACCGGTTCCGCTGCCAGAGAGCTTGGCGAGGTCAACGTTATTTTCGCGGGCGAGCTTGCGGACGAGCGGGGAGGAGCGAACGTCGGAATCGTCTTCTTCGGTGTCGCGCGAGGCGGCAGGCGGAGCGGGGGCCTCGGCTTTAACGGGAGACGGCGCGACTGGAGCAGTGGCGGGCGCTGAAGACTTTGCGGGAGCGGGAGCAGCGGCGGGAGCGCCGTTGGCTTCGCCAATGATGCCGACGATGGTGTTGACCTGAACGGTATTGCCTTCTGACACCTTGATTTCCTGAAGGATGCCGCTGGCGGGCGCGGGGATTTCGGCGTCGACTTTGTCGGTTGAGATCTCAAAAAGAGGCTCATCCCGCTGGACCTTGTCGCCTGCTTTTTTCAGCCATTTGGTGATGGTGCCTTCAAAAATTGATTCGCCCATTTGGGGCATGACGATGTCGGTTGGCATAAATAAGTCCTTCTCTCCATGAACCTCGCCACAAAAGGCGAGGTGAACGCAAACAACCATTATAGCGAAGCGCGAGGCGCCTTCGGGCGCCAGGGGAGAGATGCGCGCCTGGGTGGGGGACGAGAGAGAGCAGACTTTTGCAAAACGAATCTGTTGGGAGTGGAGAGCGATGAAGAACGTGCTTTTAGCAATCCTATGCATGACGCTGCCTGGGTTTGGGCAAGCGGTGTTCAGCGGGGCGGGCGCGTATTCCGGGGCGTTGCAATTCGCGGTGGGCGGGAGTGGAGCAGCGCAGAGTTACGGGGCGCGCACGGATAACTGCGTAACGGGAGCGGAGAGTGGGTGCGTGCCGGGAGCGCTGACGGGGCGCGCGGGAAGCCCGATGAGTTTTATGCTGCGGAACGGGGATGCGGTTCCTTTCGTGGAAGAAGCGCCGTATGGGACTGGGGGATCAGATCCGGATTTCGGCACTTACTTAGTGCTGGCGACGGATCAGACGACGTTGAATTCGGGATCGAGTTATGCGTCTTCGTGGCATATGGGGTCGGACGGGGCGTGGGACGCGTTCTCGCAGGACGAAACACTCTTGTTGGTACATAACTCGGGCGGGGGTGCCACGATTCTTTATGTCAATCCGGCGGCGATTCATGCGCACACTTGTACTGCGGCGCCGGCGTCTAACTGCGTGATTGAGAGCGGAATTTATACCGGGAGCGGTGCTGGAAATTTGGCTGCGGGCGGAAGTTTTTCGTTTAGTCGAGTGCCTTCCGAGACGAACATATTATATGAATTGGCGAATCCGCCAACGCAGATCAACCGGATTACGATTTGCCGGTATGCGACGGATCCGGGGTGCGCGGGGCAGGCTGCTAACACGATCCTTCGCGCTCCTTACATTGACTTTACTTCGAATAGCTACGGTAGCTGCAATGTGCTGATGGGGGCGCTCGGCAACGGGACGGCTTATAACGCGACCTGGACGGGGTCGTTCCAGATCGCGAATGACGGGTCGGTATCTTACGGCATGGGCGGGGGGATTGACTGGGCTCCGGCGTGGACGCCGACGGTGAATGAGTCGTTCATTCTTCCGACGGTGGGGAATTCCGGGAGTAAGGGATATCAGGCGACGGCGGTCACGGGTCCGACGGCAGGGACCGAGCCGACGTGGTCGGCGTGTAGCGCGAGCGGATCGACGTGTACGGATGGAGGAGTGACATGGACAAATATTGGCGGGCTGGGTGGGCAAGGTCCGGGATTTGATTATGTGGTCTACCGTCCGACGCAAGGATGCACGCGGGTGAACACGCGGTTGGGGAAGATTTATCGGGGATATCAGAACTCGGCACCTGCAGGGCTGATGACGACGAATGATGGGATTGCTTGTACGCGGGCGGGGAGTGGGCCGCCGTGCGGGCTTCCGGATCGATTTACGCTGCACGAAGTTGAACAGGGGATGAATGGGCAGTATGTGACGTTTTCGCCAACAGGGGCAAATTCTGCGAATTCGGCGGGCAACTGGAACTCAGGGACGCTGACATGCCAAGTATCTTCGGCGAGCTGGATCGGACCTTATTCGGCGACAACAACTTATGTGACAAACAATGTAGTTACCTATGGCGGGTTGTATTACACGTCTTTGGTGGGAGGAAATTTGGGGAACGAACCGGACGTGTCTCCGTCGGATTGGAGTAATACGGAGGCTTATTGCCTGAATTACATTCTGGACACGACAAGTACGTTGGTGGCTCCGTGCTCTGACTTTTCGAACTGCACTGGACACAATGCGGCGGGATATTTACGGAAGTATTACGGGAAGCACTATTCGGACGCGCTCTATTCCGATCCGGTGATTAATGGAGTCATGAATCCGGGAACGAAGATATTGAATGCCTCGTTACCTTGCGACGATCATGGCACGTACCGAAACGCGGATAGTAACGACGATCAACCAATGTTTTCGTCGACGACGGATGTTCCGGCGTGGCCGACGAGTTATACGGCCTCGGCCTACGCGGAGATTATCGCGGTGAAGTCGGATGGGAGCGGGTTGGCATACCGTTTTGGTCACGATTGGAATACGGGGTCGGTACAGAACTTCGCGGTACAAAACGCGATCGGAGTTGTCTCGCCGCTCGGCGATCTGGTGGCGTTTGGCAGCGACATGATGGGCACGCGTGGATCGAACCTGGCGGCAAATACGGAGTGTCAGAAGTTGCGGGGCATGTTTTCTCCGGCGACGGGAATGACCCTGTACACGAGCGATCCAGGGAATGGCGGGATCGCGGACACAGTTTATCCGGTGACTGGTAACACTGGGGGATTCATTTATCAGACGACTGTTTCGGGGACGACGAGCGGTGCGACTCCGAGCGGGGGGTGGTGCCAAACAGGGCCGACTGCGCTGGGAGCGGGGAACGGCTGCACGGAGACGTGGGGGACGGCGACGGTACAAAACATTGGGGCCAGCGACTGTCGAGGCGATGTGGTGATTTTGGATGCGCTCTCGGCGCACCAATAGGAAATTCACAGCAGGAAATCCGTGAATATTTCTGAGCATTTCAGTCTGGAGGAGATGGCTTTCTCCGAGACGGCGGCGCGACGTGGGATCGGAATGTGGCGAGTACGGCACGGCGGCGGAAGTGGCGCTGGCGGTGCTTACGTGCGATCTCGAACACGACCAACTGATTCTCGAATATGGGTGGGTGCGAAGGAGGGTATGACGGAGCGGCAGGAGGCGCTGACGAAGCGCTCACCAGAAGCGCCGTATGAGTTGGGTATCCGTGCGGTTGAGAAAGAATGAATTTGGAAAAAAGGAGAGATATCGTGAATAAGTATGCTGCTTATATACCTACCGTTCTTTTAGTTCTTACTACACTGGCAAACGCGGCGACGCCGGCGATTGCGGCGTTCTGGATGAACCATGCTTCCGCGGCGGCGATTCTAGCGCCGCTGGCTGTGATTGTTGCGCATTGGCTTCCGTCGCCTTATCCCACTGTTAGTTCGAAGTGACTCGGGCGATTTTTCGAACTGATCTCAAGAACGGGGCTGGCTGTTGTGGTTCCAATTTCTACCCACGGCTTGTGCCGTGGGCTGGATTCCTACGCCGCTTCGCGGCTGGGAGAGCTGTCACGCAGCGGTGAACCGCTGCGCCACCCAAAATCAAAGGCGATGGCGAGTTTCCCGCAACCTCTGGGAGCTGTGCCCTTCCCAAAACCATTTTTGAAACGGAGTGGTAATCAGGAGATTACTTATGAAGAAAGCTCTTATCGTTGCTTTGTTTCTTGCCGTGTCTTGTACGGCTTGTTCGACGGCGTGGGTGTCAACGCTGGATTCGATATTGGCTGCGGCGGCACCGGCGCTCATCAATATTCTGCAAATTGTGGCTGTGGCCAATGGGCAGCCGATGAACGCCGGTCTAGCCGCAAAGATCAATAGCGACGCTGCCAACATCAAGACGCTTGCCGGTGATTTCGCAAAAGTGTCATCGGAATCGGGGCCTGGAGTTTGTCAGCAGTTGCAGGCGGCCATCGGCGCCTACCAGGCGGACCAGCAACTGGTGCTGCAAGTTGCGCAAGTGAGCGACGCGAATACGCAAACGAAAATCACGCTGCTTTCTGGATTGGTCGCGGGGACGGTACAAGCCATTACGGCGGTGATTCCGTCTTGTCAAAGCGCCAGTCAGTCACAGTCACAAAGGTTCGAAGCGGTTCCTCCTTATCGAATCTCGAGTTTCGCTGATCACTACAACAGCGTGCTCGTGGCGAAGACAGGCAACGCGGCCATGGACGCGGTTACGCCGGCCATGCGGCTCCCAGGGCATTCAAAGGTCGTGCGCGTATTGACGTTCGGAAAACTGCGATGACGAACCGCAAATTCGGAGCGCTGCGCGACATTCATGACGTGCGGGATCGGTTGTACCGGGCTTCGCGGCGGGCGGAGCCGATTCCACTTCAAGTGGATTTAAGGGAGTGGAGTGGACCGATCAAAGACCAGGGTGAAGAGGGGAGTTGTACGGGCCATGCATTCTCGTCGGCGCGGGAGTGGATCGCGAGGAAGTATGAGAAGTCGTCCCCCATCTTGAGCCCGCAGTGCCTTTATGTGGAGGAGTTGATTGCGGACGGATCTTTCCCCCACGATGAAGGGGCGATGCCGAGGACGGGATGCCAAGTGTTAACGGCGAAGGGCTGCTGCGAAACGGCGCTTTATCCCTACGTTGCCGGTACGTTCACAGCACCGACGGCGGCGCAGGCGCAGAACGCGCTCAAGTATAAGACAGGTGCTTACCATCGTATCGTCACTTTGTCGGACTTTCTTGGGTGCCTGGCGGATGCAACGCCGTGGCCGGTTACGGTGGGATTCACGGTCTACGAGTCGTTCATGTCGGACGAGGTTGAGGAGACAGGCATCATGCCGATTCCGCAATCTGGCGAACAGGAGCAGGGAGGGCACGAAGTGCTTTGCCTGGGCTACGACATGACGAAGCAACTGGCGCTGATGCAAAACAGCTGGGGCGATGACTGGGGACAGCGAGGGTATTTCTGGATGCCGTTTCGCGTGATCCAGTCTGTCGACACCGACTTATGGATGGTTCATACAGGCGGGCCCTGGAAGTAGTCGGGCTGGTTGCGATCCGCAGGTTGATTTTGGGACGGCTGTCCCTCTACCGGCCTGCGGGTTTTTTTGCGTCGTAATGATTGCGAGCCTGTTGAATCTCTTCGCGATTGTCTTGCGCCCATTTTGCGAGAGTCTGGATGGGCTTTCGCAAGGTGCGTCCCAGTGTAGTCAACTCGTACTCGACGCGCGGCGGAATGGTGGGAAAGACGGTTCGGGTAACCAGGCCGTCACGCTCGAGGCCACGCAGTGTGAGGGTGAGCATGCGCTGCGAAATGCCGTCGATGGTGCGGCGTAACTCGCTGAAACGCTTCGGACCATCGGCGAGAAGCTGGACGATGAGTACGCTCCACTTGTCGCCAACACGATTCAAGACCTCTCTGACGGCAACGCACGAATCATGCTTGTGACTGAGTGACATAAATGTGCCTGCTTGCGCTTGGACCCCTCGATCTCTATTCTAGTGTGAGTTCCCTAATTATACCTAACACCAAATGGGAACCGAGAAGAGGCAGAATATGACAGTACAAGAGATCTCCAAACCGACCGAGCTCTCCAGAGAGGCTCTGGACCAGATATTCCGAAACGCGCGCACGTATTCGGCATGGCTTCCCAAGCGGGTTCCAGTCGAGAAGCTACGAGAAGCGTATGAACTCGCGCGGATGGGACCGACGAGCGCAAACGCCAGCCCCGCCCGATTTGTATTCGTAGAAAGCGAGGCGGCGAAAGCGCGGCTTCTACCGACTCTGATGCCCCTGAACGTGGATAAGACGAAAACTGCGCCCGTCACCGTGATTGTGGCGTGGGATACGGAGTTTCACGAGAAGCTGCCGAAGCTGTTTCCGCACGCCGATATGCGATCTTTCTTTGCGGGCAATAAGGAGTTGATCGAAGAGACGGCGTTCCGAAACAGTTCGCTACAGGGAGCTTACTTCATTATCGCGGCGCGAAGCCTGGGGTTGGATTGCGGGCCGATGTCCGGGTTTGACGCGGCGAAGTTGAACGCTGAATTTTTCCCGGACGGAAAATGGAAAGCCAATTTCCTGTGCAACGTGGGATACGGCGATCCAAGCAAGCTGTTCCCGCGCAACCCGCGTCTGCACTTCGACGAAGCGAGCCAGGTGTTGTAGAGGTTCTGGCTATGGAGGGAGACGCGAAAACCCGCGTCTCCCAATGGCCTGGGTGCTGTTGCGACAGGGGGGGCGGCTCTGCCGATTCGACTACATCTTATTCTTCCTAATTGATGATGAAGGGCTACAATAACGGCGTGAACGAGCCTGTTTCGCCGAAGCCTGCCAGCGCCGGTCAGCCTGTGGAAAACAGGCATGCGGATGATGAGCATGAACACCGCCATGCGGCTTATGCGGCCGAGGCCACGGGCTTGATTCTGATTGCGGGCCTCCTACTTCTTCTTACGATCATCCGGTATTGGCGAGATATTCCGTGGAGCGCACGGTAAACAGGTTGACGCTGCCGGACCATTCCTTGACGAAACCTTCTTTGACGAACCCATCTTTGACCCAAGAACCATCCCATAAGCACTCGTTGGCCGAGCAGGCGAAGTCAGAGCAGGAGCCTCTAGCCGTTGTCGTACTGGGGCCGACGGCGAGCGGGAAAACGGCGCTGGCACTCGAGATCGCGCGCCATTTTGATGGGGAGATCGTGAACTGCGACTCGGTGGCGATGTACCGTGAGTTTGAAATTGGGACGGCGAAACCGAGTGCCGCTGAACGCGCGGAGATACCCCATCATCTGGTCGATTGCGTGGATCCTCTTCTGGATATCAGTGCGGGCGAGTATGCGCGGCAGGCGCGGCAGGCTTTGCGCGAGATTGAGGGACGAAAGAAGTTGGCGATCGTGAGCGGAGGGACAGGGCTTTACTTGCGCGCGCTGGTGGATGGACTTTTTGCGGGACCGCAGCGTTCGGAGGAGTTGCGGGGGAGACTGCGCAGGCGCGCGGAAAAGCGGGGCGCGGAGTATCTGCATCGGATTCTGCGACGGCTCGACGATGGGGCGGCGGAGCGAATTCATGCTAATGATGTTCCCAAGGTGATTCGGGCGGTTGAGGTGTGCCTGCTTTCGCGGGGAGAAAGTTCGCGTCGGGCACCCTCGCGAGAGGGCACCTTGCGGCCGGCCTCGCTGAGGCAGAGCATGACGGAAATGTGGCGAGAAGGACGCGAGGGTTTGCAAGGGTTTCGAGTTCTGCGGCTGGGGTTGAATCCGGAACGGGAAGCGCTGTACGCGCGGATCAATCAGCGGGCGGCGAAGATGTTTGCGGACGGGCTGATTGAGGAGACCAAAACTCTGCTGGAGAAGTATGGGGAGCAGGCGCGTCCGCTGGCGGCGCTGGGGTACAGGCAGGCGATGCAATATTTGAGAAGCGAAGTCGATCGAGACGGGGCGCTGGCGGCGGCACAGAAGGCGCATCGGAATTACGCCAAGCGGCAGATCACATGGTTTCGACGAGAAAAAGAAGTGTTCTGGCTGGCGGGCTTCGGGGATGATGCCAGGATTCGCGCGGAAGCAAACCGGACCGTGCGCGGTAGCTTAAGTTGAGAGGTTTTTCTAAGTAGAAGGCTGTGCCGCGGTGCTTCAAGCTTTGATCGTCAGTATTCCATCTTCCGTCAGGGGTACCGAAGAGTTGGATTCGTTGTTGACTTGTGGGACGTTGCCTCCTGTTTTTGCTATTGTCAATGGCATGCTTCGACATTTTCTGTTGATCGCGCTGCTGGTGACGGGCGCGCTCGCCTCTGGGAAAGAAAAGGATAAACATAACGAGCGGTTTCTGCCGGCGGGTCCCATTCATCTGGATAAAGCGGGGCAGAAGTGGGCCGACAAGACGCTGCGCAGGATGTCGCCGGAAGAAAAAGTTGGGCAGTTATTTTCGACGTGGGTGCGGGTGCAGTTTCTGAATGACGCGGATCCAATGTTCGTGCAGTTGCGGGATAACATCCGCAAATATCACATCGGCTCGGTGGTGATGAGTGTTCCGGTGGATGGTCCGGTGCTGCTGAAAAGCCAACCGTACGTTGCGGCCGATCTCTTGAATCGTTTGCAAAAGTCTTCGAGGTTGCCGCTGCTGGTGGAGGCGGATTTTGAACGCGGGCTGGCGATGCGGTTGAACGGGACCACCGTGTTTCCGCATGCGATGGCGCTAGGAGCAACGGGCAAGCCGGAGGAGGCGGAGGAGTTTGGGCGCATCACGGCGCTGGAAGCACGCGCGATCGGGGTGCATTGGAATTTCTTTCCGGATGCAGATGTGAATTCGAATCCGGCGAATCCGATCATTAATACGCGTTCGTTTGGAGGAGATCCGGAGCAGGTTGGCGATTACGTAGCGGCCTATATAAAAGGAGCGCACAAGGGCGGGATGCTGACGACGGCCAAACATTTTCCGGGGCACGGCGACACGGCGTCGGATTCTCATCTTGGGCTGGCGCACGTAACGGGGGACCGGGCGCGGCTCGAGGCGGTGGAATTGCCTCCGTTCAAGCGGGCGATTGAGGCGGGCGTGGATGCGGTGATGGTGGCGCACGTGACGGTGCCAGCGCTGGATTCTGAGCCGAACCGGGTGGCTACGACGTCTAAGGCGATTGTGACGGGGCTGCTGAAAGAGGATATGGGGTTCAAGGGCGTCGTGGTTACGGATGCGCTCGACATGGCGGGGCTGACGCGACTGTACGCGAAAGATGTGGGCCGGGCGGCGGTGGAATCTTTCAAGGCGGGGAACGATCTGCTGATTATTCCGGCCGATCTGGATGCGAGCTATCGGTCGATGCTGCAGGCGGTACACAGTGGGGAGATCAGCCGGCAGCGGCTGGATCAGTCGGTGAGGAAGATTCTGGAGTTGAAGGCTTCGATCGGGCTGAATAAGGCGCGGTTGGTGGATCTTAGCCTGCTGTCGAGTGAAATTGCCAAGCCGGAGAACCTGGAAGTAGGCCAAAGGATTGCCGACGAGGCGATTACGCTGGTGCGGGATAACGGGAAGGTGATCCCACTGGCGGCGACTCCGATTTCTTCTGGAACTCCGGAGGCGGCGCTTCCGTATCAATCGTTGACAGAGGTAAGCAACCGTCTTGTGGTGGTGATTTTTTCCGACGACTTGCGGACGGACTCGGGACGGATGCTGGAGCGGCAGATTCTAGCGCGTGTGCCGGATGCGCGGATGATTTATGTGGATGCGCGGTCGGCGGGCGGGATGGCGCCTGCGGTGCTCGACACGATTGCAGCGGCTGAGCACGTGGTCGCGGCAATCTATGTTGTGCCGGTGGCGGGCAAGGCGATGCGCGGCGCGGGAGGCGGGTTGACGAATACGGTGGCGATGGATCCGGCGACAGGTGCGCTGCTGAGTTCTATTCTGGACCGCGCGGCGGAACGCACGGTTGTATTGGCGATGGGGAATCCGTATACGGTGCAGGATTTCCCGGCGATCCAAAATTATGTGTGCGCGTTTTCGAATGTATCGGTATCGGAGACGGCGGCGGTGAAGGCGATATTTGGGGAGATTCCGATCGGCGGTCACTTGCCAGTGACGATTCCGGGAGTCGCGAATCGCGGCGACGGCCTGGAACGGGCGGCGCAAGCAAAATCAGGAGGAGTTCCGCATGTTCAATAGCAACGGGTTCGAAGGCAAAGCAGGGGCGAGGCAACGGTTGAGCCGTGATGTGGCAAAGATCTCAGTGGTCGCGGTGCTGGCGGCGCTCTGCTCTCTTCCCGCCTGCAGCATTGACGCGCACGATAAGGGAAAAGACGGCGAGGCGCATGTGGACATCAAGTCTCCGGTGGGAGATTTGCACGTGAGCGAGGAAGCGGACATACGCGATGCCGGGCTGACGCTTTATCCGGGAGCAAAGCCGGCGCCGAAGGATGACGGGGACGACAAGAAGAGCGCCAACGTGAATCTTTCGTTCGGGGGGTTCTCGCTGAAAGTGATTGCGGCGGAGTTCACTTCGGACGACGCTCCGGAAAAACTCATCGCCTATTACGACAAAGAGCTAAAGAAGTATGGCAAGCCGATCCAATGTCGCGGCGAATGGAGCGGGAGCGGGCACGTGAACGCGTCGACGGATCACGACGATAAAGACACAGATAAACCGGTCTCGTGTGGCAACAACAGTGGTAGCGGAGATTCGGTAGAACTCAAGGTGGGAACTGAAGGGAATCAGCACCTGGTTTCGGTGAAGCCGAACGGTCACGGCACGCGCTTTGCGCTTGTTTATATACGGATGCACACGGGGAAGGACGAAACGATCTGAGAAGGGCCTGCTATCTTTCTCGAAAAATGCGCTAAGTAGGAGGAAGAGGTGGCAAGCCTAATTTATCGATTAACTGGCGGAAGGCTGGTTCGTTGTGAAGGCTTTGTAGCGCGAAATTGGCTTCGATGTCGATGACGCCGTCGGAATGGCTTTCGTAAGCGATCTTAATATACTGCAGCGCCTCCGCTTTTTTGCCGATCATGGCGGAGGTTTCGGCGAGTTTGTAGGGGGAGAAGGTACCGCGATCATAAAGTTTCTTCTCTTCGCGGAAGAGTGTTTCGACCATGGCGTGCGCACCGTCTGTGGTGAAGGCCTTCTGGGCGGCTTCGGCGACGGCTAATGCCGGAGCGTCATGCACGAGGTCAGCCTCTTTTAAGGACTCCGAGAGATAATCGCGATACTGCCCGTCGTTGAGATAAATGTATTTCAGGTAACGATGAGCGGAGACGGAGTTGGGTTCGTTTTCTTCCAGTTGTTTCAGCAAAGCAATGGCGTCCTGGTGTCGTCCGGTCTCGGCGAGGAGGATACTTTTGTCGGCGAGAATGGAACTGGAGCTGGGATCGAGGGAGCGAGCGCGTTCGATCTCGGCAAGCGCCTCTCGATCGTGGCGAAGGCAGATCAGATAAGTGGCATACCAATGGTGGGCGAGGCCGTTGTTCGGATCCAATTCAATCGCCCGCTGAAATTCCCGGCCTGCCGTGGCGACATCCCACATTCCGAAAAACGATACGAACGCGAGGGAGGCATGTGCCTCGGAAGACCTCTCGTCGAGTTCGACGGCCTTCCTGGCGGCGGCAAAGGCTCGCGGATAAGCCTCCGACGCGGGCATCAACGTATATTCCCGCAGCAGGTTGTAGCAATCGGCCAGGCCGACATAGGCGGGAGCATAGTTGGGATCATGCACGATGGACTGGGTGAACGAGTCGACCGCTTTGTCGAGACTTTCGGGAGTTCGCTTATTCCAGTAGAAACGCCCTTTCAGATAGAAATCTTCAGCCTCGTGATTCGCGGCCGGGCGCGGCAATGCGGCATTGGCCGTGTAAGCGGAGGAGTTCGAATTCGGAGAGGAGACGAGAGGCCGCGTCTTCGCGCTCGCCTTCGTCCAGCGCTCCACGGGGCGCGCCATCCATAATGCCAGGAGCGCCGCTATGATCGGCAATGCGATTAGAAGTGTCCAGCGAAGCCAGGGTTTTGGCAAATTCGGGACGGAAAGCTCGGCGGATTGGATCTCGGCTCTAGAGGGGCTCGCCGGTTCCGGAAGGTGGAGCGGGGCAATCCAGCGATAGCCGCGGCGCTCCACCGTCTCGACAAAAATCGGGTTGTCGGGAGAGTCGCCGAGCGCGTCACGTAGACGCTTGACGGCACTGCTGATGCCACGATCGAAATCGACAAAGACATCGTCGGGCCAGAGCGCTTGCCGGAACTCTTCTCGCGTCACTACCTCGCCCGGCCGGTTGATGAGAAGGATGAGGACGCGAAACGGGAGGTCCTGAATCCGAACTTTGACTCCATTTTTCCTTAACTCATGTGACGACAAGTCGGCCTCAAACACACCGAAGCGAACAACCGCAACAGGGGCGAGTTTTGGCACGCTCGTTGAGCCCATGGAGAGAATCTATTGGCCAGTCTGGGGGGAGATCTAATCTTACCATCCATCTTAGCGATCGGACGAACAACCTGAGAGAGCGGGGCGGAGCACTTATTGGGGTTTATTCGACTCCGGCGCGTCAGACAATAACTACTTGTATCTGATTGCTAATAAGAGACTTCGCTCGTCACTTGGATTGCACTAACAGGTCGCGAGCCAGACATTGACTCGCTGGCGCACTTGCCGCAAAGTGTGTGCCGTGAGCGACGGAAGTCGGTTTGCGCCCTTTCCCCTGATCAAGCGGGCTGAAACCGAATCGGGCAATCCGCCGACAAGAATCATCGTTCATAAATCTAAAGGATGGCGCCGGGACGCAAACCGTTTCTCTTACTGGAACGGGCAATTAGGAAAGCAGAGTCGATTCGTTCACCGTGGAACCGGGCTTCTGGTTCTCGGTGCGGGGCGCGGAAAGGGGATTCGCGCCCCGTTTTTTGTTCGAGGAACAAGCTTCTTCCAGAATCCTCCAGGAGTTTGTCGAAAAGTGTTTTCTTCGATCAAGTTTCCCCCAGCGGCTGGAAGCCGCCGTTGGCTGAGCGCGATCTACGGCACGAGTGGAACTCGTGCCCTTCCCGTTCGTACTTGACTCCGCGGTTTCTCAGGAGCCTGTCCGAGGAACCAACAGAGTCGAAATGCGGCGGATGAAGCGATTGGGTTGCTCTCCGGTTCGTAGTGCGCTAGCTTCAAAGAAGTGGAGCACTCCTGCCAAAAATGTGGGAACGTGGTGGAGGATGGGCGGCCGTTTTGTCCGCAATGCCGCGCGCCTCAAATTTCCGTGCGAGTGGCGATTCCGGATGACGTCGGGGTGGAAGCGGCTCGGGATGAGCTTTCGGACGTGTCTCGAGGCGGGAATTTTGACCATCCAGACGCCATCGCGGGAAGAACGGCGCCGGGAAGCTTCTCGGCCGAAGGTCCGGAGAGCGGAAGCGTTTCGGATTCGGGAATTGCCGTTCGTTCGGCGCTGAAAGCCGGACTGCTCGGCGTGATCGTCGGGATCATCCCGTTTCTCGGGATTCTGTTAACGGGGGCGCTGGCAGTTTTTTTTTACCGCCGCAAAAAGCGTTCAGATGTGCCGGCCGCGTTAGGAGCGCGGCTTGGAGGCGGAGCGGGTTTTGTCGTTTTCGCCGTAAACGCGCTATTCACGATTCCGATTATTGTGTTCCACGCCCAGCAGCAGTGTGTGGATAGCGTCGTTCAAGTTGCCCAAAAGTACGGAATCGATACCACCGCACCACAATTCCAGACCAACATACGCAGTATTTTCACGGCATCCGGGCTCGCGACTTTCTTCATTTTTGCGGTGGCGCTTTCTTCTTTCGGTGGGGTGCTGGCGGCGACGATATTTCGATCGGGCAAGCCGCGCGGATGATTTCTGCGAAACGCAGGTGGGATTGTCCTGTGGACCTTCGCGAAAATTGGGCGTAGTGGCTCCGGCTGATTCAATACATTCCCTCAGCGGCTAAAGCCGGATGAAAAGGGGAACTTACGGCACGGCTGAAGCCGTGCCCTTTCAAAACGAATGAGGCTGAACCACTTCCAAGTTGGCTCCGTCCTTGCTCTGACCTTGTTTGCACGCGTATGATGCAGCGTTTATGAATTCACGGATGCCAAAGCGGTCGTTCGAGATCCTCCAGAAAGCGCAACTGATGTCGGCGTCTGAGGTGGAGCGCACTTTAATCCGCCTGGCGCACGAGATGCTTGAGAAAAACAACGGCGTCGAAGACCTGGCGCTGGTCGGCATAAAGCGCCGCGGAGTGCCGCTGGCAGAGCGGCTGGCAAAAATCATTCAGCGCATCGAAAAGAAGCCAGTGCTGGTCGGAACGCTCGACATTACGTTGTATCGCGATGACCTTTCCACGGTTGACTCTAAGCCCGTCGTGCACAAGACTGAGTTGGAGATTCCGATCGAAGACAAGTCGGTGGTGCTGGTGGACGACGTTCTTTATACCGGACGCACCACTCGCGCAGCCATGGACGCGCTCTTTCGCGTGGGACGTCCCAGGCGCTTGCAGCTATGCGTGCTGATCGACCGCGGGCATCGTGAGTTGCCGATTGAGGCCGCTTTCGTCGGCAGAAAAGTGCAGACGACGGAGAATCAGATTATCGAAGTGAAACTTCGCGAAGTGGATGACGCGGAAAAGGTTCTACTGATGGAGAAGCAGGTTGCGATTGCGTAGAAAGTGTCGTACCGGTGCGAAGCCGGTTCTAAAATTCTTAATTGGCAGACTTTGCCATCCATAATAATGACGACGCAGGCTGTAAACGCAGGTTGTCGGTGATTATGAATCCAGCGCGCGGTTCTTTACTGGGCATTGAGGGCCTGGAAGCGTCCGAGATACTGAAACTTTTGAAATTTGCCCGGAGTATGAATCCGGACAAGCCGCGGCGTTTGCTCAAAGGCAAGCGGGTGCTGTTGCTCTTCTACGAATCGTCCACCCGGACGCGGAGTTCGTTCGAAATTGCCGCCAAATCGCTGGGCGCGCACACCGTTCTCATCCAGGCCGTCGGTTCGAGCATCGAGAAGGGCGAGTCGCTGCTGGACACGGGATACACCGTGCGCGCGGTGGGCGCGGACATCATCGTCATCCGTCATCCGAACGCGGGCGCTCCGCATGTGATGGCGCGGCATATCGATGTGCCGATCATCAACGCCGGGGATGGATTGCACGAACATCCTTCGCAAGCGCTGCTCGATGCGTTTACCATCCTGCGAAACAAGAAAACTTTAAAGGGCTTGCAGGTCACGATCGTCGGCGACATTTTTCACAGCCGCGTGGCGCGCTCGGCGTGTCACCTGCTCAGCAAGTTTGGGGCGAAGATTACGTTGTGCGGTCCTCCGGAGCTGGTGCCTGACATTGCGATCACGCTCGCGCCGGGCATTCGCGGGACGCGCCACATGGAAGACGGGTTGCGCGGCGCCGACGTGGTGATGCTGCTGCGCGTGCAAAAAGAGCGGCTGGCGGGATTGCGGATTGATCTGTCGGAGTATGTGGCTCGCTACCAGATGAATACGGCACGGTTGAAGATGGCGAAGAAGGACGCGATCGTGATGCATCCGGGGCCGATCATTCGCGGGTTGGAACTGACCAGCGAGGTCGCGGACGGTCCGCAGGCGCGAATTCTGGAAGAGGTACGGAACGGAGTGCCGACGCGCATGGCGATTCTGGCGCGGGCGATGGGGAAAATGCGATGAACGCGGGAAAGAATCGAGCTGCGGCAACTCCGAGCCTGTTGATCAAAGGTGGACAGTTGATTGATCCGGCGGCGCGAATCGACGCGCCGATGGATGTGTTGCTGAAAGACGGGCGCGTGGCGGAGGTGGCTCTTCCCGGCCAGATCAAAGGTGGCGCGGACGAGACGTTCGATGCTCGGGGACTTGTCGTTACCCCAGGCTTTATCGATCTTCACGTGCATTTGCGCGAACCGGGACAGACGCACAAAGAGACGATTGCAAGCGGCACAGCGGCGGCGGCGGCGGGAGGATTTACTTCCGTCTGCACGATGCCGAACACAATTCCGGTGGTGGATTCGGTGGAGTGGATCGAGTGGCTGCGGCAGCCGGAGCGTGAGGCCTTGGTCAATGTCTTTGGCATCGCGGCCGCTACTATGGGGAGCAAAGGCGTGGCGCTCACCGATTTTCGCGCGCTGCAAACGGCTGGCGCGATCGCGGTAACGGATGATGGCAAGCCCATCCTCGACGATGCGATCATGCGTGAGGCGCTAGTGCTGGGCGGAGAGCTGAATTTTCCGGTGGTGCAACATGCCGAAGATACACGGCTCACAGAGGGATGCTCGATGCACGCGGGGGCGCAGTCGTTTCGTCTCGGGCTGCGCGGGATGACGGCGGCGGCCGAGGCTTCGATCGTCGAGCGGGATGTGGTGCTGGCCATGCAGATTCCGAACGCGCGTTTGCACGTTGCGCATCTTTCCACGGCAGATGCGTTGAAGAGCGTGCGGCGAGCCAAGCGCGCGAAGGCGCGGGTGACGATGGAAGTGACTCCACATCATTTCGTGCTGACCGACGAAGACATGCGCGACTACGACAGCAATTACAAAATGAATCCGCCGCTGCGGTCGGCGTCGGATCTCGAAGCGATTTTGGTGGCGCTGGCGGACGGAACCGTGGATGCGATCGCGACGGATCACGCTCCGCATGCCGCGCACGAGAAAGATATGGAGTTTGAGCGGGCGGCGTTTGGTATCACCGGGCTGGAGACCGCGCTGGCGCTGGCGATCACGCGGCTGCATCGCGAGAAGCGCATCCCGCTAGTGAGAATTGTGGAGCTCTTTACGGCCGGTCCTGCGCGGTGTTTCGATTTGCGGGGGCGGGGTTCGCTGGCGCGCGGCTCGGTGGCCGATGTGACGATCTTTGATCCGAAGAAGAAGTGGACGTTTGAGGCGGCCAAGTCGCACTCGAAATCGAAGAACACGCCTTTCGATGGCTGGCAGATGACGGGGAAAGTCCGGGCAACGATTGTGGGCGGGAAGATCGTTTACGCGGACTGAGGCGGGCCCGTCTTTAGCATGTCAGACAGCATGTCAGACAAACATGTTAAAATGTCTGACACCATGTCTTCACAACGCATCACCATCCGGGTTTCTGAGTCTCTCGTTAAACGGTTGAAGAAACAGGCTGGAATGAGCGGCCGTCCTGAGTCTGTTTTGGTGCGAGAGGCATTGGAGAAGTATTTGAGCGAAGAACCGCCTTCCCAGTCCGCTTATTCTCTAGCCAGAAACGCGGGGTTGATCGGCTGCGTGCGGGGTGGGCCAACGGACCTTAGCACGAATCGAAAGCACTTCGAAGGTTTTGGCAAGAAGCGATGAGACGCGTGCTGGTGGACACGGGGCCGTTGGTGGCGATCATGTCGAGCGCCGACGAGCATCACGAGAAATGCGTTGAGACGTTGCATGGTCTGCCGGGGCCCTTGTTTTCGTGTTGGCCGGTCATCACAGAGGCAGCTTGGTTGTTACGCCGAGATGTCAGGGCCGTACGACAACTTCTCGGCAGTATTTCAGAAGGTTTCATCGAACTTCTCCCGATCGAAGGTAGCGAGGCGGCGGATATCGTCAAACTGATGGAGAAATACAAGAACATCCGGCCACAGTTGGCGGACGCTGTGCTGGTCTATTTAGCGGGTCGCGACGCTTTCGACGTGATTTTTACTCTCGATCGGCGGGATTTCTCGGTGTACGGCGCCGAGCGTAAGCACGGATTCCACATTATTCCTTAGGTGAGGTTGCGACCGCCTCGCTGTGGGACGTTTGCTTCCGAACTAGGCGCTCTTGATCAGAGGATTTCCAGGAGAAGTAAAAGCGGCGCGATGCAGTTTGGCGGTGAGGCGCTCTTTGTCGGCCGAGGTGGTGGCGGTGGAGAGGCGCTTACGCAGTTTGGCAATTTTCTCGGCGCGGGTGCGGCGGCGGCGAATTTCCGGACGACGGCTGGGTGCGGACATAAAATTCTCCTGATGAGTTCTTAAGGTGATCGGTGAAATCACGGGTCGGTTACGCGGACGGCGCCGTGGACTCGTGCCGAAATTCAATTATAGGCCAAGACGGCGTGCCGGGCGATCAGGGGACTCGGGCTTCCGGGAATGGTTCGGCTTCTTTGGGCTTGTAACCTACGCAATTCAAGACGGGCAGTGGCGGATATTTCGCGAATCGCGAATCCTCAAACGAGAGCTTGCACATAAGAAAGACCGATCCACGATCGGACTCCATGCGGCGCGAATGCTGGCATGTCTGGCACAGGCCGGGATTGAGAAGGGTTGGTGTGCCGAAGCGCAGCATGAGCTTTCTCCGGGTCGGCTAGAGAGTGTGGGAGGTGTAGAAGAGATACGCCACGAGGATCACACCAAAAGCGGCGGTTACGGTTCCGACGATCGTGATGATCCCGCTGGCGGGCTCGAAATGGCCTTCGTCCAAGTTGCGGCGAGTGCGGTGGTAGCGCACGAGTGAGGCGGCGGCCATGAATATTCCAAAGAGCATGAAAGCCATGCCGATGGCGAGAGACATTCCGACTTGCTGCCCGACCTTTTCTTGGACGCGCAAGAACTCGCGCAGGGTGATGCCAAATTTCGCCACGACAAAGCCAAAGACAATCACGCTAATGCTGGTGCGTACCCACGCTAAATAGGTGCGTTCGTTGGCTAGATGATCGGAAGCGGTCGATGGCATGGGCGTCTATTGTAATTTCAGAGATTGTGGCAGCCGGACCTGTAAGCCGAATTTTGTCTTGGGCGAATTCCGCAAATTATAGCAGTTACAAAAATTAGCGCGAGGGAGAGGTTACCCGGTCACTTAGGTTTCGATTTGCCGCGGTGAGCCAGTAACTCGGAGCGTCCAATGACGGTTCGGGGGTTCTTGAGTTTCGGCGGATCGGAGATTCCCTCGAACGCTGGGGACGACCGCCACGAACTCAAAGCATACATACGACGGCCGCGCAGAACACGAACTCCCTCGCTCCAAGCGGCCAACATCCGCTTTCCAGTGTCCTTGAACCCTGGCAGGTCGTTCATCAATCGGCGGGCAACAGGAGCAGTGTCAGACACCGCGTCACTGATGCGCTCCAGGATTTCCTTTTGCTCGCGCTGAGAGACGCCAAAGGTGGAAGTAATAAACGTGCCCAGAGTTTTTCCGGGCAACCATGTCTTCTTTCCCATGAAACTGATTCCGGGGGGATTGTTCTGGTAACCCTCGTAAACGGAAGTCGTGAAGAAATCGTACGCGGGAGCGAGATGTGCGTCTGTTCGTGAAGTGTATAGCAGAGCCAGATTCTTCGAATGGCAGTCAGCGTTTCTCAGGGCGTACGTCAACAACAGGATTGTCGCCAACTTCTGGAAGGTCTCGTGCTGATCGCCGCCGGGCACGTAGGCGCGAACTGCCTTGGCAATTCGCTCCCATGTGGTTTCATATTTCGCGGAGGGGCGAAGTCCGAGCAGGGCACAGAAATCTTCCAACGCCCGGAACGGGTTCCCGTGCTCATCGACGTTGAACCTGCGCACGACCAGAACGTTGCCATCCTGAGAGAGTTCGGTTTTTGCACATTCGACAACCTTAGCCGCGACTTGCATGCACAAGTGTTCGTTGGCGGTAGCGAACGGGAGCTTGCTGGATGACCCTTTGATAATGTGCTCGTGGGTCAGCAGCGAAGCCTTCTTGTGCGTTCCCAGTCCGGCTGGCTTCTTTTGTTCGGTGTCCAGGAACTTCGGCAGGACGCCGGAAACACCGCTCTTGGCATGTTCTCGAACCAGCTGCGAAAACGCGTGCTCCGAGTTGTCTCCCTTTAATAACTCGGCAACTTCGATCGGTTTTGCGGGCTCGTCCAGGGTGGCTCCAGGTGGAGCGACCTGAAGTCTTCCAACCATGTTTCGACCAATCACGGAGAGGAGAGCGACGGGACTCGCGCCGATATGTGGCCCGAATTCTTCCTGTAAAACCTGCAGGAGGTAGCCCTCCGGGAGGTTCATCTGGAAAATGGGGTGAAGTTGGTCGTCCCAGGGATACGATTCGGTGCGGACGGGCATCGTCAAAGAGACGAGCTTCTCGGGCGCCACGTCTGGGATGTAGGCCATCACGCTCTTGAAGTCGCCGACCTGATCAAGGACACCGACGTGCCGACCGAGGACATGGACATTGAGCTTCAAGCACCACCCCGTTCGCGCCGGAGTTCATCGAGGGTGCCTGAGACTCCTACCTCGGTGAAACTGATTTCAAGGCCGAGTACGGCGAGTACGGCGAGGAGTTTGCGGGAACCGAACTCCGATACCTGTCCTCGTTCAAAACGAAGGAGGGATTCCCTGGTGATTCCGGAGCGCATGGCAACCTCGCGCTGGCTCTGGCCAAGAGCCTTTCTTCGGGCGGAGACCGCTTCGCCCAATTCCGCCAGCGTCTGCATAATGTGATTTATACATCACTTAATTGTCAAAATCAAGGAAATTGTGATGTATAAATCACTTCAAAAATTGCTTCCACCGCGACTTCTTCGCAGCGATGCGCCCTAGCGCCTCAACTATCGGAATCGTCTTTCAGTCAAGTAGAGGATGTGGCGCATGCCCACGGCAGCCACTTCGCTGGAAAAATGAACCGTTGGATACTTAGTCATTAAGCAGTATGTTTACTGCTTACAATCCGTTGTGGCAGCCGGACCTGTAAGCCGAATTTTGTCCGCCTTGCGGCGGGACGGTCATTCCTCTGGGCCACGCATTACTGCGGGGCTCAAGCGACCTACCCGGAGGTTGTGGCGCGCCGAGCCGGCACGCATCTCCGGCGAACCCGAAGGCCGCCAGAAAATCCCTCCCTATTTGGTCTTGCTCCGTGTGGGGTTTGCCCTGCCCGGCGCATTACTGCGACGGCGGTGCGCTCTTACCGCACCTTTTCACCCTTACCTGAGCCTTGCGGCCCGGGCGGTATGTTTTCTGTGGCACTTTCCGTCGAACGATCCCGCCTGTAGAAGCGCGAGGGCCCTCCCGGACGTTATCCGGCACACTGCTCTGCGGAGTTCGGACTTTCCTCCCGTCAGTATTCGAAAATATCGACGAGCGACCGTCCGGTCCGGCTGCCAACTTGATGATTATAGTGGAGAATCGAGCGCGACAGGTTAGCGGCGAGGTTTTTCAGCAACAAGTCGCCCTGCGCGCTCCTTCAGCGGTAGTTTCTGTCCGGACTGTTAAACTGATAGCCAAGTTTGAAGAGTTCGGGGAACTCGGCTCTGATGCTCGACGTACCACCCGGTATCTAGGACAAGTCCATGCACATCTCCGAGGCGATCAAGATTGCTCTTCTATCATTGTGGGCGAACAAACTGCGCTCCGCTCTTACCTTGCTCGGAGTGGTCATCGGTGTTGCCGCCGTGATTGCCGTGGTCACGTTTGTGAACGGAATCAATGGCTACGTAGCCGACAAGATCCTGAACCTGGGCGCGGACGCGTTCATCATGTGCAAGGTTTCACCGGCGACCACGAACATCGATCACTATATCGAAGCGATGAAACGCAAAGACCTGACCATGGACGATTACCGCGCGGTGCGGGAGGGGTGCAAGCTTTGCTCGTACGTGGGAGCGTACGCCTTCAAACAAACCGGCCATGTGAAATATGGCGAGCATTCGCTCAGCGACACGATGGTGTGGGGAATGACGCCCGCAGTAGCGGTGACGCGGGACATCGATATTGATGCGGGGCGAATGTTCGGAGAATCGGATCTGGAACATGACGCGCCCGTGGCCGTGGTCGGCACCGACGTTGTAGACAACCTGATGCCAGGCGTCGATGCAATGGGTAAGGAAATCCGCGTGGATGGATGGGTATATCGCATCGTGGGGGTTGGCAAGAAGAAGGGCTCGACGCTCGGGCAAAGCCTGGACAACTATGTGTTCCTGCCCATGACCTCGTGGATGAAACAGTATGGCAGTCGCGACATGAATATGCGGATCTCGGCGAAGACGGCGGGCGAGGGACCCGCGATGGACGCGACCATGGATGAAGCGCGCGTGATTCTGCGGGCACGGCGGCACGATCCTCCAGGTAAAGATGATTCGTTTGACATGGAAAATAACAGCAACCTGATGAGCATCTTCGCCAACCTTACGGGGACTTTCTTTGCGGCCATGATCGGAATTGCCGCCATCTCGATGGTGGTCGGCGGCATTGTCATCATGAATATCATGCTGGTCTCGGTGACGGAGCGGACGCGCGAAGTGGGTATTCGCAAAGCTATGGGGGCGCGCCGGTCTGATGTGATGCTGCAATTTCTGATCGAAGCGGTGATCTTGTCGCTAGCGGGCGGAGTGGTGGGCGTCCTGCTCGGAATCGGCGTGGCCAAAGGCGTCACCCTCGCCGTCGGCATGCCCTCGGTCATCAAGCTTTGGGCGGTGTTGGCGGGATTGTTTGTCGCCGCCAGCGTCGGCATCTTCTTCGGGGTATACCCGGCGAGGCGCGCGGCAACGCTCGATCCGATAACAGCACTGCGCTTTGAAACATGAGAAGAAGTTTGAACCACGGGGGACCCAGGGGAAGGCAACAGTGGAAACGGTTTTGCCAGATTTTGTTTTTCTCGGCGCCTCCGCGGTGAAGATTTTATAAACCCATGATAGGCAGAAGCGAATTCGGTGAAATCATCGCCATGTCACTGGCGACCATTCGCGGCAACAAGCTGCGCTCTGGACTGACTGTGCTCGGCATCGTCATCGGCGTGGCGGTTGTCATCGGAATTTCATCCGTCGTGCGCGGGCTCAACGACAACGTCAGCAGCATGATCAGCAGCATGGGATCGAATATTATTTTTGCCTTCCACATGCCCATCACCTTCGGGCCGCCTACGGAAGAGTTACGCACCCGCAAAGAGTTGACCTTCGAAGACGCCGAAGCGATGAAAGACTTGCCTCACGTGAAAGCTGTTTCGGCCGGCGTGCGCTATGTCGAACCGCAGTTTGGCAGCGGCACGTATGTGGTCAAATATGGTAACCGCAAGGCGAAGCAGACGACTCTGGAAGGTGACACCGCGTCAGTCAAAGACGTATTTGATCTCGATTTGAAATCGGGCCGCTGGTTCAGTGACGTCGACGATGACAGGCGGGCTCCTGTGATTGTTTTGGGCGCGGATACCTCGGACGAACTTTTCGGCAACGCTGATCCCATCGGGAAAGAGATCAACATCGAGGGCCAGTTGTTTACGGTGATCGGCGAGATCAACAAAGTCAAAAGTGCGTTCGGCGGCGGCAAGAATCCAGATGACAACAAAGTTTATTTTCCATTAGCAACCCTGCGCAAGCTTCATCCTGAACTGAAGCAGCACTTCATCAGCGTCAAAGCCACGTCGCATGCGGACATGCCAAAAGCGCAAGATGAAATGCGCGAACTGTTGCGGCGCCGGCGGCGCGTGCCTCCCAATAAGCCGGACAATTTCTCGGTTTTCACGCAGGATTCTCTTTCGGACGTATGGAACCAGATTACGGGAGCTGTGTTCATTTTTATGTTCGCTGTTTCAAGCGTGGCCCTGATCGTCGGCGGCGTCGGCGTGATGAACATCATGCTGGTGTCCGTCACCGAGCGCACGCGGGAGATTGGCGTTCGCAAAGCTGTCGGCGCTCGCAGAGGCGATATTCTGCTGCAATTCACCCTCGAGGCGATTACACTCACCGCAGTTGGCGGAATCATTGGCGTCCTCGTGGGAGCACTTCTCACCTACGCGATCCGCATGGTCTGGGATTCCTTGCCCGCCTCGATGTCGGTATTCTGGGCCAGCTTTGGTTTCTTCGCTGCAGCTGCCGAGGGCTTGGTGTTCGGTATCTACCCGGCATGGAAGGCGGCGAATCTGGATCCGATTGAGTCTCTGCGCTACGAGTGACATCTCGGGTACCATCGAGACATGCCGCCATTGACAGCGAGATTTGTACTCGAGGTTGTGGCCGTGATCGGAACCGCCGGCAGTCTGTTTTTTTATGGGCTCTCGGCAGCGGCGGTGGTTAGTTTCGTAAATTTCAGACGTAGCAAGCGGCTTGAAACTCCGCCGGCCGATTTCGAACTTCCTCCAGTTTCCATTCTGAAACCACTCAAGGGCGTCGATCCCGAGATATGGGAGAGCTTTTGCAGCCACTGCGAACAGGACTATCCGCAGTTTCAGCTCATCTTCGGTGTAAGCGAAGGCGACGATCCTGCCGTTGAGTTTGTGCGCAAACTTAAGCTGAAGTATGCAAAGACTTCGATCGAATTGATCGTGTGCGAGCGCACGTTGGGCACCAATATCAAAGTCAGCAATCTGGTCCAGATGTTGCCTTCGGCGCTACACGACCTTCTGCTGGTGAATGACAGCGACATTCGCGTTCCTTCCGATTACTTGCGGAAGGTGGCCGCCCCACTGGCCGATTCGTCGGTGGGACTGGTCACTTGTCTTTATCGTGGTATTGCCTCGCCAACTCTTGGGTCGCGGCTTGAGGCGTTGGGCATCAGCACCGACTTCATTCCCGGAGTTCTGAGCGCGCGATTCCTCGAAAATGGTTTGCACTTCGGATTGGGCTCAACGCTCGCCTTCCGGCGCGATGATCTGCAAGCGGTTGGCGGCTTCGAACCACTTCTTGACTATCTGGCTGACGACTACGAGTTGGGGCGCCGAATTGCGGCGACAGGCAAGCGAGTGGAATTGAGCGTGGCCACGGTCAGCACTTTTCTGCCGGCCTACAGCCTGCCGCAATTCTTGCGCCATCAACTGCGATGGTCGCGGACGATTCGAGATGCTCGCCGCTGGGGCTACGCCGGACTATTCTTCACTTTTGGATTGCCTTGGGCCTTGCTCACGCTTGTGGCGACTCGGGGCGCAACTTGGGCCTGGATGCTGTTTGCTGCGACGCTCGTCATGCGATTCGCGGTTGGTTTGGCGACCGCCGTGGGCGTGCTGGACGATCGTCAAATCGCCCGCAATATCATTTGGCTGCCGCTGCGCGATCTGCTCGCGCCGTTTCTCTGGGCGGCGAGTTTTACAGGGAACCGAATCGATTGGCGCGGCGATGTTTTCAGTTTGAAAGATGGGCGTTTGACGATTGCAGAACCGGTTGATTCGGCTGATTCGAGAAAATGATCTTGCCGCCGCGACGGGCGACGATATACCGGGTCAATCCCTGCAACGCGGGTGGATCTTCTTCTTCAGCCCACAAGAAGATGCGGTGCGCTCCTTTCCACATTTCGACAAAGGAAGCTTGTGTCTCGAAGACGCGGGGCGCCCCGGGAAATTGCGTGCCGTACCACATGTTGCCGCCCGGCGTGCGCAGACTGTGCAGCGGAATATCGGTATAGAAATTCAGCGTGGACGCATTCTCGTAGAGCCCGATGACCACGATCTGATCGCCCGGTTTGTATTGTTCCTTGATCGCGAGAGCGAGATCTTTTGACGATAGAATCGGCGAGAAGATGCCGAACGCGAGGCGTACGCAGGACAACACAACGACCATCATTGCGACCAAGGCGACGTTACCCGCCCCTGCCTGGTTGCGTCGGCGAAGAATATAGTTGGCGAGCGTACCGAGCAGGAAGGCGAGCGAGAATCCGAACAAGGGCAAGCGAAATACTCCCATCGCCTGCGGAGTGAGATCCAGAAAATGCCCGAACGAGAGGGCGTAATCCTGGGGGTTTTTTCGCAGCAAGTCCGCAAGGTCGGTGCCGGGAGCGGGGGCCGTTGAGAAAAATAATAACGCGAAGCCGGCGACCGCGATGATCACGCCGACGGCGAGCAGAATCGCTGAAGATGTGCGCCCGTTGCGCCGTTCGCGGCTAGCAGCGGCCGATGCACGTTCTCGTTGCAACCATCCGCCGACCAAGAGCGCCATCCCTGGGATTGCGGGGATGGTGTAGTACTCCTGCCGCGTCGAAAGGCTGAAGAAGCCGACGATCACGATGTTCCATAAGAAAAACAGAAGATAAGCACGCTGGCGGCGAGTCATCTGGGCGCGAAACTCTCGGAACCGGCGCGGAATTTCGCGGAGCGATTGGGGAAGAAAGAAAGTCCAAGGCAGAAGCCAGAGGACGAGCAAGGCCCAGAACAAGAGGAGCGGAACGGTATCGTAGTCGCGGGGGACGCGTTTGTTCAGGAAGCGCAGCACATGCTCATTGATGAAGTAGAACCAGAAAAAGCCACGGACGTGACCTTGAGCCGGATTCCGTAGGCCCGCGAGAATATGCCAGGGGGCCGCGATCGCGAGAAAGACCAGGGTGCTCGAAATCAGCCGTAGTTTGAGCAGGTGGCGCAAATTTCCCACCAGCAGCAGGTAGAGCCCAATGGCGGCGATGGGAAAGACAAGCCCGATCAATCCTTTGGTGAGCACGTTGAGGGCGCAGACGGCGGCGAGGCCCCAGCATGTCCACAGGGCAGGCTTCTCTTGCTCAAGCGTGATCAGGAAGAGCCAGAACGTCAGGGTGAGCCACAAGCCGACGGCGACATCGGGAATCAGGAAGCGGGTAAAGAGAAAGGGGCCGAGCGCGGTCGCAAGTACGAGCGCGGAATCGAATCCGCCCTCGCCGCCCAGCGCCCAGCGTCCCAACCCATAGGTGGACAGAATCATCGCCAGAACGCCCAGCATGAGTGGGAGGCGCGTGCTCCACTCGCTTATGCCAAAGATCGAGTAACTGGTGGCGACGCCCCAATACATGAGCGGCGCTTTTTCGAGGTAGCGGACGCCATTGACATACAGAGTTACCCAGTCATGGCGCTGAAGCATTTCCTTGGCGGCTTCGGCGTGGACGGTATCGGCATCGTCGAGCAGCGCCGGGTGGCCGAGTCCGGCCATGTAGATGACTGCCCATAGCGCGACCAATGCAGTCAGGGAAACCCGCCAGTCCGCAAATAAGCGGCTGGGGCGGACCACACACGGCTGACTCGTTATGGAGGGGGTCGCCAAATTTTTTGGATGATCGATATGGGTCGCGGCGGCGGAATTCATCGTGCAATTGCCAATTATACGGGACCGGGTCTCAGGAACGGCGGACCAGTCAGTCGGCCGCCGCTCCGCGGGAGACACGGTGGCCCGCCACTTCACGGTAAATTTCAAGAATTCTCGACACCGAGGTGGTCCAAGAGAATCGCTGGGCCTGCTCGTATCCGCGTTGTTTCATACGCTCGCGCAACGCGGGATCGAGCAACGCGCGTTGTAAGCCTCGGCGGATTTCAAACACATTTTCGGGGTTGACCAGCAATGCCGCAGCTCCGGCCACTTCGGGAAGGCTCGAAGTGTTGGATGTGACCACCGGAGTTCCATGCGCCATAGCTTCGAGAGGGGGCAGACCAAAACCTTCATAGAGCGACGGAAAGACAAAAATCTTGGCTACGTCGTAGAAAATTCGCAGAACTTCAATCGGCACGAATCCGAGAAAGCGCACGTCGTTCTGCACGCCGCTGCGGACGACGGTGCGCCGCAGGCGCGGATGGCTGGAGAGATCGTCTCCAATGATGATCAGCTTGAGGTCGGGATACTGCTGCAGTTTTTGCAGTTCGCTCTTCAACGCCGAAAACGCTTCGATGATTCGAACGACATTCTTGTGGGGCCGAATGGCGCCGGCGTAGAGGATGAAAGGGTAATTCACCAAGTAACGCTGGGCGATCAGTTCGCGGTCGGAGTCGGTGGCGTGGCCATGGAGGAAGCGTTCGTCAATCGCGTTATAGACGACCTCGATGCGATCATCGGAAATTGCCAATAATTTTTCGATCTCGTTCTTGGTGAATTGCGACACAGCGATGACGCGGGCCGCCCTACGCAGCACGCGGCGCGTCATATAGAAGTGCAGGCTACGCCGGAAGCTGGATGCATCGCGTGATCCGTACATGTGCTCCAGCAAATCGTGCACCGTCAAAACGTAAGGACAGCCGAGCCCGCGTGGAATCCAAAAAAGGTGAGGAATGTGCACCACGTCGCACTGCAGGCGCCGCACGATCGCCCGAAAGTCAAGATTGCCCTTCAGCGTGTTGTCGCGGCCATCGAGCGGTAGAGAATGGAAGTTTGGAGGCAGCGCGCCGCACTCCGCGACCTTGTCGAGCGAACCGATGAGGAAATACTGGTTGTCGTGGTCGAGGCGAGCGAGGGTACGAACTACGTTGCGGATGTAGGTGCCGACTCCGAATTCCGTCATGCGACGGATGTCGATGGCGACTTTCACAGGCTGAATTTAATCACAGAGAGCAGGGGGAACACAGGGGAATCCTTCGACCGTCTTCTTTGCCCCCCTGGCGAAGCAATCCATGGGGTCGGTCCCAAACTCCTATGCCCAGAAAGCACGAGCGATTGCTTTGCCGGGACGATGCAGTATTCGAAACCCTACGCCCGAACCTCTGACTGGGCTTTGGCGCGCCGCTCCGCGTAAAGCGGGAACTCTTCCGCAAGCCCCAGAACTTCTTTGCGGATCTTATGGAGCACCGTTGCGTCGCTGCGGTGATCCAGGGCTTTGGAGATCCAATGCGCGATCTGGCGCATCTCGGGTTCTTTCATGCCGCGCGTCGTGACCGCCGGAGTACCAATACGGATGCCGCTCGGCTTCATGGGCGGATTGGTGTCGAATGGGATGGCGTTCTTGTTGACCGTGATGCCAGCCTCGCCAAGAGCTTTCTCGGCCTCGCTGCCCAGCATGCCTTTGGCAAAAACATCGACCAGCATGAGGTGCGTGTCGGTTCCTCCGGAGATGATGCGATATCCATCTGCGGCCAGCGTTTCGGCCATCACCCTGGCGTTGGCAACGATCTGCCGCGCGTAGTCGCGGAAACTGGGCTGCGAAGCTTCGAGGAAACACACGGCCTTCGCGGCGATGATGTGGACCAGCGGCCCTCCCTGCATGCCGGGGAAGACGGTCTTGTCGATCGCCGCGGCGAATTCCTGATTGCTCAAAATCATTCCCGAGCGCGGCCCACGCAATGTCTTGTGCGTGGTGGAAGTCACGATATGTGCGTGGGGCACGGGCGAAGGATGCGCTCCTCCAGCGACCAATCCCGAGAAATGCGCCATGTCGACGAGGTACAGAGCTCCGACTTTATCGGCAATCTGACGCATCCGTGCAAAATCGATGATGCGCGGATACGCGCTGCCACCGCCAATAATCAGCTTCGGACGCTCGGCTGTGGCGATCCGTTCCAGTTCGTCGTAGTCGATCGTCTCCGTTTCCTGGGTCACACCGTAGGGCACGATCTTGTAGGTTTTGCCGGAGAAATTCAAATGATGGCCGTGGGTGAGATGGCCGCCGTGAGCCAGGTTCAATCCGAGGATCGTGTCGCCGGGCTTCAGGATAGCGGAATACGCCGCTTGATTTGCCTGCGATCCGGAGTGCGGCTGGACATTGGCGTTCTCCGCGCCGAATAGCTTCTTGGCCCGCTCGCGCGCCAAATTCTCGACTACGTCGGTAAACTCGCAGCCGCCGTAATAGCGCTTGCCGGGATAGCCTTCCGCATACTTATTAGTGAAGACGGACCCGGCAGCTTCAAGGACGGCCTCGCTGACAAAATTTTCCGAGGCGATCAGCTCCAACCCTTCATGCTGGCGGCGAGCTTCGTTATCGATGGCGTTGGCGATCTCTGGGTCAACTTCGTAGAGCGGGCGGAACATGTCGGAGTTTTTCATAGTTGGCTGCCGAAGGCTATTTTACCGGATGGAGGGAAAACGGGGGCTTGGGCCTCTGTGCGGACTCGCTCGCGAAACATCTTTCTGCCTAAATCGTGACGCACGCCAACCAGAAGGGGCGGAATGTCATCCAACGTGGTCGGAAGAAGCTAACCAAAAATGAACATGAAGAAATATCGCTCAATCGCCGCAATTTTCGCGCTTTTCGCCGGCCTCGCCGCCTGTACACAACAACAGCAAAGTCCGCAGGAGGTCCGCGAGAAGACAGCGCAAGCCACCGCGGAGGCCAAAAGCGATGTCAAAGCCGTAGCTGAAGGCATTCGCGAGGGCTGGGACCGGAACAAACCGCTCGATATCAATAGCGCTTCGAGAGATCAGCTTACGGCTCTGCCGGGAGTGAGTGGCGGCGAAGCGGATCGGGTGATGGCGGGGCGTCCGTACGACAGCGCTGGAGACTTAGTGACACGCCACATCATGTCGAAGGCCGAGTACGACAAAATTGCGGATCAAGTTACGGCGAAGAGATAAGCTTCGACTCAGGCTGGATTTCGACGAGGCAAGGGGCGGGTATAGCTTCCTAGTCGAACGCTGTCCTCAGAAAACTCACCAACTGCCATCCATCCATGTATTTGTAAGGCGTCTCGCCCAAGGTGTAATGCCCGCAAGGGAGGACAACGGCTTTGTGGTCGAGGTTGTGCCTCTTGAATTCCTCGACGACCTGCTCCGAGAACTCGGGCAGAAAGGTCATGTCGTACTTCGCATAAATGATCAGCGAGCGGCGCGGCCAGCGGGAAAACTTGTCGAAGTAAACCATGGGGCTGACGGCGCGCCACACTTGACGGAGATTTTCCAGATCGATCGAAGTCTCGAGACCCTCGCGAACGTGGCGCGTGGATTGTCCGTGCCAGACGACGTCGGCAAAGTAGGTTGACGCGTGGTTGAAGGCCGCCACTTGTATGCGGGGGTCGTGCGCCGTGGCGATGAATGCGTAGCAGGATCCGAGGCTCGTGCCCACGATGCCCAGGCGGTTGTAGCCTTGCGACTCCAGCCAGTCTAAACAGCAACGGGAATCGATGACTCCCTGACGCACGGAGTCGAGAGTGCGTCCGATGTTGGCGGAGACAGCGTAGTCGGCGCGATCGATTTCAGCTGGACGGCGAATGTCGTGATAAGGCATGCTCAGGCGCAACACCGCGATGCCCATGTAATTCAGGACCTGGCAGAGGCTGTTGTAGGCGAGCGCATCGGAGTTCCAGTGCGGCAAGAGAACGATCGCGCGGCGTCCTCGGGCGGGAAACCAACGGGCGTTGACGAGATTGTTTTCCGGGAATGGCGTGACGACCGGAGATGTGAAGCGCAGAAAGTCGGCGTGCGTGCCTTTGACCTTCTCTTCCAGCCGCAGGTCTGGCACTTCACGAGTGCTGAACACCTGCACCTCACGGCGCTCCAGGCGAAAATCGGACGGCTTTGTATAGGAATAGAAGTTGTCGCTGTCGGCGATGATGCGGTCGTTGGAGCGAGAGAAATAATCGAGCAGGTCGGGTGAGCCGTGGCTCTTGGGCCCACCATTGCGGCCGGGCCAGGCGTGCGTCCAATCCAAGCCCCAGTCGAGCGGACGGACGACGCGGTTGTTGTCCACGCGAGTGAGGCGCGTCTCCCAGTCGTACATCCACTGCGCGTAGCGTGAAGGCATTCCTTCTGGACTATAGCAAACACTGGGTCAGATCCAACGCAGGCAACAGCGAGTGGAGGAAGGTTGCATCGAGCGGTTCTGTGCGCGAACCGCCGAAGTGGGCTGCCGTACAATACCTGCAATGATTGCGCATCTGCGAGGAACGTTGCTGGCGAAACATCCCAATCAGGCTATCGTCGAGACACACGGCGTCGGGTATGACGTGGCCATTACCGTCCCGACATTTACGGAGATGCCGGCAGCGGGGGCGGAGGTCGCGCTTCATATTCATACGCATGTTCGGGAAGATGCATTGAGCCTATATGGATTTTTGCGGCTGGCGGAGAAACATCTTTTCGAAAAGTTGCTGACCGTGAGCGGCATTGGTCCGACGCTGGCGATCAAGATCCTGAGCGGCATGCCGGCGGATGAGATGGTGGCCGCGATCCGAGGCGGCGATCTGGTGCGTCTGACGCGCATTCCGGGGATCGGGAAAAAGACGGCGGAGCGGATGGTGCTCGAGCTGCGCGACAAACTGGCGGCGCCGACCGCGACGTCGGAGATGAGTCCGAGCCTGGCGAGCCCGGTGGAAGAAGACGTCGTTTCGGCGCTTGTCAATCTTGGTTATCAGCGGCCGGCAGCAGAGAAGGCGTTGCTGGGGGCGCGCGGCGGAAAGAGTGGGCAGACCTTCGAGGCACTTTTTCGGGAGGCGCTGGGTACCTTGTCGAATTAGATCCAGTGGCCGTTGGCTGTACCCAGCACCTAGTAAGACTCAAACCTGGAACGGCGCAGGAAGCTCGACCGTCATGACATTTGGTTGAAGTATGTCATTCCAACTCATAGATGACACTATGATAGTATTGTGTCATGGCTGACATGGGTACTCCTACGGGATCGGAAACGCGAGTTCGGGTTAACGAAAATGGACGAGTGGTTATTCCTGCTTCGTTTCGGAAAACACTTGGCATCCGTGCGGGAGATGAAGTGGTGCTGGAGATGAAAGATGACGAATTGCGCATCTCTACGGTGAAGAGCCGCGTCGAACGGGCGCAGAGGCGTGTTCGCCGCTACATGAAATCCGGGAGATCACTCGCGGATGAACTAATCGCGGAGCGCCGCGAGGCCGCGAAGCGTGAGTAGGGTGGTGTTGGACGCCTCGGCCGTGTTGGCGTTGCTTAATGATGAGCCCGGAGCTGATAGACTGACCCCTGAACTGTTGAGTGACGCGGTTTGCAGTACGGTCAATCTCGCGGAAGTCCACTCGAAACTTGTAAGCGCCGGCGGAGATGCTGATGAAGCGTGGGAAGACGCGATGAGTCCGATTCGTGACGCTGTGCCTTTTGCGGAAGAGCACGCGCGACTGGCAGGGAGCTTGGTTTCGCAGACTCGGGCGCTGGGTTTGTCGCTCGGAGATCGGGCCTGTTTAGCTCTGGGGATGGCGATGAAGGCTCCGGTGTATACCGCCGACCGATCTTGGAAGGTCTTGAAAATAGGAATTAAGATTCACGTAATACGGTAGGCGTCGCCCCGAAGACTTCAGCGTTAGTTGCCAACGAAGCGCAGGTAGAGGTCTCGGTCTTGACGGCAAGTTTCTGCCATGGTCTTCACTTTTTCCCAAGCTTCTAACTGGCTCTCATCGTGGGCATGATCTTTGGCGCGATCCCATTCGCGAAGGAAAGTTTCCATCTGAAGATGATTGAAAACGGTTTTGCCGAAGGGGTCGATTCCTCTGAGCAGCAGGAAATCGGCATGGTCCTTGCCCGGGAGCACGCCGTGGAGCATCACCCATTCGGCGCGTTCACCGAGATCGTCTTCCAATTTCACAACCAGGGACATCGTCAGCCTTCCAGCGAAAAATGCACTACTGGCCGCAATGTAGCAGTCCGCGAGGTGGTTGTTCAAGGCCTCGCAGGTATCGAAAGTAACCGCGAATGAGTCTTTTGCGGCTAGGTCAGGCTTCGCCGAGGTGCGTACCGTGTTGGAAGTGGTATTGGAGAATCTTCGCGGCCAAGGCAGGATTCACGTTCGAGCCACGGGGCGTGACCGAGCGTACGATTTCTCCGCGACAAATGACTTCGGTCGAGGCAAGGCCGGCGATTTCCGCCGGGAGCACGAGGCTGATTTCGAGTTGGGCGGCGGGGTGGAGAGCCTCCTGGGCCTGGAACAGCAAGCCGGAGCGGCTGATGTTTTCAGTGGTGCCAGGGCGCCAGCTTTTTTCGCCGAGCGGACGATAGCGCAAGGGCAATTGGAGATTAAAGCGGCGGGCGCGGAAGGGCGGAACTTTGCTACCAAGAAGGCCTGAGGAGGCGCGAGTGGCCATCGCAACCTCGGCGGGCATGGGCTCGGAATCCAAGATCTCGCGAACACGATCACGCAGCACGGGAAGTCCGAATGGTTTTTGCAGCAGATTGATGCCGGCATCGAGTGTGCCGTCGTGACCGATAGCGTTCTCGGTATAGCCCGACATGTAGAGGACGCGGATTTCGGGGAGTTGCTTGCTGACTTGCACCGCCAGTTCGCGGCCATTCATGCCGGGCATGATGACATCGGTCAGAAGCATATCGATTGTGCCGCGGTGCCCTTCGACGATTTGCAAAGCAGCGGCGCTGTCTTCCGCTTCAAGAATTTTGTAACCCTGCGTTTCCAGATACTGACGGGCCAGGCGACGGAGATTGATTTCATCCTCGACGAGAAGGATGGTCTCTTCGCCATTTTGGGCGCGGGGCAAAGTCAAAGCGTCTTGCGCGACAGCGACGTCTTCTCGGCCATCGATTCGGGGAAAGTAGGCACGGAAAGCGGTGCCGCGTTGAGGCTGGCTATCGACAAAGATGAAGCCGCCGCTCTGCTTCACGATGCCGTAGACGGTGGAGAGCCCGAGGCCAGTGCCTTTGGCTCCTTTGGTGGTGAAGAAAGGCTCGAAGATGCGCGCCTGCGTGTCGGTGTCCATGCCGACGCCGGTGTCGCTGATGGTGAGCATGATGTAGTCGCCGGCGGTAAGGGGAGCGTGGGTACGAGCGAAGTTCTCGTTGAGATGGACGTTGGCGGTCTCGATCGTCAACTTGCCTCCCTGGGGCATGGCATCGCGGGCGTTTACGGCAAGGTTCATGATGACCTGGTCGATCTGGCCGGGATCCGCGCGCAGAGCCCCGAGACTGGTACCGGGAACCATGACCAGATCGATATCCTCCCCGATCATGCGGGTCAGCATCTTGAGATTTTCCGCGACCACTTCATTCAGGTCGAGGACTTTGGGGGCGAGCATCTGCTTACGGCTGAACGCGAGCAATTGCCGGGTGAGAGAGGTAGCGCGTTGCGTGGCATTGGAGATTTCCTGGGCGGGTCCGCGGAGACGCGGATCGGGTCCGATGCGCTCAAGCAAGAACTCGGAGTAGCCGGAAATCACCATCAGTAGATTGTTGAAGTCATGCGCGATGCCGCCAGCAAGGCGGCCGATGGCTTCCATTTTTTGAGCCTGCCGAAGTTGCAGTTCCAGGGTTCGTGTTTCGGTAACGTCTTCCATAAAGATCTCGAAAGTGCCCCCATCTTTGCCGTTAGCAATCGTGCGTCCGGAAATGCGCGCCACGATGGCCGATCCGTCCTTGCGGATGCAGTCGGTGGTCAGGTCGTTAAATTCCTTGCGGGAGTGAAAATAATCGGCGGTTTGAAACCATTGCTGGGCGTCAGCGTAGAGGCCTCCGAGATGCTTGCCGGTAAGTTCGGCCGCGCTGGAATATCCGAACATGGCGACGAGCGCGGGGTTGGCGTCCTGAAGAATGCCGAGGGAGTCGCAGCGACAGATGCCGTAGGGGGCATTCATAACCAGGGAACGGAAATTGCTTTCGGAACGGCGCAAGCTCTCCTGGGTGGCACGCAGGGCGGCGTTGAACCAGCAGATAAGAAGAGCGACGGCGAAAAACAGGGTGAGGTGCGCGATGGCCTTGTGATATTCGCTCGGCGTTTGGTCTCCGTTGAGCGAATAATAAGCGCTCACGGTAAGCGCGAAAGAGGTTGCGGCGAGGCCCGGCTTCCATCCACCATACCAGGCGCTCACCATGACGGCGACGGCGAAGACGACGAGACGGCTTTCTGCGAGATCGGAAAAAAACAAAGTAGGAATCAAGGCGAGTAGCGTGCTGAGGAGAGCGACTCCGTAGCGCAAGATGGGAGCACGCGCCGGAGCGACTGCAAGACTGCGGATGAGGGGGATTTTCATTCGCATAGGGCACATCTTAATGCGCCGAGAACGCGCGCGGCGAGTTACGCCAGTCCACCGCGTTTTCGCGGCGCAATATGGCCAGAGGTACACTGCAAGACCCGAAGTGGGCAAACGCAGAACATGACAAGAGTCTTGTCCACAGCCTAGTCTGATTCGATGCGTCCGTAAAACTCAATGGTACAAAATCTGGCGGGAAAGACGAGAAGAGAACACGGTGGTGCAATAGCCGGGCAAGCATCCGGAGCGCATGGGTTGCAACAGTAAGGAGAAAGCAAGAAACTAGGCAGTCATGCCAATCGAGATTGTGAAATGAATATCGGCATTTTCGGGGGCACCTTCGATCCTATTCATCGAGGACACATGGCGTTGGCGCAGGCCGCCGCCGAATGTTACTCGCTCGGACAGATCCTTTTTGTTCCGGCGAATGTTCCTCCGCATAAACAAAAACATCCGCTCACAGCGTTCATTCACCGGTATGCCATGGTGGCGCTGGCAACCCAGGACGAAAAGAAGTTCAAGCCATCGCTCCTGGAGGCGCCGGAGTTCGAAGTCCCTCGTGGCGGCAAAACTGACCGGAATTTGCCGGCGGCGAATTATTCGATCGACACGGTGCGACGGTTGAAACTGACGATGAAGAAGGCAGACCGGCTTTTCTTTTTGATCGGAATTGACGCGTTCCGGGACATCGCGAAATGGCGTGAGGCGCGGGCGCTGCTGGGAGAATGCGAGTTCGTGGTTGCCAGCCGTCCAGGATATTCGCTGCGCGAGGTCGCGGAATCTCTACCCGAGGAACTGCGACCGCCTGCAGCCGTGACGCGTCCTTTTCATAAGCAACCGGCTGAGGGAGATCTGGTGCTGAAGGGGGTGACGCTCCGCCTGTTGCAGAACGTGCAGCAAAATGTTTCGGCGACGACCATTCGGGACGCTGCCGCGCAGGGTAAGGCGCTGGCTCGATGGTTGGATCCGCGAGTGGCGGACTACATTAAAAAGCATGAGCTGTATCGAGCAGCGTCGCAGGTTACAATCAAGCATCCCGTATGAAAAAAAAGAACGACCTCAAACTCCAGGTGAGCGAAGCGATCCTGGCCTGCCAAGATAAACAAGCGGAAGATGTCACTGTTCTGGAACTGGAAAAAGATTCGGGAGCGTTCACCGACTTCTTTGTCATGTGCAGCGGTACCAACTCGCGGCAGGTTCAGGCCATCGCCGACGCGGTGGATGAGCGGCTTGAGGCGCTGGGTCTTCGCGTAACTCACTCGGAAGGTTACAAACAGGCGGAGTGGGTGCTGCTCGACTATGTGGATTTTGTGGTCCACATCTTCTCGGAAAAGGCACGGCAGTTCTACGATCTGGAGCGGCTGTGGAAGTCGGCCAAGCGGCTGGAGCCGTCGGAATTGCTGGCCAAGCCCAAGGCGCGACGCGCGGCGGGCACAAAAGTGACATCGGGAAAGGAAGCGGCTGCGGCTCCCAAGAAGGCGCGGAAAAAGAAGGCCTGATTCGCAATCACCTTGTGAAGATTAAAGTCGCATGGATCGGTAAGACGAAAGAGCCGGCCATTCAGGCGCTCACCGATGAGTATTTGAAGCGTATCTCGCACTATGCCGAAGTGGCGGGAGTGGCGTTGAAGGACGAGTCGGCGATTTTGTCCCTGGCCAGCGGCGAGCGGCAGCAGAAACGGCAACAGAAAAATGACCGTCATAAGCTTGTGCTGCTCGATTCGCGAGGGAAGCAGCTTTCGTCGGAAGAACTGGCTGAGTTTCTGGAACGCGAGCAGCTGAATGCTGCGCCAGTGTTGTTCGCGATCGGCGGAAGTGACGGATTCAGTGTAGAAACGCGGCGCCAAGCTGGCTTCACGCTTTCGCTGGGCAAAATGACGCTGCCACACGAGCTGGCGCGGGTGGTGCTGGTGGAGCAACTGTATCGGGCCTTGACGATTCTGAAGAAGCATCCCTATCACTTGGGACATTAACCTTCTGATAACGGGGCAGGGGCCGAGCGGCATTTTTAAAGAAGACCGATTTCCTTGCAGGATGCACCTCTGGCAGCTTCCCAGTAGCGAAAAATATGTTTACTGTATTTTCAAGACCAGACGAAGCCCGTCTGCATTTGTTTACAGAGGCCCTCCCCCAATGAAGAACCCTTACGACGTACTACGAATGAAAGAGCAAGAACTGCTGCGCGTTCGCAAGGAGATGGATGCACTGCGGATCGCAGCCCGTTTGCTGGGCGCCGAGGATACGGGCGCGGCGAGCGGAGAAGGGCAGCCGAAGTTGCAGCGTGTGGTTGAAATGCCGTAACGGCTGAGCTCTGTGGAAAGACGGGCGAGGGCGCCCGTCTCCACACGACCCGTTCCGCTCCCCGGCAAACCCGTCTCCCCGCGTCTGGCTTGACTTTCCTGGCTTAAAATAGGAACATCCTTCCCTGTATTAAACGCATTTAATAGGCCGTTCCCCCCTCGGTCTGGAGCAAGCCATGGTGTTCCTCGATCACGCTTTTACTCGCTTTTCGTTTATTTCGATAATCAGTCTCTTGGTTGCGGTTTCGTCACTGGGGAAGATTGCGACGGCCCAGGCTGCGTATGTGCGAGTCAATCAGGTCGGATACGAGGCGGGGGCGACGCCATTTCGTGCGTATTTGATGTCGCGGAGGGCGGCGGATGGAGCGACGTTTAACGTGGTCAACTCGAAGGGGGAGACTCGATACTCGGGCCACGTCGGTTCCCTGGTTGGCGTTTGGGCTCATAGCAAGACGCTTAGTTACGACGTTTACGCTATGGATTTCCAGGTTCCGGCGGGGGACCTGTACACGATTTCGGTTTCGGGACCGGTGCAGGCTGCCTCGCCACATTTCGCGGTGGACGAACCGGGGAAGCTTTATCCCGGCCTGCTGTTGAACACGCTATTTTTCTACGAGACGCAACGGGACGGCGCGAATTACGTTCAGAACGCGTTGCGGAGCGCGCCGGGGCACTTGAAGGATAAGCATGCGCGGGTGTACGAGACGCCCGCGCTCGACGGCAACGATTTCATCGATAACGTGCCTCCTGCGCCGCCTTTGATCTCGGCGAATCTGCCGGCGATCGACGCGTCGGGGGGATGGTGGGATGCGGGCGACTACGAGAAATACGTGGAGACGGTCAGCTACACGGCTGCGCTGATGCAGATCGGGGTGCGGGATTTCCCGGAACAGATGGGAGCGCAGGCTAGTGCGAATCCTGCCGCGCCGCCGGGATCGATTTCGTACGCGGGCAACACCGGATTGGGGGCTCCGGCGTCAACGGACTTCACGGAGGAAGCGAAGTTCGGTGTCAATTGGCTGATGAAGATGTGGGACGACAAGACTAAGACTCTCTATTACCAGGTCGACAATACACAAGACTGGGACTACTACGGCGAGGGCGACCCTTCTTCAGCTAGCGGCAACTGCGGAGGCACGTATGCGACGCCGTACTGCTTGATCACGGAATACGATATATGGACGCTGCCGCAAGCGGCGGACAATTTCGAGCAGGCGGGAGATCCGGAACCCTGCGACCC
The DNA here is from genome assembly GCA_963834085.1 of uncultured Acidobacteriaceae bacterium. Lineage (GTDB taxonomy): Bacteria > Acidobacteriota > Terriglobia > Terriglobales > Acidobacteriaceae > Acidiflorens. The sequence goes on along the minus strand of CAWIAJ010000015.1, from coordinate 1,232,291 downwards.
GTATACGACATTTTTTATATGTAACCGGCCGGTTTATCTGGCGGCTCCGGCGGGAGCGCCGATCAGTCCGAATCTGGCGGGGCGGTTGGCGGCAGATTTCGCGCTGTGCTACCAACTGAATCGCAGGAAAAATCCGACGTTGGCGAACGATTGCCTTAAGAACGCAGAGGATATTTTTGCGCTGGCGGATCTGACGTATCCCGACCCTGCGCCGGGGGTAGGATCGGGCACTTGCAACAACTGCCTGCTGACGATTGCGCCATTTGACGGCTATCCCGAGAGCGTTTGGGACGACGATATGGAGCTGGGCGCGACCGAACTCTACTTTGCTCTCGAATCGGCTCTCGAGTTGGCACAACAGGCGTCGGGCGAAGAACAAGCGCTGCCCGCTGGATTGGCGCACACCGATCCGTTGGATTACCTCACGGCCGCGGCCCAGTTCGCTAAGAACTACATCACGAACGTCTATAACGCCGGACAAACGGACACGCTGAATCTCTACGATGTCAGCGGCCTGGCTCATTTCGAGCTCTACCGGGCAATGAAAATGGCGGGGAATCCGAAGGGCCTGGCGATTTCGCAGGCTGGCATTCGGCAGCAACTCCTGCGGCAGGTTGACGACGCGATTGGGCAATCCGTGAACGACCCGTTTGGCTTCGGATATTCTTGGGTCTACGGCGATACGACGTCGCACGGGGCTGGCTTGTCGGTGATGGCGAGCGAGGCCGCCTCGATTACAGATGCGAAGAAGTACGACCAGTACGCGCAACGATGGCTGGCGAATATTCTGGGCGCGAATTCGTGGGGATCGTCGTTTATCGTAGGCGACGGGACAACGTTTCCCAATTGCATTCAGCATCAGGTGGCGAATCTTGCGGGCGCATTGGATGGTACGTCTGGCGGTACTCCGGTGTTATGGGGCGCGGCCACCGAGGGGCCGGACAGCTACACGACCGCTGGAGCACTCTACGGGATGATTCTGTGTCCGGCCGACGGAGTAGACACTTTCAAGAAATTCAATGGCAGTCCTGGGAAATTTGACCGGTCGCAATTTGCGGTTTATCAGGACAATACGCAGTCGTACAGCACGACGGAGCCTGGAATCGATCTTACTTCTACGTCGTTTCTGATGTGGTCGTGGAGGATGGCGAAGCATCCGGCGTTCTGAGGGGTGCAGCTCCGAATGGTGGACCAATGGGCCGACCCTCTACCACCAAGGGCACGAAGGAAACCGAGGGCGAACCAACCTAGGCGCCTGTGGCAGCACGAATCGCATCCGCGTACAATTAGGGATTCGCCTCTATGTCAGACGTGCGCCGCGGGCTGATCATCGTGAATACCGGTCCCGGCAAGGGGAAGACGACCGCAGCCATGGGAACAGCGCTACGCGCGGTCGGGCAGGGAATGCGCGTTCTGATGCTGCAATTCCTCAAAGGTTCGTGGCATTACGGCGAGCTGGATGCGGTACAGGCGTTCGGCGACAAATTCATCATGAAACAGATGGGCCGCGGCTTTGTGAAGGTCGGGGCGGAGAAGCCCGATCCGGAAGACGTGCGCATGGTGGAAGAAGCCTGGGCCGAGGCGGAGAAGGCGATCCTGTCAGGGGAATGGGACCTGGTGGTTCTGGATGAAATCAACTACGCCATCAGCTACGGCATGCTGGACCCGGCCAAAGTGGTGGAGTCGCTCAAGAAAAAGCCGGAGATGGTGCACGTGATCCTTACGGGAAGAAGCGCGCATCCGTCGATCATCGAACTGGCGGATACCGTCACCGAGATGCGGCAAGTAAAACATGCCTACGAAAAGGGTGTGATGGCGCAGAGAGGAATCGAATACTAGCTTTCAGTTGTCAGCTGTCAGTTGTCAGTAAATTCGCGAGAAGCGTTTACTGATCACTGACAACCGAGAACTGAGAACTGCCATTATGACTTGGTTTAAACGACAATCCGGCGAATTGGATACTTCGGGCGAGAAGAAGGTTCGCACGGAGGGGTTGTGGGTGAAGTGTGACGGTTGCCGCCAGATCATCTGGAAAAAAGATCTGGAAGATAATCTGAATGTCTGCCCTAAGTGCGACAAACACTTCCGTATCGACGCGCGGGCCCGGCTAGCGCAGCTGCTGGACGACAACCAATATGAAATCTTCGACAGCAACCTGGTATCGACTGATCCCCTGAAGTTTGTCGATCTCAAGGCATATTCGTCGCGGCTGAAGCAGGCCAAATCGGACACAGGGCTGAAAGACGCGATCATCAACGCCCGCGGCAAGCTGAACGGCCGTCCGGTGGTGGTGAGCGCGATGGCCTATTCGTTTATTGGCGGCAGCATGGGAGCGGTGGTTGGCGAGGCGATTACGCGGGCGATTGAGAGCGCGATGCAAACGCGGACTCCAATCATTATCGTTTCGGCTTCGGGCGGGGCACGCATGATGGAAGGCGTGATCAGCCTGATGCAATTGGCAAAAATCTCGGCGGCGCTGGCGCGGCTGGATGCAGCAGGCGTCCCATACATTTCGGTTCTCACCGATCCCACGACCGGGGGAGTGACGGCTTCTTTTGCGATGCTGGGCGACCTGAATATAGCCGAACCCGGAGCGCTGATCGGATTCGCCGGGCCGCGGGTGATTGAGCAGACTATTCGACAGAAGTTGCCGGCCGGCTTCCAGCGTTCTGAGTTTTTGCTGGAGCACGGGATGCTGGATGCCGTTGTAGCCCGGAAAGATTTGAAGCCCTACATCGCGCGGGCCCTCGACTTCATGGTACAGGCGGCGTAGAGACAGCCCTCAGCTGTCAGCCATCCTGTCGGTTCTTCCTCCTGACGGTGTTGGATTAGAGCGCCCGCTGGGGCGCAAAAACTCTGATGCCCGTCGGCGGTCGCTATTCGCTATTCAGTGCATCCTTTGGCGGTTGGGTGGGGTTTTCTGGATGGGCTGAAAGTAAAGAGAGAGACTGAGAAACAACGGTCGCGAGGAGGCCGGAACCTGCCTTTGTCTTACGAAACTGCAGTTGCGCAGATGTACGCGCTGGGCCATGAGTTGGCGCAGACGCCGTCGCACAAGTTCGACTTGGCGCACATGCGCGTGTTGCTGGCGGCCTTGGGGCATCCGGAGAGGCGCTTTCCGGCGGTGCTGATCGCAGGAACCAACGGCAAGGGTTCGACCGCTGCAACGCTGGCGGCCATCCTCGAAGCTTCTGGGCTGAGGACGGGACTTTACACTTCACCGCATCTGGTTCGCATCAACGAGCGCATACGGTTGGACGGGCATGCGATTGGGGATGACGATTTCGCCATGCTGCACGATGTCGTCGATCGTACGGCCGAGCGACTGGTGGCGGAAGGCGATCTGCCGTGGCATCCCAGCTTTTTTGAGATGCTGACGGCGATGGCGTTTGAGTATTTCGCCAACAGCCGGCCCGATATGGTCGTCCTCGAAGTGGGGATGGGCGGACGCTTGGATGCGACGAACGTGGTTGAGCCGCGGCTGAGCATCATCACCGATGTTTCGTTGGATCATCAGAAGTATCTGGGCGAAACCATCGCCGAGATTGCTCGAGAGAAGTCGGGGATCATCCGGCAGGGTGGGGTGGTGGTGACGCTACCGCAACTGGCGGAAGCCAACGACATAATTGGCCACGCGATTTTGGGTGCAGGCGCACGCGCTGTGAATGCGGTCCCTTATGTGCCTCCTATCTCGCCGGGCAGCGCCAACAGTTTGAGTGTGAGTGAGAAGCAGACCGGAATCCGGAATCGCTATCCGCTGGAAGTGATGGGGCAGCAGATCATGGTCGAGTCTCCGCTGGTGGGGCGTCACCAGCTGCGAAATCTGGCGTTGGCCATTGCCGCGGCCGAGGAGCTTCACAAGCAGGGGATCGCGCAAATCACGCCGGAGACAATTGCAGAAGGAATCCGCCAGACCCGGTGGCCGGGGCGGTTTCAGGTGATTCCGGCGACAGAGGGAAATCCTGAGTATGTGCTGGATGTGGCGCACAATCCTGCGGGGGCGTGGGCGCTGCGATCGACTTTGTCGGCATACGACGAATCGGAGACGGGGCGGGAGATCACGATGATTTTTGGCGCGATGCGCGACAAGGCGATTCGGGAAGTTGGAGAGATACTTTTCCCGATTGCGAGCCACGTCATCTTAACGAGCGCCAATAATCCGCGGGCGGCTACGCCTGAGGAGATTCGAGAGGCAACTGCGCGGGTGGCGACGAGCACGAATCTGCAAGAGGTCGAGGATGTAGCGAAGGCGCTGGCAAAAGCCAAGAGTCTCGCCGGATCGAATGGCCTGGTGGTGATCACCGGCTCAATTTACATCGTGGGAGAGGCAATGCGAATTCTGGGTATCCGCATCTAAGATTTGGTGTGGGGAGTAATGTAGCGCGGGCGATCCGTCCGCGAAGGGTCAGTAAACAAGTCAATCGTGAATAAGATCGCCACTACTGTCGAGCCAGCGCCCCGGAACGAGGAGGTGCGCCAGACCGAATCGTCAGGATCGGCCGTGCCTCCGTGGTCGGAACGCGGGACCGCAGCTCAGGCCAAACAGAGCCATGGATGGCCGAGCCGGCTGCGCTCTTACTTTTTCATCGATCCTCTGGTGTGGGCCTACACCATTATTCTGGGCACACTCTCGCTGGTCGCATCGCTGTTTGATCGCAACGGGCGGATACAGCACAAGTTTGCGCGGGCTTGGTCGTGGCTAACGATGAAGACGATCCTGTCGCCCTTGACGGTTGTGGGCGCGGAGCATCTGGGCGTGAGCGGTGGCGCCAATGCGAAGCCTCGTGTTTATGCGGTGACGCACGCTTCGGCCCTGGATATTCCGATCCTGTACGTTTATCTGCCATTTCAATTCCGGATCATATTCAAGAGCGAGTTGCTGGCCTATCCCTTTGTAGGGTGGCATTTGAAGCGGTCGGGACAGGTCTGCATCAACCAGCAGAATCCGATGGCGTCGATTGGGGCGGTCAAGTCGGCGCTGCGAAGCTTGCGGGCGGGAATGCCGCTGGTAATCTTTCCGGAGGGCGGGCGGACGCGGGATGGAAAGCTGCAAGCCTTCCTGCCGGGAGCTTTCTTTCTAGCCATCAAGGCGCAGGCGGATATCGTTCCGATCGCGCTAGTGGATACCTTTGACCTGCTGCCGATGAACACGTATCACGTCAAGTGTCAGCCGCTGGAGATGCGGGTGGGCGAGCCCGTATCAACCGTTGGGTTGACGTTGCGCGATACGGAAGTCGTGTCGGCGAAGGTGAAGGCGGCGATCGAAGGGCTGCAAGCCGGCCAAAGAAGCAACTAGGCACCGACCTGTCTTTGAGGGTAGGCTGCACGGATATATGAACCTTAACCCGGACGCTGTGCCAACGTTTGGAATTGCCTTTCTGCTGTTTTGGCTGGGGAACGCCGTCAGCCGCCGCGCCGATTCGAAGACCAAAACGGTATGGCTTAGCCTCGTAGCGCTTCTTCTCTCTGTCCCGGGAATGCTTTACGTTCTGTACTACGCCCACTTCTTTGACAGGGCTACTTGGTTCTACTCGTTGCGTGCATTCCCGCACAGCGAACTTCTTGCTTCGGGTCTTGGATTTACCTCGGGCGTGATTGCCTTCTGGTCTCAGCCTCAGACGCTTGGAGAGAAGCTGATTGTTCCGTCCGTTCTCGCGGCCTTGCTGTTCGTTCCTTTTGCCAAGTCAGCACTGGATGCGATCGATGATACAAAGCTGCGGGATACATGTGAAGGCGAGGTGTGTCTTCAGAGCACTGCGTCCACATGCGGACCAAACAGTGCCGCTTCCGTCCTAAAGCTATTTGGACAGGTGGCCTCAGAGAAGCAGCTTGCTCGCGAATGCTTCACCTATCGCGGAGGAACCGAAATCTGGTATGTGGCGCGAGCCTTTCGGCAACGAGGATTGACCGCCAACTTTGTGATTCAGTCTCCAGGGCAAATTTCTCCGCCGAGTCCGTCGATTGCGGGGGTCAAACTTTCGGGAGGGGCAGGCCACTTCATCGCCGTTCTGAGCGAAAATGCCGAACATATCGTTATTGGTGATCCATTAAAAGGGAAGCTAGTCTTAAGCAGAGCCGACGCAACGACGGCCTATCATTTCACGGGTTTCTTTCTGGTAATCCAGCCGCACCCCTAAACGTTCGGCCCATTCGCCACCATCGACGCGCTCAACCAAATGATAAACTTAGCGGTTCAGCGGAATACCACGGTCTATCTATGTCTGACATTCATATCACTCTTCCCGACGGCAGCAGCAAGGATGTGCCCAAGGGCACGACCGCGCTTGAGGTTGCCAAGTCCATCAGCCCCCGCCTCGCCGACGCCGCGTTGGCGGCGAAAACCAATGGCGATCTGATCGACTTGACGCGACCGCTCGATCGCGACACCGACCTGCGCATCTTGACGGAGCGCGACCCCGAGGCGTTGGAGGTTTATCGTCATTCGTCCGCGCACCTGTTGGCTGCGGCAGTGCTCGAGCTTTTCCCAGAGACGAAGCTTGGCCACGGCCCCGCGACCGAAAACGGATTCTTTTACGACTTTTATCGACCGACTCCTTTCACGCCCGAAGACCTGGAGAAGATCGAAAAGAAGATGCAGGAGCTCGTCCAGCAGAACCTGCCTTACGCCCGGGAATTTCTGCCGCGCAAAGAAGGGCTCGAAAAATTCAAGGCGGAAGGCGACTTCATGAAGTGCCATTTCATCGAGCAGTTCACCAAGCCCGATGAAAAAATCTCAATCTATCAGACTGGCAAGTTTCAGGATTTCTGCCGCGGGCCGCACATTCCGTCGACGGGGAAGATCAAGGCGTTCAAGCTGTTTAATATTGCGGGAGCGTATTGGCTGGGCGACGAAAAGAATCCGCAGCTGCAGCGTATTTACGGAACGTCGTTTTTCTCCAAGAAAGATCTCGATGCTTATCTCAACGGACTTGAGGAGGCGAAGAAGCGCGACCATCGCGTGCTGGGCAAGCAGCTGGATCTATTTTCGATTCAGGAGCTCGCCGGGCCCGGGCTCATCTTCTGGCATCCGAAGGGCGGGATCATTCGCAAGGAGATGGAAGACTGGATGCGCGAAGAGTATCTGCGCCGCGGCTACTCGCTGGTCGTCACTCCGCATGTCGCGCGGCGACAGTTGTTTTTCACGTCGGGTCACGAGGGTTATTACTCGAACAATATGTTCGACGTGATGGAACTCGACGACGCCGAATACCGGCTGAAGCCTATGAACTGCCCGGGGCATATTTTGATTTACCGCGATTCTCTGAAGTCGTATCGCGATCTGCCGGTCCGGTTGGGCGAACTGGGAACGGTCTATCGTTACGAACGGTCGGGCGTCATGCACGGACTGCTGCGCGTGCGCGGATTTACGCAGGACGACGCACACATTTTCTGCACTCCTGAACAGATTGAATCGGAGATCGTGGGTTGCCTCGACTTTGCGCTCGAAGTGCTCAAGGACTTCGGTTTCGATAAGTTTCAGACCGAGCTCTCGACTTGGAATCCTGACGATCGCAAGAATTTCGTCGGCAGCGATGAACAGTGGAAGCTGGCTACCGATTCGCTGGAGAAAGTACTCAAGGAACGCAATATCGAGTACAAAATTATTCCGGGCGAGGCCGCATTTTACGGGCCAAAGATCGATATCAAACTGGTCGACGCCATCGGACGGCTGTGGCAGCTCTCCACGGTGCAGTTTGACTTCAATTTGCCGCAGCGTTTCCAGTTGGAATACGTCGCCGAAGATGGCACTCGCAAGCAGCCGCTGATGGTGCACCGCGCGCTCTATGGATCGATCGAGCGCTTCTTCGGAGTGCTGATCGAACACTACGCGGGAGCCTTCCCGGTGTGGTTGTCGCCGGTGCAGGTCACACTGATTCCGATTGCGGAGCGGCATGTGGAGTACGCACAAGAAGTTGCGGAGCTGTTGAAAGGAGCCGGCGTGCGCGTGGAAGTGGATTCGCGCAATGAAAAGATGAATGCAAAAATCCGCGAGCACGCGATGCAGAAAGTGCCGTTTCTGCTGGTGGTGGGAGATAAAGAGACCGAGGCGAACAAGGTCAATGTCCGGACCCGCGGGAAGGAAAAGACCGAGGATATGGGGACCTCGGAGTTTGTGGAGAAAGTCAGGAAACTGATTGCGGAGAAGAGCCCGTCCCTGTGACGATCACGTGTTTCTGGTAACAAATGTATACCATGATTGTCCAAATGGATGACATCGTACTGGTCCGCGCCGCACTACGGCGCAGCCGCGTTGTCGCCGTGCCCGGGCCTCGCCAGTGCGGCTATGCGCTTTGTATCCCGGAGAGAATACCTATTCGCTGGCCAAGAAGGTTGAGGTCATTCCGCTGGCGAAAGCTGTGAAGGCGAAATAGGTCGCGGATTCGGTGCGGGCCGCCGCGACAAATCGCTCCCGAAATCGCCCCCATCCTTTCAGCCATAGCACTCCCTGTGTTAGCATCGGGAGTTTCGCAGGCAACGTGGCCTGTCACCCGTACTCATACCATTCCGGGCCATAGCACCCTTGCCGCAAGCCTGCGGAAGGAGACAACCCGTGAAAGTCTACGAAGCAACCCAACTCCGCAATCTTGCCTTGGTCGGACACGGCCACGCCGGTAAAACGACGCTGGTGTCCGCCATGCTCTACACTGCCGGCGCTGCGCCCAGGCTGGGTCGTGTTGATGACGGCTCAGCCATCACTGATTACGACGAAGAAGAAGTCGCCCGCAAGATGTCGATCTCGACGGGACTCGCGTTTGTCGAGTGGGGCAAGACGGACGCCTCAAAGATCAAAATCAATTTGCTCGACACCCCGGGCTTCAACATGTTCGTCCACGAAGCCAAGATGATGCTGCCGGTGGTCGACGCAGCGCTGGTTGTGGTGGACGGCGTCGCCGGAGTTGAAGTGGTGACGCAGCGGGTCTGGAATTACTGCAACGACGTCGATCTTCCGCGCATGATTGTGGTCAATCGGATGGACCGCGAGCGGGCCGACGCCAACCGCGTCCTCGAATCGCTGACCAACGCCTTTGGACGGGCTGTCACTCCGTTGCAGCTCCCCATCGGAAGTGAACGAAGTTTCTGCGGCATCGTCGACCTCGTCCGCATGAAGGCCTATACGTACGAGATGGGCGGAAACGGCAAAGGCAAAGAGGGACCGATCCCGGCCAACATGGCCGATGTCGCGAAAGAAGCGCACGAAAAACTGGTCGAACTCGTCGCTGAAGGGAAAGATGAGTTGATGGAAGAGTTCTTTGAAAAGGGAACAATACCCGAAGAAGATCTCGTTCCGGCCCTGCACGAGGCGATTCGCGAAGATAAGTTGTTTCCTGTGCTCTTTACCTCGGGCCTGGGCAACATTGGGGTCGACGAGCTGATGGATTTCATCGTCGACTACACGCCTGCCGCCAGCGAACATCACGCCATCACTGAGTGGACGGCCGAGGGAACGACCAAGCCTGCCGACCGCAAAGGCACCGACAACGAGCCCGCTTCGGTCTATATCTTCAAAACCATGTCCGACGCTTTTGCGGGACGAATTTCGTACTTCAAGGTTTTTTCGGGAGTGCTGAAAAACGACGCGTCGCTGCAAAATTACAATCGCAACATCCAGGAAAAGTTTGCCCACATTTCGCTGATCCAGGGAAAGCAGGCGGTGCCCATTCAAGAGCTGCACGCGGGGGATATCGGCTCGGTGGCGAAGTTGCGCGAAACGCTTACGGGAGACACGCTCGGGGACAAGAATTCGCCGATACGCTATCCCGCTGTGCAATTGCCCGAACCGGCTATTACGTTTGCGATTGAGCCGAAGTCGCGCGCCGATGAAGACAAGCTCGGCGTCGGTTTGCACAAGCTGATGGAAGAGGACGCGATGCTGCGTTTCTTCCGCGACCCGCAGACCAAAGAATTTCTCATCGCCGGCACCGGACAGCAACACATTGAAGTTGTCGTCTCGAAGATGAAGAAGCGTTATCACGCCGAGGTCGTACTGAAGGCGCCGAAGGTTCCGTACCGCGAGACGATCCGCGGGAAAGCGGACGTTCAGGGACGGCACAAGAAACAGACGGGCGGCCACGGGCAGTACGGCGATTGCAAGATCAAGATGGAGCCGCTGCCCAAAGACTCGGAAGTCGAATTCGAATTCGTCAATGATATTTTTGGCGGATCGATTCCACGCAACTTCATTCCTGCCGTGGAAAAGGGAATCAAAGACGCGGCTGCGCGAGGATATCTCGCGGGATATCCAGTCGTAAACTTCCGGGTAATTCTCTACGACGGCTCGTATCACGACGTTGATTCGAACGATCTATCGTTCCAGATGGCTGGACGGATCGCCTTTCGCAAAGCGATGGAAGCGGCCAAACCAACGCTGCTGGAACCGGTGATGACGGTTGAGATCACGATTCCTGACGAGTTCGCGGGGACGATCATGGGCGACCTGAATAGCAGGCGCGGGCGCATTCAGGGGATGGATAACAAGGCCGGAAACACGATTGTGAAGGCTGAGGTTCCGATGGCCGAGATGCTCACCTACGGTGCCGATTTGACTTCGATGACGCAGGGGCGCGGCAGCTTCTCGATGGAGATGCATCACTACGACACGGTTCCGCAGCAGTTGCAGGACAAGATCATAGAGAAGGCGAAGGCCGAGCGGGGCGAGGTGAAGGAAGAGGAAGAATAAGCGCGCGCTCCTGTACAATCTTCGAGGTTGCAGGGGATGGTATGGTCGATGGCGCGGAACAATCGACGTTGATAGCGAAATTGCGACTTGTCGCGGAGAAACAAGCCGCGAAAGACCCGACATTTGCTAGCCTGCGCCTCATAGGAAAAACGTTGATCGACGAGATCCGTAAACTTGTCGATCAAGGCGAAACCGACGTCACGCTCGGGGCCTTCATTTCCAGAGACAATGAAGTGAAGTTCGTTCGTCCCATTGCTCGAAACGAGAATGCCCAATCTGAGATTGTGACGACATTGCGACGTCTTTCTGTAGCCGGCCAAATTCTAGGTGGGGCGTGCGGGTCGATTCTGCAACGTCCGCTCGTCCCCAATGGCCCGAGCTTACCGTTCATAGAAGCCCACATAGAGTTGGTCAATGGAATGGCGATTCGTTCGGCTGTGCCCCTCGACATTTCCCTTCTTGAAAAAGGCGTGCCAGGTAAAAGCGGCGTTACCCTCCCTGCCTACGCCAGGAAAGTAGAACCCAGGATCTTCTTGCAGACCCCGAGTATCTAGACACGTCTCGTTGCCCGATGCGCTTTGTGAGATGTCGTTTACTCGTGATTCGAAGTTGAGATCGATGGTACGACCGGCAGTATCAGCGCCGACGGATGCGCTGCGTCGTGAAGGATCATATTCGTCGCGGGAATCCACTTTGTGGATGTTGCCGCCGTTTCTCCCGTATTCAAATTGCGGTCGAAGCGCGGAAAATTGCTGCTGGAGACTTCCAGGCGTATTCGATGTTCAGCGCGAAACAGGTTGCTGGTCGCCACGAGATCGATGGTCAGGGGATAGACTTTGCCGGGCACCAGCGTTTCGGCATTGGCCTGCGAATTGCGATACTTCGCGCGCACAATTCCTTCTGCCAAATTGAATGCGGAGCCGTCGGGGTAGACGTCGACCAACTTCGCCGTGAAATCGGTGTCGACGGCGGAAGAGGAGGCGTACAACTGCAGTTGGACCGGGCCCGTGACTTCAACGTCGTGATCCAATGGCGGAGTGGAATAGACCAGAACGTCGTTGCGATCCTCCAAGGCGCGTTGATCTTTCGGACCTGGCGCCAAGTGATCGCTATCGCAGCATAGCGGCCCGCCGATCGTAGGCACGGGGTTCGCCGGATCGTAGATGAACGCGTCCGCCGGTTCTGCACCCGGGTATGCCGTGTCAAGAGAGCCATTGCCGCGAACGGAGTTGGCGGCTCCGTGGGAATTGAGAAAATATTTGGTGGCCTTGGCACGGGCGAGAGGCCAATCGTCTTCTTCGCGCCATTGATTCAAACCCATGACGAAAAGTCTGACGCGCTTCGCCGCGAATTCGTTTTGCACTCCTTTGAAGAGAAAATCGTACCAGCGGAGGGTGGTTTCGGCTTCCCTATATCTAGCGGCTTCGGGACCAAAATCGAGATCACCAATTTTTCGTCCGTCGCCGGAGTGGCCGCCGATGGCAATGACCAGGTGTTGTCCCTGGCGGGCTACATCGGTACCGGCCGATGTCTTGAGTCCAGCATAGTTGCGTAAAGTGCCCCCGAGAAAAATGTCGTGCCACGCTCCGATATGCAGGACTGGGATACGAAAGTCGGTGTAACGCTCTTCGAGGCTGAGCCGCTTCCAATAATCGTCGTAGGCGGGATGCGCGAGCCAGTCAAGAAAGTACGGCGCGAGGGCTTTCGTCGAAGTATCGACTTCTCCGGACGGCGGGAGATTGAACAGCGGATAGGCGGTTAGAGGGAGCGCTTTCTCGCCTTCTTTCGCGTTCGTGGCTTTGGAGACCGCCCGATCGAGTGTGTCATGCGCCAGGCCCGAGGCCCAGGATTCGCTGAACCATTGTTCGAATGCGCCACCTTGATAGACCCAGCCGTCGTGATAGTCGCTCGCGGTGACGCTGGGACAGATTCCCGCGAGATGCGGAGGGTGCGCCGATGCCGCGAGCATCTGCGTTGCTCCCACGTACGAGCCGCCGAACATTCCGACGCGGCCGTCGGAGTAAGGGAGCGATGCTGCCCACTCGACACTATCGTAGCCATCGTCGGTTTCATGAACAAAGGGATACCACTGGCCTTCCGAGGTAAACCGTCCACGGACATCCTGCACAACCACGACGTAACCTTGGGCCGCGGCCCTGAAAAAGAATCCGTTATCCCAGCCATTTATTTTGCTATAGGGCGTTCGTTGCAGAAGCACGGGGAATTTCCCTGCGACGTCGGGATGATAGATATCGGCTCGGAGAGTGACGCCGTCGCGCATCTTCGCGGGTACGTCGCGCTCGAGTTTCACGGCATAGGTCTCGGCGCGAGTGAGCGGCGAGATAACCGCAATCAAGAACAGAATGAGCGTGGATTGGCGCGAGCCGAGGCGGGCGATCCTTACCATAGGTTTCTCCATCGCCACGAAAAGCGATTTGTGGCGATTTCACAGTGCCTAGTCAAATCATGAATTCTACTCGTGACCGTGAGTATTTGTTCGCGAACCGCGAGGCGTCAGCCTGCGGGATCTGATTTCTGTGCCACTGGGCGGCGTCATCGTGGCCACCAAATCGACGACGGATATTCCCCTTATAGTCCCGCGATAGCCCAGCTCCGGGGTTTAGCCGCAGGAAACAATTCCCTGATCGTCCTTTCTGGCGTACCATTCTATTTCTTCTTTTAAGGAGGCACGCATGTCCAAGCGGGAATCCCCGATCTGTAGCCGCTTGTTCTTCGCGACGCTCGTTCTTTTCTTGATTTCACGGTCCGCCATGACGCAGGACAACAAGAGCGTAGTGCTTGAACTTGACCACGTTTCCATTTGCGGTTCGAACCTCGATGCACTGCGACAGGACTTTACCGAAATTGGCCTGACACCCGATCCCGGGGGACCGCACGGGAACGGCATTACGCAGATGGCGAGCATCGGCTTCGACGACGGTACGTACATTGAATTGATTGCGCCGATCAAGCCGGGCGCGACCGCGGGATCGGACTGGTCCAAGTTTATGTCGGAAGATGCGGTCACCTGCGCGTGGGCGGTGGGCACCAATGTTTTACTGCAGGAAGTCGATCGCCTGAAGAAAGCGGGCGTTGCGGTCAAGGGACCTGACTCGGGCAGCCGCAAGCGTCCGGACGGAATGTCAATTGAATGGAAGACCGCCGATGTAGGCAGCGGAACGCCGGGTTCGACGCTGCCTTTCGTGATCGAAGACGAGACGCCCCGCGCGTGGCGGGTGCAGATTTCGGCCAGTGTGCAGGGATCGCCCCTGACGGGAGTAGAAAACGTCGTTTTGGGCGTCAACAACCTGGACGCAGCCATTGCGTTGTTCAAGAAGGCATACGGCTGGTCCGACCCGCTGCTGGAGACGGAAAAAGACATTGGCAAGATGGCCTATTTTCCTGGCGAGCCGGTAATTCTGGCGACTCCGGCGGGAGGGGGCTGGCTGGCGGACCACCTGGCGAAGTATGGGGAGAGTCCAGTGGCCTACCTGTTGGCGCCGCGGGATTTCGCAGGAGCGGTAAAGAAATACAAACTGAGCGGAAATAAAAGCTGGTTCGGACAGAAGGTCGTGTGGTTCGACGCGGGCAAGATTAAAGGGGTGCGGCTGGGAGTGATTGGGCAGTGAGGTAGACCACTGTGACTTGGCCTACGCCTTACTTGGTTTTTCTGATCTGGAGCTGAAGGCGATAACTTTGCGCGCTCTTTTTCTTGATCACTACTTCTATTTCACCTTCCGGTGCTTCGATCGTCAAAGGCAATGTCATTTGGAGGTCGGAGCTGTACCGGCGCCTCCGACCCTTACGTGAGATAAGGGGCGCTGTGACCGTACCGGCGTACGGAATCGCGATACCGAATTCACGATAAGCACATACGATCGTGCGGAAACTAGGCGTTGCGTGCTTCTTAAGATATCGCTGCAACCCTCCCCTATCGACCCCTAAACGTCTGGCGAAGATTTTCTCGGTCTCCCCCGCCGCGAGCGCGCGGTCATAGTGCGGTTGTAGTTGCCGCGCAAACTCTTCGCCAAATTGTTGATCGTCCGGAGTGCGTTTCATCCAGAATCTGCTTGACTAGTTGATTTTCCTGTCGCAATATGCTTTTTAAGAAGCTTGCTTTATAAAAAGCATAATCATACGGTGCTTGCGACTCGTTTGTCATCTAAACTTTGGTCATAAGGGAGGGGGCGATATGGCTACCACAGAGCAGACTAGGCTAGCCGCGGAGTTGCAAGTTTACGCCCTTCATAAGAATGAGTGGCTCAAGGGCTATCCCGGCCGATACGTCGCCATCAAAGGGAGTGAGGTATTAGATTTCTACCCCACGTTCGAGGCTGCGTATTCCGCGGGTGCTGGCGCGTGGGGCGTCAACATGGACTTTCTCGTAAAGCAGATTGTTGAACACGAACCTGTTTTCTTTGTGTTCTAATCGTGGTCACGTGCCGCTCTCCAAAGCCTGATCCGCGCAGTTTACTGATACACGGACCGCGAATCGAAATCGAAATCGGCCCGCCGATTGTGCGTACCTCCAGGGGCCCGGTTTCACCCGGCTTTAACCCCTCTGCCGCAGGCAGGTACTCCAAAATGCCAGCACTAATCGATACCGGAGCTGGGCGAACCGTCCTCACACCAGCAGCTGTCGAAAGAGTGGGCTTGCGGCAAGTAGACGTTACCAGACTTGCTCGAGCTGGCGGGGTAAACGAAGACACCGGGGTCTATGTAGCTTCGATCCAGTTTCCGCGCTACAAACTCGCAACGATTGAGGTTGCTAAGGTTGTCTGTTGCGAACTCCCTGAACAGCCAATTCAATGCCTCATTGGCAGAGATATTCTTTCGCGTTGGCTATTCACCTATGACGGTCGCAGGGGCGAGTGGACTATTGATGAAGAGGACACCGCCGCGTGGGTGGATCCGTTATGAGTGCGCGACTTGCGAACTAGCAACCCAGAACCCAGAACTGCTACCATCGCCTTCAGTGTCCGCGGCTAAAGA
Source organism: uncultured Acidobacteriaceae bacterium (assembly GCA_963834085.1). Classification (GTDB taxonomy): domain Bacteria; phylum Acidobacteriota; class Terriglobia; order Terriglobales; family Acidobacteriaceae; genus Acidiflorens. The sequence continues at coordinate 1,216,621 of CAWIAJ010000015.1, read as the reverse complement.
CAATCCCGCTCCCCGTTCGCACGCGCTTCATAACCACGCGCTCAATAACAAAGACCGTCTCGTCTCGGCCGCGCCGGTTGAGGATGATTCTTCGTTCGAGCTCAAGCTGCGGCCGCAGCGGTTGCAGGAGTTCATCGGGCAGAACAAGGTCAAAGAGAATCTGGACGTTGCAATCCAGGCAGCCAAGTCACGGGGCGAAGCGCTGGATCATGTGCTGCTCTATGGGCCACCTGGGCTGGGCAAGACTACGCTTGCGAACATCATCGCCAACGAACTCGAGGCGGCTTTCCAGCAGACCTCGGGGCCGACGCTGCAAATCAAAGGGGACCTGACCGCGATCCTGACCAATCTGCGCGATCGCCAGGTGCTGTTTATCGACGAAGTGCATCGTCTGCAACCCGCGCTCGAGGAGATCCTTTATTCGGCGCTGGAAGATTACAAACTCGACATCATGATCGGGCAAGGGCCATCGGCGCGCACGCATACGATGGACGTGAAGCCATTCACATTCATTGGCGCGACCACCCGCGCCGGGCTGCTTTCGGCTCCGTTGCGCTCGCGCTTTGGGCTTTTGTTGCGGCTGGAGTTTTACACGCATGAGGATCTACGTGTCATCGTCGAGCGCTCTGCCGAGATTCTGGGAGTGGGCATCGACCGCGCGGGAGCCACGGAAATCGCGAGCCGGTCGCGCGGAACTCCGCGTATCGCAAACCGGTTGCTGCGCCGGGTGCGCGACTATGCTCAGGTGCGAGCGAACGGGACCATTGATTTGCCGACCGCTCAGTCGGCGCTCAGCATGCTTGAAGTCGACAAGTACGGTTTCGATGAAGTCGACCGTAAGCTGCTGTTGACCATTATTGAGAAGTATCAAGGCGGACCGGTTGGCCTGAACACGCTGGGCGCGGTGCTCGCCGAAGAGCCGGACGCCATCGAAGAAATTTACGAACCGTTCCTCATCCAGATCGGATTTTTGAACCGCACGCCACGCGGACGCGTTGCGACGCAACTGGCGTACGAACATTTTGGAATCACGCCCACGCGGCGGCAAAGTTCCCTGTTCTAGCTTGGTGGATTGATGCCGGGCTCCTAGGTTCGACGCTTGCGGTTGACTTCGCTGGCTGCAATCTGCGTTAATCGCTGTTCGCCATCCATCTCCATAGAAACCTTCTGCAGGAGGACTTATGCGTGAAGTCATCGCGACCGATCAGGCTCCCAAAGCGATCGGGCCCTATTCGCAGGCCATACGGGCTCAAGGTTTGATCTTTACGTCTGGACAAGTTGCCATCGATCCGGCGACGCAGCAGGTGATCACGGGCGACGTGAGCGCGCAGACGGACCGCGTACTGCAAAATCTAGCCGCCATCCTGCAGAAGTCAGGCAGCGGGCTGGAGAAAGTTTTGCGCTGCACGGTTTTTCTGAAGAACATGTCGGACTTCTCCGCGATGAACGAGGTTTATGGACGGTACTTTAAGGAAGCGCCGCCGGCACGCTCGACAGTCGAAGTAGCGCGGCTGCCGAAGGATGTGCTGGTGGAGATTGATGTCATTGCGCTGGCATGATGTGCCGGAACTCACGAGAATGTTGGAGATTCATACAGGAGGAACTATGAAAGCTTTTGTCCTAGCGCTTGCGTTGCTTGCGGCTACTTCAGTTGGAGGGCAGACGACCGCGCACAGCGTCGCACCGAGGTCCCCAATCGGTCCTACCAAGGTTACGGGCGAGCCGACCAAGACGGCCAGTGGCCTTGAATACTGGGAGATCAAATTAGGTACCGGAGCTCCGGCGCAAATCGGACAGCACGTCACGGTCGACTACACCGTCTGGCTATCGACAGGAAAGAAAGTCGATAGCTCAGTCGGTACAGGGCAGCCTTACGAATTTATGTTGGGGGCGGGACAGGTGATCAAAGGCTGGGACGAAGGAATCGCGGGGATGAAGGTCGGGGGAAAGCGGCAGTTGCGAATTCCTCCGGATCTCGCGTATGGAGCGGCGGGTAAGCCTCCGGTGGTTCCTCCGAACTCGACGTTGGTGTTCGACGTGCGTTTGGTGAATGTGAAGTAACAAGGACAAAAGTCTGGGGAGAACGCCTTCGATTATGCTGGCAGACTGCCGAGCTTCGCGGCTGGACGGGCAGGAATGCCCGTCCCCACACTTGCCCGTTCCACACTCTCGATCTCAGACCTTTTTAGGCTTTGACGACTTTGCCGCTACGCAGACAAGAGGTGCAGACGCGTATGTGCTTGGTCGCGGCTCCCACTTTGGCGTGAACGGGGCGCAGATTGACGTTCCAGCGCCGCTTGCTCACATTGTGGGCGTGACTGATGGTATTTCCGAACTGCGGCCCCTTGCCGCAGACATCGCAAACTCGTGCCATAACTCTAGATTCCTTCCAGGCTGTTGCCGAAACTTCGATTTTACAGGAATCCGGCGGATTTAGCCAAGTCCACCCGGCAGCAGTGGGTCAAATTGAATTTGTTTAGGGGTCACGGCTTCCGGCGCGCGGAGCTGCTGAGTCTCACCGATCCGACAGTTGCACAGGATTGCCGTCCGGATCTTTGCCGTCGCAAAGGCAAAACATCTCCCCTTGCCGTACTTTACCGAAGCTCGCGCCTCGTGCGACGAGCGTTTCGCGTAGCTGAGCAACGTCCTTTGTGCGAAAGACAATTTTCGGTCCTTTGCGGCCAGGCGATGATGGCCCGGAGTGCAGAGCGATCGCCGCGCCGCCAGCAGAAAACTCCCGCCAACCCTTCTCCGCCGAAATTTGCCTGAGGCCGAGCACCTCTCCATAGAATCTGCTCATCTCTTGAAGTTGGCCGGTAAACAGGATCACGCGCGCCATTCGCATTTGTCGGCACCTCCGCCGCAAAGACCAGAGCCCGGGGGCTATCCCTGCCTGGCTCTCGTTAATGTCTCCGAAATTGTTCCCAACTTGAATCAGGGTCGCCTAGGCCGCTTTCCCCAAAACTGGCTCGGCACAATGACTGCAGCGCCGCGCGTCGATTGGAATCTCGCTCAGGCATTCCGGACACTTTTTAGTCGTGGGGTCGGGTGGGACGGCGGCTTTACGGGTACGAGCGATCAGTGCGTTAATGGGAGTGACGACAAAGAAATAGACGGCGCCTGCGACCAGGACGAACGAGATCACGGTATTCACGAACTCGCCATAGAGGAAGGTACTGCCGTTGAGGGTAAACTTCAGCGCCGAGAAATCCGGGGCCTTGACGATGGCGCCGATTAAAGGTGTGAGAAGGTCTTTGGTCAGCGCGGAGACAACCGATCCAAAAGCAGCGCCAATGACCACACCGACAGCCAAATCCACAACATTTCCACGCAGAATAAATTGCTTAAAACCGGATAGCATACGAATCCCTCCATTTAATAGAATGGCCGACCAATGTAAATGCTCAGTCGGCCGGGGTCAAGTTGTATGAGTCGGCGCTGACGGCTGAGTCTACCCGGCCAGCACGGAGCAACGAGAGTGCGCAAAAGGCAGGTGCGTGAGCCATGTATCCGAGGACTTTTGTGGGTGTCAGATCCGCATGGGCATGACGATGTAGCGGTACTTGTAGTCTTCGCCCTCGGCGGGACGAAGTTGTCCGGCGGATTGAGCGTCTTTCAATTCCAATTTCACGGCGCAAGAACCGGTCGCTTTGATAAAGTCCATCAAATACTGGGCGTTGAATCCGATGGCCATCGGATCGCCGTCGTAGGAAATCTCGATGGAATCTTCGGATTCGCCGGCTTCGGTCGAGGATGCAGAGAGCTTCAGTTCGCCCTTTTCGAGCTTCAAGCGCACGGCGCGCGAACGCTCATCGGCAAACTGGGCGACGCGGGCGATTGCGGCTCCGAGTTCTTCGCCTTCGAGAGCAATCGATTTTGAAACATCTTTGGGTAAAACGGCTTCGTAATTCGGGAATTGTCCGGTGAGTTGCCTCGAGGTCAGCAAGCGGGGGCCAACCCGGAAAAAGAGCGTCGATTCGTCTTTGGCGAAGTCGATGGTCTCGACTTCAGAATCGAGGAGAGACTTGAGCTCGTCCATCGCCTTTTTCGGAATCAGCGTCTTCATCTCGCCCGAAACACCCTCGAATTTTTCCCCCACGCGCTCGACGTGGGCGAGGCGGTGACCGTCGGTTGCGACCATGGTGATCGACTCGGGCTTCAACACCATCAGGGCGCCGTTCAGCGTGTAACGAGATTCTTCGCTGGCAATGGCGAACCCGGTCTTCGCGATCATCGATCGCAAAACAGCTGCCGGAATCTTGATCGCGCCGGCGGTTGGAAATACGGGGAGCCCTGGAAAATTCGATTTCGCCATCCCAACCATCTTGGTGTTGGAACGTCCACAGCGAATGCTGACCCAGTGGTTCTCGAGAAGTTTGATGGTGATATCGGCGTCGGGTAGCAACCGCACGTAATCGTAAAGTTTGCGTGCTGGAATCGTACAGGCGCCTTCTTTTTTCACCTTGGCATTGCAAGAGGTCCGCAAGCTCAGGTCGAGATCGGTTGCCGTGATCGAAAGTTTGTCTCCCGAGGCCTCGAAAAGATAGTTGGAGAGGATGGGAATGGTGGTCTTGCGCTCGACCACGCCTTGGGTGGCAGTCAATTCGCGAAGCAATTCAAACTTGCTGACCGTAATTTCCATGGTCGTAGTGGCGACGGCAGGGGCGACTTCCACCGGCATATTGGGTCTCCCGACTCTGTACTTCTGTTCTCTCTTATATCAAATACAAAAGCAATTAAACCAGTAGTAACCGTAGGGGCTTCGGAGAAGTGGAAAACCGGTCCAGATCACTGCCCTTCAGCAAGTTGGCGATCGATCCCTCGTGTGAAGAATCGCGGCTTGCGACTCCGGACGGCGAAGTATCCCCCGCCACACACTACACTTTGCTGCCCGTCTCCCACAGTTTCCACAACCACTCCACAGCGCGCCTGCCGGAAGACTAGCTGAAAGAGTGAATAAGCCGTCCGAAACCGCATTTATGCGCCCAATTGCTCGGTTAATTTATTGAGCAGCCTGTTCAAATCTTTGTCGTTCTTGCGAGCCTCTTCAATCTTGTCGACCGAGTGTAGAACGGTGGTGTGATGCTTACCACCGAATTGACGGCCAATTTCGGGAAGAGACGCTTCCGTCAGATGCTTGGCTAAATACATCGCAATCTGGCGAGGATAGACAATCGATCGCGAATTATTTTTAGCTTTGATTTCGACGAGACGCAGGCCAAATTGCTCAGCCACAGCCTTCTGGATCGATTCAATGGTGACCTTCCGCGCCTGCGAGTCGATGAAATTCTTGAGAACGTGCTGCGTATACGGAAGTGTGATTTCGGCGCCGATGAGCGAAGAATGCGCTACCAGACGGATCAGAGCGCCTTCGAGTTCGCGCACGTTCGAGCGAATATTCGAGGCGATAAATAGAGCCACATCCGTGGGCAGCGTCACCCGCTCCTGCTCGGCCTTTTTTTGCAGGATGGCGACTTTGGTCTCGAGGTCGGGCGGTTGGATGTCGGCGATCAGGCCCCACTCGAAGCGGCTGCGCAAGCGATCTTCGAATTCCGCTAATTCTTTGGGCGGACGGTCACTGGCGATGACGATCTGCTTCATGGACTCATGCAGTGCGTTGAAAGTGTGGAAAAATTCTTCCTGCGTCCGCTCTTTCTGCGCAAGAAACTGGATATCGTCAATGAGCAAAACGTCCATGGTACGAAATTTATCGCGGAAGCTGATCATCTTGTCGTAGCGGAGCGAGTTGATCATCTCGTTGGTGAATTTCTCGCTCGACACGTAACAGATAGCCGCCTGTGGGCTGCGGCGCTTGATCTCGTGGCCGATGGCCTGCATCAGGTGTGTCTTGCCCATGCCCACCCCTCCGTAGAGGAAGAGAGGGTTGTAGGCCTTGGAAGGGCGCTCTGCGACCGCCTGGCACGCGGCATGGGCGAACTGGTTGCCGCTGCCGATGACGAAGGCGTCGAAGGTGTAGCGGGGATTCAGTTGCGCCGCGCTATCCCAATCGAACCGCCCTTGGGAAGGATGGAGTCCGCCCACAGCTTGCGGACCGGGGGAATTGGCCTCGGCGCGCATGCCACCGCCTGAGACATGCCCGGACAAGCCGCCGTTGTGGCGGATAGGGGTGTTCGAGGGATCGTCGTCGGCGGTAACGAACTTCACTTCCTCGTATCCCAAACCGAGGTTGTCGACGGCCTCCTGAATCAGGTCAGCGTACTTGTCGCTGACATGGCGGAACTCGGCCGTGGGAATGCGCACAAACAGGACTCCGTTGCTGGCGTGGCTGTAGCGCGTGGGTTTCAACCATGTGTCGTAGGAGTGACGGTTGACTTTTTTCTCCAGTGCGTCAAGAATGCGCACCCAAGGATTCGGAATGATGGCGGAACTGGTGAGAGACATGATTTACCAGAAAAACGATTTACCGGGAAAACGAATTCAAAAAAATACCTTTTGAAACGACCAAAAACGCCCAAAGCAAAACGCCAGGGGAAATGCTAAGCGGAAAATTATGAGTTCGTCGATTCCTGCAGAGCAGCGTGTGTTTTGCAGTACGGGTTATCTGTGAAATTTATTACGAGACGAACGGGATAGTAGCACAAAAAAATTCACTGGTCCGTGAGTTGTAATAAAAAATATTTCGCTAGAGCGCCAGCAGCAACCGCTATTTAAAGCCGCTGTCAAGTGTCGAGAAAATAACTGCCGCAAAACTTGTGCAAGAAAATCTGTAAGCGATGAAGCCAGTACGTCCCAGTTTGGCGGCAGCCAGATCGAAGGTCACGAACGTCTCGAACTAATAGCTGGGCCGCCGTTCACGGCGAGCGGCGGGCGCCGGCGTGGTCTTGTAGTTGCCGGGATAGACGACGACCGACCGGCGACCACCCTCGCCATCGCTTTCCGTCCGCAGATCTTTTTCTTCGCGCAAAGCGAGATGCACGATACGACGCTCGCGCGACGACATGGGACCGAACCGGTAGGGCTCGCTGGTGCGGCGCACTTGCTCCGCCGCGACACGCGCGGCCGTCTGCAACTCGTCAATCCGCAGGGCGCGAAAATTCTTGCAGTCGAACCAGACGCGTTCGTGCTCGTTGCCTTGCAGGTGCAGAACTTCTGAAGCGAGCAACTCGAACGCGCGCAGCAATTCGCCGCTGCGCTCCAGCAACAGGGCCGAGTCGGGTCCCGCAAACTCCACCAGAATCTCGGGATGCTCCCACTCGCGGTTTTCGGCTATGGGAGGATCAACGGTGATCCGGTACTTCAGCTTGAAGCCGCCGTGTGAAATGACAGCCTGCAAGAATTCTCCGATTTGTTTCGCAGCTACAACTTTGTCGGTCATTGGCATAAGTGAGGTCTCAGGTGTTAGGTCTTAGGTCTCAGGTCTTACTGAGAACTGAAAACTGAGAGCTGACAGCTACTTCTCTTTCTTCCGGGCGCGCTTGGCCATCATCTCTTTCATCTCGCGGCCGAGCGAACTGCGATTCAGGGCCGCCTGCTGCACGATGCCAATCAGTTGTCCCATGGCCCAGTACAGGCTCAGGCCTGCGGGAAGATTGAAGCTGATGTAGCCCAACATGGCGGGCATCATGAAGTTCATCATTTTCTGCTGCGAGGGATCCATGCCCGCCTGCGGCGTCATGCGCTGCATAAAGAACATTGTGACCACGATCGCAATCGGCAAAATGTAATGCGGATCGGGCGAGGACAGATCATGCACCCAAAGCCAGGGGGCATGCCGCAGATCCATGGCGACGTTCAGCATCCGGTAGTAGGCGAAGAGAAAGGGCATCTGGATAACGAGCGGCAAACATCCGCCGACGGGATTGACGCCTTCCTTCTTATAGAGCGCCGAAATCTCTTCGTTCATCTCGGCTTTCTTGGGGTCGCGCAGCGTGTATTTCTTATATTTCTCCTGGATTGCCTTGATCTGCGGGGCCACGCGCTGCATCTTCAGCATCGACTTCATCTGGGAGAGCCTCAGCGGCAAGAGCGCAAGGTTGATGACGAGTGTCTGCAGCAGAATGGCCCAGCCCCAGTTGTGGACGATGTGGACGTACATCCACTTGAGCCAGAGGAACAGCGGGCGGGCGATGATGCCAAGCCAGCCGAAATCGATGACGGCGCGGAGATCCGGTTCGGCGCCGGTGATTCCCGGGACGCGTACGGATTCAAGATCGGAGAGAGCCTTGGGTCCCACATAGAGACGCGTCTCAGTCGGGCCGTGCAGATTGCCGACGGCCGCGCCCAGGACGTTGACTTTATCCATTTGCTTGTCGGCGGGATCGGAGGGCTTATGGCGGATTTCAATTCCGTTGCGCAGGGTGACGAGGGCGGAACTCTGTGGATCTTGGGGCAAGAACACGGCTGCGAAATATTGGTCGGAGATTCCGGCCCAGTTGAAGGGTCCGGGCAGGGTTCCGTTGCCGCTGATCTTCTTAATGGCCAGACGTTCCACTTTGTCGTCGTATTGATAGACAACCTGTCCGTTGGCGTATTGCGGCGTGGTCACGTCCGCGCCGAATCCGCTCGGCCACATGGGGAAGGCAGCGACCTGCGATCCCTTTACGTAGACAGCGGCGCGCGCCGTGACCACGTAGCTGTCGCGGTCGAACGAGAATGTCTTCTGGACCGACAGGTCGCCGTCATCATAAGCAAATTTCAGCTCCGGAGGCGCCGTCGCATTGTTCGGCGCCGCGGTCGCCTCCGCCGACGAGACCACGTACAACGCCGTGTTCAGTTTCTCCCGCAATGCCTCGTCATAAGACCAAAGCATCAACGGATATCCATACTTGTCCGCTGCGGCCAGGTTCACGAGTTCGAGCGGCGCGTCTTTGTCGTCGGTATATTTCTTCAATACCCAGGACTTCACGCGTCCGCCGCGATTGGTGAAAACAATGCGGTACACCTCATTCTCGATCACCGTCTCGGATTCGCTGGCAGCGGCTTGCGGCTTCGAACTCGGGGCCGGCATAGAAGCAGTCGAGTGCGGCGCGAAGGGTTTTTCTGAACTTTGCGCGATCGGAGTCGAGGAAGTAGAAGCGCCGGGAGCGGAAGTTGCCACCGGATTCGCCGTCGCCTGCTGTTGTTTCGCCGGAGGAGCAGGCTGCGCCCCGTACTTCTTTAAGAGTGGCTGAAACAGCATGATCACCAGGAATGTCAGCGCGAAGACAATGAGCAGCCGCTTCTCCATCCCGGGTTCTTGTTGAGGATTATTAAATTCAGCCAATTCGTTAGCTCATCATTTCTTCGTAGAAGTTAAGTGTAGGACCAACCGCCTGCAGCTTTGGCCTATCCATCAAAGTGAGCGCCCCATCACTCGCGCATTCTGGGAAGGAGTGAGATTCGCCGCGGATTTCACCACCGGATCCAACCCCCCGTGCGCGAAAGGATGACACCGCAGCAACCGCCATGCGGCCTTTCCGAATCCCCGCAGAACTCCGAACCGTTCGACCGCTTCCATGGCGTACTCCGAACAAGTCGGCACGTAACGGCAAGAAGGAGGAAAGAACGGCGATATCCACCGCTTGTACCCCTGCAAGAGAGCGATCGCGACAGGCTTCACTTTTCTACCGGCTTCTTCGCGGTCGTGTTTCGGGTCATCGTATTTTTCGCGACCGTATTTTTCGAGATCAGCGTGAGCGCCCGTCCCACTTCCTCGAGCACTACAGCAAATTCTAATGTCAACACCGACTTCTTAGGGTTTATGACCACATCCACCGCGCCCGAACCCTGCAAAACATACCGCTGCATCCGGACCGCTTCGCGCATACGGCGCTTGATGCGGTTTCGGACCACCGCTCCGCCCAAAACCTTCCCTACGGTGAATCCGACGCGCGCCGTCGCCGTTTCCGGCTCCTCGCCGTCCCCCGCTGGCGGCCGCAGGTAAAACACGGTCATGTGCGAGGAAAAGTGCCGCCGTCCTTGCTTGTAAACGCGCTCAAAGTCCGAGTGCTTGAGCAATCGCGCTGAACGCGGAAACCCGAAAGTCGACTTCACTGCGGGCTTCCCCGCAACCGATTCCGGAGCGTCTGCGCGGACCGCTTCACCATTTTGCAAGGCGTTATCCATCACTCAGCGGCCTGCGCACTCAGCGTTCCTCTGCCGGACGATCCTGCATAGTCCCGCTTTTTCTGGCAATTGGGTACTGGCAACTGCTTTACGGAGGGGAAACTAGTCGCGGAAACCCGGCGCTACGGCAACACGCTTGCGCCCTTTGGCACGACGGCGCGATAGCACGGCAGCCCCGTTTTTCGTCTTCATGCGGGTGCGAAACCCATGCTTTTTAGAGCGCTTGCGCTTGTTAGGTTGAAATGTACGTTTCGGCATTGAAAATCCCTGCTCCTGATCAATTCAGCTGGCTAAAGGCAAACCGTAAGTATAAATGACCGCTGCGCTCCCCGGCAAACGCTTCTATCTCGCTACAATGACTCTGTCCTGATTCGCTCGCCACGAAATGAACTTAGACGATACTATCGTCGCCATCTCTACCCCTCCCGGCCGGGGAGGAATTGGGGTTGTTCGCCTGGCCGGTCCTCAGGCCAAAGCCATAGCCCAAACGATGTTGCGACGAGCTTACCCGCTGGAAGCTGGGCGAGCCGTGCTCTGCGATCTCGTCGACCCATCTAGCGTAGATCCATCTACGAGCGACCCTACTGGCGTGGACATTTCAGGTTTCATATCCGGCCGCATTGACGAAGTTGTGGTTACTTATTTCGCGAAACCCCACTCCTACACGACAGACGATATCGTAGAAATTTCCGCCCACGGCTCCCCCGTTGTGCTTCGTCATATCGTCGATCTGTCTCTTGTCCAAGGGGCCCGCCTCGCTGAACCTGGGGAATTCACGATGCGTGCCTTTCTGAACGGACGTCTCGACCTGACGCAGGCGGAAGCTGTCCGCGACCTGATCGACTCGCAGACGCTATTTCAGGCGAAAGTCGCGGCGCAACAGCTAGACGGAGCACTCTCCCACCGCCTGAAACCGATCAAGCAAAAATTAATCAACCTGATTGCCTTGCTGGAAGCCGGCATCGACTTCGCAGAAGACGATATCTCGGTCGCGCCCGACGCGGCCATTCTCGACAACATCGCAAAAATTCAAGCTCCGCTTCGGCAACTGGCCGCGACCTTTACTTATGGCAAGCTGGTGCACGAAGGGCTCACCTTGGCTATTGTGGGCCGTCCTAACGTGGGGAAATCGAGCCTCTTCAATCGTCTTGTCGAACGAGAGCGCGCCATCGTTACGGCGCAACCAGGCACGACGCGAGACTTGATCAGCGAGACCGTCGCCATCGGTGGAATTCCTGTGGAATTGGTGGATACCGCCGGAATCCGCAAGGCGCCAGAAGGGGCGGAGGCCGAATCCATCGGTATCGAGAAGTCAAAAGAGGCGCTAGCCGACGCCGACCTCGTGCTGGTGGTGGTGGATCGGTCCCGTCCGCTCGCCGAAGAAGATGAAGAGTTGCTCGCTCAAGTGAGAGACCGTCCCGCGCTTGTGGTAGAAAACAAATCCGATCTCGCAGTTCGTGGTTCCCGCGACTTTTGTAGCGCCAGCGCCTCTGCGAACGAACCCTCATCCGGGCGCTCGATCCGGCGGATTTCCACATCTGCGCTAACCGGTGAGGGCATGCCCGCTCTCCGCGAAGCCATATTGACACACGTAGCGGGAGATCGTGCCATGAGTCAGGATTCCGGCTTCCTGACGAATGTGCGTCACCAGAAACTGGTCAACGACGCCCTGGCTGCCCTCGAAGAAGCCACACGAGCGGTGGCAACGAGGGTGCCACACGAGATGCAGCTTTTGGACCTTTACGCGGCTCTGCGCCCGATCGACGAAATCACCGGCGTCACCACAACCGATGACATCCTTAATTTGATCTTCAGCAGCTTCTGTATCGGAAAGTAACGGAACTCGTTGACAAGCGGAAGAATCCTTGAGTAGTGTTTTGTTCTTGCTAAGCGATTAGATAAAGCGGACTCGCTAACTCATCCAGGGGCTTAATTTGGAAGGGAAAATGAATCCAACAGGATCGACGCGACGCAACTTCCTCAAAGCGGCAGGAGTGGGTGCCGCGGCGATGGCGAACGCCGCAGCTTCTCCGGGGAAGGCTTTGCTGAACGCGTCGGCATTGGCTGAACCGGCGGGCGGCGCTTCGCAGGTCTGGGTCACCGACGACGACCGGCGCCTCAGCCAAGTTGCACCCGCGGGTTGGAGCGATGCGGGCGTCGCGATAGCGCAGGATTCGATCGCGGTAGATCCCGGGAAGAAGTTTCAGCCGGTGCTGGGCTTTGGCGCCGCTCTGACGGACGGATCTTGTCTTTTGTTCAGTGAACTTGCGCCCGCGGCGCGCCAAGATTTATTTCACAAGCTATTCCATCCCTCGGAAATGGGGTTGAATGTCTGTCGCACTTGCATTGGATCCTCCGACCATTCGGCTTCGGTCTACAGCTTTGACGAAGGCACTCCCGATCCGGAACTGAAGCGGTTTTCAATTGAACATGACCGCGCCTATATTTTGCCGATATTGCGCCAGGCGCGGACAGTAAATCCTGATCTGTTTTTGTTTTCGACGCCATGGAGTCCGCCGGGTTGGATGAAAGACAACGGGTCGATGCTCGGCGGTTGCATGCGCCATACCTACATGCCGTCGTATGCGAATTACCTCGTGAAATTTCTGCAGAGTTACGCCGCGGAGGGCGTTCCCGTGCAGGCCATCACTGTGCAGAACGAAGTGGACGCCGATCAGCAGGGACTGATGCCACAGTGCTTCTGGCCCCAGGATTACGAAGCGGATTTCGTCGCGCTCCATCTGGGACCGCAATTTGAGCGTAGCAACGTAAATGCCAGAATTTGGATCATCGATCACAACTACAATTTGTGGGGACGCGCCATCGCGGAACTGGAAACGCCCGGCGTCCGCAAGTATACGAACGCGGTGGCCTGGCACGGCTATAGCGGCAAGCCGGAGTGGATGCAGCGCGTGCAGGCAGTTTTTCCCGACATTGAGATGTATTGGACGGAGGGCAGCCCGGATTACAGCGATCCGGAATACTTAAAATGCTGGGCGTCGTGGGCGCAGAACTTTACTTCCATTTTGCAAAACGGCTGCCGTTCGATTACCGGATGGTGCTTTGCCACGAATGAACACGGCGGACCCAATGTGGGGCCCTATCCGTTGGGAGGGCTGGTGACGATCGATTCGAAAACGAAAGAGACCTACCACAGCGGGCAGTATTGGGCGCTCGGGCATTTTTCGCGATTCATACGGCGGGGCGCGATGCGCATTGAGTCGCAGAGTTCGGCTGCAGGGCTCTTCCAATGTGCCTTTGAAAATCCCGATGGATCTGTCGTTGTGGTGATCACAAATCCCGGGCATCCGCGGAGCTGTGCCATTCGGCTCAAGAACAAGACGGCGCGCCTGTCGCTATCAGGAAACTCGGTAACTACACTGACTTATAGCGACTCCAGCCGGACATAAATTCGACTCGATACGAGCAATGAAATCCGTGAAACATTGGAGCGGCGATTGGCAAAGCAATTAACTCGGCGTGGTTTTTTCGGGATGCGCGATGCGGGAACGGCCGTGCAGGCGAGCAGCATGACGGCGGCCGAGACGTTAGGCTTCTCGGGCGCGCTAAAGAACTATGCTCCAGCGACGCTGCAAGTCTGGATCACAGACGGAAACCGCCGGATTGCTGCGGCCGCCGTGGTCGATTGGACGAAGACCGACAGTTCGGCGGGGGTGTTTTCGATCACTCTCAATCCGCAGAAAAAGTATCAGGAAATTCTAGGGTTTGGTGGAGCGTTCTCCGACGCATCCTGTTTCATGTTCAACCAGCTTTCGGCGAGGGCGCGAGCCGAGTTGTTTCACAGGCTGTTTGATCCGTCAGAAATGGGTCTGAATGTTTGCCGGACGTGTATCGGTTCGGCGGACTCGGCAACTGAGGTCTATAGCTACGACGAAGGCGGGTTAGATCCAGACCTGAACCGGTTTTCGATCGATCGTGATCGCAGATATATTTTGCCGGCGCTGCGCGAGGCGCGTGGCGTGAATCCCGATCTGTTTCTCGTTGCGTCCCCGTGGAGTCCGCCCGCCTGGATGAAGTCGAACAATTCTCTGCTCGGCGGATGCATGCGGCACACTTACATGCCCTCGTACGCGAACTACTTTCTGAAATTTTTGCGTGGGTACGAAGCCGAAGGCGTCTCGGTGCAGGCGGTGACCATCCAAAACGAAGTGGATGCCGATCAGGATGGAACGATGCCGGCCTGCGCGTGGCCCCAGGATTACGAGGCCGATTTCCTAACCATGCATCTGGGACCGCTCTTGGAACGCAGCGGAGTTAAGACGAAGATCTGGATCATCGATCACAACTACAACCTCTGGGGCCGCGCGATCGGCGAACTGGAAACGCCGGACGTCCTGAAATACACGAATGCGATTGCCTGGCACGGCTATAACGGCAAGCCGGAGTGGATCAACCGCGTGCAGGATGCGTTTCCCGATGTCGAAATGTATTGGACCGAAGGCGGACCCGATTACACCGCGCCGGACTACCAGACTGAGTGGACGAACTGGGGAAAAACATTTGCAGGGATTTTGCGGAACTGCTGCCGCTCGATTACGGTGTGGAATTTAGCTACGAACGAACACGGCAGACCCTACGTGGGTGCGGGCGCTACGGGAGTTGGTGGCGCGATGATTATCGATTCCCAGACGAAAGCAATTTCCTACAGCGGCATGTTTTGGGCCTTGGGACACTATTCGAAGTTTGTGCGGCGAGGCGCGCGAAGGATCGACTCGGAGAGTCCAGCCGAGCAACTGGATCACTGTGCTTTTGAGAATCCTGACGGATCGCTCGTTGCCGTCATTACAAACTCGGGCGCCGCGCGGACTTGTCGTCTTCGATTGGGCGACAAATCAGCAGCCGTCGCGTTGCCGGAAAATTCCATGACCACTCTGTGCTGCGCCATCGCCCAAGGCTAATAAACGTCTTTAGTAAATAGCGTTTTCGGAGCGGCTGCTGTGCATCTGCCCGGCATCCACCGAGATCGTATAGGACTGTCCGCCGTCGCCCGTCCACTGCTGCACGTAGAAGTGGGATCCCGAGGGCGCGCGGTAAGCTGCCACGTTGCGTAGAGTCAGCGGCTGGCCCGCCTTGCATAATTCGGGCGCTTCGGTGACTTCCAGGAAATAAACGCCGAGTCCCGTGCCCACGATTTTGCCCTGCCCGTTCGGTTCCAACAGCAGAGCGGACGCTTGGTCGATGGCAATTTCACGCGGCGCTTTCGACCATCCATCGGCTGTGATACGAGCCAGGAATCCGAGGCTTCGGCCCATGCGGTCGCGTTTGGCGAAATGGCTGTCGGTAAGGATGTTTTCCAGGCCAGGAATTTTCAGAAAATCACGGATCACCGTGACGCGTCTGTTGTAGGGGTCGGAAAGAACCTCGCGCGATGCAAGATCGGCGTCGTCCGGTTTGTCTTCCAGGCAGGCGTAGACAAATTCGCCGAGCACGGCGAGTCCGGCGCTGGTTCCTCCGATGGGCTTCCCCGCAACCACATGCGCGTTGATGGATTCCTGGACAGGAGTGCCCTTCCAAAAATTCACGTAGCGCGACTGATCGCCTCCCGCGATGAAGATTGCTTCCGCGTGGCGAATGATCTCAGCCACACGCGGCTCCTGCGCCGCCTGCCGACTGGGAATGACCAGAGTCGCTATTGAGTTGGCTTTGCACAATCCGTTCACGTAGGGGTTGTACTCGTCGTTGCCGCGTGCCCGCAGGATAAGGAAGTCGCCGCCATTCGCTTTGCCACAGAGCCAGCGGAACGCCTCATCGAGATCGTCGCCTCCACCCATCATCGCGACTCCGCCTTCGGGGCGCGTCTGCGCGTCTTGTGGGTTGCCCAGCCGCTTGTATTGGTACGAAGCAGCAGAAGCAAGGCTAGTACAGACTCCGAAAAGCAGAAGGCTCAGAACGAGAACTATCAGAACCATGGAACGTTCCGGTTTCATAGTGCACGACTATATCCCAACCAGGTTCACATCTGATTGGGGAGTTGGTGACGGATCGTTCGCTCCCTTGCGCCGTGTTCTCTTTTTTGTTTAAAGAGGCTATTCTGCCGATCATGAAAATTGTCGCCAGTTTTTGGCATTTCGCCGTTGTCGCGTGCGTTTCTGTCGCAGCAACGGCTCAGATATCGACCGCCGTCCCATTCGCGGCTCAAACCTCAGAACAAACTGCAGAACAGCCCGACATAGTCGACGCCTACGTGCGTGCGGAAATGACGAAGCAGAAAGTTCCAGGGCTCGCTTTGCTGGTTTCGCGCGCAGGCCGTGTCGTGCGAGCGCAGGGATACGGCATGGCGAACGTGGAACTGCTCGTTCCTGTCAAGCCGGAAACAATTTTTCAATCCGGATCGGTGGGTAAGCAGTTCACCGCAACCGCAGTCTTGATGCTGGTCGAAGAAGGCAAGATCGGGCTGGAAGATCCGCTGACGAAGTACTTTCCCGATGCGCCCCCTGCGTGGCACCAGGTCACCATTCGTGAACTGCTGAGTCATACAGCGGGATTCACCGATTACCCCAAGAGTTTCGATATGAGGCGCGACTACACCGAGGCGGAACAACTGAAAATGGTTGAGAGCGTGCCTCTGGCATTTTCCCCTGGCACCAGTTGGAGCTACAGCAATCTAGGCTACCTGACGTTGGGCCTCGTGATTCATAAAGTGACGGGCGAGTTTTATGGAGACTTTTTGCAACAGCGAATCTTCGGCCCACTCGGGATGAGCACTACCCGCATTATCAGCGAAGCCGACATTGTGCCCAATCGTTCCGCAGGATACCGGCTGGTTAAAGGGGAACTGAAGAACCAGGAGTGGGTTTCTCCTACCGTGAATACCACGGCGGATGGCAGTTTGTATTTTTCGATCCTCGACCTTGCCAAATGGGACGCAGCGCTCTACACCGAGAAGTTGCTGAAACGATCGAGCTTGGAGCAGATGTGGACCGTGACGAGATTGACAAGTGGGAAGCCCAACTCTGGAGAGTACGGCTTCGGTTGGTTTATTGGATCCAAGAAAGGGCACCGGCTGGTTGAGCACGAAGGCGAATGGCAGGGCTTCGAAACGGAAATTTCGCGCTATCTAGACGATCAACTCACCGTCGTCGTTCTGACCAACCTCGACGCCGCGAAACCGGAAACCATCGCTGATCACGTGGCCGAAATGTATTTGTCCGGAAAAGTTAAATAGAAACGGCGCGAACTCTTCCTCCATCATCCGTGTCGCGCTCGCTGATGCCCTAAAAGGATTGTCTGGCGGGCCAATCCCGAATGTGACCCAGAGTTGACTCGAACATTTTCGTTTAGAGACTCCCAAGACTGAGTGTAGACTGGGCGGCAACAGAAACGGCGACCGACAGAACCGCGATTCGCCGTCTTCGCCTAATCTCACGATCACGAACCGTCGGCGCAAGTGGGTGCGCGGACAAAGATCGTTTATGAAGAAATTGTTTGTGAGGATCCGCAGCAGAGCGCAACTCCGAGGAGAACGATGAATACGCTAAGAATCGGGCTATCTGCATTCTTCATTTTGTTCCTGATTTCATCCCTGCGTCCGATTCAGGCACAAACACCGGTGAGGTTGGCGTCGGCCCGTTACGACCTAGCCGACGAAGTCACACTCTCGGCGACCGTATCGAGCGTGATCTCGAGGGCCTCACACGGCATGACGGTGGGTTCTCACTTGTTGCTCGCGACTCCGAACGGCATCGTCGATGCGAGTTTGGGCAGGTTCGGCTTACGCGGCGCAGGCGCGGTCTCGGTTAGCGCTGGGGAGCACGTTGAGGTGACGGGCGTTATGAGAACGATCAGGGGCCGGTCCGTGTTTCTAGCGCGCAGCGTGAAGGCGAACGGCCACACTTATAGCGTTCGAAACGACCACGGCGTGCTGCTTTCACCACAGGCGCGTCTGCGCACCGGCAACAACACCGGCTTCAACGGGAGGGCGCAATGACGATGACCATGACTAAAAAAATGACAAGGACAATTCCAACGCCCCGCCGAATTCATACCGGCATCCTGGGATTCATCTTTCTGGCCGTGTTTTTGTGGACAAGCTGCAACAGCTCGAACTTTACCGCCCCGACAGAAACGATCGCAGTCGCGAGCGGATCCGCGCAAACGGCAGCGGTTAACACCGCGTTTGCGGCGCCGCTGGTGGCAAAGGTCATGTTAGGTAGCACGCCCTTGAGTGGCGCGTTTGTAACCTTCACCGCTCCTGCGACAGGAGCGAGCGGCACCTTCGACGGTGGAACCACCACCGAAACCGATACGACCGACTCCACCGGTACGGCCACCTCCAGTACATACACCGCCAACGGAATTATCGGCGCTGATACCGTGACCGCCTCCGTCGGCGGAGTGATCTCTACCGTCAATTTCAGCCTCACGAACTCATCCGGCCCGGCAGCGTCCATTACGGCGACGAGCGGATCTCTGCAAGACGCGACCGTCAGCACGGCCTTTGCCGCTCCGTTGGTAGTCACCGTCGTAGATGCGAACCAGTATCCGGTAACCGGCGCTTCGGTCACCTTCACCGCTCCGGCCGCGGGAGCGAGTGGCACATTCGCGAATGGAACCGCCACGGAAACCGACACGACCAACGCCAGCGGCGTTGCTACATCGTCGATCTTCACAGCGGGCGCAACGCCCGGTGCCTACACCGTGACGGCTGCTGTCGCGGGCGTTTCGTCAGCCGCCAATTTCACGCTGACGAATATCACGGGAGCGCTGGTGTCGATCACCGCGACCAGTGGCACTCCGCAAAGTGCGCCTGTCAATACGACGTTTGGCGCGCCGTTGGTTGCAACCGTTTTGGACGGCAACCAGAATCCAATCAGCGGAGTGACGGTGACCTTCGAAGTTCCGTCGGCTGGAGCGAGCGGCACATTCGCTGGCGGGGTCAACACGGCGACGACTAATGCAAGCGGTGTGGCGACATCCGCGTCATTTACCGCCAATGGATCGGCAGGAACGTACACCGTAACCGCAACCGTTGCCTCGGGAGCAGCCCCAGCGAACTTCGTGCTCACCAACAATCCGCTGAATTATGCTTTTTATTTAAGCGGACTGGAGTCGATCGACGCGGGCCCCAATTATTACTCCGTGGCGGGTTCCGTCACGATCGATGGCAATGGCAATGTCCTGGGCGGCGAGCAAGATTACAACGATGGTTTGGGGCTTAACTCGCCCGAACCGTCTCCTGACAACATCTTGCCTGGAGCCGGTGCGTTGGTAGTCGATCCGACAACTGGCCAGGGGACTCTCACGCTTACGACTGACAACAGCAGCCTCGGCCTCAATGGAGTCGAGACGCTAGCCGTCCAGTTTGTCAACACCAGCCACGCGCTGATCATGCAGTTTGACGGCTCGGCAACCTCAGGCGGAAGCATGGACATGCAAACTCTCTCGAGCGCTCTGAACGACGGAAACTATGCGTTTACACTATCGGGCGTCGACGTCAACTATGAATCGAGTGTGTGGGGTGGCGTCTTCTCGATCGCAGGCGGCGGTACGGCCTTATCGGGAACCTTCGATGTGGATGACACTGGAGCCACGACTGCGCCGACGCTCGGAACGGCTTTAACCGGAACCATCACCGCGCCCGACAGCTTCGGTCGAGGGTCGATCACCAGTTCGGCTCTGGGCATTTCGCTCAATTACTACGTCGTGGGTCCGGAGGTTCTTCGCATCATCGACGTGGACGCAGGGCTTGGCGATGCCGCAGTCGGCTCCGTGTACGGCCAGGGCTCCGGAACGTTCAGCAATACGTCGCTGGGCAATTCCGTATTCGCCGTCCAAAGCAATTCGTACGCAAGTAGTCTTTTTGGGACCGTGGGCATGTTCAGCACCGATGCGCCGAACGGCACATTCAGCGGCGTCGCCGACGACAACGAATATGACAACGGCGAGATTGTGGCGGCGGCTCCAATCGATGGCATTTATTCCGTGGGCAACAATGGCTATGGAAGCTTGACCATTACCTCCGGCGAACTAGGAGATGTGAGCGTTCTCGGGATCTACATGACAGACCCGATGCTGAATCTGAACGATCCGAATAATACATCCGACGGTTTGGGCGGCGCTCTCGTCGCCGATCTCGATGGCTACACGCTCAACGGCACCGGCGTTCTGGTTCCGCAGACCAACACTGCTGTGGTAAGTTTCGTCGGTAACTACGCCTTCGGAGCTCAGGCCGACAACAACTCGCGCGGTCCGACCCTCGGGTGGGAGTTCGATTTTGTGGGGCAGGGCACAGTGAGCGGCGGAGTGTTAAGCGGCGCCGGCCTGGTGAGCGATCCCTTCTTCATCTTCGACAACACGCCGCCCGACGGAACGGATTTCGCAAAATTCTCGGGAACCGCCACTCCGGATCCCGCGAACGCCGGGCGCTACACCATGAACCTCAGCGTGACCATCACGGCCGACCCCGCTTATACAACGGCCATCTACCAGGCGGACGGTGGGCAGTTGTTCTGGCTGGATGAAAACAAGAACGGCGACAGCGTGTTTCTGGGAATGCTCCAGCAACAAGGGTCGTTAGGTGGTCTGCCAGCCGCGCGGACCCGGGTGAAGGGCAAAACAAAACAACGAAGATAAAGCTTCGAGCGAAAGAGGGTGTGGCGACAAATCCACGCCCTCCAATCCGAGCGGTTGAGTCCAATTCAGAGTTATCTAACCGTCAGCAAGTGGTTGATCACGGAGATCGTTATGAAAGTTCCTCGGGTCCTGTTGTTCCTATCGTTGGTGTTGATCGTGCCGGCTCTATCCTCGGCGCAGGATGCTACAGGAAGAATTTTCGGGACGGTCTACGACCCGCAGGGAGCCGTGATTCCCGATGTCCAAATCACGGCGACCAATACGGCCACGCAGGAAACGCGCACCGCAACAACGAGCAAAGATGGATCGTTCCAGGTACTGGCATTGCCGATCGGCACCTATAAGGTTGGGGCTGAGCATACGGGATTTCGCGGCGTCGTCAGCGGAGAGCAGAAGCTCCAGATCAACCAGGCTTTGCGCGTCGACTTCAAAATGCAAGTCGGAGCGGAAAGTCAGACCGTCGACGTAGGAGCCGAGGCCGCGCCGGTTGAAACGGTGAATCCAACGCTAGGCCAGTCGATCACGGGGCGCGCTCTTACGAACATGCCGCTCAACGGACGCGACATGCTTGACCTGGCTTTGCTGCAACCCGGAGTTACGGAAAGCAACGACGACAACGCCGGCGCCGGCAGCTATAGCATTGCCGGCGGACGCACCGATTCCGTTACCTTCCTGCTTGATGGAGGAAACAATAACGACTTGCTGGATAACAGCAATCTGCTCGATCCCAATCCCGATGCCATCGAAGAATTCCGGCTTCTGACCAGCGATTACACCGCGGAGTACGGCCGCAACGGCGGTGGCGTCATCAGTATTGTGACCAAGTCGGGCACGAATTCGATCCATGGCAGCGCCTTTGAGTTTTTGAGAAATCGCGACTTCGACGCCAACGACTATTTCAACAAGCAATTGGGAATTCCGAGGCTAGACCTGAAGCGCAACCAGTTTGGAGCGACGCTAGGCGGTCGCATCATCAAAGACAAGGCTTTTTTCTTTGTCGCCTACCAGGGCCAACGGCAGGTGCAGGCTGTGCCGGACGACTTCGTCCCAGTCTTCACCCCCGCCGAGTTGAACGGAGATTTTTCGAACGGGGGCTCGCCCGACCCCGGCGTCGTGGCTTTTCTCAATGCAAACCCCTATTTTGCGGCGACGACAAACGGGGGCGCCGCCAACGCTCAGATCGATCCCGCCAAGTTTGATCCCGTCGCGCAGGCGTACATCAACGCCAAACTGATTCCGAGCACCCCCAATGGCCTCTATTCCGCCTCGCTCGGAGCGGTAGACAACCGCAACGAAGTAACGAGCAAGATTGATTACAACCTCAACCCGAAAGACAAAATTTCAGTCACGCTTGGTTTGAACCGAACCTCTCAGCTCGCTCCGCTGGACGCCGCCACTGTGGCCGGTTATCCCAGCCTCAGCACGGCGAAATACTACTTCCTGAATCTCGCGTACACCCGTGTGATTTCGCCGACGCTGCTCAACGAATTTCATTTTGTAGCGCATCGCAGCAATTACCTCGCGGACGTCACGCAGAGCCATGAGCCCACGGGTCAGTCACTGGGCGTTGTCGGCGTAACTCCTGACCTGGTCACCGGACCAACCAACATCTGGTTTGACAACGGATTTCAGATTGGCCCCAGTGAAAACGGTCCCACGCGCTACCTCGAAAACACCTTCTCATGGACTGAGGCACTTACCTGGACGCACGGAAAAAACAACTGGAAGTTCGGCGCTGGATTTTCGCCTTATCAGCAGAATCTGAGCTATGGCTTTTACTTGAACGGTGAGCTGGATTTCTACACGGGCACTAGCACGGGCTCTGGGAACGATTTTGCGGACTTTCTGCTAGGCGTTCCGGACGCCTTCTTTCAAAACGCCCTCGCGCCTTCGACCATTCGAAGCAAGAGCACATACGTCTTCGGTCAGGACGAATGGCACCTCAACAAGAGGCTGGTACTGACCCTGGGGCTGCGCTACGAATACAACACGCCGAAGTTGGACACAGAGGGCCGCAGTTTTTCGGTGATTCCAGGACTGCAATCGCAACGATTTCCCAACGCGCCGCCGGGCCTCGTATTTCCTGGCGACCCCGGCGCACCCCTCGGAACCAACTTCCCCGACAAGAAAAATTTTGCGCCGCGCTTTGGATTTGCCTTGGACCCGACCGGCAGCGGCAAGACAAGCTTGCGCGGCGGTGTCGGCATCTTCTACGACATTCTGAAGGGTGAAGATAATCTTCAGTTCAACGGACAGCCACCATTTGTCGGCTCCGCGGGACTGTACTTCAATCCTCCAAACTTTTTGCCGAGTTGCTCGAATCCCAACGGTTGTCCTGTGACAGGGCCGCTGACTTACATGAGCCAGCCCTTTCAGAATGCCTGCAATTTTGATCCCAATGGGGATTGCATTAGTTTGGGCGTACCCAACAGCTTTCCATCCAAGCCGCCGGCCTCGAATATCGATTTCACGCCGTTTCTCCCCGTCAACACCACCGGCGCTATTTTTCTCGACGACCCACACCTGCGCACTCCTTACGTCTACCAATACAACTTGAGCCTGCAACGCAATCTTTTTGCAGACATGGTTCTGGAAGCAAACTACGTGGGAAGCACGGGACGCGGACTGACATCACTGAAAGACATCAATCCCATGGTGCTCGGGACGACCAATCGCTTGCTCAACAGCAGCAGTGGCAACTGCGGACAGTACCTGGGTCTCGTCTGCTACGGGCAGCTTCCTGAGTTCCAGAACGTATCCAATGCCAACTACAACGCGTTCGAAGCGAGCTTGACGCGGCAACCGAAAGATTCAAAGTTAGGCACGGTTTATTACACGGTCGCCTACACCTACGGGCATAATCTCGACAACGCCTCTGGATTCGAACAACGCAACTCCGCCGTCCCCGCCTACAACCCGCGTCTCTTCTATGCCTCCGGAGATAGCGACGTGCGCCACCGCATCAGTCTTAGCGGCGGATGGGACTTGCCAATCGATCGAGCATGGGCTGCCGGACCGAAGCGTCTCACCAAGGGCTGGAGTATTTACCCCATATTTACTTATCGAACTGGATTCCCGATCGACATTCCAGCCCAATTGCCTGACTTCTCCGATCCAGCAAACCCGGGCAGCTCGGGTGCGGGCGATCCCTCGCTCTCTCGCGCCGCAGTGGTCGGCCCGATCAGAACTTTTGATCCCCGCCATCGCCGTACGATTAATGAGATCACCTACGGCACGAATCCCATCACGGGCGGGTGCCAGGTGACGACACAAGCGGTTACGGGAAACTTTATCTTTGATCCCAACAGTTTTTCGAACGTGCCGCTAGAAAACAACAACTACTTTGATGGAGGCGATCCCAATCCGTGCTTTCCGCAACTTGATCCCGTGAATAACCCTGCGGACCGAACCTACGGTTTGGGTCGCAACGTACTGCGCGGTCCCACGCTGACGAATCTCGATATCGCGGTCGCCAAAACTACCGCGATTACAGAGAGAGTGAAGTTAGAGTTTCGCGCGGAATTCTTCAATGCGTTGAATCATCCCGAGTTTGCGCAGCCGACACTGTCAGATGGCGCCACCAACCTCGATAGCCCAAACTTCGGCCAGATCACGACGACAGGAACATTTCGGGGGCCGACGCCGCGGATTGGGCAGTTCGCGCTGCGGATGACGTTCTAACGTGCGCGAGCTAATTCACGAGAAGTTGCGCATGTAGTCGGCGTCGATCTTTAAAGCCTCCATCGGAGGCATATCGAATTCTTCCTGTTCAACGAACGCGTGCTCGATGTGCGCTTTCTTCGCGGCTTCGAAGATGGGATGGTAATCGATGCTGCCGCGCCCCATCTCGGTTGACGGCGGAGGCGCAGCGGCCGTCGTAAAAGCTGTGATCTTGAAGTCTTTCACGTGCAGCATAGAGAAACGCTTTGGATAACGGTTGAGATAATCCGCAGGATTCTTGCCGCCGATCACGACCCAGCCGCAATCCATCTCCATCATTACTTTTGCCGGATCGGTCGCGCGCAGGAGCTCGTCGTAGAAGACGACGCCGTTTTCTGAGCGGAACTCGGCGGTGTGGTTGTGGTACGCGAAACGCATACCGGCCGCGTTCACGCGCTCGCCGATGCGATTGAACTGTTCGGCGTTCCAGCGCCAATCCTCGAGCGTCATCGCGTCACGGGCCGCACGAGATCCTGGGTCTTTTACGCTCGATGGATCTTTTAGCCACGGGGCGGCGCAGACGATGTAGCTGAGTCCCAAGTCTTTTCCAAACTGAATGACCTCATCGACTTTCGGAAGCAGATCCTTCAGAGGATAGTGGGCGCTCACGCAGCGCAGGCCGGCACGATCCATTGCTTGGCGTACCTCCTTGGGCGAATGCCCGAAGAAGCCCGCCGCTTCCACCTCCTGATAGCCAAGACTGCCCAACTGCCGCAGCGTGCCTTCGTAGTCTTTTGGCAGCAGGTCTCGAACTGAATACAGTTGCAAGCCAATGGGCAGACCCAGAGCATTCGCCATCAGGCGCGGAACACTTTTCAAGAATGCCGCTCCCGCAATCGACGCGGACGCTGTTCTCACGAATGTTCTTCTCGAAATTCGATGCATGGTGTCCTCGGGTGCACCTCACAGGAGCGGGCCCTTTTTCTAGCGGGCTATAAATTTCACCAGAACCACTACCACAAAAATCACCACTCCGGCTGCGTAAGCCCACATTCTTCCCTTCTGAAATTTTTCACTTGTGATCATTGGAAGCCCTCGTAAGAGCGATTCTACTCCCGCTCCGGCACACATCAGAGATGCGGCAATTTGTGCGATGAACGTGCTATACTTTGAAAGTACTTCTACCGAGATAATGCCTGTAGATGCAAGCACTTAGCGGCACTTCGACTGCGGGTTTAGCAGGTCCGTGCTTTGGCAACAACACGGGCAAGTCTCGCGTGACGGATCCTTACTGAGAACTGACTACTGAGAACCGAGAACTGACTTTCATGGCTGACGATCAAAATCCTGAGCTTCCTCTGACTCCTCCTCCGGGCGGCGACGGTCCTACCGGACCGGGCGCCCTCAACATGCAGCCCGTCAACATTGAAGAGGAGATGAAGCGGTCGTACCTCGACTATTCGCTTTCGGTCATCATTGGCCGCGCCCTGCCCGACGTTCGCGATGGATTGAAGCCTGTGCATCGCCGCATTCTCTACACCATGCAGCAGATGGGCCTCGCTCCCGGACGCGCCACCCGTAAGTGCGCTCGTATCGTCGGAGAAGTGATGGGTAAGTACCATCCGCACGGCAACCTTGCCGTCTACGACGCCTTGGTGCGACTCGCGCAGCCGTTCGCCATGCGAGCCCCGCTCGTTGACGGTCAGGGAAACTTTGGCTCGGTCGATGGCGATCCTCCCGCGGCTGATCGGTACACCGAAGCTCGGCTGACGCGCGTTTCCATGGCGCTGCTTGAAGACCTGGACAAAGAAGCAGTCGATTTTTATCCCAACTACGATGGCACGGAAACGCAGCCAGCTGTTTTGCCGGCGCGCTATCCCAATCTCTTAGTCAACGGATCCGACGGCATCGCAGTTGGTATGGCGACCAAGATTCCGCCGCACAATTTGACTGAGATTGTGGATGCCACCATTACGCTGGTCAACAATCCCAACGCGCAGTTGCCGGAAATTCTGAAATTCGTGCAAGGGCCAGACTTCCCGACCGCCGGAATCATCCATGGCCGCGCTGGAATCTTCGAAGCCTACCGCACCGGCCGCGGACGTTTCATGATGCGCGCCCGCGCCGCGATTGAGAACGTCACCAAAGACAAGCAGGCGATCATCGTCACCGAAATTCCGTACCAGGTGAACAAGGCCACGTCTGATCGAGCGCATCGCCGACCTCGTCAATCAGAAGACGATCGATGACATTTCCGACATCCGCGACGAGAGCGATCGCGACGGCATGCGCATCGTGATTGAGCTGAAGCGTGGCGCGGAACCGCAGATCGTCCTGAACCAGCTCTACAAGCACACGTCGATGCAAGAAGGTTTCAGCATGATCCTGCTGGCCGTGGTCAACCAGCAGCCGAAAGAAATGGGGCTGATCCAGGCCATCAAGCACTTCATCGATCATCGTGTCGATGTCGTGCGGCGGCGGACCCTGTATCTGCTCAACAAAGCCAAAGACCGCGAGCACATTTTAGAAGGTTATCTCACCGCGCTCGATCATCTCGACAATGTGATCGTGATCATCCGCGGCAGCGCCAACCGCGCCGACGCTCGCGAGAATTTGGTCGCCTACTTCGGCGGCAAGAAGATCGATATCAACACCACCGGCCGCGCTCCGAAGCTCGATGCCGATAAACCTTTCACGTCGAAACAGGCCGACGCCATCCTCGAACTGCAACTGCATCGCTTGACCAAGCTCTCGATCGATGAAATTTCGAACGAGTTGAAGTCAGTCCGCGAAGCGATTGCCGAGTACGAATCGATCCTGGCTTCCGAGGCGAAGCTGCGCAAGGTCATCATCAAGGAACTCGAAGAGGTCAAGAAGCTTTACGGCGATGCCCGCCGCACGGTGATCGAAGACGAAGCTGCCGAGATCATGCTGGAAGACCTGATCGCCGACGAACAGGTCGCGGTCACGGTGAGCCACTCCGGCTACATGAAGCGGACACCGATCTCCACCTACCGCATGCAGCGCCGCGGCGGCACCGGGCGCACAGGCATGAAGACGCGCGACGAGGATTTCGTCGAGCATCTCTTCATCGCCTCGACCCACGCCTACATTCTGATTTTCACCAACACGGGACGCGTTTACTGGCTCAAGGTTTATGAGATTCCCGACATCGCAGCCGCCGGCAAAGGCAAGCACGTCGGCAATCTCGTCGGACTGCAAGCGGGAGAGACCGTCCGCACCATGCTCGCCGTCCGCGACCTGGAAGAAGAAGGCCGGTACGTGTTCTTCGCCACGCACAATGGCACCGTGAAGAAGACCGAAGTGAAAGACTTCTCGCACGTGATGCAGCGCGGCATCATCGCCATCAACATCGAGCAGGGCGATGAGTTGGTCGCCGCTTCGCTAACCGACGGCAACCAGATCGTCTTCCTGGCCTCGCACGATGGTCAGGCGATACGCTTCGACGAAAACGACGTTCGCCCCATGGGACGCAACGCCACTGGCGTCCGCGGCATGAACCTCGACGAGAAGGATTACATTGTCGGCATGGCGACCACGATCAAGCCGGAGGCGAAGGCTATCGCGAAAGAAGGCGATGTTGCTCCCGAAGTCGCTGACTTGATTCCCGAGAAGGGTTCGCTGATTCTCTCCGTTACCGAAAACGGATATGGCAAGCGCACTCCCGCCGACGAGTATCGCCTCACCAATCGCGGCGGCAAAGGCGTGATCAACGTCAAGACAACCGAGCGCAACGGCAAAGTTGTCGGCATCTCGCAGGTAACGGAGAAATCCGAAGTGATGCTCATCAGCCAGTACGGCAAGATCATCCGCATCGAATCGAAGTTCATCCGCGAATCAGGACGCTCGGCACAAGGCGTAAGGCTGCTAAACATCGAGCCGGGGGACCGCGTCGCAGCGGCAGTCGTGATTCCTCCGGATGAGCCGACGAATGGAACGCTGATTCAGTAGCCACACGTAGGGGCGGACGCTTTCGTCCGTCCCCTTTTTACGATTCGCATGAACGCTCATGATCACTCCGCGGAAGCTCGCCAGTTGCGGGCCCGTCATTCGCTGGACGGTCTCTCCTGCGGCGACGCTTTCGGTGAGCGCTTCTTCATTCACCCAGACATTACAGAGTGTCACCATTTACACATGGCCACGAATCTCGCATTGGATGACGGTCTCATCGAAGAGGCGAGACGCGCCGGAAGTCACAAGTCCAAGAAGGAAGCGGTCACAGCGGCGCTTGAAGAATATGTTCGCAAGCGCCAGCAGATTAGAATTCTCGACGCCTTCGGTACGTTCCCGGTTGATCCCACGTACGATTACAAGAAAGAAAGGCAACGCACTGGCAAGAGCAGAAGCGGCAAGAGCCTGCGCGGCAAAACCGTGCGCCGCCGCCCAGCGGCGGGGATGGACCATCTTCACCATCGATCACGACTTTCAGAACTACGCGGCCGTACTGCCGCTGCGGCTGCACCGAGTAGCGGCGAGCGGGTAATCCGGCAGTCAATTCAACCCTGATCGTGATCTTTAACCCGGCCTCCGCGATGCCAGCCCCAGCCCCGTTACCCCAGTAACTTCAATCTCACCCCACTTTCGGTTACCGTTAATCATAGTGACACTACTCCCCGTGTGTGTAATGGCGCGGTTGCAGTCTGTTTTCTGGCGAGTCTTGTTATTCATACATCCGTGCAGAGCGTCGATAACGCGAAAACTGAACCCGCGTACCTGGAACTGCTCAGCCGCCCGATTCGTGAGCTCGGACTGGCGCTTGCGGCCTCACCAGTTGAGCGCTTTGTCGAGCAGCTTTATCGCGAGTTAGACGCCAAGGGACTGACCAGGTTTCGCCCGGCTTGTTACTTGACCGATGAATGGGGGTGCCCGTCCGGCGAGCCGATCATCGGCATTCCGTTTTATCTGGCGCACGCGGCGCTGGCGGAGTTGGAAAAAGAGGCGCATGACCTCGAAGATCCACGCGAAATCATGATGTATCTGCGGCACGAGGCGGGCCACGCGTTCACTTACGCCTACAAGCTGCACAATACGCCAGAGTGGAAACGGACGTTTGGTCCTTTTCGGAGGCCGTATCGCGACAATTACAGGCCCACGCCATTCTCGCGCGAATACGTGCGGCATCTGCCGGGATGGTACGCACAGAAGCATCCCGACGAAGATTTCGCCGAGACTTTCGCTGTGTGGCTGACGCCGCGGTCGAACTGGCGCAAACGTTACCGCGGCTGGGGCGCGATGGCGAAGTTGCAATATCTGAATCGCGTGGCCCGTAAGCTGGGGAAAAGTGACCCTCCGCGGCGCCGTGGCCAGACTGATCTTACGGTCGATGACATGGAAGCCACCGTGGCCGAGTTTTACAAGTTTCAGCAGGAAGCGCGCGAAGAGATTGCCGTCACCGAGCTTACGCCCGATACCGATTTGCGCGACATTTTTGCAGTGTCGAAGCGCCGTAAGACGGCCCTGCCGGCGCACGAATTTCTGCACCAGCATCGCAAGGCCGTGATCGACAAAGTCGCGCAGTGGACAGGGGCGCAGCGTCCGTTAATCAGGACTCTGATGGATTCGATTGAAAGGCGCGCCGGAGAACTTGACTTGCGCGCCGACCAAACACGCAGCGCAGAACATCTGGCTGAGCTCACCGCCTACACCACCGCGCTCGTGATGACGTATGTGGCGAAAGGAAAGTTTATACAGCCGTAAAGCGTTTCCGGAGATACCAAATGATCGGAGCTAAACTCAAAATCGCGCTGCTCTACGACCTGTGGAACGAAGACCCCGTCGCAGCCGCTGCGAAAGAAGAGGCGAATCCAGCGCCCAAGCCTCGCACGAAACATAAGAAAATCAAAAAAGAAAAGACGGACCGCGAAGAAATCTTTGAAGCGCTCCAGAAGCTGGGTCACGAACCATCCTACTTCGAACTGGACGGTCGTCCGCAATCGCTGCATTCGCTGTCCCGCTGCGATGCCGACCTCATTTTCAACCTGACCGAATCCTTTGGCGGCGACGACACGAAAGAAATGAACGTCCTTGCCTACGTTGACCTGCTGGGCCTCCGCTACACCGGAGCCGGACCGCATGCCCTCTTTATGTCACAGGACAAGGCCATCGCAAAAAAGATTTTCGCTTTCCATCAGATCAAGACGCCGTTCTTTGCGACTTCCTATCGCGGCCGCATCGAGCACGCGCACGACATTTCCTTCCCGCTCATCGTAAAGCCGTCATGGGAAGATGGATCCATTGGCATCGACGCCGGTTCCGTCGTCCGCAACATCAAAGAGATGATGGAGCGTGTCGAATACATCCAGGACGAATTCGACTCCCCGGCGCTCATCGAAGAGTACATCGAAGGCCGCGAAATTTATGCCGGAGTTCTCGGCAGCTACGAACGGGCGCAAGTTTTGCCGCTGATCGAACTCGATCTCTCGCGCCTGCCCGAAGGCACGCCGAAAATCGCCAGCTACGACGTGAAGTTTGAAAAAAACACCGAGGCCTACAAACTTACGAAATCGGCGATCGCCGAAGATCTCGACGATGCCACGCGCCAGCGGCTGGAAGAAACCGCCCTCGCCGCATATCGCGCGTTGAAACTGCGTGACTATGGACGCATCGACATGCGCCTCGCTCCAAACGGGGACGTTTACGTCATCGAGGCGAATCCAAATCCCTGGCTCGCAAGCCGCCAGGAATTCGCCATGGCTGCCAAAGCTTCAGGACTGACCTACACCGAACTCATCGGCTCCATTGTCGACCTGGCGATGAGCCGCTACCTGAATGCAAACCTGGTGAATGCTGTCGCAATGCACTAAGTTCAAAGCAGGTTAATGCGCCGCCGTTCCGATTCCAGCAGGCTTGAGTCTTTCAAAGGCTTCCTCCGCCCGCGTCAGCGCATCCTGCACATTTTGGCAAATATTTTCGCGGCCGATCAGGCTTTCAAATTCCGATTGCTGAATCATATTCAGCGGTTGCTCACGAGCTCCGCACAAAATCAACTCGCGTCCGCTCGCTTTCAACGTTCGTGCGACTTCCTCCAACGCGAACAGTCCCGTCGCATCCAGCGCCGTCATATTGCGCAAACGCAAAATCACCACCGGAGGCAGCGCGTGCAGGTTCTCGGTAACGACATCAATCTTGTCTGTCGCGCCAAACAGAAATGGCCCATGAATGCGAAAGATCGTCGCGTAGTACGGAATATCCTTGTCCTGCAAAATGTGTACGCGCCCATCTTCTACGTAGTCGTCGGTCACCTGCGACACCGTCGTCGTAGCGGCGACACGGCTGATAAACAGCAGCGCCGCCAGAATCATGCCCGCCTGCACCGCCACCGTCAGGTCGGCAAACACCGTCAGCGCGAAAGTCACCAGCCAGACGCTTATATCGGTTTTTGTTAACTTCAAAAGTGACGGAATCTCGCGCCACTCTCCCATGTTGTAGCTCACCACCATCAGGATTCCCGCCAGCACGGCCATCGGCACAAAGCTCACCAGCTTCGAAGCAAAAACCAGAATCGCAAGCAGTGTCAGAGCATGAATCATTCCCGCCACCGGAGTCTTGGCGCCCGCTCGGATGTTGGTCGCCGTGCGCGCGATGGCTCCTGTTGCCGGCAAACCGCCAAACATCGGCGAAATGACATTGGCGATTCCTTGCGCCACCAATTCAACATTCGGATTGTGCCGGTCGCTAACCCGGTTGCTGTTGCTCATTCGGTCAGAAACTACAGCCGACATCAGCGATTCGATCGCTCCCAGCATCGCCACCGTTAATGCCGGCCCCAGCAGCCCGTGAATCAGATCAGTGCGGAAAACCGGAATGTGCAGATGCGGTAGTCCGCTCGGAATTCCATGAAACCGCGTGCCAATCGTTTCTACCGGCAGTTTGAAGATCCAAACCGCCAGCGTTCCCAGCGCCAACGCAACAATCGCGCCCGGAACGCGATTCGATAAAGCTCGGCACACCAGGATCATCGCGACCGTCCCGACGGCCAATGCCGTCGTCTCCAGCGACAGCGTGTGAAAGTTCCCCGCCAGCGCTTCCATGCGCAGCCAGAACACGCCCGGAACCTTCTCCAGCTTCAATCCAAAAAAGTCTTTGATCTGGGTGCTCGCAATCAGGATGGCAATCCCATTCGTGAAGCCAATGACGATCGGCCGCGGAATAAATTTCACCGCCGAACCCATCCCGGCCAGTCCCATGATCACGAGAATGACGCCAGCCATCACAGTGCACATGAACAAACCGTCGACTCCGTGGAGAGCGACGATGCCCGAGATGACGACGACGAATGCTCCGGTTGGGCCGCCGATTTGCGTCGTCGATCCGCCAAGCGCCGAGATCAGAAACCCCGTCACGATCGCGCAATAAATTCCTGCCTGCGGCGTCAATCCCGAAGCGATCGAAAACGCCATAGCCAGCGGGAGAGCCACGAGGCCGACGGTGATGCCGGCAACCAGATCGCGCAGAAATTTATTCAGACTGTAGTCGCGCAGGCACAGAACGGACTTAGGCAGCCAGCGCTCTTCAAAAAGTGTCAGTTTCATTGGAGACTACCATTATCTCAAGTTGGGGCGATGAACCATAGTTCACGAAAGGATCATCGACTTCATGCGCCTTTCGGGCACACAAAAGCCTTCGGCTCGAAAATGTTTGTTCGGGAACTTGACTGCGCGTTGAGCGCGTTCAGAAAGAATCTGTCGAGAGAACTCGCAACCGATCTGGCACTCGGCTGGGACGGGCAAAACGCCCGTCCCACTCGATATTTGCCTTTAGAACTTGTTCCAGAGGTACTGGTTGTAGACGTTGTGGTGGTACTGCACTTCGGGCGCTTTTACAAACGTGCCCAACAGCCGCGGACAGCGATCCGCCGAACCTTCCTTCAGGTCGGCGTAACGTCCTTTTACATCCTCGCCCATCAGTTTCGAAGTCCACTCGGCTGCCTTGAAGTCCGCGAGCGCCTTGTAGATATTGTCAGGCAAATAGCGCTCGGCCTGGCGCAGGTTCTTGATCTTCGAAGTACGGCCATCAAGCCCCGTCTTGAAAATCGAGAGCATCACGAGGTACGGGTTCGCATCCGGAGCCACGGAGCGTACCTCAACCCGCATGCTGCGCTCGTTGCCGATAGGAATACGAATCATCGATCCGCGATCGACTGCCGAGGCTTTGATCTGGTTCGGTGCCTCAAAGTGCGGGTCGAGACGGCGATAGGCGTTCACGCTCGGATTCAGCAGCAGACAAATATCGTTGCCGTGCGTCAGAATGCGGTCGACAAACTCCCAGCCCATCTTGCTCAGCTTTTCTTCGCCCTTCGGATCCCAGAACAGATTCTTGCCCGCCTTGCTGATCGAAACATTGGTGTGCATACCGCTTCCGTTCACGCCCACGACCGGCTTCGGCAAGAACGATGCGGTCAGCCCCATGTTGCGCGCCACCTGTCGACAGATCAGTTTGTAAAGCTGGATGTGATCGGCTGCAGCCACCACTTCCGCGTAGCTGTAGTTGATTTCGAACTGCGAGGGCGCAACCTCAGGATGATCCTTCTCGTTCTGGAATCCCATCGCGCGCTGCACTTCGGCAGTCGTGTCGATAAAGTTTCGCAGAGGATCGCCGGGTAACGAGTGATAGTATCCGCCGGTGTTGACGTACTCAAATTTCCCCGTCTCGTGATAAGTGCGTTCCGCATCCGGCCCGTTAAACAGGAAGCCTTCGATCTCATTGGCAGCATTCAGCGTGTAGCCCTGCTTCTTGTACAGACCTTCCGCGTAGGTCTTCAGCACGCCACGCATGTCGGCGGCGTACGGCTCTCCGCCCTTGTCGATAACTTCGCCAAAGACCATCACTTTGCCGGGCCCAAAAATATCCGCTGGCCCCCAGTAGAAAGCCGACCAGTCAATGCCCAGCCGTAGATCGCTCTCGCGCTGCGCCGTGAAGCCTCGGATCGACGAACCGTCGAAAGTGAGGTTGTCGTAGCTCTTCACCAGAAATTTCTTGTCGTAGTCGAGCATGTGCAGCCGGCCTTCAAGGTCGCTGAACATCACTGTCACGGCCTTGATGCGCGACTCCTCCAGGAGATACTTCAGGCGTTCTTCCTGGATCTTGTCGGGGGAGACGCGATCCAGGCGCTGCATCTTCGCCTCCAGATTCAACTCTTGCAGTTCGTCGTAGGGGATCTCAAGAAAATTCCGAAGTTCAGTTGACATGCCTCTCCTTAAAGTTTGTGGGGCTGCCCGGGGATTAAATGACCAAGGGAGTAACATCACAGGCTAACGCTTCGTGCGCAACCACACAAATAGAAATCGGTTATAGCTGCCATCAGCTTTTCCAATTGCATCAGTAACAGTGCAATTTCGACCCAATATGGCTCTGCGACCCGCCGCTTTACCCTGTTTTCCGTGAAATAATCAAGATCGAGGAGTCCTATCTTTGAGCTGCGCCATCTGCGAGCAACGGAAGGAGAAACGCTTTTGTCCTGCTCTCCACGGCAAAATCTGCCCGCAGTGTTGCGGAGAACAACGCGAAGTAACGCTCGATTGCCCCAACGACTGTCCCTATCTGCAACAGGCCCGCCAGCTGGCACAAGAGCATGCCGCTCACGACCGCTCCGATTGGAGCGGCCACGCCACCCTCTACTCTGATATCGAAATCCCCAAGATCGAAATTCCCGAACAGTTTCTCTACGAACGCGAAGAATTAATCCTCGGACTCAGCTTCGCTCTTGCCAAGAGCGCCCGCAGCGACCGCGAGCTCATGGATCGTGACCTGATCGCGGCGCTGAGCTCCCTCGCAAAAAGCTATGCCACCCGCGTCAACTCCAGCCTGATCTATGAACAGCCCACCGCGAATCTCGCGCACCAGTCCATCGCCCACGAGATCGAAACCATGGTTCGCGAATTTCGCGCCGCCGAGCAGCAGCATATCGGCCAGACACGCTTGCGCGACTCCGACATCTTAAAAGCGCTGGCCTTCTTGCTGCGCATGGCCCTCGCTCGAACCTCGGGCCGCCCCAAGTCCCGAGCTTTTATCGACTTTCTGTTTGCCCAGTTTCCCGAAAAACATTCCGCTCTCGCCGACCTCCAGGACGCGCCAAGCCATATCATAATTCCGTGACATTCCAACGAACTGTGATTCAAGTGCTCTCGGGAAGGGCACGAGGATCGTGCCGAACAGCCGCTCGAAATACGTGGCGCTTATCGCGCCTGAGGGAAGGTCGCTCGATAGCGCGGTACTTTCTCCACGACCTCTGAGGCTAAGTCAATGAAAGCCGACGCACCGTCTGACCCTCGCCTAATTCTGCGAGCATCTCTCTCGCCGTTTTTCCCAGCAGCGGATGACGTACCTCAGCTGCAATCTCTACCAGCGGTTCCAGCACAAATCTCCGTTCATGCATCGCCGGATGTGGAACCTTCAACCCCAGCTCATCGATCACTTGGTCCCCTACGAGTAGCACATCGATATCGATGTTGCGCGGACCTTTCCGCGTCATGCGGAGACGCCCCATCCCTTCTTCTACCCGCAGGGCAAACTGCAACAACTCCAGCGCCGTCTTTTCCGTGATGATCGACATCACGCAGTTCAGAAACCAAGGCTGATCGGGAACATCGACGGGCTGAGTTTCATAAAAACCTGAAATTGCACGCAACTGACCTGCGAATCCCAGTTGAGTAACGGCCTCTCGCAGATTGGCCGCGCGATCTCCCAGATTCGATCCGATCGAAAAATACGCCGTCTCCAGCACCAGTCCAGTTTCGTGGGGAAAGCCTTGAGAATCCAGCAAAAAAAGAACTCCATTTTGATGAACGATAGGAGTGCGCGTGCCCGCTCCGCCAGCGAGGCGACCATTTTCGAAGACTTTAGAATAAGTCTTTAGAAAAAGGACTGCGCCACCCGGTACCAACGTTACTTTCTTAGCTTGCTGTCTGTCGATAGGATGGATACGCCATGAATCTCGACTCCCTCCTGATCAGCCGCGACGCAGCTTTGTTGGGTGTCTTGCGTCCGGCACTGGAGACGATTGCGGTTGATATCGAAGTTTGTACTGACTTCCGTTTAGGCCATGACCTGTTGTCGAAGCGTAAATTCGATGCCGTCATCATTGACTGCGACGACCTTCCGAATGGCTCCGACCTCTTGAAAAGTCTGCGCCAGACGCAAGGCAATTCCAAGGCAGTCGCCTTTGCCGTGGTCAACGGCAGGACAACCACGCAAGACGCATTTCACTCGGGAGCGAACTTCGTCTTGCAAAAACCCGTCACCCCCATGCACGCCGGGCGCTGCTTCAATGCCGCTCTCAATTTCATGGTGCGCGAGCGCCGCCGCTACTTCCGCTATCCGCTTGAAATGCCGCTGCGCATCGGCCTTCCCAATCATCAGGAAATGACTGCCACCGCCACCAACCTAAGCGAGGGTGGCATGGCCATCCGGCTTCTCGGCAAGTTGCCCAAAGATTCCTTCGTTCAACTTCGCTTCACCTTGCCCGAGGTCAACAGCTCGATCCAACTGGAAGGCCAGATCGCCTGGTCCGACCAAAGTGGACGCGCTGGCGTTCGCTTCGTCGCCGTTCCACAAAGCGTGCAATACGAGCTCGAAAAATGGCTGACTGACCGCTTGCAGGAAGAAATGCCCTTGCAACTTCACGGTTACGTCACACTCCCCTAGGCGAGGGCAGGTCTTAGGTCTCAGGTCTTTGACCCCTCGGGCGGGATCCCACTCACGCATTTGCTTTTCAGTCGGCCGGCTGCGGCATGTTCCATTCATAAGGCAACGGACGTTTCGCCATCAGCCGCTGCAACTCCGCCTCCGCCTCGGCCCGAACTCGATCCGCAAAGGCAGTGGCACTCTCGCGAGATTCGGCACCCAACACCGAAAGCCGCGCATCTAGATACGGCTGGTCTTCTTCGAGGCGCCGCAGCAATCTCTCGGTTCGAGCAATCTTCTCTTCCAATGGAATCATGTTTGGGGATGCGGCTTCGTCCCTACAGTGCCATAACGCCGTCAGGAATCAAGTTGCAAGGCGGGTGCGGCACTCGGAGCCCCAAGGTTCGTGCCCGTATTTCAGGGAGCTAACCGGGGCGTCCTAAATGCCAGTCTGTTGGTTTTTTGCCAGAACTACTTCGAAACAGAGACGATCACAGGCTGCGCAAAAACTCAGATTTTAACTTAATCCGAACGGGAGGAGCCTCCGTTTCGCCGCAACCGACACTTCACACGCTAAGACTGGCCGCCGTAGCCAGCGCCGGAAGCTCGGGTCGTTCCTCATGCACCGTCTCTTCCCAATACGAACGGTCGCGCAAAATACGAGACACCAGGGCAGTATGCATAGCATGGCCCGCCCGGTCCGCTACCACAGCCCCTAGAATTTGTTTTCCGATCAGCGCCAGATCGCCGATCAAGTCCAACACTTTGTGCCGGACGAATTCATCCGCAAACCGCAGCGGCGGATTCAAAACGTCAGTTCGATTCAGCACGATCGCATTATCGGTCGATGCTCCCCGAATCAGCCCCTGCTGCCGCATGGCATCGGCCTCATGCAGAAATCCGAACGTTCGGGCGGGCGCGATTTCCTTCAGATAACTTCCATTTGTTAATCGCACCCCGAAGCTCTGCTTGCCAATCAGCGGATGCGGAAAATTGATCGAATAAGCCACCGAATAAACGTCCGCGGGATAGACGGCGATAAATTTGTCGCCCTCCCGCAACTCAATATCGCGCATTATCCGTAGGTATGTCCGCGCCTTGCGTTGCTTGCGAATCCCCGCCTTCTGAATCATCTCCACAAACGGACGCGCACTACCATCGAGAATCGGCAATTCCAGATTGTCGAGCTCTACGATCGCGTTATCGATGCCCACGCCCGTAAAGGCAGACAGCAGGTGCTCGGTCGTCGAGATCAGCACGCCCTTCTTCATCAAACTGGTGGCGTAGCTGACGCGCGCGACATTCCGTCCGCTCGCTTCGATTGGGAAACCATCCAGGTCCGTGCGCTGGAAGACAATTCCCGTTCCCGCTGGGGCCGGCAAGATTCTAAGATTGACTGGAGCGCCGCTGTGGAGTCCTACCCCCGTGCAAGTCACCGCCGCACGAATTGTTTGTTCGTAGGTCACGGGGGAAGTCGCTAAGTCTCGACTAGCTGTTAGCTTACAGCCCGAACCGATCTTTTGACTGTGGCAAAAAAGCCACAGTTCGTGGCTCGCCAGCCAGAGAAATTCGCTAACTTATTCATTTAGTGGGAGATACTCGGGAGTATCCAAGGAAGAACTTGCCCTGCCTCTTAGTGACCTTCGTAAGCCGCCGCCCGCTTCGCCGCCCCAAGCTTGCTCGCTATTCACCGCTTTCTCTTCGGCGGAGCTTTCGGGTCATACGTCACCGTCGCCTCAAACATCGAAGCCGGAAGCTTCTGGTTGTAGCTCGCCTCCGCCACAAAACGCTGTTGCGAAGTCTCCCCGTTGAAGTAACGCGTGATGGAGTGTGCCGTCCAGATGCCTTGCACGATCTTGTAGTTGTCGTAGACTTCTTCTTCCACGTTTTTCTGCTTGTCCTTCGCGTCCCGCCACGAGTAGCTGATCTTCACCGGATAGTGCGTGTTGACATCCAAATAAATGCTGACCGAATCGTTCTGGCTGTTCAGCAGTGTCACCCCTTCGCACTGTTTCCCGTCAACCACCGACTGCCCTTCGTAAAACAGAGCCACCGTCGGATCCCGCATCCACTTCCGGAAAATCCATTCCAGCGAGTGCGGGCGCCTCCGCAGATAATTCTGCAAATCTTCCTGTTCCTGCGCCGCCGTCCCCTTGTACGAAGTCTCGAATCCCTTGTCTCCATTGTGGATCAAAGCAACTTCGACCTTGTTGGTCTTGACATTGCCCACCGATCCCTCGATCAGGAAAATGTCTTTCGTGTGCAGGATCTCAAACCGGTCTTTATCCGGATACTCGATGTAATAGTTGTAGGGAATCCCCGTGCTGTTCGTGCGGCCGTGATAAAGCGGGTAATAGCGCCCGCTTTCCTCTTTATTCGCATACTCCAGGTAAATGTCCCCGCCCAGCGCATCCACCGTCTGGTCCAGAACAGCCCGCGCCTTGCGCGCATTCTCAGAGTCGTTCAGATTGACCGGCCCCGAAGGCGTCGCCGGCAGCGCTGCCCGAGGCGGAGGCGCTTGCGCCTCCTGCGAAACCGCCAGGCAGGACAGCAGTACAAGGCAAGTCAACAGCAAAATGGCAAAAAGTCGGACCATGGATACTGGGTTAGAAGCCATTCCCACCATTTTAGCTGCATGACGGAACGGGTAGCGACGGCCCGTTTCGCCCGTCCGCCGCTTCGCGGGCGCTACCCCACCAGCACCGCCCCGCCGTTGACATTAAAAATCTCGCCCGTTATAAACCCAGCCTGCGGAGTGCATAAAAACAAAATCGGCGCCGCAATCTCTTCCGGCGTCGCCACTCGCCCCAGCGGGATGCCGCGAAAAATCTTCTCCCGCGTCGGTGGATCCTCCAGCGCCACCTTCGACATATCCGTTTCCACCCACCCCGGTGCCACGCAATTCACATAAATCCCATCTCGCGCCAACTCTGTCGACAGCCCCTTCACCATGCTGATCAGCGCTCCCTTACTGGCCGCGTAATCGCAATGGAACGCCTCGCCGCGCTGCCCCGCCGTCGAACTCACCAGCACAATGTGCCCGCCGCCTTGCTGTTGCTTCATCCGCGCGACCGAATGTTTCACCAGCCCAAAGACGCTGTCCAGATTCACCGCCATCGTCCGCCGCCATTGCTCATCCGACATGCGATCAATCGGCGCGTCCTCCGGAGGCCAAATGCCATGGTTCGCCACTAGAATGTCGAGCCGTCCGAACTCCGCGATCGCCGCCGCGACCAACTCTTCCGCCCCCGCCGGACTCCCGAGATCGCTCCGTACAGCCCGGCAATTCTCCCGCCCACATTCCCGCACCAGCGCCTCCGCTTGCGCCTGCGCCATCTGATAGTTGAAAACTACCCTCGCGCCCGACCCGACGAAGAGGCGCACCGCCGCCGCCCCAATCCCCCGCGACCCTCCGGTAATGAGCGCGACTTTAGAGCTGAGAGTCAGATGCATACGTGCAATCCATTATCTATATTCACCTAACAAATCAAAAGTGCTTGACGGTCGCTCCGCGCGCCGGTGCCGCCGCCTGAGCCACCGGCTGCGAAAAGTTCTCGATCACGCGGCGATCGCCATGAATCTCCGGCATCGTCGCCCCCGAACTGATGCTCAGAGGCCCCGACACAACCGTTGCGTTGCCGGTCGGCAGCGACGACCGGAAGGGGCTTGTCTGCATGTTGGCGCTGCCATCCGCGTCCGCTGTGATAGAGAAGACATAAGTGTTGCCGCCCGCCAGCGGCGGCAGCGTCATCGAAGTGTTAGCCGTCGAGAGGGCCGCGCCCGTCCCCCCGTAGGTTAGAACGCCTCCCGACCCGGTTTGGACATAGACTCGCACCGTATACCCAAAGGGAGCCAGGCCCGTGGGCGCAGACCAACTCAGCGCAACAATGTTCGAGTTGCTGGTCGCCGAACCGAAGAAACTCCCGCCATTGATGGTCGCATTCTGCACCGGCAGAACGACTGGCGCTAGCGGAGTATTCGACGGCGCAACCACCGCCGAGTCGGTCAGGATGAAAGTTGCGGTCTGCGACGAGCCTGGTATCGGAACCGCTACCGTTGACTCCTGGCAGAGCGCCATGGTCCGCGCCCACCCAGACGGAAACGGATCGCCATACTGCAACGTCCCAAAATTCACATCGCTTGTGATCGCAGGTTGCGGCGCGTCCGGCAGGATAGTCGCAAACCCCGTCCCACTGCAGCCTTCCGTTTGAATCGCAATCCCCGGTTGTTGAGCGGTTCCTGCCAGTGTCAGGAACTGATTGCTTCCCCCCAACGACCCTACTCCCACCAGAGGTGAGACGGGCAATCCGCTCGTGGCCAGGCCCTGAGTGACATACAATTGCGCCGAAATTAAAAGTGCTGAGCCAAAAGGAACAGGCGTGGATGGGGCCACACCCGATAGAAGGCCCGCCCACTCCGAAGC
Organism: uncultured Acidobacteriaceae bacterium; assembly: GCA_963834085.1. Classification (GTDB taxonomy): domain Bacteria; phylum Acidobacteriota; class Terriglobia; order Terriglobales; family Acidobacteriaceae; genus Acidiflorens. The sequence continues at coordinate 1,175,238 of CAWIAJ010000015.1, read as the reverse complement.
TCCCGGCACGCTCAAATTGATCGACGTACTGGAACTCGGCTGCAACGTCCCGGTAATCGGATTCTGCTGACCGTCTACCCACGAAAGTCCTGTCAATGTCAACGCAGGCCCCAGCACCAGGTTATTGAGCAAGTTGTTCGGCGGACCGATGGTAACGGGCACATATTGCACCAGAAACGCCGTGCTAATCTGCGACCAGTCGACGTTACTATCCTCGAATATCACCTCCGCGTTCGTGATGGAAGTCGAGCTCGGATTATCCAGTAAGACAAGCCCAGGACTTCCCGAAACCGCTCCCGTAAAATCGATAGGCGTGAATGTCGGGACGCTCTCAAGCCCCGAGAGGTCGAATAGAAACGACGTTTGCGTTGGATTCGCAATCGTGGGTAATGGACCTCCAGCAACACTTCCGCCCGCATCGAAAGTGCCCACGTTTGTCCAGAAAGTCCCGCCCGACGTCTGCAGCCAATAAAAACCTGCCGGCACGTTCGGAATAACAAACACACCGGCGGAACTCCACGAGCCCTTCTGCACCGTAATCGAGCCGTCCGGGTTCGTCCACATGGCCGACAAATTACTAGCTCCCGAAGACACCTCGGGAACTTGCGACGCCCCGTCAGCCGTCCAGTAAGTATTCACCCAGTTCACCGTAATGGTCCCGCCCGGGGTTACACTCCACGATTGCACTGCCGTGCCACCCGACGCGGTTTTCGCCGTTACGCTAAAGCTGTTCGAGACCCGCGATTCTGCTGCCGTCGGAGTCCAGCTGACCGTGCTCCCGCTAAGCGCCGCGCCCGACGGAGACGTGGTCAAAGTAAACGTCACACTTCCCCCCGCTGGATCCGTAGCCGCAAGCTGGTACGAGTACGCAACGTCCTGCGTCGCCGTCGTCACCGGTGAACTGGTGAAGATTGGCGTCGAGGGCTGCGTCTGCGACCCGCCGCCGCTTCCAGAACCGCACGCAATTGTCATCGTTAGACACGCGAATAATACGATGGTCAATGGGAGAAACTTACAAAGCCGCATCGAGATTGCCCTCCCGGGCCGAGGGTCGCCGACAGATTTTAAGTGCTCAGGAATGGGTGTGGTGTTGAAACCGCGCAATTATAGACCTACAGCCAGCAAGTCTGCCGTGATCCCCCGACAGCGAAGGAAGCACGCGGTGTGACGAGTTGTAACAGGTATTAACTTCGTGTTGGCCACATTCTGATACGAATGTCGTTCAAGACAAATCCTGTTCTCGAAATCGCAGCGTGCTTTATCATCAAACGAATTAATCTTGATTCCGTTGGCCCCCTCCTCCAACCCGGGTTCGTCCATTCCACCGCCGCCGCAGCAGAGGCGTTTCCCGTCCTTCTTGGTTTCTATCGTCCTCGTCGCCCTCGTCATCCGTCTGCTCGTCATGATCTTCCTGCTCCCCGAGCAACTCGAGCCGCAACGCGATCACTGGCACTTCGGATACGAAACGGGCAGAATCGCGCGTTCCATCGTCGAGGGCCGCGGCTTCAGCAGTCCCTTATTCGCCGAGACTGGCCCCACCGCCTGGATGACTCCCGTCTATCCCTACCTGGTCGCCGGCGTCTTCAAAGTCTTCGGCGTGTACACCAAGACATCGGCCATCGTCCTGCTCTCGCTGAATGCGCTCATGTCGGCGCTGACCTGCGTGGTCGTCTTTCTCATCGCCCGCATCTCTTTCGGAGACCGCATCGCCAAATGGTCGGGATGGGCTTGGGCTTTCTGTCCCTACGCGATTTATTTTCCCGTCGAGCGCATCTGGGAAACATGGCTGGCGACCCTGCTGCTCGCCGTTCTTTTCCTAATCACCCTGAACTTAGAACATGAAAACCGAATCTCCCGCTGGATTCTCTTCGGCGTGCTCTGGGGCGTCGGCGCACTGACGAGCCCGTCCATGCTCGCCGCGCTGCCATTTCTCGCCCTATGGGTAATTTATCGCCGCCGGCGCCGTGGCCAGCGCTGGTTCGCCCTCAACGTCGCCGCGAGCCTGGCGTTTTTCGTCGTGATCGCTCCCTGGTTTATCCGCAACTACGACGTCTTTCATCGCTTCGTTCCCTTCCGCGACAACATGGGAATCGTCCTGCGACTCGGAACCAAAGGCACCACCAAGCACTGGGGAGCCTACGAACTCGGCCCTTGGCATAACGACGCCGAATGGAACGAATTCCAGCAGCTTGGCGAATTTGGCTACATGCAGCACAAGAAGCAGCAAGCGGTGGAATTTATCCGCGCCAATCCCGGCTGGTATATGTGGATGAATCTACGGCGCGCCGTCTTCCTGTGGACGGGCTATTGGAGCTTCGACCGCGAATATCTCAAAGAAGAACCGCTCGATCCGCCGAATATTTTCTTCTGTACCACCCTCACCGTCTTAGCACTGCTCGGACTCTGGAAAGCGCTGCGCGTCGACTTCTCGGGCGCTCTGCCCTATGCCCTCGTCCTCTTTTCATTTCCGCTGATCTACTACATCACCAGTCCCGAAGTCTATTACCGACGACCGATCGATCCCTTCTTCGTGATTTTGGCCGTGGTCGCCGTTCTCGCGCGCAAAAAAGAAAGGCGGCCAAAATTGGCCGCCCTCTGAGACCTGAAACCTAACACCTGAGACCTTATCTTTACGCCGTCGCCGGACGCTCCCCACTCTTCGCGGGAACGCGATCCGGTTTGATTACTTGCTGCACGCCATCATCTGTCTTGGCCGGAAGCGGCTTAATCGGCGGCAGATTCTGCCCATCAACCAGCATCTTGATCTCCGACGCGTCCAGCACTTCGCGTTCGATTAGCGCCTTCGCGATCAGGATCAGCGTCTCGCGATTTTCTGACAAGATCCCCTTCGCCGTCGCGTATCCGATGCTCACCATTTTCTTGACTTCTTCATCAATCTGGATGGCCGTCGCTTCGCTATAGTCGCGGTGTTGCGCAATCTCGCGTCCCAGGAAAATCTGCTCTTCCTTCTTGCCGAAGGTTAGCGGTCCCAGATCGCTCATGCCCCACTCGCAAACCATCTTGCGCGCCAATTCCGTGGCCCGCTCAATGTCGTTGCCCGCGCCCGTCGACATCTGGTTCAAGAACAGCTCTTCCGCAATGCGCCCGCCCATCAGGATGGCGATCTGCGTATCGAGATAGTTCTTGTAGTAGTTGTGGCGATCGTCGGTTGGCAACTGCATCGTCAGTCCCAGCGCCATCCCGCGAGGGATAATCGTCACTTTGTGGACCGGATCGGCGTGCGGCAATTTCGCCGCCACCAACGCGTGCCCCGCTTCGTGATACGCGGTGTTTTTCTTCTCTTCGTCGGTGAGCAGAAGCGACTTGCGCTCCACTCCCATCAGGACCTTGTCTTTTGCAACTTCGAAGTCGTATTGCAGGACGGCCTTGCGATTCTGCCGCGCCGCCGCCAACGCCGCTTCGTTCACCATATTGGCCAAGTCAGCGCCCGAGAACCCAGGCGTCCCACGTGCCAGCACCGACAGATCGACATCGTCCGCCAATGGAATCTTGCGCGTATGCACCCGCAAAATTTCCTCACGTCCCCGCACATCCGGACGATTCACGACCACACGCCGGTCAAAACGCCCCGGCCGCAGCAGCGCCGGATCAAGTACATCCGGACGGTTTGTCGCCGCCATCAGAATGACGCCTTCGTTCGATTCAAAGCCGTCCATCTCGACCAGCAACTGGTTCAAAGTCTGCTCACGCTCGTCGTGTCCGCCGCCTAAACCGGCGCCGCGATGACGTCCCACCGCATCGATTTCATCGATAAAGATGATGCAGGGAGCATTCTTCTTTCCTTGCTCAAACAGATCGCGCACGCGGCTCGCGCCCACGCCGACGAACATTTCTACGAAGTCCGAACCAGAAATCGAGAAGAAGGGAACATTCGCCTCGCCCGCAACCGCGCGCGCCAGCAAAGTCTTGCCCGTTCCCGGAGGTCCAACCAGCAAAACGCCTTTCGGAATGCGTCCGCCCAGCTTCTGGAACTTTTGCGCCTCACGCAAAAACTCAATGATCTCGCGCAGCTCTTCTTTTGCCTCATCCACGCCGGCCACGTCTTTAAACGTGATCTTCTTCTGCTGCATCGAGAGCAGCCGCGCCCGGCTCTTGCCGAACGACAAGGCCTTGTTCCCACCTGTCTGCATCTGCCGGATCATGAAGAACCACAACGCGCCCAGCAGAACCAAAGGCGCCAGGTTCAAAATCCAACTCGGCCACGTTCCGTTGCTGATGTCTTTGAAGCTGTAAGGGATATTCTTGTCCGACAACTTCTTGTACATCTCGGGATAGCTGCCCGGCGGGACGGTCGTATGGAAGAGTGAGTCGGGATTCTTGATCTTTCCCTTGGCTTCCTGGCCGGTGAACAGCACATCCTGCACATTGCCTTGGTCCACGTACGCCATGAACTCAGAGAAGCCGATCTCTTTTTCTTTTTGGGCATTGCTGCCGGTACGCACGACCTGCCAGAGCAGGAAGGCCGAAACCACGATAACTGCCCAGAAAAGTACTGTTTTGATTGTTGAATTCACCTAAAACTCCTCTTAAGTGGAAGCCGTCCCTGCCAATAAGATATACCGCCCACGATGGAATTAGATGCCGGAGACGGAAATTCGACTGGAGAAAGACTCGCTCTCCAATTCTAGACCTTTTCCCCAGAAAACGGGAAACCCGACGAAAGTGACAGAAGTCACAAGGAAGGCCCGCTGCGACTCATCAAAACTATGCCTCTGCAACCCTCGCTGAAGCCCTATGTCGTCGCGGCCACGTATGGCAAATTCCGCCCCGTTTGCTCCGGGCTTCCCAACCCATAGCCGCAGAGAAACGCGTCATCCACCAGAAATCCGAAATAGTCCGGCTGCAGCTGTACCCTGCGCGCCGACTGCCGGTCCAATAGCGTCACCATCTTCACCGAAGCCGCGCCGCGTCCGCGCAGATCGTTCATCAGGAATTCGGTCGTCACGCCGCTGTGCACCAAACCCTCGATCAGCAAAACATGCTTACCCTGGATTGCCAGTTCGTGGCTGAACAGAATTTCCAGCAGCGGCGACGCGCCCTGTGTGCTCTGCTTGTACGTCGGCTTGATGAACGCGCAAACAATCGGAACCTCGATCGCCCGCACCAGGTCGGCCATGAACAGAAAGCTGTTCTCCAGAATGCCGAGGGCGATCACGGTCTGGCCGCGATAGTCGTCCGAAATCTGGCGTCCCAGTTCACGGACTCTCTTCTGAATCTGGTCGGCCGAGATCACCTGCCGTAATCCGGTATTCGACGAAACATTCATATCGGAAGTGGCGCCTCCGGTGTTCGCAGGATTCTATCCCTAACCCGCTCGCGAAAAGTTCGCATTTGCTCTTGCTTTGAAAGGGCGCAGCCTTTAGCCGCGCCGTAACTTCGACAAACCCATCCCGGTTTAAGACTTTGCTGAAAAGCTCGTATTGGGTCTTGTTTTTGGGTGGCGCAGCGGTTTACCACTGCGATAAATGCCTCATTTTTCCGTGCCGGCTTTAGCCTCTGAGGGAACGACAGTATGGCCACAAATGAGTCCCTCAACCTCTTCGCCCAAACTCGACCAAAGGCATGTTACATCATCCCCGCAATCTCATGAATCCAAATCGCCTTCGTCGCCTCCTCTTGCGCTTGAAACTCCGCCGGAACCGCGAATCCTCTCATCCACACCAATTCCCCACTCGCTCCCACGGCCACCGGCCACAATTTCTTTTCCGTCCCCGTCGCGTGCCGGTCGCCCAAAAGCTCTTTCACTTTTTTAGGAGCCGCCGTATGCGCCGGCCAATACCGATCCCCCGCCCTCCAGTTGCGAACCAAAACTTCCCTCGGAATCTTCTCCGCATCCAACAACTGTCCCCGCTCGTCCTCGGCAACTTCGCGCACATCGACTACGCACGCCTCAATCCGCGTTCCCCGTTCGCGAATCTCCACCGCGCCCGGCAACGCGAGAAAATATTCGTAATCCCCCAGCTCGCTCGTCGCCCCTGCCTCACTGGCAAATCCCCCGGTCGCATTCGCTAAACTCAACTCCTGCCGACCACGTCGCAGGCTCAATCCCGCCGCTAACTCCACTTTCCCGCCTGCCGATCCCTTCGCCAGCTCAATCGCCTTTTCAATCAGCCGGAACGAGATACTCAACGCAGGAGCATTCGCCTCCAGCCACGCTCGCACCAGCCGCCGCTGCGCCGCTAGTGGGAGTTCCATCAACAAGGCCAGCTTCAGCGGCGCCGGACGCCCCAACTCCTCCGCTCCACCACCCGTTTTTTTAATCTCCGGATGCCCACACTCCCAATGTTCCTCTTCCGCCCGCGCGATCTCGGCCAGCTCGCGCATGTGTTCGATCGCCGCCTCGCCAAACTCCTCCCGCACCAACGGCAGCAGCTTGTGCCGCACTCGATTGCGCAGGAAGGTCACGTCCCGGTTCGACGAATCCTCCCGCCAGCTCTGCCCTCGCTCCCGCAAAAACTCCAGCACCTCCGCCCGTCGCACTCCCAGCAGCGGCCGGATCACCTCGCCAAACTTTTGCCCATCTTCTTCCCACACGATTCGCGGATGAATCGCCGCCAGACCCCGAATCCCCGTCCCGCGAAAAATTCGCAGCAGCAGTGTCTCCGCCTGATCGTCGAGCGTATGCGCCGTCGCAATCTTGTTAACGCGTCCCTCCCGTGCCAGCCCGCGAAAAAAATCGTAGCGCAGCTCCCTCGCCGCCGCCTCAATTCCCGCTCCCGCTCCCGAACCAACCTCCACTCCGCTCTTTCCGCCAACGGGAGCTTCACATCCATGCCACTCCAGCCCATGTTCCCGTGCCAGACCCGCAACAAACCGTTCGTCCTCGTCCGACTCCTCGCCGCGCAACTTGTGGTTGACGTGCGCCACCGACAGCACGATCCCCAACTCTTCCCGCAATTCCATCAACAGCCGAAGCAACCCGACCGAATCCGCCCCGCCGGAAACCGCCGCCGCCACCCGGTCTCCCGCCCGAATCGATTCCCGCTTTCGAATTGTCTTCAACAGCGAGTCAGCGAGCCGATGCACGAAGAAATGTTACAGGAACCCAGTCTTCAGTTCCCATTTCCGCCCGCGCCCGCATTACCTGACGGCTGGCGGCTGTTTTTCTGCTATGCTATCCCGCAATGTGGGGCGTTTCGCGCTGGACCGCTAGATTCCTGCTCTTCGCCATGCTCGCTCCGGCCTTCGGACCGATCGCGATGGCGACCTCCGCTCAGCCGGAAGCGATGCACTGCATGCGTCACTCCATGCAGTCGCAATCAAAGCCGTCGCCTTCGAGGCCGGAGCAGACAGCGTCCGACCCTCAGCCCGGCGCCTCGATGTCATGCCATCACGCGATGGCCGCATCGACGACGATGCCCGCCGAAGCCTCGTCGTCCCAGCCCGACCCAAACGAAGTCTCCCTACACGCAATTAACACCTGTTGCCAGGATCACAATTGCTGCTGCTGCTGCGCCGCCTCAGCATGGGCCAAGCCCGCTTCCGGACTTGTCTCTTCCATCATTTTCCAGGTCGAACCCGCGCTCTCCTTACCCAGCCTCATTTTTCGTTCGACCCTGATCTCCGGCCAGGATTCCGCCCGCGCCCCTCCCCACAGCTAAGCCCCTCCGAACCCTGAAATAACGACTGCTACGAGCTTTCACGCTCGGGCTCTGAGCGAAGTGGTCCGCACAAAACTTCCCAGTTGTGCTCGCGGCTCGCGCTCTCAGCCCGGCACGCCGGCTTCATGTTAAGGGGATAAATTTATGAATCGCGTCAGACTCTTAGGATTCGCCGTTTTGCTGTTCGCCGTCCCTGCGTTCGGCTCCATCTTTGGTTCCGTTCGCGGTGTAGTTCACGATCCGCAGCACCGTCCCGTGCAAGGCGCGCACGTCACCCTCAAGGCCCAAAATTCCGACTGGACCCAGTCCCAGGACTCCCACGACAGCGGAGGATTCGATTTCACTTCCGTGCCGCTCGGAAATTACACGGTCACCGTCTCATCGAAGGGTTTCCAGGAAACGCGTCAGGACGTGATTGTTCAGTCCGACACCAATCCGGTGTTGCATTTTGAGTTGATGATTGCAGGCGCCAAGGAAACTGTCATTGTTCCCGAGACTCCGGTCGAGGCGACCACGGAAAGCGTCACCCCCACCGTCATGGTGAACCGTATCGACATTCAGGAAACCCCCGGAGCCGACCGCACCAACGGCATGGAGATGATTACCGACTACGTGCCCGCGGCCTATGTCACGCACGACATGCTGCACATGCGTGGAGGCCACCAGGTCGATTGGCTGATCGACGGCGTCCCCATTCCCAACACAAACATTGCGAACAATCTGGGACCTCAGATCGACCCCAAGGACATCGACTACCTCGAGGTGCAGCGCGGCAGCTACGATGCCGACTATGGGGATCGCACCTACGGCGTCTTCAATGTCGTCCCCCGCACTGGCTTTGAACGCTACCGCGAATGCGATCTCGTCATGACCGCCGGGAATTTTTATCAGACGAACGACCAGATCAGTTGCGGCGGACACACCCAGCGCTTCGCCTACTATGCCAGCCTGAATGGAAACCGAAGTCAATACGGGCTGCAGACTCCGATCGGTCAGGTGTTCAACGACGCTGCCAATGGTTATGGTGGATTCGCGTCATTTATCTTCAATCCCGACCCTAAGAATCAGTTTCGCGTGGTCACGCAATTGCGCCGGGATTATTACCAAATCCCCATCGACCCCGATCCCAACTCCATCGGAAACCAGAATTACCCCAGCTATGGCCTTCACGATAGTGAGACTGAGCCCGATGGTTACGTCACCTTCTCTTGGGTTCACACCTTCAATCCCCAGACTTTGCTCACCGTTTCTCCGTTCTATCACTACAACGGCGCCGACTATCACGGCGGCCCCAATGATTATCCGGTCATCTCCACGGTCACGCAGACCGCCAACTATGCAGGCGGACAGGCAGCCCTAAGCACAAACATCTCAAGAAACGATATTCAAGCCGGCGTCTACGGGTTTTTCCAGCATCAGTACAATTATTTCTTCAATGAATACACCGACGGCACCCCAAACTTCGCCCCCTCTTCCATCGGCGTAAACGGAAGCCTCGCTGCGGAATTTATCAACGACAAGTTCAAGATAACGCCATGGCTCACCCTCATCGCCGGTCTCCGCGCCACCGAGTTCAACGACAAGTCAGTCTCCGAAAACACGGCCGAGCCTCGCTTTGGCGTTGCCATCAGAATCCCGCGGCTGAATTGGGTTTTTCGCGGCTTCTACGGGTACTACTATCAGGCCCCGCCACTCTCCACCGCTACCGACCAATTGCAATCCGGCGGAGGCCAGCAGGGCTTTGGCTTTGCCCCGCTTTATGGCGAGCGCGACCGGGAATGGCAGTACGGCGTCATGATCCCCTACCGCGGTTGGACCCTCGACGCCGATACCTATCAAACCTTCGCCCACAATTGGCTGGATCATAACAACATCGGCGAGTCGAACATCTTTTGGCCCATCACTTGGGATTACGCCTTGATTCAAGGTTGGGAACTCACTCTGCGCTCGCCGAACCTCTGGCATCGCGGCCAGTTTCACCTCGCCTACGCCAATCAGATCGCGCAGGCAACCTCGCCCATCACTGGGGGTTTGATCTGCCCCACGAATCCCCCAACCCCGTCCTGCCCGCTCGACATTCCCCCGGGACTTTCGCCAGTCGATCACGATCAACGAAATACGCTGAACGTGGGATATAACACCCGCCTGCCCTGGCAGACTTACGCCTCAACCAATTTCTATTACGGCTCGGGATTCACCAACGGTTTGCCCGGAGTCCAGTATCCGGGAAATTATTTGCCCGGCCATACCACCGCTGATATCGCCATCGGCAAAGACTTCGCCGAGAAATACACCGTCTCCGTCACCGCCTTGAATGTCGCGAACCGCCGCGTCCAACTCGACAACAGCCTCACCTTCGGCGGATTTCACTGGAACGATCCCCGCCAAATTTATGGCGAGTTTCGCTTCCGGTTTCACTACTAGTTGCCGCTGTCCCGGCCAATTACCGAAAGAGTAACAACACCATGAAGTCGAAGTGGACATGGGCGATCGCGTTATCGACTGCGGCAATCATTGTCGGAGTCAGTATCTACACACACCGCCTCATCGAGTTCGGATTGAGCGCCCGCGATCAGCCCACCTCCCTCGAGGACTTAGTGGCGAGAAAGCTCCGGCGCGCAGCGATTCCCGCGAAGGCGAAGACTCTCCAGAATCCCCTGCCCTCGACCGCTGAGATGCTGATACGAGGCCGCAATCACTGGGCAGATCATTGCGCGACCTGTCATTCCAACAACGGGAGCGGAGACACAATGATCGGAAAGAATCTCTATCCGAAAACCCCGGACATGCGCCTGCCAGACACTCAGTCTCTAACCGACGGCGAACTGTACTACATCATTCGCAACGGCGTCCGCATGACTGGTATGCCGGCATGGGGCAGTCCTCAAGACGGAGATTTGGATCACGACAGCTGGATGCTCGTGTTGTTTATCCGCCACCTCCCCCAAGTCACTGCGCAAGAAGAGCGCGAGATGCAGAAGCTGAATCCTAAGACCGCTGCGGACCGGGACGAAGAACAGCAGGAGGAGAACTTTTTGAATGGAACCACTTCTTCCAAGGAGAATAGCAATGCCCACTAAGTATCGAACAGCACTCCCTACCGTGATGCTCGCCACCGTCGTGGCGATGACCCTGTCGACGCTTTCGACAAATGCCTTTGCTCACGGCGGCGAGCAGCATGTGATGGGTACGGTGACACAACTCGACGCCGCATCCATCACCGTAAAGACGACAACGGGTGAGGTCAAGACCGTCATGATCCTCGCGGACACGAAATTCGCCAAGGGCACATCGACCATCACGCCGCGGGAGCTCAAGGTGGGAGACCGCGTCGTGATTCATGCCAAGCTCGCTGGAACTGCGCTGCAGGCAACCGAAGTCAGAATCGGCGCTGTGGCAAGACCAGCTTCTCATCCTCAGTGAGCACTTCTATAAGGAGGACAACAATGTATCGACGAGATTTTGCAAAGCAATTGGGTGCCGCATTGTTAGCCGGTGGTCTGATCTGTGAACTGCCAGCGAATTCGCAAGAGTCGGCCACGTCGAGTCAATCCAACATGCCCCATGCCATGCCATCGGGGCCGCCGCTTCAGATCGCCATGTTGGTCTATCCCGGCATGACTGCGATGGACCTGGTGGCTCCCCAGTTGGTCTTTGCCGAATTGATGAACTCCGCGGTGCATCTGGTCTGGAAATCCAAAGAAACGGTGACCAGCGACACGGGAATTCCGATCGTCCCGACAATGAGCTTCTCCGATTGCCCCGCCGAATTAGACGTTTTGTTTGTTGGCGGCGGTACTCGGGGAACCTGGGCGCTGATGAACGACTCGGGCGTAAATGAATTCCTGCGAAGCCGAAGCATGAAGGCAAAACTGGTCACCAGCGTTTGCACGGGATCGCTTGTACTCGGCGCGGCGGGACTGCTCAAGGGTTACAGAGCCACCTCCCATTGGGTGGCTCGCGACCTGCTCCCTCTCCTCGGCGCAATCCCCGTGAACGCCCGGGTGGTCGAAGACCGCAACCGGATTACAGGCGCGGGCGTCACCGCCGGCATGGACTTTGCCCTGCGTGTCGCCACCCGGCTGCGCGGCGAAAAATATGCTCAAATTCTAGAGTTGGCCAACGAATACGATCCACAGCCGCCCTTCAAGTCGGGCAATCCTCAGGATGCCAGCCCCGAAGTCAGGGAATTCGTCCGAAACTTCTACGCTCCTGCGATGGGCGAGGCGCGCGCCCAGGCTATGCAAGCTCGCCTGCGTCTCGGTCTGTCGTCGTAAATTGGAATAGGAATGATCATGCATTTGGAGAATTCTTACCGCCTCGCCACTGTCTTCGTACTGCTTCTGCTCCTGTCCGCTTCCTTAGCCTGTGACCGCCATCGGAAGTACGTCGTCCAGGGCGAAGTCATCGCCAAGAACCTGAATACCAGCGAAATCACCTTGAAACACGCCGACATCCCCGGCTTCATGCCCGCTATGACCATGCCCTACCGCATCAAAGATCCCGCCGTTGTTCGCGAACTCCAACCCGGAGACACGATCGCCGCCGACCTCGCCTTCGGACAAGACCGCAGCGACTATTGGCTCGAGGACGTTCGCATCACCGCCCAGGCTCCGCGCCCGCAAGACAAGCCCGCCCTTGCCAACCCTCCCCAAATGCTCCTGCCCGGCGACCGCGTCCCCGACGCCACTCTCACCAACCAGGACGGCAAGACCATCCATCTTTCCGATTTCGCCGGTAAGGCTCTGCTCGTCACTTTTATCTATACCCGCTGCCCCATGCCCGAGTTTTGCCCGCGTCTCAGCAGCCAGTTTGCAAAAGTGAATGACGAACTCAAAAAGAATCCCGCCGACTACAACCAGACCCACCTGCTGACCATCAGCTTCGATCCGAAATATGACAAGCCAGCCGTATTGCGCGAGTACGGACTTCGCTATCTGCAAGGCGACGCCAGCGGCTTCTCCCACTGGGATTTCGCCGTGGCCAAGCCAGCCGAAATGCAACGCCTCGCCGAAACATTCGGCCTGCACTACGAGGGGCAGGACGACCAGATCGTCCACAGCATGCGCGTCGCGTTGATCGCGCCCGATGGCACCGCCGCCAAGTTCTGGACCACCGACTGGACCTGGGATGAACTCTTCGCCACCACCCGAAACGTAGCCCGCTCCGCGACTCCACCTTCACCCCACTGACCCGCACCAGCACCTTTAGGCACTCAAGTCTTATAACGGACGTAACTCCTGCCACTCCTTCCACGTATGTATCATCGAGAGTGCGGAAATCGTAAGTCTCCCTCACCGCGCAACGAGGTCTTATGCGTTGGAAGTGGCTTCTTACGCTCATTCTCCTTTTTTCGTCCGCCGCCCTGACTTTTTGCCAGAGCGCCGACAACAGCGCGCCTCCGCTCGGCGACGTGGCCAAGAAAAACAAAGACGTTTCCAAAGATAAAGACAAGGCCACGGCGAAACACATCTTTACCGACGACGACATGTCGGTCCGCAAGAGTCCGATCCCGCCCATCGCCCTCGTCGGCGTCGAAAACACGCAACTCATCCTAGACGCGCTCCACGAGTTCAAGAGCACGCACGATGCAGCCACAACCGAGCAGATGGTTCACGCCTGGTTTGATGAAGAGTCGCAGATTCTCTCCGACGCCATCGACAACAACAACCGGCTCGCGCAACACAATCGCGTCAAGATGGAAGCCGCGCAAGACGGCTACGGCAATCCCTACAACGGCGTCTACGACAGCAGCGACTATACGAAGATGCGCGAGCGCCAGCTGAGCGAAATGTGGGCGCAGCGCAGCGACGCGCGGAGCAATCAGGATAACTACATGGTTATCACGCGAATCCAGCAGGCCTTTTTTCGCGTCCGCTGCGACGCGATATGGAATCGCAACAAGATGGCCTACGACTGGTTCCGCATCCGCAACGCCAATGGCGTTGGCACCTACTAAGCTTTGCCCGTGTGGCCGGACACTCTTCTCCGCCTGCCTGCCGCTCCAACCAAGTGGCGGATCTTGAAGTCCCAACCCAAAAACCCGTCTTTGAGCCTCAAAATGCCCCAACCCCTCAAAAACTCCAACTCCCCCGCTCGACCCGCATCCAACTACCTGTGGGGATCAGGCTGGAGAGAAATGTTTGCGCTGTTCCTCTACGCTCCGTATAATGCAGAGCGTCCACACCCTGATCGCCACGCGTGCTGTTCTGCGTGAAGAGAACCGGGCATCGTATGTGCCTTGCTCCGGTTTTAGGTCTCAGGTCTGATGAACTGATAGGCTCGGGTTGCGATCCGTTTTCGATCAGCCCAGCGCGCTGGAGCTTCCAGCATTTCCGAAAAAATCTGAAGGAGTACAAGGATCCAATGATCAGTAAGTTAACGCTTCGCAAGTCGTCCCGCGCCCTCGTCGTTACGGCCGTCGTATTTGGCCTTTCCATCTTCGCTCTGGCCCAGGCTGCTCCAGCAACAGGTTCTGCGGCTGCCGCCCCTGACTCGCCCTCCGCCGCTGCCGCCTCGCCCATCAAGGCCACTGGCACCAAAGTGGGCACCATCAACATCGAACAGGCGATCTTCGCCTCCAACGAAGGCCGCCGCGATGCCGAGGCTCTGCAGAAGAAGTTCGAACCCAAGCAGAACGAATTGAAGGTCTCGGCCGACGAACTCGACAGCCTGCAAAAGCAGCTCAGCGCCCAGCAGGACAAGCTGAACGAAGAATCCCGCGACAAGCTCGTCAAGCAGATCGAGTCGAAGAAGAAGAGCTTCGACCGCGCCACCCAGGACGCCCAAGAAGACTTTCAGAACCAGCAGGGCGAAATTGGCAACAAAGTTCTCACCAAAATGGCTCCGCTCATCGTGAAGTACGCCAGCGACAACGGCTACGGCATGATCCTCGACACCTCCCAACAGTGGCCTCGCGGTCCCGTGATCTGGTACGGACCCGCCGTCGACATCACCCAACCCGTCGTCGAAGCCTACAACGCCCAGTCCGGCGTTCCCGCTCCCGCCGCCGGCAGCACAACGCCGAAGCCGAAGCCGGCCACCAAGCCTGCCGCGCCCTCGACCCCGAAACAGTAGTAAGACCCCTCGGCTAGAGCAGTTGTCACTTAGAAAATACGACTTAAGAGGCCGCGTGCAAGCGCGGCCTTTTCCTTGAAAAGAAGAGATCGTGTGGGGCGGGCATTCCTGCCCGCCCTGCGTGCACTGGTAATCAATCGGCACGATCCAGGGATGGCTGAGCCAAACCCAAGTTACGCTGGCACCGAATCCGCTCTCCCCTTGGCTGAGAACTAACAGTTGAAAGCTGCTTTTCCCGGGATCAAATCCAGTGCCTCGGGTGTCTATGGGTCATAACGGGCCCGTCCGGAGGACACACAATGTTCAGCACACAGGAAAGCAACTGGGACAACTCTGCCCATCGTGGACGGGCCGCGCTCGTTTCCTTCTCCCTGCAACTCTTCTGCTTGAGCCTGCTGGTCGCCATCTCGATGCTATGGGTCGAGCGGCCGCCGCAGGTTCACTGGCTCCAAATTTCGGCCCCCACCCCATACGCGCCTCACGCCGAACCACAGCCCGTGCATGGCAATCATTCTCCCGCTGTCGGCGCCGCTCACCCAATGCAGATCTTCACGCCCCGAACCGTCCCGCTCGAAACGCCGCGCATCAACGATGTCGGCACAGGGCCCAATATTCCCAGCGCTCCCTCCATCGACGTTGCCGATAGCGGATCCCCCACCGGCATCTTCCGGAGCATCGGTTCCGGCCTCCCTGTCGTGATTCCCGCGCGCCCTGTTCCCGTCAAACCGCTCCCGATCTCAAACTGGGCCGAGGGCAATATCGTCTTCCGCGTGCAGCCGACCTATCCGATCCTCGCCAAGCAGGCGCGAGTTCAGGGAGCCGTCGAGATGCGCGCCATCATCAGCAAGACTGGAACCATCGAAAATCTGACCGTCGTCAGCGGACACCCCATGCTCGCCGCATCCGCCGTCCAAGCTGTCCGCCAATGGCGTTACCGCCCCTACCTCCTCAACCATGAGCCCATCGAAGTTGAAACCGAAATCACCGTCAACTTCGTCTTGTCGGACAAGTAGGAATGGCAAAGAGCAACATCCAGTCGAGCCAGGAGCGGCTCAATTTCTACCAAGGCCACAAACGATCCGCGAAGACGCTTTCCCGTCGCGAGCCTTCGTCGCCTTGGTGGTTGACCCTCTCCCAACAGCAGTAAACAGGCAGCCTCGATGCGGTCGCTATAATCGGTTCCGTGAATGCGCCCCGCACCGATCGATCAAACCTGCCTGAAATCCGCTCGCTGATTCTCGACGGTCGCACTTGGGCGGAAGTCTCTCTCACCGCGCTCGGCGAAAACTTCCACACCGTACAGAAACATGTCGGCCCCGGCGTCACCATCTGCGCCGTAGTCAAAGCCGATGGTTACGGCCACGGAGCCGTCGAGTGCGCCCGCGCCCTCGAATCCGAAGGCGCCCAGTGGCTCGGCGTCACCGACGCGGCAGAAGGCCTGGCTCTACGCGACGCCGGCGTCGAAGCCCGCATCCTCTTGATGACAGGAATCTGGAAGGGCGAGGAAACTGCCATCGTCGCCCAGAACCTCACTCCCACCCTCTGGGAGCCATGGCACATCGAGTCCCTCGAACGCGCCGCTCGCCAGTCCCAAATTGTTCTTCCCGTCCATCTCAAACTCGACACGGGGATGAATCGCCTCGGCGCGCCGCCCGCAGCCTTGCCGCGCTTGTGCCAGATGCTCACGCAATGCAAATACCTGACTCTCGAAGGCGTCAGCACTCACTTCGCCTCCGCCGAGGTTCTCGACGCCGAAGACGC
The DNA here is from genome assembly GCA_963834085.1 of uncultured Acidobacteriaceae bacterium. Lineage (GTDB taxonomy): Bacteria > Acidobacteriota > Terriglobia > Terriglobales > Acidobacteriaceae > Acidiflorens. The sequence continues at coordinate 1,158,778 of CAWIAJ010000015.1, read as the reverse complement.
CATCCGCCAGCTCCACCGCTTCGATGAAGGACTCGCCGTCTTGCACAGCTACGGCCTGCGCCCTCCCCTCATTCACATGGGAAATTCCGCCGCCATGAGCGCGCGCCCCAACACTTGGAAGACGATGGTCCGTCCCGGAATCGCGCTCTACGGATATTCCCTCGCGTTCACGCGCGGCGGCGAAGATGCCCTCATCCCTCCGCTCTCACTGCGCCCCGTGCTCTCCTGGAAGACCCGCGTCCTTACCGTAAAAAACGTCGCCGCCGGAGAACCCGTCGGCTATATGGGCACCTTCGTCACCCAGACGCAGAGTCGCATCGCTGTGCTGCCCGTGGGTTACGCGGACGGCTATCCGCGCCTGCTTTCCAATCGCGCCCGCGTAATCGTCCGCGGCGAGTACGCGCCAGTCGTCGGCCGCGTCTCCATGGACCTGACCATCGTCGACGTCACTCAAATCCCCAACGTCTCCGTCGCTGACGAAGTCATCCTCATCGGCACCAGCGCCTCCGAGACCGCCCACAAAGTTGTCGACGCCGTCGAACTCGCGCGCCTCTGCGAAACCGTCCCCTACGAAATTCTCTGCGGCCTCTCTCAACGTGTCCCGCGCGTTTACACCGGCGGCTCCTGATTGCCCGTCTCCTAAATCTTGGGAATTAACCTGTTGTTAACATTCCGCTCGTCATTCGCCGTTAACATTTTCCCCATGCCCGAAGCGCCATTAAATATTGAAGAGCGAGCCGGATCGCGCGAAGGAATTCAAATCTGGCAACTTTCCGGCCCCCTGACCCTCACCAATGTCTTTGGATTTCAATCCAAACTTCGCGCCGACTCCTCCCGTGCCCTCATCCTGGATTTCACCGACGTGCCCTTGGCCGACTCCGCCGGCATCGGTGCCATGGTCGGAGCCTACGTCACCCGTCAGAAAGACGGCCGCAGCCTCGCGCTTGTCGCCGTCAACCAGCGCATCCACCACGCCCTCGAAGTCACCCGTGTCGAGGGATTTTTCCGCTTCTTCCCCACCATCGCCGAGGCCGAACAAGCCGCTTAACAGAAGCCGCTCGGGTGGCATCGTTAAGACTTAGACGTTTTCAAGAAGCGGCTGCGCCTTCGCCGCACCGATCTTCCGCCCCGCATCGATCAACAGCTTCTCGCCAATCTCTCTCGGGATGTAGAAATAGATTTTTCTCGATGGAATTTCAAACCACATACACTCTTTGAACAGCACCGTCCTCGGTCGACATTCCAAGTCACTCCAGGGAATCTGCAGATTCTTCTTGAACCCGACCACTCCATACCGCCACCACCACCCCTTGCCATCCGGATGAGACAACAAATAAAGCCCGGCCCCATCGGCGCCTACAAAGCACAAATTGCTGTTCTCTGCACTGACAAACATCAAACTGCACTCGTAGCGCTTGCCCAGAAATTCGCTGTTATACCGATATCCGCTCTGAAACAGATACCAGTTCGCTCCACTCCAAAACGTCAGGGCAAGCCCCAGCACTCCGACAATCACGACGACTAGCGTCACGTCCCCACACCCCTCACCGAGAATTCCGCGTTCTCCAAATTATGTGGCCGGGCAATTCGCAGCGCCAGATTACCGTTGTAAACCGCTTGGTTACGCCAGCAATTCTGAATAGGTGTCGAATCGAGGAGCGGCAACCTTTTCCTAGTTCCGCTGGGTGTGATCGGACAACCCTGGTGACAGGCGATGCTGGAACCGCGACGCCGCATAAGTCAGGACAGAGGCAAGCTCAGGGCTTCGCCGGCAGGGGTTGCCACAGCTCAATCTTGTTCCCATCCGAGTCATAGATCCATGCAAAACGCCCGTAGGATTCGTCCATCCGCTTGGCGTCAATCTTGACTCCCTCTTGTTTCAAGCGGTCGAGCAAAGCGTCCATATCGTCCACGATGTAGTTGATCATGAACGGTGCCGGGCTGGGATCGAAATACTTGGTAGAGCTGGGGAAAATCGTCCAAACCGTAACGTGTTCCTTCTGCGGATCGTCATGCTCGCGCCACGGCAGCATCACTCCTCCACCTTTATCCGCGAGTCCCAGATGCTTCGCATACCAGTCCCGCGCCTGATCTCGATTCGCGGACTTGAAGAAAACGCCGCCGATTCCAATGACGCGCCCGCGCTGCTCCGTTTTAACAGCCGCCTTTGGCTTTTCAGCCTCCTGAGATTTCACGTCCTGCCCAACGCTTAAGTAGGATGAACCGAGCCACAGCCCGCCGATCGCAATCGTGCTCCATCGCATTCTTCTCATGACGTGGCATTATACAAACTCCCTTCCAACGCAGAACGTCCATTTGTGCACCAGTCGTCGTCAGAGAAGTAATATATTATTTACATAATGTATAATATACTTGACATACTGTATGTTATGTAATACCTTAAAGCCACCTTAACTTGAGGTCATCCAATGTCCCACCGAGAAAAAATCGCCTGGCTATCGCTCCTCGCCATGGCTTTCGCTTATGGCCCCTACTTCGCCTTTGCTGCGAGGAGACCCGTTTCCTGGGAGCCCTGGCCTCACCTGCACCCCCTTGCCTTGTTTGCCTTCGCATCGCTTGTCCGTATGCTCATCCTGGGTGCTGGCTATCTGTATTTCCGTCTTGCTCTCCCCCGCCACGAGCGTCCGCCGCTCGACGAACGCGATCGCGCCATCGAGCGCCGCTCCATCAGTGCTGCTTACTATGTGCTTATCGCCGGAATGATCCTGGTGGGCTGCTTCATGCCCTTCAGTTCTACCGGATGGACCATCGTCAACGCCGCAATTTTCTGGATCGTTGCCGCCGAAGTGGTTCACTACAGCGCCGTGGTCGCCAGCTATCGCGTGCAGGCGTCCTGATGCGAGGCTCGATTTCCAATCGCATCCGAATCCTGCGCTTCATGAACGGAGAGATGTCGCAGGCCGAACTCGGGCACCGCATCGGACTCACCCGGCAGACCATCGCCGCCGTCGAGGCAGGAAAATACTCCCCGTCCTTAGAAGCTGCATTCCGCATCGCAGAGGTCTTCAACGTGCCCCTGGGAGAGGTCTTCCAGTGGGACGCGAACGCCAACTCGTCGCCGGCCTCTTAGTTATCCTGTTACCAACTATGCTGGTCGATTCGGCGTATCAATCGCCATAACAGCTGTCCTCAGCCGATTGCTTTTCTTGGAGCGAGCGCGAGGAGGGCAACCCCGACAACAACGAGGGCGGGTATGTCCCCGAGCAGATGTCCGTGTTCGCTCGCATTATGGAATGCCTGCACCGCCATAATGGCCGCGTGGACGAGGCTCGACCATGCTGTGAACGCAATCAGGCTGCGATTTGCCGAGGGGTTCCGGGATGCGATCAGAAGGAAAATGCCAAGTGTTGCATAGACACCGAGGATCATCTGTTCGTATTCCGGCTGGTTAGGCTGCCATCGCCAGCCGCTCGGCCATAGAAACATCATCAGCGGATAGACACCCAGCAAGAAAATCAGACCCACCAGCACCAGCACAACCTTTAATACCCCTTCTCGAGTCATCGTGTCCTCCAAGCGATATGCCAGAATGGGGTGAAATCTTATAGTTCGGATCACGCCAAGTCAACGCGTGTCGCATTTGGGTAGACGGCGACAAAGTAGCCCACTACCCGCATTTGCATCTCAACCCTCGTTGACAGCCCGTCCCCGGCACGCTAGCATTTTGCCATCGTAGTTGCACCTTCCCGCACTACCCCAAATCGTTGTGGGCCCCGCAATCCGCGACCGGTCTCAGCCGGATCGTTTTAATGGGACAAACCCGAAGGAGAAGTCCATGAAGAAGATTCTTGCTTTCCTGGTTGTGCTGGCATCGCTGCAAATGGCCCCGTCCGCCTGGGCGGCTTGGGGAAGCTTCGTCTCCACCGGCACCGCGACGGGCTTTGGCAATCCCTCGTGCGCCAGTTTCGCCGCCGGCAGTGTCGCATGCGCCGTGCGCAGCGGCACCTCCACCATGATGGTGAATACCTATGCCTCCGGAGCGTGGGGCAAGTGGAAGAACCTCGCTGGCGCCGTCAGTTCCGATCCCAGCTGTACTAACGACGGTAAGGGAAACGTATTCTGCGCCGCGACGTCCACCAACGGCAACCTGCAGGTAGCCGAACTCACCGGGGGTGCATGGACAAACCCGCTCAAAGTGAAAGCAACCCTCTACTCCGCTCCGAGTTGCGCCTTGTACACGGCGGGCGAGGTGCTCTGCGCGGCCCGCAACTCAGCGGGCGGCTTAGCCTGGTCCCTCTACAACGGCACCAGTTGGAGCGCCTTCGCCAACCTCACCACCACTGCCTTCACCGCTCCCAGTTGCACCACCGACAATAACGGAGGCGTCATTTGCGCGGTCTACACCACCGCGTACGTGACCCTGGTCAACCGCTTCGCGGCGGGCGCGTGGGAAGGCTTCCTCAACCTCGGCGGAATCGCCGCGGGCACGCCCGATTGCACGTCGTTGAATGAGAGCGGAAACGTCGCTTGTTTCGCCGAAGGTTATTCTTCGTCAATCTACCCCACCCGTTTCACAGCAGGAGGCTGGGCCGTCGCCGATTGGACACCCTATAGCGGCGGTCTCGGCGGAGAAGTAAATACAGACGCCAACTGTACTTCGCAGGCTGCGGGCGAGTTGGTCTGTGGAGCCTACGCCGTCGGTCCCTACAACAGCGAGATGTACGCCAACGTCTATAACGGCTCAGGCTGGACTGGCTGGAGCGCCGTCGGTGGCGTCGGCGTCGGCGTCCCAGCCTGCGCCCCACTCGGCAGCGGACAGGTGATCTGCGTCGTGATGGGTCCCGACAACAAGCTAACCAGCGTAGTCGGCCCCTAAGCCTCAGTCACAATTCTTCAAAGCACACTCCGTGTGGGGACGGGCGACCCCGCCCGTCCACCACAATCGCCCGATCGCTTTCTTTATTGGTCGGGATTCTTGTCCAGCGAGCCCACGGGCCAGAACAATCCCAGCAAAATTATTTGACTTAAGCCTCACCCGGTCCGAACATTGAAGGTGTCAACCACGTGGGTAGCTTCGGCAGCTGTTTACGGAGAACTGAAAAACTGAGAACTCCCCTAGGTCCTTATTCCGCAATATTTTGCGAATAAGTCCCTTAAAATCAAAGATCTGAAAGAGCGGTCAGTCCTAAATCCATGATTCTAAAGGATCGAAAAATAGAAAGAAGTGGACAGCGACGACGGGCGGGAACAAAGAGCCAAATGCCAAGAGCTAAGAGCCAGCGAGGGAATAACTTACAGCCAATGCTATTAAGTCCTTATTCCGCAATATTTTACAAATAAATCCTTATTTTTGAATACTTTACAGCAAATCGGGGGGGGGGGGGGGGGGGGGGGGGGGGGGGACAAAAACCCTTCCCAACATTGCCTCGATTTCCTCTTTCACGGATGTCCCGAAAATCGATGTCCGAACTTACGAGCCCAGATGTAGCAGCGCCTCTCGCAGTCGGACGTGCGACTGGGTTCGGTTTAAGTAGAGCATTTCATCCGGATCGGATTTTGCGCGGACTAGGGTTATGAGGGCTTCTTTTTCTGGTCGTGTCCAGTTACGAACTCCACGCAGGTCTGAGAGGATCAGCGCGAAGTTGCTGAAGGCTTCCTGCTCGCGTGGACTCCAGGAAGCTAAACCCGAAGCGCCGCTCTTCAGGCCCAAAGTTCTCTCGAGCGCCCGGATGGAATGGTTGCGCATGCGGGCGGCGTCTCCGGCGAAATGGCGAGCCATCCGTTCATTGACGCGCAGGCCGATGTTGCGCGTGGAAAATCGGTCCCACGCGCCGACCTGGCATCCGGGAAGTTCGTAGAAAACGTGTCCCGCGGCGAGGCGCTTCAGCGTGGGCGCAGGGGTTCGATACTTGGGATCGGCGGCAATTTTCTTTTCTTCGCGTTCCGCCAGTTGGCGCAGATCGGCGCGTCCCGGACGAAAGCCGAGCTTGCGGTAGAACCAGAACGCGCCTGACTGAATTGCCTCCTCGTTCTCGTGGCCCAGCTGATAGGGATAAACCGAAACACATGTCGTGCCCATGCGGTGACAGAGGCAGCGCAGCACTTGGGCGTAGATCCATCCCGCTTCGCCGCCGCGGAAGGTGTAAAAGGTGTTGAAGCCAACCTCCATCCACTCGCAAAGCGCGATGGCCTCGATGTAGTTGATGGGCACTCCATTCTTGACCGTCAATCCCGCGACGTAAGAGCGCAGCGGAAGACGGCGATCAGGCGGAAGGCTCCAGAGATAGATCTCGACACCGCGTCCCACGTCGGCCTTCACCACCGAACGCGCATCGCCGAGCGTGGTGCCGTAGAGTTCACGGTAGCGCACGAGCATGACCTCGCGGATCAGCTCGATGATTTCGCTGCCTTGGCGCAGCGAAAGTTTGGTTAGTTTTGGAGGACGGCGCGCCAGTTCGTCTGCCAGAGAAACCTGGCTGCGGCTGATCAAGGGCTCACTGTGATAGAAAACGGCGCGAGGCAGCGTGCGATTGCGGGTTCGCGTGATAGTGGAATTTCCGAGAGTCCAGCGCAAGGGCACGCGCAGGGATTCGTAGAGCTCGGACCTATGCGCACCGGGCTGTGGTCCGGAACCCGGGAACTGCTCGAAGCGCTGGATGAGCCAAGCTGCCGTGGAATGCTTCGCTGGGCTGGATTTGTTCCTGGAAGCGCCGCTGGCGGCTTGCAGCCAGCGCTGCCAAGGCGTATCGGCCTCGACGCAGGCGTCGTCTTCGAGCAGGGGGATGAAACGCGGTCCCGTGTTGCCTAAGTCGCGTCCCGGATCGTAGTTCTGCCACGCGATTTCGACGGGGGCTGGAAGGCGATTCGTGCCGACAAGCCAGCGCGCGACGTTGAAGCTCAACGTGTCTTCCATGTGCGTGCCGGCGATGCCTGAGTATTCGAAGGTGTCGAAGGCATCCATGTCAGCACCCGCTTTGCGCAAAATTTCGACTTTCTGGTGCAGGCGATTTAGAACGCGTTCTGTGGCGCGAACAACGTTTGGGCCCTGCGGGAAGGCACGGAGAAATAGCAGGGCTTCGTGGAAGCGGATCAGACGAGCGGGATCGCGAAAGGCGAGTGCTGCGAGGCGGTTGATGAGGTGTACGACGCAGTGCGACTGGTTGCGTCCAACGCGGTAGCGTAGAGCTTCGAGTTCGGAGAGCAGACGATCGAGAGCTTGGTTGGACATGTTGCGAGCCAACCAAGCCTATCGCAAACTGCCGATTTCGGGGATGCGAAGTGGCGCATCGCCGACCTCGGTTTTCGAAGTCGACGCTGCACCAAGTTTTTCGCAGGTTCTAAGTTTGCGGAAGGGCGATACTTCGGCGCGGAGTTTGCCTATTTGCCGGCCAACTTCTTGGCGATCTCTTCCACGATCTTCGGGCGAAGATCGGCCATGACGCTGTCGACGATGCTGGCAATGGTGCTCGCGTCAGTTGTGGACGCTGTCGCGGCCGATCCCTCAGCGGCGGCCGCAGCGGCCATTGCCTTGGGAGTCTCTTCGGCGGCTTGTCCGGCGGCCTGTTTCGCGGCTTCGACCGCGTCTGGGCCGGTCGCTGCCGGCGCGGGACCAGTACGAATTTGATGCCAAGTGGATTTTCCTGATTTCGATGCCATGTCTTCACCCCCAAGGTCTGAACTTGAATCGTTGTTGCCCGGCGCTGGCTCCGTGCCGCCCGGCGCAGGCATTGCCGTATGCATTGATTCGTCATGCTGGTTCGCGGAGTGCGCGCCGGCACCGGCGCCAACTGCGTCGGCAAATGTGCCGCCCGCGTAGTCTTCGGTCTGGTTTTCTTCCGGAGCCTTGATGGCCGATTCACTGGTTGCCGCTTCGACAACTGGAGCGAGTTCGACGGGTTCGGAGTTTTTCTCTTCCGAAAGTTTATTTTCATCTTCCGAAATTACCGCGCTCGATTTTGACGCGGAAGGTGCAGGTGCAGAGGTGTGGATCGCACTCGATTCCGTCGGAGAAGCAGCGGTCATCGCGGCTTCCGGCTTGGCTTCGGCGACGGGCATGATGTCAGCGATGTTGTTGGGCGCCAGATCCAACGCGGCCATGCGGTTTTCGACGGCGGCCGCAATGGCGGAAACTCCGGTCATGCGGACGGCTTCGGACTCGGCCGACGAGACGGCGAGGGGCGCGACGGCGAAGGTCTGGAACATCTCCGCTTCCAACGAAAGTGCCGATTCTTGGGCGCTCAGGGGGATCGGCTCCGCGACCCAGCGCGGATGCGAGGCGTGACGCGTCACTTCTTCGGCTAGCAGTTGTCCAGCGGCGACCAGGGTGCCTTGCGAAGGAATCGCGCTGGTATCTGTGTTGGCGATCGAAGGAGTTAACAGACGTAACGCTTCGGCGAGTTCCTCATCACTCGGCGCGAGCTCTTCTGGTTCGACTTTTCCGGGCAGAGGCGCTTCGGAGACTGGCTCGGCAAGGGCTCCGGAAGAATTAATCTGGGTCGGCTTCGGGTCTTCTTTTTCTTCTTCTTCTTCGAGTTTTGCAGCGATGTGCTCGGGTTTCTCGTCTTTGGCGAGGGCCGGTTCCGCGGAGGTGGCGGCTTCGATTTTGGTTGGCTGTTCGGTTTCGGTGGCGGCCGCTACGACAGTGTCTTTCTCAACTTCTGTTGCGGAAATTGTTGCTTCGGCAGTCTGCTTCGCAAAATTCGCCGCTACTTCAAACAGCGGCTCATCGGCGCGATCCACCGGCGCAGGGGCTTCGACCAAAGCGGCCACTTCGACAGGAACAGGTGGCACGACGGGCGGAGTCGCGATTTCCGCAGTCTTGGAGGACAGCGTTTCAGGCACGCGTATTTCGGCCACGGCTGAGGCTGCAATGGGCGCATGAATTTCTGGGGCAGGCTCGGTATGCTGGACCGGGATCACAACCGAGACTTGTTGTTCGACGGGCGCTATAAGGACTGGAGCTGCGGGTTCGGCAACCGGCGATTCGTGATTGGTTTCTTTCTCCGGATCGAGCGGCGAGGCGTCCGCATGCGCTGTCTTCGTCGTTTCTGTCTTTTCTATTGTTTCGATTGGGGCAGCGGGAGGTTCGAGTTCCGTCTTCGCGACTTCGGTCTTTGCCGCATCCGAGTGTCGTTCGTCAGATTTGGACGGAGATTCGATGGCAGCAACGGGTGCCTTCTCAATTTTTTCGGTTGGCGACGGAATGTTTTCGGTGGCGGGGATGGGCCCATCCAACCTGGCGGCTAATGCGCTCAGGGCATCGAGTTCTTCGGGAGTGATATCGCGCGGAATATCGGGAACCAGGCCTGGTTCCTGGCCTGGCGGTGCTGGCTCTTTGACGGTGAAAGCTAAGCCGGAGCCAGACTTGCCTTTTGTCTTTCGGAAGTCGCGGAAATTTGCGGATGCCGCGATCTCTTCCGGCTCTGGTTCTGGTTCTTCTTTCTTTTTCTTGGAGGGAAAGCGGAGCCGGCTCTTCCATCCTGTGTCGGAGTCGTCGGCGCCGGGATTTTTCTTGCCAACCTCTTCGCCACCAAAGCGCTCGACGCCGGAAACCGAGGTGGCGAAACGCGAACCATCGGGTTGCGATGCAACCATGCGGTCTTCCAGCCGTGTGATGGCGGTGAGCAATTCGCTGGCTTCGAAAGGCTTTACGATGTGGCCGTCGGCGCGCACGCGGCGCGCTTCTTCGGGTTTGAAGGGCTCCAGTTTGCCGACCGTCAGCAACACGGGAATATGGGCGGTCTCGGGCGCATCCTTGAGGCGCTGGCAAACTTCCAGGCCGCTATAGCCGGGCATGTAGACATCGAGGACAATGAGATCGGGTTTGATTTCGGTAATCCGCTTGAGGGCCGCGGATCCGTTGTTGACCGTGACAATTTCGTACCCGGCATCGGCCAGGATTTTTCGCCCCATGTTCTGGGCTGTCACACTATCATCCGCGAGCAGAATTTTGCGAGCCAAGCGTCGTCCTTCGGCAATAAGGAGAGATAACGCGAAACTACCTTGTCCGCTGGTCGAAGTCAACGATTCCCGCGCTGGTAACAGGTTACGTCCGTTCCGGGTCCGTTGGGGAGCGCCATGGTCGGGAAAGGAATGTGTTTTCTTGTGGAAGGCGGGATAAAAATCCAGCGGGACAGCCGGAGGTGGCTGTCCCGACGTGACTCAATCGTGGGCGGAGACTGATCTTCAGAAGGGATTGATCTTCGCGATTCCTTTTTTCTTTTTCTTCCGGCTGGAAGAAATATCGGCCATCTCTTCGGTTTTTGCGGAAGCGCTCGAGGAGGTTGCGGTCGAAGTGCCGGTGCTGGTGTCGATCTGATTGCTCTGCTGCAAGGGAGGCAGGGCATTGGGATCCTGCTCGACGTTGGGCTTCAGTTCGTTCGGATCGGCGACCGTCGGTTTGAGTTCGGCGGCGGAAGCCGTATCCGGTGTGGAGGCAGGTTGATCGGCGGGGGCTGCGGCGGCATCATCGGTGGTGGAGGGTGGGGCGTCCGATCGCGGCGCGTCTTGATTTGGGGCAACCTTGCCGTTGATCGTTTGCACGCCCAGCTTATTATCCGCGGCCATCGAGTTGGTTACACTGCGAACGATATCGCCGGCGGTCACGGGCGGCGGATCGACCATGGTCGGATCGCCAAGATGCGTGGCTTTCGCCACATCCGGATGCCGCTCAAAACCGCGAAGCACGGTCGACACCATAGTCGCTTCGTGCCGGCTGGCAATTTCCTTTTTGTTTTGCTCGAGCATGGCTTTCGTGGGCCGCGGCACCGGTTGATGCAGGGCTTCCAGGCGATCTTTGGCATCAACGGCAGCATCCATGGCCGGGTAGCGCTTGATGATTCTGCCGTAGGCTTCGGCGGCGTCCCGGGTTAATCCGTCGATGGCTTTGCTCTTCGCGACTTCGTTCATGCGGCCGTTTCTGCGGACGACATCTATCTCAGCTTCGTACGATTGGCCGATCAGGTAGAGCGCCTGATCTGCGCCGCTGTAAAGCGGGTAGCGATCGACCAGGGTTTTCAGGCGCGCGATTGCCGCCGGATACGCCATCCGCAGATAATAAAAACGCCCGATACCGAATTCGCGGTCGGCGAGGACTTCCTGAACTTCGCGTAAGCGCTGCTTCGCTTCCGGTACCAGCTTGCTGTCGGGATACTCCTGGATCAGCGAACGGTATTCTTCTTCGGCGCGCATCGCGTGGGTATAGTCGCGATCGGCTTTTTCCATTTCCTGGTAATGGATGTTTGCGACCTTCAACTGTGCCTCAGCCGCCTCGGGCATGTTGGGGAAGAAGGTGCGGAAATCCTTATATTCGATTTCGGCCTGCTGCATCGCGGTCGAGCCGCCTTCGGCGTACCACGAATCGGCGACGGCGAGCTTGGCGCGGGCAATGAACTCCGAATCGGGATAGGTGTTGATCAAGGTTTGCAAGGTCATGCGCGCAACGTCGAAGCGGTTGTGCTTCATGGCGTCCATGGCGCGGTCGAATAGGACTTTATCGGGCTGTTTTGAGCCGACGTTGGCCAACGGGTTGACTGATTTTTTGTTTGTGCAACCGACGGTCAGCGCCAGCAGCAGCGCGAGAAGGACGAAAATAGAATTTCGACGCATATTAAAAGACCTCAAATCTTTTCACCACGGAGACACAGAGACACGGAGAAAACCAGTAATTAGATCTTCTCCGTGTCTCAGTGCCTCCGTGGTGGATTCACGCTATACCCGCTGCAAACTGGCACTTCGCGCCGCTTCCAACAACGCCTCGGCATTTGCCTTGGCATCGCCTTTGCCGAACACGGCGTTGCCAGCCACCAAAATCTCCGCTCCGGCCTGTACGACTTGCGCCACGGTATCCATCGCGATGCCGCCATCGACTTCGATACGGTACTGGTAGCCGCGCTCCGAGCGTATTTCTGTCAAACGGCGCATTTTATGAAGCGTTCCCGGAATGAACTTCTGCCCGCCAAATCCGGGGTTCACGCTCATCACGAGGACGTAGTCAACAATATCGAGCACTTCACATAACGTATCCACCGGCGTGGCTGGATTGATTACGACTCCCGCGCGGCAATTATGCTTCTTGATCAGGTGGAGCGTGCGGTTCAGATGCGGGCAGGCTTCCTGATGGACCGAAATCCAGTCTGCGCCTGCCTCGGCAAATTCCGGTATGAACTGATCGGGATTGTCTATCATGAGATGGCAGTCGAGCGGAAGCCGGGTTGCCTGACGCAAAGATTTAACCAGCGGAGGCCCCATGGTGAGATTCGGCACAAAGTGGCCGTCCATGATGTCGACATGGATTACGGCCGCGCCGCCAGCAGTGGCGCGCTCGACCTGATCGGCCAAGTGGGCGAAATCCGAGGCGAGAATCGAGGGTGCGAGTTCGATGAATGGGCCGGTCAAAAAGAAGGTCCAGGGAGTAGGGTCCGAAGCTGTGGAAATTCTAGCACGGGGGCCGCTAACGGCGGCATTCTAAAGCTGGGGTTCGATCGATGGATTGGGCTATGTGTCGGAGCGCGAGATGTTCACTTCTTCCGGCTGCGCCGCGAGCTTTTTCCTAACTTTCTCGACTTGCTCCAGCATCGCATACTTGAGCTTTTCAATTCCCTCGCCGGTCACGGCTGAGATGGGATACAGCTTCAGCTTCTTGCGGGTACACCACAGCTTCAGTTTCTTGAGCTTCTCGGGATTCGCGACGTCGATCTTTGTCGCGACCATTAAAGTTGGCTTCTTTTCCAAGCCTGCACCAAAGCTCGCCAGTTCGCCGCGAATCACGTCCACGTCGTGGATGACATCGGTCCGGCCGCTGCCGTCAGAGACATCCACCATGTGCACGAGCAAACGCGTGCGCTCGATGTGTTTGAGAAATTGGGTGCCCAGGCCTGAGCCTTCGTGGGCGCCCTCGATCAGTCCGGGTATGTCGGCGACCACGAAGCTCTCTTCTTTTCCTTTTTCACCCGCGAGCACGACGCCCAGGTTCGGTTCGAGCGTGGTAAAGGGATAATCGGCGACTTTCGGGCGCGCGGCCGAAATTCTCGAAATCAGCGTGGACTTGCCGACGTTGGGGTAGCCGACGAGTCCAACGTCGGCCAGCAGTTTCAGTTCGAGGCGGAAATTGCGTTCTTCGCCGGGGCGTCCTTCTTCGTGCTCGCGTGGCGCCTGATGCGTGGAGGTCGCGAACTGCGCGTTACCGCGTCCGCCGCGTCCGGCGCGCGCAATCACAACGCGCTCGTCGGGACGCGAAAAGTCGTGGACCATCTCGCCGGTATCTTCGTCGTAGACGATGGTACCGACCGGAACTTTCAGGACGATTCCTTCGCCGTCGCGTCCGGTTTTCTTGTCGCCTTCGCCGTGGCGCCCGCGCTCGGCTTTGTATTCGGGGTTGAAGCGGAAATGGACGAGAGTGTTGTGGCGTTCGCTCGATTCCATCCAGATGTCGCCGCCGCGGCCACCATCGCCGCCGGAGGGTCCGCCGCGAGGAATGAACTTCTCACGCCGGAACGCCATGCAACCGTTGCCGCCGTCGCCGGCCTTCACTCGAATTTTGGCTTCATCGATAAACATGGTGTATCCGGAGTCTGCTGTACTTCGACGGGCGGGTCGCCTGTCCCCACACAAGTGTTGGGCCAACGAAAAAGCCTCGACGTGAAGCCGAGGCAGGTGCCGCCGCAGCCCCTAAAGGGGCGTTTGATTTCCACTCTTCAACGGCGCGGCTGAAGCCGCGCCCCTTCAAGACTCTGTAAACCGCGATCCTTGCACGAATGCGATGGGGCTACGAGCCGAATCTACTCCGCTTCTATAGCTTCCGGCTCGACCATGACGAACTTGCCCATTGATCCCTTGTCGAGGAACTTGATGCGTCCGGTGATCTTAGCGAAAAGAGTATCGTCTTTGCCGCGGCCGACGTTCAGCCCGGGTTTTACGCGGGTCCCGCGCTGCCGGACGATGATCGTTCCGCCGGGAACCAGCTGTCCGCCGAAGGCTTTGAAGCCAAGCCGCTGCGCGTTGGAGTCGCGCCCGTTTCGTGAAGTACCCTGTCCTTTTTTATGCGCCATAAAATCCGTTCCTAGTTTCGAGTGGCCGGTTGCCAGTGGTTCTCAAGCTAATTGAATCGTCTTCCTAGCGAAGGAAGTGCTTTCACTTCTTTTTCTTCTTTGCCGCCGCCTTCTTGTGTGACTTTTTCTTGGCGTGGGCGTGAGCCGCAGGCTTCGCCTTTTTTCCAGGGCGTTTCGAGGTCTTGACTTCGTCGCTGCCCTCGGCTGCGGGCTTGACCTTCTTCTCTTTCTTCACCAATTCCGGAGCCTTGAACGACTGCCCGTCGTAGGCAATCTCTGTGATACGGACTGCGGAATAATTCTGCCGGTGCCCGCGCAACTTCTTGTATTGTTTCTTGCGCTTGTAGTGAAAAACAAGAATTTTTTCGCCACGGCCCTGCTCGACGATTTCGCCGCTGACCAGCGCGCCCGAACCCGGCGGCAGAACGCTGCCGGCTTCGGCGGAGACGGCGAGGATGTCGCCGAACTCGACTTTGCCGTCCTTGTCGTCCTGCGTTTCCACACGGATCACGTCGCCCGGAGCGACACGATACTGCTTACCACCTGCGCGGATCACCGCGTACATAGACTCTCCTTAATGATGCCCGGCTCAAGCTTCACTTGGCCGGGAATTGCATAGGCTCTGAATCTTTGAAAAACTAGTGACGCACCAAACCGGTGCGTACGGGGACAGCCGCTCGACCGTCCAGCCGAAAAAAAGCTCGGAAAATATCTAATGTGCTTGCTGTTTTTCCCGCAACGGCTTCTGACCGGAAACGCGGCGCGGCCCCAGAACGGGTTCCGCAAGTACAGGCAAACTCAATTAGTCTATCGTGCGCTGTGGAAATCGGTCAAACGTAAAGATAAGGTTTGATCGTGCAAGCAGAATTAAGACTGCAACCAAATCAACCCAGAATTGACTTCTGCGAGGTCAGTTTTGTTTAACTCAATTCGCCCATCCCAAGAACGCAGCCACCACGCCAAACGTGTCGATGAATCCGTGCGCTAGAATGCACACCCAGAGATTGCGTCCGGATAAGAGGTACGCGGCGCCAAGGACGAGCCCGGCCATTCCAGAGTCTACGATGCCTGACGGACCCTTGTAGTAGTGGCCGTATCCAAAGAGGACCGAAACGAGCAGGACGGCAATGCAGTAGGCAACTCTTGATCGGTTGCCAACTTCGGCCGCGCGAGTAACCAGGTAGCCGCGGTAGCTGATCTCTTCTCCGAAGGCGGCGAACGTCCACACCAGCGACAGCCACTGCAGCGCCACCATCCAATGTCCCGTAATTTGCTCGGACCCGCTGGGCGCGGCCGCTGGTGGCCAGAAGTGTGCGGTGATGGGATCGGTAACAAATTGCCCCAACAGGATTCTGACCGCAGCCGCAGCCAGCGCGAAGAGAACAGTATTTCGCCACGATACCGGCAAACGCAGCCCGATCACTCCCCAGCCGCCGTTTCGGACGCGCAGTGAAATCAGTCCGAGAACGAAGAGGATCGGCACTTCGTTCGGAATTATGTGATAGACGTTATGGCCGATTACGATGGCCGCCCCGAGGAGAAACTCGGCGAAGGAAATCCAGCGCTGCCCGCTCGTCAATCGGCGCGCGAGCATTGGGCTGGAGGCGGAAGCCTCGGGCATCGCAGCCGGCATCACGGTATTCGATTGCTCCATCTGCGCCCTCCTAGAAACCTCAGGTTCAAATTTCGGCCGGCGCAATCACCGGCGAGGCAACATCAGAGTTTGCCGGTACTGGCGCACAAACCAGACCGCGACGTAGGTCGTTAACATCACGAGTGCGCCGCCGCACAACCAGCCAATCGGGATGATCCACCACCCCAATATTTCGCGACCACCCGCGGGCACGCTGCCGAAGCCCAGGCGAAACGACAATTCGAAATCACCATTCCCGCTCGGAATCTTCCACCATCCCGCAGTCTGGGGATGAAACAGTTTGGCGACGGCCACCAGCATGAAAACGACGCCAAAGAAATAACCGACGAGCGAGCCGAGCAGAACAAAAAAGCCCACTGCGCTCAGACTTCCCCAACGGAACAGGCTTCGTAGAACCCACAGCGGAGAGCGGCTGAATTCGGCGCGCGCCAGCAGGTTGTCGGTCACATACTGGTCTGCCAGTTCCTCGGGGCTGCCAAGAGCCGCGAGCGCGGCGTCGATTGCCGCCGGCATTGGCTCGCGGTTGGTGTATCCGGTCACGTTCACGGACTGCGATGCCTTGTCGAGAATGTGGCTGCGCAGTTCTTTGACGATCTCGGTGACGGCCGAGGGATCAAAGCCACGCAAACGCCGGCGCAATCTGCTGAGATACGCATCGATCTTTTGCTGTTGCTGTGCGTTGGCCGTGATGGTCATCTAGTCTCCCTTCCCAAGTGGGGCAAGCAATTTGCTCATGCTGGAGGAGAACCGGACCCAGATCGTAGCCATCTCCAAAGCTTTCCGTTTCCCGTCGGAAGTGAGGGCATAGTACTTACGCGGATGACCGCCATCGGACTCGACCCACTCGCTGCTTACCATCCCGAGGGCCTTCAGCCGACTCAGCAAGGGATAGACGGTGCCTTCCGACACGATCAGCGCCGAATCGATCTCCAGCCGCCGCAGGATCTCCAGTCCGTACCGGGGGCCGTCCCACAACGCCGCGAGGATGGCCAGTTCGAGGCATCCCTTGCGTAGTTGCACTTCCCACTTGTCAGCCGCTGTAGAGTCGAGCACATTCGGCTCTTTCATCTCGGATACTATGTAATACAAGGTATCGTGCTGTCAATGATAAAACAGCCGCACTACAACATCAGTCTCGAGCGATTTTGCTGGGCTTTTTCGCCGGGCGAGGACGCCCTTGCGCTGCACCGAAAGGAACTTAGAACAACTTGGCTGAATCGAGCAGGATGGTGACTGGCCCTTCGTTGACCAGCTCCACGTGCATCGTCTCTTGAAACCGTCCGGTCTCGCAACGAACTCCCGACGAGCGCGCCCGGGCCACGAAATACTCGTAGAGCTCCCGCGCCACTGCCGGGGCTGCTGCCGAGTCGAATGACGGACGCCTGCCGTGCCGAGAGTCGCCGTAGAGCGTGAACTGCGAAACGACCAGAAGCGCGCCGGCCACTTCGGCCACGGATAAATTCATCTTGCCGGCGGCGTCTTCAAAAATGCGCAGGCCGACGATTTTATCAAGAAGATAGTCAGCTTGAGCGCGTGTGTCCCCGACGCCGACTCCCAGAAGAACCAGCAAGCCCAAACCGATTTCACCAGTGATCTCGCGGCTGTCATCGTCGTTGCCGCCGGTGTTGACGCCGACACGAGCGCGGCTGACACGCTGAACGACGGCGCGCATTTAACGGCTCGCCGCGCCAAGAAGCGATTCCTGACCGACAAGAGCCTGCCACCGTCCCTCGCGGTAGATGTAGACATCCGTGAAGCGTACGCGCGCCTTCACATTCCCGGACGCGTCGACGAGAGTTGCCAGGCCGCGCGTATATCCCAGGTTGCCATCGACGTAGGCGCGCATCTCCGAGAGTTGATTGGTGCCGGGCTTCTTGTTGGGAATGTGATCGAGCGTCTCTTTGCGGCCGTGGAGAGAGCCGTCTATGTCTGCGTCTTCAAATTCATCGGCCAAGAGGCAGGCGACCATGGCCGCATCTTTACGGTTAAGAGCGGCAGCCCATGTTTGCTCCTGAGCGATTAATGTCGCCTCAGTCTTCGGCTGATTCCTGGGACAATCGGCGGCGAAGGAGGTAAAAGAAAGCCCCAACAAGACAGTAAACAACAATGTGATTTTCACGTCTGCATCGTGCCACGAGTACGGAACCACGAGCAAGTGGGTCACTGGGCTCCATTTCGTTCACGCGAGGAGAGAGACTGCATGTACACGATAGTCAAAAAAGAGATTTGGCGTTGACCCTATTCGTGGGGCCTCCTACAATCCCCTATTCACCGCAACACACTTCTTTTCTGGGGCTCACACATGCATCAAACGGCACTAGCGAAATTTGAGTTCCTCTGCGTCTGCCTGATCATATTCATCACCGCCGGGTTTTCTCAGAACGCGCATCATGATGTCGTGATTAAGAACGCAACCGTGATGACGGTGACCCACGGCAACATTAAGAACGGGTCGATCTATATCAAGGATGGCAAAATTGCGGCCGTGGGCGAATCGGTGAATGCGCCGGCGAGTGCAACCGTGGTCGATGCGGGAGGAAAATATCTGACGCCGGGCATCGTCGATTGTCACTCACACATCGCGCTCGATGATGACGTTAACGAAGCAACCAGCCCGGTTACCCCCCAGATGATGATGAAAGATGCCTTCGATTATCAGGACAAGGCGATCTACCGCGCGCTCGCCGGAGGGGTCACTACGTCGCTGCTGCTCCACGGCTCCGCCAACATGATCGGCGGCCAAGCTGTCGTCATCAAGCACAAATACGGAGACGGCCGCGACGCACTCTTGTTTCCGGATGCACCGCGTTCGATCAAATTCGCCAGCGGAGAAAATCCCAAGCGCGTTTATGGAGGACGCGATCAACTGCCCTCGACCCGTATGGGCAATTTCGAAGTGCAGCGCGAAGCGCTCGTTCAGGCGCAGGACTACAACCGCGAGTGGGATGCTTACAACGCCAAGGTCAAACGCGGCGACAAAGATGCCTCGCCTCCAAAACACGATTTGAAGCTGGACGCGCTCAGCGATGTTCTGAACCGCAAGCTTATGGTGCAAATCCACTGCTACCGCGCCGACGAAATGCTCACCGAGATGACGATGGCGAAAGAGTTTGGCTACAACCTGCGAGCCTTTCATCATGCGCTGGAGGCCTACAAGATTGCCGATCAACTGGCTGCCAACAACGTCGGTATCGCGACTTTCGCGGACTGGTGGGGCTACAAGAATGAGGCTTGGGACGCGATTCCATGGAATGCGGTGATGGCGATGCGCAAGGGTGTGCGAGTCGCGATCAAAAGCGACTCCGAGGATTACACCCGCCGGCTGAATCAGGAGGCTGCGAAGACGATCCGTTACGGCGGCGCGACTGAAGAAGAAGCGCTCAAGATGATTACGCTGAACGCCGCGTGGATCATCGGCGTCGACGATCGCGTTGGTTCAATCGACGTTGGCAAAGACGCCGACCTCGTCATTTGGGACGGTTATCCCCTCTCCACCACCGGAGTTCCAGAAAAAGTTCTGATCGATGGCGAAGTCTATTTCGACCGCACCCGGCCCGGCCTGGGAACCACGCACTATAAGGAGGGGGAGTAATGCAGCCATCAGCGATCAGCCATCAGCTTTCAGCAAGCAAGCCCGCGTTGAACTGGCACCCTCGCCCGCTGCTTTTGATCCTGGGTCTGGGTTTGCTCTCGATCCTGTCGATTCTGACATCCGCGCAGGAAACCGCCATAGCTCTAAAGGGCGGCAGATTACTCACGGTGTCGCACGGGGTAATCGAGAACGGCGTAATCGTTCTGCAGAATGGCAAAATTACGGCGGTAGGATCAGCCGGTTCCGTCAACATTCCCGCCAATGCGCAAGTGATTGATGCCACCGGCGAAACCATCTATCCCGGGCTCATCGACTCCGAAACGCAATTGGGGCTCACCGAAATCTCGGCTGAAGCCACGACGAATGATCTGGTCGAAATGAGCGACGAGATCATGCCCAACATGCACACGGCTGACGCCTTTCATGCAGAATCGGCGCTCATCCCAGTCGCTCGCTTGAACGGCATCACCAACGCCATAGTTGCTCCCGACGGCGGCGACACGCTGCCTGGGCAGGATTCATTCATTCAGCTCGCTGGTGCCAGTGCCCCGGAGATGCTTTTGATTCGCGACCTCGCCTTGCCCTTGAATTTCACCGGAGATGAGCGCCGCAACAAAGGGGGCTTCGACAAGCGCAAGTTTCCCTCAACCCGCATGGGCCTCGCCACCCAGCTCCGCCAGGCTTTCATCGACGCCCAAGATTACAAAACCAAGCTGACCGATTACGACCACAAAAAGGCGGATGCAGTTCGCGATAAGAAACCGGAGCCGCTGGCACCCAAGCGCGATCTGAAACTGGAAGCGTTGATCCCCTATCTTGAGGGCAAAAAGACCGTTGTCCTCGCGGCCGAAAGCTCGAGCGATCTGCAAACCGCAGTGAGTCTGGCCAATGAGTTCAAGCTGAAATTCGTCCTCAACCACATCAGCCATTCGCAGCCGGTTCTCGATTACGTGGCCAGTCTGAAAGTCCCAGTCATCGTAGGTCCGATCTACGAAGCTCCGAAAGAAGACGAGCGTTACGACACCGTCTACAGCCTTCCCGCGCAACTCTACAAACGGGGCGTGAAAATCGTCTTTGCGTCGTACTCCGCCCACAACGTGCGCAACTTACCCGATGCGGCTGGATTTGCCACCGCCTTCGGCCTGCCTCCGGACGAAGCGTTGAAGGCGATTACTCTCAACGCCGCCGAAGTCTGGGGAGTGGCGGATCAACTGGGCTCACTCGATGCCGGCAAGACCGCCAATGTCGTCGTAGCGAACGGCGATCCGCTGGATGTGAAGACCGACGTTAAGCAGGTTTACATTCAGGGACGCGCGATCCCGATGACGAGCCGCCAAACGCAACTCAGGGACGAGTATTCGAAATAGCGTTCTCAGGCACGAGTTCTCAGATCTCATCTCAACAGTGTCGCGTATGGCTGGGATCAGAGGATCGGGCCTGAGAAGGGGTTTGACCAGTCTTCCCGCTGGCAGTTAGGATTGTCGAGTGCGTCCCGCGCAAATCAGTTTTTCTAACTGTGTCTGCTTTGCATACTTTTCCAATCGCTTTTAGACTACTGGTTTCGACTTCATACGATTCGCAGAGCACGATGCATTCGTAAATAGCAAACGCAAGGCCCGCCGTTCGGACCTGCGATCCCGAGACTTGATAACGAGGAGAGACAATGGCAGCTGTTGATGAAAAAGTGAAACAGATTATTGTCGAGCAGTTGGGCGTGGACGAGGGCGAAGTCACGCCGAGCGCTTCATTCGTGGACGACCTGGGCGCGGACTCGCTCGACACGGTGGAGCTGGTGATGGCCTTCGAAGAGGCTTTCGACATCGAGATTCCAGACGAAGACGCCGAGAAGATTCGCACCGTCAACGACGCGGTCGACTACATCAGCAAGCACGGCAAGCCGGGCAAATAGTTCGGCAAGAACCATAACGTAAAATCGGTCTTAGGCAGAGCACCCTGTATACCGCTTTTGGTCACGGCGCCGGTGAATCCGTTTGGATAGGACGCGCAGCTTCAGCTGCGGCGCAAAGAGCCAGCAAAAACGAAGGGATATCGCCCCTGGGGAGCTCGGGGCCTGCCGGCGCAGGGATGAGAGTCGCATTGAGACATTTCGGAGAGTACTCTGCCAATTAGCGAACAAAGAAGAGTTGTAATCACTGGCATCGGCCTGATCTGCTCGGTGGGGCACACGACCGAAGCTGTGTGGCAATCCTTAATCGCAGGCAAGAGCGGAGTCGATCGCATTACCGGATTCGATGCTTCGGCGTTTGCCTGCCAGATCGCCGCCGAAGTCCGCAACTTCGATCCCTTCCAATTCATCGAGAAAAAAGAAGTGAAGAAGATGGGGCGTTTCATTCACTTCGCGATTGCAGCGGCGGACGAAGCGATGGCAATGTCGCAGCTCAAAGTGACGCCGGAAATCGCGGAGAACGTCGGCGTCCACATCGGCTCGGGCATTGGCGGATTCGATGTGATCGAACGCGAACACACGGCGCTTCTCGAAGGGGGCCCGCGTAAGATTTCGCCATTTTTCATTCCCGCCGCCATCGTCAATCTGGCAGCCGGACACGTCTCGATGCGCTTTGGCGCTAAAGGACCGAACGAAGCCACGGCGACGGCCTGCACCACCAGCGCTCATTCCATTGGCGATTCTTTTCGCATCATCCAGCGCGGCGATGCCGATGTGATGATTGCGGGAGGCTCCGAAGCCGCGATCACGCCCATGGGTGTGGGCGGATTCGCCGCGATGCGCGCGCTCTCGACGCGCAACGACGATCCGGCACACGCGAGCCGTCCCTGGGATAAAGATCGCGACGGATTTGTCATGGGTGAAGGGGCGGGCATTTTGATCCTCGAAGAACTGGAGCATGCGGTGCGCCGCGGCGCTCCGATTCTCGCCGAGTTAGTGGGCTATGGGATGTCCGCTGACGCGTATCACATGACGCAACCCGCTCCCGAGCACGAAGGCGGATTCCGAGTGATGCGCAACGCTCTGCGCGATGCGAAGCTTGACGCCAGCGTGGTCGGATACCTGAATGCACACGGTACGTCGACGCCCATTGGCGACACGCTGGAAGCGCATGCCATCAGAAATTTGTTTGGAAAAAAGGTTCCGGTGAGCTCGACGAAATCAATGACGGGCCATTTGCTTGGCGGGGCTGGCGGTTTGGAGGCGGGCGTAACGGTGCTGGCGTTGCGCGATCAGATTCTGCCACCGACGATCAACCTCGAAAATCAAGATCCTGAAACCGACAATATGGATTTCGTGCCCAACCAGGCGCGCAAAGTGAAATTTGACTACGCGATGTCGAATTCGTTTGGATTTGGCGGGACGAATGGCGCGTTGCTCTTCAAGAAGTGGAGCGAGTAGGCGAGACAATTGCCGAGGTTAGAGGTCAGATTGCAGAAGTAGAACCTCTCGCGGTGCGCAGGGAACTCACAAAGATTGAAATCAGTTCATTCGCTTCTTTTGCTAGATCGCGCAATTTCTCTTTTGGAAAAGTATTTCCTTCCTGAAAAAGATCCAGCCAGAAGACCGTTTCGTCCGCCTTTCCAAGACGATTTCCAGTTTGTCTGTGAATTCGGCTCGAGACCTTCTGCGACAGGCCGCCTTATAGTTTGCCCCAATCGACGTGCTACAACGAAGAAGCTGTTTGCCCAGGATTCGCGCTTCGTCGGTCCGAGGAAGTGAGCGGTACAGCCGTAGGAGGCGGTGATGCCCCTCCCACCGACAATGTGAGGTTTTCACCTCTGCAATCTGACCTCAAACCTCTGACCTCTCTTCAGTCTTTCTTCATCGCGTCAATCATCACGTAGAGCTGGTTGGTGTCGGTGACTTCGACGTAGGGCTTGCCGGTGCGTTTGCTGCTGACGATCCAGATGGTGGGAGTGTGGTCGATGTGCAGGCCGAGGCCCACTTCTTTATCGGCGCGTACCAGGCCCGCGAGTTTGCCGTCGGGATCGACCACGAAGGGCAAAGCGGTTTTGTGTTCGGCGGCAAATTTCTCTTCGAAGGCGCGCAGATTCTGCGGACTGATCTCCATCTGGTGCGCAAACACCGTCTCTCGGAATTCGTTCCCTAGCTCTTTGGAGTGCGTGTCGAAGTAGCGCGCCATGACGGCCGCGTCGAACGACCAGTTATGCATGGGGAGCGGGAAATCGTGTTGCACGAGAGGAATCTTGTATGTCCGGGAGGCCTGGGCAAGCAATGGAGCGACCCGGCCGCATTGTGGACATTGCAAGTCCTCGAAAACGACGATCGCCAAGGTTGCCCCTTTTGGGGGACGAAGAGCCTCAGGAGCGTCTTGCGCGAACAGTGGGAGGCAGAGAAGCGACAAGCTCGACACAAGTGCCAAAGCAAGGAAACGCAACCGTTGTTGAATCATCATAGTTTTATTTGGATGCACATCGAACGGCTAATATCTCCTATGTTAGCGAATTCAGAGTGTTCGCGCATCTGAAGAGGCTCACGGAAGTAATGGTCTTTCGCGAGCCGGACGATGACGATGGTGCTGGAAAAATCGTTGCGAGGGGGCCCCCAGGGCCGAGTACAGCCCATCGAATCGCTGCAACACCAAGCGTCTGTGTTGTTTCTTTTCGCTTTTCTGCTGAAACTTCTGAAATAATCAGCGGCCAGGGAAAAAGGCTATGAAGCGATTTTTGATCCTGATCTTTTCTTGTCTTCTCGCGAGTGTGTCGTTTGCAGTCTCTGCCGCGCAGACCGCGCCCGAGAATACTTCGGCGCCTTCGACAGCCATAGAATCAAAAACAAGCGAGGCAGCACCAACGACGATTGTCGAATATGCTCCACCTCCGGCGGAGTATGCCCGCGCCAAGGCGTACTCCCGCGCTCACTACCGGCATGTCTTCATCGACGCTCTGTATGGTTTTCTATTGTTGCTCGTACTTTTGCGCTGGCGGGTTGCTCCGGCCTATCGAAACTGGGCGGAACGTACTTCCTCGCGCCGCTTCGTGCAGAAGATCATCTTCGTACCACTGATCCTCCTTACCCTCTCGGTCCTCGGCATCCCCACGGACATTTGGGATCAATCCCTGGAGCGCGCTTTCGGTCTGTCGGTGCAAGGGTGGAGTGCGTGGACGCGGGATTGGATCGTGAATCAGGCTCTGATGTTGATCGTGGGAACGGTACTGATTGGGATACTTTACGGTGTCATACGGCGCAGCCCGAAGCGCTGGTGGTTTTACTTCTGGCTCGCATCCATTCCGATTTTGCTGATGATGTTCTTCCTGCAGCCGATCGTGATTGATCCACTCTTCTATACCTTCAAGCCGCTGGAAAGCGTACAACCCGTGCTGCTCTCCGAGATGCAGAGAGTGGTTCATCGTGGTGGGATGGAGATTCCGGCGGACCGTATGTTCGTTATGAATGCCAGTTCGAAAACGACCGGACTCAATGCCTACGTCACGGGCTTCGGCGCTTCCAAGCGAGTGGTGGTTTGGGATAACACGATTGCCAATGCTACCGTCCCCGAGACACTCTTTGTCTTTGGACACGAAATGGGCCACTACGTTTTGCTGCATATCCCCAAGGAAATCGCCATCGATGCGACGATTTTGCTGTTCCTGCTCTATCTCGGTTATCGGTTGTCGAATGGAATGCTGGCGCGGTGGGGTGTGCAGTGGGGTATTCGAGACTTGCAGGACTGGGCGTCGCTTCCGGCGTTGCTCTTCGTAATGACGCTGCTGGCATTTCTGGCGACTCCGCTTTTCAACGGAGTGAGCCGCCATTTCGAACACGAGGCGGACCGCTACGGCCTCGAAGTGATCCACGGAATCGTGCCTGACCCGAATCAAGTCGCCGCACACTACTTTCAGAAGAGTGGCGAGAAGAATCTTTCAGATCCCGATCCCAGCACGTTTATCAAAATCTGGTTCTTCGATCATCCGACCAGACCCGAGCGCGTGCATTTCGTAGCGACGTACAATCCGTGGGCGGAAGGACAAGAGCCAAGGTATGTGAAGTAGGAATTTGGTAGAGCGTGTTTCATAAATGCTTTTCAGCGCGGAAAGGACGTACCAGCCCGCACTCTATCGGGCCCTGAACGGCACGGATGAAGCCGTGCCCTACCCAAACCCGATTTATGAAACACGCTCTAGTTTCTTGCGGATGGGCTGGCGATCTACTTTAGATCCTGGCCTGGTTCGAGGTTGTAGAAGTAGTAGAAGCGTAATCCGAGAATTTGGCCGGGGAATTCTTTGGGCAAAGGCGGCAGCGGATTCGATGCGGTGATGCTTCCCCACGCGGCTCGATCAAGCGCCACATCACCCGAGGTGGTGTGCAGCGTCATGCCGCTCACTTTGCCGTCCTTTAGGATGACGAATTCAATCGACAGTTTCCCCTGTTTGCGAATCGGTGGATAGACCGATTCGGGCATGATACCGTACCAATTCTGCCGCACCACCTGCAACACGCGCGTCAGATAGGGACCAAAATCCACACCCATGGTGTCGGTGAGGATTTCCGCTTGATCCAGAGCCTTGGCCGATCCACGACCCTGGCTCAATCCGTAATCGCCGCCATTTCCTGATCCCCCATAATGCCCGCGATTGGCAGCTGCGGCATCGAGCGCCTGCTGGATGGCCGTACCGGCTGTGGTCGTCGTATTAAAGTTCGGGATGGGACGATTGGTTCGCGGAGGCGTCTGCAATTGCGATGTCTGGTCGCTCGGCTGCGGCTGCGACAATCCCTGGTTCTGCTGTTCCTGGGGCGCGGGAGGCTGTTGCGACTGCGCTTGATTCTGCGGCGGTTGATTTTGTGCTGGCGGTTGGGGCGTGCTCGCGCCGGGGGGACCCGGGCGACGGCTCTGCAACAGCTTCTTCAGATCTTCGCGATTGATTTGCGGGGCTTTGCTGGTCGCGATGCGATCCTTGTCAGAAGCGACCTTCGCATCAGGACGGCGCGTCAGCTTCTGCGCGTCGGGCGGCAACTCCAGATACGTCGCGTCCTTCTGACTGGCATCTGTCTTCATGGCCAGTTCGACCGGATGAGTCCACAGCCCCATGATCTTTTCGGTATTCCATAGCAGAATGATTACGAGGAAGTGCAAAATCACCGAGAGCCACAAAGCTTCTCGCTTGCGGGCACTTGAAAGATCGTCTTGTAGCTGGATGAGAAGATGCGGAACGTCGTCGGGATTGAAGCCGCGGTAAGCGGTCTCCCAATGCTGGGCTTCAAACAGGTCGCGCTGCTCGGGCTGCTCCGGTGGCGCAGACAAGGGGTCGCTCGGCGGAATTTGGGTGACTGGCATCAGGCAGCGACTACAACCTTAGAGCTACGGCCAGCCTACCGGGTTGCGTAAGCTTACGGTTAAACTTATTCGTAAAGTTACGTAAAACAAGGAAGTGCGACCGTTTTTTCTATTGTCGCATTTTTCCTGCTTGCCGAGAAAGTACCAGGGTAATCCCTCCGCGCAAATGCCAGGCTGGATCACCAATTTCAATCTGTCGGCATCAGAAATTGTGTTGTTCCGGTATCGCGCAACAGCCTGGCTCCTATCCTAAAATGCATTCAAAGATTTCCTCCTAAGAGAGTGGGCCCATGTTTTCGGAGAAAGCTCAGAAGTCTGGCAAGGGGAAGTTCTGCGGCTTTGAGCTGCGTCGATCGGTTCGCCCCGCGGTCGCGCTGCTTGCCGGAATCGTTCTGCTGGGGGGTCCGACTGCCGCTATGGGCCAACATGGTGGTGGCGGAGGAGGCGGTGGTGGACGCGGCATAGGAGGGGGCAGCGGCATCAGCGTGGGTCGCCCGGATGGGGTCAGCGAAAAGGACGATCTTAAGGATTTTCACCGGGCTCTTGCGCTGCAAGCGACGCCGGAGCAGATCGCCGCATTCCGCAAGGTCGCGCAGTACACACAGACGGCCGGCGATCAGCTGCAGTCTTTTCGGGAAGCGCTGCGGAAGGGGATGTCTAGTCCGCCGATAGCAGAAAGAGCAGCGGCAGTGAGTAAGGGTCTAGCGAGGGCGCGCGCGGGAAACCAGAATTTTCTAACTTCGTTTTCGGACGCGCAAAAGTCGGGATTGCAGGACTTGACCAAGAAGTTGGCAAAATCGGAGTCCGAACTGGGCAAACAGAGCAAGCTTCTGGATGAGGCGGGGAAGAACGCTTCGTCGGCCACCGAACCGCTGGCCACCGCGGCGGCCGCGCTTGAAAAAGAGCTCGGCGTCTTTCAGAACGAACAGTTGGCACTGGGACGAGAGATGGGGATTCTCTTGTCTGACGAGAACGTCGCCTTCAAACTTCCTGCCGTGAACAATTCGATCAATATCGCGGGCCAATCGATCGCGCTGCCGACTTCGGGCACTGCGTCGCGGGTTTCCGCGGAAAATGGAAAGAACGTTTATGGTCTTGAGCTAACCAGCGATCTATCGGACCTGCAGCAGAATATTTTCACGATTCTTCGTCCTGCGATGGCTCGCAGCCCGCGCTGCGGTGAACGCGTACAGCTTCAGGAAGCGAGTCTCACGCCTGCCGTTCCCGGCGCTGTCGTCATTGCCACCTTGCACTATGAGCGCTGGGCCTGCGCGCTTGGCTCCAGATCGGAGCCGACGGAAGTGGATGAAGCGGAGGCCACTCTCGAAGTCAAGCTGACTCCCGCTGTCCGCGATACGGGAGTGACGCTTAGTTCTGCGATTACACGAGTGCAAGCCGAGGGTTTCCTTCGTAATTCGCTTCGCTCGGGAGATTTGGGCGCCAACTTGCGCGAGCAGATTGCCGCGTCGCTTCTCTCCATTGTGCAACAGGCTACGGATTTCAAAACAACACTACCTCCCACGGCGCAGCTCTCAGCTACCCTGCAAAAAATTCAATTCCAGGACGCGGGTGCGGATGAACTGGGACTGATCATCGACGGAAGTGTCCAGTTGTCGGACGATCAAGCCAAACAGTTTGCTGTCCAGCTGAGGCAGAACGTCTCCGCGAGAAGCAACGCCGCCCAATAGGGCTTTTCAAAACAGGAGGGGCCCGAGGCGGGCAAGTTGCCACGGTCGCGGCTAAGTGTCTGCGTCGCCGCGACGGCCGCATCGGAGAGTACCAAAACAGAGCCTCATTTCGTAAAGTTTTGCAAAGTTTCGTCTGATTCCTGTTGCATTCGCAACTTTCGTGGCGGAAACCCATTCATACATGCATAGACCTCGCTCTGGAAGATAGTTTCGAGAAAATTCGAGAATAAGAAATTAAAGATCGAGAGAAAAAGTTCGCTTCAAAAAAAGGAGATTTACAAATGCTCAAGCAATCCCTGATCGCGCTCGTGGCAGCGGGCGTCATTTCCATCGCGGCGCCCTACGCGGCCGCGCAAGACAATTCTTCGATGTCGAACGGCCAGTCAAACAGCCAAGCCACCGACCAGCAAGGCCCACAGGGGCAAGGCAAGGGCGGCTGGCACCATGGCCCGCCCGATCCAGCCATGCGCACGCAGCAGCTGACCAAAAAACTGAAGCTTACCGCAGATCAGCAAACCAAGGTCCGGGGGATCCTGGAGACGGAGAAGTCTCAGATGGAAAGTCTGCGGCAGGACACGTCTACTTCTCAACAGGATCGTCACGCGAAAATGATGGACATCCGTCAGACCAGCGATGGGCAGATTCGCACGCTTCTGGATTCCAACCAACAGAATAAGTGGGACGCGATGCAAGCGAAGCGGGAGCAAAGAATGGAACACCATAGGGGAGGTCCGCCGAACGGCGGAGACCAACCAGCTCCTCCGCCGCAACAATAGCAATCAGCGGCTCGGGAACCCAACATTTTTCGATCCGGCGGGGCGCAGCGAAGGCTGCGCCCTTTGTTTCTCGCCAATTTGAAGAGGATGGCGACGCTTCGCGAGACTCGGACGCTGGAATTTCGGGATCTAGGATTCGCGACGAAAACAATCCCTGAGAGATACTTGTGTTGAGACCTGCGGCAGGCATCTGGGAACGGCCCGTTCGCGTGCTAGAATCGATATTGTGAATGCCCGGACCGATGCTTCCTGATATCGAAAAACTACTGGAATTGCAGGTGGCGGATAAAGAGATCCGCAAACTGCAGGAAGAAGTGGCTGCGCTGCCGAAACGCGTGGCTGTGATTGAGCAGAAGCTGGCTGGGACGAAGGCGCACTTGGAAAAAGTGAGAGCGGCGGCCAAAGGCGACGAGGCCAACCGCAAGAAGTTTGAAGCGGCTATCAAAGACCTGCAAGGCAAAATTTCCAAGTATCGCGACCAATCCCTCGACGTAAAAACCAACGAACAATATAAAGCGCTACTGCACGAGATTCAGTTTGCGGAGCAGGAAGTGCGCATGAACGAAGACCGCATCCTTGAGGTGATGGTCAACGTGGACGCGCGCGACAAGGAAGTGAAGGCTGCCGAGGCCACGCTGAAGGCGGAGACCGCGGAGATCGAGCGAGAGAAAGAAGAAGCGCGACGGGTTACGGCGGAAGATCAGAAGAAGCTCTCGGAGTGGAATGCGAAGCGCGACGGCCTGCGCCACGGGATTTCGGAAGACGTGCTGCGACAGTACGAGCGCGTGGCGAAATTCCGCGGGACCGGTTTGGCGGAAGTGCGCGACCAGAAGTGCATGGGCTGCCAGGTGATGCTGCGTCCGCAAACCTACAACGAGGTGCGGAACGGCGAAAAAGTGATGGTTTGCGAATCCTGTTCGCGCGTCTATTACTTCAATCCCGCCAATGAAGTGAAGCCAGAGCAGGAAGTGGTGACGGTAACTGGCCGGAAGCGCGCGCGCCCCAAGGCGGATGCTCCACAGGCGTGGTTTTATCGCCCTGATTTTGGCGAGGAAGGCGAAGTTTTGCTGGCGTTTACCAATAGCGGGGGCAATTCGACCCGCCGTATTTTTGAACTCCACACGGGTCGCCAGTTCGGCGAAGTCTTGCAGCGCGAAGGCAATTACCGGCAGGCCTTTCCTGAGGATCTGACCGAGGCGGCACTACGACTCAACGGGCATTGGGACGAAAAAGAGATTGAGGAGTGGGGGTCGGAAATTCCCTCGAATGTACTCGATCTGCTGCAAAAGGATTTGCTGGCGATTCGACGCGAGCATCGAGCCACCCCCAAAGACCATTCCGCCTCTCCAGCGGAGCATACGGCAGCGCGCTAAATCCGCCTTTTGTAGGGCTCTAAGTGCCAACGGTGATCGAAGTTACCGTCGATTACCCAGTCCGGTTTTGTAATCGAACTCGAACTTCTCCTCATGGTATCGTCTCTGCGGTAGTGAGCGAACGAGGCGAGGTTTCGCGAAGTCCATGGAAGCGTTGCATGAGGTGTTAACCGAGGTCCCCGCCGCGCCTCCAATTCTTCGAGCTACACCAGGACGAACTTTGATCCTGTGCCTGCTGCTTGCCCTGGCGACCATCGCACTCTACAACGCGGTGACGCACGCACCTTTCCTGAACTACGACGATCCGGCCTATGTCCGGGACAATCTCCATGTTCGCGCGGGAATCACCTGGAACACGATTTCTTGGGCGTTTCGTACAACCGAACTTTCCGACTGGAAGCCGATAACCTGGCTCTCGCACGCTCTGGACTGCCAGATGTTCGGCTTGAATCCGTCGGGGCCGCACATCGTGAATGTACTTTTCCACGCGCTCAATGCCGTCCTTTTATTCCTCATTCTTCAGAGCGCAACCGGTTTCACCTGGCGCAGTCTGATGGTGGCCTCGCTCTTCGCATTACATCCCATCAATGTCGAGTCGGTAGCGTGGATCGCGGAGCGGAAGAACGTGCTCAGTATGTTCTTTTTTCTGCTGGCTCTCGCCGCCTACGGATGGTATGCGCGCAAGGGAGGAGTTTGGAGATATTTGGCGGTTACCGTCGCTTACGCTTTGGGTCTGATGGCGAAAGCGCAGGTGATCACCTTTCCGTTCGCACTCTTACTGTTGGATTACTGGCCTTTATATCGCATCGGGTCCGGTGATGAACCGCGGGACGGAATTTCTGAGGGGACGGCGGAAAGCAAGCCGCAATCCCCGGCTTGGAGTTTGATCGTCGAGAAACTACCTTGGATTGGGCTCTCGGCTGCGAGCGCCGTGATCACGCTGAAGGCCGAGGCGGACGCGACGGAGTTGAAGCTTCCCTTCTGGGCGCACGTGGGAAATGCAATAGTGTCGTACGTTAAGTATCTCGAAAAGGCCATCTGGCCGGCCAACCTGGCGCTGGTCTATCCCCATCCTGAACTTTCGCTGAGCCGGGTTGCAGTGGCGCTCTCTGCTCTGTTGCTCATCCTGCTCACGGTTCTTGTAGTAATCGGCTACCGGCGGCGTCCTATTTTTGTGGGCTGGTTCTGGTTCTTAGGCACATTGGTTCCGATGATCGGGCTGGTGCAGATTGGCGTGCACGCCATGGCGGACCGCTACGCCTACATCCCGTTTATGGGGATTTTCGTGATCGTGTGCTGGGGTTGCGCGGAACTGGCCAATGCCTGGCGGGTTCCGAGATCGGCGCTGGCTGCGGCCAGCGGGTTGCTCCTGCTGCTTCTGGCCTTCGGACTTCATCGTCAGGTGAGTTTTTGGACTGACAATCTCACGATCTGGAGCCACGCCCTGGAAATCACCGAGGGCAACTACATCGCGGAAGATAACGTTGCGACGGCGCTGATTGACGAAGGCAGACTCGAAGAAGCGATTCCCTACCTGCGGCGCGCCCACATGTTAAATCCCGACGATCCACTGTCCACGACGAATCTTGCAACCTTCGACCAGATGCGTGGTAACTACCGCGCCGCGATCGACGGCTACGCAAATGTTATCCGGAATACTACTGTGCCGTTCATGTTGGCGAACGCACGGGTGAATAGTGGATACGCGCATTACTCGTTGAAAGAATATGACAGCGCCCGACTCGATTTCGAGGGCGCGTTGCACGCTCAGCCGCAGAATTGGTCCGCCTATCGGGGCTTGGGGCTTGTAGCGCAGAGAGCGGGCGACGTCCCGAAGGCTGCGGAGGAGTATCGGATATCGGTCCAATTGCTGCCGTCGCCGGTGGGCTATCTGCTTCTAGCGCAAGCCCTGGAACGCTCCGGGCAGGCAGACAGAGCCCATGCAGCCGAGGCGGCAGCTGCGCAAATGAGCAGAGATTTCAATGACGACGTTGCGACGGTGAGGCAGTTGCTCTCGAACTAGCGCGTCACCACGCCGTAAATAAATCTTCCTTCTTACATTTTGGCTGTTCAGTCCCAGCGGCGTCTGGATGACCGACCGCTGGAACCAGCTTTTACTTTGTTCCGTACGGATTCGCATACCGCAGAACTTTTGACAGATCTTTGCCGCGGACGATCCCCACCGAGTGGTAGGTAAGCCCCCACGAATCGATGGTCGACATGTCGGGGAAGATGCAGGCTTCGAGCACGGTGTCGATGGGATCGGACTTCTGCACCCAGCCTCCGCCGTTTGCGTTGATGCCTCCGAAGAGATCGCTGCCACCGAGTTGCGAGCAATAGCAGGATGCGGGATTGCCGTTGCAGCCGCTGCCGAGCGGTGTTTCGGCGTAGTAGGCCAGAGCGGCGAGCGTGGGCTGCTCGGTGTAGAGGGTCGTGAGTTCGACGTGAATTCGCGATCCATCTTTCTTCGAAGTGAATTTGCAGAATTGGCGGGCGCCCGCGAGTTTGAACCAATTCGGCTCGTTGTCGTTGGTATTGAAGTAGGGTTCGCGGACGTCCACCTCTCCGCCCTTCTTGACGCAATAATCTTCGGCCTTACTCAGGTCATCACTTGCGAAGGTTTGTTTGTTTCCGGCGTGCACGGGGCTGCCCGCGGGAAGAATGACGGCGACGGAAAGCGCGATACAGAACAGGGCGAGCAGAGCGACGAGCGAACGTTTCAAGTGGGCCTCCTGGAAAATGCTGGATCGACTCTCGCCGTCGACTGGCTTTCGATCTTCGCTTTTTCGGCGCTTTTGCGCGGCTTTTTCGGCGATCGATTCCGCGGCGAATGAATCGAGCCATGAACTTTACCATAGAAAGAGGCCGACGTTTTGTTTTGATCGCAAATGATGTGTCGCGGACGCACGAGACCAGCCCGTTTGCCGCGCCCATCTTACGATAAGATGACACGCATGAGGTGACCTGTGGCGAAACCCATCCAGAACGATTTGAACGTATCTACTGCATCGAGGCGTTCGTTTCTTGCTTTGTCCGCAGCCGCTTCGGCGGCGTGCGTGTTGCGTATTGTGACGGAACCGATGCTTGCGAATGCCCGGGTGCATAACGCTCCTAAAAATGCAGTGCGCATCGACGCCAATGAAAATCCTCTCGGGCCGAGCGCGGCGGCGCGAGAAGCGGCGGCGGCAATCATTCCGCAGGGTGGACGCTATTCCGACTGGCTGACGGACGATCTCGTAAAGACGCTGGCCGAGATGGAGGGTCTGAAAGTGGAGCAGGTGCGCGTCTTTCCCGGATCGAGCGAGCCCTTGCATCACACGGTCGCGGCTTTCACCTCGTCGCGGCGCAGCTATGTCACGGCCGATCCTGGCTATGAGGCCGGCATGTTCGCGGCGGATGCGCTGGGTGCGCGAACGGTGAAAGTGCCGCTTACAAAAACGCATGCGCACGATGTGAAGGCTATGTTGGAGGCGGCTCCAGAGGCGGGAGTGTTTTACGTTTGCAGTCCGAACAATCCTACTGGAACGCTCACTAGTCATTCCGATATTGAATACCTGGTGGAGCACAAGCCGGCGGGATCGGTGGTTCTGATCGATGAAGCGTATATCCATTTTTGTGACGCGCCTTCAGCCATGGATCTCGTGAAAGCAGGCAAGGACGTGATCCTGCTGCGCACGTTTTCGAAAATTTATGGAATGGCCGGGCTGCGGTGCGGGGCGGCGTTTGGGCGTCCGGATCTGCTGGAAAGGATCGAGAATTATGCGGGATGGAATGCTATGCCGATCACGGCTTTGGTTGCAGCGTCGGCCAGTTTGAAAGATCCACAACTGGTGCCGGAGCGGAAGCAGATTAACGCTCGTGTGCGCTCGGAAGTTTTCGCCTGGCTCGACAAAAACGGATATTCGTACATTCCGTCGGAAGCGAACTTTTTCATGCTCGACACGAAGCGCCCGGCCAAACCGGCGATCGATGCCATGGTCAAACAGAATGTCTATGTGGGGCGCATTTGGCCTTCGATGCCGACGTACACGCGGGTGACGATCGGGACCGCTCCGGAGATGGAAGAGTTTCAAACGGCGTGGCAGAAGGTGATGACGGGGGCGGTTACCGTCAGCGCGAGTGGAAGCCTAGCGGTGCGCCGGCGGAATCTGGACGGGATTGTGGTTCGGGCTTAGCGCAGAGTCGCTACGCCGCTCTCCACACTGCGGGCGCATTCCATCTATTATTGGGGGCATGCCTAGAAAATCTAGTGGCTCTGTTCAACATTCGGGGCTAACTGTAAAACTTTCTGCCCGCGGCAGCGAAAGGTTGCTGGCACGCCATCCCTGGGTTTATCGCTCGGATATCGTGGGCGCGGAGGGCATTCCGCCGGGGGCGACGGTTCGCGTGCAGGATTCGCGCGGGAAATTTCTTGGAACCGCGCTTTATTCCTCTTCTTCGCAGATCGCAATCCGCATGATCTCGCACGGGTCGGTCGACGACCTCCCTGCCCTCATCTCGGAGCGGATTCGCGCGGCAATCGTTTATCGAAAAGAGCTGGTTGCGGACACGAACGCCTACCGGGTCGTTTTTAGCGAAGCGGATTTCCTGCCGGGATTGATCGTCGACCGTTATGACGATGTTCTTTCGGTTCAGATCCTCACGCAGGCGATGGACGCGGTTCCGGTGCGCAATGCCATCCTGAAAACGTTGCGGGAGGAGCTGCGGCCTGCAGGGATTGTCGAGCGGGTCGAAGCGAGGATCCGCGAATTGGAACAGTTGGCTCCGCGGGCCTCGGGGCTATTGTGGGGCGAGAAGAGTTCGACCGAGATTACGATGAACGGCGTGCGGTTTTTTTACGACGGACTGGAGGGACAGAAAACGGGTGCATTTCTCGATCAGAGGGAAAATTATGCTGCCGCGGCGCAATATGCCCACGGGGAGGCGCTTGATGCGTTCTGCTACCAGGGCGCGTTTGCGTTGCATGTCGCTGCGAAATGCACGAGCGTGACGGGAGTGGACAGTTCGCGTCCGGCGCTGGAGATGGCGGACAAGAATGCTGCCCTGAATGGGCGCGAAGTGGAGTGGCTGGAGGCGAATGCGTTTGATCTGCTGCGGGACTATGCGGCGGCGAATCGGCGGTATGACACGGTGGTGCTTGATCCTCCCGCGTTCGCGAAAACGAAGCGGGACTTGGACAAGGCGCTGCGGGGATACAAGGAGCTGAATCTGAGGGCGATGAAGATGCTCCGCCCGGGGGGGATTCTGGTGACTTGCTCCTGCTCGTTTCATGTTAGTGGTGCGGATTTCCTGAAAGTGCTGGCGGATGCCGCGCAGGACGCGCATAAATCGCTGCGGGTTCTGGAGAACCGAGGAGCGGCAAAGGATCATCCGATCTTGCTGAATGTGCCTGAAACTAGCTATCTGAAGTGCCTGATTCTATCCGTAAGCGATTGAAAACAGGATGAATGTTGTACTTGACAATAAAGCACTCAAGTTTTATGCTGTGTCTACACTAATCAGAAGGCGGGAGCTCAGAATGCTCTCAACTGAATTTCAAGTGTAGGAGGATTCAAGTTATGACTTTGATTACGCGTTTCGATCCCTTTCGTGAGTTTGTGACCTTGCAAGAGCGCATGAATCAGCTGGTTCGCGCAAACCGGGGTGGGGAAGGCCAGGACGAAGCTCTAACCACAACTGGATTTGCTCCTCCGGTGGATGTGTATGAAGACGAGCACAGTGTCACGTTGAAGATTGAAGTGCCGGGAATCGATGAGAAAGATATCGATGTCCGGATTGAAAACAATACACTTACCGTCCACGGTGAGCGCAAGTTCGAGAAGGAAGAGAAAGAAGAGAACTATCGGCGGGTGGAGCGGCAGTATGGCAGCTTCACGCGGACTTTCACTCTCCCGAACACGGTCGACCAGGAAAGCGTTAAGGCCGACTATGAAAAGGGCGTGCTGAAGATCAAGCTGGCCAAGAAACAGGAAGCGAAGCCGAAGCAGATTAAGGTAAACGTCGGCGGCGAAAAGCCGGGTAGCGAAAAGACGCTGGAAGGCAAGGAGCCGAAGGGCGTCACGAAGGCTGCGTAAGCTAGGTTCGTGTGGTGACGGGGCTCTGCCCCGTTAAGCTCGGCCGATGTAGACTCAGCGGGAGGCGAGAAACTGCGCCTCCCGTTTCATTTGTAATTAGCAATTTGTGATTGGCAATTTGAACATCACAGCGTTTTGAAGCTGAAGCAGGAGTGGAATCCATGGCAATTCGTTGGGACAAATTTACGGTTAAGGCACAGGAAGCTGTGCAGCGGGCGAATGAGCTTGCTTCCGAACACGGCAATCCGGAGATGATGCCGCTGCATTTGCTCGCGGCGCTGGTGGAGGACAAGGAAGGTATTGTTGCGCCGGTGCTGGAGAAGATCGGCATTGGTCCGCAGGCGGTGCTTAGCGAGCTTTACAAAGAGATTGAGAAGCTGCCGAAGGTTTCGGGAAGCGGCGGAGCGCAGCAGCCGGCGATGTCTTCGCAGATCAATCAGGTACTCGAGAAGTCTTTTAAAGAGGCTGACACGTTTAAGGATGAATATGTGTCGACTGAGCACATGCTGCTTGCTCTGACTGATCTGAAGAAGGATGCGGCGCAAGAGTTG
Source organism: uncultured Acidobacteriaceae bacterium (assembly GCA_963834085.1). GTDB lineage: Bacteria > Acidobacteriota > Terriglobia > Terriglobales > Acidobacteriaceae > Acidiflorens. The sequence goes on along the minus strand of CAWIAJ010000015.1, from coordinate 1,121,796 downwards.
ATGGCGCGGCATGGAGCGACGCACGATGCGATCCTGCGGGCGCTGACGGCGGTGCGGGGATCGCAGAGGATTACGGATCAGAATCCGGAGGCGAAGTACCAGGCGCTGGAGCGCTATGCTCGCGACCTGACGGAACTGGCGCGGCGCGGGAAGCTGGATCCGGTGATTGGGCGGGATGAAGAAGTTCGGCGCGTGGTGCAAGTGCTGTCGCGCCGGACGAAGAATAATCCCGTGCTGATTGGTGAGCCGGGCGTGGGAAAGACTGCCATCGTAGAGGGACTGGCACAGCGGATTATTTCGGGCGATGTGCCGGAGGCGTTGAAGAACAAACGCGTGGTGTCGCTGGATTTGGGCGCGATGCTGGCGGGCGCGAAATATCGGGGCGAATTTGAAGACCGGCTGAAAGCGGTGCTCAAGGAGATCGAGGATTCCGAAGGGAAGATCATCCTTTTTATCGATGAATTGCACACGTTGATAGGCGCAGGCGCGGCGGAAGGTTCGATCGATGCTTCGAATATGTTGAAGCCCGCGCTGGCGCGGGGAGAGCTGCGCGCGATTGGCGCGACGACTCTGAACGAATATCGCAAGTACATCGAGAAGGATGCGGCGCTGGAGCGACGTTTCCAGATTGTGTTTGTGGGCGAACCGAACGTCGAGGACACGATTGCGATTCTCCGCGGGTTGAAGGAAAAGTACGAAGTGCATCATGGCGTGCGGATTAAGGATTCGGCCATTGTGGCGGCGGCGACATTGTCGCATCGCTATATTTCGGATCGATTCCTGCCGGACAAGGCGATTGACTTGATTGACGAAGCGGCGTCGTCATTGCGCATCCAGATCGATTCCATGCCGACGGAGATCGATCAACTGGAACGACGGGCCACGCAATTGGAGATTGAGAAGCAGGCGTTGAAGAAAGAGGACGACTCGAATTCGAAAGAACGGTTGGCTCTGGTTGAGAAAGAGTTGGCGGGGATTCGGGAAAAGTCGAATGCGTTGAAGGCTCGGTGGAAGCAGGAGAAAGATGTCATTGCGCAGGCCCGCACGCTGAAAGAAAAGCTGGAACAGCTGAGGGTTGAAGAAGCGGCTGAAGAACGCAAGGGGAACCTGGAGCGAGTAGCGCAGATTCGGTATGGGTTAATCCGGCAGACGGAAGCGGATTTGGACAAGCTTACGTCGAAGGCAGCGGGCGAGGGCGCCCGCTCCACACAAGCAAAACGAATGTTGAAAGAAGAGGTCGATGAAGAGGATGTGGCCGGGATCGTCTCGAAGTGGACGGGGATTCCGGTATCGAAGATGTTGGAAGGTGAAGTCAAGAAGCTGATCAACATGGAAGACCGGCTGCGGCATCGCGTGATCGGGCAAGATGAGGCGCTGGAGCGGGTGGCAAATGCGATCCGTCGATCGCGAGCCGGACTGAGCGATCCCAAGCGGCCGATTGGGTCGTTTATATTTCTGGGCCCCACGGGCGTGGGAAAGACGGAACTGGCGCGGGCTCTGGCGGAATTCCTGTTCGATGATGAGCGGGCGATGATTCGGATTGATATGTCGGAATACATGGAGAAGCATGCGGTGTCGCGGTTGATCGGTGCGCCTCCGGGATATGTGGGGTATGAAGAAGGCGGACAACTGACGGAGCAGGTACGCCGGCATCCGTATGCGGTGGTTTTGTTCGATGAAATCGAGAAAGCGCATCCCGACGTGTTCAATATTCTGCTGCAGATCATGGACGATGGCCGGCTGACGGATGGCAAGGGGCGCAAGGTCGACTTCAAGAACACGGTGATCATCATGACTTCGAACCTGGGATCGACTTACTTGCAGTCGGAGAATATTCGGTCGGAGGCGGCGTTTGAAGAGGCTTCGAAGCAGGTGCTGGGCGCGTTGCATGGGCACTTCAAGCCGGAGTTTCTGAACCGCGTGGACGATATCGTTATCTTCCGTCCGCTGGGTAAGGAGCAACTGGTGAAGATTGTCGATTTGCGGCTGGAAGACTTACGACGACTACTCGCGGATCGCAAGATCTCGCTGGAACTGACCGAGGCGGCGAAAGAAGCGTTGTTCACGGAGGGTTACGATCCGAATTTTGGAGCGCGTCCGCTGAAGCGAGCGATCCAGAAATTGGTGCAGGATCCGCTGGCCATGAAGATTCTCGATGGAGAGGTTCTGCATGGGGATCACGTCATCGTCGACGCGGATAAGAAGACGGGAAAGGTGACGTTCCTGGTGAGCGAGCGGGTCGGGGCTGTGGAGGCAAAGAAAGTGGGGGCTAAGAAATGAGAAGAATGCCACGCTGCAGCCCGCAGTCAGGCGCGAGCCGCTTCTGCTAATAAAAGGGTGGCCCTCAAGACGGGCAGGCGAATCTCGAATACGGCTCCGCCTTCGGGGCGGTTAAAACAGGTGATTTGTCCTTTGTGATCGAGAATCACTCCGTAGGTGGCGCTCAGCCCTAGACCCGTTCCCTTGCCCACTGGTTTTGTGGTGTAGAACGGGTCGAAGACGCGTTCGGGATCGCGCAGACCTGGACCAGAGTCGGCGAACTGGACGACCACCTCGTCGGCTTCACGCCAAAGAGAGACTTGAAGACGGCCTCCTCCGATCTCCTGCAGAGCGTCGACTGCATTCTCGATGATTTGAAGAAAGGCCTGCAGGAGCTGATTGGGGTTTCCGAGAACGCGAGGCAAAGGGTCGCTGCTCTCCACGGTCAGGCTGATCTTCCGATTTTCGAGTTTGAATCCTTCCATTTGAACGGCGCGCTGCAAGAGTGGTTTCAGCTCGAGGGAGTTTTTTTCGCCCGGAGTCTGCTGCGCGAAACTAAGTAGATCGCTGACCAGTTCCCGCGTCCGTCGCGCCTGTTGGCCGATCTTCTGGGCGTTCGCGAGCTGTTCGCGGCTGAGGTTGCTGCTGGCGGCCATGCGTTCGGAGCTGCTCAAAATCGACGATAGTGGAAACTCGAGTTCACCAGCCGCAAGAGCCACCAGTTCCCCTAGAGACGCTAGCTTGGCCTGTTGCACAACTCTTCCCTGCAAGCGTTGCAGGTTATCGAAGCTTTTGCGCGAGTGATTGAGTAGCTGAAGAAGTTTTCGGTCCAGAAGGTGCTGTTTCAGAAAGACCGCGACGGCGAGCAAGGCGACTCCGCCCATCGCGACGGCAAAACGGACCTTTCGGAGATAAGGTTGATCGTTGCTCAGAAAGAGCGCCCAGTATCCCATCAACGGCAAAGAAAGCAACGCGAGTTTGGCCAGTAGGGGAGAGACAGCGAGAGTCTCGCGGGTTATGGACGGCGTCATCTGCGTGTCACGAAGACAGCGGCGGCCGGCGATGCCGGCCCAGAGAAATCCTGAGGCAGCCGCTACGAAAGGTAGATCGTAGACGCTACCGGTTTTGTATGTGCCACGGGCGATGGCAGCGTTCATGGCTTCCGAAGAGAATGTGTAGAGGGCGGCAGCGAAGAAAATGTTGCGATACAGATCGCGCCAGGCGCCCGAACTGAAATAGAAGGCCCAGGCCGAAGCCGCGATCAGAATCACACCTTCGACAAGATACAGCAGATCCCAACGTGGGTTGTACAGCGACGCATTGTTGATCAGGTACTCATCGGGAAAGACGAAGAACGCGTACACGACGACCCACCACACCAGCAGAATGCACACGTTCAGTCCGCTCAGTAATATTCCTTCGCGCTCTTCGGCGCGATGGGGACGGATAGCGACGGCCGCAGTCAGCGGCACTATGTGCAGAAACAAGATGATATCGCCGGGGAACGGATCGGGCAGGGGCTTGTGAATCACGACCTCAAACCACGTCCAGCAGGCCTGATTGAAACACCACATACCCATTCCAGCGGCAATGAGGCTCCAAAAGAGGCGAGTGTGGCCGCGGCTGTCGAATGCATTTCTAGTGGAAACAAAGAAAGCAGCGGCAATAATCACCTGCGGTACCAGATCTCCCATGACGATGCGGAAGAATGGGTTGGGAAATACGAGTGGCGCGAGCGCAAAACCCGCGAGCAGAGCCACTCCGCTGACGACCGCCGAGATTTGGAGCCGAGACACTGGTTGGAATCATAAGCCGTTCGCGCGATTCTGGTTAGATCACGAGATGGTTACCAATGGTTACTGAAGTAATCTGAAAGGTAGCCGTGGATGGTTGGAGGCTCGTTTTGCCTGCCGTGATGGAGATCACATGCATCGGTGATCCACTAGGTCGCAGGCCCGCTGGGGGCTGCTAGAATTGCGAATCATGGCATTTCCTGTTCATCGCTTGCGGCGTCTACGGCGGAACGAAACGCTGCGCTCCCTGGTTCGAGAGACCCGGCTGACGCCGGAAGCGCTGGTCTATCCGCTGTTTATCTGTCCGGGTAGTGGCATACGGAAAGAAGTACGGTCGATGCCGGGAGTATTCAATCTCTCGATTGATGAGGCGGTGAAAGAGGTACGAGCGACTCGCGCGTTGGGAGTGCTGTCGGTCATCTTGTTTGGCCTTCCCGAGAAAAAAGATGAGGTAGCCACGGGGGCTTGGGCGGAGGACGGGATCGTGCAGCGGGCGACGCGCGCCATCAAGAGCGAAGTCCGCGACGTAATCGTGATGGGCGACGTTTGCCTCTGCGAATACATGTCGCACGGGCATTGCGGCATCGTGAAGGCGTCGCCGCAGTCGCTGGGGGCGGCCGCTGCCGCGCCTCCGGCTGCGGTTGACTTCGAGATCGTGAATGACGAGAGCCTGGAGTTGCTGGCGCGGACTTCCGTTTCGCTGGCCCGGGCAGGGGTGGACATTATTGCGCCGTCCGACATGATGGATGGACGGGTTGCGGCGATCCGCACGGGCCTGGATAATGCCGGGTTCGAAAATACGCCGATTCTTTCCTACGCGGCGAAGTTTTCTTCAGGATTTTATGGACCTTTCCGGGAGGCGGCGGACTCGGCACCACAATTCGGAGATCGTCGTTCCTATCAGATGGATCCAGGAAATGTTCGCGAAGCGATGCGGGAGATCGAGTTAGACATTGAAGAGGGCGCCGACATGATTATGGTGAAGCCGGCGATGCCCTATCTTGATGTAATTGCTGCCGCGCGCGAGCGCTTTGACCTGCCGCTGGCCGCTTACCAGGTGTCGGGTGAGTACGCAATGATCGAAGCGGCGGCACGGAGCCAGTGGATCGACCGCGATCGCGTCATGATGGAGTCTCTACTTTGCATACGACGGGCCGGCGCCAGCATGATCTTGACCTATTACGCTCAAGAAGCAGCGAAATTAATGGGTTAGTCCGGCTTATCGCCCCACTTACTCCGGTTTTAATGGGGATTAGCCCTGGATTCCGTATTTCGCGCATTTCAAATTTTTTAACGGTAATGATAGGCCGAGTGTTGTAGAATCCGCGAACGTGGAGTAATCCGTGCCGCGTCTTTCGGACATCTCACCAGCGGAACTAGTAAGGGCTTGCCTCGCCTCGGCAGACGAATTGGCGTGGACAGAATTTATCCGTCGATTCCACACGGTGATCGCTTCCGCGGTGCTACGAACGGCGCGCCAGTGGTGCGATCCCTCGCGGGCGCAACTGGACGACCTGATCCAGGACACATATCTGAAGCTTTGTGAGAATAACTACCGTCTACTGCGTTCTTTTCAGCCGCGGCTGGACAATTCGATCTATGGCTTCTTGAAAGTGGTAGCGGCGAACATCGTCCACGACCATTTTCGATCGGAGAATGCGGTCAAGCGGGGTACGAACCTGACGGCAGCGATCTCGGACGTGAAATCCTTCGAGTTGCGCGTCCCGGGGGATTCTTTTGATGCGATGAACCACCAGCTTCAGATCGCTAAGATAGCCAAGGTTCTCGCCCAGGTTACTGCGGGGAAAGATCAAGCGAAAAAGTGCGCTATTTTCTGGCTGCGGCATCGACATGGCTTTACTGCCAGCGAGATAGCAGCGATAGCCGAGTTCGGACTGACGACGGAAGGGGTGGAGAGTCTGCTGCTACGGCTGGCGCTAATGATTCGCAGTCAGTTCGCGGAGCTCGAATCGGGCCGCGAAGTGAAGGTTTTGAAGCGGCGAAACCGTTCTAAGAGAATGGGGCGCAAGTTTTGAACGAAAATGCTGGCGAACATATCGACGCTGCTGATCTGGCAAGAATGGCAGAACGATCTGGTCTACATCCTGAATCGGGTCTCGATGCGGCGGATCTGCACCCGCACCTTGCTGCTTGTGCCGCTTGCCGTGACGAATATGAAGGTTTGCTCCTTTTGGAGGGCGGTCTCACGCACATGAGATCAGGAGGACCGGGGCTGCGGCATGGGGAGTGCCCGAATCCGGCCGTATGGCGGGAGATCGCGGCGGGGCTGACGCCTTCCAACCAAACTCTTGTTCATATCGAGCACGCCAGTTGTTGCGAGGCCTGTGGTCCGCTTCTGCGCCAAGCGGTAACTGACATGGCTGATTTAAAGGGAGAGATCACAGAAGCCGAGCAAAAACACATTTTGTCGCTGGAGAGCGCAAGTGTGGAATGGCAACGGAGGCTCGCACGCCGAATCGCGGCGATGCCGGTTGCCAGAACTGAGCGGCAATTCCTGCGTGCGGGTTCACAGCCGTGGTGGCGCGAGTGGATAGCTCTGCCAAGACTGGCCTTTGCTGGGGCCGCGCTGGCGGTGGTGGTCGCAGCGGGATCGTGGTACGAGGTCCAGCGACAACGACCTGCGGCGGCCGAGCGTCTTTTGACGCGTGCATACACCGAGAAGCGCACTTTGGAACTCCGAATCGCGGGCGCTGACTATGCGCCATTGCGTGTATCGCTCGGACCCGTCGCGTCGTTTACCAGCCGTCCGCCAGCCTTGCTGAAAGCGGAGGCATTGATCGGCAGCCAACTGCAGTCGCATCCCGCGGACCCGGCGTGGCTGGAGGCGAAGGCGCAGGCTGACCTGTTGGAAGGCAAGTATGATGCGGCGGTGGAGTCTCTGCGCCGGGGGTTAGAAATCGAGCCCAATACACCGATTCTACTGATTGACTTGGCGACCGCGTACTTCCAGCGCGCCCTACAGGAAGACCGGAAGGAAGACTTGGGCTCGGCTTACGAAACCCTGAGCCAGGCCTTGAAACTGCGCCCGGACGACCCAGTTGCATTGTTTAATCGGGCCATCGTCGCGGAGCATCAGTTTCTGTATCAACAGGCGCGCGACGATTGGGAGCACTATTTGCGCGTGGATCCGGGATCGGCGTGGTCGGAAGAAGCGCGCACACGAGCCGATGCGGTGCGTGAAAAGTTGAAGCAGCACGAGAGTAAATCGGCGCCTTTGCTATCGCCGGAGCAGATCGCTTCTTCTGCAGGCCATGCCAGCGTGGCTTCCGGAATCGATGATCGGATCGATGAATACCTGAATCAGGCGATCCGCTCCTGGCTGCCCGCCGCCTTTCCTGGAGCAAGCGCCACCGAGAATGCAAGCGCCTCTCAGGCGCTTTTTTTTTTGGCGGAACTGACAGCGCAAAAGCACGGCGATCCCTGGTTGTCTGATTTGCTGCGAGGATCTTCAGCGCCGAATTTTGCGCCAGCGGTGAGAGCTCTTGCGCAAGCCCTTCGTTCCAATGAAGCCGGCCAGTATGATGCCGCGCTGAAGCAGGCGAGTCTGGCCGAAAAATTGTTTCTCGGATCTGGAAATAGGGCGGGCGGGTTGCGCACCGAGTTTGAACAGCTCTTCGCCGCGCAGTTGCTGCATCGGGGCGACGATTGTCGTCCGCAAGCCACAGCCGCGCTGGCGGAGTCAGAAAGAACCTCTTACGCTTGGCTGCAGATTCAACTGGGGCTGGAAAGGGCCGTTTGCTCGTTTTCGCGGAGTGATACAGGCGCCGACGAAAAGGCAACGGCTGTCGCGCTGCAGCGCGCTCAAAAGAGCGGCTACGGAGCCCTCTATCTTCGCGCCGCCATGTTTGCCGCCGACGACAAGAATGACGTTGGGGATCAAGCTGGCGCTATCGCTTTGGCGGATGCGGGCCTGGAGCGGTACTGGTCAGGGCGGTTTCCACCTGTGCGCGGGTATAGCCTGTATGCGGAACTGGCCGAGGTCGCTGGTTCGGCGGCAGTGAATCGGCCGAAACTACAGGTTGCACTTTGGCGCGAAGCGGTGGCCCTCGTGGATTTAGACGCTGATCCGCTGGAACGGGCGATGGCGCATCAGTCGATGGCCGATGCGGCGATGAGCGCTGACATGCCCGGGATCGCCGAGCAGAATTACGGCGAGGCTATCCGGCTTCTCGCGACGGCACCGCGCAACAACGCGAATCGCGTGGCGGCCGTCGAAACCGAGATCCGAACCGCTCGGCTTGAAGCGCGACTGGCACACTTCGATGACGCCATTGCCCGGCTGACGCGTATACAAGATCAAATTGGACCGCTCTCGGAACCCTATCTTTCGCAGGCCTTCTATTCCACACTTGGCGAACTGCAACTCGGCAGACATCGTGAGTCTGAGGCCGAGCAGGCGTTCCGTCCAGCACTACGATTGGCCGAGCAAAAGCTGACTTCGTTGGTTTCGGAGACGGAACGAACAAGCTGGAGTCAAGATGCGGCTCCGGTGTACTTGGGTCTCGCCGAGTCCGAGCTTTTGGAGGGCCGCGAACAGGACTCGCTCAACATATTTGAGTGGTACATGGGCGCGCCCCAGCGGATTGCGATTCGCGGAGGCGAGGCCGCGCAAACCAGCCGTAAGCCGTCATCTTCGTTTCCCGATTCGAACCGTCTAGCGGATCGACTTCCCCTGCTCGTAAATCAAACAGTTCTCGCGTATGGAGTTCTGCCCGACGGACTTGCTATCTGGGTCTACGACAATCGCGGCGTGAGTGCGACCTGGATCCCAAAATCACCAAAGGATTTGCAGGAGTTAGCGTCGGCGTTCTACGCCCAATGTGCCGTGCCTGACTCGGACCCGAGGGCCGTGCGACGCGACGGACAGAAGCTCTACTCGCTCCTCATCGCGCCGGTCGAGCAACGGCTCGACTCGAAGCGCACCCTGGTGATCGAAGCGGAAGGGATTCTGGCGAGGCTGCCGTTTGAAGCGTTGGTGGATTCAAGCGGCCACTACCTGGTCGAGCGAAGCCCGATCGTCCATTCGCCGGGTCCGTATGCGGAAGCCCGGATGCATCCTGAAGCGACGATCACGCGTGATTCGCCTGCCCTCGTGGTGGGCAGCGACGCTTCTTCGCCAGAAGCAGGGCTGTTTGTCATTCCGGGTATTGCAGCGGGGACGGACGCGATCGCGAGAGGATTTCACGCGTCCAGTCAGCTCAACGGCTCTGAAGCGACCCTGGCGGCGGTAACCAAGGGATTGTCGGAGGCGACCGTTTTTCACTTTGCGGGACATGCCACGGACAACTTCAGCCACACAGGCTTGATGCTCCAGAACGGCCAGGGAGCAGGGTCAGGCCGAACGTCAGCCCACCCTTCAGCGCACTCGGAGTCGTCATCATCGGCACCCGTTTTTCTGGATGCCAAGGTTGTGCGTAGTCTCGATTTGCAGAAGATGCAACTGGCGCTTCTTGCGGCCTGCAGTACTGATGCTGGAGTGGGGGGGGCGCGAGGACTCGACAGTGTGGCCCAGGCGCTTCAAACGTCGGGAGTGCCGCATGTGGTGGCAAGCCGCTGGAGCGTTGATTCGGTGGAAGCCCGAGTGTTTGCCGGTGGCTTTTACGCCGCCGTGCTCGGCGGGGAAGCGGTTTCCGGAGCAACCCGCCTGGTGTCCCAGAGTATGATGTCAAACCCGCGGACGGCACACCCGTTCTACTGGGCGGCGTTTGCGGCTTACGGGAGACCCTGATCCGATCACAAAGGAGAAAAGGAAGATGAAAAACAGCCGCCATGTTGCACGAATCCCGGTCAAGCGGACGGGTATCGCGCTGCCAATAGTCTTTGCCCTCACGCTACTGGTTGCATGTAATCAATCGCCAGCGCCTGCCCCCGCGCCGATGGCGTCTACCCCGAAAGCAGCGCCAACCAAGGAAGTTTACGTGGTGTTTGAAGGTCCGTGGGCGGTGGTTACTGACCCAAAGGATCCCAACAGCGTTCTGGTTTTGGCACCGAAGACGAGAATCCACCGCGATTTATTCGTGGCAGCGTCGAACGACTCGACGTTGCAACCGGGAACGTACGATCTCTCCGTTCCGGCGCATGGTGCGGCTACGTCTGGTCCGCTGGATCCCAGCTTCGCGCAGGTTAACATCGACGCCAAGAACCTGCAGCGCGCTTTGGATGACAAATCGGATCGCTACGTGGTTCGGCTTCCGAAGCCAGAGGCCTACGTGGCGGCAAGGCGGTACCGCAGCCGCCTGGGACCGAACTATCCTCCTGATGCCGCTACCGAGCAGAATTATGCCTCTTCGGTTTCGTTTCTTTACACCGTCAACACGCTGAACGGATTCTCGCTGGCCGGGGCGCCGGATACGGGAACGTTCAATCCGCTGCTGTTCCAACTGGACACGCCGACAATTCGGTTTGCGATCGAGCCAGTTCAAGCGGATGATCCGAAGGATGTGTGCAACACGCACTCGCGCGAGGCGTTCCGCGATACCACGAAGTTCCTCGGCTTGGCTCTTTTCCTGGATTTTCCGAATGACCCGGCCAGTTGCCACGAGAAAGATCCGCAGAAGGCTGGTTCTACCAAGGCCGCCGCGGGTGCGGGCGTTTCGCGTTATCCGCTGGCGGCGATGTACCTGTTCTTTCACGGCTCAGCGATCGACTGCCGACCACCAATCCTGTTCCTGAATCCAACTCCGTGAGAAGCGCACAGTCTTGCGGAAGCGAGGCGAGGTGACTTCTTAAATAAGTAGCGGCGAGGGGCGGGCAAAAGACTGATAGCCCGCCTTTTCGCTATTCCTGCTTCGCGCTGTTCCTGGATGTTTCCGAATTTCAGGGTCGGACGGGATATGCCATGCGGATCAGTGTGCGCTCGGAAAAAGGCACGTAGAGCAAGGCTGCGGTGCCGGCGAAGGCCAATCCCACTCCGATTTTCGGCAGCAGCAGGAAGGGCGTGATCGCCCATAGTTGATCGAGAGCCAGTACGAAAGGAAACAGGCGCAAGAAGGTGTCGCCGAGCCTGCGGAAATCGAAAGCGATTGAAGACAGCAGATAGAATCGCAGCGGAATCCCGACGGCTCCCGTGACAAATACTGCGCCCACGATAGCGAGCGCTCTCCATCCGGGGAGGAAACTGCTCGCGATGTTCTCTACGCCCCGGAGGTGCGCGAGACCGCAGAGATAGAAGGTCAGATACATCACTTGACTGAGTGCGAAAAGCGAACGCACGACGCCGCGCCGGGGAATGGGCACGTGCAATTCCGGATGAATCGCAACCTCTCGCGAAATAACCTCGGGCTGCACGGCCATGGACGTAGAAGCTGCCGGCCGGCTTTGACCATCGGGAGAGTCGGCGTGGGGCGGAATACTTTCGTTCCGGGTCTTCGATAAAGTCTCGATCCCGCCGCCGATTTGTTCGACTGGCGCGAGGAAGCGGTATCCACGACGGGCCAAGGTTTCAACGAAACGCGGGCTTGAGGCGGAATCGCCGAGAGATTCGCGAATCTTGTTTATCGCAGTATTCAGACTGTGGTCGAAATCGACGAAGGTGTCTTCGTTCCAGATAGTTCGGCGCAGGGTCTCGCGGGTCACGACCTGTCCCGCGTTTTGCAGCAACGCAATCAGAACCTGGAAAGGCTGCTCCTGCAGACGAATGCGGGCGCCCTTCTTGCGCAGTTCTCCAGCCTCGAGATCTACCTCAAAGACGCTGAATCGTAAGATTTTGGCCCCAGGGTTGGGCGATGGGATGGACATGACGGCGCGCCCGTAGTTTACACCGCGGCAAAAGTGGAGAGTTCGCGGCGGGCGAGACGGAACCGCAAGCCACTGCGCGAAGTGATCAAGCCTTACTTGTTCTCGTTTTTCTTCTCAAGTTTGGCCCAGGTGTCTTTGAGCGCAACCGTGCGGTTGAAGACGAGATGTCCGGGACGGGAATCCGCGTCTACACAAAAATAACCCAGGCGTTCGAATTGAAAGCGACCTTCGATGGGAGCAGTGGCGAGTGACGGCTCAAGCTTGGCTTGCGGAATCACCTCGAGAGACGCCGGATTCAAATTCGCGGTGAACTCCTGTCCCTCTTCGACCTGGTTCGGGTCTTCTTTGATAAACAGCCTGTCATAGATACGCACTTCGGCGTCGATCGCGTGCGCGGCCGAGACCCAGTGAATGGTGGATTTCACCTTGCGTCCGTCAGGCGCATTGCCGCCGCGAGTCGCGGGGTCGTAGGTGCAGTGCACTTCGACAACTTCGCCCCGATCGTTCTTCACCACGCTCTTCGCCGTTATGAAGTAGCCATAGCGCAACCGCACCTCGCGTCCGGGAGACAGGCGGTAATACTGCTTGGGCGGATCTTCGCGAAAATCGTCCTGCTCGATGTAGAGCACCTTGGAGAATGGCACCTTGCGCTTGCCAGCGCTCTCATCTTCCGGATTATTGACGGCATCAACCTCTTCGTTCTGACCTTCGGGATAGTTATCGATCACGACCTTTAATGGACGCAACACGGCCATCACGCGCGGCGCGCTTTTGTTCAGGTCCTCGCGCACGAAGTGTTCGAGCATGGCAAGTTCGAGAGTGCCATTCGTCTTTGAAACTCCGATCGCCGCACAGAAATTGCGAATCGACTGGGGTGTATAGCCGCGGCGCCGTATGCCCGAGAGTGTGGGCATGCGAGGATCGTCCCAGCCGGTAACGTAATTTCCCTGCACCAGCGTGAGAAGCTTGCGCTTGCTGAGGAGCGTGTAGGTGAGGCTGAGTCGGTCGAACTCCATCTGCTGCGATGGAAAAATGCCGAGCTGCTGGATAAACCAGTTGTAGAGCGGGCGATGATCTTCAAACTCGAGCGTGCAGATCGAGTGAGTGACATGCTCGATGGAATCGGACTGTCCGTGCGCGTAGTCGTACATGGGGTAGATACACCACTTATCGCCCGTACGATGGTGCGTGGCGCGCACGATGCGATACATGATGGGATCGCGCAGGTTTAGATTTGGAGACGCCATATCAATCTTGGCACGGAGTACGCGGGATCCGTCAGGGAACTCGCCCTTGCGCATGCGCTCGAAGAGGTCGAGATTCTCTTTGGGATCCCGGTTGCGGTACGGGCTCTCCTTGCCCGGCTCAGTCAGCGTGCCACGATGCTGGCGAATTTCATCGGCGCTTAGGTCGTCGACGTAGGCTTTTCCGGCGTTGATCAGCTGGACCGCCCACTCGTAGAGGCGATCGAAGTAGTCGGAGGCGTAGTAGAGGCCGTCCCAGTCAAAACCCAGCCAGTGAACATCTTTCGAGATGGAATCGACGTACTCCTGCTCTTCTTTTTCGGGATTGGTGTCGTCGAAGCGGAGGTTCGTCTTGCCGCCGAACTCGTCGGCGAGTCCAAAGTTCAGGCAGATGGACTTGGCGTGGCCAATATGAAGATATCCGTTGGGCTCGGGAGGGAAGCGGGTCTGGATGATCGCTTCGCCGAACTTCTTGGTTTTGATGTCTTCGATGACAGTGTCGCGGATGAAGTTGGAAGGGCGTGGGTCGGAGGGCGGCGAACTCATGTCAGATTCGTCGGACTTCGACGACGATAAATTGGCAGTGTTCATGTTGTTTCTATTTTATATGGTGTAGATGAATTCGCGGCTGATTCGGCGCCGGAAGCTGGACCATTTCGGCATTGGGCGACGACTCGAGAGACGGGACCTTCGGCGGCGAGAAAATCGTCGTGATAATCTGCGTGGTGAGGCTCCGCGCAAGTTCTGATGAAACCAGCGAACCTCCCTTCTAATTCATGGCAAATTGCATTCGATGTGGACGCGAACTTCCGGGGCTAAGTTTCGGCAAGAAGATATGCCAGTGGTGTGTGCAGCACGAAGCGGCACAGCGTGGCGAAGATTCTCCGGTACAGCGAGTGGAGACGGTTCCGTGGAAGCAGAGCCAGTCCAGTACGATGCTGGTGACGCAGGCGCTTCTTGGCATTAACGTCGTGGTGTTTATCGCGATGGTGATGGGCGGCGTTTCTCCGATGGAGCCGACCGTGGCAGCAACTGGTAGAGTGGGGCGCAAACTTATGGGCCTTCCACCATCGGAGGACAATGGTGGCGATTGTTGACCTGTGTTTTCGTCCACATCGGTGTCATGCACATTGCGCTCAATATGTGGTGCCTCTGGGGTTTGGGAAGACTGGCCGAATCGGTCTACGACCGCTGGACCTTCGGAGGCCTCTACCTGATCACAGGTTTGTGTGCCAGCGTCGCCAGCCTCTTTTGGAGGCCAATTGGCGTTAGCGCGGGAGCATCTGGAGCGATCTTCGGGATTGCCGGGGCGCTTATCTCAGCCTTTTATCTCGGCGAATTCTCGCTTCCGAAGACTGTAGTTTCGGGACTTCTGACGAGTGTGTTGAAATTTGCCGGTTATAACCTGGTGCTGGGCGCATTCTTGGGACGCACCGACAACGCCGCCCACGTTGGCGGCTTGGTTTCTGGACTGATTCTTGGTGCAATGATCGCGCGCTTGGCGCCTCAGCGAGAGGCCGCAGGCGGCAGGGTTCTAATCTTGTCTGTCGGAATATTTATGGTTCTCGTGGGAACTGCTTGGCTGCGGCACTTGCATCCCGAGTTCCTACAACACTTTCACTAAAGCTTCTTGACGGCCTCAGCGATTCTCTCCAACGTGATTTCTTTTCCTAGAACTTGAAGCGTCTCGAACAGCGGCGGCGCGTTCTTGCGCCCGCAGACGGCGACGCGGATGGGCTGAAACATTTGGCCCGCTTTCAAACCCAGTTCCTGAGCGGCAGAGCGGAGTGCTTGATCGAGAGGGTCGTGGGTGAATTCGGTGTTCGGGAGAACCTCTTTTGCGCGCGTAAGAGCTTTCAGGGCCATGGCGGCGTCCCCCTTCTGTGGGATGAGTTCAGCCGTGTCATAGGGCGGAAGCTTGTCCACAAAAAAGAAGTCGGCGGCGGTTAGAACATCGCGCAAGAGCTTGATGCGCTCGCGGATGAGCGGCGTAACAGCGTGCATCTTCTCGGCCGAGGCTGAAAATCCGGCAGCTTGCACAATCGGCAGTAAAAGAGAGCTTAACCTGTCAACCGGCAGGGTTCGAATATGCTCGGCGTTGAGCCAGAGTGCTTTGGGATCGAAGGTTTCGTCCAGCGTGGCGGCGGGTTCTTTGAAATTCACGACGGCATTCGAGCGGTTGATACCTTCCAGGGAAAAAACATCGATCAATTCTTGCCGCGTCATATTCTCGCGGTCGTCTTTCGGTGACCAGCCCAGAAGGCAGAGGAAGTTGATAAAAGCTTCCGGAAGGAATCCGGCGTCTCGATAGGTTGTTACGCTGACCACGGGACCGTGCTTCCGTTTGGAGAGCTTCGACCCATCTGGCGCGACCAGCAGCGGAAGATGGGCGAATTGCGGCGGCGGAGCGCCTGCGCCTTCGAAAATGAGAACGTGCTTGTACGTATTCGAGAGATGATCCTGCCCCCGGATAATGTGGCTGATTCGGAGGTCGATGTCGTCGGCACAGGAGGCGAGATGATAGGTGGGCATGCCGTCGGAGCGCAGTAAGGCGAAATCTTCTATGTCGTCCGCCAACTTGACCTGCTCGCCATAGACAGCGTCATTGAACCGGACCGACTCATCCGTTCCGCGGGGGACGCGGAAGCGAAGGGCAAAGGTCTCTCCTGAGGCGGCTCGCCGGTCGCTTTCCTCCCGAGAAAGCTCGCGCATTCCCGGGTTAAATAGCCAGGTTTGACTGGCGCCGGACCTTTCGCTGTCGCCGGTGTGGGCCGGGGTAAAGTCACGATAGGCGAGTCCCCTTTGAAAAATGGCGTCGGCGACCTGGCGGTGCAAGTTTAGTCGCTCAGATTGTTTGTATTCCTCGTCCCAGCCGAGATCGAGCCAGCGCAGGCCCTCAAAGATCGAGTTGACGGAAGCGTCGGTGTTGCGCTCGACGTCGGTGTCATCGAGGCGCAGGACCATCGTTCCTCCGTTGCGCCGGGCATAAAGCCAGTTGAAAATGAAAGTTCGGGCACTCCCCACGTGGAGAAAGCCAGTGGGCGACGGGGCGAATCGGACGCGGAGCATAACCTCAAAGTATAGCGGATTGTCGTCGGGCTCCAGCCGTACGTTTTGAGTCTGCAAGATATTCAAAGTAAGAACAAAAGGCTGGATTCCGGTATTGCGTCCACGACTTGTGCTTGGAAGCCAACCGTGACCTAAGTTCAGCAACCAGGGTTAGGTACTAACGTGTTACGAAGGTAACTTTTCGAGAGAATATCCCTGTATCGGGGTTGCATCTTATAAGAAGATAGTCGCTGGAATGCTGTGCCCAAGGCGGAACGGGATGGAAGCAAGCCATCATTTCGACATGGCAATCGATGTTCGTTTACTGAAAATTGACGGATGACGACTGTAGCGACAGGTTTGGTGGTGATTCCCGGAGCCGTAGCTCTGCTGGTAATGCTCGTCTTCACTTATCTGTACGAGCAAAATCGCCACAACTATTTTCGCGCCTGGCAGTTGGCCTGGGGCTCGTACACGTTGTACTACGTAACCCGTGCTGCGGAATATTTTCGCGGGCCTTCGGCGCTTTTGTTTTTTCTGGGTTCGCTGCTGCTGATCAGCATGGCGATGTGTGTCTTTGTCTCCACACGGCTGATGAAGGAAGCCTTTCAGCTGAGGTGGTATGACATCGTGCTGGCGGTTACCGGAGCGCTGCTGGCCTATGCTGAATTGCGTGCCCAGATGGCGACTGGGGTCTTCCTCGCGAATGAGAACGCGACGCCAAAATATCTTCGCCTGGAATTCGGGCTGGCCGCGATCTTGCTTTATTGTTCCTTTCACTTTTACCGCTACGCCTTTCGCAGGAATTCGGTAGCGTTTCGAGCCCTGGCATTTGCGCTAGCGCTGTGGGCGGCGCTGATCGGCGTGGGCGAGATGCGGCAACCATTTCTGGACGTGGTCGGCCAGTTGGGGGGCTTTCTGGGGCCGATTCCGCAGATGCTTTTGGCGATCGCGATGGTCGGCGTACTCTTTGAAAACGAGCGCAACGCCGTCCAGGAAAACGCGCTTACCTTTTCGACTCTGGGCATCGACCCGCGGCGGCTGCATTCCGCATTCGACCTCATTCCCAGCCTGCAGACCTTTGTGGATCGGTTGGTCGCGCCCTTGCCGCAGCGTCGCGCCATATTTTTTGTCTCCCAACAATGGCGGGCTACTTTGCCTTCGGTGCAAAGAGGCTTTTCGCCCGAGTTCCTGGAAAAGCTGCAGAAGACGAACGCGGGTGATTACATCGGCGAACTGGCCTACCGCCGGGGGGGAGTTGTAACTTTCCGGGGTCTGGTGGATTTGGAGGAACCGCTCCCAGCGCTTTCGGGAGGAAAGTTCGCCGCTTGCAAGGAAGTCTTGCTCGCAGAAGGAATTGCCGACCTGATGGCGGTGAGCCTGCAAACGCGCGAGCACAATTTCGGAGTGCTGTTGTTTCCGCACGCAGAACGCCGCATGTTCGGTTCGTCGAACCTCCGGCTGCTGATCGGCCTGGCGTTGCAGATTGCGCTGACGCTCGAAAATTACGTTGTAATGCATGAAGCGCAGCGCCGCACCAAGGAATACAAATTGCTGACGGAGATCGGCCAAGCCATCAGCTCGCACCTCAATCCGGATGAGGTATTACATACCGTGCAGGTCGAACTCGGCCAGATTTTCGATACCAGCAACTTCTACATTGCATTTCAGGAAGAAGACGAGATTCATTTCGAACTGGAAGTGGAAGGCGAGATCACCCTTCCCAAGCGGTCTCGCAAGATCGCCAATGGACTGACCGAGCATGTCTTGAGAACCGGGCAGCCACTGCTGATTGAATCTGACCTCGAACACGTGCGGTCGAAACTGGGAGTCAATTTCGTTCCTGCGCAGCCGGCGCGGTCATTTTGCGCAGTGCCCATTTTTCTGGGGGGTAAGCCGGCCGGGGTGATGGCCGCGTTGAGTCCGACGCGAGAATTGCAGTTTCAACCTCGAGATCTTGAAGTGATGCAGACCGTAGCGCGGCAGCTGGGCGTAGCGATCGAGAATGCGCGGCTGTTTACTGAAGAACAACGCCGCGGACGCCATCTGGCATTCCTGAACAATGTTTCGAAAATGGCAATCTCGAGCGAAGACGCCGCGCAAATGATGGTCGATATCGTGCGGGAGATCCAGAAGAACTTCCATTATGATCACATCGGTATCGGCATCGTGGACTACGCGACCAAGGACATCGAGATTAAAGCGGAGGCGGGAACGACCTCCCAAACTCTAGGCCGCAGAATCGCGCTCGGCAGTGGCGTTCTGGGCAAGGTTGCGCGCACCGGCATCAGCGCTCTGGTGCAAAATGCAGGCTCTGGCCATCTCGCAGGAGTGCTGCCGGAGTCGCGCGCCGTACTCTGCCTTCCCATGAGCTACGGAGAAACTCTACTCGGCGTGCTGAACATCGAGAGCCGCGATGAAAACGCATTTGCGCCGCAGGATGTTCTGATCCTGAATACTCTCGCAGATCTTCTGGCGACAGCTTTGCACAATTCGTTTGTCTTCCAAAAGCTGCAGCAGCAATCGATCACGGATGGCTTGACTGGGATCAAGACGAGGCGCTTTTTTTGGGAAGCCCTCAGTTCAGAGTGGAAGCGCGCGTCGCGCTCCGGGCGGCCTTTCTCTGTCGTGCTGATCGATCTTGACAAGTTTAAAGAAGTAAATGATTCGCTCGGCCATCTCGAAGGCGATCTGGTGCTGACCCGCGTAGGTCGACTGCTGGAACAAAAATGCCGGCAGTCCAACGTAGTGGCGCGGTATGGCGGAGACGAATTCATCATCCTGATGCCCGAGACTTCGATCGAGCAAGCGCAGGCGCTGGCCGAAAGATTGCGCGTGTGGCTGGCGACCGACACCATGCTTGAGGAGCACGGCATTACGGGTAGTTTCGGTGTTGCCAGCTTTCCCGTCCATGGATTTGCGATGGAAGACTTAATTCGCGTGGCGGATGCAGGGATGTACGTAGCCAAGCATGCGGGCGGCAATCGGGTATCGACCTCCGACGCGTTGGGCGAAGGATCGGCAGTCCAGCGCCAGCTTGTTTCCGGCTACATTGAAGGATTTCTGCAGCGCGAGCATAACGGCCCGGAACATCTGGAGGAACTGGTTGCCACTCTGCGAAAGTTCTGTGAGTCCGGGACCGGTACTGAGTGTCGCTCGGACGACCGCGGTTCCTCAGACGGGAGTCTCTCGGGGCGTTGTCCTTCTTCACGGAACTCGATGAAAGAAATCGTCGAGGCCTTATCTCGTGCGGCGGAACTCCGGGAGCGCAACGGCTCAGGACACGGCGACCAATGTGGACACTATGCCGGCATTATCGCCCGCGCACTCAACCTTTCGGAGCAGGAAATCGAAGACGCCATTTTCGCCGGACGAGTGCATGACCTGGGAAAGCTATTTGTTCCCGATCGCATTCTGAACAAACCGGTGGCGCTTACGGACGAAGAACTGGCCATCGTCAGGACTCATCCGCGACTTGGCGCCGAGCTGCTACGTGCGATCCCGGAAGTGGAGCGTATGGCGCAGGCGGTCGAGGCTCACCATGAGGCGTTCGATGGCAGCGGGTATCCTTTGGGACTGAAAGGTGAAGACATCCCCCTCCACGGCCGTATCATCGCGGTCGCGAACGCCTATGTAAACATGACGAGCGACCGCTCCATCACTCCCGCCAAGACCGATGAACAGGCATTGGTTGAACTAGGCAAGCTCAGTGGTACGCGGTTCGATGGCATGATCGTCCGCTTGCTTTCACGCCTGCTTAAGATGCAACCGAAGATGTAACTTTATCCTCTGCTTTGAATCGCGCCCACGGCCTCAATGCGGCCGCGGTCGAAATAACTCAGCGCTCGATCGGGGTCAGTACCAGTTGCGCCTCTTTGGGCAGGTAGGTCTTTCGGCGAAACCAATCTTCCATGGCCTCGCGGAGCTGATCAAGGGGGACGTTCGTTCCAATTTCCAGCAAGCCATCGCTCAGGGGAAGAGTGTCGTCAAAGACCATGGCGTTCGTGAAATTGCGCATGCTGAAATTGTCGAGCCACTTCAGCGGACAAGATTGAAGCTTGCCTTCGTGTTCGAATTCGACGCGGATTTTGCGGGCGAACATGCTTTGATTTTAGGACAGAAAAGCGTTTTACCGCCGAGACGCCGAGTGCGCCGAGAAGAACCTTTTGGAAGCTCAAACCCCCTAAGAATTGTCGGAGACAGCGGCGATAATTACGGCGTCTTCTCTTTCGCATGGCGCAGCCGGTTTTCCAGATCGATCAACTCCTGATTCAAGCCTGGCGGAAGATGAGTGCCGAATTTGGCGAAATATTCTCGTATCAGCGGAACCTCGGCAAGCCACCCCTCGACGTCGACGCTGAGCAATTTGACGACGTTCGCCGGAGGTAGATCCAGTCCCTTGGTGTCGATGTCGGCGGGTTCCGGGAGTCTACCAATAGGAGTGTCGACGGCATGCACCTGGCCATCACAGCGGGCGAAGATCCATTTCAGTACGCGGCTGTTCTCACCGAATCCGGGCCAAAGGAACTTGCTGTTCTGATCGGTACGAAACCAATTCACGTAAAAAATCTTGGGAAGCTGGGCGCCGGGGCGGTCGCCCATGCTTAGAAAATGCGCAAAGTAATCGCCCATGTTGTAGCCGCAAAACGGGAGCATGGCCATGGGGTCGTGGCGAAGTTGTCCAACTTTGCCAGCAGCTGCGGCCGTGGTTTCGCTGCTTACCGTGGCACCCATGAACGTACCGTGCCGCCAACTGAAAGACTCGGTCACGAGCGGAACAATGCCGGCGCGGCGTCCGCCGAAAAGAATGGCGTCAATGGGAACGCCTTTGGGGTCCTCCCACTCCCGGGCAATTACCGGGCACTGACTGGCGGGAACGGTAAAGCGTGCGTTGGGATGAGCGGCTTTGCGGTCCGAGGCCGGAGTCCAAGAGCGGCGCAGCCAGTCGATCAGTTCGGCAGGCTTTTCGGAGGTCATCCCCTCCCACCAGACATCTCCATCGGGAGTGACCGCGCAATTTGTAAAGATGGAGTTCCTGGTTGCCGTCAGCATGGCGTTGCGGTTCGACTTCATGCTGGTGCCGGGAGCCACGCCAAAAAAACCGCTCTCGGGATTGATGGCGTAAAGGCGGCCATCGTCTCCGAACTTCATCCAGGCGATATCGTCGCCGATTGCTTCGATCTTCCATCCCGGGATGGTGGGAATCATCATCGCGAGATTGGTCTTGCCACAGGCCGAAGGGAACGCTCCGGTAATGTATTTGACCTGGCCAGCGGGATTGATGATTTTCAGGATGAGCATGTGTTCCGCCATCCATCCCTCGTCACGTGCCTGCACCGAAGCAATGCGAAGCGCATGGCACTTCTTGCCAAGCAGCGCGTTTCCACCGTATCCAGAGCCGTACGACCAAACCTCGCGCGTCTCAGGAAAGTGGCAAATGTACTTATCCTGGGCGTTGTTGGGCCAAGGCGAATCGGCCTGGTTCGCGGCTAGTGGCGCGCCTACCGAATGCAGTCCGCGGACGAACTCACCATCGCGTCCCAGAACCTCGAGCACGCGCGTTCCGACCCGCGCCATAATGTGCATGCTGGCGACTACATAAGGAGAATCGGTTATCTCAACTCCAATATTGGCGATTGGAGAACCGACGGGTCCCATACTGTAGGGAATGACGTACAAAGTACGTCCCGCCATCGCTCCCGCAAATAATCCTCGCAGCTTCCGCTTCATGGTCGCGGGATCTTCCCAGTTATTGGTTGGACCCGCGTCTTGGCGAGTCCGAGAGCAGATAAACGTGCGATCTTCCACGCGAGCGACATCGCCAGGGCTGGAGCGGACCAGGACGCTGTTCGGGCGCTTCTCGGGCGAAAGCCAGATCGCGTTGCCGGTCAACACCATGAGCCGAAGCATGCCCTCGTACTCTTCGAGCGAGCCGTCGCACCAATGAATTCGATCGGGCTGGCAGAGACTGGCGACTTCTTCAACCCATGCTTGCAATTGCTGGTGCTTCTTTCCCGGATTCCCTTCGGCTATCGTTTCAATATCGGAGATCAGGCTGGACATGAAAGATCCTTTTCAACGACTACACGACCCCTTAGCGAGCCGTGGAGAATCGGCGGGCAGAAAGTAAGGTCTGCAAATTAGTTCGCCCCGTAAGGTAGGGCAAACTAAATATTCTCCCTCATTTCAAGGCTTCTGGCTAGCTTCGAAGGTGTTAGGTGACTGTGACAGAGGGTTCGACGAGGGCCACGACCCCTGCGAGGTGTTTGAGAGTTTCGTTGATGGTGAGGGAGTACATTTCGCGGCCCAAACCTTCGCCGGATTCCAGAGCCGCTTTCAGAAAATGGCCTGCGATTTCTTTCGCCAGGGAGTCGGTAATCATTTTGCCGGTGCGTTTCTTGTATTCCACCCAGGCAGGATGAGGAAGCGCGACCCACACCGGGCGTCCGTCGACCAGGAACTTAATATCGACCGCGTCGGCGTGGCGCGTGGCAATGGCCACGATCAGAGCCTGATAAAGGCAGTGCATTGGCTTCTTCGTCCAACGGTCGGTTGCGGTGAAGTCTGTGAACATAAGAAATGGGAACGCACAATCGTTAAACGTCTAATAACAAATATATCGTTCTCGGGACGTGGGGAGCAAACCTTCCATGCCAAATATTGCCCCGAGGGGCCTACAAAGAACCGAAAGGCTCTGCTAGCCTATCTCTATGCCCCAGTCCGTAAAAGAACGCGTTGGAAAGTTGCGAGAAGAGATCGCCGAAATCAGCGAGGCGAACCGCCTCTACCTAGCGGGTGGAAAGAAGATGATTGGAGCCGCCGATCAGGAACGGCGTCTGCAAAGATTGCAGGAAATCATGGATGAGCTGATGTCACTGACGGAATGGAAGAAGACGTAAATCGAAGTGGCAGCGGCTATCCAGCCCTCAATCTGAAGACTGCACTTGCATTGTTTCCGTAATCCAAAGCTGAGCGGGCGTGCCCTTCGTGGTACGAGTTGCGGTCGCGCGAAAACTGTTCTCGGTGGTCTGCACATCGTAGATATAGGGAGTTCGATCACCCTTGAAGGTGAGGTAATTTCCTGCGGTTAAATCATCCAGCGAGCCATATTTCCCCTGCGACGCCAGATAGCCGCGCTCGGCGTTGGCGATGCCGATCAAATCGTTCTTCACGCCCGTGATAATCGGTACCTCAGTCGCATTGCCGGGACCGGCAGCAGGAGTCAGGGTCTTGATCTGAAGAGAGTAAATATACATGCCGATCGCCATGGTGATGACGGTCGCCAACAGTCCGAATGCCGCTCTCATGTTTCGCTCCGAAAAGGCTATTGCATCGCGAAATCGAAGGGCCAGCAAGTAACCAGAGTGCAGGTTCTGTTGGCTGAGTCAGGCGGAGCCGGGAAATCGAGTGTTTCTCGCAAATGGTGACCCCGGAGGGAGTCGAACCCCCAACCCTCAGATTCGAAGTCTGATGCTCTATCCAGTTGAGCTACGGGGCCGTGTCGCCGAGGTTGATTTTACACTGTGGTTGACCTCGCGTTGTACCATCAAAACGAATGTCTTTCGTTCCCAATCCGATGACGGACAGCAGTTCGCGACTGCTTGAATTCGAAAGCCTGCGCGACCTGATCGGCGGCTATGCGTCGTCTCCCCTCGGTCACGGCCGCGTTGCTCAGCTTGTGCCGTCGGTCGATCGCGCATGGATTGAAATGCAGCAACAGCTGGCGACCGAAATCCGCGAGTACCGCCGAGCGGGAGGGCGTTTCGAGTTCGCGGGCTTGCCCGAAGTGCAAGAGTTGGTTGAGAAGGCTCGCATTTCGGGGGCGGCGCTCGAAACCACAGAAATTCGCGACATTGTTCTGATCGCAGACCGAGCATCGGAATGGAGAGAGATCGTCAGCCAACCTCCTGCGGCGATGCGCTCTGACTGGACTGCTGTTAAGGCGCTTTCCGCGGACATTCAGGACTTCGGCGCCTTCTTGCGCGTCTTTCAGAACAAGATCTTGCCGGATGGGACGCTGGATGATCGCGCTTCTCCCGAACTTCATCGTGTTCGACGCGAGATCGAACGGCAGAAACGGCAGATTCAGGAATCGCTGCGCGGTTACCTGCGCAAACTCGCCGAAGGGGGAACGGTTCAAGATGAGCTGATCACCATACGCGGCGAGCGCTTCGTGATTCCGGTGAAAGTGGAGCAGAAACGCCGCGTGCAGGGAGTTGTGCATGGCGCGAGTTCGAGCGGGCAAACCGTATTTGTCGAGCCACTCGAGACGATTGAGCAGAACAACGAGTTGGTCCGTCTGCTGGATGACGAGTTGGGCGAGATTCATCGTGTTCTGCTGGAAATGACGCGGCAGATCGGGGCGAATGCCGAGGCCGTTCTCGCAGCGGCCGAAGTCCTTGCTGATTTGGAGTTGCAGTTTGCCAAGGCTCGCTTTGCGGAAGACTACAACTGTGTTGCGGTGAGGTTGTCCGGCGGCGAAGGTCGAGCTCCGCTCGACTTGGACGGGCGAGGTCGCGCGTCCCCACACGAACCATCCGGCGGCGAACTTGTTCTTCATCAGGCGCGACATCCGCTGCTGGAGCGCAATCTAAAGCTCAAGAGATTGAATATTGTTCCGGTGACGATTGAGCTCGAAGGCGCGCAGCGGCAGCTCGTTATCACGGGCCCGAATACTGGAGGGAAAACTGTTTCCCTGAAGACGCTGGGACTGCTGGCGCTGATGGCGCAGAGCGGGATTCCCGTTCCGGCCGATCGCGCCGAGATGCCCATTTTCGACTCGGTCTTGGCTGATATCGGCGACTATCAGTCGATCGAGCAGAATCTATCGACGTTTTCCGCGCACGTTACCAATATTGATTTCATCTCGCGAACTGCGACTGCGAATTCGCTGGTGCTGCTGGACGAACTGGGATCGGCGACTGATCCGGAAGAAGGTGCGGCGCTGGCGGTGGCGATAGCCGAGTACTTTCGTTGCGTCGGATGCATGATCGTGATCAGTACGCACCACACTTCGCTGAAGGTTTATGGAGCGAACACGGCAGGCGTGATCAATGCGTCAGTCGGTTTCGATGAAGCCACTTTGCAACCGACGTATGAATTGAAGATCGGAGTTCCAGGAGCTTCGGCTGGAATCAACATTGCGCAAAGGCTTGGGCTGAATCCGGCGATCATCGAGTCGGCGCGTTCGCGGTTGGGCTCGCAAACGCAGGACGTCGGACGCTTTCTCGATCGCTTGCATTCCGATCTGCGCGAAGTGGAAGCGGAACGAATCCGCATGAAAGCGCGCGAGCAGGAACTTGAGCGCGAGAAGCAGCATTTGGCGAGTGAAGGACGCAAAGAGCAGCAAGCGAAGATTCGCGAGATGGAAAACAAGCTGGAAGTCCTTTTCCGCGACTTTGAGTACCAGGCGCGAGAGACGGTGAATGCGGTGCAGGATCGAGCAGCGGCGCAGAAGCTCTCGAAAGACGCCGAGCGGCGGATTGCGAAAATGCGGCGCGAATTCCGCGAGCAGTTTGATGCCACTGTCGTAGCGCACCACACGGGCGCGGATCGCGGAGATCCGAATGCGCAACCGAGTCTGGTGAAGCACGTCGGCGAAGGCGATACCGTCAAGCTCAAGTCGATGGGGAGAGCAGCGGTCGTCAAGAAGAAGGTTGGCGACAACCACTTCGATGTGGAAATCGGGTCGATGAAGATGCGCATCAACCGCGAAGATATTGCCGAAGTGCTGACGAGCGCGGCGAAGGCGCAGGTTTCTCCGGTGGAAGCGGCGCGATCGCGAGGGATCAGCGTGAAACTGCAAAACGAATCGAGTGCCGCGACACCGACGGAGATCAACGTCATCGGGCGGACTGTGGACGAAGCGACGAGCGAAGTGGAAAAGTTTGTGGATCGCGCGTTCCTGGCGGGTATGCCTCGGGTTCGCATCGTACACGGCAGCGGGATGGGCATTCTGCGGAAGGCACTGCGGCAATATTTGCAGAAGCATCCGCATGTCGAGTCGGTGGTGGAACCTCCATCCAATGAGGGTGGTGGTGGAGCGACTGTAGTTGAATTGCGGGTTTGACCTTGTACCTCCCGGGGAAGTGCCCGAGATGTCAAGGCCCTATTCAGCTAATTCTTGAGCAACCCTGAACTCGCTGAACCTTTGTAAGGGCGTTCATATCTCTGTCGACAGTGATGAACAAGCCAGTTATAGTCGCGCGGAGAAGTGGACCGTCTGCCGGTGCGGGTCAACGAGTGGCCAGAGTTGAGGAGGAAGAGTCTGCGTCCGTCCGCGTCGTGCTGCGCTGGTCGTCGCGAAGGTTCTTTCTCATGGCTGCCAACAACAATCCGCTCAGGAAGAGTAGAACCCAAACCTGATGCGGCATAACGATGTGAGCCCAGAACCACGAGTGTTGGAGTGCAACAAGGTGACTCGTGCGCTGGAGTTGTTCGAGTGCTGATCCGCCTGGCACCAGAAAAACGAGTACCAGAAGAAGAACTTCCTTCGCCAGTCTCTTATGAAGTCTACGCAGTTCTACCAGGCACCATGCGAGCGGGAAGATCAGCAAGGAGGTGTCGTACAGTCGGTGATAGACGGGCAACAGGCTTAATACGGCTAGGGTGGCCAACTCCAGCAACTGATCGTGGGTGCCGGGGTGTCGGTTTAGCAGGAGCAACCACAGCCACAACAATCCCAAAACGCTTGTGATGAGGAGCGCCACGACATTGGCTGCCATTCGATCGGGTACGAATGTATAGAGCAGCACTTGCAAATTGACTAAGCTAAAGCGAATCGGATCGCTCTCGGTGAAGTCTCCCAGACTTCCCCGGGCAAAGAGTAGCTGGTTGTCGTATTTGTAGTTGTCAATCCACGGAGTATGGTCGATCGCGAGGTGAGACACTGCAATTCCTGCCAGAATGACAAGCAGCGCAGCGCTCGAAAGCACGACACCCCACCGGCGGCGCAGCAGATAATAAAAGATGAAGGGTAGACCAATCTGGGGCTTCAAAGCGGCTGCAAGACCGCAGAAGAGTCCCGCGGCGATGTTCCATTGCCGGTCAGAAGCCAAAACGGCGAGCGCACAGAATCCAACAGCGACGATCACGATGCTGCCCGTCGCCAATGCAGTGTGAAAGGGCGCGAGCGCAAGAGCGAGGGCAAGGAAGAGGTAGGTTTGCTGCTGCCGCCAATTCAGTTTATTGAGCGAGACCAACGAGAAAACTGTTGCGCCAAAAGCCAGCAGGCTCAGGGCCAGCCAGACTTTATGCGCGAAGTGCCAAGGCAGCCAAGCGACCGAGGCGAGAAGCGGAAATACGGTGGGAGGGTAGGCGGTTGGTATTCCACGCTTCCGAACTAAGGAACCATCTGCCAGATCGGTCGTTAAGAAGTCAGCCCGCTGGGCGTCCGTTGGCCAAAGTGCCACAAGGTTTGCGGGACTGTAGGGGTCCGCTCCTTTCGCCCAGGCTCGCGTCTGTATATAGGGAGATAGGAAATCGTTAAAGTCTTTGGCTCGCGCGAACCTGACGGGGCCACGCAACAAGAATTCGCCGGCTGCGAGAACAAGCAAACCAAATACCAGTGTCCAAAGCAGCCGCTGACTTGGGTCTTTCATCTCTCCGCGACAATAACTCGATTTGTGCTGCACTGTCGACGGAGAAATAACCGGGTGGGCGCCCCACTTCTTGTTGGCCACGCGGATCAATGGCGATCCGTAAGAGGAATTTCTTTAAGAGCCAACTGCCTTTGCGATGGCGCGGACGTCTGCTGTTGGGTGGCATGAAGCAGGCGGATACTTCGCCTCGAAATGGCGCTTGAAGCGGAGGATTTTTTTCTCGAAGAACTCGTAACTGAACGCAGATATCAGGAAGGTCACCCCAGTCAGGACGACGAAGTAGGCGCACTCTTTGAGTACGGCGTCCATCGGAGTTCTCATGCTCCTGAAGATTCTGGGATACACGAAGATCTGCGCCGCACCCAGAATCGGGACGTGAAATACGTAGATTCCATAACTGTAGACGCCAATCGGGGCGAGCAACGGCGATTTAAGAAGCCTTTGCATCCAGCGGCCCTCGGCTTCGGTGTGGGCGGCAAGGAGGACAAGCGCGCCGAATCCCGCGGCGAGCAGGGTGTAGCCGCCGCATTCGGCCAGCATCAGGGCCTGGTCTTCTAGGGTGTGGGGGAGCGGAGTCGGCCCGTAGAGCAGGAGGGACGCGTGCTGCGGAAAGAAGATCAGGGCAGAGAAGGCCATGAAGAATGAGCCAACGCCCAGGCTGGCGACCCAGGGGAGCCACTTGCGGATTCCCAGCATGCGTTCAGAATCGCGGAAAAGGCATGCGCAGAACGCTCCGATAAAGAGTGCGTCCATTCTGCTGAGGGTAGCCAACGCGATAGCCATTTGTGGACCGCTGTGTGCGACCCAGAGCAAACGAATCATGGCCGACGACAGGGCAAGCGAGCCGGCAATCCAGGGAATGGCGCGGGGGCGGACCAACCAGATCACGAGTGGCCAGACTAGATAGAATTGTTCCTCAACTGCAAGCGACCAGAAGTGCGCGAGATAATTGACGTAGTGCAGCCCCCAGTGGGCCTTCCACAGGGCAAGCCAGTTGGTTAGATAACAGAAGTAGAGCCAGCGATCTGCGGGCAGCGGAAGCTTGGTCGTGAATGCGGGATTGTTCAGCCGGATGCCCGCGAAAATTACGGCGATGAGGACGAGATAGTAGAGCGGAAAGATTCGTAAAATCCGGCGTAAGTAGAAACCCCGGAAGTAGTTGCGCGCCTCGCGTGTGTCCAGGAGGATGCCGGTGATTAGAAACCCCGAGAGGACAAAGAAAAGGTCCACTCCCATCCAGCCCTGGCTAACGTACGCTCTGAGAACCACGGCCGGCAGGTTCACGGGCGGGATGTGGTACTGCATGTGACATAAAAAAACGAGAATAATCGCGATTGCGCGAAGACCATCGAGTGATTGCAGTTTGCGCCCTACAATCGGGGTTGGAGTGGGGACCGACATCCGAGAAAGCCTCCAGCAATGGCCGTGGGGATGAGGCGATGGTAATCGGGCGCGCTACGGGCAATCCAGTTACGGGGGTCACAGAGGGAACATCGGTCGGCCCGTAAGTGACAGAAAGATTCGCTGTTTATTCGGCGAACAGATGGAGGGGGTGGGTCGGATTTTGTAACAACTGCAGGTGATGAAATGAAGGTCTCCAGCGCCGTAGTAACGTTTTATCGGTTGCCGCCTCGTGTTGAAAACGGAGAAAGAGGCAGGCATCGATAACCTGAAGACTGTCACATAAAGTGTAGGTGATGTCGTCACCGCAGTAGCGTCGGAATTGAGACCAGGGGCGGCGTAGTTCCCTAGCGAGGAGAAAATGCTGTAACCAGGTTATTTCGTCAACAGTCTAACAGTTTGCGTATTGTCCTCATCGTCCCATTCATAACCGCATGTCTTGCACGTACAGATTTTCGCGCGAACAGAAACAGGCTCGTTGAGCCACGCTCCAGGGGGCGTCATAAACTTGTCCAGTTCGCGGCAAGTGGTGTCAGTCGAATAACACTTTACACAATGCAGCGGTTGTTCCTGCACCTCACCTAATTCCTCGAAACTCTCGGGGATTCGCAGGTCCGTCTTTGCGTTTTCTGCATCAAGTTTATTTACTTTGTTCTTTGGCTTGGGGTGTTCCATCTTCGACGGGTAGTGAAAGAGTCCCGAGGCCTAGTTCTCTAACCTCTCCTTCAGTGTGGCCGAGCCAGTGCGCAACCTCATGCCACACTACTTCGTTCACATCGGTCCGCAAATCTCCTCTTGAACACCGGAGAATTGGACCGCGAAAAACAAATATCAAATCAGGAGCTATCCTTAAATCATTGTGTCGCTGTTGGGTCCTATGTATGCCGCGATACAGCCCCAATGTCTCTCTGCCCGTGAGCCATTTTTTTCTCTTCAATACGTTCTCAGGCGGCTCGTCCAATACTTGAATACCAGGAAAGTCTGGCAACTCCCTGATCTCCTGCGGCAGGGTACTGTACGCCCACTCCACAATTTTGTCGAAGCTCTCTGATTTAGTGGTCTCGGCCATAGGGCAAATCGCCCAGTTTTTGTTGTAATGCCGTGACCTGATCCCTGAATCCGCGCGAAATTGAATAGGATTTCGTCGATGCCACGCCCCTCGGCTCGTGTTTACCATTCGGTAATGGGAGCAGTTTCAGAACGCTCTACGTCCTATCCCCCCGCGTTTGACCCTACTTTTCTTGCGCCTGTAAGATCAAAGATTCCCTCTTTCGTGGTGGAGCTGCCGAGGTTGCTCGGGCTTGGATCGTTTGGCTTGGGCCGGGACAGGCTGCGAGGGAGGGTGGTCCTACGGGATCGGGAGAGATATGCCGCACGAATTGCCGAAAGCTTACGAACCGGGCGCGATTGAAGCGCGCTGGGCGGAATATTGGGTCCGGGAAAAACTGTTTCACGTGGAGACGCCGGAAGGCAGTGGTCAGTGGCCGGTGGCCGGTGGTCAGGAAACGGATTGGGGACGGGCGGGGACGCCTCCCGCTCGATTGGATCGGCGTGTGTTTACGCTGCTGTTGCCGCCTCCGAATGTGACGGGGCGGTTGCATATGGGGCACATGCTCAACCAGACGCAGATGGACATCATTGTCCGCTGGCATCGCATGCGCGGGTTTGTGTCACTCTGGCTGCCGGGCACGGACCATGCCGGCATTGCGACACAGATGATGGTGGAGCGCCAGCTTGTGAAAGAAGGCAAGAAGCGGCGCGAGATGGGACGCGAGAAGTTTATCGAGCGGGTGTGGGAGTGGCGGCGGGAGTATGGCGGCGCGATCCTGGATCAGATGAAGCGGCTGGGCGCTTCGGTGGACTGGGGGCGCGAGTACTTCACGATGGATGAGAAGCTGTCGCGCGCGGTGAAGGAAGTGTTTGTACGGCTGTATGAAGATGGGCTGATTTATCGCGGGATGTACATCGTGAACTGGTGCGCGGACTGCGGGACGGCGATTTCGGATCTGGAAGTGAAGCACGAGGATGTGCCGGGGAAGTTGTATGAGATCCGGTATCCGGTGATAAACGGTACGGGGCGGAGCCCCGTCACCACACCAACATCGTCCACCACACAAGAATTTATAACGGTGGCGACGACGCGGCCGGAGACGATGCTGGGGGATACGGCGATCGCGGTGAATCCGACGGACGAGCGTTACCTGCATTTGCATGGGAAGCGGGTGATGCTGCCGTTGATGAACCGGGAGATTCCGATTATTGCAGACGAACTTGCGCAGCCGGAGTTTGGGACGGGTGCCGTAAAGGTGACGCCGGCGCATGATCCCAATGATTTTGAGGCGGGGCTGCGGCACAATCTGCCGCAGATCGAGGTGATCGACGAGCACGCGAAGATGAATGCGAATGCGGGTCCGTATGCCGGCCTCGATCGCTTTGCGGCGCGGGCGCGGATTGTGGAGGATCTCGAGGCGCAGGGATTTCTCGCGGGTACGAAGGACTACACGATTGCGATTGGGAAGTGTGACCGGTCGGGGACGATTGTCGAGCCGCGGCTGTCGACGCAGTGGTTCATCAAGATTGCGCCGCTGGCGAAGCGGGCGATTGAGGTGGTGGAGAAGGGATCCATACGATTCACGCCGGAGAACTACGGGCAGATTTATTTGAACTGGATGAATAACATCCACGACTGGTGTATTTCGCGGCAATTGTGGTGGGGACACCGGATTCCGGCGTGGTATTGCACGAATGAGGGGTGCAAGGAAGTGGTGGTGGCGCGGGAGGCTCCGGCGGCGTGCGCGAAGTGCGGCGGGAAGTTGGAGCAGGATACGGATGTGCTCGACACATGGTTTTCGTCGGGGCTGCTGCCGTTTACGACGCTGGGGTGGCCGGAGGCGACGCCGGATCTCGCCACGTTCTATCCGAATTCGCTGATGATCACGGGCTTTGACATCCTGTTTTTCTGGGTGGCGCGGATGATCATGCTGGGGTGCTGGTTCATGATGCCGCCACATAAACCGGGCGGGCGGGCCGAGGGTATGTCAGAAGACAACATGCTGCGGGAGAGTGTTCCGTTTCGCGAAGTTTATATACACGCGCTGGTGCGCGATGCGGACCGTCAGAAAATGTCGAAGACGAAGGGGAACGTGCTGGATCCGATCGAAGTGATTGGGCAGTACGGGACGGACGCGACGCGGTTCACGCTGGCGGCCATGGCGGCTCCAGGGACGGATATCGCGTTCAGCGAGAGCCGGACGGCGGGATACAGGAATTTTGCGAATAAGATTTGGAACGCGGCTCGGTTCATGTTCATGAACGTCGACGATGTAGAAGAAGGTATCGCCAAGGAAACCAGCGTCAGCGTCGATACCGTCGGTTTTTGTGGCTTTTTGGGGACGAAGGATGGTGAAGGACTGCCCGCGTTTAGTACTGAAACTCTTGAGGACCGCTGGATTCTTTCGCGGTTCAATCGCGCGGCAAAGGATGTGAACGAATCACTGGAAACGTATCGTTTCGACGAGGCCGCAAATCGTATTTACGACTTCTTCTGGGCAGATTTTTGTGACTGGTATATCGAGTTGGTAAAGCCCAGATTCTCTCTGACCGTGGGCAGTATACGGAGAGTTTTAGCATTTGGTTCTGCGGCGGAGAAAGCGGCCGCTCGTACCGCTTGCGCAAACTTGGTGAACTTGTTTGAGGCATCGTTGCGACTGCTGCATCCGGTGATGCCATTCATTACGGAAGATATCTGGCACGCGATTTATGGCGGACGGCCTCCGCTGAAGTCGATTGCGCTGGCGGCGTATCCGATGGCCGATGAAAATCAAATAGATCTCGCGGCTGAAACGGAAATGGCGATTCTGCAAGATCTCATCGTCAGCGTGCGCAATCTTCGGGCGGAGATGAAGATCGAACCCAGGACGGTTGTACCGATAGAGGTCTTTTCGCACGACCCCGAAACATGGAATCTAATGGTTAACAATCGCGAGGCGATCCAGCGCATCGCCAACCTGGAAAGTATCGCTGAGGTAACAGAGGAGCGCGCCCGGCAGGCCCCGTCGAGGGGTACATCCCGCTTTGACGTGCGTATCCCGCCCGAGAACTTCGCCGCTAAGATCGACGTCGACGTCGAGTACACGCGGCTGCAAAAGGAGCTGGACGGTCTCAATAAGCAGATTGACGTCGCTGCCTCCCAGTTGGGAAATGAAAAGTTTCGTACTAGAGCTCCCCAGAAGGTGGTCGACGGCCTCGTCAAACAGCAGGAAGAAGCTCAGTTATTGCGAGAGAAGACTTTGACTAAGCTACAGGAATTCCTGAAGATCGACCCGGGGGTCCGGCGCAAATATCTGAAAAATGAGGTGGCCGAACTTAGCAGGCAGATTGACGTTGCAACCTTCCAACTACAAGATCAGTATTTTGTGGTTAGCAAGCCCAAGAAGGTGGTCGATGGTTTCCGTAAACAACTCGAAGATACGCTACGGTTGCGAGACCAGGCTCAGCGTGAGCTAGATCAATTGGATTGATGTAATACTGACCATCGGCCACTGATTTTATGGACTGGAATTCACGACGGATTACGGCAATTCTGGAGAACGCGCTCACGGAAGATCGCGCGACTAGCGATGCGACTAGTTACGCGTGCATTGATCCGAACCAGCGGGCGGCGGCGACGATTATTGCTAAGCAGGAGTGTGTGCTGGCTGGGCTGGGATGCGTGCCGCGGATTCTTGACGTTTATGCGGCGCTCGATGGTGCGGTGACCTCGCATTATGAGGTGACGAGCCATCCGTCGATTTTTGACGGCATACGCATGAAAACGGGGCAGCAGATTGCGGTGATTCAGCATAATGCGCGGGTCATTTTGTCGTGCGAGCGCGTGATTTTGAATTTTCTGCAGCGGATGTCGGGCGTGGCGACGACGACGCGGCAATTTGTGGATGCGGTTGAGGGAACGCGGGTGCGCATTCTGGATACGCGCAAGACTGCGCCCGGCCTGCGAGTGATCGACAAGTACGCGGTGCGCTGCGGAGGCGGGCAGAATCACCGGCTCGATCTTTCGGACGGCGTGCTGATCAAGGGCAATCACATCACGCTGGCGGGAGGCGCGATTCCGGCGCTGGAGCGGGCGATCCACAACCGGCGGGGAAGGCAGCCGCTCGAGGTTGAGGTGCGGTCGCTGGAAGAATTGCAGCAGGCTCTCGATCACGGAGCTGAGGCAATTCTGCTGGATCATTTGAGCGTGGCGGACGTTCGTAAGGCAGTCGAAATTTGTTCGCGGCATTCGCGGCGGATTCCGCTGGAGTGCGCAGGCGGAATCAATCTGGAGAACGTGCGAGCCTACGCGGAGACTGGAGTCGATTTTATTTCGGTCGGGGCGCTGACGCAGTCGCTGACGTCGGTGGATATGAGTCTGCGGGTGATGCCCGCGTAGGAAAGTTCTCTGGTCGTTCGTCGTTGGCTATTCGCTATTTGCGAACCGCCGAGGCGATGGATCATTTCGCGAACGACGAATAGCGAACAGCCAACGACGCTACTGTTTATAATCCCTTCATCACGAGCCCTGTTAAAAGTCGTAGTTTGCCGGCCGTACACAAGGCGACGGATGTGCGCCTCGGACGCATTGTTCGGCTGCTGATGAGCCACGCGACGGTGGTCGCCAGTGGCACAAAAATCGCCGAGGAGATTGGCACCAGCCGGTCCGAAGTGTGGCGCCTGATTCAACAACTGCGCGAACTTGGAGTCGATGTTGCTGGACATCCAGCTACGGGTTATCAACTGCGGGCGGTTCCGGACTTGCTGCTGCCGGAGATGATTGCTCCGTCGCTAAAAGGCACGATCTTTGGCGGGGCCAAGCTGATTCACCATTATTACAGGATCGGCTCGACGAACTCTGAGGCGATGCGTGCAGCCACTGAGGACGCGCCCGAAGGAAGCGTGTTTTTGGCTGAAGAACAACTCGCGGGACGAGGACGTGGTGCACACAACTGGCATTCGGCGCGGTCCTCGGGCATTTACTGCTCCGTTATTTTGCGGCCTGCCATGCCGCCTTCCGACGCGTTGATTTTTTCGCTGGCGGCGGGGCTCGCCGTCCAAGCAGCGGTGACGGAAATTGCGCCACAGGTGGCGGTGGATTTGAAATGGCCGAACGATCTCTTGATCGGTGGCAAGAAATTCTGCGGCATTCTTATCGAGATGAATGCCGAGGCGACGCGGGTGCGGCATCTGGTGGTAGGGATCGGGATCAACGTGAATGAGGTGAAGTTCCCTGCAGAATTGCGAGAAATTGCGACATCGTTGCGTGCCGAAACGGGCACGGAGTGGTCGCGCGTAGAGCTTCTCGCCGCTTTGTTGAAATCGCTCGACCGCGAGTACCGCAACTTGGTGGAGAATCGGGACGTGAGGCCGTGGATCATACGGCGTTTTGAGGAGGCGTCGTCTTCAGTTCGCGGGAAAAAAGTGAGCGTCGAGGAAAATGGCAGCTTGGCGGGCGTTACGGAGGGATTGGACGAGCGCGGCTTTCTGCGCGTAAGAACCCCCGACGGCCTGACGACGATAGTCAGCGGAACGGTGCGGATGGCTGTCTGAATGACCGTGTAATTGCGTGATTGGTAATCGACGAGGCCGGTTTCCAATTGCAAATTACAAATTTCCAATTACAAATTACCTATGCTCCTCGTGATGGATGTCGGCAATACGAATACCGTGCTGGGTGTTTTTGAGCGTGTGCCTCACCGTTCCGGAGACGATGTTACGTCGGAAGTGGCGCGCT
Source organism: uncultured Acidobacteriaceae bacterium (assembly GCA_963834085.1). Classification (GTDB taxonomy): domain Bacteria; phylum Acidobacteriota; class Terriglobia; order Terriglobales; family Acidobacteriaceae; genus Acidiflorens. The sequence goes on along the minus strand of CAWIAJ010000015.1, from coordinate 1,085,927 downwards.
ACGAAAAGCTGGTCGCGAATTGGCGCGTTGGTTCTCACCTGAACCGCACGGTTGACGAATATGGCGTGATCTTCCGCAATCTCTTCTCGATGGACAACCTGGAGGTTTCCGACGTTCAGGGAATCGTCATTGCGTCGGTTGTGCCTCCGCTCGATTCGGTGCTACGGCAGGTGTGCGAGCGCTATTTCAATACCAAGCCTCTGTTCATTGAGCCGGGCGTTAAGACGGGAATGCCGGTGCTCTACGACAATCCCGCAGAGGTTGGTGCCGATCGCGTCGTGAACGCGGTAGCGGCATTCGAAAAATATGGCGGGCCCTGCGTGATCGTGGATTTCGGTACGGCCACGACGTTCGACTGCGTATCGAAAAAAGGCGAGTACATGGGCGGCGTGATTTGTCCAGGGATCGGAATTTCGGCCGACGCGCTTTTTCAGCGGACGGCACGCCTGCCACGGGTGGAGATTCGCAAGCCGGCGCGGGTGATTGGAACGAACACGGTCGGCAGCCTGCAAGCGGGCCTTTACTACGGCTATCTCGGACTGGTCGATGGCATCCTCGAACGGTTGGTGGACGATATGGGTTCGGAGACTCACGTTCTGGCAACGGGAGGATTGGGATCGTTGATCGGAACGGCATCGCGTTTCATCAAAGATGTCGATGAATTCCTCACGCTGGAAGGGCTGCGGATTATATGGGATCGGAACCAGAGTTTCCGGCGCGAAGCCACGCCGAAAGCGGCAAAGACATCTGCGCCGGCGAAGGCTCTCGACGTGACAGCAAAACCCTGGCCTTCGGAGAAACCTCCGAACTCGCGCTGACCGGCACGATTCTTGTCTGTTGTGGAAAATTACTTCAATTATTTTACGGAAATCGAAGAGCACTATCTGCGGCGGCGCGGAACGCATCTTTTGCTCTCCACGCTGGATTGGGCCTTGATTGAAACGTGGAAAAGCGCAGGCATTCCGCTGGAAGCGGTGCTGCGCGGCATCGACGACGCTTTCGACAAGTACGACCAGCGACCGTCGAAATCGAAAAGAGTGAACAGCCTGACGTATTGCTCGCAAGCCGTGCTTACGGCCGCGGAAGATATGAAAGAAGCGACGGTGGGCGCGGCGAGCGAAGAGAAAGCGCAGCGCGAACCCGGATTCGAAGCGGCCCAGATTGCCGCCTTCTTGCGCGAGAATGCGGAGAAGCTCGAAAAAGCGAAGCTGCCCGAGCGTGCGGGATTCGCGATTGGCGAGCTGGCGCGGGAAGAGGCAGCATCATTGCGCGAGATGGCGGAGACGGTGGAGAGCAGCGGCAAGCTTCCGCGCCTCGAAGATCTGGAGCGGCGTTTGACCGTTCTGGAGGAAAAATTGTTTGCCGTGCTGATGGCGGCGACTGCGGATGAAAAGCTGGTTGAGGTTCGGGCGGAAGCGGATCGCGATCTTGCTCCGTATCGAAGAAATATGACGGCGGCGCAGATCGAGCAACTGCACAAGCAGTATGTTCACAAACGCCTGTTGGAGCAGTGTGGCGTGCCGCGGCTGAGCTTGTTTTATATGCATTAGAGCCGAGCAAAAGTGCTGACGAGGTACTTCTTAACCTCAAACTTCGATGCTGCTTTCTATTGAAAAACTGATTTACGGAGGCGATGGACTGGCGCGTATCGCGCCCGACGCGGACGGACGCAGCATGGCCGTTTTTGTTCCGTTTGTGTTGCCGGGAGAAAAGGTTGACGCCGACATCCGGCGCCAGAAGGCGGGATTCGCGCGCGGCATTGTCACGCAACTGGTTGAAGGCTCGGCCGATCGTGTCGAAGCGCCCTGCCCTTACTTTCAAAAATGCGGCGGATGCCACTACCAGCAGATCCCTTACGAAATGCAGGTCGAGTTCAAGTCGGCGATTCTGCGCGAGACGTTGCAGCGGATCGCAAAGGTTGAATTGAAGTCGGAGATACGGCTGCACGCTTCGCCTCCGTGGAACTATCGCAACCGGACGCGGCTGCAGGTGCGCACTGCGCCCGAGTTCGCGTTGGGATATTTTCGATTTGGATCGCACGAGTTTCTTCCCGTGCGCGAGTGTCCCATCAGTTCGCCTTTGCTCAATCGGGTGATGGCGTGCCTGCTCGAGTTGCGCGGATCGCACTGCCCAGCAGCCGTCGAAGAAATCGAGCTATTTGCCGATGCCGCCGATGAGCGCGCGCTGGCGTGGGCATTTTGCCGCTCTGACGCCGATGCCAGAGATCTCTTGCGCTGGGCAGGCGAACTCGAGCGCCAATTGCCGGAAATCGGCGGCATCACCTTTTTCTCTTCGCGGAAACGCAAGGACAAAGACGAAGATCGCAACAACGATGACGGCGAGCCGTGGAATCCGAAAATTCTGGCGCGGACGGGCGCGAAGACGATCCGGTATCGAACGAAGAATCACGATTATCAAGTGAGCGCCGGCTCCTTTTTCCAAGTCAACCGCCATTTGATCGACGAACTGGTGTCGGTCGTGACGGCGGATGCGGGCGGCGAGCTGGCGCTGGACCTGTATGCGGGAGTGGGGTTATTTTCGGCGGTACTGGCTCCGGTTTTTCGTCACATATTTAGTGTAGAGGCGTCACAGACGTCCTACAGCGACCTGTTGGAGAATGTGCCTGCGAACGTGAAAGCGGTTGGAGCGCAAACCGAAGACTACCTAGAAAGCCGGTCGCTGCGAGCACGTCCTGACTTGGTCGTCCTGGACCCTCCGCGCAGCGGCATCGGCAAAGCGGTGACAAGCATTCTGGTAGAACTCAAAGCGCCCCTCGTTCGATATGTGTCATGTGATCCGTCGACTATGGCTCGGGATTTGGCTCCCCTATTGGCGGTCGGCTATCACATCGAGGAAGCGCACTTGTTCGATCACTTCCCCGAAACATTTCATATCGAATCGGTGATGCTGCTGGCACTTTGATCACTTTCACGCCGCCCAAGTTCCTCCTGGAAGACGGGTGGAGAGAAGGCCCTGCCGAGGCTGAACGGCGCGGCAGGGCCCATCCCGTCCTTTATGTATTCGCGCTGTTTTTTCGCGGTGGCGTGAAGTCCAGTCCTCGCGCCGAAAACCTCGCCCGCCCGGAGAATATCCAAAATGCGTGAACGGAAGCCGCCGCGGCATCCTCTTTTTTGGGCGGCATTGGCGTTCTCGGTTGGCTTGTGGACTGGCGTGCGCGCCTGGCGACCGCCGTCGTGGTGGGTGCTGGCCGTGTCGGTTTTCCTGATTGCCGCGATTTGGTTTCTTGGAAAACGAGACTGGGCGGCAAAAGGTCTATCCCTCGGAGCGTGGTTTCTTCTCGGCGCGTTTCTGATTCAAGTGCGAGGACAAGCGGCGGAAGATGCTCGACTGCGCGCTTTGGCGGATGGAAGTCCGGTGACGCTCACGGCCCACGTGATTCGTGAAGGGTATGCGCGCGCTTCGGGCCCGCGCTCGATCCGGCAGTCGATTGACGTTGAGACTGAGGAAATTGCGAGCGGAGGAGAAACCTGGGCGGGGCGAACGGGCGTGCGGCTATCGATCTATCAAAAGTTCGCGGCGGGGCGAACGGCGCCGTCCGCTGGGCATGTAGTTGGTGACGAATCGAACCTTGATCTAGGTGGGGATGGGACGGGCGAGTCGCCAGTCCCCACACTTAACTTGGCGCGGCTGAGTTATGGCACGCGACTGCGGATCGCGGCGAAACTGCATACGGCTCGCAATTATCGCAATCCCGGGGCATTCGATTACGAAGGCTACCTGCGCGACAACGGCGTCAGCGTGCTGGGATCGGCGGAAGCGGCCGACATCGAAACACTGCCAGGATTTTCCGGCGGCCGCGTCCAACTCTGGCGGACGCGTATGCATGCCAGCATCATCGCGAAGATCCATCAATTGTGGCCGGTGCGGCAGGCCGAGCTGATGGATGCGATGGTGCTGGGCGAAGAATCGTTCTTGCAGAACGCGACGCGGACCGAATATCAGCGTTCGGGCACTTATCACGTGCTGGTTGTGTCGGGGATGAACCTGAGCATTCTGGCGGTTTCGATTTTTTGGACACTGCGGCAGTTTCGTTTGGATCCGGCGGTGGCGGCGATCGCCACCGTCATCGTTTCGTTCGCCTATGCGTTCGTCGTGGGAGTGGGTCCTCCGGTCTGGCGCGCGGCGCTGATGCTGGCGACGTATCTTGGCGCGCGGCTTCTGTATCGCGAACGCAATATGATGAATGCGATTGGAGCGGCCGGGCTGGGAGTATTGATTGTCGATCCGCACGCTTTATTTGGTGCCAGCTTTCAGCTCACGTTTCTTGCAGTGTTCCTCGTCGCCGGAATCGGCTCGCCAATTCTGGAGCGGACGACGCTGCCATACGCGCGCGGATTACGCCTGCTACGGGTGACGAGCTACGACTTTCACGTCCCGCCGAAAGTCGCACAGTTTCGGGTGGAGTTAAGAATGGTGGCAGGGCCGCTCAAGCGATTCCTGGGCACGCGCTTGGGGTTGGCTCTGCCGACGGTCGTCATGCGCGTGGGTATCGCAGTGCTGGAATTGGTTTTCATTTCGGCCTTGATGCAGGCGGGCCTGGCGTTGCTGATGGCCTACCATTTCCATCGCGCCACGACCATGGGAATGCCGGCGAACCTGGCGGTGATTCCTCTGACGCAGTTGCTGATGCCGGCGGCTGCTGCGGCAATCGGCTTGGGGACGATCTCGATCACACTCGCCAAGCCGGCCGTCTGGATTTCGGGATTCGCGCTCCAAGGCATCGCGGGCACGGTGCGCTTTCTCGGCGGAGCTCATCGCATCGGAACTTCGCTCGCCGACTTGCGGGTAGCGATGCCATCGCTCGCCGTGATTCTGGCTTCGGTGGCGGCACTCGCCTTCGCCATGGTCGCTGCGCGGCGCGCTCGGTGGGCCGCGATCGCATCCGTAACGCTGCTCTTTGCCGTGGCGGCGTGGATCGCTTTTGTGCCCTCGCATCCAAACCTGCGGCCGGGCACCATCGAGATGACGACCATCGATGTGGGACAAGGCGATTCCATCCTGCTCGTCACGCCCGACGGGCACACGCTGCTCGTCGACGCGGGAGGGCTTCCGAAATGGATGCATTCGGACTTCGATCTGGGAGAGCAGGTGGTTTCGTCATATTTATGGAATCGAGGAATCGATCACCTCGACGTAGTGGCGATTACGCATCCTCACGCCGACCATCTTGGCGGAATGCCCGCGGTGATTGCCAATTTTCATCCGCGGCAGCTCTGGATCAGTATCGATCATCCGGTGGGCGAGTTGGCGCCGATTGTCGCGCAAGCGCAGCGCGCGGGCGTGGGAGTGTCGGTGAAGAAAGAGGGAGACGAATTCGATTACGGCGGCGCACACTTTCACATGCTGGCGCCAGGGCGCGACCAGGTTACGGGCTCCATGCGTCCAAATGATGATTGTCTGGTGTTTACGGCAACCGTGGGCGCTACGACGGCTTTGCTTGAGGGTGATGCGGAGCGTCCGGCAGAACGGCGCGTGGTCGAAGAGCATCCCGAGGCGGTGCTGTTGAAAGTTGCGCATCACGGGAGCACGAGCGGGACTTCGGCCGATCTGCTGGCCACGGTGCGTCCACGGTACGCAGTAATTTCTGTCGGCGCGCGAAATGTGTACGGACATCCGCGGCGCGAAGTGCTGGAGCGGCTACAGCAGGCCGGAGTTAAAACCTACCGCACCGATGAAGAGGGCGCGGTGAGCTTTTTCCTGGATGGAAAGTCGGTCACGCCCGACGTTGCGATTCTGCACTGAGCCTATTCGTCGTAGGCGTTCTTTGCACCTCCGGCAGAAGGGCTCGTTCGCCCGCTTAGCCGCCGATCTCGGCCGTCTCGTCGTCGAGGGGCGGGAGCTTCCGATACGAATCGATGATTCTTTCTGCTTCAAGGGCGTCTTGTTCCCGCACCAGAAGGATCGATCCACCGACTCCGGGAAAGGCGTCCTGCACGGCGTCGAGCGATTTCAAATCGGAGTCGATGCCCGCAGACTCAAGCAGGCCCTTTACGACAATTGCCTCGGTTTCTTGCTCAGTGTCGAAAATCTTGACGAGTTCTTCGTTGGGCTCAGGCTTCGGCCGGGCTTGCGGGTTCGGGTCAGTCATTGCGTCCTCCACATTGGCTCTCAACAGATTACGGCAGTTGCTAGCGGTCTGTCTTGCGGGGGGGCAAACTTTTGCGCAAAGGAGGGCTTGATTCGCGAATGAAAGCTGTCACAATGGCGAGAACGGCGCAACGCGGGGGTCGCGTTCGACATCCAATGCGAAGGGCGAATCGAGGGCGGGGTATGGAACTTCAGCGGGCCGAGTCTGGCGGAGAACGTGAAGATCCCATGGAGGAAGCTCGAAGACTGCGGCGGTTGCAGGTCATGATGAGCATGGTGATGTCGGTGATCAGCCAGGATCCCGACTTGACCGTCGAAGAAGCGGCAGAGATGGCTGCGGGGGCACGGCGCGCGGCGCTCACGATGTTCCCCGACAAAGAGCTGGCCTACGACATTCTCTATCGCCCGCGGCTGCAGCGGCTGATGAACGAACGCTTCCGGCTGCAGTAACGGGCCGTTAGACGCGCCCCCACCCTTCTTACCAGTTTGGTCCGAGCCTCGATTTCGACAGTTGACAGTGGCTAACAGCGGGTTAATCTGTACGACGACTTGTACGCCAAAGTCGGAGATTTTGCTCATGCGGAATTCCAAGTCGACCATGCCGTGCGTCGTGACCCTGGTTCTGTTTGGCTGCGCACTGTTGTTTGCGCAAGACCCCACGAAGGTGGAGCCTTCGCATTACAAGCTGGCTTTTGAAAACGAGTACGTGCAGGTGGTGAACGTGCACTACGGACCGCATGAAAGATCGAATCTTCACGCGCACATGGGGGGCGTGGTAGTTGTGCTTAGCGCCGGACATCTTCGCTTTACTGACGAAAATGGCAAGGTGCAAGAAGTGTTTGCCAAACCCGGTGAGCCGCGCTGGTTTCCGCCGTTCAAGCACAAAGTGGAAAACCTCGGCGACACCTCGTACACGGCTGTCTACATTGGAATCAAAAACAAGAAGCTGGGTGAACAAGCGAGTCTGAACGCCGGATCGACCGAGATGGACGAGGCGACGAAGAAGCTTGTAGCGGAAGCGCTACTGGTTGCTGGGCAATAAAATTCGCAGCCGAAGATTTCTGATTGTGTGGGATGGGCGACGATGTGGGGCGGGCGACCTCGCCCGTCCAAACCGGCCAACTCGATTACGAGGCTTGTGACCACCCCTCGCCTTGACCGCTCTCATCGCGCAAAATAAACTCCTTTTCGGGGTGTTCCATGCGCAAAGTGATTTGGATCGTGTGTCTTGCTGCGGTATTTTCTTGTTTGACTGTTGCTGACGAAGGCCATCATGATGACCTTGCGCCCGGCCAGTTAGGCACGGTGCATTTTTCCGTGTCGTGCACTCCCGAGGCGCAGAGGACCTTCGAAAAAGGAGTCGCGCTGTTGCACTCGTTCTGGTACGAGGAGGCCGAGAAGACGTTCGTTCAAGCGGAAAAGCAGGATCCGAAATGCGCCATGGCCTATTGGGGCGAGGGCATGAGCCTGTGGCATCAGCTCTGGGACCAGCCCAAACAAGAGACGATCAAGAAGGCCTCAGCCGCGTTGAAGAAGGCCGACAAGGCGAACGCGAAGACCGAACGCGAACACGATTACATCCACGCCTTGGAAGTCTTCTATTCCAACAGCGACAAGGACGATCACGAAACCCGCGCCCGGGCTTACTGCGCGGCCATGAAAAAAGTTTATGAGAAGTATCCCGATGACCACGAAGCCGCCGCATTTTACGCGCTTTCGCTGCTCGCCTCGGAGCCGGACGGAGATACGACTTTTGCCAACCGCAAAGAAGCGGGAGCGATCCTGGAGAAACTTTTTGATCTGGAGCCGAATCACCCGGGGATTGCACATTACCTGATCCACACCTACGACAAGCCGCAATTGGCGCAACTGGGATTGCCAGCCGCGCGACGTTACGCGCAGATTGCGCCTTCCGCGCCGCACGCCGTGCATATGCCTTCGCACATTTTCGCGCGCGTAGGAGATTGGCCGGATTCGATTCAGTCGAACCTCGCCTCGATTGCCGCCACCCGCAAGGCGACGGCGATGAATATGGGCGGGGAAGGGCATCAGTTCCACGCCATGGATTTTCTGATTTATGCCTACTTGCAAAGTGGGCGCGAGACGGACGCGGCGCAAGTGATCGAAGAAGTAAGAACCATGCACCCGATGCACATGGGCAGCATGGATCGCGACATGCAAGCCTTCGCCATGTCCAAATTTCCCGCGATGTACGACCTGGAGCTGCATCACTGGTCCGACGCCGCCAAACTGCCGGTGATTGCGAAAGCTGATCCGGGAGACCGCGCCTTCACCTACTGGGCTCGCGCCGTCGGCAGTGCGCGCAGCGGCGATTTGCCCTCGGCGAAAAAGGATCTGGCCGAGCTGGACAAGATTCACGCCGACTACGTTTCGCGCGACAAACACTATGCCGCGGAATATGTCGAGATGGTCGAGAAGGAAGCCTCGGCCTGGGTGCTGCATGGAGAAGGAAAGGATGACGAAGCAACGGCAACGCTGCGCAAAGTTGCCGATCACGAAGATGCCGTCGGCGAAGAACAGACGTTAACTCCGGCGCGCGAAATGCTTGCTGAAATGCTGCTGGAGATGAAGCGACCCGATCAGGCTTTGACCGAGTACAAGGGGAATTTGCAGTCTAATCCGAAACGCTTCAATGGTCTTTATGGTGCGGCGCAGGCGGCACAGATGGCGGGACAGGCATCCCAGGCGAGCGAATATTATGCCGTGTTGGTGAAGAGCTGCGAGGGATCGAATTCGGAGCGGCCGGAACTGGCGAAGGCCAAGCAGTCGCTCGTGGCACAGAAATAAGAAACATTTACTTGTCGACTCTTTGCAGCCGGAATAATAGTGTGCCCCAACCGAGCTTCACGCGCATCTGCACCGGCGTGTGGCTCGCGTCCTCCGAATACCAGACCCAAACTTTGCCCTTGGATTGCAACGAGCCCGAGGTGGCTTCGGCCGTCACTAAGATCGTCGGGAACGAGCCTGCCGGCACTCGAACCTGCTCCCGCTTCTCGACGGTCGCGCGGACCATCGTGGTCTTGCCGTCGCTGATCGGAAATTCGTAACTCTCGCCCATTTGCAGTGGCAGCGATTGCAGATAATAAAAGCCGGTGATCACATCGGTTGCGCATCCGGCCAGATCGTTTTCGACATGCTTGGTCTCGCCGGTTTTGAGATTTTTTTCGTCCAGCGTGCTTTTCTTGCGCGCATAGTCGAAGCGAATCGAGGTCTCGCGCTGGTGCGAGCCCTCTTCGCTGTGTTTGACGATGGAAAGTGAGCAAAACGTCCGTGGGTCGAAATGCGATTCGAAATGATCGTGTACGGGGAACAAAACGTTCACCGCTCCCGTGGACTCAGCGGTTGCGGTCACCTTACGATCGTTGCCCGAAACTTCCATTCTTACGGTGCCAGTGCCAGCGGTAATCAGGTGCCACTCGGCCGCATAGACGTAGCTGCGTCCGTCGGGAAAGGGATAGTTGGGTCGCGGCGGCGCAATCTGCGCGGGCGCTGGGCCGATCGTGGATGTGTTCCGGCCTTGTTGCGCCGACAAGGTAACCGTAATGAACAATGCAACTGCCAGGTGTCCATGTTGGCGGAAGTTCAACACAGATTTCGCTGTCCTCTTCCCCAAAACTTATGCCAGATTGAAACCTCACGCAGACTACCACACGGGCTGACAGATCGACGATTTCGATCGACAAACGCCGGACGATTCATAGACCATGGCGAAGCGAGCGGTTTAGCGACCGATAACCAGTTTGACGACGAGAATCCCGAGCACGGCGGCGCAGCCGATGCTCGCCTCATATTCGCGATGCTTCCAATAGCGCGCGGAAGAGTAAGCACTCTGCTGGCTTCCATAGCGTGTGAGCCGCGGCAGCATACGCGGAACATGGCGCGAGTAATCTGCAAACTCTGGAAACGTCTTCCGCAAGTAGCGCTCCTCGGCGGCAATCACCGGAATGTAAATCACCGCGAACATGAGGAACATCAGGGCAACGATCCACCAACTGCGCGCGGCAATCGCAAAGCCGGCAGCCATCAGCAGCGAACCGAGATACAAGGGGTTGCGCGTGTAAGCGTAGGGACCGCTGGTGGTGAGTTGCTTATCTTTCTGCACATGGCCGGAAGCCAAGCCGCGCAAAATCAATCCTGGGATCATGACCAATCCGCCCACCAGAATCGAAGTTCTGGTCGGCCGCGCGAGCAGGACAAAGACAACTGCAAAGAGAAATCCCAAGGGAATGCGAATACGCCGCGCCACTCGCGCCCACGTGTGGCGTTTGCTTGATGGCGGAGTCAGTGGCTGTGCCACGGGTTGTGGGATCTCACTCATGGCCATTCCTCGGCGTCGATCGATCCACATTCGCAACGAAATCCGCAACATTGGACGCGGAAATCCGAGATTGAGTCGTCGAAGTCCGCAAGAGGTTGCGCGCTGCCGCGGCCACTTCTCTCGCGGTGATTTCTAGCAGCCCCTGTTCCGGTTCCCGATGGCGCGTGTGATCGGTCAAACTGCTGGCGCTGCGCAGGACGATGGATCGTGTCCCAACCGGGCCGTTGCGCGAAGGATTGGTTGGACCAAAAATCGCCACCACCGGAATTTGGAAGGCCGCCGCCATGTGCATCGGTCCAGTATCGCCGCCAATAAAAAGGCGTGCGCGGCGGGTCAACGCGATCAACTCGGAAATCGAGCAGGAGATTTTTCGCGCCGCGCCGGCGCTTGCCGCTTCCACGGCAAGCGCGATTTCTTCTTCGCCCGGACCGTAATTGACGAGGCAATCCAAGCCATCTTTCGCCAGTTCCCGCGCTACATGCCCGTAGCGCTCGGCAGGCCACATCTTCGCACCCCAGCCGGCGCCGGGGTTTAGAATGACGAACTCTTTTTCAGGCGGAGCGGCTGGCGCGATTTTGGTTTCGGCCTCAGAATCCAAAGGAAACTGGACCAATGCGTCAGCCATCGGTTCGAAGGCGTTCGCCGCCGAAGTAACAGCATTCGCCAACGCCAGCGCCTGCTCGACTACATGTGTGCCTTCAGTTTTTACAAATATTTTTCGGGTATAGAACATACTGGCAACGTTCTCGCGCGGTTGCGCGTTCCCGTAAATCACCGGCGCTCCCGACCAGCGGGCCAGCAATGAAGAACGGATTGCGCCCTGGAAATCGATGGCCGCATCGTATCGGATACCGCGCAGTTGGCTCAAGCTGACGGCAACCTGCTGCCATGTGTTGAAGGAGATGAGCGAGTGCCGCCAAGCCGCCGTTTTCACCGTATGAACACGATCGACCAGCGGGCGTTGCGGCGAACGCGCTCCGGAGCGCGGGTAGCGCAAAGTGCAGAGCAACTCCGCCCAGCGTTCCTCCACCAGCCAGCCCAAAGTCGAATTCGGAAAAGCCATGCGTAACGCGGCAACCGCAGGCAGTGTGTGAATGATGTCTCCCATGGCGCCGAGGCGCACGATGAGCAGGCGATTCAATCGCGGAGTGCTCGCAGGGCGAGAAGGAGAAGCGGAATCGATCATTCTGGTTGAAGGATGGTCTCTTGCGGCTCGGATTTCCATCCGCGATTCGTCATGAATTTCGCGGCTCTAGGCGCAGACGAATGATCTCGGTGGCCGAGTGGTTTTTGGGATCGCCAACAATCACTACACGCCCTCCACAAGCCTCGACCTCATCGCGTTCTGGAATACTTTCGACGGTGTAGTCCGTGCCTTTGGCATGAAAATCAGGACGGATCTCCCGAATGATTGCTCGCACGTCGGGCTCGGGAAAAACTACGACGGCGTCTACATCCGACAAGGCCGCGAGAATCTCCGCGCGTTCTTCCGCCGGCATCACCGGGCGGCCTTCTCCCTTCAACCCCCGTACGGACGCGTCCGCGTTGACGGCGACAACCAGTTTGCCACCGAGCTCGCGAGCGGCGTGCAGATAACGCACATGGCCGACGTGCAACAGATCGAAACAGCCGTTGGCCAAGGTGATGCGATTGCCGGCGTGGCGCCAATCCGCCACGCGCTGCCGAAGTTCCTCGCGCGCAACAACTTTTCGATGAGGCAACGTATTCAAGAGACTCGATTCAATGCTTCGGTCGCCGACGATGGTCGCCAAGAGTCTGCGTCGCCCATGTTTCAACGCAGCAGAGCCTCGCGCGGCTAGTGTTCGCGGACAGCCGGCGGCGCTTTTGACAAAGCATCCCGCAATTCCTGCTGGCTGACAGTTGCGGTGCCGCGCTTCATGACGACGATGCCGCCCGCATAGTTCGCCAACTGAGCAGCTTCTTCAGCGGTGGCGCCCGCGGCCAGACCGGCGGTGAAGGTTGCAATTACCGTGTCGCCCGCGCCGGTCACGTCCGTGACTTCATCACTGCCATAGATCGGAATATCGACGGGTTTGTGGCGGCGCGGAAAAACGACCATGCCATCCTTGCCGCGCGTGATGAGCAGCGATTCCAAGTCCATCGCGCCTGCGACTTGATCACCGGCGGCCAGCAACCGCTCCCAGTCGTTGCCAATTTTGATGCCGAGCGCTTCTTCAATCTCAGACTCGTTGGGCGTTGCGGCGGTGACGCCAGAAAATTCCAGCAGGCGATGGCGCGAATCGAGCGTGACCGGAACTTTATCGATGCCGCGTTTTTCACGAATCACATTCAGCAGCGCCGGAGTCGCCGCGCCATAACCGTAATCGGAAACCAGCAAGGCGTCGGAGGCGCGTCCATACTCGCGGGCAGCCAGCACGAGTTCACGGCGCAGGTGGGAGCTCGGACCTTCCGCCGGCTCGCGGTCGAGGCGCACCACTTGCTGCCCCGCAGTGTGCGCGAATCCCGCCAGGATGCGCGTCTTGGTTACGGTGGGATAAGCCTTCTCTTTGTAGACGCCGCTTACTGGAATGCGCTTGTGTCGAAACGCGCGTAACAACATCTTGCCCGGTTCGTCGTCGCCCACAACTCCGACGGGCAGAACATTCACGCCAAGATCGGCGAGATTGTAGATGGCATTCGCGCCGCCACCGGGAACCACTTTGCGGTCCTGGTGCTTCAGGATGAGGACGGGCGCTTCGCGCGAGACGCGAGAAATTTCGCCGAAAATAAACTCGTCGGCAACCAGGTCGGCAAGAACAGTTACTGTCAACTTAGTAAAAGATTCGACGATTTTGAGCAGGCGGTCGTTGTCTCGAATGTGTTTTGTCATCAACTCTCAGTCGATCGTGGCTAACCCAAGATTTTCTCACGAGCGAGGCTTTCCATCTCTATTTCCCAAAAAAATGGTCTTGGCGAGGATAGCATTCAGAATCTCGTTTGGAGCGTCGAGAGTGAGACAAAGACTCGCCACCGCCAACGGATCGAGATGAGCCTGCAGCGGTCCGAGATTGACCGCGTCTTTTTCAGTTGTCAGGAAGCCGATGGCACCCGTCTTGCTGCGCATGGCCAATAGGCGGTCGATATCTTTTTTATGATAGGAATGGTGATCGCGAAACACCACCTCGGCGGCGGGCGTGATTCCCGCGTCATGCACCTGGGCGAAAAATTGCTGTGGCCGCGCGATTCCGCAGAATGCAACGGGAGATGCGACGTCTGGTGCCACGTTGAGCTTGCGCTGCATCCGCCAAACTAATTTCCCTTGTTGTCGAAGATTCTCTATGGTTAGCTCATGCACGGAAAAGCTCTGGCCTACCAAATCGTCGGGCAGCGTAATCGCGTCTGCACGCGCTAGCGCGGATAGTGGCTCGCGCAAACGTCCAGCCGGCAGGAGTCTGTCGTCGAAGTCGCGCGCCGTCATCAAGACGATATCGAAATCGCGCGCCAGGGAACGATGCTGAAAACCGTCGTCGAGGATGTGCAGCTGCGAATCAAACTTCTGTTCAGCGACGACGCCTGCGGCGTACCGGCTTTCGCCCACAGTCACAGGAACGCCCAATTTGCGAGCGATCAGCAGCGGTTCATCGCCGCAATCAGATGCATTGCCGCCGGGGTCGACTACACGAACGCCGCGGGTCACGCGGCCGTATCCGCGGGAGAGAATATCGAAGCGAATGCCGCGCGCCAGCAACAGCTCGCCGAGGGCAATCACAAATGGCGTCTTGCCAGCGCCGCCGACCGAAAGATTCCCCACGCTGACCACGGGGCGTTCCAGCCGTCGGGTCGCCAACACGCGACGATCGTAGAGCAGGTTTCGAATCGCGGTTGCGCCAGTGTAGAGTCCAGTTAGGGGGTTCATGCGAAGCCACGCACGGCCTGTCCGTCACGCGCCGCTTTCCCGTTCGCTGTCTCTTTGTTCATCAGTTGGATGAGCGCTGCGACTGTTCTGTCGGTCGCCCCGCGTTGAGATTCGAGCGCTGCCAGCGCATTCCTGGCAAGCGCGGCGCGTGCTCCGCTATTTTCGATTAACTCCATCAAGACGAGCGGCAGTTCTGCGAGTCCGACGATGCGGACGGCATTGCGGCTGGCGAAAAAATTGACGACATCGCGGAAATTCTCGTAGTGGTTGCCCGTCACAATGGGAACGCCAGCGAGCGCCGGCTCGAGAATATTGTGCCCGCCGCGTGGCACCAGACTTCCGCCCACGAACGCGACGGTCGCCAGGGAATAGATCGACGCCAGCTCTCCGATGCTATCGACCAAAAAAACGCCGCCCGTGAGCGCATCACCACTCCACAGCGAGCGCCGCCACAGCGCGAAGCCGAGCTGCTCTACGAGTTCCGCGACCGCCTGAAAGCGCTCAGGATGGCGCGGGGCGAGAATCATCACTGACTTGGGATGATTGACGAGAATGTTGCGAAAGGCCGAGAGCAGCGCGCCCTCTTCGCCCTCGAGCGTGCTGCCGCAGACCAAAATCGGCCCCGCGCTTGAGCGGCCGAATTCCTCGCGCAGGCTGGCAACAATCTTAGGAGCAGCGGGCGCGAGCACGTCGAACTTCAAGTTGCCGGCTACCTCAACCTTCGCGGCCGCGGCGCCAATTTCAACGAGCCTGCGCTGGTCTTCTTCCGTTTGCGCCAGAAATAAATCGACATTCGCCAGCGTCTTTTCGAGCAGCTTCGGAAGCCAGAATCGGAAGCGCTTGTAGCCGGGGAGGGAGCGATCGGAGATGCGGCAATTGATGACGGCGATGCGAGCCCCGCTGCTTTTTGCCAACCGGAGGAAGTTTGGCCAGAATTCGGTCTCCGCGATCACGACCAGTTCCGGACGCAAAACCGCAAGATAGGGACGGATGGCTAGCGCGAAATCCACGGGGAAGTAGAAGACATTCTCAGCGCTGAAGCGTTGCGTGGCGAGTTTTTGTCCCGTGCTGGTGGTCGTCGAAATCAAAACGCAGTGCGCAGGAAAGTTCTGCCGCAATGCCGCGATCACCGCGCTCGATGCGATCACTTCGCCCACCGAGACAGCATGAACCCAAATCGCAGGTTTCCCGCTGTGGTTCGCAAGATGGGCCGGCACCGCGCCAAACCGCTGTCGCACACCTGCGCGATACTTGCCGTGGCGCATCATCTGCACCAGCCAATAGGGCAGCGTGAGCACCAGGAAGCAAGCGAGCAGCGCACTGTAGAGCACGTACATGAATAAGAAGTTCCCATTCTAAACGGGAACCAAACTCTTCTCTTGATTTGCCAACGCCGTTTGCTTCTTCGTGAAGTCGCGCGAAAAATCCGCCCCACACACTGTGCCGCAGGCATCCAACAATTCGACATCCTATAATTCAGTTATGAATTTCGCTGTTTCCAAAGGATCGGTTCGCCGGACGAGATTTCTGGCGCTACGCTTTGCGGTTTTCTGTGCAGTTTTCCTGCTCGGTGGCCTTGCAGCCTTCGCCGGCAAAGAGTTCATCATGCCGACAGCACAGTCGGCGCGCGTTTATCCGGCCCACGACGAGCATCCCTCCGAAAAGGTTGTTGTTGCCGTCGACCCGTATGACGTCGAGAACAAAGCTTCTATCTTCACGGTGAACTACCGCAACAATGGCTACCTGCCCGTCTTCTTTGTGATCACCAATGACGGAGATCAACCCATCTCGCTCGTCGGCATGAAGGCGCAGCTGAATACAAGAGATCGCAGTAAGCTGCTTCCGGCGAGCACGGACGATCTCCTCCGGCGCCTTTCGCATCCCGCGCGCAACGATCACCAAAATACGCTGCCCATCCCGCTGCCCAAGAAAGAAGTGAAAGGCGGGGTGAACCGCAAGACCTGGGAGGAGATCGAGACGGCTCAGTTTGCCGCACAGGCGGTCGAGCCGCACTCCACGGCGCGTGGGTTTCTTTTTTTCGATGTGACCGACATCTCGCACCCACTCGCGGGTGCCAGCTTCTACCTGATGGGCGTCAACGACGCGAAGGGGAACGAGTTGATGTATTTTGAGATTCCGTTGGAGAAATATTTGAGCGCGCCGGAAGCGAAGGACGTGAAATAAATCATTCCTTCGCGCCAGCTATAATCTCTCGATATGGCGACTACCCCAGCCGTTTCCGAGGCTCTGCTCGCAAAGTACGAGCCCGTCATCGGACTCGAAGTGCACGTGCAACTGCTGACCGAGTCGAAGATCTTTTGCTCGTGTTCAACAGCCTTCGGCGCTCCGCCGAATACGAACGTCTGCCCGGTTTGTCTTGGACTGCCGGGAGCTCTGCCCGTCCTCAATCGCAAGGCGGTAGAATTCGCAACCCTGGCGGCGATGGCCCTGCAATGCCGCATCAACGAGACGTCCATTTTTGCACGCAAGAATTATTTCTATCCCGACCTGCCCAAGGGCTATCAGATTTCGCAGTATGACAAGCCGCTGGCGGAGTTCGGATTCATCGACATTGACGTGAACGGCGGCAAGAAAAAGATCGGCATCACGCGCCTGCACCTCGAAGAAGATGCGGGCAAGAGCCTGCACGAGGGCTTCGCGGATTCGGCCCACAAGACTGCGATCGATTTAAATCGCGCTGGCGTCCCGCTCGCCGAAATCGTCAGCGAACCCGACATGTGTTCGCCCGAGGAAGCGTACGCGTACCTCACTCGACTGAAGGAAATCATCCTCTACACGGGCGTCAGCGACTGCAACATGGAAGAAGGCTCGCTACGCTGTGACGCCAATATCAGCGTGCGCCCGCGGGGACAGAAAGAGTTCGGCACAAAGACCGAAGTCAAGAACGTCAACTCATTTCGCTTCGTCAAGCAGGCGCTCGAATACGAAATTGAGAGGCACATCGAAGTTCTCAAATCCGGTGGCAAGATCACGCAGGAATCGCGGCTCTACAACTCGCATGAAGGCCGGACCTACGGCATGCGTTCGAAAGAGCAGGCGCACGATTATCGCTATTTTCCCGAGCCCGACCTGCTGCCGCTGGTGGTCGATAAAAAATGGCAGGCCGCGATTCGCGCAGGTCTGCCGGAACTCCCCGAAGCGCGCCGCCAGCGCATGATCAGCGAATATGGCATCACGGCGGGCGATGCCCACACGCTGACGCTCACCCGCGAGATGGCCGATCAGTTCGAGTCGGCCGCGAGCACCGCAAAAAATCCCAAACGCGTCGCCAATCTCGTACAAAGTGAATTGCTTGGTCGTTTGAAGGCAAAGGGATTGGGACTTGACCACTCGCCCATTTCGATGGCGGGCGTGAGGGCCTCGGCGGATCTTGTCGAGGCGGGCGCAATCTCAGGGAAGATGCTGAAAGACCTTTACGATCTATGCTTCGAACGCAATCAGGATTTTCCGGTTGTCTACAAAGCCGAAGGCCGTCCCGAGCAGTCGCGCGACACCTCGGCACTCGAAAAAATTGCCGACGACCTTATTGCCGCGAATCCCAAGCAGGTCGAGCAATATCGCGCCGGCAAGAAAACGATGATCGGTTTCTTTGTAGGACAGGTGATGAGGGCGTCGAAGGGGCAGGCCAATCCGCAACTGGTGAACGAAGTCTTGACGAAAAAATTGGAAGGCTAGCTTTCTCCCGAGCCGCTCGACCACCGGTTAGCCATCACTTTGTCGGTCCCGAATCTTTCAGGATCTCTTCGGCAAAGTAGTTCGTGACTTTGGCATCGTCGCGCAGCGTCTCGTAGTAGGCCGCTTTGAGTAGCTGTTCGCGCCGGTCGCGCAACTGCTGCCGAATCGCCTGCTGCACGCGCGGATCGTTCAAATCGCGCTGGCCTGCCGGCTCTTTCGAGATTAATTTTACGATCATATAAGCGACGGTCTGGTGATTGGTCGGATCGACGATGGGAATTACCGGCGTGTACTGTCCCGGTTTCAACTTGATGACCGATGCAGCCACTTCCCGAGCCGAGGGGTCCGGATTTTTCGTGAGTTGCGATTCCGGCACCATGCCCAAATCGCCGCCATTGTTGCTGGTATCGGGATCTTCGGAGTAGTTCATGGCCATCGTCGCGAAGTCATCGCCGCTATCCAGGCGATTCTCGATCATCTGGACCTTCTTGCGCGCCTCGACATCGTTCTGCGCTTTGCTGTTCTGCAGGTTGTGCACCTGCCCGTTGCCCGTTCCCGAAACCATGATTTTAGCAAGGTGATATTGGGCCTCGATCAGGTTGAACTCTGACTTGTGATCGTTGTAGTAACTCGAGACGTTCCTGATCGGTGATGTTGATGCGCGAAGTAATTTCTTTGTTCAAGACTTTGTCGCGGGTGAGCGAGCGGCGCAAGTCGCGTTTGAAGTCGTCAAGCGTTATTTTCTTGTCTTGGAGGCGCTTGTTGAATTCTTCGGCGGTATACGGGGATTTCGCTTCGGTCAGTTTGCGATCGACCTCTTCATCGGTGGCCAGCAGACCGAGCTTCTCGGCGCGCTGCATCAGAATTTCGGTCTCGATCAGCTCGTTCAGAATGCTTAGGCGAAGACTCACCGCCTGCTCGCCGGTCGGCTGCTGATCGGAGCCGGAGGTCTGGTTGGCGTAGTATTTATCGACCTCGGTACGATAGATCTTCCGTCCATTGATGGAGGCCATCACGTCGCCTCCGCTGCTATTGCGGTTGCAAGCCGAGAATCCAATCAACAGGAACGCGGCAGCGGCGATCACCGCCGCTCGCACTACGTAGTTACGTTTTTTCAAGTATTCCCCTCCGCCGTAACGGCGAATTGCACGTAATCTCAATGTATTTTCTGCAAACTTGTGTTGCTCACTTTGACGTTGGCGCCGGACTCGCTTTCTTGCTATTGGGCGCGTCGGCCTTGTGCTCCGGAGGAGCAACGCCAGCGTCCCGCAACGCCTGATCCAGCGCGGTGCGCACGTCTTCCGCAGGCACGGCACCGTCGAGCTTCTGGCCGTTTACAAACATCGTCGGAGTCGCATCGACTCCCACGAGGTCTCCTTCATGCATCGAGGCACGCACGCTCTTGTCGTCCTGCGCCTTGATGCAAGCCTGCAACTTGGTCGCATCCAGATTATGCTTCTGCCCTTGCAGCAGCGCCAGTTTATCGAGTTCCGGATTCCAACCCTCGCGGCCTTTCCCTTTGATCGACTCCTGGTTGCCGTGGAGGTAATCGGCGTAGTCCCAATAGGCGTCGTTGTTCTGCGCCGACAAACAACTGGCATCGACCGCTGCGTGGATGGCCCAAGGGTGAATCTCTTCCAGCGGATAATCCTTGTAGATAAACAAAACGCGGTCGCCATATTCCTTAAAAAGCCCCGGGAAAAGGGTCGAGTGCATGCGGGCGCAATACGGACACTCGAAATCGTCGTAATTGATGACCGTCACCTTGGCATCTTTGTTGCCGCGCGTTGGGCGTCCGCTGACATCGATTGTTTTCATGATGTCGGCATAAGGATCAGCAGTCAGGTCCAGCTTGGTCATGCGCAACAGGCTCTTGTGATCGCGCGCCAACAGAAATTCGAAATCCTGTTTCTTGTCAGGACTGGCAAATGTGATTGTCACCGCGTCGTAGTTCGCAAACTCACTTGCCCGCAGCGAACCCACAATCACTCTTACGTCGGGCGGAAGGGAATAATGCGCCCGCACCTGCCGCTCAATCGAGCGTGTCAGGTCAGAACCAGGAGGAGCAGCGGCGCCGGCGGGAGCAGCAGAGCCGGTCGATGGAAGAGGGGACTGGGCCGAACAGCCCAAACAAATCACCAGCAAAGCCACAAACGCGCGACGAACCATCATTAAAAGAAACCACCTAAACATGCGGAATTCGCTTGATTATCTCATGGAGCTAAGGCTGACGCTGCGGATAGCGGCTGTCTTAGCGGGCCGGCTCGAAGCTAGTCAGAAAGGTTCTCGGCTGCGCCCGCGAAGCAACTCTTCTTTCGTCAACAACTGGTTCATTGACCCCGAGCGGAAGCCTTCGAGGTCGAGGGTCACGAACTTGAATCCCAAGCGCTTGAAGATGGCGGTGAACTCGCTCGCCATTTCCGGGGTCAAGGCACGCGAGAGTTCTTCGCGCGAAATTTCAACGCGCACAATCTCTCCGTGATGGCGCACGCGAAACTGGCGGAAGCCGATGGCGCGCAACGCGTCTTCCCCGCGCTCGATCACACTCAACGCCTCCGGAGTAACTGGTCTTCCATATTCCATGCGCGAGGAAAGACAAGCGGACGCGGGTTTGTCCCAAACGCGCAAGTCAGCACGCCGTGCCAGCTCTCGAATGTCAGCCTTGTTCAATCCCGCTTCGAGCAACGGGGCGAGCACATGATGCTGGCGCGCGGCCTGCTGGCCGGGACGGAAATCACCGGCGTCATCAGCGTTCACGCCGTACGCTATCGCGTCGAAGCCGTAGGCCTCGCGATAGCGCTCAAGTACGGTGAACAGTTCGTCCTTGCAGTGAAAACAGCGCATGGAGTCGTTGCGCACATAGGCGGGATTTTCCAGTTCCTGCGTTTCCACGACCTCGACCGGGATCGCACGCTCCCGCGCAAAAATCAGCGCGTCTTCCAGATGAGTACGCGCCAGACTGGCGGAATCGGCAATCACTGCCAGCATCTTCCCGCCCAACACTTCGTGGGCCATCCACGCCAGAAAAGCGGAATCCACGCCACCCGAATAAGCGACGATCAAGCGACGGCGGGCGGCCAAGATTTCCCGCAACTTCCCGGTCTTCTGATCGAGTTCGATACCAGTCGTCACAAGGTCCATCCCATCAAAAAAATCACAAGCCGCGAAATGAGGAGCTGCGGTTCGCCATGAGCCGCGAACTCAAACCATCTCGCCTTCGAATGCCTATTGGATGCTGCGCACGGCCCATCCGGCTAGTAGAGCCGTTCCTGTCGCTTAAGGTTGCCGAAGACGCCGACATTCGAGAGCGAGAAGGAAAAACGATATTGATTCTCGTTCCGCACCGACCCGAGCGCAAATCTCCGGTATTCCACGCTCAAGCCGCAGCAATCCCAGTTGTAACTGGTCTGAGCCGAAGCATACTGCAGCGAACCCAGGTTCGCGTCGAGCCCAAAGCTGGCCGCGGCGCTCAAGCCGCGCTTGTTGAGCTGACCGTAGCCAAACAAGACGCGAAACTGGTGGAATTCGCAGACGCTCGCGCTGGTAGTTGCCGTCGCGGCGCAATTAATGGACGCCGTCGGCGACGATCCCGCGATGGTATCGAGCACGCGCAAGAATGCGTCGCCACCGCCAATCGTGAAAGGCCCGTAGTGATAATTCACCAACGCCATGCTGGAATCGATCCGGCCCGCTTTCAAGTCGTAATCCACGTCCCACTCGGTGTTGGTGCGAGGACTGGTTTGGACCCGCAATCGCGAAATAATGGGGGCAAACCGACGCGCCGAATCCAGAAACGCGATGCCGGTGAAATCCGCAGTTGAGGCGAAGACGTTTCTCTGCCCCGAAACGAGGGTATTGCCAAAGGTGGGATCGAAAAAGTATTTCTGGCCGATTTCCCAGCTCAGAATTTCGCGCGGTCCCGAAGCGCATATTGGAGCGTCCGGATTCTGCGGCTGTTCCCACGGGACCGCGCCGACTTGCGGCGCGCCCCCAACATTCAGAGCGTACATTCCCGGCACATCGCAGTCCTTGGCGTTGGGATCGACCCGCTTCGCGTAAATGCGGTTGACCAGCGAATATTCCATCTCATTGGTGTTGGTCAGGATATCGGAGGCGTCGAAGCGTAGAATATCGGCGAAGTTGTTAACGCCGGTCACGTAGTCGTAACGCATACGCGGCTCAATCACATGCTTCCACCGCCGGCCCAGCCAGGGATGGTCGAAAACTCGCGACAACGCCGGCGGACGTAACTCGACCGAAGTTTCCACCGACTTGCGATTCAGATTGTCATCGTCCGCCTTGCCCGTCGACGCAGCCAGTGCGGCATCGTATTGTTCCGTGTAAAGGGTATCGCGTAGGGTCAGTTCGGGTCGAAATGACCATCCCCGCCATTGCAGCGGCATGGAAAGCGACGGCGCAAAGTCAAAGCGACCGACCAGATCAGCAGTCCGGAACCCAACATTCGCATTGCCCTGCGGCGCCTCGCGCAGTTGCAAACCTTCAGCAGCGCTCCTGAAGGACCAATAGAGCGGCGTGTTTCCCAACTGCCGCTCCTCGCCGGAAACAAAGAAACTCGGAGTGTGCAAGGTTCGAATCAGCTCGGTCTGGGTGAGCGTGGTACACCCCGCATTCGTTTCCGTCTGCGGGTTGCAGATTTCAAAGTTCTGGTAGCGTTCCGCTAACACGTCGAAGTGAAATCCATTCGTTGTGTTGGCGAGAAAAATCTGCGAACGGACTTCCGAATCGATCGCCTGCGTATAAACATCGGTAAACGCGATCCGGAAGACGAACGAACTCAGATAGTCGACGTTCGCGACGCCGCGAAAAGTCCCAAACGGCCGCTCGGCCATGAAGATGGCATCCTCGCCTCCCTGATCCTGGGGCGGATAGCCTGTGCCCCGATCCGCGATCCCCTGATAGTTGAAGAACACGAAGGAATTGTCACTCGGACGCGCGCGGAATTCTCCCCGCTGAAACCAGCCTCGCTTCGAATAGTATTCCGCCCCCGCCATCACGTCGGTGCTCCGGTTAAACACCCAGTACACCGAGTCGCCGGCGATGTATCCCTTGGTCGACGAGGTGCCGAAACTTGGAATCAGCAGTCCGCTCTGGCGTTGCTCCTTCTGAACCGGATGCGTAACGTACGGAAAATAGAAGATTGGGATGCTCCATAAGCGAAAATCGCTGTTGTAGATTTTCGCCGAGCCATCGACATCCACCGACATGCGGCGCGCATTAAATTGCCACTTAGGATGTGGCAATTCGCAGGTCGTTACAGAACCCTCGCGTACCAAGTAATTGGCGGGCCCATGCTTCTCGACTACTTTGCCGGTGAAGGCAAAAGGATTGGTCGTCGTCAGCATGTAGCGGGTTTTGCGCAGCTTCAAGCCCACGGTGCCCACCACGCTGTAAAAAATTCCCGTCTCGCTGTGGATGTTGTAGGTGCCGTGGCCGGCCTCGATGTGCTCGTCATACGGGCCGCCGTCCAGAACGACGTGGCCCTCGAGTTCACTGTCTCCTGTATCGGAGTTGTAGGTGACCTGATCGGCGCTCAGGATGTAGTTGAGGTAAAGAATGATCACTCCGCCGCGCAGGTGAAAGATCGAACCATCTTTCTCCTGCTGTTCGGCTTGAATCGTGACTTCTTCTTCGACCTTGCTGCCTGGAGCAGCCGGAGGTTGCGATGACGCGGCGGCAGGGGGCAGCGTCTGGCTGGTTACTAGCCGGCAAGCGAGAAGCAGATGACAGACCAAGGCTGCCGTGATAAAGATTCGAGAGCGGGTGATCATGAACGGATAATCTGTAAGCGCGCGTGCGCAAGCCAGTCTGAACGAACTGACCTTAGCACGCGAGCCGCAGACGAAGCAAAACCTCGCATTTTGGCAGTCTCCGATGGTTATGCCCGGCCTGGCTCCGGCGCTGGCATTCTTCGCGACTTCGCTCTACAAGTTCCTTCCCGCCCTCGCCGATTGGCGGACAAAACAGTAATTGGCGGGCGATTGGCATGAACACGATTTGTTTGGAGTGTGAGTGACTCCCAACTGGCGTAATAACGACGTGGTTGTAACAGTTCCCGGCGTCTGACGAACGAATGAGTACGAGTGGCTTGACAAACCGTCCTGTCGGCGACGATCCCGCGCCTGAAGCCATTCCTTGCTCCAGCTCCAGCGAAGCGCGCGAACCGGGGTTGACGGCAAACTCGGCTGACGTACCTCCTACACTGGTATCCGAGAATCAAGCGGTTGCGACCGACAGTTCCTCCGGTGAGAACGGCGCTGGCGCAGCGGCCGATTCATGGCGCGACGAACTCGCCGCTCGGCTCGAGCGTTATCGCACGCGGCGCAAACCACGAAGCCCCCGTTATCCATCGTTGCTCTTACCGTTTGATGCGCCGGAGAGCTGGTCGCGCAGTACGCCGTCGGCGTCCTTGAGCGTGGGTTCGAAGAACGTTGGTTCGACGAATCTGGGTTCGAATGCGCTCGCGTCGGCACCCGCCTGTGACGAACACAATTTCGAGGAAGAACGGAAATTTGAAGAACAGCAATTTCGAGGGAGTTTGATCGGGGAGAATCCAGAAGAAGTTCGATACAGTCGCGCCGACCTGGCGCCGGAACCGACCGCGAAGGTGATCGAGTTCCCTCGCTCGGCGGCAATTCCAGTTTTTCGTGCAAGCGCCCTCGCCGATCCCATCTTCGACCGGCCGCGCATCGTCGAGGCGCCTGAAATTTTGCCGCCGCCGCCGGCACTGGGCGGCATCCTGATTGAACCTGTGCAAGAAGAAGCGATAGACCGCCGGGCCGAGAATCCGTATGCATCGCCTTCCGCATCGATCGCCCGGCGCGGGCTCGCTGCTTTGGTGGACGGCTCGATCGTGGCAGCGTCTTCGGCAATCTTCGCCGCGATTTTTTTCCGCCTCAACCTCAGTCTGATTCCGAACCTTCAGAATCTTCGCGGATCGCTGCTCTTGCCCGCTGTGGTCATCCTCGTAGCCGCGGTCGTTCTTTGGGCGGCCTATGAATTTTCTTTTGTTGTGTACACGGGTTCGACCTTGGGATTGCGCGCAGTCGGCCTACAACTCGCTACCTTCGACGGTTCGCCGCTCACTCGCCGCGTGCGCCGCTGGCGTGTGCTCGCTTCCTTTCTCTCCGCACTTTCCGTGGGGCTCGGCTATCTCTGGTGCGCGCTCGATCAGGATGGATTGTGCTGGCACGACCGCATCACTCGCACCCACGTGGTAGCCGCGCCTCCAAAAGCTAAATTGAAAGGTTCCCCTCCAATTCCGTCCACTTAACCGTCCACTCATTCCATAGATTTTTGGAGCGAGCTTTATGGACCAAAGAAATAAGGCCGGACGGCGCAGACCGTCCAGCCCTTTGCCTCATCTCAACTAGCCGCGATTAGCTTCCCGCCTGTGTTTGTGCATGGCACTCACATTTGCCGGCTCCGCAGCAATTCGCTGCAGTCTTGTCACCTTCAGCTTCGCCGCAACTCTTGCCATTTTTGCAGCAGCCATTTTTCGTGCATTCCTTCATCGCAGCTTTCATATCCTTGGCTTG
The DNA here is from genome assembly GCA_963834085.1 of uncultured Acidobacteriaceae bacterium. GTDB lineage: Bacteria > Acidobacteriota > Terriglobia > Terriglobales > Acidobacteriaceae > Acidiflorens. Next base: position 1,060,351 of record CAWIAJ010000015.1, on the reverse strand, counting down.
GCAGCAAGACTTGCTGCGGGTCGCCTCGCACTTGTTCTTGGCACAGCATGCCGCGGCATCCTTCGAATCGGTGGCGTCGTGCTGGCAACAGCTTTTGGCGTCTTTCATCGCCGTGTCGTGATGGCAGCAACCCTGCGCGTGCGGATTGGGGGTCGCATTCGGCGCCGCCGGCGTGGCCGGCGCAGCCTGCGCCCAACCGACCAGCGAGAGAGACAACGTGAGCAGCAATACAAACAGTTTCGATTTCATAAGAGCTCCTTATCAAAATAAAAAAAGTTATAAGAACGCTAAGACGTGCGGCCGCGTTGGTGGCCCCAGAACAACCATCCAGAAAAAACGAAGAGGGTTTAAACGCGGAGAACCATGCTCGACATTCCTGGCGGAGAGCCATGGTCGACCGCAATGGCAAGCGAGACATTCGATTCGGCCCGATCAGGGCGAAACTCGGCAACGTCAAACGAAGCGATCTCGCGCGAAAATCTGTGGCCGATACTCGTGGGACTCGGCAAATCCTGCGGCCCTTGCCGTAGACAGCAACGGTGTTCTTCCTGGCACGGTTGGCTGGTGGCGGACAACTCGATGAGCTCCGGATCCTCGCTTCGGTGGATCCTCGGACAGCAAGCGTGATCGGCGGGGATGGTGGCATGATGAGTGGTCATCGGCTCGGCTATTCCAGGCACCGGGGCCGAATGGCCCAGATGCGTGTGCCCAAACTGCATCGCTAACATGGGCGCCATCATGATCTCCGCCCATGCAACCGTGGAGAAAAGCATCGCCGCCGCAATGGATTTCCTTATCATGCTGGAACCAGTGTGGCAGGAAATCTCCAGAATTGACTGTGACCCCGATCACCGGGGGTAAGGGGCTCGCAGGCAGGAAGTTTGAGAAGACTAAGGCTACCGCAACAGATTTTCGAGTGCCACCCTTAACTCGGGATAACGAAAGGGGTATCCGCTCGCTTCGAGCCTGGCCGGAACAACCCGTTGGCTGGCGAGCAACATCTCGTCCGCTGCCTGTGCGCCAAACGCCAGTCGCAAGGCAAACTCCGGTACCGGGAAAATTGCCGGACGACGCAGAACCGACGCCAGTACCTTTGTAAAGTCCGCATTGCGAACGGGGTTCGGACCGACAAGATTCACAGGGCCGGAAAGCGAATCATTTCCGATCGCGAGACGAATCCCTCCAATAATGTCGTCGACATGGATCCAACTCCACCACTGCTTTCCCGATCCAATGCGGCCGCCGCCGCCCAGCTTGAAGGGCGTCAGCATCGCACTCAACGCGCCGCCTTTTGCGCTCAAGACCAGGCCGATCCTGACATTCACCGTTCGCACGCCTGCGTCCGCTGCAATCCTGCTGGACTGCTCCCATTCCCGGCAAATCTCCGGTAAAAAACCTGGCCCAGACGGACTGTCTTCGTTCAAGATTTGGTCGCCGTGATCGCCGTAAAAACCAATCGCCGACGCACACACAAAAACGCGCGGTTTGCGATCAGCCGCCGCCAGTGCTGTCGCCAGGTTCTTCGTGCTCGAGACGCGGCTCTCCCGGATTGCTTTCATCTTCGCGGCCGTCCAACGGCCCATCACCGTTTCGCCGGATAAATGCACCACGGCATCGAATCCCGAAATGATAGGGGTCGGAACCGCGGCCATCGGATTCCACTGCACTTCGCCCGCATTCTTCGGTGCGTCGCGTACGAGCCGCACCACATCTACCGACTCCCGCTCGAATGACGCTCGCAACGCAGCGCCAATAAGGCCCGAAGCCCCACTCAGCAAAACTCTCAAACCGTACCTCCAGCTAAGTTTTCGTTTTCCGCACAATGCCGTCCATCTAGACGCGGACCACCCCTCCTGCGTTGCCCGAGTCAAACCTTGAATCTGACGGTCCCGTCTCCCAGACTCTATCAGGCCCGGCATTTCTCGGCGCACTCGGCGTCTCGGCGGTGAAAGCGCTCTTGCTAGGATAAAATCGATTATGGCGACGTTGCGTCAACAGATTGCGACCAACGTGCTCACGGTGACCCGCTTCCGCGAGCTGATGAAAAAGCTCCGCGAGAACCGTCCCAACGACGATCTCAACCTCGTCAAAAAAGCCTACGAATTTTCCCAGAAGCATCACGCCGGGCAATCCCGCGCCTCGGGAGAGCCTTACCTCGTCCATCCCCTCGAAGTCGGCAACGTTCTTGCCGACATGAAAATGGATTCGGTCTCCATCGCCGCCGGACTGCTCCACGATTCTGTCGAAGACACCTCTGTTACCACCGAGGAAATCCGCCTGGAATTCGGCGAGCAGGTTGCCCACATCGTCGAAGGCGTCACCAAGATCAGCAAAATTGACTTCTCGACCAAAGAAGAAGCGCAGGCCGAAAACCTGCGGAAGATGATGCTCGCCATGGTCGACGACATTCGTGTCGTCCTCATTAAACTGGCCGACCGCCTACACAATATGCGGACCCTCGAGCATCTTGATCCCGCGCGGCAGCAGAAAATCGCCCGGGAGACGCTCGAAATCTACGCCCCCATCGCGCACCGTCTGGGCATGGGAAAAATTCGTGGCGAACTCGAAGACCTCGGCTTCAAGTACCTCGACCCCATCGCGCACGACCAAGTGCGCGCCGCCGTCGAGTCGCGCCGCAAAGCCGGAGAAGCCTTCATGACCCGCGTCGAAGGCGTACTTCGAGATGGACTCAAAGAAGCCGGCATCACCGGACGCGTCGAGAGCCGCGTCAAGCGCCTCTACAGCATCCACAAAAAATTAATCCGGCAGAAGATTAGCGTCGATCAGGTCTATGACCTCTACGCTATGCGCGTGATCACCAATTCCGTGCAGGATTGCTACGCCGTCCTCGGCATCATTCACAATCTCTGGCGGCCCGTACCCGGACGGATCAAAGATTTCATCGCCATGCCGCGGCCCAATCTCTACCAGTCGCTACACACGTCGGTGATCACCGAAACAGGCGAGACTTTCGAAATCCAGATTCGCACCGAAGAGATGCACAAGATGTGCGAGGAAGGAATTGCCGCGCACTGGAAGTACAAAGATGGACCCGTCTCCGCCGAAGACGAGCAGCGCCTTGCCTGGTTGCGACAAGTCGTCGAATGGCAGCGCGATGTCAGCGATCCGAATGAATTTCTTTCCACGCTGAAAGTCGATCTCTATCCCGAAGAGGTTTACACCTTCACCCCCAAGGGCAAAGTTCTGGTCTTGCCCCGCGAGTCGACGCCCATCGATTTCGCCTACTCGATTCACACCGAAGTGGGACACAGCTGTACCGGTGCCAAAGTCAACGGACGCATGGTTCCGCTGCGCCACAAGCTTCACTCGGGAGACATTGTCGAGGTCATCACCCAGCCCGGACACAAGCCCAGCCGCGATTGGCTGGCCATCGTCAAGTCGTCGCGCGCGCGCAACAAGATTAAGCACTGGCTCAACGTCCACCAGCGCGAGCGCGCCATTGAGATTGGCAAGAAGCTGATCGAAAAAGAGGCGCGCAAGTATCGCATCTCTCTCAAGGAAATTAAAGATGCCGACATGCAGCGGGCCGCGACCGAGTATGGGCTCGGGCGTCCAGACGATCTGTTGGCCGGCATCGGATACGGCAAGTATTCCGCCCGCCAGGTATTGGCCAAATTCGCGCCGCCCGGCGTGCGCCCGTTGTCCGAAGCCGAGGCCGACGCCGCGTCAGGCGGATTCACCAACGGCATTTCGAGTGGTATTTCCAGTGTTGTCCGGCGCGTTTTTGGCGGTGACACCAACGCCATCGTGGTTCGCGGAGCCGGCGATCTCCTCGTCTATCGCGCCAAGTGCTGCAACCCGATTCGCGGAGAAGCCATCGTCGGCTACGTTACGCGTGGCAAGGGCGTCGCCGTCCATTCGGTCACCTGTCCCAACGTGACGAATCTTCTCTATGAACCGGACCGCCGCATCGACGTGCTCTGGGCGGGAGACAAGGATGGACTGCCCGTTTCCTATCCCGTAAAACTCACCCTGCTTTGCGACGACCGCTTCGGCATGTTGAAGCAAATCACCGCCGTCATCAGCGACACCAACACCAATATTCGCAACATCGAAGCCCGCAGCCAGAACGGCCAGGCCAGCGTCGACGTCGTTCTTGAAATCGCGGACCTCAAACACCTGCAAAAAATTATGGATGGAGTACGGCAGATTCCTGGCGTGCACGACGTGCAAAGGCTGCAGAAGATTTAGTTCAGTTGGTGAGCGGCGTTGAGCGCGTCAATTCGCATCTGCGCCTCGCGAAAGTTCGGCGCCAGGCTGACGGTCGTGCGATAAGCCTCGGCGGCTTCGCGAAATTTATGTTCTTCTTCGAGCGCTGATCCGATGGAAAAATAGGCTAGCGGATCCGGCGCGCCTTGCATCGCCGCTGTGTATTGGGCGATGGCATCGTCGTATCGCGCTTCTTTTGCCAGCAACCAGCCGTAGGCGATGCGATGACGGGACGATCGGGGATCGAGCGCAAGCGACTGCTGGAAGTGCTTCTCCGCCTCTGCCAACGAGCCCTGTTGCATTTCGAGCACAGCGAGATTGTTGTGGATCTGTGCCAGGGTTTTGTTTTCTGCAGGATACTGGAGAGCCTGCTGATAGTAAAAAGATGCTTCGTCTAATTTCGCCTGCTGAAACTTGATGGTGCCAATCTCGAATAGAGCCGTGTCCGTGGGCTCGATCTTGACCGACCGAACGAGGTGTTCCAATGCTTCGTCGATTTGGCCTTCGTTGTAGAAGGCTTCGCCGAGGGAGCGTTCCATCAGGCAATTGGGGCCGGTAATCGAGAGCGAGCGCTCGGAAATACTCACCCCGTCATGCCAGTAATAGACGTTCGGGTCGTTGTCACCGCAAGAAGGAGCACAGCGGTTGCGGCAGTGGCGATCAAACCGTAGCGAAGCGCTGGCTGGCTTTTGCCGACTTCTGCAATCCCCCAAACCACTGCGATCAAGATGCCGATCATTGGGACATACGTGTAGCGGTCGGCATGAGAGATATCGCCGACATGGATCAATCCAATCGCCGGAACAAGCGTGCCCAGATACCAGAGCCATCCCACCGCCAGATAGGGGCGTTTCTTGATTTGCCACACGGTGAGCGCCGTAATCGTCAGGACGAGAAACAGCGCAGCCAGGATTGGCCGCGATACGATCGCAAAGTCGCGGTACGGATAAAAGATGGCGAGTTTCGAAGACCACACCATCTGGCGCAGGTAGGTTTGATAGGAAAGCAACGCGTTGGCAATGCGTGAGCTTAGCGAGACGACCTTGATCTCGTGATCCAGCGCCTGCGCCTTCATCGTCATCACCGAACTGACGATCGCCAGAATCAGCAGCGGGATCTTTTCCAGCAATCGGTAGAACGGCGAGTTATGCGTTGAACTTTCCAGCGGATGATCGGTGACGGGTTCGCTACCAACTTCCTGCTCCGACGATGCGGCCGCGCCGAATCCCAGGCGACGAAGTGGCCAATAATCCAGCAGGAGGAAAACGAACGGCAGCGTGACGATCATGGGTTTCGCCATCAGCCCGAGAGCAAACGAGAGCGCGACCAGCAAATAACGCAGTACCCCGGGCTTGCGCGCATAGCCAACGTACGCCCAGAGCGCCAACAACATAAACAATGTCGACAAGACATTCTTGCGCTCGGCGATCCAGGCCACCGATTCCAATCCCAATGGATGGACGGCAAAAATCGCGGCCACGATGGCGCTCTTCCAAAGCGCTCCCGTCATGCTGCGCAGCCACAAGAACAGCAACACCACGTTCAATGTATGGAGGAGCAGGCTGGTCGCGTGATGTCCGTGTGGATTGAGGCCGAAAAGGCTGACGTTGAGAAGGTGCGACAACCACGTTACGGGATGCCAGTTCGCGGCCTCGAGCGACGTCATTGCCCATTGAGCAGTGAGGCGATTCAGGCCTTGCTGCACATGTTCATTGCCGACGACATAAACGCTGTCATCGATATTGATGAATTGAAATCCGATGACTGGCGCGAAGACGGCCAGCGTCATGCCCGCGAGCAGAATCGCTGTCAATAATGCGCGCTTATCGAGATGCTTCGGATTCATTGACATGGGCTGCTATGGCCGCCTGTGGGACTAGGCTCGATCGTCGCTTGCGGCACTTGGAAGCACAACTGACCACGGTAACCCGTGACAAACATTCTCACAAAATTATGGATGACGTTGCACCGATTCCTGGCGTGGAAGGTGGGCAGAGACGACAGAGGTTTCGTGGACCCTGAGGCTTCACTTCCCCGTGTCGGAGTCTTTCGCTTTGGGCAGCTGGACCGTGCCGATGACCTTCACCGTGCTGCCATCGTCGGCTGCTTTCTTGTCACCACCGCCGGCATCTTCGATCAGGAGGTCGGGCTTGCCCGTGTTTGGAGGGTCGCTTATCAGCAGCGGATCTTTTTCGCATCCACCGTGCGCCAACGGGTCGCGGTAGGTTGCCGTGAACTTCACTCCTTTGAGTTCGATCTTGAGTTCATAGGGAAGCGGTGCCGTTGGCGGCTTCGTGGGCCCCACTTCACGCGTTGCCAGTGCCGCCGCGGGAATCGCGCCAAGGAGGGCTGCGCCGGTTTTGTCTTCCATCTGCGCGGTGCCTTCGGTGAGCGTGCCGTCCGACGCCAATTTCGTGGTTGCCGACGCGCTACCGATGGTCGGGCGCCGAACATTCAGCGTGTAGGGAGTTGCATAATCCACATAGGTGTAAGCCGAGATCGTATCGGAGGTGAGGTGCCACTCGGTCGATCCAATCGGCGGCTCCGCGGCCAGATCGCACGACAGTCTTTTGACGGCTGCCCACGGCTTCGTGATGTCGCCGCCCGTCCGAGCCGCGTCGAGAACCGCCTCGAAAGGGGACGATGTGGCATTCGCCGCGCACACGGCTGTGCTCTCGACTTCATTGATCTTGTCGCCCGTTTTCGTGGTCAGGGTCAGAAGGTAGTAAGGCTTCAGCCGCACAATCTCGCGCTTGCATCCGGCGGTCTTCACATAAAACGGGATGCCTTGCGGATCGCCGCCGGAAATCGATTTCTTCACGACGTAGAGTCCGCAACCTGTGAGCGACAACGCCAGCAACGACGTTAGAGACAAAGAAAGCGGCAGCCGTGGCGCAATCCTGAGCTTCATGCGGCCTCCTTGGACGCGAGCCATTGTAACGCTATCAATCAGCAGAGAAAAATCGCAGGGTGGGACAGTTCTATCCGTCTCCTAAATCGTTGATTCTAAGAGATCGAAAAAATGAAAACTCCAATTCTTTTGAATGGCCGAGCACAACGACTCGAGAAAGGCGGTCCACAAGGATGCCCACTAGCTAACAGCCAAAAGCCAAGAGCCAAGAGCTGATTCACGGTAGAATAGAAAGACATTCTTCCTCCGGAGGGGCAATGGCAGTTCCTGTATCCCAAATGTGGACGGTGGCCTCCTACGTCCTGCGTCAGAAAATGGCCGGCAACAAGCGCTACCCGCTCGTCCTGATGCTCGAGCCCCTCTTCCGCTGCAACCTGGCTTGCGCCGGATGTGGCAAAATTCAATATCCTGCGCACATCCTCAAGACAGACCTGAGCCCGGAAGACTGCTTCAAAGCCGTTGACGAGTGCGGAGCGCCCATGGTGTCCATCCCCGGCGGCGAACCGCTCATGCATCCGCAGATTGAGAAGATTGTGGAAGGGCTGGTCGCGCGCAAGAAATACATCTATCTCTGCACCAACGCTCTGCTGCTCAAAGAAAAGCTGCACCTGTTCAAGCCGAGCAAGTACCTGAGTTTTTCGGTGCATGTGGATGGACAAAAAGAGCACCATGATTTCTCCGTCTGCCGAGAAGGCGGGTACGAAATTGCGCTTGATGGGATTCGCGCGGCGGTGGACGCAGGGTTCCGCGTGACGACCAATACGACGCTCTTTGATGGAGCCGATCCTAACAGCGTGCGCCAGTTTTTCGACGAGATGATGGAAGTAGGCGTCGAGAGCATGATGGTCTCGCCGGGATACTCCTACGACAAGGCTCCCGACCAGAAGCACTTTATGGGGCGCGCCCGCATCCGGCGCATGTTCCGTGCCATGCTTTCGAATCGCAAGAAGACGTGGCGCTTCAACCAGTCGCCGCTCTTTCTGGAATATCTGATGGGCAAGCGCACCTACAAATGCACGCCGTGGGGAATGCCGACCTATAACATTTTCGGCTGGCAGAAACCCTGCTACCTGCTGCAAGACGGCTACGCCGAGTCCTACAAAGAATTGATGGAGACGACGGAGTGGGCCAGCTACGGCACCGAGTCGGGCAATCCGCAGTGCGCGAATTGCATGGTGCATTGCGGCTACGAACCGTCGTCGGTCGATGACACCTTCGGCTCGCTGCGCGGCTTTGCGGATACGGTGAAGGCGACTTTCTCGCTCTATCCGGATAAGAGCGCGCTCGCGGATCTTGATCAGGAAGTGCGGCCCGTGCATTCCTACAATCCGTTGGTTCAGATCCAAGCCAATGCTTCGGCAACGGAGCAGCCAGAAGCTGAAGCGAGCCGCGTATGAGCGGACGCGAACACGGTCACGATTCAGCGCCACAACACAGCGCGCAAGGCGTAGCAGCGTTGCACAGTAACGATTTGCACGCGAGCGATCTGCAAACTAACGACCTGCACCGGAATGATGAACTGGAAGTTGTCCCTGGCTTCGAACGCGAAAACCTGCAAGGGTGGATCCCGGCGCTGGCTTCCGAAGCCGACATTCGTGCCGTCATCGAGAAGGCCTTCGACTACCGCGGAGACGTGACTATCACGCGCAAGAGGAAGCCCAACGGCAGCCAGAACGAAGCCGCTTCCGAAATCACCGGATACCTCTTCGACCGCCGCATCGGCTCGACTCTCGACAACTCTGTCGTGCGTCTGATTCTGGCAAATAGCACCGAGCGTCCTGCCATTCCCTATTCCGAAATCGCCGCCATCGCCTTCACCGGACGCGACACCGCCGCCGGCAAGAGCTACGAAGCCTGGGTGAAGAAATACTGGGAGAAGCGCGCGGCGGGCGAGAAGAACATTTCGATTGAGCCGGAAGCGCTGGAGTAAGCAGGGTGCCCACGCCCTGATATTGTGTCCACGGACGCCAGTTCCCTTTACACGGTGTCTAACTCAATACATGCCACGCACTAAGAAGACGGTTTTGCGAGTCGGACTGTTCGTCTTGGCAGCAGTGTCGTTATTCGTATCGATTGTTTTCATAGTCTTCCTACCGAATTCTCGACTGGCCACCGCCGAGCAGTATGCTGTCTATTCCGCATATCTGAAGTCAGAAGTCACAGAAAATTTCCACGACTATGGCACCGGAAAGGGCTTCGTGCTTCTAATTCAGGAAAGGACCACGCCGCTTCACCTTGCAGCGCCTAGGCTCCGCCGCCTGAAGACAGATGCTCCAAGTCTCCAAGATGCGACACTGATGAATTTTGTCGCGGAAAATCTCGTCTCCCAAGTGCTAGCCAAGAGGTTTCAGCTCCCCGTCGATTATAAGTTATTGTCAGAGGAGCAACTGGCTAAGCCAAACTCTTACGCAGGATATGTCACAGTGTCGCGGGTCGGATTTAACAAGGACTTCTCACAGGCCTTGTTCTATACAGAGCATATTTGCGGTCTCTGTGGTGGAGGCGGATATGTGCTGATGGAGCGACGTTTTGGACAGTGGAGAGTCAAGGCCTTCCTCAGCACATGGGTTTCTTGATATCCCTCACGATCAGCAAAGGACGCCTGCATTAGAATCGGATTCCCATGCTAGTACTTGCCTCCGCCTCTCCGCGTCGCAGCGAACTGCTGCGCAATGCTGGCATCGCCTTTGAGGTACAGCCAGCGGACGTTCCGGAAGTTCCATTGCCTGGCGAGCTGGCCAAGGCCTTGGCCGAGCGATTGGCGCGCGAGAAAGCGATGGCAGTCGCTCGCGGCAGGCCGGCTGACGTCGTCCTGGGAGCGGATACGGTTGTAGTCATCGATGGCGAAATCCTTGGAAAGCCTGTCGATGCCGCTGATGCGGCGCGCATGTTGCGGATGCTGTCGGGACGGAGGCACGAAGTGATTACAGGAGTCTGTCTGGTGGCTGGTGGTCAGTGGTCGGTGGCCAGTGAAACAACGTCGGTGACGATGGCGGACATTTCGGATGAAGAGATTGCCGAGTATGTGGCTACCGGTGAGCCGATGGATAAAGCGGGAGCCTATGCGATTCAGGGTATCGCGTCGCGCTGGATTCCCAGGATCGAAGGGGATTACAGCAATGTGGTGGGATTGCCGGTCGCGCTGGTGTGGAAAATGCTGCAACAGGCAGACCTCTTAGGCTAGACGCGCCGCCAGAGTTGCCCCGGTGCTAACGGTTCGCGGACAGGAGTGTCCGCGCCACACATCGGCTCCTCCTACGCGGCAGGCGGCTTTGGTGTTTCTTTCGGCTTTTCTTCCGGATCTTTCATCGACGTTTTGAAGTTCCGTATGCCTTCGCCCAGTCCTTTGCCGAGATCGGCAAATTTACTCGGTCCGAAAAGCAGCAGCGCGATGCCGATGATCAACAGAATGTGCAGCGGCTGAAATATTCCCTCACCCATAAATCCTCCAGAAGCCTATGCCGCGCCGGACGAGGCGCAGAGAAGCCTGCGAACTGCTTCAAACTGAATTCTAGGTTAGTTTGAACCCCAAGGTCAAAGATGTCCTGTGCCCACCGTCACAGAGACCTGTGAATGTGTCACGCGATGCCAATTAGCCCAATCGAATCAGATACTTTCAATGAGGCCCGCAAGTAACGCCGCGCGTCTGGGCAACTCTGAAATCAGGATATGCTCGTGGGCCGCGTGCGCTCCGTCACCGACCCCGCCGAGACCGTCTAGAGTCGGAATGCCGAGCCCCGCGGTGAAATTGCCGTCGGATCCGCCGCCGACCGCAGCTTCGTCTAATTGCCATCCAAGATCGCGCGCGATGGCCTTTGCCTTCATGTAGAGGCCGGCAACTCTGGCGGAACGTTCCATGGGAGGACGATTGATTCCTCCGCTGACTTTGATCTTGCAGTTGCGATCGAAGGGGCGCAGGCTGCGCATTTTCTTGTCGATTCCCGCGGCATCTTTGATGCGAGTGATGCGCACGTCAACTTGCGCGGACGCATTGGCGGGCACGACGTTGGAACGCGAGCCGCCGCTGACCACTCCCACGTTTACGGTGAGACCTTTCTTGATCTCCGTGAAGCCGGAGATTTTATCGATCTGGCGCGCCAGTTCGCAGATAGCGTTCACACCTTTTTCGAAGTCGAGCCCGGCGTGCGAAGCTTTGCCGGTGACTTCGACGCGATATTCACCGACTCCCTTGCGCGCGGTTTTCGCGGCGCCGTGCTTGCCGTAGGAAGGCTCGAGCACCAGGACCGCGGCCGCGCGTTTGGCCAGCGCTTCGGTGATGGCTCGGGACGAGTTGCTACCGATTTCCTCGTCGGAGACGAGCAGCACGTTGACGGGACGCAGCAACTCGCCGCGGCCGTCTTCTTTATGCCAGTCTTGTTTATGCCAGTCTTGAAGAGCGGCCAGCGCATGCAGCATCAGTCCGATGCCGGATTTCATGTCGAGGACGCCGGGTCCGGTCAGCTTGTTGCGCTGCACTTCGCAGGGCATCGTGGCCAGTGTTCCCAAAGGGTAGACGGTATCGTAATGACCGAGCAGTAGAACCGGCTTGGCCGAACTTCCACCGAAGTTAATTTGCAGGTGGCTGCCAAAGTCTTTCTGCCGATGGAAACGAACCTCGCCGCCAAGTTGGGAGAAGCGCTCGGCTACAGCTTCGGCCACGCGATCGACGGCGGCTTTGTTATCGCTGGGTGATTCGATTTCAACCAGCTCGCGGATGGTCGATACCATCGCGTTCCGGCGTTCGGTGAAATAGGAGAGACGGCGCTGCGCTTCACGCGTGGGAGAGACGGACCTTTTTTCCGAAACTGTCTTCATGTTTGATCAAGCGTCGAGATGCGAGGCTTGGCCCGGAATTCCGTGGAAGGGGAACACCAAGACGCCGGATCAGCTTATCCTTCTTGCAGCCACGTCCGCCACTTTATTCAGCTGATTGAGATTTCGCATGGTGCGTGCCAAAACGTCTTCTGGCGATCCTTTTGCCGAGATGGGCACCAGCAGGCCAAGTTGTTTGTAAAATTCCTTGAGCGGCGTGGTGCTCAGTTCATAAGCGTCCAGACGCACTTTGATCGATGCGGGCTGATCATCTTCTCTCTGATAGAGGCGTCCGCCGCAGCGGTCGCAGATGCTCTTGCCCTTCGAGGGCCGCTCGGTGACGTGGAACACGGCCCTACACGCTTCGCAAGTGCGGCGGCCACTCAGGCGCTGGATGATGGCTGCCGTTGGCAGTTCATAATCTACGACCGCCGTCAGTGAGAGACTTTCTTCTTCGAGGAGTTCTTGCAGCGACTGAGCCTGGGCGATCGTGCGGGGAAATCCGTCGAGGATAAAGCCTCCACAGTGGAGCAGACAATCACCTCGCTCGCGCAGCATTTCCCATACCGTGGAATCGGGGACAAGTTCGCCGTGCCGCATGAACTCCAATGCCTTCTTCATGGCGGGAGATTGATCGCAATCGAGCCGTTTACTGGCGGCACGAAAAACGTCGCCGGTCGAGAGATGGCAAGCTCCCAAACGATTGGTCAAATACTCAGCTTGCGTCCCTTTGCCGACGCCGGGAGCTCCGAGGAGAACCAAACGCCACGGGCCTTTGCTTCCTGCGGGAATGGACGCGGAGTCGGGTACGGATGAGCACTTGGCTGGAGGACCTTGAAGCCACTGCAAACGGTCGTTTTTCATGAGAGCGCCTATGACCTAAATCTACGCTGGGGTTTCCCGCTTGCAGTGACCGTTATCACAATCAATCTGAGACATTTTCCCCGTCGTCGGGGCGCTGGTTTGCGGCGCAAAGGGTAGGAGATTGGACAATCCCGTTCGAGTGGACGCCAGGCAACGGCTTTGAATAGAATGGCCAGTCTTTCGCCACAGATTTCCAGGCGCGAAAGGCAGGAAAGCCGACGATTCCTGAGTATCTCGCGTCTATTTCATGTCCGGGGAGTTTCTGATGCCGCTGATTCAGTTCACGCGCAACTTCAACGATCATTCCACCGATAAGGGCTACCAGTTCGAGTTCTTCTGCGACCGCTGCGGAAACGGATTCACGACGGAATTCCGGCCATCGGCGACGGGAATGGCGGCGAGCGCATTGCGCGCGGCGGGGGGAATTTTTGGAGGTTTTTTAGGATCGGCAAGTAACAGCGCTTATGAAATCGAGCGAGCGATTCAGGGCCCTGCGCACGACAAGGCGTTCCGGGATGCGATTGAAGAAGCAAAGCCTAATTTTCGCGAGTGTCCGAAATGCGCCAAGTGGGCTTGTGTCACGACTTGCTGGAACCAGAAAAGATCTCTGTGCTTTGGATGCGCTCCTGATATTGATACCGAACTCGCTGCGGCGCAGGTGCAGGAGACGGTGCAGCAGATGAAGGGAAAAATTCACCTACAGGATATGACGAAGGACATCGATGTGACCAAAGAGGCGGTGGCGTTATGTCCTGCCTGTGGAGCGCATACGCAGGGAGCAAAATTCTGCCCGGAGTGCGGCAAACCTCTGGTCACAAAGAATCAATGCTCGAAGTGTGGAACGAAATTCGAGCCGGGAACGAAGTTCTGTCCGGAGTGCGGGAATAAAGTTTCGTAATCGTGCCGACGCACTGCGATCTTATTCCGTAATTTCCAATTACGCACCCCAGATCTCCCCAATCACCCGCTGGAAGTTGGCGCCCATTACTTTTTCGATCACAGCTGAGGGTTGACCACGTTTGGCCAATTCGTTCGCGATCACTTCCATGTGGTCGGGACCGTTGAGATCGGGCACGTAGGGATAACGGTCTTCTCCAGGAGCACCGATGCCTAGCTGCTTGCGGCGGGCTATGTCTTTGTCGAAGGCCACTTTCTGCTCGGGGGTCAGCACGGTCTTCTGAATGGCGCCGTCAGAACCGATTCCAACGTGATCGGCTCCGCAAACATTGATGGCATGCACGACGTGATCGAGCACATGCTCGCGCGTCGGCACCGTGGGAGAGGCCACCACATAGGGCATCAGATAAACGCCGAAATAGCCACCCCGGTCGGCGAGCTGCTTCAGAATTTCGTCAGGCTTATTGCGAGGATGAGCGTAGACGGCGGCGCATCCAGCGTGCGAGATCAGGACGGGCTTTTTCGATTCAGCTATGCCTTCAGAAGTCGTGCGGTAGCCGCTGTGACTCAGATCGACCGCAACCCCGAGATCGTTCATCTTTTTGACGGCGGCGATGCCTGCCTTGCTGAGGCCTGCGTTGCCGGGCTCGAGGCACCCATCGCCGAAGGCGCTGCGGTTATTGTAGGTGAGTTGCATGATGCGAACGCCGAGCCGGCGGAACATGTCGATGCGATCGGGATTCTGTTCGAGAAACGATGTGTACTGAAAACCGAACATGACGCCGATTTTGTTTTCGCGCTTGGCACGGGCGATATCAGAGTGGCGGCGCACGATTAGAAACGCCTCGGGATGCTGATCGATAAGTTCCTCGAATGCGGAGATGTTATCGACCGTGTCATCGAACGTCATCTGCGAGACGGTACAGTTGACCGCGGTAAATCCAGATTGGCGCGCAGCGGCGAGATCGTCGGCTTTCGGCGGCGTGTTTAGATCGATGGGACTGCAGAGAGAATCGATGACGACGGCGTTCTTGTAGAGCGTGGCGATCGACGCGGAACCGTCAGGCACGAATGTTTGCGATGGGGCGAACAAGCGTGGGGTGAGAACGGCAGCAGCAGACATTTTTAGAATGCCAAGATTGAAGTCGCGACGATGCACGGGCGTAGCTCCTGAGAATTTTAGACGCGGGAATTTCTGGGCCGACCATCCGGAACCATTTCAAGATACGAATTACCTTGAGTCCCAGTTCCGCGGAACATTGATGTACGACCGATCAAGCTCGGCGACCGACGCGCATCCGAGCAGTCGCAGCGAGCGATCCAGGTCGGTACGTAGAATTTCGATTGCGCGATTGACACCGGCTTCTCCCGCAGCGGCGAGACCGTAGGCATAGGCACGTCCGCAGAGGACTGCACGGGCACCCAGACAAAGGGCCTTCACGATATCGGTTCCGCGGCGAATGCCGCCATCCATCAGAATTTCGGCTTGCCCGTTGACGGCTTTGACAACCTCCGGCAAGGCGCGCAATGACGAAGGGACGCAATCGAGCTGGCGTCCACCGTGATTGGAGACGGAGATGGCTGCGGCACCTTCATCGACGGCGCGCCGTGCATCGTCGCCAGTGAGCACACCTTTGACGACGATGGGACCGCGCCACAATTCGCGAATCCAGCCGAAGTCGCTCCAGGTCACGGCCGACTGCGCAAGGCCGGCGCCGACATCAACCAGGGGCATCGGTCCCGCGCCGGGTGGGACGACATTCGGAAGCGAGGGCAAGCCGCCATCCGTTAAGAAACTCGCCAGCCAGCCGGGACGCGAAAGAATTTGGGGGAGGAAGGGAAGTTTCTGGAAGATGCTGCCGCTGATCAATTCCTTCATTCCATTGCGGTAGTCACGTTCGCGAATCCCGGATACGGCGGTATCGATGGTCACGACTAATGCCGAAAATCCAGCCTTGCTGGCACGTTCGATGGCGGCTTCGGCAGCGCCTCGTCCGCCCAGCAAATAGAGCTGATAGAAAACGGGCTGCGTCGAGGCGGCTTTCACTTTTTCCAGTGGATGACCGGAGATCGTCGAAAGAATGTAAGCCGTGCCGGCATTGCCGGCTGCCCTTGCGGCACCCACTTCGCCCACAGGATGCATGAGCCGGCTGTATCCAACTGGGGCTAAAAGAAAAGGCAGGGCGAGATCGAAGCCGAGAACGCGTGTGCCCAAATTGCAGTCGGCGAATGCCACGGCATGACGCGGACGGAAGGTGATGTCATCGTACACGCGGCAATTTTCCCGCAACGTAACCTCGCCCTCGGCGCCGCCATCCAGATAATCGAAGACCGCCCTGGGGATGCGTCGCTCTGCGATCTGACGCAGGTCGGAAATGCAGACTACGCGAGGGGACGCAACGGAGCGTGGGGTTGAAGACGGTGGAGTCATGCCGGGATGCCTGGGGCCTGAGCCTCGGGAACGCAGGTAATCCTACCACCACGAAAGACCCTCTGACCGCAACCACAGCTGGATTTTGAATTCGATCGCCGGCAGCGCGTTAGGCACTCGGCTTCGTACGGCCTTTTGCCAGTGCAGCAAACAAAGGCGCACCCCATCCGCCGATTGCCAACAGTGAGCCGAAGAGAAAAACGGCGTCGATGCTGGATCGTCCCTCGCGCACGAAGTAAACGTCCTTTAAGTTGAGCCATAAAGCGAATTCATCCAGCGTAAGGGCCGCGCCGACTCCGTAGAGCAATGACATCAAACGACTGGCAAAGATCGACGAAGTGTCGCTGCCCGTGCCGAATTCGCAGAGCCACCCGTATCCCACGGCCAACAAGATCAGAATTCCGATGACCAGGTGGTGGATATGGGTACCGTTCATCAGGATGTAATGAAAGGGCGGGATCTGGTGCCGGATGCAATAGACCATCCCGCGTACGATGGCGAAGGTTAGAAAGAAGCTAATGGAGGCGAGAAAGAGCCGGCGGCGCGGACGATCGGCAATGTGCTCGTGAACCAGGGAGCCAAGGCGCGTGCGATGCAGGAGCGCGAGCAACACCGCCATCATGACCAGCAGAATCAGAAACAGAACCATCGCATCGTTCAGAAGCATGGATCATTAGACCGCAAAGTTCGCGGGCGCGCACGTTCCGCTGCATGAGCGGCCCGTCGCAGCGGCTTCCAGACTCAAGAGGAACCCGGCCTACAGCACTCTCGGCAAGTCAGGCATAATATGTCATCGAATCGGTACAAACCGGACACACGTTAACGAGGGTCTGCTTCTTGCGTAAATTCAGATTGTCTTTGCTGCGACCTCCGGTCGCGCGTCATATTTTCGCGTTCACTTTTCTGGTGCTGACCGTTGCCGCGGGGGCTCAGACGGTTCCCGCCGAATTCATGGGCGCCCTGAAGTGGCGGTTACTCGGCCCGTTTCGCGGCGGGCGTGCTGTAGCTGCGGCCGGCGTGCCGGGTGACTCAACCACCTTTTATTTTGGTGGGGTGAATGGCGGCATCTGGAAGACGACCGACGCCGGAGTTGTGTGGACGCCGATTTTCGATAATCAACCGGTGGGTTCGATTGGCGCGCTGGCCCTAGCTCCTTCCGATCAGAAAGTGATCTATGCCGGAACCGGCGAGAGCGACATTCGCGAAGACTTGTCTTCTGGTAATGGCGTCTACAAGTCCTCAGACGCTGGTGCAACCTGGAAGCACATCGGCCTCGACGATACGCGCCAGATCAGCCGCATCCTGATCGATCCGCAGAACGCGGATGTCGTCTACGTGGGCGCACTCGGACACGCTTACGCGCCGAACGACCAGCGCGGCGTTTTTAAATCCATCGATGGAGGATCGCATTGGACGCGGGTTCTTAACCTGGGGCCTGATGTGGGCATTTCCGACCTGGCTATTTGTGCGAACAATCCGCAGCTTTTGTTTGCTGGAGCATGGCAAACGCACCGCGAGCCCTGGAGCAACTACGCTCCAACCGACGGACCGGGCAGTGCCCTTTACCGTTCGCAAGATGGCGGAAAATCATGGACTCGTCTTGGCGGCAACGGACTGCCTGAAGGCGATTGGGGACGCGTGGGCGTTGCGGTTGCTCCGGATGGCAAGCGCGTCTACGCGCTCATTGAAGCGAAAAAGGATGGGGCGAAATATTCCGGGCTCTATCGCTCTGACAACGCCGGTACTACCTGGACGCTCGCCAACTCCGACGCTCGCCTCACGAGCCGCGCCTGGTATTTCAATCGCATTACGATCGACGCCAAGAATCCCGATGTGATCTACATGCCGAACGTTGCGCTCTATCGCTCGGAAGATGGCGGCAGGACGATTTCTGTGGTGCGCGGAGCACCCGGCGGAGACGATTATCACGAACTCTGGGTTGATCCTAGTAATTCCGCAAGCATGGTTTTGGCGACCGACCAGGGAACGACCATCAGCCTGAATCGCGGGCAGACTTGGAGCAGTTGGTACAACCAGCCGACGGCGCAGTTTTATCACGTCACGACCGACAATCGGTACCCGTACACGGTCTATGGGACGCAGCAGGATAGCGGCGCCGCGGCCGTGGTGAGCCGGACGGACCACGACAACATCACGCCGCGAGACTGGATTACGGCCGGCCCTAGCGAGAGCGGATATATGGTGGTCGACTCCAAAGATCCCGACGTCATTTATTTGAGCGGAACTTACGGTCCGATCTCGCGTTTTAACAAACGGACCGGCCTGAGTCAGGACATCACGCCGTGGCCGGCATTTTCCTGGGAGTCGGAAATTCATGAGCGTAAGTACCGCGACCCCTGGACGCCGGTGCTTGTCGCTTCTCCGGCTGAACCTGCGACGCTTTACCTCGGTACGCAGTACGTCTTGAAGACCGCAGATGGCGGTCTGCATTGGGAGACGATTAGTCCCGATCTCACCGGCGTGACGCCGGGTGGACATGCGGAAGAACGAACCGATGCGAAGGTTTCAGAAGACAAGAAACCTTCTGGCGCGCACAGTCAGGATTCGCCATCGCTTTCGAATGCCAAACGCCTGGGTTACGGGGTGGTATTTTCCATAGCGCCATCTCCTCTCGACCGCGATCTAATCTGGGCAGGCAGCGATTCGGGAATGATTCATGTGACGCGCGACGGCGGCAAGATATGGAAAAACGTCACTCCGGCGGGGCTCAGCGAGTGGAGCAAGATTTCCATGATCGAGGCTTCGCATTTCGATCCTGCCGTTGTGTATGCGGCTGTGGATCGCTCACGTCTCGACGATCAAACACCCTACCTTTATCGGACGCGCGACTACGGGGCCTCGTGGCAACTCATCACGGAGGGCATAAGATCTCCTGCGTTCTTGCGCGCCGTTCGCGAAGATCCGCAGGCGAAGGGGCTGCTTTTTGCCGGTACGGAATTCGGAGTATTTATCTCGTTTGATGACGGGGACCATTGGCAATCGCTGCAAATGAACCTGCCGGTGACTGGAGTTCGTGACCTCACGATCCACGGCGATGACCTGGTGATTGCGACGTTTGGGCGAGCTTTCTGGGTGCTCGACAACATTAGTCCGCTACGCCAGGCGCCGGAAGCAAAAGCCGCGACTGGCCCCACCCTTTACCGTCCGGCCACGGCGATTCGCGTGGACAACGATTCTTTTTCGGGTACGCCGTTGCCACCGGAGGAGCCGACTGCCGCGAATCCTCCAAGCGGCGCGATGATCGATTATTTTCTTCCGGCCCAGGCCGCCTCGGTGCGACTGGAAGTTTTCGACCCGCAACAAAATCTGGTTCGGAGGTTTTCTTCCGAAGATCATTCTTCGGAAGAAAAAAACTCGCCGAAATACCAGCCGCTGCCCGTGGCCGAGCGCTGGTTCACGAAACCGCCCACGCTGCAGAAAACTGCGGGACAGCATCGTTTCGTTTGGGATCTGACCTGGCGCAGTTCGGGAGGGCCGGCGGAGGATGAGGATTCAGAGTACCGCAATCCAACCGGGCCGAAAGCTGTGCCTGGGCTTTATCAGATTCGGCTGACGGTCGACGGTAAGACGCAAACAACGCCGTTGAAGATCGAAATGGATCCCCGTTCGCCCGCCACTCCGCAAGTGCTGGCGCAGCAATTTGAGTTTGGCCACAAGATTTTTGTCGAGACGATCGAGGCCCGACGGGCACTGGCTGAAATCGGCTCCGTCCAGAAGCAGTTGGCGGACATTCAGCAGAAGATGACGCCACGGAACCCGAAACAACGGAAAGAGGACGCACGACCTACGCAGTTGCAGTTGGCGTTGAGCGCCGCTCAAACCGACATCGGAAATATCTTGTCGAAAAAGGGCGACGCTGCGGCGGGACTGCAAAATGCCTATACGGGTTTGGCGTCGGCTTTGCGAGTGGCCGAGAGTGGAGACCGAGAAGTGCCGTCGCAGGCTGTCGCGGTTTATCAGGAATCGAGCCAGCAAGTGAAGGCTGCGATCGCGGATTGGACGACTTTCAAGCAAACGCGGTTGTCAGAACTCAATCGGCGCTTGCACGAAGCAAACGTTTCGCCTGTAGCGATTGCCGAGATTGAGCAGCAGGTTGAGTTCTTAGCGACGCGCTGAAACAGAACGCAAACCGCTCAATGCTCCATTGCGTTTCGCGCGTCTCTTTGGCGAACGCGCCTTCTCTTCGTACGGAAGATTCTGGCCGAAGCGCCAACCAAGCCGGCACGCGGCATCGAAAGATGGGAACGGGATGTCCCATCAGCCGAGGGATGACGCAAACTTTCTACCGCTAGCGACAACAATGCACAGGCTATAATTGCGCGCACAGATGACGCTCCCGCCAGGCACCAAACTAGGACCTTACGAAATTCTTGCCCCGCTTGGCGCGGGCGGCATGGGCGAAGTGTATCGCGCGCGGGATCCCCGCCTCGGGCGTGAGGTCGCGCTAAAGGTGCTTCCGGAATTTTTTTCGCGGGACGCGGATCGCCTGCGGCGTTTCGAGCAAGAGGCCCGCGCGGTGGCGGCTCTCAACCATCCCAATATTCTCGCGATTCACGACATTGGGGAGAACGTCGGTTTGCCCTTCATTGTTTCTGAACTACTCGAGGGCAGCAGTCTGCGCTCGGAGCTTGAGCAGGGCCCGTTGTCAGCACGCAAGGCATCCGATTATGCGGCACAGATCGCACAGGGACTCGCGGCGGCCCACGACAAGGGAGTCGTCCACCGGGATTTGAAACCGGAGAACATTTTTCTAACCAAAGATGGCCGGGCAAAGATTCTCGATTTCGGACTGGCCAAACTTACGACGAATACTCCGGGAACGAAGAGTCAATCGGATGGCTTGACGCTCACCAGTTCTCCCACTGAAGCCGGAATGGTCATGGGAACGGCGGGGTATATGTCGCCTGAGCAGGTGCGGGGCGCGGCTGTTGACTCCAGAACCGATATTTTTGCCTTTGGAGCGGTGCTTTACGAAATGATCTCTGGCAAGCGGGCTTTCCGCCGCGATACTGCCGCTGAGACCATGACAGCAATTCTGAAAGAAGAACCGCCGGAACTCGATGAGCAGACGCAAGCGGTCTCACCGGGACTCGGGCGCATTGTTCGACGTTGTCTGGAGAAACAACCAGAGCAGCGTTTTCAATCCGCAAAAGACCTTGCCTTCGCACTGGAAGCCTTAACCGGCACTACGTCGAGAACAGCGGCCCATGCGGCGATCGCAGACAGGACGAAGAAAACGCGCTGGCCTTCCTTCACAGTGGCTGCCCTTGCATTTGGATTTGGGTTGGGCGTTGCCGTCACATGGTATCTGCGGCCTGCTGCAGCTCCGCCACCGACTTTTTCAAGGGTATCGTTTGATCGAAGCGAAATCATTCGAGCCCGCTTCGCGCCAGACGGAAAAACCGTGTTCTATAGTGCGAAACTCAACGGCGGAGCTTCTGACACCTACGTGATTCGAGACGATTATCCGCAATCGGTCCCAGCGGGTCTGCACGGAGCGATGCTGCTCGCGATTTCGAAACAGAACCAGATGGCGGTTCTGGTTAATCCGAGATACCACGCTCACCGTACGTGGCAAGGAACGCTGGCAACCGCTCCGATGGGCGGAGGCACGCCTCGCGAAATGCTGGAGAATGTGTTCGACGCCGACTGGTCACCGGATGGAAATGAAATGGCCGTGATTGATCGCATCGACCGGAACTGGAGGCTGCAGTATCCGTTGGGAAAAACGCTGCTCGAAGGAGAGAATTGGATCAGTGATGCGCGCATTTCTCCTGACGGAAAGCAGGTTGCACTATTCAAACACCCTCCCAATGACGATGATCGTGGGGATCTTCTGGTGATGGATCGCGCGGGTAAAGCGCGAACGCTTTCGTCGGGATGGGAATCGCTGGAAGGACTGGCGTGGTCACCATCCGGCAAAGAACTCTGGTTTTCGGCTGCAGAGGCGGGAGAACAATATTGCGTCCATGCCGTGACCCTGGGAGGCAAGCAGCGGACCGTGCATTGTGGCACCGCCGCGACACTGCTTCTCGACATTTCTTCGTCAGGAGGCGCTCTGGTTTCTACGGAAGAGAGTCGAGTAACCATGGCGCTGGTGGAACACAATTCGAACGCGAATGGATCAAAGTCGAGAGGGTCGACAGCGGATGAAGAACGGGACTTGAGTTGGCTTGACAATTCCTACTGGCCCAGACTGTCGAGCGATGGAAGTGTTTTGCTATTCACGGATCAATCCGGACAGGGCGGCCATGACTACAGCGTGTACATAAGAAAAACCGATGGTTCGCCTGCGGTGCGAATCGGCAGCGGCGGTTTCGGAACCGATATTACTGCTGATGGGAAGTGGGCCATTATTCTGCTTCCGGGTGATCCGAAGGCGCAGCTCCAGATCGTTCCGGTGGGACCAGGGCAGGCGCGCGTGCTTCACTGGGAGGGCTTTCAACCAACGTGGGCATACTGGTGCCCCGACCAGCAGCACTTAATTCTTTATGCCAGCGAATCGGGAAAGGAGGGCGCACTCTACGTCACCGACGTGAACGGGGCAGCTCCCAAGTTAGTAGGCTCGGATCGGGTTCCGCCCTCGGGAATCAGTCCGGACGGTCACTCTTATGCCGCCCGGGAGAACGGAGCGTGGGTGACGCGGTCGATTTTGGCGACCGGCGTCCAAGGGCGAATTGCTGGTATTCACAGCGATGAATTTCCCGTGATGTGGGCGGCGGATGGCAAGCATTTGTTGGTGCAGGCGCCGGAGGCGACTGGGGTCAGCCTGTACAAGGTCGATCTTGATTCCGGTCAGCGCGAGTTATGGCAAACGCTGAAACCGAAAGAACAGGTGGGCTTGCGGCCCATGATCAATCCGGTGTCGGTGACACCCGACGGCCGTTGGATGGCGTTCACCTACAAAACGCAACTCGGGCAGCTCTACCGCACCGATACTCTGAAATAATGGCGGCAGCCCTCGGTCGTTTCATGCCCGAACGGGAAAATTAAATCCCAGGACGAAGACGAAATGTCTGGCGGAGAGGGAGGGATTCGAACCCCCGATACCTTTTCAGGTATGCCGGTTTTCAAGACCGGAGCCATCAACCACTCGGCCACCTCTCCGTGACTGCCAACATCCAAGAGCAGCGTGAATTTAGGATAGCAGAGCGTCCGGTATCGCCAGCAACCATCGTAGAAGGCAAAACAGGTCGCTGCTACGACACCGGAGAGTTTGCAGAAAACGAAACGACAGGGAGATTCGCGCATGCATCGTCATGGCGAGGGATGTATGATGTCCGGTCTGCGATAAATGGCGGGATGGAAAAAAAGAAAAAGTCGCGTCTCAGTCAACCGGGAAAAGTCACGCTGCGGGAGGTAGCGACTCACCTTGGCCTGACGCCGGGCACAGTATCTTCTGTCCTGAACAATGCCCCGTCTGCCGGCGCTATCCCCGAGCACACACGAGAGCGCATCCGCGCTGCGGCCGAGGAACTGAACTACCGCCCCAACTTCTTAGCGCGCTCTTTGCGCCAGAAGCGCACCTACACGGTCGGGCTCATCGTCGAGGAGATTGGCGATGCCTACGGCTCCCTCGTGATCAGCGGCGTCGAGTCTTTTCTCCGGCAGCACAACTACTTTTTTCTGACTGTCATCCACCGGCACGACGCTGCCCTGCTGCGAGATCACTCCCAGCTTCTGCTGGAGCGCGGTGCAGAAGGTTTCATTACCGTGGATACGACGCTTCCGGAAGCGCCGTCATTGCCCACTGTTTCCGTAGCCGGCCATCGCGCGCTGAAAGGGGTCACCAACATTGTCCTCGACCAGGAGTTGGGCGCACGGCTTGCCCTGGAACATCTGGTTAAGTTGGGTCATCGAAGGATTGCCTTCATGAAAGGCCAGCCTAACAGTTCGGACGCAGAACAGCGATGGAATGCAGTCTGCAAAGTGGCCCAGGAACTGGAGCTCAGAATGGACCCAGATCTCGTCGTCCACCTCGAATTTGACGATCCCTCACCACAGTTGGGATATCCCTATGTGAAGAAGCTGGTGTCCAGATCGAAGCCGTTTACGGCACTCTTCGCGTATAACGACATCGCGGCAATCGGCGGAATCCGCGCCATCCAGGAGGAAGGTTTGCGTATTCCGCAGGATATCTCGGTGGTTGGGTTCGACGATATTCAGTGGGCCACGTTCAACACTCCAAGCCTGACCACAGTGCGGCAACCGCTCGAGCGCATGGGCCGGATTGCCGCGGAAACTTTGATCCGGATGATCGAACAGGGCGGCGAAGAGGCGCCCGAGATCGCAATTGAACCGACGCTCGTCGTGCGGGAATCGACGGGGCTGGCAAAGTCGTAATGGCGCAAGTTGCGCGGCGCAGGGTTAACGTTTTTCTATTGAAAAGTGACAATCAATCGCAGCTTCCGATTCTGTCAATTCCCACTTCGCGATGGTATGATCCATTCGTAAACAGGGTGTCACGACACACCCTTGCTGCTCGGATGCAGCCCAGAAAGATGGAGGCCGATGCCGCCTGTCCCCAGTTCAAATCTACCCTCAAAGTCTCTCTCTTCTCCCTCCTCCTCTACGAATACCTATCGGGCTGCTTTGTGGGTGGTGACCACCCTGTTCTTCATGTGGGGCTTTCTCACCTGCTTGAATGACATTCTGGTGCCCCACCTCAAATCGATTTTCGATTTGAACTATTTCCAGGTGATGCTGATTCAATTCGCCTTTTTTTCTGCGTACTTCATTTTCTCGATCCCCTCAGCCAAGGTTGTGGACTGGATCGGCTACAAGAAGACGATGGTAGCGGGATTGTGCACCATGGGCTTGGGATCATTTCTCTTTATCCCTGCCGCAAGCGTACCTTCTTATCCCCTTTTCCTCGGGGCGCTGATCGTTCTTGCCGCCGGAATCACTGCCTTGCAGGTCGCGGCCAATCCTTATGTAGCCGTTCTTGGCCCTCCGGAGACGGCGTCGAGCCGGCTTAACTTGGCGCAGGCATTCAATTCGCTCGGCACCACCATCGCGCCGTACCTTGGCGGACTGCTGATCCTGACGGCGGTGCCGAAAACCATGGAAGTCGTGCGGCAGATGTCGGCCGAAGCGCAGCAGGCTTACCGGATTCAGGAAGCATCATCGGTGAAGTTGCCCTACCTGGTTATCGGACTTACGCTGCTCGTGCTCGGTGTCTTAATTTCTTTGTTCAAACTCCCGGCGATTCCGGGAACGGAGCGCGCGAAGGGCGATACGGGTGTGGGAAAAAGCATTTGGTCGTACCCTCATCTCGTGCTCGGGGCGGTTGCGATTTTCGTATACGTCGGGGCAGAGGTCTCGATCGGCAGTTTCCT
Source organism: uncultured Acidobacteriaceae bacterium (assembly GCA_963834085.1). Taxonomy (GTDB): domain Bacteria; phylum Acidobacteriota; class Terriglobia; order Terriglobales; family Acidobacteriaceae; genus Acidiflorens. Next base: position 1,034,847 of record CAWIAJ010000015.1, on the reverse strand, counting down.
GATCAACTATTTCAGTCAAAGCGAAATCGGTAATCTTTCGGCGGTGGTAGCGGCTGGATATGTGGCCTTTTATTGGGGCGGCGCGATGATCGGCCGGTTCATCGGATCGGCTCTGTTGCATGGCGTGAAGACAATTCATATGGTCCTCTGTTCCGCGATCGCGGGAGCCCTGCTGGTTGCGTCCTACGTGTTGAGTGGCGCGTCGGTTTCTAGCGCTTCGCCCAGGATAGCCACTGCACTCATCGGGGTTCTGGTCGAAGGACGCCCTCTCGTGGCGCTATGTTTTATCGCTCTAGCTCTACTGGCATTGGCGTCGGTATTCACGAACGGCCGAGTAGCGATGAAAACCGGCCAACTGCTCGGACTCGCAGGCCTTTGCACGGCAACTCTGGTTTGTGTCTCGATGCTCACCACCGGGCATCTTGCGATGTGGAGCATCATCCTGGTCGGCTTCTTTAATTCGATCATGTTCCCCAGTATCTTCACGCTGGGCATCGCCGAACTTGGGCCGCTGACGGGTGACGGCTCGGGCCTGATGGTGATGGCAATTGTCGGCGGTGCAATCATCCCCGTGGCCCAGGGCGCCATAGCTGATCGCATCGGAATTCACCACGCTTTCTTTCTTCCAGTGATTTGCTATCTCTACATTGTCTATTACGCTTTCCGGGGCTCAAAGCCAGTTCCCGTTACGGCAAGTTAGACCGGCGAAAGGGTAGTTATGTCTTTGGTGGCAGTGCGGGACGATCTGGTAATCGGAGTCGATGTTGGAGGTACCAAAGTAGCGGCAGGGCTGGTGGATCCCAGTGGCGAAATCTTGTGCCACAACCGCAACCCAATGGTGAGTAACGGTACCGCCGCTGACGGACTGGCGTCGGTGGTCAAGGCCATCGAGACGACATCAGCCCATGCGGTTACCGCCGCGGGTGAACATCACGTAATCCGCGGAATCGGAATCTGCTCTCCCGGCCCGCTCGATCCGAAAACCGGCGTGGTTGTAAATCCTCCCAACCTGACTTGCTGGCGGAATTTCCCGCTCGCTACCGAAATTGCGCAAATCTATCGCGTCCGCGTCAAAGTGGACAACGACGCCAACGCCGCCGGACTCGCCGAAACGCTGTGGGGATCGGGACGCGGCTACCGCAATGTTTTTTACGCGACCCTCGGCACGGGAATTGGCACGGCGATTGTTTTCGATGGACGCATCTATCACGGCCGCACAGGCGCCGCCGGGGAAGGCGGCCACATGAGCATCGACTATAAAGGACCGCACTGTGGCTGCGGGAAACCCGGTTGCATCGAGGTGCTTGCCTCGGGCCCGGCAATCGCTCTTCGTGCGCGAACGAAACTGGAAGGCGGTCGCGCCTCCAGCCTGCTCGAGCTAGCCGGAGGAAAGCTGGATTCCGTTACCAGCCAGATGGTCGGCAAAGCCGCAGCCGCGGGAGACGCGGTGGCAACTGAGACACTGCAGGAAACTGTAGGGCTGCTGGCATGCTGGTTTGGTAACATCGTCGATCTTCTCGAGCCCGACATTATGATCGTGGGCGGCGGTGTAGCGTCGATGCTGAAGCCTTTTCTGGCAGAGATTCGCGATCGCTTGCCCGAATTCTCGGTAAACCAGCGTTGCCAGGAAATTCCCCTGGTTAGCGCACGGTATGGAGAAGATTCAGGAATCGCCGGTGGCGCCGCGCTGTGCTTCGATGCCTCACAGAACAACGATGGCAACGAAACCATACACCCACCTGACGAACTAGCGTTGAAGCGGTAGCGTCTTCCTTCCATACACACGGGTGTCCGAATGATCGGATGCTACAGCCCCTGCCATCGCGCTCGCGCCAAGCGCACGCCCCGCCTACCCTTTATATTGATAATGTCGGGGGATTGAACTATGGGATTTTTGAATGTTTTGTTTGGGCGGCCTCTCGCTTCTTCGGAAGACGAAGGCGAGCGGATCACTCCCACACAAGGGATCCCAACGTTTGGGCTGGACGCCTTGAGTTCGGCAGCATACGGTCCGGAGGCGGCATTAACGATTCTGCTGCCGTTGGGGCTGATTGGCGTTCGTTACATCGTGCCACTGACGTTCGCAATCATCGGCCTCCTGGTGATCGTGTTTTTCAGTTATCGGCAGACGATTGCGGCCTATCCGAATGGCGGCGGATCGTACACCGTCGCGCGTGAAAACCTTGGCGCTCGCGCGGGACTGTTAGCCGGCGCGGCGCTGATGATCGATTACCTGTTGAATGTCGCGGTCGGAATTTCAGCGGGGATCGGAGCGTTAGTCTCGGCGGTGCCGCGCTTGCAACCGCACACCCTCGCGATGTGTTTGGCCGTGCTGGTGCTGTTGACAGTTGTGAATCTGCGTGGAGTCAAGGAGGCGGGATCGGCCTTCATTGCCCCGACCTATCTGTTTGTCGGAACTCTGACCATCGTTATTGCGATTGGGCTCTATAAAACGATTGTGTCAGGGGGACATCCAGTCGCGGCGGTTGCGTTAGCGCAGGCCGGCGCTGTTCCGCTCGGATTGCAGACGGTGGGCCTCTGGATCTTGGTGAAGGCTTTCGCCTCGGGATGCACCGCGCTCACTGGCGTGGAAGCGGTCAGTAATGGCGTGCAGGCGTTTCGTCAGCCCGTGGTTCCGGCGGCGCGCGCCACGCTGACGGCGATTATCGCGATCCTGATTGTGCTGCTCGGCGGGATTGCCCTGGTTGTGAAGTTCTACGGCATCATGGCAACCGATCCGGGGGCTGCCGGATATCAGAGTGTGCTGTCGCTGATGACGGCTGCGGTTGTGGGTAAAGGAATCTTCTACGACCTGACGATGTTCTCCGTTTTGCTGGTGGTGTGCCTGTCGGCGAATACTTCGTTCGCGGATTTCCCGCGCCTTTGCCGGATGGTCGCGCGCGACGATTATCTTCCGCACTCTTTGACAACCCGGGGTCGACGCCTGGTCTTCTCGCAAGGCATCTGGGCGTTGGCGATTTTGGCCGGGCTGCTTCTCATCTTGTTTGGCGGGGTGACGGACCGCTTGATCCCTCTTTTTGCCGTGGGCGCGTTCTTAGCATTTACACTCTCGCAGGCCGGCATGGTGGAGCACTGGCGGAAGAATGCTAAAGGATTTGGCGCGACACACGGCATAGCGGTGAACGGAATCGGCGCGCTGGCTACCGGAATCACTTTGTGCGTGATCATCGTGGCTAAGTTCGCCGAGGGAGCATGGGTAGTCGTGCTGCTTTTGCCGACAGCGCTACTTTTTATGAGCAGGGTTCGGCGTCACTATGAGATGGCGAACAAAGAGGTCGCACTCAAGGGCGGAGTCGTTTTGAGTGTGGAGAACCTGGCGCCTCCCATCGTGCTGGTTCCGGTCGACCGATGGAATGCAGCTACAGAGAAGGCTTTACAGTTCGCTCTCACGCTAAGCCCCGATGTTGAGGCGGTGCACGTAACCTGCGAGGCGGATGACGGGAAGCCACCGTGGCAGTGGGCGGAGGAACCGCCGCCCGGAGCACGAATACCGAAGCTGGTGACGCTGCCTTCACCGTATCGGTTGGTGGTTCATCCGATTGTGGATTACGTCTTGAAAGTCGAAAAGGAAAATCCCTCGCGAACTGTATCAGTGGTGATTGCGTCCATGGTGGAGCGGCACTGGTATCACTACTTTCTTCATAATCAGCGGGGACAGATGTTGACGGCGCTTCTGCTGCTGGGTGGCGACGAGCGCATCAATATCATTAATGTGCCCTGGTATCTGAAGGCCTAGGCACGATTGGCGGCTCTCAGTAAGAGCAAAGCCAAACCTGGTTTCAGGGACGATCGACCACTGAGAACTGAAAGTGTTTAGCGTCCGCCGGTAACGTCGAGAATTGCGCCAGTCACATAGCTGGCTTCCTCCGAAAGCAGCCAGAGAATCGCGTGGGCGACTTCTTGGGGCTGGCCTCCCCGGTGCATCGGAACCCGCACTTTGACCCGTTCGATGCGATCGGGCTCGCCTCCCAAGGCGTGAAGGTCGGTGAAGATGAAGCCCGGGCGAACGGCATTGACGCGGATTTTCTCCTCTGCTACTTCCTTGGCCAATCCCACAGTGAAAGTATCGATCGCGCCTTTGGTGGCCGCGTAGTCGATGTATTCGTTTGGAGATCCGGCGCGAGCGGCCCCCGAAGAAATGTTCACGATTGCCCCGCCTTGGCCACCGTTCTTCGTCGACATCCGCCGGATGGCTTCGCGGGCGCAGAGGAAACTTCCAAACACGTTCGTCGCGAAAACGCGCTGGAGGCGGGCGATGTCCATGTTCTCGAGGCGCGTTTGGCGCTCGACCGTGCCGGCGTTGTTGACCAGCGCGGCGATCGGGCCCAATTCTTGCGCGGCAGATTCGAACAGGCGAACCACCGCGGATTCGTCGCTTACATCCGCTTGCACGGCCACCGCCTTGCCCCCGTCTAGGCGGATAGTTTCAGCCACTCTTTCGGCGGCTCGCTGCTGGCGGAAGTAGTTGACGCAGACATGGTATCCGCGAGCTGCGGCGAGTTGAGCGGTCGCGGCCCCAATACCGCGGCTGGCGCCGGTTACGATCAGGACTGGATGGCTTGCAGGCGGCATAGATCTACAATCGACGCCGTCACACCCTCCACTCATCCGGGCGCCAGTGCTGGATCGCTTGCTTGATGTCGCGTTTGGCTAGCTTTTCGTTCATCGCTCTCAGGGCCAAGGCGGGCAGTTCGGCATCAGAAGCGAAACGCAAAGCAATGAGCTGCGATTCGGTCAGTTCCGCAATTCGCGGACGAAACGCAGGGTCAAGTAAGGCGCCCAACCGCAGTCGTTCTTCCAGGCGGATCACGCGGTCTTGCACCTTCAGAGCGTTCATCCGAATTTTGAAAATCGCCAGCAGAGCTGCAAAGGCAACTACGACCAGCCACGCGGAATGCACGCCAGGATGGCTGACCAGATGATAGATCGTGGCGAGAAAAGTAATCGCGAATACCGGTATGACAAAGAAATGAAACGGCGGATCATAACGGGCATGATGAGAAAAACTCTGGGGAGAATTTTCGGCCATGGAAAGGCTCCTCTAAATGTTTTTATAGCTGCGTCGATCTGTGCTTCGCAGTATCATCGCACGTTTGCCCGCATCCTTGATGTTCGACATGCGGGATCTTCAACAAGCGAGAATCCGCCCATGCCTTCGAACAGGCCACAACCGCTTTGATCTGGCGTATGCTTCCAGAATCACGAAACGGATCTCCGTCGCTCTTGCGGTGGTCCGACGAACATCCTGGAGGGAGGAATCCGCATGCGTTCTTTGACACGGCGAAATTTCATGCGCCTCGGCGCCGGTTCGGTGGCTGCGGGTGCGACCGCAAAGATGAGTCTGCTCAGGCCGGCTGCGGTCTGGGGCGAAGGACGCGAAGTCGCGGCGAGTGATCGAGTGCGATTCGCTGCCATCGGTACCGGCACCCGCGGGTGCCAGCTTCTCGATGCGTCCCTGCTTGTCCCCGGCATCGAATGTGTCGCCGTCTGCGATCTCTACGACAGCCGGCACGAGGCCGCGCAAGAGACGCTGATGTCGCGGGTTCCGGCGACCCGCAATTACCGGGAGATCCTTGATCGCAAGGACATCGATGCGGTGATCGTGGCCGTTGCCGACCACCAGCATCGCCGCATCGTCGTCGATGCCTGTGCGGCTGGCAAAGACGTGTACTGTGAGAAGCCCATGTCGCACACGGTGGAGGACGGCTTTGCCATGATCGACGCTGTACGCAAGGGAAATCGCATCATGCAGGTGGGTAGCCAGCGCGTGAGTTCAATCGTCTATGAGAAGGCGCGCGAAATCTATGCCTCGGGAGCGCTCGGCGAAGTGTTCTTGATCGAGGGCTCCTCTGACCGCAACTCGCCGAGCGGCGCATGGGTGTATCCGATTCCGCCCGACGCGAGCGAGCAGACCATCGATTGGAACGCTTTTCTGGAGGGCGCGCCCAAGCGTCCGTTTGACGCGGCGCGATTTTTTCGCTGGCGCTGTTTTTCCGACTATGGCGAGGGACTCGCCGGCGACCTTTTTGTCCATCTGCTGTCCGGCATTCACTTCATCTCCGGTATCAACGAGGCGCCGATGCGCGCGCAGTCGAGCGGCGGCCTCTTTCGCTGGCGGGACGGACGCGATTTCCCTGACCTCATCGAAACGCTTTATGACTATCCGAAGTTCCGCGTGGCGCTGCGCTGCAATCTGAACAATGCCGGCGGCGAGCCGATCCGGTTCCACGGCACCAAGGGAACGATGGAAATCATCGGCCAGACACTGACTTTCATACCGCAAGACATAAGTCCCAAGCCCGAAACGTACTCGGTGCTAGGCTGGCCGGCGCGCCTGCGCAAGGAATACGCGGCGCAGTGGAAGCTAGACCATCCGCTTCCCGGGCCGCTCGAATATCAGACGGTCGAGGCGGAGACCTTCACCGCGCCCGATGGTTACAGCGACGTGGCCGCTCATCAGGCGAATTTCTTTAACGCGGTGCGAACTCGCAAGCCGACAGTCGAGAACGAAGAGTTTGGCAATCATGCCGCGATCGGCTGCCACTTGGCCAACTACGCTTATTTCAAGAAGGCGATTGCGACCTGGGATCCGTTGAAAAACGCGATTCGCGGCTAGGTCCGCGTCGGGAAGGGGCGCGAAAAACCGGGCTCCTGCCGAAGCACGATTTATAGCCAACACAGCTTTCGTGCTTCATTCGGATTGCGTTGATCTTTCTATAATGCAGTCGGCACAGTCCCACACGGGCGGTCATCCTGCTTTGTTTCGATCGGCTCTGATTCTCGCGGTCCAGTTGTTGCCTTGTTTAGGGCTGATGCTGTTTGGGTGGGGTTTCGACAGTTTGCCGGCATTCTTTGCAAGCGCCCCGCGAGCCGGATTGGTGGCCATCACGCTCATTGCGGCGATCATTGCGGCGTACTGCAAAATCGATTTCAATCCCTTTCGAAAAGGGGTTGTCGCGGTTGGGAATCAGAACTGGCAGCTTGCGGTTCTCTTATCTCTTGCGCTCGCGCTGTTGTGGTTCTTGCCTTTTGCTGAGGGGGAAGAAATTCTGAACCTCAGAGCCGATTTCTGGCCGTATCTCGGCCTCTTGCTGTTCAGCATCGGAGGGTTTGTTCGAATCGCTGCCCTGAGGGAACTGGCAGAAAACTTTAGCGCATACGTTACTCTGCAACCCAATCATCGGCTGGTGCAGGAAGGAATCTACGCTTCAATTCGACATCCGCTTTATTTGAGTCTGCTCCTGATCCCAACAGGGATTGCCCTGGTGTTTGCCAGTTTGCTCGCAGTCCCGATTCTGATGCTCGCGCTGGCATTTGTTCTTGATCGAATGCGCAGAGAAGATGGTCTGCTGGCATCCCACTTTGGAGCGCAGTTTGAGGACTACCGCCGCCGCACTCGGAGGTTGATCCCGCTTGTGTTTTGAGTACGCAGTGCTGGTGACTATGCAGTGGTGAGCACGCGTGGGGAGGCGGTTTTCCACCTTGCTCCACCCTCGCGGCGGCCTTTTGCACATGTTTTCCGAAGCAGGCCACTATCTGTAGCTGGCTACTTTGGGCGACATCGTTCACACTGAATATTCATGCTGGCCACCGACAATTTTAAAGAGGCGCTGAAGCAGCAGGCGGATATCGTCCGGGTGATTGGCGATTACGTGAAGCTGAAGAAGGCCGGGGCGCAGAATTTTTCGGGGCTGTGTCCGTTTCATGCGGAGAAGACGCCGTCGTTTTCGGTGCATGCGACGCGGCAGTTTTTTCACTGCTTTGGGTGCGGGCAGTCGGGGGATGTTTTCACTTTCGTGCAGAAGGTGGAGAACATTTCGTTTCCGGAGGCCGTGCGGCTGATTGCGCAGAAGCTGGGCGTGGCGATGCCGAAGGTGGCATTTTCGAGTCCGGCGGAGGCGCGGGATGCGCAGATTCGGATGGCGTTGCTCGATGTGCATGTGCGGGCGACGCAGTTTTTTCAGGAAAGCTTGCGGAGGTCGGAGGGGGCGCGGGCGCGGGAGTATTTGAAGGAGCGCGGGCTCGACGAAGAGACGATTGCGAAATTTCGGATTGGGTTCGCTCCGGACTCGGGGTTTGTGCTGCGGGACGCGCTGCGGCGGGAATTTGATGAGGAGGTGTTGCGCGAGAGTGGGCTGTTTTCGTGGAAGGAGGAGGGCTCTCAGCCGTCAGCTGTCAGCCGTCAGCCGTCAGCCATCAGCCTTCAGGAAAAGCAGGTCCTTCGCTCCGCTCAGGACGACAACGCGGGGGATCATGAGATCCCTCGCTCCGCTCGGGATGACAAGTTTGTTGGGGATGACAAGAAGAATGGGATGGTGCCGGCGGCGATTTATTCCAAGTTTCGCAATCGGGTGATGTTTCCGATTTGTAATGACCAGGGGAAGGTGATTGCGTTTACGGGGCGGACGCTGGCGACGGATGAGAAGGCGGGTCCGAAGTATTTGAATTCTCCGGAGACAACGATCTATTCGAAGTCGCGAGTGCTGTTCAACCTGGATTCGGCGAAAGAGGCTATCCGGAAGCTGGAATACGCAATTCTGGTTGAAGGCCAGATGGATTGCATTTCGGTGTATGCCGCGGGGTTTCACAACGTGATTGCGAGTTCGGGGACGGCTTTTACGGAGATTCAGGCGAGGCTGCTGGGGCGGTTTTCGAAGAACGTGGTAGTGAATTTCGATCCGGATACCGCGGGCGCACGGGCGACGGAGCGGACGCTGGGACTGCTGGTTGAGGAAGAGTTCAATATACGGGTGGTGACGCTGGAGACGGGATTTGATCCGGACCTGTTTATACGGCGCAAAGGGAAGGACGCGTATGGAGACGCGTTGAAGCATTCGCAGAAATATTTTGATTACTTGATCGACCGGGCGCGAGCGCAGTTTCCGGCGCGGAATGCGGATAGCAAGGTGAAGGCGGTGAATCATCTTTTGCCGCATATTCAGCGGGTGCCGAGCCGGATTGTGCGGGACGAGCTGGCGATGGAGATTTCGCAGAAGCTGGGGATTGATTCGGCAGTTCTGCGACAGGAATTGAAGCATGTGGCGGGGAACAGGTCGGCGGCAGCGGTAAAGGCTCCGACGGAGATGCAGATTACGGGAGCGGAGCGGGTGCTGATCCGGGCGCTGGCGTCGGGGAACCAGATGCTGGCGGGGGAAGGACGGAGTTCGGCGCGGGAGGGGACGGATGAGGAGTTTGATCCGTGCCGGCAGGCGCAGTTTGCGCTGCAATCCGAGCATTTGTATGAGGGGCTGACGTCGCAGTCGCTGATTGAGGCGCTGCTTTTGTTGGGCCCGGAGGCGGCGGATGTGATGACGCTGCCGAAGACGGAAGAGGACCGGCGGTTACTGGCGTCGATCCTGATGAGCGAGGCGGAGGAGTTGACGCCGGAGACGGTGGAGGGTGCGGTGAAGGCGCTGCGGCGGATTTATCTGCGGCACAGGCTGGAGTCTGTGCAAGTGTCATTGCAGGGGGTTGGGCTCTCGTCCGCGGAGAAACAGGCGCTATTGCAGGAAAAGGTGAGGTTGAAGCGGGCGTTGATGGATCCGGGGCTGGGGGAGGGGGCGTGAGGGTGTGGCGCCGAACTGGGTTTTCCTCCTAAAAGCACGGGTTTAGGTGGGGATCATCGTGCGAAATCCCTTCTGCGCGAATTTGGAGAGGGAGTAGGGCTCCTTCGACTACGCGAAGCGGGTCGCTGCGCTCGCCGTTCCGCTTCGCTCAGGATGACAGAGCTTTTTGTCAGGTTTCTTAGCCGAGGCTTCTTTGACGGGTCTTCGACGTATTGGTTTGGAACGAAAGTGGTTCGGGGAACATCTAAATATCAAGCGAAAAAAGAGTTAGGGCGGCGTCGTGACAATTCGGCGTGCTATACTTTTAAGGTTTGTGCCTCCGCGCACAACTCCGTTCCAACTCCCACCGCTTAATAGCTTGGCGTGCGCTTACCGGCGGACGCCTTGAAGGAAATCTGCATTGGCACTTGAAGACAAGTACGACGACATAAAAAAGCTGATCGACGCAGGTAAAGAGAAGGGATATCTGACCTATGATCAGGTCAACGACCTTATCCCGCACGATGTGCACTCTCCTGAAGACCTGGAAGATCTGCTAACCACGATCGGAACGCAAGGAATTGATGTACTCGAAAGCTCGAAAGGGCCGACGACCGATCTGGAAAAAAAATTCGAGGAAGTTGATGATGCTTCGGATGATGTCGAACTCGACCTCACCCCCGGAGCTCTGGAAAAAACCAATGATCCCGTCCGCATGTACTTGCGCGAGATGGGAACCGTACCGCTGCTCACGCGCGAAGGCGAAGTAGAAATCGCTAAGCGAATTGAGCGGGGGCAAAACCGCGTTCTGAAAGCGCTTTCGCGCTCGCCGATCGTGATTCGTGAACTGCTCGCCCTGGGCGAGGACCTCGAGAAGGGCGTCCGCTCGATTAAAGAGCTGGTGACGTTCGACGAAGAGGAGATCACGGAAGAGATTGTCGACAAGCGGCTCAAAGAGTTTCTTGCCAAGATCCACAATCTTGACAAGCTCTACAAGAAGGTGGCGCCGTTCGTCGAAAAACTGGCGGCGGTGAACCAGAAGAAGCGTCCGAAAGACCACCGTCGGTATCGCATCCAGTTGGCTCGTTCGGTGGTTCGCACTTCGAACGCGGTGCGGAAGCTGGGCTTCACCAACAACGAACGCAAGCGGCTGATCGACCGTGTGAATCGCACGGTGGATGGCATGCGGTCGTTGGACCGGCAGATCCAGAACCTCGAGAAGCGGGCCGAGGCGACGCGCAGCGAAGAGCAGAAGAAGGAATACAAGAAGCAGTCACGGGCGGTCCGCGGAGAGCTGGAAAAGCTTGAAGTGGAAGCGGGCCTGTTGTTCCAGGAGCTCAAGCGCACACAGCGCGAGATTATCCAGGGCGACATGGACGCCGAGCACGCGAAGCGCGAGCTGATTGAAGCGAACTTGCGACTCGTCGTTTCGATTGCGAAGAAGTACACCAATCGCGGATTGCAGTTCCTCGACCTGATTCAGGAAGGCAACATCGGCCTGATGAAGGCGGTGGACAAGTTCGAATACCGCCGCGGCTATAAGTTTTCGACTTATGCCACGTGGTGGATCCGGCAGGCAATTACGCGTGCGATTGCCGATCAGGCGCGCACGATTCGTATCCCGGTGCACATGATCGAAACGATCAACAAGCTGATCCGCACATCGCGGCAGCTGGTGCAGGAACTGGGACGCGAACCGACTTCCGAAGAGATCGCGAAACGGATGGACATTCCGGTGGCGAAGGTGCGGAAGGTGTTGAAGATTGCGCAGGAGCCGATCTCTCTCGAGACGCCGATTGGCGAAGAGGAAGATTCGCACTTGGGCGACTTCATCGAAGACCGCGCGGTTGTGTCTCCGGCGGAAGCAGTGATCAACGTCAACCTCAAAGACCAGACTTCGCAGGTGCTGCGTACGCTGACGCCGCGCGAGGAGAAGGTCATCAAAATGCGCTTTGGGCTGGAAGATGGCTCGGAGCACACGCTTGAGGAAGTCGGGCAGTCGTTCGCGGTGACACGCGAACGCATACGGCAGATTGAGGCCAAGGCGCTGCGGAAACTGCGGCATCCATCGCGCTCGCGGAAGTTAAGAGCGTTTATGGATGGGGTTAGAGACTAAGTAAGAAGTAAGAGGTCAGATTGCAGAAGTGGGCGCGCGACGAGCGCGCCTTTTTTGCATTTTGGGATTACCTACGCTTCGAACGAGGAATGCTGCGTTCGGAAGACGCTTCTTCCACAGCCTGCTAGGCAGCACCGACTGCCGCAGCCACTCCGGCAACTGAACGCTTGGGAACGACCAGGTCGTACACGGTAGCGTCGGCCAACTCCCTTGCCAACTTCTCTACCCATGCTTGTGTGTAAAGATAGTCCCCGTGGGCGCTATCGTACAGGCAGTATTCTGGAATTGTCCGCTCGGGGTGGGCGTCGCCACTCGCTGGCCGTACCTTGTAGTACTTCCAAGCGTACGTGTGGACACTCATGTTAACTGGGTGCGGCGTGCGACCCTTCAGTTTCTCAACTACTTCGCCCGGCTTGAAGAGACCGAGATTTGCAATCGGGATATGCTTTTCCCGAATGAGAACATTGAGCTTCTCCAGTCGCTCCACTTCTTCAGGACTTGCTTCGTCTATCTTGACAAACTGGACTGCGATATCTGCTGCCCCTGCTCGATTTGCGACTTTGGGCACTAAGAACACGGAGAAAGAGTACTTCATGCTGTTCAATACACTACCCGGTAGCCCGCCTCTGAAGCGCTCGACATACTCTTTGACGGTTTTTGCGGTCGACGATGCGAGGATCTTAGTAGCCTTTAGTTTCTCATCGGGAAGAATCTGGGAGAACTGAAGTGCAATGGCAAGCTGTTCGGCGAGCGCGTACTTCTGCCCGAATTGGTCAACCAGCATGCTCTCCAGATTTAGCAGCGCAGCTTGACACTCACCATATAGAGCCGGGTCGAGGTCGGGAAGGTGTCTGTGTTCGATCTTGTTTCTAAGACCAATCAAGAATTCCAGATTCTTACGCTCCGCTGGCTGTTTGTCCCCGAAATATTGCTTAAGACATTCAGTAACGTCCCAGTGCTTCGGTTCCCCGTCAACCCTTACGTACCTCCCCTGGCCTCCAGGAGATTGCCTTCGGAACCACGGCCTTCGGCCCTTTCGATAGAAAACAGCATGGAACAATGCGGTCCACGCAATCACAATTAAGATTACGAACTGAGCCGTGCGAAACCGAGGGCCTGGTCTGTTGTAGGAGTCAACAGCAGCCAGCGCGGACGCGCGGCACTTTTCAATATGCTCTCTGACTATTTCAGGAAGGCCCCCGGGCATGGCAACCTCGGTCGCCTGTTACGCGATTAGTGAACGATCTACTCTGTTTATACCCCACTCCTATCATGGGGCCTCGCGGCGTCTGGATCGAGCATGGAAAACTGCCCTTGTTGGTCAAACTTGCTTTCGGCTGTTTGCTGGTCTTCGCCGCGCTCCAAGCACTAAATACGATTCCTGATTTGCATCCAGAAATTCTTTGATCATCGGGGCCGCAGATCGCAATAGACTCTCGACTCCCCGGCGCTGCAATTGAGAACGCGCAACCAAATGAATTTCGGCGGGTACCCGTGCAAAACGCTGCGATCTTGGAAGTCCGAGTCCTTGGAGACAATGGTAAACCCGTTTTCTTTGGCATAGCGCCAGATCGTGGAATCGTCTGCGCTTCCCAACCCGCATTCGTGGACATGAGTGGAATTCGGATAGAGATCTGCAAGAGCTCGAGGCAAGCGAGGCGATAGATTCTCGTCGAAAATCAGCTTCACGCGTTCGAAATTTCCGCTTTGCGCTCACGATCAGCGGCATACTCGAGGCAGGCGCGTATATCTTCCTCAGTGAGGTAGGGAAGTTCTAGCAAAATGTCTGCATGACTCATTCCGCTGGCGAGATACTCCAGAACATCATAAACAGTGATCCGCAGGCCGCGAATGCATGGTTTCCCACCGCGTTTCCCTGGCTCAATCGTAATGATCTCGGAGTAGCTCATAGCGCAACTCTACTGCAAAAATCAGGTCGCGGCAACGCAATCATGGGACAAACGGATTCCTCACCCGCACGCTCCCATACAGCCGTCCATGTTCGAAATCTTCGGAGACGATTTCCTCCAGGCCGTAGTGTTCCGCATAGGCCCAGAGGTGCGAGTCGAACCAGGAAATCCGATATGCCGCTGCGGCTAAGAGGGCTGAATGAACAATGGCCGCGTTGGGATAGAGGATAGGGAATTGCGCCATCAGTTCGCCCACTTCCTGTTGCGCTTCGTCCATAGATAGCAGAGGAGAAGACAGGAGGGAATCGGAGCCGATTCTTGTGCGCGTTACGACAGACACAAACTCGATTAGCGCCTGGTGGGGAATTCTCGCGGAATCGTCTCTGAGTCCGTGATGCAGAACATCACGAGCTATTCGTTGCTTCTCCGGATAGCGGGCATCAAAACGGTAGACAAGGACATTTGTATCAACGAGGAAGGCCACGATCGTAGAGGTCCTCTCTAGTCCAACCGCGGTTTGCGGGTTCGGCTGCGAGCGCATGCTTCTTGCGGAAGGCGGCGTTTCGCTTTTCCTGACGGGCCGTCGCCCGATCGAAAAGCTGTAGCCGCTCTTTCAGCGTTGCCGGACCGGCCGCTTGTGCCGCGTTCCGCTTGACTACACGAATCGACTCGCCGGCTGGCAGCCAGTCCAAATCGTCTCCGGGACGAATTTTGTACTGGTCGGCGATGGCCTTGGGGAGCGTCAGCTGGAGTTTACTCGTAACTTTTGCCATGGCTAAGAGTATAGCAAGGATTATATCCTTGTTCAATCCTTGTTGAGATGTCGTCAGTCGCACCCTGTTAGAATCGAACTGTCCTCATGGAAGCCTCACGCATTCGCAATTTTGCGATTATTGCGCATATTGACCACGGAAAATCTACGCTGGCGGACCGCCTGCTGGAGTTGACGGGGTCGCTTGCCATGCGCGAAATGCAGGAGCAGGTGCTCGACTCCATGGACCTGGAGCGCGAGCGCGGCATCACGATCAAGGCGCATGCGGTGCGCATGTTGTATCCGGCAAAAGACGGGCAAATTTACCAGCTCAACTTGATTGACACTCCGGGACACGTCGATTTTTCTTACGAGGTTTCACGGTCGCTGGCGGCGTGCGAAGGCGCGCTGCTGGTGGTGGACGCGTCGCAGGGAGTGGAGGCGCAGACGCTGGCGAATTCCTATCTCGCGATCAATCATGGGCTGGAAATTATTCCGGTGATCAATAAGATCGACCTGCAGAGCGCGGATGTTCCGCGCACGAAAGAGATGATCGAGAGCGCGGTGGGACTGGACGCGACCGATGCGTTGCTGATCAGCGCGAAGACCGGACAGGGCGTGCCGGATGTGCTGGAGGCGATCGTGAAGCGTGTGCCTCCGCCGAAGGGCGTGCCGGGACGGCATCTGCAGGCGCTGCTGTTTGATTCATGGTTCGATCCGTATCGCGGGGTGGTGGTGCTGGCGCGAGTGTTCGAAGGGACGTTGCGCAAGGGGCAGAAGATACGGCTGTGGTCGAACGGGCGTGTGTTCCAAGTCGAGGCACTGGGAGTGCTGACGCCGAAGCCGGTGGCGATTGATGAACTGGTGGCCGGCGAAGTGGGATTCATCATCGCCAACATCAAGAATGTGGCCGATACGAAAATTGGCGACACGATTACCGATGATGAGCGTCCGGCGATTGAGCCGTTGCCGGGATTTGAAGAGATCAAACCGATGGTGTTCGCGGGACTCTACACCGTGGACGCGCACGAGCACACGCAACTGCGCGAGGCGCTGGAAAAATTGAAGTTGAACGATTCGTCGTTTTTCTTTGAGCCAGAAAGTTCGGTGGCGCTTGGATTCGGCTTCCGGTGCGGCTTTCTGGGGCTACTGCACATGGAGATTATTCAGGAGCGGCTGGAGCGGGAATACAATCTCGACCTGATCACGACGGCTCCGGGAGTGCGGTACCAGATTACGAAGACGGACGGCACGATCATTGAGGTGGATAATCCCTCGCGCTGGCCCGATGTGAGCGAGATCGCGAAAGTGGAAGAGCCGGTGATTCTCGCAGTGATTCTGACGAACGAGGAATATGTCGGCGGCATTTTGAAGCTGGTCGAAGAGAAGCGCGGCAAGCAGAAGAGTTTTGAATATGTCAGCGCGTCGCGCGTGATGCTGCAATATGAGCTTCCGCTGAATGAGATTGTGCTGGATTTCTACGACCGGCTGAAGTCGGTTTCGCGCGGCTACGCTTCGCTCGATTATCACTTGTCGGGTAACTGGACTTCTCCGATGGCGAAGCTCGACATCATGGTGGCGGGAGAGCCGGTGGACGCGCTGTCGACGATTATTCATCGCGACTTTGCGTACGATCGCGGGCGGCTGCTGGCGGCGAAGATGAAAGAGCTGATCCCGCGGCAGATGTTTGAAGTGGCGATTCAGGCGGCGATTGGCGCGAAGATCATTGCGCGCGAGACGGTGCCGGCGATCCGAAAGAATGTGATTGCGAAGTGCTACGGCGGCGACATTTCGCGGAAGAGAAAGCTGCTGGAGAAACAGAAGGAAGGCAAGAAGCGGATGAAGCGGATCGGGCGCGTGGATATTCCGCAGGAAGCGTTTCTGGCGGTGTTGAAGGTGGGCGAGGGCAGCAGCTAGGGTTCGTGTTGCGGTCATCGCTGGAGAGAAACTCGCCGGTGCAAAGACTAATTTCGCCGGGAAAAAGACCCGCCCAAGCGGAGCTTGGACGGGGCACCCTACAGAGTTTGGAGGCGTTATGTTGCGAATCGGGACGATGGGTGCGTTGCTCGCGTGCTGCTCGGTATTGATGTCTGCGCAAACTACCGCTCCCGCGCGAGTTCAGGTTTCGAACGAGATCATGTTGGGACGCGTCGAACATAAGACGATGCCGGTGTATCCGGACGAAGCAATGAAAAAGGGCATTCAGGGCGACGTGGTCTTCAAGATTGACGTCGATGAAACGGGAAAGATTACGGCCAGCGTGCCGGTATCAGGAGATCCGCTGCTTACGGCTGCGAGTAAAGAGGCGCTGCGGACGTTTAGTTTTCATCCTTACCTGGTGGATGGAACTCCGACGGCAGTGGAGACCCAGCTGGGATTTCACTTCGTCGTACAGAAAACTACTGACGGAGCGAACGGGCACGTGGAGTGTATGGCGTCGATTCCCAATCGGCCCTGAATTCCGTGATGAAAGAAGGGTGGGCAACCCACCCTTCGGTTTTAGACGAAACGCACGCCTGCTATCGCTTAGCGAATCCCGGGTTGCACGAGATCGTGGAGCGGTTCGGGAGTTTCCTCGTAGGCATGTTCGCCAAGCATCGATTCGTCTAAGCCGATTGCTTCGTTGATCTCGGTAACCTTCACCGGCGTGAATGCATCGATGACGCGCAGCATGGCGTAGGTGAAGACGAATGCCCAGACCGAGGAAAACGTGACGGCGACCACTTGCTTCATGAGGAACGTCGGATCGCCGCAAAGCAGACCGTTCGCACCGTTGGGATTGAATTGTTTGTTGGCAAAAATTCCGAGCATGACGATGCCGAGAAAGCCGCCTACACCGTGGACTCCCCAAACGTCGAGGGCATCATCCCACTTGAGTTTGTTTTTCATCTCGACGGCGTAGTAACAAACCACGCCGGCGGTCAGGCCGATAATGACGGCGGTGGTGGGAGAGACGTATCCTGCAGCCGGAGTGATGGTTGCGAGCCCAGCGACGGCACCGGTCAGAAGGCCGAGTAGTTTGGGTTTCTTTTCGTTCATCCAAGCCACGAATAGCCAGGCGACTGCGGCGAATGAGGCGGCCACGTCGGTGTTCAGAAATGCGGTTGCGGTGACGGAATCCACGCGCATTTCACTGCCTGCGTTAAAACCGTACCATCCAAACCACAAGAGGCCGGTGCCGAGGGCGACCAGCGGAATGCTGTGCGGTCCGCGATCGGCGGTGTGGCGCTTCCCCACGTATAAGACGGAAGCCAGAGCTGCGATGCCCGCGATGTTATGGACGACGATGCCTCCAGCAAAATCGAGTACTCCCCATTTCTGCAGAAAACCGCCGCCCCAGACCATGTGGACGAAGGGAAAATAAACAAAGGTGAGCCATCCCGTTAGAAACAGCATGTAGGCCTTGAAGGTAACGCGGTTGGTGAAGGCCCCCGAAATAAGTGCAGGAGTGATGATGGCGAACATCATCTGATAGGCGATGAATACGAACGCCGGAATAGTCTCGTTGGGCGAAGGGGTATTGAGATCAACCCCGCGGAGGAATGCATTATGGAAGTTTCCGATGATTCCGTGCCAGTCGCCGCTGAAGCAGAGGGAATATCCGTAGAGGTACCAGATGACCGTCGTCCAGCCCATCGAGACGAAACTTTGCATCATGATGGCAAGGACGTTCTTGCGCCCGACCAGGCCTCCATAGAAAAAGGCGAGGCCGGGTGTCATTAGCATGACCAGGCTGGTGCATAAAATCATGAAACCAGTGTTGCCGGTATCAAGATGAAGCATTGGGGTGTCTCCGTGAAACAAGATTTGAAGAAGGGAATTGTGGGGCGCTCGAATTCGGTACCGCGCCTTTCCACAATGTCAGGTGAAAAGACGCCGAGAGATTGATTCCAACTGGTTGAAAGGCGAGAAACCGGGGAAAGGAGGGTGGCTTGCGGATATGACGAGGCAAGAAGCTAAGAAAGGCGAGCGCCCCCGCGAAACAGGCTGAGTCGAACATAAGAGGGACATCCCGGTCCCGCCTACCTGAAGTAGCCTATGTTGCGGATGGTCGTCGCGCTATGAGGCGCGTCACACTTCATGGTGACAAAACCTAGCGCCCGCGACATGAAATCTTACCTGATTCACGGGACTTTAAAAGTCTACTGTTTTTGGTCATTTACGAGGACCCGATCGGGCGAGATGCGGATTGGAATAAGTCGATTTATGTGCAAATCTCATATTTCGTGACGAAAGTGCTGATTCGCAAGCAGATGCGCGGAATCCTCGGGAAGTGCTAAGTAACCAACTTAGAAACATAGTCTTAGGGGAGTCGTAGAAGTTCAATAGCGAGCAGACCAACCGGTCGGTGGCGCGAAATTTCGAAGGCTGGTCTTTCCATCCACAATCTTTTCCACAGGGAAATGGTGTCTCACGGTTGGTTTTGGCACGCCCGTTGATTGAGGACCGCGAGTCCCCGTTAGGAGGCCCATTTTGGGCCTACTCGCCAGGTTCGTTATTGCCTTCGAGCATGTTGGCAAAACGGGTGGAATTGTGGAGGAATGCGAGATTGAATTTACCGATGGGGCCGTTGCGCTGCTTGGCAATAATGATCTCGGCGCGGCCCTTGAGGTCGGGATCGTCCTGCTTGTAGATCTCTTCACGAAAGATAAACATAACAACATCGGCGTCCTGCTCGATGGAGCCGGATTCGCGGAGGTCGGAGAGTTGGGGACGATGGTCGCCACCGCGGCTTTCGGGAGCCCGGCTTAACTGCGACAAGGCGACTACCGGGACTTGTAATTCTTTGGCAATTGCTTTCAGCCCGCGGGAGATGGACGAAACTTCCTGTGTGCGATTTTCGAAGCGCTTGCTGCCGCCGGACATCAACTGCAAATAATCGACAACTAGTAAATCGAGACGGCCTTGCGACTGTTTGAGGCGGCGGGCCTTAGCGCGCATTTCGCTGAGCGAGATGCCGGGCGTGTCGTCGATGAAGATGGGAGCGTTGGAGAGCTCTTCCATGGCCCGCACGACTTTTTTCATGTCGTCGCCCCAGAGGGATCCAGTGCGCATCTTGTGGGCGTCGACGATGGAGCGGGAGCAGAGCAGGCGTTGCAGCAGGGCCTCGCTCGACATCTCGAGAGAGAAGATACCGACGACTTTGCCATCGTCGATGGCGGCATTCTCGGCAATATTCATGGCAAAGCTGGTCTTGCCCATGGAGGGACGAGCCGCGAGGATGACGAGATCGGATTTCTGGAAGCCGCTGGTCATCTCGTCGAGATCCGTGTAGTGGGTGGCGAGTCCGGTGATGCGCTGGCCACGCTGCAGGAGAGCGTCGACTGAGCCGAAGGAGTTGCGGACGATCTCCTTAATGCCTTGAAAGCCTTTGCCAATGCGCTTTTCGGAGAGCTGGAAGACGGCGGCTTCCGCTTCGTTGAGAATTTCGTCGGCGGGATCGGCTTGTTCGCTGGCCTTGGCGATGGCAGCGTTGGCGACGCTGATGAGTCCGCGCAGTATGGATTTATCGCGGACGATGCGGACATAGTGCTCGATGGAGGGACGGTCGGGAACGCCGTCAAGTAAGCCAGAGATGTAGCCGACATCGCCAACGGCTTGCAGGTCTTTCTTTTGATCAAGTTCTTCGACGAGGGTGATGATGTCGATGGGCCGCGAAGACTCGTTGAGGTCGAGCATGCGCGAATAAATACGGCGATGCGAATCGATGGAAAAGTCTTCGGGCTTGAGGTGCTCGGCGGCATCGTTAAAGGCGGCGTTATCGAGAAGGACGGCGCCCAGGATGGAGCGCTCGGCTTCGATATTCGCCGGCATGCGGCCGATGGTAGTTTCGAGAGTTGCCACAATATTTAAGTGAGTGCGTTGCATCGTAATTGATTTCCGCCTGTGGACGTATGAGGGGGTGGAAGGAAAACGCGTCCCAAATGAAAGTATTTTCGGAGGTCGAACTGCCGCGTCTTATCCTTGTCCCTAAATCTCCCGGAAGGAGTATGACAACGAGGCGAAGAAAAAGCAAATATTGAAGTGATTCGCGGGCGATTAGCTGTCTTTGCGGTAGAGGAGGTCGCGCATCGCCTGGCGGCGAAACTCATTGACTTCGCTGTCAGATTTGCGGTCTCCGCTTGGACTGGAGCCAGCTGGAGTGTCGCTGGATTCGGGTTCGCTGCAGGACGGGCAGCGGTTGGCGAAACCGGGCTTGCCAGGTTTTAGTTCGAACTCTTCGGAGCAGACGGCGCAGATTTTGATGGGAAAGGGCATGGCAACTCGCTGAGGTAATGATATCGAAATCCGATGATTTTTGGATTGGCTTTTAAAGCGTATTGAGCGAGTGGAGTAGGGCACAGATAGAGGTTCGAACGACTGTTGGGCCTTGGACGAGAAAGCCTGCCGAGCGTTGTTCGGCTTGGACGGGCGAGACGCCCGTCCCCACACTATTACTTAGGCGGCGGGGTCGTGGGGGATGGGGAGAGTGGCTACAACTTTAGTTCCGGCGTCGGACTGAATGTCCATCTTGCCGCCGAGCTGGACAACCCTCTCACGCATTCCGCTTAGGCCGACACCGATCGATCCAAGACTCGCGAATCGCTTTTCTGCAGGTATGCCTTTGCCGCGATCTTGAACTTCAAGGCGGACCTCGGTGCTGGACCGGGACAAACGGACGGCCGCATCAACGCTGCCGGAATGCCGGTGGACATTGGTGAGGCATTCCTGAACGATGCGGAAAACCGCAATCTCGCAGTCGGAATTCAGGCGCCCGAAGTCTTGGGGTACCAACTCGAGAGTGGTGGCAATGCCGCTGCGCTGGGCGAATCCGTCAACGTACCACTCCAGTGCGGAGGCGAGGCCCACTTCATCGAGCAACGGGGGATGCAAGAGATGCGACATGGTGCGCAGATCGCGGCTCAGTTCCTGCACGAGCGTATCGCTGTCGGAAAAAAGACGATCGAGGTGAGGGCTCGTAGTCGCGGATTCTCGCAATTGGGAAAGGTTCATGATCAGTGCGACGACAATCTGTCCGACGCTGTCGTGGAGCTCGCGAGAAATTCTCCGACGTTCCTCGTCCTGCAAATGAAGCAGGCGGGCGCTAAGGTGACGCGTCGAGCTTTCGATGGCCTTACGGTACGTGATGTCGCGAATCGCGCTGGTGGTCACGGTGCCTTCCTCGGTTTCGAGGGGACTGAGACTGATTTCAATAGGAATTTCGTGGCCGTCCTTGTGCAAGCCATGGAGTTCCATTCCTGCCCCCATGGCGCGGGGACGGGGTTGAAGGTAAAAATCGTTGCGGTGTTCAAGATGCCGGTCGCGGAAACGCTCGGGCAGAAGCATTTCAATTCTGCTGTGCAGCAACTCGTCGCGTTGGTAACCGAAGAGTTTTTCGAGTTGGGCGTTGACGAGAAGGATCTGGCCTTGCTGGTTGGTCACGACCATGGCGTCGGGCGCAGTTTCGAGAAGCTGGCGAAATCGGGCCTCGGCGCGGGCGAGTTCGAGAGTGCGTTGCTGGACGCGGTTTTCGAGGTCAGCCGTGACTTTTTGAAGAGCGTCCTCGGCGCGTTTACGGTCGGTGATGTCGAAGGATTTTCCGCCCAGGAGCCTGGTGCCGTCGGCATCAATCACAGGGAATTTGAAGCTGAGCCAGGTATGTTCTCCGTCGGCTTCGATCGTGCGCTCGATAAACTCTAAGGCCTTACCCTCGTGGAAGACACGGGCATCCCGCTCACGAGATTCCGCGGCAATTTCCGGTGAAACGAGGTCGGAGTCAGTCTTGCCGAGAACGGAGGGCAGCTTAAAGCGGCGTCCGACGGCACGATTGGTGTATATAATCTTCCCGTCTTCCGTCTTGAGATAGGCGAAAGCGGGACTGTTCTCCATGAAGGTTTCGAAGAGAAAGCGGGAACGGGTGGCTTGCAGCTCGGCAGCCGCTTTGCGGGCGAGGGTGCGGCGGTTGGCCTCCCCCATGGCGACCATCACACCGGACAGGAGAAGATACCCGCACATCGTGTAGATATCGCTATGATTGACGATGTGCCAACTGAAGGCCTGAGATACGAAGAAATACCAAACGCCAAGCCATCCTAGAATGACGGTCAGGATCGAAGGCCAGAGGCCACAGTACCAGGCCGAAAAGGCGACGGCGACCCATATCGTGTGATAGGGATTCGATTGACCGATGATGGGATTCAAGAGCCAGCGGAGAACCAAAGCGGCAAATGCCGCGCCTACCGCGAGAGCGTAAAGGGGCAAAGTTCTCGCGTGAAGGGGAACGGGCTGGGGCTGCGGCTGATTTTCCATGGATAGTTCAGGGTACATCCATTGCTCTTCGCAACTACTGCGGTTAGCGCGACTCCGATTCAAGTTCAAAAATAAACAAGGCCGACTCTGATGCAACCGGATCGGATCCGCATCGCCAACATTCTCACGTTCTCAGTCCCAATTTCCCAGCGCCTCCGGACCGTTCGATGCGAATAGCTCCACCAGTGTTGCAGGCGGACGCAAGAGAATACCTCGACGGGATCCATCCCGGCGGCGAGCGGATCCCCTTCGGTTGCACTTTACCTAGAAGTGGGAACTGGGGGAGGAAAAACAAATGCGGCTCGGGCCAGCCACCCAAGCCGCATTGTTATCGCGAATGTTCTGACTGCCACCTCCCGCCGAAGCGGAAGATCATCGCGCAACCGCACTCCGAAGAGCGCTCGGTGGCGATGCGCGCCTGACACTTGCGCATCAGGCTATTCAGCGTTTCCATCCCTCTCGAAAGAAGAATTTCCAGGAGGCCGCGAAGCCCGGGCACCAGCGCACTGGACATGCGCCGAATTTCCCCCGGTGACTCACTCTCGAAAAGTCACCGGCAACGCTGAATCTTTGTCGAAACAGACTCAGAACATATCGCGCTTTTCACTGTAAACACAGTGCGGGAGCGGAGAAGTTAACGCAACGGTAAATTGGGCTGGCGTTGTGTAAAAACTGTGGAGGGAAGAAACTTCCTGTGGAAAGGGAAGGAAAAGGGCGGTGTTAATCGGTGAGGGCAGGAAAGGAGGTGGACGCGGCTGGCGTCAGTGAATTTCGCGCGTGGTGCGCGTTGTGAGAAATGCGAGGACAAACAAAATTCCGAAGAGCAAGTCGACAAGGCCGAAGACGAGATCGGAGCTGTGCAGGCGGCCTTGCAGAAAAAGGGTGATCAGAGCGGCGGCGTAGGAGAATTTTTCGATCGTGGAAGCGACGATGAGGGGGCCGAAGCGCAAGGGATTGGTGGCGATGATGAGGAAGGCGATCTGCCACGCGAGTCCCGCTCCGGCGAAGCCGTAGTAGAAGGCGGGATGGGTGACAGGCGGCGGGTCTTTTCGGCCGATGAGGTCGAAGATGAAATAGAGCGGGGTGAGGACGAGAATGCCCCAGATGCCAGCGATCCAGAAAGTGACCTTGGCGAACTTCATTTGGCGAATAGTTTACGCCAAGTGATCGCAGCGGATGCCGTTCTGGCGTATTTCTTACTACTCGCCGCCGACGGTTAACCCATCAATGCGAACGGTGGGCGAGGCCATACTGCCGCGGAATTCGAGGTCGGTTCCGATCTCGGAGATGTCGTTGAACATCTCTTTGAGGTTTCCGGCGACAGTGATTTCTTCGACGGGATAGGCGAGTTCGCCATTGACGATCCACATGCCGGACGCGCCGCGAGAATAGTCGCCGGTGACCAGGTTTGCGCCGTGACCCATGAACTCGGTCACGTAAAGTCCATCTTTAATGTCCGCGATAATCTGCTGCGGCGTTTTCGTGCCCGGTTGGAGAAAGTAATTGCCGGGGCCGATGCCAGGAGTGCCAGCGAGTCCGCGCGAGGCGTTGGCCGTGGTTTCGAGACCAAGTTTTTTCGCGGTGTAGGTGTTGAGCAGATACGACTTCAGAATGCCGTTTTCGACGACGACGGTGCGGCGGGTCGGAATCCCTTCTCCATCGAAGGGCGCGGTACCGAAGCCGCCGCGGATGGTGCCGTCATCGATGACGTTGACGTTGGCTCCGGCAATTTTTTCGCCAAGCTTGCCGGCGAGGAACGAGGCTCCGCGATAAACCGAGTCGCCGTTGATACCCTCGAAAATGTGTTCGAGCATGGAACTCGAAACCATGGGATCGAGAACGACGGGCACCTGTGCGGTCTTGACCCGGCGAGCGCCGAGACGGCGAAGAGTGCGGCGAGCGGCTTCTTTGCCAACCTGTTCCGCGGAATCGAGCTTGGCGAGACTGCGGGCGACGGAGTACCAGTAATCCCGCTGCATGCCGCCATTTTCATCCTGCGCGATGGGCACGACGGCGACGGAACAATAAGAGCGGCGATATTCGCCGACGAAGCCACGGGAATTGGCTAACACTTTTCTGCCGGTGGCGGCGTCGAAGGATCCGCCTTCGGAGTTCTTGATGCGCGGATCGGCGTCAAGGGCGGCTTTTTCAGCGCGGCGCGCATACTCAATGCGTTCAGTGCCTGGTAGCGAGTAGACGTCTTCGTGGTAAAGATCGAGGTTGCCGGGGAACGAGCCGAACTGGCCGGCCTCGGGAATTCCGGCGAAGGGATCCTCGGAAGTGATGCGCGCGAGCTCGAGGGCGGACTTGAGCATGCGCTCGATTCCGACGGGAGAAAAATCGCTGGAGTAGGTGCTCGCGGCGCGCTGTCCGAAGAAGACGCGGACGCCGATGGCGCGCGATCCGGACTCTTTGAGGGTTTCGACCTGGCCAAGGCGCACGACGGTGGAGAACTCGTCGCCTTCGCGCGCTACACATTCGGCAGCGGTTGCGCCGCCTTGCATGGCGCGGGCGACTACGTCGGCGGCGAGTTGCTTGAGGTCAGTGGCGGATTGGCTGGCGACGTTTTCTAGTGTTGTTGTCATTGATTAACTTTGAATCTACCACGGAGACGCGGAGACACAGAGGAAAGCAGCAACAGATGTATCTGGCGCTTCGGGCCGATGTAGTTTTTGAACTGCTATCATTTATTAGACACAAGATGCTACATGATTGATTCAGCAAGAAAACATGGCAAGGATTCTGGGAGAAAAAAGCGGACAGGATCCGGTTTGCAGCGAGGCGTAACGAAGCGAACTGGCACGATTTCTGATTTCGTTGGCTGCCTTGCCGGCAAGACGAAAAAGGTCGCTACTATCGAAGAGATCAATGAGGCGGCGGCAGCAGGGTGGGCCGGTCTTGTTCGGATGCATGACGATGAGGAAAGCGAATAGCTTGCTGGAAGACGCCAATTTGATTTCGGAAGTAAAAGCTACCTCGGATCAGTTGTTAATGTTGCCGCATCGGAGAGCGGTTAAGGCTAACGATGTTTTCGCGGTTATTTAGGTCAAGTTGAATCACAGATATGCGAGAACATTCGACAACTATCCCAGTTGAGAGCGTAGATGGATACACAAAAGCTGGTGTGCAGTTCTAGGCACCTGACGTGGCGCTAAAGCGCTGCTCGTCAACTACTGCATGAACCCGCCGGATTCGCGTTTGCCGGTGCCGCCTACGGTCATGCGATCGATTTTGATGGTCGGGATGCCGACGCCGACGGGGACGGCTTGTCCATCTTTGCCGCAGGTTCCGACGCCTTCGTCGAGTTTCAAATCGTTGCCGACCATGGAGACGCGGGTCAGGACATCGGGTCCGTTGCCGATGAGAGTTGCGCCTTTGATGGGAGCGGTGACTTTACCATCCTCGATCAGATAGGCCTCAGAGGCCGAGAAGACAAATTTTCCGTTGGTGATGTCGACCTGGCCGCCACCGAAATTCACGGCGTAGATTCCGTTTTTCACGGAACGAATGATATCTCCGGGATCGTCCTGGCCGGCGAGCATGTAAGTGTTGGTCATGCGAGGCATGGGAATGTGCTCGTAGCTCTCGCGGCGTCCATTGCCGGTGTCGGCTAGACCCATCAACTTCGATGAAAGTTTGTCGCTCAAATATCCCTTGAGAATGCCGTTCTCGATGAGGACGGTTTCTTGCGTGGGCTGACCTTCGTCATCGACGTTGAGGGAGCCGCGGCGCCAGGGCATGGTTCCGTTATCAACGACCGTGCATTTTTCGCTGGCAACGCGCTTGCCGATGAGTCCGGCGAAGGCGGAAGTCTTCTTGCGATTGAAATCGGCTTCGAGACCATGACCGACGGCTTCGTGCAGCAGGACGCCGGGCCATCCGGGGCCGAGGACGACTTCCATGTCCCCGGCGGGAGCCTCGCGGGCATCGAGTTGCAGAATCGCCTGGCGGGCGGCTTCGCGGGCAAAGTATTCGGGAGTCTTGTCGCTATTCTCGCCGCCGGCAAAAAAGTCGAGGGCAACGCGGCCGCCGCCGCCAGAGGTGCCGCGTCCAGAAACCGATTCAGTCTTCGCGATGCAGGAGACATTCATGCGGGCGAGGGGCTGGGAATCTTCGGCGAACGTCCCGTCGGAGCCGACGACGAGAATGTTGCGGAGTTCGTCGGAGTAATTGGTGCGAACTTCTTTGATACGCGGATCGTAAGCGCGGGCGGTGCGATCGGCGCGCATGAGCAGATCGACTTTGATGGCGATGTCGGCGTCGACCGAAGGCAGGGTCACGGGATAGAGGCTACGCGCGGGTTTCTGCTGAAATCCGGCAACGGTCGACTTGGAGGGTGCGCTGGCGATGAGAGCAGCGGTGCGGGCCGCATGCAAAATACGCTGCGGAGAAAGATCGTCGGTATAAGCGTATCCGGTGCGCTCGCCGGAGACGACGCGCACGCCACAGCCCGCGGAAATTCCTTGCGAGGCGGACTTGACGAGCGATTCGTCGACCATGAGCGAGGTCGAAGTCAGGTATTCAAAATAGAGGTCGGCATAGTCGCCGCCGGCGGAAAGAGCGGCGGAGAGGTAGCTTTCAAGGTCGTGATTGGTAAGGCCGTAATGCGCGAAGAAGAAACGTTCCTGATTAGCAGTCACCATAATTTGGATGCTTTTGACCGTGAAAAGACTCGAAGCGGCTTAAGGGCATTATCCCATGATCGGGGCGTCGTTGCGGGATGAAAGCGATTACGGAAGTGAATCGACAGTGGGTCGCGGGAAACCAAACAATCCGCGTGGCCAGCCGTCACAGACGGTGGCGTGAGCAGACTGAATAATGGAGACCCGTGACTCCCGAATCACTCAGCCGGATGCTCTCCGAATTTCTTGAAGGGGCGCGCGCGGCAGTTGTGGTGGAAGAGGGGGCGATTGCGTTCGATCTGGCGGAGGCGAAGTATTCGATTTCGGGTGAGTATCACAAATGCCTGTTGCATCTGTGGTCGAACGAGCGGAACGCGGTGCGGCGCGTGCTTGACGCCGAAGTGCGAGCGACGACGCTGCGGTTGCAAGTGCAGCGCATGGGGCAAAGCCGGCCGACGCGGCTTGATTTTTGCCGTGATCGCGATCTGCGTTCTCCCGCGGCGCGACGGTCGGCGCGGGCTGCTTACGAGGCGCGGCTGCGGCGAGCGCTGGAGCGCAATTTTCATGAGTGGTCGGTGGTGCGGTTGACGACCAGCGTCGATTTGCAGCGATCGTTTGGTCCGGCATATTTGCGCGGCCTGCTTCGGCGGGGACAACGGGCGCTGGCGATCGTAGGAGTGAACGATCAGGAGACGCAGGCGACGATCGATGGAGCGTTGACGTGCGGCATTCTCTGGCTGGAAGCGTGCCGGATGGCGCAGCAAGAGCGGCGGGTGGTGGAAGGCCTCGCAATGATTGTGCCGCAGGGGACGGCGACACTTACGCGGCAGCGCATGGCACATTTGCATCCGACGGCGGCGAAATGGGAGTTGTACGAGTTTGACCAGGGGCAAGATGCGCTGAGCGCGTTGGATATCGGGGATTGTGGCAACCTCGCGACTCGTCTGGTGCAGGCGACGGATGAGGATGCGACGCGGGCGCGGTTCGCGGCGTCGACTGCGCGGATCCGAGAAATTCTGCCGGAAGTGCAGGTGGTGGCGCTCTCTGCCGGGTCGGTTTCATTTCGCTGCCTTGGGTTGGAGTTTGCGCAGGCGCGAATCTCCCATGATCCGCGGAATTTTGAAAGTGTGGAAGAGGTCGTTTTTGGACTGGGACGCGAAGAGCGCGTTCTGGATCCATCGAACGAAGAGCAATTTGGCGATCTGGTGCGACTGGCAGCCGCGATTCGCTGCAACTTGGGGCCAAAGAACCACGCGCTGTGGCGGATGTGTCCGGAGCGGTGGCTGGAGGCGCTGGTGGCGGGAAATGTCGCGAAGCTCGATGGGCGCCTGCGGCCGGAGCGGGTTTATGCGCAGGTTCCAGCATTTGCAGCGGCAGATCGGGCGATGATCGATATTTTGGCGATCACGTATGAGGCTCGGCTGGCGGTCGTCGAACTGAAGGCCGACGAGGATTTGCATCTTCCGCTGCAAGGGGTGGATTACTGGTCGCGCGTGGCGTGGCACCAGAGCCGGGGGGAATTTTCGCAATTTGGATATTTCCCGGGGCGGGAGATCTCGCCGCAAAAGCCGCTGCTGCTGCTCGTGGCTCCGGCGCTGCATGTGCATCCTTCGACGGATACGATCTTGCGTTACTTGTCTCCCACGATCGATTGGGAGTTGCTCGGAATCGATGAACACTGGCGGGAAGAGATCAAGGTTGTCTTCCGCAAGCGGCCGGTGAGGACGCCGGTGCGCGCGGCTTAGGAATTCTTTCACCGCCGAGACGCAGAGGGCGTCGAGAAAACCCAGGGCACAACTTGAATTTCGCCGGGCGCATTTTTTCTCATTGTGTTGCCTCGTGGTTGTTTTATCGTCCTCTCCTTCAAAACCCAAAAAGATTTTCTCGGCACACTCGGCGTCTCGGCGGTGAATTTCTAAATTCCTATACTTTTACGCAGCATGACGAGTTGTCCTAAGTGATACGAATTATGGTCGGCGACGAGAAGGATCTCGCGCAGGATGGTCTGCCCGTCTCCCCAGGGAATTCGCCAGTTGAGATCGGTTCTGGGATTGGTAGCGAGCGCTTCGACGATCTTTAGATCTTTCTTAAAGGCTGCGATACTTGCGGCCCAGGCCTTTTCCGAAGGTGGGGCTTCGGATGTGGGCCAATATTCCTCGGGCCATTTGCGGGGAGCATATTTTGGGTTGCGACTGAACTCGAGGAGATCCCACTGTGCCAGGCGCATGTGTTCGAGGAGCATCCATGCGGTGTGGGGGAAGTTGGCGACTTTCACGCCGGCGAGTTGGATCGGCCAATCACCGATAGAAGAGTCGAAATCGGCGTGCGCCTGATCGCCTTTCAGAAGGGCGAGGAGTTGGTCGCGCAAAGCCCGGTCAGAAGGGGCTGAGCGGGGCGCGGCCTTCTTTTTCGAAGACGACTTCTTGGCGCGCGAATTCTGGGATTTCAATTTCAGGGCTGCTTTGCGGGCGATGGTTTTTTTCTTTGTCTTCTTGGGCATGGTTCGTCCATTTTATTGAAGTCGAATCGATATTGAAAACGTTGGCCGATGGAATCGGAATCGCGAGGGTTTCAAGCTGGGGGTTGGGGCGGGATCTCCGGTTGCGCGGGTTCGCCCTTGTAGACGCGTCCGATGCCGCGAACCAGGCGTCGCATTGGCAATTCCCCCTTGGCGTCGGCAAAGAAAATTTCTCCCGCGTGGCTGCCGCGGTAGCACCAGCGCTTGAGGATGGCGAGGTGCTCCATGCGTTCGATCGCGGCGAGCGGAGTGTAGGCGGGAAATGCGGCGAGCGCGGATTCGATGCGCGCTTCCATGGATTGCGATTTGGTGTGTTCCGAGCCTGAGATGGGGAAGACGAATGGCCCAGCAATACAGCCGAAGTCGACGCGGAAGAGGGAGACGCATTCCGGTTGTTGCGCGCGTTGCACGATGACGGCGTGGGAGCGATCGAGGCGCTGGACGTATTCCGGTAATTGTTGGAGCAAAGGGTTGAGTTTATCGAGACGCGCGTGGGTGGCAGCGGCTGTTTCGAATTCCATCCGGGACGAGGCGTCATCGCGATCGACTTCCATTTGCCTGGTTAACGATTCGCCGCGGGAGTCAAGAAAAGTTTCTACGCGTGCGACCTCGGCGCGGTATTCGTCATTGGTGCAGCCGCGAAAACAGGGGGCAAGACACATTTTCATTTCGGAGTAGACGCAGCCGGGGAAGGTTGGATCCGGATGTAGGTCTTCGACGCAGCGGCGCATCTTGAAAAAATCTAGGGCGTCATTCATGAATTTCTCCGCAGCGGTTCGTGATGGGAAGGGTCCGTAGTAAATGTTCTTTCCGGAGAGCCGTCCCAGGCGCGTGGTGATGGATGCGCGGGGAAATTCGTTTTCCAGATGCAATTTGACGAAGGGAGCAAAACGGAAACGGAGGCGGTTGGCGTAGGTCTGCGGGAAGACGGAGCGTAGCGTCTGATAGAGGACCAATCCCGATTCGAAGTCGGAACCGGTGAGAGCGTACTCGATCTCGCGAACACGATCGCGCAGGTTGAGGCGTTTGGTGCGCTCTTCGGGGGCGCAGAGGAGGCGTTGCAGGCGGCGGCGAAGGTTGGCAGTTTTACCGACGTAAGGCTCGGAGTTGGGGTCGGCTCCACGAAGAAGAAAAACGGCGGGGGCAGCTGCTAGAGCCGAGAAGATCTCGGCATCTGCTTCGGGATGAAACTCGATGCGCTTGGTCAGCACAGCAGAATTCTAGCCGGAATCCGGTCACAAAAATTTTAGCTTTGCACGTGTATGGTTTTTTCCGCGATCTGCCGAACCCGGTCCCACGAGATTCCATTGCGCTGCTCGATTGCAAGAGGATGATCATTTGGTTCGAGCTCGATGTAGGGCCTAACCCCCACTTCACGGCTCTTTATGTTTGTCATCAGGTTGAGAGTTTCTGGGTATAAGTCAATCGAGTTGCTCAGCCAACCGAAACAGGCGGGCTCGACGACGATGGCCGGATCGTCCCACAAGTTAACCATTCGCTGGAAGTTCGTCTCGCTCAGCGAGACCCATACACCGTACCGGAAGGCGTCTGAGTGGCCAAGGATTGGGATTTCGATCAGTCCTCTGATGAAGAAGTGCTCTTTGCGGATGACGCAAAAATCGGAGTTGTGAAAACTGTTAGGGTCTGACTTTGCCTCTAGTGTCCAGTAGTCGGGTGCGTCGTAGGAGTAATCCAGAGGCACGCCGCTATGCCATTCTCCACAAGTCCGGCATTGGAAACCGTCTAGCTTGGGCACGAACGTATTATGGAGAAACGATACCCGACCAGCAAGTGAAAATGGCCTGCGAGACTCACCCGAAGCTCGCGCTCTTAAATTTCTGGCGGAAATCGGGGCCGTCCATCCTTACGATGCGGCACATTTCCTGGAGGCGGGAGCGCATACGCTCGCCGATGCGATCGCCAAGAGTCTCTTCTCGGGCAGCGGCGCGAGCGGGCGAGATCAAGGATGAAGAACGAGGCGCGCCAGCCGCGGGTTCATCGGCGAAATTCGTGGTGATGATCGTGGTGCGATTGTCGTTGTAGCGAGTATTCAGGATAAGGCTGACCGTATCCCACACCCACTCGCTTGGCTTCACGGCGCCCAGTTCATCCAGTACGAGCACGTCGGCTTCGAACACGGGGCGCAAGACCTGCAGTTCAGTTGCCTGAACTGAGGAATTGTAAGAATTCTGAATCTGCTTCAGGAGTTCGCGATAGTCGCAGAAGAGGCAGGCGCTTCCACGCGAGGTGATGAGTTCTTTGAGAATGCCGACGGCGAGGTGAGTCTTGCCCGTTCCGATGCCGCCGACGAGAAGCAGTCCTTTGCCTTCGCGCGGATCAAACTCCTGCACGAAGCGGGATGCACTGATCTGCGCCAAGGCGACGGAGCGATCAGCTCCGGGAAAGTCGGTGGTGAAATTCGAGAGCTCGCAATGCTCGTATCGTTTCGGGATATGCGCGGCGGCGATGAGGGCGCCGCCGCGGGCGCGGAGGCGGCAATCGCAGCGGGTGACGCCCCCGTCCGCGGCTCCAGGCACCGGTTTCCATCCTGAGCCCGCGCATACGGGACAAACTTCAACGGCAGTTTTCATAAATTGTGTACATCAACTTTGTACCCGAAGCCGCTTTCGCCGCAACTCAAAAGCGCGCGATCTCTGTGCACATCCTGTGGAGTGAGCGGCAAGTGTGTGGAGAACCGGCTCGAGGCAGCGGGGCCGGGAGTGCATGCCAATTGAGGTCGGAAGAGCCGCTTCCGGAATATTTTTCGCTTCGTTGTAGGAGGTCTGCCGTACATGGCTTATCAAAAGCGGCAACCGGCACGTGTTTCCCATTGACAATCTTTTTACATAGAGGAAAATGGCCATCGCTGGTGCTCGCGCATTGAGTGTACCTTCCCCGGCTGAAGGCGCGGGAACCTTAATGACACCTGTTAGGAGAAAGCATGAATAAAGCTGATCTAGTTGACCGGATCGCCGGAGCCTGCAACATATCGAAGGCGCAGGCGACGACCGCGATCGACACAACAGTGGACAGCGTTACTGCTGCCCTACGCAAAGGGGACCGAGTAGCTTTGATCGGGTTCGGTACGTTTTCCGTCTCGCAGCGCAAGGCCCGCAATGGCCGAAACCCGCAGACGGGTGCCACGATCAAAATCGCTGCCCGCAAAGTCGCCAAATTTACTCCCGGGAACGAACTCAAGAAAGTCGTCAATAAAGGTAAGTAAGGGGCCCCAGAATTTTTGGAAACGAGCGAAACGGCAGGGCGGTCGGACCTGCCGTTTTGTATTTAGCCATCAGCTATCAGCCGTCAGCCATCAGCAAAACGACCTCCATCCACGTCTGAATAGCGGCAAAGTCAGCACCCTGAGGGTTCTTACCTGACGGCTGATGGCTGACGGCTGAGGCTGATGGCTGATACCTACCTGCCTTGCTGAATCGTTCCTGGTTCCGGTAGAATCAGATGTCTGAATCGAGGATTTAGGAACCGCCATGAAAGCAGCTATCCATCCCAATTACACTGAGATCCGCGTGCATTGTGCATGCGGCAACGCATTCGTCACCCGCTCGACCCACAAAGGCGACATCAGCGTAGAAATTTGCGCCGCCTGCCATCCCTTCTTCACCGGCAAGCAGAAGCTCATGGATACGGCCGGCCGAGTGGAGCGCTTCCGCCGCAAGTATGCGAAGAGCGACGCCGGCAAAGCCGAAGCGGCAAAGCTGGAAGCAGCCAAAAAGTAATTTCGCGTGAAAGCACGACAATCTGGAAGCCTCCTCTCGTGGGAGGCTTTGCTTTTTGTGGTATTTAACTGTGGTCAGCTGAGATCGCCTCGTCCGGAAGAAAGTAGAATCAGGCTGTGAAGAAGTTCTGGGACAATCCGGCAGGGGATCGGACGGGCGAGTCGGCCGTCCCCACACTGCCTTTCTCCACCGTGCCCGAACCCACACCCGCCGGGGCGGCGTCGGCTGGGGTATTTCCGGCTGCGCTGACGATTGGGAACGTTCGAATTGCTCCGGCCACGGTGCTCGCTCCGATGGCCGGGGTCACCGACACCGTCTTCCGGCGCTTCATCAAAAATCTGGGCGGATGCGGACTGATCATGACGGAGTTCACGTCGGCAGATGGATTGCTGCGCGATGAGCGGGTCCGCGGAAGGTACCTGCATTTTTACGAAGACGAACACCCGGTTTCGGCACAACTGTTTGGGAGCAGCCCTATGGTGCTCGCCGACGCAGCGCGGATGGTAGAAGACTTCGGCTTCGACTTGGTCGACCTGAACCTGGGGTGTCCGGCGAAGAAGGTTGTGAAGTGTAACGGCGGTTCGGGATTGTTGCGGGATCTGCCGCTGATCCAGAAGATTTTCGAGGCGGTGCGAGCTGCGGTGAAGATTCCCTTCACGGTAAAGTTTCGCGCGGGATGGAGCGATGACGAAATTGTTTGCGTAGAACTGGCGCGGATGGCGGAAAGTTGCGGGCTGGGCGCGGTGGCGCTGCATGCCCGGACGCGTGAGCAAGGGTACAGCGGGAATGCGCGGTGGGAGTGGATTGCTTCGGTTAAGCAGGCGGTGAAGATTCCCGTGATTGGCAATGGAGATATACGGTCTCCGGAGGATGCTTGCGCCGTGGTGGCGCAGACGGGATGCGACGCGGTGATGATTGGGCGGATGGCGCCGGCGAACCCGTGGATTTTTCGACAGATTGAGCAATATGTCGGCCGGGCGGCGCACGCCGCGAGCGGGACAGAGCCTCGTCACCACGCCGGCACGCTTTATGACGAACCGACCGAAGCCGATCGCTACCAGATGATTCGTACTTATTTTCAGATGCTGCTGGAAGAAGAAATGCCGGGGGCGGAAGGCAAGATGAAGCAGTTTGCCTCGTGGTTCACGCATGGCATTCCCGGCGGAGCCGCGCTCAGGAAAGCAATTTACGACGCGAAGAGTGGGCCGGAGATTCTGCGCCGCGTCGAAGAGTTCTTCGAGGCTCGGCAGCAGCCGTGTGGCGCCGGCGCTCCTGCGCTCAAAGGCTAAACGGTGACCGTTCCAACCAGCATCCGCATTTGGCACGAGAATCTTCACGTTAGTCGCGCGTGCAGCGGCGGTGGCGCGGATAAATTGCCTCTCGTTTCACTTTCTGCAAACGATCACATTCACGGGGGCTTGCGAATTGAAATTGGAGGAAGGTTAGTCCCACATCTCGGCTTCTTTGATCAGGACGATGCGTGTTTCATGTGGTGGCTTCGTGAACTCCAAGGCGTCACTGATGCATTTGCTGCCTCTGACACCGCGACGTATCTGTACGATGAGGGAGAGCAGGGTCAACCTTGTTTTCTCTTCCAGCGTCGCGGGGATCAATCTTTTCTTTCTATAGTCGATTCGCGGATTTCGGATGGCGAGGCTGATCCCGCTTGGCAATGTGTGGAGTTTTCAACCGAACAGCGGTTCGCTGAGCACGCCCGTTTTCGTGAGTCATTCGTAACTATCCTGCGAAAAGAGGCCTCGAAAGAGGCCGATCACTGGATTCAACGCAGACACCTGGAAGAATGAAATCATGCCTCTTTCAGGCCCAGTCTTCCCCGCTCTCCTCGTTCTACGTATCCCCAAGGCGTTTCGTGACCGTGCGTGAAAACGGTCAGCCACTTTCCCGGAATTGCCTGCGCGTAGTATTTCTTGCGGCTTTCGATGGTTTGCAGTGGGAAGAGATCGAAGGCCATCGCCCAGGTGATATCGAGATGGTTGCTGGTCGGGATCAGGTCGGAAATATAGCAAGCTCTTTTCCCTCCACTTTCGACGATCACTGCCTGCATGCTGGCGGTGTGCCCTGGAAAAACCTTGACCGAGATTCCGGGCAACAACCCCTGATCGCCATCCAATAACACCATCTGACCAGATTCAATCAGCGGATCGTAATTTGGGCTCATGTAGCTGATCGCGTCGCGTTCGAGTTGCAGACGGCCGTGCTCCCACTCTTCCCGCTGCGCATAATACTTTGCCTTCGGAAATGTTGGCACGATCTGATCGCCGCGGCGCACGGTGTTCCATCCGCAATGATCGAAATGAAGATGGGTGTTGATCACGATATCGATGTCTTCGGGAGCAACTCCCGCGGCGTCGAGATTGTCGAGCAACTGGGCAGGCTGTTTGTAGATTTGGGCCAATTTTTCGGAGAGCTTATTACCGATGCCGGTCTCGACGAGGATGTTCTTGTCACCGGTGCGCACAAGGAGCGAGTTGAGTCCGGCGTCGACTCGGTTTTGATCGTCGGCCGTGACCCGCTTCGACCACATGGTCTTGGGAACGACGCCGAAAAAGGCTCCGCCATCGAGGAAGTAGGTTCCATCCGAGACGATGGTGAGTTCGAAATCGCCGAGAGTTGTGCGATGCATAAGGCAGCTTTCAGCCGTCAGCTATCAGGTAAATCTCAAGTTCGCCGCGCCGCTGCTTTACCTGACGGCTGAGGGCTGATGGCTAAAAGCTACTTCAATTCTTTGTTCCAAAAATCATCCATCATGTGAAAAAGCTGGGTGCGAGTGCCGGAGCCGGAGATGCCGTGTGTTTTATCGGGATAGATCATCAGGCGGAACTGCTTGCCCGCTTTAATCAATGCATCGGTCATCTGAATCGTATTTTGAAAATGGACGTTGTCGTCGCTCGTCCCATGCACGAGCAGCAGGGACCCATGCAGACTACTGGCCGCGCTCACGATGGAATCGTCATAGGCGCCGGTGTTGTCTTTCAGTTGTCCCATGTAGCGTTCGGTGTAGGTGGAGTCGTAGTCACGCCAACTGGTCACGGGCGCGACCGAAATTCCGGCTTTGAAGCGATCAGAGTGGGTCAAGGAATAGAGCGTCATCGAGCCGCCGTTCGACCATCCCCAGACCGCGGTGCGAGTGCGGTCGAGTTGCGGGAATTGTGCGTATAGCTGATCGAGGGCCGTGGTCTGGTCTTTCAGTTCCACGGCGCCCGACTGGCCGCGAATGGCGGCGGAAAATTTCTTTCCGCGGTTAGGAGTTCCGCGATTGTCGACCGAAAAAACCGCGAAACCTTCGTTCGCCAGGATCTGATGAAACAGCGCATTGGTTCCTCCCCATGCGTCCTGCACCGTCTGCCCGGCCGGACCGCCGTAAACGTAATCGATGAGAGGAATCTTCTGGCTTGCATCGGCGTTACGCGGAAGAATCATGTAGCCGTAGAGGACGGTTCCGTCGTCTGCTTTGAACTCAAGAGGCAGCGGCTGAATCGGATTGAAGTCCGCGATGCCGCGCGCCTCCCAGATTTTGAAGCAGTCGCCACCCGGTGTACAGACGAGAATGCGCGGCGGAGTGAGAGTGGAGGAATGGGTTTCGACGTAATGCTTGCCGTCATCCGCGAATAAAGCGGTGTAATTGCCATGTTCGGCCGAAATGCCGCGCATGGTGGAACCGTCGAGCTTCACCGTGAAGATTTTTTCCTGGCGCGGATCGTTCTTGTTGGCGGTGAAAAAAACAGTGGACGATGCCTCGTCGACCCCGTCGACCGAGATGACCTCGTAGTCCCCGCTCTCGAGTTGGCGTTCGAGCTTGGCATCGGCCGATGCGGGATCGGCGGAGTTGAAACTGTAGAGATAGAGGTGGGTGTGGCCGTCGCGCCAGCTGCTCCAGAGGAATCGATCGCCCGATTTGAGGATGCGGAAGTCGTCGTTAACGTTAACCCATGCGTCGGGAGAGGACTCGGTCAGCACTTTGCGTGAGCGGCCCGACTTAGTGTCGATGAAATAAAGGTCCATCACATCTTGCTTGCGGTTCAATACTTCGGCCCAGGCCCAATCTTCGCGAATCCAACCAAAGCGTGGAAGGTAAGTGTCATCGTCGTCGGTGAGTTTGAGCCAGTGCGGCTTGCCGCCATTGCTGCCAACGACGCCAAGACGAACGGCGGGATTCGGGTCTCCGGCCTTGGGATATTTCTCCTGTTCCACGCGCGGATGGGTGGGCAACCAGTCGGTGATGGGATAAGTGGGGACGCGAGTTTCGTCCATCTGAAGAAAGAGAATTTGGTGGCCTTCGGGCGACCAGAAATAATTGCTGCGGACGGCGAGTTCTTCGGCGTAAAGCCAATCGACTTCGCCGTTCAGCAGATTATCTTCTTTGTCTTTGTCGGGGCTCTTGTCTTTATCTTTTTCGTCGCGAGTTAAAGGACGCTCGCCTTCATCGCCGGAGACGGGATGTACGTACAGGTTGTGTTTGCGGATATACGCGAGACGCTTGCCGTCCGGAGAAAACTTGGGATCTTCGCTCGCTTCGGGTGACGATGTGAGTTGAACCGCGGTACCAGTGTCGAGGCTGAAATACCAGAGTTGGCCCTGCGAATCGAAGAGCAAGTGTTTGGAGTCTGGCGACCACATGTAGGCGGCCACGTGGTAGCGCGTGACACGCTCTTTCTCGCGCTCATCGTGGATGCGGCTGGTGGGTGGGGCGAGCTGCGAGAGCTTGGCCTCGCTGACCAGAACTTTCTTCTCGCCGGTACTTGCGTCAACATACCAGAGTTCGCCGTGCTCGCCGGTCTCGTCGCGTTGAACGAAAGAAACTTTGCTGCCATCGGGACTCCACTTGATAGTTTCAGGTCCGCGGCCGGTTACGCCTCCTTCGGCGAAGATCTGTTCGACGGTCAGCTTTCTGGGCGTGGCGGGCGGAGCATTTTGCGACTGAGCCGCGGCGAACAGGGTTAATAAGTTGAAGGCAAGAACGACAACGAATCTTTTCACGAATGCACTCCGATCCAGCATGAGGCGTATGTGGCCTCACGCAGGCACGAAACTAAAAAGTGTACAACAGACGGATTGCGGTTTTGCGAGTCAATGCCACCATAAACAGGGGATGTTGCTGAGAAAGGTCGCGGAAGAGGGCCAAACGCAGCAATCCTATTCGAGAATTCCAATTGGCTCGTACACGCGATTTGCTATCACTTTTGTTTGGCCAGCAAGAATCGCCTCGTCGGCGGACAGGAGCATTTCGCGGAAGCCATTCACGTTCGTCCACCGGGATGACGCACGAGTAACCCCGAAGTGCATCGTGACGAGGAAACGTTCGTCCAGGGTAGGGCTGATCAGTTCCACGGTTGCACGGATTGATTCGGCTATTTCCAAGGCTTTCGCGGCTCTATTCCCGAGCACAAGAATAAGAAACGCGTCCCCAATTCTCACGCTGCAGTCTCTGAACCGTTCGTGAAGCATCTGCTCAATGTTCTGTAACGCTCCGTCGCAAGAGGCGAGGCCAAACATCTCTCGTATCGATCCACAATTGTCCATCACACCCAGAACTAGCGCGACGTTGGACTTGCTCTCCGCGGCGGCGGTGACGTTTTGCATGAATGGTGAGTACGCCAAAGCGGCGGCTAACTTTTCAGTGGTCGTTCTTGTCACGCGCATCGTCTGATTCTCCTGACATCAACTCACGACGAGCGTTGTCATTTGCGAAGAGACGGGATGGCTGGCCTCATAGGCGGCAATTTCGGCTTCGCGCTGGAGGGTGAGTCCGATGTCGTCTAGACCGTTGAGGAGGCAGTGACGCGAAAATTCGTCCATGGCGAAGGTTGCGGCGAAGCCTTTTCCGTCATCGATACGCAAGGACTCCAGATCGATGGTGAGCTGGTAGTTTTCGATTTCTTTGGAACTGCGGATGATTTCCGCGACCTGCTGCTCAGTCAAGCGGATGGTGAGCAGACCGTTTTTCAGGCTGTTGTTAGAGAAAATGTCGCCGAAAGACTCGGCAATCACGGCGCGGAAACCGTAATCGGCGAGGGCCCAGACGGCGTGTTCGCGGGACGATCCGCAGCCGAAGTTCCGGCCGGCGACGAGGATTGAGGCACCTCGATAGCGCGGGTTGTGCAAAACGAAATCTGTAATTTCTTTTCCGTCCGCCGCAAAGCGCCAGTCGTTGAAGAGGAATTGGCCAAAGCCGGTTCGCTCGATGCGTTTCAGAAACTGCTTCGGGATAATCTGGTCGGTGTCGACGTTGACTTTGTCGAGTGGAGCGACGATACCGGTGTGTGTGCGAAATGGTTGCATAGGAAAGCCTCGTTAGAAAATGTTATCTGTCGTTCGCCGTTCGCGTCCAAACGTCGATTCAAGAATTGCGAACGACTAACGACGAACGGCGAACGACCTATTGAAATCGCCAGTTTCTTATATCCGTGAAATGTCCGGCGATGGCGGCGGCGGCGGCCATCATCGGGCTGACGAGGTGGGTGCGTCCTCCACGTCCTTGGCGTCCCTCGAAATTACGGTTGCTGGTGGAGGCGCAGCGCTCTCCCGGTTGCAGGATGTCGGGATTCATTCCGAGACACATCGAGCATCCGGACTCGCGCCATTCAAAGCCGGCGGCGAGAAATATACGGTCGAGCCCTTCGAGTTCGGCGGCGTGCTTGATCGCTTGCGATCCGGGGACGACCATGGCACGAACCTTCGGATTAACATGCTGGCCTTTGGCGACACGGGCCGCAGCGCGCAAGTCTTCGATGCGCGAGTTGGTGCAGGAGCCGATGAAGACGCGATCGATGGCGATCGATTCGATTGGGGTTCCAGAGGTGAGGCCCATATAGGTGAGAGCCTGTTCAACGGCTCTGCGGTCGGACTCCTGCGCGAATGCCTTGCTTTCGGGAACGTTAGACGTAACGGCTGCGACCATGCCGGGATTCGTACCCCAGGTGACAAATGGGGCGAGCGAAGCGGCATCGATGTCGACGACACGATCAAAATGCGCGCCGGGATCGGTCGCTAGCGACCGCCAATGGGCAACGGCTGCGTCCCAATCTTTTCCTTTGGGTGCGAAGCGGCGGCCCTTTACATAAGCGAAAGTGGTGTCGTCGGGAGCAACGAGTCCGGCTCGGGCGCCCGCCTCGATGCTCATGTTGCAGAGCGTCATGCGCCCTTCCATGGACAAGGCGCGAACGGCATCACCTGCATATTCGATGACGTAGCCGGTAGCGCCATCGGTGCCGATCTGGCCGATAATGCCGAGGGCGAGATCTTTCGCGGTCACTCCCTCGGCAAGTCTTCCGCTGACGCGAATCTGCATAGTTTGCGGTTTTTTCTGCGGCAAGCACTGCGTGGCCAACACGTGTTCGACCTCGGAGGTGCCAATGCCGAAGGCGAGAGAACCAAAGGCGCCATGAGTTGAAGTGTGGCTGTCGCCGCACACGATGGTCATGCCCGGAAGTGTGATGCCGAGTTCTGGGCCGATGACGTGGACGATGCCCTGGTCGGGGGAATCCATGTCAAACAAAGGGACGTTGAATTCGCGGCAATTTCTCTGAAGCGCCTCGATTTGCTTAGCGGCGATCGGATCGGTGATGGGCAGTCCTCGGGGGGTGGTGGGAATGTTGTGATCGACGGTAGCGATGGTCCGCAAGGGCTGGCGGACTTTTCGACTATTGGTACGCAGGCCGTCAAAAGCCTGCGGCGAGGTCACTTCATGGACCAGGTGTAAATCGATATAAAGCAGGGCGGACTGGCCCTCGGGAGCGACGACGACGTGGGCGTCCCATATTTTCTCAAACAGAGTACGTGGAGACATGCTTCCAGTTTCGCCCATAGACCGCTTGAAGTTCAAGGGCGGTGAGCGGGCCGTGGAAGCTTCAGTGCGGCGGGTTCCGATACTCGGTGGAGCGGTTGAACCGATGGGGGGTGACCTTCGTTCTACTGCTTCGGCACCATAAGCCAGTGTTTCCAGTTATCATAAAGGTAGTTACCTAGAGGAAATACTGCATGATCAACGGCAAACGTATTGCCGTGGTATTCCCCGCGTACAACGCGGAAAGAACCCTGGAAAAAACGGTACGGGAATTGCCTGACCTGGTCGACATCCGTATTCTGGTCGACGATCATAGTTCCGACCGTACGCTCGAAGTTGCCCATGAACTCGGTCTGCAGACATTCGCGCATGACCGCAATTATGGCTACGGGCGCAATCAGCAGACCTGTTATCGCGAAGCCCTGGCAGCCGGAGCGGACGTTGTGATCATGGTGCACCCGGATTATCAGTACACTCCGCTGCTGGTGACTGCGATGTCGAGCATGATTGCGTATGGCGTCTACGACGTCGTTCTCGGCTCGCGTATTTTAGGGGGCACAGCGCTCGGCGGTGGGATGCCGGTCTACAAATACATCGCCAACCGGCTGCTGACAGCGTTCGAGAATCTGTTTTTGCGAGTCAAACTTTCGGAGTATCACACAGGCTACCGTGCGTTTAGCCGGGAGGTTCTCACACGCCTGCCTCTGCGGGAGAACAGCGACGATTTTGTTTTCGACAACCAGATGCTGGCGCAATGCGTGTACTTTGGATTCCGCATCGGCGAGGTTTCTTGTCCGACCAAGTATTTCGAAGAGGCTTCTTCCATTAACTTCCGCCGCAGCGTGCGGTATGGTCTCGAGGTGCTTCAGACGACGGTTCAGTTTGCGCTGCAGCGAGCGGGAATCCTTGATAATCCCATCTTTAACAAAGACGGCAAGACGCTCGAGAGCGACGGCGAGAGTTATTACGAAGGACGGGCTCGCGCGGCGTCACAACGGCATTAGAACGGCGGCGTCTCTACGCTGCGGATGAAGCTGTGCACTTCAAACCTAACGACTTAGCGCTTCCGCGACAGAAAACCTAAAATCTTGCTGGCCAACTCATCGGAGAAGCCGAAGCGGGCTTTGGCGCGCGAGTAGAGATCGACGGCTTCTTTGTCGAGCCAAATCAGGCAGGACTTCAGAAATCCGTCAGCAGGCCGGGAGCGGTAATTGGTGGAGCGCGCTTTGATTTCGGTGCCGTCTTCGACGGTGTAGTAGTACAAAGCCAGGCTCTTTCGCGATTCTCCCTCGGGACAACGCAGAGGGTCGGGGAATCCGTGATAGGAAACCTCGTTGGTGCGGAATATGAGCGCTTCGTTGAAAAGCGGAGGCACTTTCGCTACACACTGACGCACGTTGCGGTCCCACAGCTCAATCGCTCCTCCCCACTCTAATTGCCAGTTAGGATTGAGATAGAGAATCAGATTGACCTGGCGGCGCCAATGCTTGTGGTAGTGGTGCGTGCTGAAGTCCGTGTGGACGTTGAGAAATCCGCCGGCGCCGGATTGATGGAGCCCGCCGCCCTCGAGCATGTCGTCAGAGACCAGCCCGGGAATGCCGGTAAGTTGGGAAAGCCAGTCAACGAAAGCCTCGGAATTCAGCTCGTCGACGATTTCGCCGAGCAGCGCCGGGAAAAGTTCGCGCTTCGCAAGGCCAAGCTTATTTTCATTCTGATGTTTGTAGCGCGTCCAGGCGTCTGTCGCCATGTCGGGAAACTCATTCGCGGCTTCGCGGGCAACATCGGGATCGAGCAATTGCTTCAGATGCACATGCGGGTAGGGTTGAGCTTCGCGAAACTGGCGCCGCAGGCTGGAAGTTTGATGTGTCCACTTTTCGTAGGGGAAAAGTGACCGAATTGCGGGGGTAACAATCGGATTCGCCATGTATTCTGGGTTGGTGGATGTTATGTCTAGGCTAACACAAGGCACGCGTCGACCGCTGAAATTGCATATCCTCGATTTAGGAAGCTCGGTTCAAGAAGACCGCATCTAGCGTTTTCATCTAACTCACGCAGTTAGATTCTTGTTCGGGCTTTCAAGGTATCCGGCACACCATGACGGTCGAATTCTCGTAAGGGCAGTTCAGCGCAGGGTGATTTTTTTGAGCCGCCGTTTGCTGGACAACGACCCAACTGACACCGTATTTCTTTCGCAGGCGGGCGAAATCTTCGTCGCCAAAATCCTGAAAATTCTTCTCATCCGCGATTTGCTCGGCCCACTTTACCGAGAGCGGCGGAAACATCGAACACGCCCCTTTGTCTTTAACCAAGTCTGCTAGCATGCCGCGCTGGGCGCGGGCGCGAAATCCGTTTTCGTCTTCTCCGGGAAGTTCCATGTGGCGTGGATCGAGAGCAAATAGTGCGTCCACGGGGGTGTTCGCGCGAATCCACTCAAAAGCTTGCGCCCACTGGTTGCGCGGCGCGGACCAGGGCCATTCGATAGAGGCGCTGGCGGGAAAAACCTGGGCCTGGGCAAAATGCATTCCGCAAGCGAGCGGAACAAATAAGAGCACCCAGCGCCAAGCCTGGCGTTGCAGAAGATACTGGCC
Organism: uncultured Acidobacteriaceae bacterium; assembly: GCA_963834085.1. GTDB lineage: Bacteria > Acidobacteriota > Terriglobia > Terriglobales > Acidobacteriaceae > Acidiflorens. The sequence continues at coordinate 990,946 of CAWIAJ010000015.1, read as the reverse complement.
GATCAGCCCGCCGCCGACGACGACCAGCACCATGTAACACAGCGCGAGACAACGCAGGGGCTGAAGCCGGGTAAGAGCTTCAAATCGGGCGGGAATTCCGAGGCCAATCGCGGCCAGCATGGCGAAGAAAACGAATGGCGCCATGGCGCGAGAGATTAATTCCAGATTCGCGAAGCCGCGGCGGCGGGCCCAACTGGCGATCCCCCAAAAGACTAGAACTGGACCGATCACGCCCAGCCATTCGTACCACTCCCAGCGCAGTATGAAATGGGAAGGTTGACGCAATGCGACCTCGTGATACTCGGGCGGCGGGGGTTCAAAGGTGATGCCGAAGGGAAGAGCAAAGCCGACCAGAACGGATGGCCTGGTCGAGATGGGAAGCGCTACGCCGGCAAATCCCAGAAATCGCGGACGAACGAAACTCAGTAATGCTATCCAGATGCAAAACAAGATGGCAAAGCTGGCCATGAAGGGATGCATCGCCGCAGCGAAGATCAACCATAGCGTGGCGCGTCCATATTTTCGGTGAAGCGTCTCGGCGATCGCGAACAGGGCTGCAAATGCCGCGAGGTTGCGCGGGTTCAAATACTGGTCGAGGATAAGGAGCGCCGATCCGGCAAGAGGTAAGGTCAGGAGAACAGTCATTAAGGTGACCGCGGCCCAGCGGGCGCGCTCATCCTCAAATAAGGCGGTTGCCAGCCGCCAACTTGCCGCCAATAGCAAAAAAATAGAGATCAAATGCCAGAGGAAAGCGGCCCACGGCAAGGGCAGGTCGGTGGCGCGCACGGAAAAGGCGATCAGGTTGGGATATAACGTGTGACCGGCGTGTTCGCCAAAAAATTCGGAATTCGTTGGAAACAGGGCGGGGTTCAGAATCTTCAGTACGCCGGGCAGATAAATCTCCGAGTCTTCGGCGTAAGGGTGATAGCCGTGAATAACCAGAGCGAGGGCGGTGAGCAGCAGCAATCCCGCAACGCGCTGGAAGATGAGTGCAATGCGGTTTGTCGGACGAGCGAGTTGATCCATAGTCTCGGACGAAGCTGTTCGATGCGAAACAGAATTACAACAGAAAAAAGCTGTGGCAGGAAGCCGCGTCGGCGCTTGCGGGACGGCTCGTCGGCTCGTAGCATCTAATTTGAGGCATGGCAACCAGTACTCCCACGACCGCGCTGGCGCACAACGGACGATCGCAATTGGCCATCGGTGAGATCTTCACCTTTGCTTACGAAACGTTCATGAGCAACAAGATTCGATTCGCCCTGACGGCGCTCGGCATGGTGATCGGAACGGCCTCGCTGATCCTGGTCACGACGATTGGACTGACGGGCAAGCAGTACCTGCTGAATCAGATTCAATCGATTGGCTCGAACTGGATTTATGCGGAGTACGAAAGCGGCGGCGGGCGCATCACCGATACGGGCAATGACTCCCTGACGATTCAGGACATGGAAGCCGTGCAGCGTGAGGTTGGCGGCATTGTTGCGGCCTCGCCGGTGCTTCCCCTGAACGAACGCGTGGCTGTAGGCGGCGGCAAAGAACGCGACCTCCAGATCATGGGCGTGTATCCGGAATACGAGCAGGTTCGAAACCTCGTAATTCTTGAAGGACGCTTTTTTGATCATCAGGATTCTCAAGCTCATAACAAAGTCGGAGTAATTACTCCCAAACTGGCGGTTCAACTCTACGGGTCGGAACTGGCGTCGCTGGGGAAAACGATCAAGCTGAACGGGCTGCCCTTCACGATCATTGGGACGTTTCGCGAGCGCGTGGACACACTCGGGCAATCGGAAGTGACCGACAATACCATGCTGATTCCCTACACGGTGATCCGCTATTTCCAGGAAACGCCGACGGTAAAACAGATTTTCTTTTCCGCGGCCGATGCATCGCTGGTGGTGCCGGTGACGGCGCAAGTCGCGAGGGTGATCCAGTCAAGGCACCGTCCGGAATCTGTCTATAGTGTTCGAAACCTGACTCAGCTGGTGTCGATGGCTGACAAGATCACGACCTCCATGACCATGGTTTTGCTGGCCGTGTCCCTGGTGGTGTTGCTGGTGAGCGGGATCGGGATCATGAACATCATGCTGGCTACCGTGAGCGCACGCATACGGGAGATTGGAATCCGGAAAGCGATTGGCGCGACCAACCGGGAGATTCGCTTTCAGTTCCTTTCGGAGGCGATTCTGATTTCGCTCATCGGTGGGGTGCTGGGCATTATTTTGGGGCTCGCGATTCCCTTCTCGGTGCGGTTTTTCACGGAGTACCGGATTCCGATTTCGGGCCTTTCGGCGATTATTGCGATCGTCGTCTCCTCGCTGGTGGGCATTTTATTTGGTACAGTTCCGGCGATACGGGCTGCGCAACTGGACCCGGTGGAGAGCCTGCGCTACGAATAGAATTCTCTGCGGAAGCCGAAGAACGTGGGTGTGAAACCTCTGGATACACGAACGCTGGCCGTCGTCTTGCTGAGCGGCGGGATGGATTCCTGCGTGTGCGCGGCTTTGGCGGCGCGAGATCATCGCACCGCGGCCGTGCACGTCAGCTACGGGCAGCGTACGGAGGAACGGGAGCGGCGTTCCTTCGAAAACATCTGTGACCGGCTCGGAATTCGAGACCGCCTACTGGTCCGAAACGAGGCTTTGCGCGCCATAGGAGGATCGGCCCTCACGGACGACAACATTGTCGTTCCCGAGATCCACGCGATCGGGGCAAGCATTCCGGAAGGTGTGCCCGTGACCTATGTTCCCTTTCGGAACGCCCATTTTCTGGCGGTCGCGGTGAGTTGGGCGGAAGTGCTGGGAGCCGAGAAGATTTATATCGGGGCCGTAGAACCAGATAGTTCGGGTTATCCCGACTGCCGGCCGGAGTATTATCGAGCGTTCAACGAGGTGGTGAAGGTGGGCACAAAAGAGGGGACGATCGAGGTGGTAACGCCCCTGATTGCCATGCATAAACGTGACATTGTGACGCTGGGCCTTGAACTGGGTGCCCCGTTGGATTTAACGTGGTCCTGCTATCAGCGCGAAGATCGCGCCTGTGGTGTCTGCGACAGTTGTGTGCTCCGCCTGCGCGCGTTTCGCGAGGCGGGGGCGGAAGATCCGATTCCCTACGCAGAAACCGCCGCCCGGTCCATTTAGCGTTTGCGTTTTGCCGGTGATGGGCCTCACGCACCCGGTCGAAATGGAAGTGCGCGGCTGGTTCCGAATTCAGGAAGTAAGTCGATCAATCTAAGATTTAACGCCGGGAGGCCAAATCATGACGAAATATTTCATCCTTCCCCTGCTCCTCGTTCTGGCGATCGGGCTGTGCGCTCCTTTCGCCGCCGCGCAGACCACAGGCACCGTGAAGGGAGTTTGCAAAGACTCCGATGGGAAGCCAATTGCGCAAGCCGAGGTGGAGTGGGTTGGTGTCGAATCAGGGCACACCTACAAGCTCAAGACCAACAACAAAGGCGAGTATTTTTCGCTCGGGATTGTCCCCGGCAAATACAACATAAAGCTGAGCAAGGATGGCAAGCAGCTTTTTTCTCTTAACGGTGTACCGGTCGGCCTCGAGGAAACCTCGCAGGATATCGATCTGAAGAAAGAGGCGACCACGCAGGCCCAGGCGCAGGGGATGACGCCAGAACAGCTGAAAGCCAAGCAGGAAGCAGCTGCCAAAGCAGCCACTGAAAACAAGACCGTCGGTTCTTTGAACGAAAAACTCAAGGCAGCTGCGGCGGCGAGCGACGCGAAAGACTACGAGACCGCGATCTCCACACTGAACGAAGCGAATCAGATCGATGCCACTCGCGATTTGATCTGGTTCAAGTTGGGCGACGCCTATCGCATGTCTGCAAGCACGCAGACGGATCCTGCGGAAAAGCAGAAACGGTATGAATCGGCGAGCGCGGCTTATCAAAAGGCCATCGAGCTGCGTACGTCTTCGGACACGGCGGCGAAGGATCCGGACAACAACGCAAAGATGGCGGCGTACTACAACAATCTCGCGGAAGTGTATGCCAAGTCGAACAAGACCGAGGATGCGGTTGCCGACTACAACAAGGCGGCACAGTTGGATCCGACACACGCCGGCACGTACTTCTTCAACGAAGGGGCGATTCTCACCAATACCGGCAAGGTCGACGATGCGATTGTCGCGTTCGACAAAGTGATCGCCGCCGATCCGACCAAGGCTGCCGCCTACTACTGGAAGGGTGTCAACCTGATTGGTAAGGCCACGCTCAAAGGCGACAAGATGGTTGCTCCCGACGGGACTGCTGAAGCGTTCCAGAAATACCTCGAACTCGAACCGGACGGCAAACTTGCTCAGCCCGCCAAAGACATGTTGGCCAGTATTGGTGCAACAGTAGAAACGGGTTTTGGAAAGAAAAAATCAGCACCAGCCAAGAAGCAGTAAAACCATTCTCAGCTGTCTGTTCCCAGTTCTCAGTCGTGCCGCTTTTTCGTGGTTTTCTGAGAACTGGGAGCGATGGCTCTTCACTTTAGTTACCGAGGTTGCTGTCCTACTTGATCTTCGCTCTTCTCCCCGTCCGCGTTACATTCAATACATAGATCTCCCCGGCTTTGCGCAGGTTCTCCCCTGTGGTGTCAATACGGACAACTGGGAGTGTATGGAATGGCTGCTCCGGGGAGTTCCCCGATTGCGATCGCCTTCGAAGGCCTCAGCGGGACGGGCTCATTTTCGACGTCCGTGCTGCTGGCCGGTATGTTGCGCGCTTCAGAAAAAGTCAGCGACCTGATTTTTTCTCCGGGGCGTCCTCCGCAAGTGGAGATTCACGGGCAGCTCACGCCCGTCGAAATTGCCGGTACGGGAAACCTTTCGGCGGACGACACCCGGCGCATCGCCGCTGACCTGATCGGCGCCAACAAACAGGCGATTAATACGCTGCGCGAGCAGGGATCCTGCGACATTTCTTACGGATTGCCGGGAATGGCTCGCTTCCGCGTCAATGTCTTTATCCAGCGGGGCAGTTGCGCCATTGTGATGCGCGTCATTCCCACTGTCATCCCAACGTTTCGTTCGCTGCACCTGCCAGCCCAATTGGACGAGGCCGCGAAGGTCCGCAACGGCATCATTCTGGTCACCGGCGGCACCGGCTCGGGCAAGTCTTCGACGCTCGCCGCGCTGATCGACCGCATCAATAGCGACTATTGCTATCACGTTTTGACCGTCGAAGATCCGATCGAATTCCTGCACAAGCACAAGAAGTCCACGGTCCACCAGCGCGAACTTCACAGCGACGCTCCAAATTTTGCGCTGGCGCTGCGGGCCGCTCTGCGGCAGGCGCCGCGAGTGATTATGGTCGGTGAGATTCGCGACCGCGACACGCTGGAAATCCTGCTGGAAGCGGCGGAAAACGGCCATCTGGTTCTTTCCAGCTTGCAGACCGTCGATGCTTCGAAAACCATCGATCGCATTCTGGGGCAATTCTCGGCCGCAGAGCAGCAATCGGTGCGCGAGCGTCTGGCTAAGACCTTCCGCTACATCATCGCGCAGAGGCTGATCCCTCGAACAGATGGAGGCGATCGGGTTCCAGTAGTTGAGATTCTGAAATCGAACACCCGCACCCGCGACTGCGTGGAACAAGGCGAACGGCCGGGACGCACTCTTCTTGACGTGATCAAAGCCAGCGAGAACGAGGGCATGCAACACTTCGACGGCGAGATTGCCAAGCTGGTCCGTTCGGGACTGGTGGATCTCGAAACCGGACTTTGCTTTGCCAGCAACGCCACGGTGCTGGGTCAGGAACTAGCGCGGTAGACAGTACCAGGATCCAAATTCTAGTACCCAGCACCCAGTACCCAGGAAAAAACCCTCGACAAGTTTTCAGTTTCTCGAAAACGGTCATTCATCTTGGCGCGGTATGATTCTAACGTGCCTTTATCAAATCCCTCGTCAACGGAAGCGACACCAGCGCGCGCGCTGAGCTTCGAAGACGCACGGCGTCTGGTGGAGCGGCATGCCGGTCAGGTCTCCCCAGGCAAGCCCGAATCTCTGGATTTATTGGCCGCTGCGGGGCGCGTCTTGGCCGAAGAAATTCGGGCGGATCGCGACTTTCCTCCATTTGACCGGGCCACCCGCGACGGATATGCGGTGCGGGCAGCGGACGTGACGGCGCTTCCTACGCGGCTCGAAGTGGTGGGAGAAATTAAGGCAGGAGATTTGCCAGAGTGTCTGACGATGAATCGCGGGCAGGCTGTTTCGATCATGACGGGAGCGACGATGCCGGCGGGGGCCGATGCCGTCGTGATGGTGGAGTATACGTCGGCTCAGGAAGTCGGCGCTCGGGAAGTTCTCGATTCTGAAATTGGTGTTTCTGAGAAAGCTCAGCCGTCCGCGCCGGTTGCATCTCACTCTAACGTCTCAACGGGCACGACGTTAGGATGGGGCTCCCGCATTGTCGAGGTTCGCCATGGGGTGAGCGCGGGCGAGAATTTTGTGCCGCGTGGTGCAGAGGCTCGGGTGGGTCAAGTGCTGCTGGGCCGGGGGCGACGGCTCGATTTTGCGGGGATCGCGATTGCGGCGTCCGTGGGCAAAGACCGCGTGCAGGTTTTTCGGAAGCCTCGCGTGGCCGTTCTTTCGACGGGCGATGAACTGGTTGAGATCGGCGCGAGTCCGGAAGCGGGGCAGATTCGAAATTCCAATTCCTATTCGCTGGCGGCGCAGATTCAGCCGGCTGGCGGAGAACCGGTCCTTCTGGCGGTTGCTCCCGATGAGCCGCGTAGATTGCGAGCTCTGATCGAAGAAGGCTTGCAGTGCGATTTGTTGCTGCTGACCGGCGGCGTCTCTATGGGGAAGTACGACTTGGTGGAGCAGGTGCTGACTGAGTTGTCAGCGGAGTTTTACTTCACGGGAGCGGCGATTCAGCCGGGGCGTCCGGTGGTGTTTGGGGCTTGTGCCGCGGGCGTTGGTGGCCATCCTAGCGGCGGAGATACTGCAGACACGCGCACAGGAGTGTCCGCGCCACACAAGACGTATTTTTTCGGATTGCCGGGGAATCCGGTTTCGACGATGGTTACGTTCGAACTGTTCGCGCGGCCAATGATTGAGGCTCTGGCGGGGATGAGGCCGCTGCCGCTGATCTTTCTTCGGGCACGGCTCAAATCAGAGATCAAGACAAAGACGGGGCTCAAGAGATTTTTGCCAGCGATTCTTTCCGGTGAGTTTGAGAATGCCGAGGTCGAGTTGGCGCGGTGGCAAGGCTCCGGTGACATTGCGACGCTGGCGCGTGCGAATTGCTATGTTGTGATTCCTCCGGATCGGGAGCGGATCGAGGCGGGAGATTGGGTGCCGCTGTTGTTGCGATGAGCCTCTTTACAAAACAGATCTTAGAGTTCAGTCCGAAAAGCCGCTATCGGCCTCGGCGTCCAGAGCAACAACAGAAATAAACCAGTGGTGTAAAATAGCCCCGCTTGCCGAAAGGTACCGCCGAAAACCATCCGCAATGTCAGTCCCCACCAAACGATACTTTCGGCGAAAGCCATTCCAATGATCTGACCTGCCTGCCACTGTCTAAGAGCTTTTTGATTGGAAGGGTCGTCTGCCAGCGCAGATTCGGAGCGGCGTATTAGCCGGCGGCGAAAACGAAACCCCGTGAAAGCCGACCAAAATGCAAGACCCACAGCCAGCGAGTGCCTCCACGTCCATTGACTGCTGCCGCGCTCAAACAGAATCTCCGTAATGTATGCGACGATCGGGATCACCGCTATGAATGCTGCCTGAATAAGGTGTAATTTTCTCAGCTGTGATTTCATTTCGTTCATGTTCAACGCTCACCGGCGGATTTTGGCGTCATGGGTTGAACGAGGGCGCGCGGCTGCTCTTACGTCAATTACTTTTACGACTGAGCCACGAGCCCAACGGAGTACGATACCCTGTTTAAGGAATGGCGAAAAGGCGTCTCCAACTTTCGCACTATGACGCGGGCGGCCAGGCGCGGATGGTCGACGTGTCATCCAAAGCGCGCACGGCGCGCGAGGCCGAGGCGAGCGCGTTTGTAGCAATGTCTGCGAAGGTGTTGCGGGCACTGCCGCAGAATCCGAAGGGTGATCCGCTGGAGGTCGCTCGGACGGCGGGGATTCTGGCGGCGAAACGGACGTTGGAGTTGATTCCCATGTGCCATCCTGTGCCGCTGTCGCACATTGCTGTGACCTTACGCGTGTGCGAGAATGGCGTTTCTGTTGCCACAAAAGTAAAGACGACGGCGGAAACGGGCGTAGAAATGGAAGCTCTGGTCGCGGCCAGCGTGGCGGCCTTGACGGTGTACGACATGTGCAAGGCGCTCGATAAGGGCATCGAAATTCGAGAAGTGGTGCTGGAGCGGAAGTCGGGCGGCAAGAGCGGAGATTACAAACGAAGCAGCAAGCGGAAATAGCCGTAGGCTGCGAGCTGACCATGGCGAGCGACGTCAAAATTCTGCTGGTGGATGACAACCCGATGGTGCTCGGGATGCTTCAACAGTCGCTCGCAACGATGGGCGTGGTCACGGTGGCAACCGATGCTGCCGATGCGTTGCTGAAGGCCGTCGATGATTTGCCGGATGTGATGATTTGCGATTACCGCATGCCGGGAATGGATGGCCGGCAGCTGCTGGAGAAATTGAAGAGCCGTCCGGCGACCGCGGGGATTGCCGTGATTCTGATGGCCAGCAAAGCCGACATCAGCGAACGGCTGTCGGTGCAGGACGCGATTGAAGACTATCTGGAAAAGCCTTTTTTTCTGAAAGATGCCACTCACAAGATCAAGCGCGTCATCGACCGGATCGCGCTGGAGAAACTGAGCAAGGCGGCGTCGACGGACGGCATCCTGCGCGGCAGTTTGTCGCAGATGAATGTCATCGACCTGGTGCAGTCGCTGGAGATGGGCCGCAAAAGTTGTACGTTGACGATGACCAACGGTGACGACAAATGCGAGATCTACTTCAGCCAGGGGCAGGCGAAGCACGCCGCCTATGGGTCGATTACGGGAGATGAGGCAGTTTTCAAAGTGTTGCGCTGGACCGAAGGAAATTTTCAGGTCGATTTTAACGGCAAGTCGTCGCAGGAAACCACAACGCTCAATACCCAGGGCCTCCTGATGGAAGGCTTGCGGTTGCTGGACGAGGCGCAGCGCGATGCGGCGAACGAGGGTGAAGATGTCCTCCTCGATACCTGAGGCCGCGGTCGCTGATAAGACGCGGGCGGCAGTGTTGACGGTGAGCGATTCGTGTTCGCGCGGCGAAAAGGTAGATCTCTCAGGGCCCGCGGTAGCGGAGACCTTGGCCAGACGCAATTTTCAAGTGGTGGTGCGCAGTGTGGTCGCCGATGAGCGCGCCTCGATCCAGGACAAACTAATTGAATTATGCGGCTCGGCTCGCCTCGTGGTGACCACGGGCGGGACCGGGATTGCTCCCCGCGACGTGACGCCCGAGGCGACCATTGCTGTTTGCGAGCGCCTGGTCGAAGGGATTGCTGAGCAGATGCGTTTGCAAGGAATACAGAAGACGCGCTTCGCTGCGCTCAGTCGTGCCGTGTGCGGTATCCGCGGGACGACCCTCATTTTGAATCTACCGGGAAATCCCGCCGGGGCGGCAGACTCGCTGGAAGCGGTGATCGATCTTTTGCCGCATGCGCTGGAGTTGATTGCAGGAAGAACGGCGCATGGGTGAGGGGAACGTCGCTGGTCGTTCGCGAACTGCGCATAGTGCACACTGACGTCTCCGACAGCCGATCGAGAGATTTTGCGAACGACGAAGGACGATCGACCAACGATAATTCGAGTATCCAGTAAACTGACCTTACCGTTTTGAACAAGATTAAACATTTCATCCACGCGTACGGCGATTGGATCAAGCATATTCTGGCGCCACTCGGTCCGTGGGGAATGCTCGCGTTTGCGGCGGTGGATGGCTCGTTCATGGGCATGCCGCTCGACGCAATTTTTGTCGGCTACGTTTACCATGACCGAGCGCGATTCCTTCTATATGTGCTGCTCGCCTCGGCCGGGTCAGCGCTCGGCAGCATCGTAATCTACGCCATCGGTTATACGGGAGGCGAGGTGCTGTTGCGCAAGCGCCTTTCCCCGGCGCGCTTCGAGAAAATCCACGAGTCGTTCGACCGACATGAATTTTGGGCGCTGATGTTTCCGGCGATGCTGCCGCCCCCAACACCGTTCAAGGCCGTGGTTCTGGCGGCCGCGGGCTTCGAGATGAATTTCGGGCGTTTTCTGCTGGCGATTTTTGCGGGCCGGTTTGTGCGCTTCCTGATTGAAGCGCTTCTGACGATATGGTTCGGTCCCCAGATTGTAACGGCCACGGGAAGTCTTTTTGCACACCACTTTCTGTTGATTGGCGCAGCCTTTACCGGGCTGCTGGCAGGATGGCTGATCTGGCGGAGGACGAAGCGCCCACGCGCAGGGGCGGCTCTCCCTCCTGAAGAAACTCGTTTGGCTGGTTAGCCACGTGAGCCTTTGCTCAGGAATTTACTCGTTGCAAGTGCGTGTCTTTGAAAAAGGTGGGATATTTCAGGCCATAGCCGAGCACACGGTCAAATTCAATGTGCGCTGCCCAGACCAGGGCAAACGGCAGAGCTTTTCCCCAGTGCATGGCATACGAAAGGCTCCCAAGCGAGGCGGGGAAAGCAGCGAAATGCGCCAGGTTGTACAACCCGGCTCCAATCCGCTCATCCTTGAGGTAGCCCACCATGAACAGATCGGGCCAAAGGAACAGCAGAAAAAACCAACCCCAGCCCGCTCCGATGGAGTGATAAAGGTTCAAGCAGACCAGCAACAGCACCCCGCCCTCAATGCGCAGCAGTACTCCGGGCTTGGCTAACATTAGACGGTTGCGGCTCCCTGCGTCCCACGATTAGACCTCGCCACCAAAGCCGCAAGCGCAGGCAATCCAAACATCACTGCGGTAAAGAGCAGATCGCCGGCAACTTCGCGGCGGAAGAACGGAATCCCCGCTGCGTAGCAGGTCATGAGGCCCGCAAGCGTCTTGGGATACATGCTCCAGCAGGCCCAGACGGCGAAATTACTGACCACAAAGAACGACACGGAGCCAGCCAGCGCGGCTCCGCCCACGCGCAGCCAGCTTGAGTTTTCGCGCAGCTGAGTGCCGAGCCAAAGAATCGCCGCATACCACGCCCAGGTGACGAAGTGATCCCAGGAAAAAGTGTACGAGTAGACGAACTTGGTGAGGATCACATCGGAGGCGGCCAGCAGGGCAAATGGAATCCAAAGCTGGCGTTTCGAACCCCGTGCTCCGAAATAGAGCAGGGCGGCTGCGACGGGCGTGAAGTTCCAGGGATGCGGCATAAACGGCATGCGCGCGATAACGGCAAAAATAACAAATAGATAAGCCAGCATGATCACCTCAAAGTAGGACGTAATTAGGATTGTTGCGCGAGCGGATACTAGCGGTCAAGCGATACAAAAACGCGGCTTGCTTTCGGTTTCTTCCGGGAGCAAACGAACCGCAGCCTCAACGGGGGAGATTGACGACATCACCACTAACCCCTAAGATGAATCGCCTCCGCTTCCCCCGAGAGCCGGGTACAAAGTCGGAACATGCCTCAACCACGATGATCGGAAAAACGGTTTCCCATTACCGCATTCTGGAATTGCTCGGCGGCGGGGGAATGGGCGTCGTCTATAAAGCGGAAGACACCGCATTGGGCCGTTTTGTCGCCCTGAAATTTCTTCCCGAAGAGGCTTCGCAAGATCCCCAGGCCCTCGAGCGTTTCCGGCGAGAGGCCCGCGCCGCATCGTCGCTGAACCATCCCAACATTTGCACCATTCACGAAATCGGCGAGCACGAAGGGCAGTTGTTCATCGTAATGGAGTGCCTGAGCGGCCAGACCTTGAAGCATCTCATCCAGGGCAAGCCGCTGGAATTGGAAAACCTGCTGGGCTTGGGCATCGAAGTTGCCGATGCGCTGGATGCCGCTCACAGCAAGGGTATCGTCCACCGAGACATCAAGCCAGCGAATATCTTTGTGACGGATCGCGGGCACGCGAAGGTACTCGATTTCGGATTGGCGAAGATCGCCCGGCCCAGCCGATCGGCTCTCGACGATTCGCAGACTCGGGCCGACGTGAGCAATCTGGATTTGACCAGTCCTGGCACCGCCGTGGGTACGGTGGCTTATATGTCTCCCGAGCAACTGCGCGGGAAGGAACTCGACGGGCGCACGGATTTGTTCTCGTTTGGTGTTGTCCTTTACGAAATGGCGACCGGGGTGGTGCCCTTCCGCGGCGAGACCTCGGCGGTGATTACCGACGCGATTCTGAATCGCGCGCCGACCACGGCGACGCGGTTGCGACCCGAGATTCCTCTCAAGCTGGAAGAGACGATCAGCAAGGCGCTCGAAAAGGATCGCGATCTGCGCTGCCAGAGTGCGGCTGAATTGCGCGCCGACCTGAAGCGCTTGAAACGGTCGATCGATTCGTCCCGGACATCGGTGGTGACCGACGCTAATCAGGAGTCTTCGGGCGCGACCCGCGCGTCGTCCTCGTATTCCTCGTCCTCGTCGCCCTTGGCACCAGCCGTCGCGGCCGATCGCGGCATGTCCATCCGAACGCGTGCGCTCCTCCTCTTCTCAATTTTGCTGGCGCTGGCGGTGGGTGTTTATGGCGGCAAGATTTATTTCACTGCGACACCCTTGCCGCCGCCCATCTACCGTCAACTCACATTCCGGCGTGGCAGTATCCGTTCCGCGCGCTTCGCTCCGGACGGCCAGACGATTCTTTACAGCGCCGCTTGGCAGGGAGGCCCGGTAGACGTATTTACCGCTCGCCCTGAAGCTCCGGAAGCGCGTTCCATGGGGCTGACTCGCACCCAACTCGTTTCGGTCTCTTCGGCGTCGGAGATGGCCGTCCTTCTCAACAGCAAGGCCATTGGAACGTGGGTCAATATGGGGACGCTGGCGCGTGCTCCGTTGGTCGGTGGCGCTCCGCGAGAAGTGCTGGAGCAAGTGCAGTGGGCGGATTGGGCTGCGGACGGCAACAGCCTCGCTGTGGTTCGCGATATGGGCGGACGCAACCGGCTGGAATATCCGATCGGCCATCCGTTATATGAAACTGGCGGTTGGATTGGTCATCCCCGCGTCTCCCCCAAGGGTGACATGATCGCCTTCATCGATCATCCTGTTCAAGGGGACGACAGCGGTTCACTCGCTGTGGTTGACATGACCGGCAACAAGAAGAATCTTTCCGGCGAATGGTTCACCATTCAGGGCGTAGCGTGGTCTCCGGATGGTAAGGAGGTCTGGTTCACCGCGAGCAAGTCCGGTGTTGACCGTACTCTCTACGCGACCACGTTGGGCGGCAAGGAGCGCATGGTGCTGCGGCTGCCCGGCGCGGTCATGATCTTCGATATTTTCAAAGATGGACGCGTGCTGCTCATGCGGGCGAGTTGGCGTCGTGAATTGATCGGCATCGGCGCCGACGATTCGAAACAGCATGATCTCTCGTGGCTCGATTACACGTATCCCGCCGACATTTCGCCGGACGGCAAAACGCTGCTCTTTGATGAAGAGGGTGGCGGCGGGTCATTGGATTATTCAAAGTCCGGCGGCTTGTCGTATGCGGTCTACATTCGCAAAACTGACGGATCTCCCGCGGTGCTGCTGGGCGAAGGCGGAGCCGTCGCGCTGTCGCCTGACGGCAAAGCGGTGATTGCCCAGACCCAGGATTCTCCCTCGCAGCTCAACCTGCTGACCACGGGCGCGGGCGAGGCAAAGAGTATCACCAAAGATAATATCAATCACTCGTGGGCCCGCTGGTTTCCCGACGGGAAGCGCATTCTATTTTCCGGCAACGAACCGGGCAAGGGCGTGAAACTCTACGTCCGCGACGTGGCCTCTGGCAAGAGCGACCCGATCACCCCAGAAGGTGTGAGTGGCACCGCCTTCGTCGTCTCTCCCGATGGACAGCTGGTGGCTGGAATCGGGCCCGATCAAAAGGGATATCTATATCCGGTCGCGGGCGGCGAGCCGCGCATGATTCCCGGCCTCAATCCTGGGGAGCAACCAATTACGTTCAGCGCCGATGGCGGCTCGCTCTACATCTATCAGCCCGGCGAGTTGCCGGCGAAGGTCGACCGTCTCGATCTGCGCACCGGGCAACGGACCCTTTGGAAGCAACTCATGCCTTCCGATCCGGCGGGCGTCGAAACCATTGGTCCCATCCTGATGACGCCGGACGCGAAAAGCTGTGTCTTTGGCTATCATCGTATGCTCGCTGATCTTTATTTGGTCGAGGGGCTGAAGTAGCGGCGGTTCTTGTCTGCACTCAGCCGCAAGCTTACTTCGTGCTTCGACCGTTGTGTCCCATGCCGAAGCGTTCTTCCACTACCTGCAGGTCGCGGTTAAGAAAGACCACGGCGCTCAGTGTTCCGCGGGTGCTTCCTGGATAATCGTAGCGCAGATCCATAAAACGAACGGCATAAGCGGCATCGGTCTTGTTCACGGAATCGGGAGCGAGCTCTTCCGTTTCTACCAAGGGATACGCAGCCCAACTCAGGTACACGCGCCCGAGATAAGTCTTCTTGGCGGCGAGCGAGATGGTTGTTTCTTCGGGCTTGTAGCGAACTTGCATTTGCTCTGTGGGATCGACTTCGGGCGTGAGGGAATCAACGTCCATGGTGGCGAAGAAGTTCGAGGTTTCGACGACGCCGTGCCAGCGGAAGGGATTCGTAATGTAGGGGTAGGCGGAGACGCGGAGCGAACTGGATCCTTGATACTCCCTCGCCGCGAGCGCGCCCAAAGCGCGGCGATGCTGGTAGTCACAAAGGCCCCAGTAGGCGAAGACCACGAGCAGAGCGAGAGTAGCGGCAAACTTTCCTTTGAGAGGAGGGTGTGGGCCCTTGTTGCGCGCGCCGATTTCTTCGTTGATAAGAGAAAACAGGCCCGGAACAATCAAGCCCAGAACAAGAGCGACAAGAAGAATGGGCTCGACGATGAACACGATGTCCCAGGAAATCCAGCGCTCGGAGAAGGGCCAAAAAGGTCGAACTCCGTAGGCGGTCGTGTAGTCGAGCAAAATGTGGCTCACGCCAGCGAGGCAGGCGAAAGCGAAGAGCACTCCCCAACGCGGAGGCAGATCAGGGTTGCGCGTTTTGTGGCCCCGCAAGCGCCAGATCAGGTAGATGAAGGCGACGACAGCCGCGGCGACGAGCGGGACTCCCAGGAAAGAATGGGTAAAGCCGCGATGATGATTCAGGCCGAAGGCGGAGCCACCGAATCGGCTGAGCACATCGAGGTCGGGAGCTTCGGCGGCAAGCGTTAGCGTAGCTGTGGCGAGCGCAGTCTTGCGGTTGAGTCCGGCGCGGCCCATGGCGGCGCCGAAAAGAAAGTGAGTAACGGGTTCCACGAGAGGTTAGAGATTAAAAGTCAGATTGCAGAGTTTGAAGAACTTTTCTACCGTTGCGAATCTGACCTCTAACCTTCGACCTCTGACCATTGACCTCTAATGTCCTCTAACTTCGAACCGGGTTTTCCAATGCCGGATGCACACTCAATGTGTGACTCGACCATTCATTCATGGGGTGCATTTCGCCGCAGTCGAGGCACTTCGTCGACCCATATTGTGTCGAACAGTGGGGACAGACCGCTCCCGTTTGAAAAGTATCGAAGGCTTGGCCGCATTTTCCGCATCTCCAATACTCGCCGATGGGCGGACTCGACTTGCAGGAAGGACAGGCGAATTCGAAGCGCCGCGGTAGTTTGGCGAATCGAAGCAAGGCGCGGGCGTGTTGCAGACCACTCCAGCAATTCATGAGCATGAAGGCTGCGAGAACTCCGTACCATAGCGATTGCGTCCAGAAGGCAAGAACGATGAAGGCCGCGATGCCGATCAACCCGAGGATGGTCGCCACCAAGAGACTGCGCGCCCGCCCCATGAAAAACCAAAGCAGAGAGCGAAGAATCTGGCCGCCATCGAGAGGATAGATGGGCAGTATGTTAAATAACAGAAGGACTAAGTTAATCCATGCGACCGCTCGTAGAAAATTGTGAAGGTCGGGAACCGCCGTGTACCAACCAAATGATCGGCTCATGTATCCGATTCCCAGGAGAATAGGAATGAAGGCAACGTTCACGAGCGGTCCGGCCGCGATGCTCCACAATGTGGCCCCCGGACGCTGTGGCGGATTTACGTAGGCGACTCCACCTAGTGGCCAGAGGACGATACGATCTGCCTGCCCACCGACTTGACGGCAAGCGAGTGCGTGGCCGAATTCGTGAATCATCACGATGAGAAAGAGCGCGACGTATTCCGCTATGTTCCACCCGATCGAGGAATAGTCGCCTTTACGGGCGTTGATTTCGTAAAACGCCAATAAGAACCACGACCAGTGGAGAAAGACCTCGATTCCGGAGAATCGAAAGAGGCGGATGGAACCTGAGCGGCCGGTGGGCATGGGTCTCGCTCAATGATACAGCGGCCCGGTACAAATTTCCGTTAGTCCCTTACCAACTTAAGCGGGCACGACTATTGTCAACGCGTCCTGTCGCATTGTCATCCGGGCCGGTAGGCGGCCCAGGAGTTCTCCATCGGCTTCGACGTAGACTCTGGCGCTTTTGTGCGGGCGGGTTTCTACGCCGGCGTCTTTATCCTGCGGAAGCCTGCACGCGATTTCGGAGCAACTTACCAAGTCGATGCCTTTTACATTCCAGTGCCGGCCGACTAGGGCTCCGGCGACGTATTGCAGGTAGGCGTTGCGGCTGGCCGTGCGGCACATCACGGCGCGGAGATCGTTGCAATCCAGGGAGGCTCCGGGAACGAGTTCGCGGAGAATATTGCCGAAGAAACGGATTCTTACGGCGAGCAGTTCGGTGAGTTGCGCGGTTTCTCTGTGGCCCGAGCCGTTGGAATATTCAACTTCGAAGCGGCGCATGTTGTAAGTCGCCCACAGCTGCCACGCCTTGAAGTAGTAGGCGGCCATTCCTCCGCGTTTTTTGAGATGAGAGTTGAGGTTGTAGAAGAGGTGGGCATCGACTCCGATACCGGCGGCGACGGTGAAGTAGCGGGAGGCGGTTTTGCCATGGAAATCTTCGTATTCGACTTGGCCGAGTGCGATCCGACGAATTGTGCTTTTGCCCTCGACAGCCACTTCGGCGGCGGCGGAGGGACGCAGCGGAATCCTGAGATCGTGCGCGAGGGCATTGGCGGTGCCGAAGGGAAGAATGGCGAGAGCGACGGGAGTATTGGCGAGTCCCTGGATGACGTCGTGGATGGTGCCATCGCCTCCGCAGGCGAAGACGGTGTCGCTGCCGTCGGCGACGGCGCAGCGGGCGTTGTCGGTGGCTTCCTGGCTGGAGCGGCAGACGGTGAGTTCGGTGCGGACGCCGGCGGACTGGATGATTCCGATAGCGTGATTGAGCTCGGCGTCGCGCCCGCGGCGGCCCGAGTTGGGGTTAAACAAAATTGTCGCCTTACGCATGCTGCGGAGTGGCCCCGATTCGAGTTTATCGTACGGCGCGGGCGCGCGCGGCGCATGCGGACACGTTTAACCTGTGAGTAATAATTGGTTAGTAACGAGATACCTCTCGCTCTGAGTGGAGCACAGCATAGACGTGATGCGGCAAGCCGTGCCACGTCACTTCTTTCCAAAATTTCATGCCTATGCGTTCGGCAACGCGAAGCGACGGAAGATTTTCGGGACGAATCAGGGAGACGAGGCGATCGGCTTGAAGATGCGCGAAGGCCCAATCGCGGCAGGCGCTGGCCGCTTCGGTGGCGTAGCCGTGGCCCCACCGGTCGCGGCGGAGGTGGTATCCGATTTCGTAGAGGTCTTCGCCGCCGATTTGCTGGCGGACGATGCCGCAGTCGCCGATGAGTTCGTGGGTTACGATCGACTCGATTGCCCACAAACCGACGCCGTCATTGCGGTAGTGCTGGAGGTTGCGGGTGATCCATTGTTCAACTCCGGCGCGATCGTAGGGTTCAGGGTAGTAGAGCATCGTTTCGAGATCGCCCAAAACCTGCGCCAAAGGATCGGCGTCCGCGGGCGTGAACTGGCGCAAGATGAGGCGTGGGGTTTGCAGAATCTGCATGGCTCGGTCTTCGGTCGACCGTCATTGTCGAACTCACATCTTAAGTCGGCGAATCAGCTTTCCGATTCAGCGAGGCTTCCAGCCCATCCAGTCCAGCATCCAGCGCCAGCTGCTTTCCTGGGTACGGTTGGCCGGCGGTCGAGGCAAGGGCTGATCGGAATAGACGACGGGCCTTCCGCGATAGGCGTCCGCGAGTTGCTTGAATACTCTGCCCTGTTCTTTGACTTTGCCGTCGTTGGTGAGCAGGCCAAGGCTGTATTCGAGGGGATTGAAATCCAATTTGCGGTCGACATCGTGACTGTCCCAATAAGTAAACCAGCCGACTCCAGAGGCGATTGCGGCCTGAACGGATTTCTCCAGCCATTCTGCATTCTGTTTTTGATCGAGAGATTCGATGCAGGTGTTGAACTCTTCGGCCCAGACGGGCTTAGACTGCGCGTTCGAATTGAAATCGGTTCCCGCATACGAGCGAATCAGGCTTGCCATCGCGGCGAGCAGTTTAATGCTGGGTGGGTCCATCGCACCGCCGTATTTCAACGATCCCGACCAATAGGGATAGCAGTGCATCACAGGCAGTGGGCGAGCGACGAGCGCTTGCGGCGAGAAAGTGTCGGCCTCGAACCAGGGCAGTTCATCGACTCCGTTGACGTGAAGGCCTTGGGGAAAGACCTCCTCCATGAGGGCGAAAAGCTTGGCCATCCAGGCGTCGCCAGTAGCGTGGTCGGTGCTCCAACAGGTGTTGATTTCATTGCCGACGTTGAACCCGATGACGTTGTTTTTTGCCGCCAGCACGCGGCCCAGTTCACGAATGAAAAGTTCTTGCGCCTGCCACATCATGGTGTCGGTGTAGAAGGCGGTGGCGGCCTTGTTGAAGGGTGGTAGGAAATACCAGCCGCTGAGTTGTCCCGTAAACACGGTGACAACGGCATCGAGATGGCGCTCGGCCATGAGGCTGAGCAACTGGTCCAGACGCTCGAGGTGAAGCGGGCTGACCCATTTGGGATTCGGCTGAAAGTAAGGCCAGATGAGGAGAATGCGCAGATGATCCGCTCCCAGGTCGGTGATGGCGTCGAGATCGCGCCGAATGGGATCGGCGTTCCAGTCATTCCAGCAAAACCACCACTTTTGGGAGGGCGTGTAGTTGACCCCGAAGCGGTAGCGGTTGAGCTCGTGGCGCGGATCAGGAACGGCAACCGGTGCCAGATTGGGGGCGGCTAACGTCTGCACCCTCTCGGCCCACGCGGAAGGTCTCGGAGCCAGTGAGGCGATGGCAGCGGTGCGCAGGGCTCCGGAGAGGAAATGTCTTCTATGCATGGTGTCTGCCTAGCAATATACGCGCGGATTGCAGTTTTCTTCGCTTAACAAAGCACGCACCAGGCAGAGTCACGAAAAGAAAAGGGAACCGAAGACACGGTCGCATGCGGGACCGTGGTTACTTGAGATGGGTCGCTCCGAGAACGTAAGCTGCTTCAGGAACGAAGGAGCGTATTTTGGATTTACCAGCAAGCCCAGCAGCTAACAAGCCAGCTTCTGCCGCGGCGCCTGCCGTTGCTAAACAAGTGATTCCGACGCCAGGATTATTGCTCGCCATGCTGCGCGTTTCGGCGCGGGTGAGCGATCTGATTCTCTCGCCTGGAAGTTTGCCGCACGTCGAGGTGAGCGGGCAGCTGATTCCGGCGAAGATTCCGGGACTGCTCATGCTGACGCCGGAAGACACGCGGCGTATATCCGAGGAACTGATCGGAGTCAATCCCCAGGCGACCGAGACCCTACGGGCGCACGGATCCTGCGACATTTCTTACAGTATTCCCGGTAAGACGCGCTTTCGCGTGAATGTTTTTGTGCAGCGCGGAACGTACGCGGTGGTTATGCGTGTGATTCCGAGCGGCATTCCGACATTCGAGGATCTAAAGTTGCCGCCGCAACTGGCGGAGGTCGCTCAGGTGAAAAACGGCGTGGTGCTGGTGACCGGGCCGACGGGGTCGGGAAAATCGTCGACGCTGGCGGCGGTGCTCGACCGGATCAACGAGACAAAGGCCTATCACATCCTGACGATTGAGGATCCGATTGAGTTTCTGCACCGGCACAAGAAGTCGATCATCCACCAGCGAGAGCTGCACAGCGACACGCCAAGTTTCGCGCTGGCGTTGCGGGCGGCGCTGCGCCAGGCTCCGAAGGTGATTCTGGTCGGCGAGATGCGGGACAAGGAAACGATTGAAATCGCACTCGAAGCCGCCGAGACAGGACACCTGGTGCTTTCGACCTTGCACACGATTGATGCCTCCAAGACGGTAGAGCGCATCGTTGGTGTGTTTCCCATGTCTGAGCAGAATGGGATTCGAGGGCGGCTGGCGAAAAGCTTCCGCTACATCATTTCGCAGCGCCTGATTCCGCAAAAAGAGGGTGGTGGCCGAGTCGCCGCGATCGAGATTCTGAAATCGACTTTACGCACGCGTGAGTACCTGGAGAAGGGCGAGGTCGAGGGCAAAACCCTGCTGGAGGCGATGATCGACGGCGACACCGAGGGCATGCAGCATTTCGACGGAGAAATCGAGAAGCTGGTGCGGGCGGGCACCGTCGATTTGGAGACGGGGCTGTCGTATGCGACGAATCCCGGAAACTTACGCTTGCAGTTGGCTGATATGAGCGAAGATGCTCCGCACAAGCAGATGGCGAAACCGGCACCGCAGACGAGGGTGGCGAGACCGCTACCGCAGGCCGCAGCTGGACATTCCGTGCGATTAGAGAAGCCGAAGGCGATGGCCGAGCCGGAACTGGAGCTTGAGGTTGAGCGCTAGAGGTTAAACTCAGAGCATGGTCGAGTTGGGGCGGTTGCTCATCGGGCTGGGTGCGGCGTTAGTGGTGATTGGCGGCATCGTCCTGCTGGTGGGACGGACGGGAGTGCCTCTGGGGCGGTTGCCGGGCGATATTCTTTATCGCGGAAAGAACACAACATTCTATTTTCCGCTGGCGACCTCAATTCTGATCAGCGTGGTGTTGTCGCTGGTGTTGTATTTGATTGGGCGGTTGAAGCGGTAGACGGCGTCGCCGCCATCCTTAGGTTGATAACAACTAGCCAACTCTTGCCATAGGCGCTTGTCCGGAATTGGGCGCGGACATCGGTCCGCGCTTCGCTCAGGATGTCAGAGTTTCATTTATGCTGGCAGCATTAGCCTGAGAAGTCGGCGGCTGCGCTCATAACTTTCCATGGGAATGTCAGACCAACTCGGGTTTCAATTTCGGCCTCCGGAACGTCGGGTCTGGACGGTGCGCGCGCTCGTCTCAGCGGTGCGCTCCCATGTTGAGCGCGAATATTCGGACTGCTGGGTCGAGGGGGAGATTTCGAACCTGCGGATTCCGGATTCGGGCCATTTGTATTTCACGCTCAAGGAAGAGACGGCGCAGATTCGGGTGGTGATGTTCCGGTCGTCGGCGAAGTTGCTGCGGTTTCGTCCGGAGAGCGGGTTGCACGTGACGGTGCGTGGCCGCATTACGGTGTACGAAGATCGCGGGGAGTTGCAGATTTCGGCCGAGTTCATGGAGCCGAAGGGTGCAGGCGCTCTCCAATTGGCGTTTGAGCAGTTGAAGGCACGGCTGGCGGCGGAAGGATTGTTTGAGGCGGCGCGAAAAAAAGCGATTCCACCGTTGCCGATGAAAATTGGGATTATTACTTCTCCGCAAGCAGCGGCGCTGCGCGACATTTTGAATATCTTGGCGCGGCGGCATCATTCGGCGAATGTGTTGATTTATCCGGCGCAGGTGCAGGGAGACGCCGCCGCGGGCGAGGTGCTGGCGGGGCTGCGCTATTTTCAGCAGGCGAAGGCTGGCGCGGCGGTTGAGGTGATCATCATCGCACGCGGGGGCGGGTCGATGGAGGATCTGGCTTGCTTCAATCATGAAGGGTTAGCGCGGGCGGTGGCCGATTCGCGGATTCCGGTGATCTCGGCGATTGGGCACGAGACGGATTTTACGATTGTGGATTTCGTGGCCGATTTGCGGGCACCCACGCCGTCCGCGGCGGCGGAGTTGGTGATCCGATCGCGGCAGGAGATCGAAGGGCAGGCGGAAGAATTGCGGCGGCGGCTGGAACGGGCGGTGCGGTACCGGCTGCTGATGGCGCGGCAGGAGTTGATGGAGCGAGCGCAGGCCGGAGCGTTCGCCCGGATGATGGACGGGATCCACCGCCGGTCGCAGCGAGTGGATGAATTGCGCTTCCGGCTGGAGAAGGCGGAGCGGGCGTTGTTGGAGCGCTGCCATCGGCGAAGCGAGAATGCGGCTGCTGCAGTGCGGCATTATGATGCGCGGCGGCGGCTGGAGGGCATCCGGCAACAGTTGGATGCGCAGGTAGCGAGTTTGACGGCCGCTGCGCGACGGCGCTTACTGCAAGCCCGGGGAGCGCTCGATCGGCGGACGGCTAGTTTGGAGGCACTCTCTCCGCTGGCGATTTTGAATCGTGGATATGCACTGGTGTTCGACGCCGAAGGTGGGTTGGTCAAGGATGCCGCCGCCTTGAATCCCGGGGATGAGATGTCGGCGCGCGTCGCGCGTGGCAGAGTGCGAGCGCGGGTGACCTCGACAGAGGGATGACGCCACCGGAACCGTCGCTGAGCGCTCGGTGGTGACGAGAAAGTATCTCGCCGGGCCTTCGCTGTGCTCAGGATGGAAAGCAGGAGGATTGAGCTCAAAGAGGCGGTTGACCGAACTTTACTCAACTTAATAAGTCCCAGCGAGCGCGGTGCATTAGAATAATCCCAAATCCAAATTGGGCGTGAGGGTCGCGTGACGCCGTCGGTGGTTTGGTCGCACATCTCGACGATATCGGTCATCTCGGTAGTCGATATTGTGCTGGTCGCGATCCTGATCTACCAGTTCTTGGCGTTGGTGCGGGGTACGCGAGCGGCTCCCATGCTGGTCGGCGTCGCGACGTTGGGACTGGCCTTTTATTTCGCGCGCCTGGGTGAGTTGCGGACCCTGAACTGGCTGCTCAGCACGCTGCTGCCGTACGTTGTATTCGCGTTGATCGTGGTTTTTCAGGTGGAGATCCGCCACGGTCTCGCGAATCTGGGGAGCCGGATTTCGCTGATGCGGTCCTCCAGTTCAGTAGCCGACGTTTACGACGACATTGTCCTGGCGGCCAATCTTTTCTCCCAAAATCAAACAGGCGCGCTGATCATAATCGAGCGCGAGATCGGCCTGCGCACTTACATTGAGAGCGGCGTATCGCTCGACGCGCGGCTTTCCTACGACTTACTCGCCACCCTTTTTAGGCCCAGCGCCCCCTTGCATGACGGCGCGGTGATTGTGCAGCGCGACCGGATTGCGGCGGCAGCTTGTTTTTTGCCGCTGTCGATGAATCCGGTGCTGTCGACCCAGCTGGGGACGCGGCACCGGGCGGCGATTGGCATTACGGAAGAGACCGATGCTGTCGCCGTGATCATTTCAGAAGAGACGGGAACCATCAGTATCGCGGTAGCGGGCAGCATTGAGCGCGACTTGTCGGTGGAGCGGCTGCGCGAGCGATTGAGCGTGTTGCTCCGGCGCTATGCGCCCGCGCCTTCCTTGCCGAGTCCGGTGGAAGACAGCTTTGTCGAAGAGGAGCCGCCGAGTTCTCAACTTTCGCGCCGCGAAGATGCCGGTCTGCGGACGGGAAAGGACGACTGATGCCGAGTTCCGCGCAACCCAGCTTGTTCCAGCGGGTCGTCCTGCACAATTTCTGGCTCAAAGTGGTCGCTCTGGTGATGGCCGTCGGTCTTTGGCGCGCCGTGGCGCGCGATCCGATCGCCGAAGTGGAAATGCGCGTGCCCATCGAGTTCAGGAACCTTCCCGAAAATCTGGAGATCGATTCGGCCAGTTTTACCGACGCGCAGATTCGGGTGCGGGGCCCGGAACGCGTGATTCATCGCCTGGAGGCGGGCGATGTGCGCGCGGAAATTAATCTGGCCGACGTTCGACCGGGGGAAAGGACATTCGATCTGAGCGGCCGGCAAATCCACGTGCCGCAGGATCTGGAAGTGGTGCAGATCATACCCGGCCAGTTCCATCTTTCGTTCGACAATCGTGCCACGCGTGTGGTGGATGTGCGGCCGCGAGTCACCGGAACGTTTGTTAGCGGCATCCGGGTGGCCCAGGTAACCGCGGATCCGCCCAATCTGGTGATCACGGGACCGAGCCGTCGGGTCGAGGCGGTCGAGGCAGCGACCACGGATCCCGTGGACGCAAGCGGGACGATGACCCACGGGTCTTTTGTGACGCAGGCGTACGTGCCCGACCCTTTGATTCAAATTGTGCACCCCACTCCGATTCGGGTCACGGTTATTATGGAAGGTTCGGTTAAGGCTACTGTCGACGGTCGATAGTCGTTGGCGAGCCACGAAGATAGCCCACCGACCTCCGGCAATTGGAAGACCACGACCCAACGGCAAACGACTAACGACTGATACGTAACATCAATCCATGACACAAATCAGACAACTTTTTGGAACCGACGGCATTCGCGGGGTGGCAGGAGAATTTCCCCTAACGCGCGACAGCGTGTATTGGATCGGGCGGGCTCTGGGGCACGATCTGCTGCGGGGAAAGGCCACGGCTCGTGTCGTGATCGGGCAAGATACGCGGACATCCAGCCGCTGGATTGCGGATCGCTTTCTCCAAGGGCTAGGCTCGGTTGGTGTGGAGTCGCGCAGTGCGGGAGTCATTACCACCCCCGGCGTAGCATTCCTAGCTCGCTCGCAAGCCTATGACGCCGGTGTAGTGATTTCTGCGTCGCACAATCCCTGGACGGACAACGGAATCAAAATTTTCTCCGGAGATGGTTACAAACTGCCCGACGCACACGAACTCGCAATCGAAAAAGAAATTTTTGCGTTGCTGCAAGCGGACGCTGTTCCGGTGCCGGATTCGGCAGCCGCAGTGTCGAGTTTGCCCGGCGAAGAGAGCTTGCGGCGCGCCTATGTGTGCTGGCTGGCCGATAGCGTCTCGTCCGACTTGAAGCACTTGCGGGTTGCGGTCGATTGCGCCAATGGAGCGGCTGCAGCCGAAGCTCCGGAGTTGTTTCGCGCCCTCAAGCTTCAGACTACGTTCCTCCACGCCTCCCCTGACGGGCAAAACATAAATGAGAATTGCGGGGCGCTGCATCCAGCGACACTCTCCGATTTCGTGGCGCAACGCGCTTTGTATGGCAAGGCCGAAGACCGTTTCGATGTGGGCGTCACCTTTGATGGCGACGCCGACCGCGCCCTCTTCTGCGACGCCGAGGGGCATGTCGTCAATGGAGACGCCGTGCTGCTTCTAGCGGCACGAGAGATGAAGTCCCGCGGCACACTGGCCAAAGACACAGTAGTGGCCACCACCATGTCGAATATGGGATTGGAGTTGGCGCTGAAGCGGTCGGGCATTCAGATGCTTCGCGCCAATGTCGGCGACAAGTATGTCTTGGAGGAGATGCAGCGCGTCGGCGCGACTCTCGGTGGCGAACAATCGGGTCATATCCTCTTTCGCGATGGTGATGCAACCACAGGCGACGGTTTAATGACAGCATTGCGTGTATTGGAGATCATGGTCCGCACCGGAATGCCGCTGAGTGGATTAGTGAGCGATCTGAAGGTGTTTCCGCAAGTTATTCGAAACGTGCGGGTCACGAAGAAGACTCCTTTCTCGGACATTCCGCCGGTGCAAGCGGCGATCGTGGCGGCCCAGCGCGAACTCGATGGCATCGGAAGAGTCGTCGTGCGGTACTCAGGCACGGAGGCGCTGGCGCGGGTGATGATCGAAGCGGAATCGAAAGAGCAGATGGATCGGCTGGCCGAATCGATTGTCGCGGCAATTCAGGCGGCACTGGGAGCGTAACCGCTGCGAACGGAGTGAGTGCAGACGAGAACTTCCGCTGGCGAAAAAGAAGGAATCCGTAGAAGACGATATCGGCGCTTACCGCCAACATGTCGCGGTCCACGAAATTCAAAGTTCCCGCCCTCTCTTGGAAAGAGCGATAGTGAGGCGTCCTCTCCACATTAATACCTCGTTAATACCTCGTTCCAACGCATCGGAAATCTCCGGCAGTCGGCTCGCCTCTTGTTCCAATCCCGGAAGTACGTCCATTTGTACGAGCGGGTTATCTTGTGCGTCGAGTGATACCAGCCGAGAATGAGAAACGATTCAGAAACCCGGTAGTGAGACGAATCTCATGAGAATTCTGATTGTGGAAGACGATGCGGCGCTTGCCAGTTTCATACGGAAGGGCCTGGAAGCGGAATATCACGCGGTCGATGTTGCTGTCGAAGGAAACCATGGGCGTTCCATGGCGCTCGAGTTCGACTATGACCTCGTGGTGCTGGACTTGAATCTCCCGGGGGTGGATGGGCTATCTGTGCTGAAGAGTTTGCGCCAGCGTAAAGCGAATTTGCCCGTGATGATTCTTACCGCGCGCAGCCGTGTGGAAGACCGCGTGGCCTGCCTGGATGCCGGGGCGGACGATTTTCTGGTGAAGCCTTTTTCTTATTTGGAGTTGGCGGCCCGGGCGCGGGCACTGCTGCGGCGCAGCCATGTGCCATCCGAATCGGTGCTCACGGTGCGCGATCTTTGTCTGGACCGTGTGGAACGCAAGGTTGCCCGCGCGGGTCGCCCGATCGAGTTGACCACCAAGGAATTTGCGCTGCTCGAATACCTCATGCGGAATGCAGGGCGCCGCCTGACGCGCGCGATGATCATCGAACATGTCTGGAATTTGAACTTCGACTCGACGACGAACGTGGTCGATGTTTACATCAACTATCTACGGCGCAAGGTCGACGACGGATTTACGCCGTCGTTAATCCATACCGTGCGCGGAGTAGGCTATCAAATGAGCCACGAGGGCATGCGGGCATGAGCGCGGCAGCAAATTCGCTTCCGCAGGCGGCGCCGGGCCCGGATGTACTGGGGTTGTTACTGCATTCCGTGAGCCAGCCATTGACGAGTTTGCGGTGTTCTCTAGAGATGGAGTTGGAAAACTCGGAAAAAAGCTCGTTCCGGGAAACCGCGAAGCGTCGGCAGGAGACGGTTGTGAAGGCCTTACAACAGACCGAAAATGTCATCGGCATGATCCAGTTAATGCGGGAATATCTCGACGCAGAAAATCCCGGGCCCGAGATCGGATGGGCTGCGCTTTCGCCCATCTTACGACGAATTGTCGATGACTTTGAGTCGATCGCGGCGGTGCGAGGGATTGAGTTGATGATTGTCGGCGACGCTTCCGCCAGGTTGCCGATGTCGGAAGCTCATTTGCGAAAAGGTTTGCAATACTTGATCGCTTCGGCGATCGATGCGCACGCGCCGGGCGGCGAGATCACATTGCACCTGGAAGAGAATGCGACAGAGACTGTGCTCGCGATCAACGGCGAAGAACCACAGGCTGGGCGCCGAGAGTTTTTGCCTGAGATTCCGACTCTGGGCAAGGTGAGGCTTGCGATTGCCTCCCGCGTGTTTGAGGCAGCGGGAGAATCACTCGCGATCGGCGGCCGAGCAGGCGATTACGTTTTACGAATTCCGCGTCGCGCGAGCTCTCTTGTCCGCTAGCTCTTAGCCGCCCGCCTTCGAGACATGCTCCTTGAGCGAAAAGCTTGCTCTCAGCGGGCTCAAGCACGATTCCAAAGATTCATCGCAGCGGTAAAGCGCCGCGCAACGCCTGAGCGATGCGTCTCTTTAAGGCTTGGGTTTTTCCTCGAGGGGACGAGTAGTACAATCCAGCCTTTCTGGAGGTGAGCCGTGAAGTGCGAAATCTTTTTATGGATGCTGGCTGCAGCCTTGCTGTCGGCCCGTACGGCGCGTGCTGAGAATACTTCTCCCGCGTCGAGTCCCGTTACGATGATCCGCGCGGGCGTTCTGATTGACGGCGTTTCGAACACTCCTCGGCGCAATGTCCTGATCACAGTTCGTGGAAACGTAATTACCGATGTGGCTGACAGTGCAGCCCTTACTCCAGCGAGCATCCCGGCGGGTGTTACCTTCATCGATCTTTCCCAGGCAACGGTCCTTCCCGGATTAATCGATGTCCACACCCACATTTTTCTTCAGGGCGAAGTCCCTTCCGAGGGTGGCTACGATATCCAATTGCTGAAATATCCGCTGGCATTTCGGGCGGCGCGGGCAACGGTTTCGGTGCGCCGGGCCCTGGAACAGGGATTCACCACGCTGCGCGATATGGAAACAGAAGGTGCGGGCTACGGCGACGTCGGGATCAAACAGGCGATCGAAGGGGGATACATTCCGGGACCCCGGATGTTTGTCTCGACGCGCGCGATTTCGACGACGGGAGGCTATCCGCTCGAAGGCTATGCCCCTGAGATCGAAGTGCCAAAAGGAGTGCAGATCGTTGATGGTCCGGTGGAGGCGCGCAAGGCGGCGCGTGAACAACTCGATCATGGCGCGGACTGGATCAAGGTCTACATGACGCACCGCTCCTGGGTCCGTGACGGCGGTCCCGGGAAAAATTCGGAACTGGTTTCGCAACCGACGCTGACCGTGGAGGAGCTGCGGGCAATCGTTTCCGAAACGCATGGCTGGGGAAAGAAAGTGGCCTGCCACTCCTATGGTGGCGAAGGTCTGCAACGCGCGCTCGATGGCGGTTGCGATTCGATCGAGCATGGCCTGCAGTTGACCGACGCGCAGGTGGCGCAGATGACCCGGCAAGGCACGTGGCTGTGTGCCACCTTGAGCGTCTACTACGGCGACTGGGCTCCAGCGGAAACGGCGGAGGGTAAACGCGACCGTATGCGCGCCTCGGAGCACGAAGTGTCATTTCGCAAGGCGTTGAAGGCGGGCGTGAAGATCGCGTTCGGCACCGACATGGGCGGGATTCCGTGGACGCAACCGATTGCGCAGGAGTTTCCGCGTATGGTCGAGTTTGGCATGACACCCATGCAAGCGATCCAGAGCGCGACGTCGCGAGCGGCAGAATTGCTCGAGATGAACGGACGGCTGGGCGTGATTGCGCCGGGGGCATACGCGGATGTCGTGGCCGTAAATGGCGATCCCATTGCAAATATCAAAGTGCTAGAGAGTGTTGGCTTCGTGATGAAAGACGGGAAAGTCTTCAAGAATGAATTGTCATCGGTTAAATGAAAAGAATGTTTCAATCGCCTGAAGAAAATGAAAAGATCCGCCCAAGCTCATCTTGGACAGGATACCCTCGGATATAGGAACGAAGGACGAGCATGAATATTTTGGAGATGTGCGATTTGGAAGCGGCAGCGGTCCCGTTGGAAGCCACAGTCGAGCTCGCGATCCGTACGATGCTCGACCGGCATGTCGGCGCCGTGGTGGTGATCGACGAGAACCAGCGCGTTGCCGGAATCTTCACCGAACGCGACGTTCTGCGCAAGCTCGCGCTTGGAGAATACGATCCGCGAAAAGTCTCGGTGCGCGAAATTATGACCACGCCGGTCGAGATGGCGACGCGCGCGACCACCGCGGGCGAGGCGCTGGCCAATATGGTCGAGCGGCATTACCGGCATCTGCCGATCGTTGACGATGATGGGCGGCTGATGGGCATGCTCTCGATACGCCACGTACTGGAGGCGAAAATCGACACGCTGACGGCACAACTCGATCAGGCGCGGGCCGTGGTGCTGTAGCGCTGTTTATTGGTGGGCGTGGGGGCTTTGGGCGGGATTGCTGTGCGCGGCGGCAGGGGCCTTGCCGACTTTCACGTCGAAGCTTACGGGCAGCTGCTTAGGCGGATAGCAGGCGGAATTATCACAGGCCTGATATTTCAGAGTTCCGCGAACGATATATTTGCCGGGCTGCACCGAGCGCAGCACGCGAACCAGCACGTCGACGTTGAAGTCTCCAGTAAAAACATTGAGTTTTTCGTCGGGCGAAAAGGGGAAGCTCCTGTCCTGTCCGTCCGGGTAGCTGGTTTTTCCGATGATGATGTCCGTGGTGGCTTCGACCTTGAGCACGGTCGGAATCAGGAATTCAGATTTCGGCTGGTTCGAGTTGATGTGGTATCCGCTGGCGACGTGAAAAGTAAGTGGGATGGTCGCGGCTTTCCCCTGCTCGGCAGTCACGAGCGGAGCGGGAGACATTTTGACGACCGGACCTTGCGGGCCGAAGTTTTCCTGAGCGACAGCCAATGCGCCGGCAAGCAAAAGCATCGCGCTAGCGAGAAGAATTTTCATTTTTGGCGAACCCCATTTGCCCGCGATTCAACTGCCGCTCTCAACAAGCCTTGCTGATTCCCCGACGACCTGCGACTTCCTTCACAGTACGCTGCCGACGGCTGCGCTCGTAGTTACTTCAGAGCCTGTACGGGATGGCCCTGGTTCATAGCCTGTTTGATATGGTCGACGAAGACGCTGCGGCTCTGCAGGCCGAATTCGCGGGCGATGATCTTGCCGTCGCGGTCCACAAAAAATGTCGTGGGCAACACGCTGACGCCGCCATAGCTGTCGGCGACCGAGTCTTTGCCGATCAGAATGGGGTAATTGATGCCCATATCCTTGGCAAATTTGGCGATATCGTCGGTGCTGGCATCGTCCATGGCTACACCGATGATCTGGAATCCGTTGGGGCCGTATTCCTTTTGCAGCTCGACAAACCAGGGCATCTCGATCTTGCAGGGCCCGCAGTAAGTCGCCCAGAAATTGAGCAGAACGGCCTTGCCGCGCAAGTCAGAGAGTTTGACGTTCTTGCCGTCGAGCGTGGCGAGTTCAAAGTCGGGCGCGAGATTGCCGATCAGCTTTCCCTTGGGAGAGCCGCCGTCGGCCGCGGTTTTGTGCGTCAAGCGCACTCCGGCAAAGAGCATGGCCGCGACGAGCGCGGCGATGAAGAACAGGATGAGCGGATTTCTTTTCACGTGTGAACCCCGGCAGCTTAGCCGCCATTTTAGTCTTGATGCGTAGGTACCAATTCGTTAGACGCGCTAGAGGGCAAAGCGGTTCAGGAACGAGAAATAGCCGGAAATGAGGGTAAAGCGGCCCATCACCAGCAGAATGCCCAATGCGATCAGCAGAACTCCGCTGGCAACTTCCACGGCGTGCATGTGGAATTTGAAGCGGTTGTAGAACTTCAGAAAACGTTCGATGCCGAGCGACGTCAGCAGAAATGGAACGGCTAGTCCGGCGGAGTAGATGGCCAGAAGAAATATTCCCTTCCAGACTTTGTCTTGATCGGCGGCGAATCCGAGAACCACGGCGAGAATCGGGCCGACGCAGGGCGTCCATCCAAAGGCGAAAGCGAACCCGATGACGAAAGCGCCCCAGGCGGAGGAGCTGCCCTTGAGGTTGTGGAGACGCGTGTCGGCGAGAAGCCATTTGATCTGAAAAAGGCCGGTGAGGTGAATCCCGAACAGAATGATGATGACGCCGGCGATCCGGGAGAGTAAAGACTTGTACTGCGCCAGGACTTGGCCGACTTCAGTCGAGATGGCGCCGAGAGTGATAAAAACAATGCTGAAACCGATGATGAAAGCGGCGGAGTTGAGCATCACCTTGCGGAAAAGTTCGCCTTCTTTCATCTTCAGCTGTTCGACCCCCACGCCCGAGATTAAAGAAACATATCCCGGGACAAGCGGAAGGACGCAGGGGGACAGGAACGAGATAAGTCCCGCGACGAAGACGGCGAGCGGTAAGGGCAAACTCGTCATAGTTTGTACTCTGGTTTCGACTCCAGCGGCCTCTATTGTAGCGCGTGGGGAAAACAACGGCCCCCCCTGGCTTTCAGCTCAATTTTCTAGCGGGACTTCGGCTCCGAAGCGCGGCTTGATCTGGACGGTGCTGCGGATGGCTCCCTTGGGGCTGGCGCCGTGGATGGAGACGGCGCTGCGGGGGCTACGGTTTCCGGCGGAGCTTCGGTGAGTACCTTCTTGATGAATCCGGGTGGCACAGTTGCCGTGAGAATCGCGCGTTTTCCCGACTGTTCGACTTTGAGGCTGTCGAAAAAAGACTTCACGTCGGCATCGGTTCCCTGGGCGCCGACGCTGACTTCGGTGGCGTGAAACAGGCTGAGAAAGGTCGAGGTCTTTTCCGTAACCGCGTGAGCGTCGTCTTCGCTGTCGGTGAAAGCTTCTACACGCAAGTGAAGGGCTCGAAGATAGCGGGCGGAAATGACGGCGACGGCGGGCTTTGGAAAGAGCAGACTCCAGCTATCGATCCCGCCGACAGAGGTCATCCCGGGCCGCACGCGGAGCACTGCAAAAGCGAGACTCGCCAGGGGAACCTTACCGAAGAACTGACGAAGCAGGCGTGGACCTCCGAAGGGGGAAGCCAGTTTGCGGGAGCGGTCGAGCATGCCCCGGATGACATCGGGATCGGGGTGGTTCGAGACGGCGACGCTATCGTAGGAAAGGATGACAACGCGAACCGTGCGTCCTTCAAGCGGGATGCTGTAGATGTCAAAGCCGCGGTAGTCTTCCACGGACGAAGACAGCTTCTTAAGATAAGCGGTGAGGTGTCCAGAATCGAATTTGCCAACGAAGACTTCGGAGAAGCGGGGTTCTGTGGCCGATCCGGCCGTGCCGTCGCCCCAACTTTGCGGATAGTGAATGGCGAAAGCTGCCTTGTCGAGATCGCGTTCCCACTGAAAGCCGGTCTCTTCCACAAACTTCTGATAGTCCGGATCGTGAGAAACGGGGGGCAGTTGGCTGCTGGCGTTGAAAGTCCGAATCCACTCCAGGTTCACATAAAGAAAGCCATCTGCGCCCGGAAGCAGGCGGGCAGCTTCGGGCGGAGCGTGCTTGCGGAGTGTAACGATGAGCGCGACCGCTGCCACAATCAGCAAGACAGCTAAAGCGATAGGGAGGCGGCGTCGAATGCGCATCGATTTCGGCGGGTGCCGTACTGCCCGTAGGGAACACGGCCAGCGGACAATGATAGCATCGGTCAGCCTTCCTGAGTTGCGGACAACGCCGGTCGGATTGCAGGGCATGTCGCGCTTCGAGCGGGTTAAAATCGGCGAATGGCTGCGGTTGCGTGTCAATAACCCTTGTGGTAACTTAAATAATTGTCCCGGATTTCAGGATGGGATCGAGGAAGTATTGTGCCCGCTTGGACTTGCTTCCACCCGCTGGCGTAGCTCAGTTGGTAGAGCATCTGATTTGTAATCAGAGGGTCGGGGGTTCAATTCCCTTCGCCAGCTCCAGATAAATAGATTCCGGAAACAGAGAGGTTTCGCGCGGCGACGCGCTAGCGGCACGGCTCGAACGGCACTCCTTCAGTTTATTTTCCGGCGAGTGTGGTTGTCAGGCGGGAGTTCTCGCATACAGTTTTCCCGAACTGAGAGACGAAGTGCGAATGCAGCAGCTTGGTCTTGGTTTTCGCGCGCGAGCAGTGTTTTCGGATTTGCACAGGTGGGTGAGTGGTTAAAGCCAACAGACTGTAAATCTGTCCCTCTCAGGAGGTACGGAGGTTCGAATCCTCCCCTGTGCACCAGAGTGAGGTAAGGCGGAAACGGCAGGCTTCGGCGAATGATAGCCCGAAGCGGCCGCAAGAAGTTCGCGGATCGTACTTGAGCGGATCGTTCTTCAGCAAATCGCGGTTTAGTTGAAGTTTTGATGAGTCGGTTGTGACGATCAAGAAGAAGTTCGTGTTGGCTTTGTTCGCATATGCGGTGTTGGGTGTTTTGGCCTGGACCACATTGTCGGACGATCCGATTCAGATTTTCAACGCGAACATTCGCTTGCGAACTGCGACGCTGATGATTCTGGGATTGTTTGCTTTTCGCGGGGCCCTGTATTTTTGGCGCACCCGGATCGAAGAAGAGCAGGAGCGGGCGAAGACGGTGGAATCCAAGAGTTGAAGCTCGGAAAGTATTAAGATTTTAGATGGGCCGATGTAGCTCAGTTGGTAGAGCACTCCCTTGGTAAGGGAGAGGTCATCAGTTCAATCCTGATCATCGGCTCCATGAGATTGGCAAGGTTTTGCTGACGGCTGATGGCTGACAGCTGGTTGGGCGGGAGTAACTTGAGGCGTTTTGCGGGCGTAAGCGAAGCGGGAGCCCGCAGCCGAAATCCCGAGCGTTTTAAGCGAGGGATCTAGAGGTTTAAGGCTGAGCGGGAGTAACTCAGTGGTAGAGTCACAGCCTTCCAAGCTGTTGGTCGCGGGTTCGATCCCCGTCTCCCGCTCCAGAGTTTGAGCGTTGCGTTGAGAATTAGGTAACCAGGTGCAAACATTGGGTTTCGAACAAGGTGTCCTCAAGGTTGAGAAAGAGCGCGAGTTTGGCGAGCTGAAGTCCTCGATCGAGAAGGCGTTTGTTCCGGACCGAGTCGTGAAGTACCTGAAAGTGCTCGCCAGCCGCGGGATTCGAGTGCGCGATCTGGACGCTGCGTTTACGGCTGGCGCGTTTGACCGCGCGAACGGCGACGCGAGTGGAACGGCCCGGAATTTGTATAGCTCGTTGCCGGTTTCGGACCAATCGCAGATTCGTGAGTTTTATCTCTCGAAGCTGGAAGAGGTCGATACGTCGGTGCGCGAGAAGTTTCAAAAGCTGTATCAGTATTACTGAGTGGATCTCAGGACGAGGACTGATTTCGAAACAGCCGGCGAGACGCCGGCGCTACAAAGGAAAAGGAAAATGGCCAAAGAAAAGTTTGAGCGGAATAAGCCGCACTGCAACGTTGGGACGATTGGTCACATTGACCACGGGAAGACCACGTTGACGGCGGCGATCACGAAGGTCCTGTCGAAGCACAACCCGAAGATTCAGTTTCGGTCGTTTGATTCGATCGATAACGCTCCGGAAGAAAAGGCGCGCGGCATAACCATCGCCACGGCGCACGTGGAGTATGAGACGCCGAACCGGCATTACGCGCACGTCGATTGCCCGGGTCACGCGGATTACATCAAGAACATGATCACGGGCGCGGCGCAGATGGATGGTGCGATCTTAGTGGTTGCGGCGACGGATGGTCCGATGCCGCAGACGCGCGAGCACGTGCTCTTGGCTCGTCAGGTCGGAGTGCCGTACATCGTTGTGGCGCTGAACAAGTGCGATGCGGTGGATGATCCCGAGTTGCTCGATCTGGTCGAACTCGAAGTCCGCGAGTTGCTGAAGGCGTACCAGTTCCCTGGCGACGACGTGCCGGTGATCCGGTTGTCGGCCTTGGGCGCATTGAACGGCGAAGAGAAGTGGGAGAAGCAGGTTGACGCGTTGATGGAGGCGGTGGACAAGAGCGTCCCGCAGCCGGCGCGTGATCTGGATAAGCCCTTCCTGATGCCGATCGAAGATATTTTTTCGATTCAGGGACGCGGCACGGTGGTGACGGGACGAATCGAGCGCGGCAAGATCAAGGTCGGCGAAGAAGCGGAGATCGTCGGCTTCCGCGAGACGCGCAAGACGGTCGTCACGGGCGTCGAAATGTTCAAGAAGCAGCTGGATGAAGGCATGGCGGGCGACAATGCGGGACTTCTGTTGCGCGGCATTGCGAAAGAAGATGTCGAACGCGGAATGGTGTTGGCGAAGGGTGGCTCGATTACGCCGCACACCAAGTTCAAGGCCGAAGTCTACATCCTGACAAAAGAAGAAGGCGGACGTCATACGCCATTCTTTAAAGGCTACCGTCCACAGTTTTACTTGCGGACAACGGACGTGACAGGAATTGCGGAGTTGCCGGCGGGCACGGAAATGGTGATGCCGGGAGACAACGTGAGCCTGGTGATCGAGCTGATCACTCCGGTGGCGATGGAAAAGGGATTGCGGTTCGCGATTCGCGAAGGCGGCCACACAGTCGGCGCCGGAACGATTGCGGAGATTATTCAGTAAAACAGCTTCCAGCTACCAGCGTTTCGCTGGTAGCTGGATCAAGCTGGGAAGAGATGAATCAGGCTTGCTAGAGGCTAGCAGCCAGAAGCTAGGAGCTGTTTGAAATGCCCCGAGAAATTATTACGTTGCAGTGTGGTGATTGCAAAGAGCGGAATTATTCAAAAACGAAAAACCGCAAAACGACGCCGGATCGTTTGGAACTTAAAAAGTTCTGCAGCCGGTGTCGCAAGCAGACGACTCATAAAGAAGTGAAGTAGCCAGTACCAGTACCCAGTACCCGGGTGAATCGGGTTTCACTGAGAACTGCGAACTGACAGCTAAAAACGGTTTACAGGGGCGTAAGCTCAACGGTTAAACTGTCGGTCTCCAAAACCGAACTTGGGGGTTCGAATCCCTCCGCCCCTGCCAGAGTTTTGAGACGGAAGGAAAAGGCCAGGTCTGTGATGGGAGTAGAAACGAAGAAAATGGCGAACTCAATCGCAACAACGAGCGGCGACTTCGGCAATCGGCTCAGATCGTGGCCCGATCGAATCAAGACATTCTACGGCGACGTGCGCACGGAGATGAAGAAGGTCACGTCTCCCTCGCTGAAGGAAGTGCAGGCAACGACGACCGTCGTGATTATTACTGTATTCCTGTTCGCGTTTTACTTCTGGCTGGTGGATCTTGCGATCAGCAACAGCCTGGAGCGGATGCTGCATTATTTCTCACGCCATTAGGGCGGAGCGAAAGAAGCGATTGAATGGCGGAAAAAGAAAAGATCGAGAGCGCTGCGGCAACTGGAGCCCCCGGGGGTTCTCCGGCAGCGCCCGCGGAAGCGGTTGCGGGCGAGACGCCGCGCAATCCGAATATGAAGTGGTACATCATCCACGCTTATTCGGGGTTTGAGCGCAAGGTGCGGGAGTCGCTCGAATCTCGCGTGCAGGCTTTCGGGCTGCAGGACAAAATCGGCAAGGTGCTGATTCCGACCGAGTCGGTAACGGAAGTTCGGGGCGGCAAGAAGTACACCTCGGAGCGCATGTTCTATCCCGGCTACGTGCTGGTCGAAATGGACATGGACGATCACGTCTGGCACGTCGTGAAGTCGACGCCGCGCGTCACGGGATTTGTCGGCACGGGGCAGCAACCGACCCCGCTCTCGGACGAGGAAGTCAACCACATCGTTTATAAAGTTGCGGACAGCCGCGAAAAGCCGAAGCTAAAGGTCAAGTTTGAAAAAGGCGAGACCGTGCGCATCGGCGAAGGTCCGTTTGCCACGTTTACCGGCGTCGTCGACGACGTGAATGAAGATCGCGAGACGCTGAAAGTCATGGTAACGATCTTCGGCCGCTCGACACCCGTGGAATTGGAATTCGGGCAGGTAGAAAAAGTCGCGTAGGTTGTAAAACGCTGAGCCGAAAATCCTAGACTCGGCGAATTTAAAATAGGTATTGGAAAGGCATCATGGCTAAGAAAGCGACAGGATCGGTAAAGTTGCAGATTGCGGCGGGCAAAGCGACACCGGCGCCCCCGGTTGGTCCAGCGCTCGGTCAGGCGCAGGTCAACATCATGGAGTTCTGCAAGCAGTTCAACGCGCGAACTTCACAGAAAGAACTCGAAGGCCTGATTGTTCCGGTCGTGATCACGGTCTACAGCGACCGCACATTCACATTTATTACCAAGACCCCGCCGGCATCGGTATTGCTAAAGCGCGCCGCCGGAATCGCCAAAGGATCGGGCGCTCCCAATAAAGACAAGGTTGGCAAGGTCACTGTCAAGCAAGTAGAAGATATCGCTAAACAGAAGATGCCGGATCTGAATGCGGCATCGGTCGACGCGGCCATCAAGAGCATCCGCGGAACAGCGCGGTCGATGGGCATTGAGGTGGTTGGATAAGCAGCGCGCGGAAAAGTTTTCAAGTTTTTGTCACAAAAACCACGGCTCCTCGGAACACCGATGAGCGGTGGGAGACTGAGGGGAAAATGAAGAAGTCAGGGAAGAATATTGAGAAGTCGCGGAAAGCTGTTGAGCTGCGGCCCTATACTCTGCAGGAAGCGGTTCCACTCCTGCAGAAAGTGAAATACGCAAAATTTGACGAGACTGTCGAGATCACGCTGCGTTTAGGCGTCGATCCGAAACACGCGGACCAGATGGTCCGCGGCACGGTTGTGCTTCCGCATGGACTGGGCAAGTCGAAAAAAGTCCTGGTAATCGCGAGCGGCGAAAAAGTTCGCGAAGCCGAAGCGGCAGGCGCGGATTTCGTGGGCGGCGAAGATATGGTCGAGAAGATTACGAAAGAAAACTGGACCGACTTCGACGCGCTGATTGCGACCCCCGACATGATGAAGTCGGTGGGCCGTCTGGGTAAGGTGCTCGGTCCGAAGGGGCTGATGCCGAATCCGAAGACGGGCACGGTCACGATGGACGTCGCCAAGGCTGTGCAGGAAGTGAAGGCCGGTAAGGTCGAGTTCCGCACCGACAAGACGGCCCTGGTCCACGTTCCGGTGGGAAAGATTTCCTTTACGCCCGACAAGTTGATCGACAACGCGACGACCGTGATCACGAGCGTGATCAAAGCGAAGCCATCCGTGGCCAAGGGCAAGTACATCAAGGGATGTTTCCTGAGTTCGAGCATGGGCCCGGGAATCTCGCTGGATACGGCTCCGATTGAGGCTGCGTCGAAGGCATAAGAAAGCCGTCGTAGTCGCTGGTCGATGGTCGTTCGGCAAATCATGCTCGCGACCATCGGCCCGAACGACTGGCGACAGGCGACTAACGACTTATTTGAAAGGGTTCTTATATGGCGGTTACTCGAGCTAAGAAAGTTTCGCAGGTTGAAAAGCTAGGCGGCGAACTGAAGTCCGCTACCAGCATGATAGTGGCTACGTATTCGAAGCTGACAGTGACGCAGGATTTTGAGTTGCGCAAGGCGTTGCGTCCGACGGGCGCAAAATACCGCGTCGTCAAGAACACGCTGGCCGAGCGCGCCGGCAAGGGCACGAAGGTGGAAGAGGCGCTGAAGAATCTGCAAGGCGTGACTTCAATCGCGTACACGGAAGGCGATCCGGTCGCGCTGGCC
The DNA here is from genome assembly GCA_963834085.1 of uncultured Acidobacteriaceae bacterium. Classification (GTDB taxonomy): domain Bacteria; phylum Acidobacteriota; class Terriglobia; order Terriglobales; family Acidobacteriaceae; genus Acidiflorens. The sequence goes on along the minus strand of CAWIAJ010000015.1, from coordinate 952,120 downwards.
AAGGCACTAGCGAAGTACGTGAAAGAGAATCCGGAATTCAGCTTCAAGTCTGGGATTGTCGAAGGCAAGCTGATTTCGGTCAAAGAGATCGAGTCGCTCGCGACCATGCCGTCGAAAGAAGAGCTGTATTCGAAGCTGCTGTTCCTGTTGAATGCTCCTGCACAGCGTCTGGTCACGACGATGAATGCGGTGGGACGCGATCTGGCCGTGGTAATTGGCCAGGGCGTGGAACAGAAAAAGTTCAAAGAAGCATAAAACGCAGCTCGCTATTGGCTTCTAGCTAAATGCTAGCGGCCAGAAGCCAGCAGCCAACCACAAGTTTCTGAGCAGCAAGTCTGCTCGAAAAAAGATTGAGTTATCGCAAAGGCAGGGGTGGCGCGGTCTGAGATTCGGGCGTTGTCTGGCGCTGGAATGGACGACCTGGTCGCACTGGAAACCTGACAGAGCGATGGCAAAATCGTAAATCTTACATAAAAGTGGAGAGTTTCACATGGCGGATCTACAGCAGTTAGAAGAATCAATCGTTGCCCTGTCGTTGCTGGAAGCGGCAGAGCTGGTAAAGAAACTGGAATCACGTCTTGGCGTTTCGGCGGCGGCAGCGGCCCCGGTTATGGTGGCTGGCGGCGGTGCAGGCGCAGCGGCGGCTCCGGCGGAAGAGAAGACCGAATTCACGGTCGTTCTGAAGGAAGTCGGCGCGAACAAGATCAATGTAATCAAGGCAGTACGCGAAGTCACGAGCCTCGGCTTGAAAGAGGCGAAAGACTTGGTGGACGGCGCTCCCAAGAGCATCAAAGAAGGTGTCTCGAAGGAAGAAGCCGAAACGATCAAAAAGAAGTTCACGGAAGCTGGCGCGGTGGTCGAAGTCAAATAGTTTGGGCAGTGCGGGGTGGTTTTTGTGGCTGCGGGGCAGTCTGCCGCTTGGAACGGCCAGTCGTCTTTCCACAAGTTTTCCACACAAAAGGCCATCCCGCCTGCAATTATTTGACCGAACACTAGCTGAATCCTATCGGGTGGTGTTAATATCTAACAAATAACCCGCTATCCTGGCTTCACTGCGAGGCGACAGCGACTCGAGTCCTCCAAATATTCCCAGGAAGCGGATGGAACAGAGTCGCTGGAATTGAAGTTTGGCATCCGATCCCGCGGGCGGCGGGATGGAACAGGCCTTTTGAACTGGTACGGAATTTTACAAGTTACTCAAGAGTAAGCGTCGCGTACGGCGCCCGCGGACAAACATGTCCTTGCGGGTGCCTGTCTGTTTTCTTCGCGTACCCCGCCCGAGTTTGGCAAGCATCGCACTAATTTTGGCGCCGCATTTTTGCGCCCTCATTCCGCGCTGTACGCAGCCCCAGGCTGCCTGAAAGCAGGAGTCTCCGAGAATGGCAAAGCAAATCGTCCACCGCAAACGTTTCGATTTTTCCAAAATTCCAGCAACCATCCAGATCCCGAACCTGATTGAAGTGCAGAAGCGATCCTACGACCGGTTCCTGCAGATGGACAAGCTGCCCAGCGAGCGCGAAGATGGCGGGCTACAAGCCGTGTTTCAGTCGGTGTTTCCCATTACCGACTTCCGCAACGTCTCGCAGTTGGAGTTTGTCGACTTCGCCATCGGCAACTGGGAGTGCAAATGCGGCCACCTGAAAGGGCTGCATCACTTGCGCACCACTTGTAAAAACTGCGGATCGACCGTGATCACGGACCCGTTTCATCCCGGCGAAGTTCTGTGCCACAAGTGCGGCACCTACAACGCGAACACTCCTGACTTCTGTAATAAGTGCGGCGACCCGGTCGGATTGCAATTGAAGTACGACGTGGCCGAGTGCGAAGAGCGCGGCATGACTTATTCCGCGCCGCTCAAGGTCACGATGCGGCTGACGATCTGGGACAAAGATGAAGCCGGCAACCGTTCCATCCGCGACATCAAGGAGCAGGAAGTTTTCTTTGGCGACGTTCCCTTGATGACGCAGAACGGCACCTTCATTATTAACGGGACCGAGCGCGTCATTGTCAGCCAATTGCATCGCTCGCCTGGCGTGTTCTTCGAAACCGCCGCGAACCGCACGTACTTCCTGGGAAAGATCATTCCCTACCGCGGATCGTGGGTTGAATTCGAATACGACCAGAAGAACGTTCTGTATGTGCGCATCGATCGCAAGCGCAAATTCCTGGGCACGATTTTCCTGCGCGCCCTTGGCTTGCGTTCCGGCGAAGACATTCTGAAGACCTTCTATACGACGGATCGTTTGGTGGTCCGCGACAAGAAGCTGTTCTGGACGCTGGATCCGGCGAGCGAAAAGCCCACGAACCTGCTGGGCATGAAGCTGGCGCACAGCATCAAGTCGAAGTCGGGAGATGAAGTGGCGCACTCCGGCCGCAAGATCACGGCTGCGACTCTGAAAGAAATTCAGAAGGCGAAGATCAGCGAAATCGAAATCGACATGACGGATCTCGAAGGCGCGTGGGCGGCGGGCGACATCGTCGACACGACGACCGGCGAAGTGCTGCTCGAAGCGAATTCGGAAATCACGGCCGACAAAGTTTCCAAGATTCTGGAATCGGGCGTGGTCGAATTGAGCGTGTTCTTCCCCGAGCGCGACGACGTGGGCACGGTCATCAGCCAGACGCTGCGGCGCGATTCGGTTGTCAGCCCTTCAGAAGCGCTGATCGAAATTTATCGCAAGCTGCGTCCGGGCGATCCGCCGACGTTGGATACGGCGACGGCCCTGTTCCAGGGCATGTTCTTCGATCCGCGCAAGTACGACTTCTCGCGTGTGGGCCGCCTGAAGTTCAACATCAAGCTGTTTGAGAATCAGGAAGCGACGAGTCTCGAGCAGAGAACGCTCGATCCGAACGATTTCTACGCGACGATCAAGTACCTGCTCAAGCTGCGCAAGAACATTGGCGCGGTGGACGACATCGATCACCTGGGCAACCGCCGCGTCCGCGCGGTTGGCGAGTTGCTCGAGAACCAGTTCCGCATCGGCCTCGTCCGCATGGAACGGGCGATTAAAGAAAAAATGTCCGTCTACCAGGAAATGTCGACGGCGATGCCGCACGACCTGGTTAACGCCAAGCCGGTGATGGCCGCGATCCGCGAATTTTTCGGATCGTCGCAGCTGTCGCAGTTCATGGATCAGACGAATCCGCTGTCGGAAATCACGCACAAGCGGCGTCTGTCGGCCCTTGGGCCGGGCGGATTGTCGCGAGAACGCGCGGGGTTCGAAGTCCGTGACGTTCACCCGACGCACTATGGACGTATCTGCCCGATTGAAACGCCAGAAGGTCCGAACATCGGACTGATTTCGTCGTTGAGCTGCTTTGCGCGTATTAATGACTACGGCTTCATCGAGTCGCCCTACCGCAAGGTCAAGGGTGCGCGCGTGGTCGACTACGTGATTGTGGTCAACGCGGGAGACAGCACGTTCAAAGTCGGCGACTACGCCGAAAAGAGCGAGATGGAGAAGATCAACGCCGACCTCAAAGAGCGCAAGAAGAAGCTCGTCGAGGTCGAGCCGTTCTCGTTCTATCTGTCGGCGTGGGAAGAAGACCGTCACACGATTGCGCAGGCGAACATAGAACTCGACGACAAAGGACGCATCGCCGGCGAGCTAGTCAACGCTCGTAAGGCAGGCAACTTTGTTCTCGTGAATCGCGATGAAGTCGATTACGTCGACGTCAGTCCGAAGCAGCTCGTCTCGGTGGCCGCATCGCTCGTGCCGTTCCTCGAGCACGACGACGCGAACCGCGCGTTGATGGGCGCGAACATGCAACGTCAGTCGGTGCCGCTGCTCCGTGCGCAGGCTCCGATTGTCGGAACCGGCATGGAAGGCGTAACGGCGCGCGACTCAGGCGCTGTGATTCTGGCCAAGCGTAACGGAATCATCGATTCGGTCGACTCCGAGCGCATTATCGTTCGCGTCGAAGGCGAGCATCACCCGATGCAGCTCTCGCGTGAAGTGGGCAGCGACATTTACCAGCTCACGAAGTTCAAGCGCTCGAACCAGAACACTTGCATCAACCAGAAGCCGATCGTGAAGAAAGGCCAGCGGGTAATCAAGGGACAAGTCATCGCCGACGGTCCTTGCACGGATTTCGGCGAGTTGGCTCTGGGGCGCAACGTGCTCGTCGCCTTCATGCCATGGCGCGGTTACAACTTCGAAGACGCCATCCTCGTCTCTGAAAAGATGGTGAAGGAGGATTACTACACCTCCGTCCACATCGAAGAGTTCGAACTGGAAGCGCGCGACACGAAGCTCGGTCCTGAGGAAGTAACGCGCGACATTCCAAACGTCAGCGAATCGACCCTCCGCAATCTGGACGAGGCGGGCGTCATCCGCATCGGCGCCGGAATCAAGCAGGGCGACATCATCGTCGGCAAAGTGACGCCGAAGGGTGAGACGCAGCTGACGCCGGAAGAGAAGCTATTGCGTGCGATCTTCGGCGAAAAAGCCGGCGACGTGCGCGACGCTTCGCTCTACTGCCCGCCTGGAATCGAAGGCATCGTGGTAGACGTGAAGATCTTCTCGCGCAAAGGCCAGGAAAAGGACGAACGAGCCAAGGCGATCGAAGGCAACCAGATCGCGAAACTCGAGAAGAACCTTTCGGATGAAATCCGAATTCTGACCGACGAGCGCCTGAAGCGTTTGGAAGGCCTGCTGGGTGGCAAGGAAGTGCAAGCCGATCTGCACGACGAGCGCACCAACAAGCGGTTGCTGACCAAAGACACGATTCTTGACCGCGACGCGATCGAGCGCATCTCGACCCGTAACCTGAAGCGCATCAAATACGCGGATAAGGATCCGCGGGTAAATGAGCAGATCGACGAGATCGAGGAAATGACCTCGCGCCAGATCGACGTGCTCAAGAAGATCGTCAACGAGAAGAAAGACAAGTTGACCAAGGGCGATGAACTGCCACCCGGCGTAATCAAGCTGGTGAAGGTTTACATCGCGATGAAGCGCAAGCTGAGCGTCGGCGACAAAATGGCCGGACGCCACGGTAATAAGGGTGTGATCGCGCGCATTCTGCCCGAAGAGGATATGCCGTACCTCGAGGATGGAACGCCAGTCGAGATCGTCCTGAACCCGCTGGGCGTGCCGAGTCGTATGAACGTCGGACAGATTCTCGAAACGCACCTGGGATGGGCGGGCGCGGAACTGGGTAAGAAGATCACCGAGCTGCTCAAGAACAACACTCGTTCGGAAGCGATTCGCCGCGATCTGAAGACTCTGTTCAAAGACACGGTGCTCGCCGACACGATCAGCGAGATGAGCGAAGACGAGCTCGAAGCCGTGGCGCCAACCCTGGCAAAGGGCGTGTTCATGGGATCGGCCGTATTCGACGGCGCTCGTGAAGAAGAGATCAAGGCGTTGCTGTCGAGCGCGGGTCTGCCCACATCGGGCAAGACCAGTTTGCGCGACGGCATGACGGGCGAGATTTTCGAACAGCCAGTCACCGTCGGCTATATCTACATGTTGAAGCTATCGCACTTGGTGGACGACAAGATTCACGCGCGTTCCATCGGGCCGTATTCGCTGATCACGCAGCAACCGCTGGGTGGCAAGGCGCAATTCGGAGGCCAGCGTTTCGGGGAAATGGAAGTCTGGGCTCTGGAAGCATACGGCGCGGCGTTCATCCTGCAAGAGTTGCTGACGGCGAAGTCGGACGACGTATACGGGCGCACCAAAATCTACGAGGCCATCGTCAAAGGTGAGGCCGCGATGGAGCCGGGCGTTCCGGAATCGTTCAACGTGCTGATTCGCGAATTGCAGGCGCTTTGCCTGGATGTGGAATTGATCAAGGCCACGGAGAAAAAGCCGGTGGCCGTGGCAGCAGATTAAGGAAATTGTCGTCGGTCGCTAGTCGTTGGTCGTTCGCGGCTAGCGCACTGACTCAGTTCTAAAGAACAGACCCGCAGTCTTCGCTCTTGAGGCTCTGGGTCAGAAATTTCGCTAGCGACTAACGACCATCGACTAGCGACTGTGTCCGAGAGCCGCGTACGGCGGCGTACAGCCGTAGGAAAGCGGAGGAACATGTTTCGAGCGAGCCCGTTTGATATGGCAAATCCCGTGGCTGATTTCGATGCCATTCGCATCAGCCTCGCATCCCCGGAAAAGATCCGGAGCTGGTCGCATGGTGAAGTGACCAAGCCGGAAACGATCAATTACCGCACTTTTAAGCCGGAGCGCGATGGCTTGTTCTGCGCGCGCATCTTTGGGCCGGTCACCGACTGGGAATGTCTCTGCGGCAAATACAAGCGCATGAAGCATCGCGGAGTGATCTGCGACAAGTGCGGCGTTGAAGTCACCTTGTCGAAAGTTCGCCGCGAACGTCTCGGCCACATCGAACTCGCGTCTCCCTGTTCGCACGTGTGGTTCTTTAAAGGACTGCCGAGCCGCATCGGGCACTTGCTCGATATTTCTCTGCGCGATCTGGAAGCGATTCTTTACTTCGAAGCCTACGTGGTTGTCGATCCGGGCGACTCAACGGCGAAAGAACGCGAAGTCATCAAGGACGAAGCGAAGTATCGCGAACTCGATCAGCAGTTCCGTCCCGCCGGCTTCAAAGCAATGATGGGTGCGGAAGCGATTAAAGAACTTCTCAAGCGTATTGAAGTCGATTCGCTCTCGGTCGAACTGCGCGAGAAGATGAAGCATGAAACTTCGCTGCAAAAGCGGCTGAAGTATGCCAAACGCTTGAAAGTAGTTGAGGCTTTCCGCAAGAGCGGCAACAAGCCGCAGTGGATGATCCTCGACGTGCTGCCGGTGATTCCACCCGAGCTGCGCCCCCTCGTTCCATTGGACGGCGGACGTTTCGCCACCTCCGATTTGAACGACCTGTACCGTCGCGTCATCAACCGCAATAACCGGTTGAAGAAGCTGATGGACTTGCATGCTCCCGAAGTCATTGTGCGTAACGAAAAGCGCATGTTGCAGGAAGCGGTCGACGCCCTGTTCGATAATGGACGCCGTGGACGCGTGCTGCGTGGCGCGAACAACCGTCCGCTGAAATCGCTCTCCGATACGCTGAAGGGCAAGCAGGGACGTTTCCGTCAGAACCTGCTCGGCAAGCGCGTCGACTACTCGGGACGTTCGGTCATCGTCGTCGGCCCCGAGCTCAAGCTGCACCAGTGCGGTTTGCCGAAGAAGATGGCGCTCGAACTGTTCAAGCCGTTCATCTATCACCGCCTCGAACAGACGGGAAACTGCACGACCATCAAGCAAGCCAAAGAAATGGTGGAGCAGCAGGATCCGATTGTCTGGGACATTCTGGAAGAGGTCATCAAAGATCATCCGGTGATGTTGAACCGCGCGCCTACGCTCCATCGCCTCGGTATTCAGGCGTTCGAGCCGGTGCTGGTCGAAGGGAAGGCAATTAAGATCCATCCGCTCGTCTGCACCGCATTCAACGCAGACTTCGACGGCGATCAGATGGCCGTGCACATTCCGCTGTCGCCTGAGGCCCAGGTAGAAGCCAGCGTTCTCATGCTGTCTTCGCATAACATCCTGTCGCCAGCGTCAGGACAGCCCATCACCGTTCCTACCCAGGACATGGTGCTTGGCCTCTATTACCTGACAAAAGCGAAACCCGGCGCGAAGGGTGAAGGACGTTCGTTCGCCAACATCGACGAAGTCGTGATCGCACTCGAAATGGGCGAAGTAGAAACGCTGACCCCGATTCGTCTGCGCTACACGGGCGAAGTGATCGACCTGACGCATGCTTACGACGATCAGGACGTGAATCACACCGAGCCCATCCACATCGTGCGCGAGTATCTGAACACGACCGTCGGGCGCGCGATTCTCAACGATCATCTGCCGAAAGCGGTGCCCGGCGTCAACATGAGCATGCCGTACATCAACGGGCTGCTTAAGAAAAAGGGCATCGGACAGCTGGTCAATTACTGCTATCTGCGGTTCGGCCTTGAAGTCACGGTCAAGATGCTGGACGAGATCAAGTCGCTGGGCTTCCGATATGCCACACGCTCTGGTCTTTCGATCGGCATCGACGACATGGTCATCCCGGATAACAAGAGGACCCTGGTCAAAGACGCAGACAAACTGGTTATCGCAGTCCAGCAGCAGTATCTGGACGGCGCGATCACCAACGGCGAGCGCTACAACAAGGTCATCGAAATCTGGTCGGCGATCACTGAAAAGGTTGCCGATGAAATGTTCGGCCAGATGCAGCGGCGCGACAAAGAAGGCGGGCTCAACCCGATTTACGTCATGGCCGACTCCGGCGCTCGAGGATCGAAACAGCAGATTCGCCAGCTCTCCGGTATGCGCGGACTGATGGCGAAGCCGACGGGTGAAATTATCGAGACGCCGATCACGGCCAACTTCCGTGAAGGTCTCACCGTTCTCGAATACTTCATCTCGACGCACGGCGCTCGTAAGGGCTTGGCGGATACGGCTCTCAAGACCGCTGACTCGGGTTACCTGACGCGGCGTCTGGTCGACGTGGCGCAAGACGTGATCATCAGTGAATACGACTGCGGTACGGTAGACGGAATTTTCGTCTCCGGTATCGTCGAAGCCGGCGAGATCATCGAGCCACTGCGCGACCGCATAGTAGGCCGCGTTTCGCTCGAAAAGATCAAAGATTACGAAGGCCAAGTCGTCGTCGACATCAACCAGGAGATCACCGAAGATCTGGCAGGTGCAATTCAGGCCGCCGGAATCGAGCGAGTCAAGATTCGCTCGGTGCTCACTTGCGAATCCAAGCGCGGCGTTTGCGTCATGTGTTACGGACGCAACCTGGCTTCCGGAACGTCTCGTCGAACTCGGCGAAGCAACCGGCGTCATCGCGGCGCAGTCGATCGGCGAACCTGGAACGCAGCTCACCATGCGTACCTTCCACATCGGTGGTACGGCATCGCGAGTTTCGGAACAGTCACGCCTCGACGCGAAGAGCAACGGCATCGTGCGCTTCATCAACCTCCAAACCGTGAAATCGAAAACCGGCGACTTGGTCGTTATGAATCGTCAGGGCTCGATAGCTGTCGTCGACGAAAAGGGCCGCGAACGCGAGCGCTACGCAGTCGTGTACGGCGCCAAGGTCAAGGTCACGGAAGGCGGTCCGGTTGCGCTCGGCGAAGCATTGGTCGAGTGGGATCCCTACACCTTCGCGATCCTCACCGAAATCGGCGGCACGGCGCAGTTCAAAGACTTGCAGGAAGGCATCACGCTGCACGAAGAAGTCGATGAAGTCACTGGTCTCTCGCGTCACGTTGTGGCGGATTCGCCCGACGAGAAGCGCCAGCCGGCGATCGTCATCAAGGGCAAGGCGAGCAAGCGCTACTTGATGCCCTCGCGTGCTCACCTCATGGTGCAAGATGGAGACACGGTGTTCCCGGGAGACGTGCTGGCGAAGATCCCGCGCGAAACGACCAAGACCAAGGACATCACCGGCGGTCTGCCGCGTGTGGTCGAATTGTTCGAGGCTCGCAAACCTCGCGAGACCGCAGTCATCAGCGAAATCGATGGCGTGGTTCGGTTCGGCGAAGTGGCCAAGGGACAACGCAAACTCTACGTGGCTGCCGACAACGGCACGGAGAAGGAATACTCCGTACCGCGCGGCGTTCACATCAACGTGCAGGAGGGCGAGCGCGTGAAGGCTGGCGAACCTCTGATGGACGGCCCGCTCAACCCGCACGACATTCTGGCCGTGCTCGGTGAGAAAGAGCTGCAGTCTTACCTGGTCAACGAAATCCAGGAAGTCTACCGCTTACAGGGCGTGAACATTTCGGATAAGCACATCGAAGTGATCGTCCGTCAGATGATGCGCTGGGTTAAGGTCGAGGACGTGGGCGACACCCAGTTCCTTCTCGAACAGCAAGTGGACAAGTTCCGCTTCCACGAGGAGAACGAGCGTGCCATCGCGAATGGTGGCAAACCAGCCACTGGACGCCCGTTGCTGCTCGGTATCACCAAGGCGTCGCTCTCCACCGATTCCTTCATCTCGGCTGCCTCCTTCCAGGAGACAACGCGTGTGCTGACCGAAGCTTCCATCCAGGGAGCCGTCGATCATCTGCGCGGGCTGAAGGAAAACGTCATCGTCGGTCGTCTGATTCCGGCTGGCACGGGCATGGAATACTACCGCAACGTCCGGCTCTCTCCAGAGATGGAAGAGGCGGCGAGCAAGGTGCAAGAGGAAGTTTCGCAGGCGTACGAAGATGCCGAGCGCGCCCTCGAGCTCATGCGTCACGAAGGCGAGACCGAAGAGCTTGCTGCCGAGTAACAGCTTACGAAATCAACACAGGGGCGACGAACTGTCGCCCCTGATTTTCTTTGACCTGACTTCGGTCGAACGCCTTATCGGGCGCTTTCTTTAGCGCTTCGTTTAGCACTATGGTTTGGCTACGGTTTTGACTAAAATCCCGGTAACCCGATGGTCTTAGCATTGGAGCCACAACGCATCACAGGACCCCCTCCGGACCGCAATGCCCCCCCCGAGCCGATTCCTGGCGGCTTGGTCGTGGCCCCGGCTCTGGGGCGCTTCTGGCGCCTCTTTCGCCTCTCCATCTGGCGCGCCTTCGAACATGATGCTTTCGGAACCGCCAAAGCCTCGGCCTACTCCTCCATCTTCACTTTTTTCCCCGCGCTGCTGGTCCTGGGCGCGATTCTGGCCACATTGAATCGCGGCGAAGTTTACCTGCGCGAAGTCTCCTACGCGCTCGGCACGATCCTGCCCGCGGGCAGCTCCACCGTCCTCGCCTATCTGCGCGGTAGTGCCGACCGTCCTGTCGGACTTCTCATCTCCTCTTCACTGCTCACGATTTGGAGCGCTTCCGGCGTCATCATCTCCTGGATGGACGGTTTTCGCCGCGCCTACCAGTTGCCGAAAACCTGGGGAATTGTGCAGGAGCGCCTAATTTCGGTTTCGCTGGTCCTAATGGCTGGCCTTCCGCTCACATTCGCCACAATTCTGGTCGCCTTCGGCAGCCGCATCGAGTTGCGAATCCTGTTTCTGATGGGCCACGAATTCGGACCGCTCATTCTTCTCGCTTGGGGCGCCATCCGTTGGGCCATTGCCATCCTCACCAGCATTGCCGTCATTCAACTCATCTATCACAATGCTGTGCCGCGCACGCAGCCCTGGCACAGCGTTTTGCCCGGTGCCGTCCTGGCCACCGCGATGTGGTTGATTTCGACCGCGCTCTTTGGTTGGTATCTTCAGCACTACGCCGATTACAGCGTCATCTACGGATCGTTGGGTGTCGGTATCGCCCTGCTGGTCTGGATGTACCTGATCTCGCTCGTCGTGCTGATTGGCGCGGAGTTCAACGCCATGTTGTTTCCGAGGGGGCTAACCAAAGTGCCAAAGAGCCGTGAAGTCGCGGAAATCCGCTGAGTCTGGGCCCACGAATATTAATTGCACGGTCGATCTCCGCACATAGGTTCAGCTCGCAAACAGAAACGGTGAAGTTTTCTTCTTCTTAGAATCTCTTTCTGATCAATGCTCTTAGGCCCGTTCAAGAAAGGACCGGCAAGTGACCAAACGCAATCCTAATTTGATTGAAGCCGACCTGGCGGCATCCCCTCCTCTGTCGCAAAGCGCCGCACAGCGGATGCGCCGCGCCAAAATCGTCTGCACCATCGGCCCCGCCTGTGATTCGGAAGACATGATTCGCGAGCTGATGTTAACCGGGATGGATGTCGCGCGCCTCAACTTTTCTCATGGATCGCACGCCGAACACGCCGGAAGAATCGAGCGCCTGCGCAGTGCCGCGCACCATCTGAACCGAACCGTTTGCATCCTGCAGGATCTGCAAGGCCCCAAAATTCGCACCGGCCATCTCAAAGATGGCGAAGCCGTTCTCCTCGAAACCGGAGCCGTCCTGACGATCACGTCACGCAAAGTCGCCGGAACATCCAAGCTGATTTCCACCGACTTCGCCGGCCTCGCGCGCGAAGTCGAGCCCGGCGCGCGCGTGCTCCTTTCCGATGGACGGATCGAGCTGCGAGTCCGCGCGGTGCATGGCGACGATGTCGAATGCGAAGTGGTCAACGGAGGCAAACTCGGCGAGCAGCAAGGAATCAACCTGCCCGGCGCGGCCGTCGCGATTCCTTCGCTCACCGACAAAGACAAGCTCGATCTCGAGTTTGGCCTGAAGCACGGCGTCGATGTTTTGGCCTTGTCGTTCGTGCGTTCCGCGGACGATATCCGCGAGGCGAAAATACTCATGCGAAAGTTCGGCAAATCGGTGCCGATCATTGCCAAGCTGGAAAAGCCCCAAGCCATCGAGCGCCTGGAAGACATCATGGAAGCGACGAACGGCGTAATGGTCGCGCGCGGCGATCTAGGCGTCGAACTGCCGCCCGAACGCGTTCCGGTGATCCAAAAACTTGTCATCCAGCGCGCCGGAGTGTGGCGCAGGCCCGTGATTACTGCAACTCAGATGCTCGAGTCGATGACCGACAGTCCGCGTCCGACCCGCGCCGAGGCGAGCGACGTTGCCAACGCCATCTTCGACGGAACCGACGCCGTCATGCTCTCTGGCGAAACCGCGGTTGGAAAATATCCGCGTGAGACCGTAGCCATGATGTCGCGCATCATTCTGGAAGCGGAAGCCAGCATCGCGCAGTTGCCCCAGGCGCGTCGCCGTCGCCGCGAAGAACATCGCTACTCTGTCGCGGAGACCATTTGCGAGTCGATTGCGCACGCCGCGCAAGATCTGCCGATGCGCGCCATTGCGGTTTTTACCGAGAGCGGCAACACGGCGCGCATGCTTTCCAAGCACCGGCCGAAAGTGCCGGTGTACGCCTTCAGTCGCAAACCGGAAGTTTGCAATCGCATGAACGCCTTGTGGGGCGTAATTCCCGTCCACAAGCCGGGATGGGAGTCAGCCGAGGAGATGCTCAAAACCGCCGAAGATGAAATGCTCCCCAAGGGCTTGCTCCATAACGGCGACGTCCTCGGACTGGTGGCTGGAACAAAACTGACTTCGGGAGCGACCAACGTCATGCGCTTGCACACGGTGGGAGAGAGCGACCGTCCCGTACACAAGACCATGCCACGAAAGAAATAAGCAACACGATGCAATCCGCTGATTCATTTGCGGACGAATCTCGGCAGCCCGCCGTACGCGGCTTTCTGCATTCGCCCGCGAGCCCGAACGGCAAAGCCATCGTCCTGACCCACGGCGCCGGCGCCGATTGCAATGCGCCACTCCTGGTCGCGGTCAGCGAGGCCTTTGCCGCGCACGGATATTTAGTTCTCCGTTGCGATTTGCCCTTTCGGCAGGAGCGTCGCGGCCCGCCCCATCCCGGCATCGCGGCACGCGATCGCGCAGGCCTGCGCAATGCGGTTTCGATCCTAAGAAGCCGAGTCGCAGGCCAGATTTTCCTGGGCGGCCACTCCTATGGAGGCCGGCAGGCAACCATGCTCTCCGCCGACCAGCCCGAATTGGTTTCGGGATTGCTCCTGCTCTCCTATCCGTTGCATCCGCCACGCAAACCCGAGCAACTTCGCGTTCAACATCTGCCCCAGCTGCGCACGCCGGGTTTATTTGTGCACGGCACACGCGATCCGCTGGGAAGCATCGAAGAAATGATCAAGGCTCTGCAGCTTGTCCCCGCCCAGAAAGAATTACTGGAAGTCGAAGGCGCTGGCCACGACCTGGGATTCAAAGGCAAAACCTGCGCCGAACAACTTCCATCCCGAATCTTTGACGCCTTCGAAAAGCTTATGCCGTAGGTCGTGTGGCAGCGGACATTCCTGTCCGCGTGTGTGCATCGCAAGAGCCCTGCGCGGGCAAGAATGCCCGCGCCACACAAGCAGTTCTAATTCACCCACCCCGACTTCGATCCGCCATTGGGTTTGTCGTTGTCGTCAGGAGGAATGTAATTCCCGTGCTCGTCAAAAGTTACTTTGCGGTCGTGATCGCGCATGTAGACTTCGAATTTGCGCGCCGCGCGCTTGCGCTTCCAGCGATAATAAGAATTTCGGATGCCGAAGTAGCGCTCCGAGGCGACGAAGCCCACTCCCTTGGACGGCATGAATTTAACCCACAAGAAGCCGAAAAGCAGGCCGCCAAGATGGGCGAACACGGCGATTCCCCCTTGCGAAGGCTCGAAAACGCCGATGATCGTGATAATGACCAGAATTCCAACTACGTACTTGGCCTTGATCGAAAAGGGCAGCGGGAAGAGAAACATCTCTTGATCCGCGTAGAGAATTCCAAATGCCATCATCAGTCCGAGAATGCCGCCAGAAGCGCCCAGAGTCGCTGTCCGCGGGCTTGTGCCGAGGAAGTGTGTGTACGAAACGGCAACCGTTACCAGCGCCGCCCCCACAACGCAAAAAGAGTAGCACTCGATAAATCGTCGCGGTCCCCAATCCCGTTCCAGATAGGCGCCGATAAACCAGAGCATGAGCATGTTGAAAAACACATGGCTCAAGTTCTCGTGCAGCAACGAATAGGTCGCCAGTTGCCAGATTTTGCCCTGCATCACCTCCACCGGAATCAGCGCGAACCACTCCCGCATCACTCCGACCACGTCCGGAGAGAAGCGGAGCATAATCACCTGAAACAAATAAATGCCGGTGCACGTAAGAATGATGCGCTTTACCCATCCGGCAAACGGAGGGAAGCTGAACGAAATGGTTTGTCCGCGAGGCACTTGGTTTATCTTTCCGGCTCGGGCACGACTGGCAGGCTGCGATTTCCAGCCGCATCGACCGCGCGCACTGCGAATATCACATTATCCTTCGAAACGGGCAGGGTTGCACGCGTCCCCGACCCCACCGTTTGGACGTACTCCCAATCAGCGGCATTCGTCGCCCGCCACAGAATCTCGTAGCCGGTAGCTCCCGTCGCAGATTCCCAGGTCAAAGTGCTCTTGTTATCGAGGTCTTTCGTCACAATCTTGACCATGCTCGGCTCCGCGGGGGCAGACGCCAACGAGGCCAGGGTCGCGGCGTTCAGCCGCGTCACATGCGCGACATAGTCGAAATTAACGAACTTCGGCAAGTCTCCATACTCGATCCCATTCTCGGTGCGTACGTTCTGATGCTGGTGGTTGAAATCTTCGCGAAACTCGGTCAATCGCACGGCAGCAAAGCCCTGCTGGTTGAAAGAATAGTGATCCCCGCCGCGCAAGAAACGATCAAGTCGGAAAATCAAGACCGGTTTCACTCCCGCATCATACGAGCGGCCAATGTCCGCGATGTATCGCGCCACTTCACGCGAATTCGAATCGCTCTCGCCGCCCAGCATGCGAATCCGCTTAATTTCACCCTCTGTCGCGGTACTGGGCACGCCTTCAGAAAACACCCGCACCTCCGTGGCGTCCTGTCCCGTACCGAGGTTGCCCCCGACAATGTCGTTATTCAGGACCGCGTCAATCTTCCACCCCTGCTGCTTCGCCATCTGGGCGAAGTGTTTGCTGCCGTTGAGCCCCTGTTCTTCGCCAGCTACGGTCAGAAAAATGATGGTCGCGGGGAACTTCGCCTTAGCCGCCGCCTGGCTCAGTACGCGCGCACACTCAAGACTCACCGCCGTGCCACTGCCATCATCGTTCGCCCCCGGCGCAGCATCCATGACGTTAAAAGTGTCGCTGTTGCGCGAGTCATAATGCCCGGTCACAAGCACGATGCGGTCCGCCTGTTTCGCATCGGATCCCCGCAGCACCGCATAAACATTGGTGATTTCGGTCGCCTTCGGAATCCGGTCGGCAGGCTGTTCGGTGAAAGCGTCGGTCTTCACTTCCAGGCAGCCGCCGCAATCCTTGGAGTAGCGCTCAAACTCCGCCTTGATCCACTCCCGGGCAGCCCCAATTCCCCTGCCTGCTTTGATCGATTCCTCATCCTGCGCTGAAATCGTCGAGCGGTTGTTGAAACTGACCAGTTTCTCGATCGTCGCCCGAACCTGGTCGGCGGACACATGGCGGATCGCTTCTGCGATACGCGGATCCGTATGCGGGTTCGAAGCCAAGCCGGGAGCCGCATCCGCCACGGCTTCCTGTGCCTGGCAGGGTAAAGCGTAACCTACCGCCGCTATCGCGACCGCGAACGCCACTGCCAGCCTCAGGCCGACGCGAATTGGGACGGTTTCGACGGCTATTGCAGAATTTTCTTGACTAGCCACTTGACCTTTTCCTCACGAAGAAACTAAATATAACAGGGTACCCCGAACGTGGAGGCAATCATGGTGTACTGTCCAGAATGCGAGACGGATCTCGACATCGACGAAGATGAGGTCGATGAAGGCGCGGTCGTCTCCTGCCCGGAGTGCGGTACGGACTTCGAGGTAATAACCGTCAATCCGGTGGAACTCAAAATAGTCGGCGAGGACGAGATCGAAGACGACGAAGATGACGAAAAAGAAACCGCCAACAAAGACGATGATGACGAGGAATAGAATTCCTGAGAATCTCTGATCCGATCCGAACCTTTCGAAGTTCCATCCCCATCCTCGCACTCGTGGTGTGCCTTGCCACGGCGCCTTGCTCGCTCCACGCCCAAGGCAAGCCCGGTGAGAAGCCGAAGCCTTACGCCTTAATCTACGGCACTGTATGGGATCCCGATGGCCACCCCTTGTACGGGGTGACCGTCAAGATTCGTCCGGCCGACCAGAAAAAGGCGCGCTGGGAACAGTATTCCAACCATACCGGCGAATTTGCGCAGCGCGTTCCAGCTGGCAAAGCCGACTATGTCGTGTGGGCGGAGACGAAAGGCTACAAGCTGGAATCCGGGCGCAAGTTCAAGCCCGGAGCTGAAGTGACCGTTCATATCGATGATGACGAGCGCTCCGACATCGGTCTTCATTTAGACTGGCAGTAACCGCCTGGGGTCGAGCGTCCGCGGAATCGGTTACTCGGGAAAACTCATGAAGAATGCGATCACTGCTTCGCTGCTGATGGTTCTGTCGGCCTCCGTTTTTCTCATCGCGGCACAGCCAGCGGCGGCACAGTTGTTTGGGCGCGATCCGAAAAAAGAAGATAAAACCCGCCTGCTCACCGGCAAAGTACTCGACGACACCGACACTCCTCTCCCAAACGCCGTCGTCTACCTCACCAACAGCCATACCCGCGCCGTGAAGACCTACATCGTCGGACCGGATGGTTCCTACCGTTTTCCGGGCCTTCTGCCGACCATCGACTACGAAGTCTATGCGCAGTACGATAAAAGCAAGAGTGGCACCAAGACGGTCAGCCAGTTCGATGATCGTTCTGAGGTGTACATCGATTTGAAGGTCAAGGGAAAACAAGGAAAATAATATGCCGGACCGTCGTGAGTTTCTCCGTTGGTCGATTGCTGCCGCTGGCGGCGTGGCTGCCAGCCGAGTGCTTGCCGCAGACCCGCATCCCCCCCGCCTCCTGCGCTCCCTGGGCGTGCAATTGTACACCGTGCGCGACGATGCCGAGCGCGACTTGCCCTCGGTGCTCGCGGCCATCCGCAAGATTGGCTACAGCGAGGTCGAAACCTACTGGAATGTCTATAGCCATCCTGCACCCGAGCTCCGCCGTATGATCGAAGACCACGGATTGAAGGTTCCTAGCGGCCATTTCAATTACGACGGACTCGAAGGCAAACTCGACTACGCCAAGACGCTTGGTGTCGAATATGTGATTTGCCCCATGCTGCCCGAGACCATGTGGTTCACTCTCGACGGCTATAAACGCGCTGCCGAACAGTTCAATATCTGGGGAGAAAAAATTCATCAGGCAGGCATGCAGTTCGGATTTCACGACCACAATTACGAGTTCCGCAAGTTCGGCGACACCACGGGCTTCGAAACTCTCATGAAGCTCTCCGATCCCAAACTGGTTTGTATCGAGATGGATTGCTACTGGATAACGCAGGCCGGAGGCGATCCGCTGCAGATGTTTGAGAAATACGGCAACCGTATCAAACTCATCCACCTGAAAGACCGCAAGCCCGGCTTCCCGACCAACCAGGTCATGGGCGACAAGTCAGAGCACTTCACCGAGGTCGGATCAGGCACAATCCACTGGCACGAAGTGCTGGCCGCCGCCGAGAAAAACGGAGTGAAACACGCTTTCGTTGAGCGGGATTCCGGCGACCTTCCAGCTATGGAAAGCCTGCGCGTGAGCTACCAGAATCTGCAGAAAATCTAGCCCCCCCTCTGTTAGCTCAAGAAAAAGGCCACCGTTTCCGGTGGCCTTAACTTTTGCTGAGCAGGCAGTCGCCAGCTAGTTGCTGTCGCCGCCAGCGCGCTTCCACGAAATCAAGTCGCCAATCGTCGTGCTCTTCGATGAAGACGAGGACGGCTGCTTGTAGGATTCGACTTCCTGACGCGAGGCTTCTTCTCCGACCGCCTTGATGCTCAGGCCGACTTTCTTTTCTTCCTGATTCATCTTGATGATCTTGAAGTCGAACTCAGCGCCCGGTTCGAGGTGCATGGGCTGTCCGTTGCCATCGACGGCTTCGGAATTGTGGCACAGACCTTCGATACCCTCGGCGATTTCGACGAAGGCTCCAAAGTTCGCCACGCGCAGAACCTTACCGTGGACGATATCGCCGATGCGGTGCTGGGCGAAGAACGAATCCCAAACATCCGGCTGCATCTGCTTCACGCCGAGAGAAAGACGACGCTTGTCCGGCTCAATGGCCAGAATGACGGCCTTCACCTTATCGCCTTTCTTCAGCACTTCCGACGGATGCTTCACCCGCGTCGTCCAGCTCAAGTTACTCACATGGACTAACCCGTCGATCCCGTCTTCGATCTCGATGAAAGCACCGAACTCGGTTAGATTACGTACGCGGCCTTCCACTGTCGCTCCGACAGGATACTTATCGTGCAGAGAGTCCCAGGGATTCGATGCCAGCTGCCGCATGCCGAGAGAGATCCGCCGTTCGGTCGGATTCACGCTGAGCACGACGCAATCGACTTCGTCGTTGACGTTGACCAGTTTCGACGGATGCTTCATCCGCTTCGACCAGGTCATCTCGCTGACATGAACCAGGCCTTCGATCCCCTGTTCGAGTTCAACGAACGCTCCGTAATCGGTGACGCTGATCACGCGCCCGTGAACGTGCGCGCCCACCGGATAGCGATGCTCGGCGTCGAGCCACGGATCGGGCGTGAGCTGCTTGAACCCGAGCGAGACGCGCTGCTTGTCTTTGTCGTACTTCAGCACCTTGACCTGAATCTGGTCTCCGACGTTGACCAGGTCGCGCGGGTGCGTAAGGCGTCCCCACGACATGTCGGTGATGTGCAGCAGGCCGTCGAGCCCGCCCATATCGACGAACGCGCCGTATTCGGTCAGGTTCTTGACAATGCCGGTCAGAATGCTGCCTTCTTCGAGGTGCTCAAGCGTCTTGCCGCGCTTCTCGTTCTGCTCTTCTTCGAGAAGCTGCTTTCGAGAGACGACAATGTTGCCGCGCTTCTTGTTGAGCTTAATGATGGCAACTTCCATCGTCTGACCCTTCATGCCATCCAGATTGCGGATGGGGCGCAGATCAACTTGCGAGCCGGGCAGGAAGGCGCGAGCGCCATTGATATCGATGGTCAGGCCGCCCTTGATGCGCTCGACAACCACGCCCTTGATCGGCTTCTTCTCGTTGTAGGCGCGTTCAATCTCATCCCACGAACGCAGGCGCTGGGCTTTGAGGTGCGAGAGGTTGATGTAACCCTCCTCGGTCTCGCCCTTGTCCCGCATGACGTCGATTTCATCGCCGGCTTTGAAGCGGGGATTTCCCTCGTGATCGAGAATCTCGGCGATCGGGGCCATGCCCTCGGACTTCGCTCCGATATCGACGACAACATGGGTCGCGGTCAATTTAATGACGGTGCCCTTGATGACGTGGTCTTCGCCAACCGCGTCTTCAGTCTCCGTTTCGAAACTCTGCAGGGCGGCTGCGAAATCATCGCTGCCAGCCGAGGTATTTTCCTGATTCGAACTCTCGTGATCCGGATCGTTCGAACTCTCGTGCACGCTCTCGCCGTGATGCGAAGCCTCAATCGAGTGCGTGGCCGCGTGTTCCGTGGCGTCATGCTGGGTAGCGTCAGGGGCGGAGTTTGCTTCCGCGGAGGAAGGTTGTGCGAGTTCAGGAGCGTCTACTACGGCTGAACCGCCGGTGTGATTGTCGTGTGCAAGTGTCATGGTTTTAAGGCTGGTTTCGGAGGTGGATTCAAGGTTGCGGGCTGTGCTATGGTCGAACAAATTCGTAGCCTCGATGTCGACGCGTTCGTGCGCGACTGGTGCGGGACGTGGTGTAGCGGACTGCTGGCGTGGTCTTTAGGTTGCGTTGAGGCCGACCTGGCGGACGACCCTAGGACAATTCCAGCTGGTTCGAAACCTCGTCCAATAGGGACTCTTTGACTATAGCAACCGCTTCCGAACAGTGTCAAACCCGATTCCGGCCAATATAGAAAATTAATCGCCGAGTCACAGTCGCCTCTTCAAGCCTAATAGGTAACAGTTACGCGCGTCTGCGAACCTGCACTCGTATCACGTTCCCCTCACTGTCCCTTGAGCTCCCACCACTTGTCGGGGTTCCAACCCTGTCACTTCCCAACCCTGTCACGTTCCACCCCCGTCCTCTTCCCAACCCTGTCATCTTGAGCGGAAGATGGCCGTCGTCGAAGACGGCGACCATCTGCAGTCGAAAGACCTCGTGTTCCCCCCCACCAAAACCGGTCCCGCCAGGAGTTCTCTGTTAAAACGTCAGTCCCTCCACACAACAGAATTCGCGACCCGCCGCCTCTTCTGCTACCCTCCCCCCATGGACCATCTCTGGACTCCGTGGCGCTATGCCTTCGTTACCGGCGCCGATCTGATCTCCGGATGCATCTTCTGCGACGCGGTCAAGCTGAGCGACGAAAAGGCGCGCATCGTCCACCGCGGAACGCACTGCTTCGTCATCCTTAATACCTATCCCTACACCAACGGCCACGTCATGGTCGTGCCCTTCGCGCACCTGGACGAACTACGCAAGCTTCCAACCGACGCCGCACAGGAAATGATGGCGCTGACCCAAAAAATGGAGACAGTTCTGCGCAAGCTCTACGTGCCCGACGGCATCAATCTCGGCATGAATATCGGAAAGGCGGCGGGCGCGGGGGTGGCGGGACACATCCACATGCATGTCTTGCCGCGCTGGGTCGCCGACGCGAACTTTATTAGCGTAATCGGCGAGACGCGCGTGCTGCCGGAGACGTTGGATATGACGTGGGAGCGGATCAGAAAAGCATTTGCAATTGATAATTTGTAATTTTATTTGCGCAAGCGTAGGGAGAAGGTCATGCACCTGCCACCACATCCCGTTTGGTTTTGGCTGATATTGGTATCTCCCTTTCTTATTTGGATATCCCTGTGGATTGTCGCGCAGAATCCCAAGGTCTCGCTGAAGCCGCTGCGGCCGTGGCTTATGGCTGGTAGCATCGTCTTGTTTATTCCGTACATGTTTCTTGAAGTTTCCCCGACGGGCGGCAATAGGGCGGTGCGCCTGGTGATCCAAGCAGCCTTCTACACCTGTCTCTGTGTACAAGCCTGGCTCCAGAGACGCTACATGTTCGAAACGCTGCGCTCACCCAACGCCAAGTGGTACTCGAAACGCAGAACGGCGGAGTTTTCCGTTCCCGCCCCCAACTTGCGTATTATGGTGCGCGATATCGATTCTGTGACGCCTTGGTACGTGGAAAAACTGGGGCTGCGCAAATTGGCCGCATCGTCGTCGTCTGAACCCTCGGCCGCGATTTTCAGGTTCAAAGCAGATGGGAACTCGGTCATACTGACCACCCGCGGCGGCTTCCAAACTGGCAAGACTCCCATTCTGTTCGCAAAGAAGATCAACAGAATGAGAGACGTGATGTCGGCACGTGGCGTTGACGTCGGAGCAATCGAGTTAGACCGTCAAGGCATTCATTATTTCCAAATCCATGATCCCGAAGGAAACGCGATTGAGGTCGTTGAGGAACGCTGAGACTGGGATATGCCGATGAAGCATCCGCCGCATCCCGGGGGCTTTGTACTGCGCCAATGCATTGAGCCGTTAGGCCCGACCATAACCGACGCAGCGGCGGCTCTTGGCGTGACGCGCACGACGCTGTCGGAGCTTGTGAACGAGAAGCGCGGGATTTCTCCAGAGATGGCCGTAAGGCTGTCGAAGGTGTTCGGAGGAAGTGCCGCCAGTTGGTTGGTGCAGCAGGCGCATTACGATCTCGCCCAAGTTCGCACTGACCGAATCAAACTCAATCGTCTGCAGACGGTTTGAGACTGGCGGCGAGGATTCGCGGAGGAGCCAATGGTATATGCGAAGGCAACTTTGGCCGGAGTGGCTTCGTTTCTCGGTCTTCTTATTATCCCGGCCTTGATCCATTTCTTTGCAGGGCCACAAAAGGCTACCGGAATAGCGGTCGTGTGGGCTGGTTTGGTTGAACTTTTGCTCTCGCCGTTATTTTGGATTGAAGTCTTCTGTATCTTCGCGCTGTTTCTCGTGGCGAGTCGGCTCGCCAGCAAAGCGGCGAGGATTGTCTTGTTTTGGATTCCAGCGGTCACTATAACATCTATCGGATGCGCGGTAATCGGCCTTATGACGTTTGTCGTCCTGCACTTCAGAAGGCAATAAACAAACCGTTGCAGCAGTCGATTTCCGAGTTGCAAATTACAAATCACCAATTCCAAATCGCCTCACCTCATCTCTCTCCCAAAAAACTCCTCCGTCGCTCCATACGCCCTAATCCAGCTCTTCCACATCAAGAACCCGTGAATCTCATCCGGAAAGACCAACTCCTCAACGTGAACTTTTTGTGCTCGTAGCCGCTGCAGCAAATCCACCGTCTGCGAGAACGGCACATTGCGATCGTCATCGCCCTGAATCAGCAGCACCGGCGATTTCCACGTCGAGATCGCCGCGTTCGGAGACGATTCGAACGCGAGCTTCACAAAGGCGTCGTGATCGGATGCATCTGCCGGGATCTCGTCCTTTAAATCAGACCAGTCATGCACGCCGTGCAAGTCGACTCCCGCCGCGAATAGATCGGAGTTGCGCGCCAAGTCCCATCGCCGTGAGATAACCGCCGTAAGAGCCTCCCCACAGCCCGATGCGCTTCGCATCCACACCCGGCAAAGTCTGCAAATATTTTCCAGCCGCCACGATATCGCGATATTCGCCGCCGCCGCGTGGGCCTCCATCGACGGTCTCGCGGAAGTGGCGCCCGTACATGATGCCGGTGCGGTAGTTGACGGCCAAGACTACATATCCACGGCTGACGAGATACTGATTCATCGCGTAGGCATTGTGGTAATAGTCCATGTAATGAAAGCCGAGCATCATCTGCCGGATCGACCCGCCATGTATGAAAATCAGCGCGGGACGCGGCGAACGGCTCGCATTTTTCGGCTCAAAGAGCTGACCGTGGATCTCCCATCCATCCGCAGCCTTGAAAATAACCTGCTTCGGCGTGACCAGTTGCGCTGACGGAAAGTCCGCCGGCAGCGCGCTCTTCGCGATCATTTCGCGCCCCTGCAACCCCGCCCTGACGACATACGGCATCGCCGGACTGGTCGCCGTCGATCCCAGGCAAACCACCTGCCCGGCGATCTCCAGCGGCGTCCACTCCATCGTCGCGCCCTGCGTCAGTGCCTGCGGTGCGCCCCCCTGCACGTTCACCAGCCACAAGTGGCGCCGATCGACATCTTGAGCATCGCTCCCTGCCTGATTGGAAGAGAATATGAGCGAAGCTTTGTCGCTACTCAGTGCCACGTCCTCCGTCTCAAATTTTCCCGGAGTCAGCAACGTAGCCGCGCCGCCCGCGGTCGCGACCGAGTAAAGATGATTCCATCCGTCCTGCTCCGAAGAAAACGTAATTCGATTCCCCGCTGCGAATTGGAACGACGCATCCTCCGTCAACAGCGGCAACGAATCATCCAGCCCCGGCCCGCTCTTCCATATCTCTCGCGCCGCATCGCCGGCCACGTCGTAAATGAAGATCGACCAGGGCAGCGGCAACAAAGGAATCAGCGGCTGCTTCATCTCTTTCCCCACGAGCCGCACAAACGCGATCTGGCTGCCATCCGGCGACCACCGCGGAAAAAGGTCGCGGTCCGCGCTCGGCGAGACGTACCGCAGCGTGTTGCGTCCGAATTCATAGATCACGATAAAACTGTGATCCCCGCGATCGCTGACGAAAGCAACTTTCTTTCCGTCAGGAGACCATTTCGCTTGCGAACTGCTCCCCCGCACAAACGTCAGCGCCTTTGCTTTTTCTTTCCCAGAGATCGGCGCGATCCAAATCTGCTTTTTCGCCGACCACACGGCAAACTCGCCATTCGGAGAAATCTGTATGTCCTCGCATCCCTCCTCCTCGCACCCCATCTCGCCGAGCAGTCGCGCCTCGCCCGCAGTATGCTCCCCCTTGTCAACGTCTGCCGCCCACACTTGCTGTGTCCGCTTCTCAACCCCGCTCGTCGGGTCAGCCGTCTCTCCCGCACTGTTCGCCTCCGTTCCCCGCGCGTAGACCACGGTGCGCCCGTCCGGCGTCAACTTCAGCGCAGCAATCGGCATCCCATCGTCGCCCATGTAATGCGTGACCTGCCGTGCCTCGAAGTTGGGAGCGTCGGCCACCCATACGTTGCGCGCGCCCTTCGCATCAAACACCCACGCGATGCGTCCCCTATCAGAGTCACCGGGTTGGGCGGCCACTAGATTGGTCGGAAAAGGCGAACTCAACACCTGTTCAAGCGAGAAAGGCTGAGCCGCAGTCTGTGCGGAACAGATAGCTACGGAACCGAGAAACAGCAGCGAGCAAAGCACCGAGATGCGGGCGAATGCGCGGAAATGAGAGCGAATACCCATGCGCGGCAGACTACGTGAAACGTTCAGCGTTGACAACCGTGCCGGCTGCGGGTCAGGTGTGCTCTAAGTGCGCCCCAAGGTAACAACCGCAAAGCCGGACCTTGCGAAAACGAGGCTTGAGACCCGCTAAACTACTAAAGAGCCTGATGAATCGATACGCAGCCATCTTCGTGCTTTTTGTCGCGCCGCTCTTCGGCCAGAGCAATCGCGGAGAACTGCGCCTCAAAGTCACCGATCCCGCCGGATTGGGCGTGAAAACCTCGGTGCAGATCGTCAGCCAGGCAAATCAGTATCGCAGCACCTTGGAAACGACCGATCAAGGCATCCTTGACCTTCGGCGCATGCCGTACGGCCTCTATCAACTCGAGATCCGGCAACCGGGCTTTGCCGCAATCTCCGAGTCGGTCGAAATCCACTCTTCCATCCCGGCGGAATACACGATCCAGCTGAAGCTCGGTTCGGTAAGCGAGTCGGTCACCGTGACCGCGCCCGATACTCTCATCGATCCCGATCAGGCCGGCTCGGTCAGCGAGATTGGCTCCGACATTATCGAGAACCGCGTCAGTTCGCTGCCGGGGCGTTCCCTGCAAGATCTCGTCAACTCGCAGCCGGGATGGTTATACGAGGGCAACGCCGTCCTGCATCCGCGTGGCTCCGAGTATCAGACGCAATTTGTGGTCGACGGCTTCCCGCTGACCGACAACCGCTCGCCCAGCTTCGGCCCCACGATCGAAGCCGACGACGTGCAATCGATCAGCATCTACACCGCCGGAATTCCCGCCGAATACGGCCGCAAAATGGGCGGCGTCATCGAAGTCAATACGCTCCAGGATCCGCAACCCGGCTTTCACGGGCTAGTCGCCCTCTCCGGGGGCAGCTTCGACACCGCCGGAGCTTTCGCGCAGGCGCAGTCCGTTTGGGGCAAAAACTCGTTGGGCGTGAGCGCCAGCGGCAGCCTGACCGATCACTACCTCAATCCCGTCGTGCCGCAGAACTATACAAACACCGGCACGCTCGGAGACTTTTCCATCAACTACGAGCGCGACGTGACTTCGAAAGACCGCTTGCGCTTCATCGTCCGGCACGAGTTGTCCCGTTACGACATTCCGAACGAACAGGTACAGCAAGCAGCAGGCCAGCGCCAGACCGCCGACAACATTGAAACGATGGGAATCGCCTCCTACACTCACTCCTTCTCTTCCAACGCACTGGCTGACTTTCGCGCGATGGTTCGGGACAACGCCAACGATTTCACCTCGAATCCCAACTCCGACCCCATCGAGGTCTTCCAGCAGAATTTCTTTCACGAGGCGTATTTCAAGGGTAGCTCCACCATCGATCACGGACGCCACGAAGTGAAATTCGGTTTCGAATCCGACAACACATTTCTTAACGAGAACTTCCGCTACCACATCACCGATCCCACTCAGTTTGACCCTGGCACTCCGCCCGATTTTTCGTTCCAGGCCAACCGCCCCGATCTCGAGCAATCCGCCTTTGTGCAAGATCAGATCCGGCTGAAGAACTGGACCATCAACGCCGGCCTCCGCTGGGATCACTACCAGCTTTTCTTGAACCGTCAGGCCGTCGATCCTCGCTTCGCGATCTCACGCTATTTCCCCGCCGCCGATCTTATCGTCCATTTTTCCTACGACCGGGTCTTTCAGACCCCCTCCTTCGAGAACATATTGCTGTCGAATTCGACCGCGGTGCAGTCAATCGACCCAACCAGTTTTCTGCGGCTTCCAGTCGAACCTTCCGAAGGGAATTACTACGAAGCGGGCTTGACGAAGGTTTTCGATGGAAGACTCAAGCTGGATACAAACTATTTCCGCCGCCTTCTCGCCAATTATGCGGACGACGATCAGATCGCCAATACCACCGTCAGCTTTCCCATAGCATTTCGCAAGTCAGTAATCTATGGGGCAGAGGCAAAGATCGAGCTGCCCGATTGGCATCGTTTTTCGGGTTTCGCCAGCTACTCCTACACCGTTGGCCAAGCCTGGTATCCCGTAACCGGAGGCCTATTTCTCGGTGGCGACGCGCAAGGCATCCCGACCACCGGCCATTTTCCCGATTCGCAGGATCAACGCAACACCGTCCGCGGACGTCTTCGCTACCAGCTGACACCGCGCCTCTGGATCGCAGGCGGAATTCAATATGACACCGGCCTCCCCTTCGAATTCGACGGCGATCCAGCGGAGGTTCTCGCGGAATATGGGCAAGCGGTTTTCAATCGCATCAACTTTGCCCGCGGCCGCATCGATCCCGCCTTCCAGGTCAATGCCTCGGCGGCCGCCGAGGTTTATAAATCCGACCACATGACGATGCGCTTTCAAATCGATGGACAGAACCTCACCAACGTCCTCGACGTAATCGATTTCGGCGGGCTCTTCTCGGGCAACGCGATCGGCCCTTCGCGAAGTGTCGCCTTGCGCTTGACTTCCAACTTCTAGCTTGCAGTTGCCGCAAAGGTCGGCAATAATCGGCAGCCAGCAAATCAAAATAAAGAAGGCCACGTTCACGGTTATGAACGTGGCCCACCGCGACTGCAAGATTAGTCGAACTTTTTGAATCCAAAACGCTGGTAGAGAGCCAAGCGCCCCCGCGTGTTCTCTACCTTTGGATTCGTCCCACAGCCACGATACTGTCGCGCGCTGCGGCGGCCTCAGCGCGACGATCCTTAAAGTGAGTGTTTCGAAATTGTCTTCCGCGGCGTCAGGGCCGCAACAGCTGCGTGGCTCCGGCGGAAATTGCCGGACCAACCAGACGAACCAATCGGTGGCACGCTCTTTCCCGGGGGATTAGGTGAGCAATACTGCCTGAAATACGGTGGCCAGCGCCCTGAAAATGCGCGGGCGGTCTAGTCCATGGGGCGTGGAATAGTTCGAAAAATCAGCTTGGAAAGCGCTCGAACTCGGAGTTCAACAAAATCCATTTTGTTGCCGCTTTTCTCTCAATTCAGTGGTCGGATTCTAGGCGGAATTGCCCCGGCCGTCAAGCCCGTTTTATCGATTGGAGCAAATCGTCTGCCGCATCGTCGCTCGGCTTTGACGAGGTGACCGGCCGGCGGGCGCCAGCCGAATTTGCAAATAAAGGTCCAACAGAATTCTTCCTCATCCACGCCCATGCACTCGAGACCATATCGTCCAGATTGCGCCGCGCCGTCCATCCCAGCGTCTGGCGCGCCTTCGCCGGATCGGCCACCAGCGCCGGAGGGTCGCCCGCGCGCCGTGCAACCATCTTTCGCCGAACCGCACCTCCCGTAGCGCGTTCTGCCGCCTGAATCACTTCCAGCACCGAGTATCCTCGTCCCGTGCCAAGATTGACCGCCAGCGACCCCGCATCGCCGCCACTGCCCCCCCCGGCTTCAGACTCCAGATACTGCAGAGCCCGCACATGCGCCTCCGCCAGATCGTTGACGTGTATGTAGTCGCGAATGCAGGTACCATCCGGAGTCGCATAATCCGACCCGTAGACGCTCAGCGCCGGCCCATCCTCCCCACAAGCCGCCAGAGCCAGCGGAATCAGATGCGTCTCCGGCTCATGCAATTCGCCCGACACTCCACCTTCGTCGGCCCCCGCCGCATTGAAGTAGCGCAGCCGCACCGACCGCAGTCCATACGCGCGGCTATACCCCGCCAGCGCGTGTTCGAAGAACAACTTCGAAGCGCCATAAGGATTCACCGGCTCCCGCGCCGTCTCCTCACGAATCGGCATTCGCTTCGGCACCCCATACACCGCACAACTCGACGAAAACACGAACCGCCGAATCCCCGCGTCCACCACGCAGTCTAGAAACCTCAGCGCCGCCACCACATTATTTCCAAAATATTTCCGCGGATCCGCGACCGATTCTCCAACGTAAGCGTGCCCCGCGAAATGCAGCACCGCATCCACCCGCACCAGCACTGGCCGCAGTCGCGACGTGTCGGCAATGTCGCCCTCGATCAGCTCGAAGCCCTTTGCGAGACGCCGGAAGCCGGTCGACAGATTGTCATACACGATGACTTCATATCCCGTCCGCCGCAGCGCGTGCGCCGCATGACTGCCGATATACCCCGCCCCGCCAGTTACTAAAATGGCCAAGAACCACTCGCTCGATTCGGATGACCCTAGATTCAGATGACCCTAGATTCAGATGACAAACGACCGGCAATCGCCGCTCACCCGATTCCCCCATCCTGCCCGAAGCCCGCCCGCAATGAGGTGACCGCTATCACCCCATATTTGTGACAATCCTTTTCGATACCACCTTGAGCCTTGTCATCCCGAGCAGAGCAAGCGATCCGCAGCTCTAGCTCCGCCGTCGCTCTCTCGTTCTGTCCCTCATCCTCGCCCGCGCCCGCTCGACTGGTGTAGAATCTTTTAGTCGAACCCCACGCTGCCCTTCCGCAGCGGTTCCATCGGGACGTAGCGCAGCCTGGTAGCGCACTTGCTTGGGGTGCAAGGGGTCGCGAGTTCAAATCTCGCCGTCCCGACCAACTTTTGCAAGTTTGCAAGCGGATTCTCTAACTCCCACCCGCAACCTCGTTGCAACGACATCCTCGTGCTCTGGAAAAATCCAACGCAGTCTAGCTTGCGCTCATTAATTTTTTCGCTCGTTGCTATTTGAAAAACGCCAGCTCGCTCCCGCCCGCGTCCGACTCTTGCACACTAACTTTCTGAAGACGAAACGCTTAGCCGGATCGAGTCTCCCGCTCCGTTTTAGTGCTTCCCTTCCCATACCCAGAAACTCTTAGAAAATCGCCCGATCCTGTGATCCCTGCCCTTGCATTTTTGCTGCGATTGGAGCAACGTCTCCTCAGCGAAAGGAGTGTGCGCAATCATGACGGTCAACCTGCTCATCCACCACGAAGTGGCAAGCTATTCAGCCTGGAAAGCGGTATTTGATTCGACCCTCGACTGGCGTCGAAAAAACGGAGAATGCAGCTGCCGCATTTTTCAGAGCGCCGGCAAGGCCAATGACGTCAACCTTCTGCTGGAGTGGGAGAGCCTCGAAAAAGCGCGCGCCTTTATCGATTCGGACGAACTGAAAGCCAAAATGCAGGTCGCCGGCGTCAAAGGTTCGCCCCGCGTCGACTTCCTGAACGAGGTTCATAACCTCCGCCGCAGTTCCGCCGACTGACCCCGTCCATGGGATCAATCTCGTGGTTTCGTCAGTGATTCAGATCAGCCTCTCTGGGAGAGGTCTGTCTTAATTTTCCCCATCCCGGCACCCATTTCCCCTGTTTGGCATCCAAAACTACTGCAAACGGCAAGTAGCTCCCGAACGGAAACCCGTTCCCAACTGTCTTTTCGATTCTGGATTGCCTTAAATTCGCACAGCAGGAGAAATTTCATGGCCAAAAAACCAGTCTCCACAAACTCGCACAAAGCTTCCGCGCAACCCCGTTATCATCAGTCCGCTCGTGAACTCCAGGCCTTTGGAACCGTGACCAGCACACAGCCCTTGCAGTTGGACGAGCCGGTTCGCCTCGAAATGACCGAGCAGCTCAACCTGCTCCTGGCCGACACCATGACGCTTCGCGACCTCTACAAGAAGTCGCATTGGCAGGTATCGGGCGCGACTTTCTATCAGCTTCATCTTCTCTTCGACAAGCACTACGAAGAACAGAGCGAACTCGTTGACACCATCGCCGAGCGCATTCAGTTGCTCGGCGGAATCAGCATCGCCATGGCCGCCGATGTCGCCGAGACCACTCGCATCCCGCGTCCCCCCAAGGGCCGCGAAGAGGTTCCCGTCCAACTGTCCCGCTTGCTTGACGCGCACGAGCTCATCGTCACCCATTGCCGCGAATTAGCGGAACGCTCGACCAAACTCGGCGACCCTGGAACCAACGACATGGTCGTGAGCGATGTCTTGCGCACCAACGAACTGCAAATCTGGTTTGTCAGCGAGCATCTCGTGGACGCCCCGCTCGTCGAGGCCGAGCGGCTCCAGGAATCGGCCTAGGCGAACCGCGGGAGCGGCCACTTCACCCGATTTTGTCCTCCCGAACGAAGTGAGGGATCTGCACTTTCCCAAAATGCAGGTCCCTTTCATTTTGATGTTTAGCTTGCGAAATCGCTCGGCTGGAAAGCGGCGTCCCGCGAGAGTCTACCGCCGCGGTGACAAAATCTGCAGGATCTGCTGCAGCTCGCTCCGCAGATGAGAAACATCCACGCTGGGAGGCATAGGAAACGGAAGCGCCGTCTGGCTTCGTTCTGACTTTGTCTCTTCCCGCAACTGCGCGCGCGCGCCCGCGATCGTGAATCCGTCTTCATAGAGCAGTTTCTTGATCCGCACCACCGATTCCACATCGCGCTTGCGGTACATGCGCTGCCCCGTGCTGCTCTTCACCGGCTTCAGCTGCGGAAACTCTGTCTCCCAAAAACGCAACACGTACGCCGGAAGACGACAAAGCGTCGCAACCTCACCAATTCGGAAATAGAGCTTGTCCGGAATAATGATTTCGCTGTTGCGAGCCGCTTTCTTCGTAACTTTCTTGCGGACGCTCATTCCGGTCACGTTCATACTCCTCTTATACGCGTTTCTAGCACGACCAGCGTCCCGCGACAACCCCCAAAAGTACGGATGTGCCGCCAATGAAGGCTTTACGCATACCGCAACCGATGCACGTTGCCGGAGAATGGCGCGTGTCCGTACTCGCAGGGAGCGCCGTAGATTTTCTGGAGCATCGCATAATCAATGTTCGCTCCGAAGGCTTTCCCAAGGCAATTCATAATGACATCTATACCAAAGCCGCTTTAGCATGCAAAATTATCTCGTGCTAAACTAATTTGGTTACTGAAGGTCACACCCAGTCGTTCTCCCCCATTGCAGCATCTAAATTTACAATTGACGGAACCCTGCAAATTAACGCATGCTGTTTGGTCAAAAAAGGAGGGCACATGTCTGTTTTGGCAAAGAAACGCCTTGGCGTCAAATGGATCACTCGCAAAGAAGCAGACGCGACAGTCGAGTCCCATGCTAAACGTGTGCTCGGAATTTCGGCCCAGAAGTTTATCTCAAACTGGAAGGCTGGCAAATACCGCACGCTCGACTCTGATGACTGCCCTGGCATCATCGAACTTGCATTAATTGCTCCCCTCCCGAGGCGGAAGAGTGGGCGCAAAAAACGAACGAGCAGCCGCTGATAACTTTGTCGGTTTCTTACAAGAGACGGTATCCTGCATTACGGATGAAAGACTAACTGCATTCAAGCAGTCAAAAAAACTCTACAAAGTTTGGACGCATCCGCCATTTGAGCTCTCAACAAGATCGGGAGCCAAGCCACTTCTTTCCGTGACTCAAGTGTTTTCCGTTGTCAACGATCCCGCCGTTGATGGAACATTCAAAGCGAAAACACGAGAATATAGTTACCGCCTGACGAAGGCTACACGTGATGGAAACGGGGAAATCGTCTCATACCACTGGCATCCGAATGAATTCGAGGTACGTTATCCCCATCTTCACGTCGGAAGCGTTCCGAGGGTGCACTTCCCTACATCGCGCGTGTGTCTAGAAGACTTTGTCCTTATGCTGATTAAATATTTTGGCGTGAAGCCAGCCATGAAGGACAAGGAATGGAAAGACATTCTGGGTAAGAATAAAGCTGCATTCGAGAAGTGGGCAACGTGGAAGATACAGCACCCTACCTAATGCTTGGGTTTCGACCAGCGTGCTTTAGCCGCCTTCGCCGCGACCTTGGAGCGTGCAGCCTTAGACATGGTTATCAGCCTTCGCCTCCCACCGATCTGACCGCCCTTACGCCCCATTGCAGCCATGTATGCAGATAGATCAGAAGGTGGGACGGGCGGTACTGCTAAAGGCCCTGGCGGCGTCTCGCTAGTGGACTGGTGTACGGTCCACTTCGCAAGCTGGTTTGGATCACGTGGACGTTTCTTTTTTCCGATGGTCACGAATCCATGATGCCACGGGCAGGATGCTAAAGCGAGACTGTGGGAAACCAAACTGACCCACTGCCATCGCGACACAAACCAAATGACTGTATTCGAGGACGTCAGTTCCCGAGGCTCGACGCGAATCCATGTTGAACTCTGCGCAAGTTGTTTTCGAGCCAGTTTGCGGGTTCGCGCACCCTCCCCTTCGCGCAATAGGAAAAGCCCCTCAAGAGGTGCTTCTCTTGAAGGGCTTTGGGGAATTTCTTGAACGAGCATCCGTCCGCTTAGTGTTTCTTTTTCTTGGCGGCTTTCTTCTTGGTTGCCATGAAGTATTTCCTCCGTTGAACGATTTGTTCTCCCAAGGTTCTCGACAGGGCACCTTGATGCCCAAGCTACTCAACTTGTGGTATGAGCAACTGTCCTACCACAAGATATTGCCACTAGTATGTAATTTGTCAATGAAAATATTCATGTAGCGCGCGATTTTGGTGCGAGGCGTGCTCATCTTGCTCCGCCACCCTCGTCCCAATTTCCGCGATTGCGACCGAGACGCGCGTTCCGTCGTCTCGCCAGCCCCTGCCCCTATGCGATAATTTCAGAAGAAAATCTATGTCTGATCACAACGTTTTTTGCGCCAAACTGAAACAGGAATTGCCCGGACTCCCCGAGCCTCCCTTCGACAGCGAGCTCGGAAAAAAGATTTATGACAACGTCTCGCAACAAGCCTGGGGCCAGTGGATGGAGCACTGCAAGATGTTGCTCAACGAATATCGCTTGAACCCCGCCCGCAAGCAGGATCAGGAAGTCATCGTCAAACAGATGGAGCAGTTTTTCTTTGGCGAGGGAGCTTCGCGTCCCGCCGAATACGTTCCTCCCGCGCACTAAGAAATCGCCGCCGCCCTTGCGGAGCAGGCCTTTTGCGCGCTTGCGCCAGTTTCCGACTTCTTCACCGAGCCGGTTACCGACACGTTACCCCTGCCCCAATTTTGGTGCACCATTCATCACCTCGTAACACGCCCCCGCGACAATGGGAAGCGTGGGGACGCAGCTCTATGACACGCTGATCCTTTCGGATCTCCACCTCGGCGCCGACATGAGCCGCGCGCGCGAAGCCTTACGCGTCCTCCAGGAAGTCCAATACCGCCGCCTGATTTTGCTCGGCGACATCTTCGCCGACCTCAATTTTGGACGCCTCAAAAAAGAGCACTGGAAATTTCTCGGCTACATTCGCAAGCTCTCCAATCCCAAGCGGCACGTCGAAGTCGTCTGGGTCGAAGGCAATCACGATCACGGCCTGGCGCAAATTATGTCGCATTTGGTCGGCGTTCGCGTGTACCAAGAATATCAATGGGAATTTCAAGGCCTGCGCCACATCGCCGTCCACGGACACCAGTTCGACGGCTTCGTCGTGAGCAACGTTCGCGTCAGTTATCTGATCGGAACGCTCCTCTATCTGCAACTGCAAAAGTGGGATTCCAAGAACAAAACCCTCACGCGTTTCCTCGATCGCCTCAACACTCGCTGGCTCCGTCTCTCTCCGAAAGTAGCCGACGGAGCGTTAGCCCACGCGGCTCACCACGGTGCCGCTCGCATCTTCTGCGGACACACCCATGCCGCCATGCACAAACACGATGTCGTCCACGGAGTCGACTACTACAACTGCGGCGCTTGGATCGACGCCCACCCCACCTACATCACCATCGGCGAAGAGGGAGTCGAGATCCACGAATACGTCGAAGAAGCCGAGCGCAGCTCCGTTGAAGATCAGCCGCCACCAAATGCCGAAGCCGACTTTGCCGACGACACGGGCCTGTTCGAAGAAGACGAATACCAGGGTGTAGCAACCTAAATGTCGATAGAGATATTTGACTCGATCCAACTGAGGTGCGTCCAACCTTGCGCAAACTAACCATCGTTTTCCACCACGCCGGCGGAGGACATCTCAGCGCCGCCACCGCCCTCAAAGCCCGCCTCTCTACGCAAGAGAATCCCTGGGACGTCACCCTTCTCGACATCCAGGAACTTCTCGATCCCCTCGACCTGATTCGTCGCGCCACCGGCCTCCGCATTCAAGACACCTACAACATGATTCTGCGCAAGGGCTGGACGCGCTTTTCCATCCAACTCCTCGCCGTCCTGAAAGCGACGATTCGCCTCTACCATTCCCCCATCGTCAAACTCCTTCGCGAATACTGGAAGAACCATCCCGCCGACCTGGTCCTCTCCGTCATCCCCCACTTCAATCGCGAAATCGCCGAAAGCCTCCGCCCCGCTAGCGAAAATGGGTCTGGCGCAAGCCGATCCGCCGCAAAAGTTCCCTTCGTCACCTTAATCACCGACCTCGCCGACTTCCCGCCCCACTTCTGGATCGAGCGCGAATCCCAATACATCATCGCCGGAACCGAGCGCGCCCGCCAGCAAGCCCTCACCATCGGCCTGAAACCCGACCACATCTTCCTGACCTCAGGAATGATCCTGAAACCAAAATTCTACGAACCAACAAAAGTCGATCGCGTCGCCGAGCGCCAGAAACTCGGCCTCGATCCAAATTGCCGCACCGCCATCGTCCTCTTCGGAGGCCACGGCTCCCAGGTCATGGTCGACATCACCAAACGCCTCAATGAGTCGGGCAGCGGCGTGCAGTTAATTCTGATTTGTGGACACAACGAGAAACTCGCAGCCGAATTAAAGAAGCTGCCAACGCAGAAACCGATCGCAGTCGTAGGATTCACGCAGAACGTCGAGTACTACATGGCCCTCGCCGATTTCTTCATCGGAAAGCCCGGACCCGGCTCGATCAGCGAAGCCCTGCAACTCCACCTGCCCGTGATCGTCGAGTGCAATGCGAAGACGCTCCCGCAGGAGCGCTACAACGCGCAGTGGGTCACCGAAAAAGGCTACGGCATCGTCGTCCCCAGCTTCGCCAAGATCGCTCCCGCCGTGCATCGCCTGTTGCAAAGCCCCACCTTCGACGATTTCCGCCGAAAAGCCGCCGAGTATTCCAACCGCGCATTGTTTGAAGTCCCCGAAATTCTAGAGCAATGCGCCGGACGCTCAACCGCCGCGCTTCCACCCGCTCCAACGCCAGTCATGTCAGTCGCAACTTCAGTGGAATAACGCCGCAAAGAATCCGCCCAGTCTCTTGAAGAACCCCCGCGACGCAGGTCT
Organism: uncultured Acidobacteriaceae bacterium; assembly: GCA_963834085.1. GTDB lineage: Bacteria > Acidobacteriota > Terriglobia > Terriglobales > Acidobacteriaceae > Acidiflorens. The sequence continues at coordinate 916,294 of CAWIAJ010000015.1, read as the reverse complement.
ATTCGTCGCCGCAGCATCCGCACCCGGCACCTTCGCATCCTTCGCCGGAGGCGGCAGCCCCGCATCCACCGCAGGCGCTGCACCCGACCGCGTCGCGACCGGCAGCGCCGCAATCTCCGCCTTCGCCACCGGGGCCGGTCCCTCCGCGTGAAAAACAAACGGCGCCTCAATCTGCACATGCAAATCGTTGGGCGCAGGAGACGCCTGTAGCGGGTTTACAGAAGATGCCTGTAGCGGCGATGCGCCTGCTCCCGGCGCGGCTTCCGCAGGCGACGTTGCGGGCGGCGTAATGCTCGCCGTTGTCGATGCGCTCTGCACCGCTCCCGCCTGCCCCTGCGTCTGCACCGGCAACGCGCTCGTCACCCGCATCGGCGAATCATGCGCCGGAGTACACCCACACTCCAGCGGAACCGCCATATCAACTCGATCCAGTCGACCGGCCCGAAACACCAGCTGATCCGTCGCCTTCACCTGATACGTCCGATCCCCCAGCATCTCCGACACAATCGCCGACGCCGTATTTCCCGCCAGCGCCCGCACGCACGTGTTGCCTTGCGCGTCGGCGCTGAACGCGTAGTGGAACTCGCCCGGCCCAACCAGCTGTATGCGAAAGTCCGGCGTCATCACCGTATCCGCCGACGCGTCCAGCGCGAAGTGCGCTTCCATCGCTCCCGTATTCATGCTGAGCATCAGGTTGTGCCGGTTCTGCGACGGAGTCACCGACACCGTCGTTCCCGGGCACACGCGCACTTCGCCACCACTCGACAACCGCACAATCGCCGTATCCGCCGCGGCCGTAATCGTCGAGCCAACACTTCCCGCATCGCCCGTCAGCGACAACGGACCTGCCGCTCGCACCGAAGCCACAACCGGCGCTGATCCCGTCGGCAATCCCGTCACCGTCGGTGCCGCAACCGCACCAGCCACCTCACCCGGACTCTTGCCCAGATGCACCACCAGCCTGTTTCCCGCTGCGTCCCATGTGTACGTTCGCGGCGCTTGCAGGTCGACAACAATCCGCGTGATCGGAGGATTCGCCTGAAACTGGTTAGCCCGTAGCGCGCTGATCTGATCGGCATTCACCTCGACGCGTTGCTGCACCCCTCTCGCCTGCCCTTCCAGCGTCGCATTTGGCAGGTCGATCACAATCCGCGCCGGATCGCTGATTACCTGAATCGTCGGCACCAGCGGCTTGGTCGACAAGATCTCCACCGCCTGTCCATCTTTCTCCTGCACCAGCCGAAAGCTCTTCACCACGGCATTCGCGGATTTGCTAACCGTTGCGGTCCTGGAAGAACTCTTCGCCGGAGCCGTTTTCGCCCCCTGCGCTCGAACAGTGGGTACTCGCAGCAGCAGCGCCACCAGCGCGATCCCGAGCGCGAGAACGGCCCGCAAATCCACTGTCCGCAAATCAGACGCAACGTCGCGACGCGCGTTTGTGGCTCGGAATGCGGCAATCCGCAAGAAGTTCTTCACAGAAAACTCGAGTGTTAGGAAAAGATACCACTCGCGCCTTCCGCGAAGAAAGCGGGCAGATAAAACGACGAGACAAGGAGATTCAGCGCCTGTGCAAGACCGGGTCTACTCCCCGTCGGCCAAAAATTCGTATTCGTCAATCACCGCCGCAACCGCCATCTTCGCCGACGGAGCTCCGCCTTCGACCCGCACCACGCGCCCTTTGCAGCGCACCCGTATGCTCTCCGTCAGCGTGATCTCGGGCGGCAAGGTCAGCGTGAAATCGATCGGAGATCCCGCCTGTATCGCCGAGTCGACAAAGAAGCATATGCCGCGCGCGCTCACGTCGCGTGTCTGCGCGTCGTGTTCTTTCTCTTCGGCGCCATATCGCACGCTTACCGGCAGCCGCAGCGCGAACCGCCGTGTCGTGCGTTTATCCTGATCGTTCTCGTGCAACGGAGCGGTCATCAGAACCTCCGGCAAATTGCCTGTAAGCATGTCAAGTCGCCCCCCCCCTGTCAAGGCGTCGCCGAACCAAACCCTGCCTCAGGGTGTGTGTTGTTTTGCAGGGAGGTTGTTTTGGAGAGAGGTTGCTTTGGAGGGAGGTTATTTTGGAGGGGAGGTTGTTTTGAAAGGGAGTTTGTTTTTAAAAGGGCACGACTTCAAGTCGTGCCGCAATTTCCGCAAAATCAGCCGCGGCTTCCACAGGCTGCAGAAACAACTCGGACTACTCTCGTTCCGTGGAAGAGCGGCCCTTCAGGGCCGCGTAAAGCACATGCAATCAATCCGGGCTTCAGCCCCTGTGGTCGTCTTTAGCGTGTTAACGGACTCTTTCCGCAGCCTGTTCCCGCCGCTGAGGGAATGTCGTCGCTCAAAGCGAGTCATTGCCCCGCCATCACCGCCGCCAGATCGCCAGCCCGCCCACGGATATAACAAACGAAGCGTCCTCGCTCCTCCCCGCCGCCGCCAATTACAATACCCCCGTGGTCTTCGTCCTCGACAACTACGATTCCTTCACCTACAACCTCGTCCAGTATCTCGGAGAACTGGGCGCTCACGTCGAAGTGCGCCGCAATAACGAGGTGACCGTCGCCGAAATCGCCGCCATGCATCCCGAGCGCATCGTCGTCTCCCCCGGCCCCTGCACCCCGCAGGACGCCGGCATCAGCATCGACGTCATCCGCCACTTCGCCGGCAAAGTTCCCGTGCTCGGCGTCTGCCTCGGACATCAAGCCATCGGCGCCGCTTTCGGCGGACAAGTCATCCGCGCCAAGAACCTGATGCACGGCAAGACCAGCGCGGTCGAGCACGACGGCCAAACCATCTTCCGCGGACTCGCCTCGCCCATGACCGCCACCCGCTATCACTCCCTCATCGTCGCCGAAAAAGATCTCCCCGCCGATCTAGCCGTCAGCGCCTGGACCCACGACGCCGACGGCACCCGCGTCATCATGGCCCTCCGCCACCGCAAGTTCCCCGTAGAAGGAGTCCAGTTCCATCCCGAGAGCGTGCTGACGGATGAAGGGAAGAAGTTAGTAGCGAATTTTTTGAAAATCAGCTCTTAGCTGTTGGCAATTAGGCGGGTGCCCCACACATCGCGCCCTTTGCGATGTGTGGGTTTCTAAGTCACCCGGATGCCGGCTGCCCCATCCTAACGGCGCGGATTCTTGCGACGTTAGAGCCTGCCCTGAGCAAAGCCGAAGCGGTGGGATTCCACAAATCTCGCCCGCTTATGTTTTCCACTTCGTGCATCTGCGTAGAGACGGGGCTTGCCCCGTCTAGCGCCGCCCACGAACAATGCTCGAAAACGAAAGGAAAGACATGGCTTCAGGCTCGATAACGAAAGGGAAGGGCATGGCTTCAGCCATGCCGTTAGACCTCACCACACAAGCGGCTTCTAGCCGCTGAGGGCCGGCCACAGCCCACCCGCTGCGCTTAGGATTCCGGCAGTGAACTTCCACTTAGCTCACCCCGCTGCGCGCCTCAAATTGAAAGGGCGGGGAAAATATTTGGCTTCGAGAGGCGTCCGTGGTTGACGGGCGAATCTTGAAGACTGCACCCCAATCCCAACTCTATTTCCCGGGGTGGGGTAAGTCAAAGGACTTCGCGGCGCTACCTGCGGCCGCTTGGATCAGCCGTCCTTGCGAGACTCGGACAGGAACTCAACCGCTACGACTGTTCTCGTTGAGGGTTACTCGCCGGCCCTTTGCGCGGCATTCCTCGCGTTCACAAGCTCGGCCAGCGCCTTGCAGTCCTTAACTATCTGCTTTTTGGATTTGGGAACGCAAGGCTTGGCAAAGACGTGGGACTGTCACACCCGTCGGGTTCACGGACGATGATGTATCCAAGGCTGCGGACATCGCCAGCGGTGACCTCGATAAGTTCCTGAGTCGGCAGCCCGCAGGCCAGCACCTTCTCACGGCTAACCTCCTTGGCTAGGTACATCGAAAACTCATTACCGCGATCGCGAAATGCAAACGAAATAAGGATTCTCGTGCCGTCCGGCTGCAAAGCTTTGTGGTGGGATGGCGTTATGCGCCTAAGCAGCAGGTCATCGTCTCGGATGTCTGTGGCGTCGTGGTGTGTTTCATCCATGCAAAGCCGTTAGTCACCTTCCGAGGACCCAGTCGAGGACATCCTGGGCATCCTTAAAACTGCAAACATCACCGTCGGACGAGTCGCCTCCGACATAGGTCTTGAGGTAGTGGACCGCCCCTGTCAGCCCCCACCTCAATTTCCAAATCCCTGTCGCGCGACCCTCCAATGAAGACCGACACTACCCTCGGGGACCGGAGCGACGTGAGGCTTAGGGAGATCCTCAAGCATCAAGTTTGACAGCAAAATCCGAGTCCACGAAATGGCTCCCGCTGCCACGGGTAGACCGCCATGACTATCCCAGTTCTCTTTTAGATCGGCAAGAGTCGAAATTCTGTCGTAAACCTCCTTCAACCAAGCTGGCGTTTGCAGACCTCTAACCTCCGACCATTGCCTGCGGTTATACTCCTCTTCACGGCGTGGTCGTGCCATTGCAAAGTCAGGCAGCGATAGCGCGTGTGCCATTATTTTTTCCTCCAGATTTTGTGCATCTCGGATGAATAGAGATCGTCGAACCCGCGCACAACCCATTCTCGGCAGAAATCTAGACAGTGCATTAGTTCAGTTGTATCGCTCGAGCCAGGGTCGGCAACTGCCAGTGATCGTCAGTTGGATAATTTCCTTGCCATCTTTTTGGCGAATCGCTGGCTGGACCTGGACCCGGACTCGCCCCTTGTTCGATGGCATGACGTAGGAACTGTTGATGATGACAGTCTCCGGCTTGCCAACGAAATCCCTACCCTGAAAGCTACCGACAGACGGCAAGACCGTCGAGAGTTCCGAGAAATTCTGCCAGCCAACACCGCGATCCAAGTGGTTGATATAGGAAACCTCGCATGAGAGCACATTGGGAACGCCCAGGTCATGGCGGCCCGCGAAGTCGCAGAATCGACGCCATTCTTTCTCGAAGTCAGGCCTCAGCTCTCCGTAGTGCAGGTACGGCGCGGCTGGATCTGGGTGTCTCCAGTTGTGGCAAAAGAAATTGCTTTGAACCTGAATCAGTCTGTTGCTGACATCGTTGATTAACCAGCAACGCACCGGGAGGTTGACGATAGCCTCGGGCCCTTTTCCGCTGAACTCGAAGCTAACCTCCCCGATCGGCGGGTGCACCTCAAACCGGGGATAATCGGCGCGGACTTCGCTCCAGAATGCACCAAAATGCGGGATGCTCCACTTAAGCGGCGCAAAAGCGAAGGCCATCCACGTTTCTTGTGCAGGGGGGTTGTCGTAATCCGGAAGTATCCGCTCCGCCATTCAACGAGCTCCGAAGGGTCTGATCCGCCAGCAGTAATAAAACTGTTTATCTCTACGCCCAGCAGCGCTGCAGGGCTGATCTGCACGGTGATGCGCAATTCCGTCCCCTTGGTAACCTTAAACATATGTTTGAGAAATACTTATGTTTGATGATAGCTTATCTTGTGGTCCCTCGGCACTTAATTTTATGAAGCAAACACCAGAAGACCTTCGTTTTGCCGGAGATTTCGCAGATGCCCTGCGGCCCCACGTTATAGCCGAGAAAAGAAATGGGCGCTCTCTGAAGCAAATTGCGAAGGGACTAGGCGTTACCGAACCGGCTCTGAAAAAAGTATCTCAGCGGCCGTACGCCGCCCTGCCTTAGAACAGTGGCATTGGCGTATGAACAGGTACCATGTTTCGATTCCGTATTCGGGAATAAAATTTGTGGTGGCGCGATCAGTAGGCGTAAAGAGTACAAGGACAAGCAGAGCAGTCCTCTGCAGCAACTGGCCCTTCCTTTTGAGATTTACACACCTGGCGCTGAGGACCGACTCGCGCTCAAGCTTGTTCCGACAGGGGTCAGCAGATATCAGTTGCAGGTCACCCTGAGATTGGCACAGTGAGGACCTCACCGAGCGGGCAGAGTGCCAACCAGCAGACAAACCAAAACTGCCGGGTGCCCCAGACATCGCGCCCTTTGCGATGTGTGGGTTTCTACGTGATCGGGATGTGGCGGGACCACAAACCAACTCCGTTTTCCGTGCTCTCGTTGCAGTCAGAAGCGATACGATTCCAGAGGAGGGATTACCGACGTCCGCAGCAGCCCACACATTCGCAAAGTGCGCGAATGTGTGGCGCACCCCGCGGTGAGTAACCACGAAAACAAATTCAAAGGCAGCTCAGCACCACCTCACCTCACCGTATCTTCCGCCTCAGGCTCTACCTCCGGCGCAGTTCGCAGAAACTTCATCAGTCCCTCGCCGGAGGCCTCGCCCGCCCGCTTCTTAAAGAAGTCGGCCGCCGTTTCCACCCCTCCCACCTTTTGCGCCACCGCCGCCGCAATCCACTGGTTCAACGACACGCCATCTTCTTTCGCCAGCCGCTGCGCCGCCTTCTTGATCGAGAGCGGAAGCTTTAACGGATAACTCGATCGGATCCTACCCTCACCTTCTTCAACAAATCCCCCCGGACGCACCACCAAAACTCGAAACCGCTCTGCCGCCCCGCCGAAGTCCGCACTGTTGGTTCACCGTTGCCGATCCTGAACGGACGCCAGCAGCAATCGCGAAATCCATTGACTTAAGCCTCGTCGAGCGGGACGATAAAAGATGGGTTTGGGGCAGCCCCAAAAAGTATCCCCGCTCTTCGACAATTTGAGGCATAAAGCCCGGAGCCGGCAGGCCCTTACCGAGAACCGGGAACGGAGAACGTTCCCTAACTCCTTATTCCGCAATATTTTGCAAATAAGTTCTTTAAACTCAGAGATCTGATGGGGGTGAACCGCCTAAACCCATGATTCCACAAGATCGGGGGGGGGGGGTGGGGGGGTGGGGGCAACTTTGCGGCGAGGGAGATCGAGCGGACGAGGTGCAAGAGCTAGCCAAGCTTTGCTTGGGCGGACGGGCGCGTCGCCCCTCACCACACTTGCCCGACCCCGAACTGGGCCCTCTTCACACTTAATCCTTGCTTCTGGCTAGCTCTACGGCGCGCAAGACGGCTTTGGCTTTGTTTTCGGTCTCTTCGAATTCGCGCTGGGGATCAGAGTCGGCCACGATTCCGGCTCCGGCTTGCAAGTAGGCTTTCTTGCCTTTCATAAGGAGCGTGCGGATGGCAATGCAGGAATCGAGATTGCCCGCAAAGTCGGCGTAGAGCACCGAGCCTCCGTAAACCCCACGACGCGTAGGCTCAAGCTCCTCGATGATCTGCATCGCCCGGACTTTGGGCGCTCCGCTGAGCGTCCCAGCCGGAAAGCAGGCCGCGAACGCGTCCATCGCGCTCAGATCGCCCCGCAACCGCCCTTCAAGCGCCGACACGAGATGCATCACGTGGGAGTAGCGCTCCACGTACATCAGGTTCCGAACCTTCACGGAGCCGTAGTCGCTGACACGGCCGAGATCGTTGCGTCCGAGGTCGACGAGCATGACGTGTTCGGCGCGTTCTTTCTCGTCGGAGAGCATCTTTTTTTCGAGAGCGGAATCTTCGCACTCGTCGCGTCCGCGGGGATGGGTTCCGGCGATGGGACGGTATTCGAGCTTTCGGCCTGCGGCCGCGGCGCGGACGAGCATTTCAGGAGAGGATCCGACGACGTGGATTTCGGCGGAGCGCTGCGAGGCTTTTGCGGCGTTTCGAGCGCCTGACTTTGTTGTCTCGGTTGTTTCCCGCGAAGAAGGTTGCTGCATCGGTCCGAAGCGCAGGAAGTACATGTAGGGCGAGGGATTGACGGTGCGCAGGGAACGATAGAGATCGAGTGGAGCGACTTCCGGCTCGAAGTCCCAACGCTGCGAGAGGACGACCTGGAAGATGTCGCCAGCGGCGATGTATTCTTTGGCGCGGCGCACGGAGTCCAGAAAATCGGCCTTGGTGGTGCGCGGTTTGACCTTCAACTTGCGGTTCAGCTTCGACTTGGCCGCGGATTTGCGCCAGTGCGAAGGATTCCATCCGGCGGCGAGCTTCTTTTCGATGCGGGCAATGTCGCGGACGGCGCGGTCGTAGGCGGCTCTCGGGCTTTCGCGAGTCACGTCGGCGGAGGCGACGATGTGGATCTGGTGGCGCAGGTGATCGAAGGCGAGAAGACGATCGAAGAACATGAGGATGCAATCGGGAACGTCGAGGTCGTCGAGGGCGTGGTCTCCGATGTTCTCGAGGCGGCGGACGATGTCGTAGGCGCAGTAGCCGACGGCTCCGGCGGTGAAGGGAGGAAGTCCGTCGATCGTAGCAGGACGGTATTGCTGAAGGAGCGTCTTAATGACATCGAAGACGTTGCCGGTGCGATGTTCGAGGGTGCGTCCGCGCTCGATGGTGATGTTCGCGCCGCGCGACTGCAGGCGGAGGAATGGACGGACACCGAGGAAGGTGTAGCGTCCAATTTTTTCGCCGCCTTCGACGGATTCGAGGAGGAAGGCGTTGGGTTCGTGCTCGGCGATGGCGAGGAAGGCGGAAACGGGAGTGAGCAAGTCAGCGGAGATGGACTTCGCCACGGGGATGAGCGTCGCTTCACGAGTGAGGCGCGCGAACTCTTTGTAGTCGGGACGGATCATAACCCGGTGAAAGTCATTATATGGAAGGTCCGCAGGGAAGTTGTCAGCCTACCGACCCGTCGGTACCGAGGTGCCCGATTCGTCACACCCTCGCTTGCCTAGCCTGCTAGGCAGCAATATACTTTGCGAGGCTCGGCAGAAAGCCGGAGAAGCCTCGGAACGCAATCATACGGAGACTCTTATGACAGTAATGGACCTTGAACAGGAGACGAATCCCTGGCAGGCGCAAGCGGCGCGCTTCGATTTGGCAGCGCGCAAACTGAATCTCGATGACGGCTTGTGGAAGGTGCTGCGCAGTCCGAGCCGGGAAATTATTGTCCATATACCGGTGATGATGGACGACGGGCACCTGGAAGTGTTCACGGGATTCCGGGTACAGCACTCCATCGCGCGCGGCCCGGCGAAGGGCGGGCTGCGGTATTCGCCGGATGTGAACCTGGACGAGGTGCGGGCGTTAGCGAGCTGGATGACGTGGAAGTGCGCGGTGGTGAATATTCCGTTTGGCGGAGCGAAGGGTGGGATCATTTGCGATCCGCATAAGATGTCGCAGGGCGAACTGGAGCGCATGACGCGACGATACACGGCGGAGCTGTTTGAGTTCATCGGGCCGGAGAAAGATGTGCCGGCTCCTGACGTGAATACGAACGAGCAGACGATGGCGTGGATCATGGATACGTACTCCATGCACATGCGGCAAACGGTGACGGCGGTGGTGACGGGGAAGCCGATTAATATTGGCGGGTCGCGCGGACGGCGCGAGGCCACGGGACGCGGCGTGCTCATGGTGTGTGAGCAGGCGATCAAGAAGCTGAAGCTGAACCGGGATACGACGCGCGTGATTGTGCAGGGATTTGGGAACGTCGGGTCGAATGCGGCGCGGCTGATGTCGGAAGCGGGATATAAAGTAATTGGGATCGTGGAAGTCGGCGGTGGTTTGTATAAGAAGGAAGGCATCGACTGCGAGGCGCTGTGGGAGTTCCGGCAGCGGAATGGGACGATTCACGGGTTTACGGGAGCGGGGGCGTATGATCCGGCGGACTTGTTGCTGATGGATTGCGACATTCTGATTCCGGCGGCGACGGAGAATGTGATCACCAGCCAGAATGCGGATCGGGTGAAGTGCAAGATTCTCGCAGAGGGCGCGAATGGTCCGACGACGGCGGCGGCGGATGACATTCTGGCGGAGAAAAAAGTTTTTGTGATTCCTGACATTCTGGCGAACGCGGGCGGGGTGACGACCTCTTATTTCGAATGGGTACAGGATCGCCAGGGATATTTCTGGAAAGAGTCGGAAGTGAATGAGCGGTTGTCGGACATCATGATTACGGCATTCGACGATGTAGTGCGGTATGCGGAAACGCATGCGGTAAACAACCGGATCGCAGCTTATATGCTGGCGATTGACCGAGTAGCCTATACGATCCGGCAGCGCGGAATTTACGCCTAGAAGAAATGCGAGGAAATATGGATCAAGTATCCCGGCGGTTCGGCGGGTGGGCGTCCGTGACCTTTTTATTACTCGCGCTGGCTGCAGGTGTTTCGTCGGTTTTCGCGGCGCCGCAGGCGAACACGAACAACATGGGTTCGGCTCCGGCAAAAGGGTCGGATAGTTCGAGCGCAGCTACACAGTCGACCTCGCCTTCAGGCAACATGGCGGCTCCAAAGGCGACGACCAAGCCGGGAGGCTCGTCTTCGAGCCAGGACATTGCAGCGGCAAAGGCGAGCGGCAAGGTTTGGGTGAACACGGACAGCGGCGTGTATCACAAGGGCGGGCGGTGGTATGGGAAGACGAAGGCGGGAAAATTCATGACGGAATCGGAGGCGAAGGCCGCCGGATACAAAGCAGCTCATAAGGAATAGAAGAGCCATGACAAAGAGAATCAGCTTTAAGTCGGTGATGTCCGCGGTTGTTGTCTGCGTTTTTGCTTTGAGCTTGATGAGCGGGATCGCGGTGGCGCAGGATGCCAAGGCCGCTCCGGCGGGCGCGACAGCGGGAGCGAGCAAGGCTGCGCTGGTCGACATCAACTCAGCGACGAAGGATCAGCTGATGGCCTTGCCGGGAATTGGACCGGCGTACTCGGAAAAAATCATGGCTGGCCGTCCGTACGCGAATAAGAGCCAACTTTTGAGCAAGAAGATTGTTCCGGAAGCGACGTATAACAAGATTGTGGACAAGATCATCGCGAAGCAGAAGTAAAGTTTTGCGAGTGAGACGGATTCGCGATCCTGCTACTTCGCGTCCGTCCGGTAGCTCCAGAAACCGGCCATCTTGTCCTGCAAAACGTGAAAGGAACCCTCGCGAACCTGGGCGGCAGCCCCGGCGAACGCGTCCTCTCGCACTGCCTCTTCAATCAAGTGGTGCATCGGGGCAAGTTCGCACACGGGATCGGTCGCTGTCGCGTTACCCGTCAGCAGGAAGGCCTGGCACCGGCATCCACCAAAATCTTCGCCACGGCGGTCGCATGACCGGCAAGGCTCGGGCATCCACGCTTCGCCGCGAAATTTCTGAAACGCTTCCGAGTTCGTCCAGATCCAATCCAACCCATGTTCGCGAACGTTGTCGAACTGCATCCCTGGAATCACTCCCGCTGCATGACAAGGCAACACGCGTCCTGCGGGATCGAGCAGCAGTAACTGACGTCCCCATCCGCCCATGCAGGCCTTGGGAAAGCGCGCGTGATAGTCCGGCACAACCATGTCGATCCGAACCTTGCCTCGCAGCCGTTCGGAAGCGGCCGCCACGACTCTTACGGCGCGGTCGAGTTGCGAACGCGTCGGCAGTAGGGCCGACCTGTTCTCGAGCGCCCACCCGTAATACTGGGCATGCGCAATTTCCATGCGGTCTGGACTGAGCGCCTCGAGAGCCGCAATCATCTCTTCCAGATGATCGATGTTCTGCCGGTGTACGACCAGGTTGGTGGTGAACGCAATTCGATGCTGGCGAATCCAAACAGCGAGTTCGAGCTTGTGCGCATGCGCGCGCGCTCCGGCGATCCAGTTTGCCTGGCTTTCGGTTGAGTCCTGAAAACTAAGCTGGATGTGATCGAGGCCAGCTTCCACGAGCTGCGCCAGCCGCTCGCGTGAAAGGCCGATTCCAGAGGTGATCAAGTTGGTGTAAAGGCGCGCCTGCCGCGCTCCGGCGATTAGCTCAGTGAGATCGGGGCGCGCCAGGGGTTCGCCGCCAGTGAGATGAAGATGTAGAACTCCCAGCGCCGCTGCCTCGTTAAAAACCCGTAACCAATCGGCCGTGGCAAGTTCTTCCGCGCGCGCAGTCAGTTCCAGCGGATTCGAACAATACACGCAGTGCAGCGGACAGCGATGCGTAATCTCGGCAATCAGCGCCAGCGGATTCGAGCATTGAGACATTGGATTCATTGACTCATTGAGGGATTGGGACATTGACTCATTGAGAGGTTTCAATGATTCAATCACTCAATGCCTCAATAATCAGTAGTCAATGATTCGCTTCTCATGCAGTTGCGCCAGAAAGTTGAGCACATCCGCGCGAATCTTACCTTTCGGAGCCAGCATGAATTGTGTCTCCAGCTTCTGCACAATCTCCGCCAGCGAAAAGTGCCCGTCGCAAAGCTCGAGAATAATCCGGCCCGTACCCTCGACTCGAATCGCCCCCTCCGGAAACAGCACCACCGGAGCCTCCGTCGTGCCGCCCCAACGGCATCCCGCCGCGAACTTCGGAACACTCGTCTCTAGCAGTTCAGCCACGTTAAGCCTTGCCTCCATCGTGAATGCGAAACGCGCCTGGCGGCGGCCATCCGGGCGAGACGTAGGCAAAGTAAAGCGCATCGAGCTGCGCCCACAGGATGTCGCACTTATCCCGCAACGCCTGAATCACGCCCTCTTGTTCGGCTCGTGTGGTCGCGTGGTCAAACGCGTACTGGATGGCAAACGCCGCGTCCTCAGGAGCCTCTGTCAACCGCGCCTCGAAATAATCCAGTCCCGACGCCAGCCACGGATAGTGCTCCCGTAGTTTTTCCATTCGAAGCGTAATCAATTCGCGGGAGAAAAGTTCGGTCAGTGATGAGGCGACGCACTCGGTAAACGGACGCGTCCGCACCAGGTTCAAATATTCGTTGCCAATGAATCGCGTCGCCGGAAGCACTTCCTGCCCGCCCATCACCCGATCTTTATCCAGTCCCGTAGCCTCGGCGAGCTTGATCCAACGCAAAATCCCACCCTGGCGTGTTTCGTCCCCATCATGATCGACGATTCGCTTGCGCCACACCCGGCGAAACGCCGGATCGGTCGCCCGCGACAGAATGATCGAATCTTTCATCGGAATGATCGACTGGTAGTAGTAACGGTTCAAAGCCCAGGCCTGCAATTGTCCGCGCGAAAGTTTGCCTTCATGCATCATCAGATGGAAAGGATGCTTGTGGTGATAGCGGTCTTCGCCTACGCGCCGTAACTCGGTGCGCAGTTCGTCAAAGCTAAGCTTCGAGTCATTCGAGGACTTGTTTTGCGGGATCACAGATCGACCTGCCAATTGTCCTCCGCCACTTGCCAACCAGCGTCGCGCACAAGCCGGTATTCGGCGCTCAACTCGTTCAACAGCGGATTCGTGTTGTTGAGATGAATCAACATTTTGCGCTTAACTGGAATATCTTTCAGCAGCCGCAGACTTTCTTCCACCGGAATGTGCCCCATCTCGTGCGCGGTCTCGCCGCTTCCCTGCAGGCGCACCAGTTCATCGTCACTCCAGAATGTGCCGTCGAATAAGAGCAAGTCAACTTCACGGATTTTCTCCAATAATGCGTGGCTGAGAGTGCCGACAGCAGGAATGTAAGCAACCCGCCTGCCTCCCGACTGAAAGAACAACGCAGCCGTTGCCTCGTCCCGCCCTAGCCCGGCCTTGTCGCTTTTCACATATTTGGGATAACGCCCCGAAAGGTAGAGAACCTCGCACTGCAACCCCGAATCTTTCCTGGTGGCCGACAACAACGGAAACGGCCGGCACTGCTCCATCGCGGTCCAAACCACCTGCGGAGCGACCCGGTTCAACATGCCAAACATGCTGTTCTCTTCCTGCAGAACACGCAACACCGAACCGGCGCCATACACCCGCAGAGGCTGCAGTTCCCGCAGCAAAAGCAGCCCAACCACATGGTCGAGATCACAGCTTCCCAGAACAACGCCAGCAATGGGAGAGTCGCGTAGGCCTCGCGGATGAAGATCAGGGGAGTTTTCAATCTGAGAAGCTAAATCGGGAGACGCGCCAGCCAGAAACCAGGACGAGCCATCCGCGCTGACCGCAAGTTGGGCTTGCGTACGCGGCTTGCCAGAGAATTTCTTTTCGGACGCCTTGGCAATCGCTTTCGAGTCTGCGCTCGCGCGCACAGCTACGCAGTTTCCGCAGCCGCAATTCCACTGCGGGAACCTGCCCCCGGCCGCAGAACCGAGGATCCGAATGCGCATTCAGCTGTTTAGAGTTTTGCGCTCACGTAGGAGTTGATTTCGCAGCAGAGAACAACTTCTTCGAATACTGGACTGGTCCAAGCCATGACTTTCACCTTGAGGTTCGAGATTTCTTTCGTGCCGGGCCCACGAGCGCGGCACGTCGAGTTAGAGAATGATACCACTGCGGGGGTTGTAATGATTTCAGAATCTCGCAGCTAAGATGGCCCGTTAGGGCAGTGTGCAAGTCTTTGACACACACAGCTAACTGTTCAGGACCGAATCAAATCATGAACTTAGGAAAATAACCCTCCGCAGTTGCTGCGGAGGGTGGTTGGGGCTACTGAGTGTTGATGACGCCAAAGATCCCGTCGAGGTTATTCTTCGGCCCAGCCGTATAGAAAAGCTGGTTTGTGTTGCCATTCGACGACGTTCCGCCACCAAACTCGATCCCCCATAGCTGGTTAATGTGGATCGGTTTGTTCGCCGACGTTACCACCGTCCCCACGAAAGCGCCGGTCGTCAGGTTGAAGCCATTGACCGTTCCGGAGTTGGTGTTATTGCTAATTAGCAATGCGCCGCTCAGTGGACCGAAGTTCGAAGGCGCTACTGCGAATCCCCAAGGTTGATCGAGCGGCTTCCCCTGAATCAGCGTCTTCACGAACGCTCCGCCTTCCGTGAAGATGTCGATGTACCCACCGGATTTTCCGGTCGTCGAGGCGAACGCAACATATACCTGGCCGCCGATATCCTGAATTCCAAACGGAGCGTAGCCGGCTGGCAGTTTCGTGTCGGTGAACGACATCACAAAGTTGAACTTGCCGTCGTACACGTCGACTTTATTGTTGGCCACGTCTGCCGCGTAAAGAAAGTTGCCCGAGGAGTGGCTCGTGATCGCCAATCCCGTATAAACCGCGCCTGATGAAGAGTTATTCACCCCGATCAAAGCGTTGTTTGGATCGAAATGCGACCATCCGCTGATCGTTCCATCCAGCGTCGCGAACAGAAACGCCGAGGTCCAGTTGTCGATTTGAAATTCCGTCGACCCGTTGTAGACGATACCGGTCGGCGTCCCCACTCCTGTGCCGGAAGCGGTCGGAACGGTGACGACCAGGCCTTGCTTTGCACCCGTCCCGGTATACAGCGTTGACAGGCCGGTGCCTTCGTCGCTGAGCCAGAACGGGCCGCCGGGGCCATAGGCCAGTCCCCACGGATTGATCAGCTGTTTATCGCCCGTTTTGCCGGTATTTTTCACCAAGGTGGTCGCCTCATACGACTGGCCGCAAGCTGCCACGGCGGTCCCCGAAACCATTGACAACGCGAGCACAAAGAGCGCGCCGGCGCATAATCTGTTGCGTAACGATCGAGACATAGAACCTCTCCTCAGAACTTGAATGGCGGCGAGGCTGAGCGCCCCACCTGCCCGCGCAGAATCGAAGAAAAGTCCGATCCATGCGGCTCAAGAACGTTAGCCGGAGAACCTGAATAACTTGTCAGGGGGAAGTCAGTGATTTGTAAACATCTTGTAACCCATCACTATCGGGGCAAATAAAAGAGAAGAGAAGAGAAAGAACGTGTGGCGTGGGCGCGCTCACCCATGGGGTTCGACTTTGCTTTCTGAACTGGTCTTTCAAACACCCAAGAATCCGGCCCTTGAATTCCGCCCCCAGGCCCACCGCTGCAATTCGCAGCCGCCAAAAGCCTACTGTGCCGCTTCCAGCAAACCCTGCTCGGCCTTTTCCTGACACTCGATACAATGCCGAGTCCACGGTACCGCCTCCAACCGCTTGGCGTTGATCTCTTTGCCGCAGGAGACGCATTCTCCAAAACTGCCTTCGCGAATCCGCGCCAGCGCCCCATCAACCATATTCAGCAATTGCCGATCATTATTGCTTTGGCTGAAGAGGAATTCTTTGTTGTACGAGCTAGCCGCGCGATCGGCGACGTCCTGAGTGGCTTCATCGTCAGCTGTGCGCCCGTCCTGCTGGTTGCGTACGACCATGGTCCGCAACTCGTTGCGACGAGTTTCTAGTTTCTTACGAAAAGTTTCAAGTCTCTTCTTATCCATGATTGCCAACCCCGCCCAAACACTCGATATTGTTGCCTGCACTAAGATGCAAAAGCCGCACTTACAGACCGCAATATCCCCTTGAAGTCAAACACTCATCGTAAGCGCCAACAAGATCAGGAGTCAAATGCTCGAGTCATTTCTCGTTCAGCAGTCGGTAGGTGAAAGGCGCTTTTGCCTCGTGACCTTCGCGCCCTCGGTGGTTAGAGTTCTAGGGTTTGTTCCCCCTCAGCGCAGGCGCCGGATACTCCGGCAACTTCTGTTTCGCCGCCTGCGTCCGCTTCACCTGCAATTCGTCAAACAGCAGCGCCGGACTCGCCACGCTGAACCACACCGGCTCCGACCGGTCATCGGTTGCAGGAACCGTCCCCGCCGCGATCAGGTCACCTCGCAGCGACCGCACATCCAGATCCCCAAACACCCCGCCCCGCACCAACTCCTCGTGCCCGTCCTTCGTCCACACACGATAAAGAAGTCGCGGCTCGAGTCTCGGACCCATCGTCTCCACATAGAACCCATACGGCAGGTCCCGCTTCTTGCACAGCTCGATCAGCCGCGCCTTCAGTTCCGCATCCGGCTCCGGATCCGTAGACTGCAAAATAAGATTTCCCGGATGCGGCCCCGGCGTCCCCGCCGCACCTGCCCGTCCATGCCCGTTCGAAGCCGGAAAGTCGCGGATCGGCTGCCGTCCAATCAGATACGACACCAGTTGACCCTTCTCGATTAACGAGACGCGCTGCCCCTTCACCCCTTCATCATCCAGTGTGTACTTCCCAAACAGCGGTTGCCCCGCGATCGTCGCAATCGTCGGATCGTCCACCACATTGATAAATTCCGGCAACACGCGCGACTTGTAGCTGCTCGACCAAAGCCCCGTAGTGCGGGCGTTCTCGCCCAGTTTCGGCTTGCGCCCCAGCACATTCGGCTCGACCAGATCGCTGACAACCGTCGCCCCCGCGTCATTCGAAAACAGCACAGGCCCCCGGTACTCCTCATCCGCCACCGGAGCATCCCGCAACATCTTTAGCGAATCGCGCAGCGTGTCGGTCGTCTTCAGAAATTCCGCCCGCGTCGGCAATTCCTTCAGATCGTTTCCCTGGTCGGCGTGTGAACGCTGCAATCGCATCCCGTCTGCCGCCTGCGTCGATCCCGCAATCGAAATCACATAGTGGGTGCTTCCCGAACGCGAGACCGTGCCTTCCGAATTCACGAAATAGCGGTTCTCGACCGTAAAACGCAGAGAAGAATCGAAGCTCTCGATCTCCGGATCGCTGCGATATTCCCCCGACGCCTCTTCCACCAACCGAACCCACGGAGAAAAGTCATTCGTCGAAAAGCGCGCCAGCGGCCCAATGTCTTCCACTGGATCCGCTTTAGCAAAGTCATCCACCGGCACATCCACCTTCAACTGCTTCAACGCCGCCTGCTTCGCCGACAACGATTCCGTCGCCGATTTATAAGCGCGATCAGTCGCCAGCCAGATCCTCTGCCGGATCGCGAATACGTCATTGTCCGACGCAACCAGATCCACCGTCCCTTCCCCCGTACCGTAGAAACTGTCCTGCTTGTAGTCGCCCACCCGCACCACCACCCGCAGCAGCCTCCCGCGATCTCGTTGCTGCGCGCGCAGCGCTCCAAACACCGCGGCGGCCTCCATCTGGTCGATCTCTGTTACCCGGTACTCGATGTAATACGGAGCGGCCACATTATCCAGTTTCAGCTTCGCCTTCGAGCGATCCATTTCCTCCCGCATCGCCCGCAACACAACATCGCCTCCGTTAGCATCCGCTGCGCGCGCAGAAATTGAAACTAAGCAAGCCAGCACACCACAAGAAATGGCCGCAAACACCGGTCGCCGTATCATCGCTCACCTCCCACTCCATTCATCGCCCCCGGCGGAGGCGGCAAAATCGGAGGCCGCGTATCTCCATATTTCCTCTTCTGCACTTCCATCTCAGAAAACAGCATCGCCGGAGACGCCGCCGACACCGGAACACTCCCCGACTCCGCGCCGCATATTCCGTTAAATACGCTCGTCGTATCCCCCGTCGCCGCAATCTGCGTCAGCACCGTCAACGGAGTCCCCACAATATCCACACCCCGCACCAGCTCATCCGGACGCCCATCCGTATACACGCGCCACACCATCACCGGCAGCACCTGAAACGCCTGCGGCATCTCCCGCGTCGTCAACGTAAAGCCGCCCTGTATGTCTTCGAAGTACAGCCCATACGGCTTACCCTGCTTCTTGATCTCTTCAATAAAGCGCGTACGCAGCTGCGCATCCGGAATTGTCTTCGATGAAGTAACGATCAGATTTCCTTGCCGTCCCACCGGCATCATTCCTTCTTGCGCCCGCCCGTGTCCGTTCGAGCTTCCGAAATTCTTCACCGGCATCCGCCCCATCAGGAAATTCTTCAGAATGCCGTCCTTCACCACCTCGACCCGCGACGCCGGACTTCCCTCATCGTCGTACCGGTAGAATCCCGACAACTCCGTTCCGCCCAAACTGCGCATCGTGGGATCATCCGTCACGCTCAAAAAGTCCGGCAGGATCTTTTCATTAATCTTCTTGGTGAACGTCTGCCCTTCATCGCGTCCGCGCTGCCGCTGCCCCTCTACGCGATGCCCTAATACCTCGTGAAAGAAGACCGCCGCCGCCCGCCCCGAAAGCAACGCCGGCCCGCTATACGGCTCCGCCAACGGAGCCGCCTTCAGCGCACTCAAATCGTCCGCCATCTTTTTGACGCTCGCTTCCACTTCCGCCTGGGTCGGGACCTTCGACGGGTCGGAAAACTGGAACGTCTCCACCCGCATCAACTGCATCCCATCGTTCGCCAGAGTGTCCGCCTGGATCATCAAGCGAAAAATAGCGTCGGAAGTCACAACCTTCGTTCCCTCCGTCGACACCAGGTAGCTGCTGCCTTTCGTCGCCGTCAAGTACACCAGCGAATCTTCCACCTGCGGATACTTCCGGAAACATGCTGAATAGCGCCGCGCCAATTCTTCCCAAGCCTTTTGTTCCGGAAACTTCACCGCCGAAGCCTTCTCCATATAGCTCGAGGCTTTTTCCTGCGAAAAGTCAGCAGAGTCGTCCTCGTCCTTCGCCCGCACCGCGCTCTTCGTCTTCACATTCGCAAAGGACTGCTGCGCCTTGCGATACTCCTCGTATGTCAGCCTCCATAGGACTCGGGCGATCGCATCGGGATCGTCTTTCTCCGGCAACTGGCCCGAGGTTATCCCGGAAACCCGGTCCTGCCCGTGCGTATTGTCAAGCGCAGGCGTTCCAATCCGCATGTTGACATCAGCGGAACGGTGGCTCGTGAGCGACGAGGTCAAAATCGCCCCCTCCGCGCTCAAGATCGCCAGGGATTCACCCTCCGTCACGTCGTAGCTCACGAAATACGGGGCCGGATCAAGCTTGGCCAGTTCGGATTGACCCCGGTGGAGTTCCTTTTCTATCGTGGCTAGAAGAAGATCGTCGGATGCGGTAGAAATCTTGGATTCTTGAGCGCTCAACGGCATCCCAAACTGGGCAACCACAAACACAAGAAAGACCAGAAGAACGCGGCGGGCAGCAGTTTTTTTAATTTTCATTAGAAAACGCGAGTGTACAGGACCGCATATAACAAAAAAAGCGGCCCCTTTCGGGGCCACCCTTTCAAAGAGGCGAATTGGCGGGTATCAGAGGAAACGAATTTGGCGCCGCTCCGGGGAGTGGGAGCGGACAGAGTGGGATGTCGAGAACATCGAGAGTGAAGTTTGTTCCAACGGTTGCGGCCTCTTCCTTAGTGACGGACTGAGCATTTCCCGCACCAAATTAGTAACTAACTCCCTGACGCAGAACCTATTTCGGGAAACTGTTCAAAATCAGGATTTTAGCTTGTTTCCCTTACCCACAAACCCTTCCCAACGTCACAGGCGCTTGTGATACCAGATGCAGAATCCTGCACCTTCTTGAAAATTCTCAGGAACTCCGAACTCGCTCTCTCAGATTCTTACCTTGTTTTGAAATGGCGCAGCTTTAGCTGCGCCGTAGCGTAACCAAATCAAAAGCGGCTTTCAGCCGCTGAGGGCCTACGTAAATTCCGACTTTCCGAAGACTTTCTTTCCGGAAGGACCGAGTCGGCAAACCTAGCCCCGAACGCCGCTATCCGAAAAAACCTCCGCCGTAAAGGCCTCGATCGTCGCCTTCTTACGCCAGGCATCCAGGGGCAGCCCAGCCTTGCGACATGTTTGTTCCAGAAAAGTTTCGCGATCCCAACCGTACTCCACAGGGACCTGCGGCAACAGTAACCCGCGACGGCCACCAGATGAGATGACCAGCCCATGCCGTCCAACCTTCACATCCTCTGGACGAATCACCCTCAGCCGCGAGAGCACGCTCAGCGAAATGCCGAGCCGTCGGGCTTCGTCTCTCGTCACCGGCGAAAAGCGGGAATCCTCGAAGGCCGCAGCTCGGGCGGTTTCGGCCACAGCCCGGTACAGCGACGCGACCGGCATCGCATAACCGACGCATCCGCGAAGTTTGCCTTCAAGATAGAGTGTGGTGAAAACCCCTCGTGGCTCCGATAAATCCGCTACAGCCGAAGTGAAATCCAGCAACTTTCTGGAAGAAGAATCGCCCTCCACCTCCGCAAGAATCGCGGCATGCGCGATCCCCAGCAAAATTCTCTGCTGTTCCGCCGAAAATTCACTCGCAGACGAAATCGTCCCCTCGACCTCAACTCCGGTGTGAGTCGGAGTGTTTTCGTCCGTCGTTTCAGACCGCTTGAACATCACTTTTTCTCCGCCGCGAAAGGACGAAGCTCCGGCGCCGTCGCTTCTCCGACTTGCGATCGATCCGCGACCAGAAAGCGATAAAGTAATCGACCGCCGACACCAGCGAGAGCAGAATCATGAACCAGATCGCCGCCCACGCGATCCAATACACCGGGAAAATATAAACGCCATACACCGGCCACTCATGCCAGCGCCGCGCCAGAATCACCGCCACCACCGAGATAATCTGGACCAGCATCTTGAACTTGCCCAATTCGCTCGCTTGTATCGTGAAACCTTCCGAAGCCGCAATCGAACGCAGGCCGCTGACGAGAAATTCCCGCCCAATCACGACCACCGCCATCCACGCCGGCACCAGAACGGGATTAAATTGAACCAGCGTGATGAAAGCCGCCGCCACCAGCAATTTGTCCGCCAGCGGGTCCAGCAGCATTCCCATCGTCGTAATCTGCCCGCGCTTGCGCGCCAGATACCCGTCAATCCCATCCGTGATCGAAGCTAGAATAAAGACCGCCGACGCCAGAATCTCTCGTTCCCCCGTGCGCTCGTTCGCGAAACGCGGAGTGCAAAGAATCCATATGAGAAGGGGAATTGCGGCAATTCGGGTAAGCGTGATGGAGTTGGGAAGGTTCACGCGATGAATGGGCCAGGGCCGCAGCAGGCGGACAATTTTGATTATCCTCTACATCCGGGACCAAGGCAACGCAACATCCCCCTCAGCGACCGAAAGCCCGATGTAAAGACTTAGAAAACTTGCAGATCTTGTCGTAAATAGAATGCACGTCCGCCACCGCACATCTGGAAACATGCAAGGTTTAAGCTCGCGTCGCTCCGGGACTCGATTGTGGTCGCTCCAGGACTTGATGGGCGTGACTTGGGGACTTAGCGTTGCCGCTGATTGTCTGCATGTCTGGTCGCTGAGAGCTGGGACGCGCGCATGTTAAGTCTTGTGGCAAAGGTGATTCTGATTCCCGGTTGAGTCCATCGTTGGTGAGGGCGCTTTGACGCTCTGGAAATTGGCCTGTTAGACTAGTTAATTGTCATCCTACCTTTAAGTTAAGAAGGACATTCGTGCGCGCAGAAACCCGGCATCAACTGAAACAGGACCGTTTCAGCAAAGTTACGTTCGAAGCAGCGGGAAACGCTGCCCATTGGAGCGAAGAGCACAAGGGAACGCTGATCGCGATTGTGGCGGCGGTGATTGCGATTGCGGCGATTGCTTTTGGCGGGTGGTATTACGTCAACTCGCAGGACGAAAAGGCGAGCGCCGAGTTGTCAACGGCGGTGCGGACGTTTGAGACGCCGCTTCGTCCGGCGGGGACTCCGGCGCAACCGGGCTACGACACTTTTGCTTCGCTGCAGGAGCGGGCAACGGCGGCGCGCAAGCAGTTTCAGGGGATTGTCGATAAGTATCCGCATACCCACACGGCCGACATGGCGAAATATTTTGTGGGTCTTGCGTCGCTGCAATTGAACGACAATGCCGCCGCGGAGCATAGTCTGCAGGAGGCGGCCGGTTCTTCGAACGCGGATCTGGGCGCGTTGGGGAAGCTGGCGCTGGCGTCGTTGTACCGGTCCGAAAATAAGGATTCGCAGGCGGCCGAGCTTTACAAGCAGCTGATTGACAAGCCTACGATCACGGTCAGCAAAGCGACTGCACAGATGGAACTGGCAGGGTTCGACGAGTCACGGCAGAAGCCGGACGAGGCGAAGAAGCTGTACGAGCAGGTGCAAAAAGAAAATCCACAGACCGAGGCGGCTTCGCTGGCGCAGCGCAAGGCTGCAGCGCTGAAGCAGTAGCATGATGATGGGCCGGTATCGACTGAGCCGGCAGAGTTCGATTCATTCCGTCCTTAAGCCTGGTCACACGCAGGATCGAAGGTTTGCTGAAGTAGCAGGGTTCGCCCCCAGCGCCTAAAGGCATGTCAAAGCAAAGCTGTTTTCGCAGCGCTTGAAGCGCTGCGCCACCCAAACGCTTCCAGACAATCTCAGACTCCGGCTCTAACGGCAAACGGACGCAGGCTTGTGATCAGGCGATCGCAATCTTCTGGCGTGTTGTAGACGTTGGGGGTGACGCGGATGGAGCTACCGCGGACGCTGACAAACACTTTCTCGTTTGCTAACGCGATGGGAAGTTCTTTCGGGATGGCTTCTTTTCTTCGCAAACAGAGATAGTGAGGGGCGCGCAAAGGTTCGGCGGCGCTGGAGAATCCTAGGTCGGCGGCGGCGCTTGCCAATCTACGATTGAGTGCGCTGGCGGTCTCTGCAATCTGCTCCACGCTCCATTCCTGCACTTGTTTCATGGCCTGCACGGCGGCGGGTAACAGTCCGAAATTGGCGCGCTCTCCCATATCGAAGCGGCGCGCGCCGTAGTCGTAATGTTCGGTGTATAGAATGAGGCTCGAGAAATCGCGGGCGTTGGCGCGCTGAATCCAGTTTTCTTCCAGAGGCATTCCGTTTTGCCATTTCGGAGCGACGTAAAGAACGCCCACGGAATAGGGGCCGAGGAGCCATTTGTAGCTGGCGGCCACGGCGAAATCGGGCTGCACGTCTTTCACACTGAAGGGGAGCGCGCCGAGCGACTGGGTGAGATCGAGAGCGAGGGCGGCTCCCTGTTTGCGGCAGGCTTCTCCGATGCGGACGAGGTCAAGCCGGCCGCCGCTGGTCCATTGGACGTTGGGGAGAGCGGCGATGGCCACTTCAGGGGTGAGCGAGTCGAGGACGGCTGCGGTCCAATCCTGGTTCTCTGGCCAAGGGACGACTTTTAATGAGGCTCCCGTTTCTTCGGCCTTGCGCTGCCAGGAATAATAGTTGGAGGGAAACTGCTCGGCTAAGACGAGAATGCTTTGACCTTTGTCGATCGGCAGATTGCGCGCGGCGGTGGCGATTCCGAATCCGGCGGAGGGGACGATGGCAATGTCGTCGGGCGAGGCTTCAAGAAGCGGCGCGGCGGCGGAGCGAAAGTCTTCGGCTCCGGTGAAAAACTTTTCGGAGGTTAGTTCCCAAGGATGCGCTTTGCGGGTGAGACCGGCGATTCCGGCGTCTAGCGAAGACTTCATGAGCGGCGACATGTAGGCGCAGTTGAGGTAGGCGACGTTGCTGGGGATATCGAAGAGATGGCGCTGAGTGGGAAGCATGGTGGTTGTTGGTCGTTCGTCGTTCGCTGTTCGGCGTTCGCAAATAGTGTATCAATGGGGATGGATTGGTTTTGGGGAGTGGCGATGAGGATTTGTCTCGCGAAGTTCGCGGTGGTGGTCGTGGTGGCGTCTATCGCGTTGGCTGGTCGCGCGGTTGGGCAGACGGCAGATCCGAAAGCCTCGCTGGCGTTTGCGCGGGCTGAGAAACTGAAGCATGGGATCAATGCCAGTGGATGGTTTGCGCAGGTGTATGACAAGCGCGGGTATACGGCGGAACATTTTCAGGCTTGGACGACTGGGGACGACATCGCGCTGATGAAGTCGATGGGATTCGATCATGTGCGGTTGAGTGTGAATCCGCAGCCGATGTTTAACGAGCGCGCACCGAATCTTCTTCCGGCGGATTATCTGGTTTCTCTCGACGCGGCGGTGAAGATGATTCTCGATCACGGGTTGGCGGTCGTGATCGATTTGCATCCGGAGAGCGATTTTAAAGCGCGGCTGGGGAAAGAGGATGAATTCGTGCAGCGGTTTGCGGATTTCTGGCGGGCGCTGGCCGCGCATTATTCGACCTGGGAGGCGGACCGAGTTTTTCTTGAGGCGATGAATGAGCCGGAGTTCAGCGATCGCTACAGATGGCTGGGCGTGCAGATGAAGCTGGTGGCGGCGATCCGGGAAGGTGCGCCGGGGCTGACGATTATCGCGGCGGGGGCGGGGTGGTCGAATGACGATGAGTTGGTGTTTGAGGAGCCGCTGCGGGATCCGAACGTGATTTACAACTTCCACTTTTATGAGCCGTATATCTTTACGCATCAGGGGGCGACGTGGAGCGCCTATTACTGGCATTGGTTGCGAGGAGTGCGGTATCCGTCGAGCGAGGAGTCGGCAGCGAAGGCGGCGGCGCTGGTGCCGGACGAAGTCGACCGGTTGCAGGTGATCCGGTATGGGCTGGAGCATTGGGATGCGGGGCGGATTGACGCGGAGATGAAGCAGGCGGCAGAGTGGGCGCGGCGGCGCGGGGTTCCGCTGGTGTGCAACGAGTTTGGGGTGTATCGGGATTATGCGGATCCTGGCGATCGGGATGCGTGGTTGCACGATGTGCGGACGGCGCTGGAGCGCAATGGGATTGGATGGACGATGTGGGACTACTCGGGTTCGTTTGGAGTGGTGACAAAGAAGGACGGGAAGACGGTGGTGGATGATGGGGCAGTGCGGGCGCTGGGGATGAAGTAGTGCAGCGGGACCTCGTTGGACTCGGAAAGCGCGGAAACTAGGGATCGCGGGCTAGAGTTTTCGTCCTTGCAAGAAAAAGAAACGAGACATTGACTAGCGTGCTAGCAATATTCGGGCCCGTCAGTTCTGCAAACAATGAGCCAAGTCTAGGTTCTGCCTTGTTCCTTCTTGGTCTTGGGCTTTACGTCTTGATCCATCTCTGGTATCGCTACTTTACCGCTCAAGACGACAACCCGAAGCCACCTCTTGAGAACATGATCTTCATAAGCCTTATTGCATGTGGATTCATCGGTACAGGTATTTGGGAATGGATTCGCGTTCTGAGGATTTCAAACTGAGGCACTATCCCTGATTCCGCTTCCTTGACACCTGGTTTTTCGGGCTTTATTCTTAGATATTGCTCCCTGAGAGACTTTCGTCTCTGTGTGCACTTCCGCGGGCCTTTGCGGTAATTTGAGTGGGGGCGGCGGAGGTTCCGATGCTCATCGAACTGAAGGATCTGGAGATTAATCCTGTCGATTTCCGGGAGGAGTACGGCCCGGGTGTGATCGAGTTGGGCACGGAAGTCGTGCAGCGGTCGCCGCTATTTGCCGAAGGGCGGGCGGATCTGGTCGAAGAGCATCACGGCAAGCACGAGATCGTGCAGGATATACGGATCAAGGGCAAGCTGGAAACGAGACTGGAAGTGGCGTGCGCTCGGTGCCTCGATCCGGTGGTGCATAACGTGGAACGCAGTTTCGATCTGCTGTATCGACCGCTGGGAATCGATTCGGGACATGCCGAACTCTCCGTGACCGACGCAGAGGCCGAGATCGGGTACTACGAAGGCCAGGGATTGCTGCTTGAAGATACTTTGCGCGAGCAGGTTTTGCTGGCGCTGCCGTTGAAGTCAGTTTGCCGTGAGGACTGCAAGGGCTTGTGTCCGCATTGCGGCAAGAACTTGAACGAAAATGAGTGCTCCTGCGTGGACGAAGTCGAGGATCCGCGATGGTCGGCGCTGAAAGAGATACGTACCAAGTTGAATCAATGAAGAGTCGTCAGTTCTCAGTCGTCAGTTTTCAGTGAAAGCGGATTTACTTAGAGTTGATGGCTCAGAACCAACCACAAAAGGAATAACATGCCTAATCCGAAACGTAGACATTCTCAGAAGCGCACGGCTACACGCCGCGCCCACGACTCCCTGTCGAAGCACTCGTTGTCCGAGTGTCCGAACTGCCATGAGCAGAAGATGCCGCATCGCGCTTGCCCGAAGTGCGGAACTTACAAGGGCCGCGAGATTTTAGAGGTCGCAGAAAAGTCGTAATGCGAGGGCGCAAGCCGCCTCATACGGCTTGCCACGGCGCGGCTGAAGCGCGCTCTTCAAACCATCTTTTCAAAGCACAATTTATGAAAAGTGCTCTAGTCCGTCTCCCTTCATGCCTAGCATAATCGCGCTCGATGCGATGGGGTCTGACAAGGCGCCTAAGCCGGAGATTGAGGGCGCCTTGCAGGCGGCGCGCCATCACGGTGTGCGTGTGCTTCTGGTGGGTCCCGAAGAACAGTTGCGGGCGGACTTGGCGCGCTATCCCGGCGCGCGTCGGTTGCCGATCGAGGTGGTGCACGCGAGCGAAGTCGTCACCATGGACGACAAAGTGGACGCGATTCGCGGCAAGCGCGATTCGTCGCTACGGGTCGGCTTGCGTCTGGTGCGCGAAGGGCATGCGGCTGGATTTGTGACGGCGGGAAATACGGGCGCAGCCATGGCCACGGCAAAAGTTGTTCTGGGCGCTCTGGCTGGCGTGGATCGTCCGGCGCTGGCAGCGGCGTTTCCGACTGTGCTGAATACGGCAGCGATTCTGCTGGACGTGGGTGCGAATGTAGACTGCACGGCAATCAACCTCGAGCAATTCGCGGTGATGGGCGATATTTATTGCCGATCGATCTTTGGAAAGAAACATCCTCGAATTGGACTGCTTTCGATTGGGGAAGAAGAAGGCAAAGGGAACGACCTGACGCGCGAGGCGTTTCAGTTGCTGAAGCGGCTTCCGATCAACTTTATTGGGAATGTGGAAGGGCGCGATCTATATAACGGGCACGTGGATGTGATTGTGGCGGATGGATTTGTGGGGAACGTTGCGTTAAAGACTTCGGAGGGCGTGGCGCGGCTGGTGCGCGCGGTGCTGAAAGAGACCTTGAAGTCGACGATCACGCGGCAGGTCGGCGCTTACATTTCGCGCAATGCTTTTACGGATTTTAAGAAGCGGCTGGATCACACGGAATATGGTGGCGCTCCGCTGCTGGGTATCAAAGGTGTTTGCATCATCACGCATGGATCGTCCAACACGAATGCCATCAAGAATGCGATACGGGTGGCGGACGAATTTGCCGAGGGCAAAGTGACTGAGACGATTGAGCGGGAGCTGGCCGGGTTGAGCGTCGCGGTAACGACGTAACATCGGACCTGACTTCTGACTTCGGAATTACAATCTCCTAATCTATGACAAACAATTCTTCTCCAATTGCTTTTCTTTTTCCGGGCCAAGGTTCGCAGGTGGTCGGCATGGGAAAGGAACTGGCAGACAACTACGCGGTGGCGCGGCAAACCTTCGAGGAAGCCGACGATTGTTTGGGCTATAAGCTCTCCGAGATTTGCTGGGAAGGTCCGGAAGAAAAGTTGCGGCTGACGGAGATTACGCAGCCGGCGATCCTTGCGGTGTCGGTGGCGGCTTGGCGCGTGTTGCAGGAAAAAGGGCTGGAGCCGGACTATGTCGCGGGACACAGTCTGGGGGAATATTCGGCGCATGTTGCGGCAGGAACGCTGACATTTCCTGAGGCAGTGCGGGCGGTCCAGAAACGGGGCCGGTATATGCAGGAAGCGGTGCCGTTTGGTATCGGGGCCATGGCAGCCATTCTTGGCTTGCCGATCGAGAAGGTACACAAAGTGGCGGACGATGCGGCGCAGGGCGAGGTGTGCCAGGCGGCGAATATCAATTCGCCAGAACAAATCGTGATCTCCGGGCACGCGGGTGCGGTGGGACGCGCGGTGGAAATGGCGACCGAACGCGGGGCGAAAAAAGCGGTGAACCTCCCCGTGAGCGCTCCGTTTCACAGCTCACTCATGCAGCCCGCGCAAGATCGTCTGGCGACGGACTTAGAAACGCTGAATTTTCTGGATCCGAAGTATCCGGTGGTGGGGAATGTGGATGCGGCAGTGGTCGAGACTGCGAGCGCGGCGCGCGATGCGCTGATTCGCCAAGTTACCGGCACGGTGAAGTGGGAGCCTTCGGTGCGCTTGTTGATTGCGGAGGGCGTGAAGTTGTTCATTGAAGTTGGTCCGGGAAGAGTTCTTTGGGGATTGATGCGTCAGATTGACCGCTCGCGAACTTCGCTAACGGTGGGAGATGAAGCGTCGCTGCAGAAGACGATCACGCAGATCGACGATATGGCGGCTTAGATTTCTTCGGATCCGGCCGTCACACCGAAATAAATCTCAAGGGCAAAGCGGTGACGCGAACCTGGGTACCCGGCTGTTGGCTGAAACCTGCCGATCTTCGCTCGGCCTGGACGGGAGAGACGCCCGTCGCCACACTGAAACAGACTAGAACAACCCACAATTAGAACGGGTAGACGGTGATGGTTTTGTCGGATTTTTGGACGAACAATCTGGCGTGTTCGGAGCGTTCGTTGATGACGACTTCCACGACAACGCCGCCGCCGCCAAATTTCTTGGTGTCAGCCGTGCCGTAAATGCTGTGCGATTTGATGAGTCCCCACTCGCCGCCGGGGCCCCAGTCGCGATAGAAATCGGCGTAGGTATATCTGGAGTATTGCTGCTGATGCTGGCGCCAGCCGGGATCGTGAAAATAAATGCCGTAGGCCGTTTCGTAATTCTGTTGCTGCAAGGCGTCGAAGAATTGATTTACGGCGTGCTCTTCGGGCCAATTCCGCAAAAACCAGCCGAGCGCAGCGAGCGCGATTACCAGGACGACGATTACAGTAATTTTGATTTTGCGGCGCCGAGCTTTCGCGGGATCATAGAGTGGAGCGTCGAGCAGTGTCATAGTCTCTACTCAGGATAACGGATTTCGACGCTGGTGAGGTAGGGGGGGCCACGGATAGCGGCCGTTCCTGACGGACTGCCTACGACTGGGATTTTCCCGACAATTTGCGGTCGATTTGCGTTGCGATTTCCTGATATTTCGAATCACCGTGGAGATTATTGAAGTCGGGATTACGGGTGATGTAAAGCAGGCCGGTCTCGCGCTTATCGAGGGCGATTTGCAGATAGCGCAAAGCTTCCGGTTTGTTGCCCAATATGGAGTAGGTTGCGGCGACATCGTATGCCGAGCCGGTGCCGCGCTCGAAAGCATCCCTTTGCAGGGGGAGCATCTGCTCCCGCATGGCGATCACGCCACCTGAATTGAACCCCTCCTCGGCGGCGTTGATCACATTCAAACCAATATCGTCATGACGGAGTTGTGATGACAGCCGGGATTCGGCAAAGAAGTTTTCGTAGTCCTTGCGCTCGAGGTAAATGGCGGCCAAGTAGGTGTGGGTGGTGGCCAAAGAAGGATCGGTGGTTTCGAGTTGCTTGAGCAGAGCGAAGGCCTCACTCTTCCGGCCAGCACTGTTTAGGATTAAACCTTTATCGGCTTGGATGGTCGTCGATGACGGGTCCAGTTTGCGAGCCTGTTCGATTTGTTCGAGAGCTTCGGCATAGCGCTGGGTGGCGAGCAAGAAGGTCGCATACCAATGATGTCCCTGGACGAAGTTCGGGTCGAGTTCGAGAGCGCGTTTGTATTCCCGTTCGGCAGTGACGGGATCCCAGTTCCAGTAAAACGTCGCGAAGGCTAGAGAGTTGTGGGCTCCAGCGGAAGTGTCGTCGAGTTCAACCGCTTTTTGGGCAGCGGCCAGGGCACGCGGATAAGCCTCTTCAGCGGGCATGACACTGAATTCGCGGAGCAAGTTATAGCAATCGGCGAGTCCGACGTACGCCTGGGCGTAGTTGGAATCCTTCACAATCGCCTGCGTAAAGTAGTCGACGGCCTTGTTCAGGTCTTCGGGAGTGCGCTTGGTCCAGTGGTACTCGCCTTTGAGATACAGCTCTTGGGCTTCGGCGTTGGGTTTGTGGGGCGCGGCGAGAGCGTGTTTATAGCGAGTCTCGCGATGGCTGAAAGAGAGTACGAAGATGAGTCCGGCGACAGCGAGCAGAGGTACGAGCCACGCTAAATTTTTGGGAGTCGAGGTTTTCGCGGTTCGATCGCCTGCCGGTCGAGTTTCCACGACGCGGGCGAGTTCGGGCGAGTTCGCGGTGGGAGAGGACGAGGCGGCCCCGGGCGCCCAACTTTCGCTCGGCGCAACGACGCTCTGTGGGGCGTCGGGAGTTGGGTTCTCGAGTGGCGGCGGGGCTGGTTCGGATGCAGGGCTGTCCAAATCGCTTGCTCGGCCCTTGAGCCAATCTTTCAATTCATTGGGATAGGCGTAGACGCCGCCGCGGCCTCCGCCGGGAACTCGGTGGACGGGCAAGGCGCGCTCCTTCTCCCAGCGGCGGACGGTACGCTCGTCGCGAGCAAAGAAGGCAGCAATCTCCTTCCATGAATCAAGCTTCTGGGGAGTTAATTGGTGCGCGGAAGTGTCGCCCATCCTGTAATACCCACTAATGTCCGTTGTTGTCCGTTGCCGGGGAGGGCGTGTTTGACCATTATACGCACAGTAACTGGCTGTCAAACCCCCCTTTTGACCCAGCCGGGGCCAAATCCATGCGCCAGCTGTAATGCGGAGACCGAGATCCCCGCGAATGGCACTTGGAACGGTTATCACCAAGCTTCATTACGGAACAAGGAATCAGCACTTTACTTCCAGGAGACTATCGATGCAGTCAGTTCAAGCTTTGCTATGCCGCACAATGGGGCAAGTGGCACCCGTCGTGATTTTCCTAACCCTGATCGGAGCGACAATTCTGGTGCAAGCGCAACCCACTCAGGCAACTTTTGTGAACCCGTCCTTATATCAGGCAGGAAACATTCTTGCGAACTACAGTCCGATCGGCGTACAGGAACTCGCCGTTGGCGACTTCAATAACGATGGATTTCAGGATGTAGTGGTGATTGACAGCAACGCCAACGTCAACGGATTCGGAATCCTGCTAGGCGTCGGCGATGGGACATTCCAAACCCAGCAGTCGATCGCGGTGACCGGGTCTTACGGCAATGTGGATAGCATTGTGACCGGGGACTTCAATCGGGACGGAAATCTCGATTTCGCAGTGAGTTGGAATGGGAACAGCAGCGTCGTTCAGATTTTCCTGGGCAATGGTGCAGGTGGCTTTACCCAAGGCGCCACCTATACTCTGCCAATTCCAAATTACTACCCCATGCCCAACGGGCTGGCGGCCGCCGATCTACGGGGCAATGGAGATCTCGATCTGATTGCGGTCGATGGTCACAATGTTGAAGGTTCGATCGAGGTGTTGCTGGGGAACGGCGATGGAACGTTTCAGGCTCCGGTGACGGTCGCGCCGAGCATTGGCAATCCGTTAGGCGGGGTAGCAATGGCGGATGTGAATCACGACGGAAAGATTGACATGGTGGTCGGGTCGGACGACCAACTGGACGGGATTTACGTAGTTCTGGGGAACGGAGACGGTACCTTCCAAACCCCAGTCTTTTACCAGGAAGGTGACAACTCGGGCGTGACCGGGATTGCGATCGGATCGTTGACTACGAAGAAGAATGCAGATGTTGTAATTTCGACGGGCAATGGAGCGTATGTCTATCTCAACGATGGCAAGGGTGTTTTTGCGAAGCCCGTGCAGTACGGCAGCTCGGCGAACGCGAGTTCAGTGGTGATTGCCGATGTGAACGGCGACAACAAAAACGACCTGGTTGTATCGTCGTCGTCTTCGGGCGCGGTCTGGGTGCTGCTGGGGAAGGGCAACGGCACGTTTACGGCGGACGCAGCCGTCAATGTTGGCGGAGTTGCCGAAGCAGTCGTGGTGGCGGACTTCAATGGCGACAAGAAACTCGATTTGGCTGTCGCGGCCAATGCTGAGTTTCTGACAGTGGTTCTGGGGAACGGGGACGGCACGTTCCGCAGTAGTTCGCAATATGGCGAGACCAATTCCACGATCCAAGCGATCGCGACGGCGGATTTGAATGGCGATGGCTATCCGGACATTGTGGAAGCGGGCGGCGGCACCGGGGTAGGAGTGACGATCCTGCTGGGGAGTGCTCACGGGGCGCTGGGAGCGCCTTTCTCCATAGCGGTCGGGTGCGGGGAGGCGAACCGCAGCGGAGTGAATTCGATCGCACTGGGGGATGTGACGGGCGACGGAAAGATCGATCTCGTCGCGACGAGTTATGACGATCCTTATAACTGCTACGAAAATGTAATTGGCGTGTTGGCGGGTCTGGGCACGGGTAAATTCAAAAAGCCTGTCTATTATTCGACCGGAACGACGCAGCAGTCCTACAACATCACGTTGGGAGACTTCAACGGTGACGGCAAGCCCGACATCATTGTTGAGAATTACGACGGCAGTCTCAGTGTGCTGCTCAACAAAGGGAAAGGCGTCTTCGGGACGGCGATTGTTACCTCCGGCGCCAGCGGAGATGTCGGCACCCTGGTGATTGGCGACTTCAACCATGACGGGAAGCTGGATGTTGCGGTTACCGATTACGCTCAGCAAGAAGTTTTTGTGCTGCTGGGCAAAGGGGACGGAACTTTTGGCTCTCCGATTATTACGCCCTCTCCGCTCTACGGGGACGCGATGACGGGAGGCGATTTCAACGGCGATGGGAAGATGGATTTGGCGGTCAGCAGTTTTCAAGGCGGTGGGAGTGTTTCGATCTTGACGGGAAATGGCGACGGCACGTTCAACGTGGGTAACACCTACGTGATACCGGAGATCTCCTGCCAGTTCGGCAATAGCAATCCTTATTGGATGAGTGTGGGTGATCTCAACCAGGATGGAAAGGTGGATATAGCCGTTGCTCTGAACGAGAACAATTGTGCGACGCAATATAACGGTACGGAATTCTTCGGCGATGCCGTGGTGCTGACAGGCAACGGGGACGGAACCTTCGATGTGGACGAAGGGCCGTGGATCGGCGCTGGCAATGGGGCGGTCGGTTCGGGCAACGGAACGAGTGGAATCGCACTCGGCGACTTTAACGGCGACGGGATGACGGATATCGCCGTGGCCGCCTTCGGAAACTCGACCGAACAGTGGGTGAGCGTCCTACAGAACAACACGCAGGCAGTCAGCATCTCGCCGTTGAACCTGACTTACCCGGCTGAAAAAGTAGGGGCGAGCAAAGTCGAAACCGTGGTCGTGACCAACGATCAAAGGACGTCGCTTGCCTTAGACAAGGCGGTGCTGGGCGGAACCGATCCAGGCGATTTCATTCTTAAGAATGGATGTGGAAGCAGCCTCGCGGAGGGCGCGAATTGTACTTTGACTGTTACTTTCAAACCGACGGCCACGGGAAAACGGACAGCGACTTTATCCATTACCGATGGCGTTGGGACTCAAACCGTTTCGCTAACGGGCACCGGTAAGTAGCGAGACGGCACAAGGTTCGCTGAGAGCGGGAATCGGCCAGGAGTGGGTTGGGGACTCTCTTCTGGGACCGTTCCCGCACAGCGAGCGCAAGGCTGCATCGTGAATTGGATCGATGATTGGGCCGCGAACTGAGTTCACGGTTTTTGTTGGATCGAAGGTTGCGTTCGGGACGGGCTCAAGCGACCGCGAATTGCGCCTAAAGCGACGCCTTGGACTGCCGATGTACCTCAAGTCTGCTACCAAAAAGACGGCACGCCGGGGCGGACGGGACCAGCGATCATTTTCGGAGGGTGGGCCTGCGGCTGCGCAAAACAGGGCCGGACCGTTCGTAAGGAAGCTATGAGTACTGACAGTGCTTTTGCCATGCGGGCCCACAATGAAGATTGGTTGCCCACGCTTGAGCTCGCGATTCTGGAAGTATTTGAGATCATGATGGGCTGTAAGGTGAAGGCGTCAACGCAAGCGGCGCTTCATCCGAAGGGCGGAGTCACGGCGATCGTGGGACTTGCGGGGGCTTTGTGCGGGGTGGTGACGATTTGCTGTTCGGCGGAGACGGCGGGACAGCTTGCCAGGGCAATGTTGGGCGACGCGGCGAGTTCCGAGGACGAGGTTGTGGACGCACTGGGGGAAATTTGCAATATGATAGCGGGCAACTTCAAGAACAAGCTCGCGGGCACCGATGAGAAGTGTATGTTGAGCGTGCCAAGCGTAGTGAGCGGAGTTGAGTACAAATTTCATTCGTTGGCCGACGGGACATCGCTGGAAAGAGTAGTGATGTTTGAAGACGCCCCAGTTACGGTTCGGCTGCAATTGCAGGCGTAGGCGCCGATCAATTCGTTTTACTTCCTTAATCTGTGCTTTCCGCATTCTATTTTCTTACGCAAAATTTGCCTGTTGCGTCATATCAGCCCGGCAAAGTTTGCCTTCCTTCCCATTGCCTTCCTCAAGAATAAGTTTGTACCAATCTTGCAGTTGCGGCCGGCGTCGTTAAGTGGCGTAGAACCGGGATTCGCGTTCTCGTTCGCAACTTCCCGCATGGCGATCCGTTTGCATTGTCTCTTTGCGACAAGGAGTGCCTGTGGACAGTGGATTTTACGCGGCATGTGCAGGGTTGCGGGCGCAGGGTGTGGCGCTGGAAGTTTCGGCTCACAATCTGGCAAATCTGAATACGCCGGGATTTCGCGCGCAGCAGACGACGTTTGAGTCGCTGATGGCGGTGTCACGGCCGACGGTTCCGAATGTGCTGAATCTCGCGACCAACAATTTTGGCGTGCTCGAAGGTTCGCACCTTGATTTGACGGCGGGAAATTTTGAGGCGACTGGGAATCCGCTGGACGTAGCAATTGAAGGGGCTGGATTCTTTGCGGTGCAGACTGCGGGCGGGATTCGCTACACGCGGAACGGCAGCTTTCGAGTTTCGAGCAGTGGCCAGCTGGTGACGGGTGAAGGCGATCTCGTGCTGAGCGATCCGGCTCTCGGGGCGAAGGGAGCGATCAGCATTCCGGCGGGCAAGATTTCGATTGCGGGTGATGGGACGATTTCGGTGGGCGGGGCGGTGGCGGGGACGATTCGTCTTATGGAGTTTCCCGCCGGAACCAAGCTGGTGTCCGAGGGCGGGACGTTGCTATCGGCTCCGGAGGGAAGCGCGGCGCCCGCGACGCAGTCCGAAGTGAAACAGGGGTCGCTCGAATCCTCAAATGTAAATTCCATTGCGTCGGTAGTAACGCTGATTGGAGTACAGCGGCAAGCGGAGATGTTGCAGCGGGCCATGTCCCTGTTCGATACGGAATTCAATCGGATCGCGAGCACGGATCTCGCGAAGGTCTAACGGCTCGCGAGACTGGATCAGCAAATGCGGCAGAATCCGCCGATAGAAGTGTAAGGAGAGAGCTATGTTTCGAGCACTGTTTACGGCAGCGAGCGGCATGCAGGCGCAGCAGACCAATCTGGATACGATTGCCAACAATCTTTCGAACTCCAGTACGGCCGGGTTTCAAGCCCGGCGTATGCAGTTTCAGGATTTGATCTACCAGAACATTGTGATGCCGGGCGCGGCCGCATCGCAGCAGACGACGGTTGCGGCGGGCTTGCAGGTGGGCTTGGGCACACGGTCTTCCGCGTCGGAGATCATCCAGACGCAGGGCGATCTGAGCGCGACGGGCAATCCGCTGGACTTGGCGATTCAGGGGCAGGGATTGTTTCAAGTGCTGTTGCCGACGGGCCAGACCGCGTACACGCGCGGTGGCACGTTTCATCAAGACTCGCAGGGGAATGTAGTGACCGCGGATGGAAATCCCTTGCAGCCGGCGATCACGATTCCGGCAGGAGCGACCTCGATCACGATCGCATCAGACGGAACCGTTTCGGTGACTCTGGCGGGACAGACGGCGGCGCAACAGGTCGGCAGCATTCAGCTGGCGCTGTTTCCGAATCCGGGAGGGTTGAACAGCGTGGGCCAAAACTTATATCTCGCGACCACGGCCTCGGGGGATGCGACGGTAGGGACGCCGGGCGGCTCGGACGGATTGGGGCAGGTCGAACAAGGTTACCAGGAGCAGTCCAACGTGAGCGTGGTGGATGAGTTCATCAACATGATCGTGGCGCAGCGCTCGTACGAGGCCAGTTCACGCGTGGTGCAAGCCGCCGATCAGATGTTTCAGCTGGTCAACAATCTGGGCAAGTAAGGGATGGGGGATGGGCGGATTCGAGTTCATCCGATGCAGTGTCTTCGTTGGAATCGCGGCGAGCGTTCTCGGCGCAATTTTCCTGTTCGCCGAGGATCGGAAGGGCATTGCGGCCGCTGCTTCAGCAACGGCTGAGGAAATTCGGGCCACCCCGGTAACGCGTCAAGAGGTTTGGCGAGTGGTGGCGACAGCTCTTCGCGAGCGCGGGCTGGAAGAGCAGAGACTGCCGCGCATGGAGGATCTGGACATGCCCGCTGCACCTCCGGCTCTCGCCGGGAGAACCTTGCGTGTAGCGTCGGCCTGCTGGGATCCGAGCCGGCATCACGCGCAATTTCGGTTGGAGTGCGGTGTGCCGGGCCAGTGCCTGCCATTTCTGGTCTATCTACCGAACTACTTGCGGGAGACGGTTGCAGTGGACGTGAGCGCGCACGCCGTGTCGTGCCGCGCGGTTCAGTTCGGACAAGAAGGGTTCGCGCGAGCGAAGTTGGAGAGGCGAGCGGAGGAGCCGTCGGCATTGGCTGTCCATTCTGGGGACAGGGCGACCGCGGTCTTTCTGGCGGACCGCCTGCGAATGACGGCGAGTGTGACCTGTCTGGAACGTGGCCACGAAGGGGATGTGATTCGTGTGCGCGCGCCCGACGGGCACATCTTCCGGGCGCGGGTGTCCGGCCCCGCCATGCTCGAGGCTCTCCCGCAATAACGGAGGAGCTTGGGGCAATCTCGGTTTACAAGGAGCGCTAACCCTGAAGTCGGATTCGGAGGCGTATGTGAAAAGAATGGTGTGCATTGGGCTAATAGTCGGGGCAAGTTGTTTGCATGCCTCGAAACGAGATACACAGGCAGAGAATCTGGCAAAGTACCTGGCTCGCGAGCAGCAAACGCAAGCGCCAGTGGCGCAGTTGTCGCTGGGCAGCATCTGGGTGGATACGGGAAAGATGGCGTCGCTGAGCGCGGACTACAAGGCGATGTCGGTCGGGGACGTGATCATGATTACCGTCGTTCAGGGACTGACTTCGTCGAATGCGGGGGCGGTGAGTACGGCCCGGACGTTAAGTACCAGTTCGGGCATTACGTCGTTGCCGGGAAAGATCAATGTGGGCGGGGTCACGAACCTGCTTGGGCTGAATTCGTCGGAGACGCTATCGGGGAAAAGCCAGGCATCGTCTGCCACAAGCGTGACCACAAATCTGTCTGGGCGCGTGGTGGCTGTGCTTTCGAGTGGAAACCTGGTGATCGAAGCGGAGCGCGTCATCAATATGAGCAACGAGAAGCAGACGATCGTGTTGCGCGGCGTGGTACGCCGGGGCGACATCGGACCCAACAATTCGATTGCTTCCGACAATATCGGGGATCTGGAGTTGGAGATTAAGGGCAAGGGCGTGATCTCCGATGGAGTCCGTCCGCCCAATCGAATTGTGCGCACGATTCTGCACCTGTTGGATTTTTAGGAGAGGGTTGGGATGAAAGGCTTTCTTGCGCTCGGTATCCGGATGTTGGGATTGGTGGCTGGTGTCGTCGCGTTAATGTTCATTTTGTCGGAGCGTTTGAAGGCGAGCGAACCCGTCGCCATCAAGATTCGCGACCTGACCAACGTGGAGGGCGTGCGGGAGAATCCGCTGATCGGTTATGGCATGGTGGTGGGGCTAACGCGGACGGGGGACAGCCAGCAGACGGTTTTCACCACGCAGACCCTAGCCAACATCATGCAGCGCATGGGGGCTCAGATTCCGGCAACGACGGCACGGGTGAACAACGTGGCGGCTGTGTTTGTGACGGCGAGTTTGCCGGCATTTGCGCGTCCCGGGACGGCGTTGGATGTGACGGTTTCGTCGGTCGGGGATGCCAAGAGTCTCGAGGGTGGGTTGCTGTTGTTGACGCCACTTTATGGAGCGGACGGGCTAGTGTATGCGGCGGCGCAGGGTCCGATTGCAGTGGGAGGATTTGCGGCGGGAGGAGCGGGCGCCACCAAGCAGATGAATCATCCTACGATGGGCCGGATTCCCGCAGGAGGTCGGGTGGAGCGATCTTTGGCTTTCGATTTTAACCACTTGGCTCCGGTGTCGCTGCTTTTGCGGGAGCCGGATTTTACGACGGCGGGTGAGATTTCGGACGCCATCAATCGTGATTTCGGACATGCCATCGCGAGCGCGCGGGATGGGGGGCGGGTGGAGTTCGATCCGAATGCGACGGGTATAGTGAATCTGACAGAGATTCTGGCGCGCATCGAAAATCTGACAGTGGACGTACATCGGCGCGCGCGTGTCGTGGTCAACGAACGCACTGGCACGATCGTGATGGGCAAGGATGTGCGGTTGGGAGCGGTATCGATTTTGCATGGCGGCTTCTCGGTACAGATTTCGACAGAGTATTCCGTGTCGCAGCCGAATGCGCTCGCGAGCGGAAAGACGGAGGTGGTGGGACAGACCGAGGTGCAGGCGAAGGACAGTCCTACGAAACGCTTGGAGATTACGGAGGGCGCAAACATCGACCAGTTGGTCGGCGGATTGCAAAATGTGGGGGCGACGGCGCGTGATGTGATTTCCATTCTGCAGGCCATCAAGGCGGCAGGAGCGCTCGACGCCGACCTGGAGGTGATCTGATGCGGAGAGATCGGCAACGAGCGGTGCGGACATCGGTTCGAACATCGGTTCGAACATCGGCCCGGGAATCGAAGCGAAGATGGGGGCGGAAATGATGAGCGGAGTGGAGAAGATGAACGTCTCGCTCACGTCAGGATGGAGCAGGATTTCGACAGTGAAGACTCCCGCGGCGAAAGCCGTGACAAAAGACGAGAAGGCAGCGCGCGACTTTGAAGCGCTGCTGCTGACTCCGGTGCTCGTGTCGCTGCAGAAGACGTTTTCTGGGCCAGAATCGGCTACGACGAGTGTGGGAGCGGATGACTATCGGCAGATAAGCACGCAGGCGCTGGCGCAGGCGATCGCGGACCGGGGCGGGATTGGCATCGCAAGAATGGTGCGGCAGCATCTGCAAGCGCAATTGGCGTCGGGTTCGATGCCATCCACAAAGGTATCGAGTGGAAGATGAACCGCGGTTCTGTGAATCAGGCTAAAGTTTTCCAAGACTCTGTCGATCTTAGAATTGGGTCGCAATGCGTCGGCGAGGCGCGTCAGCCCAAAGATTAAGATTTCCTAAGCTTTGCCGATGTGAAAGGCAGAGGGGGATTGGAGGCATTTTATGAGAGTCGATTATGGGCGAGGGGGGTTGGATCTCCCGGAAACTAGCCCGGAACAAGGTAAGGCAAGTCGGGCGGGGCGGAACAGCGCTGCGGCGTCTGGCTCGGCCAATGGAGCGAGTGCGGACCAAACGCGTCTCACGTTCAATCAAGCGAAGGTGCAATCCTTGCAGGCGCAGGTTCTGGCGCAGCCGGAGATTCGCGAGGCGAAGGTGAGAGCGCTGCGTCAGTCGGTCAACGACGGCCAGTACTCGGTTTCCGCGGGAGAGGTCGCCGGCGCGATTGTCGGCGAGTCTGGCGATGGGCAGAGTTAGCTGTTTGGCGCGGCCGTGCCGGACCAAAGACGTCGTGGCGTGTTCGGGAATGTAACTGGAGCGTCGCCGCGCGGAAAGAATAAAGAATGTTGAGGTGAACTGTGGACCCGTTGATCACCAACGCGGTGGATCCCGCGCTCATACGGGTGCTCGAGAAGCGAGGCGATGCGCGTGAAACGCCGCCAAGGCGTAAGCCTAGCAGCCGCCATGGCGACCGGTTCGAGCCGGGATCCGATGATCGCCCTGAAGATCGCGCCGAAGACACTGAGTCAAGGGACGAAGCTGCTGAGGACGCGGGCTCTGGCGAACCGAAGCATGCACTGGACGACTTGGCCTAGCTGGAGCGCGCTTGGCGAGTGGAAGTTTTCGAACAGGTTTCGAGGAGCAATCCTCACACCCAGGTTGAGGCCGCGCCATGAAGAATATTGACCGCTCGCTGCCCGCCTTGAGCCTGCTGATTGAGCAGCGGCTGGAGCTGATGCGCTCACTCGCGGCGAGCCTCGAAACGAGTAGCCTGGCATTGGTGCGAAACGATTCGGATGCTATCGCGCGAGGAGCGGCGCATCAGGCCCAGTTGTGCCGGCAGTGGAGCCATCTCGAAAGCGAGCTGCGGTGGCAGGTGAAGGAGCCGGCGGCCCGGCCGTCCGATCCGGGCGATGCCTCCCCGGCGGCCGATTCACTGCGCTTGCAGGCAGAATGGGAGGCGCTCGTTAAGAGAATTCGGTATCTCACGCGTGTCCACTGGTCTTTGCTGCGGCATCTCGAGCGCAGTCTGGTCGCGCTGCGTAGGGTAGTGGACAGTTGTGCACCCACTTATGCGCTACAGTCAGCGATCCTCACTCGAGATCCGCGTCTCGATGCCGGCCTACGATCTAGGACGGCGACAGGAGAATAGAACAAGATGTCGGGTCTGTTTGGGACACTTTCAGTGGCGCTGAGCGGACTCTCGGTCAGCCAGCAAGAGATGGAAACAACCTCCAACAATGTGGCGAATGCCGACACACCGGGGTACACGCGGGAAGTGGCGGAAACGACGCCGGGGGATCCCATCGAGATCGGGTCGTTGAATGTGGGCACGGGCGTGGTTTTGCAAAGGATCGAAAGTTTGCGCGATTCGATGCTGCAGATCCAAATCAATCAGGCAACACAGCAGAACGGCGCGCTGAACGCTTCGCTGACGCAGCTGCAACAGATTCAGACGCAGTTTGCGAGTTCCACCTCCGGCATCGGCGCCGACATCAGTAATTTCTTCAACAGCTTGCAGCAGCTGTCGCCCGACCCCTCGAGTTTGACCTTGCGGCAAGCGGTATTGACGGCGGCGGGAAATCTGGCCACGGATTTCAACAGCGCCGCCTCCGCCTTGCAAACGCAGCAGGGCAACATCGACCAGAATGTAGTGCAGACAGTCACGCAGGTGAACAGCCTGACGTCGCAGATTGCGAGCGTCGATCAGCAGATCAGTGACGTCAAGAGCATCAATCAGGATCCTGGGACTTTGGTCGATCAGCAAAACAACCTGATTCAACAGCTTTCCGGATTGATCGATGTGCAGGTGATTCCGACCGATCAGGGAATTACGCTGGCGACGTCCAGCGGAACGACCTTGGTCTCGGGCTCTACGAGTTACGCGCTCTCGACGGGAGCGGGAAGCGGCGGG
The DNA here is from genome assembly GCA_963834085.1 of uncultured Acidobacteriaceae bacterium. GTDB lineage: Bacteria > Acidobacteriota > Terriglobia > Terriglobales > Acidobacteriaceae > Acidiflorens. The sequence goes on along the minus strand of CAWIAJ010000015.1, from coordinate 874,729 downwards.
GTGCAACAAGTTTTCTCTGGGGAGCAGGACATCACCAGTTCGCTGACCGGGGGCAGCCTCGCGGGGCTGATTCAGGTTCGGGACCAGGAAATCCCCAGCATCAGCGCGAGTCTCGATCAGCTGGCCGGAGGCTTGGCGTCTTCACTGAACGCGGCCAATGCACAAGGCACCGATTTGAACGGCAATGTGGGCGGCAACATCTTCGAAACTCCTCCGGCGAACGATGAGGGCGCCGCGGCGACGATGACGGTCACTATGACCGATCCCTCGCTCATTGCCGCAAGTTCGGACGGTTCGGTCGGCAGCAACGGCAATCTTGCCAATCTCGTGGCCGTTGCCAACGCGGCGCTGGCTAATGGACAAACCCCGGTCGAGTCCTATGCCACGCTGGTGGGGGAGGTGGGCAGCGACACGTCCAACACGTCGGCCGACGCGGATTCGGCGGGCATGATTCTGCAGCAGTTGCAGGACCAGAACGGAAGCGTTTCGGGAGTGTCGCTGAATGAAGAGGCGGCGAACTTGATCCAGTACCAGACGGCGTATCAGGCGGCGGCGCGGGTAGTTTCGACCGTGAACTCGCTGCTGAGCGACACCATCAATCTCGGGATTGATGCGGCAGTATCGTAGGAAGAGAAGGGAAATGAGATATGCGAGTCAACCCCAATCCGATGCCTGATTTGCTGGCCTCGCTGAACGAGACACAGCTGGACGCCGAGGTGGCCTCGCTGCAGATTTCGACGGGGAGAAGTGTGAACGAGCCGTCGGATAATCCAACGGCAGCGGCGCTTTTGGTGGAGAACAACGACCAAGCCACATTTACCAGCGGCTCGTTGCAGACCTTGAGTGCGGTACAGGGCCAGCTCTCCACCGCCGACTCGACCCTCAGTTCGATTACGACCGCGTTGCAGCAAGCGGTCAGCCTGGGCGTGGAAGGCGCCAACGGCACCGAATCCGCGAGCGACCAGGCCGCGATCGTGGTGCAATTGCAGGGCATCCAGACCGAGCTGATTTCTCTCGCGAACACGACCTACCAAGGCAATTACCTATTCGCGGGAACTGCGACCGGGACCGAGCCTTACACCGCGGACGCGAACGACCCGTCGGGCGTAAGCTATGCGGGCAACTCGGGCAGCAATCAGATCGCGGTGGGCAATGGCTGCCAGATCGCGACCAACGTTCCGGGATCGCAGCTGTTTTCGGCCTCGGGCAACGACGTATTTCTGGCCGTCAACAATCTGATCACGGCGTTGCAGACGAACACGGGAATTGAGACGGCGGTGAATGCGCTGAGTTCGGCTTCCAGCTACCTCTCGGCGCAGCGCGTGTTGTATGGCAATGCCATGAGCCAGGCAACCTCCGAAACGAACTATCTGAACACGGCCAAGCTGCAGATCAGCCAGCAGGAAACCACTCTGGGAGGCGCGGACGAGGCCGCGGCGGCGACGAATCTATCGCAGGCGCAGACAAATACGCAGGCAGCGCTCGCGGCCATCAGTAAGATGTCTGAGGACAATCTGTTCAACTATCTGACGTAAGAGATCTGACCTACGAGAGCTCGGGCTGTGGAGTTGTCCAGGCAGTCGCGAGTGCCGGAGGTCGCGGCGGCCTACCGTCGGCCGCAATTGCTGGTTCGAGATTGATTTCAGAGTGTATTTTTTCGCGCTTCGGCCCAGTTGGCGGTGGACGCCAGTCGGTGTCGTGCGGCCTCCAGACGCGTCTTTTCCGCGAGCAAACGGATTTGCAGGTCAGGAAGGATACGTTTGAGTTGCTCGAGCTGTGCGCGAAAGGCGAGCGCCTGCGCTTCGAAGTCCGCATCCTCCGGCGAAGCGGACGGGGGCCGTCGCAGGCATTCCGCGCCGCGCTGGAGCTGCGCGAGGATGTTCGAGAAGTCGCGCGCCCGGATCGACGAACATTGAGTCTGTTCGGGACGCAGGCGAACGAGGACCAGACGCAAGTTCTCATTAACCAGGCGGAAGGTCGCGAGGGCGTTGGCGGACATCACACATTCCACTCCAAGCGCGGCTGCTCCTCAACCGCCGAGGGGTTGGTCGGCGCACGGTTTGCGGCCTCCGATGAGCCAACGCCTGCGGCACCGCTGGGAGGGGGATATTCGGCGCGCTCGACCTGGATCCAAGCCTCCCGTACCGCGAGCAAGTCCGTGATGAGTTGGGCGACAGCGCGAGAGGTGGGGCGGACTTGTAAGGCGACAAGACGATCCCGCAGGGTGTTGTAAAGATTCTCGAGATTGCGAGCGACCTTCCCTCCCTGGCTGAAGTCAAGCGAGGATTGCAAGTGCCCCAAGATGAGGATCACGTGTTTGATGCGTTCGGTACGCAGCCGAATGTTTTTCTGCTCGATTGCCTTATCCACCTGGCGAAGATCTTCGATCATCTGTTCATAGAGCCGCACCACCAGCTCTACGGGGTTTGCGCCTTGAACCGATGCTTCGCGATACGATTGCTGGATGTTCATGACGAAAGAATTCTCCTCAAATAACACGTGATTAGCTGGTAGCGCCGCTGGTGCTCGGGCTGCTGGACTGGGAGGTTCCTGAAACTGGGGTTGTATTCGCGCTGGCAACTGTGCCTGTCGCCGAGGTGCCGGCGGTCATCGATTCGAGGACGGCGGTGACCTCCTGCAACATCAGCGGATACTCTTCGAGCGATGTGTTGACGTTGTCGAACTCCTGATCGAGTTGTACTTTTTGGGCAGCCATCTGCGTTTGAAAATTGGTGATCTCGGTGGTGAGGTCATTCTGCTGGCTTTGGTTCGAGGCAAGATCCTGGTTGAGAATGCCGTTCGCCGGGTCGGTCAGGTTGGTGAGGTCGGTGTTCAGGTTGTCGGCGAATCCTGTCGAACTGGCGTTGGTGAAGAAATTCTGTACAGCCGCCTGATTTGAGGTGAGGGCGGTGGCTAACGCCGTGCTGTCGACGCTCAGAGTTCCATCATTGTTTTCAGTAATGCCGAGCGCCGCGAGGTTGGTGAACCCACTGCTTACGGAGAGAGAGTCGCTTGTCGCATAGTTGAGGTCCGCCTCCAGGCTGGATTGCAGAAGGCGCAGGTCGGTGTCGGACCCGAGTGGCCCCTCGTTGTTCGTGGACTGGTTGACGGTGAATTGTGTGTTGATATCGCCTATGACGGTGTTGTATTCCGTAACAAAATTGTTGATGGAGTTGGTGATGGCGGTTGTATCGGGGCCGACCGCGATGGTGACGGGCGTCGCCGGGTCGGCACTCACCAGATTCAGTGTGACGTCCGCGATCGCACCGGTTACGGTGTTGGTGCTACTGGCGTAGGGGATTCCGTTGACGGTAATCTCGGCATTCGTGCCGCCGACGGGCGGCTCAAACACGAGGCTTGTCGTGTTACTCCCGTTGGCGGATGCGATGGACAGCGCCCCGTCGCTACCGGTTGCCTGGCTGTAGATCGCCAGTCGGGAACCGTCGGCATCGGTGATGACGCTAGCGGTGATGCCCCAATTGTTCGTGGTGCTCTGCGAATTGATGGAGGCGGCGAGGGTGGTGAGAGTATCGTTGCTGCCCGCAGTGATGGCAATGTTGGCCGTTGTGCCCGTCGATCCTCCGATCTGCAAAGTGAGATTGCCGGTGCTCTGGCCACTGGGCAGAATCGAGGTGGTCGCGTTCGCGACCGAATCCGTATACAGCGTGCCGGCGGATGCCAGGGAGTTCACTACCACGGAATAGTTGGCTGAGGTGGCCCCACTCAGGGCAGTGGCATTCACGATGGCCGTCTCGGAGGAACTGGCGGTAACGTAGGTCAGTGCTCCGTTCGTGCCAGTAAGTCCGCTCGCGGCGGCCGCCAGGTTCGACAAGTCAGTGTTGATGCTTGTCAAGGCGGTTGCTTGTGTTTTCAACGCAGTTTGATCGGCCTGCCAGGCAGTTAATTGTCCGCTCTGCGAGGCCTGAATCTCGGAGACTACGGAATTGACGTCGATGCCGTTTCCACTCAACAAAGCTGCGGTGTTAAAGCTAATTCCCATGGCTGTTTTCCTCTCGACTGCTCGTTCCAGTGGCACCCGCAGACTCGTTGAGTTTCGCGGCTTGCAAGTCACGCTGTTGCAGTTCCTGCGCAATGCCACGCTCCACCGCGAGCTCCTCTTCGCTCGGCATTTGCATCACGAGTCGCTTGGACTGGTCGAGATACTCCACGATTATCTGGTCCTTAACATCAGGATCCTGATGCAATTCGACGACATCCTGAGGGAATTGGTCGTCTTGGGAGACCTTTGATGTCGCGGAGATGTATTGACTTGGCACCGTTCCCGAAACGGGTGTGGTGGTCTCGGGTACGGCGCTGAAGTTGGGTGGTGACGTGCCGCGGTCGAGACTGATACTCGCGGTCGTTGCCTGGACGCCCTTGATGGGTGGAAAGCTGTCAACCGGTGGGACACTCATGGCGGACTTACCTCCGGAATAGCAAAAAGGAGGCGGTGTGCTCTCCGCCTCCTATTTGCCAAAGCCTCGAACTATTGCAACAGCTTCAATACAAGTTGCTGCTGCTGGTTAGCCTGGGCCAGAGCGGAGACACCGGTCTGTTCCAAGATGGAGTATTGGGAAAGATTGGCTACGGTTGAGGGAATGTCTGCAGCGGTGACGTTGTTTTCTGCCGAAGTCAGGTTTTGGGTCTGGTTCGTGATGACGTTGGAAGCGGCTTGCAAACGGTTGACGGTGGCACCAAGATTGCCGCGCAGTGCGGCGACCTGGGCGACTGCGTCGTTGATCAGCGTCAGCGCGGACTGCGCGTCGGAGCTGCTGAGCAGATCGTTGGTTTGCGTGCCTCCCCCGGTGAAGGTGGTGGCGGTAAACTGATTGTCGCCTCCAGTGGTCGTGGAGGCGATTTGGTCGCCGGCCGAGCCTCCGGTGAGGGCTGTGAACGTAACGGCAGTCGAAGACGCAACTGCGGTGGCGGAGGTGTTGGCCACAGTGCCCAAGCTATAGGCGCTTCCCGCGCCGGTCGTTCCGTTGACAGCGTCTGCGAGGTTTGCCAGGCTTGCGGCTTCGTTGGCCCCGACCAGAACCTGATTGGGTACGGTCGGATTCTCGCTGAGGGAACTTACGAAGCTATAGGTTTGCGTGCCGACGGTGACCGTGTCACCAGCGGTGGCCGGGCCTCCTCCAGCAACGGCTGCCGCCCCACCGGTGAAGGCGGTAATGTTGCCGACGCCTCCCGTATCGCCAGTGGCGAGGCTGTTTCCAGCGACACCGGGGGTCACAGCAGTGAAAGTAGCGGTCGTTGGGGCCGCAACTCCCGTAGCGGTGGTGTTCGCGACTGTGCCGGTCCCATACACAGTTCCAGCGCCGCCCGCTCCGTTGACCGCGGCGACGAGGTTGGCCAGGCTGTGTTGTTCGTCCGCTCCGACCAGCACCTCGTTGGCCGTGGCACTGGGGCTGAGCGAATGGACGAATTGGTAGGTTGTATTGCCGACGGTAATCGTGTCGCCGTTGGTGGCTCCGGAGAAAGTTGCGCCTCCGAAGCTACCCCCGCCCGTGATGGTCGAAACGACGGAATCGCCGATAGCGGTGCCGTTATGCGTGGCTGTGAAAACTGCGGTGGTAGAGCCCGCGATGCCGGTGGCCGCCGCGTTGGCAACAGTGCCTGCACCGTACGTCGTTCCAGCAGCCTGGCCGCCCGTGGTGGCGGCGTTGACCGCGCCGACAAGATTGGCGAGACTCGTGGCTTCAGCGCCTGCTCCGGTGCCGACCAGTACTTCGTTGGCGGCTCCGGAGAGCTGATCGACGAAAGTATAAGTCGTGCTGCCGATTGTTACCTGATTGCCCAGTGCGCCGCCGGTGAAGTTGGTGCTGGAAAAGGCGCCGACCCCGCCGGTGATGGCGGTAGAAAGGTTGTTGCCATAGCTGTTGCCGGCAGAAGGATTCTTGGCGGTAAAAGTAGCGGTTGTTCCGCCGCCGTTGGCAACTCCCGTGACGTTGGCATTGACGATCGTTCCGTTGCCATAGGTGGTTCCGGCACCCTGACCGCCGGTAGACGCGCCCGTGACCGCACCGACGAGGTTCGCTAGGCTGGCAGCTTCGTTCGCTCCCACCAGGACCTCATTCGCGGCTCCAGAAAGGGCCGCCACGAAGTTATAGGTTTGTCCGGCAATGGTCACGCTATCGCCAGCAGCGCCGCCAGCGAAGGACGCTGTGCCAAAAGTACCAGCGCCCCCCGAGATGGTTGAAACCACGCCATTGCCATAGCTATCGCCTGAGTTCGGATTCTTAGCTGTGAAGGTGAGAGCGCTGTTCGCTGCGGTACCAGCCGAGGCGGCTGTGTTCGCTACCGTTCCAAATCCGTAGGTCGTACCGGCAGCTTGACCACCGCTGCTGGAAGCATTCACTGCGCCGGCCAGATTGGCCAGGGTCGCGGTCTGCGATAGGCCCACCAGGACCTCATTGGCAGCGCCAGTGAGGGCACTCACGAAGGTATAGGTTGTGGATCCGATGGTCGCGGTCGTAGGAGCCGCGCCGCCGATGAAGTTTGCACTGGAGAAGACGCCGTGCCCGGTGGTCGACGCCGTGAGACTGTCGCCGTAGTTGTTGCCTGCGGCGGGAGTCTTGGCCGAGAACGTAATTGTCGTCCCACTGGATGCTCCCGCGATAACGTTGGCGTTGACAGGCGTGTTGGCGCTGTAATTACTGCCGCCCGAGTTGTTGACGGCCGCCTCGAGATTCGTAAGGCTGGTCGCCTCCGCGCTGCCACCTGTGCCGACTACGACTTCGCCCGCCGTCGGAGTCGTACTGAGCGTGGAAACGAAGGTATAGGTTTGGCCCCCGACCGATACCGTGTCGCCTGCAACGGCTCCGCCGATTGTTCCTCCGCCTGTCGCTGTGCCGGTGTACGTGATGGCGCCAGTGTTGCCAGCGACGCCATCGACCTTGGCCGTCAAATTGACAGAACTTGCACCTGCCCCCGATGCGGTGAGGTTCGCGTTGGTAACCGTCGGGGCGCCATAATCCGTGCCTGCGCCCGCCGCGCCGTTGATTGCAGCCTGGAGGTTGGCCAGTGCGTTTGTGTTGCTGCCGCCAATTAGAACCTCATTGGCTGATCCGGCGCCGCCACCATTGTCGAGAGTGGTCTTGAAGGTATAAGTCTGGCCGCCGAGAGTCACCGTGTCACCATCGCTGATGGTTCCAGCGCTGATCGTGAGAGTGCCAGTCGCGGCAGTGGCACCGACCCACGAGGCGCTGCCAGTCAAAGTGTCGGTCGCGGCTACGACGGCCGCGATATCCGTCGCAGTCAGAGTGTTCGTGGCCGCGGTGACGCCCGTAAACGCCCCTCCGGTCAAAGTATCGGTGGCGCCTGCGGTACCGGAGAACACGCCTCCGGTGAGAGTGGCCGTGGCTTCGGTCGATCCGACGAAGGCGCCGCCGGTGAGAGTGGCCTGGGCCGCCACGGCGGGTACCGCAGATTGGCTCAGAACGGCTGTTGCTGGAGTGCCTCCCAAGCCGAGGCTGGTGGACGACAGGATACCGGTCGAGACGCCGATGTTGCTGCTGCCGCTCGTGCTGCCATCGCTTAAGAAGACGTTGAGGGTGTTGTTGGTGAAGACCTGTCCACCATTGTAATTGGTGGTGGAACCGATGCTGTCGATTTCGGCCTTGATCGATTGATATTCGGTGTCGATCGCGGTGCGTTGCGAATCGGATACGGTGCCGGTCGCGGCTTCGGTCGCCAGCGTTACGGCGCGGTCCAGGAGTGTGGTGACCTGGGAAAGCGAACCATCGGCAACCTGCAGTTCGCCGACACCATCGGTGGCGTTGCTGGCGGATTGCGTCAGGGCCGCGACGTTTGCTTCTAGGCCGTTGGCGATAGCCAGTCCTGCGGGATCGTCAGCGCCGCTATTGATTCGTGAACCGGAAGATAACTGCTCGAGGGTGGAGTTGAGGTTGCTGCTAGTTATGTTCAGCTGGTTTTCCGCAGCCAAAGCAGCAATGTTATTCAGAATAGTAAGTGCCATTGAATTGCTCCTTCTTGGTTCCGATTTTGGGATCCGTCCCCGAAACCTTCCCGGAGCTCGTTCCGTTTGTCCTGCGGAACCCAATTGCGTTTCACTCTGGATCATCGGCGTGTGGCGTTCCGGCTTTATTTCCACAAGTACCGGAAGGCATAGACCCCCGGTAACTGCCGCGACTCAGCCGGCTTTCTTAGCGCGGATGCGATGTTTGCCGATCTCCATTGATGGAGCCTCGCGCGGCTGGCTCTTTTCCACGGCAGACGCGGGATTTGGAGCCAAGACTTGATTCAGCTCACACGCCTTAACAGTCATCCGATAGTGGTGAATTCGGACCTGATCAAATTGGTTGAGCAGGCTCCGGACACCGTGCTCACCCTGGTGAATGGTGACAAGATCGTGGTTCGCGAGAGCGCACAGGAAGTGTTGAAACGAGTTGTGGAATTCCGGCGCGCGGTGCTGCAGGGAATGACGTTTTTCGCGAGCGGTAGTTCTGGAGCTGTCCGCAATGTCCTGCATAGTGATCGATCGCTTGGGGAAGGTTCCGCGGACGAGAAATAGACCATGGTAGACAAGGCAACCGTCGGCGGTCTGTTGCTGGCAATCGGCGGCATCCTGCTGGGCCTGATTCTGGAGGGCGGGAATTTTGCCCAAGTGCTGCAGCCGACGGCAGCCCTGATCGTGTTCGGGGGGACGTTGGGGGCGATTCTGATTCAATATCCGTTGCCGGTGGCGAGCGAAGCTTTTCGGCGGTTGTTCCAGGTTTTCGTCGAGCCGGCCACCGATGCGCGATGGACCATTGACTTGTTAGTGAGATATGCCAACCAGGCGCGGCGGGAGGGCATCGTTTCGCTCGATCAGGAACTCGCCACGATCCAAGAGCCGTTCTTGCATCGATCCTTGATGCTGGCGATCGATGGGACGGATCCGGAGGAACTGCGCAAGATCATGGAGCTGGAACTCGACAACAAGGAAGAGCAGGAAGAAAAGATTCCGCAGGTCTTTGAATCGGCGGGTGGATTCTCTCCAACGATTGGGATTATTGGAGCGGTGCTAGGGCTGATTCAGGTGATGCAGCATCTGGACAAGATCGACGAGGTAGGAAAAGGAATCGCGGTCGCTTTTGTTGCAACTCTGTATGGAGTGGGAGCTGCGAACATTTTCCTGCTGCCAGCGGCGGGTAAGTTGAAGATTCGCCTTCGCGAGGAGCAGATCATCCGCGAAATGACAATCGAAGGAGTAGTGTCGATTCTCGAAGGAATGAATCCGCGAATTCTGGAAGAGAAGCTACTTGGGTTTCTAACCGAGGCTCATTCGGTGGACCGAGAAGTGGAGGCCTCTTACCAATGAGTCGACGACGGCGGCGCGTCAACCGAGTGAGTCACGAGCGCTGGTTAGTTTCGTATGCGGACTTCATCACTTTGTTGTTTGCGTTTTTCGTCGTTCTCTACGCTTCTTCACAAGTCGATAAGCGAAAAGTTGGAATGTTGGCGTTGGCGATCCAGGTCGCCTTTCAGGAGATGGGAGTTTTTCAGGCTTCTACGACGGAAGTGCCGATCGACGCGGCCAAGCCCATGCCTTTTGCCACGGCGCAAGCGATCGAAAACACAGAGCGCACCGCGAGCTTGGCGCGAATCGCCTCGCATCCTGAGGGAGTCTTGGGGACCGGGGTGGAAAATGGAGACTTGGCGAAACTGCAGACGGCACTGGAGAGTACGCTTGCCGAAGAAATTGAACGAAAAGAAATCGCATTACACCGCGAGCCCGACGGTCTGGTGATCAGCCTGCGGGAAGTCGGCTTTTTCGGAAGTGGAGAGGCAGAGATGAAATCGACCTCGCAGGCCGCCTTTGACCGCATCGCCGGGATTCTTCAGCAGGGCGACTACCGCTTGCGCATTGAGGGCCACACCGATAACACTCCGATTCACAACGCGCAGTTTCCTTCGAACTGGGAACTTTCGGCGGCGCGGGCTACGGAAATTGTGCGGCTTCTGATTGTGCGCGACGGATTCGCGCCAGAACGTTTGAGCGCAGCCGGCTATGCCGAATACCATCCGGTCGCATCCAATCGCACGATCGTGGGGCGCGGCATAAACCGGCGGGTGGATGTCGTTATCCTGGGGCACACTTTACCCAACATCGAATCGACTCCCGGCGTTGCACAAAATCAGGCGCTGGAGCCAGGCACCAAGCAGCCATCTGTCGACAAAACGGTTAAGCCCTCCGCGATTGTCAAGGCTGCGCCGGATACCGTTCGCGGAGTGGATGGGCGGTTACAGCAGTAGTTCCATCCAGAGCGCACCCTTGACCGGTATGGAGGAATACGACGGGATTTCTCTGAATCCCAACCTGCGATAGAGCGCGACTGCATCTTGCATTGCCGACTCGACGGTATCGAGGCGCATACGTTCGTAGCCGATGATGCGCGCTTCGGCGATAAGGGCCTCCACCAGCAATCGGCCAAGCCCCCGGCCGCGATCGGCGGGGCGCACATAAAGACGTTTCATCTCGCAAATGCCGGTGTCAAGCTTGCGCAAGGCGATGCATCCGGCCGCATGATTCTCGTATTGTGCGAGCAATAACCTTCCGCTGGGTGGGCCATAGGCACCGGGAAGGCTTTGGAGTTCCAGGTCGAAACTCTGGAAACAGAGGCTAAAGTTGAGGGACGCACCGTATTCGATAAAAAGTTCGCGAGCCTGTGCAACTTGATCTGGGAATGAGGCCTCGATCACGTTAACGGTGCCGGCTTCGCCTTTGTTTTTGCGCGCTGGCGACTTTGTCATAGTAATCCCCTCCCTGTTTTTCTGAAGCCGTGCTGTTTCTGGTTCGTTACTTTCTGATCTTTGATTGCTTTTTGATCTATCGATAGTAGCGCTGCCTTCGCGATTGCGCAGGGGGCGACGGACGATTAAGATTTCAGCACTCCCATGTCTGAAGTCATTGCGACCGACCCGATTGCCGCGCTCTCCGAATCTACAAAAGCCAGTAAACCGTCCGTCGAGGTATTTGCCGTTTATGGCGTTGAACCCGAGATCCAGGCGTATGCGATGGCGAAGTATTCGCGGTCATCGCTGTCGATGAAAGAGTCGCTGAAGGAAATTACTCTGCAGAAAGCGGAGAAATTCCTCAACACGTTCTACTTTCAATATGGACATCGATCGATTGCTGATCTGGCTCACATCGCGCTGGCCATTGAACGGCTCTCGATTCTTGCGGCCATCGTTGTAGCCGATGAGCAGCGTTGGGATGGGCAGGAGCGATCGACGCGCTACCAGGATTTCCGGCGGAGCGGCTACTACACTCCTGGTTTTTCGGATGTTTCCTCAGAGACTCTATACCGCGAAACGATCGAATCATTGTTCGCGACCTACGAGACCATTTCGCAGCGGACGTTTGAATACCTGGTCGGGATCACCCCGCGTCCTGCCGAAATGAAGGCCGACGCTTATGAGCGCACTTTGCGGGCGCGCGCTTTCGATATCTCGCGCTACCTGCTGCCGCTTTCGACGAACACTTCGATGGGAGAAATCGTGAATGCGCGCACGCTGGAGACACAAGTGGCGCATCTTCTGGCGCAGCCGCACAAAGAAGTTCGGGATCTGGGAGCCTTGCTGAAGCAGGCTGCGGTTTCTCCAGCCTACAACGCGAATGAGGAATCGCTGCGGGCGCTGGTGGCCGAGATTCGCGAGGTATCGCCGGCCATTGCCGATCGGGCGGATCGGGAATTGTTGCGCGCCGTTCGGGTCGCGCCAACGCTTGTGAAGTATGCAGATCCGAACACATATGAGATCGAAACACGCCGCGAACTCCGGCAGGCGGCTGCTGAGCTGATGGGAAAAGCGCCGATCGAAGCTGCGCCGTTGGTTGATTTGGTTGATAACGAGGCGGACCGCAGCGCTTCAAATGGCGATTTGCTAGAGATCGAACTGGCTGCAACGCTGATTTACGGGCACTGTCATTATTCCTATCGACAGCTTCGACGCACGATTGCGGCGGCGGGCGAGACGCGACGGCGGGAAATCATCGATCTTGGGCTGCGCCATCGCGGCAAGCACGATGAATTGCCGCGGGTATTTTCGGCGGGGCAGCAGTTTCAATTCGACATTTTGATGGATATCGGCGGCTTTCGCGACATGCACCGGCATCGACGCTGCGTCCAGATCATGCAGGATTTTACGACGGCTCATGGCTTTGATACTCCGCCAGAGGTGGAAGCGGCAGGAGTGCGCGGGGAGTACGAAACAGCGATGAAACGCGTCGCCAGCGCGGTACAGAAGCTGTCTGCAAACGGTAGTGAAGAGGCAGCGCAAAACGCGCAGTACGCAGTTCCGCTGGCCTTCCGCAAGCGCACGCTCTTCAAGATGGATTTCGCCGAGGCGGTCTATATCTCTGAGCTGCGTACCACTCCTGCGGGGCACGCCTCGTACCGCAATGTGGCGTATGCGATGTACGAAGCGGTTGCGTCGAAATATCCGGCGATGGCGAAATATTTTCGCGTATATGATGTGCGGGAGCCTGTGGATCTGTTGAAGAGGTGATAAGGTTCCTATCTTCGAACGCTCGTCCAAATTGACGATAATGATTCTTCCCTTCTAGAATCAAGCGTACACATGCCTCTCTACGAATACCTGTGCAAGAAGTGCGGACACCGCTTTGAAGAAATCAAGAAGTTTTCCGACAAACAACCCAAGAAGTGCCCCGAATGCGGGGGCGTCATCGAGCAGGTGATCTCGGCTCCGGCAGTGCAGTTCAAGGGCTCTGGCTGGTACGTGACGGATTATGCGAAGAAGGGCTCGGGCTCTTCCGGGTCATCTTCGCAATCGTCGGGGTCGTCGGAGGGTGACAGCGGCGGCAGTGACGCCAAGGAATCGAAGGACTCGAAGGAATCCAAGGATTCCAAAGAGTCTAAAGATTCCAAAGACTCGAAAGAGAGCAAGAAAGACAGTAAGCCCAAGTCTGATAGTTCCTCGAAGAAGCAAAAGAAGAATTAGCTGCTTTCATTCGAGATCCCAACGTCCGCGATCCCAGTTTTCCGGCATCTCAGCTTCGAATGGAGCTTTCGGGCAAACCGACAACCACCGTGCGACGGCGAGGCAGTTCCGCGTCTGGAATCTCGGCTTGGAATGGCAGGTGAAGGTCGAGACTCTCGCTGGCCAGATAAGCAGCGTCGTTGAAGAAGTAGACGATGTCTCCTCCGAAGCGATCCTTGAGGCGGCGTCGTTCTTCGAGGTCGAAGGGGCTGGCGGAATAGACCTTGATCTGCGGGTTTTCGGTCAGGACGGCGCTTAAGTCGCGCTGAAAGTTGAGCGCGCCCTGCCGCACCTGCGCCATCGTATAAGCAACAATCCGGTATGACATGTTCAAGGCGGGGAGGCGAACGAGGTTTTCCCGTTGCCCACTCAGAGACGAAGCATAGCAGCTTTGTCGGCTGAAGAAGCGCGTTGAATGGCCCTGGGGTAACGGTCGCCGTCCAACGTTGAGTCGGTGAATCGAGCCCTGTGAATCCTTCCCTCCTGCTGGGCATCTAAATAGTCGTTATAACAAGTAAAGGGAGGAAGGCGCTTATGATTACGATCCGTCCCAGCAATGAACGAGGCGGCGGTGACTACGGCTGGCTGAATACACGCCACACTTTTAGCTTCAGTGATTACGCGGATTCGAAATGGATGGGCTTTCGGTCCCTGCGAGTGATTAACGAAGATTGGGTTGCGCCGGGTGGTGGATTCCCTACGCATCCGCACCGCGACATGGAGATCATCACCTACGTGCTTTCCGGCAAACTGGAGCACAAGGACAGTCTGGGAACCGGATCGGTGATTCTGCCGGGCGATGGACAGCGGATGACGGCGGGCCGCGGCATACGCCATAGTGAAGCGAATGCCTCTCCGACGGAGGCCGTACATCTGCTGCAGATTTGGATTTTGCCCGACAAATCCGGACATGAGCCGGGATACGAGCAGAAGAGTTTTCCCGAGAGCGAGAAGCGCGGCAAGTTTCGACTGATTGCTTCGAATGACGGCGCGGACGGCTCGGTCAAAATCAACCAGGACGCGAAACTTTTCGTTACGTTATTGTCGCCCGAAGAAGAAGTCACGCAACACCTCGCAGGAAAGCGCAGTGCTTGGCTGCAGGTGGCTAAGGGCGAAATCGAACTGAATGGGAAGAGACTGAAGCAAGGCGATGGCGCGGCCATCAGTGACGAAGCGAAGCTGAAGGTCAAAGGAATTGAAGAATCGGAAGTTCTGCTGTTTGATCTCGCCTAAGAATCTTCGCGTTCGGGGCAGGCATCCTCGTCCGCCCCGGTTGCGCGAAAAACGATGATCAATGTCTTAGGCTGGTTTGATCGCAACTGCGGCCATCATCCTTCCGGTGATTCCCTTTTCTGCGCGATAGCTGAAGAGAAGATCCGTGTGGCACGCGGTGCAGGGTGCGGAAGCGTCGATATTCTTCGCGAGCACGCCCGCGTCGAGCAGTTGCCGACGATTGGCTTCGACTAGATCCAGAAAAAGCTTGACGGGTAACTCGCTGTGTCCGGGAGCGCGGGCGGTGAGAAACAGCAGCGGGTATTTTTCGCGAACCGGGTCTGATTCCTTCACTTCGTGGAACAAAGTACTGGCATAAGCAAACTGAGATTCGAAGCTGGTGCGGACTTCCTCTCCCACGTCGTAGCAACACTTCTGAACGCCGGGTCCGATGGCAGCCACGAGATGGCGCGGCTCGCTGCCGAAGTGCATGCGCATCTCTCCCACTCCTTTTTCTACGATCCTTTTCACGGTACCCCGCCAACCAGCATGGAAGACGCCGACAGCGCGGCGCTTCGGGTCAGCCAGAATGATCGGCAGGCAATCGGCGGTCTGCACGGCTACGACGAGGCCGGGAGTATCGGTGACGAGTCCGTCGGCCGCCAGAGGCTGCTGGCGGATGGCATCAGCGCCAACTCCATGAATCAGGTCAGAATGAATCTGGCGCAGCGAAACCAGAGGCCAAGCCTTGCGTCCAGTGACGGCACCGAGTTCGGACAGAAAAAGCTCGCGGTTGCGCTCGACGGCAGGACGGGAATCTTGTTTGGTGAAACCCAGATTGAGCGCGCGTCCACCGTAGGCGCGCGAAGTTCCACCCTGGCGCGTGGAGAAGCCATGGGCAAGCCAATTCAGCTTACCCAGCTTCTCAGAGTGCAAAAGTTTCAGTTGGTTTCTTGCGACGTTCTTTTTCACCACAGTTCGATCATACGCAGACCATTGAGGCATTGAAACATTGAGGTATTGAGACATTGAATCACGGGGACGCGATTTGAGCTTCCTAAAATGGTTCAATGCCCAAATGACTCAATGCCTCAATCAGATTCACTTCTTTTTGACGATTTCCGCGTCGATTTGAATTTTGACGACATCGCCTACCACCGCTTCACCGGTCTTGAGCAGGTTGTTGTAGACGAGATTGAAATCTTTGCGGTTGATGGTGGTGGTGGCCGAGATGCCACGGCGTGAGTTGCCCCACGGGTCTGTCATTTCAGGAGTCGGACCATCGACGTCAAGGGTGACTTCGTGGGTGGTTCCGTGAATAGTCAGGTCGCCGATCACTTGTAATTTTCCATTTCCACCCGAGACTCGTTTCGACTTGAATTCGATGGTGGGGTATTTTTCGACATCGAAAAAGTTGGGGCTTCTAAGATCCTTGTCGCGCATCTCGACTCGCGTATCGACGGAATTGACATCGATGGTGGCGGAAACCTGCGACTGCGTAATGTCTTTGTCGTTGAGGGTGACGCTTCCGGTAACCTTCGTGAAACTGCCCGTGACGTTGGATATGCCGAGATGGCGAACGGTGAACTGAGCGGTGGAGTGGTTGGGGTCAATGCTCCATGTTGTTTGCGCGACGGCGGCTAGAGTCGAAACCAGGCAGATCGCAAAAGCAGCGGCAATCTTCTTAGCGATAGTTGGCATAACGATACAATTTCCTTTCGGGCTAGATTTCGACGTCGAAAAAGATTTTAGTGGTGGCGCGGTATTGCAGAACCTGGGCTCCATCTAATTGCATGTCGAGCGAGTCAACGTGAGCCCACTTGATGCCGCGGACGGTCTTGGCCGCTTCCTTGACGGCACTCTCCGCGGCTTTAGCGAAACTCTCCTCGGAAGTCCCGATTACTTCAATGATCTTCTGGGTCATTCAGTTCTCCTTTATCGACTTCAACATCCGAAAATTGTACGCGATTTTGGGGCGGAAGCGGTCGAGTAGGAAAAGGGCCACGCGATCTGCTCGCGTGGCCCCTGACTAAATCTTCTTAAAGGAGCCAGTTACTTTTTACCGCTTGTGCTGCTGGTAGGAGCGACGGCGCCGGCCGCTATGGGATTGACGACCTGTGCGACGGGTTCGGTTTCGACGGGATTGACTTTGACCGTGGCGAGAATCTTCTCGAGTTTGGCAAAAACTTCGTCCCGGTTGACGTGCTGGATGTTTCCTTCGGTGGTAAATCCTTCCGTGCTGAGGCCCAGGCTGTATTCGTAGCAGGAGCCGTCTACATAATTGTGGTAGTACTGTGTTTCCACCTGCTTGATATCGCTCGCAGTGAAGTCCGAGGTCATCTCCATGTCGTTGCCGCCGATTTTGACTTTTTCGGCGTCCACAGGTTCGCCGTCAGCGTTGCGCGTGTCGACGAAGGCGAAGTGCGAGCACTCCTGCTGCGAGATGGCGCGATTGACGCTGACGTTGAAGAAGCCGGATGCGAAGTCGGTACCCGGATAGGCGTTCGCAGGCAACGCTACGGTCGCGATGGCAACGCCTCCCGGTTGAACAAAGTTCATGGGCACGTCGCCCACGGCGGCAAATTCGGCCTGGCCGCTATCGCCGGAGATCACCGAAAACTTGCGGGGATAGAGGAACGAAAGGCCGGAGTTCGCGTCACTGTACGTGACATCCGCGGGACGCTTTTTCGACGTTTTCTTCGCTGGCTTGTGAAGCGGAGCTTGTGGGTCGGCGATTGTTGATGCAATGGTTGTCGGCGTAGCGGGCAATGGCGCGGGCGCGGGGCTGGAAACACTGACCAGCGCCGGCTTGGCCGATTGCTTCGAGCATGCGCACACGACGAGGGATAAGCCCAGAACCGCAAAGCCCGCGATCATGGCCAGTTTCTGTTGCTGCGACCAGGACGAAAGCGTCGTCCCGGAGATTGTGTTGTTTGTTGTTTGGTTGTTGGGTTTCTTGTCACCGGATTTCCAGGTAGTGGTCATTGTGTCACCTCCTCTGCGGCTGGCGCAGTTGTTCTTGGTATCGCAAGAGAGCGGCCATTTACGTAGGCGTTGAGGGAGCGAGACTTACGATTTAGCGCAGCCTAGAACAGTGTGCGGCAACAGATACAGTGTGTTGGAGGCGACACAGAGCCGGCCGTTCCCGGCAGTTCCCGAACCGCGTTCCGTTTGGACGGACGGGACGCCCGTCACCACACGACCTTTGGGCCGCTTAGAATGCTGTTGTGAATTTTGAGATCGATCATCCATCCGGTTATCGGGGACGTTCGGCTCCCTCGCCTACCGGGCTTCTGCATATCGGCCACGCTCGAACTTTTTGGATCGCTGCACAGCGGGCGATTGAGAGAAACGGAACGCTGATCTTGCGAAACGAAGATCTGGATCAGCAGCGCTCGCGGGTGGACTTTGCAAGCGCCATGATCGAGGACTTGCGCTGGCTAGGAATTCGCTGGAGCGAAGGGCCGGATTGCTGCGGTCCGTACGGCCCCTATCTACAAAGTGAGCGGCGTCCACACTACCTGGCCGCTTGGCGGCGGCTGCGCGAAGCAGGTTTCTTGTATCCGTGTGTCTGTTCGCGCAAGGATCTGGCGCAATCGGCGAACGCTCCGAATGACACGGATGATGAACCGATCTATCCCGGGACTTGTCGCGGTCGCGCAGAAACGGCTGAGTTCTCGGAGCCCGTGGGAAGGAATTGGCGGTTTCGTGTGCCGGACGGGGAGATCGTTGAGTTCCTGGACCTGAATTTGGGCCGCCAGCAGTATGTTGCCGGGAAAGATTTCGGCGATTTTCTGGTCTGGCGTCGAGACGACATCCCGGCGTATCAACTGGCAGCTGCGGTCGACGACGCTGCCATGCGGATCGGTGAGGTTGTGCGGGGAGCAGATTTGCTGAAATCAACGGCGCGGCAACTGCTGTTGATGCGTGCTCTGGGATGCGATCCTCCGCAGTATTTTCACTGCGAACTCGTGCGTGATGCGGCGGGAGTGCGGCTGGCGAAGCGGCACGATGCTCTTAGCATCCGTCAATTGCGGGAGCGGGGTCTGACGCCGGCGGAAGTTTTGCAGATGGCCGGTTGGCCATGATGGGCTTACACCTTCGTTTGCCAAAGTGATACCGAAGGCCGCGCCGGAGAGCTTCGAACAGCGTTAGCATTGATAGTCGGCTTCCTGAGAGGCTTATGCAGCGAATGTTCTTGCGAATTCTGGCCATCGCGTTACTGATGAGTGCCATGGGCTATGGTCAGTCGCTCGGCGATGTGGCGCGCGAGAATCGGGAGAAAAAGGCCGCGGATAATCCTGCGTCGTCGAAGGTGATCACGAACAAAGATCTTCCGAAAGATCCGGCCGCGAGCCAGGATGGGTCACAGACACCGGCTGTCGCGTCGTCGAAACCGGCCGAAGCAAACTCAGAACCGACTGCAGAGGACAAGAGCCTCGCTGCCCGGCGAGCGGCGGATAATCGTGCGGCGCATCGTTCCATGCAGCGACGGATGGCGGAGCAACGAACCGCGCAGCAGTGGAAGACGCAAATCCTGGCGCAGAAGGAAAAGATGGCGGCGCTGCAATCGCGTATCGATCAAATTCGCTCCTCAATCCGTGCTGCGTACGGTAGCGTACAATACCAGGAACCCTACAACCGCCCCGAAGCACTTCAACTGCAACGCATCGAGCAAATTCAGCAACTACTCGATCAGCAGCAGAGAAGGCTCGATCAAATGCAGGAAGCAGCCCGGCGCGCGGGCATGCACTCGGCCGTATACGATCCGTAGAATGGGGCCGTCGGCGCGCACCTCTCGGCTCTCCTGTTCCTGATTGATCGCTTCGCAAAGTAGATGGGCAATCCCTACTCAAATGAATCAGACCGGACGCCGCGACCATCTTAAAGGTGTGGGCGACGAGCGCGTCTTTCTATGCGCAGAGTGGCGGCACTTGGCCATGCTGAACTATGAAGTAGACGCTCGTCTGCTTCTTCCTTTCGTCCCCTCGGGTACCGAAATCGATTGCTGGCAAGGGAAAGTGTTTGTGAGCCTGGTTGGATTCCGATTTCTAAAAACAAAAGTATTTGGATTGGCGTCGATTCCACTTCATGCCAATTTCGACGAAGTGAATTTGCGTTTCTATGTGCGCCGGCAAGAGGGAAACGAAGTTCGTCGGGGAGTGGTCTTTGTACGAGAGATCGTTCCACGCCGGGCGATCGCGTTTGTGGCACGCACTTTCTATCACGAGAATTATGTGTGCATGCCGATGGAGCACGATATTCGACCGATCGCCGAAAGCAATTGGAAGGTCGAGTATCGCTGGCGATGTGACCGGAACTGGGCAGGAATCAGCCTCGAGACCGAGGGAAACGCCGCGTTGCCTGCCGAAGGTTCGCGAGAGCAATTTATTACCGAGCACTACTGGGGATATGCCGCTCAGCCAGACGGCGGTTGTGTCGAATACCGCGTGGAGCATCCGTCGTGGAAAGTATGGCAGGTGCGGCAATCGGCATTCGAGGGTGATGCGGAGAAACTCTACGGAAAAGAACTTGCAGCAGCGTTGCGCGGCAAGCCTGATTCCGCGTTTCTTGCGGAAGGATCGGCGGTGAGCGTGATGCGAGGACGAAAATTGTGAGTACTCCGGCGAACGTTGGAGATAGTGTCGGGCCTGCTGAGATGGCGGATCGCGGCGTGATTCTCTATGACGGGCACTGCGGGTTTTGCTCGCGATGGGTGAACTATTGGGCGGAGACGCTCAAGCGACACGGATTCAAGATTGGCGCGCTGGATGAGCCCTGGGTTGCGTCGCAACTCAAAATGCCTTACGAAGAACTCGTCACCGACATCCGTCTGTTGATGCCCGATGAAAAGATGGTTTCCGGCGCCGACGTTTATTTGTATGTGGCAAGGCAAATCTGGTGGGCGTGGCCTTTCTATGCAGTCTTCAGTTTGCCGGGATTTAATTGGCTGATCCGCACAGGATATCGATGGTTTGCGCGGAATCGATATTGGTTTTCGCGTTCCTGCAGGTTGCAGCCACGCTGATTCTGAAGGGCCTGCATGACAGAGGGTTGCCGAGCGCTGTTCGGCAGGGACGGACGAAGGCGTCCGTCCCTACGAAGACACTTTAGAACAGAGCAGTTGGCCTTCTCTTCCAACTCTTGCCTTTTTCCTTGGATACGTTTTCGATGTCGTTCACATAGGCTCCGGTCTGCGTCAGGATGTGGTGCAGGTCGTTGCCAACACTGACGAAGGTAAACCCTTTGTCGAGGAACTCGCCGACCCGTGCTGTGCCGAAGAGGAAAATGCCAAGAATGACGTTGTTCTTGCGCGCGTGGTCGATCAGTTTCTGGGTTGCCGCGTTGAGTTCGGGCGAAGTGTACATGTGCGGGAACTCGTACTTGTTGTAGAGACCCATCGACATGCAGAGATCGTTTTGTCCAAGAAAAAGAATGTCCACGCCGGGAACGGCAGCAATCTCTTCGATGTTTTCGATGCAGGATGCAGTCTCAACTTGCAGGGCGACGATGCCCTCGTTGTTCCAGTTGCCGGCATAACCGAGCAATCCGCCTTTATTCATGCTGCGCTGCGGGAAGTAAACGGAGCGGGTTCCGACGGTCGGATACTTCATGCAACTGACGGCCTCGCGCGCTTCTTCGGCGGTGTTGATGTAGGGGACGAGAACTCCATCAGCGCCCAGGTCGAGGGCCTGCTGAATTCCGGGACGGTCATTGTATCCGCCGACGCGAACCAAAGATTTCGCGCCACCATTCGAGATCCCGCTGAGCATGGCAGAGAGCTTTTCGTAATTCATGGGGCCGTGCTGGCTATCGACGAGCAGCCAGTCGTATCCGCTGTGCGCGAGTTGTTCGGCAACAGTGGGGCTATGCGAATTGAGAAATAAGCCCATCTTGGGCGCTCCGGCGCGCAGTTGTTTTTTGAACTCGGAGCCAGTGAGTGCGGCGTCTGCCATGGATAAAATCCTCCTCGAAATCTTTTTGGATCGCTTCGGAAATGGTGTTCAGTGTAACCAAGGAACGCAGTGACTAGCTAGCGCGAACCTTACTTTTTTCTAGTAGGTGACTGCAAGGCAGCCCGGGGAGAAGAAGTTTTCAACCGTCAGTGTCAGTTTCCAGCCGAAGTCCTTGTGACGGGAAAAATGGAATCTCCGCCGGATTTTCCTCCATTCAGGCGATTTTCGGAGGGTTTGAGGGCAAAAGGCCCATTTTATGCCGATTTTGCCGGGGGTACCTTACTGGGAACCGCATAAAATCTGCATAAAATGCTTCTTTTCCACAGCACAGTGCGTTAGTATTCGCTCGATACAAGCAAATTAGTAGGTTCCTGAAGGAGGAATTCATGGCTTCTGGTATGACTAAAACGCAACTGACTCGGCATCTGGCCGAGAAGCTCGAACTCAACAACAAGACGGCCGCAGCTTTTCTGGAGCACCTGGCCGACACAGCAATCAAAGAAACGAAGAAGAACGGTGTATTTGTAGTGCCCGGCCTCGGCCGCTTGGTGAAAGCGCATCGCAAGGCCCGCATGGGACGCAATCCGCAGACCGGTGAACCGATTCAGATCAAGGCGAAGACGGTCGTAAAGTTCCGCGTAGCGAAGGCTGCGAAGGACGCGATCGCGCCGAAGAAAGCATAGCTGGAAAGCACGTGTGGCGCGGACATTCCTGCCCGCGAAAAGTTAGCAGCGATGAAGAAAAGGCTGGCTTCCGAGTCGGCCTTTTTTATTTGGATACTTGGTTGAAGAGCGAAGGCGGATCGTTAAAAAGTTCTTCGAGAAAGCTCTCTCGCTGATTTACGAAATGCCGCACGATCTGTAGAGGAGCGGTTTCTTCATAATCGATTTCTTGCAGAGAATCGCTGTCGAACGAGATGATCTGAGCGTCGGGATATCCGAGCAGCACCGGTGAGTGGGTCGAGATGATGAACTGGGCGTCTTTGTATTTCTTCAATACATCGTGGAGCAATACCAGGAAGGCCAGTTGACGCTGCGGCGAGAGGGCGGCCTCTGGCTCATCGAGCAGAAACAGACCGTTGCGCTGGAACTTGAGCTCGAGGAGCTTGAAGAAGGTTTCACCGTGGGAGCGAGTGTGAAGGCTGCGACCGCCGTAAGAGGTGTTGATTGGTGCGGAGTGAGGGGCGTCCTCTTTGTCGAGTTCGTCCATGTAGGAAGCGGTATTGAAGAAGCTTTCCGCCCTCAGGAAGAATCCTGCGCCGGTGCGCTTGTCGAAGGACAGACGGAGCGCACGCACAAGGGGATCGACCGAGTGATTGCTTTCGGTGCTGTCGTTTCGGAAGTTCCGCGTGCCGCCTTCCCGTCCGAAGCCATAGTGGACCGCGATAGCCTCGATCAGCGTCGATTTTCCGGTTCCATTCTCACCGGCGAAAAAGCAGATTCGAGACTGCAGCGCGAGTTCGTCGAGACTTCCTATCGCGGGCACCGAGAATGGATAACTCTTCCAATCCTCGACTCTCTCGCGCAGAAGTTTGATTTTTTTGAGCACGAGCTCCCTCGGTTTCTAGATGAGATGGGCTAGGTCCAAACTACGGCATCAACTTTACCAATTCGGCCTGCACTTTTCCGGATGTGATAACCAGCCGTCCGACGCTTACCGGCAAGTGAAAGCGCCGGGGTCCGGCGCTGCCGGCATTGAAGTACAAGACGCCGTTCTTCTCTTCGATATTTGGTTTATGGCTGTGTCCATAGAGTACGACGCGAAACCCAGCGGCTTCCGGCTTCAGATCGAGTTGGCTGAGATTATGCAGCATGTAGATCGAGATATTTCCGGCCTCGACAACCTCGGTCTCGGGCAGCGGGCGCGCCCACGGCTCGGTGTCGATGTTGCCGCGGATGGCGGTTACGGGCGCGATCCTCGCTAACGCTTCGAGAATTCTAGGATCGCCAACGTTGCCGGCGTGAAGAATGAGCTCCGATCCCCGCAAGGCTTCGACGGCTTCGGGGCGCAGCAAACCGTGCGTGTCGGAGATGACACCGATGAGCAATTTCTTGTTTGCGTTCTCAACCATCAGCGACTTAAGCCTGAAACTTCTTGATGGCGTGCGTGCCGGCCACGCCGGGCGGACGAATGCGTCTGCCGCTGCGTGAATTGTCGGTGATTCATCACAAATTGGATGTGATGTGCTCACGCTTCTCTCGCGACTCTAAGGCTATACTGCCGAGACGGGCTTCGCGAACAAAAACCGAACGCGGACGACGCAAACTGCATGCCCCAATCGATGCCTAACTTGTCTGAAATCTTGCGGCGCTACTGGGGATATCACGAGTTTCGTCCCAAACAAGAGAACGTAATCCGCAGCGTACTGGCGGCTCACGACACTTGCGTCGTGATGCCGACCGGCGGTGGAAAGTCGCTTTGCTACCAGCTGCCGGCGGTGATTTCTGGGAAGACGGCAGTCGTGGTTTCTCCGCTGATCGCGCTGATGCAGGACCAGGCAGCGCAACTGGCGCAGATGGGGATTTCTGCCACGGTGATCAACAGTTCGCAGACTCCGGCGGAACGAAGAGCGGTGATGGAGAAGGCTGCGCGGGGCGAGTATCGGTTGCTCTATCTGTCTCCCGAACGTCTGGCTGTGGGAAATACTTTTGAGTGGCTCAGCCGAGTTCCCGTGGGTTTCTTTGCGGTGGATGAGGCGCATTGCATTTCAGAATGGGGGCACGAGTTTCGTCCGGAGTACCGGCAACTGAGCCGGTTGCGCACGAGTTTTCCGGGGCTTCCGATCGCGGCTTTTACGGCTAGCGCCACGCGGCAGGTGCGGCACGACATCCTGAAGCAGCTGCAGATGCGCGAGCCCGATCTTTATATCGCGAGCTTCCATCGCAAGAACTTGAATTACGTGGTGCATGAATGCGAGGCGCGTACCCAACTCGAGCTATTGGTACGCGCTTTGCGGCAGTACTCCGGTGCGAGCGTGATCGTGTATTCGCCGACGATCAAGCGTGTGGAAGAAACGGTGGAATACCTGGAGGAGAACGAAATCGCGGCGGTTCCTTATCACGCGAAAATGGAATCTCCGATGCGCCAGCAGAATCAGGAGCGCTGGATGTCGGACGAGGTGCGGGTTCTGGTCGGGACGATCGCATTCGGGCTGGGCATCAACAAACCCGCTGTGCGGGCGGTGATTCACCTGTCGTTGCCGAAATCGATTGAACAGTATTACCAGGAGGCGGGACGCGCCGGGAGGGATGGGCTTCCGGCAGATTGCGTCTTGCTCTGGCAGAAGCGCGATCACATTCTGCTCGACTATTTTATCGGGCAAATTACGGACGAAGCAGAGCGTGAACGTTCGCAGCAGCGCAAGCGCGTGATCAGCCGCTTTGTTGATTCGCACAGTTGCCGGCATCGGCAAATTTGTCTGCATTTTGGAGAAACTCCCAAATGGGAGAGCTGCGGAAGTTGTGACAACTGTGCCACCAAGCCAGAGTGGCTAAATAAAGAAATAGTCAGTGGGCGCCGGCCGGAGGTCGCCGTGCGGAAACGGTATGCGCCGCAATCGGATCCGGATATTTTCGATTCTCCGGCGTCGGGCGCATCGTCTCGGCGGCGTGGTCGCGAGGCCACGGAGGAAGCCGATCCGCTGCTGGCCGAGTATCTGCGGGAATGGCGACGCAACATGGCGCGGGAAAATAAAGTTCCCGCCTACATAATTTTGCATGACAGCACGCTGGAAGAGTTGTGTCGCAGAAAGCCGATGAACCTGGGACAACTGAGGCAGGTTGCGGGGATCGGCGAGAAGAAGGCAGAAATTTACGGAGCCGAGATTTTGCAGGCGCTACGAAACTTTGACTCCGGAGCGCGGGCCGCTCCGGTTGCAGCAAAAGAGCCCGCTCCTGGGGAGCAGACGCTACGGCTGCTGAACGAAGGTCGCAACTTCGAAGAGATCGCGCGCATTCGGGCACGGCAAGTTTCGACCGTGGTCTGCACGGTGGCGAGCCTGGTGGAAACCGCGCAGGTGAAACTGGATCCGAAGTGGATTTCTCCGGACGCGCAGCCTCTGATCGAGGCCGCTTGTTTGGAGAAAGGTGTTGAGCGGCTACGTGAGATTAAAGACGCACTTCCGCCGTATGTGAGCTTTGAAGATATACGGCTTGTGGTGGCGCATTTGCGGGCGGAGAATCGTCTTCCTGCGAAGACGGCGTAAACCGGCCAAAGCATAGCAATAGGCAATCGCCCCCTCAATAAATTGTCGTCCCGAGCGTAGCGAGGGATCCGCAGTTCCCTTCAAAATTAGTCCCCTCACGCTGCGAGGGATGACAAAATCCGGTTACTAGACGCCTTTGGTGGCGGGATCCCAGATTAATTTGTGGATCTGCAGGCTCAAGCGTGCGGGAACATTGTCTTCCAGAATCCACTCGGCGAGGGTTTGCGGATCGAGCAGGCAATGGGTGGTGTCCCGCGAACCGGTTGCGGTTTTTTCGAATGCCGGAGAAAACAAAATCGCGTGCACGCGTTCTGCGAGGTTGTTATTCATGACGAAATCGCGCGCGAATTCGTAGTCGGCCCGATCACTTAAGACGAACTTCAGTTCGTCGTGTGGATGAAGGGCCTTGAGATTTTCGAGTGCGAATGTGTCAGGCTCACCGGAGTGCGGACACTTCACGTCAACAATCTTTATGACTTGTTTTGGTACCCGCGTGAGGATGCGTTCTCCACTGGTCTCGAGCAGAACCTGATAGTCGGCTTCGAGAAGTTGTTCCATCAGCGGGATGACTTCGCGCTCCTGCAACATAGGCTCGCCGCCCGTGATCTCGACGAGGCCGCCCATCGGGCTCAGGCGCGCCACTTCACTTAGAACGTCCTGAAGCGACATCTTGCTTCCGCCCTGAAAACTGAATTCGCTGTCGCACCAGGAGCAGCGCAGATTGCATCCGGTCAAGCGCACGAAGACACAGGCGAGTCCGGCGTGCGTCGACTCGCCTTGCAGCGATTTGTAAATTTCAGAAATCTGCACAGAAAGAATCGATTGAATCGTTGAGTGATTGAGGCATTGAATCATTGATTCAACGTTAATCCTCGCTATATCGGGCCGTCGTGATATCCGTTTCGAAGACCGTGGCGTCTTTTACTTTCACCCTGCCGTTGGTGACGGCAGCCAGGTGCAGGTTCGTTTCGTCGTAGAAATACTTCGCCAGATTTTCTGCAGACGGATTGATCACGGTAAAGGGCTCGATTTCGTTGATCATTTGATGATCGAGACGTTCGATGGCGTGCTTCATGACGTCTTTCAGATCTTTGAAATCGAGCAGCAGGCCGGCCTTGTCGAGCTCCGCTCCGGCGAGGGTCACACGGATCTTGTAGTTGTGGCCATGCGGATTCTCGCACTTCCCTTTGTAGTTGCGCAGGTAGTGTCCGGCGGCGAATGTGTCTTCTACGGTTACTTCGTACATGAAATCGGATGGCCTCGGTCTTTGTTTATTGTACATTTTGAGAGCGTCCGCACGAAGAAGGAGCGGCTACCACTAAGGCCACGAAGGTCCCCGAAGGAAAGCTGGCGTCAAACCCGATCGTGGTAGGTTCGCGTCCTTGGGGGGATATGAATTTCTCCGGTTGTTTGAAAAAGGCAGTGACGAAAAGGAAACAGGTTGATCGAGAACACTTTACCTGAGATTTCAATTCGAAAGGCTACGTCCAGCGAGGCGGCGATTATTCTCCATCACCGGAGGTCGATGTTTCGCGACATGGCAGAAGGGACGGTTGAGGAACTCGATCGGATGGTCGCAGTTGCCGGACCATGGCTGGCGCGGGCGATGGCCGATGATTCGTATCATCATTGGCTGGCCGTCAACGACTCGGGGCGGATTGCTGGAGGCGGTGGAGTGCTGTTGTGTCCGTGGCCGGCGAATCCGCACGATCCTTGCACGCAGCGGGCGGTGATTTTGAACGTCTATACGGAAATCGAATTTCGGAAGCGCGGCATAGCTCGCCAGATCATGCTGACGATTCTGGAATGGATTAAAGCGCAGGGTCTGCGAGGCGTCAATTTGCACGCCAGCGCCGAAGGGCGCGGCTTGTACGAGAAGCTGGGGTTTGAGACTACGAACGAAATGCGGCTGAAGTTTTGAGGCTGTGTCTAACTCTTTTCTGAAAGTTGGTGAGCTTTGCTCGGCTTGGACGGGCGGGACGCCCGTCCCCACACCACATGCGCACAGCCGCTGTTTCCCACTGTCAAGCAAACGAAGGGCCAACTCCTTATAATTTGCTAACGTTTAAGGGGCTGGCTCGTCTATTTCCTCGCAAGGCAAGAAGAGGGCTGAAACGCTTGTAGGGGATAGAGACAGAAAATGCCGGCCGATTCACTCGCAGTAGCAATTCCGGTTGGCGACAATTACCGTCCTGGTTACGCACAAAGACGGGCGCAACAGGATAGCGGCATCCGGAACCCCACGTCGTACAGGAGTATGAGGGGCTCTTTGGCAGCACAGGGCAACCGCATTGACGATACCGGCCTGATCCGGGAGGCGCAACAGGGCAACCGTGCCGCCTTCGAGGTATTGGTGCGTCATTACGATCAGTCGGTGCTGCGGCTTGCGCTGCATCTGACGGGATCGGAGTCCGATGCGCAGGACGTTCTATCAGGAAGCCTTCCTCAAAGCCTACAAGAACCTCGGCAGCTTCCGATTTGAGTGTTCGTTCTACACATGGATCTACCGGATCGTTACCAATCTCTGTCTCGATCATCTGCGAAAACGGAATGTTCGGAAAGAAGACACGCCGGTCGCGGTGGATTCATCGGGCGAAGAGTACAGCCGGATTGAGCAGTTCGCGGATGCGCGTTCTGGGGCGAATCCTGAGCGGGATCTGATGCGCCGTGAGCTGGGGCGGAAGATCGGCTCTGCGTTAACGCAACTTACGCCGCGAGAACGCATGGTGTTTGAACTGAAGCACTATCACGGGCTCAAACTGCGGACGGTCGGAGAGATGCTGAATACGACGGAAGAGACGGCGAAGAACACATTGTTTCGCGCGACGCAAAAACTGCGAGCGGCGCTGTCGGAGATGCGATGAGCGAGAGTTTGATTTTGAATCAGATTTTGAATTCGGTTTTGAAATTGGATCCCGCGAAGGGACACGAACATGAAATGTGATTGGGTACGACAAAATATTCTGTTCTACGTTTACAACGAACTGGAAGACGATGCCCGGTACGAGGTCGAGCAGCATCTTGGGCGTTGTCCCGAGTGTGCCATCGAGTTGAAGGCCACGCGCAAGTTCCACGCGACGCTTTCGGAGAATGTGCAGGAGCCAAGCCCGAACCTGCTGGCATCCTCGCGCATGCGTTTGCAGGAAGCGCTCGAAACGACGCGGCAGGGTGGCCTGTGGCGTCGAATGATTCTCGAGCCGGCGTCGTGGCTGCGGCAAATTCGCATGGCTCCCGCGCTGGCGGCCGTGATCTTTATCATCGGTTTTGGCGGAGGGATTGGCGCAACTTACAACTATCTGGCTGCGGGACGGGAAAGTAGTGGCGGCACCATCACGAGTTCGATGACGGGAAGCAAGAGCCCAGCGAATCAGCCTCTGGAATCTTCCACCATTACCGGCATCCGCTCGGTGACGCAAGAGCCTGGATCAAATCAGGTGGACATCAAGTACGACACGGTTTCGACTCAAGAGGCGCAGGGGTCTTTGAATGATCAGCGCATCCAGCAGTTGCTCTTGTTTGCGGCGCATACCAACTACAACTCCGGAGTTCGGATGGATTCGGTGGATGTGCTGACCCAGGCTCCCGATGATTCCCGGGTGCGCGAAGCACTGCTCTATGCCTTGCAAAACGATACGAATGCGGGAGTCCGGCTGAAAGCTCTCGACGGACTGAGCGGATTTGTGCGGCAGGATCCGACCGTGCGAGACGGAGTATTGCGCGCGCTGATCAGCGACGAAAATTCCGGAGTCCGCATGCAGGCCTTGCACTTGGTGGAACCGATGAAGGCGGACAGCAACGTGCGCTCGGTGCTGACCCGGTTGTCGCAGACGGATCAGAATCCGTCGATCCGCTCGCAGGCCAAGGCAATGCTGGCGCAGATGCCAGAGATGGATTGAAGAAGAGTCGCTGGTCTTTGGTCGTTGGTCGCTGGCGAACACATGGACCCGCGATGAATTGCTAGCGACGAACGACTAGCGACAAACGACTAGCGACAAACGACTAGCGACGAACGACTAGCGACAAACGACTAGCGACGAACGACGAACGACGGATTACTTAAGGAGAACATTCATTGAAGCACGCAATCAAACTCGCCGGCACCGTTGCAGTCGTGATCGCGCTGGCATCTCTGGCGATTGGCCAGGAAACTCGGGTGTATCGGGAAGGCAGCAACTGGGTCCAGGAAATGACCGGGAATCTGGGTGGCGCCAAGAATCTTCGGGTCAAGCTGGCTGTAGGATCGGTAAAAGTTCAAGGAGTTTCGCAAACTGGAATCACCTATGTCATTCATCGCCGGGCTTATACATCTTCTGAAGAGCAGGCGCGGCGCGAATTTGAATCGTATCGGGTCAGCGCGATGATCAAGGGCGACACAGCCTGGATCGTGGCGGAGTCGGGCGGCCGGGACCGTCGTTGCTCGGACGACTTGGTCGTCAATGTGCCTCGCAATCTGGATGCCGCCAAGATTGAAACTGGAGGCGGCACCATCAATGCTTCGGGGATTGCTGGACGCGCCGAGTTCGAGAGTGGTGGAGGCAGTCTGCAGTTGGACGATATCGGCGGCGAGATCTCCGCCGAGACGGGCGGAGGCGCGATTGAAGTTGGAAACGTGGGAGGCAATGTAAGCCTTCGCACCGGCGGTGGAAGTATCAAGATTAAGTCTGCAAAGGGCGAGATCAAGGCCGAGAGCGGCGGAGGAAGCCTGGTTGTTCTTTCGGGCTTGCAGGGTGCGGTGCTGGAGACCGGTGCCGGAAGCATCCGTGTCGAGAAATGCAGCGGGAACGTGAAGGCTACCACCGGTGGCGGCAGCGTTGAGCTAGGCGATATTGGAGGACCGGCCCAGATCGAAACGGGTGCGGGCAGCATTCGGCTGGCCTCCTCAAAGGGGCGGGTGCAGGCGCAGACCGGTGGTGGAACAATCCAACTGGATGGGGCGACTTCAGTGCGAGCCGAGACAGCGGCCGGTGGAATCGTCGTGAAACTGCTCAACGGCGCGGACCATCGCAGCGATTCCATGCTGGAAACTTCGGCCGGAGATATAACCGTTTATCTGGCGAGCGATCTGGCGATTTCCGTCCGGGCGGAAATTGAAGCTGCGAGCGGCCACACGATCCGCAGCGATTTCTCGGATATCCGAGTTTCGACTGCAGGTGGACAGTGGGGACCGAAAACAGTGACCGCGGAAGGACAGTTGAATGGCGGCGGTCCAGTGTTGAAGGTCCGCACGAATTCTGGCAACGTGAATTTTCGTCGCGTCAGCCAGTAGAACAGTTGCTATTCGTTAGCCGTCTTGGATCAGTCGCTCGGATCCTCTATGCCTTGCTAGGGCGAGCCACGGACGACCCGCGAACGACCGGCGACCAATCAGGTTTTATTCGGGAGGGGCTATGCTGCATCGCTTCCTGTTTTGTGTATTTCCTTTCGCTCTGGTTGTTTCCCTCGCCTCGATGGCGCAGCCAGCCGAAGACTACCGCCGCGCCGACGACAGTTGGAGTTGGAGCTCTAGTTCAGATGAGGGCGCTGCTGGTTCATCGTACCTGGGAGTCGACATCGCAGATATTTCCGCAGAGCGTTTAGGGGAACTGAAACTGAAGGAAGAGCACGGAGCCGAGATCACCATGGTTGACCAGGATGCTCCCGCAGGAAAGGCCGGCCTGCATGAGCATGATGTCATCCTGAGCGTGAACGGCACAGCTGTTGAAAGTACCGCTCAGTTGCGCCGCATCATCAAAGAAACGCCGCCCGGCCGCGTCGTGAGTCTCGGAATCAGCCGTGATGGTCAACCGATGACGATCAAGGTACAACTGGCCGACCGGCACAAGACGATGTCGTGGGAGCCGCAGATTCATGTGGACATCCCCCACATGCCCGAGATGCCGGCTCTGCCGGACTTCGACCTTCCTGTTTCGGTGATGATCGTCCATCAGTCGGCACGCAGCGGCTTGATGGTAGAAAACCTTTCTCCGCAACTGGGAGATTTTTTCGGGGCCAAAGATGGAAAAGGCGTCTTGGTGCGCTCGGTTGAAAAAGGAAGTCGCGGCGAGAAGGCGGGATTCCGCGCGGGCGATGTAGTCGTGAAAGTCAACAATCAGCCAGTGCAAGATACTTCGGACTTCACTCACGCCCTCCGTTCCACATCGACCGGATCGGTGGGGGTGACCGTCTTGCGCGAAAAGAAGGAACAGAATTTGAAGTTGTTGCTTCCTGAGAAAAAAGATTCCGGCACTTTGCAGGAGAACACCTTCGATATTCACAACTTTACCGCCCAGACCGACCAGGCGATGAGTCACGTTGATGAACTGGCTGACCTCGGTCCGGCGATCATGGAGAAGGCAGAGGGCTGGGCAGACCATTGGCAGGAAATGCAGGACAGCTTGCAGCAAAGACAGGAGGAATGGAAAGAGCAAGAGGAACAAAGACAGGAAGAGATTCAGGAACGGCTGCGGGATCTGCAGGATGAGCGCCAGGATCGAGAGCAGCAAATGAAAGAGCACCAGCAAGAGCTTCAAAAGCAAAAAGAAGAGATGCAGGAGCAGCAGAACAATTTGCAGAAGCGAAGCCAAGAGCTGAGGGAACAGTTGCGCCATGGGCTCTCCAGGCAGTGGGCTGACATCTGACTGCATTCGGTCGAGACAACCAGTTACCGAAGTAACCACTGGCGCACGTCCTCCCCTTAGGACGATTGCCCGAATTCCACGCAGCGACTGCACGCTGGTTACCTGTCTCGATGACGATAATCCCGATAATCTGTTACCGCGATGGCCTTCCGCGCCCTTCTGTTTTCCAAGAGTCCCGAGACGAGCACCACCATGACGACGGCCTGCGAAACAACGGGCATTCGCTGTGACGTTTGCTCCGACATATTCGGCGCAATCGAAAAAGCAAAGACGCGAAGCTACTCCTGCGTGATTGTGGATTGGGCCGATCAGCCGGAGGCAAGTTTCCTGCTCAAGCGGGCCCGGGAGTCCGCGCCGAACCGGGAATCGGTAGCCATTGCCATCGTTGATCGCGAACCAAGCGCTGCCGAGATGAAGGACAACCGGCTCGCCTTCCTGATTTATCGCCCCATTTCCGTTACGGAAGCCGAGGAAGTGCTGGGAAAAGCATCGGAGAAAATGCCAGCGGCGGGAGCCGAGGATCCTGCGGACTCTCTCCAGCAAGCGCCGTCCAACGGCGATGGCATATCCCCAAGCGAGGGCGTCGCAGAGCACATTCAGCAGGAACAAAACTCAGCGGCCGAAGGCGAAGATTCTGAAAGTTCGCATTCCGAATACGAGGCACCGGCACAACGAAGTCACTCCGGCGGATTCCGGCAAGCTTTAGCCGCAGTGTTAGTACTGGCAACGGCTTTTTGTTTCTGGAGATCGCGTGACGCGATCGAGTATCTCACCCACACTCCAGAGGGTAAAGTTCGTGTATTACGGGAGTCTTTTGCGGCCCTCTTTTACATCAATCAAGGCGGAGCCCTGCCCGTCAGTTCTGCAGGAAGCGACGCCCAACAGGATGCGTATTTCAGCCGAAATGCGGGAAATGCCGGCACGCAGGATCCAAGTCTGGGCATCGCGGCAACGGAGTCAACGCTGACAGAAACGCGCCTGCCGATGCCGAAGGCGTACGATTTTCCCTTGCCGATTCCGGTACTCGAGCAACAAGAAGCGGCTCCCGTTCGAGTGCAGCATGCGGCGATCCCTGAGAGTATGAGAAACTCGCCGTCGATTGAACGGCCTGTTATCGTAACGGTGAATCCGGCGCAAATGATGCCGGTTTCCACGTCGCAGCCTCAAGGCACAACGCAACAAAGCAACGAGCCAGTAGCCGTCAGCGAAACAGCGGCTCGCGCGATGCTCACTCACACTGTGGATCCGGTCTATCCGCCGGAAGGACTGGCGCAAAAACTTCAGGGTCCCGTTGTGCTGCAGGCTTTAGTGGGACGCGACGGCAGCGTTGAGGATCTCAAGATTGTTCGTGGATATTTTGTTTTAGGCCGTGCGGCGATTGCCGCAGTCAAGCAATGGCGGTTTCAACCCAGCACGCTCAATGGCCACGCGGCCTCGATGCAGACGGTTATCACCATCAATTTCAGTTATCCGCCGGGATAACCTTCGATCGAACTGCCAGTTGGACGCGCAATACCCCGTCGCATCCCTACTTGT
This sequence comes from uncultured Acidobacteriaceae bacterium, assembly GCA_963834085.1. Classification (GTDB taxonomy): domain Bacteria; phylum Acidobacteriota; class Terriglobia; order Terriglobales; family Acidobacteriaceae; genus Acidiflorens. The sequence goes on along the minus strand of CAWIAJ010000015.1, from coordinate 841,202 downwards.
GATCGTGATCGGCGTGACTTTCTTCACCGCCGGCCGGTGGCGCTACGCCGCTCGATTTCTTCCAATAATCCTGCACGGCTGGCGGCAATTTTTCCACCCGCACCAGAAATCCGGTGACTTTCCAAATGTCCGTATCGGAAAGCGTTTTGTCCCAAGCGGGCATGCCGGTATAACGGACGCCGTTGCGGATCACATAGAAAACGTGCCATTCCTCATCATCGGGAGGATGAAGAATCAGCGGCGGAACCGGCGGGTAGAACGATTTCTCGAGCGTCGAAGGTTGACGGTCGATTCCGCCATGGCAGGTGGCGCAGTTCATGGTGTAAATCTTCAAGCCATCAATAAGATTCGCGTCCGTGGGGGGCACAGGATTGTTCACCCGAGGAGCATGGCGCTCGACCGAATTGTCGAGCGCGCTCATGGCGAAGTGGACTTCCGCTTCCGGCGGAGCGCTGTTGGCGCGCGTCGGCAAGAAGCCGAGCAGGGCAACGCCAACTCCGCCGATCAGCAGAACAAGAATGGTGACGACAATGCCGAGAAAAAAGTTGCGCATTTCAGATCCTTCAAGCAATCTGCGACCAATTGCCACATGCCAAAGTTGTTCTTCGATTTTATCCGCAACAACAACGAAATGGCTTAATATGCGCGCAGACGACGAGCTTCGTGCACTAGATTGGATACTTTGGGCAGAAAAAATTCTTCCTGCGGAGGAGAAAACGGGACAGGGGTATCGGGCGCGGTAAGCCGGACGATGGGGCCATCGAGATCGTCGAAGGCCTCTTCATTGATGATGGCGGAAATCTCTCCGGCGAGTCCTCCGGTGCGGGCATGTTCGTGAAGAATGATCACTTTGTTCGTCTTCTTTACGGTGTCGGCGATTGCCGCGCGATCGAGCGGCGAAACTGTACGCAGGTCGATCACTTCGAGTTCGATTCCCTCTTTACTCAAAATTTCTGCGGCTTCGAGCGCGACATACAGCATCGCGGCGTAGGTGATCACGCTGAGATGATTGCCTTCGCGGGCGACGCGCGCTTTTCCGAGGGGACGATGTAGTCGGCGCCGGGAGAATCGGGTTCGGGAATTTCTTCTTTGATTCGCCGATAAAGATATTTGTGTTCGAAGAAAATCACGGGATTCTGGTCGCGAATCGCCGCTTTGATCAGTCCCTTGGCGTCGTATGCGGTCGCCGGGCAAACCACTTTCAAACCGGGTGCGTGAACGAACCACATCTCCGGATTCTGCGAATGGAACGGGCCGCCATGAACGTTGCCACCGCTGGGTCCTCGTATGACGATTGGAGCTGGCGCTCCCCACCGGTAGTGCGACTTGGCCGCCATGTTGACGATCTGGTTGAAGGCGCAGCCGATGAAATCCATGAACTGGAACTCGGCCACGGGACGCAATCCGGTGAGGGCCGCGCCGAACGCCGCTCCCACGATGGCCGACTCAGCAATGGGCGTGTCGATGACCCGCTCGGGGCCGAAGCGATCGATAAAGCCGTCTGTGACTTTAAATGCGCCGCCATAGATGCCGATATCCTCACCGAGACAGAAGACAGTGGGATCGCGCTCCATTTCTTCCCAGATTCCCTGGCGGATGGCTTCGAGATAGGTGACGAGGGCCATGAACTGGAAGTGTAGCAAGAGACGGCTGATGGCATCAGTCGTTCGCGGCCGGTTAAACCCAATCCTGCTACTTCGAGCCAGTTACTGATGTTGCTGGGCGGTTGCTCAGGAGACTATGAGCTAGGCACTGGGCCTAGTAAACTCAAAGCAGAATGAAGCGCCTCAAATCCAGCGTTTTCCTGCTCATCTTCGGCTTGGGCTTGGGCTTGTTGCTCGCGTGCGGCAGCCTCCAAGCCGCCGATCCGCTTTGGCAATATGGCAGGATCGTTTCCGTCAAGAAGTCGGTGAACTCGACGACGAAGGCCTGGGTGGTGAACACTCCGCTCGAGGAAGAACACACGCAGTACACGATCGCGGTTCATGTGCAGGACAGAATTGTAGTCGGCACTTATGAATTGACTCCGACTACTTCGGAGCCTCCGGCGGAGTGGACACCCGATCATCCGGTGCAGGTTGAGATCAGCGGCGATTCTCTCTACTTACGATCGCCGACTGGAAGTCTGCGCTTGCATGTCACCCAGCGCAAGACTGCGGGCCCGATGCGGGCCATTACCGCCGACGAAAAGAAGCAGCTGGCGGCTCTCGATGCGGCGAAGAAATCGGCTGAGCCTGAATCGATGATCGGCTTTTCGAAACCGAGCGACCGTGCCGAGACGCCGGAACCCGCTCCAGCGCCGGCGCCAGCCGCTGCACCCACGACCGGCTCGGTCACGGTGCGTTCGACTCCTTATCTTTCTGAGGTCTTCGTAGACGGCGATTCGATGGGATACACACCGGCGAAGATAGCGCTCGCCCCCGGGAAGCATACATTTCGGGTCGAGAAACCGGGCTACACTCCCTGGACGAAAGTGATGACGATCACGGTCGGATCGGAGCTGACGCTGGACGCCACGCTGGGCAAGAAATAAGACTTGACGGTGCCCCAGGTTCGCGCCGTTTTTTGGACGCTAACCTGGGCCAAGTCGAAGCCGAGTTCTTGGATCTTCATTCGTCTGCCCCACCGAAGTAGACTGTCCGCCCGCACAGGGAACCTGTGCGCCAAAAGTTGTCCGATGCACTTCACTATCTGAAATTGTCATTCTCGAAGAGTGTACCTGGGCCACCGTTTCATCCAAATCGCTTACAATTCCTCGTCCATGGCAATCGCGGTTTGTTGATGCAAATGAAATTATTCTGGAAGATCGCGGTGCCGATTACCTGCGTGGCCGTTCTATGCGCTGCGGCCATAGGCTGGCGAGCGTACAGGCAGAAAGGTGTTGAACAGAAGTTGGCCGAGGAGGTCCGCTCTACTCGGGCGCGCGCGGAACAGGGTGATGCAAAGGCGGAGTACGAACTTGGTAGCAAGTACTACCACGGACAAGGCGTGCCGCAAGACTTTGCCGAAGCTCTTCGCTGGTATCGCGAAGCGGCCGATCAGGGTTTTGCAGCGGCAGATTATGGGATTGGCTACATTTATCGCCACGGTCAAGGCGTGCAGCAGGACGATAAGGAGGCCCTCCCCTGGTACTACAAAGGTGCGGACGGAGGTGACGCGAGGGCCCAACTTGCCCTGGGCTCCGCGTATTACCACGGCGAAGGGGTGCCGCAGGACTATGCCGAGGCAGTTCGGTGGTATCGCAAAGCCGCTGACCAGGGCGAAGCCCATGCTCAATATGCTCTCGGCTCCGCGTATTACTACGGACGGGCGGTGCCACAGGATTACCAAGAGTCAGTTCGCTGGTATCGCAAAGCCGCTGACCAAGGAAACGCAATCGCACAATACGCCTTGGGCTCCGCATATGACCACGGTCGCGGGGTGCCGCAGGATTACGCTGAGGCGGTTCGGTGGTACCACAAGGCCGCCGACCAGGGTGATGCAAAGGCGGATTATGGAATCGGCTTCGCGTATTACAGCGGGCACGGTGTGCCGCAGGACTATGCCGAAGCAGTTCGTTGGAGCCGTAAAGCCGCTGACCAAGGAGATGCTCGCGCTCAGGAGGCCCTCGGCTCTGCGTATTACTACGGCCAGGGAGTTCGGAGAGATTACGCTGAGGCAGTTCGCTGGTACCGCAAAGCCGCCGAGCAGGGCGAAGCGGAGGCTCAGGATGAAATCGGCTACATGTATTACTACGGCGAGGGGGTATCGCGGGACTACACGGAGTCTGTTCGCTGGTACCGCAAAGCCGCAGACCAGGGTGACGCCAAGGCTCAAGATGCCCTCGGCTCCGCATATTGTTACGGTCGAGGTGTGCAACAGGACTACGCAGAGGCTCTCCGATGGTGGCGCGAAGCCGCTAACCAAGGTAGCGCGAGGGCTCAACATGAGATCGGCTACATGTACAGCCGTGGCCAAGGGGTGACACAGGATTACGCCGAGGCAGTTCGCTGGTATCGCAAAGCCGCCGATCTAGGTGACGCGAAGGCGCAAGATGACCTTGGCTACATGTATAGCCGTGGCCAAGGGGTGACGCAGGATTACGCCGAAGCAGTTCGCTGGTATCGCAAAGCCGCCGACCACGGAAGCGCGACGGCTCAATACAACCTCGGCTCCGCGTTCTACTACGGCCATGGTGTGCCGCAAGACCGATCTGAGGCGAACCGCTGGTTCCAGAGAGCCGCCGACCATGGAGATGAGTACGCTCGGCGCACTTTAGGCATTGTGTGGATCGGGCTGACGAAGGCTCAGCTCGTCAATCTTTCGATCCGATTTCTCGCGGGCTTAATTTTTTCTTTCGGGTTTCCGCTAAACCGAAGAAATCTCCGAGACTCTAAGGGAAGGATTGCCGCACTAGTGGGATTCCTTTGCCTTTTTACTACGGTATTGGGTTGGTATGGGTACTCACGCCACTTGATCAAACCCTTGTCCTTGGGTTTCAGTGGATTCTCGGTTTTGAAATGGCTATTGGATGGCGTCTTATTTGTCTTACTTATCTATATCGTGCTGGCAAAGAAGACTCCGAAGGGAGTGTCGGGCGGGACTGCCGCATCGCCGACCTCTACGGGCGGCGGGAGTGTCTTGGGGCTGTAAGAGTTTGCGTCTGACCTGAACCAATCGCTAAGGCCGAAATCGCTTACAATTTCTCTTCCATGACAATCGCGGTTCGTTCTTTTGCGAAGATTAATCTCGGGCTCTACATCGGAGGCGCGCGGGCGGATGGATTTCATGATCTGCGCACCGTGTACCAGACGATCGCGCTGCATGATGTGATTCGGTTGACCGTCGGGCGGGGGCGGGGGATTGAAATTCTGTGCGAAGATCCTCGAGTTCCGCTGGACTCTTCGAATACCTGCTATCGCGTTGCTGAGCGCGTGATGTTGGAGTTGGGCGCGACGGGGCGGGTTCGGATTGAGATCGAGAAGCGGCTTCCGGTGCAGGGTGGAATGGGGGCAGCGTCTTCGAATGCCGTTGCGACGATGATCGCGCTGGAGGCGGCGCTCAAGAAGAAGTTGTCTCTTGCGGTACGACTGAGAATCGCGGCGGAAGTTGGTTCCGATCTGCCCTTGTTTCTGGTGGGGGGGACGGTGCTCGGGGTCGGGCGCGGGGAAGAAGTCTATCCGCTGCCCGACCTGCCTTCTCTACCGGCGGTGATTGTTACTCCTGAGATTGGTGTTTCTACTCCCAGGGCTTTTGCGGATTGGGATGCGCTGGTGGCGACGGGATTCACAGATGCTTCGGTCTGGGAGACTCGCGTCAAAAAGCGCGGGGCGGAGCCCCGCTACCACACAAGCGGCCGGCCCGCACGCCATAGTGCCGGCCACGCTGCGAGTTTGACTCCTATGGGTGGGTCCGATAGACTGTTGGAGGTCGGTCGCGTGCTTTCGGCGTGGCTTTCTGGTTTCAGCAGTGGTAACCCCAACACCGGTGCTCCTGCAAAAGGTGGGAGCCGGGCCGAGAAATTGCTTCTCGACCTTGTCCGTACCGGGATTGAAAACGACTTCGAGCGAGTCGTTTTTCCTAAATATCCCGAATTGCGAGACATCAAAGGTGCGTTGGAGCGAGCGGGTGCGCGCTATGCTTCGCTCTCCGGTTCAGGGTCAACCCTGTACGGGCTGTTTCGATCGTCCGCCGAGGCTGCGAAGGCAGCAAGCCGTCTGCGGAAGCGCGGGCTAAAGCGGTGGCGACTAAGACGTTGACGCGTCGGCAATTTTGGAAGGGAGCTCATTCGTCGCTCTCGTGGCTCAGGTAGCTGGAAATTGGTTCGAATTCGTTGTTTGCGGGCTGCCAGACTGCGACATAGCTGGATCAGTAAAAACACTGGGCCGTCGACTAATGGTAGGTCAAGTGCCTTTGGAGCACTTTGTCTAGGTTCGAATCCTAGCGGCCCAGCCAAGTAATCAGTTCTCAGTTGCCAGTTCTCAGTTCTCAGGAAAACACTGCGAGCCCTCTGAGCCTGAGAGTGCGACCTGAAAACCGAGACTAATACCGAGAACTGATCCTATGGCCACAGTTGCGACGACCGCCGAGAAGACGACCGTAGAAAAAGCGTCCGCGGAAAAAAAGCCGACAGCGGATGAAAAAACGGAACGCAAGCCGCAACGATCCCGGGTGGACGACCGATTTAAGGTATTCTGCGGAACTGCCAATGAGGCGCTCTGCGATGAAGTTTGCAACTTTCTGGGACTGACGCGCGGTCAGGCGCTGGTAACGCGCTTTAAGGATGGCGAGGCGTACGTCCAGATCCAGGAGAACGTGCGCGGCGCTGATGTGTTCGTGATGCAGCCCACTTGCCAACCGGTGGACATGCATCTGATGGAACTGCTGTTGATGATGGATGCGCTGAAGCGAGCTTCGGCACGGCGCATCACGGCGGTGATTCCGTATTACGGTTATGCGCGGCAGGATCGCAAAGATAAGCCGCGGGTTCCGATTTCGTCGAAGCTGGTGGCGGATTTGCTGACGACCGCTGGGGCGGATCGAGCGCTGGTGGTGGATTTGCACGCGCCGCAGTTGCAGGGATTTTTTAATATTCCGGTGGACCATTTATTCGCGTCGCCGGTGCTTGTGGATTACTTCAAGAAGTTGAGCCTGCCCGATCTGACGGTGGTTTCGCCGGACGCAGGCGGCGTGGAACGCGCGCGCTTCTTCGCGAAGAAGGTCGATGCGGCGCTGGCGATTGTCGATAAACGCCGCGTCGAGATGAACGTGGCGGAAGTGATGAACGTGATCGGAGACGTAAAGGGCCGCACTTGCCTGATTATTGACGATTTGATCGACACGGCGGGAACGCTGGTCAAAGTTGCGCAGGCTCTGGTCGAGAACGGCGCGGGCACGGTGTATGCCTGCTGTTCGCATCCGGTGCTGTCGGGTCCGGCGGTAGAGAATCTGGTGAATTCTCCCATCGTCGAAGTGGTGGTGACGAACACGATTCCGCTGAGTGCAGCGGCCAAGCAGGTTTCGAAGATCAAAGTGCTATCGATTGCGGGGCTGATCGGGCGGGCGATCCAGTCGATTCACGAAGAGACCTCGGTCAGTAGATTATTTATTTAGGATCAGTCGTTGGTCGATAGTCGATGGTCGTTCGGGATTCGCCGATGACCGGTAAGCATTTGCTAACGACCCACGACTAGCGACCAACGACGATTTTAGACAAGGACGGAAACGGAATTATGGCTACAGCAACGGATATCAGCATTCTGGAAGCGCAGAAGCGTGAACCAGGCACAAAGAACGCTGCTCGGCGCGTGCGCGTTGGCGGCAAGATTCCAGCGGTGGTGTATGGCGCGGGAAAAGATGCAGCTTCGGTCGCGGTCGATCCGCGGCAGGTTCTGCGCATTCTGAAGTCGGAAAGCGGCCACAACACGATTTTCGATCTGGCCCTCGATAGCGATCGCGTGAAGGCCATGATCGTCGACTGGCAGTTCGAGCCCATCAAAGGGACGCTGCTCCACGTCGATTTGCAGCGCATCGCGATGGATAAGAAGTTGACGGTGACCGTTCCGGTCATTCTCAAAGGTGAGGCCATCGGCGTGAAGACCGAGGGCGGAATCCTGGAGCATCTGTTGCGCGAAATCGAGGTCGAGTGCCTTCCGGCGGACATTCCGAAAAACATCGAAGTGGACGTCAGCCATCTGGTGTTCGGGATCGAAGTGCGTGTAAAAGACCTGCCGCACAGCGACAAACTGAAGTTCTTGACGGATGAGAACCAGATGATTGCGCACATCACCACGGTGAAAGAGGAAGTGGTTGCGGCTCCGGAAGCAGTGGCGGATGCGGCAGCGACTCCGGCTGAGCCTGAAGTCATCAAGAAGGGCAAGCAGGATGCCGAGGGTGAAGAGGCTGAGGGCGATGCCAAGGGCAAAGCCAAGCCTGAGAAGGCCGAGAAGAAAGAGAAGAAATAGCTGTTTGGCTTTTGGCTCTTAGCTGTTAGCTAAAAGCCAACGGCCAAAGGCAAAGAGCGAATCTGCGTGAAACTGATTGTCGGTTTGGGCAACCCTGGAATCGAGTACCAGTTCACGCCGCATAATCTTGGGTTCCTGACGGTCGATCGGATCGCCAATGACCTTGGAATCGAAGTAAGAAATCGCCAGTGCCGGGCGCTGACCGCGCGGGCAACGATTGCCGGAGAACCGGTGATCCTGGCCAAACCCGAAACCTTCATGAACCTGAGTGGGCTTTCGGTGGTGGAGCTGGTCACGGAACATCAGGTGGAAGTGAGTAAAGACCTGATTGTGATTTACGACGAACTGGACTTTCCGCTGGGAACGATTCGCATACGGCAGCGAGGTAGTTCGGCGGGGCATAACGGGATGGAGTCCATCCTCAGTGCTTTAGGTACAGACGAGTTCCTGCGGATTCGGCTGGGCATTGCGCCAGATCACAAAGTGGACGGCGTGAAGTATGTCCTGACGCCGTTCCGCAGAGCGCAGGAAAAGGTAGTCGACGAAATACTGGATACGGCAGCGCAGGCGGTCGACGTGATCTTGAAAGAAGGACCGGCGGCTGCGATGAACCGGTTTAATCGGAAGAATGACGCGGCAGCAGAGTGATTCTCAGTCGGCGGTTGTTCGTCATTCGTCGCTAGTCGGTGGCAAACACTTGCGGTGGGAGATGAATCCCGAACGACGAACGACCATCGACGAACGACAGTACTTAGAGATTTTGGAGAAAACGAATGAATCGTAACTATGAATTGATGTTCATCGTCCGACCTGACATGGTGGACGAGGAGTTGACCAAACTGATTGCTACCCTCGAATCCGCTGCGACCGCCGCAGGTGGTACGGCGAAGACTGAGATCTGGGGCAAGCGCCGTCTCGCGTACAAAGTCGGCAAATTCAACGACGGCATTTTTGTTCTGATGATCATTGACGCTGGTGGCTCGGTGATTCATGAAGTCGAGCGCCGCTTGCGCGTGACTGAACCGGTTATCAAGTTCCTGACCGTTCGTATGGACGAAGAGTTGAAGCGGTTGGACAAGATCAAGAAGCTCCGCGACTCGAAGAAGAAGGCCAGCGCGCAGCCGGCTCCAGTGGCCGCGCCTGTAACGCCGGCGGTTCCGGAAGCCGCTGCGGAAACTCCGGCGTCGGCGCCGGTTTAGCCACACCGGTTTTGTATGGGTATCGCTCGCGCGGTAGCGACGAGTCGTGGAATTAGTGATCCCTTGAGGGATTGCGCCGGGCGGCTGTATCGAGCCCTCCGCAAACAGATTATTTAGAAAGCAGGAGCACTATGGCAGATGAAACGAAAGCACCCGTGGCGGCGTCGAGCCACGGCGAAAGCCGTCCAGAACGCAGCGTAGGCGATCGCCCCGAGCGGAGTGGTCCGCCACGCGGTCCGCGTCCCGGCGGAGGTCCCGGCGGCCCACGTGAAGGCGGGCGTAAGTTTTTCCGGCGCAAGAAGGTGTGCAAGTTCTGCGTCGAGAAGATTGAGGCGGTCAATTACAAGGATGTGCGTTTGCTCGCACAGTTCGTGGCGGAGAGTGGCAAGATTACGCCGCGACGCCTGACCGGCGTATGCACACCGCATCAGCGCCGTTTGTCGCGAGCCATCAAGCAGGCACGCAACATTGCGCTGCTGCCGTTTGCAGGACGCGCGCTGTAAGTTTGTAAGACGTCGTTCGTCATTCGTCGCTCGTCGTTCGCAGTGCAGAGCTGGAACGTCGCTGCCCGATTCAACGGGCGTTCCGAGCGACTAACGACTAACGACCAGCGACTAACGACGATCTCAAGGAGTCATCATGGAAGTTATCCTGAAAGAAGACGTGCCCAAACTGGGCAACCGTGGCGAAGTGGTGAAGGTCGCCGAGGGATACGGACGTAATTTTCTGCTGCCCAAGAAACTGGCGATTCAGGCCACCGCAGCCAACAAAACCGTCATCGAGCAGATGAAGGCTGCCTCTGTGCGCCGCTCGGCCAAAGAAAAGACCGAAGCCGAAGCGCTGGCCAAGCAGTTTGACGGGCTGGAAGTGAAGTTCCTGCGCAAGTCGAGCGAAACCGACCAGCTCTTTGGATCCGTCACCGCTGGCGATATTGCGGAAGCACTCGAGAAGAAGAGCTTTCACATCGATCGCCGGAAGATCCAGCTTCACGAGCCGCTGAAGACCGTGGGCGAGTTCATCATCCCGATCAAATTGCATAAGGATGTGACCACGCACCTGAAGGTTATTGTTGATAAGGAAGCAGTGGCAGAGTAATTTTTGCTCTAAAGTGAGGATGGTTCTGTGCCCATCCTCATTTTTTCATTATTCTTCTGTGGCTCCTGCTCCAAAGAACGCTTCCACCTTCCTCATGTCAGTCGTCCGACTGTATTTGGGCAAGCTCTCCACAAAAATTCGCCCGTACTGTTTCTTCAGGATGCGGTTGTCGAGCAACGCCAGCAGGCCGCGGTCGTGGAGAGATCGAATCAACCTGCCGAATCCCTGCTTTAGCGTAATCACCGCGCTCGGCACCTGGTAATCAAAGAAGGCGTTGCCGCCGCCCGCATCGATGGCCTTGACGCGGGCCGCGACTATGGGATCGCTCGGCACTGCGAAGGGCAGGCGGTCGATGATCACGCAGCTGAGTTGTTCTCCCTGCACGTCTACCCCTTGCCAGAAAGATGACGTTCCGAACAGGACGGCGTTCGGCGTGAGACGAAACTCCTCGAGCAGCGCCGACTTCGGCGCGTCGCCCTGCTTGAGCATCGGATAATCGAGGACGCCGAGCAGCCGCTCGTAAATATCGTTCATCTGCGCGTAGCTGGTGAACAGGACGAAGGCGCGTCCGCGAGTAATCTCCAGCAGCCTTCGGATGACTCCGGTGGCCTCTGCAGCAAACTGCGGTGTGCGCGGATCAGGCAAATTCGGGGGAACGTAGAGGATTGCCTGGCTCTCGTAATCGAAGTGCGAGGGGACGACTAATTCGCGGGCGTGATCAAGACCGAGCCGCTGCCGTATGTATTCGAAGCCTCCGCCGACCGCCAACGTCGCGGAGGTCAGAACGGCCGTCTCAAGTTTCGACCAGAGACACTCACGCAGGATCTGGCCAACTTCGATGGGAGTGGCTTGCAGAAAGACGTTGTTTCGTCCGGCTGCAGGTAATTCGGCCGAAGATTTGCGACGCGATCCTCCTGTGCCACGAAATCCACGGCGTTCGATCCAGAAGACGGTGTTCGGGTCTTCATTCTCCATCACGAAACGAAGCTGCACCTGTAGCTGCTGGGCTCGCCGGGAAATCGCAAAGACTTCTTCTGGCTTCTGCGGAAGCTGCTCGAGTTCCGCGCCCAGACGGTTGAGCGACTGATTGAGCGCGATAAATTCTTCGCCATTCTCTTCCAGAAACTCGCGGCGAGAGTCGAAGGCAAAGCGGCCTTCGCTGGCGGGGAGCAGAGAAAAGAAAAGCTGCGAGCGCTCGCGGACCGATTGAATCGCTCCCGAGATTTGCGGCGTATAGAGCTTTTCCCGCTGCATCAGGTGCTCGACATCGCGGGTCAGTTCGTCCATGCGTAGGTTGCTGACAGAAATTCCGAAGTAGTTTCCGGCGATGTCTTCGAGTTCGTGCGCTTCGTCGAAGATCACCGCTCCGGCCTCGGGCAGAACTCCGGCGTCGGGAGCGCCTTCCGCCTCAAGCTTGATAGCGAGGTCGGCGAAGAACAGGTGGTGATTGACGATGATGATGTCGCTTTCGGCGGCTTTGCGACGCATCTCTGTGATGAAGCAGCGGTCGTACTCTTTGCACTTCTGGCCGAGGCAGGTGTCGGCACGCGCGTCGAGTTTGTGCCAAACGGCACTCGCTTCGGGGAGTTCGGCGAGCTCGGCGCGATCTCCGGACCGTGTTGTTTTTTCCCAAGCGGCGATGGCACGATAGTGCTCAACCTCTTCGAGTCCGCTGAGGACGGGCTGATCGGTGAGGTCGAACAGCTTCTTGCGACAGAGATAGTTGTTGCGTCCCTTCATGTAACAGACGCTGAGCTTGCGATCTCCGTCGGGAAAGAGCGCTTGTTCGAGCGCAGGGACGTCTTTGAAGAAGAGCTGCTCTTGCAGATTTTTCGTGCCGGTCGAGATGATCACGCGCTTGCCCGAACGAATCACGGGTAGCAGATAAGCCAGCGTTTTGCCGGTGCCTGTTCCAGCTTCGACGATCAGGTGGCGACGCTCTTCCAGCGCTTCTTCGACGGCTTGGGCCATCTGCAATTGCCCGCGGCGGAACTCATATGCCGGATGAGTCTTTGAAAGCAAGCCTCCGGGGGCGAAGAACTGGTAGAGCGAGAATCCCGCAGGACGAGTGTCGGACGCTACGGGATGGGATGAGGGGGGCACTGAGTCTCTATAATAGCTAAGAGTCCTAGTTCTCAGTTCCCGGTTCGCAGTCAGCGCCTTTCCTGAAGTCGGGATAAGAAAAGACATACCTTGAGCAAACGGAAGTTATTGCCTCTCGTTGCGATTGTCGGACGGCCGAACGTCGGCAAGTCCACGCTCTTCAATCATCTGACCGGATCGCGGCGCGCGATTGTGGGCGATGAACCGGGAATCACGCGCGACCGGCTTTATGGCGAAGTCGAGTGGCTGGGAAACGAATTTCGCGTCGTCGATACGGGCGGAATTATTCCCGATGACAAAGACTTTATTCCGGCAGAAATTTTTCGCCAGGCGAAGGTTGCGTTCGAGGAATCGGCAGCGATCATCATGGTGGTCGATGCGCGGACGGAGATTGCCGGTCCGGATCGCGAACTGGCTCGGCTGCTGGCGCGAACCGGGAAACCGCTTTTTCTGGCGGTCAATAAGATGGATTCCGACAAGCAGGATTCGCTGCTGAGCGAATTTCACGTGCTTGGCATGCGGAATATGTTCCCGATCTCTGCGGAGCATGGGCGCGGAATCGACGATTTGCTGGACGCAGTTCTTAAGGTGATTCCGAACGTCAAAAGCTCAACCGCGGAGGACACGAAATACGCGAAGGAAGTCGAAGATGGCGAATCGGAGACGCCCGCGACCGAAGAGCCGCATGAAATCAGGGTTGCGATCATTGGGCATCCGAACGTCGGCAAGTCGACCTTGCTAAACCAGTTGGTTGGAAAGGATCGGGCGATCGTTTCTCCGATTGCGGGCACGACGCGCGATTCGATCGATGAGGTGATTCGCTATCACGGACGCGACATTCGCTTTGTCGATACGGCGGGAATCCGGCGCAAGGGCAAGACGCGTTTGATGGCGGAAAAACTCTCGGTCGTTTTCTCGCGCAAAAATATTGAAGATGCGGATATCGTGCTCTTCATGGTGGATGCGACCGAAGGCGCGAGCGGGCTCGACGCGAACATTGCGGGCTATGCGCATGAGAGCGGACGCTCGGTGATCATCCTCGTGAATAAGTGGGATCTGATTGCGAGCGGCGAAAAGCGCGCCATCAGCCAGTCTCGAACGGCTCGGATCCAGGATGCGAAGCGTCCACAGGATCGTGTGTTGTACGAAGAGCGCCTGCGCTACGGACTTAAATTTCTAAGTTATGCTCCAGTGCTGTTTCTCTCGGCGAGTACGGGCAAGGGAACGGAAAAAATTCTGCCGCTGATTGAGAAAGTTGCGGCCGAGCGCCGGAAGCGCATTCCCACGGGGGAGATGAACCGGTTCGTGAAGCGCATTGATTTCGACCGCGCGTCGGTGCCCGTGAGCAAGCGCGTGAAGATTTACTACATGACGCAGGCAGGAATTGCGCCTCCCACGTTCGTGCTTTTTACCGACCGCGCGGTCAAGCTGCATTTTTCGTATCAGCGCTTTCTTGAAAATCAGATTCGGGAGGCGTTCGGATTTATTGGCTCGCCGATTTGGATTAAGAACCGGGCGAGGGATTGAGCCGTGTTTCAGCGCTTGGGTCGCGCCGTATGTCGCGATAAAAATCTCACTACACGTCGAGCCTCTGGAACCTTCGCGGCTCCAGCCTTCTGGAAGAGCGCCATTCCCTGCTTTTTGTCCGTGGAAGTGCCAAGTCCTCGCCACAACAACTTGCCAATCCAGAACAAAGATCTGGCGTGGTCCTTGTCGGCCGCTCGTCTGAACCATACCAATGCATCCGTGTAGTCCTGTTCGTCATAGGCCATCTGCCCTAGGCTGAACATTGCCCTGGGATCTCCCTGCCGGGCCGACTTCTTGTACCAGCGTTTCGCTTCTTCTATGTCCGGTTCAACGCCGACGCCATTGAAGTAAAACCACCCCATGGCCAGCACCGCATCACGTATCCCCGATTCGGCCGCCTGCGCATTGAGGAGAAATGACTCCTGTGGGTCTTCCTGTGCCCTGAAGCCGTGGAGGCTCCGCAACGAGCGGTTGTAAAGATAAAGGGGGTAGTTCCAGGCGTGGCGACTGCCCCTTGCACCGGCGCGTGGTAACGAATTGTTAGAGGGTATTCGCGCCACGTCAGAATTGTACGGCAACAGCGGTGAACTATAGACGCGTGTTCCGACGCCGCACACCCCGCAGGGGCTAAAGGCCTCTCGTTATTGGCTCGGATTGGCACGGCTGAAGCCGTGCCCTACCCAAGCCGGTTCGTGAGAGCGCTCCTACCCTGCCACCGGCACATGATTCCCATCCTCTGTGAGCAGTCCTACGCGGTCTACGCCGGCAGTGCGGGCGATGGCGATTACGTCGGCTAGGTCCTGAAATTCAATGTCATCGTCGGCTTTGAGATAGGCGACGCGCTCGATGCGGATGGCGTAAATATCGCGGAGGCGGTTGTGAAGATGATCCCAATCGATGGCTTCGTCGTTGACCATCACCTGCGGATGCTCCGGCTGTAGAGGATTGGTTCCGAGCTTTGCGTGATGAATCTGAATCACGATGGTCGCTTGCGGCGGCGGAATTCTGTTGTCGGTGGGCTTGGACGGTTGCGGGAGTTCGGTCTGCAATCCAGTGTGCTTTTGCTGGATGACGACGATCATGAAGACGATGATGAGAACGAGCAGAACGTCAATCAGGGGAGTGACGTTCATCTTGGGTCCAGTCGAAAACGAGCCACCGCCTGCCGTGGAGAATCCCATACGAATTTCCTCTCTTCTTGCAAATCGGAAATGGAATCGGCACGCGCGTGTCTTGCATGCTTTGACACCCGCGTGGCGAGAGTAGTTCCCGGCGCTTGCATGTGCAGCGATCTAACGGGGTTCCTGGTGGCGCCGATGCGGAGGAAAATATCTTAGCAGCGCAACGGAACACAAGGTCCCTCCACTCCGCTTCGCTTCGGTCGGGATGACAGGGTGGGGGCGGGTTTCGACAAACTGCGACTCTCCCTTTATCCTCGGAATAAGAACCTCTTTGTGGATTTCGAGGGGCACGATGAAACATTTCTCGCGAGTTTCTCTCGGAACGATGGTGGTCCTGCTCATCCTGCTCATGCTCGCGCGGCCTGCACGTGCGCAAGACAACTACGAAATCCAGGTCTATAGCTCCGAGGCGACGCCGGCGAATTCGACGATGGTGGAGATCCATTCGAATTTCACCGTAGATGGATCGAAACAGGTGATCAACGGCGTTGTGCCCACCAACCACGCCGAGCACGAAACTTTGGAGATTACGCAAGGCTGGACGGACTGGTTCGAAACCGGGTTTTATGTGTTCTCGAGCATTCAGCCGGGAAGTTCGAACGATGCGGGATGGAACTGGGTGGGTGATCATATTCGGCCGCGGTTTACGGCGCCGAAGTCGTGGCACTGGCCGGTGGGTGTGAGTATTTCGCAGGAGATCGGGTACCAGCGGCGGCAATTTTCAGAAGATACGTGGAATTACGAACTGCGGCCCATCATCGACAAGCAACTGGGGCGCTGGTATCTGGATTTCAATCCGGCGTTTGATAAGTCGCTCCACGGGCTGAATGCGGGCAGGGGGTGGGAGTTTTCGCCGAATGTGAAAATCAGTTTTGATTTCACGAAGAAGATTTCGGGTGGCGTGGAATATTACGGGGCGATTGGTCCGGTGTCGCAATTCGATCCGATCGATCAGCAGTCGCAGCAGATTTTTCCGGTGATTGATTTGAATTTGTCTCCCCAGTGGGAGGTGAATTTCGGGGCGGGCGTGGACGTGTCCAACGCGTCCGATCATTTGATAGTGAAGGGGATTATTGGGCGGCGGTTTAGTTGGGGGAAGGGGAGCAAGGATCCTACGCAGTAACCTTCGCTCGTCTCCACACGAATAGTCCGGCTCACCGATGGACCAACTCTTATCCGATCGGCTCCGGGGATTGTGGCAGCGGCGGCGGTTCGAAGTGCGGTGGTGTCTCTGGGAGCGGAGGCGGCGGCGGAGCGGGGTGCAAAATGGCGTCCAGTGCGGGATAGCGGCCGGCGAGAAAATACAAGGCATAGGCCGGGAAGAAAACGGTGGCCGGCACGCACACCAGCGCGATCAGGTAAAGAAGCAGAAATAAGAGAGCAGTTCCCAGGATGATAGCCAGGCTAACTGTGGTCACGCTCCAGCCCAGGCCGGCGGCTCTTCCCGCGAAAAAGGCGACGACGGCCGGGATCACGATCAAGAGCGCGGGAACGACTGCGAGAATGCTGAAGATGATTCCTGCTGCGATCGACAGAACCAATTTGAGAAGAAGATAAACTGTGAAGGCTCCCTTCTCGCGGCCAAGGATGCCGAGCAGGCGATGCCATCCGTCGGCGAAATCGAGGTCCTCGAGAGCCATGATGGGCACGAGAAAATCTCGGGCCAACACCTGCACGACGATGGCGGCCACGAAAGAAACGAAGACCAGACCCAATAACAGAATCACCCCGGCGATCATCCGTACCACGTGTTGTTGGAAGTCGTTGGCCCAGCCGGCGGCCAGCGCGAGGGCCAGGGGGATTCCGACTAAAAGAGCAAAAAACAGCGACACGGCGATCTGAAAGACGATCTGCCATAGGAAGAATCTGCCGCCCGCGCGACGCCATTTGTGCCAGCCCTCGCCGATTGAACACCGCCGCTGCAGAACGGAATCGAAGAGAATGAAGCGGAAGACGCTGCTGATGTAAAGAAAGAGGAAGGCAAGAACGAAGATCGCAACAAAGCCAACTATGATCAATCCCAGCAATTGCGCGATGTGCTGGGACATGTGCGCGGAGTTGAAAGGCGGCACGCCAAAGGGAGAAGCCGACGAGGGAATCAGAGTGCTGCCGTCCTTGTGCGGAATTTGAGGCCAGTGGTTGCCGAGGTTGCCGAAGCCGCATCCGCCGACGTGGAGTTCGGCGGCGAGAATTCCGACCAGCGCCAAGCGAGACCACTGGCCCCAACGAAAGGGCGAGAATAGTTGTTGGCGGGTATGCTGCAAGGCGGGCTGAACGCAATCAACGGCCGAAACTGGCAATGGATTCCCTCGCGCTATTGCGTCAAGGTATCGTGCGGAGAGTTGCGGCGTCAATCGCGAAGAGTCGCTGAACTTAATTGGGGAATTGGTAGTCCGCCGAGGAAGTGGATGTTGGTGCCGTTATTTATTCATAGCGGAGGGCTTCGACGGGATCGAGATTTGCCGCGCGAGAGGCGGGAATGACGGCGCTGAGCACTCCGATGAAGAGCAGCACGACGGTAGAGATCATGACGGTGAAGAACGAAATCTTGAGATGAATGTCGGCCTTGCCGGAATCGTCTTCGAAGAGCGGGCCCATCAGCGGAAGCGTGCCGACCGCAACGGCAACGACATAAGAGACGATGATGCCGATAGCGCCGCCGACGAGCATGATGAGCAATGTTTCGGCGAGGAATTGGGCTTTGATATGCCACTTGCGGGCGCCGAGTGCGCGGCGCAATCCGATTTCCTTGATGCGCTCGTCGACTGAGACCAGCATGATGTTCATCACGCCGACGCCGCCAATGCCCAGCGTCAGAATGCCGATAAAAATGAGCAGCACTTGCAAGCCGATCGTGATGCCGTTGATGACGGGACGGAATTCTTCGCGTCCGAACATCTGCACCGCTTTTTTGTCGGTGGTGGAGAATTGCTGGCGCGTGCCGAGGGCGGCCAGCACCTGCGCTTCGGCGCGGGCTTCATATTGGGGAGCGATCGGCTCAAAGACCAATACGCTGCCGTATTTCGCGTTCCACAGATCGCTGGCAGCCGAGTAGGGAATCCAGGTCGATTCGTCGTCGCTCGAAAAATAGTTGCTGAGCTGGATCTTGCGATCCATGGTGCCGATGACGGTAAAACGTACTCCGGCGATGACGACGGTTTCGCCGACGCAGGGGCGTCCCCCGAAAAGTTGCTCGCGCACTCGCGCGCCGAGGAAGACGACGCGGCGGCGTTCCAGCTGATCGAGAGAGTTGATCCAGCGCCCCTCGGAGGGCTCCTCGTTGCGCATCTCGCCGTATTCGGGGCAGACTCCGCGAACCGGCGCGGTGCCGACCATGCGGTCTTCGTAGGCGATGCCGGGACGGCGCACGGTTTCGAGGCAGGCGTAACGAACGTAATTCGCCGTTTCTTTGATCATGTCGACGTCGGCCTGCTCGAGCACAACTTTTTTCCCGGCACGCTGGCCGCCGGGTTGTTCGCTGGTCTGTTGCGGCCATAAGATGACCGCACCTTTGCCGAAAGCGTCGAAACCGCCGACCAGAATTTCGCGGAAGCTGCCGCCGTACGCGATCAGCAGCGTGACAGTTGCGATGCCCCACACGATGCCGAGCATGGTGAGCGCGCTGCGAGTCCGGTTGCGGCGAAGGGCCGTCCAGGCTTCGTTCAGGATTTGAAGAACCATGTTCATCCTAGCCGCCCGCCTCGTGGCGCAGGGCCTCGATGGGATCAATGGCTGCGGCGCGGCGCGCCGGGTAAAGTGCGGACAGAATTGCGATGCTGCCGAGGACAGCGAGGGCCAGGGTTCCGGTCTGCCATGTGGGCAAGAGTCCGGCAAAAAAGTCGGGCATAGGCAAAAGGTCGACGAGGGCACACAGGCCGAAGGCGATGACAAGACCGATGCCGCCGCTGATCATCGCCACCAGCAGCGCTTCCAGAAAAAACTGGCGCAGAATGCTGTTGGAGGGAGCGCCCAGCGCTTTGCGCACTCCGATTTCGCGGGTGCGCTCACGAACGGCGACGAGCATCACGTTCATCACACCGAGGCCGCCGAGGAAAAGCGTGACGATGCCGACAGCGCCCAGAAAATATTTCATCCCGTCGGTCATGGTGCGAAAAGCTTTTGCTTCTTGAATCGTGTCCCAGATAGGGCAAGCTTCCTTGTCGGAGGGGTCGAAGCCGTGCAGCCTTCCCAGTACGCGGCGGATCTCTCCTTTGCAGGCTTCGTGATGCTCGACCGAGCGCGGGACAACGAGCAGTTGATCGAAAGTTTCGGAAGTTCCCGGTGGCTTATCAGGAAAGTCGCGGCGCATGGCGGGGAAGGGTATGAAAATTTTGTTGATGTCCCAGCCGTCATAGCTGGAATCCTGCTTTTTCGACGACATGACGCCGACCACGGTGAAGGGGATGTCGTTGAGATACACGAACTGGCCAACCGCCGGCCGGCTGGCAAATAATTGCTTCTTTGCCTCGGAGCCGAGGAATGCGACGCGACGGCCTTCGGTCATGTCGTCCTGATCGTAAAACCGGCCTTCACTAACGCTGAGACTGCGAATCTCGGCGAACTCGGGAGTGGATCCGGTCACGGTGAAGGCCGCGGAGTTATAGGCCGTGTGCGAGAGAACCGTATCTTGCTCGAGTTCCGGGATCGCATACTGGCAATCAACGGCTTCTTCCTGAAGATGGGGAAGGTCGGAATCGACCCAGTGGACGAGGCGTCCGGCGCGCGTTCCCCCAGCCTGCAGACTCGTGCGGCCGTGGAAGACGATCATGAGGTCGCGGCCTAGCGTTTCAGCCTGTTTCGCCTGGCCGACGCGAAGGCCCTCGCCAGCCGCAACCATCAGGACGATCGAAACCACCCCCCAGGCGATTCCGAACATGGTCAGGAGCGTGCGGACGCGGTGCGCCCACAGGGTACGAAAACGTCCTGCATGAGGTCGCGAAATGACATCTGCTATTTCGACGCGGCTAGGCCTGAAATGAAAGCGCAGCCGGGCTCCTATCGGGATGTACGTCAAATGCAGAGGTTTGGTTCCGAGGGTGGCTGGTGCGCAGGTCGGCGCGTGACGTTCCTGACAGCCGGACGAGGGCGCTCGTCGCCCCATTGCCGGATCGATCAAGTGGTCGCGGGTTGTAAAGCTACGTGACCCAGCCAGTCGCCGAACTCGCGAAGCGCCTGTTCGCATTGCAAACGATGGCGTTCTTTGCGGTCGCGCACTTTTCTGTCGAGGGCGGGAAGCAGATCGAAGGTGATGTTCGCGGGCTGAAAATGCTGGCTCTCGGCCTGCGTGATGTAGTGAATGAGCGAGCCAAAAGCGCTAGCACGCGGCGGAGGCACGGGCTTGGCGCCAGTTGCGAGCGCGACCGCGTTAATGCCGGCCATCAATCCGGTGGCGATCGATTCCACGTAGCCTTCGACGCCGCAGATTTGTCCTGCGAACAGCACATGCGGGTGGGCCTTCATCTGCAGCGCCGCATTTAAGAGCCTGGGCGAGTTGATGTAGGTGTTGCGATGAATTTGCCCGTAACGAAGAAAACGCGCGTTTTCGAGGCCGGGGATGAGCCTGAGCACATGAGCCTGCTCACCGAATTTCAGGTGGTTTTGAAAGCCGACGAGATTGTAGGAATCACAGCGCAGATTCTCCTGCCGCAGTTGCACCGCCGCGTACGGAATTCTGCCGGTGCGAGGGTCTTTGAGGCCGACAGGCTTCATCGGCCCGAAGCGCAGAGTGTCGCGTCCGCGCCGGGCAATTTCTTCGATGGGAAGGCAACTTTCGAAGTAGTTAAGATTCTCCCAGTCTTTCTGCTCGACCGACTGCGCCGCCAATAGCGCATCGTAGAAGCGGTCGTACTCCTCTTTCGACATCGGACAATTGATGTAGTCGGCTGACCCTTTGTCGTAGCGCGCGGCAAGGTAGACCTTGTTCATGTCGATCGAGTCAGCCTCAACGATGGGGCTGATCGAATCATAAAAATAGAGGCTGGTGTTGGGCACGGCTCGCGATGAATCGGCAATAGCTTCACCCGGCGAACTGCCGATTGAGCTCAAGCGCACGATCTCTTGCGAAAAAGCATCGGAAGTTAAAGGTCCGGTCGCAATGATGGTCAGTTGCTCGTCGCCGATCTGCGAGTCTTCGATTCGCAAGAACTCTTCGCGGCGAATGGTAATCAGCGGCTCGGCCGAAATCACTTCTGTTACTTTTCGTGAAAACTCGGCGCGATCGACGGCCAGAGCGTGTCCGGCAGGCACCGAAGTTTCGCGCGCGATCTCGAGCAGGCATGATCCGGCGCGCCGCATCTCTTCTTTCAACAGCCACGGAGCGGTATTCTCGCTTTCGGATTTCAGGGAATTCGAGCACACGAGTTCGGCGAAGTTGCAGGTCTCGTGGGCGGGAGTCTTACGCACGGGCCGCATCTCAAACAATTCAACGGCCACGCCCCGCCGCGCACATTGCCAGGCTGCTTCCGATCCCGCGAGGCCTGCACCGATGATTTGTACGGGCCTCAAGAAGGTTTCTCCACCGCAGTGCGTTCGGCGAGTCGGCGTAAACTGTCGCCGGTTAAGAAAACATCGCGCCACTCGTCGAGAAATTCCCCGCCTAGATTCTTATAGAGATCAATGGCCGGTTGATTCCAGTTCAAGACCGACCACTTCATGAAGCAGCGGTTTTCTTCCGCAGCGATCCGGGCGACGCGGGCTAGAAGCGCCTTTCCGATTCCATGCTCGCGATAGTCGGGCCGGACGAAGAGATCTTCAAGATAAAACCCGGCACCGCGCCAGGTGGAGTAGTAGCCGAAGAACAACGCGAATCCAGCGGGCTGCCCGTGCCATTCGGCGATGAGAGCGCGAAACTCGGCAGTTGCGCCGAATCCATCGCTCGCAATTTGCGCCTCGGTGGTGTGGACCTCATCTGGCGCTTTTTCGAAATCGGCGAGTTCCCAGATGAATTGCCGGATCAGCGCGGCGTCAGCTACGGTAGCAGGGCGAATCGTGAGCATGAGAAGTAGGAAAGGAGAAGCCCTTTGCGATTATTATAGAGTGCCTTGGAGGTCTCATGAGTCAGATCGGTTTGATCGAACCCGCGCAGGCGAGCGCGGAGGTTAAGGAAATCTATGATGGTAAGTTGAAAGGCAAGCCTGGCAATATTCAAAAAGCACTGGCGCATCGTCCGGCGATGCTGGCTAGCTTTCTCGGGTTTTATCCGAGCGTCGGGCGTTCACTCGATCGCAAGATATATGAGGCGGTCTATCTTCGGATATCGCTGATCAACGGCTGCCATTACTGCACGCAGCATCACATTCAAGGTTCGAAGCGCGCGGGGCTCACTCCGGAACAGATGAAGGGTCTACAGCGGGGCAACTATTCTGGATTCAGCGCGCCGGAACAAGTCGCGCTCAAGTACGCAGAGAAACTGACGCGGACGCCCGATGGCGCGTCGGATGCCGATTTTACGGAGCTCAAGAAACATTTTTCCGAGGAGCAGATCGTGGATTTGCATATGTTGATTGGGCTGGCGAATTTGACGAACCGTGTGACCGGACCGCTGGGGTTGGAAGTGGAATTTCCGGCAGAGAAGATCTAGGAGAATCGCAAGCGGGGCCGAGCTGCACTCGGCTGGGACGGACGAATGCGTCCGTCGCTACTTAAGTCAGAGAATTACCCGCTCGTCGCCTATACGGCGGGTGACACGCTCGCGGTCTAAATATTCCAGCAATGGAATGGCGTACTTGCGGCTGACGCCGGTCATGTCTTTGAAGCGGGCGACATCGATCTGGGGAGTTTTAGTTTTCAGAACGGCAAGTTTTTGACGAAGGTCGACCAGGGCGCTCTGGTGGAAGACGAGTTCTTCTGAAACCTTGATCAGAATTTTGTCACGCAACAGCAGGGTGACAATTTTCTGGGCTCGAATTTTATCGACCTTCAGTCCTGCGAGCACCTCGCGCAACGATGGAACCTTCAATCCGGCAGCGGCAAACGCCAGCTCAATGACCTTCTTGGATTCGTTCTCTTCGTCTTTCAGGACCACGCCGCGTCCGGACAAATGCACAAGTTCGCCTGCAACTTCGAGTTTCCTTTCTGCTGTCAGCGTTTCGAGAATGCGAAGAAATACCTCGTTGCCCAACCTGGCTCGATCACGAAGTTCTTCTTTGCTCATTCCGGCGACGAGCGGGTTTGCGTCGTGAAATTTCTTCAGAGTCTGAATGACATTTGTTTTTGCTTCGGCAAACGCCGCTGGTGCGACTAACACCGGCCCACACGTCAAAAGGCCGGCCTTTGCCGCCAGTCGAGTCGCGTCTTCCTTCCGGATGTTCATCTCTCCCGGAATCTCGTCCAGCCTCAAGCCAACGGATCCGCGCCGCGCCACCCGCGCCGATAACACTTCGGCTGCGGAACCATTCCTCATCACCTGGAGAAACGTGACCGCATCATCGGCGCGCTGCTTGCGGATTGCAGGCGATGCGTCGAGCACGGCGCCTCCGCCGATCGTCACGACCGGCGAAAACTGGCGCACGATAAAATGATCTCCGGGTAAAAGGAGCACGGCTTCCGCCAAGGTGAGGCGCGCGTAAGATTCGCCTCCCGGTTTGAGTTGCTTCGGACTTTCTTTGGTCCCATACAGCCGAACTTCCGCGATCGTTTCTGTGCTGTAGGCGTGAAAGTGAACACGGGCGCCATCTTTGAACGGCTTCGCCGAGGGCAGAAGATTGAGAAGGACATCGAT
Organism: uncultured Acidobacteriaceae bacterium; assembly: GCA_963834085.1. Taxonomy (GTDB): domain Bacteria; phylum Acidobacteriota; class Terriglobia; order Terriglobales; family Acidobacteriaceae; genus Acidiflorens. Next base: position 817,435 of record CAWIAJ010000015.1, on the reverse strand, counting down.
TCGCGAGGTGGAATGAAACGTGTCGCTCGCCGCTAACGTCATACCGCGCGCCATCTCTTCCGTGGAGACTCCTGCTAGGTTGAGCGCGGTGCGCTCGCCCGCTACCGCGAAATCGGCGGGCGTGCCGTGAACCTGCACTCCGCGCACACGCACACGCCGTCCGCTGGGAAATAATTCAAGTTCGTCTTCCTTCCGGATGGTTCCCGCGACCAGCGTGCCAGTGATGACCGTTCCGAAGCCTTTCATGGTGAAGACGCGATCGATAGGAAGGCGGGTCGGGGCTTTGGAGTCTTTGGCCGCAATCTCGGACGCGATCTTTGACAGTGCCGATTTCAATTCGTCCAGTCCAGCCCCGGTCAACGAACTGACTGCGATGATCGGGGACTGCGCAGGATCAAGAAACGATCCGCGAACAGAGTCTTCGACCTCGAGGCGCACGACTTCGAGCGTTTCCGCATCAACGGCGTCGGATTTGGTGAGCACGGTGATGCCGCGACGGATTGCCAGCAAACGGCAGATGTCGAAGTGCTCTAGAGTTTGCGGCTTGATGCCTTCATCGGCGGCAATTATGAGCAGGACCAGGTCAATTCCGCCAATGCCTGCGAGCATATTGCGCACGAAGCGCTCATGGCCGGGGACGTTGACAAATCCGACGCGAAGCTGGGTTCCGTCTGCAGCGGGCAGGTCGAAGTGGGCAAAACCAAGATCGATGGTGATGCCGCGTCGCTTTTCTTCTTCCAGGCGGTCGGCGTCAATGCCGGTAAGGGCTTTGACCAGCGATGTTTTGCCGTGGTCGATATGCCCGGCGGTGCCGACGATGACGGACTTCATCGGTGTCAGTATAGACGGGGGCGCGAACAATTTTTATCGGTGCCATTCATGCTTTCCCCATGCGAAAACTCGGGGGAGATGCGACAATAAAGATTCCCCGATGACCACCTCTGCGATCGCTACTATTACACCGGAGATGATCCGGGAACACGGCCTCACTCCGGAAGAATTCGAAAAAATCAAAGAATTGCTGGGCGGACGCGAGCCGACTCGCACCGAACTCGGCATTTTCAGCGTGATGTGGAGTGAGCACTGCTCCTATAAATCGTCGCGCGTTCACCTGAAGCGGCTGCCCACGCGTAGCAAGCTGGTGTTGCAGGGCCCCGGCGAGAATGCGGGGATCGTCGATATTGGCGATGGCTGGGCGTGTGCGTTCAAGATCGAGTCGCATAATCATCCATCGTTTATTGAGCCATTTCAGGGCGCAGCCACCGGGGTCGGCGGAATTTTGCGCGACATTTTCACCATGGGAGCGCGGCCGGTTGCAGTGATGGATTCGCTGCGGTTTGGGCCGATTCAGGGAGTGGAAGAAAGAGATGCAGGGCATAGCCCCGCCACCACACAAGCTCAGCCTTCACAAGCGGAGATTCATAAGAATCACTCGGTGATGGAAGGTGTCGTCTCAGGCGTTGCGTCGTATGGCAACTGCTTCGGAGTGCCGAACTTGGGCGGCGAGGTTAAGTTCGAATCCTGTTATTCCGGCAATCCGCTGGTGAATGCGTTTGCGCTTGGCCTGGTGCGCCGCGACCAGATTTTCTATGGACGCGCTTCGGGCGAGGGCAATCCCGTAATTTATGTGGGCTCGAAGACGGGGCGAGACGGCATCCACGGCGCCACCATGGCGAGCGAGGAATTCAGCGAAGGTTCAGAGGCGAAGCGGCCCAACGTTCAGGTAGGAGATCCGTTTCTCGAAAAGCTGCTGCTGGAAGCGTGCCTTGAGGCGATGCAAACCGGCGCGATTGTGGGCATTCAAGACATGGGTGCAGCTGGCCTCACCTGTTCGACCTGCGAGATGGGCGCGCGCGGGGGCACTGGTGTTGAAATTGAACTGGATCTCGTGCCGCAACGCGAAACCGGCATGACTCCTTACGAAATCATGCTCAGCGAGTCGCAGGAGCGGATGCTCCTCGTTGCGCAAAAGGGCCGCGAAGACGAGGTTTTCCGCGTTTTCAAGAAGTGGGGACTCGACGCGGTCGAGGTGGGCCAGGTCACCGCGGACGCGAAGATGCGAGTGCTGGAACACGGCAAGGTTGTCGCGGAAATTCCGAACGCCGCGCTTACCGACGACGCGCCGGTTTACAAGCGTCCGCTGGCGCGCTGGGAGCCTCCAGTCGATCGCGAAAAGCCGGAGCACATTCAGTTTGCGACCGGCACGGATTTTACCGAGCAGCTTAAGCGCCTGCTGGCGAGTCCGAATATTTGTTCGAAGCGCTGGGTGTGGCAGCAATATGACCACATGGTGCAGACGAACACGGTTGACGCGCCGGGAGCGGGCGATGCCGGAGTGATTCGGATCAAGGGCTCAAAGCGCGGGTTGGCGATGGCTCTCGATGGCAACGGGCGCTGGTGCTATCTCGATCCCAAGTTGGGCGCGATGCACGCGGTTGCGGAAGCGGCGCGCAAGGTAGCGTGCGCGGGCGCGACGCCAATCGGCGCGACGAATTGCCTGAACTTCGGAAATCCCGAAAAGCCGAATATCATGTGGCAATTTTCGCAGGTGATTGACGGCATCACGAAGGCTTGCGAGGAGTTGGATACGCCGATTACGGGGGGCAACGTCAGCTTCTATAACGAAACTCTCGGTGAGGGAATTTATCCGACGCCGGTGATCGGAGTCGTAGGAATTCTCGAAGACGTTCATAAAGCGGCGAAGATGCACTTTGCGCATCCGGGACGAAAGATTGTGTTGCTGCGCGCAAATGAGCCTGGCGATGCAGTCGATGCCGAGACCGAGTTTGGCTCGTCTGAGTACGCGAAAGAAGTTCTGGGAGCGGTCTGGGGCTATCCGCCGGCGCTGGATCTCGAAAAAGAAGCCACGCTGCAACGTGCCCTGGTTTCCATGATTCAGGCGGGTTTGATCGAGTCGGCGCACGATTGCGCTGACGGCGGGCTGGCCGTGGCGCTGGTGGAAGCGGCGCTGCCGTCCGGAATCGGCCTGACGGCGAAGCTGCCCAAGCAGAAATTAGCGCTGGAATTCAGGCTTTTTGCGGAAGATGCTAGCCGCGTGGTGGTCAGTTGCGACCCAATGCACCTGGCGCGAATCCAACAAGTGGCGGAAGAGTTCGACGTCATGGCGGAAGTGTTGGGCGAGACTGGGTCGGGTCGAGTCGAAATTTTTGCCGGCGATAATTCGGTGATTTCGGCGACTATTGAAGATCTGCGCGGGGCCTACGAAGGGGCGCTGGAGAAGGCGTTGCGGGCGGATCCGACGGTGGGGGCAACGAACTGAGATTCAGCGGGCTCGATAAAAACTGAATGGTGATGTCCGATAAATTTCGTGATGAGTGCGGCGTGGTGGCGATCCATGCGCATCCGGAGGCGGAGAAACTCGCCTACCTCGGCCTGCACGCGCTGCAGCATCGCGGGCAGGAATCGGCGGGCATTGTCACGTCCGACGGCGAGCGGCTGCGCCAGCACAAGTCGATGGGATTGGTCGCTGACATTTTCGGACACGACGTGCTGTCTTCGATCCGAGGAGTTCTGGCCATTGGGCATACCCGTTATTCGACGGCGGGAGATTCTGCGCTACTAAATGCCCAGCCCATCATGGTGCAGTCGAATAAAGGGACGATTTCGATTGCGCACAATGGCAATCTGGTCAACGCGCAGGCGATTCGCTCAAAATTGGAGGGCCAGGGTTCGATCTTCCAGACGAATAGCGATACGGAAGTGCTGGTGCACCTGATTGCGCTCTCTCGCGAGCAGACCTTGCCCGACGCCATCGCCGATGCGCTGCGCCGTGTGGAAGGCGCCTTTTCGCTGGTCATGCTCAGCCGCGACCGCGTGTTTGCCGCTCGCGATCCCCGAGGATTTCGTCCACTGGCGATGGGCCGTATTCCGGCGCTAACCAGCGAGAAGAAAGACACCATCGTCTTCGCGTCTGAAACTTGTGCTTTTGACTTGCTCGGGGCGACCTATGAGCGCGACGTCAGGCCGGGCGAACTGGTGATCGTCGGGCCAGAGGGCATCAGCTCTCGCTTTTATTCGCCGTCTCCGTCGCAATCGAGCTGCATCTTTGAGCATGTTTATTTTGCGCGTCCTGACAGCCTGGTGTTCGGCCGCTCGGTCGATCAGAGCCGCGATGCCATGGGACGCCAACTGGCGCGCGAAGCGCCGGTGGACGCCGACATTGTTGTGCCCGTCCCGGATTCAGGCAACACCGCGGCGATCGGATATGCCGCCGAAAGCGGCATCCCGTTTCGTCTGGCGCTGATTCGCAACCACTACGTCGGGCGCACGTTCATCGAGCCGTCGCAGTCGGTGCGCGACTTCGGCGTGAAGCTGAAGCTGAACGCGGTGCGCAGCCTGATTGAAGGCAGGAAAGTGATTCTGATCGACGACTCGATCGTGCGGGGAACGACGAGTAAGAAGATCGTTCGCATGATTCGGAACGCCGGCGCCAAAGAAGTCCACATGCGGATCTCGTGCCCGCCGACGATCTCGCCGTGTTTCTATGGAGTCGACACGCCGTCGAAGAAAGAACTGATCGCCGCCAATAAAACCGTCGAAGAGATTCGTGACTTCATCGTGGCGGATTCGCTGGCCTACCTTTCGCTAGCCGGGCTGAAAAAAGCTTGTGCGGACGGAGACAAAACTACGTACTGCTCGGCCTGCTATACCGGCAATTACCCCACGAAAATCGATGTGGAAGAGATTTTGCCCGCCGATGTTACTCCCTAGTTAAAAGTGGCACGCGGCCGCTTCCTTCTCGATAAAACTGAATATTTCCGCGCTATTATCAATCGGGGCCCCGCAGCAAAAACATCTTCTGGAGGGATCATGCGCCAGCTTTGTTCGTTGCTCGCATTCGCGGTGTTCGCATTCGTCTCGGTCACTCCTGCCCGAGCTGCATCAGAAAAAGTACTTTACGCATTTACAGGCGGAGTCGATGGTGGCAATCCCATCGGCAGCCTCGTGCGCGATTCCTCGGGTAACTTATATGGCACCACTTACCACGGCGGCGCAAGTGGGAAGAACGGGAGCACCTGCTATCCCAATTATGGATGCGGCACGGTCTTCGAACTGACGCCGCTGAAGAATGGCAAATGGAAAGAGACCGTAATCTACAACTTTTGTCCGGTTATCTATTGCGTGGATGGTTCGAATCCGACTAGCGGACTGGTCATGGACGCAGCTGGAAATCTCTACGGGGCGACCTATGACGGTGGACTCTACCAGGGTGGGGTCGTGTTCGAACTGGTGCAGGTCGGGGGCACGTGGGTAGAACTCGTGCTACACAATTTCTGCAGCGTTGCTCGCTGTCTGGATGGGCTAAACCCCAAGTCGGGCCTGTTGCTCGATAGCAGCGGAAATCTTTGGGGCACAACTTCTCAAGGTGGAGGCGGCGCGACCGAAGCGGGCGCAGGTGTCGTGTTCGAGATATCGCCGGTCGAAAACGGCTGGTTGGAAACCGTGTTGTATTCATTTTGCGCGCAGGAATTTTGTCCTGATGGCGCGGGGCCAAACGGGCCGGTAGCCTTCGATTTAGCCGGCAATCTTTACGGGACGGCAATCGAGGGCGGGTTGGCTCATTGTCCCAACACTTATACCTGCGGCACTGTGTTTCGACTGACTCCGGCGGAGAGCGGCTACTGGCCCTTCACGAAGGTGTATGACTTCTGTCCGGCCGCCGGGTGCCTGGACGGCGATCTTCCGGCGGGGGGAACGCTGGTCGATCTTCTCGGGAATGTGTATAGCACCGCGAGTTCAGGCGGGACGAAGGGCTATGGCGTGCTCTTCCTGGCGACTCCCTCGGGAGGAGGGTGGGACTACAACATCGTGCACGATTTTTGTTCGACAAAAAACAAGACGCGAAATTGCACGGATGGGGCCAGTCCTTCGTACGGATTACTTTTCGATTCGAGCGGCAATCTGTATGGCACGACCGGCGCAGGAGGAACGGGCGGGGGCGGCGTCGCCTACGAGATGGTGAACGAACTCACGGGCTGGAAAGAGAAAGTTCTTCACAGTTTCTGTACGAAAGGGCCAGCGATTTGTGAGGATGGCGACAACCCATCCGGCACGATGCTGCTGGGGCCAGCGAACGAACTCTACGGTGTAACCGCGGGTGGCGGAGCAGGCAACTCCACCGGGGGCGGTGGCGTCGTTTTCCAGATTACTTTGTAGTGCCGATAAAGGTCTTCATTCTTAATAGTTTATCGGGCTTCTTTCGGGCATCCCGTCTTCGCGCATTTTGCAGATGCGTTACGGGCCGGTGCGATGCTATTCTCTCCCAGCGAGACCCCGCGACTGGCGGGCAACGTTACATGAAAGCTTTCTCTATTTTCGGGGCAAGTTCGCGGCCTCAGCTCGGTCCTTTCGAGCAGCAGGTTCTCGAAGAAATGTGGACGCATGGCAGCGCAACCGTCCGCGAGCTTTTAGAGAGCGGCAGGATTCGCCAGGCCTACACCACGGTGATGACGACCGCCGATCGTCTATACAAAAAAGGCCTTCTGGACCGGGTCGCGGAAGGCCGGGCATTTCGCTACACGCCTCGTCTGAGTGCGGAAGAGTTGCAGAGAACGGTAGCAGTGGAGGGCATCCAACAGCTTCTGGGATCGGGCGACGCGGCTTCGCACCCGCTTTCCTATCTGGTGGAGGCGTTGAGTGTGCACGATGCCACGCTACTCGACGAGCTGCAACTGCTGGTCGAACGCAAGCGCAAAGAACTTCAAGACGCCCGCGAGCGCAAGGCCCGGGAGCAGCGCTAAATGTATGCCCTGCGCGGAATCGCCGTTTCGCTGACATTTTTTGTTCTGTTTTACTGCCTGCTGTCAACGCTCGTGGCAGGGGCATGGCGCGCCCTTCGCCTGTTGCGGGCGACGGATCGTACCTTGGTGACTCTGCTATTCGCCCTGCGCGTTTTTCCGTTCGCCGCCTCCGTCCTTCTAACTTTTGTATTCGTCGTGCCCTCGTTTCAGTTGCTTGAACCGCATTCGGTTGATGAGGGTATGGGCGCCATGCCGCTTGCGCTGGGTTTGTGCGCTCTGCTGTTGATTGCCTGGGGATGTTACCGCGTGATCACCGCGCAAACGGAAACGTCTCGCGTGGTGGCGCGCTGGCTGGAAGGTGCGCATCCTTTGCATGTGGATGGTACGTCGCAAACCGTTGCGCCGGCCCTAACCTTCCAATCGAGACGCGAGGCTCCGCCGCTGACGCTTGTCGGCGTGTGCAAATCCAAGGTGCTGGTTTCGGAATCCACTGTTTCGCTCCTGACCGGCGACGAGCTGCACATTGCTCTCAAACACGAACTCGAGCACATGCGGTCGCGTGACAATTTAAAGAAGCTGTTTTTCCGTTTTTGTCCCTTCCCTGGAATGCGCCAACTTGAAAGCGCGTGGTCTCAGGCCGCCGAACTGTCTGCTGATGACGCCGCAGTTTCAAATCCGGACGACGCCGTCGATCTGGCCGCTGCCCTGGTCAAACTCTCTCGCTTGGTTCCGGTCGAATCGGCTCCGGTCTGTACCGTAGGTTTCGTTACCGGATCGATCAGCGCTCGCGTATCCCGCTTGCTCGCGTGGAGCGAAGCCCGCAAGGCCAAACAGAATGGGATCCGTTTCTGGCATGTCGCGCCTCCGCTCATTGTTGCGACCATCGGTGCTTTTGTGACCTACGGTCCCGCTCTCTCTCTCACCCACGAAGTCACAGAGTGGCTTGTACGCTAGTCCTTTGAGTTTTCGTGCTTCAATCGCCGCCTTAAGGCGACTATCTCTGGTAGTAGTAACACCCCACCTTTATCCTCAATAAGCTAGTCCGCCTCGCCGCGCGGGCCGCCCCCCGTAGAAAACTTGAAGTTTGAGTAGCGGCAATCCCATTGTCTTTGGACGGTTCTTGCATGTTCGTGAATTCCCTTGTTTCCCAGTCGGGCAAACTGCGGCTTTGGTGGACCGTGGTGTTGCCTATCGTTACGGCGGGCTTGGTCTGCCTTTCGGTGTCGTCGAGTGCGCAGAACTCGAACGGCGCACTCAGAGGAGAAGTGCAAGACGTCAGCGGCGCACGCGTGGCAGGCGCTCAACTTGCAGTCCAGTCTGCCGGTTCTTCCGTCACCCGCGAAGCGATCGCCGATAGCAGGGGAGAGTTTCGCATTGAGGGACTGCTTCCCGGCGCCTATCGGGTGACGGTGACGGCCAAAGGATTCGCCGATGCGGTCGCCGACGTTAATGTCGCTGTCAGCGTGGTGCGCGATATTAACGTGACGCTGAAACCGGCAAACAGCCGCGAGACGGTCAGCGTTCAGGGACAGTCGTCGTCGATTACGGCCGAGTCGATCGACACATCCAGCGCAGAACGCGGAGGAGTCGTGGGCAGCCGCGACCTCGAGGCACTGCCGCTGCCCGCGCGCAGTTTCGCCAACATTGCGTATCTGGTGCCGGGTACCGAGCCCGTCGAGCCTTCCGATCCAACGAAGGCCCGCATCACCGCCGTTTCTACCGGAGGAAGCTCGGGCTTAAACAACGAACTCTCGGTCGATGGCGCCGACGACTCGGATGACTGGATTGGCGGTTTTCTACAGAATTTCTCGCCTGACGGCATTCAGGAGTTTGCCGTTCGCACTTCGAACGAAGACGCCGACACGGGCTGGACCACCGCCGGCTCGGTGGTGATTACAACCAAACACGGGACGAATGAGTGGCACGGCGACGCCGCATTTTACGAGCGCGCGGCCGACCTGAATGCCCGGTTTCCCATTGAAAATCCAGCCGAGACTTGCACCGATGGAACATGCGTGCACAATCCCAAGCAGCCATTCTCACGGCAAAATTATGTCGGAACCATCGGCGGGCCGATCGCCAAAAATAAGCTCTGGGTGTTCGCTTCATTCGAGAATGTGCATGAGAATGCCAGTATCGCCTACAGTCCGGCGAGCCTAACGCAATTCGACGCGCTCGCGCAGTTGGCAAGCGAGGGCTTGATCACCGGTATCTCGTCGATCCCCGTGCCGCCGAATGTGCCGATTCCCTTTCGCGATTACCTCGGATCGGTTCGCTTTGATTGGGCGCAGTCGGCAAAGTCCCAGTGGTTTCTTCGGACCTCGCAAGATAGCTACCTGACTCACAATGCTCTGGTGCAGCAGGCCACACTGCCTTCGACTGGTCTGACGACGCATAACAACTACTGGAACGTTGCCCTGAGCAATACGTACACTTTCAGCCCAACGTGGCTCGGCAACCTGGTGCTGGATGCCAGCTTGTTGCATCTTACGCAGACGCGAAATTCGGATCTCGGATTCGCGCTGCAATTTCCCTTCAGCGTGACGGCGCTCACGGTCTCGGGCTTCGAGACTTTTGGAGACAACCAGTTCGCCACCCCGATTACGCTTTTTCCAGACCTGCGCAATCAGGATAAATATCAGGTGCGCTACGACCTGAGCCACGTTGCCGGCAGCCACGCCCTGCGATTCGGCGTCGATTTTATTCACGAGCCGGTGCTTGGGGGCGCTTTCGCAGCGACGGCGGAGCAGTTCATTACTTATCCGTCGGACCCGGACTATTATGCTGCGAATCCCTCGCAGTTTTACTATGTTCCGCCGAGCGCGCAATGCAACCCCGCGCCAGATCCCACGTCCGGCATCGGTTGCGCTTATACTCCCGCAGGCGACGGCAGTTTCTCGCAAAACGTACAGCGACTCGGGCTTTACGCAGAAGATTCGTGGCGCGTGTCGCACCACCTGACGGTCAACTACGGATTGCGGTATCAGACGACATTCGGTCTATTCGAAGGTTCGGGCCGTAGCCAAGCCGAAAACAATGCGTTTATTACGTTGCAGGCCTTGCAGATTCCGGTTGCGCCCAGCGTTCCGCACGACTACCGCAAGCAGATCGCGCCGCGTTTGGGGGTTGCGTACTCCCCCGGCGGAAGCGAGAAGACCGTGATCCGCGCCGGTTTCGGCATGTTCTATAACGATCTCGCACAAAACGGGTGGGCCACCGCATTCCAAGGCGTCAATAACACGAATGCCACGACAGGATCATGCGCGCTTACCGGAGGCCCAGGAACTTATGCGCTCGCCGGCAGCGGCTGCCTCGTTGGGGGCAATACAGCCGGTGGCAACCTCATCACTTCGAATTACAAAACGCCGTATGCGATTCACATTACAGGCGGCGCGCAGCATGCGTTCAATGAACACTGGATGCTAAGCGCCGATTATGTTCATGAGCAGGGCAATCACGGATACCGGGGCTACAGCTATGCCGCCGATGATGGCAGTGGGAACGGCGACATTTTCACGCCACTCATCCCAACGTCAGATCCGAGTTACGACGCTGACCAGGCTGCCGTGGTTCCGAATGTAAATGTGTTTCGGTCGGATAATCGTTCGAGTTACAACGCCCTGATGTTGCACGCGCAAGGCAATATGCGCCGCTTTAACCTGGTGGCGAACTACACGCTCTCCAAGGCGCAAACATGGGGATGCCTGCTCGGCGAGCTGTTCGACTACGTGAATGGCGTGTGCAATCCGAACAATGCCTTTGGACCCGGGGACTACGGGCCGTCAGGCGAAGATGTTCGACATCGCTTCGTGCTCGCGGGCACGGTGCATATCCCCGGCGGTTTTGAGGTGAGCACCATCACGCAGGTCGAAAGCGCGCGACCCATCACGATTACGAACCTGGACAACACGGGTCGGATTTCGGTTCAGCTCAATAACGGTCCGGTGCAGGCGACAAGCCTCGACGAATTTCGCGGCACACCCTACATTCAGTCGGACCTTCGCGTGACTCGTCCCATCAAGATCGGCGAGCGCTGGCAGATTAATCCGTTTGCCGAGTTCTTCAACGTCTTCAATCGCAATAATCCGGGAGCAAATTTTGCGGTCAACGTGGGACAACTACCGGTGCCTTCGGAACAGCAAGCGAGCGGAGTGGTTTCGCTGGTTTGTCCCGGGGCCACGCCGACGACTTGCGCGGACGCGAATGCCGTCCCTCTCACCAGCCTGAAGCAACTGGAAATACCTGAGGGCGGATTGGGAGATTTCTTCGGGCCTGGAACGACAGTCGGAATTCCTTTTGCTGCCCAGCTCGGGGTGCGGGTGACGTTCTAGGGCTTTCTCGCCAACGCGACGCGTGGGATTCCTTGCAGGTCGCTTCGAATTGCCACTTCGTCCCAGCCCGCCAGCAGAGCGCGTACGCGCTCCGCAATCGTGCCGCTGATCTCGAACGCCAGCCAACCGCCTGGGACGAGCGCCGCACTGGCTTGCGGGATGAGGCGCTCGATCACTTCGAGGCCAGTCGGTCCGGCAAACACAGCGTTTCGAGGCTCGAACTTGCGGACTTCCAACTGCACAGAATCTTCTTCGGATTCTCCGACGTAGGGCGGGTTGGAGACGACGAAGTCCACCGAAGCCGGGGGAAATCCCGCAAGCAGATCGCCGTGCTGAAATTCGATACGCGATGCCAGATCGTGCCGCGCGGCATTAGCGCGCGCAACTTCCAGCGCTTCCTCTGAAATGTCGATTGCCTGAACGTGGGCGCCAGGCAGCTCTTTTGCGAGCGCCAGCGCAATCGCCCCTGACCCGGTCCCTACATCGACGATGCGCACCTGCTTGTGTGGCGCGAACATTCCTGTCCGCGGCCTTTGACCTTGTTTTTTCTCTTTCTCTCGGACCAGTCTCCGGGCAAGCTCCATCACCGCTTCCACCAGATGCTCAGTCTCCGGACGAGGAATCAGTACGCCTGGAGAGACGATCAAATCCAGTCCCCAAAATTCCTGATGCCCCGTGATGTACTGCGCGGGCGTCCCAGCCGCGCGCCTGGCCAGAGCTGCGTCATAGCGCTGGATTTCGTCGGCCGTCAAATCGCGCTCAGGGTGAGCATAGAGATATGCCCGGTCGCAGCCGAGCGTAAACATGATCAGGAGTTCCGCATTCATGCGCGGAGAAGGGACTTGCGAGGATGCCAACCGCTCGATAGCGGCATTCAGAGTTTGGCGAAGTTGCACGAGTCTATTTCACCACGGAGACATGGAGGTAGGTAGAAAACAAAACTAAAGAGAACAAGCACGGCAGGTTAGGCCGCACAGGTAGCGACGTGATTCCTCACACCGCTGCCAGGGCGCCCGCTTCGTTGTCGCCCTTCATCTTCTCGGCCTGGTAATGCGTGATCAGGGCGTCGATGATGGGCTGCAGCTTGCCGTCCATCACCTGCTCGAGTTGGTGGATGGTGAACCCGATGCGATGATCCGTGAGACGATTTTGCGGGAAATTGTAGGTGCGGATCTTCTCGGAGCGATCGCCGGAGCCCACCATCTGCTTGCGTTCTTTGGCGAGCGCGTCGGCCTGCTTCTGCATTTCGACTTCGTAGAGCCGCGAGCGCAAAACGCGCATGCCCTTCTCGCGATTCTTGATCTGCGACTTCTCGTCCTGACAGCTTACGACTGTGCCCGTCGGAATGTGCGTGATCCGCACGGCAGAATAGGTCGTATTAACAGACTGTCCGCCTGGTCCCGAGGAGCAGAACGTATCGATACGCAGATCTTTCGCTTCGATTTTTACGTCGACTTCTTCCGCTTCGGGCAGCACGGCAACCGTAATCGCCGACGTATGCACGCGGCCTTGCTGCTCGGTCGCAGGCACACGTTGCACCCGGTGTACGCCGCTCTCGTATTTCAGGCGGGAGAAGACGCGGTCGCCTTCGATCAAAGCGATCACTTCCTTCAGCCCGCCAACACCGGACTCCGAGGTGGAGAGCACTTCTACTTTCCACTTCTGCGTTTCGGCGTAGCGGTTGTACATGCGGAAGACCTCCGCGACGAATAATGTAGCCTCGTCGCCGCCGGTTCCGGCGCGAATTTCGAGAACGACGTTCTTCTCGTCGTTGGGATCTTTCGGCAACAACAACAGCTTGAGATCTTCTTCGACGCCGCCTACCCGCGCTTCGAGCTTGGCCAGTTCTTCTTCAGCATAGGCGCGCATTTCGGAGTCGGTTTCATCGGCGAGCATGGCTTTGCTGTCGGCAATGCCCCGCTTCAAATCTTTGTACTCGCGATACTTTTCGACGATTTCCGAGACTTCGCTATGCGCCTTGGCAGTCTTCTGATAGTTCGCCGAGTCGTTGGTAATCTCCGGCGACAACAGCAGGCGCGTCAGTTCTTCGTAACGAATCTCAATCTGATCAAGACGTTCGAACATTGTTTTTATCCGTAGAGACGGGGCTCGCCCCGTCTAACTGTGTGTCACGAGATGCGTAAATCGCACCTCCGCTCTTACTCTATCGATTTTAGGAGGAATGAGAAAGAAAACAAGAGTCCGCGGTGGGCACCGCTAAGCAATCACAAGCTCGCCGCCCCGCTGTTTTTCCAACTTCATGGCTTCGTCGAGCGCGAGAATGGCGCATTCTACTTCGCGGTCATCGGGAGGCTGGGTGGTGATCCGTTGCAGCCACAGTCCGGGCGCGGTCATCAGGGCAAAGAGCGAGCCGCGATGCTTGGCGGCGAAGCGAATAATCTCGTAAGAGACACCCGCGATGACGGGCAGCAGAATGATGCGCTCCGCAAAGCGCGCCCAGAAAGTCGTGACCGGGATGAACATGTACACGACCATCGAGATGATCATGACGGTCATCAGAAAGCTTGTACCGCAGCGGGGATGATACGTCGTGTACTTCTGCACCGAGGCGGTATCCAGCGGATCGCCGTTCTCGAAGGCAAAAACCGTCTTGTGCTCGGCGCCGTGATATTCGTAAACGCGGCGAATGTCTTTCCAGAGCGAAACACCCCAGACGAAGAGCAGGAACATCGCGATCCGGATTAGCCCGTCAACCAGGTTAAACAGGAACTGCTGCCCAAAGACCGGGTTCACTTTCTTCAACTCCGTCGCGGCGAGCAGCGGCAGGTACTTGTACATGAAGATGAAGAATGCGATCGAGAACGCCATGTTCAAGCCAGCCATCCAGCCCGTGATTTCCATTTTCTTGGCAGGATCTTTCGTTGCTGAACCAGACTGTTCGTCGCCGCCTTCGCTGCCTGTGATCTCGCCGAGAGCCGCATTGGCGGAAAACTTCAAGGCGCGAAAACCCAGCGTCATCGCGTGCCCGAGCGTCATGACTCCTCGAACGACAGGCCAACCCATCCACTTATGCTGTTCCGAGGGGCGCTCCAGAGGCTCGCTGTGCGTCACAATCTCCCCAGAGGGCTTGCGCACGGCAATGCCCCAAGCGTGCGGCGAACGCATCATGACGCCCTCCAGCACGGCCTGTCCGCCGACGAGGGTTTCCTCGCCGCTTTCCAGAGCAGGGAGCAACTGGACAGCTGTCAAAAAACGCAGGTATTGCCGCAAACGTCGCATAAGCATTGGATGATGCTCGAGAAGAGAAGACTCCGAAGGCTAGAATACCACAGTTTCATTCGCTGGAGAGCCTTGCGAGTTAGTCGAGACATCAATAAACGTCCTTTATTCAATGGCTTACGGAGGGTCGAATGGTCGGCCGCCCCACTCGGCCTGTGTGCGCTTCGATGGCTGGGCGAGCACTCCCGGCGCTCGACGATCAAGCGTTGGAATATCGTGATGGAACCGAAGTCGCGGCGCCGCGACTTACAATCCAAGAGCAATGCTGGGATTTGCGAAAACCTGCGAGGCGATTGCGGCGACCACGAAGAAGTTGGAGAAGGTCGCTCTGGTCGCGAGCTTTCTGAAGTCGGTGCCGCTGGATGAGTCGGCGATCGCAGCCCTGTTTCTCTCAGGACGACCGTTTCCGGCGTATCAGGAGGCGACGCTGCAAGTCGGAGGCGCGTTGCTATGGCGGGCAATCGGCGAAATCTCCGGGAAATCCGACCACGAACTGACCGAGATCTATCGCCGGAGAGGTGATGCCGGATCGGTCGCGGCCGACGCGCTTCCGGAAAGATCCGATTCCGGCCTTTTGCTCAGCGAGGTGCAGCGGGTGTTTGTGGAGGTCGCTGCGGCCCGCGGTCCGGCGGCCAAATCCGCGCTGGTGCGAAAGCTTCTTGAGCGGGCGACTCCGCTCGAGGCCAAATACATCGTGAAAATCATCACCGCCGACCTGCGCATCGGCCTCAAAGAGAGTCTTGTTGAGGAGGCGATTGCGCGCGCCTTCGACGCCACCCTCGACCAGGTGAAACGCGCCAACATGCTGCTCGGCGATCTAGGAGAAACGCTGCGTCTGGCGTCGGCACACAAGTTGGACGAGGCGCACCTGCGCTTGTTTCATCCCATCGACTTCATGCTGGCGAGTCCAGTGGAATCGCCGGAGGAAGCGCTGAGCTACTTTCAGAATGCGGCGGTGGAAGATAAATACGATGGCATCCGAGCTCAGGCTCATATCAGTCGGGGCGAAGTCCGCATCTATTCGCGAACGCGGGACGAAATTACCGCATCGTTCCCCGAGTTGGCGCCGGCGCTT
Source organism: uncultured Acidobacteriaceae bacterium (assembly GCA_963834085.1). GTDB lineage: Bacteria > Acidobacteriota > Terriglobia > Terriglobales > Acidobacteriaceae > Acidiflorens. Next base: position 802,028 of record CAWIAJ010000015.1, on the reverse strand, counting down.
GCCGGCCTTGCCTTCGCGCAACTCGGCAAGGACGCAATCTTCGACGGAGAAATTGTGGCGTGGGAGGCGGTCGAAAAGGGACGGGAGACTGGTCGCGCCCTGCCGTTCAGCAAACTGCAGCAGCGTTTGGGACGTAAGAAAGTCAGCGCCAAACTTATGCAGGATGTGCCGGTGGCGTACTTAATTTTCGATGTTCTCTACGTGGACGGGGAACTCCTGCTCGACCGTCCTCTCCGCGAGCGAGCAGGGATTCTCGACCAAGTGATGGTTGCCGGCTCCAACTCGTCGCCGCTGGGAGCGGAGGCGCTGGTGCGGCTCGGGAAAGAACGGCATCCCGCTGAGCGAGGTCGAACCGTCGCGAGAGGCTCCGCCCAATCGACCTTCGCATTCGCGACGCCTGAACTTCCGCACGCTGCGGTGCTCCGTGCCCCGGTCGCTACCGCGAATTCGGCAGAGGAACTAGAGTCTCTGTTCGCTGCCGCGAGGGCCCGAGGCAACGAAGGGCTGATGATCAAGAATCTCGATTCGCCCTATGTGCCCGGCCGTCGCGGTAAATCGTGGCTCAAGATGAAGCGGGAACTCGCCACACTCGATGTCGTAGTGACCGCGGTCGAGTACGGGCACGGCAAGCGGATCGGCGTCCTCAGCGACTACACCTTCGCCGTCTGGGACGGCGACCGCCTGGTCAACATCGGCAAGGCCTATTCGGGATTGACGGACGTTGAGATTGCCGAGATGACGAAGTGGTTTTTGGCGCACACAAGTGCCGACCACGGCTTACGGCTGGAGGTCGAACCGAAGATTGTGTTGGAGGTGGCCTTCAACAACATGATGCAGTCCACGCGCCATGAGAGCGGATACGCCCTGCGCTTTCCGCGCATCGTCCGGCTGCGTCCTGACAAGTTGGCAGCGGACGCCGACACAATCGAAACAGCGAAAGAGATTTATGAGCGGCAACATGCCCAGTGACCGGAGCCGGAGGTTGTCCCTGGTCGCTAGTCGTTAGTCGCTGGGAACAACGACATCTGATGTTGGACGAGAGGGTTTAGCGAACGACAAACGACGAACGACCAACGACGCTCCTTACCGCGCGTGATCATGTCCAGTATGACTATGCCCAGCGTGCGCGTCATCCGGCACTGCGATCACGCAGCTATGAGCGGTTTCGCACACTTCGTGTTCCAACTGGATCGTCGTGTGGTGGATGCCGAATCCCTGCCCGAGCTTTTCGTTAATCTCGCGCAAGATCGTGTCGCTCTCGGAGGTCGCCATATCGGCGATCTTCACATGCGCCGAGAGGGCATGATTCTCGGAACCGATGCTCCACAGATGCAGGTCATGCACGTCGCTGACGCCGCTGATTCTACGCATCGTCGCTTCGACGGCCTCAAGACTCATGCCACGGGGAGTGCCTTCCAACAGAATGTTCAGCGTCTCGCGGACAATCCCGATGCTCGACCACAGAATCAGAGCGCCGATCGCGAACGACAGGGCCGAATCGATCCAATATTGTCCCGTCCAGAGAATGGCAAATCCGCCAACGATCACCGCGGCGGTTGAAAGCGTATCGCCCACCTCGTGCAGCAAAGCGCTGCGGACATTGACATCTTTGCCGGAGCGCCACAGGAGCAGGGCAATCGCTCCGTTCATCACCACGCCTGCTGCAGCCACGCCAATCATGACGCGCGCCTGCACATGCTCGGGATGCTGGATACGCTGAAACGCCTCGTAGAAGATGAAAAACGAAACGACGACGAGCGACAGCGCATTCACCAGCGCAGCCAGTACGCCGGCGCGTCGGTATCCATAAGTTTTGGTGACGGAGGGCGGCCGGCCTTCGAGAAAAACTGCAACCAAAGACAGCAGCAAAGCCAAAAAGTCGGACAGGTTGTGCCCGGCCTCGGAGAGCAGCGCTAAGGAATGCGATCGGATGCCAGCAATCACCAGCAGAATGACATACAGCATGGTGACGCCGAGCGAGATTTGCAGCACCCGCCCCGTCCCATGCGAATGTCCGTGTCCGGCGTGCGAATGCATGCTACTAGGATAGCGCAACGCCGGCACCGTGTGGCGAGGTGCCTCGACCCAGGACTGGCGCGAACCACGCCGCCCGCGCTATCCTTCTTCACGCCGCTGCGTCTTACTCATGGAGAACAAAATGACACGAACTTTTCTGCTACCAGCCTTGCTGTTGTTAGCCGCGGGCGCGTCCGCACAAAACTCGGCCATGGCGCCGTCTCAGGCGACGCCCGCGACCTCCGCTCCGACCCAAACCAAGAATCCCGTAAGCAGCGCTTTGCGCGATGCCTTACCCGGCCGCCAGAAGAATACGATCGCCGCCGTAGAAGCGATGCCCGCCGACAAGTTTAGCTACAAGCCGACTCCCGACCAGATCACCTTCGGACACCTCGTAGCTCACATGGTCGAAGCGAATTACCTGCTCTGCAGTAAGTCCGCGGGCGTAGCCGCTCCAAAAGTCGACGAAGTGAAAGACACGGATCCGAAAGACAAACTCGTGCCTGCGCTCAAGGCATCGTTTGATTTTTGCGCCGACACGCTCGCGAAGATGGACGACTCGAACCTCGGCGAAACCACCGTGGGGTTCGGCGGCCAGCCCTTCTCTCGCGCCCGCTTCGCAATGGGCCTCGCTACCAATTGGGCGGACCATTATGCGGAAGCTGCAATGTACCTGCGGCTGAATGGCATTTTGCCGCCTACGGCGAAGAAGTAACTCGCCGTAATTCGTCTGTTTAAGATTTTGTGGGGACGGGCGACAGGCCCGTCCTTAACTAGAGAAGCCATGCCTCTACTGTAGCAACTTCTCTAACTCGCTCTCGTCGATTACGTTTACACCCAGCTCGCGGGCTTTGTCGAGCTTTGATCCAGCATCGCTCCCCGCCACTACGTAGTCGGTTTTCTTGCTCACCGACCCCGAGACGCGTCCGCCAGCATCTTCAATCATCTGTTTGGCTTCGTCGCGCGTATGGCGTTCGAGCGTGCCCGTCAGGACGAACGTCTTGCCCGCCAGCTTCGTGCCTTTCTCTTTTTTCTGTCCCGCGAACGTTAGACCCGCCTTGCGGAGATCGTTCACCAGCTTGCGATTATGTTCATCGGCGAAGAACTCGACGATGCTCTCGGCGATGCGCGGCCCGACTTCGTTGACTTCCTCCAATTCTTCCGCGCTCGCATTCATGATGGCGTCGAGCGAGCCAAAATGCTCGGCCAGAAACTGCGCCGTACGCTCGCCGACGAAGCGTATGCCGAGGCCGTAAACTACGCGCTCCAGCGGAAGTTGCTTGGAAGCAGCAATCTCTTTCAGGACGTTATCGGCCGATTTCTCGCCCATGCGCTCAAGCTTGAGCAAGTCGTCTTTCGTGATTCGGTAAAGATCGGCGACGTTTTTCACCAAGCCGTGCTCGGCGAGTTGGTTGACCAGTGCTTCGCCGAGGCCGTCGATATCCATAACATGGCGCGACGCAAAGTGGAGAATCGTGCCTTGCAGCTTTGCGGGGCAATTCGCATTGACGCAGCGATGGTCCGCTTCCCCCGGCGTGCGAACGACATTGCCGCCGCAAACGGGACAATGCTCGGGCATGACAAAATGCTTCTCGCCGCGAGGATGCGCGTCATCCTCGACCACCTTGACGACCTTTGGAATGACATCGCCGCCGCGCTCAACTTCAACCCAGTCGCCGATCCTTACGTCGAGCTGGTCGATGAAATCCATGTTGTGCAGCGTGGCGCGCGAGACGGTCGTGCCGCCAATCGGAACCGGCTTCAGCCAGGCGACGGGCGTCAGCTTTCCCGTGCGTCCTACCTGAGGAACGATGTCCTGAATTTGCGTGACCGCGCCGCGCGCCGCGAACTTATAAGCAATCGCCCAGCGCGGAGCTTTTCCCGTGAACCCCAATTCGCGCTGCCACGAGGTGAGATCGACTTTGATGACGATGCCATCGATTTCATAGGGCAGCGATTCGCGCTTGGACTCCCACAGCTGAATAAACTTCCAAACTTCGCCGAGATTTTTCACCAGCTTGCGATTCGGATTCACTTTGAAGCCCGCCGCTTCGAGCGCGTCCATGGTTTTGGATTGCCGGTCGAAATAGGTTCGTCCATCTTGCAAGAGCATGTAGGCGAAATAATCCATGCGGCGCTGGGCGGTGATAGACGGCTCGAGTTGCCGCACTGTACCCGCCGTAAAGTTGCGCGGATTGGCGAATACAGCAAGACCTTGCTTCTCGCGTTCTTCGTTGAGCTTGCGAAAGGCGGCGAGCGGCATCAGCATTTCGCCGCGCGTTTCGAAATCCGCTGGGATGCCAGCCTTCTTCAATTTTTCTTTCGCAACCGTCAGAGGAATCGAACGGACCGTACGCACGTTTAGGGTCACATCTTCACCGACCGTGCCATCGCCACGCGTAATGCCGCGTTCCAGGCGTCCGTCTTTGTAGATGAGAGCGAGCGACATGCCATCGAGCTTGAGCTCGCACATGTATTCGAGATCGGTGCGGCCGCTGAGTTCGTGCACACGGCGCTCCCAGTCGCGCAGTTCTTCTTCGGAGTAGGCGTTGTCAAGCGACAACATGGGAGAAGAATGCTTGGCTTTGACGAATCCCTCGCGCGGTTTGCCCCCTACGCGCTGCGTCGGCGAATCGGGCGTGATCAGCTCGGGATACGCCGCTTCGATTCGCTTCAGTTCGTTCATCAGCGCATCGAATTCGGCGTCAAAAAGCTCGGGCGTGTCGAGCACGTAGTAGAGGTATTCGTGGTGGCGAATTCTTTCGCGGAGTGCTTCGATCTTCTTACCGGAAGGGGGACTGGGCATGACTGGGAAATTATAAGAGGAATCGGTTCTCAGTTCTCAGTTCTCAGTAAAAGCTAAGCGCGAAGGCGGCTACTGCGGCTGGAAAAGCCGAAAGGTCTTACTGACGACTGACGACTGACGACTGACAACTGAGAACTGACAACTGACAACTGACAACTGACAACTTTCTGTCACAGCCGTTTCGCTTTTCGAATCCGCCCGGTTCCGGCCACGCTCCGTCCCACACTGGACGGAGGTTTCGGCATGCCGTCCAGCAATTCTTTCAGCACCGTGGCATTGTTGAATTCGGTATTGCGCGACGCATACAACAGCGTGACGCCTCGCTTGCTTTCGGCTAGATGATGCAGCTTTTCCAGCGCGGCGGAAGCCTCGGCGGTGGTGAGTTCTTTGAAGTAGCGCTTGCGAAACATGCGCCATGACTCCGGATTCGCATGAAACCACTTACGCAACTCGTCCGAGGGAGAGAGTTCGCGCATCCAGAATTTGACCGCAGCTTTTTCTTTCGTCAGCCCGCGCGGCCATAGACGATCAACCAGCACGCGTACGCCGTCGGACGAAGACGCGGCCTCATAAACGCGTTTGACCGCAACAGCCATCACTTCCGTATTATCCTACCTCTGCGTCCGCATTGCAGGGATGCCCCGATCCTCATGAACTGTTCGAAATGGATTTTCCCGACCCTCCGCGTGTTTCTGGCTATGGTCGCCCTTCTTGCCCTCGAGGGATGCGATGTCGAGAGGCGCAAATCCGACGCCGAACTCGGCCTCAATCCGCAACAGGCTGCGGGTCGAAAGCTTTACGATAACTACTGCGATCGCTGTCACGAACCTTACTCAACCAGTGGTAAAAAGGGCCCGGGACTAAAGGGTGTTTTCAAGAATCAATACCTGCCCCTAAGCGGACTGCCCGCCAACGACGACCGCGTGACCGACATCGTCAAGTACGGCCGCGCCAAGATGGAAGGTTTCAGCCAGGTGATGACCGACGAACAAGTGAAACAGCTTCTCGCCTACCTGCACACTTTGTAAGCCTGTAGGCCTGTGTGGACGCGGGCGTTTCGCCCGCGCAGTGTTGGCTAGCCGCACCGCTGTACGATCTGCTCACCGTCACGCGAGCGAGCGCGCCCGCGCCACACGGCCCTCTCGATATGGCATAATCGGCCCCAGTGTCTGCCGCCAATCAATCTGCGTTGTTCCAAAAACTGCCTTCCACTGACGAACTTCTGCGTCAGCCTGAGATACAAACTCTGGCGGAGCGTGAAGGCCATTCGGCCGTTGCCGAGAGCATTCGCGTCGTTCTTTCGCGTTTACGTCAGGAGATCGCCGGTCGCCAACTGGACGAGAAGTCTCTGAATCTGGCGCTGGGTGGCCTGTCCGCTGCGATTGAACGCCAGTTGCGCCAGTCGCTCTCATATTCGTTGCAGCCCGTCATCAACGCGACCGGGGTGATTCTCCACACGAATCTGGGACGCGCGCCCTTAGCCGCCAGTGCCTTTGACCATATCCGCGCCACGGCCAGCGCTTACTCGAATCTCGAATTCGATCTGGCAGCGGGAGAGCGCGGCAAGCGCGACGTCCACGTCGATCGCCTCTTCCGGAAGCTTCTCTCCGAGAACGGCGAGGGGGCAGCCGGGGACGATCGTGCAGCCACGAAAAACGCGTCCGCATCGCCCCAGCCTATCTCTACGATCGTGGTGAACAACAACGCCGCCGCCGTACTGCTCGCGCTGAATTCGCTGGCCGAGGGCGGCGAAGTGATCGTCTCGCGCGGAGAACTCGTCGAAATCGGGGGTTCGTTTCGCATCCCCGATGTGATGTCGAAGTCGAACGCGATCCTGCGCGAAGTGGGTACCACGAATCGCACCCGGATTGACGACTACGACCGCGCCATCAACGATCGCACCCGCCTTTTGCTGCGCGTGCACCGGTCGAATTTTGAAATTACCGGCTTTACCGAGCAGCCGAGCCCCGATGAACTGGTTGAATTGGCGCGGCGGCGCAATGTCCCGCTCATGGAAGACCTGGGAAGCGGTGCCTTGATCAATTTGCGGTCTGTGGGAATCAACGGAGAGCCAACCGTGATCGACAGCCTCCGCGCCGGCGTCGATGTCGTCAGCTATAGCGGCGACAAGCTGCTCGGTGGGCCGCAAGCCGGAATGATCAGCGGCCGGGTCGATCTGGTTGCGCGCATGCGTTCCAATTCGTTGTTTCGGGCACTGCGCGTCGACAAACTCATCTACGCCACGCTCGAGGCCACGTTGCTTGCCTATGTCAAACATGATCACGACGCGATTCCAGTCCTGCGAATGATGCGTTTTTCAAAGGATGAGATTGCGCGCCGGGCTGAAGGGGTCGTTTCCCAGGCAGCATCGTTGCAGGGTAAGCCTGCCGTCCTCAAGTTCGAACTTATCGACGGAGAATCTGTGATCGGAGGCGGCGCGGCGCCCTCGGCGGTATTGCCCACTCGACTCATCGCAGTCACGCATGACAAGCTCTGCGCCGACGAAATCACAGCGCGTCTGCGAGCGGGCGCGCCGCCCATCATCGCGCGCGTGGAAGAAGGCCGGGTGCTTCTCGACCTGCGCACCGTTTTTCCGGAGCAAGATGCAAACCTCTCCGCCGCGCTTGCATCCTTGAACTAAGAATTAAAAGCTAAAAGCCAAAGGCTAAGAGCCGAAACTCCGTGGCAACCCTCTACACAATCGGCCATTCGACCCGCACTGGAGCTGAACTTGCTTCGGCGTTGCAGGCGCATGGGATTGAGACGCTGGTCGATATACGCGCCTTTCCCATGTCGCGCCGCCTGCCGCACTTCAATCGCGAGGCGCTAGAGCGCTCGTTGCCGGCGCACGGGATTCGCTACATCTGGATGAAGGCTCTTGGTGGATATCGCAAAGCGACGCGAAAGGATTCTCCGCATACTGCGTTGCGCAATGCCAGTTTCCGCAACTACGCCGACTACACGCTGACACCGGAGTTTGAGCAAGCGATCGCCGAACTGCTCAAGAGCGCGACCGAATCACGAACCGCATATATGTGCGCCGAGCGCGTTTACTTTCGTTGTCATCGCATGATCGTTTCTGACTGGCTGGTGGCGCACGGACACGAGGTTCTTCACATTGACGGCGAGGGCCCGGCGCGTCCGCACAAACTTCTAGAGGAAGCGCGAGTGATCGATGGGCAGCTGATTTATCGCGGCGACAGCCTTTTCTGACCTCTCTGCAGGTTTCTCAAAAGTCAGCCCCCAATTGCAAATTACAAATCGTCAATTAACAATGTCTCTATGATTCTGGGCACGGGAGTCGATATCGCCGAAGTTCCCCGCATTCGCGAGAGCATTGAACGCTTCGGAGACCGTTTCCTGCGCCGCGTCTTTACCGAAGGCGAGGTCCGCTATTGTGAGCACAAAGTGACTCGCTACGAAAGTTTCGCCGCGCGGTTTGCGGCCAAGGAAGCCGGCATGAAGGCTCTGGGCACAGGATGGAGTCGCGGCGTCCGCTGGCGCGATATTGAAGTGGTGCGGCCAAAAGGCCAGCGCCCGACCATCCAGTTTCACGGGGAAGCGGCTGCCATTGCAGCCCGTTTGGGCACGAAAAATATCGCGCTCTCGATTACCCACACCTCCGAGCAGGCGCTCGCCCACGTCATCCTCGAGAACTAGTTGATTTCAGAAACCCGTTTCAGAATTATTGCGTGAAACCGCCGTCCCGGGCCTCTCTTCCCGTCTTCCAGCACACTCCTCCGAACTTGCTCATTTCAAACGGTGTCAACCGCCCGCCGCAACATCCATCCAAAATTGGGGTTTACATGGCCGAAGCATGACGAGACCGTCACCGGTTTCGGGCCAAAGAACGGCTTACAAATCTCCTGCAGTACTAGAACGAGAAAGGTTTATCCGCATGAAACGCTCTCTCCGCTGGATGGTTTTAGGAGTTGTCATGGTGTCGGTTTCCGTGTTGTCGCTCTCGACATCCTCTTCGGCACAAATTGGGATCGGAATTGGTATTTCCGTCCGCATCGGACCTCCGGCCCTGCCGGTCTACGCGCAGCCGATCTGTCCTGGCCCGGGTTATCTGTGGACGCCCGGTTATTGGGCGTGGAATGACGTTGGCGGCTACTATTGGGTGCCGGGAACCTGGGTGGTCGGTCCGGTCGGCATGCTCTGGACGCCTGGATACTGGGGGTTCGCCGGCGGTCTCTACGGGTGGCACGCTGGATATTGGGGACCCCACGTCGGGTTTTACGGCGGCGTGAACTACGGCTTCGGTTTCGGCGGGGTTGGTTTCGAGGGCGGCGAATGGCGAGGCGGCGCCTTCTTTTATAACCGCGCGGTAATGAACGTCAACGTCACGAGCGTTCACAACGTCTACTCTCGAACCGTCGTCGTGAACAATGTGCACACCAGCTTTAACGGTCCAGGCGGCGTCGAAGCGCGGCCCACTCCGCAAGAAGAAGCGTATGGACGCGAGCAACACACCGCGCCCCTGGCAGCCCAAACCGAACATGAACACGCAGCCAGCCAAAACAAGCAGTTGTTCGCCTCTGAAAATCACGGGCGTCCCGCGATTGCAGCCACCGGTCGGCCTGGCGAGTTCTCGGGACACGACGTGGTGAAAGCGAAGGCGGCGGGCGAGCCTTATCATGCGCCCAAGATGTCTCCGCAGGAAGCGCGGGCATCGTCGGGCAACCGGGAAGAAAACCGCAGTGCAAATGACGCGGGCAGAAACAACGGCTCGCGCGATCGTGCCGCGCAGGCTGATAATCGCGAAGCAAAGAACAACCAGTCGCAAACTCGCGAACCATCGTCCCGCAACGAGCAGAAGCCAAACAAGCAAGACAAGGCCGCTCAAAAGCAGCAGAAGCAGCAGCAGAAACAGGCGCAGAAGCAGGCTAAAGCCGAACAGAAGCGCAATGCAAAAAATGCAAAAGAGCAGCGCTAATCAGCTGTGAAGTAAAGGTCCGAAGCTCCCACTCCCGCGGATTCGCGACGGGAGTGGGAGCTTTCCTTTTAGGATCAATTCCGTCTGATGGTTTGTGCCATCATTTCGGCACGAGCGGAGGTTCTCATGCGTGGCCCGAAACAGTTCGTCCTAGCGACCCTTGTTCTATTTCTCGTTTGCGCTCTGCCTGTGCCTGGCCAAGCTCAGAAAACCTCCCGTCCTTCACCAGACCCGATTGACGTGGAGCAGCTTTACAGCGGTTTTCTCGGTGACTGGGTTGGCCAACTGGAATATCGCGACTTCAGCGACAACTCTCGGGTTTTTCTTCCGACATGGCTCCATGCAACCCTCACCAGCGACGGGCGGTCGCTGCGCTTCGCCTATGTTTACGACGACGGCCCCACCAAGATTGTGCGGGAACTTTCCGTCATCACACTCGATCCCGTCGCTGGGACAATCGCTTTCACCTCTGACCGTGATCACAGCAGCGACACTTACAAAGTGTCCGGTCTGGGCGAGTTCGCCGCGAAAGGTCGGGGCTCGCTCGCTCTAGCCGGTACTGGTGAGGAGAACGATAAGAAAGTGGAGGTGAAGATCACGATTACGCTACGCCGAAACCTTTATACTTACCAAAAAGAGACCCGTCTGCCGGGGCAGGACTTCCAGTTTCGCGATGGCTACACTTTCACCCGTAAAGAGGAGCCAAAGTAGCGAAAAGGCGGCGCCGTCAAAACCGTCCCGCAGGCTTTCTGAGCGAGTCATCCACGGTTCAATTTTGCGATTGCCGAAAATTGCACAACCTTTGCTATGATGTCTTGTCGTTAACGGACACCATTGCCTAGCCAAAAACAGCTGAAATGGTCGCAGCTTCGCGTCGGACTCACCGTCCTGTTCGCGCTCATCACCCTCAGCGTTCTCATTTTTGTCATGAGCGGCACCGGGGGATGGTTCACCCGCAAGATCACGATCCGATCGTTTTTCGATAATGCCGGTGGCTTGCGCGAAGGCGCGCCCGTGCGCCTCGCGGGCGTAGATATCGGCAACGTGACGCGGGTCCAGGTCGTTCAGGGTCAGCCCGCGACTCCCGTGGAAGTCACGATGAAGGTCAACACCAAATTCTCGTTCAACCTGAGGAAAGACTCCGTTACCGTTTTGAGCACGGCCGGAATTCTCGGCGAGACCTACGTGGATATCGATAGCGCGGCGGCCAAGGGACCGGAAGCCACCGATGGCGACACGCTACCGGCTCGCGGCCAGCCCGATATTCAGGATGTGGTTCGCGCCAGCCAGGGCACTCTGCAAAACATGGACGCTCTGCTCAAGCGCCTCGACCGCATCCTCGCTTTCGTCGAGAGCGGGCAGGGATCAATCGGCAAGGTCATTTACAGTCCCGCTCTGTACGACCAACTCAACGCCACCGTCGCTGAATTCAAGGGACTGGTTGACGATGTGCAAAGTGGCAAAGGTTCGCTGGGCCCGTTGTTCACAAGTGACGAGGCGTACAAGAAGGTAATGACCGCCATCGACAAGATCAATGTGATGGTGGACGATTTGCAGGCCGGCAAGGGCACTGCGGGCAAGCTGCTGAAGGACCCTGTGCTCTTCGATAACGCCAACAAGGCGATCGCGAACGTTCGCCAGTTAACCGACGATATCAACGCCGGCAAGGGCACGCTCGGCAAGTTGTCGCACGATCAGGAGTTCGCCGACAAACTACAGGTCACGATCAACAACCTCGCCGCTCTCTCGGAGAGCCTGCAAAAGGGCGAGGGCACGGCCGGAATGTTGTTTAAGGATCCGAAACTCTATAACAACAGCAACGAAATGCTGGTCGAAACTCGCGAACTGGTCAAATCGGTCCGCGAAAATCCCAAGAAATATCTGACGTTCCACGTCAAAGTATTCTAGGGGCGCGCGGAAAATAGCGGCGCCTTGAACATTTCCCGGGTGACCGTCCGCGACGGGAAGCGTCTAACAGTTTGTCTCAGCTTGTTTATCGGCCGTTTGTTGACGGCTTGACATCTCGATCCGAGGAACCAATGCGCCATTTTCTGAAAGTGTTATCCGTAGCCTCGTTGCTGGTCTGCGCCGTTTTCGCTCCAGGTCAATCCGCCGCCCCCGGCAAGTCAGAATCTTCCAAGCCCGACGTGCGTTTCTCCGTCGACATGCTCGATAAGGACATCGATCCCTGCAACGATTTCTACGCCTACGCCTGCAGCAAGTGGGCGGCGAAGAATCCCGTTCCTGCCGACCGCTCCGGCTGGGGACGATTCGACGAATTGCAGCAACGCGGGGAATACATCGTGCGCGACATTCTGGAAAAGGCGGCGGCGGGCGGGTCAAGCCGCAGCGTCAGCGAGCAAAAAATTGGCGACTACTACGCCAGTTGCATGGATGAAAGCGCGATCGAAAAGGCGGGTACCCAGCCCTTGCAGGCTGACTTTGATAGCATCGTGAAGCTCAAATCGAAAGCAGACCTGCCGAAGGAGATCGTTCGCCTGCATCGTGAGGGCAACGACGTTCTCTTCGGTTTCGACTCCGGTTCGGACTTCAAGAACGCGAGCCAGATTATCGCCGAGGTCGATCAGGGCGGACTCGGGCTTCCCGACCGCGACTACTATTTCAAAGACGACCCGAAATCTGTCGATCTGCGCAAGAAATATGTTGAGCACGTCGCGAAGATGTTTGTCCTGCTCGGCGACAACGAAGCCAAGGCGGCAGCCGAGGCCAAAGTTGTCATGGATATTGAAACGGGCCTCGCCAAGGGCGCGCTCGACCAGACCAGCCGCCGCGATCCACAAAAGATTTATCACAAGCTGACCGACAAAGAACTCGCCGCGCTGAGCCCCGCCTTTAACTGGACGGTCTACTTCTCCGGCGTCGGCGCTCCACAGTTCGATTCGCTCAACGTGGTCGAACCAGACTTCATCAAGAACATGCAGCAAGTGATCGACGCGCACTCGCTCGACGAGTGGAAGACCTACTTGCGCTGGCACACGGTACACGCCAGCGTGCCCGTATTGCCGACGGCCTTCGTCAACGAGAACTTCGACTTTTTCAGCAAAACGATGCGCGGCACCAAGGAACTGCGTCCGCGATGGAAGCGTTGCGTGGGCTACACCGACAACGACCTCGGCGATCTCGTCGGACAAATCTACGTCCAGCAAACGTTTGGCGCGGAAGGCAAAGAGCGCACGCTGGCCATGGTTGGCGCTCTCGAAAAAGCGCTCGGCGAAGATATCAAGAGCGTTCCCTGGATGGGCGCCGACACGAAAGCGCAGGCTTTAGTGAAATTGCAGGCGATTACCAACCGGATCGGCTACGCCGACAAGTGGCGCGATTATTCGGCGCTGCAAATCGTGCGCGGCGACGCCTTGGGCAATTCGCAGCGCGCGAATCAAAACGACATGCAACGCCGTCTGAACAAGATTGGCAAGCCCCTCGACAAGCGCGACTGGCCCTATCCTCCGATGACGGTGAACGCGAGCTACAATCCGCTCGAAAACAACATCACCTTCCCCGCCGGAATCTTGCAGCCACCGTTCTATGACAATCAGGCCGACGATGCGATGAACTTCGGTGGCATCGGAGCGGTCATCGGTCACGAACTGACCCACGGCTTCGACGATCAGGGCAGCCAGTTCGACGCCGACGGGAATCTCCGCGACTGGTGGACGGCGAACGACAAAAAACAATTCGAAGAGCGCACCGGATGCATTAAAGACCAGTATGCGAACTTCGTCGCCGTCGACGACGTGAAGCTGAATGGCAAGCTGACGCTCGGCGAGAATACGGCTGACAACGGCGGCCTGCGCATCGCTTACATGGCCATGCTGAACACGTTCGCGGGCAAGGAGCCGGCTCCCATCGACGGCCTCACAGCCGAGCAGCGCTTCTTTTTGGGATGGGCCAACGTCTGGTGCCAGAATCGCACCGACGCCTTCGCCAGAATGCTGGCCACCATCGATCCCCACTCCCCCGGCAAGAATCGCGTGAATGGGACCGTCTCCAACATGCCGGAATTCAAGCAGGCCTATCACTGCGCCGCAACCGCGCCGATGGTGAATCAGAACGCGTGTCGGGTGTGGTAGGGAGCGGTCGCTGGTCGTTAGGCCACGGCCGGGCGAAACCGGTTGATAAGAGCGTTCAAGCCGCGCCCAATTGTGTCGCTACTGCGATTCAACTCGTCGCACGTTTCCGGGGTCAGATAGTGCAGGCGCTGGGCTATTAAGAGTTGCGTCTGCAACTCTAATAGAGACCCTCTTGCGTGAAACAGGAAGCGCACGAATTCGGCATCCGATCGATGTCCTTCCCTTCGGCGATATTGCTCGCTATCGAAACCGCGGCGCGCCGCATCTGCGAAGTCAAACCATAAGTTTCGTGTTTAGGAAACACAGTCGTCGCTTGGTAAATCTCGACCGCTAGATCGATTGATTCCTGCCAGATACGCAGGTCTTTGAATGACGAAGCTGTAGTCATCGTGGCCCTCGGGTTCAAAAATAACGCGGGCCAAGGCGAGAGGCTATGACAGGCGAACATGTCAAATGTGATGTTTTCGTTGATATCGCGCCAGGATTGGAAGTCATACCTGAACAGCGAACGACTAACGACCAGAGACTAACCACGGCTTTAGCCCGCCGCCACGTCCGCCTGCTCATGCGCATGATAGCTGGACCGCACCAGCGGACCCGATTCAACGTGCTTGAACCCAAACTTCAGGGCCTGCTCTTTGAGCGAGACGAATTCGTCCGGGCTGTAGTAGCGCGTCATCGGGAGATGATCTTTGGACGGACGCAGATATTGGCCAATCGTGAGAATATCGACCCCGCGCTCGCCGAGGTCGCGGAAAACCTCGATGAGTTCGGCCGTCTCTTCGCCAATGCCCACCATCACGCCACTCTTGGTAACCGTTGAAGGGTCCCACTGCTTGGCATTCGACAACAGATCGAGTGTGCGCTTATAACGAGCACCCGAGCGCACCGCGCGATACAACCGCGGGACTGTCTCGGTATTGTGATTCAGTACGTTCGGCTTGGCATCCAGCACGATTCGCAGCGGCTTTTCCAGCCCCTGAAAATCGGGAATGAGCACTTCCACGCGGCATTCCGGCATAGCTTCGCGAATCTGGCGGATGGTCTCGGCAAAAATCTGAGCTCCGCCCACGTTGTCATCGTCGCGGTTGACGCTGGTCACCACCGCATGGCGCAACCCCAGTGTGGCGACCGCCTCGGCCACGCGCCGTGGTTCATCCCAATCGATCGCCTCGGGACGCCCTTTCGGCACGGCGCAGAATCCGCAACGGCGGGTACAAATATCGCCCAGCAACATGAAAGTCGCGGTGTGATGGTGCCAACATTCGCCAATATTGGGGCATTGCGCCGACTCGCACACTGTATGCAGCCCCAGCCCACGGGCCAGTTTTTTCAAATTGTGGAAGTTATCGCCCACAGGGGCCTTGGCCTTGAGCCAAGCCGGCTTGGGAGTGAGTACCTTGGGTCCGAGATCAATCTGGATGAGTTGAGAAGAGGCAGACATGACTAGCTTAGATTTTAACAGCCCGCGGGGCGAACCCTGCGATCGGCCTCACCGCGGGCTTGCTACGGACGGGCTGGCGGCTCCAGCAGCCTTGTTCGCTTTCGCCTTCTTAACCGCCATGGTTTTGTCTACCCAGTCGTCCGCTGTTCGCAAGTCGTTCTCTCGCGCCGCTGGATCGTCGCATTCGATGTCAGCTTTCTCGCGATACATCAGGTTCAAGTACGCCATGGCATCGTCATAGTCTGGACGAAGTTGGATTGCTTTGTTCAGGTTATCAATGCCCTCCTGAACATTGCGGGCATTCTTCTCGCGAATCTCGGCGCAGACGCTCGGCGATTTCTTCTGCAAAGACTCTTCCGGCTTCACGCCCAGCTTGGCGCGCGCCTCTTGACGAGGAACATAAGTCAAAGTCCAGTCGATCACACCGAGGCTGTAGTAGTTCTCGGGATCGTCGAGATCCAAGTCGGCCGCCATGTGGTAATACTGCTTGGCGTCGTCGGACCTCTTCATCTGCAGGTAGAGGTACCCGATACCTTTCGTGCTGTTGATTCTTGCCGTCGCCGTTGGCTCGCCGTGAAGGACCCCCTGATATTGCTCGATCGCATGCTCGGCTAGGTCCGTATTCTCGCGAGTCTCGACGCCCGGAATATATTGCTGGAGATAGGTTGTGGCCAGATACAGGTGAGCGAGCGAATTATCAGGATCGAGAACCGTACACCTCTGAAAGTGTTGGGCCGCTTCGTCCAACTGGGAATTTCGGAAGGCTTGGACCCCAAGATTGAGTTCTTCGGCTGCGGTCGTCTGCGCCGAAAGAATTATGGAAAATGAGTTGAAGAAAAGGAAAAGGTAGATGACACCGGAGATGACGCGTTTTCGTTTCATGGTGCGCCCTCGGCCGCTTTTTTGTGCGCCCACCAGTATATCTCGCTAAGGGACACGACTAAACGGTCAAGGGAGTAATGCTTTGTCGTGGCTAACTCTGTTGAATGGGCTTACGCCGATTCCGCCCGTCCCACCTTGCAGGTCGACTCCCTCACCACCAATTCCGGCTCAACGACAATCTCCCGCGGATGGTCGGCCGAACTATCCGAGTGACTGCGCGCAATTCGCCGCAGAACGGTCTCCGCGGCGATCGTACCCATCTTTCGCAGCGGCTGTCGAACCGTGGTGAGCGCGGGATTTTGGAAGGCTGCACTGTGAATGTCATCGAAGCCCACCACCGACACGTCTTCGGGTACCTGCAGCCCTTTTTCGCGCAGCGCGCGGATCGCACCAATCGCCGCAATATCGTTAAATGCGAAGAGCGCGGTAAAGGGCTCGGCCTTCGGCAGCATTCGCCGCACCACCTGATATCCCAGGTCCGAGGTCGTAACTCCGCTATCGAGTTGGGTGGTCAGCTTCTCCGAAATCGTCAGGCCCAGGCGGCAGGCCGCCCGCACAATGGCTTCCCAGCGGACGTCTGTGTCGGAACTGAACTCTTGCCCTTTAATGAACGCGATGCGGCGATGCCCCAGCTTGTAGAGATGATCGAGCGCCAGATCGGCGGCCAGATTGTGATCGAGCACGATGTTGGTCACTCCTCGAACCCTGCCGTGCCCCGACACCGCAACTACCGGAATCGCCAGGTCGTGGTGCCATGGCGTGTCGATGGCAATCAGTCCCTCGACTGATCGTGCCAGCAGCAGGTTCGGATATTCGTCGATCAAATCAGCTCGATGATGATGGCTGGCAACAAAGTAAAAATAGCCCTCCCGCAGCAGAAGCTCTTCAATGCCGCTCATGACCAGCGTTTCGTAGCCTTCACTCACCTCGGGGACGATCACGCCAATCGTGAAGGTGCGCTGCGTGCGCAACGACCGCGCCAGGAAGTTCGGGCGGTAGTTAAACTTCTCAGCCGCCGCGAAAATCTGGTCCTGTGTAGTTTTCGGAATCGATTCCGCCACCTCGGACCGGTTCATCACCAGCGACACGGTTGCCGGAGAAAAGCCGAGGTAATCGGCCAGAAATTTCAAGCTGATTTTTTGCCCAGGCTTCGGACCGGCCGGAAGAGGCGCCTTCTTAAGCCTCTTCGTCTTTTTCTGGGCACTCATTCGTCAGTTCCATCCGGCTGCCGGGCGATTCGGTAGAAGATGAAGTCTCACATAAGCGGAGAGCCAGCACAACTGTCGCAGGTTGGGTCGTCAGCGGTCGAGTCCGGCGTCGTTCTCGCGTTTTGCCGGGTGTACGTCCGGTGCCCCATCGCCCGAGGTCTGGTACCCGGCCATTCTTGACATGCCTTCGACCCCATGCTATACCCTCTTCTTCGACTAAAGCGATTTAGTTAATCCATTCGTTATAATAGTGACCGGAATTCATGAGGACCAGGACGTCCATGAAAATCAAAATTAGTGTGCG
Source organism: uncultured Acidobacteriaceae bacterium (assembly GCA_963834085.1). Taxonomy (GTDB): domain Bacteria; phylum Acidobacteriota; class Terriglobia; order Terriglobales; family Acidobacteriaceae; genus Acidiflorens. The sequence continues at coordinate 784,338 of CAWIAJ010000015.1, read as the reverse complement.
CTTCGTTTTGTCGGTCGTGTTGTCAGTCGCGTTTTCCGGAGCGCAAGGGCTGGGACAGACGGCAAATTCCGCGGACGGGCATGAAGCTAAAATCGTCGTCGATGCCACCGCTCCCGCCCGGCCGTTCCCTCATTTCTGGGAACAAATGTTTGGTTCGGGACGCGCCGTCCTCGCCTTGCGCGATAGCTATCGCCAGGATCTTCGCCAAGTGAAGCAGATTACCGGCTTCGGATACGTGCGATTCCACGCCATTTTTCACGACGAGGTCGGCGTGTACGACGAGGACGCGGCGGGCCATCCCGTGTACAACTTCTCCTACGTCGATCAGATTTATGACGGGCTACTGGCCACCGGCGTGCGTCCTTTTGTCGAGCTGAGCTTCATGCCGAAGAAACTCGCTGCGCGCGACGTGCTTCAGTCTTTCTGGTATAAGCCCAATGTTTCGCCACCAAAAGATTGGGAGAAGTGGGATGATCTGATCTCCCAATTTACCAAGCATCTGGTCGATCGCTACGGGATCGATGAAGTCTCGCAGTGGTATTTCGAAGTGTGGAACGAACCGAATCTCGATTTCTGGGCCGGCGATCCGCGGCAAGCGACCTATTGGGATCTCTACGATCACACCGCCCATGCCGTGAAGCGCACCAACCAGCGGTTACGCATCGGCGGTCCCGCGACCGCGCAAGCCGCCTGGGCCGATGCCTTCATCCGGCACTGTTCTGAGAACAAAATTCCTGTCGATTTCGTCTCTTCCCACGTCTACGGCAACGACAAAGCGCAAGACATCTTCGCGACCGATGAGATGATTCCGCGCGACCAGATGGTTTGCCGCGCGGTGAAAAAAGTCCACGATCAGATTCAGTCCTCCGCCATGCCGAACCTTCCGCTGATCTGGACCGAGTACAACGCAAGTTATTTCAACGAGCCTGCCATTACCGATTCCGTGTATATGGGCCCGTGGATGGCCGACACTCTTCGTCAGTGCGACGGCCTGACTCAAATGATGTCCTACTGGACTTTCTCCGACGTATTCGAAGAGCAGGGCGTTGTGAAACAGCCCTTCTATGGCGGCTTTGGCTTGATTGCCGCCGGGGATATTCCGAAGCCGGCCTTCAACGCGTTCAAGTTGCTCCACGAGTTAGGCGACGAGCGCATCGCGGTTGACTCCTCGTCCGTTCTGGCGACGCGCCGCAAAGACGGCACGCTGGTGATCGCGGCTTGGAATTTAATTGACCCCGATCAGGCGCCAGGAGGTTCAACGACCCCCAATTGGAGCGCCGCCGGCAGGACCATTCATCTGCGTTTCGAACATCTCCGGAAAATGCATACGGTTCGCATTTCGCGTTTGGACCGCGAGCATGGCGACATTCATCCGTCCTACGAAAAGATGGGTCAGCCTCCTTATCCGACCCAGGAACAGCTTCATACACTGCGCAATGCTGCACAATTGCCGCCGCCCGAAACTCGCGAGTTAAACGCTGGCGAACTGACCCTGCACATTCCCCCCGATGGTTTGGTGGTCATGGAAGTGAAGTAAGCCCAGATAAAGGTAACGTTAACCTGCGAAACGCCGGTAACACGTTTTAGTTGCGCCATAAAGCTATAATCGCGGAAGTTTTGCATCTGAAGCGGAATGCGGTGCATGAAACGTCTGGTCCAAAATAAGCCGCTAACTCGCCGGGAATTTCTTGCCCGGCTCGGCGGGGCGATGTTAATCGCGCCCGCGCTCGACGTCGCCTTCCTCACATCGTGTGGCGGATCGCAGCCCGGCAGTTCACAATCGCCTCCACCCTCCGACGATCAGTTTCTGGACGAAATCGAACGCGCAATTTTTCTCTTCTTTTGGGAGCAGGCCAGTCCCACCACGGGTCTGGTCAAAGACCGCGCCTACGCGGCGGGAAATGACACCCGCACGCTTTCGAGTATTTCCGCCACCGGTTTTGGGCTTACTGCCCTCTGCATCGCCGACCAGCGCGGCTACCTGCCCACCGCCAACATTCTCGCCCGTGTCCAGACGACATTAAGTTTTCTTCTGAATCAAATGCCCAATCAAGACGGATTCTTTTATCACTTCGTGAATATGAACACCGGGCAGCGCGTGAATAAATCGGAGCTTTCTTCCATCGATACCGCGCTCCTGCTCTGTGGCGTGCTCACTTGCCGCCAGTATTTTCAGGATCCTCAAGTCACCAATCTGGCAACGCAAATCTATCAGCGCATCAACTGGCCTTGGATGTTAAACGGGGGCACCACATTTTCGATGGGCTGGACTCCTGAAAACGGATTCTTAAACGCCCGCTGGGATACCTATTGCGAGCTGATGATGCTCTATCTGCTCTCCATTGGTGCCACGGTCAACCCGATCCCAGCCAGTTCATGGCAGGCGATTTCGCGGCCGACTCTCACCTACGAAAACTTGACTTATATCACCAACCTGAGCGCGCCGCTGTTCATCCACCAGTATTCCCACGCCTGGATCGATTTTCGAAACAAGCAAGACGCGTATGCAAACTACTTCGATAACTCGGTGATCGCGACCCAGGCCCACAAGCTTTTCTGTTCCACCTCGCTGGCCAGCCAGTTTTCGGATTACTCCGACAATCTGTGGGGAATCACTGCGTCCGATTCGGCCAATGGCTATGTGGTCTGGGGTGGTCCTCCTCCGATTGGCCCGATCGACGGGTCTATCGTTCCCTGTGCCGCAGGTGGGTCGATTCCTTTTCTCTCAGCCGATTGCATCTCGGTGCTGCGCAACATACAGAGCTGGTTCCCGAGATCGTGGCAGCGTTACGGCTTTATCGACGCGTTCAATCCGATTTCTGGCTGGTACGATACCGACGTGATTGGGATCGACGTCGGCATCATGATGTTGATGGCTGAAAATCAGCGATCCAATTTTGTTTGGAACACCTTCATGAAAAATCCTGAGATCCCCGCCGCCATGACCGCAGTCGGTTTCCACTGAAGGTAAGTTTTCCAGGATTCGCCGCCGACCCTGAGACCTATTGTATTTTTCCGTCCGCGCCCATCAATCGAAACTCGCCCAGGTTCAACTCACGCACTCCCGCTTCGATTTTCGCGCGATCGCCGACCACAATCCAGATCAGGTTATCGGGACGCACTACTTCCTTGGCGGCATCGTTCACGTCACCCGTCTTGAGTGCGCGGACTTTTCCCGCGTAGGTCTCGTAGTAGTCGTCCGGCAGGCCGAATTGCACCAGATCGGTGATCGACTGGCTCAACGATTCCAGCGTCTCGCGCGATCCCGGCAGCTTCAGCGTTTCATTTGCCTGAATTTTCGCAAGTTCCTCGACAGTCACAGGATGGTCGCCCACAATTCCGCGGAACTCCTTATTCATCTCCACCAGCGATTCCTTGGTTTTGTCGGTTTGCACCGGCGCGACCGCATAGAACGGCCTCTGTGAGCGCGCGTCGCGCACCACGGTTCGCGCTCCATACGACCAGTGCTTGTCTTCCCGCAAATTCATATTCAGCCGCGCGCCAAACATGCCGCCCAGGCTGTTGTTCATCGCTTCAATCGCGATCTCCTGCGGATTCGCCCGAGGCGGCGCAACCACTCCCGCGATGATCACCGACTGCAACGCGCCGGGCTTATCGATCAAATAGACTTCCGACTTCGAAGCGACCGCCACGGTCTTCATGTCTTTCGTGGGAACCGTGCCACTCTTCCATCCGGCAAAAAGCTTCTCCAGCTTCGGAGTCACTTCCGCCAGCGTCGTGTCGCCCACCACAATTAACGTTGAGTTATTGGGACGCAACCATGTGTCATGGAACTTCACGAGATCTTCTCGCGTAAGCTTGGCCACGCTCTCTTTGGTTCCCGAGCCGGTCAGAGGATTCCCATAAGGATGGCCCGGTCCGTACAAGAGCCCAGGCAAGATCCGCAAAGCCATCGTCGCCGGCGTATTTTCTTCGCGATCTATCCCCGCTAGAACCAGTTTCAGTTCTCGCTTCACTTCGTTTTCGGGATAAGACGGATGCAGCACAACATCCGCAAAAAGATCGAGCGAGGGGTCAAGCTTTGTCTTGAGCGCTGAAAGCGACACAAACGACAGGTCAAGATTCGAAGATCCCTTCAGGGTCGCTCCGAGCATCTCCAGTTCGTCGCTGATTTGCAGTGCATCGCGCGTGCGTGTGCCATCTGTTAATACCTGCATGGCGAGATTGGCCGTGCCTGGCGTCGAAGTGGAGTCTGACGCGTACCCCGCATCGGCCGCGAGCGAAAAGTTCACGAGTGGGACTTCATGTCGCTCCGCGAGAATGATCTTCAGCCCGTTTGAAAGCTTCGCCCGCTGTAGCTTAGGCAATTTCAGTTCGGGAGGGGTGCCCGTGTCCGGCGCTTTGCTGCGATCGACTGCGGCCGCAGTTTTGTACTCAGGGAAGGGGTCGACCTGCAGAATGTATACACCATCCGAAAGCCACTTCTGTGCCGCTGCCCTTAGATCCTCGGCCGTCGCCAGTTGCACGCGCTTGAGAGAAATTTTGTAAGCATCCGGACTTCCCCGGTACACCTGGCTCTCGGCCAGCCGGTCCGATTTTCCTCCGAACCCGCCAATGCGCTCAGCGCCGCGAACCAAGTCTGCTTCGTATTGCGCCTTCACGCGTTGCAACTCGGCTGGTGTCGGTCCTTGTTTTATGAAGCGAGCCAGCTCTTCATCCAGCTCCTTTTCTACCTGCGGAGTGCTCTGCCCTTGGCGCACCGTTGCGCGGACGTAAAACTGCCCGCCAATTTCGCGCGAGTCGGTATAGGCCAAAGCATCCGTGGCCACCTGGTCCTCGTACACAAGCCGCTTATAGAATCGCGAAGATTTTCCCGAACTCAAACAATCGCTGACCAGGTCGAGATAATCCGCTTCCGCGCTGCCGTATTCCGGAATGTTCCACACTTTGTAGATTCGCGCCTGCGGCACGCGGTCTTGCACCACTTGCCGGTGGGTGCCCGTCATTTTCGCAATCCACACCAGTTGATGGGCCACCGGAGGTCCCGACGGAATATCGCCAAAGTATTTCGTCACTTTTTCGCGCGCCGTCTTGGCATCGATATCGCCAGCCAGCACCAGCACAACATTCGATGGACCGTAGTAGGTCTTGAACCAGTCTTGCACGTCTTTCATCGAAGCCGCGTCGAGGTCGGCCATGTCCCCAATCGTCGTCCACGAATAGGGATGCCCCGCCGGATACGTATTCTGCGCGAGCAGTTGTCGCGTCACGCCATAGGGCTGATTCTCGCCCTGTCGTTTTTCGTTCTGCACCACCCCGCGCTGCAAATCGAGCGTCTTCTGATCGAGCGCACCCAAAAGATGTCCCATGCGATCCGATTCCATCCACAAAGTAAAATCGAGCGCCGATGTCGGAACATTCTGAAAATAATTAGTACGGTCGGGATTGGTCGTGCCGTTCAGATCCGTCGCTCCAATTCTCTCCATGGAATCGAGGTAGCGCCCCGCAGAGTGTTCACTTCCGCCAAACATCAGGTGCTCGAAGAAATGCGCGAAGCCTGTCTTTCCCGGCTTTTCGTTCTTCGATCCCACGTGATACCAAATGTTGACCGCAACGATCGGAGCCTTGTGATCTTCATGCACGATCACTGTCAGCCCGTTGTCGAGCACGAAACGCTCGTATGGGATGTCGATCTCTTTTGTAGCCGTCTCCGCCGAGCCGAGCGCCGCGAGTACAAACACGAGAAATAAAATCGCAATCTCCGTCCGCATCCGTAAAACCTCCAAGTAATTCTAAGGAACTGCTCTCTGACCCAAAACTTGATTGAAATTTCCTTTAAATACACCGATCTCGTCCAATCTCTTTGACGGGAAAATCGAAATTAAGTCTACATCGTACTAGAACGGTTCAGTACAGGCTGGTTGCGGCCCGGTTCACTGAGAACTGACAAGTCCGAACTGACAACTGACAACTGGTTTCCAGTGTTATCCTAAGCGAGATCACGCCGCAGGGGCTTTCACCTTTTCATGTCCAATCCAGAAACGTCTAATCCAGAAACTTCCGATCTGAAGCCTGAGACCACAGCGTCTGAACCCAACGGATCGACTCCGGCCGCGCCCCAAGCTCTTTCTAAGAGCGAGCCGTCCGAGTCGTTGCCAGCCGAATCGTTCAAAGACATCTTCTCCGCCTACGAGCAATCGCATTCCCGCAAGTCTGAACCCGGCACTCCGCGGCGCGAAGGAACGGTCATCACTGTTACCGCTGACTCGGCCGTACTCGACATTGGATTCAAGACCGAAGGCGTTCTCCCGCTCACCGCATTCCCCGCCGACAGGCCGCCGAAGCCCGGAGACAAGATTCAAGTTACCGTGAAGGGCCGCGATCCAGAGGGCTACTACGAACTCACGCGCGGCAAGGTCGAGCGCCCCACCGATTGGGCTTCGTTGGAAAAGGCCTTTGCCGAGAAATCAACCATCATCGGGACCGTCACCGGACTCGTCAAAGGCGGCGTCAGCGTAGATGTTGGTGTACGGGCCTTCATGCCCGCCTCGCGCAGCGGAACTCACGATGCCGCCGAACTGGCAAAGTTGGTCGAGCAGGAAATTCGCTGCCGCATCATCAAGCTCGATGTCGCCGATGAAGATGTGGTCGTCGACCGCCGCGCCATTGCCGAAGACGAAGAGCGCGCCGGCAAAGAGCGACGCTATTCGGAGCTCAAAGAAGGCGACATTGTGCAGGGTGAAGTCCGCAGCCTTACCGATTACGGAGCTTTTGTAGATATCGGCGGTGCCGATGCCTTGCTCCATGTCGGCGAAATCTCGTGGCATCGCGTGAACAAGCCGTCCGACGTGCTTTCCCCCGGCCAGCAGATTGAAGCCAAAATCATCAAGATCGACTCCGAGAAGCGCCGCATCGCGATCAGCATGAAGCAACTGCAACCTCATCCTTGGGATGCTGTCGCGGAAAAGTTCAAGCCGGGAGAACGCGTGCGCGGCACCGTCACTCGGCTGATGGATTTCGGCGCCTTCGTCGAACTCGAGCCGGGTATCGAAGGTTTGATCCACATCTCGGAAATGTCGTGGGCCAAACGTGTCCGAACGCCCGCCGACGTGGTCAAGACAGGCGAAACCGTGGAAGCCGTAATTCTTGGAGTCAACCCTGCGGAGCGCCGTTTGTCTCTGGGCCTGAAACAAGCGCTGGGCGATCCCTGGGCGGCGGTGCCGCAGAAATTCGCGCCCGGCACCGTCATTGAAGGTCCGGTCACGAGCATTACGAAGTTCGGAGCCTTCGTGCAGTTAACCGAAGGCGTCGAAGGCATGATTCACGTCAGCGAAATCAGCGCCGAAAAACGCATCAATCATCCGCAGGATGTACTTCGCGTGGGTCAGATCGTAAAGGCGCAGGTGCTGGCGCTCGACGCGGAAAAGCGCCTCATTCGCCTGAGCATGAAGCAACTCGTGCCGACTGGGCTCGATGAATATCTTGCCGACCACAAAGACGGCGATACTGTGACCGGTCGCATCACGGAAATCTCGGGTGGCACCGCTCGCGTGGAACTTGGCGAAGGCGTGTTCGCGACCTGCCGCATTCCCGCAGAAGGTACGAAGAAGGCGAAAGAAGAGAAGGGCCCGGAGCCGGCGTCGTCCAAGCCCGATTTATCGTCGCTCGGTTCGATGCTCCAGGCACGATGGAAGAGCGGTCCGCCTGCCAGCGAAGCAGCCCCTGATTCGCTGCGTGCCGGCCAGGTCCGCGAATTCCGCATCGCGAAACTCGACGCGGAGAAAAAGAAAATCGACTTGGAACTCAGTTAGTCGAGCGACTTAAAGTTACTACCGGCTTACCAGAGAGTTAGCCATCATCAGCGCAAAAAGCGCAGGTAGATAGATGATCGTAGCTCGCAACAGCTTTCGTGCCGGAGCTTTCGAAGCCGCTGCCGTAGCCGGCAATTGCGGATAAGCCATTCCCATCGAAACCCGGAATAAGGCCGCGCCCATCAAGACAGCACCGACGAGATAGAAGCGCCCCGCCATTCCCAACGCCACCGGCATCACGCTCACCGGAATCAGCACTGCGGAATAGGCCAAAATCCGCCATACAGTCGACTTTCCATCAGAATCGACCACTGGCAACATGCGGATATCGCCTTGCGCATAATCTTCGCGATAGAGCCAGGCGATCGAAAGAAAATGCGGAAACTGCCACACGAACATGATGGCAAAGAGGATCAGCGTTTCGATTTCGAGTTTTCCGCGTACCGCCGTCCATCCCAATACCACCGGCATCGCTCCCGGAAACGCGCCGACAAAAGTGCACGCCGGAGAAACTTTTTTCAGCGGCGTGTAAGCCACGAGATACACCAGCGCGGTCAAGAACACTAATAGCCCAGTTAGTAAGTTCGCGTAAATGGCCAGATAAGCCGATCCACCGAGAGTAAGCGCCAGTCCAACCGTTGCCGCATGCAGTCGTGTCATTCGTCCCGAGGGCAGGGGACGCATAGCGGTGCGCCGCATCCGTGCGTCAACCTTCGATTCCATCACCTCGTTCAGCGCGGCTGTTCCACTCGAAACAAGGGCAATCCCCAGCAGTGCGTGAAACAAGCCCAGCGACCACGATGGCACTCCCATCCGGTGTGCGCCAAAAAAATATCCGCACCACGCCGTGAGAACGATCAATGTCGTAATGCGAGCCTTGGTCAGTTCGGCGTAGTCGCGCAACCGAGAAGCAAAGTTTTGTAGCATGGACCCCACACTTAACCGGTGGCCCCTCCCGCCCTCATCCGGCGGTTCAGTTAAAACCGGCAGTTACTAATTGGCAGCAAAGCCAAAAGACAGCATTCCTATCGTGCGACTCGTTCAATGTCAAGCCAAAATTTGGAGCCGCATACTTCCCCCACCAACTGCTCAGCCCAAATCTGACAATTTTCACTATCATCTCACAGCCACACGAAGCCTAACGGCCCCCTGCTGGCGCTGGCACCGTAAAGGTTTCTGGCGGGTCAAAATAACACTGATGCCACAATGCCGCGTCGTTCAGCGTCCCAGCCTTCCACTGTCGAACCGTCGGAACCGTAGCAGCAATCATCCCGCCGTCCACCGAATCGAAAATCAGCACGACCCCCGCGAGTTCGTGAGTCTTAGAAGCGAGTTCGCCGTAATTCTTGTCGAAAAGAGACTTGGCATATTCCAGCTTCGCTTCTGCACCGCTGTCTTTTTCGCTTTCCTGGATTTTTTGCACCGAGATGATCTTCACATTTTTGCCGCGCAGCGGTTCCCAGTCCCCTGGAAACGGTGCCGTCTCTTCCCGTGTCACCTGAAACAGATCCGCCGCAACCGGCTTGGCATTGGGATTGTTCGTCGGAACATCCGATATGCCCTCCGGCATCTCCAAACTTGTTCGCCAGATCCAGCCTCGCGACAGTCCTGAAATCTTCACGTGCACCCAATCCGTGCTGTAATCGAGCATCTCGAATTCATCTTGCGCGCTGGCCAGGAACAAAGTCTTGGCCGTCAAGCTTGGGCTCGCCACCACCGGAGTTCCGCTCTTCTTGACAGCCACCAAATTCTTGGGGTGCACCTGGTTGCGCAAAACTTCTTCCAGACTGTTGGCTTCCGCTTGCAGTCCGCTCGCAGCCTGGTCCACAGGACTCTTCGGTGCATTTCGGGTCTCCGCCAGTTGCTTCCCCGATAATTTTTGCTCTGCAGATGAAAACGGTCGTCCGCTGTCGGGCGATCTTGGCATCGGCGCAGAAATCGACGGCTCAGATTTTTCGCTGCTCACATTTGCTTGTTCCGTTGTCGTCCGCCTGCCAGTCGGCGCCGCACTCTGCTCCGAACCCCCTGCCCGGTTCCCGCGGCCAGCGCTATTTGTCAGCTGGTCCGTCAGTTGGTCCAACAGATCGGTCTCCAGCCGGCCATTCGAAGTCAGCAATTGGTACCCCGATCGTGACGGACTCGCATCCGCATACCACGCAGTCACCTTGGTGCTGACCCGCACCACCGATCCCCCGTTAGGCAAAGACCTGACCTGCACCCCGGACTGATAAAAGGCCCGTTGGTAGTGATTCAGCGGATGTTCGCCGGCCACAGCGAAGCCTTCGAGCGCCGGAAGATGTCCACTCATCGCCGGTTGTAACTGCTTTAGCGCGTTCTCGACGACTGCCTTCGACTGACGGTAGGTGCGCTCGTATCCTCCCGATGCGCCGGCTGGCTCCCCAGCCACCTGCGCCACCATCGTCGAAGCCGCGACGAGCGCCAGTCCAGCAGCCACGCCGATGCCGGCGACCGCGTTCCCCATCCATCGCTTGCGATGACTCAAGGCATGGGCTCCAGCTGGTCGCGAAGAAGCCATCCGTGGTCGCCGTCGCGGGTCTCGACGCCATACCAGTACGTGGTCGTGATCAGTATCAAAATCTCGGTTCCCGGATCCAAAGACTTCATCGTGTTCGCCGTATGAAATGGAGCGGTTTTCAACGGCGCTCCGGGCTCTTTCACACGGCGTCCGACTTGCCGGCGCAGATCGGTCACGTATTGTTCCAGCGTTTCTCCAGAATGTTCGAACGACGACGGCTCGTTTGCGAATGCCCGCGTCGTTCCACCAGCGGAAGCCGTTTCGCCGCCTCGGTTCGCATTACTGTCAGTAGCGACATCCGAAGCGGTGGCCGCCGGCGTGCCCAGTACTTCCTGATTGTTGGGCTGACTATTGGATTCCGGATTGCCCGACGCCTCCTCGCTCGGCGGGGCCGGTTCGGACATCTCGGGGTCTCGGCTCGAGCTGAATAGTTCCTTGGCCCGGCGCTGTTTTTTCGCTTCCAGAGCCTCTTCCGTCTCTTTTTTCATCAGTTCGACGGAAGCCAGACGCTCCTGAATGTCTTTGTATTCGGCGCTCTCTACCGAGCCGTTCGATTTGTGGAAGACATGCCGAAAATCCTCCACAAACACCGCGTCAATCCGCAGCACGGTGTTCTTGTCGCCTTGGGGTTGCACGACATATCGCACCGCCAGCGTCCCCACGTCGGAGCTGTCCTGGAAATTCAGCGGATCCAGCGCCTGCTTTCGAACCTTGTAAAAAACCTTTCCACCCTCCGTCCACGGCTTAAATACGGGAGTGGATGTCGCCGCGACTGCCGCGGCGACGTATTCGTCTTTGTTGTATTCCTTGGTTCCCCGGATGATGGTGTTTTGCGCCACATCGTCGACAACTTCAGCAACTTCCGGTTCGGGAAGCGGGATATTGACGATCAGTCCCTCGCCGTACTGCAAAACTTTTTTGTCGCGTCCGTGTGCGGGAATCGCGGCGGTGAGCAACACCAGGATAGCCGCAAAACCGCCATAACGCGAAAGGTAGGCCGTCAGATGGAGTGGAAATCGATGAAGCTCGGTACGCGTTTTAAAGTTTTCAGTGCGTTGAATCCTGACCCACATCCCAACGAACTCCACTCTTCCTGTTGCAAGAGTCTCATACGCTCCGCGGTTGCTGTCAACCGGCGCCGTCGAGCGCCCAGCGCCCATCCCAGAGTCACACTTCCAGCCGTCAAGTAAATAATTTGTAAAAAAATCGTGTAAACCCTATTGCACTTCGTCAACTGCGGTAGTAGTATCCGTCGGCGAGTGAGTGGTAGGACCACTTCACCTGAAAAGTTTTCCGTTCTGTGGGGGCGCGGCTGCCTGGCGAAGATCGAGCGGATCGCCGGGGCCGGGTTTGCGAGTGTTCGTTTTTTGTATTTCCAAAATATATGAGCTTGTCTGAGGAGTGCAGCATGCGTATGTGGGCGCAATCTCATCTCTGTCAGAAAGCGCAGCGGGTACATGTCGTCCTCGCCGCTGCTTTCGCCTTGATTGTTCTGATTCTGAGTACCAGCCAGTCTGCGAATGCGCTACCCGCTTTCGCTCGCAAGTACGGCCTCCGCTGTTCCGCCTGTCATGAAAGTTGGCCGATGCTCAATTTCTTCGGCCAAAAGTTCAAAGACAACGGCTACCAGCTTATGAACGATCGCGATGCGCCGATCTGGCAAAACCCCGCATATTGGCCCGTCACCTTCCGCATCACCCCGATCTGGCACCGTGTCAGCACAAACAAAGTTCAGGCAGACTCGGTTCCGGGCAATGGAGACGGCGCTACCGAGCAGAAGATCACTTCTTCGGGCTTTGATCTCAGTGGCCTCGACTTCCACACCGGTGGAACCTTGGAGAAGAACTTCTCCTTCTACGTTCTCCCGTCTTCCGATGCCACCGCCTCCTTCCACTTCGAAACCGTGATGGCGCGCATCGACAACATCAAAGGCAGCCCCTGGTTGAACGTGAAGCTGGGTAAGTTCGAACTGGACAATCTGCTTTCCGAGAAACGCATCCTGACCCTCACCGGGAACGGTGGCATTTATCAGCTTTATCACTTTATCCCTGCGGGCGACGGCAACGTCTTCGGCCAGATGGGTGACAACCAGCTTGGTCTGGAAGTCATGGGACACTCGGCTAACGACCGTACTCGTTACTCCGTGGCTCTACTGAGTTCGAATGACGGACAGGTAGGCTTGCCTTACGGAGCCGAATCTTATTCCACGTTTATTACAGGTAGTCAGGCATTCGATACCGGCAAACTGGGCGTCGATCGCGTTGGCTTTTACGTCATGGCTGGAGAAGCTCCAACCGCTTACCTCACCAACTTCGGCGCGCCCATTGCCGGCTCCGGAACTCAAAACAAGGGTTACAGCCGCGAAGGCTTCGTCGGACAGTTCTACTTTGGCAATCACGCGGATGTCACCGTGGTCACGCAACACGGCGAAGACAACGCCTGGTTCGGCCAGGGATACGGCGACTACATCGATGGCTATGCGTCTAATCCGAGCGCTACCTGCCCGAGCGCCGCTGGACCGGTGCCTTGCAACAACGTGCCGGGAACCACTCTCATCGCTGGTGCGCGCAATCCAACCTGGAACGGCGTTCTCGTCGAACCCCACTATGTCGTAAGTCCACAGATGATTCTGCTGGCGCGCTACGAAACCATCCGTATGTCGCAGCAGTCCACACCAGGAGCTCCATCAAACTTGGGCAACATTTCGACCTATACCGCCGGCTTCCGTTACAACCCGTTCATGACGAGCCGCGCGGGATGGGCCTATCACGCCGAATACAACTGGTGGCATCAGGATGGAACTTCTCCTGTCTCCGCTACCAACCTGACCAGCAGCGAAGTGTTGTTGGGTATCGACTTTGACTTCTAACCATCAGACATCCGCCGGCGATCGCAAGTCGCCAGCGTTGACTTACGGTGCAAGGTGCTGACTATGAAAAGTTCGAAACTCATGCGTTGTATCGGCGCGATTTTTTCCACGGCAGTTCTAGGGGCGGCTTGCGCCGCCTGTCTCCTTGCCTCGGCCTTTGCCCAGGATGTGCCGGACGTTGGTCCCAAACCTCCCGTCGTCGTAAAGCCCATGGAAAGCCACATCGGCAATCTCACTGGCCACGCCGCCGAAGGGAAGTCGGACTACCGCCGTTATTGTGCTGGCTGTCATGGCGACTACGGCGATGCCAACGGCGAGAACGCACCCTGGCTTGAACCAAAGCCCCGCGACTTCACCATGGCTACTTTCAAATGCCGTTCCACTCTCACTGGAACGCTGCCGACCGATGAAGATCTCTTCAACACTCTCAAGCGCGGCATCGTCAACTCGAATATGCCGCCCTGGAATACCTTCTCCAATCAGCAGCGCGCCGACCTCGTCGCCTACATCAAGATCTTTTCGCCGCGCTGGGATAAAGAGAAGGCCGGAACGCCCATCAAGGTTCCTGAGGAGACGCCAATAACCATTGAAAGCATCGCCCACGGCAAGGAACTTTTCACGAAGCTCGAATGCTGGAAGTGTCACGGTCCCCACGGCGAAGGCGACGGTCCTTCAGCCTCAACTCTCACCGACAGCAAAGACAATCCGATTCGTCCCTATAATTTTGCCCTTGGAAAAGATGACTCCCGCTTCAAATGCGGCGTTACCAATCAGGATGTCTACAAGATCTTCATGACTGGTGTTGACGGCACACCGATGCCTTCTTTCGCCGACGTCATTCAGCCGAACGATGCCTGGGATCTCGTTCACTTCCTGCGCACGCTCCAGGTTCATCGCCATAGCAAAGAGAACGATGTTCTAATGGCTGCGCACGGAGTTATTCCTCCGTACGTGGATAAGAACCCACCAGCCGCCGCCCCTGCCCCCGCCGACAAGGCGCCCGGAGGCGGTCAGTAATTCAATGCTTGCAGAATACCCCGAGGAGGGAGTTACTAGAATGCGTACTAAGCAAATGCAATTTGTTTTTCTGACCTTACTCGTGAGTTCGTCTCTGATGTTCGCGGGAACGGTCACAGGAAAAGTGACTTATACGGGCACGCCCGTGAAGCCGAAGACGATCGACATGTCAAAGGAACCGACTTGCGCGAAGCAGCACGCCACTCCCGTAACGACTGAGTCGGTTGTAACCGGGCCCAACAACGCTCTGGAGAACGTCGTGGTGTACATTTCATCGGGCGCCCCCGATGACGGTCAGGTTCCAGCGCAGGCTGTCACCTTCGACCAAAAAGGATGCCAGTACATTCCACACGTTCTCGTCATGCACACCGACCAGGAACTCAAAATCGTCAACAACGATCAGACCTCCCACAACATTCACCCGCTGGCCAAGATAAACCAGGAGTGGAACAAGTCGCAGCCCCCTGGAACTCCTCCCATTGTTACCAAGTACGACAAGCCGGAATTTATCTCGGTGAAATGCAACATCCATCCCTGGATGCACGGTGAGTTTGCGGTTCTCAAGACGAATCACTACGACATCAGCAAGGGTGGAGGCGACTTCAAACTGCCCAATCTGCCTCCCGGTAAATACACCATTACTGCCTGGCAGGAGGATTACGGCACGCAGACCGCCGACGTCTCCATCACTGGTAATGAAAGCAAGGAAGTCAACTTTACTTTCAAAGCAAAAGCTTACTAAGGTATTGAACTGCGGCGGAGTCCCGAATTCTCCGCCGCCGTTTTTTCGGGCCCTGAAAGCCAGTAACGCAAGAACCAAAGGACCAACCAACATGGCGAAGCTTTTTGCTGTCACCATTATCGTAATCGCGATTCTTTCGGCTATCCCGATTCTGCGCCACACTTGGGATGCGCCCGAAGACATCTCGACCCATGGCCGCCTGATCGACGAACAGATGACGGAGACCATGGCCGAGGCGGGAATCTCCTTCCTCGCCGCGCAATTTATTTTGGCGATCTTCATCTGGAAATTCTCCAACCGCCCCGCTGACGCGAAGATTACGAAATTCCCCGGCGGCGCGAAGGGCTTGGTGATCGCTGCCATCCTTGTAGTAGGCATCGAAGTCATGGCCCTCGGCGTCTTTGGCGTCAAAGCCTGGGCCGACGTTTATCTTGTCGCTCCGGCCGCCGATGCCATGCCCATTCAGGTCCAAGCCGGTCAATTCGCCTTTTACTTCCGCTATCCCGGCCCGGATGGAAAATTCGGCGGGATTCATCCCGAAATGGTGAATGAAGGAACCCAGAACATCTTTGGTCTTGATCCCGAACACGATGTTGCCGCCAGAGACGATATTGTGGCTGCCGAGATGGCGATCCCCGTCAACAAAGAAGTCCACCTTCTCATGCATTCGAAAGACGTGGGCCATTCTTTCTACGTCCGGGAACTGCGGGTTCAGCAGGATTTTGTTCCGGGGCTCGACGTCTCTCTGCACTTCACTGCCACCAAAATCGGCAAGTACGAGATTGTCTGTACCCAGCTCTGTGGTCTGGGGCACTACAACATGAAGGCGTATCTCGAAGTGATGTCGCAATCGGATTTCGACGCGTGGTTGAAGCAGCAGGCAGGGCAATAGTTCGAGAGAAGGTTCAACAGAAAGTTCGAGACAAAGATCGACAAGAGTTCAGAAATTAGTTCTTCCATTCGCGTCTCGACGCGGCTGGAAACATTCGACCCATCTCTGAGGTGAGGGATCTATGCACGATATGTCAGTGCACGCGGTACATCATGCTCCTCCGACGACGTTTATTCGGAAGCACGTATTTAGCCTCGACCATAAAGTAATCGGCAAACAGTACTACGCCCTCGCCCTGGTCGCCGCTTTTATCGGGATGTTCCTTTCCTGGCTGATGCGCATTCACCTCGCCTGGAACAACGCGGCCATCCCCGGCCTTCAACTTCTCTCCTCAACTGGCGCTCCCGGCGGAATCATGACGCCGGAATACTACCTGCAGTTGCTGACCATGCACGGGACCATCATGGTCTTCTTTGTGCTCACCACCGCTCCCTTCGCGGCCTTCGGCAATTATTTCCTGCCCATCCAAGTGGGTGCCGAAGATATGCCGTTCCCGCATTTCAACATGATGTCGTTCTGGGTCACCTTTATGGCGTTCCTGGTCCTGATGTCATCTTTCTTTGTCGGTGACGGACCAACCCTCGGCGGTTGGACCCAATACGCCCCGCTCAACGCCATCGGTTCCGTCGGCGGCCCGGGCCAGGGTGCCGGTGTAGTGCTGTGGGCGATTTCCATCGGACTATTTTGCGTCGGTCAACTATTAGGCGCGTTGAACTTCATCACCACGACCCTCGACCTCCGTGTCAAAGGCATGAGCCTCATGCGTCTGCCGCTTAGCGCCTGGGCCTGGTTCATCACCTCCTGCATGGGACTGACCGCTTTCGCCGTTCTAATGCCCGCTTGCATCCTCGTGATCCTCGATCACGTCGCGGGTACCAGCTTCTTCGTTGCTTCTGGCCTGGTAATCAATGACCAGATGCTGCCGCATTCCGGCGGTTCAACCCTGCTCTGGCAACACCTTTTCTGGTTCTTCGGACACCCCGAGGTTTACATCGCCATCGTCCCAGGTCTCGGCATCGTCTCGCACATTTTGCTGGCCAACATGCGGCGGCCGATGCTCAGTCACAGAACTCTGATTTATTCCATGGGAGCACTCGCCATCCTGAGCTACATGGTCTATGGGCACCACATGTTTGTCAGCGGCATGAATCCTTTTTCCTCGCTGGCATTCTCGTTCCCCACTCTGGTCATTACCATCCCGTCGACCATCGTGGTGCTGATCTGGACCTTCAGTCTTTACGGTTCCAAACTGCGTATTAACTCCGCATCTTTGTTCTCTCTCGGTTTCATTTCGATGTTCGTCAGTGGCGGCGTCAGCGGATTCTTTCTGGCTCAGCCCTCTATCGACATCATGCTCCACGCCACCTACTTTGTGGTCGGCCACTTCCACCTCGTAATGGGCGTCGCCGCCATGTTCGGCATCTTTGCGGGAACCTACTTCTGGTTCCCCAAGATGACCGGGCGAATGATGAACGAGACCCTGGGCAAAATTCATTTCTGGATGAGCTTCGTCGGAGCCTACTGCATCTTCATGCCCTTCCATTATCTGGGTATGGCCGGAAACGTCCGTCGCTACTCCAGTTTCGTCGATGACTTCCTGCAGCCGCTGATTCCGGTTCACCGCTTCATCACTATTGCGGCTCTCTTTACGGGTCTCGCGCAAGTGATTTTCCTCATTAACTTGATTCACAGCCGCTTCTGGGGTGCGGCCGCTCCCGACAATCCCTGGGAAGCGACCTCGCTCGAATGGAGTACGCCCACTCCGCCTCCCTTCGACAATTTCGGTGGGAAGCACCCCATCGTTTACCACGATCCTTATCAGTACGGGGTGAAGAGTTCGGTCGGCGATTACGTGATGCAGACCTCGCCCGAACAAGTGGTGACGGAGCACGACGAAAAGTAATTTTTCGGATTATTTTGAGCGCCCTCGTTCGACACGGGTTCTCAGAAACAGCCCAGCGCATGCCCTGGGAGAAGTAGAAAAGGAAGTCGGCAGTTATGGCAACAACAATACCGGAACCGCCCCAAATCGATCGGCTGACAGACCACGGACACACCGGGAATGGCAACGGCAACTGGAACAACCTCGTTCCGGCGGATGGCAACCTGCGCGAGGTGATGGATTATTCCCCACCGCCTTCGTCGACGGCCATCTGGGTCGTGCTTTTTGCCGTCACCATGATGTTTGCGGCATTTACGAGCGCCCTCATTGTCCGCAAAGGATCGTCGCAGGACTGGCAATCCTTTACTTTGCCGTCGATCCTGTACTTCAACACGTTTTTGCTCCTCGTCAGCAGCGTGACTCTTGAAGTTGCGCGACGCCGCGTGGCCGCGTTTATGGGCGCCCTCAGAACCCATGCGGCACAGAATTCCACCGCGAGTCCAGCACGCTGGCTGTACATAACCTTATTTCTGGGATTGCTCTTCGTCGCCGGCCAGTATGTCGCATGGAAACAGCTAGCCGCCCAGGGACTATATCTCGCGACTAACCCCAGCAGCTCATTCTTCTATCTGCTGACCGCGGTTCACGCTGTTCACGTGCTGGGCGGTTTGGGCGGTCTTATTTACTGCATACGCAAATTACATAAGTCCACCCTTCGGAGAAACGCCCTGGTTGCCACCGCGCGCTACTGGCACTTTATGGGCGGACTCTGGGTTTACTTGCTTGTGCTGCTTTGGATGAAACTTTAACCGACACAGGAGGCGCCGTGAGCCAAGCCGATTTGACCATGGGAGGACACTCGACAAGCGTGGTGACCGAACCACCTTTTTCGATTCCTACCAAGAAACTCGCGATGTGGCTGTTCATCATCGCTGATACCATGACTTTTGCCGCCTGCCTGGTCGCCTATGGCTTCTTGCGTAACGGAACCTCCGACTGGCCGCGACCCTTCCATAGCATTACCAACGTCGCCCTCATGACGTTCATTCTCCTGACCAGCAGTTTGACCATGCTCATCGGACTTCGTGCCGCCAAGGAAGGTGACAAGGCCAGCGCTTTCCGCTGGACGATGATTACCGCTGTCCTGGGCATCGCTTTCGCTTTCCTGCATATTCGCGAATGGTTCGGCCTGATCGACGAAGGCATGACCATGTTCAAGAATCCCTGGGGAACGGGATTGTTTGGCGCGTCATTTTTCAGCATCACCGGCTTGCATCTCACCCACGTCGTCAGCGGAATCATCGCGCTGCTGGTCGTTGGCGTCCGCTATCGCTCCGGCCGCTATAACTCCGATGATATCGAGATCCTCGGCCTCTACTGGCACTTCGTGGATCTCGTTTGGATGTTTGTCGTTCCGTTAGTCTACCTTTTGAATTTGAGCCACTAGACCGAAAACTCGGGGAGCCGAATGCCATGACAACAGCCACCGATCACAAGAGCAGCGGAATCGGAAAAGACCTCATTATCTATTTTTGCCTGCTCGCTCTCGCGGGCGTGCAATTCGTCATCGCTTACCAGAATATCGACATCGCACAAAAATTCACGCGTATGCTGGCCGTCGCTTGCATCGAGGCTAGCCTCGCTGTTCTCTTCTTCATGCACCTTTGGACAGAAAAACGCGCCTTCCTCGTTTTTGTTGTGGTCTTTACCATTTCCGTCCTGCTCGGCATGCAGTATGGTTGGACGGATAGCACCCGCATGCTGGTCGGCGCCCCATTCTCGAATGTGAAGTAAGAAGTGCCAAGTAAGAGGTTGAGAGTTGAGAAGAAGATTGACGAATAAGTCGAAAAGCAAGTTTCTGCAAGCTCTGTCGAGAAACAAGTTTGGGTTCCGCAAGCCGGTCTTCTTTGTCGGGATCGCGCTTGTGGGATTGGCCCTCCTCGGCCCTCCCCCAGCCTTCTCCCAAAGCTGCGCTCTCTGCTACACCCAGGCCGCCTCCGCCGGCGTTCGCATGATTCAGGCTCTGCGCAGCGGAATTCTCATTCTCATCGTTCCACCCACTTTCATGTCGATCTGCATGGTCTTTATTATCGGTCGCAAACGCAATCAGTTCCGACAGGAAGACGACGATCAGGACGCCCCTGACTCCGGCCGCAACTGGTGAAACCACCGATTCATCTTCTTCTCAGTGGCAGTTGTTCGGCGCATTGTTGCCCGCAAATCGCGCCTTTATCCAACTGATCTGGTCCGCGGCCGACGCCGCCATCACCCCGCTCGCATCGAGATTCGGATACTGCAGGAAATCGACTCGGTCTCCTGCCTTGCACATGCGGCTGACAGTCGTCGCTGTCGACTCCGCCGGGATAACTCCATCTGCTCCCCCGGCAATCACCAGGATCGGCCCGCGCGCCGCTCTCTGACCCGCCATGTTGCCGCTAAAGAACTCCTTCACGAAGCGGTCATTCTCCCAGCCTGGTCTTAGTGTCGTGCCCCGCAAATCCAATACCACGTCACCTCCGCAACTTTGCGTGAAGCGCTGGTACGCGAGCATGCCCTCGCTCGTCAGCATGTTACTGAGAGAAAACTCCGGGTAAAGCGCCTGCAAAGTCGACGCTAAGACGAGCATGCGATCGGTTGAGTCCCTCGCGAAACGTTTGTAGTCGTCCGCCGCATCCGATAGCCCTGAAACAGCCACGCTTCCCAAGTAGTTCGGATCGCGTACATCGCTCTCCGCCACAGCGGCGACAGCGCGGGCCCCTTGATACGTTCCCAAGGCGATCCACTTTGTCCCAATTTCTGGCACGGCCGCGCGCGCCGCCGGAATCGAGTACATCAAGTCCAACGCATTCGACTGCATGTCTTCGACAGACTTCCCCAAATCTGATCCTAATCCTGAATAATCCGTCGCCACGAGCGCGTATCCGAGGTTGGCGTACATCGCGAGAATGGGTCCGGCGCCAAGATTCTTCATCAACGAGGGCGCGCATTGCCGCGCTGCGCCCCTGAATTCGTGCGCCCACGCAATTACCGGCCAGCCGCCCGCCGGCGCTTTTCCATCCGGAATCACAACCACGCCCGAAACCGCAACGTCTTCTCCCCTCGCTGTTCGCGAGTGGTAGAGAATTCGCAATGCCGACAATTCGAAGGGAAGGCTGTATTGCCGATTCGGTTCCGAGCGTATCAATTCCCCAGCCTTTCCGGGCGGTAAAGGTCGTGGGGCATCGTAAAACTTAGTCAGTGGAAGAGTGGCGGGCGTTCGAAATCTCTGAGCCGGCCGTACCGCCTGGGTTTGTGCGATCGCCCAACAATTCGCCAGTCCATACGCAAGCAGACCAATCACGACCACTCGGAACGATGTTCCCGACTTGCGACTCAAGAATCGAAACAAGACCAGCTTCTTCATGATCCTTAGCTCTACTTATCCCTTAAAAAACCCAAGTCGCAAATTCTTGCACATTGGTTGGGATAAGATGGCACCTGGAATTGTGACCCAGCGAATAACTCTGTATGCAACTAAGACCGAGAGTCAAGTCGACCACAGACCCATCCTCGGCTCTTAATAACCGTGCACTTTGTGCTTCTTAGGCCTTCGTTCGACGTTCGGAAGCCCACTTACCCGAAATCCCTGCCCAGAGCCGAATTCCAACCAAATCGGGAATTTTACTCTTCTTACCGAACTTTACCATCCATAAGTGTTTGCTGATCGACCGACAGATGCTAAAATCGCTTATGGCAAAAACGCTGATTGAAACTGTCGTCAAACAACTGCAGCAGGAACGTTCGCGGCTCGAAGACGAACTCCACCGCGTCACCGCTGCTCTAACTACCTTCGGAAAAGTTTATATGCAAGGCGGTTCCAAGACCGTTGCCAGCGCTGCTCCGAAGAAACGGTTCATCTCCGCCGCCGGACGCAAGCGAATTGCAGCCGCGCAGCGCGCACGATGGGCGAAAGTAAGGGCTGGCAAGAAGTAAGGGTGCGTTTGCCGATTTTTCCACGCGGCAGAAAATCAGGTCGGCCTTAAATCAGTGCTCGGGCAAACGATTCTCGTTTGCCGCCTCCCCCAGTACTGTTCCCACAAATTTGGCAAATTCCAGAACATCCGCCTCCGTCGTGTCGAAAGAGCACATCCATCTCACCACCGACTCCTCTTCGCTCCACACGTAAAAAAAGTACCGTTCTTGTATCTTGCCGATAGTATTTCTTGGAATCTGGACGAACACCCCGTTCGCTTCGACGGGATACACAATCTTGAGCCCCAGAATTTTCTTGACTTCGGCTTCCAGCAGCCGCGCCATCCGATTGGCGTGCTCTGCATTCCGCCGCCAGAGTTCATTGGTTAGCAGCGCCGCCATCTGTGCCGACATAAAACGCATCTTCGATGCCAGCTGCATTCCCTGTTTCCGCACGAACAGAAAATCCTCCGCCAGCTCCGGACGAAAGAAAACGACAGCCTCCACCCCCATCAACCCGTTCTTCGTTCCTCCGAATGAAAGTACATCCACACCCAAATCCCGAGTCGCCTGCCGCAATGTAAGCCGCTGGGCCGCTACCGCGTTCGAAATTCGCGCCCCATCCATGTGCAGGAACATCTCTCGTTCGTGTGCAAACCGCGCCAGCGCCTCGATCTCCTCCGTTTCGTATACCGTTCCCATCTCCGTCGCCTGCGTAATCGAAATCACCCGCGGCTGCACATGATGCTGGTCGCCGATTCCGTGATACGCATGCTCCAAGGCTTCCACCGTGAGCTTCCCAGACGGAGCCGGTAAAGGCACCAGCTTGCACCCCGTCATCCTTTCCGGAGCCCCGCATTCGTCCCTATAAATATGCGACAGTTCGGGACACAGTACGGCGTGATACGGTCGCGCCAGGGCCTGCAGGCTCAAAACATTCGCCGCTGTCCCATTGAATACCAGGAACACGGCCACATCATCCCCAAACTGCTCCTGAAATTTCGCGACTGCCGCCTCCGTGTGGACGTCGTCCCCATATCCCACGGCGTGCCCCTCGTTCGCCCGGCGCATCGCCTCCAGCACCTCCGGATGCACCACGGCATTGTTATCGCTGGCAAAACTGCGGCTCGGCTTCATGACAAAACAATCTAGCAGAAGTGAAAATTCTTCGGAGCCTTCCCGCATCCCACGGAATCTATATCTTTGATCTATGATTAGCAGAAATTAGCTCAAAGCCAGTTCGCTGCTGCGAGAGTGTGTGCAGAAAAAGCGTCTCTAGCCTGCCGCGATTGGCAGGGAACCCGGTACCAGGGTTGAGAAGTCCGTTCCAGATCCAAGTCTTTTTGAGGAAACCGTCGTGATTTTGACGAACTTCGCATTACGGCCAAATCGAATACCTATGTATCCAAACTTCGCTCGAAAGTCCTGTCTCATCCCCGCTGCCGCACTCCTGGCGGCTCTTCTGCTGACCACCGCCTGCGGCAAAGGCAACGAGGCCAAGGCCGCCGCCCCTCAGGCGATGCCGGTGAAAGTTCATACCGCCACCGCCGAAAAAGTGAACAACACCACGGATTACGTCGCCACCTTGAAGTCCCGCGATTCCGCCGTCGTCATGCCGCAGGTCGAGGGCATCATTACCCAGATCTTCGTCCACTCGGGTGAGCCGGTTGCTGCCGGAGCGCCCATGGTGCAGATTGATCCCTCCAAGCAGGAGGCCACACTTAGGAGCCAGGACAACGCTCGCGCCGCCCAGGTCGCACAGGTTACCTGGGCCAAGCAAAATTACGCGCGCGTCAGCGGCCTCGCCGCCGCCGGCGTCGTCAGTAAGCAGGATCTCGACCAGGCACGCAGCACCCTCGACGCCGCCCAGGCGCAGCTCACCTCGCTTGAGGCCCAGGTCAACGAGCAGCAAGTTGAATTGCATTACTATCGCGTGGTCGCACCTCGCGCCGGCATCGTCGGAGATATCCCCGTCCGCGTCGGCGATCGCGTCGTGACCACCACCCAACTCACCACCGTCGATCGTCCCGGCAGCCTCGAAGCTTACATTTACGTTCCCATCGAGAAATCGGGCGACCTGAAGATGAATCTTCCCGTCCAGATCGTCGACGGCGAAGGGAAACTCCTGGCGCAAAGCCGCATCACTTTCATCTCGCCGCAGGTGGACAACTCAACCCAGACCATTCTCGCCAAGGCTACCATCACCAATTCCAATGACGCCCTGCGCACCGCTCAGTTCATTCGAGCCCGCGTCGTCTGGGGCAGCGAGGAGAAACCCGTCGTCCCCGTCGTCGCGGTCTCCCGGGTTGGCGGTCTGTACTTCGCCTTCGTCGCCGAGCCCGATTCAAAAGGCGGATACGTCGTCCGCCAGAAGCCGGTTCAGATCGGCGAGATCGTGGGCAACGACTACGTCGTCCTCGATGGCATCAAGCCGGGCGATAAAGTCGTCATCTCTGGCACACAGTTTTTGATCGATGGCATACCAGTAATCCCGCAAGAAACGGCAGCGAGTTAAGTCCGGAAATAAATCTCACATCCCATGGCAGGGAAGAACGTCGGCACACAGCTCTACACTGAGAACTGGGAAACCGAGAACTGAGAACTGTTTTCTATGGTCGATTTTTTTATCAGTCGTCCCGTCTTTTCCACCGTCTGCGCCCTGCTCATCATTCTTGCGGGCGCGGTTTGCATTCCCATACTGCCCATCTCGCAATTTCCTAACCTCGCTCCTCCCCAGGTCGGCGTCACTGCCGTCTACACCGGAGCCAGTTCGCAGACCGTCGAAGCGGCCGTAACCACGCCGCTTGAGCAGCAGATCAATGGCGCTGAGGGGATGAAGTACATCACCTCCTCCAGCACCAACGATGGCGTCAGTACGGTTACCGCGACGTTCGACATCACCCGCGATCCCGATCTCGCCACGGTTGATATCGAGAACCGCGTCAACACCGCTTCCGGACGTCTCCCCGCCGCCGTCAAGCAGATTGGCATCACCGTCGCCAAGACCTCGCAGAACTTCGTCTTTGGCGGAGCCGTATTCTCGCCCGACGGCCGCTTCACTCCGCTCTTCATCAGCAATTATCTCGATGTCTATGTCCGCGACAGTCTCAAACGCGTCCCCGGAGTCGCCGACGTCCTTATCTTTGGAGAGCGCAAGTACTCCATGCGCCTGTGGCTTGACCCCGTTCGCCTCGCGGGCCGTTCCCTTACCGCCGACGACGTCGTCAATGCGCTCGCCGAGCAGAACGTCGAAGTGGCCGCCGGCAGCGTGGGCTCGCAGCCCGCAATGCCCGGGCAGAATTTTCAGATCAGCGTCCGCGTCGTGGGCCGCCTCTCCGAAGCCCAGCAGTTCGACAACATCATTCTCAAGAGCAATCCCGACGGCACTCTGGTTCGCCTTAGAGACGTAGGACACGCCGAACTTGGCGCCGAGGACTACAGCACCGACCTCGATTACAACGGCCGTGAGGCGGTCGGCATCGCCGTCACCCAGCTTTCTACCGCCAACGCCCTCGATGTCCACCAGAAGTGCGTCGCCGAACTCGATCGTCTCTCCAAGCGCTTCCCGCCCGGCATGAAGTACGAAATCGCTTTTGATACCACCGACGCTGTAAGCGAATCCATACGCGACGTCGTTTTCACGGTGGGTTCCGCGATCCTGCTGGTCATTCTCGTGATCTTCGTTTTTCTCGGCGATTGGCGAACCACGATCATTCACTTCATCGCCACTCCCGTTTCGCTTATCGGAACGTTTACTTTCATCAAGCTGCTTGGTTTTTCCATCAACACACTGACGCTCTTCGGCATTACCCTCGCCACCGGCCTGGTGGTCGACGACGTGATCGTGGTGATCGAAAATATCGAGCGCCACTTACAAGAGGGCGAGCCCAGTGCGGCCAAAGCGGCCTCCGACGCCATGCGGGAAGTCACCGGCGCGGTGATCGCCACCTCGCTCGTACTGGTAGCCGTGTTCGTGCCGGTCGCCTTCTTCCCCGGCACCACAGGCATCCTCTTCCGGCAATTCGCTTTAACCATCGCCTTTTCCATTTCGATTTCTGCCTTCAACGCTCTCACCCTCGCGCCTGCTCTGGCGGCAATTCTGCTTGGCCGCCTGCACGGAGAAAAAAACTGGTTCGCCAAGTTCGTCGATCGTGTGCTCCTATCCGTCAATAACGGATATGTTCGCGCCCTGCGTTTCGTCCTGCGCTTCGAAGTCGTCGCTCTCATCCTCTTCGTCCTCGGCCTCGGCCTCACTTTCCTGGTCTTCCGCCGTGTGCCCCAGGGCTTCGTGCCGACCGAGGATCAGGGTTATCTCATCGTCGCCATTCAGGCCCCATCCGGAGCTTCGCTCGACTACACCCGCAATATCGGACGGCAGGTTTCGGCCATCACAAAAAACATGCCTGAAATTCGTGGCACGTTCTCGGTCGCCGGCTTCAGCTTTGGCGGCGCCACGCCGAACGCCGGACTCGTCTTCCTCCCTCTTCAACCTTACGGGAAGCGCGGCGGTGAAGAGCATGCCGCCCCTGCCATCTTGAACCGTCTCCGCGGACCTCTCTTCGGAATCTCAGGCGCCATCGTCATTCCCTTCGAGCCCCCTGCCGTCCAGGGTCTCGGCCAGTTCGGCGGCTTCCAATACGAACTGCTCGATCAGGGTAACCACACCTTGCAGGACATCGACAAGACGACTCACGACCTCATTCGTGCCGCCATGACGCGTCCCGAAAAAGACCTCACTGGACTCTTCACCACCTACACCGCGAGCGACCCCCAATACGTCGTCACCATCGACCGCGAAAAGGCCAAGAGCCTCCACGTCCCCCTCGGCCAGATCACCGACACCCTCAGCGTCTACATGGGTTCGTCCTACGTCAACGATTTTGATTTCAACAACCGTTCCTATCGCGTCTACGTTCAGGCCGACAAGCAATACCGCTCCCATCCGCAGGATATCGGCCAGTACTACGTGCGTTCCGACTCCGGCTCGATGATCCCGCTCCAGAATCTCGTCACCGTCGCCCAGACTCCGGCGCCACAGGTCATCAATCACTACAACCTGTTCCGCTCCTCTGAAATCAATGGCTCCGCCGCGCCCGGCTTCAGCTCAGGACAAGCCATCAACGCCATGCAGCAACTCTCTGCCAAAACGTTGCCGCAGGGCTACAGCTATGAATGGTCGGGCATTTCGCTCGAGGAGCTTGCCGCCGGCTCGACCACCGTCATTCTCTTCGGTCTCGGAACCCTCGTGGTCTATCTCACGCTTGCGGCACTCTACGAAAGCTTTGTGCTCCCCTTCATCATCCTGCTCGCCGTTCCCATGGCCCTGCTCGGCGCGCTCGGCGCGCAATGGATCCGCGGGTTGCAAAACGACGTCTACTGTCAGGTCGGCCTCGTCATGCTCGTGGGCCTTGCCTCCAAGAACGCCATCCTGATCGTCGAATTCGCCGAGCAACTCCGCCAGCGCGGCATGACGATTCTTGAATCGGCGGTTGAAGCAACCCGCATCCGTTTGCGTCCCATCCTGATGACCTCGTTGGCCTTCATCATGGGCGTCGTTCCTCTGGTCGTCGCCACCGGCGCCGGAGAAAACGGACGCCACTCCGTCGGCACCACGGTCTTCGGCGGCATGATCATGAGTACGATCCTGAACCTGTTCTTCATCCCGGTTCTCTACCTGTTGATCGAAGGCTTTCGAGAGCGCCGCCGCAAACCGAAAGCAGTCTAATTACAGGGAGCGACGGGCCACCCCGCCCGTCCACTCCACTCACTGCCCGCGATTCTGAACCACGTAGGGCGGACGCATTCGTCCGCCCCCGCCCAGCCCAATCGCCCGAAACCGGACCACAAAAAAAAGCAACTAACAGTGCCGTTAGAGCGTCCTATCAACCGAATTCAGGGCGATGTCAGGCCGTTACTTCACGATGTGCGAAAAATTTCCGTGAGGTCCAGCAACATGAAAAAAAAGTCGTTCGCAGTACAAGCTCTTACGCTACTCTTCGCTTCAATGATTTTCTCGATGGTGGCCTCTGCCAGTCCCACCACCCAGGACAACCAGCCCGCTGGCGCGCTCAACCAGAAAGCCTACGACCGTATTGTCAAGGAAGTCCGTCATGAACTCGTGATGCTTCCGTATTACGGCGTCTTCGACAACCTCTCCTATAAAGTCGATCCCGACGGAACCGTCACTTTGATCGGCCAAGTCGCTCGCCCCACTCTCAAGTCCGACGCTGAAAACGTGGTCAAGAAAATTGAAGGCGTCGAGAAAGTCGTCAACAACATCGAAATTCTGCCCACCTCCTTCAACGACGACCGCATCCGTCGCGCCGTTTACCGCGCCATCTATGGCAACAGCGCGCTGTCCCCATACCAGATGCGAGCCGTGCCGCCCATTCACATTATTGTCAAGAACGGACACGTCACCCTCGAGGGCGCCGTTGCCCGCTCCATGGACAAGCAAATCGCCGGCGTCCAAGCCAACACTGTTTCCGGCGTATTTTCCGTAGACAACAACCTGGTAGTCGACGAACCCGACGATAAGGATAAGGATAAGAAAGACGACAAGAAGAAGTAGAAGCTCGTGCGGGATGGGCCAGTGTGGGGGACGGGCTAGTGCGGGATGGGCTAGAGTGGGGACGGGCTAGTGTGGGGACGGGCGTCCCGCCCGTCCAAGCCGAGCGAATGCTCGGCAGCATCGACACCGCTTCATAATCTTGGGATGGCTGAGCCGCCAGTCCATCCCAAGGTTTTCAAATTTCACACCATCCGCGAATCGGTCGGCCGGCAATCTACAATGACTTGTGCCGCCAATAGGCTCAAGGGTCCCGCCGAATGAGATCGCCCGCGCCGCCGCCCTTCTCTGCGCCGGACGCCTCGTCGCCTTCCCCACCGAAACCGTCTACGGACTCGGCGCCAACGCCCTCGACCCCGAAGCCGTCGCCCGCATCTATGCCGTAAAACGCCGCCCCGCCACCAGCCCTCTAATCGTCCACGTAGCATCAGTCGACATGGCCAAGTCCCTGGTCGCCGACTGGCCAGAAGCCGCCGCCCTCCTAACCAAGAATTTCTGGCCCGGCCCCCTGACCCTAGTCCTACCCGTAGCTCATGAGGAGACGAAAGCTGGTGTGAAGACGAGCGATCGTGTGGGGACGGGCGTCCCGCCCGTCCAAGCCGAGCCAAGCTCGGCAGTGCTCTCCTCGCGAAGGATTCCCCTGCTAGTCACCGCCGGACTGCAAACCGTAGGCCTCCGCATGCCTAACCATCCCGTAGCTCTAGCCCTGATCGAAGCTGCCGCCCTCCCGCTAGCCGCTCCCAGCGCCAACCGCTTCACCGAACTTTCTCCCACCACCGCCGGCCACGTCCGCCAAAGCCTAGGATCCGAAGTCGACCTCATCCTCGACGGAGGCCCTTGCACCGTCGGCATCGAATCCACCGTCCTCTCCTTAGCCGGACCCAATCCCGTCCTGCTCCGTCCCGGAGGAATCTCGCGCCAGCAACTCGAAGCCCTCATCGGCCCCATTGCCACGCTCGCCGAAGCTCCCGCCGGAGCGCACCCCGCCCCCGGAATGCACGCCCGCCACTACAGTCCGCGCACCGCTTTGCATTTAACTCAAAAAGGACAAGTGCCCGAACAGGGCCAAGGGATTTACCTCCAACTGCATCATGCGCCGAACCGTACCAACATCACAGTCGTTCAAATGCCGCAATCCGCCCCCTCCTACGCCGCCAAACTCTACGACGTCCTCCATCAAGCCGACAACGAATCCCACCCCTGGATCGCCGTCGAACTCCCCCCCGACACCCCCGATTGGGAAGCCGTCCACGATCGCCTACGCCGCGCCGCATCGAAGGAATAGCAAAAAGTCGGCGTGGAGTAATTTGGCGGTGTCGCCTTGGTAGCTATTGCCCGCCTGTAGTCGTTCTATAATTCTTGCGCCATTGCGGTCGCGGTATCAGGACGAAGAGGAACATATTGAGTGAAGACACGCGATCGATATAAGCAAAAAAGGTGCCTTTTTGCAGAGCAACATTTTCGTGATCGCGTCCCAGAGCGAAGCGAATTCTCATCGGTGCGTTCGCCGCTGTTGACATTGGCAATATTGGCATGGGGCTACTCTCAGTTTGGGTGGATGTTCTACCGTTACCACAACGCCGCGTGCCAACAGAGGGGCAAGGCATACGAAGCGCGTGTCGAGAGGTTGAAACGCAACGCACGCGAGAGGCTAAAAATCGGCACGCCGCAAGAAGATGTAATCCGATTTTTCAAAGAGAACGACCTTCCGGTCTCTTTGACCCGAGACGAGTACGAAGGGACGATTCACACGGAGGGATGTGCTCCCGCTGGTTGTAGCGCAGATGGAGCTTTCCTCGCGTTACAGGTTAAAGCCGATAGCAATGGGGCGGTTGCTGGCGAACCAATCGTAGGTGCGTTTTATACGAATTGCCTCTAGGCGGACCACTTAAATCGCGATACCACCAACAACTTCCCAGTTACGGTTCGCCGCCTGACCTCTGCAATCTCACCTCTGCCCTCTACCCTCTGCACTCCCCCGGCACTCGCACCCGAATCGTATTCGGAATCGCTCTCAACTTCCCCAGCAGCGCCGCGTCGCATTGCTGATTGATGTCGTAGATCGCATAGCCGATCGGACCACGCGTATCCAGCACCTGCCGCTCAATATTGATTCCGCGATCCGCCAGAATGTCGTTGATCGCTCGCAAAATTCCCGGCACATTATGGTGGATGTGCATCAGCCGGTGCGGCCCGTTTTCCGCGTGCTGATCGGCATTCGGATCAAAGTCCAGATGACACTGCGGCAGATTCACGCTCAGCAACGAATTTCCGCTGGCAAAATAATCGATCATCTTCGCCGAAACAAATTGCCCGATATTCTGCTGCGCTTCCTCCGTGCTCCCGCCAATATGAGGAGTCAAAATCACATTCCCCAATCCCCGCAGCGGACTCACAAACTCCCCGCCTGTCTCCGGCTCCGCCGGAAACACATCAATCGCCGCTCCACCCAGCTTGCCGCTTTTCAAATGCCGCGCCAGCGCCTCATGATCGATCACAAATCCGCGGCTCAAATTGATCAGGCACGCCCCATGCCTCATCGCCAGAATTTCTTCTTCGCCAAACAGACCCTGGTTCGACGCCTTCCCATCGACATGCAGCGTGATCACATCCGAAATCTCCAGCAACTCGCGGAAGCTCACCGCCCGCGCATTTCCCCGCGCCAGCACGTGCGCCACATCATGAAACACCACCCGCATCCCCAGCGCCTCGGCCAGGTCCGAAACCTGCGACCCAATCTTCCCGTAGCCCACGATCCCCAGCGTCAGCCCGCGCACCTCGTGCGATCCCGCCGCAGATTTATTCCACTCTCCCTTGTGCAGCCGTGTGCTGGCCTCAAACGTCCGCCGCATCAGCAGGATGATCTCCCCCATCGCCAGCTCGGCCACCGACCGCGAGTTCGAATGCGGATCGTTAAACACCGCAATCCCGCGCTCACTCGAAGCCGTGCGATCAATCTTGTCGACGCCAATGCAAAATGCCCCCACCGAAACCAGCTCCGGAGCCGCATCCAGCACCGCCGCCGTAATCCGCGTCTTCGACCGCACCCCCAGAATCGAAGTCCCGCGCACCTTCTCAATCAGTTCGGCCTCTTCCATCGCGCCCTTGTGCGACTCGACAGAAAACCCCGCCTCCCCAAACTGAGAAGCCGCGACCCCGCTAATATTCTCCAGCAACAAAACCTTCAAAGTCCCTCCCCGGAACTCCACCGCAAACGATGAACGAGAATTATAAAGGCCGGGCTCTCCTCGCGTGATTTTGGGTGGCGCAGCGCTTCAGCGCTGCGGTAACCGCATCGATCTAGATTCGGCTTTAGCCGCTGAGGTTAGACTTCCCGTCCTGGCAGCGGCAGCGTGCCAGAGCTCACTCCCTTGATGCGACCATTATCCAGAACGTCAGCATGCACACCGCGGAAGCGGGCGCTCTGCTCCATTCAGCTAGGGTGTTGCATGTGATTTTGGGTGGCGCAGCGCTTCAGCGCTGCGGTAACTGCATCGATTTAGATTCGGCTTTAGCCGCTGAGGTTAGACTTCCCGTCCTGGCAGCGGCAGCGTGCCAGAGCTCACTCCATTGATGCGACCATTATCCAGAACGTCACCATGCACACCGCGGAAGCGGGCGCTCTGCTGCATTCAGCTAGGGTGTTGCATGTGATTTTGGGTGGCGCAGCGCTTCAGCGCTGCGGTATGCTCTCTATTCTTTCCTCCAAAATGTTACAAATATAAGGGGTCGCCGGGACAACCACCCTCGCCCCGCCTGAATCTTTCCTCCACGCCCCGTCATCCTTTAACCTTTGGAGGATAAGAAATGGCACAGACTTTGGAGGAAGTAAAAATGGCGCACGAACTGCCTGCTCTGCCGTACGACTACACGGCACTCGAACCCACCATCGATGAAAAGACGATGCACCTGCATCACGACATGCATCACGCCGCTTACGTCAAGAATCTGAACGCGGCGCTCGACAAGCATCCTGAACTGCACAAGAAACCCGCCGAAGACCTGATTAAAGACCTGAACGCGATTCCCGAAGACATTCGCGGCGCCGTCCGTAACAACGCCGGAGGCCACGTCAACCACACCATGTTCTGGAACATCATGAAGCCGCACGGCGGAGGCGATCCCACCGGCCCCATCGCCGACGCGATCAAGAAAACCTTCGGCGACTTCAAAACCTTTCAGGAAAAATTTAACGCCGCCGGCGTAGCTCAATTCGGCAGCGGATGGGTCTGGCTAGCCGGAGACGGCAAAGGCGAAGTCAAAATTGTCAGCACCCCGAATCAGGACAATCCCATCTCGCAAGGCCTCCATCCCATCTTCGGCAACGACGTCTGGGAGCATGCCTACTACCTGAAATACAACAACCGCCGTCCCGAATACCTTCAAGCCTGGTGGAACGTAGTGAACTGGGACGAAATCAACAAGCGTTACCAAGCCTCAATCAAGAAGTAAAGATCACTAAGTGTGTGAATAAGAAAGTGTGGGGCGGGCATCCCTGCTCGCCCCACGTTTCCCTGACTCCGACAATCATCGCTCATTTCTACCAGACGTAACATAACGTTCGCGTTTTTGGGTGGCGCAGCGCTTCAGCGCTGCGGTCAGAGCCGCCCAAATACAGCGGCTTCAGCCGCCGAGGTCCTGAACGCCGGGGACCACCGTGGAAGAGCGGCGCTTTAGCGCCGCGTTCGCCCCATCCAAAGCCAGGCCTTTAGGCCCTGTGGCCGCCATTGTTGCCTCACAAGTGATATCCCCCGCCGCTGAACTCCCGGCGCAAGATAAACACCAGATCGCCCACCGTCTTGTACTCAGGAGTTTGCCATGCGAAAGCTCGTGCTAACTCTTACCCTGTCCCCGCTCGCTTCAATCTCATCAGCCCAAGAAACCAAGCCCGCTCCCAGAGACGTTCCTATCACCCGGTTCCCGTCAAGGACGCGCGCGAGCCCAGCCCCGTCAACCCCACTCCCGAGTCCATCGCCGAATGCAAGAAGATCTACAGCTACGATTGCGCCTCCTGCCACGTCGCAACCGGAGACGGCAAAACCGACGTAGCCAAAGATCTGAAAGTCCCCGACCTCACCGATTCGACCGTCCGTTCTCAAAGACCAGACCGACGGCGAAATCTTCTACATCCTGAAAAACGGCCACGGCAACATGCCGCAAGACGGAGATCAAGCGAAGCCCGAACAACTCTGGGATCTGGTCAACTAGGTCCGGTCCCTAGCAAAGAAGTCGGCTCCCGCCGAAGCGAAGCCACCCAGTTAGATCGGCGCGCATGACGTTGATTTGTCGGAAGCCCCGCAGTCTGCCTGCGCGCCTAGTTAGTGAAAGCGATTTACCGTCAAGTGTGCACGCCAAGCAAGGTATCAATCTGCGTGAGATTGCCGCTCACGATTTCCATGTGCTCTGGAATCCTCAGCCGTGCTGCCTCCTGTCCGGAGATGGTGCGGAGAGGTACCAGTGGGTCGCCGTGGTTCCTCGCATATCCAGCAACGATTTTTCCCTTTTCGTCTGCAATGTCCACCATCGAGAAATCGGAAGTGGGGAATCCTCGGACACGCTGACAGAATCGAACGCTCACGAACACAATGTGATCGTCATCGAACTGAAACCCATACCATCCTTTCTTACGATCCTGCCTGTTCTCGCATTGAATGACCATGCTCGAAATGATGCGGATTTCACATGCCGCGTTCTGCCGCAATGCGCTTCGTAATTTTTCTTGCAGGACGTGAGCGTGTGGTTTCACATCACGATATGCCCACACGGTAATAGCAGTACCAACGACGAGCCAGAACACCGCGAATACGCGCCAGGACGGCCCGCTCTTATCTGCCCTTGTTGCCAATACCGAGAGACCCCAAAGACCGCCGAAACACACAATTCCGAGTAGCAACATCAGGTAAGGGCCCGCGCGTGATAGGAACCGCTCCCGCCGCGCGGCGACGAACCTCAACCATCTTCGTTCCGTCGCAGTTAGAGGACGAGTGACGATTTCGGATTTCGTCATGGGAACAAAATTTAGCCTTCAATGTAACATTTTCCGGGCGGCTCACCACCAACTGCTAAAATCAGCGATTACACGAACCCCACTGAAAGCCCTTCAACTTTCAAAGAACTCCCGAATCCCATTCCAATACTTCCGTACAATCAAATCCGTGCTCAAGTGCCCACCGCGTTTGAACAGTTTCAACCGCACGCCCGTCTTCCGAGCAAATTTCACGACCGACCGATACGGCACATAAGGATCATCCTCCGCATGAAACATGATCACCTTCGACGGATCGATCTCCGCCGCCCGATATATCGGACTAAAGAATTTCCCATCACTCAGTTTCTTCCAATTCTTATCCGACAGCCGGTATCCCTCGCCAAACGCCTCCCGAATATAAGCCGCGTAGCTCGGATTCGAAGTCTCCTTCTTCTGCTCCCCCGCCAGAATTCCCCAATCCACCACCGGACAATTCGCGACCACTCTCTTCACCCGCGAATCGAGCGACGAAAGCAGAGCCGCCGCCCCGCCAAAGCTCCCGCCGATCACAAACACTTCATCCGCACGCACCCGAAATCGCCGCCCAAATGCCAACTCGCGAAACTCCCGCGACAGCCCGGCTACCACATCCAAAATATCCAGTTCCGGAGACCGCTCCAGAAACCTCCCGCCACTCTCCCACGACCCGCGATACCGCGGATAAAACACCCAATATCCGCTCGCCGTCAGGAATTCCGCCAGCCCCTGCTTGCGAGGCATCGAGGGCATCCCATCGCACAGCACAATCACCCGCTGCACCTTTCGCGCGCGAACCGGCGGCAGAAACTCCGTAACTACATCCCGCGCAAATCGCGTCCTATACATGTGCATTTTCTGGCCTCCAACCTCAATACACCCCCAAATCCTTAGCCGATACCCACGTTCCCGAATACTCCTTCCCGATCTGCTCCACCAAATCCGCCTCCGGCAACCTCTCCAGCGACTGGTGATACACCACCAGCAGCTTCGGATGCGCCCGCCGCGCAATCTCCCCCAACTCCGCCGGAGAAGTATGAAACGTCGCGAAATATTCCTTCCAATGCGCGTCCTTCAACTCTTCTCCATGCGGATTGAAAACTTCATGCAGCAACACATCGCACCCATCGCAAGCCTTCACCACTTCGTCCGTCGGAGCCGTATCTCCCGAAAGCACAATCTTCCGGTCCCGTGTCTGGAAAATATATCCATACGCCTCTTTCCAAATTCCATGCTTCACCGGAAACGCCGTTACCGTCACATTCTCGTCGCGATACACCACTCCCGGCCGCATCTCATGCACATTCACTTTGTATCCCGTCGCGTTCGCCTGCTCCAGCCCATTCCGCCGCACGCGCACATCTTCCACCCATGCCTTCTCAATATGATTCGTCATGCTCTTCAGCCCATGCGGACCGTAAGCCTCCAGCGCATCTTTTCGCCCCAGTACCCACGGTGAAAAAATCAGGTCGGGATACCCCAGCGTGTGATCGGAATGCAAATGCGTGAAGAAAACGATCTTCAATTCCTTCGCCTTCAGCGCCGCGATCCCGTTCTTCTCCGCCGCCGCCGCCCGCCGCACCACGCCCGGGCCGCTGTCCACCAGATACGCGCGATCATTCACCACGATCGCGACCGCCGGCCCCCACCGTTCCGGATCCGCGCTCGGATTCCCCGTTCCCAGCACCACCACCCGAGTCGTCGAACCGTCCGCCGCCGGTAAACCAGTCTCCGCCGCAAATCCGCGGTCATACAACCCGCATTCTGCGATCAACGCCGCGATCAAAATAACGAACGTTTTCTTCAAACGAGCCCTCCAGCTCCGCCCAGGGAATCCTTCGTGAATCTTCGCGCCCTTCGTGGTAAAAATTTCGGCGGCGGCCTATCCTTGACACCTTCCCCTAACTGACCTAAACTCCTCTCCCATCGCGGCTTTTCGTTGTAGAAGATCACCCTCTACCCCGCAAATTTTTGCACTTCCTCCAGGAGGACCCCCAGTGACCAATTCCCAGCCCACGAAGTTTGCATTCACGATTTTTTCGCTGCTGATTTTGCTCTCAGCCGTCGCCGCTGCTCAACTGAAGATTGGATCCGGCAATACCGCCACCGCCGATCCGCCCGTTCCTCACCCGGCGACCACGCCTTGCACCGTCGTCCTCTTTAAGGGATTCATCTTTAATAATTTCAACGCCCAGAGTTTCCCCTACACGCCGCCCACAGCTTGTCCCGGCCCTTGGGGAGCCGTCGTTCTCACCGCCGACTTCTCGATCAGCGCCGGTATCCAGTATGACCGCACTGCCAACATCTGGCTCGGCCCCACCAACATCTATTTCGGAACCACCGCCGAAGATCAGCCCAACGAAGGCCGCAACTGGCATATCGAACGCGACCTCACCGACTACAGCGCCATCCTTACCACCGCGCAACAGGGCACCGTCGATCTCGGCAATCTCGTCAACCAGACCTACACCGGAGTGATCCACGGCTCCGCCAGCCTTCAGTTCTATCCGCCCGCGCCCAAGCAAACCGCTCCCCGCGTGCCCGACCAGGTCATTGGTTTCTCCGCAGGCTCAACCGGCGGCACCGTCGGACTCGGCAGCACCTCCAGCCTGCTCGAACAGACCCTGACCTTGCCCACCAACATCACTTCGCTTTTCTTCGACGTTTTCGCGCAAAGCCAATCGGGCGACGAGTTCTGGTACACCTGCGTTCCCAACGACGTTGCTGCCGAACTCGAAAGCTGCAGCGGCACCGCCTTCCGCGAATCTGAAGTCACAATCGATGGTAATCCCGCCGGAGTCGCTCCCGTCTATCCCTGGATCTACACCGGAGGCATCGATCCCTTCCTCTGGATCCCGATTCCCGGCGTCCAGACCTTGAACTTCAAACCCTATCGCGTCAACCTCACGCCCTTCGCCAGCGTTCTCGATGACGGCCAGCCTCACACCATCGCTTTGAGCGTCTACAACGCCGACAATTATTTCTCCGCTACCGCCTCGCTGCTCCTCTATCTCGATCACGGTGCCACCCAGGTTACCGGAGCCCTCACCGAGAATACCCTCGACACACCCGCGCCGGTTTACGCCGAAAATATTCACGTCGGGCCCACCGGAAATATCAGCGGCTCGGTCAGCGCGAAGTCCTCCCACAACTTCCAGATCTCGGGATACGTCAATACTTCCTACGGTCCGGTCACCACCACCGTCGCGCAGAACATCGCCTTCGCCAACGTCCAGACCTTCAACATCAAGTCCGCAACTTACGTTCAGGACATCAACCAGTCCACCAACGTTCATTCCGTAGTCACCACCAAGAATTCCAGCGGAACCCACGTCAACGCCGTCGATCGCGCCTGGCCCATGACGATGGATATCTCCTTGGTCTTCAATCCCGACGGCTCTTTCAGCCAAACTACCGACGTCAACCAGTACTTCCAAACCAGTCAACAAGCCAAACTCAACGGGCAGCCGAGCACCTCCTCGCTGTTGCAAGACCGCGTCATCAGCGCCGACACGCTGCTCATCAATTCCGCTGGGCAGCTTGCGGGCAACGAGAATCAGGCGAGTTCCCAAACCTATTTTGGCTCGACCTCCGCAGGATATTGCTACAGCGAGGCCATCACCGGCGCTGCCAATGTCCTTACCTCCGTCAGCACCGGTACCGGTTGTAACTAGCAGCGTGTAACTGGCATCGTTGTAACTAACATCAACGACAGCGGGCGCCTTTTCATCGCGAAAGGGCGCCCGTTGCCCACTCAGCGGGCGCGCCTTACGCTGGCCCGCTTAACTTTCAATCTTAACTTTCAATCCCAACTAAAGGAGGAACTATGTTCAAGCCGTTTTCGACCGGGTCTCTTGCTCTGGGTATCGCTCTTCTGGCGTTCGCCATCCCGCAAATCGCCAACGCCTCCACGCCTCCGATCACGGGAATCTATTCCGTCTCCAGTTACGTCGTCTCGGCCGTCGCCACCAACGGTGGAACCTGCGGAGCTCCAGCCGGCGCCTACCTTTCCAGCTACTTCTACTATCCCGGACCGTCAAAAACGGGAGCAGTCGAGCGCCACTCCATTAACGGATCGCAGGGAAACTTCATTCAAGAGCTGGATTTTCCCGAAACCCCCGCGACGAAAATCGATACCTGGTCCGGCGACTACACGGCAACTCGTCTCCCCGGCGGCTCGGGCGAGAACGCAACTTTTTCCACGACCTTCACTTTCGTCGATGGAAATTCGTTTCTCGCGACCACAACCTACAACTATTCAGTTGGCCAGGACAGCGTCTGCACCACCGTTTTTCAAAACACCTACATTCGAACCGGGAAGTAGGTAGGGAAAGCGCGCGATATGAAAGTTGTCATCCGAGCGAAGCGAAGGACCTCACGCAGCCCGCATTTGCCGCCACAAAATCTTTCGCTTCGCTCCAACCTCCATAAAAGACCCCTTCTGGAAACGGACATTTGTTCCAATCCTGTGCATCCGTCTGTGCAAATACCGTCCCCTTGACCAATCCTCCAACGATCCGCAATCGAAGAACGACTCGCGCATTCGCTGATCCAGCGTCGATTGCGCTCCATCCCCATCCCCAGGCCCTGTCATTTTCCCGTGTCCCGTACACGACCACGATTTCCTCGATTGCACAATTAATGTGTAATTGACCCGCTCATCCGTGGCGCGTACAGTCACTGCACTCGCAACCTGCAATTGGCCAGAGCGGCCACCGTGCTCGGCCCAATTCAAGAAACTGAAACGGAAACTGCAACTCAAAAGTCGTGCCCTCCCGCGGGACGAAAAAATGCGGGACGAAAGATAATTCATGAATCTCGAAACGCAATGGACCGTCTACCGCACCCGCTTTCTTGTGCGCGCTCGTCAACTCACCGAACCTCTCGTCTTCACTGACATTCTCGGCCGCGAACAATCCGGCCTCCCCGGCGACTACCTCGTCGAGACCTCCGAAGGCGTAAAGCGCATCACTAGCCGGGCTCTTTTCGAGGACATCTACGTTGCTCTAACGCAGCCAGAGAATGGAGCAACCAACGTCATCGTCCGGCCTGCTTCCCAAAAGCAAGAAGAATCGCAGGCCCGAGCCGCAGCCTGATTTTTTGGCGCTGTTCAACAGGCTTGCGCGGTGTCCGCCGGAACACAATCCGCAAGTAGCAATTGAGGCAATTTGCCAATTGAATACCCTTACCACTTTCGAGCCACCAGATGTTGTGTTTATCTCTTGACAGGCACCATATACGGGAGTACGTTAAGCATCCCAGAACACTTTTTTAAGACCTCCACTAAAGGAGGCCACGACCATAAAACACCGGGGCGAGACTCAAAGTTGAGGTGACTTCGCGTCCTCCCCTTCACGGAAACCATCCCTCCTAAGAGGATGGAAACAGATCCGTTAGCGGTGACTCCTCCGGTCTGGTTCCCCAGTCGGACCCATCGGGGATTCTCCGATCGACTTGAACTTTAGCGTCCGAAGCTGCTCCCCGAGTCGGCCCAGCTTCCCTCGCAATTACTTTGAGGAGCCCCGATGGAAGAATTGATCGAACTAGTAGCCGCCTCCTTAGCCCGCCACGGCGTTGAATGCCCCGCCGAAGATTCAAGTTCCCTCTGGCGCGGGACCACCTCGTCCGCCAGCCCTGACCCCAGTCGAAGGGCTCAATCCGAGCCCACCGCACTCCCCGAACACAATTTCCGGAAGAACCTGCAGGGCGACCCCGCCCCGTAGCCTTTGCGGACAGTTACCCGTCGTTTGACTTCGTAGCACGGCGTCGCTTTGAGCGATGCCAAAGCTCTTCGAAAATTGAATCGCCCTTTGAGCCGCCGCCCGGCCGAACCATCCGCCGGGAAAGGCCAGCTATTCGCATTGATATTGATAGAGATAGAGATAAAAGTCAGGACTCGATCGACCCGAACCACCGCAATCGCAACACCGACCGCCATCATCTAATAGGAGAAGGAAATGGAAGTGCGAGACCAGATCAAAACTCAATCCGCTACCAGCAACCCCGTAGTCAATACGGCCAAGAAGTCGAAGGCCCAGGGCCTCACCTTCCGCCGCCTCTTCACCAAGGCCGGAGTGTCCCCCTACAACGAGGTTGAGTGGGAACTTCGCAATGCTCAGATCACCGACTCCCAGGGTGGCATGATCTTCGAGCAGAAGGACGTTGAAGTCCCCAAAGACTGGTCCATGACCGCGACCAACATCGTCGCCTCCAAATATCTTCACGGCCAGATCGGCACTCCCGAGCGCGAGACCGGAGTGCGCCAGCTCATCGCCCGCGTCGCCGAGACCATCCGCGACTGGGGCATGAAAGACGGATACTTCCGCACCAGCGAAGACGCCGCCACCTTCCATGACGAGCTCGTCCATCTCCTCGTCCGCCAGCATGTGGCCTTCAACTCGCCCGTCTGGTTCAACGTAGGCTGCGAACGCGTCGAGCCGAAGTCCGACGGCACCAACTGGCACTGGAACTACACCACCAATCAGGTCGAGTTCGGCGTCACCGGATACACCCGTCCCCAGTGCTCCGCTTGCTTCATCAATTCGGTCAAAGATTCGCTCGACTCCATCCTCACCCTCGCTAAAACCGAAGGCATGCTCTTCAAGTGGGGATCCGGTACCGGAACCAATCTCTCGCCCCTGCGCTCTTCCACCGAAGTGCTCAGCGGCGGAGGCACAGCCAGCGGCCCGCTCAGCTTCATGAAAGGTTTCGACGCCTTCGCCGGCGTCATCAAGTCCGGAGGCAAGACTCGCCGTGCCGCCAAGATGGTCATCCTCAACATCGACCATCCCGATATCCTCGACTTCATCGATTGCAAGAGTAAAGAAGAAGCCAAGGCTCACGCCCTCGTCGCCCAGGGATACGACGGTTCGCATCCCGACTCCGATGCCTACAGCTCCATCTTCTTCCAGAACGCCAACAATTCCGTCCGCGTCACCGACGACTTCATGGTCGCCGTCATGCGCGACACCGATTTCTCCACCAAAGCCATCGTCGACGGCCGCGTCGTCAACACCTATAAAGCGAAAGACCTGATGACCAAAATCTCCGAAGCCACCTGGCATTGCGGAGATCCCGGCATGCAGTACGACTCCACCGTCAACCGCTGGCACACCAGCAAGAACACGGCCCGCATCAACGCTTCGAATCCTTGCAGCGAGTATATGTTCCTCGATGACTCTGCCTGCAACCTGGCCAGCCTGAACCTGCTCAAATTCGCGCCCAACGGAACCTTCGACGTTGAGGCCTATCGTCACGCCGTCGATGTCACCATCACCGCGCAAGAAATTCTCGTCGACAACGCCGGATACCCCACCGAGATCATCGGCAAAAATTCGCACGACTATCGTCCCCTCGGACTCGGCTACGCCAACCTCGGCGCGCTCCTGATGTCCGCCGGCTTGCCCTACGACTCCGACGCCGGACGCGACTATGCTGCCTGCGTCACCGCCATCATGTGCGGCGAAGCCTATCTCCAGTCCTCGAAGATCGCCGAGCTCTGCGAGCCGCTTTGCCCGATCACCGACACCGTCCAGAATCGCCTCGGAATCACCACCGCCGACGCCATGCCCGGAGCGGCCTGCCCCGGCTGGTACATCAATCGCGAGCCGTTCCTCGACGTGATCCGCATGCACCGCGCCAGCGTCAACAACATCGGCTCGAGTCTTCGAGTGTCCGCCGGAGATCCTGCCCGTTCCGCAGAACGCAGCTCCGCCGCCGCTCAACTCCCTGACCTGATCGACGCCTCCAAGCAGTGCTGGGACGAAGCTCTCTCTCACGGCGAGAAGCACGGCTACCGCAACTCGCAAGTTACCGTGTTAGCTCCCACCGGAACCATCGGCTTCATGATGGATTGCGACACCACCGGCATCGAGCCCGACTTAGCTTTGATTAAGTACAAGAAGTTAGTCGGCGGAGGCATGATCAAAATCGTCAATAACACGGTCCCCGCCGCTCTCTTCAAACTGGGATACACCCACGAGCAAGCCGACGCCATCGTCAGTTACATCGATGCCACCGGAACCATCGAAGGCGCTCCTAACGTAAAAGAAGAGCACTTAGCCGTCTTCGATTGCTCCTTCAAGCCCAGCAAAGGCACTCGTTCCATCCATTACATGGGCCACTTAAAGATGATGGCCGCCGCTCAGCCCTTCATCTCAGGAGCGATTTCCAAGACCGTCAACCTGCCCAACAACGCGAGCGTCGACGACATCTCCGAGACTTACATCCAGGCCTGGAAGCTCGGTCTCAAAGCCGTAGCCGTCTATCGCGACGGATGCAAACAAGCCCAGCCTCTCTCCGCCGCCGGCAGTAAGACCGCCCTAAGCAACGGTGTGGAGCGGGCGCCCTCGCCCGCTGCTCTTGAACTTGAAGACAACCTGGACGCGCCGCCCCGCGCCGTCCGCCACAAGCTGAAAGACGAGCGTGTCTCCGTCACCCACAAATTCAACATCGGAGGCCACGAAGGCTATCTCATCGTCGGTCTCTATCCCGACGGACAGCCCGGCGAGATCTTCATCAAGATGGCGAAAGAAGGCTCGACCGTCTCCGGCCTCATGGACAGCTTCGCGCTCGCCGTTTCCATCGCCCTGCAACACGGCGTGCCGCTCAAGATGTTCTGCGAGAAGTTCGCCCACACCCGATTCGAGCCCAGCGGCTGGTCGCAGAATCCCGACATCGGATTCGCCAAGTCGATCATGGATTACATCTTCCGCTGGCTCCAACTCCGCTTCATGACCGGACAGCAACAGTTCCTCTTCGAGAACCTCAGGCCCGAAGTCCGAAGCCGGACGCACGTCCTCGCCCGCCGGAGACGCCATCGGCGATCTCAACGCCTCCGCTTCCATGACACCTGAGAATCGCGACCTGAGAACCGGCTCCGTCCACGCCGCCGACGCGCTCTCCAGCCTGATCGACATGGGAGACGCCCCCAGTTGCCACGTCTGCGGATCCATCATGGTTAGAAACGGCAGTTGCTACAAATGCATGAGCTGCGGCAGCACCAGCGGCTGCAGCTAGCCGAACTCGCCGTTTTGAAAGGGCACGGCTTCAGCCGTGCCACAACCTTGCCTAACTTAGATCGGCTTTAGCCGCCGAGGTAAGTGGCACCAAAGTGGTCTATGCAGAGTTAGTCAGAGTTGATAGAAATTGTTCCGCCTGAGGGGGCTGCGAGGGACACTCGCGGCCCTTTTTTGCTGCATCGAGTTAAACAGCTTGAGGTGAAGAGTGTCGAAGAAGGAAGAGATCGCCGTCGGGAACGTGATCGAAGAGTTTGTTGGGCAGATTGAAAGCCTAGCAACCTCGCTGCCTATGGCTATGATGATTATTCAAGCCGCCCATCGCGGGGCCCACAAGTCGCACAGCGAGTTTGTAAAGAAGCGCTGTGAGCGACAGACAGAGGAAGAGCAGAACTATATTATCGTCCCAGTTGAGCACCACGACCGCTACCGCGTATTAACGAAACGCGTAGAACAAACAGCCAGAGCGTCTTCCGTCGTGCCGCGAAGTTTTCACGTGTCGCTGATAAGTTCATACGACGCCTTTCTCGGCAAGCTCGTCGGAGCTCTGTTTCGGATCAAACCGGAAATGCTGAACTCGTCGGACCGCACTCTTACATACTCCCAACTTTCAGAATTTCAGTCGATCTCTGAAGCCAGAGAACACCTACTTGAAAAAGAGGTAGAAGTTTTACTTCGCAAAAGCCACTGCGAACAGTTTGACTGGCTAGAAAACAGGTTTGGTGTCAGACTGCGTGTCGACCTGCCAGTCTGGGCGACCTTCATGGAGGTTACTGAACGAAGAAACCTCTTCGTCCACGCGGACGGAATCGTCTCTGGCCAATACCTCAAGGTGTGCCGCGAACATGGTGTAGTCCTGGATGGCGAGACGAGGCAAGGCTCGCAACTGGAAGTTCCGCAAGCTTATTTCCAATCTGCCTTCGAGGCAATCTTCGAGGTTGGCGTGAAACTCGGTCAGGTACTGTGGAGGAAACTGAGGCCGTCCGACGTGGGGCTGGCAGATAGTAATTTGTCCTCACTTTGCTATGAGCTGCTCAAGGAAAGAAACTATAGCTTGGCACAGAAGCTGCTGGATTTCGCGTGTAGCACCCCAATGAAACACTCCGATGACAAATTTAGGCTGACATTTCTCGTTAACCGCGCCCAGTCATATAAATGGGACCAAAAACCCGAGAAAGCCCTTGAGATAATTGCAAGCCAGGATTGGACCGCAACAGCCGCCGAATTTCGGTTGGCCGAGGCCGTGATCCGAGATAAATATGACATCGCCGCCCAGCTGATGAAATCTATCGGTCCCAATGGCGAACCCAGTAAAACAGCATATAAGACCTGGCCACTCTTCAAAGAAATCAGAAAGACAAAAGAGTTCGGCGAGACCTTCGAGAGGATATTCGGCGAGCCACTTGGAAAAATTACGCCAGATGAGGAAGAAACTAAGGAACCGGACAAAAACGTCGAAAACGATTCGAACGCGCCACCGATGATCAACTAGCCGCGTGCCCCACCTTTCGCACCTTTCGAAAGGTGGGA
The DNA here is from genome assembly GCA_963834085.1 of uncultured Acidobacteriaceae bacterium. Lineage (GTDB taxonomy): Bacteria > Acidobacteriota > Terriglobia > Terriglobales > Acidobacteriaceae > Acidiflorens. The sequence continues at coordinate 739,558 of CAWIAJ010000015.1, read as the reverse complement.
TTCCACAGCCCTATCCCTCTTGGGCGGGTGGGCGTGTTACGCGCCACTCCGCAGAAATGCCAATCCCGGATTTCCCGAAGCATGATGCGTCCGTTGCTCAATTTCTCGGCCGCATGCGCCCTTCTATGGCCTGCTCGGGTTTGACATTCGCTGTTCGTCGTCTTAGGCTTCGCACATCATCACTTAGCGCTCAGTCACAGAGTCCCATAGCAACTGATTATTGACCTTCCCCCTCGGCTCCCCGGGCCAACATTTTCGAGTGGAGGCAGCTTATGGTGGAGAACGTGGGGACAGACGGGACGTTCCCCACTAGTCACCCGTGAGTGCCAACAGATTCTCCGTGCTCAGGCTCATCAGCACGCTCTGAATCTCTTCTTCAATCTGTGCTTCTTCGACCCGGCTCTCCAGTATCGCGGGACAATCCGGAGGGATCAGGTGAGAGACCTTCTGGAACGCAAGCATCGACTCCAGGCTCAGAGCATCATGCCTGCTCTGCGTATTCACTTCACTCACGTGGAGCTGTCGAATCCGTCTCTGGAATCGCCGTAGAATCACCGCAGCCTCGCTCATCGTGGGATCCACCTGGCGAGCGTGCCCGATATCGAAACACAGGGAAGCCTGAGGGAGCAATTCGAAGAAACGCGCGAGATCATGCGCGGTCTGTCCAATCGGCTTGCGTTTGTCCATGTTCTCTATGCAAAGGCAGTCTCCCAAACGGTTCCACTCAGATGGAGTATGCATAGCGTCCGGATGCACAACGATAGGCCAATTGCGGGCCGCAACCTCCTCGAGTAGTTCTAATGCCACACGCTCAAACGAAGGCTCCATCGAGCTTGGGGCATGCAATGCCACATACTTGAATGACGTCAAGTCTAAGTCGTTCAGTTGCTTTACCAGCGGCATCAGTTCTTCCTGACGCAAAGCGGAGAGCTCCACGGCGCTCGCACTCTTTCCCTCTAGCATTTGCAGTGCACTACGGAAATCACCTCTCGCCAGTGCGCCCGTCGAAAATCCGATGCACCTCATTAAAAGACCCCGTACTTTCTGGTTAGCGGTGATATCTGCGGACTCTCGAAAAAAATATAGTCAAGGGCATGCTGGAACGATTCGCTGATTGTTCTTATGCGCTGAAAGCTTGGGTCAGTTCTCGAATGCTCGGAGCGAAGGCTTTCGAGGGCCCTGCGAGCCGCCTCGTCATTAAGAATTTCCAGAAACTCCCCGTAGGACTCGAACAACTCTTTGCCTATTGGGCCGGGAATGCCGTAGCGCTCAACCGATCCTGCGAGAACTTGGAGGGGTGTCAATCGCACGTGTTCCCTGAGGTGTTGAAGTAGTTTGAGATTTATATCATTCCTATCGGTGGAAATCTCGCTCTGTAATATCGGATCCAAATTTGCGCCAAAACAGACAAGCAACCCGGACGCAAAGATCAGCTTTCTTGACATTCGCAGCTTGGCATTACGCAGCCCCCAACCCTCGCCCCCTCGATCTCGCTGCTTGCTGGCAAAATCGACTGCCATGGTTCTCCAAAACCGAACAATATCGTTCAGAAGAAAACGAGGAACCCTGAATCGCTTGGAATCTCGATCGAGGAGATGATTGTTGTCTTCCTCGAGATAGCGATCAATCACTCCTTTGATCACCCGTTCATACGCATCTGTTCTCTTGCCAATGGCGATCGATTCGAGCAGAAGCAGGATTCTTTGTGTCGTGTTCTTGTTGGAGTCGTTTTGGCCGCCGATTTGATGAATGATGTCGTGGCTGAACGCGATGTTCCCGAATGTTCCGGTTTGGCCGGGAGAGCGAAACTTCTTTTCGTTTTGTCTCAAAACCCTCTGAATCTGCTGCACGATCACCGGGTGGACCGGGCTCGCCTCACCATCGATCAAATACGTCCAGTCGAGGTCGCTACCCAACGTCCATTCTCCTCTAGCTAGCGAGCCGAATACGACAAGACTCGTATCTTCAGATGTGTACTTGCCCACTTCGGATGAGAGCAAGCTATCTAATTCCTCGCGCACTTTCAGCGAAAACTCGCGAGCCTGCTTCAATTGGCCCGAATTGAGGAGCTCCGAGGAGATCCTGGTCGTGGGTCCGGCACCAGCCATTTGAGTTTCATTCTAGCAACGTTTCCTAGCTTCAAACCCTCCCGGACCAAGTCTGGCAATCGCTTCTTTTACCCCAGGGAACAATCCCCCCTCCCCTCACGTACCACTCTCATCACAGAGACATCTCCATGCTCAAGCTCTTGGCAGTTTTCCTGTTGTTGGCCGTTACGGTTGCCCTCGCCGAGGAACCCGCTGTCCTCGTCGAAAAGGGAAAAGACCATTTCGAGACCGAGTTTGTTCCGGGCGGTCGCCTGCAGCTCGAAGTCCGGTCCGGCGCCGTGCGCATCTCCGGGAGCGATCGCAATCTCATCTCGATTCACTATGAAGGCCGGAACGAGGACGACATTTCCGACGTGAAGGTGCAGTGCCGGAAGTCCGGGAACAACGCCCGCCTCGAAATCTCCGGCGGTCCGCACAACGACTTTCAGATCTGGATCGAGATCCCCCGCGAAACCGAACTGAAAGTCCGCATGCCCTTTGGAGACCTCAACATTGACCAGGTACGCGGTGGCAAAGACGTCGAACTGCACGCCGGCCAGCTCTCCATCGGAGTGGGCGATCCCAAAGACTTTTCCCAGATCGAAGCTTCGGTCTACACCGGAGAGCTGAATCTGAGCGCCCTCGGAGTCGACAAAGGCGGCCTGTTCCGCTCCTATAAGAAAGACGGCCCAGGAAAATACCGCCTCTACGCCCACGTGGGCAGCGGAGAGCTCGACCTCCGCTGATCCTCTCGCTAATCGTCCCGCGCCAAATCGCGCGCCTCAAAGAACATCACAAGTTGGTTGACTTAAGAACCGATCGGCAGGACCATTGTTGTAGGTGTGTCCCCCGCTGAGCCGGGTCAGTCAAGAGTTCTTTGAAAATCAGGGTCGGCGGTGAGTGAGCCCCGCCGCCAGTTAGGAAATTTGAGATGATTTCTCTTCCCAGCAGAGAGACACTAAATCCAATGTTCTCAAGATTTTGCCTCTAAGCCATTTAAACTCAAAGATCTAGCGGGAAGCCGGAGCGTAACTCTCTGATTCCACAAGATCGGGGGGGAGGGGGGTGGGGGGTACCAGACAGTAAACAAGTTACCCGGGGCGCTCCAAAAGAAGCTACGACCCCGCGTGAGTCATCGGAGTCGCATCCGTCGCAATGCAAATCCACGATCCGTTCTTGTAAATCCAGGTGTCGATAAAGCGCTCGCGATGCGTCACCGTTTTTCCACCCTTCGCTTCCTTCACCGCAAGCACTCCAATCGAGATCGCAGTCGTGCCGAACACGCGAACGGTCAGCGATTCCGGAGCGACTTGCTCATCGTTTCCCGTGGAAGCCTTCACCGTTGCGAGGAACTCGGATTTCGTCTTCAGCGATCCATCATCTTCCACCAGTACCAGCGAGTTATCGAGGATCGCCGACAGGGCCTTGATGTCTCCCGCTTTGTAGGCCTGATTCCAAGCCTTCTCCAGCGCAAGAATCTGCGCTCGCACAGAGGCTTCGTCATCGTCTGCGGCGGCCCGCGAGACAGGCATCGAAGTTACAACCGCAACCGCAATAACAATGATGACGAACAAACTAGCATTGCAGCGGCCCATTGAGCGCATTCGGCAAGCCTCCAGACATGACGTTGTCGTTCCACGCAACATAGCAGAAAACAGCGCACCCGCTCAGTCCCACAGTTGGTACCGAACGCCAACTGTTGCTAAGCTGGTTGCGCATGAGATCTGGAATGGATCGTTTGCTTCGAAAACTCTCTTCGCCTTTGCGGGCAATGTACTTGGCGCTCTGCATGGCATCGTTCCTCGCCTTCGCCCTCAGCACTTCGCCAGCCGCGTATTCACAAGCGAAGCAAGAGATTGTCTGGAGCGCCGAAGAAAAGCCCATCGCCGAGCAGATTCACGGACTGCGCGCCTTGCCCGATGACGTCCGCGCAACCACTACGAAAGACTTGGCGCTGAAGATCCGCACTCTTCCTGCGACCGGGAACAAGTTGCGTTTAGCCGTTGGCTTGGCAAACCTCTCCACCGAAGGCGATTTCGGACACGCCGCTCTTCAGGAAGTTGCCACAACCCTGGCCGAAACCCTCCGCGAACGTCCCGTCCCTTGGACCGAAACGACGCCCGAACCGACCAACCAGGCGAAAGCTGGAGTCAGCAGCAAGCCGGCTTTCGCCAAGCGCGAGCCAGCATATCCTTATGTGGAACTCGCGACGCTCGTCCGCTACGAGCACGTCGAGTTGTTGACCGACTTCACGAACGACGAAGGACAATTTCACGCGGCAATGGCGCAACTCGAAAACGACGATCGCCAGCGCGAGCATCCTGAGTTTAGCCTGAAGGATCTCTCCGGAAAGAAATGGACATTCTCCGACCTCCGCGGCAAAGTCGTTCTGGTAAACTTCTGGGCGACTTGGTGTCCCCCTTGCCGCAAAGAGATGCCCGATCTCGAAACGCTTTACCAGCGCTTCGAAGCGAAAGGATTCGTGGTACTTGGCATCTCGGACGAAGAGGCCGCAAAAGTCGAGCCGTTTATCAGCGAGCGCAAAGTGACCTTTCCTGTGTTGCTCGATCCCGGACGCAAGGTGAACGACCAGTTCATGGTCGAAGGCATCCCCAGAAGCTTCGTTTACGGCCGTGACGGAAAGCTGGTAACGCAGTCGATCGATATGCGAACTCAGAAACAGTTTTTGGAAATGCTGTCGAAAGCGGGCCTGCAATAGTGAAGTTGAAATCGAACTTTCAGAAGTGGACTCTTTGAGGGAACGAGAGGAATTGACCCCATGACCAAGCGCATACTCGCGGTAGTTCTAGCTATGTTTGTTGTGGTTGCCGCGGCGTCCGCGCAAGACGCGATGAAGAAGAAGGCCGAACCTAAGCCGGCCGTGAGCCCGTCGCGGGCGTTGCTCGATAACTGGAACAACGTCGGCAGGAAGTTAATCGCCATGGCGGAAGACTTCCCAGAAGACAAATACGACTTCAAGCCCGTTCCCGCGGAACGCAGCTTCGCCGAGCAACTGCTGCACGCTGCGAACGCCAACTACTTTTTCATCAATCCGGCGATGGGAATGAAGCCTCCCGCCGAAGAAGATCCCAAACGCTCCAGCTACAGCACGAAGGCCGCAGTGGTGGAATTCGTGAAGAAGTCGTTCGCCGACGGAGCGGCCGCAATCCAGAAGAAAGGCGATAAGGGACTGAACGACCTGGTCGTCGATCCCTTCGCGAACCAGAAGACGCGGGTCTCTGACATGGCTTGGGGATTGCTCGAGCACTCTGGCGAACATTACGGCCAGTTGGTGGTCTATTACCGGGTCGCGGGATTAGTGCCTCCAGAGTCGCGCCCGAAGAAATAGTCGCATTTTTGCGAAGGTGCGAACGGACCGGCGAATCGGGCGTTCACGGCTGATACCATACTCTTCGTGCGCCCGTTGCTAGACGTCCGCGATCTTACCATTCAGTTCCCGCGATCGCGCGCCGGACGAGCACCTGGTTCTGAAAGTCAATCGCCGGTCGCTGCGCCCGTAGCTGCTGTGCGCTCTCTCTCGTTCTCCATCGCTCCCGGAGAAGTTCTGGGATTGGTCGGCGAATCCGGCTCGGGAAAGTCCATCACTTCGCTAGCCATCATGGGCCTGCTTCCGCCTGCGGCCATGATTCAAGGCGAGATCACCTTCCAGGATGGAGACGGTTCCGCGAGCTCTCTCACTCATCTTTCAAACGATCAGCTTCGTCAACTGCGCGGCTCGCGCATCGCGATGATCTTTCAGGAACCGATGACCGCTCTGAATCCTGTCATGCGCGTGGGCGATCAGATCGCCGAAGCCGTTCTCGCGCATCATCGCGTCTCGAAAGCAGAGGCGATGCGCCGAGCCATTGAAGGCATGCGCGAAGTCGCCATCCCAGATCCTGAGCAGCGCGCCCGCAGTTATCCCCACCAGCTCTCTGGAGGCATGCGGCAGCGCGTCATGATCGCCATGGCCATCGTGAACCGCCCGCAACTTCTGATCGCGGACGAGCCTACCACCGCGCTCAACGTCACCATTCAGCAGCAGATTCTCGACCTGCTCAACGAGCTTCGCCGCAAGTTCTCTCTCGCGATGCTCTTCATCTCGCACGATCTTGCCGTGGTTTCGCACGTCGCCGACCGCGTCGCCGTGATGTACGCCGGAAACCTGGTAGAACTTGGGGCGAAGTCCGATCTCTTTCGCGCGCCCGCGCATCCCTACACGCAAGGACTGCTGCGCGCGATTCCAACTCTCGCGACCGACCGCTCGATTCCCTTGGCTACGATCGAAGGCAGCGTCCCAAACCTCGCTCAGCTTCCTGTCGGATGTCCGTTTGAGCCGCGCTGCCCCGCAAGAATCGCGAGTTGCGCTGTGCAATTGCCGCCTCTGGTCGAAGTGAGCGCCGGACATTGGGCACGGTGTCCGGTTGTGAATGCGCCGCGCGGTTAGCTTTGTGGGAATAAAACGCCGGATTACGCTAGCCGCCGATGTGAACCATGGTCCGCGAGGCGGGCACAAATCCGGGCTCGCCGATGTGGTGGCGTTCTTCTTTTTTCTCGACGACCCGCAAAATGAACTCTGCCAGCGTCTCGTCGGTCGCGCCGCGCCGCATCAACTCATGCAGATCGTGATCCCAGCAGGAGAATAAGCAGGTGCGCAGTTTGCCGTCGGAGGTGATGCGGATGCGGCTGCAGTGTCCGCAGAAAGGACGCGATACGGGAGCGATAATCCCAATCTCCCCGATGCCATCTTCAAAGTGGTAGCGCCGCGCCGTCTCACTGCGCTCGTGCTCGATTTGATACAGCGGCAGATATTCCGACATCCGCGCAACGACCTCATCCAGCGTCACGACAATCTCCGGGGTCCAAACACGATCTTCTTCCAGAGGCATGAATTCGATGAAGCGCACGACCACGCCCTCTTCGCGCGAAAACATGCCAAAGGGGATGATCTGATCTTCGTTGAAGCCACGCAGCAGCACGCAGTTGATCTTCACCGGATCGAGGCCGGCTCGCCGGGATGCTCGCACGCCCGCGAGCACACTCTCATATCCGTTGGGTACGCGCGTGATGCGGGCAAAACGTTCGGGATCGACCGCGTCCATGCTGATGGTGACGCGATCGAGGCCTGCATCTTTGAGCGGCTGCGCAATCTCCGCGAGCAGGTGGCCATTCGTGGTCAGCGCGATTTGCGGTTTCTGCCCTTCGACTGTCCGAAGCTTCGCCAGATCGCGTACAAACTCGACGATCCCACGGCGCAGCAACGGCTCGCCGCCAGTCAAGCGAATCTTCGTGATGCCAAGGCCGACCAGGATTCGCGCCATCCGCAGATAGTCATCAAACGGAAGCTCGGCGAAGGCCGCTCCGCTGGTTCCCGTCCGGCAATAAACGCAGCGGTAGTTACAGCGGTCGGTAATCGAGATCCGCAGGTCGTGGATGGAGCGGCCGAAATTGTCGATGAGTGGCATTGGTGAGGCGCTGTTGGCTTTTCGCTGTTGGCTCTTAGCCTTTCGCTCTTAGCTCTTATGCACTGAGCTCTTCGCTTTTACCTTCCGTATGCGGGCGATACGCTTCATGCTTACCGGCGATCGACCGACGACGAACTGCAAGGTGAGACCCGCTTCTGACAAGCGCTTCGCTAGACTTGAGCTCCATTATAGATGCTGGGAGCGGGCTCAGCGAACCTCACGTTACTACGTCACGTCACAGCGCTGTCGCTCCGACGCTGCTAAACTTTTCGCATGAAGGCTCTGGTCATTACACGCTACGGCGGTCCTGAAGTTCTCGAAGTGCAGCAAGTCTCTGAGCCGCAGCCCACGCCTGAACAGGTCCTAGTCAAGGTCGAAGCGGGTGGGCTCAACTTTGCCGATCTCATGACCACGCAGGGCGGATACGCGGGCACGCCTAAACCTCCGCTGACGGCGGGCCGTGAATTTGCGGGTGTGCAACTCTCCGGCAACGGCGATGGCGCGGGGCGCCGCGTGATGGGTTACACGCAGTGGGCGGCCTTTGCCGAAAAAACCGTGGCCCACCGCAACCTCGTCTGGCCGATTCCCGAAAGTTGGACAGCGGAACAAGGCGCCGCGTTCCCGGTCAACTTCTTCACCGCTTACTTCGCTTACTGGAAGGCGGGTCTGCTCGAACCAGCGCAAGCCAAGGCCGCGCCACGCGTCCTGATCCACGCCGTTGCGGGAGGCGTTGGGACGGCCGCGGTGCAGATTGGCAAAATTCTCGGCGTCGAAATGTACGGAACATCGTCTTCTGAAGAAAAGCTGGCGCGGGTGCGCGAACTCGGGCTGCAACACGGCATCAACTACAAAGAGCGCGACTATCAGGAAGCCATCAAAGAGTTGACTCACGGCGAAGGCGTCGATGCCGTCTTCGAAATGTTGGGCGGCGAGCACGTCGCAAAAAGTGTCCGTTGCCTGCGCGATTTCGGACGCGTCATTGTTTACGGGGCTGCCACCGGTGAAACGCCGCAACTTGATACGCGCGTTCTCTACGCGAAAGGCGCCAGCGTGCATGGACTATGGCTTTCCTATATGAGCCTCAACCGGGCGCTGATGGAGATGGCGTGGAAGGAACTGTCCGGGTGGGTTGAGGCTGGCAGACTGCGCCCTGTGATCGGGGAGGTTTTTCTGCTCGAAGATGCGCGCTCGGCTTACACGCTCATCCAGGAAGGCAAGAATTTCGGCAAGATTGTGCTGAAGATTGCCTGATCACTTTAACTGAATTCGTTAGCCCAACAAGACACTGAGTCCCTGTTACTGCTCAAACGGTCATCCAGCCTTGCTAACGCGCTGAAGCCCAGCCCGTCCAATCACCATGCTGAAAAGAGTTAGGCTTCGCGAAGAAAAAGAAATCGGGAACTTACTCGAATCGAGATTCGTATCCTGTAGCGAGCTAACGTGGGGTGGACGAAAAAACCTTTCGATCCACTAAGAAGGAATTTCGCAGCAAAAGAGAATTTGCAGGGTGACGGGACGTGCGCAATCATGGTTTGGCGGCCCTGGATGCGCCGGTCCCAGTAAAAAGAACGAGTTTGAGCCCGCGTCTTTTTGCGTCACCCTGACAACGCGTATTGTAGGACTTCGCAACAAAAACGCAAGCCCTCAGTCAAAGCACACCAGCCGCCCCTGACATCCCGGTCACCCCGGGTAGAAAGCGAAGGAGCAAATGAAACTCACAAATTTGGCAAAGACAGTTGTGCTCGGTTTGGCGGTGTTGCTGGCATCGAGTGCGTTCGCAAGTAACCGGGGTTCGCTGCAGATCCGCGAGGCGTGCGAAGTTAACGGCCAGCAACTCGCTCCCGGAGACTATCAGGTGCGCTGGGAAGGCACGGGAGCGAACGTCGAAGTCAGCTTTATGAAGGGCAAGAAAGAAGTGGCAAAAACGACGGCGAAACTGGTGAATCTTGACCAGGCGTCGCAGTACGACTCGTCGGTCCTCGACCACGCGAGCGGCAAAACGACCGTGTCTGAGGTTCGCTTTGCTGGTAAGAAATACGCGCTAGCTATAAGCGGATCAGAGATGAGCGCGAATACGAGTAAGTAAGTGGGTTTAACAGTCGGAGAGAGGGACGCGGGGAGCGATGGATGCTCCCCGCTTTTCCTTGCTTTTACTGAGTTTGACCCGTGACCGCAGGACTGTCGGCCTTCTCTAACTCAGCTCCAACATGAACGTTGCTGCCAGCGCTGGTCTTCATCTTGCGCTCCCAGTTCTTGAATCCGGCTTTTTTGACGACGACCGTATGATCGCCTTCCGTGAGTTGAACTTCAGACGGAGTGTTACCAACAAAGTTGCCGTCAACGTCGATGTCCGCTCCAGCAGGAGTTGAATCGATCTGCAACTTGGCGGAGGTTGAAGGAGCACTTTGATCGCGATTGCCGGCATTCACGTTGATTGGCTGAGTCGCAGCCGGTTGAAACTTGGCGAGATCGAGTTTCAGATCTCCGTTGGTGTAAGCAGTGATTTCCGTACCCTTGGGAATTGAGATGTCTTTGCCATGCATGAACAAGAAGAATGGAGCGGCTGGGAAGAACACCAGACTTGTAGCGACGATTCCGGCCGTCATCCCGACGGTGTGGCTACCGCCTTTCACTTCCTTCACCGCCCGCAGCGCGGCTTTGTCGCCCGTGAGCATCTTGACGTAATCAATATTAATATCGAGTTTGCCTGCTCGCCCCATCCGGCGCTTGGCTTGAGCTTCCGTGACGGTAGCGTAGGCAATTCCTCCTTTTTGAATCACCAATGTGCCGTTTACGCTGATGTCTTGTAAAACTTCAAAGTCCACGGTATCTCCCTGTTTGGAGTCCTCGGAAGAAATTGTCCGATTGATGCGTAACCTAACCGGAGTACCGTCCTCCAATACAAAGCCTTTCGCTGAGGTGAAGTTCGAGCTGTCAACTGGCTGTTGCAGCGATGCCGGCTGCGTGGCCTCTGGGGGAGAGGAATTAGGCGCCTGACTGCCATTTTGAGCAGCTAGCAGCTGAGTAAGCAGGAGACCAATCAACAATAAGGAGTAGATTTTCCGCATGAAGCCTCCGAAGATGACGCTCTAAGAGCAAATCTATAGGACCGCCTATTATCGTCTCTGCTGGAAGTATGTCAACTGGCAAGAATAGGGGACTCTCGGGATTCGCAGTGTTGTCGGATTTCAGGCTGCCTCGTTGGCAAAACAAAAGGAGCGCAAATCGCGCTCCTTCGAAACTAACTACGAAAGAAACTAACCACGAATCAACCCTTCAGTACTTCGGCATCTTCGGATCAATCCGCTCGGCCCAGGCGGTGATTCCGCCGGTCAGGTTCTGGACCTTGGTGAAGCCGGCTTGTTTCAGGAAAGCTACGGCTTTCGCGCTGCGGCCGCCCATTTTGCAATGGGCCACGATTTCGCGGCTGGAGTCGAGTTCGCCGATGCGTTTAGGCAGATCGCCAAGGGGGATGAGATATCCGCCGAGGTTGCAGATCTGGTATTCATGCGGCTCGCGCACGTCTAAAACAAAGACATCCGCTTTGGCATCGAGTTTTTTCTTCAGCTCTTCCACCGAAATTTCCGACAAAGGGCCTCCATAGACGGGCGGTTCCTGACCGCGGATTCCGCAGAATTCTTCGTAATCGATCAGCTTGGTGATCGTACGATGGGTGCCGCAAACCGGGCAATCCGGATTTTTACGTAGCTTGAGTTCGCGAAACTTCATGCCCAGGGCATCGACCAGCAACAAGCGTCCGACGAGTGAGTCGCCCTGCCCGAGAATCAGCTTTATGGTCTCGGTTGCTTGAATGACGCCGACCAGGCCGGGAAGAATGCCGAGCACTCCACCTTCGGCGCACGACGGCACGAGGCCCGGAGGCGGCGGTTCGGGGTAGAGGCAGCGATAGCAGGGTCCGTCTTCGGTGGCGAAGACGCTGGCTTGTCCCTCGAAGCGAAAAATCGAGCCGTAAACATTGGGCTTACCGGTGAGTACGCAGGCGTCGTTCACAAGATAGCGAGTGGGGAAATTGTCGGTGCCATCGGCGACGATATCGAATTGGCGGAACAGTTCGAGTGCGTTGGCGCTGGTCAGCTTGGTGTCAAAAGTGCGCAGAGTGAGAAAGGGATTGATGGCCTTCAGTTTATCGGCGGCCGAGTCCAGCTTCTTGCGTCCCACGTCTGCCGTGGTGTGGATGATTTGGCGTTGCAGGTTGGTGTAATCGACCACATCGAAATCGACGATGCCGAGCGTGCCGACGCCGGCGGCGGTGAGATAGAGCGCGAGCGGCGAACCGAGTCCGCCCGCTCCGATACAGAGAACTTTTGCCGCCTTAAGCTTCTGCTGCCCCTCCATACCGACTTCCGGCATGATCAGATGGCGCGAGTAGCGCAGGATTTCGTCGTTGCTGAGAACGGCTTCGGGCTCGGTGACGGCGGGTTTGACTTCAGAAAGCGTGGCCATTGAATCCTCGTGAAAGCGCAATTCGAAATTGTAAATCAGGTCGACTGAAGCGAGCGCGAGCTATCGGCGACGGCAACAAGGCGCGGGGTGGCGCATTGGATGATCGAGCGCCCGATTCATTTGCGGCCGCCGGCAATCGAGGGCACGATGGAAATCGTGTCGCCATCCTTCAGAGCGGTTGCTTCCTTCTGCAGGTAACGCATGTCTTCGTCATTGACGTAGACGTTTACAAAGGCGCGCAGTTTACCGTCGTCGCTGTAAAGATGGCGTTTGAGTTCTGGATGCTGCGAAACCAGGCCAGCGAGGGCTTCGCCGACGGTGTTTCCCGGAACATCGACGGAAGACTGTTTCCCCGAATACTGGCGCAAGGGAGAAGGAATTTGGATCAGAGGCATTCATTAAGGATGCTATGGTAATGCCCGAAGATGCAAGCGGGTTCACGAATATGGGTACCGAAGCTAAAAAACGGCTGACAGGCTTCGCAGCGATTGGCATGTTCTTTGTGTTCGGCGCAACGATGGCGGCCTATGCGGCCGTCACGTTGCTGAAACCCGGCACGGTCCTCGATGGACTATGGGCATTAAACCCGGCCGCTCATTCCCGACTCGCGACCTTGGGCAAACTCCCCGGCTTGGGATTTGCACTGCTTTCGATTTTCCTGGGCGCCGCGTCCGTTGGCTGGTTTCGCCGCCGCTATTGGGGATGGCTTCTGGGGACAACGATTGTTGCGATCAACGCGGCCGGCGATCTCATCAACCTGGTTGCAGGGGAATATGTGAAAGGCGCGGTCGGAGTCGCGATCGCGGGGATAGTGCTTTTCCACCTAACTAGAAGCAACGTGCGGAAATACTTTCCGCCAGGCTCGTCGCCGAACGGGTGACTCTACTTCGGCTTCTACGCTGTCTTCTCGTCCTTCTTGTCGTGCACTTCTAATCTTTCGTCCGCGAATCTCTTGTGGTCCTCTTCGCAGCCCGCCAGTTCGAACGAGTTCGTCAGTATCGCTTTGCCCTTATCCACGCTGGTAATTACGTACGAACAGCCAAACCAGTGTGCTTCTGCGAGGTCGGTGACCGACCAATGCGCCGGATGGTCGGGATGCGAATGATAGAAGCCGACAATCTCCTCGCCGCGATCGCGGCCTTCGCGCTGAATGCGAATGAGCTCCCTGGGGTCGATGTGATAACGGTTGTGCGGAGAATCGTCGCGCGTGTTGCCGCAGCGGACAATTCGCGTGACGGTCTTTGTAACGTTGCCGGAGTCGTCATCGGCGAATCGTCCCAGCAGCACTCCGCAGCACTCGTGCGGATAGGTTTCTTCGCCGTGCTGGCGAAGGGACACGTGGTCGAGTTTAGAGAGTTTGAGCATTGGATTGAGGTAAGAGGCCGAGGTCAGATTGCAGAGGTAAAAACGCCCTCTTCATTTATTTTTCATACCAAAATTTTTCGCTTAGATATTTCTCGCCGGAGTCGCAGAGGATGGTGACGATGGTCGCGCGATCCTGGTCGCGAAGGCTTTGGGCGATCTGAAGACAACCGACGACCGCTGCAGCCGCCGAAACTCCAACCAACAAGCCTTGTTCACTGGCCAGTCGGCGCGCCATGGCATGAGCGTCTTCGGTGACGATCTCGATGTTTTCGTCGGCGAGCAACGGGTCGTAAATGCGCGGGACGATCGCCGAGGGCAAGTGCTTTGCGCCTTCAATGCCGTGGAAGGCGGAATCGGGCTGGAGCGAAATGCAGCGAATCTTGGGGTTCAATTCTTTCAAGCGGCGGGTCGTGCCGACGAAGGTTCCGGTGGTGCCGAGCACGGCGACGAAATGGGTGATGCGGCCTTCGGTCTGCTGCCAGATTTCGTTTGCTGTGCCTTCGTAATGCGCGCGCCAGTTGGCGTCGTTCGAATATTGATCGGCATAGAAATACAGATCGGGATGGCGCGCGGCGAGCTGGCGCGCGATTTTGATGGCGCCGTCTGAACCTTCGGCCGGATCGGTATAGATGATATTTGCGCCGTATGCCTGTAGAATGCGTTTTCGCTCGGGAGAAACATTCTCGGGCACGCAGAGCGTGACGGGAAATCCTAAAGCTGCGCCAAGCATAGCGTAGGCGATGCCGGTATTGCCGCTGGTGGAATCGAGCAGAATTTTTCCGGGAGCAAGTTTGCCGGAGCGGCGAGCTTCTGTGACGATGTTAGCTGCGGCGCGATCTTTAACTGAGCCGCCGGGATTGTGCCATTCGGCCTTGCCCAATAGTTTCACGCCCGGAATGTCGGCGGTTAGGGCATCGAGAGGCAGCAACGGCGTATTGCCAATTTGGGCGAGCACAGCTTCTCCGCGCAAGCCAGGCGCGGCATTTGCCGGGAACTGGGAGCGTAACGGCGCGAATCCTGGACCGGCTGGTGTCATTCTTCGCAAATGCCCTTATGACTAGAGTAATGTGCCCACGAGCATAAAAAGGTATATCTATACTAGCGTTACTGTATCGCTGGGAGGTTAGATTCCCGGCAGGCTGTTTTGGTTCCATCGAAACTGCGGTAACGGCATCCAAACAGGTGTGGTCAGCAATAGTGCAGCGACATTTATAAAAAGAATTGAGTTGAGAATGACAGCGAAAGTTGAACAACGGACCTACGAAGACGCGGTTGCCTGGTTTAAGGATCACGGCTTTGACCTGATCGAAGCTCCCGGCGCGCAAACCCGCGTGTTCCTGAAGAAGTACAACTGCTCGGCGGCGATCCAGAAGACGGATGACGGTGGGGTGAAGATTTTTGCCTATCCGGGATACATGATTGGCAGCGAGATCTCGAAGCTCGTCAACAAGGGATATCAGCAATTCCTGAAAACGACGAAAACCGAAGTGCCAGCGTCGGCCGACCATCTGAAGGCCCTGCAACAGTTTTCTGAAGAATTGAAAGAAGGGTTGGGGCTACCGAGTCTCTACAACGAATCGCTCGGAACGGTGAGCGAATCCTACCAGTATGATCGGGTCAAGGACCGCGATCAGCCCAAGGTCGATCGTCCGAAACGCCCGTGGGAAACGGTGAAGGTCAAGGCAGCCGTTGCGTCGAAAAAGGGACGAGCATAAAAAGGCAGCCGTCAGCCATCAGGTCCCAAGATATCCGTTTCTGAATTCGTCGAGCGAGCCGCGAATGTTTCGCGGCTTTTCTATTGAACAAATTTCAACGCCCCTTTTCCGGCCAATAAAATCCGAACCGTTTATGATGCGACCTGGTGCTGGAGGCGCGTATGAGAGGCTTCGTTCTGTTAGGAGTGATGATCGCGGCATTGGCCATCGCTGGTGTTGCAGGCGATGCCGACGAGAGTGCTCGTGCCGCAATCCGCAAAGTGATGGAAGACCAGGTGGCCGCATGGAACCGGCAGGATCTCGAAAGCTTTATGGCGGGATATTGGAAGTCTCCCGATTTGACGTTCTTTTCGGGCGGGCACGAATCTCAGGGTTGGCAAGCGGCACTCGATCGTTATAAGAAGAACTACCAGGGCGCCGGACACGAGATGGGCAAGCTGGAATTCACGGATCTGCGAATCGAGATGCTCGATCCCAAGGCGGCTTTTGTTCGCGGAGGATTTCGCCTGACAATGTCCGACGGCAAAACTCCGCACGGCCTGTTCACCCTCGTTTTCCGGAAATTTCCCGAGGGATGGAAGATCGTTCACGATCACTCGGCTGGAGACTGAAAGATAAGAGGTCAGATTGCCAAACTTTAGGAGCCACAAGTCGCAGTTCTTGTTTTTACCTCTGCAATCTCATCTCTGAATTCTGACCTGTCACTTCTTACATCTCACCTTCGTCCACGATCCATGGCTTCGTTGGCCAGACGATCGGCGGTTTGATTTTGTTCGCGCATCGCGTGGCGAATCTCGAAGTGCTCAAGGCGCCGCACCAGTTGTTGCGCTTCATCGTACAACTTCCGCAGTTCGGGGTGCTTCACCTTGTAGATGCCCTTCATCTGGCGCACCATCAATTCTGAGTCGCTAATCACTTTCAGAGCCTTGATCTCCTTTTCAGCAGCGTAGCGAAGCGCTGCGATGAGGCCCTGATATTCAGCATAATTGTTGGTGTGGTGTCCGAGGTATTCGCTGAGTTCGGCGACCGGACGTCCGGCAGCATCCTGAATCGCGACGCCATAACCGGCAGGCCCCGGATTGCCGCGAGCTCCGCCATCGACGTGAGCTGTGTGCGCGGCATGGACGGATTTCGGCGCAGAAAAAAGATTTGGCGAATCGGACGAACGCGAAGGCGAAGGCATAAACGGAAGTTTACAACGCTTTGGGACGACGAAATTCCACAGGAGTGATCTATCTGCCGGTGGCGAGCCGGGTCGCGAGGCGCTGCGGCAAATTGGCGGCAAGGATTTTTTCTTGAGCGACGCGCAGGTTATAAGGCACACGATAGTAAGTGACGATCCAGGTCTCGGAGTCAAACATGGCGAAAGCGGCGCGCCAATCGCCGTCGCGAGGCTGCCCAACCGAGCCGGGATTAATCAGGTAGCGCCGGTCTTTGCGCAAAGGCCAATCCGACGACTCGGGCTGTCCGACGGTGCGGTATCCCGGACGGTAGGACTCGCTGATCTCACCTGAAAGCACGAATCCGCCCTGTAGGTGTGTGTGTCCGAAAAAGGTTACTGGAACGGGAATTGTGATGAGCGGCTCAATCGCATCGCGCGCGCTCACCATGTATTCGTCTTCGCCCAGCGGCGATCCATGCACGAACTGGACACCGGGAAGTTCGCCAACTTGGATAGGGCCTTGCGGAAGATTGCGCAGCCAATCCAGATTTTCGGCAGAAAGCTGTTCGCGGGTCCAGAGCGTCGCCAGTCCGGCGACGGGATTGAACTCCTCGAGATTCATCAGCCCGCTGACGGCCTTGTCGTGATTTCCGCGGACGAAGACGTGCCCCAAAGACTGGACTTTTGCGATCACTTCATTGGGATTGCCACCGTAGCCGACCGAATCGCCGAGATTGACGACCAGATCGTAGGCGGGTGCAGCCGCGAGACAGGAGTGCAGCGCTTCAAGATTGCTGTGAATGTCGCTGAGAAGAAGGATACGCACAAAGCGAGGATTATAGCTTCTTCGAGGGCGAACAGCGAGGAGGCGAGTTGGCGCTGATTCCCGAGAGGGAACATTGCTAGAATAAGCGGCCATGAGGACGTTGGTCTGGATTGCGCTTCTGGTTCTACTGGGCGTGCTTGGTTTGTCGCAAACCAACACCTCGATTGGGCTGGAAAATGGAGTGTATTCGAGTGTCGAACTCGGGTTTCGTTACAGGCTTCCGTCGGGCCTTTCGGACGAGACGAGCTACGCCAGAGAAAGTCTGCAGAAGAAAGCCGCGGATTTACACACGACCAACACCTTCGACGTGTTGCTTCGGGTGACATCGGGGCCAGATGATAGCGTTCCGGAGTGGCACGCGATTTCCATCCAGAGTTATTCGCGAGCTAAGTTTGTGGATCGGGACGACGGAGCCGTCGAGGCCAGAATGAATCAGCTGGTTGCCGGCTCTGGCACGGCGGCGGTGGGCAAGTCCGAACGGGAGTCAATCGCAGGCGTCAATTTCACCGTCTCTAATTTCGAAAAATCGGAGCCACCCTTAGAGAAACATGCGCGAGTCTATAGCACTGTGCTGAAGGGCAAAGTTCTGTCAATCGCGTTTACGGCTAACCAACGGGAAAGCCTCAACCTGCTTGAGGACAGCTTGCGGGGGCTTGAATTCGCGAATGCAACTCCCGCATTTTATTTAGGCTTTGACCGCAACGAGTACCCGGGCGATCAGAATCTGAAGCAGTTGCGAGCAAGTTTTGCTTATGCCGGTTACTGGCTTAATAATCCTCCGGGGCGTAAATCAAATAGTTGGACGGGGAAGCGCGGCAAGTTAGAGGCTGCGGGTTTTGGATATCTGGTGCTGTTTAACGGTCGATTGTTTCGGGAGCTTCGTGATGTGAAGTTGGCTCAGGAATTAGGAAAGGGTGACGCGCAAGCGGCAGTGCGATCTGCAGGCGACGAAGGTTTTCCGGCGCACACGATCCTGTTTCTCGATCAAGAAGAAGGTGGGCGGCTGTTACCCGAGCAGAAGGCCTATTTGTTTGCCTGGGTCGATGGTGTACGACAGTCGGGGTTCCGCGCAGGTGTTTATTGCTCGGGAATCGCGGCCTTGGAAAAAAGCGGGGATAGCGTAGTTACAGCCGAAGACATACGACAGAGTGGTGGTACCCGCGAGATCACTTACTGGGTGACGAATGATGCTTGCCCACCTTCGCCGGGGTGCTCCGTGTCGCGACATCCGCCGCCATCGGTGGCTGCCAGCGGAGTTACGTTTGCCGACGTATGGCAGTTCGCGCAGTCTCCCCGGCGCAAGGAGGTGGCGGACGGTTGTGGGAAGACTTATGCGGCAGATGGGAATTGTTATGTTCCGGGATCGGGTTCCGGACTTCATCTGGATTTAAACACATCAACGTCAGCGGATCCGTCGCATGGACGGACGCGGGAGTAAAGAAGAGTTTGGCGCGGGCGAACCGATATCTCATTCTGTTCGCAACGATGGGGATAAAGAACCGGGCTTTGCCCGAAGATGTTGTTAGTAGAAAGAGTCGTACTTCGTAACCGTCCAACCTTCGTCTTTCTTTTCTTCGGTCACGGTAAACAAGTCCTTATAAGTAGAATCTTGCGCAGGCGTGCTGTAACGTTCGCCCTTGTAGTGGAGAATGACGAGCGGCGGAGCATCTTCCCATTCCACCAGATTCCACGAGATCAGGGGATGCTGCACTTCAGAGCTACATAGGAAGTCGGCACGTTTCTTGCGGTAATCCTTCTCCCATTGAGCTAGTAAAGTGCGGCAATTGCCGTCGCGCATCTGCGCGATGAATTTGTTGGCGGTGCGTTCGATGGTGCGATCACGAAAGGGATTCATGGTGATGCTAATCGGCATCTGCGTGAGCGGATCCCGCTCTTCGGAGCGCGAGAGAACAGGGGGCTGATTGCTGAGCCAATACAAGTATCCGAGAAACACCAGCACCAGCAGGCCGGCGGAGCCAAATGCGATGGCGAGATGGGTGCGGGAAGGCTGCATCCAAAGAAGTTTGAGGGATTTGCGGGACGAGGGCAAGATTACTTCCAATACTTTCGTAACTCAGTTGTGCGGGTGGATAGGGAGTGCGGAGAAGCGTTTTCGAAGGATGGGTCAGCTGAAGCGGTGCGATAAAGGCGGAGTTGTTGAGATAGTAATTAACAGTAAGGGCTCCGCTTTGACAAATGGAGAGACGCCGCGACGATCGAAGCTAAATTGGGATGCGTCTGCGATACAACGACCCTTAGGGTGCGCTGAGTATGGCAAGTATCGAGGCAGGGTAGGTCGTCTTAGCCGCGGCGTCACCGTACTCATCAACTGATATTTGGAAGCGCGCCCGGAGAAGGGATCGAAGGTCGTTTCTGGGATGCCGCACGTTTGTGTTTTCGAAATGGGCGGCGTATAGTTGCTGATGAAAACTGTTGTGTCGTAGTGCAAGGGATTGTCGAAGCACACCAGTGGGCGAAAGCCCACTTTTTAGTTTGGGCTGATGGGTGGGGATGACTGGCGCTGCGGCCTAGGTGTAAATCGCTGAAAACATGGCTCTTGATTTAGATAAGGTCCGGCAGATTGCCGAGCGGGTGGCGGGCTCGGGTGGGCTGGAAGTGGTTGAAGTGGAAGTGTGCGGGGCGGGCAAGCACCGCATGCTACGAGTTTTTATTGACCGGCCCGGAGCGGTTCCGGCGGCGGATCGTCCGGATGGCGTGACGCACGAGGATTGCTCGAAGTTCAGTCGAGAATTCGGCACGATCGTCGATGTCGAGGATGCGGTGCCGGGCGGATCGTACGTGCTAGAAGTTTCTTCTCCGGGGCTGGATCGTAAGCTAAGTAAGGCAGTCGATTTTGAACGCTTTCGCGGGCAACGTGTGAAGTTGATGACGCGGGAGCCGGTTAACAACAACCGGCACTTCGAAGGCAGGCTGGAAAGCTTCGAGAACGGGAAGCTGGTACTGGACCTGAGTGCGGCGCGAAAGAAGGTGCGGCCGAAAGAGGGCGCGGCGCCGAAGGTTGAAATTGAGTTCGGAAATATAGAGAAAGCGAATTTAGTACCTGAAATCTAAGTGCAAGATCTCAGGTCTCAGGTGTCCAGGTCTCGGGGAGACCACCACCTGAGATCTGACACCTGGCACCTGAGACCTGAATTTATGGCGAGCGAGCTTTACAACATTATCGAAGGGGTCAGCCGGGAGAAAGGTATTGATCCGCAGATTGTAGTGAGTGCGGTCGAGGACGCGATTGTCGTCGCGACACGCAAATACTACAAGACGCAAGAGAATCTGCGCGCTGTGCTGGATAAGGACAGCGGCAAGATCAATGCGTATGCGGTGAAGTCGATCGTCGAAACAGCGGAGCAGGTGGAAGATCCAAATTTGCAGGTGACGGTCGATCAGGCGAGGAAGCTGGATCCAAGCGCGGAAGCGGGCGGAGAGTTGCTGATTCCGAAAGTTACGGAAGGAATTTTGGGACGGATCGCGGCGCAACTGGCGAAGCAGGTCATTTTTCAGAAGGTGCGCGAGGCGGAACGCGACACGGTTTACAACGAATACATCGGGCACGTGAACGAGATCGTGAATGCGACGGTCAAGCGGCTCGAAGGTCCTGATGTGATTCTGGATATCGGCAAGGCCGAAGCGCGCATGGGACGCAAGGAGCAGTCGCGGCTGGAATCGTTCGCGGTGGGCGAGCGGATTCGTGTGGTGATCGTGCGCGTGGAGAAGGCGACGAAAGGGCCGGGCGTGATTGCCTCGCGCTCCGCGCCGGAACTGGTGCAGCATTTGTTCCAGACCGAAGTGCCGGAGATTTATGACGGCACTGTGGTGATCCGTGCGATTGCGCGCGAGGCGGGTGAGCGCACCAAGATCGCGGTCATGTCGAAGGATAAGGACGTAGACGCGGTCGGCGCTTGCGTGGGCATGAAGGGAATGCGGGTGCAGTCGATCATCCGTGAGTTGCGCGGAGAGAAGATCGACATTATCGAGTATCACGAGGATGCCGTTACGTTTGCGGAGAAAGCGTTACAGCCGGCGAAGGTCAGCCGCGTGACGATTGTGGACGCGGCAGATAAGCATCTGGAAGTGGTGGTCGACGATACGCAGCTTTCGCTGGCGATCGGCAAGAAAGGCCAGAACGTACGACTGGCGGCCAAACTTCTGGGCTGGAAGATCGACATCAAGAGCGAAGAGGAGAAGCGCCAGGAAGTGGAACAGCAGATGTCGGCGCTGGTCACGCAGACGGTCACTCCGCTGGAATTGGTTACGGGGCTGGGCGAGGGACTGGTCGAGAAGCTGAAAGAAGCCGGCGTGAATACTGTGGAATCGCTGGCCGATATGACGCCGGAACAGCTGGAAGCGATTGAAGGCATTGGCCCGAAAACGGTGGAAAAAATCAGTATTGCGGTCAATAATTACTTTGCCACTCTGGATGGCGGCGAAGCAGTGCCTGCTGCTGAATCGGAGACCGGAGAAGTCGCCACCGAAGCGGCTCGCAGCGATGTGGTCGTTGACGAAGCTTCTCTGGAAGAAGGCACGGTAGAAGCGGACGCATTAGTGGGAGATCCGGAGAATACCGGAGAAGCCACATCGCCGGGTGACGGCGAGTTGGATGCTGCGAGGTTGGCCGCCGAAGCGGATTCGGCAGCAACGGAACCAACCGCAGATGCGGAATCAGCGACTGAAGAAGTCGCCACCGAAGAAGCCCCGGAAGACAAACAGCGCTAGACTGATAGATGGCGAGTTCGGAGTCAGGTCCGGACCGATGGCGTGGGGTTCGTCAGGCTGCAGTGAAATGGCAGGAAATTTCATGAGGTTAGATATGCGAGCCTAGAGATACGAATACGCGGGACAAGAAGAGGAACGAGAGCGGATGAGTAAGATTCGAATTAACGATTTGGCCCGTGAGTTGGAAGTCAAGAGCAGGGAAATTCTTGACTCTCTGGTCACGGTTGGTGTCACGGAGAAGAAAACGCACTCTAGCTCTCTAGAAGACTTCGAAGCGGATCTGGTGCGAAAGCATCTGCGCGGCCGCTCGGATGCCGCGACCGGTTCGGCAAAGCCTGCTTCGCGAGCAGCTCACGGCGAAGAAGAGATCAAGACCAAGATTGACCTCTCTCATATTTCGCGTCCCGGAGATGTGCTGCGCGCCATTACTCAACAAAAGGTAGTTGCTGAGCAGCCAGCGGCACGTCCCGTAGCGAAAGCGCCGGTGGCGCCGCCGAGCGGGGAAGCGAAGGCTGAGGTTCCTGTGGCGGCATCGCCTGCGACACCGAAAGCGGCGCCGCCGAGGCCAGCAGTTGAAGTTCCGGCCGCTAGCGTTACTTCTACCCCTCCGTCAGCGTCCGCACCGGCTCCGCCTGCGCCACGACTGGTTACTCCAGCTTCCGTGGCGGCGACTTATCGGCCGCCTTCGGTGGTCGTGATTCCGCCGAAAGCTCCCGTTCTGCCTCCTGCTTCCGCAACGCCGCCGGCAAGTTCGACAGCGGCGACTACGCCACCTCCGGCAATTGCAGTTCCACCGCGAGTGATTGCGCCATCGGCTCCGACCGCCAGTGCCAGCGCGCCCCCGGCAGCTCCCCCTGCAGCGGCGAGCAATGTGATGCAGATGCAGCCGGCGGCTCCGGCGAGGCCAGTTGCGCCACCGCCGCGCATGATCATGCCGCAGACGGGTCCGCGTCCGGTTTACAAGGCCCCGATTCCACCTCCGGCAGCGCCAGGCGCATCACGTCCAGCACCGGGAAGGCCGGTTCCGGGACAGCCAATCTTCCAGAGGACGGCGCGTCCGCTTGCGCCGGGACAGTCGCGTCCGCCGCTACGACCGGGCGAACGGCGACCGATGCATCCTACTCGCGTTGCGCCTGCGGGATCGCGTCCGTTGGGCGTTGGGCCGGGAGCGGGAATGGCACCTCCGGGACCAGTGCGGCCGGGTGCGCGGCCGGGAGCACCATCACGACGACCGGGACAGAGATATGTGCCGCGAGGCGTGAAGGAAGGCCCGATGAAGGGCTACACTCCGCCACCGCGCATGTCGCTGAGTAACGAGCCGGCGCCGATCACGCGGAACATCACGATTACGGAAGGAATATCGGTAAAGGACCTGGCGGAGAAGCTGGGGATTCGCGCGAAGGATGTAATCGCTCGATTGGTGGTTCGCGGCGTGTTTGCGACCATCAACCAGACGCTCGACGCCGAGTTGGCGAGCGAGATGGCGCGCTTCTTCGGAGCGGATACGGAAGTGATCACCTTCGAGGAGCAGGCTTCCAAGGATACGACGGAAGCGATGGAGAGCAGCGAGGAAGGTGTGGAAGCGATTCCGCGTCCTCCAGTGGTGACGATCATGGGCCACGTCGATCACGGCAAGACGACGTTGCTGGATTCGATCCGGTCGACGAATGTGGCAGGCGGCGAAGCTGGCGGAATCACGCAGCATATCGGCGCATACAAGGTTGCGATCACGGACAAGTCGTCTCCGGCGTTTGGGCGGGAGATCGTGTTCCTCGATACTCCCGGTCACGAAGCGTTCACGCGTATGCGTTCGCGCGGAGCGAAAGCGACGGACATCGTGGTACTGGTTACGGCTGCGGATGATGGTGTGATGCCGCAGACAGTAGAAGCGATCGATCACGCGCATGCGGCGGAAGTGCCGATCATTGTCGCGGTCAACAAGATCGACAAACCGGGCGCATTGCCGGAGCGCGTGAAGAAGCAGTTGGCGGATCGCGGTCTGGTTCCGGAAGAGTGGGGCGGAAAGACAGTGTTCGTCGACGTGTCGGCGAAACAGAAGACGAATCTGAATTTGCTGATGGAAATGATTCTGCTGACGGCTGACCTGCAGGAGTTGAAAGCGACTCCTGGACGCGCGGCAAGCGGGCTGGTGCTGGAAGCGAAACTGGATCGCGGGCGCGGTCCGGTGGGAACGATTCTGGTGCAGAATGGTACGCTGCGCGCCGGTGACAACTTTGTTGTTGGTAACGTGTATGGAAAAGTTCGCGCGATGTTTGACGATCGCGGCAAGGCGTTGAAAGAAGCGCCTCCGTCGACGCCAGTTGAGATCATTGGACTCGAAGGACTGCCGCAGGCTGGCGATCAGTTCGTGGTCGTGACGGATCGCGAGAAGGCGCGCGACATTTCGGAGTATCGCGAGCAGAAGTTCCGCGAAGCGACGCTGGCGAAGAGTTCGCGTGTGTCGCTGGAAGGTTTGGCGGAGCAACTGAAGACGGCGGGGATGAAGGAACTGAACGTCATCCTGAAGGCCGACGTGCAGGGCTCGGTCGAAGTGCTGGGCGATCTGCTTGGCCGCTTGTCGAACGACAAGGTGCGTCTCAAACTGCTGCGGTCTGGCATTGGCGCGATTACCGAAACCGATGTGCTGCTGGCTTCGGCATCTAATGCGATCATCATCGGCTTCAACGTGCGTCCTGAGCGCAAGGCGCAGGAACTGGCGGAGCAGGAAAAAGTAGATATACGGTTGCACTCGATCATTTACGAACTGCAGGACGAGATCAAGCGCGCCATGACCGGACTGCTGGAACCGACGATCAAAGAGACCTATCAGGGCCGCGCGGAAGTGCTGGAAACGTTCCGCATCCCGAAGGTGGGAACGATTGCCGGTTGCCGCGTTACCGACGGGCTGATCAAGCGCGATTCCGAAGTGCGGTTGCTGCGCGACGATGTGGTCGTCTTCAAGGGCAAAGTCGGATCGTTGCGACGGTTCAAAGACGACGCTTCGCAGGTCACGAGCGGGATGGAATGCGGTATCTCGATCGCGAACTACGGAGACATCAAGGCTCGCGACGTAATCGAAGCGTTCGTCACCGAACGGATCGCAGCGGAAGCGATTAAGTAGCCGGAGCGGCGGGAGTTGCGAAATCCCGCCTCGCGATTGCCTGCAAAAATTAGGTCTACGAACTTACGCGTAAAGTATTCGGTAACAGGAACGACATAGATTGCTGTGGGCGCTGAGTTCGGCGAGCGACCTCCACTCGTGCCGCCATGTCCTAACTGAGAGCTAACCGCATGCTTATCTTCCGCAAGCCGATTCCTAACGTCGACCATCCCGAGATGCCCGCCGACGTCGTCGTCGTAGGCGGTGGCCCCGCCGGAATGGCCTGTGCCCTGCGCCTTTCCCAACTCATCGACGATCACAATGCCCGTCATCCCGAGGCTCTTCTCAGCAAAGAAAACATCTACGTCCTCGAAAAAGCCCGCGAAGCCGGGCAGCACTGCCTCTCCGGAGCGCTGCTTGATCCCCGCTCCATGAAAGAACTTCTGCCGGGATTCGAATCCGAAGCCCCGCTGGACGCTCAAGTCCACAAAGAAGCTGTTTATTTCCTTACCCATCGCGGCCATCACAAACTCCCGCTCACGCCTCCACCCCTCCAGGACCACGGCAACTATGTCATCTCGATCAATCGCTTCGTAAAATGGATGGCCAGCAAGGTCGAAGAAGCCGGCATCACAATTTTTACCGGGTTCGCCGGCTCCGAGTTGCTCTACGACGGCGATCGCGTCACGGGCGTGCGCACCGACGACAAGGGAGTCGACAAACAGAATCAGCCAAAATCGAATTTCGAACCGGGCTACGACGTCAAAGCAAAAGTCGTTGTCCTGGCCGAAGGTACTCGCGGATCGCTGACCAAGCAACTGATAAAGAAGTTTGATCTGATGAAAGATCGCAACCCGCAGACCTACGGCGTCGGCGTCAAAGAGTTGTGGGAAGTTCCCTCCAGCCGCATCGATACCGGCGAAGTCATCTATACGATGGGCTACCCGCTTACCACTAAAGAATACGGCGGCGCGTGGATCTACGGCTCAAAGGGCGACAGTCCCAACACCAACATCGTCTCCCTCGGCTTCGTCACTGGACTCGACTATCAAGACCCGCGCGTCGATCCCCAGCACGTCCTCCAGACCTTCAAGCAGCATCCTTATATAGCGGGTCTTCTGGAAGGCGGCCACATGATCCGTTACGGCGCCAAATCTTTGCCTTATGGCGGATGGTGGTCTCTCCCTCCGCTCGGAGGCGACGGCTGGATGATCATCGGCGACTCCGCCGGCTTTCTGAATTCCGCTCGCCTCAAGGGAATTCATCTCGCCATCAAGAGCGGCATGTTAGCTGCCGAAACCGCCTTCGAAGCTTTGCTGAACAACGACTCTTCGACCGCAACTCTCGGCAAATTCCAGCGCCGAGTCGAAACCAGCTGGATTCAGGATGAGCTCTGGCCCGTCCGCAATTTCCATCAGGGATTCAAGAACGGCATGATCGCCGGGATGTTCAACACGGCGTTGCAGGAACTCTTCGACGGTGGCCTCCGGGATCGCGTCGTGTCCCACCCCGGTTACGAGAACATGAAGGTCCTCTCCAAACTCCCCGCTGACGGAGGACCGGAGTCCCGCTTAATCGGTCCCGCCAAAGGCGACGGCAAGATCACCTTTGACAAACTCACCGACCTTTATTATTCCGGCACCAAACACGAAGACGATCAGCCCGCCCATCTACTAATTCACGATACCGACATCTGCAATATCCGTTGCGTGAAAGAGTTCGGCAGTCCCTGCCAGAATTTCTGTCCCGCCAACGTCTACGAGATGCTCGATGATTCCGCCGCTCCCAATGGCAAGCGCATAAGCCTGAACCCCGCCAATTGCGTCCACTGCAAAACCTGCGACATTCAGGATCCCTACCAGATCATCACCTGGGTTCCCCCCGAAGGCGGCGGCGGCCCTAACTACGAAGGCATGTAGAGAATGGATCCGGACTCGGTGCCCCAGGTTCGTGTCCGTTCTTCAGGACACTAACCTGGGTCCTCCTAAAATCTGCCCGTATCGGCGCCCGGAACCCACACTCCGCTAGCCGCCCCTCTCCACCGCGGTATATACTGCTCGCGATACTTTTTGCAGTAACCCGGCGAGAAGCCGGGCGCGGAGCACATTCTCATACTTCATTCCGCTCCGTGAATAGAACGCTGGCTTGAGGGGACTTTAACTCTTACCTAACCCCAACGGTCGGCGGGGGCGGGAATCGTTCTACGATCCTTCCCCGAGAGAGGTCTCTACTCGTGGACGTCATATTTATTCGTCTTCTATTTGTTGTCATTATCGGTGTCATCTGCTCGCTGATTCGTCCGTTTAACCTGCCCTCGCACCTGGATGCCGCCGTCGGTGTTCTCATCGGCGCCGCCATCATTGTCTTCGAGTGGCGGTTGCGCGTGATGAGTCTGAAGCGGCTGATCGGCGCAGCCATCGGCAGCGTTCTCGGTATCATCGGTGCCTATCTCTTCGCCCTCGTTATTCGCAACAGCATCCCTGCCGGTCCGGTTCAAAGTTTCCTCCAGATCATGGTTATGATGATCATGGCCTATGTCGGATTGGCCGTCGGCGCCAACAAGGGCGATCTGCTCAACCTGGCCGCCCTCGGCGGCATCTTCGGAGGCGAAAAGTCTGGCAAGAAGAGCTTTAAAATTCTCGATACCAGCGTTATCATCGACGGCCGCATCGCCGACATCGCCGAAACCGGATTCCTCGACGGCCTCATCGTCATCCCGCAATTCGTCCTTCGCGAACTCCAACTCGTCGCCGATTCCGCCGACTCCCTCAAGCGCAATCGCGGACGCCGTGGTCTCGACATCCTCCAGCGCCTCCAGAAAACCGCCTCCGTTCAGATCCAGATCGTCGAAGACGATTTTCCCAGCGTCCGCGAAGTCGACCTCAAGCTCATCGAACTCGCCAAGCTTTACGAAGGCAAAATCATCACCAACGATTTCAATCTCAACAAAGTCGCCCAACTGCAAGGCGTCGCCGTCCTCAACATCAACGAACTCGCAAACTCCCTCAAGCCCATCGTCCTCCCCGGCGAAATTATGCGGGTCTTCATCTTGAAAGAAGGCAAAGAGTACAACCAGGGAGTCGCCTACCTCGATGACGGAACCATGGTCGTGGTCGACAATGCGCGCAAGATGATCGGCAAGACCATCGACATCTCTGTCACCTCCGTCCTCCAAACCACCGCCGGAAAAATGATCTTCGGCAAATGGGATGAGCGCGCCACCGGCCGGCACGACTCCAAAGGAGCTTCTCCGCCGCCTATGGCCGCAACGCAACCAATCCCCGTCGCCGGTCCGCCCTCCGACCCCGCAAAGAAACCGGTCACTGAACGCGCTGCCGACTGACAGAATAGCGTCGAGCCTCTCGACTAGTGGACGGAGAGTGTGAACTGTGGCACTCTTTGCCGCCGGCGCTGTACTATACTCTTCGCCCTTATGAAGGTTTTCGTCATCATCCCCGCCGCCGGACTCGGCACTCGCATGGCTTCGCCCTCATCCGCCAAGTCCAGCAAAAAATCACCCAGCAAACAGTTCAAAGAACTCGACGGCGTCCCCATCCTCGTCCGTACCCTTCGCAAATTCGCCTCTGTCCCTGCCGTAAGCGAAATCACCGTAGCCCTTCGGCCTGACGAGATGGAGGGATTTCGGGCTCAAATCGAGAAGCAATATCCCGACCTTCTATCCAAGCCTCTGCATTTTGTCGAGGGTGGTGAGCATCGGCAGGATTCGGTCGCCAGCGCACTCGCACACATCGCCGCTGATTCGGAAGACATCGTGCTGGTCCACGACGCCGTCCGCCCCTTCACTACGCACGAGATCATCGCCTCGGTCATCGACGCCGCCCATCAACACGGAGCCGCCATCGCGGGCTGGCCCGCCGTCGATACTGTCAAACAAGTCGAGCGCACCGCCGACGGAGCCTTGATCAAATCCACCATTCCGCGCGCCAGCATCGTCATGGCCCAAACTCCACAAGGATTTCGCTATCCGCTACTGAAGAAGGCCTTCGATGATGCCGCGCTAGATGGCTTCCTCGGAACCGACGAAGCTTCCCTCATCGAACGCGCCGGTTCTCCCGTAGTCGTGGTCATGGGTTCGCCGCGCAACATAAAGATCACGACGCCCGCGGACCTGGAACTGGCTGAGTTCTATTTGAAAAACCCAATTGGCTCTCCACCGATGCCGTAAACTGAATCCAGGCGTTCACAGGCTGGAACGGAAGAAGAAATTGAAACCTGAAATCCGAATCGGGTACGGTTGGGACTCCCACGAATTCAAACCGGCCCTTCCCCTCAAAATCGGTGGCATCACTCTGCCCCACACTCACGGACTAGGAGGCCATTCCGACGGGGACGTTCTCCTTCACGCGATCACCGACGCGCTCCTCGGAGCCATCGCAGGCCCCGACATCGGTTCACTCTTTCCACCCTCCGACCCGCAATGGAAAAATGCCGACTCCGCCATCTTTCTCGAGGAAGCGCTCGCCCGCGTGAAAGCCGCAGGCTATGGAATTGTCAACCTGGATTCGACCCTCATACTTCTCACGCCCAAAATCGGTCCGCACGCCGGCGCCATCCGCCAGAGAGTCGCCAACCTATGCCAAATCCCCGAAGATTGCGTAGGAATCAAAGCCAAGACTCCCGAAGGTGTTCCGACCGAAAACGCCGCCATCGCGAACGTAGTAGTGTTGCTAAAAGTAATTTAGATTTTTTGGCTTTTGTTCGTGTGGAGACGGGTGTCTCGCCCGTCAAGGTTTTGCGTATGGAGAGAGGGGCGTCCTCGACCGTCCAAACTCTTCACTGTTGCGAAACTTCGGCCCAGCCGAACCTATCGAACCGTCTGCGCGACTCCCGCCAGTTCCGCTTGTCGCGCCCGAGCCGCCGCAATGAAAGCGCGAAAGATAGCCTTCGCCGGCTCCGCTACCTCCGGATCATCATTTACGCTCCGCTCCGGATGCCACTGCACGGCCACCACAAAGTGCCCGGCGTCTGTCCCCTCCAAGGCTTCGAGCGTCCCATCCTCTGCGCAATGCGCCACCACCCGCAATCCCTGCCCCGCCACATCCACTGCCTGATGATGCGAAGAATTCACCGCCACCGCGAGTGACTCAACTGACGGAGCGCCCTTAGTTCCGGCCCCGCCTGAGCCCGCTCCCACAATCCTTGCCAGCCGCGAGCCCGGCTCGACAGTCACGTGATGCGCCTTCGCCACCGTCCGTCCCGCACTATGATCAATCTTCGACTCGGGATTCGCCGTCGGAACATCCTGAACCAGCGTTCCCGCCCGAAACACATTCAACGATTGCAGGCCGTAGCAGATCCCCAGCACCGGCTTCCGCAACTTGTATGCGTCCCCCAACAACAACGCATCCACCGCTTCTCGTTCCGCATCCGACTCGTCCGTCTTCGGATCCCGCTCCGCCCCATATCTTTCCGGATCCACATCAGCCCGGCTTCCCGGCAACAAGACTCCATCGCAGTCTTCAATCTGACGCAAAACTTCGGTCGCCGGAAGTCCCAACTCAATCCGCACCGGTTCTCCGCCCGCTCCCAGCACCGCATCCAGATACACCGGCAGCGCCCGCTCGGCGTACTCCGGATCCCCCGAATGCGGTACCGGAATCGCAATCCGCGGCAATTTCCCTTCGTTCTTCATGAAATATCCACCAGATTCCGGGAGCCCGAATGATTAGCAGCAACAACTAACGACGATCACCGTCTACCGTCGCGCCGCGAACGACGCCCCTTCAATTCTCTCCAGCACCTTCCCGCGCCGGTAATTCCGTATCTCCATCCAAATCGAGACCGCCAGCACAATTACCCCCACCAGAATCGCGAATGGAAACGCCACATGCCGGTAGGCAAACGTCAAATTCGGGGCCACATGCTTCACCTGCGAATACACCACCGTTCCCAGGATGCTCAGTAGCAGGGCGACCGCGAACGACAGCACCGTGAAAAGAAAGGTCATCGCCACCACACGCACCGGAACGCCAATCCACCCCGCCCCGTCCGCATTCGTTTTTCCCATACCCTTAACCTACACCATCTCACCCGCTCCCTGCGACGCCCGCGCTCCGCAATCCATCCGCGCGAATACGCTACAATATCTCAATGTCCCAAACCGCCTCCGCGATCACCCGCAGTCCCGCGGAAATCGTTCAGAATAGCCCGGTTTCACAAGCGCCCAACGGCATCTGCTACGCGCGTTCCGGAGAGATCACCATCTCCGAAAATGATCTCGAACGCATGATCGCCTCCGTCCCCGTGCCCATCGCCGCCGCGCTCACCCGTAAGGCCTACTATTTCGTCCCGCTTACCGTCACCCAGGGAGACGAAACCGTCATCGCCGACCGCTACGACGTCGCCCTCAGTGATAACGCCGTGTGCCACCGCAACCT
The DNA here is from genome assembly GCA_963834085.1 of uncultured Acidobacteriaceae bacterium. Classification (GTDB taxonomy): domain Bacteria; phylum Acidobacteriota; class Terriglobia; order Terriglobales; family Acidobacteriaceae; genus Acidiflorens. The sequence goes on along the minus strand of CAWIAJ010000015.1, from coordinate 708,248 downwards.
CGAACTCGGCAACGCGCAGTGCGTCTTCATCTCTACGCGTCTAATGGACGACAAATTCTCCGTCGCCTTCGAATTCTTCATCAATGTTGGCCATGCCCTCGTCGAAAAAGCCGGAGTCTCCCAGAACTTTGCCGACCTCGTATGGCAGCAAGTCGAAGCCAGCGTCCGCGGCGAAACTTCACTCGACGCATGGGAGGCCCGCAAGTTCGCCACCGCCCACGGTCCCGACGCCGAGAAATTCAAGAACGAATTCCTGACCGCAAGCTTCGCGGACGCAATCTCCATCTATCTTCTATCGATGTATCTCGACGTCGACTACTACGATCTCCGGGAACGCGACTATCCGCTGCTTGCTCCCACGGCGATGGCGGAGCGCCTCCGCAAGATTGCCGAGATCTTTCCCCCCAATCCCGGATTCGAATTCAATATCTACTACCGCCGCCGCTCCTGACCCAGCACGCGTAGAGGGGACGCATTGGTCCGCTCGTGTAGGGCAGAGGCGGGCACCGAGTTTGTGAACCGTAACGCCAGCCACAAACAACTCAGGGGCCGGATGTGAGTCCGGCCCCTGTCTCCAAACTCTACTCGTCATCGCAGTGCCAATCACCCCGTATAGTCGCCCCCGACTTCGGCATTCAGCACTGTATGACGCGTTGAGTTTATCGAATCCGCTTCAAAGCAAGCCGCAACTTTACAATGCGTTTGAGTGCCGAGTTGTCAGGAATCCGTCACTTTCTGGTCAATTCGCGCTCTGCAGCACGTCACGCTTCTCCGCGCCGAGCCGCTCTAATCAAGAAACAAAAAAGCTTCCACAGCCCCGCTTGTCTTTTCGCACCTTCGTGCTCTTGGCCTTCCGGGACGATCCGGCTTATTCTGAAGGGACACCGAAAGGCTCAGGTTCCATCTGCCGATGAATTCGCTTCGAATCTACACGCTGGGATTGGGAATGGCGGGCATCGCGTTGGCTAGCTACGCGATATTGCGCCGCAAGCCGAAGAACGCGACTGAAATTGAACACGAACGGCGCGTGTGGCTCAATACAGTCGGCCGCATCACCGATGGCACTGTCATTGACGTGCAGGAAATTACTACTGCCGCCAATCGCCCGGCGACCATGCTGATCTATCAATACGATGTGGCGGGAGTTTCCTACGAGGCTTCGCAGGACGTGACTTATCTACGCCAGTGGATCAATCTTCACTCGTGCCGGCTCGGCCTGCCGACCTCTGTAAAATACGATGCCCGCAACCCCGGGAATTCCATGGTGATCTCCGAAGGATGGATGGGCTTGCGCCAGTAGGTTAGTTGGAATTGCGGGTTGTCGATGAAGCGTCGGGCGCTATCGCCCGGGCCTTCGCCAACACTCGAGGGAAGTTCCCTCAACTCAAAGCTTTCCTAAGGCCAGCGCGACCATATACACAATCTGAACGGCTGCCACTCCGATCCAAATCCGTTGCCGGATTCGCGACCGTCGTATATCCCGCATCAAGTCCGCCGCTGTCGGTTCGCCCTTCAGAACTTGTTGCTCCACCGCTACCGTCACGGGCTGTAAATTGACTGGACGAAGAGGTGCCGTTGTCTTCGGCTTGTCCGGATAAAACACCTTCGGCGTGTCCACCACCTCGGACCACATCGGAAGCAGAATCCACGATTTCGGAATAATGTCGAGAATGGGCTTGGCAGTTAGCTGCAAGGCCACTTGGCTCTCTGGCGCGACTCGATCCGCCAGATTTCGCAGCAACGATCCCCACCAGAAATGACTCAGCTGATCCGTAATCAGTTCGCCTACATCAACCGGCTGCGACTCTAATTCGAGCGGCGGCAGCACCTCTGGAGAAAGTACATCCCCGATATTGGTGAAGACGGTTCGAAACCACGGCAGCCGCAACCGCTCGCCGAGGGCCAGCCCAACATAAACCGGTCGCGAAGTCAGTTGGAGCGGCGGCAGCTTGGTCGGCGCGAACGTATCGCGCAGATTGCCAACCAGCGACCTCCACAACGGCTGCGTCAGACTCGCGGGAGGCAACAAATCAAGCGGAATCTCGCCCTCCGTCGGAGAAGGCTCTCCCTCCGGGTACCACGCTTCAGCCGCGTTCGACCGATAAACCATAGCGTAAAAATCCTCAATTGCAGAGCGGCCTTGCGAATGGACCGGCTTCGGAAGCTTTCAGCCTGACCTTATCAGCTTCGATCCTCAATTTTAGATGTCCGCCATCCCTCTGTCACGCTCATTTACTCACCTTTACGCGCTCCTGCAGACCGAAGCCCAAAGACTCTTCCGACTGAAAAACATTGCGTAACCGCGATCCCCGCCAACTTTCCCTAAGTACATGGACTTTAATGCCGTTGAGCTCAGCCATCCCCATCAAGCACAATCAAAGCGACTAGCCCGCAGCCGCGAGCGGCCCTCGTAAAACATGACTTTGCGAACATTTCGACCTGGAGCTCAGATTGACTGACCGTGCCCAAGCAGCCAAGAAAGCCCTAAAGAGGCTGCGCCGATACTCCCGCTACCGTTTTGACGTTCGCATCCAAGTCTCCGTCTTCCGGGAAGGCCACACCGCCGCTTATTGGGGACGCACGAGCGAACTCGGCCTCGACGGCATTGGCGCCACCCTCAGCGGCGAGATGCAGCCTGGCGAAGTCGTCTCCCTCGAGTTTCCGGTTCCCGTTCCGCCCCACATCACCAAATTGCGCGCCGTGGTGCGCTACAGCGAGGGTCTGCGCTGCGGATTCGAGTTTCTCGTCGTCACCGAGGAGCAGCGCCTGATCCTCCGTCAACTGTGCGTGGTACTGGCCAACGCCAACTAAACTTAAGAGCAGATTCTCTCAGCAACTCCCTCCCAAAACTGCCTTTTTCCCTAACATTTTCGTCGCAATCTCCATTACTGCCGTAACTAACGATAAACAACTCGCCCCGCTTACCATCGATTCATCGCCAGTCGAGATGAGAAAGAACCGTATGGGTGAGAAAGTCGGCCCGGCGGAAACACCAGCCGAACTACCAATCATGGACGCGCTCCCAGAGACTCTCTTGCGAGCTCATTCGCCCCTGCTTGCCCGCATCGCCGATCCTCACTCCCCTTGGCGTGCCAACGGCCAAACTGCGCCGCCGCCTCTCACTACTGAGAAGGCCTACTACGAACAAATCATTCAAAATGCCCCCGAAGCCATCAGCATCATCGATCACGAATTGGGCATTGCCCGCATCAACACCGAGTTCACGCGCTTATTTGGATTTAGCGAAGCCGAAGTCCTCGGCAAACGCCTCGACCAGCTTATTGTTCCCCCCGATCGCTACGCCGAAACCGCCTGGATCTCGGAGAGCCTAAATGCTCAAGCCAAACTCAGTCTCGAGACCCGCCGCCAGCGCAAAGATGGGTCCCTTGTCGAGGTGATGCTCTCTGCCTCACCCGTGATTGTTGACGGCAAGCGCGTCGGATCCTACGCCTCCTACCGCGACATCACCGAGCAGAAGCGGGCCGAAGAATTGAACGCTGCTCTTTACGCCATCGCAGCCCGCAGCCAGTCCGCCGAAGATCTGCAGCAGTTCTTTGCCGCCCTGCACAACATCGTCGGGCAGCTCATGAACGCCCGCAATTTCTACATCGCTCTCTACGATCCGCAAGCCCAGCTCTTGAGCTTTCCCTATTTCGTCGACGAAGCCGACACCGTTCCCACTCCCAAGCGCCTCGGCCGCGGCCTGACCGAATACGTTCTACGCTCCGGAGAACCCTTGCTCGCCACGCCCCAAGTCTTTGACGAACTTGTCCGCCTCGGCGAAGTCGAGCTGATCGGTGCCCCTTCCGTCGACTGGCTCGGCGTTCCGCTCAAGAGCGGAGCCAACTGCATCGGAGCCCTCGTCGTCCAGAGTTACAGCGAGCACACTCGCTTCGCCGAACGCGATCGCGAGATCCTCAAATTCGTCTCCCAGCAGCTGGCCGCCGCTATCGAACACAAGCGTTACGAGGAAGCCCTCCGCCGCTCCGAAGCCCGGTCCCGCTCTCTTATTTTGAGCGCCGCTTTCGGAATTTGCCGCTGCACCTTAGGCGGACGCTTCCTCGACGTCAATCCCGCCCTCATCAACATGCTGGGCTACGCTTCCGTCGAAGATCTGCTCAAACTCAACGTACGACGCGACGTGTTTGCCAACCCTCAGGAACTCGACCGGCTCGCCGACGACTATCGCCGGACCGGTAGCCTGAGTGGGGTCGAAGTCCAGTGGAAACGTAAAGACGGTCACCTCATCACGGTCCGCATGAGCGGATGCGCCTCCACCATTACGGACGAGCCCGAAGAAGTTCTTGAGCTTATTGCCGAAGACATCACCGACCGCCGCCAGCTCGAAGAGCAATTACGCCAGGCCCAGAAAATGGACGCCGTGGGCCGCCTCGCCGGCGGCGTCGCCCACGACTTCAACAACCTGCTCATGGTCATCAACGGATACACCGAGGTCCTGCTCGATCAGCTGGAGCCCGGTAATTCCATGCACCACAAAGTGCAGTCCATACAGCAGGCCGCCGATCGCGCCGCCACCCTCACTCGCCAACTCCTCGCCTTCAGCCGCAAGCAGCTTCTAGAGCTCAAAGTCGTCGACGTCAACACCGTCGTCGGAGATATGGAACGCCTGCTCCGCCCGCTGATCGGCGAAAACATCGAGCTCATCACGCACCTCTCCACCGATACCGGGCACACCCGCGCTGACGCCGGACAACTCGAGCAAGTCATCATGAACCTCGTCGTCAACGCCAAAGACGCTATGCCCGATGGCGGCAAACTAACGCTCCAGACTGCCGACGTCACCGTGCACCAGAGTTTCAGTGCCCACCGTTTTATTAATCCCGGCCGCTACGCCGTAATCTCCGTCTCCGATACCGGACACGGCATGGACAAAGAAACGCAATCCCGCATCTTCGAACCTTTCTTCACCACCAAAGAAAAAGGCAAAGGCACCGGCCTCGGCCTCTCCACTGTCTACGGCATTGTGAAGCAGAGCAACGGATACGTCTTTGCCCAAAGCCAGCCTGGGGCCGGCACCACCTTCCATGTTTATCTGCCCCGCGTCGAAGACACCTCCGAAGAGCTCAGTCCGGCCAAGGTCCAGTCCCACGAACTCGGGGGATGCGAAACCGTTCTCCTCGTCGAAGACGAAGAATCCGTTCGCGAACTCGTCCGCGTTACACTCGTTTCCCGTGGCTATCAAGTCCTCGAAGCCGAAAACGGAGAATGCGGCCTCCGCGTCGCCGAAGCCTGCAAAGATCACATCGACATTCTCATCACCGACGTCGTGATGCCCGGCATCGGAGGTCGTGAGCTCGCCAAGAAACTCCTCTTGCAGCGTCCAGATCTCAGCGTCCTCTATCTCTCCGGATATACCGAAGACGCTGTCATCACGCAAGGCGCCGCCTCCGCCTCTGCAGCCTTCCTGCAAAAACCTTTTACCCTGCAGAATCTCGCCAAGAAAGTTCGCGAAGTCCTCCGCGACCGCACCCTCCCGCCACCGTCGCCGAAATTAAAAGCCAAAGCCGCCTCCAACTAACAACGAAGCAATCACGAAACTCCGCAAGCATCGCCAATCGCAAGGATTCTCCTTCGTGCCTTTTAGTGCCCTTGGCGGTAAAAGGTTTTGCTTGCCCCTGCGAACGACTTTCTCCCTGCACCTTTTCCTCGCCAATCTCGTCCTATACATAGCGGCAAGCGCCGGCCGGCGGAAGCAATCCACCCCCGTGCCCTGAGCGTACTTCGAGTAAGGTGAATTCATGTCGACCGTGAAACCCACATCCATTCCGTCCTCCGAGATCACGCCCCGCTCCACCTACCTCAACCGGCGCAACTTCCTCACCGGAGCCGCGCTCACCACCGCCGCCGCCGCCACAGGACTAGTCTTCCGCGACCTTGCCCAGCCGTCCCACTCCGCGCGCGCCAACACCAAGATCGACGGCATTCAGAAAAGTCCCTTTAGCACCACAGAAAAAGAGACGCCTTACAAAGACGTCACCACCTACAACAATTTTTACGAATTCTCGACCGATAAAGAAGGACCCGCTGAAGAAGCCAAGAACTTCAAGACTCGTCCCTGGACCGTCACCATCGACGGCGACGTTAAGAAAAAACAAGAGCTCGACATCGACGCCATCCTCAAAATGACGGCTCCCGAAGAGCGCATTTACCGCCATCGCTGTGTCGAAGGATGGTCCATCGTGGTTCCGTGGATCGGCTTTTCGCTCAGCGAACTCGTCAGGCGCGCCGACCCGCTCCCCAAAGCCAAGTTCGTCGAATTCACAAGCCTGTACGATCCCAAGCAAATGCCCGGCCAGCGCACCGGCGTCCTGCAGTGGCCCTACGTCGAAGGCCTTCGCATGGACGAAGCGATGCACCCTCTCGCTCTCCTCTGCTTCGGCATGTACGGAGAGTTTCTCCCCAACCAAGACGGAGCTCCGCTCCGCATCGTGGTCCCATGGAAATACGGCTTCAAGAGCGCCAAATCCATCGTCCGCATCCGTTTCACTTCAAGCCAACCGGTCAACACCTGGCAAGTCTCTTCACCGCGCGAATACGGTTTCTACTCCAACGTAAATCCCAACGTCGACCATCCCCGCTGGAGCCAGGCGACGGAACGCCGCCTCGGAGAATTCCGCAAGCGCCCCACCCTGATGTTTAACGGATACGATCAGGTTGCCAGCCTGTACACGGGCATGGACTTGAAAAAGAACTTTTAGTCAATTGGTGATTTACGATTTGTAATTTGCAATTAAAAGGCGGGGGCGGACGGTTGCAGATTTTCAATTACAAATCACAAATGAAGTTGCGCCTCACCAAATTCGTCGTCTTCCTGGCCGCTCTCATCCCCGTCGCCCTTCTTCTCTGGAAATACTTCCACGACTCTCTCGGCGCCAACCCCATCGAGTTCATCACTCACTCCACCGGAGACTGGACGCTTCTCTTCCTCCTCATCACTCTCTCCATCACCCCACTCCGTCGCATCACCCGCCAATACTGGCTCATCTCTCTGCGCCGCATGCTCGGGCTCTTTGCTTTCTTTTACGGAACTTTACATTTCCTCACTTACATCTGGCTCGACAAGTTCTTCGACCTCCACGAAGTTTGGAAAGATGTGTTCAAACGCCCCTTCATCACCCTCGGATTCTCCGCCTTCGTCCTCATGATCCCGCTCGCGCTCACCTCCACCGCTTGGTCCATCCGCCGCCTGGGAGGCAAAAACTGGCACCGCCTCCACCGCCTCGTCTATCTCACCGCTATTCTTGGCGTCGTCCATTACTACTGGCTGGTAAAAGCCGATCACCGCAAACCCGTCGAGTATGCCGTTGCTCTCACCGTCCTTATTCTCTACCGACTAGGCTTCTGGATCTCAGAAACACGTCTCACCCCAGGCCGCTAAGAACTGCGCAAGCGGGAAAGCGAAATTACCGTTCTGGATGTTGCCTTGACAAGTTGATGTGCAAAGTGATCATGCCCCAGGCCGGCCATTTCTGGTATCCTTACAGGTTTTCCTCCATACGAGGTATGCCGTGGAGCATCGTGCGCAGAAATATCATCGTGGGCGGCTGAGCGAGGCCATCCGCGAGGAAATCGAAACGATTTTGGAAGGTGAGCTGGCCGATCCTCGGATTGGATTGGCGAGCGTGAGCGCGGTGCTCATGGCGACGGATGCGCGGTCGGCACGGGTCATGGTCACGGTGGCGGGCGACGAGGCGGAAGCGGAGCGGACGCTGGAGGGGTTGGCGGCGGCGAAGAATTTTGTGCGGCATGAACTGGCGGAACGGCTGCGGTTGCGGAAACCTCCTGATCTGTACTTTCAGATCGATCGAGCCGATGAGTTGGAAGGGCGGGTCGACGAGTTGCTGACGCGCGAGAGAAAACGGCGACGGAAGGGTACGGAACCGAAAGCGGAGAAATAGTTCTCAGTCGTCAGTTAGAAGCACTTTGTACCTATCTGAGATTCGCGAGCCTAGAACCGAGAAACGCGCGACCGAAAAGCAAAACAGAAGCAAAAGCAAAACGGCACTTCATGCTTGACCGTGTGCTACAGGAAATTCGAGTACGTCGCCGATTCGTCGTGACCTCGCATGCGCGGCCGGACGGAGACGGGATCGGGTCGGCGCTGGCTTGTGGGCAGATTCTGCGCCTGATGGGTAAAGATGCCGAAGTGGTCATGCATGACGGCGTGCCGCGCATTTATCAAAACTTACCTTTCGCGGATCGCGCGATTCAGTCCAACACAGTCCCTGAGAACGATGCGGTCATCCTGCTGGAATGCGACGGGGTGCGGCGAACGCTGTTGGAGGGGCTGGAAGAATGTTTCCTGATCAATATCGACCATCACGTGAGCGGGCGAAATTTCGGTCATATTAATTGGATCGATTCGTCGGTGATGGCGACGGCGGAGCTAGTCTATCGGCTGGCGCGGCTGGCTTGCGTTCCGGTGGATCGAGATATCGCGACTTGCTTGTACACGGCGTTGATGACCGATACAGGGTCGTTCATGTTCGAAGGGACGAACGAACATACGTTTGCGGTGGCGCGGGAGTTGGTGTTGGCGGGAGCGGATCCGGCGCAGTGTGCGCGGCATATTTATTTTGGACATTCGACGGCGAAGATGCGGTTGCTGGGGACGGCGCTGTCGAGTTTGCATCGGGAAGGTCCGCTGGCATGGATTTGGGTAACGCAGGAGCAGATGACGCGTTTTGGGGCGCGGGAAGAGGATTGCGAGGGGCTGGTCAATTATGCGCTGTCGATCGCGGAGGTGCAGGTGGCGATTTTTTTTCGCGAGTTGCCGGATGGGCGGTATCGCATCAGCCTGCGCAGCAAAGGAGAAGTGAACGTTTCGACAGTCGCGGAACATTTTGGCGGAGGCGGACATAAATGCGCGAGCGGTTGTTCGGTTGATGGGCCGCTGGTATTGGCCGTGGCGCAAATTGTCGAGCGTCTGCGGGCGGAAACTGCAATCTTGAACACGACGAAATGATTGAGGGAAAAAGTCTGCGAACGCGAACCGACGGGCTGGTGCTGGTGGCGTTCTGCGGGTTCCTTTTTTTCTATGGGCTGGGGGCGTTCGGGTTGCTGGGGGCGGACGAACCGCGCTATGCGCAGATCGCGCGCGAGATGCTGAATCGGGGGGATTGGGTTACTCCGACGCTGCTGGGGAAGCCATGGCTGGAAAAGCCGGTGCTGTACTACTGGGAGGCGATGGTTTCGTTTCGCCTGGTGGGGGTTTCGGATCAGGCGGCGCGGTTGCCGGCGGCGTTCGATGCGGCGGCATTGATTGCGGCGATCTACTTTTTTCTGCGACGCTTTCGTCCGGGCAGTGAACTGGATGGAGCGTTGATCACGGCGAGTTGCGCGGGTGTGATCGGATTTGCTCGTGCGGCGGCGACGGATATGCCGCTGGCGTCGTCGTTCGGCATTGCCATGCTGGGATGGTTTGCGTGGTACCAAAGCAAGCGGCGCATCTATCTCGTCGCGTTTTATGTTTTTCTGGCGCTGGGAACGCTGGCGAAGGGGCCGGTGGCTCCGGCGCTGGCGGCGGTGATTCTCTTTCTGTTTGTGGCGGCGCGGCGGGATTGGTACCTAATTGTTCGTACTCTTTGGCTTCCAGGAGTTGCTATTTATCTGGTCGTCGCTCTGCCTTGGTATGTTGCGGTTCAACTGCGCAACCCGGAGTTTTTTCGTTTCTTCATTCTGGAACACAATCTAGCGCGATTCTCGCAGGATGTGTATCACCATCGTCAGCCGTTCTGGTTCTACCTTCCCGTATTCTTGTTGGCCATGATGCCGTGGACGTTTGTGTTTCTTGCGGCAGTAGCTGAGCGCGTGCGGGTGATCTGGTCGGAAGGCCGGGCGGCGCTGGGAAGCGCGGAAGATTCGTGGGCGCTATTTTTGTTGATATGGATGCTGGTGCCGGTGTTGTTCTTCAGCGTATCGCAGTCGAAGTTGCCGGGATACATTTTGCCGGCGGTTCCGGCGGGCGCATTGCTAGTGGCAGAGTATTTGGAATCGTGCCGCAGTGAAAATCATTCGGGTGCTGGCGGGCGGTTTGCGTTGCCATTCGCGGCGGGACATGGCTTTTTCTGCGGTTGGCTGATGTTCGCGGCTTTTTCCGCGGCATCGATTGCTGCGCTGCATCATCTGCCATGGGGAAGGGGAACTTACATTTCCGGCGCGATCGCGGTGCTGGTTGCGTTGGGGATCAGCACCGCGTTGATGTCGCGCGCAGGGCTCCGGCTTTTGCGCCCTCTTACATTGTTTGCGGTGGTCGTGGGTGTTGCGGTTGTGGTTCGTTCGGCTGCTCCGGTGATTGATGCTACGCAATCGGCGCGTTCGATCGTGGAACGCATCCAATCATTTTCGCGCGAGCCGGTGCCGGTGGCGCTTTACCGGGTGAGTCGAGTCCAGGAATATGGGCTGGAGTTTTATCTCGACCGGGCCACGGGGAAGTATGAAGACGGGAATGTACCTGCCGGAGAGCATGTCGTGGTGGCGGCGCAGGGGTCGCAGCCGCAGGTGGCGCAACTGGTTCCGGGACGGCGGGTGTCATACTTGACGAGCATCCCGGCGCAGAAAGTGGATTTGTATTGGGTAGGGAAGTGAGAGGGCGGGTCCCGCAGCGGCTAAAGCCGCGTCCTATGCTGGTTCCGGGGCGGATGGGCTGAAGCCCATCCCTTTCAAAACGCGTCCACTTGTTATGGGATGCGCTCTCAAGTAAGGCTGCTGGTTTTATGGAAATTCTCGATCTCCGACATTTCACTTCCGCTGATCTTCGTCCGCTGCTGGAAGATGAGATTGCGGTGTGGGGCCGACTGCTGTCGTGGGACTACGCGACTTCCGCGGAAATGATCTTGCGCTACATGGATGCGAAGATCTTGCCAGGTTATGCGGCGATCGAGCGGGGCAGTATTTTTGGTTATTCGTTCTTTGTTTATGAGCAGAGCAAGGGCGTAATCGGCGATCTTTTTGTGCGGGATGGGTCGCGGAGCGCGGAGCGTCATGACGTGGAAGAACAACTGCTGACCCACGTCATTGAGACGTTGCAGCAATCGCCGGGGATCCATCGAGTGGAGGCGCAGCTGCTGGCGCACGGGTCGGGGGAGGTGGCGCGTCCTTTTCAGCAACAGGGGTTCAGCCGGCATCCGCGGGTGTTTATGAATTTTGAGATTGGCAGGCATGCCCCGGTAGCGCCTACGCTGGCCGCGCGGTTCGAGATTCGGCCGTGGTCGGAGGCGGAATATCAGGCGGCTGCGGCGCTGATCACGGCGGCCTACCGCGGGCATGTGGATTCGGAAATCAACGATCAGTACCGCACGCTGGCGGGTTCACTACGATTTCTTAATAATATTGTGCGGTTTCCGGGATGCGGGACTTTCGATCCCCGGGGTTCTTTTGTTGTGCATGAAAAGCGCACTCGAACACTCGTGGGACTGATTTTGTGTTCCCAAGTGCGGTTCGATGTCGGACACATCACGCAGGTGTGCGTGCTTCCCGAGTATCGTTCTGGTGGACTGGGCGAGGCGATGCTGGCGGCATCGACGCGAAGTTTGCGGGAGCGCGGGTTTAACTTCATCTCGCTGACCGTGACGGAGGCGAATGACCGGGCGATTGCGTTGTATAAGCGGATCGGGTTTGAATCGGCGCGGGTGTTTGATGCGTTCGTGTGGGAAGGGTAGGAGAGCTTTCAGCCATCAGCCATCAGGTAAACCGTTCCTCATCGCACGACTGGACCGTTCTTTTGCATCGCCGAATGCAATATCTCTAACGGCGAGTCAGCTCTGTACGAGTAAATTCTTTGGTCAATATGGAGGAGAAAGACGTGGAACGGGGGCAATGGCTGCCGTTCTACACGGGTCAAAAAAATACCTCCGCGTCGACCTTCCCCGAGACGGCGCGGAGGATTTGAAATGGAAACCGGAGTCTCAAGCAAGATCGTCGCGAGCCACGGACCCTTGTTCTCAGTTGGACGCAAGCACATCGCCGAGGGGGCAGGCTGTGAATCCAATCCAAGTTGGCTTCCAATCTATAAAACGAGATTGCTATCGAAATCCCTTCGTGAATCCGAAAAACTATTTTGGGAAATCAGTGGTCTGACCGCTTGTCCATTGGTCTGGATGGACTAGGGGCGCAGGATATTTTTGGCGATAAACAGAACATTGGCCGGGCGTTCTGCCAAGCGGCGCATGAAATACGGGTACCATTCGGTTCCAAAGGGGATGTAGACGCGAACGCCCCATCCTTCTTTAACCAAACCTTGTTGCAGATCGCGGCGTATGCCGTGCAGCATTTGAAATTCGAAGGCATTGCGGGGGATGTGTTCGGCGATGGCGAAGGCTTTAGCCTGGTTGATGATGGCTTCGTCGTGGGTAGCTAGTCCGTGGAAGACGCCGCTTTTCATAAGCGTTTTCATGAGCTTGACGTAGTTGGCGTCCACTTCTGACTTCTGCTGGTAGGCGATGGCTTCGGGCTCTTTGTAAGCTCCCTTGCAGAGGCGGATGCGGATGCGGTCGGCGAGGAGTTTGTCGATGTCCGCCTCGGCGCTGCGCATGTAGGACTGGATAACGGTGCCGACGTTGTTTTCGTTCCCGGGGACGCGATGGAGTTCGTGGACGAAGTCGAGCGTGCGCTGGGTGTAGGCGGAGCCTTCCATGTCGACGCGAACGAAGTTCTTGGGCGTCATGCTGGCGGCTTTGGCGACGAGTCCGCGAACGATGTCGTAGGCCATCTTTTCGTCGACGTTGAGGCCCATGTGGGTGAGTTTGAGGCTGATGTTGGCGTTCAGTTTGTGGACGGCGATCTGATCGAGGAGGTCGTGGTAGAGCTGGGCGCTGGCGCGGGCTTCGTCGGCGTTGGTGACATTTTCGCCGAGGTTATCGATGGAGACGCCGGCTCCGAACTGATTGACGGCGGCGGCGGCGCGGATGGCATCGGAGACCTCGTTGCCGGCTACGAAGCGGGCGGAGGTGCGCTGGCCGAAGCTCGAGCGCTCGGCGATTCCGCGGAGGGCTCGGCTCTCGGATAGGGCGATGAAAAAGGCCCTTAGCATCGGGCACCGGAGGGCGGTCGAGGGGGAATTTGCGGGTTGGAACTGCCGGAGACTTTCATGCGTTCGTATGCGGCATTAACACTATTTTTTACCACAAAGCGGTCGGGTACGCTGTGACGGTTGAGACAACCGGGGTTTGAGTAAGGTTCGATGTTTCAGCCTTTTCAAGAATTAGTCCTGCAACTGCGTGGCGGCGCAAGCGAGATGGGGGAAGCCACATCTCTACGCACGTGGCGGTGGTAGGGGTCGTGTAGAATAACCGTTTGTATATGGACCTCTCCGCGATACAGCACGCTTTGCGCGAGCGCAACATCGACGCGTGGCTTTTCTACGATCATCATCATCGCGATCCAATCGCTTACCGCGTACTCGGTTTGCCGGAAGGGTTGATGGTGACGCGGCGTTGGTACTACCTGATTCCGGCCAAAGGCGAGCCCATCAAGTTAGTTCACAAGATTGAATCAGGACACCTGGACACACTACCTGGGGTGAAGAAGCAATACGCCGGGTGGGAAGAGTTGTTTGCGGGATTGAAGCAGATGCTGGCGGCGCATCGCGACGTGGCGATGCAGTATTCGCCGAATAATTTTGTGTTCACGATTTCGATGGTGGATGCGGGTACGGCGGACATGATCCGCGGGCTGGGCAAGAACATCGTGAGCGCGGCCGACCTGATTGCACAGTTTGAAGCGACGCTGACAGAGGAGCAGATTAAGTCTCATTTTGCGGCGCGCGACGTGATCGATGCGGTGACGGCTGACGCGTTCAAGGAAATCGGGCGGCGGGTGCGCGGCGGCGGGACGTACGAGCATGAGATCCAGCAATTTTTTATGGATGCCTTTGCCCGCGAGAACATGGTGACGGACGATCCTCCGATTGTCGCGGTGAACGCCAATAGCGGGAATCCACATTACGAACCCAGTGCGAGCCGGCCGGTTCCGATTCGCGAAGGGGATTTTGTTTTGCTGGATGTTTGGGCGAAGAAGAATACCCCAGGCGCGATCTACTACGACATCACCTGGGTTGGGGTGGTAGGAAAGGCTCCGACGGAACGGCAGCGCGAGATTTTCAAGATTGTCAGCGAGGCGCGCGATCTTGGGGTGAAGACGGTGCAAGATGGGATCGCGGAGGCAAGACCGATTGCGGGATGGGAAGTCGATCACGCAGTGCGGGGACATATCAAGGACGCGAAATACGGAGAGTATTTTATCCATCGCACAGGGCATTCGATTGGCACCGAGGTGCATTCGAATGGAGCGAATATGGATGACCTGGAGATTCACGACGAGCGGCGGATCCTGCCGAACTCGTTATTCTCGATCGAACCGGGAATTTACCTGCCCGAGTTTGGCGTGCGGCTGGAAGTGGATGTGCTGGTGCGAGAGGGAAGCGCGGAAGTGACTGGTAGAATCCAGAGAGAGATCGTGACTATCTGAATGGCGAAGCCAAATATAGATAAATCCAGGAATGTTGCGCCGGCTGAACCGGAGTATCCGCTGACGACGATGGCGGTGGTTGCGCCCATTGTTGGCTGGCTGATTCCGGGCGGCGGGCACCTCCTATTGAAAAGATATGGGCGTGGCGTGTTGCTGCTGATTTCGGTGGTGGCGATGTTCCTGATTGGGCTGGGGATGCAGGGACGAATTTACAAGCCGAATGGCGGCGATATTCTCGACATATTGGGCTTTGTTGGGGATGTGGGATCGGGATTGCTGTATTTTATTGCACGCGCTATGGATTGGGGCAACGTGATGGCGGCGAATGCTGCGGCCGATTACGGCAAGACATTTCTGATTGTGGCGGGCTTGTTGAATTTTATCGCCGTAGCTGACGCCCATCATATTGCGTTGGGGAAGAAACCGTGAGCATCAACTTATCGCATTTCTCGGCGGCGGTGGTGTTCGCGCTGTTTGCGTCCATTGTATTTGGAATAACCCAGCGGAATACCACGATGGAGCAGGTGAAGTACGGCGCCTACTGCTTCGCGTTGTTCGTCGGAGGAGTGTTTCTGGCGGGCTGGGTGATGGCGCTGATCCGGCGGTAGGGCAGTTCTCAGTTGGAACCCTCCGACACACAGTTTTTGACTCGATGTCCTGGTGATTCCACTCATCACGGTGGTTTTTTCGTTCGCGCGACGAAAGCTGTCTAGTCTGGTGGTTCGGCTTGCAGGCCGTCGCCCGGGGCTAGCGGCAGGTGGGAGGCTCCGCCGATCAGGCCGCGTTCTTGAGGTGAATACTTGCTTCGAAATTTCTCTGAGTTGATGAGCTGATCGCGCTGTTGCGGGGTCATGTCGCGCATGCTGCGAATGGCGCGATTGACCGCCTGGCGACGATCGGGCGGGAGTTGTTTGAACTGCTGAAAGAGCTGACGGGTCCGCTGCTTTTGATCGGGCGTGAGGTGCTCCCAGGTTTCCATACGATTCAGCACGCGCTCCTGCTGGGCGGGGGGGAGACTGGAGAAATGTTGTAAGCGCTGCTGCAGGCGCGCTTGCTGCTGCGGCGGAAGCTTACGGAACTGGGGGTCGCTCTCGAGGGCCCGGCGCTGCTGCGTGGGCGACAGGTCTTTATAGTGGCGGAGCCAGTTTCCGGCATGGCCTGGCTGGTTCTGCCGAGGCCGGGCGGAGTTAGGGGGGCTCGGATTGCTACTACCCGGCTTCTGAAAGCGATGCCATTGTCCATCCGCATCCTGAGCCTTTCGTCGTTGTGGTTGCGGATGCGATTGCGGCGGGTGAGCGGGAGGGGAGGGGCGCCGGTTTTGGGCGAACGAGGGTGTCAGCAGCAGAAGGGCTGCGAGACAGCGCGCAAGTATTACCCGGACCGACAACGATTGGTCTCCTGACAACAAACTAATTCGTAAAAACTGAATGCGGTGAAGCTGAATCTGCGAAGCGGAACCAGTTTTCTGGTTCCTTGCGAATCTTAACGGTGAATCTCCTACTCTCGAACCTTATTCGTGGGACCCGTTTTCGTTGAACCCTCTACTTATTAGAACTAAGGGTTCGCGTTTACGTCTTCCTGCACCTGCAGATCATCGAGCACATCGAAATCGGCATACAAATCGTCATTGCGATCAAGGGCCTGCAGATCGCCGACAGCGGTACCCGGCTGCACCGGCAGCCCTAATGATGGCGGTTTGGTCGCCATCGCATCCGTTTCGAAGAAAGAGGATTTGTACCGAATCCCAATTCCAGTGCCCAGTGCTCCTACTACCAAGATTGCGGCAAGGGACGCGGCCCACGCGGGGTGTCGAATCCAACTCAGCCAGGAATGCCGGGGCCGCGCCATCTCGTCGCGCAGGCGCGCCTGCAGACGGGTGTCGAAATAGGGAGAAGGTTCGGGCGCTTGCCATTCATCGAGCAGGTCCATGGTCTGTTGAAAGTCGCGCAGACGGGCGGCACAATCGGTACAGGACACTATGTGTTTGCCAACCTCCGGCTCAAGCGTCGATGCGTCGAAGCCAGCGGCCAGTTCCGGCAACAGTTCGCGAATTTGATTGCAATTCATACTGCTTCCTCTACTTCCCTGAAACAAACTCTTTGAGCTGTTCGCGCAAAGTTTCGTAGGCGCGAAACAGCAATGACTTGGTGGCGGACTCGCTCAGTTTTAAGACGCGGGCGATTTCGCGGTAATCCATTTGCTGATACTTGTGCATAATGACGGCAACGCGCTGGCGTTCGGGCAGCGCGTTCACTTTGCTGCGGATGGCCGCCAGCCGTTCGCGTTGCAAAATCTGCTCCTCCGCGGAGAGCGATTCGTCGGCCAAGTCTGGCGTGGTTCCGGTTTCCTGATCGGGCTCGTCGAGGCGAACGGTATTTTCCGGACGCTCATGGCGATTGTCCCGGGCGTGGTTGACGGCCAGGTTGGTGGCGATTCGATACAGCCAGGTCGTAAACTTTGCGCTCGGTTCGTACGTGGTACGCGAGCGGTAGACACGGAGAAAAACTTCCTGCGCAAGTTCTTCGGCGGTGGATGGGTTGTGGCACAAACGGTACATGAAGCCGACGATGGGACGACGATATTTCTGGACGAGGTAGGCGAAAGCGGATTCGTCTCCAGTTTTCACACGGAGCATGACATCTACGTCGGAGAGAGTGCCGTCAGTGTTGACCATGGAATTTGCCATGGGAACAGGCGGATTGGAGGGCGCTCCCGCAAAATTGAGCAAGGCGCGATCGAGCATTCCACCGGCTGACGCCCCACCATCCAGCAAACCGCGGTCGATGGCAATGCTGCTCACCTTCATAAGAACCCCGTCTACGGGCGAAAGTTGCGTCTCGCCGGGAAGGGGATTGTCGGCGGAAGTGTTTTCGCCTGAGTCACTTAGGGATCGATCCTCGGGAATGTCGGAGGCGGACATGAAAGGGTGTTGCAAAGAGGCTATCGGGAGCGGCGAAAGCGGTCAAGAGGCGGGTTGGGTGCTGGAATCGCCGGTAATGGAAAACAACCGATTAAGAGTACGAACGCATTCAGAGTCTCCGTTCGCCTTGGGTGACCTCGGCGGGACTTTGGAAGGGTGGTTTGCATAGAAACACGGAGTCGCGGCTTCGCAAGCTCGTTCGGGGGCTACAATACTGGAATTGAGGGAGGCAACGCAACGAAAGGGATCGGGGGTGCGGATGTGTGGACGGGAACCGAAGGGTGAGCCTCCCAACCAGGGGAGAGAGCGATCGAGGTCTCGTGTTCGTTGACCTTAACACCGCAGTTGCTTAATGCCAGAGGGAACCGTCTTGAACTCCGATAATCGTATTGCCGTCCGACATGTGTTCGAGGCGCGGATTCTGATTCGTTTCGCCAGAGGGGAGCAGAAATTTTCGGCCCAGGGGTGGGCGCGAGATCTGAGTGAGAGCGGACTGGGCGCGTTCGTTGCCGAGAGACTCGAATTGGGGGAACTAGTAACCTTGCAAGTTCCACTGGGAGACAGCGGGAAAGAGACGATCGCTGCAAAAGTTGCGCGCCAACTGGGGACACAGTATGGATTTCAATTTACCGCGTTGAGCGCTAAGCAGCGACGTGCGATCCAATCGGCGTTGAAGACGCAAAAAGAGATTCCGTTCCATCCAATGAAGAACTAACCGCTAAGCTAAAGCATGCGATTCAGAGTTGGAACTCTTGAAGATACGCCCAGTTTCTGCGCAATGGAACTTGATCCCGACGTTCCGCACCCTTGTCAGTTCATGGACCGAGGAGCAACACCGCAAAACTCTCTGCGACCCGGATTCAATCTATTTGGTAGCGGAAGACGAACACGGGGGGTAAAGGGCTTTGCCATTCTGCTCGGTTTTCAGTCGGAGAATAATTCGATCGAGCTTAAGCGAATCGTGGTCTCGGTGCCGAACCGGCGTGTTGGCAGGAAGTTGCTTGAAGTCGCCGCCCACAAAGTCTTCACTGAGCATCACGCGCACCGGTTGTGGCTAGACGTTTTTCCGACAAACGATCGAGCGCGCCACGTTTACAAGACGTTTGGTTTTCGGGAAGAGGGTCAATTGCGGGAAGCTGTGCGTCGCGACGGCTCGTATCATTCGCTAATCCTGATGTCGATGCTGGAAGATGAATACCGGGCGAGTTCGCATTTTCCAGATGCACGGGAGATCTAACTTTAGTCGCCCTCCAACCTCGATGGACTCTTCAGATCAATTCATACGGCTTCAGCCTGGCTCCATGGACGTTTTCGATGAGAAGAAGCAGAATCCCATTCAGCTACTGGGTTTCGCTAGCCGAACTCGAAAAAAGAAGAGCTCGGCGAGCATATGAGTGGGAGGTTTCGGGACACTTGGGGAAGGGTTCCTGGGATCTCCCACTTAAGTAAAAAATCTTTCGACTCGTCAGCCAATTCCGCGCCGGTCGTTCCCTTGAGAATCTCCCGCAAGACTCTTCTTAATTAACTCCGGGTGCAAACCCGGGATTCCAAAACCGCACCAAACTCAGCTTTGCGGACCGGACCGTCCAGCCGAGCGTGACTCCGCTGCACGAGGAGCAGAATTGCCCCGCGTCCATGTTCACCCTCGTAGCAACAATCGTCGCTGCAGCCGTGACTACCCCCTCCTGGTGTGGGGATCCTTGAGCGTATACCGGGTACCGAGCGAATGGAGCGCGATCCGAAGATGCTCCGTCGCCAAGATGGACATGAGCCTCGCATTCACGGCGCAAGGCGAAACTTGCGCAGAAAAAGGTGCTTCAACACCCAATCAAAGAGGAAATGCTGGTGCCAATGCAGAGCGAAAGACGATCCCCTAAAACGCAAAGTGGCTCGGGACTTGTGTATAATAAACGACTTACCGCACTAAAGTGGGCGCATAACTCAGCGGTAGAGTGCCATCCTCACACGGTGGAAGTCGTAGGTTCAAATCCTACTGCGCCCACCATCTTCTCAATGACTTAGCTGGCGTTGCGCTCTGCTTGCGCTCCGTTGTTCGGCAATGCAAGCTCTGCGACCTTGCGAGTCGCGGTAGTCATTTCGTCGGTTACAACGTCCCCGTAAATGTTCATCGTTGTTGTGATGCTGGCGTGGCGCATCATTTTTTGCTGTACGGAAACGGCCGCTCCAGTTGCATCTAGCCATGACCGGTAGGTGTGTCGGAATGCGTGCGTGGTGACGTGACCAAGCCCGGAAGCCTTTCCGGCCCGTTCAAGCTCACCGCGCATGCCTCCGTACGAGTAAGGGAGTCGGCCGATACTGAAGGGACTGGCAAACACCCAATCCTCTGCATCTGGGAATTGGGTTGTTTGTTTCCACGCTTTCAGGCGTGCAAGCAAATCCCCAGCAAGCCCGAGTGTCTTGGCTGACCCCACCGTTTTGCAATCGTCCACATGCTTTTCGACAATGCCGCGTTTGATGCTGAGCTTGGACCCAAGCCAATCCACGTCACTCCAACGAATCGCTAGAGCTTCGCTTATTCGAAGGCCCAAACAGACAGAGAGTAGCGCCACAGTCGCGAATGGCTCATGCATCTCAGCCAATAGAGCCCTGAATTGCTCAGCGGTGAGGCTACGGGCTTTCCGCACTCTTTGCGTTGCGCCCTTGTTCACAACTAGCGAGATGGGATTCCGCGCAACTTCCAGAATCCCCGCCCACATCGCGAAGTCCACCAAGGAATGTAGAAGACTGCGAACGTGGGTCTTGGACTTTGGAGCAAGCGGCAATTGCCGAAGCCACAATTCCACCGGTCGGGGTTGCACGTCTCGGATGAGCGTATCGCCCCACTTCGGCAGAACATGGTTATCCAGAAATGAGCGATACACCCGCGCTGTACATCGCCGCGTTGGCATTCGCTCGGCTTGGTATCGAGTGCTCACTTCTCTTACAGTTTCTCCGCCGCGCTGTGGCGTCATGTGGATTGGTTCAACGGCATTCCACGCGGCTGCCTTGGTTGGAAAGTCTTTCTTTGTGCCGATACGTTTTGACCGGCGCTTGCCGTGGTCGTAGAACAAATAGTTCCAGGTTCCGCGGCGCTTATCGAAACGGACACACCCAACGGTGTGCCTTTGAGCCCTCATAGTGCTGCCCTCCGCTCAGCCGGGCCCACGGATGACGTACCCAACATAGCATCTAGCTCGGAACGAAGAAAGCGCCAGGTACACCGCGCCGTACCGGACAATCGGTGAGCCGGGATGCGTCCGCAACGGGCCCATCTAACGAGGGTGCGGGGAGCGATCTTCAAATACTGGGCGGCCTCGCCGCTAGTCAGCCATTCGAATTGTGCTGAAGTGGTCATCTAAACTTCCCTTCAAATAACTTCCCTACAAATACCTCAAGAACAGGCGTTAATCATGTGGTAATGTCTATCCCGCGCTGTTAACTGTGTAGTACACAAAAACCAAATTGCACCTCATGCGTATGTGAAAAGCTGGGCAACGGCCTTTCGGGCCATGCGCCTCAGAAACGCGGACCCCCATACCCCTACCCCACCCATCTCAACTAGAACAATGTCAGCCGCTAATCGCGTGTCTGCCTTCCAACGCGGTTGCAATGCGCTCAAACGCTGTAGCGATGCGCTCTAGCTGATCGTTCCCAGTACAAATTTCCGCCGCGACGGAGTGAATGGCTTCGCTCTCCAATTGCACTTTGACGGGCCAAGCGCCTTGGCCCGAATAAACTTCTAGGCAGTGGTCACCGTTGCGGGCATTGCTAACGTAGGTGTTGACGATGCTTGCAAAATGGCGCACCGCCGATTCAATACCCTCAAGCCCAGGATTTGGGTCGGGCATCGGTGCGGCTACGATTGTCGGTTGTGGCGGTCTCTTCCCCTTGCGCGGGGCGGATGGTTCCTGTCTCGGGATCGCGGTCATAAATTCTCCATTCGGTTGCGACATCTGCGACACGTGAGACGGGTAATAAGAGTCTTTTTCTATATACCCGCATGTACCAAACCATGAGTTATCTATAAATCTATAAAAAGGATCACGGGGACGTGTCGCACGTGTCGCACGCGTCTCTTGGGCCCAGCAATCTAACGCCGCGGAGCCCGCGGTGCTCTTGCCCGTTTTCATTGCGCTGTTTCGAGGGCCGATAACCACCGCGCTCTTTAATGTCAGAGATGAGTTGCTTCTGTTCGATGTATTGGGCCTCGCCATTAGCGGAGAGGAAATCCCCGTACGCCTTCACCAATTCCGCGGTCGCTGTGAACGCCGCCGCATCGGGCCGAAGGCATTCGTCAATGAAGCGGCCCAATGGGTCCAACTCACGAAACAAGCCCTGTGTGGCCTCCGTAACGCTGCTGGGGGCCGATAGCCCAACGCGTTGCCATTCGTGGCAAGCCGAAATCATCAGATGAAGGATTCCGCCCGCTTCGGCCTTCAACTGCTCTTCCAAGTCTTTATTCTCGCGGCCCTTGAATGAAACATTGAAGGGGACAAGATGAACACGCCGCCGCGATGCCGAATCCACCTCAAGCACCGGCTTGTGATTGGTGGCAACTACCAACTTGTGTGTTGGCGTGAAGGTAAATTCGTTTTCGTAGAGATGGGCCCCGCTCAGAAGATCGCTGCTCGCAAGACTCTTCAGTAGCGACATGTCCAACTTCACTTTGGCGTTGCCTTCGTTGGCAGCAACGAACCGGGCCCCGCAAAGCTTGGCAATGATGCGCCGCTGATTGTCGTTGCCATTGTCCCGTTGCATCAAATCATCCATCCTCAACACGGTGCCCAGTTCGTAGCCGAGGATGTATTGCAGAACGTTTATTAGCGTGCCCTTGCCATTTGCGCCCCCGCCGTACCAGAAGGGCAAGCAATGTTCTTTCGTGGAACCGGTGAGAACGTAGCCACAGAACCGCATCAGGTACGCGTTTAGGTCGCGGTCCCCGTCCGTGATTTCGTCCATGAACTTCAGGAACAACGCAGGCTTGCGGTTGGGGTCCGGTTTTACTCGGGTCCGCTTCGTTACAAAGTCCTCGCGTTGCATTCCGCGTAGTTGCCCCGT
Source organism: uncultured Acidobacteriaceae bacterium (assembly GCA_963834085.1). Classification (GTDB taxonomy): domain Bacteria; phylum Acidobacteriota; class Terriglobia; order Terriglobales; family Acidobacteriaceae; genus Acidiflorens. The sequence goes on along the minus strand of CAWIAJ010000015.1, from coordinate 685,783 downwards.
TCGCAAATTCACAACCGCGTTACCGGGCACGCCGAGCAAGAGCGGGTCTTGGTCGAATTGTTCCGAGAATTTCCACTTGGGCAAGAGTGGCTTGGCTTCGGCTAACACGCCTTGGCGGAAACGAGCATCGAGTAGAAGGGCCCGCCGCGGTGTGGATGGCGGATATTCCAGAAACAACCGAGTGCAGTAGTCGCCAATCGCGGCCTTGAGCAACAAATCCTGTTTGTCCCCAATTGCCCATCGGGAAGCGACCCACGCCGCCGATTGGCCGCGGTCGTAGAGATAACCGAAATCGTGCGATTGTTCCGCAAACGCTTGGGCGATGGGAGAGTGCGCGAGATATGGAAGATCGTTGCTCATACTGTCCACCTTTTGGCTCAGGAAAAAAGGGCCCAGTTTCCCAGGCCCCGAGTTGTCTAGCTGGACGCTTGCTGTAAATACACAAACGCATTCGGCTGCAAAAGCTTGCCATCGGAGCGAAGGAAAGCTTCAAAGCCGATTTGGTGGTTCTGCATGAAAAGTTCGTTGTAGCGAACCAACGTCATGCCGAGCACATCGCGGATGATGTATTTGTGGAAGGCTCCGAAGATCACCGTTTTTGCGTTGACGGCGATAGTTGGGAGCGCGTTGTTGTAGAAATATTTGTAGCCGTAAATCTTGTCCGGCTCACCTTGGGCAAGCGAGACTTCCCAGACGGGCCGCCCGTACTTGTCCTTCAATTTGCGAACCGTGTCGAAAGTGCTTTGGTGGGCCATGAAGGCACAACTTGGGTCCTGTCGGTAAGCCACGTCCAACCCAGCAATCAGGTTAGAAAAATCGTCAGTGCCGATGGTGGTCCCGCCTGTCTCCGAGCCACCGTCATTGGCTGACGAACCAACAGCGGTCACACTGCGACCACCCACCGCAGTAAGGGCCGTGAGAAGTCCCGTGATCGGGATAACGGAGCCATCGCCCACGGTGTAGGCCTTGTTCAAGCCGCGGCCCAACCGCGTGCCGAAGGCCTGAGCAAGTTCCTGTTCCATGTTGAATGCGCTGTCCTGTAGCAACTGAACGCTAATCAACACCATGTCCGAAGACAACATGCTCGCGCCCAACTGGACGTTGGAGTAGGTTGGATTCGTTTGGTTGACGGGCGCGGCTTCCGCCAACCATGTGCCAGCATTCGCGGTGTCGTCCATCGTCGGCCACGGCAAAGGATTGCCCGCCGCGGTGGAAATCACCCGGCACGCTTGCCGCATTTGTCCGAAGGCCAGCAATCGCGCTTCTAGCTCGCGCTGAAAGCCCACGGGGACCAACACGCCGTTGGCAGCGTCACTCAATCCGCTATAGGTGCGTTGTTCTGCCGCGCCGAGGGACATTTCAATTGGCGTTCCTTTGCGGCAAAACTTGTTGAAGGCTTCCCGATATTCCGGTGTGCCGGTTACGTTGTCGTCCGTGCCAGAAGAGAATCCGGCATTGATCGGTGGCAACTGTGCGGCGCGTCGGTCAACGTGAGACATTTCGTCTTCGAGACGCCCCATTGCGGCGCGGTTTTCTTCAGCGTCAATCTGAAGCTTCAACGCCGCTTGCTTGATGTCCAGATCCTTCCAACGTTGCTGTCGGATAGGGTCTGACGAATCTAGTGAGGCACGCATTTCGCGGATAATTTCCGCGCGTCGTTCTCTGAGCCCTTGAGAAAGGGACATAGTTTCTCCATAGGTGCCGTGGCACCTTGATTTTTGGGATTAGTACCCGCGCCGCGGCGTGACCGTCCCGGTCACGTGAGCAACGAGCGTCCGCACACTAGAATCGTTTGCGGAATAGGCCCTTGGTAGGCCGTCGGTGATGGCGCGGGGGGCGCGGTGGCCCGTTTCCCCCCATTCGGAACGCACTCCCCGTGCGCTCCGCCGTTCTGCGTGTTGCGCCCAGCCCCTGGGCGTCTGTTCACATCGTTGTGCGGTTTCCGGTTGCCCGTCAAGCCCGCAATCGGCCCGCCCCGACCCTCGGGGAAATTCGCAGCCGTCTTTCTAAAAGTGTCGGGCGCGTTACTCGCTGCCCTGTATTTTCATGTGGTGGGCGGGCCCTCTACGCGAGGGACCCGTGGACCCCCACCACATTTCTCGGCGATTTCTCAAACAGCCCGCCGCGGCCGCAAGTGATGCCCGCGCTCAGCCTTACAGTTATTCGGCCCGAGCCAAGCGCGGCCCGTCACATACGGGGACACAGTTATCGGGCCAATTTTGCGGGCGGAAGTTCTAATAGCCGCCCGGTGGCGGGGCGATGGAACGCCCGAGCCGAACTTCTGCGAAACTGGATTACCTTCCCCATCAAACGCTCGCGGCGGTGCGCTGTGCATTCTAAACACGCGCCACCACAAGGGGGCTTTCGGTATCCGCCCACAAAATAGCGTTGGCCCGCGAGGCACGGCTTAATTAACTGCACACTCACCGGTTTTTCCTCCCTCGCTTATTTTGTCCAACACCTTTCGCAACGTCTCAATAGCGGCCGCGTCACCTAGGAAGGGCGAGGCCCACATTTTGTACAAGTGTTCCGGCCGCTCTTCCTGTCGATCCTGGACCCGAAACACCGCCCCCACGGGCACCGGTTTCTTGAACGCTAGAAGCTTCGGAATTGAAGTTTCAATCGAATCGCGAGAGATTTGAATCATCATCGCCACCGGGTATTCAACGTCGGCCAGTTCGTTGACTACGAGGAACGCGTCGGCATCTCTCGGGTCTAGCTCCCCGAAAGTCATGGCTTGCTGCAAACGTTCAAACAATTCTCCCGCTTGCCCGTAGGCAGTGATTGGGGAGATTTGTTGGTCCCGCGTTCTCGGGCGTCCCGAGGCGAACAGCTTTCGGATTTTGGAAACCGTGGTCATGTATGCCCCCTAAGCGTTTGTGATCCATGATCGTGGAACGCGGTGTCGTAGTTCTGTCTTCGTAATGCGCCCGGCACGGAAATCGGAAAAGGCTGCCTTTTCGCGGTCGAGACGGGCCCGTTTGCGTTTAAGAGCATCGCACCGATGTAACAAGCTTTGAAACTTCCGCGTAAGCCTCTGTCCTTGCTTGCTCGCTAGTGCGTCTTTCAAATCTTGCTTGCTCATCTTTCCTCCGTACACCGAACGCTTATCTCCACTTGTCTAGAATGCGCGTGTTCGGTAAATCCACCAAATCGCTCTTGTGTTAGTTTTGTGCTAAATCGCTTTTGTAAAGAATTGCAAAATAATGCGGCAAGAGTTACGTTGGAACTCGTTGAAATTCTCGCTGTTGCGGGAAGTGTCCTCGAATCAATCCGATAGAGACGAATCGAGAAAAGTGAAAAGCAGTATCGAAATAAATTTTTGCTTCCTCTCGCGATGACGCGGCCTGGATAAAGCCTTGCACACAGGCAGAGTATCGCTATATCAACGCGACAGACAGGGCTCGAATGGACAGCCGTTTGAAGACCCACCGTACATGAACGCATGAACGTTTTGCTGCCCGCCGATGTTTTAGGACACGTCAAGGACTATTGTTTTTGGATGGCGTTCCCGAATTGTCGCGTCCAACAAGGCTAAAGCGGCGTATATTGGATTTCGCACGATGCAAAGAGTGTTCTTCCCCCGTCAAACAATCCAATCAGGACTATGCCATGGCAACTAGGTATGAGCAGTTCCTTGCATTCGTCACCAAGTACATCACACCCGCAATTCCTATGCTCGTGGTCTTAGGTATAATGTGGGGCATTTTCATTTACACCGTTCACTCCGAAATACAGTCCGCGATTAACGGAATGAGCGGAGACGTTGGAACCATTAAAACGCAGATTTCCGCACTCCAAGCCGACTCGGGAAAGACAAACGACAAAATAGACAGCCTGTTGAAGGATGCCTTAGATCGAGCATGGCCGAAACCGTCGCCGACTGCAACAAAAGCTGAACTTCAGGAAGATTTCAAACGTGCAAGCGACCTTCTACAATTCGCGCAATCGCAAAACGTCAAATTGGATCCACGGTTATTATCCAACTATGGAAAACTGATTGGTTCTCTTAACAAGCGCGACCCTGTCACAACGGCTTGGGAAACACTTCCGACAATACTGAACTATCGATCGTACTTGAATGCAGACTTCCAACCATCATTGCCAACGCTGAATCTGTCTCCGACTACTGATCTAGGCCAGTGGCACACGAGATTCGGTAACCGGGGTACAACGACGCCCAAGATTACTACCTAATGGTTTAGTGCCGGTAAACCAGTCCGCTGTTTTGAACTTTATTGGAGAACATCTGAATCAGGAGCGAACTACCGGGGCTGCTTTTATTGCTCTCGACGGCGACGAAATAATATTAGATGGGCTGGAAATGAAGAATGTCATCCTCCGCAACGTCAGCGTCCGCTACTATGGCAGTCCGGTGATGATGGACAACGTATATTTTGTGAATTGCACGTTCACCTTCCCACCCCAAACTCGCATGCCAATGGTGATACGGCAATTTGTTCAGAACCTTACAACTGCGCCACCTGAAGAAAACAGGCAACTCTTCGCGGAGAAAATCCTCGAGTCGCCTTCTGTCACTTTCACGACTTCATAGCCCTGAGAGGGTCATCCGGCTTCGGAGGCTAACTCGCAGGGATTCCCTTCGTGATCGATTACAAAACGATAATACCGCAATGAATCCTTTGTGGAAAACGTTGTGGATGCTCGCAGTTGGTTTTATTCAAGTATTTGCTTTCTATTCGCTCTTGGCAGCGTGCCCGTTCCCGGCCACCCTCGATCATTTGCACTAAAGCAGTTAACGGTGTGCCTAGAAATTATTTTCATTTCGCACGCGTTTTCATTCCGCTCCCTCAAACGTCCACAGGCGGAAATATGCAACGATACTGATGCAAAAGGCCCCTAGGATGTCCAAACCCTCGGAGCCTTCGCGCCCCTCAAGCTGCGGTGCCCAAGACCACGACTTGAGGCCCTTTAGCTTCTAGAACTACCGAGAGACTATACTGGATTGTCACCTTCTATGGGTTGGGCTGCCCCCCAATACGATAAAGCAGAAGTAAATCGGGCCGGTAAGTGTCTCATCGCTACCAACGGCGCTACCTCCTTGATGGAGCGCGACCGCATGTTGGAAGTTATAAATAACTGGCGGTCCTCGCACAGCTTTCCGCTCCAGTGTTTAAAAATGGGGTTACTCAGACGCGCTAAGGCTGTTGATTCAAAGGCCATAGTTGCCCAACGATTGAAGCGCTTACCTTCGATTGATGCGAAGCTACGGCTGCGACCGTGGATGAATCTTACGCAGATGCAGGATATTGGGGGTGCGCGAGCCATTGTCCGAAGTGTGATCGCGGCCGAGAAGCTGATTGAGAAGTTCATAAAAGGAAATGCGAAGAACCCGAAAAGAGGACACCGATTTCACAAACACAACGATTACATCCAACACCCAAAAGAGGACGGATATCGCAGCTACCATCTGATTTATCGCTACCGTAGCGCGGACCGAAAGCATAACGGCTACAACGATTTGAAAATTGAAATCCAAATTCGATCTAGGCTCCAACATGCTTGGGCGACCGCTGTGGAAACGGTTCAAACTTTTACGGGGCAAGCGCTTAAGTCGAGCGGAGGCGAAAAAGACTGGCGTAGGTTCTTCGCGCTGATGGGCACTGCTATTGCGCTTAGAGAGAAACGTCCTCCGGTGCCTAACACGCCGACGAACAAGTATCACCTCGTTCGAGAACTGAAAGAACTTAACAAACGACTGAGGGTTGAAACCGTACTTCACGCATGGCGGGTCTCGATACGGGAATTGCCTACGAAGGTCGGAACTGACACTTCCGCAATTCTTCTTTACCTAGATCCGGTGAAGCGGGCGCTTAGATTCACCCCCTTTACTCTGGAGCAATTACCAAACGCGCATGAGGCCTATTTGGCGCTGGAAAAGAAAATTGCGGAGATGACAACCGGGGGCTCACAAGCAGTTCTGGTATGGGTCAACTCATTACAATCGTTGCGTAGGGCGTATCCCAACTACTACCTCGATACGACCGTATTTGTTGAAGCTCTCGGATACGCGCTAAACATGGTCAAGCCCGCAGACCCGAGGCAGAGGCAACTCTTTCATGCGGACGATTAGCTCACTCAGTCTGGATGCTGTCAGAGGAGACATTCCGAATGAAAAGAGAATTAGCGCTGACCGTCGCAGTTTGTTTCTTGTCACTATCCGCAAATTCCCAAAATGTGGTTTCGCCGAGGGAAATTTATAGGATCAATTGCAAAGCTATTGTCCAAATTAAGACGGAGGGAGGCTTTGGTGTCGGTTTCCTTGTATCGTCAGACGGAATGGTCATGACGGCAAATCACGTTGTGACAACCCGAGACTCGCACTTCAAGCAGTACGCGAGCGACATCGAAGTCACCGTTGCTGGACATGCGCTCCCCTACAAAGCCCAGCCGCTCATGGAGGCTCCTTCGGATGAGTCGATCAATTACGACTCCGCTCTTGTCAAGATTAGCGAAACTACTTTGCCACACCTCATCCTGGGAAATTTCGATGAGGTAAGTGTTGGTGATTCCGTGACAATCATTCCTTCATTTCCTAGTTTCGGCTGTCTCCTGCTACAAGGAATTGTGTCGGATAAAATTTCTGCCCAAACCGATCTTGGTGCTAGACCAGTGAACGTGGTTCTTTTCCAAGCCCCGATTAGGAACGGGTTTTCTGGTTCTCCGATTTTTAGCCCAAAGGGGCACGTAATCGGTATTCAAGATACAAAGGTCTTCGGCATCAGTCCGGCCCTCGATGAACTTCGGAGTAAATGGGTGTCCGGACCGGGTAAGGCAGACTTCCTCATGAGCGGAACAAGTCTCAACGGGAGCTTGACGGAAGTAATTAATAACTTAGATCAAAACTTAATCAGCGGGTTGGGCAGCGGTGTGGACATTTCCTACGGAAAGACGCTGCAAGAGAAACAACACAGTCACTAGCCGGTTAAATGTGCGCTCTATCTGCGCTCTGTTTGATTGGCTAACCGTGCTCTAATGGCCGTTTGGTGTCATCCGTGGCCCGCTAAGCTACCGTACGCTAGTATTCGCCCTTGGCATTTTGGGCGGCGGACTGTGGCTGATAATTAGGCAAGCGGGGTGGACAAAACCCAAGGGATAGCAGAATAGGAACACTTTTCGGTCACGAATTTGACAGCCGCAAAAACGGAATTACTCTAATGGTAGGAGGGACGAAAAAATGGTCAAAATAACACTTTTCAAACCTGATGGAACGAGTGATGACTATTTTACAGAGGCGCAAAACTGGATGGTGAACGGGGTCTTTTTATCCTTCACACCGAATGGGCCCGGCAACAAGCGCGTGCGGACAACTCTTCCGTACTTTGTTGAGTTCGAAGACCAGCCATAAGAAGAGAAAGGACGCAGCCGAATATGCTCCAACAAGGCGAAAAGTACCCGTACGCGATCATTAAAACGAACCACCGCGGCTCAAGCTCGACAGTCGAAGTGGTACAAGGGATCAGCCGTGCAGCAAAGGTAGTAGAGGCGTACAACAGAAATCTCAGCCCAGAGGAAGCGAAAGAGGGTTGGAGTTATTATCACGATAGGACCACAGCTAAACCGGACCCCGCACCGCCTCGGAGGGGCGATCCGTACAAATCGGGAGGTTATAAAAGGTAAGTGCGCTCTAAACGCGCTCTGTTTGATTGTCTAACCGTGCTTTAGTGGCCGTTTGGTGTCATCCGTGGCCCGCTAAGCTGTTGAAAATACGTTAAACGGTGTTTTCAAATCCTACTGCGCCCACCATCTTTTATAGAATTCCTGCCTGATCTTGGGATACCTCCTGCCGGGTATTTAACGGTGTACAGAGCACACGGTGAAGCGAGGTCAGCTCAGCGGATAGAACTCTGGATTTTCAACTCCGAGCAGGCGGTAGGCTTCTTCGAGTGAGCGAACCACTTGCAGTTCGGGGCGAGTCTTTTCCCCGAGGATCTGGAACATGCGGGCTAAGCCGTAAATGAAGATCTGGGGGATGACGAGGACGCGCATGTATCCAGGAGGGAAGGCAGCGGGAGACCCGGCCACCTGACGGATGGCCTCACTGGAGACCTCGAAATCCGTTACATCCGAGAAATCGAGGATGCCGCGACAGGGCGGATGGGAGGCCATATAGGCCGTGCCGTCAGCATACAACTTCAGCAAGCTTGCTCCCGACATGGGTCCGTGCAGGGTTCCGCGCAGAATGTTGTTCTCCGCGTCGAAGTCGACAACGATGTTCAAAATGCGCCTCGTGAAATGATTCTAGCAGTCGTTGGCGTCGGCCCATGGTTGTCTTCGGACCGTCTGGATCAGCCGTCGCTGGACTCTGTAGAATCCGCCATGAGTGTCTCCGCGCAAAAGACGAATAATTGTCGTTCACAGTTCGTGCTTTAACAACTGCCCAATGCGGAAATCAGATAGCGGGAGGCATGACTGTTGGAGGCGGTTAGGATGAACTGCCGCAAGGTCAACGTCGGCCAAGCTCATTTTCGATGAGGTGCTAAGATTTTGGGCATGCCTCTGCGGAACAAAATCAGGAAGACAAGTCATGTGGCGGGAAAATCCGCCCGGGGACGCATGGACGAAAAGCACACGACCGCAGAGTTGGTCATCATCACGGGGATGAGCGGGTCGGGAAAGGCCTCGGCGCTGAAGGCTTTTGAAGACCTAGGTTACTACTGTGTGGATAATCTGCCGGTGGAGTTGATTCCAAGATTTGCCGAGCTGGCATTGCAGTCGGGAGAGATTCCGCACACGGCACTCGTGGTGGACGTACGCGAAGGGTCGCAACTGGAGAAACTGCCGGCGATTCTAAGGTCGGTGAAGCGCATTATTCCGACGCGGGTGATTTACTTGGAAGCAAGTGATGCCGCGTTGTTGCGACGCTATAGCGAGACGCGGCGGCCGCATCCTCTGGGGACGGGCACGACAGTCCGGGCTTCACTGGGCGCCGAGCGGAAGCACCTGCGCGCCATTCGCAAGATTGCGGACCTGGTGATTGACACCACGAAGTTCAATGTTCACGAGTTGCGGGCACACCTGACCGACCGATTTAAGAAACATTCCGGAAGCCAGCAAACGATCTTGGTTTCGTGTGTGAGTTTCGGTTATAAGCACGGGCTGCCAGACGACGCGGATCTGGTGTTCGATGTGCGCTTTCTTCCGAACCCCCATTTCGTGCCGGAGTTCCGGGCGCTGACGGGGCGTGATCCGCGAGTCGCGAAATATATACGATCGTTTCCGCAGACGCAGGAATTTATCAACCGGATCTCGGAACTGTTGATCTATTTGCTGCCGCACTACATTCGCGAGGGCAAGAGCTATCTGACGATCAGTTTCGGGTGCACCGGGGGGCAACACCGGTCGGTGATGATTGCAGAAGACGTGAACAAGCGTTTGCGGAAGGCTGGTTACAAGGTCAAGGTCGTACATCGGGACAGTCCGAAATAGGATCTGCGAAAACGCGACGAAGTCGTGCGGTTTCTGATCGAATCCTGGTTTCGCGCCCGGTTTTGCTGGGGCATACGCTGGCGTTGCACCGCTAGTTACGCCGTCGCCACTCGGCTATCCATGTAGAATTGGCTTCTATACGCATGGCAACCTCCTTAGTGGCAGGCGAGAAGAAAGAGAAGACGGCAGTAACTGAGCGTCCCTTGCTTCGCCTGGTCCGATACGTGCTGCCGTATTGGGGACCGTTTCTGGCATCGATCGGCCTGATGGCCATGGTCGGGTTGCTGGATGCCGGACGCGTCCTGTTAATTCGCCCGATTTTCGATCGTGTGTTGAATCCCGGATCGCAGGAAAAAACGATCCAGTTGTTCAAGATTCCTGGCACAGAGCGGTTCATCAATCTAGAGCAATTCGTTCCATCTCACTTTCACAATCCCTGGACTGTAGTGGCGTTTGCGCTGGTGACGGCGACGGTTTTGAAGGGTATCTTCGACTACGTCGGTACCTACCTCGTAAACTACGCTGGTTTTGGGATGATTACCGACCTGCGGGACGATTTGTATAACGCCATCCTGAAAAGTTCTTCGGCGTTCTTCGTAAGACACACCACCGGAACGCTGCTCTCGACGATTGTGAGCGATGTGGAGAAAGTGCAGTTCGCCATGTCGAGCGTGCTGGCGGAATTTCTGCAGCAATTTTTCACGCTCGTATTCACGGCGGCCGTTGCGGTTCTGGTCGGCGGGAGACTGGCGTGGGTGCTGCTGGTGTTTGTTCCGATCATTCTGTATTCGTCGCGAAAAATTGGGCGACGGGTGCGTACTTCGACGCGGGGCGGGCAGGACAAGCTGGCAGAGATCCAGAACATTTTGCACGAGACGATCACCGGGAACCGGATCGTGAAAGCGTTCGGTATGGAAAAGTGGGAAATAGAGCGGTTTCGCGCGGCGGCGCGGCGTTTATTCCGGGCGAATTTGCGTCTGGTGGCAGCGTTTGCGATCAGCTCTCCGCTGATGGATATTTTCGGCGCGGTTGCGATTGCGCTGCTGCTTCTGTTGGGGCGCGACCAGATCAACCGGCACGGGCTGACCGAAGGAGCATTCTTCACCTTTATTATTGCGGTTTTCAAGTTGTACGATCCGGTGCGGAAGTTCGCACAGTTCAATAATAACTTCCAGCAGGCGGTGGGAGCGTCGTCGGAGATTTTCCGTTTTATGGATGTGGAGGATGAAGTTCGAGAAAAACCGGGGGCAAAGCGGATTGGGAAATTTACGGGCTCCGTTCGGTTTGAGAACGTGTCGTTCTCTTATGAAAACTTAGTAGACTCCCCGGTTGTGTTGCACGGCATTGATCTGGAGGTGAAGGCGGGCGAGGTGCTGGCGGTAGTTGGGTCGAGCGGGGCGGGCAAAAGCACGCTTGTGCATCTGATTCCGCGCTTCTTTGACGTGAGCGGCGGCCGGATTTCGATCGACGGCAACGACGTGCGCGATGTGACGCTGGAGTCGCTGCGATCGCAAGTGGGAATCGTGACGCAAGAGACAGTGCTGTTCAATGACACGGCGAGAAACAACATCGCATATGGCCAGCCGCATGTATCGCAGAAGAACGTGGAAGAAGCGGCACGGGCAGCGCGGGCGCATGAATTTATCAGCGCACTGCCGCAGGGCTATAACACGGTGATTGGCGAGCGAGGCGTGCGGCTTTCGGGTGGCGAGCGACAGCGGGTCGCGATTGCGCGGGCGATCCTGAAGAATGCGCCGATTCTGATTTTGGACGAAGCGACGTTGGCGCTGGATAGCGAATCGGAGGCGCTGGTACAGGCGGCACTGCAAAATCTTATGAGTGGGCGTACTGTGTTTGTGATTGCGCACCGCCTGTCGACGGTGCGGCGTGCGAACCGCATTGTGGTGTTGGAAAATGGCACGATCAGCGATATCGGCGCACACGAAGAGTTGATGGAGAAACTGGGAACGTACCGGCGGCTTTACGAATTACAGTTTGCGGCGGCAGACTCGCCAAGGGCTGCGGCCACGTAGGCGATTCGAGATAAACTCTATGGCACTTCGTTCGATGACGGGATTTTCGCAGATTAAAGGTCAAGTCAACGCCCAGATGGCGTTTTCGCTTTCGCTGAAGGCGGTGAATCATCGCTTCCTCGATCTGCACTTCCGGTTGCCGTCGGATACGGATGCGCTGGAAATGAAGTTGCGGCGGGCCATCAAGGAAAAGATGGCGCGCGGCCATGTAGAGGTGATTCTGAATCTGGACCGGTCGGGACCGAACGGAGTGGCGTTGAACCGGCAACTGATCGCCGGATACGTGCAGGCATTTCGGACCGCCGCGGATGAATTTGGCGTTGAGGGCGAACCCGATCTCAATGTGGTGCTGCGGATGCCAGGGGCGATGGAGTCGGGTGCCGAAAGATCGGGAGAAGAATTGGACGCGGCGGTGATGTTGCGAGTGGAGGAAGCGCTCGCGAAACTGAACCAGATGCGTGAGCAGGAAGGGCGCAGCATCAGCAGCGAATTGCGTTCGCGCATGGCAAGCTTGGAAAAGGCGGCGGTGGGAGTGGAAATCCATCGCAGCACGATTCTGCGGGCCTATTCGGAGCGGCTGCAGGCGCGGATGAGTGAGTTGCTGGGCGCGCAGGTTGAGAAAGAACGGATACTTCAGGAAGTTGCGGTTCTAGTCGATCGGAGTGACATACAGGAAGAACTGGTCCGGCTGAGCGCGCACGTGAAGCATTTCGTTGGATTGCTGGATGAAGGCGGCGAAGTCGGGAAGAAGATGGACTTTCTGTTGCAAGAGATGAATCGTGAAGCGAACACACTGCTCTCGAAAACTTCGGGACTGGCGGGCGAGGCGTTGAAAATTACGGAGATGGGACTGCTGATGAAATCGGAGATCGAGAAATCACGCGAGCAGGTGCAAAACCTGGAATGAGCATCGTCTACATTGTTTCGGCGCCGTCGGGCTCGGGGAAATCTACGTTGGTGGCCAAACTGTTGGAGAGTGCGCGCAATCTGGACTTCTCGGTCTCGTATACCACCCGCCCTCCGCGAGGAAGAGAACAGAACCGTAAAGAGTATTATTTCGTCGCCCGAGAGGAATTTGAGGCGATGGTTGCCAACAATCAGTTCCTGGAGTACGCCGACGTTTTCGGGAATTATTACGGGACGGCGCGTCGATTCTTGAATGAGGCGGAATCCCGGGGCCATGACCTGTTATTGGACATTGATGTGCAGGGGGCGGAGCAGATCCAGCGGAAGATTCCGGACGCGGTCAGCATCTTTATCCTTCCACCCGACTGGCAGACTTTGGAGAGCCGGCTGAGGAATCGAGGATCGGATGCAGAGACGGTAATCCGTCGCCGACTGGACACGGCCCGACGAGAGATTGAGAATTACTCGAAATACGACTACATTTTAATTAACAACCTGCTGGAGCAATCTGCGGACCAACTAAAGGACATCGTGCTGGCGGAGCGGTTGCTGCGGAGCGGGGCGGAACTTTCCGCGGAAGAAGAACGACTGGTGGAAAGCGCACGAGCTTGCCAACTGGAACAGGCGCTACCGCGGGTGCAGCCGATTCTGGCTTCGTTTAATCCGCAGGTGGTGAAAGGCACTTGAGGTTCGGGGGAGAGAGTATGAAGCTGATTGAAGGGTTCGACAGCAACTATCGTTACATACTGGTCGCGGCGCGGCGTGCACGGCAACTGCAAGGTGGCGCACCGCCGGTGATCGATACCGGCTCGCGCAAACCCTGCCGCATCGCGCAGGACGAGATCAAGGCCGGCAAAGTGAAGTGGCTGATTCCGGAAATGCCGAAATTGCCGGTAGTAGCCGCGAGCGAGAATCTGAACAAGGTGTTTGCGGAAGACGCGTAGACCGCTTCAGCGGTCGACTTCCGCTGGCGCTTCCCCGGTTGCCAGCGGTGGTCGTCTTATCGCTTAATTATTTTCCGCCGGTTCAGGCTTGAATCTTGCGCCTGGAAACGGCATCAGTTCTGCAGGCGGGGCTTGCTTTCGAAACTGTGGCCGCCGCCTTCCTCCTATGAAAATTGCGCTGGGCGTGTCCGGGGGTATTGCAGCTTATAAGGCGGCGGAGATCGTGCGCCTGCTGCAAGACCGCGGTATTCGCGTGCAGGTTGTGATGACGCGCGCGGCCCAGGAATTCGTTCGTCCCCTGACCTTCGCGGCACTCTCTGGCGAGAGAGTAATTACCGATCTTTTTGGCTCCGACGAATCGCCGGCTAATGTCGAGTCGGCGATTGAGCATATTGCGATCGCGCAGGCGATTGACGCGCTGGTGGTGGTTCCGGCGACGGCCGATGTGTTGGCGCGATTTGCGCAGGGAGTCGCTAACGATTTCTTGAGCACTCTGTATTTGGCGACGACGGCTCCGGTGGTGGTGGCTCCGGCAATGAATGTGAATATGTGGAATCACGCGGCGACGCAAGGGAACTTGGAAATCCTGCGGCGTCGTGGAGTTCGTATCGTTGAGCCTGGGCAAGGCTATCTGGCTTGCGGGATGACCGGTGCTGGGCGACTGGCAGAGAACGAGGCGATTGTTGCGGCAGTGATGGAAGCGCTTGGGGCGTCGCAGGATTTGGCGGGCGAGACGGTTTTGGTGACGGCGGGGCCGACGCGAGAGAAAATTGATCCGGTGCGGTATTTGACGAACCGGTCGAGCGGGCGCATGGGTTATGCGATCGCCGAGGCGGCGCTGCGGCGCGGGGCGCGAGTACTGCTGGTGAGTGGGCCGGTTGCGATCGCGGCTCCGGGCGCGGCGGAAGTGACGGCGGTGGAAACTGCCGAAGAAATGTTGGGAGCAGTTTTGCGCTTGCTTCCGGAGAGTACGGTGGTGATCAAGACTGCGGCGGTCGCCGACTTTCGTCCAAAGGAAGCTGCGGCGCAGAAGATCAAGCGCCAGGGTGCGACGACGCTGGAGTTGGAGCCGACTGCGGATATACTGGCGGAGCTCACGCGGCGGAAGACATCGCAGCTCGTTATCGGATTCGCGGCCGAGACTGAGAACGTGCTGGAAAACGCGCGCAAGAAACTTGCTTCGAAGGCACTGGACGCAATCGTGGTCAACGACGTTTCACGGGAGGGAATTGGGTTTGATTCCGACCGCAACGCAGTGACCATCATCTCGCAGAGCGAAGTGGTGGAAGTTTCCGAGAGCTCGAAGTGGGAAGTTGCGCACCGCGTGCTCGATCAAGTTGTAAAACTGCGGAAGAGCAGCGGCGTTCAAACCTCCTGATTTGTAACAACATCATCCGCGGGCACGATTTCAGCCGCGTGGACTCCCTCCAATTAAACGTTGATCTCTATTAAGCATTGATTTTGCCCGAGTAGACCGCCATGCCCACGACGGCGTCTATCCCGAGGGCATCGAGGGTGTCGATTTCCTTTTGCTCGGTGATGCCGCCGGCGACCACAAGATGGCGCTTCGTCGCGGCGCGAATGGCGTGGACGGTTTCCATTGGAATGCCGCCCATCAAGCCTTCCGTGTCGATGTGGGTATAAAGAAAACTCTCGCAGAACGTCTCTAACTCGCGAATCATGTCGAAGGCCGTGACGGTCGTTTGTTGACGCCATCCATCGATGGCGACGTGGCCGCCCCGAGAGTCGAGAGCAAACACCAGTGCGGTTTTCGGGATGGCGTTGGACAGAGCGCGAGCGTGATCCTGATTGATTTGGCCGTTAGCAAGCAGGGCAGATCCGATGATGACCTTGCGGACTCCGAGGTCTAGAAGTTCCTGAGCCGTGCGCACATCGCGGATGCCGCCGCCAACCTGGCAAGTCAACTGACCGACGATTTGTTCTACGAGTTCGCGGTTGTGTCCGACACCGCGAGCGGCGTCGAGGTCGATGAGCTGGACGATGGGATACTTCGAAAAACGGTCAATCCAGTAGTCGAAGTTATCAAACTCAAGTTTTTTCTTGTCACCCTGGACGAGTTGCACGATCTTTCCGCCCATGAGGTCGATTGACGGAATCAGCATGGCCACCTCACCGGCACGTTGGCCGATCGCAATTCGCGCTTCAGTTCTCCGATGTTTTCGATGCCGAAATGAAAGACGGATGCGGCCAGAGCGGCGTCAGCGCGCCCTTTCTGAAATACTTCGATGAAATCGCGGGCCGAACCGGCGCCCCCGGACGCGATGACCGGGACAGAGACGGCGTCGGCGATGGTCTGAGTCAATTCGCAATCGAAGCCAGCCTGGGTGCCGTCGCGGTCCATCGAGGTGAGCAGGATTTCTCCGGCGCCGTTGGCGGCGGCTTCGCGCGCCCAGGACAACGCATCGCGGCCGGTGGGCGTTCGACCTCCGGCAACGAAGACTTCGAAACGGTCGCCGACTCGCCGGGCGTCGATGGCCACGACTACGGCTTGCGAGCCGAAACGCGCAGCGATGGAGCCGATCAATTTGGGATCTCTTACGGCGGCGGAGTTGATGGCGATTTTGTCGGCACCGGCTTCGAACACAGCTTCGGCGTCGGCGAGTTCGCGGATCCCTCCTCCCACGGTGAACGGAATAAACAATGCCCGCGCGGTGCGGGAGACCACGTCGAGCATGGTATGGCGTTTGCCGCTGGTCGCTGTTATATCGAGAAGAACAATCTCGTCAGCGCCGTCACGGGCGTGGGCGGCGGCGCACTCGGCGGGATCGCCGGCATCGCGCAGGTTGACGAACTGGACGCCTTTCACGACGCGACCGTCGTCTACGTCGAGGCAGGCGATGATGCGCTTGGTCAGCACGGGATCGCCCTCATTGGACACCACAAAAATTCTTGAGAATCTGAAGGCCGACCGTCGATGATTTTTCGGGATGAAACTGAACTCCAAAGACATTGTCGTGTTCGACTACCGCGGAGAACGGCGCTCCATAGTCGGTCATGGCGGTTGTGGCGGAGACGACGGGCGCCTGAAACGAATGCGTGTAGTAGACGAAGGATTCAGGTGCGACGCCATGCAGCAGGCGTGAATCGTGGGGGATGGCGAGCGAGTTCCATCCTACATGCGGCGATTTCACGGACGAAGGAAATTGGCGGCAGCGGCCGGGAAAAATTCCCGCGCCTTTGGACGCAGGTGCCTCTTCGCTGCCTTCAAACAGCCATTGCAATCCGAGACAGATTCCGAGGAAGGGTTTGCCGGCGGCCGCAGCTTGCAGAAGAGCGTCGCGCAATCCGGTCTTGTCGAGTGCACCTAAGGCGGAGAAATGGCCGACTCCGGGCAGGACGACTCTTTCTGCTGCCGCGACGGTCTCGGGATCGGTCGTAACGGTGACGTCAGACCCTAGATAGTGGAATGCCTTCTTAACGGAGTTCAGGTTGCCGGCTCCGTAGTCGACGATTGCGATTTTGCAATGGGTCATTTTGGGATGCGTCATAGCAATCCCTTCGTGCTGGGAAGCATGCGTCCCAGTTGACGGTCACGGGAGCAGGCGACACGAAGCGCGCGGGAAAAGGCCTTGAAGAGCGCTTCGATTTTGTGATGGCTGGAACGTCCGTAAAGAACGCGGACGTGAATGTTGGCGCGTGCGCCGCGAGCGAAGCCTTCGAAGAAATCTTCGACGAGTTCTGTTTGTAGGTCGCCCACGCGGGTCACGCGGACTTTGGTTTGAACGACGGCAACCGCGCGGCCGCCAAAGTCGACGGCTGCGAGGCCGAGGGTTTCGTCCATCGGCATTAGAAAATAACCGGCGCGCAGGATGCCACGGCGGTTGCCGAGAGCCTGGTTAAATGCCTCGCCGAGAGCGATGCCAACGTCTTCGACGGTGTGGTGCTGATCGACATCGAGGTCGCCGAGCGCGGAGAGTTTCAAGTCGAAACCGCCGTGACGAGTGAAGAGTTCGAGCATGTGATCAAAGAAACGAATTCCCGTCGAGATCTCATACTTGCCGTGGCCTTCGAGGGCCAGCGCGATGCGAATCTCGGTTTCCGCGGTCTTGCGATGCAGATTGGCTTTTCTCATGCTCGCACCTTCGCTCGGGAATCGGCTCGCGAATCATTTCGCGAATTGGGCTGCCCTTTGGATTGCAACTGAAACTCCCCGGCGACTTCGCGGAGTGCTGTGATCAGAGTTTGTGTATGCGTGTCGGTTCCTACAGTAAAGCGAACACAGCCCCCGCAGCCGGGATCGGAATTACGATCCCGCACGAGGATTCCGCGATCACGCAGAGCGCGAACGAATTCGGCGTGAGTTGGGCCAATGCGCGCGAGCGCGAAGTTCGCGTGGCTCGGCCAATAGTGCAATCCGAGATTGGCGAGTTCGAGTTGCAACGTTTCGCGGTTGCTCTTCACCTGGTCCACATAGTCGGTGACGTATTTCTGATCGTGTAGAGCTTCGGGGAGAACTGCGAGCGCCGCGGCGTTCACGCTGTAGGGCGAGGCGGCACGACGAACCATCGCCATTTGACGAGGCTCCGCGGCAAGAATGCCGATGCGCAGGCCGGCCAGTCCGTAAGCTTTGGAAAATGTTCGCGCTACAAAGAGATTCTCGATGTGCGCGGTTCGATCAATCAGTGTTTCACCATGAAATTCGAAATAAGCTTCATCGACAAGCAGTGCGGCTTGTGGCGCGGCTTTAGCGATCTGCAAGAGGACATCGCAGGAGACTGCAGATCCCGTTGGATTATTGGGATTGGCCACGGCGATAAGCTTTGTGCGCGTGCTGATCTTCTCGAGCACAGCTTTTAAAGGAAATACGAAATCGTCGCCTGCCTGCACCTGGATGACGGCAGCGGCTTCCAAGTGGGCGAAGATTGCATACATCGCGAAAGTGGGTACCACGATCAGCGCCTCATCTCCGGGATCGAGGTAGGTAGTACAGAGGAGGTGGATCGCTTCATCGACTCCGTTGGTTAAGAGAACTTGGTCGGGATCGAGTTTGAGAAACGCGGCAACTTCTTTTTCGACCGGGGCGCGCTCGGGATAGCGAGCGAGTAACTCGGCATCGAGCGACCGCAGACGGGCCAGCACGCGCGGCGAACATCCGATGGTGCTCTCGTTGAAGTCGAGGCGCAATCCGGTTCGGTCCGCGAGCGGCGGCTTGTAGGCGTGCAGGTCTTTTATCGCGTTGCGTGCCTCAAGCATGGGAGCCCCTCACGCGGAATGCTTCGGCGTGTCCCTGTAAACCTTCGGCGATGGCCAAAGTGATGCCGGCTTGCCCGATGCGATCCATCCCTGCGCGAGAGATTTGCTGGCAACTGATGATGCGCACAAAATCGAAGACGCTGAGACCGCCGCGTACACGAGCCATGGCAGCCGTCGGCAGGACATGGTTTGGGCCGGAGACGTAGTCTCCCGCGGCTTGGGGGGTGAACTCGTCCAGGAAAACAGAGCCCGCGTGTTGCACTCGCGGAGCCAAGGCAGCAGGTATGGTGAGATGCTCGGGGGCGATGCGATTTGAGGCGTCAATTGCCTGCTCTAGGGAATCGACGAGCAGAATCGCGCCGCGGCGCGAGAGAGATTGCGCGGCGATCGGATTGTCACAAGTTCGTTGTCGCACGTCTTTCTGAACCTTCTTCGCAAGCACGCGAGAGGATGTGATGAAAATGCAGAGCGCGTCGGGATCATGTTCGGCCTGAGCCACGAGGTCCGATCCGATGCAGGCCGCGTCGCCGTTTGCGCTGATGATGACGGCTTCGGTCGGGCCGGCGAGGAATTCGATGGCGCAATCGAAAGCGACGAGTTTCTTGGCCGCGGTTACGTAGCGATTGCCGGGGCCGACAATTTTGTCGACGCGTGGAATTTCGTTTGTACCATAGGCGAGGGCGGCGATGGCCTGGGCACCTCCAACGCGATAGAACTCGTGGACGCCGAGAAATGCGGCGGCAGCGAGAGTGGCCTGCGCCGGGCGCGGGGACGCAACTCGAATCTGTTTAACGCCCACGACCTGTGCTGGGATGACAGTCATGAGTAAGGTCGAGGGCAGAGGGTATCGTCCACCAGGAACGTAGCATCCCACGGAGTCAAGGGGACGAACCAACTGGCCGACGGTGACTCCGGGCTGAAGTTCACGACGCCATTCGTCAAGTGCTGGGGATGCCTGCCACTCCGCATAGCGACGGATATTTCCAGCGGCCTGTTCGATTGCATCCTGCAGTTCGGGACTTGTTTTCTCCCAAGCCTGGTGGAGTTCGTCTTCTGGAACGCGGAGGGGTTGGTCCTTTTGCAAGCCGTCCAAACGCGTGGCGTAGCGGCGAAGTGCGCGATCGCCATTGCGGCGAACGTCCGTCACAATGCGGCGGACAGCGGGTTCCACATCGGCCAGGTCGGTGGAGCCGCGTCCGGCGAGCGCATCGATGAATCGACTTTGCGCGGAGCCTTCGAGGATGCGCAAGACCTCTTCACTCTTCCAGCTTTTGTTCTTCTGATTAGCCTGCGCCGGCATCACATCACGACCTTGTTTAGAGGATATTCGACAATGCCTTGGGCATTGGCTTGCTTCAGCTTCGGAATCAGAGACCAGGCAGTGCTTTCTTCAATCACGGTGTTGACCGCGACCCACTCTCCATCGGCTAAGGGAGCGACGGTGGGATTTTTCAGCGCAGTTAAAACGGCGAGCACCGCGGGCAAGTCCGTTTTGCGAACGTTGAGCATGAGGCCGACGCGCCCGAGGGCGGCGATCGCTCCGCTAAGCATGGTGGCGAGGTTCTCAATTTTCTGGCGGCGCGCGGGGTCGGCCCATGCGTCTTTGCTGGCGATCAGTTGCGTGTTCGACTCGAGAACGGTTTCGAGGATGCGCAGGTGGTTGGCGCGCAGCGAACTGCCAGTTTCCGTGACTTCGACAATGGCGTCGGCGAGTAGAGGAGGCTTGACTTCGGTTGCTCCCCAGGAAAATTCGACGCGAACTTCAACATTGCGATTCGCAAAATAATTGCGGGTGAAGTTGACGAGCTCGGTGGCAATGATTCGGCCTCGCAAGTCCTCGAGCTTCTGAAAGCTGGCATCCTCGGGGACAGCGAGCACCCACTTGACTCGTCCCATGCTTTGCTTGGAGTAGACGAGGTCGCAAACCTTGACCACGTCGAGGCCGCTTTCGAGCACCCAGTCGAGACCGGTCAAGCCGGCATCGAGCGCGCCGTGTTCGACGTAGCGGGCCATCTCCTGAGCACGAATCAGCATGCATTCAATTTCGGGATCGTCGGTGGAAGCGAAATAGGAACGGGAGTTGGTGTAAACGCGCAGGCCGGCGCGGGTAAAGAGGCTCAGGGTCGCCTCTTGCAAACTGCCTTTGGGAATGCCGAGGCGGAGCTTCATCGTCTAACCGCCGTTGGTTGGGACGGGGCGACGCTCAGGGGCAAGTCTTGGGTAAAACAGGAGCGCGTTCCCGTGTGGCAGACCTTGCCTTCGCCGAGGACGCGTACACGGAACAGGACCGTGTCGCGGTCGCAATCGGTCTTGGCGTCGACGACTTGCAGGCGATTGCCTGAGCTTTCGCCTTTCGTCCATAGCTCCTGGCGGGTGCGACTGTAGAACGTTACGAATCCGGTGTGCAGGGTTTGATCGAGTGCTTTCTTGTTCATAAATCCGACCATGAGCAACTCGCCTGAGTCGGCATCTTGAATCACCGCTGGTGCCAAGCCTTGCATCTTGTCGAAGTCGATATCCATAGAGCCTTCCTGTGCTGCGAACGCTTGTTAAAATTTGGCGCCGAACTTCGTGCTGCCTCATTCGACGGATCGAGTAGAAACAAAAAACCCGCTGGGCGGTTCATGCGCCAGCGGGCTTGGATTTCCTATGAGTGCTTGGCTATCCGTGATTCCCCGCCGACACGCTGATGGCATGGTGATGTTGGTGGTGTCGATGGGTTCGCGAAGTCATATTCAGCAATGATAGTAAGGGCGACCCAACACGGTTGTCAATCGGGTGCGGGCATTTTCTCCGTCGGAAAAACGGTCACCTCCAAGGGCACGAAGGTGACGAAACGAACTCTTTAAGATTCCCGGAGGATGAGAACCGGTAATTCTCGTTTAGACCGGTTCCATCTCTCCGAAGTCGTGGAGAAAAAGCTGGTAGCAGTCGAGGGCATCCTGTTCGGAGGAGTGACCGTGAAAATGAAACTTGTCCGCATTGGCGATACGAAGGGCGCGATCGCGTTCCCATTCTGATTTGTCAAAATAAGGGAGTGCTTGGCTGATGGCGACGTTGGCGCTGGCTTCGTTCCAGGTCATGCCTTGTACTGGACGGCCGAGCATTTTCGGCGGCAGACAATAGCCGAGAAGAACTCTGCTCTGGTTGTAGCAGGCCCATGATCCGTCGGCCTGGCGGTGCAGGGCGGTCGGAGGGCGCGGACCATCGAAGCTGGTTCTGAGCGGAGTGGCGCCGGACGGGACGATAACCTCTAACTCTGACGTCATTCCGTTCGACCACGTGACTATGATTTGCATAAAGAATCCTTTCAGCTCTATTAAGCAAGGATATGATTCCGAGAAGCGCCTTAGTGTTGGCTAAGTGTGGCCCGTAAAACCTTGGTAACACTGCGAAAAGACAGCCGATGTCTGAGATTCGACTAATGTTGAGGCGTGGTCGGCCTTCGTAAGCAGGAAGATACGTTGCGAAGGAATCGAGATCGATCTTTCTCGAACCTCTCTGAGCAAGAGCCGAGTACGTGTCCTGAAACCGGACATTCCAAAAAGATTGAAGGGAAATATCTGCCGTGTTCGTTCTTTGTGGATAGGTAGTTGCGGCAAGTTTCTTCGGAACTGACAAGGAATATTTCGTAAACTTTGTAACGCTGAACTTCCTCTCAGCACTATTTCCCATTACGTCGAACTGCGGCCGACCTCCACTTTAGCAAGACAGAGACAGCGCGAACCGAGGATGGCGCGGATTTATAACCGGCGCGCGTCTGATCCCACGGCGGTGGTCGACCCAGCACACTCACGTTGTAGACCCGGGAGCTAATCAATTGAAAACCTGAAACAAAAATCTGCTAAGGAGAAAACACATGCCAGACCCGAATCCGATTCTAACTTTAATCCCTTCCGAACGACCGAGTCCTGACAATGCTACGGTTTTGCAAAACCTGGGCTTGTTGGCCGAACTTGCTGGGAACTGGGAAGGCGAAGGCTTCAACCTTATTGCACGTCCTGACTTTGCGCAAAAGACCAACTTGTTTCTTCAACTCAATGACACGCACGAGACTTTGAAATTCGATCCCATCGGATCGCCGATTCCGAATCGCGGGTTCGGACAAACGGACATCGCATTGGCTGGTTTGACCTACCTGCAGAAGATTCACGACGCGGGCGGAGCGGGCGCGCTGCATATCGAGCCGGGCATCTGGATCACACAGCCGAACACAACTTACCCTCCAGAAGCGGCTGGTGCGGGTCAGCAACTTATCGCGCGGATGGGAACCATTCCGCATGGCAACTCTCTGCTGGCGCAGGGAATTGCGGCGAAATTCACGGGCGATCCGGTGCTGACGGTACCGGGCGCTCAATATAACGGATCGCAGTTTCCGTCGTTCAACAGCACACCGTCTGCGGTGCCGCCAGCGCCGGCGCCACAAGTTCTGAATGCGGCGGGATCATCGGAGGCGTTGACGGCGCCGAATCCTCCGGGACCTCCTGGATTTACACAGTACGATCTGGCGTTGCCAGCCTCGGCTGCGAACACCAGAACGGATCCTCCACCTGCGGGATGCACGCAACTGGTGTTGAACGATCCGATACTGCTGCTGCAGGACGTGATCACGAAGCAGAAGGCGAGTGGACACAGCTTTTCGGGGACGGTGCTGAATATCTCCACGCAGGCGCAGGTGACGTTCTTCACGAATCCGAACAGCCAACCTGGAGCTGCGACGACGGTGGTGAATGTCGCGAATGGAGCAGGCGGAATCGAGAACATTCTGTTTCTCGAGGGCGGCGATCCAGTTGGCGGAGTGGGCGCGAATGCGGATACAGCGTTAGTGTATGCGACGTTCTGGATCGAGAAGGTCTCGCATCCGAATCGACCGTCATTTATGCAGTTGCAGTATGCACAGATGGTGATTCTGGATTTCCCGATCTTCGCGGCGCTTCCGAAGGTGGTGAATTTCGGATGGCCACATATCTCGGTTGCCACGCTGCGCAAGGTGTTCAACTAGGCGGAAGGCGATTTAGGGCGCTTTCTCCTTCTTAGGGCCGACGAGCCGAGTGCGATGCACTCGGCTCGTTGTTTTTGCGGCTGGCCGTTTGTCGTTCGTCGTTGGTCGTTCGCTACGCACGATTGCTTTCGATCACTTACCTGTGTAGAGATTGGGAAATTCCTGGCGAAGGTTTGCTACTTTCGGCGCGTCGTTGAACACGATGTAGGGGTTGTTGGGGTGAAGGCGGTAGTAATCCTGGTGATAGGCTTCGGCGGGATAGAAGGCCTTCAAGGGGACGACTTGGGTGACGATTTTGTTGGAGAAGATTTTGGCCTGATCGAGTTGGGCGATGTAGGATTCGGCGATTCGCTTCTGCTCGTCGTTGGCGTAGAAGATCGAAGAACGATATTGCGTTCCGGAATCGGGGCCTTGACGGTTGAGCTCGGTGGGATCGTGGGCGACGGAGAAGAATACGCGGAGAAGTTCTCCGTAGGTGATCTGCGACGGATCGTAAGTGATTTTGACGGACTCGGCGTGGCCGGTGTCGCCATTGCTGACGAGCTCGTATTCGGCGGTGTTGGCTGCGCCGCCGGAGTATCCGGAGGTGGCGCTGATTACGCCTTTGACGTGCTGGAAGACGGCTTGGACTCCCCAGAAGCATCCGCCGGAAAGGACGGCGGTTTGCTGCGACTTCGCGGTGGCCAAAGCGGCGTCGGTGGCGGCTTTGGGGACAGCGACGGAAGCGTGCTCGGCGCTGCAGGCGACAACTCCGAACAAGACTAAAGTCAGAAACAATGCTGAGAGACGAGAAGATAGGTTGGACATAGAAGCCTCCTTGGAACGCGCTCGGCGGAGGAAAGTCGAGCCTAAGTATTGGAGTAGGTCGCGCCATAAAAGTTACGGGGACTCGCAGCTTAGGCATTGTTTACTAAATACTAAATGCCCCACCCCGGTTTCGGCGTAAAGTATTCCATCTAAATGACTTACTTATAAAGTATTCTAGAATAAGGAGTTAGGGGGCAGTCCATCAGCCATCAGCCGTCAACCGTCAGGAAAAAACTGGGGGCGAGTCTTCTTGCGCCATAGCTGCTTGACCTCCCGTTGCATATTTTTAAGTCGTCGATCTTTTAGAATCATGGCTTTAGGAGATGCTCGACTGTCAGATCTCTAATTTTAAAGGACTTATATGCAAAATATTCTGGAATAAGGAGTTAGGGGAACCGTTGTCAGTTCTCAGTTGTCAGTTTTCAGTTAAACCTTGCGGCTAATCTTTAATCGTCGGTCGGAGTGGGGGTTAAGTCAAATTTATTTTGCGGGCCGCAGTTTGCTGTTCGATGCTCGAGAGAATCCGGGCGCTATCTTCTCGAACGAACCGCTTTAGTTGATGAAGGGATGGGGTGCTGAGAGAGCGCGCTTTGAAGACCGATTTGGTATCGAGAGCGGGCCTTGCAGGAACGAGACCGGAGCTGCGTGTATTGTCACGGGCTTTTCCGGGGAAACGAGACTTACAAAACCTTGGTTGGTGACGCAGGCGGGAATTTTCGGCCTACGCGATTGCTTTTCACGTTGCAAAGGCAAAAGCAAGGGCAGCGGGAGGCGCCCGCTCGACACGAGGGCCGGGACTTCCCGAAGGCGATTGCAGGCCGCTCATCTTCGATCGCTCATCGTGGATCGCCAGTTGATTCGATGTCGACAGGGTCGCATAATGCTGTTTATTTCCGCGGTGGGGGTGATGTGCGGCCCTCCGGGAGTTAGAGGTCACGGCGTGATTAGAAAAGATGCGCTATTCAAAGTGTTATCTGCCAGTTATTTCCTGTTTGCCGTCAGCGCGTTATTGATTTTGATCGGTTCTCGCGTAAAGAGCGAGGTGTCGAAGCCGGTGTTATTGGAGTTTGGATCGGTGCTCGCATCGCTCGCGATCCTCAAGTTCTTCTATGAATACTTTGAGCGTGAAGATCTTATGAATCGATTTGCGGCCCGGGTGGGAGAGGTTGAAAATGTTAAGAGTTCGGGGATCGTTGATTTCAGAGAAGGCGATTACCACGGGGACATCAAACGGATGTTCGCGCGGGCGCGAAAACAAATGCTTATCTGTAAGACATGGATTCCGGATGGAGATATCGAGCTGATTACGAGCGGATTGGAACTGGCGCTCGTGAGTAATCCGAAACTTGAGGTCAAGATCTTGTGCCTTGATCCGGCCTCTCCTCTAGCTGACCAGCGATTTATGGATTCCGGGTTACAGGAAGAATGGCAGGCTGGACAGGGTGGTAAAAAGATCGCCGAAAATCTTCTGGCGATCATCAATTTCTGCAAAGTCAATAATCTTTATCCGCAAGTGCAAATCAAGGTTTATCGCAACTTGCCGGCGCTTTCCCTGTACGCCACGGAGGACGCGGCGTGGCTCGGGTGGTACTGGATGGGTAAGGAGGCGCTGGGTGGTCCGGCGCTGGTGGTGAAAGGAGAGAAGCTTGGGTTGAGTAAGGAAGCGCGGAGTAATTTCGAGAGAATGTGGGAGAGCGCGAGCGATTACGCTCCTGAAATCGATGGTGAGGTGATCACGGATGCTCGAGAGGAGGGTCACATCGAGGGTCCTCCCGATGGATTGAGGCCGGAGCTTCTTGCAAGAAAGAGCCCAGCGGAACTCAGGATATTGCTGGAAAAATGGCCGGAGCTTGAAAAATATGGCCGGCGCATTATGAAACGGCTGAAAGAGCACGGATATTGCGTGGTGAAGGGTTTTCCGTTCGAAGGCTATACACCGGAGGCACAGAAAAATATTTTTCTGATGTTTGTATGTGCCTGTGGGGAACCTTCCGACCATATGCCTCCCCATGGAGAATATATCTGCGCGGTTAAGTACAGAGACAGACCGAAGGGAAAGATCGAGACTTACTCTGAGCACGACCGAGAAGCGCCATTGCATACCGACTCGCACTACAGGGCGAAACCAGAAAAGTACGTTGCCTTTCTCATGCAGAGGAGGGCGAAGTCGGGAGGAAGAAACATTCTACTGAGACTGAATTCGATCACGAGCGAAATGAAACGGTCGAAAGAGGGCAGAGAATATTTGGAATATCTAAAGAGAAATGCGTTTCCATCGGCGCGGCCGACGCGTTACGAAGAAGCTCTCCACGGCGAACACCCGGAGGGGTTCCCGATTATTAACGAAAGCGAGACGGCGATCGGTTTTCGAGAAGATACCATTCGAATTGCCCTGGCAGACCAATCGCCTGACCAAACGAAAAAGGATGCGTTGAATTACTTCATACGGAGGGTCTACCAGAACCCGGAGCGACGGGGAGTGACATTGGAAAACGGAGAGATTCTTCTGGTGGACAATTCGACCGTGCTGCACGCCCGCACGGCGTTCAAAGAGGACCGATCGCGGGTTTTGCTGCGAGTGCGATTCAATTAGGCCAGCCGAGGAATGGTTATCGTCGGCGAGAAGTTAGGTCGTGATAGCGGCGAATTAAGCATTTCCTAGATGAAGAGATGGATATCATGGAGCCGGACCCGTACTTTTCGAAAGAGCGGGCGCGCCTTTCCTTGCGATTACTATCGCGGATGAGTGAAGGACTGATTCGCATTGTGTTTTACGCTGCATGGGTGAGCAGAAATGAAGCCCAACCCAGGAGGGCTGTCAATGCGGCGGAAAAGACTGCTGGCGGCAAACCAAAATATTTGACGGAAAGTGCAACACCAACTACTTGAACGCCGAACAGCGACCATGCGATACCGGCGATTGCTCGCGGATGAACCGCGGCCAGTGCAGCGAGGTGCCAGCAGAGTATTGCTAGGAACAACATGGAAACCGTGCAGGACAGCCCGAAGCCTCGGTAGAATCCTCCATAGGAAAGGTTGGACCCGCCAACTTTGAATACAACATCGCTCATCGCCTTCTGGACCGCCAATCCATCTGCGGTGGGTGGTTTGAAGCTGAGAAATCCGAAGGTGTGCCCGAGGGCGAAGAGAAGAAATACGATCGATGCAATGCGGAATAGAATTGTTGCGCTCATCGTTGCTCCTTATCGGCAGGCGCTCTTTAGCCAGCAGCCTGTTTATCGCTCGGTAGTCTGGGTTTGAAGGGCGACGCCCAAGTGATTCGCAGGCAACTGGATTGGGGCCGGAAATCATTTTCAATTCTGCCCACGAAACACTACCCTCTTATGCGCCGCGTTCGCAAGAAGGCAATGACGGGTCAAAGACCCGCCAGTGGGCTGGACATTACCGCCCGGACTCACGGGAGAAGGCAAGAGCTTGCTAGGCAGGACAGGAGAAGCGTCTACCAAACCTAAAACTAATACGACATCTGAGGATGGCTTCCACCATCTCGGTGACGGCGGGCCGACAGTGCGCAGGTCGAGGATCGGTCTTTTAGATGTCGGCGATTATGAGCAGCTGTCTTTCTTGCCGAACGCCACTAGACCCGTGTCGGTTATTCCGAAATAGTTGACGGCGCCCTTCGCGATTTTGCCGTTGTTGGTGTGAGCTGTGAACACGAAGTAGTCACAACAGTCGCCTTCGCCCGACGGGTAGGTGAAAGTTACAGTGAGGAGTCCATCGATCACTGTGAAATAGCCGGGATACTGGCCGTTATTGGGGAGCAGCACAGCCTCGCCACTGTGCGGCCAGCCAAAGCTACCGTCGTCGGTAAGGGCCACGCAGTAGGTGCCGTTCAAGCGCTGCGACTTGGTTACGGTCGCCGGCCAATTACCGGTGAGGCTTTGCGCCGTGGCGGCGTTGGTGGTGAAGGCAAAGGCGGCAATTGCCAATGAGGTTGCGATGAATCTGCGAATGGGACTGGTCACTTTCCCTGCCTCCCAATGAAAGTTGTGCTTCGTGGCTGCATGAACTTAGCGAAAGAAGAGGCAGCAAGTTGTCACGAAGATGTAAAACCATTGTCAAAACACCGCCAGCGCCATGGTGCCGCGAGAAACTCTGGGGGAAGGAGTTCTCGGCCGCAGGGTCCATTCGCAGCGCTCTTATGAGCGCGTCTTTGAGAATTCAATTCGGGGCCAGCGGCGGTGCCGGAAATGAACGGTGCGGATGGACCCGGGACAAGCCGTATTGGGTGCTATGGCGATTTGTCGCCAGTGATCAGCTCTCACCTCGCATCCTTTCGGTGTTCTCGCCCGTATATCAGCCACAGGCCGCTAGCGCCCAGGAGAATGCAATGAAAACGGAGTTGCGAAGCCCGTTATGCCTCGGTGTATTGTTACTCGTGTCCACTTTGTTATCCTGCGCGGCCGGACCCAATGTTCTCGGGGATAGCGTGGGCGCAAACAACGTGGTTGCAGGCTTTTGGCGAGGATTGTGGCATGGGTTCATATGCCTTTTCACGCTAATTGCTTCCCTTTTCTCAAAGTCAGTAACGATCTACGAAGTTCACAACAACGGCGGCTGGTACAACTTCGGCTTCGTCCTCGGAGTAGCAATGTTCTTTGGATGTAAAGGTGGACGTCGCAGGGCGAGGTGCCTCACTGGAAGGCGCATACAAATCTAACAAGGAGAATATCCAATGAAGCAAAACGTGATGTTACCCATCGCGTCTCTGCTCTCGATCCTCTTGCTGACGCTTCACATTACGGACGACATCGTCCGTGGGATATCGAAGGCCGAGTCCTCAAACATAGCGTTGGCCGTTCTTGTGGTTTTGTTGTACGGGACGCTGGTGCTCGCTGAACGGCGATCGGGGTACAGCATCATGCTGCTCGTCGGGTTGTTCGCGGTAGCCATGCCCGTCATGCACATGAGGGGGGCACACTACGGGGAGATTGCCAAGTCCACCGGCGGCTTTTTCTTCGTCTGGACACTCTGGGCGCTCGGCGGTCTCGGCGGCCTCACCTTCATCCTCTCGGCGCGCGGACTCTGGAGTCTGCGACGGGGCGAGCCACGGTAGTCCAACAACCTGAGCACGGAAAGGCCCGATTTGGAGGCTCTCTGCCGCCTGCGGGCCGGATAACTGGACAAATCAGAAGTGGCTCGGGTCGAGTGACGAAAACAGCCATAGCACCAAATGACCCGGACGGAGCCGTGTTGGTGACATCGCGTTTACCGCCAACCATTACCCTGATACGAAATAACTGATCATGCGGTGTCCAGATATTTCTTGAGGCAGCGGGGGCAGGGGGTGAATCCCGCACGTTCGGCTGCGGCGGCGGTTACGGAGCGGAGTTTGCTCTTCTCGTGGATGAAGGGGCATCCGACGAGGTGGTAGAGCTTTCCGTCTTCGGAGAGAACGACGGCGAGTTGGGGAGGGATTCCGGTGCCGGGGTTGGCCATGGCGGCGCGAAGCGGAGGACGGCGAAAGGCGGAGGAGCGAGCGACTTCGAAGCTGCCGAGGACGAGGCAAGCGGCTGCGGCGGCGACCATCCAACCGAGGAAGGTGCGGCGATCGGTGCGGGCGGGGAGGTTGTCGTTGAGACGGCGGTGCAAGCGATGGCTGAAGCCGAGAGGGACTTCGAGCATGCGATCGTCGCCATAGAGTTCGATTACATTGCGCATGCCATCGACGACGGCGGTGCAGTGCTGGCATCCGCGGACGTGGGTTTCTATGGCGGCGCGCAATTCGGGAGTGACCTCGCCATCGAGATAGTTCGAGACTTCCTGCCAGACGTGTTCGCAGTTGACTACCATGGCTTGGTCCCCTTTTCAAAAGAGAGATTGCTGCCCAGGCTCCAGGCGCCGCCGAGGCCGGGGGAGAGCAGGTCGCGCAGCATGAGGCGAGCGCGGAGGAGGCGGGTTTTGACGGAGGCGGTGGAGATGCCGAGGGCTTTGGCGGTCTCGTCGATGCTGAGGTGCTGCATGTCGCGGAGGACGAAAACTTCGCGATAGATTTGTGAGAGTTGAGCGAGGGCCTGGGCGAGTTTGAGGCGGACTTCTTTGCGCTCGAGAGTTTCGGAGGGAATTTCGCGCCAGTCGGCGAAGTCGCGCGGAGTGTAGTTGCCGTCGTCGTCGGGACGGTCGGCGATGGGTTCCATGAGATTAGAGTGGGCTTTTCGTCTACGCATACGCGCCTCGTTGACGGTGATCTGAGTGAGCCAGGTGCTGAATTTGGATTCGGCGCGAAACTGGCGGAGATTTTTGAAGGCTTTGAGGACAGCTTCCTGGGCAACGTCTTCGGCGTCGGGTTCGTTGCGGAGGATGGCGAAGGCGGCGGCGTAGAGGCGGCGTTCGTAGGGGCGGATGAGTTCGTAGAAGAGATCGTGCTCGCCGGCGAGGACGCGGCGGACGAGGGACTCTTCGTCGGTGCTGGAGGAGTCGGCGGAGCGGGCGGGCGAGATTAAGGGGTCCGGCATTGCTCCTCACGGGAAAACGCGATTCGACTGCGGTGAGCCGTCGGCAATTTTCGACGGCGAGGATACGGCAATATTATGCCCGACGAGGTACGGCAAGATTCGCAGAGGGTGCAGAAAAAGTCCGACGGCATGGAGCGACCCTCCCTCAGGCGCTGGAAGCGCCACGTCTTTTGCAACGATTTTTGGGCCGAGTGGAAGTCGGGCCCTTCCCAAAAGCACTCGAATCCAGAGTTTTTTTGCTGCCTCTGAAGTCGCTCTCCTTGCTGTTAGAGCGCTAGATGGGATTCGCGGCGAGCGGTTAAGTTTCGTTATTAGTTAGATAGGGGCGGAGGAAGGGGAAAGTTGACTGGTTAGTTAGCACTTTTGTGCTATTTCAGACTAATTTTCAACAGATTCCACTGGGTTGCTACTTGCAATCGCGGATACAAGTTACGGATAATCGAGAGTAGAGTTGAGAATGGTGTATCGCTACAGTCGCGCAGAGTTGATGCGGATTTTGCGGTTAGTTCCTCGCCAGCTGCAAACCTGGGAGAAGGCGGGATTGGTGACGGCGGCGGAAGAATATTCTTTTTTTGATCTGGTGCAGATTAAGAAGGTGCGCGATCTGTGTGCGCAGAGGGTGCGTCCGGCGGTGATACGGCAATCGCTGGATGCGATGCAGAAGCAGGTGGCGGGGATGGAGAATCCGCTGCTGGAAGCGGGAGCGTACCAGAGCGGACGGCGCGTGGCGTTCCGGCACGAAGGGCGTTTGGTGGAACCGATCGCCGGGCAGTTCATGTTCGATTTTTCGGCGGAAGAGAGTAAGGTGGTGGCGAGCCCGCCGCGGAATGGTCCGGAGTTGGTGGTTTCGGACGTGGCGGACTTGTTTGCGCGGGGGATCGTGCTGGAAGAGAGTCCGTCAACGCAGGGCGAAGCGATTGCTGTTTACCTGAAGGTTCTGGAAATGGATCCCATTCACGCGGCGGCACACATCAACCTGGGCACGCTGTATTACAACCGGCAGGAATATTCGCTGGCGGAGAAACACTACCGGTCGGCGATTCAGATCGATCCGCGATACGCGCTAGCGTATTTCGATTTAGGCAACGTGCTCGACGAAACAGGGCGGGTGGACGAGGCGATCAACACGTATAAGACGGCGATCCAGCTGGCGCCGACGTATGCGGACGCGCACTACAATATCGCGCTGGCGTACGAGAAGATGCGGGAGCCGCGGAAGGCGCTGCAACATTGGCGCGCGTATGTGAAGTTGGATACGACGGGTCCGTGGACGGTGCATGCCAGGCATCAGATCCAGCGGATTCTGCAGGGTGACGGATTGAAACTGGTGCATTCGCGCAAGGCGAATTGAGTCAGAATCGCGCAGGGGCTAAAGCCCACCTTCATTGCACGACTTGACGTGGCCCTGAAGGGCCACTCTTCCACTAATTGGAATGCTTGCAATTGGGATGGGTTGTCTTTAGTATAAAATCGATATTCTAAGACGCGCCATTCCCAACATTCGCGTTGCGAGAGGTACGAGGAGAACCATGAAGTTCTTTCGAAGTCTCTGCTGCAGTGGTCTGCCTGTCTTTGTTTTTCTGATTTCCCTTCTTGCTTTCATCGGAGCCACATCTTCTTCTTCGGCTTTCGCGCAAGCGGAGTCGCAAGCAAAATGGCCGTGGATGAATCCGAGTCTTTCTGCTGACGAGCGAGCGGCGCTGGTGGTGAAGGAGATGACGATTGAGGAGAAGATTTCGTTGCTGCATGGGACGGGGATGGCGGGGTTGAGTCCTATGAGCCCGCTGGCGGTGCGTTCGAATGGAGGCGCGGGGTATGTGGTGGGAGTCCCGCGGCTGGGGATTCCGGATCTGAATATGGCGGATTCGGCGTATGGCGTGAGGGCGAGCGGGGAAAACGGAAAATATGCGACGGCGCTGCCGAGCAATGTGGGCGCGGCGGCGAGTTGGGATGTTAAGGCAGCGTTCGAATATGGGGCGCTGATTGGGCGCGAGATCAAGGCGCAAGGCTACAACATGTCGATCGGCGGCGGGGTGAACCTGGCGCGCGAGCCGCGCAACGGGCGAACGTTTGAGTACATGGGAGAGGATCCGGTGCTGGCCGGGACGATGATTGCGGGGCTGATTCGCGGAGTGCAGGCGCAGCACGTGATGGGCGACATTAAGCACTATGCGATGAACGATCAGGAGAGCGGACGGAATGCGGTGAACGTCCATATTGATGAAAGGTCGATGCGGGAGAGCGATCTGCTGGCGTTCGAGATTGGAGTGAGGGACGGGGATCCGAGTGGAGTGATGTGCTCGTACAACCGGGTGAATGGGGATTATGCGTGCGAGAACAAATATCTGCTGACGGACGTGTTGAAGAAAGATTGGAAGTTCAAAGGTTTTGTGTTGTCGGACTGGCAGGGCACGCATAGCACGGTCAAGGCGTCGGCGGCGGGGCTGGATCATGAGGAGCCGGGCGAAATTTTCTACGGCGCGGCGCTGAAGGAGGCGGTCCAGTCGGGACGCGTTCCGATGGCGGAAGTGGACGATCATGTGCGGCGAATTGTGCGGTCGTTGTTTGCGAATGGAGTGATTGACGATCCTCCACAGAAGAGCGTGGTGGACGTGATGGGCGGATTTGAAGTATCGCGGACGATTGAAGAGCACAGCATCGTGCTGCTGAAAAATCAGGCGGGACAGCTTCCACTGGATGCCGGGAGAGTGCATAGCATCGCTGTGATTGGGCCGCACGCGGATGTGGGAATGATTTCTGGGGGCGGGTCGGCGCAGGTGGATCCTCCGGGTGGCAATGCGATCATGCCGCCGGGCAAAGGGCAGACGATATGGAACACGGAGATCTGGTTTCCGACCTCGCCGCTGAAGACCGTTCGAGCAAAGGCGGCGGGGGCGAAGGTCGAATTTAATTCGGGAGCGGATGCAGCGGCTGCGGCGGCGCTGGCGAAGGCGTCGGATGTGGCGATTGTGTACGCGTACCAATGGGAGAGCGAAGGGATGGATCTGGACAGCCTGTCGCTTCCACTGCATCAGGATGAGTTGATTGCGGCGGTAGCGGCGGCCAATCCGCATACGATTGTGGTGCTGGAGACGGGCGGTCCGGTGACGATGCCGTGGGCGGAAAAGGTGAGCGGAATTCTGGAGGCGTGGTATGGAGGTTCACAGGGCGCGGAAGCGGTGGCGAATGTGTTGTTCGGGGAAGTGAATCCGAGCGGAAAGTTGCCGTTGACGTTTCCGATGAGTGACGCGGATTTGCCGCATCGGGAGATTGTGAAGCCGCCGGATGCGTCGACGACGCATGGCGAGCCGGATGACTATAAGAAGATTGCGGCGGGATTGCCGGCGTTCCAGACGACTTACGATGAGGGAGTGAAGGTTGGATATAAGTGGTATGACGCGGAGAAGAAAGCGGTGCTGTTTCCGTTTGGATACGGGCTTTCTTACACGAGTTATAAGTATTCGGGGCTGACGGTTACTCCGGCGGCTGCAGGGGCGAAGACGCAGGTGCATTTTACGGTTACGAATACGGGGAGCCGCGCGGGAATTGAAACGGCGGAGGTGTATGCGGCGCTGCCGGCCGCGGCGGCAGAGCCTCCGAAACGGCTCGTGGGCTTTAGCCGGGTTGGTTTGAATCCGGGCGAGAGCAAGGACGTGACGGTGGAGGTGGATCCGGTGTATCTCTCGATTTTTAACGTGAAGCAGAATGGGTGGCAGCTGCTTGCGGGAGAGTATGGGTTCATGGTGGGCGGATCGTCGCAGAACCTGCCACTTACACAGTCGGTTCGCTTGCAATAAGACTCAGCAGGCTGCGGGAAAAGGTGCTCCTGAAGAAGTCCCTCAGCGGCTGAACAGGCTGCGGAAAAAGTCCGTTAACACGCTAAAGACGACCCAGGGGCTGAAGCCCGGATTGATTCCATGTGCTTTACGCGGCCCTGAAGGGCCGCTCTTCCACGGAAACTTGAGTACTCCGAGTTTTTCCGCAGCCTGTGAAGCCGCGTTGAAATTTGTGGTACGAAGCGGTGCGGCTGAAGCCGCACCCTTTCAAATCAA
The DNA here is from genome assembly GCA_963834085.1 of uncultured Acidobacteriaceae bacterium. GTDB lineage: Bacteria > Acidobacteriota > Terriglobia > Terriglobales > Acidobacteriaceae > Acidiflorens. The sequence goes on along the minus strand of CAWIAJ010000015.1, from coordinate 650,899 downwards.
GACTCAAATCGGAGTTTTCGAACCCTATCAGCGCGGTAATGGCACGAGGGTCACGGAACTCTTCGGCGGTGCGAAGCGTATTGTAGCTAGCACCGCGCGGAGGGTTCTTGAAGCTATCGATTGAGGGAGTAAGCAAGCGCTACGGCGCAAAGACGCTGGCGCTGCAGGACTTCAGCCTGGAGCTTGGTCCGGGCATTCTGGGATTGTTGGGGCCAAACGGCGCGGGCAAGACGACGCTGATGAGTATCCTGGCCACGATTACGCGGCCAAGCAGCGGAACGATTCGATGGGATGGAGCGGATCTCGCCAGAGATCCGAATGCGATTCGCAGCTTGTTGGGATACCTGCCGCAGGATTTCGGAGTGTATCCCAATCTGAATGCGGTTGAGTTTCTGGAATATCTCGCGGCGGTCAAAGGGCTAGATGCGGGCGCGGCTGCGCGGCGCATTGATGAACTGCTGAACCTCGTCAATCTTACGGATGTGCGAAAGCGGCCGCTGGGCGGGTATTCAGGCGGGATGCGGCAGAGGATCGGGATTGCGCAGGCGCTGCTGAATGATCCTAAATTGCTGATTGTGGATGAGCCCACGGCGGGATTGGATCCGGAGGAGAGGGTGCGATTTCGCAATCTGCTGTCGGATCTTTCGGGAGATCGCATCGTCATATTGTCGACGCACATTGTTTCGGATGTGGAAGCGACCGCGACGGACATTGCACTGATCTCACAGGGGCGGCTGGTGGCGCATGCGGCGCCGGAAGATTTGCTGCGTGCGGTGGAAGGAAAAGTTTGGGAGTGGGTGGTGCCGAGCGCCGAATTGAATGCGGCGCGGCAGCAACACCTGATCAGCAACACAACGCGGCGAAGCGACGGAGTGCACGTCCGGCTGCTGGCGGCGCAACCACCGGCGGGAACGACGGCGGTGGCTCCCAACCTGGAAGACGCCTACCTATATTGCCTCTCGCAACATCGCGGCGGGGCGGCGGCATGAAGCAGCCTTTGCGCGCGCTGTATCAGATGGTGAAAGCGGATTTTCTGGAGCGGGTGCGCCGGTACAGTTTTCTGGTCATCCTGGCGGGAGCGTTGTGGCTGGCATACGGCATCGCGGCGGAGAAGGTGTGGGTGCGGGTCGGAGATGGCTATCGCGGTGTGTACAACTCGGCGTGGATCGGCATGCTGATGGCGATCTGCTCTTCGACGTTTTTGTCGCTGTGCGGATTTTATGTGGTGAAGAACTCCGTGGAACGGGATTCGACGACGCGGGTGGGACGCATTCTGGCGGCGACGCCGATGCGTAAGGAGTTCTACACCGTCGCCAAGACCGTAAGTAACTTCGCGGTGCTGGCCTGTATGGTGGTCGTTTTGATGGCGGCGGCGCTGGCGATGCAGTGGGTGCGTCCTGAGGTGAGACCGATTTCGCTGTGGCAGCTGTGGTCGCCGTTCCTGCTGATTACGCTGCCGGCGATTTTCGTTACGGGCAGCGTGGCGTTGCTCTTCGAGACTCTGCCAGTGTTGCGCAGCGGCGCGGGCAACGTGATTTATTTCTTTGTGTGGACGTTCGCGCTGGTGGCGGGAGTGCAGAGCGGCTTTGACGATCCGGTGGGGATTCGCGTTCTGGAGAGGAGCACGCACCAAGCGATGGAGAGAATGAACCCGGGGGCTGCCACGAATTCCGGATTCAGTTTGACGATTGGAGGCGAGCGCGCGTCGCGGACATTTCTGTGGAATGGCGTGGATTGGACGCTGCGTGGAGTGGGTTCACGGTTGTTGTGGGTGGCGGTGGGCTTGGGGATCGCTCTGTTGGCGTCGGTCTTCTTTCATCGATTCGATCCTGCGCGAGAGCGGATCGGGGGAAGGAAAGTTGGGAAGAAGAGTGGTATGGCTGCGGATGATCCGGCACTAGAGGCGCGACCGGCGCAGGCGGCGTTGGGGCACACGGTTTTGACGGCTCTGGATGGGCGGGCGCATGGGCGGTTCGCGAGGCTGGTGCTTTCTGAACTTACGCTGATGGCAAAGGGGCTGCGCTGGTGGTGGTATGTCGTGGCGGCGGGCCTGCTGGTGGCGGAGTTTGTGTCTCCGACGGTGCAGGCCCGGGAAGGGGTGCTGCTGGCGGCGTGGATATGGCCGGCGCTAGTGTGGTCGCAGATGGGTTGCCGCGAGACGCGATACGGCATGCATTCGCTGATCTTTTCAGCGGAGCGGGTTGTGTATCGACAGTTGTTTGCGATTTGGGTGGCGGGAGTGGCGATCGCGCTGGTGACAGGTGCGGGCACGGGTTTTCGGTTGCTGGTGAGTGCGGGCGGAAATTCGAATTGGGAGATGCTGGCGGCGTGGTTTGCAGGGGCATTGTTTATTCCGAGCATGGCGGTGGCGATGGGGGTGTGGAGCGGAACGAGCAAGTTGTTTGAGGCGGTGTATACGGTGTGGTGGTACGTGGGTCCTCTGCATCAACTGCTTACGCTGGATTTTGTGGGTGGGACGCGGGGGTCGAGTTCTCCTGGATTGTATTTGACGCTGGCCGCAGGTTTGTTGCTGGCGGCTTGCCTGGGGAGGCGACGGCAGGTTGCTTACGCGTGAGCGGGAAGTTGGGAGCGATAAAAAAGGCGCGGCTTGCGCCGCGCCCCCAGGAGAGAAACGAGAAAGTCCCCGCTGAGCTTTTACTCGTTCTTCTACAGTGTTTACTTCAACCCTCGCTAATAATCGGTCATCCCAGAACGAATCGAAGAAGCAAGCAGCAGGCCCCGTAGGGGCTAAAGCCCGCATTGTTGATGGTTCTGGGTGGCACGACTGAAGTCGTGCCCTTCCCAGAACAATTCAAGAGATGCTCTCGTTCTAACTTCTTAATCGACTACCAGTTTGTTGTCGACGCTGAAGGAGCCGGGTACGGAACTCGCACGGATTCCGGCGAGAGTTTTATCCATCGTATTCTCGACGGAACCGTAGAGAGTCACGTGTCCGTTGTCGACGACGATGCGAATCGGATGCGCTGGATCGCTCGCGTAGCGTCCAAGTTCCGAATCACGATAGATGGCGCGAGCCGTGCGAACGCGGATCGAATCGTCAAAGTTCGAAACCGGAAGCACCTTCACATCGTTGACGACATCCGTGACGCCAGGCGTGCGCGCAACGATGGCGAGCGCGGAGTCCAAAGGAACATCCCAGACTGCGTCGCCGGTCAGGGTTACGACTCCACCTTTCACGTTCGTCGCAATGTAGTTGAAGGTATTGTCGCGATAGCCGACGCGGTCATACGCCAGTTGCTTCGACAATTTCTTCTGCAGTTGCGCATCGGGCACGCTACTGGTGGAGACGGTGATGTCGTTGCGAACGCCGGTGACGTGCGAAATCTTCTTCGCTTTCTTCGCGGCGTCGAGTTTGTCCTGATAGAGACCGACTGTGCCGGTCAGGGTGACGATGCCGTCTTCGACGGTCGCGTTCACGGCCTGCAATTGTTTCGCATCGTGAAGCTTGGTGCCGACGGTCTGCTGAATCTGCTGATCATATCGGCCGTTATCGGCCAGGGCAGTGACACTCAGCAGGACAAGCAACGCCATGATCAATGCCAATCCATGCTTCTTCATGTTGCCATCCTTACTGTGAATTCCGGTTTCCCACGAGTTAACCGGTCAGTTAAATAGATGCGTGGGGTGTGGGGATAGATGCGCGGGGGGAGGGTTTTTACAAACTATTACAAGACGGTTGGACAGCGAGAATCCTCAGTATCTTGCGGGGATTTGACGGATGATTGTGATAACGACTAGTCTTCGAAAATGGCACGCGGATTACAACAAGAACTCAAGCAGAAGATTCCTTTCACCAGCCGGGAACAGGAGGCTGTGCTTTCACTGTTGCGGACCTCGGATGCGATTCAGGCGCAAGTGGAGAGTTGGCTCAAAGAATACGGACTCACGGGGACGCAGTATAACGCGCTGCGAATTTTGCGGGGAGCGGGTCCGGAGGGATTGCCGTGCCGGGAGATTGGCGAGCGGATGATCACGAGGGATCCGGATATCACGCGGCTGCTGAATCGGTTGGAGGATCGCGGGTTTGTCGAACGGAATCGCGATAAGCAGGACCGGCGCGTTATCTATGGGAAGATCACGGCAACTGGGTTGAAATTGTTGCGGGAGATGGATGGTCCGATTGATAAGCGTGGGCGCGAGATGCTGCGGCATGTGGGGCAGGAGAAGTTGAAGGAGTTGATTGAGTTGCTGGAGCTGGTGAGAGGGGGAAAGGCGGTTCACCGCCGAGACGCAGAGGGCGCCGAGTAGGGCTTCGGGCAAGTTTGGATGGGGAATTCCCTCAGCGGCTAAAGCCGGCTGCGAAAACGAGCCCTCTTATCGCAGCGGTGAATCGCTGCGCCACCCAAAATCAAGGGCACGGGCGATTGTTTCCGACTACTCAGAGGCCGTGCCCTTTCAAAGCTCAAACTGAGAACGGCGGATCCCCCGCCTTGCTCGGGATGACCATTTCTTACTTAGTTTTCTCTTTCTTTTTTTGGGTGCCTTTCTTATTTGCTGACACCACGGATCTCTTTTCAGGCGCATTTTTCTTGGGGAAGACGCGCGCGAAAATCTTGTCGATATTTTTTAGCTGGCGTTTCAGGTTGAAGGCTTGATCGATCTTGGCGCGGGGGACGCGGCTGCCTATTTCGGGGTCGTTGAGGATCAGGTCGTGGAAGTTGAGGTCTTCTTTCCAGGCACGCATGGCGTGGGCCTGAACCAGGCGGTAGGCATCTTCGCGGGAGATGCCGCTTTCGACCAAGTCGAGGAGAAGTTGTCCGCTGAAGACCAGGCCGTGCGTGCTTTCGAGGTTGGCCTTCATGCGAGCGGGATAGACGAACATGGTTTCGATGAGAACGGCGGTTTTGTTGAGCAAATAATCGGCGAGGGTGGTGGAGTCGGGGATGATGATGCGTTCGGCGGAAGAGTGCGAAATATCGCGTTCGTGCCAGAGGGCGACGTTTTCGAATCCAGCCTGAGCATTGGAGCGCACGACGCGTGCGAGTCCGGAGATCTGCTCGCTGGTGACGGGATTGCGCTTGTGGGGCATGGCGGACGATCCCTTTTGCTTTTCGCTGAAAAATTCTTCGGCCTCACGAACTTCGGTGCGCTGGAGGTGGCGGATTTCGGTGGCAATTTTGTCGAGCGTCGAGGCGATGGTGGCGAGCGTCGCCAAGTAAAACGCGTGGCGATCGCGCTGAATGACTTGCGAGGAGACGGCGGCGGCATTGAGTCCGAGGCGGGCACACATTTTTTCTTCGAGCTCGGGCGTGAGGTGGGCGAAGGTTCCGACGGCTCCGGAAAATTTACCGACGCGCAGATCTTCGGCGGCGGCCTGAAAGCGGACGATGTTGCGCTGCGTTTCGGAATACCAGTTGGCGATTTTGAATCCGAAAGTGATGGGTTCGGCGTGAATGCCGTGAGTTCGTCCGATCATGGGAGTGTCTTTGAACTCCCAAGCGCGGCGTTCGAGGACTTCGGCGAGACGGAGAAGATCTCCGGCGATGAGCGACGAAGCCTGTTGAATGAGGAGGGCCTGCGCGGTATCGACGACGTTGTTCGAGGTCAGTCCGTAGTGAAACCAGCGGGCGTGAGGGCCGACGATTTCGGCGACGGCAGTGGTGAAGGCGATGACATCGTGTTTGACTTCGGCTTCGATCTGGAAGATGCGATCGACATTGATATCGGCGCGGGCACGGATGGCCTTGGCGGCATCTTTTGGAACGATGCCGGCGGCGGCAAGGGTTTCGGTGGCGGCGACTTCGACGGCGAGCCAGGTGCGGAAGCGGTTTTCGTCGCTCCAAATGCGAGCCATCTCGGGGCGGGTGTAGCGAGGAATCACGGCGCAATCTCCTGTGGGGGAACTGGCGATTGTAAATTACGGCGGGAGTGCGTGGGAGGTTTGTTGTTGAGAGTGGGGCGCTGCGGGCGGTTTGATTGCAATTGGAAAGTTATGGAAGGACGGGCGAGGACGCCCGTCGCTCGATATTTTTTTATTTTTCTATTCGACGGTGTGTTTGGCGGTGTAGCCTTCGCGGGCGTAGACGATGTACTTCACTTCTTTGCCCTTCTGATCATGAACTTTTAGAGGACCGCCGTCGGGCGCCTGGAGTTCGACTTTCAACTTGCGGTAGGTGCCGTCGAATTTGGCGTTGGTGGGGTGATAGCTGATGCTGTACTGGTTGCGGATGTCGGCTCCGATCTCGTTAAACATCTCGGGCAACTCGCCCTGGAAGCGCGGGAAGTAGGCGCGGCCTCCGGTGAGGCTGGCGAAGGTTTTCATTTCGTTGTCGGCTTGGAGGTAGTCCATGTTGGTGACGGGGATGAATCCGCGGGTGCGGCAGTGGTGGACTTCGCAGTATTCGCGGGCCATGAAGCCGACGCTGACGGGGTAGATGGTCACATCTTTTGTGGACTTCACCTTCTTGAGGATTTTATCGAGGGTGAGCTTGCTGAAGGTGTCGACGCCGGTCGTCACCAGAATGATGTACTTCTTGCCGTCGATGCGGTCGATGCGGTCGAGAGTGTCAAAGAGAGCGTCGAAGAGATTGGTTTCGGAGAATCCGGGCATGCGAAGCTGGTTGAGGGCGGCCTGAATCTCGCGCTTATCCTGGGTAAAGTCGACGAGGATTTGGGGCTTCATGTCGTAGGAGATGACGGAGACCCAATCGTCTTTCTGGAGGGTGTTGGCGAAGGCGTAGGAGGCGCGGAGGGCTTCGATTTCGAAGTCGTAGTTGGTGCTGGCGAACTCGACGAGCAGGACGGCGGTGATGGGGGCCTTGGTCTGATTGAAGGTGGCGATCTTCTGGGCTTCGCCATCTTCGAAAATCTTGAAGTTGTCCTGATGGAGGCCGGGGATGGTCTGGCCATCTTTGGTGGTGACGAGGACATCGAGGTTGACGACCGGCACGTCGACTTTGATGGAGTAGTCGGGCATGTTGTCGATTTTCTTGGGACGCTCTGGAGCGGGGGGTGGTGGCTCTTCTTTTTTCTTGGGGATGACGTAGGGTCCAATATCGTTTTGCGGACCGCCCGCCTCGGGAGGAGCGTCCTGCTTGTTGGGATTCGACGAAGGTTGTTGCGAGGTATCTTGCGCCAAGGCCAGCGAAGCAGAGAAGGCCATCCAGAAAAAGCAGAAAACCAGCAAGATCAAAGGCCTGGGAAAGGCCGACCGGAGGCGGTTTCGACCGCTGAATACGCTGGGAAACATGGGGGTCCTCGAAAAACTCCTGTGCTAGTATAGACGCAAGCACTCCGCGATTGGGATGTTTTGCGGGCTTAAAAAACTGCCTCTCCTGGCAAAACCTATCTGAATCGCACGCGGAGCCTTTAAAAGCTACAGGGTCATTTTGCGACCTCCGGGGTTGTACATGAGTAAAGCTGTGCGCTCACTCGCCGTGTCTTTGTGTCTCTGCTCATCCTTGTGGAGTTCCGCGCAACGGAAGCCAATTTCCGCGGCCGATCTTCCGGCACGCGTTTCTGGGGCGGCGGTATCGCCTGCGAATGGTTCAGCGGGGCGTGGTTCTGAAGCGCCAGCTTCGCGGCCGAATGTCTCTCAGGCAAACCTTTCCCGGCCCAATATTTCTCAGCCAATCCTACCGCTCGATCAGATTCATGAAGGGATGCGGGGGACGGCGCTGACCGTATTTCAGGGCGTGAAGCCGGAAGCGATGGAAGTAGAGGTTCTGGGCGTGATGCACAACGTGAACGGGCCGAAGGGCGACATCATCCTGGTGCGATTGCATGGCACGAAGCCGGAATACACGGGCGTCGTAGCGGGAATGAGCGGGAGCCCGGTTTATTTTGACGGAAAACTGGCGGGCGCGCTGGCGTTCAGGATAGGAGAATTTTCGAAAGAACCGATCGCCGGAGTGACGCCGATTGAGGAGATGCTGGAGATCAACGCGATGGACCGGCGTCCGGCGGGAGGAGCCGTGCGGGCGAATCGCGGTGCGTCGGGTCAAGAGGCGGCGACGCAAACGGCGAGTCAGACTGCGAGTCCCAGCGAGGATGTTTCGGTTGCGAAAAATTACAGCAACTATCTGACGCCGATTGAGACTCCGCTGGTGTTTAACGGATTTTCGAACGACACGATGCAGCGCTACGCGTCGGAGTTTGCGGCGGCGGGGATTGTTCCGGTGATGGGGATTGGGTCTTCGAGCAACCAGAAACAGCCAGAACCGATTGAGGCGGGCTCGGCGGTGAGCGCCGTGTTGGTGCGCGGGGACATGGACATTGCGGCGACGTGCACGGTGACGTATGTCGATCCGCAGAGACTGCTGGCGTGCGGACATCCTTTGCTGCAGTTTGGCGAAGTGGATCTGCCGATGACGAAGGCTACGGTTTTGGCAACGCTGCCGTCGCCGATGAATGCGTTCAAGATCGTCAACACGACGGAGACGGTTGGCGCGTTTGTGCAGGACCGACAGAACGGGATTATGGGAGTGCCGGGGCAGGAGTCGAAGATGATTCCGGTGACGGTCGCGATGCATATGGGACCGGGAACGGCAACCAAGGAATTTCACTACGAGATTTTGAATAACGCGAAGCTGAGTCCGCTGGCGATGATGGCAACCGTCTTTAATGCGTTGCATGGGACGAACGAATACGGCGAAGACATCACCTACCGGATGAATGGAACGCTGAGCGTGAAGGGATATGCCGATGTCGAGTTGCGCAACATGTTTGCTCCGCAAGACAACGGGCAACCAGCGGCGGCGCTGGCAGCGGCGAGCATTGGCGATCGCTTTGGGCGAATTTATACAAATTCGTTTGACACTCCTGATGTGGAAGGAGTGAAGCTGGATTTCGATCTGGTGCGGGAACGGCGGTCGGCGCGGCTGGAAGCGTCAAGAACCGATGTGACGGAGGCGCGTCCGGGAGATCAGATCGTGGTGGAGACGGTGCTGCGTCCGTATCGGGGCGAGCGGTTGGTACGACAGATTGCGATCAAGATTCCGACATCGACGTCAAAGGGAACGCTGCATATTCTGGTGAGCGACGGCGAGACGCTGGATCGCATGCATCGCGGAACTCCGATGATGAATCGCGGGCTTGGTTTGGCGCCGACGATTGCGTTGCTGAACCGGGAGCGGGCGAACGATCGCGTGTACGTGTCGCTGATTGAATCGGGACCGGAGGCGATGGTGGCCGATAAAGTGATGCCAACGCTCCCGCTTTCTGTGATGAACGTGATGGAGAACATGCGCGGGACGCAGGATATGGTGGTGCTGGGAGAGTCGTCGGTGAGTGAGGCTGCGACCGATCCGCTGGATTACGTGGTGTCGGGCGCGCAGATGCTGACGATTAACGTGAAGTAGGAGTGGGACAGTCGGCGTTGGGAAGGGTCGGGGTCCTTCGACCGCGTAGAACGGATCGCTTTGCTCTCCGTTCTACTTCGCTCAGGATGACAAACGTTGTTTTGGTCAAACGCTTCTGCACAGGATTAGATTTTCTTGTCAGTCTTTATCTTTCGGTATTATCAACCCAAACAATTTGATCCGAGGTACGCCATTGTCTTGTAAGACGCTTGTTGTGATGTCGGCAGTTCTTCTTTCCACATACGCTTGGGCAGAGGGCACGCGAACATGGGAACAATCAAAATTTGAAGAACTGATCAAGGGAACGGCGACGGGGATTGCGTTGCGGAGCGAGGGCGGGCTCGAGCTGGCCCCGGCATTCAAGGCGGTGGCGACTACGGCCTCGACTTATATCTGGTCGATTGCGTCGGATGCGGCTGGAAATGTTTATGCGGCGGCGGGGTCTCCGGCGCGGGTGTATCGGGTTGCGCCGGACGGACAAATCGCAACGATTTTCGAGCCGCAGGAATTGCAGGTGCAGGCGCTGGTGGTGGAGAAATCGGGGATTGTGTACGCGGCAACGTCTCCAGATGGGAAAGTGTACCGGTTGGAGCAGTCAAAGGGGGCATCGGGCAAGGCAGGCGGGAAGGCTTCGTGGAGCGCGACGCCGTATTTCGATCCGCATACGAAATATATCTGGGGGCTGGTTCTGGACGGCGCGGGAAATTTGTATGTTGCGACGGGGGACCATGGCGAGATCTACAAGGTTGCGGCGGGAGGACAGCATTCGCTTTTTTTCAAGAGCGATGAAGTTCACATGCGAGTGCTGGCGGTTGATCCCAAAGGGAATTTGATTGCGGGGTCGGATGGGAGCGGCCTGATTTATCGCATCGCACCGAATGGCGATGCGTTCGTGCTGTATAGCGCGCCGAAAAAGGAGATCACGGCGCTGGCGATTGACGGCGCGGGAAATATTTATGCGGCGGGTGCGGGCGAAAAGCGCCCGGATAGCGGCGGGTTGGGAATCAGCGTTTCGCTGGCGGCACCCGCGCAGACTGCAACGCCGGGCGGGAATGTCATGGTGAGTGCGGCACCGGCAGCGCCGACGATTCCGTTTCCTTCGCCGGGATTGGGAGCAAGTGGCGGGTCGGAGATTTATCGAATTGCACCGGACGGAGCGCCGTCGCGACTGTGGACGTCGCATGACGATCTGGTGTATGCGCTGGCTTTCGATCAGCGGGGACGGTTGATCGCGGGCACGGGCAATCGCGGCCACATTTTTGCGATTAATGGCGTGGATGATTTTACGGATTTGATCAAGGCGAGCGCCACGCAGATTACTGCGTTCGCGGCAGCTCCGGGAGGAGGACTGTACGCTTCGAGCAGCAATCTGGGAAAGATTTTTTTGCTGGGAGCTGGTCCCGAGCCGGAAGGAACGTACGAGAGCGACGTATTTGACGCGCACATCTTTTCGATTTGGGGCCGTGCGAGTATGCGGAGCACGGGCGGTGCTGCGGGTAAGTCCGCGAGCAGTGGCGACTGGAGTTTTATGCGCGCAGCGGGAACGTGGATAATCCGGATCGCAATTGGAGCCCGTGGATGCGGGTCGATCTTGCGGGCAGTGCTGAATTGAAAGTTCCCGCGGCGCGTTTTGTGCAGTGGAAGGCGGTGCTGCATGCGGGGAATTCCGCGCCGCGGATTGACGACGTGCAGCTGAATTATCTGCCGAAGAATATTGCACCGGAGGTGGACGAGATCACGGTGCAGCCTGGGTATCACTATTCTCCGATTGCGCATGTGACGGGGATTGGAGTGACGCGCCGATGCCGGGACAGCCACGTTTCGATCCTCCTCCGCCGACGGTGAGGGATCGGGATGCGATCGGGATCAAGTGGTCGGCGCACGATGACAATGACGATCAACTGGTGTACACGGTTTACTACCGGGGCGATGGCGAAGCGCGGTGGTTGCTGCTGAAGAGCGGGCTGAGCGATCGTTACTATTCGTTCGATGCGAGCTTGTTGCCCGATGGCGGATATACGGTGAAGGTGGTGGCGTCGGATGCGCCGTCGCATTCTCCGGGAGAAGCATTGTGGGCGGAGCGGGTGAGTGCGCGGTTCGAGGTGGATAGCACGCCTCCGGTGCTTCAGAATCTGGGCGCGAGTTTGGATACGGGTGCGGAGCTAGGGTTGCAGATTCATGTGCATTTTCGCGCCAGCGATTCGTTCTCGGCGATCAAGCGAGCGGAATATTCGCTGGATGGTGGCGAATGGCAGTTTGTGGAGCCGGTGGGACAGTTGTCGGATGCGAAGACGGAAGAGTATGACTTCCGCCTGAGTGTGCCGGCGGTTGAGGCGGTTCCGGCGCCGATTGGGGAAAGCGTGTCCGACGATCATGTGGTGGTGGTGCGGGCGTACGACCGGTTTGACAATCTGGCTACGTCGAAGGTGATGGTGAGAGGGAGATAAGGTTCTGCAGTCGAGGCGAAGCCGGCCCTTCCGGCGCTAGAAGCGCGACGTGTTTTCAGGCCGTTTTGTCACGCGTGAACTCGTAAACTTCCCAAGAACTCGCGTTCTGGAGTTTCCTTCGGACCCGTGAAACTTGGACGTTCCCATCCTTAAGTTCCAATTTTCTGGGCCGCTCTACTGCTGGGCGAAGATCACGGAGGGATTCGGGTTCGGATTCGAGGTGTCTTCGTCGATCATAAAGAAGCTGGTAATCTGGCAAACCGGTGACGAACCGGTGCAACCCGACGAGCCGAGAACATAGACAGATAGAGTTGTCGAGGAGGGAGCGGACAGAGTGATCGCGCCGACGCCAATACCGGGTGAACTCGCGGAGAAGGTTATGGTTCCGGTGAGGTTTTCTGGGCCGGGATACTGAGTTCCTGAAAAAGCATCTGCCGCCGCGCTTCCCGGCGAAGTGATCAGCAGATTGGCCGCCTGCGGAGTGACGTTGGAGCTGGCGCTGGCGGTGGTAGCTGCGGCGAAGACCCCTTGCAGTTCCGAATTAACGAAATCTCCGCCGCTCTTACCCTGCGGATTCATAGTTCCGGTCATGACGGAAGAGCTTGATTGGTCGAGCAGGAAGCCGCGATTTTGCCCGCTGGCGTAAAGGACGAAGGGCAGAGGATTGATGGCCGAGGGGCTTGCGTTGGGATTGCCGAGAAGGTTGAAAGTGTAGCGCCCGGTGGTGCCGCTGGCTGAGTAGGTGTAGGGCGAGGTCGTTTGAGAGGCTCCGGGGAACGAGACGGCAGAGAGGATTGCGCCGGCGTTATTCTGATCGAACTGGCCGCTGAAAGCGCCGTTGCCGTCGGAGTAACCGTAAGTCAGAGAAACGTTGGCGCAGGGCTGAGCGGTGCAGATGGAGGTGAGTGTAGTCACGGTGCCGGTCAGGGCGGAAATCGAATAGCCTTTGAATGCCGCAACATTGTAGGTCTGGGTGGAATCCTGGAGAACCAATGTACCGACGACGGCGGGGTGTGTGGCCACGGGATTGGTGGAGATGGCGTAGAAGGTTAGAGGGTTGGACTTGCTGGTGCTGCCGCTGGCGATGAAGAGATCGAATTCCAACAGGTCGGCAGTGCCTGCGTTCACGGTCATGTGCCACAAGCCGGAGATGTTCTGGTCGGCAGTGTAGGTGCCGCTTACGCTGCAAGGGCCCGTACCGCAGAAACCGGTGGCATTGCCGTTGTCGTTGACGTCCATCTGGCCGCTTGTGATGGAACCGCTGCCATTCATGGGCAAAACACCGGCGTAGCCGACGCGGCTGCCGATGGAATCAACTCCGGTGAGGCCGAAGGCAAACGTCTGGTTGCCGGTGAAGGTGCTCGATGAGGCAGATTTTTGAGCGATGCCGGAGCCGGAGCCGTTTCCGTCGGCTTCAATCATCTCGATGTCGCCGGAGCTGTCGAGGACGACCTGGAATTTATAGGGATAGGATCCGGAGGGATGGAGCGTTAGTGTGCCGGCATTATTTGAGTTGTTCGTGTCGACAGTTGTGGGTACATAGGAGCCGCCGTTAATGGAGAGTTGGGACGGGCCGCCCGAATTCTGCAGATCCGCGAATCCCGAGGTAATCGTTCCCGACGAATTGGCGGTGAAGGTACCGGCGAGAGCGACGGCGTGCTTGCTGTTGTCAAATCCAGAGAACTGAAAAGCATAGGTGCCGTTGACGCGTGAAGTGACCTGCGAGAATTTCGCGATGGTGCAATCTTGTGCGTTGTTGGCGCAGGCGTCGGGATCGAGTGGCGAAACCGCAGTGATCAGCACGCAGCTGCCGGAGCATTTGTCGGGCGGCGTGTAGGTGTAAATGCCGGGTCCGGCAGAAGCGACGTTGGGCGACGACGGGGTGAAATCGTTGCACGGCACTCCACCCGCGGTGCAAGTCCAATAGAAGTTCTGGGGAGCGTCGTCGGGAGTGTTGATAGCCGCAAATTGCTGGGTGAGGCCGTTGCCGTTCTGGCCACCGGTAGTGCCGATGGTGAGGGTGCTGGGCGTGATTTCACTGAATACATCGGCCACGGACAGCGTGACGGGACCGGTGATCGAAGGGTCGGAGACCAAGGCCGCAGTGACTGTGGCCTGCGAACCGACGGTGAGGGGAGCGGAATAGACTGCCTCAGCAGGGATCATGGAAGCCGCGTTGGGAGGAGAAGTCGAGACTAGCGTCCAACCCGCCCCGCTTTCGCTCCAAGTAACGGCGGCATACGCAGGATCGGTGGTAGCGGCTTGCAGGGTGAACGTCTGGCCAGGGTAGATTTCGTTAGCGGTGACATTGTAGGGGTTTACGTTAACCGTCGGCTCTACCGGAGGGACGCCGTTGCCGCCTTTGGCGCAGCTGACGGCTAGGGCGAGGCTCAGGAGTCCTACTGCAAACAGGCACTTTTTCGTCTTCATCATCATCTTTATCCTGCCGAGCTTCTCTTGAAACAAAATTGTTGGAACCGGCGGCGCAGGGGATTCGGTGCCCGAGCGAATCTCCGGAAAACCTAGACCGAGGAGATGGGCAATCGGGGACTTATCCTGATTCAATAAGCAGCTCGAAGGCCAATTTGTTAGTTGAATCAGCAGCTTACAAATGTACCTGAAAGCAGGGCAGTTTGTCGCAGAGATTGGGGATTCGGGGAGTTTCGGGACTTAGGTGGTGCGCAAGGAATTGCGACTTTGGGAGAGGGAAGGTAGAGGCGTTGCCCTCAGCGGCTTAAAGCCGCGAACTCGAGGGGAGGGGTTGATCGCAGCGGTGAACCGCTGCGCCACCCAAAGGCACACAAAGCTTAATGGACGACGGCGGCGGTTTCTAGGGTGGCGTGTTTGGCGGTTTCCATCAGGGGGCGGAGTTCGGTGGCGGTGATGCCTAGTGTGCCTCCGGAGAAGCCGTCGATGTAGGCGGAGTTGATGCCTACGACCTCGCCGTGTTGATTGAGAACGGGGCCTCCGCTGCCGCCGCGGGCAGTGGGGGCGTCGTAGATAAGCTTGTCGCCGGTGACGTCTCCGATGTGGCCGAAGGTGGCGGAGGGACGGATGAGCGAGAGGGCGGCGAGTTCTCCGGCGGTGTTGGCGTCGTCGGGATGCGAGGACAGGCGATCGTAGACGACGGCAGGGGACTTGGCGACCATACCGGTGACTCCCATGGGATAGGCCAGAACGCTGATTGATTCTCCGACGTGAGCTGGGGCGGATGAGATTGGCAGAGGACGAAGTGTCCTGGTGAACGCAGTGGCTTCGAGGCGGAGAACGGCTAAGTCTCCGTGGGTCGCGACGACGGCGGTTTCGAGGTTGACGGGTAACGGCGATCCGGGAAAGTAGGCGACGAGCTTCTCAAGGATGGGTGTTCCTCCCTGGCGCAAGGCTACCGCGACTTCGCGGTCTCCATACCAGGGCTCGGCGACGTGACGGTTGGTGGCGAGGAGGCCGGGAGCGACGACGAAGCCGGTTCCGGCGACACGCGCGCGGAAGGTCTGGGCGTGTCCGGAGACGTGGTAGATGCCGTAGACGTAGGCGACGGAGGCTCGGGCGTCATCGACGGCGGCGGACGAGAAAGATTGCTGCTGTTCGAGGTCGGCGACCTGGCGGGAAAGCTGGTGGACCTGCTGCTCGAGTCCGGAGGTTTCGGGCGGGGCGTAGTAGTGGGCCATGATTCCGGCGCCGACCAGGGCCAGGACGCCAAGGAGGCCCTGGACGAAGCGCTGCCAAGTTTCGAGTAATTCGCCTTCGCGGTCGGCTTCGCCAATATCCGTTTTGAACATGAGGTTGTTCGACCCGGCAAGGAGGGAGATTGCGGGTGTCACTATCCTGAGGCATTTACGGCTGGACGAGAAGGGTACAGAAGTCGCGTGGATGGAGAACAAAGGTAACCGGGGGGCGTCGTTCGCTATTCGTTATTCGTCGTTCGCGGCACGGCCTTTCGGCTATTGATTGAGGCCCAAGCGCTTGGACATTTCTTCGTAGAGGAAGCCTTCGCCGGGGACGTAGGGCTGAACCCATTCTCCGTCGATGACGAATTGGGGAATGGCACGCTTGCCCGTGTGCTTGACGACTTCATCGGCGGCTCCGGGAGTGGTCTCGATGTTGATGTCGGTGTAGGGGAGTTTGTGATCGTCGAGGAAGCGCTTGGCGGCGCGGCAATCGGGGCACCACGGGGCGGAATAGACGGTGATGTGCATGGCTTTGGATACAAGTATAGACGGTTGCAGCAATCTTTTAGACCCGCTGAAAGTTGTGGACAGTGCGTTCGTTTTCGACATTGCCGGTATTGAGGGTGGTGGCGGGCTCGAAGAGGACGACCCAGCATTCTTGCTCCGCGACGGGACGGTGCTCGGTTCCGCGGGGGATGACGATGAATTCTCCGGTTTCGATCCATTCGTGGTGGTCGCGGAATTCCATGCGGAAACGGCCCTTGACGACGAGGAACATTTCGTCTTCGTGGTCGTGATGGTGGAAGACGAAGGGGCTGTCGAACTTGACGAGTTTGACCTGCTGTCCGTTGAGTTCGGCGGCGATTCTGGGCTTGTAGAAGTCGGGGATATGGGAGAATTTCTCGGCGAGGTTGATTTTAGACATGATGGGTAGTGGATGAGGATGGAGTGGTGGGCGTCGCAGGAAAATTTGGGGCGCGGGGTAGCTTATCGATGCCTGCCAGATTTGTGATGGCGGACGAGAAAGCCTGCCGAGCTTTGCTCGGCTTGGACGGGCAGGAATGCCCGTCCCCACACTGGCTTCGCGGGGACGGGCGAATGCGCCCGTCCCTACGAGAGCTTGTTTACAAGCCGGGGGTGGTGGTTGGGTGGCCGGCGCGGAGGGTGACTCGGACTCCGCGTTGCGAGTTGATTCGGGTGGTGGTGGTCCAATCGACTTCGTCGGTGCTGACGACGCCGGTGCCGCCGCTGGCTAGTTCGTAGTTAATGCGACCATCCTGATAGGTGTAGTTGCCGACTGCCAGAAGCATGCCGGATTTCAGGACGAAGACAGGGACGCCGGGAGAAGTGGCCGCTCCACCACCGACCATATCTTTAGAGATATAGCTGGCGTAATGAACTTGCGGAACTTCTTCGACGCGCGGCGGTTCGCTGGAACTGACGGCAACATTTGCGTTGCGCACAGAGAGCTGTGGCACGGTGTCGTCGCCCTGGCGAAGGCTCGCGCCCTGGTAAGGCTGCTGGTAGTAGGAATCGTTCTGAATGTTGTTGCGGCCGTCGGGACGTCCGAAGAAGTGCCAGTCGGGGCCATTGGTGGAGGCTACCTGTGGGATCTGGACGTCGTCCATCAAGCGCAGGGTGAGAGTGCTCTCGCCTTTGAGAGTGGGACGCGGACCGCGAGCGGGCAGCGTGATGACTTTCCAAGGCCAGAGGGGCGGAAGCATCCATTCGACGACATCGCGCGTGGCGTGACCTTTGCCGCGGATGTCACCTTCTTTGTCGACCTTGTAGCCGCGGGTCGCGATCACCTTGGCGTCGAGCGGCAGATCGCCGTTGGGCAGGCCGATGCGATCGAACATGAGCCTGAGGTCGCCTTTGCCCCAGAAGTGTCCAGGATCTTTGGCGGACTCAAGATGGCCGACGAGATAGGCTCCGCGCGGGAAGGTTTGCTGGCCGAATTCCGTGACCGAGTGGAGGTGACAGAGAACGGGATCGCCGACCGCAGCGGTCGCCGAAGAGAAATTGGGCTCATTCATGGTGCATTGCAGAAGGGTACCGGCGGGCAGGACCATTTCCCGCGCACTGGCACTCAAGGATAAAGCTAGAAGGGATGCTGCGAGAACTACGTAACTGCTGTACTTCATTACTGCACCTCGGTCTCACGCCCTGGAATGTTTGGAACAGCGGTTGGTGCTGGTCCAAGGACTGCGGTGAGCCCGCCCCGAATGAATGGAGTAGAGCACAGATGTTATGTGCGGGTCAATCGGATGAGGGTGGGGCGAGTCACGCTTGACAGTCCCCATTTAACCGAGACGGGGCAAAGCCCCGTCACCACACACGCAAAAACAAAGCCGCCAGTTTTGCTGGCGGCCCTTGCGATTTTGTCGAGATTCGCTCGGATGGGCGGGCAGGAATGCCCGTCCCCACACGAGAATTGTTTAGCTTTCGTACAGGAGGACGCCTTCGGTCTTTTCGGCGTCTACTGGACGGTAGTAGAGTTTATTGGCTTCGAGGAAGACCTCGATGAACGCTGGTCTCGTCGTGATAGTGCCTTGGATCAGCGCTTCGGAGAGCGGGTCTTCGATGTATTTTTGCAGCGCGCGACGCAGAGGACGTGCTCCGTAGCTGCGGTCGGTCAGGGTTTGGTTGAGGATCCACTTCTTGGCTTCGTCGGCGACCGTGACGGTGATCGAGCGCTGGGCCAAGTTCTGGTTCAGCTGGTTGACCATCAGTTCGAGAATCTGGATCAGGTCGCCTTCGCTGAGGGCCATGAAGAGAATGATCTCATCCACGCGGTTCAGGAATTCTGGATTGAAGGTGCGTTTGACTTCGCTCTTCACCAAGTCTTCGACTTTTTCGGAAACCATTTCATCTTTCGACGACTGGAAGCCGAGGCCCTCGCGCTTCATGAGGTGACGGGCTCCGATGTTCGAAGTCATGATGATGATGGTGTTCTTGAAGTCGACTGTATTGCCCAATCCGTCGGTCAGCTGTCCATCTTCAAATACCTGCAAGAGGATGTTGAAGACATCCGGGTGCGCCTTCTCGATTTCGTCGAGCAGAACGACAGAATAAGGAGCACGCTTCACGCGTTCGGTGAGCTGGCCGCCTTCTTCGTAGCCTACGTATCCTGGAGGCGAACCAATCAGCTTCGAGACCGAATGCTTCTCCATGAACTCGGACATATCGAAGCGAACAAGCGACTTGTCGCTGCCGAACATGAAGTGCGCCAAAGTGCGCGCGACTTCGGTTTTGCCAACGCCGGTCGGGCCTAAGAAGAGGAAGGAGCCGATGGGGCGGTTCGGGCTCTTGAGTCCCGCACGGCTGCGGCGAATGGCTCGCGCCAACGCACTGATGGCGCGTTCCTGCGAGATGATCCGCTTGTGCAGCTCTTCTTCGATGCGGAGCAGTTTCTGGGTTTCTTCTTCTTTGATCGAGGTGATGGGTACACCGGTCCAGCGCGATACCACATCCTCGATGTCCTCCCGACCGACAACGCCGGTGGAGGATTCATCGAGGTGGTATTTTTCGCGAAGGGCGCGCAGGTTCTCGCGCTCCTTGCGTTCTTCGTCGGAATAGAAGCGCGCCTTCTCGAACTCGTGGTTCGCGATGGCGTTCTCCATTCTGTGGACGATGAACTTGATGCGCTTTTGGACTTCGGTCAACTCTTCGGGAAGCGTGGTCTGGCGCAGTTTTACGCGAGCTCCCGCCTCGTCGATCAAATCGATTGCCTTGTCTGGCAAGAAACGGTCTGGGATATAACGATTCGAATGCGAGACCGAGAAATTGATGGCATCGTCGGTATAGGTGACGGCGTGGAATTTCTCGTAGCGCTCCTTGATGCCGAACAAGATCTTGATGGCGTCGGCTTCGTTCGGCGGCGGAACTTTGACAGCCTGGAAGCGACGCTCCAGCGAACGATCTTTTTCGATCGACTTGCGATATTCAGCGGGCGTGGTTGCGCCGATGCACTGAATTTCTCCGCGAGAAAGAGCGGGCTTCAGGATGTTGGCGGCGTCGAGCGAGCCTTCGGCAGAACCCGCGCCTACGAGGGTGTGAAGCTCATCAATAAAGATGATGGAATTTTGCGATTCCATCAGTTCCTTCATGATGGTCTTAAGACGCTCTTCGAATTGTCCGCGATACTTGGTGCCGGCAACGATCAGAGAGAGGTCGAGGGCGAGGATGCGCTTGTCGGCAAGGAAAGATGGTACTTCCCCGTCGGCGATGCGCTGCGCCAAACCTTCGACGATGGCGGTTTTGCCGACGCCGGGCTCTCCAATCAGCACGGGATTGTTCTTCGTTCTGCGGCAGAGAATCTGCACCACACGTTCGACTTCACCATCGCGGCCCACCAGTGGATCCAGTTGATTATCCATGGCCGACTGGGTGAGATCGCGGGAAAACTCGCTGAGTAAAGAAGACTCGCGCTGTCCGCGTTGCGGAGCAGCTTTTTCCTGGCTCGTACGGGCCAGCTCTTCACGGATCGTAGAAAGGCGCAGGCCGCGTTCGTGCAGAATTTCGGCCGCGAAGCATTTTTCTTCGCGAAGCAATCCGAGGAGCAGGTGTTCAGTGCCAATGTGTTTGTGCGAGAGGCGCTCGGCCTCTTCCGCGGCGTAAGCGAGCACGCGCTTGCATTCATTGCTCAGAGGAAGGTCGACAGAGGTCGAAACTTTCTCGCGGATGGTGGTATGCCCTTCAATCTGTTTCCGAATGGACTCGACCGACGCGTGGGAGCGCAGAAAGCGATTGGTCAGGGCCTTGTCTTCGCGCAGCAGTCCGAGGAGCAGGTGTTCGGTCTCAATATAAGGAGAGCCGAACTGGCTGGCCTCGTAGCGCGCGAAGAAAATGACGCGCCTGGCTTTTTCTGTATAGCGTTCAAACATATACTGATTCCCCCCGGTTCCTGCGGAACGCCCTCCGCCAAACCATAGACCCTACCTCTAATTAATCATTTATATCGCTTAGCTTGGCGAGCGATACACCTTCTTTATACCGTTGGATTTTCGCAGGTTCGCGATCCAATCTTGTTTTCGTTTCTGTGACTAGCCAAAACCGAGCTTGAATAACCGCTGCTTAATCGTGCTACAGCTCTGCCTTTCGTTACGAGGGCAAGGATCCAGGTGCCACTTCGACTATTTTGCCCTCAACTAACTGTAAAACACGATGGCACCGTCGTGCGAATCCGAGATTGTGAGTGGCAATCACGGATGTGAGTTGGTGCTCGCGATGCAATCGAGCGACCAATTCGAAAACGAGTTCGGCGGTACGGCCGTCGAGATCGCCGGTGGGCTCATCCGCCAGAAGCACCTGCGGCTGGGTGATGAGGGCACGGGCGAGTGCAAGACGTTGCTGTTCGCCGCCGGACAGTTCGCCGGAGCGGTGATCGGCCCGGGCCTCAAGCCCCACCTCACGCAGCCAGAGGGAAGCCTCTTGTTTCGCGGTGGATAGCGATTGGCCGCGGGTGAGCAGCGGCATGGCGACATTCTCAAGAGCGGTAAATTCCGGGAGCAGGTAGTGAAACTGCCAGACGTAGCCAATCTCGCGGTTACGAAAATCAGCGGCGGCATCCTCGGAAAGCGAATTCACTTGGGAGTTGGCGCAGTATACGGCACCAGCCGAGGGACGATCAAGAGCGGCGAGGATGTGCAACAAGGTACTCTTTCCGGCACCGGATTGTCCCACGATCGCCAGCATGGTTCCCTTGTCGACGTGGAAAGACAGATTTTCAAAGAGCACGAGTTCAGCTTCGCCTGAGCGAAAAACTTTGCTTAACCCTTCGACCCGTAACAGAGGGTCTTGAGCTATTGGATGCAACTTGCCCCTCCTAAGTATCAGAGTGGCCTCCAGTCGAAGCTGGAGGAGGCCGTGTTTTGATCCATTAGATCACGATCGGGTCAGGCATGAGGGAGTCTGACGCAATGGGGAGCAAGTCTGAGAAAGAGCAACCCGTTGGCGCGTCTTCGCCCGCGAGAACGGGGTATGCGACGACTGTATACCTCTGGAAAATAAAAGCAATGTGACTGTGGTCACAGCGAGGCGGTGGATCGAACTTCATGCAGACCAAAGGGCATTACGCGTGGGCCGTGTTCCCAGAACGCTGTTCACCCGAATAGTAGAATCCTGAGCGATGTCTTCAACCGCCGAAACGGCCACGACTCGCTCCAAGACACCCTATCTTAATCGCGAGATCCCGCTTCCCCGCCCAAGCGCGGGCCATGAGAAACCCCGGCGGTGGCTCGTCGTCCTGTTCGCCATGGGACTATTTCTGGAGATCGTTCGAGTCGTCTTATTGCTGTGGCTGTTCTCCATTCTCATTCATGAACTTGGCCATCTCGTAGCAGGGTTGCTCGTAGGTGAACAGTTCGACTCCATTCGGGTTGGCCCTATCCATGTCAATCGCACCTGGAAGGTCAGTTGGCACTGGACCCAGCACGCTGTTGTGACCGGGGCGACGAGCGCATTTGCGGTCAATAGGTCGGGAATCCGCTGGAAGCTTTTCTTTTCTACGCTCGCAGGTCCGGCAACGAACATCGCGGCGAGCGCATTGGTATTTGAGGTGATGCCTCGCTACGGATCAAAGTATGAAGCAATAAGCATGCTGTTCGTTCTTGTGTCTGGCTTCATCGGGGTCGTCAATCTGTTTGCAGGGGAGGAGCAACACGGCACGATGCCAGACGGTTTGCGACTGTGGGTGTTGTTGTTCGATAAACGCCGAAGAGAACGGCTGTTTTCCATTCTCATGCTGATTGCCGACGTGAAACAGGGGAAGAAAATAGAGTGCCTCGATGCCTATGGCAGCGGCGAGGGGTTGCAGGTTCGTGACGGTTCTGCTCAGCAAGTGGTCACAAATTGGGTCGCCTTCATGCAAGCAAATCGTGGAGAATCCGGAAGTCAGTACCTGGAAAACTGTTTAGCGGCATCTTCGGCCGTCGGTCCAGGCTTTCGGAATCTGCTCATCCTTGAAGCAGCACGGTTCCAAGCTACGCAAAGGAAGAAATGTGATCTTGCCCGAGAATGGCTTGCCCTAGCTGACTCGACGGAACCCAGCTTTCAGCGATTTTTTGCCGAAGCGGTAATTTTGCAGCATGAAAACCAACTGCAGCAAGCAATGGCCGTAGTCGAGGACGCACTTAGGTATGTCAATACTGAGAACGTAGAAGGAAGCCGCGATATCCAGTTGCAAGCGTTAAATGATCTTAAGACTTCGTTGCAGGCGGACGAGTCCGTCAAGTTGGGGCCGTCTTAAACTCGCTATTCATACCGTAGCGATTCAGCCGGCAAGATTCTTGCCGCAGACCAGGAGGGGTAGATAGTCGCAATAAAAGAGATCCCGATGGAGACGAGCGCGACGAGGGCTCCGTCGAGGAGGCGCGGGGCGAAGGGGACGTAATCGATGGAGTAAACCTCGGCGGACAGGGAGAGGAAGTGGTAGTGACCTCCGGCGAAAGAGATGGCGTAGCCGATGACGAGGCCGATGGCGGTGCCGATGAGTCCGATGAGAACGCCCTGGGCGATGAAGACGCGGCGAATTTGTTTTCGCTTGGTGCCGAGCGACATGAGGACAGCGATGTCTTTGGTCTTCTCCATGACCATCATGATCAGCGAAATAAGAATGTTGAGAGCGGCGACGAAGACGATGAGTCCGATGGTGATGAAGGTGACGAGACGCTCGAGACGGAGGGCGCGGAAGAGAGGCTTGTTCTGCTCCATCCAGTTGGTGGCCATGAAACCGTGGCTTTGGGAAATCGCGTCGGCGGCTTGCTCGAGTTGCTGAGCGACTTCTCCGGCGCGGTAGATGTCGTCGAGTTTGAATTGGAGGACGGAGACGATGTCGCCCAGTCCGAAGAGTTGTTGGGCGTCGGAGAGGCGGATGAAGGCCCAAGAGGAATCGTAGTCGTAGAAGCCGGAGTTGAAGATTCCGGCGACGCGGAAGCGGATGTATTTCGGAACCATGCCGAAGGGAGTGAGTTCTCCTTGGGGCGAGGTGACGAGAACGATCGAGCCGACGGTGGCTCCAATTTCGTCGGCCATATCGTGGCCGAGGATGATGGGAGGCATGGCGGCTTGGCGCTGCTGGACGGAGGCTAGATCGTCGGGGGAGGGGGATGAAGATGTGTCTGTGTGGGGACGGGGCTCTGCCCCGTTCAAGCCGGGTCCGAGACCCGGCGCCACATGAGCATCGCCTTCATCGAGAGCATTCGCCGAGCCCAGGGTTACGGTTTGGAGCAGGTCGCTGACTTTGCGTTCGTATTGCGGCAGCATGCCTTTGAGGACGGCGCCGCGGGCGCGCGGTCCGCGAGAGATGAGGACTTGCTCGTAGATGGCGGGAGCGGCGGCGACGACGTGCGGCTGCTTTGAAAGCTTATCGAGGAGTGGACGCCAATCTTTGATGCCGTCGCTTTCGACGCGAAGGAGGCTGACGTGGGCAGTGGATCCTAGAAGGCGGGCTTGCAGGTCCTGACGGAATCCGTTGTTGATGGCGAGGGCGACGATGAGGGAGGCGACTCCGGCAGCGACTCCGAGGACGGAGATGGCGGTGATGACGCCGATGAAAGCCTGGCGGCGCTTGGCGCGGAGGTAGCGGGTGGCGATGAAGAGTTCGAAGCGCATGAAAGCAGCTGTCAGCTGTCGGCTCTTAGCCTTCAACTTTCAGTTAAGTCGGATTATAGCTGGCGCAAGCGGCTGGTTTTCCTGATGGCTGATGGCTGACGGCTAATAGCTGCTTCCTGATATTCTCTTTCCTCATGTCTCCCATTCTGACCAGTGTGCTGCTGGGGCTGACGGCGGCGGGCGCGAATGTTTTTGGCGGCGCGATTATTGTGCAGCGGAATTGGGAGCGGTCGTATCTGCGGTATTTCGTGGCGCTGGGCGCGGGGTTCATGCTGGCTACGGCGCTGGTCGAGATGGTTCCGGAGAGCATTCAATTGCGCGGGGCGCATGCGGGATTTCTGATTCTGGCTGGATATTTGCTGGTGCATTTTTTCGAGCACACCGTCACGCCGCATTTTCATTTTGGAGAAGAAACGCACTCGGACCAGTTTGTCCATGCACACAAAGGATATTCGGTTCTGATTGGCCTGCTCATTCACACATTTTTTGACGGCATCGCGATTGCTTCGGGGTTTCTGGTTTCTCCGGCGCTGGGATGGATTATTTTTATCGCGGTTTTTCTGCACAAAATTCCGGAGGGATTTACGGTGTCGTCGGTGATGCTGGCGAGCGGGCGGAGCCGAGCATTTTCGTGGGGAGCCTCGGTGGCACTGGGCGCGGCGACAGTGGCTGGGGTGATGACGATGGCGGTGTTTCGTTATGAAGTGGCGTTTGGGCTGCCGTTGTCGGCGGGGGTGACGATCTATGTGGCGGCTTCGGACTTGATTCCGGAGGTGAATCAGGAGCCCGGGGTGATGATGGCGGTATTAGTTTTTGTGGGAGCGGCGTGTATGTTCTTGCTGGATCGATTTTTTCACGTCCACTGAGGTTAAGGATTGAACATTAGAGCTCTCTTCAGCAGAAACCGCTGGGTTATTTCTGGTGTCGCGCTTGGTCTGCTCTACGGGTTAGCAGTGCGCATCTCGGTCCGATTGCACGTCTGGGATAAAGGCATTTCCGTCATGACGTGGGGCTTCGTATTTGGGGTTCCAATGGTCATGGGTTTCCTCACCGTGTTTATTGCCGAACGTGAGGGCCGCATTCCGGTGTGGAAATGGTTTCTGTTGCCGTGGCTCGCGGTAGTCGGCATGGCGTTGGGTACGCTCCTGATGCTGCTTGAGGGGTTTATCTGTATTGCCATCTTCTTGCCGATCGGGTTGGTCTGCGCTTCGATCGGCGGCGTCGTGGCAGGTGTCTTCGGACGATTCTCCAGGCGAACTCGCACCACTGATGTCATAGCCGGCTGCGTTCTGTTTTTTCCATTGCTCGTCACTCCTTGGGAGAGCAACGTCCTTTATTCGAAGGAGATTCGGAACACGGAGACTTTCATTGATATCGCGGCGCCGGACACGGTCATCTGGGCCAATATTGAAAGGGTGCCCGCGATTCGACCGGCGGAATTGGAGAATTCATGGAGTCATCGTATCGGGTTTCCCAATCCGATCGAAGCTACGCTTTCGTACGAGGGCTTGGGCGGAATTCGGCACGCGACGTTCAGCGGAGGCGTGCTGTTCGTCGAGACGGTTGACGTTCTGGAAGCCGGGAGAGAGACTGGGATTTTCGATCAGAGCGGCGACTGACCAGATTCCGAATACGACGCTTGATGAACATGTTCGGGTGGGTGGTCCGTTTTTTGATGTGCTGCATGGGGAGTATTCATTGGAGCCGCTTGGCGACGGCGTGATACGGCTGCATCTCTCGAGTCAGCATCGGGTGTCGACGGATTTCAACTGGTACGCGAGTCTTTGGACGAATGCCATTATGAGCGATTTACAGAATCGGATTCTGCATGTGATCAAGGCACGATGCGAAGCGCAGCACTAAGCGCGCACCTCCCTCAGGGGCTAAAGCCCTCATCTTTGTAGAGACTTTGCGGCACGGCTGAAGCCGTGCCCTTTCAAAACCATTTGCAAGAGAATTACTTCTATCCGCTGTGCCTAATGTGCATTACGTCGCCGTCCTGCACGATGTAGTCCTTGCCTTCGAGTCGTAACGTGCCTTTCGCCCTCGCGTTCGCTTCCGAGCCCGCTTCTAGTAGCTGGTCCCAGCGGATTGTCTCGGCGCGGATGAAATGTTTTTCCAGGTCGGAGTGAATCGCTCCGGCGGCGTTTTGGGCGCGCATGTTTACGGGGATGGTCCAGGCGCGGCATTCGTCTTCTCCGGCGGTGAAG
This sequence comes from uncultured Acidobacteriaceae bacterium, assembly GCA_963834085.1. Taxonomy (GTDB): domain Bacteria; phylum Acidobacteriota; class Terriglobia; order Terriglobales; family Acidobacteriaceae; genus Acidiflorens. The sequence goes on along the minus strand of CAWIAJ010000015.1, from coordinate 624,641 downwards.
AAGGAGATCAGGCCGAGCAGGTGATAGCTCTTGCGGATGAGGCGGGCTAGGCCGCTGTCGGTGAGTCCGTAGCTGCCGAGGAACTCGGCGGCGTCTTCGTCCGCTCATTTCGGCGAGTTCGGCTTCGACTTTGCCGCAGATGGCGCTGGCTCCCGCGTTGGGGCGGGCGCTGACTTCGGCGAGATTGTATTTGGCGACGGCGGCTTCGAGGTCTTCACCGAGGTGGGTGGTTCTCCGATGTTGAGGACGTAGAGCATGGGCTTCTCGCTGAGGAACATGAATCCGCGGATGCGCTTTTTGTCTTCGGGAGTCATCTCCATTTCGCGGAGAGGCTTTTCGGTTTCGAGGAAGGCTTTGGCTTTGATGAGGAGCTCGTTCTCTTTTTCGAGTTCGGGCGTCTTCATCTTCTTTAAGTCTTTTTCGAGGCGTTCGAGACGTTTTTCAATCTGGCCGAGGTCGCTGACCATGAGATCGAATTCGACGTTCTTGATGTCGCGCAGCGGATCGATGGGGTGGACGAGCGGAACATCGTCGCTCTCAAAGGCGCGGAGAACGTGGATGAGCGCGTCGACCTGGCGGAGATGGCCGATGTAAGCGGTTTCTTTGAGGGCGTCTTGTCCGATGGCACCGACGTCGACGTATTCGACGGAGGCATGGGTGAGTTTCTTGGGATGGTAGAGGTCGGCGAGTTTGTCGAGGCGCTCGTCGGGGACTTTGGCGACTCCGATGTGGGCCTCGCGCGGGTTGGAATAGGCGCCTTCGGAGAGGCGGACTTTGGTGAGGATTCCGAAGAGAGAGGTCTTGCCGACTTGGGGAAGACCGATGATGCCGGATTTCATGGGGACAGCTCTCAGCTTTCAGTTATCAGTTTCCAGGTGAATCAAAAGAATAAATCATTGGGCGCGATACGCATACGCGGCGTCAGACCTCAACTCATTAACCCACAAAAGGGCACGGGGTTCACGAAGGAGAAAGTTTCGCTACTTCTTGATTGATGTTGAGATTTGTCGGAATGCAAATGGGACGACCTCCATGCTACGCTCGGCGGAATGTGTCATATGAGTCGTGGCTGGCGGACAAAATTGTTTTTGTGGATAGCGGCTGCCGGCTTGGCTGGCGCGGCGTGTGCGTCCGCGCAGACGAATCTCCGGTTGGAAACACGGGAAGCGATCGAAAAGCATTTGAAATCGTTTTCGACGAAGAACGACGCGCGCGAGGGTTTGATTCGGAAATGGCTCGGAGAGGCGGGATGCAAGGATGCGAATCTCTCGGAGCAGAAGTTTGACCGCAAGTTGCCCCCGAATGTGATTTGTATTTTGCCGGGAGAGACGCGCGAGGTCATCGTCGTGGGCGCGCATACGGATCATGTCGATGTGGGCGATGGGGTGGTGGACAACTGGACGGGCGCTGTTTTGTTGCCGGCGCTGCTGTATAGCTTGAGCGCGCATCCTCGGCATCACACGTTTGTGTTTGTGGGATTTTCGGCGGAGGAAAAAGGGCTGGTTGGGTCGGAGTATTACGTTGAGCATCTGACCCGCGAGCAGCGTGCGCGGATCGAGGGGATGGTTAATTTCGATAGCTTGGGGATGGGTCCGACGGAGGTTTGGGCTTCGCATGCCGATAAAGCGCTGCTGGATGGGTTGGATGTGGTGGCGTTGACGAGCGGGCTTCCGGTTTCGGTGATGGACGTGGGGGACGAGTCGAGTGCGGATTCCGAGTCGTTTGCTAATTATCAGATTCGGCGGATTACGCTGCATTCGGTAACGCCGAGGACGATGGCGATTCTACATTCTGAGGAGGACAGGATGTCGGCGATCCGGATGAAGGATTATCTGGATAGTTACGAGCTGGCAGCGACGTATTTGGTTTATCTGGATGACAGGCTGAAGGCGGGGAATCCACCGCACTAATGAGACGCTTCTAGAAATGCAGATCCCTCGCGTTGCTCGGGATGACAAGGCTGTTTATAGATCCTCCTTACTTCCTCACTTCAAGGCTTGTGCGGTTTTGTAGATTGCGATCAATCCTAAGAGAAGGACGGCCTTCTCGAGATCCTCGGACCAGACGTGGAGGCGGTCGAATTCACGGCGGAGAGGATTGTCCAGCGGGACGTTGTCAATTACTCCGACTTCGGCGCGGATGGCGTGCATTTTGGGAGAGACGGCGAATTGCGAGATGGTGGTGAGGACGAGCATCACGACGATGAGAAGGTGACGGGCTGCGAGCGGGCGGGCGGTGCCGGTGGTCAGGCGGCTGTAGGTGGCGGAGGCGATGAGAAAAATGACTCCGGAGACGATGGCCATGTAGTGGAGCAGATCCAGGGAGCGTCCAACGATGGAGCCGGCCATGTGGCGGGTGGGGAGAAGGCCGGAGGTGAAGGCGACGGGGGCGAGGACGAAGGCGAGGAAGATGATTCCGCCGATCCAGACGACGAGGGTGAGAAGCATTAAAAATTTCAAGAAGGACATGAGCGGAATTATAGAGTGCGAGGTGACGGCAAAGCACGACTGATACCCGCTCGTGTGCTACGCCGTTACGGTTGCGGGTTCTGGGGCACGAAACCGGGCGGAACAATTATCCACAGGCTGGAACCAGCCGTGTCACTTACTCGTTGGTGCATGAATGTTTAGGCTCATTCTTCCTCACTGTCCGGAGGGGAATCATCTACATGCAACGTTCGATGACGGTGGCCGACGCCAATTTTGTATCGCTACAGTCGGCCGTATTTTGCGTGCAGTGTGAAATGTTGAGCGATAACAACACGCCGCGATGCCTGGCTTGCGGGAGCGCGGCGGTGCTCAGTTTGTCGCGAGTGCTGGGCGGGTCGTTGCGCGGGCAGCAGACGGCGCATTTGATAGCGGACGCGGAATTGGACCGGTTGGTGCGGTCGTTGTTGTACACGGTTCCACAGGTGGCGGAGGCGGGCGACGAGCGAGACGAGTATCGGGTTGGTGAAAGTCAGATTGAGTTTCCGTTGGCTGCGAGTTTCTCGTCGCGACATCGCATGCGGCCACGACACCATGGACCGGTGCCCACGCATCATCCGCTGATTAATGCGGGGGAGTTGGATCTCGAGCCGGGAATCAGCATCATTGCGGAAAAGGCGCAGGCATTAACCGGCGCGACGGGAGCGGCGATTGCGCTGCGGCGGGGGAGTGAGATTGTTTGCCGGGCACGGACAGGACGAACGGCTCCTGATATCGGTGTGCGCTTGCAGACGGATAGCGGACTTTCGGCGGAGTGTGTGCGCAGCGGTGAAGTGATGCTGTGCAACGACGCCGAGTCGAATCCGCGAGTGGATTGGGCGACTTGCCGGCGGATGGGCGTGCGCTCGATTCTGGTGGCGCCGCTGCAGCATTTCCGGCGGACGCTGGGAGTATTTGAAGTGCTCTCGTCGACGCCGCACGCGTTTGATAATAATGACGTGGCGACCATGCAATTCCTCTCCGGAATGATGGTGGCGACGATTTCGCGGCTGTCGAGTTTGCAACCGACTGCACCCCTGGCCTCGGGCGAGTAGACTCAAATTAGCAAAACATCCCTGGGGCATCCGATCCTTTAGAAAACCTGGCTGAACGAGCCGGATTATCCGGTCTGGTACATTGCGACCGAGTACACGGTGAAGATTGATCTGATGGTGTATTCGTACAGCAAGCAGTTTCATCCTGCGAGCAAGGGTGGGAAATGGTGACGGGAAAACTGCGGTCTCGAACGATCTGCCCGGTGTGATTCCGATTTCCTGACAATTCTGAGGCGCTGCCGAGCTGCGCCCGGCTTGGACGGACGAATGTGTCCGTCCCCCACACGATCAAAGGCTACACGGGAACGAGGACGCTCTCGACGATTTCGCGGAGGACTTGTTCTGCTTGCTCGGATTTTTTTAGGGTCGAGGTGTAGAGAGAGCTGACTACTACGCGGTGGGCGAAAACGCTGACTACTAGCGGCTTGAAATCTTCGGGGGTGCAGTAGTCTCGGCCTTCCAGGAAGGCCATGGCTTGCGCGGCGCGGTAGAGCATTTGCGAGCCGCGCGGAGAGACTCCGAGAGAAAGATACTCGGACTCGCGGGTTCGGGTGACTATGTTCAGCAAATAAGTGATGAGCGATTCGTCGACGTGGACGTGGGCTACGGCTTGCTGAATTTCAACTACGTCGGCGGCGTTGAGGACGGGGCGCAGATTTTCGAGTTGGGCGACTCCGGCTTCGGCACGGAGGATCTCGCGCTCGGCGTTGCCTTCGGGGTATCCCATGCGAATGCGCATCAGGAAGCGGTCGAGTTGCGACTCGGGCAGGGGATACGTTCCGTGATGTTCGACCGGATTCTGCGTGGCCAGGACTAAGAAGGGCTGCGGCAGGGCGTGGGAATGCGAATCGACGGTGACTTGTCCCTCGTTCATGGCTTCGAGAAGAGCGGACTGGGTTTTGGGAGTGGTGCGGTTAATTTCGTCGGCCAAGAGAACGTTGGCAAAGACGGGGCCGCGCTTGAATTCGAATTTCTGCTCAAGCGAGGAGTAGATCGAGATGCCCAGGACATCCGAGGGAAGCATGTCGCTGGTGAACTGGATGCGCTGAAAGGTGCAGTCGATGGCGCGAGCGATGGCTTGGCCGAGGGTGGTTTTGCCGACTCCCGGAACGCCTTCGATTAGAAGATGGCCCTTGGCGAAGATCGAGACCAGGGCGAGACGCAGGACTTCGTCTTTGCCGCGGATCACGCGGCGCAGGCTGGTTTCGAGTTCGGCCGCGCGGCGCGACGTTGCTACTAAAGTTTCGGGGGCCATTGAGGGGATTTTACTATGTGGGCCGGGACGGTGGTGGGTTACGGGAGTCACAGGAGAGCGGTGGGTCGGGTATCAGCCATCAGCCGTCAAGTACGGCAACACCAACACCAACGGCAGAATCAACAGCTCGTCTCGCTTTGCTTGACGGGGACGGACGAAAGCATCCGTCCCCACGCGAGCTATTCGTACACGAAATGGTCCCGCGATTATTGGAAGAACTCGGCGGGGCGGCCCGTTAGACGCTCGATTCTTTTGGCGGTGGGCGGGTGAGTCGAGAAGAGGCTGGCGAATCCTCCGGCGCCCAGGAGCGGCGCGATGATGAAGAGGTGCGCCGTGGATGGGCTCGCGATGAGCGGGCGGCGCTGCGAATAGGCTTCTATCTTTGAGAGGGCGCTGGCCAGGGCGTAGGGATTGCCGGTCCAATGAGCTCCGGTGTCGTCCGCTCCATATTCGCGAGACCGCGAGACGGCTAGCTGAATCAGCATGGCGGCAAAGGGCGCGAGAAAAATCATGGCGATGGCTGCGATACCTCCGCCGTCGCGATCGTCGCGTTCTCCTCGCATGCCGCCGAAGATCATTCCCCACTTTGCAATCGAGGCGAGATAGGTGATGGCTCCAGCTAAAGTGGCGGCGATGGAGCTGATAAGAATATCGCGATTGCGGACGTGGCCGAGTTCGTGAGCGATGACGCCTTCGAGTTCGTCGTCGTTGAGCAGTCCTAGGATGCCTTGGGTTACAGCGACGGAGGCGTGGTTGGGATTGCGTCCCGTGGCGAAGGCGTTGGGGGAATCGGTGGGGATAACGTAGACCTTGGGCATCGGGAGGCTCTCTTTTTGTGCGAGGCGCTCGACGATGTTGTAGACACGGGGCAGGTCTTCGCGGGTGACGGGCTGGGCGCGGTAGGTAGCGAGGGCAATCTTGTCAGAGAAAAAGTACGAGACGAAGTTTAGGACAGCGGCGAAGGCGAGGGCGATGAGCATGCCGTTCTGGCCTCCGAAGACGCGGCCGACGAGCATGAGAAGGAGAGTCATGCCGGTTAGCAGGATTGTGGTTTTGAATATGTTGGTCATATGAAATGGCGCTAGTTACAACGCTACCTGTTAGATGCGGGAGGGCTCTGTTTAGGCTCTTCGGCTGGCGGTAGAGGCCGTGCTGGCGCACGGCTTGGACGGGCAGGAATGCCCGTCCCCACACGGAGAACAGGCTCAATCCGCAGAAGAGACTAAATCTTAGGATTGGCGTTTTAGGGCGCGCTCCAGGGTTTGGTCGAGAGCGGCTTTGGCTTTTTCGTATTCTTCGGGAGTGATTTTGCCTTGTTTTTTTTCTACCTCTAATTCGAAGAGTTCTTCTTTCAGGGCTTCGAGGAGGAGCGATGATTTGGCGGCGGGAGATGAGGCCGCGGATTGCGCGGTGGATCGGAGTGGTGCAGTCGGATCGACTGTTGCGGGCGTCTTAGAGGCGGCGACTCCGATGGTCGGCGCGGGCTGACGTTTGGTGACGACCCAGGCGCCTACGGCTAGGAGGATGGCGAATCCGGCGAGGATGGGCCAGCGATATTGCTGGAGAGCGTCGGGCGCTTCGATGGGCGGGCCGAGGCCTCCGCCGGGACGATTGTCGCGGCCTTGAGGCTGACCTTGCGTGGACTGCTGCTGATCTTGTTGCTGGGCGGCGTTGGAGGCGGTTTCTCCGGGGGCTTCAGTGATGACGCCGGTGCCTTTGAGGGTGAAGCTGAGCGGCTGGCCGGGCTTGGTTTCTTTGGCCACTTCAACGTTGCTGTCGCCTTGATTCGGATCTTGGACGGACTCGAAACTCGGCGGATTTGCGGCCTTGAACTGCATGGTTTTGGGAAGCACGACGACGAAATGCTCGGCGGGATAGAGGGGCTTGGGATCGATTTTGATTTCGCCGGTGTAGGGCAGAGTGAACTCGAGTTGGAATTGGGTTTCTCCCGGGCGCAGCGGGAAGTTGATAGCGTAGCGATTCTTATCGGCTTGGGGCGTGGCCTCGGCGGCGATGGGCTGTCCGTTGGGAGCGCGGGCCTGGACCTGTTCGAGTTTGGCGCCGGGAGGCAGGAAGAATTCGAAGTTGTGATCGTTCATCTGCGTCTTGGCTGGAGACGAGGTGTTGTCGACGACGAAGAGGCGGACGCCTTGCATGGTTCCGGTGTCGGCTTGAAAGCGGACGACATCGGCGGTGACGCTGAGGCCGGAAACTTTAGGCGCGACGTCGTAGACGTTCACGTCGACGGAGTTGGTGCCGGGCGTGGCCATCTGGTGATAGGTGACGCCTTGATGGACGGCGCGGATGAGGTGGGGACCGGGAGGTCCGTTGAGGGTGAAGCTGAATTTGCCGGCGCTGTCGGCCTTGGTGGAGGCGGCAACATTCATGCCGTTGGAGAAGTCGATGAGAAGGACTTCGTCTCCGGCGGCGGGCTTGTTGGTGGTGCCGTTGGTGACGGTGCCAGTTAGGGTTTGGGCGGCGGATGTGGCGATGGTTAGCGCAAGTATCGCGGCGAACAAGGCGGACTTTGCGAAATTACTCAAACGTACTCCTTTAAAAACGCGATTGTCGCTGGATTAGAACACAAGTATTTTCTTGCCGTCCTGATTGACTTCTTGCAAGATCGAAACAAACTCATCACCACAAAATCCGAAGCGGCCGCAGAGTTCTCCCGACAGCCACGCCTCAGGGATTCTGCTGCGGTCGAGTATGCGATTCAAGAATAGGTCAAACGTGCTGTCACTCCGTTTGACCACTTCAAGAACCGTACTCGTGGGTTGGTTTGAGTCCTTTCGAGTTCGGCTCACGCAATTACACCACCAGCCCGGCAATCTGTTCCAACCTTGCGATTTCGGCCATAATGGCGGCGGCTTCTTCTTCCAGGGAGGAGCGCATGGATTGGTAGTCGATGTCTGGGACTTTTCCGGCTTTGTATTCGAAATTCAGGTCACGGAGATTTTCGTAGACGGCTTCTTTGCGCTCGCGGAGATAGCCCAAGCGCGTCTTTTCTTCTCCGGCATAGACTTCGCCGGGAAAGAAGAAAACGTAGTAGAGGGTGGCGAGGGTGAAAACGGAGCAGAAGAAGATGATCATTGGAGGCAGACTCCTGCGGGGGCTGAAGCCCCTGAATCGTGGGAAGGACTACGGCCCGGCTGAGGCCGGGCCCTTTCAAAGCTCTGAATCGTCATAGATCGGTTTCTTTTCTGGCCTTGCGGCGAAATTCGTCGAGCGCTTCTTTATTGCCGTGGGGGATGACGATGCCGTCGGCGAGGGCTGGAGTGGGACGATTTTTCCAGGAACGGACGATGTAGATAGCGAGGGTGAGGCCTAGGGCAAGGACCAGGAAGGGCATGATCCAGGCGATGCGGTTGAAGCCGGTGGCGGTGGGGGCGGCGATGACGGTGGGTCCGTACTCTTGCACGAAGCCTTGGAGGATCAGGTCATCGTTATTGCCCTTGTCGATGCTGGCCATCAACTGGTTGCGCATCTTGTCGGAGTAGGTGCAGCCGACGTGATTGCACTCGAGGAGGATCTGGCCGCATCCGCAGGCGCACATCATGCGGTGTCCGAGATCTTTGAAGCGGGCGTCGGGGTCTCCGGCGCCCATGAGGAAGACGATAGTTAGAGATAAGGCCAGGGCTTGGAGAAGGCGAAGAGGAGGGCTTTGCCGATTGCGGCGAAAATCAGGTCCTTCGCTTCGCTCAGGATGGCAACTCATTAATATTCGAGCGTACAGTTGTCGCGTTCGCTGAAAGCTGCCGAGCGTTGCTCGGCTTGGACGGGCAGGAATGCCCGTCCCCACACTCGCTGTCTCCACACTAGCACCTGTCTCCACACTAGCGCTTGTCTCCACACCTACGGCCGGCGCGTTGAGATTCGATTTCATGTTAGTCACCGGCTCCCACGTGGGCGGGGGTGCGGATTGGGACGGACTCGGGGACGCGGACGGTGGCGGCGTTGGGGACGAGGGCGACTACGGTGCCGAAGACCATGATGATCAGGCCGATCCAGATCCAGGGGACGAGCGGGTTGACGTGGGCTTTGATGATGGGGCGTCCGGTGGTGTCGTTCTTGCCTTCGTAGACGAGGTAGAGGTCACTGACCAGGAAAAAGTCTTGCAGGAAGCTTGGATAAATCTGAGGCAGAGTTTGTGGTTGTCCGCTGGCTTTGTAGAAGCGGCGTTCGGGATACATCGTAGTGATCTGTTTGCCACCGCGAAAGACGTTGATCATGGCCTGTTCGCTGCCGTAGTTGGGATTGTCATCCTGCGTGTAGGACTGGCAGACGAGGGTGTAGGGGCCGATGTTGATTTTGTCGCCGAAGGCCATCTCTTTTTCAACTTCTTTGTTGAAGGGCGTGCCGAGGATTCCGATGACGACGAGGGCGACGCCGAAGTGGACGATGTAGCCTCCATAACGGCGGGTGTTTCGGTGGCAGAGCTGGATCATGGCGGAGACGAGATTCTGATCGGTTTTGCCGGCGATGACGCGGCCACCGCGAAGGAATTCGGAGATGACCGTGAAGATCACGAGCGCCGAAAGCACGGCGGCCATGGTGGCGTAAAAGTAGGATGGGTCGTCCCAGGGATGGACGCCGAAAAGAATCATCATGCCGCCGACGGCGAGGGCTCCGATGGCGGGGAAGAGGAAGTTGCGCTTGATGCTTTCGATGGAGGTCTTACGCCAGGCGAGAAGCGGTCCGACGGCGGTCAATAAAAGAAGGAGGAGCGCGACGGGAACGGCTACGCGATTGAAGAAAGGTGGTCCGACGGTGACTTTGTGGCCTTGGACGAAGTCGGAGATGATCGGAAAGAAAGTTCCCCACAGGATGGTGAAGCAGACGGTGAGAAGAAGCAGATTGTTGAAGAGGAAGCTGGATTCGCGGGAGACGAGAGACTCGAGTTTGTGCTCGCTCTTGAGGTGATCGCGATTGGCGACCAAGAAGAAGGAGCAGACGGCGAGGGTTAGTCCGATGAAAACCAGGAACCATGTGCCGATCGAGGATTGCGCGAAGGCGTGGACGGAGCTGATGACGCCGGAGCGGGTGAGGAAGGTTCCGAGCATGGAGAGCAGGAAGGTGGCAAAGATGAGCGCCATGTTCCAGACTTTCAGCATGCCGCGTTTTTCCTGCATCATCACGGAATGGAGGAAGGCTGTGCCGGTGAGCCAGGGCATGAGCGAGGCGTTTTCCACGGGATCCCATCCCCAGTAGCCGCCCCATCCGAGGACGGCGTAGGCCCAGTGCGCGCCGAGGAAGACGCCGATGGTGAGGAAACACCAGGTGACCATGGTCCAGCGGCGGGTGATCTGAATCCACTTTTCGCCGGGGTACTTCATGATCAATGCGCCGAGGGCGAAGGCGAAGGGGACGGTGAAGCCGACGTATCCGAGATAGAGCATGGGGGGATGGATGACCATCTCGGGATATTGGAGAAGGGGATTGAGGCCGGTGCCGTCCGCGGGGAGGTTGCCTTGCATGACGGCGAAGGGGTGCGCGGCGAAATTGAGAATCAGTAAGAAGAAGACCTGGACGGACGCGATGATGACGGAGGCGTAGGCGAAAAGGCGCTGATCGGTTTTGTAGCGGAGGCGGAGAACGAAGCCGTATCCGGCTAAGAGGAGGGACCAGAAGAGGAGGGACCCTTCTTGTCCGGACCAGAGGACGGCGAACTTGTAGGCGGCGGGGAGATCGCGATTGCTGTGGTGGAAGATGTAGGCGATGGAGAAATCGTTGTTGAAGGCGGCGGCGACGAGAACGATGCCGGCGAGCAGAACGGCGGCAAAAGTAGCAATGCCGGCGCGGCGCGCGGTTTCTCCGAGACGCGCAGAGGCTGCGTCTTTATTAAACAGGGACAACAGACCGGCCAGGAAAGAATATGCGCTCAGGCCGAGCGCTGCCATCAGCGCAAAGCTTCCTATTTCAGACATTGCGGGAATCCCCACTGGTTGCTTATGGCATTTTTTCAGAGATGGGGGTGGGATGCAAACCTGCTAGGGACGGACCCGTCTTTTTCAGCAAGGGCAGGAGAACATGAGATCCCTCGCTACGCTCGGGATGACAACATTGTTAATCTCGTTATTTTTCCAGTGGGTAGCCTTTTTCGCGCCAGTCGCGGATGCCGCCGTCCATGGAAATGACGTCGGTGTAGCCCATTTTTTGCAGGTTATCGGCGGCGAGGGCGGAGCGGAATCCGCCTCCGCAATAAAGGACGAGTTCGGTGCCGAGGTCGGGATATTTGGCTTCGATATCGCGTTCGATGACGCCTCTGCCGAGGTGGACGGCTCCGGGGAGATGGTCGGCGTCGAATTCGCGGTCTTCGCGGACGTCGACGAGGACGAACCGGTCGCCACGATCGAGGCGAGCCTTGACGGCGTCGACATTGGTTTCGCGGACGCGCTGCTTGGCGTCTTCAACGATTTTCAGAAAGCGGGGCGGGTGCTGGTGAGCCATTGTTGATCTCCGGACGAGTATGTTAGCAGGTGTTCGTGGTCAGTGGTCGGTGGCCAGTGGTCAGTCAAAACTGTTGTTGGTGCGATTCGGATTATCTTTTGGTTGATCGAGTTCGGCTAGAGAAGATTCGGGATAAAATCTAGCATCGCTTCATCGCTCATCGTTCCACCATGCTGACCATGACATTGATTATTCGCCAATCTCGGATTCACTCATACGGTTGCTACACGACGCGGAAGATTCGCAAAGGGACCCGGATCGTAGAGTACGTCGGGCTGTATCTCACGGAAGAACAGGCTGACGATCTGTATGAGGATTATCCCAACACGTACTTGTTCGGGCTGGACGGTGGCAAGCGGATTATCGATGGCTGCGGCGTAGCGGCGTTTGTGAATCATTCGTGCCAGCCGAACTGTGAGACGGATCAGATCCGGGGGAAGATGTGGGTGATTGCGCTGCGCGATCTGGAGCCGGGCGAGGAACTGACCTACGACTACAATTTGTACGATGGAGAGGATGACGCTCCTTGTTTATGCGGGTCGAAACGGTGCCGTGGGAGTTTGTATTCGGCTTCGCACTTGCGCAAGCTGGCGAAGAAGCGGGAGAAAGCGAATGCGGGCACTGCAAACGCCGGCGCGGTGGCGTCTTGAACCGCGCATCTGAAGGTTTGGAGTCCATTGTTGCGAAGGCGCTGCGCCGCGCACCTGCGTCGGAGAGTGTGATGCTGGCGTGGCCGCTCGCCTGCGGAAGCGCGGTTGCGGATCGGACACGGGCGCTAGATTTTGCGGAGGGCATTCTGCGCGTGGAGGTTCCCGATGCGGGATGGAGAAGGGAATTGATGAATCTTGCTCCGCGGTATGTGGCGGTGGTGAACAAGTACTCGGGCGCGGTGGTGCGGAGGATCGAATTTGTGTGCAAGTGAGTGGGATCGCGTGCTTATTGCGATGACCAGCGGGACATGAGATCCCTCGCTTCGCTCGGGATTAGAAGATCAATTTTATGAAGGTTACTGAGAAAGATGTGGGCTACGTGGCCGATCTGGCCAATCTTGAGTTGACGGAGGAAGAGCGCGGGCGCATGCTGCGCGATCTGAACTCGATTCTTGGTTATATCGGGCGGCTGAATGAATTGAAGACCGATGAAGTTGCGCCGATGGCGCAGGTTTCGGATCGCTATGGGGCGGACGAATCGAAGCAGGGGAGCGAGCGCTTTGGGTATGCCATCCGGGAGGATGTGAAGGAGGGGCTGCGAAAATCGTTGCCGCACGAGGTGGCGGTGAAGAACGCTCCGGATACGGATGGGACGTTTTTTGAAGTGCCGAAGGTGATTGAGAGATAGGGCGATGATCGTGAAAAACGAAATCGCGAGGAAAGGAAACAGCGGGCTTGGCGTCGGGCTGACAATCGATGCGGTCCGCGACGCGATTATCGAAGAGAGGACGACGGCGACGGCGCTGGCGGGCGAGTACTACGAGCGCATTCGGCGCGAAGATCCGGAGATTGGGGCGTTTCTGACGCTGTGCGAAGAGCGAGCGCTGGCGCAGGCTGGGCAGATTGACCAGATGGCGGCGGAGGGGATTCCGTTGCCGCCGCTGGCGGGGGTTCCGGTTGCGATCAAAGACGTGATGGTGACGGCGGGCGTGCGGACGACGGCGGGCTCGAAAATTCTGGAAAATTTTATTCCTCCTTATGACTGCACGGCTGTAGCGCGACTAGAGGCTGCAGGCGCGGTGATTCTGGGCAAACTTAATTGCGATGAGTTTGCGATGGGATCGTCGACGGAGAATTCGGCGTATTTTCCGGTGCATAATCCGCGGGACAAGTCGCGGGTTCCGGGAGGATCGTCGGGCGGATCAGCGGCTGCGGTGGCGGCGGAAATGGCGGTGGCGACGCTCGGGACGGATACGGGCGGATCGATCCGGCAGCCGGCGTCGTTTTGCGGCGTGGTGGGTTTGAAGCCGACTTATGGACGGGTGTCGCGATATGGGCTGATTGCGTTTGCGTCGTCTCTTGATCACATTGGTCCGTTCGCAAATACGGTGAAAGACGCGGCGTTAATGCTGCGGATCATCGCTGGGCGGGATGCGATGGATTCGACTTCGGCTGACGTTTCTGTGCCGGATTACGTGGCGGAACTGGAGAAGCCGGTGCGCGGGCTGCGCGTTGGAGTGGCGAAGGAATATTTTGGCGAGGGACTGGATGCCGAGGTGCGGGCGGCGGTGGAAGCGGCGATCCAGAAGCTGGCGGAACTTGGGTGCGAGATTGTTCCGGTTTCGTTGCCGCATACGGAATATGCGATTCCGACTTATTACATCGTTGCGACAGCAGAGGCTTCGTCTAATCTCGCGCGGTTTGATGGAGTGCGCTATGGGTTTCGGGCGAAGGCGGACAATCTTTCTGAGATGTACCGGTTGACGCGCGATGGCGGATTCGGCATGGAAGCGAAGCGGCGAATCATGCTGGGGACGTATGCGCTGAGCGCGGGATATTACGATGCTTATTATTTGAAGGCGCAGAAAGTGCGGACGCTGCTGACGCGAGATTTCGAGGATGCGTTCCAGAAGGTGGATGTGATCGCGTCGCCGACGGCTCCGACTCCGGCGTTCAAACTGGGAGAGAAGGTGGATGATCCGCTGGCGATGTATCTGGCGGATATTTATACGGTGACGGCGAATCTAGCGGGAATTCCGGGGATTTCGGTGCCGTGTGGGGAGAATCACGAGAAGCTGCCGATTGGGCTGCAATTGTTCGGGCGACACTTTGATGAAGCGACGCTGTTGTGTGTAGCGAATGCCTACGAATCGAAGGTCGTTCGTCGTTAGTCGTTCGCTGCTCGCTCTTTTTCGTTAGCGTTCCGTTTTGGGACTCTGCCGTCGCGCCGGGGGTACCCCCCTCCCCCCCTGGTATATTAGAATCAAGACTTTAGCGAGAAGTTTCCGCCAGGTCTTTGAGGAATAAGGAGTTAGAAGCAAAGTCTTGACTATAAAGGAGTTATAATTCACTCTTTCAGCAAGCCATCTACCTCTCCAGGTTATCCCGGATCAATAAGTTGTCAAAGACCCGGCGACTGCGGTGCGCTTAGCACTTAGTTCTATTTTAACAAGGGATGTCAATAGGGATTCGCGGAGTTCTGCTGTGCTTGCTTGAGAGGCACACGAGGAACAGAACCGCTGGCTCCTGCTGGCCATCCGGAAGAGAAGCGGCGCGCTTCGGCAAAGGCAAGGGCTTGTTATCAGCAGAGCTCCCCCCGGTAGTAAACCGGGGACCGATGCCGAGTTAGAGGATATCGTCAAGAGATTGGATTAGGCCACAGATAAGCTGTAACCTCGCTCACAGCGGGTCGTAGTACTGTTGGCCCGCACACGCCCTGCACAGTACTCGCCCGTCACATTTTACTTCGCGGTGGAAGTTGACGCCTTCTCCACATTCGGAGCAGACGATGCGGTCGGATTTGTAGCCGGGGAATTCTTCGGGTGGGAGCGCTACTTTTACCCACTGGGTTGAGAACAGGTCGTCGTCTTTCATTTCGCGATAGGCGAGCATCTGTTGCTGGTTCTTGTTTTCGATTTCCGGATGCAGGGCGCGGGCTAGCGCTTTGGACGACTCTTTGGCGGCGATGCGGATGGCGCGGTACCAGTTAGTGGCAGAAGTTAAAGCGCTGTCCACGGATGGCGACGGTTGTCCCTCAGCGGCTAAAGCCGCATTGCTCGAAGCCGGAGACGGCACGACTAAAGTCGTGCCCTTCCCGTTCGTGATGGTCTCAATGTTTCCAATTGCGACCGTGCCCTTCCCATTCTCGCCGACATGGGCGGCGAGATCGACGAAGGTGGCGGCCATCTTACCCCAGTCGCGGAATTTGAGGGCGCGCTTGCCGAGACGGCATCCGGTGACGACGGCGATGGCGTCGGTGGCGCAGCGGTCGATTTCGACGAAGGTGACGAGGCGCTTGCGATCCTCTTTGTTGTTGCGCGGATCGTCGATGCCAAGAGTCTTGAGTCCTAGCATGGCGAGACGAACGCCGAGGACTTGTCCGGCGCAGAGATGGCCGTGGGCGATTTCGGCTTCGCGGAGATAGGCGTCGAGGGACAACATTTTAGGATTTGTAATTTTGTAATTTGTAATTGGCAATTTGAAACCAGAGATTCCGGAATGCTTGATGCTTTGGACTTCAATTACCACTTACAAATCACCAAATTACAAATTGGACCTCATTTTCTGCGCCAGCGGACTCCTTCTTTGGTGTTTTCTACCAGGATGCCGGCGGCGGTTAGTTCGGCGCGCAGGGCGTCGGAGGCTTTGAAGTTTCGAGCTTTCCTGGCGGCTTCCATTTCGGAGAGCTTTTGATTCACTTGTTCGTCGGTGAGTTGGGCGGAGCCTGCGATCGCGAGTAATTCGGGACTGATTTCTTTTTCGCGGCCTTCGGCACGAGCCCAGTCGAGGATGGCTTTCATCTTGGGCTGATCGTCGTCGTTCAGGACTCCGAAGATAGCGTCGAATTTTTCGAGTGTGTCCAGCAACGGTTTTATTTCGTCAGGGCGCGCCTCGGCGGTGTCGAGAGCGGTGTTCGCTTTACGCAACATGTCGAAGATAGCGCCCTGGGCCTCAGCGGTGTTCAGATCGTCATTGAGAGCGGCGTTGATACGGTCGGCGGTTTCGCGGGCGAGCGTGGCCAGAGAGAGTTGTCCCCCAGCGGCTAAAGCCGCGTCTGAGGCGTGACTGGACGGCACGACTGAAGTCGTGCCCTTCCCGTCCGTGCCAATTGCCGAGATACCCTTCCCGTCAGTGCCGCTGGCATCGGTGCCTCCGCCCATACCCTTTGTTTTCGGGCCGCGACCATCGTTGTCTTTTTCTGTGTGTTCTGCGTGCCTCCCGTTCGTTTCGCGATTATTTGCTTTTAAGGCGGTTTCGAGGCGAAAGCGGAAGTTGCGTAATTTTTCGACGGAACTGGCGGCGGCTTTTAGTCCGTCGAAGGTGAAGTTGAGCTGATTGCGGTACGGGACCTGGGAGAGGAGCCAGCGGATGGAAGAGGGTTTGTGGCCGCGCAGGACGAGGTCGCGGATGGTGAAGAAATTTCCGAGACTCTTCGACATCTTTTGACCTTCGACCAGCAGAAAACGAGAGTGAAACCAGTAGCGGGCGAATGGCTGTCCGCTTTGGGATTCGGATTGGGCGATTTCGTTTTCGTGATGAGGGAAGATGAGGTCTTCGCCTCCGGCGTGGAGGTCGAAGCTGGGGCCGAGTTCTTCCATCGACATGACGGAGCATTCGATGTGCCAGCCGGGGCGGCCGGGGCCGATCGGGGTGTCCCATGAGGCTTCACCGGGCTTGGGAGCTTTCCAGAGGGCGAAGTCGCGGGCGCTGTCTTTTTCGTATTCGTCGACGTCGACGCGGGCGCCGTCGTTCATGCCGGCGAAATCTTTTTTGGAAAGCTTGCCGTAGCCGGGGAATTTCGCGATGCGGAAGTAGTAGGAGCCGTCGTCGGTGCGGTAGGCAACACCCTTTTTTACGAGATCGGTGATGAAGGCGGCCATCTCGGGGATGTGTTCGGTGGCGCGGACGAAAGTAGGCGGCGCAATGCTGAGGGTCGCGGAATCTTCGAGAAAGGCCTGAATGAATTTCGCGGTGTATTGCTGGACGCTGACGCCGGCTTCGGCCGAGTTGCGGATGATCTTGTCGTCGACGTCGGTGATGTTCATGATGTAGCGGACGTTGTATCCGCTTTGGCGGAGGAAGCGGTAGAGGAGATCGACGGCGATGAAGGTGCGGAAGTTTCCGATGTGACCGTAGTCGTAGACGGTGGGTCCGCAGGCGTACATGCGGACGCGGTGGGGATCGATCGGTTGGAAGTCTTCGATCTTTCCGGAGAGAGTGTTATAGAGGCGAAGTGGCATAAGATTTGCGAACGATTTTATGTTTGCACAGTCGGTGACGTTTTCTCAGACGCTGGGCCTCGGGGGCAAAAAGGATTGCTGAAAAACTCAGTCCGCACGACGCCCTCAGCGGCTAAAGCCGGGCTGAAATAAGGCATTTATCGCAGCGGTAAACCGCTGCGCCACCCAAAAGCAGAAAGCTTAAGAATGGTAAACCGCTGCGCCACCCCAAAAGCAGAAAGCTTAAGAATGGTAAACCGCTGCGCCACCCAAAAGCAGAAAGCTTAAGAATGGTAAACCGCTGCGCCACCCAAAAGCAGAAAGCTAAGAATGGTAAACCGCTGCGCCACCCAAAAGCAGAAAGCTTAAGAATGGTAAACCGCTGCGCCACCCAAAAGCAGAAAGCTAAGAATGGTAAACCGCTGCGCCACCCAAAAAGCAGAAAGCTAAGAATGGTGAACCGCTGCGCCACCCAAAAAGCAGAAAGCTAAGAATGGTGAACCGCTGCGCCACCCAAAAGCAGAAAGCTAAGAATGGTGAACCGCTGCGCCACCCAAAAGCAGAAAGCTAAGAATGGTGAACCGCTGCGCCACCCAAAAAGCAGAAAGCTAAGAATGGTGAACCGCTGCGCCACCCAAAAGCAGAAAGCTAAGAATGGTGAACCGCTGCGCCACCCAAAAGCAGAAAGCTAAGAATGGTAAACCGCTGCGCCACCCAAAAGCAGAAAGCTAAGCATGGTAAACCGCTGCGCCACCCAAAAGCAGAAAGCTAAGAATGGTGAACCGCTGCGCCACCCAAAAGCAAGACCAAATCGAGTGTTTCAGCAAACTGTAAAGCCCCCTTGATCAGGAACGACTTCGGCGCGGCTGAAGCCACGCCTCTTCAAGCCGTTCGGCCCAAGCGTTCGGCGAGAGCGAACCGAACTTTTGATTCTATCGGATTCTACGGGCGCACCGGAAAGAGATGAGTCCGACTCAGGGGATTTTGGCCGCGGCGAGGCTTACGGAAGTTATATGAGCGGGTGGGGAGTTGTCTGGTATCCTCGGCGCATGGAAAACCGCAGCATTGGCGATGTGGGTGGTACGCCGGGCGGACTCGGGTCTTTCCTGCTCGGTTTTTTCATGGCGTGCATTGGTGGATACCTGATTGCGAATCAGGTGAAAGTGGTGGGCTCCTACTGGAGCTTCTACGGCGGAAATACTTTCGGGGTTACGCTTTTGCCGATGCTATTTGGAATCGGAATTTTGTTCTGGAATGGCCGCAGTATTATCGGATGGCTGTTGACGGTGGCGGGAGCGTTGTTCATATTCGCGGGGATCATCGCCAATCTGCATATCTTTTTTGCTCCGGCCAGCCTGTTTGAAACCATGGTCATGCTGATTCTGCTGGTCGGCGGGTTGGGGCTGATTATGCGTTCGATCCAGCCGCATCGGAAGTAGCGGCTCTGCGGTTCCCTTCCTTTCTCGCCCCTACGGCTGGCCTGAGGTTCAAGTAACGAAAACCGCTACCACAAAGGGCACGAAGGGAGCGTTTCGGCGCGGAATGGGGCTCGACTGGGCAGAACCGACGTTTTTTAGAATTGCAAAGTCGTGGTAACGCTTTGCGATCTGCAATAAAGACAGGTGTCTGAAGCGTTGACTTTGGGGTCAGCGCACCATAGCATCCTCTGTTACTGAAGGCATGTTTGCGATCGTGCTGAAAGCACCATTGACGGATGCGGCACACAGCCTAACGTCACTGTATCGGTGGATGGCTTTTCAGTAAGATACTGTTGAAAACATAGACTATTAGCGCTTTCGGCGCGCGGCGTTGGTCGCGCGGAACATTTTTGTTATTTGTTTCGTTTCTTTGATAGGGCTCGGAGAGACGAGCGTATGTGGGATAAGGGAATAGGAAGCGATGAATAAGTTTATCGACAGCATTAAACACGCGATTGTGGAAGACGATCCGGATCCGAAAGCGGCGACAAAAACCTCCACACCAGTGGCTTCGCAGAGCGACGCCAAGCCTTCTGCCGCGGCGCAGCGTGAATCTCCGTCGGCGATGGCGACGAGCGCGCCTGTGGCTTCGTATCAGGGGCTGGGCGAAGAGACGGAGCATGTATATAAGAAGATCCTGGCGAAGACGGATTTTCAGTCAACGGCGGTGGCGGCGACGATTCATAAATATCTGGATCCGCTGGCTGCGATTCCGATGGACGAGCGCATGAAGTTCAAGACGGCGGTGGTGCAGGCGCAGGCACAGGAAGGGCTGACGCCGGAGAAGATTCTGGCGACTTTCGATGGATTGAAAGTGGCCTTGCAGAACGAGCAGGAGTCGTTTGCGGCGACGGCGGAACAGTCGAAGGGGCAGGAGATTACGAACCGGCAGAAGAAAGTGCAGGATGTCACGGACGCGATTGCAGCGAAGCAGCGGGAGATCTCGCAACTGCAGCAGCAGTTGTCGCAGGTGTCGACGGACCTGGTGGATGCGCAGAGCAAGATCCAGCGGGCGGAGTCGCAGTTCACGATTGCGGCGCAGCGGCGGGCGGTTGAGATCGATCAGGAGAAGTCGAAGTACGCGAGTTTGCTGCAGGGGTAGAGAATCCGCAAATTTCCCTCAGCGGCTAAAGCCGATTCGATTTTGCATTGTTACGGTGCGGCTGAAGCCGCACCCTTTCAAGAGGCAAGGCAAGCAAGACGCAAGGCAAGCAAAGCGCAAGGCAAGAACGAGATGGAGCGATAACGAGATGTAAAAGGATCCGGGAAATCGGGTAGGGAAAAGCAATAAGGGCAGAGTTAGAAACGCGCAGCACAGAACGGAAGAAGGAATAAGGTGAGGCACTATGAGTTTGACGCCGGTTACTCCTACGAACCTGGGCCAGGATATTAAGTCGTTCTGGTCGCGCCCGGAAGGCAAGACGGGGATGATTGCGCTCGCGATTCTGGCGGGAGCGCTGGTTTACGGTTGGGGGATGATTGTGCCGTTCATCGTGTCGATGCTGGCAGACACGCTCCATATGGTCTTTCTGGCGTCGATGCTGGCGGCTGTTTTGTTTGTGTTGTTCAGCAGCCGCACGCACCTGCTGTTCCGGCTGATTATGCGGTGGTTTACGTCGTTGATCATCAATATCGATCCCATCGGCATTCTGAAAGATCACTTGTCGCAGATGCGGAAACGCCGCGACGTGATGAACCAGCAGATCAGCAACGTCAGCGGGCAGATCCGATATCTGAAAGACGTGATCGACAAGAATCACGCGATGGCGAACGAAAACATGCGGCTGGCGGCGCACGCGAAAAAGGTGGCGACCAGCACGGCGGATCAGAACGAGCAGCTGCGCATGGCTTTGCAGATGAAGGCCAAGGCGAATCAGGCGGGGCGGCTGGAAAAATCGAACCTCAGTTATCAGCAACTGCTGAGCAAGTTACAGAACATTTATGACCTGCTGAGCAAGTGGGCTGTTCACATCGACTTCTATATCGAGGATACGGACAACGAAGTTAAGCAATCGGAGATCGAGTACAAGACGATTAACTCCGCATATCGCGCGTACCGCACGGCCATGGCAGTGATCAAGGGCAATGGGGATGAGCGCGAGTTGTATAACGAGACGATGGAGCATCTGGCCGAGGAAGCGGGACGGAAGTTGGGTGAGATGGAAGACTTCCAGAGGCTGGCGCAGAACTTCATGGACACGATCGACCTGGAGAACGGCGCGGTGGAGACGGAAGCGCTGCAGAAGCTGGATGCGTACGAGCAAAAGCTGCTGACTTCGGGAGACGCGGATACAGCGTTCCTGTTGCCGGGAGCGACGGCGGCGCCGGTTCCGGTTGCTGTTAAAGCGTCGGCGGATGCGTCACCTGCGGCGCGTAGTGCCAGCGACTATGGCGACATGTTCAAGTAGGGGTTTATTCAGGTTTATTTCGATTGAAAAAAATCAAGCGCTGGATGAATGGCGCAGGCTGTACACGGGGAGGAATCGCGAATGGCACGTCTGAAGACTGGGCCGAAAGTAATTCTGATCGTCCTGCTGGTGGTGGCCTTTGTGTTTGGGTTGCGCAAAGCTGCGGAGTTGGGATGGATTCCGACGCCGGGAGTGATGAAGGCGCTGGTTCCCGAGAAAGCGGTTTTGCCGGATGTGAAGGAAGCGATGGTGCAGAACGTGGAGCCGACGCCGCTGCCATCGGCGACTCCGGCGGCGGTGCGGGCAACGCTGATTCGCGGCGAGATTTGGGAATGGAATGCGCAGATCGGCATGATCTATGCGAATGGCGGCGCGAATACGACGAAGGGTTCGCTGATGGAAAAACATGGCGTGAACCTGGCGCTGATCCGGCAAGACGATACGGGCAA
Source organism: uncultured Acidobacteriaceae bacterium (assembly GCA_963834085.1). Classification (GTDB taxonomy): domain Bacteria; phylum Acidobacteriota; class Terriglobia; order Terriglobales; family Acidobacteriaceae; genus Acidiflorens. Next base: position 603,212 of record CAWIAJ010000015.1, on the reverse strand, counting down.
GATGCAGGAGGATTTGATTGCGTGCGCGCGCGAGATTTCAAACGGCGCATCGCAGTGTTCCAATGGCGCGAACTTCGTTCTGATCATGGGTGACGGGTCAGGGCAGTTTTTGGCGGCGATCAATCCACAGCTGAAAAAACTGGGACCGGAATTTCAGGCGAAGGTGATTGGTTCGACGGGATACAGCCGGGGCGAGGATTCGTTCATGGCGCCGCCGGAGGTGAAGCGCGATCCGCAGGCGGCGAAAGGCTTGCTGGTGGAGGGCGTGCTGCGTGATGGCGACTGGAACATTGCGCAGAAGTGGGAAGGCGATAACGGGATCAAGAATAACCCGGATGAGAAGACATACGATCCGGATGCGGTGAACTGGATCAATGCGTCGGACTACAACGTGGCGGCTGCGGATTACGTAGCGGGGAAGTGCGACGATCGCAAGGTAGTGAAAGACGGCCACCTGACGGGCGAAACTAAGCATGTGTGCGTCAACGGAGTTGTGACCTGGACGCCGGGCGATGTGACGGTGGCGAAGGGCAAAGGCGGACTGGTCAAAGTTGTGAGCTCGAAACAGTATCGTTCGCAGATGCCGGATGTGATTGTCGGGCCCAAGAATTTCTTTGAACACAATCGCGAAGAAATTGAAGGGATGCTCGCGGCCACGTTCGAAGGTGGCGATCAGGTGAAGGCGTTCGATCAGGCGCTGCATAAGGCGTCCGCGATTAGCGCGAAGGTTTACAACGACCAGGACGAAGCTTACTGGTACAAGTACTACAAAGGCGTGACCGAGAGCGATGCGCAGGGATTGAAGGTGGAGCTGGGCGGCTCAACGGTGAATAATCTGGCCGACAACTTGATTCTTTTTGGGTTGGAGCCAGGGACGAACGATAATTTCCGATCGACGTACACGGTGTTTGCGAACATCGCGACGCAGCAGTATCCAGCGCTGTTCAAGGATACGCCGATTCCTGACGTGAAGGACATTGAAGATAAGTCGTTTATCACGGGAGCGCAGGCGCGAATGGGCAGTGGCGGGGCGGAGGGTGAAGCTCCACAATACGCGGCGAACGAGACGGGGCCCGTCGTTTCCAAACGTTCGTATTCAATCAACTTCGATACCGGTAAGGCGACATTTACTGGCGAAGGCGTGCGAACGATGCAGGAGTTGAAGGATTCGCTGGCCATCACGGGGCTGTTTATCCAGGTGGACGGCTTTACCGATAACACGGGCAGCGAGCCGGCGAATCAGGCGCTTTCGGATGCGCGCGCGGGAGCGGTGAAGGATTGGCTGCAAAAGCACGCTCCGAGAAATTTCCCGGACAACCGGTTCCGCATAGCAGGGCACGGGTCGCAGAATCCGGTGGCGACGAATGATACGGCGGCGGGCAAAGCGGCGAACCGGCGGGTGGAAATCACGCTGCTGGGCAGCTAGGGCTCATCGCAGTTCGGCTAATCGTTTGTGAGTGCTGGTCGAGGACGGATCGCGAAGGATCAAAGACGGACACGGGATGAATGAAGCGATTGAAGTTCTAGCTCCGAACCGGGTGATCTCGAGGAAGACGGTCCGGTGGATGGTGGGATTTCAGTTGGTGATGCTGCTGTGCATCTGGATTTTCTCGCCGTCGGTATTCCTGCCGAAACCCAAAGAAGTTCTGCAGTCGCTGAGCGATTTGTGGTTCGAGGGGCTGGGTGGGGAGTTGATCACCAGCTTCCTGTTGAATCTGGAAGCGATTGCGATTTCGGCGGTGTTGTCGCTGCTGCTGGCGTACTTAACGGTCATTCCCTTCTTTCGGCCAATTGTTTCCTTCCTGAGCAAGCTGCGATTCCTCTCGATGGTTGGCCTGACGTTCTTCTTTACGCTGATGGCGACGTCGGGGCACGAGCTGAAATTGTTCCTGCTGGTTTTTTCCGTGTCGGTATTTTTTGTTACGGGGATGGCTGAAGTGGTCGCCAGCGTTCCCAAAGAAAAGTTCGATCTGGCGCGGACCCTACGCATGGGCGAGTGGCGCGTGGTTTACGAAGTGATTGTTCTGGGGCAAGCGGATAAGGCATTTGAAGTTTTACGTCAGAATGCGGCGATGGGATGGATGATGTTGACGATGGTGGAAGGCATCTCTCGTTCGGAGGGCGGAGTGGGTGCGATGCTGCTAAATCAGAACAAGCACTTCCATTTGAGCGCGGTGTTCGCGATTCAGTTGACGATTTTGCTGCTGGGGTTGGGGCAGGATTATGCGATTGGATTGTTGCGGGAGGTTTTCTGTCCGTATGCGGATCTGACGCTGGAAAGGAAGTAGCGGCCAGGGCGTCAGCCTTAAACACAAAACTGCACGGCTCTAAAACGAAATTATGGCTTCCTGTACGTACGGTAAGACGCTGTTGAAGATCGAGGACGTGTCACTTGAGTACGATGGGCGTCCCATCCTCAAGCACGTCACGGCGGAGATCCGCGACATTATTCGCGCGGACTGCACGCAGGGGCAGGTGGTCGGGTTTCTAGGGCCGAGCGGGATTGGCAAGACTCAACTGTTTCGGATTATCGCGGGACTGAACCGCCCAACGTCGGGCCGAGTGTCGATTAATGGCACGGATCGTCCGGTGATGCCGGGAGAAGTCGGCGTGGTGGCGCAGGACTATCCTCTGTTTGAGCATCGGACGGTGCTTTCCAACCTGCTGCTGGCGGCTAATCAGAAAGAGAAAGATGACAAAGTCGCCCGCGAAAAAGTGATGCAGTATCTGAACGAATTTGAACTGATCGACAAGGCGCGGTTGTATCCGATGCAGTTATCGGGCGGGCAACGGCAGCGTTGTGCGATTATCCAGCAGATTTTGTGCTCGGACCATTTTTTGCTGATGGACGAACCGTTCAGCGGGCTCGATTTGCTGATGCTGGAAAAGACGACTGCCCTCATCCAGAAGGTTGCAAATATGGATGAGCTGAATACGATTATCGTGGTGACGCACGATGTGACCGCGGCGGCTTCGGTGGCGGACCATCTATGGCTGATGGGGCGCGATCATGACGCGCAGGGGAATCCGTTACCCGGTTCTCATATTGTCGAGACGTATGACCTAATTGAGCGGGATCTCTGCTGGCATCCCGAGATTATTACGCATCCCAAGTTTGTCGATTTTGTGCGCGAAGTGAAGGATCGATTCCGGACGCTGTAGGCCAGCCCTCCCGAAGTAAAACCACCTTCCAGATACGTTTATGGTTTGACTGCCACTGCAGGAGCAGGTTCGCGCAGCCTGTGCTGCACGAGAAATGCGTAGTGGACCGCGGACAGGATAGTGAAGAAGAAGGTGGCGCGGAGAAAAACTTTGGTTGCGATCTGAACCAGAACGATCGGATCGACTAAGAACAGGAGCACAAAGAAAACGGCCGAAATCTGAGCGAAGGTGTTGGCTTTGCCGAAGATGCTGGGACGGAAATCGCGGAGTCCGGCGATCATGAAGAGCACGCCGCTGATCAACAGGATGGATATATCGCGGCTGAAAACGATGATCGTGTATTTCCAGGGAACGAGGGCGCGCTGTTCGATGGAGAGCACGAGAAACATCGTGCTCATTAAAAGCTTGTCGGCGATGGGATCGAGATACTGGCCGAGTAGCGTTTGCTGATGAAGGGTGCGGGCGAGGAGGCCATCGAGGCCGTCGCTGATCCCGGCGAGTACGAAAAGTGCGAGCGCCCATTTGAAATCGTGCTTGACCAGATTGATGACGATGAAGGGAAGGAAGATCATCCGCAACAGCGTGAGCTGGTTGGGCGCGGTTAGGATTTGCCGGAGGTTCACCGGTCTTTCTCGCCTCCGAACTTGGCCGAGGTGGTCGAGAGGAATTCGCTGACCAGGAGCGGGGCGGGGTCTTTACCGGTTTTTTCCGCGAAACGCTGGGCGAGCGAGAGGAGATTGCCCTCGGGGAGATCGAGTTCCATGCGCTCGATGCGGTGCATGGGGAAGAAAACGACGCCGGAGGTGAAGGCTTCTCCACTCTTGACCTGGGAGGCGAGATCGTCGAACGACGCGACGTTGACGCCGCGCAGACTGAGGCCTTCGGCGGCGAGATTAAGGATGGCACCCCAAAATTTCTCACGCGGGTTCGACAGCGTGGCGATAACGAGAGCGCCCGGGCGGAAGGGGCTGACGGTTTGGGGGTCTTGATAAAAGCTAGTGCTAGTCACGAAGCGATTGTCGTCTGAGGGAGGGTAGAAAAGCAAACGGAAGAGTTACCTAACGTTCGCTCCCACCCTTCGCTGCCTTCAAGTCGATGCCCACCTGTTCGGCTTTTTTGTAGAGGTGCGAGCGCTCTAGCCCGAGGGCGCGGGCGGTGTTTGAGATTTGGTGGTGATTGCGTTTGAGTTCGGCGAGGATGGTTTGCTTTTCGAAGGCGCGGACGCGGTCTGCTAAAGGGCCTGAGCTGGATGCTCCAGAATCGAGAGTGGCGCTGGAAGCGGGGAGCGCCAAGGCGACGGTTTCCGCGGTGACTTCGTTTGAAATTGCGAGCAGCATCAGGCGCTCGACGGCGTTTCGGAGTTCGCGGACGTTGCCGGGCCAGGGGTAGTCTTGCAGGGCTGTCAGGGCGTCGGAGGTGAAGTGGATCGGCTTCCATCCGTTGATGGCGCTGACTTGCAGAGCGAAGTGCTCGACGAGGGCGGGGATATCTTCGCGGCGCTCGCGCAGGGGAGGCAGGCGCAGGGCGAAGACGAAGACGCGGTGAAAGAGATCCTGACGGAATTTGCCGTCGCGCACCTGGGCTTCGAGATCGCGATGGGTGGCGACTACGACGCGAACATCGACGGTGACGGCGCGCTCGCCGCCGATGCGTTCCACTTCTCCCTCTTCGAGGACGCGGAGGAGTTTGGCTTGCATGGCGAGCGGCATGTCGCCGATTTCGTCGAGAAAAATTGTGCCGTGCTGCGCCTGCTCGAACTTGCCGAGATGGCGTCCGGCGGCTCCGGTGAAGGATCCTTTTTCGTGGCCGAATAATTCGGACTCGATGAGTTCGGCGGGGACGGCGGCGCAGTTCAGAGTGACGAACGGGCCTCCGGCGCGTGGGCTGCGTTCGTGGAGAGTACGAGCGACGAGCTCTTTTCCCGTGCCGGTTTCGCCTTGAATGCAGACGCGGGTTTCGCTGGCGGCGACGCGTTCGACTTGCGCCATTACGCGACGCATGGTCTCGCCCTGCCACACAATTTCGTGTTTACCGAGACGGTGGGTGAGATCGCGATTCTCGCGCTCGAGGCGTCCGAGTTTGAGGGCGTTTTCGACGGTGAGTAGAAGTTTTTCAGTGGAGATGGGTTTTTCGAGGAAGTCGAGTGCGCCGAGGCGTGTGGCACGAACTGCCATCTCGATGTGCGCCTGCCCTGACATCATGACGACGGGAGTGAGTACGCCTTGGGCTTTGAGTTCTTCGAGAAGCGCGAGGCCGTCTTTGCCGGGCATGACGACGTTGGAGAGGATGAGGTCGAAGGATTGCGACTTGGCCAGTTCCAGAGCCTTGTTGGCGTTGTCGCAGACGGCGGCTTCATGACCTTCTAGACGAAACGCGCGCGACAGAGAGGCGAGTGTGTTGGCCTCGTCGTCGACGATGAGCAAATGGGCTTTTTGCGGCACGATTCACCTCAAATAAAAATGCAAAACAAATCTACCGCGGAGACGCCGAGTATGCGGAGAAATCACGGGGCAGCTCGATGCGGAATGTGGTTCCTTTTTCTTTAGCGCTTGCGACAGAAATCTTGCCGCCATGATCGCTGACGACGGACTGCACGATGGCCAGTCCCAGGCCAGTGCCGTGCTGCTTGGTCGTGTAGTAGGGAGTGAAGAGGCGACCGCATTCTTCCTCGGTGAGGCCGGAGCCTGTGTCGGAGACGGAAAGTGCAATTCCGTCGACGGACTTGGCGGTTTGGGTACGGATCGTCAAGTCTCCGCCTTGGGGCATGGCGTCGATGGCGTTGAGGACGAGGTTTTGCAAGGCGCGATGCAGGAGGTCAGGGTCAGCGGAAATCTCGGGTAAAGCTGGGTCTAACTCGGTGTGGACGGCAATCTGATTGTTGTCCTGCAATTGGGCGTGGAAGACGCGCAGGACAGAGGCAACGATTTCGTTGAGTTGGATAGGCTGGCGTTGAGGCTGAGGCATTTTGGAAAATTCGCTGAAGTGGCCAATGATGGTTTTCAGATTGTTGATTTCCGCCAGCAGGGTGGTTGTGCTTTCCTGAAAAACTTCTTCGAACATTTCGGGAGACTTTTGCCTGGCGCGCATGAGGTTTTCGACGGTGACTTGCAAGGGGAAGAGAGGGTTCTTGAGTTCATGAGCCAGACGACGCGCGAGCTCGCGCCAGGCTGCGACTCGTTCGGCCTGCACGGCGCGGTCTTTTTGCTGGAGCAAGTCTTCAGTCATGCGATTGAAAGATGCCGCGAGTTCGCCGAGTTCGTCGCTTGATTCGACTTCGACTTTGGCGCTGAGGTCTCCAGCGGCGACGCGGCGCGCGGCCGCGGCGAGCGAAACGACAGGGCGGGTGACGCGCGCGGCGAACCAGAGGCTGGCCAGAATGGCGATGAGAATTCCGACTCCGCCCACGAACATGGCCGTCGAGATGACGCGGCGTTGCAATTCGATGAGAGGGCGGCGCGAGCTGCCGACGAGCAGGACGCCCATCAGTTGGTGATCGGCGTGAGAGGTCTCGGCGTTGGCGGTGTTCTGATCGGGAGCACTGAAGGCCGGACCGATCAGGGGGATAGCGTGAAAGACTTCGGCGTCGGCGGAGTCGGAGGTCCAGTGGACGACGCCTTGCGCCTCCTGCAGAGTATTGCGGACGTGCGCGACGAGGGAGGCGAGTTTGTCGACCCCGGCGGCAGGGCCGTTGAGGTCGAGCAAACTTTTAGGATTCCATTTGGCGTCAAGGTTTTGATAGAGCAAAACTCGAGTTCCGGTGGGGATGTCGAGGGTGGAAAGAAAGCCCTGATCGAGACGCTCGCCGCCGATTACGTAGAGGGGTTGCTCGGCAACGCGCGCAACGCGCACGGCAAACAGACCGAGGCTCGGGCCATTGGGGAGCTCTTCGCGCTTGAGAAAGGCTCCGGCGGGGACGATTGCTGTGGGAGAAGCACCATCGGAGATGGTGGTGAGAGGGATGGCGGGTTCGGGATATCCGAATTTGGCCTGCCACTGCGAAGAAGAGAGAATTGTGCCGCGACTGTCGACGAGTTCGAGAAAGTCGAGTTGCTGCTGGCTGGCCAGGCTACGAGCGTCGCTGACGTATTCTCCGGCGTCGGCGCCGGCGCGGTTCAGATCGAGAGCGATGCGCTGGACGATGTCGCTGGAGGCGACCGATTCGACTTTGCGTGTAACTTCCGAGCCGCGACGCTGGAACTCGGAACGGAACTGGGCAGCGACGGCGTTGGCGCGGTCCTGGTCGGCCTGCTCAAACGAATTGCGGATGGTGCTATAGACGGAGATGGAGATGACGGCGACACAGAGTAGGACGGTTGCGGCGAAGAGGAGAAGAAGCTTTTTACGGAAGCTCATCGCGAGGCCGTCCGCGGAGAAGCACTCAGTGGAGGGCTTTGTGCCGGAATCTCGGTTTGAGCTTTTCGCGCGATTTCGCGTGGGGGATCGGAAAGCCAGATTTCAGCTAAGGACGATTCTGTGCCGGTCCATTGCCCGAGTCGATCGGGTTGCCAATCTCGAACGCGAGGGCTGACGGTAGTCGCGACGGGCAAATGGAAGAGTGGGATGACGGTGTATCCATCGAGCAGGGCGCGCTCGCAGTGATAAAGATCCTCGAGAGAATGGAGAGAGCCAGCGGATGCCGAGGGTGCGAGTTGCGCGAGTCCGAGCTGCCGCGCGGCTTCTTCGAGCGATTTAGCGGGATCCGGACTTGGGAGGACAGCGCGAACCAGACGCAGATCTTCCGATCCTGATAGAGAGACTTGCACGGTGATGCCGACTTCGCGGGCGTTGAGGGCGATGCGCTCGGCGATGAGTTGGGCTGGCGGATCGCTGGGATCGTAGCTGAGATTGAGCGCGGGCTGGCGAGTTCCGGCTAAGAGGGCGCGTGCGCGTTGCGGATCGGGCTGCACGGAAAAGACGGCGGCGTACCCGGTCATCCAATTGGGAAGAATGCTGGCGGCAGGCTCTCCTGCGCCCTTCAAAAGGACGGACTGGATCGGTTTGCGATCGATGGCAAGAGCTAGCGCTTCGCGAAGGTGGGCGTCCTGGGCTTTTGAGTTCTTCGAGAAAACGAGGGCGAGAAGTTCGATCGGCAACGATGACGAGGATGATGTGCCGCGATGCTGGGCCGCGTTTTGCGGGGCGGACTCGATCAGGTCGGCTTTGTCGAGTTCGAAGGCGACGGATTGGTCGCGCAACGATCGTCCGAATTCGAGTTGGATGATATCGATGAAGGGGCGGCCGGCCCAGCTTTCTTCGTTGGCGGCGAGCGTGAGCAATTTGCCGGGCTGCCACTGGGCCACGACGAAGGGGCCGGTGCCGACGGGGATGTGATTCGAGTTGTATTTCAGCAAGAGATTGCGCGGGAGCGCCAGTTCGGCGAGAAGGGATGGCTCGGGCAAATCGCTTTCGATGGAGACGGAGTCTGGATAGGCGCGCACCTGCCAGGTGGGATGAAGAGCGCTGAGAATTTGTGCGATCGCTGCGGGCGTGGCCACGGTGCCGTCGTGGAATTTAACTCCGCGGCGGAGGGTGAAGAGGCAGATGCGTCCGGAGAGATCGCTTTGCCAGGCCGTGGAGAGCGCTGGTTGGGGGCGGTCGAGGGCATCGAGTTTTACGAGAGTATCTCCGATGAGAGAGAGGGTGCGTGCGGCGTCCCAGTAGGTGGTGGGAGTGGGGTTCACGGGGAAGTCGAGAGTTTCGGGAGCGGATTGCAGGAGGACGCGGAGAGTTCCTCCGTAATGGGGGCGAGTGGCGGCGGAGGCGGTGGTGGCGAAGGTCGCGCACAGGATGGTTAGGACTAGCCATGAGTTCTGCAACGGCATCGGTGGCAGTGGAGAGCAGTTTTGGCGCATGCAGGGGCCGAGCTTCGCTCGGCTTGGACGGGCAGGAATGCCCGTCCCCACACGAACACCTATCCCCACACAAATGCCCGTTCCCACACAAATGCCCGTTCCGACACTAGTGCTTGTCTCCAGATGGGCGTTAGTTACACGAAATTTGTATGCGGTAGGACTCATACCATCCTGTGTCTTTTCTTTTTACGATTGCTACGGATGTGTTGGTGCTGGGTTCGGGCCATAGGGCTACGATTTGGCCGTCGAACTCCACGGCTGAACTTACGGCGACGGGGTCGCGGTCGGGAATCTCGTAGGCACGCAGGCCGTCGCGTTCTGCGTCTCCACTCTCGGTGGCGAGCAATTGCGTGCCGATGCCGCAGGACGAGCGAACGGCGGCGAGGTCGCTGCCCCAATTTGAGCCGCGGATGGACTGGTCGGTGATGCCGTCGACGAAGTGGAGCGAGCCGTCCACGGCAGCGAAGGCCCAGAGCGTGTAATTGGATTTGGGCAGAGCTACGGCGGAATAGAACGAGGGAACGTTGGAGATTTTTCCGATGGCGGGAGAGAGGGCTCCGGTGAAGAAGTTGCGCGAGGCCGCGAAGAAGGCATGCACGGTGTTGTCGTCGGGCGTCAAGGGCCAGGGGTCGTCGGTGTCGTTGCAGGCGATGGTCAGCGGCGCGCCGTTGTGGGACGATGTCGAACGGCAGAAGGTTCCAGGCAGGTAAACGTCAAACAAATGATCGCGGCGGATGAGAAGGCGTCCGCGCAGGTCGCGAGGGAAGGTACGCGAGTGGGTGATGGGGAGGGATGTTTCGAGTTCCCAATGCGCGGAGGTGTTTGCCTGACGATAGATCGCGACCGAGGCGCTGCTGAGGACGAGAAGATGCGAGCCTCCGGGCATATCGAGTTGGGCGAGGTCGAGAATCGGCTGGGCCTGGGCGAAGACGAGTGTCGCTTTCAGGACGATTGGCAGCGCAGTGGTGAAGGCTGCGCTGTTTTGAGGGCGCGGCAACGAAACGAGGACGACTTTCTTGTCATCTTTCGCGGCGGATCCGATCGCGATTTCGGCGGTCCAAACGTAGTCGCGGAGGCTTTCGGATAGTACGACAGTGACTGCGCCGAGGGCCTGTTCGGCTTTGGCGGTATGTACCCCCTGTGTGTGCAACTCGGCTTCGAGGGCACTCTGCACTTCGCGTACCGATTTTTCGTCCAGAGAGGAGTGGTTGGTAAGGTCGAGCGCATAGGCGCCGGGTCCGGTGGCAGCGGCGATTTTGTGGGCTAGTTGGCGAGCGGCGTCTGCTGAATTGGACGCGGATAAATCGGAAGTGAGAAAAGCGATCGCGATGAAGAACGAAGTCAGGCAACCAAGCCGCAGACTGCTGGACATTCGCGCTCGCATTTGTGGAATGGGCTGATTATAGCGCGTGGTGGAGGGTCGATTGTTCATGCGCACCGTGCTCGGTCCCGGGCTCTCAAGTTTTCAGAGGAGAACCTTGTCTGATGCTGATTGCAAAGAGCTGAACATCTTGGTTTGGCCGACGCGAATCTTCGCCATTCCGATGGGGACGATGACGATGCCGGCGGAGATCAGCAGGGGAGCCCAAGCGAGCATGACGAGGGCGACGGAGGTGCGCCAGCGGGTAGCGGGCGCGGGACCGGGTGTTCCGGCTGCGGGATCTGGGTTGACTCGTCGGCGTTGCCAGGCGATCAGCAGGTAGATGTCGTAGGTGAGAATTCCGGCGGCGATCACGAACATTGCGATTCCCGCGCTTAGGAGCAAGTATTTCAGTAGCAACATGGTGGTGGCCCTTTCAGTTCTTGCGGGTGAAGGTTGAGAACGGCTTTGGAGTTTCCGAGCGGCGGGCGAAGGCCACACGGACGATCTGTCCGAAAATGAGTTCTTCGATCAGCAGCGAGGCGGCGAGAGAAAACGTGAGACCGCCGATGATTACGAGGGTTTGCAGAATTGTTTCCATGCACAACTCCTTCTTGCTTATCGATTCGGAAGGGGGGGCGAGCCCGGCCTTTACTCCGATTGCTGACGACATGGATAAAGCAACCGCGCAGCCAAAGATAGGGCGCTGAAAATAAGGGAGTTATGTCGTGAAGTTCGAGGATCCGCGTGTGCTTGCGGGAGCATGTGTGTTTGAGCTGACACGGTCTCCACCCCCACGAGATGCGGTCTTGCGCCGAGGCCGGAACGCGTGGTTGAAGGGGTTGTTCGCTGAAACTTAGTGGGTGGTTAGGCATCCCATTTTTTGTGTTAAGGTCTGGCTTTACAAGGGCCACAACCGTTAGCTAGAAACGATCGAAGGACGAAGATGATTACTCGGATCGACGAGAAGGAACTGAAGCGGCAGAGTCGCCGTCAACTGCTGAAACTGGCACCGGTGGCGGCGCTGGGGATTTTTGCGTTTCCGAAGGTGAGCGATCGGCTGGTGGAGGCCGGAGTTCGGTTCAGCGATTGGGCGGCGGGCGAGACATTTCGGTCGCAACATCGGGCGCAGACGTTTTCGGATTCGGAGGTGGTGCCGTTTGAGAAATTTCCTTACAACGGGTACGACGTGCTGGATCCGGAGGTCGATTTGGAGCGATGGACGCTGACGGTTGAGGGTGATGTGCAGCATCCGGGCGAGTACAAGCTGGAGCAGATTCAGGCGTTGCCGAAGGTGAGCCAGAACACACGGCATGTGTGCGTGGAGGGGTGGGACGTGGTTGGGTCGTTTGGAGGATCGAGCATCTCGGACTTCTTGAAATTGGTTGGAGCGAACACCAGCGCGCGTTTTCTTGAGGTCGAGTGCGTGGACGACTATTACGAGTCGATTGATATGGCGTCGGCGCTGCATCCGCAGTCGTTGATGTGTTACGAGATGTACGGACAACCCTTGGACCGCAAACACGGAGCGCCGCTGCGCCTGCAGATGCCGACGAAGCTTGGGTACAAGCAGGCGAAATATCTGGATACGGTTCGGGTGACGAATGTTTTGAAAGCCGGAAGGAAAGGGTATTGGGAGGACCAGGGTTATAGCTGGTTCGGGGGACTGTGATGGCGAACGACGAGAATCGCGAAGAGGAAGCCAAGAGTTCGTCCGCAAAAAGCGGGCCGGAGCCTAATGAGGCGACCGCGGGCGAGGAGTGCGTGATCGAGGCGACTGTGGGCAAGGTGGAGACGGTCGATGCCGAGTCCCTCCCGGGGGACGCGACGACTGCGCTTGCGGAACCTCTGATGATGGCGGAGAGGGCCGAAGGCAGCGAAGCGAGTAATGATGAGGAGCCAGGGGTGGTTCGGGCGGCGTACGAGCATCCGACGGCGATTCGGATTACGCATTGGGTAAATGCAATCAGTTTATTTGTGATGGTGACGAGCGGGCTGCGGATTTTTAGGGCGTTCCCGAGCTTTGGGCCGAAGATTCCGGAAAAGATTCTGATCGATGTGCCGAAGTCGCTCACGCTGGGCGGATGGCTGGGCGGGGCGTTGCAATGGCACTTCACGTTCATGTGGTTCTTTGCGGCGAGCGGGATTTTTTACGTGGTGTATCAGATTGCGAGTGGACATTACCGGACGCTGATTTTCACTCCGCGGGATGTTCCGGGAGTGTGGCCGATGGCGCGGCATTATTTCTTTTTTGGACCGAAACCGCAGCAGACAGGACAATACAATGCGCTGCAGAAGCTGGCGTATACGTCGGCGATTGGGTTTGGAGCGTTATCGCTGCTGACGGGGATCGTTTTGTATAAGCCGGCGCAGTTTTCGTGGCTGGCATTTCTGTTCGGCGGATTTCATCTGACGCGCATCTGGCATTTTGCAGCGATGTGCGGATTTCTGGCATTCATTCCGGGACACCTGATCATGGTTGCGCTGCACGGGTGGTCGAATTTCTACTCGATGCTTTCGGGATGGAAACGGGAGCCGGAGTATCAGGAATAGAAAATTAGTATTCAGGAAATAACTCTGCTATTCGTTTGGCGCAGTGCTGGCTTGTAGTTTGCGGCGGGAATAGAAAACGGGCGCTGACGCGCCCGTTCCGAACACCTAGAGACTTCGCAGGATTTCAGGGGTTGCTCGTCGTGTTGTTCTGGCGGCGGGGTTAGTGCTTCATTGTGTCGTCGGACTTCATTTCATCTTTCTTCATACCGTCGTCGGTCTTCTTGGCCGCTTTCTTGGACTTCTTCGATTTCTTGGTGGAGTCTTTCGCCATGTCGTCTTTCTTCATCGAGTCGCTCTTCATGGCGTCGCCAGTCTTTCCGTCATTAGTCTTGGACTTGTCGTTCTGCATCTGATCGTTCTTCATAGTGTCTGGTTTCATGGCGTCGGACTGAGCGAAAGCCATCGCGCCGAACAGGGTAGTGGCACACATCAGTTTCACAATCGTGAGTTTCATACGCATCTCCTCGTTGAAATTGTCGTGATTTTTCGCCCTGAAATTTGAGGGCCAGCCATGGGATGTGTGGAGCAACGCAAAGTTACAGGTTGTTTGGGTTTGGGCGCAAAAAAGAACCGCCATCAGATTTGCGCTGATGGCGGCAATCAAGGAGCACGAGGAAAAACTTAACACGGAGCGGACGCTGATAAAAAGTGCAACAACGATGCCAATTGTGGGCTTGGATTATGCCTTTGAATTTATTGACTTACGAATTGGCAGGCGGGGAAGGTGAAAAGAGTTGCAGATGCGGGGGCAATTTGGGTGGGCCTTGTAGGGGTGGGCAGTTTCTGCGCGGTACAGGGGAATCGGAAGCGAGTAACCATTGCGAGGCGGTGGATATTAGACGGTTATCAGTTGCCAACCAAGCGCGATACCGTGGGAGATGTGGCGACGTGTGGTGCCTTCGCCGACGTGCATCGCAAGCATTCCAGCAAAAGAGCGAGGACTGGATTGGAAGACTTGCATCGTGCGGTTGCGCAGACGGTTGTGATGGGCCATGAAGAGCATCAGGCGCGACATCAACACAGGACGGCGACTGAGCGCGCGATGTCCACGTTGGTAGCGCGCGAGGTCTCCGACGGCTAAACACTCGCCGAGCAGTGCAGCCTGGCGGAAACTGAGGCAAAGACCTTCGCCGGTGATGGCATCGATTCCGCCGGAGGCGTCGCCGACCAAGGCGGTGCATCCGCGATAGACATCGCGAAAACGTTCGGTAATGGTAATGGCGCCGCGTTCGTTAGAGGCGTATTCGGCGTGTTCGAGGCGACCGGCGAGTTCGGGGAAGTCTACCAGTGCATCTTCAAGACGCACCTTTTGATCGGAGGAGATTGACACGACGCAGACTTCTTCATGGCTGACGGGCGTGACATAAACCTGGGAGCGATCGCCCCAGTGGAGTTCCATGGCTTGGGCCCAGGGCGCGACACGATAGTGACGACGGAAGGCGAAACGGAAGTCCTTGCTGCGGCGTGCAGCGAGATTGCGGGGAGAGAGTTGTGCCCAATCACGAACGCGGGACGAGGTGCCATCGGCACCGACGACCCAACGGGCGCGAACCAATTCTCCGGCGACGAGGGCGCCTTCCGGGTGAAGGCCGGTAACAGCGGATTGCCACAGGAAACGAACGCCAGAAGCATCAGCCCGCTCGGTCATCAATCGATGCAGGTTCGTGCGGCGAATTCCGTAAGCAGTTCCGCGAGGAAATTCAGCTTCGGCTTTTGTCGAACCGTTGACGAAACGAATGCCGTGGAAGGGATAGGATTCGCCTTCCGGGACGGAGATGCCGAGGTGGCGGAGAGCCTCGACTCCGTCGGGCATGAGGCCTTCGCCGCAAGGCTTGTCGACCGGGGGAACCGCTCCATCTGCGAGAAGTACGCTTAGGCCGTGGTGCCGTGCGGCAATGGCGGTTGCGAGACCCGCAGGGCCGCCGCCAACTACAAATACATCCCAAGGTTTGGGAAGGGAGATTGTCATAACACTGGAGCGATGTGAGTGAGATGCGAGTTTCTGCGCTGGTGCCGCCTACCACTCCAGCAAAACGAATTCTGAGCAGAAGCCCGGGCCCATAGCGGCAAGTAGGCCGATCGTTCCCGGTTCGGGACGGCGATTTTTCATGACCTCTTCAAGCACAACGAGGACGGAGGCGGAAGAAAGATTTCCGGTGCGCCGGAGGCACTGCCAGGAAACGTCGAGTTCTCCATTTTTCAATCCAAGGGCATCGGCGGTGGCTTCGAGGATTTTTGGACCGCCGGTGTGGAGGCACCAACTTCCAATGTCGGCGCGGGTGAGGCCGCGTTCGGCGAGAAAATCGTCAAGATCCTTTGCCAGATTTTGCCTGACAAGGTTCGGAATCTCGCGGGAGAGGACGATGCGAAATCCTCTTTCGGAAATATCCCATCCCATCATTTCTTCAGTGTCGGGATAAAAGACGGAACGGGTGGCGAGAATCTTCACGCCGGGAAGTCCCGTCTCGGCACCAGCGACGATGACGGAGGCGGCGCCGTCTCCGAAGAGACCGGCGGAGATGAGGTTCGCCATGGAGACATCTTCGCGTTGCAGGGTGAGGGAGCAGAGTTCAACGGAAAGGACGACGGCGACTTGATCAGGGTAGGCGCGAACGTAATCGGCCGCGCGAGAAATTGCGGCAGCGCCGGCAACGCAGCCGAGTCCGAAAATCGGAAGGCGACGGATGCTTCTACACAAGCCCATCTTGTTGATGAGAAGCGCGTCGATTGAGGGGCTGCTGATGCCGGTTACGGAGGTGAAAAAGAATGCGCCGAGATTCTTGCCATGCAAACCCGCTTGGGCGAGGGCGCCGCCGACAGCTTTTTCGCCGAGGTCTTTGGCGGTATTGATCCAGTGATGATTGGCCTCTCCCCAGGTTTTCATCTTCAGGTATTCTTCTTTTGGGAGCGCGAGGAAGCGGCCGTCGACGCCTACGTGTTTATGCAAGCGGCGCAACACGTGGGGATTCTGAACTCGCTCGCCCCAGTACATCTGCAGGGCCTCCAGCAACATCGCTTGGGAGTAGTAATGCTGCGGAAATGCACTTGCTGCGCTGACAATTTGCATTGATTCCAGTCTCCGGGGATCCAAGGCAAAAGTCGCCGAGGAGGTATCTCGGAATTGTATTCTGAATAATGTACCTTAGGGATGCGGAATTGTAATGATAGAGTATCAAATTCAGAAAGGCAGGATGATCTCGTGAAATTTGTCGCCGGACTAATTCTCGGCCTGATTCTGGTGCCCTTTGGGGCGTACGTGTATTTCACCGGCGGTAGCGCGCCGGTTGCGACCACGGATTCCGATATGCCATTCGAAACATTTTTTGCACGTAAGGCGCTAGACGCGCGCGTTAAGAAAGAAATGCCAAAGAGCGTGCCGATCCAGCCGACGGAAGCAAATTACCTGGCTGGAGCGGATTTGTACAAGCAACATTGCGCTGTTTGCCATGGCTTGCCGTTGGTGGCGAAGACAGCGATTGCGACGGGAATGTATCCGCGTCCACCACAGCTTTTTCAAGGCAAGGGCGTGACGGATGATGAGCCGGGCGAGACTTATTGGAAGGTGTTCAATGGCATCCGGCTGACGGGAATGCCTGGGTTTAGCAAATCGCTTTCTGAAACGCAGATGTGGCAAATCTCGTTGCTGTTGGCGAATGCGGACAAGTTGCCATCGTCGGTGAAGGGCTCGCTTGTCGCTCCCGCGCCGGCGGTACCGACACCGGCGGTGGTGCCACCGGCGATGACGCCGCCGTCGTCGCCGAATACGGCGCTGCCTCCGAAAGAGTAGTTCAGGACGACAGGGCTCCGCGGTTCGAACTACGGGTTCCCCAGCGGCTACAGCCGAGATTTATTTTGGTCGACTTAGGGCACGGCTGAAGCCGTGCCCTTTCAAAGCGAACAGGATGGAGATTCGCTTTGGTCCTTATGCGCGTCGGCTGAGGTTCGAATTCGAGTCGTTGATTCGAATCGGTGATGACGAAACGGGCGATTGACTCAGGGGCTAACCCCTCGGCCGTCTAACGCGCTATTGTGTAGGGATGGGGTTTGGCCGTCCCAGGAAACTTTTCACCGAAGCGGAGCTTTACGAGTACGCGATCGGGGCGCTCGGTCGACGCATGCGCTCGGTTGCGGAATTGAAGCGCCTGTTGAGGAACCGCGTCGAGGCCGACACCGAAATCGGGAAGACGCTGGTGGAGTTAATCGTTGTCCGGTTGAAAGACCAGGGTTATCTGAACGACGCGAAGTATGCGACGGCGTTTTCTTCGTATCGGCGGGACAACGAAAAATTCGGGCGCATGCGTGTGGTCAATGACCTGAAGGCGAAGGGCGTCCACGGCGAGGTCATCGAAAAAGCGGTTTCGTCGATTTATGACGATGTGAAAGAAGAAAGCCTGGCACGTGAGTATCTGCGCCGCAAGCGACTGCAGAAGCCGAAGGATCGCGATCAGAAACAGACGGCGCGCATTTTCCGGCAGTTGACGCGGGCGGGTTTTGGATCGAAGACGATTTTTACGATCCTGAAGAAGTGGGATGTCGATGAAGAAATGCTGGGCGAACTTGAGAACGAGACTTCGGACGCGGCGCAGTAAGGCTTATGGAGTTCTCGGCCTGAGCTCTGAGCAAAGCTAGGGGGCATCGATTGCGGTTGCGCTCGTCCGGTGCGGTCTGATAAAACCTTGCAACTGAAGAAATCTTTAGTTTTTTTGGAGGATCTATGAAAACGAAGGTGTGTTTGATTCTGGCCTCGTCGGTACTGGCTCTGACTGCGATGTCTTTTGGTCAGGCTGGAACCGATGTGAAGACTGCGGCAGATGATACCGGGCATGCGACGAAGAAAGCCGCAGTCGCAACGGGGCATGCCACGAAAAAGGCGGCCGTGAAGACCGGCGACGCGACGGAAACGGCGGCGAAGGACACGGGAAAAGGAACGGAAAAAGTCGCTAAGACGACTGGCAAAGACACGGAAAAGGCAGCGGACAAGACGGCGGGCGCCACCAAGACGGCTGGGAAGGACACGGGAAAGGGCGCAAAGAAGGTCGGTCACGCCGTGAAGAAGGGCGCTGAGAAAACCGGCGACGAAATGAAATAGGTTGTTGAGATTGTAGAGGGACGGGCGTCCGCGCCCGTCTTTTCTTTCTGCTTGCGATGCAACGCGCTGCGCTTGAAGAAGTTCAGCGATTGCGCTGGTTGCCTTATGTGAATCCTGCCTTTTAGGGCTTTCGAAAATCCAGTTAAATCCCGCCAATCATTTAGAATTTGTCTTTAGCGTTTGAAACGCGATCAATACCCATGCTCACAGGCTCCGAAATTCGCCGCAAGTTTCTCGACTTTTTCATTCAGAAGGGGCACCGCGAGGTGCACTCTTCATCGCTGGTTCCAGCAAACGATCCGACCCTACTTTTTACGAACGCGGGGATGAACCAGTTTAAGGATGTGTTTCTGGGTCTCGAAAAGCGCGACTATTCGCGGGCAACGACCTCGCAAAAATGCGTACGGGCGGGTGGCAAGCATAACGATCTGGAAAATGTCGGCTTCACGAACCGGCACCACACGTTTTTCGAGATGTTGGGGAATTTTTCGTTTGGCGATTATTTCAAGAAAGACGCGATTGCTTATGCGTGGGAGTTAATCACTTCTCCGGAGTGGTTTGGGATTGAGAAGGAGAAGTTGTATGTGACAATTTTTAAGGGCGAGAACGGGGTTGAGCGCGACGCCGAGGCTTATGAGCTTTGGATCGGGCAAGGGGTGCCGAAAGATCGCATTTATGAGTTTGGGTCGAAAGATAATTTTTGGCAGATGGGCGATACCGGTCCGTGCGGACCTTGTAGCGAGATTCACTACGACATGGGCGTGGTGGCTTCGGATCAAGGGCACACGGACTGCACGTTCGGCTGCGATTGCGGGCGGTATGTCGAGCTGTGGAATTTGGTCTTTATGCAGTTTGACCGCGATGCATCGGGGACATTGACGCCTCTTCCTAAGCCCTCCATTGACACGGGGATGGGGCTGGAGCGGATCGCGGCGGTGTTGCAGGGAGTGATTTCGAATTACGAGACGGATTTGTTTACGCCGCTGATCGAGCGAGCGGCGGAGTTGACGGGCGCGGGGCAGAGCCCCGCCACCACACGGGCAGGGGGCGAACAAACGTCAGCGGTATCGAAGTCAGCGGCGTCGCTGCGGGTGATTGCCGACCATTCGCGCGCGGCGACTTTTCTTATTTCCGATGGCGTGATTCCCCTGAATGAGGGACGCGGATATGTGCTGCGCAAGATTATTCGACGGGCGATCACTCACGGGCGATTGCTGGGTCAGACGAAGCCGTTCTTGTACCAGATGGTGTTCGCGGTGCGGGATCTGATGGAGGACGCGTATCCGGAGTTGAAGGAGACTGCGGATCGGGTGTCGAAGGCGGTATTGGCGGAAGAGAACAGATTCTCTCATACGTTGGACATTGGACTCGGCCAGCTCGAGGTTGAGCTCAGACATGCCAAAAAGGCTTGGGACGCGGTGCGTTCGGGCTTGGACGATTCCGAGACGCGTCGGAAGCTCAGAGAGAAGGGGGTATCGGCTGAGCTCCTCGAATCGACAAGCAGTCTAGTGGACAGGCGTGGACCTGAACTCGACGGAATTACCGCATTCAAGCTATACGACACATTTGGTCTTCCTCTGGACTTTATGGTTGATGCAGCACGCGATCAAGGACTAGCTGTCGACGAGGAATGTTTTTCCGAGGCGATGGAGGAGCAGAAGGCACGCTCTCGCGCCTCATGGAAGGGTGCGGCGAAGCAGACGGCGAATCCGGCTTATCAGGAGCTTCCTAAATCGGAGTTTGAGGGATATCGGCAGACTCGCTCGAACAACTGCGAAGTACTCGCCATTATTAAGAGCGGGCAGGGCGCGCAGGAATTGAAGGCGGGCGAAGCGGGCGAGGTGATTCTGGATCACACTCCGTTCTATGCCGAGTCGGGCGGACAGGTGGGGGATCGGGGATGGTTTTACTCTGACGATCACAATACTGTGGTGGCTGAGGTGACCGGATGCTACTACCCGGTGCAGGGGGTGCGGGCGCATCAGGTGGTTGCTAAACATCCGATTCGTGTTGGGCAGAAGGTGGATGCGGTGGTGGATACCGCGATTCGCGAAGCGACTATGCGGAATCACACGGCTACGCACTTGCTGCAGGCGGGGCTGCGGGAAGTGTTGGGGAAGCATGTGAAGCAGGCGGGGTCGCTGGTCGCTCCTAATCATTTGCGTTTTGATTTTTCGCATTTCACGGGAGTTGCCGAAGAAGAGCTGCAGGACATCGAAGACATCATTAATAAGGAAGTTTTGCGCAACGAGCGGGTAGAGATTATTGAGAATGTTCCGATTGATGTGGCGATCAACGAGTATCACGCGATGGCGTTGTTTGGCGAGAAGTATGGCGACAAGGTGCGCGTGATTAAGATTGGCGATTTCTCGACTGAACTGTGCGGGGGGACGCACACGGGCGCGACCGGAGAGATAGGGCTGATCAAGATTTTGAAGGAAGGCAGCGTGTCTTCGGGAGTGCGGCGAATCGAGGCGGTGACGGGCGAAGGGTCGCTGCGGCATTTCAGAAAAGATCACGAGTTGGAAGGCGTGGTGGCTGGACTAACAACGCATTCCGATACGAGTTCTCCGGCGGAGGCGTTGAAGCTGGAACTGGAAAAGAAAGATGCCGAAATCAAGCGACTGGGGCGGGAACTGGATCAGGCGCGGATGAAGTCGGCTTCGTCGAGCACGGCTAATATCGGGGAAAAAGTTAAGGAAGTTCACGGGGTGAAGGTGCTGGCGCATCGCGTCGATAATCTGGAGCGAGCGCAGATGCGCACGCTGGTCGATCAGTTGCGCGACAAGATTGGATCGGGAGTGATCGTGCTGGGGTCGGCATCGGACGGAAGCGTTTCGCTGATCGTGGGAGTGACGAAGGATCTCACGGGCCGCATACAGGCGGGGAAGGTGATTGGTCCGGTGGCGCAGAAAGTTGGCGGGAAAGGCGGAGGGCGTCCGGATTTAGCGGAGGCCGGAGGGAAAGATGCGGCGAGCGCTGGACTCGGCGCTGAGCGGAGCTTACGGGTGGTGGAATCGCTACTGAGCTAGAGGATTCGCGGCGGAACCGGAAAACGTTTTTCGACGCGAAACACCAGGGACATAGGGGGATCGAAACGATGGACGACCGTATCCATTTCGTGGAGCACCGCGGCAAGCAGATTTTGCTGCTCGATTTTTCGCATGCCAATGCGCCCGAGATGCAGCTGCTACTGGAGTATGTGCGGATCACGGTGGCGAAGCACGGACACGACCAGGCCGCGTTAGTCACGCTGGCGGACTTTACGGGCGCGGAGGTCGATCACGCGGTTGCGATGCGGATTAAGGAAGTGTTGACTCTGGATCGTCCTTTTGTGAAGAAGACGGCGTGGGTGGGAGCGGAGACGATTCCGCATGCTTTCATGGAGAACTTCCACAATTTTTCGCAGCGCGAGATTACGACCTTCAAGACACGGGAAGAGGCGATGGACTGGCTAGTGGAAGACTAGGAACTCCTCAGTTATCAGTGATCACAGAAACACCCGGTAGGCAAAGTTCCATTGGGGAACGCTCGTCTATGCTCTGGATTGCCCAAGTTCATGGTGAAGGCAATCCATTCTCCCTTTTCAAGAACTGCCATATCCCATTCGCCGTCAACAGTTTCGCTGGAAATGCTACAGAATGTGCGTGGCCTCTTTCACTTGAGAAACCTTCGCTGTCTGCCTGGAAAATCCCTCCGACCCGCTTCCATATGTAGCTCTGAACAGCATGGACGGCGTTCCAACCGGCCTTTACGTCTGCTTTCCGCTGAGTAATCTGAAATCCGCATAGATTCTGGCAGTGACCGACTTACATGGTATTCGCATTGCTTCGCCATTTGGCCGCGGAGGCAGGTTTTCGCATTTCGCCTCTGTCGAGTCAAATTCGTCAATCTCGTCTTCCCCCGCAGACTACGTTGTCGTGCAGCGCCTTAGACTTTTTCGCGATTCTTCTCAACGAGCTGCCATGCTCGGGCCTGTTCCACCTTCGAGGTGACGCAAAATCAACCTGCGACCAGCCGTCGAGACCGGATGTTTCTCCATGAATCCCCGATCTGCTTTGATTGGAATTCAGAGGTTAAACAAGCCCGTAGCTCAGCGACGAGGGCGATTAAACATTCCTTCTCCCGAGCACCCGGATGTAGTAACCCTTCGCTAATTTCTTAACTCCTCCACTTCAATGCCACGGGTCCGGTCATTGGATGGCGGAATTCTCCGCCTGTCTTTTTCATTTCCAAAATCGCGTTCTTCAATCCGAAATACCATTTCGCGGGACGGTCGGCATCGTCGATCAGCATGAGGTGAGGGTTGTGTTTCAGGCCCTCTGATTGAAGTTCCATGGTGCGGCGATCTTGCTCGACAAATTTGGCGAAGACGAATTTGAGAAGATCGGGGCCGAAAGGGATCCAACGAAAAAGGTTCCAGGCGGCGACGACGTTGATGCGGCACCGACTGCGGGTGATGGGGGTGACCGTGGTCAGACTGGAGAACCAATATTTGCCAGCGCGAATGACTTCGGAGCGCAGGTTGGGGAGAACGAAATCGATCGTAGTGGTGATCGAATCGGCGTCGGCGTAGAGGCGCAAGAGTTTGTAAGGAGCGCTATTGGAGCTGGGTGTGTGAGCGCTCATGCGGAATCCGTAAGGAATGGGCTCGAAGTTTTTGTGCTTCTCGTGAATTGATTTCTGGGTGCGCCACCACCATGCCTGGTGGACGAAAGGACCGTGAGCGGGATCCATGAGGCCGATGATGCCGTGATCGACGGAGCAGGGAAGATCGGCGGTGAGGTAGGCGAGTTTGTATTGGTCGCTGAATTTTGCGATTTCGGGCGCGGGCGTGGGAGCGGGGGCTGGTTTCGTGAATCCGGCGCCGGCCGGGCCGGGATCGGGAATGTAGACCCAGATAAAGTCGTCACGCTCTTCGCAGGGATAACTGCCGGCGTAGATGCGATCGATTTTCAGATTCTGTTCGGGGACGAGCGAGGGGATGAGTGTGCATTGGCCGGAGTGGGCATCGAATCTCCAGCCATGATAGGAGCATTCGATTTGTTGGCCATCGAAGGCTCCGCAAGAAAGGGGCATGCCGCGATGGGGGCAGGCGTCGCGGAGGGCGAACGGTTTGCCCTGGCTGTCGCGGCCGACCACTAGCGGTTGTTCAAGCAGCATGGCTTGGGAAAGCTCTCCAGTACGGACTTGATCGGCGGGCAGGGCGCGATACCAGAATCCGAAGAGCATCAGCGCATCGGGAGTTTGGGACTGGAGTGGGAAGTCGTCTGGCATCGGACAGGTGAGGATACCGCAGCGAGAGCAAAATCTGAAACGGCTTTTGACCACCGAGCCGCAGAGTGCGCCGGAAAAGCGCGGAGTAAGAATCAAACCCGCAACATTTGAGAACCAGGAGCGTGAGAGTCAACGCAGTTTTGTTTTCAGTTGGAGGTAGGCATCGCGGGCCACGCCGGGGTGTTCGATGTGAATCAGGAAGAGTTTACGGAGAGCGGGCGTGGTTAAGCGGCCTTCCAGGTAAGCGTCGTAGAGGTCGGTGCCGGTGAGATATCCCAATTGCTTGAGAAGATAGTGGTGTTTATGACCTTGGAAGGCGGGAATAGGCAGGTCGGAGTGACGCTTCCGGCGAAAATCCTGGGCACGGTGGGCGATGAGGAAGTCGAGAACCTCGACCGCGTCAGGGAAGGGAAGCGAAGTCTGGTGCTCAAGGTCTTCGCGAGTGATGTCGAATAGTCCTGCAATGTCGCTGTCGCGGAGTGCGGGGCGCGCGGGATGGAGAATGCGCGATCCGAAAAATGCGAGGGCGTGCTCGAAAACGGAGGTGTAGAACGTATCGTCTCTTCCCGAAGGTTGGGTATCCGGGACAGCCGGCGCCGAGGCCTTGCCGTGCGCAAGGTTCGGGAGTCCGCGACATGCGTGGTGAAGGAAGCGAGTGGCATCTTCGGCGGACGAGATCATGCGAAATTGGCGGACATAGACGGCGTTGATCGGCGCCAGGTAGACGCTGCCGCGTTCGCGGGCCTCGCGGGTAAGCGAACGGCGTTGTTCGGAGGAAAACCCCTTACGTGACAGGAGACGGCGGAGCAGTGAGTCAGAACCGCGTGAATAAACTTCAGGCATGTGATCGACCAAGAGCCTGGGTTGCGTGGTGTTGTGCGGCGAATACTGGTTGATTCCGAGGAAACGCACCATGCCGTCGATCAAGTTGTAAAGGGTGGGGCCGAGGTCGGGAGCGTGGTCGCGATCGCTGCGCCAACGGTTGAGGAAGAGGCGATAGTTTTCGTATTTCTCGAGGGGCGTTGCGTTGAAAGTGCAAAAGATTTTGTTGCGGACCTGAACGGCTTCAACGTGGTCACGATCTTCTCCAGCAGCACGCCAGTAGAGCGCGTCGACATTGTGCAGGACGGTGAGTGCGGGTTCCTCGGGCAGACGCTTCGCGAGCAGAGCGGGCAGATGCTGGGGAGCGAGGTGGGACTCTCCGAACAAGACGAGGATGAGGGCTTCAGGATGGCGGTGGCGAAGTTCGGTAATTTTGTCGGCGGCGTGACGATCGCGGGCTCCGATTTTGCGCAGATCTTCACGGGGGGTGCAGTCGAGGCCGTAGATGAAGGCACCACGATTGCGCGCGACGGAGAGCATTTCGTAGAAAGGAGGCCAGTCGTATCCCCACTCGATTTCGAAGCGGATGCGCTGGCGCAGTTCGTCTTCCTCGATCTCGCGGCGCGACCATTCGTCGAGGATGTGTTGGTCGCGAGAAAAAATTGTTTCGACTCCCAACACAATGGGACGGCGATTCGAAAGATGTTCGCGCAGCAACGAGGTGAGATAGCGCTGGGAGTTGGGTAGGGCGTGGTAGTCGCCAACCAGGGCGATTCCGGCTTCCGCAATCTCGCGGCGGACGTTGGTTGAGGATAGAACCTTTTCGTAGGAACGGTAGGCTTCTTGGAAGTCGCGAAGATATTTACGACCTGAAACCGGATCGGCGGATCGAATCTCGCGCTCGACGCTGGCGATGGCGTGGAGTTGAGCGGCGCTGCGGCGTGATCGTAGGATGCCGGTCGTAGACATAAGTGGTCGTTCGGGATTCGTCGTTCGCCCTGCGCGGGCTTCAATCCTGAACGAGTGCTTCTTTTGTTTCTCCCGACTTTCTTACCCCACTGAATGAGGGGAAGAGCAAACCTTTAGAGCTAATCGCGGACTTTAGAGTTGTTCCGCAATGCAGGGCTTCCTTGACTTGCTTTTGCTGCATACCTATCCTCAACTTTCGAGGAAGCGAAACGCGTTGCACCTCGGGGAGCGATCCTTGTGCCCATTTCTGTGCCGGAAAATCTGACTGTCGCGACCACTGGCGCCAGCGGGTCGTTATTTCTCAAGCACCTTCTACTGATCGTCGAAGGCGACTCTCGGGTGAAGACTGTAAACTTCGTCGCGTCGGACAGCAGCCTACGCGTGATGGCCGAGGAACTGGGACTCGAAGGCCGCTCTGATCTCATACGTCAAATCATCGGCGCGCCGTCAGCAAAAATTCAGCAACAGTCGAACTCGGATATCGGAGCCAACGTAGCCAGCGGGTCATATCCCTCGGATGCGATGGTGATCATCCCCTGTAGCGTCGGGACGCTTGGCCGCATTGCGAGTGGCAGCGCTTCGCATCTGATCGAACGCGCGGCGGATGTGACGCTGAAAGAACGCCGGGCGCTGGTGTTGTGCATTCGCGAGACGCCACTGAATAAGATTCATCTACGCAACATGTCGGTTGCGGCGGACGCGGGCGCAACGATCTTTCCTCTGATTCCTACGTTTTATAATCACCCCGCGGGCGCCGACGCCATGGCGCATGAATTCTCGAATCGCGTTCTGGCGCATATTGGACTGCCTCAACCCGACGCGTACCGATGGAAGGGCTAAAGGACGTTCCCGATTCTCTGTTTCTCAATTCCTGTAAAAGATCTCTGACTTGGGAGAAGTCGACCTGCGTTGCAGGGTGCTTTCAGTCTAGGGAACGGGCAGTGACGAAGGTAGGTATCTGGCGTGCATGTACCGCGGAGGAGGCGGCAGCGGTGGCTACGTTACGAGCGTGGGCAATCGGTCCAGGGGATGTTGCAGGCTACAGCTTTCGTCGCGGATCGGAATGAGAGAGGGGAATTTTGCCCGTGCGGCCTGAATACGATCCCAGGTTCCCTCGGTGGAACCGCAGTCGACGATGATGACTTCGGCTGGAGAGAGAGTCTGCCACATCAGGCCCGCGACCAGCGGATCAATGTCATGGACCTCGTTGAGGACGGTGGAGGCCACTGCAACGGCAAGGGGATGTGGTTCGTCGGTATGGTTGGTGTGTTGCGATCAGGCTCGAAAACAACTGTAAATGGAAGGGATGGTTTGGGTTGGCGGTTCGCAGGGTGTCGGTCCGCGGTTTTTAGGTCGAGGACGAGCCCCATGGCAGTGCTGCGACATTTCTATTGTGGTATGACACACCGACGACCGGCACTTGACATCCTTGGGCGAACCGCCGCAAAATATCGAGAATTTGAAGAAAGAGCCGGCTTCCTCTCAAGATTCGAATCTTCGATAAATCTTATGACGCCCAGCCAGCCGCGGCAGTCCCCCGAAAAGAAAGTCACTCCTGAACAGTGCAAACATCCGCGTGTGCAGATCGTGTCGCGCGACGAAGAATCTGAGTACGTGGAGTGCCAAGAGTGCGGAGATGTTTTCGAGTCGAGTGAGCTAAAGGACATGATCATCGAAGAGAAGAAAGAGCCGGACGAGGAGTAAGCGGAACGGAGTGTACGTAGCCGAGTCATGGCGCCAGCCGTGACGAACGGTTTCTCCTAGCGTTATTTCTTAGCGAATTTTGATTAGCAGGTTTTCTGCGGCATCCAGCCAAAACGTCTTCCCCGGGGGAATCACGGTCGTAGCGCTATATTCCGTGATTATGGCCGGACCGGTCATCGAGCGATCGAGAGAGAGACCCGCGCGTTCAAGCACGGGAGTGGTTACGGTTTTGTTGTTGAAGAAAACGGATGCGCGTTCGACAGCCTTTACGGCAGCCGAGGAATTCCGGCCGATTTGTGCGGATGGCGATTTGGCGAGGGCCTTGACTTGGGGTGTGCGCAAGCGAGCGCGGAGGCGGAGCGTGACGAGTTCGATCTCTCGTTGGGCGTTATGGTATCCGTAACGACGCTGATGTTCTTCGTGAAAGTGAGCCACGACGTTGCCGGTGGCGGGCGTATTGAGTTCGTAGCCCTGGCCGCGATAGCGAAGATCGAAACTCTTTTCGAAGCGTGGGGCGCCATGCCATCGCTCGGCGCGGAATTCTTTTCGCGCGGCTGCTTCCAGCTTGCGGAATTCCTTCTGAAGGGTGGCCTGGGGCCAACGGCCCGAGACCCGGAGAAGTAAGGTGCGGGAGTAATCTTTGACTACGTCGCTGACGAGGATGCCGAAGGCGGAAAGAGCGCCGGGGTGAGCTGGAATCACGACGGTAGGGATGGAGAGGGCCTCGGCCAGTTCGCAAGCATGGAGGCCTCCCGCGCCACCGAAGGCGATCAAGGCAAATTCGCGAGGATCGTAGCCACGTTCGATGGAAACGACGCGGAGAGCGCGTTCCATGTTCGCGTTCACGACGCGGACGACACCGGCAGAAAACTGTTCCAGGCTTAGGCGAGAACACTGTTTCTTGAGCCATTCTGAGGTCAGGCGATGCGATCTTTTGAGGTCGAGCGTGAATTCTCCGCCCAGGAAGCGCTCGGGACGAAGACGTCCGAGAAGTAAGTTCGCGTCGGTAACCGTGGGTTCGGATCCGCGTCCATAACAGATCGGGCCCGGATCGGCGCCAGCCGATTCCGGGCCGACGCGGAGCGAACCTCCGGCGTCGAAGCGCGCGACGGAACCGCCGCCAGCGCCCACGGTGTGAATTTCGAGCATCGGGACACCGACGGGAAGTCCGGCAACTTCGGATAGGCCTGCGGTTCGAATCTCGTTCTGGAAGGCCGCGACGTCGGTCGAGGTCCCGCCCATATCGAAGGTGAGAATCTTCGAGAAGCCGCTTCTGGCAGCCATTGCAGCGGCCCCGACTAATCCGCCAGCGGGTCCTGAAAGTACGGTGCGGACAGGTTCGCGTGCGGCCGCATCGAGGACGGTGATTCCGCCGCTGGATTGCATAACGAAGATTCGGGGCTCGTCTGGCTTTCGCGCTCGGGCAGAGTGCCCGGAAAATTGCGGAGCGAGCTTTCTTTTGACCTTGGAGAGGTTGATGGAATATCCCGCGACACGCTCTTGTAGCCTTTGCATGTAGCGCTGCATGAGGGGCTGCAAGTAGGCATTCACGACGACGGTGCTAGCGCGTTCGTATTCGCGGAACTCGGGCAAGATTCGATGGGAGATCGATAGCGGGAGACCGAGGTTTTGCACGGCGGCGGCTACGGCCAACTCGTTTTCCGGATTCGCAAACGAGAAGAGTAGGGAGATCGCGATGGAGTCCGGCGCGGAGTTTTGCACTGTTTGACGCAGCCGTGACAGCTCGGCGTCCGCCGGAGTCGTTAAGACCACGCCCTCGGCACTTGTTCTCTCCACCACACCGAATCGAAGGTGTCGCGGAACGAGGGGTACGACTTGGTCAAAGAAAAAGTCATACAGGCAAGGACGCGCCTGACGTCCGATCTCGATGACGTTTTCGAATCCTGAGGTTGTAATGAGGGCGACGCGAGCGCCTTTGCGCTGCAGAAGAGCATTTGTGCCGACCGTCGTTCCGTGCAGCAGGGTGAGCGCAATGGCGTCGTGAAGACTTTGGCTGGACGACCTGACCTTCGCTATAGCCTCGACGATGGCCCGGGAGGGGTCATCCGGCGTGGAGAAGAGTTTGAGAGTTTTGAGAACACCGGCGTCGATCCACACGCAGTCGGTAAAGGTGCCGCCGGTATCGATGGCGATGCGAAGCTCGGAATGGGATGCGCGGGCCATGAAGAGGGAAGACTACCACCGCTTGCGCGATTCCATAACTGTGAACTAGTGCCCAAAACGCAATCGATTATCGATGGCTGGTGCCGTATTCTTATGTGCGAGGCAATCAAGGCGGAGTTGGAATAAAAAGCTGGCGCGGTAGGGAGCGGGTGGGTAAATCCAGGTGAACTCGAGAACGTGGAAGGCGTGGCTAGTGCCTGGTGGCCTGCTGTTAGCGCTGGTCGTGGCGCTCGTCAACAGTCCGCTCTTTGTTCTCGTTGTGCCCTCTTTGCCCTTCTACTATACGGCGGTATTTGTCGCCGGGTTGCTGTTGGCCTGGCGTTTCAACTCAAGCCGCGTTGTTTTTTCCTTGCTGGTTCTGCTGTTGGCCCATCGCGCGATCGACTTTTTTGCGGCCGGACAGCTGAGTGGTCCTATTCACGGAGGACCGGGCCGCATGGCCGTGACGCTCTCTGCGCTGCTCATCCCTTTGAACTTTGTGGCGTTCGCTGCCACGCGCGAGCGAGGGCTTTCGGTTGTGGGAGTGCTACCCCGCTCCGTCTTAGTGTTCCTGGAGTCGGTGGTCTTCGCCGTGCTGTGCCGCCCGGAGAACTCGCCGGGGAATTTGAAAACCAGCAACGGCTCTGTGCTTCCAATGTGGGTCTGGTTAAGTTTTGCTGCGACGGCGGCGGTGTTGGGGTGGAGGTTCTTCAAGACCCGCAAGCCGATCGAGCCGGGATTTGCGTGGTGTGTGGCAGCGGTTTTTCTCTGGCTCGAGTTTGCACCGGTGGGCAAAATGTCGGACGCTTACGTAGCCACAGCGGCCTTGATTCTAGGTACATCGCTGATCGAAACGTCTTATGTGCTTGCCTATCACGATGAACTCACCGGCATTCGGGGGCGGCGCGCGTTCAATGAGTCGCTCTTATCACTCGACCAGCAATATGCTATCGCGATTGTGGACATCGATCATTTCAAGAAGTTTAACGACACCTACGGTCATGACGTAGGCGACCAGGTGCTCTGCATGGTTGCGTCGCGACTGGCGCAGGTTGAGGGCAACGGCCAGGCTTTCCGCTGCGGAGGGGAAGAGTTCGCCATTGTCTTCCGGAACTTGTCGGCGAAGGAGGCTTTCGAGCATCTCGATGCGCTGCGGAGAGTTATCGAGAAATCGACATTTCAATTGCGGGCGGGCGACAGGCGGGCCGAGGATCAGGTCGAGAAGGTGAATGAACGGCGGGCAGGCGAATCGGATCGGAGGCGGCCAGGGAAGAAAAAGGGGCGGCGGCTATTTCTAAACCATCGTCCGATCGTTTATCGGTGACGGTCAGTATCGGAGTGGCGGAGCCGAGTACGCGGAATCGTCAACCGGAGAGGGTGATCCAAGCAGCGGACCAAGCCTTGTACCGCGCCAAGGAAAAAGGCAGGAACCGGGTGGAACTCGCTTCGATGCGGACGCCTCGAATCGCAGAACGCAAAGTCGCCAAATCTGCTCGGAGTTGATCCGGCAACCATTTTTCAGTTACTGACAACAAACTGAAGTTGGGCTCGCGGATCGGAACATTGCGGTTGGGTGAATCACGGTCATGAAGCAATCCGATGTGGCCCATGTTCCGTACCTCATCGACGGCCTCACAGGCCTTGGAGGAAACGATGAGAATGAGAACGAATACGACGATATCGCGGTTGTTGATGACCGCAGCCTTCGCGATGCTGGCAGGAACGGTGTTTGGGCAGCTCAAACCGAATCAGACGGAAGGTTTCGGCGACGGGCAGGTGCTCAAATTCACCTATACACAGAATTTCGATTGCATCGACCAGCCACTCGATGACCTGAATTACAACGGCATACTGGCTCAATCGGACCCGAGTGAGATGCAGACTCCCATCTGCGTAGTGGGAACCCAGCCGACGATCAATCCGCCGGGGAAGATTGGGAATCCTTTCATAACGACTGAGCCGCTTTATGTGCTGGTGCCGATGTTTTCGGCGGACAAAGACCAGAATCCCAATGACGCGATCTCGTGCGCGAATGTAGTGCAGGGAACGCTGTGCGGTCCGGCGTTGGGTAATACACTGCTGGCGCTGTTCGGTGCGATTCCGGAAGGATTCAAGCAAAAACCGCTGGTGTACACACAATGTCCCGATCCTGGATCACCGGCGGGCACCTGCACCATGCATGCTTCACGGTTGGACTTGGGACCGGTATTGGCAGCACTTGGACTGATCCCTCCTCCGACCTCGAACGTTTTTTTGCCCACACCGAATCATAGCCACGTAATTATCAACCAGGACATCAACGTAAACGCGATCTGGTGGCAGGTAATCCCCGTTCTGGTGCTGAGCCCGAGCGAATGGCCGTCGCAGGACGGTAGCACGGGGATCACCTCCTTGAAAGCAATCAACGCCGCCGAGAAGGCCGGTACCGCAGTACAGGCGCCATCGAATTTCTTCCTGTACTTTGCTTCGCATCCGATGAGCGGGATGAAAATGTAGTTGTCGCGCCGGCGTGCGACGAAGCTAGCGAAAGCAATAGGCAGGCTCGAGTGTCGGCTCGAGCCTGCGACTTTTTTGCGAGTCACTTTTGCGACTCGGGAATGCGACGTTACCATTCGAAAAGATGGATGACAAAGAGGACGAGTGTAGCTGCAAGGGGCAAAAGAAGACCTTCGCGCAAGCTTCCGGTGGCATGCGATATCACGCCCACCATCCACGGAATTGCCGCCGGGCCCGCTGCGGCCAGTGAAAACATGACGGCGCCGATGCTGCGGGCGCCGACGCCATAACGTCGAGTGAGACGCGACACAGTGATGGGGTACAGAGTGGCAAAACTCAATCCCGTGAGAAGGGCGGCGGCGATGACGAGCGATAGGGTGGAACCCCAGAGCATCAGCACGATTCCCGCAGCTCCCGCGGCATAGCCGGCTCGCAAGACGCTACGTTCGGAGACGCGATGTAAGAAGGCGCTGCCAAGGGCGCGACCGATTGTCAGCGACGTCCAAAAAAATGCTGGCATCATGGAGGCGATGGCCGCTCCGCGCGGTCCGAGCCTCGATACGTAAGAGCCGACCCAGCCTCCCACCGCTGTCTCGGCGCCCGGGTACAAGAAAAAGATCGAGGCAAAGATCCAAATCGTGGGAGTCTTCGCAAGACTAAGCCATGCCACCGAAGAATGCTCGGACGCTGCCGCCGCGGGAAAAGGCAGACTGCGCATGGAAAGCGCGAGCAGAACGAGGAGCAACGAGACCCCACCAAGAAAAAAGGGTAACAACTTGTGGGCTGCCGTCCACGCTACCATGAGGGAGCAAAACACCGCTCCGACGCCCCAAAAAAAATTTAGCAAACTTACGGCGCCGGCCCCCGAACTGCCACTTGAGTTGGAGCTAATTTCGGAGACCAGCAAATTGTCAGTGGGAGTAATGAGACCGACTCCCAAACCATAAGTTGCAATTGAAGCCAGACCGAGCCAGACCGAGCCAAGAAGGAGGGTGGCGGTGCCGCAGGCCATTAGAAATAGTCCCAACAGGAACGCGGGACGATATCCCAGACGCGAGAGCAGCACTCCGGAAAGTTGAACACCCGCGAGCTGGGCCAAGAATTGGATCAGGAAAAGATTGCCGGCTTGGGTATCGTTCAAAGCCCATCGAACGATGAGGATGGGCAGCATTGGTCCGAGGATGGTGGTGAGAATGCCTGTTGGAAAAAAGGCAAGCTGGCCGGCTAAAACGAGGCTACGGTTCGGTGATGGGTTGGAATGTTCGGTGGTGGGGCTCGCCATGGGAAGAACGTTCCTTGGTGGAATGGAACGTTTAGCATAACGCAAGCGCAGTTGAGTTCGGATGGTCGAAGCCGATCTTGTCAGGGAGGGCAGCGGAAGCTATTACGATACGAGGAAAATTAGGCCCAAAGCACGATATCAAGTAGGTTAGCGGGCAGAGGAATCGTGCTGCTGAGGTCAGGTGGGTTGGAGTCCTCGGGAATGGGGCAGTGGTGAAAAACCCCTGGATCGAAGGCGGTCAACCCGCTCATAAGTGACCGTGGTAAACTGTACATCCGTACGCCGGAGAGGTGGCCGAGAGGCTGAAGGCGGCGGTTTGCTAAACCGTTATACGGGCTAACACCTGTATCGAGGGTTCGAATCCCTCCCTCTCCGCCAGTTGTTTTATCTCCCGTAGACATAAGAGCTTACCTCGTGCAATCTTACGTTCCGACTACATCACCCGCGGTCTCTCGGCACCCAAGAGGTGCATACTAGGTGCATATTCGAGAGATCGCTCAAATTGCTGCATGGCCGCGGTTGCATCCGAGTCCGCGGTTTTGATGTAGCAGGCCTGCGTTACCCCGACATTCGCATGCCGCAAGATCCTTTGAATCGTCTTGTCGGATACGCCTACCCGGTACAAATTTGTTGCAAGCCCGCGACGAAAGGCATGCCAACCGTGCCACTGGACTCCTGCTTTACTTGCCAGCGGCACGATGACATCCCTTGCCAGAGCGTCCATATTGACCGGCTTCCCCGCTGGACTCGGGAACATGAAACCGTTCGCAGGATTGCCGGACTGGGATCGGTGCAGTTCCAGGCGCTGAGCAAGCTGTGCAACTACCGGAACTGGAGCCCTACTCTTGCGAGTCTTTGGCTCCAGCGCGTGACCTCTCCAGAAGGACTGGGAAATATATATCTGCTCCCCGTCGTAATTCTCCCAGAGAAAACCTCGCACTTCGCCCTTTCGGGCTCCAGTGAAGGCGGCGGCTGCAACAATCGTAGCGGCCGGTTCCGGCAGCACACGTAGCATCTGCGTGACCTCCTCGAGAGAGTAGGCGTGCGTCTCGCCCGGGGGTTTGCCCTGGGGCAGGACGACATCCCGCATCGGGTTCTCTGAATTGACCACACCCTTCCGTTTGGCATACCGAAAGACTCCGGAAAGGAACGCTTTGATGTGCGCCAAGGTGGTAGACGTTAGTTTGCACTCGTTGGCGATCGATTCGAGGATGCGCTCGCCGTCAGCGGTTCTGAAGTCACGGAGCGTAATCTCACCGTGCGGTTTCAGGTAGAGCTTCCACATATTGCGGTAGCCGTGGAATGTACTGATCCGTTTGCGCTCCTGTACAAACGGCAGGTAACAGTCCTCGATGAATCGAATCAGCGTCATCGTGCTTTCGGGTGTTTTCCCCGCGTGGTTCACTGTTTCCAGAAACTCCCTCGCGAGATCTTTTGCTGCTGTTTTATGCCGACACTCCGGTCCAACCTCAGCTAGCTTCTTGGTTTTTTGGACTCGCCGAACCGTTCCATCCACAGCTAATTCGGAGTCGTAATATCGAAGCAGCCAGAGCCTTCCCTTGCGATACAAATAACCTTCTTGGTGACGGGTTCCCTTCATGTGCTCTCCTTTCCGAGAGCCCGTCCTCCTGCCCTATTGCTGCTCGATACTATACGCCGCTCAGCCCAAGCTTCTAGTTCCGGGCTTCCCCAGCGAAAGCGGACATACTTTCCGAACCGCATATGAGGGATAGGGTCCGCCGAGCGAGTGCGGACTTGTTCACGGACCCAAGATTCCGGAAGAGCCCACCGCAAGCCAAGTTCTTTGCAGTCGACAAACTCATATATTCGCCGGCCCTCAAAACTTGCAATTGCGGGTTGCGCGGGCCTAGTGTTTGTGTCTACCATGACTCACACCTTCCATTATTGTTTTCCCGTCTAGCTAACCTGAATCCTCGTATTGTTGGGAATCACTTCAGTGTCCGCGGAAGAATAGGCGGACATTTGGGGTTGGCAAATCCAAGGAATACTAGCCTATTCTGCGAAACGACATTTTTTGTCCGGAATTAGTTTCCGGACAACGAACGACCGTCAAGTTTGTGGGCGCATCGGGAGAGGAGGCGTCGCATTCCGCGCAGGTAATCCTTGTCATCTAGGGAAACTAACTGCACCCATTTTCTGATTGGGCCGATCTGTGACTTCGAATTGCGGCTATTGAAGGCCTTTAGGTCTCTTGCGTATTTGTCTTCGAGGTACTCACTGGGTGGAAAATAGCCATCAGTATCCAGTGAAGCAGCCAGCTGGAGCAGTTGATCATCCGAAACTTTGGTAAGACTGTCCGCGATCGCCTTTCGCCACAGAGTACCGGCGCGAATGACAAAGGGCTCAGCTAATTTCGGCCGGCGACCGGGTTTTCGAATTTTCCGAGTCGGAATCTTCCCCGTCGCTTCAGCGTCCTTTTGTGCGGCCTGCTGCGCTCGACTTGCTCTCTGCTCATCGTGTCCACATTCCTTCGCTTCAATCTCAAGACGCCTGTGCCAGCGGCCCTGAAGCTGTCTCATCCGGAGATCCAGTTTATTCAAGTGGGCAGTCCTGAGACCAACTGGAAGATTCGTGGCTCTGGCAGATCGAGAAAACTCGTTTGCAATCGACTTAGCTCGGACTCCAAGCATTTGAACGATATGCGCACGGACAGCTCGCACAAACGCGGCACACTTCACATATCCCTGAGTTTGCCATACCGAACAATAGATCTC
Organism: uncultured Acidobacteriaceae bacterium; assembly: GCA_963834085.1. Lineage (GTDB taxonomy): Bacteria > Acidobacteriota > Terriglobia > Terriglobales > Acidobacteriaceae > Acidiflorens. The sequence goes on along the minus strand of CAWIAJ010000015.1, from coordinate 567,748 downwards.
ATACTCTCTCCGAGCTTTCTCGTCGGCACTCTCAACCTTCATCTGCAAAATCAGCGAAGGCACAGCGTTGCTGTTCAGATTAAGTCGATTCTCGAACCGAATACGGCGCTCGTCTGCCTTAATTCGATTACTCATCGCTTCGGACAGATCGACCAATTTCAAGACCACTAGGCGGTGGTCGATGTCTTCCCATCGAAAGGGTGGCATTTCTTGATTTCTCGCTCGTCTCGCAGCGTCCCGGACTTCTGTCGGGTGTCGTTCAACGATGTTGCGCCCGCTAGCCAGTCGTCCAAGTTTAAGGCTTCTTGTCCTTCGCCCACCGAGCCTGCGCAGCCTTGCGAGCAGACTCTTTACGTTGTTCAAGCGTGAGTTTCTTTGCCGTTGCCTGCCCGCCTCTACGTCCGAGTTGAACGGCAGCTTGATTCTTCTTCGCCATAAATAGTTTTTACATCCGTTGCGCACCGCTGCGCAACCAGAGTTGCGCTGCATGCTTGACTATGCGCAGCGCTGCGCATAGTATCTAGCATGTAATCACGGACTGAGCGAGTGCGATCAACACTCACTCAGTCCTAACCGCAGTCGCCTAACGAGGAGGCAACAATGGCTAGACAGCAACGTACCACCACTTTCGCTCAAGAATCCACTCAACCGATCGCACGTGTGGCTCTCTACGCCCGAGTCAGCACCCTCAATAATCAAGACCCAGAAATGCAGCTTGCCGAATTGCGCGAATACGCGGAGCGCCGCGGATGGCAGGTCGTCGAGGAATTCACCGACCAAGGAGTGTCGGGCTGTAAGGAGTCGCGGCCGGCACTGAACCGGCTGATGTCCGACGCTGGCCGAAGGCGATTTGATGCCATCTTGGTATGGAAGATTGACCGCTTCGGTCGTTCCCTAAAGCACCTAGTGAATGCTTTAGCTGATTTGGCGGCGCTTGGCGTGTCATTTATCAGCCTGCGCGATAATCTCGACCTCAGCACTCCCTCAGGGCGACTGATGTTTCAGATTATCGGAGCCATGGCGGAGTTCGAAAGAGCATTGATCCAGGAGCGAGTCCGTGCAGGCATAAAGAACGCACGCTCCAAGGGGCGACGATTGGGAAGGCCGCGGGTGATCGTGGATGCGGCACGGGTCTGGGCATGGTGGTGTCATTTTCTGTTCTCGTTTCTCTCTGGACTTCTCCGCAAGCGTCTTTGTGGGTGAGCATTAAAAGACCTTCCAAATCCCACACAACGCCATCTATAGAAATATCAACTGGTGCGGAGCAGCGGACGCAACGTCTGCCGTATAGTCGAACGAACAGCGTTAACGCTAAGACTTAGCTCTTCGACGGTGGATATGTAACCGCCTTCGTATTCAGCCCGAATTGCCTGAAGTATTCCACGAAGAGGGTCTAATGCCATGACGATTGAGTTTGGCGCACCAAAGGTGTTCTGTTTAGTCAAGTACGGTTCATAGAGTCTTGCGTTACGAGCAAAAACACTTCCCAACGGGGCGAGGCGATGAATGGCAGAGAACAAGGTGTTGAACGCTCTGCTGTCGTCCTCTGGTTGTCCGGAATCCGAGTTGCACTGAGTCAGAATGTCATCAATCTGTTTTACGACTGCTTTTTGGTCGAGCGGCATTGAAAAACCTCCAGTGCGGGGTCCAGCAAGGTTGTTCTGAAGAAGCGAATCACTACGGTGGAAATCCAAGCAGCCGCTTGATGTATTGGGTCAGAATTGACGTGCCCACGGAAACGCCGACCTGTACCCCAGAGTTTAAGACCTTCCCGGAGTTTCGGCTTATCCACTCTTTCACCGTTGCCCCCATCGTTTTGTTGTCTTGCTGGAGAGCCTGAGAGAGTTCTGTTACTTCCTTCTCATCGATTCCAGACTCCTTCAATACTTTCTTTAGGTCCTCCCAATTGCCCACGGCTATGTTCTGGACATTAACGTTCTGTTGTCCACCAGCCATGTAAACTGTTCCACCAAAAATTTGAGTCAGTACGATGCTGTTGACCTTCTCCGCTTCCGCAGAGTTTGGCTTGATTTTCGTCAAATCGGCATCCGATTCCCCGATTTCGCTCTTAAGTTCAAGAGCCAGATTCAGCACACTGGTGCGAATCGTGTCGAGCATTCCAGCGATTGCACTCTTTGGAACAACTTGGCGTGCAGACAAAAGACGCCAGCCGGGCATAAGTTTGTCCCGATAGAAAAGTACAAGGTTGTCGTCCCAGCCGAACTCAATTTGGGAATCCTTCGAGGCTGAAGTGACCATATCTTCGAGTGTTCCAACTGAATCGGCCATCTCAACGACCTCTGCCCACTTCCTGTGCTCTTTTTCCATGGCGACTGAAGGTATGCCCTGTTCGCATCGTACCCAACCTGACCCAACGAACAGTCCCGTCGCTCCTGCCGAAATAATTCGGTACTCCGGCACCGTTGCAGCGTCGGAGTAGCCCTTCAATTCATCATTCGCCCATGCTCGCAACCGTTCATTATTCACTTCGTAAGAGAGCACGACGCACTGTCGCAACAGGACAGTAAGCGGCTGCTGGTTGTCAGTGGCAAGTTCGATTATTTTGTCCAAAAGCATGAGACGGATTATAGACTTCAGAGTCAAGTGTGCCGGAGTTGTAGCACTGCGGGCGAGGAAGCGTCCTCTACGACTGTGGACAATTCAGTCTTTACGCTTCTCCATAATCTTCCGAGCGGTGCGAAGTTCGTCCGATATTCTTTCCTGCGTGATTCTGGTGTGAGTTTTGTAATATTTTTCTGTGGTTCTGGAACTCGAATGTCCGAGCAGCGTGGCGACTGAGGAAGCAGGCATTCCAGAATCGAGCAAATGGATCGAGAACGTGTGACGAAACATGTGAGCATGACAACGCTTGGGCGTTCCATCAGGCTGTTTTAAGTCTGCCAACTTGAACACTCGCCGCAATGCTCTCTGATGGTCTGCAACGGCAGTTTTTGGCAATCCGTTACCCGACCAAAAGAAAAATTTAGGATTGGGTTTCATGCCGTCAGGGATGTTGCGTAGTTCTTCGGCAATATCGTGAGGTAGTGGAACGAATACAGGTTCACTTGTCTTTTTTCGGACGAGTCGCACGCCGTCTTCGCTATTCAGGGCGCTGCGTTCGAGGCACACGGCATCTCGTATTGCCAACCCAGACCATTGCAGAAGATTAATGAAGGTTCGGACTCGCTGTCTCTCAACAGCAGTCTTGCCGTAGAGGTAGGTGGCGTCAACAATCTTCGCCAGTTCGCTGTTGGTGAAGTAATCAGGCTCAGTTCTGCCGACCTTAATCTTGGTCAACGCTGCCGCAGGATTGGAAGTTAACCACCCGTTGTTATGACAGAAGTAAAAAAATCCACGAACTCGTTCCTGCTTCTTGCTGGCTGTCAGAGACTTCAAGGGTCTCCAATCCGGAGTATCCCTTTTGCCCACTCCCCAAGAATTTCTCCACTCCTGAAGTTTGGATGCCGTTAAATGGGCAAGAAAATGAATGCCGTTCAGACCGCACCAGTCGAGCAACTCTCTTTGGAATATCAGCGAAAGTTTCTTGATGGTGCCTTCGTCCAGACGCTCACTGCGTTTATTGTCGAGGAACTTGGTGATGGCGTCGGCGACACTCAATCCTGTTTCGGCTGGAAGGGGTTTGCCCAGTTCAACGTCTCTGAGTTCCTGCTCCTTCCTGCGTGCTTTTTCTTCCGCTGTTGTCCAGAAGATCGTTCCGGCGCTGACTCGAATACGTTTGCCTTTGTGAGCCCAGTAGAGCCAACATGGGCACTGACACTTTCGCCAGTGACGGTCAGCGACTTTTGAGCAGTCGGGATTGTGCCTTCGATAGACGCTTACATTCATGCAATTAGTCTATCGACTGTACACGTTTCTGTACACACTATGGGGGATTTGTTGACTATCCTGACTCTAGTGACACTTTATAATCAATAACTTACAGCTATGCAGATAAAAGAATAGTTCGACTCCCGCCGCCTCCACCAATATCTTCTTTTTTATCAATAAATTACGGACACATTTTAATTTCGTACAATGGCATTTTACAGAGGCGGGTTCTCCGCCGGGCTTCTCTCCAATCGAACGACCGATTATTCCTGGCAAGAAGCTGGGGAGAAAGGTTTCGCTCGGCCATGCGCTGGGCAGGATCTATATAAGTTCCTATTTACTGACAACCCTAGAGCTTTGCATCTTCGGTCAAACGTCGATTAATCCGGAACTTAGTTGTTCGATTCTCGAGAACTGCGCCAGCGGAGGTCAGCTTAGATTCATCCGGGCCAGCAAGTCGCGATAACGCGGGTCGAAGCGGAAAGGCTCAAAATACGGCTCCGCATCTATGCGGGTAAGGTAAGGATCACGTTCGGCGAAGGCAACTTGGAGAGACTCGAACATCCTGTCGGCTTGACTGGTGGCAGCTTGGTAGACCCCAAAGCAAACCGGCGAGACATAGTGTGTTGAGCTTCTCTGCCTAACTTCCTCCATTAGCTTTTCTGCGTGGCCTGGGTCACCAGACCGTGCATAAGAAGCTGCCAGGAAGCCCGTTGCCAAAGCAAAAGAAGGCGAGAGTCGCAAGGTCGTTTCCAGGCTGCCGATCGACTGCTGCAGGGATCCCTTCTGTGACAAGGCCAACGCCATCCCAAAGTGCACCAGCCAATAGTCAGGATACAGGTCCACGGCTCTCGCTGCATGTTCGATTGCCTCGTCGTATCGGCGGTCACAATAGAAAGCAAAAGCCAGACCGAAATGGACCATCATCGACAGGGGATCGGTTTCGAGTGCCCGGTGATACTGGGCCACTGCCTCTTGAAACCGTCGCAGCGGTGTTAGGAAATAGAGTGCGTAGCGGACACGCACCAGTGGCGGAACAGGATCGACAGCCATCGCCGCTTGAAAATGACGTTCTGCCGACTTCCAATCGTATTCAACCGCGCCAGCGATCAGTCCCAGTACGCTATGCGCCTCGCTCAACGTCGGATCGATGGCCAGCGCTTTCTCCGCCGTCGACTTGGCCAACGGAGCCATTTCGATCATCCGCTTGATGCTCAGAGCCCCAAGACCGTAATAAAACACTGCCAACCCGGCGTACGCAGGAGCATAACCGGGATCGTACACCAGGGCCTGTTCGAAGGACTCCTTCGCTTTGGCCAGACTCTCCGGATTGTAGCGCTGATACCGGTACAGTCCTTTCAGGTAACTCTGGAAAGCCTCGATGTTTGCGGTACGTCGTTGAGGGCCGGTTAACTGAACCTTCATGGCATTCGCAATCGCCTGCGAAATATCATCCTGGATGGCAAAAATATCGATCATCTCGCGGTCGTACCGTTCCGACCAGAGATGCGATTCATCGTCTACCTTGATGAGCTGAGCGGTGACCCGAATGCGATTGCCCGATCTTCGGACGCTGCCTTCGAGAATGGTTCCTACTCTTAGTCTTTGTCCGATGCTGCGCAGATCTTGCTCCTTGCCGCGAAAAGCGAATGCGGATGTGCGAGCAATTACCCTCAACTCCTCCACCTTGGTAAGAGCATTGATAATCTCTTCGGCCAAGCCGTCGCCGAAGTACTCGTTCTCCTTGTCGGCGCTGAGGTTCACAAAGGGGAGCACAGCAATCGACTGCGACTCTTCTTTGGTCACGACCGACGAAGTCACGGCTGGTGAGTGCGCCCCCGTCAAAGCCTGCTTGATCTCTAACATGGACTGAAAGCGCTGTGCGGGATCTTTGCGCAGGCAACGGGTGACGAGCTGCTCGACTGAGGGCGGAATCGACGCTCTTATATTTCGCAATGACGGTGGTTCATTGTGCAAGATGGCTACCAAGGTGGAAATCCACGAATCGCGTCTGAAGGCACGTTGCCCGCAGAGCATCTCGTACAAAACCGAACCGAAGGAGAAAATGTCGGACCGGGCATCAAGCTGTCGCCCTTCCGCCTGCTCAGGGGACATATAGGCTGCGGTTCCTACAATTGCTCCCGAAACCGTGCGCAGAGTCGCGGTCTCGGCCTCAGCCGCGGGCACCGAGGGCTCGATTAACTTTGCCAGTCCGAAATCCAGCAGTTTCACCCGGCCATCTTCGGTGATGATGATGTTTGCCGGTTTCAGATCACGATGAATGATCCCGGCCGAGTGGGCGGCGGCGAGCGCATCCGCGATCTCAGCGGCATACTTCAGCGCGTCCTTCAGCGGTATCCCGCTGCCCGCATTCGCTTGCTCTAAAGTGTCGCCAGCAATGTACTCCATCGCTATAATGCAAACGCTATTCTCTTCGAAGATGTCGTAAATTGTGACGATGTTGGGATGATTCAGCCTGGAAGCCGCCCGGGCTTCGACCAAGAACCGTCTCTTCCGGTCGGTATCGGCGACCTTCTCTGCGGGCAGAGTTTTCAAAGCGATGACACGGTTAAGTCTGGTGTCACGCGCCTTATAGACCTCACCCATTCCTCCTGCTCCCAGGACGGTGAGGATCTCGTACGGGCCGATACGAACCCCTTCACCAAAGCTCATAAGTGTCCACCGATTCTAACGCGACAATTGCAGTGATGTGAATATTTGGATTGGCGACCGATCCAATTCACGACCTAATTTAGCCGCGCTCAGCGTAGCCTGCAACCTCCACAAGCGACAGGTAGCACTCAAGCCTGCTATTGGCTTGAGTGGGGATGTTCAACTCCGGGGAGGCTTTCCGCAGGCTCTATCGATGGAGAGGGCCTTTATAGACCAAGAACAGCACAGGAGCATTACAACCGCGGCCGCAACGCTCAGCCCAACCCCGATGATTGCAGCGACGATTTCAAGCGTTCGCAGGAAGAAGACTGCTGCCCCTGGGGCGTGGGGTGCGATCATACCCTCAACCGTCGCTACCGGCTGTGCTGGCAGGGCCAACCAAGTACCGACGGCGAGAGCCCACCCCAAACCGAACATATTCAGGGTCAGGAAAGGTCAAGAAACTCTCCCGCATCGCACGAATGAAGGAGCCAGTAATAACCCGGGGAGAAGAAACGGTGAGCGACTTGCTCCATAGGAAAAGCGATGACGATCGAAGTCGCCAGCGCGATGCCGAGGTAGCGAAAGGCCTTGCGGTTTAAAGACTCAATTGGCAGGTCTGTTCCCAAGCGATTTTACCCAGAAATTGTCCCACCGTTCCGAACACAACGCGGCTGTTGGCGATGAGAGATGCGATCGTGGTCTCGTTGCGGCATGCCGCTCCACCCGGCCCTACCGGGCAGGTCGATGATGCTGTTCACCTAGGCGATGTACGGCGCTATGCGTAGCGGCTACGCCAGAAGTTTCTCGATCGGCTCCCAATAGTGCGCTTTCCATCCCGAAGCCAGGCTTTCCGCTTCGCCTTTTGGAAAACCCGTATGGTCAAATACGATCTTGGTCCCAGAGCCTTGCTCCACAAGCTCGAACCTCGCAATCGAATAGACGCCCTGAGCCCAACCACCCGCCCGCCAGGCCTGCACGATTCTCTCGTTCGGCACAAGCTCGACATGTCTTCCCGTTATGTACCCGCCGAAGAGCGTGAACCCGCCTCCCACTTCAAGACTGATTTCCGCAGGCTTATCTCCGAGGTGCATGGCTTGTAGGACTCCGCTGAGCTGTATGACTTTGTCAAACTGCTTGGAGTCGGTGAGCGCGTCGTAGATGCGCTTCCGGTTCGCTTTGAAAACAGGCTCTTGGTGAATTGATTCCGCCGTATGAGAAATCTCATCCTCGGCTCGCGCCCAAGCTTTAGTTAAACCCAGAGTTAAACCACCGAATGCCATTGCAACCCCGACGATTGCTTGTCGCCGTGTGGGCCCGTTGGCCAGTGCCACAAGATTTGTTCCATCGCTCGTCTTAGTCATTGTCCTGTCCTCCTTAATTCTTCTCTTCTCCGTCATCTTCGTGGTCCGCCCTTGTTTGGAAAACATGCCTTAACGTACGCGGAAGTCGCCGGCCTACGGACCAGAAGCTCAAAGTGTACTGAGAGCCACCCTTGCGATGCCGGATTCTCTGGAACACGTAGGACTGCCTACTTCTTCTCCACGCGCAGCCTTCGTCAGTCCCCCGGAGAGTACGACATTCGCCCGGTTATCGTGCCCCCATTACACCCGCAGACCCGGGCGAATCGAACGCCTGCCTCGGTGCCCCGATAGATTGTGAGCGATATTTACCCCCGCTGCCTCAAACAGGAATCCGGTGCCGATGTATTGAGGATTCAGGTCTGAGATGAGGGCCTCATGTGCTGCCGAACACGTTCCGTCTACCAAGGTCGTGTGACATCGCGTAGTAGGGCTGCCATGAGCAGAAACCCCGCGAATGCAATTGTCACACCGACTCCGGTTAACACTCGGCCCACCCGGATCCTTTTCTCGCTTCCGAGGCTACCGATTGACACCGTTAAAAGAAGCAAGTTTGACGCGCCAATGGCCAACGCTCCGGGTGTCTTGTGCCAAGAACCTAGAAGCGACATGATTCCTAATACGACGATCGCTTGTCCCAAACCTGTTCCCAGGGCATAGTCGTACGTAGATACGGAATGGAAAGCACAAAGCAAATATGCGAGCCCAAAGACGAACACGTGCTGTCGGTCAATCTCAGCGCCAGAGCCAAGACCACGATACCTGTCCAGGTAGGCGGAGAATAAACACCCAGCCTTGGCTTTTCAAGGTGACGAATTCGTCAATTGAGTTGTATATCGACACAAACAGGAACGTCGGGGCACTCGATCCTTATCTGCGAGAAGAGCACATCGGAATGGGCTGCGCTCTGGAGAATCTCATGCTGGCGGCGGCTGCCAATGGCTACCAAGCCATCGTGACGCTATCTCCAGGAAAGCTTGGGCCGATTCCTGCCGAGACCAAACCAAAACTTCTGGCGCGCGTAGATCGGCCAAAATCGCAGCACGCACCAGCGCCAGCCCTCCATCGTTCGAATCCTTGCGCCAGTCCTTCCAAGGTTCGTAAGCCGGTCCTTTGCCGACACTGAAAACGCCTTGATCGTAGGCGCGCCAGACTCCGCCGCCGACAACTGCCACGGTAACAACTCCCGCGCCCTTCAGGAATGATCTGCGTTGCATAAAGCCCCTCTCGCCTATACGTTATCCCTCGATCCTTGGTCTCGCGCTGGCGCTCATTGCCTGGTCGCGGGCGAGGCGCACAAGCGGCGGATTCGCACCAAGAGAAGAATCAGAGCACCCAGGACGGCGAGAGCCACGGGCGCGCGCCGCAGCACCCACGTCTCCGTTCTTCTGCTTGCTTCGCCCGGTGGGAGAACGTCAATCGCCTGGATTCGCGATTGCCCGTTCAGGTTGGGAAACAGGTAAACCGGAATCACTGTGCCCGGCGGTACCGAATCATTGAGTTCGGCCTGATCGCGCGGAACACGTTTGAGGTAGGGAAGCAAATTCATCCATTCTTTCTTGCCCTCTACCATCCCAATCGCATAAACCGCCACGTCGGGCCCATGCATGCCAGCACTTTTCTGATAATAGGGACGAGTCACCTGAAAGGTGGTCGCGTGATAAGGCTGTCCCTTCACGCGTTTGAAGGCATTATGCGCGTTGATAAAGCTGACGAAGCCGAACAGTAGGCAGACCAGGAAGGCGAGGCTCAATATTGCGATGGTCAGATCCAAGAGTATGACGCCCATCGGCTGAGAGAACAGCGGGCGAGGCACAGAACGAGGAGCCGAGTTCGCCATAATTCACGCGGATGCCAATGATCGAGTCCTCAAGAGTTTCACACAACGTTACCCCAAAATCCAATCGAACAACGTTACTATCGTTTTCTGGTTGGGTTACTCCGTGTGGATCCAGTTCTTACGACCCAAAGTGATGGGTCGCATCGAGTTCTCGGCCAAGTTCGTACTCAGCTCTAACTCCGGGTATTGAAGAAAACAGGTGAGCCTCGTCCATTGTCCGAGGGTATATTGGCAAGACTTTGCCAGCAGCCCACCGGGCAAAGCTCCAGCTCGTGCTGCCTCGATCGCCGTCTTGATTTTCTCCAACAGTTCGGGAGCTTTCTGCTGCCGTAATTGCCCTTCCGAGCACTGAGATATGTCACCACGAACGCGGCGAGGGTTAGTGCAGCCAGCGCGTAGCGGGCGACTTCGGGGGATGGGTGCCTAGGAATTTCGCCGGAGTGACGGAGCCACCACGCCGGAAACCAGATCGCCTCTTCAGCGTTGTGCAAGGCGACAGCGATAGGAAAAAGCCATTGCATCCTTTGAAATGACATAGCGGCGAGCCCACGGTTCTGCTAGGAGAAGAGTCTATCCTGAACCTCCTCAACCTCCACAGGTGCGGAGCAGTGCTCATCGTCATTCACCACGCTATTGATCCTCGTGCTGACAGGAAAACTCCGCATCAGCCGAGCATCGAACGGCTTCAACATTTCCGAGACTACTTCGACGTTGGTCATGCAGGGGTCGAGCCACAAATCATAGCCATCTGGATCAAGGATGACTGGCATGCGGTCGTGGACTGGCGCGGTCACAGCATTTGGAGTCGTGGTCAAGATGGAGCAGGTCTTGATCCATTCGCCGCTTGGGTTTTTCCACCGCTCCCACAATCCTGCGAATGCAAACAACTCGCCGCCGTTCACCTCGAAGCAGTAAGGCTGCTTGGTTTTGCCCGTTCGCATCCACTCGTAAAATCCGTCCGCAGGAATCAGGCACCTGCGGGATTTTCAAGGCATAGCGGAACGCGGGCTTGGTGCTCGCTGTTTCCGAACGCGCATTGATCATCCTTGCCGCGCCGGAGGCGTCCTTCGCCCATGACGGTATGAGTCCCCAGCGCATCAGGGACAGTTCGCGGATCGGCTCTTTCGGATTCTGGCGGATGACGGCGACAGGCTGGGTGGGCGCAACATTGAAGCGCGGGCTCCAGTCTTCCTCACTGGAGACGGCATCGAAATATTCCTCGACAACCTGCTTCCTCCGTGAAAGTTTGTAGCGCCCGCACATGGGGAGATTATTTCAGATCGGACAGAGCAGTTCACATTGGACGGCAGGCGGGTTAAGGTTGCGGAGTCGTGCGCCGCCGGGCGTTCGTCATCGCGGACAGTGGAGCCCCGCACGATAGGGTGGGTGGTGACATGGCGCTACGACAACCGACCTTGCTTAGATACCAGACGGTCTCCTACAATTTCAACCGTGACGCGATCAGCCACCAGAATATTTTTCTTAGTAGGAGTTGTTTCCGCAGCCGCGCTGACGGGCGTGACAACGGCGAGCGGCAGCGGTTTGATTGGGGCGGCACGAGCGGCACACTCAACCTGTCGCTGACAACCACCTGCGCGACCAATCAGGTGTTGCAATGGAATGGCACCGCATGGGCATGCGCGAATCTCAAAGGCAACGGTACAATCACCGGGGTCGCCGCAGGCACGGCTCTCACCGGCGGCGGCACCAGCGGCAACGTCACGCTGAACCTAGATACGACCAAAGTACCTCTTCTGAGCGCGGCCAACACTTTCGTTGGCAACCAGGCCGTCACAGGCAACCCTACGGCCACGGGCTCAATCTCTGCGCAAACCGCTTCGCTGAATGAAAGTGGTACGACGAACGCTCTTACCATCAACCAGACGGGCGGCGGTGCCGGTCTCACTGTGTCCGCGCCCATCTCGCTCGCAGGCATCCTAAGCGACTCCGCCAACATTGGCGTTTGGGGAATCGCGAGCAGTGTCGGAGGCTCCGGCGTGGAGGGGGAGACGGCCAACGGCAACGGCGTCTACGGAGTGGACACTGCTACCAGCGGGACTGTCGGTGGGCCTGCTTGGCGCGACCTACAGTTCCGCTGGCTACGGTTGCTCACCGAATTCAGGTGGAAGTCGAGAAGCCATCCCAGGAACAGGGACGCTATCTCCACCCGGAACTCTACGGAGCACCGGCTGAGCAAGGCATCGGCTACAAGGCCCAGGCCGCTGCTGCGCCAGCGTCAACAAATCCCTGAGACGGCCCGGCAGAATCTAAGAAAGCATGCTGAGGAACTTGCGCGTCTTGTCGAAGGTCGCGCTCGCGCGATTCTCGCTCACAGGGGAGATGGTGCAGGATGAACCGATTGGATCGATCGCGCGGTTGGGATTGACACAGCCGTACCCATGGCGAAGTACGCCGGCAAAGCGCGCTGTACCAGATACCTCAGCGGCTAATGGTATTGTCGTCGTCTTTGACCTCGTCTGCCCGGAACAAGTCGAACGCATTGCCACCGCTCCCTTTGACACGATACATCGCCATGTCTGACCGACCGATCAACGCCTCACTGGTGGTGCCATCGACGGGATACCGGCTGAGCCCGATGCTGGCCGTCACATTCACACGAGTTTCTCCCTCGATTTCGATCGACCTTTCGACCGTCCGAAGAATGCGGCCCACGACCGCCAACACGTTCGTTTCGAGACCTAGTCCGGGCAGGATGATGATGAATTCGTCGCCGCCCAAGCGGCCGACGCAGTCTTCGGAGCGCACCTGATGCTGCATCCGTTTGGCGGTGATCTTGAGAATATGATCTCCCGCGGCATGACCATACCGATCGTTGACAGGCTTGAACTGATCGAGATCTACAAACAGCACAGTGATCTGGGAATGATCGGATTCTGCTTGCTTTACGCATTCCTCCAGTTTGAGGTGGATGGCATGTCGATTGAGCAACCCGGTTAACGAATCATATTTTGCCAGGTGGCGAACGTGCTCTTCCGATTTGCGCAACTTGTCCGACTCTCGCAACCGAAGCAGTTGCTCACGCACGAAGGACGCATTTTCCAGCTCAAGATCGCTCCAGAGCAAACTGTGCCCGCGCACAGTCTCTTTCCAGGCTTCGAACGAGGCGCGCGGGCGCAAGCGCCCAGACTCATCAACGATGGCCGCCTTATCGGGATTGCCGGCCCAAACTACCGTCTCTACGCGTTCCCGGCGGAGCAGCAAAAGATAATCGCCAGTCTCTTCTGCGAGTCCGATGTAGAGCGCTCCACTTGCCTCACACGCGTAGGATGCGGCGCTGGGGTCGAGCGCGCCGAGCATGTTGGAACTTGCGATGCCTCGCGCTGAGATGCTCTTCAACCTTGCGATGACTGGAAGTAGTAACTCTTCAGTTACGGTTGCGCCTCGAGATGATGTGACTCCGTCGATACGCGAAACCAAGCCGTCTGCGGTCAACAAATCGAGAAGCTCAGCGCCAAGAAAGTGTCCGGTCTGGCCCGGTGATTCTGACGCCTCGATACCCGCCATATATTTTTCGAGCGTTCTGCGCGCGGTCAGCCGGGACTGCAAGGCGACGTTGTCGATCCGCAGAGTCACCTGAGACGCGAAAATCTGTACCATCAGTTCGCAAACCGAGCGGGTCGCCTGATTCAGGCGGTGCGGTCGGGCGCCATGGCATGCCATCAGGCCCCAAAGCCGGTGGTTGACGACAATCGACAGAGTCATCGATGACTGCACCCCCATGTTGCGCAAATACTGCAGGTGAATCGGAGCGGCGCTCCGCAGGTAAGAGCGTGTCAAGTCCAGAGGTGTTCCTGTCAACGGCCCGATCTCGGGAATGATCGGCACCGGCTTTGCGGCAACATCTGCGATCGACCGCGAAGGATTCATTAGAAAGAGCTGTCGGGCCTGCGCTGGAATGTCACTTTCAGGGAAACGCGAATCTAAGTACAAGACTGGCAATGCGGCGCCCACGGCCTCGGCGATTACCTGGCCGTTCCAACCGCCATCGAAACGATAGACCATGACGCGGTCAAAGCCGCTCAGCCGGCGGATCTCTTCCGCAGCTAGCTGGAACAGCTCCAGAATGTCAGTCGCTTGCTCCATGCGCACCAACGGAATTCGGATGTGGGCGTCAAGTTCGAGCGGTTGGAGCGAATAGGTTCCGTGCACTAGATCGAGTTCCACAATCAGCCCGCCGTCGTGACGGTGGGCGATGCAATGCATCTCGACCGCATGGTTGTTTACCCAGATGCGAAGGAGTTTCGCCGAAAGCGGTTCGTTGTTCAATACTTGAGATCGAAAGGTCTCGAATTGCTGCGCTCCCAAGACGCTCTCGAACGAGGATCCCAACAATGTCTCCGGAGACATCTGCAGTAAAGTAGAGACGTTGGTGCTGAGTTGGCGAATGATCAGATCCGGCTGCGAAAGTGCGAACAACAGTCCGTGCGGTTGGATGTGCCCGATGATTTGAATGGGCTCCAGAGCGCACCGGGCGAGGTCGGGAACGGGGTTGATGGGTTCGGCTAGACGGGCCATCAGCGGTTACCTTTCTGGAGGATCGGTTCTGACAACCATGAAGCGTAGGCGTCAAATATACCGACCGCAGTGGCGCAGATTGCTTCTTTGTCGCCTTTCCCATTTTTCTCTAGGTCCGAACAAAACGATGCCCAGAGCGATTCAGAGCGTCCATTCCCGGCGCCGTAAAAATGAAAGCTGCAGTTGGCCCGAGAATAGTCTGCAACCGTTTGACGATGATTTTTCCTCCCATCATGGAGCCGAGAATCACGTAGGCATATCCGTACAGACCGGCGGGTTCAATGCGGGGAAGAGAGCGGCACCGCTCCAGCGCGTCAATGTCGCTTGTGGTTGCGCCCATGAGGGTGAGATCTTCGCGTAAAGCGCTCGATCTCGCGAGAGCGCGCACCGGATTCCCTGGATCGGCAGCGCAGCATACGGCGCATTCCAACGGTTCGAAAATCCCCAGCAACCGACCGAGGTGCGATTGATATTCAGGTATGGTGTATGCCGTATCGAACAGTCGCGACATGGCGGGACTAGCGCCCAACTGGGCATGGCGCGGGCGCGTCGCATCTCGCAGAGCCTCAATAACGCGGGGAATAGATTGGACAGAGGGACTAATCATATGTCTATTCCTTTCGGGCATCTGGAACTGCTGTCATAGGGGGGAGGCTCTACTCGTTTGTGGGTGCTCGCCTAAGAGTCGAGAATCGGATCGGGAAATTTTGGGGGTTCGATGGGCATTCCTTCGGGCCATCCCACGATGTCGTCCTTGGCAGGAACGGCGGTTCGTGTTCCGTCAGTTCGAGCCGGGGGAATGTCTGGGGCGTGAGGAAGATGCGGTGCAGCCGTCCGACGAGAGTCAGAGGACTGCACCACCAGAGGGGTCAGCCGCAGGTCATAGTTCTCGCGCCGGGGAAGGCATGGCGACTCCTTCACATCATTTTCCTTATGATCGACCCACTTTATCGATCAGATGATCCCCACGTCTGTTCAATTGTGCACATTTCCTTGGGAAAGGAAGCGAGTAAGGTCGAAGCTCAGAATCAAATAGGGACAGTAATGGTGTCTTCCCGACCGTCCAACGATTTCGGCGAATTTGGAGAAAAAGCAATGAAAAAGACGATGGCAATTTGTTTCACTCTATCTTTCCTAATTTACGGAGTGGCTTCCGGACAGGACAGGATGAACCACGACGACGGCCAGAAGACCTATGAGTCCCAAACGCCGATTCAACTAGCGGGCACGATCAGCGATACGGGCGAGACGTTTGTCAGCGACCAAGGCGGCAAAAGTTGGACCATCATTAACCCAGATGCGGTCAAGGGGCACAAGGGGGAGCACGTCTTATTGACTGCGAATGTGGATGCGGACAAGAACGAAGTGAACGTCGTGTCAATCAAGACGGCGAAGAAATGATTGCGTTTTCGATTTGCTGTCGTAGGCGACCTTCCCTCGAACTATAGGAAAAACAAAAATCGTTTTTTCCAGAGTCCATTGAGAGTCGCAGCGTTTTACGGCCCGGGCGTCTCTCAAATGAGCCGCAATACCGGAGGTTTACACCAGGTCTGATGGGGTTGACGACTAGGGGGGATGGACTCTTCCGAAGAGTTGAGCTGGTGGGGCCACTCTTCGGCCGGCAGAGGCGCAGACTGAGGTTCAGACTTAGCCTGTAACCGGCCTCTCCCGTCGTACCCAACGCATTGCTTGGCCGCAGCTGTCAACGAGGGGATCCACCCCGAAACATTTCCTTAGAGAATCCTGCCAGGTTAAGCGGTGGGGCCGAGGTTTTGCGGATTGGCCGAGCAGTGCGAACAAGGCAGCTTGCATTCGGCCTCGTGCACGTGGCGACAGAAGTCCGTAGTAGCGAACGGAATGTCGGTACCAGTCTGGCACGTGCGGTGCCAGAAGACGCACAAAATCAGAGATTCGACATCGCGTGGGGACCAGGCTTTTTGCTTTCGTGTCCTTTGCCACAAACACAACTTCCCGATCTGTGACTTCCAAAAGACGCCAACTCGCGAGTGGCGGGCGGCGAATGTATCGAGCCGCATAACGTAGGAAATGTGATTTCGAGGCTATTTCGGCCATAAATATGATCCACCGAGGATGCCGTTCGTACGCCACGTTCAGAACTCTTTTGAGATCCTGCACGGTCAGATTGGACTTGAGCACCTTGGCCTGAAGTGCACCCCGGAGGTGAGTGATAACCGCGTAGCGCCACATCCGCATAAGCGCACCCTCCGGCAGCTTGATCCGTGGAATCCAACGACCCTCTGAGACTGAGAGACCTCCCGCTGAGATCAGGAAATGCAGGTGGGTATTAAATTTCAGGTCACCGCCAAAAGTGTGCGGGACGACGATGATAAGCACTCTAACGCCGAACTTCCTGTTTATCCATTGCTGGATGACGTGAGCACCAAGTGTTGGCAGGTCATCGATGAGGTGGCGGTTTCTCTCGAAGATGCTCCAAAGCTCTCTGGGCATTGTAAAGACGATGCCTGTGTAGGGAATGTCAGGAAGGACTGCCTCCTGATATTCCAGCCAGTGGAGTGTGGCCCGATACCCACAACTGGCGCAGAATCGCGATTTGCATCGGTGGTAACAAAGTTTTTCCTACTGCCCGAGGAATATACTTCGCATCCCAAAGCCGGTGTCCCGCAATCCGCCACCTTTGCAAAATTCTTACGTACTGCCATCCGAGTCTCAGGTCGATCCCAAGACATCTCTTGATGACAGAAGTTTCTTCATCAAGTTTTGATTTCCCATTTTTCGTCACCTCCACCAGCACGCAGAGTCTCAATTCACCTTCCGGCACTGTTGGTCCTGCGGGGAAAACTCTGCCGCCAAATAGCGAAAGTCGCCCTCTTCTTCAACCCATCGCCGAACGACTAGGCCTTCTGCGATGAGGACATCCGCCCAGAAACAGCAAAGACGAATTTCGCAAGCTCCACAAACGAGTGATCGTACTGAGTCTCTGACTCAGTCCAAAGTTCCGCCCGAATCATCCGCTCGCGAATCGTCGCAATGAAGGTTCTGGACAATCGAGTAAACTCTACCAATTGCGTCGTGTCGGGCCCCAAAGACATCGCCGAGAGCAGCACAAGGGCTGCCTTGTAGGATTCATCGTCCTCGGCACCGTTCAGACTGGGATCGATTTCCAAAAGCATCTCCTTAACGAACCCCAGGCGTGTTGTCGTCATCTTGGACCTCCGCTATTAAAGTTCTGTTTTTGGCACTCAAGCAATTTCGTAAAGTTCTTAGGCACCGCCGAGTGAGTCTCCGATCGCAGAGACTTGGGATGGCAGAATCGCCTTCGTCAATTTTTCACTTGCCATTTGTTCCTCCATCGACTTCAGTGCGCGCACTGCTTCCTTGGTGAAATACGCGATATTTCCTGGCGCGTCGATTTCAGCCACGATGATCGAATCCAGCGTCGGCGACCTATTCGGAGCGAATGGCTTCAAAAGACCGGCCAAATTCAATGGAATTAGGTGGCTCGGCGCGAGTCTCGCCACATGCTTCTGGATCAGCCGGCGACTCGTCTGGTTAATGCCCTTCCGACTCCGGTATTTCTCCAATTCCTTAACCTGTTGGTGGGCTGGGAGCTGACTCCACTGGCAAGCCTTGTGGATGCTGATCTCTTCTATTTTGGTGGCGTCCTGGATCTTGCGATCCGCAGAGTTCAGAATCACTCGCACTTTCCCGAGAGTGCCCGCGGAGAGGTCTGCGTCGGCAGCAATCTTCGAACGAACATTAACAGTTTGAGCTTCTGTCAAACTTGAAGAACTTTTATTCTGACCACCCCATTGCTGGTTCACACGAGCTGTTTCTTGAAGGGAGGGCTCGAGATCAAGCGCCAGGAGCGCACGATTGAAGGCGCTTTGGCCTTGAGAAGGGCGATGGCGATAAAGTAGCCAACGAAGGGCTTCTTCCTCGGACAACTCGTATTCGAGACACAGCAGCGTCTCTCTTCGTTCTCGCTGAGCTAGTTCAAATCGAGCATAGCCGTCAACGATTAGCCCCTTCGACGTGATAACCATTGGCTCACAGAACGCAAGATCGCCGATAGAAGCGAGCGCGAGCAACTGTTTCGGTGAAGGCGAAATCCGATGTCGAGCGTAGCTCGGATGTGGACGGAGTTCTTCGAGACGACGCTCAACCAGCTTTGGTTGAGACGTTCGTCCGATTTGCCCACTTTTGTTTCCGGGAGGTGCATACTCAGGTGCATAATCGACTGCCGAACACCCGATTTCTGCCCAACTGAGACCACTTGAGATGGCCGTATCTGATTGATTCCGTGCAATAGGTAGGGGACGGGTTGAATTTGCTAAACCGTTATACGGGCTAACACCTGTATCGAGGGTTCGAATCCCTCCCTCTCCGCCAGAATTCCCTAAACGATAGTAACTACAGCAGACTTTTCCGCGTGTCTCGCATTTCTCTCCAGAACATAATTGAACAGGTAGCACTGTCCTGGAGGGCAAGTGAACCGATCAGCCTGGATCATCCGGCTCGCGAAGATCAACGGCAACTGGCGTGCTTTGCAGCCGGTCTACACCACTCATCGCGGCAAGGAAGTGCTGAGCACCACTCAGGTCGTGCCAGCACGCGCTTGCGTCCCTCGTCCATTTAGGCATGGTAGCATGTTCGCTTTTGATTCGCCATTGATCAAGGGAGTGCAAAAACCAGTTGATTATTTTGTCATGTTGTTATACTGTCTGTTTGTTGGTGATGTTGTTCATTGAGGCTATGTCATGGAAAACAAAGATGAGGTGACTACTATGGACGCTTTGGAAGAACTGCGATCACTGGTAGGACTTAGTCAGGATATACCGAGGCCAGCAGGCCTTGCCGCGTGGCGAAGCGAAATGGAGAAGTCGGCTCGCAACTCCGAGATATTGGGTCAGCATTTCAGAGACAAGGCCAATAAACTCCGCGAAAAGATCAGGGCGGTTGATGTTCTTCTGGGGCAAAGCCCCAGTTCAAGCGCGGCTGCACCGACTCCAACGTTGGTGCCGGACGAGTCAGAGAAGGATTTCACCCCTGTGTATGAGTATTGGCCTGCCATTCTTGAGAGCCTGGTCGAGCTTGGTGGACGCGCACAGCGAGACAAGGTGATAACGCGGGTTGGTGAAAAACTGGAATCAACCTTAAGGCCAGCAGACAAACAGATGTTGAAGAGCGGGATGGATGTGCGCTGGAAGAACCGCGTCGCGTGGCAGCGGCTCAACATGGTTAAGCAGGGGCTACTCCAGGACAATTCGCCACGGGGCGTGTGGGAAATTACGGACGCCGGACGCAAGTGGCTTACCAGCACTACCTCTTCGATTACAGCACTTGATCTCAAGGAGCAATTGGCGAAACTGTGCCGCAAGTCAGCACCTAACTGTGACGTTCAAAATTATTGCGAGTCCTCTTCCCGGTCACATCCGGCTCAAGGTAACCGACATTGGCGTTGTTATTCTCAGCCCCGAATTTGATATTCGAGTAGCCGAGTGGTGTGGAAAGTCGGACGAGCAGCTTTGGGATTTTCTGGAGTCGATCTCAAACAATCGAATCCGTCGGCCTGTGTGATCATGCAGTCAGAACTGTGGCATACCGACGGACTACTGGAGAAATCATCTTGAAACATTCTTACGCTGTCTTTCGATGCAAGACGTGTTCCACGTTGACAATGCTGAAATATCTCGGTGAACAGCGCGGAAAGACAGCCTATGCTTTGCTGTTCCCGCCCATACCGATATTCACCCTCGTCGGAATGCGCTGTCAATCATGCGGCTCTACACACGACTACATTAGAACCGATATAGAATGTGTTGTCTTAGACGAAGCACCGCCTTCGGATTTTGTTGATCAAATCCCAACGACTGAGGTAGTCAGCAAAGATTTTGATTGAACCGGAGCCTGCTATTTCTCTCCACTTTCTCTCTTAACTGCCAAGCCAGCCACGCCTGAACCTGCTGTTGGTTTGAAACCTCTGCATATAGGGCACTGTGTAGTATGGAAGGCGTGGTCAGGCGACAGCAGGCTCTGAATTCTGGCGACTGTGGATTCGAATCCCTCCCTCTCCGCCAGTATTCCCGTAAATCGCTCTGACAAAGAGATTTCCTGCTCACAGTTCATCGGGGTTTCGCTTCCTTCTGCTGCCCCAACGAGCTTTTTTTGCTGCACAGTTGGCTTCTCGAGCGTATTTCCTCCCAATCGGCCGGCCTGCGGTCGAACGGTATGGAATCACGAAAAGTTGGCCAAACACGTTCACGACTAACCTTGGTTGTCGATTGCTACGGGTGGATTTTGCTCGAGGCTCAAGGATCGACAGAGGAAGTGAAGCGTTTAGGAAGTCATCACAGCCGACTAACTCAACTCACCGTCCTTTCTGCCGGTGAGTAGATTCCACGATTCCGCGACGGAATGTTGCTGTTCGATACTTCGTGAATCTGCTCGTCTCTTCTAGGAATTCCTCCGCCAATTAGATAGCCATGACCCAACATGCATAAAGCAAAGGAACGGTACTGCCCGTGCTCCAGCGTAGGGTAGCGATGCAGGACGGAACCACACCGGGAAGGAAGTCATGCTAAATGTTGCCGGTGAGAAAATCGGTGAAATGGCTGTCGTTGACTGCGAGGGCAGGCTTGTGCCGGAGCGAATCCGCACTTAAGTTGCGCGACGTTGTGACTTCGGAAACAGATGCCCGGATTGTTGTCCTCGACCTCTATGAGGTGAGTGCCATAGGAGGCTTCGGTTTCGGCGTGCTAGTGTTTCTGCGACGATGGGCGCGAGAACATAACATTCGACGACAGTGGGCATGGAGGCTCTTGCAAGGCCAGTTTCTCTCGCTGGCGTGCATCCAAGATCGCTTCCATGCTATCCGGGGCAAGAAACGCGCATTCGAGTATTCGAGCAATTTAGCGTGCCTTCAATCCTAGCCTTCGAGCGATCGTCTTATACCCATTCCCGCAGTGGTTTGAACAGAACAGCATGATTTGTCGGGTTAAGACCGAAAATCAGGACTGAGACCGCGCTGGCTTTGCTCCATGCTTGGTCGTATCGGTAGATGCGGATGGCTGGCTCGGTTTTGATGTTTATACGAATCGGGATGACCATGACTCGTTCGCGTGAGCATCAATTCCGCCTGGTCTCTCGTGAACGAGCCGCACGTGCCAGCGTGCGGCTCGAACCAGATGTTCTTCGCGGGTCAGCGCAAGCCTCAGGGATGTCTATTTCCACTTCCCCTGTCCCTCTTCGATCGTGATGTAGCGATCGACGGGCAGGTCTGAGAAACGTTCTACGGCGCCACTCGGCTGAGGCCATTTCACTTCGATCCAGTCGAATTTCGTGCGGCCGCCAATGCCGAGAATTAGGCGCGGATCGTGGGAAGAAAGATAACTTCCGCCGCCCACTTTCGTTCTACTGCGCTTGAGGTCTTGCGCCTGGTAGGTGATGCGCGCGCCGATAGCGTCGATGTTCGCCTTCCTGCCAATCAGTTTCACACCAAGCCAGTGATTACGGCTGCCGACATTGTTATGCAGCAGAAATGGCGGCTCGTCATTGCACGAAACCAGTACGTCGATCCCGCCGTCGTTATCGAAGTCGCCGAGGGCTAGGCCTCTAGCGGACATGGGATGTGCGAATGCCGGGCCACTCTCAGGACTTACGTTTCGCAGACCTTTTTCGTCGTTGTGAAACAGGAGGAGACGTTCGCGGTAAGTAACGTTGTCGTAAATCTTCTCGATCAGATCGTCGGGATGGCCATTGGCAATGATGAGATCGAGATTGCCGTCGTTATCGTAGTCCAGAAACTTCAAGCCCCATCCGCTCATCAATCGGGTCGCGTTCGCGATGCCGGCGGGAGCGGCGATGTCATCGAATGTCTCGTCGCGCCGGTTCTGGTAGAAGCCGTCTAGTTCATGATTCAGGTTGGTGACGAACAGATCCATCCAACCGTCCTGGTTGAGATCGGCAGAATCGACGCCCATCCCGGAGCGCGCCTTGCCGCCTTCGCCAAAGGCGACGCCTGAAGTGAAGCCAACTTCTTCAAAGTGCCGGCCGGCGCGGTTCATGAATAGAAAATTGGCGACCGTGTCGTTCGAGACGAAGAGGTCCATCCAGCCATCGTTGTTGATATCGGTGGCAACCACGCCCCAGGACTTGCCAGGATTGTCCGCTATCCCCATTTTCTGGCTAACATCGGTGAACGTGCCGTCGCCGTTATTGTGAAACAGCCAGCTTGGCATCGGCGTGTAGATGCGGGGATAGCAGTATTCGTTCAGTCCTTTGATCGCGGGGATATTGGGCGCGCCACAATTGTGATGCTTCGATTTGTCAAAGTCGACAAAACGACACACAAAGAGATCGAGCCGTCCGTCGTTGTCGTAATCGAACCAGACAGCACTCGACGCCCAGCCTGGAGCAGCAACACCAGCTTGCTCCGTGACGTCGGTGAACGTTCCATCGCGGTTGTTGCGATAAAGAATGCTGCGGCCGTATTGGGTGACATACAGATCGGGAAAGCCGTCGGCGTTATAGTCTCCAACGGCCACGCCCATGCCGTAGCCGCCGCCCACAACTCCTGCTTTTTCGGTCACGTCGGTGAACGTGCCGTCGCGGTTGTTGTGATAGAGCGCGTTACGAAGCGGCTTGGTGGGCGCAAAGATGTCTGCCTTCCCACTATTCACGAAGTAGATATCCATCCAGCCGTCGTTGTCGTAATCGAAGAAGGCGCATCCGGCGCCGGTGGATTGCGGCAAATATTTTTCGGGCGAAAGCCCAGCGGTGTGGGTGAACGTGATTCCACTTGTAGACGCCGGAACTTCGGAAAAAGGAAAAGGCGGAATTTCCGCAGCTCGGATGAATCGCGAGAGTGCCGGCAATGCGAGCGCGCCGGCAAAAAGTTTCAGGAATTGTCTACGCTCAAGAGATGCGCTCCTTGAAGATCCGTACGCTCCTAGAAAAGCGTGCGCATCCGGGCCTGGGAAACGCATTGCTACTTCGGCTCCGGAGCCTGCGGAGCGGGCTGCTTTTCCAGAGCGGTCGCCGCCCTCCGTTTCACCGATTCCAAATCTTCCGAGGATTGCCGTTGCAGGGCTGCCTCGCGGTTGGAGTCGGCGCGGCGTCCTGCTCCCGCATAGGCGACCGCGAGTTGGTAATGGCCGGTAGGACTATCGGGCGCCATTTTTTCGTAGGCTTCAAGGGGAGGAATCGCGTCGGCAAATTGCTTCGCGGAATTGAAGGCTGTGCCGAGGCCAAGGTAAGCCTCCATGAAGCCGGAGTCTAACTTGGCGGCTCGAGAAAAATGCTTGATCGCGGTCGAGGTATCGTTGGCATCCGCGGCCAACTGTCCAAGAACGAATTCGGCCACTGCGTTTCGCGGATCAATTTCAAGTTCTTCCTGAAAATTCTTTTGCGCCTGTTCGAGTTCTGCCGGAGAAGGCTGAGGCTTTGACAGAAGTGCGCGGCCGAGACGCGCATGGATTCCCACTTGCATGGGGCTGATCTCAAGAATCTTGCGGTACTCGGCAGCGGCGTCATCCCATTTGCCTTGTATTTCGAGCGCCTCGGCATTGAGCAGGTGAACCTGGAAAGAAAATGGCGCTTCATGAGCCAAATCTTGTGAGGTGCGCATCGCCAGGTCCGAATAAGCGTGGGTCGCCGCGTAAAGAACTTCAGGATCGCGTGGAAAATCGCGGCTAAGGACTGCCAGAAAATCAAGCGACTCGTAAGCCATGTCATGAGTCATCGCGCAATGGACGCCATCGAGTCCAATTCGCTTGCGCAGGTCTTTGTCGGAGGTCTGATGAATCGCCTTCTTGAGTAGGGGAAGCGCCTGCTTGCATTGTCCGGCCTCGGCGAGTGCAAGTGCGCGCTGCGCTTCGGAACCTGCCGGAGCGGCGGATGCCGAGTTCTTAGGCGCACCTTGCGCGAGACCCAAACAAGAGGTGGCGACGATGAATGACCCGCACAGAAGTCGGACCCAGAGCGAACCAGAGCGGAGCATTTGCCGATTATAAGCCGAGACGATCAGGGTTCGAACGCTCCAAAGCTTGAATTTCGTGTTCAGAAGAAAAGGCAGGCGCCGCAAAGCGCCTGCCTGGATTCCCATTCTCTCAGACGCGCTAGAAGGAGAACTTTAGCGCGAGCTGAAGAATTCTCGCTCCTTGAGATCCGGTTATTCGACCGAAGTTCACGTTGCTTCCCGCTGTACCAGGATCGAACGATCCGCCGGCAGGACCACCGCTAAAATCCCAGACCGGGTGGTTGAAGGCGTTCAAAGCTTCAAATCTGAACTCAAGCTTTTTACTCTCGGTGAAGAGGAAGCCTTTGTGCAGACTCAAATCGAAGTTGGCATAGGCAGGGCCACGCACATTGCCGACGCCACAAGTCCCAAACGTGTTTGGTGCTGCCGGACTGACGTTGGAGGGCGATGGATCGATGTATTGGATGAAGCCGGGCGTGCCACCCGATGCGTACACTCTCTGGTTCAAAATCTTAACGGGACCATTGCAATCCGGAAGGTCGGAGAGGGTATAAGGTCCGATGCCATTGGTGTTATCCGAATTACCACCTACGCCCCAACCACCGAAGTTGTTCAGTGTAAGAGCATTGCCACTGTGCAGCGTGACGATACCACCAATTTCCCAGTTGCCGAGTACCGCGCTCAAAGCCGAGTTCATGTCGTGGCCGAACTGCTTGCCGCGGCCTACCGGAATCGCGTAAGTGACGTAGCTTGTGAGGATGTGCGTCTGATCGTAGTAGCAGGGACCCCAGTCCAGCCGTGGATTATAGATATTCTCCCAGCCAGGTTGCCCTCCAGAGCTCGTAGCTTCGGTGCTGCCCCAACCGGTGCCGAAATAGCCTGGAGAATTACTTAAGCACTTCGACCACGTATACGAAACCTGTGCTTCCAGTCCGTTGCTCATGCGCTTCTGCAGAACCGCCTGCATCGAATTGTAGGACTGATCTGAGTTAGACATGTTCGTTCCAGCAAGCGTCTCAGCTCCGCACGGAGGGTTGGAGCCGGTACCGCAGCCAGGAACGTTAAATTGCGGGTTGTCTCTGAGGTAGAGTGAACCCGTATTGCCGCCGCCTAAGAAAGGACCCGGTTCGCGGCTGACGATGAGCTGGCCTGCTCCGGCAACCTGACCGGCGGCGTTCAATGGAACAGACTGCGCTACATCTTCGAAGTTCAGTAAGTGAGAACCACGTTGACCCACATAGCCAAGCTGGAAGGTCAATGAGTTACTCAGTTGCTGCTGGTAGGTCAGGTTCCATTGGGTGACCGTGGCCGGCCTGAAATTCTGATCGAAAATTCGGATGCGCTGGCCGGCATAACAATCCTGATTCACTCCGCCGGGGCACTCGGAACTGGTAGCAGCGCCGAAGCCGTTCTCAAGTGTCTGAATTCCACCCGCGGCTTGTTGTTGCAGAATACCGAAGGGCGGATTCAAGGTTAGCTCTTCGTTGCTTCCGCCCCCTTCAAGGAAGGAGGAAATAGCGAAGCCGGCTCGGAATACCGACTTGCCACCGAGCATCGCTGGAGACCAAGCGAGCCCTATTCTCGGCTGCCAATCACCAATTCCCAGATAGTTGTTGTAGAGCGCCTTGTTCGGGAACGTTTGAGTGCCGTCCAACCCATTAGGAGTATAGATAGTTCCCGTATACAGTCCGAAGTTCACAACACGGTTATTCACTTCGTAGAAGGGAGTGTGGTCTTCAAAGCGGACACCCAGGTTCACAGTCAAAGTCGACGTCGCGCGCCAGTCATCCTGGACATAGCCAGCGAAAATATTACCGCGGAGCTGAGCGGGATTACTCACCACGCCGCCGGTATCACGCAGAGACTGGGTTCCTCCAACGACATTTCCTAGCCAGAAATCTGCCAATCCTGAGCCAGTCGCCGTTCCGATGGTCAAAAAGCCTAAGGCTCCGTTGTTGCCCTGATAAATATAGTTCTGTCGCTCGCGGACAAATTGGAAGCCAGTCTTAATCTGATGACGCCCGCGGGTATAGATCAAGTTGTCGTCGAATTGCCCTTGCGTAGAGTGAAAAACTTGGATCAGGTTTTGCAAACCAAGGCCAGCGTTGCCGCCGTTATTGCCGGTAATATTCAACTGCACGAGTCCAGGAGCCTGCAGATTTCCACCAGCGATACCCAACTGCTGACTAATGTCGCCGAGGGAGGAGGTCGGCGTCGTCGTGGAATTGAAACGAACGGCATTGAAGCCGAACCGGGCTTCGTTGAGCAAATTGCTTTTGAAAGTGTGTGTCCAGTTGACGACCGCATTCCGGACTGGCGCATCGCTTCCTTCGGTCGCGCCGGTATTACAAAACACGCAGCCGGTGAAGGTGGGATTATACAAATCCATTTGTGACCAGCGACCAAAAATATGGTCGTTGTTCGACAGGTTGTAGTCGATTTTCAGGTCACCTTGATTGTTCGTTAGGTTGTTTCCACTCTTATAGAAAACATTATTGCTCGCCAGCGTGTCGATCGCAGGAACCGGATAGTTCTTGGTCTGAGCGAAAATCGCAGAAGATACAGAATCGATCGAATATCCGGCGGCGACGAGATTATTATTTGGAATCGGCAGTCCCGCGTTGGGTCCATTTGGGTAGAAGAGCTGCGCCGTCGGCGAAGTGGCACCGAGGCAAACCCCTGAGGCGTTGAAAGATCCGCTAAAGTCGGTGCACAATTGTCCAAAATCTCCACCCCGTGCCTGCGCTGTAAGAAGCTGCGCCGAGGTTATGCCTGCGTTGAGTTGGCGTTGCCCCTGGAAATCGGCAAAAAAGAACAGCTTGTTCTTGATGATGGGCCCACCGATTGTGCCGCCGAACTGATTGAACCTCAGTTCCGCCTTGTCGAGCACTCCTTGTGAATTGAAACCGAGAAGGCCGTTGTCCACCCCCTGCGTCCACCCGTCTGATGCTTCGTGAGCATCCAGGGCATCGTTGCGTAAGAATTCGTACAACCCGCCATGGAATGCGTTTGTGCCAGATTTCGTACTGACACTCACCACGCCCCCTTGATAGTTGCCGAACTCCGCAGAGGCGTTTTGCGTAATAAGGTTGAATTCCTGAATTGCATCGGGCGTGGGCTGGTATCCAGTTTCGTTGTTCTTGTCTTCGCTGTTAAGAATGCCGTCCACTAAATACTCATTCGCCTGCTCGCGGTTGCCGTTAATGTACGGTCGGCCAGAGTTAAGCATGTTCGTCGCTTGACGCATGCCATCCGGGTCGACGTTCGTCACACCAGGAGCGAGCAACGTGAGTTGCAGGTAATTGCGCGAAGCTAACGGCAAACTCACGTTGGTATTCGCGTCAATGATCGTGCTCACTTCCGTGGTCTCAGTCTGCAGCAGGGGAGTCGAACTGATGACCTCTACCGTGGCAGAGACCGACCCCATTCTCATCTGGACGTCGACGCGGGCCGTCTGGTTCAGCACAAGGGTGAAGGGGGCGTGCTCGACCGACTGGAAACCCTGTGAGGTTACTTTGACGGTGTAGCTGCCGACCGGGAGGCGGAGCAGGTTGTAGGTTCCAGCATCGTTGGTCTCGTCTTTAAACTCCGTGCCGCGATCGACATCCATCGCGACTACGGTGGCACCTTTAATGGGTGCTCCGCTTGGGTCTGTGACCGTGCCCACGATGTTGGCGGTGACTTCCTGACTCCACGCCGGTTGCATCGCGCAACATAGAAGCGCCAGCAGAACCACTCCAACCTTCAACCAATCGAACTGTCGCATAACAGAAGCCTCCGGGGAACGCATTTAGGTGAAGATGAGTCTCTCCACTCATAGTGCGATTACACTAGGACAATGCTATATAGTACATTTACGAACGTCGTCAAGAAGAAAATCACAAAACAATGCGAAATTATCTCCGAGCGCGATCAATATTATCTATAGCACCGATCGTGAACGGTAATCGTGGTCAGCCCGATCGCTGCGTCCTGTGGAAAAGTTGTGAACTATGCTGAATGGGATTCCCATTATGAAATGCTGTATTATGGCGGGGATCTTTACCAATCCCTTTACAAGGTACGCAAAGCGGACTAAGGTAAATTTCTGAAAAGCAGCCAGAATTTTATGCAAGTTCGGGGAAAGCTCTATAGCATACGAGCCTTAGCGGGATTATAACGGCGTTTTGCCGGCTTCATCTCCTATCGGGCCGGTCGCACTATAGCAGCTGCTCTGGAGTGGGAAACTTGCGTTGACGGTGACTTCGAACGAACGCCGAGAACCAGCGTCATCCGTTAGGATTTAGACAACTGGGGAATTCATGCCGAACAGCCAGATAGACGGGATACCCGCATACAAAAAGATACAAGCGACGATCTTGCGGCGCATCGAAGACGGACAACTTAAGCCAGGCGACACAGTCGATTCGGAGCGGGAACTGGCCCGTATCCACAAGGTGAGCCTGATGACGGCACGCCACGCTTTGACCACGCTGGAGCGCGAGGGCGTCGTGCAGAGGAGGCGGGGATCGGGAACTTTTGTCGCGCCTCCCAAGATTCATTTCAATAAGCTGACCAGTTTTACAGAACAGATGTCGGGTCGAAGTTTGACGGCTTGCTCGAAAGTTTTGTCATTCGGCATCGTTGATAACGAGCAGGAGGTCGCAGCGCGCCTTGCCTTAGCCAGCAACGCGCGACTGCTAAAACTCGAACGCTTACGACTGGCGGCGGATGAACCGTTTGCGGTGGAAACCTGTTATCTTCCCGCGGAAGACTTTTCGGGCCTCACCAAAACAGCGGTTGCGCGGGGCTCACTTTTTTCCATTTTGGAGGGGACCTACGGGATCCAGATCGCGTATGCAGACGAAGAGATGGATGCCACCGCCGCGACTCCTGCCACTGCGAATCTTCTGCAGGTAAAACACGATGAGCCGCTGTTAAGAATTCGCCAGCTGATCTTTTCTACGGCTGGGAAAGCCACTCTCTACGTGCTGGGGCTGTATCGATCGGACCGCCATACGTTGCTGGTCCGTCGCTTTCGCTAGGGCGAAGGTCGGGCACGGACGCCGAAGTCGGGGAATTGTGCCGTTAGACCCGGCAGGAGTGAAATCGGTGGTGTACGTGACTGGAGGCTTGAAGTTTACCCGCGCTCTTGCGCTCTTACCGAGCAAGATCGATGCTGTATTGCTACCGAGACCCGTAACCGCCAAGTCTCCAAACCATGTTACCCCCACGCGTGTCGCACAAATGTGTGTAACTCAGGGCACTTTAAAGTTGGTAAATCCGCCATGCTCTGCCGACCGACTCCCCCCTCGACTATGCGCTCTTCCGCAGAGTGGTTTCAGAACTCTCGTAAGCCCCGATCTGTTTCAACATTCCCAACTGATCATGATTGAGTGTGAAGGAGGAGTCGCCATCCCTTCCCCGGTGTGAGAACTATGACCAGCGGCTGACCTTCTAGATTAAGTGTCCGGCCATCGGGGGGAGCCGTGGCTATCAACGCGAATGATGCCATGGAACTCAAGGAGACTGCCCAGCGTGGGTTCATGGTAAGGCAAAAATCTCGATAATGCCTGTTTTCAAGATTAAACTCATATACCGTATGAGACGTGCATCCGGTCCGGTCTGATATTGCGAGCGTGAAGAGAGCATCCTGCGGTTTGCTTTTTAGCAGACGAACTTCTGCGGCCCTTGTTACCCTCAAAGCCAGCTAGAATTTGCTCTCTTCGCGCCATGCTCGGTCGAACTTAGTTCCCAACAACAAACTCGTCAGAAAGGGCAAGCTCTGCTCACCGGAAAAGGGTGCGCCAGCGGCTTTAGCTCAATTCAGGGAAGATTGATGCCAGTCGCCAGCGCCGCCCATTCAAAGGTCCTCCGTACCACCGCAGGTGCAGATCGATGGCGGGGAAAGTCTTCGGCAGCTTTTCGGTAGCGCGCAGACTCCGCAGCCTCAGAAAAATGCCAACTAGAATAAGAAGCAAGCCGAAGACGAAGATTGCCGGCAAGATCAAAAAGAAAAGAATGCCGATATAAGGATGCGGCGGTCCGGGCAAGAAGATCTCGTAGAACCAGAAAGCGACGGTCGTAAACGCCGTGCTTGTAGTAATCACAGCGCCTGCAAGCATGACAGTGTTCTGGCCTAGAAAGTAGATCGGCTGCGCTAAGTCTCGGATTCGCTCTCGCAGATTCATTGGAGACGGCTACTTTCTTTCCTTGTAGCTGCAGTGCTGCGATAACGCCCTCGACTTAAAGGCAGACTTTCCCGGCCAGCCGTGAGTAAGGCTAAGGGATGTTCTTAGAACTCGTAATGCACTCCGACGGTTACGTTGTTTGCATGGAAGTTCCGAGGAGCAGTGAACCCGGAGGCCGGACCGCTCATCGCAGTATTGGGTAGCGTGCTGCAGGGCACGACCGGAGCCGGCATAGTCGGCGTTGGGAGCGTGCTGGAGGCATTGCAATACTGTGCTCCCGAAGGCCCACCCTCGCCGTAGCCGAAGTAGTTATACTCGCTTTTCCAGACCAGATTCTTTCGCATCGCATAGGAGAGATTCACAAAAGGCGTCTGGTAGCTAGAAACCAGGGATCCGTTCACATCGCGCGGATCGTTGAAAAAGCGGCTGCCATTGACCGAACTGATTCGGTAGCCGATGTTGGCGTGGAACTTGTCGATCGGCGAAAGCGCCAAGGCTACTGACGCATACTGCGTCGGAGCGTTCATGAAATCCCTAGCCGGACCAAAAGTATAAGGCCCCGTTCCCCCGCGGGGAGGCGGAGACGGGCAAGCCACGCCGGTGGGCGTCGCGGCGCCTGGTATGGTCGGGCTCGAGGCCGTGCCCAGGAAGCAGACGTTGGTCGCCGTGTATACGTCGCTGTAGGCATAGCCGATGTCGAACCCGTAGTGCTGGTTCGGCATCAGGTCGGCGTTCAAACTCAGCGTGCGGCTATGATCGACATGCTGGAGCGGGCCATCAACGGACGCTATGCCTGTATTGTTCGTATTGTTGTGGCGCTCGAGGTCATTGTATGCGCCGGAGAACGTTGCCCAGGTCTTCGGTCGATAAGTCGTGTGAATTCTGTAATGCTGAAGTTCGCGGGGTGCGACCGGGGTGATGACATTGTCGGCGTACAAGACCTCGACCGAACCGTTGATGCGCAAGTTGTTCGCCGGCTGCATGGCGACGCCGAAGGTGCCGCCGTTCTCGTTAATGGTGTAGTTGGCCATGCCGGTCAGGTATCCCGTGGTGTTCGCGGCGCCTTCGCTGATGTCGTGCTCCTGATGGCGCCAAGTGAGCGTAAACATGGTGCGATCCGTGAGATCGTACGTCGCGGTGAGGTTGTTCGTGATGAACTTCTGGCCGAAGAAGTCAAACAGCGGCGTAGCCACGCTCGGACTGCCTTCAAACGTGCCCGTGGGCGGGGTGGTCGGAGTATTGATCACCGTTGTGGTTAACGCAGTGCTATTGATGTTCGGTGTTGCGGCAGTCACGGTGGTGAGACTCGTCATGTTGGCAACTCCCGGCTGGTGCACATTCGAGTAGTCGATCTGCTCCGAGATGCTGAGCTTTTTCAACACCTGCCAAGTGACGCCGTAGTCGGCGGCGATCGCTTCGCGCTTGGCGCGGGCGTTGCCGGCAAATGTGAGTTCGCGGGTCTTTCCCGCCAGACCCTGGAAGTCGTCGTAGTAGTTCGCCAAGCTTGTGTTCGCGTAGGTGTAGCGAACGTTGCCGTTCATCGTAACGTTCTTGATGCTGGAGCTTTGGAACCTGAAGATTTCGGTGGGGAAGATTTCGCGGGTTGGCTGAGAACGCGAATAGCTGCTAATCACATTACACGCCGGATCGACGATGGGCAAACCGTTCGGAGTCTGCGCGGGGGAAATTGGTGAGGGTCCAACGCCGGCGTTGCAGGTGATGCCGACCGGCTTATTGATCGGATTGTCGTAGTTCTGGAGCACGGCGACCCTCAATCCGTCCGCTTCCTGCAGGTTGAAATACTGGGGTGCTCCGCTGAAAGAGGAATCGCCCTTGTAGTGAGTCACCCGCTCTTCATAGGTCAACCGCGTCCGCGATACCGGCTTCCAGTCGATCGATTCCGTCCAGTCATCTGTGCTGTTGCGCTGATACTCCTGGAGCAGCAGGTCGTAGGAGCCGGCGACCTGATAACCGCTAGGCGTCAGGCTCGGACCCTGGAAGATGTTTTGCGAGTACCCGACGCGGAAGGTCACCTTCGACAGCGGGAACAGTGTAAGGTTTGTGTCCGTCATGCGGCGCACCGAGTTGTTCAAAAACGGCGACTGCGTTACCTGCGGCCACGGGTAAGAACCCGTCGGCTCCGCGGGGGGACCGATTGGAATCGACTGGCCGGGCGGAAGGTTCGGATTGCCCAGCAGGTTGTAGTCGAAGTACTGGCGGTCGCGGCGGAACAAGCCGGAGAATTCGTAGAGCTTGCCCTTGGAAAAGTCCAGCTTGGCAACGTTGTTGGAATCGCCGCCGAGCCCGCTGGTAAAGGCTTTCAAATGATCGACGAGGGTGTTCTTCGTGCCCGGCAGCGCGCGCAGTTCATAGGTCTCGCCCAGTATGCGCGGACCGGACTGCTGGTTGACTAGAGTGTCGTACATGGCACCGCTGCCGTCGATATTGGCCACATGTCCACCCAGATCGATAGACTCATGAAGCGTGTAACCATCGGGAGCGGTCTGGTGAGATACAAATATAGGAAGCTGCGCGACGGCGGTACCCCCCGTTGCGCCCAAAATGGCTGCGGCCATGCCCCAGAAAATGCATCGCGCAGCCGCAAGAGAATGTTTTTCAATCAGCCTGCGGGATATCCATCCTGGTTTCATTTTCAAAGCCTCACTGGAGAAACATTGCTCGTCGAGACCTTGAATCCCCTACGCGCAATCGACACGCGGCCCTCGCCTCAGCAATTCTCCAAGTCGCGATGCAATCAACGACTCCTACCTGAGGAACGCCGCATTCATATTCGAGCCATGGATATTGGTGTGGCAGTTCGTACAAGTTATGGTTTCCGACGACCCGGCGCCCATTCCGTGAATCGTGTTGTTAGCTACGCCGCTGTGGCACTGGTTGCAGAGAGGGTTGATAGCCGGCATGTTCAGCAGGCGCGCGTTCTGGGAACCGTGCGGAGTGTGGCATCCCAAACACCCCTCGGCCTTGACCGCGACGTGTTCAAAGACGAACGGCCCGCGCGTCTCGGTGTGGCACTTGGTGCAGATCATGTTCTGGTCGGCCGTGGACTTCAGGTTGTTAGCTCCGAAGGTGCCGTGCACGTCGTGGCAATCGCTGCACGTAATTAAGCCTTCGTTCACCTTGTGGTGGAACGGCATATTGAACGCCGGCTTAGTGTCGGCGTGACACTGGAAGCAAAGGGTAGGCTGCGGAGCCTTCAGCAGGCTATCTTCTTCCTTGCTTTGATGAACGCTGTGGCAGCTGATACAGCTGACGTTCGCCTTGGCGTGAGGCGAGCGGTCAAAGTTCGGGTGCGCTCCCGCATGACAGGTCAGGCACTTGGCGTCAACCTCTTTGGCGGAGTGCTTCGCGGGATTAAATATCTTGCTTACGTCGCCGCCCCCAGCCACATGCTCGGCTCCGGGACCGTGGCAGCCCTCGCAACCTTGCTTTGAGGGGCCACCTTCTGTATTCAGTGTGGTCTTCCAGTGCGGCGTCTTTTCCCACGCGTTGTAGATCTCTTCGTGACAGGTCTTGCAAGTCTCCGCGCCCACATACTTGGAGGCTTCAGCGGAGGGCGCAGGGGCGGTCGGCGAGTGACTAGAGGAAACACTATTAGCCGGCGGGGGCGGAGCGGTCTGGCCAGAAGCCAATGCCAAGCCTACGACAAGAAACAAAATAAGAGACAGAAGAATCCGAGATGCCATCCCATTTCCCGGAATTCGCATTCGTATGCTCCCTGACTACAACGGTTTATCCAGCGTGTTTCTACTGGCGTAGGCTTCTGTGGCGCCCCCATCCGAGAGGCGTATCTTCTGGAGTCTCTCTGCAATGTCAACAAGAATCGCGCTGAAGAGACGAAACTCCCGTTTTCGAGCTTTTGGGAACCCGTGCTGGAACCAAGACCAATTGCAGCGTTTGCGGCCGGCTGCCGAAAAAATAAAAAATACCCGATTCGCAATGCTGCCGCTGTTCAATATTGCTCATTATTAGAAATGGGGAACCGAGGGCCGCTCGTATGGCGTTTTCAGGTCTGGCTGTGCATGATCCGGTTGACCAGCGAGTATGCAAACGCTGCGGCAAAGAAACGTTGGTGATCGGCTACGAGGAGAGTTCCCAACTGGACGTGGAACCGGCGAAGTACTACAGGCGGATGAGACCCCATTTGATGTTGCTACCAGTCTGTTACGTGGGGTGCAAAAGACTTACAAAATCTAAAGATTTGACGTCGCGTGGGTGCCAAACTTTCGGCTTTCGCGTCCTTTGCCACAAACACAACTTCCCGATCTGTGACTTCCACGAAACACGAACTCGTGAGTGGCGGGCGGCGAATGTATTGTGCTGCATAACGCAGGGAATCTGATTTCGAGGCTATTTTATTGGCGAATATGATCCACCGAGGAGGTCGTTCGTAGGCCGTAAACCTTATTAAGATCCCGACTCTGCAAAAAAGCCGTGAACGAAATTAGCCACTTCCGGGCATCCATTTTTGTTCCGAAAACATCTCTAGTGCGCCCATTAGTTTTTTGTTAGACAGGGCTAGGGAAAGTTTAATGAGCGCCGGCACCAACGCGGTCCAGCAGCGCCTGCAAGAAATTTGGGAAACTCCCAAGACAGTCCATGGCTGGTTTGCCACCGTCGATCACAAAGGAATCGGTCATCGCTACCTGGCGACAGCGTTCATCTTTCTGATTATCGGCGGGGTTGAGGCTCTGATCATGCGCATCCAGTTGGCGCGGTCCGATCAGTCATGGCTCACACCTGAAACGTATAACCAGCTCTTCACAATGCACGGCATGACCATGATCTTCTGGTATGCCGCACCTATCCTTTCCGGCTTTGCGAATTATCTGATTCCGCTGATGATTGGCGCGCGCGACATGGCATATCCGCGACTGAATGCCTTTTCGTATTGGACTTTCGTGCTGTCGGGCATTCTTCTTTACGTTAGCGCATTCATGGGACAGTCTCCGCACGGCGGCTGGTTTGCTTATGCGCCATATACCAGCCTTCGTTACTCGCCCGGATACGGCATGGACTTCTACGCTCTCGCCCTGATCTTCCTGACCATTTCTACAACCGTCGGGGCCATCAATTTCATTGTCTCGATCTTTCGATTGCGAGCTCCTGGCATGACCATCAGCCGCATGCCGCTATTTCTCTACAGCACGTTGACGATCTCCTTCGCCATTTTAATCTCACTCCCGGCGCTGACCGTTGACTGCGTATTCCTCGAACTGGATCGGAGATGGGGAACGCATTTCTTCGATTCGCGTTTGGGCGGCGAGCCGTTACTTTGGCAACAGTTGTTCTGGTTCTTTGGACATCCTTGGGTCTATGTGGTGTTTTTGCCTGCGACTGGGATGGCTTCGATGATCATTCCTGTCTTCTCGCGGCGGCCAATTGTCGGGTATCCGTACGTCGCGATCTCAACTGTATTAACGGGAGTCGTTGGTTTTGGTGTATGGCTGCACCACATGTTTGCGGTGGGAATGTCAGACATGGCCATGAGTTTTTTCAGCGCGGGCAGTATGACGATTTCGATCTTCAGCGCCGTGCAAGTGTTCTGCTGGATCGCGACCATTTGGAAGGGACGCCCCGTTCCCACCGCGGCCATGCACTTCGCGATGGGTTTTCTTGCGCTCCTGGTAATTGGGGGTTTAAACGGAATTTTCACGGCGATCATTCCTGTGGATTGGCAGGTGCACGACACCTATTTCGTGGTCGCACACCTCCACTACGTGTTGATCGGAGCGAATGTGTTCCCAGTATTCGCTGCATTCCATTACTGGTTGCCGAAGATGACGGGGCGAATGCTGGATGAGCGGCTGGGCAAATGGAGTTTCTGGGTGATGTTCGTTGGCTTCAATCTGGCTTTCTTTCCGATGCATTTGGCGGGACTCGGCGGCATGCCGCGGCGCATCTATACCTACCCCGCAGGTCTCGGTTTGGACGGGCTGAATATGACGGCGACGATCGGCGCTTTCGTATTTGGAACCGGCATTTTGCTCAGCGTCATCAACTTCTTTCGCAGCCAACACGTGGGCGTGATTGCAGGCAAGAATCCGTGGAACGCAGACTCGCTTGAATGGGAGACAGATTCTCCGCCTGCTCCGTATGCCACCGTCCATATTCCCACCGTCATCTCTCGTCACCCGTTGTGGGACGACCACAATGAACAAGACGACCCGAACAATGAGCGCGTACTCGACGAAGGCCGCGAGACACTTTCGACAACATGGCTGGATGCCGAGCCGCAATCCATCATGAAAATGCCCGAGGATACGATCTCGCCGCTGCTCGTCGCGCTCGCTCTCATGATGCTATTTGTGGCACTGATCTTTCAATGGATGTGGGTCGCCTTGGCCGGTATCGGGAGCACGTTGTTTGCCACCTACTATTGGTTGTGGCCGAGACCG
Organism: uncultured Acidobacteriaceae bacterium; assembly: GCA_963834085.1. Classification (GTDB taxonomy): domain Bacteria; phylum Acidobacteriota; class Terriglobia; order Terriglobales; family Acidobacteriaceae; genus Acidiflorens. The sequence goes on along the minus strand of CAWIAJ010000015.1, from coordinate 530,987 downwards.
GAGGAAGAACTGGCATGACCACGGCGACCGTTGTTCCCGTCCGTCCGATCCGGGCGCCGCTCGAAACCGAGCGGGGCACGTTTGCGATGAGGCTGGTCATCCTGACCGAGTCTTTTCTCTTCATCTCGCTGTTCGCGAGTTATTTCATGCTGGAGAACAATAAAGACCGGTGGAGGATCGAAGAACTCCCCAAGCTAAACTTTGCGATTCCTATGCTAGTCGTCTTGATTGTGAGCAGCGTGGTGCTGCGCTGGGGCGAGCTGCAGGTTAGGAAACAACGATACCGAGCGGGACGCATGGCTCTCGCCCTGACCATTTTGATCGGGTTCGGATTCCTCACGCTTCAGGCCTTTGAGTACCGCACTCACTGGGAGCATTTGACGCCCTACACCGACTCCTACGGATCAATTTTCTACACCATTACCACCTTCCACGCGGCCCACGTCATCGTGGGACTTTTGATGCTTGCGTATGTGTTGGTTCTGCCGAGATATGCGGCGGCCCGAGAGTCGCCCTATCGTCCTTTTCACGTGGCAGCTATGTATTGGCATTTCGTGGATGTCGTTTGGATTTTTGTGGTTGCGATTCTTTATATAGGACCTCACTTGTGACTGTATGAACGACCAGGCTCCAAGTCGACCTCACATATCGCCGGGCCGCCTCTGGTTTGGGTTCGCGGGTTCCGTTGCGTCGTGGATAGCGCTCGGAATTATCGACCTCCTGATCACGTGGCGGGCCTGCCTCGGACAGGAGCAGTATGGCGGAGCCCGGCTTGAACCAGGACTGAAGGTTCTTTACTTCGTAGTCACGTTCTTACTTTTGTTAACCGCCATTTCCGCTGGCGGAGTGTCGTTCCGCAACTGGCGCGAACTTTCCCGGGGCGGAAGTCTCGCAAACGCCGAAGGACGTGGCCGCGAGGAATATATGGCTCTGATAGGAGTTTTTGTCAGTTTCACGTTGGGCGTCGGAATCATTTTGTTAGGCATTCCCCTTGCCATCATCGAGCTTTGTGTGAGGGCCAGATGAAGGGAAAGGTTTTATTGGCTCCAGTATTGCCCATTCTTCTGCTCTTCGGTTGCACCGGTGGCCGGACGACCGCACCCTACCGCCTTACTGCCGGAGACGCCCGGGACGGCAGGAACATCATCCTGGCTTCGGGTTGCGGCGCATGCCACAGCATTCCGGGAATTCATGCCGCGAAGGGCGAAATTGGACCGCCGCTGAATTCCTTCAGTCGCCGCAGCATGATCGCGGGAGAACTTCCGAACACGCCTGACAACCTGGTGCGATGGATCGAGAATCCGCCTGCTGTGGAGTCGGGCACAGCGATGCCGAATCTGGGCCTTGATGACAAACAGGCGCGCGACGTAGCCGCGTATTTATACACGTTGCGGTGACCAAGCCGAGGTGATGACGATGAGCGCTGACGACGAAAGATCGGAGCGAGAGCAATGAAGCGCATTTTCTCTTACACGCTGTTCACGGTGTTCATGATGGCCTCGGTATGTGGTCAGAATGCTCCCGCCGCCGTCCCTGGCCTGCAACCCGGAATTCATCTCGTCAGTCCACTACCCACCGGTGATTGGACGATGCCCACTGGCGACTACGCGAACACACGTTTTAGTCCTCTCACGCAAATCAATACGGGTAACGTCAAGAATCTTCACGTCGTGGGCATGATGGCCGACGGAATTCCACACGGGCACGAAGGAGGCCCGCTGGTTGTAAACAAAACTCTGTACATGGTCACGCCGTTTCCGAATTATCTGATCGCCCTCGACCTGACCAAACCCGGTTATCCCATGAAGTGGAGATTTGAACCCAATCCGGATGGGCGCTCGCAGGGAATCGCGTGTTGCGACGTCGTCAATCGAGGCGCCAGTTACGCCGAAGGGAAAATCATCTACAACACGCTCGATGACAACACGATTGCAGTCGACGCGGACAAGGGAACACTGGTGTGGAAAACCTGTGTTGGAGATGAAGATCTTGGTGAGACCGTCACCATGGCCCCCATTGTTGTAAAGAATGTCGTACTGGTTGGGGACAGCGGTGGTGAACTTGGGGTTCGCGGAAACCTCACCGCGCTCGATCTAAAATCCGGCAAGATCTTATGGCGCGCTTACAACAGCGGACCCGATAAAGACGCCCTCATTGGCGCAGACTTCAAGCCTTTCTATCCGAAAGATCAAGGGAAAGATCTCGGCGTGAGTTCGTGGACGCCAGATCAGTGGCATATGGGCGGTGGAACGATCTGGGGTTGGATTTCTTACGACCCCGAACTCAATCTTATCTATTACGGCACGGGCAATCCGGGAGTATGGAACGATGACATGCGTCCCGGGGACAATAAATGGTCAATCACAATTTGGGCGCGCAACCCGGAGACGGGAGCCGCGAAATGGGCCTACCAGATCGAACCACACGACGGCTGGGACTACGACGAGATCATGGAGAACATTCTCGTTGATATGCCATGGAAAGGCCAGACGCGAAAGCTGCTTCTTCATCCCGGCCGTACCGGCTTCATGTTCGTACTTGATCGAGAGACCGGCGAAGTTCTCTCGGCAGAAAATTTTGTTCCAGTCACCTGGGCTAAGGGTTATGACCTCAAAACAGGTCTTCCCGTGGAAGATCCTGACAAGCGTCCGCACACCAACCACTACGCTCGCGGAGTTTGCCCGTCCTCTACCGGCGGTAAAGAATTTGTCCCCTCGTCGTTCTCGCCGAAGACGGGTTATCTATACATCCCGGCGCACAACACTTGCATGGACTATTCCGGCGAAGACGTCAATTACATTGCCGGCACTCCTTATTTGGGAGCCAGTGTCCGCATGTATCCAGGACCCGGCGGATACCAGGGTGAACTAATCGCGTGGGATGTGGCGAATGCGAAGGAGGTTTGGGGGATCAAAGAGAGTGACCTTCCGGTTTATAGCGGGGTGCTTGCCACGGCGGGAGATGTTGTGTTTTACGGGACCATGGATGGATGGTTCCGCGCGGTAGACGCACGCAGCGGAAGCGTTCTTTGGCAACAGAAGCTCACTTCCGGCATCATCGGAAATCCCATGACTTTCATCGGTCCCGACGGGAAGCAATACGTCGCGATCTATGTCGGCATCGGAGGCTGGATGGGCGCCGTTGCTTTGCCCAGCGTGTCGACCGACGACGATTACGCCGCGCTCGGCGTAGTCGGCGCCATGAAGAAAATCAAACAGATGACGAATCCGGGAGGAGCAGTCTATGTCTTCGGCTATTAGGAAGCTGGCGACATTTTTATTTTTCTGTGCGGTGCCCGGCCTGGCGGGTACCCAAGAATTGCGAGTGTGTGCCGACCCGAACAATCTCCCTTATTCCAACGAGCAGCAGCAGGGCTTCGAGAATGCACTGGCGAAACTGGCAGCCGGCGATCTTGGCATGAAGTTGTCTTATTTTTGGTTCCCGCAACGCCATAAGTTCTTTCGCAACACCCTGCAGGCGGGAGTTTGCGACGTGGTGATGGAGGTCCCATCCGGGATCGAGGTCGCGAGCACGACCATTCCCTATTTTCGTTCTACGTACGTATTTGTATCCCGTCGTGATCGCAATCTTCGTATCGAGTCTTTCGACGATCCACGATTGAAACATCTTCGCATTGGCGTTCATGTGACTGGCGAAAATGACGAGGCCATGCCTTCGACAACGGCTCTGTTAAGTCGGGGTCTTGCCCGCAACGTGGAGGGCTACAGCATATTTGGCAAACTCTCAGAACAGAATCCTGGGTCAGATATTGTGCACGCAGTGGCGGATAAAGAGATCGATGTTGCCGTTGTGTGGGGCCCTTTGGGCGGCTATTTTTCTGAACATTCTTCCGAGCCGCTGGAGACCACTCCCGTTTGCGCAGCTCCCGCCGACCGGCAACTGCCGCTGTCTTTCGCTATTTCGATGGGAGTTCGACGCGGGAATGAGGCGTTGCGCGCCAGACTCAACGAATTCATTCTTCGCTACCGCCCCGAGATTCGTCAATTACTCGAGTCATATGCCGTGCCGTTGGTGACAAGTCCGGAGGTGACATGCGAATGAAGTGTGCCAGAATGCAAAAACATATCACCTTCACCATCGGTCTTCTTCTGCTCGGCGCAGTCGGATGTCAGAGAGCTTCGGCTCCAGGTGCCGCTGCAGTCTCTCTGCCGATGCACGCCACAGCCGTGGGACCAATCCCCGGAGCAGGCAAGCATTTCACATTCCAGACGAATCCCCTCGCTAACGACCCCGTAGCCTTGCAGGAAGGCCGCAAACTTTTTAACTGGTACAACTGCTCCGGATGCCACGGCGGCCACGCGGGAGGTGGTATGGGGCCAAGCCTGCGCGACAAGGTTTGGCTTTACGGCGATCGTGATGACCAGATATTCGACTCGATCGCCGAAGGCCGCGGTGCGGGCATGCCGTCATGGGGTACCAAAATCCCAGAAGAACAAATCTGGAAACTGGTGGCGTATATCAAGTCTATGCGGACATCGGAGGAGCCGGAACCTCCTGAGGTTCCAGCCCACGAACAGGTGGCGCCTCCTGCCATCATTCACCCAACCCAGTCGACGCAGAAGGACTAGCCATGAAGGAAGTGTGCACCGTAGCGTCGTTGTTGCTGCTCTCCGGATGCCAGCGATCGCAGTCCACGCTGTATCCTCGCGGGCCGGCCGCCGATAAGATTGCGCAACTGTCCTGGTTGATGCTGATCATCTTTCTTGCAATTACCGTGGTCATGTGGGTCCTGATCACTTGGGCGATATCGCGTCGACGTGGCACGCTCGCCGAGCATGAGCCCGTTGACGTCGGCGGCGGCCAGGGCTGGATTGCCTGGGGTGGCCTAGCATTTCCGCTGAGTGTACTCGGGGTGCTTTTCGTTCTAGGGTTGAGATTAATGGCCAGTTTTCCAGTCCATGACAGCCAGCATCACGACCTGCGTCCCAGCATCGCAATTATTGGCCGACAATGGTGGTGGGAAGTTCAATATCTGGGCGCTCCCGCGCAGCGTTTCACTACGGCCAACGAGATCCACATTCCTGTTGGCGAGCCCGTCGATATCGAATTGCGTTCGCTCGACGTAATCCATTCTTTCTGGGTTCCCACACTCCACGGCAAGGTCGATCTGATTCCCGACCATCCCAACTTCATCCGCATACAGGCGGATCAGGAAGGTGTTTATACGGGCACCTGCGCCGAATACTGCGGTGCTCAGCACGCGCATATGCGGATTGTCGTAGTCGCGCAACAGCCCGCGGACTACGAAGCCTGGGTACAGGGCCAGTTGCAGTCCGGCGCCAAGCCTTCAACGGACGCAGCACGCCGTGGCGAGCAGATCTTCATGGCGGGACCATGTTCCATGTGCCATCAAGTACGAGGTACTTTGGCAGGCGGACGAGTAGCTCCCGATTTGACGCACATTGCCAGCCGCATGAACATAGCGGCTAACTCGTATCCGAACAACGATGCCTATCTGGAAGCCTGGGTCACGCACGCTCAATCTCTGAAGCCTGATGCGGCAATGCCCAACCTTACACAATTCAACGGTCAGCAGTTGCGAGACTTAGTCGCATACCTGCGACAGCTCAAATAGATAACGAAAGGTTCCACATGTCACGTTCAACGATTTTCAGATTCCTGACGCCCTTGCTTTCTTCTTTCGTATTACTGTTCGCGTTCCCGGCCTTCGGCCAGTCCAAGCCCGACTGCTCTTCATTGCCCGATCACACAAAATTGCGCAGTGTATTACAGGCCGTGGTCAAAGAAGGGGCAACCGGCAATAGTGGTCTTGGCAATCAGGAGTGGGCGGTCACGGTGAACCGCGATGGCATCGTTTGTGCCGTGGTTTTTAGCGGCACCGATCGCGGACAACAATGGCCCGGCAGTCGTGCCATCGCTGCCGAGAAAGCCAATACGGCAAATGCCCTTAGTTCGTCGGATTACGCTCTTTCAACGGCCAATGTCTTCGCGGCCTCACAACCCGGGCAAAGCCTTTACAGCCTGACAACGAGCGCGCCTCCGAATGCGCAGGCTGTCTTCGGACCCGCTCCATCTTTTGGCACGCCCGAAGATCCCATGGTCGGGAGGCCGATCGGCGGCGTAATCGTTTTTGGTGGAGGACTGCCCTTGTATGACTCCAAGGGGAAAATCGTCGGGGGTCTTGGTCTAAGCGGCGATACATCTTGCGCCGACCACATCATGGCTTGGAAGGTACGCCACCAGTTGCAACTCGACGCCGTGCCGATGGGACCTTCTCCCGATCATAACGACAATATGATTCTTGACTGGTCAAACAACACCAGCCCGAGTGGCTTTGGACATCCGACGTGCAAGGGTGGTAATCCGCCCGACGACATTATCAAAGAGCTGGCGAAGAAATATCCAACCGGCCCCAAAGCTCATTAACGCGCCCTCGAAGGAAGATAGGTGTATAACACAGCCAAAATGCTGCGTTTGGAGCCTGAAGAAAAGCTGACAAGGCAAGCGAGAGAGAGACGCAAGCCTGCCGCTAGCTTCGCGACCAACCCTCGCACCGCCTGTACACCTATACATCTGAGAGGCCACGCCGGATTTATGAAGATGGTTTTGAACGCCATTTATCGAGTTGAAATAGTCGCGCCTAATTTTCGAAGTTCGACACAATAATTCGCTCGGACAAATCACAAATCACCGATGGTGAGAAGACGAAGCCAGCTTTGCGATTTACCCTTTTCTTGGACTTACTGATTTGGCAGCTGATGGGGCGGTCCTACCGTTTGCCGATGGACACACGAGGCAACTGCCCAGGCTGACGTTGGGGCTGCTCCGCGATGGCGTCCCTGCGTTTGTCCCGGCCGCGACCATGACATTTACTCGGGAAGTTTTTCATTTCCCTGGATCGAGAAGAGAACCTCCGCACCCGAGGTCGACGCTGCCGGCTGACCTCCTCCGATACTGATCTTATAAACACCAGCCGCAATGATACGATCGCCGGCCTCGTTGACCAAGCTAAGGTCCCGCGGACTCAGTGTGAGGCGCACGTGCTGAGATTCCGACGCAGCCAGATGGAGCCGCGTGAAACCGCGTAGCGCCCGAATCGGCGCGCCCGCGAGCTTTGGGAAACTCAAGAAAAGCTCAACCACTTCGTCGCCCCCGACCGGGCCCGCGTTCTTGACATCGACATCTACGTCAAGCGCGTTGCCCGCCTTTAGTTTTGGACTCGAAAGTGTCAGGTTGCTGTACTCGAACTTCGAATAACTGAGTCCATAGCCGAAGGGATAAAGCGGCTGTCCCTCAAAGTAGCGGTATGTGCGATTCTTCATTGCATAATCTTCGAAGGCTGGCAACTGATCGATGCCTTTATAAAACGTAACGGGAAGGCGGCCCGCGGGATTATTAAGACCCGCTAGTGTTTCAGCAATAGCTGTGCCTCCCTCTTCACCCGAGTACCATGCATCGAGTATCGCATCGGCGTGTTCGCTGGCCCAATTGACCGACAGGGCGCTGCCATTCATAAGGACGACGACCAACGGCTTTCCCGTGGTCTTCAAAGCTTCCAGAAGATCCTCTTCTGCCTTGGGTAAATCGAGGCTGGTACGGTCGCCCCCCTCGAATCCGGGCACTTCGACCTTCATTTCCTCGCCTTCGAGCTGCGACGTAATGCCGACAACTGCGATCACCACATCAGACTGGTCACCGGCAGCAACGGCGTCGGCTACGGGATCTGAGATCAGATGGAGCCAAACGAATTTGGTGTCGCCGCCGCGCGAGTGCTCGATCTTAACGGCGTAGCGATGTCCTTTTTCGAGTTGGAGCGTTTTCGTCGTCGGAGTGGGATCGTGCTGCGAGAGGTCATCGACCAGAATTTGGCCGTCTATCCGAAGCTGATTCATCGATCCAGTCAAGCCTATCTGATAGGAGCCAGACTCACCCGGAGTCAGAAAGCCCGTCCAGCGGACCGAGAAGTCTCTCATTCCTGTCGGTGGGGTAAGTGACGAAGCGTCGGGGTGGGAGAGTTGCAAGTTGACGAACTTGTCGACGCGCACTACCTGCGGCGTTCCAGAAAAATTATCGCCATTGAAGTATTCACCCTTCAGGCCAGCGGCCCCGTCCTCGGTGGAAAGTACCGCGGAGGGAATCACGGTTTGCGGGCGCAGGAAATTCATTCCTGGCAGGAATGTGACTTCGGCAGGGAATTGCTTCCGAATACCTTCCAGCGCGGTCGTTGCGTGGGAAGCTGTACCGCTGTAGTTGCCGTGCAACACTCCGTCCGATTCGGCGAGCGGACCAACGACAACGATCTTGTTAATGCCGGGGCTGAGTGGCAGAACGCCATTGTTCTTCAGCAGCACAATCGATTCATTGGCAGCCTTCAGCGCAAGCGCGCGATGAGCTTCGCTGTCGATCTCTGAATCCAGTGTTTGGGCATAAACCACAACCTCGGGAGGGTCGAACATTCCGAGCCTGAAACGAGCTGTGAACAGGCGCTTCAGCGACACGTCGAGATCTCTCTCGGTCATCAGTCCTTGCTTCACGGCATCAATAAACGGCAGATAATCGGAGTTGTCATTCCCTCTCGCTAAGAAGTCCGCACACTCATTGTCCATACCAGTTTTCATCGCAACCGCGGCGGCTTCGGCTTGGCTCTTAGTGAATTGATGGCCCTTAAATATGTCGACGATCGCATCGCAGTCAGATACAACATAGCCATGGAACTTCCACGCTCCGCGCAACTGGTCTTTTAGCAGGAAGGAGTTAGCGCAGGCGGGTTGGCCGTTCACGCGGTTGTAGGCGCACATAATCGATTCCGCCTTACCCTCAGTGACGGTTGCTCGAAAAGCGGGGAGATACGTGTCTTCCATGTCATGCTTGGAGACTTGAATATTTATCGTGTGACGCGCCGGTTCGGGACCGCTATGTACCGCGAAGTGTTTAGGCGTGGCGATCACGCGAAGATACTTTGGATCATCACCTTGCAACCCGGTTACGAATGCGATGCCCATGCGGCTAGTCAGAAAGGGGTCTTCGCCAAAGGTCTCCTGACCTCGTCCCCAGCGAGGATCTCGAAAAATGTTGATGTTGGGCGACCAAAAGTCGAGACCTTCCATAATGTCTCGCCGGCCCGCGCGCACAGCCTGATTGTGCTTGGCCCGCGCCTCGGTTCCGATTGCGATTGCCATGTCACTAATCAGAGGAGTGTCGAAAGTGGCGGCCAATCCAATGGGTTCTGGAAAGACAGTCGCCGTGCCCGCATTGGCTACGCCGTGCAGAGCTTCGCTCCACCAGTCGTAAGCGGGAACCTGTAAACGCGGAATGGCTCGCGCTTGATTGACGACCTGAGATGCTTTTTCCTCCAGGGTCATCCGTGAAATTAAGTCGTCGACTCTCACGGAGATTGGTTTGGACGGATCCAAGTAAGGTGCTGGTGATGCGGACGGCGCGTTCTGCGCAAATGAGAGGCACAGACAAATGAATGGAGCGGCAAAGACATGAAAGAAAATAGCTCGAAGGCGGTTTCGCATAATCCTCGATGATTCAAAAAGCGCCTGAGTATATCATCGTAAACGTACACGGAAAATGGGATTGCAAGCAATTCCGCAAGGAATGAGATGAAAACTGCGATCCGACGTGATGCTCGATAGGGGAGTTGCCCGGAGATGAACAAGAATAAAAACGGCATTCACCGCATCGCCGAACTGGCGAATGTTTCGATTGGTACGGTGGATCGTGCGTTACATGGTAGAACTGGAATTCGGGAATCGACTCGGCAGCGGATCCTGCAAATCGTAAGTCAGATCGGGTACACTCCCAACCTTGCCGCCCGCGCCCTGGTTGCATCGAAGGTCGGTATCCGCATAGGAGTCTGCATCCCGCGGGAGATTCGATTTTTTTACGATCAGCTTTGGAGTGGTGTGCTTGACGAAGCGCGCCGGCTGACCCAGCTTGGTGCGCAATTTGAATTTCGGCCCGTACCGTCTCTGGGTGAAAACGACACAACGGCTCTCGAGGAACTTTTGAGGGCCGGTGTGAACGGCATCGTTCTTACGGCCGGCAACCCCAAGGGTCTATCCCCGCTGGTCAATGAGGCGGAAGAAAAAGGTGTTCGAGTGGTCTGTGTTTCGACCGACGCTCCGGAGAGTCACCGGTCTACCATCGTTTGTGTGGAACCTTGGTTGAACGGGCACCTGGCGGGAGAATTAATGGGAAAATTTGTGCCCGCGAAATCGAAAGTAGCGGTGGTGGCCGGAATGCTGATGGCACTCGATCATCGCAAGAAAACAGACGGCTTTTCCGATGCTTTTCCGAGATACTGTCCGGGTGGGGAGATCATAGATATTCTCGAGGGGCATGAAGACGAAGATGAGAGTTTTCAGAAGACGTTTGATCTTCTGGGCCGTGTGCCCGGCTTGGCCGGGTTATATGTGAATACGGTTAACTGTCTTCCGGTGTGCCGCGCTCTGGGTGCGAGAGGATTGGCGGGTAAAGTCAAACTCATTACGACCGATCTTTTTTTGGAAATGGCGCCTTACTTTGAAAAGGGAACAATCTCTGCATCGATTTATCAGCAGCCCTACCGTCAAGGACAAACCGCCCTGCGTCTTGTAGCCGATCACCTATCGAGCAAGACAGCTCTTCCACCGACGGTTCATCTCAGTCCTGGCGTTATCATGTCATCCAACCTGCAACTGTTTCGCGAAATGCGGTCGTCGCGCGTGACGCTCGACGATTCCATGTTCCGTGAGAGCGGATTGTTGCCAAGGTAAATGGGGGATTGCCAGTGCCAGCGCCGAGTTCAAAGTATCGATTTCGCGCAAGCATCGATCACCAGTGGGGGGCCTCTCGCGGAGTCGTATGCTGTAGCGCTTCGCGCATGCGATCCCTGCGTTGACGGATCTGATCACTTCCCGGAGCATCCGGCGCTAACTTCAGATAATCATCGAAGTCATGCACCACAGAGGAAAACTTCTGCTGCTGGATATGGGCGTTGGCGAGCACGAGATAAATATTCGGATTGTCTGGTTTGAGTTGCGCCGCCTGTGTGGCGCTGACCTCCGCCTCCGCGCCCCGCTTCAATCCGACGAGACTCCGCGCCAGTTCGTACGGACCATGCCACGATGTATCACCCGCCGCGATGGCTTCCCTGGCATTTGCTTCAGCATCGCTAAAGCGTTGCTGGTCATTTAACATCTGCGCCATCAACAGAAGTGCATCAGGATATTTCGAGGCACTGAGTTCGATCGACCTGCGCAAGGCTTGTTCGGCTTCCGTAAATTTAGACAAACGGTAATCGGCGACTCCGATCTGCGCATAGGCCTCGTAATAGGCGGAGAAGGCGTCAATCGCGCGTTGAAATTGCGATATGGCTTTCTGCAGATCAGCTTTTTCGTAGAGTAACTTCGACCCCTTTTCGAAAGCTTCCCGCGCATTCGGCGGAATCGCCAGTTGTCTCGCTGAGACTTCGCCGCCCGGCCCGTTGGGTTGATCCGATCGCGTTTTCTTCAAATAGATCAGCGCTGTTGGGGATGAACCCGCCATGACCGATACGCTCACTGTGGTACTCTCATAACCGTCCTTCCGCGCAATGATGTAGAAATCTCCGTCGCGCAGACCGCCGAAATGAAATTGTCCATCGATATTCGAAACGGTGGACGGGGCGGCTCGAGTACCCGAAGACAATATTTCCAAGCTGACGGATTCCAGCGCCGCGTTAGTCGTTTCCTCGCGAACATAGCCTCCAACCTGACATCCAGCCTGCTGCATGAGGCAGAGCGGCCCGGCCGAAATAAGCAGAAGCAAAGCCAGTCGATAGCGCATGGGCTCTCCGTTTCGGCGAGAATTGTAGCACTGCCCCGGTGACACTTGAAGAAACAGCCCTCGCCGAAATTGTAGTTTTTATCGCGTGAGGAAAGGTCGATTATCGCTCTTGTGTTTTGAAGTGCGAAGGTTTGGCTGCGCACTAACACGTGCAAAAAATCAATGAGGCTTCAGCTATTGAGGGCCCAGAGTTCAAACTGACTCACTTCATGCTTCGAGCGCTTGACTTCTGTTCGCGTCCGCTCTTAACTCTGTGGAGTGCAAACAGAACTTTAAAGCGTTAAGCGAAGCGCGGAGGTGGCCCATCATAAGTAAGAAACAGAATTCGAGAAGAACAGTGCACAACTCGCGAATCCTGATAGTTTTTCTCTGGACGGCAAGCTCTTTTCTGGTTGCCCAGTCGATTCCAGACTCTACCGCGAAGGACCCTAAATCTGACGATTCGCTTCGTCAGCATTACTCGGCTGCCCAAAACGCGCAAGCTGCTGGCAATTCCGGACAAGCTGCAGTTGAGTACAAAGCTTTCCTCGCAGAACTTCTGCAGCATCTCGCCAATCGACGCGCTCAATCGGGTGACGTTTCGAAAGCTGAGGGATTCCTGAAGCAAGCATTGCCCCTACAGCCTCACGACGTTTCCCTACGTCTTGATTACGCGGAGGCGTGCCGCGCCCTCGGAGATCTGGAGAACGCCCAGGGCGCCGCCGAAACTGCGGTGCGCGAAGAGCCTCGGAATGCTCGCGCCCATTTTGTGCTCGGACGCATTCTGCTTCGACGCAATGAGAACGAAAGAGCGACGCAGCAACTCGAACTTGCGGTGGCTGGCGATTCAACTTTTGAACACGGCTATTGGCTCGGTGTCGCGTACTTAAGGCGCAAAACTCCCGATCGCGCCGCCACCATTTTTTCCGAGATGCTTACAGGCCTCGGCGACACGCCAGCCATTCATATGGAGTTTGGGCGCGCCTATGCCGAAGCAGGGTATCCAGAGCAGGCCATTCTGGAATTTAAGAAGACGCTAGCTCTGGATGACAAATTTCCCGGGGCGCACTACTCCCTCGGAGCAGCCAATCTGGTCGGTCTCGCTGATGCCGCATTTCCGGAAGCCGCCGAGGAGTTCCGCAAGGAATTGAAGAATCATCCGAACGATGTCCTTAGTCTCTATCAGCTCGGCTACATCGCGCTGAGTCAGCATCAACTCAAGGAAGCAGAACAATATCTAAGCCGCACGGCCACGCTCGATCCGAGAAATCCGGATGTCTATCTTTCTCTCGGTCAAGTTTATGCCGAGACAGAAAGACGCACTGAAGCCGAAACAGCATTGCGAAAGTCAATCGCCCTAACCCAAGACTTTTCTCGGAATCACTATCAGGTGCAGCGCGCTCACTACTTGCTGGGGAGGCTCTTGTTGCAGACGGGACGTTCTGAAAGAAGCAAAAGACGAATTGCAGGTCGCCGACGAGCTGTTGAAGCAGTCGGTTGCTGCGAATCAAGGTCAAAACGTTCCGAGTCAGGGCATTCCCGGGAAAGATCCGCAGCTCCATTCTGAGCAGGAGCAATCGGGCGCGTCGGTGTTGACGTCTGCGCCGACTGGCACGTCTTCCGTAGATGGCAACCCCGACGCAGGAAAAATGCAAAAAGATCCTGATCCCGAAGCGGTAAGACAAATCGAGACATACGAACGCAAAGTGAGTCCAGCAATTGCCGACAGCTACAACAATTTGGCGGTTATCCTTGCGCGGGACGACCAGTTCTCCGAGGCCGTTTCATTTTTCCAACTAGCCGCCTCTTGGAATCCGAACCTCGAAGCAATCGATTACAACTTAGGTAGAGCGGCGTTAGCAGCAAACCAATACGATCAAGCGATCGTACCTCTAACCCGATATCTTCGGTCACATCCCGATGACAGCTCGATACGCTCCGCCCTGGGCGCGGCCCTCTTCGACCTCAAGCGTTATCCCGAAACGGTTGCGATTCTGAAGTCTCTGGAAAGCGAATTGGTTGCCAGCCCGCAAGTGGATTATATCTATTCGGCTGCTTTGATTAAGACGGGCGCAACTAATGCGGGCGTAGCTCGATTGCAAAATTTGGAGAACGTTATGCCAAAGTTTGTTGACCTGCACGTGGCGTTAGCGGACGGTTACGCTTCGGTAGGGGACCACTCGAACGCAATCCGTGAGTTGAGGCTTGCCTTGGCTTTGAACCCAGCGGATGCGGATGCGCAGCGGCGGCTTGCCAGTGAATCTGCGGCGCGTTGATAGAGCCCTTGTTTCGGAGACTAGTTTAAGATGTCAATGCGGGTGTTCGTCATCATCCTGGGAATATTGACCGCTGCTTCAAACGCGCCGCAGGGCGCGGCTCCTGTCCATTTTCGAGAACTCACAGCAAGGGCTGGCCTCACCACAATTCCGCATGTTTCGGCGGAAAAACGTTATTTGTTCGAGACGGTCGGCGGCGGTGTGGCTTTGTTCGACTGCGACAATGACGGTAAATTAGACATCGTCGTGGTCGGCGACTCGACCGTCGGCCGTTATCTGCAGGGCGGGGATCCCATGGTCACTCTCTACCGGCAAGACAGCGATCTCCATTTCACCGACATCACGCAGGTCGCTGGGTTAACGGTCCGCGGTTGGGGCATGGGCGTGGCGGTCGGCGATTATGACAATGACGGCTTGCCCGACTTATACGTGACCGGATACGGGCATAACGTGCTCTACCACAATCTCGGCGGCTGCAAGTTCGAAGACGTGACGGAAAAGGCTGGTGTCTCTGGGGGAGGCTTCAGCGTGGGTGCGGCTTGGGCCGACTACGATCGCGATGGCCACCTCGACCTCTTCGTGGCACGCTACGTTCACTCCGACATCCACAACCTGCCCAAGCCCGGCCAGTCGTCGTTTGACTATAAGGGAATTTCCATTGAGGTGCCGCAGGCGGAGGGCGAAACCGCATTTCTCTATCACAACAAGGGCAACGGAACTTTCGAAGAAGTGTCTGTAAAAGCAGGGGTACACAATGCCAGCCGGCAACGCGGCATGGGCGTCGAGTGGGGCGACTACGATAACGACGGCTGGCCCGATCTGTTCGTGACCAATGACGTAGGCCCGAACTTTCTCTATCACAACCTACACAACGGAACCTTCGAAGAAGTCGGTTTTGTCTCCGGTACCGCACTCAGCGACGATGGACGCACCATGGGCAACATGGCCGGAGACTTCGGGGATTTTGATCGGGACGGGAAGCTCGATCTCATCGTGACTCGTTACGGACTGCAGCCCCTGAGCCTCTACCGCAACCAGATGCCCCAAGGTTTCAGCGATGTTGCGTGGAACGCGCAGCTCTCCAGTTCAGGATATTCTCCCGTGCGTTGGGGAGTTGGATTCGCGGACTTCGACAACGATGGCTGGCCCGATATTCTTGTCGCTAATGGAAATGTTTCGACCGTTCTCGAAGCTCTTCCACACGAACTTCCCTACCGCGAGCCCATTCAACTCTTTCACAACCGCGGGGACCGGACCTTCGAAGAAATCGGCGGCTCCGCTGGATTCAACGACGGTGTGGCGCAGTCGCGCCGCGGTGTGGCTTTCGGAGATCTCAACAATGACGGTAACGTCGATGCAGTCGTCTACAACGTGGGAACTCCGCCCTCTGTTTTCGTGAACGAAACCAGGGAATCGAATCACCGCGTCTTATTTCGACTCATCGGAACGAAAAGCAATCGCGCTGCCATCGGAGCTCGCATCACAATCACGACCACCCGCATGAAGCAGATTGATGAAGTCCGGGGCGGCGGCGGGTATTTGTCATCGAGCGATCAGCGGCTGCATTTTGGATTGGGACTAGAGTCGACGATCAAGAAGATCAAAATTGACTGGCCGAGTGGGCAACGAGACGAATTCAACAATGTTCCCGCCGACGCCATCTACACCATCATGGAAGGAAAGGGAATCCAAAACACAATCCGCCTGACTCCACTGGAGGATGAACCGACCCGGGGTCGTCAAGCGCCCGCCAAAAGTTTGTCGCGCGAAAATGCAAATGAGGAAAGAGATAAGTAACGGAACTATTTCTTGGATGATTCTGCATTAAATCGTACTCGCGCCCGAATTCCCGCTCCTTCGGCCATCGTGTAAATCAAATCCGCCGGAAGATTTTCGTAACTCTCTGTCTTCCCACTCGGCCACGCAATCTCGACGCGATTCATCACCGCGTGCTCTCCCAGCCCAAAATGCAGTCGCAAATCATTTTGTGAAAAAAGACTGGACCCGCCGCGTACCTCCTCGAACTGCGAAAGATCTCCTGCCTTAACCGTGACCCGGGCTCCAATGGCGGCGCGGTTGCTCTTGGAGCCGATCAGATGAAAAAGCACGGCATGGTTCTTGCTCTCTGAGCGATTGATCAACAGCAGGGGAGGTCCATCGGCGTCGAGCACGAGCACATCGACCTTGCCGTCGTTATTCACATCTCCAAAGGCCACCCCCCGCCAGGAAGCACGACGCAGCTTATCAAAGCCGACGCTTGCCGAGATGTCCTCGAAGGTCTTATCACGCAGATTCCTGAAGAGTTGAATCGGTTCGTGATAAGGTGCGGAGCCCGGAATCGAGTCCGCCTGCGGATAGACGTGGCCGTTCGTGACCAGTATGTCGTCCCAGCCATCATTGTCCGCGTCGAAGAAACCGGTGCCCCATCCCACATACGGATAAGTCGCCTTCGCCAGATTCGCCTTAGTCGTAATGTCCAGGAAACCCTCCGTGCCGCGATTCCAATACAACGTGTCGTACTGGAATGCGTAGTCGGGCACGAACAAGTCGAGCAATCCGTCATGATCGAAATCTGCCGCATCGACTCCCATCGAGCCCTGCGGCTTGCCATTACCATCAACTGCCGTCCCAGAAATCAAACTGACATCTTCGAAGGTGCCATCGCGTTTGTTGTGATACAGGTAATTCGGACCAGCGTCATTGGCAACATAAAGATCTGGCCAACCGTCGTTGTCGTAATCGAACCACATCGGCTGCATGCCGTAAGCGCCTGCGGAATCAAGCACGCCCGCCTTCTTCGTCACTTCTTCAAACGTGCCGTCTCCGCGATTGCGATACAGTAAGTTCGTTTCTCCTGCAAGCCCCAGCGGACCGCAGTGGACTTTCACGGACATGATCATGCACTGCGGACTACCAAACTCCGGAAGGTGATTGATATCGATCTTCAAATAGCGCGCGATGAAGAGATCGACAAATCCGTCGCGATCGTAATCGCCCCACGCAGCTCCCTGTCCGAAACCTCCCGCCTTGATACCCGCCTTTTCCGTCACGTCCTCGAACCGGCAATTCCCCAAATTCCGGTAGAGGACGTACCTCCCAAAACCCGTCACAAAAAGATCTTGCCATCCGTCGTTATCGAAATCGGCAACCGCAACACCCATCCCCCAACCCTTCACGGTCAAGCCTGCGCTCTTAGTAATATCCGTGAACTTCAGATTCCCATCCTGGTGATACAGGGTCACCATCAAGTCCCCGCCTTGCCGGAAGCGGTCGACCGTCGAACCGTTTGCGGTCACGATATCGAGATTTCCGTCGTTGTCGCAGTCGATAAATCCCACGCCGCCGCTGACCGTCTCGATAATGTACTTTTTCTCGGCAGACGAGATGTGCGGCACGTTCAAACCAGCCTCCGTGGAAACATCCTGGAAGCGCAGAGGCGGAACTTCCTGTGCGAAGCTAGCAGCAACCCCGAACAATAGACCAATCGCCGACACGGAGAGCATGAAAGTTGGCGCCATCCTACCATGCCGGGCAGGATAGACTTTCATCCCGCCCCAACTTCCCGAATTGTTCGAAACACTTCTCCCGATTCTGAATGTCTACCAAAAAATGGATTCGATTCTTGATTTGACCCAATCGAACCTGCAAATGCCGTTTCCGTAACCGTTTACGTTATTCCATAGGAGTCGATGACTCGCAGGAAGGGGGTGTCGTTGAGTGCACTTTCACTAAAAATCGATTTTGTTCAGCAAAATGTGCTTGACAAGCTACTGCATTCAGATTAACTATGCGGGCGGTCATTCGCGTAAACGTTTACGTATTTCCGTTAACGTTACCGAATGACCTTGACTCCCGTGCGAGCCCGGTTCCGCTTCAATCGGCGGGGCTGGAATCGTCAAAACTTTAGGAGGGGTACATGCCCACGTCGACCTTGTACCGTAAGGCCCGCTGCATTCACGCCGTAATTCTTGTTCTCACCATCGTCGCCTCCCTCGCGATGCTCGCCCCGCCCGCCCATGCCCAACTTACAGGCACCTTGATCGGCACGGTCACAGACAAGGATGGCGCCGTAGTCCCCAAGGCGAAAGTCATCCTGATCAATCAAGCCAACAACGACATGCGCAGTACACTCAGCAACAGCGTGGGCTACTTTACGTTCGCCGGCGTGGCTCCGGGAACGTACACCGTGAGGATCGAAGCCGCCAACTTTAAGACATGGGAGCATGCAGAGCTCGCAGTCAACCCTGGCGATGTCCGTACGGTTCCTGATATCGCGCTTCAAGTGGGCAGCGCTAGTGAGACGATTGCGGTCGAGGCAGTTGCGGGAGAGGTGGCACCGGAGGATTCTGGTGAGCGATCGGCTGTAATTACCGCAAAAGACATTGATCGTCTCGCTCTCCAGGGACGTGATATGTCGGAGTTACTGAAAATATTGCCGGGCGTTGTGAATACGGGAAACAACTTGAGTTCCGGATCAGGTACGGGAACTTTGACGCTCAACCAAGGTGTGGTGGGCAGCGCAGTGGGAAACGGCTACGATACGAACGGTTCGCCAAATCGGGGTGGAACCGCTCTCTTGTCCGACGGTGCGAACATCATCGATCCGGGTTGTAACTGCACTTCGATCGCGAACGTAAATCCCGACATGACTCAGGAGGTCAAGGTTTCTCAAGCGAACTTTGGCGCTGACAACCCCAAGGGTCCAGTCGTAATCAGTAACATCAGCAAGTCGGGGACGAACAAGTATCATGCTGAAGGTTACTTCTATGCCCGGAATCACGTGCTCAATGCGGAAGACTGGCAGACGGCCCATACTGGTAGCCCAATCAGTCAAGATCACTATTACTACCCGGGCGGAAACTTCGGAGGTCCGATCCCATTCACGAAAGACAAAGTCAAGTTCTGGTTCGGATACGAACATATGCTCCAGAACACAGGCAACGCGGGCGTGCTGCAATCTTCGCTGCCGACACCCGCGATGCTCAGCGGCGACTTCACTTCCGACGATCCGCAGAACCAGATCGTGTGTCCAAACGGATTTTCATCGACGGCGACCAACTGGTGCAACAACCTGGCCGGGACCTATCTGCCGGACGGGACGGTCGTCCCCGACAACGGCGCGGCGGGCTACAAAGTTCCTTCGCAATTCCTTGATCCGGGTTCAGCCGCCCTTGCAAAAGTCTTTCCAACCCAAGGTGTTCTAACCAGCGCCGCCGCAATTGCCGCCAATGGTGGTTACAACTATCGCGGCACATTTCCCGGTATTCACGACGGCTTTATCGTACGCACCCGCGTAGACTATGACTTCAGTGACAACACGAAATTCTTTGTTTCTTTCCAAACAGGTAACGATAATCAAGTCGAACAAGGTACCGGGGCTCACATGTGGTGGACTCCCGGTAACGCCATTCCGTTCCCCGGCGGCGGCCTCCAGAGTCCTTCCTTCACAAAAACTGCAACGGGACATTTCCTTCATGTCTTCAGCCCCACTTTGACAAATGAGTTTATCGCCGCCTGGGGTTGGGCGAACTCTCCGATTACAGCCAATATCGGCGCGGTCACCCGCGCTGGTTTGGGATATCCTTCAAGCTACTCGAGAGTATTTCCAAGCAACCAAAACATCACCATGGTGCCTTCGTTCTCTTGCGGTTACTGTGGGACCGATCAGCTGCCTGACTTTTCGCAATACGACATTTTCGAGACCGGCGGCGAGTTCTTCGTGCGTAGTGAGAATCCATCGTTCACCGACAACATCACAAAAGTGTATAAGACCCACACTCTGAAGTTTGGAGCATATTACGAGCGCACTGGCAAATTCCAAGGCAATACTGGCTATCCCAACGGCAGTATCGACAATTGGGCGGGCTTGAATACCGATCTGATCACTGGCAACCGTCTGGGATCACCCAACAACAAGGTTGCCAACTTTGTGATGGGTGTCGCGAACCAGTACGAAGAAGAAAACAGCGTCCCCGACAATAACATTGCTTATAAAACTATCTCTGGCTACATCGACGACAACTGGAAGGTAACGAAACGATTAACCTTGGACATAGGCGCGCGGTGGGAGCATATCGGTCACTGGTATGACCGAAGCGGAAATGGAATGGCAGTCTTCCTTCCGAATCTGGTCAACTCCGACTTCGTATCGGGCGGTCTCTATCCAGGGTTACGCTGGCACTCAGAAGATCCCGGCGTACCGCTGAGCGGCGAACCCGATCGTCTGGCGCATTTCTCACCTCGGTTTGGATTGGCCTGGGACGTATTCGGAACTGCGAAGACCGTAGTTCGCGGTGGATTTGGCGCTTACCGTTGGAACGACCAGTACAACGATTTCACGGGCGCCTTGTCACCTGGGCTGGGAATTCGCGAATACCAGACTCCCGGCGGTAACAACGTCCTGCTTTCCCAACTCAGCCAAATTCAGGTACCACAAGCGCAGTGGACGCCGAGCGCCGTTAGTGCTCTCAGCGCGACCGACTACGAAATACCTCTGACCTACAACTGGAACTTGACCATCTCCCATCAGTTACCGGGAAGGTCGTTACTCGAAGTTGCATATGTCGGCAATAGAAGCGAGCACGTCCTCATGGGCGGAGGAAGCGGTGCTGGGCTGGGAACGAGCGATTTCATGAACCAGAACAAGACTCCGCTTGGGTCCCTCTTTAAAGCGGACCCCCTTACCGGTGTCGTGGCCCCGAATCCTGAGGACGTCACCCATGACTTGGTCGGCGGCTCTTTGCCAAACACCCTAGCTGACTACCATCCATTCGGGGTTTATCTGGGCCCTGGTGCGCTTCACGGAGACCAGATCTACGGAACGCAAAACATCACGGTTCCCACCCACGTGGGTTACTCTAACTATCACGCCTTCCAGGCGAGTTGGCTCAAGCAGTCTGGCCGCCTGACCGCAAACCTCAACTACACTTGGTCGAAAGCTTTGGGCACCGATCTTGCCGAGGATCCCTTCTCTCTGCATGGGAATTACGGCGTGGAAGGGATTGATCATCCGCACGTGATCAACGCCGCTTACTCCTACAACCTGCCGAGTTTTACACATGGGGAAAAAATTCTTGGCGGGGTTACCAATGGCTGGACGATTTCGGGAACTACAAATTTCCAGACCGGCGGCGACTTGCAAGCCATCAACAACACCAACGGTCCTAACTTCGGTCTCGGCCTGCAGTACATCAACTATCCCAGCGCTTTGCCAAGCGGAAATTCGCTTAGCGTGAAGACCTATTACGGCACCGACGCCGGTACAGGTTCAGGGTCGGGATTTACCATTCAACCGGCCTTGACCTGTAACCCGGGGGCAAACCTGCACAGCTTGCAACGAGCCAATCTAAACTGCTTCACTGCGCCTGCCTTCCAGACGTACGGCGTACAGGACTTCCCTTACCTGCACGGCCCCATTTTCTTCAACAGCGATCTCTCTGTCTTTAAGACTTTCCATATTACCGAGAGACAGGCGGTGCAGTTCCGTATCTCTGCCTTCAACTGGCTCAACCACCCCCTGTACGAATTTAGCGGCGGAAATCAGCTTGCGCTGCCTTTCCTGATGGATTACAACACGCACGCCATCTCGCTGAATCAAACGCAGCTGAATAACAACACTCCAAACTGGGGATACGAAAACTACAAGAACGGCTACCCCGGCGGCCGCATCATGGAGGTGTCGGTGAAGTACTCGTTCTAGCCTTGGGTCGCAGGGCCTCCGAAACAATCAGAGGCCCTGCATTCTCGTACCCAGACGATCACATAACGGACGAGCCTGCGACGGAATTCAACTGGCAATTCCGAAGCGTACTACCAGATACTGCGCACCCATATAGTTACGTTCCATGAAGTCCGCGCCTGTTCGCACAGTTAGTATTGAACATGCAGCAGGAGCGGCCCTTCGGCATGTTTATGACAATCCGTGTTTCTACCGCTCTATCCTTGGACGCGCGTCTGACTCTCCAGGATTTGTCATGAACCAAAAAACGAAGCTCCTCGATATCGCGCAAGCTCTCGGTGTATCCACCGTGACTGTTCATCGCGCCCTGCACAACCGCAGTGGTGTGAGTGCGATGACCAAGAGCCGTGTGCAGCAGATGGCGAAGGCTCTGGGATATAAGCCGAATCTGGCCGCCCGCTATCTTTCCACAAAGCGCAATCTGCGAATCTCGGTAAACACCCTCCAAGGTACTGCTTCGTTCTGGGCCGAAGTGCGTGCTGGCATAGCTGAAGAGGCACGCTCTATGGTCATGGAGAACGTCGAGATCGAGTATCGAACTTATCCCCTGCTCGGCGAAGGCGAAGAGGAGTCCTTTGAAGCCGCGCTGAAGTCAGGCGTGAGCGGCATTATCACTTTTCCCAGTCGGCCGGCACGCATGCTCTCGTGGATGCGCCGGGCTTCTCGCAAGGGGATTCCCGTGGTCTTCGTCGCCACCGACGCACCAAACACCGGACGTTCTGCGGTTGTATCGATTGACGCGCTGGCCAGCGGATCGCTCGCCGCTAATCTCATGGGCAGATTTCTCGGAGGCGAAGGGAAAGTCGCGGTCACCATGGGTTCGCATTCGATTACTGAACATGCGGACAAACTCAAAGCCTTCGCTGGCACGCTCCAAAACCTGTATCCCAAAATCGATTTGCTGGAGCCTCTGGAAGATCACGATAGTGATTCAGAGGCGGAGCGGAGAAGCGGGAATCTGTTCGCAAAACATCCAGACCTGGCTGGCGTTTATGTGATGACGGAAGCTTCCATCCCCGTTCTGAACAAGGCGCGCGCGGCGAAGCTCCTCAAGAAGGTCACCTTCATCACTACCGATCTTTTCCCTGCCTTGGTACCAGAGATACGTTCCGATGCTGTCGCGGCAACAATTTATCAGCGTCCGCGAACCCAAGGACGAATGGCGTTCCGGGTACTGCACGAGTTTCTTTCGGAAGGCGAATGCCCCAACTTCCCGATCACGCTGGCTCCGCACTTAGTGATGCGCGGCAATCTGGATTTCTTTCTGCAACGCCAGTGTCTGGAGACCGAATCGCAAAAGATTTTGACCCTGCCCAGCCAGTCCCCCGACAGTCTCGGATACTTGGACTAGACAGAGTGCTGGAAGACTAAGATTTGTATGAGGATGTCGCATTCAGCTTGCGAAACAATCGCGAATGCATGGAAGGAAGAGAAAACCTAGAGAGTCGTCTATAGAGGTCGAAATCAGTTTTGCTTTAGCCTATCGCTTACGGACTTACGAGCGCGACTATTAGTCAGAAAGGTGTTCACATCATGCGAGAGAGCACACTCCGTCTTTATCTCTGCGCAACGCTGATTGCGGCGATGTGGAGTTCGCCTGCAGTTGCCCAGTGGGAGGCCCGCAATCCAGTGCTGACCGTCCATCCGCAAAGCGACGGCGCCATTTTTACAATGAAGACCGGCACGCTGCGCCTGCAAGTCTGTGCCGACGCGATTATCCACGTCCTCTACTCTGCCAAATCCTCCTTTCCTCCAAGCCGCCTCGATCCTGTCATCATCCAGACAAGCTGGCCCTCCACAAAGTTCGCCACGGAGACCACCGACGACAGCGTCACCCTGTCGACCAGTCAGATCAAAGTGGTGGTCGCCCGCGTTGACGGCGCCATCACCTATCGCGACATGAGTGGCAAGCAACTGGTGCAGGAAGCGACTCGGAAACTCTCCCCGGTGCGTGTCGATGGAGAAGATACCTACCGCGCCGAATCATTTGTCAATCTATACGGCTCGCACGAAGCTCTTTACGGACTCGGACAGCATCAATCCGGCGTCTGGAACTACCGCGGCGAATCCGTTGACATCTCTCAGGACAACTCCAACATCGCCGTGCCCTTCCTGGTATCGAGCAACGGTTACGGAATTTTCTGGAACAACGATTCCCGAAGCCGCTTCAATAATCGCTTTGCTAATTATCTCTACATCAGCTCCGAAGTCGCCGACGTCATCGACTATTATTTTTTCTACGGACCGGAACTGGACAAAGTCATTGCCAGCTATCGTGAACTTACCGGACAGGCGCCGATGTTTGGCCGGTGGGCCTATGGATTCTGGCAATGCAAGAATCGCTACAAATCGCAGAATGAAATACTCGGCGTCGCTCGCAAATATAGAGATCTCCACATCCCGGTCGACAACATTGTGCAGGATTGGTTCTGGTGGAATCGCAAAGGTGAATTCACCTTTAACAAAAATTATCCCGATGCTAAGGGGATGATCGACGAACTACATCGCGAGAATTTCCACCTAATGATCTCTATCTGGCCATTCTTTGAGCCGGGATCGGCGAATTACGATTTCGCCGAGAAGCAAGGTTGGTTCATCGATAAATTCAAATTTGCCAAACCTCCATATCACACCGATGCGATGGCGGTGTATGACGCGACGAGTTCTGACGCGCGCAAGTTCTATTGGAATCAAGTCGATCTGGGTCTCTTTAAGATTGGGGTCGATGCCTGGTGGATGGACACCGATGAGCCCGAAACCGAGGGTCTTGAGGAGAACATATTACTTGGACACAACCTCGCGATAGGCAGCGGCGACAGGTATGTCAACATATATCCGCTCGTCGATACCGGTGGTGTATATGACGGGCAGCGCGCCGCATCTGTCCAGAAACGTGTCTATATTCTTTCTCGCTCCGCCTTCGCCGGGTCGCAGCGCAACGGCGTCACCGCTTGGTCGGGCGATATCAATTCGGATTGGTTCAGCTTTCGCCGGCAAATTCCGGCAGGACTGAACTTCGCTCTTTCCGGAATTCCCTACTGGACCACGGACATCGGCGGGTTTGTTTTCGGCAATCCAAGTGATCCCGCTTTTCGCGAGCTGTTTGTCCGCTGGTTTCAATTCGGCACTTTCAATCCAATTCTGCGAGTCCACGGCACGCGCAATCCTGACGAAAACGAACTTTGGTCGTATGGGCCCGACACGGAGACAATTCTCGTAAGTTTCGATCGACTGCGCTATCGTATGCTGCCGTACACGTACTCGTTGGCGTGGATGACGACGAATTCGAGTTACACTCCGATGCGTCCACTAGTAATGGATTTCCGTAGCGATGTTCGCGCCCAAAATACCGAAGATGAATTCATGTATGGTCCGGCATTCCTCGTGGCCCCTGTCACCCAACCGGCCGCTACCAACCGCCGCGTTTATCTTCCCGAATCGAAGTGGTACGACTTCTGGAACGGAGCAACGGTCGACGGAGCGCGAGAGGTCACCGCAGAGTCTCCCCTCGAGAAGTTGCCGCTATTTATCCGCGCAGGCTCGATAATTCCTCTTGGACCGGATGTGGAATGGTCCACCCAGAAGGCTGCCGATCCGATTGAGTTGCGCGTCTATCGCGGCGCAGACGGAGATTTTACGCTCTACGAAGACGAGAACGATAACTACAACTATGAGAAGGGCATCCACGCAACAATTCACTTTCACTGGGACGATGCTCGTGAGACGCTGACTGTCGGCGATCGTCAGGGCACCTTCCCCGGGATGCTAGCCAACCGGACGTTTCACTTAGTTGTTGTCGGAGAAAATCACGGCGTCGGAGTCGCGCCCTCGGATCTCGTCGACAAGGTTGTTCAGTATACCGGCAAAGAGCTTGCAGTTTCGCCGTAGGAATTCTCTTTACCAGGTCTTGCTTGAATCGCGGAAGGTACTCGCAGATCACGACGTCCTGCTGATTTCTTGCCGCCTCAAGTGACAAAATAACCAGGAGCAGACCGTGTCCACATCGTTTCGCATTCGAGCGGTTCCGTTGTTGTTTCTCATGGCTTCGCTAGTAGTTTCGATGGCCACATTCGCCGAAACTCCCGCGAATCCCATCCCCACTCAAATCCCCGGGCAGAATGCCATCATGGTCGGTGCCGCATGGTATCCCGAGCAATGGCCGGAGTCGCGGTGGGAAGACGACTTGCGTCTGATGGAGGCCGCCGACTTAAGAGTCGTGCGTATCGCCGAATTTGCCTGGAGCCGTATGGAGCCCTCCGAAGGCCACTACGACTTTGACTGGCTCGAGCGAGCCATCAGCCTTGCGGGCAAACATCACATCGTGACCGTCCTGGGCACGCCCACTGCGACTCCTCCGGCGTGGCTCACCCAGAAATATCCGGATACGCTGCGAGTCGAACCGGATGGCCAACGTGTGACCCACGGCAATCGCGCCCACGCCTCCGCAAGTTCTGCCCACTATCGCGAATTCTCCCGCCGCATTACCGAGCAGATGGCGACCCGTTTCGGGCACAACCCCAATGTTGTAGGATGGCAAATCGACAATGAGTACGGTTACGCACTCATGTCTTACGACGACGCCACACGCAGGCAATTTCAGGATTGGTTACAGGCTAAATACAAGACGCTCGACAGTCTCAATAGTCATTGGACGACTGCCTACTGGAGTCAGACTTATGATAACTGGCGGGAAATCCCCATCCCCATCGGGGAACACAATCCTGGTTTGATGTTGGATTGGAAACACTTCGTTACCTACATCTGGACCTCGTACCAGCAGAATCAAATCGACGTCATCCGTAAACACGCTGACCCGCGTCAGTTTACAACAGGCAATTTTATGGGTTTCTTCGATGGCTTCGACCATTACGCCATCACGGGGCCGCTCACCTTCGCCTCGTGGGACGACTATGTCGGCACTGGGCACGTCGATCCCACCTATAACGGACTTTCGCATGACCTGACCCGCGGCTTCAAGCGCGAGAATTTCTGGGTCATGGAGACGCAACCAGGCGCCGTGAACTGGTCACCCCTGAATAATTTCCTAAATCGCGGCGAGGCGCGCGCCATGGCCTGGCAGGCCATAGGCCACGGCGCCGACGATGTGAACTACTGGCAATGGAGAAGCGCACTCAACGGGCAAGAGGAAATTCACGGCGTGCTGGTCGGGCCAGATGGCACGCCTGTGCCCTTTTATGATGAAGCGTCTCAAACGGCACACGAGTTTGCCCAAGTCGAAAACAGTTTTCGCGGTACCCAGCCGCTTTCGCAAGTTGCTCTGCTTTACTCCTACGACAGTCATTGGGCCATTCAGTTTCAAAAACACACTGAAAGGTACGACGACATTGCACTGCTGAAAAGTTACTACCGCGCGCTCCGTCAAATTTCACAGTCGATCGATGTGATCAGTGCGTACGCGCCGCTCGACGCCTACAAGCTCGTCGCCGCGCCGGACCTGAACGTACTCCCCAAAGACCTCGCAGACCACCTACTCGAATACGTGCGCAATGGCGGGAATCTCATCCTAGGTCCACGCTCTGGCATGAAGGATGAATTCAATGCGCTGCTGCCCCAACGCCAGCCGGGTTTTCTGGCGGACGCACTTGGCGCTCGAGTCGCGCAGTACTATGCACTCGAAAAAGATGTCCCCCTGTCTGGCTTATGGGGTACGGGAGAAGCCTCCATATGGGCCGAGCAACTAGAAGGTAACACTACCGGCAGCGAAGTCCTGCTTAGGTATGGCAAGAGTAATGGATGGCTCGACGATCAACCTGCAGTAATCACTCGCGCCTACGGAAAAGGACGTATCACCTATATAGGAGCGATTCTCGACGACAAACTCATGGCATCGGCCGCCGACTGGCTGACGCAGAAAGCGGGCGTAACTCCGGTCTTTGGCCCTGTCCCCGAAGGCGTAGAAGTCAGCCGCCGCCTCGGTCAGGGCAAGCAAGTCTTCGTCATCATTAACTATTCGGCGGAAACTCGAGAGGTCGCGCTTCCGCGCGCAATGAATCTTCCGCTCGAGGGCAAAGAAGGCAATGTGGTTCAATTGCTCCCATACGGCGTAGCGGTCGCACTCGACAAGTAACAGTTTGCTTTTAACGTAGTTTTCAGCCAACTCGACACGAGAGGGGTAAGCATGAGGCCGCTCCGATTCGTTGCTGTCGTTTTTCTCCTGACCTCTCCGGTGTGGTCGCAGCAATATCAGTACCCCTTCCAAGACCCCACGCTGCCCATGGAAGTTCGGATCGACAACATCCTTTCTCTGATGACCTTCGAAGAAAAAATCAGCGCCCTCAGCACTTCTCCGGATGTACCGCGCCTCGGTATCCATGGCTCGGGGCACATCGAAGGTCTGCATGGCGCGGCTTATGGTGGGCCCGGTGGGTGGGAAGGCCGCGGCCTTCAGCCCTTGGCGACCACACAGTTTCCCCAAGCGGTGGGCTTGGGTGAAACTTGGGATCCCGATCTGCTCCGGCAAGCTGCCGCCGTCGAAAGCTACGAAGCGCGCTACATCTTCCAGAGCGAGAATCTATTTTCCATCGGCCGTCGAGGCGAACACTGGCGCCGCGAAGGTATTGTAATTCGCGCTCCCAATGCCGACTTGGCTCGTGATCCCCGCTGGGGACGGAGCGAAGAATCCTATGGCGAAGATCCATATTTGACAGGCACCATGGCCGCGGCGTTTGTACGCGGACTCCAAGGCGACGATCCCCACTATTGGCGTGCCGCTTCTCTCATGAAGCATTTCCTGGCTAACAGCAATGAAAACGGCCGCGACGGCTCCTCCTCCAATTTTGATGAGCGCCTTCTTCGCGAATACTACTCTGTGCCGTTTCGCATGGGTGTAACCGAAGGGGGATCTCGCGCTTACATGACCGCTTACAACGCGTATAACGGAATTCCCATGGCAGCGCAACCGATGCTACGCGACATGACAATGCGTGAATGGGGTTTCGACGGCATCATCTGCACCGACGCAGGCGCGCTCACCAACATGGTTACGCGCCACAAATATTTTGCAGACATCGATCAGGCGACGGCGGGAGCGATTCATGCGGGCATCAATCAATTCCTCGATAACTACCGCGACGGAGCGAACGCAGCTTTCGAAAAGAAATTCGTGAACCTTTCCGAAGTCGATGAGAACCTCCGGGGCGTCTATCGCGTAATGATCCACTTGGGATTGCTCGATCCGCCCGAACTGGTCCCTGATTCGCAGATTAGCGGCAAAAAGCCTGCATGGGACAACGAAGAACACAAGGCCCTCGTACGTAGAATCACGCAAGAATCGATAGTCTTACTCAAAGATGAGGCTCCCAGGACCAATCCCATGAGTACTAATTCATCTGAGAGCTACTTGAAAAGGGGTATGTCATCAAGCACTTTACCATCCATATTACCCCTTGATCGAACTAAGTTGAGAGCTGTTGCCGTAATCGGCCCTTATGCCGACCAGGTAGCTCTGGATTGGTATAGCGGTACACCGCCCTACGCGATCAGTCCTCTGGAGGGAATCAAGAACAAACTGAGTGGGGTCAAGGTTGACTTCGCGCGTGACAACTCTTCGGGAGACGCGGTAAAGATCGCCCGCTCCGCCGACGTTGCAATCGTGATTGTCGGAAACCATCCTACCTGTAATGCAGGGTGGGCGAAATGTCCCCTCGCCAGTGATGGAAAAGAAGCAATCGACCGTACTTCGATCATCCTCGAACAGGAAGACCTGGTGAAACAAGTATTAGCCGTGAATCCGAGAACCGTAGTGGTGCTGATTTCGAGTTTTCCGTTCGCGATTCAATGGAGCCAAGAACATGTCCCCGCGATCGTTCACATAGTACATAACAGTCAGGAGGAAGGGAACGCCCTCGCCGACGTTCTAGTCGGCGACTACAACCCAGCCGGACGATTGGTGGTTACATGGCCTATGTCCCTCGATCAACTACCTCCTATGATGGACTACGACATACGCCATGGTCATACTTATATGTATTTTCGCTCGAAACCCCTTTATCCCTTCGGCTATGGCCTGAGCTACACGTCGTTCACGTATTCGAACCTTAGAACTAGTTCCGAAGAACTCTACAAGATGGGTGAAATTACGGTCAGTGTCGACGTACACAACACGGGGTCGCTCACGGGAGATGAAGTCGTGCAGATGTATATCTCACACGTCAATTCAAGAGTGGAACGTCCTATACAAGAACTGAAAGGATTCAAGCGCGTCACCCTATCTCCCGGCGAGACCAAAACCATTTCCCTGCTCCTGAAAGCGGACGCCTTGGCTTATTGGGATTCTGAGAAAGGCGCATTCAATCTCGAGCCAGACCAAGTACAAGTTAAGATTGGCAGTTCATCCGCAAACATCGTCCTGGAACATCGGATAAGAGTGGTGGGTACTCAATAGGCTCTTCTGGAAGTTGCCATCGCAAGACCACGCGGCATCGAAGACTAATCGTAAAGCGAATGACGCAACGTCCAGTGGGGCCGTCGGTGCGTCTTCCCGCTCCGGTAAAAACAAAGTGCTCGCTGATTTCTACTGAAGAATTTGGTGCGTATGGTTTTCGACATTTTTCCTAGTGTCAGGCTGATCATCGTATTTTGCTAGCGAAACTGAAAGTACAACTCGAAATGGTATCTCCGAAAGTTCTCATCGTTGATGACCGCGAATCGAATCTCGATCCGAGCTCAATTCCTGTTTGGCGGAAGCATTGAAGCTAACCACGTTTTTGGTCCGAGGTTCGCTTTTAATTAGCCGAAAACGAGTTTTTCGGCTCATGCCGGGTCTTAGGGGTACGTGGTGGGGTTCCAGTCCGGGCCGAAGCCGACGGCTACAAAGGTCCACGAAGAACCGCTGCTGTCGGTCAGAGTGACGCCGACGTGCTGCATATCGTCGGGGCAAAAGAGAAAGACAAGAATCTGCTTGCCGTCCGGCGAGCCTTTGGGGACGCCGACCGTGCAGTCGGGGTGCGAGGCCATGCTGAGGTCGGTTTCGACCTTGCCGGGAGTGTAGGCGCCGCTCGAGTAGGCGTAGAGATGGCGTAGGGTCTGTTTTGGATCGGCTGGCAGGGGAGAGAGACCACGCGAGCTGTAGACAGTCTGTCCGTCCGCACTAATACCAGGGTCGGCGTCCCCGTAGGGTTCTATGTTGGGCGGTGTGCAGTTGGGGCCGCCATCCGTGACCTGAGTGCGCGATGTGCCATCGGGGCGAATCTTGTCAAGACGGACTTTGAAGCAGTTGTTGGTGGTTTGTTTGACGACAAAGTAGATCCAGTTATCGCTGGACCAGGCCATATCGTGCCAGATGACGTTGTCGGGCGTGCCGCTGGGCTGGGCGACGAGCTGCTGGCCGGAGCCGTCAGAGTTCATGAGGTAGAGCGTGGTGCCGGCGTAGTTGCCGAAGGCAATCTGCTGGCCATCGGGCGACCAGGCGGGTTGGAAGGCATCGTCAAGGGTGGTGAGGCGGGTCTCCGCGGCGGTGGCGAAGGAGTAGGTGAAGATGTCGGTTACGGGGTCGGGGTCGCCAAATTTGCCGCTTAGAAATTTGGAGTACACGAGGTGAGTGCCGTCGGGCGAGAAGTGGGCGAGGAATTTGTTGAGGCCGTCGTTCGTGATCTGGACCGTATTGGAGCCATCGAGGTTGGCAGTGAATAGCTCTTGTTCACTAACCGTGCCCGGAACTCCGGGCCCTTCGAAGACGATCTGCGGTTTGGCGCTGGGCGTGACAGCGCTGGTTCCTCCGCCGCATCCCGCGAGAGCGACGAGAGCCAGCAGGGGTGCGAGCGAAAGACTGTGGGCGGAGAGGCTAGACTTCATTGTTCCCCCGGAATCCGTTCTCGAAGCTGCTTTTCAGAATCGAGTTCGCAGTATGAGTGTCCTGGGTCGCTCACTCATAGGACATGCCAAGGCAAGAAATTTGTAAGGCAGGGTTGGATATCTCGACGAACTACCCTTCTTGCGTGCGGGTGCCAGCGCTTGTCCCCTTTTCCCAACGCTCTGTCAAAGTTGTTTGAGGAGCTAATGAAAGGTTTTAGGGCCGCGCGCTGGGGTTCCAATCTGGACCGAAGCCAGGGGTGACGAACGTCCACGATGAGCCAGTGTTGTTCGTCAGGGTGACACCGACCCGTTGCGGGTTGCTTGGACAGAACAGAAAGACAAGAATCTGCGTGCCGTTAGGCGAGCCCTTGGGAACCCCTACTTTGCAGTCGGGTTCGTATGCCATGCTGAGGTCGGTTTCGATCTTGCCTGGGTAGTAGGCGTCGCTCGAGAAGGCATAGAGATGGCGGAGGGTCTGGGTTGGATCGCCGGGCAGCGGGGAGAGTCCGCGCGAGCTATAGACGGTCTGGCCATCGGCGCTAAAGCCGGGGTCGGAGTCGCCATATTGTTCCATGCCGGCGGGCGTGCAATTTGGGCCGCCGTCAGTCACCTGTGTGCGCGCGGTGCCGTCGGGGCGGATCTTGTCGAGCCGGACCTTAAAGCAGTTATTGGTGTTCTGGCCTACCGCGAAGAGGATCCAGTTGTCGCTGGACCAAGCGAAGTCGTTCCAACGGAGATCGTCGAGCGCGCCGCTGGGCTGGGCTACGAGGTACTGGCCAGTGCCGTCCGGATTCATAAGGTAGAGGCCGGTGCCATTGTAGTTGCCGAAGGCGATTTGCCGGCCATCGGGTGACCAGACTGCCTGGAAGGCACTCCCTAGCGTGGTGAGGCGTGTCTCGATAGCCGTGCCGAAGCTGTAGGAGAAGATGTCGGTTTCGGGGGCAGGGTCGCCGTACTCGCCGGTCAGAAATTTGGTGTAGACGAGACGGGTGCCGTCGGGTGAGAAGTGGGCGAGGAACTCGTTAAGTCCGTCGTGGGTTATCTGGACGACATTCGAGCCGTCGAGATTCGCGGTGAAAAGCTCCTGGATGCTGGAGCTGCCGGGAACTCCCGGGCCTTCGAACACGATCTGAGGTTTGGCGCCCGGCGTGGCAGGTGTGCTTCCCCCGCCGCCGCAGGCCATGAGAGCGACGAGAGCCAGCAGCGGCAGGAGCGAAAGACTGTGGGCGACCAGGCGATACTTCATGATTCCTCCAGAAGCTGTTCTCGGAGCTGCTATCACAGCTTCGCGCTCGTGCTATGAGTGACCCGAGTCGCCCGTCGATAGGACACGAAGGGAAAAAAGCGCTGTCCTTGACGTGTAGGAATACAAGAATCTTAGCCGGTCCGGTCCGGTCTTACGCCACCACTTGTCGTCGGAGTTGGTTAAAAGATTCGCCGATTTTGCAGCGGCTCTGCACGGACCTTGACCGACGATCGGCTTTTCTTACAATCGCATCGACACGGCTTGGGCCTAATCGAATAGGCAAACGGCAGGCACTTTATACAATTCAGCACCTCTATAAATCACTCTGGACCGGCTCCAGCTTCCGAGTCCTTGCGGTGTTTGACGAATTTGCAACGGCTTGCCTGAGTTTCGCAACCTGCTTTGTCAGCGAGTGGTACTCGCCTAAAGTGAACGTTGCGAACATATCGTCGATCAGCGCCGCTGCGGAGGGCGCAAGCGTCTTCTTCAACGACGCTCCTAGTCTTGTGAGAAAGATGCGCGAAACTCTTCCATCCGCGCGATCTCTTTTCCTTTCGACGAATCCGTCCCGTTCCATAACATCCAGACCAACGGTCACGGTGCCGCCGAGTTGTTCCAGTCGCATGGCAATCTCCGTGGTGCGGAGCCCATCCTCTTTCCATAAGCAGCACAGTATTCCCCAATGCAAGGGCGTCAGTCCGTGCGGGGTCAGAATCTCCTGAAAACGCTTCGTCATCTGCTGCACCAGCAGGAACATCTGGTAGGGCAGGTTCCGGGGGGCCAGGACTTCTCGAATAAGAGTCTCGTGTATGGACGGTGCTTTTTGCTTCACACGCTTAAACCATCAGTTCTTAATTCATTTAATTCAAACTTGAAGTATTGTGTATAGTAGTTAAGACCGTCGGCGCTTGCCTAATAATCCTGAGGGGGTAGGAGTATGGACAGTTCACTGATCAGTCCTTCTGCACTGCTTCGATATGATAGCGTAGTGCGGCTCACGCAGTATGTTCCCGCTGAGAAGCCAGCAGTCTCTCAAGAAGTCCTCATATCTGAGTGGCGAAAAGACTTCGGCTCTTCGTCCACCGAGGGTGTTGTCTATCGCGAACTCTGCCGTCAAGTTCCTGAGTGGAGTGAGCTCGCGAAACGGGAGAT
The DNA here is from genome assembly GCA_963834085.1 of uncultured Acidobacteriaceae bacterium. Taxonomy (GTDB): domain Bacteria; phylum Acidobacteriota; class Terriglobia; order Terriglobales; family Acidobacteriaceae; genus Acidiflorens. The sequence continues at coordinate 496,987 of CAWIAJ010000015.1, read as the reverse complement.
TGACAATCCCATCCAGGCGACCTTCATTGAGTACATGATCGTTGAACCCTGGGTTGACCTGTCCAAACTGCCCTCCCTGCCAAACGCATTGCAGGCATCTTATTCCGCTTTTCAAGATGTTCACAGTGTGGCCTTCCACTTTGGGAACCAAGGCCACCAGCAAACGCCGCGTGCGCTCATGTTCAATCTATTCGAGATTGACGGCCCCGCCGGAATGGAGCAGGCCTTCCTGATGGCATGGCCTCCACGCGGCGAATTTAAGATTAATGAGCCAGCCACAATTTCCACAGTGCTCCACCAGCGCATGCTGCCAGTTGCTGGAATTAAGGCATTCAATCGCGCGGAGATCACCAGTGCCGAGGACTACGCCGCAGGCATCGATCGCTTCCAGCAGGCTTTCCCGCGGGCCGAGCGCAAGGTGGGGGCCGAGTCACCGTCGAGTGGTAAGCCACCCATCCGCAGTCATCTTGGCTTGTTTGAGATAGTGGGAAAAGCTCCAGCCAAGTCCACGGTTTCAACAAGATCGATGAACGCCGTGGTTGCGCGAGAGTTCGGGCCTCCCTCCGTGCTTCGGGTTGAGAGCGTGCCTGTGCCGTCGCCTGGTCCTGGACAAGTGCGCGTCAGGGTTAGGGCATCTTCTGTCAACCCGCTGGACGTAAAGATGCGGTCGGGAGAAGTCCGTCATATTTACCCGGCGTGGTTTCCTGAGGTATATGGATACTCGGTTTCAGGAATCATAGATGCCGTAGGTTTCGGAGTGACGACTCGGAGCATTGGAGAGGAGGTGTACGGAATAAACAACCCCATCATGCGACACGGCTACGCAGAATTCCTTTGTGGCCCCGAGAGCAATTTTTATCCGAAACCGGCTAATATGGACTTTGCCGTAGCCGCAGCTGCACCCTCCATCTTTGCCACGGCCTTCGGTGGCCTGTTTCTTCGGTTTCATCTGCAATCGGGGCAAACTGTGCTCATCCACGGCGGCTCAGGCGTCATTGGAAGCTGCGCCGTGCAGCTCGCCAAACAGGCGGGAGCACGGGTTATCGCGACTGCCTCCACAGCCAACGTCGAAAGGGTCCGCGAGTTGGGTGCGGACACTGTCGTTGACTACAAGACCCAGAGGTTTGAGGACTTCGCACAAGGAGTGGATCTGGTATTGGACACCGTTGGCGGAGAGACCCGCGAACGGTCATGGAGTCTGATCCGCAAGGGAGGTGCCTTGGCATCGCTGTTACCACCCCCTCCAGATCCAGCGATGGCTGAGCGGTACGGCGTCCAGGCATTCATGGTGCATGGGCATCCCAATATTGTGGAGATCATGCCGGAAATGACGCGTCGTTTAGAACTGGGTAAGTTGCTGTTCCCTGAGATTGCAAGGTGGTACCCATTGGCCGAAGCGGCAACCGCTCACGGGGATTTCGAGCGCTCTGCGCCTCGCGGTCGTTTGGTGCTAATGAGCTAGCGCAACGACGATGAACCGATCCGACAACCTGCTGAACGATGCCTCGTTCAACATCGGGCTTTCCGACGTACCTATCGAAAGTAGACCAATGAAGTGCAGGGTCTCACCGATCCGGACACCGAAGTAAACGCACACCATGGTAGTCGTGTGGAATGGTTCATCAAGCTGCGGGGTGAGCTGTTGAAATCTTCCACGCGGAGGCTGGGAGGGCGGCCGGTTTCTTCGTCCGCCTTTTGACGCTTCTTATCGAGTTCCGTAATACGGACAGGTGTTCACTATTGACTTATTCGAAATAACACCTTTATCATCCGCGGTGCCGTTGAACAGGCGGAGCGTCAGGCAAACGCTGAAGTCCATTAAACCCTTGCGGACGTTTCTGATCATCATGCAGCGCTGCATCGGGCAGCCGGTCTGCTTGATTCGAACTGGATTTCGATCCGATCTGGTTCGATATCGAGCATCGCGTCCATGGCTGTGACCTTCGAGCGCATCCCGACGCGGGTTGAACCGCAAACGCACTGGAGGAGCCGCAATTCGCATGTTGCCGATACGCATCTTCAGCGTTCTTTTTGTCATTCTTGCTTTTCACTTACTCGTCATTGCTCAAGCGCAGCCCACAGGAAATCTGGCTCTCAGGGCGCGTATCTCCGCGTCCAGTTCGTCGCAGGATACGCGGCCTGAAAATCTTAACGATGGCGACATTGCCCACACCCAGTGGAATCCGAAAGACGGAACGAATCCCGGTGATACATGGGTCGAGCTAAACTGGCCAACTGCAATCCAGTTTCAAGAGGTCTTAATCCGCCAAGAGGGAGATCAAAAGCTTTCGCATGTTAATTTGGAAGTTCGCGATGGCACGGGTCGGTGGCGACCATTGCAGTCCATCGGCGATTCCCAACACCGCCCTCCGCGTATCATTCTGGCGCAGTTCGATAGACAAACTGCAAGTGGAATTCGCATCTCTGATTTCGAGGGCGACGTTAGTCTTAAGGAAATCGAAGTCTATGATCGCAGGGATCCATCGGAGATTGAAGTCGCGTCCGATCTTCTGAACCATATTTTCGGAGTTGTTACCGACGCCTTTGGGAGCAAGCCTTTTGTGAATGCGCCCGTTGAGTTGCAGGGCACCGCCGGCGGCAAACCATGGCAGGCTGCCGTCCGCACAGACGAAAGCGGAATGTTTCAGATTGAAATGCCAGTAGGTCTCGAAGGTGCTGTAAAAGCGACCGCCCACCTCTCCAATGGGGAGACGCCAAGCCGTACATTGCAGGCTGGCGATCTTAGCCAAGGTTTGAGCCTAAAGGACGACAGCGCTCCTCAACTCAACTTGGACGGCTCCTGGCGTTTCAAACCAGATCCGGCCCCCGGCTTCTTTCACCCGGATTTTTCCGATTCCGATTGGAAAACCATTACTGTTCCTTCGCATTGGATGATGCAGGGCTTCGATAGCCCGAACGGAGTCGGCGGTTATCGCCGGCATCTGCAAATTCCGTCAAGTTTCAAAGGGCGCAGGCTCAAATTGCTTTTCGAGGGCGTCTACAGCGGAGCCGAGGTCTGGCTGAACGGACAGAGCATCGGTTCTCATGAAGGCGGTTTCGCCCCTTTCGAGCTGGATGTGACGAGTAAAGCCCACGTTGGCGGAGACAATCTGCTAGCCGTGTTGGTTCGCGAAGACACGATCTCTTCGCACCTTGACGACATGAGTTCCTACGCAAACTTCCACCTCGCGGGAATTTTCCGGCGGGTGAGGCTGTTCAGCGTGCCGCAAGTTCACGTGCGGCGTTTTCACGTGCAGACGATCTTCGATTCTATTTACAAAGACGCCACTCTAACTCTGGACCTATCCCTCGAAAACGAATCCAATCAAGAGATCGATGGAGTTCCTTTGCTGTTCTCTCTAACGGATCCAGGGGGCCGTCTCGTTCCGCTCGCAAACGATCACCTCGATGTGAAACTCCCGCCGTGGTCCCGCCTTGAACGACAGGTGGAATTTCATGTCGCCAGTCCCGAACATTGGGAGGCTGAGCATCCCAGGCTTTACACCCTGAGCGCCAAATTGTCCGCGGGCGGAACTGCGAATGAGGTTGTTTCCCGGCGCGTGGGTTTCCGCCAGGTAGAAATCCGAGGAACCGAATTTCTCATTAACGGGATTCCGGTGAAACTGCGCGGCACGGGCTACTTTGAATCGGACCCTCTCACCGGCCGTACGATTACGCCCGATCGCGCCCGCCGTGATTTGGAAACAATCAAGGAGGCCAATCTCGACGCTTTCCGCACCGAGGTGATTCTTCCCCTTGAAGAGCTTTATGACGACGCTGATGAACTAGGGTTCTATGTCGAGGCAGAAAGTCCTTTCTGCTGGGTTGACGAGAGTTCCGACCTTCGCTATTTGCCAACATTTGTACAGCGCACCGCCGAGATTCTCGATCGAGACCGCTCTCATCCCAGCGTCATTATCTAGTCGGTCGGCAACGAGAGCACATGGGGACCCGACTTCGAGGCGGCCCATCAATTCGTTAAGAAACACGACCCCACACGTCCAGCGAGCGCTGGGCAGAGTGCAACGCTAGAACTCGATACCATGCACAACCCGATCACACTTGCACGTATGAAGGAGCGGGAGAATGTAAAAGTGCCGATCCTGTGGGATGAGAGCTTTTGTATTTTCCAAGGCGATCTCTGGGGCGACACGCGGGAGATCTGGGTTGATCCTGGAGAGCGCGATTACTACGTTTCTCCGCTAATCGATGTCTGGGAGGCCCTCCAGACCAGTAGGAACGTCCAGGGCAGCATGATCTGGGCGTGGGTGGACGACATTTTTCTCGTACCCGGCCGCGACTCTGAGTACGGCCGCGGCGGACTCGGACAGCCAGAACATGCCTTGGACCGCACTTACCATATTCCTGGGCGAGGGATCGTTGGGGATGCTCCGTGGGGCATCGTAGATGGTTGGCGCCGCAAGAAGCCCGAATTCTGGCATATCAAAATGATGATGTCCCCCGTGCACATGCATGATCGCGATTTGCCCGTGTGGAAACCCGGCGATCCCGCAACCTTCACTGTCGACAACCGCTATGAGTTTACAAACCTATCCGAATTGAGTTTGGAATGGTCGGTCGGGTTGCAACATGGAGAGCTTCATGCCGACATCGCTCCCCGCACTGCCGGCAAAATTTCGATTCCCGTGGGAACCCAGACGAAACCTGGCGATATTCTGTCGCTGCGCTTCCTGGACAGTAAGGGACAACTCGTAATTCCACACCGCATGCAATTGGGAAGTCCTGCGCTTGAGAAACCAACTGCTCCAACTCCGCCCGCTCCCCTCCGATATCTGCACGAAGCGTTTTGGCTTGGCGGCCCGATGGAACGGTTTATTGGCCGAAACTCAGTCGGCGACAATTTCGAAATCGCCTTCGATGGCGCCAATGGACGGGTGCGTCGGGCGCTTATCAATGGCCACTCGACACTCTATGGAACTCCCAAGCTTCATGTCCTGCCGATCGAATCCGCGCTCAACGAATTTCCTGTCTTTGAAACCTGGCGACTCACCCAGTTCGATATTCATCCCGCAGGCGAAGACTTTGAAGTGATCGAAACCGGTGCCTACCGCGATTTCGCCGGTGAAATGCGTTTTCGTATAACGCCGCAAGGCACCGTTCTTGTGGGCTACGACTTCACGTACACCGGAACCGACACGCGTGCGCGTGAGGTTGGTTTGCAGTTCGGCGTGCCTTTGTGGTGCGACAGGCTGCAATGGCAGCGGCGCGGCGAATGGACCGTTTATCCGGACGACCATATTGGACGTAACGAAGGAGTCGCCATGGCTCACGCGCCCGGCCCACAAATAGTTCCTCCAGCGCAGTCTTTCGCGCTCGACGACAGTCCAATGGGGACGAACGATTTCCGGAGCACGAAGCGCGACTTCGTTTTCGCATCATTGACCGACAAGGAAGGCTACGGCGTTGGGGTCGAAGCGATCGGTTCGCAGCATCTTCGAGCCTCCGTGGATGCCGACTTGATCCAAGTCAACGTGGATGACTGGTACGGCGGCGTCGGTTCGACCGCTTCGGGAGAATGGTGGCAAAACTACGGGCAAGGCCGCGAGATTCGTCCGGATGATCCCAATCAAGGAATTGCGCACAACAAAGTGAGTGGAAGTATCGCGCTACACCTTCTAAGTCCTAAGAACTCACACGCATGGAAATAATGAATAAACTCCACCCTTGGTTTCTTGATGAGTTAATCAAGTAATCGTCTTGTACGGGCCGGGAGTTGTTCTCCGCTGAGTTTGAGCTTTTTTATCCACAATCATCTGGCTGGGCTGGGGAATCCAAGATCAACTTCTTCAAGCCTGCAGCTTGCAACTCTAATTGTTGCCCTCGTTGCTCTGTCACAATGATTTTGTGTGCTGTCAGTTGAACGTCTCGGATCGAACGCCAATGCGAGTTCACTATGCCGACGAAAGCGAAGTACGGGGCGCGCAACGTCGACTTTGCCGGCACGCGCCGAAATGTCGGCGTGCCGAAGAGAGGCCCGCGGGCGAACGTTTCTTCTTTTCCAACGGGCATGGGCGTTGAGCCGAACTCCAAGCCGCGAGCACGCGTCTTTCCACTCCAGGGAGAGTTCTGGCGAGCCGCGTTTTCTTCCCAAATCGCAACCCAGGGAAAATCGGCGCGACGGAAACAGTATCCGAGCAACAGTCCAAGCTCCCAATTGAGGGCAGCAACGAATCCGATGTCGCGTTTTGGGTCGATCAGCAAGCTCGCAATGAAGCCCTTGCCGTCGCGCACGAACGGTCGCGACAGATCGATCTTCTCTCCGTCAAGAGTCGGGGCATAAGGCCAGGTGAACTCTTGATTGTCGGGCAGGAGAGCAGCTCCCTCATACCCGTGCGGCCAAGTGATGGCACGCGTTCCTGATAGCGCGATCGAGCTCGTATCGGCACTCAGCAAGGGCGAACCGAGCGTGACATGTTGGGTCCAGTGAAAGAAATGGTCCTGAGCGCGTTCGTTGGCTACGCTCTCTTCGATATAAACGACCGACTCACCGCGGAGCAATCGAAGCTTCCGGTGGAATCGCAAGCCTGCGGCTGGAAGGCGAACTGCAAACTCGAGTCGAGCTTCCGAGGCGGTTTCTTTCTGCTCTGTAAGTCGCCAACGGGAGGTCGCCGCCTCTCCATGCAGTAATAGTCCTTGCGCCGTTTCTGCCTTGGAAGGCGCGCCAAAATAATCGACACAAACCGCGTGGCCGGTAAACGCGGCGAGAAACTTTCCGACTGGCGCTGGCCCATATTTGCGAATAAGGCTCTTGCGAAATTGATGGGGATCGATCGAGGTCCACGGAGCTTCCCACATGGTGTTTACACTGGTGCCAGTTGAATCGCGCAAACGAAAATCGGCGATGTGACCGCCTCTAGTGAGGATGGTTAGTGCAACGACACCGTTGTCTAGACGGTAGGCCGGGCGCATCCGCCATTTCGTTTTCGATGCTGAGGCGCGGAGAGTTTGCATGCGATAACTTGCGGCGATTTATGGCTTAAGTCAAAGGGATTCTGGGGATTCTGATTCTTTCCGACCCCGGCATTTATTTTTGGTTTGCCAGCGGTTGCCCCGTCACACCAGCGGGAGCCTGGCAGACATGCCATCGGCCGAGATTCGCGAGAAATATTTGGTTGAAGTCGGGTCCGCCAAAAGCAATATTGGTGGGACGCGCGATCATTGTTCCGGAAGGATCATAGGCTACCAACTGAGTTTTGCCCCGCTTGGACACTTTGTATATGTTGTCGGAGGCGTAACAAGTGACGAAGAGATTACCGGCGGCGTCAAACGCCAGGCCGTCTGGAATGCGCGCCAGATGGGATGCATAGACAGTAGGCTTCGCCGCGCTGCCATCCGCCCGAATCTCGATTTGGAGCACATTGTCGCGCGTGCTCTGCACCACATACAAAAAGCGATCGTCCGCGCTGAGCGCCAACCCGTTGGCGAAAGCGAACGGACCAGCAAACATCTCGATCTGTTGGTTCGGCCGTAGACGGTAGACGCAGCCGTTCGCTCCCCCCAGTCGCCGGAGTCGGAAAAGTAGAGGTTACCCTCCGAGTCGAAAACCGAGAAGTTGGGCGTCTTGAACTTACGGGTTCCGCAACGGTCCCAGGAAGCGAGCACGCGGCCCTTCCGATTCAGTCGCACCAGACTGTGTAAACCGGTGTTGCAGACATATAAATCATGGGTACGGGAAAAGGTCAGTCCCAGACAGAAGCCGCCCATGGTGGTGATCTCTTGCACGCGGCCTTTCGCGCCGATGCGATAGACCTGGCCCAGTTCGCCTCCGGCCCAGAGATTACCGTCGGCGTCGAAGGCCAATCCCTCGGGATGATCGAGCCCCTCAGCGTAGTGGCTGAACTTTTCGAGAGGAATGAGAGGACGCATAACGGTTGCGCTTATCCTTCATCTGATATCGGGTCAAGCGAACATAATACCGTATGCGGAACACGGGGCGGAGACTTCTCGTCGGCTACTGACTCGTTCCCGGCTTTTCCAGCGAACCGGCGTTCATCGCGGCTCAGGGGAGCGGAAGCGACTGGAGTTCGTGCTGAATCCATTCCAGGTTTTTACCGTCCGAAAAAGCTGCTTTGAAATCCTCAGGGGTGTTGTAAGTCACGACCCGGGCCCCAGGCGGAACGGCGGCACGCAAGCGCTCTTTGGCGGGGTTGGGAGTGTCGCGACCGTAAAGCTCCTCGTCCAGACGAAATTTCTTCGCCTGAATTTTCGGCAGCCACTCGACCGGGTCGAGCGGCGCCACTCTTTTCAGGAAGTCGGGTGTCAGATACTGCGCCCGTTCGTCCTCAGGAACGAAAGGGGAAGTAGCCAACCAGGTTGGCCAATCGCCCCACGGGTCGAGGGCTTCGAGGACTTTGATGTGCGGATCGACGGCGGACGCGAGAATGGCGATGCTGGCTCCTGAGCCGGTAGCGAAGATGCCGACGCGAGTCATGTCGAGATCGTTGCGAGATGCGAGATAGTTCAACACCATCTGCACATCGTGGGAGGAAGTGGCGAGTGACTCCTGAAGTTCGCTTAGAAACCACTGCTTCAGGGGGCGATCGTGGTAACGTTGTCCGGTAAGAGCGGAAACGAAACCCACGGCGGCAAAGCCGTTCCTTGTTACGAGATCTTCGTAAGCGTCGTTCCTGAAGATGTCGGTGGTTGAGGGATAGCCGTAGAGATATAAAATGACCGGCGGTTTCTTGACTCCCTTCGGTTTCATGACGTAAAGGTCGATGGAGTCGCCCTTTCGCCACTGGACTTGCAACAATTCGACGGTGTATCCAGGCTTGTCATCGATGAGACCGAGAAGCGGTTGGACCGGGACGAGGTGCGTATCGGCGAGAGCGGGCGAGGTCCAGCCCTCGTGGACACCATCAAAGCGGGTATCAGTCGAATTGGCTACGGGGGGAGATGCGGGCAAGAGCTGCGCCGCGACGACGTGCGATAGGAGTAAGACAGCGACGACGAAAATAGCCTTTTTTCTAAAATTGAACACCAGATCGTCAGACAGAGGAAGATTGGAGATCATATTTTCAGATCGTTGCGTTTGGTGTCGCGAAAAGACGACAGCAGAAACATCTATCGAATAAGAATACCTTGCGAATATTAAAATCCGGTGACTGAGGAAGGATGCCTGGGAAGTGGATTCTGGAGCAAAAGAACGAAGGCGGACCGTGACAGCAGCCCGCCTTGATCCTCGATGAATAAGATGGGCATTCCGCTACGGTCTAACCTGGAGGCCCTGGTCACCTTGAACTTCTTGTGTAGTCTTTGAAGTTAAGGGCAGGATCAGTCCACCCAGGACGCCGCCTGCTTCGGTTGTTCCGGTGTTTACCGGAGCTGCGCCAATCAAGTTGCCGGCTCCGTCATATTGCTGGCCGGTAAGGGTGGAACCGGGGAGAATAAGATCAGATCGAACGCATGTAAAGCAAATAGATAGACAGAATTGTATCGGAAAGTGAATGTTCCGGGAATTGGCTCTCGGATATCGATTCTTCTGAATGGCGTGTCGAGTCCGACCTTTTGGAGCTTTAGCGCGGATGGGCTGAAGCTATCTTTCGCTAAGACGAGCGAAGGAAGACTTAGTTAGCGGTTAAAACGAAAAAAAGAGCGGACCTTGGCAGGCCCGCCCTCTTTCTGCACGTTACATGCTGCTACTGCTTTGTGTTCAGTGAAGCCAGGTTGGATCAGATTACGGACGAACCTGAAGTCCCTGGTTACCCTGAACCTGCTGCGTGGTCTTCGGGCAAGTCGTAGCTGTTGGGCAGGTGAGGATGGTGCCGCCCATGTCGCCGCCAGCTTCGGTCGTGCCGCTGTTAACGGGAGCTGCGCCCAAAAGGGTATCAGCGCCATCGTATTGTTGGTAGTGAGAACGCACGATCAGTAGACCGGGATCGGTGGTGCTGCTTCCGACGGTCTTGGTGGCGGGCACATAGTCTGGAACTTCGTCGACAACGAACGTCTGCGAGTCTTTGACCAGAGTCTTGGCGTTCGCCAAGGCAGTTCCATTGCTAACAAGGCGCACGATTGACCAGGCCGGATAGGTTCCGTTGCGGAGGTTCGGGAAGGAAAGACCGCCCGCCCAGATTTTCGCTTCGGAGCAGGGGAATGCACCGCTGCAGGGTAGATTAGCGGCGGCCGGCAGTGTGCCGGTGCCGGCGGGCTGGCCGGGATCGTATCCGAGTCCCGTGGAAGCCTGCGGACCGTAGCTGGCGAAGATCGGATCGATGTTGTTCAGCGTGATGTAGCCGTAGGCAGCATTGTTGGCGATAGAGCCCACGTTGCCGTAGCTGAAGAACGTATAGCCAATGCCGTCGAGGCTGAGGTTGTGGTTGGAGTTGAGGACCGACTTTACTTCTTCGCCCGTACCGATCGCGCGGTAGCGCACGCCGGAGGTGCCCGGGCAAACGCCAGACTGGCCGGCCAGCGGGTTGTTAGATCCCACGTTGGCTTCCTGGCTCACGCCAAGGATTGAGCCGGGATAAACGGTGGGATGACGCATGACGGTGGCTTCGGTTGTGTTGTAGGTTCCGGAGAGTGGTTCACGCAGGAAAGCGGCGATGGACGCGGCGGGGAGACCGAACGCGCTGGCATCGCAATTATTACCTGAGAACACTTGCTGCAGTTGTTGCTCGGTGGCATTGGTCAGGTTCGCCAGTGCACTGGAGCGGGCGGTGATGAATACGATGGGAGTTGCGCCGACTTCGACGACGGTGAAGGCGGGAATGGCGGTGCCGCTGATGGGATCCTTACCTTTGATGTTGAAGGACAGAACGTTTGCGGTGGAAGTGCTTCCGGGATAGCCGCTCTTGATCGGGCTGCCGACGTAGTCGGATGTCGTCCCGAGACCGCCCGCCTGTCCGAACACACCAGGGCAAACTCCGGCGGCGATGTTGGAGTTGTAGCCTAGACCATCGAGACCATCGCTGGCGCTGCCACCAAATGATCCCGCGCCGAGCAGGGAGTTTACGCGGCACACCGCGAAGGCTGCGTCTTCTGGGCGAATGTCAGTTGCGGCAACAGTGACGGGAGTTCCGTTCGTGAAGAGCGACTGGACGCTCGAAGGCAGGGCTGAATCGGATGAGCCGTCGCCCCAGAGACTGGAAGAGATCTGGTTCGAACCAGAGCCTGAAAGATTCGCCAACGTGCCGTTGACGCTGCACTGCGGTTGGGCGAAGTAGCATCGGTCTCCGACGACGGAGTCCACTTTGTCGAAGGACCACACTTTGGTAGCGGTGGAATTCCAGACGATCCATACAGTGCCGGCGTCAACGTTGACGGGAGTGACACGCGAGTCGGTGAGGTTGATGGCATTGGAAGCGCTCGTCCAGTGCCCGGCACCTGCACCGGCCGCCTTGTAAGCGCCCAGAGCCATCGTCTGCCACATGGCGGACGAACCTGCAATCGTTACCTCAACCGTGGTCGTAGCCTGTGCCGTGGGCACAACGGACACGATCGCGGTCAGCAACAGTCCAGCGAAAATTGATTTCATACGCGACATAACTTTAGATCCCTCTCCTGATTAGGTTTGTGAAACGTTGTTCTGCACATGGGGCACTTGCCACACGCATGGAAATCCGCCCTACGCACCACGACATCGATTGGTTTACGACTTTTTGAAATTGAGTGAGTGTGTCGCGGTGATGTTGATGAGCGATCAGCAACTCACCGCAGCGAAGCTTGAATTGCAGCCCGAGTCTAGCTGCTCGATTGTCTGGCGATGTTAAGGTTTTGTGACAAGTTGGTGAAAGTTGCTTGAACAATAAGATGATGAGAACAAAGATTCAGTTAGGCGCGTAGCACGAAGCAATCTTCTGCGACTCAGGTGCAAGAATTCAGTCTGTCTACAACCTGACTTCAGCTCCGCAACCCCCGCTGTGATAACAGAGAATGTGAACGCAGCGTTACAATCGTCAGAAGGGGCATTGTGAACCTAATGTTACAAAACGTAGTTATGCAGGTAAAAACACAATTCACAGTCTTTTAACTTTTGACGGCTGAACCAGCCATATACAATCCCGCCTTGCCTTTACATCCTTTCAAGAAACGTAATTCCGGAGTTATAAGTGTGCGGTTTTCTGTCCTATACAGGGCGATCCAAACGTTCGGCGTCCTGACGCTGATCTTCTTGGGGGTTGCCGTCGGCCAGTCTCAGGAACGGTCGGACGCGGTGGCGGAAAAGGCTAGCATTAATGGCAAAGTGACCGACAAGAGCGGAGCTGTCGTACACGAAGCGAAGGCCGCGCTCACGAGTTCTTTTGGCGCAACCCTCGATGTCCCAGTCAACGAGGACGGCACCTACGTTATCACTGGCCTCTATCCCGGGACCTACACCTTGCGAGTGTCGGCGGGGAGTTTCGCTGATACGGTCTTCGAAAACTTCACTTTGACCCCGGGCAAGAAATTGACGCTAGACGCCACCATGGAAGTGGCGAGCGCCAAGCCGACGGTGGAAGCGGGTGCGGAGCAAACGCAACCGGCATCTGCGTCTACGACTAAGAAAATTGCCGGAGACAAAGCCGCGGTCATTGGAACAGCGACCGACCAAAGCGGCGCCGTCGTAACGGCCGCAAAGGCTGTGTTGTCAGGTCCTGCCGGTGAGAAGCACGAAGCAACAGTTGACGCGAGGGGTGTCTATTCATTTACAGATCTGAAGCCTGGAACTTATACCCTAGCCATAACTGCGCCTAACTTCGCACTGAAGGTCTTTGACAATATCACCCTTACGGCGGGCGTGGAATTAGCGTTAGATGCCCCTCTGGAACCCGAAAGTGCCAAGACAGAGGTTAATGTCGAAGAAGGTGGCGTCGACAAAGTGGAGACTGAAAGTGCCAGCGTCTCTGGAACGATAACGCAAAAGGAAGTCGTATCCATCGGCTTGAACGGACGCAACTTCACGCAGTTGATCGCGCTTGCCCCCGGTGTCAGCAATCAGACTGGGCAAGACGAAGCTAAAGTTGGAGTCGTAGGTAGTGTCAAGTACAGCGTGAACGGCGGACGCGTCGAGTACAACACCTTTGAAGTTGACGGCAGCGACGTGTTGAACACGGGATTAAACGGAGCGGCTGCGACGCTGATGGTCTATCCGAGTCTTGATGCGATTCAAGAGGTGAAAGTCTTAACGTCGAACTATGGAGCGCAGTACGGGCGAACAGCATCCGGAACGGTACAGGTGACCACGAAGTCGGGAACGCCGAAATTTCACGGAAATCTTTACGAGTTCATACGCAACGAAGCCTTCAATTCCCGTAACTTTTTCGACGTCATCTATCAGGCTCCAGCGGCGCCGGGTTCGACTGCTTCAGGTCAGACATTTGGTGATCACGCCCCGTTATATCGGAGGCACGATTTTGGCGGAACAATCGGCGGGCCCCTTTATATCCCAGGAGTTTTCAACACCAAGAAGGATAAAACCTTCTTTTTCTATTCGGAAGAGTTTCGACTGGAGAAGACGCCGACGGAGTATAACCAAGCGGTTCCTGGTTTGAAGGAGCGCGGTCTGATTCTGACAGCGAACGGGGTGCAGCAGAATCTGCAAACTAACCCCGGTACGGGAGTGGTTTACCAGGACTTTGATTTCAGCGATGTCTGCCCGTTGAATGCAGGAACCTTTGTGCGCTCACAGTATCCGGACTGCCCGTCGGTGTCGCCGGGAGGAACTGCTGGAACGCTAATTCCTCTGCCGCACTTGCAAGGTGTCCTCGGTTCGGTTGGTGTTGACAAGAATGCGGCGGCGATCTTGAACTCCAATTTGATCCCGTTGCCGAACGCTCCTTTCGGTTGCAATTTCAGCGTCACGAATTTTGATCCAGCGGCACCCGACCCAACTGATCCGAACCGCTGTTACAACACCAGTGTTTCGCCTTCCACCTATTGGCGCGAGGAGTTATTCAAGATTGACCACGTTTTCAACGACAAATTTAAAACGTCATTTCGATATGTACACGATGCGTGGGATACTTCGGTTCTGACACCCCAGTGGGGGATTGTCCGGGATACCTTTCCTACTATTCAGAATCGGTTCTTCGGCCCGGGCACAAGCCTGGTCGCACGGTTCACGCACACGATCTCACCGACGTTGCTGAACGACATCGTGGTCAGCTACGTGAACTCGAGGATCACATTAACGGACCAGAATGGTCCGGGCGGCGCGCAGTTTCAACGGAATCCCACGCTCGACCAACCGCTCGTTACTGATCCCTCGGCTCCTGGCCAGTGCAATCCGTTACTCAGTGTCGATCCGGTGACTGGCTTTCCCCAATGCGCCATTGGACACATCTTTAACAACGGCTTTGGCGGCAAGATGCCCGGACTCAACTTCCTGGGAACGAATGCGGCTTATGGCGGAAGAGGGTTTGCCGCTGATCCTTCTTATATGCCGTGGGGACACACGAACCCAACTTACGCGGCTCGAGACGACATAGCCAAGGCGTGGGGCAGACACACATTGCAGTTTGGAGCGCAGTATGTCTACTCCCAACGCAACCAGAACAACAACGCGATCGGGGCGGCATCGGGTGACTTACAGGGGCTTCTAACTTACAGCAACCTAGCGCACAGCACGGGAAACGCCTTCGCCGATTTTCTTGTAGAGTCGGATGCCACCCCTCATGGAATACCCGCCGGCTTTATCCAAAGCTTCACTCAAGATTCGGCAAATCATCGTTATTACCAGCGCTACCAGATTGCCGAGCCGTATTTTCAGGACGACTGGAAGGCTACACCGCGACTCACTCTAAACCTGGGACTGCGAGTAAGTCTGTTTGGAACGTATGGCGAAAAGAATCGGAACGCGTGGAACTGGGAAGCCTCGCGATTCAACGCGACACGATTCGCCGTGGATCCAAGCTATGGGGAACTGCTCGACAAAAGCGCGGGTTCGGCGCCGGTGCCCTTTAATCCGACAACGTTTCAGTTGGATCCAGGAGTGGTAAGCGACTTGGGATTGGTGCGCTGCGGTTTTGATGGAACGCCCTCGAGTTGTATGAAGGGTCATCTGTTCAATCCGGCGCCGCGAATTGGTTTTGCCTGGGATCCCTTTGGTGACGGCAAGACCTCGGTCCGCGGCGGCTACGGCATTTTCTTCGAGCACGGTACCGGGAACGAAGCAAATACGGGATCGCTTGAGGCGAGCGCGCCGGTTGTGCTCAGCATGACGCAGCCGCTGCCGCTGAATTACACCTGTATCGGCAACGTTGGATATGGCGCGGCCTTCGACCCGACAAATAGCGGTTGTGACAGTCCTCTTGGAGGATCGGCGCCACCGAGCGGATCGGTTTTCCCTCTCGACGTTACCTCGATTCCGACCAAAGCCGTTTGGCCCTACGCGCAGCAGTGGAGTTTCGGTGTGCAGCGCGAATTGCGCAGCAACATCGTGCTCAATGTCGCGTACGTCGGAAGCAAGGGAACGCATCTGACGGTAGAGCGTCAGCTGAACCAGTTGGCGCCGCTGCCAGTCAATGAGAATCCGTTTGGCCCGAACGAGCCGTTGACGATTACCGACTGCACTGTGGCAGCGCCGGGGGCAGGGGGGGTCCCGGGCGACGGGACGACGGCGTTTCTGTTGCAGAATGGCACACAGATTACGCCGCAAAACCCGGCATACGTACATTTGCAGGCGGCGTGTACGAATCCAAATATTCCCAATGTGAATTCTCTGGCGGGCCGACCTTATCCAGGTCTGGGCAGAGTCTTGTCGTTGCAAAACGTGGCCGATTCGAGCTATCACGCGATGCAGACAACGATACGGCGTACGAGCGGACCACTTACGGTTGGGCTCTCGTATTCCTACAGCCACTCGATCGATGATGCCTCGGACCGAAGCGATCCTGTGCTGGTGAATTCTTACGATTTGCGCGAGAACAAGGCGAGTTCGAATTTCGATGAACGGCACTTGATCAATGTCAGCTACGTGTATCAGCTTCCGCTTAAGGATTTTCCGAAGCGCTTCGCGGACTGGGGCAACGAAAGAAAGCCGAGTGATCCCGACTCGGTTAAGTCCCATTGCTGCTCAGATCTTGAGAACAAGTTTCTCGACGGATGGGAACTTTCCGGCGTGACACTGATGCAGTCGGGCACGCCGTACACGGTGATTAATAGTGCCGGTAACACCGGAATTTCTCTGACGGACAATGCTGGAGTTTCCAGCGGCCTGGGTGTCGCCGCGTCATACCCCGACATCGCAAAGGGGCTGCCGACGCCTTTGAATAACGCGCAAAGTTTCGGACCGTTGCTGACAAATCCTTCGCAGTTTGTTGCGCCACGCGGGCTTACCTTCGGCGATGCCGGGCGGAATTACCTGAACAATCCCGGACGGCTGAATTTCGACGTGGCATTGCTGAAGCATTTCAAGATACGGGAATCGGGCGTACTTGAATTCCGCGCGGAGGCTTTCAACGTCCTGAACCATACTCAGTTCCGCGTCTATGATCCGGACAACCCGGGCAGCAGTGGGAACAACGTTGTGAGTTGCTATGCCGGCCCGCAGTATTCGGCGGGATTCAAAGGGGCTGGCGGCGACTGCGTTACAGGAGCGTCTTTTCTGCATCCGCTCGACGCGCACCGTCCACGCACGATTCAGTTCGGTTTGAAATTGGCTTTCTAAGATGCAACTGTTCAACGCCATGGTGACTACAAATAAGAGACGGACGCAACGCAACGGAAGTCGCTGCCGCGATCTCACGACCTTATGTTTCTACGGATGTTTGCTCGCGGTGCTACTTGCGGGAGCGACGATGATGTCTTCGTGTGGAGGTGGTAGCACTTCCAATCCGCCCCAGGACCTGTCAATAGCCGGTAACTGGCAGTTCACGATGGCGCCTCCCTCCGATGGTTCGTTTTTCGGTGGACTGGAGGGCGGATTTCTTTTGCAAACGAGCGGAGCGGTGAAGGGCTCCGCCAATTACGCCGTCTCTCTGACCGACCTTCTGGTGCCGTGCAGCACGGGGTCGGCTGCGATCACAGGAACTTTTAACAATCAGGCGATAAGCCTTACGGCGGTCGCGGGCACGCAGACTTTTACGCTCTCAGGAACGCTAAGTGTGGATGGCTTGTCGATGGCGGGCACGTACGACTCGACGGCAGGGACGGCCGGGAACGGATCTCCCTGCGGGACGGCACAGACGGGCTTGCAATGGAGTGCAATTTCTGTGCCGCCAGTCGAAGGCTCGATCCTGGGAACTTTTCACAGTGCGGGCGGGGCGGCGGGACTAAGTGAACAAGAATTTCTCGTTTCGGGCGCACTCAACCAAGCCGACAATACAGGCGCGAGTAGCGCGGCGATAACTGGTAATGTGAGTTTCGTTAACGTGCTGACTAATAAAAGTGACTATCCTTGTTTTGCGAGTGCCTCGGTAACTGGTCAAGTCAGCGGTAACGTGACTACATTGCAACTTGTGGGAAGTGACGGAACGGAGTGGGGCTTCATCGGCGAACCCCTTGGTTCTTTGGGAGGAACTGGTGTAAGTCCTGTGACGGTTCAATCTGTGAACGGCGGGTATTTGTTACGGGGGCCCGGATCGACTTATTTAGTGGCGACAGCCTCTTGCGCAGGCAGCCTTAGCAACACAAGCGCGTCTGGGGACTTCGGGAACATCTGTCTTGCGTTGAACGGAGCAAGCGCCTGCCAGGAACCGATAACTCTGGCTCCGTCGTATCTTAGTTTTTCGTCGCAAGTGATTGGGGCGCCAGCAACCACGCAAGTAATCACATTGACCGACGTCTCGGCATCGTCCTTAAACTTAACCTTAAATCTAACGAACACTAGCGGTGCGCTCAATTTTACGGAAACCGACACTTGCGGCGCGAACGGCTTGCCGTCGGAAGGGCAGCCCTTCCAGATGATCGCGACGCAATTCTGCGCCGTCAGCATTACTTTCCAGCCGCTTGAGATCTGCGCGCCAGGAACGCCGCCTGATAAGTGTCCAGCGCCGCTGACCGCGACACTGACCGTGACAGATCCCAATGACGGGACGATTGTTTCGGTGCCGATTACTGGCTCGGCAACCAGCGGCGATGCTGTTGTGGGTCCTGCGTATGAATTCGGCGCGGATATGGATGCGTGCAGGGCTAGTGGTTACGAGGGTGCGGAGCGTCATGCTGAGACTTACTAAGGAGCGAAGTTCGCGGCGCGTCAAGAAGGCGTTTTTCTTGCCGTTTGTGGCCGTGGTTTCGATGTTTTCAGCTTGCGGAGGGAACGGCTCTTCTGGTGGATCACAACAGGGCCTCTCGCTCTCGGGCAACTGGCAGTTCACGATGGCATCGCAGAGCGACGGAAATCCGGGCGATCCGACTTTCAGCGGAGGGCTGCAGGGCGGATTCCTGCTGACGCAAAATAGCGCGACGGCGGGACAAGCTGTGTATTCGATTAGTTCGTCAGCGGCCTCTGCGTCGGGGCCATGCAACGGCGGTTCGGCTCCGCTATCGGTGACGAGCAGCGACCAGACCGTGACGATCAACGCGACTGCCGGTAGCCAAAGTTTTGTTCTAACCGGGGCGTTGAGTTCGGATGGCTCGACGATGTCGGGATCTTATACATCGACTGCGGGCACGGCATCCGACGGCTCGGTTTGCGGATATGCCGAAACCGGGCTCTCGTGGAGCGCGGTTTCGGTGCCGCCACTTACGGGAGCGATTCAGGGAAGTTTTCACAGTACGGGTGGGAGTTTTGGTCTGGCGAATCAGGATTTCGCGTTAGTCTCGGGCACTGTGACGCAAGGCGAAAATATAGGCGCGAGCAGTGCGACCGTAACGGGGACGTTGAGTTTTCAGGATCCGCTGACTTTGTTGAGCGTCTATCCTTGTTTTCCTCTGGCATCGCTGACCGGAACCGTTAGCGGCAACTCGGTGATCCTCCAACTTATCGGCACCGACGGATCGAATCTGGGGCAGATCGGTGAGCCGGCTGGCGCGCAGTTTCTAGGAGCCACGGGGCTGAGTCCGGTGACTTACGACTCCGCGCAAGCGGGCGGCAATATCCTGCATGGAGTCGGGCCGTCGTATCTGGTGGCATCGAAAAGTTGCGGAGGCAGTTTGGGGAGTACGACTACCGCAGGCGACTTTGGCAATATCTGTCTGTCGGTGGGGAGCGGAACAGCGTGCCAACAGCCGATTACTCTGACGCCCGCATTCCTGGCATTCCCGACGCAGGTGCTTGGCGCAGCCGCGAGTTCGCAGACAATTACGCTTGCCAATAACACGAGCGCGACGCTCAGTCCGCTAACTCTAAGTTTTAATAACGAGGGCGACAATACGTTCGGTGGACAAAGCGACTTCAACGGGTTGCCCAGTTTCACCGAGCAAGATAACTGTGCAGCCTCCCCGGGCACGAATTTTTCCCTCACGGCCGGGCAATCTTGCTCGATTACTGTAACCTTCACACCGCAGGAGAGCTGTCCGTGGCTGCCGTTCGGAGCGCCGCCGACGATCTCGGGCGCGGCGCCCGAATGGTGTCCACTCCCGCAGAGCGCGCTGGTGACGGTCCACAGCCCAACCAGTCCAGACAGCGATACTGCATTTACGGTGCCCTCGACCGGAGTGGCACAGAGCGCGCTTCAGCCTTCGGTACACGAACTCGATTTCGGGGCGGAAGAACAGGTGAATCCTCCAGAGGCAAGTGTGCCCCAGACGCTCTCGTTCACGAACGTCAGCAGCTCTCCAGTGCAAATTTTGGGACAGGCAGCTTGTACCAATCCGCTGCACGGGCAGAATCTGCTGCCTCATCCCTTATTGGCCAACAGTCCGGTCGCCGGGTTGCAGGTGGTGAGCAACGGATCGGGCAGTCTTCCGATTACAGCCAACGGAGACACCATCAATTACAACTGCGACAGTGACGCTAGCACTAAGTTGCCGAACTTCCAGATTTCTGAAGACACATGCACCGGAAGTCTGCTGGCTGCGCAAGCGTCCTGCAGTCTTCAGATCACCTATGTGCCGCAGCCGAAGACCAACGTCGGCAACGGACTGGATTATTTTCTCGAACTGAATACCGTACAGTGTTCGGGCGCGGTCACGACAGACTGCGAGATCGATAGCGGACGATTCCCGGTGGAACTGCGTTCGAATTCAACGAGTCCCTTGCGCATGACGCCTGGGGCAGGACTGGACTTTGGGAATCAGACGCAGGGTAAGAGCAGCGCACCCTTGACCATCACGCTGCTCGACGATCCGAATCTCGCGACCACGCAAACGGTCACATTCATCGGCAAGATCACCGCCAGTGGCAGTTATTCCGAGACCGACGATTGTCCGATCAGCCTGGCGCCGGGCAGCAGTTGCACCTTGACGGTAACTTTCAAGCCCAGTGTCACAGGCTTTATTCCCGGAACTCTCACGATCAATTATCAGCAGGAACCGTTGAACCTGCCGCAGGTGGTGTACCTGCGCGGGACAGGGCAATAGGTCCCGGTGCAATAAGTGATGCAGCTCAATTTCAGGAGGTCGGCGGTGGCGATGCGACGATGGGTTCTGATTCTTCTGGCGGCGGCGATGACGTTATTTCTTGCCGGATGCGGAGGAAGCACCGCGAACGTGCAGAATCCTCCACCTCCGCCGCCGCAGAACGTGACGATTGCCTTTCAACCGGAGCCTGGCGCGTCGCTCAGTGTGGGATCCAGTGAAAGCGTAACCGCTGTCGTGACCAACGATCCTGACAGCGAAGGAGTGAGTTGGGAGTTGACCTGCCAGCTAGATCCAAAAAATCAACATGGTTTGTGCGGCACACTGAGTAGTCCGCACACCGCCAGTGGAAGCCCGGTCACCTACACCGCGCCGGCTACTATCACTACAAACAGCACAGTAGTTGAGATCGTGGCCTTGTCGACCTACAGTCAGTCGCAAAATGTGGTGGCCCCGGTGACGATCGGTTCCTTCAATGGCAGTTTGCAGGCGGGGAACTATGTATTGCAACTGCAGGGCGTCGATGGCTTTTCTGTGCCGTATCAGTTCGCGGGCGTGATCACCGTTGACGGACAAGGAGGCGTGACCGGCGGCGAGCAAACTCTCAATTCGAGTGGGATCTCTGACCACGCCACCATCCTGAACACGAGCAGCTACTTTCTGGGCGGCGACGGCAGGGGAACGATCACCTTGAATTGGAGTGACAGTAGCAGTAACACGGGCACAGAAATTTTCAGCTTTGTCTTCCTCAGCAATTCGCAGAATCCCGAAGCGTTGGTATCGCAGATCGGATTGGATACTACCGGGTTTTCCGCCACTGGGACCATGGATCTGCAACAGACTACGATCGCAGCGCCATCGGGCAGCTACGTCTTCGCCATGACGGGAACCGATGTCGTCGACAGCCAAGCCCTGGCTTTCGGCGGGGTGTTGGACATAGCGTCGGGGCAGACCGCGATCTCCGGTGTCACCGACGAGTTCATCGGAGAAAAGCAGAAGATCAGCGATGGATCGTTCGACGCAGGCTCGCAGGTAAGTTCGGGACCCGACGCCTTCGGCCAAGTCACACTCAAACTCATCGGTTATCTCGATGGCATCCACTCTAAAGCAGTGACGGCCAGCTTGACGGGCTATATCGTGGACTCCGGTCGTATAGAGCTAATCGAGAGCGATAACACCGCGACAACAAGCGGCTTTGCCTCGACCGGTGGCGTCGCCATCGCCCAAGCCCAGGGGACGTACGGCACGTTTGGCAATGGATCGCTGTCGGGAAGCTACACGTTTGGAATTACGGGCGTTGACCTTTACCAGAGCAATCTGGTTCCAGCGACGTTGACTTCGGCCGGTTTATTTACCGCCGATGGTCAAGCCGACGGAGCGCTGACCAGCGGATTCACAGACACATTTCTTCAGCTCAACTGCGTTCAGCAAAGCTGCAAGGCAGGAGAGATGATCCCGGGAGCACAGATCAGTTCGGCATTTACCGGCAGTTACGCCGTCGATTCCTTGAGTGCTTCCTGCGGCGCCGACAGTGGAACGGTGGTGAGCGGAACTGGCCGCGCCTGCCTTACGCCGGCCAATTTTAGTCCCGCGCCGAATCCCGGTTATAGTCCTCAGCTGTTTTTGTATCTAACGGGCCTCAGCGGATCGAGTCAGCCTGCGGCGCTCGTGCTTGGCCTCGGTGCAACTGGAACCTCCCCAAATCTGCATTATCCATGGATCGGATCCGGCCTGGCGTACGCGCAAACGGCTGCGATCCCAGCTTTCAGCGGCCTCTACGGAGCGAGTTTCACGCAGGAAAATGGCAGTGAAACGGACGGCACGGCCCAGATGACGGTGAACCCCGGCAACACGCCGCCTCTGTCCGGTACTGCTGACGCGAGCTTTCAGCTCGGAAACGGCTTCTTCGGCACCTTTGGTACTGCAACATCCGACAACCTGCCGGGTACTCTCTACGCCAATCCCGAAGCGCCGATCGCCAGTGTTTTCACCAATCAGATTGCGGTGGATTACTACGCTATCGATTCGAATCAAGGCTTCTTCGTCGAAACAGACTTGATTACCGGACCGTA
Organism: uncultured Acidobacteriaceae bacterium; assembly: GCA_963834085.1. Classification (GTDB taxonomy): domain Bacteria; phylum Acidobacteriota; class Terriglobia; order Terriglobales; family Acidobacteriaceae; genus Acidiflorens. The sequence continues at coordinate 474,515 of CAWIAJ010000015.1, read as the reverse complement.
CCAGACGGGGCAAGTAACGCTAGGGTACTACGCAACCCAGTGCCAAGTGACCGTGCCTCCCACCAACTGTCCGACAACGCCAGAGGTCCGGAAGGGCAAGCTCAAGCGAAAATAGGCTGCGATTTCTTCAGCGCACACATGGAATTCGAAAGGCCGCGAAGAGCCGACTCTGCCCGTCTTACAGGGTCTTTCTAGGTGTTGCGCGTGCGCAGCGCACGTCCGTAACGCTTGATTCGTTACTCAAAAAGTGCAGATGCTTGCACCCGCGGCTTCACCTCGCCTTCGTTCCCGACCACTAACCCTCCCCTTCCCAGATACTTAGCCCTCAGGGGTCAGATGGTTTACCGGATGCACTATTTCTTAAGGAAGCCCGGAGCTCACGGGCGAGTTCGGGGGCCCATCTTGACCGTTATTTACAGCTCGCAAACCGCAGCTCCGAAGATGCAATCGCGGCCGGTAGCCATTTTGCCGCTCCTGGTGATTCTTTTCATCGTTTCGTACGGCATCCTGACCATGCTGGTTTTCGAGCAGGGGCAGACGATCGAGTCGCAACGAAGTCTGATCCGGGAGATGTTGAAAGACAGCACGCAATTAGCGGCTCTGAAAGACAAAATTGCGCGCGATGCGAATAACCATGTTCAGAGCAAAACTGCGACGCCAGCCGACCAGCCCAGCAGCGATTCGCCTGCTCCTGCGGCTGGAGCGAAGGCATCGAACAAGGGAACCAAGCTTCCGGGCAAGTCGGCTCGTTCGATGAAGGTGGTACCAGAGAAGCCGGCAGCCGATTTGGAAGATGTGCGGCGCTCGACTCGAGTCATCTAGGAAGAACCAGGCGTCGTTATCGAGCAATCGTTTTGCTGGCGCTAGTAGTAAAGACCCGAAAAGGGCATTGCACTCGAGGCAAAAGAATTGCTCCTGCGGAAAAGAATTTTGCAAAAAGCGGCGAGCATTTCGGCCGTGATGCAGACGAGACCCTAATCATGAAGACCCTAGCTCTGGCGTTAGTCCTTTCACTGCCCGTCCCAAAAGTCACGCCTCCCGCTTCCCTTATTCCGATTGCAAGCCAGCAGACAGCAAAACGGAAGGGCGGACAATGGTACTTTGCGGCGAACGGGCACGCCGTGTACTGCTACGGTCCGGTGATGACCATGCCGCAAGCGCAAGGTGGATTGCTAAAAGTTGCAACTTTTTGTCGTGGCGATCGCACGATGGTCCCGCTGAAAGACTGAGACAAAGTAATTTCCGCAAATCGCTTGACTTGCCGACGTGTCTCCACCAGAATTCATTGCAAGCTGATGTAGTGTCTCGTGAACCCTCCCGTTTCCCCTGTCGGTAACAGGGTTTTTCAAAACAATCTTTCAGGAGCAAGTCAAACTATGAACAAGCGTTTTGCGGTCGGTGTGATTAGTGCGTCCCTTGCGCTGGCGAGTGCCAGCGTCGCCTTTGCCCAAGAAGCCAAGTATCCAGAAATTCTGGATGCGAAGCCGATGTTCGCCGTGCTTCCGAACCATCCGGAGCTGGCGCCAAAATCGAATCCGACCACTCTCGTGCAGTGGAATGGCACTTTCACAGACATCACGAAGAAGACGATCACGTTCACGATGATCGGCACCGACCCGACCAGCACGAATACCAGCACAACGGTGCCGGTGTATATCATCCCAGTAAAGATGAAGTACCCAAAGGCGAACGGAAACGCAACCTTCGATCCGAAGAATCACGTGCTCGCAAACGGAAAAACGGTGATCAACAACATCATCGCTTCACCTCTATTCGACGCGGGTTTGGATTTCACACAGGGCGGCACCGATCTCGGAACCACGCAATACGAAGACGCTTTTCAGCGCGGCAACTTCTGGTCTACGGTAGCGAGCAACAGTGGCTATCACGTGCTGTTGGGAAATCCCGTTGTTCTGCCGGAGAAAACGATCACAGTTTCGTCGTCGACTCTAGGCACCGTAATCTCCAACCCATTCGGAAGCGGCATCGTCGGCACCTACGATATCAACTCCTTCGACACCCAACTGCAAACCTGGATTACGGCCCAGAAGAAAATTACTCCGGGCGTTCTGCCGATTTTCATCACCTATGACATCTTCCTGACTTCAGGCGGATGCTGCATCGGCGGTTATCACAGCGCGAACGGCGCTCAGCCTTCTGGCCAGACCTACTCGGTCTCCACCTACGTGGATAGCCCGGGTTCGTTCTCGCAGGATGTTTCGGCTTTGTCGCACGAACTTGGTGAGTGGATGGACGATCCGTTTGTCGACAACCACGTCGACTGCCGCGACAACAGCATTCTCGAAGTTGGCGACCCGCTCGAAGGGACCGCGAACTACGGAGGGTATCCGTATACGCTAAACGGGTTCACCTACAACCTGCAATCGCTGGTATTCCTGGGATACTTCGGTGCTCCGCCATCAACGTCGGTCCATAGCTGGCTGGCGTTCCAGAATGACGAAGCGCATGTTTGCCCGGGCCAGTAAGGTCGGTTGAACTGTTTTTGTGAAATGGCCCGTCCCGCAGGGGACGGGCTTTTTTCGTTGCGGCGATTTGACGGAGTTAGCGTTCCGAGGGAACACTCGTCTTTATTGCCTCACACGATTGCCTCACACGGCGCGCTCGCGCCTCGCGTTTGCTATTCTTATCCGCGATGTCCCTTCCATTCGATCTTGAAGTTCGCCGGGCGCTTGCCGCCCGCATTCGCTACTACAACGAAATGGGAATTTACGATTTTTACCGGCGCCCGTCGAACCCTGCGGTGCAGGTAATCGAGGAGACGAGAGTTAACCAGGATGGAACTGCCCAGCCTTGCATATTTGATTCAGGAGAAGACATGACCCGGAGGAAGTCCGCTGCGAGTGCGACGCTGGTTGTTGAAGACAGCCCTCTCGAGGCCATTACATTGCACCCCGAGCAGAGCGTCACCGACCCGGTGAAGGCGCTGAAGATCATTCGCGAGGACTTGGGCGAGTGCACGCGCTGTCCGCTCCACAATCAAGGACGGAAGCAGATCGTATTTGGCGTCGGCGATCCGAAGGCGGAGTTGATGTTTGTCGGCGAGGGGCCGGGTGCGGACGAAGATGAACAGGGCGAGCCGTTTGTGGGAAGATCTGGACAACTGCTCACCAACATGATCAAGGCAATGGGCATTGCCCGCGAACAGGTTTACATCGCGAACATCGTGAAGTGCCGTCCTCCGGGAAATCGGCAACCGGAGCGGGAGGAGTGCGCGACTTGCTCTCCGTTTCTGATGCGGCAGATCGCAGTGGTCAAGCCAAAGGTCATTGTGGCCCTTGGCGCCACTGCGGCGAAGACACTACTGGCGATGAATGCCTCAATGATTCAATTGCGCGGCCGCTTCTATGACTTCAAGCCGCCCGGCATTCGGAGCATCGACCCCGAGTGGGATGGCTGCAAGCTCGCGGTCACCTACCATCCAGCATTCCTGTTGCGCGATCCGCGGCAGAAAGGCGAGGCGTGGAAAGATTTGCAGATGGTGATGAAAGAGCTGGGGATGAAGGCGCCGAAAGCGGCCACTTAGACCTTCTACTTTGCATGCCCCTCTTCTGCAACGTCGCCCTTGCCGTACCGCTGGACATGGTGTTCACTTACTCCGTTCCGCCTGGGATGGAGCCGGTCGTAGGTGGGCGTGTGCTCGTGCCGTTTCGACAGCAGCGGCTGTCGGGGATCGTGGTGGAACTGCATGATCGTCCGCCGCAAGGGAGTGCTGCGAGAGTTCAGATCAAGAAAGTAATCGAGGCGCTCGACTTGTCACCCGTCCTCGACGAACAGCTTCTAAAACTTGGCAAGTGGATCGCCGATTATTATCTCGCTCCGATCGGCGAAGTGTTTCGGACCATGCTGCCGCTTTCGGCCGAATTCAAGCGAACAATTTCGTATCGCATCACCGACACCGGGCGCATGGCTTTGCATCTGGCTGGGGAGTCGGGCTCTCCTGCGCGATCGAAGCGTACTCCTGAGCAGCAGTTGGTCGAGTTTCGCATACTCGATTATCTGGGCGAGCGCGAGAGTGTCCGTGAAGGGAGTTTGCGGGCAGCGACTCGCGTCTCACGCGCTCTCTTGGCGGGGATGGTGCGCAAGAAGTGGATTGCGCGCGAGGATTTGTCGGCGGCGCAGGATGCGGCACGACTGGTGAAGGTCGCGGTACTTGTGGGAGCGGAGGCTGCCGAGCTTCGCTCGGCTTGGACGGGCGACGGCGCCCGTCCCCACACGAGCACGGCTGCAACTGCCAAGAAACTCAATGTCAATCAGCGGACTTTGATTGAGACGCTGGCAGCTGCGGGCGGCCGGCTGCCAGTCGAGAACTTGCGCGAACTCGATGTGCCGCGAACTACGCTCGGCACGCTGGTGCGGCGCGGCTTGATTGAACTGGTGGACGAGCCGCAAGACTTCACGGCTTCAAAGCTGAAACCGCGACAATCTCCTTTTGAATTCGAGTTCAGCGACGCGCAAAAGGCGGCGTTGGCGCAGATTGGCGACGCGGTTGCCGCTGGCAGATTTGCGGGACTGTTATTGCACGGCATCACGGGATCCGGAAAAACTGCGGTCTATCTCGCGTGCATGCGCCAAGTGCTGGACGCGGGCCGCTCGTCGATCTTGCTGGTACCCGAAATCGGCCTGACTCCTGCTGTCGCGGCGGACTTGCACCAGGTGTTTGGCGACGAAGTAGCGATCCTGCACTCGGGGTTATCGAATGCCGAACGGGCTGAGCAGTGGCATCGAATCCGTCGCGGCGAGGCGCGAGTAGTGGCCGGCACGCGGTCGGCGGTGTTTGCTCCCGTCAGCGATCTGGCGTTGGTGATCGTCGATGAAGAGCAGGATTCTTCGTACAAACAGGAGGAGACTCCGCGTTATCACGCGCGCGACGTTGCCGTGATGCGAGCGAAGATGGCGGGAGCTGCGGTCGTGTTGGGATCGGCGACGCCGTCACTCGAGTCTTATTACAACGCCAAGAAAAATAAATATGCGCTCGTGGAACTGCCAGATCGCGTCGAGAAACGCCCGCTGCCCGAGGTTGAGATCGTCGACATGCGGCAAGAGTTTCAGGAGACGGGGCAGGAACAAGTGATCTCACGGAAGCTGGCGGAGGAGATTCGGGGGCGGCTGGAGAAAAAAGAGCAGGTGATGGTGCTGCTGAACCGGCGCGGATATTCTCCGGTGGTACTGTGCCGCGCTTGCGGAAAAACCTTGCAGTGCGAAAACTGCGCCGTGTCGATGACGCACCACAAGCGCGAGCACAAGATGGAATGCCACTACTGCGGCCACGTCGCGAAGATTCCGGAAAAATGCGCCCATTGCGGCAGCGAGTACGTTTATTTTGTCGGGACGGGCTCAGAGAAGCTCGAGGAATTGCTGCATGGCATGTTCCCTCAAGCGCGCATCGGCCGCTTGGATCGCGACACGGTGCGCGGGCGTGAGGACTTCGAACACGCGCTCAACGCATTAAACGAAGGCGCGCTTGACATGCTGGTCGGCACGCAGATGATCGCCAAAGGACATGACATCCACGGCGTGACGCTGGTTGGAGTGGTTGGGGCCGACATGGCTCTGGGCCTGCCCGATTTTCGCGCTGCCGAGAGAACATTCCAGTTACTCACGCAAGTGGCAGGCCGCGCAGGGAGGGGAAATTCGCCGGGGAAGGTAATTCTGCAAACCTATTTTCAGGATCACTATGCGGTCCAGTTCGCGGCACGCCACGATTTTGCCGGATTCTACGATAAAGAGCTGCAGTTTCGCGCCTGGATGCATTATCCGCCATATAGCGCCATTGCGAATGTGCTGATTCGCAGCGAGAAGTTAGATGAGGCGCTGGCCTGGTCCGGCGAACTGGGGCGCTGGTTTGAGAAGACGCGCCATGAAGGGATTCGTGTGTTGGGTCCGGCGGCGGCTCCCATTACGCGATTGAAGCGCGATTATCGCTTTCACTTTATTTTGAAGTCGCCGAGCCGCGAAAAAATGAATGCGCTCTTGCGCGGGATGCTAGCCGAAGCGGCAGCGCGGAAGATTCCGCGGACGCAGGTCATTGTGGATGTGGACGCGGTGTGGTTGATGTGAAAAAAACGGCTGTTGGCTTCTGGCTTGGCTAAGACCTTTTGATCGATAGATTACTTCCGGTGAAGAAATTGGCGACTCTCGTTGCCAAGATAATGCAGCGCGTCCCGGCTACTTTGGCGAATCCCCGGTCCAAGTTCTTGCCAGACATCGCGGCCCGAGCTGTTGGTGAATGGAGCGGGCGTGAATGTTAAGACCAGCATTAACGCGGCACAGAGAGCGATGGGCCGGCGCCAACCCGAGACATCGGGATATTTCGGAACGCGTGGATGGCGAAGAGTTAAAGAGAGAAGCACGGCCCAGAGGAACCACCCTGTCCATAAATATTTGCCCAGAGGCAGCATGACCAAGATCGTGGCCCGAGAGATCCAACGATGCCAGCGTGGCAAGATCGAGAACACAATATGGCCGCCGTCGAGTTGTCCTCCGGGAAGCAGGTTTAAGGAAGTCGCAAACATTCCGACCCATGCAGCGGCGGCGATGGGATGGAGCGAGAGCACCGCAAGCGGCAGACCAATATGCAGTAACTTGGCGCCCAGGTAGAAGGCTAGAGGGAACCCGGCGCGAGTGTCGGCGGCGTGAAACGGGACCGTTGGTTGCGAGATCGAGAGACCGTAAAGCAGTGCGATGCAAGATGGAATGAATCCCGCGATCGGGCCGGCGATCCCGATATCGAACAACGCCGCACGAGAGGGAATTGGGCTCTTGATCCGGATGAAAGCGCCGAGTGTTCCGATCAGGCTGGGGAAAGGTACGAAAAATGGGGGCGTCGCATAGACACGATAATGGCGGCAATAGAGGTAGTGCCCCATCTCGTGGGCGAAGAGGATGAACATCAGCGTCAGCGAGAAAGGAAGGCCCATCAGAAGGTTGTGGGGATGATGCCGAATCCAATCAAGTGGGAAAAAAGGAAGAGTTTCGTCATTCAGTCCAAAGATCGACTGCTGTCGCTGAAAGTAGAACATCATGCGTGCGCCGACGACCATCGTGCTGAACATGGTCAACACGAAGAAAAGGACGTACAGAGGCCAGCGCTGGCCTCGGCGGGGGATGAGCCACACCTTCGGTTCGGAGGATTGCGCCCGTTCTAAGGGAGTTGGAAAAGAAATTGTGGGTTCCGACATACGGGGTTCGGGCCTATCTCTGATATTACCTGTAAAGACCCGGCGCGGGGTCAGATCCCAGAGTCTGTATTTACCTCTGCATTCTGGCCTTATTCTCTGCTGCTTACTAAGGCGCTAGTCGATGGATTGCAGTTCTTTCCCTGGCTTGAAGCGGACGGCTTTGCCGGGAGGGATGGACACTTCGGCGCCGGTGCGGGGATTGCGCCCGATTCCGGTTTTGCGTGGGCGCACGTTGAATACGCCAAAGCCTCTCAATTCAATTCGATCACCGTTGGAGAGCGCTTTTTTCATACTCTCGAAAACGGTTTCCACGGCGAGTTCTGCCTTGGTCTTCGTGATGCCGGTGCGGTTAACCACTTCGTTAATGATATCGAGCTTAATCACGCGTGTTCCTTGCCTTGCGAGGATTTGCTTCCCTCAAGTCATTGATGCTAAGGGAGATAGGTTTGATTGTCAACCGGGGGATCAATCTCGTAATATGGCTGGCACCAGCCGAGAGAAAATTTGCAATTGGTGATTTGTAATTTGTGATTGAAACTCCCTTCTTCTGGGGTTTTGATCCCGCCGCAAAACCGCCAATTGAAAATTACCAGCTAGAAATTACAAATTCAAAAGGGGTTTCATGATCAAAAGTGACCGCTGGATCCGGCGCATGGCGCAGGAGCACGACATGATAAATCCGTACTCCGAAAAGCAGGTGAGTACGGGAGTGATTTCTTACGGCGTGTCGAGCTATGGATACGACTTGCGCGTGGCCGACGAGTTCAAGATTTTCACGAACGTCAATAGCACCGTGATCGATCCGAAGCATTTCGACGAGCGTTCGTTCATCTCGGTAAATGCGGATGTGGCGATTGTGCCTCCCAACTCTTTTGCCTTGGCGCGCTCGGTCGAATACTTCAAGATTCCCCGGGATGTGCTGACGATCTGTGTGGGCAAGTCGACCTACGCTCGCTGCGGCATTATTGTGAACGTCACGCCGTTTGAGCCGGAGTGGGAGGGCTTCGTCACCCTCGAGATTTCGAACACCACGCCGCTGCCCGCGAAAATTTATGCCAATGAAGGCCTGTGCCAGATTCTTTTTTTCCAGTCGGATGAGGTTTGCGAGGTCAGCTATAAAGATCGCAAAGGGAAGTATCAGTCCCAGAAGGGCATTGTGTTGCCGAAGCTCTAGAGAAATATCGTTCGCGGGACGGTCGGCTATCGAAACATGGTGCCAGCCGTCTAATTTGGAATGAGGCCGAAATGAAGCATTGCGCGGGCTGGGTGCTTTTCTGCTTCGTTCTCGGTTTCGTAATTTCTCTCCACGCTCAATCTTCTGGCAGCCTTTCCGGCCCTCCCAACGCGGCTTCTGTTGGGCTCTCCGCCGACCTGTCGCGCTATTACTTTAAGACTCCTGAGGACGAGGTGGCCGCGCGCGCTGAGTCGAATGCGGCACTGGTTGCGTTAGATCAGCTTCAAGGGCAGATCAACTCGGCGCAGAAGTTGCTCGGCGCGCTGCAGCAGCACGACGTGGTCCAGAGGCTGTATGCGAAGCACGGTGGGTATCTGCATCTGAGGTGCGCGCAAAATCGTAAAGACGCGGCCTGCGAGGCTGAGCAGACGCTTGAGGCCGAGGTCGACGCGAAGACAGCGTTTCTCGATCCAGAAATTCTAGCGATTCCAGAGGAGCGGCTGGATGCATTCTTTAACGCTGAGGCAGAATTAAGTCGATACCGCTTTGCAATAGCCGGTATCCGGCGCGACGCGGCACATATCCTTTCCGGTTCGGAGCAGGCGTTGCTCGATCGATTCCAACCGGAAATTGGCGACTGGCAATACGATTTGTATCAGCAGATTGTGGCGGGCATTTCGTTTGGCACGGTGCAGACGCCGGCTGGCGCGCTGGATGTGGTGCGGCAGCGGAGCCTGATCGCCGCAGCGCCCGACGAGCATGTGCGCGAGGAAGGATTTAAGAAGCGTTATGGCGGGTTCGCCAGTCAACGTGATCTGCTCGCCTTCGCCCTGATCCACACGGTCAAGGCGCAGACCCTCCTCGCGAAGACGCATCATTATGACGACGCTCCAGCGCGGAAATACGAGAGCTTGTATTGCAAGCCAGAGGATACGCGCAAGCTGCTCGAGGCGATGGCGCAACACGGAGAAGTTGCGAAGCGCTACGAAACGATTCAGCTTCGCGAAGTTCCGCAGTCCTGGACGACGCCGCGGGCCTGGGATTTGTCGACCTCGGTCAAAGGCTTCCTGGCTCCGGTTACGACTCTGGCAGAGGCGCGCGACGTTTACCACCAGGCCTTTGCCGGCCTCGGCAGCGAATATCAGGCCGAGTTCGATGCGTTGCTGGATCCAAGAAATGGACGCGCGGATGTCGTGCCAGGTGGTGCGGCGAATCGCTATGCAGGAGGTTTTTCGATCGGTTCGAGTGACAGCACGAGCATCCTGTTTTTCGGCCGCTATGATGGAACTTTCAAAGATCTTTCGGTGATCGCGCACGAGGGTGGACACGCAGTGCACCGTCAACTGATGACAAAGAGTGGAGTGCCGGTACCTTACCAGCATGGCACGCATTTCTTGTTTGAATCGTTCGCGGCGTTCAATGAGTTGGTCCTGGCGGATTTCATGGCTCAGCATGCAGCGACTCCCGAGTTGAAGCGCTACTATCTGTCGCGCTGGATCAGCATTAAGGGACTCGACTCGTTTTACGGAGCGCAGGACGCGTTGCTGGAGCAGGCAATTTACGACGGAGTGTCGGCCGGCACGGTGCGGAATGCTGACGATCTCGATAAGGTGACATTGCAGATCGATGGGAAGTTTTCTCAGTTTCCAGAGTCGACGCCAGAGTTGAGAACGCGCTGGGCGACGGTTTCGCTCATGTATGAAGATCCGCTCTACGATGTCAATTACGTGTACGGCGGGTTGCTGGCGCTGAAATATTACGAGCTTTACACGACCAAGCGGGAGTGGTTTGTGCCGCGCTACGTTGCCTTGCTGAAAAACGGTTTCGATAAAACTCCGGCAGAATTGCTGCATCAGTTTCTCGAAATTGATCTTTCGGGACCGGGTCTGCTGGATTCTGATCTGCAGCTTCTCAACGCGCGGCTCGATCAACTCGAGGCTATGGCGGCGAAATGACCCAACCTGCATCCGCCAAGGACTATCCCGGACCTTCTGACCCTGCTAAATATGAGTTGTGCCAAAACGCCAAAACACAATAACGCTTTTCGCTGTTTTGCTGTTTCTCGGCACCTTGGCGGTCTACTCTCCCGCCCTGAAAAATGGATTCGTCAACTACGACGATCCCGCTTACGTCACCGAAAATCCACAAGTTATGCAGGGATTGACCCTGGAGAATGTGAAGTGTGCCTTTCGTTCCACCGCCGAAGCGAACTGGCATCCCTTGAGTTGGATCTCGCACATGCTGGATGTGCAGTGCTTTGGACTGCGAGCGGAGGGCCATCACGCGCAAAGCATGTTTTGGCACGCGCTGAACGTGGTTCTGCTGTTCTTCCTCTTGGCTAAAGCCACAGGGTTCGCCGGACGCAGCGCGGTGGTTGCAGGACTGTTTGCCGTTCATCCGCTGAATGTCGAAGCGGTCGCCTGGGTTGCCGAGCGTAAGACTGTCCTTTGCACCTTCTTCTTTCTCTTAACCTTGGCTGCGTACGGATGGTATGCCATGCGCCCCGGCGTGGGGCGCTACGCGCTCATGGCATCTCTCTTCGCCATGAGCCTCATGTCAAAGCCGACGGCAATCACTCTACCCCTCGCTTTATTGCTGACTGATTTCTGGCCGCTGGAGAGATTTCCCGCGACGCCGCTCTCGCAACTGATCACCGAAAAGATACCTCTCTTGTTGATGTCGATGGCCAGTGCCGCCATCACGATCTATGCGCAGAGGGTCGGCGGTGCCGTTGGATTGATGACAGCCTTGCCGCTTGGAATGCGTGTGAAGAATGCGATCTACTCCTACGTTCTTTATATCGGGAAGTCCTTGTACCCATCGAGTCTCGCGGTGTTCCATCCCCATCCAGAAGGAGCACTTGGGATTTGGAGAGTACTGGCATCGGCTGCACTACTGATCGCGCTTACCACTTTGTTTTGGGTCCTCCGGAGAAGGCGTTACCTCTTCGCCGGATGGGCTTGGTTCTTGGTATCCCTGCTGCCAATGATCGGTATCATGCAAGTCGGACGGCAAGGTTGGGCCGATCGATACGCATACGTCCCCCTCTGGGGACTCTTCGTAATCGGCGTATGGCTGGCTTCGGAGGGCGCGGCCCAAATCTCGATGAGCCGCACCGGTCAGGTCGCGATCGCGATCGTGGTGCTCCTCGGATACTCGGCTGCAACCTACATACAAATTGGATACTGGAAAAATAGTTACACGTTGTTCTCCCACGCCATTCGCGTCACGGTCGCGAATTCAATAGCGGAAGGGAATCTGGGGTCGGCGCTGATGGAGATGGGACGCCCGGACCTCGCCGTAGCTCATCTCCAGCGCGCCCTGCAAATCACGCCTTCCATGGCAATCGCGCACTACAATCTGGGCACGTTGCTGCATCGGGCCAATCAATTGCCAGAAGCACGACAGGAATATGAACTCGCGGTGAAATACGCCTCCGATCCACAAGAAGTGGCGCAGGCTCACAACAATCTGGGCGTGTTGCTCAATCAGCTAGGAGAAAAAGATGAGGCGCTAGCGGAGTTCACGCAGGCGATCGTGGCGAATCCACGGGAGCAGAACAGTTTGATTGGACGCGGCATGATCGAATACGACGCGGGACGGTTCGATGCCGCCCTGGAGGATTTTGGACGCGCGGCGAAGGTTGCGCCCTCGGCGCTCGCGAACTACTGGAAGGGACGTGTTCTCGAGGAAAAAGGGCAAATGGCAGCAGCGTCCGCGGCCTATCGAGAGGCGCTCAAAATTGCCCCGAATTTCACAGACGCCAAGGTGCGTTTAAACGCGATCGAGAAACCCACGAAATAATGAAAAGTCCGGCCACTGCGACTCCCTACTGAGTTGTTGGCGGCGAAGAGTGCGCACTGAACCATTCCAGGACTCTGCGATCGAATTCTTCCGGAGCCGCCTCGTGGGCTCCAGTGTGAACGGCTCCCGGAACTTTCCAGACGACCACGTCCGACGGATTCTTTGCCTGGATTCTGTCAGAGTGGTAGGGAGGGATATTTGTGTCGTCGAGTCCGTGGATAAGAAGCACCGGAACTTTTGTCGTGGCGACCGCCTGCTCGGGCGACGCTTTTTCCATATTCAGGCCGTAGTGGAAGTACACGTAGAGAAAGCCGACATCCACGGCGGGACGAAAAAAAGTCTTGCCCAGCCACGGTCCCATATTGAACTCGCGTCCAAAGCGAGCGTAGGCGACCTCGCGAAATGTGGCGAACGGCGACTCGGCCACGACAGCACAGAAGCGCGATTCATAGGGAAGCGATTGCAACAGCTGTGCCGCGCCCATCGATTCGCCGAGCCCGAAGATGCAAGAAGGATGTTCGTTGTTTTCGACCCAATCGGCCCAGCGATGAATGTCGTCAGACTCCTTGATCCCGTAAGTTGCAATCTCACCGCCACTGCTTCCATGCGCCCGAGCGTCGGCAAGCAGAACCATGTAGTGGTCCTGGAGCAGCCACTGCCCGTAGCCGTACACCCCCATGCGATTGTCCGAGACGCCGTGGAGGAGGATCACGGCGTTTCCATTTGCACCTGGAGGCCGCATGAACCATGCGCGCAGGGTGCTGCCGTCAGCTGTCGTGATTTCAGCGTCGCGGAACTCGATCCCTTCTTGCTGCGCCGCCGCTCGTGCGTTGCGCTCTTCGCCTTGCGATATAGGATGACGGAATGGGTGCATGGCCATCCAACCGAGACCGATGCCGCCAAGTACCGTACCGGCGAGGTAGAGAAAGGCCAGAACGCAGAGGAAAATACGGAGGAAGCGAAATCGGCGGTTTGGAGACTCTTCTAAAGGTAAGAGCGAAATCGCGGGCTGTGGCGGAGTCCCGATATTGAACTTCCGAGATTCAGACTCAAGCTGCCGGCCAAGGGATAACGCGACACGCGAATCAGCGGTCGCCACTCTACAATCCGACCGCAATTACTTGCGGCTGTTCTCGCCTTCTTTGAACATGTATTTGATGGCGGGCTTGTAGATCATCAGGTTGGCAGAGCCACTGCGGTTCAGCTTGATGCAGTGTTTGTCATACCACTCGATGTAGCCGTGGAGCTCTTCTCCATCGCGCAACACAACGACCATGGGTGTTTTGGTCTGCATCTGCTTCTGATAATAAAAATTCTCGGCGTTGGTCTGTTCGGTGGGAGGAATTTTCTTCGCGGGGGCGCTTGGAGAGCGATCTCGATCTTTGTCTCTGCGTTCGGGAAGCACGTGATTATGGCCGTGGTTACTGTGATTATTATGAGCGTGGTCAGCACCATTGCGATTAAGGGTCGGACGAATCAGCTTGCGATTCGCGAAAGTTTCCTGGTCGGTGGCGGGACCGGCGGATTGTTCGGCTGGCATGGAGTCGAGTGCGTCTTTCATTGCAGTTCCTGCATGGCACAAATCGCAAAATCGCACCAGCTGCGCACTGGGCGGGCAGAATATGCCACAACACTTACGCCTGTGATTGTGGGTCCAGAGGTGTGAACTGCAGGTACGGTATCACAGCAGGCCTGGGATGACAATAATTTGTGAGACGTGCACTTAACTGACGGACATCCCCTTTTGGCAGGCTGCGGGCCGCAGACGCGGCTTTGCCACGAGAATTTTGTGACGCACAGGACTAGGAATCGCGCTCCAGGGCGGTGGCGAAGGCGTCCAGGGAGAGATTGCGCAGCAGGTTGCGTCTCAGGCCGCGCTCGACTTCAGCCAGCCCTTCGGAAGCCCGCTGCAGCCAGGTGAAGTCGGCCGATTCGGAGAGCTTTCTCAGTTCGCCGAGAATATCCGTATTTCGGACCAACTTTTCGGCTCCAGATTGCAGGAACATCAGGTCTTCGAGGATCGAGTACAAAGTACGCAGCAGGGCGTCGATTTTCGCGCGACCTTCGGCTCCGGCGCGGTAAGTTTCCGTGGTCTTGAAGAGATCGGTGTGATCGGAGCTTCCTAACGCGGACTTCAACAGGATCAGGGCGTGAGCGCGGGCGGCGATGTAGCTTTCGAGATCGAATGAGAGTGCGCGTCCGACGGCGCCTTCGCTAAGACGAGCCACCAGCGCGCGTTGCCGAGGATTCCAATCCGGACGAAGTTTGGCCAGCCGAGCTTCGATATCGCCGGCGGCGATGGCTCCGAGATTGAAGGTCATCGAGCGGGAGCGGATCGTGGGTAGGAATTCTCCGGCATTTTCCGTGAGTAGAAAGATGGTGGCGAAGTCGGGCGGCTCTTCCAGAACTTTCAACAGCGAGTTGGCGGCTTCTTTCATGAACGACGAATCGGTAAAGATGTAGACGCGCTCGCGGGCCTCTCCAGGCCGATAGTAGATGGTGTCGATGACGTGGCGAACCTGATCGACTTTGATCATCAGTTGCGGCGGGTCGGGCGGGATGATGAGCACGTCGGGATGGGTTTGGACGAAGAGGCGCGTTTCTTTCTTGTCGGTTTCGCGCAGATTTTCACGCGTTTCGACCGCTTCGGCCAGACGCGCGTCTAGATGGGCAGATTGCGCTATGCGGGTGCAGTTCGAGCAATGCCCGCAAAAATCGGGGAGGCCATCTTCGTTGACCGGCGGCTCAAGGCAGTTCATGGCTTGCGCCAGCATAAGGGCCAGTGTGTATTTGCCCGAACCCTGCGCTCCCGAAAGGATGACAGCGTGCGGAAAGCGATTGCGCGCCAGCATGTCGCGCATGCGATGGATGGTTTCGGGATTTCCTACAAAATCGGAGAAGGGCATGAGAGACGCGTTTAGCTATTGGCTGTTAGCTCAAGACCAGGCACGCCAGTTCATAGCTTCGCCATTCAAATCCTGAGTTTCTTTCTTAACAGTTCCATGATAACCGCGTGCGTCTCAGCAGGAGTGCCTCTCGCATTGATGACCTGCATTCTTTGCGGTTCGCGGGCCGCGATCGCCAGGTAAGTGTGGCGGACGCGTCCGAAGAAGGCTCGGTTTTCCTGTTCAAAACGATTTTCGTCTTTTTCCGGACCCTTTTCGGTGCGGATGGTTTTGTGTTTTTGATTGCGGCGGCGGGCGCGCTCGAGACTAAAGGTTACGTCGTTGTCGAGCAAGATGGTCAGGTCGGGTTGCAGATTCCCGCAGAGAAGTTGGTGGAGCTGAAGTACCGGCTTGGAACCGAGTTTACGGCCTCCGCCTTGATAAGCTTCCGTCGAATCCGTGAAACGGTCGCAGAGAACGATGCGACCTTCGGCCAGGGCGGGGAGAATCACTTCGTGGATATGCTGCGCGCGCGAGGCGAACATGAGCGCCATCTCGGTGAAGGGCGAAAGTCCAGCGGTGGCGGAGTGGAGCAGGAGTTCGCGAACTTTTTCGCCGGTAGAGGTCCCTCCCGGCTCGCGGGTGATCGCGACCGAATGGCCGTGGGCCCGCAGCGAGCGCGCCAGTTTTTCCACTTGCGTGCTCTTGCCGGTGCCATCGAGGCCTTCAAAAGTGATAAATTTTCCGCGGGCGGCCACTTCGGGATGATAGCAGGCGCATCGTACTGAAAATGAGCGAACGGAGCCTCGATCTGACGGCTCACAACGGCAAATCGACGGACTGCTGATATATTGGCCTACGGTTCGTGGGAACGAGCGGAGTCGCTTCGGGGGTGATGAGTCTCGGCTTAGAAGGACGCTTCGCCCGTCTCACGATCCAAACAATCTTGGAGGCGGAATGGGGTCACGCGGTTGGGTCGGGGATTTTCTTTGTCTCGTAGTCGTTGTATCGGCGTCGTGCTGTTTGGCTGTGGGGGAAAACGCTCAGACAATCACGCTCGCGGTGGACGCTTCGAATGCTCCTCGGAAGATGTTTCACGCGCAGTTGCGGATTCCGGCCAAAAGCGGCACGCTGACGCTCTATTATCCGAAATGGCTTCCGGGTGAGCATGGACCGACTGGTCCAATTACCGATTTGACGGGTCTGAAATTTACCGCGAGCGGAAAGACCCTGAAGTGGCGTCGCGACTTGCAGGACGGATTTACTTTTCATGTCGAGGTTCCTGCCGGAGAGCACGAAATTACGGCCGATCTGGACTACGCTTCTCCTGCGGCGTATGAGCCCGGCTATAGCTCTGGAATGTCGGCGACCGAAAAACTGTACATCCT
Source organism: uncultured Acidobacteriaceae bacterium (assembly GCA_963834085.1). Taxonomy (GTDB): domain Bacteria; phylum Acidobacteriota; class Terriglobia; order Terriglobales; family Acidobacteriaceae; genus Acidiflorens. The sequence goes on along the minus strand of CAWIAJ010000015.1, from coordinate 458,065 downwards.
CAGTTGGAACACGCTGCTGCTCTACCCGGCGGGATATTCCTCGGATCAGCTGACCTACAGCGCGAGCGTAAAACTGCCTGCGGGATGGAAGTTCGGGACCTCGCTCAATATTGCAAATCAGGAAGGAAGCGAGATCCATTTTGCTCCCGTGTCGCTGACGACTTTGGTCGATGGCCCGGTGCTCGCGGGCGAATACATAAAAGTTGTGCCTTTGTCGTCGGGCGAGACCGGCCCTCCTGCGGAATTAGATCTGGCCGCGGATAGCGCGGCCGCGCTCGATGCTCCCGAAGAGGTTTGGGAGCACGACCGTAATCTGGTCAAACAGGCGGGACTTTTATTCGGCGCATGGCACTACCGCGATTATCACTTCTTGCTGACGTTGAGCGATCACGTGGCACATTTTGGGTTGGAGCATCACGAATCCAACGACAGCCGCATCGATGAACGTTCGTTGATCGAAGAAGATGGACGCAAGGTGTCGGCGGGCTTGCTGTCTCACGAGTACGTGCATTCGTGGAATGGAAAATACCGGCGCCCCTACGATCTGGCGACGCCCGATTATGAAGTGCCGATGCAGACGGATTTGCTCTGGGTGTATGAAGGACTGACCTCCTATCTGGGAGATATGCTGGCTGCGCGAAGTGGAGAACGGACTCCCGCCCTGGCGCGCGATGCGTTGGCCGAGATCGCCGCTGATTTGGATCATCGCTCCGGGCGCGTTTGGCGGAATTTGCAAGACACGGCAGACGGAGTTCCGACGATGCAGGACGCTCCCAAGGGCTGGGAAGACTGGCGCCGTGGTCTTGATTACTACGATGAAGACGTGCTGAACTGGCTATGGGCGGATGTAATCATCCGGCAGCAGACGAAGGGTGCGAAATCGCTGGACGATTTTTGCAAGGCTTTTCACGGGGCGCCGAGCGGGCCGCCGATGGTAAAGACGTATACGTTTGACGACATCGTGAATGCCTTGAATGCGATTGCTCCCTACGACTGGCGCGGGTTTTGGACTGAGCGGCTTTCGAATCACGGCCCCGGAGCTCCGCTTGGTGGGATTGCGGGGAGTGGATGGAAGCTCGTATACGACGAGAATCCTTCGGACCTGGAGCGCGCCGAATCCAGCGATTCCAAGGGCCTTGGGGCGCATTATTCTGTGGGCCTGTTCGTCAACAGCGATGGCGTGGTGCGCGATACGGTCGAGGGAATGGTTGCGGCTCGCGCGGGGATTGGTCCGGGGATGAAGATTGTCGCAGTCAATGGGCGGAAGTTCTCGGCCGATGCGTGGCACGATGCAGTTCACGCGGCTAAGAAAAGCACGGCTCCAATCGAGCTGATCGTCGAGAACACCGAGTATTTTCGCGTGGTCAAGCTGGACTATCACGACGGCGAGAAATATCCGCATCTGGTGCGCGATGAATCAAAGCCAGACTTGCTGTCGGAGATCTACCGGGCGAAATAGTCTAATAGTTCGCTTCGTTCAGGACAAAGGTGTTGATTGATTGTCATCCTGAGCGAAGCGAAGAGCTCATCCCTCCACAGTCCAAACTATTATTATTAGAAGCGTTACTTCGAGAGCAGTTCTTCCATAGCAATCTCTCCCGCCTCGCTTTCTTCGAGCATGAAACTCAACACGTCTTGCGGGACAGGCGCATTCCAGACGGGCGCAAATGACTGGCGATGTAACGGAGACGGGCCGTGCTCGCGCAGCGCCGCTAGATGTTTGGGAGTGCTGTAGCCCTTATTCGACGCCAAGCGATACATGGGAAAGACGGGATCCCAGGCCGAGATCATGCGGTCGCGTTCGACCTTCGCGATGATGGAAGCGGCCGCGATCGAGATGGAGAGCGCGTCCCCGTGAATGATGGGTTGTTGCGGCAGATCGCAATCGATCTTCATGGCGTCGATCAGAAGGTGGGTCGCCTGCGGGCTCAGTTGCTGAACGGCTCGCAGCATGGCCAGACGCGAGGCGTGGTAGATGTTGATTTGATCGATGCGCGCGGAATCCACGGCCGCGATGGCCCATGCGATTGAGTGCTCGCGAATTTGGAGAGCCAGCTTCTCGCGCCGCTCAGCGGGCAATAGCTTCGAATCGCGAAGCCCGCGAATGCGGTATGAGGGATCGAGAATCACCGCCGCCGCGACGACCGGCCCGAACAGCGATCCCCGCCCGACTTCATCCACGCCCGCGATGAGTTGGGCTCCGGCGGCCCAGGCTCGCTTTTCGAATTTCAAAGTGCAGCGCAGCTTTTTCAGCATACGCAGCTTGGCCGAGGCAGCCGAGATTTTATCTCCCGGAGATTTTTTCGAGGTGCGAGAGGATTTGGCCACAGATGCTTAGCAGCATCTTCGCCGAAGAAAGACGAGCACGCAAGGGGGCGAGGAAAAGATCGGAGTAAGAGTCGTGTGGGAGCGGGGGCTTCGCCCCGCTCGGACGGGCGAAGTCGCCCGTCCCCACACAATGTCCTAGGCAATCCCGATCTAGTGCTGCTGTTCGACTTCCTTCAGACGGGCAGCCTTGCCTTTGAGTCCGCGCAGATAATAAAGCTTCGCGCGGCGCACTTTAGCGGAGCGAACGACGTCGATCTTGTCGATGACTTTCGAGTCGACAGGGAAGATGCGCTCGACGCCTTGTCCGAAGCTGATCTTGCGGACGGTGAAACTGGGCTGGGCGCCGTGTTTGCGCGCGATTACGACGCCTTCAAAGGCTTGCAGGCGTTCTTTTTCGCCTTCGCGAATCTTGACCAGCACCTTGATCGTGTCGCCGGGGCCGAATTTTGGAATGTCGGTGCGCCGCGATTTCGCCAGCAGTTTCTCGATAATTGGATTGCGCATAACGTTTCCTTCCTAGTGTTCGCCCTTGATCTGGGCCAGTAATTTCTTGTCTTCCGGTGTCAGCGCTACGCGGTCCAGTAAGTCGGGACGGTTGCGCAGCGTTTTTGCTAACGCCGTTTTTCTTCGCCAGCTGCGAATCTGGTCGTGATTGCCATTCACCAAAACTTCGGGTACTGCCATGCCGCGAAAATCCGCTGGCCGTGTGTAATGCGGATAATCCAGCAATCCGCCGGAAACGCAGGTCGAACTCGGCGCGTCTCCGTCTTCCCGCGTAACCTCTGATACCGAATTCGTGAACGACTCCTGGCGCGTCGAATTCTGATTGCCGACCGCGCCGGGAATCAGCCTTACGACTGTATCTACTATAACGGCTGCGCCCAGTTCTCCGCCGCTCAGCACATAATCGCCGATTGAAACTTCGCGGTCGGCCAAGTGCTCGTTGATGCGCTCGTCTATGCCTTCGTAGCGCCCGCAGATCAGGATGATTCGATCAAGCGCCGCAAGTTCCGCCGCCAACGACTGATCCAACCTGCGCCCTTGAGCAGAAAGCAGAATTACGGACTGCTTCGTACTCTTGTCCCCGGCCTTAACCCCTAAGCGCTCATCCCGCGAGGCGATACCGCCGAGCGACTCCAAACATTCGAAGATCGGTTCCGGCTTGAGGACCATCCCCTCGCCGCCGCCAAACGGGCGGTCATCCACGGTGCGGTGCTTGTCTTTCGTAAACGCCCGAAGATCGTGGATGCTGATCTCTACCAACGCCGTCTCGCGCGCCCGGCGAATGATGCCAAAACTCAACGGTCCGGCAAAAAAGTCAGGAAAGATCGTGAGTATGTCGATCTGCATTGCGAGAACCGGTCGATCGTCTTCAGTCGCTGGTCGTTAGCAAAATCGGTCCACCCGAAAATTTGATCCGCCTAACACTGCTTGGCCAACGACGCCCAGCGAACGACGAACGACTAACTCCGTTTCTCTTTCTCTTCCTTCGCCAGCGGCGCATTTACTTCCAGCAAGCCCTCCGGCAACTTCATTCGGACTTGCCTCTGCTTCAAATCCAACTTTTCCAGAAACGCTTCGGCGAAGGGTATCTCGTAGGGCAACTTCGCTTTTCCATCTTTATTGCTCACCACCAGCAACGGCGCTTCACCGGCGCCAAACTGAACGTCCTCGATGGCGCCAACTTCCTGCCCGCCATCGAACACCGTGCAACCAATCAGGTCGCTCAAGTAGGTCCAGCCAGCTTCCAGGTTGGCCCGTTCGCTGCTCGGGAGCTGAAGTTCGGCTCCGATGAACGGCTCGGCGTCATTGATCGTTTCGATGCCTTGAAACTTTAGAACCAGAAAACTCTTATGCGGCCACAACTCTTCGATCTTTACGTCGCGTCGCTCGCCGCTCTTTGTGAGCGCCGACAATTCCATATCCGCCCGGAAGCGGTCGGGAACATCGGTATGCAACTCGGTCGCGACTTCTCCTTGGCGTCCCTGCGTCTTGATCACGACCGCCAGGGTAATCCACTCGCCGCTTCGCTCGGGCAACGCCATGTCAAGTTCTTGCCGTTCGACTTATCGACGACCCGCTACTCGATGATCTCGAGGGCGTAGCGCTTGTCGAGCTTCGACCCGGCGGCGCTCAGAATATGGCGCAGCGCCCGGGCAACGCGGCCGGAGCGGCCGATGATCTTGCCCAGATCGGCCTCGGCCACCTCGAGTTCGATCACCGTTTCGTTCCCGTCTTCGTACTCGTCGATGTAAACCTCGCTCTTGGCGTCAACGATCGCCTTGGCAATGTACTCGATCATGGCGCGCGGACTGCTGGCGGCCGGCTCAATCATGCACGACTCCTAAATTGGCAAGTGTAGTTCCTAAGCGCGATTACGCGACGGAAGCGGCAACGGGCGCGGGGGCGGAAGCAAGTTTGCGGACGCGGTCGGATAGCTGGGCGCCTTTCGAAACCCAGTAGTCGATGCGCTCGCGCTTCAGGTCCGTGGTCGCCGGATTGGTGCGGGGATTGTACGTTCCCACAACTTCGACGGGACGACCGTTGCGAGCGTGCTCCTTCTCAATCACTACGACTCGGTAATACGGTTTTTTGCGCGCACCGAAGCGCGCCAGACGGATCATTAACACAGACTTCAGTATCCTTTTTCCGGAAGAGTCCGGCGAGGTGACTAGCTATGGACAGACAAACCAATATTATGCCGGAGGGCGGGGGTTTGTGCAATGGGAGCGAGCCATTCACCGCCGAGACGCCGGGAAATCAACTTCTTAAGGGCAGCAGCACACACCCGTAGAAAGCGGCCTTCCCCAATATTCCCCGGCGTTCTCCAGTAGTCGAAGATTTTGGCTTATTTGCCGCCCACGGATTGTAGGCACCGGCCGTAGAGTTCCAATAAATGGGCGGCGTAGTCTTCGGGTTTGGCGGCGGCTCCGGTACCTTGAAAGCCGACTCCAGCTCCGGTGGTCTTGCCGTAACTAGTCGTCATGGCGATAAATTTCATGAGATCGAGGGCGATATCCTCGTCGCGGCGCGAGCCGATGGGAAGGCCAGGCATTTCCATGATAAAAACTCCTCGTGCAAGTAGTAATAAGCCGGATTTTCCGGCTTCTTTCGCTATGCCGCGATGATAGCAGAAGCTTTACTGCAAGACCGGAGTGAGGAGCAAAGCGCCTTGGCGGAGCGGGATTTTCGAGGCTGCAGAACCGCTTATCTTCTGACAGCCGGGAAAATATTCCACAACGTCGGCGCAACGCTAATTTGGCCTCCCGTGGTGAGTGCGCCAGTCTCTCGATCAAAGCCGTAGATCTGGATCGTGGAGTCTCCTCCCTGAACGTAACTAATTCCGTAAAGGAACTGATCGTCTGGGCTGAAAAACGGCTGCTGGGTGATGGGGATTGCACTTCCCGTGGCGACGATCTGCTTATTCACCAAATCAACCTTGACGATCTCGGAATCGTTTTCGAGTTCCATCAATAGAAATTGTCCAGAAGGATCCGCCAGGTAGCTGCCCGCTTCGCCGCAAGCAGCCAGCATCGCGGATGTGCAATCGATCAGGGGCGTCTTGGGATTCCTCTCAAGCGGATACACGACCAGCGATTCCTGAAAAGGACTGAATTGCTGCTGAAAGTCGATGATGGTGTTGGGAGTAATCGCGACCTCGTCTGCGTTGGAGCCAAACGCGTCGTTGACGCTGAAGAAGTGCACGTCAGGTGCAAGCTGGCCGGTCTCTGGATCAATTTTGCGAGAGTAATACGTCACGGAAGAGGAATCGTGGTAGACGCAGGCTACTTCGTCAAATAAACGATTGCCACCTGGACTAAACGTGTTGAACGTTGGAGCGCAGTAAGAACTCTCGGAGTAAGTCATCTCAACCTGTGGCGACTGGAGTTTCCCATTCGTGCTGTTGACTGTGAAAAGCTTCAGTTCGTATGTCGATTCGCTCTTGGCATTGGTGTGATCGATGAATAAATAGGCGAAACGGCCATTGGGGTCGATCGCGAAGCTGGAGATCGGGGCTGGACCTACAGTCTGAACTGCGGGAGCTTGGGGAACTCCCTCATCATCCGTGGCATAGACCGAGAGCGTCTGCTCGCCGGACGGTTGCGTTTGCGAAAGAATATAGAGAAAGTGGCCGTTCGGTGCCGGGAACACTCGCACGGAGGCGGCTCCCCCGGGCGCAGCGAGCGGTTGCCCGACCGGCGCGGCCTGCAGAGTCTTACGATTCACGTTGTAGGTCAAAATCGAAGCGTTTTGTTGGATGTACAGAATGTCAACGGTTGACTGAGCAGCGCAAACTTCAACAGCACTGAACCCTGCAAAAAGCAAAACTGTAGGGAGGACGGGGAGAAAAGAGCGGACAGACATAGAACCTCGGAGTACCCGGTACGATTGCCTGGTACGAGTGCAGGTTACGATTGCCGGGTAGGAGCAGCGACACTAAGATGCCCAAGAATTCGGAATGGTTTTCGCGCGGTAATGACTCCGAGCTGAGCCAACACACTTTAGCGCAGTTGTTCGTACTCGGCCTTCGCTGCCTTCAAGAGCGGAACATCCGGATCGGCGTTTTTCCACAACGCGAAGAAATCCTGGTAAGCGGATTTGGCTTTGGCGGTTACTGGGCGAGGCGCGGGCAAGTCAATGAAAGTGCCAGTTCAAAGTCGGTTTCTCCTACCCCACCTCAATCAGCCCGTAACTCATCGACCAGCGCGCCCGCATCTCTCTCAGTGCTCGATCGATTTCTTCCTTCGATAGCTCGGAATTCGCGCCGCCCATTACAAAAGCGGCCTCGCGCTTGGCAGCCTCCAGCAGTTCGCGGTCCCGGATAATGTTGGCGACTCGGAAGCTCGGAATCCCCGCCTGCTTCGTTCCAAAGAATTCGCCCGGGCCGCGGAGTTCCAGATCTAGCTCAGCGATTTGGAATCCATCATTCGACCGCACCATGGCGTCGAGGCGGCGTTCGCCTTCCTCCGAAACTTTGGCGCTCCGCATCAGGATGCAGTACGACTTGGCGGCCCCGCGACCGATCCGTCCGCGCAGTTGGTGAAGCTGGGCGAGTCCGAAGCGGTCCGCATGCTCGATGACCATGACCGTCGCGTTCGGAACGTCCACCCCGACCTCGATGACCGTCGTCGCCACCAGAATCTCCAGCTTGCCTTGCTGAAAGTCGCGCATGGTGTGCTCTTTTTCGTCGGCGTCGAGGCGTCCGTGGAGCAAGCCCATATGTAGCGTGGGAAAAATCTGCTCGCGCAACTGGCGAAACATCTGCTGCGCGGCTTTCAGTTCGCGCTCTTCATTCTCTTCAATCACGGGATAGACGACATACGCCTGATGGCCCGCGCTGATTTGCTTGCGGACGAAGTCCCAGACCTCAGGCGAGCGCTCGTCCTGAACCGAGCGTGTGACGACCGGAGTGCGTCCGGGCGGAAGCTCGTCGAGGATGGAAACGTCGAGGTCGCCATACAGGGTTAAGGCCAAAGTGCGCGGGATCGGAGTCGCGGTCATGACTAGCACGTCCGGTTCAGGATCGCGCGGATCGCGGGAGCGCTGGGCGTCCCCGGCCTGCAAAACGGGGCGAAGCCCCGTCACCACACGAGCATTGTCCGTCCGACTGTCGGTCGGTCGGCTTTCCTCGCTCTTCTTCATCAGTTTCAGCCGCTGCATTACCCCGAAGCGATGTTGCTCGTCGACCACTACCAGGCCCAAATTCTCGAATTCGACGCGGTCTTGAATCAGAGCATGCGTTCCGATAACGAGTTGCGCACCACCTTGCGCAATGTGCCGACGTATGTCGCGCTTGCGATCGTTCTCCAGCGATCCGGTCAAGAGCACGATGCGGTATCCCGCACGTTCCAGAATCTGACGGGCGGAAAAATAATGTTGTTGCGCCAATATTTCAGTCGGCGCCATGAGCGCCACTTGATAGCCGTTTTCGATGGCGATAATGGCGGCCTGAAACGCCACGATCGTCTTGCCCGATCCAACATCCCCCTGCAACAAACGGCGCATGGGATGCGCCTGCTGCATATCCGTGGCGATCTCCTTCAACACACGCTTTTGCGCGGCCGTGGGATGGAACGGCAATATCTTCTTAATGGCGCTCCGCACGCCGTCATTGAGCTGAAATGCGACTCCAGTTTGGGCCTTCTGCTCGCGCCGTTTGAGTTCAAGTCCCAGCTCGATAAAGAACAGTTCGTCGAAAATCATCCTTATATGGGCGTCGGTGCGGCAGGATTGCAGGTCGGTGAAGCTTTCTCCAGCGTCCGGCCAGTGGGCCTTCCACAAAGCTTCGCGCACCGGCGCCAAGTTCAAATGGGCGCGAACTTTGGCCGGGATCGGATCGGGCAAATCGGGGTTGAGATTTTCCAGCGTCCAGCGGATGATGCGGCGAAACCAGCGCGGCGATAGTTTGCCTTGCCCGGTGGATTCGTAAATAGGCACAATTCGCCCGATTTCCAGTGAGGCCGCGGCTTTTTTCTCGGCCTCGTCGGCGCCGCCCTCTTCGTTGATATCGCCCAAGACTTCGAATTGCGGCTGAATAATCTGCAAGTGACCGTCGCGGTCTTCTTCAACCTTGCCGTAAAGCGCTAACATTTGACCGGGCTGAAACTTGTCTTGCAGATAGGTCGCATTGAACCACAGGCACTTCAGCTTCGAGCGTCCCTGGCCGACCGTCAGTTGGAAGATGGGCATGCGCTTCGTGCGGAAGAGACCGGAATTGCGCACTTCGGCGATCACCGTGGCCATTTCGCCCGCGCGCAGTTCGGCGACCGACCGTGGGTTGAGCCGGTCCTCGTAACGAAAGGGCAGGTAATGGAGCAGGTCGTCCACCGTCCGTATCCCCTTGGCGGCAAGGATCTCGGCCAGGCGCGGGCCAATGCCTTTGACAAACTGCACTGGAGTGGAAGGTTCCAGCATCTTAAGAGTGATCGTAGCAGGGCGATGACAGCAGCGGGCAGGGCGAATGGAGGTTGGCTTGAGCGACGACAACAGCCTGATCAAGAATGAGAAGAGTGGGAGCGCCGGTCGAACCAAAAGTCCGGCGATGAAGAACTTCCTGGATGCGCTCGTAGCGGTGCTGGCCGGGAATGCCGTTTACTATCTCCTGATGCCGCATTTGCCCGACGTGGCGCGGCATGGCCTCTTTCGCGAGGATTGGGGCTTGGTCGTGGACTTCGCGATCTGCTCGGTCATTTTCGGCGTAGTCAAATACGCCCGACGCGGAGAACGATAGCTCGCCAATACCAACGTAGTGAAGGACGCATTCGTCGGCGGAACGTAGTCAGCAGAAACGACGACCCTGCCTTTCGTCTATCATGCCCAGTGTCGTCCTCGCCTAACCCATGTTGAAGCCACGAAAACCGGTTTCCGGCCTGAGCCCGTACCATTCACCAATCCTCTGCCGTGAGGGTTTGACCCTTGATCTCAACGAGAGCATGGCAGGATGTTCTCCGCGCGTGCTGAAGCGATTGCGGGCGCTTACCGCCGCGGACCTGTCGCTTTATCCCGAGCGCGAAACCGGAGAACGGCTGGTAGCGGATTTTCTGGCTGTGGATTCCGCGCAGGTGTTGCTCACTAATGGCATGGATGAAGCCCTGTCTCTCCTGTTCTCTGCCTACTTGGGCGCGGACGACGAACTGCTCTTCGCCGATCCTACCTTCGTTATGTACCCCATGCTCGGCCAGGCGCTGAGCGCGAAGATGGTCCGCCTGCAGTCGGCACAAGATATGGCGCTGCCCGTGGCCGGCTTTTTGGACCACATATCGCCCCGCACACGAGTCATCGCCATTGCGAATCCGAATAACCCGACCGGCCTAGTGGCATCGCGCGCCGACTTGCGCAAGATCGTCGAAGCGGCTCCCGACGCTGCCGTCCTCATAGACGAAGCCTACTTCGAATTCTGCGGTGCGGCGCTGACTTGCCGAACCCTGATTCCCGACTTGGCGCACCATCCCAACCTGTTTGTCGCGCGAACATTCTCCAAAGCCTACGGACTCGCCGGCCTCCGCATCGGCGTTCTCACCGGGCCGGCCGAACAGGTCGACTATCTTCGCCGCCTCAGTTTGCCGTTCAACGTGAATTCGGTGGCGATGGCCTGTCTCGAAGAAGCGCTGGCGGACCGGTCGTTCGTGAGTGAACACGTAACCCAGGTCAAGCGCGGCCGCGAACAACTGGCACAATTGTTTAGGGAACTGGAACTGCAATTCTGGCCCAGCGAAACGAACTTCATTCTGGTTCGCGTGGGAGCGTCGGCAAAAGACTTTGTGGCGGCCATGCATCGGCACGGCGTTGTGGTTCGCGACGCTTCGAGCAATCCCGGCTGCGAAGGCTGCGTCCGCATCACCGTCGGAACGCCGGTCCAGATGGAGCAAGTTTTGCGTGCGATCCGCGCTTCTTTAGCTAGTTTGTCGTCCTGAAGCCGAGAAACAGCTTTTTATCCCGCCTTGGCACGTGGTTCGCCCGCAGATTTCCCCTTGAACACTGTCGCTTCCCGCGGTAACATGACGTAAGCCCTTTTGTCTAAAGCTGTTCGTTGACAAGGTCATTACGGCTGGGCTATTCTAGTTATCTTTGCAACTGAAGTTGGAAGTCCTGCGGCTGCCCGCCTGGAACACCTAGCGCGTTCTGCGTGGATAGATACAGATAGAATCAGGGCACTCAGCGGTCTTCAATTTTTGCGTTCTTTATTTTCTGGGAGATTTCCGATGTCAACCTATTTCCCCAAAGAAGGGGATATTACGCGCAAGTGGTTTGTGGTCGATGCGACCGGGCTGGCGCTCGGGCGTTTGGCCTCGCGCGTGGCCCGCATTTTGATGGGCAAAGAGAATCCGCAGTACACGCCGTTTATCGATACGGGCGATCACGTCGTCGTGATTAATGCCGACAAGGTCAAGGTCACCGGCATGAAGGCGGATCAGAAGATGTATCACCATTACACGGGCTATCCCGGCGGTATCCGCTCGGAAGAGATGAAGAAGCGGTTGGTGCGCAAGCCCGAACTGATCATTGAAGATGCCGTGTCGCGCATGCTGCCCAAGAACAAAATGGGCAAGCAGATGTTTACCAAGTTGAAGGTGTATCGAGGAGACAAACATCCGCACGAGGCGCAAAAGCCCGAAGCGAAGGTGTTTGCGTAGAAGATCAGGTCGCAGGCGTCAGGTCTCAGCGACCCGGCGCGGCGGAATCTTTCGAAAGGTTGAAAGCACCTGGGTTAGCTGATGGCTGACGGCTGAGTGCTGAGGGCTTACATGGCTGAATTAGTGCAATATTACGGAACTGGACGCCGGAAGACGGCGATCGCGCGAGTATTTCTACGTCCGGGCAGCGGCGAGTTCAAGGTCAACGGCAAAGCCTTCGATGAATACTTTGTGACGCCCTCGCAGCGCATCGCGGCGAAGCGTCCGTTGGTGTCTACCGACAGCGCCGCCACCTTCAACGTGCTGGCGAACGTTTGCGGCGGCGGCATCGCTGGCCAAGCGGACGCAGTCCGCTTGGGCATCACGCGCGCTCTCATGATTTTCAACGCGGAATTGCGCAAGCAGCTCAAGGCGGAAGGCATGGTAACTCGTGATCCTCGCGCCAAAGAGCGCAAGAAGTACGGACAGAAGGGTGCACGCAAGCGCTTCCAGTTCTCGAAGAGATAGTCGATGGTCGTCGGTCGCTAGTCGTTTGCGATTTGGTTTGCGAACGACCAACGACGAACGACAGGTTTTAGCTTTTCGCTCTAACTGACAGCTGAAAACTGACAGCTGCCAGCTGTACTTAGGAATTCAATTCATCCCCCCACCTCCCCTGAGATGGGGTGGACGGGAATGGCAATCCGGGGCCTCTTAGCGTCCGGATGCAGACCAACTTAGGAGGTTGATTGGCAAACATTACGATGAAGGAGTTGCTCGAAGCGGGCGTTCACTTCGGGCACCAAACGAAGCGGTGGAACCCAAAGATGAAGGAATTCATCTTTGGCGAGCGCAATGGTATCTACATTATCGATCTGCAGAAGACGCTGAAGATGTTCAAAGAGGCGTCGAAGTTCGTGCAGGATCTGGCCGCCGACGGCCGCATCATTCTCTTCGTGGGCACCAAGCGTCAGGCACAGGACGCGATTGCCGAAGAGGCGCAGCGCTGCTCGATGTATTACGTCAACCAGCGCTGGCTGGGCGGACTGCTGACCAACTGGATCACGGTCCAGAAATCCGTGAAGCGGCTCAAAGAGCTCGACGAAATGGCCACCGATGGCCGTTACGATCTGCTTCCCAAGAAAGAAGTGATCAAGCTCGAACGCGAGCGCAAGCATTTGCAAGCCAACTTGGCTGGCATCAAGAACATGACGCGGCTGCCGGATGCAATCTTCGTGATCGATTCCAATAAAGAGCAGATCGCGGTACGCGAATCCCGCAAACTGGGCATTCCCGTCGTCGCAGTTGTCGATACGAACTGCGATCCGAGTGAAGTGGATTACGTGATTCCGGGCAACGACGACGCGCTGCGGGCGATCCGGTTGTTTACTTCGAAGATTTCGGAGTCGATCGCCGAGGGCGTGCATGCTCGCGACGACAAGCAGATGGCTGACATTCAGGCCGTCGCGGCCGAGCCCGAAGCGGTCGTTCCAGATGTAGCCGCGGAAGAGTTGTTTGCCGAGGTCGCGCCAGAAGGAGCGGTTCCTGTTGCTGCTACGGGACCCGAAGGCGAAGAGATTCGGATGGAAGATGTGTTGGGCAAAGGCACGCGAAAGCGTCCTTCACCCGCCACCGAAGATGTCGACGAACTGCAAGCGGAAACGCGACGGTTCTAGCCTTTAATTCAGGCTTTGAAAGGTCGCGGCTTTAGCCGCGACGTCCGGTGCCGGAAGTATCGGGGCTTTAGCCCCTAATGCCCGCAAGACGAAATCAGACCCGCGCAGCTCATTTGGGCGCGGGTCAAGTTTTATAGACGTAGGCAACGATCGAAACAAGCAGGTTTTCAAGGTTGCACTGTTTCCCGGCTTCAATCTTAGTTGGCATTCTGCTTTGCGCTCTGATTGGCCCTCCGACTGCCCCGCCTTGAAATTCTGAAAAATCTGCAACATTGAAATCGAGGGTTTCATTCTGATGAGCACGACTATGGCAAATATTTCCGCTGCACAGGTAAAGGATCTCCGCGAAAAAACCGGCGCGCCCATGATGGACTGCAAGCACGCCTTGACCGAAGCCAAAGGCGATCTGGAACAGGCCATCGTTCTGCTGCGCAAGAAGGGTGTTTCGGTCGCCGCCAAGAAGGCGACGCGCGTGACGAGCGAAGGTTCGGTTGGCCACTACATTCACGCGGGCGGCAAAATTGGCGTGCTGGTCGAGATCAACTGCGAAAGCGATTTCGTGGCGCGCACCGACGACTTCAAAGAGTTGGTGCACGATGTCGCGATGCACATTGCGGCTAGCGATCCGAAGTTTGTCCGGAAAGAAGACGTTACGCCGGAAGCTTTCGAGCGCGAAAAGGATATCTATCGCGCCCAGGCAGCGGCCAGCGGCAAGCCTCCAGCTATTGTCGAAAAGATGGTGGCTGGCAAGATGGAGAAGTTCTACGAAGAAGTGTGCCTGCTCGAGCAGCCCTTCATCAAAGACCAGACCATCAGCATTTCGCAGCTGATTGCCGCGAAAGTCGGCAAGTTGGGCGAGAACATTGTCGTCCAGCGCTTTGCTCGCTTCAAAGTAGGCGACACCACCGCGACCGTGGCTTTCGTCAAGACGAAGGCGGATGGTTCGGATGAGGGCGAGGCACCCGCTCCAGCCGCAAAATAATTGCTGAATTTCTTCGAGGGCGCTTCGGCGCCCCTTTTCCTTTGCGCTTCTGTCGTTTATCCTTTCCTTCGGTGGTTTGTTGGCCGAACGCGTCGTCGCTGTTTGCTCGTCGTTATTAGCTCATCGTTATTGGCTCATAGCTGTTGACTCATATCCGTAAACTGTTGTCGCTCATTCAGCTGATCATCCTGTGCGAAGTGAAGGACCTGCCCTGCCATGCCTGCACCAGTCTTCAAACGTATCCTTCTGAAAATCTCCGGGGAAGCCCTCGCCGCCGATCTCGGGTTTGGAGTCGATACCAAACGCATTCATGAGGTCGCGGCCGAACTGGCGGACGTTCATTCGCTGGGCATCCAGATGGCGATTGTTGTGGGCGGAGGCAACTTCTTTCGTGGCGTTGCCGATCAGGCCAAGGATATGGATCGCGTTTCCGCCGATCACATGGGCATGCTCGCAACCGTGATCAACTCGCTGGCATTGCAGGATGCGCTGGAAAAGCAGAATGTCTACACGCGGGTGCAGACGGCGATTGAGATGAATCAGATCGCCGAGCCCTTTATTCGCCGCCGCGCCATTCGCCATCTTGAAAAAGGGCGCGTGGTGATCTTCGCGGGCGGAACGGGGAATCCGTACTTCTCGACCGACACAGCGGCCTCCCTGCGCGCCATGGAGATCAAGGCGGACGCGATTCTGAAAGCGACCAAAGTCGATGGCATCTACGATGCCGATCCGATGAAGGTGAAAGACGCTAAGAAATTCACCGAACTCACTTACATGGATGTGCTGCGTCTCGGGCTCAAAGTGATGGACTCGACCGCGATTTCTTTGTGCAAAGACAACAACCTGCCCATCATCGTTTTCAATCTAAATCAGAATGGCAACATCCGCCGCGTGGTGTTGGGCGAGAAGATCGGCTCGAGAGTGAGCGCTTAGAAGTCGCTTCTGGCTTTGCTTCTGGCCTTTAGCGCACAGCGAAGGGCGAAAAGCGAAAAGCGGTTTATAATTCACGGTTCGACATCGCGAGTTGGGAGCTTAGAGAGAATGGCTCATCCTGCATTAAAAGAAGTCTACGCAACACTGAAGACGCGGATGGAGAAGGCGGTTGAAGACTTTCGGCGCGAAATGGCCGCCACTCGAACGGGACGGGCGAATGTGCACATGCTCGACACCGTTTCGGTGGACTACTACGGCTCGCAGATGCCGCTGAATCAGATTGCGCAGATTCATGCGCCGGAGCCGCAGATGATCACGGTTCAGCCGTTCGATGCGTCGCAGCTGGCGGTCATCGAGAAAGCAATTCGTGGCGCCGATCTCGGACTGAATCCCATGAACGACGGGAAGATGGTGCGCGTGCCGGTTCCGCCGCTGACCGAAGATCGGCGTAAAGATATGGTGAAGCATCTCCATCGCATTCTGGAGGAGCATCGCACAGCCATCCGTAATGTCCGGCGCGATGGCAACGACTCCATCAAGAAGGCCGCGAAAGATAAGAAGATCTCCGAGGACGACGAGAAGCGGGCGATGGATGAAATCCAGAAGCTGACCGATGACGAGATCAAGCGCATGGAAGAGATGAGCAAGGCTAAAGAGAAGGAAGTGCTGGAGTTCAAGTAGAGGCGCGGCTTGCCGCGTCTCACTCGCGGGCTTAGACAGCGCAATCGCGGTCTCTACTGCTCAACTTACTGCACTGTGACTTTAACTTTCGCGGTAGTTCTTCCGTATTGATTTGTTGAATAGAGAATGTAAGTTGTCGTCTTCGTCGGCACGACTGTCGCCGACGTTCCTCGTATGATTCCTGCCTGTGGTGAAACGATGTTGTATTCGGAGTTGCTGACGTTCCACGTTAGCGTCACGGGCGATCCGGCTGCGACTGTCTTGGGATTCGCAGTGAAGCTCGCGATCGTCGGGTTCGCTCCCTGCGGGATGTTGCCCTCGGTATAGATCGGGTTCATCAGGAGCACTTCGAAGGCAGAGGCGGGAACACCTTTCAGCGATCCCAGGTCGTTGTTGTCCCAGCGATCGTCGGGCGCTCCGCTGATGTAGATCGAACTGCCGTTGTCGGCCATGATCATTCCGTATTGCTGCAGCGCGGCAAGGATGACTTTCGATTGAGGCGGAAATCCCGAGATGTCGTAACTCGCTTTGAGGCGAAGTCGCATGCCCATGGGCGCGGCGTAGGGATTGCTCGAGTTCGCGGCCCAATGGCTCGCGGGAGGCGTAAACGCAGCCTGGCTATTCTGCAGAGTGAAGCGCAGCGCGTGCTGGATCGCTCCCGCGACATATTCGTCGTAGCGGGCGAGGCCGGGGAAGACGGGCAGTCCGGCGGCGTCGGCGGAGGTCCAGGTGTAAGGGCGTTGTTCGTTGCTCAGCAGATCCCAGATGGCGGCTGAAGCGGCGTTCCAGTTATCTGTTTTCAGTTCGTGCGAGTTATAGAGCTCGTAGAGGTAGCAGTTGTCGCGGTCGAGCACGAGGACGTGGCGATCTCCGTTGCCGGGTTTGGGATAGCCTTCGATAGGGGCGTTCGACGGGATTGGCATCGGTCCCGGATCACTCTCGCTGCCGTAAGCGGTGAAGCTGACTTTCACCAGCGGCGAGGCGCTCTCGACGATGTATGGGATGCCGATGGATTGGCCTGCGTAGAGTCCGGAGCCGAAATCAGGATGGAGCGGCGTGGTTGTGCCGATGAAGCTGATGTAATTCTCGGAGTTGGGATCGACCGGCGCGGCGGCGATGTTTTCATTCCAGAGACTGGTCGAAGGAAAGGGCACGAATCCGTTGAGGCTCGCGCCGATGCCCGTAGACATGGCGCTGCAGTTGGTTTGCGCGGGGCTGGCTGCGACGAGCGAGGTGAACAGCACGGTGATAAGAAGGGTCCGCATGGTGAACTCCGGCAAATAACGACGATCAAGCGACGATAGCATGGGCCGCGGGAGACGCGGATACTCGGAGGTTCTATGCGGACGATGTCCGTACGCACGTGAGGGCGCCGGTATCTATGTTGCGGCTTTGCATTAGAGTGCCTTGACCTTGAGCTGGGCGGAAAGTTTGTCGGCCGCGATTGATCGCCGTTCATGATGCGAATCGGTGCGGGGCTGGCCGCTTGTCAGCTCACATCTCTCTCTGGAAGCTGCGCCACATGTTGGACAACGAACGGCGAGGATCTGTTTTTGTGAAGGTTCTTTTTTCATGACAGAAAACGATGCCCCAAGGTGCCCTCACAAACTGCTCGGTGATGACTGGAACAGGAACCAGGTGCAGTGCGCTCCTTGACTGGAAACTGGCAAAAAAGAGAGATCGATTAAAGTTGTCATGCGGCAGGTTTGTCGAGCTGTAGCTCGGTCAGGCTCGCAACGGCTTGGGTCAGTTGCCAATCGATCTCGTCGGCGATGACCATTACATCCAAGAGCAAGTGCTCGTGATCGAGTTCGTGCCGGTGAAGATGCAATGTCTGGAAGGTGACCACCTGCAAAACCCTCGACTCTTCGACGAGCATCGCGGGCGAGTAACCCTGCCGCCGCCGATTTTTCCCGTGAGCAAGGGCCGAGGCGAGCGCGCCGAGAGAGTTCTTTTGCTGAGAACTTAGCCGGCAAACGATGTCGTGAAATACCTTCGGCAGATGGCGCGAGCGATCCTCATCATCGAGCGGAAGAAAGGCGAGCTCCGGAACAAGCTTTACACGCTTCAGCCATTCGTCGACTAAGACACTCAACTCCCGCGTGAGAATCGTTGCTACCGCATTTGTTTTTCCCATTGGCTCTTTCGAGTAACCCAACAGAAGAGTGTCACGGGCTACGATTCGAGACTGAGCAAAAGAGATCAGGAATTGTTTTTCTGGGCTTTTCGCTCTTCGCGGTTCGCTATTCGGCTTTGCGCTGTTCGCTTCGGCGATTGGTGGTTTTTGCTGTTTTTATTTTTCGATCTCTTGGAATCATGGGGTTAGGGGGCTTCGGCTAGGTCTCTGATTTTAAATGGGTTAGGGAACACGGAGGAGCCCAGAGCACGTCCTGTTGGAAGTAGCCGAGGCCGGGGTTTCGCCGCTGGAATTGGACGAAGGGATACGGGATGCGGGCGGTTGTGGGAATCCCAGCGCAAGCGCACGAAACGCGCGTGGATGGGGCATCCGCCAAAGTCAAAATCGCCGCCCTGTCGCAGAAAACGCGAAAAGGACGGGCCAGCCGGGTTTGAATCTATAATTCGGGGATGGGGCTCGTGGTGCATGCGGCTTGTCCGCACGATTGTCCGGATGCTTGCTCGGTGTTAATTACCGTCGAGGATGGGCGGGCTACGAAGATTGAGGGTGATCCGGAGCATCCGGTGACGCAGGGATTTCTTTGCGCCAAGGTCGCGAAGTATCTCGACCGTGTTTACTCGCCGGAGCGGGTGTTGTACCCGATGCGCAGAGTCGGGGCAAAGGGGGGCAGGGCTGGTTCGCAAGAGCATGCGGGCGGGTCGCCCGCATCCACACAAGATCCATCATCAACACAAAATCCCGAGTCGACACGAGCGCAAGGCTGGGTGCGGATTTCCTGGGATGAGGCTTTGGATGAGATTGTTTCGCGGTTGCGGGGGATTGCGGCGGAGTTTGGGCCGGAGGCGATTCTGCCTTATTCGTACGGGGGAACAATTGCGGCTTTGAACGGCGGGTCGATGGACCGGAGATTTTTTCACCGGCTGGGGACTTCGCAACTGGAGCGGACGATTTGTTCGGACGCGGGTGAAGTCGGACTGCAGACGGTGCTGGGCGTGAAGCTGGGAACGGAGCCGGAGCAGTTTGCGGAATCGAAATACATTATTGCGTGGGCGTCGAATATTCATGGCAATAATGTGCACTTGTGGCCGTTTGTGGAAGAGGCGCGGCGCAGAGGGGCGAAGCTGGTGGTGATCGATCCGTATCGGACGCGGACGGCGAAGCTGGCGGACTGGTATTTGCCGATCAATCCGGGGACGGATGCGGCGCTGGCGCTGGGGATGATGCATGTGGTAATACGGGAAAATTTGCACGACGCGGATTACGTGGCGCGTTACACGGTGGGATTTGAAGAGCTGAAGGCGCGCGCGGCGGACTACACGCCGGAAAAAGTCACGCACTGGACGGGGATTGCGGCGGACGATGTGGTGAAGCTAGCGCGGGAGTATGCGACGGTGCGTCCGTCGGTGATTCGGGTGAATTACGGCATACAGCGCTCGGATGGCGGTGGGATGGCGATGCGGGCGGTGGCGATGCTGCCGTGTCTGATTGGATCGTGGAAAGAAGTTGGGGGCGGATTGCAGCTTTCGACGAGCGGTGCGTTTGGGCTGAACAGCGCGGGACTGAAGATGCCGGAGTTGATGGAGATGGCGTTGGGGCGGCCGGCACGCGTGGTGAATATGGTGAAGCTGGGGTCGGCGTTGAATTCGTTGACGGATCCTCCGATCAAGGCGCTGTTTGTTTATAGCTCGAATCCGGCGGCGGTGTGTCCCGATCAGAACGAGGTGGTGAGGGGATTGAAGCGTCCTGATCTGTTTACGGTAGTGCACGAGCAATTTTTTACGGATACGACGGATTACGCGGATATTGTTTTGCCGGCGACGACTTTTTTTGAGCACAAGGATTTGCAGTCGGCATACGGGCATTATTTTTTGCAGATCTCGAACCAGGCGATCGAGCCGCGGGGGGAGTGCCGGTCGAATGTGGAACTGTTTCGGGCGCTGGCGTTGCGTATGGGATTTGAGGAGGAATGTTTCCGCGAATCGGTGGATGGGATGATCGATCGGGCGCTGGCGGCGGAGAACCCGAAGATGGAGGGGATTACGCGGGAACGATTGGAGCGAGAACCGTTTGTGCGGCTGAATTTTGGGCGGGAGGGAGAAAAAAGCGCGGAGGCTTCGCAAGAACGGTCAGGGGCTTCGCGAAAATACGAGCCGTTCTTGCCGTTTGCCGAGGGAGGGTTCGCGACGAGGAGTGGGAAGGCGGAATTTTATAGTGAGAGTTTGAAGAGGCAAGGGCTGGACCCGGTGGTGGCGTTCACGCCTCCGGTGGAATCGCGGCATGGAAAAGGATCGCGCGGGGGATATCCGCTGGAGTTGCTGGCGCGGAAGCCGGATAATCATTTGAATTCCTCGTTTGCGAATTTGCTTTCGGTGCGGAAGATGGAGCCGCGGATGGGCGACCTGGAGATGAATGAGGCGGATGCGTCGGCGCGTGGGATCAAGAATGGAGATCGGGTGCGGGCGTTCAATGGGCGCGGAGAGATTGTTTTAGAGGCGCGGGTGGATGGCGCGGTGGCTCCGGGGGTGGTGGCAGCGCGGTTGGATTGGGCGCGACTGAGTCCGGACGGCCAGAATATCAATGTGCTGACTTCAGAAAAACTTACCGACATGGGCAACGCGGCCACGTTTTATTCCGTCTGTGTTGAAGTAGAACTTTTTCGGGCGAAGCTTGGGGGATGCAAATGATGCTCTGCCTTGGACGGTTCTCACTCTCTACCGTATAATTGCCGTTTCCTAACTCTAGCTTTCCGAGGTAGTTGCAATTCATTTTCGGCATCATGCTATTCCTACGTGCGCCCACGGGGGCGACGATAAGGGTCCGCTGAGAGACGCCAAATCCTCTCCATCTCATTGCTCCCAAAGCCATTGGAGGGAGGGGTTTGTGTCGGGGCGTTTTGTCTGGAATCGAATTGTGGCGTTGCTTGGGCTGCTGGCGCTGGTGTTACAGGCGCTGACTCTTCCGGCATTCGGGCAGCAGGATTTAGTTGTGGGCATCGACGTACACGGCAACCGGCGAATTCCGGCGGATACGGTGAAGGCGCGCATCTTTACTAAAGTCGGCGATGTCTATGACAACGCTGCGATCGAGCGCGATTTCAATGCGTTGTGGAACACGGGATACTTCGAGGATATACGGTTCGAGCGGGAACAGAATCCGAAGGGGTGGATTCTGCATATTTACCTGAAAGAGCGGCCGACGATCCGCGAAATCAACTACACGGGCCTGAATGCGGTTTCGACCAGCGACGTGCTGGATCGTTTTAAGGAGCGGAAGGTCGGGCTGTCGGTGGAGAATCAGTACGATCCGACGAAGATCAAGAAGGCGGAAGTGGTTTTGAAGGAGCTGCTGGCGGAGCACGGAAGGCAATTTGCGACGATTCGGACGGAAATTCGGCCGATACCTCCGGCAGCGGTGGGCGTGACGTTCGTGATCCGGGAAGGGCCGAAGGTCAAAGTGGGGCATATACGGTTCCGCGGGAACAAGCACATTAGTGACCGGACACTGCGGGCGGCGATGAAGAACTTGAAGCCGATCGGGATTCCGAAGTCGATCTTCCTGGAAAACCTGTTTGCCAAGACGTACGACGCGACGAAGTTGGAAGAGGACACGGAACGGGTGCGGGCGGAGTTCCAGAACCGAGGGTATTTCAAGGTTGTGGTGGATGATCCGAAGACGGAGATTCACGACACGGGGCGGACGGGGTTTCATATACCGGGGCTGCAGCCGGGGCTGGGAAAATCGGTGGACATTACCATGCCGATCACAGAGGGAGAGCGCTACCACCTGGGGACGATTACGTTTAAGAACAATAAAGCGATTTCGAATGTGACGGCGTTACGCAACTTGTTTCCGATGAAAGATGGCGATATTTTCAGCCGAGACAAGGTTGCGACTGGGCTGAAGAATTTGACGAAGGCGTACGGCGAGGCCGGGTTCATCAACTTCACGCCGGTGCCGGATACGAAGTTTGACGACGAGAAGAAGACGATCGACCTGATAATCGATGTGGACGAAGGCAAGCAGTTTTATGTGCGGCGGATCGAGTTCCAGGGAAATACGACGACGCGGGATAAGGTGATCCGGCGCGAAGTGGCGCTTGAAGAAGGGCAGATCTACAACTCGCGGCTGTGGGAGTTGAGCTTGCTGCGGTTGAACCAGTTGGGATATTTCGATCAGCTCAAGCCTGACGATCCCAACACCACCGAACGCCACCTCGACGAAAAAGCGGGCACGGTGGACCTGACGTTGAAGGTGCACGAAAAAGGCAAGAACAGTATCGGATTGCAAGGCGGCGTCAGCGGCCTGGCTGGGGCGTTTGTGGGCATTAATTATGCAACCAACAACTTTCTCGGTTTGGGCGAGACGTTGTCGGTGCAGGCGAGCCTGGGAAATTACCAGCGCGACCTGGTGTTTGGATTTACGGAGCCGTATTTGTTCGACCGGCCGATCCAAGCGGGTTTCAACGTCTACACACGAAAGACGAGTTACGACCAGGCGCGGCAGTATGCGATCGCGACGGGGCAGAATCTGAATTTGCCGTCGCAATACCTGCAGAATTACCAGAACTATTCGCAATCGAGCACGGGCATCACTGGAACGCTGAGTTATCCGCTGCGCAAGGGACATTCGTTCAAGCGCGTGGGCATCAGTTATTCGTTTGACCGGTCGTCGCTGGTCGCGGTGAGCAGCGCTTCGAAGCTGCTGTTTGAGAATTTGAATTTCCGCGGCATCACGGGACCGAACGCGCTGAATGGGATTATCACGAGCAAGATCACTCCCAGTTTCACGATGAACACGTTGGACGCGGCCTACGCGCCGCATCACGGCAAGAGTTTATTCATCGGCGGCGAGTTTGCGGGATTGGGGGGGACGGTGCATACGATCCGGCCGATCGTGCAATACAAGCAGTTTTTCCCGATGCAGAAGCGGCGGAATGCGCTGGGATTCAATGTGCAGGGATCGTTTATTACGGGCTTTGGCGGGATCGTAGCGCCTCCATTTGAACGCGCCTACCTCGGCGGCGAAAACGACTTGCGCGGCTTCGACATACGAACGGTTTCGCCGATTGCTTATTTGCCGAGCGCGCAGACGGTGGCGCTGCGCAGTCCGACGGGACAGTTCCTGCCGGCGAATCCGAATTTCCCGGTGGGTTCGAACGGCTCAACATGTACGTCAAACTGCATCAATATTCCGATTCCGTACCAACAGTTGACGACGCCCGGCGGCGATCTGAGTATCCACGGCAACCTGGAGTACCGGATCACGATTGCAGGGCCGGTGGCGATTGCGCCGTTTGTAGATACGGGCGTGGATCCGATTCTGCGGAATTCGCAGTTGCAGATCAATCCGACACAATATTCGACCTTGGCGAATACGTACTTCGGGTGTCCGACGCCGCCGAATGCAAGCAACGGGTATAGCTGCCAGGGCGGCTCGAAGATTGGTGGGATCTCGCAATACCTGAGTCCGGTGCCGGGCACGAACTGGGTTCCCCGCATGTCGACTGGGCTGGAATTGCAGACGATGCTGCCGGTGGTCAATGCGCCGTTCCGCATTTACTACGCGTATAACGCGCTGCGGTTGGATGGAAGCGCGGAGCCTCCCGTTCAGATCACACGCGGGATGTTCCCGTGCCCCGTGGCGGGGCCGACCTGCCAGGACTACGGCGCAGGAAACTATACCTATAACCTCACCCGGGCGACGTTAGGCTCCCACTACACCCTGCTGGAACCGAGGAAGACGTTCCGGTTCTCGGTGGCGACGACGTTTTAGGGCAGCGGTCAGCCGTCAGGTTTTCCGAGGAGTTCGCGGCTTCCCGCTCATTGCACAGACGCGGGGAGCCATCATCCGCAGGCCTTCGAAGATGTCGATTGCTTCGGAAGATTTACCTGACGGCTGATGGCTGAGCCTGACGGCCATTACTCGATATTGACTAGCTGGCTTGCGGGCTGGGAGGGCGGAGCGGGATGCTGGGGGGCGCGCCAGGCGTCTACGACGGAGACCTGATGGACGCAGGAGACGGTGCAGTGGGGGGCGCAGGATTTTTCGGTGTGGAACTCGCGGCGGATATCGGCAATCGTATATTTTTCCAACGGTGTGCCGGGATAGCCGCGCTGCTGCGAGCAGTAGTGGACTAATCCATCTTCGCAGATGTAGAGATAGCGGGCGCCGGCGCGACAACGCCATTCGTTCGGGCGTCCGAGGGCGATGTTGTCTTGAAAGGCGTTGACGCGGGTGAAGCTGCGCTTTTCGAGTCCCTTCATTTCGTTGTACACGCGGCGCTCTTCGTCGTTCAGGGGCTGCACCTGGCCGGAGCCGTCGTGGATGATTCCGACGGTCGAACTGAATCCTAATTCCAGCGCGCGTTTGCCGATGGTGAGAGCATCTTGCGGATAGCTCACGCCGCCTCCGACTACGGAGTTGATGTTGACGTGAAAGTCGGCGTGTTCGGCGAGCAACTGCAGCTTACGGTCGAGAACCTTCAGGCTCTTTTTGGAGACTTCATCGGGATTGACGTTATCGATGGAAATCTGGAGCCATTCGAGGCCGGAGCAGTTGAGGCGCTGGATGCGGTCGGCGGTCAGCAGGTATCCGTTGGTGATGAGGCCGGAGACGATGCGTCGCACACGCATGTGATGGATGATGTCGTCGAGTTGCGGATGCAGCAGTGGCTCGCCTCCGCTAATGGTGATGACGGAGGTGCCCAGGTCGCCGAGCAAGTCGACGCGGCGCAGCATCTGGTCGGTCGCGACGGGCTTAGAGAAATCGTCAAACTCGTTGCAGTAGGTGCAGGCCAGATTGCAGCGGCGTATGGGGATGAGATGGGCGAGAAGGGGATGGTCGGTCGAAGCGACGGCTTTCATGATTTGCCACAATCCGTGGACATTGCGCTCAGCCGCTTTCATCTTGCGGCGCAGGGTGACGGATTGGGCTGGCGGCGTAAGAGTGTTGGACATGAATTCGTTGGAAAAGGTCTCAATCTATGTATTTCTTTCTATTTGAACATCTGGAAGGGTTTATGGCGAATTTGGGGCAGTATTCGGCGTAAAAGCGGGGTCGAACGGCGAGGCATGGGCATCCGGCTCGGGCATGTTTCCTTTCTCGATCTGGAATGGGAAGTGCAATGGTTTGCAGTTTCGTGGCGTCATGGATTTTATCTCGGATAGGGCAAGCAGCACTGGCAACGGTTTTGGAGGGGTTTGCGGGCTTTTCAAATGGCCTCAAACTTGCTTACAAAGGCAATAATGTCTATTCTTATGATCGACATTAAGCTGGAGTAGTCGTGTCAACTCCCCAAAGCGACTTGCTAATCATCGGAGGCGGATTTAGCGGCACCATGCTCGCAGTGCACTTGCTGCGGCGTACAACAGCGCTGTCGATTGCCATTCTCGATCCGAATTCCACGCCCGGAAGAGGGCTGGCCTACCGTTCTCCGCACTGCTTTCATCTGTTGAACGTTCCTGCGGGAGAGATGGGGGCGTTTCCCGGCGATCCGAAAGATTTCCTGCACTGGGCGCGAAACAACTACCACGTGTCGGCGCAGGCACGAAGTTTTCTACCGCGCGCGGTCTATGGAGACTATGTGGGGAGCATTTTCAACCGGACGCTCGCCGAACAGGGACGCGAGCGTTTTCAATGGATTCAGGACGAAGCGTTGTCGGTGCAGCGGCGCAAGGGGAAGGTTGCGGTGCAGCGGCGGGACGGTTCGGAGGTCCAGGCGCGGGCCGTGATTTTAGCGACGGGCAATTTTCCGCCGAGCGCGCCGAAGATTCCGGGGCTTGAGGGCAGCGGTTCGCTGAGCCGTTCCTTTGGCAATTCGTTTCGAGGTCCGGCGAGTTCGGTTTATGTGCAGTTTGCGTGGTCAGAAAAGGCGCTCGAAGGTCTGGCAGAGGACGCCAGCGTGCTTCTGCTGGGCTCTGGACTGACCAGCGTCGACATGATCATGGGGCTGAAGTCGAAGGGGTTTCGCGGGACAATTCACGTTCTCTCCCGGGAGGGGCTGGTTCCGAGCCGCCATCAGCCGAGTAAGGACTGGCCGGCGTTTTGGGACGAGCATGCGCCGCGAACGACGCGCGGCTTGCTGCACATGATTCGGGGGCAGGTGGATGCGGCCGAAAAACAAGGAGTTGACTGGCGCGGGGTGGTGGACACATTGCGTCCGGTGACGCAACGGATCTGGCAGTCGCTTCCTGTAAACGAGCAAAGGCGATTTCTGCGGCATGTGCGCCCGTATTGGGATGTGCACCGGCACCGGCTGGCACCGGAGATCTCGGACATTTTTTCGGACATGGAAGCGGAGGGGCAAATCCGCTTTCACACGGGACGGATTACGGATTATCGCGAAGAGAACGGGCGGGCCGACATCACGTATCGCGAACGGGGAGCGGCCACGATCAAGCACATGCACGCGCATCGGGTAATCAACTGCACGGGTTCGGAGACGGACTGCCGGCGGATCGAAGATTCGCTGATCACGAGTTTGTTCGCGCAAGGACTGGCGCGTCCCGACTCGTTGTTTCTAGGGCTGGATGCGGATTCAGAAGGAGCGCTGATCGACTATCGCGGCAAACCGTCGCGGTCACTTTTTACGATCGGACCAACGCGGAAAGGGAGACTTTGGGAGACGACGGCGGTTCCAGAGATTCGGAAGCAGGCGGAACAACTGGCGGGGCATCTGGTGGATGTTCTCGAAGGCCCCGAGCAGGCCGGGAGCCAGTTATTCGATAAAGCAGTGTAAGGCGAAACAGAATCTGCAGCCTCGCACCCGCGACTCAGGATTAAGCAGTCTCTTCGCCGATCTTTTCGTGTCCAGCGGCCTTGAGCGCCATCAACGCTTGCGGCAAGTTCTCGCGCTTGATCAACACATAATCCGTATCAAACGTTGAAATCGCGAAGATGGAAATCTTCGCGTCGGCCAGCGGTTGCAGAAACGAAGCCAACACTCCGGTCAGAGAAAAAGGGAAGGGACCACGGAGCTGCAGGCCGATCCATCCCCGCTCGACGAGAGCGAAGGACGGAAGCCGACGTGCTGAGCACGCTTCTTCTAAGACGACGAGCGAAAGTTCCTCGGATGTGCGAACCACGGCGGAGAATGCCGCATCCATCAAGCCTGCGGGAAGTTCGGCGTTCGGAGCGAGACGCCAAACAGCCAGCGACTGCGGCAAAACGCGGAATTGCAGAGAATGCGGCACGGCGAACTGGAAGATTACTACAGCGTCCGTTTTTTCGTTCTTTGCGGCTTGGCTCTTCTCTTGCTGTCGAGCAGAGGAAGTTGGCACTTGGCTTCTTGAATCGTGACTATGAGTTCTTTTCGAGTCTGCTCGTCTGACTAGGGCCGTAAGCGTCTTGAAGCTGCGCCTGACGTTCGGCAAGAACTTCTTCCACGGATTTCACTTCGAGTGTCCCGGTTTCGTGAGGAGCTCTGCATTAGCACTTCGGGCAACCACCGCTCAGTCGGCATGTGTCGGAAACCGGCCAGCCGCGCTTCGTGCAGTTCGGCGGAAGTGTCTCTCGAGTACCTTCTTTGAGACACTGTTCAAATATATTCGCGTAGTTTTCCGCGATGAACGATTCACTTCTCGAAGTCCACCACTGATTTGGGAAAGTTTCCCGATGGGGCCATTTCTTCTGCGAACTACTCCATGCTGCCGCCCATCGGCACGTAGCGGAAGGTGTGACCGTCGAAGTACACGGCGGAACTTTCTTGTGTTTCGCCGGCTTCTTCGACGTAGATCGCTTCGATCATTTTCCTTCGCAGCTTCATCTTCTTGACGGTGATGGAGCGGAAGGGCACGTGCACGAGAACGAATTTGGCCTTGGGGATGGCGGAGCGCCAGGCATCGGGTCCGGAGCCGCGAACGATCAGCACCATCAGTCCGCGCAAGGCTGGATCGGCTTCGCTGAACGTGGTCGTGACTTTGGGATCACCGTAGCCATAAAACTCGTAGTAAGGATCAACGACGGTGAAATTGTGCTCGGCTTGATCGGGCAAGGGGTTTTTGCAGCGTGCTGCGATGACGACATCTTCGACACCGTCGCCGTCGAGGTCGCCGTACATCGGTTCGATCTCGGGGATGATGGTGAATCCTTTTCCAAACTGGCGCTGCACGTAGTCGTTATCGACTTTGATTTTGAGAGGTGCGGAGGCCTGTCCGAACGATGGGACCAGGAGCGCGGCACAGAACGCCAGGAGGAGAGATAGGTTTCGCATGGGTTCACTGTAGCGTTGGAACGTCACGAAAGGCAGGTAACCAAAGTCACCTGCTTGAGACGACGCAGAGCGCCCCCCTAGAGGGGCAATTTCACGGACGAGTCTTCGGCATCGCTGAAAGCGATGACCTGATACGAACCGCAGGGTGCATTGTCAAATTTCCAACTCCAAAACGAAATTTCCTGAAGCGCGGTCTCAAATTGCCAATCAGGAAAGCTTAAGGATCCTTCGAAAAGTGCTGCCAGCCTTTGGGTTCTAGAATGTGCGATTTGCGGTTGGCGGTGATCAGCTTCATTTGAACGCCGCGCGTGATGAGGCCGATTTGGGTGATGGGAACGCCGGCAATTGCCTTGGGTATGACGGCGGAGGAGGTGAAGAGCAGTTCGTAATCGTCTCCGCCATGGAGGGCGAAATCGAGTGCGACCTGCGTTTTTCCTGAGGATACGTGGGCGCGAGGAATGGCTTCGGGGTCGAGTTCCGCGCCGACATGGCTCTCCTGGCAAATGTGATCGAGGTCGGAGGAGAGGCCGTCGCTGAGATCGATCATGGCAGACGCCAAGGCGTGGCGGCGGAGATATTGGCCGACGGCAACTCGAGGTTGCGAGCGAAGCGACTGACGGCGCCGCAGTCGGGAGGGCGATTGCAGGAGAGAGGCGAGCGCGGCGGCGGAGTGACCGAGGTCTCCTGTGACGTAGATTTGGTCGCCGACTTTGGCTCGTGAGCGGAGGATGCCCTTACCGCGCGGGACCGAGCCCACGACCACGATGTCAGCCATGATGCCGGCAGGGGATGCGGAGGTGTCGCCTCCGGCGAGCGGAATTCTGAATTCTTGGGCGAGGGTGAGCAGGCCTTGCAGGAAGCGATCGATCCACTTTCGGGGACAATCAATGGGGACGGCGAGCGAGAGAAAGGCGGCTTGCGGATCGCCACCCATAGCGGCGATGTCGCTGAGTCCGCGGGTAAGGCAGCGGCGGCCGACGGCTTCGGGAGTGTGCCAGTCGCGGCGGAAGTGAATGTTCTCGATGGAGAAGTCGGTGGTGACGAGCATTTCGTGCGCGGCGGGAATGCGGAGCACGGCGCAATCGTCGCCGATGCCGATGGGGACGGATGGTCGGGCAGGGGCGTAGCGGCGGATTTGCTGGATCAATCTTTTTTCGCTCAGTCTTTTCTTGCGCGGAGGCACTTGATCACTATAGCGCGGCGGGATGGCGGTCGGAGGGCAGGCGATTTGCACGAATTCTACGCGAAAGCGGAGCGGGAGTCGTTGCCGCAAAGTTGACGAACTCGAGAAACGCATACAGGGTTTACTGTAGGGTCTAGAGCTTGCTGGAGGTTGGCAGGCCGAGAACTGACCCAATGGCCAGCACAACCACCCTGCCTTGGGTAACCATCCAAAAGGCGGCAGCGCGGTTGACAGGGGGGATCAGGTTTGTTACGTTTAACTCGCCGTTCATAGAACAATTTGCCGAACCAAGTACTGCCACTAGAATCAGTTGCAGGGAAATTGGCAATCGGCTTGCCTGGTTCCGTGGTTTGTGGCTGGAGCCGGTTCGCTTCCCGACAGCGACTGGTGGAATCAGGATTCCGAGCTCGAGGAAGACGGTTCCGCTCAGGGCAGGGATTCGAAGCGAAAAATCTCGTATACATGGAAGTCCGCTATTGCGTAAACGCTTTTACATATTTTTTGTGGCGCGCGACGAAGCAGGGCAGCTTCGCAAGATCACGATTCCGGTCCAATATCTCTATGTTCTGCTGGCCGGGGCGGCGATCGGAGCGCTTTGCCTGACGGGCATTGCCAGCTCGTATACGCGGATGTTGGCAAAGGTCGAGCATTATAACCAGCTGCGGACGGAAGATGCGCAGTTGAAGGACCGCTATTCGCGGCTCGAGGAAGTGGCTAAGGAACGTGACATTCAGGTGGCGTCGCTCGGTTCGCTGGCGAGCGAAGTTTCGGCGCTGTATGGGTTGAAGTCGAATCCAGCGATGGTGGTGGCTTCGACGGAGCAGATTCAGGAAGCGCAGATTGATTCGTCGCTGGACCAGCTTTACGCGCTGAAGCACACGGCGCTGAGCGGGGCGGCGAGCGTGGGTATTTCGCTGGGACTGACGCGAAACTCGACGACGGCGGATTGGGTACGGGCGAATTCCGCTCCCAATCTGTGGCCGGTTGAGGGGCAGGTTACGGGGTCTTTTGGCGAGCGCATTGATCCGTTTAACGGAGAAGGCGCGTTCCACTCGGGCGTCGATATTTCAGCGAGCGTGGGATCTCCGGTGATTGCTCCAGCCGACGGTGTGATTGTCTTTGCCGACTTTCTCGGCGGCTATGGACGCGCCATCATGGTCGATCACGGACATGGCATCTCGACCCGCTACGGACATCTTTCCAGCTTTGCGGTTACGGCCGGGCAATACATCCATCGCGGCGATACGATCGGATACGTTGGACTGAGCGGACGGTCGACTGGTCCGCATCTTCACTATGAAGTACGGATTAATGATGTGCCGGTGAATCCGTATAAATACCTGCGGCTGACTGTGGCCCACCTGGGGACTGTCGAAGCGGGCTCGTAACTCGGCGTATCTCGTCGCCATTCCGTGCGCCCTTGATCCTCCATCGATGTACCCCGCTGCTGATCCCGCTAACTTGGCACTGGCCTTGCGCGTCGCCAGGGCCGTGTAGGTAAGCCCTACTTGGCGCTCCGCCGCAGGACTGCGGTGCCGCGCTCATCGTTTGCGACGAGGCGATAAAACTTCCTGAGCTCTTCGATCTTGTCGAGATGAATGGTGAACTCCTTTATCTCGAAGGTGCGCGTGTAGCGCAGAACGCCTGCCGTGAAATCGGTTTTGCTGTGATAGCTGGCAAAGGAGTAGTCGACGTTGACGGGCGGCGGCAGGTCTTCGACCACGAAGAGAGATGGAATGAAAATTTCAAAAGAATCGGTGTCCTTGACAAGGTCGTCGAACATGACGGCAAATCGGCGTGGCTCCTTGGTGTCGAGGAATGTGCTGCTCTTGCTGCCGACAATGCGTGGGCGTACCAGTAAAAGGTCGTCGGTCACTTTGGCATACTCGGGGGCGACGACGGAATAGTGGTAGCCGAAAGGTTCAGTGATGGCTAAGGGATTGATGACGCTGGCGCGCGTCATTCGAAATTTGGAGAAGGCTTGGGAGAGGAGTTGCTCAACGGGTCGGACGCGGTCCGCCTCACTCATGACGGAGCGAAAAGCCTCGCGCTGCTGGACAGCGCGATCGCCAACGCGCACTTCCTCGAAGTCGCCTTCGAGTGTGCCGTCGGCCCCGAGTTTCATTCTGGCGGTGCGGCGAATGCCGTTGGTGTCGGTTGACTGTCTGGGAAGTTCTAGCAATTCGCTGCCTTGGCCAGCGACGACAAGTCCATAGTTCTCTTGGAGGTAGCCGCCGATCTGGCCGAATGGCGTAAATTCGTTTGTGGGATCGAAGAAGAGCAACCTGCCGAGTTTCGGGTGAAACAGAATCGCGTCGAGGGAATTGTCTTTGACTTCGTCGGGTAACTTGATCGCTAAGACCACGTGATTAAAGGCTCCCACGTCGGGTGGTGGCGCTTGCGAGACGACACCTCGATTGATGTTGATGACAACGAAGTAGGCGTCCACTCCGATCTCGTGCAACATTGAGGCCATCAAGGTTGCTTTGTCTTTGCAATCACCATAACGCCAAGCGAA
Source organism: uncultured Acidobacteriaceae bacterium (assembly GCA_963834085.1). Classification (GTDB taxonomy): domain Bacteria; phylum Acidobacteriota; class Terriglobia; order Terriglobales; family Acidobacteriaceae; genus Acidiflorens. The sequence continues at coordinate 426,304 of CAWIAJ010000015.1, read as the reverse complement.
TACATCGGCCGCCGGATGGGGCTGCCATCCGCCAATGCCGAGTTCGATAGCAACGTAACGAATATCGGCTTGCACGAAGGCGGCAATTGCTTGAATCCTGGCCAATGTCGTGGGTTTGCCAGCGGTTAGATCCGCAACTTTCTGCCTGATTTCGGGAGAAGGGTCGCTGCGTCCCATCGTTAGATCGGCATACCAAAAGCCCATCTGTTGCCAAGTGCCAAAGCTCTTGCCTGGTGCACCGCTGGCGGGAACGAACGAGACAGCCATATGCCCGGCAACGGCTCGCCAGGGCGGCATATCAAACTCGGGAACAGCGGCCTTGATATTTGTGGCAGACCACTCCCACTCGTTTCCCAACCGTGCAGGCTGACTCTCAGGGGCGTTGAACCAGGTTGTTTTGAGCTCCCACCCCGGAGGTAAGGACAGACGGTAGTGCGATTCGCGAACGGGGATCGCATCCTGGAAATACCAATCGTCTTGCAGTGCAAAAGGCTGCTGTTCTTCAAGCTCGTATTCGTAGCCAACGATGCTGCCGGGGTCAGAGGCTGGAATGCTAAGGAATTTACTTCTTACATCAGAGATGAGCTCGCTACCTTCGATTTTCGGCAAGGCAACTTCCACGGCATCTTTATCTTTCACCTCATAGTCTTTTCCCAGGGCCGGGATACACCACCCGTGCAGCCGGTTGATCCTTTGTCTGGGATTGAAAGGCACGGAAACATCGCCATAGGCGCGACCTCCTGGGCGAAGGATCTTGTAGGCTTTGCGAACATGATTCTTAATCTTGTCGGCCGAGACCACCGTGACAATTTGCTCGTCGTAAAGTACGACAGCATTGGTTTCATCTGTGTGATCGGGCAGCGGCGACGAGGCGAGGGCGTGCATCCAGGCTGGAGCGTCTCCGGCAAAAGTGGATTGAGCCGCGGAGGAGAGCAAAATGATTCCGATTATGACCGCCAGCCCGTTCTTGCTAAGTTGCGGGCCGCAAAAGGACCTGCCGTTCATCGGCTGACCTCACATTCTGAAAGAAATCGCGGAGTGCCCCGTAGCTGGAAGTATCCAGCATGAAAACATTCATTCGGAGAGTTCTAGAAATGTGAAGCGATCCGTGATCGCTCACCACGTTTGTCTTAAATTCAACGAGCCCATGGTTCTCGTTAGCCGGGGCTGGCAGTTTTTCGATCCGCCATCCTGAGGGTAACGCGACGATCAAGTCGTCCAGGTTAACGCTGGGGAACTGGAAGTAGATCGGATGCACGCGATTAGCATGTTCGAATAAGTGTTTTTCGCCAGCTCCGAAGAGTCCAGTGGGGAACAGTTGTCGCCGGCCGGCGCTCATGACCCAGCCCTGGACCTTGATCATAAACTCAACCGCTAACGTGGGAGAAGAACCGGACCACTCTGGCTTGTTGATGAGAGTCACTTCCGAGTCTGCGGGCAGGTCCTCGCTTACGGAGTCTTCCAGCATCTTCTTGCGAGCGCTGTCATCTTTGTTCTCGGCATCCATTCTCATCCCGAAGGCTTCGAGGCCGGTGAAAGTCACGATCACCTTGCCGTCGAGCACGCCGTCTTCCGTAAGCCGAAGATCGGACTTGCGCTCGATTCTTGTGGTGTCACAGTCGGGACGAGGAGTCTCGATCCAAGTACCTCCTTCTTTAGTGGCAACAAACCCTTTAACGCCGGTTTCATACCAGGGCAGCAGGCCGAATGGCAAGTGGGCAGTTCCTGGATCAAAGTAGAGATCCTTGCCGGCCAGCTTCACCAAGACCACGTTGTTATTCAGTTGGCTCGAATTCATCAACTTGGGAGTGAAGAAATAGGAGTCGCGGGTGGATACCCTGACAAAGAAAGCCTCCATCCCGGCCGCCTTTGCCAAGCCAACAAACAGGAGATTGATAGCAGATCCATTGCCACCCCGCTGCTTCCAGACATCGTCGACATGCTCGATCTCACGGCGTTTTTCGCGTTCCTGCTCTTGCCAACTTTTTTCGGGCTCAAACGAGTAATTTCTCAGTTCTTGTACCCTCGTGTATATCTTTTGCAGCTTGCTTTGGGGATCATCAGACAGCTGGACGAAAGTGGCGAGGGCCTGTTCCATGGCTTTCTGCTTATCGAGGAATTTCTCATTCGCTTCATATTGCGCTTTGCCGTATTTCTCCCAATATTTCGCTGGGTCGCTCTCCTTGTTCCAGGACTCATACACAAAATCGACGCGCATTTTGAGTTCGCGTTCGGGAGGCATGTAATCTTCTAACTGGAAGGCCGCGATATTCTGCGCCTCCAACCGCACCACTCCATGATCTTCTTTGGGGGGGTGAGCACCTTCCGGAAGCCCGTTCGGCCAACTCCAGCGCAACGCGAAGGAAGGTGAGCGACGGAGCGAAAACCTGGCATATTTCGTAAACAGGTCGGCGCTCAAAAGCCAATAAGAGTCATAAACCCAGTACGGGTTCATTTCAACGGTGTACTGATATTCGATGATGCTGCCGACATGAATGTCAGACATGGCGAACGTTTTCGCCAGATATTGTAGGCCCTTAGCTTTTACGATAGTCGTCTCGTAAGGTTTCGCGGCCAAATCCACGACGGAACCATCGGGCTGAATGGTTCTCGCCTTGATGTCCTTAATGTTGTCGCGATTTTTGAGAAAAGGGATCTCGATGTTGGCGTACTTACGACCTTCCTCATTGAGAATTTTGATGCGCTCGTAGGTCGTCTGTCGGCTGTTTACATCGTCGCGATCCACTTGTCGATAAAGGTAGATGGCAGGAGCGCCGGGAGCTTTGGGCTCGCTCGTCATCCTCAGTTCGTCTTGAGAGATAGGCAACCAGTCTTCGGCAGCATAAGCCGAAACGGAGAAAGCCGTGAGAGCCGTAACAGCAGCTAAAAAATAAAGGATGTAAGTAGGACGGGATGTTGAATGGCGGGTCATTGACTTGGTTCAAAGAAGAGATAAAGAACGTACAACGATAGAGGGCACTCAAATGTGTGTCAAGGAGAGTGGTGACGGTTGCAGTGCATGAACGGATCGGCATCAATCTCTCTCTGGCAAGCAAAAGACAATTTTTTTTGATTAGCTGATATTTCACCGCAAGAGTTGGCAGCAGATATCTGTCAGCCGCTGTAAAATCGCGTGGTTGTTAAAAACTCCGCCCCAGCAGTGGAGATTCGGGAAGCAAAATACGTCAAGAAACCCAAAACTACCCCTTGGCCTTTTTCACTTCTTCGATCAGTGGTGGGACTATGTCGAAGAGATTCCCTACTACGGCGTAGTCGGCGATTTCGAAGATGGGGGCTTCGGAATCTTTGTTGATGGCGATGATGCTGCGGGCGCCTTTCATGCCGACGATGTGCTGGATGGCGCCGGAAATTCCGAGAGCGAGATAGAGTTTGGGAGCGACGGTTTGGCCGGAGGAGCCGATCTGGCGGTCCATGGGGAGCCATCCATTGTCGCAGATGGGACGGGAGGCGGCGAGTTCTGCGCCGAGGGCGTCGGCCAGCTGTTTGGCGAGATCGATATTTTTCTGCTCTTTGATGCCGCGTCCTACGGAGACGATGATTTCGGCCTGCGTGAGATCGACCGCTTGCTTCGCTTCTTTGAAAACTTCCTGTGGTTGGTTGCGGACGGTGCCGTCGGGAATTTCGATGGCGATGGTTTCGACGGGCGCGGGGGCCGATCCGGCTTCGACTTTGTCGGCGCGGAAGGATCCGTTCTGAAAGGTGACGAAGTACGGGCCGGGGCCGGAGAAGCTGACGTTGGCGACGAATTTTCCCTGGAACATCTGGCGCGTGAATAGAAGTTTGTCGGAAGCGTGGGTGTATCCGATGACGTCGCTGATGGCGGTGGTTTGCAGGGCGGTTGCGAGCTTGGGGACGAAGTCGCGAACCTGGTAGGTGTGGGGCATGAGGACGAGTTTCGCGGGATGCTTGCCAAGAAAATCTTTGAGCGCGTAGGCGAAGGCGTCGGGGGTGTAGGGATCGAGTTTCGGGGACTCGATGGCATAGACTTTCGCCAGCTTCTTGGCGGCGATTTCTGCGACGATGGAGGCGATGTTCGAGCCTAACACGGCGGCTTCGAGGGTCCATCCGGTTTGGGCGGCGATGGCTTGGCCGGCGGCGATGGTCTCCCAGGAGACGCGGTTGAGTTTGCCTTCACGTTGTTCGGCGATTACGAGAATTGTCGACATGATCAGTACCCAGTATCCAGTACCCGGTACCCAGTAACAGCCCCGGCTTTCGCTGGGTACTGATTACGGGGGCTGGGCGCTTAAATTATGCGGAGTTCGTTTTTCATTTTCTCTACCAGCTTCTTGGCGACTTCTGCTGGAGGGCCTTCGAGGAATTCGGTTTTCTTTGACTTTTGCGGGACGTAGAGTTTTTCAATTTTTTGCAGGTTGTCGCCAACGGCGGATTGCACTTCCGCCAGAGTGACTTTGCGCATGGGCTTGGTTTTGGCTTGTTTGATGCCAATTAATGTGGCGTAGCGCAGCTTGTTGATGCCCGACTGGATGGTGAGGACGGCGGGCAAGGACATGTCGACAAACTGGAAGAATCCGGCTTCGAGCTCGCGCTTGACGCGGATTCCGGTGTCGGTTTTCTCGATCTGCATGATGATGGTGGCGTGAGGCAGGCCCAGGATTTCGGCGAGGATGACGCCGGTTTGCGCGTATCCGTAGTCGTCCGATTGCAGGCCGGTAAAGATGAGGTCGAAGGATTCGTCTTTGATGGCGGCGGCGATGGCGCGGGCGGTGTTGTAGGCGTCGAGTCCGACGAAAGCGGCGTCTTCGAGATGAATGGCGCGGTCGGCCCCTTTGGCGAGGGCTTCGCGCAACACTTGCGAGGCGCGGGACGGTCCGGCGGTAATGACGGCAACTTCGCCCTTATGTTTTTCTTTCTGGCGGAGTGCTTCTTCGAGGGCGAAGGCGTCGGGCTCGTTGACCTCGTAGGAGACGTCTTCGCGGATCCAGGTGCCCGACTCGTTTAGTTTGAGCGGAGCGTCTTTCTGCGGCACTTGCTTCATGCAAACCAAAATCTTCACGAATCAGCTCCCATCCGGTGCTTGCCGGGTCGTGCAGGCCAAACAGGAGAGTATAAACGACGGGGCGTGCGCGGAGACATTGCGGTTAAAGCCAGCGGTTGTGGCGCGCGGCTTGCAGAGAGCTTGAACCACCAAGGGCGCGACGGGGACGCGAAGGAAAGACGGGGGGCAGAGCCATCGCGCCGATGGCACGGAGGTAACCTTGACCGCTGATCCCGCGGTTGCCATGCTGTTGCTGGGTGATTTCGAAGGTCGGAAGTCGAACGTCCACAAACATGGTCAAGAAGTTGGTGACGAAGTCTCGTAAAGCGGCGAGAGGGCCGCGCGCGCCGCGCATTCGCGTGCCGGGTCGCGAGCGAGCGCTGTTTGCGGTTGGCGAATCGCGATTTGTCGGCGTGTTGCAACGGCTATCGCTTACGGGTGGGTCGGCGGTGTTGTCGAAGGGGCCGATTCCGCAGGGCACGATGGGCGACATTACGATGAAAACGGTATACGGTAAGGTTTGCGCACACATCGAATTTTTGCAGAGCGGAGCGGATGGCGTACCGCTAGCGCAGGCGTTCCGGTTTCTGGCGATGGAGGATGCGAGCGCGAAGCGGTTTGGGGCGGCTGCGAAGCAGATGGTGGAAGAAGGATACAGCGACGCAGTGCTGGATAAACCGTCGACGTTGAATGCGCCAGCATCGGAAGCGCTGGGCCAGTTGCTCAAGAGCGTGCGGCGGTTGGCGGCGGCGATGGTGGCGGGACGATCGACGGCGAAGAACTAGGTGGTTGATGGCGCGCTGGGGTGCCGCGCGCGCAATAAGAGGAGCAGCAGGTCGTTCGCGGCGCTCAGGATAGCAAGATATTGTTCCGTGGAAGGGTAAGGGGTCCTTCGACTTCGGAACTCCATGCGCTTCGCTTATGGAGTTGTTTCGCTCAGGATGACAATATAAATCTTGAGCTTCTTGCACCGCGGCCTACTGCAAGAACGCCACGCTTTGGACGCCGGTGATTTCGAAGCGTTTGCGGCAGCGCATGTTCTTGCACATCATCATGTCATCGCGACGGAGCATGTAGGACTGGGCCTTGGCGAATTTGGCGCGGTCGCGATCGTCGGCGCGTGGGGGCAGGTTCTTCTTCTTCATGCGGACCAGCCACTGGATTTCATATTCTCCCGCTTGCATGCAGTGAGGGCAGGTTAAGTTCGCGGTTTTCTTGTCGGATTTTTCTTCGAAGAAATCTCGTTCATCCATAGGTATGAGGGCCTCGTTCAATCAAGCGAAATTCAAAATGAGCTGCTAGAGCTCGTCTCAGATTATTGCACTTTTGAGGGGATGAATGTGCGAAGATGCGGCCATGGCGCGCAAGGCGAAGAAGAAAATATTTTCGGCGGCGAAAGTTTTACGGGAGATAGCGCGGGAACGAGTGGGAAGTCCTAAGGCATCGCAGTTGGTGGTGGCGAAGAAAGCCAAGCCTGAGCGGCACAAGGCCACGCTGGGGAAGTTGCTGGCGGAGGAGTAGGCAGGCCGATCGCGTTCCTATTAGAAAGTTGCGCTCACGGCGGCGCCGCCCGTTGGAATCGTAATCACACATGTGTCGCCGGACGCACCTGGGCAATTCGCCCATGTCACAGGGATCTGGCTCGCCGTAAGCAAGACGGAGGCACCAACGCTGTATTCCGCGATGCATGTTCCGCCGGTTGCCGAACAATCGATAGCCGCCGGTAGGCTGGTTACAGATCCGGACCCGACGACTCCAACGGCTAATGTTGCAAGTTTGCCGCCGCCCGGGCAAAGCGTATTACTTGGATCGTCTACCGTAACGGTCGCAAGCGCGATTACTACATTCCCCGAGCCGCCGGTGCCTGCAGGAATGCTTGCCGAAATATCCGCTACACCGCAAGGCCCTGGCGTGCCTGGTGGGGAACCTGCCGGCGGAGGCGTCGCGGTGATAACCCCCGGCGCGGTAACAGTGGCCACTCCATTATCAACAGTCCAAGTCGCCTGATTCGTGACATCCATCGTGGCGGGAGGATGGATGTACGTGGCAACCGCGACGTACTGCTGAGTGGGATTGGCTGGTGGGGGAATGAAACCGGGCTCCAGAAACGTAGATGTTACGGGAGTGATGGTTAGGCTAACGACTTTTTGATCGTGTCCGCAACTGGGCAGGCTGAGGGCTGCGCCCAAGGTGACTAAGGCTACGAGCGCGAGGCCGATGGAACTGCGTTTCATTGAGCCACTCCTGGAGCCGTTTGCGGGTCCGTCCTGCGGGATACTAGGGAAAGATGAAATCTAGTAGAAGGGCGGGGAAAAAGCAAGATCGAGAGGGTTTCCATCGGACTGTTGGAGTTTATCGCGGGCAGCGAACAGGGGCGAAAGCGGCATTTTTTTCGGAGATTTGCGGCAGCGACTGGAGAGGCGACGCAAAAGTCGATTTGCGCGTTCGTCCGTCCCCTCAGCGGCTAAAGCCGGGGCAGAAAATGAGGTATTAATCGCAGCGGTAAACCGCTGCGCCACCCAAAAGCAACGCCAAGGTCGAGTTTTTCTGCAATTTGTAAAGGCGCATTTTTTATCTGGAGGGTGGGGCACGCCTGAAGGCGTGCCCTTCCACGTTTCTTGTTGCTCTGAGCAGCAGGGCTTAACAGATCTCTGAAAGACTCGATCGCAAGGCCGCGTCGCGCCTTCAGCGGCTAAAGCCCTAAAGGTTTTGTTGAGGTCACGGCGCAGCTCAAGCTGCGCCCTTTCAAAGCAACGGCAAGATCAGAGTTTTTCCTCAGCCCTGAAGTTGTGGCTTTCCGTTTCATCCTCGAAGAATCGTTAGTCGACGTGCTCGCCGACGTTGAAGCCTTCTTCGGCGTGGGGCAGGACGTCGCGTTCGCCGGCGATCCAGACGTAGAGGGTGGGCAAGAGAAAGACGCTGATGATCAGGGCGGCGATGAGACCTCCAACGATGACGATGGCGAAGGGGCGCTGCGAATCGGAGCCGATGGCGTGGGAGAGCGCGGCGGGGAGTAGTCCGAGGGTGGCGACAAGCATAGTCATCATGATGGGGCGCAGGCGGAGCACGGCGCCTTCGACGGCTGCGTCTTCGACGGTGAAGCGCCGAGAGCGTAGCTGGTTGATGTATTCCAGCATGATGACCCCGGTTTGCACGGAGACGCCGAACAGGGCGAGGAAGCCGACGCCGGAGGAGACGCTGAAGTTTGTCCCAGTGAATAAGAGCGCAAGAAGGCCTCCAATGGGAGCAATGGCGACCGTGACGAGGATCAGGCCGGCCCACTTGAACGACTTGAACATGGTGTAGAGGATGACGAAGATCAGCAGGATCGTAATGGGAAGCACGATCATCAGACGCTGGTTAGCGCGTTTTTGACTGGCGTATTCGCCTTCCCAGTCGACACTGTATCCGTTAGGAAGTTTGACCTGTTCGTTGACTTTTTTGATGGCTTCTTCGACCGTGCTGCCGAGGTCGCGTCCGCGGACACTGTATTTAATGGCGACGTATCGCCGATTGCCTTCACGATAGACTTCGGAGGCTCCGTCGGTTTCGGTGATCTTGCATAGTTGAGCGAGCGAGACGCGAGCTCCGCTGGGCGAGACGAGGCGAATGTTTTCGATGGCTTCCCGCGTGTTTCTAAACTGCGGAAGGTAACGAAGAGTCAGGTCGTAGCGGGCTTCGCCTTTGAGAACCTGAGTGAGGGCGGTGCCGCCGACCGCGGTTTGGACTGCGTCTTGAACGTCGGCGACATTGATCTGATAGCGGGCTGCAGCTTCGCGGTCGACGGCGACGTTGAGATTGGGCTGGCCGAGGACGCGAAAGACGCCAAGATCTTCGATTCCGTTGATCTTGCGCATAATGGCGACCATCTCGTCGCTCTTCTGTTCGAGAACCTTCAAATCATCGCCATAGATTTTTGTCGCTAGGGCGCCTTTTACGCCACTGACGGCCTCTTCCATGTTGTCTTCGATGGGCTGAGAAAATCCCCAGACGACGCCAGGAATCTTGTCGAGTTCTCGTTGCATGGCGGCGATCAGTTCATCTTTGTCTTCGTGGAAGACGGGCCGCCACTGTTCCTTCGGTTTGAGGTCAACGAAATACTCCGTATTAAAGAAGCCAGTGTTATCGGTTCCGTCATCGGGGCGCCCGACTTGGCTGGTGCATTGAGGAACCTCCGGAAATGAGCAGAGAACGAGGCGGGCCTGGTTGGCGACACGGATGCCTTCGTCGGGTCCGGTGCTGGGAGCGAGAGTGCCGCGAACCCAGAGCGCGCCTTCGTCAAGGTGGGGAAGAAATTCGGAGCCGATGACACCGCTGAACGCGAGATAGTTTCCTAGGACGACAAGACACAGGCTGAGACCGAGGGTGACCCAACGGTGCCGAATCGCCCAGCGCAGAGAACCGCGATAGCGGTGTGATACGAAGGTCATGACCGGGTTGTCCCATTCCTTTGCGCCCTTGGCGAAAGCAAAACTGGCGAGAACGGGGGCTACGAGAATAGAGAACAGCAACGCGCCCAGCAGAGCAAAGGCGACGGTCCAAGCCATGGGATGGAAGAGGCGTCCTTCGACGCGCTGCAGGGTGAAAATTGGCAGAAACGCGGTGATGGTAATGACGATGGCGTAAAAGACGGGCCGCTGCACTTCATGGGAGGCGAAACCGATGGCTTCGTTGGGAGTTTTGGAACCATCGCTGTGGCTGAGATGGCGGATGATGTTTTCTATGAGAACGATAGCGCCTTCGACAACGACACCGAAATCCAAAGCTCCGAGAGAGAGCAGGTTGGCGGGAATGTGTCGCAGGTCGAGACAAATCGCGGCGAACAACAGGGCAAAGGGGATGGTTGCCGCGACAATGAGGGCTCCTCGAATGTTGCCAAGAAAAAGCAGGAGAACCAGAGAGACGAGGATCATGCCCTCAGTCAGGTTGTGGAGAACGGTGTGGGAAGTGTAGTGCACGAGATTGCTGCGATCGAGGAAAGGAACGATCTTCACGCCCGGCGGAAGGATGTGATCGTTCAGCTCTTCTACTTTTTCGTGGACACCTTCAAGGGCAGTTTCTCCGGTCGCACCCTTGCGCAAGAGCACGATGCCTGAGACAACGTCGTCGTTATCGACGATCTTTCCATCTTCGCGGTGCAAGGCGCGAGCAAACTGACCGAGTCGAATCTTGGGACCCTGCGAAACAACTCCAATATCTTTGACCCGCAGGGGTATCCCGTTTTTGGTCACAATGACCGTCTCGGCGATGTCTTGTGAGCGATCGACCAATCCGACGGAGCGGACATTGATCTGCTGCAAGCCTTCCTGGATGAAACTACCGCCAGCATTGACATTGTTGTTTGTCAGTTGCTGCTCGATCTGGGCGAGACTCAGGCCGTAGGCGACGAGTTTGTTAGGATCAAGGCGAACCTGATATTCGCGAGTGGGGCCTCCGAAGCTGGAAACGTCAACGATGTTGGGGACCGATTTAAAGCTTTTTTCGACGACCCAATCTTCGAGAGACTTCAGTTCCATTGCGTCGTAAGCAGGGTTGGTGCTGTGCAGGGTGAAGAAATAAATCTGGCCGACGGGACTCCAATCGGTGCCCATTTGCGGCACGACGTTTGGAGGTAAAGTGACCTGACTGAGGCGTTCGAGGACGCGTTCGCGATTCCAGTCGTTGTCGGATTCGTCATCGAAGATGAGCTTGATGTCGGAGAGTCCGAAGAGAGAAAAAGATCGCAGATGAACGACATGAGGAATGCCGTTCATGCCGATTTCAAGGGGAATCGTGACTTGCTGTTCGATCTGCTCAGCGGATATACCCGGCCACTGAGTAATGATCTCGACGTAGTTGTCGGCCACGTCGGGGTAAGCCTCGATGGGAAGTTCGCGGAAGGCGACAATGCCCCCGGCAAAGAGCAGGAGGGCGAAACCGAGCACGAGCAAGCGGTTATCGAGAGCAAAATCAACGACGCGGCGAATCATTATTGCTCCAAAGTATTTTGCAGAACGAGGGCGTTGGAAACGACCTGATCGCCGGGTTCGATCCCTGAAATGATTTCCTGCTGGTTACCAGGAAGCATAACGCCGGTGACGACTTCCAAGCGCCTGAAATGGCCGTTGCTCAGGGGCGCGTAGACCCATTCCCGATCATGCAAGTGGAGAATGGCAGTCGCGCGGGATGGAGGCGCGATTTTCGGGCTTCTTCCCATAGAAGGTTGCGGTGACGAACATGCCGACGCGCATAAATCCGGGGTTGGCGACTTCGAGGCGGACCTTAGCGGTGCGCAGATTGGGATCGAGAACAGGCAGGATGTTATCGACGCGACCTCTTAGGAGGCGGTCAGGATAGGCGCTGAGGCGGATGTCCGCAACATCGCCGACGCGTACGGCGTCGAGATCGTTCTCGTAAACGTCGCAGACGATCCAGACGTACGAGAGGTCGGAGATGGTGAACGGATTGGGCGAACCGAGGCCCTGGACTCCGGAGGAGTTGGTGACTTGCTGGTCGGTGATGACGCCGGAAATCGGCGCGGTGATGTTGACGATTGCGGAGGGGTGATCCTTGTCGATGCCGAGAAGGCGTAACTGTTCGAGGGCGGCGTCGAGATCGGCCTGCGCGTTCTTGGAAACGTCTTCGGCTTGCTCCAAGGCGCTTTTGGCGATGGCTCCCTTGCTGTAGAGAAGCTGTGCGCGCTCGAGTTGAATACGAGCCAGCAATTCGTCGTTGACTGCTTTGCGATAGAGCTGGTAGGCACCGGAGACGTCGTTGCTCTGAACCCGGAGCAGCAACTGACCCTTCTTCACGGTGTCGCCAAGGCGGGCCTTTACTTCGACGACGCGTCCGGCGGCGAGTGAGATTACTGGGACGGCCCGAGCGATGTCGGGCTGCACGACTCCGGTGACATTGAGGGCCGGTGCGGCGACGTGTTCGACAGCGGTGACAAGCGGGAACTTGTCGGGGTGATCGACTTTGAAATTGTTGGCGTCGAGGTCGGGCTCGACGGTCGCGCTGGGCGGAGCTTCGGCCTTGGGGTCGGGCTTGTTGTCGCCACAGCCAGCGAGAAGAGCCGTCAGCGACACGACAAGTGCGGCTTCAAATAAGAGGACGAAGATTGGGAATCGTTCGAAATTGACTTGCCGGAAAAGGCGGCGGAGTGGGGTTGTCATGGGATTACCTCGCGGCCGACGGCCATATTGAGTTGGGCGGACGCGGTCAGATAAGAGCCGACCAGATTTACGTAGGCGAGTTCGACGGAGCGATACTCACTTTGGGCGCTGAGAAAATCGAGCAAGGAAGCGCCGCCGTGCTGATAGGAAAAGGCGATGGTGTCACGGACGCGAACCGCCTGCTGCAAGTATTTCGCCTTGTAAGGGCGAAGCAGGGTGAGATTGCTGTTCAAGGTCGCATAGGCAGAATCGACATCGCTGAAAACCTGCGCTTGGGCAGCATCCAGGAGACGCTGGTTGCGTTCGATGTCGAGTTGAGTGCGCATTTTCTCGCCCTGATTGCGGTCAAAGATCCGCAGGGGGATACTGACGCCAACGCCGAAATAAAGATCGATGGGCGGATTGCGGCCAACGTCGACGCTGAAGGTGGGGTCGGTTGATCCATTGGAGATGGCGAGTTTGTGATCAGTACGGGCTTTATCCACGGTTTCGATGGCTGCCTTCAAGTCAGGGCGAGTTTCGATCGCCATGGTGCGGAAATCGTCCAGAGTCAGAAGTTGATCGGTGAAATCGAACGAGCCGGTTACGTCGAATTGTTCGATGGGAGTGCGGTCGTTCAGGAGCGTGAGCATCTGAATTTTAGCGGTGCGCAGATTGACGATCGCGGTTTGGACGTCGGATTCGTACTGCACGCGCTGCAGTTCGAGTCGATCGAGATCGATCTGGGCGATATCGCCGGCGTCGAAACGGTCTTTGCTGACGGTCAGAAGGTGGTCGTAATACTCCAGATCGTCGGTTGCGAGTTTGAGCACAGCCTTGGCCTGGAGGGTGGAAACGAAAGCACTGCGCAGGTTGAAGAGCAGGGTGCGTTCGAGATCCGCGTAATTGGAGACGGCGATACCGGTTGCCTTCTGGGCACTTTCGAGACGCAATTCGCGTTTGTGATCGCGCTCGTGGAGGTAGTCGACACTGGCCGAGGGCAAGAGGTAGGAGAGAGCGCCGTGCGAGGGTCCGACGTTGAAGGGCGTGATCTGATCGGAGAGCAGGCTTAGATTCGGATTGGGACGCAGATGAGCGGTGATCTCCTGCGCTTTGGCTTCATCGATGTTCAACTTGTCAGCGAGGAGCGAGGGATTCTGCTGCTCAAAGCGCAAGCGGACCTGATCCCAAGTGAGGGATTGTTGCGCGGAAGCGCTTACAGCGACTGTGGCTAAGAGCCACAGGCAAAGGAGCCGGCGGGATTTGGAAAACAGGTACATCGGGTGCTCCGTACGCAGGATGGGAAATGGATCGCCCCCATCGGCGTGAATGCAAGATGGTTCAGGAATTTTCGTAAAGAAACAAGGGGGACTGCGCAACTACAACGACGTTAGGGGGCTAACAGGAGGAGCGCGACCCGAGGGGACCGGATGGGAGACAAATCCAAGCGTAGAGGACTGGAACGGCAGGACCGTTGCAACTTGCTGAAGATCGGACGAGACGTGGTTGAGGCCGGGCAAAATCACCGGGGCGGAATGAGTTTGTGCGAACTGGGCGGTGGCGCAACGGTTAGCGCTGCGGACAGCAGATTCCGACTCTTCCATTTCGGGCCGCATGGCATGCAGATCGTCGGTGGCTGAGATTACGGGGAAGAGCAGAGTTACGGCGCAACCCAGTGCGCAGAGGAAGACGAGCGGATGCCCCGCCATGGCTTTGTCTCGACTGGACGCGGCGGACGCACTCTTTTGCCGCCACAGGAAGTAGGCGGGCAGCAGAAGAGAGAGCCAACAAAGGTTAAGGAAAAGCTCCATACGCAGGCTCAGGTTAAGCGCACACTTGCGGGCACACGAATGAGCGCAATCTGATGCAACTAACTCAAGGTAATCAGGATAGCACATGGATGGCAAGTGACTTGGGTACTTGTGTCACCGTGGTTGGGCGTCCGGAGTGGCAGATTGCGTTCGGTTTGTAACGGCGAGTCGGTTACGGACCCTCCACTACCTGTAACGGCTGTGGAGTTTGCAGCCTTTGACGGAGGATGGCATTCCTGGCGGGAATCTCGGCGATGGCGTCGGCGTGGATGACGTAGCCGCCGTGGGGCAGCGTGTTGCCGAAGGGGATTTTAGTGGCGGTGGGGCTGGGCTTGAGCGGGAAATGCTCGTATCCGATGGCGGTGGCGCGGCCATTTTCGGCGACGGCGACGATGACGACGGTCAGGTCGAAGGTGTCGGTGGAACCGTTGGAAACCTGTAGTGAACCGTCGATACGGTTGTCGCGGACTTTGGGAGGCTGATTCCATTCGAGGAGGAGCGATGCCGCGATCACTAATTTGAACTCTTTGGTGATGGTGTGCGCGGGACGGCCGGAGTCTTCGACTTTCAAGACCACTGAGAACGAGCCGGATCTGGTGGGGTGTCCGTGGAGAAGGCCTTCGGGGGTAAGAGTGATACCTTCAGGCAATTCGCCGCTGGCGATGCTCCAGACGTAGGGCGGTGCGCCACCGGTGGCGTGGAGTAGGGTGTGAAATTCGACGCCGGAGACGATTGGGGGGAGAGTTTCGTCCCGGATGACGAGTTGTGGGGCCTGCGCAGCCAGCAGGCTGCATACACAAATAAGGATTGCGCCGAACAAGATCGTTTGCCTCAATTGATTCCACCCCACGTTTTCAAGGCGCGCTGCGTTTTTGTTTCACGCGTTCTTGTTTCAACCAAGTGGTTTGATTTTACTCTGGCCACAGCGTAAAAGAACTGCAAGATGGCTTATCGTGAATGGCGCGCCGCAGTTGGCCGGGTAGTCGTATGTCTTGTCGGCTGTTTCGTGTTTTTCTTGTCCTGCATGTTTTTCTCGCAGCCTGGGAAAGTACTGGCGCAAGCGCCGGGGACACCGCCGGTGTCGTCTCCTATTCCTTCGAAGCCGGATGCGAAAAATGCCGATGAAGGGGCGATTTTCGACCGCATCCTGAATCGAGTGCGGTTTGAGAATGACGGCACCGAGGTGAGCGAGACGGAGGCGGTGATCCGGGTGCAGAGCCAGGCAGGGGTCGAGGCGTTTGGGCAGCTAGTTTTTGGGTATTCCTCGGCGACCGAGAAGTTGGAAGTGGAATATGTGCGGGTGCGCAAGCCCGATGGAACGGTTGTGGCGACGCCGGAATCGACGGCGCAGGATTTTGCTCCGGAGGTGCTGCGGGAAGCTCCGATGTATAGCGACTATCGGCAGCGGCATATTTCGGTGGCGGCGCTGGCGCCGGGAGACGTATTGGAATATCGCACGGTGACGCGTGTTCTGACTCCGCTGGCGGCGGGAAATTTCTGGTATGAGTACACGTTTCCAAAGGGCATTGCGGTGAATGAAGACCGGCTTGAACTCAATTTGCCCAAGGCGCGTGAGATCAAGTTGAAGACGCCGACAAGGGCTCCGGAGATTCGAGAGACGGGCGATCGCCGCGTTTACACATGGGTCGTGAAAGACATCCAGCCGGATCGGGACAAGAATAAAGATAGCGATGAGGAAGACACGGGGCCGGACGTCCAGCTGACGACGTTTACCAGCTGGACGCAGGTGGCGCAGTGGTATGCCAAGTTGCAAGGTGAGCGCATGACGGTTGATGACAGCGTGCGGAAAAAGGCGGACGAGCTGACGAAAGGAGCGGCGACTCCGACGGAAAAAGCGCGGCGGCTCTACGATTTTGTGGCGCTGGATATTCGTTATGTGAGCATTTCGCTCGGTATCGGGCGATACCAGCCGCATGCGGCCGGGGACGTCCTGGCGAATGGATATGGCGATTGTAAGGATAAACATACGTTGTTCTCGGCGATGCTGAAGGCGGAGGGGATTCAGAGTTATCCGGTGCTGATTGATAGTTCGCGCAAGCTGGACCCGGATGTTCCTTCGCCCGCGCAGTTTGATCACGTGATTACGGCGGCGCGGTTGGGGCCGGGAACGGCGTTGACGTGGCTGGATACGACGCCTGAGGTGACTCCGTTTGGGTTGATTCTGTATCAGTTGCGAAACAAGCAGGCGGTGCTCGCCTCGGACGACAGTGAAGGTGGATTGCAGCGAACGCCGGCGGATTCTCCGATTAAAAGTTATCTGCACTTTGTGCTGGACGGAAAATTCAGCGAGTACGGGGCGCTCGATGCGACGCTGGAAGTGACGGCGCAGGGCGATCGCGACTGGCCGTTGCGCGCGAATTTTCGGCGTGTGGCCGCGGCGCAGTGGAAGGATTTTGTGAAGGCGCTCTCGGCCAGTTGGGGGCTGCCGGGCGATGTCGATGACATTCATCTCGATGTGGTGGAGGATACGAGCAAACCGTTTCATCTGAAGTATCACCTGCATGCGGATGGTTATTTTGTGGTTCCGGCGGCGAGCGTGAATTTCCGTCCAATTCCGCCGCTGGGATTGCCGGCGATTCACGCGGCGGAACGAAGTGCGGATCCGTTGAATATTGGTCCCGCGGGAGAAATCGACTACCGAGTGCGCTTGCAGTTCCCCGAGAACTACACGGTGCATACGCCGATTCCGGTGAAGATGTCGCGCGACTACGGAGATTATTCGTCGGCCTATTCGCTGAGCAAAGGCGTTCTGGAGGGCGAGCGGAAGCTTGTCGTAAAGATGAACGAGATTGGCGCGTTGCGGCGGTCGGATTACGAATCGTTTCGGAATGCGGCGCACAGTGATGAGGATCAGTTGCTATCGTGCACGATTTTGGCGCCGTCGGGACAAGGGGAACGGTCAGGTGCGGCGAAGATGGAAGGCACTCCGACGGAGTTGCATAGGGCCGGGTTGAAAGCGCTGCAAAGCAAGGATTATCGAACTGCGATTGAATTGCTGAAACGAGCGGCGGAGGGGGATGCGGATCTGGCGAGTCCAGGGATGAAGGATGGATGGTACGACCTGGGGCTCGCCTATGCGGACGCGAATCAACACGCAGAGGCGATTGCGGCGTTTCGCAAGCAGTTGCAAGAGGATTCGCAGAGCAAAAATGCGAATGGCGAACTGGCGTTGGAACTACAGCAAATGGGAAAGAACGAGGAGGCGATTGGGGCGTTTCGCAAACAGCTGGAGGAGACTCCATATGACAAGGCGACATTGAAGAATCTCGGCTTGTTGCTGGCGCAGGTAGGACGGGATGCAGAGGCGCGGACGGAGTTGGAAGCGGCGGTCGCGATGCCTCCGGATGATCCGGAGATCAAGATGGCGCTGGCACAGGTTTATGGGCGGTTGGGAGAGAAGGCGCTGGCGCAGGAATTGATGAAGAGCCTGACGGGAAGCGCGGCGGGCGATTCGGGGCAGGATATTTTTGCGGCAGCCCTGCGGAATGATATTGATCCGACACAGACGGAGAATGATGCGGAGCAGGTGCTGTATGACATTGGAGGGCAGTTCGACTCGGGTGAGATGGATCGGCTGGGGCCGTCGGCATTTTCGTCGATGCGGCTGGTGGCGCTGGCATGGGCGCGAACGGGATGGGCGAAATTTCAGCGTGGGGAGAATCTTCCGGCGATGCAGTTTCTGCAATCGGCGTGGCTCTTGAGCGAGTCGGGGACGGTTGCGAACCGGCTGGGGCAGGTGCTCGAAAAGCAGGGACAGCGCGAGAAGGCGCGGCATATCTACGCGCTCGCGGTGGCAGCGGGCGGGAGCGACGTGGCGGATTCGCGGGCGCGGTTGGCGAAGATCGCGGGCGACTCGGTTGCGGCGAAGGAGATTGCGGCGGCTGCGGCGGAGTTGGTGGAGACGCGGACGTTGAAGCTGGGAACGATCACGGGGAAATCGGTTTCGGCGCGATTCAATCTTGTGTTCGATAGTTCGCCGCGTCCGGAGCGGGCGGAGTTTGTGGATGGCGACGAGGGCTTGCGTCCTGCTGGCGAGCAACTGCGCGAGAAAGATTTTGCGGTGCGGTTTCCGGATGTGTCGTCGGTGAAGATTGTGAGACGCGGTTTGGTGAGTTGCGCGGCGGCGGGATGCAGCGTGGAGTTGATGCCGATCGAGCAGGTGGTGGCGGGAGCACCAGCGAAGTGAGCGGTGCAGCCAGAAGAACGGATGGCACGGGCCAGACTAGCCGTTTAGCCGGAAGTTCTTCCTTTGCTCAGCCGCTACCAGACCATTTTGTAAGTGTTACCCTTGTTGTCAACCGCAACGCCGTTTTTCCCGTCCAGCGTCTCTACCTGGAGAATTGTTCCCTGATTTCCAGTAAACACTCCCTGACCAAATTTCTTACCCAGAATATGCGCGACGAAAAATCCCTCGCCGTAGACTGCATCCCAAGCAAAAGCAAGATTGGGTTGCGGAAGAACGATCGCCCCGGCTTCAGGTATTTTGGTCACCGAGGACGCCTTCACTGTCTTTGGCTTCCCCTGAAGCACCTCTGCATTGGCGACGGTCCAAGATTTCAGTAACAGAAACACAGGTCCCGCCGAGAAGATAGGTCGCCTGATCTGGCCGGTGAATACGGGCTGGGGTGTCTGGGCTGCGAGTGGGCCTTGTACAGGGTAGAGCTTTTGTCCGAAGGCATAGACACTCCCCGGGATGATACAAACGCACAGCGCAATCAGAGAAAGTACAAGCCTGGCCTTCATCGGATCTCCTTCATAATGGACACGAACGTGCTGCTCGGTGTGAAAGCTTGAACGTGCAACTCGAAGACAAGAGATTTGCTCATCGAGAACAGATGTCCTAATCCGATTTAACCCCCAAACGCAGGAGAAGTTATGAAGAGATTTGTAAACCCTCGTGGTATTTGGGGAGTATCTGTATCAGCTCGGCGGCAGTTGCGGTGGGAGCGACCTGGCTCATTTTCCTTGGGTTCGACGGCTTCTCAAATCACACCTACGTGTGCGTTGCCGCCTCGACTCCGTCATGCCTGCTCCGTTAAGCTAATTTGGTCTTCATCAAAGCTTCTTTTGGAGGGTCTCGAATGCGAGAGGCCGTGGAACGTCTGTGGCCGGAGATCCAGTGGATCGGCAACGCTAAGTTACGCGAGCAGGTGACGCAGACGTGGATCAAGGCGCTGGAGCGGAGCCCTCTGAAAGCGGACGATTTGAATCAGATTCCCTTTACGTTGCTGGTTCCGAATTGCCCGATTACATTTATGGAGCACAAACGCTGCGTGGTGCATATTGCGCGCGACAGTGCGAAAGTGATGACGGATTTCATGGGACGGGCGCTTCCCATTGATACCGATGTTGTGATTGCGGGCGCGATTTTGGCCGATGTCGGAAAATTGCTGGAGTATGAGATTGGTCCGGATGGAAAGAGCCGGCAAAGTGAGCGCGGCGAAGCGTTGCGACATCCGTTTACGGGCGTAGCGCTGGCGATGGAATGCGGCGTTCCGGATGCGGTGTGCCACATTATCGCGGCACATGCGGCCGAGGGCGACCTGGTAAAGCGTACGACCGAGGCGTTCATCGTGCATCACGCGGATTTCATGGCGTTTCTGCCGTTTAAGAATCCGAAGAATGTGAAAGCAGGTCTCAGGTCATAGGTGTCAGGTCTCAGGGCTTACCTGCCAGGGCCTGAGGTTTTACTGACGGCTGAGAACTGAAAATTGACGACTGCATACAGGAGATATCCTTGTCGACATTACAAACAGCTTCCAAAGAATCGATTACCGCGACGATGTCCCGGTGGGCTGCGGGGCTTACGTACAGGCAGATTTCGCAGGATGCGGTTTATCAGGCAAAACGGTTCTTGCTCGATTCGGCGGGATGTGCGCTGGGCGGGTACCGGCAGCATGACGTGACAATTGCGCTTGCGGTGCTGAAAGAGATTGCGGGACGCGGTCCGGCAACCGTGATTGGGACAGGCGAAAAAATCGACACTGTTTCGGCGTCGCTGGCCAATGCGCTGATGATCCGGTGCATGGATTACAACGATATCTATTGGAAGCAGGATCCGTCGCATCCCTCGGATATTTTTCCGGCGGCTATGGCGTGCTGCGAGCGCGCGAAGAGCGACGGCAAGGAACTGATTGTTGGATTTGTACTCGGGCACGAATTTGAAATGCGCTTGTGCGAGGCGGCGTTTCCGGGAATTCGCGAGCGCGGCTGGCATCACGCGACTTTGACGGCGTTTGTGTCCCCGATCGTGGCGGGGCGCGCTTTGCGTTTGAGTTGGGAACAGATTCAGCATGCGATCGGCATTTCGGCTTCTCGGCATTGCACGATGGGCGCGGTGACGGCGGGGAAGTTGACGATGATGAAGAACACGGTCGATCCGATGGCGACACAAAGCGGCGTGCTGGCCGCGTTGCTGGCCGAAAAAGGATACAGCGGGCCCGAGCACGTGATCGATGGCAAGGAAGGGTTGGTGCATTGTTTTGGTCCGGAGTGGAAGCAGGGTCTGCTGACGGATGGTTTGGGCGAATCGTGGCGCATTACGCAATGCGGAATGAAATTTTTTCCGACGGAAGCGCTGACGCATGCGCCGATTTCTGCGGTGCTGGATCTGGTGAAAACCAACGACCTGAGTCCTGAGCAGGTGGAGAAGATTCAGATCCGTTCGCTGGCGCGGGCGGCAGACATACTTTCGGATCCGAGCAAGTACGATCCGCGAACGAAGGAGACGGCAGATCATTCGCTGCCATATGTGATCGCGGCGGCGCTGGTCGAGCGGAAGGTTACTCCGACGCAGTTCGAGATGAAGAAGATTATGGATCCGACGATACGGGCACAACTGAAGAAGGTGGAAGTGATTGGCGATCCTGAGATCGAGAAGGTTTTTCCGGCGCTGCAGCGGGTGATTGTGAAGATCACGACGACGGATGGCCGGGAGTTTTCGAAGCAGCTTGATTATCCGAAGGGGGATCCGCGAAATCCGCTGAGCGATGCGGAGATCGAAGAGAAATTCCAGGCGCTGGCGGAGGGCGTACTCTCGGAGCGGGCACAGAGAAAGTTGATCGATGCGATTTGGAACCTGGAGAAGCTTGCGTCGGTCTCGAAGTTGATGCTGCTGATGAAGGCGGATGTAAAGAAGAGTGCAAAGGCGGGAGTGAAGAAGAAGGCTGGGAAGAGGCGCCGCTAGAATAAGGCCACACGGGGATTTTCGGACTCGTACGTCCCGGTCATGCCGAGGGCGTCTATTTTCACGCGCAGAGGAACTCATGAATAATCTGGAATCGACCATTGCTTCAGACCTAATCGAGCGATACAGAAAGCTCGCGGGAGTTGTCCACGATTTGGCCGCGCCGCTCAGCGAGAAACAGTTTTGGGACAAGCCGCTTTCCTTTGGCAACAGCTTTGGACATCTGGTGCTGCATCTGACGGGCAATTTGAATTACTACATTGGCGCGCAGATCGCAGCGACGGGTTATGTGCGCGATCGTCCGATAGAGTTTTCGGATGCGACACCGCCTTCGAAGGCTGACGCGCTGAGGAATTTCGACGCCGCGGTCGGAATGGTTGTCCGCACGATCGAAAGCCAGTCGGCGGAAGACTGGGCGAAGCCTTACGAGGGCAGAGGCGCGGACGCGACGGATCGATTTGGGATGATGCTTTCCTGTGTAACGCATTTGCATCATCACATTGGGCAGATGATGTACTTGGGATTTGAGTGGAAGGGGCGCGGTTAGGGCGCCGGCTTGGGACAGTGTGAAGGTAGGGGTCCTGCCACTCGAATGAACTCGCTTTGCGAAGTTCTTTCGACGGTCAGGATGACAAAGAAATCAAGAGGTTGTTATGGGTCAGACCATTGTTGAAAAAATTGCGCAAGCGCACATGACGGAAGGGCCGTCGCGGTCGCTGCGGATGGGGGATTTCCTGTCGATTCGCCCGCGCCGCTGCATGACGCACGACAATACCTCGGCGGTGATGAGCAAATTCAAGGGAATCGGTGCGAAGAAGATCAAGGATCCGAACCAACTTGTTTTTGCACTCGATCACGACATCCAGAATAAGGATGAGGCGAACTTGAAGAAGTACCGCGCGATCGAAGCGTTTGCGAAAGAACAGGGCGTGGATTTTTATCCGGCGGGATCGGGTATCGGCCACCAGATCATGGTGGAACGCGGGTATGTTGTGCCGGGTTCGTTCGTGGTGGCGTCGGACTCGCACTCGAATATGTATGGCGCGGTGGGCGCGATTGGGACACCGATTGTGCGTACGGACGCGGCGGCGGTGTGGGCGACGGGAGAATTCTGGTGGCAGATTCCGCGGTCGATTCAGGTGGTGCTCGAAGGCAAGTTGCGCGAGGGCGTGACGGGGAAAGACGTTATCATTACGTTGTGCGGACTTTACAACCATGATGAATGCCTGAACGCGGCGGTGGAATTTACGGGGCCGGGCGTGGACTCGCTTTCGATGGATGCGCGGCTGTCGATCTCGAACATGACGACGGAGTGGGGTCCGCTGGTGGGATGGTTTCCGGTGGATGCGGTGACGATCGCGTATATGCGGGGAGTGCACGCCAGGCTGAAGACGCTGGGAGTTGAGCGCTTTACGGAAAGCGATATCGATAAATGGGAGAAAAGTCCGTCCGCACCCGACGGCGGCGCGGTCTATGCGGCGCGGATTACGCTGGATCTCGCGGAGGTAACGCCACATGTTTCGGGTCCGGATACGGTGCAGGCGATGCAGTCGCTGGCAGAGATGCAGAAGAATAAGGTGGCGATTCAGAAGGCTTATTTGATTTCTTGTGTGAATTCGCGGAGGGAGGATTTGGCAGCAGCGGCCTCGGTGTTGCGCGGGAAGAAGATTGCTCCGGGAGTGAAGTTTTATTTGAGCGCGGCTAGTAAATGGGTGCAGGAAAATGCGGAGCAAAGCGGGGTCTGGCAGACGCTGACGGATGCGGGGGCCCTGCCGTTGCCTTCGGGCTGCGGCCCTTGTATTGGACTCGGCGTGGGATTGCTGGAAGCAGGCGAGGTTGGGATTTCTGCGACGAACCGAAACTTCAAGGGAAGGATGGGATCGCGGGATGCGAAGTGCTATCTGGCGAGTCCGGAGGTGGTAGCGGCTTCGGCGGTCGCGGGATACATTTGCGGTCCGGACTTGGAGTCGGTGGCCAAGAATGCACGCCCCACATGGGCTTTCACGGAGTTGCCGGGCAAGAATGCCCGCCCCACACAAGAGAAGGTGCAGATTCTGGCGGGGTTTCCGCAGCGCGTAACGGGCCGTCTCGTTTTTATGCCGCAGGATAACCTGAATACGGATGCGATTTACGGGAAGGACTACACCTATCGCGACGACATGACCCCTGAGATGATGGCCAAGGTTGTGATGGAGAATTACGATCCGCAATTTGCGGCGCGGACGAAAGCGGGAGATGTAATCGTCAGCCAGTTTAATTTCGGCACGGGGTCGAGCCGCGAACAGGCGGTGACTTGTTTGAAGGCGAAGGGGATTCCACTGGTAATTGCGGCCAGTTTTTCGCAAACGTATTTGCGCAACGCTTTTAATAACGGATTCTTGTGCATTGAAGTACCGGAATTCGTGGCCCGGCTGGGGGAGCAGTTTGCGGGTGAGATTGCGGCGAAGCAAAAGACGATTGTCCCCGGGGAAGAGGTTGATATCGACTTTACTTCGAGCACCATTTCGTGGCGGCGAGAGAAGTTCGTGTTTCCGGCGCTGGGGAGTGTGCCGCAGTCGCTGGTGATTGCGGGGGGCGTGGAGAATTTAGTGGCGAAGCGACTAGCGGTGTAACCGCGGAGATCGCTGAGTGCGCAGAGAGACGCATGGCGAAATTCACTGCAATCCTCGAAATCGGTGGAGGCACCTATATTCGTCAAGTGAAAGCGACTTCGCCCAGTACTGCGCTCAGAAAATTGGCGACGGTTCTCGCTAATGTCGTGAAAACCGAAGACTAACGAGTTATTTCGGCGATCTTTGCATCTCGGCGGTAGAAGTCGGTTCTAAGAAATTGTGTTTCAGGAGCAATCATGGCTAAACATACGGTTGTTACCATGCCAGGAGACGGCATTGGGAACCAGGTTCTTCCGGAGTCGTTGCGGGTTTTGCAGGCGGTGGGGTTTGATGCGGAGTACATACACGCCGACATTGGGTGGGATTGCTGGTGCGCGCAGGGGAATGCCTTGCCGGATCGCACGATTGAGTTACTCACTCAATATAAGTTGGGATTATTCGGTGCAATCACTTCCAAGCCGAACAAGGCGGCACAGGCGGAACTGAAGCCAGAGTTGCAGGGAAAAGGTTACGTCTATTACTCGCCGATTGTCATCATGCGGCAGAAATTCAACCTGGATATTTGTTTGCGGCCGTGTGTTGGGTTCATTGGCAATCCGCTGAATTATATTCGCAAGAATACTGCGGGTGGGTTCGACGAACCCAAAATCGATACGACTGTGTTCCGGCAAGGAACGGAGGGTATGTACGCTGGAGTCGAATGGACGAATCCTCCTGAGATTGTGCGGGCGGCGTTGAATAGTCATCCGCGGTTCAAGGCTTTTGCGAATGTGCCGGGGCCGGAACTTGCGGTGAGTTGCCGCATTATTACGCGCAAGGCGGCGCAGCGCATCTTGACTGCGGCATTCGAGTATGCGAAGAAGCGCGGATTCAAGGGTGTGACGATTTGCGAGAAGCCGAATGTGGTGCGCGAGACCTCGGGGATGATGGAAGAGGTTGCCAAAGAAGTGGCGAAGGGGTATCCGGGGTTTGCGTTGTGGTCGACAAACATCGATGCGCAGTTGATGTGGCTGAATAAGAATCCGGAAGAATACAACGTAATCGTGGCTTCGAATTTGTTCGGCGATATTTTGTCGGATGCGTTCGCAGGCTTGGTGGGCGGGTTGGGATTTGCGGCGTCCGGCAATATCGGGGACGAGGTTGCGGTGTTTGAGCCGACGCATGGATCGGCTCCGAAGTACGCGGAGTTGAATCCGCCGATTGTCAATCCGATTGCTATGATTCTGTCGGCGGCGATGATGCTTGATCACATCGGAGAAGGCGAGAAGGCGAATCGCATACGCACGGCGATTGCGGAGGTGGTGCGCGAAAGGAAAGTGCGGACTTACGATATGATGCGCTTGGCGGGCGGCGAGAAGGCGATCAGCCAGGGCGCGGCTTCTACGGTGAAGATGACGGACGCGATTCTGGAAAAGCTGCGATAGAGCATGCGGGCCAAGTTGAGAAAATATGAGCGCTGCTAAGCAAAATTCTCTTCGAACGGCCGAAGCAGGCCATTGGGGCAAAGAGATTCGATCGGACGTGCATGTTGCGTTCGAGGCGCGGGATAACGGCGGCGTCGAGATCTCGCTAGAGTCGCGAGTCGCGCCTTATTATGGGTCGGCGATCCTGGAGCAGACGCGGGGGGTGCTGAGCGAACTGGAAGTCAAGAACGCGCGGGTGATGGTTCATGACGAGGGCGCTCTGCCTTTCGCCATTGCGGCGCGGATTGAGACGGCGGCGCGGCGCGCTGGAGTCGCTTCGGGCAAGCGATCGCTGCCGGAAAAGTATCCCTTGCCAGCTCCGTCAGCCAAGGATCGGCTAAGGAGATCGCGTCTGTATCTGCCGGGTTTGGAGCCGAAATATTTCATCAATGCTGCTTTGCACGGGCCGGATGCGGTGATTCTGGATCTGGAAGATTCGGTGCATCGTGACGAGAAGGACGCTGCCCGTATTCTGGTGCGCAACGCACTGCACACAATCGACTTTGGATCATGCGAACGCATGGTGCGGATCAACCAGTTGCCGCTGGGACTCGAAGATCTGGCTGAGATCGTCGGGGAGAGCCCAGATCTGATTCTGCTTCCGAAGACGGAAGAGCCCGAACAGGTGCGCGAAGTGGATCGGGTGATCGGCGATATCAAGTCCCGGCACGAAATTGTTCGTCCGATCTGGATCATGCCGATTCTGGAGTCGGCGTTGGGGATTGAAAACGCGTTCGCGATTGCAACGGCTAGTGAAAATGTGGTGGCGCTGACGATTGGGTTGGAAGATTACACGGCCGATCTCGGCGTGGTGAAAACGGCGGAGGGGCAGGAGTCGCAATACGCGCGATGGCGGGTGGTGAACGCGGCACGCGCGGCGGGAGTGCAGGCGAACGATTCGGTATTCAGCGACGTGGGCGACACGGCTGGATTGCGGTTTTGGGGAGAACGCTCGCGGGCGGAAGGTTTTGAAGGGATGGGATGCATTCATCCGGCACAGATTCGGGTGATTCATGAGGCGTTTCAACCACCGGCGGCCGAGGTGGAAAAGGCGATGCGGGTGGTTGCCGCTTTTGAGGAGGCGCAGAGCAAGGGATTGGCGGTGGTCAGTCTGGGGTCGAAGATGGTCGATCCTCCGGTAGTGCAGCGGGCGGTGAAACTTGTGGATCGGGCGAAGGCGATGGGGGCGATTTGGTGAGCGCAGAACGCGTAGAACTGGCGCACAACGCGGTGGGACGCGCGGTACCGACGATGGTGAATGGCAAGCCGCAGATTCCATTTCTAGGTACAGGGAAATATCAGCCACGGGGACGGAAAGCTGCGCCGGCGATTGCGTCGAGCAAAGATTTTCCGGATAACGGAGATAAGCGCGTGGCCGATCTGGAGACGGCGCTGCGCAAGTGCGGGCTGCGCGATGGGATGGTGATTTCCAATCATCATCATCTGCGGGATGGCGACAAAGTGGCGATGCTGGCGTTGGAAGCGGCGGCGCGGATCGGTGTGAGGGACCTGATGTGGTTTCCGAGCGCGTCGTTTCCGTCGCAAAAGGCTGCGATCGATCTGATGCAGAAGGGCACGATCCATCACATCGAAGGTTCGATGAATGGGCCGCTCGGCGATTATTGCACGCAGGGAAAGATGCGCGGGATGGGCGTGTTGCGTTCGCATGGCGGGCGCTACCAGGCGATTCAAGATGGTGAAGTTCATATTGATGTTGCGGTTATCGCTGCGCCCGCCGCCGATTTTTTTGGCAACGCGGATGGATCGCATGGCAAGTCAGCTTGCGGGTCGCTCGGTTTTGCGCTGGCGGATTCGACCTATGCAGATCGCGTGATTGTCGTTACCGATAATCTGTTGCCGTTCCCGTGTGTGCCGTGGCAGATTCAAGGGAATAACGTCGATTTTGTGGTGGAAGTGGACTCGATTGGGGATCCGGGAAAAATTGTTTCGGGCACAACGCAGATTACGCGTTCGCCCGACCGGTTGCGGATCGCGGAGATGGTGGCGCAGTTTCTGCGGGCTGCGGGCATCATGAAAAATGGATTCTCGTTTCAGGCGGGAGCGGGTGGAATCGCGCTGGCGTTTGTCGAGTACCTGAAGCAGATGATGAAAGAAGATGGCGTGAAGGCGCGCTTCGTGCGGGGTGGCTCGACGAAGTTTCTGGTGGAGTTACTGCAGGAAGGGCTGACGGAGTACATCCTGGATGGGCAGACCTTCGATCTGGATGGCGTGCGGTCGATGGCGAATGATCCGCGGCATGTGGCGACTTCTCCTTTTACTTCGTACAACTATCACGGCAAGGGAAATTTTGCTTCGCTAGTGGATGCGGTGATTCTGGGCGCGACTGAAGTGGATGTGAACTTCAACGCGAACGTGGTGACGCATTCGGACGGGCGCCTGTTGCATGGAATCGGCGGGTGGCAAAACTGCCTTTTTGCGGGATGCACGATTCTGGCTCTGCCCTCGTTTCGCGACCGGATTCCTGTGATTGTCGACGAAGTGACGACCTTGACGGGTCCGGGCGAGATGATTGACGTGGTGGTGACGGAGCGGGGGATTGCGATTAATCCGCGGCGCGCCGACTTGCTGGACGCGGTCAAGGAGTCGAAGCTGCCGGTGCGTCCGATTCAGGATATTAAGGCTGAAGTCGAACGGATTTGCGGTAAGCCGGCGCGTCCGAAGCTCGGTGATCGTCCCTGTGCGGTCGTGAAGTGGGTGGATGGGACGGTGCTGGATACGATCTGGCAGGTTAGCTAGAGCATTCCTTCGAGCAAGAACTAAACCCACCACGGAGTCACAGAGACACGGAAGAACCAGGAATTCCTTCATGTCTCTGCGTGGGGGCGTTTATGTCGGCCATCCCTCGTGGTAAATAAAACTTCAAAAATAGAACTTCAGCGCGAACTGAATCTGCCTCGGGGCGCGGGCGGCGAGAGGATGTCCGAACTGACTGGCATCCGGATTTGCGGCGGTATTGATGTTATTTGGATCGAGTTCGAGCGGCGTGGGCTCGGCGCTAATGGCTCCAAACTGCCCGAATAAATAATTTACGTGGTTGAGGATATTAAAGAATTCCGCCCGGAACTCGAGATGCATTTGATCGCGAATCGGGAATTGTTTGGCGAGTGAAGTGTCCCATGTCTTGTAGCCCGGACCTTCGATGTCGTTACGTGGCGAGTCGCCAAAAGTGCCCTCCACCGTGTTGTGAACGAATGCGCAGGTGTTGAAGAGGGTGCCGGGGACGCACGGTGAAGCGTTCGGATTGCCCACTACGGTCGGGCGTGCGCAGTTGAATCCGACGGTGCCGCCGCAATCAGCGTTCGCGACAGAAACGATATCGGTCGCGGTGTAGTAGTTTCCTGTGGCGGCGGAGAAGACGCCGCTCATTTGCCAGTTGCCGAGAATCTGATTTAGGACTCCGGAAGAGCCGCCGGCAAATTTTTGTCCGTGACCGAACGGCAAGTCGTACATGTAGCTGAAAACGAAACGATGGCGGACGTCGAAATCGGCGTTGCCATAGTTCTGGTTGGGGAAGCGTTGATCTTGGAAGTCGCCGTTGTTGACAGAGCCTAGGCTGGCGCTGGACGCATTGTCCAAAGCATGAGCGAAGGTGTAGGCGGCTTCATATTGCAGGCCGTGGGAGTAGCGTTTTTCGATGCGGACTTGCAGCGAGTTGTAATTCGATTGCGTATTCGAACGGAGAGTGGCGATCGTGGTATCAAGTGCGGGATTGCAGTTTTGCGGATTCGCCAAGGTACACGGGCCTGAGGCTCCTGGAGCTTCATCGTTTGCAGGGCGGCGCGGCGCGGTGGCGTCGGAAGGATTCGGATCGGGCACGGCCTGGTTGCCGTTGTAGAAGGCGAAGAGTTTCAATCCACGAGAGCCGGCGTACGAGAGCTCGAGAACGGTATCGGCGGGCAACTGGTATTCGAGTCCAAGATGCCATTGCTGCGTGTAGGGAGTGACGAGATGAGGATTGAGCGAATAGAGCTCAGGAGCGTTGGGATCGGCGAGTGGACTCAGGCCGGTGAGCGTGTTGTTGGAAAAGCCCTGAGACAGATTGTTCAGCGCTAATCCCCCATTGTTTGCGGCCGAGATCGAACAATCGGTTTGGTTGGCATTCGGATTCGCAGAAGCCGCGGTGCACGGCGTAGTGTAGGCCTCGGACGACATGAAGGGCGGGTTAAACCCGGGGCTTGGGTTCGAGAACGGGCCGTTTTCCTGCCCGCCGTAGAAGATGCCGTACCCGGTGCGCAGAACAAGCTTGTCGTAGATCTGATAGGCGAGCCCGATGCGCGGGGCAAAGTTGTTGCGGTCGGGCGAGATCAGCCCGGGCGAGCCGTTGCGGGAAATATTGAGCTCGGTGCCGAGGGTGGGCGTCAACTGCACGGTGTTTCCGCTGGGAACGATGAGCGAGAGCGTGTTGAAATCGAAGGTCGCTTGATCGTCGTTCCCTTCTTTGATCGTGGAGAAGAACTCGTAGCGGAGGCCGAGATTCAGAGTGAAGCGCGGTGTGAGTTTAAAGTCATCAAGAGCGTAGGCGGCGTAAATCTGGCGGCGATAATCGATATTCGGATTGACGCTGGTGATAGTGCCGCCATCGGGGACGCCGAGCAGGAAGGTGGCGATGGCTTCTCCGCCGGTGCCAGGGGAAGCGGGATTATCGGTGAAGTCGCTGCCGAAGCTCATGGAGCCGCGCGGCGATGCGGGTTCCAGAATCGTGAACTGTTCGAAGCGAAGTTCGGCGCCGAATTTGGTCGAGTGGCGACCGCGCGTCCAGCTGAGATTGTCGGTGAAGACGTAACTGTGTTGTTTTTCGATGGCGGGTAGATAGCCGGAGCTGCCAATCGCGGTCGTTCCATCGGCAAAGCTAAGGGAGGGAAGACCGCCAATGTTTTCTCCGGCGACGTACGGAACGCCGGGGAAGGGGACGGGAAGATTCTGCGAGACGTTGGTGTTGTAGTTGAGATTGTAGCGATGGGAATTCAGATAATTGAAGCCGAAGCGAAATTCGTTGACCAGATTATTGCGAAAGGCATGGATTTCGCTGGCCGCGAGGCCATCGGCTGTGTTGTTGCTGTATCCGTCTTGAAAGCTGCCGCCATCAAGGACATTCTGGAAGGGCGACGGTAAGAAGTTACTGTCATTGCCGTAGCTGTAGCGGACGAAGGCGTTGTCTTTCTGGCTGAAGGTGTAGTCGCTGCGAATATCGAACTTGTTCTCGGTTTCAGTGCGCTTGGGGTCGGAAAGAAACGCCTGCAGGCCGAAGCCAGGGTCATTGGGTGCGGGAAATAAATTAGCCAGTTCCTGTCCGAGGGGGTCGGTGCTGCCAGCGGGGAACATATTCGTTGGCACTCTGTTGGGAAAGGTGCCGCCTGTCTGGTACCCGCCAATTGGAACGCCGCAGAGCCCGTTAGGATTGGCGTTGGCCGCCGCGGTCCCGGTTTGCGCAACTCGCGAGTTAAAAATCTCGCCCGCGTAAGTGTAGTTGCCGTTGCAATCGAGGGCGTTCTGGTTGGTAGGATTGCCATTGGAGTCGACGGCCTGGACGGGAGTAGCCAAATTCAGTAGCGAAGAGAAATCCCCGGCGACGTAGGCGGGCAGCGGAACGGTAGACAATTGCGGGAGCGCTTGGCGGATGCGCAAGCCTTCGTAGTCTCCAAAGATAAACAACTTGTTCTTGATGATTGGTCCGCCGAGGGTAAAGCCGAACTGATTCTGTTTGTAGGGCTGCTGGCCGAACTGATCGAAGGCGTTGGTGGCGTCGACTTTTTCGTTGCGCAGAAACTCCCACACGTCACCGTGAATCTGGTTGGTGCCGGACTTGATGACGGCGTTCATGATGGCGCCGTTGCCGCGCCCGAATTCGGCGCTGTAAGAATTTGTTTCGACCTTGAATTCGGCGATGGCATCGACGGCGGGCTGAACGACGTAGGCCGCGCCATTTAGAACATCGCCAAGGTTGGCATTGTTGTCGATGCCGTCGAGCAGGAAGTTATTCTGCAGTGATCGGGCGCCGTTGGCGCTAAAGCCGTAGGTGGTTTCAACGCGCGATCCAGGTTCGGCGGCGGCGATGCCGGTGCCGAGTAGGGCGAGTTGCGCGTAGTTGCGTCCGTTGAGGGGAAGGGCATTGATGCGCTGACTATCGACGACCTGGCCGAGTTCAGAGGTTTCGGTTTCGAGTTGGGGACGCTGGCCCGTGACATTCACGACTTCCGTGGCCATGCCAGGATCGAGTTTCAGGTCGACGGCGACGCGGTCCTGGATGTTGACTTCAACCGGGCCGGCGACGGATTTCTTGAAACCCTCTTTTTCGACAGTGACACGGTAGCGACCGATTTTTAGCGGGCTGGCAACATATTCTCCGTCGCTATTGGTGGTGAGATCGATGGCAACTCCGCGATCGACATCGGTGACGGTGATTTTGGCGCCGGCGACCACGGCACCGCTGGGATCGCGGACAAGGCCCACAATGGCGCCGGCATCTTTTTGTGCTCGGAGCGGCGTAGCAAAGGCGATGATAAGGGAAAAGAGCAATGCCGAGACAACGTTTAAGCGATGGCGGTGGGTGAGCATGGTGGCGCTCCTGGGCACGAAGTCCCGAACAGGTCGTCTGGGCCGGGTTTGACGCAGCGAAAGTTCGGTTGTTGGATTCAGACGCTTTCGGTGTAATATTACGAACTATTACTTTTACTTTCGTTTGATAGCGTTTGTCAACTGCGTTATTTTGTTGCGAGGCAACAAAAATGCGGATTGCGGGCGGGGGAAAGCTTGCGGCCGGCACGAGATCGAAAGCAGCATTTCAAGGGGGATGAATGACGCACGGAAAGCGGAGAATGACAATTATTCTGGCAATGATGCGCGGGGCGATCGTCGTGGTGGGCGGTTTGATCGTGGGCTTTACGGCTTGTTCGAAAGCGCCGAAATTGTCTGAAAAGCTGCCTTTCAAGACGGCGAAAACGAAGCCAGAACCTACCCAACCCTCCACTATTAATGTGGATGTGAATGGCGGCGGCCCGGTCGTGCTGACCACAAGCGCTGCGCAGTTTGTAGTCCGCACAGATGGATACGTAGAGGCATTCCTGCTGAAGGATGGGAAGAAGCTCTCGCTAGATGATCCGAATGTGGGTGCTCCGGCGGATAGCGACTTCGTGCGCGTGGCGGGAAAAGATGTCCATTTCACCCTCGATTTTGCGGGAGCGGAGGTACACGAAGCGATTGGAAAGATGGGCGCGGGCAAGCGGATCGAGATACCGGCGCGTCCGCTGGGACCGTCGGGAACGGACTTACAGCGGGTGCTGGCGCTTGAGGTGTACGACAAATTTCCTAATATTTTGCTGAGCACGGTCGAATACAAGAACACTGGCGGACGCGACCTGCAAATTGAGAAAAGTGTCAATCAGCGGCGGCGATTGAACGCGAAGCTATCGGACGCGAAGGCGCAGCCGTGGCAGATGTGGTCGTTTCACGGAGCGAGCTACGACTGGGGGAAAGACGATGTCGCGAAACTGACGCCGACATTCTCGCAGCCGAACTTGATGGGAACCATGGTCAAAGGCGGCTATGGGGGCGGCATTCCGGTGGTTGCGTTCTGGACGCGACAAGTCGGCGAGGCGGTGGGTCACGTAGAGACGATTCCGATTGGGGCGGCAATTCCGGCGAAAGTCGGAGCTGACGGGCGGGTGAATGCGGAGGTGGACTATGCGGCCGATGTCACGTTAAAGCCGGGAGAAACCTATTCGACGCCGCGCAGTTTTGTGTCGGTGTATGCGGGAGATTATTATGAACCGCTGCGCATCTGGTCGAGCGTGCTGCAGAAAGAAGGATGGGATCTTCCGAAGCCTTCGAGCGAAGCTTATAACGTCGCGTGGTGCGGATGGGGGTATCAGGAGAATGTAACGCCGGCGCAGATGCTTGGCACGGTTCCGAAGCTGAAAGAGATGGGCATCAAATGGGTGACGCTGGATGACCGCTGGTTTGACGTTTACGGCGACTGGAATCCGAGGCCGGATACATTTCCGGGCGACTCCATCAAGAAGATGACTGACGATTTTCATAAGCAAGGAATGCTGACGCAAATCTGGTGGCTTCCGTTGGCGGTGGAAGATGGCGAAGGGCGGTACGAGTCGCATAAGTATTCGGTGGCGAAAATTGCTCAGGAGCATCCCGAGTGGCTGATTCTCGACAAGAACGGCAAGCATGCGCACATGACGCGCGGGCTGGGAGTGCTGTGTCCGGCGGTGCCTGAGGTGCGGGCGTACCACAAACAGCTTACTGAAAAATTCATACGTGACTGGGGATTTGACGGGAGCAAACTGGACAATATTTATAGCGTCCCGGAATGTTACAACCCGGCGCACCACCACAAGTCGCCGCAAGATTCGGTGAACGCCATGGGAGACATCTACAAAGAAATTTTTCAAACAACGCGTGCGATCAAGCCGGAGAGCGTGACGCAGAGCTGTCCGTGCGGCACTCCCCCATCGCTAGCGTGGCTGCCGTTTATGGATCAGGCGGTGACGGCGGATCCGGTGGGCGCGGTGCAGGTGAGGCGGCGCATCAAGATGTATAAAGCGCTGCTGGGGCCTGAGTCGGCGGTCTATGGCGACCATGTCGAACTTTCTGCGATGACGAAGGTGGGCAACGACTATCGGGAACACGGGGACGATTTCGCCTCCACGATTGGAGCGGGCGGCGTGGTGGGGACGAAGTTTGTCTGGCCCGATCCGGGACCGAAGTTCAAAGACGTGAACCTGACGTCGGCGAAAGAAGAACACTGGAAGAAATGGATCGGTCTTTACAACGAGAAGATGCTTTCGAAAGGCGAGTTTGAAGACCTGTATGTGACGGGATATGACGTGCCGGAAGGGTATGCGATCGTAAAAGACGGCAAGATGTACTACGCGTTTTTTGCTGCGGAGGGTTCGCCGTTTAAGGGCGAGGTGGAGCTGCGGGGATTGAAGCCGGGGAAATACCAGGTCAGCGACTACAGTGAGGGGAAAGATTTAGGCACTGTCGATGCGACCGGAGACGGCACCGCGAAACTTGAGGCGGAGTTTAAGGACCATTTGCTGCTCGAGGTGAGTGCCCAGCGCTAGCTATTAGGCTGCCCGAGGATCGGCCAAGCGTCCGCGAATCATTATCCGCGAGTCATTATTTTCGGGAACTGATAACATTCCGCGAGCGTATCAGTCTAAGAAGACGGGCCTTCGTGTGGGAAGCCTGCCTGGCCACTCAAACTATTCCTCTGGAGTTTCAATGCGAGTTTTTATTTGTTTGCTGACTGCTGCCATCCTGATTCCGGCAGTGATGGTCGCCGCGAACCCTGCCAGCGATCTCGATGCGCGGCGCAAGGCGTTGAATGACCTGCTGCATGAGCAGTGGGAGTACACGATGCGCACCAGTCCGATCTATGCGTCGATCCTGGGTGATAAGCGCTACAACGACAAGCTGGACGATTTTTCGCAGGCGGCGATCGACGACAACCTCGCGCAGACGAAGAAATTCCTCGATCGCTTTGAAGCGATCGATACCACCGGATTTCCTGAGCAGGAAGTGCTGAACAAGGCGCTGATGGTTCGAGACTTGAAGATGGGACTGGAGGGGGCGCGCTTCAAGCCATGGGAGATGCCGGTGAGCCAGGAAAACGGCATTCACATCGACGCGCCGCAACTGGTGAGCATTCTTTCGTTCGCCAGCGTGAAGGATTACGAAGACTACATCACGCGTCTGAAACTGCTGCCCACTTTGTTTGATCAGACGATGGTCCAGATGCGAAAAGGCATGGCGGAAGGCATGATGCAGCCGAAGATCCTACTGGATAAGGTTGTTACGCAATCGAATGGAATTGCGACAACGCCTGTTGAGAAAAGTCCGTTTGCGCATCCTTTTGACAAGTTTCCGGACGCAGTGCCAGAGGCGGATCGCAAGCGTCTGCGCGAAGCAGGACTGGCAGCGATTAAGGATTCCGTTATTCCCGAGTATGTGAAGTTCACGGCGTTTGTCCGCGATGAATATGCGCCTAAAGGTCGAACCGAGCCAGGAGCATGGTCTTTGCCGGATGGAGATGCATGGTATGCCTTTCGCGTGAAAGAAAGTACGACTACTGATTTGACGCCCGCAGAAATCCACGAGCTTGGGCTGGCGCAAGTGAAAGAGATTGAAGAGCGCATGCTAGGCGTGGTCCATCAACTGGGCTACAAAGATATGAAGAGCTTCAAGGCCGCGGTAGATGCCGACCCCAAGCTGCATGCGCATTCCCGCGAACAAATTCTTGATTTGTACCGGAAGTACGAAGATCAGATGTATGCGAAGCTGCCACAGTTATTCAATACCTTGCCGAAGTCGAAGCTCGAAGTGATGCCGGTGGAGGAATTCCGAGAGAAAGAAGCGTCAGACGCGGCTTACGAAGACGGAACTCCCGACGGTTCGCGGCCGGGGCACATCATGGTGAACACCGGCGATTTTGCCAAGCGAACGCTGCTCGATATCGAGACGACGGCGTATCACGAAGGAGTTCCGGGACACCACATGCAGATTTCGATTGCGCAGGAATTGCCTGCGCTGCCGATTTTCCGGCAGCACGAATACTATACGGCCTACACCGAGGGCTGGGCGCTGTATTCAGAGAGACTGGGCAAGGAAGTCGGGTTCTATCAGGATCCGTATAGCTATTACGGCCACTTACAGGACGACATGTTGCGGGCGATTCGGCTGGTGGTTGACACCGGCTTCCACTACAAGCATTGGACGCGGCAGCAGGTGGTCGATTTCTTCCACGATCATTCTTCGATCGACGAGGTTTCGGTGCAGAGCGAAACGGATCGTTACATGGCTTGGCCCGCGCAGGCTTTGGGCTACAAGATCGGTCAGCTCGAAATCTTGAAACTCCGGCAATATGCGAAAGACCAGCTCGGCGCTAAGTTCGATATTCGCGGCTTTCACGATGAAGTCCTTTCCGGAGGCGCGCTGCCTATGGATGTATTGAGCAAGCGCATTCACGGTTGGGTCGATCAACAGAAGGCGCAGGCATCGATTGCGCCGCCTACTTCGCTGACAGTGCAATAGTCGCGAATCGTGAGCGTCGAACTTGATCGAAGCCATTCGTAGCGGCGTTATAATCGGCTGCAATGCGACAGTTTTTTCGGATGATGCTTCTGGCGCTCGTCTTGATGACGGTCGCGCTGATATCGGCGCTGACGGCGATGCAGTTTGCCATTCACGGGCGCGAGGTTGCGATTCCGAGACTCGTGGGCATGACTCCGGGGGAAGCAGAGCGCGCCGGTGCGGCTTTGGGACTTCAGGTTGCGATCGAGCGGCAATTTTATAGTCCAGATATTCCCGAAGGCCGCGTGATGACGCAAATACCCTCAGCAGGAACGAGGGTGCGGAGGGGATGGTCGGTTCGGGTAGCGCAGAGTCTAGGGCCGCAACGCATTGCGATTCCCGATGTGACCGGCGGGAGCGAGCGCGTCGCCGAGATGAATATACGCCGGCGCGGACTGACTCTGGCGTCGATTGCCCACGTGAATCTGCCCGATCTGCCGCAGGATCGCGTGATCTCGCAGAGTCCTCCGGCGAAAGCCAGTGGAGTGGCAGCACCGAAGATCGGCTTACTGGTGAGCGACGGTGCTGGGCCATCGACCTACGTGATGCCGAACCTTACCGGACAACCGCTCGGCAGCGCGACTCTGGCGTTGCAGGACGCGGGCATGAAGGTGGGGAAGGTTACGCTGCTTCCTGCTACGTCCTCGCTGATGGGGGATGCGTCCAGCGTTTCGGTTGCTCTCTCCGCTGACGCGCAGCCGAGCGCGGCGAGTTTAATCGTGAACCAGACGCCCTTGCCGGGACAGAAGATCGCTGCCGGGAGTGTGGTGAATTTCGAAGTTCGATGACGCGCCGTAAGTCGCCAGGCCCGTGGCTATCGCCGCTCGATCAGAGCGGCGAAGAATCCGTCGCAGAAATGGACGCCCGGAATTGTCCTGAGATATGGGCCAGCGAGAATTGAATCGATATTCTCCCAGCTCAGTTCGCCGGACTTTCGCAGTTGCTCCAATTCGGGCTTGATGCCGACGATGCGAAGTCCGGTCATGCCAGAGAGCGTATTTTCAATCACTGCTTCGTTTTCTTCGGGCTCCATCGAACAGGTCGAATAAAGCAATCGCCCTCCAATCGTGAGGTGGGTGAGAGCGGATTTCAGGATTGCCTCTTGCCGTACCGCGAGATTTCGCAGGTCTGCGACTTTGAGTTTCCATTTGATCTCGGGATTGCGTGCCAGCGTGCCGGTGCCGGAGCAGGGGACGTTGGCGAGAATCCGAACAAAATCAATTGCAAAAGGTAGGTGGCGTGCGTCGGCTGCGATGACATTTACATTCGGCTGGTGAACAAGAGATTTCAGAAGTCGGACACGGTGGGGATGCAGGTCGGTTGCTACGATTTTCGTCTGAGGATTGTAGTGCGCGAGCAGCGTGGTCTTTGAGCCGGGAGCGGCGCAACAATCCAGGATCGTGCCGGTCGCCCCCTTTTTTTGGCGAGCGGCCAGCAGCGCGACCAATTGCGAAGCCTCATCTTGAATCGAGATGCGGCCATGTAAAAAAGACTGCGAGGCGCTGACGTCACCGGAGACCACGCGGCGCGCAGCCGAGAGAAATCGGCCGGGCGAGAGTTCGATGCCGGTTGCGGATAACTCTTTTTCTATTGCGCCATCGTGGCTGTCGTAGGGGCCAAGAACATGAATACTGGTTTGGGGGACCATTTGATCGTGGAGGCAGATCTGCCGGGTTGCATCCAGGCCATATTGCCGAGCCCAGCGCTCCACCAGCCACGCGGGATGAGCCGCATTTTCGGCGAGGGACGGTGCGTCGCGAGATTCCGGGATTCTCGTGACGGTGTCGGGCGCTGGCGACGCCGCAACTTTTCGCAGGACGGCGTTGACGAACGGAGCGGCGGAACGTTTCCGTGCCGCTTTGACCAGCTCCACGCTTTCAAAGATCGCTGCGCGCGCGGGAACACGGGAAAGAAACTGCAACTGATACGCGCCCAGGCGTAGAGCGGCCACGACCTCGCGATCCAGCCGTGCGAATTTCTGCGTGGATGCAGCGGCGAGCCGTCGATCGAGCAAGGACTGCCAGCGGAGGACGCCCATCACCAGTTCAGTTGCGAGACCGTGATCGCGCGACGAAAGTTTAGAAGGTGCCGTGGAATGGAGGAGTTCGACGGCGTATGAATCTTGGCGCTCGACGCGCAACAGAATCTCGAAGGCCACGGAACGAGCGGCAGAGACAGCCATTGCTGACTATTGTCCCAGACGGTCGCCGGGTTTGGGGCGGTATCCGTTGACGAACTCAGAAGCGCTCATGCGCCGCTTGCCTTCCAGTTGTACTTCGAGTAAGTCGAGCGCGGTCTGGGTATGTTCGCCACAAGCTGCAAGCAAGCGGGTTCCGTCGACGACGATTTCGCCAGGCGCGAGTTTGTTGGATTGGTGCAAGGGCCGTGCGCGATGGACTTGCAGGTTCTTGCCGCGGAAGGTGGTGAAAGCGCCAGGCCAGGGCTGAAAGCCGCGCAGG
This sequence comes from uncultured Acidobacteriaceae bacterium, assembly GCA_963834085.1. Classification (GTDB taxonomy): domain Bacteria; phylum Acidobacteriota; class Terriglobia; order Terriglobales; family Acidobacteriaceae; genus Acidiflorens. The sequence goes on along the minus strand of CAWIAJ010000015.1, from coordinate 387,493 downwards.
CGATTGAAGAGGTCTTCGGCGGTGCGCGCGAAGTCCATACGGCCGTCGTCTTTTTTGAGGATCGGGGCAAGCGACGCGAGCGCGTCGTCCTGCGGAGTGGGATGCGCTTCTCCAGTGTCGAGCTCTTCGAGAGTATCGACCATCAAATCGGCGCCGATGGAGGCTAGCCTCGGACTTAACTCTTCGGCAGTTTCTTCGGCACCAATGGGAAGCTCATCCTGCATGAGGATGTCGCCCGTATCGAGGCCGGCGTCGATGCGCATGGTGGTGACGCCGGTGACGGATTCGCCGCAGGCAATCGCCCATTGGATGGGTGCCGCTCCGCGATACTTTGGGAGCAAAGAAGCGTGCAGATTTAAATTTCCGAGAGGAGGAAGGTCGATCATCCATTGGGGAATGATGCGGCCGTAGCCCACGACGATGATTGCGTCTGGCTGGAGGGCTTGGAGCTGCTCGCGAAATTCAGTGTCATTTTTGATTTTTTCCGGCTGCATGACAGCGAGGCCGAGGCGCAGTGCGGCGTCTTTCACGGGAGAAACCGTCACCTCCATGCCGCGCCCTCGAGGACGATCGGGTTGGGTCACGACGAGCGGCACGATGTGGCCAGCCTCGACTAATCTTTCCAGAGTAGGAACTGCGAATCGCGGCGTGCCGCAGAACACCAGGCGCATTGAGCCCGGCTTGGGTCCAGATTGCAGAATGTTAAACGGAGAATCTACCACTCACCCGCCTTCACTAACTTCTTAATTTTACGCTTGATCAAATCGCGTTTGAGGGCGCTCACATGAGAAATGTAGAGCTTACCGTTAAGGTGATCAGTCTCGTGGAGGAAGGCGCGGGCCAGCAAATCTTCTCCAGTGTGCTCGAAGGTTATGCCGTTGAGATTCTGGGCGCGTACGGTCACGATTTTCGCGCGGGTGACGTCTTCGCGAAACTCGGGAATGCTAAGGCAGCCTTCGCTGCTGCGCTGGCGTCCTTCTTTATGGATGACGACGGGATTGATCAGGACGAGCTTGGCGTCGGGATCCTCCTTGAAGGTGACGTCTACGACGGCGATGCGCTTTGCGATACCGATCTGTGGAGCGGCTAGGCCCACACCGCGCGCCGCGTACATCGACTCGAACATATCTTCGATCAGCTTCTTGAGCTCGTCGTCGAAGGTGGTGACCTCCGCGGAGGGAGTTTCTAATACGGGATCGCCGAATTTTACGATGGGATAGATCATGTGTTGGTTAGAAAGCCTTCAATTGCTCCAGGTATCCAGCGAAATTTCTTTTGGTTTCTCGGATCGAATCGCCACCAAATTTTTCTAACGCGCAGCGTGCCAAAGTGAGCGAAACCATCGCTTCAGCGGCCACACCGGCCGCGGGCACGACGCATACATCCGAACGTTCGTAGGCGGCTTTGACCGGCTCGCGCGTCGCGAAATCGACCGACTGCAAGGGACGACGCAGCGTCGAAATCGGCTTGAGATAGCCGCGCACGCGAACCTCCTGGCCGTTGGATACTCCGCCTTCGAGTCCCCCGGCATTGTTGCGGGTGCGGGTGAAGCCCGAGAATCCCGCGTCGTTCTGATACCCGATCTCGTCGTGCACGGCCGATCCTGGCGAATGCGCAGCCTGAATTGCGCTGCCAATTTCCACGGCTTTTACAGCTTGTAACGACATGACAGCGGCAGCGAGCAGAGCGTCGAGGCGTTCGTCCCACTGCACGTAGCTGCCTAGACCGGGCGGAACGTTGTGAGCTACGACTTCGAAGACTCCGCCGACAGAATCGCCGGTGCGCAAAACCTTGTCGACTTCTTCTTTCATGCGCTGCTCGGCATCGGCATCGGCGCAGGAGAGCAAGACCTCGTTCTTGGCAGCCAACGGTTCGATCTGTTCCCAGGGAATTTCTCGATCGGCAATCGACACTGCACCCACGGCAATCACGTGGCTCAGAACTTCAACGCCGAGTTCGCGCAGTAGCAACTTTGCCAAGGCCCCAATGGCCACGCGGGCAGCCGATTCGCGGGCAGAGGCGCGTTCGAGCACGTAGCGAGCTTCGGTGAAATCGTATTTCAAGGCTCCGGCGAGATCTGCATGGCCCGGTCGCGGAGAGGCGACGCGCTTATGTTTCGCGGGATCGCCCGTCTCGACTGGGAGGGATTCTTTCCAGTTCTGCCAGTCGCGATTCTGAAGTATGACCGCGATGGGAGATCCAATAGTTTTGCCGTGGTGCACGCCAGAGAGAAAGTGGGCGCGATCGGTTTCGATTTTCATTCGACCGCCGCGTCCGAAGCCTTGCTGGCGGCGCCAGAGTTCGCGGTCGACGAATTCCTGATCGACGGCCAAGCCGGCGGGCAATCCGGAGAGAAAAGCCACCAGGGCTTCGCCGTGAGATTCTCCGGAGGTAAAGTAACGCAGCATGTGGAAGAGGCATTGTAAATGATGAAGAATCTTTCCAGTCAGTGTGGGCCTGATTTGCCTGGGGGTGGAAGATTCTGCGGGCAGAATTTTGCGGGAAAGAAGCGCGGGCAGGTACAATCAAATGGCACTTTCGTGGGGTGCCGGGAAGCACGTCCCCGACTTTTAGACTCACCTCGTCACCGGACGCGAGGGATCGAATCAATGTCAACTATGAAAACTGGTCCGATGCATCAGGATGCGGACACCCGCATACGTTGTGTGCTCGCGGACGATCACGAGATGCTGCGCTATGGCGTGCGCCGCCTGCTTGAGGATACTCCCGATTTTAGCGTGGTCGGCGAGGCGGGCGATGCCTCCGAAGCGCTAAAACTGGTATTGCGGCACCGCCCCGATCTGGTGCTGCTTGACATCAGCATGCCCGGCATGTCGGCGTTTGAATCGGGACGCCTGATCGAAGAGCACTGCGGCGGTACGAGGATTGTCTACCTGACCATGCATGAGGATCCGGAATACATTCAGCAAGCTATGCGTTCAGGCGCGAGCGGATATTTGCTCAAGGATACTCCAGCGCCGCTCCTGTTGAGTGCACTTCGAGCGGTGCATCGCGGCGAGAAATCGATGAGTCCGCTGGTGCACAGCAAATTAGGACAGACGCAATTGAAAGGCGAAGCTAACCGGCAAGTTTCGGCGGGAGGACGCATCCCGCTCCGCAGAAATACGCTGACCCTGCGCGAGTGCGAAGTGATGAAGTTGCTTGCCGAGGGGCACACGGTGAAAAAGGCCGCGGCCGCGCTTGGCGTCAGCGTGAAGACGGTGGAGGCGCACAAATTCAACTTGATGCGCAAACTGGACATCCACAACAAGGCGCAACTTGTGACGGTGGCGATCCAGAAGAAGATTCTTCCGGTGCCCATCCAGATGAACTAGCAACCCAACTCCGCACTCCAACTCTTTAGTTTTTGACGGCCAGTGCGATTGACGGCTTGGTTCGCTACAAGGGCGGTCGCCCACCATGAGTCTCCTCCAGATCGAAAAAGACGGCCGCCTCCGACAGCTTTGACAAGCGGCAAATCGGTCTTTATAGTGCCGGGCATGAGCGGAACTTTCTTCTGCAACAAGTGCGGCGCACAGAATACCGACGGAGCGCAGTTTTGCAGCCGATGCGGAGCTCCGGCATTCCCGACATCCGGAGTTGCCCCTAGCCCGGCTTCGTCTCCGTCTAACCCCGGCATACCGTACGCTGCGGTTCCGTACCCTCCGGCTTCATACTCAGCGGTCGTGCCGGCGGTGGGTGTTCGTTACGGGGGATTTTGGATCCGCGTGGTCGCCTTCATCATTGACTGGATCATCGTCCGGGTCGTGGTGTCTCCGGTTCATCTGTTTTTCGGAGGCTTGGGATTAGCGGGGATGATGGGCGGAGTGCATCATCCGCTTGGCCTTGCGCTTCTGGGCGGCGGAGTCACCGCGATCGCCGCACTTTTTGGCGGATGGTTGTATGAGGCCTTCATGGAGAGTTCCTTCTACCAGGCGACCTTGGGCAAGATGGTTTGCGGAATGAAAGTCACCGATCTTTCGGGCAACCGTATCTCGTTCGAACGCGCCACCGGCCGCCACTTTGCGAAATACCTTTCAGGGTTGATTCTTTGCATTGGCTACATCATGGTGGGATTCACCGAACGCAAACAGGGGCTGCATGATCTACTGGCGGGGACGTTAGTTTTGCGTAACTGATGTCGCCGGATGGGCGTTGCGCAACTTTCTGATGATTTGTGGGTTCCTACTGGGTGTGACAAGCTGTAGATGTGGCCTCCGTCGCGGTATCTCAGCACTTCGGTTTGCACACAAGCCGCGCTCTAAGGATTTCCCATGCTCTCTCGCGTGACCCTTTGTACGATAGCCTTGGCCAACCTTCTAGAATTTGGAGCGGTCGCAGCAGCCCAGTCCCCTAGCAAGCCTCTTACCGATGTGTGCCAGCCATCCCTCACGACTCCGATCGTGGTCGCGTCGCCGGGGCAGCGCTTGGCCGCGGGAAACCGGGCGCAACCGCCTCTCACTGACAACTACAACGGATTCGCTTGGCCTGACACTCCGCTCGGTATCGTCAAAACGAGCACTGGCTATGAATTCTTTGGCAGCGACGGTGGAGTGCATGCGCGGCAAATGTGGCAAGGACACAGGGTTGGAAATAACAAGTACGGATCGATTGTGACGACGACGGGAACGCTGGATAACCCGCTGGGCGCTGGCGCTCCGCAGGATGTCAGCGTCTCGCAGAGCGCCGATTTGTCGGTCAATCCGAACTATTCCAGCTATGGCTACATGGGCGGAGGGCCTGTGTTTCAGGTTCCGGCAGGGATGACCGGTGCCGGCAACCTGCTGGCCACTTATCACGCGGAACTCCCGGACGACGCGCTTTACGCGGTGCTCGGGTTGGCGGCGTCGCCGGACAACGGGCTCACCTGGACCGACCTGGGAGAGATCATTCGCCTGAACCAGGCGTATGCCAAGGGATTGGATGGTTTCGAGATCGGCGACGGACCGCTTGTGCTTTCGCCAGACGGCAAGTATTTTTATTTATATTTTCCTGAATGGATCGCTAATGGCACACCCCACACAACCACTACGACGAATGTTTCGGTCGCACGCGCGCTAGTTTCCTCCGTTTTGGCCGACGCGTTCGGTCCGGCGCCCCCTCACTCCGTAGCTTTCGAAAAATTCTACGAAGGCAAATGGAATTTGCAGCCCGCCATCGGGGGAGCATCCACCGATCTCAATCCTGCGTCTGTGTACCAGGGTTATCTCGATATTCACTACAACAGCTCACTACAGCGCTACGTGATGATCATCTCGAATGACACCGCCTTCGCGTACTCCGAATCGGTGGATGGTCTGGCCTGGAGTCTGCCTGTAGCGCTCGGCAGCTACGGGCCAATCGCTGCCTATCCCACCGCCGTCGGTCTCGGAGACGACCCGCATGTTCTCGGGAATCCTTTCTACATTTATTTCACTTATCTGCCAGAGAACGGTTCTGGTTGGAAGAACGGCGAGCTGCGGCGCGTCACGCTTACCTGCCAATGATCGTACTTGGCAATAATCTCGCGCGGTCGAATGAATGACCTGTGGCTGGAAGGGCGATCCACCATCGTGCCGAGAGTTACACTAGCCTCTGATGGTTCTCCCCGTTCGACGCCTCCGCCGTTGGTTTGCCGTGCTCGCGGTCCTCATGATTGTTACGGTTGGCGGCATGTACTTTTACGCGCGGTTTCGCGTGCGCAAGATGGTCCACGACATTCCCGCAAAAGTTGGGCTCGACATTCAGCAGACCGCCGAAGGGTTTTCCATCTCGAAGTCAGTCGAAGGGCGCACGTTGTTCACTCTGAAAGCCTCCAGGGCGGTTCAGTTCAAGGCAGGTTCGCGGGCCGAGTTGCGCAACGTCAAAATCATTATTTACGGGCGCGATGCGAGTCGCTTCGATCAGATTGCGGGAGATGATTTTGAGTACGATCCCGCCTCGGGCCAGGTAACCGCCAAGGGAAGGGTATTCATTGACCTACAGGCCAATCCCGAAGGGGCGCAGCATTCGGATCAAACGGCCCCCGCCCAGTTAAAAGATCCCATCCACATGGAAAGCGAAGGGCTCGTCTTCAACAAGAACACGGGAGATGCGACGGCCATAGGAAAGGTCGTGTTCGAAACGCCGCAGGCCTCGGGTTCAGCAGTGGGGATCGACTACGTCGCCAATACGGGCACGATGAACTTGTTATCGTCGGTAGCCATGACCATTCAACGGCCCCAGCCACTTGATCTGAAAGCGTCTCATGGCATCATTACGAAGGCACCTCGTCTTATTGTGCTGGATGCGGTCCACCTCGCCCGCGAGCGGCAGCGCATGCAATCCGATCGGGCGACGTTCTTTCTGCGGGAAGACAACACAGTCGAACGCATTCTAGCCGAGGACAATGTCGAGAGTGAGTTTGCCGGCAAGCCCCGGTCGCGCGACTCGAAGCAGGCTGAAGTGTCAGATAGGAGGGCCGCAGACGGCAGTGCGCATGCGCGCTCCGATCGCGCCGAGATGTTCTTGACCGGAACCCGGAACCTGCTGACCACCGCGATCCTGAGCGGCAACGTCCAACTTACAACTGAGGGATCGCAGCCCTACAACGCAGCGGCCGGGCGCGTGACGCTGAATTTTGCTGGACAGCAAATCCTCCAGACGGTGCACGCGGAAGATGGAGTGCGACTCACCCAGAAAAATGGTACGGGAACAGACTCGATCGCAGCGTCGGCAGGGAAATCGGAGTCTTCGTCATCGTCTACGTCGAAGGGCGGCCAGGATCTCGAGATGACGGCGCCAGTGATGGACTTCCAGGTCAAAGATGGGCGTTTACTCGAGCGCGCGGAAACAAGCGGCCCGCCACAGATTGTGATCACACAACCGGCTAGCAATCAGAAGACGGTGGTCACGGCGTCCAAGTTCACGGCCAAGTTTACGAATAAAAATCGCCTGGCGACGCTGCATGGCGAGCCCGACGCGAAGATCGTCAGCAGCAGAATCGGAGCGCCAAACCAGGTAGATCGCGTATCCACCAGCCAGGTGCTGGATGTAGCGTTCCTCCCCGAGGGCGGCATCTCTTCGATCACGCAGACCGGCGGCTTCACTTACGTGGACGGTCCGCAAAAGGCCTGGGCGCAACGGGGCGAATACACGGCCGCCGACCAGATGCTGGTGCTGACTGGCTCGCCACGCGTAGTCGATACCGGAATGGCTACGACGGCGCAGACGATTCGCGTGAACCGAGCGACTGGGGACGCCGTCGCTGAGGGCAATGTCAAGAGTTCCTATTCGGAGCTGAAGGCTCAGCCGGACGGCGGAATGCTGGCGTCCTCGGATCCAATCCATGTGACCAGCCGGAGCATGACGGCGCACCATTCGCCGTCGATTGCCGTATACAGCGGCGATGCGCGTTTGTGGCAGAACGCAAACCTGATTGAAGGGCCTACTCTCCAGTTCGACCGCGATAAGCGATCGTTGGTGGCGCAAGCCAGTCCGACGCAGGCGGTCTCGACCGTGCTGGCGCAGGTGGACAAAAGCGGCAAAGTGACTCCGGTTCGTATCACGTCGGCGCACCTCGATTATGCGGACGCCGAACGCAAAATGTTCCTGAGCGGTGGAGTGACAGCGAAGGGATCCGACGCGACGATGACCGCGGATCGCATGACGGTGTTTTTGCGTCGAGGAAGTGAGTCGCCGGTAGCGCTGGCTGCCGGAACGCCCGGGCAGGTGGATCGGATTGTGGCCGAAGAGAAAGTCGTCGTCACGGAGCCGACACGCCACGCTACTGGCGAACGATTGATCTATACGGCGGCGGAGGACAAGTTCGTTCTGACTGGGGGCCCAGTGAGCGGACCTCCATGCATTTTTGATGCCGAACAGGGTAGGACTACGGGCGATTCGTTGACTTTCTATAAACGCGATGATAGGGTGCTCGTGGAAGGTAAAAAAACGTCCCCGACAGTTACACGGACGCAAGTGGCACGATAAATGCATACGCTGGCCACCGACGAAATTGGAAAGTCCTATCGTGGCCGACGCGTAGTAAATGGAGTAAACCTTCAGGTTCTACAGGGCGAGGTAGTCGGCCTGCTCGGCCCGAACGGCGCTGGAAAGACAACCACTTTTTACTCCATTGTTGGCCTGGTTCCTCCCGATACCGGAAGAGTTTTGTACGACGACGAAGATATCACTAGTGTTCCCATGTACTTACGGGCACGCCAGTATGGCATTAGCTATCTCCCTCAGGAAGCTTCAGTATTTCGCAAGTTGACGGTAGAGGAGAATATCCTTGCCGTGCTGGAAGTTCAGCCGATTTCCTGGCACGAGCGCCGGGAAAAGGCAGAGAAGCTGATCGATCAGCTCGGCCTTGAACATATTCGTCAGAATCGTGGTTATGCTTTGTCGGGCGGTGAGCGGCGGCGAGTGGAGATCGCACGGTCGTTGTGCATCAATCCGACCTTCATTTTGTTGGACGAGCCGTTTTCGGGCATCGATCCGATTGCAGTTTTGGATTTGCAGAAAATCATCTCCGACCTGCGCGCCAGTGGTATCGGAATCCTGATCACGGACCACAACGTTCGCGAGACCTTGTCGGTGACGGATCGGGCTTACATCATTAACGAGGGCCGAATCTTCCGGTCCGGCACTCCAGAGCAGCTAGGGAGTGATCCGGAGGTTCGGCGGGTTTATTTGGGTGAGAGCTTCTCTCTCGTGTGAGCTGGGATTGCGAAGAGCCAATAAGGGATAGCTTAAGAGCTTTCTCTAGTTACCAAGGCGTGGGTACTGTCCTTTCGTGCCCATACGAACTACCTCAGCACGTGAGAAGCTAAATTTTCCACACTCGGAGGTGCACCGCAGCACAGAGAGGCGGGCGGGTGGGGAATAATCAATTTGTCAGGGAGAAATGGTGCTTCTTCAGCACAGACTGAACGTCAAATTGTCCCAGCGTCAGATCCTGACGCCGGGTCTCGTGCAGATGGTGTCAGTACTCGCGCTCAACAAGCTCGAGCTCAAAGACATGATCAATGCCGAGATGGTCGAGAATCCGGTTTTGGAAGAACTGGAAGACGCGATCCCTCTGTTGGACGATGTTGGCCGCCAAGAAGAGGAGCGCGACCGATTGGCTGCCAAAGCCACGTCCGAAGAGGCAACTCCCATCGCGGACGAAAAGAAAGATCCTTTCGAAGAGATCGATTTCGGTTCGTTTTTTCAGGAATATCTCGACCCCGGTTATCGCAGTTCGGGAGAGATGGAAGAGATCGAGAAGCCTTCGTTCGAGAACTTCCTGTCGAAGCCGGGTAACCTGAGCGATCACCTTTTGTGGCAACTGGGAGCGATTTCCGTGCGCCCGCCCGTGCTCCATGCCGCCCAGTTGATCATCGGGAATTTAAACGAAGAAGGTTACCTGATCGCGAGCGACGAAGAATTGTTGGGTATCGCTCCGGTTTCGGCTCCTGAGGCCGACGTGGAAGCGGCCGCCAAGATAGTTGGCGAAGCGGCGGCGCTCGGGCTGGTCGCCGACAGCGACCATACCGACCTGCTCGATGAGGAGGACAGCGCGGATGTCGCGGATTCTAGTCTAGTGAACTCCGATTTGCATGGCTCTGAACATGCCAGCCGCAACCGTGTCGATTCTGACCTTGCCTACACTGATCTGGTTTCACCCCCCCGCGGGGCTTCCGTGGCGGCTACTGATGATCTCGCGGCTTTTTCCAGGCTGGCGTCGCAAGAGACTGCTGCTCCGTTTGCTGGCGTCGCAGGCGCAGCAGATCGGAAGTTCGAACTCGGGGGCAGGGGAGAAGTTGCAGTCGCGGCCGACACTCCGGGTGTGTCTTCGCCGGAAGTAGATCACGGTGAGGCTGCTTTGCCAGTCGCTGCGTCGCAAAGCGCGAACCATTCGGGAAACACTTCTGCCGGTGCAGCGACTGCGCGCGCCCGTATTCCGGATGTAACTTTCACGCTCAGCGACTTGCACGAAGCTCTAGAGGTTGTCCGGCAATTCGATCCGCAAGGCATTGCTTGCCGCGATCTGCGCGAATGTCTGCTCAATCAGTTGCGCTATCATCTCGGCCAGCTGCATTTACACAGCAACGGCGGCGCTGAGGCGGTCGCGCTCAGCGAGCAAGTGGTAAAAGATGCGATTGCCGTCGTAGACCAACATTTGCGGGCCGTCACCCTGAAGCAATTCAAAGAAATTGCGCGCGCCATCGGGCGTCCGGTGGAAGCCGTGCAAGCGGCGCTTGATTACGTACGCACCCTCGATCCGCGGCCTGGCCTGCGCTACAACAAGGTACCGGCGCGGTTGATCGAGCCCGATGTGGCGTTCGTGAAACACGGCGACGAGTGGCTTGTCATCATGAACGACGAAGACATGCCGCAGCTCCGCTTGAATCCCACCTACAAGCGGTTGCTCACCCGCGACGGCAACGACCGTGACACGCGCAACTACGTAAAAGATCGCTACAAGTCGGCGATCCAGTTGATCAAGAATATCGAGCAGCGCAAGCAGACCATTGCCAAGGTGTGCTATTCCATCGTGGCCCGTCAGCAGGATTTCCTCGACCTCGGAATCGATCAACTGAAGCCGATGATGATCAAGGAAGTCGCGGAAGAGATCGGTGTCCACCCATCGACCGTTAGCCGCGCGGTGGCCAATAAGTACGTCCACACGCCGCAGGGCGTCTTCGAATTACGCTACTTCTTTTCGGAAAGTGTGCAGGGCCCTGAAGGAGGAGGCACGTCGCTCCTAATCCTGAAACGGCGAGTCAAAAAGCTGATTGAAGATGAAGACCCGAGTCGGCCGTTGACCGATGAACAGATTACGCGCATCCTACAATCGCAGGGCATTCAGGTTACGCGCCGCACCGTCGCGAAGTACCGGGAAGACATGAAGATTCCCAGCACGCATCAGAGAAGAGTGAAAAAATAATTGCAGAAATTAAGAGGTCAGATTGCAGAAGTTAAAGAGCAGGCCGGCGTTTGGTTTCACCCCTAAGATCTGACTTCTAAACTGTGACCTAAAGTTTTTCCGGAGGATGCTCAATGAACGTGGAGTACACCGGCAGGCAATACACAATTTCCCCTTCCATCCGCAAAGAAGTTGAAACCGGCCTTAATAAAATACGAAAAATTCTAGGCGACCGCTTCGAGACGAAAGTAATTCTGGCTGTGGAGAAGCGGCGGCACAAAGCGGAAATCACCATCGATCCGCCGAATGGCCCGATCGTCGGCGTGGCACAGACCGGCGACATGATTTCGGCAATCAACGAAGCCCTCGACCACTTGCAGAAGCAGGCCTTGAAATATAAGACGCGGTGGCTGAGCAAGAAGCGTAAGGCTGTTAATAAATTCGACGGTCAAGCGTTGCAAGACAATATCCAGGCGGCGATCGGATTGTCGGAGAGCACGACGGTTTCAGTACTCGTGCACAGGTTTCCTTCGGTAGCGCGAACCACGGAAGTGCATCTCGTTCGTTCCCAGGATTCAGTGGCGCTCCGTCCCATGACCCTGGAAGAAGCGATCAAAGAAGCGCATTTTCGCGACAAAGACGTTTTTGTCTTCCGCGATCCGAAAGGCCGGTTGCTGGTGCTGCACCGTACTCGGGATGGCAAGATGGAATTGATCGAGGCACCGTAATGAGCAGCGATCCCCGGTCCGCTATCAGGTTTCTGCGAGACGTGGCTTTCCTGACGGCCGACGGTTGCTTTTCCTAGACTCCCCCGCTCGTTGCTTCCTGTGCCCACTGGAGCGCCTGCCACCACGTGGAGGCGACATCGTCTTCGCTGAGCTTTAGGCTTTTAGCCAGTTCTGCGGACTGAACCCATTCTCCCGATTCCTGTGCCAGCATCAGTTGATAAATAGGTCGAAGGCTGCTTTTCTGGCCGAGTAGGACTGCTTTAGTTTCGTGCTCCACGGGCAATTGTTCGAGAAGCGACTCCATGGTCACTTCGAGAATCGCGTCCATCACCGAAAGCAATCCCATCAGGAACAAGTCCGAGTTGGAATGAGTCCGGTCGGAAAGCAGTTCGCAAAATCGGGCGCGGGCCAGGCCCATGAGAACCAGTTCACTGCATTTCTGCTCGGCTGCGCCGACCGTGACCACCAAGCGGATCCACCGGCGCATCTCACGTTCTCCCAGAACGGCCATGGCGTGGCGAATCGAAGTAATTTCAAGCGCGAAACCGAAGATGGGAGAATTCAGATAACGGAGAAGGCGGTACGAAATGGAAGCTTCCTGTTTGAGCAGGTTCTCGAGCTCCCGCATATCCATTTCGCGGCGGGAGACCATTTCGAGCAGCCGCACGTAATGGATTCGGCTGGCCGGAACTTCTCGACCCACCACAAGTTCAGGACGACAAAAAAAATAGCCTTGAAAATACGCAAATCCCATCTCGCGAGCCTGATAGAACTCGTGGGGAGTCTCCAGTTTTTCAGCCAGCATTTTGCATTTTGCCGATGCAAATCGTCGCAACATGCTCGCGCGTTCTTCGGGCCGGGTTGCCAGAAAATCGACCTTGATGATGTCGGCGTATTCCACCAGAGGGATGCGCGGATCATGGGGAGCGAAATCGTCGAGCGCGATCAGGTATCCGAATGCCTTGAGTCGTTTACACGCGGCAATGACGCGGTCTTCAGGTTCAACCGTTTCCAAAATCTCGGCCACTACTTGGCCGGGAGGCAGCAGGGTGATCAAGTCTTTGAACAGGACTTCGCGCGTGCAATTTACAAAAGCGCGCCGGTTGTCGCAAAGGGTGTTGATTCCGAAAAGCAGGGAACTGTCGAGCGTAGATCGTGCTGCTGTGTCAGGATCGGCGTTGAAATAGTTTTCGATGCCGTTGCGAAACAGGAGTTCGTAGCCGAACACATTTTGGGCGCGATCAAAAATGGGCTGGCGGGCCACGAAGCGTTGGCCTGGCAGGGCAAGCGAAGGCGGGGATATTGTTTGTTTGGTAGATGCGGGTTTCACTACTATTACATCGGCGTGTCCATGAGGAACTTCAGGAGGATGGAGAGAGGTGTGACAGCGGCCAAGTTCGCCGGTTTAACCGCACCGGTGGCGAAGTAGGGAGCAACGCCCACGCGGACGAAGATCCGAGATCGTAGCCTGCAGCAGGCTAATGTCTTTCATGTGGAAAACTAAAGGCACTCCCCCCTTGCGTTGTGGGTGCTTTCGTGAGTAACATCAAGATGTTCCTAATGGCCATGCTTCCATGCTGGCCGTTCGCGCCAAGAAAAACTCCAGGCGCCAAGACAGTTTGAAGCATTGTTCTCAAAAAGCGTACTCAAAAAGCATCCAGCCGATGTGGGGTTTGGTCTGCAGTTAGCAGTGTGCCGTAATCAGCACAGGCTCACGTGTGGACTTTAGGGGAAGATAAGACACTTAGCCTGTGATCAGGCTAAGGATGAACTTCAAAGCTTTACAAGAGAAAAATATGAATGCAGGACCTGGAAATCCCTCCGCAGGTGGCGGGGGGAGACACAAGCGGCGCCGTGGACGGCGTCCGCCTCGACGCGGCGGTGCTGGGGGCCCGATGGGCCAAAAACGCCAGGAGCAACAAGGCATTTTCACGGCTCCCATGGACCACAGCTATCGCGCCAACCAGAATGGCGATAACGGCAACAGTAACGGCAGCCGAGGGCCACGACGGCCGGGATTTTCCGGTTCTTACCCCGTCCTCGATCCTGAGCCTTTGCCCGCTCCGAAAGCCGACGCCGCTTCGCGCGTCTTTGCCTTTGTGGAAGATTTGTTCTTTCTGAGCAAGATTCAAGCGACGGGGCAAAAGATGAATGTGAAGGTCGAGTTCGTCAAGAATGAGAAAGAACTCACCGAGCGCATGAAGAGCAATGGCGAAGAGAAGCCTTCGCTCATCATCTTTGACTTGAACAACGTCAACGCCAAGCCTTTGACGCTGATCCCGAAACTGAAAAGCAAGCTGAAAAAGGGCACGTCGATCATCGGATTCCTGTCGCACGTTCAAGGCGATCTGAAGCAGAAGGCGCATGAGGTGGGTTGCGACATGGTGTTGCCGCGCTCCGCCTTCTCACAGAACCTGCCGCAGTTGTTACGCCGTCACGGCTCGATCGAAGACTTGTCTGGAGCAGCCGACTAATCCGTTTAGGGGGCCGACCCGTGCGGCTTCTTGTCACGGCAGCCGGGGTGCTGGCGAAACTCTCGGGGTTGCCTGCCCCCTCGAGGTCACAGCCATCGGGACCGATGGGTTTGGTGGCATCGGATTCCAGTCGACGAGCCTGATACAATTTCGCCGTGTTCCCTCAAAAAATTCTGAGCTTGGTGGCGGCTCTCGCTTTGGTTTCCCGGATGGTCGCCCAGCAACCGGGTCCTTCCCAGACGCCCCCTGTGAAAGTCAGCGTGCTCAATGTCTGTGCGCCTCCAGCCGATCAGCAGAAGGAATTATCTTCGGCCCTCGGGAAGGTGCCAGAAAAGCCTGCGTTCGGCAGAGATTTTGAAGTCGCTCGCGGCCATTCCACGCTCGACCAGAGCGCGCCCATTCCTGGGATGGAAAAGTTGCCGGTTGCCGGCGCCGTCTCGTCCGCCGATTGGGTCCGGGTCAGACGCGAGTTTCCGGGAGCCACGCTATTCAGCGCGGTTCAATATTCGTTCAGCACGGATGCCAAGGATATGGTCGAGACACTGGTGCTGCGAGTGCGCGATCCGAAAGATTTGATTGAGATCTCGATCGAAGACAGCGCCTCGACTGTCACATCGGCGGCCGCTATGTTGTCGGCCAGAACTCCCGTATCGCGCATCAAATTAGAGCGCTTCGGAAAATCGTCGGTAGTACTGGCGCGTTGCGGAGGAGATCCCGCGGGGGATCAGCCTGTGATGGACCAGAGTGCGTATGAGCCGATTTTTCACGCTGCCTCTTCGATCATGGAGCGTTACCGCGCCGCTTTGGATGCGCCCAGGACGGTGCCGCAAGAGTTGTCTCACATGGGAGTTGGAAAAGCGATCACAAGGACGCCCAAGCCCGCCGCCGATGGCAAGAAAGCCCCGTAACTTGCGAGGCAGTTTTGCGCATGCAGCGAAATGGGTTTACCAGGAATCTATCTATAAGCAGTCGTTCTATTAGCACTCTTTGAATACTACTTTCTGATCAAGTTCCGAAAGACTATGGACATACGCAACGTCGTAATCATTGGTTCCGGATGCGCGGGCCACACCGCCGCCCTCTACAGCGCACGCGCCAATCTCAAGCCCCTCGTTATTGAAGGCCACGAACCTGGTGGCCAACTGTCGATGACCACGCTGGTCGAGAATTTCCCAGGCTTTCCCGACGGAATTCAAGGCCCCGAACTTATCGAGAATATGCGCAAGCAGGCGGGCCGCTTCGGAGCCGAATACCGTATCGGACACGTCGTGAAAGCGGACCTGAGTAGACGGCCGCTCGAAATCACCGTCGGCAAAGACACGATTCAGACCCGCACCTTGATCATCGCCAGCGGAGCCTCCGCGCGCTGGCTGGGCCTGCCAAACGAGCACGCTCTGATTGGCCACGGAGTATCTTCTTGCGCGACGTGCGACGGATTTTTCTTCTCGGGCAAAGAAATTGTCGTCATTGGGGGCGGAGATTCCGCGATGGAAGAAGCGACATTTCTCACCCGCTTCGCCAGCAAGGTCACGCTCATTCATCGACGCGATCAGTTCCGCGCTTCGAAGATCATGCTCGATCGCGCCAAGGCGAATCCGAAAGTCGCGTTCATGACCGACACGGTTGTCGACGATGTCCTCGATGTCAGCAAGAAGGAAGTAACTGCGTTGAAGCTGCGCAACTTAAAAACCGGCGAGAGTTGGGAGTTCCCGACCAGCGCCATGTTCCTCGGCATCGGCCACATTCCTAACGCCAAGATGTTCGGAGACCAACTGGAAACAGACGGCGAAGGATACCTGGTTACGCAGAAAAATGTCTTCACGCGCGTACCCGGCGTCTTTGCCTGCGGCGACGTGCAGGACCGCCGCTACCGGCAGGCAATCACAGCCGCGGGCTCCGGCTGCATGGCAGCGCTCGAAGTGGAGAAGTATCTCGAAGACGAAGGCCACTGAGGCCTTTGTGTTCGTGGGGGCAGGCACATTGTGAAGATGGACGTCTCGCCGTCCAGCCGGGCAAAATTCGGCTTTTTGCACTGCAACGCGCACAGATCGATGTGATGCCTGGTTAGCTCTGCAACAGGCGTTTTCGCACGGGTACAGGCAGCGTCTCGCACGCTGTTCGCAACACGAGTCGCGGCGCTTTTTCTCTAATCTTCATCAGATACGGGACCGTACCATCACGGTCGGCCTTCGCTGTTTCTCGCAGCAGCCAGCCCAAGCCCTTCTGCACCATATCGTCCTGGTCGTGGAGCAGTTGATTCGCCAGCCGCAGGATCTGCGGACGAAAGTGCCGTTCGCGCGCTCCACGGATCAGAGCGACACAAGCAGCCCGACGCCGCCAGCGATTCGGTGACTTTGCCCACGCGAAAACTTCGCGAGAGCGGCTGGCCTTCGCCGCGACCATCGGTGACAGGAGGCAATGCACTAGCGAGTCGTGGTCAGACCAGCTCGAGATACGGTCGATCCAGGAAGTGAACAGTTGAAACTCTCGATCGCCGAGACTCTCCGTCTGATCCTCCAGTAGAAAGACGCCCATGATTTTTTCTTCGAGAATTTTGCCGGAGAAGAGCTCGTCCGCTACGTGCACCAGGAAATCCATTCCCCGTTCGCGGAGTATGCTGCGCCGGAAGCGCACCGCAAATTTGCGTAGCTCGGCCGTGTACCAGCCGCGCGATCGCACTTCTTGTTTAAAGAAGTGCTGTACCTCGACCGAATGTGGCGCCGATCCGCCATCCTTCAGCACCCGCCGAATGTGGTCCGCAATGTGTGTGGGAGTGGCTTGGCCCATGACCTCAAACTCCTCCTGTAGGGTGGCGGAGTGCTGTCTGCGAGTTCGTTTCGAGGTGGCCATGATAATAAAACTCCAGAGGGAATGCTGTGACGCGCCGTCACAGTTCGATGTTTGGTTCGACGGTCGATTGCACGGTCGAAGCGCCCTCACTTTGCCGGTAGTGCCGTCGCGGTTTTGAACGTCTTATCGTAAATCCAAAGCAATGCCGCCGTGGCCACGCCCACTCCAGTCACGGACCACCAGATGCGGTCCGGCTGATGCGTCACCTCGCCAAAATGGTGGATGAGCATTCCTCCAAATTTTCCTCCGACCAGCGAGCCAATGCCAATCGGAAGAAAGGCAAAACCCATGTAGGTGCCCTGCTGCCCCAACGGCGCCAGGCGCGAGACATACTCGTAATACCGAGGAGACTGCGTAATCTCGCCGATCGCAACCACAATCAATGTCACCACTGCCATCGGTACCGTCGGGTGCAGGATCAAGAGGATCCATGCCAGTGCCGAGATGAGCGTGCCCAGAGTAATGGCGGTAAACGCCGGCATCTTTTGCGATAGCAGGCTGAAGATCATCTGCAGCGAGATGACGGTCAGCGGACCTGTCACCAGCATCAGATCCGTATCCGTTTTCGCGTTGATATAATCGTGGACGTACAGCGGCAGAATGATGAATTCCTGCCAGTACACAATCCAGTATCCCGAAAAAATGAGCAGAAAGATCATGAAGCGTGGGTTCGAAAGCACCGTTCCAAAATTCTTCACCGCCTGACCCAGGCTCACCGACGGTTCCTCGGCACGCCGCGGCTCTTTGAAAAACAACAGTACGGCGAAGAACATCGCAAAAACACTCAACGCCGCCACGCGAAAAACATTCTCCACGCTTATGTGCCGGTTGACCCAGGAAGCGACGTACGGTCCGGCCGCGCCGCCGATATTCACCAGCGTGTAGTAGATGGAGTATCCGATCGAGCGAACATTCTCTTTCGATGCGCGTGCCGTGGTGCCGACGACGCACGGCTTGACCAGCGCGACGCCGAATGCCGGAAGAATCAACAGGAACGTCACCAGCGGCACAAGCGGCACCGTTCCGCGCACAGGCGTGAACCACGCGCTTCCGATCGAGCCCAGCAGGAAGTAAGAACAGCTCAAGATCAGATACGCCAACGAAAGCGATCGCCGGAACCCGAGACGGTCCGCGAGCGTCCCGCCGAACGCCGCAACAATCCATACGAACCCAAAAAGCCCTGTCAGGCTCCCAGCCTGCTCGACCGAGAGATTCAGCGACTCGTGCAGATAGCGCGCCAGCGAAGCGAGCACCGCATAGTACGACAGACGTTCAAATAGTTCGCTGATATTCGCGACCCAGAATGGCCGTTCAAAGCCGGTACGAATCTCGTGAAAGCGTTCGGAAAAGGTCAAGCTGGGCACCCCATTTCGGTCATCTCAACTGCCATCCTCGACGGATTACGAGTCGGTCCATCAGCCAAGAAAACCACTTGAGAGTCAAGAGTGTATAGAAGCAATCAATAGCGAAGAGAACCCAAACTACCAGCGATACCCAGCTGGCACGAAAGGTAAAAATAATTAACAGCGTAAGACAGAAGAGTGCGAATAGTTGCATTAGGGCGATCATTACCCAGCGCCGCGGCCGTTTTGCGGGCTGCAGCCAATGGTAAACACTCCCTCGACGCAATATCGAGATTGAGGTCCATACCGTGCAGACTGCGAGAAGGATAAGAAACACCTCCACGAGCCAAGGGTTGTCAAGAGTTCCATCGGTCAAGACAGCCCACGCAACGAAGACTGCAAAAACGGCGAAAGATAAGTACATCCCCAGCACGCTAAAAGGAGTCCGACGCATTGAAATTTCCTAAGCGCCTCCGTACTTCGTCAGATGGCAAGCCCGTCACCCGAATCATCTTATTCCGGCTTGTCTCGCCGGCTGCAATAGTAACGGAGGAACGCGGCACCTTCAAAAGTCTTGCGAAGAATTCGATGCAGGCCGCGTTGGCTTTGCCGTCAACCGGAGGCGCGGTGAGTGAGAGTTTCAGGGCGTCGCCGACCTCTCCCGTAACGCCATTTTTCTTCGCGCGAGGATGAAGCTTGACCGCAAACGTGACGCCTGTAGGTGAACTCTGGATCGCGACCATAGAATCTTAGACCACCTTTGGGATTTTCCTTCGTGGTCGTTAAGTGTCCTTCGTGGTTAAGCTTTCGCTCTTTCCCCGAAAATTGCCGTCCCTACGCGCACACAAGTCGCTCCTTCTCCAATCGCAACTTCGAAATCGTGCGACATGCCCATGGAAAGCGTCCCCATCCCGACCTCTGGCAGCGCCCGGGCCGCGAGCCGGTCGCGCATCTCGCGCAGTTGCCGAAAATAAGGCCGCGAGCCTTCGGGATCTTCCGAGTAAGGCGGCACGGTCATCAACCCTTGAATTTTCAGATTGCCCCAGCGTGGCGCGCCCTGGAAAATCTGCTCCAGTTCCGTCGAGTCCGGCGCAACCCCACTCTTGGCCGCTTCGCCGCCAACGTTGACCTCGATCAGCACCTCTAGAATCTTGCCCGCGCTCTGCGCAACGGCATTCAGTTTTTCTGCCATTCGCACCGAATCGACCGAGTCGACCGCGTCAAAAAGTTCAACCGCGCGTCCTGCTTTATTCGTCTGCAGATGCCCGATCAAATGCCACTTTGCGTCCGGAAGATCGCGAACCGCGGGAGCCTTCCCCGCGAACTCCTGCACCCGGTTCTCTCCGAATACGCGCAAGCCCGCCGCATAAGCCTCGCGAATACTCGCCACGGGGAAAGTCTTACTCACTCCCATCAGAGTTATCTCCGCTGGATTCCGGTTCGCCCGCCCGGCAGCCGCGGCGATTCTCTTCTGTGTCTGGGCGACATTTTCCGCGACTGCCATGGGTACGAAAGCGTTCTGGAGACAAAGTGTGTCGCGCATCGACGGAGTTGTCGTTGGTTCACTCGTCGTCCGTCGTTAGCGATTCGCCGGTCGCGATATCCTCCGCAACCGTGGAGGCAGGCAGACAGCGACGAGCGAACCCCGAGCGGCGAGCGACGAGCGACGACTTCTACATCATTCCCACCGGAGGTGCCGGCTCATTCGGATCGCCTCCGCTCGAAAGCGGAATCCGAATCATCAGCACGGCCAATGCAACCATGACCGCGATCCCCGCGAGATACGAGGGATGCTGAAAGATTTGCGGAATGTCACGACCGCGCGCCTTGTCGATGGCAACCACTCCCGCCCATACCAGGCCCATCAGCGATTCGCCGACGATCAAACCGGACGCCGTCAGCACTCCGGCATTCTCTGCGCGCGCCATCTGTGCCGGATTGAAGCCGCGCCGTTTGGCGAGCCAATCTCCAAGGGCGCGGAAGACGCCACCCAGAAAAATGGCAAACGTGGTCTCGAACGGCAGATACATTCCAACGGCCACCAGCATGGGGCTGCGCACCTGCATCATGATCATCGCGATGCCCATGAAGATGCCAACCACCACCAGCGGCCATGGCATGTCGCCGCCGACCACTCCAACCGCCAATGTCGCCATCAGTCCCGCTTGCGGCGCAGCCAGCTGGCGGCTGCCAAAGCCAAAAGACTTATTCAAGAGGGCGAGCGGGAGGTACATCACCAGGCTCGCCACGACCACGGCGATCAACTCGGCGATCTGGATTTTTCGCGGAGTGCCTCCGAGAATGTAGCCAACTTTGAAGTCTTGCAGCAGCTCTCCCGCCACGGCCGACGAAACACAAACCACCGCCGCTACGCTCAGTACCGCAAGCACACCCGATTTCCCCGACACGCCAAGCGAAACCATGAGCAACGCAGCGATCAGCAAGGTCGAAAGCGTGAGTCCCGAGATCGGATTATTCGACGAACCGATAAATCCCACCAGGTTTCCCGAAACCGTGGCAAAAAAGAATCCTACGAGCAACATCACGACCGCAGCAAAAATTGCAGGCCAAACCAGTCCCGTCAGGTGGACATACAAAAAGCACATCGCCAGGAAAGTGAGCGCAATCAAACCAAAGACCGCTTTCGAACTCATATATTGCTCGGTTCGCGAAAGCTGCGCGCGCTGGGCCGCCGTCTGTCGCAGATCGCTGAGCGCTTTTCCGAGCCCGGCCGTAAGACTGCTGCCCATTTTGAAGAGCGTGTAGGCCGCGCCAACCAGCATTCCGCCCACCGCGATCGGACGCACCACAAACTTCCATACTGAAATCGCCATCGTCGTCCAATCGTCTGGCGTATTGGCAGGCAGATACTGTTTGACCTGCGGACCCATGAAATAGATGAGCAACGGCACCATCAATCCCCAGGCCAATACGCCGCCTGCGAATTGAATCGACGCGAGGCGCAGTCCGATGATGTAACCGACACCCAAATAGGCCGGACTTACACTCGGCGCCGCAAAGGTACTCACCCCTCCAGTGGCGACGATATTTTTGCTCTCGGCCAAGCCGAGCCGCACCTGGCTGCGTCCCAGGGTGCCCACGGCGAAATGAAAATCTTTGCCCGCGGCGAACAGGCCGAAGCTGCCGAGGATGTAGACGATTCCGCCAACGCCAATGTTCCAGAAAAGATACTTTGCTGCCTGCGCCCCGCGCTGCCCAGCCTTGTGAATCTCCGATGCCGCCACCGACTCCGGAAACGGCAGTTCGGGATCCTCCACCATCACTCGTCGCACCAAAGAAATAAAGAGCACGCCGAGGATGCTTCCTACCATGATCAATGCGGTCGACTTCCAATAAGAATCAAACGACCAGAAATTCGGCCACGCACCCGCCAGCACAAAAGCTGGAAGCGTGAAAATCGCGCCAGCGGCGATTCCTTCTCCGATGGAGCCCGCGGTTCGGGCGATGTTTTCCTCCAGCAGCGTGCCCTTCCACGCCCGCAAAACCGCCATCGCGATCACGGCGGCAGGATAGGTCGCCGCGATCGTGATGCCGGCCCGCAGTCCCAAATAGGCGTTGGCCGCTCCCAGAACTACCGTCAGGATCAGGCCCAGAACCATGGCGCGGAGGGTTAATTCCTTCATTTCCATGCCTTCGGGGACGTAAGGGCGGTGCTTCTGGACAGTTCCGGGGCCGTTCCCCGCGGGAGTGTTCATAGAAACCTCGTGGTGGTTTTTGGCATCAAAGTTTCATACCAGATTAACAGCAGTGGCGACCGCGCACCTTACCATGCCGTAAGGCAGCTTTACAAGTGCGGGCATTCTTGCGAGCATTCGCAGCTGAACGCTGACCTGTGCCAGATCGTTATCAGCAATTTGGTTTATCGCTTGGCGTTAGAACACTTCGATCCGGGGAGTCATAATCATGGGCCCATCCTCTTGGAGCCGGTTGCTCGAAGAATTCTACTGCCGGGGATGTGGTTTCCGAGATGCGTATCGCTCTCGCCCTCGCAGTTTCTTCGAGAAACATGTGCTTGGGTTTCTCTTGTTGCAACCAGTTCGCTGCGAGCGCTGCTTTAACCGCACTTATACTCTGGTTACGATCGCTGCGTTGAATCGGATCGAATCTGAGAGCAAAGCCTCGCAGCGCGAAGCAAACGGTTGAGGACCGGGTAGGCGCGTTGCGTAGGAGCTTACGCCGCGGATATACTAAGCGCGAAGAGTCCGGCGAAGCGCGGTCGACTTGCCGGGTACGGAGGCCGTCTTCAGCAGTAGCAGTACTGGGTTTCGAATACGGGCAACCCAGGGCCAAGCGACGCACCATGAAGTTGCGCAGAAAGAATTGGCGCGGCATGGGTTCGTCGGCTTTGCCGAGCGCGCGGCTGCGACTTTATTTTTCACCTTGTTCCCTTCTGACTGCCGCCTTTGTAACGCCCCTGTAATCAGTTTTTCTCGCCTTCCAGTCTGTCAGTCGTGTCTCGATCGAATTCGCCCCCTCCAAGGTTCCCATTGCTCGGTTTGCGGCGAAGCCCTGCACTTGCAGACGTTCATTGAGCGCGGAGAGACCGAACAGTGGGAAACGCGTTGCATGCTTTGTCAGCGCTCCGATCCTCCTTTTGAGCGCGCGGTCGCCTACGGCAGTTACGACGCGGGATTGCGCGACTTGATTCATGTGCTCAAGTTTCAGTCTGTTCGTCCGGCTGCCGCCGTGCTCGGGCGCAGGCTGGCTGAGTCGATTGCTAATCTCGAACGGGACATGCCCGTGGGAACGATCGTCGTAGTTCCGGTTCCGCTCCATGCGAGTAAGCGAGCCCAGCGTGGTTTCAATCAGGCCGAGGCGATCGCACGTGCCGCTTTGCAAGAGTTGTCGCGTCCGAAGCGTTTCGAACTTTGCCATGAAATCTTGCTTCGCCGCCGCGAAACCGGCAGCCAGATCGGACTGACTCGTCACCAGCGGCGCGAAAATCTTCGAGGCGCGTTCGCCGTAGGTGATCCCTCCCGCATATTGAAACGCGACATCTTATTGGTAGATGATGTGTTCACGACGGGGACGACGGCCGCTGAATGCGCTCGGGTTCTACTGCGAGCTGGCGCCGCCCGGGTCTGGGTGGCGACCGTGGCGCGCACCCTTAAATGGAATGCATCTAACACGGCAGTATTGCTAAAAGACGACAATTTGCCGGAGGGTGACTTTCGAGAAGGTGACTTTCCAGCGGACAAATCTGAAGAAGGGAGCGAAGATTGCCTGGCTGTAGTGGCCGAGAGATAGAAGCCATGTCGCTGCGATTACACAATTTCGGTGGCAGTATGCGGTCGCATCTCCCCGCCGCAATGCTCGCTTCCGGCATGCATCAGGAAAGCGATGGGCACGCCCTGCATCAGCCGGTGCTGGTGTTGAACGCCTCCTACGAGCCAATTAATGTCTGTGCGGCGCGACGGGCCATTGTGCTCGTGCTGAAGGGCGTTGCGATGACCGAAGAAGAAAACGGCCATTTTCTTCATGCCGCTCGCGTCGCTCTGCGTGTTCCGTCCGTGATCCGCTTGCTCGAGTACCGCCGTATTCCCCATCAGTCGCGCGCGCTCTCGCGAAAGAACATACTTTTGCGTGATCGCAACACTTGCCAGTATTGCAGCGTGACTTTGCCTTCCGGCGAACTCACGCTCGACCATGTGATTCCGCGCTCTCGCGGGGGGCTTTCGACTTGGGAGAACCTGGTTGCGTGCTGCCATCCCTGCAATCGTCGCAAAGGGAACCAACTGCCGCACGAAGTCAACATGCGTCCCTCGCGCGAACCACGGTCTTTCAATCTCCACACCAGTCGCCACATCATGCGTTTGATGGGGCACTCGGATGACAAGTGGAGAAAGTACCTCTTCTATTAATCAAGGAAAATAAAACCCACTCAGTCGCTTTCTCTGCAAATGAGTGGGATCCCGGTGCGCGCTGATTAGTGACGGTCGCCGTGACTATGCCGCCACGTCCAATATTCTTTCTGTTCCTCAGGGCGCAATTTGCGGAAATCCCGATGAGGATCGCGGTGATATTCGTTCGCCCACTGGTGGTAGTAGACGACTTCACTGGGATCCCAGACGTGATAGTCCGAGTAGTAGGGATCGTAGGCCCGATAGTAGTGATGGCCACCGCAGGCCGTGCCCAAGGCTCCGGATGCCAAGGCGCCGGCGAGAAACAGTCGACTGAGAAAACGAGACTTGCTGCTCATCGTGATTGTGTCCTCCTTTATGCTCGAACCCCAAAATTCGAAAAAAGTTAGACGCAATTTACTGTTTCTGCGGTTCGGCCGGTTTTTGATCTTCCGGCTTCGCGGGAGCCTTCTGCACTTCCTGGCCCTCGAAGGTGATTCGTGATTTCGAGCCGAAACGCCGGTAATTCGTGTATTTAATGATTTCGCGGATCTTGACGTTGCCTAGGGAGAATCGTAGTGTGTCTTCCGCGCGAGTATACGTAGGGAACCAATACTGGCCGTCAATCTGCTCTCGCCATGTGGTGAATTTTGGGAACAGGTTTTCGTTACCCTTCTTTTTCTTGATATCGGGAACTGTCTTGCCGTACGTCTCTACGATCTGGAAATCGTGGTTGTCGACCCAGATGCGTCCCTGGAAATATCGTTTCTTGCCGACGATTTGCTTCGGCGCGACATCGAAAACGTAAGTATTCAGCTCATCTTGCTTCTGCTGGCCCACGTACAGAATGTCGTATTCTCCGATCTCATCGGAGGTCAGGACAAAGGGCAGACGATTCTCGATGTCATCGAAGTCCTCCTCGGTCATCTGAATGCGCTGCAGCGTCGGCTGGGGAGCGAAAACGACATTCTTGGTCTTGTGTCCCTTATCGTCGAAGGTTACGTCGAACACCTGCTGGTAGGTTCCGTCGGGTGTGTCGCCGTCCAGGGTCATGACCTTGACGTCCTGCCGGAAGGTGTACTGGTCGCGGGCCTCCTTGAACTCCTTCTCTTTGACTGAGAAGCGCTTGATAATCTCTTCGACCGTAATTCCGGTCGGCAGGGATTTATCGAGCGGGCCCTCTTGGGCTCTCGCATCGCGAGACGGCGTCAGAACAGAGAGAAAAAAAACGAGCAAAGCTATCGCTGTGAGAAACGACGCAGGTTGCAGCCGCACGAACCGGGACCGGAGTTTCATAAACCCTATTTTAGCGAAAAAGGACCTTAGAAAAGTCAACGGCAGCTTCCACCCCCCAGAGCCGCCGTGCAACGGCCATTCGGAAACGGGGGTGGAAGACTGCAGTTCTGCCTACTTCTTTCGATGCCGTTAAAAATAGAAAGTTTGCTGATTTACTTTTCTTTACTTTCCGCTACTGCCTTCTGGGTTTTTCGCTGGGCCCTACTCAAAATCCACTCCACGACCGCTGGGAAAAACTGGTAGAGCTTGATGACCGGAATCATGCTCCACGGCACGACCACTTCGCGTTTCCTCGCGCGATAACCGCGATACGTCGCCCGTGCCACCCGCTCCGCCGAAATCCCGCGAATGGCCGCTGGCCGCACATTCTCTGGCCGGCTCGCTACCATATGCGCTCCGAACTCTGTGCTGACATACCCCGGGCACACTGTTAGTACGTTGATGTTGTCGCGTTTCAGCTCCAGCCGCGAGCCTTTGCCGATCGCGTTCATGGCAAATTTGCTCGCCGCATATATGGCCATAAAGGGAACAGGAATGTGCCCGGCGACACTTGAAATGTTGATGATGTCTCCGCCGCCCCCTTCACGCATCGCGGGCACCACCGCCTGCATGCAAGCGATGGTGCCGAAAAAATTCGTTTCGAAAAGGTCCCGCAATGCGTTTGCGTCCATATCCGCAACCGTATCGCGGATGCCCACGCCCGCGTTATTCACCCAAACATCCACGCGATCAAAGTGATGCAGCGTGAGCGCCAGCGCGCGATTAATCTCTTCGCGGTTCCGGACATCGCAGGCCATCGCCAACGTCCGCTCCGTGTGGCCGACTCGATGCCGCGCTGCCTCCGCCCGATTGGCGTCCCGCGAGAGCAATACGACGCGCGCACCCTCGTCGGCGAAAACCTTCGCAATGGCCTCGCCGATTCCCATCGAAGCCCCCGTCACCACCACGACTTTCCCGTCCATTTCCATGGCGCTTCTTGTATCGCGCCCCGAGCCGCAAGTCAAACGAGATCAAGTCCTCAGTCCTGGATAACGTGGTTTTACTGATGGCTGACGGCTGAAGGCTGATGGCTGACCTTCCCCATAGCGTAAAATCATCTCCACTGGAGACCCCGTGAATTCGCTCTTGCCGTTGTTTCCCCTCGAACTCGTTCTCCTGCCCGGTGTGCCGTTGCCGCTGCACATCTTCGAGCCGCGATACAAGGAAATGATCACCGAATGCTTGGAACAGAAGAAGCCCTTCGGCGTTGTGCGAGCGTCTTCTGACGGAGTCGCCGACATCGGCTGCACTGCCGAAATCATGTCCGTCACCAAGAAATACGACGATGGCCGCATGGACATTCTGACGCGCGGGGTCGAGCGTTTCGAGGTGATTCAGGTCAACGACGACCGATCGTTCTTGCAAGCTGAGATTTCTGTTGTCGAGGACGAATCCGACAAACCCGCAGCGGAAATGGTCACGCAAGCTGTCCGTCTGCACGCCGAAATTGCGAAGCTCGCCGGCAGCGAACCAACCGGCCCTGACGATCACGCCGGCAGCTTATCTTTCTTGTTAGCCGGATCGCTCCCGCTCGATCTCGATTTCAAACAAAGCCTGCTCTCAACCTTGTCGGAAGCCAAACGCCTCGAGGCAGTCGTCGGTTACCTCGAAGCCGTCCTCCCCGGCCTGCGCCGCGCCGCGAAAGCCCGCTGGAATTAGAAATCAGCCGTCAGCTCTCAGCCTTCAGCCATCAGTTGAATCATCCATCGAATGAAAGCATCTGATTTACCTGACAGCCTATGGCTGACGGCTGATACCTTTCTTGAGCGGTATAATCCGCTTAAGGCTTTTTCTTTTGGGGGTTCCCACCATGAGTTTTCCCCGGACTCTCGGCGAGTTGCGCCAAAGTCCTTTCTCCGAGCGGCGTCTCGGCTCGCGTCACGTGAAAGACGAGCTCCGTGAGAATCTGATGTCGCGCCTGCGCGAAGGCGCAGCCATTTTTCCGGGGATTGTCGGGTACGACGACACTGTCGTTCCGCAGATCGTCAACGCAATTCTCTCGCGCCATAATTTCATTCTGCTCGGGTTGCGGGGACAGGCCAAAAGCCGCATCCTGCGAGCACTTACCGCACTGCTCGATCCCCAGATGCCTTACGTCGCAGGCTGCGAGATTCACGACAATCCCTACGCTCCGATCTGCCGCCGCTGTCAGGAACTCATTGCCAAAGAAGGAGACGCGACTCCGATCGCTTGGCTTGCGCCAGAACGTCGTTACGTCGAGAAACTGGCGACGCCCGATGTCACCATCGCGGACCTGATTGGGGATATCGATCCCATCAAAGCGGCTCGCGGAGGTCACGAACTCTCCAGCGAATTCACCGTCCATTACGGCCTCTTGCCACGCGCCAATCGCGGAATCTTCGCCATCAACGAACTTCCCGATCTCGCCGGAAAAATTCAGGTGGGTCTTTTCAACATCATGCAGGAAGGCGACGTGCAAATTAAGGGATACCCCATTCGTCTCCCGCTCGACGTTGCCATCGTCTTCAGCGCGAATCCCGAGGACTACACCGCCCGCGGCAAAA
Source organism: uncultured Acidobacteriaceae bacterium (assembly GCA_963834085.1). Lineage (GTDB taxonomy): Bacteria > Acidobacteriota > Terriglobia > Terriglobales > Acidobacteriaceae > Acidiflorens. The sequence continues at coordinate 359,507 of CAWIAJ010000015.1, read as the reverse complement.
TTATTACGCCGCTCAAAGACCGCATCGGATCCGAGATTCGTACACACTATCCCGCAACCGTCGAAGAAGGTGTCACGATTACGGCGCAGGAAGCCTGGCTGGATCGAGCGAATGATCGGTCGAGTGACAATGGACGATCCGCGCCAGTGTTGCGGATTCCCAAATATGTGAGCGAAGTGGTCGAGCGCATCGCCTTCGCCGCCCGTGACGACAAGAAAATCGACAAGCGCTCTGGTGTCAGCCAGCGTCTGCCGATTTCAGCTATCGAAAACGTGGTATCGAACGCCGAACGCCGCGCCCTGACGCACGAAGAAAAATTGGTCGTGCCCCGTATCAGCGACATCTACGCCGCGCTGCCCGCCATCACCGGAAAACTCGAACTCGAATACGAAGGCGAAATGAAGGGTGCCGACCACGTGAGCCGCGAACTGATTCGCACTGCCGTCGCCAAGGCTTACGATACTTATCTCCACGGCGTAAACATGAATCAGGTTGTGCAGTGGTTCGATCTGGGAGGAGAAATTCAACTCGGCGACAACGCTGGCGCACAGGAGGTCCTCGAAGGACTGACGCAAATCCAAGGCTTGATGGATAAGTTGACCAAACTCAATATCGGTCCCAAAGAAAATGCTGAGATCCAGGTCTCTGCCGCCGAGTTCATCCTCGAGGGCCTGCACGCCCACAAGCGCATCGGACGCAACGAAGAGCGCGTCTTCAGCGCGGGGGAAAAGCCTCCGAAAAAACAAGAGCGCGTCTTCGAGCAAGAAGAGCCAGGATTTGGGAGGAAGCGGGGATTTAACTAGCAATATTTTGCGCTGCAATCACATGAAAAGTCTGACTATTGCGCTGCTTCTTCTTGTTGTACCTTCTGCATTATTGGCGAAAGAAAGGCAGTACGAAATGGGCAAAGTGTCCAAACTTACAGTGAAGTCAGGGTGGGTGGATACTACAACATGCTCTGGTCCCGAAGGAGACGTCCACTGCTCAGGTGGGATTCATGACGATTATACCGATATCTACCTGCTCACCATGTCGGACGGGGTGCAGGCGCGCATTAGCCACATCGCAATGCGTCCGGACCCAATAAAGGCGCTCAGCTTGGGCGACGAATCGAGCGTAGACATTCAATATCGAATCGAGCACAAACGCGGGCTTGGTCCAAGCATTGATTATGCGGTGATTGTGGATCCCACTAATCCGAAGAAAGAAGGCTGGTACAGGTTTGAAACTTTGAAAAAACCCACGAAATAGGCTCGAAGCTGCTGATGAAGAGAATCCGCTACTCCAAATACGTTTCCGACGCCGCTGGCGACATGAGCATGGAAGACCTGCTCAGCGCTCTCTCTGACTATCTCCTGCAGAGCGGATTCAACGACAATTTCTGGTACGAACCTCCCGAAGGCGAACAGACCCTCGACGACCTGCGCCGCGCCCTCGAACAAGCCCTGCTCAACGGAGACGCCTTTGACGAAGAAATGCGCGAGCGTCTCCAGCAAATGCAAATGGATGGGGAGCTCGAAGAACTGATCGAAAAGCTCATCGAGCGCATGCAGCAGGAAGACTACATTTCCATCGACCAGCCCCACGACCCTTCGAAGAACTCAAGCGTCGGCGGACAAGTCGGCGAACCCCAACAGGCCAAGTTCGAAATCACCGACAAGAGCCTCGATTTCCTCGGATTCAAAGCTCTCCGCGATCTCCTCGGCTCCCTCGGCAAATCCAGCTTCGGACGCCACGATACCCGCGACATGGCCACCGGCATCGAAGCCAGCGGCGCCACCAAGCAGTACGAATTCGGCGACACGCTGAACCTCGACATCACCGCGACACTCTCGAGCGCGATTCAGCGCGAAGGCCTTGGGCTCCCCTTGAATCTCGAATATCGCGACCTGCAGGTCCATCAGTGCGAGTACCAGTCAAGCTGTGCGACCGTCCTTATGCTCGACTGCTCGCATTCCATGATCCTCTATGGCGAAGACCGCTTCACCCCCGCCAAAAAAGTAGCAATGGCTCTGTCGCAGCTCATCCGCACGCAATATCCCGGAGACTCACTCTCGCTCGTACTCTTCCACGACTCTGCGGAAGAAGTCCCACTTTCGCAGTTGGCTCGCGTCAAAGTTGGCCCGTATTACACCAACACCCGCGAGGGCCTGCGCATGGCGCAGCGCATTTTGCAGCGGCAACGTAAAGACATGAAGCAGATCGTCATGATCACCGATGGCAAGCCCTCCGCGCTCACCCTCGAAGACGGACGCATCTATAAAAACGCCTTCGGCCTCGATCCGTTGGTCGTCAGCCAGACGCTCGAAGAAGTGTCGAAGTGCAAACGCGCCGGAGTCCTGATTAATACCTTCATGCTGGCCTCCGACTACGGGTTGGTGCAATTCGTCCAGAAAGTGACCGAGATGTGCCGCGGCAAAGCCTACTTTACGACGCCCTACACGCTAGGCCAGTACTTGCTGATGGATTACATGTCGCGGAAAACAAAAACCATTCATTAAGCCCGCGTCAACAAAATCGTCCAAGGCTTGAGAATGGGCCGAGCAAATTTCAGCCGTCGCCGCGTTCAAATGGGGATTACAGAAGTAATCCAGACAGTATCGTGTAAGCGCGGCCTCGGTGTAAGATCGCTGCAAGATCTTCGGCGCGGAGACATTATGAAACGAACAGCTGCGGTCCTGCTTTTGCTTGTCTTCAGTTTGAGTTTTGCCCTTACTCTGCCCGCACAAGCGCAGCGCATGACCCCTGAACAAAACGCGCGCCAATCGCGCAAGGCTGCGAAGAAGCAGCAGAAGATGTTGAAGAAAATGAACAAACGCCAGCGGAAAGCGGCCAAGAGAGCCGACAAAGCAGGCCGCAAAGCCGCTAAGAAAGCGAACCGCAGTTACCGCGGATAGTTCCGCACCTAAATCAGCGATTGGGCAGAGTTGCCACCTGCCGAGCCTTCAGCAGGAGTTGATCGGCAGTCGCCAGAGTTAGATTAAACACACGGGCGGTCGCGACCAGAAAGCGGTCCGCGGGGTCTTTATGAGGGAGTTTTACGCGCGCCGTTTCCTGGGCGACTTGGTACGTGATCGGAGCTTCCCGCATTGGAACCGCATCCAGCACATTGGTAATCCAGGATTGCGGATCAGGATGCAGCGTCAGTCGTTGTTTCTCGGCAAGCGTTAGAACTTCCCACAGCGAGATCGGCGAGAGCCAGAGTTCGTTATCGGGGTTTTCAAGGGCTGCAATCAGACGACTGGAAAGACGCTCTCGATCGAGAATGCTCCATACCCAAATGTGTGTGTCCAGGAGCAGTTTCATTTGCGCAAAGCGTCCCAATCGTCTTCATCGCTCGCGGGAGAAACGATGTCTCCGTTGATTTGACCTGTTTTCGCTAGAGAACCAACCCATTGCTTTCGGTTCTTTGACGACGGTACGACCTGGGCGACCGGTTCTCCGAAGCGCGTGACTAGAACAGTCTTTCCGGTCTTGCGCACGTCCTCCAACACCGATAAACACGTGGCTTTGAATTTGGAAATGGCAATTTCTTCCATTTTTCAACCTCTCGTTCAAGTTTACTATGGTCAGAGACCATGGTCAAACAGACTCGCCCTCGACGAATGCCGATTCGTCACAAATTTACCGTGACTCCACGCACATCGCTTCCCTCGGAAACACGCTAATCTGATCCCACTCCCAGGACCTCTCCCGGTCCCGTTCCCTCCAGAAAGAGATCGCAATGCGTGTGTCGAGACAACTGTCCATGGCTGCCGCCATGGGCTTCTCTCTCTGCTGCCTTTCCATTGCAGGGGCCGCAAGCTCCGCCATACAAACTTCTGACGAGTTCATCGCCGAGCGCGCTCTCGGCCCGCAATGGCAGAAGGTGTCACGCCATTCCGGAATGATCTTCACAGCTACGGTCCTCGCGTCGACCACTCCGACCACTGCAAAACAAATTCCAAAATTACAGCCAACCCCGATCGACCATCTCGCGCCCGCGCAAATCGAAATTCGTTTTCACGTGGATGAAGCCATCGCCGGCGTCAAGCGCGGTCAGATCGTCATCGTTCACGAATGGTCCGGCGCGTCGTCACGCCATCGGCCGTTTGCTCCCGGCCAGCGCCTCCTGCTCTTTTTATATCCGCTTGGTCGCTTGGGGTTCACCAGCCCCGTAGGAGGCTCGCGCGGCCTAGTCCCTCTCGACACAACCGGAAAGACTGTATTCGCCCAAACCGAATCCGCACAGGTAGCCTTCCCAACCCAATCGCCGCGCCCGGGACAATCCGCCGGTGCCAATCGCGTTAGCGTCCTTCAACTGGAGCGCGCCATCCGCAGAGCCCGAAGAGATTAAAGGATCAGAGGAGGTACCATGCGTTCCCCAGTTCGAATTCTCGCCCTCGCCGTCTTTCTGTTCTGTATTTCCGCCTCGGCCCGCGCCGGAGGCCCCGCCTTCGTCGCCGGCGCCGGCTACAATCCCGGAGTCGAAGGCCAACCGCTCATCTGGGCGAATGGCTCGGTGCAGTACTTCACCGATCAGGGAAATCTCAGCCCGATCCTCTCCGGTGCGCAAGCCGACGCCTTTGTAGCAACAGCCTTCAGCGCATGGACCACAATCTCCGGAGTGTCCCTCGTTGCATCCCAAGCCGGGCATCTCGCCGAAGACGTCAACGGCAGCAACATCGAGACGGACGGTCTGGGCACGGTCACCGGCCCCGCCGATATCCTCTCGACCGCCACCGGAACTCCCATCGGCATCGTCTACGACTACGACGGCACCGTTACCGATGCGCTCTTCGGCGCCGGCGCGGGAAGCGTGGACGACTGCTTTACCAACGCGGTCTACGGTGGCCCCGACAACTTCAGTTCCGCGGGAAACATAATTCACGCACTCGTCGTCATCAATGGAGTCTGCGCCTCCACCAGCACGCAGTTGCCTGACGTCCAGTATCGTCTTGTGCGTCTCCTGGGCCGCATTCTCGGCTTGGGATGGTCGCAAGCGAATGTCAACGTACAAACCCGGAAGCCGCCGCCCACCGCTGCCGATTTTGCCGGCTTTCCTGTCATGCACTTCACCGACTCGATCTCCTGTGTGCCCATCAGCATCTGCTATGCCAACGCCGCCGTCCCCAAGATGGATGACATGGATGCGCTCGTGCGTCTTTATCCGGCGAGCGCACAGTCGCAAGCGACCGGCAGAATCTTCGGCAGCGTCTACTTCACCGACGCCAGCGGCAACCCATCGCAACCGATGCAAGGAGTGAACGTCGTCGCCCGCCTGCTGATCAATGGCATTCCGTCCGATCAGTACACCGTCACCTCCGTCTCCGGATTTGCCTTCTGCGGCAACGCCGGTAACATTGTCGACGGATATCTCGACGCGAACGGCCTTCCCTACAACCGCTGGGGCTCCGATGATCCTAGTCTCGAAAGCTTCTTCGATCTGGGTCAACTGATGATTCCACTCGGCCAGACCGCCACGCAATATCAACTCAGCGTCGAGGCCCTCGACCCGTACTGGTCTCTCGGAGTCGGACCCTATGCCCCGACTCAGGTCGCGCCCTCTGGTTCGTTCGCGCCAGTCATCGTCACCATTCAAAACGGCTCGAACGTTGAAAATGACATTTTCATGTTGCAGTCTGAAATCGCGCAAGCTCATCCTGGCAGCGGCTCGACTGAGTCAACTCCGGCTGCGCTTCCGCAGGATGGCGGATGGGGTTCCTGGCTCTCCGGATACGGCAGCGTCGACTTTTTTCAGTTCGCTGCACAAGCTAACCGTACCGCGTCGGTTTCCGTAACTGCCTTCGACGAAAATGGTCAGCCGACCGAAACGAAACTGTTGCCGGTAATCGGAATTTGGGAATTAAGCGATCAGAGTGGCGATCCCGCACCCGCATCAACCGCGTCAGCCTTCAACACGGCGACCTGGGGATTGAGCCGTCTCGACGCCCAATTTAACGAAAATGACACATATCGCCTGGCGATTGCAGACTTCCGCGGCGATGGGCGCCCCGACTACTTCTATCAGGCCACGTTGTTGTATTCGGATTCGGTCACACCCGCCCGCGTGGGCCTCAGCGGCGGCGTGGCCACGCTACATGGAACGGGATTTAATCCCGCCCTGCAAGTTAGCGTGAACGGCGCCAAGATCGGCACTCTGTCCGCATCCGCCAGTCAAATCCTGGTGAACCTACCCTCCGCGGCGATCGACGGCACCACGACGATTCAAGTTACCGATCCGGTAAGCGGAGGTTATTCGCAGATGATTGGCGCGCTCTCGTACGGAGCGCTCGCCACCGACACTCTGATGCTTTTGCAAGGCACAGAATCGGCTACACCCGTTGGATCTCCCGCCGCGAATCCCATTCGTGTGCGGGCCGTTGCGGACGACGGAATGACACCGGTGGCTGGCGCCACCATCGCTTGGAGCGGCACGAACAAGTTGACTTTCTCTGTATGCGGAGGCGCATCCTCGTGCTCAGTACTGAGCGATGGCGCCGGAGAGTCTTTCAGCTGGGTTACTCCCGCCAGCACCGGGCAGAGCCTCGTCACGATCTCTTTGGCTCCGCTATCTTATTCTCCGCCGCAGTCCCAAATCGCCAGCGTCGTCGGAACCGAAACGGCCACCGACCTCGGCGCGGTCATGCCCACGCGCTGGATAGCCCAAGGCGCGACTGTCGCTCTCCCCCTCACTGTCGTGGCCCTTGATCTGGGCGTGCCACAGGCGAATGTCGTTATCAATTACGCCGTAACGAAAGGCTCCGCATCTCTCTCGTCAAGCAGCGCAACGACCAACGGCTTGGGATTTGCCTCGGTCACAGCCAATCTCACGAATCAAAACACCACTGTGCAGGTGAGCGGCTGTGTTGCCCCCAGCAATACGCCCTGTCAGATCTTCACCCTGTACTCTACAGCGCCCTCGCTCTGGACTCTCGAAACAGTCGCGGGAGCATCGCAAGCAGTCTCCACAGGACAATCGTTTCAGCCTCTGACGGTGCGCGTTACCGACGGATCGACTGCCGCGAATCCCGTGATTGGAGTCAACGTCGCCTTCAGCACCACGCTCGCACGCGCCAGCGTGGGCCAGGGAGGTGGATCCTTGGGAGGCGGAAGCACCATGCCAGTGATTCTCGGATCATACCAGGCCCAAGTTGCGACCGATCAGAATGGTCTCGCGTCTATCGTTCCCTCCGGTCAAAATGTTGGTCCGTGCGAGGTCTTTATCTTCGTCTCCGCTGGAGCATCCTCCGCGCAGTTTCAGCTAGAAAATCTGGCCGCAATCGTTTCTGGTTCTCCGAAAAGCCAAGGTGCTCGCGTTCCCCCCGCACCTCCGAACCTCTATTTTTCTACGGCTAGCCCCACGCCAACCAACTCGCCCGAAGCCGTGTTCGCGATTCCGCAGGGCATTTCCAGCGCCCAGCCTTGCCCAGAACCGCGCGACGCCGCTTGCCCTTCGTCGGCGCCCGACGCTTCCAACCCTCCAGAATCCTCCTCGCCGAACGCCCCGAAAGACGACAACGATCCGGCTTCCCGCCCTGATATCGGGAAGCAGCTCCAGCACAGAAAATCTCCAAAGAATGAGGTGCCGGTGCGAGCCGATTCCGATCCCGCATCCGTCCGTCGTCCCGACGACCAAATAAAGACCACCTCAAGCCAATGGCCACCCGCCGACAAGAGAAGTTGCCGAAGGTTGGCGGAAGACGCGCTGCTGTTCTAGCAATACGAAGGCAAGGGCGCGGGGATCCTTCGCGGCGCGCTATTCTCCCCATTCAAGTCCAGGCCTGCTAACCCCACCGAAGCAGCATTCGCCACGGGAGCTTCCTCTTCGCTAGCGGCACACGAACTGCAATGTCTGCGCCAAATTGAGAGGCACACGGCTGTGAGCAGCAGTGGCTTTGACTTGCGCTCTAGCCTCGAATCCCGATAATCTTCCTCACCACCCGTCGATAGGAATGAATTACGGAGAGAGTCTGATGCCGCAAGTTGCTGCCTTCGCTGAATGGGATTCACTGCTGGCGCGGATGCGCGGCGTCGTTCCGGAAGCTTTCAATAGCGAAAACCGCGTCCTTAACCTAATGGAAGGGCAGTGGAAAGAACCCGGTTTTGGACGTCACTACACTACCGCGGTCGACGGCCGAAGCTTGGGACGCATTCCGATGCTGGAACTCGAACCGGCGCGGCGAGCTGTGAAGTTCGCCAAGCAGGAGGCGGCCGGTTGGGCCGCTGTCGATCTTGATCAGCGGCGACAGCGCGTTACCGATTGCCTCCAGCAACTCAAGAAAGAACGCGAGTTGATCGCGCTGCTGCTGATTTGGGAGATCGGCAAGCCCTATGCCCAGGCGCTGACGGACATCGATCGATGCATTAGCGGCGTGGAGTGGTATGTCGAGAATATCGAGAGCATGCTCGCCGGACGCAAGCCGCTGGGGCTGATCTCGAATATTGCTTCATGGAATTATCCAATGTCGGTATTGATGCATGCTGTGCTGGTGCAGGTGCTGGCGGGGAACGCGGTGATATCGAAGACTCCGACGGACGGTGGGTTGTATTCGTTAACGGTGACGCATGCGCTGGCGCGGCGCTGCGGGCTTCCGGTTTCGCTTGTAAGTGGGTCGGGCGGGCAGTTGAGCGAGGCGTTGGTGCGAAATGAGCATGTGGATTGTCTGGCGTTTGTGGGAGGGAAGAGCAATGGCGGGGTGATCGCCTCCACGCTTTATGACGACCGCAAGCGCTACATGCTGGAGATGGAAGGCGTGAACGCGTACGGCATTTGGGATTTCTCGAACTGGGCCGACCTGGCGCAACAGCTCAAAAAGGGATTCGATTACGGCAAGCAGCGCTGCACAGCGTATGTGCGGTTTGTGGTGCAACGGGAATTGTTTCCGAAGTTTCTGGAGGCGTATCTGCCGGTGATGCGGTCTCTGAAGTACGGCAATCCGGTACTGGTGGAGAAGGCAGACGATGCGCTGCCGAAGCTCGATTTTGGTCCGATCATTAATAGCAAGCGAGTGGAAGAACTGCGCGTGTTTTATACCGACGCGCTCGGCAAGGGCGCGGTCAGTTTGTACGAGGGAAAGCTGGACGACAAAATGGTCTTTCCAAATCAGGATGTCTCGGCTTATCTGGCTCCGGCGACGCTGCTGAATATTCCGAGAAATTCGAAGCTGTATCACAACGAGCCGTTCGGACCGATCGATACGATTCTGGTGGTCGATCATCTGGAAGAGTTGGTTTCGGAGATGAACGTGTCGAACGGATGCCTGGTGTCGTCGATTGCGTGTGATGATCCGGCGATTGCGCAGCGCGTGGCGAGCGAACTGAGGGCGTTCAAAGTGGGAGTGAACACGGTGCGGTCGCGCGGCGACCGCGAAGAAGTGTTTGGCGGGATTGGGCAATCGTGGAAGGGATGTTTCGTGGGCGGAAAGTATTTGGTGCTGGCAGTGACGCAGGGTGGCGCAGAGGAGAAGCTGTACGGGAATTTTCCGACGTACTCTCGGCTGCCGGAGGAGACTTCGGGGAAGGCGTAGAGGGGCGGAAGTTAGAGGGGAAATTCCTGGCGTAGGAATTCGATTCCTGCCTCGCGTGATGTAATTCGGCCCTCGAGTTGGGCGTCTTCGATGGCAGACAGAATTTCCTTGAAGCGCGGACCGGGAGCATAGCCAGCTTCGATTAGATCGCGCCCCGTTACGAGCGGCCGCGGACGAATGGCTTCGGGCGGAATTGTATGGAGCTGTTCGCGCGAATAATTGTAGGCGCTTAGATTGCCGTTGCTGGAGAGAACGTCCATGCGATGCAACTCCAGGTGCTCGTCGAAGGCGGCCAGGCGCAGAAATCTTTTCAGCGTGGATTGCTTCATGCGCAATACATCCCCGAAGCGCATGTGATTGTTGACCAGAGCCAAAATCTGATCGGTTTCGAAATTGGAGAAGCGCAGGCGGCGGCAGATTTCGGCGGCCATTTTCACGCCAACTTCCACGTGTCCATCGAAGCGGATACGGTCGGGCGCCACGCGAAAGGTTGGCGGCTTGCCCACGTCGTGGAGAAGAGCTCCCCAAGCCAGAGTCTTCGAGGCGCCTGCGGGTAGTTTGTCGAGCAGCAGCAGGGTGTGCACGAAGACATCGCCCTCCGGATGATATTGCGGGGGCTGTTCGACTCCTTTCATGGCGGCACTTTCAGGCAGGACTTCGGGCAATAAGCCGCTTTCGTCCAGCAATTGAAACGCTCTTCTGGCGCGGCCTTCAGTGAGCATCTTGGTGAGTTCTTCGCGAATGCGTTCGCAAGAGACCTGATGAATTTTGGGCGCTAGTTCCTGGATCGCTGCCATGGTGGCAGGATCGATCTGATAATCGAAGCGCGCCGCGAAGCGCACAGCTCGAAGCATGCGCAGTTTGTCTTCGGTGAAGCGACGTTCTGGATCGCCGATGGCGCGGATGATTCCGGCCGTGAGATCTGCGCGTCCGCCGACGAAGTCGAGGATCTCGTTAGTGACGGGATCGAGCATCATGCCGTTGATGGTGAAATCGCGGCGCTCTACGTCCTCGCGAGGATCCTTGCTGAAGCGGACTTCGTCGGGATGACGTCCGTCGGAGTAGCCGACGTCGGAGCGGAAAGTGGCGACCTCGATCGCTTTGCGGGTTGTGCGTGGGGAACTGCCTTTAACTGGGCTCTCGTCGAAAGAGTCGACCGGAACCAGCACGACTCCGAATTGCTCGCCGACCGCAAAGGTTTCGGGGAAGATCTGCATGACCTGCCGCGGAGTGGCGTCGGTGGCTACATCGTAGTCAGCCGGATCGCGCGCGAGGAGGAGGTCGCGGACACATCCTCCCGCGAAGTAAGCCAGATGTCCGCGCTCGCGCAGGGTGCGAACGATTTCGTTGGCGTGTTGTTTGGTGTCAGGCAATAAGCACTCAACATTCAGCGTTCGGCGGTCAGGCATCGCAACACCGCCACGCTGAAGGGCGACTCAAATCGTCTAAACTGAAAAGCTGTAGCGCGAAGCTAAGAGCCTACAGACAATTATGCCTGACGTGTACATCCTCGGTATCGAAAGCTCGTGTGATGAGACGGGAGCGGCGGTGGTGCGCTCGGGCGATCAGATTTTGTCGAATGTAGTGGCCTCGCAGATCGCCACTCATGTGCCTTATGGTGGTGTGGTGCCCGAGTTGGCGTCGCGGGAGCATTTAAAGGCGATAGTTCCTGTGGTGCGACAGGCGCTGGCCGAAGCGGGGCATACTTATCAGTCCGTGAACGCGATTGCGGTGACGCAAGGGCCTGGACTGGCGGGCGCTTTGCTCGTCGGAATCAGCTTTGCCAAGGCGCTCGCTTTTGGTCTCGAGAAGCCCTTGATCGCGGTGAACCATCTTGAGGGACATATTCATGCCGTTTTGCTGGAGCATCGGCAGAGTGGAAATGGGGACTTGCAGTTTCCGGTGTTGGCTTTAGTAGTTTCGGGAGGACACACGCACCTTTATCTGGCGCAATTGCGTGAGAATCTCTGGACTTACCGGAACATCGGACATACTCGCGACGATGCAGCGGGCGAGGCTTTTGACAAGGTTGCGAAGCTTCTGGGGGTGGGGTATCCGGGAGGGCCGATGATCGAGCGGTTGGCGCCACACGGCGATCCGCTAGCAGTCAAGTTTCAAATTGCGCAGATGAAGCACGCAGACCGACGCGATCACAAGGAAGCCGAGGCGAATCGATCTATCGTGCACGACGAAGGCGCGCATTTTGATTTTTCTTATAGCGGGATCAAGACAGCGGTTCTGCGGTATGTCGAAACGCAGAACTTGAAGGCTGCGATTGAGTTGAGGAGACAAGCGATGGCGGAGATGGATGAGCCGAAGTTTGAAGACGTGCTTCGGCGGTGCGACCGGCAGACGCTCAATCTGGTGGCGTCATTTCAGCGGACAATCGTGAACGATCTGGTTACAAAGACCGTGGCGGCGGCACGCGAATATGACGTTCGGACTCTCTTCGTGAGCGGCGGGGTGGCGGCTAATCGCGAATTGCGGGCGACGTTTGAGAGGGAGGCTGGGATGGAAGGTCTTCCGGTGTTCTTTCCCTCGCGGGGACTTTCGACGGATAACGCAGCGATGATCGCGGCGGCTGCGTTTCCGAAGTTCATGCGGGGAGATTTTGTGGGGATGGATTTTTCTGCGGAGGCGGGGCTCGCACTGCGGTAGGGTGCGAGACTGGCACTGTTTGGTGCGGCGTGCACGAAGCATCGGCAGAACTCCTTTGTGTTCGGATGAACCGGCCTGTTTTCGGATAGGTTACGGTACTGTCCTAATTCAGGCCAATACCCAGATTAACGGTTTATGAAAATGAAACATTTACCGACTACAATGGTCGCGTGAAACCGACGATCTTTGTAGTGGAAGACGACCCGGATATTTCCCGCCTGGTTCGCCATCATCTGGAAGCGGCGAGCTTTAATGTGCGACTGTACTCCACCGGGAACCTGGTGGTGGTGGATGCGGAGAGGCAGCGTCCCGCGCTGTTTCTGCTGGATATTATGGTGCCGGGAAAAGACGGGCTGGAACTCTGCCGGCAGATCCGGCAGTCTGTTTCGCTGGCGTCTGTACCGGTCATCTTTTTGACGGCAAAGAGCGGCGAGGCCGATCGCGTTCTGGGACTCGAACTGGGAGCGGACGACTACATACCGAAACCCTTTAGTCCCCGCGAATTGGTCGCGCGGGTCAAGGCGGTGATGCGGCGATTTGAGCGGCCGCTGCCACCGCTTCCCACGAAAATTGACGAAGTGCACATCGACCCAAGCGCGATGACGCTGACGGTGCGGGGGAAACAGGTGCCGACGACGGCGACGGAGTTCCGGTTGCTGGATTATTTTATGCGGCACGCGGGACGGGTGTTTACGCGTGATCAGTTACTGGATTCGGTGTGGCGCGACACGGCATACGTGACGCCGCGTTCGGTGGACGTGTATGTGCGTCGCATACGAGAGAAAATTGAGCCCGATCCGGAGAATCCGCGTTATCTGAAGACGGTGCGGGGGGCCGGGTACCGTTTCGAGGTCGCGCGTTGAGAAGTCGCATTTTCGTCAAATTGATGTTCGTGTTTCTGCTGGTGATTGGAGTTACGGCGATCACCCTGCAGTTGACCGTGCACCGGGTGTGGGAACGTACGCTGCGGGAACAGATCGAGCGCAATCTCAGGCAGAAGACGTTGATGTTTGCGTATCGCGTCGATTCAGACCGGCTTCATTCACTCGCAGACATAACAGCACAAGAAGGGCAAGCCGCAGGGGCTCGCGCCACCGTCATTGATCCGACGGGCAAGGTGCTGGCGGATTCCGAAACCGATCCGGCAACGATGGAAAACCATGGACGCCGCGGGGAGTTTGTAGCGGCGCTGGCGGGGAAACTTGGAGTCGAGGAGCGACGAAGTCAAGCTCTTGCGATCCCTTATTTGTACGTTGCGGCTCCGGTTTCGGGAGGGGCGGTGCGGTTGGCATATCCGCTGCCAGAGATGGAAATCACGGATCGTCCGCTGGCACTGGCTCTGTTCTGGGGGTCGCTGAGTGCGTTCGTTTTCGCGATCCTGGTGGCGGCCGCCGCATCGCAATATGTAGGCGCCCGTCTGCAACGAATCGTGAACTTTGCGGAGCGCGTGGCGGGCGGAGACTTGACCGCGAGGATCGCGTCGACATCGACGGACGAGATCGGTAAAGTTGCGGCTGCGCTGGACAAAACGACGCGCCGGGTAGAAGAAAGCTACGACCGTGTGCAGACCAGCCAGCGAGAGCTGGAAACCTTGCTCAATAGCATGCAGGATGCGGTGGTTGCGGTCGATGCGGAGGGACGCATCCAGTGGGCGAACCGGAGCATGGATCGTCTGCTGCAACGGGCTCCGCGGCTGAATTCGCCGTTGATCGATAGCGTCCGCGACCCAGATTTTCTGGCTGCGATTCAGGACGCGGCGCGTGAACAAACAGTGACTTCCGCGCGCTCGAACACAATCGCTACAGGCCGCACTTTCGATGTCACAGCCGCGCCCATGCCCGGAGGCGGCGCCGTCGCCGTGCTGCGCGATCTGACGGAAACTGAGCGGATGGAGAAAAGCCGGCGCGATTTCATCGCCAATGTTTCGCACGAGCTGCGCACGCCGCTGACTTCCATACAGGGATACACTGAAACGCTTCTCGATAGCCCAATCGATGACAACCACGTGCGCGAATTTCTTGAAATTATCCGTAAGAATGGGGCGCGGATGTCGCGGCTGACGGAAGACCTGCTGACGCTGGCGCGGGTCGAATCGGGTGAACAAAGATTCGGAATCCAGCAGGTCAGCACCGAAGAATTGCTGCAGGACGCCTGGGAAAGTTTTCGGGAAGTGGCGCGAACTTATGGCGTGGACCTGGTCATCGAAAACTCGGCTCCGGAGAGTCGCGTGAATGCGGATCGCGAGGCCATCCATCAGATATTTTCGAACTTAATTGAGAATGCTTTGAAATATGCAGCTTCGGGAAAGAAAATTGTTTTGGGCGCGCGCGCCACGGATGCCGGAGTCGAATTCTTCGTGACTGATTTCGGTCCAGGTATTTCGTCCGAACACCTGCCCCGACTTTTTGAACGGTTCTATCGCGTGGATAAAGCCCGCTCGCGGGAGTCCGGAGGGACGGGGCTTGGCTTGGCCATCGCCAAGCACATTGTTCTGGCGCACGGAGGAGCGATTCGTGCCGAGAGCGAACTGAATCATGGATCAAGCTTTCTGTTTTCGCTCACGGCTCCCGAGGGGTAACGCTCTTTTATTCGGCATTCGAGAGTTCGGCATTCGAGGCCATCAGCGGTCGATTGGAAGGTGACCGCAAATGGATGGAAAATTCATAACTCTGTAACCTCCCTCGAGAGCTGTGGAACTATGCTGTAACTGGGACTGTGTGCAACGTTTCGGTTAGTCCGTCTGGTTCCGGCGGAGTGGATTCGGCATCCAATCAAACGGGCGGATTTGCCTATGAGCACAGCCAGCGTAAAAACTCCGGCTCCAGAGCCTTCGCACTCTACCTTGGTAGCGCGAACAGTGGAGGCATGTGAACTGGCGCGCCAAGCGGCGGCCATCGCCGCCGAAGGAATCGCTACCGGATCCATGTCGCGGCTGAACGCCATTCGGCAATGCGAAAAAGAACTCGATGCCATCGACTTGGAAGTAGATACCGGCGTGACGACGACGATTACGCGCGTTCCGGAGGCAGAAACGCGGCAGCTGTTGGCGTGTATGAAGGTCATGATCGGTCTGGAACGCATCGGGGATCTGTTGCTGAGTTTTGCGACAAGTGCGCAGGCCGCGGGGGCGCGACTCGATTCGCAGGATGCGCGTGATCTGACCCAGATGGCGACGGTGCTCGAGAAAATGCTGGCGGATGTGGGACTATCGTTTTCCCAACGCGACGTCAAGAAAGCGATTGACGTGCTGCGCGCCGACGCCGAAATGGACCGCCTGCGCAATATTATTTTTCTGCGCCACATCGAAAATCCAGAGAATGTGGCGCATCACTCCAGCCTGCAAGTCATCTTCATGACACAATCTCTGGAACGCGCGGGCGACCACGCGAAGAATTTGGCAGAAGAGGTTTGCCACTTCGTCAGTGGACGCAGCATACGGCACCTTCTGATGGCCTACGACAAACCGAAAGAGCAGATGTTCATCGAGTGGCTGCGGCACAAGGAAGACAAAGCCCAGTAGTCCCTCCCGTAGCCGCGCTAGCCAACCTGAATTCCCGCGACGGGTGGACGTCTGCCCCTTGACAGCTGCAGTCTCCGAGGCGAGACTCGGTTCAGCCCCCTTCCATGTACGGATCCGCACAACCCGAAAAAGAGTCCAATACCTCCCACGATGTGACCCCCGGTGTCGACCGGCCCTCGGTTGAGGGAGCCGCCGAGCGGGCGAATGGGAACCAGGTCTTGGCAGAAAACGAACTGGATTCCGCGCTCCAGTTGCTGGTGGAACGCGCGCAGTACATTACCGGAGCGACGGGCGCGGCGCTGGCTGTTCCGCAAGGCGAGGAGATGGTTTGCCGAGCGAGTGCTGGTGCTTCGGCGCCGGCGGTTGGAGCACGGCTTCAGGTTCGGTCGGGACTGACGGGAGAAAGTATTGCCCGACGGCAGTTGTTGCGTTGTGACAATGCCGAGGCCGATCCGCGGGTGAACCTTGAAGCTTGCCGGGCGCTGGGAATTGCGTCGATTGTCGTGCTGCCCTTGCTGCGGCGGGACGGCGCGGTGCGCGGGCTGTTTGAGCTGTTCTCGGATCATCCGTATGCATTTGAAGAGCGGGATCTGATTGCGCTGGAACGGATGGCCGAGCTCACGTTAACGGCGCTGGATCTGGCAGAGCAGCGACAGATTTCTACACCGGCACCGGCAGCAACGCGAGCCGCGGAGCAGGTCGCTGCCACGTCCTCCGCGAGCAGTTTGCTTACAGTCCCTTTAAAGAATGCTTCAGCTTCAGTTGTTCCTCCTGCTTTCAAGAGTGAGGTTACTGTTCAGGGTACGGTTGCGCCGCAGCAAGTCGCTCCGGTAGTTCCTGCCGCCGAGCCGGTAATTCCCGTTGCATCCAGGCCAATAACGGAAACGGGTATGTCGGAGCCGGCGGCGCCCGCGTCGATTCCCGCTGCTATGCTGCGCATCCAAAAGTGCAGCTCGTGCGGGTTTCCGATTTCCGAGGGTAGAACGCTTTGCCTGGATTGCGAGAGAAAAGAGAGTTTGATCAAGGAATCCGACAAGAAGCAGCGACAAGGTGAGCAAGCCGTTCTCGAACAGAAGGCGGCGCAACCCGAGACCAAGGATCCGGAAATTACGGGCAATCATCAAGGGCTGAGTACTTCGACGAGTTCATTGCCGGCCTCGTCGACGCCCGATACGCTGGCGGTCTCGGCCGTTTCGAATCCGGAAGAATTTGTCCCTGCCTTTTTGGCGAACGCTGCTCCGGTGAAGGAATCGTGGATGGCGAACCACGTGAATCTGCTGGCTATTATCGTGCTGATTCTGGGTATCCTGGTGGCCGTCGTAGTCTTTCGCTAACGCTTCCGCTTGGGCTGCAGCGATAACTATCCTTGCACTCGCGAGTGCCCGTTTCCCTTGACAAAACGCAGGTAGAACCCATACTCTGCGCTTGATCCTCGTTTTCCCAAAGGTGCCCAAGCATGAAAAATGTGTATGAAGTTTTGCGGCAGAAAGAACTGGAACTGACCCGGCTGGAAAAGGAAGTTGAGGCTTTGCGGGTTGCTGCTCCGCTGCTTTCGGACGAAAAAGAGTCGCTCGCGGAAGCGCCGAAGCCGAGCTTAACCGCAGCTCCGCCGCAACCGGTACGAATTCCGCCGGTGGTCGCCGCTCAAGGTTCGAATCCCCCGGCACGCGTTGCTGGATGGGAAGACGCAGCCAAGCGCTGGCCGTAGACTAGTTCTCGAGTTTTCGTGCCCGGAATTTGCAATCCTGACCCCGGCGAAATAATCAAAGCCCAAGACCGTGTGCGTCGGTCTTGGGCTTGTTTTTTGCCTCGACAGCAAAGTTAGTCCAGGGATGTGAAGGCAAGCGCCAACAGGGTTTTCTGCTCGACCTCATGCGCCTTGGCCGATCCAGTAGCAGGACTAGCGCTTCCGGAACGTTTCACCGAGTGAACCGGACGTTCGTTGGCGATCCGTTTCAAGCGCGGGAGCATGAAAGACAGTCCACCCATATTGGACGGCTCCTCCTGCACCCAAACGATGTCGCGCGCAGTGGGGTGACGCTCCAGTTCGGCGGCCAGTTCGGCTTCCGGGAACGGGTACATCTGGTCGACGAAGACGATGGCAGTGCTCGTGTCTTTGCGCTTTTCGCGTTCCGCGCGCAGTTCGTGCCCGATCTTGCCGGTGCACAGCAGGATGCGTTTAACGTCGCGCGCTTCCGTATCGGGTATGACGGGCAAGAACTGGCGATGGGTGAGATCGTCCAGCGGAGACAGTGCATCGGGGTGCCGCAACATACTCTTCGGAGTAAATACGATGAGCGGCTTCCTCCATTTGCGGAGGGCCTGACGACGCAGGAGATGGAAATACTGTCCGGCATTCGAGGGCTGGCAGATTTGAATATTGTCGCGGGCCGCCAACTGCAAGAAGCGTTCCACCCGCGCGCTTGAATGTTCGGGGCCCTGGCCTTCGTAGCCGTGGGGCAACAGAAGGACGAGGCCGGAGAGCAGGTTCCATTTGTCTTCTCCAGCACAGACAAATTGGTCGATCACTGCTTGCGCGACGTTGGCGAAGTCGCCAAACTGGGCTTCCCACAAGACCAGAGCTTCGGGATAGTCGCGGCTGTATCCGTATTCAAATCCCATCACCCCGGCTTCCGAAAGCGTCGAGTTGTAGATATCGCACGCCGCCTGGTTGGGATCGATATGACGGAGCGGAACGTATTCCGTTTCATCCTGAATATCGAGCAAGACAGAATGGCGCTGATTGAAGGTCGCGCGCCGCGAATCCTGCCCGCTGAGGCGAACAGGAATCCCTTGTTTGACGAGGCTGGCGAAGGCAAGAGCTTCGGCCATGCCGTAGTCGAGCGGCTTGTTGCCCGTGCCCATTTCCTGCCGCTGCTCAAGCAACTTCTTCACCTTGGGGTGAATGTGGAAGCCCTCGGGATAGGTCGTCAGGCGCTCGGTCAGTTCGGCCAACTCCGCGCGGGGAATGCCCGTGGGGAGCTCGTAATCGGGATTGTAGCGGCCTCCGAAGAAGTCATCCCAATACTTGGGAAGATCGCGCATCATCGGCTTTTTGGTGAACTGCGTGGCGGTCTTCTGCGCGGCCTCGAACTCACTTTTGACGATGGCCGCCTCATCCGCAATGTTGTTGACTCCGATTTGCTTCGCGTAAATCTGATAGAGCGGGGGATGTTCTTTGATCGCTTTGTACATCAAGGGCTGCGTGACGGTGGGGTCATCGACTTCACTGTGGCCATGACGCCGGTATCCGACCAGGTCGATGACCACGTCGTTGCCGAATTTATAACGGTATTCGGCGGCGATCCGGGCGATGCGTACCACGGCATCGACATCCTCGCCATTCACGTGAAAGATCGGGATCGCTTGGCGGCGCGCGAGTTGCGCTGAGAATCGGGACGAATGCTCTTCGCGAGCATTCGTCGTGAATCCGATCAGATTGTTGACGATGACGTGGATGGTGCCGCCGACGGTGAATCCAGCGAGGTCTGCGAAGTTCAAGGTTTCAGCGGTGATGCCCTGGCCGGCAAACGCGGCGTCGCCATGGACGAGCAACGGCAGAAACTTGGCATCGCCACCCTTCCCGGCGCGGTCTTGTTTAGCGCGGGTGCGCCCGATAGTGACTGGATCCACGGCTTCGAGATGGCTGGGATTGGAGGCGAGATGAATGTGGATTTTCTTGCCGCTCGCCGTTAGGTATTCGCCGGTTGCGCCCATGTGGTACTTCACGTCCCCGGAGCCGAGAACGCTGCGCGGGTCAACGTCTTCGAATTCGGCAAAGACCTGCTCGGGAGGGCGCTTGGCAACGTGAATGACCACGTTGAGGCGTCCACGATGGCTCATACCCATGACGAGTTCGACGGTGCCGTGTTCACCGGCAACGTCGAGCACCTGGTCGACAGCGGTGAGCAACGAGGTGTTGCCTTCGAGGGAGAAGCGCTTGTTTCCCAGATAGCGCTGCTGCAGGGTCTGCTCGAATAGGTCGGCGCGCATGAGGAGATCGAGGGCGCGCTTTTGGTCGACTGCGGCGGGCTCGGCCTCGATGCGCTCCTGAATCCAGCGGCGGCGCGCGGGATCGGCGATGTGCATGAATTCGACGCCGACACTGCCACAATAGATGCGGCGCGCTTCCCGTGCCCACTCATTATCGATCTCTAGATCGGGATGGGGCTGAGGAGGCAGTAGGCCGAGCGGGTTGAGTTCGGCTTCGAGGTATCCAAATTGACGGAAGAGCGAAAAAACGCGTTCGCGTTCGTAGTTCTCTTTACCTTGATCCGGGATTGCGGGAGGTACAGTGGCGCGGGGTTTGGTCGTTGAAGTTGCCATAAAAGGTTCTTCTATAGGATAACGGATGATTGGCTTCGCGTGTCCGATTCAGGGACGGAAAAAGGGTTACGGTGGAACAGGGCGAGGCGGAATGAGGCTGTATCCGCGATCACTGCCAGTCCGCCTCGGGGCGACTATGCTAACCCTAGTGTGTTCTCGAAGTTGAAAGGCAAGGAGGATTGATATGACTCTGCGACCGGATGCGGCGAAACCTGGGTCTCCAGTGATTTTAGGGATTCCGTTTGATGCGAACTCTTCGTGGCTAAGGGGGGCGGCGGGCGCGCCTCCGATTATTCGCGTGGCGTTCAATTCAAATGCAGCAAATTCGTGGACAGAGACCGGGGTCGACCTGAGCGCGGCTGGAACGTATTGCGATGCTGGCGATTTGAAATTTGATTTTGAAGAGCCGTTCGCGGCGGTCGAAAAAAGAGTCGGCGAACTGCTGGATAAGGGTTTGCGTCCGGTCTGCCTGGGCGGCGACCATTCGATTACGCTGGCGATTGTGCGGGCGTTCGGCAAGCGCGTTCCGGGGCTGACGATTCTGCATTTTGACGCGCATCCCGACCTCTACGACGAACTGGAAGGGAACCGGATGTCCCATGCCTGTCCGTTTGCGAGGATCATGGAGGAGGGAGCAGCAAAAAGGCTGATCCAGATTGGGATCCGGACGGCGAATGGACACCAGTGCGAACAAGCGAAGAAATTTGGCGTAGAAATGATTGAAATGCGGAATTTACCCGCCTTGGATCGTATGAAAGTTGACGGGCCGATTTATATTTCTTTCGACATGGATGTGCTGGATCCGGCCTTTGCACCCGGCATTTCGCATCGCGAGCCGGGGGGAATGTCGACGCGGGAGGCGCTTGCGCACATCCAGGCGATTACCGGAAAAATAGCGGGCGCCGACATTATGGAATTCAATCCCACGCAAGACACAACGCAGATTACGGCAACGGTTGCGGCCGAACTATTGAAGGAAATCCTTGGGAAGATGATTTTGGGCTAGGATAATGCGGCGGAGCCGTGCGGGTCGAATGAGAACGCCGAGCTAAGTGCGACAGGCCAAGGGCAATGTAGATTCCGAGCTACAGCAGGTCCTTCGCTTCGCTCGGGATGACAAAACTATAAAGCTATTTGGAGGGGTCGGAGATGGCCAACGGGGTTGTGGATGTAGCTAGCCGTTACTCGGTGCCGGAAACTTTGGCTCGGTTGCAGACGATTCTTACAGAAAAAGGGATGACGGTCTTTGCGTTGGTGGATCACAGCGGCGAGGCGGAGAAGGCTGGACTCGCCATGCGTCCGACGCAACTACTGATTTTTGGCAGCCCGAAAGGCGGGACGCCGTTGATGGTTGCGGCTCCGAGACTGGCGATTGATCTTCCGTTGAAAGCGTTGGCATGGCAGGACGAAGCGGGCCAGGTTTGGCTCTCGTACAATTCGCCGGAATATTTGCAGCAGCGGCATGGATTTCCGGTGGACCTCATGAAGAACATCGCGGGAATTGCTGGTTTGGTGCAGAAGGCTGTGGAGTAATGCGCGGACGGAGAATGGAATAGGAAATCCATGGCCAACGAGAACGCAGGAAGTCTCGGCAGTAGTCGTGAGGATAAGGGTCGGGAAAAAGAGCTGGCGGGTCGCGCCGCGGCGAAACTGGTGAAGGACGGCGACGTCGTCGGATTAGGGACAGGTTCGACCGCGTACTTTGCAATCATGGAACTCGGCGAACGGGTAAAAGCGGGATTGAAGATTATCGGCATTCCGACGTCCACGCAAACCGGAGATTTGGCGCGAACTATAGGGATTCCGTTGACGACGCTGGATGAGCATCCGGAGATTGATATCACGATTGACGGGGCGGATGAGGTCGATCCGAAACTACGACTGATCAAAGGTGGAGGCGGCGCGCTGACGCGCGAAAAGGTGATTGCATCGGCCTCCAGGAAGATGGTTGTGGTAGCGGATTCGGCGAAGATGGTTGCGGTGCTGGGAAACTTTCCCCTGCCGGTTGAGGTGATTGCGTTTGCGCGGACCGTTGTCGAAAGAAAAATCGCAGCGTTAGGTGGGACGCCGAAGGTGCGCACGAAAAAAGACGGCAGCACCTTTCTCACCGACAACGGGAATCCCATTCTCGATTGTCATTTCGGCAAGATTACGGACCCACCGGGACTAGCTGCGGAGTTAAGCGGGATGCCGGGAATCGTCGAGCACGGCCTGTTTATTGGGCTGGCGAAGGTGGTGCTCGTTGGCCGTGGGGACCACGTCGAAGAAATTAAGTGACAATTGTGTGCTCGTCCAACTGTACATCAGGGGCAGCTCGTCAAAACGTGAGTTGTTTAACCGCCGCTCGCAGCGCCTCCAAGAATCTTCCCACTTCTTCCACCGTGTTGTAATGCACCAGGCCGATGCGCAGAAATCCGCCTAGCCGTTCCACGTCGAGTTGCTCCGTGACGTTGATGGCATAGTAGTTTCCATCCCAGGTGAAAAAACCGCGAGCGCCCAGTTTTGTTGCCAGTTCGAGTGGTGTGTGTCCGTCGATGCGGACCACAAGCGTGGCACAACGATTCTCGAATTGCTTCGGGTCGCTGATTCCGTAGAGTTTTAATCCAGGAATTTCTAGAAGGCCTGCCACCATCGTTTGCAGCAGCTCGCGTTCGTGCCGATGGATGGCTTCGTGAGCGGCGAGGATCGCACTGCGTCTGGATGTGGCGGCGGGATTGGCGCGGCGGCCCAGGTCTTCCCAGTAATCAACGGTGGCTTTGATTCCAGCGATGCATTCGTGGTTCAGAGTGCCCCACTCCCAACAATTTGGAATTTCGTCAGTATTGGCGCGGACTTTGTAGGGGCGAAAGTTCTTCAGATGCTCCCGCTTTCCATAGAGAACGCCCATGTGCGGACCGAAGAATTTGTAGGTCGAGCAAACGAGGAAATCGCAGTCGAGTGCGCGGACGTCAATCGCTCCATGGGGCGCGTAGTGGACGGCATCAATGTAGCTGAGCGCTCCAGCTTGGTGCGCCAGGCGAACAACTTCGGCGACGTTGTTGATGGTGCCCACAGCGTTGGAGGCGTATCCCACGGCGACCAATTTCGTGCGACTGCCAATTTTTGCCGCCAGATCCTGCATGTCGAGCGTGCAATCGGATTCGTTGAACTTGACGGTGCGGATGGTCACACCTTTTTCTTCAAGGGCTTTCCACGGGGAGAAGTTGGCGTCGTGATCGAGCAGTGTGAGGACGATTTCGTCGCCGCGTCCGAGGTCTCGTCCGAGGGCGCGGCTCAGGGAGAAAGTGAGCGAGGTCATGTTCGCGCCGAAAACGATTTCGTCGGCATCGCAATTCAGAAAGTCGGCCATGGCGGCGCGCGCTTCATCAACGATGCGATCGGTATTGTGGCTGGTCTGAAAGGCGCCGTGGGTATTGGCGTTGTTGCGAGCTAGATAGTCGGAGATGGCATCGATCACGCGCTGCGGCACTTGTGTGCCGCCGGGGCCGTCGAAAAAGACAGCGGGATTTCCGTTGACGGTTCGCGTGAGCGCCGGGAACTGCGCCCGGACCCAATTTATGTCGAGCGCGAGCGAGGCAGACGTAGGCGAGGCGGATTCCGCGATGGGCATGACAGACATTCTAATGCCGATGACAAATGTCGCGGAGTGGGACTTCCCGGGGCACAGAAGTGATCGAACGGTATCGCGAGCAACATCTACGCTACGCGTTCCGGCTGGGTAGGCTGCCTGGATTTGGCTTTGTTGGCGTCTTCGAGACGGATGCGGGTGACTCGCGTGGTTTCCTGCGCTAAGTCGTCGGTGGTACGAACTCCGTCGCCGGCCATTACAGAGCCGGCGGCTAACGCGAAGCGGAGGGCGTCCGCCTGGTCTTCAAAGTACAAAATGACTTGTCCCGACATAATTGCATCTCCCTGAGTCTCGGTTTGCAAAATACGACGCAGCCGGCGCGACAACAGACGAGTGATCGGGCTTTGTGAACCAGTTCCATTGATTGTCAAAGATGAATCGCCGAGGGGATAGTGCTTTTGTTGGTTCTCGCCCCCACGTTTGAGCCGGTGGCGATCTCGAGGAAGTCGGCCAACATGCCGTACGCGGTGGCATAGAGACCGGGATTCTCTTCTGTAATGGTGAGGCTGGGGAAGATGTCGGTTTCAAATTGGAGGATGGATGAGGTTCCGTCGACCAGGGCCATAGGATCGGAGAGAGCTATCTGCTCCGGAAGGACGCTGGCGCTGACGCCGGATTCGCTGCGATGCGCCCGGCAAACCAGCTTGTAGGGCCTGCCCGCAGCTCGGGCTGCCTGTACCGTGTCTTTCGTGAGTTTGCGAATGCCCTCGCGCTCCACGTCTTTTGGCGACAACCGGACGTCCATAATGACGTTTACGAGAGCTGCGACTTTGACGGCCGCATCCCATCCGTCGATGTCGAAACTGGCGTCGGTTTCCGCGATCCCGAGTTGCTGGGCCCGTCGAAGCGATTCGTCGAAGGTCAGGCCTTGTTCCATGCCGGTAAGGATGACGTTGGTCGTGGAATTGAGAATTCCTTTGAAACCCTTCACTTCTAAAGCCGGTAGCGAGTGCCGGAAAAGCGAGAAGATAGGGACACCGTCCATGACGGTGGATTCGAAAAGGAAGTACTTACCGCGCGTGAACGCCAGATCGCGCAACTCGCGATACGCGTGGACCACCGGCCCTTTGTTCGCGGTGACGGCGTGGGCTCCGTGTTCAAGCGCCTGGCGGATATGGTCGATCGCTGGCTGCCCGGATTCGACGTTGAGGGAAGTGGCCTCGAAGATGACGTCGGGCTGCGCGGCGACGAGCCAGTCGGCATACGTCGGACAGGTGCATCCGCCAATCTGTGCGTTTGTTTCGGTCGCAGGACGAAGGAGATCGCCCACGGCGAAGCCTCCGGCATTCTCGCGCCAACCAATGCGCCGCGAGCCGACACCCGTGATCGTCCATTGAATGCCGTATCGCTCCAGAAGTTCTGAATTTTTGCGTTGGAATAGATCGACGAGGGTCCGATTGACATTCCCGAATCCGACAAAAGCGAGGCGAAAGAGACTCATGAGTAGGCGCGAAAATCGGCCGCTATCGTTGTATCATGGCGCGGTTGTGAGCGGGTCAAATCGTGGTTTGCAGGAGCAAAAAAGCAATGTTGCTAACAATTTTGAGTTTCGTGACTCTGTGGATGTCTCCTGTGCCAGCTTCGGGTCAGATGAGGCGTGACCTTACTCCGGCAAAGGTGGGTACTGTCTTGACTGATCCGTACGCGCCGCTTCAGTTGTACGACGGGAAGTGGGATTTGATTCCAAAGCCGGCGGATAAGCCGGGCGAGCCGATGCATATCGAAAATCGCTGCGCCAAGGTGGGTGAGTTCTTTTCGTGCAATCAATTTGTGAACGGCAAGAACACTGCGCTTGTCGTTTTTCTGCCGGTGCATCCGCTGGAGGGTGGCGGCTACGAGTATCGCAATCAAGCGCTGAGGGCCGACGCGGACGGCCCGGGTACCTGGGGCAAGCTGGAAATTGTGGGCGATCGATGGGTGTACTCGAGCGAAGAAAGCGACGGTGGTAAGAAGACCTATTGGCGGACGACGAATGTTTTCTCCGGGACGGATAAGATTCATTTTGAAGTTCAGAAGTCGATAGACGGCACGAATTGGATGACACAGATGAGCGGCGACGAAGCGCGAGGGAGGTAAGAGAAAATAGTTTAAGCCGGGCGAATCGCCCGTCCCTTACTGGCCAGTCGCCGTCCGTCGTAACACGATCTGATTTACGAAGAGCGCCATTTGACGATAGAATCGTCTGAAGCTAGGTATTTTGCGGGTCGGGTGTTCTTCAGCTATGAGGGAAATGGTCAATCGAGGTGTATTCGTCAGAGCCGTTTGCGTGCTCTGCATCGCCTTGATTTGCGTTCTGGGGATGGTCCAGGCGACTCACTCCCATGCCGAGGAGTCGACCGCAGCTCACCACACCTGTTCGATTTGCGCCACTGCTCACGCCGGAATCAATACGCAGACCGTGCAGTCCGCTCCAGTGTTAGCTACGGCGGCCCTGGTCCTGCCGGTTACGGAAGCCACCGTCATCTTTCGACCGGCCACGACTGAGTTTATTCGTCCCCCTCCCGTTCTCTGATTTCTCTCCTATCCAGTAATCCATTCCTATTTCTAAGAGTCGGCGACGTCGATCTGCAAAAGGATCGCCGCACGCCGCTCACTCGTTTTTATTGGAGAAAATCATGCATTCCTTTTCTAAGAAGT
Source organism: uncultured Acidobacteriaceae bacterium (assembly GCA_963834085.1). Taxonomy (GTDB): domain Bacteria; phylum Acidobacteriota; class Terriglobia; order Terriglobales; family Acidobacteriaceae; genus Acidiflorens. The sequence goes on along the minus strand of CAWIAJ010000015.1, from coordinate 333,229 downwards.
GGCTCGCGGCCAGCGTGGTCGCGATTGCCTTGTCTTTCGGTCTTGCCGCTGCGCGAGCGCAGTCGGGATCAAGTTCGGGATCGATTAACGGCACGGTGCTCGATCCTTCGGGCGCCGTGGTTGCGAACGCGACTGTCGAGATTCACAATCCGGTCAGTGGTTATGACCGCACGACCACGACGGACGCAAAGGGAAACTTCAGTTTTCCGAACATACCTTTCAATCCCTATCACCTTTCGGTGAACGCACAGGGCTTCGCAGCAACAGCGCAGGATGTGCAAGTGCGGTCGGTCGTACCGGCGACGGTTCAGATCAATCTGCAAGTGTCGGCTTCATCGACCACGGTTTCAGTCGAGGCGTCGGGGGACTTGGTGGAGAACGATCCGACCTTTCACTCCGATATCGATAAAGATCTGTTTGACAAAATGCCGTTAGAGAGCGCGTCGTCGTCATTGAGTTCGCTGGTTACATTGTCGACGCCAGGAATTGCGGCCGATTCGAATGGCCTCTATCACGGGCTTGGCGATCACGCGGAAAATTCGATTGTCACGGATGATCAACCTGACACGGACCAGCACAGCAAGGTTTTTTCCAACCAGATATCACTCGACTCGATTCAGTCCATGGAAGTGATTTCGGGCGCGCCTCCGGCAGAGTATGGAGGAAAGACCAGCGTCGTGATTGTCGCGACAACCCGTTCGGGACAAGGGGTAACCACCCCGCATGGGAGCGTGACCGCGTCTTACGGGGCGTTTGGAACTTCGACGATCGAGGCCGATGTCGCTTACGGCGGCAAGAAATGGGGAAACTTTATTTCCGCGAACGGGCTGAATAGCGGGCGATTCCTTGATCCTCCGGAATTCGCGGTGATCCACGACAAGGGCAACGAACAGAATGTTTTCGATCGAGTGGACTTTCAACTCTCTCCGGCGGACTCGGTTCACTTCAACTTTGCTTACAGCCGAAGCTGGTTCCAAACACCGAATTCCCTCGATGCTGAAAACGCAACCGCCTGGAGCGGACTGAGCGGCGTGTTGCCGGGAGTGGAAAACTATGGCGGAATCGTTCCCGGAACGGCCCTCACTGTGGGAGCGACCGACCAGAAGTCCAAAATAGAGACGTTCAACATTGCACCGTCGTGGACCCATCTAATAAGCACAAATTCTGTATTGAGTGTAGGAGGGTTTGTGCGGCGCGACGATTACAACTACTACCCCAGCGGCGATCCATTCGCGGATCTAGGGCCGCCGAGTCTGCAGCGAGAGTCGGTGGGGCAGAACCGCACTCTTATGAACACAGGTCTGCGTTCGGATATTTCGTATGTTAAGGGCATCCACAACATCAAGGCGGGAGTGACCTACGAGCAGACTTTCCTGGATGAGAAAGACACGCTGGGGATTGTTGATCCTGCATACAACGCGCCTTGTCTGACACTCTCTTCGGCGGCGACACCAAATGTGCCGGTCCCAGGGCTCACCGATCCGTCGCAGTGCGGGACTGCGGGTTTTGCGCCGAATACGATCGCAAACTTGAATGCGCCGGGCTCAGCCTTCTACCCACTGTTCAACCCGACGCTACTTCCTTACGATTTGACGCGAGGCGGAACTCCTTACACGTTCAACGGCCATACCGATGTCAAAGAACTGGCTCTCTACATTCAGGATTCGATCACCAAAGGGCACTGGGCCCTGAACCTGGGCATCCGCGGAGATCTGTACAACGGGCTGACGATTGCTAGCCAGGCCGAGCCGCGAATCGGAATTTCCTACAACATCAAGAAGACGGGCACTGTCCTTCGCGTATCGTATGCGCGCACACTGGAATCTCCCTTTAATGAAAACCTGATTCTTTCCAGTATCGGATGCAGTAACGCCGTGTTGAATCCGCTGCTGGCGTGTTCCGCGCCGAATGCCAATCCGCTGAGTCCCGGTTTCCGCAATGAGTTTCATGCGGGGCTGGAGCAGGCCTTTGGACGCTACCTGGTATTTTCCGGTGAGTGGATTACGAAATACACCCACAATGGATACGACTTCAGCGTGCTGGGGAATACTCCGATCACCTTTCCCATCGAATGGCATAACGCGAAGATTCCGGGGTACGCGGGAAGTTTGAAGGTTCCGAATTTACATGGCTTCTCGGCGCAGGTTGTATTCTCGAGTGTAGCGGCGCGGTTTTTCCAGCCGCAAATTGGCGGCGCGGGTGCGACGGTGGCGACCGGTGCGGGACTGCCTTTTCGTATCGATCACGACGAAAGATTTAACGAGACGACGCACTTGCAATATCAGCCATGGAAGCGAGGTCCGTGGTTCGGCTTCAACTGGCGCTATGACAGCGGCCTGGTGGCGGGGAATGCGCCGTGTTACGGGGTGAATCCGAGCAACGACTGCCCGCAGTCCACGACGCTCGGAGGGCAGCCTGCGGTGTTGCTACAGGATGTTTTCGGAAACCCTCTGAGCGCGGATCAGGAATTCGAGGCAGGCTTTAGCTGCAACGGTGTCCATGCAACGCCTACAGTGCCGCTGCCTTCACCGTGCTTAGCATCGCAATTCGGGTCGAACCGAATTCAGGTGCCGGGAATCAATACCGAAAATGACGACCATAATCCGCCGCGCATCGCGTCGCGCAATTTGTTCGATGTATCGGTGGGGGATGACAATCTGTTCAAAGGCGATCGTTACAAATGGAGCCTGACGCTCACAGCGATCAATATCGCCAACACCTCGGCGCTGTATAACTTTCTGTCGACGTTCAGCGGGACACACTATGTGACTCCGCGGGCATTGACGGCACAGTTGGGATTTCATTTCTAGTGGGACGTCCTGACTGGCAGCAGAAAGGGCGAGCGAGGTAGCTCGCCCCTACGTTCGCCGCCTGCAGGCTTTGCTTTCACACTTTCGGCTACTGCAGTTTGGCGTATTCGGTTTTCGCTTCGCGGAGGAGTGGGATGGCAGGGTCGGCCTCTTTCCATTCAGTTAAGAAATTTTGGTAGGCGATTCGAGATTTGGGTAAGTCGCCTTCTTTCTGAAACAACCGCGCTAATTGTAGTTGAGCGGCCTGCAGCATGAGGTCTGGTCCCATGCGATATTTGAAACTCAGTACTTTTTCAAAATCCTGTTGAGCCTCGGGGTAACGGCCCGCCTGCTCATAGGCCAGGCCGCGAGCGTAAAAGACTCCGCTGTTTGACCGTGCGTAGAGAGCGGCGGTGTTGAGGAAATCTAGCGCTTTCGCGGGATCCGGTTTACCGGAATGGGTTGCCCGCAGAACAACGATCGCTCGGATGACCGGCACAGTGACATTTACCGCCATGGTGTCGTTGGGATGAGTCCGCTGGATTTCGTCGGCCAGAGTCAGGGCCTTCTGATCGTCGCCGCAAATCGCGAAAGTGATGGCGACGTTGGCCAAGACGGAGAGGCTCCGCGACAATTTGAGCGCCTGTTCTGAATCGCGAATGGCTTCCGAGCGCTCATCCACGATCGCTTCCGCGCCGCTCATTCCGGCTTCAACCCCCGCACGCCCTTGCAAATGAAGACGATCCAGCGCTTCCTCGACTTGCTGCAGTGTCTCCCGGGCCAAAGTCAATTGTCCACGAACGGTGGCCAAGCCAAGGCGAAAGCTCAGAACACTTAGGGCTCCGTCTGGAGTCGCGGACGCGGCCTCGAGTTCCTTTTCCATGTCTTGATTTTTGCCCTCGGCCCAGTCGAGCGAGGCCAGGAAGCTGTGAAAGGTTGAGATGTTTCCTCTATGCTGGATGGCGCTCTTCAGGGTGGAGCGCGCCTCCTCGATTCGGTTTAGCCCACAATAAGCCACGGCAATTTGTCCGTAGGCATTCAACATGTCGGGATCGAGTTCAAGGGCGCGCTTAGCATTTTCCAAGGCGTTGTCGAACTGCCCCAGTTGGTTATAGATCACGGCCAGATTGTTGTAAGCAACCGAATCGCGAGGGTAAGTTTGGCGATAGAGTTCGTAAGCGGCGATGCCTTTGTCGAGTTGTCCACTGTCGGCGTAGTAGTGGGAGGTGATGTAAAGTTTCTCCCGCTCGCTGGCTCGGTCGCGGAGTTCGAAGGCCTTCTGGCGATTCTGCTCGGAAAGATCGGTTTGGTCTAGGTTATTGTAGACGGTGCCGAGCCGGGCGTAAGCCATGGCGAAGTTGGGGTCAATCTCAATGGCGCGCTGGTAATTTGGAATCGCGTTCAAATCGTCGCCCATGTTGTGCTTGGTGTCTCCCAGGGTGAATGCCTTGAGCGCATCGAGTGATGATGTAGTGGCTTGCGAGAGAGACATATCGTACTTCTGTACCATCGACAAAGATTCGCCAAGCTGGCTGCGGAGTTTCGTGGCCGCGACGTGGAGAGCGTTGAGCACATCTTCTTTTCGATCGGCCTGCGCCTGCTGGCGTCCTAGCGAGTCGCCGGAGGAGACGTTCGTGGCTTCGAGAGTGACCACGTACTGACCTCCGACGTCATCGATGCTGCCATTGAGCATCGCCTTGATGCCATCGCGCTGACAGATTTCACGTCCTACGTCGCTGGTGATGCGGTCGCCGGGGCTGCGTCCCATGAACTGCAGCGTTTGGCGAATTTTCTGTTCAGGGTACACGTTCAAATACGGAGACTGCCCCAAGTCGAAAGCGAGGCCTTTTTTCAGAGTGTCGTCGAAGACTGGATCGGCGGTGGTATTTACGAAATCGGCGATGAGGATCGAATCTTTTTCGGTGAGCGCGTGTCCGCGCTTGAGAAAAAAGAAGCTAGCGCTGCCGGCGACCGTCACTATGACGAGAGCTGGAATCAGCCACAGAGGTAACTTGCGATTGGTTTTAGAATGCCCGGAAATCGGCGGAATGCGCAGGGAAGAACTGGAGGAGGTTGCCGCCAGAATTGCGCCCGACTCCGAATCACGCCTCAGGCGTTTCAAATCAGAACGGAGGTCGGCGGCGCTCTGATAGCGCAAATCCCGGTCTTTTTCGAGCAGTTTGTTCAGAATCACCTCAAATTGTGGCGGCAGATCAGGGTTGAAGCGGAGCGGAGGTGCCGGTGGCCGATTGAGAATGGCGTCGAAGATGACGGCCGAGGTATCGCCGCGAAACGGTATCGCACCGGTGGCCATTTCATAGAGTACGGCCCCGAAGGAGAACAAGTCGGTTCGGGCATCGAGGTCCTTACCGCGCGCTTGTTCAGGCGACATGTAGGCCACCGTGCCGACGGTTGATCCTGGACTGGTCAGAAAGGGATCGTCTACGGTGGAAGCCGACCCTAGCGTTTCGGCGGAAAGGGGCGAAGTCTTGGCGGTCCGCTTGGCCAAGCCAAAATCCAGCACCTTGGCCTGATTGCGACTGGTTACAAAAATGTTGGCGGGCTTGATATCGCGGTGAACAATTCCCTTGCCGTGGGCTGCGTCGAGTGCGTCGGCGATTTGAGCGCCCAAGTCGAGCAACTGCTCTAATTCCATGGGCTGATCGTGGCCCTGTCCGTGGATGCGGTTTTTGAGCGTCTCCCCTTCCAGCAATTCCATCGCGATAAAGTGACGACCCGCTTGTTCGCCTACTTCGTAGATGGTGCAAATGTTGGGGTGGTTCAGGGCAGAGGCCGCGCGCGCCTCCCGTTGGAAGCGCTCGAGCGCAAGCGGATCCTTCTCGGTCTCGGGTGGCAGGAATTTGAGCGCGACGTGGCGACCCAAATTGACGTCCTCGGCTTCGTAGACAACGCCCATGCCTCCTCCACCCAACTGGGAGAGGACGCGATAGTGGGAGACGGTTTGGCCAATCATTCGGGGGGATCACTCCTAGGAGAGAGTCATTGATGTTAGGCCTGCAGGTTCCAGTGCGTCAAATTCAGGGTCCGCTGATCAGTAGGATATACGACTCAAACCGCCCACAAGTTCACCGGCCGCGCGAAGAAACATTAACTATTTAATATCTATGAGTTAGACAGCGTCGTCGCAGGAATGCCGGGATCCGCAACCAGTAGAAAGTCACGCCTTTTCATTACGGAAGTTTGCCCAAAAAAGTTCGAATGCTTTGCTGCCCAATGCCAGCCTGTTATCAATGAGTGTTCCCGTGTTTTCGCGCCGGGAAATTTTGCCCCGGGCTTGCCGGGGAGGAGTTTGTCGGAACATGAAAACTCGCCCTCAATCCTGGAGGGACATGAGCGCCGCGCCACGCTTTTTCATCGCGGTGGTGGTGATCTGCGGGACGGCGGTGCTGACCTATTCGATTCTGCACGGCAGGAGCGAAAATCCGCTCAAATTCTTCTGTTATCTGTTGATTGCGCTCGCAGCATCGCGCCTCAAAGTGAACCTGCCCGGCATCACCGGGACGATGTCGGTCAACTTTCTTTTTTTGCTGTTGGGCGTTCTGGAGTTAAGCCTTTCGGAAGCGATGGCGCTCGGTTGCGCCGCCGTGGTGGTGCAATGCTTCGATAAGGATCGCCCGATTCCAATCCAGGTCGCGTTTAATGTCTGCTCGACTGCTCTTGCGATAGCGGTAACGTTCGCCTCATACCGGTACGCCTTGGTCCATCGGGCGGTGAGTAATCCGTCGACATTATTGTTTCTAGCGGCCTGCGTCTATTTCGTGGCGAATACGATGCCGGTTGCGGCGGTCATTTCTCTCACCGAGCGCCGTTCCCTGCGTAAGATCTGGGCAGAATGCTATTTCTGGAGTTTTCCTTACTATCTGGTTGGCGCGGGCGTCGCCGGGATGATGAGCTGGTTGCACGGCTTTACGGACTGGCAAACATCGTTGCTGACTCTGCCGGTCGTGTATCTCATCTACCGGTCGTACCGCCTTTACCTTGGCAAGCTCGAAGACGAAAAGCGCCATGTGGAAGAGATGGCTGATCTGCACATGCGCACGATTGAGGCACTGGCGCTGGCCATTGAAGCGAAGGATCAGACGACTCACGATCATCTGCAGAGAGTTCGTGTTTATGCGGTCGAGGTCGCGAAAGAGCTGAAGGTGGACGCTGAGGGAATGGCGGCCCTGCAGGCTGCTGCCTTGCTGCACGACATCGGCAAGCTCGCGATTCCCGAGCACATTATCTCGAAACCGGGACGGTTGACGCCGGAAGAATTCGAGAAGATGAAGATTCATCCACTGGTCGGGGCGGAAATTCTAGAGCGCGTGCGCTTTCCTTATCCGGTTGTCCCGATCGTGCGAGCCCATCACGAAAAGTTTGATGGGACTGGATATCCCATGGGGTTGAAGGGCGCGCAGATTCCAATTGGCGCTCGCATACTGGCGGCGGTGGATTTTCTGGATGCGCTGGCTTCCGACCGACAGTATCGCCGTGCGCTTCCTCTCAATGAAGCGATGGCAAGGCTGTCGGACGAATCGGGAAAATCATTCGATCCGCAGGTGGTCAAAGTACTCGAGCGAAAATATGTAGAGCTGGAGCAACTGGTTCATCAGCGGACTGACAGCATAGGAAAGCAGAAGTTGTCGACAGAAGTGAAGGACCAAGATCCGCAGATGGAGCCGACGATCAAGCCGGCGGCGGGATTTCAGGCGCAGGGGAAAGGGCAAGTGCAGGAGCGCAGCTTCCTTAGCTCGATTGCGGCCGCGCGGCAGGAGGCCCAGACACTCTTTGAACTCAGCCAGGATTTGGGAGCTTCGCTCAGCTTGGGAGAAACACTCTCTGTGTTCGCCGTGAAGTTGCGGCGGGCAATGCCTTACGATGCGATCGCAATTTACGTGCGGCACGGGGAAGAATTGGTCCCCGAGTACGTGAACGGCGATAACTTCCGGCTCTTTGCCTCCCTGCGCATCCCGATTGGACAAGGGCTCTCGGGATGGGTGGCGCAAAACCTGAAGCCGATTCTGAATGGAAATCCCTCGGTTGAACCCGGGTATCTCAACGATGCTTCGAAATACAGCACGTTGAACTCGGCCTTGGCGGTTCCGCTGGAAGGCTTACAGGGGGTGGTGGGGGTGGTTGCGCTATATCACGCGGAAAAGGACTTCTTCACGTCCGATCACTTGCGCATTCTGCAGGCGGTCAGTTCCAAGATGGCGCTGGCAATCGAGAACGCGATGAAGTATGAGCAGGCGGAGAGTTCAGCAGTTACCGACTATCTTACCGGCCTTCCGAATGCCCGCTCGCTGTTCTTGCAGCTTGACCGGGAGTTGGCTCGCTGCAAGCGCGACAACAAAACTCTGACGGTGATGGTCGCCGATTTGGATGGTTTCAAGCAAATCAACGACCGCTTTGGCCACCTTGAAGGAAATCGAGTTCTACGTCTTTTTGCCCACTCTCTGAAAGAGACTAGCCGTGAGTACGACTATGTCGCGCGCATGGGCGGCGACGAGTTTGTGGTCATCGCCCCGGGCCTGACAGCCGAGGCCACTGCACGCAAGGCTGAACAAATGCGTGAACTCGCGAAACAAGCTGGTAAAGACATCTGCAATGAGGACATTCTGTCACTCAGCGTCGGCAAAGCCGTGTATCCGGAAGATGGCATGGACGCCGAAAAGATCTTATCGGAGGCTGATAAGCGGATGTACTTGCAGAAGCAAAGCCAGGCGGTTCAGAAGAACCGTCGCCTCTACCCCCGAGTGCGCGGGAGGCTGACCACGGAGATTTCTGGCACGACCGTGAAAGGGGCGATCCTCGGTATTGTGACCAACCTTAGCCTGGGTGGTTGCTATGTCGAGACGAGTGGTCTGCTCTTACCGGGGTCGGAATTGGAACTTGCGTTCTCGCATGAACATACAAACGTCTCCATCAAGAGCGAGGTGGTGCGCATGGACATGGGTACGGGAGCAGCGTTGAAGTTCCACGAGGCTACTCATGACATTCGAGCGGCATTGCAGCGCATTCTGGAGCAATTGGCGAGCGCGGAAGCGATTGTGGATCTGAAACGCAGCCACAACGCTGCAGCGGCCAGCAAACTCTAGGCGATTGCGCCAAAACAGATGCCACGGCTTGTCTTACGCCCTCTGGCTCTCGTCTCTCTACACTAAGTTCAAGCGGAAACAGCGATTGGGCGGATCTGGATCAACGCTTTAGTCTTATTCGCTGCCGATTGCGGTTTCGACAAGCCCTGTTGCAGCATGTTCGCCGTCGGTATGCCCGTGCGATAGAAGGACTTTTCGCAATCGGCGGTGGACGGGCCGCGCATATTTCCCTCGACGTAAGCCAAGCCGGGACAGCGCGAGCAACTGCTGACGTGCGAACATGACGAGCAGGTGGTCAGGTGTTTTGCCTGGATCGATCGAACCTCATTCATCTGAGGAGAGTGATTCCAGATATCCAGGAATTTCTGTTGCCGGATGTTCCCAGTGGGCAGAGGAAACTGCACGCAGGGGAAGACGTTGCCGTAGGGCGAAATGTAACAGAAAGAATGGCCTGCGCTGCATGAGTACCCTTCCAGATCCTCTTCGGATGGAGGCTTCGGTGGAGCGCAGAAGTCTTCCTGATTCCCAACCAAGGCGGGATTGTTGAAGACCTCGGGTAGTTCTTCTCCTGGAATGCGCAACGAGAGAACAGAAGTGTCGCCGTCCATCATCGGGGTAATGGTGGGATCGAGGGTGTAGTGCACGCCGAGGTCGGCGGCCAGTTGTTGTACCCCGAGGTGATCGGAAGAATTTGCGGTCATCAACACGTTTGCGATTGTGACGCGCAATCCCTGGTCGCGGAGAAATCGGATGGCGGCGATAGTACGGTCGAAGGAGTGCGGTAGTTTAGTAATAGCATCATGCACTTCGGCGCGATGCGAGTAAACGCTGATCTGGATCGTGTCTACGCCCAATTCGCGGATTCGGCGCGCTTCTTTTTCGTGGATCATGACTGCATTGGTCTTGATCTTGACGTTGAACATCAGGCGGCGGGCGTATTCGAGTATCTCAAAGAAATCGCGGCGCAAAAAAACCTCGCCACCGCTAAAAGTAATAAAGAAAACACCGGCAGCTGCGAGTTGATCGAGCACACCAGCAATTTCGGCAGAGGTCATTTCACCATGGTCGTCGTGATCGAGATAGCAATGGACGCAACGTTCGTTGCAGCGATAGGTCACATCCATGTGCACGGCAATCGGCACACCCAAATCAAACGCCTTTTGTCCTACCTCGCTCATCAAGCTCATCGGGAAGGCTCCGCAGGAAGAGGCTCGTTGGACACTAGCAGAATGCCATGGCTTGAGAGCTCGGCCACGAACTGCTCCGCGTCGGTGAGAGCCTGCTCGGGGTCAACGTCGAACTGTTCACAAATCGTGTCGCGGACAATCTCTCGCAGAGGAGTGCGTCCGTCCGCAGCCTGAAAAATGGCAGTCGCAACCTCATTCAACGTGAAGAACGTCGAGTTTGCGGAGTTCATAACCATCATTTCTCCGGCCAGGGCGCGGGCCGCAATGGCAGAACTGCGCGTTATGTAAATGCTACCCTCAGGCATTTGCAGGCACTCCCGGGAGTTCGCAATTGAAGTTACGTGCGAAGTTTCGAACCTCGTCCCATACTCGAGCGTCTGGATAGAACGTCAGGCGGCGAACTGGGACTTTGGCTACAAAGTCGCATGCGGTCGCAAGAAGCTTTTCTACTAGCGCTCGATCTTCAGCGAAGAACAGAATGTTGCGCATCAAGCGGCGAACGCCTTCCGCCTGAGATAACTCGTCGATGCGGTTCGCAGGGCCTTGTTCCAGAAAAAACAAAGCGCGAACGGGGGCTGCGCAATTCTCTCCCGGTCGGGCTAGTTCTCCGGCGAAAGGCGTGCCGAAGGCGGTGTAGCCTTCTGCATGCGGCCGCAGATAGGAGATCTCGTCGGTGAGAAGGGTAACGTCGGCGGGCGCTAAACGCGTCATTGTCGTTTTCCCCGCGCCGGATACGCCAGAGAAGAGAAAGGATTGGCCCTCGCAAATGGCGCTGGCAGCATGCAGCAAAAATCCCCCGCGCTGCGCCAGAATCAAGCTATGCAAAATACGGAGCACGGAGTCGAGAGAGTAGGGATTGGAGTTCTGGAGGACTTTACCGCGTCCCGTGCGTGGATCCCAACGGGCCTGAAAGTCCCCCCGCTGCAAGATCCACTCGCGACCATCGCGATGTACACGAACATCATCATCCGAAACAGTCTGCCTGGCGGTGAGGTCAAATTCCAGTTCAAACTCCGGTCGTGAAGAACTGAGGAACCCGTGATAACGCTGCTGCAAGAGACGGAGGAAGCCCTCGTCGACGCTGGACAGGGCAATCGGAATTCCACCGATTTCGACACACGCGACCTTTTGAGTTGCCCCCATCACAAAGCTTCCGGTTCGGCCCCATTCTTGGAACAGGAAAAGTCAGATTCCGATGCCATGCGGCCGTGGATCCTCAAAGCAATTCGTTTCGCCAGACCGATATGACAAAACAAAAATCCCAGAACACGCGACAACTTAGCGGACCAGCCTGGGTGCAGAGCGAAGGCTGAAGATGAAACGCCGCACCTCGATTCTAGGCGCACAAGCCGGCCGAGCAGGGCTTCCCAAGGGAACAATGGGTCGACGCCTGGCATGGAATCCCCGCGAAGTAGAAAGCCATCCCGCTGGCCAGGCGCCAAAAGACGGTGCAAGAAGAATCGCCCCTCGCGCGTGGCGAGCACGATTTCGCCCGCTCGAAGTTCCTGGGGTGCGCAGGGCGCGATTTCAACGATGTCGCCGGGCCAAAGGGTGGGGAGCATACTTTCACCGTAGACACGCATGCGGATGTTCTGGGGGCGATCGGATTTCTCACGACCGATGCCGCACAAAGTTTCGGCCACCAAAGATACGCGTGCAGCATTCCAACTCGCTCTGGGCGAACTGGTGGTCGTTTCAGGCATCAGGAAGTTTTGCGCGAGAACTGACAACTCGGAATCGTAGCGCCGATTTTGCCACAAGAGAGCGCGAGCGTCTCGAAGACTCGCTCGTGGCGGAATGCCGGCTTCTGGTAGTGCTTCTTGGCGTTTCCCGCGGGACCCAACTTTTTCTGATTCTCGCGAGTCGTTCGCTGGTCGTCCATAGTTGGTCGAGTCAGTTTCATAAACCGCCTGACTTCTCCCCCAGTTTGGATAAGAGTAAAGGAAGTGTACTACACAGATTTGCTGTGTGCCACTATCTCAGAGGTGGAATTCAGAAAAGGAGTATCAGCATCCTCAATAAAATGAGAGAGTTCCATTTTGCCGGGCGCGCCGCAAACTGAGCGATAGACAGGCTAGTGCCAGGGGAAGCGAAATGGCGGCAAATATCGCCAAGGTTAGTAACGTGGGACCGATCGCGGCCAGAGGTTGCCCGTTCAAGAGCGCGCGGCGCATCCCGTCAATTGCGTAGGTCAATGGAATGGCACGCGCGAGTAATTCGAGCGGACGAGGTAAGCTTTCGACTGGAAACAAGGTTCCGCTTAGAAACCAGACTCCGGAGCTGAGCAACCACAAGAGGGCGGCTCCTCGCTGAAACGCAACCTGCAGTGTCGCGGCCGCGATTCCCAGAGCCAGAGCAAGCGCCAGAGAACAGAGCATGACCGCGGCGGAAGAATAAAAGTTCGCGTGAATGCCGGCCCGAAAAACGGCCACGCCCGCGATGAGATAGACCAGCAGATTGACAAGATTTCCTGCAAAAGCGGAAGCTGAGCTGAGTATAAGCAGTTCGACGGGAGCTGTGGCGGTTGTCATCAGTACTTCCAATGTGCCCGTTTGTTGTGCTTCTTGCACCGCGTTTACGAAAGATTGCGCGCTCATCACGAAAAAAGTGTAAACCCCAGTACCAACCAGTAGAAAGGGAAAGTAAGCGACGCCCTCGGGTCGAAATGCGGGACCAATGGCGTGAGATAGAAAATAAAAAGCCGCCAGTTCGGTCAATACTCCGACCATGGTTATAACGAACCCGCTGCGGTGACGAATGGACGTGAGCAGGTCGCGCCGGAGAATCGCATACAGTTTGTCGAGAGTCGAATACATGAGAGAACGGAGTTTATAAGTCGCGCTAACTAAGAGCTATAAATCTCTTTCATCAATTTCCCCAGTCGTGCGGAAATAGAAGCTGCGAACGGTGTCTGCACTTTCTCCCTTTTGAATCGGGCGATCAGCTAGCAATTCTCCGTGATGCAGCAGCAGGACACGGTTGGCGACGGCAGCGGCCTCCGCAAAGTTGTGGGTGGCGAGCAACACCGTCGTATCCTGGCGAGCCAGTGTGCGAATCGTTGTCCAAAAATGTGCTGTCGTCCCGGCGTCCAGACTGCGCGTCGGTTCGTCCAGCAGAAGTACTTTCGGACGCTTCACCAGAGCGCGCGCGATCCCGAGCCGCTGATACATGCCACTCGAGAATTTCATGACCAGTGTATCCGCTCCCTCTTCAAGGCCCGTTTCGTCAAGCACCTGAGTGATTCGTTGCTGGCGCTCGCAGCGTGGAACTTCGTCAAGCGCGGCGAAAAAGTCGAGGTTCTCTCGCGCGGACAGACGCGGGAAGAATGAGCGCTCCGTGGCAACGGCGATTCCAACCTGGCGGCGGACATCTCTCGCGTTGCGCCGCGCGTCGAAGCCGCCCACCCGCAGAACGCCGGCATCGGGTAGAAGAATCGTCGAGATTAGTCTAAGGGCCGTGGTCTTCCCGCTACCGTTAGGACCCAGCAAAACCAGAATTTCGTCGCGCTCTGCCGAAAACGAAACGTCTCTTAGAGCTATGGTTTGCCCGCATCGCTCTTGTCCGAACCAATTGAACAAGGCGGGGCGATGACAAAAGACCTTGCGCACGGATTCGAAGGCGAGACGGCTCATGAAATGGGGAACGTAGCGCAAACAAACCTTCGGTTGCGCCGAAGACTCTGTATTATAGATGCGATTTGCGTTCCGATTTGATCTGGCATGTAGTCTGTTTCTTCATCCAAATCCTTCCATGACCGAAATCTATCCTCCGCGGTCCGCCAAGGGAGTTGCGCTCCCGAGGGAGGTCGAATTCGAACTTCTGTGTGCCGCGGTCGGCACGAACATTTCCGATAAGCGGATCGAGATCATCAGGCAATGGGATCTTTCAGGAATCGACTGGGTTGAATTTCAACGCTTAGCGGAATACCACGGAGTGCTTCCGCTCGCCGCGAGAAATCTAATCGAGCACGGTCGCGGGCTCCCCTTGGAGATTCAGCACTCGTTGCGATCCGCCTACGAGGCGAATCTGCGACGCAATCTGTGGTTCAGCACGGAATTGTCGCGGATCGCGCGACATTTCGAAAGCAAGAATCTCAGGGCAGTCCCCTATAAAGGTCCGGTATTGGCCCAAGAAGTTTACGGTGATCAGGGGTTGCGTAGTTATTCGGATATCGATTTTCTGGTTACTTCGGCCGATTTCGCGCGGGCGAAACAGACACTTGCCGAGCTTGGGTACCGTCCTACGTTGGCTCAGACAGCGGCCGTCGAGCGTTTCTCGCTTTGGGCGGGGTACGAGCGTTCTTTTGATGGAGCAGCCGGCAAGCACCTGGTTGAGCTGCAGTGGGCCTTGTTGCCGTATTTCTACGGAGTCGATTTGCGGGTCGAGGACTTGGCGACGCGCGCGGGACGGATCAACATCGGTGGGAGCGAGGTCGCGTGTTTGTCTCCAGAAGACTGCGTGATCGTTCTTTGTCTGCACGCTGCCAAACATCTTTGGACACGGTTTATCTGGCTCTCCGACATCGCCGAAGCCGCATCGATGGAATCCGTCGACTGGTCGTTAATTATCGCGCGGGCAGAAGCGCTTGGGGTCGTTCGCATGCTCGGTGTTAGCTTCTGGCTGGCTAGAAATGTTCTGCGTTCGAAACTTCCCGCTGCCGCGGAAGAAATGGTTGGGGGCGACGCCCGGGTTTCTGCAGTTGGCGCAGAATTTGCCGAGCGTCTCCGGGGCGGCGTTACCTACAATTTTGAGTCTACCCAATACTTTCGTCTGATTCTGAAGCTCCGCGAGCGGCGCTCCGACCAGTTGCGCTACCTTTGGCGTCTCGTCTGGACTCCCGGCACAGGAGATATCGCTGCTGTGCAACTTCCCGAAGCGCTTTTTCCGCTCTATCGAATAGTGCGAATTAGTCGACTGATGCGAAAGATTTTAGTCGGAGCTAACAGCTGAATGGCGCGAGCCGGCGTCCGGCAGCCGCCTTTAATGCAGTTCTCCATCTCCGGGCGCAACGTCGGGAGTGTCAACTTTGTGTGCCACCGCCGTACCTTCGGATGGAGGGGATTCGAATTCTCCGGGGTCCTTGCCGGACAAGGCGGCGCTCATAAACTGTATCCAGATCGGAAGCGCGGCATGACCTCCCGTCTCTTTCTCCCCAAGAGATTTCTTTTCGTCGAAGCCGATCCAAACGCCACAGGTCAGGGAGGGAGAGAAACCGACAAACCAAGCGTCGGTGAAATCGTTTGTCGTCCCGGTTTTTCCCGCGAGGGGGTAGGGCAATTTGGCGGCCGCTGCTGCCGTCCCGTGAAGCACAACCTCGCGCAGCATAGAGGTCATAATGCGCGCGGTGCGCGAACTCACGACATCTTTGATGTCAGAGAAGTCTTCTTCTAGGATTCGCCCATCGTAATCTGTGACCCGCGTGATGTAACGCGGAGCAACTCGAACGCCGTCATTGGGGAAGACGCTGAATGCCGAAGTCTGCTCGAGCGGAGTAATTTCAGCCGATCCGAGAGCGACAGGAAGGTAAGCGGGAATGTTGGAGGTTACGCCGAAGCGGTGGGCGTAATCGATCACCGTTTTAATCCCGATGCGGTCAGCCAGTTTGAGAGCTGGGATGTTTCTGGATTGCGCCAGCGCACGCCGCAGAGTCACGGTGCCTTCAAACTTGTTGTCGTAGTTGTGAGGCGAATATGGGCCGGAGGCGGTTTGAAAGGTAACGGGAGCATCGAGAATGGTGTCGTCCGGGCTGCCGCCTTGATCGATCACGGCGGTGTAGACGTAGGGTTTGAAAGACGATCCCACCTGGCGCAAAGCCTGGGTCGCGCGATTGAACTTCGATAGATTGAAATCGCGTCCCCCGACCATCGCTCGGATTTCTCCAGTGGCGTTGTCGATGGCGACCAGCGCGCCTTCCGCGCCTGAGTCTTGTTCGAGACTCACGCGCGCCTTTCCATCCGCCTCGAGCCCGAGCACCTTTACGTAAATAATATCTCCGGCGTGCAGGATGTCGGCGGGTTGGGCTTTGAGTTTCGTCCAACTGACATCGGCTGGCGACAAGAGCGCCGTATGGCCGCCGAAGCGAATCTCCGCAGCGCTGGGCGAGACTGCGGTTACGAGGGCGTGCGTGTATCCATTGAGTTCTGGTTCTTCGTCCCAGTCAGGATCGGCATATTTGTCGAGGCTTTCACCCTGGGAAATTACATTGACGAGTTTCCCGCGCCAACCGTGACGCCGTTCGTAGGTGGCCAGACCATCAAGCAGAGCTTGGCGCGCGGATTTCTGGAGATCCATGTCGAGCGAAGTGTAAACGCGCAGTCCGTTTTCATGGACTTGATCGCTACCATACTTCGCTTCCAGGTAACGCCGGATTTCTTCTACGTAGTGGGGAGCCAGCGAATTGGGATCTTTCTGCAGGTCAAGCACAATCGGCTTGCTCTTCGCATCCGCAGCCTGCGCCGCCGTGATTTTGCCGTCTTCGAGCATGGCGTTAAGCACAAGATTGCGACGCTTGATAGCACGGTCCGGGTGCGTGATCGGAGAATAATATTGCGGTGCCTTCGGAAGTCCGGCGAGCAGCGCGGCCTCTTCAAGCCTGAGCTTTTTGGCGGGCTTGCTGAAATAGTATTCAGAGGCAGACTCATAACCGTACGCGCCGTGGCCCAGGAATATCTGATTTGCGTAAAGAGTGAAGATCTGTGGCTTCGTGAACCGGCGTTCGATCTGGATGGCGAGGAGAGCTTCCTGCACCTTGCGATAAAAAGAGCGGTCGGGCGAAAGAAACAAATTCTTGGCGAGCTGCATGGTAAGGGTGGATGCTCCCTGCACTTTGCCACCGGATTCGATATCGCGGTAGGCGGCGCCGATGATGCGCCAAAGGTTGATTCCGGAGTGCCGGTAGAAATCCTTGTCTTCGATCGAGACCAAGCCGTTGCGCAGCACCTCGGGATAATCGTCATAAGTCGCGATCACTCGACGCTGCAAGGCTAAAGTACCGATGACGCGCCCCTGGACGTTATAAAGCTCCGTGACCGAACTGGGACGGTAGTGTTCGAGTTCCTCAACCTGGGGCAAATCGGTGGAGTAGACAAGAAGCAATCCTCCCGCCGCGCCCACAGCGGCGGAAAGCACAACGAGCAATCCGAACAAGAGACGGCCAAACAGCTTCCGGTCGCCAATCTTGATCGTCGGGAGATTTTGGTAGAAGGATCCCATTGGAGAGTCACTACAAAGGTCGAATGGTGTTGCTTCGATGGTATCCCAGAAGGCGACGAGCAAAATCAGAATGTGACCAGAGTTATGATGTGTGCCAAGAATCTAACGCACAAAAAAATCGCTCGCCGAGGCGAGCGATTCGAAAAGTACAAAGCTCTTAGCTCTTTGATTCTCTATTCTTCAACGTCTCCAACGCTTTGTTGAGTTGATCGTCGGGCTGATTCTTCGGTTTCTCGTCTTTCTTTTCGACAGGCTTTACGCCGGGCGTGGCAGCGGGCTCATCTTCATCGGGCAGCCCGGCATCATCTTCGACCGTCGAATCAGCGACCATCACGTTGGGCGTAACGGAAGAGTCCTGAATAGCTTTGCCGCTTGGCGAGTAGTACTTGGCCACCGACAGTATCAGCGCGGCGTTGTCGGGCATCTCGATCAGTTTCTGCACCGATCCGTCGCCGAAGGTTTTGTCTCCTACCACGTCGCCGCGGGCGTTCTCGAGAATTGCAGCCGCGACAATTTCAGCGGGACCGGCCGTGCTGCGATTTACCAGAACCGCTACCGGAAGCTTGGTGATTTCTTTCGCCACGTCAGCGTTGAAAGCCTGCCGTGGATACTTCTGGCCCTGCAGGTAGGTAATCGTGCCATGGTCCAGAAACAGGTTGGCGGCAGCGATGCCCTCAGACTCTTCGCCTCCGGCACAGTTGCGCAGGTCGAGCACGATCTTCTTCGCACCGTCTTTTTGCACCTCGCGAATCTTGCCCGCGATTTCCTGCGACTCACCTTGCGGGAACGAGTCGACTTTGATGTAGCCGACATTGTCGGCGAGCACCTTCTCGCTGGCGGGCGGAATGGTGACCAAGTCACGCGTGATGACGACCTTCTGCGGTTCGGCCCGCCGCGGGCGGACCACCGCGACGGTAATCGTCGATCCCACATCCCCGGATAACAGGCTGCGGATTTCAGCCAACGACATGTCATGGGTGCTCTTGTTTTCAATGGACTCGATGATGTCCGTGTTCTCAATACCAGCCTTGTCCGCGGGTCCTCCCGGAATCACCGCAACCACGGCCGCGTAGCCAAACCGCTTCGAGACGTTGGCGCCGATGTTGGCCTTCCCGCCACTCTTCGTCGATTTATATCGCTTGTATTCTTCCGGCGACAGGTAACTGGAATTCGCGTCGAGAGACTCCAGCAACCCATGCAGCGCGCCATCAGTGACTCCTGGAATATTCGGCTCTTCCACGTATTCCAAACGGATGCGCGATAGCACTTCGCTGTACACGGATAACTGGCGATAGGCGCCATCGTTCGAAGAGGCGCGCACGTTCACAAAACCGCCCACGATCGTGAACAGCAAAATAGCCAGTGAACTGGCAATCACGGTGACCTTCAACTTCGTCGACATAGATTGTTTTTTCTCGTTAGTCTTGATTCTGTTAGATCGGGTTCTGGATAAGGCATCCTGAAGGAACTTTCACATCATTATAGACGTTTTGATGCGTAGTCTTGATAACAAGGTTCCGGAAGGGTGCCGCGGGTAATGGTTATCGATCAAGTCTATTCTAATCAACAAGTTGGACCTTGGCTCTCTCGCTCCCCAAAATCGAAAGATGCAATCGACCTTCGGTTGAGTTATGCCTCCAGCAGGGTCGCAATTTCCTCGTGGCCCTTGTCTCGCGCCACGGCAGCCGGAGTTTTCCCGTCGGCGTTAGCGAGTTTGGGATCGGCTCCATGCTTTAGTAAGAGTTCCACCATTGGGCGGTCTCCATTCTGGGCGGCAGCGTGGATGGCAACCCATCCCGATTGCTGGCGGGCGTTGACTGGGGCGCTGTGTTCGAGTAGCAGGCGTACGGCTTCCAGATTGCGAGCCGAGGCTGCGGAGTGCAGGGGCATGACTTGTGTGGGATTCGCCGCCACGGCGTCGACAGCTGCTCCATTTTCGATGAGCACGCCTGCGGCGGCAGGTTGCCCGAAATAGCAGGCAAAGTGAAGGGCGGTGAAGCCGTCTTTCGAGCGCGCATCAACGGCGGTCGCATCGCGTCGGATTTCCTCGCCGATACTTTTCTTGAGATTATCCAGACGGCCAAGCGAGGCCGCCTCGAACTGGTCGAGATCCTTCTTCTTACTCGCGATCATTTCGGCCAGATCACGTTGCCCCCGGTAGAGAGCATGCATGAGCAGGCTGACTCCGTTGGGATCGTGGGATTCGGAGGCTGAGGAGTCTTGCTGTAGAAGCCGGCGAAGTCCATCGAGATCACCTGACTGCAAGAGTTCCAGGGCACGTGGTGCGGTTTCCATCATAATTTCCCCTTCCGATTACTTAGCAAGGCTAACGAAGTATAAGACGTCGGGCTGTATTGTCAAGAATAATATTTAGCATAGCTAACTTTTAGCCATGCTAAGCTGTGCGCTATGACTAGTTCGAGAGAGAGATTCCGCCTGCAAGTAGCGGACCGGCTGCACTCGGCTGCGATTCATCTGCTGAGGCACGCTCGCCAACAGGATCTGCTGGCTCGCCAAGGTCCAGCGCGGTTGTCAGCATTGTCGGTTCTGGTGTTTGGCGGTCCGTTGGCGCTGGGACAACTGGCGGTAGCGGAGCAGGTGAAAGCTCCGACGATGAGCCGGATTGTAGCGGGCCTGAAGCGTGCGGGACTGGTGAAGATCGAAACCGAGGCAAAAGACGCGCGTCGGATTCGGGTGACCGCTACGGCCAAGGGCCGAAGCTTGCTGCAGGAAGCACGCTTGCGGAGGATTCAGCTTTTGGCTGAAACGCTCAGCGGGTTAGGCGAATCAGAACTGAAAACGCTGCTCACAGCGGCTGATCTGATGGAGCTAGCAGTCCGGCGAGAACTAGGAAGATCGCAGGTGTAGTTCTGAAACGCTCAGCCTTGTTCGATCGGGCGAGTCACCCGCTCCCACACCTCACCGATCCCGGGTGACTATTCGTCGGCTACTGGATTGCGCAACTGGCCAATGCCTGCGATGGAAACTTCGACCACATCACCTGCGAGAACCGGGCCCACGCCCTTTGGAGTGCCCGTGGCAATCAGATCGCCGGGTTGCAGCGTCATGATCTGCGAGATGTAACGGATGATGACATCGAGAGCGAATATAAGATCGCGCGTGTTGCCTGACTGGCGCACTTCGTCATTCACTCGCGTTTCGACCTGGATGCCGGCCCAAGGATCAAGTTCGTCGGTGACTACCGGGCCGACGGGACAAAACGTGTCGAAACCCTTGGCGCGCGTCCACTGACCGTCTTTATTCTGCAGGTCACGAGCGGTGAAATCGTCCACGCAGGTGTATCCGAGAATGTAGGGGCGAACGTCGTCGCTTTCCGTGAGCTTGCGGCAGCGCCGGGCAATCACCACGCCCAGTTCGCCCTCGTAATCGGTGCGCTCTGAGACTTGGGGACGACGGATGGTTGCGCCGGGCGATAGCAGGGAAGAGGGCGGCTTGAAGAAGATCAGAGGCTCTTGCGGGACATCATGCCCGAGTTCGGCAGCGTGTTCGCGGTAGTTGCGTCCCACGCAGACGATTTTTGAAGGTTCGACAGGCGGCAGCAGCGAAGCTTCGGCGATGTGGATGCGATCCATGTGGCGGCTGGCCAGCCCCTCAACGTCTCCATCGCTATTTTGTGGAGGCTGAAGAAACAGGCGGGTGATCTCGTCGTGGCCCGCGACGGATTCGACGAGGCCGTAATGCGGCGAGCCGTCGAGATTGAAGCGACAGTATTTCATCTTAAGAATATCTAATCACAATTTCGAAACTGCGCGCGATGGAAAGTTGCTCCGAAGAGTCTGCACGCGAAATCAGGGAACAGGCTCCCTTGCGGGATCGCTTCGTTGGCTTTCATTGCCTCGAACGTCTACTGCCGAGACAGTGTAGGTGTAGGTTTTGCCCGGGACGACGCCGCTGTCACGATAGGACGGTGACTTGACAAGGACTTCGTTCAATTTCTCGTAAGCGCTGTTCGCTTCGCCGCGATAGACGTTGTAGCCACCGAGATCCACCGTGGTCACGGGCGCCCAGACGAGGTCGATGAACGGTTTCTGACCTTCGCCGGAATATGCAGCTTGCAGACCCGCGGGAACGGCTGGTGGGAAAATGTCGTGCGCGACGACCTGCACGGACGCACTGTCGTCTCCTTCAACTTGTACCTCGCTGTCGAGACGTCTCAGAAGACTCACGGCAGTGACGCGGTAGAGATAGGTTTTCTCCCATTCGAAGGTCGAGTCGGTGAACTGCGTCGCTTGCGGTCCGCTTGAGGGCACTGGAATTTCGCCCGCAATGGCATCCTTTCCCGAAGCCTGATCGCGGCGATAAATGCGGTAGCGATATTGGACTGCATTGGCGGCGTCTGCGGTGTTTGGCGGTTCCGCAGCGGTTGTCCACGTCAGGACCACACCATCGGCGGTGAGCTTGTGTCCCAGGTCGCCGGGCGGAGCCAGGGTGATGATGGCGGGAACATGAACGCGATTCGACAATCCAGCGCCTCGCGCGTTGCGGTTCAGGACTTCGACGGCGTAGGTGAAGTCAGAAGACGGATCGAGTTGCTGCATTGAAGCAGGAACGGTGTCGGTATAGATTTCGGGGGGTTGTCGTTGAGTTGTTGATCTCTTTTGGGAAGGCTTTTTGGATCCTGGCAGTTGCGGATGGATCGAGGGCGCTGACAACCTGGCGGCGGGAAGTCCGCAACTAGTCATTTCGGGCGCGAGATCGCGGCAGACTAAAGTTGGGCCGAGGAAGCGCACAGTTTGGCGGTCGGTTGTTCGGGTTGGTTCTGTCCAACTGAGAGTGACGTGACCGCCTTTGCGCGTGGCGCGCAAATCGTCGGGAGGTTTGGGCAGCTCGAGGGATGGCGGTAAGGGAGGTCCAGTTTGAGCGCATGCGGCCATGATCAGGCAAAGGGCCAACACGGTGGTGAATCGGGTTCGGTCGAGTGTCATACGAAAGGGAAAGAGTAGCAGAGGTTATGCGTGCGAGTCGCATCGAGGCAGTTCCGTTGCTCTTGTGGGAGCTTGTTTCCTGATCAGCATTTGCTTTGATCCTCGGCTGGTTTGCGCCGGTCAGGGCGCGGGCGGGGCGCGCGCCAAGGCAGGCATTTCAGCCCATTAATTCGCGGATGGCTTCGCGGAAAACCTTGCTATGGTAGTCGACGTCTTCGGGACAGGTCGCGGGGGACATCAGGGCCATGTTGTGAAAGGGTGTTAGCAGGATGCCGCGATTCATGGCGTAGAGGTGCAGGAAGCGTTCGAGTTCGAAATCCATGGCATTGTGAGCTTCGGTGCCGTTGGCGGGCTCGTCGGAACAGAAGAGGTATTCGGCGCGGCATCCGAGGCGCGTCACGTGCCAGCGGAGGCCGAAATCGTCGATGACTTTCTGAACACCGGCGGTCCAGCGTTCGGCCATCGGGATCATGCGGTCAAAAGCTTCTTTGGTGAGAACCTTGGTAAGCGTGGCGCGCATGGCGACGAGAGAGAGGGCGTTGCCGGCGAGTGTGCCGCCGATGCCACCGGTATCGCAATCTTCGAGGTTGTGGCGTTCGAGAATCTGATCCGCCACTTTCTGGGTAAAGCCGTAGGCGGCTCCGGGAAGGCCTCCGGCGATGGGCTTGCCGAAGACCAGGAAATCGGGATCGAGGTTTTCGGCGCGGGTGTATCCTCCTGGGCCGGCGCAGATGGTGTGGGTTTCGTCGAGGATCAGGAGGGAGCCGTATTTGCGGGTGAGTTCGCGCAGGGCGTGGTGGTAACCCGGGATGGGATGGACGATTCCGACGTTGGTGAGTGCGGGCTCGGCAAGGACGCAGGCGACGTCGCCTTGCGCGAGCGCGTGTTCGAGAGCGGGAACGTCGTTGAACTCGACGACGCGGGTGGTGATGGAGGGATCGACGGGCGGTCCTATGTTGCCGCTTCGCGGACCAGTGGTTCCGTCGGGATGAAGGGTGATGAAGGTCTCGTCGACGGTGCCGTGATAGCACCAATTGAAGACAAGGATCTTCGGGCGTGCGGTGATCTGGCGCGCGAGGCGAATGGCGAAGCGGTTGGCGTCGGTCGCGGTGAGGGCGAACTGCCAGTAGGTTAGTCCGAAGCGCTGTTGCAGTTCTTCGGCGACGAAGACGGAGTCTTCGCAGGGCAACATCAGCGTGATGCCGCGCCTGGCCTGGTCTTCGATGGCCTTCACGGTGGCGTGCGGCGAGTGTCCGGTCATGGCTCCCGTGTCGCCGAGACAGAAGTCGACATAACGATGGCCGTCGACATCATAGAAGTGCGAGCCCTGGGCCTCACGGACGACGGGGGGAAAAGCGCCAGCCCATTTGACCATCCAGTTCATGGGCACGCCGGACAGCAGGGATTTCTGGCCGCGTTCGTAGATGGCTTGGGATTTGGGACGCTCCTGTACGAAGCGCTTTCGCTCGCGGGCGGCGAAGGTAGCGAGGCGGGTGCGGTCAATGGGCATGGTGAGTGGATTTTCGCAGAGAGAGCTGCGATTACAATGTGTGAACTCTTCAGGCAGTAACTAGATGGTATGCCCCCCACCCCTACCCCATTTGGCTAAAAACGTGCTCATGCATGCTCTTGCTCATGAATACTCTAGGGTCGGATGGGTTGAGGCTTAAGTCAAAGTTTTTATTCCTGGCATCAATGTGACGCAGCAGATGGTATTCCCGCTGCGCCTGGCAAAGGATCGCTTGCCGGAGCAAATTATGTTTCTGCACGGCCGACTTCTGGCTTATGAACCGACTCAATCAGAGTTTCGCTAGAGTGCGCAGCGGTATTTAGAACCTACTCAGTTATCACTCTTTGCGAGATTACTCGCGGAAAGCAAGGTGTTGGTGGAAAGTCCGTGGTCAAATGAATCTGTATGGCCAAGCGGGTTAGTGTCGATCGCTGGATGTTTACGGTGACTACGATTCTTGTGTTCATCGGGTTGGTGATGATCTTCAGCGCGTCGGCGGTGATGGCGAAAGAGCGGTTTGGGTCGGCTTACGAGTTTTTGGTGAAACAGTTGGTGTGGGCGGTCGCGGGACTGCTGGTGATGGTCATCGCGATGAAGGTGGATTACAAGCGGCTGCAACATCCGGCGCTGGCGTTTCTGCTGATGGGGTTTACGACACTGCTGCTGATCTCGGTTTTCTTTCTGGATCGCTCGCACGGGACGCATCGCTGGTTTCACGTGGGTCCGGTGTCGCTGCAGCCTTCGGAACTGGCGAAGCCGGCGTTGATTCTGTTTCTGGCATGGTTTTTGGAAAACAAAACGAAAGCGATGGACGACTGGCGGAACACGCTACTGCCGGCGGTAGCGCCGACTTGCCTGTTTATCCTGCTGATTGTTTTTCAGCCAGACCTGGGAACAGCGATCGCTTGTGTGGGAATTACGGCGTGCGTTTTGTTTGTGGCGGGAATCCGGTTGCGATATTTCGCGTATGCGTTTGCGGCGGCGCTGTTGCCACTTTATTTCCTGATTTTTCACGTGTCGTATCGCAAGGACCGCATTCTGGCGTTTCTGAATCCGTATGCAGATCCGAAGGGGTTCGGGTTTCACATTATCCAGTCGCTGATCGCGGTGTCGACGGGCGGGGTGACAGGACTGGGGTTGATGGAAGGGAAGCAGAAGCTGTTTTATCTTCCGGAACCGCACACCGATTTTATTTTCGCAGTGACGGCGGAAGAGTTGGGACTGGTGGGAGCGCTGGCGGTGGTTCTGCTGTTCGCGGTTTTTCTATGGCGTGGGACGCGGGCGGCCTTGCGCACACAGGATAATTTTGGAAGATTCCTGGCGGTGGGAATCACGAGCATGATTGTGTTGCAAGCTTTCATCAATATCAGTGTGGTGCTGGGGCTGATGCCGACGAAGGGGATTCCGCTTCCGTTTGTTTCGTACGGGGGATCTTCGTTGTTCGTGACGTTGATGTGCGTGGGCGTATTGCTGAACATTACGAAGCAGGCGGAGTAAGCGGGGGCTGCGTCGGGTTCTAGCGGGTGTTTCGAGTCTTAGTGCGCTACAAGCGGTTCCCACCCAGCGCCAAAAGCGCCACTTATTTTCGCGACTTGCGGCACGACTGAAGTCGTGACCTTCCCTTTCGTTCGTGCCGTTCTTTTCTTTTTGAATTTTTGAATACTAGTTTGTGGGCGACGCAAGACGGGGCGAGCTACGTCTGTGCGCGACGTTACTACGAAGCGGAACGGGAGAGTCTCATAGACGTTTGGATATCCCCTTCAATTAAGATCAGTTTGATGGATTGGATTGTTAATAATTTGTGGCTGGGGAGCCAGCGCGATGCGGACGAACTCGCGCGCAAGAATCCTGAAGGGATTACGGCGATTTTGAATGTTCGGGGGCCGGACGCGTATGAGCCACAGGGGCGAAACCAGTCGATTGAGCATCCGGGGAAGGCTTACAAGTGGATTCCGGCGCCGGATTCAGGAGTGGTTTCGGCCAGGCATGTGAAGGACGCAGTTTTCTGGCTGCGCGAGCAGACGGAGCGCGGGGCGCGGGTTCTGATTCACTGCAAATACGGAATTTCGCGGTCTCCGGCTTTTCTGGCCGCGTTTATGGTGGAGAGCGGAATTTCGGCGAGCCTGGAAGAGGCGCTGGCGACGATCTCGGCACGTCGAGTGGTGCAACCGGCGACGCAACTGGTGGCGCAGAAGCCCAAGCCGGTTTCGCTGGTTTCCGCAGTGACGGCATTGCCCAACCGACAGGCATTTGATGAGAAAGAAGCCGGCGCGTTTCTCGCGTTCGCGGATGTCGATTTGCTGAAGGTGTTCAACGACGTTTACGGGCACATCGCAGGGGACGCGGTGTTGCGCAGAGTGGGCAAGATCCTTTGCGAGGTCGGGCTGGATGCGTACCACGACAAGGCGGATGAGTTTCTCTGCAAAGGAGAGTCGCGGGAGGAGTTGGAGACGAAGCTCATGAGAGCTCGAAAGATTTTCGGGGAAGCGTTTCCGGTTTATGCGGACGGGCGGATTCAGAATGTCGAGGGGATGGATTTTTCGTGCGGGATCGGCACGAATTTAGCAGAGAGCGAAGGTGCGTTGAAGGAAGCGAAGAGTGCGAGGGTGGGGAAGGATCCTCCGGAGTGGGTACGGAAAATTCTGGAATCGGGAGAGCCGATGGGGCTGGCGGCGGTGGGGGCGAGATTTCGGCGGAAGGAAAGGTAGCGGAGTTGGAGTGGTGGAGTGGCAATGCTTGCGGAGGCTCCACGTGCGTGCTGACAGTCAGCTTTAGGACGGCCCTGGTTGGTGCCCTGATGAACGGGCACTAACCTGCGGCACTCAGCTTTCTGGCTTGCGCCTGCAACAGAGAATCTAAAGCCCGGATACGAATCTAGGTTTTCAGCAAGCTCCCAAGAGTCTAAACACCGGCCTTTTTCTCCATAACAAGTAATTGTTCTTTGCGAGTGATACCCCAACGGTAGCCGCCTAGAGTTCCGTCGTGGCGGGTGACGCGGTGGCAGGGTATGGCGACGGCGACGGGGTTGGTGGCGCAGGCTCGGGCGACCGCGCGGGTAGCTTTGGGGCGTCCAATGGATTTGGCGACGGCTGTGTATGAGCGGGTTTCACCGCGCGGAATTTTCTGGAGGGTTTCCCAAACTTTTCGTTGAAAGGCAGTCGCGCGAATGTCGAGAGGGAGGGCTGGATTGGATTCGCGTCCTTCGAGTAGACCGGTGAGGCTGGATCTCCACTCGGCGAGCTCGGCGTCATCGCGCCGGCGGGTGGCGAAGGGGAATTCGCGCATGAGACCTTGCTGGAGCTGGGCATCGTTGTCGGCGAATTGGATGGAGCAGATACCTTTGTCGGTGGCGGCAACGAGCATGCGTCCTGAAGGCGAGCCGGCGATGGTGCAGCGGAAGATGGTGTAGCGAATCACCGAAGCAATGGCTCCGCGGCGATATTTTTCCGGAGTCATGCCGAGTTGAGCGGCGGTGCGCTCGTAGAGGCGGCTGCTGGAGCCGTATCCGGCGGCATAGAGGGCGGTGGTGACGTTGTGTCCGGCCTGGAGATTTTGTTTCACCTGGCGCAGGCGGCAAGCGTCGATATAGGCCTTCGGCGAGACTCCGAGAGCGGATTTGAAGGTGCGTTGAAGATGGAACGGGCTGAGAAGAAATTCTTTTGCGAGCGAGGCGAGGGTGAGGCGGTCTTCGATGTGCTGCTCAATGTAGCGGCTGATGGCGCGGACGAGCGCGGACTGAGGATTGCCGTCGATGGCTTTAGGGCGGCAGCGGAGGCAGGCGCGGTATCCGGCGCCCTCGGCCTGGAGAGGGTCGTTGTAGAAAGTGACGTTCTCGCGACGGGGACGCTTGGAAGGGCAGGAGGGACGGCAGAAAATGCCTGTGCTGGAGACGGCGAAGACAAAGGAGCCGTCGTGAGAGGTTTCGCGGGAGAGCACGACTTGCCAGCGGAGGTCATCGGTGGGCAATTCGGCTGGCAGAGCGGTGCGTTTCTGTTGTGAAGTTTGCTTCATTGCTTCGTCTGAAAGTATCGCATTGGTGGCCATGCAGGTAACATAGGGCAGTTGAGCGGTGGTGGGATATCCGGATGTTGCGGTCAAATGATTTTTTGGAGGTTTGTCGATGACACGGAATTTGATGGGCAGGGGGAAGTGGAATCGCGTGATGCTCGGGCTGGCGGTGTTAGCGGCGCTCGGGTCGGTGCAGGCCAGTGCGCAAATTCTTACGGGAGAGCAGGTAAAGGAGCTGGCTCCGACGAACTATTATTTTGCGGGGCAGAGTGCGGCGGTGCAGACGCGGAACACGGTGGGGCTGAAGAACTCGGGCGGGAAGGTGGTGCTGGCGGGGCTGGTTGATACCTCGGGATATTCGACGGCGATTGCGGAGAAATATCAAGGCCTGCTGATCACGGAGACGAAACTGACTTTTGATGGAGCGACGCTTGATCCGGGAGAGTATGGCTTTGGATTTCGAGAGGGCAAGTTTACGGTGATGAACGTGGCGGCGACGGATTTGTTGTCGGTGGCAACCCAGAACGACGATCAGGTGAAGCATCCGGTGCCGTTGAAGATTGAGAAAGAAGGACCTTCATACCGGTTGTATGCGGGAAAGAAGTATGTGGTGATCAACGTGGAGTAGCCGGCAAGAATGGTCCGTCCGGGTGTAAGGCGCGACATAAAAGTTATGGAATTCCTCCAGGTTCCCGCCCTTAGGAGCGGGCAACAACCCTTTGACGGGGTCGTGGCAGGCCCTGTGGCATCCGAAATCGGCATCTTCGCATACCCTTCCTTTTCGCTCTCAAACACAGTTTATAGACGGTTCTATGCAGGGCAGGCCCGTCTCTAGGGCACATTTTCGCGCAGCTTCTGGGGTCGGGACGCGCTCTTCGTACACTACTTGAGCATCCGATTATTTTGTTTTGTAGCTAAAGGTGACTTTTGTTTCTTCGTCCAGGACTAAGGGTCGGACGAATTGGAAAGAAGTGCCGGCGCGAGGGACTTCGATGGCTACGGGAAGGACTCCGGCGACGCGGCGTTGCAGGTTCATGACGTTGGCGGAGGCGGCATTCTGTTGCTGCTTTTTGGCGTTGGATTCGAGTTGCTGGAGTTGGGCGTAGTTGCGGCCGCTGACGGGGGGTGAGAGGGTCGAATCCTCGGTATCGACGGCGCCGGCAGTGACGTTGACCATTTCGTTGGCGGTTCCTAGCTGGAGAGTCGTCGAGTAGTTCAGCGGTTGATTGGAGTCGTATGCCATGTCCTGGGCTGCGGTTTTGAAGCCTCTCGTTTCTACTGTGGCGTGGACTCGTCCGGCGGGGAAATTTGAGACGAGCCAACGGCCAGAGGAATCGGTCACGGTGCTGGCGGAGAATCCGGTATCGGAGTTGGTGACGGTGACGTGGGCGCCGGGGACAACTGCGCCGGTGGGATCGGTGACGACTCCACCGAGTTGACCGGGGAGCATGATCCCGTTCGCGCCGGACGCGCGAAATACGCCGCCGCCAGTGCCTCCGCCGCTGCCGGTTCCGACGACTCCATTAGCAACGCCGACGTTTGCGCCGAATTCTGCGACTTCCTTATCTGCCCCGAAGGTTGTTGGGACTAGATTGGCTGCGAGGACGTCGCCGCCGAAATCTTTCACTTTGTATTGTTCAGGGAGAAAGACTTCCCATTGGAGGAGGTTGATGGGGACATCCATGCGGGGGAGAGACAGTTCGGAGCCACCTTTTTTGGCGAAGGGGGTTCCGGCGTGCATGATGACGAAGGAGATTTCGTAGGCTCCGGTGGGACGAAAGCCGGGGCGCAGGAGGGGAACGCGGTCTCCGTCGGGGCCCGTGACGGGCTTCACTTTTTCTCCGGCAACATCGGCGGAGAGGATGGTCGCTCCGGCGGGAAGAGTGACTTTCAGGAAGGGCTGCGCCTGATTTTTGACGGTGAGTTTGATTTCGGTGAGGGAGCGGCCTTCGGAGGTGACGAGGGTGGTGACTTCGGCGTTTTCGGCGATGGCTGCGAGGACGCTGCTATCAGGAAAACGAGTCCACGCGAGCGCGAGGGTGGGAGTTTCATCGGGCTGGCGGTGGAAGCGGAAGGCGGCTTGCGGCGGATAGTGGGCGAGAGAGCGGAGGTAGGGATTGGTCTCGCGAACGTCCATGCGCTTGAGGCCTCCACCCTCGGTGGCGGTGAGTTCCATGGTGCCGGCGCCTTCGATGAGAACTTCTCCGGTTTCGCGCTGCGCGTTCTTGAAAGAGACGAACGGGGCGCTGGCTTTGGAGTCGGTGATGGAGCGCTCCATGGAAATGAGAAATTCGTGGCTGCGAGCGCTGGCGGAGCGCACTTTCAGAGTTAGAACACCAGCTTGAGTCTCGTTCGAGTCGAGCGAAGGGCCGGTGACTCCGGTGACTTCGTAGCCTTCGGGAATTTCGACTTCGAATTGAGTGGGATCGCCCTGGACGACAGTGATGTCGGCGAGAGCGGCGATGCGCAGGTCGGCTTCGCTGACTGAGACTAACGTTTTCACATCCGACAGAAATCGCACTTCGTGCGGAACGACGGCAACTTGCGTTTCGCGACGAGCCCACCAGAGGTTGGCGGATTGTCCGGGAACGAGGGTGGCTTCGATGGTGGTGTGTCCACTCTCGGAGCGGCGATCAGTGATGAGGCCGGGGCTGATGTTGGCGAAGGTATTTTCGCCGGGGAGGACGAGAGTGAGTTGAACGCTTCCGGCGGAAGGAACGGGGAGGTTGAGAGTGGCGCGTCCGGCTTCGATGCGCAGGGGCATGCCGGCGTTGAGAGTGATGGAGAAGTCGGAGGGTCCCGTGAGAACGGCGGTCTGGACGCCGTTTTCCTGCTGCAAGGGGAGCGGCTTGTTTTCTTGTTTCGCGTCGAGGATAGTGATGCCAGAGGTCAGAGGAATGCGGATGACGCCTTTCTTGAAAAGCTCGCCTTCGAGTTGAATGCTGCCGAGAGCGGAATCGTTTTCAACGTGAAGCTTCAGGCCGGCACGTTTGATGGCGAAGCTGAGAGGCGGCGCGTCAGGCTTCTTCGGCGTCTTTGCGGCTAACTCGACGAGACGATTGTATTCGTCGAGCGGGAGGGTGACGTTGCCGGAGTCGGGCAGGGGCAGAGTGGTTTTTTGCTGGGCACGAGCTGATTGCGTGAGAGGCGCGAGGATGAGGATCAGGCAACAGAGTGAGAGTTTGCGGTGCTTCATTACTTTACTTGCCATTAATTTGTTCGCCATTATTTTGCCCCCTTCGTTTTTTCGCGCTGGAAGGTGAATTCCGCGGCGGGTGATTGGCCTTCGGCGGTGAGTTCGGAGATGAGGAAGATGGACGGGCCGAAAGCGGGGAAGGAAATTCCGATGGGGAGGATGCCGGCAACTTTTCCTTCTTTGGACTTGGCGCGAAATTTATCGACTAGCGATTGGGTGGCTTCGTCGTCTTTGGGCTGGTTGATCTTGGCGAATTGCTGGAGGCGATCGAATTCCTTCGCCTGGGCTAACGGCGGCGTGGGCGGCGGTGGTGGCGGGATGTTGAAAGCTTCCGAAGTCGGGTTGGCATAGGGCTCAGTTCGAAATGGGCCCGGTTCGGCGGAGACATGGAAGAGCGGAGGGTAGTAGAGGAGAAGTCCGGTGCGGGAGATGGGGAGATCGAGGGCGGGAAGGGCAATACGCGTTTTACCTTTGTCTTCCCACGCGGGGCCGCGTCCGAGATACAGAACTTCGACGACGAAGGCGGGAGCATCTTCGCCTCCACGAGCTTTTTCGAGGGGCAACAAGATGCTGCCATCGGGAGATTGGCCGGGGCGCACGGGCTTGCCGGCTAGGGACGCGCTCCAGATGACGGCACCGGGAGGCAAGGTGATTTTGACGAAGGTGCGCTGGTTGTTGCGAATGGCGTAGCGCGCCTGGATGAGGTTCTTTCCTTCTTTGCTGACGAGAACTTGATAGCGAGCCTCTTCGATGTTGGCCATGAGGACGGCTTGCTGGGTGTAACGCGCGACGTTGACGGAGAGGGAGCGATTCGCGGCAGCTTCTCCAGCGCGGAAGCGGTAGGCGGCGAGCGAGGGAGACTGGCGGCTGGCGATGGTGTCGCCGAGATCGCTGGCGTCGGCTTCTTCCATGCCGTGCGATTTCACGTCTTTAATTTCGCCTGCGCCGAGAACTTCGACGGCAACGCCTCCGGTATCGCGTTCGGTGTTGAGCAGGCGGAGAAGCGGCATGGAGATATCGCCATCGCGAGGGAGACGGGATTCTCCATTGATGACGAAGCGGGAGTTTTGTTCGATGGGCTCGAGAAATTTGATGGCCAGATCGCCGGCTTTGATTTCCCAATCGGCGACAGACGCGCCCAGTACCTGATTGACGGTGATGTTATCGGGAACCTGCACGTGAACTTCGGAGGCCGCGCCTTGAACGATCTCGAGGTTCACCTCGGCGTAGATGGTGGTGGCGTCTTCTCCGAGACTGACTAACTCGGTCAGATTGCCGCGCAGGCGCAGTGGAAGCGTGGTCCGGTGATCTTCGGTCTTTCTGTGCCAGGTGAAGGTGAGCGGGGTGGTGCCTTGTCCATAGGCGACCCACTTACTCTCGTCGGCCGTATCGGATTGCTCAGACAAGAGCCCGCCGGCGACCTGGACGTCAACGCCGTGGCGCAGGAGTTGGATCGAGGCGCGGGTGATGCCCGAGTCGGCGGGCGGAAGAGCGATGCTCTCGCTTCCGGCGCTGGAGGCGACGGGCAGAGCGATCTCGAGTATGAGGATGGAGCGTCCGGGATTAGAAAGAACGGCGGTCAACTGGCCGCTGTTTCTGCCGTGGGTATCGGGGACGAGGGAAACGAGTTTGTTGTCGAGGTGGGCTTCGCGGACGAGTAATCCGGAGGGGATGGGGACACGCACCCATCCGTCTTTGAGCACGTCGACGGTGAGAGTGACGCGGCCGCGGGCGACTTCGCCGCGAATCTGGAGATCGTAGTCCACGCGCGTGAGAGTGTCGGAGACGGGAGAAGTTTCCGGCTCGGGCTCGGTGGGATAAGCCTTGGAGTGGAGGTTGCGGTATTCGGAGACGGGGATGACGACCCATCCGGAGGAGCGCGCGTCTTCATTTCTGGCTTGGGCTTCGGCGCGGGCTGGGGAGATGGAGGTTAAGAAAAGGATACAGATGATGGTGCAGAGAAGAGAGAGGTTAAATGGGGAGTTAGTTCGCTCTGCATGGATCACACGGTTCGACAGTTTCATCGGCTGCCTTTCGGCTAACTTAGAAATGACGTACTTAGTAACACTGAAAGCAGATTGCGACGTGCGCTTCGAAAGTCATTGGTAAGAACGGTGGCCGGGGGCAATCTTGCGCGCCCATCGTGCGCTTAGGACTCAGACATAGCGGTCGGGCTCTTGTGTGCAGCATTTTGCTATTCGGCAGCGAGCGAAGACGCTCGGAGGATCCTTAAAAATCGTTGGATGCAGGAAGTTGCCTGGCATCGATGGGTCCGCGGAAAATTTCTGCATGGATTGGAGAAGCCGGAAAGCTGATTGTAGGGGGAATCGGGTGCGGTAGAGCGGGAGCTTAGGTACCAGGCGGATGCGACGGCGTTGCTTCTTCGTCAATTATGGGGCGAATTAGTGTCCGCTTCGATTTAGGACAAGAGAGGACGGCCGGGGCTCCATTGGTATTGCGCGGCTCCGCTGTTCATGCGGGTTCAAGAGGGTCACACGCATCGGTGATTTTCATCACTGATTCGAAATACTAATCCAAGCGATAAACAATACCGCTGTCCCGGACTGCGATGAGCCACATCTTGCGTTCGTGGGAAGGGTGTATTTGGCTCAGGGTCTTGGGTAAATGCCGCACGCAGGAAGGCGCCAATGTCGAAACATCCAACGATTGAAGAACACCTGAAGGCTAGCGGAGTCTCGCGAAGAAGTTTTATGCAGTTGTGCGGCATGCTGATGGCGACGGCGCCGGTGGGATTAGCGCTGACGAGCAACAAGTCGGTGTTGCAAGTGGCGCAGGCGATCGGGAAGACGAAGCGGCCATCGGTAATCTGGCTGCATTTTCAGGATTGCACGGGATGCACGGAAACGCTGCTGCGAACGACGGCTCCTGATGTGGCGCACCTGATTCTGGATGTGATCTCGCTCGACTATCACGAGACGTTGATGGCAGCTTCAGGCGCGCAGGCGGAAGCGGCGTTGCGGTCGGCGATCAGCGAGAACGCGGGCAAGTATGTGCTCGTGGTGGAAGGGTCGATTCCAACGCGCGATGGCGGCGTTTATATGGAGATGAATAGCCGGCCGGCGGTGGATGTGGTGAGGGAAGTGGCGAGCCAAGCGGCGGCTGTGATCGCGATGGGATCGTGCGCGTCATGGGGCGGCGTCGGTTCGGCGGATCCGAATCCGACGGGAGCAGTTGGGGTGGATTCGGTGGTGACGGGAAAACCGATCGTCAATCTTCCGGGATGTCCTCCGAATCCGTACAACCTGCTGGCACTGGTTCTGGAATACGTGACGATGGCGAAGTTGCCGGCGTTGGATGAGTTCAGCCGTCCGAAATATGCGTACGAGAGGGTGATCCACGAGAACTGCCCGCGGCGCGCGCATTTTGATGCGGGGCGATTCGCGACTGCGTTTGGAGATGAAGGTCACCGCAAAGGGTGGTGCCTGTACAAGCTGGGATGCAAAGGTCCGGTGACGCATGCGGCGTGTTCGACGCGGCACTTCAACGAAATTCCGGGCGTGTGGCCGATTGGCTGCGGAATTCCGTGTGCTGGTTGCACGGAAAAAGGCGTGCTGTGGCGAATGAGCACATTCGAAACGGTTCCGATTCATTTGGCGACACCACCGGATACTTATCCTCCGATTTACAGTTCGGCGGGCGGAGTCAAAGTTGGGGCAGCGGCGTTGGTGGGCGTTGTTGCAGGGACAGTTGGCGGCGCGGCATGGACGGCTTCGCAGCGCTTTCAGAGCAGCCGCGAAGCGGGAGTGGAGCGGGTTATCAGCGATCGGGCTCTGGCGGACAAGCTGAAAGTGACGTTGGACAATGCGGCGGCCGAGCGTATGGCGAAGGCGAATTCGAGAGTGAGTGAGAATCCGAGCGTTGATCGTAACCTCGACCCGAATGTGAATCCGGGTGTGAATCCGCAAGAAAAGAAAGAGGACTGATGTGGCCATCACTCGGCGCGAACTGATCTCGAACATCGCCAAGACCGGAGTGCCGGTTGCCGTGGCCATGAGCGTAGGCGCGGAAACGCTGCACGCTGAGACGGAAAATCCTGCGCTGCCCAGCAACGCGGTGGGATTGCTGTACGACGCGAGCATATGCATCGGCTGTAAAGCGTGCGTGGCGGCGTGTGCCGAGGCGAATGACACGCCGCCGGATACGCGCGGAGATGGATTGCATCAGGCTCCGACGGATTTGAACGATGTCACGCGCAACATTATCAAGCTGTACAAGCCCGAGGACGGGTCAGCTTCGTCGTTTGTGAAGCGGCAGTGCATGCAGTGCCTCGATCCGGCGTGCGCTGCGGGATGTCCGTTTCAGGCGCTGCATAAGGATCCGGAGACGGGGATCGTGACTTGGACGGCGGATAAGTGCATTGGCTGCCGGTATTGCACGATTACTTGCCCATATCACATTCCGCGTTTTCAGTGGCAGGGTTATAACCCGCGTGTGACGAAGTGCGAACTGTGCAGCGAGCGGCTGGAGAAAGGGCTGAAGCCGGGATGCACGACGGTGTGTCCGACGGGAGCGGTGATCTTTGGTCCGCGCAGCGTTTTGTTGTCGGAAGCGCACGAGCGCATTAAGAAAAATCCTGGCCGCTATTACCAGAAACGGGTGTATGGCGAATTGGACAACGGCGGAACGCAGGCGCTGTACCTCTCGCGAGTTCCGTTTGAAAAGCTGGGATTGCCGGTGTTGGGAACGGAGTCGGTGCCGGCGAGAACGCTGCGGTGGCAGCGGCGGCTATACCAGTACTTCGCGCTTCCGGCACTGTTGTATGTGGGGTTGGTGCAGGTGATCCGCAAGAGCCTGAAGGGGCATGAACACGAGGCGCACGAGCGCGAGAAGGAAACCGGCCTGAGAGCGCAATTATGAGGGCAGAACCGAGGGCACAACTATGAGCACGGCAACCCTGAATCAGGCGCTGGGGGGTAAAACGCCTTCCATCGGCTCTGCGAGCCTCACTCCGAAAAACGCGCGTTGGGAACGAGCTGTACCAGTGTATGGCTTTCCGGTGGTGAACCGTTTTTTTCTGTTTCTCGTAGGAATGACTTTGGTGGCGTTTGGCTTGACGGCTTACCGGGAGCTGGCGGGACTTGGTCCGGTCAGCGGAATGAATGACGCGTATGGGTGGGGAATCTGGAAGACGTTCAACGTGATGGTGATGACGGCGCTCGGCTCGGGAGCGTTCGCGGTGGGAATAGCAGCCTGGGTATTCCGGCGCAAGCGGCTGCATGCGCTGATGCGGATGGCATTGCTCACCAGTTTTCTGGCCTACGCTTGCGGGCTTCTGCTTTTGGGGATTGATGCGGGACGTCCGTGGAATTTTTATTGGATGGTATTTCCGTGGAAATGGAACATGCACTCGCCGCTGGCGGAGGTGGCGATTTGCATGTCGATTTACGCGATGATTCCGTTGGCGCTCGAGAATGTTCCTCCGGTGCTGGAGCGGCTTTGGTATTTCGATTCGCGGTTGCGTCCGGGAGTGGAGAAGCTGGAACGCGGGCTGCATAAATTTTTTCCGTGGCTGATTGCGGCGGCTTACCTGCTGCCTGGAATGCATCAATCTTCGCTGGGTGCGCTCATGCTACTGGCGGGGGAGCGTGTGCATCCGTTGTGGCAGACGCCGTGGTTGCCGTTCTTGTATCTGGGTGCGGCGAGTTTTATGTCGTTTGGATGTGTTGCAGGCACGACCATGTTGTGCTGCCTGATGTGGAAACGCGCCATGGACATGGAAGTTCTGGATGAAGCGGCGCGCATTACTTCCTGGCTGATATTTGGTTGGCTCGGCGTGCGGCTGCTGGACATCGTTTTCAGGGGAGCACTCGGCACGGCCTTTCACTTCGATCGTTTTGCGGGTGTCTTTTGGCTGGAAGTGTTGCTGACTTCGGTTGGCGGCTGGATGCTGCGGAGTTCGGTGAAAGACCACAGCACTCGGTCGATGTTCCTAGGTTACATTCTGAGTTCGCTGGGCGGGATGATTTATCGCTTCAGCCCGACCACTTTGGCATTCCGGCCGAATCCTGAGTCGCTGTATTTTCCGTCGATGATCGAGGTGCTGGTGTCGATCGGATTCATATCGATGGGCGTTGCAGGGTTTCTATTGATTGTGAAGCGCTTTGGCATTCTTCCGGCGCCGCTTACGGAATGGTACGACATGGCGAACTACTTCCGGTTCCGCAGACCTTATATACGCTGGACGGGCTATTTCAAGTACGGATATTTCGGCGAGAACGAACCAGACTCCGACTAACAGCAGGCACACATGGCAAACAGAATCACGATTGATCCGATCACGAGAATTGAAGGCCACCTTCGCATTGATGTCGAAGTGGACAACAATGCTGTCAGCAATGCATGGGCGTCGTGCACCATGTGGCGCGGCATTGAAAAGATCCTGCGGGGCCGGGATCCGCGGGACGCGTGGCTTTTCACGCAACGTTTCTGCGGTGTGTGCACCACTGTGCACGCGATGGCGAGCGTGCGCGCGGTGGAAGATGCGCTGCAACTCGAGGTGCCGCTAAATGCGCAGTACATCCGCAATTTGATTTTGATTGCGCACGCGTTGCACGACCATATTGTTCACTTCTACCAATTGTCGGCGCTGGATTGGGTCGACATCATGCAGATTCCGAAAGCGGACCCGGCGGCGACCTCGAGGTTGGCGGAGAGTTTGTCGCCATGGACGCGCAATTCGCGCAACGAATTCAAAGCGGCACAGGACCGCGTGAATGCGGTTGCGGCGAGCGGGCAGCTGGGAATTTTCATGAACGGGTATTGGGGACATCCGGCAATGCGGCTTTCGCCGGAGGTGAATTTGCTGGCCTTCTCGCACTATGTGCAGGCGTTGGAATATCAGCGTAAGGCTCTGCAGGTGGTGGGAATACTGGGGTCGAAGACACCGCACATCCAAAATTTAACGGTTGGAGGCGTGGCAAACGCTATCGATCTCGACAGCCAGAGCGCGCTCAACATGGACCGGCTCGAGATGATCCGAGTGCTGCTGGAAGACGTGGTGCGGTTCATCAACGAAGTTTACCTGGTGGATGTGTGTGCGGTGGCGGCCATGTATCCGGAGTGGTTCAAGATCGGCAGCGGTGTGCGCAATTATTTGGCGGTGCCTGACCTTCCGCTTGACACCCAAGGGTCGGCCTACGATCTGCCGGGCGGGATGATTATGAATGGAAATATTGCGGGTGTGCATCCGTTCAAAACGGCGTCAGACAAGGACTTTCGTCAAGGCGTGAGTGAAGATGTGGCGCATGCTTACTATCAGGGCGGCAAGCCGTTGCATCCGTGGATGGGAGAGACCGAGCCCGAATTTACGGGATGGAATGCGGAACAGAAATATTCGTGGGTGAAAGCGCCGAGATTTAACGGGCAGCCGATGCAAGTTGGTCCCCTGGCGCAGGTGCTGGTGGGATATGCGCAAGGCCATCCGCTGACGGTGAAACACGCGACCCTGGCAATTGGGAAGATTGAAGCGGTAGGTGGAATTCATGTGACGCCGGATATGTTGCACTCGACGTTAGGACGCCATGCGGCGCGCGCGATTCGTGCCAGCATGCTGGCGGAGTTGGCGCAGAAGCATCTGCAGTTGCTGACCGACAACATTGCGAAGGGCGATTTGTCGGTTTGTAATTCGCCGGTGTTTCCGAGCCATGAGGTCGAGGGAGTGGGGACGCACGAGGCTCCGCGGGGTACGCTGTCGCACTGGATTGTGATTGAAGACGCAAAGATCAAGAACTACCAGGCGGTGGTGCCGTCGACATGGAATGCGAGCCCACGGGATGCTTCGGGGGCGCATGGTCCGTATGAAGCGTCGCTGCTGCACACGCCGCTGGCGCGGCCAGACGAGCCGCTTGAAGTGTTGCGGACGGTGCACTCCTTCGATCCGTGCATGGCTTGCGCTTGCCACACGTTTGATCCGTCGGGACGACAGATTGCTAAGGTGAAGGTGCTGTGAGAATCAGGCGAGTTTCGGGAAATGATTGGGTGCGATGAAGAAGATACTGATTGGCGGCATTGGCAACGTCCTGCTGGGAGACGACGGCGTAGGGCCGTATGTGGCGCGGTTGTTGGATGCACGGTATGAATTTGACGAAGGCGTCGAAGTGATTGATCTGGGGACGCCGGCGCTTGATCTGATCGATCAGCTGTCGGGAAGAGATGGCGTCATCCTGATCGACTCGGTGAACGCGGAAGCTGATCCGGGAACGGTGATTCTGTATCGCAAGGCGGACATCATGCGGCAGCGGCCGGCAGTGCGTATGGACCCGCATGCGCCTGCGCTGGTGGATGCGTTGCTGAGCGCAGAGCTGTTCGGGGTGGCTCCGGTGGATGTGCTGCTGGTGGGGATTAAGGCGGAGTCGTTTGAGCCGGGATGCAGATTGAGTGAGCCCGTGACAGCGGCCTTGGACGGGGCGATTGGGGAAGTCTTACGAGAACTGGATCGGCTCGGAGTTGATTACTGGCCGCGGGAGTGCGCGGGCGAGATTGATGTTTGGTGGACGAACGAGGGGAAGGTTGCAGGAAGAGTCTTTGAGGACGAAAGTATTTCCCTCAGGCGCTAAAGCGCCACGTATTTGAACGAGTTACTGCACGAGTGGAACTCGTGACCTTCCCGAAGGCGCTTGAATTCAGAGTTTTCCACAATCTCCGGAACTCGTGCCCTCCCAAGTGGTCCTTGCAAGGGCTCCTCGCTGTCAGGCAGCTTTTGGTGGCGACTTGATTATTGATGCACGCAGGCGGGCAGGAATGCCCGCCCCACACGTGTCTTGCCACTATCGCGGTCGAGATATTCTGATCGTGCCTCGAACGTCAGCTAACAGTGGCTTCCGCGAGCGGCTTATTTGCGGTGCGGCGGCTTTCCAGCCAGGTCATCCATTCATGCAGGCCGTTGCCGGTCTGGCATGAGACTTTGACGATTTCCATCCCGGGGTGAACTTTGCGGGCATTTTCTGCCGCGGCATTCATGTCAAACGGAACATAGGGGAGTAAGTCGATCTTACTTAATATTAGTAAGTCAGACTTGAAGAATATAGAAGGATATTTCAACGGTTTGTCTTCGCCTTCGGTGACACTCAGGACGACGATTTTGGCCGCTTCTCCTAGATCGTAACTGGAGGGACAGACCAGGTTACCCACGTTTTCGATGAACAACAGGTCGAGGTCTTCGAGCTTCCAGTCGGCCAGGTGTTTGTCGACCATGCGCGCGTCGAGGTGGCAGGTGCCGCCGGTGGTGATTTGTTTGACGGGGAAATTAAATCGCTTCAGGCGGTTCGCGTCGTTCTTAGTCTGGATATCGCCGGTCAGAACGGCAACGCGGTCGTGGCGCGGCAGCGATGCCAGAGTGCGTTCTAAGAGAGTGGTTTTGCCGGAGCCGGGCGAACTGATGATGTTCAGGCACAATACGCCGTGCTCCTTGAATCGGGCGCGCAGTTCCGCGGCCAGGCGGTCATTCTCGTTCAGTACTTTTCGCTCCAACGGTACTCGGTCCATATTCTTCAACCTCCAGGTAGGCTAACTCCAATTCATCTCCACTGATGCATTTGGTTTCAAAACTGAGGCATTGCGGGCAGCGGGAATCGTAATCGTGCACAAGGAACTCGTGGCTGCATGACTGGCAGCGATGGCGGCGCGGGCAGAATTCGACGGCCAGTTCGAGGGTGACGAGGTCGGTATCCTGAATCATGGCTTCGAAGCAGAAGCGGAGAGCGTCCTGATCGATGGCGGTCATCTCGCCGATGCGGACGCAGACTTTGCAGGGATATTTCTCCGGATAGCGGGTCATCTCGATACGAACCGCGTGGAGAACCGAATTTGCGATGCCCATTTCGTGCATAATCGTTCGTCGTCGATATGGCAGCGCCTAAAGGTGCCTTACGTTTTGGTTGCTGCCTAAAGGCGTGTCCTGATACGAAACCAAGATCTGACCAAACCCCTGTCTATGGCGCGCCCTGATCTAAACGACGCCTGAAGGCGTGCCGTTACGCTCAGCAGATACGCGGCAATTGATCGCCGGAAAGCATGTCGACGATGCGGGTGGTGCCGTAGGCGGTGCGCATCGTCACCAGGCCGGCGTTGTCATCCTTTACTTCTCCAATCAATTGCGCTTCTTCTCCTAACGGATGTTTCTTCATTGCGCGCAACACTTGGTCTGCGAATTCGGGAGCCACGATGGCGATCAATTTGCCTTCGTTGGCAACATAAAGAGGATCGAGGCCGAGGAGTTCGCAGGCCCCGCGAACCTGTTCGTGGATGGGGAGCGAGCTTTCGACGAGTTCGATTCCGACGTGGGAACGAGCGGCGATTTCGTTGAGGGTGCTGGAAACGCCTCCGCGAGTTGGATCGCGCATGCAGCGAATGGCTGAGGGCGTAGCGGAAGTTACGTCGAGCATCGCAGCCACTAGCGTGTGAAGAGCAGCGCTGTCGCTTTGGATTTGTGTCTCGAATTCGAGGCCTTCGCGTTGCGCCAGAATTGCGATGCCGTGGTCTCCGATGGAACCGCTGAGCAATACCTTGTCGCCGGGGCGAGCGCTGTCGGCAGAGAGATTGAGGCCGCCGGGGACAATACCAATTCCTGTTGTGTTGATGAAGAGTCCATCGCCTTTGCCTTTTTCGACGACCTTGGTATCTCCCGTAACGACTTGGATATTCGCGGCGACGGCTGCGATATGCAGGGAGTTGACGACGCGGCGGAGTTCTTCGATCGAGAAGCCTTCTTCGATGATGAAGGCAGCGCTCAGGAACAGAGGAGTGGCGCCCCCCATGGCCAAGTCGTTCACGGTGCCGTGGACGGCGAGCGATCCGATGTCGCCGCCGGGAAAGAAGAGGGGTTTGACGACAAAGGAGTCGGTGGTCATGGCGAGACGCTGGCCGTTCACGTTGACGATTGCCTGGTCGTCGAGCCGTGACAGGATGGGATTCTGAAAGGCGGGCAGGAAGATGTCGCGAATGAGTTCGGCACTGAGTTTCCCGCCGCTGCCATGGCCGAGGAGGATTGTATCTCGTGCTGGAAGTGGCGTGGGGCAGGTGAAGTCGACGATGGTCTTGGTTGACAGACGCTCTCCTAAGTTGCCCTCAGGGGCTAAAGCCCCTACTTATTCGCTGAGGGTGCGGTGCAGCTAAAGCTGCACCCTTTCAAAACTGAATTCCTACTGCATGGCGGCGGTAGTGATAGTAGGCCGCACAGGCGCCTTCGGTTGAAACCATGGGTGCTCCCAAGGGATTTTCGGGCGTACAACGCATACCGAAGACGGGACAATCCGTCGGCTTTTTCAATCCCTGCAAAATCTGGGCGCTAATGCATTCGGTGGGCTCATCGACGGCGAGTTCTTGCAAGTCGAAGACGCGATTGGCGTCGAAGGCTGCATATTCGCCGCGCAGGCGCAATCCGCTCTGAGGAATCATGCCAATGCCGCGCCACTTCTGGTCCGCGACTTCAAACACCTCGGCGACGATTTTCTGCGCGGGAAGGTTGCCCTGATAACTGACCGAGCGGACATACTGATTTTCGAGCCGTGGTTCGCAGGCGGTCGATTGCATCGCTTCGAGTTGGCGGATCAACATGAGAACGGCTTCGAGAATGTCAACGGGTTCAAATCCGCCAACGACGATGGGCACGTGGAAGTCGCGCACCAGGTGCTCGTACTCCTGACATCCCATGACGGTGCAGACGTGGCCCGGAGCAATGAAACCCTGGACGCGGTTGGTGCTCGAAGTGAGGAGCGCGCGTATGGCCGGGGGCACGAGAACGTGAGAAACGAGCAGAGAGAAATTGTGCAGATCTTCGCGCCTCGCTTGCCAGGCGGCCATGGCGTTCGCGGGGGCGGTGGTTTCGAAGCCAATCGCGAGAAACACGACCTTGCGGTCGGGATTGGCGCGCGCAATTTTTACCGCTTCGGTGGGGGAGTAGGCGATGCGAACGTCCGCGCCTTGAGCTTTGGCGCGAAAGAGGTCGGAATGCGAGCCGGGCACGCGCAACATGTCTCCGTAGGAGACGAGGATGGCGTCGGGGCGCAGCGCCAAAGCAATCGCCTTGTCGACGGTCTCGAGGGGCGTAACGCAGACCGGGCATCCTGGGCCATGGACGATTTCTATGCCACGGGGGAGGAGTTCATCGATGCCGTAGCGCATGATGGTGTGGGTCTGGCCGCCACAAATTTCCATGAGCACCCAGGCGCGCGTAACGGATTGGGCGATCTCAGCCGCCAGGGCGCGGGCGATGCGATGGTCACGGTATTCGTCAAGATACTTCATGAGGTGGAAGTCGGAGGCAAGCCCACAGGCACGACTTTAACCAGAGGGCAAGCGGCTATCGGTGACAAAGATCACAGGTTAATGTGAGCCAGGAGCGAGGGCAGGGCTTAGGAGCCGGCGGGCGGGAGTTCGGCTTCGAGGGCTCCCATTTCCTGAAGGAGCTGGTAAGTGCGCTCGGCTTCGACGGCATCGACGCGGCTG
The DNA here is from genome assembly GCA_963834085.1 of uncultured Acidobacteriaceae bacterium. Lineage (GTDB taxonomy): Bacteria > Acidobacteriota > Terriglobia > Terriglobales > Acidobacteriaceae > Acidiflorens. The sequence goes on along the minus strand of CAWIAJ010000015.1, from coordinate 289,815 downwards.
ATGGCGAAACCGACGTGCACCATGACATAGTCGCCCGGAGTAGCGTCAGGGACGAAGTTTAGAGAGACCTGGCGCACAATACCGCCGAATTGCACGCGAGCGGAGCGGAGTGGGCCCTGCTCCTGAATGTCGAGGATTTTGCCGGGAATAGCGAGGCACACGGCGCCTTGTCTCCAAAGGGGCAGTACAACAGGTGGGCGGCGGGCGATCTGTGATGAGCGACACAGGGGCCTGTGACGGAGCATAATGGAGTTCTTCCCCGGGCGACCAGCGGTCGAGACACACTGTCAACGGGCCCCGATAAAACGATCCAAAAGCAGCAGTGTAACGATCCTGGTTTGGGCGCCACTATTCATCAGGAATGGCAGGTCCGGCTATGGCAGCAAACACTTCGCCAACCGTCAAGGAAGTTCTCGATGAGGAACTGGAGCAGGTTGAGGCATCGCGCAATCTGAGACTGAGCGCCAATTCGCCACGCCCGGCGGCACGAGAGAGTCTGATTGGGCTGGCGTTTTCCGGCGGTGGAATTCGCAGTGCAACGTTCAACCTGGGGATCCTGCAGGCGCTGGCGTGCTCGCGCTTACTGGGCGCGTTCGACTATCTGTCGACGGTGTCGGGCGGAGGGTATATCGGCGGATGGCTGATGGCGTGGATGCATCATCAGAAGATTGGCATCCACGAAGTAGAGAAAAAACTGTCGGCCGCGCCGGAGGCACCGAATGATTCGGCCGATCCTCCTGAAATTCATTTTCTGCGGGACTACAGCAACTATTTAACGCCGAGGAAGGGTTTGCTGGGTGGAGATTTCTGGGCGTTCGCTGCGAGTTATCTGCGAAACACGCTATTGAACCAGATCATTCTGGTGCTGGCGCTGCTGTCTTTGCTGATGCTGCCCCGGAGCTTTGTTTTTCTTCTGCACTTGCTGGAAAGCGCGGAAGCACCGATGCAGGCGAGGGTGCGCGAATCGCTACAGGACTATTTCACTTCGCAATATTTTGCGCTGGTGTTGGGGCTGGTGTTTGCGTTCACAGCGGTGGCGATGATTGGGATGAATCTGGTATCCGTCGATCCGCGAAAAAGACGGAGAGACTGTTGGTTCACCCATCAGTGGGCAGTGCAGGCGTTGATCGTGATCCCGATTTTTCTGTCGGGCGCATTCTTCACGTACGGCCTCGGCCAATTCTTTACGGACTGGCAAATTGTCACTCACCCGTTGTATCGGGCGCCCTTGCTGGGGATTGTCCTGTATTTCGGATTATGGGCAGGCGCGCTCGCGGTGCGCGCGGTGGTGCGCGCACTGATCAAGACGACGGGGGACGGCGGACCGAAGAATTGGCTCATTCTGACGACGGCCGCAATTACGGGCACGATCAGCGGATATCTGCTAGTGCCATTCGCGCGGGTTTTGATTCCAGCGGGAGCGATGCCGGGAGTCGCGTACGACAAATGGCACGTGATGACGTTTGGCACTCCGATTACGGTTGCCATGATGCTGCTGGCGGGGGTTGTGCATATTGGGCTGATGGGCCGAGGGATGACGGACGCGCACCGGGAATGGTGGGGAAGGCTGGGCGGGTGGGTGGTGATCTACGCCGTGTGCTGGTTCCTGCTGTTTTTCATCGCGGTGTATTTTCCGGCGGTGATGGGGGATTTTCTAAACTGGGAAGGGCAGAAGCATCCGGCTCACACGTACACGTCCGCGGCAGTGCTGGCGTGGATTGCGACAACGACGTATGGAGTTGTGTTTGGCAAGAGCGACCGGTCGGGCAAACTGTCGCTCGATCCGTCGATGCGGCAGAAGATTTTGTATTACATGGCCAAGGTAGCGCCCTATGTTTTCATTATTGGATTGATGCTGGGGCTTTCGCTGCTGGCGGCGACGATCAGCTACAAGATTAAGGGTCCAGACTGCCGGACGGGAATCGAACCAGCGATGCTGGCGGTACCGAGCGACGATTGTTTTCATCCTGGCGTGCCGTGGACCTGCTTTCTGTTGTTTGGGGCAGCGGTGATTGTTTCGTGGCGAGTGGACATCAACGAATTCTCGATCCACTACCTTTACCGGAACCGATTGATTCGTTGCTACCTGGGCGCGTCAGTGCCGGAACGGAGGGCGCAACCGTTCACGGGATTTGCTGATACGGATAATTTTCCGCTGGCGAGCTTGAGAATCCCGGAGGATTCGAAGGATCCGAAGGACGGGCGGCCGATTCCGATCGTGAATACAAGCCTGAACGTGGTGCGGGGAAAAGAGCTGGCGTTGCAGAGTCGGAAGGCGCGATCGTTTGCGGTGACTCCGCTCTATGGAGGGTTTACGCGGCAGTCGAACCGGACGAGGGAGTGGGAATCATTTTTTGGCGCGACGAATCGAGGTGGGAGCAAATTGCCGGGCTATGAAGACGGCATCACGCTGGGGACGAGCATTGCGATTTCAGGAGCGGCGGCCAGCCCTAATATGGGATCGTATTCGGAGCCGTCGCTGGCCTTCCTGATGACATTGTTTGATGTGCGGCTAGGGTGGTGGAGCGGGAATCCGGCGGGGAAAAAATGGAAGAATGGAAGTCCGAGAGTCGGGTTTTATTGGCTGCTCGCAGAGTTGCTGGGGTCAACGAACGACGACAGCGACTACGTTTATCTTTCTGACGGCGGGCATTTCGAGAATCTGGCGGTTTACGAGCTGGTGCGACGCCGGTGCAAGTTGATTGTGGCGTGTGATGCTTCGTGCGATCAGGCGCGTAAGTTTGCAGACTTGCATAATGCGATCGAACACTGCCGTACGGATTTTGGAGTGGATATCGTGATCGATGTCAGCGATCTGGCGACAGTTCCATGCCCGAACGGTTTTGCTGACCCCGCCATGTTGCGTTCGAAGGCGCACTACGCAATTGGACGCATACGCTACAACCCAGCCGATTCTCGAGAGGATGGGACCATCATCTACATCAAGCCGTCGCTGGTGACGGGAGATCCTGACGACGTTCTGGCCTACGCTGGCGTGAACCCGTGTTTCCCGAATGACACGACCGCAAACCAGTGGTTCGATGAAACGCATTTCGAGAATTACCGGGCGCTCGGGCAAGCCGCGGGCAGCTCGGCCGCGCGGGCGATCCAGGACGCGGTCACGCGCACTTTAGCGGCGAAAATGGAGTTGATTGAACAGACCGGCAGCGATTAGTTCGGTCGGGAAGTGAATGACTTCATGTCCGAGAAGGAAGTCAGCGAAATCGGTCACGTTTTTTTTGAGTTTGTGGCAAATTGCCGCAGAACATCGACGAACGCCGTCGTGGCGCAGGACAGGGTGCGGTCGCGCCGGTAGGCCAGTCCGAGTTCGCGAAAGAGATCGGCGTCTTCGATGTCGATGAGTTTCACTCGGCCGGCGACGACTTCATCGCGCGCGAACGAGGCACTCACCAGTGACACCCCAAGATCGGCGGCGACGAAGCTCTTGATCATGCCGATGCTGGGGAGTTCCATGCGAACGCGGAGTTCGTCGCGATGGGGGCGGAAGAGTTTGTCCATGAGACGACGGGTATGGCCGGTCTTGGGAAGCAGCAGAGGATGCTTGATGATGTCGCGAACGGCCGCGGTCTTGTGCTTGGCGAGCGGGTTGGCGGTACTAACCATCAGCATGAGCTTGTCGCGGAAGATGGGCTGAATCTCGAGGCTCGGGGACTGGATGGGCAGAGTGAGGATGCCCACCTCGATGGAGCCGTTCTCGAGCTTTTCAGTGATCTTGTAGCTGAAATTGCGATAGATGTTGATCTGCACGGGAGGATAACGGCGGCAGTATTCGGCAAAGACCTCGGGGAGGACGTAGAGGCAGGTGGCTTCGTTGGCGCCGACGCGAAGTGTGCCGCGGGGCGTACGGCTGTGGTCGGCGACGGCCATGAGCGACTCTTCGCGGAGCAATTTCAGGCGCTCAGCGTAGTCGAAGAGGACGAGCCCGGCGGGCGTCAATTTGACAGTCTTGCCGGATCGGTCGAGGAGGCGATCGCCATATTCCTGCTCTAACTGGCGAATTTGAGCGCTGACCGCCGATTGCGAGCGGAAAACTTTTTCGCCGGCGCGCGAAAAGCTGCCCTGTTTGGCGACTTCCAAAAAAGTGATGAGCTGATCGAAATCCATTGAATTTATAAGGTTGCCGCTGATAGGGGATTATAGCGGACGGATCGATTTCCCGGAATTATCTGGCTGAGTTCAGGCGAAGGATGGGAAGTTCCAAATTTCACATCCGTAACATCGAAATTCTGAATTGTACTTTGCGCTCGGCTGGAAGTAAGTAAGAAGGTACACAAGTGTGTTCCTGAGGTAAAGTGCGGAGCTGAAGCGCGGGAACTAAAAGAGCGCGATTTCCCCGTAGCCTGTGCGGGGCCGAGTCTCAACTCAAGAACAACTGATGCGGCAGCGGCCTAGTCTGCCGTTTGTGCCAATGCTAGAAACGTGGCCATGACGACGCGTCGACAAAACACGAATGTAGCTCCGACCGCGCAGGGTCTGTATCATCCTGCCCACGAACATGACGCGTGCGGTATCGGATTTGTGGCGAACGTCCGAGGGCAGAAAAGCCACGAAATTATCTCCAAGGGAATTCAGGTATTGCTGAACCTGGCGCATCGCGGGGCTTGCGGATGCGATCCTGAGACCGGCGATGGCGCCGGGATTCTTCTCCAAATTCCACATCAATTTTTTGCGCGGGAATGCGGCAAGTTGGGCTTCGAACTTCCCAGTCCTGGCGCATACGGCGTGGGGATGACGTTCTTGCCGGTGGAGAAGCACGCGCGTCTGCAATGCGAAGGAATTCTGGAACGCATTGTGCGCGAAGAGGGCCTGAGCTTGTTGGGCTGGCGCGATACGCCGTGCTTTGCCTCGGCGATTGGGCGTGTGGCGCGGGGTTCGCAGCCATACATCCAGCAGATTTTTGTGGGATGCGGAGCATTCGCGGACGAAGACGCTTTTGAGCGAAAGCTTTACGTGGTGCGGAAGCGGGCGGAGAGTGAGATGGCGGCGTCGGAGATCGAGGACGCGAACGTGTTTCACATCCCGTCGCTCTCTTGCCGGACAATTGTGTACAAGGGATTGTTGCTGGCTTCGCAGATCACGGGTTTTTACAAGGAACTGTCGGATCCCGATTTCACTAGCGCGCTCTGCCTGGTACATCAGCGGTTTTCGACGAATACGTTTCCGAGTTGGCAACGAGCCCACCCTTATCGCTACATCGCGCACAACGGAGAGATCAACACTCTCAAGGGAAACGTCAACTGGATGCATGCGCGGCAGTCTCTGCTGGAGTCGCCGCTGTTTGGCGATGACATCAAGAAACTTTTCCCGATTATTGCGCCGGACGGCAGCGATTCGGCGAACTTTGATAACGCGGTCGAACTTTTGTTGCAGTCAGGGCGGAGTCTGCCGCATGCGATGGCGATGTTGATTCCGGAGGCGTGGGCGGGGAATCCGCACATGAAGGCGGAGAAGCGTGCGTTCTACGAATATCACGCGTGCCTGATGGAACCGTGGGATGGTCCGGCGGCGATTGCGTTTACGGACGGGCGGGTGATTGGGGCGATTCTCGATCGCAACGGATTGCGTCCGGGGCGATATGTGGTGACGCACGATGACCACGTGATTATGGCCTCAGAAGCCGGAGTGCTCGATATCGAACCCGAGTTGGTGAAGATGAAGGGACGTCTGCAGCCAGGCAAGATGTTTCTGGTGGATACGGTGGAAGGGCGGATTGTCCCAGACAAAGAAATTAAGCAACGGCTCGCTTCGCGACAGCCCTATGCGCAGTGGCTGAAAGACAATCAGATCACGATCGACCAGTTGCCGGCGCCAACGCGAATGCACCATCCGGATGCGGAGACGTTATTACGACGCCAGCGCGCGTTTGGGTATAGCGATGAAGATTTGCGGATGATTCTGGGGCCAATGGCGTCGAAAGGGCAAGAGCCGGTTGGTTCGATGGGAACCGATACGCCGCTGGCTTGTTTGTCGGACCGGCCACAGTCGCTATTCAACTACTTCAAGCAGCTCTTCGCGCAGGTTACGAACCCTCCGATCGACCCAATACGCGAAGAGATCGTGATGTCGCTCATCAGCTACATCGGGGCCGAGCGGAACATACTTTCGGAAGCGCCTGAGAATTGCCACATGCTGAAGCTGGCGCATCCGCTGCTTACGAATCTGGAGCTGGAAAAACTGCGGCGGGTCTCGACCGGGGATCTGCTGGCGATTACGCTGCCGGCGCTGTTTCGCGCCAGTGAAGGCGAAGTGGGACTGAAACGCGGACTCGATGAGCTGTGCCAGCGCGCGTCCCTCGCTGGTAAGGCTGGATACACGCTGCTGATTATTTCCGATCGCGGAGTGAATAAGGATTACGCGCCGATTCCGAGCCTGCTGGCACTGGCGGCGGTACATAATCTGCTCGTCCGTGAGGAGACGCGGACGCAGGTTGCGCTGATTACGGAATCGGGTGAACCGCGCGAGGTGATGCACTTTGCGCTGCTCAGTGGGTATGGGGCGAGTGCGATTAATCCTTATCTGGCGCTGGAGAGCGTGGAGAGCTTGGCGCTTCGCGGAGACTTGGCGGAAGGAGTGACAGCCGAGCAGGCGCAGAAGCACTTCATCAAAGCGGTGAATAAAGGATTGCTGAAGACGTTTTCGAAGATGGGGATCTCGACGCTGCAGAGCTACCAGGGGGCGCAGGTTTTCGAGGCGATTGGGTTGAACCAGCAGCTGATCGACGCGTATTTCGCGGGGACCGCGTCACGGTTGGAAGGCGTGGGACTGGATGTATTGGCGCGCGAAGCGCAGATGAAACATGAGTATGCGTTCCGGGAATTGACCGAGTCGGAGACGGAACTGGCAGTGGGAGGACAGTATCACCAGCGGGTGAACGGGGAATATCACCTGCTGAACCCGCTGACGATCGGCAAATTGCAGCAGGCGGTGCGGCAGAACAGCTTCCAAACCTTTCAGGAATACACCGATCTGATCGACACGCAGAGCAGCAACATGGCGACGTTGCGTAGCTTGATGAAATTCAAGCCGGCGGTGAAGGCGATTCCGATTGAGGAAGTTGAGCCGGCGAAAGAGATTGTGAAGCGTTTTACCACGGGAGCGATGTCGTTCGGATCGATCAGCAAGGAAGCGCATGAGACGCTGGCGATCGCGATGAACCGGATTGGGGGGAAGTCCAACACGGGCGAGGGCGGGGAGGACGAGGAGCGCTTCCAGCGGGATGCGAATGGAGACCTGCGGCGAAGCGCGGTGAAGCAGGTAGCGTCAGCGCGATTTGGAGTGACGGCGAATTACCTGGTCAATGCCGATGAGTTGCAGATCAAGATGGCGCAAGGAGCGAAACCGGGCGAGGGCGGCCAACTTCCGGGGCACAAGGTCGACGAGTTGATTGCGCGGCTACGGCATTCGATTCCGGGCGTTGGATTGATCTCGCCGCCGCCGCATCACGATATCTATTCGATCGAAGATCTGGCGCAGCTGATTTACGACCTGAAGAATGTGAATCCCCATGCCCGTATCGCGGTGAAGCTGGTGGCCGAAGTTGGAGTGGGCACGGTTGCGGCGGGAGTGGCCAAGGCGCACGCCGACGTTGTGTTGATCAGTGGAGATAGCGGCGGGACTGGAGCTTCTCCGCTGAGCTCGATCAAACACGCGGGGATTCCGTGGGAATTGGGACTGGCTGAGACACAACAAGTTTTATTGCTAAACGATCTGCGCAGCCGCATACGCGTGCAGACGGACGGTAAATTGCAGACGGGCCGCGATGTCGTCGTCGCAGCCTTGCTTGGCGCGGAAGAGTTTGGCTTCGCGACGACGCCGCTGATTGCGATGGGCTGCGTCATGATGCGCAAATGCCATCTGAATACCTGTTCGGTGGGGATTGCGACGCAAGAGCCGGTGCTGCGCAAGCAGTTTCAGGGGCAGCCGGAACACGTTATTAATTTCTTCTTCTTCCTGGCCGAGCAGGTGCGGCAATATATGGCCGACCTTGGCTTCCGCCACATGGACGAGATGATTGGACGCGTCGACATGCTCGACGTCCAGCCCGCGGTGAATCACTGGAAGGCGAGCGGCCTCGATTTGTCGGCCATTCTTTATAGTCCGCCGCTGCCATCGCGCGTGGCGCGGCATTGCACCCAGGCACAGGATCACGGGCTGGAGCAGGCGCTGGATCACCAGATTCTGGCGGAATCGCAGGCGGCGATCGAGACGTTGACACCGGTGGAGATCAAACTTCCGGTGCGCAATATTCATCGATCGGTGGGAACGATGTTAAGCGGTGCGATTGCGCGGCGGCACGGGTCCGAGGGACTGCCCGAAGATACGATTCGCGTCGAATTGAACGGCTCGGCGGGACAAAGCTTGGGCGCATTTCTGGCGAAGGGCGTGACGCTGACGCTCGAGGGCGATGCGAACGATTATGTGGGGAAGGGCTTGTCGGGCGGGCGATTGATTGTGTATCCGCCGCGAAAGTCGACGTTTGCTCCGGAAGAAAATATTTTGATTGGCAACGTTGCACTCTATGGTGCGACGAGTGGCGAAGCGTTTTTCAATGGAGTTGCGGGAGAGCGATTCGCGGTGCGCAACTCGGGCGCGACGGCGGTGGTCGAAGGCATTGGCGATCACGGCTGCGAATACATGACGAGGGGAACGGTGTTGGTGCTGGGCGCGTGCGGCAGAAATTTTGCGGCCGGCATGAGCGGCGGGGTGGCTTACGTTTTTGATGAGCGTGGGGATTTTACGGAGAAGAGATGCAATCTGGAGTCCGTGGATTTGGAGCCGCTGGTGGAGGATCCGCTCTTTGCGGCGCCGGACAAGTCGCGGGATGAAAGCCGTGAAGTAGAAGCCAAGCTGGTTAAGGATCTGGTGGCGCGGCATTTTGCATCGACCGCGAGCCCGCGCGCAGCGTGGATTCTTAACAATTGGACAGAGGCGCTGGCGCGGTTCATTAAAATTTTCCCGCACGAACACAAGCGGGTGCTGGGTATGACGCGACGCCGGCAGCCGTATATTCCGAGCGCTGTGCTCGCGGTTGCGGTCCAGTCAGAGCAGGCGTCGCATGGGTAAGGAAACAGGATTTCTGGAATATTCGCGGGAGATGGCTCCGCGCCGTCCGGTGACGCAGAGAGTCAACGACTGGTTCGAAATCTATCTCGACTTTCCTGAGCCGAACTTGCGCACACAAGGCGCGCGCTGCATGGATTGCGGAGTTCCGTTCTGCCAGACTGGATGTCCGGTGAACAATCTCATTCCCGACTGGAACGATCTGGTGTATCACGGACGCTGGAAAGAGGCGGTGCGGCAGTTGCACGCGACCAACAACTTTCCTGAATTTACGGGGAGGATTTGTCCTGCGCCGTGTGAAGCTTCGTGTGTGCTGGGGATTAATCAGCCTCCGGTGACGATCAAGCAAATCGAGAAAAATATCGTGGAGCGCGGATTTGCGGAGGGATGGATTCATCCTGAGCCGGCGAAACATCGTTCCGGAAAAAAGGTGGCGGTTGTTGGGTCAGGCCCGGCTGGATTGGCGGCCGCGCAGCAACTGTGCCGCGCGGGACACGAAGTGACGGTCTTCGAAAAAGCTGACCGGATTGGCGGGTTGCTGCGCTACGGAATTCCGCAGTTCAAGTTGGAGAAGCAGATCATCGATCGGCGGTTGGAGCAGATGTCGGCAGAGGGCGTGCAGTTCGTGACCAGCGCGGAGGTTGGCAAGAACATAGCGGTCGAAGATCTGAGGAGCAAGTTCGACGCGATCGTGCTGGCGGGGGGTGCCGAGCATCCGCGGGACTTGAATGTTCCCGGACGGGAGTTGCAGGGAATCCATTTTGCGATGGAATTTTTACCGCAGCAGAACCGGCGCAATCTAGGCGACGCTCTCGAGAGGGATCTGGAAATATTGGCAGCGGGGAAACGCGTTGTCATCATCGGTGGCGGCGACACGGGTGCCGATTGCCTAGGGACGTGCCACCGACAAAAACCGGCGTCGGTACATCAGTTCGAAATTATGCCCAAGCCTCCTGACGAGCGATCGCCGCAGACGCCGTGGCCGCTGTGGCCAATGCAACTTCGCACAGAAGGCGCGCATGAAGAGGGTGGAGTGCGGGATTGGGGTCTGGCCACGACCAAATTTACGGGTGGAAGCGACGGACGCGTGCAGCAGTTGCATGGGGCGCGCGTGGGACCTCCGCCGAGGTTTAAGCCGATTGCGGGAAGTGAATTTACGATGGACGCGGATCTGGTGCTGATCGCGATGGGATTTATGGGACCGGTGCGGAACGGAATGATCGAGCAGTTGGGAGTGAAGCTCGATGCACGAGGCAATGTCGCGACGGATGCCAACTACATGTCATCGGTGGCGGGAGTTTTTGCAGCGGGCGATATGCGGCGCGGACAGTCGCTGGTGGTTTGGGCGATTGCCGAAGGACGCAAAGCGGCGGCGAGCGTTGACGCTTACTTGCAATCAAGTGACGTGGCAGAGGTTCGTGGAGCGCCGAGCGCCTCAGCGCGGCAGGACGGGCGAAGCGCTCGCCTCTCCATCGCGTAAGTCATTCGCTATCCAGCGATCGCTTCTTTATTTACCCATCCCATCCAGCTGACGAGCTGCCGATTCGATCTGTGACGAGTCGTCTTCTAGCGCTTTGGAAACACGAACGATTTCCTGCTCGGCTTCTCCGTAACGCTTCTGTTCGATTCCTTCTCTTACGCCGGGGACGGTTTTCACGCCGTAGCCGCTGTAGACGCCCGGAGCGTAGAGCAAATGTTTGTACCAGGGACGGCGTGGAAGTCCGTCGGGGTTGGTGAGTCGGCGCTCGGTTTCCATCAACTCGCGATTCAGCACGCGAAGTTGGGCGGCAAATTTTTCGTTATCCAAGTTCGGCTGAGCAGCCGACAACGACTGCTGGTAGTGCTTCGAGGTGCGGGTTAGAGAATCGAGAGCGTTCTGCATCGGGGCAAAATTCAAATGCGGCGGAACTTCTGCCTTCTCGGGTGCGACCGTTGGATGCCTTGGATCGAAAGTGGCTTTGAACATTCCTTCGTCGATTTCCTGATTGCGTTCACGAATTTCGTCTTGCTTGTCGGCGAGCAATTTCTGCAGCTCTTTCGTGTACATGCCGACTGTGTCGGCGAAATCGGTGAAGTCGAAGGGCAGAATCTGCGCGTCGGCCAGGCGCATGACGGATGTGCCGACGGTTTGGGCCATGGCGCGCCCGTAGACGAAGTTGGTGTCGGAGAAATGGGTGTACCAGTAGAAGTCGTCGTAAATGGAGTGGTAGATTCCGCCGTCGTCTTCGCCGCCGTAGGCCATGTCGAGCGTGGCGATGCCAAGGTGATCGATGAAGCCGGTGAAGTCGGTGCCAGAGCCGAGGGCACCGATGCGCAAATCGGGGCGCTGGCGAATTTCTTTCTTGTCGTCGGCGGATTTCGCATCAGCGATGGCGTTGAGTTGCGCGCGCTGCCAGGCCGACATTTTGGTCTCGGGATCTTCGATGTCGCGGGCGACTCCGTTGACGAATTGCTCGAGACTGTGCGATCCATTCATGGTTAGAGGGCCGCGATCGTTGCCATCGGTATTGATGTAGACGGCGGCGTGCTCGCGCAATTCATCGGCGTGGGTCTCGACCCACTCGGTCGAGCCGAGGAGCATTGGTTCTTCACCATCCCAAGCGCAGTAGATGATGGTGCGGCGCGGCTTCCATCCCTGCTTGAGCAGAAGGCTCAACCCGCGCGCTTCTTCGAGGAGAGAGACCTGCGCGGAGATCGGATCCTCCGCTCCGTTAACCCACGCGTCGTGATGATTGCCGCGGATAATCCACTCGTCGGGCTCGACGCTGCCAGGAATTTTTGCAATGACATCGTAGACGGGCTTGATATCCCAGTTGAATGCGACTTTCAAATGAACCTGGGCCGGACCGGGGCCGACGTGATAGGGAATCGGAAGTGAGCCGCGCCAATCTTCCGGCGCCATGGGGCCGGCGAGAGCCGCCAGCAAAGGTTGCGCGTCGCCATAGGAGATCGGGAGCACGGGAATTTTCGTGATGCTCTTGGCGTCTTTCACGGCGAGACGTTTGGCATCGGGAGTGGCGCCGACTCCGGGCGTCAGGGGATCTCCGGGACTGTAGGAAGCAAAATCCATGACGCTACCGCGCTGGACTCCATCGGGCGGGCGCATGGGGCCGACGGGGAAGACGTTTTCGTGCGTGTAACCGTCATCTTGCGGCTCGGAATAAATGAGGCAGCCAATTGCTCCATGTTCGGCAGCAACTTTCGGTTTTACGCCGCGCCAGGAGTGGAGATATTTGGCGATCACGATTGCACCTTTGACCGAAATGCCGAGGCGATCGAGCTTTTCGTAATCTTCGGGCAGTCCGTAATTTACAAAGACGAGCGGGGCGGTCACGTCGCCATCAATGGAATATGCGTTATAGGTGGGGAGCTGCTCTGATTTCTGATTCGAAGTTGGATCGATGGAGAGGGCGGGCTCCTCGAGCTTGGCGGTGAACTTGGTGGGCGAGACCATTTCGAGCACGCGGACCTTGGGCGTCGGGAATAGCACGTCGAACTGTTCGATCTGGGCGTCCAACCCCCACTCTTTGAAATGGGCGAGGATCCATTCGGCGTTGTCTTTGTCATAGGGAGAGCCGACATGATGGGGACGGGCGCTGAGGCGCTGCATATAGCTGCGCAGGTTTGCGGGATCGGGGATGGCGCGGAATTTCGACTCCCAGTCGCGTTCCGCCTGGCTGCTGCTCGGCGAATAGCCTGCGAGGGCAGCGGGGGCGGCAGTGATTTGATCGGCGCCGAATGAGGGCAAAATCAGGGTAATGATCAACGCGAGGGCGAAGCAGGATCGCATGCGGCTCCTTTATTGGAAGCGAGCATTATAGCCGCAAGATGACTGGGGGAGCGGGCGTGGGATTTTGTGAATGTGTGATTTCGCTCGTCGGTCAAAGTCACTCAGGTTAGGGGTCCATGTCGGCGAGTCTGAAAATCGAGCACGGCGACGTGGGCGCGAAGATGCTAAATTAGAGGGTTCATGTCTGCCCCCAATTCTCTATTTATACGCGCCGCCAAGGCTCAGCCCACCGAACGCACTCCGATCTGGCTTATGCGCCAGGCTGGCCGGTACATGGCGGAATATCGTGCCATCCGCAAACAATATTCTCTGATCGAGATCTGCAAGAAGCCGGAGGTCGCGGCGCAGGTCACGATCGAGGCGGCCGAGATTCTTAAAGTTGACTCGGCCATCATCTTCGCCGATCTGCTGCTGCCGCTCGAAGTGATGGGACTCCCCTTTCATTTCTCGGCGGGCGAAGGGCCAAGGATCGAAAAGCCGGTGCGCACTGCTGAGGATATTGCCGCGCTGCGAACTGACCGCGCGGCTGATCTGGGCTATGTGGCGGAGGCAGTGAAACTGGTCGTGAAGCATTTTGGCGACAAGCTTCCTGTGATTGGGTTCTGCGGCGCGCCGTTTACGCTAGCGAGTTACATGATCGAGGGCGGTGGATCGCGGCATTATATTTTCACGAAGAAGATGATGTACTCGGCTCCCGCGGCGTGGAACGAACTGATGACGAAACTGGTCGCCGTGACGTTCGGAATATTCGGCCGAGCAGGTGCGGGCGGGTGCGGATACGATCCAAATTTTTGACAGTTGGGTGGGCTGCCTGAGCGTTGAAGATTATCGGCGGTACGTGTTGCCGCACGTGACAGAACTCGTGAAACGGCTGCAGAAGACGGGCGTGCCCGTTATTTATTTTGGGACGGACAGTTCGACGCTGCTGCCGGCAATGCAGGAGAGCGGGGCCGAGGTGATTGGGCTCGACTGGCGGATTCCGCTGGACACAGGATGGAAGAGCCTGGGGTGGAAAGGTGCGGTGCAGGGCAATCTCGACCCGGTGCTGCTGTTCGCCGACTGGAAGGAAATCAAGTCGCGCGCTGAAAAGATTCTTCGGCAGGCTGCGGGACGTCCGGGGCACATCTTCAATTTGGGGCACGGCATTCTGCCCGAGACGCCGGTGGAAAACGTGATTGCACTCTGCGCGTACGTTCGCGAACACTCGGCGGAGTTCCGGGGTGGCGCCGAGGGATGAATCGCATGGCGCCGTGCCCGCTGGGTCTTGCCGGGGAGTGTTACTGCTCCAATCGGGTGAGTTCGTTCGGTTCGGGAAAATTGCCGGCGAAGACGGCTGTGCTGCTGCTGGCGCATGGGAGTCCAGACAATCCGGAACAAGTTCCTGAGTTTTTGAATTACGTTACGGGCGGGCGTCCGTTGCCTGCGGCGGTGGTGGAAGAGATTCGGCATCGCTATTCGTTGATCAAGTTCTCTCCGCTCGCGTGCTGGACTCTTTTGCAAGGCGATCAGCTTTCTCAGGCAATCCAGATGCCGGTTTTTGTGGGCATGCGGAATTGGAAGCCCTTTATTGGGGATGCGGTGAAGGCGATTGCGGCCGAGGGCTTCGAGCGGGTGATCGGGATTTGCCTTGCGCCCCAGAACTCACGAACCAGCGTGGGGCTTTATCGCAGCGCGGTGGAGGCTGGCGGAACGCTTCCGTTTGAATTGGATTTTGTCGAGGAGTGGCATGATGAGGCGCTGCTCGCTAAGGCCTTCGCAGAGAATCTGCGCGCCGGCTGGGAAAAGGCCAACGCCGAATATGGGGCTAAGCTTCCGATCATTTTTACAGCGCACAGCGTGCCGGAGCGCACGATCACGGATGGAGATCCCTACGAGCGGCAGGCCAAGGAAACGGCTGAGTTGGTGGCGAAGGCTGCGGGGCTATCCGACGAGGACTGGACTTTTGCATTTCAGAGCCAGGGGATGTCGGGAGGCGCGTGGATTGGGCCTACTGTGGAGGAGACGATCCGAGGTTTGAAGGCGAAGGGGCATCGCGGTGTTTTCGTGGATCCGATTGGCTTTTTATGCGACCACGTTGAAGTGCTCTACGATATCGACAACTTTTTCAAAGAGTTCGCGGAAAAGGAAGGTATGCGGCTGTGGCGGGCTGAATCGCTGAACGGATCGAAGACGTTGACGGCGGCCTTAGCGGATTTGGTGCGCAGCCGGAAGGACTGTGAATGAAGAAAACGGTGCTGACTCTTCTGATGGGTGCACTCTTAGGTTCGGCATCGTCGTTGCAGGCTACGGACTGCAGCACAATGGCGGGAGGTATTCCAGTCGTCGTCCCATCCCCGGAGCAAGGATTTCCGGAAGTAGGCACAGAGAAGCGGGATTTCTTCGAATATATGGTCCCATCCGGTAACCGTCTCCTGTGCGCATTTGTGCCTGCTGAATTTTTGCCGCGCCTCAAAAATCCTGCCGGGGGGATGAGGCAGTATATGCTGGTGGAGCTGAGCCGCAAACTCGACGAAAAGAACACAGAAGTCACGTCCGCTATGTTTGAAAAGGTTGTCTTAGGTGTGAAAGGGCAGATTGCCGACCCCTCTTCACTGATGCAGACCGTTCAAACAACGTTGGAGGAAATCAACAGGAACCTTAAGCAGCTTGAATCGAAAGAAGTATCTGTCGACAAACCCACGCCTCTGGGCACTCTCTTTCAGACCTCCGACGCCTACGCGTTCGCTATACTCGCGCCCGTTTCATCCGGAGGAACCACGTCGCGAATAATCAACGCCTCGGTCCTTCTGAGGGTGAGAGATCGGCTGATATTTGCTTATGTATACGGCAGCTCCGACGATGAAAATTCTCTGAAATGGGTTGAAAAAACGGCTGAACAATGGACCAACGGAATTCTGATCGCTAATTCCAAATCGGCTAAATAGGAAGTCATCTGAACAGCTGGGAGCAAAATCGCCACTTACACGAACACCGCTCGCGAATGCCTATTTCGTGCAACGAGTTGTAGTTGAGCTAATGGTCCGAAGCGAAAGCTGAGGGCCTAGTCTCGGATCTCAAGGTTCATCGAATCGCAGCTTCCTTATGAAACGCATTGCCATCATCGGCGGCGGAATCTCCGGGCTTTCGGCGGCGTATACGATCGAAGAAAAACGGCAGTCAGGGACCGAGGTTGAGTACGTTTTGTTCGAATCTAGCGCGCGGTTGGGCGGAGTGCTGGTCACGGATCACGTCGATGGCTGCCTGGTTGAGGCTGGACCTGACTCCTTTCTCACGGAAAAGCCTTGGGCTGCCGATCTTTGTCGCAAGGTTGGATTGGGCGACCAGCTTATTGGGTCGAACGACTCCGAACGCAAGACTTATATCGTCGCCAAAGGGAAGCTGGTGGTGATGCCGGATGGGCTGATGTTTATGGTGCCGACGAAGATCATGCCCACGGTGTTGTCGCCGCTATTTTCTGTGCGAACAAAAGTGCGGATGGCGGCCGAATGGTTTCATCCTCCGCGCAAGGCGGAGGAGGACGAAACTGTTGCCGAGATGGTTCGACGCCACTACGGTTCGGAGATGGTCGACCTGCTGGCGGATCCGTTGCTTTCGGGCGTGTACGGCGGCGAGGCGACGGAGTTGAGCGTGCGGTCGGTGCTGCCACGATTTGCGGACATGGAATCGAAGTACGGAAGCCTGGGTCGTGCGATGCTGGCGGCGCGGAAGAAGGCGGGGGCGGCGGCGAAAGGTCCGGCTCGACCGCTGTTTACTTCGCTCAAAGATGGCATGCAGGCAATGGTCGATGCGGTAGTGGCGCGGCTGGATCGGAATTCGCTGAAGCGATCGACGCTGGTGCAGTCGGTGATCCGGCAGAATGACGGCTGGACGGTTTGCGCGGGATATCAAAGCGATCAGTTCGACGGTTTGATTGTGGCGACGCCGGCGCACGCGGCGTCGGAGGTGCTGGAGAGCGCGGACGAGAATCTGGCGCGCGATCTCGGCGGCATTACTTATAGCTCGTCGGTGACGGTCACGCTCGGCTATGACGAAAAGGTGAGACGCTCGCTTCCGCCGGGCTTCGGTTTCCTGGTACCGCGCAGTGCAGGCCATCGCATGCTTGCGGCGACGTTCGTGCACAATAAATTTCCGCATCGTGCTCCGGAGAATCGGGCGATTGTTCGTTGTTTTCTTGGTGGGGCGCGGGACGAGCAGATTCTGGAAAGCAGCGAGGCAGAAATTCTGCAGATTGTGCGCGCTGAATTGAAGAAGATTATCGGGCTGGAGGCGGAGCCTCTATTTGCGCGGGTCTACAAGTGGAAGTCTGCGATGGCGCAGTATTCCGTCGGACATCTCGAGCGCCTCCAGCGAATCGAGGCAGCGCGGCAGGCCTTACCGGGATTGACGTTGGCCGGGAACGGGTACAACGGCATCGGGGTTCCGGATTGCGTGCGCTCGGGGACGGAAGCGGCGAGCAAGATTCTGGCGGAGATGGGAATGTGGTCGTCGGCACAGGATTAAGGAATTGGTGACAGGCGGACCAGTGTCTCTCCGATCAAAATTCCACAGCGGCAGTTACGGCACGAGTTGAACTCTGCCCTCCCGAAGCATGCTTGTGAAGGATCTACAAACTGTCTGTCGGCCCTGAGAGGGCCCAAGTTAGTGCCCTGAAGAACGGGCACGAACCTGGGGCACCGAGCCAAACCGATATCCTTAATACAAATCCGGATTTTCACCGAATTACCGGCGTAACGTCTCGGCGAGTTTCCCAACTTGCCGAAACTATGAAGCTGGGGCAGGGTTAGTAGAATCATTAGAATTGGGGTGAGGAAAACCATGAAAACTCTGCTGACGGTGCTTTGCCTGGCGGGAACTTTCGCTTTCGCGCAACAGAATTCGGCGCAAGACATGAAGGGCATGAATATGCCTGGGCACGACATGTCGAAGATGGCAGGGCAAGATTCGTCCGAAGATCCGGATGCGAGCATGCACGCCATGCATTCCATGGAGGGCCACATGGATATGGGCCCACACATGAAGATGACGGCACTGCGACCGCTGCAACCGGGCGATAACGAGAGAGCGCAAAAGGTCGCGGAGACGGCGCGGGGAGTGATGGAGAAATATAAGGACTATCACGTTGCGCTCGACGAAGGTTTCAAGATCTTCCATCCCGAGATACCGCAGAAGCAGTATCACTTTACGAACTACCGCTACGGGTTCGAGGCGTTCCGCAGTTTTAATCCTGAGCATCCGACCTCGCTGCTCTATGAAAAGGACGGCGAAGGTTACCGGCTCGTGGGCGTGATGTACACCGCACCCAAGCGCTTTACTGAGGACGATTTGAACGAGCGGATTCCGCTCAGCATCGCGCAGTGGCACGAGCACGTGAATTTCTGCAAAGCTCCTGAGGGCAAACAGGACGTGATGGCGCCGAATCCCAAATTCGGGCTGCGCGGATCGATCACGACGAAAGAAGCTTGCGACGCAGCAGGCGGGGTGTTTCATCCTGTGATTTTCAACTGGATGGTGCACTTGTATCCGCTGGAAAAAGATTCGGCAAAAGTCTGGTCGGTGGATCGGCAACACGCCGACTGATGCCGGGAAGGCTTTCCCCTGCGCACCTCTCCGCGCCCCGTAGTGAAGAGGTTCTCTTCGCGTCGTTTTGCACAGATGGCGCAGTAAGACCGTTCCGCCTTGTGGTACCGAATCGCTGCTATCATGCGATCAGCATGAAAACGGCAAGGATCTTTCTCTTTTTCGCTATAGCAACTTCCAGCTACGCGCAGACGGTCACATCCAAAGAAGTCAACGCCGTCTATCCCGCGGCCCACGAACTCTATCTCGACCTGCACCAGAATCCTGAACTTTCCTCGCACGAGAGGCAGACTGCGGCGAAACTGGCCGCGCGTCTCCGCAACCTGGGGTATGAGGTGACTGAAGGAGTCGGCGGCACTGGAGTCGTGGCCATTCTTAAGAACGGCGCTGGCCCCACGGTCATGCTTCGCACCGAACTCGACGCGCTTCCGGTCGAAGAGAAGACGGGGCTCTCGTACTCGAGCAAAGTACATGCCAAGGATGACGCCGGGCGGGACGTCCCGGTAATGCACGCGTGTGGGCATGACGTACACATGGCAGTGTTGGTGGGTACGGCCGACATTATGGCGCATACTAAAGCCAGTTGGCAGGGTACGCTCATGCTGATCGGGCAGCCCGCGGAGGAGACCATCTCCGGCGCGAAGCGCATGATTGCAGATGGCCTGTTCACGCGCTTTCCGAAGCCGGCGCTAGGGTTCGCGCTTCACGTTGGCAACGAACTTCCCGCCAATCAGGTTGGAATCACGCCCGGCATCTACAACACGAACGCCGATTCTTTGCGCGTCACGATCTACGGAAAAGGCGGCCATGGCTCTGCGCCGCAAACGGCAATCGATCCCATCGTGATTGCGGCGAAGACGATCCTGTCGTTGCAGACCATTGTTTCTCGTGAAGTGAAGCCCGGAGAAATGGCGGTCGTTACAGTCGGGTACGTCCGGGCCGGCACGAAGAACAACATCATTCCGGATCAGGCGGAGCTTGGGCTGACCGTGCGAACTTATAAGGCTGACGTACGAAAGCAGGTTCTCGCGGCCATCACCCGCATCATCAACGCTGAGTCGCAGGCGGCAGGCGCTCCGAAGGAGCCGCTGATCGAGCATTACGAGTCGACGGATTCCGTTTACAACGACCCGGCTCTGGCGCAGCGGCTGAGGGTGCCGCTCGAAACCGCGCTGGGCAAAGAAAATGTGATCACCGAAGGGCCGATTACTCCTTCCGAAGATTATGCCTTCTTCGTGGAACAAGGCGTGCCCTCGCTCTATATGAGCCTTGGTGGCGCGAACCCGCAGAAGTATGCCGAAGCCAAGGCTGCGGGAGTGATGCTCCCCTCCAATCACTCGCCATATTTTGCTCCCGACGCCGAGATGACGATTCATACGGGTATTAAGTCCGAGGTTGCGGTTTTGCGGAACCTGCTGAACGGAACTGCGCAGTAACGAAGCCCCGATGCGCGCTCTGATATTCTGATTTTTCCCCGTCATGAGCAGCGCTTCGTCCCCAAGCCGATGGAAGGTGATTACTGCTTTCGGGCTAGTCTACGTTTTTTGGGGATCGACGTATCTGGGAATTGGCATTGCGGTGGAGCAGATTCCTCCCGGCGTGGTTTGTGCGGTGCGATTTTTAATCGCGGGCACGACGATGCTGGCGTATTGCGCGGTCAGCGGGCGCCGCATTCGCTTTTCGGCGAGGCAACTGAGCCATCTGGCCGCAGTCGGCATCCTGCTGTTGATGGGCGGCAATCTCACACTTTCCTACGCCGAGCAGATTGTTCCCACCGGCCTGGCGGCACTCCTGATCGCGGTTACGCCCCTGTGGTTTCTGGTACTCGACAGCCTCTTGCTGGGCAACCACCACATCTCGCGGCGCGGCAAGATTGGGCTGGCGATCGGGATCGCGGGAGTGGTTGTGCTGATCTGGCCCGATCTGCGGAATTCTAATTCGATTGGGCATCGCGAGCTCTGGTGGTCGCTCGCACTGCAGTTAGGATCGCTCAGTTGGGCGTTCGGTTCGGTGCTTTCGAAGAAATGGCAGACGGCAGCGGCGGATCCGTTCAGCGCCATTGCGTGGCAGGTATTTTTTGCCGGGGTGGCGAACTTGGTTTTCGCGCTAGCCTTCGAAAAGCCATTCGACGTGAACTGGACTGTTCGGGGAGTTGGCGCAATTCTCTACCTAGTCGTATTCGGTTCGTGGATCGGATACACAGCTTACATATGGCTGTTGCAGCACGTTCCCACTTCGAAGGTGTCGACGTACGCCTACGTCAATCCGGTGGTGGCGGTTTTCCTGGGATGGCTGGTGCTGCACGAGCGCATCGATCGCTACATTCTGTTGGGAAGCGCGATCATCATCGCGTCGGTGGTGCTGGTAACGAGCGCGAAGATCTCGACGCGGACGGTGGCGGAGGAGATTCCCGCCGTCGAACCGGTTGGGGACTAAAGCGAGCTACTCGTCCGTGTCTTCCGCGTCGTTTACTACGTCGACCACGCGACCTCGTATCGAAAAGACAAGCTTTTGCTGGGCGTCGGGTTGAAAAATGACTCGCATGGGACTTCGTTCCCAAGCGGGGGCCGGACACTCGGAGTCGGGATCGTCGGCGGCAGTTGGCTCGCGAACGTCTTTCTTCAGGATGGGCTTGCGACGGCCTACTTGCGCTACGATGGCGTACAGTTTTTTCCCGTCTTCCGAGACGCCGCAATAGGCGACGAAATCCCGATACCAACTGGCGGTCGAATAAAAAGGATCATATTCGGGTAGATTCAGCTGGGAGACGCGCCCGGTGAGACGGTCGACTAGAAGCCATCCTCCGCGCTGCCATTGCCAACGAGGCGAACTATTTCCGGATGTTTCCGAGGGCAGCGCGTCATTTACGCGGAAGGCACGGCGTACCACAAAGAGCCGATCCGTCAGCTCATGGGGATTTCCGGTGGTGTATTCTTTCAACCGCGTATCGACGAATAAAGGGCGGACTTTGAGATCGAGGAGCTTCTGTCCGGTGGCGTTGGGCCACTTGGCGGCGGTCCATTTGCCGAAAGCGATGACATGCGGCTTTGGAGTGGCAGCGCAAGTGCTCAACAGCAAGCAAAGTTCGCAAAAGAAGAGCGAGATTCTCCGCATAATAGTTGCTCGAAGGTTCGCACAGTGAACGAAACATGGCTATGACGCCTGAACACGGGAATTGTTCGGTTTTTAGGGATGGCGAGGTCGGTGAACATTTGCTGGTCGAATACTCCCGGTGGCGTAGTTTGCGGCGCTGTGGGAAACTGGACTATGTGGAGTTATTTGGTCCGGCTAAGAGCCGAGTGAACCGATGACGTATCCCCCTCGACAGCGTCGGACAACCCTTTCCCCACATTCTAAATCTTATGCGGGGGTCGATGAATTGCGGGCCAGCCGCCGCAAGCAGTCGATTCTTGTAGTCGACGATAATGCGGTGAATGCGGGCCTGTTGAAAGAGTTGCTGGTTAGCCGGGGTTATCCCACCGTCTCCGTTCAGAGCGCCGCCGCCGCCGAAGAAGAAATACGGCGGGAAGCTCCCGATCTGATTTTGCTCGACGTCATCATGCCCGATAAGACGGGTTATGAACTGTGCCGGGAGCTGAAAGACAACGCGGAGACGCGGCTCATCCCCATCGTGATGATAACGGGGCTCAGTGCCCGGGAAGACCGGGTGAAGGGGATTGAAGCGGGTGCTGATGATTTTCTGACGAAGCCGATTAGTTCCGAGGAACTGTTTGCGCGGGTCAGTTCGTTGTTGAAGTTGAAGGAATTTACGGACGAACTGGAAACGGCGGATTCGGTATTGTGTACGCTGGGCTTGAGCGTTGAGGCGCGTGATCCTTATACAGAGGGCCACTGTGAACGGCTGGCACGTAATGCGACCGATCTCGGGCGTTATTTGGGGTTGGATGGGGAAAGTCTGGTGGCGCTGCAACGCGGCGGCTACCTGCATGATTTGGGCAAGATCGCGGTACCGGATGAGATTTTGAAGAAAGGCTCTGATTTGACTCCGGCGGAATGGGAGATCATGAAGCTCCATCCGGCAACAGGCGAGACAATCTGCCGCCCTTTGAAGTCCTTGCGGATGGTGCTGCCGATTATCCGGCATCATCACGAGCATTCGGATGGCAGTGGATATCCGGATGGGCTGAGAGCGGGGGAGATTCCACTGCTGCCGCGCATTCTGCAGGTGGTGGATATTTACGATGCGTTGCGTACGGCGCGTCCGTACAAGCCCGCTCTGAGTCACGAGCAAGCGGCCATAACGATGAGAGCCGAGGCGGATGGCGGACTTTGGGATCGTGAGTTGGTTGCCGAATTTTTTGGACTGCTCGATAAGCGCCGGCAGGTGGCGTAAGTTTTCGAGAACGGAGAGATTGATCGTTTGACCTATAGTTTCGTCATTCCGGCCTATAACGAAAGCAGCCGCCTACGGCCGACGCTGGACGCGCTCTTGCGGTACATTCAGGAGCAGAATTGGGACGCGGAGATTTTGGTTGTAAACGACGGCTCGAAGGATAATACCGCACAAGTGGTGCGCGAGTACGGGAAACAGCATCCGCAGATTCTGCTGGTGGAAAACTCTGGCAACCGAGGCAAAGGCTACAGCGTGCGCAATGGAATGTTGCACGCCCGCGGAGACATTTGCCTGTTTACCGATGCCGACCTTTCCTCTCCGATGACCGAAGCGCCGAAATTGTTTAATGCGATTGGGCAAGGCGCGGACATCGCGATTGGATCGCGCTGGCTACGAACGGAACTGCAGACGGAACGTCAGCCGCTGTACCGCCAGGCTTTCGGACGCATCTTCAACCTGGCATTGCGCATAATTCTTGGCTTGCGCTTCGCGGATACACAATGCGGCTTCAAAGCGTTTCGAAGAGGCGCTGCACAACAAATTTTTCCGCTGCAGAAGATTGAGCGCTGGGGGTTCGATCCGGAGATTCTCTTTTTGGCACGTCGCGCCGGGTTGAAGACGGAAGAAGTGCCAGTCGTCTGGGCTCATAGCGAAGGAACGCGATTGAATCCTCTTCGTGACGGCTTGCGCATGTTTGTGGAAGTGCTGCGGATTCGCTGGTATTCGATATCCGGCGAATATGAAAGCAGCCCTGTGCCATCTCCTGGCAAGTTGTAGGCGCCTTTTCGAAGGCGCGCTCGAGGCCTTCGGGCAACGCCTAATAAGCAATCGTAGCTCTCGCACCCGCTGCCTGGTGAACAACCTCAGCGATCTGGGCGCCTATTTGTTGGGTGGTGACGGTGGGTTCGCCGGAAACGGCCAGGTCGCGCGTACGAAATCCCCCCATTAAAGTTGAAATAACAGCGGCTTCGACGCATTCCGCTTCCTTGTGAAGATGAAAGGTATGACGCAGCATCAGGGCGACGGAAAGAATAGCGCCGAGGGGATTGGCGATGCCTTTTCCGGCGATATCGGGAGCTGAGCCATGCACCGGCTCGTAGAGTCCCACAGGACCTCCGATACTCGCCGAGGCGAGGAGGCCGAGTGAGCCAACGATTCCTCCGGCTTGGTCCGACAAGATGTCGCCAAACATATTTTCGCTAAGAATCACGTCGAACTCGGTGGGCTTGAGAACGAGCGACATGGCGGCAGAGTCGACGTACTGATGAGACAGTTGGACGTCCGGGAAATCAGAAGCGATTCGCGTGACCACTTCGCGCCATAGGCGGAACACTCGAGGACATTCGACTTGTCGATCGAAAGCAGACGACGACGCCGGGTGCGCGCGAGTTCAAAGGCGACCCTTGCGATGCGCTCGACCTCCGGCTCACTGTAGCGCATGGTATTGATGGCCTGACGCGAACCGGGTGAGCCTGCGATTGAACGAGGCTCGCCAAAATACAAGCCACCGAGCAGCTCGCGGACGATCAGAATGTCGGTTCCTTTGACGATCTCCGGACGCAGGGGAGAGCAACTGGCAAGGGAGGGATAAAACACCGCTGGACGGAGGTTGGCGAATGCGCCCAGTTCCTTACGGAGCCGCAGAAGCCCGGCCTCGGGACGAAGCTCACGAGGGTTTGAGTCAAAGGCTGGGCTACCCACTGCTCCGAGAAGCACCGCTTGCGAAGCGAGGCAAGCTTGAATGGTGGCGTCGGGCAAAGGGTTGCCGAATTTTGTGAGAGCGGCGCCGCCGATTTCTTTTTCGTCCAATTGCAGATCGTGGCCATAGCTGTCGGCCACTTCTTTCAAAACAGAAATGGCTTGCGACGTAACTTCAGGACCGATCCCGTCTCCGGGCAAGGAAGTGACGCGGAGTTTCATGCAACCCTCGATTCTGTTGCAGACAGATTATACGAGGAGAGACTGCGACGGCAGGGCAGTTAAAAAGACTTTGCGATTGAAGCTTCTCTTGCTGCGCGAAGCTGACAATTCCCGCGCAAGGTTCCGGCTACACACCCCAAAGATAATCTTCCTGTTCGCTGTGATGATCGCTGAACGGAATCGCCACGGTGGCTTGCCCGGCGCTGCCAGGAACGTGAGGGCCGTGCGAGTCGATCGCGTTCCCGTGCGTACCCACTGCGGCCGAGGCCGAACGCGGGAAGGGAAGATTGGCGGTCGCCGGCGGAAACTTCTTGCTGTGTCCAGGGGCAATCTCGGTATTGCTGGCGGTGCCGTTGGCGACATCCTGAATCAGTTCAAGCAGATGGCTGTCTTGCACCTTCTTGATGCGGTCGGCAAGAACGACGAACTTGCGATAGACCTCATCGAGTTCGCGACGTTCAAACTGATGTCCGAGTTGTTCGCAGCGCAACGCCAGAGCATGGCGGCCGGAGTGCTTTCCCAAGACGAGTCGTGAATCTGGTACACCGACTGATTGTGGCGTCATGATCTCGTAGGTCAGCGGATTCTTCAGCATGCCATCTTGATGAATACCAGCTTCATGAGCGAAGGCGTTGCGTCCGGTGATGGCTTTGTTGGGCTGCACAGGCACGCGAGTGATTTCGGCCAGCATCTGGCTGGAAGCGAATATCTGTTCGCTGGCGATTCCCGTCTCGTAGGGATAGCGATCCGGGCGAACCCGCATGGCCATCGTAATCTCTTCGAGGGAAGCGTTGCCGGCGCGTTCGCCAATGCCGTTTATGGTGCATTCCACCTGACGCGCTCCGTTCTGCACGCCCGCCAACGAGTTTGCCACGGCCAAGCCGAGGTCATTGTGGCAGTGGGTCGAAATCGTAACTTTGTCGATGCCAGAAACTGTCGCGGACAGGGTGCGAATCAGATTCCCATACTCCTCGGGCATGGTGTAGCCGACGGTGTCGGGAATATTCACTGTGGTTGCGCCTGCGGCGATCACGGCTTCGACTACCTGGCAGAGGAAAGGCACATCGGTGCGGGTCGCGTCTTCCGGTGAAAATTCGACGTCGGCGCAGAGAGACTTGGCGTGTTTTACGGCTTCGCGAGCCTGAGACAAGCATTGCTCGCGGGTGATCCGAAGCTTGTACTTCAAGTGAATGTCAGAGGTGGCGAGAAAAATGTGGATGCGCGGCCGTGCGGCGCCCTGCAGGGCCTGCCAGGCGCGATCGACGTCGCCTTTGCAGGCGCGAGCCAGGCCAGCGATGATTGGGCGTCGAACGGAGGCGGCGATCTTTTGAACAGCCTCGAAGTCACCATCGGAGGCAATCGGGAACCCAGCTTCAATCACGTCCACGCCTAGGCGGTCGAGTTGCTGGGCCAGACGCAGCTTTTCGCTGACATTCATACTGCAGCCCGGCGATTGCTCGCCATCGCGAAGCGTGGTGTCGAATATGGTGATCCGCGGTCGATCCATGAAGAACGTTCCTCCCGGTAAAGATTGCTTCCGTAGTTTAGCGGCGGGGAACATCCAAAGAGAAGGTTATTATCTTTACAGAAGCATTAGCGGTATTGATACTATTAGAGTTGCTTATGTAGTGTAGTCGTTTGATAAAAGGTTTCAGGGACCCTCATTCGCGGTTTTAGTTCTGGGACTTGGGGCCTGACATCTGAGACCTGATTCCTATGGATCTTTCCCAACTCGAAGTGTTTCTTACAGTGGCACGGGAAAAACGGTTTTCGCGCGCGGCCGACAAGTTGTTCCGCACGCAATCGGCGGTTAGCCAGACGATCCGGAAACTTGAGGTGGAAATTGGCGAACGCCTGTTCGACCGTTCCTCGCGCGATGGTGTGCTGACCGACGCGGGACGTGTTTTGCAGGAATACGCTGAAAAACTGCTCAACCTTCGCCTGGATGCGCAGACCGCCTTGGCCGAGATGCGCGAGTTGCAGAAAGGCAAGCTGACCGTCGCAGCCAACGAATTTACGGCGCTATATCTGCTGCCAGTCCTGGCCGAGTTTCGGCGGTTGCATCCCACGATCAAGATCACGGTGCGGCGTTCGCTGGGCAGTCATATCCCGGATGACGTGCTCAAACACAATGTCGAACTCGGTGTGCTCTCCTACGATCCCGAAGAGCCTCAGTTGCGTTCGGCGGTCGTCTACCTCGACGAATTGGCGCTGGTTGTTCCGCCGGGCCATCCGCTCGCTTCTGCCGGTGAGGTCAACGTCCGGCAGTTGGGCGCGGAGTCGTTTGTGGCGCACATTGTTGCGTCTCCATATCGCGACAAGGTGATCGAGGCTTTTCACCGGCACAAGACCCCATTGCACATGGACGTGGAACTACCGACGCTTCAGGCGATCACGCGCTTCGTGGTGATGGGAAATGGGGTGGCGCTGGTCCCGGAGATCAGCGTGGAAAACGAAATCAGTCGAGGCGAGTTGGTGCGAGTTCCGGTGCGCGACCTGCATTTTCAGAGGAAGCTGCGGCTGGTATATCGGCAGGAGTCATCGCTATCGCACGCGGGGAGGGCGTTCTTGAAGGTGGCAGAGCAGGTCGCGAAAGACCGAGGCGGACGGTATCGGTTTCAGCGGGAGAGGTAACGGACGGTGTCTAGGCGGAGTGGATTTGTTCTTGCGTCATGGCTGCGACCGCTTCGGGGACGCTGGGATAGATGTCGAAGAGGGAAACTATATTGGTCGCTTCGAAGAGGTAGCGGACGGATTTTTTCGGGCAAGCGAACTTGAGTCCGTATCCAGAGGCCTCGGCCCACATATGGGTGAGAACGAGTTCTCCGAGGCCGAGGCTATCGATGGAATCGATCCCCGCTAAATCGATGACCATGAGGCGAGCGGAGGGTAGGACTTCGGCTACGACCGTTGCGAGCGCCCGCGCCTCGCCGTGGAAGAGGATCCGTCCCTGGCAGTGCAGGACCACGGCGCCGCCGAGGGTGCCAGCTTCCAGACGCAGCTTGAGTCGATTCTCGTTTCTTCGAATTGCGCCGCTGAGGACGCGCGGGAGAGAAGCGTCCGGGACGGAAGATTCGGGCTTCATGCTTCCAAGCTAGCCCGAGTGGCGAGGGAGTGGGTTGCGGGGAGATGAATGTTCGATCAATTCCGGGCAATTTTTTCGTCACAACCAAAACCCTTAACCGCGGGGGGCACAGAGAAATCAACAAGAGCGGAGCCACTATTTCTGGGAGTCTTTGCGACGGGATTCGATGGTGGGGGACAGGTTGCGGCGCAAAGGCACGATCGCGCCTTTAGACGGGTCCGCGGCAGCAGAGGCTCGGGCGAGAACTTCATGCTGGATGTACTGTACGAATTCCTGAATCTGGTGCTGCATTTCTTCCATGCGCTCGCGCATTTGCAGGATGATGGCGATGCCGCTGATGTTGACACCGAGATCGCGCGCGAGGGAGAGGATGAATTCGAGGCGCAGCAGGTCTTCGTCGGTATAGAGGCGGGTATTGCCTTCGGTACGGCTGGGTTTTAGGAGGCCTTCGCGCTCGTAGAGACGAAGAGTCTGCGGATGGATTTCATACATCTCGGCGACGGCCGAGATCATGTAGGCGCCTTTCGATTTACGCTTGGTCATATTGCCTGAGCCCGTCCTGATCATTCTACTGCGCGACCAACTGTTTCACCGCCGAGACGCCGAGAACGCGGAGAAATCAACACCCTGGTTTCGTTTTTTGAGGCTGGTGAGTTGGTCGCCTTCCCAATTGGACTATCGTCGATTTTGAACAGTCCGGATTAGAGGTCTCGATTTCTTCGATTTACTTGGCATATACTTTATGTATATGCCAAAGCCGAAACCGAAATCGCCTGCGCCCCGCAAAGCCCGAGTCTTCATGAACAATCGCAGCCAAGCGGTACGGCTGCCCAAAGAGTTTCAGTTCAACGTAGCGGAAGTATTCATTCGCAAGGAAGGCAAAGACGTCGTGCTTTCGCCGCAACCGTTCGACTGGTCAACGTACTTGGCGGAGGGGGCAGTCGCGTCCGATTCTTTTATGGATGGAATTGAAGATCTCCCCGTGCAGGAGCGGGACGCTTAATGCCGCGCTACATGCTCGACACCGATACATGTCCCTACATTATGAAGCGCTCGAACGATGCGTGCTCAAGAGACTCAGAAAAGTCCCTGTGAATGACGTTTGTATTTCCGTGATCACCAAGTCGGAACTGTTATATGGCGTTGAGTTGTCACCGAGAAGGGAGCAGGACGAAGCGGCGTTGACATCATTTTTGAGTTATGTTGAGGTTCTGGATTTTCCCGATCGCGCGTCCGTCCATTACGCGATGATCCGCGCCGATCTCAAAAAGCAGGGGATGATGATTGGAGCTAACGATCTGTTCATTGCATCCCACGCCCGGTGCTTAGGCCTGACCTTGGTCACGAACAATACGCGTGAATTTCAGCGAGTGCGAAATCTGGCAATTGAAAACTGGGCTGCCGGGGCCTGAAAAGTGTGCGCGGATAATTAGAAACTGTAGAGTTCCAGGCCTGTCATGGTCCCGGTGAGGGGCGAAAGAGGCAGAGCCCAGCCGCAATGTCCGCGGATGGATTTCGTACATCTCGGCTGCGGCCTCGATCATGTGGAAGCCTTTGGATCTACGCTTGGATGATATGTTCAGAGTGAGAAATCGATTTTCGATGTAAGAACCAACAGCTGACAAGCCAACCGATGATTCCCGGCACGTACCATGCAAAGCCGATCCAATCGTGAGCCCACGACCAAAGCAAAATAGAACCTAGCGTAAACGCGAATGTCGGCGCACGCCAAGACGTCGCGTGATGCCAGTTGGTCACGATGGAAAAGCAAAATACAAAGGCGAGAACAGCAATGCTCGGCGCGGCAAAGAAGAAGGCGGTAATTGCATTATCGAAATCGTCCGATCGTTTGAACTTTCCAAGGAGGAAACCTGTAGTCGCTGCACCAATGCCTACAAGCATCAGTGCCGCAATGACGGAAATCAGAACAGCAAGAGGTATCGCGAGGTACTCCGGCATTCTCCGATAAGCGCTCTGGATGCTCATGCTGAGACTAATGTAGCACCGCGAGCAGAGAAAAACGGGATGACAGTTGTCATCCCGCTTTTCACATCGCGTGGTCGAGGCTTACGCGACCATTTCTGGTTTGCTGGGTGCGGGGGCCCATCCGGCGGGTTTCAGGGCGTGGTTGACGAGGTAGGCGACCACGCCAGCTGCGATGACGAGCACGGCAAACGCGAAGGAGCTCATGCCGAGCACGACTTCGTGTTCGCTGCGCAGAATGGCAAATCCCAAGAGCAAGATTGGGGGGATGCCAACGGCGATCACTCCAAACAGGCCTCCGGGCACACGAAACGGACGCTTCAACTCCGGCTCGCGGATGCGAAGACAGATCAAGGCGACGAATTCGAGGGAGAGGCTTGCCCCGTAGATCATGATGTCGAGGGTGACGAGACGTTCGAATCCGAGGTTGAGAGCAAGGCCCCAGCCCACGGCCAGCGCCAGAATCGCGACCCAGGGTGCGCGCGACTTAGGATGCAGCTTGCCGAAGACCTTGGGCAACATACCGTCCTGCGCCATCGCGAGTGGAAGGCGCGAGTAGCTCATGACAAGGGCGTTGAACATGCCGAAGCCGCTCATCATCCCTCCTGCGACGAGCGCGATGCGAAGGACCGGACCGCCCATGAGTTGGGCGACGTCCGCCCAGGCGCCAGTTTCCCAAGCGCTGGCGGGAAGGCCGGTGATCCACATGGCGGCGAAGGGCAGCACGTAGCTGAAGGCAACAATCACGACGGCCCAGAGCATGGCGCGCGGATAGGTGCGCTGTGGGCGCTCGACTTCGGCGGCGATGGTGGAGGCGTTGTCCCATCCCATGTAGTTCCACATGCAGATGAGAAGGCCTCCGAGAATGTCGACGTTAGAGGTCGTCGGCTTGGTAACGGCGCTGGCGAGCGCGTGAATCTTAAACGGCGCCAGCACAAAGATGGCGGCGAAGGGCGCCGAGAGGGCGAAGAACAGCCAGAGCGAGGTCGTAGAGACGACTTTCACTCCCATGATGTTGAGCGCGGCGCAAGCGATCACCACACCGAGCGCGACGGCGATGCCGCGATGGTTCTCCTGAAACCAGGGGAACATGCGGGTGAGGTAGGCGACGAAGAGCGTGGGATAGATCGCCATATCGAAAATGGACGCTACCAGCGAGAGCCAAGCTTCCTGAAATCCCCAGAAATTTCCCATGGCGCGACGCACCCAGGCGTAGTAGCCACCCTCGGCGGGCAGAGCGCTAGCGAGTTCGCCGATCATGAAGGCGGTGGGCAGGCTCCAGAGAATCGGCGTGAGCAGCAGAATCAGGATGGCCTTGCCATAGCCCGCGCCATGCACGATGTCTTCGGTCCCATAGGTTCCTCCGGACACCATAAAGAAGGTGGCGGCGACCAAGGGCCAAAGCGTGAGGCGGATGGATTTCTTCTTGTTGGGGGGAACGACGGCGGAAAGAATGCCGTTCTGCGGAAGGTTAGTGGGTGCGGTAGCTGTTGCCAATTTCTATGGCTTCCTCCTCGAGCGACTCACTCTCACCACCGCGTCTCCCTTGTTTCGCTCTCGCGGCTCCCGGGTAAAAGCGATTCCCGGACATTCGGCAAAGTTAGTTCGCATTTGTGAGATTACGGCAAATTGCTGAAGATGCAAGATTATTTTCGAAATTTTATGGAAAAGTTTTGTCAACAAGGACAGCGACGGAGGTAATGAGAAGGAGAGCGCTTTACCGCCGAGCCGCAGAGGGCGCCGAGTTCAGGCTGGTGATAGTTTGGCTGGAGTCAGTCTTCCTGAATCCTGCACTAGACTTGCTTCCACAATTCTTCTCGTGGATCTTCGGGATTTAGCTTCGCCAATTCGCGGAGTAATTCTTTGGTCTTCTCGTCACGGGGCATGGGGACAGTGATTTTTACTTCGACAATCTCGTCGCCGCGGACGCCGTCTTTTGTGGCGGATGGAACGCCTTTGTCGCGCAGGCGGAGTTTTTGGCCGGACTGGGTGCCGGGGGGAATCTTCAGCATGCTGCGGCCATCGATGGTCGGGACTTCGATCTTGGATCCTAGTGCGGCCTCGACGGCGCTTACGGGAACCACAATCTGAATGTCGTCTCCATCGCGGTGGAAGAGCGGATGCGGCTCGATGCGGATGATGACGTAGAGATCGCCGACTGCGCCGCCGCGCAGGCCGGCGTTGCCTTTGCCCGCAATGCGAATGCGCTGCCCGTCGCGGGTTCCGGCTTTGATGCGAATCTCGAGCGGATTGACGCTTTCGACGCTGCCTTCTCCGTGACAGACCGGGCAAGTGGAAATATTCTTCCCGGTGCCATGGCAGCGGGGGCAGGTGACGTTGAACTTCATGCGTCCACCGGTCTGCTCGATGGTGCCTTTGCCATGACACTGCGGGCATTCGCCGGGAGCCTCGATAAATCCATTGCCGTGGCAGTTCGCGCAAACATCGCGTCGGGCAATGTTCAACTTCATCACGCCCCCGCGGATGGCCGTCCAGAAGGGAACGTTAACCTGGTACTCGAGATCGCTTCCCGGCTCCGGACCTTCACTGACGGACTCACCACGGCCACCGCCGGTAAAGATATTGGAGAAAATATCGCGGAAGCCGCCTCCGGATCCGCTGGTAGTCTTGCGTCCGCCCGCTCGCGCTCCCTCGAACAGGTCAGAGAAATCGAAGCCGCCGAAATCCACATTGCTGGGAGCACCGGGCTGCCGGCCGCCTCCGGGAAAGCCTCCCGAAAAATCACTGGTTCCGGGTTGGCCGCCGCCGCGCGCGTAAGCGTCTGCTGTAGCAGCGTCGATGTTGTCGGAGTAGAAGCCGAGCTGATCGTAGATCTTCCGCTTCTTAGGATCGCTGAGGACGTCATTGGCTTCGGACAGAGTCTTGAACTTTTCCTCGGCCGTTTTGTCGCCAGGATTGACGTCGGGGTGGTACTTGCGCGCGAGCTTACGGAAGGCTTTGCGAATGTCGTCGGTGGAGGCCGACTTCTTTACTCCGAGAACGCCGTAATAGTCTTTATCTTTGGTTTGTGTGGCCATGAATTGCTATCAGCTCTCAGTTATCAACTCTCAGTCTTGCGAGCCAGAGAGGTTTCGAATCTGCCGCCAACCAGTTTCGCACACGAAATGATTTCCCTGAAAACTGATTCCTGAGAGCTGTCGGGGACTCTGTTAGTTCACTACTTCTTTCGCTTGTTCGTCCAGGGCTACGGTGTATGCCTGAAACGGAGAGGCATCCATCGAGACGGGGATTTTCTGCAGACCGAACGGAGTGGGCGCGTAGCAAAACCATCGTCCCTCTTCGGGAACGAAATTCACGAAGAACATCTGTCCATTGACTTCAAATCTCAATTCGTTTTCCTCTTTCCTGGCCCACACCATAGATCCCTCGGGATGACAAGCCGTTATTAATTTAGATGCAACTTGGGGGCGCTTCACGCGCCCCCAAGCCAGAAGCCAGCAGTTTGAAGCGACCTCACTTCTTGTCTTCAACATCCACGTATTCAGCGTCAATGACGCCTTCGTCTTTTTTGGGGCCGGCGCCGTTCGATCCTGGCGCCGCGTTCCCATCCGTTGGACCCGCCCCCGGAGTAGCACCGGGAGTTGCTTGCGTCGCTTTGTACATCTGCTCCGCGAGCTTGTGCGATGCCGCTGTCAGCTTCTCGCGCGCCGAGTCCATCGCCGCTTTGTCGCCGCCTTCGATGGCTTTCTTCGCGTCTGCTAATGCATTTTCCACATTGCCGCGTTCAGCACCGTCGATCTTGTCGCCATGTTCCTTCAGCATCTTCTCGATGTTGTAGACCATCGAGTCGAGCTGATTCTTGGCGTCGATCTCTTCGCGCCGCGCCTTGTCTTCGGCGGAGTGAGCATCGGCTTCTTTCGCCATCCGCTCCACTTCTTCCTTCGACAAACCAGAGGACGAGGTGATCGTGATCTTCTGATCCTTGCCCGTGGCGTTATCTTTCGCCGTCACGTTCAGGATGCCGTTCGCGTCGATATCGAACGTCACTTCAATCTGCGGAATGCCCCGAGGAGCAGGCGGCAATCCGGTCAAGTGGAACTTGCCCAGCGTCCGGTTCTGCGCCGCCAGGGGACGTTCGCCTTGCAACACGTGGACTTCAACCGAAGTCTGACTATCCGCGGCCGTCGAAAACGTTTCTGTCTTCTTGGTCGGAATGGTCGTGTTGCGCGGGATCATCGGCGTAGCTACGCCGCCCAGCGTTTCGATCGAAAGCGTCAGTGGGGTCACGTCGAGCAGCAATAGATCTTTCACTTCGCCGCCGAGCACGCCACCCTGAATTGCCGCGCCGATCGCTACGACTTCATCCGGATTGACGCCCTTGTGCCCTTCGCGTCCAAAGACTTCTTTCACGATGGCCTGGATGCGCGGCATGCGAGTCTGTCCGCCGACGAGCACCACTTCGTTGATCTTGCTGGCGTCAACCCCGGCGTCTTTCAAGCACTGCTTCGACGGGCCAACCGAGCGCTGCAAAATGTCCTCAACCATCGATTCGAGCTTGGCGCGTGTCAACTTCAACACCAGGTGTTTCGGACCGGAAGCATCTGCCGTGATGAAGGGCAGATTGATCTCGGTTTCCATGGTGGTCGAAAGTTCAATCTTCGCGCGCTCGGCCGCGTCGCGCAGGCGCTGCAGAGCCATTTCGTTGCCTTTGCCACGTAGGTCGAGTCCTTCGTTCTTCTTGAACTCGTCAATCAGCCAATCGACAAGCCGCTGGTCGATGTTGTCGCCGCCAAGGTGCGTGTCACCGTTGGTGGCCTTCACCTCGATAACGCCCTCACCGACTTCCAAGACAGAAATATCGAACGTTCCGCCGCCGAAGTCGTAGACAGCGATGGTCTCGTCCTTACCCTTGTCGAGGCCATACGCCAACGCGGCTGCGGTGGGCTCGTTGATGATGCGCTTTACGTCGAGTCCGGCAATCTTGCCGGCGTCTTTCGTAGCCTGGCGCTGCGCGTCGTTGAAGTAAGCCGGAACGGTGATGACCGCTTCGGTGACCTTCTCGCCGAGATAGTCTTCGGCCGCCTTCTTGAGCTTTTGCAGAATCATCGCGGAGATCTCTGGCGGGGTGAATTTCTTTCCCTGGGCCAGCACTGCGACGTTGTCGCCATCGCGCTCCACTTTATAGGGAACCATCTTCAGTTCTTCGCTGACTTCGTCGTAGCGGCGTCCCATAAACCGCTTAATCGAAAAAACGGTGTTTTCCGGATTGGTAATGGCCTGCCGCTTGGCGACCTGCCCGACCAGTCTCTCGCCAGTCTTGGTGAATCCAACGACGGAAGGCGTGGTTCGACCGCCTTCTTCATTCGGTATAACCTTTGGTTCGCCACCCTCCATTACTGCAACGCAGGAGTTGGTTGTTCCCAAGTCAATTCCAATAATCTTTCCCATAGCACATCCTCCACTAAAATAAGTGCTTTACAATCAGTATATTAATGATTACGTCTTGGGTCATCCTATAACCTGAGCGAATCACTGTCAAGGTTTAGATGCAGACAGAGGGGGAGAGGATGCGAGATTGACTTGAAGGATCACAGTCCCGAATCTAGAAGCTTTCCCGCTCGGATGTTGCTCGGGCAGTTTACGAAGGCCAGCAAGAGATTTAATGCGTTCCCGGGATCCCGTCGATTAGTGATTAAGACGGATTCGATCGGAGAATGTGGTGAGAATTACGCTTGGCAAGAAACTCGGTCTGAGCTTTAGCGTAATTCTTGGTTTGGCGGTCTTTGGCTCGGTTATCAGCTACCTCAGATTATCTCGTCTCACTCAAAGTTTGGACGTGACTTTCGAAGTTCGCTTCCCGTCTAGCGAGTCCGCTAAGGCGGTGCAACGCGATATGAACATGACTTCTGTCAAAGCCCGCCAAGCCATTCTGGCGGGGTCACAACCAGACCGACGGGAGATCGCGCTCAAATCATGGAATGGAACTTGGGCGACGCTGGCGAAGGACCTGGCGACCCTCGATGAATTGGCTCCGAAATGGGAGCTTCAGGAGAATCGGGACCGTCTACTGGAAACTAAGGGGCTGCTCGGCGTGCTTCATGACGCCCAGCGGGATGCGATCGACCATGCGGTCGGCAATCCCGACAATGTCATCAAGGCGGGCAACGAATATACGGAGCGGGGGACGTCAGTGGCGGACGAAGTCCGCCGCAATACCGAATCTATGTCCGAGTCGTTCCATCTGCTGCTGGAACACAATAAGGAAGAGGTGCACACGGCATGCCGCTCACTGAAACTGGCCTTGGGAGGAGCGACCCTGGTGGCACTGGTTTTTGGCGTTGTCGCAGCTTTTGTCCTGATCCGCCAAACCTCAATTGGCCTGCGCCGCTTGACGGAGATGATTCAGGATATCGCTGAAGGCGAGGGCGATGTCACGAAACGGTTGGAGGCTGCAGGTAAGTTCGGCAACGATGAATTGGGCGAAGTGAGCCGCCTTTTCAATCTATTTATGGACAAACTCCAGGAAATTCTGCGAGGAGTTGTCGTTCGTACACACAAACTTGCCGGTTCCAGCCAGCAACTGCTCGAGGCCAGCGCACAGATCACGTCCAATTCCGGAGAAACCGCCGTACAGTCGAAGTCCGTTTCGCGCGCCATCATCCAAGTCACGCGGAATCTCGAAAGCTTTTCAACGGGCGCCAGTGAGATGACTACGACAATTCAGAGCATCGCGATAAACGCCAACGAAGCGGCCAAGGTTGCAGCCTCGGCCGTCAGTGCCGCCCAAGCCGCCAATGCCACGGTTGCCAAGCTGGGACAATCGAGTACAGAAATCGGCGCAGTCATCAAAGTGATTACCTCCATCGCGCAGCAGACGAACCTGCTGGCCTTGAACGCGACGATT
Source organism: uncultured Acidobacteriaceae bacterium (assembly GCA_963834085.1). Lineage (GTDB taxonomy): Bacteria > Acidobacteriota > Terriglobia > Terriglobales > Acidobacteriaceae > Acidiflorens. The sequence goes on along the minus strand of CAWIAJ010000015.1, from coordinate 253,160 downwards.
GAAGCCGCGCGCGCGGGAGAAGCTGGAAAAGGTTTCGCCGTTGTCGCCAACGAAGTGAAGGAACTTGCGAAGCAGACCGCGCAGGCCACGGAGGATATCAGCCGCAAAATCACGACCATTCAGACAGACACGAAGAGTGCAGTCGCTGCGATTGGGACGGTCACCGGAGTGATCGGTCAGATTAACGAGATCTCAGCCACCATCGCCGCCGCAGTGGAAGAACAGAGTGCGACAACTAACGAAATGACGCGGAACGCGAGCGAAGCCGCGAGCGGAGCCGGCGAGATCTCAGCCAACATCGCGGGAGTGAACCAGGCAGCCGAAAACACCTTGTCTCGGGCACAAGATTCACAGAAAGCGGCGGAGGGACTGAACTTGCTCGCGAGCGAACTCAGCGACCTCACCCGCCGGTTCAAGATTGAGCGCAGTGACCGGCGTTTCCCCGCAGATGTTTCCGTCACTCTCACTGCGAATGATGTTAATGGTGATGCTTGGGGGCAGGAGATACGAGTCGTAAACTTCAGCCGACAGGGTGCATTTTTGACTGGAGTCCGCGGTAAACTCCGACCGGGCAGCGCCGTTTCCCTCGCACGCCGAGACAAGACCGAAAAATTTCTCGTCGCATGGGTAGGAGCCGAGAACTCGCCCGCAGCAGGCCAGGTCGGGGTTTCTGCGGTCGATCCGGCGTCTTCTTTCTTTGAGGATTTGATCGAGGGAGCGAGCCCAGCCCCGAGACAGGAGTATTTCTCGAGCGAAAGTCCGGCGAAAGTCAAAGCGCACGCAGCGCATTAGCGGAGACTTCATTTCCGGAGTCATTCGTTCTACAGTCCTTCGGTTCAACGAGGTGACTAACGGTCGTCGTGGGCCGATTTTGTCCGGGATGATCGCGATTGTGTCCGCCTTACTGAGTTAGCGCTGAAGACGCTCCAGGGTTGACAGAATCTCCAGCGGCTCGGGTCGATTCGTATAGTCTTCGTCAGTGGATGCGAACAGGATCGTGCCGTCGCGGTCGAGAATAAATATGGCAGGAATGGGTAATTCCCAGCTGGGATCACCGTTGACGTGCGGCAGGTTGACGAAGGTACTGCGATAAAGACCCTGCTGTTCTTCGGAAACATGGTAAACCAGTCCAAACCTGCGTGCGATTTGGTTTTGCGCGTCAACCAGTATAGGGAAGGTGAGCTTGTGCTGATCGCGCATAAAGAAGGCCTGCTTTTCGGTCTGGGGAGAAACGGCGACGAGAAGAGCCTTGGCGGCGGCGATTTCAGGAGCGATGAAGTTCATGGCCTCCATCTGCGCCACGCAAAAAGGGCACCAGCGGCCGCGGATGAACATCAGCACCAACCGGCCCGCGGAGAGAAGATTGGAAGAGGAAACAAGTTTGCCGTTGTGGTCCGGGAGCTCGAACGAAGGGGACTTGTCGCCGACTTTCAGGGAGCGGGTTGCGAGCCCCATCGCCTTGAGTTCAGCCACGGCGCGAATGTGTACGGCCTGTACATCCTGAGGAACGTACTTGGCGATCGCTTCTTTGCGCTCGGCAAAGATCTCGCGCAGCGGCCGCATGTCGCTGTACGCGCCGGATTCAGATAAGGAACGCCACTTCATAAGAGCGATTGAATCATCGGATCATTCAATCATTGACTCAATGTCTTAATGATTCAATGTCTCAACCAGCTACATTCCCGGAAACTTCATTCCCGCCATACGGCGAGCGAAACTTGGCTTGCCCATCTGCTTGAACATTTTTTTCATCTGCGCATATTGGCGAAGAAGGTTGTTGACCTCTTGCACGCTGGTGCCAGATCCGCGGGCGATGCGCTTTCGACGGCTGCCGTTGATGACTTCGTGATGATTGCGTTCGTGTCCAGTCATGGAATTGATGATGGCTTCGACGCGGTTGATCTGCTTTTCGTCGACTTTGTCGGCGGCCTTTTGCAGTCCGGAAAACGCTCCGACCGAGGGCAGCATGCCGACCAGACTTTGGATTGAGCCCATCTTTCGAACCTGGCGCAACTGATCGCGAAAGTCTTCCAGCGAAAAGCCGTCGCCGCTCAGGGCCTTGGTCGCGAGTTCGCTGGCTTTCTTCTTGTCGATCTGCGATTCGGCGCGTTCGATCAGGGAGAGGATGTCGCCCATCCCAAGAATGCGGGAGACGATGCGATCGGGATGAAACGGCTCGAGCGCGTCATATTTTTCACCCACTCCGATGAACTTGATCGGCTGTCCTGTAACCTGCCGAATCGATAGCGCTGCGCCGCCGCGAGCGTCGCCGTCCATTTTGGTGAGCACGACGCCGGTGAGCGTAAGTTTCTTATGGAATTCGTCGGCGGAGTTGACCGCGTCTTGTCCGGTCATCGAATCGGCAACGAACAAGATTTCCTGCGGATTGAGCAACCGCTTCAGCGATTGCATCTCCTCCATAAGTTGATCGTCAATGTGCAGACGGCCAGCGGTATCGACGATGAGCACGTCGCAACCAGAGTTGATCGCTTCGCGCCGCGCTTCTTTGGCGAGCCGCTCGACGGTCTCCGTATTCGCCTCGCCGACTGTGCCTTCGTAAATGTTGGCCTTGATCGCGGCAGCGACAACTTTCAATTGCTCGCGCGCCGCCGGACGGTAGACGTTGACCGAAACGAGCAGCGGGCGATGTCCGCCATTCTTGAGCCAGTTGGCCAGCTTGCCCGAGGTAGTCGTCTTACCGGATCCTTGCAAGCCCGCCATGAGCACGATGGTAGGAGGTTGCGAGGCGAACTTTAACTTGGCGGTGTCCTGGCCGAGCGTAGCGACCAGTTCGTCGCGAACGATTTTGATCACCTGCTCACCGGGAGAGAGCGCAGTCAGCACCTCCTGACCGACAGCTTTCGCCTGGATGCGGTCGATTAGCTCTTTGACGACCTTGAAGTTGACGTTGGCCTCGAGTAGCGCCAAACGGATTTGTTTGAGCGCCTCAGAAATGTTCTCTTCGGTGAGGACAGCCTGTCCGCGAAGGGATTTGAATGCGCGTTGAAGTTTTTCCTGGAGATTCTCGAACATATGGTCTAAGGGCTATTTTAGCAGCTGGAGGTGCGGGCGTAGTTGGTCGATTGCCGCTGGTCGCGTTCGCTGTGCGTCGTTCGCCGTGATGACTAATCCACTTTGGGCCTTATCATCTCAAAGCGCTGGATGGTCCGGGTGTATTGCATTCCGCCCATGCGTCCGATCAGATCAAGCGAGTTTCGGTCGAGACGGCCTTCTGTTAAGTGCGCCTCATCGACGTGAATCGAGACGATTTCGCCAATTACCAGGCTGCCGCCGTCGGGTAATGGATTGAAGTCGAGAATCTGATGCAATTTGCACTCGAAGCTGACGGGAGACTGCGCCACGCGCCGGGGACGCACAACTCGCGAAGGGGCTGACGCCAATTTTGCGATTTCGAATTCGTCGATGGAGGCGTCATAGTCGCCGCTCGTCAGGTTCATGGCTTCGCCCAAATCGTAAGTCACTACGTTGATGACGAATTCTCCGGTCTCGCGAATATTGCGCAACGTGTCTTTCGGCGCCGCGGCGTTTTCTCCCTCCGGCCGAAGTTTTTCGGACACGCGCAGCGCGGGCGCGAACGCCAGGAGGGGAGGTTTGGCGCAAACTGCATTGAAGAAGGAAAAAGGCGCCAGGTTGGAGTGTCCAACGGCGCTCATGGTGGATACCCAGGCTATGGGCCGCGGAGCCACGGCACTGATCAGAATGTGATACAAGTCGCGATGCGCAAGTTGGGAGGGAACGACATCCATATTGTCGAGTATAGCTTTGCCGTCAGTGTTGACCGGGCTCAGCGCTTCGTGCTGAACACTTCTTTGGCGGCGATAATCGTGTTGCTGTGGATCGTAACCGTGTCCTCCACTTTCACCGCGTAGCCTCCGGCGAACGTGACCATCACCGGGATGCCGCGCGCTTTGGCGACGCGGAAGACGAGTTCGTCGCGCTTCTTCAATCCTTCGATTGTGAGCGACAGGCCCCCCAGTTGATCTTCGCGATAGGGATCGGCTCCCGCGAGGTAGCACAGCAACTCAGGTTGAAACTTTCGCAGGCCGGAGCTGAGCGCATTGTCGAGCCAGGACAGATAGTACTCGTCGCCAATTTCGTCGGGAAGGTCGACGTTGATCGAGGAGGGGGGCTTGCGAGCAGGATAATTGTTTTCTTGGTGCAGAGAGATAGTGAAAACATCACCTGCGAAGCCGCTCTGCACTCGGGTTTTCGGGACAATCGGCGCGGCCGCCGATTGATGAAGCGTCGAGGACGGCATGGAGGGCAGCGGTTCGCTCGTCGTGCGCGCTCCCGCAAAGATTGCCGCGGTACCGTTGCCCTGGTGGACATCGCAATCCACGGTCATCGCGGTCCGAATCTTGTCGTCCCGTTGCATACGCCGGATGGCGATGGCTACATCATGAATCAAGCAAAAACCTTCGCCATGGTCGGGGAACGCGTGATGGAACCCTCCGCCGATGCTGATGGCGATGCCGTCGTTCAGAGCATGGTCAGCTGCCAAAATCGATCCGCCGGCGGCAAGCCAGAAAGCGCTTACCAACTCTGGCGAGTACGGAACTTCCAATTCCAATTCTTCGCGAGCGCTTAGCGTACCGGTCTTTAGTTTCTCGACGTATTGCGGAGTGTGAACCAGCAAAACATCCTGATCGCTGGCGGGACGAGGAGTCACAAAATCCGAGAAATCTGCGACGCCGGAGGCGAGCAACCGCTGTTGAATGCGCTTGTATTTTTCGGCGGGGAAAACGTGGGAGCCGATCGGCAGATAGTAATCGTCGCTGTATACCAGCTTGAAAGGCAGCATCGCAGTTTCAGAACTCCCGACAGTCAGCACTCCCAAAAACGAGCGCAGAAAACCTCATATGATACGCGATTACGGCGAGCGGCGTCTGAAGCGAAGCTGTCCGCTGCCAGTCTCTACGTGCCACAATTCCGCGCGCCGCGATGGCGAAGAGTTGAAACTGTTAAACTTTACAAATTGGCTCCGAAGAAGAAATCAACGCCGAAAGAAAGTATCGCTCCCGACGGATCGCCTGTTGCCGCCCCGACCAAAGGCAAGGAAACAGCGCGCATCTTCCTGATCGACACGATGTCATTCATTTTTCGCGCCTATCATGCGATGGTGCGGCAGCGTCCGATGTCCACGAAAACCGGACTGCCTACCGCCGCGACGTTTGTCTTCGTTAACATGTTGCGCAAACTGCGCGACGATTTTTCGCCTGAATATCTCGCGGCGGTTTTCGACGTAGGTGCTCCGACTATCCGCACCCAGCAGGCGGAAGCGATCACCACCATTCGCAAGTTTGACATCAAGACCCAGACCTTCAAAGAATCGCAATACGGTGGTTACAAAGCCAACCGCGCCGAGATGCCAGGCGATCTGGTGCAGCAGATTCCATATATACGGCGGGCTCTCGAAGGATATCGCATCCCAATTCTGCAACTCGAAGGTTACGAAGCCGATGATGTTATAGGCACGCTGGCGAGAAAGGCGGAGGCTCACTCGTACACTGTTTTTGTCGTTTCCAGCGACAAAGACATGTTGCAACTGGTCAACGAACACGTCTGCGTGCTGAATCCTCCGAAAGACAATTTGATTTGCGATGCCGCGAAGGTGGAAGAAATTCTGGGAGTGCCTCCTTCGCGAGTCGTGGATGTGATGGCTTTGCGCGGCGATTCGGTAGATAACATTCCGGGAGCTCCGGGAATCGGCGACAAGGGCTCGGTCGATCTGATTCGGCGCTTCGGCAGTGTCGAAGCGGCGCTCGATCGCGCGGCGGAGGTCGAGAAGAAAACGTATCGCGAATCGCTGCAAAATAATCGCGACAACATTCTCTATAGCAAGCAACTCGTAACCATTGACACCGATGTGGCTGTCGAGTTCGAAGTGTCGGCGATGAAAGTTGGGGATCCAGATATCGTAGCGCTGCGTGAACTATTCGCCGAACTCGAATTCACTACTCTGTTGAAGGAACTTTTGCCTGTAGCTGAAGTGAAAGATGGCGACTACCGGGAAATTCATTCGAAGAGTGAACTCGAGAATTACACGAGAAGCGCCCACGGGGTTCCGTTGGCGATCGCGATTGAACTGGAGCCGGCAATAAGCGTCGACGACGAGAGTAGTCCGGAAGAAGAACCGGCACCGGCGCAGTCGGGATTTCTTGATTTACGGCCGGCAGATACGGGGGCCGGCAACGGGCCTCTCGAAACTATAACTCCGGAAGCGAAGCGCATCGCAATTTCGAACGCTCCCGAGGCCGGCGCGATGGTCACGCTCGAAGATCAAGCACTGACAGAGCGGATGCGAGAGTTGCTGGAAGATGCCGCCGTGCCGAAAGTAATCCACGACCTCAAGTCTGCACTGCATTATTTTTCTGACCAGTTCGTTGAACGGCCGATCGCTCTCGCGGGAGTCCTGCACGATCCGATGCTGTATTCGTACCTGCTGGATCCGACGTACTCGTCGCACGCGCTGCCAGAAGTTGCGCTTCGGCGACTGAACCTCAAGCTGAGCGGCAATCTGGCGGAAGCGGCCGATATTACAGGCAGGCTCGCGGCCGCGCTCCGTAAGGAGGTTGACGAAAAGGGGCTGACTCCTGTTTACGACACGATTGACGCGCCGCTGGTACCCGTGCTCGCACGGATGGAAGAGGCGGGGGTGAAAATTGATCTGGCGGCGTTGGACGAAATGTCGGTCAAACTGCAGCGCGAAGCGGCGCGAAAGGCGCGTGAGATTTACGAGTGCTGCGGCGTCGAGTTCAATATCAATTCGCCGAAGCAGTTGGGCGATGTGCTGTTCAATAAGCTGGCGCTTCCGATCCCAGTGAAATATGGGAAAGGCAAGAAGATCTCGACTGCCGTGGACGTGCTGGAGGGTCTGGCAGCGGAGCACGAAGTTCCGCGGATGGTGCTGGAGTATCGCCAGCTCACAAAGTTGAAATCGACATATGTAGATGCCTTGCCCGCGCTTATGCGCAGCGGCACTGGCCGTGTGCATACAACGTTTGGGCAGACTGGAACCGCGACTGGCCGCCTTTCTTCGGCTAATCCGAACTTGCAGAATATCCCGATCCGCACGGAACTTGGCCGGGAAATTCGAGCTGCATTTATCGCCGAGCCCGGTCATGTGTTGCTGGCCGCCGACTATTCGCAGGTCGAGTTGCGGTTACTGGCGCATTATTCCAGAGACAAACTGTTGGTGGAAGCTTTTCGCCGGGGCGACGATATTCACACGCTGACCGCGTCGCAGGTTTTCGGCGTTCCTCCGCTAGCGGTGACGCCGGACCAGCGCAGAGCGGCGAAGATTGTGAACTTCGGTATCGTCTATGGCCTATCAGCGTTTGGACTCTCGCAGAATTTAGGCATCGAGCCGGGCGAAGCGCGGAAATTTATTGACGCCTACTTCGAAAAGTATGCAGGCGTGCGCGCGTTCATCGATGTGACTCTGGAGCAGACGCGGAGGTATGGGAAAGTAACGACACTCTTCGGGCGAATTCGGCCGATTCCCGATATCAACAGCAAGAATTCCACGCAACGCGGGTTCGCGGAGAGAACGGCAGTCAACACTCCTTTGCAGGGAACGGCTGCCGACTTGATCAAATTGGCGATGATTCGCATCGATGAAGAGATCCGGAAGCGCGACATGAAGTCGCGGATGACGCTGCAGGTTCACGACGAGCTTGTCTTTGAAGTGCCGGAGACCGAGGTCGACGTTATGAAGGCGCTGGTCCGAGAACATATGGAAAATGCTCACGCCCTCGAAGTCCCGTTGCTGGTAGAAATCGGAGTTGGTCCCAATTGGCGGGACATGGAATAGCTGAAGTCTGGAGAAAATATTTCGGTCCGTCTTCGGATCGAATATGCTCGGCTCGGCTATACTTGGCGCACCGTTTCCAGGAAGCTTTTTGTTTGTCGTAAATTCCAGCCGCATGAGAGAAATTTGATTCTTGCGGAGGCTGTCTGATGAGTGCAGCACCATCGCTGGCGTTGGAGTCAACGCCGCAGCGCGGTTTTCCCCGGCACCCTATCGCTGTACCCCTGGATCTGATTGCTCTTCGGTCCGGTGTCCCTGAAACTCTACCCGGCCGCTGCACCGATATCGCGGAAGCCGGTTTAGGCGCCGTGATCGCCGGAGAATTGGCAGTAGGCCAGCAAGTCGCCGTGGAATTGCGCCTGCCGAATCTGGGTCTGCCGGTTCGAGCCCGCGCTGTCGTCCGTTATCAGTCACGGTTTCGGTGTGGTATTGAGTTCGTCGGGCTTTCGGCGCAACAGCGCGAGATGATCCGCTATTGGATTTACCGGTGTGAGTCGGACCCACTGGCGCCGAAGGTGGAGTCGAAGATCGACGAGCGAAAAGCGGCCATTAATCTGGTGGCGAGTGCGCCCCTGAAAGCTGATTCGCCAGAATCGGATGCAGCTCCGAGAAGACAACGGAAGCACAGGATTCGAATCGGGCGAAGCGGACTCTTGCTGCTCACACTCTTAGCCTTATCGCTGTTAGCTCTCGTGGTGTGGCATTGGCAGCGAACATGGAACGAATTGGAATCGCGAACGCAGTCTGCGGACGCGAGGCTGCAAGTTTCTCCTGAAACCATGGAGAAGCGGATACTAACGAAAGTCGATCCCGTCTATCCCGAGGAGGCGCGCGCGGCCTCGACTGAAGGACTCGTCGTACTCGACGCGATGATCGCGCCTGATGGAAGTGTCGAACGTCTTCGCCCGCTATCGGGCAATGACTTGCTGGTGCGATCCGCAACCGAGGCCGTGCGTTCGTGGAAGTTTGAGCCTTATTTGTCGAGCGGCAAAGCGGTCGGGGTAGAAACTACGATCGCTGTCGACTTCCGTCTGAATTGAGATCGCCGCTAGTCGAATGTCTCGGCGTCCTTTAAAGGCACGCCCCGCTGGTCTTTGGGCGACACAATTGCGGAACTGATTGGCTCCTCGCTGAATTCCCAAGCGATGTTCAGCGCGGGATCATTCCACAAAACCGACCGCTCGTGCTCGGGCGCGTAAAAATCTGTCGCCTTGTAAAGCACGTGGGTGGTGTCGGATACGACACGAAATCCGTGAGCGAATCCGCGCGGCACCCAGAGCATGTGCTTGTTCTCGCCCGAGAGCCGGAACGATTCCCATTTTCCAAAGGTGGACGAACTGCGGCGAAGGTCGAGCGCGACGTTAAGAATCTCGCCGGTGACGACACGCACTAATTTTCCTTGCGGCTGCTGAATCTGATAATGCAACCCGCGGACGACGTTCCTGGAGGAATAAGAATGATTGTCCTGGACGAAGGGATCGGTGATTCCAAGATCAGCAAATGCGCGCCGGTTGTAACTTTCCAAAAAGAATCCGCGATCGTCGCCGAAGACACGGGGTTCGAGCAGGATAACTCCGGGCAGCGTCGTGGCAAGTTGCTTCATGAAATTTGTGACCGATTAAAATACCGGCTCGCGCAACAGTTGCAGCAAATAAGCTCCGTAGCCGTTGTTTCGCATGGGCTGCGCCAGGGCGTCCAGTTGCGCAGCCGTGATGTATCCGGACCGATATGCGATCTCTTCGGGACAAGCGACCATCAGGCCCTGCCGCTTCTCTAGAGTCTGGATGAAGAGCGAAGCGTCCATCAGGGCTTCGTGCGTGCCCGTATCCAGCCAGGCGGTGCCCCGGCCCATGACGCACACGTTGAGTTCGCCGCGCTCCAGGTAAACACGGTTCACGTCTGTGATTTCCAGTTCGCCGCGCTTGGAAGGCTTGAGATTCGCAGCAATTTCGACGACCTCGCGATCGTAAAAATAAAGTCCGGTGACGGCGTAACGGGATTTCGGCTGCCTTGGCTTCTCTTCGATACTGAGCGCCTTGCCGTCCGCGCCGAATTCCACCACGCCGTAGCGCTCGGGATCATTCACTGGATAGGCGAAAACTCGCGCACCCTGCGGTTGCAGCGTAGCTTCGCGGAGTTCTTTGACGAGATCGTGTCCGTAGAAGATATTGTCGCCCAGCACGAGGGCGCAGCCGCTGGAGCCAATGAATTCCTTCGCAATCAGAAAAGCCTGCGCGATGCCCTCCGGCTTGGGCTGCATCGCGTATTGAAAGCGCACGCCGAAGCGGGAGCCGTCACCGAGCAGATGTTGAAAGCGATGCAAATCTTCTGGCGTAGAAATCAAAAGGATGTCGCGAATACCCGCGAGCATCAGCGTCGAGAGGGGGTAATACACCATCGGTTTGTCGTATACCGGCAGCAGGCTTTTCGGAAGCACGTGGGTCACGGGATAGAGGCGTGTGCCGGATCCACCCGCGAGAATGATGCCTTTGTAATTCGCTTGCGTCATTTCGGTCATGTCGAGTTCTGGGTTGTCAGCGCTCCGTGGCGTAGTTCTTTGCCATCCACTGACGATAGCTGCCGCTGGTTACATCGCCAACCCAGTCGGCATGCGCGAGGTACCACCGGACCGTCTTGGCGATTCCGCTTTCGAAGGTCTCTCCCGGCTGCCATTGTAATTCGCGCTCGATTTTACGAGTGTCCATGGCGTAGCGGCGATCGTGCCCAGGTCGGTCTTTGACAAAGGTCACGAGCTTGCTGTGCGGCATCACGGGATCGTTCGGCCGCAACTCGTCGAGCAACTGGCAGATAGCCCCGATGATTTCGAGATTCGTCTTCTCGCTTCGGCCGCCGACGTTATAGGTCTCGCCGGCTCGTCCTCGAGCGAGCACGGTACGGATGGCGCGGCAGTGGTCCTCGACATAGAGCCAGTCGCGAACATTCTTTCCGTCGCCGTATACCGGAAGCGCCTTGCCGCTGCACGCATTCAGAATCATCAGAGGGATTAGTTTCTCTGGAAACTGGTGCGGGCCGTAATTGTTGGAGCAATTCGTGGTAAGAACAGGTAGTCCATAAGTATGGTGATAAGCGCGAACCAAGTGGTCGGACGCCGCCTTGGTCGCGGAGTACGGACTGTTAGGAGCATAGGGAGTCGTTTCGCTGAACGCTCGATCTGAGGCCTCAAGGGACCCGTAAACCTCGTCCGTCGAGACATGGAGAAAACGAAAAGTAGCTTGATCCGCTCCCGGCAGTCCAGACCAGTAAGCGCGAGTCTCTTCCAGAAGGCTGAACGTGCCGTTCACGTTGGTGCGGACGAAGTCGCCTGGCCCGTGTATGGAACGATCGACGTGGCTTTCGGCGGCGAAATGAACAATGGCGCGTGGCTGTTCGCGGCGCAACAATCCCTGCAGGAAGTCACGGTCGACAATGTCTCCCTGTGTGAAACAATACCGTGGGTGAGCTTCGACCGTCTGCAGGTTGTTTAGGTTGCCCGCGTAGGTCAGTTTGTCGAGATTTAAGACACGAGAGGTCTCTGACGCCATCCACTGCAGGACAAAGTTGGAGCCAATGAATCCGGCGCCGCCGGTAACGACAATCAAATCTTCCATGTTTGAGGTGCCGCACCAGGAAACGTGCCGCAGGTTGATTCTAATCGAAGGCGCGACTCAAGTCCTATTTGAGTCCTTAGTCTTCGAGATGAGAAGTGCGCAATGTGTCCCGAGACTTGCTATCGAGTTGCTGAAACATCGACACCGACCGAATCGCGAGGCGCATCCATATTCGGTTCCCAACCCAATACATCGTAGTAGGCAAATTCGAGCCGTTGCGCTACGTACGGCCAACGGAACGCGGCTTGAATTCGGACACGCTCTCGGACCGCGGCCTGCCGCCGAAGTTCGGGATTGCGAAGCAGAAGAGCAAGCATGCGTTCCAAGTCGGTCTGGTCTCCACTCTTAAAGGTGAAGCCAGAGCCCTGTACTACCTCATCATTCTCGGGAATGTCGCTGGCGAGAACGCATACTCCCGCCGCCATGGCATCGAGCAAAGCAAGCGACATACCCTCGAGCGCAGAGGGCAGCACAAACAGAGCGGCGTTTGATAGTAGTTCGTCGAGATCGTCTCCTGAAACCCATGGCAGGAATCGAATCTGGTCGGAGGCGTGGCTCTGCAAAGCCTCGGTGTAAGCGTTGGAGTGACTCGACCCGCCAGCGAAGACCAACTTCATCTCGGTATCGAGGTCTTGAAAAGCGTTCACGAGGAGATGACAGTTCTTTTCTGGCGAAAACCTTCCCAAAAAAAGAACATAGCCGTCTGCCGCGAGACCCCACTCTTGCAGCCGCTTAGGAGTCTTTCGGACCGCCAGCTTTGCCCCATTTGGCACATAAATCGTTTGGGCTTGGTATTTTTCGAGGAAGTGTTTTTGCAGGGTGCGCGAAACAACCAACGTCGCATTGGGTCCGCGAATTGCGGCCGTTTCTCCAGCTTGCAGCACTCGCGATGCGAGCTGACCCCACTTGCCGCGCTGCCAATCGAGCCCTTGCACGGTAACTACTGTCTTTTTCCCGACGAGCCGAGGAAGAAAAGAAAAAAGCGCTGGACCGAGACAGTGATAATGAACGATATCGTAGTCCGACATCATGGCGTGAATCGTGCTGAAAACGGTGTGGATGAAGGTTTCCAGGTGTTTGGAGCGGATGGTAGGAAGCCGGCGAACTCGCATGCCCTTGTAGGTTTTAATTGGAGGCGTGAAATAACTCCGGCAGTAAAGAGTGACTTCGTGTCCGAGCTTCGCTAATTCGTGGCCGGCTTCCTCGTAAAAGGACTCAATGCCGCTGTACTTCGATACCACTCCGCGCCCTCCGATGAAAGCGACTCGTACGCGAGGCCGCGGGGGCGTGCGGTCGGGCAGCGTGGGAAACGATAAGACCTTCTTCGTGGATACGAGTCGGCCGTAGAGGTCCATCATCTTTTCTATGTGCCGGTCGGGATCGTGATTTGCGCGAACTTGATTGCGGCCAGCGGCGCCCATCTTCTGAATTAAGTCGGTGCGATCAAACAGAAATCCAATGGAGTGTGCCAATTGTTCGCGATCTCCGTCGGTGTATAAAAATCCGGTGACGCCGTGGCGCACAAGTTCGCGGCGAGAACCCAGATCCGAAGCGATCACCGGCCGCCCCCACGCGTACGATTCGAGAATGGATTTCCCCAGAGTCTCGTAAGCGTGCGACGGAAAGATCGAAAAACGGCAACCTGCGATGAGAGCTTGTAGTTCTTCGCCGTGAACCATCCCCGTGAACGAGACTTGGTTCAGATGCAACTCTTTCGCGAGTGCCTCCAGGCGCGGGCGTTCGGCGCCATCTCCCGCGATCACCAGCGGAATGTGGGGCAGGCGCACCATGGCCCGCAAGAGTTCGTATACGCCTTTCTCAGGTGAGAGCCGACCGAAATAAAGCAGGTACCCGCGCTCGGCCACCAGTTGTTCGCCCCGCGGTAAAGCCTGAAAGTGGGGAAGTACCTCGATCTTCTGCGGGGGAAATCCGGCATCGATCAATTTAGCGCGCACGAAATCGCTGGGGGCGAGAAATGCGTCGACGCAGCGTTGATAGGTTTGCAGCCACTTGTGGAGGTACGCCTCAGCCGCTAGAACCATGGCGCTCGAGAGAGGGCCTTGGTAGCAGCCCCGCGTTACAACGTTGTGGAAAGAGCCGTGCTGGCAGTGTTCTTCGCAGGTACGGCCATCGGCAACAAAGTTATAGGTCGGGCACAGAATCTTGAAATCGTTCAGGTGATAGAGTACCGGAATTCCTTGACGTCTCAACTCCCACAAGATCGAAGGTGAAAGGTGATGGTAGATGCCCCGAACGTGAGCGAGGTCGGGGCAAAAGTCGTGAATGCATTTTTGCATCGCCCTCCGGGAGGAGGGCGAGTAGATGGCGTGCGCCGCCATTTTGACTTTCTTAATAAAGCTGGCGTGGGGATCTTTAAAGTCGATCTGAGGAATGCGATACGCTCGGCCTGCAAATGCTGGATTATGGCCGTGGTCCATGCTGAACAAGGCCGTCTCGTGGCCGCGTAAATCCATTTGATGGATGAGTTCAAAGAGGTACGCCTCAGTGCCGCTAAACGGATAGTCGTACTTGTTCGAATAAAGGATGCGCATAATTGTGTTCCGATCGTGAAACGCGGGTTAGAAATTCCTCGGCGAAAACGCGGAGATTTCGCTGGCGATTGTAGGAGGCGTCGATCGTGGCCGCTGCGGCGCGCTGTATCTCGGCCAGCGACGGCAGATTGCCCCGGATCCACTCGACGGCGTCGACGAAGTCGGGCAAGGAACCTGGTTCATAGAGAAATCCAGTGCGCTGATGCTCAACGAGTTCTGGAATTCCTGTAATGGCGGGAGCCAGCACGAGCCTCTTATGGGACATCGCTTCCATCAAAACCACCGGAATGCCCTCACTCCTGCTGGTCAGAACGACGAGATCGGCTTGGCGGTAATAGTCGGGCAAACTCGTGCGAGGCAACTGTCCGGTCAGTCGCACGCGATCTCGCAGTCCAAATTCAGAGATTTGTTGCTCGAGAATGCCGCGCTCCGGCCCCTCGCCTACGATGGAGCAAACGAAGTCCATGCCGCGGTCGCGAAGCGCGCCACAACCTGCAATGAGAAAGCGATAGTCCTTCACCTGATGCAGTCGTCCTACGGAAAGGAGGCAGAACGGCCTGGGACCGGTCTCGACCGCGCCGGTGACTGGCCGAGTTAGGACCCGATCAACGCCCAGCCGTTGCACGGTTATTTTGGAGGCAGGAATTGAAGGATAGTTGCGAAGAATGTATTGCCGATTGAACTCCGAGACTGTGACACAGAACTGGCAGGCTTGCAATTTTGCCGAGAGCCAGTCGGCTCGCTGCAGCAAATCGGAGCCGTGCAGGGTGAAACTGAAGCCGATGCCAAGCAGATGCGCCGCAGTGCGCGCCATCCACGAAGCGAAATATCCATGATGAGCGTGAATGTGTTCAACATCGAGCGGCGCCAGTTGTTCGGCAAGTGCCGCGCCCATGATGGTGTGGCCAAGTCCGCGAAGGCAGCGGTGCAAGCCAGTACCTCGCTCCCACAGTAGGGGCTTCAACAACGGCGCCAGCTTGTGGCGATCGGACGCCAGGCGATGCGCTGCTCGCAGTATTTCGTCGTCGCAAAGCGGCTGAAAGTAGCGGGTCTCCTTCCACAAAGCGCGTTCTGCCAGGCTCAGATTGTCCGGCGAAACTCGCTTGCCGCTGCAGCAGATGACGCGAGTTCCGTGGCGCCGCAGTTCTGCAATCTCGTCCGCTATATACGGTTCAACGGGCGAAGGAAACTCATTGGCAATGTATGCGACGGTTTTCATGCGAGAGGCTCCTCGGAGGCGCACAGCATACCGGCCACGGTGAAGAGAAGCCCGATTACGAATTGGTAAGCCATGTCGACGAAAAAGGCGTTGAACAGATAGACGCTCAGGAGCAACGGCCAAATCCTGCGCAGGGCGGCGACGGCACAAGTTTCGTGCGCAGTCTGTTGCCAGGAAAGCCGGAAGAGGTTGAAAAAGAGAATGCCATAAAGGGCCAGACCTGGCACGCCGAATTCGACCAGCAAGGCGAGGTAGGTATTGTGTACGTAGAAGATGTGCAGGTGGTAGCCGTCCATACGGCGGGCAAGTTCCGCGTACATGCCGCCGGATGTCCATCCCGTAAATGGCCGCTCGCGAAACATCGACCAGCCCGCATCGTAGACGGCCAGCCGCGCCTCCACCGGACCGCGTTCTTCGGTGCGCTCTGACAAAGCGTTTTTCAGAGACGTGTTGCCGAAGCCGATCGCCACGCCGAGCAAAATTCCGGCAATCGCCAATAGCGCGCATATCGCCCGCAGGCGATGTTTGATAAAACGAAAACCCAGAGCGACGGTTGAGGCTGCGAATGCGATCCAGACCGCGCGCGTCATGGTCGCCAAAACGGCGAAGGGGAGAGCGAGCCAGAGCAAAGTTTGGCCGATGCCGCGCCTTCGAGAGAGCCCAATTAACAGGATGCCAAGCATGTTCATCGAGACTCCGTTGGCCACCGCCTGCAGAAACGGCCCGCGAGCGCGATCCGGATGGAAACCCAAGCTTTCGTCGAGAATGAAACGGGGATAGATGAGAGAGCGGGCATCTAGCAGAAAAGCGATGGCGATGAAAACGAGGTAAGCGAGCGCGATTAGAACGAAGATCTCAAAATGCTTGCGTTGCTCGGTGCCTCGAAAGACCAGCATCGCGATGTGGAAGAGCGCGAAAGGTACGATGTACTTGCTGGCAATGATGCTCCAGATCTGTGCGTCGAAGGGGTCGCGGAGAGCGCGAAACACGGCAAGCGCCATTAACAAAAGCATGGGGACGCTCAACGGCGCGACAAAGGGGATTTTCTCTCGTCGCGCCATCGAACGCAGGGCGACAAAGCCAATAAGAGCGCCGAATGCGATTCGGTCGGCGTAAAACGAAAACAGGTCGGGAGGCCGGAATAAGAAAACCGCCATCGTGACCACATAAAGAATCGACGGGAAGGCGAACCCTAAATAGAAGGGCCGGAGGGTCCAACTCGCGATCCGCCCCAGCGGATCCGTGTACAGATCCCAAGAAAGCACGCGGCTGCTCATGGAGACGGTCAAGCCCCTTCCGGCGCAAACAAAACGCGAACGGTGCTGGCTAGGATGCGCAAGTCAAGACCGAGACTCCAGTTCTCGATGTAAGTGAGGTCAAGGTGCATGTTGAGGTCGAACGAAGGGCAGTCGCGGGCGGTAATCTGCCACAGGCAAGTGATGCCAGGTTTTACGTCCAGACGGCGGTAGTGCTGCAGATCGTAATGATTGACTTCGTCTACCGGATGCGGCCGTGGTCCGACCAGGCTCATGTCTCCTCGCAACACGTTCCAGAGTTGCGGGAGCTCGTCGAGACTGTAGCGGCGGATGATTTTGCCGATCCGAGTGATTCTCGGGTCGTCGTCGATCTTGAAGATGGGGCCTTGGCGCTGGTTGCGGGCGCGCAGTTCTTCTTTTAGGTGCTCCGCATCGCTGACCATGGAACGAAATTTGTAACAACGAAATCGGCAACCCTTGGCGCCTGTACGCTCCGCTGAATAGACAACAGGCCCAGCGGAGTCCAACCAGATGAGCAGAGCCACAATCGCCATGATGGGACTGGCCAACGCCAGCGCAAACGCTGCCCCGGTGATATCCAGCAGGCGCTTGAAAAGAATGGCTACTCCTGGCGTCGGTTCGCGATGCAGTGTGACGACCGGCACGTCCCCGATACGATCCACACTGGGGTCGAACCATGGCCCCGCGGGTAGTCCGGGCACGGCGCGAATGTCTAAGTGATTGCGGTACGCAATCTCAGCCGCCTCTCGCGCCTGCGGCGGCTGGGTGGGAATTGCAAGGATGATCTCGTCGATAAACTGGGCGCGAGCGAGCCAATCCAGATCGGCGATTCGACCGAGCACCGTGGGAGACAGGGGCAGGTCGTTATCTACGAAGCCACACACGCTGGCGCGATGAATAGGATTATTCCGTAGGGTTTGCGCAATGGATCGCGCGACCTGACCGCCGCCGACAATCAGAACTCTGCGTAATTCGGCTTCTTGGCGCCGCCTTCCCCAGACGATTTGCTTCAATCGGCGCAAAAGCACAAGTGCCCCAAGACTGCAGGCAAATATTGGGAGGGCCGCGAACGGCCGAATTCCTTTACCTGAAATTAGGACCAGGCTGACTGCAAACAGGGTCGAACGAAAGATCAGCGGCAACGCTCTGGCGGGAGAGGGATCCGAGTCACTTCTGTAGAGGCCTTCCGAGAAACCGAAGAGAGTTACGAGAACAGCGAAAATCGGCAAGTCAACGGCCGGCAGTCCCCACGTTGGGAGAAAACGCGATAACGCTCCGCAAGCGGCCAGCAGAGTAAGCAAATCAGCGGCCACCAGCTTAAAAAGCAAGAATCGATCTCCAGTTGGATGGGGCAACAGTTGTCCGATTTGTAGGTACTTCGAAGTCCGCCCGCAGGGATTGCCGGTGCCTCGATCTGTTTGCTGGCTCGCAGTTGCGGGCGCCATCGAATTTTCCTCGTCCGCGACGGTTGGCGAAGCCCCTCCACCGTTGCCGAGAATCATCCGGGAATAGGGAGTAGCTCCATCGATTGGCCTGCCGCTCCACAGTCGATTTGAGGCGAAATCCCCCATAGGATTTACAGGTTCTTGTACAAGCCTTGCGGCACTGGAAAGCGACGTTCGGCAAGAACGGTGCCGAGGAGTGGAACTTGAGCCTGCCGTAACTGGTCTCGCACTTGCGTCGCTACGATACGTCTCGTTTTGTTTGCGGCCAGGACGAGCACCAACCCGTCGCAGGTACGGGCAATGCTGGCTGTGAGCCAAGACACGGGAGCGCACCAGAGTATCGAAAAGTCGAACTCCGAGGTGAGTTCACGCAGCCTTGCCAGATCTCTTTCTGTGGCGCGGTTTGCTTCCTCTTCATGGAGCCAGTTCTGCCGAGGAACAGTCCAGAGGTGCGGTGCCACTGGCCAGGTTGCGTTGTCCGGGCTCGGAGGGTCCAATTGCAGTTGGCTATGCAGCGAGGGGGTTTCGGTATTCGCGTCGATCAGGCCAATGTCGTAGCTGCGGCTTTCTGCCAGAACCGTCGCAACTTCCAGGCATAGTCTCGCTGTCGAGGTTGAACCTTCAACCGGCGCAAATCCCACATGCCGGATCGCTTTCGACCTCTCGGAGAAAAAAAGCTGTTGTACCAATGCATGAAGTTGATCGTTTTGTACTGCTGCCGCGGCGGAAAGCGGCCTCTCTCGGCTCCGTTCGCGAAACGACTTCGCGAACTCCTGATCACTCTCCAATAGCGGGTCGAGAAGTTCCTGAACAAGGCTCACTGGAGTGCCGCCTTCCTCGGGTCCCTGCGCCCAATCGAGAAACTGAGTAGCGAGCGCGCCTGATCCTGCGCTGGCAACCATGCCAGGACAGGGACGGCGAGCAGGCCGCAAGCTTCGTCTGGCGTCCGAATCGTCGAATCGAAATACTCGGTTGTAAAGGCGATTCCGACGCTGAATGCCAAGGCCAGACCGAAGGCCAGTACAAAGTAAAGGATCATCGGGTGCGTGGGTAGGGCTGCGACCGCGGGTAATTCCACAATCGCCACGTTGAGAATGCGGCGCTCGTCGAGCGCGTCGCCGATCCGCGCCTCTTCACGTTTGCGAAGGTAAAGCAAGTAGTCGTCTTCCGCGATCTTGGCGTTGCGCATCAAGTCTTGCTGATCCAATGAATACGCCTGCATTTTTTCGGCAAGTGCTCGGAGGGACGCAACCTGCGCTGAAGCGTCCGCTTGCCGAGCCTGCAATCCATCCCGCTGCACTTCCGCTTTTTCCATCTCCATACGCGCCCACTCATAATTGGGATCTTTGTCAGTGGTTTCGTCGCGAATGGGCGTCAGCGCTTCGGCCGCGATCGAACTGCGAGTTTCTGCGATCTCTTGTTCAACCTCTTGCACAAGACGGTAAGACGGTTCGAACCGGCTCAGAAGGTCAGTGCGTTTGAGCTGAAGCTCGAGTAAGTGTGTTTTCATCTTCTCGAGAGCCTCGGGATTATCGGCCCAGCGATTCAACGTGACTGATCGTGAGGGAAACGACTTCAGTTGCTCGCGCAGGGAAGAGATCCGGCGCTCTGTTTCGATGCGATCCTGATCAAACTGGCGGTATGCTGCCTCTGCTTCGCCCAGTTTCTGCAGGGCGATATCCCGTTCCAGAGCCGCCGAGACCACCTGCCGGGTACGAGTGAAGTGCACGAGTTCGGCCTCGGACTGGCGCAAATAATTCGCTTCTTTGTCGGTCTGTTGATCGAAAAACCGGGATTCGCCCGGAGGTCGCTGCAGATTTGTGTGCTCTTGCACATACAGCGTCGAGAGGGCCGACAGAATACGGGCGGCTCGCTCCGGATCAGTGTCTTTGTAGCTTACCTGGATCAGATTCGACTTCTTCAATGCCTCTACATCCAAACTTCGCCCCAACTTTCGAGCGGTGTGTTCAATTGCAGCGGGCACTTCTGAACTGGGGGTGTCCTGTGCCACCAAGCCAGCCATCTTTACAACCTGCTTCAGCAAATCTTCATCGCGCAGTAACTCCACTTCTGAGTTCAGTTCTTCCTCCGTAATATCTGGACGAGAGAAGTCCATGGCGCCGGCGGGCTGTGAGGAAACGACAGGATCAAATCGCCCCCGGCGCAGCAGAACTTTGAAGTGGGACTCATAGCGAGGCGAAAAGAGGACTACCAGCAGCGTTCCGAGTAGTATGACCCCGAAGGAGGACGCGACGAGCCGTGGACGCCGGAAAAGCGTCGCCGCCAGTTCGCGCGGCGTGGGGTTTGGGATAGCGATCGAATTTCCGATCTCTTTAGCGGACATATGAATCAAAAGCGCGCGTTCGCACTGGGCTACTCAGAGGCTTTCGAGAATAGTTGCGAAGGAACACCGCACTCCTTGGGATTAAGACTCGTGTCAAAACTGCAATGGATTCATGTACCAGCTCATGGAGTTAGTCGGGACATATCTGCGAATCTTTGAAACCCGGCTCTGCGGCACAAAGATAAAATCTCCCGGTCGAAGGTGAAGATCTTCATGAAGATCGTGAGCATCCAGCATCTTTTTCACATCGATCACGTGCGACTCCGCGACGTCCGCGGAAATTCGGCGAAATAAGATGACTTGCGAATGCCGCGCCTGTTGTGTAAATCCGCCAGCGATCGCGACCGCTTCATTCACTGTGAGATCGCCGCGCAACTCGTACTTCCCAGGTCGCGTCACCTCACCCGAAGCAAGAAAGTAAGGTTTGTCGAAATCCTTTAGAGTGATGGTTACTTCCGGATCGCGCAGAAAGGTGCGATAGGCTGTCTGAACCGCTGCCTGAATCTGTGTCACGGTGAGCCCTTCCGCGAAAAGGGTGCCCGCACCGCGTAGCGCGACGTAGCCATCGGGTTGCACCGTCAAGGTCTGATTGAAGTCGGGAGAAAAGGTGAAATTAACATCCACCGTATCGGACTTGCTAAGCCGATAAAGGGGGTGGCGCTCCCCTCCGAATGCAGGATCTCCCTGGCCACCCACTTTGTCGGGTTGTGCGATCGTTCCGCTGGTAGAAACCTTGTCGGGGCGGTTCTGGCTCTGCGAGCTCTCCACAATCGCAATGTTGCCGGTTGATGGAGCAGAGGATCCAGAGACCGAAGCTTTTGACGGCAATGTTTCCTGGGCGGATGCGGCCGCGGCGAACTGCAGGATGAGCGCGCCCACAGCTCCCAAAATTACATACTTATAATGCACTTTCATCTCCATACTCACCGTTGCTCTGAACGGCGAACTGACCAGCTCCAACTAAAAGCTGATTGCACGAAGTTATCGTTGGGCATCAAACGCAGCAAGACGTGGAAAGTACCGTACACAGCGGTATGGGGCACTTTCCCGCCACGGCAATTGTGATGAAGCGGCGAAATGAGCTGAAGGGGCTTGCCTTTCGGCCTGACAAACTGTTCGAGGCGTGCAGGACTCAGCCGCAGAATTCGTGCACGAAAGTAGATACACGAAAGTGGACTCCGAAAATGGGGATTCATCACGAACGGAGTGTGACCGAGCCTACATCCGGCCCGTACGCTTTCGGGCATGATGGGCAGGTGAGATCCACAAGCCCGATCACCTCACCCGCGGAAGACGAACCAGCCCAAGGCGAACCCTTGCGAATTCTCGTGGCTGACTCGGCTCCCATCCAATCCCAACTCCTCACCCGTGCGCTGAATGTACGGCGAGACTTCGAGGTTTCCGCAGCTCCCCTGGAGATATCCGCGATCCACAAATTCATGCAGTCGACACCAGCAGATGTGATCCTCGTAGCGGGCAATTCTCTGCCGGACTATAGCCTGCTGCGCTGGCTGCGTGTTTCCTATCCGAAAGCAGCGACGGTTCTGCTGGCTGAGAGTGGCGACCGCGACATCGTAGTCACCGCCTTGCGTGCCGGTGCGAAAGGAATTTTTCTATTCGCGGAGACTCCTTTTCCGATGTTGTGCAAATGCATCGATTGCGTTTTTCGAGGACAGATCTGGCTCAACAGCGAGCAGATGAATTACGCGCTGGATTCACTGGCCGAGGTGCCTACGCTGCGGGTAGTCAATTCCACCGGGCGATCGCTGTTGACGCCGCGTGAAGAACAGGTGGTTGCGCTCGTAGCCGACGGCTTGACCAATCGCGGAGTCGCTACTGAACTCGGCCTTAGCGAACACACCATCAAGAAATATCTACTGCGTATCTTTGATAAAGTCGGGATCTCGAGCCGTGTCGAACTCGTCCTTTATGCCATGTCGCATGGTGAGCATCGGCCTTCCGAATGGATGCCAAGCGTCGCCGCGTGCGCAAATGGCAAGACGGGCGGATACAATGCCAGCATGCAGAAAAAAAGCGAAGTCGATCAGTGACCGATCCGCGTGGTCAGTCTAAACCCGAGTCAGAGCGGAAACCAGTCCCGAGCCCTGTCCCCAGTTCCAAGTCGAGAGTTGCGCGAAGATGGACGGTGATTGCTTCCGGCCTGCT
Source organism: uncultured Acidobacteriaceae bacterium (assembly GCA_963834085.1). Classification (GTDB taxonomy): domain Bacteria; phylum Acidobacteriota; class Terriglobia; order Terriglobales; family Acidobacteriaceae; genus Acidiflorens. The sequence continues at coordinate 230,718 of CAWIAJ010000015.1, read as the reverse complement.
TCTTCTTGCACTCGCGCTGGTCGTCATCTACACCGGACCCAACACATTTCTCAGCCCGGTTGCTTTGGTTGTAGTTGCTGCCATAGGATTCGCCGCAGTGTTACTGCAGGTTTGGTTTCGGAACGACCTTCCAAGCATTCGTTCACCATTGTGGCTGAATGTGCTCGGAATTGTATTCTCGGTTGTTTCGACGTTCTCTGACTTTCTCCGATTGACGCGCCGAACACTCGATCTGACGGCGTTCGCAGCGGTCGTTTGTTTCGGAATCAGTGGGTCTTTGATCCTGGCCGCCCTGCGTCGCCGCACGCGACCCGTGAAGGCTCCAGAAAGCCAGTCGGACTAGGGTTCACGCTAGGCGGGACGAACGTGCGTGCCTCGATTCCGTAGCTAAGTCCGAATTACAATGCTGGTATGCGCATCACGCTTTTCGGAGCTTCGGGGCTTCTCGGACAGGACTTGGTACGAGAATTCGCTACTGAGCAACTCACGACCTTCTCTTCGCAAGATGCTGATCTCCGGGACCGCGCGCGCATACAGCAAGTGGTTGGTGAGAACCGTCCTGATTGGATTATTCTCTCTGCTGCTTACACTGACGTCGATGGATGCGAAACGAACCGCGACTTGGCTTTCGCGGTAAATTGCGAGGGCGCGATCCATGTAGCCCAGGCCGCACGCAAGGCCGGATCGCGCTTGCTCTTGCTCAGCACCGACTACGTTTTCGATGGAACTAAGCGTACGCCCTACGAAATCACCGACGCGAAAAGCCCTACCAGCGTTTACGGAGAGAGCAAAGCGCGGGCCGAGGAAGGCGTTTTAGAAATTCTGCCCGAAGCCTGCATTGCCCGGACTTCCTGGCTCTTTGGCCGCGGCGGCAAGTGTTTTCCCGCTACCATTCTCAAACTGGCGTTAACCCGTCCTGAGCTTTCTGTTGTGAACGATCAACGAGGGAGCCCCACGTTTACTGGCGATCTCGCGTCCGCTCTCGCGCAACTCTGCCGCGTGTCGGCCGAGGGAATCGTTCACATCACCAACTCCGGCAACTGCACGTGGTTCGACTTTGCCAGCGAAATCCTGCGCCAGTCGGGTTCGCTCACGAAGGTCAAGCCCGTGACTACTGCCGAATTTCCCCGTCCTGCGAAACGCCCTGCTTACTCTGTGCTCTCGCCCGATAGCTTGCACGCCTACAACATCCAGATGCGCGAATGGCGGGATGCGCTGCACAGCTATCTCTCGACCGCGCCCTCTTTGCCTCCGCTTCCCCCAGACCGCGAACGTAGATTCGGTCGTGGAAGTGGCAGCCGACCATGACTAAGTCTCGTTAGCGCTAGCCCGTCGGAGCAATATTCTCATTGCTTGCGACCCTCGCCGGTTTGTGTTGAAGGAGAATGGTTCTTCCCCGAATCTGCTTATTGGCTCGCCTATCGTTTTTTTGCGCCGATTATCAGAATGCGCCGTGATTCGTCGGCCGACTCTTCTGACGATTGAAAATCGGTACTCTCGTTCAGTGGGGCAAGACCAAGCGGATAAACCGAAAGCGCCTCAACACCTCGGTTTTTGAGTCGAGGGACGCTCGTCGAACGGCCATTCCACGAAGCCTGCTTGGGTGCGTCGTTCGACACTTGTGAGGTTGTCTGAGCGGAACTTAGAACGAGCGGGGGAACCCGGATCTACGCCTCTGGCCGCCGGCGTTCTGGTAGATGACGACGGTCGCCTACTCGACGACACCGCGACGAGCGGGTCGCCAGCGGAATTCCCACTACCGATAGTGGCAATTCCAATGGAGTCTTAAGCTCTAGGCGAGAGGATGGTGTGATTTTGTCTGCCTCTCGCGTAAAGGCGCGATCCACGGCATCGAAAAAATCTTCGATTAACACAATAGCACCAGAATCTTCACGCCGACTTCCGGCGTTCGACGGTTGCAATTAATCGCCATTTGCCATCTTTGATCCTGACTTCATCCCGCTTCAATATCTCGACAAGCGCATCGTGCACCTCGGTACCGCTGGCTCCCTGCTTAACCGTTCTAAAGTAAATCTCGGCGAAGTGGCTGTCGGGTCGCTCCCGCAAGCCTTCACGGACGTGATTCAAAACATCCTTCATATCCATCGGAGTATCCTTCATCTTTCGGCGACGTAAAGAGACGATGAGGTCGGGCGTAGAAGGATGCAGCGATTCGAAGGGGGCCTGCTGGATCCGTTACTGCGCAGAGAGAGGGAAAGCTGCCGTCACTCAACTTCCAATGAGGGGAGGGACTAACCCGGCAGCGCCCTTTTCATTTGACATTACCGACCCTAGCAGTCGTCGAATCGGCTGTATGTAGGGAAACGCCGTACAGCACAACCGGCCCAGTGATATCCCGCAATCTGGCTGTTACCCGAGTCTTGTTGTATCGTCTTGGGCAAGAGCTAACTTCAAAAAATCCCTTCCCATATCACCGTGCCGCTACCGGACACCCACTCCTCCGACCGCCTCTCGCGCAACCGATAGAAATGTTCGCACTCATGAAACCCACTCGCTGTTGTCGACGAGCGACCCGCCTATGAGTGCATTTCGGGGAGAGTCCCGGCAAGCCCCTTCGCGAACATTGTCGGCACAATGAACGCCGCTGTCGAGCGTGCGACTCTATTTCTCGAATCAGGGAAATAGCACCAGTGGCATTTCCTGTGGCGGGACCATTGGCGTTGGCTACGCGATCAAGCCGACGCAATCTGAATTCAACTGAGGGCCGATCCTTCCGACTTTCTCACTCACACTACAACAAGGCTGGAAAATTGGCTGTCCTGTTCTGCGTCTCAGGCTAGCGTCACGATGATGGGGGTGTGGTCCGACGGCTTTTCCTGCCCCCGAGGACCTTTATCGATTTCGCAGCTTTCCAGTCGATCCGCCAGCGTCGGGGACAACAAGAAGTGATCGATCCGTATGCCTCGATTGTGCTGGAACGCCTGCCGAAAATAATCCCAAAACGTGAAGTGTCCAATCTCGCCCGCGTGCAACGACCGGAACGCATCCGTGTAACCCATGCCCAACATCGCACGATAGCGGGCTCGTGGCTCCGGCTGGAACAAAGCGTCGTGCTCCCAAGACGACGGCTTGTGGCAGTCAATGTCCTCCGGAATCACGTTGAAGTCGCCGCCTACGAGCGTCGGCATACCCTCCTCTTTCCATTTCGCCATTTGTTGATAGAGCCGATCCATCCAAGCTAACTTGTACGCAAACTTTTCGCTCCCTACCGGATTGCCGTTGGGAAGATAAATATTGACGATACGGATGTCCTTGACAATTACCTCCAAGAATCGCGCATGGCTGTCGCAATCGTCTCCGAGGAGAGCCTTGGCAACAGTCTTTATCGGGTATCGCGACAGAATGGCAACCCCGTTATAAGCCTTCTGCGTCACCGCGACACTCTCATAGCCGGCCGACTGGAAGACTTCGGACGGAAATTCCGTTCCCTTCAATTCTTGCAGTAACAAAGCATCCGGTTCGCGAGCTTTCAGCCATGTCGTGACGTGGTTCAATCGGGAACGAACAGAATTTAAATTCCAGCTTGCGACTCTAAACATCGATACCCATTCTAGCGTCGAAGTGCGAAGTCGGCCCGAGCAAGGCGGTTTATAGTCACAAAATGGAGAATTTTACCCCGGCAGCCATTCCTGTTTGACGGTTGCCCCGTTCATGTTGGATATTGGGACGAATGGACGTTGAACGCACTATTCACGATATCGAGCAATTGCAGGAAATGTTTGAAGCGCCGGACATTCGCCCGCTGAGCGCAAGCGACATTTCTGCCGCCAATCGAAGGCACGACGAGACCCTCGCGCATAGCCCGTGGTTCCAGCTTTGGCAACGATATGGGGTCTGTTGTCGGACTGAATCCGACGGTAGCCTTCGCATTCAGAGCTAGTGCCGCCTCCGCCGTCTGGAAGACTTGAGTGTTCGAGGGTAGTCGGAGGGAGAGATGCAATCGATGGCTTAAGTTGTAAGTCGGCCAAGAACCCGACCCACCGCTTGCTTTATTGGATCCCGATCCTCCTCAAGTGAAGAGGACCGCACTCGCGCAAGCCGATCTAGGCGCGGACATGGATTCCGGCACCGATCTCGGTATGAAGGCGGCGCCGTCGTCTTGATGAAGAGTTCTCCCCCGTCAGAATGCGGAAATCTTCAACCTCTCGGCAACTGCCATTCGCGTTATCAAACAGAATCTGTTCTGGGGCTTTTTTCTACAATATTCTTGGAAACAGTCTCGCCGTTGCCGGAATTCTAAACCGATTTTGGTGGCTGGGGCCATGCTGTTGTCGAGTGTTTGCGCGATCGGAAACTCGCTTCGACTGGCGAACCGGCCGCACAGCCGCTGATTTGGTGGAGGGCTGGCTTCGCCGCCCGGCTTGATAGGCCAGATCTCGGTGTCTCTGCGCCGACCTTGTGGCCGGGTTTCAGTGAGCTACTTCCGCAATCTGCACGTGATAGGGTTCGAGAAGAGTTCCTGCGGCGTGGTCTACGCTGGCTTTGGCGACTTGATAGGTAACCTCCGCCTGGAGTAGATCGGACTGGGCCTGCGCCAGTCTGGTCTGTGCGTCGAGTACGAAGAAAATGGTCTCCGATCCAAGTTCGTATTTTCGTTGTTCGGCGGCGAGCGATTTCTGGGCCAGATCCAAGGCGGTCTTGCCGGCGGACAATGTCAGCTTGGCCTCTTCGAGTTGATGGATGGCATTCGAGACTTCCTGCGTGATTTGCTCCTGTACTAATTGCGCGGAGTATTGGTCGCGATGACGAGACACCAACGCTCCGCCCAATTCCGCTTGTGCACCTCGATTTTTTACTTGCAGGTTCAGGGTCAATTGGCCGCCATATCCGGGATAACCGAACCCAAAAAGTTGGCTGAACGACGACCCAAGTCCTCCGCGCGAGATCAGTTGCGGCGGAACTACATCCAGGTTGTATTGATCGCCGCCCAAGCCGTTGCTTTGATAAAAGCCGGTGAGCGAGAGATCGGGCTTGAGATGGTTATGGGCGAGACGAATGCTGGTGTCGTCGTTGGCCAGGGCATACCGAGCGGCCTCGAATTCCGGACGTTGGGCGAGCGCCTTCTGCAAGACCGCGGCCGAGTCGGTTGCCAGCAACTCGCCTTCGGGTTCGGGTTGCTCAGTAAGATTCAGATCGAGCGCGCGAAAAAATGGGTCTTGGTCCGCTCCGATGATCAGGCGGAGGTCGTCTTCCCTCTGCTTCACCGCGTACTCTGCCTGAATCATCTGGACGCGCCGCGATGCCACTTCGGATTCGGACCGGTAGATATCAAGCGGCGGCAATGCTCCCAATTCCAAAGCACGCTTGTCGCGTTGGTAGCTGGCATCGGCGGCTTCGAGCGATTTGCGCTGCACATCGAGGCTGCCTTGCGCCAAAACGACTGCCCAATAACTGTTCACAACCTGGAGGATCGCATCGCTCACCTGCGCTTCAAAGGTCGCACGGGACTGTTGCAAGGCGCGGCGCGCAATGATTAGCGGCGCGCGGTTGGCAAGAAATCCGGCATTCCGAAGAAGCGGCTGCGTAAATTGAAAGTTTAAGGTGGTGTTGTAGTTCGGATTGAAAAAATAAAACTGACTGTTGGTGGAATTCTTGGTAGCCGAGATACCGGCGACGATGTTGGTTCCCGTCTGAAATGTTTGAGTGTAGTTGACCTGACCGGACTGCGTCAGGGAGTTGAGAGCTGCTGTAGGAGAAACTCCTACGCCCTGCAACTGACTGTCGCCGGGAAAAGAATAGCGGTTGATGTTGAAGATGCCTTGCAGGACGGGATCAAACGGTTGGTACTTGGCGAGCAAGGAAAATTTTGCTGTTTCCACCTGCGTCTCTTGAATTCTAACGTTGCTGTTGTTCTCCAAGGCCAGCAATATGGCATTGTGCAGAGTCAGCCGAAGTTTCCCGTCGGCAACGTAGTCCCTCATGTGCTGAGGAGGCTGCAGTTTGTCGGAGAGCACTTGCGGTGTCATCAGCCCGCGGTAACTTTCGTTGATCCGGGGAGCCTGTGTCGGTGTTGTCTGCGTCTGTGCAAATGCGGGCGCACTCATGAGCAAGAATAAGAACGGAGCGAGACGGTTTTTTTGCATCTCTTCCTCCCAGATTTCTGCGGGAACTGTCTACAAACTATTCGTGCCGGATTGCTTCTACCGGGTCCAAGCGCGCCGCTTTCGTCGCGGGATAGATCCCGAAGACTAAGCCGACAGAAATTGAAACGAGGAAGGCGAGCGCGATGGAACTGGTTGTGACCACTGTCGACCACCCCGCCAGCAACGCAATCAGGCGCGACATCGCGAACCCAAAAGCGATTCCGATGATGCCTCCGCCAAAAGAAATCAGCATGGCTTCGACCACAAACTGGCGGACGATGTCAGACTGGCGCGCACCTACAGCCCGGCGCACTCCGATTTCCCTAGTACGTTCCAGGATGCTGGCCAACATAATATTCATGATCCCAATGCCGCCGACGAGCAGCGAAATGGAAGCGATTGCGACCATGACGACGTTGAACAACCGCTCGGTGCGTTGCTGTTCGGCGAGCAGTTCGGCGGGAACAATTATGCTGAAATCGCCCGCATCATGATGCGACGAGTTAAGAATTGCCCGGACGGCTTGCGCCGCCGCTGGCATGTCTGCATTCTCGCGAAGATTAAGGTAAATTCCGTCGATCTCGTCGCGGACGTTGCTGTAACTGTCTTCCAATCGAAGAATCGCGGCGTTGAGCGGAACGTAGACGATATTGTTCAGGTCTTGCGCGGGTAATCCGGCAACTTCTGTTCGCGAGCTGAGCTGTGGGCCAGCCACTCCAATCACACGAAACCATTGTTCGTTGACCTTGAGGTACTGGTCGATCGGATTGGAAGCGCCAAACAGACTCGACTTGGCCGCGGCTCCCAACACGCAGACTGAGGCTCCCCGATTTTCTTCGTCCTGGTCGAAAAATCTGCCCTCCAGCAGATGAAGTCCCGCGATTTCGATATAGCTTGGGTTGACGCCATAAACGGCCGGCACATCTTCCAGAGATTTCGGAATGGTCTTCGAGGGCGTCATTCGTTTGCGCGGAGTCGAGGCGACGAGATCGCCCACGTCGTCACGAATCACACGGTAATCTTGGAACGTCAGTCCGGGTGAGATCTTGCGGATCTTTGAGTGCGCTTGCCACTCGGTGGTTTCTTTTGCTTCCACAATGAGATTGCGCACTCCCATCTGCGAGATCAGTGCCATCACTTTCTGCCGGGCACCCGCGCCGATCGAGAGCATGGAAACGACGGCGGCCACGCCGAAAATCATTCCCAACATCGTTAGCAATGAGCGCAGCCGGTGCAGCACCAGATTCTGCAGACCCAAACGCACATCTGGCGCCCATAGCTCGTATCTGCGGACTACACCTCGGGGACTTGCAGGACTAGCGATCGGCATTAAGGCGTCCCTCCGCCGCTGTCGGCTGGGGAAGGACCGGCACTGCTCGTTTTCTGTGACACTGTTGGATCCACTAAGGCGACTTCGGTTCCCGCCGTCAGTCCTTCGAGCGCAGCCCGGCTCTCGCTCTCATCCTGTACGTTCACTTCATGTGGTTCGAATCCGTTCCCCTTCTTTATGTAGACGACGCGCTTTCCGTCTTTCAGGAAGAGCGCTTGGCGGGGAACGCAAAGTACGTTCTTTTTTTCATCGCCCCGAATCACGATTTGAGCGGTCAGGCCCGGTCGCAGGCGTGGATCGATGCTCAGAAGTTGAATGGTGACATCGAACTTGCCTCCTTGGCCTTCCTCCCAAAATTGCCGCATCGACATGCCGCCGACGTTCTTGACAGTTCCGCGGAAAACCTGTCCGGGCAAGGCGTCAAACACAACTTCGGCGTCTCCTCCCGCCTTCATGTTGCTGCGGTCGTGTTCGTTGATCTTGGCGTTGATTTCCATTTCGTGCGCGTCGATAACTTCCGCGATCGCGCTGCCGGGCTGAATCTGATCACCCTCCCGGTAGTCCGGCAGACTCATTCCGTCAAAGAAAAATCCTCCGCTCGCATCGCGGTTCTTTTGGATCGAAACCAGGCCATCCATGGCACCGATAACGTGCATCTTGTCGATATTCTGCCGGGCTTGATCCATTGCCAGTCTTGCTTTGTTCTGTTTTTCTCGGGCGAGGTCAATCGTGGCTTGGCCAGACGCAGTGTGCGACTGACTGTCCTGCTGGAGTTCGGCCAGCACTCGCTGCGCCTGTTCGAGAGCAAGCTGGTTTTTCTTGACGTTAATTGCGCTGACCAGTTCGTTTTTCTGCATATCCAATTCGGCGCGCCTTACGTCGAAGCGAGCCTTCAGCAAGGCCACTTTATCTTGTGCCGCCAGCACCGCGGCGTCGGCTCGAGCTTTCGCAATTTCCTGCTCTGCCTGCAGTAACTCGGAGCGATTTTGTTCAAGCTTGTAGTGTTGTTCGCTGGGATCGAATTCGATGACAACATCGCCTTTTTTCACGGCCAGGCCGCCATGCGCGAGGCGGGTAATTTGCAAAGCACCGCCGCCGACTGGTGGGGCGGTCAGCACGAGAGTATGGCTGGCGCGCAACTCACCCGTCGTTACCACCTTTAAATCCAGGTCTCCGCGTTTCACTTCGCCCAAGGGAATCTCAGCCGCGCCGGGTGCAGGACTCGAGTGACGCGAGGTGGTTAACCCGGCGATGCCGCCACCAAGAATGATCACTGCGATTCCCCAGACGAGCGCACGGCGCTGTTTCATCGACTTGATCTCACTCCCTGGTTGTCGGATCTTTCATCGCCACGCGGTCACCCGGACGCAACCCGCTAGCGACCAGGATGCGGTCCCGGCTTCTGCGCCCGACCTCGATCCCACGTTCCTGAAATTTCGAACCCTCCCAGACATAGGCGATGGTCTTGCCCGACTTCTGAAAAGAAGCCTCCACGGGAATCGTGATCGCGTCTGGAACGCGGTCCACAACGACCGTTAATTGAGCCGTCATGCCAGGTTTCAATCGCGCATCTGTCTGATCGAGCGCGATCTGCAGGTTAAAATTCCGTGGAATCGGCCAACCGGCGGAGAAGTCGATGGTGGCGATGGTGCTGATCTGTTCGATTTTTCCGGTGAACTGCCGGTCCGGAATTGCGTCAAGTTGGGCATTCACCGTTTCGCCCAAAGCGAGGCGTCCGCGCTCTGTTTCATCCGCGCGCGTTGAGATACGCAATGTGGAAACGTCCGGCAATTCCGCGATCGGCGCCCCGGGCCAAGCCCGGTCACCCGGTTTGAACGGAGATTCGCCGCCAGGACGCCATAGTGGCACGAGACTGATGAGTCCCGCCGAAGGCGCATTCAATGTCATCTGGGTCAGCGCTTGCTCCGCGCGCTGGACGTCGTAGGCTGCTTTCTTGCTGGCTTGAATTTTGCTTTCGATGGTGGCGTTGTTCACAGCTTTATCGGAGGCCAATTTCTCTTCCACTTCGTGCAACTTTTGCGCACAATCGGCCACTTTCAGCTTCGCTTCTGCGCCTTCGATTCGAGAGACGATTTCCTGCTTGCCGGCGTCCAATTTGGCGGTTTCGACGTTGAACCGAGCTTTCATGACCGCGGTTACATCCTCTTCCTCGGTGAGACGCGCCTGCGCCCGCGCTTGCTCGATTTCCGCCTGAGCGGATTTCAAAGCAGAGCGATTTTGCGCCAGATCCTGTTCGGTCTTCGTCTTGTCAAACTCGACTACCGAATCACCCTGCTTGACTTGTGTTCCGTCGGCTACAATTTTCACGATCTGAAGGTCGCCCGCCTCGGCGGGGGCGGAGAGGGTCACCGACTTCCTCGCCTTGACTTCGCCGCGAAATTGCACCGAGTCGACAAACTCGCCTCGCTTCACATCCCATGTGGGAACCTCTGGCGACCGAACGGAGAAACGAACAGCGCCCAGTACAACACCGCTGCCGACAAGTAGCGTGGCCACGATTACGACTGCTTTGTTCCGCATCCACAATTGTCTGATTCGGGCGATCATTGTATCCCACCGGACGAACCGTCATTGGCTGCTAGATGGACATCAACCGCGGCAGAAAGGTCGGGCATTAGTTTGCTGTCGCTGCCGGAAATTGAGAACACCACAGTGAAAGTGCGGAGCTTGGAGGAGAAGTCTCCGTTCCTGCCGATGGGAGCCATCTCTTCGAGCTTTCCGGGAAAAACCAGTTGGGGATAGGCATCAAGGTGAACGGTGGCAGTCTGGCCGATTCGCAAATTCAGGAAGTCTTGCTGATTGACCGCGGCTCGCACTTGCATTTTCGAAGGGTCGACAACTTGCATGAACGGAACGCCAGGCCGAACCTGATCGCCGTTCTGGACTTCGCCCATCTTGCCTTGCTTCCAGATCGTATTCAGAACGACGATGCCATCGATCGGGGATCGAACCTGCATGAGATCGGCGTTGGCTTGGGCGTGGAGCATCACGTCGCGGGTACGATCGCGCTGAATTTCCAAAATTCGAATCGCGGCCTGGGCCGCCTGACGTTTCAAATCGAAGGTTTCGCGAAGTTGTTGCAGCGTGGCCTTCGCCTCCTCGAGATTCTCCTGCGACTTTTCCGCATCGATGCGAGAGACGATCTCGACCTTCTCCATTTCCAGTTCGGCTTTGCTTAGAGCGTCTTCTGCCTGCTTGATCTCGGTTTCGTCTTTCGCCCGAGCTGCATCCTCTTTCGCCCGTTCCTCCAGAACCTGGTCAACCAATTTGCCATGCTCTGCCTGCTTGTCGATGTAATCGCGGATTTGCGTCTGGCGGTCGAACTCCACCAGCAGGTCCCCTCGGTTTACATGTTGTCCGGCCTCTGCCAGTCGCGTGATCGTAAGTGTGCCCACTTGCTCACCCGCGAGCAGTGGCGCCAGAATCGCACGAGCTTGCACGGCCTCGGTCGCCCCGTTAAGACGTAAACTCCCGCCGATGTCAGAGCCCGAACGGGAAGACTGGGAAGGAACACCGCGTGTCCCTACGTTCTTTTTCATCCCTACAAAAACGAAGATACCAACCACCACAACCGCAACAAGAAAAATGAGCAGGGCGCGCAAGGTTGGCTGGAATCGAGGGCTGTGAAATTCTGCATCCTCCGGCGCGCTCTCGCCTGAATCTGGCGGAGCGGTAGGCTCAGTCATCGCGTCGGCAGGGGAGGGACACATGCTGGATTACCCGTCCAAAGACATCCTACTGTTAGACCATAGATAGCTTATATTTTGAGTACTCTATTATCCACCGAAACGCTGCAGGATGCGACAAACCCCTGAGGCCTCGTGCATAGGAACGGGAAAGCCGAACGTACTTGCGTGCTGTAGATCGTTTTTTCCGGAACCGTCCGAAGGGATTGGTTGTTCAAACTCAGCCACGCAAGATCGCGGCGTGGCGTGCGACCAGGTTATAGCCCTTTGCTTTGGCGTCGGCCTCAATCGCGGTCAAATGTGCTCGTCCCTCGGCTGTCTGCCCCGCTTTCATTTCGAGTGTGGCCATCGCCAGGCGAGCATCAAGTTCCACTAGGAGATAGCCCCGCTCGCGCGACCTCGCGATGACGGCAGCCAACTCTTTGCGTGCCACCTTGGCGGAGGACGAACGCGCACCTTTCTCGTCGCCCTCGACTACCGCTGCCGCAATTGCGGTGCGCCAATGGACCTGAGGATTCTTGCTCTTGGCGGCGAGGGGCAACGCTTCTCCTATGGCTTCGCGGGCGTCGGCCATCTTGCCCTCCACGACCAGCGCGCGCGACAGGGTGCACCAAGCCCGCGTTTCGTTGTCACGGGCCTTTTGCTGCCGAAAAACTATAAGGACTTGCCGTATTGACGCTTCTTGTTCGGCTGGGGAGCGCGCCTCCTCCAGCGCGAGATCCGCAAGGGCCAGTTGCGCCTCAGAAATCGCGAACTGGCCACCTGCCGAGGTCCGTAACGTCAAGGCTTGTTCGTACATTTTCCGGGCACCCACGAAATCGGCCTGATCGAGCAGCACCCTTCCCAAACTCAGCATGACCCCAGCGGCATAGTGCTGATCGCCGACGTTCTGCAGGACCGTCAGGGATCGTTCGAGCCCCTCTTTTGCGTCTTGAAGGTTGCCTTGCAAATAGTGAATCACGGCGAGATTGCCAACAAGAGAGGCCTCTAGATCGGCGTCCGCGACCTCGCGATTCAACTCCACGCCATCCTCGGCGAGCTTGGTCGCACCCTTCAGGTCTCCTTGATCTCGGAGCGCCACGGTCAGGCTGTCGAGAGTCGAAGCCAAATCCCGTTTATCGTCGAGGAGTCGATAAATGGGAAGCGCTTGGCGCTGCATTTTCTCGGCTCTGGCCGGGTCCCCGAGCGATTCGTATAGATTTCCAAGATTGTTCAGCACATCGGCAACGCCGCGATCAGAGCCGTTGCGGCGAAAATTACTTTCGGCCTGCTCATACAAGCGGATGGATTGCGGCGGGTCGGTTTGTGCAATCGCGTCCGCCCAGGTTCGAAGGACATTGGCTTCGTCCTGCCGGTCTCCGGCAGCAGAAAAAATGTCAGCGGCCTCGCGACAGGCTGCAACCGCAATCTGCGGCTGCCCGAAATGGTAATAGATCCAACATTGATTTTGCCGCGCCAGCGCCAGAAGAAAACGGGAACCCTGCGCTCTCGCCTTCTCGACAGCCAATGCCGCAGGTTGTTCTTGTTGCTTAAAGTCGTTTAAGAAGTCCCAAGCCCAGGCGGCCGCCAATTCGATGCGAGGATCTTCCGAGGCCGGAGGCGGAAGTTTGCGCAGCAACTCCACCGTCGCCAAAGCGTCATGCTCTTTGCCGCCGCGGGTCTGCGCCCAGGCTAGGCGGAGACCATAATCCCGGTTATCGGGAAACAAAGTAAAGAGCGTGCGGTAGACGTCGATCGCCTTCTCGTATTCGTGACCGATATAACGATAGCGGCCTTCCACCAGCAACTTCTCTTCCCGCGAAAGACTGGAGGAGAGATCGTAGGCCTTGCGAGCTTCCTGCTGGGCCTTCTTGGTGTCGCCCATCAGCCCCCAAGCTTCGGCCAAAGCGGAATGGGCGAGAGTGAATTTGGGATCGGCCGCAATGGACTGCTGCAGAAGATCCCGACCGGCGAGGATATCGAACACGCGCAACCGCGCGAGTCCCTCCGAGTACAGGCGTGTAGCCTCAGGATTCGAAGGCAATGAGGCACGAACATACACTTCTTCCACGGGAGAGACAGCCTCTACGCCGAGCTTCGCGCGCAATTGCGAACCAGCCCGCGAGACCATATCGAAAAGGTCAGCCTCGTTTCCAACTACAGCGACGTCGGCAACGGTTTCTCCCGCGGAGGTGTCTTGCAGCGTAACGTCGAGACGGATGCGAGTGCCGGGCTTTTCGCCAAGCGCTGTGTAGGAGCCGAGCACGATTAAGTCGCTGTCCAGGTTCTTGTGTAGGCGCGATAGTGTTTCGCGAGAAAGGCTGTCGGTGTCGGCCAGCGGAAGTTCGAGCTTCGTCCGCGCAATATCCTCCCCTGAGACGAGCCGCAGCTTCTCTCCCGCCACCAGTTCGGTGCTCAACATCTCCGCCAGGGCAGTCGAGAGCCATGCCTCGTCGGGTCGCCTCGACAGGTTGCGGAAACCGATGACGGCAATGGAACGACGGTGCGGGCGCGAGGCCTCGCCCGAACGAAACAGGGCTGGCGCGGGGTGGAGCTTTCTCCAACCGTAAATCCCCACGACCGCAGCCGAAACCAGGAAAACCGCGATGAGCCCTGCCATGAAGCGAGTTCGCGAGATGGGCTGAGGCGCTTCCTTCTGCTGCGTGATGATGCTGGTTTCGACGGTGCGCTGCTGCCGGAATACAAACTGGTTTGACGGATTTCCGCGCTCGATTTCATCCCCGGCGGCAACACCGAGGCTCTCAGGCCCAACCAGGTTTACCGGAGATATAAATTGATAACCGCGGCCCGGAAGGGTGACGATGTAGTTGTTGTCTCCGGGCTTCTCGGCTAAAGCACGGCGCAGTGATGAGATGCTTTGCGCCAGATTGTTTTCGTCTACAAAGGTGTCGGGCCAGACGTTCTTCAGCAGTTCATCCCGGCCGAGGATCCTTCCCGGGTTCTGCACGAGGTACAACAGCACATCGAAGGCGCGGCGATTGAGTGTTACATTCTGCTCATTTCGCCGCAGGGTGCGTGACACCGCATCCAGCTGGAAGCCGTTCCCAAACCGAAATATCCCGTCTTTTTTCATGGACTTATAGACATTTCAGAAGTTGTCAAGTCTTGTCAGAAGGCGTCACTGGCCTTTAATTGGCGCCTGCGGCAGTATTCGCGTCGAGTAAGCAGCGAGGTCGCGTGAACCGACTCTACCAATGGTTGGGCGGAGGGGCAAGCCTCTTCCGGTCGAGCAAATCCTCCAGCAGTGCCGCCAATACGGTTCGCACTGAGGTAACGGTCCAGCGCGAAAGCACAATCTTGTTGGTTTCAGGGCCAACCGCGGCCTTCGATACCTGTCCGCTATGTGGGCAAAATTTAGCCCCGGAACAGGCGGAGCAGGCGAGACTTCGGCTGCAAAAGGGTTCGGCGATCAGAAATTTCGACTGACCAGTTTTGGTACAAGCTTCCCAAAAACTTAACGAAGGAGCATCTGTATGAAAAAGATTCACGTAGTCATGTGTTCGGCGCTGCTGTTCGGCAGTGCATGGAGTCAAGCGCAGTCAGTTTCACAACGCGAAGACGCGAATGCGATCCTCGCCTCCGCGCCCAAGATCAACACGAGCGTGCAGGGCGTCCACGCCTTTCCGGCACCGCCCAAGAATTTCAATCCGCTGACCGCAACCAATCGCGAGTTGCTCACCTATGGCTTGCCCCAGCGTCCGGATGGAAGCGACGAGAAATCGTTGCTTCATTGGCAGAAATCGATGCAGGCATTGAAGACTCATGCGGTTGACGTCAAAGCCCAGCCCTATTCGAGTACGAGCATGCAGTCTGGCGCGGCCGTAAACTCGAATGTCGACGGGACGGTTTCTTATACCTCTGGAAATTGGAGCGGCATCGCGAATGTCAATAAAGATAAGACCTGGAATAAAAAGACGTTTTTTGACGAAGTTGTTTCTTTCTGGAACGTACCGGTTCCGAACCACCCGTTTGGCAACCTGCCGTGCTCGGAAGGCCCGTGGTTTGAAGTTACCTGGAACGGCATCGACGGCTTTAACAACGGCGACGTAGTGCAGGGCGGAACTGCGGACTACTGGGACGGTGGTGGTTGCGGTGGGCCGGTGCAAACGTACGGATGGGTGGAGTGGTATCCCAGCTATTCAATTCTCGCGATCTATTGCGGATCCAGTCTGTGTCCTGTAAACCCCGGGGACGATTTTGAAGCGGTTACTTTCGGAGCGCCGGGAACTTCTGAACAATTTGTTTTTGTGGAGGACATCACACAACAGTGGTCGGGTACGTTTGGACTTACCTACATCACGGGTCCGGGAGTGGTTGGAAGCAGCGCGGAATACATTGTGGAGCGTCCGTGTTGCAATGGCAGCGATCTGTTTCCGCTGGGCAACTACATCTTCGAATTCATGGGCTACAACTACGCTTATGACGCGGCAGGAACATTGTTCTATCCCGGTAACACGAGCTCATCGACCGCCATTATCACGATGCTGGCCGATGACGGCGTAACGGACATCTCGTTCCCGTTCCTATACGGTAGCTCCGGAAACGCCGGGCGATATTCAATCATGATGGAGGACGAGAACTGCGCTTACTCGGGCGGTTGCACACCGTAAGGTGAGCAACGCTTGTAAGCTTTGAGACACTCTCGGGCCCGCCCGTTTAATGGCGGGCCTTTTTTACGTTTGAAACGCCTGTAGCGCAGCCGACCGGTCCGATATAATCCGTGACTCAGATGGCACTCAAACCTGGAACGAAGCTGGGTCCCTACGACATCCAGTCCTTATTGGGGTCTGGAGGAATGGGCGAGGTGTATCGCGCGCGCGATGCGCGGCTTGACCGCGTCGTTGCCATCAAAATATTGCCGACTTCGTTTTCCGCCGATCCAGGACGGCTGCAGCGTTTTGTGCAGGAAGCACGGGCCGCAGCGGCGCTGAATCATCCCAACATTCTCTCGATTTTCGATATCGGCGAGGAGCACGGCGCTCCCTACATCGTCTCTGAGCTGCTCGAAGGACAAACTCTGCGCGAGCGCATACGGAGCGGACCGCTGACCAGCCGCAAGGCGATCGAATACGCGTTGCAGGTGGCGCGCGGATTGGCGGCGGCGCACGAAAAAGGAATCGTGCATCGCGACCTGAAGCCGGAAAATTTGTTTCTTACCCACGACGACCGGGTGAAGATTCTCGACTTTGGTCTGGCGAAGCTGACGCGTCCTGAAGCCGATGCGGGAGCTGACGCACCCACCGTGCAAGTCAATACAGAGCCGGGGCAGGTGATGGGGACTGTCGGATATATGTCTCCCGAGCAGGTACGCGGGAAACCGGCGGACCATCGTTCGGACATTTTTGCTTTCGGATCCATCCTCTACGAGATGCTCTCGGGACGGCGAGCGTTTGAAGGCGAAAGCCCGGCGGAAACGATGAGCGCAATTCTTAAAGAAGAACCCGCAGAGCTTTCGGAGACCGCGCGCAATGTGCCGCCCGCATTAGAACGGATGGTGCGGCATTGTCTGGAGAAGAGTCCGGCGCTGCGTTTTCAGTCGGCGGGCGATTTGGCTTTCAACCTGGAAGCGCTGAACGATAATTCGGCGCTGAGTTCAGCGATGGGGAAGACCGGCACGCAAGCTCCTATGGGACAGTCTGCGGTCGCAGAACATGGAACCGGGGCGGCGCTTGTCGATACGGAGCGGACTTCCGCGCCGAACACGTTGCGGGAAATCGCGGGCGTGTTGGTGTTATCTGCGTTGATGGTAGGACTAGGCTGGTGGTGGGGTCGCGGGAGCGGACAAGCGCCACTGCTGGAGTACCAGGCGATCACATTTCGAACAGGTTCCATCGGAAATGCGCGTTTCACGCCGGACGGAAGCGTGGTGTACAGCGCTTCCTGGGACGGCGGCGAAAACCAGTTATACATGGGGCGCGTCGATGATCCGGGCGCGCGCGAACTGGGAGTAAAGGATGCAGAGCTCCTGTCGATTTCGAAGAGTGGAGAGTTGGCGGTCCGGTTGAAGTCAGTCACTCTTAGCGGTTTTGCCCAAGTGGGGACTCTGGCCCGGATTTCGATGAGCGGCGGGGCACCGCGAGAAGTACTGGACAACGTGCAAGACGCAGATTGGGCGGCGGATGGGGAAAACATGGCGGTGATCCGTTTCATTCCAGAGACCGCTCACTGGCAGTTGGAATATCCGATTGGGAAGGTGTTGTTCGACGGTGCGAACTGGATCAGCCATCCAAAAATTTCGCCGGACGGCAAGTGGGTGGCGTTCGCCGATCACCAAAATGCGGTGGGCGATGATCAGGGAGCGATCGCGGTGATCGCCGCGGATGGCAAAGAGAAGAATAGCGAAAAGATTCTTTCCCCGGGATGGATCACGGTGGAGGGAGTGGTTTGGTCGCCGCGCGGAAAAGAAATTTGGTTTACGGCTTCGAATAAAGGCAGCGCATCGAATCCGCGGGCGGTAACGCTGTCGGGTAAGGTGCGAGCGATTACGAACGTCCCGGTGGGTATGTGGCTGGAAGACATTCGCAACGGAGTTGCGCTCATGGTGACGCATCACCGGCGCATTGGGATTCGCGGAATGCCTCCGGGAGGAAAAGAGGAACACGAGCTGGGCTGGTTTGATTGGTCGATTCTGGGCGATCTGACTCCCGATGGAAGGAAGGTGTTGTTCGAAGAAGCGGGCGAAGGCGGCGGTGCAAATTACACCGTGTTTGTGCGTGACAGTGATGGCTCGCCTCCGGTGAGAATCGGCGAGGGTGCTGGCTTAGCCATCTCTCCAGACGGTCGATGGGTGATTACGCAACCAGCCAAAGGTGGACCGCTGCGTCTCGTCCCTACCGGAGCGGGGGAAGCGCGGCAGTTGACTCACGACAAAGTGAGCTATCAGCAGGTGAGATGGCTGGCGGACGGTAAGCACTTGCTGGCGAGCGGAATCGAGCCGGGTCATGGTACCCGCGACTACCTGATCGACGTGAGTGATGGCGCGTCAAAGGCTCTTACTCCTGAAGGGGTTGTCGGCGTTGTGCCGTCGGCTGATGGCCGGAACACTGCGGTATTGGGGCCAGAGGGAAAATGGGCCATTTGGACGATTGAACCGAAGCAATCGACGGACGGGCCCAAACCGAGGGCCGTCCCTGGACTGGATTCGAACTTTAAGGTCAGCGGATGGTCAGCGGATGGTGCTTCGCTGCTTGCCGTCCCTGTCAGGCAAAGCAACAGGACGGGCAATGTCTATCAAGTGAATGCGGTTACCGGCAAGATGGATTTATGGAAGACATTCGGAGATAGCTTGCCGGCGGGAACAGCAGGCATTGGGGGTTCGTTTCTTGCGGCGGAGGGTGGAGCTTATGCTTACCATTATATGCAGACGCTGTCGCAGGTGTACGTGATTCGAGGAATGAGATAAATGTTGGACACTTGGATTGCGCCTGGATACGGTCAGCCTTGGGACGCTCTAGAATGGATTTCATGAGAAAGAGTTTTCGGACTGCGAGTGCGGTCGCGCTCCTTCTGGGGAGTGCCTTGATCGGCCATGCTGTGGCTCAACTGAACGATGAAGGCCCGATGTCGAACTTACAATTTGTGGTGGTCAAGGACTATAACGGCAAGCCGGTGAGAAACGCGGCGGTGGTGCTTCATCCGGTTAGCCGAAAAGGGAAGCAGTCGCGTGGTGGACTGGAGCTGAAAACTGATAATGATGGGCGCACGAACATTGACGGCATTCCGTACGGTCCGCTGCGCATTCAGGTGTTAGCGCCGGGTTTTCAGACGTATGGAGAAGACTATCAAATCGACAAGCCGGAATTGTCGATCACGGTGAAGCTGAAGCGTCCCGGAGGCCAGTATTCGAGCTACGGAAATAACGGGGAGCCTAAGAAAACGGACGATAACAAGGCGCCTGAACCGAAGCCGCAGTGATTGACGGCGGAAAATACTCCCGGGGTTACGATTCCATAACAGATCTAAAGATGAGGTAAGTATGAAGAGAAATCTTCGAATGGTGGCGGTTTCAATTCTCCTGGCGTTTGGATCGATTGTTGTGGCTGGAGCTCAGGATGATGGGCCGACAGCGAGTTTGCGGCTTGTGGTGGTGCGCGACAGCGACGGGAAGCCGCTGCGAAATGCACAGGTGATATTGCATCCGGTTAAAGGCAAGGTAAAACAGGCGAGCGGGGAGATCGAATTGAAGACCGATGTGGACGGAAAGACGAATGTCGACAGTGTTCCCTTTGGGCCGCTGCGCGTCCAAGTGCTGGTGCCGAGGTTCCAGACATTTGGCGAGGACTACCAGATCGACAAACCGGAGATGGAGATCACAATCAAGTTGAAGCATCCGAGCGGGCAGTACTCGATTTACGACAATCACGGCGATGACAAGAAGCCGCAGTGAAAGCTTGCCAAAAAAATAGTGTGGAAGTTAGGTCGAAGCTTGGCGACCAGGTGACAGGGGGAGCCGGGTGTCCTACAATCGGCTGACTATGGCATTGCAGGAATTAACCGTTGAGCGCTACGAAGGCGTCGCGGACGACCAGCGCATTCTGTTGCTGCGCGGACCGATTACGATGGAGACGGCTCCGCAGTTCGACCGTGCGGTCCGCCACGAAAGCGCGGAAACCATGATTGTGGATTTGTCGGACGTTCCGTACATCGATTCGGTTGGGCTAGGTTCGCTAGTGGCGGCGTACGTCTCGCATCAGAAAATGGGCCGCTGTCTGGTGCTGACGGGAGTGAAGCCTAGGGTGCGCAAGATAATGGACATCACGAAGGTGAGCGAGTTCTTGGTCACCTTCGGCACCACATGGGAAGCGGTGGAAGCGCTAGCCAACACCGGGACTGCCTAACGTTGCTTCCAAAGGCAAGCGGGCGCCTGCCCGTCGGCAACTTTACCGACGCGGTTTGCATGAATCGAAAAAACCGCCATACCATCTAAAATCTGTTCTTCGGCATTAATATCGCGCGCAGACGCCTATGAATCTTCTTTACCGGTACTCCAGGCAGTATTGGAAGCTGTTTGTGGTTGCTCTTCTTCTGGCCGCGACGAACCAGATATTTTCCTTACTCGATCCGCTGATTTTTCGTCATGTAATCGACAGCTACGCCACGAAGTATCACCAGTATACGCAAGGGCAGTTTGTTCACGGAGCCGGATTGTTGCTGTTGGCCGCGGTTGGTGTGGCGTTCGTCTCGCGCGTAGCCAAAAACTTTCAAGACTACTTCGTCAATGTGATTGTGCAGCGACTGGGCGCGAAAATGTATTCCGATGGCATCCGCCATTCGCTCGATCTGCCGTACCAGGTATTTGAAGACCAGCGCAGCGGTGAAACTCTCGGCAAATTGCAAAAAGTCCGCAGCGATGTAGAGCGCTTTATCACGGCCGCGATCAACGTACTCTTTATTTCGGTGATCGGAATCATCTTCGTGATGATCTATGCGTTCAAGGTCCACTGGTCGATTGCGCCCGCATTCTTGTTGACGGTTCCGCTGCTCGGGATTATCAGTTCGGTGCTCAGCAAGCGCATCAAGAAAATGCAGAAGACCATCGTAGCGGAGACCACGGCGCTGGCGGGTTCGACGACCGAATCGCTGCGCAACATTGAATTGGTAAAGAGCCTGGGGCTGGCCCACCAGGAGGTGGTGCGGCTCAACGGAGTCACCGGTAAGATTCTCAACTTGGAACTCAAAAAAGTGAAGTACCTGCGCAGCTTGAGTTTCATACAGGGAACGGCCGTCAATGCCTTGCGTACGAGCATCCTGTTCTTGATGCTCTATCTGATCTTCCGACAGGAAATTACGGTTGGCCAGTTTTTTGCCCTGATGATTTATTCGTTCTTCATTTTTACCCCGCTGCAGGAGTTGGGGAACGTTATCAACATTTATCGCGAAACTGAGGTCTCGCTACAAAACTTCCAGCAGATTCTTGATACGCCGCGCGACCCGCGGCCGGCGGATCCCGAGCCCGTGGACGAACTGATGACGCTGCAATTCGACCAGGTCAGTTTTCAACATCAAAGTTCGACGGCGCTGGCGCTCGACGAGATTGCCTTCAGCGCCGCGCGCGGCGACACAATTGCTTTTGTAGGGCCGTCCGGGGCCGGGAAGTCGACTTTGGTAAAGTTGCTGGTGGGTCTGTATGCGCCGAGAAGCGGTGAGATTTTGTATAACGGTATCCCGTCGAATCGCGTGGACCTGGATGTTTTGCGGGAAAGAATTGGATTCGTGACGCAGGATACGCAGCTATTCTCGGGGTCGATCCGCGAGAATCTGCTGTTTGTGAATCCGTCGGCCACCGATGCGGAATGCATGGAAGTGCTGAATCAGGCGGCGGCGCATAGTTTGCTTTCCCGGGCCGACCGCGGCTTGGATACGCTGATCGGCGAAGGCGGAGTCAAGGTTTCGGGTGGCGAAAAGCAGCGGTTATCGATTGCGCGGGCGTTGTTACGGCATCCGCAGTTGCTCGTATTCGACGAAGCGACCTCCTCGCTCGATTCGCTGACTGAAGAGGAGATCAGCCGCACGATTCGCGAGGTTGCGACGAACCAGGAAGCGATTACAATTCTGATCGCCCACCGGCTTTCGACCGTAATGCATGCCGATCGAATCTACGTTCTGGAACGCGGGCACATTGTCGAATTCGGCAAGCATGCTGAGTTGCTCGAACAGAAAGGATTGTATTACGCCATGTGGCGGCAGCAGGTTGGAGAACGGGAAGCCGTCGCACTTCGGAAGTAGCACGGAGTTGGTTGCGACCCTCAGCGGTCGCCGAGTGCTACTCGGCTCAAACACGCGAGTCGCCCCTTCGTCCCACACTTAACCCTAGCCTGAAATCGATTCGATTGCGCCGATGGCTTCAGCGGGAAGAATCAAATCGCGGCTACTCAGATCCTGTTTCATGTGTTCAGCGTTTGAGGTCCCGGTCAGTGGCAGGATTCCGATGCTGCGGGCGAAACTGAAGATGAACTGGGCTGGTGTGACATTGGCGGCTTTGGCCAATTTCGCGGTCAGCGGATGTTGCAATACTTCTTGATTGGCAGTTAGCAGCGAAAATCCCTGATAGACGATGCCATGCTCGCGGCAGAAGTCTCGCATGGGGCCGTCCCACGCCAGGCGGGCATAACAGCGATTCTGCACAAAGGCGGGTAGTTCGGTTCGGAGCGTTCGCATGCGCTGCAGATGTCCGAGCGCAACGTTACTTACCCCGATCTGGCGCGCGCGGCCAGCGTCGCGTTCTTGGCGCATCGCCTCCCATGTCTCAGCATCATCCTCGGTCCAGTCGTAGTTCGATGATGGACCATGGAGAACGTAGCTGTCTACATAGTCAGTCCCCAGGTGATCGAGTGAACCGGCCATCGACTGGGAAACTTGCGCAGAAAGTGTAGCTGCGGGATCGTACGGCAAACGATGATCTTGTCCGCGCTGATAGGTGAATTTCGTCTGAAGAAAAAGATCCTCTCTCTTCACCAAGCCCTCGCGGTGGGCAACTGCCAGAGCCTGCCCTACACCGGCTTCGAAGTAATGCCGCGGCTGGTTGGCAGTATCGATGGCCCGAAAACCGGCGCGCAGAGCGAGTTCGACGAAGGCCGGAGTGCGATCTTCTTTCCAGGCCGTGCCGTACATAAAATCAGGAACGAAAGGGGTCGGATTGGTAGTCATCGAATGTTCGCTATTTGATGGTGGTCCAAGGCTTACGGTTTACGTGACCACCGGAATATTGCTGAGTCCCTGCGAGCCAAAGACACGGCGGTAGCGCTCGATTTCCGACGGGGTTCCAAGAGCCTTGGCGTAATTGTCTGACAGCTTCACGGCAGGCTTTCCTTCGACAGTCGAAACCTTGCAAATCAGGCTTACTGGATCGAAGTCACTACTGCCGGCGGGATCGCAACCGCGAAAGTCATTCGTCAGCAAGGTCCCCCAACCGGCGCTGAAACGAATCCTGCGCCCGGAAGTCCATTTCTTCGAATCGTGGAAATCCGCCGCGCTGCGAAAATCGCTCTTTGCCGTGCCAGCCGTCCGGCCCGACGCGAGCGTTCCCCCAAAATAGGCGTGCAGGCCGAGAATGTCATCGACATCGAGCGCATCGGATGCAATGACCCGCTTCTCCTGGGCATCACGACCCCGCGCCTTTAACCACTCGATGTATTCATCTCCCCCGATGTACGGGTCTTTGCTGTCGATGCGCTGGCCGGTCCAATCGGCGGCCCAGTCAGGGGCGTTCTCCAGAAACTGTGTGGTTCCGAACGTGTCGGGCAGCATGATGCGAAGGGCGCCGTGATAGGTGTTTTGCCACAGTTCGAGTACGCGGTATTGCGAAGCTTTCAAAGCCTCGTCGTCGGGCGCGAGGGCGGCCATGACCATGGGGATCTCGTGCGCGTTGGTACCGATTGCTTCGAGATCGTGCTTGTGGGCGAGGAACGCGTTGGATGTTCCCGTGAAAGCGTTGCCGAGATTTGCCGCCATGGCATTCACGACATATTCCTGCCAAAGAAAGCTGTGGCGGCGTCGAGTTCCGAAGTCGGCCACGGCGAGGCCAGGAACGCCCCGCAGTCTTTCTATCTTGCCCCAGAGTTTTGTTTTCGCCCGCGCATACAGGATGTCGAGACCAAACTCGCGCAATTTTTTCATCGCCGCGCGGGTCTTCAGCTCGTCCAGGATGGAGAGCGCATATAGCTCCCACATGGTGGTTTCGGTCCACAGGCCGTCGAAGGTGAGAACGAACTGCCCGTCTTCGATCGAGAGTTCGTAGTCGGAAAGACGGAAGTCGCGCTCCAGCCACTCTAGAAAAGCGGGCTCGAAGATTCCGCGCCGGCCGTAGAACGTGTTGCCGGCGAGCCAGACCAGTTCCGAGCGCCGAAACTTAAGTCGGCGCGCATGCTCCATCTGGTGGACCAGTTCTTCGCGATGGAACATATCGGCGAGGCGAACTAAAGTCGTCCGGTTGAATAGAGAAAACGAGACTTGCGTCTTGGGGTAATGCTTCCAGATAAACTGCAGCATCAGCAGTTTGTAAAAGTCCGTGTCCAACAAAGACCGGGTGACCGGATCGAGTTCCCAATTATGGTTGTGGGCCCGCTCGGCGAAGTTAACGATCATGGGCGTGACGTGTGATTCGTCGTGTCATCTAGCGTACTATCCTCCGTTACTGCCAAAAGAAAATCAACCGGGTGCACTAGTGAGGCGCCGTTTTTTTGTGGCTTCGGCTGACTTTGAAACGGCAAACACGGTACTATCAAACTTCTGCATGAGACTGCCTCGGCCCTCGATCAACCGCAGCTATCCCTCGTTGTTCGTCGCACTGGGGCATGCTTACGGCTGGATGTCGGTATCCAGTCGGGCGCTGCACACGGTGGCGATTGGCGTTCTGCCAGCAATGTTCCTTCTGCGTTCCACCCGGGAAGAGATTTACAACGTTCTTTGGGCGCTGGTGTTCGGATTTGCCACGCTCAATATCCTGAGCTTGGGCGCGCGCCGGTTCGAACAGACGCGAGGTTTGAATTTCGGCGAGATTCTAGCCATTCTCGTGGTGGTGGTATCGATCATTCTCTTGGGGTGGGAGATGCTGTTCATCTTCCACGTCCTGCCGATTCGCTTGTCGCCGCGTTGACCGGGAATTGCGGTATCATCGACTGTGGTAAAACGCGAATCCAATTTCGACGTGACTTGCCCATGCTGCGGCGCGGTTCTGAAAATCGATCCGGCGACGCGCAGCATTATCGCGCACACTGCGCCGGTGAAGCCGAAAACTTTTAACGACATGGAAGAAGCGGCCCGCGCCATGAAAGAGCAAGATAGCCGGCGGGATTCGATCTTCCGCCAGTCGCTGGACGCGCAAAAGCACGCCTCGGAATTGTTGGAGAAAAAATTCCAGGAGGCAGTGAAGAAAGCGAAAGAAACGCCGGATACCGGAAGACCGATACGAGATTTTGATTTGGATTGAAGGCTTTTCACCACCGGGACGCCGAGGGCTCCGAGAAAAGCTGCAACCTGATGACTCAACCCCTTCTGCTCGGGCATCGCGGGGCTCGCGCTTTTCGAGATATTCCTGAAAATACCTTAGCTTCGTTTGAGCTTTGCTTGCAGCATGGCTGCGACGGGTTCGAATTTGACGTGCGGCTTGCCGGGGATGGACAAGCGGTGGTCTGCCATGAAGCGACGATCGGCGGGATGGAAATCTCGCAGACTCCGTCGGCTGAATTACTTGTGCCTACGCTCGAAGACGTGTTGCGGCAGTTTGGGGGTCAGGCGTTTCTGGATATCGAGTTGAAGGTTGCGGGTTTGGAACGGCTGACGCTAGGGGCGTTGCGCAAAGATCCGCCGCAAAAAGGTTACGTGATTTCATCATTTCTTCCGGGGATTCTCTCGACGATCCACGAATTGGATTCGAGTGTTCCCCTCGGGCTGATATGCGAGACTGCGCAGCAGTTGCGAGGATGGCGGCAAACGTCCGCAGAATGGGTCATCCCACGTTTTGATTTGACGGATCAGGAACTGATTGAAGAGGTCAAATTGGCGGGCAAGAAGATCATGGTGTGGACGGTGAACCGGTCCGATCTAATGCGCGAGTTTTCGGCTTGGCGTGTCGATGGGGTTATTTCGGACGAAACGGAATCGTTGGTTCGAGCACTCAGGATGTAGAGACGGACGGCTTCGTCCGTTGCTGGATTGGCCAGGGTTTTCGCTGGCGCAGCAAGAACAGTGTGATCGCCATTGTTCCCCCAATTCTCATGATTTACATTGAAGCACATGCCCACTACAGGTGAACGCTTCGAACGTGCTGTGGAGATCATGGCGCGATTAAGAGCTCCGGGGGGATGTCCTTGGGATCGGGAGCAGACTTTCGATTCCATCACGCCTTACACGCTCGAGGAAACGTACGAAGTTCTGGAAGCCATCGACAATCGCGATTGGCCGGAACTGACGGGCGAGTTGGGCGATCTGCTGTTGCAGGTTTTGTTTTACTCGCAGATGGCGCGCGAGGAAGGCCACTTCTCCGTCGACGACGTGCTGGAGCGCCTTTCGACAAAGCTCGTTGACCGGCATCCGCACGTGTTCGGTGAAGTTAAGGCCGATACGTCGGCAGAAGTTCTGCGCAACTGGGAGGCGCTTAAAGCTGAAGAGAAGAAGAAACGTATGGCGGCCACTGGCGAAGCCAACAGCGAGAACTCAGATAACGGGCAGTCGGTACTTGCCGGAGTTTCTTCCAAAATGCCAGCGCTGATGGAGGCGTACAAACTCAGTTCGCGCGCAGCGCGAGTCGGATTCGACTGGCCGGATGTTGAAGGTCTGTTCGAAAAACTTGCGGAAGAGACCTTGGAATTGCGGGAAGAACTGAAGAGTGCGTCGGCCAGTGGGCCTCCCGGGCGTGGAATGGCGGGGTCGGGAAAGCCGCAGGTTTCCGCAGAACTGCGGGAGCGCATGGAGGGGGAAGTTGGGGATTTGTTCTTCGTTCTGGTGAACATTGCGCGCTATCTCTCATTAGATCCCGAATCGGCGCTGCGTAAGACGAATCGCAAGTTCAAGCGACGATTTCAATGGATGGAACAGCGACTGCGCTCTTGTGGGCGAGGTCCGGAGCAAGCCTCGATGGCCGAGTTGGAAAAGCTATGGCAGGAAGCGAAGACGCAGGAAAGAACAGCATGACCGAGGCTGTTTCTCGAGCTGCGGACAACTCCGGAACGACTGTGGAAGGGGCAGCCGACAACACGGTGTCGAATGTCGCCATTCGCAAGTGCGAAGCTCTGGAGGAAATGCAGGATTGTTTTGCATTGCAGAAAGAAGTATGGAAGTTTTCGGATGCGGACCTAATTCCGGTACGGATGTTCGTCGTGGCGTCGAAGATTGGCGGACATGTGATTGGCGCGTTTGCAGGGAAAAGCGGCGAAAAGAGCGATGGCGAACTCATCGGCTTCGCGCTGGCGATTCCGGGGATGCGGAATGGTCATTGCTATTTGCACTCGCACATGCTGGCTGTCCGGCAGCAATATCGAAATGGTGGGCTCGGACGACGGATCAAGCTTTATCAGCGGGAAGACGCTCTGGCCCGAGGGTTTGAGCTGATGGAGTGGACATTCGATCCGCTGGAAATCAAGAACGCATATTTGAATATCGAAAAACTGGGCGCCATTGCGCGCCGCTACAATGTGAACCAATACGGAATTACGTCATCGCCTCTGCAAGGGAGTCTACCCTCTGACCGCCTCGTGGCGGAGTGGTGGCTGAAATCGAAGCGGGTGGGGGCTGTGCTTGGAGATGTTCCGCGGCCAGAGTTTGAATGCCTTTCGCATCTGGATGTGCCGGCCGAGATTTATCAGTGGAAGGCCGCTCCGGCGACTCGCGGCAGAGCGCTGGTATTGCAGGAAAGCAACCGCGAGCAGTTTGTGAAGGCATTCTCTGACGGATTGAGCGTTCTGGGATATTCGCGTGACGACCATGGGAATGGGCGGTTTCTGCTGGGGCGGTGGGGCGAGGATTTGCGTTACTAGGACGTGGCTTCGGAAGGTACTCGGGACGCGGGTTGGCATGTTGCTCTGGTTGCCGTTCGCGGTTCACGGACTCTATACTTGCGGGGCTCGCATCTGAACGAGCGACATAAGCGCAAGCCGTGGTATCCAATATAAATCATGAAAATCGAATCTGTCACTTTACGTGAGCTGCACATGCCGCTCGTACATTTTTTTGAAACGAGCTTTGGCCGTCTTCACAGCCGCCGTGTTCTTTTAGCCAGCGTCGAAGCCGACGGAGTTCGGGGGTGGGGAGAGTGCGTTGCGGGTGAAGATCCGTTCTACAGCCCGGAATGGACCGAAACCGCGTGGCCCACGATCAAACAATATCTGGCGCCGCTGCTGATGCAGGCGGAATTGCATGCGGGACGCGATTGTGCGGCGCGATTTTCCAGGGTCCGCGGTCACCGGATGTCGAAGGCGGCGCTGGAAAACGCGGTGTGGGATGCGGAGGCGCGGCAGAAGCAGATGCCGCTATGGAAGTTGCTCGGAGGATCGCGGCGGGAAATTGCCTGCGGCGTTTCGATCGGAATCCAGGATAGTCCCGAACAACTCATGGGGAAGATCGAGACGGAGTTGGCTGCTGGATATCGCAGGATCAAGATCAAGGTGAAGCCGGGATGGGATCTGAAGGTCCTCGAGAAAATCCGTTCGCGCTGGGCCGATATTGTCCTGAGCGTGGATGCGAACTCAGCCTATACGCTTGATGAAGTTGAGCATCTGCGCAAATTCGATGCCTTCCACCTTCTAATGATCGAGCAGCCGTTGTGGAACGACGAAATTTACTTACATGCGCGGCTGCAGAGGGCGATCGAAACGGCGATTTGTCTTGACGAGTCGATTCTGAACGCGCGTGACGCTGATTTTGCACTGGAGATCGTGGCGTGCCGGATCATTAATATCAAAGTCGGCCGGGTTGGCGGGTTCAGCGAGGCTAAGAAAATTCACGATGTCACTTTGCGGCATGGTATTCCGGTATGGTGTGGTGGGATGCTGGAATCGGGGGTGGGGCGCGCCCACAACATCGCGCTGTCGACGTTAGAAAACTTTCGCTTGCCGGGAGACGTTCTCAGCGTCGAAGCGTTATTGGAAAGAAGACATCATCGAACCGGAAGTGGAAGTGGGCTCGGACGGAATGATCGCGATCAAAGACGATCCGGGTACCGGCTATCAGGTGCGCGAAGATCTTATCAAGAAGTTCACAGTACGTGAAGAAACGTTTCGTCCCGGCAAGTCTTAGTTGCCTTGTTCCTTCTTCAGCAATTCTAGTGCCTGCGCGAAGCTGATATCCGAGGGAACGCGTTTGAAGCCGCTGAATACTTCCGTCGAGTTGATGTTGAGACTCTTGAACATCAGAATCTTACCGGTAAAGTTCAAGGTCATACTCGAGATTTCCCAGACATTATCGTCGACCTGCTGTTGCTGGACGAAGAACCGGCCGCCCGGATCGAGATGCCCCAGAATGCCCCATCCGAAGCCAACTTCCTTGAAAAGCGTTCCATCAACGCTGGCGATTCTGTGGTGAACGGGGTCCACAAGGATGTAGCCCTGCATGCCGCTCAGAATTTCCTCAACGCGCGACGGAGGCTCGTATTTGGGATTGGGGCGGAACTTCAGTTTGACGAGAGTGTAACTTGCACGGCCCATCCCGGGCGAACGTTGTTCTTCCCCGGCATATTCATAAACGAACGCCTCCGGCAACGCTCGCGTAATGCGCAGTGAGTTCTCGGCATTGTCCTTTTCCTGCTGGCGTTTTTTTCGCAGCTCTTCTGGGTTGGTGACGAACCGCCCAAGGCGCGCTTCCTCATCCCGGCGTTGCTCGAGGGTTAGCGGCTTGCCGTTGTAGGCAATAACCATGCCGGCGGTCGCATCTTTGGTCTCAACATAAATTCGTGTGGTCGATCCCTTGGGGGTCGTCTTGATACCGCGAAATAAGAAACGAGCGCTGTCGTCGTTGGCGGACTTCACCTCGTTTTCCACAGACTTACGCACCAATTCTGCAGGATCATACGTGGCGGAGATCGAGGCTGGCTGGCCCACCAGGCTGGAAACGAAGAGCAGAATGCACAACCCGCCAAACGCGGTATGGGCCAGAAGTGAACTGCGCGGAAAGATGACGGCCGCCATAAGAAAATTGGGGACGCTCATCCCCTCGGTGATGGTAGCAAATCATCCCGAGTTGCTTGGTGTGGAAGATTCGCTCCTGCCGTAAGTCGATGCTGGTGAATGATTTCTGGTCGGGTCCAGCAAACGGAAAAGAGGGGAATGATTTACAATCAGTCCACTCGCGGCGAACAGAGCGCGAGAAGATGGAGGCCAAGGCATGGATGCTCCGCAAACCGGAGAGTTCGCCCACATCGGCAAGTCAGTGGTGATTAAGGGAGAGCTGTCGGGCTCTGAAGATTTGTACGTGGACGGCAACGTCGAAGGCAAGATCGAGTTGCGCAATCACAGCTTGACGGTGGGACCCAATGGAGTAGTCAAGGCGAACGTCACGGCGAAAGCCGTCGTCATCCAGGGCAAGTTGGATGGGGCCGTGTATGCGTCGGAGCGAGTCGAACTGCGGAAGTCGGCGGCGGTAACCGGCGACGTCACGACGCAACGCATCGCGATCGAAGAAGGCGCCTTCCTCAAGGGCACAGTCGACGTCCAAAAAGACGCGGGCAAAACTATCGCATCTTCGTAGAAGAAAGACACCGGTATAGGCGGGCTCGGCGCAACGGTGTTCTCCCACGGTGCCCGAGTGCTCAAGCCAGGGCATCTGTTTCTGACAATGTGATGAGATTCTTTCGGAGCTCTTCGAACCAGACTGCGAATCCCGCAGTTCCGCTGAAGGCGAGCCGACGGTCGAGCGGTATGGCCGAGATTTCACGCCTGCTTAACGCGCAGGAGGGTTTGTGCGTGCTCGACGTAGGCTCGACCTCGGCCAGCAATATTCGATTTCTGACCGGCAAGGGACATAAAAATTACAGCGAAGATCTACTGCGCTCGTCGCTTGAACCGGCGCTGCGTGTTCAAGACGGCGCGGGAAACGCAGTTATCGACAGTAAGAAATTTCTCGACGAAAATCTCGTTTACCCCAACAACCACTTCGATGTAGTGCTGGCGTGGAATCTCCCCGATTACATGGAGGAAAGCCTGGTCAAACCGACGATTGACCGGTTGTGGTCGGTGATGAAGCCCGGAGGATTTCTGCTTGCGTTCTTTCACACCCGCGATGCCGGTCCCGACTCGACCTGTTATCGCTACCACGTGACCGACACCGACATGCTGGAGATGCAAGAAGTAAAGTTCGCTCCGCCCGGGCGTCCCGCGTCTGAGAAACAGTCTCCGCGCCTGCAGCGCGTCTTCAATAACCGGCATATTGAGACGCTCTTCCGGGACTTCTCATCGATCAAGTTCTTCCTGGCACGCGATGCCATCCGCGAAGTTCTTGTGGTTCGCTAAGCTTCAGCGCCGGTCTCTTTGCAGATGGGACATGTCTTGGCATGTGCCAAGCGAGCTTTGTGCGC
Organism: uncultured Acidobacteriaceae bacterium; assembly: GCA_963834085.1. Taxonomy (GTDB): domain Bacteria; phylum Acidobacteriota; class Terriglobia; order Terriglobales; family Acidobacteriaceae; genus Acidiflorens. The sequence continues at coordinate 199,575 of CAWIAJ010000015.1, read as the reverse complement.
CTGTTGGTAGGCCTCCATCTCTTCCTTCTGATGTTTCCGCTTGGCTTTGTCGGAGAGCTTGGGCTTGACTTCATTGCGAAAGAGAAAAGAACTCCACAGCTTGTGCGCGCGGTCCTCGCGGTCTTTTAACTCTTTATATTTGGCGCAATGGGACACGGACATTGACTCGATGATAGTCGAAAGACTCATCGGTCGCTGTTGGCAAGGCAAGCGAAGAGATATTCGGACGATCCCGTTCCCGCTTTTCCTGTTTGGCGCGATCTCTTGCTAATATGGATAGTCAGGCATCGGTTCCGCGCGACGTTTTCCCGCCAACCCCGCCAGGTCCGGAAGGAAGCAACGGTAACGGGCTCTTTCGTGTGCAGTGGAGCTCCGGTGCCTGACTTTTATTTTTGTGCAGTTGGTGAATCGGCGGGCATCTTCGTCGATCTTCCCCGCCTTATCTAGGAATCAGCTTCTCGTCATGACCAAACGCCTCTATTACGATAAATCCGCAACGCACGAATTCGAGTCGGTCGTTGAAGCATCGCTCGCGGTCTCAGCTGAGCAAAATCGCCCAGGCATCATTCTGCGCGAGACGGCGTTTTATCCCACCAGCGGCGGCCAGGTGCATGACACAGGATGGCTTACCGTCGAGGCCGAGGACGGGAATTCGGATCGGCTGCGCGTGACCGAAGTGGCAGATATGGAAGACGGCCGGATCGTCCACTACCTCGAGACTCCTCCAAAATTGCCAGTGGTGGGCGCAAAGGTTAGCGGCAGGATCGACGCGGCACGCCGCCGCGAGCACATGCAGCAGCACACCGGGCAGCACGTTCTTTCCGCCGCGTTTATCGAACTCTACCAGTTGCCGACGGTTTCCTTTCACATGGGAGACGACTATTGTTCCATCGATCTGGACGCGCCTTCTGTCACTCTGAAACAGATCGTCGGGGCCGAAACGCGGGCCAATGAGATCGTGTTCGAGAACCGTCCCGTGCGCGTGCGCTATGTTTCGCGAGCGGAAGCGGAGACACTTGGCTTGCGCAAACTTCCTCCCGCCGACCGAGATGAATTGCGACTGATCGAGATTGCAGATTTCGATCTCTCGGCCTGCGGTGGAACGCACGTCGGCGCGAGTGGGCAGATTGGCTCGATTGTGCTGCGGAAGAGCGAGAAGACGCGACAGGGGACGAGGGTGGAGTTTGTTTGCGGTGACCGCGCCGTGCGCATGGCGCGGCGGGATTACACTGCCCTCAGCGAAGCGGCCGCACTCTTCTCTGCAAAACTCTGGGATGTGCCCGAACAGATTCGTAAGAACGCCGAGGAAATTCGTCTGCTGCGAAAACAAAAAGAGGATTCGCTGGAACAACTCGCTGAGCTTGTGGCGATGGCGGATCTGAATGCGCAATCCGAGAAAGATGGGCGCAAAATTGTCGTGCGTGTATTTCCGGATCGCGATATGAACTTCGTAAAGCTGTTCGCGCAGAAAGTGACGCGAGCCGGCACGCCGGTGATTGCACTTGCGGCCAGCACCGTCGATCCGCCGAGCCTGGTTTTTGCGCAGACGGCGCCCGTGTCCACCGGCGCGGCGGCAGGCAAAACAGCTGACATGGGCGCGTTACTGAAACAGGTCTTGTCGACGGTCGGGGGACGTGGGGGCGGCAGCCGCGATTTCGCGCAAGGTGGCGTCCCGGCGGGTTCGAACGTTGAGCAACTTCTTCGGCAGGCTGCGGGTACAATCGAATCCTGATCTCGACACCACGTCATTTGTCGGGACCAATTCATTCATGCTCGAACCGCGGCTGATACTCGTTTACCTGTTGCTCAAACTGGGCGTGGCTGCGGCCTTGTCGAGCGCGCTGGTGCGCTCCAAGGAGTTCAAAAACCTTATTTTTCGCGAGTGGTCGGACACAAAGCACAAGATTTATCTCGCACTGGCGATGGGCATCCCGATCGCCCTCGGCGTCTGGATTCGGCTCAACGTAAAGAGCTTTCTCTCCGGCGACCTCTCGCTGGAAACAGCGCTGATTCTCGGCGTGATCGGCGGGCGTCTTGCGGGAGGTGTGGGTGGAGCGTTAATGGCGCTGCCAGCCGTCCTGCATGGCGAGTGGGCCAGCCTTCCGTTGAACATATTTGCCGGGATCGTTGCGGGGTGGTTACGCAAGGCCTCTCCTGAGCAAGAGGATATCTGGTCATTCTCGCCTTTTATCGATCTCACCGTCTATCGCATGATTCGGCGCAATCTTCCGCGGCCGCGCGTTTTTGATTGGCAGATCGCGTTTTTTGTAACCATCGTCAGCCTGCGCTTTCTGCAAACCGAAATCTGGCGTTTCTGGCCCAACTCGATTTTCAGCCTCGAGAGCCCAGGACTCTCGACCGGGGATGCTGCCTCGACGCTAAACGCTTACCTGCTCGAAAGCGCCATCTACCTCACCGTAGTGATGGTGGTCGGAATGGAGCTGAAAATCTTCAACAGCGTCCGCATCCAGATCAAGCTGGAAGAGCAGGAGCGGTTGCTATTGCAGGCGCGTATGGCGGCCTTGCAAAATCAGATCAACCCGCATTTTCTCTTTAATACCTTGAATTCCATCTCTTCGCTGGTGCGCTTCGATCCCGACACGGCGCGCGAGATGATCTTGAAGCTTGCCACAATTCTTCGCCGCCTCCTGCATAGTACAGATTCATTTGTCGCGCTGCAGGAGGAGGTCGAATTTATCGACAATTATCTCGATATCGAAGTGGTGCGCTTTGGACGGGACAAACTGAGAGTCATCAAAGATCTCGATCCTGGCTCTCTCGACGCCATGGTGCCCAGCATGCTGTTACAGCCGCTGGTGGAAAACTGCATCAAACACGGCCTCGCGCCTAAGGTGGATGGCGGCAGCATCACGATACGTAGCCGGCTGATCAAGTCACGGCTCGTCGTCGAAGTGGAGGATGATGGCGTCGGTATGGGAGCAGCGCAACTGATCGAGCGTCCCGACGGTCTCGGTGGCATCGGCATAGGGATGGCGAATGTTGCCGAGCGCCTCAAGGTGCTTTATGGAGACGCCGCTAAAATGATCATCGAGAACAGGGATGGCGGCGGAACATTGATCCGTTTAAGGCTACCGATCATTCCGAATCCGGAAGAGCTTATGACGGCTTCGACGATTGCTCCAGTACCTTCCGGTAGAAATCTTCGTAAAGGGGAATAATCTTGCTCGAACAATATTTCGCCTGCGCCGCGGCTCGCGCTTGTTTCCCCATTTTTCGCAACTCCGTCTCACCCCCCAGCAAATCGATGGCGTAACGCGCCATGGTGTCTACGTCTCCGACATCGGCGAGAAATCCGCTGACGCCGTGCTCGATCACTTCCGGCACGCCTCCAGTTCGTGTGGCGATGGGCACAACTTCGCAGGCCATTCCTTCGAGCGCGGCCAGTCCGAACGATTCCAGTTCGCTCGGCATCAACATTACATCCGAAAGGGCGAGTTTTTCGCGAATCTGATCCTGTTTTCCAAGAAACAGTACATGCTCGTGAATGCCTTTTTGCACCGCCAGCCATTCTGCCTGCGAACGGTCGGGACCGTCGCCGATCAGCAGGAGCTTTGCGGGAATCTTCTTGCGAACGCGATCGAAGATTTCGATGACATCGAGCACGCGCTTTACAGGACGAAAATTCGAAAGGTGTACTAGGAGACGCTCGTCATTGGAAACATACTCGCTGCGTTTTTCCAGCCACTCGGGTTTGCGCTGGTAGTCATCGCAGTTCACAAAATTGGGGATGACCTCGATGTGTTTCTTAATATCGAAAATGCTGATGGTGCGATTGCGGAGATACTGCGAAATGGCTGTCACGCCGTCGCTTTGTTCGATAGAAAAACGCGTAATGGGAAGATACGAGCGATCAAGTCCGACAAGGGTGATGTCGGTGCCGTGCAGCGTTGTCACAAACGGCAGATTCTTTCGCGGAGGCGTCGCCGCGAGCATCTGTTTCGCCAGCATGGCGCTGACGGAGTGCGGGATTGCGTAGTGGACATGCAGCAGATCGAGCTCGTAGAGCTGGCTGACTTCCGCCATCCGCGTCGCCAGAGCCAGATCGTAGGGAGGATATTCAAAGAGCGGATAGCGGGTGACCTCAACCTCGTGATAGTGAATGTTCGGTTCAGGTCCGGTCAGGCGAATGGGCTGGGAATAGGAGATGAAGTGAATCTCATGGCCGCGCCGGGCCAGCTCGAGGCCCAATTCGGTGGCGACCACTCCACTGCCCCCATAGGTTGGATAACACGTGATTCCAATCTTCATGCGCCTCCCACGATACCACCATTGGATTCGCGGGAATTGGGCGAGGATGCAAGAGGTATCGCGAACTCAGTCAGCCCGCGCCATCTGGATCCATCCGAATCGGGTGCTTGGATTCCTGTTCTGTTTTCAGCCAAAGAGGCCTTGCTATCAAGGCCTCTGGCGGCCGATCCAAAGGTCGAAATAATGCCCCTGACCTTCGTATTTAGTCTTTGCTCGGTTTCTTCGGTGTCAAATCACAAGCTTGTTTGATTCGATCGAAATTGAGCCCCGAAGGAGAAAACTCGGCGATCTGCCTTCCACTTCGAGTGGGCAATGCGATATTGAAAACCTGGGCACCCATCAGGCCGCGAACTGTGCCTTTGTCCATGGAGAGAAAGCGGCCGCGCATCCAATTCCAACCCTTGTAATAATGCACGCCATCGACCCGCACCTCCACCTCCAGTTGGGGCTGTCCCCACCAGCCTGGCCGGTTCGGAGGTAGTAGCCGTACACCAGGGTTGAAGTCCGCGTATTTTAGTTTGCCGTTATTGCAAACCAAGTTCACCCGCGGCCTGTAGTCCGGATCTTCCTTGAAATAATTGTCGGACTGCAGTTCGAACCGAACTCGACTCGCCCCCGTCATTTTGTCGGTGGAGGAAAATTCCAGCCACTTCCCGCCCGCGTTGACGCCATCGGATTCACCCTGATTGGGGGACATGGCGCCGGTTTGAGCGCTCGCCCGTGGCGCGCCCACTAATACCAGACCGATCGATGCTGCGCCAAATAAAAGAAACAAAGGAACGGACAAAAATGTTTTAGACAGCATATGCAATACTTTCAAGGTTTCCTCCAAACGGTGACACCCCTACATACTATTGAACCCGGATGCAGGCGAAAAGTTGTATCGATTGGTTCAAACAGAGTGCAGGCCCCTCCCGTTTGCGATTTCGGGTAAATGTTTGTAAACGCACCAGCAGACAAGCCATGTGATTCAGGAGCATAATCGTTCGGGTTCCGGGAATTGGAGATTGCGCGAGTCCTCTCTTACTATGAACGACATCGAACAAAACTGGCCTGCATTACCGCTCGCAGAGTGGGAAAGCACGTATCGCACCCTCCACATCTGGACTCAAATTGTGGGGAAGATTCGCCTAACCCTCGCGCCGCTTGAGAACCATTTCTGGAACGTCGCACTGTACGTCAGCACTCGCGGGCTGACGACATCGCCCATGCCGTACCGGGGACGGACCCTCGCAATCGAGTTCGATTTTGTCGACCACCTGCTCAACATTCGAATCGCTGACGGAAGCCGTGCTCTGAAGCTCGCACCAAAGTCGGTCGCTGCGTTTTATCGGGAAGTCTTTTCGTCGTTACGGGAACTCGGTATTGACATCAAAATCAACCCAAAGCCTCAGGAGATTGTAAGCCCTGTTCCTTTCGATCAGGACGACACGCATGCGTCCTATGACCCGGAATATGCCAACCGCCTGTGGCGGATTCTGCGGTCGACTGACATCGTATTCAAAGAGTTTCGCGCGCAATTTATCGGCAAGGCCAGTCCGTCTCACTTTTTTTGGGGCAGCTTTGATCTGTGCGTCACTCGTTTCAGTGGACGTCCCGCTCCGCCCCGCAAAGGCGTAATCACTTCTGAATCCTACTCCCACGAATGCAGCAGCCTCGGTTGGTGGCCTGGCGGCGGAGAAGTAGTCGCGCCAGCCTTCTACGCGTACATGGCCCCTGAACCTGATAGATACGGCGAGCAGCCAGTTCGTCCCGAGGGCGCGCGCTATCAGAGCAAGCTCAGGGAATATTTTCTGATGTACGACGACGTTCGCCGCGCTGATTCTCCTCGCCAAGAGATCTTAGCTTTTGCGCAGAGCACCTACGAAGCTGGCGCGAATCTTGCCCGATGGGACCGTACGGCTCTAGAGCGAAAACGCACTTTCTAGGCGCTCCCCGCCAGCGGATGTAATGGACTGAACTGTTCTGCTCACTCTTGCGAAATTCCCTTTGATACGGGTCGGGCCCTGCGCCTGAATGCTCCGCGCTCCCGCGGCGCGAAATTGGAAAGCTTCCACGGCCTAAAGGAACCACCCCGGCTTTGCGGAATTCCTCGGTTCTGAGAATATCTTGGAACGAATCGTCAACCAGGATAATCCAAAGTTGCAAAGTGGGGCTTGCCAAGGATGGGCTCGAAGGCGAGATGAATTTTCTCTAGGGTGGCATCTGGAGAGATGCAAACTTCTGCCTGTCGGTAATAGAATGCGGAGGCTGCCTGTAGCTGCGCCACTCGATAATGTTCCTCGTCCGCCGCTGGCGCGAAGATTCGAAGCTAGGAGGCTCTCTTGGGATTCAGTTGCGAATGCCGCGGCGCTTTCCGGTTAGCCGCACTTTTGGTTTGCGGATCGGCCATATCTCTCGCGCAAATCGACACCATGAGTGGGCCGAGTGCTCCGGGTCAAGCCATTCCCGGAACAGGTGGAGTGAGCACTTTTGCCGGCAGCGTGCCGTCCAAGCTCGTCCCCGGAATTCTGCCACTTTCGCTGCGCGACGCCATTGAGCGCGGATTGAAGCAGAACCTCGGACTGCTACTTTCGAACGCGGACATCCACTCGGCCCGAGGACAACGATGGGAGCAGCTGAGCTCTCTTTTGCCGCACGTGACGGCGGCGCCCTACATAGCCGAAGCGAAGGTCAATATCGACGAACTCGGCTTCGCCGGCCTCGGAAGCCTGTTGCATATTCCGTCGTCGGTAGGTCCGTTTTCTTACTTCGATGCACGCGCCGCTGTCACCCAAACTCTGTTCGACTGGAAGTCAATCAACGCGACGCGCGCCGCGAGCCAGAACGTGAAGTCCGCTAGCTACACGTTTAAGGACGCTCGCGATCTGGTTGTACTGGCAGTGGGCTACACCTACCTGCAAGGGATTGCCGACGAAGCCCGCATCGAGACGGCGGAAGCGCAGGTCCAGTCGGCGCAGGCTGTCTACGACCAGGCGGCGGACCGAGTGAACGCGGGTACGTCGCCCGACATCGATGGACTGCGGTCCAAAGTTGAGCTCCAGACGCGTCAGCAACAGCTCATCCAGGCAAAGAACAACTTCGCCATCCAGAAGCTGACCGTGGCGCGAGTGATCGGTTTGGCTCCCGGGCAGGAATTTGAACTCACGGACAAGTCGCCGTATCAGCCGATGGAAGATATCACTCTGGATGAAGCTCTGAAACGCGCCTACGCCGCGCGCTCCGACTACCAAGCGGCAATGACCGACGTGCGCGCCGCCGAGTTCTCCCGGAAAGCCGCGCTGGGTGGCTACCTGCCGTCTCTTTCTGTCAACGGAGACTATGGGTTGGGAGCGGCGCATCCCTCGACGGCAACGCCGGTATTCGATGTTCGCGGAACGCTGACCATTCCAATCTTTCAGGGCGGCAGCGTGCATGGGGATGTATTACAGGCTGACGCGAAACTCGAGCAGAGCCGGGAACGACTGGACAATCTCCGGGCGCAAATCGATTCTGACGTGCGCACCGCGCTACTGAACCTGCAATCGTCCGCGGACCTGGTGAATGTAGCGCGGAGCAACATCGACTTGGCCGAGCAGACGCTGACGCAGTCCCGCGACCGCTTCACGGCGGGGGTAACGGATTCCGTGGAAGTGGTGCAATCGCAAGAGGCGGTCGCCAGTGCCCATGAACAGTACATCTCGAGTCTTTACAACTATAATTACGCAAAAATTTCCCTGGCTCGTGCTCTCGGGGTCGCCGAGCAGGGCGTCAAGGACTACTTCAGAGGGAAATAAACATGGCGGATAATCCACCTCATTTGGCGGCTGACACGGCGAAAGAATCGCCGGTCGAGCCATCGATTTTGGCGAAGAAGCCTCCGGCTAGCGCGAGGTCCAAGCGTCGCCGAAATCTCATCATTGTGGTTGTTGTTCTTGTGGTGGTTATCGGAGGCATCTTTTTGTGGCGCTACTTGAGCAGCTACGAATCGACAGATGACGCCCAGGTCGACGTCCATCTCTATCCCGTCAGCGCGCGTGTTTCGGGTTACGTGGTCAAGGTCAACGTGGACGATAACCAGTGGGTGGAGAAGGGAACCGTGCTGGTGGAGATTGATCCGAAAGACTATGAGGTTGCTCTGGCGCAGGCACAAGCGAATCTCGCCAACGCCGAAGCGACCGCTCAATCCCTGAATATCACGGTTCCCATTACTTCAGTGAACACGTCGAGCCAACTGAAGTTCGCAGCGTCTGGCATCGAGGACGCGAACGCCGGCGTGGCTGCTGCCGAGAAACAGGTCTCGGCCGCACATGCTCAGGTTGAAGAGGCGGAAGCGAACGATGTCAAGGCGCAAGACGATCTGCAGCGCTACAAGTTACTCGTCGACAAGCGGGAGGTCGCGAAGCAGGTCTACGATCAAGCCTTGGCCGCAGCCAAATCGAGCACGGCAACGGTAGTGGCGGCACGCGCCAATGAGTCTGCGGCGGTGCAATTCGTCCAACAAGCCCGCAGCAAACTGGCGCAGGCCGATGCCAACCACCGCTATGCGGAGACCGGCCCCGAGCAGGTGTCGTCCACACGGGCACACGTGCGCGCCTTGATAGCGGACGTTGAGCAAAAGCGCGCTTTACTTGAACAGGCGCAATTGAATCTCGGATACACGAAAATTGTCGCGCCCGTCAGCGGCGTAGTGAATAAGACCGTGGTGGTCGGGATGAACGTTCAGGAGGGCCAGCAGCTTCTGACGGTTGTGCCCCTCGACGAGGTTTGGGTAACCGCCAACTTCAAAGAGACTCAGCTTAAGCACATGCAAGTTGGACAACGAGCGGAAATCAGCATTGATTCGAGCGGCCGTACGTTCAAAGGCCACGTCGACAGCATCGCGGGTGCTACCGGCCCGCTCTTCAGCTTGCTTCCGCCGGAGAATGCCACCGGAAACTACGTCAAAATTGTGCAGAGAATTCCCGTAAAGATTGTCCTTGAGCCAGGCGAGAACCGGGATCGTCAGCTTCGGCCCGGCATGAATGTCGTGCCCGATGTCTACCTGAAATGAGTTCCGCTGCGCTCACTACCGAACAGGAAGTTTGGCGGCCCAAGTACAATCCCTGGCTGATTGCCGTGGTTGTCGCCCTGGCAGCCTTCATGGAGGTGCTCGACACTAGCATTGCCAACGTGGCGCTGCCCTATATGGCCGGCAATCTGGGCGCGAGCAACGACCAGAGCACGTGGGTGCTGACTTCCTACCTGGTATCGAATGCCATCATCCTGCCAATCAGCGGATGGCTCGCTGGCGCTTTCGGACGCAAGCGCTTTTTCATGACCTGTCTCGGCATCTTTACTGTTAGTTCTTTACTTTGCGGTATCGCACCGAACCTCGGCTTTCTTCTTCTTTTCAGGGTGCTGCAAGGTATCGGCGGCGGCGGCCTGCAGCCGATGGCTCAGGCCATTCTGGCCGACACCTTTCCCCCGCAACAACGAGGTTTGGCCTTTGCTCTTTATGGCATTACGGCCATCATGGCGCCCACGATCGGGCCGACGCTGGGCGGGTGGATCACTTTTAATTATTCATGGCGTTGGATTTTCTTCATCAACCTTCCCGTCGGCCTGGCAACCTGGTTTCTGGTGCGTCGCTTCGTCGAAGACCCTCCTTATCTAGCGAAAATTAAGTCCGCTGGAGTGAAGTTGGACTACATCGGCATCGCTCTGCTGACTCTGGGCATCGGAGCCTTACAGATTTTGCTCGACAAGGGTCAGGAAGATGACTGGTTTGGCTCACGTTTCATAACGACGTTAATTTCGGTCGCCACGGTTTCCCTGATCTCGCTGGTGATTTGGGAATGGCGCCAAAAGGCGCCCATCATCGACGTTCGCATGTTCAAGAGCTTTAACTTTGCGAGTTCGAGTTTGATGATGTTCATGCTGGGAATTCTGTTGTTCAGCAGCCTGGTGCTGATGCCGCAGTTCCTTCAGACGCTCTTGGGTTACACCTCTGAACTGGCAGGGCTCGCTCTCTCGGCTGGGGGCCTCGTGTTGCTGATTGAGATGCCGATAATGGGGCAACTGACAACGAAGATCCAAGCTCGCCGTCTGATTGCTTTTGGCTGGCTGGCTCTCTCCATCGCCATGTTCTACTCCACCCGGCGGATTGACTTGCAGCTTAGTTTCAGCGCCGCGGTCTGGCTGCGCATTGCGCAGGTAATTGGATTGGGTTTTTTATTCGTCCCGATCACGCTGGCAGCCTATGTTGGCATCGCGCCGGAAAAGAACAACTCCGTCGCCGGCATTGTCAATTTCATGCGCAATATGGGGAGCAGCGTGGGAACATCTTTGGTCACCACATTGATCGCGCGGCGCTCCCAATTCCATCAAGCCAGGCTGGTGCAGGATGTCCGGATCGACAACCCGAATTTTGTAAATTCGGCGAATGGATTGGCGCAGCGCCTGGCCATCTCTGGCGTGGGCAAGCACGAGGCACAAATCGTGGCTTATGCCCGGATCTACCAATCGCTGCAGGCCCAGGCAGCCAGTCTGGCGTACATCGATACTTTCAAAGTTCTTGGCGTGTTCGCGGCGGTCATGTTTTTTCTGGCGTTTTTGCTCAAGAAAAATGATCCCGGAGGCGGAGGAGCCAGGATAGTGGAGTGATCATCAATCTGACGAGGTCCGTGCTATAAATCGCCCTTTGGAACGTGGTTATGCTCGAAATTAAACTCATACTTTGTCCGGTTGATTTCTCGGAGTTTTCGATAAGAGCGTATCAACACGCCCTTTCGCTGGCCGAGCACTATCGCGCCCGATTAGTGGTGATGCATATCGTAGAACTCTCGCGTTACCCCTTCGCCGATTATGTCGCCTCCACCGGCGACTACCGGGAATACTGCCGTGCCCTGGGCGAGGGCGGCAAAGAGCAACTCCGGCAATTTGTGAAGAACCACCCACGCGACGGAATTCATCCGGAGCTCGTGGTGCATGAGGGGACAGCGCCCGACTGTATTTTATCGGCCGCGCAACAGCAAAAAGCGGGCCTCATCGTCATGGGAACGCACGGCCGTCGTGGATATGACCGTCTGGTGCTTGGTTCCGTCACTAATCGAGTGATGCGCAGGACCCCCTGCCCTGTGGTTGCGGTCTGCCGGCCAACACACGAATCGTTGGCCAGCCAATCAAAGGCCGCGGACAAACAGGGGGGGTACGTTCACCACTTGAGCCGCATTCTTTTCTGTGCCGACTTTTCTGAAAATTCAGAGCGCGCCTTGGACTATGCGATTTCAGTCACGGAGGAGTACGACGCTGAACTCACGCTGCTGCACGTAATGGAGGACGTCCCGAGTGCCGCCGAGTCTGATGAATCCCTCGCGACAGCGACGCAGCAACTCGATAGACTGATTCCGCCGGAGAGAACAAGAGCCCTCAAGACGAAGACGAAAGTGCTCCTTGGAAAACCTTATCAGCGGATTATCCAACTCGCCGAGGAAATCCAGGCCGACCTCGTCGTGATGGGCGTACGTGGCCGTGGTGCCTTGGATCTGGCAGTATTTGGTTCGACGATCTATCGGGTGCTGCAACTGGGACCATGCCCGGTAATGGCCGTCCACATTTGAATCCGGTGTTTCGCTAAGGTGTTTCCCTAAAATGATAAAAATTGTCACGATTGAGCGCGAGTATGGAAGCGGCGGCGGCGAGATCGCGCAGCTTTTGGCGAAAAAACTCGGCTGGAAGCTCTGGGATCAGCTGCTGACCGAGGAGATCGCAAGGCTTGCCGATTGCCCCAAGTCAGTTGTCGAGGGCCGCGAGGAAAAAACCGATCCCCTCTATTACCGGCTCTTCAAATCCTTCTTGCGTGGAAGCTACGAGGGAAGCCTCAATGCTCATAAGCTGAAACTGGTCGACAGTGAATGCATTTTGCAGTTCACCGAGCAGGTCGTCCAGCACGCCGCGAAAACGGGCAACTCCGTGATTGTCGGAAGAGGGTCGCAACAGTTTCTCAGAAATCGTCAGGATGCGCTGCGCGTTTTCCTCTACGCTCCGCGAGAAGACAAAGTGCGGCGTCTGCTGGCTCGCGGGAAAAGTGAGCAGGAGGCCGAACAGCTAGTGGATACGGTTGATCGGGAACGCGTTGCTTTCATCCAGAAGTATTTCCACGTCGAATGGCCTGACCGCGTGGTGTATCACACCATGATCAACACCGCGATCGGAGATGAGGCGGTTCTCCGCATGATTATGGATCTCATGGAAACCGTCAATGCCAAACTGACGGCGTGAGTTGGGACTTCAACTGGATCTCTCGCCGTCAGGCCTAACTTCTCATTGCAGATCTGGAGGAGGGCTCCGTCTGAGAAAAGGCCGCGTATCTAAGATGTGATATTTGCACACGTTCTGTCCGACCTGTAGCCGGACGGTTGTGCGGTTCTTATCGATCTGCGCCGGATACGCCTTGCCTGATTCCGCGTTGGCACACCAGTCTGGTGAGATGTAGACCGTCCGCTCGATTTGTATTTCCGAGACGACATCCCCAACATTCTTGCCGCGAGCCACGTCAACGTGAGCGAGCAGAGGGTAAACCACAGAAGCCATCAGAACAATCGCCAGTGTCATGGGCGCTCCTGTCTTCCGTTTTTCTTCGCAGTATCGATCAGAGCCCGATTCCGTTTTCGAGCTGTCAGCACAGTTTTCTCACGAGAAGATCTCGGCCGGTTCATCGCGACTCAAGAAACGCTTATCCGCCGAACTACAGCCGTTTGATCATCGCGAACCAAGCCGGTGCGCCGTGGTCCCCGTGGAACCTTGTCCGGAGCCGCTCAGGTTCGATGGCAGCGACCTCCCATCCAGTCTGGGATTTGAACGCCGCTCTCAGTTCTGCCTGGCTGACCGGGTGCGGGCCGGTGTCGTAGCCTTCGTCACTGAAGCACAATAGATAAAGTCTTCCATCGCGCTCCGTTACCGATGCGAGACTCGCTACGTACTGGGCTCGCTCGTCGCAGTCGAAGGTGTGGAACAGTCCGCAGTCCAGAACCGCTGCAAATTTGCGCCCCAATCGATCCAACTGAAAGGCGTCGGCCGTCGCGAATTCCACTTCGATTCCGCGTCTAGCGGCTTTCTGACGCGCTAGCGCCAGAGCCGTTTCAGCCACGTCAATGCCCAGAACCGTCAATCCTAGAGAAGCGAGGTGTAGAGCGTTCTCGCCGCTCCCGCAGCCTGCATCGAGCACCGGTCCGGCGAACTTGCCTTCGAATGCCAGACGCACGACTGCTGGTTGCGGTTGGCCGACATCCCAAGGCGCAGGGCCGTTGTGGTACGAGGCATCCCAAGGTTTTCCCCACTGGCGTTCGTGACTGGTCGGTTGCCGGCCTCGGAACGGGTCGTGAGCCCGTGGTCCCGATCGCTCCGCCATTTTTGTTCTCTCCCAGACCGTCTTGCCGCTCATCCTAACACGCCGATTCGCACGTCGACCGACCGGACTTAACAAAGAACATTCGCTAACTGCGGTTCCTGGAATTCTCCGCGGCCTGCACACAAAACTGTGCCCGGGCTATACTCGCATTTTGCGAGAGGTGTTTTCAGCCGGACAAAGAGCATCTTCATTTAAGAAAACTTTGATTTTATGAAAATCGTGAGCGCCGCAGAAATGCGGGAGATCGACAAGGATACATCCGAGCGCTGGGGAGTTCCCTCCATTCGTTTGTTGGAGAATGCCGGAGCGGCGGTGGCGCGTTTCCTGCTTTCTCAGTATCCCCGCGCCGAGCGTATCGGTGTTCTCTGCGGAAAAGGAAATAACGGCGGCGATGGATTTGTGGCTGCCCGCAAGCTTGTCGAGGCAGGGCATGCCGTGCGTCTGCTTCTGCTGTGCGATCCGGCGGAACTGCGCGGCGATGCTGCGGTGGCGTTTCAGCGAATGCTGCCGAACCTTCGTCCGCCACAGGCGCCACTGATCGTTCGTGAAGTGCGCGAGCTTGAGTCATCAGAGGCAGTCGAAATTTTTTCGTCGGACCTGCTGCTGGACGCGATTTTAGGTACAGGTTTTCGTCCTCCTCTCAGCCCGCTTTATGCTGCCGCGATCGCTAAGTTGAACCGTGCAACCGCGACGGTCGTCGCGGTGGATATTCCCTCAGGTGCCGATGCTGACACTACGAAGGCCGCTGGGCGTAATCCGCCAGGGAAGGATGGGAGCCACGCGCGGGCCGATGCTGTCGTGACTTTTACGGCGCCACGTCCAGCACATGTTTTCGTGGAGCTGACTGACGGGCCAACGCTGATCGCGCCCATTGGTTCGCCCGCTGAAGCGATTGTCTCGAAACTCGGATTGAATCTAAATACGCCCTCGGATTTCGCTTCGCTCCTTGCGCCGCGCGAGAAGGAAGGGAACAAAGGAAGCTACGGACACGTCCTTGTGATCGGGGGATCGTTTGGGAAGGCCGGGTCCGCGGCCATGGCGGGATTTGCCGCCCTGCGAGCCGGCGCCGGACTATCGACTGTCGCTACGCCGAAATCAGTGCTGCCATCAATTGCGTCGTTTCATCCCGAACTGATGACTGAGGCTCTGGCGGAAACGGGCGATGGCACCATCTCCAAACGGGCGCTCGATTCGGGCCTCGCTGCGCTGTTGCAACGTAAGACGCTGGCGATTGGCCCGGGTATCTCGCGCCACCAGGAGACTTCCGAATTTGTGCGGGACGTTGTGAAGCATGGCGAGACGTTGGCGGGGGACGCTGCCGTCGTGAATATGGTGATTGATGCGGATGGTCTGAACGCCTTCGACAAATTCGCTGGCGAGCTGAATGGCGAGGGGCGAACACTGGTCATTACTCCGCACCCGGGAGAGATGTCGCGCTTGACCGGGCGGAGTATTGCCGAAATTCAAGCGAATCGTTTGGAAGTCGCCCGACATTTCGCTCGCGAACATGAGTTGATCGTTGTTTTGAAGGGCCATCGCACGCTCATCGCTTCCCCTGATGGAACCGTGTGGGTGAACTCAACAGGGAATCCGGGGATGGCGACGGGCGGCACGGGAGATATTCTCACGGGCATGGTCGCTGGTTTGATTGCGCAACATCCTAAGCAAGCGCTCGCAGCGACGGCGTTGGCCGTTTATCTCCACGGACTCGCGGGAGATTTGGCTTGTGCGTCGGTCGGGGAGAACTCGCTCGTGGCAACGGATCTGTTGCGGTTTCTCCCACAAGCGTTCGCCGAGGCGCAGAAACAAGAATCGGAGGAGGTTCGGATTCACGCGTAGCCAATCCTTCCAAACGACCTATCTTTCTGCAGAGGTACTTTCCGCCAGCGTCTTGATCCCTGTCAACACCGTATCGTCCCCATCCAGAGAGTGTTTGTAACGGTTCTCGCCGTCTTCCACGTCGGCAAAATCTCCCTGCGTAATCTCCAGCAGCGAAGCGCGGTCGCCGCGTTTCTTGAGATCGTAAGTCATCGTCAGGTAGTTCGCAGGAATGTCTTTGATCTTCGAATTCGGATCGAAGATCGTATAGACAAGACGATGGGGAGGATCGAAGGCGACGATTTTCCCCTTCACATACAATTTGCCATCGGCCGCGCCCTTCCATAGCAACCGAGAGCCCGGCTTCCAATCCGTTTCAGCAACGCAACCAAACATGTATTGTGGAATGAACTCGGCATCCGTGAGAACCTTCCACAGAGTTTCGATCGGGGCATTCACTTCGATTGCTTTGCGGATTACCAATTCGGGCATATTTTTGTCCTCGGCTTATCGCTTATATCGATGACGCCTATTTTTTCACCAGCTCGTTGACGGGCTCGCCTCGAAAGAGACTATAACGCTGCCTTGAAAGCAATGATTGGAAAAACGCGACAGCCACCTGAAATCGAAGAAGTCTACGACCCGGAAGTAGGGAAAGCACGCGGCATGTTGCGGCGCCCGCTCCGTGCGGGAAAGATGAGGCACGCACGCAAGCGCCCCGCAGCTGATCTCGCCGGATGGATTGCTCACTATTGGATGATCCGGTGGGACCTGCGCGGCTGCGAACCCCAATTGGCCGAGAGCGTCCCTCATCCTAATGTCCATGTAATTTTTGAGCCAGCGGCATCGGTTGTAGCCGGCGTGCAAACGCACATGTTTACGCGCACGCTCGAAGGCCAGTCGCAGGTCTTTGGCGTGAAATTCAAGCCGGGCGGATTTCGTCCTTTTCTCGGTTATGCGGTTTCTAAACTCGCGGACCGAACTGTTCCGGTCGAGCGCATTTTCGGAAAGGAAGTACAGGCGCTGCAGAGCGTCGTTCTTTCAGATCTATCAGAGAGCAAGAAAGTGGGAGCCGCCAATGCATTTTTCCACGAGCGAATGCCGGAGCCAGACAAGACAGTGGCGTTGGCAGGCCAACTGGTCGAACAGATTCTGCAGGACCGCGAGATCAAAACCGTAGACGACCTGGTCGAGCGAACGAGTATGGGTAAGCGCTCTCTGCAGCGCTTATTCAGCGAGTATGTGGGAGTAAGTCCAAAATGGGTGATTCGCCGCTACCGATTGCACGAGTTGATCGAGCGCTCCCATACCGGCGAGGAGCCAGACTGGCCGCAGTTGGCGCTGGAGTTGGGATACTTCGATCAGGCGCATCTGATCAACGACTTTCGCACGATCACAGGATATTCGCCGACCGAGTATCAAAAGCTGATTCAACGCGGAATGTAATTGTCCAGAAGCGGAAGAACCTGCGATCCGAGTTGCATCAGGCGGGCTTGGGCGGCGTCGGCAGATTCGCCCTCCAGCATCGGAGTCATCAACCGCACCAGGCCACCATCGCTACGATTCATGTGGATGGAATCGTCAACCAGATAGTACTTCGCCTTCCAATCGCTGGCCACAACCCGCCCGTGCGCTTGAAACCAATAAAGCGCCAGTTGCCGTTCTCCGCCTTTGGAGCCTAAATACCGGTTTGCTGGAAAAGACGAGCCATCCGGACGAGTAATCTGCACCACTTCGTTCCGAACCGGAATCCACCCCGCGCCCGGCAGGCAGTGGTTCGGCGAGTGAATCGTGTCCCCGGCTTTTTGCGTGGGAAAGTACGCGATGTACAAATTGATCTCGGGCTGCAACTTCTTCGCATTCACATAGTCGCGCAGCAGAAATTCGCCGGGTCCCAGGATCGCGAGGGTCTGTTGGTCGAGGGCTTCATCCGTACCCGTCCAACTCTGCATCTGCTTGGGCAAAGAACTAAGAGGCTCGCGCGGAGGAAATACCTCATTATGAGAGTGAGCCTGAAGGCCAGCGGCCGTGGCAAACAGAAGGATCACCGCTACCGCAAAGCGAGACAAGCCAGCCCTGATTTGCACTTCGTTTATCGATCGCTTCGGCAGATTCGTGACCTTGGCGGCAGGTCTTGCCGTCACAGGCTTGCTCTTCCAAATCAAAGTGATGAGCCAATGCGCGACGAATAGTAAGGTTAGCGCGACGGCAAAGATCAACACTCCAGAGAGGGCGTGGTAAAAACCCTCCGCGGCATCGGGATGCCCGGTTTGCACGAGCAGACCTGTGCCGAAAATCCGAAAGCTGTTGGCGACGACCGCAATCGGGACAGCTAAAACCGCAAGCGCAATGCGAACCCACACGCGACTTTCCAATAAATATCCGTAAATAATAGAGAGCGTAACTAGGCTCAGCAATGATCGGATGCCGCTACAGGCTTCCGCGACATCCAGCGGCATGGCAGCCAATTGGATTAAATTTCCTTCGCGGAAGACGGGAACGCCGACTAGTTGCAAGAGATCCGTCGCAAGTCTTGAGGCGACGAGTTGCAGCGGAAAATTGATTTTCTGGATGATCAGGTTGGGGATCGGGATCATCAGAATCAGAAAGGCCCAGGGGAATAACACAGCGCGAAAAAACGTCCATCCCTGAAACAGAATGATGAGGCCGGCCAATAAGATCAGCAACGAGACGCGCGACAAGAAATTTTCCGCGCCTAAATCTCCGACGACGAGCGTGACCAAGCTGAGCAATACCAGCACCAAGCCAGCCCACGAAGGAGAAGAGGGGATGGCCCGCAGCCGCTCGCGGTCTTGCCAGACGACGAAGGCAGCGAAGATCGGGACGAAGATTCCGTGCTGAAAGTTAGGATCGTGATGAGGGCCTACCCACTCAAGAAACAGCCGAATCAGAATCGGAGTATAAAGCCACGCGATAAGCAGCAAAACTACCGCGGCTTGCCAGCGAGGCAAGCCCGACGATAACCCATCTTCTCTTGTCGAGAAGAGGGGAACTGCCTCTGCTGAGTTACTCATAAGAAAGTTTTATGCGCAGCTAAGAATATGCGAAACCTGACCCCGAAGCAAAGCCTAACCGGTGGGTATATATAGCACATCCGGGTAGTTACTGCCCCAGCTAACTTTGATGCTTGGCGACGCGATTCAGCCCCACTTTTGCCGAGGCGGGCGCGATTGACGAAGGGACAAAAAGAAGAAGCAAATTACCCAAAAAAGCGCCAGGCTTGCGCCGATTCTGGGATTCAGTCATCAACCCGTCATAGACATCTATTAAAATCAGAGGGTTAGGTGCAGGTGCCCGATTCCCTTTGGATCGACGCTTGCTGTAACCAGAACAGGGAGCGTGTGCGCCTTGGAAAATCCGCAAATGCCGCTGGTGAGTGTTGTAATCCCCGCCTATCGGGCGGCAGAGCACGTTCGGCAGACGTTGGATTCGGTTTTCGCGCAGACTTACCCGAACTTCGAGGTGGTGCTCGTCAACGACGGGTCGCCCGACACCGAGACGCTGGAAGCGGCGATTCGCAGCTACGGCGACAAACTCATCTACGTCCGGCAGGAAAACCGCGGTCCGTCGGGCGCTCGCAATACCGCAATTCGAGCCGCGCGCGGAAAATACATCGCCTGCCTCGATAGCGACGACCTTTATTTGCCCGAGCATCTGGCGAGGTTGGTCCCCCTGCTCCAAGAAGGCGGCTTCGACCTGGTTTACAGCGATTCGGACTTCGTGCGGGATGGGGTTCACGTTGGCACGGCTTTCGAGCGCCAGCCGCAGAATCCGCCGGTTACCTTCGAAAAACTCATTACAGAAGAATGTGGCGTGACCACGTCGGCCATGGTTGCCTCGCGCCAGTCAATGATCGACGCGGGTCTCTTCGATGAGCAGTACCGCCGCTGCGAAGACTTCGATCTATGGGCGCGCATGTCGTTTCGCGGCGCGAGAATCGGCTTTTTGTCAGAGGTCGGTATCGTGCATCGGCTGCTGCCGGGTGGACTTGCGGCCGATAGCTATCTGCTCAAGCAGGCACAGATCGAAATCCTGAAAAAAATACGCAGGACGCTGCCGGTCTCTGCGCAGCAGAAAACTCTGATCGAAGAAATTATTGTCCGCACCGAGTGGCTCTGCCAAAAAGATCTGGTCAAACGCCACCTGCGCGAGGGTAACTACGCCGAAGCGCGCGCCGCGGCCGATCATGCGGCAACGTTGTCCACCGATCGGAAGAGCCATCGCATGGCCCTGGCGGTACGAATTGCGCCGTGGGCGGTGCGTCGGTTCCTGGCTCTTCAGGACGCGCGCCTGGCCCGAAAAACAGGGCGGGGCACGGTTTCGCCGATCACAGCGCAGTAAACTGGCGAAACCTGAGAGCGAATGGCTCACTGCCAGCGTCAGCTACAATTAAGAGCTGACGCGAACTAAGAAGTTAACTCGAAAGTCAACTCTATGATGGAGAAACTGATCCGCGTAGTTCGGCGGGGATTGAACCTGCACCACCCGGGGCGCAACCTCGTGGTGTTCCCGGACGACGTATTTATTCTGTCGTTTCCGAAGTCCGGCAATACCTGGACGCGTTTTCTCATCGCCAATCTCGTCTATCCCGAAACACCTGCGGATTTCTCGAACATCAACCAATTGACGCCCGATCCCGAGGCACTTTCGAAGCGCGCGTTGGCCCGTATGCCTAGGCCCCGGATCATCAAAAGTCATCAGTATTTCGATCCCCGCTACCAGCGCGTGATTTACGTGGTACGCGACCCGCGCGACGTGGCCCTCTCCCAGTTCCACTTTCATCGCAAACGCGGTCTGATTGAAGATGGCTATCCTCCGGAAAAATTTGTGGCCCGCTTCGTGAAAGGCGAGACCAGTCCTTACGGATCGTGGGGCGAAAACGTAGCCGGATGGCTGGCCACGCGTCAGAATCGTCCCGGATTTTTGCTCTTGCGCTACGAAGACATGCTGGCTGATGCGGCCCGCGAACTCAACAAAGTTGCCGGGTTCCTGGAAATTCCGGCCGATGCCGCGCGAATTTCGAACGCCGTCCAGCGCAGTTCCGCGGATGAAATGCGCAAACTCGAGAAGTCTCAGGGGCATCTTTGGTCTTCGACCCAGAGCACGCGTCAGGATGTTCCTTTTGTGCGCGCCGCGAAAGCCGGCGGATGGAAGACCGGTCTTCCCCAGGCCGCAGTCGCGCAACTCGAAACTGCCTGGGGTCCTCTAATGACTTATTTGGGATACGAACTGCTGCTGCACTCGGCAACTAAGACGGCCGCAGCCGATCCCGACTCACGGCTGCTTGCAGCTGTGCTGAACGGGCCGGCGCGATGATTTACGGAATCCGAAAAGTATTGAAGTACGCTTTGGGCAGCGACATCGCGGGCCGCACGCTCGCGGTCCGTCACGACGATACCTTCATTGTCTCCTATCCTCGATCCGGAAATACCTGGACCCGCTTCCTCGTGGCCAACTTGCTGCATCCCGAAGAAGCGGCCACGTTCGCCAACATCGAGCGTTGGGTCCCCGATACCGAGGCGCAATCGAGCCGCTACATGCGGGCGATTCCAAGTCCGCGGACGATCAAGAGCCATTCCTACTTCGATCCGCGCTATCCGCGAGTCATCTACATCATGCGCGATCCGCGCGATGTCGCCCTTTCCTACTACGATTTCTCCCGCAAGTATCGCCACATTGAAGACAGTTATCCGCTGGAACGCTACATCCGAGATTTCGTGACCGGACATTTAGGTTCGGCCAACTGGGGCACATGGGGCGAAAACGTCGCCAGTTGGGCTTTTGCGCGGGGAGCGCGTCCGGGATTCTTGCTGCTTCGCTACGAGGATATGAAATCTCATCCCGAGCAGGAATTGAAGCGGATTGCCGAGTTTTACGGAATCGAACCCTCGCCCAAACTGCTGCAAACGACGCTCGACCGCAGCTCCGCCGACCGCATGCGCGAGATGGAAAAAACCCAGGGCAAAGAGTGGGTCTCGACGAAAGATAAACGCAGCGACATCCCGTTCATTCGCACGGCCTCGGCTGGAGGCTGGAAGACTAAGTTGCGCCCTGAGTCGGTGGCCGCAATTGAGTCGGCCTGGGGCAACATCATGGCCGAATTTGGTTACGATCTGGTCACGCGGAATCCCGACGGCACGATTCCGCGGAGCTGCGAGGCCCAGACGGCGCAAAAAATAGAAAGCGACGAGAGTCAACTTACGACCACCAGTGTCCTCGGGGAAAAGCGGGGATGACGGACAGAATCCGGCTGGCCATTCTAGGTTGCGGAGCGATTACCCGCAGCGAGCACATTCCCGCTGTCAACGCACACCCTGGGGTCGAACTCGTCGCGCTCGTCGATACCGACACATCTCGCGCGAACGCCCTCATTCAGAGCCGCGGCCTTGCCTGTAAGGCGGTCGCGGACTATCGCAACCTTTTCGGACAAGTCGACGCTCTCATCAACGCGCTCCCGAACCACCTGCACGTCGGCAGCAATTTGGATTGCCTCGGGGCGGGAGTCCATGTGCTCTGCGAGAAGCCGCTGGCGATCACGGCTGCCGAAGCGCGCTCCTGCACCGAATTCGCGGAACAAAAAAATCTTGTTCTCGCGGTCGGAATGAATCGTCGTTTTGCCGCCAGCCATCCCCTGCTGAAACTGGTAATCGCCGAAGGCCTGCTGGGAAATCTGCAAAGCTACGACTTTCAATACGGCGGCGCATTCGACTGGCGCAGCGCGTCCGGCTTCTATTTCGAGCGTTCGAAGGCTGGCGGCGGGGCCCTTGTCGATTTCGGCGTTCACATGCTGGACAGCGTGATCGATTGGTTCGGCCCCGTAACGGCGTTCGACTACCAGGATGACGACTGGGGCAGCGGCATCGAAGCCAACCTTTTTCTCGACGTAAAGCATGCCGGAAAATTCGGCGACGTCCAAGGACATCTGCGGCTGAGCCGCACCTTCCAACTCCCCAATCGCTTGCTGGTGCAGGGCAGTGCAGCCAGCGCGGAAATTTCCGTTCAGGACCCCGAGGTGGTCGTGATCCACCGCGAAATCGCTGGCGTCCCGGTAAGTCAGACCTTGCGTCTAGAAAACTTTGCTGGCACAAGTTCGTACTGGAGACAGCTCGACAACTTCGTGCAGAGCGTCCGGAACCATACGAAGCCCGAAGTCGACGGGTGGCAGGCAGTGCGCGTGTTGGAACTCATCGAAAGCTGCTATGCCAATAAAAAGAGAATTGCGGAGCCATGGTCCGAAATTGATTCTAAGCCCCGCTCGATAGAGGATCACAAGGTGAGCGCGCCAACAACCAATGAGGCACGCGCATGAACTGGCGCAACGAAACCATCTTCGTAACCGGCGCCACTGGATTCATTGGCGGCCGCGTGTGCGAGCGTCTTATCCAGGCCGGCGGACCGCGAGTCCGTACCCTCGTGCATGGCATGCATCGCGCGCCACGCATTGCACGCATGCCCGTTGAACTTTGTCCCGGCGATCTGCAGGACAAGGAGTCGCTGCGGCGCGCTCTTCGGGACGCGAAGATCGTAATTCACTGCGGTCTCGGTCCCGCCAGCACCGTTGTGCGCGGCACCGAAAACATACTGCAAGTCGCGCTCGCCGCTGGTGTCCAGCGCTTCGTTCATATCAGCACGGCCGCAGTTTACGGAATCACGCCGCTTCCCGGCTCCGAAACGGAAGACGCCCCGCTGCGGCATACGGGCGATCCTTACTGCGATAACAAAGCGGCCGCCGAGAAAGTCGTTCTGGACTACGGCAAGCGCGGGTTGCCCGTGGTCATCCTTCGTCCATCCATTGTTTGGGGCCCATACTCCGCGTGGTCGACGCGGTTGATCGAAGACCTGCGCGCGGGACACGTGGCCTTCATCGACGCAGGCCGTGGCGCCTGTAACACGACCTATGTCGATAATCTGATCGACGCCATGCTGCTCGGCGTCGAGAACGACGCGGCCTTGAATCAGGTTTTCCTGATTACCGACGGCGAACGCATTACCTGGGGAGATTTCATTCGCGCACACGTTGCCTTGCTCGCGGCGCCGCCGGAGGTCCAAGAGATGACGCGGGCTGAGATCGAAGCCAGCCGCGGCAAGAAATCCGGAATGGTGATGGGATCCGTAAAAGCGATGGCTCGTGTGGCGCGGAGCAAACCATTTCGCGAGATGCTGCTGCAAATCCCTCTAACGGAAGCCGCGATGAAAAAAGCGTGGAATTGGGTGGGCTCGATGCCGCCTGAAAAACGCGAGAGAATGCGGGCGCGTTTCGGGGTGAAACGTGCGGCAACGAGATCTGCAAACAGCAAATTTATTCCGGACGAAGTGACGGAAGCTACGCAGAGCACAACCGTATTCTTCAGCATCGAAAAAGCGAGAAAGACGCTCGGCTACCAACCGCGCGTGCAGTTTACGGACGGGATGAAGCGGGTCGAGCAGTGGCTGCGGTATGCCGCGTACCTTTAGCGGAAATAACGCAAAACAGAAAACTCTGTTGCGTTCCCCAATGCAGGAACGGAAAGTGTAATGCGGAAGTTTGAAAAACGACAGATTCTGAAGAACGTTGGCTCCAGTTGGACGGCTCTGGCCACCAATGTGGTCGTGGGAGTCTTCCTTTCGCCTTTTATTGTGCATCGTTTGGGCGATGCTGCCTACGGCATCTGGGTCCTGATTTTCTCGGTTACCGGCTATTACGGACTTTTCGATTTAGGGATCCGGTCTTCGATTATTCGCTACGTTTCGAAGTACACCGCCACCGACGATAACGAAAAGCTCAAGCAGTTCGTAAACACGGCTCTCGTCAGCTACAGCGGCATCGGGATCGTCAGCATGGTCCTGACCCTGACGCTGAGTTCGTCGATCGAGCACCTTTTCAAGATTCCGCCCGAGATGCACTCGCAGGCGCGCATTTTGTTGCTCATGGTCGGAGCCTCCGTCAGCCTCGGATTTCCCCTCGGTGTTTTTGGCGGCATGCTCGAAGGCCTGCAGCGCTTCTACATTCTGAACTGGACGAGCATCGGCTCGACTTTACTGCGCGCCGCGTTGATCGTTTTTTGCCTGAATCGCGGCTACGGATTGATCACCATCGCCCTGATCACCGTAGCGCTTCCGCTCCTGTCGTCTATTCTGCGCGGCATCATCGTTTTTCGGTTGTGTCCCATTTCGCTGGGCCTTCGCTACGTCGACAAAGCGTCTTTCCGCAACATGGCCACTTACGGCGGCACGACATTTCTGGTAATCGTTGCCGGACGCCTTCGCTTCCGCACCGACGAACTGGTTCTCGGTTCGATGATGTCGACCGTCGCCATCACTTATTTTTCGTTCGGCGCGCGCATCGTGGACTACGCCCAGGAATTCGTATCCAGCCTGGCGCAGATCTTTGTTCCCATGTCGAGCCAGTCTGAGGCGAAAGGCGACCTCACTCGCCTGCGCAAGGTTTACATCGCCGGGAACCGCGTTTGTGCGCTTTTGATTCTACCCATCACCGTGATCCTGATTCTGCTGGGCAAGAATGTCATACGAATCTGGGTGGGAGCGCGCTACGTCCCGCATAGTTACCCGGTTCTGGTCGTCCTTATTATCCCTTTCGCCCTGATGCTGATGCAGTCGGCCTCCGGCCGCGTACTTTTTGGCATCGGCAAACACCAGTCGATGGCAAAAGTGACACTGCTCGAGGGCATCGCGAACCTGATTTTGAGCATTGCCCTCGTGCCTACGCTCGGGATCGTCGGCGATGCGCTCGGCACGGCCGTTCCCTTGTGCTGTACGTTTTTCCTCTTCATGCCACGACACATGAAGAAGCAGATCGGCGTCCCGGTCGGTACGTTCGTCCGCCAGTCTTATTCGTTGCCGTTTCTGCTGAACCTGCCTTTGGCGGCTGCGGTCTGGATACTGAACCGGTATTTCACTCCCAGAAATCTGATTCAGTTGGTGGCGGAAATCGGCTCTGCCTTCCTCCTCTATGGAGTGGGAGCCTTCTGGGCCTACAAGACAGGGCGTGTCTTCCAAGTGACAGAAACCTGGGCGCCTGCACCCGCATTGCTCACTCCCATTGTTTCTGATCCTCAAATCGGGGGCGAATATCAGGAGGAAAGTTGAGCCTCGCAGGCTCGATCTCCTCGGTCCTGACCGTGCAGCCTCGTGCTATCATCCCCGAACAGCGGCTTGCAAAACGCTGCGTTCGACACGCAGCGCAGCAAAGGGCATAGCGCATGCGCGGGGCGTGCGATCGGATAAGCGCGGGCAATCGAGATCGCGCCAGTTCCTCCAGTTTCTAAGGAGAATTTGAAACATGACTCCGCACCATTTCCCCTGCTCTGCCTCGGCGGTTCGTCCGCGAATGCAAGTTGCACAGCGCCCAGCCTTCGGCTTCGCCGTCATCTTTATCTTCGCCCTTGCCATCCAGGCCATGCTGCCTCGCCCCGCATACGCTGCCGCGCCTCCGATCACCGAGAACGCATACTGCGGCAAGGGCAATGTCGCCCAGTTCGGGGATAAAGACGGTCCGGCCGAACTCCCGAAAGCCTGCTATTACACGGCGCTCGACGGTACTCCCTCGCCCGGAAAACAGATTCACGTGCCCGCCAAGTCAGATCTGGCTCACGAGATTGATAGCGCCAAGTGCGGCGACACGCTGCTTCTTCCCGCGGGCACGTCTTTCGAAGTGACGGAACTTCCCGCGAAAAAATGCGATGACCAGCACTACATCACTGTGCGCACCGACACGCCCGACTCGAATCTCCCTCCCGAAGGAACGCGCATCTCGCCCGCGTGGGCAGGAATCGCCAGCCTTCCCGGCCGCCCCGCGTTCGCCCAGCCTTCGGGAGGACCAGCGAAATTGCTGGCGACTCTGATTGTCCATCGTCCGGACGGAGCTGCGATCGGCGATCACCTTCGCTTCATCGGCATTGAGTGGACCACACCTCCCGAGGCGAACATCGGACGCATCATCACCGTAGAAAAAACCGATCACGTCGTCTTCGATCGCAATTGGATTCACGCCGCTGATGGCGCCGAGGTCGGCCACGGAGTCGGCATCGTGCACGGCGCTAAGATGATTGCCGTAATCGACTCGTATATCAGCGGTCTGAGTTGCATTGCGCGAACCGGAAAGTGCACCGACGCCACCGGAATCGGTGGCGGGAGCGGCGATGATCCGATTACCACGCTGAAGATTTACAACAACTTCATCGAGGCCGCGGGAGAAAACATTCTCTTTGGAGGAAGCGGCGCGACCATCGTTCCCACCGACATCGAAATTCGCCGCAACCATCTTTTTCGGCCGATGCTGTGGAAGGAGGGCGAGCCGGGCTTCGTGGCTGGACCCTCGGGAAACCCGGTGATCGTCAAGAACAACCTTGAGCTGAAGAGTGCGATCCGGCTCTTGTTCGAGGGCAATCTGCTGGAGAACTCCTGGGGAGGATTCAGTCAAACGGGATTTTCAATCCTGCTCACGCCCAAGAGCCAATCGAATAAATGTCCCGTGTGCCGAGTCAATGACATCACACTCCGTTACAACCGCGTTCGCAATGTCGCCGGAGTTTTGCAGATCGCGAACGCCCTGGCGAAGACCGGAGGCGCTCCGGAAGACGGTGGTCGCTACAGCATTCACGACCTCTTCGCCGACCGCCTGCACGATCAGGATTTCAAAGGTGGAGGCGCCTTCATCATTCTGGTTTCGACGCAGCCTCCGGTCCATGATGTTTTGATCGACCACGTCACCGCTTTCGTGCGGGGAAGTTTGCTCTCGATCCTCGACGCGGGGGAAAAGATGACCAATTTTTCCATCACGAACAGCGTGTTTGCGGCGGGCGATCGGCGGCCAGCCATCGCCTCGGCAGGCGGAGGCCCTGCCAGTTGCGCCTCAAAGACGCAGCATCAGGGTGGAGAATCCGTTCTCGATGCCTGCTTCAATTCCTATAAGTTCGACAAGAATTTGATCATTGGCGGCCGAGGCTCCTTTCCCAAGGGAAACATCACGGTCGGCTCCGGGGAAGCCGCGGGCGTCCGCAACTTTGACTCAAAAGAGGGCGTGAGCAAAGATCCCCGGCTTTGCCATGCCAAGGGTGCCGGTTGCTCGAAAGTCTCTCCGGGCGCGGGTGCGGGTTCGGACGGCAAGGATCTCGGGGCTGACATCGATGCCGTCGAAGCAGCGATAGCGGGAGTGGAATGAAGGAGTTAGAGGAAGCTGCCCGCATGATCCATCCCACTAGCAGAAGCCTTGCTTCTCTCCAAAGCCGGTTCCAGTTCGGACTTTCTCCCCAAGCTGAGGGAAAGTAATCCCTCTGGATTACCGAGGATGTGGGCAAACTTTTTCCCATTTCTCCGCATGTGTTACCGTATTATATTGCTCCGGCCTCCGGATGGACCACCGTAACTATATGAAAACAGACTATATAAGTTTGTAGGCATCATGAAATCTTTGGCCCCGATTGGCAGCAGGTTTGCTCTATCTAGGGTACGCACCTAGTGAGGCCTCTCCCTAAGGGTCTACGGGCCTCGGTCAAAGCCCCCCGGCAAACCGAGTAACGCAAGAGAATAAGAAGAGCTGAGCGACAACGCGAGAATTCATGCAAATCGACCGCAACGAAATTCCGGCAAACGCCGCCACACCAACGAACGGAAACGCTCGCGTGTGGCTCGAAAGCGTGAGCGCCGGCATGCGCACGGTGGAAGCCATGATCCGCGAACTGTCGCAAAACGATCTGCCGGTGCTGGTGGTGGCTGAGCATGGATCCGGCAAGGCTGCCGCAGCGGCGAGAATTCATGCCCTATCCAGCCGCGCGAGCGAACCATTTCAGATCTATCAGGCACGCGAGGTCAGCGAACCAATCCTGGCCGCGCTGGGCGAACCTATCTCGGACAATCAAGGTGGAACCGTCTACCTGCAGGATGTGTCGAACCTCACTGCAACCGCTCAAAAAGAACTGGTTCGTCAGATTGGATTAAGCGGCGCTGAGCAGCGGCGGGTCCCGCGCTACATCTGTGGTACGTCGACCGAACTCGAGCCGGAAATGAAGGCCGGCAAGTTCCGTGAGGACCTCTATTACCGCATCAGCGGAGTGTGCCTGCGCCTGCCTCCGCTGCGCCAGCGGAAAGAAGACATTCCGATACTGCGCGATTGGTTTCTCTCCGCCGCTGCGCATGACTTTTCTCGGCCGGTCCCCACGCTCAGCCTCGAAACCAGAAATTTCTTCCTCGAATACAACTGGCCTGGAAACATTAGGGAACTGAAGGACGCCGCCCGCGCCATCGTCGGCCTCGGCGACGAGACGCTCGCCATGGGCGGATTGCGATCCTTGTTACGGCGCGTTGACCACACCGCAAGCGGCGAGAAGATTTCGCTGAAAGACGCCGCGCGCGCCGCCTCCCGTGAGGCTGAAAGAGAGATTATTCTGCAGGCGTTGACGCGCACACGCTGGAACCGTCGCCGCGCCGCCCAGGAATTACAGATCAGCTACAAAGCGCTTCTCTACAAGCTGAAGCAGATCGGTTACGAAGAATATGGGGCCTGAGTGCACGGCCGCGATGAGATTTCGAATACGAGAGTGATTCGACCCACAGGAGAAGATATGAAATTGAGATCGAAAGTGGCGGCGGAAGCGACATTCGCCACGCTGAGATTCGCCACAGTATTGACAGCCACATTCCTGGTTGGGGGCATGGCCTTCGCTCAGGATGCACCCGCTGCCGGCGTTGCCGCTGGCGCGCCTTCCAGCAATGCTCTTCCAGCGAGCCAGGGTGGAGCGACGTACGTCATCGGTCCGGATGACTCTCTGCACATCGCGGTCTGGCGCGAGCCCGATCTTACGGCCACGTTGCCCGTGCGTCCCGATGGAAAAATCTCGCTTCCTCTGCTGAATGACGTGCAAGCCGCGGGGCTCACTCCCCAGCAGCTCGCCGATTCGATCACCGAGAAACTCCGGAAGTACATCGCCGACCCACGGGTGACGATCGTGGTCGCGCAGATCAACAGCAAACGCATTTTCATCAATGGAGAAGTCCTGCACGCGGGACCTATGCCCATGCTTCCGAACATGACTGTGTTACAGGCGCTGTCGACGGCCGGACTGAACCAATTTGCCAAGATCAAGGGCATTTATGTCTTGCGCATGGTGAACGGCAAGCAGGAAAAAATGATTGTGAACTACAAAAAGTTGCTCAAGGGCGAAGATATTCAACAGAACTACCTATTACAACCCGGGGATACAATTGTCGTCCCGTAGGAGATATACATTCTCTGAGGGATCTCTGGTGAAAAGCATGTCGATGCCGCGAACATTTCGATTGTTGGTGCTGGTGCTCGGCGTGAGCCTCTGTGCGGTGGCGCAGGATAGCTCTTCGTCGGGTTCGCAAACTCCGCCCAGCACCTCGCCACCCAGTACCGCGCCAGCGCCCGCGTTTGGACAGGAGAACGCGCCCATTCTCAATCCCGAAAATCCTCCGGTTACTGGTTTGGACGAGCCCAGTCTCGATCTGCACACAGCGACGCGCAGCTTCATCTCGCCTGCCTTGCAAGCGAGCGAATCGGCCGACACAAACGGGCTTAACCAATTGGGCCACGGTGCCGGAGCGCAATCGATTACTCGCATCCTGGGAGCTCTCGATCTGCAGCAGTTCTGGCCGAAAAGTGATCTTTTCGCCGAGTATCTTGGTGGCGGCGCCTTCTATTCCAGTCCATATCAAGTTAAGCAATTGCAGGCAGCTGGCCTCGAAGCCGTCACACGCTGGCGCACCGGCCAGGTAACGGTGAGGGATGCCTTTAACTACCTCCCCGATGGCTCTTTCTCTATCGGCACTTTCGGCGGTGTTCCCGGTTTAGGAATTGCGACAGGCAACGGAGGGCTGAACGGCGGAGTTGCTGGCGTGCATGGCTTCTCCAGCGGTTCCCTCGGTTCCGTCGGCGATATCCCGCGACTTGCAAATACGGCAGTGATCGACGCCGTCCAGGCGATCAATCCGGTCTCGGCGGTCACGGTAGCGGGAGGGTTCAGCAACGCCCACTTTTTCGATCCGACCAACGTTTTTATTAACAGCGACCAAGTGACTGTCGAGGGCGGATACACGCACCTCATTACGCGGCACGATCAGATTGGTGTGGTCTACGCCTTCCAGCTATTTCAGTTTCCACAGGAGTCCGGGGGACAGTTTTACAACCACATCGTCAATCTCCGGGTGAAGTACTATCTCAGCGGCAGAATGAGTCTGACTGCAGGCGCAGGGCCGGAATACACGGTCTTGGAAGAAGGCGGATACCTGGATCGCTGGTCCCTGAGCGCTCGTGTGCTCTTGAACTACAAGTTCGCGCATGCTTCGATGGGCGCGACCTATGAGAAGTTCACGTCCTCCGGTTCAGGCTTTTTCGCAGGCGCTAACACGCAGGCGGCACGCCTGCTGTATACCCGTCCCATTGGTCGCACGTGGGAGTTCTACGGTGATCTAGCCTTCTCGCACAACACAAAACTGCAAGATTCAACCTTTGGCGTGCCTGCTGGCAGCTACAACGAAGGCTCTGCCGGAGGCGTCTTCCGCAAGCACCTTGGCCGCCTCTGGGATGCATTCGTCGCGTACCGTTTCAGCGAAGTGGCCTTTGATGTCCCGGTCACCATCGGCGGCAGTACTGGCCGTGTCGCGCAGCGCAACATCGCCTCCATCGGCATCGAGTGGCATCCGGTTCCGACCAGGATCGAGTAGAAGTCGAGCGAGATCGAGTAAAGATCGATATTTTTTGGCCGCCCCTGGCGGCCGGATTGGTGAACAGAAATGGCAAATCGCGAACTGTCGATGGACGATTACATAGCAATGCTCAAGCGGCGGACTAGGGTTCTCTTGATTCCGACCGTCCTCGCTTTTGTCGGCGGATACCTCGTCTCGCACGCGTTTCCGGCGAAGTACACCTCGCAGTCGACCGTGCTGGTTCAGGGTCAGAAGGTACCTGATACCTATGTCGCGCCAGTGATTACGGCCGACTTCACCGAGCGCGTGCAGAGTCTGCAAGAGCAGGTGCTAAGTCCGAGCCGCCTCCGTCCCGCGCTCGAGGGCCTCAATCTCGAAAGCCTTCATGCCGACAAGCCGGGGGAAGAGCAGAAGCTGATCGCGAACATTCAGCAGACGATGCAGGTCGCGCCCGTCATCACCTCGATGAGCGCCGCCGCTGCGCAATCGGCGGGCGTCAAGAAACGCAAACCTGGCAGCACCGACGAGCCCGTTCCCGGCTTCACGCTTAGCTATACGGACAGTAAGGCGGACCGCGCGCAAAGAATCTGCGCGGCTCTCACTTCCATGATTTTGGACGAAAATCTTCGCTCCCGCTCGGATACGGCCAAGAGCACCAGCGACTTTCTCGGTCGCCAGGTCGACGAGGCCAAGCGCGCGCTCGATGATCAGGACGCAAAATTAGCGGCTTTCAAAAAGCAATATTTTGGTCAGCTTCCAAGCGACGTCGAAAACAACCTCAGAATCCTGGCCTCGATGAATACCCAGCTCGATGCCACCACGCAAACCTTGAGCCGCGCCCAGCAGGATAAGGCGTACACCGAAAGCATGTTGGCCCAGCAAACCGCGGCCTGGAAGAGTTCGCTCTCCAGCACCAATCCGCAAACCCTGGAACAGGAATTGACCCAGCTGCAGGCCCAATTGATGCAATTACAAGCTCGTTACACCGACGACCATCCGGACGTCATTAAGACCAAGGCGGACATCGCGGAAGTTAAAAAGAAGCTCGATGAAGTGAACAACGCGACCGCGGCTCCCGCCGACGCGAATGAAAAAGTGAGCGCCTCCGAACCACCCGAGATTCGCCAGTTGCGCCTGCAGATTCATCAATACCAGAGCGTCATCGACCAGGCGAATGTCGATCAGAAAAGACTGCAAAGTCAAATCGGCCTCTACGAGAGCCGGACCGCCATGAGCCCGACCGTCGAAGAACAGTACAAGCTGCTCACTCGCGATAACGACGAAGCACAAGCGTTCTACCAGAGCTTGCTGGCAAAGAAGAGCGCTGCCGACCTGGGCTCGAACATGGAAAACGATCAGCAGGGCGAGCAGATGCAGATTGCTGTCAATGCCGGCCTGCCCGAGGCTCCGAGCTTCCCGAACCGTCCGCTGTTTGCAGCGGCCGGCACGGCGGTCGGATTGGCGGTTGGTCTTTTGATCGCAGTGGTGCTCGAGTTCAGCGACAAATCGATTCGCACCGAAAAAGATGCCGCCGCCGTGACCGAACTGCCGCTTCTCATTTCGCTGCCCTGGGTCGGCGGCGAAGAAGAAAACGAGGTCGAGCCCCGTCGTTTCTGGGGCAGACCCGATCCGGGCTCGCAACGAGAGCATGAGCACGTTGGGGTTTAGCTCGGCAATCGAGAAGCTGTCTAAGCTGTACAGAAAAGGTTTAGCGCAATATGTATAAAGAATTTTTTGGGCTTCGTGCCAACCCGTTCAACGTCAATCCGGATCCGCGCTATCTGTTTCTAACGCGCCATACGGAAGAAGCGCTGGCCTGCCTGACCTACGGCATCCAGAGCCGGAAAGGCTTTGTCCTGCTGACTGGTGAGGTCGGCACTGGCAAGACGACGCTGATCAACAAGTTGATGGAGTGGCTTCGCATGCAGCAAGTAGCCACTGCTTTCATTTTCAACTCGCGCATGGATGTGACCCAGCTTCTCGACTTTATGATGGCCGACTTCGGAATTCCTTGCGATACCAAGTCGAAAAGCCAGGTCTTGCAACGCCTCTACAACTGGTTGCTCGATCGCTATCGAGCCGGGGAGACGGCCGTTCTCGTCATTGACGAGGCGCAGAACCTCTCGGACGAAGTCTTGGAAGAGATTCGCATGCTCACCAATCTCGAAACCTTCACCGAGAAGCTTTTGCAGATCGTTCTCGTGGGCCAGCCGGAACTCGAGCAGCGCCTGAAGCAGCCGCAGTTGCGCCAGTTGCGCCAACGTCTCACGCTGCGCGCAAAAACCCATCCTCTGAATCTGGAGGAAACCAAGTCCTACATCAGTCAGCGCCTGCGCATCGCGGGTTCGAATGGCGACGCGATTTTCGAGGCTGACGCGATCACCGCACTTTTCCGCTATTCGCTCGGAATTCCGCGTGTCATCAATCTCCTTTGCGAGCACTGTCTGGTCAGCGCATTTGTCGATCAGAAGAAGACGGTGTCTTCCGAGATCGTCGATTCCGTGGCTCGCGACTTTGATTTGACCGATGGCAACGCCGCTGCCGCCATGACCGCGCCCGTGCCTCCCTCCGAAAAATTTGATTTGGTCGAGGCCTTGCGTACCTTGGCAACCCTGGCCGACCGCTTGCGCCAATCCGAACAACAGAATCTCCCCAAAGAAGGGAAACTATGAGCCGCATCCATGACGCTTTAAAACGCGCTGAACAGGAACGAGCAACCTCCACGGGGACGCACATCGAGCCCGCTTACGAGCAACCACAACTCCAGAACGACGCGCAACGCGACACCATGCCGTCGCTGCAATCTTCCGGAGCCACGGTCATGCCGGCCATGAGTTCGGGGGGCATGAACTACGAATCGCTACTCGCCCGCTGCCCGCAGGCGCGGTGGAGTCCGGATGAGCGCACCATGCTCTTCTTCCAGGATGACGACAGCCGCCTCGGAGCCGAAGAGTTCCGCACCTTGCGCTCCCGCCTCTATCAGATTCGCGAGAAGATGGCGCTCAAACGTCTCATGGTCACGAGCGCGCTTCCCAAGGAAGGGAAGTCGTTCGTCGCCGCGAATCTCGCTCAGGTCCTGGTACGTCAGCATGGCCGCCGCGTCCTCGTGATCGATGCCGATCTTCGTAACCCCGGCATGCATCGTCATCTCGGAACCGCACAGACTCCAGGACTCTCGGAATATCTTTTGGGAGAATGCGACGAGTTTGCCGCCATGCAACGCGGCCCCATGGAGAATCTGTTCTTTATGCCTGGAGGACGAGTGGCAGGCAGCGCTCCTGAATTGCTCTCCAACGGCCGTTTTAAGCTCTTCTTGCAGCGAGTCGAGCCCCTGTTCGATTGGATTGTGATCGACACTTCACCCGTCATTCCGGTTTCGGATGCGACCCTCGTGGCTGGCTCCTGTGACGGAATCCTCATGGTTGTGCGCTCGAACGTGACGCCTTCTGACTTGGCGTTGCGCGCGCGCCAGGAATTCCCCGACCAGTTGTTGCTGGGCGTTGTGTTGAATGGAGCCCCCGCCGAGTCCATTCAACATTCGAAGTACTACTATGGCGAGGCCGTGACTAGCCCCGCTTAAGTCGAAAATGAAGACGAGAACGAACCGAGGCCCCGTTGATACGGCTCTTCAATGTTTATTATCCAGTTCGCACTCTGGTCCTGCTGATCGGAGAGGCCCTGATTGTTTGGACCTCCTTTCTGCTGGGGGCCTTTTGCATGCTGGGTCAGGACACGTACCTTGCGCTTAACTACGAATATGGCTATTTCAAAATTTTCGGAGTGACGGTGCTGGTCCTGCTTTGTTCGCACTGGCTTGACCTCTATGACACAGCGCGAATGAACACCAAGGGCGAGCTCTATTTTCGATTGCTGATGGTTCCAGGCTTGCTGGCCTTCATTCTTGCGGCCATTGCTTATGTGCGGCCTAACTGGCTCTTACGAAGCGGCTCCTCTGAAGTCGGCCTCGTCATCCTGACCGTCGCTCTCTTCGGTTGGCGGCTGGGATTCACTTGGCTCGTGCAGTTGCCCATTCTTGTCGAGCGCGTCTACGTCCTCGGTACAGGAGAGCGGGCGCAGCGCGTGGTTCTTGGCTTGCGGCAGAATCCAGAGATCGGCGTCGAGATCGCCAGTTGGACCGGCAAAATGGAAGGCGCGGTCACCCGCGAGGCCGTGGCCGCTCACCTCATGGACGTTGTCCAAAAACAGAAAGTGCATCGCGTCATCGTTGCCACGCCCGATCGCCGCGGCACCATTCCTATGCAGGAACTTCTCACCTTGCGCATGCGCGGAGTCAAAATCGAGGAGGCCACCACCTGGCTGGAAAAAATCTCCGGCAAAATCGAAGTGGAGAATCTCTATCCCAGCTGGTTAGTCTTCGGTGAGGGATTCCGCCGCAGCAGCACCTTCATCCTGGTGCGACGTATTCTCTCAATCGTGATCTCCTCCGTGGGGCTTGTTTTATCGCTGCCGTTGTTG
The DNA here is from genome assembly GCA_963834085.1 of uncultured Acidobacteriaceae bacterium. Lineage (GTDB taxonomy): Bacteria > Acidobacteriota > Terriglobia > Terriglobales > Acidobacteriaceae > Acidiflorens. The sequence continues at coordinate 163,958 of CAWIAJ010000015.1, read as the reverse complement.
CCGTTCATCATGCTCGCCATCCGCCTCGACTCGAAAGGCCCCGTTTTTTATACCCAGACGCGGGTCGGCAAGGCGGGACGCACTTTCAAGGTCGTGAAGTTCCGCACCATGCGCGTCGATGCCGAGGCTGGCGGACCGAAGTGGGCCGGAGATAACGATCCTCGTGTCACTCGCGTCGGCAAGTTTCTTCGCTCTTCGCGGCTCGATGAGATTCCCCAACTCTGGTGCGTGCTGAAAGGCGACATGGCCTTCGTCGGCCCCCGTCCCGAGCGCCCCGAATTCATCGAAATGCTCTCCAAAGAAATCCCCTTTTACGGCGTGCGTCACATGGTGCGCCCGGGCCTGACGGGATGGGCGCAGGTGAAATATAAATACGGCGCCACCGTCGAGGATTCGCGCGAGAAGCTCCAGTACGACCTCTTCTATATCAAGAATGCTTCGATCGGTCTGGATATGCTGATCATGTTCCAGACCATCAAAACTGTTCTGCTGCGCCGGGGCGCACAATGAAGATGAAATATATCTTCTGGCTCGCCGCTTCGTTTGTCGGCTACTCCTACCTCGGATATCCCGTGTGGCTCTGGTTGCGCAGTCGCTGGTCACCCCGTCCCGTGCGGCGCAGTTCCGCAACACCGTCGGTTTCTGCCGTGATGGTGGTGCGCAACGAAGAGGCGATCATCGCCCGCAAGCTCGACAATCTTCTGACCCTCGACTATCCCCACGATAAGCTCGATGTCGTTGTCGTGTCCGATGGATCTTCCGATGGCACGGCGGCCATTCTGGCCGGATACGCCGGAAATTCGCGCGTCCGAATCGTATTGAAACCCGCGTCACAAGGCAAAGCCGCCGGGCTGAATGACGCGATCCGTGTGGCCTCCGGCAACGTCCTGCTCTTTACCGACGCGCGCCAGCAGATTGAACCGGAAGCTCTTCGCCTGCTGATCGAGAATTTCGCCGACACCGAAGTCGGCGCCGCCAGCGGCGAACTCATGCTCGGCGATCCCACTAACGGAGAAACCGGGAAGGGAATGGGATTGTATTGGCGTGTCGAGAAGAAGATTCGCGAGCTGGAGTCTGCCTCGAGTTCCGTCGTGGGCGCCACCGGAGCGATTTATTGTGCTCGCCGCACCTTGGTCGCCGCTTCGCCTCTGCCGCAAGGCGCCATTCTTGATGACGTACTTTTGCCCATGCAGGTGGTGCGCCAGGGTTCGCGCGTGATTTTCGACGCCCGCGCTCGCGCCTGGGACTCGCCGGATCTCGGCGATGGCCGCGAATTTTCACGGAAAGTACGCACTTTGACCGGTAATTACCAGCTCCTCCAGATCGCGCCCTGGTTGGTGGGCGCTCAAAATCCGATCCGCTTTGAATTCATCAGCCATAAGCTCTTGCGGCTGGCTGTGCCTTTTGCCTTGCTCGCGCTGCTCATTGCATCCCTTGCCCTGCCCGCTTCGTTTTACCGCGTGGCCCTGGCCGCGCAGCTTGCTTTCTACGCTCTGAGCCTCGTCGCACTCTCCAATTTCAAGATTGGACCGCTGTCTCGCGTCGCTGACCCTGCGCGTACTTTCGTTGTCCTGAACTCCGCCGCTGTGATCGCCTTTCTCAACTTTGTCACTGGCAGAAAGGCGATCTGGGTTCGCTGAATCACGCGAACGGATAAGCCATGAGAATTCTGTGGGTAAAAGCCGATAAGTTACTCCCCGTGCACCACGGCGGGAACATACGCACCTATCACATCTTGCGCCAGCTCTCCACCTGCCATGAGCTCACGTTTTATTCGTACTACGGAGGAACTCCCGATCCCGATTACGAGCGCGAATTGCGCCGGCAGTTGCCGGGTGCGGTCCCAATGTGCACCGGCAAGCGCGAGCTTTCTCGCGCCGGACGCGGCGTGGACTATTTTGCCCGTCTCGGCGCTCATCCCCCATACGCCATTAGCCGCTTCCAGGACGCGAAGGTTCGCAAACAGATCCAGACTTGGTTCCACGACCAGCGTTTTGATGTTGCTGTCTGTGATTTCTTGGACGCCGCCGTGAACTTTCCCGGCAGCCTCAATATTCCCAGCGTTCTGTTTCAGCACAATGTGGAAAGCGAAATCTGGCGCCGCCGTGCCGCTGTTGCGCGGAACCCGCTGGCCAAAATGATCTGGGCGATGGAATTTCGGAAGATGCGCCGTTTTGAGCGGGCCGCAGTCTGTAAGTTCCAGCATGTGATTGCGGTTTCCGAAAACGATCGTGCCATCATGACTGAGTGGGTGGACGGCGATCGGGTTACCGTCGTCCCCACCGGCGTCGACCTGGCTGAGTATCGTCCCGATCGCGTGTCCTCTCCTGAGAGCGTCGCCGCGCCCCTCATTGTTTTCGTCGGTGCCATGGACTGGCAGCCCAACAGCGACGGCGTCGAATATTTTTGCAGTGAAATTTGGCCCGTGATCAAAGCCGACGTGCCGCAGGTAAGACTCCGCATTGTCGGGCGCAATCCCGGCCGGAGCGTCCAAAAGTGGGCGTCTGAATCGATTCAGATTACCGGCCGCGTGCCATCCGTTGTCGAACATCTCCATCAGGCTTCGGTGGTGATTGTGCCTTTGCGCATCGGCGGAGGAACACGGCTGAAAATTTACGAAGCGATGGCCGCCGGTAAGACGGTTGTGTCCACAACCGTCGGGGCCGAGGGGTTGGATGTGCAACACGGGCGCGACATCGTTTTAGCCGACGATCCGCAATCGTTTGCGCAGGCGGTTCTCCTGTTATTGCGCGATCCAGACATGCGCCGTCGCTACGAAACAGCTGCCGTCCAGACCGCGGCGCGCTATGACTGGTCTGCGATTGGCGAACGGTTTAGCGAGGTTTTGCAGTCGGTGGCGGAAAATAAATCCATGGCGCGGCGCGCCGTTCCGGCTCGTTTGGCAGAAAAGAAAGCGTAAAGAAAAAGAGGGTTTGTGGCAACTGGCGATAACGGCAAGACGGTGACACCCGAATTTTCGGTAGGCCGCAGGTTCGTCCAGGTGGCGGACCCGACCAAGAGTCCTTTCTTCTGGCTCACCGGTTTCTTCATCGTGTATTGCACCCGGTTCGAAGATTTTATTCCCGGTATGCAATACATTCCCATGGCCAAGATTACCGCCATCATGGCGATGTGGGGCCTCTTCAACGCTCTCGGCCATACCAAGCGCACTTTTAAAGACATGCCGAAGATGGCAAATCTGCTGCTCTACATGATCGTCCTTCTCTACTTGGGAGCTTTTCTGTCTCCCATCTGGAAGGGCGGTGCGCTCAAACGCACGATCGACTTTTCCAAGATTTACGTGGTCTGGGTGCTCGTTTTCCTGATCATCACCTCGTTCGCGCGGCTCAAGCGCATCATCTTTATTCAGGCGTTCTCCGTGGTCATGATTTGTATCGCTGCCATTATTAAAGGCTATGATGTGCCCCGTCTGAACCAGGTGCTGGGCGGATTTTATTCGAATCCCAATGATCTTGCGTTTGCGGTTGTGCTCTCGCTGCCTTACGCCCTGGCTTTCTTCGTCATGGCCCGGAAAGGTGCGGTGAAGGCCTTCTGGGTTTTCGGAATGTTGATAATGCTGACGGTCGTTTTCCTGACCGCGTCCCGAGCGGGTTTCATCGACCTGATCTGTTCCTACAGCATCGCGCTCTATTACATCGCGGTCCGCGGAAAGCGGCTTTACCTGGTCTGGGCGAGCATCCTGGTTGGAGTTCTGATCATGTCCACCGTTGGTGGAAAGCTCTATGATCGCTTCACCGCTCTCTCCGGCGACAGTTCGACCGATAATTCAGCTTACGGTTCCTACGAAGCCCGGAAATTTTTGATGGAGAAATCTGTCGAAGGCATCGAGCATTATCCGATCCTCGGCCTGGGCGTGCGTAACTTTGAAACATATTCCACGATCTGGCACGAAGTGCACATGACCTACCTTCAAATTTGCGTGGAGGGCGGCATCCCGGTCCTGATCCTTTACCTGATGTTCTTCTGGCGAGACTTCCAGAATATGTTTGCGCTCCACGCCATGAAAGATCTCGATCCCGACGTGCGCGTTTTTGCTGGAGCCTTAACCGGTTCACAGGTCGGCTTCGTCGTGGGGGCGCTGTTTGCGCCCGAAGCCTATCAGTTCTTTCCCTATTTTGCCGCAGCCTTTACCGCGACCTTGTTACAAACGATTCGAGAACAGCAGAAAGACGGGGGCGGTGAAGCGCCTCCGCCGAGCAAAAAGCGTCACCATTTCCTGGAGGTTTATGCCGACCACCGAACAGCCGGTACAGTCTCCCCTGTCCGCTGACTTGCAGGCAATTTTACGTTGCCTCAGTTGCGGTTCGAAACTTGAGGGCGACCAGGCCGGAGGATATCTCTGTCCCGCCTGCAAACGCGCTTATCCGAATGCCAACGGCATCGCTCGCTTCGTCGACGCCCAGCAATATGCCGCCAGCTTTGGTTTTCAATGGCACCGCTACCAGAAGACGCAGCTGGACAACGATCAGCTGCGGGAATCCGAGCGGCATTTTCTAGCGAAGACCGCTCTGCGTCCCGAGGATCTGAAAGGCAAACTCGTCCTCGACGTAGGTTGCGGCATGGGACGCTTCGCCGAAGTCGCCACTCGTTGGGGAGCGCGCGTTGTCGGCGTCGATCTGAGCGCCGCCGCGGAAGTTGCCGCCAAGAACCTTGCCGACCGCCAATTTACTGCGTTTCAAGCCGACGTCTTCGCCCTCCCGTTTGCTCCCGAGAGCTTCGATGTCATTTATAGCATCGGCGTACTTCACCACACTCCAGATTGCGAAGCGGCCGTCAAAGCCCTTGATAAATATCTGAAGCCCGGCGGACTTCTCGTCGTCTGGCTCTACAGCGGCTACAACAAGTGGTATCGCTTCAGCGATTTCTGGCGCCGCTATACGCACAAGATGAAGCCTGAGCGCCTGCACGGAATTCTGAAAGTTGCCGTGCCGTTTTTCTACAATTTGAATCAGGGTTTGAAACGGGTGCCGCTTGTCGGTCCGCCCGCTGCAGGCGCGATTCATCACGTATTTCCCGTGAACCGCCAGAAGGATCCCGAAGCCCGCATGCTCGACACCTTTGATTGGTATTCTCCAAAATATCAGTCCAAACATACTTACGAACAAGTGTTCAAATGGTTTGAAGCCATGGGCATGGAAGACATGCGGGTCGGAGAAATTTCTATCGCCGTTCGCGGTCGCAAGCCGCTGCATCGAAGCTAAGCTAGAAAACAACAAATGGGTCTAGCACAGAAATTCGCCTACGCCAGAAAAGTCTTGCCGTCGGCGACGCTGCGCGCCCTCAAGCCGCCGCGTTCTGGTCCGGCGCACGTGATCATCGCTCTGGCTGATCATTTCGAGCCCGCGATCGACCCTCAGGACGGTCAGAACCGCGTTCCACGCCCCGAGCAGGAACGCCGCCTCGAATGGTGGGCGCGCGAGTATCCCAAAGCCATCGACAACTACCGTGATCACGATGGCCGTCCATTCGTCCACACCTACTTCTATCCCGCCGAACAATACGACGAGGGTCTTGTCGAAATGCTGGCGGATCATTGCCACGCCGGATGGGGAGAGGTCGAAGTCCATCTCCACCACGGTTTCCCGCATCCCGACACCGCCGAAAATACGCGGCGCATTCTTACCGAATACCGCGACTGGCTCGCCTACCGCCATCGCTGCCTGGCCGTCGAAGATGGATCGCGCACTCCCAGCTACGCCTTCGTTCACGGCAATTTCGCGCTCGCCAATTCGGCCGGCGGACGCTTTTGCGGCGTCGATTCCGAGTTGCAGGTCCTCGCCGAAACCGGATGCTACGCCGACCTGACCATGCCCAGCGGCATCTGGCACGGCGCGCAAATCGCCAAGATCAACTCCGTCTACGAATGCAGTCTGCCGCTCGATCACTCCGCGCCGCACCGCGAGGGTCACGATCTGACAGTCGGGCAACGTCCCGAGATCCTTCCGCTCATGATCCAAGGCCCGCTGGTAGCCGACATGCGCCGCACACTCAATTCTTTCCGGCCGATTCTCGAGAACGGAGCTATTACGGGCCCGAACCCTCCAAATATGCACCGCTACTCGCTCTGGAAGCAGGCCGACATTCACGTGGACGGCCGTCCCGACTGGCTTTTCATCAAGCTGTTTTGCCACAGCATGAACCCGAATCAGAAAGACAGCGTCATCGGCGACTCCTTCCGCGCATTTTTATCGCAGCTCGTTGCGGGCGCTGCGGACCGAAAAGAGACGTTGCACTTCGTCACCGCGCGAGAGATGACCAATATTCTTATAGCTGCCTGCGACGGACGCGAAGGAAATCCCGGAGACTATCGCGATTACCGCTTCAAACGCATTGCCGACGTAGCCGTGTCATGGGAGAAATTATCTTTGACTCGAAAGGGCGCCGCTTTAGTCGCGCGCGACCGGAATCGCTAAAGAAAGGTTTTTGCCGCTAACGGACACTGACTAAGAAGATCATGTGTGGAATCGCTGGAGTCGTCAGCACAACTCGCGAGAGCAACATCACTGAAGCGCTGGTGCACCAGATGTGCAACCAGATCGTGTATCGCGGCCCTGACGACGAAGGTCTCTACGTCGCCGATGGCGCGGGACTGGGCATGCGCCGGCTCAGCATCATCGATCTCTCCGGAGGCCACCAGCCCGTTTTCAACGAAGATCGCACCTCATGGATCGTCTTCAACGGCGAGATTTACAATTTTCCCGAGCTTCGCCCCGAGCTCGAACGCCGCGGCCACACCTTCCGCAGCCACTGCGATACCGAAGTCATCATTCATCTTTACGAAGAGATGGGCGCGGATTGCGTCAACAAACTACGCGGCATGTTCGCCATTGCCATCTACGATAAGACGAAGCGCAAGCTGACCCTCGCTCGCGATCGTCTCGGCAAAAAGCCCCTGCACTACGCCTTTCACAGGGGGAATCTCTACTTCGCGTCGGAAATCAAATCGATCCTCGCCGTCGCGCCCGAACTTGCCGAGGTCAACGCGCAAGGGTTGCTCGAGTATCTCTATTACGGATACGTTCCCGACCCCATCACGGCCTACAGCGGAATCTGCAAACTTCCACCCGGCCACATTCTCGAGTTTCAGGACGGCAAGATTCGTACCCGCCAATACTGGGACATTCCCCAATACAATACGCACGCGCCCAAGAACGAAGAAGAGTGTCTCGAAGAATTAGAGCAACGTCTTTTCGAAGCGACCAAAATTCGCCTGATCTCCGACGTACCGCTCGGCGCTTTTCTTAGCGGAGGAACCGACTCTTCGACGGTTGTTGCCATGATGGCCCGGGCGAGTTCCACGCCAGTCAAGACTTTCTCCATCGGATTCAAAAAAGACGATTTCAACGAAGCCCATTGGGCCCGCGTCGTTGCTCAGAGGTTCAATACCGATCATCACGAGTTGATTCTCGAACCGGATGTGGTGCAGACAGTTGCCCACCTGACCAGTTCGCTCGAAGAACCGTTCGGCGACTCCTCCATGCTGCCGACCTACTACGTCTCTCAAATGGCGCGCCAGCATGTGACCGTCGCGCTTTCCGGCGATGGTGGCGACGAGATGTTCGCCGGATACGATCGCTATCGCATTCACGACGAGCGCCGCATCTTCGAGCGCATTCCTGTATGGGCGCGAAAATTCTTCCGCGATCAGGTTTTTCCGCGTTTGCCTAACAGCATGCAGGGCCGAAAGTTCAGCTACAACGTTTCGCTGCCCTGGCAGGAACGCTATATAGATCACCTCTCCTTCCTGCCCGCCTTTGAACGCGATACGCCGCTGCTATCGCCAGATTTTCGCCGCATCTTAAATGACAACGACGATCCTGCCAATGTCCTGCGTCGTTATTTTGCGCAGGCGCCGGCGAAAGATCCGGTTGACCAGTTGCTTTACGTTGATACCAAGACGTACATGGTTGCGGATATCCTGGCCAAAGTGGATCGCATGAGCATGTTGAATTCGCTCGAGGTTCGTGTTCCCATTCTCGATCACCTCTTCGTCGAGTGGGTCGCTGGCCTTCCACCAGAGTGGAAACTGCGCGGCAAGCAGCAAAAATATATTTTGAGAAAGCTAGCCGAGCGCGTCGGCGTTCCCCGCGAAGCGATCTATCGCCAGAAGCAGGGTTTCTCTCTGCCGCTCGTCCACTGGATGCGCAACGAACTTAAAGACATGCTCACGATCCTCCTCGAGCCGCGCACCCTCGAACGCGGATACTTCGACGCGAACGGCGTTCGCAAATTAATGGACGATCATCTCGTACGCGGCAAGACCATGACTGGGCGCATCTGGCGTCTGCTGATGTTTGAACTCTGGCATCGAAACTTCCTCGAGCGCTACGTGAAGCCCGCTGGCCTCTTCTCGCTGGCAGTTGTTGCCGACTCGCGACGCCAGGTCAAGAATTCCGCGCCACTAGCCTCCGCTCCGGTGGGAGGATGACTGGGTGCGAGTTTATCGCTTTGGTCGCCTCAAACTAGATCTTTCATACGTTCAGGCCGATCGCGAGCTACGATCCGGCGATCGACGAAGCCCAGGTCGCGCGATCCCATGAGCGCCAGCTCTTCGCCCCATCTTTCTTCGCCCCATTTGTTTCATGCGCCCATCAAGCTCTTTTTGATGGTCAATACCTTCGAGACAGGAGGGTCCGAACGCCAGTTCACCGTTCTCGCTCAGAATCTTGTCGCTGCGGATTTTGAAACGTATCTAGGTTGTGTCAGCCGTCGCGGCCCGCTGGCTCATCACTTCCCTGAAGCCGCGCAGTTTCCTCTTGGCGGTAGCCTCTTCGGATGGCGCGCTCTGCGGTCGCGGCTGAATCTCAGTCGCTATCTGCGGCAGCACCACATCGAAGTGGTCCACGCTTTCGATTTCTACGCCAACCTTGTTCTCATTCCGGCGGCTAAGTTCGCCCGCGTGCCTGTCGTCATCGGCAGCCATCGCCAAATCGGAGACTTGATGACTCCCGCGCAATTCCGTGCGCAGATGGCGGCATTCGGCTGGTGCGACGCTGTGGTCTGCAACTCGCAGGCCGCTGCCGATCGGCTCATTGCGGCTGGACTCGCTCCCGATAAAATTGCTGTGATCGGGAATGCGTTGCCAGCGGAAGTATTTGATACGGCAACTGCGGCGCTACCGAAGAAAGCTGGCATGCTGCGCGTGGGCATGGTCGCGCGCATGAATCACCATTATAAAAATCATTCCGGATTTCTGCGTATCGCTGCCCAAATCCATCAGCGGATTCCCAATACCGAATTCCTCTTGGCTGGCGATGGCCCGCTGCGCGGTGAACTGGAAAGAGAAGCGGAAAGCCTTGGCATCGGCGAGCACGTTATCTTTCTGGGCGATCGTCAGGATATGCCTGCCGTCCTCGCCTCGATCGACATCGCGGTCAATCCTTCCGATTCCGAGAGCCTGTCAAACGTCATCCTCGAAGCGATGGCCGCGGCGCTTCCGGTTGTCGCCTACAACGTAGGAGGCAATTCGGAACTGGTCAACGATCAACGCGGAGCGCTGATCTCCGCCGGCAACGAAGCCAGTTTCGCGGACGCCATCGAAAAACTTTTCTTGGATACTGCGCTGCGCCAACGGCTCGGGCAGAATGCCCGTCGCTTCACACAAGAGAACTTCAGCCTCGAAAAAGTGCGCCAACGCTATTCGGACTTGTACACGATGCTTCTTCGCGAGAAGCATCGAAGGCCTCCAACCGCATGAGCGAGCCGAACCAGCAGAGTTCTGTCGGCGGCAACACTGTCCAGTCGAAGCGGCTGCGCGTCGTCATCGTCGCTCCCAGCCTGCGTTATGTCGGAGGTCAATCCGTACAGGCCGACTTGCTGCTCCGTCATTGGGCTAACGATCCCGAGATCGACATCAGTCTCCTCGAAGTCGATCCGCAGTTTCCCGGAATCCTGCGCTGGGCAGAAGGCATTCCCGGTCTGCGTACACTGTTGCGCGAACCGATCTACTTCATCGATCTGTGGCGCGGGCTTAAGGGAGCCGGCATCGCTCACATCTTCTCCGCTTCCTATTGGTCGTTTCTGCTTGCTCCCGCTCCCGCCGCGTTCTTCGCCAAAATGCGCGGCAGCAAAAGTCTTATCAACTATCACAGTGGAGAACTGCGCGATCATCTGCAGCGCTTCCGTTCGGCAAGGTTCGTGCTTTCTCGCGTCGATAAAATTGTTGTTCCGTCGGGATACTTGGTTGACGTTTTTCGAGAATTCGATCTTTCTTCGAGCGCCGTCCCGAACATCGTCGATCTGTCGCAGTTTCGCTACCGCGAGCGCAACCCGTTACGTCCTCATCTGGTGTGCACTCGTGGATTCTCCGCTTACTACAGCGTGGATGTGGTCGTTCGCGCCTTCGCCCAAGTGAAAAAAGTCTATCCCGAAGCGCAACTCGATCTGGTCGGCAACGGCCCACTGGAAGGCGATATCCGTAAACTTGTCCTCGACCTCAATTTGACGGGAGTCAACTTCCTCGGAGTTATCCCGCATCAGGAGATCGGCAAATGCTACGACCATGCTGATATCTTCATCAATGCTTCCTGGCTCGACAATATGCCGCTCTCGGTCATTGAGGCCTTCGCTTCGGGCGCTCCCGTTGTCACGACTTCGCCCGAATGCATGCCTTATCTGGTGGAGCACGAGCGCACTGGACTGCTATCGCCTGTAGCCGATGAGAAAGCGCTCGCGGCCAATGTCATCCGTCTCTTGCGCGATCCAGCACTCGCCTCGAATCTCGCTCGTAATGCGCACCAGGAATCGCAGCGCTACACATGGGAAGCAGTTCGCAGCCAGTGGCTCGAGTGTTATCGCAGCCTGTCAGATCGCTAGCAAATGCAAGACCGCGCGCTTCCCGTTCGATCCCGCGCTGTCACAACTTCTTCTTAAGCGGCCAGACAATCGTGACCAGTAGCGCCACGACAATCCCCAGAGACACCTCGAGAAAGCGATGCCATGCCGTCACCCACGGACCGTGAGCGTGAGGAATCAAGAAAACGATACTTAAGGTGATCGCTGCGAACCGGTAAGCTCCACCGACGCGGAACGAGTACGCCAGCAATCCACACAACAAAATTCCAGCGGCGTAGATCGCGGCGCTTGGATGAAAAAAAGAAGCGATGGACGCGCCGACGACCGCTCCCAATGCGGTGCCGACGAATCGTTGCCATCCGAGCGTCAGCGGAGGGATGGTGGATTGAATCACCACGATCGTCGAAATGGGAGCCCAATAATATTCCGGCAATCTCAGCAGACGAGCGAGCAGCATCGCGGCCACCGCGGCGAGGGCCGTTCTTAGCGAATCGAGGATCGAATCGAAACCCTTTGGAAAAAATAGACCGCGGCCCATCGCGCCTCCCGTCCAGTCTCGCCCGGCCATGACACGTTATTGTACGTTTGCTGGGTTCTTGCGACTTCGTGGTATTATTTCTGCCGTACCTCGCGGGACCCGCGCGCCGAAACTTCTCGGCGCCATACACAATGAGGGTTCCTACTCACGTCCTTCCTCGCAAGGGCCGTGGATGGAGGCGATGCGAGCACACCGGAGTTGTGTGCCAATCGTCCTTCACGCACACACCGTCCGGAATCGATTGCAAGAAAATTTCACGACCGATCTCAGGATCGATCGAACGTTGAATCTCACGATAACGAGAGGAGCATTATGCAGATCCGGAAACTTACCCCCAATCTAGTCGTCCGCAACGTCGAAGCCAGCCTCCGGTTTTACAGCGAAATTCTCGGGTTGGAAAAAACCATGGCCGTGCCCGACGAGTCGCCCTATATTTTCGCCGCGATTTCGAACGGAACGGTCGAAATTTTCTTCAACGACCAGAAAACGGTCGCTGCCGAATATCCCCACTTGGCAAATACGATCGGCGCAAGCCTGACTCTCTACATGGAAGTCGACAGCCTCGAGTCTGTGCTCGATCGCGTGCAGAAAGCGGGAGCAAAAATCTCCATGCCTGTTACCGATCAGTTCTATGGCATGAAGGAATTTGCCTTTGAAGATGTCGACGGTTACACCATCACGATCGCTCAAAAGATAGGATGAGGGACCTTGGTGAGCCGGCGACCATCGCTCGACTGCTAACGGAAGCTGAGCGGGACTTGTAGTGGTTTCCCGAATGTAGAGGTGCTGCGGGTGCCCACACATTTGCCGAAGACGCGAGTGTGTGGGGCACCTGCTGTGAACCGATACAGGCCTGGATGGTCTCGCGTGGAAAGTCTTCGCTGAAGGGGTCCGCGATGGGATCGGCAGGTTCGACATCGGTGACAATCTGCTCTGGTTGCGGCTTTTCGAGTTCTATTCGGTTGAGATTCGAGGATGCGATCTGGAGCGCGTAGAGGATAAGGCTGGCGGTTTGGCGTTCGAGCCGCTTTTGCAGGACCATCTGCACGACCTGGTGGATGACGCTCTGAATGGAGTGCGCGTCCTCAAAAATGGGGAGTTTGATTTCTCCGGTCGCGTACTCTTCCGGGTTGTAGTAACAGTCGACAAGCACGCGACGATTGTGCTGATGGTAGAAACAGAACTTCTTGTTGCGAAGAGCGGGCGAACCGCATTGTGTTCCGCTGACTTTGATGTGGTTGCAACGAGGTGCTGCTAAGTCTGACATAAGTGCTCCTGAGTTGGCTGCGATCTAGCGCTGGCCGATGTTAGTAAGGGGTACCCCCCCCTGTGCGTCGGTATATTAGAATCAAGGACTTAGCGGCGGTTAGGCGGCAAAGTCTTGAAAGAAAGATAGTTATAGGTAAAGTCTTGATTGTGAGATAGTTATGGTTGTTACTTCCTTCTCTGCCGGATTGGTCACGGCGGGCGCGGGAGTTATAAGTGGAGAACGGCGCGCCTACTCAATTTATTTTGCGTATGTTTTTATTATACGGGGAGCTGTCAAGTGTTATTTCAGGACACAATTAGACTCCGGCCAATGCGGGTACATGGGCTCCAGTGTTTGCGCGCCGTGGCGGGAACGCAAGCGCTCGACATTCCCATTGCGGTACCGCCGCCCGCTCTTTTAAGCAGGATTTGGCGCTTTTGGGTGGCGCAGCGCTTCAGCGCTGGGATAAGTTTGCTCCGCGGCTTTAGAAGGTGCCGGCGAAAGTCTTTCTCTTGCAGAGCGTGGGGCCTCAGCGCCTAAAGGCTCGATCAAATAAAGCCTTTACCGCAGCGCTGAAGCGCTGCGCCACCCAAAGGCCGAGCGCTGCGCGCCCAAAAGGGGCGGCAATGCAGGGCGGCATCCGCTGGATGGTTCACCTCAGCGGCTAAAGCCGTCGGAGGTGGTGGGGGTGTGAACGCAGCGCTGAAAGCGCTGCGCCACCCAAAAGCCGAGCGGTAGGCCACCCAAGGGCCGAGCGCTGCGCCACCCAAAAGCGCTGCCAGGTTAGAGCGAGGTCTGGGCCACCCAAAGGGCCTCCTAGGTTAGGGCGGGTTTTGCTAAATTTGAGGTGAAATCTGATGCTGTAGAAGTTCCCGAAGCTCGGACTCTTGCTTGTCTGAGAGAACTGGCTTGGGAAATCATGGCAATGCGGGGCGGCATCCCGCTCACCTCAGCGGCTAAAGCCGTCGGGGGTGGTGGGGGTGTGAACGCAGCGCTGAAAGCGCTGCGCCATCCAAAGGCCGAGCGGTAGGCGCCCAAAGGCCGAGCGCTGCGCACCCCAAAAACAGGCATAGATGCGAGTCGAGTTTTGGCCGCTGAGGTGATTGATGGCTGCGCCGCGCAGAGGCAATACTGGGTTTAGTACTTACTTTATTACCGCCAATACTTTTCAGAAGCATAGTTTGTTTCAGTCGGAGTGCATGGCTCGGTTGTTCCTGGATGTTCTCTTCTCTTATCGGACGCAGCACAGATACTTGTTACATGAATTTGTGCTCATGCCGGACCATTTTCATTTACTGATTACTCCTACAGAGAGTCTGGAAAGGGGTCTGCAACTCATCAAGGGCGGATTTTCTTTTCGGGCGAAGAGGGAGTTGGGCTTCGGTGGGGAGATCTGGGAGAAGAGTTTTCATGACCACCGCGTGAGGGATGGGGAGGAGTATTGTGCTTTTCGAAGGTACATTCATTTGAATCCGGTGAAGAGGGGGTTGGCTGCTGGGCCTGAGATGTATCCTTACTCTTCTGCTGCGGTAGGGGTGGAGTTGGATGCAGTGCCTCAGCGGCTAAAGCCGTCGGGGGTGGTGGGGGTGTGAACGCAGCGCTGAAAGCGCTGCGCCACCCAAAGGCCGAGGGGTACGCTAACCCAAAGGCGCTCCTAGTCCGCTGGATGGCTCACCTCAGCGGCTAAAGCCGGTCATGTTGTGGCGGTGTGAACGCAGCGCTGAAAGCGCTGCGCCACCCAAAAGCCGAGGGGTAGGCGCCCAAAGGCCGAGCGCTGCGCCACCCAAAAGCGCTGCTAGGTTAGAGCGAGGTCTGGGCCACCCAAAGGGCCTCCTAGATTAGGGCGGGGTTTTGCTAAATTTGAGGTGAAATCTGATGCTGTAGAAGTTCCCGAAGCTCGGACTCTTGCTTGTCTGAGAGAACTGGCTTGGGAATCATGGCAATGCGGGGCGGCATCCCGCTCACCTCAGCGGCTAAAGCCGTCGGGCATTGTGGCTGTGTAAACGCAGCGCTGAAAGCGCTGCGCCACCCAAAGGGCGAGCGCTATGCTAACCCAAAGGCGCTCCTAGTCCGCTGGATGGCTCCCCTCAGCGGCTAGAGCCGGTCATGTTGTGGCGGTGTGAACGCAGCGCTGAAAGCGCTGCGCCACCCAAAGGCCGAGCGCTACGCGCCCAAAGGCCGAGGGGTACGCCACCCAAAGGGCGAGCGGTACGCGCCCAAAGGGGTGGCAATGCGGGGCGGTATCCTGCTCACCTCAGCGGCTAAAGCCGTCGGGGGTGTTGAGGGTGTGAACGCAGCGCTGAAAGCGCTGCGCCACCCAAAGGCGCTCCTAGGTTAGGGCGAGGGCTGCGCCACCCAAAAACTGACAACAACAAAAAGCCCCGCTCTTTGAGAAATCGAGCGGGGCTTTTGCTGTCGGCGTTTCGCGGGCGAGGGCGCCCGCACCACACGTCCACAACTAAATTAGTACATGTCGCCCATGCCGCCACCGCCGTGGCCGCCAGGAGCCGGAGCGTTCTTCTTCTCTTCCGGAATCTCGGCAACGAGGGCTTCGGTGGTGAGCATCAGCGCGGCGATCGATCCCGCGTTGGTGAGTGCGGTGCGCACTACCTTGGTCGGATCGAGCACGCCCGCCTTGACCAGATCTTCGTACTCTCCGGTCAGAGCGTTGTAGCCGTAGTTGTTGTCTTTCGAGTCGTGGATCTTACCGATCACGATCGCACCTTCTTCGCCGGCATTCTCGGCGATCTGGCGCAAGGGCTCGGTGATGGCGCGCTTCACGATGTTGACACCGATCTGCTCGTCACCTTCCAGCTTCAGCTTGTCGAGAGCCGCTACGCAACGCGCTAGCGCAACGCCGCCGCCCGGGACAATGCCTTCTTCAACGGCTGCGCGGGTGGCGTGCATGGCATCTTCCACACGGGCTTTCGTTTCCTTCATTTCGGTTTCGGTCGCGGCGCCGACTTTGATTACGGCTACGCCACCGACCAGCTTGGCCAACCGCTCCTGCAACTTCTCGCGGTCGTAGTCGCTGGTGGTCTTTTCGATCTGTCCGCGAATTTCTTTGACGCGGCCCTGCACGTCTCCCGGCTTGCCTTTGCCTTCGACGATGGTGGTGTTGTCTTTGTCGATGGTGACTTTCTTGGCTTGTCCGAGGTCGGCGAGGGTAACGTTCTCGAGCTTAATGCCGAGGTCTTCGGTGATGGCCTTGCCGCCGGTCAGGGTTGCGATGTCCTGCAACATGGCCTTGCGACGATCGCCGAAGCCAGGAGCCTTTACGGCCGAGACTTGCAGCGTGCCACGGAGTTTGTTGACGACGAGGGTGGCGAGCGCTTCGCCTTCGACGTCTTCAGCGATGATCAGGAGCGGCTTGCCGCCCTTGGCGATCTGCTCGAGCAAGGGGAGCAGGTCTTTCATGGAGCTGATTTTCTTTTCGTGGATGAGGATGTAGGCGTTCTCTTGGACGGACTCCATGCGCTCCGGATCGGTGACGAAGTACGGAGAGAGGTAGCCGCGGTCGAACTGCATGCCTTCGACGACGTCCAGCTGCGTTTCGAGAGTCTTCGACTCTTCAACGGTGATGACGCCGTCTTTGCCGACTTTCTTCATGGCTTCGGCAATGATCTTGCCGATGGTCTCGTCGTTGTTGGCGGAGATGGTGCCAACCTGGGCAATCATGTCGCCGGAAACGGGCTTGGAGAAACGGTCCAGTTCGCCCTTTTCGCGATTGCCTTCTTTGTCGACGCGTCCGGTGATGAGCAGGACGGACTTTTCGATGCCGCGCTTGATGGCCATGGGATTGGCGCCAGCAGCGACGGTTTTCACACCTTCACGATAAATTGCCTGTGCCAGAACGGTAGCGGTGGTGGTGCCATCGCCGGCGACGTCGGAGGTCTTCGAAGCAACTTCGCGGACCATCTGGGCGCCCATGTTTTCGATGCCGTTGGGCAATTCGATTTCTTTGGCTACGGTAACGCCGTCTTTGGTGATGGTGGGCGAACCGAATTTCTTTTCAATTACAACGTTGCGGCCTTTGGGGCCGAGGGTAACTTTCACAGCATCAGCCAGAAGGTTGACGCCGCGAAGAATCGCCTGGCGGGACTCTTCTCCGTGAACAATTTGCTTTGCCATTGTCTTTATCTCCTCAAGTTCGATTGCAGGACTGGCCTGCGGAATGTTTCTTGGATTAGCCATCAGCTATCAGCCATCAGTTAAATCTCATCGCGCTGGCTATTTGCTGGTTGCTGACTGTACGACACTCTCGAATTGTCATGACCGCAGGATCTCGCTTTGACTGAGAGCTGACGGCTGACAGCTGAGAGCTATTTGCGCGATCCGGCGGTTTCTTTCTTGGCCGGGGTGGTGGCACCCGTCAGGATGCCCAGAACTTCTTCTTCGCGCATGATGATGAAATCTTCACCATCGATCTTGATTTCGGTGCCCGAATATTTGCCAAAGAGGATGCGGTCGCCTTCTTTTACATCGAGGGGACGGACCTTGCCTTCTTCGTTGATCTTGCCTTTGCCGGCGGAGACAACTTCGCCTTCCTGCGGTTTATCTTTCGCCGAATCGGGAATAATGATGCCGCCACGGGTGGTATCAGCTTCTTCGACACGCCGGATCAGAATGCGATCGTGCAGCGGGGTAAATTTAGTAGCCATAGTTGCGTACTCCTTTCAAGAGTGGTGGTTTAAAGTCTGGGTTCGTTCGATTTGAATTTTGCCCTGAAGAACGAGGACTGTTAGCACTTGACTGCCACGAGTGCTAATTATAGGAATGTGAGTGACTGATTGTCAAGGCCTGACGTCAAAATAGATTAAGTTGCTTGTAAACAGCTATATAGATGGAGAGAAGCGAGCAGATTGGGGGGTATCCAATGCCACCGACGGAGGAAGGGCAACCAGCGGAGCAAGAAAGGCTAGTTCCCACTTCTTGGGGAAATAGGGGGAAGCGGGGCGCCGGAATGAAGGCAAAGTTGCCAAACATCCGTCGAATTTGACGGGCAGAGTGGGTTCGAGATGAGGCAAATCTCGATTTTCGGCCCAAAATGGAACAATCACGATCTGGCGCGCGGCGTGCTTAGCTAGCCATTGCAAATGTCTTCCGCTTTAGGCGAAGGGCCACCCCGGACCTCATAGAGACATCGATTCTTCCGAAAGTTGGCCGTCTACTTCGCGCACTCAGCTTATACCAGAGAAATCGAGGAGCGAGGCGAATGTCTTCTTTGAACTGTATCGACAGTTGTTTGACATGTAATTTGCGTACGCGCAGTTTTTTCTGCGACCTTTCGCCATCGTCGCTGGCGGCATTCAATCACATTAAGCACGCTGCGGTGTTTCCCGAGCATTCGGTGGTGCTGGTGGAGGGACAAAATCCCTGGGGCGTTTTTATTTTGTGCCGGGGGCGCGCGAAGCTTTCGACCACCTCGCGGGAAGGGAAGACACTGATTGTTCGAATTGCCGAAGCCGGCGAGATTCTGGGGTTGCATGCCGTGATTACGGGTGGTCCTTACGAACTGACAGTAGAGACGATGGAGCCGTGCCAACTGGATTTCGTGGGACGAGACGATCTGTTGCGTTTTCTGAAAGGGCATGCGGACGGCTCGCTGCAGGCGACACAGCACCTGGCGCGAGATTGTTCTGCCGCTTACGGAGTGGTTCGCTCGATCGGACTGTCGAACTCGGTTTCGCAGAGGTTCGCGCGATTCCTGCTTAAAACTGCGGCCGATGGGAACGAAAACAACGGGACTGTGCGGGTGCGGATGGCGCTCACTCACGAGGAGATTTCCCAGTTGGTGGGGACCAGCCGGGAGACGATCACGCGTCTGCTTTCGGAGTTCAGGCGGAAACAGATGGCGGAGTTAAAGGGGTCGACGTTGATCATTCACAACCGGCCAAAGCTGAGGAATATAGTTGGGGCCTGAGAGATCCCAAGAGATTGAATGAGACGGGCGGGGGCGACTGTGCCGGTCTGTTGTACTGGACTGTGCAGTTCACAATGCTCGCGACAGGGCGAGATCACGCATCCGGCGAATTGGCGCGGTTGAAATTGAAAGGATTCGCTCGCATATTGCGCCTCCACGAAAGCAACTGATCCGATTCGCAATTCGTCCCCAGCCTCAGCTCGAATGCGACCAACACCCAATAAAATGGTAAGTCTGCAAGGTGACTCGCGCCAGCGAGACGTCTCATCGTGGCCGCTCGACAGTTGCCGGAGGCGGCATTGCACGGTACGCGCAAGGATTTGCACCCCCAACACTTTGAGTCCGAGTTGTTTTGGTGCGGGTGGTTCTTGCGGTCTGGGTTAGACTGAGTGCCTTCGTCGCAGGCCAAGCTAGCAAGGGAGAACCGGTTCCATGAAGTTTCCAGGAGAAGTGGGGTGGGGGATGATTTCGTATTTGGCTGAAGGCAACCGTTTTTCTTCGTCGACCGCTCGGCATGCCGGCCTAAATTTACGGGGGAGATTTCCCGTGCTCACGGCCATCGTAGCGTTGTGCTTCTTGATGGCGGGACCCGCTTATGGAGCGAGCGAGCCGGCGGTTCTTCACATATTTGGTGGGGCGAATGATGGGTCGTATCCGTACGCGAGCCTCAGCGCTGACGGTGCGGGAAACTTATACGGGACGACGCAAAATGGAGGCGCGTACGGACAGGGGACGGTGTTTCAACTTTCTCCGAAAGCTGAGGGAGGCTGGCGATTCTCGCTGGTGTATGGGTTCTCGGGGGCGGAGGACGGCGGGAATCCGCTAGGTGGTTTGACTTTTGACGCGGCGGGAAATGCTTACGCGACGGTATCGTCGGGTGGCATTTATGGACTGGGTGCGGTCGTGGAACTCACTCCGCCGGCTCACCCATCAGCGAGCCGGTCGTGGAGCGAGAAGGCTCTATACAGCTTTCAAGGCGGTAGCGACGGGGCAATCCCGTTTGGCAACGTCGTTTTGGATGCTACGGGAAGCCTGTATGGGACGACCTCGATTGGTGGAGTGGGACACATCGGGTGTCCTCCGACGAAAGGCTGCGGCACCGTGTATAAGTTGTCGCCAACGAAAAGCGGAGTTTGGCGCGAACAAGTGCTTCATCGATTCACGGATGCGTTTCATCAAGGGGCCGAACCTCGGGCGGGAGTGGTTTTGGACGCTGCGGGAAATTTGTACGGAACGACTTACGAAGGCGGAAACAATCTTTATTGCAATGGTTACGGATGCGGGTCGGTGTTCGAATTGGTTCGGCCGATTTCGGGAAAGCACTGGCGATACGTGAACCTCATCGACTTTGACGGCTCCAATGGTGCCCTTCTGCTGGCCGGGTTGACGATCAATGCAAGCGGTACGCTTTTTGGAGCCACGCTGTATGGAGGTACTTATAACGATGGCACGGTGTTCTCGCTGAGCGAGGATTCTGGCCGCTGGCAGTTGCAGACGCTTTACAACTTCGGTGGACTGGATGGGCTGCAGCCAGCGGGAACTCTCGCGCTCGATGAAGCGGGCAACATCTATGGCACGACGTATGAAGGCGGGGCCTACGACTGGGGCGAGGTGTTTCAACTGGCGCCGGGCGGTGAAGGCTGGAGCGAAAATGTTCTCTACAATTTTACGGTCAGCGGAAAACGTTTTGGCGCCAGTCCGCTGGATGGTGTGCTGCTTGATGGAGCGGGCAATCTGTTTCTCACCACGAATCAGGGCGGTAACATAAATGACTGTCAGCCGAATGCCGGCTGCGGAACCGTGATTGAGCTAAGTTCGGGTCAGAAACCCTAGAGGCGATCCGGTTGCGATCGATAGGTTCATAGCAATGACCGAGACCAGCGTGGGATAACAATCGACCATTTCGGAAAGCACCTTGGTGTGACAAAAAGCGGTGTTTCGTTTCAGAAAAGCCGCTAATTTCGAGGGTATTTATTTTCGAGCGAAGCCGATTTTAGACTTGACTAAGTTTGGAAATGCGCTAAAGTGCGTAAGTCGGCGTAGGCCACTACGCTTCCCCATAGTGCCTCACTGCATTCCCTGTTACTGAATTCTTCGAAAGTCAAAAGGTAACTTGCCAGGAGGAATTCCCTCGGGCATCGGGCCCTTCGCGGCAGCGCGGATGGTGCTGGCTCAATGGGACAGTTCTGGCCCTAACGTTCCCTCTCAGGGGAAGGAGAACACAGTTTATGCGGAAACAGAGTTGGAA
This sequence comes from uncultured Acidobacteriaceae bacterium, assembly GCA_963834085.1. GTDB lineage: Bacteria > Acidobacteriota > Terriglobia > Terriglobales > Acidobacteriaceae > Acidiflorens. The sequence continues at coordinate 143,185 of CAWIAJ010000015.1, read as the reverse complement.
AGTTTTGAATGGCGTGGTGGTGGCAGTGGCTACGACATCGGTAGTTTTGAGTCTGTCGGCTCTTGCAATGGCTCAGCGGGTAGGCCCAGATGAACGCACCGCCATTTTCGCGGCGGCTAAAACCGTCCCGACGAGCGTAAAGGGAGTGAGCGCGTTTGCAGCCTCGCCCAAGGGTTTTAATCCTTTGACCGCAACCAACCGCGAACTACTCAGCTATGGCCTGCCCCAAGCGCCCGATAAAGACGCGGACGCGAAGGCTTATGAGCACTGGACGAAGGCCATGCTGGCGCTTAAGACGCGTGCGGTGGATGTGAAAGCGCAACCGTACTCGAGCACGAGCATGCGTGCCGCTGGGGCCGCCAAACCGGATGTCGATGGCACGGTGCAATATACTTCTGGAAACTGGAGCGGTATTGCGAATCTCAACAAGAACAAGAGTTGGAGTAACAAGAACGTCTTTTGACGAAGTTGTTTCTTTCTGGAACGTACCGGTTCCGAACCACCCGTTTGGCAACCTGCCGTGCTCGGAAGGCCCGTGGTTTGAAGTTACCTGGAACGGCATCGACGGCTTTAACAACGGCGACGTAGTGCAGGGGGGAACTGCGGACTACTGGGACGGCGGTGGTTGCGGTGGACCGGTGCAGACGTATGGATGGGTGGAGTGGTATCCCAGCTATTCGATTCTCGCGATCTATTGCGGATCGAGTCTGTGCCCTGTAAACCCAGGAGATGATTTCGAAGCGGTCACTTTTGGAGCGCCGGGAACGAGCACGCAGAATGTATTCGTCGAAGACATCACGCAACAGTGGTACGGAACGTTCTCGCTGGGCTACATAACGGGGCAGGGAGTGGTTGGAAGCAGCGCGGAGTACATTGTTGAACGTCCGTGCTGCAATGGCAGCAATCTCTTTCCGTTGGGCAATTACATTTTCGAGTTCCTGGGCTATAACTATGCGTACGATGGCAACGGAACGTTGTTCTATCCGGGTAACACGAACTCGTCGACGGCCATTATCACGATGCTGGCGGATGATGGAGCGACGGACATCTCGTTCCCGTTCCTCTACGGAACAGCGGGAAATGCCGGTCGGTATTCCATCTTTATGGAGGACGAGAATTGCGCTTACTCGGGCGGTTGCACACCGTAGACCCGTTGGAAGAGAAATGACGTTCTGGCGATCTGACTCGGGCCTGCCTGGTTTGGCAGGCCCTTTTTCGCACTCTACGAGCGCACGCAGCATTCTCGCAATGCAGCAAACAAGTGGCGCCTGTCATGCTTACAGACAGCCGCGTGCCATCACCAGCGGCCAGCTACCAGTGAACGAATCTTCGCGTCGTAAATCCCGCGAACCGCTTTCATAGCATGGTCGCTGAGGGGTGGCAGATCGGAAGCGCCGCAGTTGTCCGCTACCTGGCCGGGGCGCTTGCCTCCTGGGATGGCGCAGGTCACGGCATCGAACATTAGGATCCAGCGTAGAGCGAATTGTGCCATGGAAACTCCGGCGGGGACCAAAGGCCGAATCTCTTCGACGGTTTCCAGGCCGATGTCGTAGTCCACGCCGGAAAATGTTTCTCCCATATCGAAGGCTTCGCCGTGGCGATTGAAGTTGCGGTGGTCGTCGGCAGCAAAGGCGGAATCGGCCTTGAATTTACCGGTCAGTAAACCGCTGGCAAGGGGCACTCTTGCCAGGATGCCGACTTGCTTTAGTTGGGCACGCGCGAAAAACTCGTCAGCAGGACGCTGCCGGAAACAGTTAAAGATGATTTGCACGGATTGAACATTCGGATACTCGACCGCTTTCAGCGCCTCGCTGACCTTCTCAACGCTCACGCCGTAATAACGAAGCTTACCGGCGCGCACCAGGTCGTCGAGAATCCCGAAAACTTCTGGGGCGTCGTAAAGCGCGGAGGGCGGACAATGCAGTTGCAATAAATCGAGTGTGTCTGTCGATAGGTTACGCAAACTGTCTTCGACCCAGGAGGTCAGGTTTTGGCGGCTGTAGCCTTCCACGGTCTGGCGCGGCAGGCGGCGGCCAGCTTTTGTAGCGACGATGATTTCGCTCTTGCTGTCTTTCTTGAGTTGGGCGATTAAGCGCTCGCTGCGGCCGTCGCCGTAAACGTCGGCAGTATCGATAAAATTCACGCCGCAGTCGATGGCTTTGTGGAGCGCGGCAAGAGAGTCGCTATCGGAAACGCTTCCCCAGGCGCCGCCGATGGCCCATGCGCCAAAACTGATGTCCGAAACCCTCCATCCAGTGCGTCCCAGTTGCCGGTATTGCATTTGTTGAAACCTTCCTTTGCTAGCAATTCGGTATAAGAACAAAACTCCTACGCTTGCGTTGCACAGCGTGGGTATTTCAGTATACGGCTCACCCCGGGGCAGTTTAAGGAAGGGCGGCGGCAACACTGATCTTTCGATCGCTGATGCTTTCGATCGCTGATGCGTCCGATCGCTGATGCGTCCGATCGAGAATTCCAATTGGACTACACCTCAACCTGAGATTAAAGTTTTACGGTCGGGAGTTTGAAATGAGTGTGGAACGGTGGCGTCCCGTGTCTAACACTGTGGTAATCAGCAGAAACGAGCATTATTGGAGCGGCTCGTCCAAGAACCGATAGAATGGTTCTAGTGTTTTCTTGCGACTGCTTGAAGACTAGGTGCTTCGCAAGACCGGTGGGATCTAGCCGAATTGGAGATAAGATTTGGAACCAATCAACGAGATCATTCAGGATCAAGAGCACGCTGTTTCTACTCTGGCCGCCAGTTATGTGCTGTCATGGGAGGAAATTGCGCATCTGGCAGCGGAGTCTGGCAAACCAGCCGAGACCCTGATGAACGTAGTGGCGCTGATCGCCAGGCGGTTCGGTACGGATGTGTGTTCCGCGTATTTGCTGGAGCCCGACCGCGCGAATCTCGTGCTTGCGGCCACTCTCGGGCTGCGCCGCGATTCCATCGGCAAACTGCGCATGGCGGTGAGTGAAGGACTGACGGGATTGGTCGCGGAACAAGTCCGCCCGGTGGCGGTCGAATATGCCAGAAATCATCCGCGTTTCAAGTATTTCAGCGAACTAGGTGAAGATCCCTACCAATCTTTTCTGGGGGTGCCGCTGATTGATCGCGGCGTGCTGCAAGGTGTTCTCGTGATTCAAACGGTGGAACCGCGGGTTTTCCCGGAACACGAGATTCGTCAGCTAACAGAGGCCGCGAATCGCGTCGCTCCGGTGGTCAGTGAAGCTCGCACGCTCGATCGTTTCATCGCGCCGGTACAGGAACGGCTCTGGGCGCTGGCCCGGAATCTGTGGTGGAGTTGGGATCACAATTCCGCGGGAATCTTTCGCGACCTCGATCCTCTACGCTGGAGCCAGTTGAATCACAGCCCGGTATCGCTGCTCAACGAGTATCCTCTGGAAAAATTGCAAAGCCGGGCTACCGAGCTGAACTTGCATGGGCGGATCAACTATGCCTACCGCCGGCTGCGGGAGTATCAGGATACGGAGAGGACGTGGGGCGCGCTGCACGCCGGTATTTTGCGTCCTCGTCCCGTGGCTTATTTTTCGGCAGAATTTGGCGTGCACGAGTCGCTACCGATCTACTCGGGAGGCCTAGGAGTTCTGGCGGGGGATCACATCAAGAGCGCTTCGGATCTCGGGATTCCTCTGGTTGGCGTCGGGCTGTTTTACGGACAGGGATATTTCCGGCAGCGCCTGGATCGCGATGGCTGGCAGCATGAAGAATACCTGGAGACCGACGTCAACCAACTACCCATGGAGACGGCGATCGGTAAGAACGGGCGTCCGGTTGAGATTCAGGTCGACACGCGGCATGGTCCGATTTACGCGAAAGTGTGGCGCGTGAAAGTTGGGCGTTGCGAATTGTTTCTGCTGGACTCGGATGTGGATGGCAACACGCCTGAGGACCGGGAGATGACTTCGCGCCTTTACGGCGGCGATGGCCGGGTTCGGGTCCATCAGGAACTGCTGCTTGGCGTGGGCGGATTGCGGGCGCTGAAAGCTCTCGGGATCACGCCCGGGGTGCTGCACTTGAACGAGGGGCACAGCGGTTTCGCGGTGCTGGAAGCGATCCGGCAAAGAATGGAAGATGAAGGGATCGGCTTCGACAAAGCTGCGCCGCGCGTTGCCCGGGAGGTTGTTTTTACGACGCATACTCCCGTGCCGGCTGGCCACGACCGCTTCGACGCCGATCTGGTCGAAGAGCATCTGGGACCGCTGCGGGAGGCGCTGGGCCTTTCGAAGGAAGGTTTTATGGCGCTCGGACGTGAGCATCCGGAAAGCGACGAGCGCTTCTGCATGACCGTGCTTGGGCTGAAGCTGTCGCGGCGGGCCAATGCGGTATCGTCGCTGCATGGCGAAGTTTCGCGCGCGATGTGGACCGGGCTGTTTCCCGGCAAACACGAAGAAGCGATTCCCATCGGACACATCACCAACGGCGTGCATGTTCCCACATGGCTCGCTCCGTCGATGTACCGTCTCTACGATCGCCATCTCGGGACCGGATGGAACCTGCATAGCAGCTCTGCAAAAATCTGGGAAGGCATCGAAAATGTCGATGACGGCGAACTTTGGGAGACTCACTTCAATCTGAAGTCGCAGATGATCGAGTTCATTCGCCGCCGTGCGGTGAAACAGGCGGCGCGCCGCGAAGAACCGCGTCAGGTGCTGCAACAACTGGAGCGGGTGCTCAGTCCCGACGCGCTTACGATTGGCTTTGCCCGACGCTTTGCCACCTACAAGCGCGCGAATCTGATTCTGGCCGACTTGGAGAGAATCGCCAGTATGGTAAACGACCCCAAGCGTCCGGTGCAGTTCGTATTTGCGGGGAAAGCTCATCCGCTGGACGAACCGGGCAAACGCGTTCTGCAGGAGATTGCGCAACTGATGCGCGATCCGCAGTTCTCCGATAAGTTCGTCTTCGTCGAAGACTATGACATCAATGTGGGCCGCCATTTGACGCAGGGCGTCGATGTATGGCTGAACAATCCGCGGCGTCCGTTGGAAGCCTCGGGCACGAGCGGCCAGAAGGTGGTCTTGAACGGCGGATTGAATCTATCGGTGCTCGATGGATGGTGGGCGGAAGCATACGACGGCCTAAACGGTTTCGCAATCGGGAACGGCAGGACGCACTCGGATATGAATGTTCACGACTTGCGCGACGGAGAAGACCTGATGCGCGTGCTCGGCGATGAAGTGATTCCTCTGTACTACCAGCGCGACCGCGACGGCTTGCCGCGCGGATGGATCCAGCGTATGAAGCGAACGATTCGCACTCTCGGCTGGCGCTTTAACGCCGATCGGATGGTGATGGATTACACCAACAACTGCTATGTTCCCGCCGCTGGGGGTACATCCAGCGATATGCGATCAGGCCTCTAGAACCAAGGTCGGTTGGAGGCCCAGGCGTTCCTCAACCACGGCTTGAAAGCTAATAGGACGCCGGCACGGTCGCATCTTCCGGATAAGCGGGCATGCCAAACTCGGGAACATCAAGCCCCTGTTCTTCGGCCTCAGCCGTGACCCGCATGCGCTTCACTTTATTCACAGACCAGAAAACGCCGTAGGTCGCTCCAAACGCCCAGGCGGCGTAGAGCGTGGCTCCCATGAGCTGACAGAGAAACTGCCGCGTATCGCCGTGGAGTAAACCAGTCACGCCCTGTCCGACGTGACCGAGGTAGGAGGCTGTGCCCACGCCGTTCCAGCCCGCTCCGTAAGCGCCGTCGGCAAAGATGCCGACGCTTACCGCACCGAGCCAACCGCAGTAGCCGTGCACCGAGATCGCGCCGCAAGGATCGTCAACTTTCAGCACGCGATCATTGAAGAGTACGCCGCCGCAGACCAACAAGCCGGCTAGAGATCCAATGACGACGGACGATGTTGGTGAGACGAAGGCGCAGGGCGCGGTTATGGCGACCAAACCGGCCAACATTCCGTTGCAAGCCATCGTGATGTCGGGCTTGCCGAACATGAAGTACCAGACGAGCATGGCGACGGCCGAGCCTGCGACAGCGGCGAGATTGGTATTTACGGCAACGACGGAGATTCGGAGGTCGGTCGCTCCCAGCGTCGAGCCGGGGTTAAAGCCCATCCAGCCGAAGAGCAAAATAAAAGTGCCGGTCACGACGTAGACAATATTGTGAGCGGGGAAGACGCGAATTCGTCCGCCAGGCCCATATTTGCCGAGCCGCGGACCCAGAATGATCGCGAGAGCCATGGCTGCGAACCCGCCGACAGCGTGGACCACCGTGGACCCGGCGAAGTCAACGTAACCGTGGCCGAGGTTCAACGTCGATCCGACTTGGGAGAGCCAACCGCCGCCCCACGTCCAGCAACCGGAAATCGGATAAAGAATTGCGCCGATGAAGAGTTCACAGAGCAAGAAGGCCCAGAAGGTGATCCGTTCGCAAATTGCTCCTACGATAATGTAGCCGGCGGTCTCCATGAAGACGACTTCGAACAGGGTGAGACAGTTGCTGGCGCTGTCGTATGCGGGACCGACCAGAAAGAAACCCTTGCCTCCGACGAAGCCCCACTGCCCGTGCCCAATGAGAAAGTGGTTGAGCATGGGAGTTCCGCCGAGATTGACGGGTGCGGCGTTGATGGCGACCGCGCCAAACTGGAAGGCGTATCCGACCGCGTAATAGGCCAGGAAGGCGAAGACGTAAGCCGCGAAATTCAGCATCATGAGGTGCGCGACATTCTTCTTTCGCACCAGGCCGCAGGTGAGGAGAGCAAAACCGGCCTGCATAAATAGAACGAGATATCCCGTATTCAAAGTCCAGGCAAAGTTGGTCGCGACGCGCAGGTGACCGACGCTGTCGGCGAGTTTACCGGCGAGGGGCTCTTTTGCTGACTGCGCCTGATAATCGTCGAATGCTTTCTTGTTCGCAGCGTAGTCGGGAGCAGTTTTGTCGGTCGGTTCGACGGGCGTGTAGGGATTGCCTGCGGCATCGAGCACGGCCGTCCGGTCGCCCGTGGCCGTGCCGGAAGGATCCGGTTTCGGAGCGTCATCGGCCAGGCAAGTCGCGCCCAGAGCTGCGAGCATACCCAATATTCCGAGCAGCATCATGGCGGCGAAAAAGCTCTTCCGGACGAGCAAAGATCTCGATGATTTCCGGCGCGAAAGGCGCCACTCAGGTTGCTTCGTCATGCGATCGCTCCTGTCGGTCTGCGGTGAATCATTTTTACGGAAAAAATGTGGCGCGGGGAAGGGCGGTGGAACGGTATGGGATGCCTTGGCCAGTCTCCGGTTCGCGCATTCACAATCGCCCCCACACTAAATGCCACCGATGCTGCGGGTCCAATAGAAATTTCTTCTTGCAGGCATCAGAAAAGCTTGGCAAAAGATTACATCACGGATGGTGATCGGATTTCCTCACGAACGATCGGTCACCCGCCCCGGGGAAGCGCGGCTCCCGCGCAATCATTGGAATCCTTCAAATTACGGCACGGCGCGCGAGAGTCACTAGCCTTTCAATATCTGTGGGCCAATCTTTCGGGCCCCGATGGTCATGATTTCGACTTGACAGTTCGGGCAGACCATTTAAGATAGATGAATATTTATGCATAATGATGGATAAATATGCCTAAACGGAGAAACAACAAAGAATGGGCGGGAATCGCCTAGGCGCGACTGCAAGATCGAATGACGTCCAAACTTAAGACCGCGATTCTCGGAGCAACCGGATACTCCGGCCTCGAACTGACTCGCTTGCTGGGTCGCCATCCCAACACGGATGCGCCGCTTCTCATGCGGCGGAGCGCCGAATCTCAGGAGCGGAATAGCGGTCCCGAAGCGCTTCACTTTGTTTCGGGCAACGTGGTTTCAGGTAACGGGGCTTCCGGCAAGGGGCAGTCCAGGGTAGAAGCGTTTTCCTGGGAGGCGTTGGAGAGGCACGGGGTTCAGTTGCTGTTCCTCGCGACACCACATTCGGTCTCCCGCGAGCTTGTTCCTGAAGCCATTGTCCGCAACCTGCGGATCATCGACTTGAGCGGAGCATGGCGGCTGAAACAGGAGCAACATCGCGCTGTCTACGGATTCAAAGATGCCGACCCCCAGGCGGCTGCTGAGTTAACGGAGAGTGCGGTTTACGGTCTGCCCGAGTTGAATGCGGACCGCATCGCTTCCGCCGCGCTAGTGGCGAATCCCGGATGCTATGCCACGTCTGTGATTCTGGCGTTGGCTCCGGTGTTGGCGGCTGATCTGGCGGACCGCCATCGGGGCATCGTCTCCGATTCGAAGTCGGGCGTATCGGGCGCGGGCAAGGAGCCTACGGCCCGTACGCACTTCATCTCGGTGGCCGATAATTTCTCCGCCTACTCGGTTTTTGGGCACCGGCATACCGGGGAGATCCTGGAGCAACTAGAGCTTCATTCCTGCGAACTGATTTTCACGCCGCATCTGCTGCCCATTCCTCGCGGGATTCTGTCTACGATTTATGTGCATTTGAAACGCGAAATGACAGCCAGCGAAATTCAAAGCTGCTTCGCGGATTTTTATAAAGATAAGCAGTTTGTACGGATTTTTCCGGCGGCAACCTTGCCGGAGATTCAATTTTCGGTGCACACCAACTACTGTGATCTCGGTTTCTGCCTTGCGAAAGATGGCCGCCGGCTCGTACTGGTCTCGTGTCTCGACAACTTACTCAAGGGCGCGGCGGGACAAGCTGTGCAGAATATGAACCTCATGTACGGCTGGCACGAAGCGGAGGGCTTGCAATGAAGGTTGTCATCAAGATCGGCGGCGCTGCCTTAGAGGACAAAGATGCGCTCAAGAAATGTGCGCAGGCCGTTGTGCAATTGGCTCAGGACGGCCACCATGTCGCCGTGGTGCACGGCGGCGGCGGCGCATTGACGCGGACTCTGAAACTCCTTGGCAAAGAGAGCGATTTCGTCCATGGCTTGCGAGTGACGGACGCCGAGACGCGCGATGTGGCGCTTATGGTACTGGCCGGCATCGTGAATAAGAATCTGGTCGCGGCAATAGCCGCCGCGGGATATCCGGCAATCGGACTTTGTGGTGGAGATGGCGGCGTCTTTCGCGCCCGCAAGAAGCAGGACGCGGAATTCGACTTGGGATTTGTCGGCGAAATTTGCTTCTCGGAGCCGCGTTGGTTGCGCGCCATCTGGGCAGAACACGGAATTCCGGTGCTCTCGTCAGTGGCGTTGGGAGGCGACGGGCAGTATTACAACGTGAATGCCGATCAGATGGCCGCCGCTTGCGCCATTGCGTGCGAAGCTGACGCTCTGATTTTCTTGACCAACGTCGCCGGTGTGAAACAAGCCGACGGCGAGGTGATGCCCCGTCTGAACACCAAGCAGGTCGCGGGACTGATTGAAGAGTCGGTGATCAGCGGAGGCATGATGCCGAAACTGGAAGCCTGCGCACAGGCCCTGAAATCGGGAGTGGGGCGCGTGCGCATACTGCCTGCATCGCAGGTCGAAGTGCTGCCGCTCTTCTATTTCACCAAAATCGAATGTGGCACGGAGGTCTTGCGGGCATGAGCCTGGCTTCAGTTTCGCGCATGGAAGGAAAGCTGCTGCTTTCCACGTATGAGCGCCAGCCGATTCTGTTTGTTCGCGGGCGCGGCGTCTACCTTTGGGATTCCGAAGACAAGCGCTATCTCGATTTCCTCAGCGGAATCGGCGTGAATGCGCTCGGCCACGATCATCCGGCGATCCAATCGGTGATCAAGCGCCAAGCGAGAAGGTTGATTCATATCTCGAATCTCTTCTTCCACGAGTTTCAGGCGGAGCTAGCGCAACTTCTAACGCAAATCTCCGGACTCGACCGCGCTTTCTTCTGCAACAGCGGGACCGAAGCATGGGAAGGAGCGCTTAAAATTGCTCGTGCGTTTGCCCAGCCAAACCCGGCTCCGGCAGCGAGCGGAGTAAAGAATGGCTCGAAGGATGGCGGCGGCGGGCATGCCAGAACGCGAATTCTCGCCATGGACAACTCCTTCCATGGACGCACCTTCGGCTCGCTGGCTACCACAGGTCAGCCGAAATATCGCGCTCCGTTTGAGCCGCTTGTGCCGGGCGTGACTTTTGTCAACTTCAACGACCTCGACGATCTACGGCAGAAATTCGATGGCGATGTCTGCGCCGTCTGCATCGAGACAATTCAAGGCGAGGGTGGCGTGAGCCCGGTGAGTCCCGAATTTCTCGAACTTGCCTCGCGCCTAACGAAACAGACGGGAGCTCTGCTGATTCTCGATGAAATTCAATGCGGTCTCGGCCGCACGGGACGTCACTTCGCGTACCAGCATTACGGTGTTCTTCCTGATATCGTCACCGTCGCCAAGCCGCTGGCCGCTGGGTTGCCGCTGGGCGCCGTCCTCACCACCGAGCGAGTCGCGAGTTGCATGCATCCAGGCATGCACGGCACCACTTTCGGTGGAGGGCCACTGGCGTGTGCGGTCGCGATCGCGTTCTTGCGAGAAGAGAAGAAACTGCTGAAGCATGTTCGCGAAGTCGGCGAATATTTTCACGCCGCGCTTGAAACGTTAGACAAAAGGTACAAGTCGATTTTGGACGTCCGCGGTGCGGGCTTGATGCAAGCCGTGGAATTGGATTCTCCGGAATTGGCGAAGGCGGTCGCCAAGGCGATGCTGCAGCAAGGGATCATCATCAATCGCACACACGAAACGGTGCTGCGCTTTTTGCCGCCTTATGTGATCCAGAAGAAGCACGTCGATCAAGTAGTGAAAGCTCTGGATGTGGCACTGCAGGCGAGTGCAGAGACTCTGCAATACGGAAGCGGAAGTAACAGTGACAAAGATAGAAAAGAAAGCAGCGAAGAGAAGAACGCCGGCGCGGCGCGCCGCAGGGAGGTCTATGCGCACGCGTGAGGCAGTTCTTCCCGACGCTGAACAGATACACGATCTCATCGCCGCCTATTCCGGCGACGGCACACTTCTGCCGCGCTCGCTGGCGGAGATCTGCGAGAACGTGCGTGACTTTATCGTGCTTGAAGAACACGGACGCATCGTCGGGTGCGGCGCTCTCCACTTATACGGCGTGCACCTAGCTGAAATCCGTTCGATCACGGTCCACCCCGCGAATCAGAGCAATGGCGGCGGAGGGCGGCTGATCAAAGCGCTGCTAGCGCAAGCGGAGAAGCACAAAGTCAATTGCGTGTGCCTGTTTACGCGCATCCCGGAATTTTTCTCGCGCCTGGGATTCACTGTCGCGAATCATCAGGATCTGCCCGACAAGATCCACAAAGACTGCTACAAATGCCCGCGACTGTACCGCTGTGACGAGGTGCCAATGATTCGAGGAGAGTTGCCGAGCTTTGCCATCTTGCCGGCCCCGAATCACTGGTTGAAGATTCAGGCATGAGGTCGCTGCGGCGTTCTCCGGAAGAAATTCGTCTGCCGAAAGGGTTTTCGTTTGGGGCGGTTGCCGCGGGAATCAAAGCCAGTGGCCGCCCCGATCTTGCTTTGGCCGAAGTGTCGGAGGCGTTCTCGACGGTTTCATCCAAGCGCACTTCGGCCGTTGTGCGTGGCGCATCCGCTGCCGCCTTGTTCACGACCAACCGGGTCGTGGCCGCGCCCGTTGAAGTGGGACGCGCCGGATTGCTGGCGAGCGGAGGCCGGGTCCGGGCGATCCTGGTGAATTCCGGAAACGCGAACTGCGCTACCGGGCGAGCTGGCATCCGGGCATGCGAGGGAGTTTGCTCGGAGGCGGCGAAATTGCTTGGCGCGCGCCCTGACGAAATTTTCCCATCTTCCACCGGCATCATTGGTGTTCCGCTGCCGGCGGAGAGGATCCACGCTAAGTTGGAGGAGTTGGCGGGAGCGCGAGTTGCTAGTGAGAGCGGCGTTCAAGCATTCGCCAATGCCATCATGACCACGGACACGCGCGCGAAGATTGCGTCCGCTCGTTTTCGGGCATTCTCGAAAGAAGTTACAGTGTTAGGCATCGCGAAAGGCGCGGGCATGATTCATCCCCAGCTTGCGACCATGCTGGTCTACCTGTTTACGGATGTCGGGGCGACGCCGCGCGAGTTGCAGCCGCTTCTGCGCGAGGCGGTGGATGAGTCGCTCAATTGCATGTCGATCGATGGCGATACTTCTACCAACGACACTGTGCTGCTTCTGGCGAGTGGCGCCAGCGGCGCCCAGATAAAAGACGCGGGAACAGGAAAGAAATTTTCGGCGGCTCTGACTACCGTATGCCAATCAATCGCCGAACAGATCGTCAGTGATGGGGAAGGCGTGCAGCATGTGATCCGCCTTTTTGTAGAACAGGCGAAGAGCCGGGAAGAGGCGTTGTTGGTGGCGCGTACGATCGCTCACTCGATGCTGGTGAAAACCGCGTGGGCCGGGGCCGATCCCAACTGGGGACGCATTCTGGCAGCGGTCGGCCGGTGCGGCGCTCCTATCGATCCAGCCCACGTTCAGATTTTTATTGGAAGACAGAAGGTGTGCCGTAACGGAGTCGCCAATGCATTCGACGAGGAGCAGGCGCATCATGAGCTTGCGCAGCCGGAGTGCGATGTTCGCGTGCAGTTGGGGCGCGGACGGAACTCGGTGCGATTTCTTACTACCGACCTTACTGCTGAGTACGTGCGGATCAATGCTGACTATTCGACGTAGGCGACGCTAGAAACTGAACTGCGCCTGCAACTCAATCTTTCGATTTGCAGCTGCGCTCGAGAACGCCCCACCGGCCAGCGCAATGGACTGTCCGAAATTCGGCGAACTCAAGACGCCGACCGGCGTTGCTGCATTTACTTTGTTCAAGATGTTCCGCGCGTTCACGCTGAAGGTTAGATTGTAGCGGCGCGTGGTTGGGGGCCCTCCTCCGAAACCGCCGCCGCGGCCGAAACCTCCTCCACCGCGCGGTCCGCCACCGAGTGGTGGACCACCGCCGCCTGGACCGCCACCAGCCTGCGCGTTCTTCGCTCCGGTGTCGGCGCCGAAGCCGAAACTTTTCGCGAGACGAAGATTCAGCGTGAATTGCGACGGGCCAGTCAGGTAGTTGATTGGGATCTGGGTGTAGGGCTGCGTTGTGGAATAGGTGTAATTTTGGCAGGCCGCCGCTGTAGGAAACGGACAGGTTCCGGGCGGAAAGGTGCCAAACGCGGGACGATCGTTAAATTGCAAGTCGTCGCTCAAATCCTTACCGACCGTGACGTTGTAGGGCGAGCCCGAGTTGAAAATCATAAATGGACTCAAGCGGAATCCCCGTGGAAGACCTACCGTGCCCCCAAAAAATACGCGGTCTTTGATATCGAACGAGGCTCGGCCGTAATCCGCTGCCAGATCGTGAGAATTAGAAGGGAAATTTCCCGCGGACGAAGCGTCGCTGTTCGCATAATTCAACGAGTAATAACCAAATAGCGATAGCTTCGAGCCCGCGCGAACGTTAAAGTTTGCGATCAGTTGATTTTGGCGAAAAACTCCGGCCGAAGCGTATTGATAGATATACGGATTTGGAGTCTCGGTGTAAGGGAAGCCGGGAGTGCCTGGAAGCGGGGCGTTCGCCACCAGTGATAAAAATTGGTGCACGCCGCGGGAATTCAGGTACGTGAGCGTAACGTTCGCGATCTTGGTCACTTGCTTCTCAAAGCTGAAGGCGCTCTGCATGATGTACGGAGCATGCAGAGAAGGGCTGATCTGATAAATTGCTTGCTTTGCCGAAGAACCCGTCGGGATTGGCGGAATCGGCTGGTAAACAGGTTCGTCCTCGACATATTGTTGTTGCGTAATGCCGTTCTGGCGATCGGCATTCAGCAATAAGGTGTCGGTGAAGCGGTCATAAAATATTCCGAAACCGCCGCGCAGCACCGCTTTCGGTGCGCTCTTTCCGCCACCACCCACTCCCCAGGCAAAACCGAGTCGGGGCGCCCAATCGCTGTGATCGTGAATGGCGTTCTGAGTCTCGAAGCGCAAACCACTGCTGAGTGTGAGGTTGCTTCGCACCTTCCAATCATCTTGGATATACAAGCCCGCGTCCACAACCGTGACGGGGACGGTCGGTATGGTCCCCGTGGGACTGGCATTGATGGAAAGCTGCGTCGGCATGAGCGCGTTGTATTCCGCCAGTGTTGAAAACGTATAGGTGCCGTTGAAACCCGCGCTCGAAGTATTGACTTCGTGAGTTGCGCGCAACCGCCCGCCGAATTTTATGAAATGCTTGCCTTGCGCGATCGACGTGTAGTTCTGCAACTCGTAGTGATCTTGATGATCGACCTGCGTTCCCTCCGAACTGCCTCCGCCGGTGAAGGCTCCGAGTACATCGATGCCCACCGCGGTGCTATTTGGAGTCTGGCCGCTGTTGTCGCGCAAATATTGAAAGCGCGTTTCGTTGATGATTTTCGCGCCAAAGACTTGCGAATCTGTAACCTGCACCGTGTGCTCGGTCTCGGTGGAGTCGTAGCCTGCTTCCGGCAATGTAAATCCACCCACGCCGTCGTTCTGCCAGGTGTCGCGATAATACTGGTAGCGCGCGGTGAGCGTGTTGTTCTTGCTGACCTGGTAATCAATCCGCGGGCTTAGATTCGTTCGCGTGCGCGGGTTGGGGACACTTTCCGTCAAGTCGATTGCCGGCGCGTTGACTACTGCGATCTCGTCGATATTGCGGCGCTGGAAGTCGAAGAAGAAGGACGCCTTCTTGTTGATCGGCCCACCCACACTTCCGTTGTAGATCACGGAATCGTAGGGTTCCTGGGAGGCGTCTCCCAGAAAAGGGTTCCGTGTATTAAAGGAAGAGTCGTTTCCTACGATTTGAAACTGTCCGTGATACTTGTCGGTGCCGGGTTTGGTGAAGACTTCGATTCGTCCGTAGCCAAGCTTGTCGAACTCCGCCGAGAAGGGATTTTGATTGATGCGAATTTCGCGGATGGATGACTTGGGCGGAAGCTGCCCGGCGGTGAATCCATCGATGTAAAGCTGCCCGCCATCGGGTCCGGCCGAGGGACCGGCCAGCGCCTGCAGGTCCGACAGCAACTCGTCGGGATCGTCGGGGAGGGCTTCCAGATCTTTACCGCTGAGCACGATTGCGCTGGCATTGTTCGCGGGATTCGTGTCGAGAGTAGGACCTTCGGATTCGACATTCACTTTTTCCTGCTTGACGTTGATGTCGAGCGCAATGTTGAATTGCGAATTCTGGCCGGCCGCCACATCGACGTCACTTTGCACAAACACAGCGAAGCCCTGCGCGCTGGCGGTTACGGTGTACTTTCCGGGCGTGAGATTTCCAATTTCATAGGCGCCCGTCTTGCTGGTGGTCGCCGAATGCGCCTGGCCTGTGCCTCCGGAGACGATGACGGCGACGGTGGCGTTTGGAACCACGGCGCCCGAAGGGTCTGTTACTTGACCATGTAATGTTCCGGCCGGTGTCACGGGTGCGCCCGTCTGCGCGCGGGCCAACGCGGGAAATCCGGGCGCGAAGCCGATCGCCGAAAACAGAACTGCCGAAGCAAAGATGATGAGGAATCGATCCTTCAAAATGCTTACCTTTTCTTTTCTAATGTTTTTAGAACGATGGAATGCAGCGTTATTGCGAACCTTCTCCTTCTCCGCCAGCCGTATTCAGCGTCCAGGGTGAAAGCAGCGAAGATGCGCTTCGATTGGGTGCGGCCGTCAAAATGGCCTCGACTCCAGCCACAAGTTTGCTGGCCGTGACCGCACCAGAGCTGCTGCTTGTCGTAGTGAGGATGTACACGGTGTCGTCCTTCTGTAGATCAGAGAGTTTAATGTTGGGCAAACGGCTGAGCATGCGCTGCAGGTCGGGAGGTCCATTGCCTGCCGGGCCTCGTCCTGCTGGCGCGCCGGACGAATCGGTGCCAGTTTGCCCTGCGTGTTTTGCCTCTTGAGGAGCGTGCGCTCCGCCTGTGCCTTGCCCCAGCGCGGCTGCGCGATCTCCGTGTCCTCCCGCCGCCGGGCCTTTCAATCGCGCCGCGAAGCGCTGCGCCATCTCGGCCGGAAGCTTCCACATTTGCGAGTCGGGAGAGATCTTTACGGTCAGCGGGCTCTTGCTGATGACGTCCTGCACGGTGATGGTATTGTTCGCCGCATCAATCGCCTTGATCGGTCCTGCAACGCTACGGAAAGAACCGGTAACGACCTCGTCGGCGTTCACTTCGCCATCCGATGTGCGCGCGCCGCGGGCCCGCAGTTGATCGCCAGTCTTGATTTGGTCGAGGGGCGCGGGTTTAGCGTCGTCGAACTTCACCGAGTCTGGAGCATAGCGGCGCAGAATCGTATCTTTTCCGATATGGACCTCTGTTGTGTGGCTGGCATCCAGCCCGCCTGACCCGGTCCCGCCAGACGAAGATGAGATGGTAACCACGCCCGCATTCGCGTCCACCTTGGTGACAATCCCGCCAACTCCCCGTTTCTGCCAGTCTTCGAGGTCGTGCTGATGCATCGCAGAAACGTCGGCCTGCTTCATTACGATAACTGCCAGCGCGGTAATCGTGTGGCCATCTCCGGAGGCGGGCCCACGCAGGAGCACGCGGTCTCCCGGTTGCAGATCCTGCGGCTGAAGTGCGGTGGCGTTTTTCAAATCCTTTTCCCCGGGGGGAACGCGCAAAATTTTCGTGGAAGCAGTCAGCGTTCCAGTAACATCGCCGCCCGTTTCGGTCGTCACGACGATGGAGCTGGCCTGAACGGTCTTAATCACACCGGCAGCTTTGGCCACCTGGGCAGCGCCAGAAGGTTTGTCTTGCGCCAGCACCGAGGCCGGTCGGCCGGTCGCGAGAAACCCCAGCAGGAAACCCGCCAAAAGGCACGTCCGCGCAGACATAGGCACCAAACCTTGCATGTCTAACTCTAGCATTGCGAAACCCGCCATTCTGCGTCTTTACGAAGTTTTACCTAACTTTGACTTAGCTTTTAGCGCCCTTTGGCAACTACCCAACTTGGCACCGCATCCAGTCATAAAACTGTTGTTGTAAGGATCTGAATGCTCTCCTGGATTCGCGTTTCTGTCGACAAATCGAGTCCGCGAAAGCTTTCGGAGTCTTTCGCGGCGGCTCTTCTGTATTATCTGACGATGGCTTTTCCGAGTTGGGCGGGGGCGCTTTTGGCTCTGTACTCCATCTCTGTTTGCCGATCGAACACTCTTAAGATGCGACTTCACAGAGAAGAAGACATTTTTGAGGAAGCTATGCGACCGGAGGATCTGGTTTGAACAAGTTTGGTCTGCTGAAGAATCGGCTAAATCAAAGAACTATAGCGGTGACCGCCACGCGAGCATGCATCTGTTTACTGACGGTGTCGCTTCTCGCCCTTCTGGCCGCTTCCCCTGCGTTCGCGCAAGATAGCGTTTCGACAATTGCGGTTGACGTTAAAGTTGTCACCCTGCCGGTGACCGTTCGCGACAAGCATGGCGCAATTGTGAAAGATCTCACGAAAGACGATTTCACCCTGCAGGAGGACGGGCGTCCTCAGATCATTAAGTACTTTTCTCAGGAATCGAATTTGCCGCTCACCCTCGGATTGCTCGTCGACACGAGCCGCAGCCAGACCAACGTCCTCGAAGCCGAGCGCAATGCCAGCCGTAGCTTTCTAGAGCAAATGATGGCGCAGGAAAAGGACAAGGCTTTCATCATTCACTTTGATCATGAAGTAGAACTACTGCAAGATCTGACCCATTCGCACGACAAATTGGAAGCAGCTCTCGATCTGCTCAAAACGCCTTCCGACCGCGATCGTTCCAACGATCCCAATGACCCATCGAACCAGCCAACTAACTCCGGATCAGATTCGCGTCATAGCGGCACGCAACTCTACGACGCCGTCTATCTGGCGTCGAACGAGCTGATGAAGAAGCAGCAAGGGCGCAAGGCAATCATCATTCTTTCGGATGGCGTCGACCGCGGGAGCAAGACCTACCTCGATAGCGCAATCGAATCGGCGCAACGAGCGGACACCGTCGTCTACTCCATTTATTTTGCGGAGCCCCGCCGCGAAGAAGGTGACCGTCGCGGCAATGGCATGGGCCGGGGCGGCGGCGGTTGGCCGGGCGGTGGAGGTGGTGGTTGGCCTGGAGGCGGAGGATATCCTGGGGGCGGAGGCCGTGGCGGGCCCGGCGGCGGGCAACGTCGGTCCGAAGAGCAGCACGCTGACGGGAAGAAAATTCTGGAACGGGTTTCCAAAGAGACTGGTGGCCGCTTCTTTGAAGTGACAAAGAAACAGACTGTCGGCCAGATCTACGACAGTATCGTCGAGGAGCTTCGCACCCAATACAGCATGGGATATACGCCCGACAAAGATAGCGCGGCTTCCGGATATCACCACGTTCAGTTGACGGTGAAGAAAAAAGATTTGACCGTTCAAACGCGAGAGGGATACTACGCCGATCGCTAGCCTTGGATCTTCGAAGTATTAGCGCGTTACTTAGCTGCGAGTTCTTCCTGGAGAGCTTTTCCCAGCGCCGCCTGTTTTTCCACGCTTAACTTCGCTGCACCAGATGTCAGATAGAGAACGTCGATCGCCATCTGCCCTTCGGTCTCAATCAGGGCAATCTCGATATTGCAATCGAGTTTTGAGATGAGCGAGCACATGCGATAGAGCAGTCCCGGACGATCCTGGGTCAAAACTTGCACGAGCGTGCTCTGGGCTGAACTGTTGTCGTCGAATTCAATTTGCGTTTCTATTTTTACTTTGGTGCTGTCAGTTTTCTCGGACTTCAAACGGTCGCGCAACATTCGCGCCACGTCGGTTTCGCCTTTCACCACCGCCGCAATGCTCTTTTTCAGACGCTCCCACTCTTGCAGGTTCATCTCCAGAGTGCGAAAGCGGTCGGTGAAATAAAACGTGTCAACGACGGTTCCAGCGGCATTCGAGAACGCGTTTGCCTTCACAATGTTCATCCCCCAGGCGGCGAGCGCTCCTGAGACGGACGCAAACAAGGCGGGCCGATCTGTCGTTACCAGAGTCAACTCATACCAATGGCGAATCTGTTTCAAATTGAGTTGGACGCCGTCTTCTCCGACGCGTGCGGCCATTTCTGCATGCGCCAGAACGTCGGTGGCTCCGTGGATGCGCAGGTAGCGTTGCGGCAGACCTTCTAGAAAGAGGTTGAACTTCTTGCCCGCGACCCGAGCCAGGGAGCGCAGATGCGCCAGGTTTGCGACTCCCACACTTGCGCTGTCTTTTTCTCCGCCGGTGTGGACGCGCTCATCGGCGCTGCGGCTGAGATAATTCGCGCACGCGATGTAAAGTTGCCACAAGTTGTCCGCCTTCCACGGCGTCATGGCTTCCGGATTCACGGCCTTGATGTCGGCGTAGGTCAGCAAGCACAGCATCTTCAAACGCTCGGGTACCCCAACGCGTTCGGCAAACGACCTGACGTTCGCGGGATCGAAGATGTCGCGCCGCATGGCCGCCGACATTTCCAGGTGGCTCGCTACCAGGTAGCGCACGGTCTCGCGATCCAACGGATCAAGATCCAAGCGCTCGGCGCAACTGTCCGTGAGTTGCAGGCTGAGCTCAACATGGTTGTCGCTGGGTACGGCCTTGCCTGAATCGTGCAGCAACAGGGCCAGGTAGAGCAGTTCCGGCTGTTCGACTTCGCCGAGTAGCCCCGCGAAGCGTTGATCCCACTCCGATTTCGATTCTTTCAAGCGATGTAGACTCTCGATGGCCAGGAAAGAATGCTCATCGACCGTGTAGCGATGGTAGAAGTCGCGGACAACGAGCGCCTCGATGCCCTTGAGTTCAGGCAACAGAAGCGCCAGAAGGCGTAGCGCATTCATCGCCCGCAGCGCATCGGCGGCATGTGGTTGTACGAGCGTTTCTTGCAGATAAAGCCACAATTCCGCTCCGCGCGGAGGAGTCGCCGCGAGCGCCGGCAGAGCCTGCTCTACCTTATATTCTGTTGTCGTGCTGAGCTTCAGGCCGTGCTCGGCCATGAAATGAAAGAGCCGCAACAGCATCTCGGGATCGCGCAATCCGCCGGGCTGCTGCAAAAAAATGAGCCCGTCGACCACGGAGAAATCGTCGCTTGAAACTTTCGAGCGCCATCCCTGGAATTGCCTATACAGCGACGACCACGCCGCCGGAATTTCCTCGAGCAACTGATTGCACACTCGATGAACGGCGCGCACGTGGCCGAAGTAGATACGCATCCAGTCAGCGGCGCTCGTGATTTCGGTATCGCTCGTTCCGATCTTTCTGGCCGCCGCTTCATCCTGCATGCTCCACGTGAGTGTGTTGTCGTGTCGGCCATGCCGGAAGTGTAGGAAACAACGTACCGACATCTGGAAGTCGAGCGCGTCTTCGAGCGCTCTACGCGAAGAAACTGGCAGCAGCGTGCTCGCATCGGGCCAGACTTTCAGCTTTTCCATCGCGGAGATCAACGCCAGCCAGTTGGCAACGCTGTAATCCCGCAGACCGCCGGGGCCATCTTTCACGTTGGGTTCGAGATGGAAAACTGTATTGCCGAACTTATGATGACGAGCCCGCGTAATCTCGCCCAGGTTCTGAATCAGGCTTTGATAATCGCGCGCGATGAGTCGCGGAATGGCTTTTTCGTGGAGTTTTGCAAAGAGGTCGCGATCGCCGGCCAGGTACCGGCTGTCGAGCAGCGAGATGGCGAACTCAACGTTGTTTGGATCGAGCCGCTCGCACTCCGACAAGTTGCGCGTCATCGGACTGAGTTTCAATCGGAGATCCCACAACTCCTGCGAGAACCGGCGAATCGGATCCTTAAATTCATTTTCTGTGCCGCTGCCAGTGTGCAGAAAAAGAAGGTCGATGTCGGAATGGGGAAAAAGCCATCCGCGGCCGAATCCGCCAGTTGCGACTAGAGTGAAGTTTTTCGGGCCGTCGAGGCCTGCTGAGGTTGAAGCAGACTTGGCGGGAGCGTCTGCCGTCGCGTGGGCATCACGCACTGCGCCGAGAATGATTTCGTTCCAAAGTCGCTGGACAATCGAGTCGACCAGAGCGGTTCGACGAGAGAGAGCCGCGCGCCCATCTCCGTTTGCAGAAAAATCCTGCTCGATGGCGGCCGATTCTTTGACGTACAAGTCCCACAATTCGTTGCGAATCGCGGCCCCGGTAGTCATTCGACTCCACCCCCGATGACAATCCCCCCAGGATCAATCTCCGCGGCGACGATTTCCCCCGAAGCCCCTTGTGACCGATGCAAAGCGTTCCGTTCAGCGCA
This sequence comes from uncultured Acidobacteriaceae bacterium, assembly GCA_963834085.1. Lineage (GTDB taxonomy): Bacteria > Acidobacteriota > Terriglobia > Terriglobales > Acidobacteriaceae > Acidiflorens. The sequence continues at coordinate 122,047 of CAWIAJ010000015.1, read as the reverse complement.
CGGGTCAATCGAAACACGGAGAGAAATTCCGCCTTGCTCGAAGCTTACAGAACGCTGTCGCCCCGTTCATCGTTGCGAATGCGGATTGCTTCGTCGATGCGGGAGAGAAAAATCTTTCCGTCACCGATCTTGCCGCTACGTGCCGCGGTGATAATCGCCTGCACCACTTTCTCAACCATTTCGTCGGCCAGCACAATTTCAAGTTTCACCTTCGGAATCAAGTCAACCGTGTACTCACGTCCCCGATAAAATTCGGTGTGGCCCTTTTGGCGTCCATGGCCTCTGGCCTCAAAAACGGTCATGCCTTCGACGCCGACCTCGTGCAATGCGTCTTTCACGGTTTCGAGCTTGGAGACTTGGATAATCGCTTCGACTTTCGTCATTGTCGTCCGTTCCCAGACAGTATTGTCCGAACTGATGATCCTGAACTGCCTCAACTCCTAGCGTGATCTTGTAGCGTGATTCGACAATCGCATCATAACAATAGTCGCTGCGCGGCGGTTTGCGGAAATCGAAACTATTTATGTTCTTGATTGGAAATCCTTATGTCAGGCTGTATTTCCGAGGTGATGGTGCCTGCGGGGCGGGCGACGGCTGCCCGTCCCAGCGAGTGCGTAAGCGGCCAGAAAGCTTTATGTCCGATTGACGGAGGAGGGCTTTGTGCGGTTGGATGGAAGCTGCATGAGCCCTGTGCCGACTATTGTCGATCCCGATTCCCGGCGGCTGAACCGGCTGGATGCGGTCTGGCTTGCGATCTGGCTCATCTTTCTTGCCGGCTTGGCGGTGCTTCCTCCTCAGTTCGAGTGGCACAAGCAACTCATTCTTCTTGCCATTGGAATTGTGCAGTTGCTGGAGAGCCGGATCGTTGCCTATTCTGCAAAACGCGGCGTCTTTTACGTCGTTCTGCTCAAAATCCTGCTGGCCACCCTGCTGATCGATCACACGGGCGAGATTGGCATCAACAGCAGCTACTATCCAATTTATTATTTGCCGGTCGTCACTGCCGCGCTCTATTGCGGACCGTGGCTTACGTTGCTGTGGACGTTCGTAGCGTCTGCGGCGTACTGCGCCTATCTCTACCCCGCGATGCAGGAATATGAGTTGACGCCGGAGGCATTCGGCTACCTCGCCCTGCGCATCTTGTTCTTCTTTCTCGCCGCCATGGTGGTGAATCGCTTCTCGCAACAGAGCCAGCATCAGACTCATCTGTATCGCGATCTAGCGGAACGTCTCGCCGAGACCAACCGGCGGCTGGAACAGGCGCAAGCGGAAGCGCGGCGGTCGGAACGGCTGGCAGCGCTCGGGCAGTTGTCGGCGGGGCTGGCGCATGAGATTCGCAATCCGCTCGGGGTGATCAAGGGGTCGGCGGAGATGTTGACTCAGAAACTGCAGGCCTCTGACGAACTCGCTCGCGAACTGGCGGGATATATTTCGACCGAGGTGAACCGGCTCAGCGATTTGGTGACCGAGTTCCTTGACTTCGCGCGTCCGCTGCATGCGCAACTACATCGTGCTGACCTGACCGGCCTGCTGGATCGCGTTCTGAAGATTGTGGCCGATCGTTATGCGTCCAAAGCTGAGGCCGCCAAATTCGACCCAGCAAAGCCTGATGTGGCCAAGCCTGTACGGGTCGAACGGAATTACGCCGCCGATCTGCCGCTGGTGCCGCTCGATGAGAGCCTGTGCGAGCAGGCTTTCCTCAATCTGGTGCAGAATGCATACGAAGCCATGGAGGATCTTGGCGGAACGTTGAAAGTGGACGTTCGGCTTGCTACCAAGGATGGACGAGAGGGCGTGCAACTTCGGTTAGCCGATACCGGTCCGGGTGTTCCCGAGAAGTTGCGCGAGGAGATTTTCAATCCGTTTGTGACTACGAAGAAAACGGGCGTGGGACTGGGACTGTCCATCGTTTCAAAAATTATCGATGGTCATCGGGGATCGATTGGGGTCGAGAATGCGCCGGAGGGTGGAGCGGTGTTTACCATTTTCTTTCCGCTCGAAGAACCGGTTGATTTGTCGGCGGAAGCCGAACTCCGCTTGGCTGGACAGCCGATGTCGGCGGTCCCTACGCGAGCGAACTGAAGTATGCCAACTGTTCTCATTATCGAAGACGAAGCCAAGATGCGGCGGTTGCTGGAGTTGAACCTCGGCGAGGATGGCTTCAAGACCTTGTCGGCAGGCGACGCGGAAACTGGGGTGAAACTGCTCGCGTCTGAAACGGTCCACCTTGTTCTTACGGATTTGAAACTTCCGGGCATGAGCGGGCTGGAATTTCTGCACACGGCGAAGCAGCAGAATCCGTCGCTCCCCATCGTCGTGATGACCGCCTTCGGATCGGTGGAGACTGCCGTCGAGGCGATGAAGGCGGGCGCCAGCGACTATGTTCTGAAGCCATTTTCGCTTGCCGAAATGCGGATGGTTGTCCACAAAGAGCTGGATAATTCGCGGCTCCGCGAGGAGAACCGCTCGTTGCGCGAAGCGCTCGGACAGAAATACAGCCATCCGAATATTGTCGCGGTCAGTCCCAAAATGCAAGAGGTGCTGGCGACCGTGGAACGCGTGGCGCCGACGAACTCGACCGTCCTGCTCGGCGGCGAAAGCGGGGTGGGCAAAGATCTCATCGCTCGGGCAATCCACGAGAAGTCGCGACGCGCAGCGGGACCGTTCGTCAAGATCAATAGCACGGCGATTCCCGAGAACCTGTTGGAGAGTGAACTGTTCGGCTATGAGAAGGGAGCGTTTACGGGAGCGACCAACAGCAAGCCGGGAAAGTTTGAACTCGCCGACAAGGGGACGCTCTTCCTGGATGAAATTGGGGACGTTCCGGCGGCCACGCAGGTCAAGTTGCTGCGCGTCCTTCAGGAGCGCGAGTTCGAGCGACTGGGCGGCACGCGGACGGTGAAGGTTGATGTCCGTTTGCTAGCTGCGACGAATCGCGACCTGCGCGCGGCGCTCGAAGAAGGTACCTTTCGCGAAGACCTGTATTACCGGTTGAACGTGGTTCCGATCGACATTCCGCCGCTGCGCGAGCATAAAGAAGATATTCCGGGATTGGCGAATTTGTTTCTGGCGCGCTTCGCCAAGGATTCGGGCAGGGAAGAGAAACTCACCGGAATCTCGCCGGCTGCAATGCAGCTTCTGACCAGTCATTATTGGCCGGGCAATGTGCGCGAATTGCAGAACGTGATTGAACGAGCGAGCGCGCTGACCGCAGGCACACAACTGGAGGCCAGCGATATACAGCTGGACACGCCGCGCAACCGCAGTAATTCTTCAGCTGAACGTTTTCTTCCCGAAGGGATGACGCTCGACCAGTGGGAGGACGAGATGATCCGCGAGGCGCTGAAGCGCGCGGGCGGAAACAAGTCGCAGGCGGCGCGGCTGCTGGGGCTCTCGCGCAACGCATTGCGCTACCGCTTGTCGAAGATCGGTATCGATGACAATGACGGAGAGTGATGCGCCGGGCGCGACGCCCTCGATCAACGGAAGACAGATTGCGAGCTCGCTTGTTCCGCGCAGGCGATGGCGAATTGCATTCCTGCTTGCGCTTGGGGTTCTGGTTAATTTTTTCGATCGCATCAATCTTTCCGTATCACGCGACGCGCTGCACGCCGCGTTCGGCTTGTCGCTGATCGCTTTCGGCTATCTCTCCAGCGCCTTCAGTTGGACGTACGCCATGATGCAAATGCCGGCGGGAATTCTTCTCGACCGTTGGGGTGTGCGGCGCGTCGGGCGGCTGAGCGCCCTGTTATGGAGCCTTTCGTCGATTGCGGCGGCGCTTGCGCCAGGACTCAGATGGTTCTTCGGAGCGCGATTGGTGCTCGGGATCAGCGAATCGCCCGCGTTTCCGGCCAATGCCAAGGCGTTGGGATACTGGTTTACGAAAGCGGAGAGAAGCCTGGCGACGGCGATCACCGATGCGGCTGCCAAGCTGGCGAGCGCGATTGGAGTTCCGTTCATTGGCTTGTTGCTCTTCTATTTCGGCTGGCGCTGGAGCTTTGCGGCGACTGGTTTTATCAGTTTCCTTTACTTTGTGCTCTTCTATTTTATTTATAAGAATCCCAGCGAAGATGCGGGCCTGTCGCCGGAGGAGCGGGAATGGATTCTTCGAGGAGGAGCGCAACCCGAAGATCGAGTGCGTGCGCATGGCGGCAGTGCGTTGGGGTATCTGCTCAGGCAGCGCAAAGTTTATGGGCTGGCTCTGGGATGGGCCGCCTATAACTACACTTTTTATCTGTTACTTACATGGCTTCCGAGTTATCTTTCGGTTGCGCTGCATATGGACTTGCTGCACTCGGTCTTTTATACGAGCGTGCCGTGGCTGTTTGCGACCTTCACCGATCTGCTGGTGGGCGGATGGCTGGTTGATGAGTTGATCCAGAGGGGATGGGATGCGAATCTGGTCCGGCAAAGCGTGATGGTGACGGGGATGGCGTTTGGGCTGGGCATCTTTGGGGCGGCGCGGGCGCATAGTCCTATGGTAGCGGTGGTTTGGATCAGTCTGGCGCTGGGGGGATTGGCGGCGGCTGCGCCGGTGGCGTGGACGGTTCCGTCGCTGATTTCGCCGCGGGAGAGTGTGGGAACGCTGGCGAGCGTGGTGAACTTCTGCGGGCAACTGGCGGCGATAAGCGCTCCGATTGTGACGGGGTACATTGTGTCGGGGACGCATTCGTTCGCGGCGGCGTTTGTGACGGCGACGGCAATTCTGATGCTGGGCATTGCGGGGTACGTTTTTCTGTTGGGGAGAATTGAGGCGATTCCGGAACCGGGTCTTTGAGAGGTCAGCGAATTTTTTCTATTTTTTATCTCTTATAATCAATGGTTTAGCGGATGAATGGCGTCTAGATCGGTGGGCGTCGAGGGCGAAGGAAGGCTCCCTGTCGAAAAGAGCCGCGAGAAGGGGCTCACCCCAGTTATCCGGTAGACACTGGGGAATAGAAATAGAAAAGGAGGTTCGAGGGAACGGGGATTAGAGTTAATCGATATACCGAGTTCGTTGAGAAGAGCTTAAGATTGGGTGATTGCATTCCCGCCGGACAGAGAAATGCCGTAACCATGTATCAAGCAACGAGTGAAGATCCAAAAAATGCGGGAGAAGTAAAGTCGGCAAAAAAGCCTTACGTAAAACCGGCGTTCCGATATGAGCGCACCTTCGAGACCACGGCGTTGTCATGCGGCAAAACTGGGGTAAGTGAGCGGCAATGCCAGTTCAACAAGAAAACTTCGTAGCAACGAAAAACTCTCTTACACCTCATCACAAACAATTCCAAGATACACAGAGTTATTAAGAGCGCAATCTGCTTTTGCGAGTGGATTCGTCGGCTTGCGAGCCGCTGGCGGTGCGCTCCCTGGTGGCGAGGTTTCTGCTTACGGAATATCGAAGCGGCTGCGTTACTGGAGTCCGCTTCGGGTCAGTTTCACCGCGCAGTAAGCTCCCGAGGGGCAAGTTCCCGTCCCAGTGCTCTTAGCGACGGTGCCGAAATAGATGTTGGCGGTTTGGGGGGCGGTGCCAATGTTATCGACCACGAAGCCGCTTGTCCCGCCAAATTCATTGGGCGCGTTTGCGGTGGGAGTGCTGCTGCTGGTGAGCCGCGTATTCACAGTCCATTGCGTGACCAGATTTGATCCGGAAGTGTTGCCGTAGACGCCGGCGCCAGTTCCTACAAACAAATAATCATTGGTGCCGTCGTAGAAATCGAGGAGGGGCGCGCAGGCGCCCGCCGGATTACCGGAAGCGTTGATTCCGAGGTTGTTGGACATGGCGGGCGTCGTATTGATGATTCCGTTCGGCGAAGTGAAGGAAAGGGCATAAAGACTGGGGACATCGCCGTTCGAGCTACCCGGTTCGGTACCGCAGGCATAGAGCGTGCCCGCGCCAGTTTTGGGCCCGCTGGCGAAGTAAGCGTTATCAAAATCGCCGGGCAGGATGAAATTGTAGGCCGTGTTGGAGGGTCCGATTGCGACGGTGGTTTGGGTGGGCGGCGAAGTGTTCAGGTTGATCTGTGAAACGATGGCATTGGTTAGCGAAAGATCACCCTCGGAGAAGAGATAAACAAATCCATTGGTCGTATCGACGACCGGATCGCTGATGATCTTGAAGGTGGCCGAGGCGCTCTCCACTTGAATGGGAAAATTCGGAACGGCGGTGAATGAGGACGCTCCGGGAGTGTAGGCGAAAAGCGAAGTGCCGTCGGAGATGAACACTTCATTCGCGACCTGGTCGTAGACCGGGGAGGTGGTGAAAACTTCTCCTGTTCCTTGCACGGGCATGGCGACGCAGTACTGCAAGGTTGGGGTTCCGTGGAAGATGCCGGTGATGCGGTAGAGGCGGCCGTTGTTGTCGCCGACGTAGGCGACGTTGTTGGTGTAGTCGACATAAGGAGACGATTGGGTATTTCCGGAGGGCTTGGCGGTGCAACCGGAAACTGTGGTGTTGGTGTAGGCGAGCTGCACGAGCGAAGAGCCTCCGGTTCCGGGCGTGGCGGGGCCAGCCACACTGGTGCCCTGGCCGCTCACCCAAGTGAGCACGTTCAAAGTTGCGCTGGAGGTATTGTCTTCGATGAAAGCGACCTGGGTACCGTCCAAGGAGAGAACCGGTGATACCTTGGCACGAGTTGTTCCGGCCTGATAGGCCCACATCACGGTGGGCGCGGTGTAATCGGTGGTCGGAGGAGTCTGCGGACCGTTTGGGCAAGAGGAGGATGCGGTTCCGGTATAGAGGTTGTTGTAGGCGACGATGTTGGCTTGTGTCGAAGAGGGCGCCACGGTGAGGGCATACACCACAAAATCATTGGCGCAACTGTAGGTTCCATTGACGTTGAAGCTGTACTTAGCCGGGGCTTCGGAAAAGTCGACCTCGGCGCCTGAAGTCGTTCCGAGCGAAACGGCCCAGTCCCTGCGCATCTTTGCCACACGATGTTTGGCATCGTCGCCGGCAGTCTCCGGGAGCGGGTTGGACTCGGCGGAGGCGTGAAGATGGCGGATGGCGGCGTTGATCCAGTAATGCGGGTCTCGAGCAGCGGCAGCTTCGACCTCGGGACTACCACCGTTGGTGAAAAGAATGTGGCGTGACATCCAGTCGATGGGGAGACCGACGAGGGGCGATTTCTGCGGAGCCTGCTGGGACTGTGCCGGATTCGATGCCTGCGCTTGCAGAGCAGCGGAGGAGAACAAAAAAGCCAGGCCGAGTGCCACTACGCAAATGATGCAGGCGAGGGCTGAATAAGACATGCGGAAACTCCAAGGGTAACGATTCGTAAGCATCTCTGCCTCCGCAACAAATCTGCAACAACTTCAGTTTCTCACAATGCGAGTTCGGTAGAAATCTGGAATGGAACCATGCTCGAGACTGTCCACCCCAAGTGCTGTTGGGTTTTTTGGGCCGCGCGAGCACTGAAGGCTTACGCAGGCGAGGGTTGTGGGAATTGCAGACATTGCCAGCTAGATTTTCTTGAGCGATGGTTGGTGAACGCGAATGCGGCCATCGTGGTCCCTCTTGACGATGGCATCTTCATTCGATTTTACGGTGCCGAATTCTCCAGTGGGCTTGCCGAAGTGGCCCAAGGCTTCGACGCGATCTCCCGGAATCAGGTCCTGGCCGTAGGCGGCCATCTGGGCGAGCGGCGGCCTTCGGGCACGATCTGAGTCAGGGGTTGCACCTGGGTAGGCCAGAGGTGGCTGTGGACTCTTGCGTTGTTTGAGACTCGGATTATTTGTTTTGCTGGTCATAGTCCAACTGAGGTGGTGCAATTCGCCCGGCCCCTGAGGAAAGGACGGGTTGTTTCACGTAACGAGAGACTACATCGGGCATGCGTGCAGGAACTGTTCCAAACTGCTCGGTTTGAAATTGAGTTGCGCGCTGGCTGAAAAGCACCAACGTGGTTGAAGGTGGCCACCGACGGCATACAAAATGGATGCGGGGGAAGTGTCTGGGAGTGCGCTAATCCGAAACAAGTATTGGACTTAACAGTCGTTGGGAGAACTGACTGCGATTGGCACGAGGCATGCAGTGTTGATGATACGGCTGTGTCTAGAATCAAGGTGGAGATACTTATGAAGTTCAGAGTGATAACGGCAATATTAGGGATGACGATGGCGATTCCAGGCGCTGTCTTTGCGCAATATTCGGACGGGCAGATGCAGGATCAGACGGCGAAGCCGTCGCCGAACATTCCGATGGATGCGCCGATGGATGCGCCGAGCAACGAGGGCTCGATGCAGCAGCAGGGGCAGTACGACCAGCGTCCGGTGGATCAGGGTTCGATGGGTCAGGGATCGATGAATCAAGGGCCCGCGAATTCGGACGAGACGGAACAGGACATTCAGGGCGCGAATCAGGGTTCGATGAATCAGGGGCCGACGACGCAGGGTCCGATGGATCCAGGAATGAACGGGGCGAACGGTAATAGTAATAATGAGCAAACGTACAACACGCCGGCTCCGGAAGAGAAGAACGGGGTGGCGCGGATCAGCTTGATTCACGGCGATGTTTCCACGCAACGGGGCGATTCTAAGGAGTGGTCGGCGGCGGCGTTGAATGCTCCCGTGCTGGCGGGCGACCGGGTTTCGACGGGCGACAAGGCGCGGACGGAACTGGAAATCGATTACGCGAATACGCTGCGGCTGGCGGAGCATACGCAGGCCAACATTACGCAACTGACGCGCTCGCAGATCCAGATTCAGCTGGGACACGGGATGGCGAACTACACGGTGTACCGGGGCAGCGATGCGGATGCTGAGATTGATACACCTAATGTTGCGATCAAGACGGAGCGGCGCGAATCGAGTTTCCGAATTTTAGTGACGGCGGACGATCATACAGAAGTGCTGGTGCGCAAGGGCGAAGTGGAAGTCACGACTCCGCAGGGCGGGACGCGCGTGGCGCAGGGACAGTTCATCACGATTCAGGGAACGGGTGGCGACACGCAATACAAGATTGGCGATGCTCCGGCGCGGGATGACTGGGATCAGTGGAATACGGATCGCGACAACATGATCCGGAACTCGGAAGCGCGGAAGCACACGAACGATTATTACGTGGGCACGGAAAATCTGGATGGACACGGAACGTGGTCGGAGGTACCGGATTATGGTCCGGTGTGGCGACCAGCGGAGCCGGCGGGTTGGGCTCCGTATCGCAACGGGCGCTGGGTGTACGAACCGTATTGGGGATGGACGTGGGTTTCTTACGATGACTGGGGCTGGGCGCCGTATCACTACGGGCGCTGGATGTATCTGGATGGCGGATGGGGATGGTGGCCGGGTCCGGCGTATGGGTATCCGTTTTATCGTCCGATCTGGGCGCCAGCGTATGTCTCGTTCTGCGGATTTGGTGGAGGTTTCGGAATCGGAGTTGGCTTCGGGTGGGGATCGATTGGGTGGTTGCCGCTGGGACCGGGAGACTTCTTCCATCCGTGGTGGGGACGTTGGGGTGGTGGATTCGGGTACGGGCGTTTCGGCGGATTCCACGGGGGATTTGCTCCGTTGCGGGCGGGATCGCGATTCTCGAATGTGAATCTGGCGATGCATGACCGGAACTTCCGCGGGGGCACGACGGTTTCGGGACGGGAGTTCGGGACGGGACACATGAGCGCGCAGGCGATGACGCATGCGCAATTCCAGAATGCGCGGATGGCGACGGGGAGGCTGCCGGTGACTCCGAGCCGGGCAAGTTTCTCGGCGAGTGGACGTTCGGCGGCGGCTTCGACAACGCGAGGCGTGTCGCAGAACCAGCACTTCTTCTCGGCGCAAGGGGCGAACCGCGGGTCAAGTTTGGCTTCGAACGGACGGGCGATGAGCAACGGGCGGGAAGGTGGCGTTTCGAATTTGAGATCGAACGCGGGGGCGGAGCGTTCGAATGCGCGTTCGAGTGCGGGATCGGAACGGGGATTGGAAGGACGCAACTCGGGTAGTGCGACGGCTTCGCGCGGAAGCAGCAGCAACAGCGGAGGGTGGCAGAAATTTACTCCGATGGCGCCGCGTTCGTCTGCAGAGGGGAGCCGAAGTGGTGCTGCGGGAGGCCGGGAATCGATGGGAAGAGAATCAGCGGGACGGGAATCGGGAGGCGCGGAGAATCGAGGATCGTATGGATCTTCAGCGTCGCGTGGGTATGGTTCGGAGGGCCGGAGCTACGGGTCAGAGGGCCGGAGCTATGGGTCAGAGGGACGGAGCTATGGCTCGGTGGGACGTGGAGGATATGGTGGATCGCGTCCTCCTTTGAATATGAGACAGCCGATCGTTATGCCGCGTTCGTATGGCGGTGGTGCATACGGCGGAGGACGGTCTGCTCCGAGTTATGGAGGCGGGCGGCCGAGCTACGGTGGAGGTGGACGTTCGGCGCCGAGCAGCCACGGCGGAGGAACTCCTTCGCATGGTGGCGGGTCGTCGCATGGCGGAGGGTCTTCGCACGGCGGCGGTGGCGGTGGCAGACATGGGCGGTAAGGCTAGGCTGGGGTCCCTCCTGGCATAGCAACGCAGCAGAGCAACACTCTCCCAGCAGTGGGGCGCGAAATGCGTCTCACTGCTTTTTTTTGGCGGGCGGGCTTGTGCGTTTTGATCGAGTACAATTCGGTCGAACATCGAGGCGAGGGAATGAACTCAGTGCAGAATTCCGGGTCGGGCGGGGCACCGAATTACAAGGAGATGGTGCGGACGGAGTGGACGGGTGCGGCTCCGTACTGGCAGAAGTGGAATGCCAAGTTTGTGGTTCAGACGCGGGCGGCGACGGAACTGGTGGTGCGGGGAGCGCAGGCCGGTGCGGGGATGAAGGTGCTGGATCTGGCATGCGGCACGGGCGAGCCGGCGTTGAGTTTGGCGAAAGCCGTGGGAGCGAGCGGACGCGTGGTAGCGACCGATCTGGTTCCGGAGATGCTGGAGTTCGCGCGTCAGAATGCGTTGGCGCGAGAGCTGCACAATATCGAATTTCGCGTGGCGGATGCGGAGGCTTTACCTTTTGAGGATGGCGAATTCGATCGAGTGACCTGCCGTTTTGGGATTATGTTTTTCCCGGAATTTGGCAAGGCGATGGCGGAGATTCGGCGAGTTTTGAAACGCGGTGGCCGGATTTGTTTTGCGGTGTTTGGGACGTTGGAAGAGAATCCGTTTTTTCAGGTGAGTTTGGCGCCATATCTGAAGCGGGTGAAAGTGCAGGCGCCACCTCCGGATGCACCGCATATTTTTCGTTTTGCGGAGGAAAGCAAACTTGCGGGGGCGCTTTCTGCGGCGGGCTTTTTGGAGGTGAGCGCGAGCAAGAACCGGGTGATCTTCCCGTGGCCAGGATCAGCCGAGGAGAGCTGGGAGGCGACGCGTGAGTTGGCGGCGCCGTTCAAGAAGTTGATGGAAGCGATTCCGCGCGAGCAGGCCGATGAGGTGTTTGGGGAAGTGCTGGACGGACTGCGACGGTTTCAGGTTGGAGATGAGATCCAACTGGCGGCAACGGTCATCATCGCGACGGGCGCGTGCTGAGAGGGGTGGGCAGCCTGCGGAAACGATCAGCGCTTTTCGATCCGCCGGACGATATTGTCGATTGCCCCCATCAGCGTGGAGAGCCGCGAGCGTTCCTGGGCGGAAAGGATGGCGGAACCGTTGGGTGAAAGCAGGACGTCTTCCATCTCCCAGCGGGCGCCGATCAGCTTGGCGATCACACTGGATTCTGTTCGATGCTCACCCTCGGCGGTTCGGAATTGATCGATAAGAGCTTTCTTGGCTGGAATTGTTTTTTCCATATCCCCTCCTGTGAAGCGGGCGTGAGCGGCGAAAAGCGATCCGAACAGCTTCTCTCGACGGTTCGTGACAAAGTGGGCATGCGCATCAGCGTTGGGTTTTCGCATTCGCTACGTCGAATGCCATCGGCCGAATGCTGAGCCTGAATGGTATTGTTCGCAGGGTGTCGAGGAAGGCGTCAATAGTTCGGGCGGGGCAGTTGTTGGACTCCGGCACAGAGAACCTTGTAGTAAATCTCAGCCATGTGGCGGCTACTGATTTGAGTTTTCTTGCCGCAGACGTAGAGTTCGAGTTGGCGGGCGGCATAAAGGGCAAGAGCAATGCTGGTGGAGCCGGGAATGGGCGCGTCGCGATCCATGGAGCTTTCCAATTTGCCGAGAGTGCTGGCGATGGAACGTATGGCACGAGTGGCGTCCGCCTCTGTTGCAACTGCGTCGGGGTCTTGAATTTGCTTGCCGAGGGCTTGAAGAGCGTCAGCAAGTTCGCTGGTGTTGAAGGTGCGGGACATTCCTCAGAGTCCATGCTTCGAGCTCGCGATCCCCGCACTCGTTTGTTCACGACGCGGAGCCAGTGGCATCCCGAGGGGGAAGTGCCACTGACCCGCGTAACGCGCCGCACTTTGGGGAGGGCTTCCAAGAGCGTTCAACGGAAGACGCGGCGATTGACAGGTGGAGTATGCAACGAAAAGCGGGCGGGCGATGAGGGGAATTATTTTTGTTCCAAAAAACGAACAAGAATGTTCAAGGGAGTGACCGGAAACAGGGTCGCGAAAATTGAAGTGCGGTCAGGAGGCTCGTCTTAGAGCGTGTTCCATCATGCCAAAGCGAATTACCAGACCGGTGGAACGCGTGTATTGTTCGAGCAGAGAGTCGGGGCGGCGCGGCGGCAAGGCAGGAAAAGTGGCTGTAATGAACAAGCGTCCCGTGGCTTGCAAGGCGAGGAGGCGAAGGGAGACGGCGCTGGAGGCGATCTGGCGACCGAGTGCGGCGAGTTGCGGATCAGAACTGCTCTGAGCGGCGTGGGCGAAGCGGCTGAATTCCAGGGCAATATGCGATAAATCACGGACGTAGGCGAGGGCGGCCCAGGTTCTTTCCCGCTTGATTTTGCGGAACTGGGCGGCGGGAAGGCGTGACTGGAGGAAAGCTTCTTCGTCGGGATCGACGAGGTTGCGAAACGCCGCGAGGTCGAGCGAGTCCATGAGCGAGCGGGCGTGATCGAGGCCGATCTCGATTTTTCTGCGGCGCAGGGCGAGAAGGACGAATGTGGTTGCGAGAAGTGCCGCGAGACTGATGTAAAGATAAACTGGCGTTGATATTGTCATTGTCGATATGGTGATCGTCGATATTGGATTTGCCATTGTCATAGACGTCATGATCATTATGATTGCAAGAATATCATTGCAAGAATCGCTCTAATTCGCTGTTCCAACCGTCGATGGCGGCGCCTGAGCTGGGTGCGGGTGCGATGGCTGGGAGAAGCTGCTGAGCCGGAAGCAGTAAGTAAGTAAGCCAAAGAACAACGGCTACGTGATAGCCGGCGGTGGGAAGAAGGTTCAAGGTTCTCTCCATGGGGATGGAGAGAGCGGCGGTACTGAGAGCCCATTGCACGAGTTCGACGGTGGAAAGAATTCCAAAGCCCAGGGCAATGCCGAAAACATAACTCTGGAGAGCGATTCCGAAAAGGTTCGAGAAGAGAAATAAGAAGAGTAACAATCCGCATTGAATGATGGCAATGCCACGACCGAGCCAGGCAGCTCCGGTGAGGAGGTTGGTAAACGACTGTGCGGGGGAAAAGATAGCGCAACCCACGGCAACGAATAACAAAATCAGAGTGAGCCGGCGCAGGGAGGTTCTGGCCAAGGCATCCACGGGGCCATGCTCACGGAAAATATGATTGAAGATCTCTTGAATTACTCCGAAGCGAAGGGCGGTACTCAGCGCCAAAGTAGCGAGGTAAGTGTGGGCATACCAGGCTCCGCGATTGAGTCCGGAGACGGCAATGGTGAAGAGCACGGCGAACTCGATGATTTCGTACCAGGCGTAGAGAACAAAAGTGGGGAACTCGGCGAATAAGCGGCGTTTCAACAGGAATATGGCAACCACGAACAGGATGAGGTGGGGAGCTATCCAGAGATAGAGCAGAAGGTACTTATACCAATGCGTCATCGCGATGGAAGCGCAAGTTCCTTAGCGAATATAGTTGCGGAAAAGGCAATTTGCAACCCGCAATCCGAGGCAAGGCAAGGCCGAGGTTCGGCGACGCGTTGCGTGGCGCCGGGAGCTCGCCAGCCAGAAAAAGGCCGCGACGATTTTGGGTCGCAAACGTGCAACCTAGAGGTTCTCGGTGTTGAGGACCTTCATCAAATCGCGCGGAACCGCGCGGTGAAGCCTCGTAGTTTAGAGCGGGCCGGTGCAGACGTTTCCGGTACAGAGGGGGGTGGGGTTGCCGTCGGCGAAGCTGGCGACGCTGGAACAGAGAAGCAGGGCGGCGGTGATGGCAACGACTTGCAGAAGTTTCTTCATGATGTAAGCTCCTTGAAGGGGATGGAAAGACCGTGTTACTCTGCACGCGAAACAGGCCTAAATGTTCGGGAAGGCCCATTGGTATTGTTTCCGGAAAGCGTAAAATTTGTGGTGCTAAAATCGGCTCTGGAAGACTTCGAAGGCAGTACCCTGAGCGCGGTCCCGGGACTTTTGGGCAAACTACGGTATTTGGCGCGGCTTTACACGCGCGGGGTGTACTCGCATTGGGGGATGGAGAAGGTTTACGGAAGTGGAGCGGCGGAGAGGGCGATGCGGACGTTGCACGGAAGCCTGGTGGCGAAAGTTCTAAGGACTCCGTTGCGGGAACTCGCCAGCGATCTGCAAGAGTCGGCAGCGGCGGCCGAGATGACGGATGTGGAAGTGCTTTCAGCGCTGGAGAGGCCGGGGGCCACACCTGGGCAGGAAGGTTCGAGGGCCAAACGGATGGGCCCGTCGGAAAGGCATTTTAAGTCAGTTCTGCGGACTCTCGCCGCTCTGGTTCAGAGTAAAGAACCTGCCAGCCGCCGAGACGCATCGCCACTCCTACCACCTGGCCGATGACTTCGGCTTCCTGAGGGTGTTTCAAGGTACGAACGGGCACCGGCGAGAGCGGATGCGATTGCAGAGTGATGCGATCGCGGGTGATGTTACACCAGGAGCAGACAAAGCCGTCACGGGTTTCGACGAAGTAGATGGGGCGCTCAAATTCAGAGCGCCAGAGGCCTTCGGCCACGCGATTCTTGCTTTCATCCACTTGAACAAAACTGCCGGGCGGGAGGATGGGATACATGGTGAAGTCTTCGTTTCCGATATAGCCGTAGGAGTAACGGTCGGCGGCGAGCGAAGAAAGATAAGTGAGCGGCACGACACCCCATTCTTCGATCATGCGCGCGATGTTGGTGGTTTTGGAAAGCGAGAAGGCGGGATCGAGACGAACCGGGATGCGAGCTTCGGTCGCGTGGTCGGAGCCCTGAGAAAGATGAGAGCGATTGGGCTGGGCCACGGGAAGATCGGCCGCGATGCCGTTGAGGTCGACGCCATACCAGGACAACATCTCGTGATAGTCGCAACGGTAGATTGCTGACAAAGTGTAAAGCCGGAAGATGCTGGGAACGACGCCCTTGGTCTCGATGTCAGAGAGGCGGCTGGGTGGAATGGCGAACTCGTCGTTCGACAAGCGGCGGGACACCTGGAGGCTTCCGGTCTCAACGTCTCCGCATGGTGTAACCGAGCGATTCGCGAATTACGCGGAGCCGTTGTCCTCCTGTCATTTGCACCGCGTTCTCCCTCCCCGAGTGTGGACATACTAACAGCCTAGCTGGGAGAATTCGAGATGTGGCGGCGGGAGTGTTCGCTTTCTGTAATCGAGGGATGCGGCTTATCTTGTTGAAATAAAAACCACTTAATTGTTGACAGGCGAGGCAGATGAAGGGTGCAGGAATAAGCGTGGGCGAGCGGGAAAGCACGATCAAGGGAAGTTTGTTTGCTTTTCGTGACAACTTCGCGAGCCGAGCCAACGTTTACTTGAAGCGACTCGCGGCGAAAGCCGCGGACCAGGCTGGCTTCCAGATGTCGGAGTTGGAAATGGGCGGAGGTGTTGCAGCAGGTGGACAAGGTCCATCGTCGGGAGGGATCTCAACTAACAAAGGAAATTGAGCGGGGAGTTGTTGGCCGGGCAGGTAATCGTGATGACCATAGTTGAGGTTCGCCGGAATTTGCCAACCGGGATGAAGTTTGGGGGCTGGGGGATAAGGTTGAGCGGGACCTTCGCGTCCTAAGGCGGCGTGGTAATAAGGATGACCGCTATCGAGGATTCCCTGGAGCGGGTTGCCGAGCGGGAAGGCGAGGGCGAGGACGTTGTCGCGAGTGGAAGCTAAGATTGAAATCTCTTCGATCTTACTGGCGGCGTTGCTGTATTCGTTGGTGAGGCAGTTATTGTCGATGGCTGGGGCCATGAGGAGAACGCGGCGGACGCGGGAGTTGGCGGAGAGTCCGTCGATGGTTTGAAGGACAACGCGAGCGCCGAGGGAATGGGAGGCGAAGCAAAATGAGGGGGCGCCGGTGAAGTTCTGGTTGAGGAATGCGGAGAGGAGTTGTCCAGATTGGATGGCTTCGCGGCCTTCGGCTATGTAGTCAACGAAGATGGGCACGACGCAATCGCCGGGCCAGAGAATTCCGATGGGCAGCGCGCCTCCGATTTGCAAGTTCGCGAGCCAGTAACTGAGATGGGAAATGCCGTCGGCCTGATTGACTTCGAAGCCGTGAGTGGCGAAGAAGATTTCGCGGCCTCGGACCGCCGCCAGCAATTCCACGGTTAAATCGGTGGAGCAGCCGGGGCGATCGGCATCGAGAATCTTGACGGAGCCGACGGGACCTCCGACGGATTGGGCGCGAGTGCTTAGAAACCAGCGCGGCATTTTCTTATTCTCCTGCTGAGTGTACCGCTACTTCTTATTCTGATTTGCTTCTGGTGTTTTTTCTTCTCACACGAGTTTATTTGCCCCACGACTGGATGGCTTGCGCGGCGGTGGTGATAGCGGAAGCGATGTCCTTGGCGACGGGAGCGACGGGGGTTGCGATCAATCCGAGTAACACAGCTTGCGCCGTGGTGATCTGGTTGGGAAGACTATGTGCGGCGACGAGAGCGAGAACAACAGCAATCGGAACGGCGGCGAGCTTGGCCGAGCTGCGATAGCGCTGACTTCCGCGCTGGTAGGCCTGATCGAGGAGAGTGGTGAGCAGAAGATCGAAGCGGCCATAGACGTCACTTTGCTGCGGGGTGAGCGGAGTTCCCGACTGGATGCTGGAGGCGATTTGAGAAAGGATGGTGGGGTCGACGCCGGTGGCGGCGGCGAGTGCGGGGGCGGTGTCGGGAGTGAGCCGCAGCTTGACGAGCGACTTAGCGATGCTGACTTGATCGGCGGTGGCGGCGACGCCGTTGATCCATTGCGACTGAAGGGTGAAGAGCAAGACACTTGGGCTGAGCGCGGTGTTGTCGAGTGACGGGACTTCTGGCGCGAGTTTGAGAATGGTCTGGCTGATGAATTTGAAGCCGACGCGGGAAATGCCGCCGCCGGGCAGCGCCTTGCAAGCGTCCACCAGGCCGAAGGCAGCGGTGCCGAGTGCGCCGACCGCGGCGATGAGAGCTGAAAGGTGACTTAGAGTGGTTCCGGTTGTTGTGGCATCCATAGTTATCTCCTGTCTAAGTTAGCAACGAGGAAGTTAGTAAAGAGAAGGACGGGACGAACCTCCGAGCAAGGAAGTGTTCATGTTGAAGACGGTGTGGTCGCCTTCGTTTCCTCCCCAGGCGAACATGATGGAGACCATGGGGAAACCTCCAGCGCGAAGAGTCAGTCCGGCGCCAAAACTGTGTTTGAGATGATCGAAGCCGAGATCTCCGCGGGTGAGTGCGACTCGACCTTGATCGGCCAGGAAGCGAAAACCGAACGGTCCCCAGATGGAGTGTTCGAAATCTTCCTGGAGGAGAAGGACGTTGGGAGCGCGGAAGCGGTAATCCTGGTAGCTGGCGAGCGAGGGCTGGCCATCGATGTCGGAGCCGCCGAGAGTTTGCTGGAAATAGAAGGGGACGGTGCTCGTGCCGGAGGCAATCGATTCGGAGACGAGGAGGCGGAAGTTCACCGAGCCGTTCAGGTTATGCGAGCGCGATGCGGCTGGAGGCACGATGGGCGGGCACTTTTCTGTGGTGGGCGCGCACTCGTCGGGGCCGTTTGTGTTTGTGTTGACAGGCCTGGATTGGGTGTAGCCGTAGAGATAGAAGGTGTGATTCAGGTCGGTCGTCCAACGGCGGAAAGAATAGTCGGAGTTGGACGGAGCGAAAAACTGCTGGAAGTTGGCGAGGTAGTTGAGCTGGAAGTGATCTGCGAAAACGGGCTTGACGCGAACGCCCTCGCCCAGTTGGACGAAGCCGGGCTGGCTGGAGAGACCGGGGGCGTTGGCGTTGGTGTAGAGAGTTTCGATGGAGGGGAAGGATTGTCCGTATTCGCCGCGCAGGTTGATGAGGCGCCCGTTGACTTCGCCGAGGAGAGAGAGATTGAGATTGCGGATCGCTGGCCATTCGAAGACCGGCTTGATGACGTTGGCTCCGATGATGGTCTGGGTCATGCCGAAGACGGAGGCTCCGGTTTGGGTGGAATCGTTGCCGAGTCCGTAGAAATTGATTTTGTTTAGTGAGATCGCTTGGGCGTAGAGATTGAAGACGGTGTAGGGATGGACGAGGTTGATGTGCGGTTTCTTTTTGGAAAGCTGAGCTTCTGCCGGTTGGCCGGGTTGCGGAATAACGGGCGTGATGACATGGATCGGCTCAGGGGGCGTGTGGATCAACTTCATGTATCCGCCGGCGCGCCATGAGGCGTTGTTGGAGGCGACAGCGTCCAGGTCCCAAGTCATGCGCCAGTTTTTTGTGTTTTTGTCAGCGACGAAGGCGCCACCGAGGCCGAATCCGTTTTGCGGAGGCATGCTGCCGGCGGCGATGTGAAGGGGATGGTCGGTGAAGAGTTCGTAAGCGCATCCGGTCACCAGGCTGAAGTCGAATTTGTCGCAGGACTCGGTGACGCGATCGCCTTCGCGGCGAAAGTCGGCATGTAGCCGGCTCTCTTGTGCAGCAGCCGCCAGGGCAAAGAGCGATAGAAAAATTGCGAAACGCCACCACATACTGCCTCCTGCCGAGCCAGAGTAATTAGGTCTTTGTTCCGAACGTCGATTTCGGGTTGGTTTTCTTCTTTGCGGGCCGCGCGCTTTTCTTTTGGATTTGCTTTTTATCGGGTGGCGACTGGCTGGCGCTTGCGGCGATGGCGATGCCGGGTCTTCGTTTGGCGGCTGCGGCGGCGTGCGCGTCGTGGATTGCGGTTGTTACCTGGCGAATGTATTCGGCGGCTTCGCCTTCGGTTTTGATGGCGTTGATGTAGATGTCAGTCCGGTGACGGAGGGGGAGATTTCTTTCGGCTTCGTGCAGGTGGTGGACCTGCGCTTTCAGGAGTGCGTTGACGGGGCGGCCGGGGTTCATCGCCGCCTTTCGGTCGAACTTGAGTACGGGAATTAGAGGCATCGCATCACTCCTTAATTGATTGCAGCAACATCTCTAGGCCGATGAAAAAGCATTCTTCGTGAAGCAGTCTGACCTCAGCGTGCTAAAGCCGAGATCGACAATAAGTCAGTTACCGCAGCGCTGAGGCGCTGCGCCACCCAAAATCAGCACCAAGCGAGTTTTCAGCGGCCTACGAGACATCGAAGTCGGGACAGTCGGTTCGCATGGTGCCCAGCGAAAGCAAGTTACGCGTCGGATCGACTGGCGCCGTGTTGGGCTCGATGAAAACGTCGGCGTTGGTTTCTCGCGGAGATCGCGGCGAGTAAGTGCCGAGAAAAAACTTTGTGATCGTGGCTGGAATCGAAGCGTGGTCGAAGACGCGATTGATGATGGTGCCTCTCGGGATCCAGGGCGAAATTAGAATTGCGGGAACGCGCACGCCGAGACGGTCGAAGGCAAAGGGCAGGCCGGTTCCAGTGTCGTTGGCGGAGGCGGTGAATTGATCGGGCGGGCAGGCGGGAGGGACGACGTGGTCGTAGATTCCTCCATGCTCGTCGTAGACGACGAGGAGCGCGGTGCTCTGCCACAAGTTTGAATTCTGTTTGATGGCGTTATAGACCGAGGCGATGAAAAGTTCTCCTGCCTGGATGTTGTGGTCGGGATGCTGGTCGTTGGCGACAGCTTCTCCGCTATCGGTGTCGTGGTCGTTGTAGTTGGGCTCGACGAAGGAGTACTCGGGTAAATTTCCGGATTGACAGTCGCTGAGAAACTGGTCGTAAGTTCCAAATAACTCGGGCTCGTGCTGGAGTAAGTTGGCGACTTCCATGGTGGAGCTGGTGGCGTCGAAGTAATACAACTTGGCGGTGTGCTTCGCGGCGATGAGCCGGTCGTAGATGGCCTTGAAGGGTTCGTTGATGTCGATTGGATTCATGTCGACGCGGCCGAAGGAGGTCCCGTAGTGCGCGAAGGCGCGATTGCAGATGGTGGGGCCGGGAATGGAGGCGAACCAGCGATTGAAGACGGCAAACTCGAGCGCGAGGGTGGTGAGCACGGGCAGCTGATTCTGGGCGAAGTAATACATGATCTTTTGCGAGTGGGCGACGTCTTCCTGCTGGTTGAAGTAACTCTTGATGAAACCCTGCATGTTGGCGGTGCGGGTGGGGCTGGTGTCTCCGCCAAAGATTTGCAGGTCGACGGCGGGGAAATGATGATCGGGATCGGGATCGAGCTGGCCTTGGAATTGAGCGAGGGGCTGCGGCTGGATCTGGGCGCCGGTTGTGTCGGGATTGCTCAGAGCGGCGGTGATCCCGTCAATGTTGGGGTTCACGGCGGCGAGCGAGCCGAGCATGTGGTCGAAGGAACGATTTTCCATCATGAGAACAACGATGTGTTTGAGACTGTCCAGTCCTGGCGGCATACGTCTCCTCTAGCTCGACCCGGTTTTAATGGGAATAGTGAACGTGCTCAGCGAAGCGTTTCACGATTTCCTGTCCATATTGTTAGAAACGAGAGTTAGAGCGATTTCCCTTCGCGGAGAACGTCTTTTGCGCCACGCAAATTAAAGGGGCGAGGGGGAGCAACTCGCTTGTTTCCGTTTGAAGGTTATTGGGACGCAATTTCGTTCTATTCAATATCAGGGAACTCCTTCTCTACGTGCCTGCGCTGCGACCATCCGACGGGAGGACGTTATGAGGCTCCGACATTTCTGCTTGATCATCTGCATATTTCTGTGCGCTTTCTCGCAAAACGGGATGGGTCAATCTGCGATGGTGCCGTGGGTGACACGATCCGCGGATAACTCGAGGAGCGGGTGGAATGCGCACGAGACCCAGTTGACGCAGGCGTCGGTTGCGGCGAAGGGAATTGTTCGGGCGACGATCATTCCAGTGACCGGTGATGCGCGAGGGATGGAAGCGCAACCTCTGATTCTGCCGAACGTAAAGGTCGCCGACGGAACGACGCACGATGTGCTGGTGCTGCCATCGATGGCGGACGTGATCCGAGGAGTCGATGCGGCGACGGGAGCTGAGTTATGGAGCGTGACACTTGGTACACCGATCAACGGAAAGACGCCGACCGGACCGCGAAAAACGAAACCGGATGGGTGCGTCGGCAATTTTCCGACGATTGACTGCCATGCGATCAACGACAAGTGGGGATGCCTGTCGACAGGCGTGATCGACACGGAGACGCAGCGCCTGTACCAGGTGTGCTGGGTCTCGCCCGACAAGTCGGGGAATCCAAAGACAGCACGCTACCTTATGTTTGTGCTGCGAGTTGCGGATGGGAGTCAGGTAGTCACGCCGGTGCTCATCGAGGGGAAGGATGGGAAGCAGGACTTTAACGCGTCGATGCGGAAACAGCGATCGTCGCTGGTGGAAACGACTGTTGACGGAGTGAAAACGATCTTTGGGTGTTCGGGAACGATCAACGAAACGCAGGCTGGAGTGGCGTCCGGATACTGTTTTGCTTTTGACGTGGCGAGCAACACGGTGAGCGCGATGCTGGCGATGACGGCGGGCGAGGGCGCTGGAGTGTGGATGGCGGGACAAGGCGCAGCGGCCGATGACCAGGGGAATCTCTACGTTCTTACCGGCAACGGCGACTTTGATGGCGCGAGCCAGTGGGGCGAGTCGTTCCTGAAACTGAAGTACACGCCGGCAGCGGGAGGAAAAGCGGCCAGCCTGCGTGTGGTCGACAACTGGACTCCATGGACGGACCAGGTGAGAACGGGACAGGCGGCTAAGCCTGCCGCGAAAGTGGCGGGCACGAACGCAGTCTCAGACGCGGTGAAGCCTGTGGGCGGCGGTATGAATATGTCGCTGAAGAATGCGAAACGCTTGGAGATGATGGACGCCCACGGCGCGCCGGTCTTCTTGGTTTTTCCGGAGATGGCGTCGGGGAATTGGTCGGACGAAGATTGGGGATCGGCGGGTCCGGCGTGCATTTTTTCGATTGGCGTTTGCGTGGCGACGGGAAAAGATGGAATCGCCTATCCCATCAAAACGGCGAGCCTGGGCGGGACGACGGCGGCAGACCTCGCAAATCCGAAGGCCAATTGCGCGAAGCTGGCAGCGCCACCTGTGTGGCTGACGATGGATCCGGGCCCGGTTGATCCTTGCCCGAACGATCCTCGGTCGCTGAACTTTCTTCCTTTGGGAGATACGGCGCATCTGCATATGACGCCCGTCCAGTTTTTTGATCCGGTGCTGAAGTCGTGGACGATTTTTGCTTGGGGCGAGAATTCGCAATTGCATAAATGGAAAGTCAGTGATACAGGAAATCTGACCTACATGGCACAAGGCAATGAGTTCGCGAGCGTGAATGTGCGGGGAACTTCTCCGGGGGGAATGCCGGGTGGATTTTGTTCAGGCTCAAGTAACGGAGCTGACCCGAATTCGGCGATTGTGGTGTGTACGATTCCTTACGGTGATGCCAATGCGCAGTTGGTCAATGGCCGATTGCTAGTCTATGACGCAGTGCATCTTGCGGTCGGACGGATCGCTGAAGGTGCTATGGGATTCGCAACGATTTGCGGTTCAATTTCTGTTTAATAAATTTAATCCTCCGGTGATTGATGGAGGGCAGATTTATGTTCCGAACTATAACGGCGGGGTGGATGTTTACAAACTTGTGCAATGAGACCGACGGCGGAATAGGCGCGACTTCGTCGTTAGTCCGTGCTGGATATGGCGGAAGCGAGTGGGAGTCGAACCCACCCAAGACGCTGAGCGCCTCGCACCGGTTTTGAAGACCGGGACGATCACCGGACCGCATGCGCTTCCACAGTTGATACAAGCCCTTCCGATCCTTGCACTTGTGCCCCGTTACTTTGGCGTGCGCAAGGCCCGCTCCCTTCTTTCAAGGTTCTCGACATAATTATGCGTCGGTCGAAAGAAGGAGGGCCAGCGCAATGATAGCAAGAAGGCACAGGCATCAGACGGGAACCGTGTGGTTGAAGTCGGGCTCGTGGTACTTGAGGTTTTACACAAACGTCCGCGGCGAGCGCAAGCAAGTAGCGCGGTTCTTGGTCCGGAAGGACGAGAAGCACCATTCGAAAACGTGCAAGCCGGTGAGAGATCTCGCGGCGGCGCTGATCGCCGAGGAGAACTCGGAGGCGATTCTCGATACGGAGAAGGTCGAGACGTTGAAGGGCTTCTGGGAAGCGACCTACGAGCCGTACATTAAGGAGTCCAAGCGGTACTCCACTCAAGTCTCCTACGCGGATTTGTGGGCGCGCCATTTGGAGCCGATCCTCGGGCCAATGGAATTGCCCGCGATCAGAACCCGCGACGTATCATTGCTGCTCACGGACCTGGCCAAGAAGGGGCATGGCCGGAACTCCATCGCCCATGTGCGGTCTTTGATCTCGGGAATCCTGGCGCACGCGGTAAACCTCGGCCTGCTCGAATCGAACCCGGTCCGCGACTGCAAAGTCCTCGCTGCCGTCAAGCAGTCGAAGCCGACCGAGTTCTACACGGAGGAAGAGGTCGAGGCCATAATCGCGGACCTCGAAGGGATGCCGGACTGCCAGGCTGTGTGCGCGGTTCTCTTCTACTGCGGCCTGCGTCCGTCCGAAGGCGCCGCGCTAAAGTGGCCCGACATCGATTTGGAGAACGGAACCCTCACAGTCAGCCGCTCCTGCGTCCGCGGAGACGTTGCGGACCAGCTGAAGACGCCGGAGTCGCACCGCAGCCTCCCGCTGGTGCCACAGGTTTCGAGCCGCCTCGCCGCCTGGCGCAAGCTGAGCCCCGGAGACGGTTGGGTGTTCGAGAACAAGGTCGGCAAGCCGGTATCGCTCCGCGAGATGGCGAGGAAGAAGATCGTGCCGAGGCTCAACGCGAAGGGCCGCCAGTGGAAGTCCTTCTACTCGTTCCGGCGCGGACTCGCGACGCTGATTACTCGGCTGCGTGGTCCGCTCGCGGCGTCGCAGGCGCTCGGCCACCGCAACATGACCGTCACCATGACCAACTACGTGAGGCAGGACAGGCGCGAGCTTGTCGCTGCGATGGCGCAAATTGCGGCCACTAGCCCGGAAACCTAAAGGAGGCCAAACGCTCGAATGCTCGTGCGGGAAATCGGGATGCGGAGAAGATCCATGAGGAAGGGTCTTTGATCATCTTGGCTTCGGCGGTTCATCACCTGCCGCCCAATCATTGATTCGAAGAATAACTTCACCGTCAGCGCTCTTCTCGCGGTGCAGCCTCCACTGACCATTATCCAGATAGGATGGCCGCCTAGCGTCGGCAGCAGCTGACACGATCGTTTCTCCCGCCCCGGCGGCATCCTGAAGTTTAGCTGCGCGATTAGCCGGATTCCCTAAGAAAACGATCCGCTTGCCGCCCCTGATCCCCACGCATCCCACGATCGCCTCGCCGTAATCAATCCCGATACCGAGGCTAAGTTGCCCCAGCCCGTCGCCAGCGAACGCGGGCCCGACGACCTTGTTGAATATCGCTTGGAACCACAGTGCAAAGGTTATTGCATCTTCTACAGGATCGTTCGAAGCATCACCAATCGGGCGATGGAATACCGAAAGAACGCGGTCGCCGGCAACGTCCATCACTTCTCCTTTATAGTGCTTCGTGAGCTTGGTAGCCATTTCGACGAAGGTGTTAAGGAAAACAAAGCTCTTATCAGTCAGCTGGGTGGCAACGAGTTTTGTAAAGCCGTGCAGGTCGCTATAAACAAAAGCCGCCCTGACTTTCCTGCCCTCCATAATCCCAAGATCGTCGATACATGGCAGAACTCTCCCAGCAGTGACCACTGCTTTCCGTTGTAGCAGCCCTCTGACAAGACACTGAGCCCACGAAATTCCTCCCAATGGAGGGGATGGTTTAGAAGGAGGGGGCGGCGGCGGGATCGATATTTTACCGAATGGGGACTCCGAATGAGGGTAGCCGGCCAAGATTCCCATGAAGGCCGAGTCGGACAAGGGACTTTTTTCGGGCGGGGCGGGGATCGTCGGTTTTCGTCCGATCGCGCCCAACATGTCCGCCAAAGAATTTGAACTCTTTGGTGGCTCTACACTAGGGATACTGAATATGCTCTTGAACGGATTGTTGTCTGACGAATCTCCAGTCCCCATTTTCAGTGCCTCCCTAATATAAGACCCGAACCTATCAATACCACCCAGGAGCCAAAACCCAACCATGCAACGGCGCGAATCTTTGCCAGCGCTTGCATCTTCTCTTTGGATATGTGCGCTAGCTCGTAGACCTGGTCCGTCAGGTTCCTCAGAATCAATTCACGATCCGCAACTCTGACTGCGGAAAAGTAAACTTCGTTGTTTTCGTGCAAGAGAACATGATCCTGCCACATGAGATTGTGACCTTCTTGCGAAGCCGTGTAACGTGCGCCGCGAGGACGTATAACTCGAAACACTACCACAAAGCTCCAGAGCACCGACGCGAACAACCCGGCGGCGGCGAGAATGAAGATACTAGTCCAGGACACGAGGCATGGCTGCAGATGAAGCTTGACCACCGAATCTTTCGCGATCTGAAGTGCGCTTGCGGCCAAGAAGACCATGATGGTCACCAGCACCCCGGCCTTTGTATCAGATGAGCGGATTAGCGCCTGATGGTTGTCGAAGTTGTGGCGCGTGAACTGAATCGCGAGTTCGAGTGCGTTGTTTTCTGGGTCTTGGCCCATAAATCATTTTACTCCGAGCCCGAACCAAAGAAGTAAGATGGTAACTGCCATGACGGAATCTGAATCTGGCCAGGACAAGGCAATAAGGCTGCTCAACAAGCAGTTGAAAGAACTCCAGACCGTCCGCGGGCTCAGCGCCGACGACCCCGCCTTCACCGCTTGGCAAGACACAACGACAAGTCTTCTAAAGCGGTTCCTTTCGCCAACTTCCCCACACGTCGAAAGGTTCGTTGACATACCCTTCCTCTCCCAGATCTGGCCTGCGCCTCCCGGGCACGAGCTGGGAATGTTTGCTGCGGCTCAAGACGGCGGACGCGACAATCAGGGCCGTCCTTGGGGAGATTGAAGAATTCGGAGTGCACATCGGACGAGACGAACCACGGTTGGCGGGGAAAAGCAGAAGCGGCGGAATGAAGCAGACCTTCCATGGTCCCGTAACGATCCAAAATCAGGTGATCGCAACCGACAGCGCGATCCAAAATATCGGCCACATGGGGAAAAAACAGGCTCCAGCCTAAAAGAAATCGCGGACCTACTTCAGAAGAGTGAAGACCTCACGCCCCGCCAAGTGAAGGAAGGCCTCGCTAAAATCGAATCCTTGGCGGTCGAGGTCCGAAACCAGAAGCGAAGAGGGATTGGAAGACCGTGCTCGACTGCAGCCAAACCGTTCTTGCGATCGCCGACAAAGCAATGGATCTAGCGCAAAAAATGGGGCCGCACACCCAAACAATTATCGGCCTTGTGCACAGCGCAAAGCATGCGCTCGGGCTGGGGTGATTACGCCTCAAGCTTTCGAGCAACGGCGAGCAACAAAAAGTAAGGGGATCAACCTTCCTCCTACTCAAATACTCGTCCATCATCATGTCCGGGACCCCTTTGACGCCACCCTCCATCCGCTCATCAACCATCGCCCTCGACTTGCCGACTCGTTTTCTCGCCCATACTCTTTTTGCAAGCTCGCACGTTTGCCACTCTCTATCGCGCTGCTGTTCATCTTTGAAGCCGCGTTGCCACGGCCGGCGACCGTACTCGTCCCAAGCCTCCGATGAGCCATCACGGTAACCGACCACGATCTCCCTCTGGAAGGGAACCTTCCACAGATGCGGGAAAAGGAACCAATCGTCGTCAAGTTTCGTCCACTCTGTCGTCGATACGTGTCGCTCCGGGTAAAGCCAGTCTTTCTCGGCAGCGGCGATGTAGCGGACGGCCCGTCGCTTCAAGATGTAGTTGATGCGAAGAACCTCATCCTCCTCGAGTTCGCGGCCAAACTGGATATTACCGAGGTGCTTCATCGCCGACTGGTAGAACGTGCATTCGTGCGCATTTCTGTGGGCGTGGACCAAGGGTCTCTCAACAATTGCACATGCGTAATGATGATGCACGAATCGAGGCCGAGCGGGAAGATCGTGCGCGTGCCAATCTGCTTTGGCGACATCTCGTTCGGATAGACCCATTCGCTCTCAAAAACCATCTTGCAGTAGAAGGCGACTGGATCGTCGGTCACGATAAACTTAGTAGGGCTTTTCGTAGCCCGAACTATCTCCCAAGTTCCCTCCATCCACACAGTGCTGAACTCAAATTTGCTCTGCATCTGTACCAGCGTGACATTATGATCGACGTTGCCGGCGCGTTTTTTTATGAGGTCCATACCCTTCGGTGTCCTGAACTTTTGTGCATCCATATAAGGCACGATGTCCCTGGCTGCATCCCACGCTAGTTCGGAAATCCCGTTGTAGTCTGCGAAATAGTTCACCGCCTTGCGGCCGCGGGTGTCCACCTCGCCGAAGAACTGTCGTTCGATCTGGTCTGTCGTCCAGCTTCCGAGCTTGAGCGTATACAGGTCCCGACGTTTAAAGCACAGCCGCGGCGACCTAAAGCTCACTCCATCGAGAGTGAATTGGGCTCCGTCTTTGGTGAATAGCTTTGGCAGCAGGTCAAGATGGAATAGCCGGTGTTCGCCGGGAAACGCAAATCTCTTTTGGTACCACTCTGGCACGTAGTGGTGTTCGCGTGATTGATCCCGCTTTTTCATCGGCGTTCCCTGCCGATCGGCGCGTAGCGCCTTTCGGTCGTCAGCGCTTCGGCCAAAAGTATGCTGCAGATTTCTTGTCTACTCATCCCGATCGGTAGGGCTGAAAGTTCTATACCCGTCCAGTTCTAGGGATCGCCGAAAAGATCAGCGAGATCAGCTTGTGATATTTCTCGTTCGCGGATGCCGACTTTATGATGATTCCATATCGACGCACTCTGCGGGCGTTGAGGGGACTCTCCTCGCCGATGCGCTTCAATGCTTCCCCGGCGCGTTTCAAAATCTCTAGCATGTCAGGGGACGCTCCGAGCATGTTGTTAAACTTCAACAGTGCATTGATGATTTTGCGTAACTCATCCCCCCGACTGGTTTTCAATAGCTGGTAGTAGTCTTCTACCGGCATCGCAGCCACTTCGCTCAAGTCGGGAGGGCTCCAACTACTGGTATCAGAAATTGCTATTAAGATCGCTTTGGGGTCGCGTTTGGTTGCAAAAGTCGCGAATTTCTCGTTGATAGCCTTAATGAGATCCGGATCCCTCACATCTTCTCGGAAAGGAAAGTGGTTCAGGTCAAAGGTTTATCTTTCTTGCCCTCGGGCCGTCATGAAAGCTCTTATCATTTGTTGAGCCTGCTCCGTCCGTCCCAAAACCTTAAAAAGCTCAACGCAACTATTAAGCGTTGTCAATCCCATGCGACTTATCGCACTATTGAATGCTTCGTAGATTTTGTCTAGTACCTCTTCTTGATTGTCATCAAAAGAATCGTGGTAAGCGTCCCACGCGTCAGCAAACGATCTATCTGCGCGTTCCGCGGTGATTCGATCGTTGAGTTGCTTGCCACACCTCTTTAGGTCAGACTCGTCAAAGAAACCATTTTGGGCACCTCGCAGCAGAACGAGGTCAAACTCATCCATGCTTGAGAACTTATACACGTCAAGCAGTGCATTCCAAGACGCTTCAGCTCCCTGCGTGGTCGGAACAGAGCTTAACTGCTCCTCAATTGTCTTGTCTTTGTTATCCGGAGGCGCCCACGATCCGCGCCTTCGGAGAAAATCGAGTGAGGGGGCGCGGGCCGGTTCGTAGATGCTCCAAGCTATTAGGGTGAACGAGTGGACAGCCTGCCTGAGAACATCAATGTCAAATTTTGACAGTAATTGTTCTAGCTCTCGGACAGAGCGCTCAATGCGCTTGATCAGGCGGATATTCGAGATGCCGAGGGATATGCAGTTGCCGGCTAACATGCGAAGAGGGAGAGAACTCTGCGCAAGTGCAATCTGGGTCGACTCGGCTGGAGTTGGTGCGAAAGTTAGAGACCTGCTCATGACCTTCTCGTGATACTTATCGAACTCCGCTCTCTCTTTGTCTTCGGCGTCGTCATTCCAGATCAAAACAACCTTGCAATTCCTTTGCTCCTTTAGGAACGACACGAGACCCAACACTTCCCTAGCCGAAAGGTTGGCCCCTCGGCGCTCTATGTCGTCTACGCAAACAATAGTGTCGCTCACTGACAGAAACCATGCGGGGCCGATATCTCCGATATGAGCCTTAAATGGCGAAAGTCGCTGGAGAAATCCGATGGCTTGCTTTCCTACAACTTTGCCGATTTCTTCTGTGTGGCTCTTAAGCGTGGCTAGGCTCGGAGCAACGTCGATAACGGATACATCGAGTGTGTTTTCGAAAATGGAATATTTTAATTCCTCCAGTGAATTGAGGCCAAAGAGGGACACGTACGCGTAGTGCTTGAGACCTATTTTCTTCTCGTCTCGGGCCTCGATGAGATAGCGTCGCCAAGCGTATGTTTTACCGACGCCCCAATGGCCTGTGATCGAGATGACCTCCGGCTCGCTACCGGCGAGAAATTTGCGGATTTCGCTTCTTACTATCTCGATAGACATTCGCAAAACCGTGAAGGTGAAATGGTTATCGTCGCGGAAATTGTGAACCCTCGGGCGAGTTATCTGCGCAGCTCTGGCGCAAGGCCTTCCTCTTCGTCTTTCAAGTTGATGTCACCGAGCCGAGGGGATCGGTCCATGTCGAATCTTCGCTTCGGGGCCGGGCTTTGGGCTTCCGAGTTGGTGCAACGCGTGGACGCGCAGTGACGATGTGGCTCTGCTCTCGAAGATGACGGATCGATTTTAGGCACTCCGAACAAGACGCTTGATGCTGAGTCCGGAACCTAACGAGATCGACAATTGCATCCTAATAGATCAACTTAGTTTTGCTCAACACTGAGACAGCATCCGCATTTCCCTCTTTGCGGGACTCCTCAACAATTCGCCGAAGGGAATTCGCGGGCTCTTCGGATCGCTGAATCGCCAGGGAAATGCTACGGCTGTAATCGCATTCACTTGCATCTGGGGTGGCCATGTGCGGCACTATAGCATGAGAATATTGGATTTGCATGGGAAACGGGCTAGGGGCGCACAGATAGTTCAAGCATTCGCATCAGGTAGCTCGCGACAAACAGCAGCTCAAGCGCCTCGGTGGGCGCGAGGTCCGGCAAGTTGTGCTTTTCATGCGTAAACGGGTTTCTTATCCAGCCCAATGCACCACTCATCAGTCCGGTTAATCCCGCCCATAGGCCGCGTCAGTTCCCAAACCTGGGTATGGTCTTATCAAAGTCCCTTCCCTGAAAAGCGCATAGACAAGGCTTTTCCCTTGCTCGGCCTTCGCTGCCGAACTTCATTTAATCGATTCTCGTAGCGTTCCAACGCCGCAGTGACCGCCTCCTTCAGTCGGTTTTCATGGAAATAGTGTACGTAGTCTTGGAAAGCCGGATGCAGCAGCGGGAGCGCGGACACAATTTCCCTGTTGGCGAAGGCTGGCCCTGGATGCTTCGCCGCCTCAAACCCTGCCTCCGTGATGCAGTAAAAGTTGTCCCTAATATGACGGATCAGGCCACTGTTTTCGAGATACTTCCATGGCGCAGCTAGGAGCAAGTCGTTTACTGCCTTCGCCTCGGTGGCGGGAAATCCGTTCGCCAATTCATAGGGCTGGAGCCCATAGTTGTATGCCGAGAATAAATTCGTGGATGTGGCATTCAAATTGGTTAAGCGGCAAAGTAAAAGTTGCGCTTGCTTAGGTATAGAAAACGACTTGATAGCTTTATACGACGCAGATCCAGTTGGACCATCCGGGGGGGCCATCGCTGGCAGTTTAGCACTCCAATTCGCAGATCAACACTCTGTTCAGTGGGCAACGCACACACCCCTACGAATCGCCCGCTTCTAGTCGGCGTTTGGTAAACGCTTCTCAAACTGATCACTGGATGCACTAGGGGTTCCCCTACGGAGTCCGGAAGTCGAGAGTAAGGCATTGAATCAGAGCTGCTGGCTGGGAACATGTCCCAACAGTTCGTGGAACCGGCGGGTTTTGTCGAATGTGTTATGCACAGCGAGTGAGGTCCGAGAACCGATGAAGAACCTCGATCAAGCTTCATTGAAAACAAAGGGCATAGGCAGGCGAGCCGAGACGTTGAAACGCGAGGGGCATTTGACAATCGCTTCGCGTTGGCATCGCGAAAGAGCGGACGGATGGAACGAACCCTATACATTTTCATTGACCGTCCGTTGCCAGCTGCGTGAGGGGGAACGAAGTTCTCCCTCACTGGCAAGAGTTCGACGGAGTTAACTCCGCAACTCCGGAATTAATTCCGAAATCGCAGTCTATCCTCAGAGTGACCATAGTTATCGGAGAGACCCCAAAAAAATGTCGCAACCCCGAGAAAAGCGTAGTAATAATTGAATGTGAGCCGGAGAAATCCGGCTGATAAGATCGCCCGATCAAACGCAGCGCGTCCAGACTTTACGGGTTTGGGCAGATTAGCGGTAGACGCGCCGACTGCGGTCGTAGAGGCAGACTCAGATAGTTGGTACTGAGACTCCGGCCTCTATGGGTTTTTACGATAAATCGAAGACACAGCACAGCGTTTTGGATGTCTACGGGCGAATGGGCTTTTCCATCATGGTCAATCGCTTGGCGGCGGGCGCTGTTCAACGCTACGAGCGAACTCATGTGATAGTGCTCGGCGTGGACAGGGTGGACTAGACCAGCCTCGGAAGAATCCTGAAACGGGCGAGCCCACGATCATGGAGAACGCGCCCATCGCGGTGCTCCCCGAGGCGATCCGACGAAGCTTGACTCGACGGCACAAGAAATCTGAAGAAGAAGCAAAGGCGCTAGTCGAGAAATACGTTCACGTTCAACAGCTCATGCCGGACGATGTTTCCGGGTCTTTCGCGAGCCGCGAATGCGCCCGCGTCACCTCTGAGCTAATCAACTACGGGCGGTTGCATAAGGACGACAAACAACTGATCTACCGCACTATTGTCGTATTCGATGACGAAGACAAGTACCTTCCGCTCTTCTTAGAACTCGCCCGGCAGCCGGTTACGGTGTATTTCGTCGATGACTTCACGATAGGCGACGGGATCTTTCCCCGCGCGGGATTCGAACAGTCCGATCCGGATAAGCTTTTCGACAGCAAGGAGGAATTCGAACAGTCAGGGGAACTTGTGTGGTTGGTGGATGGCCTCATGTATCAGGGAGAGGTGACTGGCTGGGCCGGACTCCCTAAGGGCGCTAAGAGCTGGTTGCTGATGGCGCTCATGCGGGCGCTTCTAAACGGAACTCCGCTGTTTGGAAAGTGGGCTGTCGCCAAGTCGGATAAGGTCGTGTATTTCGTTCCTGAGGTCGGCCTGGCAAGCGTTTACCGGCGGCTCAAGAAGATGGGCTTGGACAGGTTCCTCGGCACAAAGTTGCTTGTGCGGACCTCGGCGCTTGGGATTCCTGACCTGACCGACTCACGGGTGCTGCAGGAGTGCGCTCGCGGCATGTTTCTCGACACGCTGATTCGCTTTTTGGAGGGCTCAGGAATTCCGCCGGGACGTCGCTGCCCTCGCCAAGATATTCGCAATCCAAACCGTCGCTCGGTCCATCAGTTTTGCCGCCCACACCCAAAAGTCCCTTGCCAGGCCGGGAGACATCAGCCCGGAATGTTCCGTGGTTCTGGTGACATCGCCGCGTTCTGCTCGAACGGGATCGGCGTTATGAAGACCGACGAGGCGACGACCACCGTTTACGTAAAGCCTTTGTTCAATCGGGATCTGTCTGAAAGTCCAGAGCCGTTCGTCGTTCAGGGGCGCCCTTGGATAGACGAGACGGGCGATTTCAAGCTGCTGGAAGAACGAGCGGCAAAGAAGTCGGGGAGTACCGGAGCAAAGGCGGAACGCCGCCAGACCCACAGAAGACCGAGAAACTGAGTTTTTGAAGAACAACTTCCCGTCAATGCAACTGAAAAGAAATGGCCAAAGCTCTGAACGATCGATTCCACACCAATCACGCTGAGCGCACGGTTAAAGGCTGGCGGCAGAAGCTGAACGACAAGGAATGTTTTGAGGAGATTCAACTATGGAACAACAAAAGAAGCCAACGATGTTTTTGGGGCGGTATCGAACCGGACTCACGCAGGAGAACGTGGGACTCTACCTGCGCGTCGTGATGACGCTGCTCCGTTGCGGAAAGCAGGGCGAAGGCATCCTTGCCAACCGCGTTCGGGAAAACCTGGGTTCTGTCGCCTGGAATGAATGCATCGTTAGGCTCGCAGACTGGGGCCTGGTGGAATTCGAGCCTGCGTGTCACGGACGGGCCCGAGTGGTGGCGCTTAAGTAAATCGGCAAGCAGTTCGCGATCGAATTCTCCGAAGAACGTCCCCTTCGACAAACAGCCGCAGCCAGCCGCGCAGGAGGCGGATGGGAGCGTGGTCAAATGACTCTCCTACACGGTCAAAGAGGCTGCCGAATACTTGAAGATGACCTCGACGCAGATATACAGCATGTCGAAGGCGCGCGGCAGGGCGCGCATGGAGAAGCCGATACCGATCATGCGAGTGAACGGGAATCTACGTTTCTCGAAAGAGAGCCTGAGGCCTGGTTAGAAGAACTGGAGGAGCGATGAGCGACGAATAGCTTGAGATCGAATCTGTTGCTTTCGATCAAATTCCATCCAAACATCGGCTAGAGCCGAGCGGCGACTGGCTCTCGGACGGTATCCGCAGCTTGAAAGCTTTCGACGAGGAGACGCTGACCTGGGCCGGATCGCGACGCGTTGGACTGAGCAATCCAAAAGACGCGGGAGGCCTATGAAAGAGGAGATCAAGAGAAAGAGCATCACACGGAAATCGAAACACCACGGCCAAGATCGAGGAACGAAGGGCGAAGGCCATGAAGCTTATAAAAAGGGAGGAACCAAAGGGGAGGTGGCCGATCAGCTCCGCATCTCTCGGTAACGCTGTGGCGCCAACCTGGCCAATTTCTAAAAGCGGTTAAAGACGAAAGTTCCGCCGACTTCGAGGCATACCGCAAGGCGCAGGTGGAGGTGTTCGACTGATCGAGGAAGGCATCGTCGAAGGGATGATCGCGCCGAACGTCGCCAACTCCTGGCGGCAAGTTCGTGCCGACATCTCGAAGCTGCTTGGGCTCGACGCGCCGAGCAAGAGCGTGCGCATCGACGCGGAGTTGGACCCGGAAAAGCTGCAAGGCTACCGCAAGTGGCTGGCTGAGACGAAGGGCCTGGACGAACCGGACCTGGTCCCGGTGTGGTCGATGCTGCGCGAGATCAGAAGCGCTAAAGCGCGAATGCCGATGGAGGCATTCTTTCCGCCCGAGGAGGAACCATGCGTCTCCTAGACTGCAGAAGCTCGCGAGGCCTCAATTCGAGTTCGACTTCTTCACGAGATGCTTTTCCACCTTCTGGAAGGCGACGACAACCTCCTCGTCAGCCTTCCGCCGTCGGGAAAAACCGAGCTCGTGATGATCATCAGCCGCGGCATCATAGTCGCCGAGGCCCCGACAAGATCGCACATCATCGCGCTGTCAAAGTCGGAAGACCTCGCAAGGCTCGCTTGCAGCAACGCGAAGCGCGTTCTTTCCTTGCCGGAGATCGAGGAGCGCTTCCCGATGAGTTTCTGAAAGAGACGGAAACCAGCTTCACCGTCGAGGGCGGCGACGGAAGGCCCGCGATGCACGCCGCCGGGATATACGGCCAAGTGACGGGAATGAGGGCGACACCGTGCTGGTCGATGACGTTGTCAAGAATCTTGAGGTTTGTTACTCGCCGGGTCAATTGGACAAGATTTCGTCCAACTACCAGGCAGTGGCCGAGACGCGCCTAGCCTAAAGGCCGCGTGATCGCGATCGGCACAAGATGAACTCCAACGACCTCATCGGCCACTTCTTCAGCGTCACGCTCGCGAACCCTAAGGCCCGGCAGTTCACCGTCGTGAACCTGGCGGCGACGAACGATACTGGCGCCGAGTCCTTCGTGCTCGACACCCGGACCAACGAGCAGAAGTTCCTGCCAAGTATTCGGCGCTGGCGCGGAAGGCCGGACAGACGTATTCGTTTTCCCGCGAAGAGCTCGACTCGAAGCGCGCCGAATCGAACCGAACCTGTGGTCGGCGCTGTACCAAGGCCAGCCGCTGGCCGCCGAGTGGCCGCTGTTCCGCCCGACTGCTGGGGCGAGGTGGGTCATTTGAAACAAGCAGGCTGGGGCTCGTCATGACGGCTTGGGACTGCGCGTCAAAGACTGGGGCCTCGAACGACTTCTCCGAACGTCATCATAGGCGGCTGCAAACGGCAGGCTTGTAGTACTGTGACGCCTGGAAGGGCAAGGCGGACTTCGCGGACCTGCCCGCCATCATCCTCGCGAGGTATCAAGCGCTCGCGACCGCCTACGACACCGTGCCGTTGCTGGCGGTGGACGCGAACGCCGGAACGCAAAGATCTTCCAGGTATTCGAGACACAAACCCGCAGCTGCCGAAGATCGCCGTGAAGCCTGCGAGACGAAGCAAGATCATGCACGCCGAGGCGTGACGCCGTACACCAGGTGCGAGCATCAACCTGCCGAAGATCGGCGCCCTGGCGCGAGATGTTGATTTCCGAATCGGCGAACTTTCCCATCGGCAGGCACAACGATCTGGTCAATGAAATCGTTTGGGCAATTCAGGCGTTCATGTCGGACGCGGATTCAGAAGGCCGGATCAAGCTCTGCTGACGCCCGGCCCACGCGCCGGAAGGACGAAGTCGAGGCCGACATGCTGGCCGAATACCTCGAACTGAAAGGCATCGAAGAACGCTGTACCCGGATCTCGATGAAATCGAAAGGCCGTACTTCAAGGCATTCGAGCCAGAAGACTTTTGAACCACGAACAGCACACCAACGACAGAGGCCATTCAATGAAGTCCGTCGAGCAGAGACTGGCGGAGAAGTTCGAAGAGCTGGAAGAACGAGGCAAGAAATCCACGTAATCAAGATCATCGAGAGACCGGCGATCACCGGAAACCAAGCTGACGGCTGCGGAGAGCGCGCTTGACGGCAGCGATTCCTCAAAGAAGCTGGCGGAGGTGGTGCGGCGCGCGTTCAAGTTAACACCCGAGCAGGCGCAAGTATTCGTCGAGGAGAGGCAGATCGACCCTTTTGGAAGGCAATCAGGGAGATGACAGTTGATCGCTTGAGCTCCTTGACCCCCCGTTCCAGCTGGGTTCGCTCCGATGCTGTTGCTCTCAGAGCGAAACATCCCCTGGACAGGCCGCGTCAGGATGCCTGCCAAGAGAAAAGCCCGAGCTCGCCGGAACACCCGGCGATCGAACGAGACGATAGCGCAGAGAAACGCCCAATCGCCCTCGGTTCTTATCTTCCCGGATCGCTTTTCTCGATAGCTCCCGTAGGCAGACGATCGCACCAGCAGAGCTGCAGGTTGGCGATAGAAACTGTTGCCCAGCAGTAAAAGGTGAGTTAGTCTCTCTTGCCAGGAGTTATCCGGTCGCGTGTTCCCAATGCATCCTGAGAGGTGAACATGAGTCGTGACGTGGGGAGCGAGTAGGTGGTCTTCTGTTCGTGGTTGTGTCTTTCGCTGTCTGTTGGTTTCTTTGGGCGACATGGCCGTGGTGGCTTCTGCTGCCTCCCGTGATCGAGATTGCCTCTCTTATCGTCGTACCAGAACAGAGGCACAAAGTCATAACCACTTTTCGGAATGAAGATGTTGACACAGAGACGGCCCGTCTTCGCAAGAGACTCGTTTGGTCTCGAGCGTCATTGCGGGATTCGCCGTCTTCTGTTGCCTCGAAGGTGTACAGCTGGAAGATCTGCAATGGTGGCTGATACCGATTTTCCTTTTGATTCCGGCGATCCGCCTCTATGCAATGGACTGCAACGGACGGAAGTGGCCTCTGCTGCAACATCCGCTCTGCGACAACTTGCTAGAGCTTCTCGTGATTACAGGACTGGTATTGGTGGCGTATACGATAGCACTTGGACGGTTCAGCAACCTACCTCTGGATTCCATGACGCTCGAAAAATTACGGGGCCTGGAGGAGAGAGTCGAGGCTAAACATAAGTACCTCGAAGATCACCTGCCGGGTTTCTACTCGCTACTAACGTGTTTGATCGTCGTCATCTCCTTTAGGGTCGCTGCAAAGACACGGCCCGCATTGCGCAGCGCCGCGGCACGGACAACGAGACTGATTGCAACCTCCCTAAAGTGGGCCGAGAGAGCAGGATGTGCTGCCGCCATAGCCGCTAGCCTGACATTTCTCGCAACGGATAGCGATGCGCCGTTGCGTCGTTCCATCACCCTATCGCTGAAGAATGCGACCGAGAATTACACACAGTTTCGCGCCGACTTGAGACAACATGTGGATATCGCACTACGTCGGGTGCTCATAAAAAAGGCCTGGTCGGAACGTCCGCGTGAAATGAGGGAGGAGATCACCCGCGCCGCGGAATTCTATCGCAAGCGAAAGGAGTTTGCAGCGGAGCAATCGCGAGCCGCAGATTATTTAGGGACCGTGGCAAAAGAGGATGAGTCATTTCCCCTCGCCGCTGAAGTTCCAAAAAGCGACGTGACCGTTGACGCGAGGAAGCCGGAAAATGATCCACCTTCGCCGACATGGACGCCGGCAGACTTGCAGGAGGCGGCCGGAGAAGGACGCTCGCTTCGAGCCGAAGAAAAAGTCGAGCCTTCTGAGTTGAAGGACGAGGATATTGAGGAGATCATGAAGGAGACGTTCGACCAGATATCGCCAGCTGAGAATCTCTTCGCTCAGGCTTCAGTCATCGAGCTCTTGAAGTCGCACTATCCGATATTCGGGGAATTCGTCGATGCGATCAGCTCTTCGATTACGGAAGCAGCGTTTGACCGGGTGCGCGATTCCATTGTCGAGAGGATCATCAAGAAACGTTCAGCGGGGTCAGTGGAACCTGTAGCGCAATCAGTTTCAGAGGAAGTGACGAACATCAGCAGTGGTCCCCAAGAATGGGACTGGAGCCGTTTCAATGAAAGTTGGAAAAGGACTACCGAGACACGACTGGTTGGATACGGGAAAGAGATTGCCACCGCTGAATCTCGCCTGGAGGTGTTCACCGCTCAGAAGCAACTAGAACTGTTGGACAGCAATGCGCGGGCGGCTCTCAACGTCGTTGACGCGATGATGAAAGTCGCACAAACCACTGACGCAAGTGCGCTGGCCGTAAAAGCCGTGATTCTGAAACAAGTTGTGTCTGAGTTGCGGGAGTTCGGCAAAACCTGGCCGGTGCTTAGAACAGCCAGCGCGAAGGAAGTGTCGGGCCTTAGAAATGTTCTGGCTCAGATCGATTTCAGCGATGCGACGAATATCAGCTTAGACTATCTTGCGTCGACGACGGGAACTCTTGGCCCTGTGAAGAATCGCTCCAAACCCACCTTTGGAAGCCCTTTGGAAGAACCCGACGATCTTGGCGACCTGCGAAATCGCACGACGTTGGGACGTATTCTTAGCCATCCGTTGAAACTTCCCCTCGAAACGACCGAGATGACCTCTTCGAGTCCGTTGCAAGCACTTACAGATTGCAAAGCTTATGGCGAGAGAAAGTTGCTCATCGTTGTTGCTACGTCAACGCCGCAGGAGAGACAGAAACTACGGAGTACGATGGGAGAAGACTATGACGTTTTTGAAAAGGCTTGGCAGGGTCGAGTCAAAGCGGAGCATGAGCGGCAGGTAAAGATAATCCAGCAGCAGGAAGAAGAACGTAAGAGGGTGGAACAGGAAAACTGGGAACGTCGGGAAATTGAGGAGCCTAGAGAGATTCCCTGACGATCAGGTTCTTGTTAGTCGCTTACAGACTTTCTGGCAGGCACAATCCGGCACAAATAGAACCAATCGGACACCCCAACGCCTTGAATCCGCTATGGGCATAACAGCCCGCGCAGCTTTGAAGACCGGGACGATCACCGGACCGCATGCGCTTCCGTGCTATTCCAATATAAACAACCTGCGGCCATCGCGGGAACGTCCCGTCTGCGACGCGTTTGGGGGTGATCCCGGGTCAATCGTCTCCTGATTGATCTCCTGGTTGTTCCGGGTTAACTACGAATTGAGGTCAAAAAACCGGCTGCGGACGCCAAACGGTGGGATGTTGCTTGACGCGCAGGTTTGCTTGCGCTATGGTTTGGCGGTCCTCCCCAGGGCCGCAGCTGCGAAGGGTTTATCTCGGACGCGCAACTGGTTACGGCCCGGCTCCCCGAACTTTCCCGGACATCCACTGCAATCAAGGAGGCTCTCATGGCCCGAGAATTCCTAAACTCGGCGAACCGCGTTCAACCACATTGGATGCGGGATGCGATTGTTCTTGTTTCCGCGTGTTTTATCACCGCTGGGACACTGGCCCGAGCCGAAGCAAAACGACAAGTGGACCCGGCACCGGCTGCGCAAGCGGCCAGCGGCGCACGCGTCCCAAACGCGAAAGACAAGGCGACAAAATCCCGCCGACTGGGCGTGAATACCGACCTTTTCCTGCCCACCGCAATCTATGACTCAGGTGGAAAGTTGACTTCCGCAATGGCGCTCGCCGACTTCAATGGCGACCATAAGATGGATATCGTCGTCGCCAACAGCGGCCTCGAGCTCAACGGCCATAGCACGGTCGGAGTCATGCTCGGCAACGGAGACGGAACTTTCAAACCCGTGGTCGCCTACGATACGGGCACGCCTTCTTCGTCCACCGTGGCGGTTGGGGATTTGAATGGCGACGGCAAACTCGACATTGTCGTGGGTGACTCGGCCAATACGATCAGCGCACTTTTGGGTAACGGGGATGGGACTTTCCAGCCCGCCGTCGTGTACAGCACCGGCACGCCGTATCTGACACCTACGATTCCGGTTTTCGTCGCGGACCTTAATCGAGATGGGTACGACGATGTCATCGCCGTAACGGATTACAGCCTCTCGGTGCTGCTGGGGAGCGCGGACGGGACGCTTCAGCCGGCGATCAACTCGTATTCGGGCGACAGCGGCCCCCTTACGTCGCTGGCGCTGGTTGACCTGAATCACGATGGCAACCTCGACGCCATAACTCTCGGTTCGGAAGCGGATTTGTGGTTCGGGAGCGGCAACGGCTATTTTGGAGAGGCCAATCTGATTGCCTTTGCTGGAGGCAACAGTCAGGCTCCGATTGCGGTGGTGGATGTGAACGGAGACGGGATTCCCGACCTGATTTTCGGGGACGGTTCGTTCGAAGGCGGCGGCGCTGTGTCGGTGCTGATTGGAAAGGGAAATGGGTCTTTTTATCCGGTCGTGAACTATCAACTGCCGCCTGGCAACGCCGGTGTTACGTCCATGGTAGTGACCGATCTGAACGGGGACGGGAAGCCAGACATTGCCACAGCGAGCAACCAACTGAACGTGTTCTTAAACAACGGAGACGGCACGTTCCGGCTGGTGCTGACGTACCCATCCCTTGCAATCGCAGTCAGAGCGGTCGATTTGAATCTCGACGGGAAGCCCGATCTGCTGCTTCTGGAGTCCTTCGGCAGTAACAACCAGAGTGACGTTGAGGCACTGCTGGGCAATGGCGACGGGACGTTCAACGGAGGAGGGCTGCTATTTTTTACGGGCGGCGGCTCGCCAACGGATTTTGAGGTCCTTGACCTGAACGGGGACGGAAGGCCGGACGTGCTGGTGGCGAACGCTTCGGGCGCTGCGCAAGACGGCTCGGTTGGCGTTCTGTTGAACAACAAGAATTTTGTGTTTGCACTCACCCAGACGACGCTGAGTTCCTCCCCGAATCCTACGATCTTCGGACAAAGCGTGACTTTCACCGCAAATGTGACGTCAGCATCCGGGGTTCCGGACGGGACGGTCGGGTTCGTGTGGACGGCGAACCCGCAGAACGGCCCTTTCGGTAGCGCGACCTTGAGCAACGGAACAGCAAGTTTTGCCACTCCCTCTTTGCCCGCGGGGTCGAACCCGATCGTCGCGCAATATCAGGGCTCGGAGAATTTTGCGTCCAGCGCGTCGAGTACTGTCAATCAAGTGGTGTCTATGGCCACGAGCGCGACCTCGGTCTTTTCTTCTCGTAACCCAGCCAACGTGGGTCAAACTGTGGAATATACCGCGTCGGTGCAGAGTCAATTTGGCGGATATGTCGGGGGATCAATCACCATCTACGACGGCACAAAGGCCATCTACACCTTTTATATAGGCGGAAAGAAGACTTTTGTGAAGGAAAAATACACGTCGCCCGGTATTCACAGCATCACCGCCAGTTATTCCGGAGACGCGAATAACCGGGCCAGCACCTCGGCGCCGCTGCTGGAGCAAGTGCTGGGCGCAACCTCCACGGTGGTGACCACCTCAGGCTCGCCGTCGCACGTAGGCCAAGCCGTCACCTTCACCGCTACAGTAACATCCATCTACGGTGCCGTGCCTGATGGCGAACTGGTGACCTTCTACGATGCCGGCAAAATGATCGGAACCGGGATCCTTACAGCCGGCAGCGCAACTTATACGACGGCCATGTTGAAAGCAAAAAAGCACACGATCAAGGCTGTGTATTTGGGAGACTCCATCTTTAAGACCAGTTCTGGAACTGTCGTGCAAGTGGTGGAACAGTAGGGCCGCCGCCATTCCGTAATTGAGGTCGCCCGGGAAAGGCAATTTGACTCGCCGTAACTGGGATCAGGGGCTTGGAACGCGATGAAAAAGTTCTCGCGGACCCGGCAGAAATGATCGCTCGCGGCGCTCCGCACGTGATACACAATGACGCAGAACTGGAAGCCGTATAGCGACGCTCTGTTCCGACTCACGGCGCTCGGGAATCCTTCTCACGCGCAAGGGGAGCAATCGGATTCCTCACGCTACTCAAGGAACGTTATGAGCAGGAGGTTGCTCGATTCCGACGACGAGTACCGCGCGATGACTGCCGGGTTTTCCCTTAAGGAAGTTCTCAATCAGTCCTTGCGATCGAAACGGGGCGGGTCGGCAGTGCTGCCCTCAGCGGCCAAAGCCGCGTGTTGATTGGATCTCGACGGCACGGCTGAAGCCGTGCCCTTCCCATTCGTGTCGGAATCCGGAGTTTTTAGCAGGCCGTGAAACTCGTGCTTCCCTCGAGTTATTCCGCTGCCAACGAGATTAAAGGCCCCACTCAAGCCAACGATAGCTTGGGTGAGCGCCCGTCTACGACATCCTAGACAGGCAAACGCACGCAACTACTTGGGCTGCGCGACCGTCCGCAAATACGGTTTCAGGGTCTTGAAGCCTGCCGGATATTTTTGCTTTGCCTGGTCGTCGGAGACCGAGGTGGGGATGATTACGTCGTCGCCGGGTTTCCAGTTTACGGGCGTGGCCACGCTGTGTTTGGCGGAGAGCTGAATGGAATCGAGGACGCGCAGGACTTCGTCGAAATTGCGTCCGCTGCTCATGGGGTAGATCAGCATGAGCTTGATTTTCTTGTCGGGACCGATCACGAAGACAGTGCGCACGGTGGCGTTGTCGGCGGCGGTGCGGCCTTCGCTGGTGGCTCCGGCGGTTTCCGGGCAGCATGTCGTAGAGCTTGGCGACTTTGAGTTCGGGATCGCCGATCATGGGATAGGTTACTTTGTGGCCCTGGGTCTCTTCGATGTCGGCGGCCCACTTGCCGTGGCTGGTGACGGGGTCGACGCTGAGGCCGATGATCTTCGTGTTGCGCTTGGCGAATTCGGGCTGCAGCCCGGCCATGTAGCCGAGTTCGGTCGTGCACACGGGGGTGAAATCCTTGGGATGCGAAAAGAGGATGGCATAGCCGTCGCCGATCCAATCATGAAAGTGAATGGTGCCCTGGGTGGTTTCAGCGGAGAAATCGGGAGCTTCAGAATTGATGCGCAGCGACATGTTCATTCCTCGGATTGGAGCAATCGGTAAATTTCTGGCGTCGGCCTTTAAACCCTACTACATTGGTAGGGAATAGCATAACGAGGGGCGACGGCCTCCGTCAACTGGTTCAGGACAAAGGCTATGGTACCGCATTGGGGAGGGTTCGCGCTGCACTCACGGATGGCGGCGGCGCGATAAAATCTCAAGTATGTCCCAGGAAAATCGGTCTCTGGAAAAAGCTTCCACGTCGAAGTCTTCGTCTTCGTTATTGGCATTGGCCATGGTGCAGGTGGACGTGTTTACGGACCGGGCGCTGGCGGGGAACTCGTTGGCGGTCTTTCTCGACGGGCGCGGCCTTACGAGCGAACAGATGCAAGACCTGGCTCGCGAGATGAATCTTTCGGAGACGACTTTTATTCTTCCGGGCGAGGCTGCGTCGGAAAAAGAACGAGGAGTTCGGGTACGAATTTTTACGGTGCAGGAAGAGTTGCCATTTGCGGGACATCCCACGTTGGGGACGGCTTTTGTGGTGCGCAACCGGGCGACACCGGCTGCTCCGGCTGAAGTGCGTCTCGATCTTAAGATGGGGACGGTGCCGGTGCGGTTCACGGAAGAGGCGGGGAGCGGGGTGTTCGGGGAGATGACGCAGAGAGATCCGGAGTTTGGCGCAGTACATCAGGTTGCGGAAATCGCGCAACTTACAAACTTGACGGCAGAGGAGTTCGACGATTGTGGGCCGATCCAAACGGTCTCGACGGGGATGCCGTTTACGATGGTTCCGGTGCGCTCGCTGGCGGCGATAAGGAGGCTGCGGGTGGATCTGGAGCGGGCGGGCGAGTACCTGGCGCGGAGTGGCGGCAAATTTTTTTATTTCGTATGCCGCGAGACGGTTGAGCGGAAAGCGCGCTTGCATGCGCGGATGATTTTTTACAACGGAGACGATCCGGCGACGGGTTCGGCTGCGGGTTGTTGCGCGGCGTGGATGGTGGCGCACGGTGTGGCGGCGAGCGAGGAGCAGGTTTTGATTGAACAAGGGCACGAAATGCACCGTCCGAGCAGCATTTTCGTGCGCGCGACGAAGCGCGGGAGAGGGCAAGATAACCAGATCGTCAATGTGCGTGTCGGTGGAAATTGTGTAGAAGTTCTCCACGGAGAAGTGACGATCGCGGCGTGAGGGAGTACAAAGCCGCGATAGGCGCGGCTTTGGAGCTGATGGCACGATCATGCCAAACACCAGAGTGCCATTGGCGAGCACGGCACTTTACCAAGCGGAGGAATGTGATTAGGATTCAACTCGCTCGCGACTCCAAAAAAGAAAAACTTGGAACAGAAATCACAAGCGATTGTGACGATAGTCCTCGGTCAGGTTCATGAAGCCCAAGAAAACGATTCTCTGCGTTGACGATAACGAACAGGCCCTCTCGATTCGAAAAGTGATGTTGGAAACGCGCGGCTACCGCGTGTTGGCGTTTAACAATGGCGTGCAGGCGCTGGAGGCGTTTCGGCGCGGCGGCGTCGATTTAGTGCTGACGGATTTGATTATGCCGGGTGGCGACGGCTCGCGGTTGATTGAAGAAGTG
Organism: uncultured Acidobacteriaceae bacterium; assembly: GCA_963834085.1. Lineage (GTDB taxonomy): Bacteria > Acidobacteriota > Terriglobia > Terriglobales > Acidobacteriaceae > Acidiflorens. The sequence continues at coordinate 77,333 of CAWIAJ010000015.1, read as the reverse complement.
AAAACTCTCTCGCCACAAACTCCGGCGGTGCTGATCTCGGGGCGAGTCAAGATCTACGAGCGGGAGACGCTCGCCGATGTGTTCCTGCCGAAGGGCATGTACGAGCCGGCGGACTTGCTGGAGCGGATTCGCTTGTTGCTGGTGCGCAAACGCGGGCCGAAGCGATCGATGGAAATGCGTCCGGCGATGCAAGCGAAACACGCTACAGTGGCGTGAACGCGGCGCGAATTCCGCCCGTTTCCTGTGATATGGTTTTCACTGGATGTCGGCCTTCATCGAAGCAAAAGAACTGCGCAAAACTTACCGGATCGGCAAAGTGGATGTGCCAGCTTTGCGCGGCGTTTCATTCAACGTACAAAAAGGCGAGTTTGTCTCGATCGTGGGGCCGTCGGGGAGCGGGAAGTCGACTCTCTTTTATCTTCTCGGAGGATTGACGCGGGCGGATTCGGGAAGCGTGACCATCGACGGCGTGGATTTTGCGAGCCTTTCTGACGGCGAGCGGACGCGATTGCGCAAGAGCAAAATCGGCTTCGTCTTCCAGAAATTCAATCTGCTGCCGACGCTCAGCGCGCGCTCGAATATCGAAATTGCCGTCGATATTGCGGGCAGAGAACCGATTGACACGGCGTTCCTGAAAAAGATTACGGAGATGCTGGGGATTGCGAAACGCCTGGAGCATCGTCCGAATGAACTCTCGGGCGGCGAGCAGCAGCGTGTGGCGCTGGCGCGGGCTCTGATTAACCGTCCGGCGATCGTGCTGGCCGATGAGCCCACTGGGAATCTGGATACGAAGAGTTCGAACATCGTGCTGGAGATGTTGCGGCAGTCGAATAAGGATCTGGGACAGACAGTGCTGATGATTACGCACAATCCGGAGGCTGCGGCGTATGGAGACCGGATTGTCCACATGCGGGACGGAGAGATTGTGGCGCCGGACGAAGATCCGCAGTGGGCGCCGCATGTGCCGGGCGCCGCATCCTGATCAAGGGCGGATTGATGACGGATTACGCAACAATTTTTTGATCAAACGTTGAGCATAGGGTTGAGTAGAGGAACGAAGGGGCGGCTATTCGTTCGCAGGGATGAGTTCAGCCGCCGCCCCTCGATAGGTTGGTTTAGCGTCGGCCGCCGACGGCGTGTCCGCGACCATCGCGCATTTCGTTTCCTTTGAAGTGGGAAATCTTGTCGAGACGCTTGCCGGGTTCGGGACGGTCGCCGCGAGCTGGGTGGGGGCCGTGGTAGCCGTGATCGGGATGGAAGCGGTTGTTAACGTGACCATGGAAGCCCTCAGGACCGTGGAACCACGGACCCGCACCGATGAAGATGCCGCCATTGAACCACTCGGGGCCATAGTAACCGTAGGGCGCGCAGTCGTAGGGTGGGATGTCATAGTAGCCGTAAGGGCAGTCGGGGGCGACCCCGATGTTGACGCTGATTTGAGCTTGGGTGGGGGGCGCCGTGATGATGAAGCAGGCTGCGACGAGCGCAGCCAGGGCAAACAATTTCAATCGCATTTCGTTATCCTCGGTTTTCTTGATCTCGGTTGCGTGATCTTTCAGTTGCGTGAACTTTTGGTTGCGTGAACTTGGATCATTGTTTCTGTTTCGGTCTCGGCTCTTGGTCCGGGAGCTTCGTGGTCTGGGCGCTTGGTGGTGCTGGCGCTTCGTGCTGTTGAAGCGGCCTGGAATTGGGGCCTTAAAGATCTGGGTCCTTTCAAACAGCGCAATACGATTCGACTTTTGTGGGGAGGGTTGGCTTTGATTGCGCCGAAATAAGGATGAAAATGGGGCCTGCGGAGGGCAAAACAAGGCGCGGCGTAGGGGACTCGCCAGGGCCATGAGAATAAAGGAGTTCAATTGTGAATTGTCAGCAAATATTCGCTGCTGTAGAATAGGGAACGACGAGCGGGAGTAACTCAGCGGTAGAGTGCGACCTTGCCAAGGTCGAAGTCGCGGGTTCAATCCCCGTCTCCCGCTCCAGTTTTGAAAGCCCTACATCGCGGAGGGCTTTTTGTTTTAGCGATTCGTTTTTTGAGATTGGCGTTCTGGCGAGCGTCGCAAGAAACGATTGGGCGCGGTAGCCAAGTGGTAAGGCCGAGGTCTGCAAAACCTCTATCGTGAGTTCGATTCTCACCCGCGCCTCCAAAATTTCACCACCGTAAACACTGCCTGATTACTTCCGTGCCGTTGAATTGTGCTAATTCTGTGCTACCGCCAAAACAGACCCGAACCTGAAGCAAGGCGCGCCCACCAAGCTCGCCCATTTATCCGAGCTAGCCTTTCGCGAATGGGACCGGCTCATCTGTGAGCTAGAACGCTCGCGTGTCCACGTATCCGAGGCTCACCGCGCCACACTCGCCCACGCTGCCACTATCGCGGCGGACATCGTTGCATTGTGGGCAGTCCTAGAGACCGAGGGGCTTTATTGGACGATCAAGAAGACCGGCGAACCGAAAGAGCATCCGGCTGCCAAGCGCTTGGACGCGCTACGGCGGGACCACTTGAAGGCACTCACTATGCTCGGCCTTCGCGCATCGGTTGCAGAACCGGAGAAATCCAAAACGGAATCGTTGGAAGACATCCTCAACGGTTGATGGCACCAAGCACACATGACCCCTTATTTTTTCAGCCACGGGCCTCTAATGCGAGAGGAGAGGCGTTCTTGAGGCAGAAATTCGGCGGTGGCTCAACCGGCTAGAACGGGTTGTTGAGGCATGGGATATTCCGCGACATAGTGATCGCTGATTTTCTTGGAAAGCGGTTCCTTGTCAGGCGGGTCGCTTGAGACGATCTGACACCACGCGATTGCCAATGCGGTCAAGTGGGCCGTTGTTGCTTTCACGGCTTCCAGCTTCTCACCGTCAGCATAGTTCGGCCTAACTTGAGTTCCAGTCGAGTCAAATCTGCGACCAAGTTGCTCCAATCCCCCGTGCGTGTAACCGTGCAGAGCGTTGATATAAGGCGCAATGGAAGCAAACATCCCGTCAGCATCGACCTTCTTCTCAATCTCTGTTGCCATGTTAATCAACCCCGGATAGACACTCTCGCCGTTCTTGATGCGCGCCACAATGTCCGGCTTGGCACAGGAATAAATCCACTGAGCGCGATACGCGCCGTCTATCAGTGGCCGTACAAGGGCAAGCGCGCTTCCGTCGAATCTGCCGGTCTTGAGCAAGTAGAGAATTGCGCCGTGGTGCTCAGATGTCAACGAGTAGATCGCCGCAAGAAGTAATTTTTGGTCTGTGTCCCCAACAAATTTGTCGGGAATCGTCGCAGAGATGAAGTCGTGCATCAGCTCGGCTTTGTGTATCTCGTCCTGTAGTTGCTTGCTGACAGGGGGCGGCTGAATGATCGGCATGTGAGTCGGTCCTTTTCCGAATGGTAGCCCGGTTTTTTTGCGATTGTCAAACCTCCCTACGTTCACCAACAAACTCCACCGTCTTCGTGGATGGCCTTCGTCATCAGGTTCGCGCGTAACTCCGCGTCATGCATGACAGAGTTGAATGGCTGAGGACCGGCCATTGAGCCGATCTGCCGGGGGCGCTATTCAACCTCCGCCTTTTTCTTGCTCAGGAACGTTCTTAGCTCGGAAACGGATATAGCCTCTCCAATCATCACTTGCGTGTTCTTGTAAAACTGATCTAGGACCATTGCCGTGACCTGTGTCTCCATCAGGGTAATTTTTTTCCCGTGCTCGTCTGTTCCCTCAAGCATCGTGATGCCCCCCTGGGGGTGCGACAGCGCTTGGATGAATTGCTGGACGAAAGGTGGGTAGAGGTGAAACTTTGCAACAACCACGCCGATTACCTTGTTGTCACCGCTCCGAAATAGGGGTCCCCCGGAGTTGCCGGGATTGAAAGCACCGTTTACTACGATATGTTTCACCCCTTTACCGTTTTCCTTATCCTTCACGTAACCCGCTACGTATCCCACACTCAACAGGGGAGCCGGGCCGTTGTATGCCAACGGGAAACCCCACGTACTTACCGTAGTGCCGATTTCGGCGTCTACATCCGAACCGAGATCAAGGCCGCCCGGCAATAGCTTAGCGGGGTGAAGGACGGCTAGGTCAACATCTTTGTCCACGGCCATCTTAGAAAACCCGAACTCCTCACTGCCTGGATTGGCTTTCATCTCCAGCGCAGTGCAGCCATTCACTACGTGATTATTCGTTACGATCAGGCCCCCGGCCAAACGGAAACCGGTTCCTTTCATGTTCGTTTTGGGACAAACAAGAAGGACAACCGACTTTATGGCATTGCGCTGAGTAGGTCCCGCCGCATCAAGCGTCCATTGAACGGCGGTTGGAACGGCATCGTCGGGTTCATTGGCTTTCTGAGCAGCGGAAGGCAGAGCAGCCACACAAAAAAGTGATATTGCACTGCCCAGCAGATGTTGGAGCGTTCGCGTTCGTCTCATGCTCTAGAGAATGAGACCGCCGCCCGCAACTTGCCAATGAAATTTTGTGCTAATTTGTGCTAGCCCCGCGCCCAACTCGCCTATTTTGCCCATTTTGCCAATCCACTTTTCAATAACTTACGTGTTTTCACCACGCAGTCTGGTTCGATTCTCACCCGCGCCTCCAAAATTTCTTTCCTATAATCGCCGGACCCTGCGGAAAAAGAAAACGGAAACGAAGCTATTGCGGACCGCGCGACTAAGTGACGCTGACTTCGGTATAGATTCCGTAGACCTGCTTTAATGCCTCGCAGATTTCGCCGACTGTCGCGTAGGCGCGAACGGCGTCGATGATGTAGGGCATGGTGTTAACGTCGGAAATATTACCTCCGGCGCCAGCAGTGGGCTCTTGGCTGGCGGCGCGCTTGAGCGCGTCGAGGCAACGCTGCACTTCTTCGTTGGAGCGGCGGTCGCGGAGGGCTTTGAGTTTCTTCTGTTGCGCGCGGCCGACGGATTCGTCGATGTACAGGATGTGCGGAGATTGTTCTTCGATTACGAAATCGTTGACACCGACCGTTATTTTTTCGTTGGCTTCGACAGCGCGCTGATATTGGTAGCTGGCTTCGGCAATTTCTTTTTGGGGATAGCCGCGCTCGATGGCTTTGACCATTCCGCCCATGTGGTCGAGTTTCTCGAAGTAGTCAAAGGCGCCGTTTTCCATGTCGAGGGTTTGCTTTTCGACGAAGTAGCTGCCGCCGAGGGGATCGACGGTTTGGGCGACTCCCGATTCGAAGGCGATGATCTGCTGGGTACGCAGGGCGATGCGAGCGGCCTCGGCGGTCGGCAAAGCGAGCGCCTCGTCATAGGCATCGGTATGCAAGGACTGCGTGCCGCCGAGCACGGCCGCGAGCGCCTGCAGGGCAACGCGGGCGATATTGTTCATGGGTTGCTGCGCGGGCAGCGAGACTCCGGCGGTCTGGGTATGGAAGCGCATGAGGCGCGTGCGATCGTTTTTCGCGCCGAAGCGGTCTTTCATCAGGCGATACCAGATCTTGCGGGCGGCGCGGTATTTGGCAATCTCTTCGAAGAAGTCGTTGTGCGCGTTGAAGAAAAAACTCAGGCGCGACCCGAAGTCGTCAACGTCGAGGCCGCGACGGCGCGCCCACTCGACGTACTCGACGCCGTCGTAAATGGTGAAGGCGAGTTCCTGGAGAGCGGTGGATCCGGCCTCGCGAATGTGGTAGCCGCTGATGGAGATGGTGTTGAAGCGCGGGGTGAACTTCGCGCCAAACTCGAAAGTGTCGATCACGAGGCGCATCGATGGCGCGGGAGGATAGATGTACTCCTTCTGCGCGATGTATTCCTTGAGAATGTCGTTTTGAATGGTGCCGGAAATCTTCGTCCAGTCCGCGCCTTGTTTTTCCGCGACGACGAGATACATGGCCCAGAGGACGCTGGCGGGGGAGTTGATGGTCATCGAGGTGGTGATTTTATCGAGGGGAATGCCGTCGAAGAGGATCTCCATATCTTCGAGAGAATCGATGGCCACGCCGCATTTGCCGACCTCGCCCTCGCTGGCGGGATGATCGGAGTCGTAACCCATAAGAGTGGGGAGATCGAAGGCGACGGAAAGTCCGCCGCCGCCGTGTTCGAGAAGATATTTGTAGCGCTGGTTGGTTTCTTCGGGGGAAGCGAAGCCCGAGAACATGCGCATCGTCCAGAGCTTGCCGCGATAGCCGGTGGCGTGAATGCCGCGCGTGTAGGGCGGTTCGCCGGGATAACCGAGATATTTGTCGTAGTCCCAATCGGCAGGAAGATCGGCCTGCGTGTAGAGGCGGCGGATGGAGGCGTTGGAGATGGTGCTGAAGCGGGCGTGACCGTGCTCGTCGAGATTCGTGCCGGTGGCGGCGCCAATCGGTTTCTCGGGAGACTTCTCGAGAGCGGGAGCGAGGGTGGTCTCAGCCCAAGTTTTTTCGGAGGCGGCGGGGTGGCGGCCGTCGAAGATATCGGAAATCGGGCTCTCGGCGACGGTTTTGACGGGCTGGCTTGACAGGTTGGTCTTTGTTCCTGACTTTGCCTTGTTCTCGGACATTGATGTTCCCCACTGATATCGATGATAGAGGAGGATGGCGAAGCGGCAAAATGCGAGGACCGACCGAGCGGTTGGGCGAGAGTCTAAAAAAGAGGGTGCACCATTCAAGGCTTTACCACGGAGGAACACGAAGGGATCTGTGACACGAATGCCGCGGTGCTTGACTCTGGTTTTCCGGGGCACCTATGCTGGACGTTCTTTTCGCGGAGGAATTCTGAGAGCATTCCGGCGGTTGTTGCAGCGGACCCCTTTGTATGGCGCGTACAAGGCGCTCGGGCATTATCCCGATTATTGGTATTGGATCTTGCGCGGGCGGCCGCAGCGTTCGCCGCATCTGCTGAAGCAGAAAGTGGTGCGGGAGTATGGTGAGAAATATGGTCTGACAACTCTGGTGGAAACGGGCACCTACTACGGCGAGATGGTGGCCGCGATGAAAAGGCAGTTCGCGCAGATTTACTCGATTGAGTTTGTCCCCGAGCTAGCGGAGCGGGCTACGCGGAAATTTGCGGAGGCGAAACAGGTGCGGATTTTCTGCGGCGACAGCCGAGTCGTCATGCCGGAAGTGCTGGCGTTGCTGCGCGGTCCGGCGCTGTTCTGGCTGGACGCGGGTTACTACGGTTGGGTGGGGATCCGCACGAATGAAGAGCGGCTGTCGGTTGAGTTGGAGATGATCCTGAGCCATCCTTATCCGCATGTGATTTTGCTGGACGATGCGCGTGGGCTGACGGGGCGGGACGGAATTCCGTCGGTGGAAGATGTGAAGAATTATGTGGAGACGAAGTTTCCGCAGCGGTCGGTGGAAGTGAAGTACGACATTATGCGAATTACGCTGCGAAAGTAGCGGTGATTGTGAAGATGCGTCCGCGACGACGTTGCAAATACGGGCCGCCCAAGCACGGCCGTATTGCAAGACGGGCCGGTTAGAATACGTCGCGGATTGTACGGTTGACCAAGCCTACGGTGTTGTTGAGTGTTTCCCCACACGCATAAGCAAAGGTCAGGGACTGGTCTGGCAGCGAGAGCTCCTGGGAAGTCAACACGGTCGTGCTGCCGACCGCGGTAACCTGGACGAGATACGTACCAGCCGTTACAGGGATTGGAGTTTGCGTGCCGGGGTTTGCGGAGCCGGTATAGGTCTGCGGATGCTTAACTCCCAGCTGCGTAAGAGTAACCTGCAGCGCAGGAGCGTCGGCGGAATTCGCGAAGACATAACGCGCGTTTCCGGGAACCACTGGCGAGAGTGAATCCACGAATTGCAGTGCTGCGGGTTGTGTGGCGCTAATCGCAGCGACGACAGAGATATTTTCTCCGGGTGTTAACGTCACTTGCGTATCGAGCAACACCGGATTTGTGCAGGGGGCGAGTGTATTGGCAGGGCTGAACTGGACGTTATAGGTTGCGGCGGCCAGGGTGTAGGGGCCGGTGCTGTTGCCGAAGGTCAGTCCGTGAACCAAGCAGGACTTGCCATTGACCAGAATGTCGACGGGGAAGCCCGGATTGAGGTTGTCGGCAATATCACGTCCGGGAATGCCATGCACGACGTAGAGATAAGCCTCATCGGAGGCGAAGCTGTAGGCTCCGAGAAGCAAGCAGAGAGCGGCGAGTTGCATAACGACACGTGTGCGAAGTTTCATAAGTCTCCTCGTGGTTAGAAGGTTGCGGCGCTAGGTTTGGGGGAAGAACCGCGCATACGCAGGGGGAAGACTGCGTCAGAACGGCTCAGTGTTCACCGGCTGAGATCTCAACCGGGAAGCGGGTGTCGCTTCGTAGGAATCAAACCCAGGGAGTAATCAGAAGTTCTTCGGATTAGGAAAAAAAGAATCGCGGGCGATTTTTCGCGACGGGCGACCCTTGTTGATCGCTTTTGAGGACATATGGTTTCTGGTTTCGATTATTTCTCGCGCGACAATTCCCAGGCCTTCGCGTATTTCCAAGAGACGTAGACGGCGTGATAGAGGTGGAGCAAGAGACCTTCTCGTCCATCGAGAAAGCCGAGACGGAAGATGTAGTTGTAGGTGAAGGTCGCCCACGGGCGGACGACGATGTTGAAGAGGCTGAAACCGCGAGGGCGCTTGGCAACTGCCATCTCGGCGCCGAGGGAGGAGTAGTGGTTCATGTGGTCGATGTAGTCGGTCAGGGTGGGGTAGGAGTGGTGGAGGAGGGGGTCGTAGAGCGTGCCTAAGGGTCCCGTCACTTGAAACGCTTCGTGTACTGCCCGGTTTTCCATTCGACCCATGCCGCGGCGAAACATTCGAAGCTTGGGATCTGGCCAAAAGCCTCCATGTCGCAGGGCACGGCCAAGGAAATAGTTCTGGCGCTTAAGCCAATAGCCATTCTCTGATCCAAATCCGTCTTCGGCGGGTCCGTGGCAGATTTCCTCAACTTCTTGTCTCAAACCGTCGGAAAGTTCCTCGTCTGCATCTAGGCTCAAAACCCAATCGCCTGTTGCTTTGTCGATTGCGGAATTTTTTTGGGCGGCGAAGCCTTTCCAGTCTTCGATGAAGACTCTTGCGCCATGGGATTTTGCGATTTCGACGGTGCGGTCGGTGGATCCGGAATCGACTACGATGATTTCGCCTTTGCCGTCGGCGACCAGTGGCTGCACGCTGGCGAGGGTGCGTCCGATGTTGGCCTCTTCGTTGTGGGTGATGATGACTACGGAGAGGATCATGGGGAATTCCTGGCGGTGCTAGCCAAGTGCCTGCCGAGCGTTGCTCGGCTCGGACGGGCAGGAATGCCTGTCCCCACACGGACTGTCGTGATCTTCCCGACAATTAGCGATTGCATCACGCTGAGAGGATACGCGAGATGCAGGCTGACGCAAAAAAAAACGCCGGGGCAGGACCCGGCGTTTCAGTGTTTGGAGAATTATCGATTGTCGAATTGTGGCTAAGCGCTACTGTTGCGGTTGAGCCGGTGGATTTGCGGGAGCGCTTGCTGGAACCTGCTGATCGGCTGGGCGCGGGGCGACATGGGGAACATTCGGGGTCCGCGTGACCTGACCGCGTTCGGCGTCAGAGATCAAGATGCCGGCGTGATCGAGAAGAAGTCCGATGGCGCGATCGAGTTCGACTTCGGCTTTTTCGTAGGCCGCTTTGGCGGAAACTAGCGTGACTTCCGCCTGCGTCATGGCTGCCTGATTTTGCAGGACAAGCGTTGAGGTCGAGGCGCCGAGGGCATATTTCTTTTGTTCGGCGTCGAGCGAGCGGTGTGCGTAATCCACCGCGGCTTGCGCGGAGTCGACGCTGGCGCGGTTCTGCTGCACACCAAACTGCGCGTTACGCACTTCGATGCGGATCTGGTTTTCGATTTGCTGCGTGCGTAATTGCGCCTGGCGATATTCAAATTCGGAACGGACCTGGACCGACTGCGCGGCACGGTTACGGAGTGGGATGTTTAGACTAACGCCCATCCCTTTGTCGGGTGCTGTGGAGTTGATGAGTTGATTCAACGTTGCCCCGTAAGAAACGGCTGGCGGGGGCGTGTACTGGGTTGCGCCCGGCGTGCAGAACCCGGGATCTTGTGCGCAAATGTAGCCCGGATTTGGATTGCCTCCCAATCCCGCACCGCCATAGTATGCGAATAGATCCACAGAAGGTAACAGCGCGCTGCGAATCGCCTTGTTGCTGATCTCGGTGTTGGTCAGGTTGATGCGTTGCTCGGCGAGTTCCGGACGATGGGCCAGCGCGTCGTTCACCAGGTCTTGGGTAGGGATTACTGGCTCTTGCGCCAACAACTCCATGGTCGACGTGGGAATTACTTCGGCGTCAGCTAAGACTGGATCCACGAGTGTGCGGCTCAAGGCATTTTTCATCAGGAGCTGTTGAAGTTCGAGATTCGTAAGCGCGACGGTTAGGGTTTGTTGGTCGCTGGCCACCGTGCTCTGGGCGCGAACGACTTCGATTGGGGCCAAGGTGCCGATATCCACCTGCTTTTGGGTATCAGACAAGGTTCGCTGGGCAAAGGCGAGTTGCTCTTTCTGAACTCGCACGTTCTCGTAGGCGTAGACCAAGTCCCAATACATGTTTTCGATCTGATCAACGGTAGTCGTAATTTGCAAACGGAAAGCCACGTCCGAGATTTCACGATCATTTTTTGCGATTTGAATGTAGCGGGTGTTCGCCGCGAATCCGAAGCCTTGAAGTAAGTGTTGTGTAAGCTTGATTTGGAAATTCGAGTTCAGTGCGGGCGTCACGGAATTGAACGAGTTGTTCGAGGACACGCGGCTATTGTTGAAGCCAATGGCCATAGTAGTGCCCCATTGAAATCCCTGATTGTAGGCAAAGTTGCCGGTCGTCGTATTCTGGCTGCTGCCGCAAAAAGGACTGCTGCAGTTTACTTCCTGCCGGTCGAACTGCAATGTACCCGTGAGGACGGGGTCAAAACTGGTGATAAGCGGTCCGCTGCCGAGAGTCGACTGCACCAGACCGCTGGATCCGGTGCCGGCGCCGCCCGAGCCGACCGACGTTCCGCCCTGGCCCGAGCCGACCTGCGTTCCGAGACCTCCCACGCCGCCGCCCGGGGTGTTTTGCACGACGCCGTTGTTGACACCGAGAATCGTGTTGGCGCCCGATTTCGCACGCCAGACGTTGGTGTCGGCGATATTCAGGTTGTAGCGCGCAATCGCGATATCGAGGTTATTCTCAAGCGCGAGGGCTACAGCGTCATTTATCGAGATGTAAATTTTGCCATCGTGGAGCAGTTGATCGATTCGAGGTGTGTTGGCGAGGTTGGGCGGTTCGACGTGGCGCGGTTTATAGGGGCCAACGGGATTCGGAAAATGCGACTGCGGGTGCGCATATTCCTGCACATCAAAGGGCTGCGACTTCGAGGGCGCGGGCTGCGTAGCCTGCATCTGCGCCGATGGGGCGCTGGGCATGGGCGCGGCATCCTGAGCCGACGCGGCAGGAATCAGGCTTCCGGCCAACAGGAAGACGGCGAGCAAAGGGGTGGCCGCCCGCTCAAACGCATTTAACAGGGTAGAACGTTGCATTCGCATTCTCTCCATTGACACACAAATGAGACACACATCCAGTGGCGCTCTAAAATCAACCACCCGAGCACGGATCAGTAAAGAGACTCAGGCGATCTAACCTCGAGGGAACGGGCGCAATGGCCCCTTATTTCCTGATCACTTGCTAATACGTAGAACCACAGATAAGAGTTCCTTGCATTCTTGGCGCAGCACTTTCCTAGCGTTGCTGGGAAAGCCAATCTTTTCCGCAAATTTCCGGCGAAAGGTCGGCGTTAAATGGCCGTAATTAAAAAAGGATCGTAAGTAAAATAGTATATCTGACGAGATGCAGCCCTCCGAGGGAGCTCTGATGAAATGCTGTAAGCATTAACGATGATGTTGCGGCCGATTAGGACTCGAAAAAGAACGTGCGCAATCTCCAAACGATCCTTGCTTATGACGGAGCGGACTTCGCGGGCTGGCAGGTGCAGCCCGGGCGGAGGACGGTGCAAGGTGCGCTGGCATCAGCCATTGGACGTTTGACGGGAGAAAATGTACTGCCGCAAGGTTCGGGGCGGACGGATGCGGGGGTTCACGCGCTGGCGCAAGTGGCGACTTTTACGACGGCATCTTCGATTCCTATTGAAAATTGGCTGAGAGCACTGAACGACACGTTGCCGGCTGCGATTCGCGTGCTGGAAGTGAAGGAGGCTGCGCCCGATTTTCACGCCCGCAAATCGGCGCGGGCTAAGACGTATCGTTACCGCATGCATCGGGGAGCAGTATGTCCGCCGTTTCTGGCGCGCTACGTGTGGCACTACCCGTATCCGCTGGATGAGGAGGCGATGATCGCGGCCGCGGAGTTAGTGGTGGGCGAACACGATTTCACATCTTTTGCCGCGGTTGATCCGGAGCGAGTGGAGCGGATGGCGGCGGAAGAGAATCGCGTTCTTGGGGCGCAAGTGGAGGGGGACGGTTGGGTGGCGGGGAAGGATGTGGTCGCGGTTGCGACCAGCAATGTGAGAACGATTTTTTCGTCGCGCTGGGAGCGGCGAGAAGAGGAATTTCTGTATACGGTTCGCGGCAGCGGCTTTCTTCATCATATGGTGCGCAATTTGGTCGGGACTTTTTTGCTGGCTGGGAAAGGGACTGTGAGCCGGGAAGATTTTCGCCATATTCTTACGGCACGGAAGCGGGCTGCGGCGGGCGCGACAGCTCCAGCGAATGGGCTGTATTTGGTGGCTGTCGAGTACTAAATCTGGGCGTTCCCTGCGGGCTGGCGAAAAACTCGAGAATTGGTGCAAACACGTGAGACAGGAGTTTCCGCGCCACACGAACCTATGGCGCGGCTGTTCCGGGCCGCGTATGCTTCTTCGCAGATGGCTGCCAACGTCGAAATCGCGGTGTCGCGCATCGCCTCGGTCAATCCCGCGACGGGAGAGGTTTTGGGCGAACTGGATAGCGCGGGGCCGGTCGAGGTGCACGCCGCAGTAGCTCGCGCACGAGCGGCGCAGCCCGGATGGAATGCCTGTGGCATTCGGGATCGGGTCGAGGTGTTGCGGCGCTTCCAGCAAATTCTCTTAGCGCGAAAGAACGACATCGCGCGGAGAATCACGCTGGAAGCTGGGAAGCCCGTAGTTGAGGCGCTGCTGACGGAAGTTCTGGTCGTGCTCGACGCGGCGCGGTTCCTGATCGACAATGCGTTTGCGATTCTGCGCGACGAGAAACTGCCGCACGGCAACCTGGCGATGAAGAGCAAGGCGGGCCTGGTTTTGCGCGAGCCGTACGGCTTGATCGGAATCATATCGCCGTGGAATTATCCATTTTCGATTCCAGCTACCGAGGCGATGGCGGCGCTGGTGGCGGGCAATGCGGTGCTGCTCAAGCCATCCGAATTGACGCCATTGATCGGGTTGGAGCTGCAATCGATGCTGCGCGCGGCAGGAGTGCCCGACGATATTTTTCAGGTGCTTCCTGGGGAAGGTGAGACTGGCGCCGCGCTGGTGAAAAGTGAGATCGACAAACTGGTCTTTACTGGAAGCGCGGCCACCGGACGCCGAATCGCGCAGATCGCCGCAGAAAGACTGCTTCCGGTGGTGTTGGAGCTGGGGGGCAAGGATGCCATGGTGGTCCTCGATGACGCCGATGTCGATGTGGCCTCCAGCGGCGCCGTTTGGGGAGCCTTCGTAAATGCTGGACAAACCTGCCTTTCGGTGGAGCGTTGCTACGTGGAGCGGAGTTTGTACCGGGTGTTTCTGGATGCGTGCAGTGAAAAGGCGCGTAAGTTGCGCGTGGGGAATGGAACGGATGCTGATGCGGAAATTGGCCCGATGATCCATGAGCGGCAGGTGAGGGCGGTCGAGGCGCAGCTGGAGGATGCAATTCGACGCGGGGCAAGGGTGATGACCGGTGGTACAAGGCTGCGTGAGCTTGGCCCGAATTTTTTCGCTCCGACGGTTCTGGCCGATGTGAATCAGAGTATGCGCGTGATGCGGGAAGAGACGTTCGGACCGATTCTGCCGATTGCGGCTTTCACTGGCGATGAAGAGGCGCTGCGGCTGGCGAACGATTCCGACTATGGATTAGCTGCGAGTGTATGGACCGGGGATCGCGCGCGGGGCGAGCGCTTGGCGCGGCAGATTCACGCCGGCACCGTGATGGTGAATGATACGGTATCTTGCTTCAGTATCAGCGAAGCTCCACATGGTGGCTTAAAGTCGAGCGGTTTGGGTCGCATGCATGGCCGATGGGGTTTGGAAGAGATGGTGCGGGTCAAGTATGTTGACGACGATCGCCTTCCGCGCATGAAGAAGATCTGGTGGTTTGGCTATGGGGCCGAATTTGCAGGCGAAATGGATGGCTTTGTCGACCTGCTTTATAGGCGTCCGTTGCGCGAAAGGCTGAAAGCCGCAGCCCGTGCGGCGGGCGCGCTGTGGCGAAGGAAACTGTAGAACCACTTCTCAGTTGTCAGTGCTCCGGCACAATCGGGAGATTTCCGGGAGTGGAGAACTGCAAACACGAAAGGAATTTTTTCGATGAGCGAATCCCGCACTCTTCTTCGTCATACGGTAGCGACGCTGGCTTATCGCGGAGGGAAGGCCATCCGCGACGCGGGGCCAGCCTTTGCCGGTTACGGCTTGCCGGAAACCTCGCGTACACCGGCGAAGATTCTCGCGCACATCGGCGATCTGATGGATTGGGGGTTAGCGATGTCGGAAGGGCGGAGGGAATGGAAAGACTCTTTGCCACTGCCGTGGGACCAGGAGTGCGAACGCTTTTTCGCAGCCGTGAAGAAGTTCGACGACTATCTGGGCTCGGACAAACCGCTGCAGGTGCCTGCGGGAAAATTATTTCAAGGGCCGATCGCGGACGCGCTCACACACGTTGGGCAGATCGCGATGTTGCGCCGCATGGCGGGCCTTCCGATGAAAGGCGAGAACTATTACTTAGCCGAGATCACGGTGGGACGGGTTGGCGCGGACCAGGCGGTTCCCCGCAAGGAGTTTTGAGGGGAAACGTTGCGGTCCTTGGTCGGAAGCGCTTGCCTGAGTAAAATGGAGGAAGCGCGCTGGAGCGAGCCGCGCAGGAGAGAGAATGGCTTCGAGCGAAACGGCAACCGCGGTTGAAAGTACGGTTCCGCAGCTTCCCAACCACAAAGTTAAGGTCAAGAAAACGGGCCAGCGAGCCTGCAACGAGAAAAACGAAAAAGGGAAGTTCTGTGGCGGGCATCTGAAGCGCTGGTTTTACGCCACGGATGTACTGGAGCGGGAGTGCGGCTGCGCGGAGAAGGCCTGGGGGCCAAGCGCGGAGGTGTATCGCTGCGAGAATTGCCAGATGCTCTATCTTCCGAGTCCCGACGATCCGCGCGGATTGAACGTTGCGGGCAAGGGGCAACTGTCGGTCTTCGGGCTGACGGTTCCGCCGAAGGAAGAGAAAAAGCCGTGATAAAGTCTCAGTGCACTCGCGGGCCGAAGCCGAGGCCCCTCGATTCCGGTGAGACCGGGGTCCTAAGAGCTGGGGCATAAAGCCGACGCCTGCTTTGCTGTGAACGTCTCTGAACTCATCTACGACTGGAACCAGCTCTATCCCAAATCGCTTCATCCACCGGGCCCGGTTCGGTTAACGGATGAAACGCTGCGCGACGGATTGCAATCTCCCTCGGTACGCGACCCATCGATCGAGCAAAAGATTGAAATCCTCCATTTGATGGAGGCGCTCGGGATCAACACGCTCGACCTCGGGCTGCCGGGCGCTGGACCCCGCGCCGTTGGACACGTTACCGCGCTGGCGCGCGAAATCGTCGCGCACAAAATGAAGATCACGGCCTACTGCGCCGCCCGCACACACGAGAACGATATTCGTCCCATCGCTGAAATTGTGCAGAAGACCGGACTGCCGATTGAAGTCGCGGCGTTCCTTGGGACGAGCCCGATTCGCCGCTACACGGAGGACTGGAACGGCGAGTTTCTACTGAAGACTACCGAAAAGGCCGTCAAATACGCCGTTTCGCTTGGCCTTGAGGTCATGTATGTCACAGAAGATACGACGCGCTGCGATCCTGAGACCGTGAAGCAGCTCAACTCGGCGGCGATTCATGCGGGGGCTCACGCGATCGTCCTCTGCGACACCGCTGGTCACGCGACGCCCATGGGGACAGTCGCACTGGTGAAGTTTGTGCTGGAAGAAGTGGTGAAACCGACGGGCCAGAAGATTCGCGTCGAATGGCACGGGCACTGCGATCGCGGACTGGCCACTGCGAATTCGATGGCAGCTTTGGTGGCAGGCGCCGATTGCGTCCACGCGACTGCGCTGGGCATTGGCGAACGCGTTGGCAATACGCAGATGGATCAGATGCTGGTGAACCTGAAATTAATGGGAATCGCACCCTGGGACCGGCAAGATCTGACCAAGCTCAAGCAATACTGCGAAGCCGTTTCGGAAGCCACCGGCGTTCCGATTCCTGCGAACTATCCTGTCGTCGGAGAAGACGCGTTTCGCACTGCGACTGGCGTCCACGCCGCAGCGGTGATTAAAGCCTACAAGAAAAAAGATATCGAACTCGCGAACACGGTCTATTCCGGCGTCCCCTCGCACTATTTCGGCCTCGAGCAGATCATCGATATCGGGCCGATGAGCGGAAAATCAAACGTCCTGTTCTGGCTGGAGCATCGTGGCCTATCGGTGGACGAAGGGATCGTGGACCGCATTTACAAGCTCGCTAAGTCCAGCGACCACACTCTCGACGAAGCAGAGATTATGGCTTGCATTCATCCGCCGTTGCCTTGAGTTATTGAGCCAACGTCAGGCTGAATACCGTGCCTGAATTCG
This sequence comes from uncultured Acidobacteriaceae bacterium, assembly GCA_963834085.1. Taxonomy (GTDB): domain Bacteria; phylum Acidobacteriota; class Terriglobia; order Terriglobales; family Acidobacteriaceae; genus Acidiflorens. Next base: position 60,562 of record CAWIAJ010000015.1, on the reverse strand, counting down.
CCTTCAACCCGCCGAAAGTGTTCGTTCCGTAAAGCGTGCCATCGCTGCTCTGGATCAACCCAGCGAACGGTCCGAATCCTTCAGTACGAACGAACTTATGTAGCGTCGTGAGAGTTCCGGAAAGGGTGATCTCGAAAACTGTGCCGCCGGCCTTGCCTCCTTGGCTGGTTGTTCCGTAGAGGTTTCCGTCTTTCGCTTGCAGCAGCCCTCCCATCGGAAGTCTGCCATCGGAACTCTTGAAACTATGGAGAACCGTCAAAGCCCCGCCGGAGGTGATCTTAAACACGGTGCCGCAGCCCTTGTTGGCGTTGCACGGCGCCTTCAGGTAGCTTCCGCCCGCTGTGGTCGTTCCGTAGAAATTTCCGTCCGATGCTTGCACCAACCCCGCTTCGGGCCATAGTCCGTCGACACAATTCGTCTGTGAGCAAAAATTGTAGAGGGTGCTGAGCGCTCCAGTCGTAGAAATCTTAAAGACGGTACCGCTGCCCGAGGATTGCGAACTGTACCCGGGACCACCGGCCATCGTTGTTCCATAAAAGTCTCCGTCAGTGGCTTGCACGAGCGTGCCAAAGGGATCCGATCCATCGATACCGGCAAAGCTATAGAGAGTGCTCAACGCACCGGATGTAGTTACACTGAATACCGTCCCGAGGTTGTTCGCGCCTCCGGTTCGTGTCACTCCATAAAACAGGCCATCACTGCCGAGCGCCAATCCTGCCTCCGGATAGGATCCGTCCGTGCAGTTTGTCTGGCTGCAGAATGAGTAGAGCGTCGTCAAAACGCCCGCGGGCGTGACTTGGAAAATCGTGCCGCTCCCCGCCGAACCACCAATGCGCGTCGTACCGTAAAAGTTTCCGTCTTTGCCAAGGGCGAGACCGGCATCGGATTGCAGCCCATCCGCGCAATTCGCCTTGGCGCAAAAGTCGTAAAGCGTCGTCAAAACTCCAGCCGTTGAAATCTCGAAAACGGTGCCCGCCTCGCCTTGGGAATTTGGGGCGCCATAGCTAGTCGTTGCGTAGAAGTTACCGTTAGCGCCTTCTATTAATAAGTTGGGGTTGGCACCGTTCTTTCCCGTGAATCGAGTCAGGACCGTCAAAGTTTGCGATTGCGCGGCAATTTCGCAGGCGAGGCAGAGACAAAGCACGGCACAGAATCGTCCCAAGCGCCGAAGCCTGGAGTCAGTTTTTTGGGAATGGTCGATGCGTGGCTCGCGCACTCCTAATAACTTCGACTGCGTTCCTTGTACAGGTGGAGTAAGCCGGATGATGGGCATATGGTTCTCCTCGCTGAAGTGCTTGATGTTGTAGCTTCAGGGGCCCGGATGGCTCTGTAGGGGGCTGCGATGAGGAGGATGCTACTACCGCCATGAACGCCCGTCAATCGTCTCGATTCAGATTGTGAAGCCCGGTCATTATTCAGGTTCGCGCGCCAGCTCGGGACTCGGAACCGTGTCTCCCTCCAACTGCTTGTGTCGCGCCTCGCGTTGTTCGTTTAGCATCTTTGTCGCCGTCGCCAACTCGGTTCGTCCCTCTTTGTCGCGTCCCATGCGCAGGAGCACCTGGCCGCGCAGATAGCGAGCCGCGGCATTTTCATTTTCGAGGCGGAGGATCGCGTCCAGTTCCGCCAACGCCGCGGGGTACTGTTTGCGATGCTCTTCGATTTTGGCCAGCCCCATGTGGGCGCTCACCATCTGCGGATCGAGTTTCAGCGCGCTCTTGTAATCAATGGCCGCCTCGTCTTCGTTGCCTGCCGTACTCTCTAACCCGCCTAACTCTTCGAAGTTAAACGGGACGTCGGGCTCGAGCGCGATGTCTTTCTTGAACTCCTCGCGCGCGCGATCATAATCCTGCTTGTGCAGGTAGGCCAGGCCGAGATTGAAGTGGACGAACGGCAACTGCGCGTCCGCTTTTCCTGCCGCGTCGAGGTCTTTGATCGCTTCGTCATATTCTCCGCGATTCAAGTGCGCCTTGCCCATCAACAGATGAAATTCGGGAGAACCTTCGCCAACTTCGACGAGCCGAGCGCCGGCCTTTTCTTCGAGCGCCGTGTTTTTCGCTTTGTAAGCCGCAATGTCGAGCACGTAGAGATAATTCAGTTGGTCCGACGCCTTACTCCACAGGGGATCGAGCGCAGCGATCGTTTCCGCCCAGCGGTCGTTGAAGAAATAGCAAAGTCCCAGGAGATAGTTGGCCTGGTAGGAATCGGGAGCCTGCTTCACCACCGACTCAAGAGGGGCAATCGCCCGCTCAAACTGGTTCTGGCGAAAATATACGAGCCCAATATTCAGCCGGATCCCGGCGATTTCAGGAGCGAGTTTCTCAGCCTTGTGGAGCATTTCGAGCGCCTTCGGCCATTGTTTGCGCCGCATCGCAATCACGCCCAGATTCGCGTACGCTCCCGCCACGTTCGGATCGATAGCGAGCACCTGCTGAAAATCACGCGCGGCCTCGTCCAATTTTCCTGCGCGGAGCGCCGCGTCGCCCGCCTCAAAGAGCTTTTGCGGATCGCCCGCTGACCGCGCAGAGGGCGCGCCCAGCCCAGGTTTCGCCGCTGTTTGAGCTGGGCTTGCGATCGTTCCAACGAATGCGATCAGCGACGCGCCGATGACAGTCTTCATCACACCAATGCTTGACACTCGTTTCATCGTCCTGTAGTGTCCGCCAGCAAGAGGGCTAAATTCAAGGAGTCCATGGAATCTTCTGATTCGAAGCCTACGCGAAAGAGCGGCTCAGGGAAATCGCGGAGCGCCGCGTCGCCGGAGCCGTCGAAGCCTGAGGCCACGCGCAAACGCACCAAGTCGGCAGCGGTGACGATTCGAGACGTAGCCGAGCGCAGCGGATTTTCCTCGGCCACGGTGTCGATCGTACTCAACAACGCGCCGCTCGCGCGCTACATTCCCGACACCACCAAGGGACGCATACAGCGCGCCGCTGCCCAGCTCGGCTACCGTCCGAATCCGTTCGCACGCTCGCTGCGCGGGCGGCGCAGTCACACGGTCGGCGTCATGGTCTTCGACATGACTGACCCGTATTGCACTCTGGTTTTGCGCGGAATCGAGAACACGCTCTACCAGTCGTCATTTCTGCCGATTCTCACCGACGTGCACAACGAGCGCAGCCGCTTCGAGCGTTATCTGGAGATGCTGCTCGACCGGCGCATTGAAGGATTGGTGGTTCTGGCGAACTGGCTGTTCGTCGACATCAACGTGTTGGCCGATCTGGAGAAGAACAACATCCCCACTGCGACGGTGGGGCGCGAACTCAAGAATGACAAAATCAGTTCGGTGATCGTCGACAATACCGCGGGAACTCGCGCCGCGCTCGAGCATTTGCATTCGCTCGGACATCGCAAGATCGCCTTTATCCGCGGCCCGCACCAGCTTTCTGACACCGAACCGCGATGGCGTGGCGTACGGGCTCTGGCGCGCGAACGGGATCTGGAACTCGATTCGGAACTGATCGTCGACTTGCCGGAATCCGGAGATCCTTTTTCTAGTTTTGAGCAAGGCTACAAACTGACGGAGGAGTTGCTGGAGCGCGGGCGTCCTTTCACCGCACTCATGGCTTTTGACGACATGACCGCCTTCGGAGCGATTCGCGCCCTGCGGAAGGCGGGCATCCGCGTTCCCGAGCAATGTTCGGTGGTTGGATTCGACGATGTTTCTCCGGCAGCCATCTATTCTCCGGCGCTGACCACGGTCCGTCAGCCGATGGAAGTCATGGGGACGGCTGCCGCGACGATTGTTCTGGACGCGATCAGCGCAGGTTTAGAAAAAAAACCGATACGTACGATTCACCGCAGAATTGTTCCCGAGCTCATCGTACGTGAGTCTACGCGGAGCGTAAAATAGCGCGCCTCTTTGCGAGCATTTTAGAGGTTCCCTGTGTATTTCTTCTTGACAGTGCTCGGACACCTGAAGCAGTATTGATACGTTTTAATAAAGGCATTTATCCGTTTTTGCGGATTATGTTGCCGCAGCGCCCGGGATTTTGCAGGGGGCCCAGGCGTTGTCAGTTTTCTGAAATCTCATTCCGGATCGAACCGCAAGGGAGTCATCGATGAGAATCCGTTTGCTACTCGGGTTGTTCGGACTGTTTCTGCTTTCATCCACGTATGTGCTTGGCCAGGATACGGCCTCGGTGACGGGAACGGTTCGCGACCCCAGCGGGGCCAGTGTGGTCAACGCGCAAGTTGCAGTCGTGAACGTCGAACGCGGTATTAATCGGACGACGGTCACAAATTCCGACGGGGAATACTCGGTTCCTGCATTGCCAGCTCCCGGTTCGTACGATGTGACCGTAACCGCGGAAGGTTTCAAGAAATTCGTTGCCAAGGGCATTGTTCTCGACGTCGCTCGAAAGGCTCGAGTCGATGTGGCCCTACAGGTCGGGGCCGCGAGTACTGAAGTGACCGTAGCGGGCACGAGCGTAGCTCAGGTCGAAACCGAATCTTCGGACTTGGGAGATACCGTTAGCGGAAAAGAGATCAGTCAGTTGCAACTGAACGGTCGCGATTTCACGCAACTGGTGAGCCTTTCGCCCGGGGTTACAAACCAATCCGGAAACGACGAAGGCGAGCCCGGCGCACAGACTGTGTCTTTCAGCGTGAACGGTGGACGCACGGAATACAACAATTTCGAGATCGATGGCGGCGATGCGTTGGACAACGGCAGCAACACCACGCTAAATGTTTACCCCAGCATCGACGCCATCGCGGAAGCCAAAGTTTTGACTTCGAATTACGGCGCCCAATATGGCAAAAGCGGCTCTGGAACTGTCGAAGTTGAAACAAAATCGGGTACGGATAAGTTCCATGGCGACGTATACGAGTTTGTACGCAACGATGACTTCAATGCGCAACAAGAATTCATTGGTTACGTGCCGGCCTACAAGAAAAATGATTTCGGATTCACTGTCGGCGGGCCGGTATTTATTCCCGGCCTTTATAACACCAGCAAACAGAAAACATTTTTCTTCTGGTCAGAAGAGTGGCGGAGGGAAATCACACCCAATCCTTTCGGCACAACGATTGTTCCCTCGGCATCGGAGCGCACTGGAAATTTCAGCGATGTATGCCCGGCCTCGGGCTTAACGATTAATCCCGCTTTTCCGGATTGCCCGGTCAACACAGCTACCGGAACCTACTTTCCGAACTACCAAGTCCCAGTCGCAAACGACGCCGTGGGAGGTCCGGTAGTGGCGGGCTTCCTGAACATGATTCCGCTGCCGAACACGGGCACGAATACTTGGACGGACAGTCCGTCACTACCGATGAACTGGCGGCAAGAATTGTTCCGCATCGATCACAACATCAGCAACAACGTGCGTGCGAGCTTCCGCTACATTCATGACTCCTGGCAAGAGGCATACCCCACCCCGCTGTGGACGGATGGCACCAGTTTTCCGACTATAGGGACGAACTTTAAGAACCCTGGGGTCAGCATGGTAGCGCATCTGACGGCGACCATCTCACCGACGTTGCTTAACGATTTCGTGGCCAGCTACACGACCGACCACATCTCTACGAGTCTGACAGGCGCTTGGCAACGCGGAAATATACCCGACACTTTCGGATTGTTCAACAATTCCAGCAACCCGAGCGGTATCCCTTATCAGGGCGAAGCGCCTGGCGTAAGCCTGAGCGGCGGAATATTCGGTTCAGGTTTCACGGAAGATCCCGGATACGTTCCCAACGGTCCCTTGAATTCGAATCCCACGTTTACCTACCGCGACACAATGACGAAGATCGTGGGCACTCACAACATTCAGTTCGGAGTGTACTGGGTGAATGCGCATAAAAACGAGATTCCTCAGCCAGCGGTGGGTGTGAATGGTGTCACGACCTTCAATAACGCCAACTCGGTGACCAGCGGCAACGCTTTTGCCGATTTGTTGATGGGTAATATTGCTAACTTTACCCAAGAGCAGGCTGCTTATAAGGTCCACGAAAAATACAACATCTACGAAGCGTTCTTGCAGGATGACTGGCACGCTAACAAGCGTCTGACATTAAATCTCGGTTTACGCATGAGTTTCTTTGGCAGATACAGTGAAGAGAATAACCTGGCTTGGAATTTCGATCCGACTTTCTACGTTGCAGGTGCGAGTGGTGTGGATCCGACCTCGGGTCTGGTTACTGGCAATCCTTACAACGGGTGGGTGGACTGCGGTGTGACACCGGGGGCCCCCGCAGGCTGTATGCGCAATCATTGGATTAACCCCGCGCCTCGTATTGGTTTTGCGTTTGATCCTAAGGGCGACGGCAAGTGGGCGATTCGTGGCGGATATGGCATTTTCTTTGAACATACGAACGGCAATGAGGCCAACACCGAGTCGCTCGAGCAGTACAACCAGAATACCCAGATCACCAGCATCCCTACTCCTCTGACTAGTTACGCGAGCCTCAACCCCTCTCTATTGGGGTCATTGGGGGGAACGGCTCCCCTCACCTTCGTTTCGATTCCGAGCCAAGCCACCTGGCCCTACGTCCAGCAATGGCACTTTGATGTTCAACACGATCTCGGTAAGGGCACAATCGCTACAATCTCGTATGTCGGTACCACCGGAGTTCATTTAACCCGCGAACGTGAACTGAATCAGATCCAACCCTACTCCGGTCAGAACCCTTACAATGTCGGCCAGCCGATCACGCCAGCCGATTGTTCGACCGTTAATTTCAACACCGATCCGAACGACGTGAATGCGACCGCAACTGTGAACGGACAGACCGTTACCGGAAGCTGGGCAAACAACCTTGCAGTTGCTTGCGGTGCCACAAACAATGCTGGAGTATCACCAGCCAGTTTCTATGTTCCGTACGCTGGCATTGGAAGCATTATCCGCAAGGATCAAACTGCATCTTCGAACTACAACGCATTCGAAGCGACGATTCGGCACAGCATCGGCGGACTTGAACTCAATGCGGCCTATACCTATAGCCATTCCATCGACGACTCTTCCGACGGCGGCGACACCGGCTTTGTCAACGCATACAACATGAACGCGTATCGAGCTAGTTCAAACTTCGATCAGACGCACAACATCACCGTCGCATATGTCTACGATGAGCCTTTCTTCAAGACTAAGGGTCTGGCCCACATGTTTCTCGGCGGATGGGAGTGGTCGGGAATCACTCTCATTCAGAGCGGCACTCCTTTTAGCGTTTTCAATCTCGGTTTTAACGGAGTATCGGGAGACAATGCAGGCGTAGCGAATTCAGTAGCCACCGCCGCATCGTACCCGGACTTAGTGGGCAACCCCAGATCCGGAGTGTCGAGTGCGGCTTTCGGCGGAGATCTTACCGGGGACGGTTTTGGCCCGTTGCTCTACAATCCCGCGGCCTTCGCTCAGCCGCGAGGGCTGACGTTTGGTGATTCTGGAAGGAACATTCTTCGCAATCCGTGGCGCACCAACTTCGACATGGCTCTGCTAAAGCATATCCCCGTCACGGAGAGTAAGTATTTCGAGTTTCGCGCTGAGGCCTTCAACGTTTTCAATCATGTCGAATACAACTATTTGGGTGGAGACGCAGGCTCGGCTGCTAACAATTTCGGTTTGGGCACCGGAACAAACGAGATCAGTTGCTACGGCGGACCCAACAACTCAGCTGGCGATCCCTCGTGTGCGACTGGAGCTCCTGGTTTAGGAGGAAATCCGAATCCTGTGTTTCGCCCAAGCGGAACGCACCTACCGCGAATCATGCAGTTCGCGGTGAAATTCATCTTCTAGCGTCCTGCAGTGGGACTTGGATCGTTAAAGGATCGAGTTCCGCTCGCGTGGCTAAACTGACTTTGCGGCACCTACGCGAGCCTGATCGCCGCTTAGAACGGCCAGCCCTTTTTGCAGGTCTGCGATCAGGTCGTCGACGTGTTCGATTCCTACGGACAGGCGGATCATCTGTTCGGTTACGCCCATCTTCTTGAGTACCGTGGGATCGATCAGATAATGCGAGGTCAGCACTGGAATCGTTACCAACGAATCGACGCTCCCGAGGCTTGGCGCTAGCGTGAATAGATTTAACGATTCGGCTACGCGGCAAGCGTCCCCGCTGCTGCCTTCAACTTCGAAGCTGAGAACGCCGCCGGCGCCTGCCATCTGCTTCTTCGCAATCGCATAGTCGGCGTGCTGCGGCAGCATCGCGTAATGCACTTTCTTTACGTTGGGATGCTGGCTGAGAAATTCGGCGATGCGGAGGGCGGTTTCGTTTTGGCGTTCCACGCGCACGGCTAGCGTCTTGATGCCGCGCAGCAACAGGAAGGCCGCGTGCGGATCGATGCATCCGCCGAACGTGGTGCGCGCCTGATGAATCTTCTCGATCAGATCGGTGCGTCCTGCGGCGATGCCGCACATGATGTCAGAGTGGCCGCCGAAATATTTTGTCCCGGAATGGAGGACCAGATCGATGCCCCACTCGGCGGGGCGGCAATTGATGGGTGTGGCAAAAGTTGAATCGATTGCCGAGATCAGATTGTGACGGCGCGCGAGAGCGGCAATCTTTTCCAGGTCGACAACCCGCACGGTCGGATTTGTTGGCGATTCAATGTAGATGATCTTTGTATTGGGGCGGATGGCCCGCTCGTGCTGCTCGATGTCGTTGGTGTCGACGAACGTGGTTTCGATTCCGAACTGCGGCAGCCACTTGGAAAAGAACTTGATCACTCCGCCGTAAATATCGCGCTGCGCCACGATGTGATCGCCCGCTTTCACCAGCGCGAGAATCGAGGTTGTGATGGCGGCCATCCCGGACGAGAAGAGGAGTGCCGCGTCGGCGCCTTCCAGTTGGGCGATTGCATTCTCAGGAACGGTGTTGGTGGCGTTGCCGTAGCGTGTGTAATAGCGGTCGGACGGCGTGGCGCGGACTTGCTCCTGCATGTCGGTGACTTCGAACGTGGAAGTCTGGTAAATAGGCGCGACCAACGGAGCGTTTTTCTTGTCGAGGTTCGTGCCACCGCGCACGGCTTCGGTTTGCTGCCGGAATTTATGATTAGCCATTGTGAAATCTCCTGTAGAGGCGAGACTAGCCGCGTCTGGCCGGATCTGCTGGCACGAACTTGGCCGCTCGCAATGCGGCGCAGCCCCGTCTCTACACTGAAGTTTTAATCAGCGCCGGGACTGGGGCGAGCCACTCGGCGGACCTCGCGTGACGGCCACTGATCACGTTGTCGAACTCGGCTTGCAACTCGCGGGTAACGGGTCCGGCCTTGCCGTCTCCGATGACGCGGAAGTCAATTTCGCGCAGCGCTACAACTTCGGCGGCGGTTCCACAGACGAAAACTTCGTCGGCGATATAGAGTTGGTCGCGCGAGATCGGCTCTTCGACGACGGAGTAGCCAAAATCCCGGGCCAGGATGATGAGGCTGTCGCGGGTGATACCTTCCAAGATCCCCGCGCGCGCCGGAGTTGAGATCACCTTCTTGCCTGCAACTTTGCGCACGATAAAAAGGTTTTCACCGGTGCATTCGGCCACGTATCCATCGGGACCGAGCATGATCGCCTCATCAAATCCTGCGCGCTGGGACTCGGTTTTCGCGAGAATCGAGCTGACATAATTTCCCGAAACCTTGGCCTTGGTCATCATGATATTGGGATGGAGGCGCGTGAAGGACGCGATATTGGCTCGGATGCCACGCTGTTTCGCTTCCGCGCCGAGAAAAGCCGTCCACTCCCACACCGCGACGACGAAGCGCGGCTGTCCAGCTTCGACGGTTAAGCTCATACCGCCGTCCAGATAGATCATGGGGCGGATATAGCAGGAGGTAAACTCATTCGCGGCAATCGTCTGGTTGATGGCCAACTTAACCTGGACGGCTGTCACCGGCAGATCACGAAAGCCGACGATATGGGCGGAATCGAGCAGGCGGTCGACATGTTCGTCGAGGCGGAAGACGGCTGGCCCCTGATCGGTGGAATAGCAGCGAATTCCCTCGAAGACCGCGAAGCCGTACTGCACGGCGGCGCTCACGAATGGAACTACGCCTTCGCTGGCGGGCCTCAGGGCATTGTCGATCCAGATAAAGCGAGCGGCGCTCATAAGGGTTGTGGCTTCCTAGTTTCCTATGCAAGATGGGATACGTTTAGACTACCCTCGACGGTGGGCGGCGGCAAGACTCAAGCCTGATTCTCAAACGTTGGTTGTTCAGAAACGGACTGCGGTCGCAATTGTTCTTTGGGGAGAGACTTCATGAAAAGAGGCGCAGAAAAGCGAGCTGTAAAAGAGAAGGGCGGGCGAAGCAAAGGACGAAGGGCATCCGGGAAGGGAAGCGCAGCGCGCGCAAAGAGTTCCGCCAAGGCAGTTGGGCTGAAAGGGACGGTCACGGGGAGGGTGGAGAAATCCGCTGGGGCAAAAGGTGAGCTTCGTTACGTTCCGTGGAGTTCCGTGGCAATCGAGGCGCTGAATCCACTGCTCGGGCGGCACTTTATTGTCGGGCAAGACATCATGCTTTCCCGCGTCCTGCTGAAAAAGGGATGTGTGGTGCCCGAGCACAGCCACTCTAACGAGCAGATCAGCTACGTTACCGAGGGCGCGTTGAAGTTCGCGGTCGATGGGCGAGAGGTTATTGTGAGCGAGGGCGAGGTGTTGGGGATTCCGCGAAACATGCCGCACCGGGTGGAAGCGCTTCAAGACAGCGTGAGCCTCGATATTTTCAACCCGCCGCGCGCCGATTGGATCAATAAGACTGACACATATCTGCGGTAGGGAAGACCGGAGAGGCTGTGCTAACATCTCGGGTTTGGAACATGGAGGAGATACGGCATGCGCCGGTGGCTGGCTTGCTTGGTCCCAATATGGTTGGTGAGCTCTCTCTCGTTCTCTCAAGAGCTGGCGAGCCCGAGTCGCCACGTTTCGCAGACGGCGCCGGTGAGTTCACCACGAACCGAGCTTTCCGCCGTGCGTTCGGCAACGGAGCACGGCGCGATCGGTCAGCCGCCGGGTTCTGGATTCATCGGACAGGGAAATGCCTGGCAGTTACTGGCCACTTTGCCGGGAGTGATTATCCACGACATCTCTTTTGCCACTGCGAAGACCGGTTATGCCGTCGGGGAACAGGGACAGGTGTGGAAGACAACGGACGGCGGAACTAACTGGGTGCAACAATTTCTAAGCAGTGCGGGGAGCGATTACTTTTATGGCGTCGACGCTCTATCCAGCGAGAAGGTGATCATCACGGGCTTCTTCGACGGGTCGAGCGGGGCTTACGGAGTTTTCCGGTGGACTGAAGATGGGGGCCGCGTCTGGAGTAGCGACATGAGTACAGGTCCCGAGTGGTTGCAGCAAGTCCGGTTCGTGAAGGGAAAAGATGGCATCATGATGCCGCTGGGCCCGTCCGGCAGTGATCCCGAAACCACCGCCGAATACACGACGGATGGTGGCGCGGGTGTTTCCAATTGGGCCAGCGCGGTCGCGAATCCCTCGGGCGCCTGGTTCGCGCCCCAGTTCTCGCTGCTCAGCAACCTGCACGCTCGCGCGTCGGGCATCAACTTTTGCACGAGCCTCACAGGAGGCTCAGAGTGGAACTGTGGTAATTCTGTGGATTCTGTTTTCGACGGTCCCGTGTTTTTTCTGAACGACAAAGATGGATGGGTTGGGGGCGGCGAAATTTCTCCGAACGTGGAGGGGTGGCTGCATCTCACGACGAACGGCGGCACCACGTGGAGCGGCCGCACGCTCGACGGCCCGTGGCCGATCCGTTCGATATTGTTCCTGAACAACAAGACAGGCTGGGCTGGAGGCGGCAACGTTTATACGAACGTTGGCGGCGTGTACTTCACCACCGACGGCGGGAATACGTGGTTGGTGGATGTCACAACCAACTCCGAGATGGGATCGTGCGGGGATAAAGCGATTGCGGGCGGTCACCATCAAGTCTGGTGCGCAGGATTTAACAGCAGCGACGGTTTCGCGAGCGTGATTTACAGCACGACCTATTAGGGGAAACGGTGTCTTCCGGTTTGCACCAACGGCTTCGAGCGGCTCCGCTAACGCAATCCCTTCACCACGTACGCTTCCGACAAGACGCGAATGTAGAGGTAGGCGTAGGCGTTGCCATCGGCGGAAAGATGGGGCGGAACGATGGCGGAGACCCCAGCGCCGGTTTGTTCGCCAAAAGTCTTCCAGGGTTCCATCTTGCCGGTGCGTATGTCGACTCTTGAAACCGGCGCCGATTTAGCCTGGGCTTTTCTGGGGGCTACGTAGACCGAGTTGCCATCTTGGGTCCAACTAAGGATGCCGTAGTTCGGGGGCAGCCCTGGGATCGCCTCGAATTTGCCGTCGTCAATGGACCAGACGGCAGCCTTGCCATCGGGGCCACGCACCGCGATTTTTTTCCCGTCGGGCGATAGTTCTCGCCCTGCGATGCCTTCGGGAGTGATGGGCTTCGAATCGCCAGTGGTGAGATCGATCAGGTAATCGCGACCGCCGTGTCCGGCTTCAATGCCAGGAGCAATCAAGTGCTTGCCATCGGGCATGAAGCGTGCGCCCTGATAGCTCACGTTATCGTGGGTGAGGGCACGGCTTTCGCCTGCGCCGGTTGGCACAAGACTCATCGGTCCGCCTTTCGCCGGCTTCGTCACTACCCATTTTCCGTCGGGAGAGATTGCGCCCGCGACGCCGCTCCCGATGCGGGCTGGGGGAGACCCATCCGTGTTGCGTAAAAATACTGTGTAGTTCGGACCGCCGCCGTCGCCTTCTTCCTCAAACAATATTTTCTTGCCATCGCGACTGATGTCGCGGAGTTCCGACCAACCGAACCAGCCGAGTTCGACCTCTTCTTTGGCACCGGGTGCCTTGCCGCGAATGCCCAGCCGCTGGTGATTGGTCACTGCCAGAACGTCGCCATTGCGCGAGTCTTCCAGCCACATACCGCCGGGTACATTCGTGATCGGGCGCAACTTTCCCGACAACGACACGGCGCGGGGATTCGAGGCGCTACCTGTATTCGTCGACGTGAACCACACCTCATCCCCTGTCGGGGACCAGAGAATTCCCTGCAGCGACGTCCAACCCGAAGAGAGTTTGCGCTCTTTTCCCTGGCCATCGGCCGCGATCACGGCCAGCGAACCTTCGTCGTCTCCATCCGGATTTTCGTGATCGGCGAAGGCGACCGACTTTCCGTTGGGGGAGATTTTGGGATGACTGATCCAGTTAATCGTGTCGAATAGAACTTTCCCGACGGGATATTCGAGACGCCAATGATTGTTTTCGGGTAGGTAGCGGGTCACGGCCATGTTTTCGCCGTCGGCCGCGAAGTCTGCCTCGCCGACGTTATCCAGAACTTCGCGCGGCGTTCCCCCGCTGAGCGGAACACGCGCCAGCGTGCCGGTTCGCGCGTAGCCGCCGTGATATTGCGTGTTCAAGCGAATGGCCAACTCGCCGCCCTTTGAAATCGAGAGCAACTCGGCATCCTTGATACCCAACTCGCGCGATCCCGGGTCGTCGGTGCGCGAAAGATAAAGCTGATTGTCGCCGCCGTCCCACGATGCGCTGTATACGATGCTGCCGTCAGGCGTAAACCGGGCATTGCCGATGGAGCCGGTGCGAAAGGTAATCTGCTGATACTCGGCTTGCGCCTGGTGAACGCCGGTCTTGCCGGTCCACCAGCCCACGCCGTAGATGAGGGCGGCGAGGAAGATGCCGGAGGCGATTCCGAGCAGCATTTTTCGGCGAGAAGGAGAAAAACCGGTAGCCGCTCCCGCCGGCGCCAGGCGAGCCGAGCTTCCGGAAAGGCGTGAGAGGTGCTCGAGGTCAAAAGCAATATCGCTGGCGGAATGAAAACGCGATTCGGGATTCTTTTCGAGGCAGTGCTGCACAATCCGCTCGAGCGCTGGGGAAACATTGCGATTCGTCTCGGTGAGCTCAGGCGGATCTTCCTTCAAAATTGAGCTCATCGTATCAGCGGGCGTGTCGCCGTGAAATGCGCGCTTGCCCGAAATCATCTCGTACAAAATTGCGCCAAAGCTAAAGATGTCCGATCGCGGATCGAGCACCATCCCTCGGACTTGCTCGGGAGACATATATCCCGCCGTGCCCATGACGATTCCGGCTTCGGTAGCGCCGTGGGTGACGGTGGCCATGGATGTTCCCGAAGAAGACGCTGCGGGATCGACCTGGGTGAGCTTGGCCAAGCCGAAATCCAGAATTTTCACACGGCCGTCTTTAGTTAGAAACAGATTGTCGGGCTTGAGATCGCGGTGGATGATCCCTTTTTCGTGCGCTGCCGCCAGCCCATGCGCAATCTGCAGCGCATAATCGAGTGTTTTGCGGAGCGCGATCGCTCCGCCGCGCAGACGGTCGCGCAACGTCTCGCCTTCGAGCAACTCCGAGACGACGTAGGGCGAGCCATCGCTGGTTCCTATATCGAACACAGCCAGAATATTCGGATGATTCAGAGCCGCCGTGGCGAGCGCCTCTTGCTCGAAGCGCCGCATGCGATCGTTATCGAGCGAGAGCGCAGCGGGCAAGACTTTAATGGCAACGTCGCGGCGTAATCGCGAGTCGCGGGCGCGATAGACCTCGCCCATCCCACCAGCGCCTAGAAGAGAGACAATTTCGTAAGGACCAAGCTTCGTGCCCGGGGCCAGATTCATGAGTGGGCGAAATTATACCGCAGAGAGCAGCCGTCAGTTGTCAGCCATCAGCCATTAGCCATCAGCTTTCGAATCTTGGATGGAGTGTCTTGCTTGGTGAAGGCGGCCGAAACAGCGAGCGGGTTGAAAGATTGCTTGGCGTGGGGAAAAAACGGGACCGCCTTTTGGGCAGTCCCGTTTGCAGTTAGTCGTTATTGGTCGCGGTTACTTGCCGGTTCCAGTCAGCGTTGAAATCTGCGGACTACCAGCGGCGCTATCGTTGACCTGCAGAGTACCCGTTGTTGCGCCGGTCTGGGTCGGCGTGAAGACGACGCTGAACGTGCACTTGGACTTGGCAGCGAGGCTTGTCGAACAGGTGGTCGTAGAAACGCTAAAAGCTCCTGTTGTGGAAGCGCTGATGCCATTCAACGGAACGGTCCCCAGGTTGTCGAGCGTAAACGTCTTTGGAGCGCTCGACGTCCCAACTGCTGTTTTCGGGAAATTCGCTGACACCGGGGTGAGTTTTACTGCGCCGCCGCCCGTGCCGGAAAGGGCGACGGTTTGGGGACTTCCCGGAGCGTTGTCGGTAATTGACAAGGTGCCCGTACGCGTCCCTTCAGCAGTCGGCGTAAAGGTGACTTCGATCTTGCAATTCGTTCCTGCCGCCAGTGTGCTGCCGCAAGGCTTCGTGCTGGTGGTCAAGGCGAAATCACCGCTGGTCGCGATGCTGCTGATATTCAGCGTCGCGCTACCGGAGTTGGTCAGAATTACCGACTTTGTGGTGCCCGTGGAGCCGACCGCAACCGTGCCCCAAGTCAACGACGTCGCCGACAAGGTGACCTTGGGACCAGCGCTGGAACTTACGGTTAAACTCAACGTGGTGGTGTGGGTGATGCTGCCAGAAACGCCGGTAATCGTCAGAGTGAACGTGCCGGTCGCAGCCGTGCCGCTAGCCGTGAGCGTCAGTGTGCTGTTCGTGGTTGTGGAACTCGGATTGAACGCTGCGGTTACTCCACTGGGAAGGCCGGTAACGCTCAAGCTGACGCTGCTATTGAAGCCGTTCAGCGGATTAACGGTGATGGTGCTGCTGCCGTTCGCACCCTGTACGACGGTAACGGAACCGGGATTGGCGCTCAGGCTGAAATCAGGGCCAGGTACGACATTGACCACGATCGAGTTCGACGGGATGCCGTTCGCGATCAAAGTAAGGTTATAGCTTCCAGTGGCAAGTCCGGTCGGTACATCGAACTGCGTTGTGACCGCAGTGCTGGGTGCGATGGAGTGTGTGGTTTCGTTGTGAGTGGTCGCGTAGATAACGGTGTTCGGGGAACCGGTGGGCGACAGGGTCACCAAGGGATAGTTGGTCGTTCCCTGATAGTCGTCGCCGTAGGCGCCGTCTCCTGACAAACCGTTGAGTTGGACGCCGGAGAGTGGGTTGCTGTACGAAGGGCTGCCAATGGATCCAGTGATGGCGTTAATGGTTGGGGCGACACCCGCGACGGTTCCAGAGGCGGGTGTATAGATTTCCACGGTCCCTGAGAAGTCAGTGAACATGATCTGACCGGTAGGGAGGATCATCAGGTGTCCCACGTACGACGAGTCACCTGGGCAGTTTGCTGGATTGGCGGTGTTGGTCAATTTGCCGGTCTTCGGATCGTATTCGACAAACTGGCAACCGCCCAGGAACAGACCAGGGCTTAGCATGGCGAGCACTTTGCCATTCGGCTCAAGCGCCGCAGGGCCGTCGGCCTGATCCAAGCCGCCGGCTGGTGTCGGACCCGCCGCCCATGTGTTGCTGGCGACGTCGTAGATCGCGGTCGCAACCACATTTCCACCGAACTGAATCACCTGGTTGTTGTACATCAGGACAGCCGCGCCCAGTTCTTCGTCGCCGGGGTTGTAGAGCGGCACTGGGGTGTTGGGGCCACAAGTCCAAACGCCTGTGCTTTGGTTGTAGAGTTCCGAGCCCTGACTGGTGCCGCAGGAACTGCTCTTCGTATCGACGGTCAGAACGAGGTCGTTGCTGAGCATCGTGTAGCCGGACTCGTCGTTATTCTGCTGCAGGACCGAACCGGTTTCTGTCCAGGAATTCGGGCCGTTATAGAGGGCAACCTGCGACGAACAGCAGTCGGACTGCATGTAAGTTCCGTCGGCTAGAATCACGCTTTCTGCGTCGCCGATGTTCGCCCATCCGCTGGGAGGGTTGTTCGACGTCCAGTTGATGGTACTTCCGGAGATGGTTCCGATTGCACCGAGAGTCGTCCAGGCGTCGCGGCCGTTATTGTATTCTCCGCCTTCGACGACGACGGTCTTGCCATCCAGCAGAACCTGGGAGCCGAAGAACCAGGGAGCATACCCGCTGGGGAGCAAGCCGCCAGAACTCCACGTGCCATTGACGTAACTGCCGGTGGCGTCGGGGGTAAGAATATGCCAGGCTCTGGAGTTTCCGTTTTGTTCTTCATGCACAAGGATGCGGCCGTCGCGGAGCTGCAGCATGGCTCCCAGGTTGACGCCGGGTTGATTGGTGAGTTTTGTCCAAGTCTGGGCGCTGGCAGTCGCAAGTACTGCGAACAAGATGGCGAACGTGATTGCGAGCTTTGCGAGAAATTTCAAAAGGAGTTCCTCTGGAACAGGTGTGAGAAGCAGCCTCTAACTGTATAGTGGTTTTCCCGATTTGTGTAGACTGAAAAGATTCGCATCTCAACGGAACTAATTTGCCCTACGAGCCGCGCTAGTACTGAGGAATCCGCGCGGACCAGGAGTTGAGCGAAGGACGTTTCGAAGACGAATTCCCCCACCAGAGACCGCGAATTCTGAACATATGCCGCAAGAATAGATGGTTCCAAACAGGTCCGCCCCGGACGCCCACGGACCGCCTTGACAACCTTTCCCGCTCGGCGCATGATCACTGCCTGCTGTTGGGGCGGCTCACAACTGGGAAGTTTGCTGGCCGCGGAAAACTCGCGCTCCAGTCGACTCCCGAATACAGGAGAAGCCCGTGAAACTCTATGCCTCCGTTCTCGTACTCGTCGCACTGCTCGCGGTAGTGGCGGAAGCGCAATTTCCGCCCCAAATTCAACACGTGGTCATCGTCTTTCAAGAGAATCGCACTCCCGACAACCTCTTTCAGGGCCTGCGTGGTCTTAAAGGTTCAAACGGGGTGAAGTATGACATTGACAATTACTGGATCAATTCGGCGGGCAAACATGAGCTTCTGGCACCTGTGGGCCTGGCAACGAATTTCGATTTGAGCCATGCACATTCAGCCTTCGTCGACGAATCCACGGCGGCGAGCACGGCTATCCTTGCGGGTTGCGGCGGTACGCCCACTGCAGAAATCTTCGGTTGCGCCGCGTACTCGTGGAATCAGTTCATGTATGTCGATAACTCGCAGCCATACACCACCAACAACCTGTACGGGAAACAGACAACGCACATACTCGATCCTTATCTCACCATGGCGCAACGGTGGGGCTGGGCGAACTACATGTATCAAACCAACCAGGGACCAAGTTATCCGGCTCACCAATTTATCTTCGGAGGAACTTCCGCTCCCAGCCAGGCCGACGACAAAGTCGGCACCTTTGTCTCCGAGAACTTCACTCCATCCACCGCTTTCGCGGGATGTCTTGCCGATACCAGCGCCATGAACTTCCTCATCAATTCGAGCGGAACGGAGACGCCCTACGGTGGAACTCTCGGCGATTTCTGCTATAGCCACAACACCATGGCGACCTTGCTCGATCCGCCAGCCATTTCGTGGAAGTACTACGCTCCGGCTGCTGGTTCGATCTGGACCGCTCCCAATTCCATCACGGCCATCTGCCAGCCAAATTCGAGCTTCACGGTGTGCAATGGCACGGAGTGGGCGACGAATGTCGTCTTCCCGTTTACGGGAAGCTACGGAGCTGTACCCTTTCTCAACGATTTGCAAAACTGCTCGATCCCGGCTGTTAGTTGGGTGATCCCGGATGGCAAGTGGTCCGATCATGCGAGTTCGAACAAAGGCCTCGGGCCGTCGTATGTAGCCGCTATCGTCAACGCCATTGGAGGCTTCAACAACACCTGCGGTTATTGGTCGAACACGGCGATTGTTTTGACTTGGGACGACTGGGGAGGTTGGTACGATCACGAAGCGCCCTGGAAGTTGGCTCCGCCTTACAGCAACTACAGCTATGGGTTCCGCGTTCCCCTGGTCGTGATCTCGGCCTATACAACGCCGGGCTTAGTCAGCAAAGTGCAACCGGAAGATTTCGGGAGCGTTCTTAATATGGTCCAGGGAATTTTCTTTGGGCCTACTCACGAGCAGCAACTGGGATTTGCCGACGCCCGTTCGTCGAACGATCTTCGCGAATTCTTTACTGGTTCCGCGCAGGCCTACGGAGCGACCATTCCGGCGGTGGAAGACATCAACTATTTCCTGAGTCTGCCGGCTCCGAAAGATGGAGTGGACGAGGCGGTAGCGCCGGATAACGACTAAAGGCAGAAGTAAATACCGGCTAAAATAAATTCGGTTTCAGAGAGACGCTGGTTACGCATTTGGTGAGGCTCCCTGCCCGAAGGCTGTCGATGAAATCGGAGGGCTGACATTCTGCAAGAGTGTGCTCGCCGGTTTCAAAAAGTGCCATACTCTGGCAAGGTAAATCGCAGCGTTGGAGCGATGATAGCGACATGACGAATTACCTGGGAGTGATGATTTTCCTGGTTATTTTTCTGGGACTCATCGTTTGGACTCTCTCTGCCGTTGCTGCTGACGCGCGGCGGCGCGGCAAGTCTCCGTTACTAGTCGTTCTCGTGGCCGTTTTCTTCTTCCCGCTGGGCTTGATCCTCTGGCTACTCTTTCGACCCAAGCCCATGGACGGCGGAAATCGCGGATTTCGTCTAAACGACCATCGCGTCCAGTAGGTTCATTTTTGGCACGCCAGTTTGTGAGGCACGTCGCGCGATATGGGTGGCTCGGACCGAAGGGATGATCCCTCCACTACAATGGCGGCATGATTTCCATCCCCCGAAATTCTCATACAGCCCTGGTCGTCTGCGCTCTACTAAGTTCCGTTGTCGCTCAATCTTCTGCACCGGCAATCACGCACTGGCAGCGGGCCTCGGAGATTCCGATTCTCTCGCCCCAAGGCGACGGCTGGCAGTTCGCGGGTACTTTTAACCCTTCGGTCGTTTTGTTTCACGGAAAATTCGTGATGCTTTACCGTGCCCAGGATCGCGCAGGGACTTCGCGCCTGGGGTACGCGGATAGTGCCGACGGCATTCATTTCCGTAGCCGTCCGCAGCCAGTGTTCTCGCCAGAGACGGACTACGAAAAAGACGGCGGCGTGGAAGACCCGCGCCTTGTCAAATTCGGAAACACCTTCTATCTCACTTACACGGGCTACAACAAAAAAGATGCCCAACTCTGCATGGCCACTTCGAAAGATCTGATTCACTGGAAACGGCTGGGCGTGATTCTACCTGCATATCAAGGGAAGTGGTATAAGGGGTGGACCAAGTCTGGAGCGATCGTCCCCGAGAAGATCAACGGCAAATACTGGATGTACTTTCACGGGATTAGTTCCGCGAAACTCGGGCAAGTCGGACTGGCGTATTCCACCGATCTAGTGCACTGGAGCGAGGCGCTCGATCAACCCATCCTCGCGGCTCGTTCCGGAAGTTTCGATTCGGCCGTGGTTGAGCCCGGGCCCGCGCCCATTCTTACTCCGAATGGCATCATCCTCGTGTACAACGGCGCGGACGACAACGCCGTCTACCGCACAGGATTTGCCGTCTTCGATCGCAAAGATCCTAGCCATCTGCTGATGCGCACGAGCGAGCCTATATTTGCGCCGGAGAAGGATTGGGAGAAAGTAGGACAGGTTCCGAACGTTGTTTTTGTTGAGGGCGCTGCGCCGCAGGGTGGTCATTCTCTGTTCTATTACGGGGGCGCGGACAAATACATCGGCGTAGCGCAAGCCGACATCTCGCCGGCCACTGCGCCCATAGCCGCGAACAAATGAACGGGCACGGGCGGCGGCCTATGGGGAATTTCTAAAGGGTGTATGGGCTTGAGTCGGGTTACCAGTAACCAGCAACGTGCGGTAACGATCGGGCCATAGCCCCCACACGAGTGCTATTCCACGTTTTTCGGAGAGGAGATACTCTCTTAATTGAGCAGACTTCGGGGGAGGGCTGTTCGACTGAGCGCCCCATGACTCGCAAGAGTCTGGGGCGTTTTGTTTTGTGCATTGGTGTCGATTGCGAGGGTAAGCAGGCAAGAGCCAGCATCTCGAGGTGAGATCGCGCTGCACCGAAAAGGTGATGGACGACAGATCCTAGCCCTCTTAAGTTCTGGGTTCCTAGTTCTCAGTCTCAACCGGCGCTGCTTTCGGTGCGGGCAGGGCTTTTGCTGGTTTTCCTGGTTTTCCCGGAGCAGACGGAGGGCTGGGCGGAGCGGGTGGCACCACTGCTACCGTTCCCTTGCGAATTTCAATCCCGCCCTTGTCGCAGTTGATCACCAGGCGCGGACCGTTGGTTCCGATCGATCCGCTCGCGCTCGCATCTTTGTCGCGATTGTCAACTTTGATCGAGTCAAAGTCGCTGTCGATTTCCCCTTCGCGCGTTCGCGCCTCTACCTTGATCGCGGTGTTGGGGGGAATGGAAACCTGGACATCGCCTTTGCGATTATCGATCTGAATGTTTCCCGGCTTGTACAGTCCAACTTCGACCGTGCCATTTTCGTCTTCTAAACGAAGATCGCCGGACAAGCCCTCGAGAGAAATGTCTTTGGATCGCGTGGTCAAGCGCATTGGCCCGTATAACGAATCCGCGCGCAGGTCGCCCGAATCGAGATCGAGCCGGCCGTCGAGCCGCCCAAATTCCATCTCCGTACGCGAGGAGTGGAAGGTCACTGCGTTACTCACGCGGACGAGTCGAACGCTCTCCTGAAATTCACCATTCAAATGAACCGCGCCTTCCACATCTTCCACAGCAACTTCGTTTGAACGGCCCTGAATGGTGAGATCGCCTTTCAAATGCTGCACGCGGGCCGAACTGCCTTCCAGATTGAAGGTGGCATTTCCCGTGTGATCGTTGAGACTGACCTCGCCTTTGTGGTGCGTGATATCGACGTTGCCGTTCATGCCGCTGATGGTGATATCGCCGCGCCGGGAAACGATCACGATGTCGGTGTTGCGCGGAACATAGACGTCCATATCGGTCGTCACGCTATGATCGCCGGCAGCGTGCGTCTGGGCGTCGAGCGTAACCACCTTGTCGACCACAGTCAGCTGCGGCTTGGTTTTCGTGTTGTAAGTGTTCGCGTCCTCCTGTTTTTCGGCCCGGACTTTCTTGCGCACCGATACTTTCACGATTTTGCCATCGCCTTCGTTGACGGTGATGGTGCCTCGGTCATCATTGATATGCAGGCTGCCGCCGGCCGGAATTTCCTGGGTCAACTCGTCACTATAGTCAAACGTCGAGCCGCCAAAAATGTCGTCGAGACCCTCGTCGTCGCCGAGTTGAATATGTTCGCCAAGGTTCTTCCAGTCCAAACGCGCCGCTTGCGTGGCAATCAGCCCGGCGCCAATCAGAAAGACCAGCAGGAACACGCCGCCGACACCGATCCCGCGCACGCGTTGGCCCATGCGCTTCGCCTGCTCGTATTCGATCAGCTTGATGACGCCCCACAGAATCAGCAAGGCGGGCCAGAATCGCGCGAACAGGCGTCCCAGGCTATGAATGTCGAGGACACCCATGGTTCCCAGGAGAAACAGCACTCCCATCAGGATGAGCACCACGGGGCCGGCGATGGACCGGTGCGGAGGCGGCGGTGGAACAACGGGTGGCATCGGCGTCATGATCGGAGTTGAAGTTGGGCTACCCACGGTTCACCTCGTTGGTCGGCGGAGCGGTCGGATCGGTAGGAACCAGCGAAGTCGTAGAAATCGCACTGGGCGGAACTGGAGGCATTGGCCCTCCCGGTGGAAATGTGCCATCGATTGGTCCTAGATGGCCTTCCGTCGACGCGCTGCCTTGCGCCAGCTTCACGCCGCCAATCACCAGCAGAATGACGGGCCAAGTGTGGTTGAAGCCAAGATTTCCCGAGCCCAAGCTCTCCAGCAGGAACAGAAAACCAACGGTCATGAGAACCGCCGGACCCATTATTTTGCGCGTCCGGCAGCGAGCGCAGGGACATGCTCCACAGCCCCCGGGCAGCATGCCCCAGTTCCGCGCGAAAAGCCATCCGCCGATGCCGATCAAAATCAAAGGCCAGAAGCGATCGATGCCGAACTCCACTCCCATGGTGTTCAGCAGGAAAAGCACGCCCAACAAAATGAGCACGATCGCGCCGATCGGAATCTTGCTGGTTTCGATCTTTGCGCCGCCGCTGAATGTAGAGGCCAGTCCAAAGGGGTCCGGCACCGGCTGCGACATCTGAATTGCCTTGGCGGTACGAACCGAGTCAATGATCTGGTAGACGTAAAAAAAGGAAAGAGCGAAAACGCAGATCAAGACGGGAGCAGTCCCGTGGCTGGCGCTGATTCCAACAATCAGCAGGGTTGTCACCGCCAGATGCGCCAACCCTTTCGCGTATTGCCCTGAGTAAACCGCGCCCACGCCAAAGGGAAAGAATCCAGCTAGAATTCCCGCAACCGTGGGATTTGGCCCCGTCGCCGGTCCTGGTTCGACTTTCAGACCGAGCCCTTGTCCCATGAATTGTTGATAAGGGGTCTGCGGAGGCGGTGGAGGTGGGGTTTCCATCTTCGCACCCAAACAATCTTCGCAATAGATCACGCCCCGCACGGGACGCGTACAATTCGCGCACAGTGCCTTCCCGCAAGTGCGGCAATAGGCCACTGCTGACGCATCAGCATGATTGGCGCAGTTCATACAAACCTCCGATTCGTGGTCACAGGGACGGCAGGTTCTGCTCGCCTCACCCCATCCCGCAAGATCGGTGAGTTGGGGTCCCCGGCCTGCAGCGCGGCCAAAGTCGGCTGGCTGTAATCCTGGGAATAGTTACGATCCTGTCTCTGTTCTGGTTGTCCACTGGTATTGTTCTTGTTGCGATTGTCTTTCTGCTCCGAAGGCGCGGGTTCCGCGGGAGTATTGGCCCGTTTCAGTTCGCGCACCTTCGACTCGATTTCATACACAAAGCGAATGTTGTCGTAATACTGCACCACTTTGATCTGCGCATCATTGTAAGCATGCCGCAACGCGGAAGGCCGTAAATCGACCTTCGCCACGTCTTTCGGCTTCACGCCCGCCGCGCTCAAGGCCAGCGA
Source organism: uncultured Acidobacteriaceae bacterium (assembly GCA_963834085.1). GTDB lineage: Bacteria > Acidobacteriota > Terriglobia > Terriglobales > Acidobacteriaceae > Acidiflorens. Next base: position 36,729 of record CAWIAJ010000015.1, on the reverse strand, counting down.
GAACGAGAAGAAGATCATCCCAAACGACATGACGAACCGGGGCTGGCGAACAAACGCGGCTGCCGGACTGAAGAACGAATCCCATCCCTCGCGCAGCCGCTCCCAAAATGGAGTGCTTCGCCCGTCCGCGCGAGCCGTCCTTGAACTAGGCACGCCGCTCGTCGCTGCCAGAATGTTGTGTACCAGATAGGCAGGAGGCTCAACTATCTGGAGCTTGCGCAGCCACTCCCGCCCCGCCTGGACATCGGAAAATAGCGGCCCACAAGTCGGACAAATCCGCCGGTGCGCCTCGAAGTTCGCTGTCTGAGTCGCGCTCAGCCTCCCCTCTCCGCCATCCATGGCTTCGCTCAGCCAGGCGTCGAACTTCGCACATTCCATCGGGGCCGTCTGGCCTCCCCGGCTGGCCCGGTCCAGGCCTTCCAGGTTGTGGGTCCCGTCTTTTCTTTCCTCTGGCATCACATCACCTGCTTATATGTACGTTGTAGGAGGCGCGCTAGTTCCGCGCGTCCCCGGTTAATTCGTGACTTTACGGTACCCTCCGGCACCCGTAAAGCCGTGGCAATTTCCCGATAGTCCATGTCCTGTAGATCTCTCAAAATGACCGCCTCCCGCAGCTCTGGGGAAAGCTTTTGCAGCGCTGAATGCACCAGATCCCGCGTCTCGCGGCTCTGGACGGCCGTATCGGGAGCCGCCCCCCGGTCCGCGATCTGCTCGCTCAGAGGCTGGGCGTCCTCATGTTCGGCAGGGGCCGTATCCAGGGAATCCGTAATCCGATCCCCCTTTGACTTCCGAAAATGGTCAACAAGCAGGTTTCGTGTGATTGTGGTGACCCAGGTCATAAACGCACCCTTACCCGAGTCATAAGTGTTCAGGGTGCGGTACATCTTGATAAACACTTCTTGAGTGAGATCCTGTGCGTTCTCCGCATCCCCGGCAAAGCGGTAGCAGACGTTATAGATCCGCCGGTGATAGCGTTGGACAATCTCTTCCCAAGCCCCGGCGTCGCCACCTAAGCAGCGACGGACCAGCAATCCGACAAGCTGGGCATCATCCAAAACCAACTCCATGTGGGGTTGCGGGACGAATCGCGCGTCCCGACCAAACCCCGGTCGGACCCTTTGTCACGCCTACCGGAAGATCTCCGGATGGGGCTTGATTTGGGGTGGCACGGTGCACTGTGGCGGAGAACCGGGCAGATTTTCGCTGTCAGCTTCCGGAATTGTTGAAAAGAATCAGATTAGTATCACGATATCGCGTGGGAGATACCCCCTCCGTTCCGTTGAAGCGAAAAAGCCCTCTGCGGGACTCGAAACCGTCCACTGAAACAGCACAGCATAACTACGTTTCTGTAGTGGAGGAAGTTCCCCAGAATCATAAAGGTAGCGATTGTAACAGGAGAGATCCCAAGGCTGGCTGATTAGTGAACTTTGCTCCCTTCTCAGTTCCAACTGCGATGTGCTCGTATTTCGCAGAAAACGTGCAATTTTGAACAGACGCGGGATCGGTTTAATCGTTAGATTGGGCAAATCAATAAGGAGAGCGATGTGAGTGAGTCGCCATCCCTTCCCCAGCGTAAGAAGCGTGACGTGTGGCTGACTCCTTTGGTGGTGCAGTTTTCTGGCTCCTGTCGGAGGGCTGCACCGCATCTCCCTCATGCGCCAGGGCAACCCGTTCCTTCGGGTCGGACGGACGCACCGTGTCCTCCAATTGGTCCCAAGGACGACATCGTGGGATGGCCCGTCGAAATGCCCATCGAACTCCCAGATTTCACTGATTACCCGCTCGACTCTCGGGCGAGTTGTTACACTACCGCCTGCGGGCGCGTTTCAAGTTCGCTGCAAAATGTGTGTATTTCGAGGTTACCGGGAGTTGGGGCTGGGTAGCGATTTTGAAGAAACGAAGTGGACCCGGGAGATCGAGGCAGCAGAACATTGGCTCCAGGTTTCGAGGGCCCACCGTTTCACGCAAAGAGGCACTCTGCCGCTCTACATCACGACGAAAACCGCGACCCGCACGCCGGGATGAAGCAAATCGAACAGGAAATACTCCCCATCGATGTAGTCGATGTAGCAATCGTCGGTATACGCCCAACCTGCGGGCCAAGGATCCACTAGTTCAAAGTTGTAGCCGCCGTACTGGAACTGCGGCCGGCCTTGCACGATTACGGTTCGTGCGGTGAAGGTATGACCGCGGCCAAAGTGGGCGCGGAACTTGTCGTCCGGGATGTGCCCGCCTTTGCCCGCTGGCCTGGCGTTCCCCGCGACCGCTCCGCTATCTTGCGACCGGGGCTGTGCGCGATCCATCGGCTGATCACGCCTCTCTTGTTCTTGGGGCTTCATCGCGTCGTGCGACTCTTTTTGATCCTGCTTTTCATCCTGTTTTGCTTCCTGCTTGTCTTGCTTTGCTTCCTGCTTATCTTGCTTGGAAGGTTTGGATTCGTCCTGCTTCGGTTCGGGCGTCGTCTCGGGCCTTGGTTCGGGCCGTGCCTCTTCCTTCTGCATGGGCCTTTCCTGAGGCTTTTCGTCCTGCGCATAAGCCAAAACTGAACACCCCACTACCACCGCCACAAACGCCAGATTTAAAAAACGGGAAGCTTGCATGTACATTCCTCCGATGCAATCCTCTGTGGCTTTGATCGTTGAATCCTTGCCGCCCGTCCACGCAGAGCACGGGTCATGGGATTGCTGAATTGAGATGCGAGGGTGCCTGAAATCCCAATTAAGGGTGAGCTTGTAGACTTTAATCTAAGAAGCTGTAGGGTCGGAGATCCAGGGTTCTATGCTGGAGAGATCCCGAGTGTGGGACGGTTCGCCCCTGACTTGTCTTGCCGGACGGGCGGCTCAATGCTCAAATTTCGCGATGGTGTGCGGACGCAATCTATCACTCTGAGAAACCAAAGGAGCAGGTCAGCGATGAACGAAGTGGAACATGTTCTAGAAATCCGTAACGTGATTGGGGAGGGGCCGGTCTGGCATTCGCAAGAGGGTTATCTGTACTGGGTGAACTTCATCGAGCAGTTTCAAATCCTGCGCTTCTCTCCGCAAACCCGGGCCGTAGAAATATTTGAAACGGGCAAGCCTGTGATGGCGTTGGGGATTCGGAAAGCGGGCGGGTTTGTCGCTGCCACAGCGAAAGGGATTGCCACCTGGGACACGCGACGGAAACTGTTTGAGCCGCTTTGCGATCCACTTGACGGGCGTGAGGGCTACCGATTCAACGATGCGGCGACCGATAGCGAAGGCAGGTTTTGGGTAGGCACATTGAACGATGCCAACCCTCGCGGTCCGGATGGTGAATTGTTTTGTGTTTCGGGCGATGGCTCCAGCCGGGTAATGGATCAAGGAATTACTGTTGCCAACGGAATCGGTTGGAGTCCGGATCGAAGGATCATGTATTTCACCGATTCTTTCCGCTACTGCATCTACGCCTACGATTATGTGGCCGAAACCGGAACGATCGCAAATCGCCGGACGTTTGTGCAGACGAGTCCTGAAGCTGGGATACCAGATGGATTGACGGTGGACAGCGAAGGCTTCGTGTGGAGCGCATACTGCGGAGGCTGGAAGGTCATTCGCTACAACCCGGAAGGTGGGGTGGACCGAGAGTACAAACTGCCCGTAGCCAATCCCACAAGCTGTGCATTTGGGGGCGAGCGACTGGACGAGTTGTACATCACGTCGGCCGCGCTGGGGCTGAGTGAGGAGCAAAAGCGACAACATCCTCAGTCAGGGGACCTGTTTCGTTTGCGAGCGGGCTTTACCGGGATGGATGAGCCGCGTTTTGCGGGATGATGCGATTGCTCGCAGGAGAAGACTTGGGTTTGAGAATTGTTACTTAGTTTTACTGGCGGTGAGGGTGATTCCCGGTAGAGATAAACGCCGTCAGGTTTCGCTCTTTTATCGTTTTCGTCAGTATAGTTTTCGTGAGCTTGCCTTCGCGGCGACCCTAGGGTGATAGAGTCCGCGCCGTCGGAATTGCTCGCGACACCAGGGAGGACAAGATGAAGCTAGTCGAGTTCCACGTTGCCAACAGTGGTGACCTGATTGGGGTCAATCCCGAAAGCGTGTGTCGGATAGGGAAGGGCGTGGCCGCCGGCGCAACCTTTATTCGGCAGGAAGACGGTTCGTCTGTGGAGGTCAGTGAGGATTACGAAACGGTCAAAAAAATGTTGAGCGATTGATTAGCAGACCGACATTCGATTAGGCGCCTTACGCCCCGCCAGTCCGAACCGTGGGACACGTAGATAGAGCCGAGTTGTCGCCTACCATGTGAGGAGTGCCTGAGCCCATCTGTCCAGGAATTGGCCTGCGTGTCCTAGATTAGGCCACTTCGCGGGCCCCGTCCTCGCTGTGAACACGTGAAATCCTAGCACTTACCAGTCCGCCTAAGCTGGCCATAGACATGCACCTGTGGCTCTGTAAATTGCCAAGCCTCCCGCCGGGTGGCGCGTTGTTTCCGTGCGGTTACTTCAGGTGAGTGGTGGACGAGCCAGACATAATCCGGGAATTCCTCATCGAAAGCAGCGAGAATCTGGCTCAACTCGAGCAGGAAATCGTTCAACTTGAGAAAGACCCGAAGAACCCCGATTTGCTAGGGAGTATCTTTCGGACCATCCACACCGTCAAAGGTACGGGTGGCATGCTCGCGTTCAGCGGAATCGAGCGTGTGGCTCACCTGTGCGAAAACCTGCTGAGTCAGTTACGAAACGGATTGATCGAGCTTACTCCTGCGTTGGTCTCGATTGTTCTTGAAAGTGTGGACGCGATTAAAGCGGAGTTGTCCGCTATCGAAGCGACGGGGGCGGAACGCGGCACATCGCCTGACGATCTGTTGGCCCGACTAAAAGCGGTCAACGAAGCAAAGGGAAAAGCGCCGTTCGCCAGCGCGCCGCCTCCTGCGACAAAATCCGGACCGACCGCCAAAGATCCCGACACGTCCGGGAGTACAGCACGCACTGTCTCCGATAGCAGCATACGGGTCGATGTCTCTCTGCTTGACCGCTTGATGAACCTGGTCGGCGAGTTAGTCCTCGCGCGTAACCAGATAATCCAGTTTGGCGCGTTGCGAGAAGATTCGGCATTGCACGCTTCCGCGCAACGACTGGACCTGATTACAACCGAGTTGCAGGGCGGCGTCACCAAGACACGCATGCAGCCAATTGGTGTGGTGTGGGACAAGTTTCCCCGTCTGGTGCGTGACTTGGCCGCTGCTTCCGGGAAGTCTATTCAGATCGAGATGGACGGCGCCGATACGGAACTCGACAAAACGATCATCGAGTCCATCAAGGATCCTCTGACTCACTTGATTCGCAACTCCTGCGACCACGGAATCGAAATGCCCGCGGACCGAACCAAGGCGGGAAAGCGAGCGCAAGGCACTATCTCGCTGCGTGGCTACCATGAGGGTGGCCAGGTCAATATCGAGATTCATGATGACGGGGCCGGGATCAGCCCCCAGCGGTTGAAGGAGAAGGCTCTGCAGAAAGGTCTGTTGCGATCAGAACAGGCCGAGCGCATGAGCGAACGCGAGTTGCTGGATCTGATCTTCCTCCCCGGCTTCTCGACAGCAGACAAAGTGACGAATATCTCAGGCCGCGGCGTAGGGATGGATGTCGTCAAGACGAACATTGAGAGGATCGGCGGCACGGTGGATCTGCTCAGCCAAACTGGCCAGGGCACGACCTTCAAGCTCAAGATCCCGCTAACGCTTGCAATCATTCCCGGACTAGTTGTAACGAGCGGCATCGAGCGCTTCGTCATTCCACAAGTCAGCCTCGTCGAGTTGATCGCGCTACAGGGCGAGACGGGAAGAAGTCTTATAGAGAGCGTCCACGGCACGCCGATGTATCGTCGTCGCGGTAAACTCCTCCCCCTGGTCTACCTGAATCATGTTTTGGGAACGGGTGAATGCGACACGCCAGCCGAGTCGATCAGCATCGTCGTCTTACAGGCGGAAGATCGCCAGTTTGGACTGGTCGTAGACCGCATCAACGACACGCAGGAAATCGTGGTGAAGCCCCTTGGCAAACATCTGAAAGGACTCAATTGCTACGCCGGCGCCTGCATCATGGGAGATGGCAGCGTAGCTCTCATCCTTGATGTTACGGGAGTGGCACAACGCGCGAGTGTAATCAGTGAAGACCGTACCCGAGGCCGGGAGAAGATCGCCGAAGCGGTTGCCGGGCCCAGGGAGGAAAAACATTCTTTTCTGCTTTTCGCCGGGCCGGATGGCTCCCGCATGGCGGTACCGCTGGACCTTGTCGCCCGACTCGAAGAACTTCCCAGCGCGCAGATGGAAAAGTCCGGGACGCAGTGGGTGGCGCAGTACCGTGGCGGAATACTGCCCGTCGTCCACCTTCGACAGGCATTGCAGGAGCGACGCGTGAAAAAGCGCAGCGAAGCCATGCCCCCTGATCACGCCGCCGGCACGACTCTGCAAGTTGTGGTTTGCACCCACGAGGGCCGCCAGGTGGGACTCTTGGTCGAGCAAATTCTGGACATCGTAGAGGAGTCGGCAGAGCTAAGGTATCCGGCAAGTCGCGAAGGCATCCTCTACTCCGCCGTGATCAACGGCAAAGTTACGGAGTTGGTGGATGTCGCGGCTGTCCTGCGGATGGGCAAAGTCAAATTCTCACATCAGATCCAGCCGGCGGAGGATCGCGCGCAGGTCGCACACTAAATATGGCGACACCTAAACAGTTCTGCAGTTTTTATCTTGACAAGCTGCTCTTTGGCGTTGACTTGGGTCGAGTGCAGGAAGTAATCCGGTCTCTCAATATGACGCGGGTTCCGCTCGCGTCCGATGTTGTGAGCGGACTGATCAACCTCCGCGGCCAGATCGTGACCGCAGTCGATTTGCGCCGCAGGCTGCAATTGGAGCTGCGCTCGTCGACGGTTCTACCCATGAACGTCGTTGTGCGCTCTGTGGACGGCGTGGTGAGTCTGCTCGTGGATGAAATTGGAGACGTGATCGAGGTCGACGACGGCACATTTGAAGGTCCGCCGGAAACGCTGCGCGGTTCGGTTAGAAGCATGATCCTGGGCGTGCACAAGTTGGATAAGAAGTTGATGCACGTCCTCGACACCGACAAGGCGTGCGAGTCGCTCGAAAAAACGGATAGTCAGTAACCAGGTGTCGTAGATCGAGACCAGTGTCGCGGGTTGAAGGTTCGGCTGAATTTTGAGTGTTTCGGAGGGTTTAAGAATGTCTAAGTTAGGTTTAAAAGCGAAATTATGGGCGGCATGTGGATCGCTGCTGGTCATCATAGCCGTCATCTGCCTGGTTAGTTATAGCTCGATTCAGAGGGTGAAAGAGTCATCTGAAATTGTAAATATGAAGGGGACGCAGAGGTTTCTCTCCGTCAAGATCGAATCGATCATCAATGACCAGAAGTCCGAGTACCGAGCATTTCTGCTCATCAATGACCAAAGGGAGATGGATAGATACGCCGCCAACGACATTGCTCTAGCGGATTGTTTTTCGCAACTCGAGGCGATATTGGAGACTGAAGATGGCAAGCGGATGTTTGCCGAGATGCGTCAGGCCTCGAGCGTCTTCCACGGCAACATGGAAAAGGTGGTAGCGCTCCATCGTGCTGGCAAGCAGAAGGAGGTTCTAAGTTTCATGAATGAACCACAGGCCGAGGCGGCGCGTGCGCAACTGAAAAAGAGTGCCGCAGATCTCGTGGCGCTCGCGGTGAAACTCAGAGCCGACGCTCTCGGAGCAGAGTATGCCACTGAATCTCGCACGATCATGGTGGTGCTCACGTTGGGCGCCTTAGGTTTCATCATCGGGGCCACAGTGGCAATTCTCATTACCCGCTCCGTCACGGGCTCCGTGAATCGCATGGTGACGACCATCCAGGAAATCGCCGGCAACAACCTGGCGATTGACGATATGGAAGTCAGCACCGACGACGAGATTGGCAAAGCCAGTGAAGCGCTGAATTCAATGAAGAACAACCTGCGCGAGATGATCCAGGCTATCGCCGGCGTTGCCGAGCAAGTGGCCAGTGCGAGCGAGGAATTGTCGGCAAACAGCCAGCAGATCACTTCCAATGCCGAGGAGACGTCGACCCAAGCCAACGTAGTATCGGCTGCGGGAGAAGAGGTATCGACAAATCTCAGTGTGGTCACTACGGGTTCAGAAGAAATGCTTTCCTCCATCCGTGAAATCGCCAAGAGTTCCAGTGAGGCGGCTCGTGTCGCCAAGGGAGCTGTGGCGGTGGCGGAAAGCACCAACCACACCATTGGCAAGCTGGGAGAGTCCAGCATGGAAATCGGCAAGGTAATCAAGGTCATCACGGCCATCGCGCAGCAAACCAACTTGCTGGCGTTGAACGCGACCATCGAAGCGGCAAGGGCGGGCGAAGCGGGGAAGGGCTTCGCGGTGGTAGCCAACGAGGTGAAGGAACTGGCCAAGGAAACCGCGAAAGCGACCGAGGACATCAGCCGCCGGATTGAAACCATTCAGGCTGACACCAAGGGCTCAGTGCAGGCCATTGGAGAGATCAGTTCCGTCATCAACCAGATCAATGACATCTCGAACACGATCGCCTCCGCCGTGGAAGAACAGACCGCGACGACGAACGAGATGGCGCGGAACATAGCGGAAGCGGCCAAGGGATCATCGGAGATAGCACGTAACATCTCCGGGGTTGCGGACGCCGCCAAGAGCACTTCGACCGGCGCCAGCGAGACGCACACGGCGGCTGCGGAACTGACCAGGATGTCTGCCCAACTGCATGAGCTGATACAGCGGTTCAGGCTTGGGGAACAACCGGCCCGCGCACGGTCTTCGAGCCGCGATCGCGCACTCTCGGGCGGCGCCAATTCCATGGCAGCTCATGCCTGAGTGGTGTGCTGATTCGCGACGGGTCATTAACAGGTTCGAATGACGAGGAGAACACTGGTGGAAGCAAATGGCGTCTCAAGAGCGATGATTGTAGACGACTCGCGGGCAATGCGGAGCATCTTGCGCAAGATGCTCTCCGAACTCGGTTGTGACACCTGCGAAGCCGGGAATGGACAGGAGGCGCTGGCGCTGTTGGAAAAAGAGGGCGCCTCCCTCTCGTTCATGCTGGTCGACTGGAACATGCCGGTGATGTGCGGCATTGATCTGGTCAAAGCGATGCGCTCCGATCAGCGCTACTCATCGATCACTCTGATCATGGTGACCACTGAGACGGAAATCGAGCGGATATCCCAGGCATTGGAAGCGGGCGCCAACGAATATGTCATGAAGCCGTTCACGAAGGAGATGATCGGCGAAAAATTGCAGCTTCTCAACCTGGTGCGATGAGCATGCAAACCTCATATAACTCCGGAGCGCTCCAACCCGGTAATCGTATCCGCGTGGTCGTCGTCGATGACTCCGTGGTGATCCGCTCGTTGGTGACGCGCGCGTTCCAAGACCATCCGCGCATCGAAATCGTGGGCACTGCCCCCAATGGCTCGATTGGCCTCGCCAAAGTTGCGCAGCTTCAGCCCGACGTTATTACGCTCGATATCGAGATGCCCGGGATGAGCGGCCTCGAAATGTTGAGGAAGCTCCGCGAGAAATGTCGCGAGCCGTTCGTGATCATGTTCAGCACCCTCACCGAGCCGGGAGCCCTTGCCACTCTGGACGCGTTGATGCTGGGTGCGGACGACTACATTACAAAGCCTTCCAACTCGGGGTCCCTGGCCGAGTCCGTCGCAACCTTGAGAAGTGAATTGGGGGCAAAGATCCTTCAATTCGTCCAGGTCGGACGAACTTATTCGGCACCGGCTTTACCCTCCACTCCTCCGCTGCCGATCGCACTCGCCCCACCATCGCGGGGATCCCGTGCGGTGCTCGCAATCGGAGTCTCAACCGGCGGCCCAAATGCCTTGTCAACGATCGTTCGCATGCTCCCTAAGTCATTCTCCTTGCCCGTTTTGATTGTCCAGCACATGCCTCCGCTTTTCACTCGACTGCTGGCGGAACGCCTGCAAAAGCTAACACCGTTGCTGATCGAAGAGGCCACGCACGGTTGCACAGTCCAGGCAGGAAAGATCTTAATCGCGCCAGGCGGTTTTCATATGAGAGTGGGGAAGACTGCTCAGGACGTAATCGTACTGCTCGATCAGTCGGAGCGGAGAAACTCGTGCCGCCCATCCGTCGACGTACTGTTCGAATCGGTAAACAAGGTTTACGGAGACACGACCATTGCCGCCATCCTGACCGGGATGGGACAAGACGGGTTACAGGGAGTCCAGGCTCTCAGAGCGAGCGGAGCATACATCATTGCGCAGGATGAAATGTCGAGCGTGGTCTGGGGCATGCCCGGTTTTGTAGTTCGAGCGGGATTGGCGAATTCGGTTGTACCGCTGGATGGCGTCGTGCCCGAGGTCCTCAAACAGTGCGCCATTGGCGCCAGCCTCTCGGCCCGTGGGGCGAGCCAATGAGCACCGGAACTCTCAAGGGAACTCTAGCGGCAGAGCTTACGCCGCAAAACTACCGGTACCTGCAGGACCATCTCTACCAGGAGTCCGGAATCGTGCTTGACGCCAATAAACACTATCTGGTCGAGAGCCGCCTGATTCCGGTGTTGCGCGGCCGAGGCTTAAGCAGCCTCAATGAACTCTGCGCTTTCCTGCAGAAGAACAATCGCGACAGTTTGCACCGCGAGGTGGTCGAAGCGATGACGACGAATGAGACATCATTTTTTCGTGATTCCGCTTTGTGGCAAGAACTGAGAAATTCGATCATGCCGGAATTGATCGCGCAACGAAAAGATGTCCGCCGCTTGCGGTTCTGGTCCGCCGCCTCTTCCGGAGGACAGGAAGCCTATAGCCTCTCCATGCTGCTGCAGGAAATGGGCCTCGGAGGGTGGGATATCAAGATTCTGGGAACCGACCTGTCCAGGCCAGTATTGGAGAAGGCCACCGATGCTCGCTATTCCCAGCTCGAGGTCGGACGCGGACTGCCGACTCCTCTGCTGCTCAAATACTTTGAACGCGAAGGGCTGCAATGGCGAGTGAAACAGGAAGTAAGGGGTCGAGTACAGTTCCAACCGCTTGATCTCCGGCAACCACTTCGCACTTTCGGACCTTTCGATGTGGTTTTCTGCAGAAATGTCCTTATCTATTTTGACGTACTGACCAAGCAGAAAATCTTGACGGAGATCCGAGGGACTATTTTTCGCGGGGGCCATATGGTGCTCGGCAGTGCGGAGACAACGCTCAATCTGAACTTGGATAATTCCTTTGAACGCCGACAAATCGGCCAAGCCACTTTCTATCGCATGCAGTGAGAGGAACAAAAATGGGCCAATTGGCGACGATCTACAAAGAAGGAATAACGAGCATCGTGGTTGATTTGTTTCGGACCATGATGACAACCGAGGTTTCTCCCGTGCCATCAGAACGGCACTCGAGCCATGGCCAACTTACGGCGTTGGTCGCTTTTGGCGGAAACTGGAAAGGAGTTCTGGAGTTCGAATGCGGTTCCGCCGAGGCGATTCAGTTCGCGCGCCGTTTCATGCAGAACGATGAGTATCACGAAGTCAATGATGACGTGCGCGACGCGCTGGGAGAATTCGCCAACATCGTCGCGGGAAATCTTAAGGCTCTCATGCTGGGGAAGATGACTCTATGCACTCCCTCTGTAATTGAGGGTAGCGATTACTCCGTTCGGATCTGCGGAGGGTCGATCGTCGGAGAGAGCTGGTTTTCGACGGAAGCCGGCAGTTTCGCGATCCGCCTGATCGAGGATATTGGAGTCCGGGAGGGTAAGAATTGAGCATATTGATTGTGGATGACAGCAAGGCGATGCGGATGATCGTACGCAGGGCGTTGCACCAGGCGGGCTTTCATCAAGATCTCAAGGAAGCCGCGACAGGGGCCGAAGCACTGGAAGTCGTTGAGTCCGGCGGGATCGAACTTGTCCTCTGCGACTGGAACATGCCGGGCATGAACGGATTGGAATTGCTCGAGAAACTGAAAAGCCTGGGTCGCACGGTTAAGTTGGGCTTCGTAACATCTGAATGCGCAACCGACATACAAATGCTTGCCCGGCAGTCTGGGGCGCTGTTCTTCATTACGAAGCCGTTCACACCTGACGCATTTCTGAGCGCTTTGGAGCCAATTATTGGAAGGTGATCGCAATTGGAGGGGAACTGCGTTCGTGACCGTCCCGAAGAACAGGAGAACGATGTGAGTGTACCTTTCCACGCCGAGAAGATGGGGAGGCTGTTGAGTGACCTTTTAGGCCGCCCCGTCAGCGCCAAAATCGGGCCCGTTACCTCAGCTGCCAGTGATCTCCCGATCGTTGCGTCCTACGCGATTGACAATGGGGATCTAGCGGCGGTTTGCATTTGCGATTTGGAATTCGCGCTTAACGGCGGGGCCGCGCTTTGCTTGATTCCGGCGTGCGAGGCCGCAACTAATTTGAAAACGAAGCACCTGGATCCCCTCCTGTTCGAAAACTTCAAGGAAATCCTCAATATCTGCGCCCAGCTTTTTGGAGGCTCCAACACACAGCGAGTCAAACTCGTGTCTGTCCACTCGAAAGCCAGCGAGGCTCCGGAGACAACAAAGAGGTTTATGGAACAAACCCGGATGCGCCGGGAAGCTCAAATCTCCATTGCGGGTTACGGCGAAGGCAGAATTACTGTCTTTTGCTAGGCGATGACTTACGGCGCGCCCAGCGTGAACCTCCAACACAATGGACAATCCGTCGAATGTCGCCGGAAGATTTTGCTTTCGATCCGGTTTCCCCCCTTGCGCTCTAGACCTTGATACCGCGAAAAGAGGAAATTCGACCGATTCGAGGCGGTCTGGCCTCAGTACAAAGTTAGTACAATCGGGTCGCTGAAATGGAAGTTGCCAGCATTTCTGGGGGTAAAAATGGCTCCTCAGGTAGGACTCGAATCCACCTGAAAACGTCAATCCAAGGACTTACGCAGCACGGACGGCAGTCTAAGGACGTTGAAGTATCGGGTAGTTCACGTTAAGTGATTGCAAAGTGATTGCAGATTTTCGGATGGTGAGCTGAAGCGATTCGAGCCCCCACAACTGAAGTCAGATTATTCAAAGTAGGTTGTTGAGTATATACAACAACTTCACAGGTCTTGCGTGGTTGCGTAAGAATCTTAGAGTGCCCCCGATTCGCCTATCTTGGGCTCGGTTCTCGAGCCGGAGCGCGTGCAACAGAAAATCGCCGCTAAAAACTAAACCAGATAGTATCGCGCTTGCCGATCAGGCACAGCCGTTCCGTTTTGATGACAATGCGGGCACGCGTCATCCTTCAAGAGTTCGTGCACGTGGCGAACCGCGTTGAGGGTTGCCGAATATTTCTCGTCTTCTTCAGGAAAGACGCGATCTGCAGGTAACCATTCCTGGAAACGCAGGTTCGTCATTGCTTTCGCAAAGCTGGGACGAACACTGCACAGCAGCACGGTTGTCCCCTCCTTCTCCATTTCACGGAGAAAATGCTCGAAGCGCTCCAGCGCAACCATGTCGGGATTGCGTGTGCGCTTTAGGCGCAGAACAACGAAATGGATGTTTTCGTCTTTCGTGCGGCGTTTGAGTTCTTCGAAACAACGATCGAGTTCCGGAGCGGCGCCAAAAAAGAGCTCACCCTCGAGGTCATAAAGCAACATCGCCGTGCAAGCCGGATCTTCCTCCAGACGTTCCCGCACCACACGCTCATCGCTGACCACCAGTTCGGACCACCGAAGCAAGGCGGCGCGCGGAACAAACAACAAGAAGGAAAGAGCCACGCCAATCAGAATCGAGAATTCAACGCTGATGAAGACAGCGGAGAATGCCGTCACGAAAACCAGGCCCGCATCGTAACGCGAAGCTAGAATGGCGTAGGTCAGGCGTTTCCAATCGATGAGTCTGGACGCGGTTACGAGCAATAGTCCGGCCAGAGCCGCCTTTGGAATGAACCGCGCGTACGGCGCGAACGCGACAACGACCAGAGCTACGGTTCCCGACGCGATCACACCGGAGAAACGGCTCACCGCTCCCGCTTGAAAGTTAATCGCCGAACGCGTAAGTGAACCAGAACCAGGCAGGCATTGAAAAAATCCACCTGTAAGATTGGCCAAGCCTTCAGCGAGGCATTGGCGATTGTAGTCGAGCTGCTGGCGGGTATAGGTGGCGATGGACTTCGCAATAGCGAGAGCTTCCAGCAATAGAGAAAAGCGATGGCCAGCGCGCTGCCCGACAGTTCCTTGATCCACCAGAACTTGATCTCGGGAACGCGCGGGAGGGGAAGGCTGCGAGGCACACTGCCCACCACGGATACCAGCGTCTTGCCATCCAGCGAGGGCTTGGACCAGCCGAACCACGCGGCTACAATCGATGCCACGATCAGGGCCAACAGCATGTCGATTTGTGGAAAGTGGTACTTCCGCGCGAGTTTTCTGAGGATGACGACAACGACAATCGTTCCCAGACCAAGGCCGAGGGCGCGCGAATCCACGTGGCGACCAGTGAGCGTTAGCCAGATGCGGTAAAGCACGTGTTGCTGTCCGGTGCCGCGGTCACGCAGGCCGGTCAGGTTGCCGAGTTGACTGAGCCCAACCAGTGCGCCCGCTCCGGCCATGAAGCCGATTACGACCGATTCGGAAATGTAGCGAGTGAGATCGCCGAGTTTGAAGACTGCGATCAGGATCTGAATCGTGCCGATCATGATGCCCAGCAGGAAAGTGGCCTGGTAAGCGTCGAATCGAGCATCGGGATCAAAGAAAGCGAGAGCGCTGAAAACGACTAGCGAAATGGCGTTGGTGGGCCCGTTGATCAGGTGAGACGACGACCCGAAGATCGACGCGACCAGCGTCACGACGATGGCGGAATATAGGCCGAAGCGGGGATCGATCCCTGCGATGAGCGCATAGGCCATCGCCTGGGGTAAGGAAATGGCCGCGACTGTTACTCCGGCCAAAAAATCCTTGCGTCCGCGATCCCATGAATAGTCGAGCCTCATCGGGTTTCACCTTTTACCGGATGAATAACGTTGAAAATGCCATTGTCGGCAAAGAATTTCTGCTGTGCTTCGTCCCAATCCTTGGCGAGGATGGTGACTGCAAAGAGATCGATCTGGGGCAAACGGTCGGCATGTTTCTTGAGTATCTCCGGATTAATGGGCCGGTAGCCGTGCTGCGCGATGGTCTCTTGCCCCTGGTCGGTATAAAGAAATTCGAGGTATGCCTTGACGTAGGCCTCGGTCTTTCGGCGGGCGACATTGACGTTAACCCAGGCCACGCTCGGCTCCGCGCGAATGCTGACGGGTGGAATACGATCTCCACTTCGCCTCTGTATTGCTGCGCTTCCAGTAGAGCTTCGTTTTCCCACGTCAAATGCACGTCGCCAAGCTTTTCTTGGGTGAAGGTGTTGGTGGAATCGCGCGCACCCGTGTCGAGCACGGGCACGTGCTGATAAAGCTGCTTCAAATATTCCAGCGCCTGGGCCTCGGTGCCTCCGCGCGAGATTACCGAACCCCATGCCGCCAGGACACTCAGCTTTCCATTTCCCGAAGTCTTCGGATTCGGCGTGATCACGGATACACCGGGCCGGACCAGGTCAGGCCAATCCTTGATGGCTCGGGGATTTCCTTTGCGGACGACAAAGACAATCGTCGAGGTGAAGGGCTGAGAATGATTGGGCAATCGACTCGCCCAGTCTGCGGCGATGAGCCCACGCTTGCGGAGAGCATCTACGTCCGAAGATAAGGCTAGCGTAACGACATCGGCGGGCGCGCCATCAATCACCGCGCGTGCCTGTCGTGAGGAGCCGCCGTGAGACTGCTGGATGGTTAACTTCTTGCCAGTCTCCTGAAAATATCTGGCGACGAACTGCTGATTGATGTCCTGGAACAGTTCCCGCGTAGGATCGTAGGAGAAATTCAACAGTTGTGTCGAAGCGTCGCCCGTCACATTTCTTGCCACCACAAGAGCGATTGCGATGGCAACGGCGGCGAGAGCCATTGCGTTAAGCCACGATGTGCGCATCAGCCGCGAGCCCGATCGAGGAGTAGGACCACTCGACTAGCAAAAAAAGACATTGGCCCGGACATGGATGATGGTTGAGAGGAGGCACAAATATCCCCACAGGGATTTTGGGGATTATAAAATAGTATGTCTATCTATAAAATAGACAATGTCAAGCCGAAGGCTAGACAGCCCGGCTGAAGTTCACCCACGCATCGGACCGCTGCTCCGGCTCGGGCTCGCTTTCGCCAGCCTCCAACATGCGGACGACTCCGCGCAGGTTCTCCCAAGCCGCCTGGTTCAGCGCCGGGTCGGAACTGACCAGATCGCGAATCATGTCCCAGGCCGCAACGTTCAGAGCGCCCTCCGGCGAAAGCCCCAATGCCAGCGAGACGGAGCATTGCGGGCAGAAAACAATACGCTGCGCCGCCGATTTCTGCCGCGGCTTGATTCCCACTGTCTGAGCGAACATGTAGATGGCTACGAATTTTCGCCCCGATTCAAGTTGGCGATTACAGCGCAAACAATGCACATTCTCCAAGGTGTTTTCCCGGGGCCGATTTCGGCCAATGAAATACGATTACTTTCTCCAAACAGCTACCTCGGACGCAAGTATGTAGAAGGATTCCCGCAAGAAACTGGGCGGCAGGGTCATCGGAGGGCTGACAGAAAGCGACGCGTGAATTGGACTGCCTTAGACCCAGGACAGATTGCGTTTCACGAACCATTTTCCCAATGGCGTCCTGGTTTTCAGGTATTGCTTGCTCTCGAAATACGCCCGGTACGATGCGCGCATGCTGGCCAAATCCAAAGAGCGCGAAGCTCTCGTGTTGCGTTCATACCCAAGGTTGTCCAGAGTGTCCCCGGTTAGCGTTTCAAGCACCGCCAACTCCGACGAAGACAGATCGGTCTTCCACCGGCCGATCGGACTTCGCTCCTCGCCGTTAAACGCCGTATTGGGCTTACTCACCGACCCGATTCCCACTTCGGTGATTCGGTCATAGTCCAGATCGTGATCCACAAACGGCTCCAGGTTCTTCAATACCTCCGCTGGCTTATTCACGAGATCTTCATAGCGTACTTCGAGGTAGTCTCGCCGAGCGTGCGCCCAGCCGTCCCTTGTTTACAATCCATTCCCAATAAATGCCCGCTGCCATGGCTGCCCGCCTGCGGTCCCATGGGAAGCGTCGAATTTGCGAAAGCTTCTCCCATGACAACGCCACGTCCCGGCCATCGCGAATCACGTGAATGATGAGCGCGTTGGGGATGGTCTCTTTAATGCGCCGCATGTAGAGGAGGTGTTCGGGCGTGGTCTCAGCCCATCGTTGTACGCCTTGCTTGCGACACATCTCCTCCATGAGAATGCGCAGGAAGTCTCCACCGTTTTGGCACTCCGCCATGATCCGGGGCTCAATCTCCCCGGGTTCGAGGCCGGAACGCTCATAAAGACGCGTACCATACCAGGCATCGAGCATTCTGCGCTTGTTCCGAGGCCTGCTGAGCGGGCGGAAACGCGGCTCAAAGAGAGTGAGGATCTGTGATTCCATGCGGTAGACGGCAAAATTCCCCGACGACAGAAGCATGTGGTAGAGCAGGGTCGTGCCGGACCGGCTGCAGCCGATGACGAAGACGGGCGCCGTGGTCCGCGCCCGGGGTAGCGACATGGCAGTGACGATTGTTTGATTGTCTACTAAACTGATAGACATAGAGGTAAACTATAGCAGGAAGCGCGCGCGTTTACGAGTCTTTTATTAACGGAATGTTACTAGAGTGGGCTACTGTCCGTGAGGGGTTCATAAAATGCAGTGAGTTCAACCCGCAACATTCAAGGGGACGAGAGCTGTGCGGGTTCAAAAGGGCGAGCCAAGGCTTCTAGGTAACTATACAAACACTAGTAAATACATCGACATAAATGTAATAATGAGAATTGTTAAGAGATGATGAAAGCGCCGTCAAATATTAGTGAAATAATTGAGGAGCCGATGGCGCTAGCCGGGTCCGGGAACACGACCCAAAAAGCAGGGAAGTCCCGAGCGAATGCGCCAGTCTTTATAATAGGATGCCACCGTTCGGGTACGGCCCTACTCTACGATAGCCTCCTTTCTGCCGGTGGATTCCCCCTCTTTCACGCCGCACCCTACGTTCACACCGCGCTGCTTCGAATCTGTGGGAACCCGTCGGTGCCGCGCAATCGTGAAAAGCTGATCAAGCTCTGGTTGCGCAGCAAAGCCTTCCGCCGAACCGGCCTCGCTCCTGACGATCTGCGCTCCCAGCTTTCGGAAGAATGCAAGAGCGGTGGCGACTTCTTGCGCATTGTCATGGGAGAACTCGCTCGCCGTGCCGGTGTTCAACGCTGGGCGGTCCGGGATTGCGACAACATCATGTATATGCCGGCCATCAAACGGGAGATTCCCGACGCCCTGTTTGTCCACGTGGTTCGCGATGGCCGCGACGCGGCGCTCTCGATGAAGAAGCAGCACGGAGCTCCTCCCCGTTTCTGGGCTCGAGATCGAGAGCTGTTTGTGTGGGCGTTGCTTTGGCAATACACGGTTCGCGAGGGCCGGCATTACGGACAGAAGTTTCCCAATGACTACATCGAAGTGCGTTACGAAGATCTGGTCCTGCATCCTCAAAAGACCTTAAGCGTTCTGGGAGAGTTCCTGGATCACGACCTTGATTACGCGCGCATTCAGAGGACACCCCTTGGACACGTCGTCTCTCCGAATACGGTCTGGAAGGAGGAGTCCAGCGCGGGCGCGTTCAATCCCGTCAACCGCTGGAAAACCAAGCTCTCTCCGCCTGAGATTCAGAAATTAGAAGCAACGATTGGAGACTGTCTCGAGGAGTTTGCTTACCCTCTTACGACGGAACGCGGGAGTTCCGTTCGACTGGATCCGAGCCTCCGCCTGATGCGAATCCTCTATCCCTGGTATTTCGGAACCAAGTTGTTTCTGCAGTCCAAAACATTGCTCGGCCGGCTGGCGAAGGGTACCAGGCTGGAACTCTCAGATCCTGTCTCAGAATGAGGTCGAACCAGGTGCACATACATCGCAATTCAAGAATTTGGGTGGTTATAGGTTCAGACGGCAGATGACGCCTCCTACGAGCAGAAAAGTGATTTGCACGGTCGGTCCATCTTCGCTGAAGCCGCGAGTGATCCGGTCGCTTGAGCAACTCGGCGTCAGCCTGTTTCGCATCAATCTCTCGCATACACCGATTGAGGGAGTGCGACCGGCGATCGCCTTCCTGCAAGAGCACAGCAAGGTGCCGGTATGTCTCGACAGCGAGGGAGCGCAGGTCAGAACCGGCAAGTTCGCATCCCCACCCACGAATTTGAGAAAAGATAGTCTGGTCCAGGTTCACCGGCATTCCATATCAGGCACGGCACAGAAATTCAATTTCACTCCCGTCTCCACCATTGAACTTTTAGAACCCGGAGACCTCATCACCATTGATTTTCATTCCGTAGTTGCGGAAGTGATGGAACTGGAAAGCGATCGGGCGGTACTCGCAGTGCGCAAAGGTGGACGTGTCGGTAGTAACAAGGCCTGCAATGTGCATCGGGAGATCGAACTCCCGGCCATCACACCCAAGGACCGCGAGGCGATTGAGATCGGGCGGGAAATGGGCGTCGACCATTTCGCGCTCTCCTTCGCGAATCGGCCTAAAGATGTCCGTGAGATGCGAGAGCTCATCGGGCCCGGCGCCACGCTGATTTCAAAAATAGAGTCTCGCAGTGGAATTACGAATCTGGAAGAGATCGCCACACTCTCCGACGCGATCTTAATCGACCGCGGCGATCTTTCACGGCAGGTGCCGCTGGAAGAGATCCCCCGACACCAGAAGGACATAATCGGCCGCGTAAGAGCCGTCGGGCGGCCAGTCTACGTTGCCACCAATTTGCTGGAGTCGATGGTCCACACCCCTGTACCGACGCTGGCGGAAATCAACGACATCTACAACACGCTGGACGACGGCGCCGACGGCCTCGTTCTGGCGGCGGAAACTGCTGTGGGCAAGTTTCCCGCCCAATGCGTCGCCATGGTGACCAGGGTTATCGCGGAGTTCGAACGCACTGAGAGGATCGCGACGTAGGAGTGGGTCTTTGCCAATGCGTCGCGCCTACATCAGCAGTGTGGCGCATCCGGCCAACAGCAGGGCGATTGCCCATACCAGATCGAAATTCACCCACCTGTTCGTGAGCGGTCCTAGGCCTGAATTTTCATAGGTTTCAAATACCAGCAAGGCCAGCGCGCCAGCTACCACCAGCAGGCTGATGGTGTGTACCAAGACTGCCAGTGCAATCTTTGACATTCCTATAGCCATGGACGGCATGAGTGTGCCTCCCGCCATCCTGTGAGTCATTCCGCGCATCGGCTGAGCCAGCAAAACCGGCATGAGCATTAAACCTGCGCCGTGGCCCGAGGCCATCAGGAAAGACCAGACAAAAAGGTCTCTCCATCCCACTCTCATGCCCGCTCCGCGCGGATGACTCGCGCGGAACAACCGATATATGCCGGTCGCGAAAAGAATAATGGCAACTGCCAGTTTGATGCTGCGAAAAGGAAGAAAATTCTGGATGAAACGCAACAAGAGGATCGTCAGCGTGATCGCGGTTGCATGTCCTGCTGCGATTGGCCACAGAGCGGCCAATACCGCGCCTCGGCGCTTTTCCTGTAGTCCCAGCGCCACCGCAAACACCCAGCCCATGGCCGGATTCAGTCCATGGTATGCACCCAGGAGTGCCAGCGTTGCCCACGGCCATGCGTTATTCATGAGGCGCAGTATTCATGAGTCACAGCATTCATGGGTAACAGTAAAAATCCGACGATGCGTCGCCGCCTTGGAGTCTGACCTGGTGCGGACGCCGCTTGCCGAAATCCACGATCAGGCGCGGATCGAGTTCAATCTTACCGGTGTCGGCGATGTCGAGCTTCACCATCCAACCGTCGATGCCGTCCGGATAGAACTGCTCGTCCCACGAACGATAAAGCGAATTTGTGAAGTAGACGCGCCGGCCGTCGCGGCTGATTTCCACCATTTGCGGGCCGCCGTTCAACGGTTTGTCCGGTTGGGTGGGATGGGCAGTCCGTCGCACGATTCCTCCGATGTGAACCGATCCGTTCAGTTTGGGATGAAAAGGATCAGAGACATCGTACTGCCGCATCTCTCCCGTGCCCCAGCACGAGGCATAGAGGAACGTATCGTCTACGGAGAGGTTGATATCAGTCAGTAGCGGCGGCACGGCCTTGAAGCCCTTGAGCAGCGGCGGCAGTTGATCCGCGTCCGCGGGTTCAGCGGGAATCTCAATGACCTTGGTGACGGCAAATTTGCCATTCGCGCGATGCCACAACCAGATCGAACTGGACAGGTTCTTTAGCGAGGTCACCACACCGGCAAACCCATACGCTTCCGTCGGATCGTGGGCCGGACGCAGTTCCAGCACCATCTGCTGCTCCGCTCCCAAATCAAGGCTCTGCAGGTGACGCCGCTTCCGGATATCCCAGAAATGAAGGCTGTGTCCATATTTTCCTGTGAGCAATAACTCCGGGTTCACCCCGTTCTCGACCATGTTCGGCGTTCCCCATTCACTGGTCACTGCTATGTCGTGCCCCAGGTGCCAGCCGAAGTCGTAACTGAAATACTGGGAGCCACGATCGATTTCCCAACGGCCAAGTGGCTCGAAGCTGGAATGATCGAGCGCAAAGATGCCGCCGGGGCCATCGCCATTCGGCGCTCCCAGCGCGCTGACATAGATGGCATCGGGTCCACAATGCAGAGTATGAGGACGGCTGTATCCCGTGCGGTCCGCAATCTCCTGCGCCTCGATGACTTTCACGATCACCGGATGTTTGGGGTCCGGCTTGGTGTCGAGCACATGAATGCGCGAGGAGCGCAGGCCCGGAACGATCAGATATCGCCGTTCGACATGCGGGTGAGGAGCATACGGACAAAGCGCGGAACTGCACGCGTTCCAGCCAAAATGATGCAACTCATCGCCGACGTTGGGCATGTCAACGCCACCTACGATTTCTCCATAGTGTTTGGACTCGGGGTCAACATCTACCACCTGGAGCGCGTCTGCCTGGTTGCCGCCGTTCACACTGATAGCCGCAACGTAGGCCAGTGTTTCGGGCGGCGCTTGACTGGCGAGTTTCGGAGAAGCGTAGAAGGTCGGATCAGCTTTCCACAGCATAGAAATTACCCCGCTGGTTCAAAGTTGCGAAATTCACCCTAAAGCCCGAAACGGTTTTGCCAGCAGTCAGCCTGTCAGCGCAATTTCGGCAGTCGTGGGATCAATGACCGATCTGACCTCGGTGATGCGGTTGGCCGGGAACTGGCCGCGCCGGGCGTGTTCCAGGATAATCTCGGCATTGGGCGCAATGTAAACGCAGTAAATCTTGTCTTCTGCAACGTAACTGTGAACCCACTGAATCTGAGGCCCGAGCGTCTGCACAATGCCGCAGGAAGCCTGCGAAATCACTCTGAGTTGTTGCGTGGTTAGTTTTCCTGCTCCCGGAATCTCACGCTCGATCACGTATTTCGGCACTTGCGCCTCCCGCGGATTCTTCCTTGCGCCGAACTCTCGGCTTTGCGTCTTCTTGTATATATACTATCATGTCCATCGTAATACTAGACATGCATTCAGTCGGCGATTGTCTTTTTGTCCCACTGTCGAACTCTGTGCCCGTCTCCGGCTCTGCGAGAGGAGTCTATGTTGCCGGTAAGGTGAAAAGCCTTGCGGTCGCTACTCGGCTCATGGCTGTTCCATCACCAGGTCTGGGCGTCTAACTCGCACAATCTAGGAGCCTTAAATGGTTTGGCGGGGAAGGGAAGCAAATTGCTATCTATACTAAGGTAATAGACATAAACGTATTACGGAGAGACATGCCTGGAAAAAGCAAAGCCGACTCCCGCTTAACCATCGCCATTCTTGGTGGAGGATTTAGCGGCACAACCGTGGCGGCTCAAATTTTGCGTCGTTCAGAGGGTAATGTTTCGGTCGTGCTCGTCGAACGCGACACCCACTTCGGTCGAGGCGTGGCATACGGTACGCAATGCGTAGAGCACCTGCTGAATGTCCCGGCAAGTAACATGAGCGCCTATGCCGAGGATCCGGAGCACTTCTTGCGCTGGGCTCGTCTCCACTACGATCACGCAGTCAGAGATCACTCGGTCAACCCAGACGCATTTCTGCCGCGGTCTGTGTACGGTCAGTATGTAACCTACGTGCTCCAACAAGAAGTGGAACTTCGTCCTGGCCAGTTCGAGCACCGGCAAGATGAAGCCATCTCTCTCGCGAGCTGCGGCAACAAGGCGGAGATCCACCTTCGCAGCGGTCAGTTCCTGCTTGCGGACAAAGTGGTGCTGGCGCTCGGTAATTTTCCTCCTGGAGATCCGCGGTTGCCGGGTAAAACGCCTGACAGCCAGCGTTATGTCTCGAACCCCTGGATAGTCGGCGCTCTGGACGACATCGGCGACGATGACCGCGTTCTGTTGGTTGGTACCGGGCTCACCAGTGTGGACGTTGGAATCGCCTTGCGGAAGCGCGGATTCCGCGGCACAGTTCATATGCTATCCCGCCATGGGTTGCTTCCTCAGACCCACAAGGCAACCTCTTCCTGGGTTCCCATCTGGGATCAGGAATTTCCCCGGACAATCCGCGGACTCTTGCGATCGATTCGTCTCCAAGTACAAGCCGCCGAAAGACTGGGTAGCGATTGGCGGGAAGTGATCGACTCGCTTCGCCCTTTTGTGCAGGAATTCTGGCAATCTCTTCAACGCCACGAGCAACGCAGATTCCTTCGTCACGTCCGTCCCTACTGGGATGTGCATCGCCACCGCGTCGCGCCGGAAATCGGCAGCCGGCTGGCTAAGGAGTTGACGAACGGCCAAAGTCAAATCCACGCAGGACGGATCACGTCATACAGCGAGCAGCCGGACGGAGTCGATGTGACGTATCGCGATCGCGCGAACGGACACCCCAAACTCCTCCAGGTCGACCGCGTCGTCAATTGTTCGGGCCCTGAAAGTGATTGCCGCAAAGTGGACGATCCTCTATTGCGTAGTCTCATGCAGCAGAAACTGGCCTCCCCAGACGCTTTATTCTTGGGCCTAAATGTCTCCGCCGACGGCGCCTTGATTGACCATTCCGGCGTTCCTTCCAATTTTCTTTACGCGGTCGGCCCGGTTCGGAAAGGGAGTTTGTGGGAGACCATCGCCGTTCCGGAAATTCGCGGCCAGGTATCGGAACTATCGAAACTCCTGCTCACCGTTAACGCCGGCGAAGATGGTGAAGGTCCGAGGCGTGATCTGGTCGCGGACCTTTATTCGGCGGTTCCATGAGCTCTGGATGCGGCTTGCAGGCATGCGGGCGTGCTTGCCCGCATTGCTCAAAACTATTTTGCTTTGGAGAGGAAGGTAACCATGTACTTTGAACAATTTCACTTGGGTTGTTTGGCGCTCGACTCTTACATGCTGGTATCGGAGGGGGAAGCGATCGTCGTCGATCCCCAGCGGGACGTTGACATTTACCTCAAAGCTGCTGAACAGCAAGGGGCGAAAATCAAACACATTTTTGAGACTCACCTGCACGCCGACTTCGTTTCTGGCCACAAAGAGTTGGCTGCCCGCACTGGCGCTAAGATTTACATCGGTCCAAATGGCGGAGCCAAGATACCGCACGTCGAGGTAACCGACGGTTTCAAGTTGCGTGTGGGTAACATCAGCATCGAAGTCCTGGAAACGCCGGGGCACACCCCGGAGAGCATCTGCCTGGTCGTTACCGACCAGGAAAAGTCTCCCAACCCGTGGGCGATTTTGACCGGCGACACACTATTCCTCGGCAACGTCGGTCGTCCCGACCTCTCGGGAACACACACTCCCGTGGAATTGGCAGGCATGCTCTACGAGAGCCTGCACAACAAAGTCCTCGAACTCGCCGACGACGTTATTGTCTATCCCGGCCACGGTGCCGGTTCGCTCTGCGGGAAGAACATGCGCGCCGAACGTTCCTCCACGATTCGCACGGAACGGCTCACCAATTACGCTCTGAAGATTTACAGCAAGGAAGAATTCATCCGTCAGTTGACCACCAACCTTCCGCCCCGCCCTGAATATTTTCCGAAGGATGCGGCGATTAATCGTGTGGGTGCGCCCGCGTTATCAGAATTACCAGAGCTGGAGCCGATTTCAGCGCGCGATTTGCAGTCTTTGCTGCAAGAAGCAGTTTTCGCCCTGGATATCCGTCCGGGCGACGATTTCGCCGCGGGGCATGTACCCGGTTCGATCAGCATCCCTCTCTCCGGAGATTTTGCCTTCTGGGCAGGGAGCCTGGTAGGGCTGTCTTCCCGTCCGGTGTTGATCGCGGAGTCGCCGGAGCAGTTGTCCGAGGCGCGCACGCGGCTGGCCCGAGTTGGCATCGACGATGCCCGCGGATACTTGGAGAATGGGATCGAAGGCTGGACCAATGCCGGACTCGAACTTGCCAAACTGCCCCAGATCAATCCCCGGCTGTTGAGTGACCTTCTCCGAAAGGACAAAGCGCAAGTGCTGGACGTGCGTCGCCGGCCGGAATGGGAGGCAGGGCACATCGAGGGAGCGGCATGGTTTGCTCTGGACGATTTCAAAAGCTCATTACCGGAGATCGATCGCCAGGCTCCGCTCGCCATCATTTGCAAGGGTGGCTATCGCAGTTTGATTGCCTGCAGTCTATTGCAGCGAGCAGGCTTCGAGAACGTCACCAACGTTGTCGGCGGCTTTACCGTGTGGGAGAAAGCAAAACTGCCCTTCGTAACCGAACTCCCGGTCGCAGTCTAGCTGGCTGCCGAGTTTAAAGATTGAGCAGGGGATTGGGGCACAACCGAAAGTTGTGCCCTTTTCTTCGTTCCAGTTCGCTGGCCTGTTGTGAGCCTCGCGTATTCCGTGAAGTAACAGTTGCCAAATCCTTCGTTAATAGTCAAGTATGTTGATTATATTACTTGTAATTGACTATGAATTGCATTCAACCCAAGGAGATTTCCCAAATGAATACCCACCCTGTGACCCGTTTGCTGGCTTTGGCCCTGTTGCTGGCTCTTCCCGCGTTTGCCACTGACGGATATTTTTCCACCGGCTTCGGCGTCAAACAGCAGGGGCAGGGAGGCGCTGGCATTGCATTTCCCCAGGACAGCATCGCCGCTGCGACCAACCCCGCAGGCATGGTTCTGGTCGGAGACCGGTTTGATTTTGGGATGTCATGGTTTCGTCCGATCCGAGGCGCCTCCGTCACCGGAAGCGGCGCCCCAGGTGTTGATGGCGTCTACGACGGAAGCCGTAAGAAGAATTTCTTCATCCCCGAACTGGGATACAACCATCTGTTCAATCCGAAACTTGCGTTCGGTGTGTCGATCTATGGGAATGGCGGTATGAACACCGCCTACACGACTCCCTTTCCACTCTTCAGTGGGCCCACCAACTTTCGAGCGGGCGTCGATCTACAACAGCTATTTGTATCTCCCACCGTCGCTTTCAAGGCGAATGCCCACAATGCCTTCGGCGTCTCACTGAACGTCGCCTACCAGAAATTTTCCGCCCAGGGCCTGGAGAATTTTGCGAACTCAGCGTTTTCGAGCTTCCCGGGAGACGTGACCGAACGTGGCTTCAGCAACTATTTCGGCGCAGGCGTCCGCGTTGGCTGGCTGGGAACCATCAACCAGAGTCTGAGTCTGGGTGCGACGTTCCAGACGCGGACCTACATGCAGAATTTCGACAAATACAAAGGTCTGTTCGCCGAACAAGGCGGATTTGATATTCCGGCGAACGTGGCTGGCGGCGTGGCCTTCAAGGTGCTCCCGAAGGCGACCGTCCTGTTTGATGTCGAGCGCATTTTCTACGGACAGGTAAAGTCAATCGCGAATCCCGACTTTCCCTTCAATGCACCTCTGGGTGCAGACAACGGTCCCGGGTTCGGATGGCACGACATCACCTCCGAGAAAGTGGGCTTCGATTTCAAGTTGAGTCCGACGACGACCCTGCGTGCCGGATTCAACCACTCAGGTCTGCCCTTCGATGCCAGTCAGAACTTATTTAACGTTCTCGCTCCGGCCGTGGTCCAGAACCACGTGACGGCGGGGGCCACGTGGGGGCTCCAGAGTGGCAAAGAGATTAGCATCGCTTATCTGCTATCTGCACGCCTTCCAGAACACCCTGAATGGCGTGAACTCGATTCCTGCAGCCCTCGGCGGCGGCGAGGCCAATCTACGTATGTATCAGGACTCCATCGGCGTCAGTTTTGGATGGGGGAAGTAAACTGGAGTAGTGCGTCAAACAGGTCGACGTTATATTTCGAGTCGTACGGCTTATCTTCGCCTCTTCGCGGATGTCCTTTGCGAGCTTCGCGGTTAGAGGCTTTGTTTTCCGCCCATCGCAGGCGATAGATAACAGTCGCTATCTTCGGCGCACTACACTAGGAATTCTCGTAGGCAGTCGCTATGATCGCATTCCTCTCTAACCCGTGGCCTTGGTACGTAGCCGGTCCTGTGATCGGACTCTTCGTCCCGCTGCTGTTGCTTGTGGACGGCAAGTTGTTTGGCGTCTCCAGCAGCCTCCGGCATGTGTGTGCGGCCGTTCTCCCCGGCAAGCCTGATTATCTTCGTTATGACTGGAAGCGAACCGGCCTCTGGAATCTTCTTTTTGTGGCCGGCATTTTCGTGGGCGGCGTGATCGCCGCTCACTGGGGAGGACATCGAGATATCGCGATTGCCGACTCGACTCGAATCGCGCTGACGAAGTTGGGCATTCATGATTTCTCCGGTCTGGCGCCCCGCGAAGTCTTCTCCTGGCCGGCATTGCTTTCTCTAAAAGGATTTATTTCGGTCGTTGTCGGAGGCTTCCTCGTCGGCTTCGGCACCGCCTATGCCGGTGGGTGTACTTCGGGTCACGCGATCTCAGGCCTGGCAGATTTGCAGGTCGCGTCGTTGATTGCGGTCGTTGGCTTCTTCGTCGGCGGTCTACTCGCAACGCACCTGATTCTTCCGTTGGTTTTGCGATGACAATGTCGACCCAACCAGCAACCGATCAAAGTACAAGCGGTCAGGTTCATCGCCAGGCTGCGGGCGCATTGCTGGCTTATTTTCTTCTAGGAATTTGTTTCGGTGTCACGCTCACCCAATCCGAGGTTCTTTCCTGGTTCCGCATCCAGGAAATGTTCCGGTTCCAGTCGCCTCGAATGTACGAGATTATTGCGGCAGCGGTAATGGTTGCCGCCGCTGCAGTTGCGGTGATTAAGCGCCTTCGTCTGAGAGCTTTGTCGGGCGAGCCAATCTCGATTCCACCCAAGAGCTTGGGGTACGGAGTTCGCTACGCCGTTGGCGGCACCATCTTTGGCTTGGGCTGGGCTCTGACGGGTGCTTGCCCCGGACCGCTTTTTGCTTTGGTAGGTAATGGCGTCACGGTCATGATCGTCGCCATTATCAGCGCACTCGCCGGAACCTGGCTGTATGGATTGCTAAGGGCTAAGCTCCCCCACTAATTTGAGAGTAGGCTCGCCAACTGGCCGTGCCTAAGCAGTCTTTAGAACGCTTCGCGCACCGCCGCTCCCGTGTCCGAGTTTGGCGGCCAGGTATTCGCCCATCGCCGCGGCCTGCTCTCGGATTTCAGGCACTGTCGTCGTTTCCCAGAGACAGCCTTTGAGCGTGGGCCCGATTGCGTATATGGGATGCGACGGAATTCCCTTGTAGTCAATCAGGGCGCCGTCGTCATCGACCTCGAGTCCGAGAAAGAGCGCGTCGGGCCGCGCGAATCCCTGCACAAACAGGCTCGTGATAAGCGACTCGTCGATGCGGCGACAATCGGTTTCCGACCCGGTGCAATTGATGACGCGATCTACGCGCAGTTTTTTCCTGGATTGACTTTCCCGGTCCCAGTATTGAATCTTGGCGCGTCCGTGGTCTTCGGAGTATCGCGTGATGGCTCCCCTGTGCAAGAAGACCCGGCCTTCGCTCTGCATGTCGGCAAGTATGTCGGCGATTTCGGGAGCGACGCGGTGCCGATGAACGTCCCAATAAACACGGGCGTGACGC
This sequence comes from uncultured Acidobacteriaceae bacterium, assembly GCA_963834085.1. Taxonomy (GTDB): domain Bacteria; phylum Acidobacteriota; class Terriglobia; order Terriglobales; family Acidobacteriaceae; genus Acidiflorens. Next base: position 7,707 of record CAWIAJ010000015.1, on the reverse strand, counting down.
AAGAATCGCTTCTGCTCGGCCAGGGGCAGTGAGCGCCAAATATCCTGCGTCACCGGCCGAAGGCAGTCGATTACCGACCGCCAGTTGATTCCCTTTTCGGCAGCGTCTTGTATCTGCCTCCGAATCAACCGCAGCAACCCACGAGTACTTCGGGGAGACTTATCGTTCCAGAATAAATGCCAGGGTTCGTCAGGACGTTGCTGGCGGCGCGCTTGTGGAAACAAACCCTTCTGTGAAATGACGTGAACCACTCCCCGAAACCCCTTTGACCTTAAGGCCATGACTAGGTCGACGCTCGTGAGTCCCGAGCCGACCAGTAACACGCTGCCAGATGGAGGAAGGTCTCCAGCGCGTCGCTGGCCCACGGAAACTGCACATAGGACGAGGTCGAGTTGGCGAGCCCAGGGATCTTCGGATTGGCTGGCGGAAAATTTCCAGTTGCCAGCACTACCTCCCGCGCCAGTAGTTCGGGGCCCTGCTTTGTTTGGACCGCAAATTTTCCTTTTTGGCGATGGAGAGAAAGCGCTTCGTTCTCAATCCACCGAAAGCGTTTCCGGCCATAGTCGGTCAGGGTGGCTTCCAGCAAGCTGCCAACGTAAGATCCGTAGACCGCGCGTGGAGGGAAACTCCGGGGTTGAACTGCAGCATCGTAGTGAATTCTCGCCCAGCGAAGGAAATCGTCGGGCTCCGCGGGCCACGCGCTCATCTCGCCCGCAGGTACGTTCAGCAAGTGAAATCGATGCGGGCTGCTGTAAGCGAGTCCTCGCCCGGGAAACGCTCCTCGATCGACGATCCCAACCGACAAGGACGGAGAACAACGCAGTAGGTGTACCGCCAGCATCGTGCCGCTGAAACCGCCACCCGCGATCAGAACATCAAATTGTAACTCGCTCACTTGGGGGAGACCTCAGGCATTGTCTACTAGTACTATAGACGTTCTTCTATCCGTCCGCACGCCAAGGGCCGTTCCCTCAGGCCACGTATACTGGCGGAAGTGATTGACTCTACCTCGGTTGTCTCTCTCGCCCCACTACCCCGGCGCGAAGCGAATGAAAGTGTTTGCAAGTTTCGGGGCTGTGACGAAAGGTTCCCGAGCATAGAAAGAACTAGACTTCTTCCCGGGAGCTCGTGGCATAATCGCCACACCATGGACACCACAAGCATTGATTTCGTGTATATGGAATCTGATCCACGTACCAAGCAGCCCTCGGCCTGCTTGTACTTAAAATCAGCCGGCAAAGCAGACTACGCTGGAATCGAGGCGCGCAACCTGATTAGCATGCCATGTCTAAGCTTTATCGAACTGGACGCCGAGATCCGGAGGCTGCATGCGGAACTCGACGAGCTCCGTTACCGTGCGAAGAAGAAGTTTTACAAGGCGCATGCTGCATCCGCCGGCGCGTAGTAAATTGGCACCGGGCAAAGAGGCCGCTGAGCGGCCATTTCGAAGTATGTCCATCTACAACAGGAAGTTTCGCTTGACACAGCCCGCCTGAGCAAGATAAACCTTTTGGGTCACTTCTTTTCATTCTTGGAATAATTTGTAGACACTAGGATTTGTGTGCGTGGCGACGGATTCTGCAGCGCAAAGCAAACTTTGCCCTGTGAACCACGTCACAGACCGGTTCACGATTTGTGTTTACGAGCTGCTGGTAAAAGGAAAGTGAAGGCTCTTGCAAGCGTCGCTCACCCATCGTTTCAGATTCCGTACTAACAATTTCTTCCTTATCTACTGAGGAGCAATTCGCATGGCTGAAAAAGCAGAAGTTCGTCATACGCTGAGCGAGCAGCAGGCGCGCCAGCTAGCAAACGTCACCAAAACCGTCCCCATGATGGAGACTATCACTCCGCGCTGGCTCGTGACTTTCCTGTCGTGGGTCCCCGTTGAAGCCGGCACCTTCCGCGTCAACAAAGTGAAGCCCACGCATCCTGGTACGCGGACCATCGAGTGCAGTCCCGATGAAGAAATCGACCTCCCCGAGATCTACGTGGACTATGACGAGAAGCCGCGCGAGTATACGCTGAACGCGGTCACAACCGTGCTCGATGTGCAGACCCGCATTTCAGATCTGTATCGGAGCCCGCACGAGCAGATTCGCGAACAGCTTCGCCTGATGATCGAAAAGGTGAAAGAACGTCAGGAAAACGAACTGGTCAACAACGCCGAGTATGGCTTGCTTAACAACGTCGCGTCCGAATTCCGCGTCAAGACCAGGAAAGGTGCACCGACGCCGGATGACTTGGACGAGCTTATTTCGAGAGTCTGGAAAGAGCCGGGCTTTTTCCTGGCGCATCCGCGTGCCATCGCTGCCTTCGGCCGCGAATGCACTCGCCGTGGTGTTCCGCCGCCGACGGTGAACCTCTATGGCTCGCAGTTTCTGACCTGGCGTGGCATCCCTCTTGTACCTTCCGACAAACTGGCCATCAAGGGGGAGAAGTCGAACATCCTGTTGATTCGCACGGGCGAGAAGAAGCAAGGCGTAATCGGCCTGTTCCAGCCGGGGCTACCCGGAGAAGTTACGCCCAGCCTGTCCGTTCGCTTCATGGGGATCAACCATAAGGCGATCGCTTCTTACCTGATTTCGCTCTATTGCTCGATTGCTGTTCTCACGGAAGACGCAATTGGTGTGTTGGAGGGCGTCAATGTCGATCAATACCACGAGTACAAGTGATCGTATAGCGACCGACTCGCCGACGTCGTCAACCAGTCCCGAGAGGGGGCAGAGGCAGCAAGGTGTTTCTGCCCTGATGTCGGCAGTCCCCGATCCGGCAGCGATTGCGAAACTCGCCAACGAGTTTTTCGCCGCGCTGCCGGCAACGGCGTCGCCTGCGAATGCGCCTGCATCATCGCCTTCATCTCCTTCGACTGAGTCGGGAGCGATTCCTGCCGCACCACGATCCGTGCCGGATTTTCCGCGGGAGATGTTTTCGTTTCCGGCTGCACCCAACCCGCCGGCAGTTTCCGGCGTTTCGTTACAGCCTTCACCGCCGCCCACCAGCGCGTTGAGCGAGGCCGATTTCCGCGCCATCGCCGCTTCGCTTTCAGGGACGACCGCTCTCGTGCCTCCTTCTGCTACCGCAGCCTCACCGACGCTGCCCGGCGTTTCGTCATCGTCAGTCGAGGCACAAAAAGGCGGGCCGTGGGCCGCTTCTCCCCAGATTCCACCGGCCGCCGAGATGTATTCTTTTCCCGGCGTCCCGGCCGCACCCGCCTCACCGCCAACCGCTCCGCCCAGCGGGTCGGATCTGGCTTCGGCACCATCATCCGCAGTTGGCGCACCCAGCGTTCCTTCGAGCGCAGGTAGAACCGACCCTTGGGCCGAAGATCCCCACTTTGCCGGTCTGAACGACGTCTTCTCTTTTCCGCGTGTTCCCGGAGCATCCGTCCCTGGCGTTCCGGAAGCCGCCGTATCGCAGCCGACTTTACCCGCGTCCGAGCCTGTACTCGGAACGATCCCCGCCGCGCATCCTTCGCTGCCAACGGCCAGTGCTCCGGACTCGGTTCCCGTTCTTTCGAATTCCCTTCCCTCGTTTGCGACGCCTGAATCCGTCAACGATTCGTCTGCTGGTAAATCCGCGACCCAGTACTCCGCGCCGCCGAATTTTCCGTCCATCAGCGAACTATTTTCTTTTCCTGGCGTTCCAGGAGCGCAATCCGCTCCCGGTGTCCCCGTGCTGCCGTCGTCGATCCCAACCGAACTTCCTTCGCCAACCGCGCTACAGGTTCCCGGAGTGCAGGTCTCAGGTGCAACCCCGGTCCCTGAAAAAGCTGTGCCCCCAGCCGATGGGCTGCCCTCAGGCGTTGAGTCGTTCGAGTTCCGCCCGGATCTGGAGCCGGTGGAACTAGGAGTCGCGAAACGTCCCCTCGATCCACGTTTGATCCGCCAGGATTTCCCGATTCTGCAGGAGCGTGTGCATGGCCGGCAGTTGATCTGGCTCGATAATGCTGCGACGACGCAGAAGCCGAATGCGGTCATTGATCGCCTGTCGTATTTTTATCGGCATGAGAATTCGAACATCCACCGCGCCGCCCACACCCTAGCGGCGCGAGCTACCGATGCCTATGAGAGCGCACGCGAAAAAACGCGCCGCTTTATGAATGCTTCCTCGACGCGTGAGATCGTCTTCGTCCGTGGCACGACCGAAGGCATCAATCTTGTCGCCAAGAGTTGGGGCCAGCGCAATGTCGAGAAGGATGACGAGATCGTCATCACATGGCTCGAACATCACGCCAACATTGTTCCGTGGCAGCAACTGTGTTCGGAGAACGGTGCCCGCCTGCGCGTCGCTCCAGTAAACGATCGCGGCGAAATTATTCTCGAAGAGTACGAGAAGCTCCTCAGTCCGCGCACGAAAATCGTCTCCTTCAGCCAGGTGTCGAACGCTCTCGGAACCATCACTCCGGCGCGGGAGATGGTTGAGATGGCCCACCGTCACGGAGCACGAGTGCTGGTCGATGGTGCGCAATCCGTCTCCCACATGCGGACCGACGTGCAGGCCCTCGACTGCGACTTCTACGTTTTCTCCGGACACAAGGTTTTTGGTCCCACTGGAATCGGCGTGGTCTACGGAAAAGCCGAGGTTCTCGAAAACACGCCGCCATGGCAAGGTGGCGGCAACATGATCGTGGAGGTCACTTTCGAAAAGACCGTCTACCAAGCGGCTCCAGCCCGATTCGAAGCAGGCACTGGCAATATCGCAGATGCGGTTGGACTCGGTGCCGCTCTCGACTATGTCGAAGAAATCGGCATGGAGAGTATTGCCGCCTATGAACACGAGCTTATGAACTATGCCACCGTCGGCCTGCTCACCGTGCCCGGCCTGAAGCTGATTGGTACGGCGCATGAGAAAGCGGGCGTCCTGTCGTTCGTTCTAGACGACATTCGTACCGAGGACGTGGGCGCTGCACTCAACCAGGAAGGCATCGCGGTCCGTTCCGGCCACCACTGCGCGCAACCGATTCTGCGCCGGTTCGGAGTCGAGAGTACGGTGCGCCCTTCGCTAGCCTTCTACAACACCTGCGAAGAAATTGACACACTCGTCGCGGCCCTGCTGCGCATTCAGGCAGGACGCTCCCCTCGGGGACTCTAGCCCTTAACGATGCCGATGCGGCAAACTGACATGGCTCGCTGATACATTGGGGACCATTGTTGTGGTCACCTTACTGCATGGTGTCGGCCAACTGCCGATTCCGCGGTCCGTTGGCGACTATTTACCTTCCGTTGGGATTGACTCAAGCTGCTGCTGAATCCACCGCAAGTTCTTGCCGTCCTGGAATTCTGTCTTGAACTCTTCGATGTTCTTGTAGAGCATCACAGTCGTCGCGGCTGCTGGAATTGCGGCGCGCAGTTTTTCTTTGACTGGAGTGGGAGTATTGGTGTCGAAGAGCTGCTGGTCGAGCCGGAACTTCCGGGCCTGAAGCTTCGGCAGCCAAACAAGAGGGTCGATCGGGGCTGTTTTTTTCAAAAACTCCGGTGTCACATAGTTCTGGCGTTCGTCTTCTGGAACAAACGGAGAAGTTGCCAACTACGCCGGCCAATCGCCCCAGGGATCGAGCGCCTCCAGAACCTTAATGCGCGGATCGACCGCCGTCGCAAGAATCGCAATGCTGGCGCCAGAACCTTGGGCAAACATGCCCACGCGATTCATGTCCAGATCGCCTCGCGAAGCGAGATAGTTCAGCACCATCTGCACGTCATGCGCAGAGGTGGCGACACTTTCTTGAAGTTCACTCAGAAACCATTCTTTCATCGGTCGATTGCGATAACGGTGGCCGGTGAGCGCGGAAACAAAGCCCACGGCAGCAAAGCCATCTCGTGTCACCAGAGCGTCGCAATCATCGTTTTTGAAGATATCGGTGTCCGTAGGATAGCCGTAGAGATACAAAATCACGGGAGGCTTGGAGACTCCCTTCGGTTTCATCACGTAGAGGTCGATGGGATCGGAAGCACGCCACTGGACCTGCAAGAGTTCCACGGTGTAACGCGGGTGGTCGTCAACAAATCCGGCGAGAGGCTGAACCGCCTTCAATTGCCCGCTCCCCAATGCAGGCGAAGTCCAGTCTTCCCGCATACCTTGAAAACGCGGGTCGGTAGGATTCATGGTGTTTGGAGACGCTGCGATCGATTGGGCATTGCAAGCGCATGTCCCAATGAGTAACGAGCCTGCGAGAGCAAGCATCGTCAGTTTGAACGATAGCGAATTCGGTACCGCGGAACTCTACGTTATGAAGTTCGTATCCCAATGTATTTTGTGTTCCAGTCCGTTTCAACGCAATGAAAAGAAGGCGAGTCGATGAGGACGACCCGCCTTCTTCTCCGCTTTAGTCACGAACTTGATTCAGCAGCAGCTAGGGCCTGACCTGGAGACCCTGATCGCCCTGAACCTGCTGTATCACCTTCGAACAGGTAGGTGCCGTCGCGCATGACAAGATTTGCCCGCCGATATCGCCTCCCGCCTCCGAAGCACCACTGTTAACCGGGGCCGCACCGATCAAAACGCCGGCTCCGTCGTACTGTTGATAGTGCGAGCGCACGATCAACAAACCGGGATCCGTGATACCGCCCGCTACCGTCTTGGCGAAGGGAACAAAGTCGGGCACCGACGTAACCGCGAATGCCTGGGCGGTTTTGGTGAGCGCCTTGGAGGCCGTCAGCGCGGTTCCGTTGCTCACTAGCCGCAACAGCGACCATGCCGGGTACGTTCCATTGCGCAGGTTCGGAAAAGAGAGTCCTCCAGCCCAGATTTGATTTTCCGCGCAAGGGAAAGCTCCAGCACATGCAGCCGGTAGGTTGGCCGCCCCTGGCAGAGTGCCACCACTGGCTGGTTGGCCGGGATCATAACCAAGTCCGGTCGAACGCTGCGGACCGTAACTCGCAAAAAGCGGGTCAACGTTATTCAGCGTGATGTAGCCATAGGCGGCGTTGTTTGCAATGGAAGAGAAGTTTCCATAGCTGAATACCCCGTAGCCGATACCGTCGAAGCCGCCGAACTTAGCACCGGAGTTTTGGACGGACTTCGTCTCCTCGCTGGAGCCGATGGCGCGATAGCGTGCACCGGCACCGTTCAAACAAGTTCCAGACTGCCCCGCCAACGGGTTATTGGCGCCGACATTCGACTCCTGGCTCAGACCGATGACTCCTCCAGTCCCGCTACCCGTATAAATAGTCGGACCCCGGAAAACGGTAGCCTCGGCCACGTTTCCTTGCCGAGATGGCCTCGTTCAGAAAAATGTTAATCGCGCCCGCTGGTAGACCGAAGGCACTGGCATCGCAATTCGTCCCTGAGAAGGCTTGCTGCAGTTGCGAGGGGGTTGCATTGGACAAATTCGTGAGTTGTCCCTTGTCGCGCTCGATGATGAACACAAGAGGGGCAGCTCCCACGTTGACGACCGAGAACGCTGGAATCGTCGTGCCGCTAATGGGATCCTTGCCCTTGATGTTGAACGACAATACGTTGGCCGCCGCTGTGCTTCCCGGATAGCCGCTCTTGATCGGCGTTCCCACATAGGCGCCCGACGACTGGCCCAGACCATTGGCCGGACAAGCACCGGCAGCGTTCACCGCGTTGTAGCCAAGACCATCAAGGCCGTCGCTCGCTGCTCCCCCATTGCTTCCCGAACCGAGTAGGGAATTTGCGCGGCAAGTCAGGAAAGCGGCATCTTCCGGACGATAGAACGTTGCCGCAACATTCACCTGGGTTCCAGTT
>CAWIAJ010000014.1:0-5393 GCA_963834085.1 uncultured Acidobacteriaceae bacterium | reverse complement strand
AGTTGTTGTGCCACACCGCTGGGCGTCGCTATCTGTGAACGATAAGGACACTCCGAGGATTTGGTACGAAAGTTAGGAAGGCCATCACTGGATATCCTTGTCATGCCGGACATGCAGTGGTGTTTCCCATTCCGGCGACAGCAGGCCGCTGCGTTGTTTCCCGTAAGCGCCAAAGCCATCGGAGCCACAAAGCCCCAGGCCATCAGCGCAAGCACAAGACTGGCAACGAATCGCCGCATAGTATTCCGTGGAGGCTAGCACATCACCAGCCGATGTGACAACCGAGGTGGTCAAAGAGCAGAAATATGGCTATCTGCTGCTCTGACTCTGGTCAAATGCTAGCTTCTCGCAAGGATGACAGCAATGACACGACAGGTCACTTTCTGTCACACCAACCGAGAGGTTCAAACGGGGCGGCAAACGGGCGGTCGCTCCGTGGTTGCCTCCGGATCTCGAACAGCGTTAACGTCGGGTTGTGTTAACCCTTCGTGCAATGACCGGAGGCGAGGGCTACGCTCAGCGCCATCTCCAGCAGAGCGACTACTACGACCAGAATCGAACCGTCCAAGGCCAGTGGCATGGCCGCGGTGCTGAACTGCTCGGGCTCAAGGGGGAGGTTACGCCGGAGGAGTTTGAGGCGCTAAGACAGGGTCTCGATCCGCGAACGGGAGAGTTTCTGCGCCAACGTCACGGCGCGGATCGAATTGCTAGCAATGGCGCGGAACAGAGTAAGGCCCGGTCCCTCTATGACATGACATTTTCGGCGCCGAAGTCCGTCTCTGTCATGGCCATTGTTGGCGGTGATGAGAGACTGGTCGCCGCGCACGGAACCGCAGTGCGCGAGGCCCTGGAAGAAGCGGAGAAATACTCGGCCACTAGGGTTCGCCTCGCCGGCCTAAACGAAAATCGAGCCACCGGAAATTGGATCGTGGCTTCATACACTCACGACACGAGTCGTCAGCTAGATCCTCAGCTCCACACTCACGCCGTCGCTGCCAATCTCACCTACGATGGGACTGAGGGACGTTGGAAGGCGCTGCAGGCTTCCGGTCTATACGAGCGTCGCAGCTACCTGACCGAGGTCTATCGCAATGCCCTGGCTCGCGAAGTTCGCGCCCTGGGGTACGACTTTGAAAATCGTCACGATGTCCGTGGCCGCGATAAGGGATTCGAGATCGCAGGATTCTCCCAGGATCTCCTCGACAAGTACAGTCAGCGTAGTGCTCAGCGCGATGCGGCAATCCAAGAATTTACCCAATCACATGGTCGGGCCCCAACGGACAACGAGGTTGCGGTACTGGTCCGGGAAACGCGGGCCGACAAGCTTCAGGAGATATCGACTGAACGAGTCCGCGACCTTCAGCAAGATCGGCTGACGCCGCATCAAAGGCAAATGCTTCGTGAGGTTTTGAACGAAGTTCAGACAAACACCTACTCACCTCAAATCAATCGCGGCATGCACGAAACGTCGCTCGCATACTCCCAGGAGCACATTTTCGAGCGTCTTTCAGTTGTCAGAGAACATGAGGTTCTGACCGAGGCGCTTCGTCACGGGCGCGGTAACGTCGAACTCAGCGACCTTCAGGGCTCACTCTCCCTTGAACGTGCGAAAGGGATTCTCATCTCTTCCGGGGATGAAATTGCGACACACGCGACCCTCCAACGCGAGCGCGACATGATCGGGGTAGTTAACCGAGGGACAGACCGCTACGACCGCCTCGGCAAAGGCTGTGACTTTGAGCCTTCGGACAAGCTGCGTCCCGAACAAAGGCACGCTGTCGAGGCAGTGCTCGGCTCTCGTGATCTGGCGATCAACGTTCGGGGGGCTGCCGGTACTGGCAAGACTGCTACGCTCCGTGAAATTGACCGTGGTCTCAGAGAAGCCGGACACGAGGTTCTGGCGGTGGCTCCTACCCGGAGTGCCGTGGACGAACTGGAAAAGGTCGGCTTCCGAGATGCGATGACCGTCTCTCGACTTCTGGAGAGTCAGGAGCCACAGGGGACGCTGCGCAGCAGGGTCTTGATTGTTGATGAAGCAGGTATGGTTTCTGGCCGGCAGATGCAAAGCTCGCTTCACCTCGGCGAAGATCAGGGAGCCAGAATTGTATTTTCCGGTGACACTCGGCAAATTCCCAGCGTCGAGGCCTCGGATGCGTTGCGTATTTTGGAGCGGGAGTCTGACCTGAAGAGTGTTTCTCTTACTGAAGTACAGCGGCAGACGAACTCTCTCTATCGTGAAGCCGTAAAGACGATGAGGCATTCACCCGAGGAAGGGTTCGCACAATTGGAAAAGCTCGGCGCCATTCGCGAGGTATCCATCTTCGACCGAGGCCAAATTGTGGCGGAGCTGCATCGTGAGTGCCGAGCGGAAAGACGGGATACGCTGGTAGTTGCGGGCAGTCATGCTGAGATTTCCCAACTCACCGACGCGATTCGCCAGGATCGGAAAGAACACGGCGAACTGGGAGTCGGCCATTCTTTTGATCGGTACGTATCGCTCCAGTGGACAGCAGCCCAGAAACAGGAGCCGTCGAACTACCAAGAAGGTCTGATTCTGCAGTTCCACAGGGACACGAACCTAGCAAAACGACATGGGTCGCTGGAAGTGGTGCACGTTGGACCGGATTCTCTGGTTGCTCGAAAAGAAACCGGAGACGAGGTGAACATCTCGCCAAAGCAAACGCGGGCATTCTCCGTTTATGAACGCCAACCCATTGAGGTTGCCCCTGGCGACAGCCTCATGCTCACGGCAAACCGTCGTGGGTCGGAATTCAGGGCGACTAACGGAGAGCTGGTAAGAGTGAAGTCCCTTGATGGCGGGGTCATTCATCTCGAAGACGGAAGAACACTTCCTGCGAACTATCACGAATTCACGCATGGTTATGCGGTCACCGCCCACAGAAGCCAGGGCAAGACGGTCGACACTGTCATCATCTCGGCAGACGCTATGAAGAAAGAATTGTTCTACGTGGCTGCCAGCCGGGGTCGGACAGAGATCGCTGTCGTCACCAGCGACCGCGATCAGCTTCGTGAGTCAGTCGGTGTATCGACGATGCGGCAATCCGCCATCGAGCTGGCTCGAAAACAGCTATCCGCACACATCGTGGAAAAGGGGCACGGCGTTGACCTAGTGACTGGGGTGAATCGGCAAGCTGGGCAGCAGATCGGGGAGCAGCAATCTTCCGTTCCAACTCACACAGCGGAACCCGAAAGGACTCCCCATGTCGGCGTCGACCGTGAGCTCGGTGGCCCCGGTCTCGGTCTTGGACTTTGAGGTCTCGCGTAGCGCCCCACTTGCACATTCCCCACATGGCGGAGAAACGAGCCGGGGGTAAGGCTTGTGTCAAGGCCGCGTTCTGTGCGCCGCGAAGCGGTCGTGAGCCTTGACGCAAGCCGCACCCCGGCTATGCTGTTCGATGTGGGGATCGGTTCTAGCTTTGCGGCAGCTGTGTTCGAAATATTTTCGATATGTTTTCCCTCCCGCAGGTTCCTTTGATATATAGAGCGGAAAATCTCGCGTGGATCGCCGGAACCGCCCTGGCGGAGAAATCCGCCGGTTGGGTACCGTCACTGCTATGTTCCCGTGGATTCCCCAAACGTACCTAAAAGCACTTCTAGGCGCTTTAGGCACTTTATGCAGTTGTTGAGGGGTTTTCACGAAGTCAAAAAGAACAAAAAGATTCTTCGCAACGAAGCAACAAATACGTCGTGTACGGTTTCTATACGAATAATGTTCTCGTCCGTCCATGACGCGAAAACTAACGCCAGCCGAGTAGTGAAGGAGTTCGAAGTCGATCGAATGGAGCCGATCACCAACATTGGCTCTCGTACGAGTCTTTGATTCCAGCCACGTCTCGACTCTCTACTGCGGGGTCATATGAGCGAGATGCATGAAGCGACAGCAGTCAGCCAGCCTATCCCTCACTTCGAGAGATTCCTCGATTCACGCGAAGCAGCAGCGCTGCTTCAAATTCATCCGAAGACGCTTCAGCGTCTCGCTCGCAAAGGCGAGATACGCGCGATGCGAATCGGAAAATTGTGGCGATTCCGCACGTCAGATCTCGACGCGTGGGTCGACTTGCGGTTAAAGTTAGGCAGCTATCCGTACCGTCCCTAACCACGGAGGATCGTGATGAGACGGACGAGATTTCAGCAAGGCAGCCTTCAGATTGTGAAGCGTGCCCGCGGCCGGAACGCATGGGAGTATCGGTGGTACGAACTCCAGGCAGACGGCTCTCGCAAGCGACGCTGTCTGATCGTTGGTTCGGTCGAACAGTACCCGAACGAGGCGTCGGCGCAAAAGGCTGTCGCCGCACTTCGGGCAGACATCAACGCTGAGAATCCGCGCACCAGCCTGACCCCGATCAGTGTTCAAACGCTCATCGAACACTACCGGGAAAAGGAGCTGGGGGCGAATTGCAGCAAAACACGGAAGACGCAGGTCACCTATGAGGGCTATTTCAACAAGTGGATTCTACCTCGTTGGGGAAGCTATCGCGTCACTGAGGTCAAGGCAGTCGCTGTCGAGCAGTGGCTTCGGTCGCTCAAGTATGCGAATGGAAGCAAAGCCAAAGCTCGAAACATTATGAGTGCCGTTTTCAATCACGCTGTTCGGTGGGAATGGCTCGGTGTGAATCCCATACGCATTGTGCGCCAGAGCGCCAAGCGGACCAGGATACCCATTGTGCTTTCCATCGAGCAGATTGCGGCACTGCTTCGAATCCTGAAGGAGCCCACGCGCACGATGGTATTCCTCGACGTGTTCACGGGCCTTCGGGTTGGGGAGTTGCTAGGCCTCAAGTGGAAGGACATCGATTTTCAGAAGATGGAGGTCCATGTCATCCGCTCGATCGTCATGCAACACGTGGGCGACTGTAAGACCGAAGCCTCTCGCAAACCGGTTCCGCTCGATTTGCGATTGTCCAAGGTCCTGTGGAATTGGCGACTCCAGAGTCCATACCCAATCGACGAGGACTGGGTGTTCGCTAGCCCACACAGCAAAGGCAAATTGCCGTACTGGCCAGGTTCGCTCTACAAGGCGCATTTGGAACCAGCGGCCAAGGAAATCGGAATCGTGGGCCATTTCGGTTGGCATACGTTCCGGCATACGTACGCGACGCTCCTCAAGGGGAACGGCGAAGACGTGAAGGTTGTGCAAGAGCTAATGCGGCACGCAAACATCTCAGTCACTCTGAACATCTACGCGCAAGCCATCACGCAAACCAAGCGAGATGCGCAGAGCCGAGTTGTGAGTCTGTTGCTCGACAAAAACGAAGAAAAACCAAGCACCGAGGCTTATCGGACGTTAACGGACGTACAAAATTCTGGAGGGGATTTGCAAGTGATTGATAAGGTTGGCGTCCCCGATGGGATTTGAACCCATGTTACCGCCG
>CAWIAJ010000013.1:0-153390 GCA_963834085.1 uncultured Acidobacteriaceae bacterium | reverse complement strand
TAGTTGAATATGGAGCCATGAAACTGATTGGTGCCCGAACGCGTAACAATCGAAATTTGACCCCCTGCGGTAAGGCCTGAATCTGGAGCGGCTGTCGAGGTCTGTATCCGGGAATTCCTGCAGGGCATCTACCGACACGAGACTGTTCGTCCCGCCAGACAAGCTGGTGGCACCAGTCTGTCCTCCAAGTCCCGCGCCAGGATTACCGATGTTCCCTCCCATTCCGAAATTCGCACTCACCCCGTCTACCGTCCAGTAGTTCGACGTTTCACGTTGCCCGTTTACGACGAAAGTATCTGTGTTACCCTCCCCGCCAGTGGGTAGCACGCCCGGCGTCAACTCAATCAAACTTTGAAAGAAACTCCTGCCGTTGAGCGGAAGGTTATCCGCGAATTGGCGGTCCACGACGGTGCTCACGGTTGCGTCCGTCGTGTTGATGTTCAGGGTTTCTGCGGTCACCGTCACGCTCTCGCTCGCCGAGCCAACCTGCAAAACAAAGTCGCGGCTTACGTGGTCCTGCGCGTTCAGGGTAAACTGCGTCACCGTTACCGTCTTGAAACCAGGCTTCCGCGCGGAAAGTTGGTAGCGGCCAGGGCGCAACGAAGGAAAGGCATAGAGGCCATCCTGATTTGTTTTGACGGTGAGTGAGAGATTCGTGTCCACGTTCTTTATCTCCACTTCCGTGTCCACGACCACGGCATTAGATTGATCGGTCACCCGGCCATTGACATGGGCGAGTTCTGTTTGAGCCGCGCTCAGAATAAGAAAAGCCAAGCAAAGTAGGAACAAGGTGAAGATGGACTCCACATGTTTTCGAAAGGGCATAATTATTTCTCTTGTAGAAATCCGTACTGCTGACCGCTTGCCAATTAGCAACTAGCATCTAACTAAGTCGGAACCGTTTTCGTAATATCGTTCGCGTCTAGTCAGCCGCATGCGCGCTGGCCTCCCTCTATTCGGCGGGCTTCTCAGCGGCGAACCGCACTACCCTTGCCGGCTTCGGCGCAAAGTCCGGCTTCGCGATCGGCTCTTCGTAGCGCAATACTCTCAGGCCTTGAAACGCGTGGGGTAACTCTCCCGGCCCGCACAGCGACCCACCGATCTTCATTGTCTTTAGCGCATCCGTGTGGAACGCCTCTTCCACCAAAATGCCGCCCGGCTTGAGTGCCTTCTCCACCTGTTTCGTCAATTGGCTGCAGCCTGCATACGAAAGCACGATCAAGTCCCATTGGTTCTCCCCGAAATCAAACTGCTCATCGTGGTGACCTCGGTGTGAATGGTCACGCCGAAGCGCTGCGCCGCCTCGTTTGCCTCAGTCACCGCCTGGTCGGCGGGATCAAACCCCGTCACGTCCCAGCCTTGCTGAGCCAGCCAGACCGTGTTTCGCCCCTGCCCCATCGCCACATCCAAGGCCCGGCCGGGCTTTCGACCCTTGACCATCTCCACCAGGAATCCGTTCGGCTCCGAGTTGAGCCATTGCTTCCGGCCGGTAATAAGATAGGTATTCCAGAACTCAGCATCGTCCGCAGGGCCGCGTTTCTTCAACAGCGTGATCTGTTTCTGCACGTCACCGGAGGTGAAGCCTCCAGCGGTCAGCCACGCAGCATATTTGCCCAGCAGAGCTTCATGCCATCCCTGCTGATCCTTTCTGTCTGATTGCCGTTCACTTTCGGGCAACGCCGCGAACCAGAACCGAAAGCGCTGAAATGTCCGCTGCTCCTCCGGAAGCGACGCGATGTGCCGCTCGTGTTCCGCCCGTGAAATCTCCTGGCCGAACCCAGGCGGAATAGTCCACATCAGGCATGCAAGGACGATGCCCGTTATCCGAATGGCCTTTCTCTGCGGCATTGTTTATACCTCCCTCACGATTGGCGAGACGCCATCGTTCAACCGCGATCCGACCTCAATGTGTTTCAGGAACGGGCTTTGCCGATCCGCCGATCCTGACTTCTGTCGCGTGCAGCGTGTTTCCTTGAGGTTTGGCATGAATGACAACCCGGTCTCCGACCTTTATGTCTTGCTGTGTGATCGCTGACGCCCCCTTTTCGAATTTTGTATCCGCAGCGATCATGACGGTCTTGACTTCGCCCGTCGTTGTCTTCACGGTGATGGATGTGGCGTCGATTTGTGTCACCGTCCCCATCACATGCTGCTGGTCGCCATGTGCAAAAACATTTGTCGAAAGCGCCAACATGGCGATTGCGGCAATGATGCAGACTGTCACGATCCGAACTTCATTTGGATACTTAGTGTTCATGTGTCACCTCCTTTGAAGTCGTTCCATTCAAAAAGTCCTCTTCCCGTTGTTCTTCTTCCCGGTCCGCAGCGGTCTTGGGATTCAGTTTCTGCATCTCGTGCTCTTCCTCCGATGTCACTTGTGGCAGGTGGCGAATAAACAAGACAAGCATCCATGTCTCGTGATCAAGGTCTCCATCTTGTGGATTACCCCACGCGGGCATTCCGGTCATGCGCACGCCGTTGCGAATGATGTAGTACAGTTCGCCGTCGGTGAGAGATTGCGTGGGCGGCAGGCGCATGTCTGGCGCTTTCGGATAGAAGTTCTTGCCGATCATCGTGTCCCCGCTCTCGTTGTTCGCATGGCAGGTCGCGCAGTGATCCGCCCAGTGATTCCGGCCATGCTCTAGCATCTCTGGAGTCGCGGGCAGCGGATTCTTCAAGCCTTTCGCTGTCGCCGGAATTGCCGCGTGCCGCAGCGTGCGAGCGACGAACCTCTCGACGGCGGTTGGCTCCTCGCGCGCGCTCAGTCCGTACTCCGTCAAATGCGAGCCGTAGATGCCGCCTGCGATAATCAGCGCCGCCGCCACAACCGTCGTGCACATCCATACCGCTTTCATAATCCGCCCTTATTACTGCAAGACCCCAAACTGCCGCGAGGTCAAATTCTGGAATCGGAGGGGTGCTGGTAGCAGCGAATTGATCGTCCTCCTCATTGCACAACCTCATCGAGATGGACCTCGGTCTGCTTCGAGTCTGAGTCACCACGGCTGATCACGTTGACGGAGACTCGCTTGTCACCGAAGACCAACTCCACGCCCCGAACCGACACGTTCCCGCTGTCTGTGGTGCGAGCTTCGATACTTGCTTTGTTCCCTCGCTCACTTGTGAGCTTCTCCAACAGATCGCAGAGGCGCTGGGCAAGTTCGACCGAATCGTCGTCCTGCGTCCATTTCCGGAAGCGCGCAACTCGTCGAATTTTGCCTGCTGCAAAACTGACAACACTGACGTAGTTGTCTGAGTCCTGTTTTTCGCTAATCAGCCACGAGTCCTCTTCACCCTGTGCACTCTTGAGCTTCTGGAGTTCGTAGAGGTGAGACAGCTGGCGCATTACCGATTCGCGTGAATCTCCCTTTGTGACGGTCACACCGGGGATGCCGAGCGATCCTTGAGCTGTTGAAATGGCTGGAGTTGAAGAGCGCGACTTCGCTGTTTCGCTGCCCACCGCCGAGTTCGGCCCGCTGCATATCAGGGCCAGCAGCATGACCGCGAGCAGTCCCTGTTGGCCCCAATGCTTCTCATTCATAGTGATGGCTCGTCCTTCGACGCACACGTCTGCAGAGGCAAAGCAAGTGGAGAGAACGGGTAAACATAACGAGAGCACTCGGCGTGCATAGGACGCGAGACTCGCCCTGTTCCCTAAAACCTAGAGCTGACTAGAGGGAAAATGCAGGCGGACCACGTTGCGAAATACCGGTGGGAGATTGCGAATATCGGAGGCCAGAGTCTGAGGCGAAAACAAAATCTGTGAGAGGTAGTTTCTGAGCCGAGACGGTCTCAGTATGCGGCGCGGCAGTACCTGTGGGTGTGGCTTTCTGCGAGCGATAAGGGCAATCAGAGGGATGAGAGCTGAAACTGGGAATTCCATCGCCAGACAGTGCCGCTATCGCGGCCATTCCCGCCATTTGGCAGTGATGCTTCCCGTTACGACGACAACAGGCTGGCGCATCATTCCCCGTGAGTGCCAAGGCCATCGGAGCCACAAAGCTCCAGGCCACTAGCGAAAGCACGAGACTGGCAACGAATCGCCGCATGATATTCCGTGGAGGCTAGCACATCACGAGCCCATGTGACAAATGCGAGCCTTAGAGTAATTGCCAAGACATCTCATTGAACTAGCAAAAACAGCCCGGTGTCCCGCACCCTGACGCCGCAGCGGGTTTCTTCGGGGTTGATTCCGAATTTCGAACAGAGCTAGCGTCGGGCAATGCTGACGATCCGTGCCATGACGGGTGGGGAGGGTTACGCGCAACGCCATCTGCGACAGAGCGATTATTACGACCAGAATCGCACCGTTCAAGGCCAGTGGCATGGGCGCGGCGCTGAACTGCTTGGCCTGAAAGGAGAGGTTACCTCCGAGGACTTTGAGGCGGTAAGGGAAGGTCGCGACCCGCACACTGGAGAATTCCTCCGACAGCGCCACAGCGCGGATCGCATTGCCAGCAATGGCATGGAACAAAGCAAGGCCCGGTCCCTCTATGACATGACATTTTCGGCGCCGAAGTCCGTCTCTGTCATGGCCATTGTTGGCGGTGATGAGAGACTGGTCGCCGCGCACGAAACCGCCGTGCGCGAGGCCCTGGAAGAAGCAGAGAAATACTCGGCCACTAGGGTTCGCCTCGCCGGCCTGAACGAAAATCGAGCAACCGGAAACTGGGTCGTAGCTTCCTACACTCACGACACGAGTCGTCAGCTAGATCCTCAGCTCCACACTCATGCCGTCGCTGCCAATCTCACCTACGATGGCGTTGAAGGCCGTTGGAAGGCGCTACAGGCTTCCGGTCTGTACGAGCGTCGCAGCTACCTGACCGAGGTCTATCGCAATGCCCTAGCTCGCGAAGTACGCGCCCTTGGTTACGAGATTGAAAACCGTCACGATGTTCGTGGTCGTGACAAGGGATTTGAAATCGCAGGTTTCTCCCAGGACCTGCTCGACAAGTACAGCCAACGCAGTGCCCAGCGAGATGCGGCCATTCAGGAGTTCACCAATTCACGTGGTCGTGCGCCAACAGACAACGAGGTTGCGGTACTCGTCCGGGAAACGCGGGCCGACAAGCTTCAGGAGATATCGACCGAACGAGTCCGTAACCTTCAGCAAGATCGATTGACCCCGGATGAGAAGCAAACACTTCGTGAGGGTTTAAACGAAGCTCAGACACAACCTCACTCACCTAAAATCAATCGCGGTATGCACGAGGCTTCGCTTGCATACTCCCAGGAGCACATCTTCGAGCGTCTCTCAGTCGCCAGGGAACATGAGGTTCTAACCGAAGCTCTTCGTCACGGGCGCGGCAACGTCGAACTCAGTGACCTTCAGGGCTCGCTCTTCCTTGAACGTTCGAAAGGGGTTCTCATCTCCTCCGGGGACGAAATTGCGACACACGCGAGCCTCCAACGTGAGCGTGACATGATCGCGGTCGTTAACCGCGGAGTGGATCGCTACGACCACCTCGGCAAGGGGCGTGACTTTGAGCTTTCGGGCCAACTCCGTCCCGAACAAAGGCACGCCGTCGAAGCAGTGCTCGATTCTCGCGATCTGGCGATCAATATTCGAGGCGCTGCCGGTACTGGCAAGACTGCCACGCTCCGTGAAATTGACCGTGGCCTCAGAGACGCCGGACACGAGGTTCTTGCGGTGGCTCCCACCAGAAGTGCCGTGGACGAACTAGAAAAGGTCGGCTTCCGAGATGCAATGACTGTCTCTCGACTTCTGGAGGGTCAGGAACCACAGGAGGCGCTGCGCGGGAGGGTATTGATTGTTGATGAAGCAGGCATGGTCTCTGGCCGGCAAATGCAAAGCTTGCTGCACCTCGCCGAGGATCAGGGAGCCAGAATCGTCTTTTCCGGTGACACGCGACAAATTCCCAGCGTCGAGGCCTCGGATGCTTTGCGTATCTTGGAACGGGAGTCTGGCTTGAAGAGTGTTTCCCTTACTGAAGTACAGCGGCAGACGAACTCTGTCTATCGCGAGGCCGTAAAGACCATGAGGCATTCACCGGAAGAAGGGTTCGCACAATTGGAAAAGCTCGGAGCCATTCGCGAAGTATCCATCTTCGACCGAGGCCAGATAGTGGCGGAGCTACATCGTGAGTTTCGAGCCGAAGGGCGCGATACGCTGGTAGTTGCCGGCACTCATGCTGAGATTTCCCAACTCACCGACGCGATTCGCCAGGATCGGAAAGATCGCGGCGAATTGGGAGTCAGCCATTCTTTTGATCGGTACGTCTCGCTCCAGTGGACGACAGCGCAGAAACAAGAACTGTCCAACTACCAAGAGGGGCAGGTTCTGCAATTCCACAGAGACACAAAACTAGCAAAACGCCATGAGTCTCTGGAAGTCGTGCGTGTTGGGCCTGAATCTCTGGTTGCGCGAAAAGAAACCGGCGAAGAGGTGAACATCTCGCCGAAACAAACGCGGGCATTTTCCGTTTATGAGCGTCAGCCCATTGAGGTTGCCCCTGGCGACAGCCTCATGCTGACAGCAAACCGTCGAGGGCCGGAACTCCGGGCGACCAACGGAGAGCTGGTCAAAGTGAGTTCCCTAGACGGCGGTGCCATTCGCCTCGAAGACGGAAGAACGCTTCCTGCGAACTATCACGAATTCACCCACGGATATGCGGTCACTGCCCATCGAAGCCAGGGCAAAACGGTAGATACCGTCATCATCTCGGCAGACGCTATGAAAAAAGAGCTGTTCTATGTTGCGGCGAGCCGCGGCCGGAGCGAGATCGCTGTTGTCACCAGCGACCGCGAGCAACTTCGTGAATCCGTCGGCGTATCCACGATGCGGCAGTCTGCGATTGAACTGGCTCGAAAACAGCTATCCGCACACGATCCGGAAAAGGGCCACCGTGTTGACCTGATGACTGGGGTGAACCGGCAAGCTGGCCAGCAGATCGGAGAGCAACATTCTTCCGTTCCAATTCATACACCGGAACCGGAAAAGACTCCCCATGTCGGCGTGGAACGTGACCTCGGTGGCCCCGGTCTTGGTCTCGGGCTTTGAGGTCTCGCGGAGACCCACACTTGCACATTCCCCACATGGCGGAGGATGGGCCGGGCGTAAGGACTGTGTCAAGGCCGCGTCTTGTGCGCCGCGAAGCGGTCGTGAGCCTTGACACGAGCCGCACCCCGGGTATGCTGCCCTGCTGTGGGGAACTGGTTCAGTGATTCGGAAAATCACTGCTATAATCCGCGCAAGAATCACACTTTAATTTTAGTTGGAGGGAATGCCTGAAGTGGCCGATTGGGAGCCTTTCGCAGGGTTAGTGTCCTCTGTCGTAGCCCTGATTACTTGGGCTCCTTGGTACAGCGACATCTTCCGCGTGAATCGCCTCGCTGCCCCACGAAGTTACCGCCTGGTTCTAGGTCTAGCGCCGATTGCTTGCTTACTATTCCTTTTGTTGTGTCTTGAGAAATCGGCTGCTAAGGCAGTTCGGGAAAGTGGCCTTTACATCCTCATCTACATGGCTCTGGGCGCGGCGGCGCTCGGAATCTGCGGTCGACTACTTTCCTTCCTTGGAGTGAGTGCTCGTGATGACGTGCTGGAGCGGCGCAATAGTGCGGCACTGATCGCTGTCGTTGGTGCATTCGCGGGAGCCAGCTTTTGCTTTGCGGGCGGCAACATCGGAGAAGGGCCTGGGGTTGAAGTGGTGATGGTCTCTGCTGGCACAGCGCTGTGCGCATGGTTTGTTCTGTGGTACCTCGCGGAGGTTTTCAGCGGCCGGGTTGTCTCAGAGCGGATTACCGTCGATCGCGACACAGGCGGCGGAGTGAGACTCGCCGGCCTATTGGCTGGGAACGGTGTAATCCTCGGCGCTGCGGTCGCCGGGGACTGGATACCCGACAGGTTTCTCCACGACTTTGCGGTTTCAGCATGGCCAGCGTTGGCGCTCACTGCCGTGGCCGTTCTGGTCGAGAGACTCTCGCAGCCGCGTTCCTCGATCATCCGGTCAGTTTTGACTCTGTCGGGTTACTTGCTCGTCGCCGTCGTGTGGGTATTGCACCGGGGTATCAGTGCATGAACGTCCCTTATCAACTGGGAAAGCCACTGTCCGACGCAACTTGGCAGACGGTTAAGTTTCGAACGGTCTTTGAGTGCTGCAAGTGGGACATACAATCAGAGGACCATTGTGTTTTGGCTGAGTTCCCACTGCTGATTGCGGGGAGCAGATGGCAGGAATTGGGTACGCTCGCGGAAGGCCTAAGTCGCGAACTCGCGGATGCGGAACGCGAATTGTTGCAGCGCAGAGATCTCCAAGCGAAGCTGGGCCTTCCAGAAGCGTTGCGAGAGGAATTTGGACGGCTGGGTGAGCCGACTCCGGGTATCGCGAGAGTGATGCGGTTCGATTTCCACTTCACTGATGAGGGGTGGCGCATCTCGGAAGTCAACGCAGATGTTCCGGGAGGATTCATTGAAGCCTCCGGATTCACGCAGCTGATGGCTGCTCACTACCCTGGCACAACCACACCTCCAGATCCAGCCGGAATATACGCTCGGACGCTCGCCGCGGGGCTTGGGCCGGATGCCGTGGTCGGCTTGGTTCATGCAACGGCCTACAGCGACGACCGTCAGGTTATGCAATTCCTGGGGAAACGAATGCTTGAGCATGGTCTGCGCACGATCCTCTCCAGTCCCGATCACATCCGCTGGGACGAAGGTAGAGCAAGCGTCTCGTCGTCGTTCGCCAAGAGTCGTCTGGATGCGATCGTGCGATTCTTCCCTGCGGAGTGGTTGCCGACGCTGCGGGCGAGGTCTCAATGGACTCCGTTTTTTGCAGGCAGTCGCACTCCAGTAAGTAATCCCGCAAGCGCTGTGTTGGTGCAGTCGAAGCGGTTTCCCCTGGTGTGGGATAGTCTATCGACCGATCTCCGAACCTGGAGAGTGCTTTTACCTGAGACGGTCTGCCCGTCGATTGTCGAGAAGGATCTAAGAGATTGGGTCGTGAAACCGGCCCTTGGGAGAGTTGGCGAGGACATTGCGATCTCGGGTGTGACCTCGGAGCGCAAATTGCAACTCATACACAAAGCGGCGCAACGTCGCCCCTCGCATTGGGTGGCGCAGAGGCGATTTGCGGCTATTCCGCTGCCCGACGGGAACGGGAGCTATTATCCCAGCATTGGCGTCTTTACCGTTGATGGAACCGTTGCGGGCGCGTATGCCCGAATCGGACATAAGCCGCTGATCGACGACGAAGCGCAAGACATTGCGGTGCTCATTGTGGGAGACGGAGGAAATGCATGAACCAGGAGGAAGTTTTTTCTGTCTGGGCCCCGCAGGGTATCCATCTGGTCCCGGTGGGTGGCGCCCGTGCTCTTTGCACAGACTTATTGGGACACTCGGATAAAGTCTGAACCGGTTACGCCGCAGCATTTGCCATGGCTTCAGAAACAGATGAGCGATACCGCCTTGGTTGTCGATCTTCCAGGAGCGGACTCTGTCGAAGTGGGTTTCGCGCTCGCTGCAGTTGGCTTTCGCCCAATCCCACTCTACAACGCGTCGCCAGGGCCTGAAGAAATCGTAGGGCTTGGAGCAGGCTCTCCAGGGGTTTGGAACGCAGTGATCGATATGAGCCCGATTGTGGATGCAATCTCCCGCATGACAGCATCACTGCAGAACATGCAGTTCTCGCAAAACGCTGCACCGGCCTTCTTGCTTGATTCCGCCCGCCTCTCAGGAACTCGACCCGCTGATAAGGGCACGTTCGATAACCGCTGGATGGTCTTCCCGCAGGACTTTCCTTCCGCAAGTTTCCTGGTAGGGCAAGGAATCCGGAATGCGCTCCTTGTGCAGAAAGATCGAGGCGAGCCGCAGGATGACCTCGCGCACTCTTTGCTCCGTTGGCAAGAGGGAGGGATCAAAGTGCTGTCAAAGAAACTGGATGATAATTTGCCGCCATCCGAAATCACTGTTAAACGTCCCTCGAAATACAAAGCCACTTGGTACCGCGCGCTGGCTCAACTTGGCCTGCGACGTAGTAGTGCGGGTGGGTTTGGCTCCTATATACCCGAGACGACGGCCGCGGGATAGCAACATGGCGAATCCGGGGTAATTTTCGTTTGAACGGCTAGATTCGCTGAAAGACTCATACCCCTTTAAGAACATCAGCGCCTATGAGCCTACCCAGCAGCATCAGGCAGATCAGGTTTCGGAGCTTCGTTCAGGTCCGTTCGAAATATTTTCGATACCTTTTTCCTTCCGCAGGTTCCTTTTATAGATAGAGGGGAAAATCTCGCGCGGATCGCACGGAACCGCCTCAGCCAAAGAAATCCGCCGGGTGGGTGCCGCCACTGCGATGTTCCCGTGGATTCCCCAAACGTACCTAAAAGCACTTCTAGGCGCTTTAGGCACTTTAAGCAGTTGTTGAGAAGTTCTTTCGAAGTCAAAAAGAAAAAAGATTCTTTGAAGGGAAGCAACAAATGCGTCTTGTACGGTTTCTATACGAATAATGTTCTCGTCCGCCCATGACGCGAAGACTAACGCCAGCCGAGTAGTGAATGGGCTCGAAATCTGTCGAACGAAGTCGGACGCCAAAGCCGACCTTCAGACGACGCGGTGATTTCAGCCCGGTCTCGACTCTCGCTGCAGGAGATTTTATGAGCGAGATGCACGAAGTAACGCCAGTCAGCCAGCCGTTCCCTCATTTCGAGAGGTTAGTCGATTCGCGCGAGGCGGCAGCCTTGCTGCAGATCCACCCGAAAACACTTCAACGACTCGCCCGCAAGGGCGAGATACGCGCCATGCGGATCGGAAAATTGTGGCGCTTTCGCACATCGGATCTCGACGCGTGGGTGCATTTGAGGTTAAAGTTAGCCAGCTATCCGTACCGTCCCTAACCACGGAGGATCGTGATGAGACGGACGAGATTTCAGCAAGGCAGCCTTCAGATCGTGAAGCGTGCCGGTGGCCGGAAGGCTTGGGAGTACCGATGGTACGAACTCCAGGCGGATGGCAGTCGGACGCGACGCAATCTAATGGTTGGATCGCTCGAACAATATCCGAACGAGACGGCGGCTCAGAAGGCCGTCGCCGCACTTCGGGCAGACATCAACGCTGAGAGTCCGCGAACCAGCTTGACCCCGATCAGTGTTCAAACGCTTGTCGAGCACTACCGGGAAAAAGAACTAGGGCCGGACTGCACCAAAACGCGGAAGACGCAGGTCACCTACGTAGGCTATTTCCGAAAGTGGATTTTGCCCAGGTGGGGAAGCTATCACGTAACCGAGGTCAAAGCAGTCGCGGTGGAGCAGTGGCTTCGTTCGCTCAAGTATGCGAACGGAAGCAAAGCCAAAGCTCGAAACATCATGAGTGCGGTTTTCAATCACGCTGTCAGGTGGGAATGGCTTGATGTGAATCCCATACGCATGGTGCGTCAAAGTGCCAAGCGGACCAGGATGCCCATTGTGCTTTCCATCGAGCAGATTGCGGCACTGCTTCGCATCCTGAAGGAGCCTACGCGCACGATGGTATTCCTCGCCGTGTTCACGGGCCTTCGGGTTGGGGAGTTGCTAGGCCTCAAGTGGAAGGATATCGATTTTCAGAAGATGGAAGTCCATGTCATCCGCTCGATCGTCATGCAACACGTGGGCGACTGCAAGACCGAAGCCTCTCGCAAGCCGGTTCCGCTCGATTTGCGATTGTCTAAGGTTTTGTGGAACTGGCGACTGCAGAGTCCATACCCAACCGATGAGGACTGGGTATTCGCCAGTCCGCACAGCGGAGGAAAACTGCCGTACTGGCCGGGTTCGCTCTACAAGGCGCACTTGGAACCAGCGGCGAAAGAAATCGGAATCGTGGGCCATTTCGGTTGGCACACGTTCCGGCATACGTACGCGACGCTCCTCAAGGGGAACGGCGAGGACGTGAAGGTTGTGCAAGAGCTAATGCGGCACGCAAACATCTCGGTCACTCTGAACGTCTACGCGCAAGCAATCACGCAAACCAAGCGAGACGCGCAGAGCCGAGTTGTGAGCTTGCTGCTCGACAAAAACGAAGAAAAACCAAGCACCGAGGCTTATCGGACTGTAACGGACCTACAAAATTCTGGAGGGGATTTGCAAGTGGTTGATAAGGTTGGCGTCCCCGACGGGATTTGAACCCGTGTTACCGCCGTGAAAGGGCGATGTCCTAGGCCAGGCTAGACGACGGGGACTCTCTTGCAGATGGTTGGATTGTCGCCGCTTTTCATACTATCAGGGCCATTTTCCCCCGTCAAAACCCTCCGCCTAAACCGTCGCGCAACCTCCCCAATTCCATCCCTCTCTTGCCACCTCTCCCCGCCGCTTCGATTTAGAATACTGACATGGCCGACTCTCTTTACCTGAGCCTCTGGTTCCCCAGCTTCGATGAGCCCGAGATTCTCACGCGCACCGTCAGCGTCCTGCGCCAAATCCCTTTTTCGGCGGCGCGCAGCGGCGTAACCTACTCCGCCATTCAGCCTGTCTCCTGGAGCGAGCCCACCATCCTCGAGCGACGCTACCGTCCCGGCGTCGCACCCGAAGAGGCCGTCGCCGAGGTCGTCGAATTTCTCCACGACGATTACGCCTACGTTTTCGAATCCTATTGGGATCTCTGGTCTCCGCCCGAAGTCGGCGAAAAATGGATTCTCGAGCCCGCCCTCATTCGCCTCACCGCCCACGGCCTTGAATTCGAGGAGCACGCCGCCGAAGAGACCGGCCACATTCAAATCGATTTCGGACTCGACACCTCCTTCTTGCACGAAGAAGTCGATTTCACCGCCGAAGCCGAGCACAACATCCGCAGCAACGTACAAAAGCTCGTCGAATTCACCGCACAAGTCGAAAAAAATGCGGGGGCTACCGGCCGCCTGCTCTGGTCCGAGTCCGAAGAAAATCTTGCCCAAAAACTGATCGCCCGCCTCCAACGAGTGCAATAGCCAGAGCAAGAGCGAGAAGGGATGATTCCGTAAGGTTGTCGATACGCGGCTGCAGCGGAATTGACTGTTGCCTCTTGAAGGATCGAACATTTCCTCGCGACACGCGGTCGCTGTGAAAACGCAAAAAAAAGGCATCGAGTTCCGCATACCGCGGCTCGATGCCCTTTCTCTTCGAACGAACGCGATCTACTTCGTTCGTCCCGAATCAATGTTCAGCTTCTCTCCTGCCGCCGCCTGCGCGGCCGCCAGCCGCGCCGTCAGCACGCGGAATGGCGAACACGAAACGTAATTTAGCCCCGTCTGGTAGCAGAACTCCACCGACGATGGCTCGCCGCCATGCTCGCCGCAGATGCCAACCTTCAGCGTCGGACGCGTCTTCCGTCCCCGCTCCGTCGCCATCTTCACCAACTGCCCGACCCCTTCGCGGTCCAACACCGCAAACGGATCCTGCTTGATGATTCCGTCCGCCAGATACGTCGGCAGAATCTTGTTGACATCATCGCGCGAGAAGCCCCAGGTCGTCTGCGTCAGATCGTTGGTGCCGAACGAAAAGAATTCAGCCTCCTTCGCGATCTCATCGGCGATCAAAGCCGCACGCGGCAACTCGATCATCGTGCCCACCAGGTACTCAACTTTCTGACCCTTCTCAGCGAAAACTTCTTTCGCCACGCGGTTCACAATCGCCGCCTGGTTCGCCATTTCGTTCACCGTAGCTACCAGCGGGATCATCACCTCGGGAAACACTTTGATCCCCGCCTTCGCGACTGTGACCGCCGCCTCGAAAATCGCGCGCGCCTGCATCTCGGTAATTTCCGGATACGTAATCCCCAGCCGGCACCCGCGATGTCCCAGCATCGGATTCACTTCATGCAGTTGCTCCACCCGGCTCAGCAAAGTCGACATCAGCTTCTTCAGATCGCCAACACCCTTCGCCCCGTAGTCGCGGTACTTCGCAACCAACGATTTTTTCTCCTTCGCATCCGCGTACTGCAACGTGGCGAGATCCACCATCAAATCCTCGCGGCGCGGCAGAAACTCGTGCAGCGGTGGATCCAGCGTTCGAATCGTCACCGGAAATCCGTCCATCGCGCGGAACACGCCATCAAAATCCTTGCGCTGCATCGGCAACAATTTCTTCAGCGCCACCCGCCGGTCCTTTTCGTTGTCCGCAAGAATCATCGCCCGCATGTGCGGAATCTTCTCCGCGCCAAAGAACATGTGCTCCGTCCGGCACAATCCAATCCCTTCCGCGCCAAACGCCCGTGCCTGCTTCGCATCCCTCGGAATATCCGCATTCGCACGCACCTTCATCGTGCGATACGGATCAGCCCAATTCATAAACTTCTGCAGCTCCGGATCATCCGGCGACGGATCGAGCGTATTCAACTTGCCCTTGATCACGCGTCCCGTCGTGCCGTCGAGCGAAATCCAATCGCCCGCCCGAAATACCTGCCCTTTCACGCGCATCTCTCGCGCCTTTTCGTCGACGTCAATATCGCCAGCGCCGGCCACGCAGCATTTGCCCATGCCTCGTGTAACCACCGCCGCATGGCTCGTCATGCCGCCGCGCGAAGTCAAAATTCCCTTCGCGACTTCCATCCCGTGAATGTCTTCAGGAGTCGTTTCCGCCCGCACCAGAATCACCGGAACATCTTTCCCCATCCCCGCCTTTTCCACTGCCTCATCGGCCGTGAAAACAATCTGTCCGACCGCTGCTCCCGGAGAAGCCGGCAACCCTTTCGCCAGCACTTCCACCTTGCTTCCCTTCTCGTCCAGCCGCGGAACCAGAAAGTCATACAACTGGTTCGGATCAACCCGAAAAATCGCCTCTTCCTTCTTGATCAAACCTTCTTCTACCATCTGCAGCGCGACTCGCACCGCCGCGAGTCCTGTCCGTTTGCCATTCCGTGTCTGCAGCATGTAGAGCTTGTGATCTTGAATCGTGAATTCAAAGTCCTGCATGTCTTTGTAGTGCTTCTCCAGCCGCGTCGTAATTTCGCGAAGCTGGTTGTACACCTCGGGCATGATCTTCTCGAGCTCAAGTATCGGAACCGGAGTCCGCACGCCCGACACCACATCCTCACCCTGCGCGTTCAGCAGGAACTCCCCATAAAATTCCTTCGTCCCGTTCGCCGGATTCCGCGTGAATCCCACGCCCGTGCCGCTCGTCTCGCCCAGATTCCCAAATACCATCGCCTGCACATTGACCGCCGTCCCCAGCATGTCGTCAATATTGTTAATGCGGCGATAATGCTTGGCGCGATCGTTCTGCCACGAGCGAAACACCGCATCCCGCGCCATCACCAGCTGTTCATTCGCGTCCTGCGGAAAGTCGCGCTTGGCGTGCTTCTTCACCGCCTTCTTGTATTCCGCGATCACTTCCTGCAACGCCTTCGCATCCAGCCCCGTATCGAACTTCGTCTTCTTCTGTTTTTTCTTGGCGTCGAAAATCTCGTCGAACACCGCCTTCTCAACGTCGAGCACCACGTTCCCAAACATTTGAATGAGCCGCCGGTACGAGTCATACGCAAATCGCGGATTGTTCGTCCGCTGCGCCAGCGCCACCACACTCTGGTCGTTCAGTCCCAGGTTGAGGATCGTATCCATCATCCCCGGCATCGAAAACTTCGCGCCCGAGCGCACGCTCACCAGCAGCGGATTCTCGCCCTTCCCCAACTTTTGCCCTTGCAGCGTCTCCAACTTGCCGAGCGCCTCTTCCATCTGCCGGTCCACTTCCTTCGACACGGCGTTGTTCCGCATGTATTCGCGGCAAGCCTCCGTCTGAATCGTGAAGCCCGGAGGTACCGGCAGCCCGGCGTTCGTCATCTCCGCCAGCCCCGCGCCCTTGCCGCCAAGAACGTCTTTCATCTTGCCGTTGCCGTCCGCACTGCCGCCGCCGAACGAGTAAACATACTTCGTCCCTGTAGCTTTTGAGGATGCCGGTTTCGTTTCCGTCGTTTTCTTTTCCATGATTTCAGTATCGGGGAGAGTCGTCGTTGCCATATAGATTAGGTCCTCTTCTTATTCAGTTATTCAAAAGTTATTTCGAAACTTCTTTGCCTTCCGTCACAATCTCCGAAAAGTCCGCAATCGTAGAGAACTCTTTCACCACCGTCTGCAGCAGCGCCAGCCGGTTCGCCCGCAAAGTCTTGTCCTCCACCATCACCATTACCTTGTCGAAAAACTTGTCAATTGCCGGACGCAGCTTCGCAATCTCCAGCAGCGCTCCTTCGTAATCCAGCGCCGCGCGCCGCGTCTCCACGGCCGCCACCGTCTGCGGAATCAGAGCCGCCAGTTCTTTCTCCGACTCTTCCTGCAGGCCGGCCGTGTCCAGCCGTATTGCAATTACTCTAGTCTTCTCAGCCGCCTGCCGCAAAATGTTCTTCATCCGCTTAAATGCGCTCGAAATGGATTCGAAATCCGCCGACCCGCGCACCTTGCTTACCGCCTCCGCCCGCGCCGCCGCATCCACCACATCGTCCGAATCCACCGCCAGCACCGCGCTCACCACGTCGTACGCGTAGCCTCGCGCATCCTTCAAGTAAAACTCGAGCCTCTCCCGGAAGAACCCGCGCACCGCCTCCGCATACCCCGCGTTCGAAAATTTCTTCTCCGCCTCCGAGCCCTTGTACCGCACCCGCGCATCTGCCATAATCGCCGAAATCCGCAGCGGCAGCTTCTTCTCCGCGATCGTCTTCACAATCCCATTCGCCTGGCGCCGCAACGCAAACGGATCCTTCGATCCGCTCGGCACCAGCCCCAGCGCAAACATTCCTGCAATCGAATCCGCCTTGTCCGCAATCGACAACACCGCGCCTTCCAGCGTCTCCGGCACCGGATCTTCCATCGACTCCGGCCTGTAGTGCTCGTAAATCGCGCGCGACACCGCCAGCTGGACATCCGGTTTCAAATCTTCGTCCAGATCCTGCACCCGCGCATACAGCCCGCCAACAATTCCCTGCAATTCCGTAAATTCCTTAACCAGTTCCGTCGTCAGGTCCGTCTTCGCCAGCAGCGCCGCCTTATGCACCACTCCCGGACGCACCGCCATCCCGCTCTGCTTCACCGTCTCCGCCATCCAACTTGCGATGCGTTGCACCCGTAGCGTCTTTTCGTAATAACTCCCCAGATCTTTCTGGAAAGTCACGCTCCGCAGCAAGTTCACCCGCTCGCGCAAACTCTGCTTCTGATCCGTCTTCCAAAAGAACCGCGCATCGTTAAATCGCGCTCGCAACACCCGCTCGTTCCCGTGCCGAACGATGCCCAGCCCCTCCGCATCGCCCGCCGTATTCAGCACCGCCAGAAAATGCGGCAGCAACTTTCCCCCCGCATCCTCGATCGCAAAATATTTCTGATGGTCACGCATCACCGTAACCAGCACCTCTTCCGGCAAATCCAGAAACTCCGGATCAAAACTTCCCAGTATCGCGGACGGAAACTCAGTCAAATTTACGACCGTCTCGAGCAAAGACTTATCTTCCCGCCAACGCGCTCCTGCAATCGTCCGCGTCGCCGCATCCAGCGCCTTCCGGATGGCCTGCTCCCGCTCCCGGCTTCCCAAAACTTTCGCCGCGCGCAGCGCCTCCACATACGCGCTCGGCTTCGCAATCGTGACCGCCCCGCTGCCCGCATCCCCAAAAATGATGCGATGTCCCCGCGACGTCTTCCCTGCCGTCAGTCCAAACAATTCCAGCGGAACCACCTGCTCGTCCAGCATCGCCACCAGCCAGCGCACCGGACGCACAAACACCTCGCCCCGCTTCCGCCAGTACATGTTCTTTGGCCAGTACAGCGTCGAGATCTCCTTCGGCAGCGCCTCCGCCAGAATCTCCGCCGCCGTCCGCCCCTTGCGCGTCACCGTCGTCGCCAGATATTCGCCCTTCGGAGTCGCGACCTTCTCCAACTTCGAAACATCGACGCCGACCTTCTTCGCAAACGCATGCGCCGCCGGAGTCGGCTGCCCATCCTTATACGCAATCTGCGCCGATGGCCCGTTCACTTGTTCCGTAATGTCCGGCTGCGATGCGGGAATGCCCGCCGCCATCACCGCCAGCCGCCGCGGCGAATCCAAAAACGAAATCTCTCCCGCCGGATCCAATCGCTCACGCTGCAACAACGCCTGTATTCGTTCGCGCAGCTCTGCCGAAGCGGCATCAATCATCCGCGCCGGTATTTCCTCGCAACCAATTTCCAGTAAAAAATCAGGCATCGTTGAACTCAGTCCATGGTCTCAAAATGACAGGAAAGTAAATGTGAGCCGCGTCACAAAAAGTCGTGAACGCTTTCCCTCACGAAACCCTGTGTAATGCGGTAAAAGATTTTGCCCTTCCTTCGTGCTCTCGGTGGTAAATCCCTTACACAGGCGCGAGCTTCTGATCCTTGTCCTTCTTCCCAGCCTTCGGAACCGCCTCGCCCTTTGTCTCCGAGGGAAACTGCTGATCCATCCAAGCCTTCGCGATTCCCACCGCCAGCGCGCGCACCCGTGCAATCACTCCCACCCGCTCCGTCACCGAGATCGCGCCCCGCGCATCCAGAATGTTGAAATAATGCGAGCACTTCAGGCACAGATCGTAAGCCCCCAGCAGCGGAAACCGCGCCTTCTCCCGCGCCACGCCGTTCCCTTCACTCTTATCCCGGCTCAACACCCCATACTGCTCAATCAGCTTCTTGCACTCCGCCTCGCACAATTCAAAATGCTTCCACGCGCTCGCCACATCGGCCGCTTCAAAGTTGTAAACCGAGAATTGCTGCTCATCCGCCAGTCGCACCTCGCCATACTTCACTTCCCTGCCCGTCTCCGGATCGCGCGCCCACACAATGTCGTAAATCGAATCCACATCCTGCAAGAACGCACATAGCCGCTCCAGCCCGTACGTCAGCTCCGCCGAAATTGGATCCAGATCCACGCCGCCGCACTGCTGGAAGTACGTAAACTGCGTAACCTCCAACCCATCCAGCATCACCTGCCAACCGATCCCCCATGCGCCCAGCGTCGGAGACTCCCAGTTATCTTCTTCAAATTTGATATCGTGCTGCCGCAGATCAATCCCGATCGCACCCAGCGATTCCAAATAAAGCTCCTGCACATTTTCTGGCGGAGGCTTCAAAATCACCTGCAACTGCAAATGCTTAAACAACCGATTGGGATTCTCCCCATACCGCCCGTCCGCCGGACGCCGCGATGGCTGCACATACGCCACCTTGTAAGGATTCGGTCCCAGCACCCGAAGAAACGTCTCCGGAGCCATCGTCCCCGCCCCCACCTCAACGTCATAAGGCTGCTGCAACACCGCTCCCCGAGCCGCATAAAACCCTTGCAGCCGAAGAATAAGCTCCTGAAAAGTCAGCGAATTAGATTTCGAATTAGAGTTAGATAAATTCATCGCATCAATCAGTCTTCCCGTGTTTTACCAACCATGAGGCTCAAAATAAACTTGTCATCCTGAGCGAAGCAAGAACTTCACAAAGTGAAGCTCTTGCTCAGTCGAAGGACCCCGACCACGCTGATCATTGTTCATGCTCAGGTCGACCAGTCGCTCAACAGAATCTTGTGACAAAGTAGTTGCAAAAAGCGAACCGCGAACGACGAATCGCGAATCGCTAAAAGCCGCCCTTCTCCAACATCCGCGCCGTCACCAACTTCCGCTCCACATGCCGCTCCAAAATCTGAATTAAGAACTTCCGCAAATCCGCGCACACTGCCTTCGGCCAGTCAATCGCCGCAAACTCCGAAACCCGCGATCGCAGCATCTGCGCCGCAATCTTCCTCGACTCAGCGGACAGTTCCGACGATGCGATCCTCTTATCCTCAATGCACACCAGCCCATCGGCCAGCGCATGATAAAAAGCCCGCTCACCATCAAGCGCCCGTCCGCATACCAGGCACTCTGAAAACTCCGGCAGAAATCCCATCAGCCGCGTC
Source organism: uncultured Acidobacteriaceae bacterium (assembly GCA_963834085.1). Lineage (GTDB taxonomy): Bacteria > Acidobacteriota > Terriglobia > Terriglobales > Acidobacteriaceae > Acidiflorens. Next base: position 133,557 of record CAWIAJ010000013.1, on the reverse strand, counting down.
ATCCACAACTCAAAATACGTCAGCGGCATCCACAAAGCTTGACCCCGCATCTCCTGCAAAACCGCCAGCGTCAACCGGAACACCGCATCGCTCGCCTCGCGGTCCGGCATCAACTCATCCAGCAACTCGGCCAGATGCGCCAGGCCCGCGGCCCGTGCAAAACTTACCTCCGTGGCCATCGGAGACTCGATCACTTCGCACGAATCCAGCCTCGCCAAATCTTTCCGTTCGCGGTCGTCGTAAAACGCCCGCACATACGTCATCGGCTCCAGCGCCCCGCCGAACCGCCGCCGCGACTTCAACGCCGCCCGCGCCACGCCTTTGACTTTCCCTTCCAGTCGCGTGAACAGCGTGACCAGCAGATCCGATTCCCGCAAGGGATACGTGCGCAGAACGATCGCTTCCGACTCCTTCAGCGCCATGCAAGGTCTACAAGTTGAATAAATGATTGTAATGGAAGAAATTGTCGCTCGTCAGGGTTCGGGTATCCTTGAAAAGTTGTCAAGCCCCTCTTTCCGGGTTTTTCCCGATAACTCACTGAATCGCCAAGCGAAATAAATCCCGCCATTCTGTCGGTCCACCCCACCCCAGATTGATATAATAAGAATAGGAGCTAAATTCTTAGAAAAGGGTGGGGATTCACTTCCTCACCCTTTTTGCGTTGAACTCCATGCCACCTTTTATTTTTGTTTATTTGTCCGGTTCCCCGTCCGCCTTGAAAGAGAACCGTACAAATGACGGCGGAAATGTGCTTCCAAGTCTTTATTCCAGAATATTTTGCAGATAAATCTTTTAAGACCAAAGATCCAGGAGGTATTCCTTCGTTAAACCACTGATTCTAAAAGATCGATGGGGGAGGGGGCGGGGGTACTAGATGGTGGAGCATCGAAAAATCACCCCGGCCTGCGAGACACCCGGGGTTCCTGATGGCTAACGGCCGATAGCTGACGGCAGGTGAGCTGACCGCTGCCCTACCGTCCGAAATACTTCGCGTTGCGATCGGTGTATTCCTTCCACTTTTCCGGAAGATCATCCAGCGCAAAGATGGCCGACACCGGGCACACCGGAACACACGCTCCACAATCGATGCATTCCACCGGATCGATATAGAGCATCTCTTCCGTCGCGTACTTGTCCGAGTCTTTCTTCGGATGAATGCAGTCCACCGGACATGCGTCGACACACGCGGTGTCTTTAGTACCAATACAGGGCTCGGCAATTACGTAGGCCATAGAATCTCTTGCTCCTCATGCGCACGGGATGCGACAGAACTAAAGATTCTAGCAAGAACACGGCCTACGGTACAGACGGCCTCAATCAGCAGCATCTTTCACGGGTCGAAACGCGACTACAAGACCCCGACGGTGCGAGTTGCTGAGTGTGCCCCTGAGCCAGTCATGAGCCAGTCGAAGGGTTCGCGCCCGTTCCCCTGGACGCGAACCTGGTAGTCTCGACGCGTCAGTCCCCTGCGACCGGCACGTTGCTCGCGCTCGCTTCCACTTGCGGTACGGTCACTCCCGGAATCACGCGCGCTGGCGCGCCCTTCCACGCTCCCGCCTTGAATCCCTGCCGCACCAGTTTGAAGATGGTCTTCCGATTCTGCGCAATCACCTTGAACCACGCCATCTTCCCCATCATCGGAAAATAAATTCCGCGGAAACAAATCCGCGCCAGAAAAATGTTAACCCGATATCCCAGCGGCTGATCGCTCAACGACTCGACCGCCGCAGCGACTGCCTTGGCGCTGTACGCTTCTTCCCAGCCATGCAGCACCTCAGCATGCGCCTCATCGATGGTCATCTTCAACGGAGTATGCGCCATCGCGAAAGGAATGAACTCCTGCCAGTGCTTGGGACGCGTCAGCCGTCCGGCCTTCTCCAGCCTCTTATATAAAGGAGTGGCCGGCAACGGCGTCAGCAACCCAAAAATCGGCAAACCTGGCGGCCAAGTCCGAACCTGCTCCAACGTCCGCTCCGCCGCTCCGACCGTATCGTTGTCCATGCCGAAAATGAACGAAGTAATCGCGTAAACATTACGCGCCGCCAACCGCTGCAGCACTGCCGCATATTCGCCTGGCTTGTTGAATCCCTTATTCACGTCCTTCAAATTCGCCGGATCAATCGACTCCATCCCGATGAAGACCCACTTACCACCCGATGCCGAAATCAGATCCACCAACTCTTCATCACGCAACAGATTCGCCGAAATTTGCGCCACCCAATGGCACTGCGCTCCTGCCGCAATGATGTCGCGCAACAACGACTTCGTCCGCTTGATATTGATCGCGAAGTTGTCGTCAATAAAGAAGACCGCGATCTGTCCCTTCTCTTCTCGCGCCCGCGCCTTCAGCATCAGCAACTCGTTTACTACGCTCTCATTCGTCCGAAAGCGAATCGAGTCGCCGAAGAATCCCGTGACAGTGCAGAATTCGCAGCCATACGGACAGCCGCGTCCCGACTCCACCGGAACAATGCGAAACGATCCCCAGCCTTCGCCAATCTTCCCCAGCGTTCCAGCGATCGCCTTCGGAATCAGATTGAATTGCTTCAGATCAATCGTCTCCCAGGGAATCACTGGATAGTCCTTCAGCGACGGTTTGCTCTCCTGCCCAAAAGCGTCGACCGGAGCATAGACTTCCTTGAGTTCGCCGCGCGCTGCATCTTCGACGATTCGCGGCCAGGTCGCATCCGCTTCTCCCAGTGCAACTGCGTCCGCATGTCGCGGTCCGCCATCGCGTCCCAGCGCCTCGTCCGCCATCTCGGTTACGTGCGGACCTCCCATCACCACGGGAACGCCCGTCGCTCGAACCGCATCTGCCATGCGATACGCCTTCGCGACCATGCGCGTCATCGCGCCGATTCCGACCAATCCAATCTTGTTCTCGAGGACATATTGCGCAATCCCCGCTTCATCCATCGGTTGCGCATTCCCATCAACCAGCAAGACTTCGTGCCCCGCAGGCGTGAGCGCCTGTAGCAGAAACATCCATAGATGGGGCATGAAGTTACGAGTGACACCGTTGTCGGGGTTATAGAGCAGAATTTTCATAGGGGATTTAGCGATTCTGCAAAGCTAGGCTTTGCGTGTGCTCGAACGTAAAGGAGAAATCCACCACGCGAGCGCGGAAGTAGTCCGTGGTGGGCGTGAGAAGAAGAGATTCGTTTGAATGTACCCTAGCGTACAGTCTACACCCAGTGCGTCAGAACATCACCGCAACGTTCCCGCAAGGCGCGGAGGCGTATTCGCCGACACACTTTGACACTCGGGCAACCCAGTATCTCACAACGGACTGTGGCGTAAGGGATTCCTGTTCGCGACGCCTCTCAGACGCAGAACAATTGAACAGCCTGAGGGCAAAAAGGCGGGCGACTGGCGCCCGCCTTTTGACATCGAGATTCACCGGGTTTAGCCGCGCTCAGGCAAGATCATAGCGATCGAGGTTCATGACCTTGTTCCACGCAGCCGCGAAGGCTTTCACAAACGCCTCCTTCGAGTCGTTACTCGCGTAGACTTCTGCGAGCGCTCGAAGTTGGGAGTGCGAACCGAAGATCAGATCCACGCGCGTTGCGGTCCACCTGGTGTTGTTCGTCTTCCGATCGCGCCCTTCATACACACCTTCGGAAATGCCTTCTACCGTGTTCGAGGGCTGCCACTTCGTATTCATGTCGAGCAGGTTGACGAAGAAATCGTTCGTCAGCGTCTCGGGCCGGTTGGTCAACACGCCGTGTTTGGTGTGCCCGAAGTTCGCATTCAGGGCACGCAGGCCTCCGACCAGAACCGTCATCTCAGGCGCGGTCAGGGTTAGCAACTGCGCCCGATCCACCAACAACTCTTCCGCCGACAGAATCTGTCCGCTGCGGAGATAGTTGCGGAACCCGTCGGCGACCGGCTCCATTACGGCGAAGGAGTGCACGTCCGTCTGCTCCTGCGAAGCGTCTGTGCGTCCCGGCGAAAACGGAATTTTAACGTCGTGCCCGGCCTTCATCGCAGCTTCCTCGACGGCTGCGTTGCCGCCGAGAACGATCAGATCTGCCAGCGAAACTTTCTTCCCTTTATTTCCGTTGGACTGCGAACTGTTGAATTCCTTCTGGATCGCCTCCAGCGTCGCCAAAACCTTCGCCAGTTCGGCCGGCTGGTTCACTTCCCAATCCTTTTGCGGGGCGAGGCGAATGCGCGCCCCGTTCGCCCCGCCGCGCTTGTCGGAGCCGCGGAAGGATGCCGCCGATGCCCACGCAGTCGTGACCAGTTGAGAGATCGACAGTCCTGACTTGAGGATCTTCGCCTTCAGAGCGGAAATGTCCTGCTCCCCGATCAACGCATGATCGACGGCGGGAATCGGATCTTGCCAGATGAGCGTCTCTTTCGGAACGAGTGGGCCGAGATAGCGCGGGATCGGCCCCATGTCGCGGTGCGTCAGTTTGAACCACGCCCGCGCGAACGCGTCCGCGAACTGATCCGGATGCTCGTAGAAGCGCCGCGAAATCTTCTCGTAAACAGGATCGAAGCGCAAGGCGAGGTCCGTCGTCAACATTGATGGCGCGTGATGCTTTGCAGGATCATGGGCATCTGGCACCGTACCATTGCCCGCTCCATTTTTCGGCGTCCATTGATGCGCACCCGCCGGACTCTTCGTCAATTCCCAATCGTAGGTGAAGAGGTTGGTGAAGAAGTTGTTGCTCCACTTTGTCGGCGTCGTGGTCCATGTGACTTCCAGACCGCTGCCGATGGTGTCAGCACCAAAACCCTTGCCAAATTTATTCTTCCATCCGAAACCTTGATCCTCGATGTCGGCACCTTCTGGCTCGTTGCCTACATATTGGGCCGGAACGGCAGCGCCGTGAGTTTTGCCGAAGGTGTGACCGCCGGCGATGAGCGCGACGGTTTCTTCGTCATTCATCGCCATGCGAGCGAAAGTCTCGCGTATATCCCGCGCCGCAGCGATGGGATCCGGCCTGCCGTTCGGTCCTTCCGGATTCACGTAAATCAGGCCCATTTGCACGGCGCCGAGCGGATTCTGAAGATCACGATCGCCGCTATAACGTTCGTCCGCCAGCCACGTGCCCTCAGGCCCCCAATAAATTTCCTCTTCCGGTTCCCAGACGTCCGCGCGTCCGCCGGCAAAACCGAATGTCTTGAAGCCCATCGATTCGAGGCCGACGTTGCCGGCGAGAATCATGAGGTCAGCCCAGGAGATTTTCTTCCCATACTTCTGTTTGATCGGCCACAGCAAGCGGCGTGCTTTGTCTAGGTTCACATTGTCGGGCCAGCTATTCAGCGGCGCGAAACGCTGTTGACCGGCGCCGGCGCCACCGCGGCCGTCGCCGATGCGGTAGGTACCCGCGCTGTGCCAGGCCATACGAATAAAGAGCGGACCATAGTGGCCAAAGTCAGCGGGCCACCACTCCTGCGAGTCCGTCATTAAGGCATGCAAGTCTTTGACTACAGCATTCAAGTCGAGCTTCTTGAATTCTTCTGCGTAATTGAACTCTTTCCCCATGGGATCGGACTTGGGGGAATGCTGGTGCAGAACCTTCAGGTTCACCTGATTCGGCCACCAATCCACATTCGCATGGGATTTGCGAACGCCGTGCGCTACGGGACACTTCGATTCGGCAGTCGTGCTTTTGTCCTTAGTTTCGGGAGAAACACTTCCCGAGGAAGTCGCGAGTGTATTTTCCATGATGTTTTCCGTCCTTCCAATCTTTGATTGGGTGCTGCGTAAGAAATTACGTTTTTGTGCTGCAGCGGCGACAGAGGCCAAAGACCTCAATCAGAGGCTGCGAAAGATCAAATCCGTCCGGTAGTTGCCGAGATAGCCGGTTGAAATCGATGAACTCCCCTTCGATGTCTTGCACCGACTTGCAGCGGGAGCACACCAGGTGATGATGCGGTTCGAGATTGCCATCCACGCGCAACGTGGAGGTATGAGGAGAGACCTCTCGCAGCAACCCACACTCGATAAAAAGCCGGAGATTGTTGTAGACCGTGGCGAGAGAAATGGATGGAATGCGGCGCCGGACCGCAGCGTAAATATCTTCCGGGGAATAGTGACCGCGGGAGGCAATGACAGCCTCATAGACTACCTGACGCTGGTGCGTAACTGCCAAACCGTGCTTGTCAGCCAGTTCCCGGAACTTCACGTGGGTGAGGCGCATAATTATTGGATGAGAATGATTATAAAACGATAAAGAGCGGTGTCAACGAAATCTTTCTTGCACGCGCTTCGTGATGGCCAGTATGCTGTGCGGAAAACTACGTACGTGCCACCTGTTACAGTGTCTCGTGGCAGGCAAACTCGCCTTTTCACAGGGCGCGGAAAGTTCAGGCCTTGACGAGTGGGAATGTGTTCCACTCGCTGGGTTACGAAACAGGAGTTCCGATGGAAAAGCCACCCCGAACCTTCTGGCAAATCTGGAACATGAGCTTCGGCTTCCTCGGCATCCAGTTCGGCTGGGGACTGCAGATGGCCAACATGAGCGCCATTTACGAATACCTCGGCGCCCACGCCGATCAAATTCCGATTCTCTGGCTCGCCGCGCCGCTCACTGGACTGCTCGTCCAGCCCATCATCGGTCACGCCAGCGACCGCACATGGGGACCGCTCGGCCGCCGCCGGCCGTACTTTCTTGGCGGGGCAATTCTCAGTTCGATCGCGCTCATCCTGATGCCGCGCAGTTCAGCCCTCTGGATGGCCGCGGGACTGCTTTGGATTCTCGATGCCAGCATCAACATCAGCATGGAACCGTTCCGCGCCTTCGTTGCCGATCTGCTCCCGGAATCGCAGCGCACCCGCGGCTTCGCCATGCAGAGCCTCTTTATCGGCCTCGGCGCCGTTATCGCCTCGGCGTTGCCCTACTTGTTGACGAATGTTTTCCACATGGCGCAATCGACTGTCCCCGGCACCATCCCTTTCACCGTGCGCCTTTCGTTTAACATCGGCGCCGGCGCGTTCATGGGGGCCGTGCTTTGGACCATCTTCACCACCAAGGAATATCCACCCGACAACCTGGCCGAGTTTCAGAAGAGGAAGAGCGAAGCCTCTGGCATGGCGGCCGGGGCAAAAGAAATTCTCGCCTCCGTCCGCGAAATGCCACGCACGATGCGCCAACTGGCGTGGGTCCAGATCTGCACCTGGCTTGGGCTGTTCTGTATGTGGCTTTATTTCCCGGTTGCCGTGGCCCGGAACGTCTTCGGCGCCGGCGACACCAGTTCGCCGCTTTATTCTGCGGGAGTCGAGTGGGCTGGCATCTGCTTCGGGATGTACTCGCTCGTTTGTTTCGGATTCTCTTTCATCCTCCCAGCGCTCGCCAAACAATTCGGCCGCAAACTCACCCATAGTCTCTGCCTCGTCTGCGGCGGACTCGGACTGCTTTCGGTCGCAGTCATTCACGACAAGTATCTGCTCTTGTTTTCCATGGTCGGAGTTGGCATCGCGTGGGCCAGCACGCTCTCGATGCCCTACTGCATCCTGGCGGGATCCTTGCCTCAGGAAAAGACTGGCGTCTATATGGGCATCTTCAACTTCTTCATCGTGATTCCCGAGATTACCGCTTCACTCGGATTCGGATGGGTAATGGGGCACCTTTTAAACAACAATCGCATCGCTGCCGTCGTCGCTGGCGGCATCTTCTTTATCTTAGCCGCGGTTCTAACGCAACGCGTCGACGACGTTTACGAGGTGCGGCAGAGTGTGCCCGCTCTCCCAAGCACCGCGCTTCCCGCAAAATCCTGATGCCTGCGATAACCACCTTGGCGATCGGGGGCTATTTGCGTGTCGCATTGACCGCCTAGACTTCTGCCGTCTTCCGCGCTCTCTAGCGAGTGGGCGTCATCTGTTGATAATTGCCGTTGAGGTATTGATTCGGGTCCAGATTTGGGTCGTCGGTATGCACGTATCTACCGAAGCCGTCGGTCCAGTGATAGTTATAGTCGTTGTATTGGTCGGAGACCTGACCATACTGGTCCTGCATGTGTTCGGTGCCGCGGATGTTCTGATCGAAGTCGTCGGCTCGCTTGTAAAAGTCGTCATTCGAACTCCCACTGAACGATGACGACCGGGCATTTTGCTGGGCTCGGCTCTGCGCCAGATTCTGGTCGATTCGAGCCATGAATTGGTTGCTTTGCTCGGTCAGATTGCGGCTGCGTTCTCCGGCGGCGCGGATTTCACCGTAATTTTTCGCCATGATTTGCTTGTAGTAGTCCCCTTGCATCTTCTTGATCTGTGCAAAGCGGGCCTGCCAAGCGGGATTGGGTTCGATCGAGGTGGCGATGAAGCCAAGCAATTTCCGGGAAGATTCCAGCTGGCCCGATTTTGCGCCCATGCTATGGACCATCATGAGCACGCGGTGATATTCCATTATTCTGCCGGAAGGAATCGTCTCGCGAGTCATGAATCCATAAAATTCTTCGTCCACGGGCGCGCCGTCTAGATCGTAATGCACGCGCATGCACAGGCCTTCGCCTTGAGGTGCGCCCTGGGCAAAGACTTTGGGAAACACACGGGGCAGGTCGTTCACGGGACGGTAGCCGAGAATTTTAAGATTTCTAGCATGGCTGCGATTCTTGGCGATGACGTATTGCGCGAGCGCTTGCGGCAGCGTGATGTTGGGATGATGGATGCCGCCAATCCCTCCTGAGCCAAGCGGGGAGCGGTCGTGGGCGGGATCGAGCCAGAGGAAAAATTCTGCTGGAAAGAATTCGATCCAAGAGCTGCCGTCGGGCGCTTCCACACGGGCGTAGGTGTGGACCGGCAGATAGAAGTCGTTGTAATTCCAAACCGCGCCACCCGTGGCTTTCCAATTCTGCGGGACCGCGATGCGGCTGATCACCATACCGTCCTGGCGCGTGTCGATGACTTCGTAGGGATGGAACTTAAGCTTGCCTGCAGTTTCGCGTTGCGAGTCGGTGGCTGCAGACGAACCTCGCTTGCCTTTGGCGAGCGAGGCATTATCGGCCGGCGCCGATTTTGCATCTACGGTGGCGACGCTTGCCGTTCGTGGTGCCGCTGCGTTGGAGTCTGGCTTAGCGACGCTCGCATTGCAGGCGCAGGTGCCCATGCAGAAAATCGTCATGCATACGGTCAAGATGCGTTTTGGGTTGATGGTCATCGTCATTTTCCTTTTAGTTGTCGGAACACGAAAAACATTTTCGTCGACTCAATCGCCCAGGGTGTAGCTGCTGCGAACTACGCTGATGGCAGCCGGACATCGACTGAGTACCAGGAGGCACCGACCAGAACTTCTCAAAGCCCAGTACCGATGTATTCGTAGAAAGAGCCGGAGCGCGGAATCTCCCCGCGCCCCGGTACCGCGAGCCACGACTCGCTCGCGATGGAGTTTGAAACGAAGGAATCGAGTCGACTATTTTTTTGGTGTGAACTTTATATTGCTCTGCAAGGTTTCGTTACCCTCGGTGACGGTCACGTAGCCTTTGGTCGCATCGGCGGGAATTGTTGCCGTCATGTAAGTGTCGGAAACAATCTCGAAGGTCGCCGTTTTTCCGTTAAACGAGACCTCGGTTGCCGGCCCGGTTTGAAAGCCCTGCCCGAAGATGCCGAGAGAGGTCCCTTCCGTACCTGATTGGAATTGCAAGGCGATAAACGGCTTCGCATTGATTGCGAGGCTGAAGAACGTGCCGTAGTCTCCAGGATCGGATGACCGTGTTGTGCCGTAGAGAGTCCCGTTTGTGTGTTGGAGAAGAGGGTTTGGCTGTGTTCCGTCTGCGCCGTCGCCGGGCAAAGAGAACACGGACATAACGCTCTTCTTGGCGGTCAATTCATAGAGTGCGCCTGCGTTTTCCTGTAAACCGCAGCAGGCGACGCCATAAAAATTGCCGTCGGTTGCCTGCAGAATGGTATCGAGGTCACCGTCGACGGAGGCGTTGATGTTGTACACGACCTTAAGCTTACCGCCAGTCGTCAAACTGTAAATCACACCGTTTCCGTACGTTCCTCCGCTGCCGGTAATTCCGTAGAGCAGACCGGTCGAGCCCTGGATCAAGGTGGAATTTGGAGAGCGCGTAGGGGTGCCGGTAAAGACATACAAGTCTTTGTAGACGCCTTTCGTGCTCATCTCAAATACGCACCCAAAGCCGCCACCTTCCGTACAGCTCTCGATCGTGCCATAGAGGTTTCCGTTGCTGGCCTGCATCAGGTTGCCATCGTAGGGGTAGTCGTCGCCTCCCGAGAAAGTGTGGAGATTTGAATACGCGCCGGAGAGGGTAATTTTGTAGATGGTTCCCGCGCTGCCGAATGAGCCCGAACCCGTCAGGCCATACAGATTGCCATCCACTCCCTGAATTGGGGGAAAGTTTGGATACGCATCGCCGTGCGCATTTGTGAAGTCATAGAAATCGCTCCACACACCGTCGGGCGTGACCTTGAAAATGCTGCCTAAGCCAGTCGCGGGATTGCCCGTAAGGCAAGTGCCATAGAAGTTTCCGTCGGAGGCGAGGATCAAACCGCCGCCACAATGCGTAAAGCCTGCCGGGACACTGGCGAAAAGGCTCTCGCCCCCGCCGGGCGTAATCTTGAAGACGCCGCCCACGTTGTTGGCGCCGCCGCATCCATTCCCGCCACCGTAAGTGAGGTTCTCGCTCGTGCCGTAAATGTTGCCGTCTCGGCCTTGTGCGATTGGACCGATGGGGTAGCAAACATCCGAGCTGCCGCCCTGGAAATAGTAAAGTTCGCTCGGATTGGGAATTTGAGCTTGTGCCTTGGTCGAAAGTCCGGCAAATAAGAGTGCAAGCATTGCTGCCGCGAAGGCGGCTGGACTGAGGGTTCTAATCTGCTGGCGAATGCGGTTCATGAAGGGTCTCCTGGAAAACTGATTCTTGTAATTGACCGTCGCAGTCGACTTTCGTCTTGGGCGGTTCACTGAGATAGCGAGAATCCAGCAAAAAATGACTCAAACTTTTTATTGCCCTGCCGTTTCAATGCGTTACCGACGGCTGGGGATGGCCCACTCAGTCCATTCCGGGGGACAAAAGAAAGATGTAAAGTTGAGTTCGACCCGCCCCATCGCAAGGGATGCGAAAAATGGGGGCATCTACGGTCGAACAATGGGGGAAATCTGGAGCCGGGCAAGGGAGAGATCACCATACTTCTGGCCAAGTGGAAAGAAGGCGATACATCGGCTTTCGAAAAGCTGATGCCGCTGGTCTATCCTCACCTGCGCGAAGTGGCGGCGGCGTATGTGCGGCGGGAGCGAAATCCTGATGTCATTCAGGGCACAGCGCTGGTCCACGAACTCTATCTTCGACTCGTCAGTCAACGAACAGCGGTGGGCGAAGACCGCTCCCATTTTTACACGTTTGCAGCCAAGGTGATGCGCATGATCCTCATCGACCATGCGCGCGGGAACCAGACGCAAATGCGCGGTGGGGGAATGCAGCGCGTGCCCTTGAGTGAAGACCTGCCGTGGGTGGAGATTGGCAGCGCGCAACTGCTTGATCTGAACCGAGCATTGGATGAGTTGGGTGAACTGGATGCGCACAAGGTTCAGGTTGTCGAATTGCGATACTTTTTGGGCTGCACCGCAGAAGAAACAGCCGAACTCATGGGCGTTTCGAAGGCGACCGTCGATCGCGAACTGAAATTCATCAAGAGCTGGCTGTATCGCCGCGTGTATCCGGATGCGGGCGAGGCCAATTAGATACCTTGCGGACTTACTGATTCACTCCGCCATGATTTCACGCAGTCTGTGAGTACGGATTCCAGCAAAATAGCAGGTAACCCTCTACGTGAACCATTCGACCCAAAGTTTGTTACACATCGAGTCGATTTTCAACGATGCTCTGGCCGTCGGCGAAGAGCAGAGATTGGGTTTGATCGAGGCGCGGTGCAATGGCGACGCAGCGCTCGTGGCAGAGGTTCGCTCGCTGCTCAAAGCCTTCGAGGCAGAGCAACTGGAGTCGGCGGCCAGACGACCGGAGGCAAACGATAGCCGCACCGAAATGCCGGAGCGAAAGCAGATTGGACCCTACGAGATCGACCGCCTTCTCGGACGCGGCGGAATGGGCGCAGTTTTTTTAGCGCATCGGGCCGACGGACAGTTTGAGCAGAAAGTGGCCGTTAAGGTCATCGATCTTCCTCTTGCCACGAATTTGTTTCGAGAGCGCTTCCGCCAGGAGCGTCAGATTCTGGCGGGGCTGCAACATCCACTGATCGCCCGCCTGTTGGATGGTGGCGTAACCGCCGAGGGTGATCTTTACCTGGCGATGGAGTTTGTAGACGGGGTTCCAATCCATCGCTATTGTGACTCGAAGGGTCTCTCGTTGCGGCAGCGGCTTCGCGTTTTCAAGAGTGTTTGCGAGGCTGTGCAATTTGCGCACCAAAATCTGGTCGTGCACCGCGATTTGAAACCGGACAACATACTGGTGGCGGAAGATGGCACTCCGCGTCTTCTCGACTTTGGAACTGCGAAGCTGCTGTCACCGAATCTTGCAGGATCTGACGATCAACCGGGGACCGAATTCACGCGGCAGGGATTTCAGTCCTATACCCCACAATATGCCAGCCCGGAACAGGTGCTGGGCAACCCCATCACGACAGCGTCGGATGCATATTCGCTCGGCGTGCTTCTCTATTTGTTGCTGACGGGAACGCTGCCCTATGAACTGAAAGAGTTCACGACGGCGGAAATGGTCCGAGTGATTTGCGAGACGCCTCCGCGAAGACCCGTGGTTGCAGGTTCGGATCGACGACTGGATACCGACCTCGAAGCGATTCTCTTAAAAGCGCTGCGGAAAGAACCGCACGAGCGATATCTGACGGCGGAGCAACTTGGGTCGGATGTGCAGGCTTATCTGCACGGAAAACCTGTTTCCGCTCGGCGTGGGACGCTTGTTTATCGGTCCGGCAAGTTCGCACGCCGCAACCGGCTCGCACTGGCGGGGGCCGGATTATTGACCATCACCTTGGTCGCCGGACTGGTTGGCGTGTTATGGCAAGCCAAGGTGGCCAATGCCGAGCGGCGGAAGGCCGAGGCGCGGTCGGCGGATTTGCGGGAACTGAGTAAAAGTTTATTGTCGGAACTCGACGAAGCGATCAAGCAACTTCCGGGCTCAACCGGCGCGCAGAAACTGCTGGTCACCCGGGTGCTTGAACATCTGGATCGCATGGCAAAAGACGCACAGGGTGACCGCCAGACGCAGCTCGACCTCATCGATGCGTACACTCGACTGGGCAACATCCAGGGAAATGTTTACGAACAGAACCTGGGCGACCGTACTGGCGGACTTGCGATCATGAACAAAGCGATCGTTTTGGCTCAAGGGCTGGCCGCATCTGAGCCAAAGGATCCGGAAGTTTTGCGGGCGCTGGCGATCGCGGAGGGATCGAAGGGACAAATTCTCAGCCACGCAGGTGACGTACAGGGCGCCGTAGTTAGCTTACGAACAGCAGCGGAGACCTATGACCGGTTAGTCTTGTTACCGGGCGTCACGCCCACATTGCTATTCGACGCCGGAACCACTCATAGTACATTGGGCGACGTTGTGGGCCAGGACACCGGACTCGCGGATGTCGCCGCCGCACTGTCTGAATACCGAAAAACCTTTGCCTTGGACGCAAGAGCAGTTGCGCTCGACCCAACCTTTGTTCGCGGGCTGCGCGGCCTTGCGAACGCGCAAATGCATATCGGCAATGCTGAACTCGACATCGATCCTGCCGAGGCTCTGAAAGACTTCCAATTGGCTTTGCAACGCTTCGATTCGCTGCCCGACCCTGAACGGAATAGTCTCGCGGCCATACGGCTGCGCGGAATCACCGTGCGGAAGGTAGCCAGCGCTCTGGCCGAACTCGGGGAATATTCGCAGGCCATCCCGAAGTTCGAAGAGGCTATTCGCATTCACCAGCATCTCGCCGACGCCGACCCCAAAGACATTCGTAATCCAAGCGACGTGAAGCGAGCTTTGCAAGGGGAAGTTTCGTGTTACGAATACGCCGCAAATCCTGCCTTGGCCGGCCCGTCCAGCAACCGTCTTGAAAATTTGAGGGACGCCCAACGAACGCTCCTGGAGCTCAAGAGCAATATCGAGCAACAGCTCAAAGTGACGACCAAGGACCCGGATTTAGAAGTTGACCTTGCCAGCACGCAAGTTCGCTTGGGCGAGGTAGGGCATGAGATAAAGGAAGGCGCCCAGTGGACGGAGCTTGCCAAAACAGGGACAGCAACGCTCCGGAGCGCCGCTTCCCAGCAGCAGGCATCCACCATGGTGCTTGACTTCGCCGTCAGAAGTCTTCTTCAGGCGGAACCGGCGTCGCTTCGAGATCCTCGATTGGCATTGAGTTATGCCGAGCGCGGAGTGGCTCTGACGCATCGCAAAACACCCGAATGGCTGCTACTTTTGGCACAAGCTTATCGCTCCACCGGGCAGATCGACAAGGCGCAGAAGACGGCAAGCGAGGGGCTGACGCTGCTACCGGCGTGGCAACACGGAACACCAAAGTCGAGAATTCGAAAGTTGCTCGAACTCGAGGCACAAGGAGCGATGACAACCAGGACTCAGAAAATATCGGCCAATCACTTGAATTAACAACCCCGGATACAGCGGTCAAGATTTGTCCTCAAACTTTTCGGGGAAGATAATCCCGCGCAGGCGCCATCGTCGCTTTTCTGCGACTTGGACTTGAATTGTCTATCCCATCATCCGCCGAGACCTTACCGGTTCGTGCGCAAGCCCAGGTTGGCATCCGTACGATGTCGACCGCGCAAAAAGCGCTCGAACGGATCTTGACATCAGAGCGCGGCCACTTTCCGCTGCACCAGTAAAAAATAAAGAGCCATCAGAATTAGAACCAATCCGTTCGTCCCCAGCACGACCGGGGCCGTAAACAAGGGTACCAGCCATCCTGAGAGCAGGTTCCCCATCGGCATACCCCCGCGAAATGCGCAGTTGTAGACGCTCATCACGCGCCCTCGCATCTCGTTGGTGGTGATCAACTGCACCAGCGAAGTCACGGTAGTGAATACTGCCATCATGGATGCGCCCACCAGCACCAGCATGCCGTAACTCAGAGGCAACGATCTCGACAGGGAAAATCCGGCGATCCCCGCACCCAGGCTGATGAGCATCGTGAGCGCGACGCGCCCCTTATTGCGTATGTTGCCCATTGCCGCCACCGTCAGCGATCCACAAATCGAACCGATCCCCATCAGTGACAGCAGGTTGCCGTAAGTTTCCGGGCCACGGTGGAAAAAATCTTTGACGAACACCGGAATGTACGTCCGCATGGGCATGCTGAACGCGGTCATGCAGAAGGCCAGCACGATGAGCGCTTCCATCGATCCCTGCTCGCGAACGAACTGGATGCCCTGCTTCAAGCTGCCAAAAATCGACTCCGTCGTTTTCTTTGGCAAGTACCGAGCCGTAATCAAGGAGAGCGAAATGATCGGCGCGAGAAACGAAAGCGCATTCAACCCAAAGCACCATTGCTCGCCTAACTTCGCCAACGCCTGCCCGGCGAGCGCGGGGCCGATCGTTACCGCTGCATTGAACTGGATCGAATTAAGCGCGATGGCATTCGGCATGTCCTCTCGGCTCACCAGGCTCGGAATCAGCGCCTGATACGCCGGGCCGCCGAAGGCCTGCGCTAATCCAGAAATAAACGAGACGCAAAGCATATGCCACACGTGGACCCGTCCGGTTGCGACGAGCACCGTCAGCACCATTGCGCCCGCCATCTGCACGTATTGCGACCCGAGAAGGATTTTCCGTCGCTCGGCTCGGTCCGCTACCACTCCGCCAATCAACGAAAAAAGGAAGATCGGAATGCCACCGAGAAATTGGTCCAACGCCAGCAAAAATGCGGAATGGCTCAACCGATAGATGAGCCATCCCTGCGCCACGATCTGCATCCATGTGCCAATGCTAGACATGCAGGCACCGAACCACATCAGGCGAAAATCTCGATATTGAAATGCCTTAAATATTCTGCGAAACGATGCCGTTCCCATGTGCTCCACGAGTGGACGCGTCCGCCTTCCATCTTCGCATGCGTGCAGCTATTCCTGAGGGGCGCAACAAGGAGGAATGTGAGAACCGCGGGGCCAGTCCCTTACACCCTAGAAATAAACGAGGCGGTCTTTTGCCCGAAGATGATTCCGTCGTCGCATCAGTTGTTCTTCGCCGTCGCGGGAGCAGCCAGCGCCACTGCGGCCTCAGCCGTGAGCAGGAGGAAAGTAAATGTCTCCTGCAGATATAAGCGGACAACAGTGTCGGTATGGCTGAGATAGCCGATGGATACGTCTTGGCCAATATGCAGGGCAAAGTCGCCGCCCCGCGTGGTCACCACGAACGCGCCGGCGATGGCAGGCGCCCAGATGATCTGATCCTTCACCAGGCGCTTCACGTGCTCCAAGACCGGATATCCGTGATCGCTTGTCTCAGCCAGCGCCGTGTAGGCATCGGCGCCGAGCAGCACTGCGTATGGCCCGTTCACTCCGACGAGACGCAGCTGGCTCAAACTCTGGGCAACCGCATCCGGATACGCTCGCACGTCGGCAGGCAGCGTCATGATCGGATTGCTCGTCCCTTGGCGGATGCCCTCAATCCCCGCAGCAGCATAGCCATCGAAGATCGCGGCATCTTCGGCAAAAGCGATCTGCCGCGCTGCATCTTTTGCTGGTTGCCAATCCGAATCGTTCGCGCCACGATCGACGTCGTCGATCGCCTGCCGATCCAGTTCAAACGGAACCCGCAGTTCAACCAGCGCTTTCACCTCGCGTTGCCGGGCACCGATTCCTTCCGCCGGCGCCGCAATCGTTCGCAAGTGGCCAGTGCCAACGGCAGAAAGGCTGGAGCCAGCCGGTCCCTCCAAGTCGACCACTCGCCGCCCCGCAAGGTAGCGCTTCAGCGTACGCGTTGTCTCGTCTTCGATTTGAGCCCACGCCGAATCGGAAATCGGAGCAAGTTCGCGATGGAGATTATTCATGGGATATGTCTCCTTTAAGAGATCCGATGCTGAGCGATCCGTCGCGCACCACAGAAATGGCGGCAGAGATTTCGCCCGTCACTGCGGGCACCACCGGGGATTCAGAGACCGCAGTCGTTTCCTCAGTTTGATCCGCGTCAGTTTCGTCCTCGGGCACGTTCTCCAAGAACGTCGCCGACGGCACGAAGAACAGATTTCCTGTGACCGCACGGCTGAAATCGAGAATATGGTCATAGTTCCCGGGGGGACGACCTACGTACATATTCTCCAGCATCTGCTCGATCGTGCGCGGTGAACGACTGTAGCCGATGAAATAGGTGCCAAATTCACCGTACCCCGGGCGGCCGAAAGGCATGTTATCGCGCAGGATTTTAATCTCTTTGCCATCCTCAACAATCGTAGTGAGCGCACTGTGCGCGGAAGTCGGCTTAACGGAATCATCTAATTCGATGTCGGATAGCTTCGTTCGCCCAATGATGCGTTCCTGCGCTTCCGTAGGTAGCGCATTCCACGCGTCAAGATTATGCAGATACTTCTGCACGATGACGTAGCTGCTCCCGGCAAATTCCGCGTCCTCGTCGCCAATCAGAACCGCCTCGGCCACCCCCGCACCCCGCGGATTCTCCGTTCCGTCGACGAAACCCATCAAATCGCGGTCGTCGAAGTAACGGAAGCCCTGTACTTCCTCAACCGTCGAAACCGCCTTCCCGATACGCGCCATGATCTGCGTGGCGAGTTCGAAACACAGATCCATTCGCTTGGCGCGGATGTGAAATAACAAGTCGCCCGGCGTAGCGACTGCATGGCGCCCTGCCGCATGAATCTCGCGGAACGGATGTAGTTCGGCTGGCCGCGGCACACCAAAAAGGCTATCCCACGCGTCAGACCCAATCGCCATAACGCACGAAAGACCCGCTTCCAGGTCGCGAAACTCCACCGCACGCACCAGAGCCCCGAGATCACCGCAGAACGATCGCAGGGCGGCGCGTTTCTCCGGACCCGTATTGATCGTCGCAACCAGAAAGATCGCGGCTCGAGTTAACGGTGCAGCGACGGCCTGCGCGGCGGCGGGAAACTTACGCGCTACCTCCGACGCGCCCGCGCCAACAGCCATTGAGCTCTCTTTGGACGGAATGTCGTTCTTCGAAATGCTACCTTCACCTCGCCTGTGAAAGTTTAGATGGAAAGCTTAACATCGCCGGCCAACCTCGAACCAGGGGGCGCGAGCATATCGGGAATCGATTCATCGGAATCGACTGCGTCCGCTGCAATTTCCCCAACTCGCCCACCGGGCGGCCATTCCTAAGCGCGGCCAGTATGCAGTGCGCTTTCTTTGGAAGTCCCTACTACAGATCTGGGCTAAAGCCGCGACCCACTTCTTCCATCAGGTTGTTGTGCACAATCCAATCTCGATCAATGCGCCTTCAGTATGATTCGATCTGCAACGGCCAACTCACTGCGGCGCAGTGTCAATGACGATTTTTTCCGGCCAGTATGCCCCATCGCCGCCAACATCGCCGGGTGCCGGCGCTGGAGGCTGCACAACCTCAGCCAGCTTCACCTCGCCTCCCGCTTCACCATTGCGCAAAGGAGGCGCGATCGGCCGCGGATCGATGGGCAGCAATTGAGCATTCTGCGCAGCCCATTTTGCTGCCAGTCCATTCAGCGGGCTCTTCGTGTTGTACTCCTGATAGGCAATCATCCTGCCAATCCGTATAATCAAGTCGTCGAGTCCTTCGGACGCCGCCCAAAAATCGCCGATACAAACCATGGAATCGTCAAAATTGGGATGGAACACCGGCATTAACATCTTGCATTGCGGAGCTCGTCGGGGATATCCCAGCGTCAGATTCAACTCCAGCACGTGCGTATCACGTTCCAGAATCTCGCCCGACGCCGAGACATAGAGCCCGCGAACGTTATAAGTAATCCTGTATATCTCAGGCGGAATTCCCGCTTTTCCCGTAACCTGAATCAACGGCCAATCCCGTAACAAATTCTGTAGCATCTGCTCGTCAAGTGCCAGGCGGCGGGTACGCGGAGAAGGCATCTTTCACTCGCAATCGTTTCTTACTTACTAACTACGACAACACTCCAGTTTTCTTCCATTTGGCTATGCGATTGATATGATACTGCAGATAGATAGTCCCAAAGAAGAATGTCATCACGCCGCTCAGCGATAACCCAATCATCTCGGTAGAATTGTAATACTCCTCCATAGCATGCTTAATGCTAAAGACCCCGACGATCAGCATGATGGCCCCAGCGATGATAAATAGCGAACCCAGCCAAGCCACCGGTTTCGCAATGGCAATCGTCAGTATGCCCGCGACAATGCCCGCAGGGTACATGGCCACCAAAACCAGCGGCTTGTTATCTCCGGCCAGCTTTGTGGCCCAACTGGCTTGCACCAACGCCCACACCAGATTGAAAAGTTGTCGCGTGACGATGACTAGAATCAGCACGATCGACCAGTGCAGATTTGGCGGAAGAGGAACAAGCTGAGGCGCGGCAATCGCTTCGGCGTTGGCAGCCCCATCCATCGCAGGTGACGGTATATTCCCGAGAACCTGCGATACCGGAACCCATTCCGTCATTCCTTCGCTCTGGGCGAGGTCGTCGGTAAGAACATTTCCCGACTGCACATACCGCTGGAGATCGGAAAGGCTGTAAGGTCCGAAGCTCTGCTCTCCCCGTTTCACAAAATATTGCATGCACGCCTTTCCTAAGACTCGAATTGGACACCCCAGTGATCCTTACTGATCGTGCAGATATCAATAATCGCCCAGATCCAACTCATGGGGCTGGCAAAACCCAAAGTAAGCGCTGTCAGCGCAAGTTGCACGCCGGCTTTCTTGTAATAGCCCGCGTAAAAATTATGAGCTCCAAATGCTCCCAGCAGCGCGCCCAACAAGATAAAGGTTGTTCGTTTTTTCGGCAGAGTCGATGGAGCCGGCTCTGGTTCTGGTTGCGGACCGGACATAATACCATCGCCTGCAAACGAACCGAACATCGAGGGCACAACTCGATTCGCAATTTGCTGCAGCTCAGCGGTCGTAACTGCAGGCGGATCACCCGCCGGAACTGGCGGCGGCGGCGGCGGTGGTGGTGGCATTGACCCCGAAGCCACCATCGGCGTAACCGCAGCTACCGTAGTCGTTACTCCGACCAAATCGGGGGCAGAAACGCTGACCTTTGCTTCCTCGGCGGGTGCGCAACTGCAACCAAAGATCGTGCAGCCACGGTTCTCCTCATAGCAATCCTGATGGTGTTTCGTGCCACAACCGCTGCAACCTGTTGTGGGCTCTTCTGCGCTGATCGGAGCGCGGCAATATGGGCATACCTCGTCCGTCATGATCGTTGTTTCTCCTTGTATCGGAACGAGTAACGCCCAACCTGTATTAAGTCGCCATCCTGCAACACCCGGTTCTTTATAAGCTGGCCGGCCCATTGCACCGGTCCAGTTGCGCGCAACTGAACGCGCGCGCCAGTAATCTGGATTTGCGCGTGTTGGGGAAGAACATTCGGGTCTTTAAACAGGTAAATGTCCGCTTCCTGGCGGCTCCCAATACTCGTTTCCGACTTATACAGAATGAACTGCTTGCCTGCCAGAGGCCCCGCGGTGACATATAACCAGCGATCCTTAAGGGCGCTTTCGACCAACCCCATCGCCACCCCAGTGGCTAGACCGACTAGTGCGAACCCAACACAGCGGCTTAGCGCCGCCCCTTTGGTCAACATCGCAATCGGATCGAAGATCACTCCCCCAATACCCGCTCCGATCAACCCGCCCAGCACACCGTAATATCCTTTCTTTGACGATTGCCCGACGATGCCATACACCACTCCGCCTGCTGCACCAAAGACCATCCAGGCGATGCCTCGCGCTATCCAAACCGCAGGATTCCGAAACGATTGCACCCCGGCCTCGTAGCAAAGCCCCAGAGCCACGTTGTAGATCATGTTGGCCATGAAGTAAAAAACGAAACCAAGCACAAGTCCCAGTGGCAACGCCAGAACTCCGCGCAATAAGGCCTTCTGTAACGACCGTTCCACCGTGCTTTCCGCCACTCCGAATCCCACGCACATCAGCATGAGGATGAATGGAACCATCACGATATTTCCCCAATGCTGCATCCTGCCGCCGCCGTCAACAAATCCTGGTTCGCAGATCGCCCACCCCGCGAGCGCCCCCAGCAATCCCGCCAGGCCGAGGTAGAACCAGCCCTGCAAAAGAATGCTTCCCCGCTCTTCAGAAACTGGCACGAACTGTTCCGCCGCTGCTGCAATGGTGCCGTAAGACTTTGCTCCCGTCGAAGATGAAACGGGAGAAACGACGCTTGTTTCCGGAATACTTATATTGGCAAGATCGTCGAGAGTAATCTTGATCGGCTCTTTTTCACTTGGATTGGTCATGGTCCCCCTGAGCGCCGCCATTGCTCTGATTGGGCTGAGAAGGACTTTGCTTGGCTCCGTCCCGCGCCTTCGCCTCCGCCTCAGCTTTAGCTTTGGCTTCCTCCTGCGCGGCACTGCCAACGCTTGGCTCTTCGCCAAGACCGATGAGCGGTTGCCCGGTTCGCGGATCCACGGGCACTGGAACCACCTCTACCCGCGGAAACAAGTACCAGGCCACAAGTATCCCGATAAGAATCGCCGTGAGATACGAAAAAATAGTACCCACTAGCCGTTGCAGCGAATAAGTGTCTGAACTTTCGACGGATCCATCCACTGCCTTCGGCTCGTACGAAATCTCCTCGTCCTCATTGTCAGCGGTCGTGAAGGTAGGCTCGGGACGGTGGCTCTCATCCGCGCGCTCGCCTCCGCGCCGGTCGACTGTGGCAATTTGGCTAAGCCGTTCAATTCGTCCGCCCACCCATCCGAAGCAGCCTTCCTCGTCCGAGTGCGGATCCACCACCCAGGCCACCTGCCCCGGAGAAGAAAAGAAGTTCTTATGGATAAACGTGTCGTGCTCCGAAAGAAATACTCCGAATCCAGGATGAGAGTGATACCAGCCGACAATCCGTTGGTCAGGGAACTGTTTGTCTTTGACTTTGTAGATATGTTCCCATGTGTCCTGCGTAAACGTAACGTGCGCTCCCGCTTCCTCCGCGTTCAATCCGGTTATCGATGCAGTAACCTTGATCACCCCGTCCCGATCCTGCCCGATCAAGACTCCACAAATCTCCGCCTTTGAGCTTGAGTGCGCGTGCTGCCGAATCTGCCGCGCGACCTCGCTATCGATCAACAGGCTCGGCTGGCGTCCGCCCGCATTTGATTTCTGCGTCATACCGGCGTCCGCTCCGCCGCCAGTTCTCCCAGCACTTTTCGCGCGTCGCCGTACGGAATATAGGCAATCTCTCGTTTTGCATCGCGCGCCGTGAACACGTCCAGCAACGGCACGCCGATCTCGCTGAGTCTCCGGCTGCCAAACTCTTCCTCTCCCGTAAAGCTGTGCAGAGCAACGACGGATCGGAGCTGTCCGTCCTTGGAACACTTGGCGTCGGCAAAAGGGATGCTTCCCACCGGCGCGAATCTCTCCTCTTCTTCGTGACATGCCGGGCAAACAAATTTCTCGATTACATCCCGGCTCAGCTCGATCGTCACACTCGTCGATCCCAGATCGGACTGAGCCCTGCGCTGCAAATCTCGCAGCGTCAATTCGTCTGAGCTTTCGGGCAAGTGGACGATTTCCGGCAGCACATAGTGGCTCATGCAATCTGCATTCTCCGTGTACTCGACCACATAAGAAGAATGGTTCATGCCTTCGAAGATGTAACCCTTCCCCGCCAACGAAGGTAATCCGTGAATCAGCTTCACCGCCTCCTGAACCTCAATGCCGGCAATAATCGAAGAGATGGTGGGCGTAGTCGGAATCTTCCCCTCCACCGTCGCTTCATGCACCAGAAGGTTGCACGACATCCTCTTCTCCAGCAAAGCCCAGTCGACTTCCCCGAGCGTGCACTCGTAACACGGTGGCACTCCGGGCAGAAATACGCGGGCGACACCGTTGATGCCTTCGATGGCGCCGTCAATCCACGGACGGTTCATCTTCCACGCCGACCGGTTGATCCACAACCGCGCCTCGCGGTTATCGAGACCCGCCAAAATCACATCGCTCCACTCAAACAGCCCGAGACCGCATCCCTGGACAACGTTCGCGACCAATGCCTGCACGTGCGCCCCGGGAAGCAGCGACCGGTAAGCTTTTGCGGCAACCTCTGCCTTGTATTCCCCGATGTCCTGATCGCGATACAAAATGGTGCGCGAGATATTCGACTCCTCGATGCGATCTAAATCCACCACAACGACGTTGCGAAATCCCAGTAGGGCCGCGTTCTTCAGAATTTCGTTGCCCAAAGCGCCGGCGCCCACCACCAGGAGCCGGCAGCGCGCGATCTTCGCCTGATCCCACCACGGGATCAGCCGTAGCCGGCTGAATCGGTCTTCGCGGATATCTCCGTCCAGAATGCGCACCATGGAAAGCCCTATCCCGCAGTGATCTCCGGCTGCAACCGCAAAATGTCGCCCTCCTGCACCTGCGCGTCTCCCAGGGTTTGCGTATCTTGAATCTGACGCCCGGAATTCTTGTGGTGGAACTTATAACTCAACGGAGCGCCATCCGGACCGTTGGTAGGCAGACGAAGTTTTTGTACCAGCACCGCGATTATTTTGTTGCAGGGCGCATCGTTGGGTAGTTCGACGGGAACCCGCTTGTTCTCCGTGGAGTCGTAAACCGTCACATTGATATTGGCCATACTTCTTCGCTTCCGTCCCGCTCTGTATTTTTAGTGACTTGAAACCTGGCTCGCTTTTGCCCGAACTACATCGCTGTCCAGATAGTCGGTCAGGTACTTTCTGCCCGCCTTCGCAAAATCCCACTCGGATACTTGCCGCAGCGCTTCCGCTCGAACACTGAAATTGAGGTTCTCGGCATTCGGATCGCCGTTCTTGTCAACCATGGAAGTGACAATCCCCACCAGGCTCCCCTTGTCGTCGAACACCGGTCCGCCGCTGTTACCAGGACTAACGGGCGCCGACATCTGAATCGTGGATCCCTCCATGCGCGAGATGATACCCGTACTCAACGTGAACCTGAGACCTTCCGGATGCCCGATCACGAATACATTCTCCCCCTCGGACGTGGCCGCCAGTTGCGCGATGGGCTGTGCGAACAAACCGTGACCCGACACCCGCGGTATCCAGAGCAAGAGGAGATCCAGATTCTTATGGCGGGCAACTACTTCTCCCGTTGCCCAAGTGCCCGACGCCATCGCCACCAGCGCGCTGGTCGCACTCCTCGCCACGCTGAAGGCCGGACCATCGACAACATGACGTGCTGTTAAGAACAAATAACCCTCCGCGTTCGCCCGCAGTAAAGTGCCAGCTCCAAAACTCGCCGACGGCATCTCCTGATGTGTTAGCCACGAACGACGTGCCGGCGAGATGATGGCTACGAGCGGCTTCAGACTCAGCGACACATCTTTGGCTGACATCGCATCGCTGGTCGGAAGATGAGGAAAATCGGAACGCTCGTCCAGTTCGCTCAAACCAGTGGCAACAACCGTCGGAAGAGGAGCAAACGACATTACCGCGACGGTCGCAACCGAAGTGAACAACCCGCTGATAACTAGAAGTGTGTTGAGAAATGCTGTCCAGCCATGTCGCGTGCGCGGTGGCAGATTTCGCATCGCCGTCCGCAACACGATCGCAACTAAACAAAGAATCGGCAGAACCAAGATCAACGGAGCCATCGACACCTTGGCCCAGCGAGGCACCACGGGAAGCAACTTCGGCTCAGGACGGGCGGGTTGCTCGGCCGGAACAGTTGTATCGGCAACCTCCACGGAACTTATAACAATCTTGTCCATTTTCGACATCATTCTACCGACAACATGCAAATCTCACATAGTTATTAATTTCCCCCAACCCCGAAGCACCCTCCGGAGTTACTGCGGTCCGTCGTGCTCAGCGAGATCCGCTGATTCCACGCGAGTTACCCTCGACTCTGCGAAATTCTCAGGTCCGCATGATCCCGCTTCTTGCGACTTCTGTGCGGCGAATGAGGCAAAATAGACGAACGCGAGAACGAGCGCTGCGAACCCCGAACATCAAACTCAATTGCGCTACTTCCGCTTATCCAGAATCGATTTACCCGCAGCGCACATCTTTAGAAAGACTACCCTGAGATGATGCCTCATTCGCGACATTAACGATCGACAAACCGAGATCTCCACAAATCTCAACCCGGAGGATATGTGAGCAAAGACGTAAACGTGATGTTGGTACATGGTGCATGGGCCGACGGCTCGTGCTGGAGCAAAGTCATTCTTCTGCTGCAAGCGAAAGGATACAAAGTCACTGCGGCGCAAATCCCGCTCACCTCGCTGAGCGACGATATCGGCGTTACGCGCCGCCTGTTATCGGCGCAAAAAGGACCTACGGTTCTGGTCGGCCATTCCTATGGCGGGGCAGTCATCACCGGTGCAGCCACTGCGACGCCACAGGTGAAAGCTCTGGTATACATCACGGCTTTCGGGTTGGATCAAGGGGAAAGTTTGGACTCTCTCAGCAAGCAGGGACCGCCTTCGCCTGGTTCGACCGCAATTGCGCCCGACGAAAACAATTTTCTCTGGATTAATCGGGAGAAATTCCACAAATCGTTCTGCGGCGATGTCACCAATGATGAAGCTGCAGTGATGGCAGCTGTCCAAAAACCCCTGAGCATTGCAGCCTTTGCCGAAGCTGAAAGCGTGCCGGCATGGAAGACCATCCCATCGTGGTATCTCGTCTGCACCGACGATCAGATGATCCCTCCGCCAGCACAACAGTTCCTCGCTAAACGAATGAACGCCACCGTGCGTTCCGTCGCTTCGAGCCATTGTCCGTTCATGTCACGACCGCAGGATGTCGCCGACATCATCGCGCTGGCCGCCGATTCAGTCGCCGCTTCAGAGAAAGATTCAAAACAATCGGCTGCGTAGAGCGATGCAAACGAAACCTGACAGAAGCCAAATCGAAATGGCCGAAATCACCCTCAA
The DNA here is from genome assembly GCA_963834085.1 of uncultured Acidobacteriaceae bacterium. Classification (GTDB taxonomy): domain Bacteria; phylum Acidobacteriota; class Terriglobia; order Terriglobales; family Acidobacteriaceae; genus Acidiflorens. The sequence goes on along the minus strand of CAWIAJ010000013.1, from coordinate 107,586 downwards.
CCATCTATCGTTGGCCAATAACAGGCCAGACGATATACGATTCAAAACGCCTATACTCCGGGGCTGACGCCTACCGGGCGAAAGAATAACGAAAAATTAACCTCGTCAGGAGAACAAAATAATGCCAACCATTACCGTGAAAGACGGTGCACAGATTTTCTACAAAGACTGGGGAACCGGCCAGCCCATCGTATTCAGTCACGGATGGCCGCTCACGGCCGACGACTGGGACTCGCAAATGATGTTCTTCGGCCAGCGCGGCTATCGCGTCATCGCGCACGACCGACGCGGCCACGGGCGTTCCACCCAAACCTGGGATGGCAACGAGATGGACACCTATGCCGACGATCTCGCAACCCTCACCGAAAAGCTCGACCTCAAAAATGCCATCCACATCGGCCACTCCACCGGCGGAGGAGAAGTTGCCCGCTACATCGGCCGCCACGGCACGAAACGCGTCGCCAGTGCCGTCCTCATCAGTGCCGTCCCACCGCTCATGGTGAAAACGGACAAGAATCCCGCCGGCGCTCCACTGTCAGTCTTCGACGGTCTACGCGCGGCCTACGCGGAAAATCGGCCCCAGTTTTATCGCGACATCACCCTCCCCTTCTACGGCTACAACCGTCCCGGTGCAGTAATTTCCGAAGGCATCCGCGACAAGTGGTGGCTTCAGGGAATGATGGGAGGCGTGAACGCCGGTTACGACTGCATCAAAGCCTTCTCCGAGACTGACTTCACGGAAGACCTCAAGAAGTTCGACGTGCCCACGCTCGTCATGCATGGCGAAGACGATCAGATCGTACCGATCGCTGCGTCTGCCTTGATGTCTTCGAAGATTGTGAAGGGCGCCGAACTGAAAGTTTATCCCGGCTATCCTCACGGCATGCCCACGACCCACCACGAGCAGATCAATGCCGATCTGTTGACGTTTTTGAAACGCGCAAAACAAATCGCCGCTTAACAAACCTAGCCGGCAAATAAACGACCCGCCGCGTGTGCGGCAAACACGGGCGGGTCCCTTCCATCGTTCACTGGCAAAGCGCATCAGTGCCGGCCACTGGATCATGAACGACAGAAAGAAACGATCGACGTTCTGCTCAACTTCTTGTGATCGGACCGGACGTTGGCACTTAACAACGCGTGAGGAAGCATGAAAGCAGCGAGAATTCATCGCTTCGGTCCACCAGAAGTCATCGTCATCGACGATATTCCACGTCCCACCCCGAAGCCGGACGAGCTACTCGTTCGTGTTGCGGCCGCGGGTGTCGGCCCCTGGGATGCCCTGATCCGTGAGCACAAAAGCGCCGTGAATCTCTCGCTGCCGATCATTCTCGGTTCTGATCTCGCCGGTGTCGTCGATTCCGTGGGATCAGGAGTTACGCAATTCAAGCGCGGCGATGAAGTCTACGGTGTAACGAACAAAGACTTCTGCGGAGCCTACGCGGAATACGCGGTGGCCAAAGCTCAAATGGTCGCTCCCAAGGCGAAGTCTTTGAGCCCAACCGAATCCGCGTCCGTCCCGGTGGTCGCAGTCACCGCCTGGCAAATGTTATTCGATTACGCGCAACTGAAGGCGGGCCAGTCGGTGCTCATCCACGGAGCCGCGGGCAACGTTGGCGCGTATGCGGTGCAATTGGCGAAGCAGTCTCAGTTACGAGTCATCGCTACCGCCGGGCCCAATCATAACGATCTCGACTATGTTCGCACTCTCGGCGCGGACGAAGTCATCAACTACAAGACCAGAAAGTTCGAAGAGGTCGTCACTCCCGTCGATGCCGTCCTCGACTTGGTCGGCGGAGAAACGCAGCGCCGCTCGTTTGCCGTGTTGAAACCCGGCGGAATCCTTGTCTCGGTCGTCTCTCCAATTCCCGACAACCCGCCACCACCCGCCGGACTTCGCTCCGCATTCTTCCTGGTTGACGTCACCACTGATCGGCTGAACACGCTTTCGAAATTATTTGAGAGCGGCCAACTCGCCTGCGCCCTCGGAACCGTGCTTCCTTTAGCCGACGCTCGCACCGCCCACCAGATGCTCGCCGGCGCCCCGCACAAAAGAGGAAAGATTGTTCTCCAGATGCCCGACTTCCCCTAGTGGTTCTTATTCAAATCCGAAGGATCAAAATCTCAAGATCGAATCTTCAAGCCCGAGCCTTGTCGATCATCTCCTCCCAAATACCTTTGGATCGAAGAATCAATTCCACCGCCTCGCGAATGGCTCCGTGTCCCGCCAAGGCTCGCGTCGTGTAGTGCGCCGCGGCCTTCACCTCCGGAACCGCATCGCCCACCGCAACTGCCAGCCCCGCCCGTCGCAGCAACGGAATATCCGGCAGATCGTCTCCCACAAACGCCACTTCACCATCCGACGCTTCAGCCTTGCGCAGAATCTCCTCATACGCCGGCATCTTCAAAGGCTGCTTCATATAAACAAACTCCATCTTCATTTCCTGCGCGCGTCGCAGCAGCGCCGGACTTTCTCTTCCCGTGATGCACCCCGTGCGAAGTCCCGCCGTGCGCGCGAGCGTCAATCCCTGCCCATCGTGCGCATCGAATGTCTTGATTTCCAGCGCCGTCCCGTCAGTTTGGGACAACAGCGTCACGCTGCCATCCGTCATGGTGCCGTCCACGTCCATCAGCAGCACACGAATGCGGCTAGCGCGCTTCTTAAGCGCAGCAGAGATCTTGGGGAATTTGGCCAAACGAACCCTCCAGAAAAGACAGCAAGACCAAGAGAAAGTCAAAAAGAGTGTACGCGAATCACCATAACGTTCGGAACTCGAAGACGGGAAATCTCAGTACGGCCGCAGCCGCCGCTATTCCGAAGGATCGTAATTCAAATTCTGCCCCAGCCAACGCTCGATCTCGGCCACGCTCATCCCCTTGCGCCGGCTATAGTCGGCCACCTGATCCCGGTCGATCTTGCCGAGACTGAAATACCGCGATTCTGGATGCGCGAAATAAAGCCCACTTACGCTCGATCCCGGCCACATCGCAAACGACTCCGTGATCAGCATCCCCGTATTCGCCTGCACATCCAGCAAACGCCACAGCGTTCCCTTCTCCGTGTGATCCGGGCACGCCGGATATCCCGCCGCCGGCCGAATTCCCCGATACTTTTCCTGGATCAGATCCGCGTTGCTCAGACCTTCCGCCCGGCCATAGCCCCACTCGTCCCGCACCCGCTTGTGCAGGCATTCTGCGAAAGCTTCAGCCAGTCGATCGGCGATCGCCTCCGCCATAATCGCGTTGTAGTCGTCGTTCTCCGAGCGAAACCGGTCGCATAGCTCTTTCAGCCCAATCCCGCTTGTCACTGCGAAAGCTCCAATCGAATCCGACAATCCCGTTGCCTTCGGCGCAATAAAGTCGGACAGCGACCGGCACGGCTCGCTCCCTTCCTTATTCGATTGTTGCCTGAGGAAGTGAAAGCGCTCCAACACTTCCCCGCGCCCCTTGTCCGCGTACAACTCCACATCGTCGCCCACTGCGCTCGCCGGAAAAAACCCATACACGCCGCGCGCCGTGATTAACTTCTTCTCAATAATCGCGTCCAGCAGAACGTTTGCTTCCGCAAAAATCTGCCGCGCCTGCGACCCCTGCCCCGCATGTTCCAGAATTCGCGGATATACGCCCTTCAGCCCCCACGTGTGAAAGAACGGCGTCCAGTCAATAAACTGGCGCAACGTCGCCAAGGGAAAATTATCCAGCACACGCACACCGGTAAACTCAGGCTTGGCCAGATCCTCCGCCCGCCACTCAATTGGAGTCCTTCTCTCTCGCGCGGCTTCAATCGATATGACTGTCAATCGCGGCGCGGAATGAGCTTTGCGTAGTGCCTCATAATCGGCGCTATGTTGCGCCACGAACGCCGGCTTGCCCTCATCGCTCAACAGGCTCGTCGTCACCGGTACGGCTCGGCTGGCATCCAGCACATGCACCACCGGTTCGCTGTAATGCGGGGCAATCTTCACCGCCGTGTGCGCCCGGCTGGTCGTCGCCCCGCCAATGAGCAGCGGCAATTTGAACCCTTGCCGCTCCATCTCGCGCGCCACGTGCACCATCTCATCGAGCGACGGAGTAATGAGCCCGCTCAGCCCGATCATGTCCGCCTTCTCCGACTTGGCCCGTTCCAGAATCTTCTCGCATGGAACCATAACTCCCATGTCAATAACTTCATAGTTATTACATGCGAGGACGACGCCGACGATATTCTTTCCAATGTCGTGGACGTCCCCCTTTACCGTCGCGAGCACGATCTTTCCCTGCGCCTTCACCACCTGCCCCGACGCAGCCATCGCAACCTTCTCCGCCTCCATGAACGGGGTCAGATGCGCCACCGCCTTCTTCATCACGCGGGCAGACTTGACCACCTGCGGCAGGAACATCTTGCCCGATCCAAACAGGTCGCCCACCACGCTCATCCCCGCCATCAGCGGCCCTTCAATCACCAGCAGAGGACGCCCCAGCTTGAGGCGCGCTTCCTCAGCATCAATCTCAATGTAGGTATCGATCCCCTTCACGAGCGCATGAGAAAGGCGTTCTTCCACCGTGCCGTGGCGCCATTCCTCCGCTTTCTTTTCGCTGACCACCGCGCCTTCGTGCTTCAGCGCCTCGCCATGCTCCACCAAACGTTCCGTCGCGTCGGGACGCCGGTTCAGCAGCACATCTTCGACAAGCACTTTCAACTCCGGCTCAATCTCCTCGTACACTTCGAGCATGCCGGCGTTCACGATGCCCATGTCCATCCCCGCCGCGATGGCGTGATAAAGAAACGCGGAATGCATCGCCTCGCGTACCTTGTTATTGCCGCGGAAGCTGAACGAAATATTCGACACGCCGCCGCTCACCTTCGCATGCGGAAGGTTCGCCTTGATCCAGCGTGTGGCGTTGATAAAGTCCACCGCATAGTTGTTGTGCTCTTCCATGCCGGTGGCAACCGTCAGAATATTGGGATCGAAAATAATATCTTCTGGAGGAAAATCGACCTCATCGACCAGGATCCGGTAGGCCCGCTCGCAAACGCGAATCTTGTCCTCATACGTCGCGGCCTGGCCCCGCTCGTCAAACGCCATCACCACGACCGCCGCGCCATACTTCAAAACTTTGGCAGCGTTCTGGCGAAACTTCTCTTCGCCTTCTTTCAGCGAAATGGAATTGACAATGCCCTTCCCCTGCAAGCACTTCAGCCCCGCCTCAATGACCTCCCACTTCGAGGAGTCCACCATGAACGGCACCTTGGCGACTTCCGGCTCGCTTCCCAGGAGTTGCAGAAAGCGCGTCATCGCCGTCACGCCATCGATCATGCCCTCGTCCATGCATATGTCGAGGACATTCGCTCCATTCTCCACCTGTTGACGAGCGATGCTTACCGCTTCTTCATATTTTCCATTCTTGATGAGCTTGGCGAACTTCGGCGAACCAGCGACGTTGGTTCGCTCCCCGATCATGATGTAGACGCCGGGCTGTTGGGTGAAGGGCTGCGACCCCGAGAGACGAAGAGGTTTCGTCTCGATCGACTCCGCCGCGCTTACGCTATCCGACACACTCACGCGCCGCTCGCAATCGGATGGGCGAAACTCTCCTCCACGTGCGCCTTCCGCCACTTTCGCGGAGGTTGGCCCTCGAGCGCCTTCGCAATCGCCGCGATGTGCTCGGGCGTATTGCCGCAGCAGCCGCCGGCAATATTGATCAACCCTCCGCGCGCGAAATCTTTCAGATAACGCGCCATGTCTTGCGGCCCCAAATCAAAACCGGTCGCCGCCAGCGGATTCGGCAACCCCGCATTGGGATAGCACGAGATCGCCACATCCGCCTTCTCCGAAAGCTCTTCCAGAAACGGATACATCAGATCCGGCCCCAGCGAACAGTTCAGCCCAACCGAGAATGGCTTCACGTGCTGCACCGCATTCCAGAACGCCTCAGTCGTCTGCGCCGAAATCAATGTCTCGCCGCCACGCCCGACCGCCGCCGAAATCATTACCGGCAGATTCTTGCCGTCCTCATCGAAAACTTCGCGGATCGCCACCAGCGCCGCTTTCGCATTCAGCGAATCAAAAATCGTCTCCACCAACAACAGATCGACTCCGCCCGCAATCAGCGCCCGCACCTGCTGCGCATACGCCATCTTCACCTGATCAAAGGTCACCACCCGGAAGCCCGGATCATCCGCATCGGGCGAGTTCGAAAGCGATACCGTCAGAGGACCTATTGCTCCAGCCACAAACCGTTGCCGCGACGTTGCCGACCCAACCCGATCCGCCCACTCACGGCACTGCCGCGCCGATTGCTCATTGATATCCCAAGCCACCTCGCCGAGAAATGGATCCTCAATAATCTTCTGATAAAACGCCGGATCCTTCCGCCCGCCCTGCTCCCGCGGATCCTCCACAAAAAACTCGCTCTGCGTAATACTTGTTGCGCCGAACGTGTTCGTCTCCAGTATGTCCGCGCCCGCATCCAGAAACCGCCGGTGGATGTCCCCAATCATCGCCGGCTGCGTCAGCGTGAACAGATCGCCATTGTTCAGAAGATCCTTCTTTGCACTCTTGAAGCGCTCCCCGCGGATATCCGCTTCCTTCATGCCATAGGTGCGGATCGTTGTTCCCATCGCCCCATCAATGATGGCGATACGGTTCTCGAGAATTTTCTCCAGCGGATGAAGCGAATGTGGATGAGTTTTCGTCATATGTTCACCGCCCCACGAACCACTAGCCATGCTCCCGGCGTTCGCAGTACTTCGTTCGTCCGCCCTCAAAAGCCGTTATCTAATTATACGATTGGCAGTCGAACCCTCTCGTCCAACTGATCGATCTGTCGCAAGACCTGGGCAGGAGCGAGTCTCGGGGGAAAAATGACTCCATCGGCCTCGCGAAAATTTCGATTCGGACTTTGTTTTGAACGGGCGCAGCTTCAACTGCGCCGCAACTCTCACTAAGTAAAACGCGGCCTTAACAGGCTGGGGAAAACTTTCGTTAACACGCTAAAGACGACCACAGGGGCTGAAGCCCGGATTGATTCCATGTGCTTTACGCGGCCCTGAAGGGCCGCTCTTCCACGGAAACGTGAGTACTCCGAGTTTTTCCGCAGCCTGTTTAAGCCGCTGAAGGGCTTCCTGAGCGATCTCCAATTCTCCGCAACCGTCACGTCTCCTGCCCCACTCCCGGCATCGACAGCGGACCCTGGACTTCATCCCAAATCTTCGTGCCGCCCGTCTCTCGCAATGCAATGCTGCCCACAACAAAAGTCAATGCGGCCACCGCCATCGGGTAATAAATTCCCGCATAAATCTTCCCCGTTGCTGCGCAGATAGAAAGCCCAATCAGAGGCAGCAATCCTCCGAAAATGCCGTTGCCAATGTGATACGGCAGCGACAACGACGTGTAACGAATCTTCGCCGGAAACGCCTCCACCAGATACGCGGCCACCGGCCCGTAAACCATCCCCACATAAATCATCTGGAGAAAGATCAGCAGAATCAACCGGCCTCGATCTGGATGTGGCGCCTCGGCCGCAGCCACCAGATTCCCCGCCGCGTCCGTCGTCATAGGCGTTAGATTAATCGCCCGGGTCACCGGATTCCTCGTCGACTTCACCGTTACCACGTTATTACCCGCGGCGCGCTCCATCGCATGGTAGATCGGAACATACGTCAGGACCGCCAGCAGGCATCCCGTCAGCATGATTTTCTTGCGCCCGATCTTGTCTGAGAGCGCCCCAAAAAAAATGAGCAGGGGAATCCCCAGGCCCAGCGCCGCCGCCATCACGATATTCGCCGTGTGCGGGCTCACCTTGAGAATCGTCTGCATATAAAAAAGAGAATAGAACTCTCCCGTATACGCCACCACACCCTGTCCCGCCGTCACCCCGAACAGGCAAATCAAAATCTGTTTCACATTCGGCCACTTGGTAAACGCATCCTTCAGCGGTTGCAGCGACGCTTTGCCCGACGCCTTGATATGCACAAAAATGGGAGACTCTCGCAGTTTCATCCGTATATACAGCGATAAGCTCACCAGAAACAGCGACACCAGAAACGGAATCCGCCATCCCCATTCATTAAACGCTTCGCGTGACATCGTCTCTTGCGTCGCCAGAATCACCAGCAGCGAGATCAGCAGCCCCAGAATCGCCGTCACCTGAATGAAGCTCGTAAAAAATCCACGCCGCTTATCGGACACATGCTCGGCCACATAAACCGCCGCTCCGCCGTACTCGCCGCCTAGCGCCAAACCCTGCAATACGCGAATCAGAATCAACGTAATCGGAGAAAACCAGCCGGCAGTCGCAAACGTCGGTAGCAATCCGATCGAGAATGTCGCCCCGCCCATGATGGTCAGAGTCGCCAGGAACGCGTACTTGCGCCCGACCAGGTCGCCGATCCTCCCAAAGAACAAAGCGCCGAATGGCCGCACCACGAAGCCCACCGCAAAAGTAGCGAGATATGCGATCAGCGCGAATGTGTTGTTGCCGGGAGGATAAAACTTGAGGGAAAGTACCGTGGTCAGACTCCCAAAAATAAAGAAGTCATACCATTCGATCATCGTGCCCAGCGAAGAAGCAACAATCACCAGCGTCAGGCTGCTGTGCTGGGCATCGCTCCCATCGTTCCTTGCGCCGTCGTTTCTCGCCAGCTGATCGACCATTCTCCGTTGTCTCCTCGGCGCCGGTGGAAGGCAACGGCAGGTTAGCACACAAATTTACAGGTCTCGCGGACCGCTCTCCATCTCTGTTCCCTCCGGAGCCTCGCGCAACAGTTCATGCAAGTCGAGCCGCCGGGTGTACATCGCCAACTCGCCGTCCGCCCCGCGCGGCCACTTATCCTTCGGTTTGTCGCAATACAACTCCACCCCGTTGTCATCGGGATCCCGCAAGTAGATCGACTCGCTGACCCCGTGATCCGCCGCTCCCTCCAACGGAATCTTCGCTGCCAGCACTCTCCGCAACGCAACCGCGAGCGCCGCGCGCGACGGATAAAGAATCGCCGTATGATAAAGCCCCGTCGTCCCCGCCGCCGGAGGCGAACCGCCCAGACTTTCCCACGTGTTCAATCCAATGTGATGGTGATATCCGCCCGCCGCCAGAAAAACCGCGCCTTCCCCGTATCGCTGCGTGATTTCAAACCCGAGCACGCCCGAATAAAACCGCAGCGCTCGCGCCAGGTCCGCAACTTTCAGATGAACGTGCCCAATCCGCACCCGCGCATCAACTGTTGAAGAACCTCCTGCGGCGTCATTTTCGGGAATGGCCATATCGGATAATTATCGCGCTTGATTATCGCAAACGATCGCCGCGACTGACTGCCTCGCGCGATTACAGCGACCCGGAATTATAGCTTTCCAACCTGCTGTTATCGCCAGCCCATTTTCCCTGTACTATTTCGCCGAGGAGAAACCTCCATGTTCAGCAAAACCAAGTTCGTTCGCTGCTGCAACATTCTGCTTTGCGCGTTCCAGCTGACCACCCTCAACGCCTCGGCTCAGTTCAAGGGAAACGCCTCCGCCGACGACGTCCGCGTTAATCAACTCGTCAGCCAGATGACGCTCGACGAAAAAATCGACCTCCTCAGCGGCGACACTCCCTTTCGCACTCATCCCATTCCGCGTCTGAAAATTCCCTTCTTCCAGATGGCGGACGGTCCCGTTGGCGCCCACATTCCCGCGCCCACCATCGCCTATGCCGCCGGCATCGGCCTAGCCGCATCGTGGGATAAACAACTCGCGCTGCGCGTCGGCGAAGAACTCGGTCGCGATTGCCGTTCTCGTGGCGCTCTTTTCCTGCTTGGCCCCGGCGTCAATATCTATCGCGCGCCCATGAACGGCCGCAACTTCGAATACTTCGGAGAAGATCCCTACCTCGCCAGCGAAATCGCTGTCGGCTACATTCAGGGAGTCCAAAAAGAGGGCGTCTCCGCAACGGTCAAGCATTACCTCGGCAACAATTCCGAATACCTCCGCCACGATTCCGATTCCGTCATCGATGAGCGCACCCTGCGCGAAATTTACATGCCCGTCTTCGAAGCTGCCATCAAGACCGGTCAAGTCGGCGCCATCATGGACTCCTACAACCTCACCAACGGCGAGCACATGACTCAAAATCGCCGCCTCAATGTCGAAGTCGCTAAAGATCAATGGCATTTTCCCGGGATCATCATGTCCGACTGGGTCGCCACCTACGACACCACCGCCGCCGTCAAGGGCGGACTCGATCTCGAAATGCCCTTCGGCGTCTACTACAATCAGGAAACTCTCAAGCCCCTCCTAAAATCCGGAACCATCACCGAGGCCGAACTCGACGAAAAGGTCCGCCGCATCCTCCGCGTCGCCGTCGCCTTCGGATGGCTCGACCATCCCGCCCTCGACACGTCCATCCCCCGCTACAACCTGCAGGGCCGCGAAGCGTCTCTCCAGGCTGCTCTCGAAGGCACCGTCCTTTTGCAAAACGAAAACCACGCTCTCCCGCTCGACCGCAAGACCCTCAAGACGATCGCCGTCATCGGACCGACCGCTGCCCAAACCATCACCACGGGTGGCGGCAGCGGAGAAGTTGTGAGTTTTTCCAACACAAATCTTCTAGTGGGAATCAGCAACTACCTCGGGGACTCCGCCAAAGTTCTTTACGCCCGTGGCCTGCGCAGCACCAATCAAATGGCCCGTCTCACCGCCTTCACCACCGACGCCGAAGGCAAAATCCCCGGCGTCACCCATACCACTTTCGCTAATGCCGATCTGCAAGGCGCAGAAACGGGCACCACCGTTGAGAAAAATCTTCTCCTTCCCGGATCCACCCGCCGCGAACCCGAAGAGCAAGAGCTAAACGCCCTCACCTCGCACAAAAATTCCAACCCTTACGTGCGCACAACAACCAGCGGCCGCTGGACGGGCTATTACACCGTTGAAAATCCCGGCAAGTTCGCCATCTTCGCGCAGACTGACGGCCGTTATCGCCTGCTCCTCGACGACCATGTCCTTCTCGACAGCTCCGTCGTCCCCAAGGCCATCCTCAGCCAAACCGAAATCGAACTCACCGCAGGACCCCACAAATTGGTATTAGAGCAGCTCGCCACCCAGTTCGCCTCCGTCTCTGGAATGCGAGTTGGCATCGCTCCTCTTAATACCATTGTCGAAAGCGACGCTCTCGACGTTGCATCCCACGCCGATGCTGTCGTGCTCGCTGTCGGCTTCAATTCCGGGTCCGAATCCGAAGGCGGCGATCGCAGCTTCGAGCTTCCCGTCGGACAACAGCAACTGATCGATCAGATCGCGGCGCTCCATAAGAAAACGATCGTCTTCATCACCTCCGGAGGCAGCGTCGACGTATCTCCCTGGAAAGACAAAGTGCAAGGCATCTTCGCCGCTTGGTACGCCGGTGAAGAAGGCGGCAATGCCGCTGCCCGCCTGCTCTTTGGAGAGTCCAATCCCTCCGGCCATCTCCCCATCAGTTGGGAAAAGAAAATTTCCGACAACCCCAGTTACAACAACTATTATCCCGATCCCGGCACCAACAAAATCGTCTATCGCGAAGGAATCTTCATGGGTTATCGCGGCTACGAACACACCAACGTCGAACCTCTCTACCCGTTTGGCTTCGGACTCTCCTACACGACCTTCGGATTCTCCAACCTGAAAACCGCACCCGCCGCCGACGGCCGATACATGGTTAGCTTCGACGTGAAGAACACGGGAAAGCGTCCCGGCGCGACCGTCGCGCAACTCTACATCGCCGAAGCGTCCCCCACCGTGCCGCGTCCCGCCAAAGAGTTAAAGCAGTTCGAGCGCATCCTGCTTCAACCGGGAGAAACCAAGCGCCTGACCCTCGAGCTCAACCCGCGCAGCTTCAGCTTCTACGACGTTCCGAGCGCATCCTGGCACGCGAATGCCGGAACCTACAAACTAATGTTGGGCGATTCCTCCGAAAATATCGAGCAGCGAACGACCGTCACTCTGCCCAAACCAATCACCACTTCCGTGAGCGACTAGCACGCACCGGCAAGGTTTCAGGGGCTGCGGGAAAATGTCGTTTAGAGACGGGGCCTTTAGCCCCTGAGGGAAACGCCCTCAATGATTGCTGGTGGAGAGGTTTCATCATCCCGCACCGCGTTTTTCAACCACTACGTTTTTGGTATGATCTCCTAGGCGCAGAGGAAAGATTTGCTTTTCTTCCTCGCTCACACACCCCAAGGAGATCCCTCATGGCACGAGTCACCGGAATCGGCGGCGTCTTCCTCAAAGCTCGCGACCCCAAAGCCCTCACCGCCTGGTACGCCCAGCACCTCGGCATCCAGATGGCCGACTACGGTGGTGCCACCTTTCTTTGGTCCGACGAAGTCCCCGCCACTACCGGGCAAACTGCATGGATGCTCTTCCCCGACGCCAGCAAGCACTTCGGTGCCGAAACTCAGCGCGCCATGATCAACTACCGCGTCGACGACCTCGAAGCCCTCCTCACCCAGCTGCGCGCCGCCAACGTCGCCATCGACCCCAAGCAGGAATCCGCCTCCTACGGCCATTTCGCTTGGATCACCGACCCCGAAGGCAATCGCGTCGAACTCTGGCAACCTCTGGTCGACACCCCGTAAGATTGCGTAGAAGTTGTGGTTTTGATCTTGCTCTTACTCGCTTTGAAAGGGTGCGGCTGTAAAGCCGCACCGCGAGTTGCAGCCGCAAGTTTCCACAAGCCTTTCCTGATGGCTGATGGCTGAAACCTGACGGCAGTTCCTAGTAAATCGTGTACGCCGGCGCCTGATTCCGCACATCCGGCTTCGACGCCATCAGCAGCAACGCGCCGATTCGTTTGAACGCCTTCAGATCGTCGAGCGAATGAAACGACGTCGTCTTATATCCTTCCGGCGTCGGAGTGTCATCGGGAATCAGCGCGTATTCCACCTTCTCGAAGGCGTGCTTCTGCAGCAACTCGACGTACTCTGCTGCCGATCGCACATGCACCGGAACCTTCAACTTCGGCACCCACTGCAGCGAATAAGGATTGTCTTTGTAAAGATTGATTAAAATAAACAGCCGTCCGTGGGGCGCCATCACCCGAAACAGCTCGGCCAGAGCGCGTTCCTGGTCGGGATAGTAATAGAACGACTCCACTGATAGCACTTTATCGAAGAAGTTTTCTTCCCACGGAATCTGCGCCGCCGATCCCACTATGAACATCACGTTGTCGAATTCCTTTGACTCCCTCCGCGCCTGCCGCACCATCTCGTCTGAGATATCAACGCCCACCACCTGCCCAAACCCTTGTGGACCTTCGCTCACCATGCGCGCCAGCAACCGGGTGGCCCACCCCGATCCGCAACCCAGATCGAGAATCCGTTCCCCCGGCCGCAACTCCATCCGCCGCATTGTCTTCTCGGTGATGTCGAGGTGATGGCGCTCCATCTTCGCGCCCTCCCCTTCATCCGCCCAGCGATTGAATTCGTTCTTCAGACGCTCGTCATGAGATTGGGTGTGGTCTGTCATCGGTTCTGTAATCGCAAGCAGCTCTCTTTCCGAAGTTATTCAACTCTCCACGGGTTCACAACCTGGATCCCGCAGTCTTCGAAATCATCCGTATCGCGGGTAGCAACCGTGGCCCCGCTTACACTTGCAATCGACGCAATCTGCGCGTCAGCATAGCGGACCGGCCGTCCAAGCGCGCGACGCTGCACTACGATTCTCGAAAAAGGACGCGCCGCTTCACTCTCGAAGGCGAGAACTCGACCCAGCAGGAATCTTGTGAACGTCTTCTCGGCGGCGGCCAACAAGGACTCCCGCCGTTTACCGGCCGCGAGCAACTTAATGCCGTAGAAGATCTCTGCCTCGCTCACCGAAGTGGTGAACAGTTCTCCCTCAGGCTGTTTCGCCACCCATTGCGTTACACGAGGATCGGGCGCCAGTCGCATCAACTCGGAGAGCACGTTCGTGTCGAGAATGATCATTCCTCGAACTCTGGCGGGGGCCCGACCGGCTCTCTTTTGGGCAACTCCAGTTCAATTCCGCCCAGCGGCGCAAACAAACTATGAATCTGCTCTGCCAGATTCCCGGGTCGCGAGGATACCGCCAGCGCCGAACGCAAAATCTCGCGCGCCTCCTCCTCCATGGAACGCCCATGATGGGCGGCCCGTACCCTCAACTTCGCTTTTGTCGCCTCATCCAGCTTTCGGATTGTAATCGCTGCCATGCTTTCAATGATAGCATTGCTATCAACGATAGCACACAATCATAAGATCATATTCTGCAACTAGTTATCGGATAGCGATGCGATCCAGATCACGAAAGAACGTCGGATATGACACCCCCGCCGCATCCGAGTCCCGCATCGTCATCTCGCCTTCCGCCCGCAGCGCTGCCACCGCAAACGCCATCGCAATCCGATGATCTCCAAATGAATCCAGCTCCGCTCCGTGCAGATGCTGTCCCCCCGGAATCTTCATGCCGTCGGGCCGCTCCTCAATTTCCGCGCCCATCTTTCGCAGATTCGTCGCCACGGCAGCGATCCGATCCGACTCTTTCACCCGCAACTCCTTGCCATCCCTAACTTCCAGTCCGTTCTCCGAATACGGCGCAATCGCCGCCAGCACGGGGATCTCATCAATCAGCGCCGCCGTATCTGCGCCCACAATCGCGCCGCCCTTCCATGCCACGCCTTGCGCCTCGATCGTTCCCACCAGCTCGCCGTGATGCTCTTCAAGATGCGCTACAGAAATCTTCAATCCCATATGCATCAGGATCTCCAGCAGCCGCGCCCTCGTGGGATTCATCAGAATCCCCGGCAACGTAATCTTCGATCCCGGAAAAAGCGCCGCCGCGCAAAGAAAGAATGCGGCGCTCGAAAGATCCCCCGGCACATGCCCTTCAATCGCCCGCAACCGTTGCCCGCCCGCAATACTCGACGTGTTTCCCCTCCGGTCAACCTCCGCGCCAAAGGCTCGCAATGCAATCTCGCCGTGATCCCGCGTGCGGATCGGCTCTTCCACGACCGTCTCTCCATCGGCAAACAGCCCCGCGAACAGCACGCACGATTTGACCTGCGCGCTCGCCACTTCCGGCTTGTAGTGAATTGCCTGGAGCCCACCACCTTCAATGTTCAGCGGAGGCCGTGCACCTTCGCTCGATGAAATCTTCGCGCCCATCTCCGACAGCGGTTTCATAATGCGCGCCATCGGACGTTTCGATAGCGACTCATCCCCAAACAACTCGCTCCGAAACGCCTGCCCTGCCAAGATCCCGCTCAACATGCGCATCGTTGAACCCGAGTTCCCACAATCGAGCATTTCTGTCGGCGGCTTCAGCTGCGGCCCGATTCCCTGCACTTCAATCGCCCCGTCCTCCAGCCGTTTCCACGCGCTCCCGAGTTTGCTCATGCACTGCAGCGTGCTGGCGCAGTCCCGCGCCGCCGAAAAATTCTGGAAGCGGCTTGTTCCCTCCGCAATCGCCGCCAGCATCGCATAGCGATGCGAGATCGATTTGTCTCCCGGAATCCGCACCACGCCGCCCACCGCGCGCGCCGGACGCACCACCTGCGATTCATCGGACATGAACTTAATATAACGGAGATTGTGCTATCGAAGAGTTCTTCTGCGGATGAACCCCAGCCCAGTTTGCGACACCAATTCCTTCACGCAACGCACGCGCAATCCGCAACTCGCCGCTACGAAATGCCCGCCGGGAACATCAACACCCTCGCCATCTGTCGCGGACATTCCAATTCTTCCAGGCAGCAACCGCACACCGGCTTTCCATTCAGGTACTCGACGCATTCCCGGCAAAGCAACAGATTACATTCCGAGCAGCCAATCGGAAGCGCCATCGATCCGCATAACTGACATTCTTCGTGGATGACGATCACGTTGCCGTTTGTCTTTTCCTCTTTACGAAGAAACTTTCGCGCCTGTTGTGAATAGAGCAGCTGGTTGAATTCCACGGTGGTCTCCCTCTGTGCTCGACCATTGCAATCCAAGCAGGCAATAAAATCTGTGACCGATAAACTATTTCTTTGTGAGATTAGACATCGGTCGAGAATCCAGACCAAACGGTCCGTTTCTACTGCACCCTGACCCGCCCATGCGCTTCCGCCAAAAGCTCCTGCGGCACTTCCCGCAGCGTGACGCAAAATTCGAACATAGGAGTTTCCACCCCGCGGCCCCACCGCGCCGTCTCCCAGTGCGCCCGTATAAACTTAACCTCCGGCCGCGCCGTCAGGTTCAGCAATAGCGGAACTTCCTCGCGATAAAACTTCTGCGGAAAAGCCACGATCGGCTTGCTATCCCAGGCGGTCCCATCGGCAGAGCCGTATAGGCTCACGTCCAACGATTCCTGCTCAATAATTTTCGTAATGGCCAGCATCAGCAAAAAAATCCGTCCCTCCGCCGCACTCACGTCCAGCGCAGGACCGTCTCCCTTGCCATTCACCACAGTTTTTTCCGGAACAAGAAAGGCTTCCAACATAACGCCGCGATTCTAGCAGAGCTACCC
Source organism: uncultured Acidobacteriaceae bacterium (assembly GCA_963834085.1). GTDB lineage: Bacteria > Acidobacteriota > Terriglobia > Terriglobales > Acidobacteriaceae > Acidiflorens. The sequence continues at coordinate 91,135 of CAWIAJ010000013.1, read as the reverse complement.
TCCCTCGGCTGTGACACATAACCACATCCGGCCAACACAAACTGGACTCTGCTTTGAAAGGGCGCTGCTTCAGTTGCGCCGCAACCTAACAAAACAAATAGGGCTTCAGCCCTTGAGGCAAAGCCGCGTCAGCCCCCACTCCCCACTCTTTCGATATCATAAAAACTTACCGCGAGCTTCCCTTCCTCTTGCAGAAACTCGACAAAGCGACGGTCGCTACCATGCTCGCCGGACTCTGCACCTTCCTCAATGTCTACAGTACCCAGCCCTTGCTCCCGCTCTTCCGCCAGATCTTCCACGCCTCCGAACTCGCCGTCAGCCTCACCGTCAGCGCGACCATCTTCGCCACCGCGCTCACCGCTCCCATCATCGGAATGATCGCCGAACGCCGTGGCCGCAAAAAAGTCATCGTCCCATCGCTCTTCCTTCTGGCCGTCCCCACCGCCCTCGCCGCCACCTCCACCACTCTGCGCGCCCTCATCTTCTGGCGTTTCGCTCAAGGACTCTTCGTTCCCGGCGTCATCGCCGTCATGCTCGCCTATGTCAACGAAGAGTGGGCCGGACGCGGCGTCGGTCGAGCCATGTCCTCCTACGTCACCGGAACCGTCATCGGCGGTTTCCTCGGCCGCTTCATCTCAGGACTCATCGCCGCCCACTGGCACTGGCGCGCCACTTTCCTCGTGCTCGCCGTCCTCGATCTGATCCTCGCCTTCGTGGTTCGCGCCTGGCTTCCCTTGGCCAAGAATTTTGTCCGCGCCGAGCACCTGCGCCAGGTCCTCGACCACGCCAAGAATCATCTCCGTAATCCGCGCCTGCTCGCCAACTTCGGCATGGGCGCCACCGTCCTGTTCGCCCTCGTCGGATGCTTCACCTACGCCAACTTTTATCTCGCCGCCGCGCCCTTCCACCTCAACCCCGCCCAACTCGGCAGCATCTTCTTCGTCTATCTTCTCGGAGTCGTCATCACTCCCCAATCCGGACGCTTCCTCGACCGCTTCGGCTTCCGCCACACCACCCTCGTCTACTGCGCCATGATGATCGCCGGACTTCTCCTCACCCTCGTCCATTCCCTGCCCATCGTCGTCATCGGCCTCGCCATTTTTTCCTCGGGAGTCTTCGTCGCCCAAGCCGCCGCCACCGTTCAAACAGGAGCCATCGCCGCCCGCGCCCGCTCCTCCGCCGCCGGACTCTACGTCACCTTCTACTATCTAGGCGGCAGCCTCGGCGCCACCCTAACCGACTGGTTCTGGCACTGGCGCGGATGGCCCGGCTGCGTCCTACTCCTAACCGCCGTCTCTCTGCTAAGCCTCTATCTGGCGCGCCTGAGCAGCCGTCCCCAAGACCATCTCGACTCCTCTGAAATCGAACTGTTCGGGAACTGAGAAGATGAGAAGATTTTGTTCTGCCTCACTGAATAGTTTTGGAAAAAGCTCGAGTGGGGGCGGACATTCCGCGTAAAGACCAAACAAAAAGGGCCGCATCGCTGCGGCCCCCTTGTATTTGCTTACTACCAGGTACTGGGTACTGTTCTTAGCGTCGTCCGCGCCCACCACCGCCGCCAGAATGGCCACCACCATGACCTCCCTGACCACCGCCTGGGCCGCGGCCCGGTCCGCCGCGTCCTCGACGCCGGCGATTGCGATCACCGCCGCCACCCGGACGTCCTTCACGCGAACCGCCACCCTCTGGACGACCCACTCCCGCCTCGACCGAACTCACCACGCCGTCCACACGGTTAAAATTCGGCTCGTCATCGGCATCGAAATCCGCGCCGCCTTCGATCACCGCGGTCGGTGTGCCTTGCGGAGACTTGTAAGCCACCGCCGGTGGAGCAGCCTCGCCACCCTCGTCTCCATCTGGTGGCGGAGGCGCGCCTCCCATCTTTGCACGCTGTTCTTTCAGAATTGCCTTTCGAGACAGCTTGATCCGGTTGCCTTCAACGGCGAGCACTTTGACTAGGACCTGATCGCCTTCTTTCAGCTCGTCGCGAACATCCTTAATCCGATGCTCAGCGACTTCGCTGATGTGGAGCAAACCATCCAGGCCAGGCAGAATCTCGACAAATGCGCCGAAATCAGCCAGCCGGCTGACTTTGCCAAGATAGGTTTTGCCGACTTCAGCCGAGGCCGTCAGATCGCGAATGATCTGCAGCGCCTTGTTGGCCGAAACTTCGTCGTTCGAGGCCACGTTGACCTTGCCGGAGTCTTCGACGTCGATCTTCACGCCGGTCTGCTCGATGATGCTGCGAATCATCTTGCCACCGGGCCCAATCACGTCGCGAATCTTGTCGACCGGAATCTGCAGGGTGTAGATACGAGGTGCGTAGGCCGAAACCTTAACCCGCGCTTCGGTGATGACCTCGTCCATCTTGCCCAGAATGAACAAGCGTCCCCGCTGCGCCTGCGCCAGCGCCTCGCGCATGATCTGCGAGGTGATGCCGGCAACTTTGATATCCATTTGCAGAGCGGTGATGCCATCTTTCGTTCCGGCGACTTTGAAATCCATGTCGCCGTAATGATCTTCCGCGCCCGCAATGTCGGTCAGGATGGCGTAGTTTTCGCCTTCCTTTACCAGTCCCATCGCTACGCCTGCGACCGGAGCCTTCAACGGTACGCCTGCGTCCATCAACGACAGCGAAGCGCCGCAAATGGTGGCCATCGACGACGATCCGTTCGACTCCAGAATGTCGGAGACGACGCGCATCGCGTAAGGCCAGTCATCCAGACTCGGGAGCACGTTCGAAACTGCACGCTCGGCAAGGGCACCGTGGCCAATCTCGCGACGCCCCGCACCGCGCATAAAGCCCACTTCGCCAACCGAGAACGGCGGGAAGTTGTAGTGAAGCATGAAGCGCTTTTTCGCCTCGCCCTCAAAACCTTCCAGGCGTTGCATGTCGTCGCTGGTGCCCAGCGTGGTTGTAACCAGGGCTTGGGTTTCGCCGCGGGTAAAAACGGCGCTGCCGTGAACCCGGGGCAGAATGCCAGCTTCGATCCAAATCTCTCGGATCTGATCGAACGCCCGTCCATCCGGACGCCGCTTATGGTCGATCACCTGGTTGCGGAAGATACGTTCGCGCAGAATCTCGTAATACTTCTTAACTTTCGCTTTTCCTGCAACGGCTTCTGCTTCGGGAACCGCAGCCAGCAGCTCTTTTTCGATCAGGCGAACCTGTTCGTAGCTCTCGGCCTTCGGATGCTTTGCAGTATCGAGCGCGTCGGATAAACGGGCGCCGATTTTCGATTCCATTTCTTTGAAGTAGGCTTCGTCGAACTCCGGCGGCGTCACCTGGCGCTTCGGCTTTCCGACTTTTTCTCTGAGCTCGTTGATGGCAGCGCAAATTTTCTTGATCTCCGCGTGCGCGAATTCGATCGCGTCCACCACGGTTTCTTCTTTCACTTCTTTTGCGCCCGACTCGATCATCACGATGGCGTCGGAGGTCCCGACCACCATGATATTGAGCAAGCCATCGCGCATTTCGGTGTAGCTGGGATTGGCGATAAAGCGACCGTCGATCAGTCCCACGCGCACCGCGCCCAGCGGTCCAAGAAACGGAATATCGGAAATAGTCAGAGCGGCGGAAGCGGCATTGATGCCGCAGACATCGGGATCATTTTCGTCGTCGGCAGAGAGCACAAACGCGATCACCTGCGTCTCGCACTTAAACCCCTCGGCAAACATCGGCCGTACCGGCCGGTCAATCTGGCGACTCGTGAGCACTTCACGCTCGCTCATCCGTCCTTCCCGCTTGATGAAGCCGCCCGGGATGCGTCCGCCGGCGTAGGTGTACTCGCGATAATCAACGGTGAGGGGGAAGAAATCGATGCCCTCGCGGGGCTCGGGGTTCGAAGTTGCGGTGGCCAGGACTACGTTTTCGCCGAATCGCACTACGGCCGCGCCGTGTGCCTGCTTGGCAAGTTTTCCAGTTTCGATGGACAGCTGCTTTCCGCCTGCAAGTTCGACGGAGACTTTAGTAGCTTCAGGTTTCATAGGTCATCCTTCAATAAGGGAGAAAGGCATGCGCGCGGGTGCGAAGATCGCATAGGCAAGCGAATGCCGGGCGGCGGTTGGGAACGCACTTTGCAAAGGCTCTCGAAGTAAGGAACCGGCCCCACACGGAGCCGGACGCGCTGTTATTTGCGGATTCCGAGCTTGGATATTACGGTCTTATACCGTTCCGAGTCGTACTTCTTCAAGTAATCGAGCAAACTACGGCGTCTGCTCACCATCATGAGAAGCCCGCGGCGCGAGCCGTGATCTTTCTGGTGCGTCTTGAAGTGTTCCGTCAATTGACCAATGCGCTCGCTTAGCAGCGCGATTTGAACTTCGGGGCTGCCAGTATCTGTAGCGTGCGTGCGATACGTGTCAACAACGGTCTGTTTTTGCTCTCTGGCTAACACTTACTTGTTGCACTCCTGTCTCGTCTCGTTTTCGTAACGTGTTCGATGGTAACACGTTGCCTTCAGGGCTGGCAAACAAGCGCCAGCGCCGTCGGTAGCGCAGTTCGAAGCAGATTCGAAAATTAGGCGCGGCACCATAACGCGCGCGGATAAAGCAAAGCTGCTAGCGCAGCGCTTCACGCACTGCGCTGCCCAAATACAGGATCGAGTCTGCCGCAACCTTTCACGTTCGCAGACGCGGCGCTCCATGCTGGATTTCGCGTCGCAAATGTCGCCTGCGCCAAGTTTGCCGCAAGGTTATATAATGGCGATAGAGAAAGAACGAAATAGGGATGTTGTCACGCTCTGGTTTCGTCTCAAGCGACGCAAACCAGGCCAGCCCTAGAGGCGGTGTGTACAGCCAGCCATCATCATAAAATCGGAAATATGGGGGTTCTGAATGCCACGAGGCCGATCAACTTTCACCAAACGTCAGAAGGAACAAGCGCGCCAACAAAAACAACGGGATAAGAACGAGAAGAAGACACAGCGCAAGCAGGAGTCACCGGAAGGCGGCCCGGTCGACGAGGTGGATGAAATGCAGGAAATGCGAGAACTGGCGGAAGCGCAAGCTGCGCTGTTTCGTATCGGCGGCGACGAAGAGCCGAATTCCCTCGAACTCCTATCCAAGAACAGCAAGGAAGTCGAGTAGCCCGGTTCCAAGAATTCCGTGTCCAAAAAGACGCCGGAGCGCAATGCTCCGGCGTCTTTATCCCACCAGAAATCTTTTCTTAAACAAAAACCTCACCCGGCAACTTGGTCAACGTGCGGGAAGCCAGCGTGTTTTCGATGAACCGCTTGGGCTGCCGCTCGCTGTCGGCTGCGTTGATCTGTTTACGTTCGATGCGCAACTTTAAAGTACGTTCGATGCTGCGCAGATCCAGAACCTCGGCTCCCGTAACCAGCGTAGACGCGCGTCCTTGCGAACCTGCCCTCCCGGTTCGCCCAACTCGGTGGATGAAGTCTTCCGCCATCTTTGGCAAATCGTAATTGATCACGTGGGCCACGTCATCGCAATGCAATCCGCGGGACGCGATGTCAGTCGCAACCAGAACCTGGTATCGGCCTTCCTGGAAACCGCTGAGCGCTGCGTTGCGTTGCGCCTGCGTGCGGTCGCCGTGAATCATCGCCGCCGAAAAACCATCGCGCTCCAGCTCTTTTGCCAGCCTTTGGGAACCACGTTTGGTACGCGTGAAGATCAGCGTCTGTCCCTTTTCGCCGTAGAGCAACTGCCGCAGCACGTCGAGTTTTTCCGAAGGACGCACTTCATAAGCCTCCAGCGAAACGCTCTCCGCTGGCTTCAGGGTTGAGCCGAGGGCGATGCGAACCGGTTCGCGCGTGTAATCGCTCACCAGCGAGGCCACCGACTGTTCCATCGTGGCCGAAAAACACAGCGTCTGCCGTTTCTGCGGCAGAATCTGCAGGATGCGCCGAATTGCCGGCAGAAATCCCATATCCAGCATGCGGTCCGCTTCGTCCAGCACCAGAATCCTGACCTGACGCAGGTCAGCAAATTTGCGGGTAATGAAATCCTGCAAACGCCCCGGTGTCGCGATCACAAACTCGCAACCGCCGCGCAAGCTCTGGATCTGCGCCTTCTCGGACACGCCGCCGATAACGAGCGCAGCCTTGGGCATCTTCTTGTCGCGCAACTGCTCGTACTGCTCGTGAACCTGCATCGCCAGTTCCCGGGTGGGCAATAGCACCAGCGCTCGGACGCTCTTTGGTGCGTAAGTCTTGACGGAATCTGGCCTTGAATCAGGCTTGGGCGCATCCGCGCGCAGCATCTCGATGATCGGAATCAGAAACGCCAGCGTCTTGCCGGTGCCCGTCTGGGCCGTCCCGATGACGTCCTTGCCTTCGAGGGCGGGAGCGATGGCGCGGGCTTGAATAGGGGTAAGGGTAATGAATTGAGCTGCCTCCAGTTTCTGCTGCAATGCGGCAGATAGGGGCAGTTCGGTAAATGTGGTCATTCGATTGTTTTCTTTCTGGAGAGGCCTGATCTTTGTATTTCCCGGGGATCGCACGTTTTATACACGTATCCCAGAGCTTCGCATGCCGCTCACATTTTAAGTTGGCGCTGGAAACACGGTGGGCAGGAAATGCGGAAGTGTAACGGATCCAACAGGATCCCCGCTTAACGAGCTAACCGTAGCAAAAGCGTTATACAGAGTATAGCAGAACAATGAGCCGGAACCCCGTTACCTTAGTGATAACGCAGATTCCGGCTCCCGTTAATCAATGTTTAAGTTTGTGAACTGTTTAAGTTTGCGAACTCTTAAGTCGTCCCCGAATCCGAACCCTGACTCTCATCGTGCAAGACTGGATAGTTGGGGCCCAGGTAGCCCGCCGGAGATTCGCTGCCGGTCGAGTTCTCTGAACTCGGTCCGTTTTGCGATCCATCTCGTTTTACGTCCGGCCGGTAGGGAGGCGGATTGTCGTCCCAATAGTCCATATATCCTGGCCAGCCGCCATACGCATACGGGCCATAGGCCGCGGGACCATACCAATACGGGTCATACCACCATGGACTCCAGCCCAATCCCCACGCCGGTCCCCAATAGGCTCCCCAGTACGGCCCTCCAAAACCAAAGCCGAAGCCAAACCCTCCCCAGCCCCAGCCTCCGCAACATCCCCAACCACGGCCTCCCCAGCCATAGCCGCCGCCCCAGCCACCTCTGTAGCCGAAACCCGGCTCGAGCCTTGATCCGCCTTCAAATCCGCGCGACCCGCCGAAAGACTGAAAACCGCCGCCCTCCCGGCCCGTCACGTTCCGCGCCATCAGGTTCGAATTGGCGCCCGTCACACCGCCCCGCGCGGAGCTACCGCCGAACGAATGCCATTGCCCGTCGTTGATCGCCGGACGTATATTCGCCGCCCGATCAGCCGCGGCGCTGCTGCGTCCGGATCCAACCGCCCCACCGCGTCCGGACATTCCGCCCTCGCGTCCAGCCATCCCTCGTGACGCGCCCGCCGAGCCGCCGCGGTATTCACCACCGCCATATTCTCGTCCACCGCCGTAGGACCGGCCGCCATAAGAGCCACCTTCGCTGTGGAAGGATCCGCCTCCACCGCCGCCATGGAAGCCGCCACCCCCACCGCCGGCGTGACCACCTCCGCCCCCACCGTGTTGAGCGAACACTGCGTTTGGTGTCAGCGCGAAAACTGCGAGAGCAGCAAACAGGCTGCAGGATTTGAAGAGATGAAATCGGCCCATACTACCTCCCGACCACTACGCCCTTTTCGGGCGCCCACTGAATCGAAGAAACTTCTGTTGACTAAAGAGAATCTGCTAGATCAGATTCTAACCCCGAACCGCGGGTTGCACCCTCTCGCGTACACCCCCAGACGCCACTTCGCAGCATCCCAAACCGTCCTTGGCTCTAGCCCCGTTCAGGCCGCCTGCGCCAAATCACCAATTTCCCGCACCGCCTTTTCGTCCAGCTTAATCGAAGCCGCTGCGACGTTCTCTTCCAGATGCCCAACCTTCGACGTACCCGGAATCGGCAAAATCACCGGCGACCTCCAAAGCAGCCATGCCAGCGCCAACTGCGAGGTCGTTACTTTCAACTGGCTCGCGGTCCGCGCCAATACGCTGCCCGCAGAACTGAGCTTTCCCGACCCGAGCGGAAACCACGGAATAAACCCGATATTCTCGCGTTCGCAATATTCCAGTACGTCTTCCGAGCCTCGGTCCGCCAGGCTGTACCGGTTCTGTACTGTGACGATCGGCACAATCGTGCGCGCATGCTCGATCTGCGGCACGCTCACTTCCGAGAGCCCGATACGCCGAATTTTTCCCTGCGCCTGCAAATCCTTCAGCGTACCCAATTGATCTTCCGCCGGAACCTTCGGATCAATTCGGTGGAGCTGAAACAATTCGATCCGATCCAGCCGCAGCCTTTGCAGACTGCCTTCGCACGCCGCTCGCAAATGTTCCGGCCGGCCGTTCTCGCGCCACTCATCGGGCCCCGGCCGGTCGAATCCCGCCTTGGTGGCAATAACCAGATCTTTCGGATACGGATAAAGCGCCTCCGCAATAATGCGTTCGCTAACCTCCGGCCCATAAGAATCGGCGGTATCGATGAAGTTAATACCCAACTCAACCGCCCGCCGGAGCACCCGAATTGCCTGATCGCGATCTGGCGGTTCGCCCCAGATTCCTTTGCCCGTAATTCTCATGGCTCCGAATCCCAGCCGATGGATCGCGCGCTCCCCGCCGATCTTGAAATCGCCCGAATCCGCTGCCGATAATCGCTTCTTGCTCGTACCAGCACCGCCCGCTTTTTCCTCTTTCCCCATACCCTTTCTCCTTAACTTATCCTCAATTCCGCTCGACCCCAATGCCCGTGGTATTGGATGCGCCAGAAATTCACCACGGCGCAGGCGTCGCCACAGTCTTTCTTGTGACGATAATGGAGGAATTAACGAAGAGTTAGCACAGAGGAATCAATGCGGAGTCTTAACGAAGTGGTTCCGGCGGGATTCGAGTGAGGACACCGCTAGAACAGGAAGAAACTAGAAACGACCGCGACGCCGCCCACAATCGCCCACAAGCTAAATATGCGTGCGACCTGCGACATGCAAGCGTTAGAAAGAGCGTGCGCCGCGCTCACCCTTCCATCGTAGATACATCCCCCGCATCCGTGCCCGCCTCTTTCGCCTTCAGGATGCGCCGCAAGATCTTTCCCGATCTCGTCTTGGGGAGCGACGCCACAAACTCCAACGACGAAGGCGTAGCGATCGGCCCCAACTCCCTTCGCACATGCTCGATCAATACCCCAGCCAACGCATCCGAAGCAACATGGTCGCTGCGAACCTGTACGAACACTTTGATAGTCTCGCCCTTCATCGGATCCGGCACCCCGATCGCCGCCGCCTCCGCTACCGCCGGATGCGAGACTAACGCGCTTTCCACCTCGGCCGTGCCGATGCGATGTCCCGCCACGTTGAGCACATCATCGTAGCGGCCGAGCACTGCGATATATCCATCCTTGTCTCGTGTCGCGATGTCTCCCGTCACATAGCACCCGGGAATAATCTGCCAGTCCCGCTCGTATCGCGCCGGATCCCGCCACACCGTGCGCAGCATATGCGGAAACGGTCGTTTCAGCACCAAACGTCCCCCAACCCCCGGCGCTACAGAATGCCCATCTTCATCGAGCACATCCGCTTCCGCTCCGGGCACCGCAACCCCGACTCTTCCCGGACGCATCGCCATCGAAGGCGGCGTACCCAGCGTTGGACCACCCAGCTCGGTCTGCCACCAATTGTCGATCACATAGCCCCACTTCCCATCGCCCGCCAGATGCGTTTGGGCCCAGCGCCACGCCTCCGGATTCAGCGGCTCTCCCGCGCAGGCAATCACCCGCAAGCTCGTCAAATCATGCGCCGCCGGATAACTCTCGCCGTAGCGCATAAACATTCGCAGCGCCGTCGGCGCCGTGAACATCTTGGTCACGCCATAGCGCTCCACAATCTCCCAGGCCACACCCGGGTTCGGATAGTCAATCGCCCCCTCGCGAAACAGCGTGGTCACGCCCGCACAAAGAGGCGCATACACGATGTAGGAATGTCCCACCACCCACCCAATATCCGAAGTGCACCAGAAGATATCGCGCTCGCCTACATCATAGAAACTATCCAGGTGATAGGTCGTTCCGACCATGTAACCGCCGTGCACATGCACCACGCCTTTTGGCTTACCTGTCGATCCCGACGTATAGAGAAGAAAGAGCGGGTCCTCCGCATTCATTTCTTCCGCCGCGCACACCGGAGAAAATTTCATCAGCTCGTTGAAATCAATCTCTCGCGGAGCAGATAACTCCGCCGCCGCCCGCGAAAACACCACGACTTTTTCAACACACTCCAACTTATCGACCGCTTCATCGACGATCGCTTTCAGCCCAACCGTCTTACCGCGTCGATAACCCACATCTCCCGCGATGACCACCTTCGCCTGTGCGTCAACAATCCGGTCCCGTAGCGCCGTATGGCCCAGTCCGGCATATACCACCGAGTGAATCGCGCCAATCCTCGCGCATGCCAACATCGCAACCACGCCCTCGATAGTTAAGGGCATGTAGATGATCACTCGATCTTTTTTCCCCACGCCCAGCGATTTCAGGCCATTCGCAAAGCGGCAGACCATACGATGGAGTTGACCGTACGTCACGATGCGCTCGCTTCCATCTTCACCCAGCCAGATATACGCGGCACGGTTACGCCGTTCCGACTCCGCGTGACGATCAAGTGCGTTGATCGTGATGTTGGTCTTTCCTCCGGTAAACCAGCGGTGATGGATTCCATCCCACTCCAGCACTTGATTCCACTTACGCGTCCAGCTGAAACGCCCTGCGTAATCCGCCCAGAATTGTTCGGGATTCTTCCGTGCCCGTTCGCACTCCCCTAACCAGTCCTTTTGAATCGTGTTACTGCCTACAATCCCGGGAGCGGCATACTCCTGATCCATCACCAGCAGGTTAGAAATGTCTTCGGGCTTCGCGGCAAGGGTCGACATGGGGACCTCCAGGGTATGGGGCAAGAAACACTAGCAGACGCGTGGATTTTGCGCTCTTCCTTATAAGTCAGCAGTGATCTACGTCACAGCCCAGTGTGAGCTTAGTAAGTCTCCGCCCTCGCCGGCGACTCTTTTCCAACCTCCTTAAAAAAGTTTCACTAAATGCAGTGACAAAGCCTGAAAAACGAGATATGATCCCGCCCGCAATTCACGCGCAGTTATAACGCGTTTGAATAAGGAAGGACACCGTCTATGGAAAGGCAGACAAAGAAACAGCTGTTGAGCATGTTTTTGATCATGGTCGCAGCACTCCCTGTCATGGCGGGAAACAACGAGGCGAAAACTTCAAACGAAAGCTCCTCCGCTGTCAGCAGCGCAGAAGCCACGAGCGGCGCGGCAAGTCCAAGCCCGTACCCGAGCCCAAACCCGGCCCCAACTCCAGCTCCAACTCCAAATCCGAGCCCCAGCCTGACTCCCCTTTCGCCAGGCGGAGACGCGAACGTCACCGCCCTTCTCGGCGTACTCGTGATGAAAGGAGTTCTCGCTCCCTCGGAAGCGAACTCGATTCGCAATGCAACTCCCACCGCTCAATTCCAGGCGTTGATCGAAGCCCTCACTCGCAAAGGCATCGTCACCGCCGCAGATTTCTCCGGTCCCGCTCATTCCGAGCCAAGCACCTTTACTGCCGGAGCCACGCCCGCCCCCGAAGCGGCAATCTCCAGCAGTCTCGTGGCCATGACCCAATCGCAGTCGGTGCCCCAGGCCCCCAGCAACGCACAGGTGCCGGAGCGCGAAAAGGCTCTTCCCCCCGTCATCCCCGGCGTCGCCCCGTTGCGCGTACTTCCCGTCGATGCCCCCGTGAAAGACGGCCTGCTCCCGAGTTTCAAAGCTGGCGCCGTCCGAATTACCCCCTACGGCTTCGTCAAAGTCACCATGGTTCACGACTCGAGCGATCCCAATGGCGACGATTTCCCCTATCCAGGAATCTTCCTCAATTCCAGCGACGTGCTTAGCACCGGTCCTACCCGCGACCCATCCTTCCACGTCAAAGCGAGGTCGTCGCGCTTTGGAGCCAACTTTGAATGGCCCGACGTCTCCAAACGTCTGACGCTGACGGGTAAAGTGGAAGGCGATTTCGAGGGCGGCTTCACCGAAGTCGATAACGCCGACGTCTCCTCGATTCGCAACCCGCAACCGCGCCTCCGTCTGGCCTACGCCCGACTCGACTACGCCGCTGGCGAGCGTTCCGATGTCTTCTTCGAAGCCGGACAAAACTGGTCGCTCTTTGGATCGGGCGCTTTGCCCAACATTCTCGAGACCACATTCTTCGGCGCATATTCCGGAAATATCTGGGAGCGCACTCCGCAATTCCGTTTTGGCCTGGTGCAGAAACTCGGGGGCGATCGCAATTTCAAGTTGTCCCCCGAATTTGCCATCATGATGCCGAGCTCGGGCGAAATCTACAAACTCAACGGAACCTTGGGCGGTTTTGAGGCGCAGATCGGCGAAGGTGAGCGCGAAGGCGCCGACTCCGACCGTCCCGAAGTCGAAGGCAAGCTGGCCTTCCAATGGCAACTCGACAAGGCGCCAGCCGTCGCACCGGCTCAGATCTTCTGGAGCGGATACGAAGGTAAGCGCACCTCGATCACCACCAAGGGAAATCTCGCCGATTTCGCCGACGTTCTCAATACCTTCCCTTCGGGCTTTACCAACAGTAGCCACATGTACGGCAATCAACTCGCCGTGCAACTCCCCACTCGCTGGGCGACTCTCGTCTTCAGCTCGTGGCGAGGCAGCGACATGCGCTTCATGCTCGGTGGACAACTCAACACCTATCTCACCGATACCACGGGCCTGTACAACGTCGCTTTTGTCCCGACCGTCGACAACGTCAACGAAGCCGCCGGTGGAATGGCGGTCGGCTGCTCGGTGGCCGTCGCCTTCGACAACACCTGTACCGGCTCCGGAGGCACCTGGAAGATTGCCCCGCAACGCCCCATCGGCGCTTTCGGCGGTTTCATCAATCTCGGCTTGCCCGTCTCCCGATGGTTTAATGCCGACCCCAAAGGCCGGAGCGCGGGCTGGCAACTCTACTTACACGCTGGCAAAGACCAGGTTGTACACCACGATCTCGCCCACGCCAACGGCTTCGGAGGCTGCGTGAGTGCCGATGGCCTCACTCCATGCAACGGCGGCCTTCCCCTCTTGCAGTCCCGTCTGCTCGCGGCGACCGTCTACTACAAGCTGAACGCGTGGTCTACGTTCGCTTTCGAACAATCCCAATATCAGACCACTCTGTTGCCGGAAGTCGGCGATGCCTACACCATTGCCGGACACCCAGCCAACAAGTGGAAAGATCAGCGGACCGAATTTGGTCCGATCTTCACGTTCTAGTGGTTACGGAAGCAAGGTTGTGGTACGGTGTACGGTTTTCGCGGCGTTCGTAGCCTCGGAGGCGCGGCCCGGTCAGGATTCGCCGGACCCGCCTCTCGGGCCGCTTCGACATTCGAACATCCAGCACCCCGACTCATCGTGAGCCGCAACAAGGAGAAAGTCTATGGCAGAAGTGTTGAAGAAGATCGATCCAGCTTCGGAAGCCCGCTATCAGGCCTCCCAATCGACGTGGGACAAGCTTGCCGAAAGCCAGGAGTTCAAAGATCTGATGGCAACGAAGAAGATATTCATCGTACCGGCGTTCATCTTCTTCGTTCTCTACTATTTCGCTTTGCCCGTCCTCGTCGGGTACGCCCCTCAGTTCATGTCGACCAAAGTGCTGTACGTCAATCTCGCCTACCTTTTCGCTCTCTCTCAGTTTTTTGTCGCCTGGATCATCGCCGGGCTCTACGTCAAAGCCGCCAATAATTTCGACCGCTTGGCGAAAGACATTGTCGAGAAGGCCGAAATCCTCAAAGGAGGCAAGTAGCCATGGCAAACGTTCCTCTCATCATGTTCCTCTTCTTCATCGCCATTACCCTCGGCATCACCTACTGGGCGTCGAAGCGATCGTCCGGCGCTAGCGCCTACTTTGCTGCCAGTCGCCAGATCACAGGTTGGCAAAACGGAATCGCCGTCGCCGGCGATTACATGAGCGCCGCCTCTTTCCTCGGCATCGCCGGCATCATCGCCTTCCAGGGCTATGACGGATTCATGTTTTCCGTGGGCTGGCTGGTCGCCTACCTCACAGTCTTGCTCGTCATTGCGGAGCCACTCCGCAACGCCGGCAAGTACACCATGGCCGACGTTCTCGCCTACCGCCTCAAACCCCGCCCTGTGCGCGCCATGGCCTCGCTCAGCACCCTCACGGTCAGCACCTTTTACATGATCGCGCAGATGGTCGGCGCCGGCGCTCTCGTGAAATTACTCCTCGGGGGACACGTCACCTACAACCAAGCCGTCACCGGCGTCGGCATCCTGATGATTGTCTACGTCGTTTTCGGCGGCATGCTGGCCACGACCTGGGTACAAATCATCAAGGCAATTCTGCTCATGGCTGGAACCCTGCTGCTCAGTATTCTGGTCATGGCCCACTTCCATTTCAGTTTCGCCGACTTCTTCGCCGCCATCGGCCACGTCACCTATCACGACGCGAAGGGTACCCTGGTGGTGAAAGACTTCCTGCAGCCCGGCCTGCGCTACAAACCACCCTACGGACCGCTCGATCTCATCTCGCTGGGACTCGCTCTCATCTTCGGCACCGCCGGACTCCCGCACATCCTGGTCCGCTTCTACACCGTGCCCGACGCAAAGACCGCCCGTCACAGCGTGGTTTGGGCAATGGTTCTGATTGGCAGCTTTTACATCATGACCACTTTCCTAGGCTTCGGCGCAGCCACCATCGTCGGCCCCGACTTCATCAAAACCCATGGCGGCACCAACATGAGCGCCCCCGTGCTCGCCAACGCGCTCGCCGGACCCATCTTCTTCGCCTTCATCTCGGCCATCGCCTTCGCCACCATCCTGGCGGTAGTCGCTGGCCTCACCATCAGCGCGACTACTTCTTTCTCGCACGACTTCTGGACCAACGTCATCCACAATGGCGTCGAACGGAAGCCCGGTGAAGAAGTGCTGGTGGCGCGCATCTCGGCCTTTGCGGTTGGAGCTGTCGCCATTACCATCGCGATTCTTCTCGGACCTACGGCCAACGTCGCCTTCCTCGTGGCGCTAGCCTTCGCTGTCGCCGCATCGGCCAACCTGCCCGTAATCGTGCTCTCCATTTTCTGGCGGAGATTCAATACCGCGGGCGCGGTCACCGGCCTCGCCGTGGGACTACTTGCCTCTATCGGACTGATTCTGGTCAGCCCCAGCCTGATGGCTATCGATCCACCCACGGTGACCGGTACAGCCCGCCATCTGATTCAAGCCAAAGCGTGGTTCCCACTGGAAAACCCCGGCATCCTCAGCATCCCCATCGGATTCTTGGGAGCAATCTTCGGCACTCTGCTCAGCCACGAACCCACCTCGCAAACCAAGTTCAACGAACTGCTGGTCCGTTCAAACACAGGTCTGGGCGCGGAACGAGCGGGTTCACACTAACTCATAGGATTGTCGGTGGCCTGCAAATTAGGAAAGCCCTCTCCAGCGGTTAAGCCGGAGAGGGCTTTTCTTTCAACGTACTGCTTTTCCTGCTATTGAGCTGGCTGTTGAGTCACGTTGATGGTGATGGCAGCGGTGTGCTGTCCGCTACCGGCAGTCGCACTGGCTGTCGTGGTAACCGTCGCGGAGTAGTTCCCCACTGGCGTTACTGGCACCGCCGGATGAGAGTCAGATCCACAACCGTTGAGAGCCATAACACCGGTCAGCAGCGCGCACACAAAGAACATTCGCAACACCATCTGGCGTCCGTTCTTGCCATGCTTGCCACCGATCCCGAAGAGGACCACGCTCACCAATCCCACCGAAACGAACCACAAGTTCAGAGGCGAACCTGAATTCCGCCCAGATCCGGAGACCGGAGCCGTCAACGATGCCTGGGTCGTTTTCCCAGTCGTCGTAACGGTCAGAGTGACCGCGACAGGATTGTTGTCCGTGATTGCCGCCAACGTCGGCGAGAAGGTACAAGTCGTCAGTGCCGGCAGACCGCTGCATGCGAACTGAATCGTACCGGTGTACCCGTACTGCGGAGTCACCGTCAAAGTGGCCGTGCCCGTCTGACCCTGAACGATGCTCAGAGTCGTCGGAGTGGCGCTGATTGAGTAATCGGGCTGCGTTGCGACACCTTCCATGGTGATGGTTTGCGGCGTGTTGAACACATCGTCCGTGAGGACGATTGAACCCGAGTAGTTTCCGGCTGCCGGAGGAGTGAGGTCTGCCGCCAGCGCGCAGCTATTTCCGGAAGTTAACGGAGCCGACGTGCTGCAGAGCCCACTGCTGGCCCAACCGAAGTTGGCCGACAGGCTGAGTTGACTGACATTCAGCGAGGCGTTGCCCGTATCGGACACCGTCACGGCTAGAGGATCGCTCGTCGTTCCAGGATTGAGGGTGCCGAAGTTCATGTCGCTGGTGGTAACATCCACCACGCGCAGATATCCCATCGCAACATCGGTCAGATAGAAGCTGCCGTTGTTGTCGACCGACAATCCCACTGGAACCTCGATCAGCGCACTGGTTGCAAGACCGCCGTCTCCAATGCTGTCCTGTGGATGGGGCTTGGCATTGCTTTGCGCTTTCTTGTTATAGGCCTGCAAATGCCAACTCACACCCGTAGAGTGTGCTTGGCGTTGTTGAGTGGGCTGAGCGTTCTGCCCGCCCGCCACTGTTGTGATTACGCCATTCACATCGACCTTACGAATGGCGCTATTGTCCGTGTCTGCAAAGTAGAAATCGCCTGCCGCGTCTACTGCCAGACCGAACGGGAAGTTCAGCTGAGCCGAGGTGGCCGCGCCGCCGTCGCCGCTATAGCCTGCCTCGCAACCCTCGGAGCAGAAGCCAGCGACAGTCCAAATGTTGCCCGAAGCATCCACCTTGCGGATGGCGCTGTTCCACGTGTCGGAGATATACAGGTTGCCGTTTGCATCCAGTGCCAGCCCGCCAGGACCGTTCAGTTCGGCCTGCGTGGCTGGGCCGCTATCGCCCGACCATCCACCGCTCGGTTGAAGGTTCCCGTTCTGCCACCCACCGCTGCCAGCGCCCGTGCCGTTTCCAGCAATGGTGCTGATGTGGCCATACGCGTCTACTTTGCGAACGACGTTATTGAATGTATCTGCGATATAGAGGTTGCCTAAATTGTCGGCGAGCACCCCCAATGGATTGTCGAGTTGCGCGTTGGTGGCAAGGCCGCCATCTCCGCTGTAGCCCCAGTTGCCAGTACCGGCTACCGTGGTGATGGTGCCGCTCACATCGACTTTGCGAACAACGTTGTTCAGCGTATCGGCAATATAGAGATTGCCCACGCTGTCGAGGGTCAAGCCGAGCGGATCATAAAGATGAGCGCTCGTTGCTGGACCGCCGTCTCCGTCATAGCCCGGTGTACCGGCAATTCCGGCGACGATGGTGCTCACACCCTGACTGGTGATCTTCCAAACCACTTCGTTTTCGTAATCGGCAACAAACGTGTTTGCGAAGTCGTCGCGCACGATGCCCGTCAAGGCGCCGACGCCCGCTCCGCCCGGCGGCGTGTTGATGATGCCCGGCGTGATGGAGACCAGCGAGCCTACGCCAGTGCCCGTCAGACCAAACGTGTAATTCACTTGAGTGCTATCGGTAGCTGTTAACTGGAACCAGCGTGGTCCCGGCTTGGTCGGTGTGAACTGTACATAGGCCGTGCAAGTGTCGCCTTGGGCGAAGGTGCCGACGCAGCTGTTCGGCGTCGGAGGGTTATCCATCGGCCTTGAAGTGCGGCCAGCCATCGCCTTCTGCAAGAACTTGGCTTGGACGGCAGGCATTCCTTTCGGAACCGACGCGCTGCGCGAAGCGCTCTGATGGCGCTTATTTCCAGGAGCGGGGTTTGTGGTTACGGTGTAGTCCCCGTTCGCCTGAATCGCACTCACGGTGACTGCTTGGCTCATGTAGAACTGGATGGCCTGGGTGGTGTTGCTTCCTAGAGAGACAGAACCAAAGTCGGTGGTTGATCCGCCTCCGTTCGGGTTGACCTGACGAACAGCATCGTTCCCATTGTCGACAATATACACATTGCCGACGGTGTCTACAGCGACGCTAGTTGGCCAGGCCAGTTCGGCCGCAGTCGCGGGCCCACCGTCTCCGAAGTAGTTCCACTCGCCATTCATACCGGCGAAGGTCGTGATGATACCGTTCGTATCTACTTTCCGAATCACGTCGTTTTCTGAATCGGCGATAAAAACGTTACCCCACTTATCGACCACCGCGTCATAGGGCAGGAATAATTGGGCACTGGTCGCCGCACCGCCGTCGCCGGTGTAGCCCCACGTTCCAGTACCCGCGATAGTATTGATATACGTGGGCTGGATGGTGACTCCGTTCACGGTGATCGCCGCATTCTGCATATTGACGACGCGAATCGTCCCGGCGCCAAGATCGGTTATGAAGAGGTTGCCGTTCTGATCGACCCTTGAAGCAGTGGGACACCCGAAGATGGCACTGGTGGCCGGACCGCCGTCGCCACTTCCCGGCATTTGTTCGCAATACGTCTCGTTTCCTTTGGCACCCGCCACCGTATTAATGATGCCTTGGGTATTCACCTGTCGAACTAGACCTGCTTGCTGATCGGTAATATAGACGTTCCCTGTGGCATCGACGCCTACACCGGTAGGACAGTCAAAGGTTGCACTGGTCGCTGGTCCGCCATCGCCGTTGTCGTTGTTGATGTCGTAATAGCCACAACCCTCTTCTTCCTGCAAAGTGCCCGCGAAAATCGAGATCGTTCCACTCGTATTGATCTCGCGAACTACGGAGAACACTGTATCGCTAAAATAGATATTTCCGGTCGAGTCCACCGTGATGCCCTCGACATATCCAATCTGCGCGCTGGTCGCCGCGCCGCCGTCTCCACTTTCCCCCTCTGTCCCATTTCCCGCGACGGTCGCAATATTGCCGGGCTGGATCGTGACACCTGCAACTGTAATGGCGACGTTCTGCGTATTCACAACGCGAATTCGATAATTCGAGCTGTCCGCGATATAAACATTTCCCGCGCTGTCTGTGGCCACGCTAAAGGGATAGCTGAGTTGTGCCGCTGTGGCGGCCGCACCGTCTCCACCATAGCCAGCGCTGTCAGGCCCCATGCCCGCCATGGTTGATATCTGAGGAGCCCCCAGCATGCTGACCTTCGGCTGCGAAACCGCCCATAAGGTGGTGGCACCCACGACGAGAAGAAGGAAATTCAGGAAGACCAAAGTGGAGACTTTCGACTTCCAGTGTGGCAGACTATTTTTCATAAAGCACGGTTGACCCTTTCCAGTGACGAGAATTTTCGATTGTGAACAGTGTTCGAACGGTTGGTCTGTTGAACTGCAACTTTCCTCTTCAGTAAGTTCCCACTACTGAAGCCGACCAGCCCAATCGCGGAGCGAACAAAAAACAAGTTACAGACCCGCACAAAACATCCTTGGCATTTGAAGGGCCGGAGAAAAGTCGGTTCGCGGAAAAGGGGGATTGGTAACAAAGGACTTACAGGGACGATGAGAAGACAGGAACTTCTTCAATTTTTGCTTGTTGTCCGAAACTTGTGCGCGTGTACAGTTGCCGTACACCACGCCTCGTTTCTGAGAGGCAGTTTCCTGGGCTCTGAAGCTGCTCACTTGCGAACGGGACTTGAATATGAAGGGAGCTGTTGAACGATAGCGCGAAAGCGCTTGGGGTGAAAACACCTGCTGGGAAAACAGTTTGGTGCGAAAGGGGGGACTCGAACCCCCACGGTTTTACCCGCCAGATCCTAAGTCTGGTGCGTCTGCCAATTCCGCCACTCTCGCATGCCTCACAACCATCCCAGTCTAGATGCGACCCCGCATCGCTGGCAACGCCCTGCTATAACTAGTCGTCGCCACGCGCTCCCGCCGAAAACTCACTTTTCCCGCCTCGCCACCAATTCCGCCGTCGCTTTTTTCGCCACTTCTTCCCGGTAGTGCAGCACTTGCAGCCCGTCTGCCAGCCGCAACAGTTCCTCCGGTTCCAGCAAATACGCCCGATCCTTGGGACCACCCGTCAGCTTCAATTGCTCCACCGTCAGTGTTCTGTAAATCAGCAGCCCGCCCGGTTTCACGGCCTTCACAATCTCCGGGAAAATTTGCCGGTCCAGATAAAAAAATGCCATCACCACATCAAACTGATTTTGCGAAGCTTTAAAGTCAGTGAGATCATCTACTACAAAGTGCATGTGGGTCGCGAGCGGTCCGGCGTGCTGCCGCGCCTGCTCGATTCCGGTCTCGGAGATATCAATCAGCGTGACTTTCCACCCCTGTCCCGCCAGCCATATCGCGTTCCGTCCCGCGCCGCCCGCCAGATCCAGAGCGCTTCCTCCCTCGGGAAACGCTGGCCGAATCCAGTCCGAAAACACTCGCAGCAGGAAGTCATCCGGCTCCATCCACGTCCTTGTCCCGGACGCTTCCCGATACCTTCGATCCCAGCTCTCCCGCTGCGCGTTCGAGCGCTCGTTGCTACCGTTGGCGCCGGAAAAAGAACAATCCGCAGACATAATCGTCGATCCTTTTCTCCTTAATTCTATCTTCGGCGACTCGATCTCCACCGCCCCACATAAGCGTCCGCAATTCCGGAGGGCATCATGCCCCGCGTAACCCCATTCCCCGCGCGCACCTCCGGCAATAACGGGGCCTCGCTCCCTCCCCGCACTGGCGGAGGCGGCGATGGCCGCGGTCGTGGCAGCGACGACAGTATGCCGAACTACGGCGAACGCTTAAAACGCGCCCGCATGGGACTCGCCCTCGGCATGACCCCAGTCGTCGTCCTTTTCGTCTCCTACACGGCCGTCTATTTGATTCGTCGCGGATTCGTCAGCATCGATACCACTAACGCCGCCTACCTGCAGGCCTGGCTTCCCGTTCGCTTGCCTTGGACCTTATTACTCGTCAACACCGCCGCGCTCGTAGCCAGCAGCCTCACCATCCATCTCGCCCGCCGCGACGTCACCCGCGAATCCGCTCTCGCTCCGGTGCAATCCATACCCGGCGTTTCACTGGGAGACGAGCGCCATTTTCCCTGGCTCGCCGCAACCACCGTCCTCGGCCTCCTCTTTCTTTCCGGGCAACTTCTCGTCTGGAGCAGCCTCTCCTCCCACGGCTTCCACCTCGCCGGAGGTACCAGCAGTTCTTTCGTCTACGTCCTCACCGGCATGCACGCACTCCATCTGGCCGGCGGCATCCTGGCGCTCCTCTGGGCCAATCTCGCATTCCTTCTCCATCGCCCCGTCGAAAGCCGCCGCATCGTCATCGACATCACTTCGTGGTACTGGCATTGCATGACCGGCCTCTGGATTTACATCCTCTTACTATTCTCATTGGCCGCATAACTCCTGCTCTCCGTCCGCGCCAGTTTTCGCCTGATCCCATTCACCATTTATAATAAAAAGATTCGGTAGCGCTTCTGAACCTATCTGTGACGCCCGCGGTCCGGCGTCCTGGGCTCAGCCCTACCTTTCAGGGGAAGATGTCGACAGATCGCATTGTGGTTCGCGGGGCCCGGGTTCACAACCTCAAGAACATTGATTTCGAGGTCGAGCACGACACTTTAACGGTAGTCACCGGCGTGTCCGGCTCCGGCAAGTCGTCGCTCGCCTTCGACACCATTTACGCCGAGGGCCAGCGCCGCTACGTCGAGTCTCTCTCTGCCTACGCGCGCCAATTTCTCGAGCGCATCGAGAAGCCCGACGTTGATCTCATCGACGGGATCGCACCTGCCGTTGCGATCAAGCAGAAGAACTCAACGCGCAATCCCCGCTCTACCGTCGCCACCGCAACCGAAATCTTCGACTACCTGCGGCTGCTATTCGCTCGCGTCGGTCGCACCTACTGCCAGCTCTGCGGTCAGGAAGTGAAGAGAGATACCGTGGATGAGGTCGTCGAACGCATCCTCGCCCTCGGCGATGGCGCCCGTCTCCACGTTCTATTCCCCATTCAAGCGCTCGTGCCCACTGTCGAAGAGAAGTCTCCCAAAAAGCCTCGGGCCAGGAAAAAAGCAGCTGCACCGACTCCTCTCTCGGACGCCATCAAGACGCGCCTGTTCGAACTCCGCAAACGCGGCTTCAACCGCCTCTTTCAGAATGGACAAGTCTTCGAGTTCTCGACTCCCGAATCGCTTCTCGACGTAGATTTTTCTCAGCCTGTCTTTGGATTAATCGACCGCATCGTCGTCGCGCCCGACCAGCGCTCCCGCATCGTGGATGCCATCGAGATCGGATATCGCGAATCCGGAGAAGTCATCTTCGAGACCGTCCCGCGCAGCAGCAACGACAACGAAAACGCCAACGATCAGGTTGAAAAGCCGCAGCGCCTGCGCTTTTCCCACCGCTTCGAATGTAAGAATGATGGCACTCGCTACGAAGAACCGGAGCCACGCCTGTTTTCCTTCAACAATCCTTATGGCGCGTGCCCCAAATGTCAGGGTTTCGGCAACACCATTGATTTCGATCTCGATCTCGTCATCCCCGACAAAGGCAAAACCATCAACGAGGGTGCCGTCGAGCCTTGGACCAAGCCAAAATACCGTCCGCTCTTCACCGATCTCAAGCGTTTCGCCCGTCAGGCCGAAATCCCCCTCGACGTGCCCTGGTACGACCTCGACGCCGAACAGCAGAAAATGATCATCGACGGCACCCGCGGATTCCCCGGCGTCCGCGGCTTCTTTCAGTACCTAGAGCGCAAGAAATATAAGCTACACGTTCGCGTCTTTCTCAGCCGCTATCGCGGATATTCTCTCTGTTCCGAATGCAACGGCACGCGTCTGCGCATCGAAGCCCGCCAGGTCAAAATCGATGGCAAGAATATCTGCCAAGTCTGCAGCATGACCGTCGAAGAGGCAGCCCGCTTCTTCAGCCAGCTGAAGCTCACTCCGCAGCAGGCCGCGATTGCCGAAAAACTTCTGATCGAACTGCGGGAGCGCCTGCGCTTTCTCAACGAAGTCGGCCTCGAATATCTGACGCTCGATCGCCTCGCCTCAACCCTGTCAGGCGGAGAAGCCCAGCGCATTCAACTGGCCACATCTCTCGGATCGCGCCTGGTTGGAACGCTCTACGTGTTAGACGAGCCCTCCATTGGCCTGCACAGCCGGGATACCCACCGCCTCATCAAGATCCTGCACGATTTGCGCGATCTCGGAAATACGATCCTCGTCGTCGAGCACGATCCCGACATCATGCGCGCCGCCGACCACATTCTCGATCTCGGCCCCGGCGCCGGAGAAAATGGCGGACGCGTCGTTGGCGCCGGTACCTATGGCGAAATTCTAAAGATGCCGCATTCCCTCACCGGACGCTACCTCGCCGACGAACTTCATATCCAGATTCCCTCCAAGCGCCGCCAGCCCGGCTCCCACAAGCTCCGCATCACCGGAGCCCGCGCCCACAACCTGAAGCACATCGATCTGGAAATCCCCCTCGGCATGCTGGTCGCGATTACCGGCGTTTCTGGATCCGGAAAATCTTCTCTGCTCCATGACGTTCTCTATCGAGCCTTGGCCGCCGCCAAACACCAGGCCATTGGCTCCGCGCCGGGCGTAAAACTATGGGACGACATCGAAGGCGATGAATTTCTCGATGAAGTCATCCTCGTCGATCAATCTCCCATCGGCCGCACGCCGCGCTCTAACCCCGTCACCTACATCAAAGCCTTCGACATCATCCGCGAGCTTTTCGCCTCTCTGCCCGAAGCTCGCAAGCGCGGATTCCCTGCCGGACACTTTTCCTTTAACGTGCCCGGCGGCCGTTGTGAAACTTGCCAGGGCGACGGTACCGTCACTGTTGAAATGCAGTTTCTCGCCGACGTGGAACTGGTTTGCGACGAATGCAAAGGCACTCGCTACAAGCCGCAGGTGCTCGAAATCCACTACAAGGGCAAGAACATTCACGAGGTTCTGAATCTCACGATTCGCGAGGCTCTCAAATTTTTCGCCGAAGCTCCCCGGCTCACCGAAAAATTACGCGTCCTCGACGAAGTCGGCCTCGGCTATCTCCGCCTGGGCCAGTCGGCGACCACTCTGTCCGGAGGCGAAGCCCAGCGCATGAAACTCGCCGCCCATCTTCAGCCCGGAAATCGCCAACTGGTCGCCCGCCCAGGTGAGAATGGCGACGCGCCCCGGCGCAAGCGTCACGTCCTCTACATCTTCGATGAACCGACCACCGGACTGCACTTTGACGACGTGAGCAAACTTCTTTCCGCCTTCCGCCGCCTCATCGATGCGGGCGGCTCTATTGTCGTGATCGAACACAACCTTGAAGTCATTAAGACCGCCGATTGGGTCATCGACCTCGGCCCTGAAGGCGGCGAACGCGGCGGAAACCTCGTCGGCGCCGGCCCTCCGGAAGTGATCGCCGAGCTCAAAAACTCGTACACTGGTCAGTACCTCAAGCAGGTTTTGGACGGAAACAGCGTACGCCATGGTGACCAATAAGACGCGAAACCTGTGGAGCGCCGCGATCTTCGGGATCGCCTTAGCCGCTACCGTTGCGGCGCAAACCCACACCACCGTCCGCCATCATCGCGAACTGGTTGACGATCAGCCCCCCGAAATCGCGCAAGCCGAAGACGCCATCCAGAAGGGCGACTTCGCCGCCGCCGAAACGCTTCTCAACAAAGCGCTCGCAAAAGATCCCAAAAATTATCAAGCGTGGTTCGATCTCGGATTCGCCCTGAACCGCCTCGGCCGCACCGCCGACTCCATCCACGCCTACCGCCAGTCCGTCGCCGCCAAGCCCGAAGTGTTTGAAACCAACCTGAACCTGGGCTTGATGCTCGCCCGCCTCGATAGCCCCGAGGCCGAACGCTTCTTGCGCGCTGCCACAACCTTGCAACCGACGAGCCACGTGGAAGAAGGTCAAGCCCGCGCCTGGCTCGCGCTCGCGCATGAACTGGAAAAAACCAAACCGGATGAGGCGCTACTGGCCTACCAAAAGGCCTCAGCACTCACGCCCAAAGATCCCGAACCGCATCTCTCGGCCGGTCTGCTGCGCGAGCGCCAAAAACAATTCGCGGATGCTGAGTCGGAATACAAACAAGTCTTGGCCATTGATCCGCAATCAAGCGAGGCGGCCATCGGCCTCACTAACATCTACATGAAGTCCAACCGCCTCGCCGACGCCGAGCCGCTCCTGCGTAGACTGGCCGCGGCGCGCCCCGACGATGCCGGAATCCATTTGCAGCTCGGCCGCGTACTCATCGCAGAAGACAAGAAAGACGACGCGATCGTCGAGATGCAGACTGCCCTCAAACTTTCCCCGACTGACGCCGATGCGCAGCGCGAGCTTGTTGACCTTTATGTCGCCGACAAAAAGGACGACCTCGCTGAGACGCTCTATCGTAACCTTTTGGTCGGGCACCCCAATGACGCCGAGCTCCATCGCGGGCTTGGTCAGGCCCTGCTCCGTCAGAAGAAATTCGCGTCAGCCCAAGACGAACTTCTGACCGCTGTCCGTCTCAAGCGCGATTCACCCGACGCCTACCTCGATCTGGCCTTCGCCGCCAGCGAAAATAAAAACTACGAGCTCACAATCCGGGCGCTGAACGGACGTACCATGCTGAATGCGCCGCTGCCCCCGGTCTGTTTTTTCCTGCGCGCCTCCGCCTTCGATCATTTGCGCGACTTCAAGCAGGCAGCTCTCGATTATCATCAGTTTCTGGCAGTTGCCAACGGAAAGTACCCCGATCAGGAGTGGCAGGCTCAGCATCGCCTGATCGCAATCGAACCAAAGAAGCCGTAACAGAATGCGCCGGCGGCCCAGCTCGATCTTTCTTCTCACCCTGACACTCGTCGTGTGTGTCGCGGCCAAGGACGAGTCTCTGCCCGATCTCAAAGCGCGATTCGAAAAAGCCCGCAATGAGGATCGTCCCGACCTCGCCGTCAAAATTGCGCAGCTCGAGCTTCGCGAGGCCGACAAGTTCTACATCGACGGCAAAGTCGAAGAAGCTCGTGCTGTTGTCGCCGACATCGTGACCTATTCCGAGAAAGCCGGCGATGCCGCCTCCCAGAGCAGGAAACATCTGAAAAATGTCGAGATTGACGTGCGCAAGATGGCCGAAAGACTTCGTGACATCAAACGCACTCTGGCCTTCGAAGACCAGCCTCCAGTCGAACTCGCTGCCCATCGGCTGGAAGATGTCCGCACCCGTCTCTTGCAGGAAATGTTTGCCAAGGAAGACAAGAAGGGTAAAAAGTGATGGCAGACAATCGATCGCTGTTTCGTGCGACATTGGGTATTGCCGCGCTGCTCTTCGTTGTGACGCTTCTCCCGATCGTATTGCCGTCAGGCCAGACGCTATCCGCGCAGCGTCGACGCGACCCGCTCAATCCCCTCGAAATTGACCAGCTTCGCGACGCCATGCTCGATCCCGACGTTCGTCTGAAACTCTACGTCCAGTTTTCCCGCGATCGCATGACTAAACTTGAGCAGATGCGCAGCGATCCGAAAACCAAAGACCGCGCCGCCCAGACGCATGACATGCTGGAGGATTTCCTCGCCGTCTACGATGAACTCAACGACAACGTCGACATGTACGTAGGCCGGAAAGATGACATCCGCAAACCAATGAAGGTCATCATCGAAGCGGACACGGAATTTCAGTCGAAACTGCGGGCCCTCAAGAACTCCGCGAATACCAAGCCGGACGAACTCCAGCAGTACGAATTTCTGCTCACCGACGCCCTCGATACCGTCGATTCCAGCACCGACGACCACCGCAAGACCGCGGTCGAAGTCGACGAATACATGAAGAAGAAAAAGAAGCAGCAGAAATGAAATTTCAGCGAATCGCAGCGACCGTAATCCAGCTTTCTTTACTGATGGCTGACGGCTGACGGCTAAGAGCTGACGCTACCCGATCCTCTCTGCTACTCTTCCCTCAGCGTGTCCGCAAAGCTCACCGAAATTTTTCACGAAGCCTATCGCGAGCTTCGTCCCCGCACTCCTATGCCACCGCTTGACGTTCGTTTCTATTCCTTCGTCTCCATCAACAACACCATCCGCATGCGCGAAGGCGCCTTATTCGCCGCGTGTCTCCGATCTCCTGGAGGGCGCGCCCGACAACATCTTGCACGCCATCGCCCACATCCTGCTCGCCAAGCTCTATCGCAAGCCGGTCGATCGCACCCAGAGCGCTCGCTACCGGCGCTACATCGCCAGTCACGACGTGTCCGCCAAAGCGCGCCTAGTCCGGCAGATGCGCGGACGCAAACACATTCGCTCTCCCCGCGGCCATCACTATCACCTCGAAGAAATCTTCGACGATCTCAACCGCCGCTTCTTTCACGGACTCCTCGGCCGCCCTCAACTTACCTGGAGTCAGAACCACGCCCGCAGCAGCCTCGGACACTACGATCCAGCCCACAACGCCATCGTCATCAGCCGCATCTTCGACCACCCCCGCGTCCCCCGCTATGCCGTCGAATACATCCTGTATCACGAAATGCTGCACCTGAAGCACCCAGTCAAATTGCGTGGGAGTCGGAGATGCGTGCATTCGAAGGAATTCGTAGCGGAAGAAAACCAGTTTCCCGACGTCGACAAGGCTAAGAAGTTCCTACGGATCATCTGATGGCGGAGAGATTCTAGTTCTCAATGAGCGAATCGAAACCCGACCCCACCACTCAAACTCAAAAAGGCTTGAATGGGGCGCCCGCCGCGCGGACTAACGAGGGAGTACCGACGGCCTAGAGCACGCTGCCGAGGCGAGCCCTCGAAGCATACTCGATTAGATCAGGCCTGAGGTCTTTGTGGCGCGCGAGAAACGCATCTACGATCTGCTCGACCTGTTTGGGGTGGTGGGCATGCCAATGGCCGAGGCCGTGAAGGGCGCTGAACTGGCAAGTCTCGGAGGGCAAATCAAGGACCTCTGACATTACGCGCAAGGTTGCTTGATGGATCTCGGGCTCGATCTCTAGTTTCAACACATTCGAGAGATCGATCCCAAGCTGGTCGAACTTTTCCCGCATGGCCCACAATTCGGCGGGTTCTGGTACGTGACTACGCAGGTAAAAGCGCATGGGAAAAATGTCCCACCACATGTAGGCTGCACCGGTCAGTCCGATTGTGGGTGCTTTAGGGTCAAAGTGGCCGGGAGTTACGGCGAGAATAAAGTCGCGGAAGAAGCTGGACATTGCGTGGATGCAGGCAACACGGTCGAGGAGCGCCGCTTCGCGCCTGAGCAGAGCTCTGCTTGAGCAGCCCGGAGACGACTCGCCGAGCAGAAACCACAAGCCCCGCTCAACTTGATCGAGCGAGTAGGGCCTCAGAACTCCCGGCTCCAGGAAAAGCCGCGTCACGTATTGGACGATGAGTGCATCGGAGAGTTCGAGCGCTTCCCACCGGGAGTCGAAGTCCTCATCCCAATACCACTGACGCTTGCGAACAGGGTTGTTGAAGACGAATTCAAGCCACTGCTCGAAGGTCGCACTCATAGTGCGCATTGTACCGCGGCTACGTTTCGTAGTTAGAGCGATGAGGCTAAGGTTCAGAGCCGGTTAGCGGCGTCGAAACTGGGTAAGGAACCGCCGACCTTGGTCGCGACCCAGGGCAGAAGCTGTCGATCGCCAAAAGAAAACCCGAACCACATCGGTCCGGGTCTCGGGAACTGCATAACCTGTCCAGTTACAAGAAAATTATCGCCGTCCCTTCCCTTTAAGTCAACGTTACTGAGGGACTCCCTGTCCTGAGTCCCCAGATCAGCCCCCTACCAGACTGGGAGACCGTGGACCCGACGGGTTTCGAACCCGCACCTTGTAACTGGACAGGTTAATGTGCTCCCAATTACACCACGGGCCCTGAGTCCAGTTTCTCGGCCCCTACGACCTGAGGGCAAGGACATGTGTCACAACACAATTGTGAGGAATAGATCGAGCTCCCCGACAAATCCCATTCAATCCCGCCATTCCCCGCGTGATGCAAATCACAGCAGTCCGTGACGCCGTCCGTTGACCGCCCTCCCCGAAAACCGTATCCTAGTGATATTGAAATTGAAATTCATTTTCAATTAGGAAACGGCCCTTTTTCATGCTCCAGGCATTCATCATCACCCTTCGCGAAGGTGTAGAAGCCGCTCTCATCGTCGGCATCACCCTCGCCTATCTCGCCAAGATCGGACGCAACGATCTTCGCAAGTCCGTCTACGCTGGCCTCGCCGCTGCCTTTGTCGGATCCATCGGCGTCGCCGTCGTTCTCTCGCGTCTCAAGCTTAACGAAGACATCTTCGAAGGCTGGGTCATGCTCGTCGCCGCCGTCTTCGTCATCACCATGATCGTCTTCATGATGAAGACGGGACGCAAAATGAAGGGCGAAATCGAAAGCAAGCTCGGCCTTTTGGCTCGCGGCGACGCGTGGATCGGCCTCTTCCTGTTCGTCTTCCTGATGGTTCTGCGGGAGGGCGCCGAAACCGTTCTTTTGCTGTCCGCCGTCACCCTGAACTCGACCGAACTGATGAGTTTCATCGGCACGCTCTCCGGCGTCGTTGTCGCTGTGCTCTTCGGTGTGATGTTCGTCAAGGGCAGCGTCAAAATCAACCTGCAGAAATTCTTCCGCGTCACAACCGCCATTCTTTTCCTGGTTGCCGGACAACTTATCATCTCCGGCCTACACGAGCTTTCGGAAAACGGTGTTCTTCCCTCTTCCCGCGAAGAGATGGCCGTCATCGGCCCTATCGTTCGCAATGAATTTTTCTTCGTTGTCACTATCCTGGTGCTCGCCGCCCTCATGGTCTTGTTCGACATGAAGAGCCGCCAGCCCGTCGAACTGCCGGCCGCCGGAGCCGCCCGCCGCAAAGCCCTTTGGACCGCCCGCCGCGAGCGCCTCTGGATGGCCTCCGTCTACATCTTCTCTTTCGTCTTCATCGTGATGATCACCGCCAGCTTCATCTACGAGAAGAGCGCCAGCGCTCTTTCTCCAGCGACCGAAGTCACTTTCGTGAATGGCAAAGTTTCCGTTCCGCTAAAAGAACTTTACGATGGCGACCTGCACCGCTTCGAGGCCAACGAAGGTGGAATCGAAGTCCGCTTCTGGCTCTATCAGAAGCCTGACGGAAAGATCGCCACGCTCTTCGACGCCTGCGAAATCTGCGGCGCTGTCGGCTTCTATAAATCGTCGCAGGGCGTCGTCTGCAAGAATTGCGCCGCCCCCATCAATCCCTCGTCCGTGGGCATGCCCGGCGGCTGCAATCCCATACCGCTGCAGGCACAGGTTACCGACGACGCAGTCATCGTCTCCGAGGCCGACATCGCGGCTGGACGGCACTACTTCGAGCAGAAATAAGAAATGTTTCCGCGCCTCGTCTACGAATCGTTCCGCCGCCAAGCGCGCCGCAAACTTCTCGCCGGAATCGCCATCACCCTTGGCGTCGCCGTCGCCACCGCCATGATCGCCGTCGCCACCGATATCGGAGACAAGATCAACCGCGAGCTCCGCAGCTACGGCGCGAACCTCGTCGTAACCCCGCAGGAAGACACCCTCGATGTGGAAGTTGGCGGCGTCAATCTGAAGCCCCCCAGCGACGGCACATTTCTGAACGAAGCCGACCTTCCGAAAATTCGTGGCACCTTCTGGCACCACAACATCGTCGGCTTCTCGCCCATGCTGCCTGTCACCGTAAAGATCAGCTCTCAGCCCTCAGCCATCAGCTCTCAGGATGTAACGCTGGTCGGCACCTATTTCAATAAGCCGCTCAGATTCGGCAAGGAAGATTTCAGGACGGGCGTGAGCATCACGCATCCGTGGTGGAAAGTCTCGTGTGGTGACGGGGCTCTGCCCCGTGCAGTCCGAATCGAACACTCGGTCGCCGCGTGTGAATGGCCAAAAGACGACTCCGAAAACGTCCTCCTAGGAGAGCGACTCGCCGCCAAGCTATCAAAGCACTCCGGCGACCAACTAGCAATCGATGGCCGCCCCTATCCCATCTCGGGCATCCTTTCCACCGGAGGCCCCGAAGACGATCAGATTGTCGCGCCTCTCGCCGTAGCTCAGCAGATTCTAGGCAAGCCCGGCGCCGTCCGCCGCGTTTACGTCAGCGCGCTGACCAAACCGCCCGACGCGCTCTCCGCCCGCGATCCCAAGACGATGTCACCCGAAGTTTACGATCGCTGGTACTGCTCGCCCTACGTCGAATCGATCGCGTACCAACTGCAGGAGGTAATCCCGCATTCGCATGCCGAACAGATCCGCCAGGTCGCACAAAACGAAGGCACCATCCTGTCCCGTATCAAAGGACTCATGCTGCTCGTCACCTTCGCGGCCCTGTTCGCATCCGCGCTGGCCGTAAGCGCTGCCATGGCCACCGCTATCTTTGAGCGCCGTGTAGAAATAGGACTCATGAAGGCTCTCGGCGCCGGAAATTTCGCAGTCTCTGCGATCTTCTTCGCCGAGGCCCTGCTGCTTGCACTGCTCGGCGGCATCGTCGGCTTCTCTGCCGGAGCGCTCCTCGCCCATCAGATCGGACGCTCCATCTTCAACTCCCAGATTTCCATCGAGCCCGTGCTCTTCCCCATCATTCTCGCCATCGCGGTCTTCGTCACCTTTGCCGGAAGCGCTTCAGCCATTCGCCGCGCCGTAAAATTCGATCCGGTATTCGCGCTGCGAGGCGAAGGATAGAAATGAAGGTGATGGCGGAAAGATCGAGCCAAGCATAATGACCACCGCGCCCAATCCGTTACTCTCCGCCAAAGAGGTCGCGAATCGCCGCGCCGAGGACGCCCGCACGTCGCCGCCGATTTCGATGTTTGGACGCATGCTCTTCCGTGCAGCCGTCTTGCGCCGCAAACGCGCCGCTTCCGCGCTCCTTGCCATGATTGTTGCCGCCGCAGTCGCCACCACCATGATGAACCTCTACGTCGACGTGCAAGCCAAGCTGCGCACCGAGTTCCGCAACTACGGCGCCAACGTCGTCATCGTCGCGAAAGACGGACGGTCCCTGCCCGCCGATGCCCTCAACAAAGTCGAATCCGTTCTTGGCGCTAAAACGCTGGCCGTTCCTTTTTCCTATGCCGTCGCCCGCACCAAAGATGGACAATCCGTAGTGGTCGTCGGCACCGACTTTGCGCGCGCACGCCAATTGAATCACTGGTGGAGTGTAAGCCGCTGGCCTGCCGTGAACCGCTGGCCCCCGCCCAGCCAAGTGATTCGCTCATTGGCGGACAGTACGACGGAAACGCTGACTATCTCCGATGAGGCTCTCGTTGGTGTTCGCGCAGCTGCGGTTGTCGCTCCCAGACATCAACCGTTCGACCTGACCTTCCAAGGCAATACCATTCATCTCGACCCTGTCGGCATGCTGCAAACCGGCGCAGGAGAAGACAGCCGCATCTATCTCGATCAAACCGCTTTCCAGAACTGGACGGGAATCGCCCCCTCCACCATCGAAGTCGCCGCCAACGGGACCGCCGCCGAAATCGAATCATCCATCCGGCAACTAGCCCCGCTTCTGCCGAATGCTGACATTCGCCCGGTTCGCCAGATCATGGAAGGCGAGGCTAACGTGCTCAACAAAACGCGCGCGACCCTCTACGCGTCGGCGACGCTGGTCGTTCTGACCTCCGCGCTCTGCGTTCTGGCCACGCTCATCGGATGGGTCTTCGACCGCCGCCGCGACTTCGCCATCATGAAAGCCCTGGGCGCATCCGAGCGTCTCGTCAACGGATTTTTCGCGGCGGAAGCCGCTGCTCTCGGCGTGGTCGGCGCAATTCTCGGCTTCTTCATCGGCATCGGGGTCGCCGTCTGGATCGGCCGTGTCAATTTCCATGCCCCGGTCGTGCCGCGCTTTAGCGTATTTCCCTATGTGTTAGCCGGAAGCGTCGCCGTAGCTCTGATCTCCGCGATTCTGCCAATTGAACTGCTACGTCGCGTGCAACCCGCTATTATCTTGAGGGGAGAGTAGGAAAATCGATTGAGACATTGAACGATTGAATCATTGAGACAATGGATGACCTGTAAGCTTTCAGCCTTCGAGATTTTAAATGATTCAATGCCTCAATCTCTCAATGATTCAATGCCCTGAAGGACGCCCATGATTCGCCTAAACAACGTCACCAAAAGTTATCCGGCCCGCATCGAGGAAAATAGCGGCGGCCCCAACCTCATCAAGGCCCTCGACGACATCTCTCTCTCCATCGCCCCCGGTGAGTGGGTGGCAATGATGGGCCCCTCCGGCTCCGGCAAAAGCACCACCGTCAACCTCATCGGATGCCTCGACCGTCCCACCAGCGGCGAGATCTGGCTCGATGGACAAAACGTCGCCAACCTCAGCGCCTCTGACCTCAACCACGTTCGCGCCGAAACCATCGGATTCGTCTTCCAGCAGTTCCACATGATCCCCTACCTCACCGCCGTCGAAAACGTCATGCTCGCCCAGTACTTCCACAGCATGACCGACGAAAAAGAAGCTCTCGAAGCCCTAGACCGCGTGGGCCTCAAAGATCGCGCCGGGCATCTTCCATCCCAGCTTTCTGGAGGTGAGCAGCAGCGCGTCTGCATCGCCCGCGCCCTTATCAACGATCCGAAAATTGTGTTGGCTGACGAACCCACAGGCAACCTCGACGCAGCCAACGAAGAAATCGTTTTACGCCTGCTGCGGGAGCTTCATCAGCAGGGCCGCACCATCGTCATGGTCACGCACGACCCCGTCGTCGCCCGCCTCGCCGACCGCCGCATCGAATTGCATCACGGAAAAATTGCTGCCCAGGAAGTCTTCGCCATGGCCGACGATGAGCAGTTCGACGAAGTTCTGGAAGAATTATTCGCTCTCGAGGAGCACGGTCAAATCGCCGAGATCGGACGAATGGAAGTCCACGGCGCTCTGCCGGTCTCCATCGCTGTCGAAAAAATGCAGGCCATGGGACTCGTCGCCACCCATCCCCATCCTCCCGAAGCTCACGAGCATCGCCCCTTCGTCAATCCCTGCCACGATGCTCTCAAACCCACTGGCTTTTCCACCGGCGACGGATCTCTAATCGTCGAGCTAACGCCGCGCGGCCATCAACGCGCCGCCGATATCATTCGCCGCCACCGTCTCGCTGAACGTCTCTTCACCGATTCGCTCGCCATGGACA
Organism: uncultured Acidobacteriaceae bacterium; assembly: GCA_963834085.1. GTDB lineage: Bacteria > Acidobacteriota > Terriglobia > Terriglobales > Acidobacteriaceae > Acidiflorens. The sequence continues at coordinate 57,019 of CAWIAJ010000013.1, read as the reverse complement.
GCGAAACCGAAATCGAACAACAAGCCTGTAAATTCGAGCACATCCTCTCGCCCGAAGCGACCGACAAAATCTGCACCTTCCTCAATCATCCCCGAACTTGCCCTCACGGAGCCGCCATCCCTCCCGGCCCCTGCTGCGGACGCCACGCCGAACCCCGCCAAATCGTCGCCGCCCTTTCTCGCCACGACTAACGGAACATCTCCGCCATCGTCTTCCATGACCGAACCCTATGGCCCCCCTAACTCACTGATTTCCCAAAGCCAAGGTCGAACGGAGCAGGAGACCATCCGGTAAACACCCCGCTCCCGTCCTGACCTCAGTAATCGACCAAACCACTGCGCTCATCCAGAACCCTTCGGGCACGCTACACTAGTACAAAATCCCCCAAACAAATAAAACAGCCCAAGATGCCGGAAGTCGAAACCATTCCCGAACAAGCCACGCAATGGCCCGAGCCTCCACGCCTCCTCGTCGAATGGTCCTCGCCTTGGCAAGAATTTAAATCCGCGCTCGGCCCCGCCTTCACCCGCGCTCCCAAGCGCCTCGCCGGAGAAGCGCCGACCGGCATGTTCCCCTATCGCGGGATGCTCTTCTGCTGGCTTCTCGAATGCCTGCTGCTCATCTCCATCATCGAAATCCCTGCGCATCTTGTGACCCTCGAACTTCCTCCCGTTCCCAATCATCCGCAGTCCGACGTCATTTACTACTCCGGTGACGAACTGCCGCAAACGCAAGATCGCGGCGGCGCGCAGTCCGGCAAAACCGGACGCGCTGGAGGACAGCAAGCTCACCACGCCACGCAAACCATCCGCGTCGTCCGCGGCGAGCAGCCCACAGAAAAAGTTGTCGACGCGCCCAAGCTTAATCTGCCGCGATCCGATTCCGCCGTTGCCAATCTGCTGGCCTTTCAACCAAATCCCGGACCGCCTCCCGCCGAAGGCCTGCGCTCCGCTCTCACCGCGCCCATTTTGCCCGCCGTGAGCGCCGTGCCTCCGTCTCCAGAACTGGATTCCAAGACCAGCCGCACCGCCAGCGCCCTCGCCGCAAACATCGTCCCGCCCGCACCCGAAGTCTCTCACTCCAGCACGCGTAACATGCAAGCCTTGCACGCGGCTGTCATTCCGCCCGCGCCAAATGTCTCGCGCGATAAGTCGCGAACCGCAGCTTCGCTCGCTCCCACAATCATCGCTCCCGCTCCGCGCGATACCCAGCGCGACCTCGCCAGCTCGCGCGCTCCCTTGACCCCGACCGCCGATGTCGTTCCGCCCCCGGTTGCCGCGCCCGCTCGCGACTCGTCCTCCAAAGCCAAACTCACACTGCCCGCTCCCGCTATCGTCGCTCCTCCACCGTCGCAGGTTAGCCGCGATCTGAGTAGCTGGGGAAGCACCGCCTCTGGCGACTTACGCCTCAAGCCCGTTCCTCCACCACCGAGCGCCTCCGCCAGCGGAGCACTCTCGCGATCCGGCGTCGGAACCCTCACCCCCCAAGTCGTTCCGCCGCCCGCCAGCATTGGCGGTGGAACTTCGCAAAGCGGAGGCCGCACCGGCTCCTCTGCCGGTCATCCCGCAGGCTCGTCGCTGGGTTCTGCCGAGGTCGTCCCTCCGCCGCCAGGCTTGGGCGGAGGCAAAGCATCCTCCGGCAACGGACGAGGTACAAAAGGCGCTGGCGCCGGCGGTCCGTTTGACCTCGGTTCTTCCCTGGCGCCGCCCAGCAATAACGCCGCCGGCAACGCTCCCGGAACGGCCGTCGTTGTCTCCAACCAACCTGGAAAACAAGTCGGCGTACCGAACTCGACAGCGACTGGCGCGGTTGCCATGTCGCCCACGGGCACGGCGAAAAGCGGTCTCGGCGGAAGCGGCAGCGGTTCCGGCATCGGCAAAGGCAATGGCCCAGGCGCAGGCCTGCAGGCCGAAGGCTCAGGAGCAGGTCGCGAAGGCGCCGGACGTGGCTCCGATCCCAACTCGCGCGCCGGAATCTCGCAGTATCCCGGACCCGGCGGCGCGGGCACCGGCACCACCAGCCCGCCTGCCATGCCCGGCGTCTCCGTGCAAGGTGGATCGACGCAAGTCATCAACCTTCCCAGCTTCGGCGCTCCCAACGGAGACGCTCCCGCAACCGGACCCGGCCATTCCTCCGCGAACGTCCACAAAGGTTCGGGCATCACGATCGAAGCCACGCCCCGCTCCGGCGGAGTCTTCGGATACTACGGCATCCTGAAAGGCGACCGCAATTACTCGATCTACATTGATACGTCGTTGGGAATGGCCGTCATGCAGTATGCCGACGCCGCGTCCGCCGCCCACCCGTCGTCCGAAAATCTGAGCGCTCCCGAACCCATGCGCAAAGATCTGCCCGCTGGACTCCGCCCCACGCGCGTCATCATCGCCTGTATCCTCGACCGCTCCGGCGAAATCAAGGACATGCGTGTCCTCGAACCCGGCGCCGCCGAAACTACTTCCAAAATTCTGGTAGCTCTGCACAGCTGGAAGTTCCGCCCTGCCTTTCGGGGAAACGAGCCAGTCGAAGTGACTGCAATTTTAGGATTTGGCGTGGACACCAGGTAGGCGAGTTGAGACGCACTCGCGCTCCAAGCGCGAGGGTTCGAAACACATTTCGCAGTCAATATCCTTTGCTCTTATCGACGACTGAAAGCATCGGCCTGCCACCCAAATACCGCCGCAGATTTTCGGTAAACAACGCGTAATGCCGCTCCCATAGCTTCTCCGTAAGCGCCGCCGTATGCGGTGTAATCAGCAGATTCGGCATATCCCACAGCGGAGAATCCGCGGCCAACGGCTCCTTCGGAAATACGTCGAGCGCAGCCCCGCCAATCCTCTTCTCTCGTAAAGCCACGCCGAGCGCCGGTTCATCGACGAGCTCTCCGCGCGAAACGTTAATCAAACAAGCATCGGATTTCATCAGCGCCAAACGCTCCGCATTCACAATCGCTTTCGTGCTATTCGTAACCGGCGCCGCGAGCACGACGTAATCTGCCTGCCGAAAGACCTCCTCAATCTGCCCCGTCCCAAAAACGGCGTCCGCGCCATCGCTTCCCTTCTCCGGATGCTCCCGCACTGCGATCACCCGCATGCCGAGAGCCTTCGCGCTCTTCACCACGGCCCGCCCAATGCTGCCTAATCCGATCAGTCCCAGCGTCGCGCCGGCGACTTCCCGGATGTGCGGCAGCTCATCCCACAAAATCTGCTGCCCCCAGACGTGCCTCACTTGCAGGTGCGCCGATCCCGGAATTTTCTTAGCCAGCGCGAAAATCAGAGCAATCACATGCTCGGCAACTACCGAGCCGTGCACCTCCCGCGCATTGGTGAGAACGACATCGCTCTCCACAAGCTCAGGAACCATGAATAGATGCACGGCCGCCGCCGGAGAATGAATCCACCGCAACCTCTTAGCGGCCGCAATCTGCGCAGGGCGCAGCGACCATGCAATGACGATCTCCGCATCCGCTATCTCTTCGTCGACGTGATCGTAATCGGTGAGATGAACAACTTCGGTCTGTGGGAACTCCTGCCGCAAGCGCGCGCTGAACCACTCCGGAGCATTCCACTGCTCAAATGGATGACGAACACAAATCAGAAGCTTGGGCCTTGCAGAAGCGGCAGTTTGACTCATCGCTTGATCAAGAAATTTTCCAGGCTCTCTCGGCGTCTCGGCGGTTCAAGCTTTCAGCACTTTCCGCAAATCGGCCCCCGTCATTTCTTTCGGCTCCGTGATCCCCAACATCCCCAGCAGCGTCGGCGAAATATCCCGCAGCGATCCACTCGGTTTCAGTGTGTATCGTGCCGCATCCCCGGCAATCACAATAAACGGCACCGGATTCGTCGTATGCGCCGTATGCGGACCGCCGCTCACCGGATCAATCATCATCTCGGCATTCCCGTGATCCGCCGTGATCAGCATAGCCCCACCTTTGGCGCGCACCGCTTTCTCAATCTCGCCGAGACACGCATCCACCGTCTCGACCGCCTTGATCGTCGGTTCAATTTTGCCGGAGTGCCCCACCATATCGGCATTCGCGAAATTAACAATGATCACATCGAACGTCCCGTCATTCGTCGCTTTCACCACCGCCTCGGCAATTCCCGCCGCGCTCATCTCCGGCTTCAGATCGTAAGTCGCGACCTTAGGCGACTGCACCATCACCCGATCCTCTCCCGGAAACGGCGTCTCCACTCCGCCGTTAAAAAAGTAAGTGACGTGCGCATATTTCTCCGTCTCCGCCACGCGCAGGTTGCGCATATTCAGCCCACCCATCACGTTCGCAAGAATATTCGCCATCGACTCTGGAGGAATGACGATCGGCAGGCGGAAGTTGTTGTCGTATTGCGTCATGCAGACATATTTCAGGTTCTTCGGCGCGCGGTCGCGGGGGATCGTAGTATCCAGTTCAGCCGCTCCCGGTAAATCGCTGCCTCCCGTCGCATTCAGCCCGCTGTTGCGGCACAGAGCGCGCGTAATCTCCCGCACGCGGTCAGCCCGAAAATTGAAGCAGATGCACGCATCGTCATCTCCAATCGTTCCCAAAGCTTCGCCGCGCTCGTCCGTGCAAACGAACGGCACCACAAACTCATCGGTCACATCCTTGTTATAGGACGCCTTCATCCCCTGCACCGCATCGGTCTGCGTTCCGCCCTCAGCTTTACCGTTGACCATCGCGTTGTACGCCTTGAGAACCCGCTCCCAGCGCCGATCACGGTCCATCGCAAAGTATCGTCCGCTCACCGAAGCAATTTTTCCCGAGTTATACTCGCGCATCTTCTGCTGGAGCGCTTCCAGATAGCCCGCGCCGTTCGTGGGCAGCGTGTCGCGCCCGTCCATGAAGGCATGCACGAAAACGCGATCCACTCCCTGCTGCTTCGCCATCTTCAGCAACGCGTAAAGATGTTCCTGCCGCGAGTGCACGCCGCCATCCGATAGCAATCCGAAAAGATGTAGTTTGCGCCCGCCGGTTCGTGCGTGCTTCATCGCATCCACCAGCACCGGATGCGAGAAGAACTCACCATTCAGGATCATCAAATCGATCCGCGTAATGTCCATATGAACGATGCGTCCCGCACCCATATTCAGGTGCCCCACTTCGCTGTTGCCCATCTGGCCTTCGGGCAGTCCAACAAACGGGCCGCTGGTGTGAATCAAGGTATTCGGATACTCGCGCAAGAACCGGTCATACGTCGGCTTTCTCGCCAGCGCAATGGCATTCGCTTTGGTTTCGGCTCGGTATCCCCAGCCGTCAAGAATGATAAGAACGAGAGGTTTCGGACGAGGCATAAAATTGCTTTCAACTCCAGGCTGTTGGCTATTCGCTGTTCGCTTCCGAGAGAGATCCACCACGGAGGCACGGAGACACGGAGAAAAAGGGGTAACAGAAGAATCTATAGGACGGTTCGCAGCTTTTCAAATGAGACACCAGCAGTCTGGCACTCGCTTTGATCAGGTAGATTCTCGCAGTGCCGATCGATCCGTCGTTTTATACTATTCGCGAGGAAATCCCCCATGCTGATCAATGAACTGCTTCTCACCGAATTCGACGAAGAAGTAAAGAAAACTCGCGCCGCTCTCGAACGCGTTCCCATCGACAAAAAAGACTTCGCACCTCATCCGAAATCGTCCCCGCTCGGAAAACTCGCGTCCCACGTCGCCGAACTGCCTCAGTTCGGCGTTACAATTCTGACGACTCCAGAATTGGATTTCTCCAAAGGCACGCGTACGCCCCGACCGACGCTGGAATCGATCGAACAGCTAGTCAAGACATTTGATGATGGCGCAGCCAACGCCCGCGCCGCGCTCGCGAAGATTCCCGAGGCTGCCTGGACCGAGCCCTGGAAGCTCAGTTTGGGCGACAAGCCAATCTTCAGCGGTTCGCGTTTTCTGGCATATCGCGAGATGTTCCTCAATCACCTGGTGCATCACCGCGCCCAACTCGGCGTCTACCTGCGATTGAACGAAACACCGGTCCCCGCAACCTACGGCCCTTCGGCCGACGACAGAATGGGATTCTAGCGGTGGTGTCGGAGGAGCCTTCTCATTTCGTGGAGACATCTGTCTTCGGGAAGAGCTGGCCCTCATAAAACAGGTCCTCGATCGTCGGATCGGGATCGTTGAAGTCGTCCGGAACTGTGAATTGACCTTTGGCCGAGCCGAGAATCCGCCGCGCTTCCACAAAGCGAATCGCAGGCAGCAGGCCCCCATCGTCAAAATGACAGCGCACGGCCTCCTGCACATTCAGCTTCAACTGATCCATAGTGTCAGCTTGAGTGAAGATGGAATAACCGTGAGCGCGGGCTTCATAGCCGCCCGCGGACGACTCTCGGACCGTGAAGACGATCTCCGTTTCCCGCATCTTTTTCATTAGACAACAGTTATTTCGGTTCTGCCACGTAATCAATCCCGAGTTTTCGTCTTCCCCCGCCTACGAAAGCAGCGAACGATTCGAGAAGCTTAGTCCTAGTATCGAGGATTTGATAGAGCATCTCCATAAACGATTTGGGGTTTTTATACCTCCACTCTTCCGACAGTTCGTTGAGATCTTCCTTGGAACCCTTTATCGGAAAAGTGTTTGCAGCGAGCAAAGAAACAAATTCGTCCGAGAAGCTGACAAGGGCAATAAGGAGCGTCTCAAGATCAGCATCCATGAACTCGACATCGGGGCGCTGGCAGAACCAGTAAAACTCGCGAAGATCGGCGAGCCGCCCAAAACAGAAGGGAACCTCCACATTTAGCTGCTGCACGAAAGCCATGGAACCGTTGACCGGCAGCACTCCCGAAATTTGCGAAAACAATTTTCGATCAAGCACGAGGTGGGCCTCAGTCGCTGTGGGCCCACCACTCGACTTCACTTTCGCGTACCATGAATCCCGATGGCGTTGAAGTTCACTCGCCGTGTACTTCTTGCCTCTTGGATGATCGTTATTGTAGTGCCCAATATCTGCGTGGCAATCGAAGCACACAGGAATGCAATTTTCGAAAGTATTAGGCGCATTCTCAGCTTTTGGCTCGATGTGAGCGAGTTCCACCTTGCCTCCGCAGAACTTATGACAGAGGCAACAATATCGACCGCAAGCAACTAGGGCTTGTTCCGCGACAGCCGATGAAAAGGACAAACAAACCACCTTTTTCCTCACCCCTTATAGTTCAGCGCCTTCACTCCCAGAAATCTCGCTGCCCCGCCCAACTCTTCTTCAATCCGTAGCAACTGGTTGTACTTGGCGATCCGGTCGGTGCGCGAGGCCGATCCCGTCTTGATTTGTCCCGCGCCGGTCGCCACCGCAAAGTCGGCGATGAACGTGTCTTCCGTTTCGCCGGAGCGGTGCGAGATCACCGACGTGTATCCATCGCGCCGTCCCAGATCGATTGCATCGAGCGTCTCGCTGACCGTGCCAATCTGGTTGAGCTTGATCAGAATCGAGTTGGCAATTCCCTTCTCGATGCCCTTTTCAAAGATCTCAATATTGGTCACGAAAATATCGTCGCCCACCAACTGGATCTTGCCGCCCAATTCTTTCGTCAGCAGCGCCCATCCCTCCCAATCGTTCTCCGAGAGCCCATCCTCCAGCGACACAATCGGATAATCCTCTACCCACTTTGCGTAGTAGCGAATCATGTCCTCCGAGCTCTTCGCCGACTTGTCCGACTTCTTGAAAACGTACTTCCCATCCTGATAGAACTCGCTCGCCGCTGGATCCAGCGCAATCCCAATTTCTTCGCCCGGCTTGTAACCCGCCTGCTGAATCGCTTCCACCACCACTTCGATGGCCTCAACATTCGACTTCACCGACGGAGCAAATCCGCCCTCGTCGCCCACCGCCGTGTTGTAACCGCGTTTCTTCAACACGCCCTTCAGCGTGTGAAAAACTTCCACGCCCCAGCGCAGCGCTTCTGAAAATGACGGCGCTCCTACCGGCATCACCATGAATTCCTGGAAATCGACATTGTTATCCGCATGCGCTCCACCATTGAGGATGTTCATCATCGGCGTCGGCAAAATATTCGCCGCTGCTCCACCGAGATAGCGATACAACGGAAGCTCGCACGCCCGCGCCGAAGCACGCGCCGCCGCCATCGAAACCGCGAGAATCGCGTTCGCTCCCAGTCGGCCCTTGTTCGGAGTTCCATCCAACTCAATGAGCCGCGCATCCAGCGTGCGCTGGTCTGCCGCATCCGATCCAACCAGTGTCTCTGCAATCTCGCCATTCACGTTGGCAACCGCCTGCAGAACACCCTTGCCCATAAACTTCGTCTTGTCGCCGTCGCGCAGTTCGACGGCCTCATGCTCGCCGGTGGACGCGCCACTCGGCACAATGGCCCGCGCACTGGCGCCGCCATCGAGAAAAACTTCCGCTTCCACAGTCGGATTGCCCCGTGAATCGATCACCTGGCGTCCGCGAATTTCAGCAATACTTGTAAGTGGCATGATTGCGTCCTTTATTTGAGGATTAATTTCAGAAACGTTCCTAGGTAGAGGCGCGGTTCGCCGCGGCTCCGCATGTGAAATCGAATTATATCGGACTAAGAACCCCAGGTCTGTGAGCTACGACCATTCGGGGAATGCTCAAATCTCCCCTCCCCGTACCCCGTCCGTTATTGTCTGCCGCCCGCACCTCGCTTACAGTCTCCCCAACATGCAGAACCGCACCGACACCTTGGAGATCGGTTCGCCCGCGCCCGGCTTTTCTCTAGCAGCGGCGAACCGCCCCGGCAATTTCACTCTCGATGCTCTGCTAGCGCAGGGAGTATTGATTCTCGAGTTTCTGCGCGGCACATGGTGACCCAACTGCGTCAAGCGTATGGCTCAGTTCGAGTCGAGGAGAAATGAAATCGAAGCAGCAGGCGCGCAAGTGGCGTTCATCGCGGCCGAAAAACGCAACGGCCTTTGGAAGCCCGAAAAGTTTTTCTCAAAACATCCCGTCTCCAGCGTCTTCTTGCTCGACGAGGATCGCGCCGTGACCAAGGCCTACGGACTCCACCACGCCCTCGCTACCGACGCCTTCAACATCTCGCACCCCGCCACGCTTGTCATCGCCCGCGCCAGCAACGATTCCGGCGGCTCAGCCCCGAACACAGTCGAGCGCCCTTTCCAGAATACGATCCGCTACATCTATCGCGGCGACAACCAACTCGATCGTGCGCCGCTCGATGAGGTTTTAGCCGTCGTCAAGTCCCCACACAGTACTAATGGGGCAACGGGCCCTGCGCCCGTCCAATGATCTTCACAGGCAAAACTTCGCAGTTAAGGGATTGCAGGTAAGAACTTTTGGAGGTAAGAAAATGAAGAAAACACTCTCGCTCACGTCGCTCGTCCTGCTCGCCAGCTTCGCTAGCGCGCAAACCGCATTGCCCACCGGAACCGCCGTCAAGATGAAACTCGAAACCACCCTCGCCACCTTCAGCTCGAAAGCCGGAGATCCCTTCTCCGCCCGCGTCACCGAACCCGTGGTGATTGACGGAAAAACCGTCATTCCCATCGGCGCAACCGTCGACGGCCGCGTCACCAAGTCGAGTGAACCGCGCCGAATCGCCGGCAAACCTACGATCGCCATCTTCCCCGAAAACCTCGTGCTCCCCAACGGAGACCGGTTCATGCTTAACGCCTCGCTCGTCGACACCAACGCGCGTCACGGCTCCGACGTCAACACCGAAGGCCAGTTCAAAGGCGCCGGCCACGATGGCAAAGATCTCACCGAAATCGGCATGGGCACCGGAGGCGGAATGCTCGTCGGCGGTCTCGCCGGCGGCGGCAAAGGCCTGCTCATCGGCGGAGCCGTCGGCGCCACCGTCACCGTCGCACACTGGCTCGGCAAACATCGCTCCGCCATGCTTCCCGCGGGCACCGAATTAGTAATGGAGTTAAACCGCCCCATGACCATGACGACCACAACGACAGCTAGCGGTGGACAGTAGGATTGTCGTTCGCGGCGGTGCTAAATTCTTGTCCTAAAAAAGAGAACCCCGCCCCTATGAACTGGAGCGGGGTTCAAACCTCATGTACCCACGGATTCGCAGGACATCCCACCGGGGCGCGCTACTGCAAACTAGCCAGCACCGTCTCTTCCGTCGCGCTCACATTCTGCGCCCTCAGCTCGTGTTCCAGCCGGCCCTCCCGCAGAGTGTACGCAATGTTGCTCTCCGCCAGCTTGATTCCGGTCAGAAAATATTGGTCACCATAGCGCGCAAACACCAGTGTGTAGTTAGCAGCAGCTTGTTTGCTTTCCGTTTCCGAAATCGACGCAAACAAGCTCTTCCTCGCTTCCACATTGCGGATGATCAGCGTCTTGCCGTCCATGGTTTCAGCCTGCACTTTGCATTCACCCGCAGGAACCACGCGGTCTGCCGCCACGAACTGAAATGGCACTTCGGCCACGATCGTTGAGCTACTAATCGTCTGCCCAACCGCCAGACCCGAGAACACCAACATCATCACCGCGACAGCCCACTTCGCTTGCTTCATTTGTAGCCTCCAGGAGCTCTTCAGCTCGATGGGGAATTGCTGCGATCTTGCTCCCATCTCCCAAGAAGGTCCATGGAGCCCTTCTGAAGCCGTCTGAATCGCTATGAAGAACTCTTAATCGTCCGAAACAGCCGATCACCCACCCCCGGCCGCCAGGTCTTCTTCCGTCAGCAACTCCAGCTCAATCCATCCCTCCACCGGCATCGCGTCCACCGGCAGATGGTTCTGCCACACGCTGAAGCGCAGCCGCAACCGCGTGGTCAGCACGTCCGAACTCTTCGGACCCCGAATCTTCTCCATTTCCAGCGGAGCCGCCAGCAGCCACCCCAAGGGCACGCGAAACTCAAAGTTCCTCAGCAGCGCCACGCGCGCCAGATCCTTCGTGTCCTTCCCATCCGCCACGTGCTGGCCTTTCCCTTGCGTCACCTTCCACGAATGCAGACGTCCCTCATCCGCCGCCGCATCCAATCGCAACTCGCGCCGCGGTTGGGTGGCATGATTCGCCCACGATTCCAGGTTCACCACCACCTCGAATGCGCCCTCTGGAACCTTGCCCGAAAAATCCAGCCGCCCGTAGACATACTCCGCGTCGATCCCCGCCAGCACTTCGTCGATCAGAAACTGCTTGCCATGCATCGAACCCGACCGCTGGTCCGACGTGTACCGCGCCGCCCCCATCCACTCGAAGTACCGCACCATATCCGCCGTTACCCTGGGATGTATGTACGCATTCTGTGCCGCGAACGACGGCCGCACGAACCCGCCGATAATTGGCTGTGCCAAATAGTCTGGCGGAGTCCCTCCCAGCGCCTGATAAACGTTCGACAGATGTTTGCGATAGAGCTCATCAAAGTCGCGATCGTTGGCCGAGTGATGCTCCGGCCCGTACCACCAGTTCCAGTCGCTCCCCTCGGCGATCAGGATTTCTTCGAACGCCAGCTTGCGCTGCTTCTCCGTCGCACCCGGCGCTGCCGTCGCATAGAAATTCCGCGCGTGGTAAAGGTAGTCCCACGCCTTGTTGTCTTCCGGCGCACCAATCCACACATTGAAATTCGCATTAATCCACGACCCCGGCACCAGTGACCTCAAGGGCGCCGGACTCTTGTGCCGCGTAATCGCCTCACTCACCGTCACCGCTTCCATCCCCGGTTCCTTCTGCAAGCCGTCATACAATCGCCGCAAAAATTCCCGCCCCGACTGCGGATAGTACTCCCACGCATTCTCGCCATCCAGAATGATCGGCACCACCGCATCCTGTCCATTCCCCGTCAACGATTTCGCCGACTCCTTAATCTTGTGGATGAGATTATTCGCCGCATCCTGCGGCGGCATGCCCGAATAAACAAACCCAATCAAGTCCGAAAGCGTGTGGTCGCGGAACAGCAGGTTCATCCGCGTCTCGTCCTGCTCGTAGCGGTAAATCGTATAAAGCTGCCGCGCTCCCTCCGCGTTCAAGTGCCCGTACCCGTCGCGCGAGAAGTTCACTCCTAAACTTCTCCCCAGCACGCCTTCATCGGTCGCCATCCACTTCACGCCCAATTCATGCGCAATCCCTATCGCCTCCGCCGAGACACTGCCCTCCGACGGCCACACTCCATGTGGTCGGACACCGAACACTTTCTTGTGCAGATCCATCCCGCGCTGCAATTGCTCCCGCGCATCCTCCGGATGCCGGAAGCGATTCTGTGGCAGTGGCAGCCCCGGCGACGAGACGGCCCCCGCCTCCGTGTCGCAAACCAGCGGCAAAATGGGATGATAAAAAGGCGAAGTCGAGATCTCAATCAGACCCTTCTTCGCCGCCTCCGCATGCACCGGAAGCACACGCCCCAGCAACTCCCGCTCCAGCGTCATCACCAACCGCTGGTCTTCCAGCGTGTAATTCCGGCCCTTGCGAATCAGCTCCGCAATATCCTTCTCCTGCAGAAAAAACTCGTCGAACCACCCGATCTGCGAGAGCACCTGCAAGTCGGTGTAGTCTTGGGCCTGAAAATACTTCTCCGCCCGCTCCGGCGACGCACCTGCACTCTGAAATTTCTCCAGCAGCTCCCGGTAGCGCGGATACCTTCCAATCACATTCACCGGATGCGCCTGAAACAAATATTGCAGCGCAAAGCGCCGCTCCTGATCCGTCAAGTCTTTCGCCGGCTTGCTCGCCACCTGCAAGAACGGATCCTGCGCCTCTCCCGAAACATAATCCTGAATCTGCGTTACCAGCGATGGCACCAGATTGAATGTCTGATGCACCTGCGGGAACTCGTCCAGCAACTTCACCATCCCGTAGTAGTCTTTCAACGCGTGCAGCCGCGTCCAGGGCAGCCGATACTGCCCCGACACCAAATCTTTATAGAACGGCTGGTGCTGATGCCACAGTACAACCACTCGTAGTTGTGCCATTTCTCCGTGCTCACCGGATCTATCGACAGTTTTTCCAGTTTAATGCATACCCAGAGCTTTTCCCCAAACTGAACCGATTTAGCAACAGTCACTCGTCCACCCGTCAGAACAAATTACAATGGCTCGCGCATGAAAAGCCTCCTTCTCCGGATCCTTCTGATCCTCTCGATTCCACTCCCGCTAACCGCTCAATCCACCCCGCAGCCCGCCCGGCCATCCACCGCCCCGCCCGCCCTGTCGGTCCTTTCCGGACAACTTCAACTCAGCGGCCTCGACCAACCCGTCAATGTCCTGCGCGACCGTTGGGGTGTCGCGCACATCTACGCCCAAAACCAGCACGATCTCTTCTTTGCTCAAGGAGTCGTTGCCGCCCAGGATCGCCTCTTCCAAATGGAACTCTGGAAACGCGCCGGCCAGGGACGACTCGCCGAAATTCTTGGACCCTCCGCGCTTCCCCGCGACCTCAACGCCCGCGCCCTGCGCTACCGCGGAGACATGCGCGCCGAATACGAAAGCTATGCACCCGATACGCGCTCGATCCTCACCGCCTTTACCGAAGGCATCAACTCCTATATCGCCCACCTCACCGCTCCCGCAGGCCCCGGTCTTCCCCTCGAATTTCAACTCGCCGGATTCTCTCCCGAAGCCTGGTACCCCGAAGATTGCCTGAATCGCATGGCCGCGTTTTCCATGACCGGCAATGCCGTCAACGAACTCGAACACGCCCAGGCTCTAACCGACATCGGAGCCGAAAAAGCCGCGGAATTTTTTAACTTCGATCCCCCCGTCGCTCTCGATCCCGCAGCCGGTCTCGACCTCGCCGGTCTCGCTCCCGATTTGCTCAAGAACCTCATCGGCAGCGATCAACGCATCGAATTCCCTTCCCACTCCCGCGAAGGCAGCAACAACTGGACCATCTCCGGCGCTCTCACCGCAACCGGCAAGCCGCTTCTTGCCAACGATCCTCACCGCGTCGTCGGCCTTCCCTCCTTGCGCTACATGGTTCACCTCGTCGCTCCCGGATGGGACGTCATCGGCGCCGGCGAACCCGGACTTCCCGGCGTCGCGCTTGGGCACAACCAGCACATCGCCTGGGGATTCACCATTTTTGGCCTCGATCAGCACGATCTCTACGTCGAACAATTAAATCCCGCCGAGCCGATGCAATACAAAACCCCTACGGGGTGGAAAACCATGGAAGCACGCAAAGAGGTATTTTTCGTGAAAGGCGCCGCGCCGCAAGAACTCACACTCAAATTCACCGAGCATGGCCCCGTTCTGTGGGAAGATGGCAAGCGCGCCCTCGCCTTGAAATGGGTCGGCAGCGAACCCGGAACCGCCGGTTACCTCGCCTCCCTCGCCATCGATCGCGCAGAAAACTGGAACCAATTCGAATCCGCCGTCGCGCGCTGGAAGGTTCCCTCCGAAAATCTCGTCTACGCCGACGACCACGGCAACATCGGCGAACACTCCGCCGGACTCGCCCCCATTCGCACTTGGACCGGCCTTCTCCCCGTTCCCGGCAGCGGCAATTACAACTGGAAGGGTTTTATCCCCAGTTCCGACCTACCCCATTCCTTCAATCCTCAAGGCGGTTTCATCGCCACCGCCAACCACAAAATGATTCCCGATCATTACCCGTACAACGTCGGCTTCGAATGGGCTCCGTCCTATCGGGTAACCCGCATCCGCCACGTCATCGAAACGGCCAGGCAAGCCGAGCATAAGTTAACCGTCGCGGACATGGAGTCCCTGCAAACCAACGTCACCTCTCTGCCCGCACAAGAATTTCAAAAACTCTTGCAGTTCACGCCGCTGAAAACTGATCCGACGCTAAAAACATTTCTCGCGTGGGATGCCAAACTGACCCGCGACTCGTCCCACGCCACTTTGTATGAAGTGTGGATGCAGCAGATCTACCATGCCCTGGCACAACGCTTTTCGCAACAGCACGCCGCGCGCTACACCGATCTCACTCCCGACATCGCGCTCAAACTCCTCGCCAACCCTCAGAAAGACTTATTCAACCCCGCCAATCCCGCCGGCGACCGCGATCAACTGCTGGCGCAAACCCTCCAATCCGCGCACGATGAAATCAAGAAGCGCTTGGGCGATGATCCCTCGCAATGGACCTGGGGCCATCTCCACACCGTCCGTTTCCGCCACGCTCTCGACCAGCAACCCGGCGCAAAAGACCTCTTCGATCTCCCGCCACTTCCCCGTCCCGGCGACGAATACACCGTGAACGCCACCGGCACCTACGACGACTCCTGGGATCAAATCTCCGGCGCCAGCTATCGCGAAATCCTCGATACCAGCGCTTGGGATCACTCCGTCGCCATCAACACTCCCGGACAGAGTGGCCAGCCCCGCAGCCCCCACTACTCCGATCTGCTCCATCTCTGGGACGCCGGCAACTATTTTCCGCTACTCTATTCCCAGAAGGCCGTCGAGAACGCCACCACCGACCGTCTTCTTCTCGAGCCCCTGCCACAACGATGATCACAACGACCGCGAAATGACCAGGCACAAAATTAAGACCATTTTCTTCGACGTCGGCAACACATTGCTCTTTCCCAACCGCGAGCGCATCCACCAACCGCTCGCCCAGCGCGGCATCACCGCCGATGCCGAGCACCTGCGCGATCTCGAGTGCCGCACGAAAAACAAATTCGACAGCATGATGACCAACAGCGGCAGCACTGACCACGGTTTCTGGTGGATGTTCTACTCTCAACTACTCTCTGAGCTCAAGATTGTCGACGATCCCCTCCGCGATCAACTCGTCAGCAGCATTCGCCAGTCCGCCAATTGGGACATCATCCGCCCCGGCACTCGCGAGCGCCTCGACGAAATCGCCGGGCGCTACGAGCTAGCCGTCATCTCCAACGCCGATGGTAGTATCGAAGACGTTTTGACGCGATGTGGCATCGCCCGCTGCTTTCGCACCATCACCGACTCCGGCCTCGTCGGCTGGGAGAAGCCGCACCCAGAAATCTTCCGCCTCGCTCTAAAAAGCATGAACGCCATACCGCAAGAAAGCCTCTACGTGGGCGATGTCTATTCCGTGGATTACCTCGGCGCCACCGGTGCAGGCATGCAAGCGGTTTTAATGGATGTTCCCGGCGCCTACCGCGACAGTGGCGCTCCGTCGGTGAAGGACCTCGTCGAACTACAGTTGGTTCTCGAGGAACTCGCGGCTCACCACGGCTAGTCCCCGCAAGATCGCGCTCGAAACGATCCCGCGATTTAGAATCAGAAACTATTATTCCGTAATATTTTACGAATCAATCCCTTTGAAGCAGAGATCTGCGTGGACGACAAGCGCTAAATCTATGATTCTAAGAGATCGAAGAACCAAAAAACTGGACGATACGAGGTCTGAAACGACAGAAAGCCGAACCATCCGGTCTCGTCATCCCTTCAGTCTTTGAACAGATTATCGAAGGCTGCGCGCGCGTCATTCGGACGCTGGCTCCCTTTACTCGACGTTTCTTTTTCCACCATCACTCGAATCGAGTACAGCGGACAGTCGTTCTTCTTATCTTTGGGAGAAATTCTGGCGGGCACAGGTTGGTTGCATTCGAAGCGGCTGGACGGATCGAAGTGTTCGCACTGCTTGCAAGCATGCAAGGCAAAGCCACACTTGGCACACTGACCGACGGGGTCGGTCAGGTTCTGCAGCAGCGCCCCACACTCCGCGCAACGCGACACCGTCCGCATCCCAGGTAGATTGATGGGACGCGGTCCAAACGTACTTTCTTTCTTGGGAGCGCCCGCGGGCTTTTCGAATTCTTTCTTTGCGCCGCCGCCGGAATCCTGATAGCCGCGTTGGCGATACTTGCGATCGGACAAAACGCCTCCTGATTATGAAGGGCAGAAGAATGAAACGATTTCCAAAATGAAAGGACGAAAATATCCAGAACAAGCCGGGATAAGAAAAGCCCGACTTATTGTCCGCCTTCCCGACGCCGCGCACAAGGGTTTAGTTTAAAGGTCTTTACGAGCAACCCGGTGGCGCCTAACGCCCTCTAAATCGGCTGCAAACAAGGGGCGCCATGAATTGTCTTTCAGGTATCACGGTGCTACCATCCGATATAGAAAATTATCGAGGAGGCATTTATGGCGGATCATGACGGCGGCGGGTTCTTGTGGTTTCTGGCAGGTCTGGGAGTCGGCGCTTTGGTCGGCGTGTTGTACGCGCCGCGTTCCGGAGACGAAATGCGCGACGTAATCCGCTCCAAGGCCCAGGAAGGCACCGAGAAAGCGCGTCAGTCGGCGCGCAAAGCCCGCGAGCAAGCTGGCGAGTGGGTCGACCGCGGCAACAACGTCCTGAACCAGCAAAAAGAGCGTTTCCGCTCGGCCTACGAGGCGGGCCGGCAGGCCTACAACGAAACCACCTCAGCCAGCCCCGAGCCGCAGAAAAATCTCTAAGAACAACGGGCCTGCACAATCGGGACGCGGCGTCAGACGGAGCAGCTATGGATGACAATCTCCTCAGGATTTTTATTGCGGTCACGACCTTCGCGGTCGTTGTGCAGGCGGGAATTCTCGTTGGTCTCTATCTCTCCGTCCGCAAGAGCGCTGCGAAAATGGAAGCGCTCGCCACCGAAGTCACCACCAAGACTTTGCCAACCGTCGAGGCCGTGCAGAGCCTGCTGGTGGAGTTGCGTCCGAAAATCGACAACATCAGCACGAATTTTTCTGAGTCAAGCACTCTGGTACGCAATCAGGTCGAACGTCTTGACGCCACGCTCACCGACGTTCTGGATCGCACGCGCTTGCAGGTAATTCGCGCCGACGAACTGCTGAACCGCACGATGGATAAAGTCGAAGACACAAGCGAGATGCTGCACAAAACCGTCGTTTCACCGCTGCGCCAGGTCAACGGACTGATGGCCGCGCTGAGCACCGGTTTTGAAGTCTTCCTCGGCCAGAAACGACGCCATCCGAAAAATGGTTCCGGCGTTCCGCAAGACGAAATGTTCATCTAGCGGACCAAGTGAGGAAGTAAAAGGTCACGAAGAAGTAGAAGTTCAAGGAGAGCGTCCCGCTGAGTGCTACTCGTCGCCTCCGCCCTGTACGCGTTCGCTCTTCACGTCCGGCACGATGATCGGTTGCACGTTCTGCGCGGCCGCTAATTTCTGGAACATTGCGATGTCGGCGTTCCGCACATCGCCCCAGTGCGCCAGCAGCTCGTCCGTTTGCTTCTTTAGCTTGTCGAATTCCTGGTACTCCGCTTCGGTCGGAGCCGCATCGGCAAAGCCCGCAACTCCCATGGAAAGGAATGCCAGCTTGGCATCGATCCCCGGAGCGTAAGCCAGCGAATCTTCACTCGCGCTGATCTTGAAATTAATCAGCGGATCTCGAACCGCAACCAGCTTCGCGTCGAGTGCGCTTGCGCCATCGAACAACGGTTTCGACGAGTCGGTGATAACAAGGCGTTTCTTCAGGCCGCTCAATTGCTCGCGAACGTCCTGTATCTGGTTCACCGCGTCGTAAACGCGATTCAACTGCTCGCGCAAGTCCAGTTCCAGTTTGAACTGCTTCTCCAGATCGCTCTGCGAAACCGTCACGCGCGGATCGATCTTCACCTCAAGAGGTGCCGTTGCGCTCTTCCCGTTGATGGTCAAACGTATCTGGTATTTGCCGGGAACCGCGAGCGGACCACGCGCGCCTTCGCCATATTCCCAGAGGTAATAACCGGGAACGCGATTCGCTTCGTCATAGTGCAGATCCCAAACGAAGCGATTCAACCCAGCTTCCGGCTTGATCTGCTTTTCCGGCTTCTTGTCGTCGGGATCAAGTGGCTCGTCCAAAGGTTCGGCCTTTGCGCTGGAATATTTGCGCACGACGCTCCCCGACTCATCCAGAATTTCAATCTTTACTTCCTGCTCTTTCGGAGCCTGCTTCAGGTAGAAGTAAATCACCGCGCCGTTAGGAGGATTCTTCCCCGCAAACGCCAAACGCGCAGGTGCATCTCCACTGTGAATCCGGAACGCAGTCGCTGGCTGGTAGAGATGCATCTCTTCGTTCGCCACCGAGTCTGCAAACTGACGCAGCGGAGAGACATCATCCAAAATCCAAAACGCTCGTCCGTGCGTCGCGACCACCAGATCGTCGTTCTTGACGACCAGATCGTGGATTGGCGTAATCGGCAGGTTAATTTGCAGCGACCGCCAGTGCGCGCCATCGTCGAAAGAGACATAAACGCCGCGCTCGGTTCCAGCGTAAAGCAGGCCTTTGCGCTTCGGGTCTTCGCGAACCGCCCGCACAAAGTCTGCATCGGGAATTCCAGTGTTGATTCGAGTCCAAGTCGCACCGTAGTCGCTTGTCTTGTATATATAAGGCGCGAGATCGTCGTTCTGATGCCGATCGATGGCCACGTATGCAGTCGCAGCGTCATGCGGAGAAGCTTCGATCAGACTGATGCGGCTCCACTCCGCTAGACCTTTGGGAGTGACGTTCGACCATGTCTTGCCTTCATCCCGCGTCACTTGGATCAACCCGTCATCGGTCCCCGCCCAAATCAAACCTTTCGCCAGCGGCGAAGGAGCAATCGAGAATACCGTGTCGTAATATTCCGTACCGGTATCGTCAATCGTGATCGGGCCGCCAGCCGGTTGCTGTTTCGACTTGTCGTTGCGCGTCAGGTCGCCGCTGATGGCTTGCCAATGCTTTCCACCATCCGCTGTTTTGAAGATGCTCTCGCCGCCGTAGTAAACAGTATTCGGATCCTGGGGAGAAGTCACGATGGGAGCCGTCCACTGAAAACGATGATCAAGCGGCGCCGCGCCGCGTGCATCCGACAACTCGGGCCAAACGGCTATGCTCTGCACCTGATTCGTGCGCCGGTCGAAGCGCGTAATGTTCCCCTCATAATCCCCGGCATAAACGATGTTCGGATCCGTGGGGTTCGGCGCAATGTAGCCCGCTTCCCCGCCCCCAACGGCGTACCATTCGTCACGTCCAATCGCCCCATCGTCGCTGCGGCTGGAAATCGCAACCGAAGAATTATCCTGCTGCGCTCCGTAAACGTAATAAGGCGTGCGCGTGTCGGTGATGACGTGATAGAACTGCGCCGTAGGCTGGTTAT
This sequence comes from uncultured Acidobacteriaceae bacterium, assembly GCA_963834085.1. Lineage (GTDB taxonomy): Bacteria > Acidobacteriota > Terriglobia > Terriglobales > Acidobacteriaceae > Acidiflorens. The sequence continues at coordinate 37,067 of CAWIAJ010000013.1, read as the reverse complement.
CTTCGCGCGTCCACGATTTCCCTCCATCGAGGCTGACGGTCACGCCGCCATCATTCGAGGCAATCATTCTTTTGGTATTCTTCGGATCTATCCATAGCCCGTGATTGTCACCGTGTGGCACTTTGACCTTATTAAAGTTGCGGCCGCCGTCGGTTGACTTGAAAAACTCTACGTCAGCGACATAGACGATATCCGCGTCCTGCGGATCGGCAATGACGTGCATGTAGTACCACGCGCGCTGGACGAGGGAGCGATTGCCGTTGACGAGATCCCACGTGTCGCCGCCATCATCGGAGCGATAGAGACCACCATTCTCTTTCGCCTCAATAATCGCGTAGACGCGTTCGGAATTCGCGGCTACTGCGATTCCAATTCGTCCATAAGGACCCTTCGGCAGGCCGTGCTCCTCCAGTTTTTTCCATGTGCTACCGCCATCGGCCGATCGGTACAAGCCGCTGCCCGGGCCTCCGCTTGAAAGCGTCCACGGAGTGCGGCGAGCTTCCCACAAAGAGGCAAATAGAATGTGAGGATTCTGTGGATCGAACGCTACGTCGATGGCACCCGTGTTTTCATCTTTGTAAAGCACCTTGTCCCAGGTTTTGCCACCGTCCGTGGTGCGAAAAACGCCGCGCTCCGCGTTCGGGCCATAAGGATGACCGAGGGCGGCTACGAACACGATGTCAGGATTACTTGGATTGACAATGACCCTGCCAATAGAGCGCGAATCTTTGAGGCCGACACTCTTCCAGGATTTTCCGGCGTCCATCGACTTCCAGACACCATCGCCGTGCGAGATATTGCCGCGAATGCAAGCTTCGCCGGTACCTACGTAAACAATATTAGGATCGGAAGTCGAAACCGCGATGCTGCCGATGGAGGGAGCACCATCTTTGTCAAAAATCGGAGACCAGGTGTTGGCCCCGTCGGTCGATTTCCAAACACCGCCGCCCGTCGCGCCAAAGTAATACGTCGTTGGGTCGCCGGGAATTCCCGCAGCCGTGAGCGAGCGGCCCCCTCGGAAAGGACCAATCGACCGGTATCTCATGCCCTTGAAGAGCGGGTCGCCCTCGTCTTTTTCGTCCTTCTCTTCTTTCGCGGCGGCTTCGGTCGAGACGGGTGTATTGCTTTGCATCGCCTCTTCCTTTCGTTTTTTCTCTTTCTGCTGAGCGAAAATCAACGCCGTCGGAAGCAGGACAAATACGGCAAGCGTGGCAACACAGAACCGCACTCTTTGAATCATGCGATGCAACATGAAAGTCGATGGCCCCTGAAAGGAAATTTGCTGCTGCCCATGGTAATGCCAGAGGCGCGAAAGGTACAAATGTCCGAGTGAAACAACACCACAACCGCGGGTCACCTGGTCAAATGACGAAGTGACTCATTCCCCCAACGATTCAATCCTCTCCACGTACCCACGTAGTCAATACATCGGTAAGGAAACGTAACCAATTTTCTGCCTGCGCCGCCTAGAATGTTCAAAACATTTGCCGATCTTTTTGTTTGAAACAGAACGGGTACAAGATGCAGCGAGAGTTCACATCCAATGAGGTAATCGTTCTGACGGGAATCACCGCCCGCCAGCTGCAGTGGTGGGATGAACGAGGCATCGTTGCGCCCAGCCGGCAAGGGCATCGCCGCATCTACAGCTGGGACGAACTCGTCACGGTAGCCGTCATCTGCCAACTACGCCGGCGCGGCTTTTCTCTGCAACGGATGCGAAAAGTAATCAGTTTTCTACAACGCGAATTCGGAACCAATCTTGCCGCAACTGTCAGCGCCTCTTCGGAGTATCACCTGCTCACCGACGGTACGCATCTTTACCTGCGCACTTCGGCACGCCAGGTGGTAGACCTGATCAAGAATGCGCGGCAACCGATGTTCGATATATGCCTGAGCGATGAAGTCCGGCGAGTTCGCGCCGAAATTCAGGCGCGCAGGAAAGCGGCAGTTTCCCAAGGGGATCGGCCGTTACGCCGTGCCCTCAAGGCGTAAGCAGCAAAACGGAAGGCGGGAGGAAGCATGATGATCGGCGAGTTGAGCATTATCAACGAGTGGATCCCCGAGCAGATGGAACCCGGTACGGTCTTCGTTCTCGAAAATGCGGGCGAGGTGGGAGAAAAAGAAGATCCCTACTGGGCCGTGCTCTCCTGTCCGTCCTGCGGCACCCTGGGCCTGATTACGCGCAAGCAAATGGCCGGGCTGTTGCCGACGATCTGCGGTTCATCCGTGTGCTCGGCGCAGTTCTTTATTAAGGACGAAGTGATTACGGCGCGGAAGCCATTCTAAATCGCGGTTCTCGATCGCATCGGATTTCCTGCGCGGGATAGACTGCCAACCGTGAGCGGAGTGTCTTTAGGTTGGAAGGCTTATCTCAAGCCCGCCACCGCCGGATTTTGTTCGAACCATACAGTCGAGTCATAACCCCGAACAGCGGATCTACGTTCTCGGAACCGAGAGCTTTACCGGAACCTGCTCAACGATTTCGATATCGAAGCCCTCCAAAGCCGCCACCCGGCGAGGATGGTTCGTAAGCAGGCGGATCCGCTTTAGATTCAAATCGGACAGAATCTGTGCTCCCAAGCCAATCTCGCGATGAATCTTGCGTTCGCTCTCGGGCAGCGACGGCAGACGCCGCTCGCGGTGGAATTGCAGGAATGACTGGTCGCCGATTCTCTCCGCGGTGAAACCTTTGGACGTTCTGGTGCAGATAGATCAAGGCTCCGCGATCTTCTTCGGCAATGATCTGCATTGCAGCCTCGAGAGTGGGATGACAGTCGCATCCGGTCGCGCCAAAAACGTCACCCATCAGGCAGTGCGCGTGCATGCGCACCAGCACTGGCTTCGACGAATCGCTGATATCGCCACGAATCAGAGCCATGTGCGAACCGCCGCCATCTACCTCGCTCTGATAGGCGATCAGGCGGAATTCTCCGTGCCTGGTTTCGACCATCGCCTCGCCAACCCGATGCACGTAGCGTTCATGCTGCATGCGGTAGCGAATCAGTTCCGCGACCGTGAGCATTTTCATTTCGTGGGTACGGCAGAAATCGATGAGGTCCGGCACACGCGCCATCGACCCATCGTCTTTCATGATCTCGCAGATGATTCCCGCAGGAACCATTCCAGCCAGACGCGCCAGGTCCACCGAAGCCTCGGTCTGCCCCGCGCGCACCAGGACTCCGCCTTTACGAGCACGCAGCGGAAACATGTGTCCCGGCCGCGCCAGATCCGATGGCCGCGTTGCCGGATCGATCGCCACCTGAATGGTCCGCGCACGATCATGAGCCGAAATTCCGGTGGTAATACCATCGCGCGCGTCAATGGCCTCGCAAAAAGCGGTCCCATATTGCGAAGTATTCTCAGTGGTCATGGGCCCGATGCGCAGATGGTCAAGGCGTTCTTCGGTCATGGCGAGACACACGAGACCCCGCCCGAACTTGGCCATAAAGTTGATCGCTTCGGGAGTAACTTTCTCTGCAGCGAGGGTAAGATCGCCTTCGTTCTCGCGATCCTCGTCATCCACGACAACAATCATTCGGCCGGCGCGAATCTCCTCGATCGCGGTCGGAACATCGGTAAAGTAAGAATTCGGAGTCATAGTGATACCCTAATCCTAATTATGCGACCTTAAGTTGATCGCGGTTCCGTGCGGAAGGAGGCTTCTGCGCGCCCGTAATGATGCTTTTTAACATCCGCACCACCCAATGACTCAGCACGACAATCACAGTCAGGAAAGCTGCCACCGTAAGCCCTGCAGCGATGGGGTGCCGTGTCGCAAACCAAGTTAGAAAAACCGCCAGCGTATCTTCACTCATACTGAGCGCGAAATTCGAGAACGGTTCGGGTGATGGAGTCACGGCAACGCGCGCCGCAGTTTTGCCTCCATGGGCAACCAAGGCAATTGCGCCGCCGGCAAGGGCCGCCAAAAGTTGCTTCTCCGGTGAAAGGTGCGAGGTTGCTCCGTAAGCCAGCAACGCCGCCACCGGCACTCGAACAAAGGTTTGCAGTGCGTTCCAGAAAAGATCGAAGGCCGGAATCTTGTCGGCGAAAAACTCAACTGCGAAAAGCGCGCTCGCGGCGGCAATCACCCACCAGTTCGCAAGCAACTGGAGCCCGCTTGGCAGCTCGAGCAGCCCCGCTTGCGCCAGCAGCCCCAGTGTGCCAACCGTGGCATAAACGTTCAGGCCTGCAGCAAAGCTGACCGCGACGATCATCCCAACGAGTTCGGGACCACCAATTCTCATGCCAGCCAGCATCCCTGTCAGAATATGCCGAGTCAGCCTCTTATCGCTAGTGGGTCCGGCTGGCAGATCCCGCCAGCGAACTCGCACCCGGTACATAACAGAATCCAGTGCGCAATAGAAAAGGGCCGCCTAAGGCGACCCTCTCCAGTCATCACCTACCCCGTCGATTACAGGGTCGATTCGATTTCAAAGCCCCAGGCCTCAAGCAAAGGCTCCGGAATGTACTTCGAGTTCTTGTTGCGGCGAGCCCATTCACGCAGCCGGGTCGACCGCAAATACTGGTCCGGGGAGAGTTTGTACTCGTGCACAACCTGCTCGAATTCGGTAATAGTCGGTGTTACGGGCCCGATCGGTTCGGGCTTGCCCCAGTTAGGGTTTCCGCGTCGCTTTGCCATGAAAAAATTACCCTCGCTTGGAATAAGAACCTAAGTCGCTCAAAACTCTATATCTTTAGATTCCAAGAAGGGTGCGGGGGATTCACCTCGCGAAAAGTAAACGAGTGCGCCAGTCCAAGCCCCTCGGCCTCTATGGAAGCTATTGATAATAATAGGTTTTTATACGTAAGTCAATAGAAAACTTCGAATTTGTACAACTTTCTGTATATCCCTTTTGACCGCAGGGACTTGCATCCCACAAACGCCAATCCCCAAGACTTTGGTGTGGAATCGCGAACTCAATCGTTCGTCCTCAATGCCGATAGATGTTAATGACCCTTGACCAAAATCTGGATATTCCGTGACTGGAGTAACCGCAGAAGGAAGCCGTGGCATTGATTCCGGAATCTCTTAGACATAGAGTGCGAACAGGAACTGTTCCGGGTTTCCAAGGCCATGAGGCGGCCCATAAAGCCTTGGCAGAATCGTCCGGGCAAACTTCCAAGGGCGCCCCCGAACGAATCACGATGGGAAGTATGAATCTAAAGTCGTTATTGGTGAGTTCCGACGAAAAAACGGTCCGTATCCTGCGCCGGGTCTTAAGCGACTTGGAAATCGGGGTTGAGCACTGCTCCACCGTCGAGGACGCGATCCGCCTCATTACGCGTCATCGTTTTGAGGCCATCATCGTGGATGCGGCTAATGTTAACGACGCCGCCAGTGTCTTGCGTGCGGCCCAGGCGGCCCCCGTCAACAAACGAGCTCTGGCTATCGTATTGGTGGAGGCCTCTGTCGGGCTCAAGGGCGGATTCGAAATGGGTGCCCATTTTGTTTTGCACAAACCCTTTGCCGTGGAGCGGGCCAAAGCGAGTTTTCGCGCCGTTCGAGCCCTGATGAAGCGCGAGCGACGAGCGCAAATGCGAGTTCCAATTGAAATCCCTGTGAATTGCACCGGAAACAGTTCATACAAAGCGAAGACGATCGATCTTTGCGAAGGTGGGATGGCCATCCAATTTTTGGGCCGCCCAGCCAAAGAAAGTTCACTCCGCTTCTCGCTCGAGTTACCCGGCACTAAACACAAACTCGAAATCGAAGGAGAGCTGGCTTGGGAAGGGAAAGGCGAGCAAGCCGGTGTCCGCTTCAAAAACCCGACCGAAGAGCAACGCGCCGCCCTTCGCCTGTGGTTGAATTCGCAACTGCCAGAACCGGAACAAGATGATCCGCCCGTTACCTGCCGTCTGACCGACCTCAGTATCGGAGGTTGCTATTTGACCACGAACACACCATTTCCAAGGGGTACGCGGGTCATTCTTTCCATTCGGACGCAAAACTTCCAGGTCCACGCTACCGGAATCGTATTGGTCGCTCATCCAGAATTTGGGATGGGTGTCGAGCTGTTGCAAAATACGGGTGAGCAACGGGATCAGGTCCGCCGCATGATCACGACTCTGCGCTCCAATGGAGACAAATCTCCGGAACTACAGGTCGAGCCCGAGGGACTGGACTCGTCGCTGAGGGAAAACGGCTTTGCGGAATTCCAGGTTCTAGCCAGCGAAGACAGTGGACAGGAATCCAGCTCCCCCGAAGGAACACCAGGCAATGACGCCTCCGCACACGAGGACGCGCTGGTGAATCTATTCCGGCAGAAATATCAGATGCCGGTCGAATCCTTTCTCAAACAAATGCGGCAACAACGCCAGACAGTCGATACCCATTCCAGCTAGCACCTTTTTCTTACTCTTACTCCGCCTCACCTCATACCTCGTCCTGTTCCTTTAATTTTGCAATCACGCCGAAGTCTTCGAGAGTAGTAGTGTCACCTTTTACCTCGCCACTGCTGGCCAGCTCTCGTAGCAGCCGGCGCATGATCTTGCCACTGCGCGTCTTCGGGAGCGCGTCGGCGAAGCGAATCTCATCGGGCTTCGCCAGGGAACCGATCTCCTTCGCTACCCATTTCTTCAGCTCCTCTTTCAACGCGTCAGTCGGTTCGACGCCCTGCTCCAGAGTGACGAACGCCGAAATCGCCTGTCCCTTGATCTCGTCCGGGCGTCCAACCACCGCCGCTTCCGCGACTTTTTCGTGCGCGACCAACGCAGACTCCACTTCCATGGTGCTCAGACGATGTCCGGAGACATTGAGCACATCGTCGACCCGCCCCATGATCCAGAAATAGCCGTCTTTATCCTTTCGAGCGCCATCCCCGGTAAAATAGGTGCCGCCCGGAATCTGCGACCAGTACTGGCTCACGTACCGCTCCGGATCGCCATAAATAGTCCGCAACATGGCCGGCCACGGCTTCCGGATGACGAGATATCCACCCGAACCTTCCGGAACCGGCTTTCCTTCCATCGTCACGATTTCAGGAACAACGCCAAAGAACGGCTTCGTAGCCGAACCGGGCTTCGTTGCAATCGCTCCCGGGATCGGCGTGATCATGATCGACCCCGTTTCCGTCTGCCACCATGTATCCACAATGGGACATCGGTTATGGCCGATGAGCTCGCGATACCACATCCAGGCTTCGGGATTGATCGGTTCGCCGACCGTGCCCAGCAGCCGCAGGCTCTCCATTTTGTGTTTCTTCGGCCACTCATCGCCCCATTTGGCAAAGGTGCGGATCGCTGTCGGCGCCGTGTAAAACACGTTGACCTGATGCCGATCAATGATCGACCAGAAGCGATCAGGCTCTGGAAAATTTGGCGCGCCTTCGTACATGAGGCTGGTGGCGCCGCACTGCAGCGGACCGTAAACAATGTAGCTATGGCCCGTGACCCATCCGATGTCGGCCGTACACCAGTAAGTATCTTCCTCGCGGAGATCGAACACATACTTCGTTGTGAGATAAGTGCCGACCGAATAGCCACCTGTGGTGTGAACAATCCCCTTCGGCTTGCCCGTCGTGCCCGACGTATAGAGGATATAGAGCGGATGCTCGGCATCGAGCGGCTCAGCGGGACACTCGTCGGACGCCTTCGCCATCAACTCGTGCCACCAGTGGTCGCGGCCAGACGTCATATTGATCCCTGTGCCGGTCCGCTTGTAGACCACCACGTGCTTGACCGATGGACATGATTTCAGCGCCTCTTCTACAACCGGGAACAGCTTCACTTCCGTGCCGCGGCGGTAGGAACCGTCTTGCGTGATGACGGCAACGGCGTGGGAGTCATGTATACGGTCAACGAGTGCGTTGGCTGAGAACCCTCCGAATACAATCGAATGCGGCGCGCCGATACGCGCGCATGCCAGCATGGCAATCGGCAACTCCGGTGTCATTCCCATGTAGATGGCGACACGGTCGCCTTTGCGTACGCCCAATTCTTTCAGAACGTTTGCGAACTTCTGCACCTCTCTCCAGAGTTGCTGATAGGTAAAAGTTCGAATCTCGCCCGGTTCGCTCTCCCAAATCAGTGCTGCCTTATTCTTGCGCGCGGTTTGCACGTGGCGATCGAGGCAGTTATAAGACAGATTGAGTTCTCCGCCGACGAACCATTTTGCCCACGGCTGGTTCCACTCCAGAACCTTGTCCCATCGTTTGAACCAGTGCAATTGATCGGCGGCCCGAGCCCAAAATTTTTCCGGCTGCTCCACCGACTCTTTATAAAGAGCTTCATATTCGGCCAAACTCTTGATGTGCGCCTTCGCAGAAAACTCTGGATACGGCGGAAAACTGCGTTGCTCATCAAGAGTCGAATCGATATTTACTTGCGTGATGGAAGCTTCGGCCATAGTAAAGATCCTCAGTACGAATTTTGGTTATAAATCTTAGAACTCTCTGCTCACCCGGATAACGGATAATGTTTTACGCGTAGTCGCTCATCAATCCCGACGCGGTGTCCTCAACGTTGGTCCCAGTTTTCTTCGTATCTTCCCCTAACTTTCTCTACGCATCGAGAACTAATTCCGCAAGCGTTCCGCGTTGCAACAAATATGCTCCCGGACCTTGCTGACCGCGTATCGATCGGCAGAATTCGGTCACGACGAATCCCGCCTTTACGGACTCAACAAACGCCCATCGCGTGGCTTCTCGCCATTCGCGCGCGAGGCCCATATCCGCGCGTTCAACTTCCAAAATTTCTCCCGGAATTTCGATGCTTACCCGCTGTCGCGCCAGCGATTCCGCCAAATCAGCTCGCGCCGGTTTCCCACTAGGATCGAATCGTACAAGGGGTGACAGTAGCCGCAAGCCATCCAGCGTTTCCGCGCGCGCATTTCGGTCGGCAATGCGATCCCGCACCCGCCGCGAATTCAACACCCAACGCACCCATAACCGGTCGGTTCCATTCCGATGGAGCATGCTTAACGTCTCGGGACCGTAAAAATCGACTTTATAACTATCAGAAACGACCCCGAGCTTCGAGAAGTTGAAGTGCGCGTTCCGGCTCTGCAGGGGATCAAAAGTCCAAGTCATCTCATGAATCCCCATGGCAAGCGCTCGTTCCCGCTGCGCCTGTTTCAACCTTGAACCAACATCCAAATGCCGGTAGGCATCGAGCACAGCCAGCATATGCGAGTGAATCGTCATCAGGCCATTCTCGCGACCGAAAAACCCGAAGGCGAAGCCGACGAGCTTCGCGCCGTCAAAAGCCCCTACAAAAAGATTCCCCGCCGCCTTGCTGGCAATGGCCAGCGTCAAAGAGAACGCATCGTCGTCCCCCATGCCCCAGACTTCCTTTTCCACCGCTTTTAATTGGACGAGCTCCTGAATACTAGAGAGGTCGCGAATCTCAATCGCTTGCGCGGCGGTGCGCGAATTCATCGACGGCCCTCTGCGATCGAGTTTGGGCGCCCGGGCATAACGTTCTCCGGAGAATTGTGGCACTGAAGAAACAACGGTGTACAGCACCGGTTCACCCTTGTCAACAGCCGTTGAAGCTGCGCAGTGGTGGAGCTTACCACCAAACCAGACAGGAAGCGCTGCTATCCCGGTCACCTAACCCTGTGACGGTTATCACTCGCCAAGGGTGAGCACCCCCGCCAGCTTCGTTTCCTTTCACGAACTGGCTGCGCATCCGGCGGCCACGAGTGACCCAGTCCGAATCCCGCCCGCTCTGCAGCGCCCAGTGGCGAAGCGCTCCCTCTTTGTTTTCCAGCCGAGTTTTTGTTTGAATGTCTTTGCGGAATCCCTACCCGCCGCCGCTGGCGATTTCGCGCAAAACCTTGGCTTCGGCGCATCTAACTTCACTGGTTCCCCGGAACCCGGAGATGAACACGACTGTGAAACCGATAACCCGGCTCCTGAGTTCGACCGCTTTGCTTCTTGTGATGAGTTCCTTTGTGCACGCCGCCGATCACGGCACGCTTATTCGCGAGGCCATCATCTATCTGTCCCCTGACACCGCTTCGAATAAACTCGGGCAAGTCGAGCGAGGCCGCGAAATTATCCTCCTCGACCGCAGCCCCAAATGGCTGCACGTCGAGGCCTTGCTGGGACGCGCGAATGCGCCCGACCCCGCCTTTGTTTTGGAAGATGATAGCCAGGAGCGAACCATCAGCGGATGGGTATTGGATACGGGCGCGGTGTGGGCATCCACTCCCAACGGCGATCGCATCCTCTTCGGCGCGGCCGTCGACTCAGAAGACGAGGCCAGTCGCCGCCACGGTCGACGAGGTGCAGCCCAGGATGCCTTGCGCCTGTATCGCCGCATTTATGATATTTTCCCCACCGGCTCGCTCGCCGGAGAGGGTCTCTACCGCGCTGCCGACATCCGATGGCAGATCGATAAATCTGACATGCAATCTCGCCCGTCCGCCCGCGAACGTGACGCCTATATGCGCCAGGGTATCGACGAAGAGTCCATGAGGCTGGTGATGAAGAAGTTTCCCGACTCCAAATGGGCGCAACTCGCTGCCTTTCATCTGATCGACAACAAACTCTGCGGAGACTGGCAAGGCTCCTCGAAGTGCCCCGAGAAAGAGTCGGATATATACGAAAAGTATGTGAAAGAGCATCCCGACTCGCCTGCCGCCCCGGAAGCTCTGTACGATGCCGCTTCCCGGCGCGCCGCCCTGATCGAAATTTACAAGACAGAAGAGCAGCCCAAGAAGTCGGATCAATCGAAAAGTGCGGCCATTGCCCTTACCCATGCGCTCGTTTCGAAGTATCCCCAGAGTGATTGGTCCTCCCGCGGACAAATGCTGCTCTACCTCATTCAGCAGGGAGTTCCTACTTACGGGAACGTAGTTCAATAAGCGCAGCGGCATTTGTCGATTGCCCAACGTCTGAGGAGCCGCACTGTATTACACATTGACTGCAAACGGATCAACTCCAGCGAAAGCCCTGCGCGACCATCGGCACTTTCGAGTTTGACCGGGCCCGAATGGGTCGGTATTGTTAAGAGCACAGGCGTCGCCGTTGCGGCTGGTGATTTCGCAGCGCATCTGGACCCTTCGGCGTCTTCGTGCATTCGTTAGTTTCGATGAAAATATTGTGAAGGGGAAACCATGGCTGCAGTTCTGCCTGCTCGTTTCAATCTCGTTGGGATCTTCCTGCTGGCGCTCGTCGGCGCCACCCTCGCTCAAGCCCAAGTTCCGGTAACCACCTGGCATTATAACGTCGCGCGTACCGGCGCGAATCCAAACGAGACAATTCTTACGCCACAAAACGTCAACAGCACCCAGTTCGGAAAGCTGTTCACGCAAGCAGTCGATGGAGCAGTGATTGGCCAGGCTCTTTACCTGCCGTCGATTACCATTCCAGGTGCCGGAGTTCATAACGTCGTCTACGTAGCCACGATGAATGACAGCGTTTATGCCTTTGACGCGGACAGCTCCACCGGACAAAATGCCATGCCGTTGTGGCAGACTACCTTGCTTCTGAATGGCGCTACCCCGGTCCCGATTAAGTTGCAGAAGTGCGGCGGAACGACCCTTTGGACGGAAGTAGGAGTCGTTTCCACTCCGGTCATTGATCCCGTAGCGGGGACGCTGTACCTCGTGGCGAAAACTTACGAGCATTCCGCCTACGTGCATCGCTTGCACGCGCTCGACGTGACCACCGGCCTGGAAAAAACCGGCAGCCCCGTCGTGATATCCGCTAGCTACACCGTCGGTGGACAGACCTATGTTTTCGCGGATGCAATGCAGGTGAACCGTCCCGCTTTGCTCTTAGAGAATGGCAACATCTACATTGCATTCGGCTCGAACGGCTGCCGCGGCGACTTTGAAGAGGGTTGGGTTTTGTCGTACAGCGCCGCGACCCTGCAACCCCAGGGCGCCTTTGATGTCGAACCCGGAGAATCGGCCGCCGCCATCTGGATGCGAGGCGGAGGACTTTCCGCCGATAGCGAGGGCGGCATCTACGGAGCGACGGCGGACGGCCCTTTCGCAGCGAGCACGAACTTCGGGCAATCGGTATTGAAATTCACCCAATCCGGTAGCGATCTTACCCTCGCCGACTGGTTCACTCCGTACAACGAACTCTTTCTCGACCAGAACGATATGGATTTGAGCGAGCCCGTGTTGGTGCTTCCTGATCAGAAAGGCAAGTACAAACACCTGATGGCGACCCTCGGCAAAGAAGGCACCATCTACCTGCTGAACCGCGACAACATGGGGCACTTTTGCGCGACCTGTACCCAGGGCGATACCCAGATCGTGCAGGAGTTGCCGACCTTTGCCCCCGAACCGGGAGCGATGGCCTTCTGGAACAATACGCTCTACACTGCAGCCGCCGGATCGACCATCAAAGCTCTCGCCCTGACCAACGGTAAGCTGGCAACAACTCCATTCGCACAGTCGGTAAAAACCGACAATGGACACTCCCCCATTGTCACCTCTAACGGAACCAACTCCGCCCTTCTGTGGCAGATCAGCGGATCGATTCTCGGAGCTTATGATGCGCATACGCTGAAGCGGCTCTACGCCAGTTCAACCGCCCCTAACTATCGTGACAAAATTCCACCCCTCCCTCACTTCGCCAATTTTGTCGTGGCCAACGGCAAGGTTTATGTAGGGACGAACAACAGCCTGGTGGTATTCGGCTCGCTGCAATAACCGCGCGTACCGCCGAAAGTTCGTGGACGTCGCGCTTTGATCAAATGACTGACTCGAACCCGGGATGGTATACGACCCCGGGTCTTCTCTTTTACTCGTTCGCATTCGCTTTTGCCGGTTTCGGATGCACCTCGTATTCCGGATGCGGCACGCCCATCAGCCACTTATCGAACCAGCCCACAATATTGTCGAGCCGCTCAATTCGATGCCACGGCTCGCCCGAACGCGACAACTCATGCGTCTCACGTGGAAACACGACCATCGCCGTCGGCCGATGCAGATACTTCAGCGCCCGAAACAACTGCTCTCCGCCCGAATCCTGCGGAGTGCGATAGTCCGATTGCCCCAGAATAAACATCATCGGCGTGTGAATCTTCTCCACATAGGTAATCGCGGACCGCTCCGCATAATCTTTCGGATCCTGAAACGGTGGCGCCTTGAACCAGTTTGGCTGGAACAAAGTGAAATCGGCCGTGTACCACCACGACGCCCAGTTTGAGATGTCACGCTGCGAAACCGCCGCAGCGAAGCGATCGGTCTGCGTCACCGTCCAGTCGGTCAGCACCCCGCCGCCGCTGCCACCGGTCACGCCTAACTTCTTCGGATCGACATACCCGCGCTTCAACACCTCGTCCACTCCGACCATCAGATCGCGGTAGTCGTCGCCAGGATAGTGATACTGAATAATATTTCCGAAATCCTGGCCGTAACTCGTCGACCCGCGCGGGTTGACGTAAAGCACCACGTAACCTTTCGCCGCCATCCACTGAAATTCATGGTCGAACACCCACCCATACGCGGCATGCGGACCGCCATGGATATTAAGGATCAGCGGATATTTTTTCTTGGGATCGAAATCCGGCGGCTTCTGAATCCAGCCTTGAATCGGCAATCCATCGAAGCTCTTGTAATTAATCTCCTCCGGCGCCGTGATGTTGAGTTGGGACCACAGCTTCTTATTAGCGTCTGTAATGCGGTTCTCGGTGCCATCCGGATTCCCGTTCAACGACACCGTAAACAAGTCGCCGATCATCACTGCGGTCGACTCCAGAGCAACAGCCGTACGCGCGTCCGGCGTGATGGAAAAGTCGAACACTGCCTGGTCCCCGTGAGTCACTTCCGTAACGGCCCCAGTCTCCGCATCCACCCGCACAATCGGTGTATGCCCTCGTTTCTCGATAATGTCAAAAATCGAGTGCCCATCCGGAGTCCATTGCAAATCCGCTCGAGCACCGCCGCGCGGCGGAGCATTGTCGCCGAATACCGAACTGCCCATATCGAAATCGAAATTCGCCGTCAGATTTCGCGGCTGTGCATTCGCCGCCGCATCCATCACCCACAAATCTGGCTGCGAGTACGAGCGAACCGGATGCGTGATCGATCCGTGAAACGCAAACTTCTTCCCGTCAGGACTGAGCGACAATCCGTAAATCCCCATCGGAATGCTAGCCAGTTTCTCCGGCGTTGCCCCAGCCGACGTTGCCGCGACGGAATAAAGATCGGTGCTGGGCGTCTCATAGTACGGTTCGTCAATACGACTGGTCGCGAAGTAGATGTGCGACCCGTCTTGCGTCCATACAATTTCGCCTTCGTCGTAATCACCGCTTGTAATCTGTAACGGCTTGAGGGGCTCATCAGACGCCCGCGGAACATCCACCACCCAGATGTGGTCGTGCCGTTTGAGATCGAGATACCCCTCATCGTTATCGCGATAAACAGCCTGCGTAATAATGTGGATGTCCGATTCCCGGTCGGCGTCGGAATCGCTTTTCGCCACAGAAGTCGCGGCGCTAGCCGAGTCTTTCGTCGTCTTGCCGTCGCCGTGACCACCGGTATCCGTCGCGGCCTTCGCATCGCTCTTTTTACGCTGCTCTTTCTCAATATCCTCGAGCGTTGTTGAACTGGAAAATGCGATCCGCTTCCCATCCGGCGACCAGATAGGACCAGACGCGCCTTTCGGCAGATCGGTAATGACGTGAGCTTCGCCACCAGTCAGCGGCAAAATGGCAATCTGAGGTGGACGCGGCTTCCCGCTATCATCCTTTTCCCCGCTGCGCACAAATGCTATGCGCGATCCATCCGGCGACCAGCGAGCGCGTGCGTCATGCTTGCCGTTCGTGAGACGTGCCGGCGATTCCCCGCCGCCAGCAGCCACAATCCAAATCGATGTTTCATAGCCGGTGTGTTTTTCGTCCGTGACCACCCGCGTGAATATGACGCGCGATCCGTCCGGTGAAATCTGCGGGTCGGCAACCCACACGAAATCGAACAAATCTCTTTCCGTGATTGATCGTTTCGCCGCGCCAGCCGCCGGCTCCGTATTTTGGGCGAAAGAAGAAGGGACGGCCCCCAGCACCGCTATGAGCAAAACACCGGCAACTGGAAATAACCTAATTTTCATGATCATTCCTTAAGAAGACAGCCTCCGCCCCACGCGGCGCTGTGCAAGATGGCGCTGGTGAATTATATAGCTTACTTTTCGCGTTTCTTGCCGCGAGCTTCGGCCTGGTCGACTACCACCGCAGCTTCCACCAGCATCTTGTCGATGCGGCGAGCCCGCGCCTCTGGAGCACGGTAATAAAAAATGGCAAACAAAAGGCTCCTCCGACGTGCAGCCGACATGCGATTCCATCCCTCGCCCGCCTTGGGAGAGCGCGCGAAAGCCAACTGAAGAATAGGAGGCAACTCGCGTTCGGCCTCCATCACGCTTAGCAGGCGCTCTGCAATCTGCTCGGCTCGTCGAACGCGTGCCGCCACGCTCTTTGGTTCGGTGGTCCATTTTGCAATATCGTTGCGGGTCGAATGATTCAATTCGTCATGCCATCGGCGAAGCGACCGGTCCTGTTTGAGAATACGATCGAGTTCGTCCGGAACGGCGACTTTCCGCTCCTCCAAATCGACTTCCATGCGGAAACGGGCCATCCGACCTGCGCTGGCGGCCGCGCCCTTCTGCATTCTCTTGTTCACCAACAGATAATGCTGGCCTTGCCCGGTCGGAAAGAGCGAGGTTCGGAAGGCAAAGCCGTTGATTTCGCCCTTTACTTTGATCTGGCCACGCAACCCCCACACGCTGGCTGCATCGAACGGTACTGGCACGATGACCCAGTTAAGCCGGGAACGCATCCGCTCCAGTCGCGCCTCGAAGCTCTTAGCGGCTGGCGTACGGTTCGATTTCGGGATCTTTGGCATCAGGCGGAAATCGCGGCGGTTGCATTTTAATATGAAAGGGCCAGGGCTGAACGCTTCACCGCGAACAGATTGGAAGTTTGTGAAGTCGACTCGACAGTGCAGGCCGGAGTTCCGGCGAACCCGTGTGGTTGATAGACTGTGGTTGATAGACTATGTGGAGTACAAAACTAAAACCTCCGGAGAGTTACCTTGACCTGCCCAAAATGCGGCGAGGATAATGCCGATAATTTCCGCTTCTGCGGAATGTGCGGCACCTTGCTCGAACCTCCCCGACGGATGACCACTCCCGTTTCCGAGGCACGGCCGTCAATCCCGCCGCCCGCACCGGTTTCGCAAGCCCCCATTTCGATGGCCCCGATTTCGCAGCCACCCGTTTCCCGAACAAGACCGGCAAACGTGCCCGCATCTGCACCACGGCCCGTGGTGGCCGAGCCGGTGCCCGCCGCGCCAAACAGACAAGTGCCGCCGATCAGCGGGCCCTCCATGCTGGGCCTAAATCAGCCCAGCTACGACCCACCCATTTCTAACCGGAGCATTTCGCGTGAGCCTGTTTCGCGTCAGAGTGCGATGCGGGATGATCGCGGGAATTCTCCCGCCCCGACCGTCGTCATTCCCACGGTCGCGAACCCATCCTTCGAGGAAAGGACCCTCCACCAGCCGAGTCCGACCGATCAAACCCAGTATCAGCCCAGCATGGATTCTCTGCGTGAAAAAGCCTTCTCGGGCCTCGATTCTTTTCTCGAACCCGAAGAACCGAAAACTGGCGGCCGCAGGATTTTCCTGATGATCCTCTTGTTGGCAGCCTTAGGGGGAGCGGGCTGGTGGCTCTACACTAACTACCTCGGCACGGGCGTAAACCGAAAGACCGAAACGACTGCCTCCAACTCAAGCGAATCACCCGCCGATACGCCAGCGCAATCCGAGACTCAAACGCAGTCGAAACCAACGGCCGCGCCCAACGCAGGAACCTCGCAACCCGCGCCACCATCTTCCTCTTCTTCCGTCCCGGAAGGTCCGTCCGAGAACGCCGTCCCAACTCCTGACGCCACAGGCAACACTTCCGATGAGTCGCCGGAAAAACCTGCAGCCGCCGCGAAAACGCCCGCCGCCCCCACGCCCATCAGCAAACGCGACGCGAGACGCGAAGCAAGATTAGCCCATCCAAAAACTCCGAAACCGCTTGCTCCCGAGCCCGAGGACAAGGGTGACACCGCCTTCCGCAAAGGCGAGGCTTACCTCTATGGACGCGGCGCTCCCGAGAATTGCGACGAGGCGGTGAAAAATTTGAAAGCCGCCTCGGCCAAGTCAAACCCCAAGGCCCGCATCGCTTTCGGCACAATGTACGCTACCGGACATTGTGTACCACGCGATTTGCCGACCTCTTATACGTGGTTTGCGTTGGCTCTCAGGGCAGATCCGAATAATCAGATTCTCGAGAAAGATCTGACCGCGATCTGGAACCAGATGACTCCGCCGGAACGGCAGCTCGCGACCAGGATGAAACAGTAGTCAAAGAAAAATAAACCGGGCGAGTCGCCCGTCGCTCCACTACTCTCCCGCAGGCACCAGGTTTAAGGCCTTCTTCACCGTGCCACGCTCGGTCATGATTTTATCCTGCAGCAACGTAATGGCGTAAATCAACTGTTCGGGACGCGGCGGACAGCCCGGCACATAAATATCCACCGGAATCACCTGATTCACACTCTGCACCAGCGCGTAATTATTAAAGACGCCGCCAGAGGTTGCGCATGCTCCCATCGAGATCACCCACTTTGGCTCGGGCATCTGCTCCCACAGCTGGCGAATCACAGGCGCCATTTTGTTCGACACACGCCCGGCGATAATCATCAGATCCGACTGGCGCGGCGAAGGACGGAACACTTCGGCGCCAAACCGAGCGATATCAAAGCGCGACGCGCCCATCGACATCATTTCAATCGCGCAACAAGCAAGGCCGAACGTCATCGGCCATATGGAATTCTTCCGCATCCAATTCACTGTGGAATCGAGCGTCGTCATGACTATGCCTTCAGGGACACCGTCACCGTAAATCAGTTCCTTGACGACCTTCTTGCCATTTTCGAGATCAACGTACGGGCCAAAACTGAGCTCTTTCGCCATAAACCTATTTTAACCGCACAGGCACCTGCGCGGACAAACACCAGACAAAACAACGAACCACCATCCAAGTCAGCCGACTCCGATGTAGCAGACTTTCAAAGGCAAACCAGCCCTTGCCAGCTTTTTCGCAATCGGCTAAGGTGCATTAACGGACCGCTTGAAATCTCCGGCGGCGGGGCCCCTCCGTCTAAATTTCACCACAAGCGGTACGCCGCTTCTCGGAGACGATATGAGCGAATTGCACTCCTTCAAAACCGGCAAGGGTAAGGGGCAACGACAAAGTCACGTTCCTCCCATTACGAACGTCAAGTTTCCTGTCCAAGCCGCTCACGTCCAGATTCCCAGCTATCCTTTTCAGCCGCTCCCGCCGCCTAATGGTCCTGCTCCCTATCGATTCGACTTGTCAGAGTTGCTCATCGCAGACGACATTCAACAGATCATCAGCGCTGGCGTAATGGTGATCCACACCGTCGGAGACACCGGCGATTACCGCGGACAACAGCAGGATTTCGTGGCCGACATGATGACCTTGGACGCCGGAAGCCTGCCCAGCAATCAGAAGCCCGCTTTCTATTACCACCTCGGCGATGTCATCTACTTTGCCGGCGATATCGACAAATACGGCGACAACTTCTATCAGACCTATAAGAATTATCCGGCCTTCATCGTATCGATCCCCGGCAATCACGATTGCCAGCCCGACGACCCCCAAGACGGCCCCGTCGACCCCAACAAGTTTCCCCTCGACGGCTGGATCCAGAACTTCATGTCCAAGACCCCGAATCAACCAGGCTCGCTCAAGACCGGCGCCGCGCGAACGCAAATGGACTTGCCGAACGTGTATTGGACCTTCACTACGCCATTTGCCACGATCGTGGGTCTCTTTTCGAACGTCGGCGAGACCGAAGGCGAGATTCATCAGGATCAAATCGACTGGTTTCAAGGCGAACTGACTGCAGCCGATCCCAGCAAGGCTTTGATCGTTGCGGTCCATCATCCCCCGTTTTCCGGCGACACGGAGCACTCCGGAAGCAGCGCCGTTTACAAGGTGCTGACTGCGAGCTTTCAAGCGGTAAAACGCTATCCCAACCTTATCTTGTCAGGGCACGTGCACAACTACCAGCGATTCACGCAGGTTGTTCAGGGTCCCAAGGGATCGTTGCAGCTTCCCTACGTGGTGGCGGGCGCCGGCGGATACACAAACCTCGGCACGCTGCATACCGTTAACGGCGCACCACCGCCAAGTCCCTTTCCTCTCGGCAGCGGTCTTACTCTGGAGCAGTACGACCAGACAAATTTCGGTTTTCTTCGTTTGGAAATAAGCAAGAACCAAATCGTGGCCACCTATCTTTCGGCTCCCTATGTCGCAGGCGCGACACCCGTCACAAAAGTCGTGGATACTTTCGTGATCGATCTCACCCATAACACGGTGACAACCGGAACAACGGGAGCGGTAATTGCGCCGACGAAGACGCCGACCCACGAGAAGACCGCCAAAACAACGCTCCGAGATAAGCCGAAAAGAAAGAAGTAAGGCTCCGTTTCCGGATGGCTACGGGTTCAGCACGATCTTCCCGAACATCTGGCTCTTCTCCAAATATTCGTGCGCGCTGCGGATTTCTTTGAGCGGGAAAATATGGTCGATCACCGGTTTCAATCGCCCCGCGAAGACGTGCCCCAGCACTTCGTAAAGTTCGCTCATCGTACCCATGTAAGACCCCAGCAACGCCAGTTGCCGCGAGAAAAGGAAGCGCAGATCAAGTTCTACTTTCGGACCAGTCGTCGCTCCGCAAGTCACGAGTGTGCCGCCAGCCTTAAGAGACCGCACGCTCTCCTCCCACGTCGCCACGCCTACATGTTCGATCACGATATCGACCCCTTCGAAATTCGTGATTCTCCGGACTTCCTGCGAGATCTTTTGCTTGTAGTGGTCGATCACAAAATCCGCGCCCAACTCGATCGCCCGTTCCATCTTGCGCTCGTCGCCTGCAGTCGCAATCACCCGCGCGTGAAACATTTTCGCAATCTGGATGGCTGCAATCCCGACTCCAGAGTTCGCGCCTAGCACCAGCACCGTCTGCCCCGGACGAATGGCCGCCCGTCCTGTCAGCATGTGCCACGCCGTGACGAACACCAGTGGAACGCTCGCAGCCTCGTTGAAATCGAGGCTGTCGGGAATCGGGATCACATTGACCGCCGGAACGGCAATCTGTTCGCAATTTCCGCCATCGACACCGTTGCCCAGTACCGTGAAATGGCGACACTGATTCTGCAGGCCTGCGACGCACTTCGCACAGTGATTGCAGAAATGCATCGGCGCGATCAAAACGCGCTGTCCCGCTTTGAAGTCGGTAATATACTCACCAACTTCCACAATCTCACCCGCAATATCGCTACCGAGAATATGCGGAAGATTGACTCCAGGCAAACCTTCACGGACGAACACATCGAGATGGTTCAGAGAACAAGCGCGGACGCGAATCAACACCTGGTCTTTGCGCGGCTTGGGATCGGCAACGTCCTCGTACATTAAAACTTCCGGCCCGCCGAATTGATGAATGCGAACGGCTTTCATGGAACTCCTCGGTCATTCAAAGCTACATTTTTTTCGAATTCAATCCTCGCCTGAAAATGTATCAAAAACATCGCGATACGTCGCACCGAAAGAAGTTGTGTGGTGGCGGGCATTCCTGCTCGCCCAGGGGCTAAGACAACCGACTGACAGGAATTGGGAAGTCTCGCTTTACCGCGAAGCGCAAGTACACCCCTCCCGCAACCACTTAAACCCGGCGACGCAATAGACTGTGTTACAGTTTCGTCCTCATCCCGATTATTAATGGCTGGGGATAACCACTTGGAAAGCACTCCGAAATCAACGCCCGCAACCGAGAAGCCCGCGGCCACCCTATACTGCCCCGTCTGCGCGATCGAAGTCCGAGATCCTTTGACCTGCGGAGACTGCTCGGCTGTCATCTGCCGCCGCTGCGGAACACCTCTCGAGTCCTCCGACGAACTTGGCATGGGATGAAACGAAACACTCCATGAATTCTGGCCCCGCATTGATCGCTCCGCAAAACGAAGAAGATACCGGCCAACCCAAACTCGTCCGCGGATTGACCCTGCTTGACTCGGTCCTGTTGCTCGTCAGCGGTATCATCGGATCCTCGATTTTTCTTACCGCGAAAGATATCGCCGCTCCGTTGCCGAATCCACTTCTCTTCTTTTTAGTCTGGATTCTCGGCGGCGTCATTTCCCTGTGCGCCTGCGTCGCCTTCGCCGAATTAGGATCGATGTTCCCCGACTCAGGCGGGCAATATATCTACCTCCGCGAGGCCTACGGCGATCTGGTCGCCTTTCTTTACGGCTGGATGCTGTTTGCCGTCGCCAACGGCGGCTCAATCGCCGCGCTCTCGGTGGCCGCCGCCGCTTACATGGGAAACATCCTTCCTTGGATGTCGCAGCAGCACGTGATGGCGAACATCAACGTTCCCTATCCGGCATTCGCGAATGGGCACGTCGTCACCGCTCTATTCACAATCGTTTTCACGCGCGCCCACGCAGCCGGTTTGCTCCTGATTGCGATTCTCACGTACGTCAATGTCTTTGGGCTGCGCTGGGGAGCACTGGTCCAGAACATCTCAACCTGGACGAAGTTCATTGCGATGGCAATCTTCGTCGTTTTAGGATTCGCCATCGGCAAAGGACACTGGTCGAATTTCACTACCGCGTCGCCCGGTGGATTGAGCCTCGGCTTGAGTCCAACCCAGCTGATCTCCGCTCTGGGCATTGGTTTGATCGCGGTCTTCTGGGCCTATGATGGATGGGTCTACATCACCTGGGTAGCCGGCGAAGTGAAAGAACCTCGACGCAATGTGCCACTAGCTATGGTCCTGGGCGTACTGGTCGTAGGCGCAATCTATCTCGCCATGAACATGACCTACGTCTACGCGCTGCCGTTACGTGAAATTGCCCAGCATGAAACGATTGTTCACGACGCCGCTGTTGTTTTATTTTCCCCGGGCGCGGCAGGCTGGCTTTCCGCCATGATCGCCGTTTCCTGTTTCAGCGCGGCAGCCGCTTGCACCCTCTCAGGATCACGTGTCTACCTCGCCATGGCACAGGACGGCGTGTTCTTCCGCCGCATGGCCGTCATCCATCCAAAATGGCGCACGCCCGCTTTTAGCCTGATCGGCCAAGGCATCTGGGCCGCCGTTCTCACACTAAGCGGACGCTACGACCAGCTCTACACCTATGTAATCTTCGGCATGGTCCTCTCCTACACATTGACTGTGATTGGACTTTTCATCTTGCGCTGGAAACGCCCCGACGTGCCTCGGCCTTATCGTTGCACCGGATATCCGTGGCTGCCCGCAATCTACGTGATTGTCGGCGTCGCCTGGACCTTAAACACAATTATCGAGCGGCCCACGGAAGCATTCTGGGGTGCAGCCATTGTGCTGCTGGGAGTGCCGGGCTTTCTCTACTGGAAACGGAGCAGCCGTAGAATTTCCACTGCGGAGTAGCTGCATGTTTGAGCGATATACGGAGAAAGCGCGGCGCGTAATTTTCTTCGCCCGATACGAGGCTTCGCAATTCGGCTCCCAATCCATCGAAAGCGAACATCTCCTCCTGGGCTTGGTGCGTGAGAGCAAAGAAATCGCCCGACGAGTTGGATCCCAGGAATCGATTCGCGAACAGGTCGACAAGAACACCTCCGCTCGCCCGGGGGTTTCGACCTCAGTTGATCTTCCGCTCACCCGCGAGTGCAAGCGAATCCTAGTCTGGGCCACAGACGAAGCTGATCGCCTTGGACACCGCCATATCGGTACAGAACATATTTTTCTCGGCTTGTTACGCGAAAAAGACTGTCTGGCTGCTCGCATCCTGCGGGAGACCGGTGCAGAACTCGAACAACTCCGAGAACACTATGCAAAGGAGGGTCTCAGTGAAAGAGTCGGCCCTTCTCGGTTTCGCAAAGCTTCGCCCATCAAGATTCACGATTTCGAGTGGAATGGCGCTACCATCCGCGAGCGCGTCAACCTCCTCCGCCAATCAAATTGGTATTGGGAGCGGAAGAACTGGAAGTCGCGGGACCTGGCGGTGCGGGAAGACGGCCGACTGTCATTCGATGTCAATCTAGCCCGCAATCCAAAAAAATTCGCCCTGCGCCGCAACGGCTGGAAAAGTGACCAGTGTTTCGTCTGCGAATGGACTCTGTTCGAGTCCGAAGATCGACCCGACCGCGGCACCGGCTATACCAACGGTCGCGACTGGGTGTGCATCGAGTGTTATGAGAAATTCCTCTCGGGACCGGACTATTTCGGCAGTGCTCACTCCGAGATGACTTGAGCGCTTGTCGCGAATATTCTTGCTCCAACTTCTCCGCTCTGATAATTGTTAGCGTTCACCTGTCGCTCGGTGAACCGACACTCTCGCGTGAGCAGCTCTGGGCCCGTAAATCGACCCGATAACGACTCCCCTCCTTTAGCCGCGACCGCCGTCTCTATCGCCGAGGCCGTAGATCCCAACCGCCCCAAGCGGGTGATGGGGTTCCGCGACTTGCTCCTCTTTTATGTAGTCACCGGAGTCAGCCTCCGTTGGATTGCCACCGCTGCCGCCGCCGGTCCCAGTTCGATCATCATCTGGATCGGCGCCTGGCTCGCCTTTTACACTCCACTAGCTCTTTCGGTGATCGAACTTTCCTCTCGCTATCCCAATGAAGGCGGTCTCTACGTCTGGTCGAAACGCGCCTTCGGTGATTTCTCCGGATTCATGGCCGCCTGGACTTACTGGACCTCGAACCTGCCCTACTTCCCTGCCGTGTTGTATTTTGCCGCCAGCAATATCCTTTTCATGCGGCAAGCACAGTGGTCTCATCTTTCCGCAAATCCTACCTTCTACATCGTTTTTGCTTTGGTGACGCTGGCCGGGGCCACGTTGTTAAACGTCGTCGGCCTCGATGTCGGCAAATGGCTGCATAACATCGGTGCGCTCTCCATGTGGATTCCCGTGCTCATCGTAGTCGGCATGGGCCTGCTCGCCTATCACCGCTTCGGTTCAGCCACCACATTTTCGCTGCACACCATGACGCCCAGCGTCCGCCTGAACGACATCATCTTCTGGTCGGTACTGACCTTCGCCTTCGGCGGGTGCGAAACGGCGTCCTTTATGGCCGAAGAGATCAAGAACGCGCGACGCACAATTCCTCTCGCACTATTCGCCGCTGGCGTAACAGTCTCCTTCTGTTACATCGTCGGTACAGTTTGCGTGCTGCTGGCGTTGCCCTCGTCGGAGGTTAGCGGACTGCAAGGATTGGTCCAGGCGATCGCGAAGACCGCCGATCGCGTCGGACTTCCCGGCGTTCTTCCGCTGGCGGCTTTACTCATAGCCCTCAGCAACATCGGAGCGTCCGGCGCCTACCTCGCCGCAGTCGCCCGCCTTCCGTTTGTCGCTGGCATCGACCGCTATTTGCCCCCCTCCTTCGGAGAACTACATCCCCGATGGGGCACGCCTTGGGTCGCGCTTTTGACCCAAGCGGTCATCGGTGCGATTTTTATCTTTCTCGGCCAGGCCGGCACCTCGGTGAAAGGCGCCTACGATGTTCTGGTTAGTATGGGCGTGATCACGTATTTCATTCCCTATTTGTATCTCTTCGCGGCCATGTTCAAACTGCAGCGCGAGGCCGCGGGCGAAAAAGTAATTCGCGTGCCTGGCGGAAAACCAGCAGCCTATGCGTTGTCGATTCTGGGATTCACCACGACTTTATTTACGATTGCACTTTCCGTGTTGCCGCCGCCCGACGAACCCAACAAGCCGCTCGCCGTTTTCAAGATCATCGGCGGTTGCGGCGGACTTGTCCTGATCGGCGCGTGGCTATTTTGGTCCGGAAAGCGCCGCGCACGGCGGCTCACGATCGACCACGCCACGATTGATCACACCACGATCGATCACGCATGAGCGCAGCTCTTTCCCCCTCGCCTACCAAGAACCCGCAATCCCCGTAATCCGTTGACAAGCTCTCGAAACCGGAACACAATGGTGGACAATTTTGTTGCCGTTCGTCAGAGGCGTCCCCCACCGTTTGACGGGCGAGAAATTCACTTATTTCCTGCGAGAAGACTCCTATGTTGAAGACCTCCAAGATCGTCCTGTCCTGCGCCGTATCCATCCTCATGATCTCCGCCTTCTCTGTAAACGCGGCGGCGCAGAAACATATCACCGGAACCCTCGCCGACGGCGCAACCTACGTGATCGATGTTCCCGCCAACTGGAATGGCACACTTCTTCTTTACAGTCACGGCTACGTCGCGCCGGGATCTCCCAACCCCGCCGTCGACGCGGGCGATCCACTCACTGGCGGATACCTCTATGCGGAAGGCTACGCGCTCGCCGGATCGTCCTATGCCACCACTGGCTGGGCGGTGCAGCAGGCCATTCCTGACCAGATCTCCACGCTCGACGCGTTCGAGACAGCTGTCGGAACGCCCACCAAGACGATCGCCTGGGGACACTCTCTCGGCGGCATGATCACCGCCGGATTAGTCCAGCAATACCCGACTCGCTTCAACGCGGCCCTCCCCATGTGTGGAGTTGTCTCCGGAGGCGTGGGAACGTGGAACCAGTCGCTCGACGCCGCTTTCGCCTTCAACACTTTGGTCGCGGGCGGAACTTTGCAGGTCGTCAACATCACCAACCCGACGCAGAACGCTGAAAATGCCGCCGCCTATCTGATCGCCGCGCAAAACACCGCTCAAGGCCAGGCTCGCATCGCATTGTCCGCCGCCCTGGGAGACACTCCCGGCTGGTACAACCCTCTGTCTCCACCACCCGCGCAGACCGACTATGCCACGCAGGAAGCGAATCAGTATCAGTGGCTGCTCAACGTCGACGGAATATTTCTCTACGATTATCGCGCCGAGTTGGAGTCGCGAGCCGGAGGCAACCCCTCGTTCAACACCGGCGTCAACTACGCAACGCAACTGAAGAACTCGATCGACTACGCGGAGGTGCAGGCGCTTTACACTGCTGCTGGGCTCAGCCTGGACGCCGACCTTGAAACCCTGAAGAAGGCCGCGCGCATCTCTGCCAACCCCGCCGCGTTGACCTATCTCACCAACAACATCATCTACAACGGCCAAATACCTTTCCCCGTCCTGACCCTGCACACCGTCGGGGACGGACTCGTTTCCGTGCAAAGCGAAGAAGCCTATTCGAAAGTCGTCAGCGAGGCCAAAGACAGTTCTTTCTTGAAAGAATTTTTCGTGAATCGCGCCGGCCACTGCGAATTCACTCCGGCCGAAACAATCGCCGCCTTCAACACCTTGGAGCTTCGGCTGACAAGCGGAAAATGGAAAAACTTCACGCCCACCGACTTGAACAACGAGGCGACGGCCCTAGGCTCGACTTACAACGTTCTCGACGTCAACAACCAGATCGTGGTCGTCGCTCCGGCCTACGAGACCTATAAACCGGCCAACTTTTTGCGAATTTACGACGCTTTCACCAACTAATAGTTCACAATCTGGCACAGGAAGAGGCTCCCGGATGTTCGAATTATCCCTCTCGAAAACGAAGAGAATCGCGCGCTTCGTCGCGTGCACCTCGATCGCAATCAGCCTCCTCTGTGGCCTTGCTGCCGCTCAACAGCACATCACGGGTACCCTGCCCGATGGTGCAACCTATGTAATGGACTATCCCGCAAAGTGGAACGGCACGCTCATTCTCTACAGCCATGGCTACGTCACGCCGGGGTCGCCGAACCCGGCATACGACTATGGCGATGGCGACACCGCCTACTTCCTCTTCAATCTCGGATACGCTTTTGCCGGTTCGTCCTACGCCACGACCGGTTGGGCGGTCGAGCAAGCATTGCCCGATCAGATGGCAACCCTTGGAGCCTTCGAGAGTCTTTTCGGAACACCCACCCAAACCATCGCCTGGGGACACTCCATGGGTGGCTTGATCACGGCAGCATTGGTGCAGCAATATCCGACTCAGTTCGCGGGTGCGATTCCCATGTGCGGCGTGGTTGCCGGAGGAGTTGGTTTCTGGAACGAGGCGCTGGACTCCGCGTTCGCCTTCAATACTCTGCTCGCAGGCGGGACATTGCAGGTCGTCAACATCGCGTATCCGACGCAGAATTACGATAACGCCGAAGCGTTCTTGTCGGCGGCCCAGAACACGGCACAGGGGCAAGCGCGCATCGCCCTGATCGCGGCCTTAGCCGATATCCCCGGATGGATCGATCCAGCCTCTCAGGAACCCTCCCCCACCGACTACACCACGCAGGAGCTCAACCAGTTTTACTGGCTCGCGGACACAGACCTTCTGTTTCCGTTCTACCTCCGGACGGAACTCGAAGGCCGAGCCGGTGGCAATCCATCGTTCAATACGGGCGTGAACTATGCGCGGCAACTCAGCCACTCCCGCGACTACGCCGAGGTGCAAGCGCTCTACGCCGCTGCCGGACTCAGCCTTGACGCCGATCTCGCCGCGCTCAACAAAGCGCAGCGTATTTCGGCGGATCCGGCAGCCCTAACCTATCTCACCGACAACATTATTTTTGACGGAAAGATTACCGTGCCCGTACTTTCGGTTCACACCACCGGCGACGGACTCGTTCCCGTAGAAGACGAAAAAGCCTACTCCACTGTCGTTCACGAAGCGGGAGACGGCACACTTTCGCGCGAGCTCTTTGTTCATCGCGCCGGCCATTGCGAATTTACTCCCGCAGAAACCATCACCGCATTTCAAGCTCTGGCCGCGCGGGTGAAGACGGGTAAATGGCCGAACCTCGAGAGTTCTCAAATGAACGTGTTAGCCACCGGTCTCGGCACCGCGTACAACGTGCTCTATCTCAATGGCTCCGACGTGGAAACGCCGCCGCAGTTCCTGACTTATCAACCACTACAATTTCTCCGCGTTTACGACGCCTTCAGCCAGTAGCACTTTTCGAGGCTCCTATGAACAACTTCAGCAGTAGAATCCGCGCCGCTCTTGCTTTCGCCGTAGTCCTCGCCAACATCTCGTCCGCCACCACGTATAAGAAGCTCTACAACTTCACTGGAAACGCGGATGGCAGCGACCCTGCGACTTCCCTGACTTTTGATAGCGCAGGTAATGCCTACGGAACAACCGCATCGGGTGGCGCCTACGACTTTGGCACTGTGTTCGAGCTCACCGTATCGGGACAAGAGACCGTCATCTATAGCTTCACGGGAAGCGGCGATGGATTGGATCCCCACGGCGGCGTCACCATCGACAGCGATGGCAATCTCTACGGCACAACCGTCGCAGGCGGATTCGGCGGCTTGTGCGCGGGCGATGGTTGCGGCGTGATTTTTGAATTAACGCCATCCGGCGGCAGTTGGAGGGAAACTACTCTCTACAATTTCAAAGGTCTCAACGATGGCTTCGGTCCCGGCGGAGGTTTGGTGTTTGACAACGCTGGCAATCTTTACGGCACAGCTCCGGACGGCGGCGCACATTCGAATGGCGTGGTTTTTGAACTCTCTCCCGGCGCGCACGGCTGGCGCTACAAAGTGATCCACCAGTTCACCGGCGGTAAAGATGGAGCCGTCGGCTCGCTCGGTAATTTGCTTCTGGATGTAGCAGGAAATCTCTATGGCACCACCGAACTCGGTGGTATCAACGGAGCAGGCGCCGTGTACGAACTGTCACCAACCGCTCGTGGACCATGGAAAACGACGGTGTTGTATGACTTCAAAGGCATGCCCGATGCTGCGAATCCGTATGGCGGTCTAATTTTCGACAAAGCAGGCAGTCTCTACGGCACAACTTACTTTGGTGGAACAGCGGGCGTGGATACGGTCTTCCAACTAACAGCTGGCCCCAACGGCGGGTGGCAGGAGAACGTACTCTACAGCTTCCAGGGCGGCACAGACGGAAGCTTCCCCACCGCCACTCCCATCTTTAGCGCGGCTGGCAATCTCTACGGCACAACCTCGACCGGAGGACGCCCCTCGTGCGATTGCGGTACGGTATTCAAACTCACCCTCGCCGGCGGCAGTTGGAACGAAAAGATTGTCCACTCCTTCGGCAACGGACGTGATGGATACAGTCCAAACTACGGATTAACCTTCGACCCAGCAGGCAGCCTCTTTGGCACCACCCCATTCGGCGGCAGCGGAGGGCAAGGAACTGTATTTCAGCTTACGCCGTAGTCAGACACCTCAGGAATCAACCAAATAGCTGGTGATAGCCAACACAGACACACAAGCATCGGCTTGACTATTGTTGCGCCAGCGAGTCAACAGTCGTACAAGAGACGCACAGCACTTCGCAGATAACGCGCGGACGCATCCACTCCAGCCGCGAAGCGGCGGAATAGGATAGCCCGGCACGGCAGTGCCGGGAAAGCGATCTAGAACGACGGAGTCCCGCAGGGACGGCACCCATGGCGCATAAATATCCCAACCTTCTCATCCACATCGTCTTCAGCACAAAAAATCGCCGCGACCTAATCCCAAACGAACTGCACCGTCTGCTATGGAAATATCTTGCCGGCATCGGGCGCAACCACAAAATCCCCGTTCTGGCAGCTGGCGGAACAGCCAATCACGTTCACGTTCTGATCGCATTGCCCACGGATGTAACGGTCGCCAAGGTCGTCCAGGTTCTCAAAGCAAACTCATCCCGTTGGATCGGCGAGCACAGCATCGATTTCGCTTGGCAAGAGGGATACGGATCCTTCAGCGTAAGTGCCTCCCATCTGCAAATCGTTCGGAATTACATCGAGCATCAGCAAGAGCACCACAGCAAACGTTCGTACGAGGACGAATTCCTCGTGTTACTTCGCAAGACTGGCATGGGATTTGAACCGGAACACGTATTTGGGTGAATGCCGTCCCTAGCGGGACTCTCTTGTTGGCCTTGCTCACCCGGCACTGCCGTGCCGGGCTATCCTGTTCCGCCGCTTCGCGGCTGGGATTGGGGTGAGTCTGCGGGAGCGTCTTGTTCCACCGGACAAATCGAAATCTCCTTTGCGAGAACCCAGCCGGACAAACCGAGGGATGAAGACAGTACGAATGCTTTTATTCCTTTGTCACGCAGATATTCTGGGGCTGATGCAAGATTCTTGGCCCAAGGCCCAGGCGACCCCACCATTCGGTGCAACTCCGATATTTCAGCTCCGTACTCTGTGAGGAACCATTCCAGCGGTACGCTTTCAAGGCCGAAGATGATGTTTCCAAACGCGTCGTTCTCAAAGCGGTAGCCCTGAACACCGCTCAGAACGACGTTGGTAAACTCCGTCGGCTTGTTCTTTTCTCGATATTCAGTGCGCAAAGTAATAATCCGCTCTTCGCAACAGACTTCATACGAGACAAGTAGGTTGTCGTGAATGGATGGCGTCATTGCCTATACCGGCACGGCCGTCTTCCTCTTCGGATTAAAGAACGGCAGCGGCACGACTGTCGCCGTCGTCTTCATCCTCTGCGCCTCGATCGTCAATTCCATCTGCAGTTGGGTCCCCGGCTTGGAATACTCGGTGCCCACGCTGGCCAGCGCAATCAACTTTTTCAGCAGCGGAGAGAATGCCGTCGTCGTGGCCTTACCCACATGCTTGTCTCCATCGTAGATAGGGACAGCCGTTCGCGAAGCCTGGCTCGGTGCCGCCGGAGACAGTCCGAACTTGTCGAACTGCTCTTCCACTTCCACCCAGTCGACTTCGAGTCCAACTAATTGCCGCGCCACGCCCTCTTTGCTATCCCGCGCCAGTGCCCGTTTTCCGATGAAGTTCTCTTTCTCCAGATGCACCATCTTGCCGAAGCCCAACTCGTACGGAGAAAACTTCTGCGATGGGATCAGCGCTTTTTTCGAACTCGTGTAATCCACTTCGATCAGAAGCAGTCCGGCCTCAACCCTTGATACGTCGAGTGCCAGCATTCCGGCGGCGTGGATGTCGAACTGTTTTCCCTTATCCATGAGCGCATCCCATACCTGCACTGCTCGATCCCACGGAATCCATATTTCGTATCCGAGATCGCCCGTATATCCGGTGCGCGAAATGTCGACGGGCACGCCGGCTATCGTACCACTCGTTTTCCGGAAATATTTCAGGTTCGCAATATCGGCTTCGGCAACCGTCTTCAACAGTTTCGCCGACGCCGGTCCTTGCAGCGCGAGCGCCGCCGTCTGCTCCGAGATGTCCTCGATCTGGACATCCATATTGAGGCCATTCTGCCGAAACCAGCGCAAGCTGGGATCAGCCGCCGTCCAGCGATACCTGTTCTCTTCCAGGCGCGTGATCGTGCCGTCGTCGATCACCTTGCCCTCTTCGTCGCACCAGCAGGCGTAGATGACCTGACCCACGGCAACTTTATTGACGTCACGTGTGATCACCCGATTCACGAGTTTGGTCGCGTCTTTGCCCGTGATCAAGTACTTGTAGAGCGGCGAGATATCGATCAACGCACACGCGTTGCGGATGGCGTTGTACTCGTGCTCGTGATGCACCTCGTAAACGCTAACCGTGTAATACCCCGACCACTCGCGGTAATTGAGGCTTTGGCAGAGGGCGAACGTTCGATCGTGAAATGCAGTTCCAATAGGCAAGATGTCTCCCTCCAGGGGAGAGGTCGAATGCTGGATTATATGCAGCGAGTCATGCCAGTGGCAATGATGTTGGCGCACGTGACAGCGGTGCGTGACGTGAGATGACCGCCAGTCTCGAAGAAAATATTACGCAAGACAATCTCTTCATCTGTCAGATAGAATGGGCAGCCTGATGACTTGTATGCACCGCCTCATCCAATGGAGCATCCGCGCCAGCGGACTCTGATTCGCGCCAACGCCCATCTTGAGTGGTTGTAACCATCCCCTGTCCTTCCCGGAAAGCTGAAAGCTAGGAGCTAAGTGCTGGTGGCCGATTCGAGAAAATACGATGTAATTGTGATTGGTGGAGGCCACAACGGCCTGACCAACGCCGCCTATCTCGCCAAAGCGGGAAAGAAAGTTCTCGTCCTCGAACGCCGTTACATCCTCGGCGGCGCGGCTTGCACAGAAGAAGTTTTCCCCGGCTTCAAGTTTTCGGTTTGTTCGTACGTTGTCTCGCTGCTGCGCCCCGAAATCATTCGCGACCTCGATCTTCCTCGCCACGGACTCGAGATCCTGCCCCTCGACGGCACATTCACTCCCATGCCGAATGGTGATCACCTCTGGCGCGTTAACGATCATGGCAAAACGCATCGCGAAATTGCCCGCCACTCACGCGTAGACGCCGAAGCTTACGACGAATTCGGCAAGGCCATGCAGGCCATGTGCCGCTTTGTAAAACCGATCCTGAGCATGATTCCGCCCGACCCCGCGACGCTGAATCCCAAAGAACTGATGAAGCTTCTCTTCATCGGACGCCGCTTTCAGGGCATGTCGAGCGAGGACAAGTACAACCAAGTCCAGCTCATGACCATGAGCGCTATCGACTTTCTCGATCAGTGGTTCGAGACTGATGTGCTCAAGGCAACCATGTCGGCCTCAGGAATCATTGGGACGTTCCTCGGCGTGCGCTCGCCCGGCACCGCTTACGTTTTGCTGCATCACTACATGGGCGAGATCGATGGAGCGTTCCGCGCTTGGGGATTTGCGCGCGGCGGCACGGGCGCGATCTCGAATGCGATTGCCGATGCGGCCCGCGAAGCAGGGGTCGAGATCCGCACCGAGGCTCCGATTGCCAGGATCATGGTGAAGAATGGTCGCGCCCACGGCGTCGTCCTCACCAACGGCGACGAGATCTTCGCCGACGTGATTTCTTCGAGTGTCGATCCGAGGCTCACGTTTAACAAGATGATCGAACCCGGCAATCTGCCCGACGAGTTCATGGAAGGCGTGAATCGCTACAAGTTCCGTGGCTCTTCGGGCAAAGTAAATATGGCCCTCGACGGCCTGCCGAACTTCAAGTGCATGCCTGGAGTGGGCGCCCATCTGCGCGGTGCCATGTCCATCTCTCCCAGTGTCGAGTACATGGAAAAGGCCTACGACGAGGCGAAATACGGCCACTGGTCCTCGCATCCTTATATC
Organism: uncultured Acidobacteriaceae bacterium; assembly: GCA_963834085.1. Taxonomy (GTDB): domain Bacteria; phylum Acidobacteriota; class Terriglobia; order Terriglobales; family Acidobacteriaceae; genus Acidiflorens. The sequence continues at coordinate 4,111 of CAWIAJ010000013.1, read as the reverse complement.
GACATGGTCATTCCGACGCTCACCGATACATCGCTCGCGCCGCCAGGAAAACACATTCTCTCCTGCTTCGTGCAGTACGCTCCCTACAAACTTGCGCCCGGTCTCGACTGGGACACTGAGAAAGAAAAGTTCGGCGACAACGTCGTCAATACGATCGCCGAATACGCTCCAAATATCAAAGACATCATTCTCCACCGCCAAGTCGTCACTCCTCTCGATCTCGAACGCACCTGGGGATTGTCCGAAGGCAACATTTTTCAGGGAGAACTCTCGCTCGAACAACTCTTCTTCCTGCGTCCTGTCGCGGGATGGGCGCAATTCCGCTCCCCGATCAAAAATTTATACATGTGCGGATCGGCAACGCACCCGGGCGGTGGCATCATGGGCGCTCCCGGACGTCTCGCCGCGCTCGAAATCCTGAAAGACGGGAAGGCATAACACTATGGCCGATACACGCGATGTGATCATCATCGGTGGCGGACATAATGGTCTCGTCACCGCCTTCTATCTCGCCAAAGCCGGATATAAGCCTCTGGTCCTCGAACGCCGCAGCCAGGTCGGCGGCGCGGCCATCACCGAAGAATTTCATCCTGGATTCCGTTGCTCGACTCTCGCACACAATGCTGGTCCGTTGCGTCCCGACATCGTTCGCGACATGCAACTGCAGAAGCACGGGCTCAAACTGACCGCGCCCGATGTAAACACCGTCTCGCTCCTTCCCGATGGACGCGCCCTGGTGTTATACGCGGACGCCAAGAAATCCGCCGCTCAGATCGCGCAGTGGTCGCCGAAAGACGCATCATCGTACGCCGACTTTGGCGCGGCGCTCGGCAAAATTGGCAAAGTGATCGGCGAGACGCTTGCGTTAACTCCGCCGAATATCGACAGCCCCAACAGCGGCGATCTCTGGGGAATGCTCAAGACCGGACGCTCGATCCGGAACCTGGGCAAGAAAGATTTGTATCGCGTCCTCCGCTGGGGACCGATGGCCGCCGCCGATCTCGTCGCCGAGTTCTTCGACACAGAACCTTTGCGCGCGACGATTGCTGCGCGTGGCATCTTCGGCACGTTTCTCGGACCCTGGTCGGCAGGAAGCAGTCTGGTATTGATGCTCAGGGCCGCCGCCGATCCGACTCCAGCAGGCAGCGTTCAGTTCCCCATTGGCGGAATCGGCGCAATCACCCAAGCGATGGCTGCCGCAGCCCAGCAAGCGGGAGCCGAAATTCGTACCGATGCCGACATCGCCGAGATTCGCGTGAAAGACGGAGTTGCGACCGGAGTTGTGCTCAAATCTGGTGAAGAGATTTCCGCGCGGGCCGTCGTCTCCAACGCCGACCCCAAGCGGACGCTGATGCGTTTGCTCGATCCGGCGCATCTCTCGCCTGATTTTATTCAGAAGATCAAGAATTATCGTTCCATGGGAACGGTCGCGAAGATCAATCTGGCACTTTCCGCGTTGCCCGAGTTTACAGCCCTCAAAGCAAAAGGCAATGCCGATCTGCTCAAGGGACGCATCCAGATCAGCCCCGAGATCGATTATCTGGAGCGCGCTTTCGACGAGTCGAAATACGGCAACTTCTCGCGCAATCCCTATATTGAAATGACATTTCCGTCGCTGTCAGACCCGTCGCTGGCTCCGGCCGGCCAGCATGTTATGTCGATCTACATGCAGTACGCTCCATACAAGTTGAAAGATGGCGACTGGGATAGCCAGCGCAAAGCGCTCGGAGAAACGGTCGTCAAAACGATTGCTCAATACGCTCCCAACCTCACACAAAGTATTCTCCGCCACCAGATCATTACGCCGAAAGACATGGAGGATACGTACGGCCTCACCGGAGGCCAAATCTTTCACGGTGAGTTGGCACTCGATCAGTTCTTCACCATGCGTCCGCTGCTCGACTGGGCACGCTATCAAACTCCCATCGAACGTCTCTATCTCTGCGGCAGCGGTACCCATCCTGGCACCGGCCTTACCGGCGGTTCGGGAGCGAACGCCGCACGCGAAATTCTGAAAGCGCTAAAAAAATAACTCCGTTGCCTCCAATTACATCGCGTTCACACTTAGAAGCCCATAGCCGTGTTAGTCTCTTCGCGTGACGAATGATCCTCGCTCTTCTTCTCTAAATCTTCCGGCAATCGCACGGCAGGTGATGACGGCTCGCGGATTTCAGCCGGATTTTCCTCCCGAAACCAAGCAGCAACTCGCAGACATCAACGCACACCCGCCACAACTCGCGCCTTCCAGCAACGTGCACGATCTGCGCAATCTGCTTTGGTCCTCAATCGATAACGATACTTCCAAAGATCTCGACCAGATTGAAGTCGCCGAACGCCTGCCCAATGGCGACGTTAAAATCATGATTGGGATTGCCGACGTCGACGCCTTTGTGCCGAAAGACTCTCCCATCGACAAACACGCGGCGCGCGAGACCACCTCCGTTTACACCGGCGTCACCATTTTCCCGATGTTGCCCACCGAGCTTTCTACCGGAGCTTCCTCTCTTCTTCCCGACGTTGATCGCCCGGCGATCGTCACCGAATTCGTCGTGAATGCCGCCGGCGAGTTGGGTTCAAGCAACGTATATCGCGCGATTGTTCGCAACAAGGCGCAGCTGACCTACAACGCAGTGGGGGCCTGGCTCGAGGGATCCGCTGCACCTCCGCCGAAATTGGCGGCTTCTGCCGATTTGCAAACTCAACTCAAGTTGCAGGATCAAACGGCTCAGGAACTGAGAAAATTGCGCTACGAACACGGAGCGCTCAACCTTGACACCAGTGAAGTGGTTCCCCTGGTGATGAACGGCAACGTGGTTGACGTTGCCAAGGCGACTAAGAACCGCGCCACCGATTTAATCGAAGATTTCATGGTGGCCGCGAACGGTGTCGTCGCCCGCCTGCTCGAAAAGGTTTCCTCTCTACGCCGCATCGTGAAGACGCCGCTCCACTGGGATGGCCTCGTCCGCCTCGCGGCCGAGCAGGGCGAAAAACTCCCCCCTGATCCAGACTCGAAGGCCCTCAATGATTTTCTCGTGAAACGAAAGGCGGCCGATCCCGATCACTTCGCCGATCTCTCGCTCGCCACCATCAAGCTGATCGGACCCGGAGAGTATGTACTGGAACGGCCGGGCGATCCCTCCCAAGGTCATTTCGGACTAGCAGTACAGGATTACACACACTCGACCGCTCCCAATCGTCGCTTTGCCGACATGGTGACTCAGCGAATCCTCAAAGCCACACTCGACGGAAAACCGAATCCGTACTCGGACAACGATCTTGCCGCAATCGCACTTAACTGCACCCAAAAGGGCGACGCCGCGCGCAAGGTCGAGCGTGACATGTCGAAGCGCCTCGCAGCCATAGCGATGGCCCATCGAATTGGCGAAGTCTTCGATGCCATCGTCACCGGAACAACTCCCAAGGGAACGTTTGTGCGCGTTTTACAGCCGCACCTCGAAGGTTTGCTGACCGACGGAGCCCACGGATTGAACGTTGGCGACAGATTGCGCGTGAAGCTCACGCGAACCGACGCGCAGCATGGATTCATCGATTTCGTGCGGGCAAAATAAGCGGACTTTTCGCGCCTTTTTGCCGTCTCGAGAACACACTCTGGCGGTCACTCCCAACCGTCAGCCTGCCGAGCGAATTTGGAGCAGACGGGCCGGGGCGCCCGTCGCTCCAAGGGAAGATCTCCAACACCGCCGCCTTCCCCCGAAGGAAGCGAGGTTGAAGAAATTCGCAAACGACGCCAGTGGCTAGAATGGCGCAGTTCATGTGGGTTAGCCGCGTGCCAGTTCGCTTCGCAGCCGTCCTCTAACTCTAAGAGCGACGCTCCCTCGCCGATTCCCTCGCCGTCCGCAGATATTTTATGGGACAACTTCTCACCACTGTCGAACCACCGGGCCGCAGGAGGATATCGGCTCAGCCGTTCTTCTTTTCCAGCTCCGCCCAGCGCGTGTAAAGGGCGTCGAGTGCCTCTTGGGCCTCGTCCAGCGCGGCTTGTGTCGAGACCAGCCTGGTCGCATCAGTAGCGATGGCCGGATCTTCCAACTCGGCGCGTTTGCCTTGCACTAACTCCTCGGCCTTTTCGACGCGCTCTTCGATCGTGGCG
>CAWIAJ010000012.1:0-94920 GCA_963834085.1 uncultured Acidobacteriaceae bacterium | reverse complement strand
AAGGCCACGACCGGGAAGGGCACGACTTCAGTCGTGCCGTCAGCCCCGGCCAATGACGCGGCTTTAGCCGCTGAGGGCCAAGCCTTAGAAGATTTCTGGCTCGTCCAGGGCACGCTCTATCCCGACGTCATCGAATCCCGCTCCGTCCGCGGCCCTTCGCAGGTCATCAAGAGCCATCACAACGTCGGCGGACTCCCCGAAAAGATGAAGCTCAAACTCATCGAGCCGCTGAAAGACCTCTTCAAAGATGAGGTTCGCAGAATCGGACGCGACCTCGGCATGCCCGAAGACATTCTCCAGCGCCAGCCCTTCCCCGGTCCCGGCCTCGCCGTCCGCATCCTGGGAGAAGTCACAAAAGAGCGCGCCGACCTGTTGCGCGACTGCGATGAGATCGTTGTCTCCGAGATCAAGAAGGCAGGACTCTACCAGAAAATCTGGCAGTCGTTCGCCGTCCTCCTGCCCGTCATGTCCGTAGGAGTCATGGGCGACCAGCGCACCTACGGCTACACCTGCGCCGTCCGCGCCGTCCACTCCGAAGACGGAATGACCGCCGACTGGGTCCCCCTCCCCTACGAAGTCCTGAAAACAATTTCGAACCGCATCGTGAACGAGGTGCGAGGCGTGAACCGCGTCGTTTACGACATCACTTCGAAGCCTCCGGGGACGATTGAGTGGGAGTAATTTTTTACTCGAAAATAAATTTCTGTTGATCGATCGAAGCCGCTCGGGAAATGCCGCGATGTTTACTGGTTTAGTACCCCACCCCCCTCCCCCCTGATCTTTGAGAATCAGAGGGTTGCGAGGAATTCTCGGGGTTGGTCTTTGAAAACAAAGGAGTTAGAGCAAAATATTCCGAAATAAGGACTTACGGGTTTTTGGCGTTTTTCTTGCCGTTGGAGGCCGTTTCGTCCCGATACAAAAGTCAAGCTTGACAAGTCCCAGGCCAGAAGGACCCCGTCGTTTCGCCGCGATCCGTTTGTCGAGCCCCGGTCGGGAGAATCCAAAAATTTCAAAGAGCACTTTACCGCCTCTGGAGGCGGGCACACGCTTCGCTATCCCGAATCTGGATTAAGTTTCGCATGGCGTCGGAATGGTGTCAGTGATTGTGGACACAGTCGGATGTCATGAAAGGGATGGGCGTCGGGCGAAGATCGGGCGGTGCCCGGCATCGCCGGGTGCCCCACTCATCGCGCTCTTTGCGATGAGTGGGATTCCACGGTCGCATACCGCATAGCTTCACGCGTGCACCACCCGCAGCCCCAACGCCTTCTCAAATGGATCAAAATCGCGATCCCGGTGCAGCAGCTGATTTCCAGTAAGCAGGCAGAATGTAGCGATCCAGCAGTCGATCGTTTTGCGGACAGTGTAACCCCGCTGGCGTAGTGTCCGGTAGTTCGTCGCGACCGCGGTCGCGTTTTCAGCGCCTCCAGTCGGAAATACGGCGAACGTAAGAAGCTGATCCCGGATCCTTCGAAATTCACCCGCGTCCCGAATGCCCTGCAGCACTTCGCAGAGGATCATGTCGGTGAGACCGATTCGCTTAAACGGCAACTGCCGGTCGAGCCAATCCGTTTCCGCATTGACCGTTCCCCCGAGATAATCAATCCAAACGGTGGTGTCTACAATCACCATTCCAATCACTCACGATTACGCCCCAGCCGGGATTCCTCGAGATTTCCTTCCCACTTCACCGTGCCTCGAAACCGCCGCATTCCCGCCTGTGCGTGCGTCTGCACCAGCAAACGAAGGCCCGCTTCAACCGTCGCCTTTTTCGTAACAGCGCCGCTCACTCGCATAGCCTGCCGCATCAAGTTGTCGTCAATCTCAATATTGGTGCGCATATTCAAACTCTCCCGATGTGTAATGTTCTCACATTTGTGTGTACCGCACAAATAGACGTGCCCCACGGACTGCCGGGTGCGCTCCTTCTCCCTGCTTTTCGAAAGGCCCGCACTCCGATCGCACGACGGTTCTTAAGTCAACTGCACCCCGCTCTCGAGCCGGAACGGCGAGAAGCGAAATAGCGAACGACGAACAGCCATCGACGATTCTCGACTCGAAACAAAACCATTTGACTTAAGCCCCAATCCGCCCAACCATAAAAGAGAGCACCATGGTTTCGGTTTTCACTGACCACCGACCACCGACCACTGACCACGGACCACGGACCGCCGCTACTAAGTACTTATTCCCCAATATTTTATGAATAAACCGACAACTGACGACTTGAAAACTATTCCCCTAACTCCTTATTCCAGAATACTTTACATCTAACTCGTTTGAATTGAATACTTTAGGCCAAAATAGGGGGGGGGCGTAACTCACTAGTAAACATCCTCAAAACGCGAATCCCGTTCATCTTCGCAAGATCATTTTCCAACCAAACCGCAGTCTCGTTCTTCTCCGAACGAACGACTCCTCATTGATGATTCCGTACTCGACCAACTACCATACCGACATGCCCGTTGACACTGAAGTTTCGACTCCCACTTACACTCGCATTCGCGCTGCGCGCGGCAACACGCTCTCCTGCAAAGGATGGCAGCAGGAAGCGGCGATGCGCATGTTGATGAACAATCTTGATGAGGATGTGGCTGAACGTCCGCAAGACTTGGTTGTCTACGGAGGAACTGGAAAAGCGGCGCGCAATTGGGATTGCTATCACGCCATCGTGCGGTCGTTGAAGGCGCTGGAGAATGACGAAACTCTGCTGGTGCAATCCGGCAAGCCAGTCGGAGTGTTCAAGACGCACGAGTACGCGCCGCGCGTGCTGATCGCGAACTCGAATCTCGTTGGGCATTTTTCCAACTGGGAAAAGTTCAACGAACTCGAACGCGCCGGACTGATGATGTACGGCCAGATGACCGCTGGATCCTGGATCTACATCGGCTCGCAAGGAATCGTGCAAGGCACCTACGAAACCTTCAACGCAGCCGGCGACAAACATTTTGGCGGAGACTTGACCGGCAAGCTGATCGTCTCCGGCGGCATGGGCGGCATGGGAGGCGCGCAGCCACTGGCCGCGACCATGACCGGAGCGGCGTTTCTGGGAATTGATGTCGATCCCGAGCGCATCAAGAAACGGCTGAAGACTGGCTACTGCGACTTCATGGTTTCAACGCTCGACGAGGCGTTGCGCATTCTGAAAAATGCTGTCCGCAAGAAAGAAAACATTTCGGTCGGACTCGTTGGCAATTGCGCCGACATCATTCCTGAACTCGCTGAGCGCGGTGTCGTTCCCGACATCCTCACCGACCAAACTTCGGCGCACGATCCGCTGAATGGATACGTGCCGAATGGCATGACGTTCGAAGCCGCGCTGGCGTTGCGAAAGAGCGATCCAAACGCGTATCAGGAACGCTCGCTCGACGCGATGGCCAAGCACGTTGAAGGCATGCTGCGCTTGCAAGAGATGGGTTCCGTCACCTTTGACTACGGCAACAACATACGCACCTTCGCCTACCAGCGCGGCGTGAAGAACGCCTACGCTTTTCCGGGATTCGTTCCCGCCTATATTCGTCCGTTGTTCTGCGAAGGGCGAGGACCGTTCCGTTGGGCCGCGCTTTCGGGCGAGCCTTCAGACATCGCTGTCACAGACGATCTGGTTTTGGAGCTGTTCCCCGAGAATCGCAGCCTGCGCCGCTGGATTGAACTGGCCCGCAAGCGCATCAAGTTCCAGGGACTGCCCGCGCGCATCTGCTGGCTCGGATACGGCGAACGCGCACGATTCGGCCTCGCGATCAACGATCTGGTAAAGAAAGGCACCATCAAAGCGCCCATCGTAATCGGACGCGACCACCTCGATTGCGGCTCGGTCGCGTCTCCGTTTCGCGAAACCGAGAGCATGAAAGACGGAAGCGACGCAGTCGCCGACTGGCCCCTGCTGAATGCCTTAGTGAACACAGCCGCGGGCGCGTCGTGGGTATCGATTCATAACGGAGGCGGCGTTGGTATTGGCTACTCGCTGCATGCGGGCCAAGTGACGGTTGCCGATGGAACGGACATGATGGCCTCGCGAATTGAGCGCGTCCTAACGACGGATCCGGGCATGGGTGTAATTCGGCATGTGGACGCGGGGTATGACGAGGCAAAGGAATTCGCGGAGAAGGCGGGAGTGAAAGTGCCGATGGCAGAGTAACTATTAGCCGTGAGCCATCAGCCATCAGGAAATGCAGATCCGTCGCTTGCACGGGATGACAAGAACTCAAAGGGGATTCATTGAAAGTCTCGCCGTTGCTGCTGGTTAACATTGGCCAACTTCTCACGCTGCGCTCGGCGAAAAATGGCCCACGACGCGGCGCTTCTCTTTCGGAACTCGGGATAATTGAAGATGCTGCCGTGCTTTGCGTCGGCGGCAAGATTGTTTCCGTTGGAACGACGAAAGATGCGCTGCGCGATCCGTGGCTGAAGAAGAATCGCAAGAAAGTCACGGAGATCGATTGCGGCGGGCGCGTCGCGCTTCCGGGATTTGTCGACTCGCATACTCACCCGGTCTTCACGAATCCGCGGCTGGTGGATTTTGAGAAACGAATTTCCGGCGCGAGCTACGAACAGATCGCAGAAGCAGGCGGAGGAATTCGCTCGAGCATCGACGGAGTGCGCAAAGCCAGCAAAGCCGCGTTGACGCAGAAAGTTTTCTCGGCTTTCGCGGAGATGAGCCTGCACGGCACGACCACGGTCGAAGCCAAGTCAGGATACGGTCTGAGTCTCGAATCCGAATTGAAGTCTCTGGAGGCGATTCGCGCCGCGGCTCAGCGCTGGCCAGGCACAGTGATTTCTACTTTTTTGGGAGCGCACACGGTTGCACCCGAGTTTCGCGGGCGCTCGCAAGATTATGTCGATCTGATCTGTAACGAGATGATTCCGACTGTAGCAAAACGAAAACTTGCGCAGTTTGTCGACATATTCTGCGAGCGCGGAGCATTTACCTCCGAAGAAGCCAGCCAAATTTTCGCGGCAGCCGAAGCACAGGGCCTTGCCGTAAGAGCCCACGTCGGTCAACTCAGCGAGACGCGGCTTGCGGCGCTGCTCAAGTATCATCCAGCGTCGCTCGACCACATGGATTACGTGAGTGACGCCGACCTGCCGGCGCTTGCCGATAGCCCGACGGTGGCGACTCTCGTGCCAGGAGCAAATTATTTTCTTGGGCTGTCACGCTATCCCGATGCGCGCCGGTTGATTGAATCTGGAGTCGCGGTGGCAGTGGCAACAGATTACAATCCCGGATCTTCACCAACGCTCAGTATGCCGATGGCGATGTCGCTGGCATGCACCCACATGAAGATGTCGCCCTCCGAAGCGATCGCCGCCGCGACAATCAATGGAGCGCATGCGTTGCGATTGGCGGCCAGCAAGGGTTCCGCGGAGCCTGGGAAAGACGCCGATCTAGCCGTCTTCGATGTCGGCGACTATCGCGAGATTCCATATTGGTTTGGCGTGAATCGCTGCGTGCTAACCGTCGCGAATGGCGTGGCGAACGGGTCGCTGGCTACATAAACGCCGCGTAGCGGGGATCGTTGCGTCTCGCCGAAGCGAGTTTTTTCTGGTTGAGTATGGTCTTGAAAAAAGGAGATTTCGTGCGCGATTCCGAAGAGCGACGAAAATCTTCAGCATCCGCTTTGAGCGAACGCCATGGCGTTGTTATAATTCGGAAGTTCCGCACGTCCCAGCGCATCGGCTGTTTTGCTTCGCGGCATCCCGCCCAGTGAGAGCGCAAGTGCACGACCGAGAGCAGGTCGTAGCGCCAACCGACGTGCGCAAGAAGTGGCCAGGTAGCTCAGGTGGTAGAGCGCAGCCCTGAAAAGGCTGGCGTCGGCGGTTCAACTCCGTCCCTGGCCACCACATTTTCAAACACTTGCACCCCTGTGTCCTCGGTTCTGCTTCCATTTGCTTCCAATTCGAACTTCTCAGTTCGGCAACCCGGCGATATTTGCAGCTCGGACAGCATGGGCGTGAGCTATTCGCTCTGTTGCCATTTTACTCGTTTGCTCAATCGCTCGCCGTTGTGACTCGGGAACGAACTGCGCGTAGATGTCCAACGTTGTCTGGATGCGCGAATGTCGCATCTGGCCCTGAACATCTTTAGGATTTGCTCCCGCCTCGATCATCCACGTAGCCCTCGACGTGCGTAGGCTTCTCCAGTTCACAAAACCGAGACCGATCTTGCGCGCGGCTGGTTTCAAGAACCGGGTGAGGACGTTATTGTCGCGCATCGGCTTACCGTCCTTAACGCTCTGGAAAACCAGATCGTCCGGTCCGCTCGACTTCACGATTTTGTACCTGCGAGTTGCTCGCCCCGCCCGCACCTCAACCGTAAGTAATTTGAGGCGATGGACACGCTCGATCACGTGGCGATCCACACCAATCGTAGCGGCAGAAGAATCGCTCTTCGGCTCCGACCAGTCTCCTCGACAATAACGCTCGTCAATGATGATCGAATCGAAGCCAATGTCGTGCCATTTGAGTCCGATGAGTTCGCTGATCCTCAGACCCGTAAAAATGGATACATACACCATAGAGGCGTAGGGCTCCGGCATCAGGTTCACGAGTTCGTCGAACTCCTCGGGAGAAATGTGCGGTTTGGTGCGCCGTCCTTTCTTGCCGGGTGGCAATTGGATTTCCTCCATAGGGTTGTTGACCAACAGTTTGTATTTCTTCGTTGCGGTACGAAGCACACTGGCGAGAACGTCGCGAATTTTATCCCGCGACGCCAATGTCAACGACCAGTCTTCCATTCCAGAAAAGTACCCTTGCAGAGTATGTGGCGTCATGTCCCGCAGGGCCAATTTTCCAAATTTTGGAATCAGATAATTATCCAGCACACCTCGGTAACGATCTTGCGTTGTTGTGGACAGCAAGGGCATTTCCAGCGGCATGTAGGTTGTTTCCACGTATTGCCCAAAGTTAGTGGCAGAACCGAGGGTCACGAGTCCCTGATTAAGGGGCCGCAAAAACTCGGCTGCGATTTTCTTTACTTCGCGCAAGGGCATCGAGGCGGGTGCCAGCTTCGCCCAAGCCTTTCGTCGTTTTAGCTCTCCATTGCTGACTTCGTCTTTTCTGTATTGGAGATGCCACCAATTCCCGCGCCGAAAAGGCGCGGGTTCCTGAAACCTCCTTCGTGCCATTCGCTCAGATTCTCCCCTCAGCGGAATGACAGTGTTTGCCTCGGGCGCAACGTTACCACAGTCGGTCAGACTCGTCTGCTCCGGGATGTGATCTGGCGATAGCATTTATACGTGGCCGTTCCTCATGTAGCGCGCTGCCGTCACGACCGGCCTCGGCCCGAGCGCCTCCGGCGGCTCGGCGAAATGGCCCGCGCGGAATTATTTTTCGTTAGTCATCACAGTCGGACAACGATTTGAACTGTCAGCCTTGACGGCGACCACAACCCCGACTTGCTCCTTGCGGCGGCTTGCAGTCGGCGCCCCAACTGCCCTCTGTGTCATAAAGCGGTTTCGTCGTGCTGCTCCCGATCGCATCGTAAAGAGCCGTCTTGACACTTGCGATCAGGTCACTCTCGCAGCTTGCACCCGAAGCTGGGTCGGGCGCACCCGTCCCGAGGGCAGGTATATCCACATAGCCGTGGAAGCCGATGACATCGGAATTGGTGTAGATGCTCGGATACGCGGAAAACATGTTCTGAAAGTAGGCAGCAATGCCTTCTTCAGTGGAGGAACTTGTGCATGCCCCCTTAGTTGTCGCCGTGACCGTTGGGCTGATGATTTGGAGGTTTGAAACGATCGCTTTGCCATAGGTATTGGCATCGCTCGTCATCTGGGCGAGCGCCTGCTGCGTACAAATGCCGCCGGTGGGCCCATTCGGGATGGTTACAGGCGCGCATTCAGTGCCTTGGTTCACTTCATTCCAGACTTCCAAATAGATAGTATTTGGAAACTTTTGACCGACTACGTAGTTCAACAAGCCTTGGACGAATGTGATCCAGGTACAGTCGGGAACCTTTTGCCCCACCGCGGCACATTCCGGCGGATTCGTCTCGAGAACGTCGCTCGGCAGGTTGCAGCCATAGTATTGAGTATTCTGGAGGGCGCTCTTCTTATTGTAAAAAGCGCAGTACGACTGGTAATTTGTGCCGGATAACGGCGCCGCGAGACAATCCGGCGTGTAGTAGCCAGTCATCATCAAGTTCTGGTTAGCGTTCACAGCCAATTTCATCCATGCACCGAGCGCGGCGAAGTTATATGAATTGGCGGAGCAGTCGTACAAGTCAGACCATTTAAGGCCACTTCCCAGCGTGCGATACGTTCCGAAGTTAGTATTCGCGGCATTGGTGCCGGCAGTCCCCGGCCATGGATCGGTGCCGATGTTGTCCACTGTATTGTTCTGGTTGATGTCGACCGAAAAGAAACTACCTGTCAGGGCAGGGTAGATACCATCACCGGAAAGGTTGACACTCGGCAGCGCTGTCGTTCCGCTCGCCCCGGTCGCTGTAACCGTCAGGGTCTCGGAATAGGCCTGAATCTGGGTTGGATCGAAGGATACTGTAAATACACAAGTACCGCTTGCAGGAATCATAATGTTGTTGCAGTTGGATCCCGCATTAAAGCCGCTGCCGCTACTCAGGACAACGCTGTTGACGGTAACGCTCGCTGTACTTTCGTTGTTCGTTATCGTGTAGTTCTGTTGGGTATTGGTGGTATCGATAAACGCATTACCCGGGCTCCAATTGCCGGGGGACAAGCTAACATCTGGAATGCCGGTGCCACTCAGCAGTGAGTAGACGCTTTTATTTGTGTTGTAGGTGACATTCAGTTTTTCGTTGGAATAAAGCTGCGCGAGAGTTGGCCGGAATCGAGCGTTGATGGTACAGCTCTTTCCCGCCCCCAGGGACGAGCCGCAATTGTCGGTTTCGTTGAACCCGGCGCCAGTTGTAATGGTCAGGGTAATGGAGCTGGTCGTACCGTTCTTCAGGGTAAAGGCTTCAGGTTGACTCGGCGTATCGATGGCTTGATTCGGAAAGGTATACGACGCAGGCAACAGGGTCACGGATTGGGCCTGCGCGATTGGGCTTAACATCACAGTTAACACCATCATTAACATCACAATTAACATCGACGCAGCGGTGAAACGAGATACGCGGACACAGTAAGTGGACATGAAGTCTCCGTTTAGTTGAGCGAAATTTGTACAGCTGGGGCCCCAATACCGCTGGTTCGGCGAGCGACGCTTGCTAACGCTGCAGTCAGTTTCTTGGACGAAAGGTGGCGACTACCACGAAAGAACGGCGGAATTATACTTCACTTTTGCCGAAGCATGGACGCTAATCTTCATTTGGAAATTAAATCGGAGCCGATGGTTCGACAATCCGCAAAAGGGAGTTCCACAAGCCTTGGCATCCGTCGCTGCGGCCCCACATAGACAATGGCAATACGTCGAGGACCATATTCACGCAAAAAGCAACAACCGTACCGAAGCTAGGAAGGACGGTTACATCGTTCGCCTAACCTTCTATGTTTTGCGGCATCGATGTACCGCTATTGATTTACTTCGTACTGATGTTCTTGGTGCCCTGCGAGGCTCGTGGTCTTTGTAATCGTCCGCTCCAACGGGCGATTTTGGGACCAGTTGCAGTCGGCGTCCTAAGGCGATTTCCTCTTGTGCGCATCGGAACGCGCTTCGTGGCGGATGGGAATAGCAGACCGCGCTCTCGCAACAAGGCCGAGCGGAACTCAGAGTCCTTTGTCAGTGCGACTTTTTGGGAATCTTGGGTTCGAGCGGATAATTCTTTCGGATCTTAAGGACTGGCGCCTAGGCACCCCAGCTCGGTCAACATTATTGGCATCACAGGTCAACTCGTCAGGTTCCCGGCTCCCCAGAATAAGTAAGGAGTATTCTCTCTGATCCAAGGCACGACACTCACCGCATAAAGAATCCGGGTGGCATCACTGTTTGGCAACAATGGCTCCCTCAGAGCGGTAGGGAGGGTCGGAGATCGCGCGGATATAGGAGATCAGCGCTTCGATCTCGGCCTTATTGAGGGTGTAGCCATAGGCCGGCATTATTGCAGATCTTTTAAGCGCGGGCCCACCGCGGTTGATGATGGCGGACAACTCGTCGTCGCTCATTTTGTTTAGCCACTTACCGTCAGTGAATGGATGCGGCTTGATCTCAAGGTTGTCGTAGTTTGAAACTCTCTCGGGCGTAGACTCGGGATCATGGCAGCTGGCGCAATATTTGTTATTGAGCTGAAAGCCGAGCTGCTCCTGATAACCCAGGGCAATTTCTTCGATTTTCAGATCGACTGGTTTGTGCGCTGTGAAAGTACGTGCGGTCAGTTGATAGCGGCCTGCTCCGATGCCTAGAGTAACGTTCGTTGTGGCCTGTCCGCTGGTATCTGTCAGGGCATTTTCGGGGTCGAAAGTGAGGCCTGCCGACCCGGTGAACTCGACGAGGGCGCCGGCGAGGGCAGCGCCTTGCTCGTCGTTGACCTGTACGATTACGGGCTGAGACAGGACGGTGCCGATTGCGCCGATCTGCTTGCCGCCGCTGGACTCCACCAGTGTGGCGCCGAACGCGGTGGGCTTCAGCGTGGGCGCGGTTCCGGGCTTGCGTGTGCAGGCTGCGCTAGAAAGTATCAGGGAGATCGCAAGTAATGTCCGCCAGCGCCGCGTCATAGTTATTTCCTCGCCCCGGGCTTGTTGGAGCCCTTTTGTGTCATCAGGAAGGCGGTCAGAGCACGCGCATCTTGGTCACTCATATTGCGGGTTGGTTCGATAGTACCGGGTTCGAGGGCTTGAGGATCTTTCAGCCAGTGGTAAATCCACGCGGCGTTCAGGCGCGAACCTACCTGTGTAAGGGTTGGTCCGACATAGCCTTTGTCGGCTTTAGTATCGATGATGTGGCACGATTGGCAGGCGTACTTGGAATAGAAAAGCTGCTTCCCTTCCTCTATCTGGGCGGGCAAATAGCCAGTTGAGGATAAAGAGTCGCGGTCGAATGCTGGAGTCTGATAGACGGTCATCATGTAGTCGGTCAGTTCGGTAATTTCGGCATCGGAGAGATTAAACTTCGGCATGCGGCGAATCAGCGCCGGACGCAGTGTGCCAGGATTCTTTAAGAATGCCTGCAGCCAGGGGCGCTGCACGGCAGTTCCTTCCCGACTCAGGTCAGGAGCCATGTCGCCGCCGCGGCCGTTGATGGCGTGGCAACTGAAACAGGCCAAATCTGACATTAGTTTTCCCGCATTGCCCGCGGGCTGATAATTCGAGGGCGCTCTTGCAGGAACAGTCAATGCCATCGGTAGATCGTGTGCGCGGTCGGTGAACGCCAGCAGCGCGGTAGTCAACGCATCGATTTGCGCGGGGGCTAGCGTGTACTGAGGCATCTTCAATCCGGCTCCAAACGAGCGGGGCTGCCGAATCTTTGTGGCAATGTAATCTGGGGCGCTGCGCTTCATTCCAGGCAGGAAAACAATCTCGGTTAACGGCTTGCTGCCGACGCGGGTTAGTTCGGGAGCGAAGTTTTCCGGCTTCTTGATGCCGTTGATTTCGTGGCACGCAGCGCAACCATAGGTGGTGACGAGGAGCTTACCGTGTGCGATCTGCTCGGGAGTAGCAGGGTCAAGATGGACGTTAGCCAGAAGATCGGAATCTGTTTTATTTCCGAGATATGCGGTGATCAATGAAATTTGCGGATCACTGAATCGATAGTGCGGCATCGCCGTTTCGGGATCGTAGATGCGCGGATTACGCAACCATGCACGCAACCATTCGGGCTTGGCTTTATTGCCGATTCGAGTTAGTTCGGGACCGACATCGCCGCCGACGACATTTCCCGCGGCGTTTTGGACGGCGTGGCAGGAGGCGCAGAATGATTCTCCGTAGAGGCTGGCTCCGGCTGTCGCGTCAGGCGGCGGAGTTTTCGCAACTTCGTCCGTGTCTCCGGCAACGGGCGTGCTGTTCGCGATCAAGAAGGCGGAGATGTCGCGCGCATCGGAATCGGTCAGCTTGAAATCAGGCATTGTCGTGGTCACGGCATAAGCGTAAGGATCCTTCAGCCATGCGTAAGTCCACTCGCGCGTAGTCTTATCGGCGATGTGCGAGAGCGAGGGTGGATGATCCGACGGTTTCACGGTGCTGCCGTCGGACAATTTAATGGTGTGGCAGTGCACGCACCCGTAGCGACCCAAGAGATTGCGGCCGAGGTTGAGTTGCGGTGTGCCAGGCAGGGGAGCGCGATGGCATTGCCCGCAGGAAGCTTCGAGATAGCGTGCGGGAAGAACCGGTTCTTCCCATGCGCGAGTGGCGTTGTGCGCTTCCGCAACTTCTGTGGCCGGACCTTGTCCGCGATGGCAGATTACGCAGCCCCAGTCTTTGACGTTGTGAGCTACCGGAGGATGGGCGCGAAAAGGTTCGGGGACCGAAGCGTCGCCCAGGAGGCTTTTCTCGCTGACAGCCACATGGCACGTGGTGCAGCGATCGACGACCGCGAGTTCGGGCAGCCAGATCTGTTGAATTCCTCCGGTGAAATGATGCTGCAAGGTGAGGCTGTCCGGACGAGTAGAAATGAATTTGCGGTAGTGCCGCTGATAATGCCGCCACTCATTAAAGAAATCTTTGGTCGGCGCTACGGCAAGCGCGATCAGCAGCAGAAGGCTTGCCCATCCGAAACGATGAACGGGCGAAGCGAGGACATGCCGGCTCAGCCATTTGCGCATCGGGTGAGGGATCAAGGATTCCTCCAGGGCCAGACCCAGACCCAGCCGGGGCCACGGAAGAGCGCGCCCACCGTGGTCAGAATTGCGGCCTCCATCAGGAACCAGGTCATGATCCAGAAGGAGAGTGGCTTGGCGCTCAACCAGTTTTGAAATCTGCCGGACGGATGCGCTGCCCACGATGCGGACAAGGCCATGAGAGCGGCGATGGTGAGGACGGGAATGGTGGCATCCCAGGCACCGACGCGCAACAACAACACAGTCAAGGCGACCGTGATGATGGCGAGACAAATCAGCCGCTGCGACTTATTCCGGTCCCACAGGGTTTGATCTTTTATGTTGACGTTGAAGAAGGGAACGACGATGAGTGCGAGCACGATCAGCGTGGGGAGAATTACGCCAGCGACAAACGGCGGAAAGTAGTGCAGCAACTCTTGCAAACCGGTGAAATACCAGGGCGCCTTCGCGGGATTGGCGGTGTGAAGCGGGTCGGCTAGTTGCTCCAATGGAGCGTTAAAGACGAGGGCGAGGCAAACCAGCACCACTGCCAGAATCTCGATGGCGATCATCTCGCGGAAGAGCAGTTCGCCGTAAGAGATGGTTTTCTCTCCGGGAATCCGGGCCGGCAACCGCGTTTCATGCTCTGAGGGAGAGTTGTTCATTATTTTTGTGGTGGTTCGAGTTTCTCGGATTCCTCGGAATCGGGCGAATACATGCCCCCATCCTGGTGCAGACGCCACATGTGAACGCAAATCAGGGCAATGACCGATAGGGGCAAAATTATCGCGTGCAGAACATAGAACCGCAGCAGCGCGTTCGCATTCACCGTGTTGCCTCCGAGCAAGACGAAGCGAAGCTTTTCTCCCAGGACGGGCACCGACGCCATGATGCTGGAACCGACCGTCACTCCCCAATAGGAGGTTTGATCCCACGGCAGCAAATAGCCGGTGTAGCTGAGGAGCAACGTCAACAGCAGAAGAGTCGAGCCGACGACCCAGTTCAATTCGCGAGGCGGGCGAAAAGCTCCGCGATAGAAAACTTTGGCCATATGAATAAAGACCAGGAGCACCATGGCCTGCGCCGACCAGCGATGCAGATTTCTCAAGAAGAAGCCTGAGGAGACTACGAACTGAAGATTCTTCATGTCCGCGTAAGCCTGCGGAATCGAGGGGTGGTAGTAGAGCATCAGCAGCAAGCCGGTGCTCAGTTGAATGGTAAATGCGCCAAGTGTCAGCGCACCCAGATACCAGGTGTAGCGGAATCCAAGCTGCGGCTCGCGCACACGGTCGCGAGACATGTGCTTGAGTTCGGCGCCCCAGCGGGCGAGCGCAGTGAGGGGATTTCGAATCGCGCCGTCTGCGTCCTTGCGCTCAACTTTTTCTATAATCACGCTCGCACGTATTCTTTCTCGGGAGGCACTTTCGTCGCCCGATCCACCAGCAATTCGCCATCGTCGTTCATCCACATTTTCAGCCAGGGCAAAGGCTTGGGAGCGGGGCCTTCGATGACTGCTCCGTCGCGATCGAATTTGCTGCCATGACAAGGGCAGGTGATGCGGTCAATTTCGGGCTGCCATGTCGTGAGACAGCCGAGATGAGTGCAGACAGCGCTGAGCGAGAAGAAGCCTTCCTGCGAACGAATAATGTAGATGCCAGAATTCACATCCAGCGTGACCGAGTCCGGCGCATAGCGCTCGGGCTTGCCCAGATTAACGATCGGCGAGGGTTCGTAGAGGACATTCGGCTCCAGATACTGATAGGCGAAGGCGACCGTGCCCGCTGCGGCGATACCCAGAGAGCCGATGCCAAGTTTCAAAAAGAACTGACGCCGATTGACTGTGTCATCGACTTTTGTTGTCTTCGAATCGTCTGGCATAGGTCTCTCTCAACCGACTTCAACTAGAGTCCTCGCAATTCGCACATTACTTGCTGAGTGTGAAATCGGCTTTACCCTCGCCCGACACAGTTACTGGTTTGGACTGGCTCTTGGTGCCTTCATTCCAGGCGGTCACGGTGTAACTGCCATCGGGAACATTGTCGATCTTGTAGGCTCCCGACTTGTCGGTGGTGGCAAAGTATGGCGTCGGGGAGACGACGACATAGGCGGCCATTTCCGGATGCACGTTGCAGAGCAGTGGTACGACGCCAGGATTGTCGAACTTGAAGGAGCGTTTCTCGCCCTTCGGCCACGTGCCCAGATTGTGGCCGAGTTTTTTGTTGCCGCTAATGGCAGTCCAGAAAACATTGTGGGCGACGCTGTCGCTATTCAGGAAGTCAACGGTGGCGCCCTGCTGTACCGCGACAACGTGCGGCACGAACATAAGACCTTTCTGATCGATCACCGTGCTCGTTGCCGGCGCCGGGAAAGTCTTGCCCGCGATCACATCGACGTAGACTACCGATTCGCTCTTCGCACCCGAGACTTTCCCCGTGATCGTACCCGCGCTGGCGGTCAGACTCATGGCTGTCACGAGTGCCAGTGCCATCATTAAATTTCGTTTCATTATTTTCTCCTTGTTAGTCGCTGCTTCAGTCAATGATTTCGAGGTCGATCTTGTTGAGTCGAGATACCATAACCAGGCTACGATGTGGGTGTCAGAAAAGGAACTTCGCGTCGAGGTAAACGGTATTGTTGGAACTCGCGTTGCGGCCGGCGCCATCGTAATTCGTGGAACCACCGTTGAAGCGTGTATATCCCGTATATTGGGCGGCTAGTTGCAGATTCTGCCACGGCCAATAAGAGATGTTGGCGATGTATCCGGAACTTCGCGGGTCACCGTTCAAATTGCCACTTATCGCGCCCGAGGGGTAGAGCAGGACATCAGGCGTACCGGAGGTGTCGAACCAACCGAAAGTGCCCGACAAGCGAGTCCCGTAGTGGTATTCGACGTTGGGCATGAAAGTGTTCAGGTGGTGTCCGCACACGGCGGCCAAAGGGCCCCCTGGAAGATTGGGGTTGCAACTAAATGCCAACTGGGAATTTTCGTGGATAAACGTGGCGCGCAGCGAGAGGACGTCTTTCCGGAACAAAGTCTGATCGAGTTGGGTGTCGAAAGCCCAATCCGTGTAACCGTCATAGAGATCACCAACGCCATTATTAATGGCATTGTTCGTGCTCTTCATGTGCATTCCATAGGTGCCGATCTCAAACTGCGTCGCCCCTCTCGATTCCTGCCAAGCGAGACGCCAGTAGGGTGCAACTCCGACGATATTGAAAGTCGCCCCAGCCCCCGGATTCGGCTCAGAACCGCCTACATGTTGCGAGCGATAAAGATCGACATTTAGATAAAGATGATTGTTCCACATAGCATAGCCGCCGAATCCTGCAACGTCCTGTGCCAACACACCATTAATGATAGGGCTGGCGTTCGGGGTAGGGGCAACATTGCTGGCGATCCAGGGGTACCCCCATGCTGGCGTAGTGTTCCAGAGGTCCTCGACGGTTGGATTGTTGTTGAGGTCAAGGCCGTAAACCAGTTCCTTGCCGCTCACGGACGTCTTATTCGCATAGCGGATATCGGTATTATCGCTGGTGAAGTGATCGGATTGAGTTTCGTATGTCACCTGAAGAAAGCTGCCAACGTGACTGGTCCATGCCCCGGAGAGAAAAAGCGACATATCCTGGGGAACTTGAAGATTGCCGTTTTGAGTCGTCGGCACCGGTGATTTGGTATTGGTGAATGAAGTCTCAAACATTACGGAAAGCGGCAGCGAGGCGAGAAGGTCAAGCGCGGCGCGCGACTTCCCTCCTTCGGCCTTTACTACTTTTGTATCGTCTGCTCTATCAACGTAAGCAAGCAGCTTGAATCTTCGGCCGGCAGGGTTGAGCTCAGGGGGATTATAGTGGCAGCCGCTGCACGCCAAGCCAGTCTGCCGCGCATAACTGGGGACGGCCACCGCTTCGTGTGGACTTACAAGCGTGAGAAACAGCAAGAAGAGAAAGCTAAATATCCCTGGCAAATCAACCACGAATTTCCGTGTCGGGGAGATCGATACACCTGTATCCATTCTGTCGCCTCCTTGGCGATATAAGTTAGGGAGCTTCCCCATTTATTAGCCTGTACGGTGGAGCACATTATGGTCGGGCACGGCTTAGCTGACTGCGACGTCTGTCACGACAACGTGTGATCGCCATCACGCGTTGGAAATTGGCCGCGGAGCGATTTACCAATCCGCGCAGGATGGGAAGTGGCCCTTCCACGGCGCGTCGGGCGACGACTCTCATCGAAGACTCTATCGCTCCGATTCATGATCGTGCAGGCAAACCCACCGGTGCTGTCATTGTTTTCGGGGTGAGTGATCTTAGCGACACTGTGCAATAGAGACCAGCTTTTCCAGTACGGCAGTGTCACAGTGTCATTTCGGTACTTAGCTCGATGGCCGGAGAAGTGAAAGGCAAGTCCCCGAGGAGGACCACGAAATGTCTACAAACAATTCAGTCGTTGCGATCTATCGCCAACATAGCGACGCCGATATGGCGATCAAAGAACTGCAGCGCGGCGGAGTTGACCTGCACAAATTGTCGATCGTAGGCAAGGGTTATCACACCGATGAACAGGCGGTCGGCTACTACACGGCTGGCGACCGAATGAAGTATTGGGGAAAAGTTGGAGCGTTCTGGGGTGGTTTCTGGGGACTCTTGTTCGGTTCCGCTCTTTTCATTATTCCGGGCCTCGGACCAATCCTAGCGGCGGGACCAGTAGTGGCGTGGATCGTTGCAGGGATCGAAGGTGCGGTGGAGGTCGGAGCGTTGGGTGCCCTGGGAGCCGGCCTCTACAGCGTGGGAATTCCTAAGGAAAGCATTGTGAAGTACGAAACAGCTCTCAAGACAGATCAGTTCTTGCTGCTCGTCCATGGAACGGCTGCAGAGGTGGCGAAGGCGAAGGACATCATCGAAACTACGAATCCCGTTCAATTCTCATTGCACTCCGACGAAGCGGCGGTGATAGCTGCTTAGTTCTCCCTCGCGTGTTGCATCGGCAAGGTGCTTTGGCCTTGCCGGTTTCTTTACCGATTAGCCTCACACTCCGTCCGCTAAGTCAACACGGAATTCCACGCTCAGTGTTGCGCTCACCCTCCATGAAAAGCTCAACAGATATAACGACAATCTTCGTGGACGTCGGCGGGGTCCTACTCACCAATGGTTGGGATCATCATGCTCGCAGACGGGCCGCGAAGAATTTCAAGCTGCCGTGGGCGGAGATGGAAGAGCGGCACCGGCTGGTCTTCGAAACTCATGAAGAGGGGAAACTTCCGTTCGAGGAATATCTGGGGTGGGTGGTCTTTTACGAAAAGCGGCCATTCAGCCGCGCTCAGTTTCGGCGCTTCATGTTCGCGCAATCGAAACCCTACCCCAATATGATTGGTCTGGTCGCGCAACTCAAGATTCGCTATGGGCTTAAGGTCGCCGTGGTCAGCAACGAATCGCGCGCGGTGAACGCGTATCGGATCCGCGAGTTCAAACTCGGGGGTTTTGTCGATTTTTTCATCTCCTCCTGCTTCGTCCATATCCGCAAGCCCGATGCGGAGATTTTCCGGCTCGCCCTCGACATCGCCCAGGCGCCACCGCACAACGTGGTCTATATCGAAAATACTCCGATGTTCGTTGAGATCGCGCAGGGTTTGGGGATTCGAAGCATCCTTCACACGGATTTTGAGTCCACCCGCGCAAAACTGGTGACCTTTGGATTATCGAATGACAAATAACAAAAACCTTCGAGCGCTTTGCTCGGACGAAGAACTGAAGAACTAATGATCGCCAAACAGTTTGCCGGGTTCTCGGACCTGGCGGCAAGAACAAGAAGGAGAACTGAACTATGGCACCCGATACACTCACTGCGGAACGGCTCGACCACAAACCCGAAGTTACGAAGAAGAAGGAATTAGTCCCGCAATCGGCCACGAAAACAGGCGCGGTCACTCCAGAGCTTCTCGCCAGGATGAATGCTTACTGGCGAGCCGCCAACTATCTTGCGGTGGGTCAGATTTATCTCTATGACAATCCTTTGCTGAAGGAACCGCTGAAGCTGTCCCACATCAAGCCGCTGGTAGTCGGACACTGGGGCACGGTGCCCGGCCAGAATTTCATCTATGTGCACTTGAACCGGGTCATCAAGGAGTATGACCTGAACATGTTCTACATCGCCGGTCCCGGCCACGGCGGCGCGGCGCTGGTGGGTAACGTCTACCTCGAAGGCACGTGGAGTGAGGTTTATCCGAACGTCACGCAAGACGAAGCGGGCATGAAGGAACTGTTCAAGCAGTTCTCGTTCCCCGGCGGGATTTCCAGCCACGTTGCGCCTACGACACCCGGATCGATTCACGAAGGCGGCGAGCTGGGATACTCGCTCAGTCATGCGTTTGGCGCAGTGTTCGACAATCCCGATCTGATCGTGGCCTGCGTTATCGGCGATGGCGAAGCGGAAACGGCCTCGCTCGCGACCTCATGGCAATCCAACAAGTTTCTCGATCCGATTACCGACGGAGCAGTGTTGCCCATCCTGCACCTCAACGGCTACAAGATCAGCAATCCAACCGTTCTGGCCCGCATCGAGCACGAAGAGTTGGAACAATTTCTGCGTGGCTGCGGCTGGACGCCCTACTTTGTGGAAGGCGATGAGCCGGAAAAGATGCATGAACTCATGGCCACGACCTTAGAGACGGCAATCGAGGACATACGGCGATTCCAAAGCAACGCCCGTAACAATAACGACACCACTCGGCCGCGCTGGCCCATGATCGTCCTCAAATCACCCAAGGGCTGGACGGGACCGAAATTTGTCGACGGCCTCCAAATCGAGGGCACGTTCCGATCGCACCAAGTACCACTGCTGGTCGATCCGGAGCATCCCGATCACGTCAAGCTGCTTGAGAACTGGATGAGAAGCTACAAGGCCGAGGAACTGTTTGATGAAAATGGGCGGCTGAGAGCTGAACTGGCCGAATTGGCGCCGAGGGGCGACCGTAGGATGGGAAGCAATCCTCACGCCAACGGCGGTATTCTGCTGCGCGATCTGCGCATGCCCGATTTTCATGTCCATGCGGTGAACGTGCCGTCGCCCGGTGCGGTCAGCGCACAGGATACGCAGGTGTTAGGTCTATTCCTGCGCGATGTGGCCAAGATGAATCAAGATCAGAGGAATTTCCGTGTCTTCGGTCCGGATGAAACAGTCTCGAATCTGCTTGGTGCCGTGTTTGAAGTTACCAACCGGCAGTGGGACGCCCGCGAAATTAGTAACGATGAATTCCTTGCGCCCGCCGGCCGCGTGCTCGACTCGATGCTCAGCGAGAACCAGTGCGAGGGCTGGCTGGAAGGATATCTTCTCACCGGACGGCACGGCCTGTTCAACAGTTATGAAGCCTTTATCCGCATCATCGACTCCATGTTCAGCCAGCATGCCAAGTGGCTGAAGGTCTGCCTGGAACTGCCTTGGCGCCGAAAGATTTCGTCTCTGAACTATCTGCTCGCCTCTCACGTCTGGCAGCAGGATCACAACGGATTCACGCATCAGGATCCAGGTTTTCTCGACCATGTCATCAACAAGAAAGCGGACATCGTGCGAGTCTACCTTCCGGCCGACGCCAACTGCCTGCTGTCGGTTTTCGATCACTGCCTGCGCAGCCGGAATTACGTCAACGTGGTGGTGGCGGGCAAACACGCCCTCCCGCAATGGCTGACCATGGATCAGGCGGTGGTGCATTGCACAGAAGGAATCGGCATCTGGCAATGGGCCAGCAACGACCAGGACGCCGCTGAACCGGATGTGGTGATGGCCTGTTGCGGAGACACACCGACGCTGGAGATACTGGCCGCCGTTTCCATCCTGCGCCAGCATCTGCCTGAACTGAAAATCCGAGTGGTCAACATTGTTGATCTCATGAAGCTGCAGCCGAGCACGGAGCACCCGCACGGGCTCAGCGAGAAAGACTACGATTCGCTGTTCACGAAAGACAAGCACATCATCTTTGCCTTCCATGGATATCCGTGGCTAGTCCACCGGTTGACCTACCGCCGCACAAATCGCAATCTGCATGTGCGCGGCTACAAAGAAGAGGGCACGATCACCACGCCCTTTGACATGCGAGTGCAAAACGATCTGGACCGCTTTCACCTGGTGCTGGATGTGGTGAATCGCCTGCCGGATCTAGGTTCTAAAGGCTCTTACCTGAAGCAGCAGATGCAGGACAAGCTGATCGAGCACAAGCATTTCATCGACAAGCACGGCCAGGATATGCCGGAAATCCGCAACTGGAAATGGAGCCAGAGCAGAACGCAAAAAGGAAACTGAATCGAATCCGAGGAGTTCAAGATGCCCATGCAATTGAAACAAGAAAACGGCGGGAAGTTAATCGCAGTTCAAGTCACCGGCAAGTTGGTGAAGACGGATTCCCGAACGCGGACGGATCGGCATATTTAATCGCTCCTATTACGAGGAAGTACTGATCGTTCGGGTGCATCCGGAGATTCTCAGCAACCAGCGTCTTCCGGAAGAGTTGCTCGACGAAAAAAACATCTGGAAGGAGCGATATCGGTCGATCATGGACCTGGAGCGAGCGCCACCTATATCACAACGGAACACAGATCATTAAAATATTTCTAAATCTTTCGTACGAGGAGCAGCGCAGGCGATTTCTGGCGCGCATTGACGAGCCCGACAAAAACTGGAAAGTCAGCTCATCGGACAATCACGAAAGGAAATACTGGAAGCATTACATGGACGCTTATGAGGATTGCATGAACGCGACCAGCACTCATCACGCCCCCTGGTACGCCGTTCCCGCTGACGACAAGGAAAACGCCCGGCTGATCGTATGCGGTATCGTCCTCGATGCGCTCCATGATCTCAAGATGGCATATCCGAAGACAAGCGAGAAGCGCCGGCAGGAACTGCAAGCGATCGGCAGGCAACTTACGAAAGAGAAGTAGGGGCGGCTCCTTATCCAGACTTAGGCGTGGCGTGGGTTTCTTGTCAGCGCCTCGAAGCCGGAGATGACATCGAACAACTCTTCATCGATGGATTCCTGCCGCACACGGCGGAAGGTGCGGTTTAAATCTTCTAAAATATCTTCGATGTTCTTTTCCGCGCGTTGCATCGCCGCCAGGCGGCTGGCGTTTTCGCTGGCAAGCGATTCGGCGCAGGCTTGAAAAAGCAGAACAAAGAGGTAACCTCGGACGAAAGCCGGAAGCGCCAGCTCGGTCCCTTCGATGACCTCCGGCAAATTCTTCGTTGGCCACGCCATTGCGGCCAGCTTGTGTTGCCAGATGCGATCCAGCGGCACCAACCGTTTGCCGACGGGCTCGTAAACGGCTCCGAACTTCGGATGGTTATGGAAGACATAGACCTCCTCCACAACGCCCTGATCGAGAGCCGCCTCGCCTTTTATGAGGATCTGACCGATCAGGGGCGTGATGGCATCGACTGAAGTCGGAACCGATAGCAGATCGACGAGAGCGATACCGGTGTCCGCTAATAGCGCGTGAGCGCGATCGCCGACCGCCCAGATTTTCGTTGTTTTGCCGGGCAATGTTTTGAGCTCGTTCACGGCGAACTCCACGATTACCTCATTAAACCTGCCGACAAGACCCTGGTCCGAACCGAACACGACCGCACCGATCTTTCCTTCTTTCGGCCGCTCGTGCGGCGGGAGTTTTACCTCGGCGAGAGGAATCGGTCCGGCCTGATGGAGACACGCAACCAACGCGAGTTCTACTGTGCGATAGTAGTCGTCGAGCGATTGCACTGCCTTGTCATATTGTCCAATGCTGGATGCCGCCAGCGCTTTCATCGACCGCACCACACCTTCGAGATCTGCCGCGCCGTCGATTTTTCGACGCAGACTCTCCAAAGTGCCGCTCATGGCGAAGCCTTGGCCGGGGCGGTGGGTTTAGCAGTGGACTTGGAGGCGGCGGCTTTGGGTTCGTCTGCTTTCGGTTTAGGCACTGGCTGGAACGGACCAAGCGCACGCGTGGCTACCTCTAGAATCGCCTTTCGGTCAGCGTCACTCAACTTGTCAGCTGAAGTTAGCCGACCTGCTATGTCCGCCGGGATCTCCGACGTCGCCTTTTGTATGGCCTGTTCCGCATCCTTCACCTTTTCGATCGGAACCGTGTCAAACAGGTTCGCCGTCAAAGCCAGAAGTACGAGGATCTGCTCAATCATCGATACCGGCTGCGATTCCGGCTGTTTAAGGCAAGCTCGAATGCGCTGCCCGTGATCGATGATCTTGCGCGTCGATTCATCGAGACGTGTGCCGAACTTCGCGAACGTTTCCAATTCCTCGAACTGCGAGTAGGCGAGTTTGAGGTTGCCGGCGACCGCCCGATACGCAGCTCTTTGCGCCGCTCCGCCCACGCGCGAAACGGACTTGCCAACGTCTACGGCGGGAAGGATTCCCAGTTCGAAAAGCGTCGGCGATAGGTAGATTTGACCGTCCGTGATGGAGATGAGATTGGTTGGGATGTAAGCGGAGATATCCTGCGCCTCGGTTTCGATGATGGGAAGCGCGGTGAGAGAACCACCTCCGCGCTCCTTGCTGAGATGTGTCGCCCGCTCCAACATTCGCGAATGAATGTAGAAGATGTCGCCGGGAAACGCTTCGCGCCCGGGCGGACGACGGAGCAACAGGGAGAGTTCGCGATAGGCGCGTGCGTGCTGCGTGAGATCGTCGTAAACGATGAGCACATCACGTCCCTTTTCCATGAAGTATTCGGCGATGCTCGTCGCGGCGTAGGGCGTGATATAGACAAGTCCGGGCGCATCGTTACCTTCGGCGACAACCACGACGGTGTAATCCATCGCACCTTTTTCGCGGAGGTTGGCCACGACCTTGGCGACGGCGGAAGCGCGCTGACCGATCGCACAATAAACGCAGAGCACATTTTGCCCACGTTGGTTCAAGATGGCGTCGATCGCAATGGCCGTTTTGCCCGTCTGTCGATCGCCGAGAATCAATTCGCGCTGCCCACGTCCGATAGGAATGAGCGCATCGACTACCTTCAATCCCGTCTGCAAAGGTACGACCACGGGCGCGCGGTCCATGATGGGTGGCGCGGGGCGCTCGACGGGCAAGCGCTCGTCTGCCGCCAGAGTGCCTTTGCCGTCGAGCGGTTTGCCTAACGGGTCGATCACCCGCCCCAGCACGCTGTCACCTACCGCTATGTCCATGACCCGCCCGGTGCGTTCGACTTCGTCGCCCGCATGCAGATCCTGATATTCGCCGAGGAGGATCACGCCGATTTCGTCCTCATCCACGTTGAATGCGATGCCCAACAGATCGCCACGGAATCTCACCAGTTCCTCATACCCCACGCCGGGAAGGCCCGAAAGCGTGGCGATTCCCGTGGAGACATTTGTGACAATGCCCACTTCTCGCAGCGTGAGCCGCGGCGTGAAGGCGTCGCACACTTGCCTTATTCCAGCGAAGACGCTGTCGAACTCGTGCTGGAGGCTCTCAGGTTCCATGTTCATGCGCTCACGGTTTCGGGCTTAGGCGCTTCTGGCTTCGGCTCGGTTTTCGCTTCGGGCTTCGGTTCCGTTGTTGCCTCTACCTTAGGCTTGGGTTTCACTTCCGGCGTGGGCTCAGCTTTCGCTTCTGCCGCTGCAGCCTCGTCCTTCTTTTTCAGGAGTTCGTCGACGCCCTTTCCCAACGAGGCGAGATAATCCGCGATACTCCACGCCACTTTTTGTCCATTCGTGGTGAGTTCAATCCCGCTGATTAAATCTGGCGAAGTTTCGAACCGGATATGGATTTCCGCCGAGAAGGTTTCGTTGAGCGCATTTTGAATCGCATCCTTCTGAGCAACTCCCAGATCAAACGTGCTCCGCACGACGGCCGGTTCAGGCGATGACTTGAGGGCTGCCCCGAGTAATGCCTTGGCCTTTCCATCCATTTCACGTAAGCGGCGCGTGAACACCTCTCCGATGCGCTCTTCGAGACTGACCGTGGCAAGGTCCGCCAGAGTCTTTCGGGTAATCCCAAAGACCTCTTGCTTAGCCAGGTTCGTGATCGCACTGCCCAGCCTCTTTTGGTCATTTCGCAATGCGACCGCCAGCGCAGCGCGTACATGATCCGCTTCTTTGTGCGCTTCGTCGAGAAGACGCTGGCGCTGGACTTTCACCTCGTCCTCAGCCTTGCTAAGTAAATCGCTGCGCTGTTGATCAAAGGCTTTGTTCTTGTTTTGAAAGTCGTCGCGCTCTTTTTGTGCCTCGGTCTTCTTCGCATCGGCATCCGCAAGTTCAGAGGCGATGCGCTTTTCCCTCGCGTCGATGGCGTTGAGGATGGGCTTGTAGAGGAAGCGCTTCAACAACCACACCAGGATCAGAAAGTTCACTACTTGTGCCCCGACGGTGAACCAGTCGATGAGCATGACTCATTTCCCTCCGGTTTGCGCGATGACGTGACTCCAAAACGGGTTCGCGAAAATGAGAATCATCGAGACCACAAAACAGTAAATCGCCAACGACTCGATCATCGCAAGGCCAACGAACAACGTCCGAGTGATTGTGGCCGAGGCGTCCGGTTGCTGCGCCAAAGAGGTCAGGGCGGTGGCAACTGCCCGGCCCTCGCCGAGAGCCGGACACATACAACCGATGCCCGTGGTAATGCCGGCAGTGGCGATTGATACAACTGCGACGACGGTAGCGCTATCCATAAGGAGTCCTTCTTGTCGCTTACTTTAGTGTTGCGCTTTCAAACTGTTCGTGTCTGGTTTGGCCTGGGAGTTACGCTGGACTTTACTCTGAACGACGGCCGCCTTCAGTCTCGGTACGCGGGTGGCGGCAGCAATGTAAACCGTGGCCAGAATACTGAAGATGTAGGCTTGAACCATGCCCGTGAGCAGCCCGAGTACGGTCATGAAAATTGGAAAGATAAGGGGAGTGATCGTAAGCAAGATCCCGATAATCATTACCCCGCTCATCATGTTGCCGAACAGACGAACCGCCAAGGCCAGCGTGCGCGACAGTTCGCTGATGATATTGAAAGGCAGCATGATGAACGTCGGCTTGGTATAGGTCTTGAGGTAGTCACCGAAGCCCTGATCACGAATGCCAAACAGCGGTACAGCGACAAACACGCACAGCGCCAGCGCCGCCGTTGTAGAAAGTGAACCAGTCGGCGGCTTATAACCTGGGATCATCGTGCCGATGCTGGCCGTTGCCACGAACAGAAAGAGGGTGCCTAGAAACGAGAGATACTTTGCGGGCTCACTCAGGCCCACTTCCTTGATCTGTTCCTCCATTGCAGTGACGATGATTTCGAGCCCGCCTTGCCAACGTGAGATATCGCCTTCGGTTTTTAGCTTGCGGCTGATCAGTTTTGCGCCCACTGCCATCACGATCATCGTCGCCCACGTCATGACCATTGTTCCGTTGAGTTTCACAAAGCCGTGCTGCCATAGAATCTGCTGGTCGGATGTGAGATTTACCGTCATACTTCAGCGACAGTCTGCGCCGTTGTTTCCCGCGTAATCGGCGCCCTCGCGATCGGCTCGCGGGTCAGCCAAGTCACCAGGATGCGCGCCAGGAAAAATCCAAGCAGGCAAGAGAGCACCCTGCGCCAATCGCCAAGCGAGACAACATAAAACCCAGCCAGCGCTATCCCTGTGCGCACCAGCAGGCTGAAAAAGAACAATGCCGCTGGCTGTTCGGACGTGAGGCCCTTCCGAATGGTCCACCAAAGGCCGCCAAAGAAAATCGTGCCGAGCAAAACGCCAGCGACCATCGGCATTACAAGAACGGAGACGAGAGTCAAAGTGTTACTCATCTTTCTTGTCCTCCGATTCGTATGCCTCTGGTTCGTCATGCATGGCCTTGTCCTGCTCCGCCACCCAATGCCAAGCATTGGCGCAGCCGATGCACAAACCAGCGACCAGCAACATGAGGGTCCACGAACGAGCTCCTGGATGGCGTCGGTCCAACCAAAGGCCGAGCATGGTGCCCAGAAGCGTCGGTACAGCGACAGACCAGCCGATAAGTCCAGACATGCCGAGGCCAAACCAGACTCCATGCTCACCTTCCCGTCGGACCCTGAGCTTGCGGGCAGCCTTCGCAGTCACCTGCCGCACGAATTCTGTCTCCTCGTTCGCGGATTGACCTTTCAACTCAGCGCTCATGTTGAAACTCCGCGAAGCGGGCGATAAGGCCGCTTTCCATCTTGACGATCGCAGCGCGAACGTTGCGCTCGCTTAGGTCGAGCGTCAGAAACTCGCTTTTCACCGCTTCGTGAAGCTGGCCAAGATCCGTTCCTCCGATGGCGTGGCGCACGGAGACGAGCACATCCGTGCCGGCCTTGACCAAAACGCCTTCATCCACGGCCAGATAAACGGTTCCGTCGTTCTTTGTTTCGTAGGTCAAGATCCCCGGCGCAAGCGCCGCAACGCAGTCAAGCCGGTGCGGCAGGATTCCGAACGAACCGTCGCGGGTTTCGGCAACGATGCGCAAGATGTCCGTCTTGTCCGCGAAAATTCCGAACGGAAGCAGGATCTTAAGATGCATGGATTCTCAGTGACTCTGTCGTCGGTCTTAAATTCGGTGCAGTCTTCGTCTCGGGTGTAGTTTCGGGTGCCGTTTTGACCTCCGGCTTGGTTTTCGAATCCATCTTCGGTTCGTTTGTCGGTTTTGCTTTCGGCTCCGGTTTTTTCGCTTCGCCAATCGCTCCAATCATGTAGAGCGCGCTCTCCGGGTAATCCTTAAACTCATCTTTCAGAATGCGCTCGCAGCCATCGAGCGAGTCTTTGAGACTGACGAGCTTCCCCTTGATCCCACTAAACTGCTCGGTAGTGAAGAACGGCTGCGTGAGAAAGCGTTCCAGCCTGCGGGCGCGAGCGACGGCATTACGGTCTTCCGGGGAAAGCTGTTCCAGGCCGAGCATGGCGACAATATCTTTGAGGGCCTCATACTGCGCGAGGGTCTTCCGGATTTCTTGCGCCAGTTTGTAGTGCCGATCGCCGACGATGCCGGGCGTTGCCATTTTCGAGCTCGATTGCAGTAAATCGATGGCCGGATACAGGCCTTCGCTCGCCCGTTTACGCGAGAGCACGATCGAAGCCGAGAGATGCGAAAACACATGCACCGCCGCAGGGTCGGTCAAATCGTCAGCGGGTACATAAACCGCCTGAATGGACGTGATAGCGCCCGCGCGGGTGTTGGCGATCCGTTCTTCCAGTCCTGATAATTCCGTACTCATCGTGGGTTGATAGCCAAGGCGCGATGGCATCTGGCCCATCAATCCGGATACTTCCATGCCCGCCTGAATAAAACGGAAAATATTGTCGATCAGCAAAAGAACATCTCGCTGCTCGTCGTCGCGGAAATACTCGGCCATTGTTAGCGCCACATCTCCCACTCGAAACCGGCTGCCCGGCGGTTCATTCATCTGGCCATAGACCATGACCATGTTCTGAAGAACACCCGCAGCCTTCATGGCGCTGTAAAGCTCTTCGCCCTCGCGGCAACGTTCCCCAATCCCGCAAAAAATGCTCATCCCTTTCTGATGCCCGATCATGTTGTGGATCATCTCCGTAAGCAGCACGGTCTTGCCCACGCCCGCGCCACCGAATAAGCCCGCCTTACCGCCCCGCTCCAACGGCACCAGTACATCGATAGCCTTGATGCCAGTCTCGAAAATCTCGGATTTTGTGGAGCGCTCGGACAGAGGCGGTGGCGCCCGATGGACGGTTCTCCATTGCACATCCGCGGGCTCCGGCTGTCGGTCGATGGCGTGACCGAACACGTCGAACATCCGTGAAATGATTCTTTTGCCGACCGGCGCTTGCAGGGGAGCGCCGGTGTCCTCAACCTTCATTCCTCGGGCCAAACCTTGGGTGGGCGTCAAGGCAATTCCCCGTATACGACGCGCATCAAGCTGGGTCATGACTTCGACGACGATTTCCCGGTCTGCTCCGGCGCGCAGCACGGAAAAAATGGGCGGCAATTGCCGGTCAAACCGAACATCGACCACGCTGCCGCGTACCGAAACGACGGCGCCATAATTCGAAGAAGGTGATTCATTTCTCATCTGCAGATCCATGCCGGCCGGGCGTCAGGCCCACCATACTTTAGAAGTTCAGCCCTGTACTGGACATCTTCGCCGCCGACGGAGTGGGAATCTGCGCCAAGTCGTTGCTCAATGCTCTGCCTTGGCAATAACACCCCTGGGGTGCTTCCTTCGAAGCTGCGATTGCTCGAACACAAAGCCTGGGAATTCGGAAACCGAATCAATGATGCCCAACAAGTTCTTTTCGTTTGCGGCCAGGTTCCTCACGACGCCAATACCTCTCGCGGAGATAGTGACGATGCAATACATCTTCGTAGTCGCGAGTTATGAGAGCCGTTTCAGTGTATTCCGGAGATACTCTGATGGCATCGCGAGTGAGGTTAATGAAGACTTTCGATTCTTCCCAGCTGATCCGTTCGATCCATTGGGTTGAAATCAGGACCTGTTTACCCGGCCACCAGTTACGGGTATCCACAATCAAGTAGCGAATCACCCAATCCTCGTCATCGACTACAAAATCCGAGACGTGACCGATCTCTCCGTCCCGGGCCTGAATCGTACGACCGGTTACATCCTTCGTGCTGCGCAAGTGCGGGTCATCGCTATCTTTGTGACGAGTGACTGCCGACCACCGGCCTTGTCTCTGAGGGTACGGAGAATCGCCCCACAGGTAAGGGCCGTCCCAGTATGCTGGCCAACCATAAAAAGAGTAGTACTGAATCTCATACTGTCGAGAGACGGGTTTGTCCGTCTCCAACGATGGACTCTCTTCGATCTGCTTCTTGGTCAAAGCTACCGGAATAATCTGGTCCTCTTTGCGAGCTGCGTCGAGTGCATAAGGAGAAATCAGAACCTGTCGGCCCCCGAGCCAGCCATCGGTATCGGCAATGAGATATCGAACCGCCCAACTCCGATCGTCGAAGTAGAACTCTTCAGCCTTGCCTATTTCTCCGTCGCGGGCGCTCAGTTTATAGCCCCTGAGATCCCTGGCTAGTTGCAGCATGTGCGTCCTCTTTTGCCGATGATCGATGCCAGCCTATAGGATTGAGTGCTCGCAGTCTGATCAATAACGCTCACCGCTGGAGTTCTTCGCGAACGCGGCCTCACGCAAGCTGGAATCACCGGAAGACAGTTACTTTGACTAAATTTAGGAGGAAAGCAAAGAATATAGCTACCGAAAGCGTAGAAAAGTAGAAAAGATGACTGCAGTTGGCAGAGGGTGCACCGCGAGACCGCGCATTGCCAATGCCACATGCTCGCAAGGTCGGCTATCCACGAAACAATGAGCCAG
The DNA here is from genome assembly GCA_963834085.1 of uncultured Acidobacteriaceae bacterium. GTDB lineage: Bacteria > Acidobacteriota > Terriglobia > Terriglobales > Acidobacteriaceae > Acidiflorens. The sequence goes on along the minus strand of CAWIAJ010000012.1, from coordinate 64,964 downwards.
GCATCTGGGCGAGAGTTCCATGAGCCGCATGCTTACAGAGTTCTCGCCGTTGCCGGCTAGACCTCGAAATCGGCGCGCTTATACTGTCGCCGCGAGGCTTGGCGTCGACGTCATTCGCGAACACCAACCTTCGTGGAAGCGAGAGAAATGGGTCACTTCGTATGATGCCGGGACCCGCTTCCGAGACGCTCGCCTACATTGTGAACACCACCGCATGTCCGTTATTCTTGTCCCTGCCCTTGGTTCTACTCATGTTTTTGCCGATCGCGTTGTTTTAGCCAAAGCTCCATCAACGCAATCTCCGATTGTTGGTCGGTGATGATCTCTTGGACTAACCTACGCATCTGCGGATCTTTACCATAGAGCAATTGCGTTTTCGCCATATCGATAGCGGACCGATGATGCGGCAGCATCAACCTTACAAAATCAAGATCTGTCGTGCCGGATGGCCCTATCGCTGCCAAGTCGGCGTGCATCTTCTCCATGCTTGAAGTAAACCCGTACCAGCCATGATCACCAGCCGACTTAGTCCCTGTGTAGGATGAGAATCGTGCTGGGCTTGTATAGCTAGCGCGCAGAAAAAGACTGCGAGGATGACGCCCAATTGCCACCTGATTCTCATCTTCATTCTCATCTTCCCTCGTCGCCGCCACGTGCGGTTGAACTTCTGCCGCGTCCATTCTCGGCAAAACTTCTTTCCTGTGCGGAAGTCTAAACATTCCGACCGCAAAGGAATGGATCACCGCAGCTTTGCGAACTGTCTCGACGCCAGAGGCGGAAGGGTTGGCGCAATTCCCAGATGCTTACTCCCCCAGTCGCACATCGCCTGCATTACTCCAATGAGGTCATTTCCTGCCGGACTTAATTTGTAGTCCACCCGGGGCGGAATCGTCTTCTGGTCCAAACGGCTGATCACTCCGTCTTTCTCCAGTTGTCTCAACTGAGAGGTCAACACCTTCTCGCTCACGCCGGGAAGGAGCTTTCGAATCTCCGCAAACCGTTTCGATCCCAAGCCAAGATGCCAAACTATCAAAACCTTCCACTTCCCCGCTAAGACGTTCGAGGTAGCCTGCACAGGGCAGCCAAAATGCATTTTCATTTCTCGCGGCTCCATTTTTCGTGGCCTTTTTTCCCGTCATTCAAAAAGAGCCACTAACAAAATTGTGCGTACTTCCCGCGTTCTCGAGTCCGGGTTAGTTTAGATCTCGCAGCCGGGCCAGACCCGAGTTTTTCCCAACGACGGGGCTCTCCACCCTGGGACGGCTTAGAACGTGAACCCAAATGCATCCTAGCCGCAGGAGTCATTTTATGGCAAGCAAACTAACTCCAGAGCAGATGAAGCAGCGTGTTCGCGACCACTTCGAAGACTTCGTGAACCGCCGCAAGGCCGAAGTCATACGCACCAACATGACTTCCGATTTTTATGACCACGACGGCCCGGGCGGGAAGCCCACCGACCTGCGAGGCGATGAGGAGATGATGCTCAGCATGTACAAAGCCATGCCCGACCTTCACCTCACGATCGAAGAGATGGTTGCCGAAGGCGACAGAGTCGTCTGCCGCAACATATGGCGCTGGACCGACCAGCATTCCGGAAAAAGAATGCAATTCCACGGCTTTGTGATGTGGCGCTTCGAAGGGGAGAAGATCGCTGAGCGCTGGGCCACCGTCACTCCTCCTGCAGAAGAAAACTCCTAGAGGGCGGGAGGTAAATAACCACACGTTGAGTTGTTCAGAAAGAACGGGAGAGTTTGTGAATACGCCACTTTCGAATGCCGATTTAGTTCGCGACTACCTGGATGCCGTCATGCGCAAAGACGCATCCGCCGTTGATCGATACTTTGACCCCGACGTGGAGTACGTTGTCAACGGAACCCCTGTGCGCGATTCCTCCGATACGTTGCCGCCAATTTCGGAGCACTGTCAAACGGCTCTACCCTGGTTTGGGCTGCATCGCGGTCGCAAAGCGGTGCATGACTTTTTCGACCACATGCATCGCAATCTAGAGGTAAGCGGGTATGGCCCACGCGAGGTTATCTCCGAGGGCAACCGGGCGGCGGCATTTGGTTGGTTCCGCCTTCACGCCCTTACAACAGATCACATCATCGACATCGCATACTCCATCCGCTTCGAAATTCTCGATGGCCGCTTCGTGAAATACCATTTTCTGGAAAACACATTCGACGTCGCGAGCGCCTTCCGCACCGGAGGTGCGTGGCAGCTCAAGATAGATGGTGCCACTCGTCCAGTGCCTAACGATAAACGCTGAAACCCAGGAGCCTCATGAAAAACACAGCACCCTCCGTTCAGACGTTCACCTCATCCGAAGCCGGGGCGTGGTCGAACTCATACCTTGTCGCCAGCGCGTCCGAAGCGATTCTGTTCGATGTGCCCATGCTGCGCAGTGACGCCCGCAAGCTCGTCGACATGATGTTGGCCTTGGGCAAGACTCTTCGCAAAATCATGATCTCTCATGCTCACCCAGATCACTTCATGAGTCTTGATCTTATTTGCGACAGCTTTCCGCAATCGGAAGTCGTCAGTACCGAAAACGTCGTCAACGATATAAAGACCGATGGTCCATGGATGCTTTCGTTCCTTCAGAAGAAAATCGGGCCAGAAGCGGCCACGCGCTTGGTGATTCCCCAGGTTGTTCCGGGTCCCTTTCTCGAACTTGAAGGTACTCGCTTAGAAATTGTCGAATTCGGCGAGTGCGAGGCTAAACACATCGCGGCTCTCTATCTTCCCGACTCGAAGACTCTGTTTTCTGCCGATCTCGTCTACAACAACGCCCATCTCTACCTGCAGGAGCGCCATCTCGACAGTTGGCTGCAGCGTCTCGATGAACTCAACGATTTCGTCCGCGATCGCGTCTCCATCATCTATCCCGGTCACGGCAGTGCAGCCGGTCCAGAACTGATTCCGCAGACCCGCACCTACCTCGCGGATTTTGCGGAAGCGATCAAGAGCGGCAACGCCGGTGCGGCAGAGCAGCACATACTTGCAAAATATCCCTCCTACCACGTTAGGCAGTTCTTGACGGCCTTTAGCATCCCGGCCTACTTCCCGGCGACCAGTTGATGCGAGGCTTTGACTAGCCCTCATCTATCGTGTGCGATCGGGTCTTGCTTCAGCGTGGGACTAGGGGAAGGTTTCTGGCGACCGCGATTTGCGACTCTACGGGTATTTAGCGCGGGCATTGTCGCTGTGTCGAGTCGCGAACGACGAGCAGGGGTGGCATCAACACGCTTCGCGCTGCCGGACGACCTCTCCGCCGCAGAATTCCCAGAACCATTTTCGCCGCACGCTCTCCCAGTTGCTTGCTATCGAGATCGATGCTCGTGAGGGGGACACGCAGAGAGTCAGCATAGGCTACGTTGCCGCATCCTACCAGCGCGATATCTTCGGGAACTCGTAATCCCGCATCAAAGATGGCTCGCATCGCCCCCACGGCAATGCGATCGGAGTAGCAGAACACACCATCGGGCCTCGGCGTGAGCGACATCAAACCTTTCATTGCGGTGTAGCCGAAGGCGTCGTTATTGTCCGCGACGATACCTTTGGCAAGATAGCGGGAAGGCAGGTTCATATCGCGACGTGCCAACTCCATCCGATAGCCTGCCTGCCGATCAAATGCGCTGCTTATATCGGGACCAGGAATATGAGCAATCGTTCGGCGGCCGATTTCCAGCAGATGGCGGGTGGCAAGCGTGCCGGCCATGACGTTGTCGACGCCGACGAAGTCCACCTCCAAGCCCGGGATTTTCCGATCCAGCAAGAGAAAACAAAGTCGTTGATGTCCGATCTTGTAGAAGTGTTCGACGGTCGATTGCGTCGATGCGAGAATCAGGGCATCGACCCCGCGCATCAACATCTGGTCGATTTCGAAAATCTCGAGCTGCGGATCTCCTTCGGACGAAGAAATAATCAGGCTGTACCCCTGCGAGCGCAGTTCGGCGGCGGCGCTCAGAGCAACCGTAGCAAAGAGAGAATGCACGAGGTCGGGAACGATTAGACCAATCTGTTTACTGCGACCGGTGACCAGGGCTCGCGCCGCCAGGTTCGGCCGGTAGTTGAGTTCTCTGGCGCGGCGCAAAATCCTGCCGCGCGTGCTCGCGCTCATTCCAGAACCCTCGCGGAGGGCCCGGGAAACGGTGACGATCGACACCCCCAACTCTCGGGCGATGTCCTTCATGGTCGTTACCATGAGCGTGCGCTCTCCTTCTTAGCGGAAGCATTTGGTTCCGCTAACTGTGTGGACAACGAAGGCGGCGCGGCGCCCTCATCCGCACCGAACTTGAGGTTCGGCACACTGCCCATTGTGAACTCGATGACGGCGCCCTGCGCAATATCGGCATGACGAAACCAGAGTTTGCGATACGGTTCGCCATTGAACGTGATCGATTGGACGTAGTGGTCGCTCGGCACATTCCGCTTGGCTAGGATGATCAGACTCTTCGCGTTTCCGAGATCGATTTCTGCCCGATCAAAAAGGGGCGTCCCAAAGACGTAGTTGCCACTCACGGGATCGACCGCATAGAAGCCGAGCGAACTGATCACGTACCACGCCGACATTTGTCCGCAGTCCTCGTTGCCGGCGAGACCGTCCGGCTGGTCGTCATATTCCATCTCGAGCAGCATCCGCACGAGGTCTTGTGTCTTGTGCGCGGCTCCTGCGTAAGAATAAAGATAGGCCACGTGGTGGCAGGGTTCGTTGCCATGCGCGTATTGGCCAACCATGCCAGAAATGTCCGACGGGGCGTCGAGAGGAAGTTGAGAACTGGCGCTAAACAGGCCATCTAACTTTTCGACAAACGACTGACGGCCGCCGAGAAGTTGGATCAAGCCCGCAGGATCGTGCTGGACTGTAAACGTCGTCTGCCACGGATCGGACTCGGTGTAGTCGCGCCACCGCTCGGAATGTCCCATTTCGTCGGGGACGAAGGGCTCTGTCCAGTCGCCATTCTCCAAGCGCGGCCGCATAAAACCAGTGACCGGGTCGAAGAGATTCTTGTAGTTTCTGGCACGCTCGATGAGAAGGTTGTAGTCGTCGTGTTCTCCGAGCGCTTGAGCGATGTGAGCAACAGCCCAATCGTCATAGGCGTATTCCATCGTTTTGCTGACTGCTTCTTCTTCTTTATCGCTCGGAATGTAGCCCAGTTTGCGATAGAACCCGAGGCCGCGATAGTCGTCCACCATCGCTCGCTTCCGCAGAGCCGGATATACCTGACTGAAATCGATTCCTTTGAAATTCTTGGTGTGCGCTTCGGCATAGACCGAACTGGCATGGTAGCCAGTCATGCAGAAAGTTTCTTTCGCCTGCAGGGGCCAGATGGGAACTCCGCTGGGGCTCTGCCGTGCCATGCGAATCAGGCAATTGACCAGGTCTGGCACACGATCGCTCTGGCACAGCGTATACATGGGGTGGGCGGCGCGGAAAGTATCCCACAGTGAAAAAGTACTGTAATTATGCTGCCCCTTCTGGAGTTGGTGGACCTCGCCATCCATTCCGCGATACTGTCCATCGACATCGTCAAACAATGTGGGAGCGACCAGCATGTGGTAGAGCGAGGTATAAAAAATTCGCCGGTGCCTGTCGTTGGCGGTCTGAATCTTGATTCTGGATAAATTTTGGTTCCAAGCGTTGTGAGCCGCGTGACGAACCTTGCCAAAATCCCAACCCGGAATTTCAGCCTCCAGATTCTTTCGCGCGCCTTCCACACTCACACCGGAAATGCCGGTCTTAACTAAGATGACTTCGGCAGCCTCGGTCTGAAAATGCATTAGACACTTCAGTGACGTTCCATCAGTCTCTCGCAGGGAGTCCAAGTGTTTTTCGTTGGAGATGAGTTCCACGGAGGCAAAGGGCTTCGAGAACTGCATGCCAAAGTAAATCTGGCGGCCTGGCGCCCACCGTTTGACAGTACGACCGCCCACAATCGTGTCGTTGCCGACGATTTTAAGATTTGCGGACAAAATCGAGGCATCACCGAAAGCATGCGTCAGATCGAGAATGAAATGGCTACTGTCGCTTTTTGGAAACGTGTACCGATGGATGCCCGCGCGCTCTGTCGCGCTAAGTTCGGCGCGTATGTTGTAATCTCGGAGCATGACGGAGTAGTAGCCAGGTTCCGTGATCTCTTCTTCGTGGCTGAAGCGCGAACGGTAGCCTTCTCCGGGATTCTGGCGCAAGCCGGGACTTGTTTTTGCGGTGCCGGTGCCGGGCATGAGCAGGAAATCCAGCATGTCCGAATCTCCTGTGCCGCTCAGGTGCGTGTGGCTGAAGCCCATGATGGAACTGTCTGAATAGTGGTAACCAGAACACCAATCCCAGCCCGCGTTATAGGTATCGGGGCTGAGTTGCACCATGCCAAAAGGGACAGTAGCACCGGGGTAGGTATGCCCGTGACCGCCTGTACCGATCGCGATCTTGACGTATTTCGTGAGGTCTTCCGGAATGGCCGGCGTAGCCGAGGCGTTCGCGGGATTCGAAGCGGTCGCGCTCAAACTCGACCCCCGCGAACTCAAAAGGCCGGATACGGGCAGTGCGGACAACGCAGCTACAAATTTACGCCGCGATATCATGCTGCCGTTCCTCCGAGATACTCGAAAATGCCGAACCTGAAATGGACCTCAACAAAGCCGCCAACCCCGCCGCACTTGCAAACCTGTGGAATGCCCCCTATGTGATTCGATCATATCGTTTGACGTCGGGGAGCAGTCTGTAAAGATTTCGAGAAAATCTCTGAGGAAAACACCGGTGGGGCATGGTCTCCTCGAATCTTTCCCGGCTTGCCATTATGGTGCTGATCTTATAAAACTCTTCACATTTCTTACAGAACAGCGGCTGGAAATGCTCGTACGATGAGAGTTTTACAGAGTTAGTAAATTGAGAAGACGCGAAGATCCGCCAGATTCCAGAAGGTCGGGCGCGTATGGTCGTCGCGTGTGGGAAGGTGCTCGTGACCCTATCACGGCGTGGGTTTCTGAAAGGAAGCGCTACGGCGGCTACGATTGCCGCTCTGCCCCCGGCTCTTGCTGCTTCGGAGCAGACGGCACCCAAAGAAGGTTCGATTTCGGGGTTCCGCTTCCAACGCACTTATAGCCGCATCGAAGTTGCGGGAAAGAATGGCATCGAAGTGGAGTTTCTGCTCGACGGTAAGTGGCTGAAAGGAATTCGAGCGGTTTCAGTTCATGGCAAGCCACTCAGAAATACGTCTGAATACATCTGGCCAGAAGTTTCGACGCCCTACGGCATGGAAGTTTGCGGTCTCGAATTCCTTGAAGTAAGAATCGAAAACGACGGCGCTGAATCGGGCGCGATCGTCATTTCGAATCGGCCTCACTTCCGGCTAACCCACCGCATGGAGTGGACCGAACATGCCATGCATCCACTGACCAACACACGGTCGTGGTCGAAGGAACCGATCTCGCCGGAGACGTCCCGGCTCGACTGGATTCTCCGCGAAGTCAACGAAATCTACGACGATCTTCCCTACAAAGGATTTTCCTACGCCTTTCGCTACGTTGGGCCGAAATACCCCATCTATCAAATCGAGGACAAGGCCACTTGGGAACTCGGCGGGAATATTGTCGGTAACGGATTCATCATGCGAGGAGGCGGCGAACCCCACGCGCGTTTCAGTACTGAAACCAATTACTACTCTGGCTGGGATCTTCCAGGCATTGCGAATCCCCACGTTTTTCAACACAAGCCGCTCTACACGCAAATGCAGGGTTTCACCTTCCAGTACGACACAAGTCACGTGTTGCTCACGGTTCATGAACATCCTTCGCACGTACGTTCGCTCTTCCAACGGCAGGCGGGGCAGACCTTTCTGCTGCATTTCAACCAGTACTGCTTCGATCTGACGGAGCAACACACAACTCCGGCCCGCAAGATCTTGGTAGGTCCGCGAAAGGACGCCAGCGATACCACACTCGCTAACCATTATCTGCGGGTGCGCGATTTTCTGCAGGCGCAACACCGGCAGTATTACGCGTTGAAGTATGACAAAGCGCGGCCCGTTTCGCACATGGAAGCGAAAGGCCTGGCGCGTATGGAGAAATTCAAGCCTGTTCTGGATCAGTTGAAAAAATGGGGTATCAATCGCGCCTTTATCATGCCGATTTGGAGAAGTCCTGATTCGGACATCAATCCGCGTTTTGAGAAAGACCGGGATCGATTTGGAGTTTTTGGAAATCTTTGCTGTCCGCTGGAACTGGAGATTGCCGACTGCTATGGAGGCTGGGATGGCCTGAAGGCCGTTAACCAACATGCGGCCGCACTGAACATGGAGACATTCACCTGGCACGCGACCCATTTTTCGTCGATCACGCCCTTGCTGAAGGATATTCCTGATTTGTTTTGCCGCGACGTGAACGGGCAGTTCAATCGCAACAACTATGGGCACGTCCTCATGGCGGTCAACCAACGCAGTCCACGCTATCAGGAATATTTAATGGCCGCCTACAGGAAGGCTAAGGATTGCGGACTGAACGGCATCTTCCATGACAGCCATTTCAATCTCGCAACCGACACCATAAACTTTCTGCACCGTGATTATTCCCAGGAAAGCAATCCGACCTTGCGCCGTGAATTTCACTTCCCTTCCGACATTCAAGGGCAAGATCAGATCTTGTCGATGCACGACACGGCGCTGCACTTGCAGAGCCGCCTGCAAAACGAGTATGGCTTTTTTTATTATGTGGAATCCGAGGGAGCTTTGGGCACGTCCTGGTCGACGCCCGATTACGCTTATGTTCGCGGGAACGAATATATCTATAGCAACCTCGATTCCGGGTTTGACCAGGAGGGCTTCGCTAGATTTGGTGATGACATCGTGATGGCGTATTTTCGCGCGCTGGCGGTGCGTCTTACCTACCAGGTGGGTATCGAGCCCAACCTTTTTCCTGGGCCCGGCTCCGTGGAGCGTTGGTGGAATCCGGCGGCCATGGTCCCACTCAATCTTGCGTTCGCACGGGTGGAAGATCATATGGAGGAGATGTGGGTATTGGCAGACGATCAGGGCATCGTTTGGCGCGGGCCGGACCAGACAGAAGTGCTATTTGCTTACAAAGATTTCGATTATCCAGTTCGCGGCCCAGCCGAAATTCTCGATGCGGTTCAAAACGCAAAATCCCACACGCAGAATGCTTTTGCGGCGAAGAGACTGGGGATCTACCTTGTGAAATTCGCTTAGCGTTTGAGAACAGAACACAACGACTCTTGCCGACCTGATTGCGCAACAGATTAGCTCAGCAGCGGTCGAAAGGGCTGTGTGAGTACCAGATTCATTCAAGCGGGGGCTCGTAAAAATGTCTCCTCCAAGAAAATACGATCGGGACACAGCAATCGCAGTAACTCACTTCTGCCTGGTAACTCTCTTCTGCCTGACCTCGATCGCACTCGCTCAGAACAGTGCGCTACCTGCGGACGATGTTGAAAAGCGCGTCAACTCACTTCTCAACTCGATGACGATCGAGGAGAAGATCGCCCTGCTCGGGGGCAGCGACGGAATGTATACCTCACCTTTACCTCGCCTGGGTATACCAGCTCTGCGCATGTCGGATGGACCCGTCGGCGTTCACGTCTTTGGGCCGACCACGGCCTATACGGCTGGAATTGCTCTCGCCGCCTCATGGGACACCGACTTGGCGCGGCGCGTGGGAGAGAGCATGGGCGATGATGCTCGCGCGCGGGGCGTCCAGATCATTCTTGGTCCCGGACTGAACATCTACCGCGCTCCGATGGCGGGGCGAAACTTCGAGTACCTGGGAGAGGATCCGTATCTCGCATCCCGCGTGATCGTTCCCTTGGTTGAGGGGATTCAAGATCGCGGCGTGATTGCGACGATTAAACACTTCGCGGGCAACAATCAAGAATACGACCGCCAAAAAGTCAGCTCGGATATGGACGAGAGAACGTTGCGGGAAATTTACTTGCCCGCGTTCGAAGCCGCAGTCCGAGAAGCGAAAGCGGGCGCGATCATGGACGGATACAACCTGGTGAACGGTACTCACATGACGGAAAACCGTCATCTTAATAATGAAATCGTAAAGCAGGAGTGGGGATTTGACGGAATCATCATGTCCGACTGGGCGGCAACCCACAATGGAGTTGCGGCCGCAAACGGGGGCCTCGATCTCGAAATGCCGAACGCGGTTTTTATGACCGCCCGCAACTTGCTTCCGGCGTTGAGAGATGGCACGGTTTCCGAAGCGACGATCGATGACAAGGTTCGCAGAATTCTTCGCAAAACAATTCAGTTTGGGTTCCTGGATCGCCCCCAGATGGATACAAGCATTCCTCTTTACCGCCAAAACAGCCGACAGGTCGCGTTGGAGGAAGCACGCGGCAGCATGGTCTTACTTAAGAACGACCATCACATTCTTCCTCTTGATAAGAAGAAAATCAAAACGATCGCGGTTATTGGTCCCGGCGCTTATCCATCCGAAATCGGCGGAGGCGGCAGTTCGCAGGTCGGGCCTTTCCACTCGCTCAGTTTTATGGAAGCGATCAGCGATTATCTCGGCGAAGGTGTCCGCGTTTTGAGCGATGCAGACGAGCCGACGCTCGAAGACGTCCTGAACCGAACTACCTTCGTGGTATCGCCCAGCGGGCCGCCCGGATTGAAGGCTGAATATTTTAACAACGTCGCACTGAAGGGCACTCCGGCCCTCGTACGCACAGACACGAAAGTCGACTTCGACTGGGGCGAGGGTAGTTATTCGCGCTCGGGAGGTGAGGATCCCTTCTCGGTCCGTTGGACCGGATATTTTGTTCCCGAAGTCAACGCGCCGTACAAGTTCTACGTTTCGCCCAATGATGGAGCGCGACTCTATGTAAACGACGAAATGGTTCTAGACGATACCGGCACTCACAGCAAGAATCTCAAGATTTACACAGCTCAATTGCGGGTAGGGGAACCGCTTAAGCTCCGCCTGGAATATTTCAAGAATGAGCGTACGGCGGCCATTCGCTTCGGCGTGATTCCGGCAGAGCCCCCTCCGCTGGCCGGTTCTGCGGGCAAGCCTGCCGGCATTACGGCCAAAGAAGCCGCGGCGAAGGCAGATGTAGTGATTCTTTGTGTCGGATTCACGCCTTGGCTTGAGGGCGAGGCTTCCGATCGCAGCTTCCGCCTTCCTGGCGATCAAGAAGATTTGCTGCGGGAGATCACCGAGGTGAACAAGAACGTAATCGTGATACTCACTGCCGGCGGCAACGTTGGTATGTCGGACTGGATCGACAGAGTGCCCGCCGTTTTGCACAGCTGGTACTCCGGCGAGGAGGGGGGATTGGCGCTCGCCCAATTGCTGTTTGGCGACTTTAGTCCGTCCGGCAAGTTGCCCGTTTCGTTAGAGCGCCAGTGGGAGGACAGTGCGACCTTTCACTCCTACTATCCAGAAAAGGGCGAGCGGCGGGTCGAATACAAGGAAGGCGTGTTTCTCGGCTACCGTCACTTTGACCAGTCTGATACGAAGCCACTCTTTCCTTTTGGCTTCGGATTGTCATACACGACTTTTGCCTACAGCAATCTCGAAGTAAAGTCGGCAAACGACCTGAGTTCTCCTGCGACAGTGTCGTTTGACGTGAAGAACACTGGCCCGATGGCTGGAGCGGACGTGGCCGAGTTGTATGTCGGCGACCCGCACGCCAGTGTTCCCCGCCCCGTAAAAGAGCTGAAGGGATTTTCGAAAGTCTGGTTGGATCCCGGGGAGACCAAACGGGTGACGCTCAATCTCGATCGGCGGGCATTTTCCTTTTACGACGTAAAAAAACACGAATGGAATGCCGAACCGGGCGCTTACACAATTCTTGTGGGAAGCTCTTCTACCCAGATTGAGTTGCACGGCACCTTCTCGCTTACCCAATAACGCGAGCGAGTTTAGAACTCAATAGGGCTTCGGCGCAAAAGACGGCGGAGCGCTCGGAAGGTCCGAGCCGGGGTGACTACTGAGAATAAAATTGAGGTCAGATGCGCTCTTCAACGTCTCCCAGGCGATCCATAGACTTCGTACCGGATTCCCGTCAACTGCAACTCCCTGAACATAGGCTTTGTCGGGAGCGCCTGCGGCATGGATATGCAGGTCATGTCGGCCAAGTCTTAGAGTAACGTCCGAGAATGCCGGTGTGTTGATCGTCAAACCGCCAACGCCCGGGATCTCCGGATATAAGCCAAGGTAGGCGAATACCGCCCAGGATGACGTCGCACCCAGATCATCATTGCCTGGTAGGCCTCCGGGAGAATCCGTAAATAAATCTTTCAGGGCCTTGCTCACGACTTCCTGCGTGCGCCAAGGGTGTCCTGTCCAGTTATAGATCCACGGATTGCCGAAACTCGGTTCGTTGCTGATGAAAAAATGTGGAGTGTACCCGCTGCCCGTCCACCTTCCATACTCGCTAAAGTAGTCGTCTAGCCGCGCCTTCGCTCCCTCAGGACCGCCAACCGCCTGAATGACCCCCTGCAAATCATATGGCACCATCCAGGTATATTGGGCGGCATTCCCTTCCACGAAGCCTTCCGTCTTGGCAGCAGAAAAATCCGCCAGAAACCTGCCCTCTTGATCGCGAGCTCGTATGAACTTTGTTTCTGGATCGAACAGATTGCGCCAATTCGCGGAGCGCATCAGGAACTTTTGAGATATATCCGACTCACCCAGAATTTGTGCGAACTGGGCAATTGCGAAATCCGCGCTGCTATCTTCGAGAGTTACTGCAGCGGCTCCCGCACCCTCCGCTGTATCGCTTCGCTGCGGTATGTAACCTCGACTCAGATAATCCTTCAAACCCGGGCGCTCTGGATACAAGCGAGAGTGGGCCTGCGGATCGTCCGCGCCTTTCAGCATTGCGGCCATAGCGCCGCGAGTGTCGAAATCACGGGCTCCGAATGCGTAAACACTCGCGAGAATCAGAGCAGAAGGATCCCCAACCATGACGCCACTCTCGTCATTCGCGACCGGCCAAATCGGAAGGCCACCGCCCTGCTGGGCGTCGAGTACCAACGACTCTGCCATGTCACTCGCAATCTCCGGAAACAGCATTGCGATCAACTGCACCTGACAGCGGTAAATATCCCACCCCGAGAAATTGGCATACTGCACTCGACCCTGCTTGTGATGGAGTTGCCTATCGAAGCCAATATAGTCACCATTGACATCGCTGAATGCGGACGGATGAAGAAAAGAATGATATAAGGCGGTATAAAAGATCTTTCGTTGCCGGTCGGTACCGCCATCCACACGAACATGGCCGAGCACCTCATTCCATGCCGCGCGGGCATCGCTTCGGGTTTTCGCAAAATCCCAAACGGCGATCTCTTGTTTCAGGTTTAACGCAGCGCTCGCAATGCTTACGTAGGAGACTCCTACTTTCAAACGGAGCGTGCGCAGCGTCGGCGCAAAGGTCAAGTATCCGCCCGCGCGTGGTCCACGCTCCGACCGGCTTCCCGGAGCGATTCTTAAGTCGCTGGACGTTCCGCTCGATTCCGCGTCCTGGTTAACTTCGAGCGCGAAGAAAACTTTGTAATGGTTTTCATTGCCACAAAACTCATCACTCTCGACCCAACCCGTCGCCGCCCTCTTGTCAATGTGGATTTCGGCATCGTTCACCCGAGTGAGGTTGCGGCTTAGATCGAGGAGGATGGTTCGCGGTTCGCTGGACTGCGGGAAGTCAAACGTCGCGATCCCAGAGTGGATCGACGCGGCGAGTTGAACTTGAATGCCGGATTGCAGCTTGACCGAGTAATATCCGGGTTGGGCAATTTGGTCTTCTGGTTTGTAAAACGCCTCGTAAGGGGATGGATGTTGCGCCGGCGGTTGTTGCAATCTGCCGAGAAGAGGAAGAATCGGTACATCGCCATAGACGCTGCAGCCTGGGCCGCTCAGGTGCGTCAAGCTGAAGCCGCGAGTTCTGGTGCCCTCGTAGCGGTAGAACGTACCATCGGTGCGATCTGGGCTCCAATACAACATTCCGAAGGGTCGCGTCGCTCCTGGGAGCGTGTTCGCGTTGTCGCGAATCCAACTCGTAGAGGTTCCAATAAATGGGTCGACTTGAGACGCCAGATCGCTTCCGGACTGCGCGTACACGACGGTGACGAAAACCAGAGAAGAGATTAGTAGAGTAAGTTTCACTGTTTAGTTTTGCGACTCGACCGAGTTAACGGCCAGCATTACTTCAATGGCTTCCCGTAAGGTTTGTGGTTCGAAGACTTTCTTCCAGTCAGGTCGAACAACTTTTTTCATACCCCACTCAATCGCAATCTTGGCCGCGTCTGAGAAAGGTGATTTTTCGGCTCCGAAAGCGATGGCCATCGCGATTCGAGCATGTCCAGCAACGAAAGCCATAGCTGCTTCGTGGGGCACGCCTTTTTCCACCGCCGCATCCATCGAGGCTTTCATCAAACAGGCAGCGGTCGCGACGACAATTTCGGACATCGCCGGTTCGAGCAGTGCGAATTGTTCAGGAGTAACCCGATGGGCCTTGCGGACTGGCGCAAACATCGCTTTGCACAGTTCCGTCCCTTCTTGAAAGCGGAATTCTGAACCATGGATCAGCGATACTAATATGTCTTGTACAGCGACCCCGCCAAAATAATCGCGGCGCTGGTCGGCGGTCGCCTGTTCCGTAAAAAAAGCTGGATGGCAGGGATGCGTAATCATAAAGGTCAGAGTTCCCGGCTCTGGCAATTCGTTCACGTAGGCGGCGGCAGCGTCCAACATAATCAGAGCTCCGTCGGACTTCATACGCGGAGCGAGTTCGTGCGCGATACGCCCGATGAGCGCGTCGGGTACGGCCATCACTACGAAGTCCGCCTCAGGCAGGGCCTCTTCCACTGGAACAACCTTGAATCCCTCCCGCTCGAGTTGCTTTGCTCGTACCGCATCGCTTTCGCAGAGAAGCACGTGAAATCGGGATTCTTTCCCGATTTTTTCCACTGCCCGTGCTCCCATTTTGCCGCCGGCTCCAACGATAACCACAGTTCGCTGCATGGACCGATCCTCTCTATAAGTAAGAATTAATTCAGAATGTATTGCCGTAGATATCGGACACTTTCCTCCGTCCACAACTGTTCCATGGCGATCGTGGCCTCGATGCTCGCTTGCTCCGGAGGCCATAGCTCCAGGATGGCGTTTGCTTCTACTTTGGCGGAACGCAACTCCTGCAGGATCCAGGGCAAATCCATTTGGCCTTGCCCCGCCGGTCTCCCCTCAACGATAAAACCCATGCGGTGCCAGGCGCGGCGCACGACAAAATCTTTCACGTGAAAGCACATCGTATGCTTGGCTAGGGTCTTCACAACCTGCCGTGTGCCCTCGGGAATCGCCAGGGAATTGACCGTATCCAGGGTGATGCCAAGCCAAGAGCAGTGAAGAAAATCGAGCGCATCCGCAAGATCTTGGGCGGGAATATTGCCGTTTTCCAACGCCAATCGAATCCTGCTTCTCTCCAGGTGCGGAATGATCCGCTGCAGGTGTTCGGAGAGTTCCGCGCGCGACGGGAGCGATCCGTCCGCAAGTTCGGGAACCGTTCGGACCAGCCGGCAACCAAGACGCTCGGCCAGTTCAAGCTGCTGACAAAGATGTTGTGTCTCCAGACCGCGCGTACCAATTTCTATTTCGATCTGGGTCCGCTCCGCGTGGTGGATGATGTTCTTCAATTCGGTTTCACCGAGCGCGTCCAATGGAAGGTTTGGTCCAAACTGCACGACGCGGACCCCCAGCTCTTGAGCGCGTTTCAACATCGCGATCGCATTCATGCGAACTGCTGGTTCCGCACCTTCGAACCCTATCGACCACATATAGGTATATGTACCAATCCCAAGCTTCATACGCATTGACTCATACGCGATCGAGCCTCATCATCGCCCAAGGCAGAAGTTCGAGCTCTGCGCCCTTCTCGTCAATGTCAATCGCGACTCCACCGGCGGAACGGAATTCCTCGGGCGAGACCATGGCGAACTCCGCGTTGCTTTCATCGAGCGTTTTCGCTTCAAACGGCCCGCTAGACACGCCGGATAAAATAAATTTCTGTTTTTGTGGAGTCAGGTTGGCCGCGATAATCCGGAGTTTTCCCTTTTTGCTCAACCCCAACCCCTGCACACGGAGCGGGTCGGATGTGGAACTGGGCACCACTTCGCCGCCTTGAAACTCTCCGACGTTGGCAAACACTTGAAAGAGAGGAAATACCGAGCCCTTTAGAGATGGAAACTTCGTTGGTAGTGACGAACCTTCTTCCGACTCCATCACCCCGCCCCAACCCACCGTCTCGTAAAAAGTCGTGCTGTAAATACCGGACTCGGAAAGGTATTTCAGGCAGCCCAAAGTCCAGACCGCCGCGAGAAGGGACATCTGTCGCGCGTCGACGTGAAGCGGTAGTTCGGTTTCCGCCAGAGGACTCTCCATGCTCGTGGCATCCGGATTGGAACGCGGTCGCAAGCTAATCGGCGTGACTGCCAAGCGCGTAACACCCGAAAAACTGCGCGCGCTTTGCACCATGGCATCCTGCGCTTGCAGATTTTCCACTAGGTTCGAGTCGTCGGAAAGATGCACTTGAGGACTCAGCGCATAACTCAAAAGGTCGATCTCGAAGTCCACTGGGCGAGAGCGGTTGAGTTCGGCAAAATTGCAGTCCGTCCCAACTCCGAAGTGCGCCGCGGGATTGTAATCAGAAAGACCGGCACGCGCCAGATCCAACCATTTTTGCGAGGTTGACTTTTCGGCAAGGTGAAATACCAGCCACGCGTAGACTTGCGGCCGAATTCGATCCAAGGCGGCACGCAATTCCTTGATTTCCGTCCGTGCCGCATCGGTTAAGAAAACTGCGACTTCCAAAGCCACGCCTATTGCTTCAGCTTCCGCGGACGCGAGGCGTAGACGATCCTCGAAGTCTTCGCTCATCTTCAGGTCGACGCGCAGATGGGAAAGGTGAAGCATTCGTAGGCGATTCACGGCGCGTTTGCTCAGTGAATTCTCTCCGCTCGAAGCCTGCAGTCCAATTCTTGGCAGTGCCAGAGCGTTCTTGCTCAACGCGACGACAACAGGCTCATCGAGATTGTCCAGAACGACATTCGAGGTGTCACCTTCGATATGCAACGCGACAGACTGCGAGACCGTGCTGCCCATCTTCATTTCTGACGGGAACGGCAGGTGCAACGGTGGACAGTAGGTCTTGTAAGACGCGTCGCACCAGTTACGTTGGTCTTCCGTCTCATAGGTATCGCCTTCTAACCCCAAGTTGACCCGAATGTTGGGGAAAATTTCGTAAGATATACCCCGCATCTGCAGGAAAACAGTTTGCGGTGCAACCAATATCGGAAATTGTCCTTCGTTAAACTTTCCGTCCACCGTCTCGACGCAACAGGGGGAGCCCGCCCATTCCACGGATGGATGCAGCACACAGAAACCAATGCGGTTTTTCCAGAAAGTTGATCTCGCGTAACCCTCCATGGTGAACGAGATGCTGCCGTTCGTTTCTCCCACTACGCAACCTTGCCAGCAAAAATCGATTTCATCTTTCTTGTTCTCGACTTCAAAACGCAATTCGAACGATTGGCGGTCGATCGTCTTCTTGATGTCGAGCAATGAAGAAGGCAGAGTTCGCCAGTTGCGATCTCGAACTGCTACGTAGACGCGACGCAATATCTCCCGGTTCCCCAGCCGAATGTGGCGAAGCTCCCCAGAGACAAAATTCAATGAGAGTGCCCCGGCCCGAAGCATCATCGGTTCGGGCACAGCGGCCGGCGACCCGTAATAAAGGACGTTCCGCGCCAGCGTCACCCGCGCCTCCATCGCCGACAACCGAGCACGGTGTCAGTATCGGCACGCCTACCGCCGGCGCAGTGAAGACGAAGTTGCGCGCACGTCATGGATTTCAAAACCTGACCGAGTGTCCACTGGCGGCAGAGTCGTACGAAGCGAAGATCAACCTGGCCGTCTTCAGATTGTCTTCTCCGTCGGTCTCGGCCGGAATCCCGTGTAAGCCCTGCAGCAGATTCGCTTGGCAGGCAACGATGCTGGAGTGAACCACCTGATAAGCGGGATTTGCCCAGGCATAACTCGGAGGAGGATAATGGTTCGCCGTCGTGCCCTGGGCGGTAGTCGTTTTTATGCAGTAGTTTTGGCCCAGTTCAAGGGAGCCTTTTTCCCCTTCTACAAAAACCAAAGTTTGCGGAAAACACTCACGCTCGAGTGGGTTTTCCGCGTAGGCCATCTCAACGACCACGGTGGTCGATCCGCCCATTCGAAGCATCACCGTCGCTACATCCTCCCCCGCAATCCCGGGGTGAATCTTTTGCGTATAGCAATAGAGACTATCGGCTTCGCCAAACAAGAAGCGCGCAACATCCAAAATGTGGCTGCCCAAGTCCATCAGGATGAATTTTTCAAGATCGCGCAAAAATGGCTGATTGCGAAAGACTGGGAAGCCGGAGATCATGTCGAGCCGGGCGCGAAACGGGGCGCCAATTTCTCCGCTTTGAAGAATCTGCTTGAGCGCGCGCAAAGGAGTCTGCCACCGCCAGTTTTCGTTCACCAGGAAACGAACGCCGGCGTTCCGGCAGGTTTCTACCATTTGTTTGGCAATTGCCAAGGTCGGCGCCATCGGTTTCTGGCAAATCACCGGCAACCTGCGGGCAGCTGCCATGTTCACAAAGGTTTGGTGATGATTCACGTCAGTGGCAATGTCGATGAAGTCTAAGACTTCTTTCCGCAGCAATTCCTCCGCATCGTCGTACGTCGACGGAATCCCAAACTCGGCGGCTAACGCATCCGCTTTCGAAATGGTTCGGTTGTAGAGAGCGACACACTCCGCACCGCGCACCTCTCTCCATCCCGCCAGCTGGTATCGAGCCCAGAAGCCAGTTCCGAATAACGCGAATTTCAGTTTGCGCATTGCGCTACCCTGGTGTTACTTCAACATCCTGCACCGGATGTCTCTATCCCGTGTCGTACACAGCCTGGAACGCAATTTGCGATTGCGGAGATTGCCGCTATCCCTCAGAAACCTAGTGGATTGGACGACCGCTTTCTATAACAAACGTGGCTACCATTCTAAGAAAAGAATCGGCGGCAATTTCGGTTCGAATGGATCGACGCGGGAGATGTAAGAAGTGAACCCAGCGGCACCTAGGTGGCGCGACCGGGAACCAGAATCGCGTCAGAGTTCAGGTTTCGGGGAGCGGTCACAGACTCTTTGTCGAACTTTTGTTGTGAGCGGTTCTTGTACTGCAAAGGAGTCAACTGAGTGCAGCGGCGAAAGATCAGTCCGAAATAACTCTGGTCGCAGAACCCCACTTCCATGCCGACTTCGGCGATGGATTTGTTGGTCGAACTCAACAATTCTTGCGCTTTGGCGATGCGAAAGTGATTGAGGTAAAGGACAAAAGACTGACCCGTGACCTGCTTGAAGGCGCGCCGGAAATGTGAGGGACTCATGTTCACCGTCTTGGCCGCATCAGCTGGAGTAACTGGATCGGAATAGCACCCGTCCAGAAACTTGAAAAGCGGTTTAAACCGCTCCAGAGCGCGCTGGCGGCGGTCGAACTTCACGGGCATCATGCGATGCGACGAATAGTGATTCAGGAGAAGTACCAGAATCATCTTGACGTAGGTTTTGGCGCACAACCTTGCTCGATCCGAGGTCGCTGGAAGTTCTTTCTGGATTCGCGCAATCAGGCTGCGGACCTCGGCAGGCACCCCGCTGCTCGCAGGAATGATGTGTGGAAAATGCGGATCGTAGGATCGAAACGGCGCCAGGTACTCGGATTCCTCTCGCGAGACTGGCGACGACCGAATCAGATCGGGATGCAAAAACAGCGACTCTACCCTCGCTTGGGAACTGGAATGTTCTGTCACTCGATGATATTTCGAGCTCCCCATGATGAAGAGATCGCCCTTGTGTTCGGTAACAAGATGATCCTGGACTTGCCACACAAGCTCCCCCGCATTCAGATAAACCACCTCAAGATAGTCATGGCGATTCATGCGGAAGGGTTGTAGTCCGCTTAAAAGATGGTGAACCACGTCAACGGGGAAACCAGGATTGAAGGGCCAGACGTGTACTCCATCGGCGTTAACTTGGGCATCCAGTACCAGGTAATCCCGCTGCGGCTGCGCCTGCACGCCACGAACCACACGCGTATTGGCCGCGTTTGCTCCTTGTTGTCCCAGCAACGTGGTGGGCATAGGCGATTTTTGAAACGCTTTTTCTCCGTGGTTCTTTTGTCAGAAAGCTGCAACTCTTTCTTACAGAGCGTTCGCGGCATCGCGGCCTATGCTGAACGAGGGAAAGCGGAACCGTAACGCTTCCAGCATTGTTAGGCGGAGGCAGGCTATTGTCAACTCGATTTTCAAAGGCCTTATTGACCTTTGAGCTGTTGTCGTTCCGCGTGCTCTTGCTTTGTCTAGCGCTCCCATTTGCCAGCGAGGCTCTCTTCGCATCGTCAAGTCCCACACCCGATATACCCCAATGGAACGTTTTTGAGGCTCAATTCACCAGCACCGTGATGTATCAAAACCCTTTCCAAGACGTTACGGTTGAATTCACGGCGCCCGATGGCAAGCATCTGTCACAAGCCGCCTTCTGGGATGGCGCCAACGTGTGGCGTGTGCGATTTTCACCTGAGAAGATTGGGGAATGGTCTTACCAGACCCATACATCACCAGGCAAAGATGCGGGGCTGGACAGTCAAACCGGCGCGTTCCGGTGCATTCCCTACACTGGTAAGAATGCACTCTTTCAACATGGCAGCATTCGCGTTTCGGCAAATCATCGTCATCTGGAGAGTGCGGACGGGACGCCGTTCTTCTGGCTCTCGGACACCGTCTGGAACGGGCCGCTCAAGGCCGATCCCGCCAGTTGGCAAACTTATCTGAACGACCGGCAAGCGAAGAAATTTACGGTTGTCCAATTTGTCATGACGCAATGGGTCGCCTCCGCTGCCAATGCGGATGGACGGCTGGCCTACGAGGGCGTCGGTCCCGTCTCCATCGATCCCGTATTCTTTCAATGGATGGATGCGCAGTTCCGCGCCATCAACGATCACGGCCTGGTGGCCGCTCCCGTAATGATTTGGACCGCCCCCTGGAGCCCCTTTGCTAAGTTCTTGAATCCTGGAAACTCGCTGCCCGAGGACCAGATCGTGCGAATCGCGCGCTATATGGCGGCGCGCTACGGCGCCTATCAGGTCATATGGATATTGGCGGGAGACGGAGATTACCAGAATGAAGAAGCAGAACGATGGAAGCGCATTGGCGAGGCGGTGTTTGGCGACAACCCTTCGCGCGTTGTGACCATTCATCCCGCAGGGCAAATGTGGGTTGGCGCTACCTTCGCCAACGAACCGTGGTTTGGCTTAATCGGCTATCAAAGCGGACATAGCGACGCTTCCCAGCAGCTTCGATGGCTGTGGCAGGGTCCACCATCCACGGAATGGACCGCGAATCCCGTGCATCCGATCATCAATCTGGAGCCGAATTACGAGAACCATATGAACTTCAACAGTCATCTGCGATTCGACGCTCACGCCGTGCGCCGCGCCGCATACTGGAGCCTTCTTTGCTCGCCGCCAGCGGGCGTCACTTATGGAGCTCACGGTATCTGGAGCTGGGAGACTCGCCCCGCAGTGCCCATGAATCATCCCGACACCGGAGTGGCACAACCCTGGTTCGATGCGATCCACCTTCCCGGCAGCACGAATATGAAATATCTTGACGAGCTGTTCACCTCTTTGTCTTGGTGGACCTTGCTGCCGGATCCCGCTCTGATTGTCGACCAGCCGGGCGATCGAGATGCTGCCACGTTTGTGGCCGCTGCGAGGTCCCAAAAGAGAGATTGGGCCCTGCTCTATTTTCCTGTCGGCCAAACCGTTCATCTGAAAGTCGACGAATTGATGAGTCCCAATCTCGTCCGTTGGTTTAATCCCCGCTCGGGGCAATGGAGCGGAACGAGTTCATTATCCACTGACGAGTCAACAGTCAGTCCTCCTGACGATCAGGATTGGATCGCTTGGATCGGGGCCGATCGTTCGAACTGAAGCGATATTGTTTTGAAAGGCAGACGCTACGCCGACGTCAAAAGAGTTTCGCCCTATGCGCTTAAACCGACTAGCCCGATCTTGGCTCGCTATCGCCGCGCTGTGGTGCATCAGCACCGTCGGCATCGGACAGGATTCTCCGCGAAACTCGTTTTCGAAAAAAGAAGACGGAGTGCTATTCACGCTTCATCCTGGCATTCTCGAAGTTCGCGTCTGCTCGGAAAGCGTGGTTCATATTCTCTACAGCCTGCAAGAACCGATTGCGCCTCCAACGGTCCCCATCATCGTCGATAAAGATCGCTCGAATCCAGTTCCTTTCAAAATAGTCGAGGGCAATGGCATCGTTAGTGTTTCCACCGCAAAACTCAGAGTGGCTGTAGAACTTGCAAACGGACGAATCACATTCCTCGATCGCAACGACAGCGTCATTTTGCAGGAACCGGATTCGAGTGGGAAGACCCTCGCCCCCGCTGTTGTCGGAGGCGAAACCATATGGCGGCCCGAACAGAAATTTCTTTCGCCTCCGGACGAAGCCTTCTATGGCTTAGGACAGCATCAAGAAGGATTTTTCAACTGGCGCGGAATTCCACTTCGTCTGCAACAGGTGGACGCTAATATTGCCATGCCGTTTGTCCTGTCCAGCAAAGGCTATGGCCTCCTGTGGAACAGTGCGGCACTGACCGATTTCAATCCTACCGATGAAGTCGTACAAATCGACTCCGTCACGAAGAGCGGGAAGTTTCGCAGCGTGGAGTCAGGCGTCTACGGATTCATGGTTACAGGTGGTACCGGCCGTGAGCACCTGGGCCTGCGCGTGAATGGAGAATCTGTTGTAGGACTGGATGGATATCTTGTCCCTTACGCCGGAAGCGGCATTCTCAACCTACAACCGAACACGGACTACACGCTCACAATGGAGGGCGCCAGCGAAGGCGCTAAAGTTTACGTACGCTCACCCTCCGACACCACCGGCTTTCGCTCGGAAGTCGGAAAGACGATTGATTATTACTTTTTCTATGGCCCGAATCTAAATGAAGTGATCAAACAATATCGCGACGCGACGGGGGTCGCGCCCATGTTCCCCAAGTGGGCTTACGGATTCTGGCAGTGCCGCGAGCGCTATTCCAGTCAAGACCAACTTCTCGAAGCCACGGCCGGCTTCCGCCAACGCCACATTCCGGTCGACGTTATGGTGCAGGACTGGCAATACTGGGGAAAGTTCGGGTGGAACGCCATGAAATTTGACCCCGATCACTATCCCAATCCAGCCGGCATGATTCACGCCTTGCATTCCGAAAACTTGCACTTTGTTATTTCTGTGTGGTCAAAGTTTGACTCTCAGACCGAGATTTACAAACAGATGAAGGCACGATCGTTCCTGGTTCCGGGTAGTGAGTGGTTCGACGCTTTCAACCCGCAAGCGCGAGCGCTGTTTTGGTCGTCCATGCGCGAACGACTTTTCCAACTGGGCGTTGATGGCTGGTGGCTTGATGCTACCGAACCTGAGGGCGACATTCTGCAAAATAACCAGACCTTCATGGGGCCCGGAAACGTACTGCGCAATGCCTATCCTCTTTATGTCACGCGAGCCGTCTTTCAGGGCCAGCGTGAAACTGCTGCCGATAAACGAGTCGTGATACTCACGCGATCCGCATTCCCAGGGCAACAGCGGAACGCGACCGCAGTCTGGTCGGGAGATATTGCGGGCGACTGGGAGACATTCCGCCGCCAAGTCTCCGCGGGCCTGAATTTCACGATGACCGGGATGCCTTACTGGACGACGGACGTGGGTGGCTTTAATCGGCCCCCGGACCAATACAAATCACCTGCGTACCATGAGTTGCTGACGCGCTGGTTCGAATACGGCATCTTCTGTCCACTGTTTCGAATCCACGGCGACCAGAGCGAAACAGAAATCTGGAATTATGGTGCGGATGTGGAAGACACATTCCGCAAATTCGATGTGTTCCACTATCGGCTCCTTCCTTATATTTACTCCTCAGCCTGGATGATCACGAGTCAAGGGTACAACCTGATGCGGGCCCTGCCGCTCGACTATCAAACTGATCCCAATGTGGCCAACATTGCTGATGAGTATTTGTTCGGACCGTCTCTCCTCATCAACCCTGTAACCGCCGCTGGCGTAACTAGTCGTCTTGTTTATCTTCCCAACGAATCCGCCTGGATCGATTTCTGGACGGGAAAGACTGCAACTGGGGGACAAACGATTCGAGCGGATGCGCCCTTGAACAAGATTCCGGTTTATGTAAAGGCGGGTTCGATTGTCCCGATGGGACCGGTCATACAATACGCCACCGAAAAGCAAAGTCCGATCGAGTTGCGGGTTTATCCCGGGCACAATGCGCAATTCGTTCTATACGACGATCAAGGGGATGGCTACGACTATGAAAAGGGAGTCTACGCGACTATTCCCCTCGAATGGAAGGAATCAACCCGTACCCTGATCATCGGGTCGCGACAGGGGACTTTTCCAGGAATGCCACCGGCGATTCTCTTTCACATCGTGCTGGTACGGGCCGGCCACGGAATTGGGATCGAGTCGTCCACCGCGGACGCAGAAACTTCTTATATGGGCAACGAGGCTCGTGTGCAATTAAATCCAGTGCAGTAGGAACGGATGCAACTATGTGGCGCTTTTCCGGGCGATTGACCCTATTGCTATTTCTGACGCTGCTGAATCGCGGACTGCACGCCCAGGGAAGCCCCCCGAGGCCGGGAACATCTACATCGAAGTCCGCGACCCCGATTCCCGTGATCGATGTTACGGACCTCTATCAGCCGTTTCAGGATCCGGGAGACAATTTCGATTTGGTCACCGCCTACGCGCTTCCGGAAGTTGATTTGAAGGCTGTCATCCTCGACGCACACGCCGCATTCCGCAGTCAGATTTCCACCCATCCCATACTCCACGATGCCGACAAGAATGGACCGCGCGATCCTGGTTTTATTTCTGTTCTCCAGCTTAACTATATCTTCAACCGAAACGTGCCCGCCGCAGCCGGCCCCTTCACCATGATGCGAACCCCCGAAGACAAAATGCTCGATATCCCAGGATTCCAGCAGCAGGGAGTGGAATTAATTCTGCGAGTTCTAAAGGAGAGTCACGAACGCGTCACCATAATGTCTTTTGGGTCTGCCCGCTCCATTGCAGTTGCATACAATCGAGACCCGCGACTCTTTCACCAAAAATTAAAAAGGATTCTGCTTTCCGGAGGATCTTCCTCCAGCGGATATCTGGAATGGAACGTCGCCCTGGACCCGAACGCCACGGTCCGCTTACTCCGTTCCGATCTGCCCATTGATATCTATCCTTGTGCAACGAAGGGAGGCCCCTTCTCTTACGAACCTCACAATTCCTATTGGAATCTGCCCGACTTGCATTTCATTGAACGCATGGACCCGAAGTTGCAGAGCTACCTGGACTACGCTCTCAACCGCACTTGCAAATGCGATTTCCTGCGCGCGATGGATCCGAGCCCAGCCGGACAAATGTCCACCCAAGCCAGCAAAGAATTGCATTCGCACGTCCATCACGTTTGGGAAACGGCCCTTTGGATGGAAATATCGAATCGGCGACTGGTTCGCCGTAATGATGGCAGCTTTCGCATCCTTCCCGCAGATCAAGTTCTGCCGACCGACACGATTTTAACCAACCGCTTACAGCCCGTCGCGTTGCAGGTCGCCGACGATGGAACCTTTACCTACAGCCTCACCTCAGCAAAATCTCCCTTTCGCATTTACGACCGTGGGGATCCGGCCCTTAACGAAAATGCGTTTCGGGAAGCCCTCCCTGAAATGTATCTATCGTTTCATCCTTAGATCGCAAACCGCAACGCTGCATACATCGTTAGAACTGTGTTGAGGAGAGACCGTGAGCAAACTGTTTTGTATGGCTTTCATTTTGGCATGGATCGTAACTGGCACGCTCAACCTGTGGGCAAAAGAGGTTTCTATCACAGGGTCCGGCTGGACCGTTACGGCGGATGAGACCAGCGCCGAACTTACCGTCTCTCATGCATCACTGGGAACAATCGTGCAAAACGTTCATCTGAATCTTCGCACCGGAGCGAACCTTCTGCGCGCGAAAACATGGGCAGCCGCAGCGAACGGCGACAATGAAGTGACGATTAAGACCGCCGATCCTCGAATGCTGTGGATATTCGAGATCCGAGACAACGAGTTACTCGTTTCCAGCACCTCGTCCGATGCCGTACTTACTGGGGTTGCGCCTGCGTCCTCGCAGCGCATTATCGCTCGGCTGCTGGACCCGCAAGGGACAGCCGTAGACTGGGTGGGCACGGGAGAAGTAGAAGTCACTTACGACGGCACGCACACGCACAATGTCTCACACTTGCCGGGGCGAAATCCGGATTGCGCCTACTACGCACTGGGTCAGGTCTCGGCTACCGGCCTGCACGGCCTCTTCGACCGTCCGTCTAACGTCGCCATTGAATTTCCCGAGGACACAAGGTTGTCCCGCAGTGCCGATAATTTGGATGTGCTGAACGTCACCATGCCTCTCGCCGACTCGGTGTCCGTTCGACTCATTCCGGACTACTTCACAAAGGTACTGGGTTTGCCGGTCTACGTGCCCTTTGATGATTCTCATTTCCCGACCGCTCCCATGGTCTGGTCAAGTTGGACGAGCTACTACGAGAGAGTCAACGAACAAGACATCGTTCGCAATACGGACTGGATCGCCGCCCATCTCAAGCCTTACGGCTTCCAGTATGTACAACTCGACGATGGCTACGATCGCGGATCGAAGAACGAGCATTATTGGATCAGCAACTGGGATCAGGGGAAATTCCCACGGGGTCCGGGATGGTTGGCCAACTACATTCACGAGAAAGGTCTGCGTCCCGGAATCTGGCTCGTTCCGAACTCCTCGGCGAGAGCTTTTACCGAACATCCGGACTGGTATCTGTATTACAAGGGCGGCAAGCCGGTTTTTGATTACAACTCCCCCGCGCTCGACTCGACCAATCCGGCGGTGCTGAATTTCTTAACAAACGAAATGACCACGCTCGATAATTGGGGTTTTGAGTATTACAAGTTCGACGGCGAACACGCCATGCCAAAGTATGTACCCGGAGTCGATCGCGACAGGTTGTTCGATAAATTGATCGATCCCGTAGCGGCCTACCGCAACCGGCTTGCTTTGATTCGCAATACAATTGGACCCGACCGCTTCATCGAGGGAGACGTGGCAGGCACTCCGTTAGACGGAATTGGATACATTAATTCCTATTTCAACGGACACGATCTTTACGACAATTGGCAGGGTATGTACTCGCTCTTCAGTTCCATCAACGCAAATGCGTTTCTCAATCACATCGTGGTGTACACGATGCCTGGAGAGGGAATGGCGATTGAGCCGCGAGTAAGCTTTGACCAGGGAAGTAAAAGCAGAAACCCCAGAGTCATCGAGACCGAGAAAGAGCGCGAATTCCCGCTCACCGGCTTCGGCACCACCCTGCCCGAAGCGCGCACCGTCGTCAGCACGGTCGCTCTCACTGGCGTCGCCTATTCACTCGGTAGCGTGATGCCCGATCTTCCGGGCGAAAGAGTGGATTTGCTAAGCAAGACACTGCCCACCATGCCGATCGTCCCGATCGACCTTTTCAGCCGGGGTACTGATATGGAGTGGGACCGCTTCAAGCACGTGACTCCCGACGATTACATCCATCATTATCCCGAGATTCTTGATCTGAAGGTGAACGCCACGGCTGGCGCTTACGACGTTGTGGCAATGACCAATTGGCGAAGTTGGGATGAAACCCGCGAACTTTTATTCTCTGCGAAGCTCGGCCTCGATCCCAACTTGTCTTACCTTGCCTTCGATTTTTGGAATCAAGAACTGTACGGCGTCTTCAAAGGTGCTCTGCAAGTGAAGATCGCTCCGCACGATACGCGCGTTTTCCAAATCCAGCCCCTGACGGATCATCCTCAAGTAGTTGGGACTTCGCGCCACATCACCGGGGCATACTCGATCCTCAACCTACGCTGGGACGCCGCCACAAGAAAGCTCGCAGGCTCCTCGCAGACTGTGTCTGGCGACCCGTACACTCTATTCATCTATGTTCCGCAGGGCCAGAGCGTCCGCGCGGTGAAAGCCTTTGCGCACGGAGGAACGCCGGTTGCGATCCAACAGTTTCAGCACGCGAGAACCCTGAAAGTTACAATCATGGGTCAGTCCGAACCAGTCGAATGGCAAATCGTTTTCAACAACCGGTAGATGCAAAGGTCGCTCGTTCGGACTGTGGTGATCAGGCGGGTGCCGCTTTATGTCCTCTAAATCAAGACGAGCCTTTCTAGTTACGGCCGGAATCGCGATTCCGTCGGCGCTCTCGCTCTCTCGCACCTCAAGTTCCGCTCCCCCCGATCATGGCTCCGCGGAAAATGATGGCGACCCGGCAAGAGGTTCAGCACCATGTGTCTCGGCACAACTGCCGGCCTCGTGGTCGATCCAACTCAGCCCAGACGGAAGGTATGTCGAACTTTCGTATAACGGCTTGCCCCGGATCAGCGGTCTGAAGATTTCCGTGAATTCAAGCGGCCGTGACTTTTCATCCGACGAGCCCGGCAATCATCTTCGCATTGAGGATTCAGCCAAGAACTGGATTGTGAGTGTAGCGGCGGCAACTCCCTGGACGTTTCAGATTCGTCGGGCCGGACCCAGCATTGTTGTTTCCCTCGATGACCGGAACGGCGAGGGCCGAGCAACAGTTACCGCACTCGTCCATGCTGGAAGCGACCCGGTTCATGCGCGTCTCGATGGAGTCGAAGATGGCGTTCTGCAGATGAAGAGCGGCCCGGCTCTGAGCACTCGCAACAACGCCGTATTCGATCGTTTTCGCGACGAGGCCATCAAAGTGCGAGCTCGCGAAACGACGTTTTCGTCAAGCGGTGCAGAGATTCGCGTGTCGGCTTCGGGAACATTGAACGGGGCTCCTTTCTGCCGTTTCGAAATCGTCGACAACGTCTTTTCGCGCCGTTTGCCGTTTTATCGCCCCCTCGATAAGGCGCTGTGGCCACAGGCTCCCGTAGGCTGGTGTTCCTGGTATTACTACTTCGTGCGCGTCACAGAGCAAGACATATTGGCCAATGCCACAGCCGTAGCCAAGGATTTCAAGAAATTTGGGTTGGAATATTGCCTCATCGATTCTGGTTGGCAACTGGATGGCGACGGCGAGAGTGGCAATCCCATCGGTGGGAGCTGGTCAACGCCAAACTCGAAATTTCCCCATGGCATGAAGTGGATTGCCGGAGAGATCCAAGGACTCGGACTGAAGCCGGGTTTGTGGTTGTCCGCCTTCGGAAACAGCGATCCCGCGTTTTATGAGAACCACAAAACCTGGTTTTTGCATGATTCTGACGGAAATCCAACTGTGGGGAGCTGGTTCGGAAAGTATGTCGCGGATTTCTCAAATCCCGATTTGCAACAGCATCTTCGAGAGGTCTACCGGCAGCACACAACCGAGTGGGGTTACGACTACTTCAAACTCGATGGCGAAAACGACACGCGCGATATCTGGGCCGCCCATCGCACTCGTGCCTATGATCCGACGCTCGAACCGAACGATGCTTTTCGCAGCGCTTTGCAACAGATCCGCAAAGGCATGGACGCCCGGCCGCACATCTTTTTTTCCGCATGCGGACCTGTGTATCCGACACAATCCGCGGGCATCGCGCAAGCTGCGCGATTGGGCGGCGACGTAGTTGCCGATGGCGAGCCTCCGTCGTTTCGTGGAGTGCGCACCATGTTAGATGCCGTCAGACGCGGCTATTTCACGCACAACATAATGTGGTTCGGAGATCCCGACGTCCTCGTCGTTCGTCCGCCGCTGCCTTTGCATGAAGCGCGGACCTGGACCTCAGCCCTCGGTCTGACCGGTCAACTCGTGATGCTGAGCGACAACATGGGAGCTCTGCCGGAGGAGCGAAAAGAGTTGCTACGCAAAATTCTCCCCCCGTCGGACATCACTCCAATGGATCTGTATCCGCTCGCCGGCGATGCCGAGTGCTGGGTGCTCCATATCCAACGTTCTTTCGGTTCGTGGGGTGTCGCAGGCTTGTTTAATTGGGATGCGGACGGCCAGGAAATGATGGACTCGGATCTGGCGAGCGCGGCCTCTGTTCTGTCGCATAATGACGCCCTGCTTGGTTCTCATCACTCCTGGGAAGAGACAATGGCAATCTGTTCGCGCATCGAGAAAGTCGTTGCCCTAAATCAGAGTTATGAAGCAATCTCAAACAAGCCCGCAGGCCTCGAGTTGATTCCCGTTCCGATTTCACTCGTACCGCCTCCGCCCAGAAAGCTCACGCTGGATTTCGCCAAAGCGGGATTCGAAAAAGGCCGGCCCTATCTTCTTTTCGACTTCTGGGAACAGAAATTCCTCGGGAAGGTGAGCAACTCCTACTCGATCAACCTTCCCAGCCACGCGTCAGCGGTCATTTCTCTCCGACCCGACTTGGATCGCCCGCAAGTCATTGGCACGGACCGTCACGTCACTATGGGAGGGGTCGAATTACTCGACGAGTCCTGGAATGCGGGAAAAAAAATGTTGTCCTTGAACATACAAACCGTCGACAACTATCCGAGCGTGTTCACCGTACATGCGGGGACCCATCGACTTACAAAAGCCCTGACCTCGGATGCCATTATAGGCACCACGTCTGAGAGCGGGTTAGTAACGCTTCGGGTTACGTCGCACACCGGCGGCGAGAAACACATCGATATCCAATTCGATTGACCTGGACCACTTCTCAGCCGCCCTCCGGTTTCTCTGATAAGTTGCTACCAGGTTTCTAACAAAACTATCATTTCCGCCCTTTTCGGGTGACCATAACGATTTGGTAAAATTCCCTTCCATGCAACTCCGTCAATGCATATATGTCTTTTCATATCTTTGATTTACGTCTTACCCGGTACCAAAATGGGAAACCCAAGATTGGCTCGAATCATCCTTGAAGTACGGCCTGTTTTCGTGTTAAAAGACCTATGCGCTGATATCGATGCAACATTCAGCGAGGAGCCCCTCGCATGGCATCTACACCCTATGCTCGCAGTCTGACCTCTCCGGCAATGCGATGGGAAAACGATCGATCCCTCGTAAAAACGCAAATCCGTGAGGATGGCTCGCACGTCTGGCCCTTCGATCCAACCTTCCCCCTCGATGTGCGATCCTTGACTTTCAGTTCCGATCTTCACCGGCCGCTCACGCGACACGACTATTTTGAGCTCCTTTATGTTTATTCTGGAAAAGCCTTATACCAATTCGAGGGCCGCGAAATCGTCGCCGAAGAGAATGATCTCATTGTCATTAACGGTGCGATTTATCACCGTCTCAGCCAGGTTCTAAAGCCTCCGTTCAAAGCTGTCGTTTTTTATTTCCTACCCGACGTTCTTCGAGCCACCGAGACAACTGGCGAGAACGTGCAATATCTCATGCCCTTCTTGCTGCAGGACTCGCAGTTCCCTCACGTAATTTCGCGTCGAACGGGAGTGCCCGCGCAGGTCTTCAGCCTCATCACCAAGATTCAGGGTATGTTGCCCGCAGCCACCGATCACAGCCGACTCGCCGCTCGAACCTATCTCACGATGATTCTGGTCCTCTTGATCAATCACTACGAGAGTCATTTTGCGCTCGCCGGCGTTTGCGACCGCAGGCGCCGTGCCTTCGATCGTCTCCGCCCGCTTTTTGACTTTCTCGAAGTGCACTATCCCGAGCCCATCTCGCTTTCCAAGGCCACCGACATTGTCCGAATGAGCAAGGCGCACTTCATGCGTTCGTTCAAGCAAGTGACCGGACATTCTTTTGATACTTACCTCAACCATTTTCGGATTGCCAAGGCTCAGGTTCTGTTGGCGTCCACAGACAAGCCGATCTCTGAAGTCGGCCGTGACGTCGGGTTCGGCGACCAGAGCTATTTCGGGCTCGTATTCCGCAGGCTGATTCAAGTTACGCCTCGCGAATACCGCAAAATTCTGCCCGACGGCTAAGCTTCCTGACAAGTTTCACCAGAAAGGCCGCCAGTGTCCCGCGCTCCCGAATGACTACGTCGAAAATTCTTCAGAGTGTTCTTCTGGCCTTGACCGTGGTTTTACTGGGATGGAAATCCGGCCCCTCACCGTCCCCCAACAGCGGCGATCACCAACATCCCTCCGTATGGTTCACCGACATCTCCGCGCAGTCAAACTTCACCTACCACACCAACAACGACTACCTCGTTAGAAAATATTTTCTTCAACCGATTTGCGGAGGGGTCGCCATCTTCGATTATGACAACGACGGCAAGATGGATATTTTCTTTACCAACGGCGCAAAGCTGCCCGAACTAAAGAAGACAAATCCGTCCTATTACAGCTGCCTCCTGCGAAACAAAGGCGACGGCACTTTCGAAGACGTGACCGAAAAAGCGGGGCTGAACGGCGCCAATCTTGGATACAGCATGGGAGTTGCTGCCGGCGATTACGATAACGACGGCCACGAAGATCTCTTCATCTGCAACGCTGGACGCGACGCCCTGTACCACAATAATGGCGACGGCACTTTCACCGATGTCACCGCGGGCTCGGGGCTCGACCACAAGCCCGACAATGTTCTCAGCGTGGGCGCCGCTTGGTTCGACTATGACAACGACGGATTGCTGGACCTGATTGTCTCCACCTATACGGAATGGACGCCCGCAAGCGACCGTCGCTGCCAAATGGGCGATCAGGAGATTTTTTGCGCGCCCATGAATTACAAGAGCGTGTCCCAGCGCCTCTATCACAATCTCGGCCATGGACACTTCCAGGATGTCACCGACTCCTCTGGCATCGGGCGTGTGCTCGGCAAAGGCATGGGGATCGACATCGCCGACTTCAACGGCGACGGTTGGATGGATATCTTCATCGCAAACGATACCGAACGGAATTTCCTTTTCATGAATCAGCGCGACGGAACCTTCAAGGAACAAGGTCTGCTTTACGGGGTGGCTTATAACGAACTGGGGGCGACCGTCTCTGGCATGGGCAGCGACGCTAAAGATTTCGACAATGATGGGATGGTCGATATTGTCTACAACGATCTCGCCGGACAAGTCTTCGGGCTGTTCCGCAACGTGGGTGGGCGTTCTTTTGACGATGTGACTCGTCAAACTCATCTGCAGGCTCTCAGCCTGCCTCTTTCCGGCTGGAGCATGGGATTTATCGACTATGACAACGACGGCTGGAAAGATATTTACTCCGCCAACGGGGACGTCGACAATTTCGCTCCAAATTCAAAACAACGCGACACCATGTTCAAGAATGTGGACGGGAAATCCTTTGTAGATGTGAGCGAGCAGATGGGCCCGGACTTCCGCCCTCTCGGATTCCAACGCGGCTCAGCGTTCGGTGATTTGAATAACGACGGCTTCTTGGACATCGTTGTGACTTCGCTCGGTCAGAGACCACGCATCCTCATGAATAACGCGTTAAACGGAAATCACTGGCTGCTCTTCGACCTGCAGGGGCATCGCAGCAATCGCGACGCGATCGGCGCCAGAATTAAAGTTGTCACCGCTTCGGGGCGCACTCTCTACAACCACGTGACCACGAGTATCGGGTTCCTGTCTTCCAGCGATCGCCGTGTCCACCTTGGGTTGGGTGCAGAGACGGCGGTCAAGAACGTCGAGGTCCGCTGGCCCAGTGGCATCGTGCAGAATCTCGGCCCAATTAGCGTCGATCAAATCGCAAAGATTGAAGAGCCCGCCGGGGCAGACCAGCTTCCGGCGCCGGCTTCCGGAGCGTCTCACTGAGATGGGCGACCGAACCGTCCTACGGCGCGAGTTCTTGAAATCGGCCACCCGGCTGGGCTTAGCGGCTGCCAGCAGTCCCGCATGGGCTCTGCAGGCGTTCGCGAATGAAACTAAACCGGCAGCCTTGAAATCCGGGTCACTCGGATCGGCAATCTCCTTTGAAAATGTCATAAAGACGTCAGGCATTACCTTCACTCTCGACAACAGCACCCAGCCGCAAAAATATCAGCCGGAAACCATGACCGGCGGAGTCGCGGTCTTCGACTACAACAACGATGGCTTGCTCGATCTCTACTTCACGAATGGCGCGCACCTGCCCGACATGAACAAGGCAGACCCGAGATTTCACAATCGGCTCTACCGCAACGAGGGCGATGGCACTTTTACCGACGTCACGGAACAAGCAGGAGTTGCGGGTTCCCGCTATGCTATCGGAGTTGCGGTCGCGGATTATGACAACGATGGATATCAGGATGTTCTCCTCACAGGCGCCAATGGCTATCAACTCTTCCACAACAACGGGGATGGCACTTTTACCAACGTCACGAGCCATGCCGGTCTGGCGCGCGTTCATCCCGAGTTAGCAAACGTGTTTTCTGCCGCCGCCGGTTGGTTCGACTACGACAATGACGGTCGCCTCGACTTAATTATCGTCAATTACCTGAAGTGGTCGGTGGCCACTGAACCGAACTGTGTCTCGAATGCTATCCATGCTTATTGCTCTCCCGATAGCTATGAGGGCTTGCCGAATCTCTTGTTCCACAACAATGGCGACGGCACCTTCACCGATGTCTCCGAGGCTTCCGGGATATTCAAGCTCGTGGGCAAAGGGATGGGTGTGGCCTTCGCCGACTACGATAACGATGGCTTTGTGGACATCTTCGTCGCCAACGATACTTTCCGCAACTTCCTGTTCCATAACAACGGGAACGGCACGTTTACGGAAGTGGGATTGCTCAGCGGGGTCGCCTACC
The DNA here is from genome assembly GCA_963834085.1 of uncultured Acidobacteriaceae bacterium. Classification (GTDB taxonomy): domain Bacteria; phylum Acidobacteriota; class Terriglobia; order Terriglobales; family Acidobacteriaceae; genus Acidiflorens. The sequence goes on along the minus strand of CAWIAJ010000012.1, from coordinate 30,148 downwards.
CTGAAAACGGCAAGAGCGTCGCCGGCATGGGAGTTGATTTTCGTGACATCGACAACGACGGCCTGCCCGATATCTTCGAGACCGCCATGTATAACGACAACTTTCTTTTATTTAAGAATTCTGGCAAGGGAGAATTCGAGTACGCAACGATTACCTCCGGCGTAGGCGCGGCGACCCACCACCTCACCGCGTGGGGGACGGGAATTTTCGATTTCGATAACGATGGCTGGAAAGATATCTTTACCGCCAACGGAGCCATTCTCGACAACTCCGAAGAGGTGAGCCATACCCCCTACCCGTTGCCGAACAGTCTGTTGAGAAACAACCGCAACGGAACATTCACCGATGTAAGCAAATTGGCGGGCGCAAGTTTCAACGTTCCGTCCACTCACAGAGGCGCCGCTTTTGGCGATCTTAACAACGATGGACGAATCGATATCGTGACCAACTGTCTAAACAGTCGTCCGGAAATACTGATGAACCGCTCGGCCAGTTCGAACCACTGGCTGCTGATCAATCTCGTGGGTACGTCCAGCAATCGGGACGGCCTCGGGTGTCGCATCAAGATTGTTACCTCGGAAGGGGTGCAATACAATCACGCCACCACTAGCGTCGGATACGGATCATCTAGCGATAAACGCGTGCACTTCGGCTTGGGCGCCGCGAGCAAGGTTGATCAGGTCGAAGTGACATGGCTCAGCGGCATCAAACAAATTGTGAACAATGTCGCTGCCGACCAAATTCTGACTCTTCGCGAACCGCAGCGAAAATAGCGGTTTGGCCTATTCTTGAACAAACTGCGCCCCTCCGTCCACCTTATTTCTCTGCGCCAAATTCCACTTCGTTGGCCCAGTGCTCCTGCCAGTCGTCATGAAACGTGACGCTGTTTGATTTGGAAACGCTGCGTCCGGCTGCCAGCTCGTGGGCCGGTCCCCGGTTATCGTCAATGCGGCACGAAAACTTGACCGTTTGACCCGCCTGAATCCGCTTCCGCACTTCTGGAATTTCTTTCCACGGTATTGCCGCTTCTACCAATCGCGTGTTGCCTTCGCGCCGGACCACCAGTTGGGCATTTGCCACAGGCCCGCCATCGACGACAGACTTCGGTTGTCGAGGAAAGAAATGCTTTCGTGGCATCCCCGGAGCCAATAAACGCCAGATCTCGGTGCCACCGCCGTATTCATCCGCTACAGGATTCAGCGCAAATTCGTAGTCCGTATCCCAGTAGGTTATGAAATGCGGCATGACCCCCGGAGGATTCGGCAGCCATGGTTTGTCATCGAGCACATTGAAGGCGATCAGAACATTGTCATGCTCTCCGCTGCCTGACGGAATATCGAAATTCTTGCGGTAAGAATAATGTCGAATACCAATCGGCCACGCCAGTTTCTGTCCCTCACGCCCAGTTACTTCTTCGGGATAAAAATAAGAGTCGTCGTCTCGGTTCGCAAATCGGACCATTCCGGCGTCCGGCGTAGTATCCGCAATCTTAGCCGCGAAGTAAAAATTATCGTCGTCATAGGCAAGATAGGCGGTCGCCAGCCCATTGGGCACGGAATTTCCAAAGTCCTTAAATGGCAGCCAGGCCTCTTCCGTAAGGTTGGGACCAAAACTGATTCCTGGCACAACTTGCGGCAGCACGCCTTGCCAATCGCTGAGATCGCCGTCAACTTTTATACTCCGCCGTGCGATGTAGTTCACACGCAGATCCTCTTCCCGCACCGTCTTGCCGGCGTCTCCGGAGAAGGTCGTCGACAAATGGTAGAGATTGCTGCTGACTGGCTTGCCCGACTTCACTGCAAAAGTGAAGTCTCGGGTTTCATTCGCTCTCAGTTGGATCGCTGCACTTGCGGGACTAAGGATGAGTCCTCCTAAGATCGCCTCAAGTTTTCCGCTCACATCTCGATTCAATACGTTGGTGACGGTCAGTCTTAGTAGAGGACTTGTTTCGACGGGAGCGGTTAGATCGTGGGCGACAATTTCGACCGGGCTGTAGCCCTCGCTCTGGGACGAATTGATCGCCGCTAGCAGTTTGTCAAAAGAGCCGCGCTTGCCGTTTGTGCGCAAAAAATAACCGCGACCGTTCAAAGGAATGGAGATCACGCCCTCCTTGGCAGCCACCGGATTCCCATAGAAGTCGTAAAGCTGAAATAAATTGCCGGGCGTTTTGATTGTGAGGTGAGCATCCTGAGCAACTTCAATGGAACGGAAAAGCGTCCGCTCAGGATCATAAATTTTCTTCATATCCCCCAGGATGACGACCGTGCCATCATCGGGATTGCTAAGTCCGATTCCTTCGCTTTGCAAACCATCGAAGACAAATACCCACGGCAGCCCATTCTTGAAGAGCAATTGGCGGAAAGCTCTCTGGCCAATAAACTTTTGCGAAGCGGCCACTGCCGCAGCGGGAGACCAAGCCTGAACCACTGGATAGACATGGCCTTCCAGTTTCACGTTCTTGCTTTGGTAGACATTTCCATCAAATATTCCGGCGGTGCGACTCTGCCCCTGCGCCCGCATGGATGCAATCACTCCGGCTACGCGATCCTCTGAGTTAGCGATCCAACTCTCGGTATCCCAGACGCGAACTGGACCATAGGGTCCGGTGCGATGCATCCATTCGGGAACCAACGCCGGATCGGCCGCCAGCGCCTGGTAATGGATGCTCACAAAATCGAGCCATTTCAAGAATTGGTTCGATCCATCGGCAAAAAGCTTGTCGCGGGTATTCGAGGAAGAACAGGCACCGCCGATCAGTACTTGCACGCCGGCTTGTTTGCGCGCCGCCTCCACTCCCTCGGCCATATGCGTGAACATGTCACGGTAACGCGGAATGTCCGCGCCCCACCCGGAGATGGAGATAGACTCCCAGGGCTCATTCCACAGTTCCACGGCATTCAGATTGCCTTTCGGCCACCCGTAACGCGAAGCGATCCGCTGTACCCACTGCTGAAAATCGTCGTCGTAGGCTGGTAACCACGCTCGATCATCCTTAGTATCCTGCATGCGGTTCTCGCCATCGAGCCAGGGACGCGGCCGGCCGAGTGGTTGGTCTCCCCATCCGTCCCCGTCGCCCAGTGTCAACATCACAGTGACATCGTGCTTCCGCGCCCAGTTCATATAACGGTCAAGCCGAGACGCACTATGCTCGTAATCCGGCTCGGCTTTTGATTCGTACGGCCCTCCCATGCGCGCGCCTTTGACGCCAAGCTTTTGGAACAAGACAAAAATTCCTTCGTTCATGAGTTCATCCCACGTCATGTCGAGGGCGTAGGTAGGAAATTGCACGCGGCCTTCATCTGGTCGAACGGTGCGAACCACAGTGGCCGCGAAGGCACGCCCTTGTCCCTCAACATCGGTGATCAGCGCATACCCGCCAAAGCGTTCGGGAAGCTTCGGATGAATCGTGATGTCCTGCGATCCCAACGCCGGCAGATCGATGTCGAACGGAGTCGAGCCTTCCTCGGAAATCTTGAACACATGCGGGACATAAACTTCGCCCAGCGGAACGCTGGTGCCGTAGCTCACGACCTCAACCTGCCCGTGCGCCTTTAGTTCGGATTGCGTCTCGTTAATGAAATGCAGAGTGACACTTAGCTTTTCTTGAGGCCACAAGACGTTGGCCATGGTGCTGGCGCCTGCTTCCACCGCGATTTCTTCGACTTTGTAACCGGTCGACAGCCTGGCTTTTTCCAGACCAAAGACTTCCGCGTACCCGGGCATGTCAGCTCCGGCCTTCATTTGTGCCTGGCACAGAGTGGTCAGCAACAGGACGCAGACCATGCTGATCATTGCCATCGCAACCAGGAAGAGCCGCTGCTGAACCTGTGACAAATGGCACCGACATTCGCGCGCGAATCGCAACCCGCACCTCCGCTATTTTTGTGAGCTAAATCTGATCGCTTTTAGTTCGGCGGGCCGGCTTTGCCCAGCATTTTCTGCTTTAGCCGCAAAGCATCCGGGTCATCAGGCTGTAAAGCGAGGGCACGGCCTACTTCCCGTTTGGCATTAACGGTGTCGCCTTGCCGCATCAGGAGGGTCGCAAGCATGACGATCAACTGTGGATCCTTGGTATTCTGAGCCGCTCGTAGAGTTCGCAATGATTCTTCCGGCTTTGATTCGTTGAGATACTCGCTGGCCAAAGCCTTCCGCGCCTCATCCAGGGTGGGATCGATTTGCAGGGCCTGTTTCAATTCGGTGACCGCTTCAGGTCCGCGGTTCATCTGCAACAACAGCACGCCGAGGGCTGCGTGTCCATCGCCAGAAACCGGTTGGAATGAGAGATACTTCCTCAACGCCGTCTCGGCATCGCTCAACCGGCCGGTCTGGCTATACGACATTCCTACGCCGAAATAGGCCTCATAAAACGTCGGCACCTTTGCGATCAGCTCTTCATAGGGAGGAATCGCTTCGCTGAATTGGCCTTTTCGCAGAGCGCCTTCAGCGGCGCCCAGCAATCGACGGACATCACGTCCGAACGCGGAACGCTGTTGCTCCTCGTCGACCAATTTCTGTGCCAGTTCCGCGTACTTTTGCGCCTTCTCGGGATCCTGTTGTTTGCGGTAGATATCGATCAACAACAAAGGCCCCTGTTTATCGTGAGGGGCAAAGCCGAACGCCTGTAAAGCGTCCGCCTCCGCGCTCTTATAGTTCCCATCCGCCAGGTAAGCGCGCGCACGATTGTAAAGTGCCACCGAAGAATGCGAATTGTAGGACAACGCTCGCGTGGTGGCCGCGATGCTCTCCTTCGCACGCCCTTGGCCTAGTAAGTATCGTCCATACATGTACTGCACGCCGCCTCTGTTCCTGCCGGCTTCGGGCGTATGTGGCGCCGGTTCCGTCATCTTGATGGCTTTGGCAAAAGCTTGTTCCGCCGCCTGATTATCTCCCGCCTGCGAATAAGCGTTGGCCAGCGAAGCGACCACCAGTGGATCCTGCGGTCGCAGCCGCGACGCCTTCTTGTAGGCCTCAATCGCGTCCTTGGGAGTCGTGTGATCGAGATAAAGATCGCCCAGCGATTTCCAGGCTGGTCCGTCATTCGGAGAAAGCTTAACCACCCGCTCCATTTCGCTTTGCGCCAGGAGAAAGTCGTCGCTGGTGCTAAGGGTGATCACGGCATAGATTTCATGCGCGCGCGCAGCGTCGGGATGTTCGCGCACGAAACTCTGGAGCTCCAGCGCAGCATCGAAGGGCTGCCCGATCTTAACCAAAGCCTCCGCGTGCGCGACTTCGGCATCAGTGGAATTGGGCTCACGCTGGTGAGCGATTCGAAACTCGCTTTCCGCCGCCGCCCACTGCTTGTTCTGCGCCAGCCACATACCTTTCCGCAAATGATCGGAGCCGCCTGTACGATCCTGCGTCGCCGGACTTCGTCGTTGTGCTTGTGTTTTTCCTACCGCCAGGAACGGCACGAATAGAAATAGTGCTGGCAGCACGAACCAGCCCGCAGCTTTACGACAAAGACCTACCCAACCGCAATTCATCCAAGGATCTTCTCAAAAGATTGTCACAAAAGAAAAAGGGAGCGGGCTACACCGCCCCCTTAGCCAGTCAAAAACGTCCGTCAAAACACAAACCGCCCGGAAATCTGAACATGCCGCTCCTGATTTGCCACGCACGGGTTGTTGGGGCTGGCGCAGTTCGTGATCATCCCAAACGTTCTGTCGGTCGTCGTGGTGTCGTAGTTGCCCAACCCTGGATGGTTAAATATATTCTGACCTTCCAAGCGAAGCTCAAAATAGCGGCCTCCTTCTCTACTCAGCACCGGGAACCTCTTCATAATCGAAATATCCGTCGTAAAGTCGCCGGGCTGCCGGATGAATGTCATCGTTGGCGGTACAGCGCCATAGGTGAAGGTCTGCGCATCTCCGCCGTTAGCCAGCGCATTGACATTCAGAGCCGTTGGGTGGCCTGCAGGAATGTTAGAGGCGCAGGACACGTCGCACAGCGTCGAACGGAGGTTACCGTACCCCGAACCTCTGATATCCTGCAGCGTCTCGCCCGGAGCCAGATTACCGGTCGTGTAATACACATCGATGTTTTGGTCGACATTTGTGTTATTGAAGCTAATTCCCGCCGGCAGACCACTGTGCCATCCCGTAGTGCCTGAGAATTCCCAGCCTCCGGCGGCATATTCGAGCACGTTGGATGCGAAATCGTGCGGAGAATTCATCCAGCGACGACCGCGTCCGAACGGTAACTGGTAGTTATAGAAGAAGATGATACGGTGGGTTTCATCTCCCGCTGATGGACCGTAAACGTTGTTGATCGTATCCACCGACTGGAACGTCTTACCGAGGCTGCCCTGCCCCGCCTGACTCGGGACCGAGGTTTGGTTCTCCCCGCCTACGTTGTCGAGAGCCTTGGAATAGGTGTAGTTGAAGAGGATTTGGAACCCGTCTGAGAAACGCTTCTGAACCCGCAGGTTGGCAGCGTTGTAGTTCGATGTGCCGATGTTTGCATCCTCTACGTTGACCGGACCGAAATAGGGGTACTCATATTCCAGAGATGCCAGCGGTACCGTCGCTCCGCCAGTGAATCCGCCGGCAGGGATCTGGCCCGCAGTAGGCGAAGCTACGTAAATCGGGCTGGCCGCGCTGAGCGAATATAGGCTCCAGTTCGTGCCGCTCGGACCGCCGGTGTAGAGACCTTTCGGGAACCGACTAGGATAGGCAAGCCCCAGAAGATCTCCGCTGTGATTCCCGTTGTAGGTCAGTTCGACCAGCCAGTTGTGCGGCAGTTGCCGTTGCACTCCCAAGCTCCAGTCAAACTCGTGCGGCATGTGCGAGGTCATCAAGACTCCGCCTGAACCGCTGCCAAACGAGGCCGTTTGCAAATTCGCCACTTGGCTGTTGTGCCCGAATGAGGCCGTCTCAATGTTGGGCAAGGGGTATGGATTCGTGATGGTTTGAAACCCTGAACCTTGTTGATAGTTGATGGAATTATTCCCGAACTCTGTGCTCGACGTTGTGGCGTAAGCCACGTTTGGAGTATCGCCGTAGTTGGTTATGTTATTTCCAATGGGAAGGTAGAAGATCCCGAAAGACCCTCGCACCACCGTGTCTCGCACCGCCTCATAGGCGAAACCCAATCTTGGAGCGAAGTTCCACGGATGATAATCGGTCGCTGTGCGCGCACGATGCTCAGGGGAGCCTACAAAAACGATCGCCCCCGGATCAAACGCGCCGTTCGCTGCCCATTCGGGAATCTGGACTTGATTGGCCTGGGCTGGAGTGAGCCCGGCGTTCAAAAGCGCCTGATTGAAGTTGTAGCCTGGGTTCAGAGCGAACGGAGGCGGAGCGAGCGGATCCCACACGGTGAGATTGTTATGGCGCTCGGTAACTGGCGTTTGCATCTCCCAACGCACGCCGAGGTTGACCGTAAGCTTCTTGTTGACCTTGTAATCGTCCTGCGCATAAGAAGCGTAGTAGTTCGTCGCCATGGCCCGCGACGTGGCTGCGGTGGCATGGCTCCATGAGTCTAGGCCCCAAAGGAACGTGCCCATGTTATTGGCGTCATCCTGCGAACTACCCCAGATATTTCCATCGTCGGCAACGTTCAGAAAACTTCCGGCTCCCGTGATGAAAAAACCGTCGCCGGCCGGGCTTGAGCCGGCTGCCTGGGTGAAGTTGTCATAGTACCGCCGGGCATCATAACCGAACTTCAAAGTATGGCGATTCAGTATCTTTGTAAGCGAGGCGGAGTACGAAAAGTTTGTGGTGTCGAGCGAGACGGTGTTGGGCCCATTGAGATTGCCGCTCCCGATCGTATTGTTGGTCACTTCAGCGTCTGTGCCACGGACCTGGCCAATGCTCAGCAGAGTATTTCCAACCAGATCGGTAATTCCCGGGCCAAAGCCCCAGCCCGCCGTGCTGGCGGCGTTGCCCGTCACGAAGCTGCCAAAACTTGACGGACTATAGTTGCCGCCAGCAGTCAAGTCGAGGATTAGAGTGGGAGAAATTGTGTAGTCGTAGTGTAAAGAAGCTCCAAAGCCGCCATGCAGTTCCGCTCCGGAAGCTGCAAAATTCGGATAGGAGGCGGCTGTAAGCTGAGTTTGGCTGTTATACGCAAATCGGCCATACAAGCGTTGCTTGTCATTGAGGACATGGTCCCCACGAACATCCCATGAGACGGTTTTGGTGTTGGTGGGCTGCCGGTACTGATAATTGCCGCCAATTGGTCCGTATAAGGGCTTAATGTTGGCATGGGGCATCAACGAGACGTAGCGCTCAATCGCGGGATTGACTTCGCTCAAGGGGATATGCCGGGCGTCGCCACCGGAAGGAGTCCTGTTTCCATTTGAATCTATCGGCGCCCACGGATCGCCCAGCTGCACCCAGGGATAGTTAGGGTCGTTCAGACCCACTCCAATATCAGTTAAATCCGCGCAGTTGCCGGTGGGATTGGGGATGCCGGCAACCGTATTCGCCGGGCACGGGGTTGGGTTCTTAACGGTACCGCCGTTGAACGGATCAGGAATGGTGTCACGCTCATAGTCAGTAATGGTGTCGCCAATGTTGGAATTGCCTGACGCGCTGTAGTGCTTCCACTCGGCGTTCGCGAACCAGAATGTCTTGTTCTTGCCGTTATACAGATGTGGTATCAACACCGGTCCACCTACGGCGAAGCCGAAATCATTCTGGCGAAAGTTGGACTTGGCACAGGCGCTGTTGATCCCATCGCCGCATTGGTTGTCGTTACCCCAGCTGTTGGCGTTCAGGAACGCGTCCTGATGATACTCGAACAATTGTCCGTGGATTGCGTTCGTGCCCGACTTGGTAGAGACCTCCACCACGCCGCCAGAGAGCCTCCCATACTCAGACGAAATTCCGTTGGTAATGACCTTAAATTCTTGAACGTCTTCTTCCGTTGGACTCGCGTTTACCACATTGTGGATGAACCCGCCCGTGGCGGGAACCCCGTCCACAAGGTATTCGACGCCAGCCGTTCTTCCGCCGTTGATTCGGGTGTCGGCCGGGCCACTAAAAATCCCTCCGTTGAGCCCCAAGTTCCAGCCAGCTTCCTGCCCGCTGCCCTGAACGTTCCCGGCTAGAGTCAAAAGCTGCAGGGGATCTCGGTTCAACTGGGGCAATGTCTCGATCATGCTTTCTGTGACCACCTCGCCTAATTGCGCGTCTTCGGTGCGCAACTGCGGCGCTTCCGCGGTCACGGTGACGATCTCGTTGAAACTTCCGACCTGTAAAGTGAAGTCGAGACCGATATGGTCCTCGACCTGCACCGGAACATCGGGCCGAAGCGTCTTCTTAAAATTTGTGCCGGACACTTCCACGGAATAGGTACCGGGAATCAGATTCGGCAATTCGTAAATGCCGGTAGAGTTCGTGGCGGTGACAGTGCGCACCTGGGTCGCTGCATTCACGGCGGCGACCTGAGCATTCGGAACGGCGGCTCCCGAAGGATCCGTGACGTGACCCGTGATGGCACCGGTACCTTGCTGTGCGAGCAGGGGGAGGGCTGAAAAGCAGAGTGTAGGGATAAGAACCAGGGACAGCACAAGCCGAAAATTCATTGAGCTCCTCCGGAGCAACGTCTCGGTCTCGACCGGATGACATGGGAAGACGATCGGCAGCGGGCCAGACCTCTTCTCACTGCGGAATAGTACTTTTGCATCACCCGGGAATCTGTAACGATCACGGAAAAGTTTCTGATAAAAACATCGCAACTGACGCCGGCTTGTTGGCGTTCTGAGTGGCCGCTTCGAGGAACTCAACCAATCTCCATCGCAGAGGGCGCTTCTCAGCGAAGCATTTCAACGCAGAAGATCATGAGCGAAAATCAGGAACACGCTGGCCGACCAAGTGTAGGCTCCGTCGCGCAGCCCGAGTCCGGACACGGCGTTATAGTTTTCCGTTAGTCCGTTCTTCGCTGCCATGCGGCAATAGCGCAGCTTCAATTCGCGAGCGAACTCCGTTTGTCCCGACGACTCCAGGCCATCCACGATCATGAATGTCGAAGAAGCCCAAATCGGCCCGCGCCAATATCCGTCCTCCTCATAATACGGACTTCCAAGCCGCTCGCTGGCCAGGCCATTTGCGGTCAGAAACTCGCCGCTCTTTTTCAAGTCGGCGATCAACTTCGAGAGCACAGACTCCGGAAGTTGTTTGCCAAGGATGATCGGAATATACAGAAGCAGGCTGTCCGACTCGATAACGGCGTGGTCGCCAGAGCGAAGCGCAACGAAATGACCCTCATGCCAATACGAGGTCAGCAGTTTGTGAAGCAATTCGTCAGCTCGAGTTTTCCATTCAGCGCTTTCCCGATCATGCCCAAGGCGCTGCGCAATCGTCGCCAGAGCTTGCATCTGCAGCACCAGTTCGGCGGCGAGATCGGGTGTTTCTATCGCGGGACCAAGTCGAAATACAGTGGAGTTGTCCCAGCCCGAATCATTGCCATGGTCATATTGCGGGAGACCATCGCGGTCATCGTCTCGGAATCTGAAATACCAGTTGGTCCAGTCCGCTAAGGGGACATAAACTTGACCCAAGCGTTCTGTATCGATGGAATCGCTATGTTGCATAAGCCACGCCAACGCCCAGCCATGAACTGGCGGCTTGGTATACGCCCATGTGATTTGCCGGTCCGTCAGAATATCGGGTAATGCGCCGTCAGAATTCTGCTTGTCAATCATCAGCATGTACTGATCCCATGCCAGCTTCGGATCCGAAGACACCAAAGCCATGGCGTTGAAGCAATGGTCCCAGCTCCACACCGCATTCATCCAGTTTTTTGACATCAGCATTGCAGGCCGCCTGAGATTTCCCTCTGGCATGACGATGGCCGACCAATCCACATAGGCCGCAAGGTCAGCACTCGCCTGGAACTCCTCTGGCACAGCGGGCATCGTGTCCAGCCACTCTTGGTATTCGCGTTTTACGCCGTTAACGACATCGTCAAACGAATCAGAATATGGACGCTCGTGCCAGCCTGACCGAAACTCCTCGATTGCAGCTTGGAAGTCACGCGACCCATAAGTAGGAAGAAACTCGGCGACCATTGTTCTTGCAAATGTCCCATTCCATTCGTGTTTAACTTCCAGGCTGCCCCGCAATGAGGTCAGCATGAATCGAATGTCTTGTTGCGCGCTGTTGAACTCCCAATGTGTTTTGTCTCGACGAAAGGCGAACCCCGCTGCATCCGGAGGCTTCGACAATCGCAGCCCGATCCCTCTTCCGCGCAGCCTTAAGAGGTAGGGTTCGCTGATGCAAATCTCAACTATTCCGTCATCGGCTTCCAGACGCAAGACCGTTGGCGACGCGGTCGCTCGAAAAGTGACGGCCTTCCCGTCGCGAACCAAGTCCAAGCGCAAAACTTCCGGAGTGACGCCGCGATGAACGGACCGAAGATAAAAGCCATCACCCATCGAGCCGTCCACGACATGTGAAAACGCCATGTACGATCCGAATCGACTGAACGGCACTTTCGTCAAATCGAACGTAATAGCGTCGGTATAACTTCGGCCGACCTTAGCATCCATTTCTGCCGTACAGAAAAATGCCTCGACAATTAGAACAAGAATGAGAGAACGCCACATGGGAATACCTGACCCTCGTGCTCGCAGATACTAGATCGGAGGCTATCGTTCCGGCTGTGATGACCCCAGAGGGAGCTCGGACTTCGCCGTCGCCTTTTGGGATATGGCAAAAACATCAGGAGGAAAATTATTGCGTCTGGTCAGCCGTTGTTCGGCCCACAACACGAGTTGTCTCATAAAATTCGTATTTGTAGCTCCATCTATAGATTTGACCCGGTTCCACCTTCACGCGAATAAACGGTTCCGGCGCAACCACGGTTCGGACAGCCCACAGCGCGAACTTGGTCATGGGGCGATCGCCCGTAATCCACACTCCAGCGCCGGTTTCACGGTTCTCCACCCGAAAATTGTAGTCTTTCGCGTTATCGCTCATGCCTTCGATCGGAGTGTACAAAATATCGCTGCCCCGCAGCGGCTTCAGGAAAGCAATCTGATTTCCTCGAATCTCGGCGAAGCCCTCCATGGATGCTGTCGCCTTTGGCGGAAAGGCGAAAGTCAGCAAAATCCGCGGCCCTACGGTTTGACGATCGATGCTTAGAAAGTTGTGATCGTAAACTTCAGTATCGATCGACTTGCGTCCTGTATTTTCCAGGCTGTGCTCCAAAATCATGACGGGCTTAGTTTTCTCGAAGCGAATCATCTTGCGGTAGATGTAACTGTGCTCAGGTCCGCCATCTGCCCGCTGCGAAAATTCGATCCAGTCTTTTCCTTTCTCAACGCTCCGCTGACCCGGACTGAGAACAGTGTAGTGTTGAAAGGAGCTGTAGTGTTCTTCCATCGGCTTCTCCAGAACGCCGACCCCAATCTTGTAAAACGGCTGCCCGGGTTTCGCATCCGAGTATCCGAGACTCGATCCATCCGGTGACATGAACTCTTCGACTGGACCGCTCGCCGCGCTGTTCGTTCCGGCAACGATCGGGTCCGCCACGACCACGTCCGCGATGGCCGGATCAAACTTCTCGTAAAACGGTCCGAAATAGTTGTGCCCCTTGTATTCGAGGCTAGCGAACATCCCCGCCCAATCGAATCGGGTTCCGCGGTAAAATCCCGTCGTCGCATCGGGAAGATAGATAGTTGCTCGCAGAACTCCGTTCGATAGCTCGACCTTGGGATGCTCTTGAGCTTGACCGGCGACCGCTGCAACCAGCCAAAGCAGAATGACGCGCGTCCATTTTGAATTGGGCATTAGACCTGCTTTCATAGATCGAAAGAAGAACTCGCATCATACATTCACGCTCTTAAGAAACGCACGAACTTGCATTGGTCACTCAGGCCGCGCCGACTCTTTTCTCGGAATAGCCGATGACTTTACTTATAGAAGTCTCTCGCAGCAACAGTTATGTTCGTAGAATGGGAATGTTAAGACCATACTGGAGAGCAATCTTCGCCCAAAGCTTTGGCCTAGCATTGCTGCTGGCACTCAATCCGTCCGCGCGGACGATGGAAGCCCAGGAACAGACTCGTCCCTCGGGCGCAATTGAGATTCGTGCCGACGTTCACGATACATCGAAACCCCTCAAACATTTTTGGAGCACCACCGTCGGCGCCGGCCGCGCCAATGAGGGGCTCCGCGCCAGTTGGCAAGAGCAGCTGCATATGGCGGTAACGAATGACGGATTCCATTATGTCCGCTTTCATGGACTCTTCCACGACGACATGTTCGTCTATCGCGAAGACAAAGGTGCGCCGGTTTACAACTTTCAATATATCGACGACCTTTTCGATCGCATGCTGGCGAACGGTGCGCGTCCATTTGTGGAACTGGGGTTTTCACCGTCCGACATGGCTTCCGAAAAAGGCAGCACCGGTTTCTGGTGGAAAGGAAATGGTTCGCCGCCTGCGGACTACAACAAGTGGGCTGAATTGGTTCGGCATTTCACGGAACACTGCATCCAGCGTTACGGCCTGTCTGAAGTCCGCAGCTGGTATTTCGAAGTCTGGAACGAACCCGACTTGCACGGCTTTTTCACTGGCACTCAAGCGCAATATTTTGATCTCTACAAAATCACGGCTCAAACTCTGAAGCGGGTCGATGGCGATCTCCGCGTGGGAGGACCCGCAACCAGCAACTTTCACGTCGCCGACGACGTCCTGAAGAAGGCTGAAGCGACGCCGGGCACCGACCTTCTCAGCCTGCCTTGGCACCCAACCTGGATTGAAGACTTCTTTGACTACTGCCAGAAAAATCAACTGCCCGTCGATTTCCTATCGACCCATCCCTATCCCATGGATTTCACGGCGCACGGCCAAAACATGCACCGAAGCGTCAATTCGACGCGAGACGATCTGCAGCTACTTCGCAAAATGGTGGACTCGAGCCCCTATCCGCATGCTGAAATCCACCTTACGGAGTGGAGTTCAGGTTCCTCGAGTCGCGATCACACCCACGATTCACTTCCAGCAGCCGCTTTTGTCGTTAAGTGCAATCTCGATTCCATCGGCCTGGTCGATTCTCTGTCCTACTGGACATTCACAGATGTATTTGAAGAGCAGGGTGCTGGAGATTCCATTTTCCACGGCGGCTTTGGCATGATCAATTATCAGGGTATCCCCAAGCCGGTCTTCCACGCCTATCGCTTGATGAATGCGTTGGGAGACGATTTGATCTCCCGGACATCAGGCGCCATCGTTACACGCGATAGAAAATCCGGCCATCTGATCGCACTCGCCTACAACTACCCTCTCGAGGTACCTTACGCCGTCCCTTCCACATCTTCGCTTGCCGAAGCGGATGCCATCATGGCCCTAGGAAAAGCTCGGCCGCTCTCCATCAGGTTGTCCGGCATGTCTCCAAACGCCTCTTTACTGATTGAAACTCTCGATAAAAACCATGGCAATGCGACCGCGGCTTGGGAAGAAATGGGCCAGCCTCCGGCTCCAACGCGAGAGCAGACGGACACCTTGCGAAACGCAGCCTGGGCAACTCATAAGGAACTTGTGCACGCGGACAAGACGGGAACTTTAACCCTGCAGCGCCCAATCGAAGCCTGGTCCCTTCTTCTGATTCGCCAGCTCTAGTTCGCGCTTTAACCGTGGGGCTGCTCAGACGGATTTCGTTTTCAACGGAAGGAACAACGGGTGGCATCGTAGGCGGTCGCGCTGGACCGCGATAAAAGCTTTGAGGGACTGCAAAACTTATGAGGGCTTTCGCGCATCGCTTCGTTCGGCTCGGATTTCAACTCACTCTTACGTTCCTTTTTTCTCATATCCTTTCAGCAGATGACATGGGGCGCCACTTTCCCATCACCCTCCAGTCCGACGATGTCATCGCCACCGGCAACGAATGGATCGCAATACCGGCCATCCGCGCACTCGATGGCGCGGTGGTCAACTTCAACGTTCTTTCCATGCGAGATCGTGGGCTGCTGCAAGTCGGTGGCGATCGCGGCGCACCTGTCCTCGAACCTTATTTTCTCGTTGGCGGCAAGAGGCTCCCTTTCCAAAATCCGGCGTGGGAACTGATTGAATACTGGATCCCAGTCGCGCACATGACCGTCAACGGATTGGACGCCACCATCACCTATTGCGCTCCGCTCGGTTCGCGGGGTGCGTTCATTCAAATGAAACTCACCAATCACCTCGCCACATCGGTGCCAGTCACATTGGGACTGAAAACTTCATGGGGAGAGCTCGATCGAGTGACCTACACGCCAGTTCGACTTCGCGGTGACCGCTCGATTGTCGGAGCGCCCTGGGAGAGAGCCGCACAGGATTTTACCTTCGTCACCTCCGATACCCACTTCGCCTGGTCTCTCTACTACCCGGGCTCCGAAGCGAAGTTGAGCGCGCCTCCCTTGTCGGAATCACCTGCGCTTGATGCGCAACATGCAGTGGTACTCACTCCCGGCGAAACCGCCGAAGCGCACTTTGTTCTGGGTGTTGGGCTCGAAGAATACAGCGCGTCACAATCCGCAAACGTGCTTGAGAATGCCATCGACCGCGCGGGCATCGATGCGATGATCGAGCAGACAGCGGCGGGCTGCCGCGCGCGCACTCGCACCACAGGCCAGCCCGATCTCGATTTGCTCATGAACCGCAACTTCTTATTCACTTCTTTCTACGCCTGGGGGAAGGCCATCGACACGGAACACATCGCCGGGGTCACCTCGCGCAGCCCGCGTTACTACGTTTCGGCCGCATATTGGGATCGAGACGCTATGTTGTGGAGTTTCCCAGCCTTACTGGATGTTGATACGGCGCAGGCTCGCGACGCTCTGGAATATGCTCTGACAACGCAACTTCGCAATGCCGGTACCCACAGCCGGTTTATTGATGGCGTTGTGCTCGAGGATGGTTTCGAACTCGACGAAGCCGTCGCGCCCATTGTTGGGATGAGCCAATATCTCGAGCGGACCAACGACGATGCCTTTCTGACGTCCCACAGTGACGCATTTGTACAACTTCTTGATCGCACCCTCGCTCATTTCGATCCCCCGACTGGCCTTTACTGGACCTTGCAGGACGCGCAGGATCAATACCGAAAACAGCAATTTTCCACCTACGACAACGTGCTCGTTTGGAAGGCGCTGCTCGACCTCGCCGACCTCTTCAAACGTCTCCAGGATCCCCATAAATCACAGGACAACACGCAGCGCGCTGACGCCCTTCGAGCGGCAATCCTGAAATACAGCATTTCCGCCGATGCCCCTGGTGCCGGCGGTCCCATCTTCGTTTCGGCCACCGATGGCAAGTCGCCGATATTTGCCGACGTCCCCCAGGCTCGCTCTTCAAGCTGCCCGCGCTGGGCTTTGTTGCGGAGACCGATCCCGTCTTCGGTCGCACCTATCAATGGCTGCATTCGAAGAATTACGAATATTCGTACTCCGACCAGCCCTTTGGCCTTCCCGGTAGCTACCGGCTTCCGTTCACCACATCCTGGACCGTCGCAGACCACTTAGGTCTCAAGGCAGGACGAGAGCAAGCTCTCAAAATACTTCGCACCAGTCGCTGGGATGGCGGGATCATTTCCGAAGGCGTCAATCCTGCTTCGGCAGTTATGGACTATGATGGCCGAGCTTTTGCAACGGCTGCCGGCTACGTCGCGCACGCTCTTTGTCAATCATTTTGCATGAGCAAGAAATAATACTAATAAGGAGAACTGAATGGTTCATACAATGTGCAAGAATCCGCGCTCTCAGAACGCCGGGCATTTCCGGATTTCGCCAGTCAGCTCCAGCTCTTGGCTTCTCTTATTCATTCTGATTCTCTCCTTCGGTGCCATCGCCCAGGACCTTCCCGTTACCAAGCCTGAGTCCGTCGGCCTTTCCTCCGAGCGCCTCAATCGCATCAGCGCCACGGTTCAGAAAACGATCGACGACCATCGCATCGCGGGTGCCGTCACGCTGGTTGTCCGGCACGGCCAGGTGGCATGGTTCAAAGCACAAGGCATGCAGGATCGCGAAACGGCAAAACCCATGCGGCCCGACACTATCTTTCGAATCTGCTCGATGAGCAAGCCCATTACCAGCGTCGCCGTCATGATGCTCTACGAAGAGGGTCATTTCTTGCTGGACGATCCCGTCTCAAGGTATCTACCCGAGTTTAAGAATCCGAAGGTTCTGGTGAAACCATCGACGGGTATCCCGTACACCATTCCCGCCACCCGTGAGATCACGATTCGCGACCTTCTGCGCCACACTTCGGGAATCAGCTATAACTGGAATGCCGATTTGGGTCCGTTATATAAGGATGCCGACGTGGGCCATGGCATGCTTCCGTACGACGGCACCATCGGGGACAACGTCGACAGGCTCGCTATGATGCCGCTTCTTTTCAATCCTGGCGAACGCTTTGAGTACGGATTGAACGCCGACGTCCTGGGTCGGCTTGTCGAAGTTGTTTCCGGCAAAACCTTTGACGAGTTCTTACGCACCCGTATTTTCGAACCGCTGGGCATGAAAGATACCTACTTCTTTCCTCCCGATAACAAACTAGATCGTCTCGCCACCGCTTATACCTACTATGCGGACAAAGGGCTTGCACGTTTCCCGGAAACTCCAATCACCGAAGGTCCCTTCATTTATTCCGCTGACTATCCCTATCATGGCGCAAAGAAACTGTTCTCAGGAGGAGCTGGCCTTAACTCGACAGCAATGGACTACGCCCGCTTCTGCCAAATGTTGCTCGATGGAGGCAAACTCGGAAACGTCCGCATTCTCAGCCGCAAATCGGTCGAACTCATGACGCATGACCAGTTGGGCAAAATTGCGCCGGACCAGGGTTTTGGTCTCGGCTTCGGCATCGATGGCATTAAGGCTCCACTTGCGGAATTGGGTACCCCCGGTGAATTCAACTGGGCCGGCTTTTTCTACACTGCTTTTTCGATCGATCCCAAAGAGCAGATGATTGTCGTCTTTATGGGCCAGCTTCATCCTGCTGGAGATTTGAGGCTGGACCACCAGGTTCACGAACTCGCTTACCAGGCAATCATCGACTGAGGCCAACGGCGCATTGTGCCGAACGCAGGATCCAGCGGCTGAGAAAAGGTGGTCAGTTTGTCATAGTCGCGCTTAGCTTCCCTCGCTACTATCGTTCCGGTGGCCCAAGTCGAACTGCACGGTCGGTATGAAATCAGTATCGAGTCCTCTCTGCGCTATCCGAACCCGGTGCAGGATGTGGAGGTTGAGGTCGTCTTTGAAGCATCGGGACGAAGCAGAACTGTTCAAGCCTTTTGGGATGGAGGCAATCTTTGGCGCGCTCGCTTTTGCCCCGGCGCGAGCGGACGATGGAAATGGCATTCCGTTTCCACCGATAGCAAAAATGGGGGACTTCACGGCCGCCGTGGAGAATTCGATTGCACGACGCCCGCGGTGCTTGGAACCTCGCTTCATCACGGTCCACTGCGAGTTTCTCCTTCTCGAAGCCATTTGATCCACACCGGCGGTGAACCTTTTTTCTGGATGGCCGATACAGCCTGGAATGGTCCGTTGCTTTCCAGCGAGTCTGACTGGGCCTGTTATCTCACCGACCGCGCGCAAAAAGGCTTCAACGTGATTCAGTTTGTCTCTACGCAGTGGATCGGCGCAGCGGGCGATGCTACCGGTTCCCCGGCGTATCTCGGTCAAGACAGCATCCGGATCGTGCCCGAATTTTTCCGGCGGCTCGACCGCCGCGTTGACCTGATCAACGAATGCGGCATGGTGGCCGCGCCAGTTCTTGCTTGGGACGCTACCTGGAATCAGGACAGCGTTCAATTGAATCCCGGGAATACGCTCTCGGAAGAACAACTGATTGTACTTATTCGTTATCTGGTGAGCCGCTATGGGGCGCACAACGTAATATGGATTCTCGCCGGCGATGGAATTTATGTTGGCGAAGAAGCCGAGCGCTGGCGCAGAATCGCCCGCGCCGCCCTGCGCTTCACCGACCTGCCAGCTACCATGCACCCCGCCGGAAAACTCTGGGTCGCTCCCGAATTTCGCGATGAGTCATGGTTCCAGCTAAACGGCTATCAAAGTGGGCACTGGAACGATGATGTTAATTTCCGATGGATCAACGAAGGACCGCCAAACCGCGACTGGGGCACCCCGCCAAGATCTCCGCAACTCAATCTTGAACCTTGTTACGAAGACCATCTCGCCTTCACTTCCGGATCTCGCATCAACGCTTTCGATGTTCGCCGAGCCTCCTATTGGAGTTTGCTCACCGCCCCTCCGGCCGGAATTACCTACGGAGCCCACGGTGTCTGGAGTTGGGAAGAAAGCCCGGCCCTGCCGCTCAGCCATCCCCACTCTGGAATCGCGAAACCTTGGCATGAGGCAATCGATCTCCCCGGTAGTATTTGTATGTCTCACTTGAAGACAATCTTTACTTCGCTGGAATGGTGGCGCCTCCGACCCAGTCCGGCGATGTTAAGCTATCAACCCGGAAACGACGCTCCGGCAAGATTTGTTTCCGCAGCCTCGTCGACCGAGCGTGATCTCGCGATGATCTATTCTCCTCAAGGCGGAACGATTCAGCTCAATCCCGATTTTTTTCCTCACAATCTCACCATCCAGTGCTTCGATCCAGCGAATGGCGCGCTGCTTTGGGAGCGCCTGCACCTGAAAGATTGCGATGCAGATGCTGACTCGATTGAAACAGGAAGCTCCGGCGACCGCCTTCTCGTGTTTCGCGAATGCATTCATTCCCCTGCATCTTTTTTACAGTTTGAGAATGAGGAGCATGGATGACGAGCCACCGACACGCTTCTTCCGTAGTTGCCGGGTGTTGGGTGGTTCTCCTCCTCGTGATTCTCTCCTCTGTCGCGTCGGCGCGGACGCAACCATCGTTTCCAAAAGCCGCCGATGGTATCTACGACATTTTTGACTACGGAGCGGTGGGCGACGGCCTCACCGACGCGACCTCGGCGATCCAGAAAGCAATCGACGCCGCGAGCATAAAAGGCGGAATCGTGCTGATACCCGTCGGACGTTTCCGCTGCAAAGGCCATCTCGAAGTTAAGCCGGGCGTACATCTTAAGGGCTTGAACGAGGCCCCGCAATCCTGGGAGCCGCAAACCGGATCAATTCTTCTTCCCACCGAGGGACGGGATCACGACGCCGACGACGGCCCTGCGTTCATTGAGATGCGCAGTTCCACTTCCTTGTCCGGCCTCACCATTTATTACCCAGAGCAAAACGTCGACGATATCCGCCCTTATCCCTGGACCGTGCGAATACGAGCCAACCCCTCCAATCCCAAGGAAGTGGCCTTCGACACCACGATCACCGATCTTACTTTGATCAATAGTTATAACGGTATTCGCACCGGACCCACCGAGAACGGGAGGCACAGAATTCTGGGTGTTCACGGATGCGTTCTGCGCCGTGGAATCTTTGTCGATTGGACCGGCGACATCGGACGATTGGAAAACATTCAATTTCATTGTCATTTCTGGGGCGGCAAGTCTTTCCACGGAAATTTCGACAAAGCCTTCTCTTACATGCAAGCCCATCTGGAGGCGTTTATTTTTGGCCGAACCGATTGGGAGTACGTCACCAACACCTTTGTCTTCCCTGCCAGGATTGGCTACCATTTCATCGAAACTGTGAATGGCGCCGCCAACGGCCAGTTCTCCGGCATCGGTGCTGATGCCACTGAAAACGCTGTTCTCGTGGAAGCAATCCAGCCCATGGGCCTGCTCATCACCAATGGCGAGTTCAATAGTCATCTGGTTGGTGTCGGCACTCAGATCGTGATTGAAAAAAATGTTCGGGGAAATGTGCGCTTCGTGAACACCGGCTTCTGGGGACCCGTCCAACACAATGCGGTCCTGCGCGGAGACGGCTTTACCTCTTTCTCCGACTGCTTCTTTTCCAATGACAATCCAACGGACGAAGCTGCGATCGTCGTGGAAGCCGGCAAGATTCAGATTCAGAACAGCACCTTTGGAGCCCTCCCTACGGAACACATGCCGGGCTATTCGTCGTCCAGCCCTCAAGTTGGATTCCAGTCTCCCAGCATTCACCTGGGGCCTGCCGTGCGCAGTGCGATCATCCGTGGCAACAACGGTTCCTACGGCGTAAAAATCGAAAATGAAATTGGGAGCCGCGCCATCCTCAGCGACAACGAACCTTTCGCCGGCCCGCCATCGGCCCCCGCCAACGAGTCCCGCCCATGAGTTCCGACCTGCAATCCGTCTCGCTGGCATCGCCTGCGAATGCAGACCTACGATCAACCAACACTCTTCTGTACCTCGTCTATTTCACCTACTTCTTCTGTGGCATGACACAGTGTTTTGAGAGCGTGTTTCTACCGGAGATCAAAGAATATTTTCATCTCAATTATCAGCAGCAGATGTACATTATGTTCGCGAAGAACATCGCGTTCCTGCTGGCGGTGCTTGTCGGGACCAACGTCTTGCAGGTGGGCTATAAGAACTGTCTCACCATCGCGATGTCACTCTACGCTGCGGGCACCCTTCTTCTGGTGCCTGGTTTGCGCGCGGGACGTTACAGCGTGGTGCTGCTGGCTTTCCTGATCATCGGCAGCGGCTTCACGGTTCAAATGGTTGCCGGCAGTCCTCTAATCAGCGCCCTCGGAAAACGGGACGGCTCCTCCAGTCGCCTGAATTTTGGCAATGCATTGGGCGCGATTGCGCAGATCATCGCACCCGCGACTCTTACCATTATCATCCCCGCCACCGTTATCTCGGTGCAGGGCAAACTGCCGTACATGGAAGGCATTTTTATTACCTTCGGGCTCGGTTTGGTTATTCTGACGCTGGCAACTCTCCTGGTCAAAGATGTCGACATCCGCCAAACCCTCGGCGGTTCCTCCACGACGAACGTGCGGCCTTCGTCAATTTCCGTATGGCGCAATTCGAAAGTCGTTTTGGGGTTTATCACGATTTTTCTGGTTCTCGGAACCGAAGCCGGTCTCTTTGGATTCTTCCGCAACTACCTCGAAGACCCCGCCATCGCGGCTCTTTCAGCGCATCAGTCCGAGAGGCTTTTCACCGTTTACTTTGCTGTTTTCGCGCTCGGCCGCATGATGGCCGCATGGATTCAAAAACACATCAATCCACTCGCACACTTGGCCTTGCACCTTCTTGCCGCAATCGTTTGCCTGTTGCTCGCCATGTTTGCTAAAGGAACTCTCGCCGTCGTAGCCGTCGTTGCCATCGGATTTTTCGTTTCCATTTTCTTCCCGACTCTCTACGCGTTGGCGATCGAAAATCTCGGCGATCTCACCGGGCAAGCCTCCGGCATTCTTACGTTGGGGTTCCTCGGCTGCGCGGTCATCCCAGTGATGCAGGGAAAACTCGCGGATTCTGTCGGATTGCAACTATCCTATGGGCTTGGACTGCCTGGTTATTTGTTCGCGCTCTTTTACGTTTTCCGAAGTTGGCGCGTCCGGAACTCTTTCCCGGGTGTGGATGCTTCACCAATGACCTAGACTCTAGTGATGAACGGAGGTTCGATGAGTCAAAAATACATTTCCCTACTGTTCATCATCTTCCTCACATCCTCTTGTTTCGCATGGGAAACCGTCTCCCGCGTCACCGAAGTCAGGTCCATCCCCGACGGCGTTGAACTTTACGCCGGCCGCGTTGCCGTCCGCATCTCTGCCTGGAGCGATTCTGTCGTTCGTGTCCGCTACGCAAAAAACGGCATTTTCCCCGACAAGGTCTCTTTCGCGGTCCTCGCTGATACAGGATTTGTTCCGCCTCGTGTGCAAGTGACCAACGACGCTCAGACCGTGCAGCTTGCTACCGGAAAATTTTCCGTCCGTATTGAAAAATCTCCGCTGCGCGTGATTTTTGAAGAGACTTCCGGGAAAATCATTCTGCAAGATCATCCCTCCTACCCTCCCGCCTGGAATGGGGAAGAATTCCGCGTCTGGAAATCGATGCCCGCCGGGGAGCATTACTTCGGCCTGGGTGATAAGGCCGGTTCACTCGATCATCGCAACCAGGCCTATACGATGTGGAATACCGATTGGGGCGGGTTCGATCGCGGCACGGACCCTCTTTATAAGACGATCCCGTTTTTCATAGGAATGTCAGGCGCCGCGGCCTACGGCGTCTTCATGGACAACACCTACTGGTCGAGCTTCGACTTCGGAAAAGAAAAACAAGACGCTCTGTCTTTTGGGGCCGAAGGCGGCGAACTCGATTACTACTTTTTTTATGGTCCCGATCCCAAGAAGGTGGTCGCTGAATACACGCAACTTACCGGCCGCACGCCTTTGCCTCCGTTATTCATGCTCGGCTATCAGCAGAGTCGTTGGAGTTATTTTCCCGAGGCCCGAGTTCGCGAGATTGCGAACGAATTTCGCAGCCGGAAAATCCCCGCCGATGTGATATGGCTCGATATCGATTATCAAAAAGACCACGCACCTTTCACCATCAACCGCGAGGCCTTCCCGAATTTCGAGGGCATGATCCACGACCTTGCGGACGAAGGATTCAAAACAATCCTCATCACCGACCTGCACATCAAGAAACTTCCGGGCTATAAGCCGTATGACGAAGGCATTGCCCGCGACGCTTTTGTTAAGAATCCCGACGGCTCGACCTACGTCGGTCCGGTGTGGCCCGGCGATAGCGTTTTTCCTGACTTCACGCGCGAGGCCACGCGCCAGTGGTTCGGCACACTCTACGCCGATTTCGTACACATGGGAGTGCGCGGATTTTGGAACGACATGAATGAGCCGTCCGTCTTTAATCCCGACAAGACCATGCCGCTGAACACGGTCCATCGAGTCGAAGACGCCAGACAAAACCGCGTCGCTGATCATCGCGAAATCCACAACGTTTTCGGAATGGAGAATGTCCGCGCGACACACGATGGCTTGCTCGCGCTTTCTCCGGACGTTCGTCCGGTAGTGATGACTCGCGCGGGGTATGCCGGTACACAACGCTACGCCGCCACTTGGACTGGCGACAACACTCCAACCTGGTCGCAGCTCGGCTTGTCGGTATCGATGCTCCTGAGTCTGGGCGTGTCCGGTTACCCCTTCGCGGGTACGACATTGGTGGATTTGGCGGAAGTCCGACGCCAGAACTCCTGACGCGCTGGATTGAACTCGGCACCTTCAACCCCCTCGCGCGCAGCCACAGTTCGATGAACACATCCAACCATGAACCGTGGGCGGACGGGCCGGAGCAGGAAGCCATCCGCCGCCGCTACATTGAAAACCGTTATCAATTACTCCCTTACATCTACACCAGCATGGAAGAGACTTCGCGCACCGGCCTACCCCTCATGCGGCCGATGTTCCTGGAGTTCCCCGCTCAAACTGACCTCGCCGCCAACGACCAAGAATTCATGTTTGGCCCCGACCTTCTGGTCGTCCCGCAGATCAGCGAGACGCGTGATCCTCTCCGTGTCGATCTACCCGCCGGAACTTGGTACGACTACTGGACGGGGAAACAAGTCTTCGGCAAGTCTCCCTTCGAACTCGCTCCCAAACTCGACGAACTTCCAGTATTCGTCCGCGCCGGGGCAATTCTTCCCAAACAAGCCGTAATTCAGCATGTTGAAGAAATTCCTCGCGGACCACTCGAAATAAACGTGTACCCCGGACCAAACTGCAACGGATCCTTGTATAGCGATGACGGAAATTCTTTTGCCTATCAGCGGGGAGTATTTCTTCGCCTACAGTTTTCTTGCTTTGCTGATGCGAAGTCGCTGCACCTCAAGATCACCAAAGCGGAAGGGACGTACATTCCTTGGTGGAAGCAGATTCGTGTAACGGTGTTCGGGTCTGCGCTGAAGCCGAGCGAAGTAACGCTCGATGAAAAATCTTGGAGTCAGTGGCAATATGATCCCGATCACCAATCCGTCTCGGTTCTTTTCGACTACATCGCAACCGGCGAAGAACTGGAAATCACGCCCGCTCCAAGAACCGTTCAGTAGGTTCCCATTTTTATGTGAAGGATCCGCCCCGCCTCGCCAGAATCCACCGCGAAGTCGCATTCGTCGCCATTCAACCATCGCCGGCTCTTCCATTGCCCATCTTCATATGAGCCTTCTTCGACACGAATAATCTGCCAGCGGTCTCTTGTTCCAGGATGAGTCAGATGGAATTCCACACGTGCATGGAAGCCCAAAACGAGGAATTCGTCCCTTCCAATTTCCGCCACCAGTAATTCGCCGTTCGGCTGGTTGCCCGCGGAGTGCCCCCCATCGTCGTGCCGTCCAAACGACGCGATCGCCTTCCACTTGCCAAATTCCATCGTGTCGGTGGACGCGTCTTCCCCCTCAAGCGCCGTCTTAAGCTTGCCTGAAAAAGCTAAAAGGGCTAGCTCGCGATCCATGGATGCGATTGCTCCGAATGTTCGCTCAAATCCAATCAGTTCGGGAAATGCGGCTGCGGTCGGCGCCTCGATCTCCGATCGGGTGTTAACGTGGTCCAACCCCCAAACGGCAAAGCCGATACCACCCTCCCCGAGAACACTAAATGGATAGCGCGCAAAGATCGGTTCGCCAGAATTCTCCGGAACGAATAACGCGTTGTCAGGACGGTGATAAGCGGAAATAATTTGGTGGTAGGTCGTGTCTCCCGGTAAATAGATGTCCGGCGCAATCAAGTCGATTGCCGGAGTAACCGCTTTCCACAAATCGAGCACAACATCCGTTGCTCCGCCGCTCGGATAGCTTCGTGGCGGATCGGGCTCGAAATCGTCGGGCGAACGGACCCACGCATTCACATACATGGGCAGGGCATACTCACGCTTCCCGGCGGCGGCGACTTCATTGATATAACGGGCAACAGCGTAGGCTTGAAACTTTTCCGCCGCCGAGGAACCAAAAACCTGATCCCACGTGCCTGAATGTTTTTTCAGAGCACGTACCAGAGCGTCTGGAACCGCAATCGATACAGTTTCTCCGCGATGGGCGAGTAATCCCGCACCGAGTCGAGGGACCCGCTTTCATTCTCCACCTGCACCATGATCACGCTGTGCTGCTCACTGTCAATGGTTTTGAGATGGTGCAAGAGCGCCCCGAACGCACGCTCATCCGCTTCGAGCGTGGCTTCGCCAAAGGGCGACATGGAGTCGGTCAGACGTCCGCTGGCATCCACCAGACGAGGATACCTGCCCGTGTCGCTTTTATCCATTCAGGAACATAATGACAACGCGCGTTTTTCCATGTCCCAAACCACAGCAGCGCAACATGTAGCTTGTGTGCGCGCGCCTGCTGCACGATGGCATCTACATTTGTGAAATCAAACTGTCCTGGAAGTGGCTCCAGTTGCTCCCAGTAGACAGCCGCTTCGACCGTGTTGGCATGAATGTATTCAGGGCCGGCGAAACTTGCGGCAACACCGCAGGCCACGCGCTCGAGTTATCGATCTGCCCACCCAATATAAAGAACGGATGGCCATCCACCGACAGGCTGTATCGTCCATCTCTTTGGATCACCTTTTGGCATCTCCGTCGCGAGCACGGCTTGGACCGCAACTCCCAACAACACAAACCAATAGCAGCAGACAAATCGTCTCATAACCTCTCCGAATCCTGACCTAACTGGCGGGCGCGCTCACCCGGATCATCACCACGCCATGCGCCGCAACCACGGCTGAATAACCGTCCTTTACGATGCCTAGATCGCGTCGCTGCCAGAGATCGCGAACGAACAAACCATCACTTTCAGGTTCATCAATCTCGCTCCAGCGCACGCTAATTTTCTTCGCGGATTTGCTTCCGTTGAACAGAACAACCGCGCGGCTTCCGTCGCGCAGAGATCGCATCCAGACGTCGCCCTTTCCGGACGAGCCAACGCGCGTTCCCTGCCTCCCGCTCGCATCTTGATCGACGGCGATTACTCTTCGGTTCGTCAAAACCCCGTGCACGTCCGCGGACATCGACCGCACATCGTTCGTGGTCATCAACGGCGCTGCAAGGATCGCCCACAGGCTGAATTCGGCTCGATCTTCTTCGATCGTCAATCCCGGATGACCCACCTGCAGCAGGTCTGGATCGTTCCAATGTCCAGGCCCCGCAAAGGACGCTAAACCTGCCTGCGCATCGAGAATCAACGTCCACCCACGCGGATAACCTCCAGGTTTTTTCATTGTCTTCCGCCCGCAATCCCAGCAGTCTTTACTATCTCGGTGGTACGCCACAGATTAGCTATCGGTGCACCCCAGTTCCAAGGCTGGCTGTCTCCCCACTCACACATGCTGAATACCATTGGGCGCCCGGTCGCGAGCAGAGCTCGGTTCATTTTCGTGTACGCTTCCGCACGCATACCATGCCCATGGTGTTGCACCAATCTTCTTTCACGTAATCCACCCCCCACGCCTGCGAAACGACAAAGCATCTTTCTCCTCGAATCCTTTGCTGCCGGGAGCCCCCGCAACGCAGTCTTCACTACCCGCGTCAGTGTAAATACCAAATTTCAATCCTTTGCTGTGCACGTAATCCGCCAGAGCTTTCATGCCTGACGGAAACTTATCCGGATCCGCACTCAGCCTGCCTTCGGCGTCCCGCGCTGTGGCCTTCCAACCAGCATCGACCACGACGTATTCGTATCCAGCATCCTTCATGCCGCTAAGGACCATCGCATCCGCAGTGGATCGGATCAGCGCCTCATTGATGTTCAACTCATAAGTGGCCCAGGAATTCCAGCCCATGGGCGGAGTGCGGGCCAGGCCATTGTCGAGCGTCGAGGCGCTCTCTGGGCGAAGTGATGCAACCAGCAACAAGAGAAAAGTAAAAACGATTCTGTCGATTCTAAGGATCGGACGCCCGCCTTGGTCAGACTTACTCATGCCGGTACAGACTAATCACTTTCACGCGGCCCTTCCTATAGCTACGCGCTCTTGAAGTCTAATAAATATGACACCGGCTCACCGCAATGCCGTCATTTTGTCAGAAAGTTATGTTTGATTCTTACAGAAAGCGCGCCCCGCTTGGCATACGCTCCAATCCGGTCTAGTACAGATCTACTAGCAGGAGAGCCACGATGCTCAAGATTCACCCCACCCTTCCTTTTTGCGCTGCCTTGATCGCCATCTCGCTGATCGCAGTGCCAGCCTTCACGCAGACCGCACCATCTCACCATATCCTCGTGGCCGGCAACAGCGCGGACGGGGACGCCACGCCATCGAATAATTCCCAGACCCCCGACTGGGATTCAGCCGTGGTACTTCATGCCACCACCGACTGGATTGGGAACACCTATGCCGGTAATGACCGCATTCCTTTCCAGAATACGCATGTGCACGTTCCGTTAGACATGAACGCCATCTATGTCACCCCCAACGGCAATGTCTACACAAACACCACTTGGGACGAAGGCGAGCGTCCGCTTTCTGTGTTTGACAGGAACGGCCAGCTGCTTAGCCAGATGAACTACACCAACAACAACGGACCTGAGACCGACTATGGACAAGGCGGGGGAGCCGCAGTCGCGGCGTCTGGAGAATACATTTTCGAGAGCTTCGCTCCAGGCGGCACTGGCATCACTATCGTCGACCAGCGTACCTGGCTGAGGACCGCATACACTGTCAACGGCAGCCCAACTTTAAACAACAGCCACGGTATATTCGGACTGGCGGTTGCCAAGAAAAAGCTCTATGTAACCGAGCAAGACGAAAACCTGGTGGAAGTTTTCGATATCAGCAATATCACGAACATCAATTTGATCTCCAGCTTTTCCGTTCCCGGCCCAGTGCGTATAGCCGTGGATCAGGCCGGAGGCTTCTGGGTCAGCCACAAGGACAATACGTCGTATCCCTTCACCATCGCGATAGGCGGTCAGGGCCTCGATTATGTGGACCACTACAACAGCACAGGCGATTACGTAGATACCATCACGCTGCCCGACGACGCCGAGGTCGGAGCGCTGGCCATCAACAATTGGGGAGCTTTATTAGTAGCCGACGATGGTCCCGATCAGAAGCATAGCAAGATCTACGCGAACCTGCAGGAAAATCCCATCCTGGCCGGCACCTTTGGCGAGAAGGGCGGGAGCCTTGCGGGGCCAATACCAGGACGGACCGGACCGCTCTCACCGCTTCGATTCCGCGGCATCACCGGGATCGGGACCGACGCACAAGGCAACATCTACGTCAGCCAGAGTGGATTTGGCTTCGATACGGGCGTTGGGCATGGCCTGAACCTGCAGAGCTACACATGGTATGGCGCGTTGAACTGGGAACGAGATGGACTTGGATTCCGTGCGCTGGGCGCGATCGATCCGCATTCGGAAACGGATTTTTACGACCCCTATCATCATTACAAAATTGATTATTCTAAGTCCGGCCGCGTCGATACCTACGTGGCTGACACCTACAACAAGTTCAAATACCCAGAAGATATTCGCGCGTCCACTATCCTGGGCCAGGGAGAGATCAAGTATATCCATGGCAGAAAGTTCCTTCTCGCGCGGGGTGAAATCGAAGTTTATCCGGAGATCTGCCGCTTCGAGGAAATAGTGAAATACCCATCCCCGCCGTGGCCTTCGACTACGGAGCATGCTGTGGAGGCCAGGATTTCGTGCAGCAGCCTCTGATTTCGGAGTGGATCTGGCGCGACGTCAACGGCGATGGCCAGATGACCAACGCGCAAGGCGTTTGGGACCCGAATGAATTCTTCTTTCCTAACCCGCCAGACGGACATCGTAATGCCGCCAATTTCTTTATGGATGACAACGGCGACGTTTGGCAACAGAATTATGGCGACAATGACCCCAACCTCTACTGGCGCCGTTACTATTTCCCGGGATTACGATGAACACGGCTCGCCCATTTACGATTTCCAACACATGGCGATCTATACCGTGGGCGCCGGCCTGGATTTTCCCGATCTGACCGAGGTTGATCAGGTCGTCTTCGACCCCAAGGCCAGCAAGGGTGGAACTCTGTTTGCCCTGGGCAGCAATGCCACCCAGCTTGTGCGGTATGACAACTGGGACTTGGGGAACCGGAAATCCACTTGGTCCATCTTTCTCACCACGGATGGAGACATCACCAACTATTGGAATGGAGAAACATTCACACAAGTCGGGGATTTCGTTTCAGTGCAACTGTGAATTCCGGCAATGCCGACAATAATGGCGATTGGGGGATGCGCTACAACCAAGTCTATTTCGCGAAAGCAGGGGCTTATGTCGGACGGATTGTGGCTGGCGAGAACGTCGGCGGCATGTACAACATTGGCGA
>CAWIAJ010000011.1:0-44202 GCA_963834085.1 uncultured Acidobacteriaceae bacterium | reverse complement strand
TCGTTGGCGGCATCCTCGCGCTTTACGTCTCTGGCCTCCATTTCAGCATCTCCGCCGCCATCGGTTTCGTCTCGCTGTTCGGCGTGTCAGTGATGGACGGAATCCTAATGATCACCTTCTACAATCAGGAGCTCACACACGGCTTCGCGCCGGTCGATGCGATGTATCGCGCTGCCTCCACACGTATGCGGCCCCTGCTGATGACGGCTCTCTCGGCGTGCATTGGTCTGCTGCCCGCGGCAATCTCAACGGGTATCGGCAGCCAGGTGCAGCGCCCGCTCGCAACCGTGATCGTGGGCGGAATGTTAGTTGGCCCCGTGATGCTGCTTCTCGCCGTGCCTGCACTGCGAATGATCTTCCTGGGCGGCGAACATCACTTAGGCCCACACAGCTCGGAAGCGAAGGAATCACAATGAAGATTTCTCGCCTTGTTTTCTTGATGATCAGCAGCGCGTTGACGCTCGCCGCCAGTGATGCGACTGCGTCGGAACCAGCGCCACAGAGGTTAGAAGGCGCCGCGAGCACAGAGTCTGCCGGCAAACACCGAGTCCAGCATCGTGCTGCAAAGGCGAATCAAGTGCCCAAACCTCCACACGTAGCGAACACGAATCGGCTCAAACGCCCTGCGAACGGCCAGGCGAGGTCTACGAGTGCAACTCCTCGCCTTCGTACGCCGTCCGGACTAAGCCAGTCCGTCGTGGTTGAGAAAAGAGGATCGATCCGAAAGAAGGCCGTGACCAGCGTTTCTGCCGTGCAGCGGCCGAGTATGCTCCCGTCTTCCTCTCCGTCGCTCGACAACCATCGGCATCGTGGCCCGAATCCCGCGGTGGTTGGCGGACTCGGAACCTCAAAACCCGGCGACACAGGCGCGATCAACGGAAGCCGTATGAGCCGCAAGCCCTAAAGGAACAGATTTTGATGATTCCGACTCGCAAATCGCGTCTCTGCCGCTTGCTAACGACTTCGGCATTGCTCTTGACCTTGTTGCTACTTACCTCCGCTTGCGTGGTGGGGCCGAGGTTCAAGAAGCCTGCGGCTCCCGATGTCGGAGGCTACACTCCGGTTCCGATTAAGAACACCACCGGCACGCCTAACGTTGCGGGCGGGGAGGCACAACATCTCGAAGAGGGCGGCGACATTCCGGGCGATTGGTGGACCTTGTTTCATTCCAGGGCGCTCAACGACTTGATCGAGCGTGCGCTGAAAGCCAACCCTGATCTCAAGGCGGCGCAAGCGGCGTTGCTGGTTGCAAGGGAGAATGTGCTGGCACAGCGGGGCGCCTACTATCCGAGTGTGTCGGGCAGTTTCTCGGCGACGCGTGCAAAGACATCTAACGAACTTTCGCCCGTGCCGAACGCCAGCGTTTTTCAGTACAGCCTCTTCACCCCGGACGTGAGCGTTTCGTTCGTCCCGGATGTCTTCGGCTTGAACCGGCGAACGGTCGAGTCTTTGAAGGCGCAGCAGGAGCAAGCCCGCTTTGCCCTGGCGGCAACGGATATCACACTCAGTTCCAACGTCGCCGCCACAGCCATCCAAGAGGCTTCGCTGCGGGCACAAATTGATGCGACCAACGAGCTGATCAAGATCAACACGAATATGTTGGAGATTCTCCGCAGCCAGTATGCCAAGGGATATGCCAGTGAGCTTGACGTGGCGGCGCAGGAATCGCAGCTTGCTCAAGTCGCCGCCACGTTGCCGCCGCTGCTGAACCAGTTGGCGCAGCAGCGAGACCTGCTTACCGTGTTAGCGGGAGGTTTCCCCGATAAAGATCTGCCTGAGAAATTTGAACTCTCGAATTTGCAACTGCCGCAAGAACTGCCGGTGAGCCTTCCTGCGAAACTGGTGGAGCAACGTCCCGACGTGCGTCAAGCGGAAGAGAATCTGCATTCCGCGAGCGCGCTGATTGGGGTTGCGCGTGCCAACCGGCTGCCGAACTTTAACCTGACCGGGGACATCGGCGGCATGGCACTCGCCTTTGCCAATATATTCTCCGCCGGGAATGGGTTTCGCGACGTAACAGCCGGCGTCACGCAGCCGATATTCGATGGCGGAACTCTGATGCATCGAGAGCGTGCGGCGAGAGCAGCCTATATTCAGGCCAACGAGCAATACCGCAGCACAGTCCTCACTGCATTTCAAAATGTGGCGGATACGCTGAATGCGCTCCAACAAGATGCGGACGGGCTAAAAGCTGCCGCTGCCTCGAAAGACGCTGCCGCCGTTACTCTCGACCTAGCCAAAAAGCAGTTTCAGGCCGGCTATGTCAACTATCTGGGATTATTGAGCGCGGAGCAAGCGTATCAACAGGCCGTGATTAACCTGGCGCAAGCCCAAGGCAATCGTTACGCCGACACGGCAGCATTATTCCAGGCCCTTGGCGGCGGGTGGTGGAACCGCACGGATGTCCCGTAGTAGCTCCGCCAAGAACGAGGAACGGCAACATCCTGCTGCGGCTTTTAGCCGACGGCACTCAGAACTCCGCTGTCTACGAAATTCGCGGTGGCTGAGAAACACATAGCTGGCCTGTCCTCCGTTGCGGAAAATCGCGCAGATGCCTCCTAAGAGTTGTGGTTTCTTGGATCATCGTTCCTACTGACGTATTCAAGCCCAAGCGGCCCAATCGCGGTGACTTGCGTTATGTACTCACTGGATTTCGCCCAGTGGAAATGGGACGTATTGCCGGGCAGAACGATGACGCTCCCGGGCGGATAGGCCTGCAGCTTTTCCGGATTGAACTGGTCGCCCAGGCCGATGTAGAAAACGCCCGAGATCACCGTATACACTCGGTCCTCCGGGTGTCGATGTGGCATCAGCTTAACGCCATGGGGCACTCGAACCCTGATCGTGTAGGGACCAGATTCCGAGGGCTGACCCACGATGAGAGCCATGCGGACCGAAGGTGGGAAAGCTGCGAAGGGCTCCCAATTGATGTCTTCGGACAGGACCGATTTGAAAACGTCCTGGCCTGGCTGATGCGCTGCAACCATACCTTGTTGTGGTCTCGTGATCACTCCTGTTGTCTCATTTGGCATATAACGATCCTCGTAATCCAGGCGTAGAAGACACTTCCGATTGGACAGAGGAGAACGTTGGGGGCTGCACACTTGATGGAGTCGCTCGGCGGCGCCTAGCCGGGCACTCGATCTCGAAGCACAAAGCCGTTCAACGCTTCTGGTACGGGTGGAAGATGTAGTCTTTCGCCTTGACTGGCGTATGGCACGCGTATCCGCAGTCTGAAGGGCTTTTGGCATCGGCCGTGAACTTATCGGTTGCGGGGTCGTAGTTGAATACCGCGTATCCCCATCCGCCGCTTTTCGAAAACCTCTTGCTGTCCTTTTCCATCACGAAAGCCTGGGAAAAGACGTCGGGTACTTCCACGGCGAAAGGCGCCTCCGTGCTCTTTTTCAACTTCCACTGGAGCTTGACGATCATGGACCCCTCCGGGAAAGGCTGGCCGTTACCGGGGGCGCCGGCTTTATACGCGTTGATCATCGTGGGATTCGCGACGATCACCTTGAGTATTTCGGTGGTTCGGGCGGAGGAGACGTCAGCCCAGTCCTCGTATCCCCTGAAGTCGGAGAACGCAATTCCGCCCGGCGATACCAGCGAGTACTTGTCCTTGTCCTGGCTTTGCGCGTGAAGGACTATGACGCCGAGCACAGCCACGGCTGTCGCGACGATGGTAAAGCCGCCGAGACGTTTCACAGGTGTGCGTGTTTCTATCCTTCGTTCTTGTTGTTCTTGCGCCACAGATTTCGTCACAAGTTCAGACATCTTCGTGTTCTCCTCACAAACAAAGTTTGTTAAGCCCGATCAACGTGCATCTTGGACGATTGCGATTAGGCCAGAGGCGAGGGTAGTAAAACAATTGGACTATGGTATCGGCGATACCTTTGTATCGTGCGGGAGGGGGGGCATTCGCTTTGATCGATTTTCAGGCTAGCCGGATGGAGAAAAGCCGTGTGCCTCAGGCATCAACACATGACATTCGATATCAAAGTATGGGCGATACCATCGTCCAATTGCGCGGCTCGTTTCGTTCTGGCTGAATGGTCGTGCCATCTGGGCCAAATTGCGCGCTAGGGAGGGGACTCCGAACACCGTATTTGTAATGGGCACTGTACCGAAAGGAGCTATCAATGAACGCCATACAAGTCGACCAGAAGAGCTATGAGATGCCCCCGCGCGAGGGGATCAGCATTGCGCATTTTCTCACCGTCGCCGACGTCGAGCGATCAGCCCGCTACTACGAAAAGGTCTTCGGCGCTCGCATTCTGACCATGGGTGACGGGGACGCGCCTCCGTACCTTCAGCTTGCGAATATCTGGATGATCCTCAACGTTGGGGGCGGGCCGACTCCGGATAAGCCGACGGTAACGCTTAGCGTCCCCGACCCGAATCACATCAACAGCTTTCTGAATTTCCGGGTTGCGGATATTCAAGCGTGCTATGAGTTGTGGAAAAGCCGAGGCGCCGAGTTCATCACGCCGCCGATACCCAAGTACGGCGAGATTCGCTGCTACATCCGCGATCCTGACGGCTACATTATCGAGGTCGGACAGAGCACTACCCTCACTTATGGTTAACAGTCGAGCGTACGGGACGCCGACTCGGCGCCTCATCGTTGCGCTTCTGTCGTTTTTGTTTTGAACAGTTCCTCGCTCTGACATGGAAAGGAGCACTAGGTGGAAGTCGCAAATGGACTGAAAGAGACCACGCGCGTGACCGTGCCTGTCGTCTTGAACACGCTTGGTGTGAACGTTTTTACGGCCCCGGGAAAGACGATGGTCGGCGAGCGGCCAAGGCCCTTTGGCGAAGCGCTCGGCTTCGACCCGATCACGTCGACTTTAATCTTCGGCGAGTACGACGCGGTGCTGGTGGACGCAATGGGAACGGTGGCTGAGGCCGAGGCTCTCGGGGATTGGGTCGCTCTGCACAACCGCAACCTGGAGACCATTTATATAACCCACGGCCATTTCGACCACTTCTACGGTCTGAGCATTCTGCTCGACCGTTTTCCGGGCGCTCGGGCGATAACAACGCCCAAAGCACTGAACGCCATGCAAATGTCTTTCACTCCCACGGTGGAGCGGTTAGCCCGTCGGATGTTTCCTGGCCAAATAGCCACTAAGTTGGTCCCACCTGAGCCCTATGAGAAAGACACGTTCACTCTCGAGGGCCACGAATTGCGCATCATCGAGCAGGGCCGCACCGATAGTCCCGATTCGACGTCCCTATACGTTCCATCGATCGGACTTATCGTCGCCGGCGACGTCGTGTACAACCAATGCCGCATGTACGTCGGGGACACGACCCCTGAGAGCCGAAAGAATTGGATCGCGGCGCTGGACCGGTTGGCGGCGCTGAACCCGGTGATGGTCGTCGCCGGTCACAAGAAGCCTGGCGCGCCTGACTCTCCCTCAACGATCCAGGACACCAAGCGTTACCTCGAAGACTTCGATCGGGTGCAGAAAACCGCGAAGTCCGACCAGGAGCTGTTCGATCAGATGACGAAACTGTATCCGCATTGGGTAGCCAATCAGTCGTGGTTGATGTTTGGATTTCCGGGGGCATAACCCACATCCGTCGTTTCAAAGTAGATGTGACTCAGCAGAGACTCGGGGGCAAGGGAGCTCGGGAAAACCCTGGAACTTTGCGAGCATTAAACCAACTGAAAAGGAGTCTGCATGCCAACGATTACCACCAAGGACGGCGTTGAGATCTTTTACAAGGACTGGGGTTCAGGCCAGCCGATCGTGTTCAGCCATGGCTGGCCGCTTTCAGCGGATGACTGGGATAACCAGATGATGTTCTTTCTGAGCAAGGGGTATCGCGTGATCGCGCACGACCGGCGTGGGCATGGACGCTCGACGCAGGTGGCCGATGGGCACGATATGGACCATTATGCCGACGACCTGGCGGCACTTACGGCGCATCTAGGTTTGAAAGATGCGATCCATGTTGGGCACTCGACCGGCGGTGGTGAGGTGGTGCATTATCTGGCCCGGCGTGGGCAGCAGGACGTGTACAAGGCCGCCATGATTAGCGCGGTGCCGCCGCTGATGTTGAAGACAGATGCCAATCCGAAGGGCTTGCCGAAATCAGTGTTTGACGATCTGCAGGCGCAGCTTGCTGCCAATCGCTCGAAGTTCTATCGCGACCTCCCAGAGGGGCCTTTCTATGGGTTTAACCGGCCGGGGGTGAAATCCGTTGAGGCCACCATTGCAAATTGGTGGCGGCAGGGGATGATGGGCGGCGCCAAAGCGCACTATGACGGGATTGTGGCCTTCTCGCAGACTGACTTTACCGAGGACCTGAAGAAGATCACGATTCCGGTGCTGGTGATGCATAGCGAGGACGACCAGATCGTTCCGTACGTGGCAGCCGGGCCGAACTCGGCAAAGCTGCTGAAGAATGGGACGCTGATTACTTATAAGGATTTCCCTCATGGCATGCCCACTACGCAGGCCGAGAGGATCAACGCCGACCTGCTGGCATTCCTGAAGAAGTGAATATAGGCGTGGAAACTCGGATACAAGAAACTGTTGTGAGTAGAAACGGCAGGGACAGACGGGACGTTCCCCAAGTTCGATGTATGCAATTAGTGGAGATCCCGTCTGCCCCGGGCAGATAAATGAAGTGGTTGATATTCGGATTCCCGCACATTTCAGGAGAATCCATTCGATTTCAAAAAGGAGAACAACATGGCAACAAAAGGAAAAGTCTTAGTACTAGTCTCGAGCGGTCGCGGGTTGGCCTTGAAAGATGGCAAGGTTTACACGGGCGCAGGCTACTATCTCAACGAGCTTACCGTTCCGGTTCGCGAACTGATGAAGCAAGGCTACGAAATCACCTTCGCCAACCCCAAAGGCAACGCGCCCCAAGTGGATGTGCATTCAGAGGTCGTCGATTTCTTCGGCGGGGACGCAGCCAAGCTTGAGGACTATATGTTATTCCGCGACGGCCTGGCTGGGCTCAGAGATCCAAAGCGCATCGCGGACGTCATCGCATCGGGCCTGGATCAATATGACGCTGTTTTCGTCCCCGGCGGCCATGGTCCGATGATCGATCTTCTCGATGATCCCAATGCCGGCATAGTGATGAGACACTTTCACGAAACATCCAAGCCCACGGCAGTGCTCTGCCATGGCCCGATTTCACTTCTCTCGGCGCTTCCGAACTCGACGGAGGTCGTCGCTGCGCTGGCGGCCGGCGATTCCGCTGGAGCACACGCTAAGGCTCAAGGCTGGATCTATGCTGGATATAAGATGACTATCTTTTCGACAGCGGAAGAGCAGCAGCGGGAGCCGCTTGAGATTGGCGGTAAGGTTCTCTTCTACCCAGACTTCGCCTTGCGTACGGCGGGCGGTGACGTAAGTGTGCTCGCTCCATGGTCGAGCTATGTCGTTCAAGATCGCGAGCTGATCTCAGGTCAGAACCCGTTCTCTGATCAAGCGCTTCTGAACCTTCTTCTACCGGCGCTCGAGGCGAACAACAAGCGAGCCGCTTAGAGCACATCCTCAACCGGAGGGGCGAGAGGGCCGGAGAGGGCAGGAGAGTGGGGCAGGCCGGGGGGGACGAGAGAAAATG
Source organism: uncultured Acidobacteriaceae bacterium (assembly GCA_963834085.1). Lineage (GTDB taxonomy): Bacteria > Acidobacteriota > Terriglobia > Terriglobales > Acidobacteriaceae > Acidiflorens. The sequence continues at coordinate 36,612 of CAWIAJ010000011.1, read as the reverse complement.
GATTGGAAACGGTTGGTCGAGTTTGCGCTGCTGGGTAGCAGCGATTTGGAACAGTATGCCATCCTGCTGGTACGCGTTTTGATCGGGCTGTTCTTCGCCATCTCCGGGGGAAACAAATTGTTTGTCGCCGGCGGCACGAAACCTGTTTACGAGACGCTCGTTCAGGCCAAAGTACCGTTTCCCCGCCAGACGGCTTATTTCGTGGCGGGTGTCGAATTCGTTTGCGGATTCCTGGTAGCCGTGGGTTTTCTTTCGAGCCCGGCCTGCGCGGCTTTATTGATCGATATGATCGTCGCGACCGTGACCGAAGCGATTGCCACTCTGCCGAAAGGGCTCTCGCATCTTAGCTGGCTCGACGATCTGCTTTACCTGCCGGAAGTCCTGTATGTGCTCTTCTTTATCTGGCTCATTTGCTCTGGTCCGCGAAAGTTCAGCGTCGATTCCTGGCTCGCTGGCCAGTTGCTGAACTGATTTCGACGCAGGGTTGACTCCGCACAGCCCCTTTCTCATTTTCGATTTTTCGTTCGTGTCGTCTGTTCGCACAACAATGTCAAGCCACCAACAAGATCTTTCCGCCACCCTTCTCTGCCGCCGCTTGAGCCTCGGCTGCTTCCCAGAGTGGCAGTTTCTGGCTAATCGGGATGGCGAGCTTGCCATCGCGCACGGCCTCGGCCATGAACTCGAGCGTTTTCCTGTCGAATTTCGAGAATACGTGCACCACTTTTACAGACGGGTATTTCGCGGCGTTCTGCGGCACCTCTACAACCGATGCGTAGACTCCGCCCGGCTTAACCTTGGCGATCAGCTTCTCGGCGGTTCTTCCGCCGACCGTATCCGCCACCGCATCGAGCGTCGCAAGACTTGCAATCGCGGTGTCGTCGTCGGTTGCGACGGCCTGATCTGCCCCGATGGCCTTCGCTTGATCGATCCGGGCCTTTAACACCCCCGCAATCACGGTCGCTCCCCGCTGCTTCGCGGTGAATACCGCCGAGCGCCCGACATTTCCTATGGCACCTACGACCAAAACCGTCTGGCCGGCTTTGATTTCCGTAGCGGAAAGGAGCTGGTTGCCGGTCACCGTTACCAGCGGCAGCGCCGCGGCCTGGATCAGATCGAGACCCTTCGGGACCTTTGCCAAGACCGCCGCCTTCACGACACAAAGTTCGGCGTAAGCGTTGTCCGCCATCGCGAACACGGGGTCGCCAACGGAAAAGGCTTCGACTCCCGGCCCGATCTTGACGACAGTCCCCGCGAGATCGACTCCTATGAGCCCCGGGAACTGGAGAGGATAAAAATCCTTCGTTAATCCGGCACGTCGCTTGTAGTCGATCGGATTCACGCTCGAGGCGGCGACGCGCACCAGCACTTCTCCTGAACCCGGAACAGGGTCAGGGTAGTCTTCGAACTTCAGTACTTCAGGACCACCATATTGATGGACAACGATTGCTTTCATATTTGATCCTCTCGGGCTGTGCAGTAAACGTTGGCAAACGAAACCTAGATGAGCGAAGCTAGACCTCAACTATCGCATCGCCAACCGGATCGAATGAATTTATGTCTCGGCACAACTCTCAAAATCATCCTCCCGCGCGAACTGGCGTGAGGCGTTGGTGCACAAACGACTTGACCTCACCTCACGATAAGCTCAACGGGTTACCGCCTTCTTTTGAGGATGAAGGCCCAGTTCGTGCCACGACGTTTCCGCGAGGTTCACGTCGTAGTAACTCGCAGCTTTCTCGATGTTGGCGAACGCCAGAGCGCGATCGGCATCGGACACATCGATGACTTGATCGAAACGCGCGACTGCATTGCGGACATGTTGCGCGTCGGTCAGTGGCTCTTTACGCTGTTTCGGAAATGCGTAGACGCTGTCGGGCAAGTCGCTCTGCGTCGTCAGCCGCCCATGTTTCTCGTGAGGTTTCCAGGTTGCTTCCGGCATGTCCGTACCATCCTTATTTTTAGATGTCTGACTCTAGTCCCAGCGGAGTGCCCACCGGCCCGCATTTCGTTTAGCGGCGATAGTCAGGCAGCGCGCTCCTCTTCAAGCGCTTTGACTTCGCTCAGTCTCCCGTTCTCCACGTCGAAAATAAAGCCGCGCACCGGGACCTCTTTTGCAATCCAGGGATGCGACCGGACTTTCTTGATCTGCTCTCGTGTATTTTCCTCGGGGTCCTTATAGGAGAAGAATCGCATTGAAGCCGGCGATGCATCCCCGGTAGGCGCTTTCAGCTTCGTGTTCATTTCGTCATTTGTGAACGTCGTGAACCCGCAGCCGGTGTGGTTGAGGAGCATAATCTCTGTGGTTCCGAGCACACGGTTGGAAACAATAAGCTCCGCGAGAACATCTTCAGTAACCGCGGGTCCGCCGGTTCGGATTACAACCGCAGTTTTGGGCGTCGGACGCCCGAACGCGGATCGTAATGTTTTGCGTAGTTGCAGTTTGCTTCTAGCGCCCCGTCAATGATGCTCAACGTTTTTCTCCCTACAGGCCAGCGCTGTGGCCAATCCCGTTCTTCTAAGCGTCGCTCTTCCGACGGAATCGGGTGCGATGGCGCCATTACACCCGAGGAGCTGCGGCGAATCAATTGGACGATGGTATCAGCGACACTTTTGTATTGGGTCTCGTGGAGCAAAGTGCGCCGAATCTAGCTCGACATCTCCTAATCGCACTTTGGTCGTGTATGCTACAGAGTCCCGGGCAGCCATCAGTCGCTGCGGTCTCTTGTGCTAGGCGCTTGCTTCCTCATTCTTTGCTTCACACACAAAGGCGTTCGGGATTCTCACTTCGGGCGGAGTGCTGAATTAACGGCATCGAGCAGAACCGTGTCGCTGAATGGCTTGAACAGGCATTCCACCGCACCCTGTTCGATCAGTCGCTGGCGGACCGTCATACCTACGTCAGCCGTAATGAAGATGGTCGGAATTGTTTTTCGTCGTCGTATCAGTTCCTGTTGAAGGTCAGGGCCGGTCATTCCAGGCATAGCGACGTCGAGGAGCAGACATCTGGTCTGGTCGATGCAACCGGACGCGAGGAACTCTTCCGCCGACGAGAACGCGCGGGCTGCAAAACCGAACTGCTGCAACAGGTCAGGCAACGACTCACGGACGGATTCGTCGTCGTCGACTACGGATACAAGTATGCGGTCGATAGCGCTCCTTCGTGGCAGGACTCCACAACTCACAATGCTCCACTTCCGGGGAGGCGTCCATTATCCTTTAGTATTGGCTTGTAGTATTGGCTTGCCGCGGAGGTGAGGGCCAGCGTACCTTCAGGCCGCAGCCGAACCGGTTACGGCGGGCGCCTGAATGTTGCGGATGCCGTCGGCGTGCGCTAGACCCGCGGGAGTACGAGGAATGGAGAACGAAAATGCGGCTCCCGGACCTTCATTCAGTGTCGCCCACAGACGGCCGTGATGCCTCTCGATAATGGAGCGGCTAACCGATAGCCCGATTCCCATGCCGTCGCACTTGGTGGTATAGAACGCGTCGAAAAGACGGTCCGCGGCCTGAGGATCAAAACCGATTCCCGCATCTTGCACCGTCAGACGCACCCGATCACCGTTGTCTCGCTCGGTTCTGATCACCAGTTGTCTTGGACGATCTTCGACAGTGCACATGGCGTCTGAGCCATTCCTAAGCAGGTTCAGTATGACTTGCTGCAGTTGGACACGATCACCTGTGATGAGCGGAAGGTCGTCGGCAAGTTCTGGACAGAGCACCACCCGGTTCTTTTGCAGTTCCAGTATGGACAGTGCAATCACCTCCAGAACGGCATCATTCAGGTTCACAGATTCGGTGGTGGGCTCTTTTTTACTAAAGAGGGCGCGCAACCGGGCGATCACCTCGGACATACGGTTGCCGTCACGAATCGTGCGCCGGGCAGTTTCGCGAGCACCCTCAACTTGGGGAGGATCGGCCCCCAGCATCCGCAAACAGGTACTCGCATTCGTGATGATGCCGGACAGCGGCTGGTTGACTTCGTGCGCGATAGACGCTGTCAACGCTCCGAGACTCATCACCCGGGCCACACTTGCAAGTTCCGATTGAGCCTTGTCACGTGCTTCTTCCGCCAGCCGGCGCGCCGTGACATCCTGAACCGAGGCCATGTACTCCGACTGACCATTCTGGTCACGGGTCGAGTGAGCGACTGCATGCATGTACTTGATGGATTGGTCTGGCATCAGCAAGCGGTACCGCCATTCAAAATCGTGGCTCCCCTCTCGGGCCTGGTCCACCAACTTCATTTTCTCGATCAGAGTGACGTCGTCGGGATGGACTCGGCTACGGATCAGTTCAAGCGTGACGGGCATGCCGATCTCCAGTTCGTAAATGCGATAGAGCTCCGCCGACCAGGTGATTTCGTCTGTCGCCGGGCGCCAGCAATAGCTGCCGATTTGGCCGAGACGTTGACCCTCCGCGAGGAATGCCTCGCTGCGCCGCAACTTCTCCTTGGCGCGTTTCTGGTCGTCGATGTCGGTGGTCGTACCGACGAATTTGAGGACTTTTCCTTCTGCATCGCGCAAGACTACGGCTTGATTAAGGTGCCAGCGATAGGTGCCGTCCCGAGCGCGGAGAAACCGGGTTTCCATTGCAAAACCTTGTCCCGAGCGTACTCCCTCCCAAAAGCTCCTCGATGCTGTTTCGCGATCCTCGGGGTGGACAGCGCTTATCCAGGCGTCGGGACGTGACCGGACGAAATCGAGGGTCTGACCGGAGTATTCAAGCCAAACTCGATTCACGAAATCCGGTGTCCCATCAGGCTTGAGCGTCCAGGCGGATACAGGAAGACGCTGCAGCAGCCCAACCTGCAGTTGCAGCTCTGCGTTCGCAGCGGTAAGTTCGGCCGTTCGTCGCGCGACCCGCCGATCGAGTTCGTCGGCGATACACTTCTGTTGGCTCCGGAGCCGCGCTTCCTGAAGGCCGATGCACGCTTGACTTGCCGCTACGTTCAGGAGAAGTGCCTCGGTTTGTTGCGGAAAACCTGCTCGCTGTGCCGCCGCGATGATTACGCCGAGTTCACCCTGCAGCCCTAGCGGCAGAGGCACCATCGAAACCTCTCCATCCCCCATAAGATTCCGAAGCAGCGGAGGCCATTTCGGCGAGTTGTCTCCCAACGAGTGGTTGAGCGCCTCGCAGATCTCGTGCGCCGGGGGCATGGGGCCAAACGATTGCGCGACCCGTACGATCTCAATGGGTGTCTCGACAACTGAGAGGTTCAACCGCACCGAGACGAGATCCAGACGAAGCATACGCATGAGCGTGTTCAGCAAGGTATCAAGGACCTGGGATATATCCCCGCCGCTCCAGAGGGCAGGAAGAGCAAGCAGGCAGACAAGATCGTTGATGCACCGTTGAAGGCGCTTGATCTCTCCGGCGTCTTGTTCGTATTGGACATCCATATCAGGCAGCCGTGGAGGATGAGGAAGACCGCATGGCCCGACGTTCACGGATCTCGGGCAGGAACTCCTCGGGGGGCAGAAAGAAGGGATTTCGTTGCAGAATGCCACCGATGATGACCATCGGATGCGTCCGCATAATGTCAACCACCGTGTCACCGCCGAACTTGCCTAGATGGTAGGTGCAGATGACGGCGTCGTCGTGGCGACGCCATACGTCATTCACTCGAGATTCGAACTCAACGAGGTCGTCAATGTACGATCGATCTTCAATCGCCCAGTCCATGCGGCAGCAAATACGACTGAGCGGGAAGCCCCCCTTTGCGTTACCGCTCGCCATTTGCTCGAATGCCGCCAGCATCCGATCCTTATCGAAACGGCCTTCCCGAAGATAGGCCTCGGTGTTGATGCGAACCTCGAGTTGTCCGCTCTGCTCGGCAGCTGCGGGGTCGATTCCGACTGCGGCCAATCGTCGCAGATGGTCATGACGCTGATCCGGATTCACGACGTGGACCGCCTTGTCGCCAGACTCGAACCCGTCCTTAATGAACGGCAGCAACACGCGATATTCCTCATCGTCGCTGTTAAAAAAAGCGCAGACATGTCGTACTTCGCCGAGTTGGGAGCCGCCAAGGGATATCGGTGCGGCGGTCTTCTTCACGGTGTCTCCTCCCACGGGGCTTGCCCGTAAACGCATGTTTCTATACCGGCGGGGTTCACCTCATTCAGCTCATCCGCCGCCTCCGCAAATACTTTAAGGAAGGCCTCTGCGAATTCTGCGTCGTCAGAAATAATTACGACTGTGAACATGTCCGTTACGCCGCCGTGATGACTGCGGGTGCGAGGCGGAGCCTTGTGGCCATTTTCACGAGGTCGGCAAGAGAGCCGGCCATCATCTTTTGCATCACCTTGCCTCGGTGTGCCTTCACTGTGATCTCGCTGATACCGAGCTCCCCGCCGATCTGTTTATTTAGCAGGCCTGAAACCACCAACGCCATTACCTGTTGTTCGCGCTGAGAAAGCGAGGAGTAACGGTTCCAGAGCACTCGCATCTCCGCCGCCAAGTTAAGAGCAACCTGGCTACGTTCAAGGGCTGCCCGGATAGCGGTCAACAGCACGTCATTATTGAGCGGTTTCGTCAAGAACTCGACAGCCCCCGCCTTCATGGCTTGGACGGTCATGGGGACATCACCGTGGCCCGTGATGAAGATGATCGGCATGTCAGTTCGTTCGACGGCGACGCGCTTTTGCAACTCGAGGCCATTGAGGCCAGGAAGAGAAACATCCAGTACCAGGCAGTTCGGCACGAGAACAGGTGGCCGGGTCAGGAATTCATGCGCAGAAGAGAAAGTCTGCGGCTGCCAGCCTTCGCACCGAATCATTAGTTCTAGCGATTCGCGCACGGAGATGTCATCGTCGACCACAAAGACGATTGGTCTTACGTCGAACTGAAGTGGTGCCTCCAGCTCATGGCAAGTTGCGTGGGTTGAACTCATGTCTCACTCCTCAATTTGCCCTAGGGAATCGTCCCGGTGGGAGAACCGTAAGGCTGAACGAATGGTCTGGAGAAGCTGTTCGTCGCTAAAAGGCTTGCCTAGGAACGCCGCAGCGCCCGCTTGCACCGCTCGCTGACGGAAATCTTTGCTTTCGTAACCACTGATGAAGACGATAGGAATTCCACAGCCCGCGGCAGCGAGATGGCTTTGAAGCTGTAGTCCATTCATTCCCGGCATCTGCACGTCAAGGACTAGACACGAGGTATCGTGCAAATGTCCCGACCTCAGGAAGAGTTCGGCAGACTCAAAAGCTGCCGCTGGAAAGCCAAAGGACTCGATGAGTAGTGTGGTGGTCCTGCGAACCGACTCATCGTCGTCAACTACCGAGATCAGATTCTCCGTCACTCTGAATCCCTCACTGGCCCGAGGGTATTCGGAGCGGCAGCAGGAATCTATTGGGTGTTGGTAGATTTAGATCCTAAAAAGGATGATGCGGGTAAGCTTTCGCTTACGAGGCTCTTTCCGAGCGGCCTCTGAGCTTTTCGATCATTCTTACCAAGTCGACAAGGGATTCCGCGTGCATCTTCTCCATGGCCCTGCTGCGCTGGACCTTGACTGTGCTCTCCGCAGTGCCGAGCTGGCCAGCAATTTGTTTATTGAGCATGCCCGAAACAAGCATGGAGATTACCTGCTGCTCGCGAGCGGTTAAGGAATCGAAGCGCCGTTGGAGGTCAGTTACTTCTTTCTCCTGTTGGCGCCGGCTATCATCCCGCTCCAGTGCGATGCGAACCGCATCCAGCAAATCCTGGTCGCGAAACGGCTTCGTGAGGAATTCGACCGCCCCAGCCTTCATGGCGCGAACACTCATCGGGATGTCGCCGTGGCCGGTCAGAAATACGATTGGTATACGAATATTTCTCACTGCAAGCTCGCGCTGAAAGTCGAGTCCACTCAACCCAGGTAGTCTGACGTCCAGCACGAGGCAACTGGGCGCGTCTGGTAGCTTTCTATGCAAGAACGTGTCAGCGGAGCCAAAGCTCTCAACCTTTAGGCCCACAGTGCTCAGGAGGAATTTGAGCGAAGAACATACCGATGGGTCGTCGTCGATAACAAAGACGATGGAAGCAGTAGTCACGCTGGACTCCCGGAACCTACGGGCAGCGTGAAGGAAAACACGGCACCAACGGGAAAATTCGGCATGGCCCAGAGGCGCCCGCCATGGTTTTCAACAAGTGACCGGCTGATCGACAAACCCATTCCCATTCCGTTTGCCTTGGTCGTAAAGAAGGGAGTGAAGATGCGATCTGCTCCTGCTCCAAGGCCAGCGCCCGAGTCGCGCACCGCAACCAGAACGTCACCAGACTCGTCAATCTTGGATTCCACGCAGAGTGAGCGCGGTTGATCTGTAACAGGGATCATGGCTTCAATGCCATTCGTGATCAAGTTCAGCAGTACCTGTTGCATCTGAACCCGATCCGCCAACACCAGGGGGAGTGCCTTCGTCAGTTGGCGTTCGAGGCGAACTCGATTCTCATAAAGCTGACGGTCAGCTAGAGCCAGCACCTCGTGAATAACATCGTTTATATCCAGCCTGTTCTTTTCGGCAGGTTCCTTCTTTATGAATCCGCGGATTCGAGCAACAACCGCGCTCGCTCGATTGCCGTCCGCAACGATTTCCTCAAGAGCCCGACGCAGAACCTCGGGCTTGAGGTTATCAGCGGCGAGCAGTCTCAGGCAGGCACTGCTGTTATTGGTTACCGCGGTCAGAGGTTGGTTGACTTCGTGGGCGATGGACGCTGCCAGTTCGCCCATGGTTGTCAGTCGGGAAACCCGAGCAAGGTCCGCCTGCGTCAATTGCAATGCTTGTTGTGCTTCTTTCCAGTCATGCAAATCCACAACGCTCCCAAACCATTTGATGACCCGCCCTTCCCGATCACGCAAAGGCAGAGCGCTGGAAATACACCAACGATATGCGTGGTCCGCAGCGCGCCGGCCGCGAAATTCGTACTGAAAGGGCTTTCCGGTTGAAACCGCGGCCCTCCACGCTTGCTCCATATTTTCAATCTCATCCGGATGAACGGACTTCATCCAGCCAGCACCTTGGACCTGCTCCGGGGATAAACCTGTGTAGTCCAGCACGCGCTGGTTACAGTAATCGATCACACCGTCTGAACCGGCGCTCCAAAGCATCTGCGGAATGGTCTCAGTTAACTGGCGCAGGCTTCGCTCACTATCACGCAGTTTGTCTTCCGCATGTTTTCGTTCAATTCCCTGAGCAATCAAGTCCGCACCAGACGCCAGCGTCTCTGTCGTTTCTGGCGTGACCGGTTTCCGAGAGAACATGGCCAGTACGCCTATGGTGCGGTCTCCGACACTCAGTGGGTAACCTGCGAAACTAGCCATCCCTTCTTTCTCTGCCCATGCTCTGTCAGTGATTCGAGGATCATTGAGGACATTATTGGTCAGATGCGGTTTTCGTTCTTGTGCAATCATCCCAATTTTGAATTGTCCGATCGGAATGTGGCTGTGAGGTCCGTCAAGGTGCGTGTACATGCCTGCACTGGCCTGCAGGTTCAACACTTTTCCATCGTCACTCAGGGTCCAAATCCTCGCGAATGCCGCATCAAGATGGCGCACGATGGCTTCGCTGCACTCACTCAAGATTGTTTTCAAACTTGCTTCCTTACCGAAAGCCATGCTCACATCAGCGCGGACAGCGATCTGGCGGGCATGCGCTGCTCGCAGTTCCTCGGCCTGCTTTCTTTCGCTGATATCGCGGATAAAGCCGGTAAATACCTTATGACCATCTCTAGATAGCTCTCCAAACGAGATTTCCACGGGGAATTCTTGGCTATTCTTGCGCAGTGCGGTCAGTTCAGTGCCTTGCCAGTCGATGTGCCGCTGGCCGGTAGCCAAATAGCGGCTGAATCCTTTCTCGTGCAATTTCCGCAAGAATTCCGGCATCAGGATGGTCAACGGCTTCCCGATCAACTCCGACGGATCATAACCGAAGATTCTCATCGTGGCGGGGTTGGCAAACAGAATTGCACCGCGCTCGTCAATGCTGATCACGGCATCAGGGGCAGTTTCGACCACGAGGCGATAGTTCTCTTCGCTGTAGCGTAGGGCGGCCTCTTCGCGTTTGCGTTCGGTAATATCGGTGACCACGCCGCCGATGGCGTAGATTTTGCCTTCTGCAGTGAACAGAGGAAACTTCTGCACAATCCTGGTGTGGAGTCCGTCTTCGTAGCGAGCCGCGTCTTCAAGCTTCACCGGCTCGCCCGACTGTAATACTTCTCGATCAACGGCTTGAAACGCAGCAGCTTGTTCGGCCGAAAACAGCTCATCATCGGTCTTGCCGTTGACTTCATCGGGGATGTGAAAGGCTTTCTTGAACGCCTCGTTGGCATAGACGTACCGACTCTGCGAATCTTTCACGAAAGCCAGGTTCGGGCTGTTTTCAAAGAATGCGAGCAGCAGCTCCTCGCTTTGTTGCAGCATGGCCTCAGCCTGTTTACGTTCATGAATGTCCTCGCAAGCGATCAAATTTCGCAAGGATGTTCGCAAGGATGAGTCGCGGCCACGGGTTGGGGTGACGGCTAGGACCTTCCTAATCAAGAACCAGCGGTATTGGCCATCCGCCCGCCGGATGCGTGCCTCAGTTTGGAATGGTCTCCCGTCGGCCAAAGCCGCGGTTAGTTCGTCAGTGAACTTGACAGCATCATCTGGGTGAATCGTTGCTTGCCAGACCCTTCGATTTAATTGTTGTGTCAGGCAACCCGTATACTCCTGCCACTGACGGTTCACGAACTCAACGGATCCGTCGGGCAATGCACCTACCGCGGGTGTCGGCATCGTTTCGATAAGATTCCGAAGATCCGGCGGATCGATGGTTTGGGCACCGCGTCCTTCAGTGGTCATGTCTTTTGAACTCGTGGACAGTCGAGGAACTCTTGTGCGGAAGAGAATGTCCTTGGGCGCCAGCCTTCACAGCGGATCAACAATTCCGGCGACTCGCGCACGGAGACGTCGTCGTCGACAATGCAGACGATTGGTATGACTGGCTGCATTTGCGGCCACCCCATTTCATGGCCAAGTGTGTGCACCTGAACTCAGGCTTCACTGCACAGTAGACGCATTACGCCCCACGGTTGACGGGAATTCTACAACGACAACCCAATGGAAATCAACGAGATGAGGATCGTGCTGCGTTTCACAGCACCGGAGCGCGAGGTTCTGTTCCCGTAATGGCCGATGAGCCCATGGGAGTGACGCGAACTGTGTCCCCCAACCAAAGTATCGGCGATACCATCGTCCAATTGTTCGACTACGAAGCTTCTGTTCTCATGGCTCGCGTGGACCGATTCAATCGGGATGCGGACGGCCGAGAGCACAATGAGCATGAAACATCGAACTATTGATGGTCCTCACAGAAGAAAGCATCGATAAATAGACATTTTGGAAAAGAGCACATCGTATGAAAGGGTTCACTTATCTGTTGTTTGGCGTTGTGGCGCTAGCTGGCGTGGTCGTCTACATGGCTCACGCCTCTGGACGATCCGATGGAGAGGCTGATCCGGTTTTCGGAATCACAATTCCTCCCGGATACCGCGACTGGAAGCTGATCTCTGTTGCCCACGAAGAAGGCAATCTGAACGATCTTCGCGCCCTTCTCGGCAACGACGTAGCGATCAAAGCTTACCGGGAGGGGCGGCTGCCGTTCCCGGACGGCACAATCATTGCACGCCTAGCCTGGAGTTACGTTCCGTCCGAGGAAAACAACAAAGTCTTTGGCCGCACCCAATCTTTCGTGGCCGGACCGGCCACGAACGTTCAGTTCATGGTCAAGAACTCCAAGAAATACGCCGAGACGGGTGGTTGGGGGTTTGCTCAATTCAAAGACGGCAAACCTGCGGACGCGGCACTGCTCAAAACCTGCTTTCCCTGCCACGAGCCTGTCAAAGCTCGTGACTTTGTCTTCACACAGTACGCACCTTAGATACGGGGATGGTCCCATGGACGAGAAAGAACTGTTTCGCAATTCGGCCTGCGAAGAGCAGATCAAAACGGCGGAGCGTGAGTTATCGGCGTTCGTTCGTGCGGTGACGGAATTGTTCGGTCCGGAGCAGGCCAGGCTTTCGGCAGAAGACTGGCTACTCGAATTAGAACGAATGGATAGCCCGCCTCGAGCCACGCGTCGCGTGTCGCGAGCAGTCACCGTAGTAGCCTCGGCTCGATTGGCAAATCGGGAGACTCCAGCCTTGGATCATCGCGCGCTTGCGAAATCGGCTGATGCCAAGGGCTCGCCGATACTATCGTCTAATTGTTTCGCATCGGTGCTTATGGTGTGATCGCTGATCGCACGCCGATTTCGCTCACCGACGCATATTGAATGGAGGAATCCCAATGAGACGCTTCACATTCTTGTTGATTGCGGTTGCGACAACGGCCGGCCTTGTCGCAATCATTGGCCCTGCCCCCGGTCACGCGGACGAGAAATCCGCTTCCTACGTTACCGAAATCCCGCAGGGGTACCGCGACTGGCAGTGGGTCTCCTCGGCCCATGAAGCAGGCAACCTGAACAGTTTAGGTGGGGTCCTGGGAAACGATGTAGCGATCAAGGCCTATCGCGAAGGCAAACTCCCGTTCCCGGACGGCACGATCATTGCTGCTTTGCATTACCGTTACGTCCCGTCGGAGGAAAACAACAAAGTCTTTGGTGAGGCTCAATCTTTTGTCCCCGGCGCTCCCACGAACGTTCAGTTTATGGTGAAGGACTCAACCAAGTACGCCGCAACCGGCGGCTGGGGGTTCGGTCACTTCGCGGGCGGCAAACCTGGCGACGCGGCGTTTATGAAAAGCTGTTACCCCTGCCACGAGAAGGCCAAAGGAAGCGACCTTGTCTTTACTCGTTATGCACCTTGATGAGCGGCAAGGCACAGCTTCGTGTAGTTCTAACGATGTGAAGGTTGGCTGAGAAACAAAGGCAGCACAAGGAAATCCATAACACGGGAGAAAATGATATGTCGCACCACTACTCTGGTCCGGACTTTGGCTTTCCCCACGGGGACGCCCGCCTCGACTTTACTGACCTGTATGCCTTCCCCAAGCCTGGGGATTCGAGCAAGTCCGTCTTTATTATGAACGTGCACCCATCGGTTGGTGTAAACCCACCCGGGCCGACTACGGACGAGCCGTTCGCGACGGAAGCGCTATATGAGCTGAAGATTGACACCGATGGCGATGTTGTTGCCGATATCGCGTACCGAGTGCGATTCAACTCAGACAAGGAGGGAGCGCAGACCGCAACCTTACGACGGATCGAGGGCGCGCAGGCCGCCAGCACAGGTGAAGACGGGCAAGTTATCGTCGCGGGAGTGCCGGTGTCGACGGGGTCGCAGACGCATGTGGCCGAGGGCGGGGACTATCGCCTCTTCGCTGGCTGGCGCAGCGATCCATTTTTCTTCGACGTGGAGGGCGCCCTGAACAATCTGCAGTTCACCGGTAACGACTACTTCGCCGACAAGGACGTGTGCAGCATTGTGCTGGAAGTACCCAACTCTGCCTTGGGCTCTGGAAAGGTGAGTCTGTGGGCGCGCACGCTGGACGGGGCAAGTGGAAAATTGGTACAGGCGGATCGCGGCGCGCGGTCGAATCAAACTCCCTTCCTTGCCAGCGAGCAGAATGCCGCCTATCTCGCCGCGGAGCCAGCGAACGATGCCCGTTTCGTCCCGGTATTCGCGCACGCGCTGGAGCACACCGGGGGTTACACGCAGGCGGAAGCAACCCGGGTCGCCGGGACCTTGCTGCCGGACGTGCTCCACTATGATCCCACGCGGCCGGCGTCCTACCCGAACAATGGCCGGGCACTCACCGACGACGTCGTGGATTTCTTTCTCCCTCTCCTCACCAATGGAAGAGTAACGCGAGATCACGTAGGGCCTCACACCGACCTGCTCACCTCCTTTCCTTACGTCGGCTCGCCGCATAAGATGCGATCCGCGGAACGGGTGGCCGCCTAAGCTGGGCAGAAAGGAACTTTCATGAAGTATTCGACTCTCTACCGCGCGATAGAGATCGACAGTCTCTCTATCGCCTATCGTGAGGCAGGTCCGAAAGATGCTCCGACGATTCTGCTGCTGCACGGTTTGCCGTCTTCCTCGCGAATGTTCGAGCCTCTTTTGACCCGTCTTTCCGATCGTTATCACCTTGTCGCGCCCGATTACCCGGGCTTCGGTCACAGCGACTGGCCGGACCCGAAACAATTCGCGTACACCTTCGATCACATCGCGGAAATCATGAATCACTTCACCGAGGCGCTCGGTCTCTCCCAATTCACCCTCTACATGCAGGATTACGGTGGCCCCGTCGGCTTTCGCATGATATTGGCCCATCCGGAGAGAGTCGAAGCTGTCATCGTCCAGGACGCGGTAGCACATGACACTGGTCTCGGCGAGAACTGGAAAACCCGACGCGCCTTTTGGGCCGATCGGGCTGCCAACGAGAGCGCGCTGCGCACAAATCTCCTGTCGCTCGCAACCACGAAGTCCCGCCACGCGGGGAACGATCCCAACGTGGAGCGCCACAACCCGGATCTCTGGACCGACGAATTCTATTTTCTAAATCAACCCGGCCAGGCTGACATTCAAAGCGACCTCTTCTACGACTACCGCACCAACGTCGATTCCTACCCGCGATGGCAAGCATGGATGCGCGAGAAGCATCCGCGCCTGTTGGTGATCTGGGGTAAGTACGAGTCTTCGTTCGACCCCTCCGAGCCAGAGTCCTATCGCCGCGATGTCCCAGAAGCGGAAGTCCACATCGTCGATGGCGGCCACTTCGCCTTGGATACCGCCGCAGACGAAATTGCCGCACTGGTCCAAGGATTCGTGGCTTGTTCACGCCAGGGCTCTGCGGCGCGGCGCGCAGGGTGAAGCGGCACTTTGAGAGGGACGGTGATCGGCAGTGTTGGCTTCGAACCCCTAAAACGAAAGCTTATTTATGTCGGTCAAAAAAACAGCGATCATAACCGGAGCATCAGGGCGCAAGGAACCACGGAGGGCTTTTGACGACGAACTCCGGTATGCTTGGCGGAATGCAAGCCACGACGGCAATTCCGGAGATTGAATTCCAGGATGTCTCCTACCGTGTGGCGGGCACACAAGTACTTTCCGGATTTAACCTGCAGGTCCAGAGTGGAGAAACACTAGTGCTGCTAGGGCGCAGCGGGTCCGGAAAGACCACATTACTCAAGCTGGTCAATCGCCTGTTGACGCCCAGTTCCGGCGACATCCGGGTGAAAGGATTGTCCAATGCGAAAGCAGACGTGATCGGTCTGCGTCGCAGCATCGGCTACGTGATCCAGGACGTCGGATTGTTTCCTCACTTTACGGTCGAGCGGAACATTGGGTTGGTTCCGAGGATCGGAGGCTGGCCCGAAGACCGAATTCGTGCACGTGTGCAAGAGTTGCTGCAGTTGGTGGGCTTGGCAGCTGATCTGGCGTCGCGGTATCCGCATCAGCTGTCGGGCGGGCAAAGGCAGCGGGTCGGCGTGGCGCGGGCGCTGGCGGCAGACCCCGAGATACTCCTGATGGATGAGCCTTTCGGCGCGCTCGATCCACTGACGCGCGATGAGTTGCAGCGCGAATTTCTTGCCCTTCAGCAACGACTCCACAAGACCGTTGTATTTGTGACTCACGATCTGCGCGAGGCCTTGCGGCTAGGAACGCGGATTGCGTTGATGGAGGCGGGCCGGCTGGTCACGGTGCTGACGCCGCGGGAGTTTCTGCAATCGAGCGATCCACTGGCGTCCGCTTATGTAAGAGCGTTTGGCGAAGGTTTAGAGTCGGCCGCAAATCGGGGCACGTCATGAATGTCTTTCGCTACATTTGGCAGAATCAAGGTCAGGTGCTGGAACTTACGTTGGAGCACTTGCGGCTGGTCGGTTTTTCCACGCTGTTCGCGATGCTGGCCGGAATACCATTGGGAATTGTGATCGCCCGCCGGCCGCGATGGAACAAGCCAGTGTTGGCCAGCGCCAACATCATCCAGACGATTCCCAGCCTCGCGCTGTTTGGTTTTCTACTGCCGGTGCCATGGCTGGGTGAGCGCTCAGAGCGGCTCGCGATTTTGGCTCTCACGCTATACGCACTCTTGCCCATCATCAGGAACACGTATACGGGAATTCGGGGCGTCGATCCTGCCGTAGTCGAAGCAGGGCGAGGCATGGGACTCACGGAATCACAGCTTTTGTTTCAAGTGGAACTGCCGCTGGCGGTGAGCGTGATCCTCTCGGGTGTGCGCGTGGCGGTCGTCATTTCGGTCGGGCTGGCGACAATTGCAGCGGCGATTGGTGCCGGGGGTCTAGGAGAATTTATTTTCCGCGGCTTGGCGATGGTGGATAACCGAGTCATCCTGGCCGGAGCGATTCCAGCCGCAGTTTTGGCGCTGACGGCCGATTTTGGCGTGGGATGGCTGGAAAGGCGAATGCAGACGCGATGACGGTTCCGCGATTGAATCCAGGAGGGTTGACTCGAGGACGGTTGTTTATCGCGGCGCTTCTGTCGCTGACGTCTTGTGCTCCTTCGCATCACGATCGCATTGTGGTTGGCTCCAAGAATTTCACCGAGTCGTTTATTTTGGGCGAGCTCATCGCGCAGCAAATAGAGACTCGCACCCACCTGAAAGTGGAGCGACGCTTCTACCTGGCCGGAACGTACATCTGCCAGCAGGCGATTCTTGCGGGGCGGATCGATGTGTATCCGGAATATACGGGCACGGCGCTTACCGCGATTCTCAAGCAGAATGCCGGCTTCGATAAGCAGGATGTGTATCGACGAGTGAAGAGCGAATACGAACATCGTTTCGGATTGACGCTCGGACCGTCTCTTGGCTTCAATGACACTTTCGCAATGGAGGTCCGCGGAGAAGACGCGCGCCGCTTGGACCTCAAGACTCTCTCGCAAGCGGCAGTGTTCGCTCCGCAATGGCGTGCCGGGTTTGGTTACGAATTCATGGAACGGCCGGATGGATATCGAGGACTAGCCGCAACCTACGGGCTGCACTTCGCGGAACAGCCGCGCATCATGGATCTGGGCCTGCTGGCGCGGGCGCTGAAAGATCGCCAGATCGACCTGGCCGCCGGGAACGCAACTGACGGGCTGATCCAGGCTCTGGATCTTTTCGTACTCGGAGATGATCGCCATTATTTCCCTCCGTATGAAGCGGTGCCAGTCATACGCAGGCAGACGCTGGATGAGCATCCGGAAGTGGCGCGGGCTCTTGCGGAGTTGGCGGGTAAGATCTCCGACGAAGAGATGCAACGGCTGAATTACGAGGTCGATGGCCAGCACCGCGACGCGGCCGACGTGGTGCGCGAATTCCTTAGAAACAAAGGACTCGTGCGGTGATCGACCGCGATGGCGAAGCTTCGACGACACATTTTAGGCGAAGTGCTCAATTTCCAACGCCCCCTGCAGTGTGAGCACTGCGTTGCCCTTGAGGACGACGCGGTCTCCGGCCATTTCACACTAGAGTTCACCGCCTCGCTCCGATAATTGGCACGCGTGCAAAGACAATTTTCCCAATCGCTTTGACCAATAAGGAGTCAGCGCGCAATGGGCGAGCCCGTCACGGGATCTTCCGGAATGCTGTAACTCGGCTTGAAGTAGCGCGTTACGAAATCGACTGTCTCTTCACGTGCGGTGACTGCCACAACGAAAGGATGGAGCAGTTCCAAGAGGGAGGTTATTTTCGGCAGCGATCTTGCGCAGAATCTGGTCATCTAACCAGCTTTCAAGAGGGCAGACCGCTTGGGGGATTTCCGCGAAAAGGCTCGCGGGTGGATGCGTTCATGCGAAAGAGCGGAAGGCGCATTGCCCAATTGTACTGGTCGCAGATAATGGTCGGCTGGGACGTCGGTCGATGATTGTCGCCGGGCGGATGAAAATCCCTGAGACCTTCGTCTTGTCGGGACCCAATCGGAGCCTACCACGACGAACTCGGATTGATGGCGGCGTTTAATCTCAATCTACTGGGCCGGGTCAGGCGTGAACTCAGGGCTGATTTTGATTCGCACGAATCGCGCGCTTGGCAAGAATTAACTATGAGGCGCGGAGTGTCGGGATGCGAAGCGGCAGGTCGTCGGCATTCCGGCGGCCGAAGTCGTCGTAGCGTTCCAGGAGGGAGAGACCATATGGACGGAAAGCAGTCCTTAATCACTCAACCGACGATGTGGTCAAGAGAGAGCGCGCCTCGGTCTTCCGCCGCGAAGTCCAATGAATCGATAAGCAGTGGTCTTCTGCCGAAAACCTGCTTATTGCCGAGTGATCGCCACGTGAGTCAGAAGAATTGCACTCAGGGTGCTCCGGACTTGCGCCATGCCCGCAGGTTGAGAGCGCTCATCACCATGCAAAATATGTTGGCGGGGATGAACCCCATTTGAGCTGTTTGGAATCCGATGACGCACACGACAACGCTATTGACGCCGGCCAATGCCCAGCCTTCCCAGCACCGCCGCCCCACCAGAACCGTGGAGGCGATGGTTAACACGCAAGATAGATAATCGAGCCGAAACACAGATGAAGACCTCCTGAAACATTGTGAGTGAAAGATAGGCATTTTGGCTGTGATGCCGACCTTTTGTTAAATGACCTTGGTTACTTGACCGGAAAACAAGTTGGCTTAAGCCGGAGAGAGCGATGTCCGCAGATCAAGATCAAACAAACGGATGCGCATGTGTGCGAAGACTGCATTAAAAACCGGCGATAGGTGGGTTCATTTGCGCTTGTGTCTTAATCTGCGGACATGTGGCGTGTTTGCGAGTCATCGAAGGACAAGCACGCCATCAAACACTTTCACCTGCTGACCGTCGACGATGACCCCGACCCGCGTCCAATCGTTATTGAGCTTCACTCGCTCATAGATAGTTACCTTGATCTCACCCACAGAAACCTCGATATTCAATACGGGGATTTCCGGGCGAACCACCAATTCTCTGCGGGGTGGAGATCCCGCATGTAGTTCAACTGTAGTTCTACGGGCGAGAGGGGTTTCAGGAAAGCGTTACGAATCAGCAGGATGGAAAAATGTTGGTAGCGCTACCGGGAATCGAAGTTGTGACCCATTGAATTTTGCCCATAAAAATGGGGAATTCTTAGTGCTTTCGCACCTTCAACTTACAGCGGACAGAAAATCCCCGTTTTTTTGAGCACTCCTTTTTTGCACAATTTATGGTGAAATTCAAGTTCGTTTTTCAGGATTTTTTGGGACAAACTGGGACAAGAAACTGGGGTTCGCTACCTTAGCGCTACCTGCGCGTCTCGCAGTCCCGTCGTTAGTCTGTGGAACCGCTGCGACGACGGAGCCAAGCGTTAAGCTGCGGAGAACCCCAGAGGTATCGGCGATGCTTCCCCAGTCTGAAGATCGGGATCGGATCGGCACTCCGCGAGCGTTTGCTTTGGTCAACCACCCAGCTTTCTTTCACTTTCAGCCGCTCGGCAAGCTCCGCTGTGGTTAACACCTCGTAAGGGAAGGCTGAGGCTGCCTCTGACTGATCACGGTTCTTCATTTCGCGGCAACTCCGTCGCGCTCCCACGTTGGCTGCTTTCCCTCTTTCAGTTGCCTCATGTACCGTTTCACGAGGCAGGGCACGAGGACTCGGTCAATGAAGCCTTCGAGTTCGGGACTCAGTTTCTTGTCTCCTGCTTTTGGTTGAGTCGTGCTTTCAGCGGGATTCTGCAAGGGTGTCCTCCGGGACATCGACGGTAAAGCCGTCTCACGATACCACCTTCATTGGCTGGCAGATCGCCCACTACCCGCCCGCGCTTCAGGCTCGCACGCTATTCCACTCGCCAACCTTCGTGACCCGAACGCTGCCGTCCGGCAGCCCGCGTACCGATACCCTGTCGAGCCGTGCAGCCGCGTACAAGCCGGAACGAAATCGGTTGCGGCTCCGCTCGTCGGTGCCCACGCCCTCGAACATCGAAGTGCTGACCGACCTTCAACCTGTGGACTCGGTCGGCGATCTTGCGGTACGTGCCCGGCTGCTCGACGCGGGGACGGAGGTAGGCGTGCCGCAGCGCGATGCAGTGTTCTATTGCCACATGAGGCATCGACGACTTGCCCGGCAGGAACAGAACCGTGGGCGTCGATCCAGTTGCGCCGCCGCCGACCGTAGGCGGTGGACGGGTTGGCGATCTCCTCGCAGTCGCCGTGTTGCTTTGTTGGTGAGAACTTTCCCATCGCGAACCGAGGTCGTCCTCCTAAGCGGACTTCTTCTGGGCAGCTTTTACCTTCGCCCATCGCGCTCGTTGAGCGGCTGCAATCTTCCTGCGAGAGGCAGCCGACATCGTCTTCTTCTTCGGCATGGTGACAACGTTCTGTTTCTGCTCCGTTTCCCCGCGCCTTTGCCCATCGCGCTCTCTGAGCAGCCGCGATTCTTGCCCGTCCTGCGGCCGAAATCTTGCGCCTAGTTCCAGTTCGTTTCCCAGAGACCCCGGTGAGCGCGGCGAGCGCCGCATCCAGTTGTTCGACCGTTCTTGCCGCCCGATCCCGTTCTTTCCGCAACTGCTGGACAACACCAGCCAAGTTGCCATTGAATTCTCCTCGCCGGGGATTGTATCAAGATGCCGTCAGAAAGCCGATTCTACGGCGATTTGGCTGCCGGGAAGGGTTCAGGTCGGCTGACGGCTCTCAAGCCCAACGCAGCCTTTGTGACCATCAAGAAAGTGCTTTGGCGTCAGGCTCGCCATTGCAGACCACCCCTCTCAGAGAGCCAGCTTCTACGCGACCGCGACACAATGGCGAATACAAGGCGAAACTGCTAGACTTCGTGCGTGGACGAAGGTCGGAAGCGCGTGCTGTTGATCGCCGCCTCGATTTTGGCGGCCCGTAAACTGGCACAGTACGACAGCGGAGCGCGAGTTCCGGCGACGGTTAGCGCCATCGCTGATGCCGTCCGCTGGGCTGAGCGGATCATGGAGGAGATCGACCAACGTCACCCGGTGAAGCCTGCGCAGCAGGAGCGGCGGGAGCGATGAGACTGGGCAAGTCAATACTTCCCTAAGAGTCTAGCTCGATTTATCAGGATCGTCTCACTGAGTGGGGAACCCATCGTCCAATACTGCCAGTCGTCAATGTCGAGATATGTATAAGTGGCACGTCCATAGACCTTCCGGTACCCGTGCCGCCGAATGTGCATTACGACGCGCTCGAACAGCGGTTCGTCAAGTGCATTTTGCCGCAGGGTGTACTCGTGCGGGGTCTTAGGCATGGTCTTAGCGTAAGTCCAAGTGGATCGAGCTACAAACGCACGCAGTTCAGGCAGCGTGAGACATTCCAGTTGCGGATCAGGCACGTCCGCTCCCATCGGGTTTGCCATGAACTTCCCTTCGGCACGCAATTGTATTTGATCGGCTCTGTTTTCTGAGCGGCAGCGGAGTGCAAGTCTGGGAGCAAGATGTTAAATTCAGCAGGTTGATCAGTTCAGTCAAAAACGAAACCGGAACTCTCGCCAAGGCGCGACCCAACCCTGACCTACCACGAGTCCTTCTGGTCGAAGATGAGCAGCCGATTCGGGACATTATCGTCCCGTGGCTGTTCAGGGACGGGTTCGATTGCCGGGAAGCGGCGGACGGTCGAGCAGCAATTGAATTGTTGGCGGCAGGAACTAGGATCAACCTTGTACTCTCAAATTTGCTGCTACCTTTAGTAGACGGGTTCACTCTTCTCCTGCACGTGAAGCAGCATTATCCTCGCATTCCATTCGCTTACGTCACGGCTATAAACGATTCGCAGGTTCGAGAAGAAGTAATGCGCAATGGAGCGGACGGCTACTTGCTGAAGCCATTCACTGAACAGGAATTTCTGGCGCTCGTCCGCCGCACAATCGGAAAACCGCCACGGCGATGAATGTTTCTGATCCTGTCGCCAGTCACCTTGCTGCCTCGTTTGTCGGTGCGACCACCCAGACGTACTCAAGGATTTGTGTTCCGCTGTTCGTAACGTTGTGCCTCGTCGCGGGCGGGATGTAGGCGAGCATTTTTTCCGCGAGCGGCACGTCGGGATGTCCTTCGATGTGCGCAACGCCGCTCCCGTGCAGGATGACCAGAGCTTCCTCGTTCGCCGAAGTCGAGTGCCAGCCCACGCTCTCGCCGGACTTTAGCTTCACGGAACCGCCCCTCATCCCGCTCGTCTGCGGTGTTCCCTTGAGCAACGGGCAGTCGCCCCCGGCGCAGTCCAAGGCAAATGTCATCGGCTCACGCTTCGCCCGTTCCTGTGCCGCGATGACGCCGAGCGCCACGGCAACACAGACCACTACCGATACCAGATTCACCTTCGTCATGGTTCTTCGAGACTAACGTTTGAGAGCCTAGATTTCAAACGATGCGGTTCCAGATCGCCAACCGTGGCGGCTGGCAACCTGTGTCTTGCGGTCCAAAGGGCACTCCCCTTCAATGAAGAGCTAGAATCAATGGAGCGAAACGAAGTTGCGCCGTCGATGGCACCACGCGACCGAGGCTGAATTGGGAAGAGAAATCAAAGACGAGCTAGTGCGGTATTGCGGCGAGAACCAGAGAGTGTGCCCCATGCCTTCACAATGGAATGTGCTGTGGGAGATGCTGCCGAACCGAACCAGAACAGGTTTGAGTTGGCAGCCTGCACCGCCGTTAATCCTAGCGGCTTGGCATGACACCCCGGCAGTGCTGAAGATGCTGCGACTGAAGGAACACATCGACTGGGCTGAACAGCGTGGCGTGCTCGATCAAGTTGACAAGTTCTTGCGCTCCCTGCCGGACTCAGAATGGGCGCACATCGGTGATTAGCAAGTAGATCAAAATGACCTTGGACGATTTCCGCCAATCCATCGCCGCGACCGAGCCGCCTACGGGCCTCGGTCTCGCGCTCGCCGGATTGTGGTGGGACGCCAAGGGCGATTGGACACGAGCGCACGAATCCGCCCAGTAGGACGAAGGCGTCGAGGGTTCATGGGTTCATGCCTACTTGCATCGCAAGGAAGGCGATGAGGGCAATGCAGCCTATTGGTATAGTCGGGCTGGGAAGCCTGCATGCCGGGAGCCGCTGGATTTGGAGTGGGTCAGCATTGTGAGAGCGTTGCTGGAGTAACCTACGCAGGGTCTTCTTCGAACGCAGCAACGTTTTTCTATACCAAGTCCTACGCATTTCCGCTATTCAGATGAGCCACAAGATCGCGCTTGAGGCGCGGTAGAGTCGAGTAGCGTTGTCGCTCCATAACCTCCACCTCTGCCCGCGTGCACTTCATATCACCGAGATATGACCGGAAAGAGTCGATTGCCACTACCTCGATGTCCCTCCTGAAACCAAACTCTTTTGCTGAGCGTGGTACCGACGAGTTCGTAATCAGCACTGGCTTGAATGTGAATCCAGAGACTTGAAGACTTGCTCGGAAGGCATCGCAGGACGCAATTAACTCCTCAAGGACTTGTTGTTCGACCGCGTTTGTCCACTGGCTGTGCTTGCACTGGATAAGGCGAACTTGGGAGCCAAATTGAGAAATAACGTCGATCCCTCCGTCTCCACATTTCGGGGACAGCCAGACCTTCCTGCCGTACTTGTTTTCAACCAGAGCTACCAATGATTCGAACCTGTCCCACGTTAGACCGATCAGGTCGTCCACGGTCAGCATCTGCTGAGGAGGTACGGACTCTTTTGTCACGCCGATTGAAGTGAGAAGCTCCTGCTGAAGCTCTTCTTCGCTCGGCATCGGAGTCAAGAAGTCGGTTGCTAGTTGCTTCCGCCGTCTGAGTAGCTCATCCAGTTTCTCATCAAATGTTGGGAAGGCGTGTTGGGGGTGCGTCGCTACTGGGTAGTAGACATGGACAGGTTTTGTTTGCCCAATCCGGTACACCCGATCAGTTGCTTGAGATTCCTTTGCCGGGTTCCACCAGCGACCGTAATGGATAACGTGGTTGGCTTCAACAATCGTCAACCCAATGCCAGCGACATCCGGCGACAGAATTAGAACGTTGAAGCCGGGAGACGACCGAAAGGAATCTACAATAGCCCGACGAGACTTCCCGATTCCTTGACGACCGTCCCTGCCTGTGGCTCCGTTCACGATGTGAACTTGAAAGCCAAAAACATGTTCCAGCGTGAGAGCAAGTAGCTGCTGCATATCAATGCTGCGAGTAAAGATCAGAGCCTTTTCTGATTTATCCCTTATCTGTTGCAGGCACGCGATCACGCTTTGCAATTTGGGGCAGGAGCGTATTGCTTCCTCCGCTGTCGTCGGCTCAAAACGGGGTACGAGTGCCGGATGCTGAGAAAGTCTTATAAGGTGATGCAGAATCGAAAAAGGATGGCTCTCGCCAGTGTTGCCAGACCGCCTGTTGAGTAGGTCGATATGCCAGTCAATCTGTGACTTCGACAGTTCGCTGGGAATGTAGTGCTCGGTCTTCGGGGGCAGGTCGAGCACATCCTCTTTGTTACGCCTTAGCAATACGGCGTCCGGCAGACCAAATTTCAGCCTCTCTTTGAGCTTTGGTAGTCCCTTACCATTGTCTGTATCGGATTCGTAATCGCGTCTGAAATCCTTTGCGCTGCCCAGCAACGGGCCAGGCTGAAGGAAATCGAACAGATTCCAAATGTCAAACAGTCTCGTTTCTACGGGGGTTCCGGTGGAAGCGATGCGGAATCGCGAGTTGAGGGCTTTCATGGCGTGAGACACTTTGGTGCTAGGAGTCTTGTATTCTTGCGCTTCGTCGGTCACTACTGCCGACCAACGCAGCTTTGCAAACGAGTGCTGATAATTGACGACTGTTTCGTAGTTCGTCAGAACAACTTTGAATTTCCTAAGCTCGTCAAGCCGCAGCGCAGGTTGCCCAATAATGGTCTCTCTGCCTTGAACCTCCTGATTTCTGTATCGCTTAATTGTTGAGCCGTGTAGAACAAGAAGCGGCTCAAAAATAGCCCCTTCACTATCGAAAAACGACTTCATATCGGTCTGCCACGTAGCATTCTCGATGAGAATTATGGGAGCGATGATGAGGATTGGATTCCACGGCGGCAAGTCAGAGCCGGACTTGTCGCTGGACAGGTCACCTGCTTCTATCAAGGCAGCGAGGAACAGCAGCACTTGAAGTGTCTTGCCCAGCCCCATATCGTCAGCCAACAGACAGCCACTTCGATTGCGCTCGTAATTTGCTCTGAGCCACTGATACCCGATAGACTGATGCGGCTTCGCCTTCGCTCTGAAAGCAGTCGGAAGCTCAGCCTTAAAACGGGCGTCAACTCCTGTGCCCTCGCCTTGGTATTCCAGTTCAGCCTCGTTCGTGTAAATGAGAACATACTGCCCGGCGTTCTTGGTGTCTGGCGGCTGTGAAGGTTTACTTTGCCTAATCCTTACTAGCTGTTCCAGAGAACTCTCAAGTTCCGACGTCACAACGATTGTTCTGTCATTGAATTGCACTGTTCCGACGCCTCGGCTCCGGGCGTCGGCAACCTCATTTTTGAACTGGGCAATTTGCTGTTGCGACGAAAACTGAACACGTTCAGAGGTGCCGTCCGAATAGGTACACTCTAGACCGTATTCCGGGGGGTGTTGACCAGCGGGCGCGAGACCGTCGAAAATTCCGGCTCGCGAGTCGAGATATGGGCGGACAGTAAACGGAAAATCACCCACCCCAACGACACGCGGGCCAAACGAGAACTCTACCGACCCCGAAACCCCGTCGAATACCGCTGAAGGATCACGCATCACTTCCGATTTCGACCGCCCGCTCAAATGCCTGACCTTCTGAATGCGACGGAGAACCTCTTGCTGTTCGTCATCGAAGATGACTCGAATACGCCCGCCAGCTTCGTCGTCCACCGCGTAGACACTTTCAATGTCGTCCTCGGCAAAGAATGCACGTGTCAGACTCGCCTGTGGCACCCCTTCAATTTTCGGAACAAAAGAGATTCGCCCCCCGGACTCAGGCACGATGTCCACTCCCAGCTTCGATGGCAGCAAAACGCGCTCTGCTCCGAGATACTTGTCGAGCTTTGCTCCAATCGAGCCAGCAAGTCCCTTTATTTCGTGAAAACGAAGCAGAGCGCTATCGGCTTTCGTTGCAGCCGGAGAAGCATTGAAGCTATCGATTGCTTCGATCAAAGTGAATGAGTCTGAATCGAGCCTGAACACCTCGCCCTTTGCCGCTAAGAAGCAACCACGACGTTCGAACGAGACGGGCGAATTTCCACTGTGGAAGCGGTACGTATAGCGAAAATCTGGGGAGCCGAGCCACTGAGTAGACTCTAACTCCAACGTCAAAGGCGACCATTGGCAGAGATTCTCAAACGCATCGATGCCTTTCGCTTCGAGGTTCACGAACTGAGGGTACGGGATGAGCCACGACGAGTCGGTTTGCGTGGCTCCAATTTCCATGTCCTCAAGCTGGAGGAGGAGAGCGGGGATAACCCGCTCCAATCTCGAAGCATTAGACGGTCGAGCGACCTCGCGACGGGTGATGACTACGCCTGTCGTGTCAGCCCTTACGATCAGGGTCTCTCCGTGGAAGAGAATCCAGTCCATCTAAGTGCCGGGGTGAATGCCGAATTGAGCTAATAGCGTTCTCATCTTGCTCTGCCAAAGCGGTGTATGTGTCATCCGCTCGACGCAACAGTCTTTCTGCTTTAGCGTGTTCAGAGAGAATCTCGCCTGCGACCAGAAGCTGTCGTTCAGGTCTGGCACATCTCTATGTTGATAAACATATACAGCGTTGCCGACTTGGCTAAACTCAGCAACAATCACCCGCCCGAAGTCGAGCAGAAATGCACTCGTATTGCAGAAATAATCCATTCTCCCAAAGTTACGTTTTCCTCTTGTAACCGTATTTGCCTGCCATCGACTTTCATCCATCGCCGAAAGAAGCGGTCGGGATCGTTTCACCTTTCCCTTATATCGGAGCCAAAAAGGCTTCCTCCCGTGCGGGTCGTTTCCTTTCGTAAGAACGTGGTCAAAGAATAGTTGAATATCTTCGGCAGAAAGCCATTGAATGACAGTGTCTTTGGCAGAATCGCTGATGCCGATCCAGTTTGGACTGTTAGCCGGAAGTCGTGGGTCGAGAAAGCGTGAATCACTCAGGATGAAGTCTTTCAGCATATCAGGCTGCTGCTGAGAAGATCGGGAGCACGCTATGACCAGTTGCTCAACCGAAGTTTTTAGAGAACTAGGCTTCCAGTGTTTACTCGGAAGGACGAAACGAATCGTTGCATTTTGAAATACGTCGCCGCCGCGTCCGCTCACCGACAGCGCGACACACTGACTGAGAACTTGATTGCCGAATTCCGTATCTGGTTCTAGACCCCATGCTTCAGAAACCTTCTCCCAAGAGGTGTTCCTATTAAGCACATCCGTGGCAATGCGAGCCGGCCCTTCTTTATTGAGAACGAATCCGAGATTCTGCTTCCACTTGTCAATTAGGGCGTTTTCCTTGGGGTATGTCGTTAGCGCGACCACGAGATTGCCGACGGAAGATGTGTTAACAGTACTATCCCAGCGACGGTGCACGCTGCGAACCAGTCCCTGAAGTGACCTTGCAGTGATTCTTTCCGGCTGCAAAGCAACAGACTGAAACGCGGGTCGAACTGCTATGTCAGTTTCCCAACTCAGGTACCGAACGGCTCTGCTTGGCAATTCGAATGGTCGCGAAGCTCCGACGGCGTTCCATAGCTCGATGTAATTTGGAGGACACTTGACGGGTCTAGCCTTCTTCGCCTGTGAAAGCTGTGCAACCGTTGCCTGTAATCTCCGAATTGTCCGCTCCGAGGGAATCGCGGGAGGTGTCTCATGATGCAATCCGCTGGAAAGCCTTTCCAGTTCTGCGAGAATCTCGAAGCATGAACGCGGCGCTGACATGTCATTTACTCGAAGTGATTTGAATCAGTTGTGGTTCAAACGACCGGACTCGAATTTTGAAGACGACGCGACGACTCCGAGGTTTATCTTCCTTACCATCGGCATCCTTAAGCCAATCTTTGCTACCTCTGCCGTTCGCCGAGAGGAAATCAAGGAAGCACTGTTTTTGGGTTGGCTCACCTCTTCCCAATATGTCGAGGGTCTTCTGGACAACAGAAAGGGCACGTCTCTGACTGAGCGGTAAATTGATTTCATCTGTGCCATCCGTATCCGTGTGTCCTTCCACTACGATGGAGCTTATTTCCTTTTTATACGTGTCATTACATGCAGTTGCCGCGAGGCGCGGAGTGAATTGGAGAAGAAAGTCATTTCCAGCATCTGGGAGATCGCTGGAGTCCTTGATGAAATTGAGCAGCCCCGTAGGCACGACTACAAGTAAACCAAGCGGGTCGGCAGGGTCTTTTTCGACGCTTACGCCCTTTTGTGCGAATTCCTGTAAGTCGCGGCTCAGCTTGTCGAGAATTAAGTTCCTCGTGTTCTCAACTTTGGCAGCAGCGTTATGCCAAGTAGCAACGAGGAGCAAAATGAAGATGACCATCAGCGATGTCATTAAGTCTGTAAGAGAACTGGAGAGGCTGTCACCGCTATTTCTGGTTGCGCTAGTCACCATGCCCCGCCTTTCCGGAGGAGCGTGCTGCCATTACGTCGCTCAAATCCTGCAAGTATTCGGACAATTCATCGACGGAGGCTCCGAGACGCTGCGTGGCAGACGCGAAGTGTTCGTCTGACACTTTAGCGAGCGATTCGTAGCCGCGCTTGCAAAGCTCCACGTGCTGCAAAAGATTGCGTTCTAAAGTCTGAAGCAGCGCAGAGGCGGATGTTTCGACTTTCGAGAACGTTTGCTGGTACTGTGCCATTGCCTGCGAGATACGAGCGAGTAATTCCTGTTGCTCGTTTCCAGCCAACGACAACTTCTCAACCTGCAAGGACGAGAGACCAGCGACACTCTTCAGGGTCTCTTGCACATCTCTTACCGACTTTGCAGCACCGCTCATCGCAGTCGTGCACGTCCCAGCATCGGTCGCAACTTGCTGGAGCTTAGTCAGAATCGAGTTAAATTGCGATGCCGCAGCAGTAAACCTCGTAGCCGAATCATCGAGAGCAGCCCTCAAACGGTCGGCGGTGCTAAGTTGATTCGTGTGCTTCTCGATGAGAGCAGCGAGTTGATCCGTGCTCGTTGCTGTCCAGTCACTGGCATTCTTCAGAACCGAGTTTGCCGCATCAGCACTAGCTTGAGAGGTTTGCACCATCGAAGTCCGAGTCTGCTCGGTCAGTTCCGCGACCTTCGAGGACAAATCTGCCATCAGGGCGGTCAATGCTGCGCCCATGTTGTTAACCGAAGAGCCTGTTGCTTGCTCAATTTGGACGAGCATGGAGCGAAGAACGTTCGTGAGGTCTTCGACTTGGGTTCGTCCAAGAGCCATTTGTTCCGTCGCCGAATTCTTGGCAAAGTTCACTAACTCGGTTAAGGCAGTCTGAGTTGCCTGATTCTGGCTATTCATCTGTTCGAGCACCGACGCCGCCCCCGCCAGTGACTCTGACAGTCGCGAGAACTGGTTCATGGTGGTACCCGATAAAGATGATGTGAACTGCTCTCCCATCCTGCCGAGCGACTGTGTTAGCGATCCTTCCAGCCGCGAGATCATTCCGGCGAGACTCTCCGAGATTGTGTCGCTCTTTGCTGCTTCTGCTGCTCGGAGAAGCTGATTTAACTCCTCAACCGCCGTGACCATCCGCTGCAAGGTCGGCCCCATACTCTCGCTGAACGACTGCTTTAGTCTTCCGGACAAGTCGGCGTTGAAGGCTCTGAATGCAACAGACTGCTCCCCCATGTCTTTCTGAAGCTCCACGAGCACATGGGTTGGCGTCAGAACGGGAATGATTTCGGAAAGCGATTCTCCCAGTGCAGAAACTGCCTTATCCAGCCAATGAAACTGGTGCTTCTCGATAATAATAAAAATCGTAGAAGCAAGAAGAGCAGCGATGGAAGAAACGAACTTTCCAGAAAGACCTTTGATTAGGTCTTGGATGCCCTGCACTTGATTGTTGCTGTCAACTGAAACATGGAGCAGTGCAGCCAGAATTGCGATAAATGTAACTGACAGACCGAAACCAGTGAGAATGCCCGGAATTGCACCGTACCATTCACGGTTGATTCGGAAGTCTGTGACAGTTGAAGCCTCTACAAGTTCGGATGCCGGGACTGAAAGCCAATACTCATCTCCTCTCGCACCGCCGCGCCGAATCAAATTGCTCTGGAGCTTCGTCCAAGTTCTGCGAAAGCGTGGAGTTTTCTCGAAGTACCCTCTTATTCTTTCGACTTCAGGAAGAGATAATCCACTGCCAAGGGCCGGCGCTTTCAGGGAAGACAATAGGCGGGATAATCGCTTCGAAGATGCTGAGATCAACCGAATTCTCACTGATAGCCACATTATCGCCATGACGGCAAAAACCGTAACGATGGCGACCGCTACCCACGCGAATATCGGAGCGTTGATGCCGATGATTATTTTAGATTCAAAAAAATGATTCATTCGACGCTTCCTAAAGGGAATCTCACCCCGCCATGCGTTCTAAATACTCGTGCAGCGCTTCGCGAAGGATTTCCTGATTCGTTCGTCGTTGGGTTGCCCTTAGCGTGCACAGGCGAACGTAAGTCTCATCGTCCACCTTCACGGTTAGCGCCACTGGCTTGGACTTTGGGGGAGCCGTAACTTTGGCGGAAGTCGCCTTGAGTGAGACAACGCCGTGATTCTTACCTTTGCGTGCCATCCGCATTTACTCCTTCTGGCGGCAGAAGTATAGTCGCATTTGCGTAGAAACGTAAATGCCACTTACGTGGTCTCCAACGGGAATAACGTGCTACGTGTCAGACGGGAAGAGCCATTTCCAGATAGCGACAAAAAGCGTTCGCAAGCTCGATCTGGCGTGGTGTCTTGCACTGCACTTGGAACAGCGCCGGGCTGGCGACGATCACAGCCACGCACCGGGCACGCGACACCGCGACGTTCAGGCGGTTGAGGCTGTACAGGAACTCCATTCCCCGTGGCGCGTCCTCCGGAGTCGATGTCGCCATCGAGTACAGGACGAGTGGTGCTTCCTGCCCTTGGAACTTGTCCACCGTTCCTACCCTCGCCCCTGCGGGGAGTCTTTCGATCAGTGCCGCGACCTGCGCGTTGTAAGGAGCGACAATGAGGATGTCCTCCAGCGTGAGGGCATGAGTTTCTCCCTTCTTGTTCGTCCAAGTTGCCCCGTCTCCAACAGACCGTCGACCGCCCTGCAACCTTCTCCACTTCTTCCGGCGATTCGTTCTGGTTTCCAGAGTGCAGCACGGGGGCAAACCGCAACCCAGTCCCGCCGAGGGAATTGCCGATGTTTAAGCGCTGGTGTGCGTTCTCTGGGCGTGCAACGAGCCTGCCCTCGTAGAAAATCTCCGACGTGAAAGCGCACACATCTGGATGGAGGCGGCGAGTCTCAGTCAAGAAAATGCCTTGGTCATCCGCTATGGTCGCACGCCCATTTAGCAGGTGACTGAGCGCCGAGACGTCTGCACCGGGTGGATGCACACCCTTCTGCGGCTGGTCTAGTTGCTGCGGATCGCCCAGCAGCACGATGCTGGTCGCCGATGGCGAGGCAGCCAGAACATTGGCGAGAGACATCTGACCCGCCTCGTCCACGAACAGCACGTCCACGGAGTTCGCCATCTCCTCGCGTGCCCACAGCCATGCCGATCCTGCGGCGACCTTTGCGGAGCCTTTCGTAAGGGCATCCAGCACTGCTTCGTTGCTTTCCGCCTTTATGACCGACGCGTCATCGCACTCGTCGCCTTCGCTTGCTTTCTGGATCATGCGCACGCGAACGCCGGATTGTTTGGCGGCGCTGCAAACCTCGCGCAGGAGGGTGCTGACCACCTTATGGCTCGCGGCAGTGACTCCGACCCGTCGCCCCTGACTGACAAGCTCGACGATCATTCGACCCCCGGTGAACGTCTTGCCCGAACCCGGCGGCCCTTGGATAGGAAGCACCGAAGTCTCGCGTGCGAGGGAACGAACGAGAGCTTTTGCGCTCGGCGTCAGTTGACCATCTTCTCCGACCAAGGTTCCGTCAAATTTCCCCAGCGCTCTGGGGCGCTGTCGAAGCAAAAGCTCCCGCGCAGGTTGAAACTGCCCCGCCCCGGCGATCCCATGTTCTGCCACATAAGACGCGAGGCGAAACAGGCTGTCGCTCAAGACTGTGGAACCCACGATGTCGAAGGGCACAAGGGCGGTCGGATGCGGAACCTGAGAAGCCGTGCCGCGCTTGAGATCAATCGTCCGATTGTGGTCGTCAAAGGCGACCACCGTCCCTGCGCTGTGCCCTGTTCTCGGATCGTGGACTTCGTGCGCCCGGTCAATCGCATGGTCTTGGGGCGGGAATCTGTACCTGTGGACTGTCGAACGCTTGATGTGATCGACCTCTGCGACATACGCCAGCCCGCCCAAGGCGTTCCTGTCCTCTTGGAGTTCCTCATCCGATAGCTCGCAAAGCCGGAAGTATTCCCACCAAGATGACTTTTCTTCGCGGCGATGCCACTCCAACATCTGGGCGAGAAGCCAGTACGCTCGGTGTTCGTCCGTCCACTGGGCTTCGTCTTCAGGGAGCGCGCGCAAGCAGCCGAGCCGCGAGCGCCCTTATCTCCTGCAACCGTGCGCTCAGTTTCTCGCTCGCCTCGCCAGACTGAACGGCTGGTCGGGGCAGGGCACGACCCTTCTTTGCTTCCAGTTCCTTGCGCCGATCTTCCAGCCAGTCACGCAGCCGCAGCGCCGAAATGCAGTCGTCCCGGTTGTAGCCCTCGACGGTCTTGAGAAGATCGCCGATTTCCTCTTGACCGTTGCCAAGCGCCATCGCCGCCTCGAAGGACTGGAGGGCGACGTTCGCGTCGCGGAGCGGCACGGCGCGGGCTGAAGCCGTAGAGCGGCTCAAGCCGCTTGATGGAATAGCTCTCGACCGACGCCCGGATGCCCTGCCGCACGGCGCGGTAGAGATCGACGAAGACTCCCGCCCTGCAGCAGTTCGTCTACTTCATCGACGCATGTCCCGTGCCTTCCGGCGAGTCGCTTGATGGCGGTCGGCTCATAAGGGGCGTAATGGTAGATGTGCATCTCCGGGTTCTTACGCCACTGCTCCATTACCTTTGCTATGAACGCCTCGAATGCCTTTTTCTCCTCCGAGCGTGTCAGCGCCCAGAGGGACTCGTAGATCGGCTCGCCGCCAGACTTCGCTGGAAGCGTCGCCATGCCGATGAGGTACTCCAAGCCATCGTCGAACACGTAGGGATTCGCTTCAAGGTCGAGGAACAAATCCGCTGGCGACGGAAGAGGCAATATGGCAAGCCCCTTGCCCTCTTCCGCGTCCTCGATCAACTCGTAGACGAGGCGACCCTCCTCGCGACCCTGCACCTGAAGGCGTGCCTGCTCGCGGATTCGCAGCAGGGCGGCGTCCCCGATGCGCTCGATCTTGGGCTTTGGGGGAAGGGCGAGTTTCGCGAGATCGGCAACGGTGTTGACGCCGCGCCCAACCAGCGCCTTCCGCTGGTTCCGCGAAATTCCGGCGACGAACGAGAGGTGGTCGTCGTCCCTGCGGCGTTTG
The DNA here is from genome assembly GCA_963834085.1 of uncultured Acidobacteriaceae bacterium. Taxonomy (GTDB): domain Bacteria; phylum Acidobacteriota; class Terriglobia; order Terriglobales; family Acidobacteriaceae; genus Acidiflorens. The sequence goes on along the minus strand of CAWIAJ010000011.1, from coordinate 3,154 downwards.
TCGCATATCGGGAACCACGAGCACACTTCGCAATGCTCCGTGGGTTCGGGGTACGTGTCCGCTTCGGACTTCCACGCCCTTTCGAACTCGCTTCTGACCTTGCGGAAATATGCGATGTAGCGCTGAACTTGGAATTGTTCGGGACTGCTCTGCGCCGCCCAGCACAACGTGCACGCTCCATCCTCTTCGGCTCCAGACCTTGAATCCGCGTACAAGCAAAGCTGTCCGAATAGAAGCCAAGCTGAACCAGCGCGGTCGCCTTGGTGGAGCGTGCGAGCTTGGTCTCCACGACCTCGTAAGACCACGCTCCGAGGCGCTGTGGATCGTCTGTCCGGACGAGGAAGTCGGAACGACCGCCCCAGGCCGTCCAGAAACGTGGCTTGGTAGACGGCATCGACGCGCTCTCAGCAGCCGGATCGTCTCCGCGACCGCTCGTCCCAAGCGCCGTTGACTGATCTGGGCGATCTTAGTCCGTCTTTCTCGATCAGTTCGCGCAGGTATCGCTGCTCGTGCTCACGCCCGAGCTTTCGCAGCAGGTCGAGCGCAGGATCGTTGAAGAAGGGCTTGGTGATCTCGTTCCTTGACTCGGCGCGGTCGAGCGTCGCCGTGTGCGGACAAGCAAGAAAGCTCGCTATGTCAGTCGCGGAGAACACAATCGATACCGTGGGCAATTGTACGTCCACGCCAGCATGATAGGCTTCACGATACTCTTGGAGGGTCAATTCTGTGTGCCGGGAGGCGCTCGATGCGGAGTGGTTGAGCATCGTGACGCATCTGTTAGGAACGATATAACCACGAGTGAAACCTACGCCTTGTTGCCCGGTCACATCGCGCCATTCGACCCTGTGCGATAATTCGATTTCTTCCCCCAAGAACAGTTGTTCGCGTGCTGGCAGCGCTAGAAGACGCACACATGGATCAGGCTACACACAATAAAATCGTATCCTTCATCTGGGGTATTGCTGATGACGTCCTACGGGACTTGTTCAAACGCGGCAAGTACCCCGACGTGATTCTGCCAATGTGCGTTCTGCGTCGTTTGGATGCTGTGCTAGAGCCGACGAAGAAGGCTGTCCTCGAAACCAAGGATATGCTCGACAAAGCGGGTATCACTGAGCAGCACGTAGCGCTCTGCGATGCCTCCAAGCATCCTTTTTACAACACTTCCAAGTTCACGCTCCGTGATCTCAAGTCTCGTGCCAGCCAGCAGCAGTTGCTCGCGGATTTTGAAGATTACCTGAACGGGTTCTCGGAGAATGTCCGGGATATTCTCGACAATTTCAAATTTCACAACCAGCTTTCTACGCTCTCCAAGTCCGATTCTCTTGGCACGCTCATCGGTAAATTTCTAGACCCGGAAATTGATCTCAGTCCCGCAGGAATCGACAACCATTCCATGGGCACGGTCTTCGAGGAGCTTGTCCGCAAGTTCAACGAAGACAACAATGAGGAAGCTGGTGAGCACTGGACGCCGAGGGATGCCGTTAAGCTCATGGCGAACCTGATCTTCCTGCCGATTGCCGACAAGATTCAATCAGGCTCGTATCTGCTCTACGATTGCGCGTGCGGCACCGGGGGCATGCTTACCGTCGCGGAAGAAACACTAAGAGACTTGGGAAAAAAACAAAACCACCAAGTCGTCGCCCACCTCTACGGTCAGGAAATCAATCCCGAAACCTATGCTATCTGCAAGTCGGACATGCTGATCAAAGGCGAAGGCGAAAGTGCTGACCACATCGTCGGTGGCGCGGAGTATTCGACACTCTCGAATGACGCTTTCCCTGCGCAAGAATTTGATTTCCTGCTTGCCAATCCGCCTTACGGGAAGAGTTGGAAGAAGGATTTGGAGCACATGGGCGGCAAGGATGGAGTGCGCGATCCCCGCTTTTGCGTCATGCACGACCGCGAGGAGCTATCCCTTTCACCCGCTCTAGCGACGGTCAGTTGCTTTTCCTCGCCAACATGGCGTCCAAAATGAATCACGAGACGCCGCTGGGCAGCCGCGTTGCGGAGGTTCACAACGGCTCGTCTCTCTTCACTGGTGACGCCGGGCAGGGCGAAAGCAATATCCGGCGTTGGTTGATCGAGAACGACTGGCTGGAAGCCATCGTCGCCTTACCGTTGAACATGTTTTATAACACCGGCATTGCCACTTACGTCTGGGTGCTCAGCAATCGCAAGCCGGAGCACCGCAAAGGCGAAGTCCAGCTCATCGACGCCACGCAATGGTTCAAGCCTCTCCGCAAGAACCTCGGCAAGAAGAACTGCGAGCTTTCGCCGGAAGACATCCAGCGCATCTGCGATACCCACCTCGCATTCAAAGAGACTGAACAGTCGAAGGTCTTTCCCAATGCCGCGTTCGGCTATTGGAAGGTGACCGTCGAACGTCCCCTTCGCCTGCACAGCCAGCTTTCGGTGAAAGCTATCGAGGCTCTACGCTTTGCTTCCGGTGACGAAGAACTCCGCAGCGAATTCTACGAACAGCTCGGCGAGCCGCTTTTTGAGGATTTCGCCAGCGTGCAGGCGAAATTGGAGATGCTCGTCAGCGAATGGGGCAATGGTGACGACGATGAGGAAGCCGAAGAAGGCGCAGCGAAGAAAGGTTACTCCTGCTCGCGGGGCACGGTTGAGGCTGGTGGGCGGTGCCGAGCGGAGGCTTCGCCGGCATCGTCAAAACGAAGTGCCCTGGAGCGGGCGGCATGCAGCCGCCAAGGACTGCACCGAGGTCCGCAGGTGGAGCAGGGCGCTCCCGACGAGCTCGTCGTCGCCGGGCGGCGATGACGCGAGAGCCTTGAGGAGCGCGTCGTTGAGCGCGGACAAGGCCGAGACGACGGACGCCGGATCGGCGGCGCGCAGCGCTTCGTCGCGCTCGTCGGCCGCTCGAAGGCGCGCGAGGACGACGTCACGGCCGGGGAACGTCGCCCCGTCGGTCGCCGAGTCGTCCACGATCTTCGACGTGTCGTCTGGCGAAAAGGCTGTTTCCTGGCAACGCGGCATCGAGACGTTCGCTGGAACCGCCATCGCGCCGCCGGGCGCTGCGGCCCGACGCGCCGCTGCGTAGTAGGCGAGCCAAAGAGCGATCGCACTACGTGAGGCGGCAAGGGCCTCAGCGTGCTTCTGGGAGACGTCGTGCGCGAGGACGGCCAGCAATTTC
>CAWIAJ010000010.1:0-96098 GCA_963834085.1 uncultured Acidobacteriaceae bacterium | reverse complement strand
GATCAAGATCGTAGTCTTCAACAACAGCGCTCTCGGGATGGTGAAACTGGAGATGGAAGTCGACGGAATACCCGACTATCAGACGGATTTGAAGAACCCGAACTTTGCAAAGCTGGCCGAGGCGATCGGAATGATGGGGGTAAGAATCGAAAACCCAGCCGATCTGTCCTCTGGACTAAAGCAAGCGTTTCAGCATTCGGGTCCGGCGCTCATTGATGTGGTCACTGATCCAAATGCGCTTTCTCTGCCGTCCCATATCGAGGCGGACCAAGTCGTTGGCTTCGCAATCGCCATGGGAAAACTGGTCCTCGCCGGTGGTATCGACGAGGTTGTCGACACAATTGAAACCAACATTCGGAATATATGAGAACTCTTTCTCGCACTCCGGCACCGTGCAGGTGGCTCCGAGGCTGTCCTTATTATTGTTCCGTAGGATTGATTCTCCTCCGCGTGGACGACAGACGATGGCTTGCTTAGACCGTAGGCAATTCCGACCGCATCCTACTTTATCGACAACGGGAGGCACTGCATGAATCTACCCGACGCGCCGATTACACATGAAGGCTTCTTCGCCACGCATTTCTTCACCGTGAGGGACCTGGAAAAATCGAAGGACTTCTATGTCCGAATTCTTGGCGGGAAAGTCATCAAGCCGGAAAATCCCTGCTACATCAAGTTGGCTAATACCTGGATCATTCTCAATTCCGGCGGTGGTCCGACTCCCGACAAGCCAGAAGTCCTCCTCGAGACTCCGTCGAATCTCAATAGCGTGAATAGCTTTCTCGACTTGCGTGTCGCTGATATCCGGGCCTGCTACAAACAGTGGCGCGACAAAGGAGCGTTCTTTCTTACCGAGCCGCTAAACAATCGCGGCTGGGAATGGCGCTGCTACATGCGTGATCCAGACGGCTACCTCATCGAGGTCGGCCAATATACTCAAATGGCCCTCGACTGGTTCAAGAACTACGCCACTTAAGGTGCCAGGCAACTTCATCTGCTAAAGACGCGTGTATAGAATCCGCAACTGCGTGGTGAGTCGGATCACCGGGGGGACCCGGATCCTGTGAACCTAAGGTTCTCATGTACGAGTCCTTCATGCGGGCGACCGAAATTGAACACATTGATTTAGGAGCAGTTCAATGTTCTTAGAAATTGCAGAACTTTTCTGTTCAAATCCTGACTGTCCTTTAACTGTCCAATAAGGATTCCTTAGCCCTACTTACAAGGCTTTTCAGGGCCACCCGCGTCTTGTAAGTTGTTGAAAATACTAGTCTTCTTGGGCTCATAACCCAAAGGTCGGTGGTTCAAATCCACCCCCCGCAACCATTTCAAACCTCCACCCATCCTCAGGCTGTCCAAGCATCGGCCCAACTGGTGCATTCCCCATAAGATCCCAAGTTCCCTCGGCAAGGTAGCACCAACCCTCCCCATCTTCAGTTGGATACATTTGCACCCCGAGCAGGTGTCTGTGCAACTCCTGCTTAGCAAGAGGAGCGTTTTTCCTGAGGAGGTCGCCGAGGTTCTCAATTCCCTTGTCGACCAGCCGCTTCAGATCTTCGACCCGTGTCTCGATTGAGTCTGGTGCCGAAGCAAGAAGGCGATCGGTGATGCCCGAAATCTCCTTCTCTCGTTCAGCAATTCCTTGGAGGACGTGTTTCGAAGGCCCGTTCTCGGCAATTGCCTCAGTAAGATTTCTGATCTCACGTTCAAGCTTCTCCTTGCGTAGCCGCATCTGAGCCAGTTCGCCTGACAGGCTTCCGAGCGATGAACGCAACTGGCGACCGAATTCCTCCACCGCGAGATTGATCCTGTCAGGTTGCCAAAGATCTTTCTGAAGATTGCTAAGCAATTGGCTCTTCGACCTCGTCGGCTCCAATTCGCAAGTTGTTTGTGCAGATACCGCGATTGAGGTATCCAGTGCAGACGTATTTCCGATTCTTTTTCCCACCACTCGACACGATCAGATTGCTACCGCACTTACCACATTTGAGGCGGTTGCTAAACAGGTATGGACTCGTTATCGAACGTGAAACCAATCCACATTTGCGGTCGGCCTCTCCTGCTTCAACAAAGGACCGAAATCGGAGCTGCACGGCAGTCCAAAGTTCCGCAGGCACAATAGCGAGGTCTGGTACTGAAAGCGTTTCCATTCGTTCTCGGGTCGTGGTCTACTGCGTCGTTTGTTTGTGCCCGGTACTTTCACAAACTTTGAGCGATTCCATACAAAATCACCTTTATAAAGCTGACGCTTCAGCATTGCTCGGATTGCTGTGGGGCACCACGTTCCTCGTTGAATAGACTTCGATCGTGGAGCGGAGACGTGTCTTTCATTCAGATACTTCGCTATCCTCTTCAGGGAAATTCCTGTGGCAGACAGTTCGAAGATTTCTTTCACGATAACTGCCTCAGCCTGATTGACCTGAAGCCTCTTTGATTCACCTTCGCCAACGGATACGGCGGAATATCCGTAACACCTGCCTCCTGTGTGCAGTCCTCGCAGAGCACAACTCTCTAGGCCACGATGTGTCTTTTTCGCAAGTTCTTTCACGTACATGGAGTCCATTAGCCCATGAACTGTCATTTGAACGTCGGCCTGCTCCGAAAGGGTGTCGATTCCTTGGGAGGGAAAAATGATCCGCAACCCCTCAAACTTCAACTTCTCCACAAGAGTCATTGCCTCAGCCTGATTTCTCGACAGGCGGCTGGTATCGTCTACCAGAATCGTGTCGAACGGTCGCCTCGCGGAAAAGGCAATACTGAGCAGTTTTTGGAATGCAGGGCGGTCTGAACCCACACCGCTGAGTCCTTCGTCGATGTAAACGTGCCCTTCGAGCACCACAAAACCGTTGGCGTCCGCAAATTCCCGACACTTGCGCACTTGGTCAGTTGGGGAAAGGGGGTTCTGCCGATCACTCGAAACGCGGGCGTATACGGCGCAAAGATTGTTCGGATTCATTTCTCATCTCCCACTCTTGCATTCGACTCCGCAAGGTACTGCGCCACGAGAATGGGCACGAAGATATGCTGGATGAACCGTCTGGTTTGGGAACTCATCGGTGCTTTTTTTGTGGAAACGGAGTGCCCCCTCACTTGAGCGATTCCCTTGCGTACCACAATTGCTGGGACAACAACTCCGTAGGCGGGACGATACGTGCCCCACTGCGGACTGGGGACCACAATTGGCTGCTGCTGCACGCAAGCCACTCCATGCCCCGCTACCAATGCCACTTTCTCTGGAAGCACAACGTCGGCTGGGACTGCGGTAACGCCCCTAATCTGTGTGCACTCGACCATGAACGTATTGACCTCCCGCGGTATCGACATCTCCGTCCGGTGCTAAAGATTAATACTGAGTCTTGGACGCGACTACCGGTTTTTCTACCGGGCGTCTGGCAGACGGTGTTGATCGCGTTCGGAAAGCCCGATTGATTCGGCCCGTCGAGTCACGGTCGACTGGGCCAGTTTGCTCCCAAGCATCGGCATTCCGGGCATGATCCAGTTGACCCCACCAACGCTGCGCTAGGGAAAACAACACTGTCGGAGCCTTTCTTGAAAAAAGAAGGGTTGCACGAAGGGAGGTCCGGAAGAGATTGATTTGATTGCGATTATAATTCTTGGATTCCTACCGGTTTGCTCAACCAGATTGGTAGAATAAGAATGTGGGCAGAGGCAAAATCGGGTGCAATGCCCGTCCTTCCTAAAGGTCTCTGCCCGAGGTAGGAGTGGTGGTTCAGAACTCTCTGAACCCCGCAATGCATGCGGCTCAATGCGTCCCTTCCAAGCCCGTAACTTGAGGCTTGGCTGAGAGCGAACTCCCCAGAAATTCTGTGAATTGAACACGCGGGTACACGTGTGCCCGACAGATGGCACACGTGTGCTCAGTAGGAAAAAGCAGCGTTAGAGAGCAACTCGACCTGAAAGCCAGTATTAAGAATTCAGACGCAGGCTAAAAGGAGGCACGTGAGCACTGGTCCCAATATTTCGGCACAGGCAGCTAATGTCGCACTGGCCGAGTCGTTCATGCCCACAGCGATGGACAACACGGCCATTGATGCTGACGGCGCGCCCCTCGAAGACGGAGCAGGAGCCCGAAGGTCCGTGAGAACTCGTGCAAGATCTTGCATGAGTTCCGCTCCCGCCGGTGCAATCAAACGGGTCAATGCGATTGATCTGAACTCCATTGAAGTGGAGGATTTCACCGACGCCAAGGAGTTGAAGCAGGCCCATGACGAAGCTCATGAGGAGATCGTTCATGCGACCGAGGCAGCCGTTGATAACAATGAAAAGTTGGTCCTCGCGCTTGCAAGAATGCGAGCGATCTATTCTCAAAGAAGCACAGCCAAGTTGAAGAAGGAATCGGGGATCAAATGGAAAAGCTGGGGAAGCTATTTTAGGTGGTTTAAGAAAAACTACCAGTACAAGTACTGCCTCCGCACAGTAATCAACAAAATTGACGAACTGAAAGGCAAGAAGCTGTGCACTGAGTGCAAGAAAGCGGGTGGACACCTTCCTTCCTGCTCGCGCCATCCTGAACCTATCCCGCACTTTAACAAGGCTGACCGCAGGGCGCTGATCGATGGCAACCACAAGGCCGTCGAAATTGTCACCGCACTTGAAGCGGGCCGTGATCCCAAGGAAGAAATCGCCGCATTCAAAGCCGTCATGAACGCCAAGCGTCTGGACGACATCCTGACCACCACCGAAGGCGAGGCAGCCGCCGCTCTAAGTAGGGAGTTCAGTTGGCAGAATCTCACTGAGCGCCTAGAAACATTGGTCCCAACGGTCGAAGACGGCAACGAACACGTGATCGTCGACAAAATGGAGACAGCCATTCGTCGCGTGCAGGAGAAAGGTGAAAAGGCCGACCCAAGAGTTGTGCTCCTCAGTCAGCGCATTGCCGCTAACTTTGCGGCGTATGCCAAAGCACTCGCCCCCACCGCATTAGTGAGTAACGCCGATTTGGTGAACGCGGAAGAGATTCTGAGCGAAAGGCTCAAACAGCTTCAGCAAACAGAGTTTTGTGCGGAGGTAGTTTAATGGCAGAACAGGCAAGTAACCCCTTGTCAGGCGGCGGCTCGAAACCGACCCCTCCGATCCAAGATCAAGCAGTCCGGGCCATTGCCAAGGCAAGATTCGAGGCAAACCGTGACATGTGCTTTCAAGGAGTCATCACGCAAGTGTGGACGGAGGTTGATCCTCGTCCTAAGTTGAAGTTCGATGGGACCGAGCGTGTCGAAGAAATTTCGCGGGAAGACGCAGAACCGCTCATCGTTCGCTACGAATGGTTGGGAACCGTGGGGCGAGGAATTGAGGCCTTCTACGGGTTGAAGTTGCATGGCGAATTGGTTGGCGCATGCGCTTTTGGACGGATGGGCGGGCAGGTCGGCAACATCTGCGGGCCTGATCTAGCCGAGCAGACTGTGTGTCTTCATCGAGGCTGTTGCACACACTTTGCACCCGACCTAGCGGCAAGCTTCTTAATATCGCATGCTTGTCGGCAAGCCCGCCTCGACCATAAGTGGCGAATTTATTTTGCGTATTCCGACGCAGCAGCAGGGGAGCGAGGCGTGGTGTACAAGGCAGCAGGGTGGTTTTTTCTCGGGCAGGACTTGGGACGGGCTAAGAACAGTTTCCACGTTGATTTCGTCTCACCTGATGGCAGAGAGAAACTGTCGAGTTATGCAATCAACCACGATAGTCAAAACGACTACAGGCGTCTCCGCAAGTTGGGGTGGGACGAGTCCAAGGGGCGCATTCGACCGTTTCTGCGGGATATAGGCTGGAAGCCAGTCAAGGTTTTTGGCAAGCGCAAATGGGTTCACTTCGCGGGTACGCGAGCAGAGAGAGCCGAACTCAAGAGTCTTTGTCGTTACAAGCTCCAACCGCGTCCCGAAGATCCAGACCGAAGGCCATTGGGCTAGGAGGCGGGCGATCAAGTTCACAACACAAAATGAGAAATGACAGTCCAGTTTTGTAAGAGCGAGCCGAGTGTATCGGCAAAGGAGAAGAACAATGTCAAAAAGAAACGGATGGATCATCGCCGACAAGGGAGGATGCCATGAAATCATCTACTGATAATGAATTGACAAACATCTTCGCCTACATCGAGGCGTATCCCGAATTTTTTCGCTGGCAGGTCGTGGACTACGGTGAAGTGGAATACCGAGAAGGGCACCGACCGCGTTTCAAAACCCCTCAGTACCGTATCTGCTCACATGGTGCAGACGGCTACTGCGAAAACATGAGCGAACCGTTCCCGACGTATCGCGAAGCGCAGGCGGAAGCCGACCGTCGCAATGGTGGATCGATCGCGGAACACCTGAGCCGCCTGTCGCAAACCAAGATTGGGGGAGCTAATGCCTGAAGGGAGCGAAGGGACGCTTCTAGCCCTCCGTCTTAGTGTGTCGAAGAAATCAAAAAGCGATTACAGAGGACGGCTGCCCGTCACGTGGTTCGGTCAAACGAGATGACGATTGACTGCCTCAGCGCGCTAGAGGAGTTGGTCAAATTCGAGTTGCCCAACTACGGCAAGATCACACCGCAGTTGCGTTGGGTACTCATGAATAGCCACTGCCATTCTTTCGCGCTGGCAATTCACCGCCTGACAAGTTGGCCGCTAGTCGGCAAGGTCACGAACGGCGAAATTGAACACGTCCTCTGCCAAATGCCGGATGGAAGATTGCTAGACGCGGAAGTCGCAATGAAATATCCGGAGGAACCGTTTAGTCTCAACAGCGATCCGGGATTCCGTTTGCTGCCTCCCGACTTCGAGTTTCTCGCCGAGGATGGATGGCTCCGGTCGGTCGAAGATGTTCTTAACCCATTTGTTAAGAGGCTCCGGAAAACGGTGGCGGATATCGCCGCTGTGGAGCAGTCGGGATTCCCGCATTCGAATTCATCTCTTTGCGGCCGAACTCGCCATTAAGAGCGCCCCTTGCTGCACAAATCCTACTTTTGTAGGATTCATAAGCTTCTCCGAGAGTGTAGGATTTCTAGGAATTTGCTGGAATCAAAGGATTTCCATCTCTCGACTGTCATTAGCGGTTTCAGAGGCTTCATGAAAGGTATTTCCCTGGGCGCTGCTATTCTTCTGATCGTCTGCGCTCCTGCCTTTGCAGCGACTTCGGTTGATTTGGATCACGACTGGTTCTTTCGCATAGATCCAAACCAAATCGGCGATGCCGGTGAGTGGCAAAAGAAACTTCCTGCAGATACAGAATCGGTGGACCTTCCGCATACATGGAACATTGGCAAGCATGACGACTACATCGGCAAGGCCTGGTATTTCCGCACTTTTGACATGCCGGCGCAGACGTTGAACCTTCATGTGAAGCTCCATTTCGGAGCCACTTTTTATTCGGCGAAAATCTGGCTCAACGGAACCCTCGTGGGAGAACACGAGGGCGGCTACACCGCCTACGCGCTGGACATCACGCCCTATCTCCGCACTACAAATTATCTGGCGGTTGAGATCGACAACCGAATCAGTGAGACGACCATTCCCGGTTTCGCCATGCGGGGATCTGGCAGCAAAGAGATGTGGTACGACTGGTGGAACTATGGAGGGATAGTTCGCGACGTTTGGCTGACGCTCTCCGGGCCGATCGAAGTTGACCGGCAACGGATCCGGAGCCATGTGCACGAGAAAGCAGCGACTGTCGAGGACAGTATCTTCATCGAGAGCCGATTCAAAAAGAGCGAGCGTCTGGTCACGCGAGCAACGGTATTTGGACCCGACAACCAGCCTGCCACGACACAGACACACGTCGTAATGGTCGACCCGGGCATTCATGAACTGGCGGTTTCTTTGGAATTGCCGGCACCGAAATTATGGAGCATCGATCATCCGAACGTTTATCGCATGGTGGTGCAGATCACAGACGCTGACAAAAATCTATTGGACGAAAATAGCGATACGTTTGGCGTCCGCACCATCGAGATTCGCAATCGTCATCTGCTGATCAACGGAGAGCGCGCGCGGCTCACTGGAATTGCACGTCATGAAGATTCTACTTGGGAAGGCTTGGCCGAAACGCCGGGCACAATGCGCTATGACTACGACGACATGAAGACTCTGCAGGTGACGCTAACTCGGCCGGTGCACTACCCGCAGAATCCGTTCATCCTCGATTACGCCGACCGGCACGGGATTCTGCTCATACCGGAAATTCCGGTATGGCAATTCAGCGAAGCGCAGATGCGCGATCCGAAGCTGATTGCGCTAGCCAAGCAGCAGATGCGCGAGATGATCGAGCAAGCGGGCAATCATCCCAGTATCTTTGCCTGGAGCGTCTGCAACGAAAGCGACACCGAAACCCCCGGTGGAATCGCGTACTTCCGCGTGATGCGCGACTTCATTCGCCAAATCGATGCAGAACGCTTTGTCAGCTATGCCGACGACAATCTGGCCAAGCTCCAGCAAGCGCAGGATTCCGCCGCCAACGATGCGGACTTCGTGATGATGAATCAATACTTTGGCAGTTGGCATGGCCCGGCTGCGGCGTTGCCCGCTTCGCTGGACAAAGTGGACCGTTTGTTTCCCAACAAGATGGTGATCATTTCTGAGTTCGGGCTGCCGGGAATTTTCGGCAGGGACGCTGAAGAAGCAGATCGTATGCGTGTGAAAATCATCCAGGATCAGATACCAGAATTGGCACGCCATGACTGGATTGCGGGCGCAATCTTCTGGTGTTATCAGGATTACAAGTCGCGCCGCAACCTCCGTCCAGGTCTGGATGAAGGCTATGTCGATCACGGATTGGTGGACGAGCATAGACAGCGGCGTCCTTCTTATTATGTCTGGAAGGAGATGAACGCTCCGGCTTCGATTGAAGGACGGTTTGAGCAGTCCCCCGACGGCGCGCCGGGGACCTTTTTGGCCACGGTGATGGCAAACTCGATGGAACGCTTGCCGTCTTATCCCATGCGCGATTATCGGCTGGAATGGGAGGTGCGAGACGAGAACAACAAGATCATTGCCAGGGGAGCGCAAGGACTGCCCGATCTCGCCAATGTGCGCACCATAGCCGGAACCCTGCAGCCGCTGGCACAGACATCCGCGCTCCGGCTGCACTTGACGCTGCTGACTCCTACGGGGTCGATCGCGGCGGAAAATAGTGTTGACTGGCACCGCAGCGAAGTCGCATCGAAGGCAGGTGCGGCTCCAGTTACGGAGGCAGGAGGAACGACTGCGCCAACGCACTAGAGTCCTGCTTTTCACGTTTCTCATGCTTTCGTTTTCCTGCAGTCATGGCCAAGGGTATGCGATCGGTGCCGATATATCCTTTGCGCGGCAGGCCGAGGAACAGGGGGTTGTGTTCAAAGAGAATGGCGTGGCGACTCCGGTTCTGGAGATTCTAAAGGCGCACGGATACAACTGGGTGCGGCTTCGAATCTTCAACTCGCCCACCGATCTCCCCAACGATCTCGATTACACGATTGCGTCCGCGAAAGCGGCGAAGAAGCTCGGATTTCATCTCCTGTTGGACTTCCACTATTCGGACACATGGGCCGATCCCGAAAAGCAATTCACACCTAAAAAGTGGGTAGGCTTGTCCCATGATCAGCTGGTGAAAGCGGTTTTCGCCTACACCCGGGACACCATCGCTGCCTTCCGATCGGCGGACGTGCTTCCAGACATGGTGCAAGTTGGCAATGAGATCATCTCCGGTATGCTTTGGCCCGACGGTCGCTTACCGGAGAACTGGGCTCATTTCGCTGCGCTGCTGAACGCGGGCATCGCTGGCGTGGCGGCAGGAACAGGCGACGGTCCGCACCCCCGCATCATGATCCACATTGACCGTGGCGGCGACACGGAAGGCACCAGGTATTTCTTCGATAAGCTCAATTCATATCACGTGCCCTACGATGTGATCGGGCAGTCGTACTATCCCTGGTGGCACGGCAGCCTGAACGATTTGCGGGAAAATCTGCGCTTCATGGCTAAGACCTATAAGAAGGACATCTTCGTCGTTGAGACTGCCTATAACTGGAAGCCCACTGAATACACCAAGAGGAAGGCGCCGTTTCCTGAAACGCCAGAGGGACAGAAACAGTTTTTGGAGGCGGTGAGTCGGGCAGTGCAGGAAACGCCGGGCGGATTCGGCAAAGGAATCTTTTGGTGGGAACCGGCGGTGCCCGCACAGCCCATCAGTTCGCGCAGTTTTTTCGATGACAATGGCAATGTCTTGCCGGTGATTACGGTGTTCGATAAGCCCACGCAGAAATAATTATCGGGCAACCGTAATCTGCACAACGTAGAGAACGTGCGAGACCTGCTTGTCAAAGTCATCGGACCGGGCCATGGCTTCCCCGCGGGCGAATCGATTCGGGATCAGAAGTAGAATTTCGCCGCTAGCTGGATCGTGCGGTGACCGAGTTTATTCTCCGTGAACCCAACTGTGCCCGCATTGATGGGCAGGCCTCCGTAAGTGTTATAGCCCACGTATAGATTCGAATCGTAAGGCACAAATGCATCCTCAGGGTGATTAGCAATGTTGAAAGCCTGGGCACGAATCTGGATGCTTTTCGCTTCGTTGATCTTGAAGGCCTTATAGAGTCCAATGTCGTCGCGCTCGTACCGCGGGCCATGGATGTAGGGGAACCGGTAGGTTCCAATGCTGGGTGTGTTCGCCACCGTTTCGGCGTCCGGCGACTCGAAACAGTTGGCGTTGAAGTACTGATGTTTCTGCAGACCGACTGCGGGATTGCAAACGAGAGTCGGTGCCCATTGTTCATCGGGCGTGCCCAGGATGTTGCGGTTGCTAAGATCGGGCGTAATGCCAGTGTTGGAGTTGTACACGGAATAGAAACCGACGGTGCGGTTGTGGTAGCCGTCGTACTCGTTGCCGGTGCCGCCATTGGCGGAGGCGGCAGCCGTGATATCAATCGGATTGCCGGATGCGAACTGCTCCATGCCATTCAATTGCCAGCCGTCGAGGATGCCGTTGAGCATTTTGTTATTACCCAGATACTTGGCGCTGACGTTGGGCAGGTTGATCAGATACGAGATGTTCAGATTCTGGCTGCGATCAAACGGTGCGGCGCCATAACAACGGCGTTCGTCGAAAGGATCTTCGCAGTTGTAGGCCAAGGTCTTGCCCCAGGTATAAGTGGCCCAGAAATTAACCATGCCGGTCTGTTTGGAGAGGGTAACCTGGGCCGAGTTGTAGTAGGAACTTAGATTGTGCGTCATGGTGCTGAGTCCGCCATTCAGCGGATAAGGACGGCATAGCGTGTCGTTGTATGAACCGGTGCCGTAACCTTCAATAGCATCCAGTTCGTAGGGGCAGCCTTCCGGCACTATATTGGTCCCGGTGTAACCGGTAAGGTTACGCGAGGAGTTCCCGGTATAACCCATTTCCAGGTGAAGGGACCGCACAATCGCCTGCGCCACCGTGAAGGAGTAGGAGTAGGTTGTTGGCAGCTTGTGATCGTGAATATCGGCAATGCCATACGCCCCGAGTGGCAGATACGTATTGATGTTCGGTATGCCACCGCCTGGATATGCTCCCGGTGAAGTACTCGATATCGTATTCAAACCGTAGTAAGTCGTGAATGCTTCGTTGGGCGGGGCCTGAATGGTGGAGAAGGCATTAGCGCCAGGGTCGACGTAATAAGTGGTCGCGAAGCCTCCCCGAAGGACCGTGTTCCCGGTACCGCGGACGTCCAAGGCAAATCCAAGAGCAGGAGCGAACTGAAATCCCTGCGGGCGGCTTCCGCTGATGGAGATGCTCGGTGTCGTGGCGTGGCTCACCAAGCCCGGTGCTTCTGCATACGTGCCGCTGGGGTTATAGAGGGCTGGATCAAACACCACCATCTGACCTCGTGGGTCATACCACGACCCGATATGGTTGACGCGCAGCCCATAGTTAAAGCTGAAGCGCGGCACCACCTTCCACTGGTCTTGGACGAAGAAATCAATGCGTTTTTCGCGCAGGTTGGCCACGAAGTTGCTCGTGCTCTGCTGGTAACCGGCAATCTGTCCGGTGAGCAGATCGGCGAACGCGTTGCCCGTGTTGTAGGCGCCGTTGTACTCTCCTGTGATGATGGTGCTGTTCTCGGTTCCCTGTGTAAGTTGACCAAACTGTTGGTGACCGAAATAGACGCCAGCTTTAAAAACGTGCGTGCCGAACAGCTTAGTTATGTTTTCGTTGATCGTGTAGACCTGTTGCGGAGCATTGGTGGTGGGATAGCTGCCCCCGCGCAGGTAAAGCGAGGCATACCCAGCGCCGCCATAGCCAGGCTGGACGTTGGGAAGGATGTCGGAATTGTCGGGGTAAAGGTCCGCTGCACTGTATCCGAGCGCGGAACGGGAGACTGCAGCCTCATCGTCGAGGTAGGTGAGAAAATTCAGCCGCGAATAGGCGAATATGAGCTGGTTGAGCAGCGTCGGGGAAAAGGAAGTTGCCAGGTTGGCCACAATGGAGTGCGAGGTGTTGTGCCCCACCTGATCGCCGGCATAGGCATTCGGCGTGAAAGTATTGTAGTAGCCGAAGGGAAACGGCACCGTTTCGCTCTCGTGGTTATAGCGGATGGACGCACGGTTCGCCTTGTTGATGTTGTAATCGAGTTTCAGATCTTCCTGATCGCGCGGTTGAAAGGTGACCACGCTACTCACCAAATTGTACCCATTCGTGAGGGCGGGGTTGGCATTCGGCAGTGGGAGTGCGTCAATCAGTATTTTTCCATTCGGGTCGAAGGTGGTGATAGTACCTGGAGACGAACACAGGCTTGTGTTTTCGTAACTTAGGGAGCAGGGTGTAGTGGTGGCGTAATACGCGGTGTTTTGATTGAGGCTCTGGAGGTATGCCGCATCGGTGAAGTCGCCGTCGCGCATCGCTTGCGTAGGCGTTACCGCTTCGCGGATGTCGGCCACCGGGTCCTGCACATGCTGCAGAGCCTTCTCGAAAGCCGCGAAAAAGAAGAGCTTGTCGCGGTGCTCGTTGAATTTTGTTCCCGGAATGAGCACCGGACCGCCGACATTGGCCCCGAGATAGTAGTAGCTGTCGTTCGGTTTGGGCAACTGGAGGTTCTTCACGCGCCAATCCGTGTCGTCCAGAATATGGTTACGCACTGTCCCGTAGAGTTCGCCGTGGAAGTCCTTCCCGCCAGATTTGGTTTCCGTCTGAAACACGATCGGCCCGCTCGGGTTATCTGAGGAAAATGCGGCCGTCTCCACTTTGACTTCCTGGATCATCTCCACGTTGGGAGTTACGGCCGCGGACCCGGCCGTGTTGACATCGGTGACAGGAGCTCCATCGCTCACGATTTGGGTGAGGTCGAAACGATTGCCGTTCACGCTATAGGCGCTCGCGTTCTGGGTAAAGCCAGCGGTCTGGCCGCTATAACTGTCGCTGTTGAAATTGCCGGAGTCCGCCGCTCCCGGAACCAAGCTAAGCAGTTCGATAGCGCTGCGTCCTTGAATGTCCAAGTTCTGAACCTGCTTGGCGGTGAGAGTATAGGAAACCTCGCCCGTAGTGTCGGGCGTAATCGCCACCGAAGCCGCCGTGACGGTGACCGTCTCGTTCGCGGCCCTCACTCGCAGGTGGATGTCGGGGATCTCCGTGTGGTCGGCAATATGCACGACGACCCTGCGCTGCAAGTCGGCAAAGCCCTGTTTTTCGAACTTTACGTCATAGGTAGCGGCGGGCAGGCTGGAGAAAGAAAAAAAGCCGTGCGAATCGCTGGTGGCCGTCTTGGATGTCTGGTTTGCGACGTCGGTCAGAGTGATGGCCACGCCCGCTATTACAGCCCCAGTCGTATCTTCGACGTTGCCGTTCAAGGTCGATTGACCGACCTGTGCTCGCGCCGGAACCGTAACGCAGACAAGAAATCCCAATGCGATGGCTATCGCAACCAGTGATTGACGAAAGATCACTAATTTGGTGTTCTTCAATTTGCGCTCTCCATTTTTCATACCTTCTGCGCACTTCGGGCTCTGTCGCCGGCCTCTCTGAGTTAGCCTCAGACACACGCGAACTCGTCGGGACCGCCACGAATCTTATGCCTAAGCGAGAAAGCGCGAATCCGACAAAAGTAGGATTGGACCATTATCTTTAAATGGCTGGTAGGGCGCGGTTCTCGTCTGGCTTGTCCATGGAAACCAGGAGTATGGTAAATTTCATGGCGTTGCACTGGATGCAGGATGGTCCTGTTTTGACGGTGAACGGCGTGCGGCCCCAAGCAGTGCTCTGGACGGTCATTACCCTCGCGCTACTGACCCTGAACGTTCCTTTCGTCTTGGCTGCTTCGAAGGTCTCTTCCTTTCTGCCGAATGCTTACGCTGAACGCAAATGGCAAATGCAAGATGGTTTGCCAGAACAGATTGTGCAAGCCTTTGCGCAGACCGCTGACCATTACCTGTGGATTGGAACGACTGGAGGACTTCTCCGATTCGACGGCGCCAGTTTCGTGCTGTATGACCGCGAAAATACGCCGGCGTTTCGAGACAACAATATTTTTTGCCTCACCGTGTCTCGGGATAATTCGCTCTGGATCGGAATCGAAGGTGGGGGATTGATTCGTTATCGGGACGGAATGTTCCACTCCTACTCGGCCGGAGATGGATTAACCAACGCTTTTGTGCGCGCCATAGAACAGGATTCCAGGGGACAGATATGGATTGGCACAGACGACGGATTGTTCCGCTTGGCGGGAGAACGGCTCGAGCGCATCGACGGTACCGAAAAGATCCCGGCGGTAGCCGTGCACGCTCTGTACCAGGATCGCAGCGATCGCCTATGGATCGGCGGGTCGAAATTGCTCAGTCTCGATGGCAACTCCGCGATTGAGTATCAACTGCAGGGCCAAGCCAGCCAGAATCGAGTGAAATCCATAGTTGAGACGGAAGACGGTACCGTTTGGGTAGGAACAGTTTCTGGACTCCAGCGCATGGTCCCGAACGCGTTGCCCAAACATCCTGAGATCAAGGCCTTCCAAAAAGTAAGCAGATTCAACGTGACGGTTCGCTTTCTTCGTGAGACTTCTGACGGCAGATTGTGGATTGGGACGATCGGTCACGGCCTCCACATCTACGGCCACAATGGATTCTCGGAGATTACCGCGCCTACCAGACTGCCCAGCAACACGGTCTTGAGTCTCTTCGAAGATGTGGAGAAGAATCTTTGGGTTGGAACGCAGGCGGGAATGCTTCGCCTCAGCAAAACCCCAGTGAGGACGGTGGCGCTGCCGGATGCCTCCGATTCCGACGCCGAGACCGTTTATGAGGATGTGGATGGCGATGTTTGGATTGCCGCTACCAACCTGTTCCGGTTCCACAAGGATGAAGCCGCTCTCTATCGTTTTCCCGCGCTGGAGGGTGTTAGGGTGAGAAATGTATTTCGCGATCGCGAAGGCAAGCTCTGGATCGGAACCGACGGTCGCGGGGTCTATCACCAGACCGGAAAGCAACTCATCCACTACACGACCCGACAAGGTCTGGTGAATAATTTCGTTCGTGCCTTCCTGCAGAGTGGGGACGGCAGCGTCTGGATTGCAACCGATGAAGGGGTTAGCCGCTGGAAGAACGGCCGATTCACGAACTATCAGATGAAAGATGGGCTTTGCTATTTCAGCACGCGATCGCTTCTTGAAGATCGCAACGGGGATCTTTGGATCGGGACGGATCACGGCGTCAGTCGAGTCCACAATAATAGGTTCGAAGGCGGTGATGTGGTTCGAGCGCTGCAGCAAGAAAAAGTTTGGGCGATTCATCAGGACCCGGATGGGGGATTATGGTTTGGAACCCGCACCGGCGGCCTGTACCGCTGGCAATCCGCGAAACTGACGCACTACACCATGGCGCAGGGTTTGACTAGCAATAGCATTTACGAATTGCTGGAGGATCACAACGGCAAGCTCTGGGCCAGTGGTCCGAACGGAATTTCAGTGATGAACCGTCGGGATCTTGAGATGCTCGTGGATCATCCCGGCTACCGTGTGCCAGTTACTCTCTATGGAATCTCCGAAGGTCTGGAAACAATACAAATGTGTGGCGGTGAAAAGCCGGCGGGCATTCTCACCACGCGTGGAGAAGTATGGTTTCCTAGCAGCAAGGGACCGGTGCTGGTTTCAACCGATCAACCCCCGCCGTCGATTCCAGCACCTGTGGTGATCGATCGCGCCCTGGTGGACGGCTTGCAGGCTCCGACCGGAAGCCGTATTTCGCTGCGCCCCACCACCGCTAAACTCGAGTTGCATTACGGCGTCGTGCTACTGCGATCGCAAGAGCGTATCAAGTTCAGATACATCCTCGACGGCTTCGACAAGAGCTGGAGTGATGCTTCGTCTGGCCGAACAGCCTACTACACCAACTTGCCACCAGGCAGATATCATTTTCGCGTGGCGGCTTATGAAATGAATAATCCATCCCAAATCGCCGAAACGTCGTTGGAGATTGTGCAAGAGCCGCATTTTTATCGCACGCTCTGGTTTTTGGGATTGTGTTTGATGCTGGCTGCGGGCGCAGTGCTGGGAATTTATCGGGTTCGCTTGGGGCAACTGCGCTCGCGCTTTCAGGCCGTATTGGACGAACGTAACCGCTTAGCGCGGGAGATGCACGACACGCTGATTCAGGGATGCGTGGGCGTGTCCGCGTTGCTCGAAGCTCACTCCAGCATCGGACACGCTGCGGGGAACAATGGGCACGATCTGCTGGAGTATGCTCGCACGCAGATAAGATCGACGATTGACGAGGCCCGCCAGGCCGTTTGGAACCTGCGCGAAAACTCTAACGCAATTGCGAGCCTGGCGCCACAGCTTGAGGGAATGACGCAGCAAGTGAATCATGAATTTGGAATACCAGTGCAGTTCGCGGTCGCCGGTAAGCCTTTTGGGCTCGATCAATCCGTGGTGCACGACGTGCTCATGGTGACGCGCGAGGCCCTCTACAATGCGGTTCGCCATGGTCAGCCCCAACGCGTGAAGGTTGAGGTCTGTTTTGAGGAACGGCGCTGCACAGTGAAGGTTAGCGACGACGGCGCAGGGTTCGATTTCGCATCTTTGGCGGCATCGTCACGGGGCCACTATGGACTGATCGGAATGCGAGAACGCATGCAAAGGATAGGCGGGAAATTTGTCCTGGACAGCCGGCCTGGTGCCGGAACAAATCTTGTGATCGAGGTGCCACACGCTTCCGTAGCCGCGGGGCGCGGCGAAGTGCAGGAGAGAGCCCTTTGAAGCCAGAAGAAAAAATGAAAGTCATGGTAGTAGACGACCATCCCCTCTTGCGAGTTGGGATTACTGCTATTGTGAATGCGCGTTCGGATATGAACGTGGTCGCCCAGGCGCAAACCGGGGAAGAGGCGGTGGCATTGTTTCCACGATGCCGGCCCGACGTGACCCTGATCGACCTGAAGCTTCCTGGGATGAGTGGAGTCGCGACGATCAAAGCCATCCGTGAGGTGCACCCCACGGCCCGTTTTATCGTCGTCACGACCTATGAAGGAGATGAGGACATTCATCGGGCCCTGGAGGCCGGAGCCCAAGGGTACGTCATTAAGGGAATGCCGTACCAAGTGCTGGTGCAGGCGCTGCAACGTGTTCATTCAGGCAGACGTTTTCTGCCGCCGACGGTGGTTGATGCTCTGGCCTCGCGCATGCCGGATTCAGAGTTGAGCGCGCGCGAACAGGAGGTTCTTGGCCTGCTTGTCGCTGGCAAGAGCAATAAGGAGATAGCGCATTCACTGGGTATCACCGAAGCTACAGTGAAGAGCCACGTCAGCGCGATTCTCATGCGGCTAAATGTGAACGATCGCACACAAGCTGTGGTCACGGCGTTGCAGCGCGGTTTAATCCACCTATAGGCGATTCACAAGGGTGCAGGCACGACACTCGTTCGCAATCCTTTAACTGTCCTAACGCCACTTACAAAGTTTTTGAGGGCCACCCGCGTCGCATTCCGTGTCATTCTGCCGGCCTGGTCAGCGCTTCAGAAACTTTGTAAGAAGGCCGTTGACTCTGCGTGGAGCAGAGCGGCAGGCCACCTTAGTAGGAACTTTTACTTCGATCTCGGTCCCGCTTCCCGCTCGATACCAGGACACAAGCAAAACCTAGGCAGTCCAATGAGATATATTTTCTGTTGCTGCATTGGGCGCAGGGGGTTGGGGTCCAAATGCGCGCCCCGACCTGTCTTCGTAGCGCACTGCGGGGTACGCTACTCAGCTTTGGACACTTCTGAGGAGAAGCGCATGAACTTCCCGATGCCAGTCACGGGCAAACCTGCGATATGAATGGCTAAAATCGATGGGTACGACCGACATCAGCGTCAGGCTGTACTTCGGGGAGCATTTGGCGTGCACGTTGGTCTCCGTCCGCTTCTCCAGGGACTCGCACCATGGATCGATCTCTCACGGGGATCACACGTGAATCCAATTGCATAGAATGAGCGCCAGAGTACCGGTGCCGATGATGATAGGATGACCCTGCTGCCAAGCTCTTTTTCCTTTGTGGCCTGAAAGCTCCAGACGCGGCGGCCCGCAGGATGCGGCGGAAGGTCGGACATTCCACGTGACTCGGCGTCCGGCAAGCAGCGGCGTGCCGTATGCCGTCGCGCATATTGGGTAGTCTCCGGATGGTCCTGTCAAGTTCCTCCGCCTTGGCTGCGAGCATCTGCCGGTCGATGCGGGGGCGCCCGTTAGGCGCGAACATGAGCGCGATCTCATCGAGCGAGAAGCCTGCAGAACGCCCGATAGCGATCAACGCAGACTCCAAGCCCCATCGATGCCAGGCGCCAACGCATCTCGCATCTGCAGCCGAGCCCTGGAGAGTCTGGTCTTCACGCTTGCTTCTGAGAGGCCGAGGGCCTTTGCAGTTTCGTTGATACTGAGGTGTTGCACGTCCCGCAAGATCAGTACTGTGCGGTATTTTCCGGGAAGAGATTCCAGTGCTTTGGTGAGCGCCTCACGAAGCTCGCGTCGCTCCAACGCCTCTGATGGGATTTCCCGCCAATCGGCGAAATCCTTCGGGATGTAGTCACATTCGTCGTTTTGCTGTCCCTCATCCATGGATTCGTAAAGGTGGCGCCGGTCCTTGCGCAGTTTCATCTTCGCCTCGTTGATGGTGATCTGGATGAGCCATGTGCTGAACTTGGCTTCCTGACGAAAACGCGACAGGCCTTTGAACGCCTTCAGAATTGCTTCTTGCGCTACCTCCTCTGCATCTGCCTCGTTCCTGACGATCGAGAGGGCTGCCAGAAAGACAGCGCGCTCATATGGGCGAACAAGTTCATAAAATGCGTCGGCGTTGCCATCGTGAACGCGCCGGATCAGACGGGAGTCGGCCGCGTTGCCCCGAAACTGGGCTGGCGTGGAGGACCATCCGTTCAGTGGTTTCAGGTTCTGAGATAACAACTCCGTTCCACTGTTGGTGGCCATCATTGCGCCGCCTGCTTCAGTTGTTGGCTTACGAATTGAGAGCAATTGACTTGAGACACTTGCCTCCGCGCGAGATCGCGCAGCAGGCCGACTCCGTGCGAATCGACGAACCACACTTTTTCGAGATCGAGGCTTACGGCTTTCTGGTGGGAGAGGGCTTCGTCACTGAGCCTTCCTAGCTCCTCGACCCAAGGGCCTACGAGGTTGCCTTCCAGTTGGAACTGGATGGCTTGATCCGAGTCACCGATAATTGAGATCTTGAGCACTGCCAGCTTTCCTCCGAAGACATCTTTGCTGAAGCAGGAGCAGGACCATCCGAGAGAAATAGAATGAAAAGGCTATGCTATTGATTTCGATGGTCTTAGACAGTTATTGAGGGAATCGCCTTAGGAAGGAACCACGAAGTTTCGTGGGTCAGTTGGTTATGGCTTCGTGGCCACGAGATTTCGTGGCAGGCAGAGCAGGGTTCAGGGGCGCACGCTTGATCCCGAGTTTCTTCATGCGGCTTCGCAGGGTATTGGGATGCAGATCGAGAATCTTCGCGGCCCCACCTTCGCCCTCGATCACCCAGTCCGCCTTTTGCAGAACGCTCAGGATGTGACGCCTTTCAACGTGATCCAGGGAGGAGGGACCGTCGATAGCTTCTTCCGATTTTGGGCGGTCCAAATCCAAGTCAGTAACATCAGCGGCGGCTGCCGTTCCCGCGCTGATTGCGGGCAGCAGATTGGTACCTAGCTTCAAGATCGGACCTCGCGACAGGACCACGGCGCGCTCGATTACGTTCTGCAACTCGCGAATGTTTCCTGGCCAATCATACCGAGAGAGCAGGTCCATCGTATCTTGCGCGATT
The DNA here is from genome assembly GCA_963834085.1 of uncultured Acidobacteriaceae bacterium. Lineage (GTDB taxonomy): Bacteria > Acidobacteriota > Terriglobia > Terriglobales > Acidobacteriaceae > Acidiflorens. The sequence goes on along the minus strand of CAWIAJ010000010.1, from coordinate 75,875 downwards.
CCAGTAACCTGCTTGCCGAACTGCCTGGCGAACCGCTCCACAAAGAAAGCGGCGAGGAGCTGGATATCGGATCGGCGCTGGCGCAACGGCGGCAGCAATATGGGGAGAACGTTGAGACGATAGTAGAGATCAGCGCGGAATCGGCCTTCCTGCACTGCTTTTTCGAGGTCACGATTGCTAGCTGCAATGATGCGCACGTTTACACGGACCGTGCGGCTACTTCCCAATGGCTCAAACTCCTGCTCCTGGAGAACTCGCAGTAACTTCACTTGAGTCTCGGGCGGAAGCTCGCTGACTTCATCAAGGAACAGAGTCCCGCCGTCCGCGAGTTCAAACCTGCCCGTTCTTCGTTCCAGCGCGCCGGTGAATGCGCCTTTCATGTGCCCAAAGAGCTCGCTCTCGACCAGTCCCGTTGGGATTGCACCACAATTCAACTTCACCAACGGACGATGCTTGCGCAAGCTACGGCTATGGAGCGCGCGAGCAATCAACTCCTTGCCACATCCAGTTTCACCGGTGATCAGTACCGTGGAGTCGGTTGGGGCCACCGTCTCGACTCTGTCTAATACTTCTCTGAGTTCGCGGCTGTTCCCTACGATCTCTTTGAAGTTATGCTCCTTGCTGATTTCTTCCTGTAGATAGACGTTCTCAGCCTCGAGTTTCCTTTGCAGCGTCTGGACCTGCTGAAGAGCCGTCTGCAATTCTGCCTCGGCGCGCTGGCGCTTCAACTCGGCCGCCGCTCGGGAAGCAAAAACTTTGACTAGATCAATTGCGCGCGAGTCGCGATTCATCGGCTTGTCATCAAGAATCGCGATGTGGCCGATCACGCGCCCCGCCAAGTCGACCATGGGAACGCCCAGGTAGCTCACGGCTTCCCAACGTACCAATCCCTTATCCAGCGGAAAGAGTTCCTGAATTCCCTCTTTGTAATGGCAGATTTCGCCGTTGATGACTTTCATGCAGGGAGTATCTGCAAGATTGAACTCAAAGTTGTCTCCGAACCGGTCTCCCTTCCAGAACGCCAGTGCTTTGGCGCGTCTTTGATCATCGCAGTCGGTCACAAACGCATATCGAACGCGAAGCGCTGTGGCCAGATGGCGTACCAGCGACGGGAAAAAATCGCTGCCGGTCGTCGAAGCAGTTCCCACGACAATCGAGCGAAATGTTTCTTCGGCGAGGTGTCGCTCGGTGACGTCCCGCACCAGACCGATCACTCCGATCACCTGCCCTTGGGCATCCAGATGGGGAGCGAAAGTACAGGACTCCCACAAGTCTGTGCCGGCGGCGGAATGTTTCGGTATCAAAGTATCTTCTACCTGGACGGATTCTCCTTGCAGGGCACGCTTTAGAGCGGTTTCTATCTCGGTCGGGTACGACCTGGGGAACACCTCCGTCGTAACTTTGCCGAGAACTTCCTGCGCTGGTTTGCCAGTCAGCCGTTCCATGAAGGGATTGAAAAGCTGGTAGCGCAGATCGGAGTCGTAAACAATAATGCCTTCCGCGGCGCCTTCAATGATCTCTCGATTGAATTGAAGGGCTTCGATCAGGGCAATTTCATTCTTCCGGTGTTCGGTCATGTCACGGGAAAGCGCCAACAGCCGTTCCGGTTTACCGCTCCCATCCAGGATGGGGCTCACCACCACATCCCACCATCTGGGCTGACGCGAGAGGCGGGTTTCGAAGCATCCGACGAAGCGGCCGATCTGGCCGTCTTTTGCGAGCTGTATCGCGGCCTGAGCGGCTACTCGATCTGCACCTTGCCAAAACTCAATATAGAAACCATTCACGAAAGGAGCAAAATCGCAGATCTCCAACGCCTGCCTTCCACCCTCATTCATGAACAACAGGCGCCCTTCCAGATCGAGAACCTTGATGCAGTCCCGACTGCAGGCGATCAGCCGGCTCTTAAGCTCTTCGCTCGCGCGCAGCTCTAGCTCAAGCGCTTCCAGACGTTTCTGATCGTGTTCGAACGCAGTCATTACAACACCAGAAGAAGACGAACCCTAAGCCTGCGAGAATACAAGCTCATCATTATCTCACTCCTATCGGTTGTTTGAAGGAATCGCCTACTGTAAGGGGCGCGCCAGTTCAGGTTCGAACAGGCCCTGCGCCCCTCGGTTGAAGTTGCTCACATAACGGGAGAGCTGAAGCTGGCCTCGCCGAGATTGACTTCGGCAAACGCGCACCAGATCACCACTTTCGATACGTTTTTCACGTAGCTGGGCACGACGATCTCTTTCTTAAACTTATCCCCGATGAAAGCCTTCGTCTTCAGCTTGTCGAGCAGATAGACCTGGCCGTCGGAATCCACTACTTGCCAGTGCGGGTCCGGTGTGTCAGGAACGACGAAGTCATCCGACAGCGTAAGGACACTCTTGCCATCCCGCGTGCTATGGGTCACGTGACCTTTATTGGCTTTCGGGCCCTGGAACTGGCCGGAGGTGTGCATGTTTTGGGCAAAGGCCGAGACGGCGAAAAGCGTCGTCATCATCAACAGTGAACGGAGTAGAAACTGGATTGTCTTATTCATCTCTCTTTTCTTTCCTCGTGTTTGAAATTTGGTGAGCGCTGTTCTCACACCCAGCAGTGAATCGTTAACGATTCGTCGTCCGCGCTCGGTGGGCTAATTGTGCTGAGTTGAGATGCTCACGTAGCAGTAAGATTCGGAACTGTCGCGAAGGTTTCAAACAGCGGCCGAGTAGGATTGCCTACACTTTGTCACTTTGAGCCGCATGCGGCATCTCACATCCCGGAGCTGCTTTGTGCGACCGTGACTCAGCTATTAGAGATCGAGTGCCGAGACGTATGGAGAGAATTGGTCAACTACACGGAGGGCGACCTGACGCCCGAAATGCGAGACCGAATCGAGCGGCATCTTCAAGGCTGCAGCCACTGCCGGGCCGTCTATGACGGCTCCCAGAACATTGTCCGATTACTAGGCGGGAAAAACGTATTCGATCTGCCGCGTGGTTTCAGTCAGCGATTGTATGACCGCTTATCCAGCATGCGTTGACTTGCAATTCGTGTCACTTCGAAAGGGAATCTGAATCGTATCGTACGACTCCATGAATAGTGCCAAGCAAGAGGTGTCCGCGAGTTTGCCGAAAATGACGTTGGAGCTAGTGCCGGCCTCAGCCGCCCGCCCAGAGTCGCCGGAACTTGGCGTGCTCACGGCCCTCCGCACCCACTGGCCTGAGTATCTGATGGAAGCCGGTCTGCTCGCTGCGTTCATGGTTTCGGCCTGCGTGTTCGGCGCGCTCTACGAGTTCCCCGGCTCGCCCGTCCATCAGGTAATCCTGTCTGGATTCCTGCGGCGGTTCCTCATGGGAATTTCCATGGGCCTGACCGCCATCGCCATTATTTATTCCCCGTGGGGAAAACAGTCCGGAGCGCACATTAACCCTTCCGTAACCCTCACTTTCTTCCGCTTGGGTAAGGTCAAGGGATGGGACGCTCTCTTCTATATAGCCGCGCAGTTCTCTGGCGCGGTGTTGGGGGTTTCTCTGGTCGCTCAGTTGCTCGGTCGCCAAGTATCGGACCCCGCAGTGCGGTACGTGGTAACCACACCGGGCTCCCATGGAACCTGGGTGGCACTGCTCGCCGAATTCATCATCGCAACCGGAATGATGTCGGCTGTGCTTTATTTCTCTAACCACCACCGGCTGGCCGGATACACGGGCCTTTTTGCAGGACTGCTGGTCGCGACCTACATCACCATCGAGGCGCCCTTCTCCGGCATGAGCATGAATCCCGCTCGCTCGCTCGGCTCTGCCTTGCCTCCGATGATTTGGGACGGCCTCTGGATTTACCTGACCGCGCCCCCGCTGGGCATGCTGTTCGCCGCCGAGCTCTATCTGTGGTGGAAGGGACAGCGAGCAGTGAAATGCTGCAAGCTCCACCACAACAACGAAAAACGCTGCATCTTTTGCGGAGCGAATGGAGGGTTCGCATCATGAGTGACAATCACTACGACGTGATCATCATCGGAACCGGCGCCGGCGGCGGAACGCTCGCCTATCACCTGGCGCCGTCCGGAAAGCGCATCCTCATTCTCGAACGCGGTGACTATGTTCCACGCGAGAAAGCGAACTGGGACCCGCAGGCCGTCAACGTCGACGGCCATTACAACACCAAGGAATCCTGGCTCGATAAGGATGGCAAAGACCTACATCCGCATACCAACTACTACGTCGGCGGCAACACCAAGTTCTACGGTGCTGCTCTGTTCCGTTTACGCAAGGAGGATTTCGGCGAACTACGCCACCACGGTGGCATCTCGCCCGCTTGGCCGATTAGCTACGACGATTTGGAGCCGTATTACACGCAGGCCGAGAATCTCTATGCCGTGCACGGCAACCGCGGGGAAGATCCGACTGAACCACCCGCCAACGCTCCCTATCCCTGGCCAGCCGTTAGCCATGAGCCGCGCATCAAGCAGCTATCCGACGACTTCGCGCGTGCCGGTCTGAAGCCCTTCCACGTACCCGTCGGCGTCATGCTCGACGAGAAGAACCTGCACAAAAGCCACTGCATCCGCTGCAACACCTGCGATGGTTTTCCCTGTCTGGTGGGCGCAAAGTCCGACTCGCAAGTGGTGTGCGTTGATGAGGCGATCAAACATTCCAACGTAACGCTGTTAACAAACTCTCTGGTCAAGCGGTTGGAAACGGATGCATCAGGTCGTGAGGTGAAGAGTGTAATCGTGGAACGGAACGGCAGCCCGGAAAGTTATTCCGCCGATGTGGTGGCCGTATCGTGCGGCGCGATCAACTCGGCCGCGCTGCTGTTGCGCTCCGCCAACGATAAGCACGTCCGCGGACTTGCCAACAGTTCCGACATCGTGGGCCGCCACTACATGGGGCACACCAACTCGGTGATGATGGCTATTTCTAAGTGTCCCAACCCCACGATTTTTCAAAAGACTCTCGGAGTAAACGACTATTACTTCGGCTCCGAGGATTTCAAATACCCTATGGGTCACATCTCGTTCGTCGGCAAACTGGACGCGATCACCCTCAAGGCCGGCGCACCTGCGATTGCTCCGAATTTCACCTTGGAGTTGATGGCGAAACACTCGCTCGACTTCTGGCTCACGTCCGAAGACCTGCCCGATCCAAACAATCGCGTCACCATCGGCCGAGAGGGAAAGATCGTTCTCACCTACACCCCGAATAACCTGGAAGCGCACGAAAGGCTTCAGGGCAAGCTGAAGCAAGCCATGAAGCAGACGAGCTGCACGATGCACGGCCACGAATGTCATCAAGGGCTGTTCGGACGAAACCTGTACGTCGGACAGCAAATCCCGCTCGCCGGTGTAGCCCACCAGAATGGAACGATTCGTTTTGGACACGATCCGAAGACTTCAGTTCTTGACTCAGACTGTAAGGCGCATGATGTCGACAATCTCTACGTTGTGGATGGGAGTTTCTTTCCGTCGAGCGCAGCCGTCAACCCGGCGTTGACTATCATGGCCAACGCGATTCGAGTGGGCGACCACTTGATGAAGCGCCTCGGCGTGTCCCAGACGGAGTACGAACGGAATCGACAGCAGAGCCAGGAACTCGCGGTAAGCAGGTAGATAAGATGAAGCAACTTTGTCGACCACATCGCATGCGCCAAAGCGTGCTGGCAATCTGTGTATTGACACTGGTCGTGGCTCTTCCTCGCCTTTCGGCTCAACAACGCCCCACTCTGGTGGACGGCGTAGACGCGATCGGAATCACGGTCTCCGACATGGATCGGGCGGTGGACTTCTATTCCAAAGTATTGACGTTCGAGAAGGTATCCGACACCGAAGTCGCTGGCGAGAACTACGAGCATCTCGAAGGTGTCTTCGGATTGCGAATGCGCGTTGTGCGAATGAGGCTCGGCGACGAGTTCATCGAACTTACGGAGTATCTCGCGCCGAAGGGTCGCCCCATCCCCGTTGATTCTCGCAGCAACGACCGCTGGTTTCAGCACATCGCAATCATCGTCAGCGACATGGACAAGGCTTATTCGTGGTTGCGGCAGAACAAGGTGGAACACGCCTCGTCCGGACCACAGCGGCTTCCCGACTGGAATAAGAACGCGGCCGGCATTTCTGCGTTCTACTTCAAAGATCCAGATGAGCACCCGGTAGAGGTATTGCAGTTTCCTCCGGACAAGGGCCTTGAGAAGTGGCACCGCTCCCATTCCAATGACAAGCTGTTTCTCGGCATAGACCATACCGCAATCGTAGTGTGGGACACCGACGCCAGCGTCAAGTTCTATCACGATCTGCTCGGTATGCACGTTGCGGGAGAAAGTGAGAACTATGGAACAGAGCAGGAGCATCTTAACAACGTTTTCGGCGCCCATCTGCGCATCACCGCGCTACGCGGTGCAAGCGGGCCGGGGATTGAATTGCTGGAGTACATGACGCCCCGCGATGGACGGCCCTTTCCAGCCGACGAACACGCAAGTGATGTCGTTCACCGACAGACGGTCCTGTTGACCCGAAACGCCGAGGACGCAGCTCGCCAATTGCAGGCCAGCAAGGTGCCCTTTGTTTCTTCTGGCGTGGTTGCGAATCAAATTGGAAAGCTGGGGTTCAACAAGGCCTTCCTGCTGCGCGATCCCGACGGCCACGCAGTCGAAATTGAAGAAAAGTAGGAGGAGATATGAGTGCAACTACCGTCCAACCCGTGTTTTCCGCAACGGACTGGCACTTGGATCTTGCCTCCCATGCGCCATCCACGGTGTCGCTGGCAGACGCAGGCACCGACCATCCGGTAGACGACACAGGGCCCGGCCACAAGCGCGGCGATTTGCAGCATTCAGTTGAGTTTGCCTGTTTGATCAAACTGATTTGCGAAGAACGCGGAGAGTTCGCATGACACAAGAAGAGATCCGGCTGATGGAGTCCGGTGTGCGAAAGAAACACTGGAAGCGCTGGGGCCCGTATCTCAGCGAACGGGCCTGGGGTACGGTGCGCGAAGACTACAGCACCGGTGGAACCGCTTGGGATTATTTGCCTCACGACCACGCCCGCTCCCGTGCCTATCGCTGGAACGAAGACGGGCTGGCGGGGATCAGCGACCGGAAGCAGACAATGTGTTTTGCCCTGGCGCTGTGGAACGAGCGCGATCCCATCCTGAAAGAACGGATTTTCGGTTTGACCGGTAACGAGGGCAATCACGGCGAGGATGTGAAGGAATACTACTTCTACCTCGACTCAACGCCCACCCACTCCTACATGAAGTACCTCTACAAGTACCCGCACGCGGAATTCCCCTACGGTCCGCTTGTGGAAGAAAACCGGCGGCGCGGCAAAGATCAGCCGGAGTTCGAATTGCTCGACACCGGAGTGTTCAACGACGACTGCTATTTCGATGTGTTCGTCGAATACGCCAAGGCCGACACCGAAGACATCCTGATTAAAATCACGGTCGCGAATCGTGGCCCCGAAGCGGCCAATCTTCGCTTGCTACCAACGGTGTGGTTCCGCAACACGTGGTCGTGGGGAAGCTCAAAGCATCGACCGCAACTGCATGAGGCACGTCCCGCACCCAACCCGGTCATCGAACTGAATCATGGCCGGCCCGGCAATCGCTCGCTGCACTGTGAGGGCTCGCCAGAACTCCTCTTCACCGAGAATGAGACCAATACCCAGCGGCTGTTTGGTGTGGAAAACCGCACTCCGTACGTCAAAGACGGTATCAACGACTACATCGTGCATGACGCAAAGGAAACCGTGAATCCCAGCCACACCGGCACGAAGGCCGCAGCTCACTACCAGCTCACGGTTGGCGCGGGCGAGACCGCCGTTGTCCGCCTGCGTCTGACGGACTCTGACTTCAAGGGCCAGAACGCCTTTGCCACCTTCGATAAGACCTTTGCCCTCCGCCAGCGCGAAGCCGACGAGTTCTATGCCACAGTGATCCCGCAAGATCTTTCGGAAGACGCGCGGAATGTTATGCGGCAAGGTTTTGCCGGCATGTTGTGGTCGAAACAGTTCTATCACTACGTAATCAAAGACTGGCTTGAAGGCGACCCGGGCAATCCTCCCCCGCCCGCGGAACGCAAGAAGGGCCGCAACCACGAGTGGACTCACTTGTACAACGCGGACGTTATTTCCATGCCGGACAAGTGGGAGTACCCGTGGTATGCGGCCTGGGACCTCGCGTTTCACTGCATCCCGCTCGCACTCGTCGATTCTGTCTTCGCGAAGGACCAACTCACGCTGATGTTGCGCGAGTGGTACATGCACCCCAACGGGCAGATTCCCGCCTACGAGTGGGCTTTCGGCGACGTCAATCCTCCGGTGCACGCTTGGGCCGCGTGGCGCGTCTACAAGATCGACAAGAAGCGCAACGGCAAAGGTGATCGCGCATTCCTGCAGCGTGTATTCCATAAACTGATGTTGAACTTCACCTGGTGGGTGAACCGCAAGGACGCCGAGGGCATGAACATTTTTCAAGGCGGCTTTCTGGGTCTCGACAATATCGGTGTATTCGACCGCAGCGCGCCCTTGCCAACCGGCGGCTACATCGAACAGTCGGACGGAACCAGTTGGATGGCCATGTACACGTTGAACTTGTTGGCGATAGCCATGGAACTGGCAACAGAAGAACCCTGCTATGAAGACGTAGCCAGCAAATTCTGGGAGCACTTTATCTACATCGCGAATGCCATGAGCCATCGCGGGCACGACGGCATGGGATTGTGGAACGAGGAAGACGGCTTCTTCTATGACGTGCTCAAACTGCCCGACGGCTCGCATTTCCCCATGAAGATTCGCTCCATGGTGGGATTGATCCCGCTGTTTGCGGTAGAGACCTTGGAACCGGAAGTTCTCGACAAGCTGCCCGATTTCAAGAAACGTCTGGAATGGTTCATCGACAACCGTCCCGATCTCACGGGAAACTTGGCTTGCATGAGCACAGAGGGAATGGGCGAACGCAGATTGCTGTCGATCGCTAGCCAGGTCCAGCTCCGCAGCATTCTGAAGTTTATGCTGGACGAGCGCGAATTCCTCTCGCCCTACGGCATCCGTGCGTTGTCGCAGTTCCATCGCGGCAACCCCTACACCCTCCATGTCGACGGTATCGAGCACCGCGTAGACTACGAGCCCGGCGAGTCGTCGACCGGGCTATTCGGCGGAAATTCCAACTGGCGTGGCCCCATCTGGTTTCCGACAAATTATTTGCTGGTCGAGTCGCTCCAGAAATTCCATCACTACCTGGGCGACGACTTCAAAGTTGAGTTTCCCACCGGATCGGGAAAGATGATGACTTTGTGGGAAGTAGCGGGTGAGGTTTCGCGCCGCATGACGAACATCTTTCTTCGCGATGAAAAAGGCCGCCGGCCCGTATTCGGAAATCTCGAAAAGTTCCAGACCGACCCGCACTGGCGCGATCTGGTGCTGTTTTACGAGTATTTTCACGGCGATTCGGGAGCCGGAGTGGGAGCCAGTCACCAAACAGGGTGGACCGGAGTGGTCACGAAGTTGATACAGCAAAGCGGAGAGTCCAGCAAGCGCAAGCAAAGACAACGCGAATCGACGACTGCCACCGTAGCTGCCAAACCGAATTTATAAGGAGAAGCAGAAATGAAAGCGATTAGCGTCTTTCCAGGAAAGCCCAACAGCGTTCACGTGGCCGAATTGCCCAAACCTTCGCTCGACCAAGTTCCGAACGGCCGCGGTGTGCTGGTGAAAGTTCTGCGCGTAGGCGTGGACGGAACGGACAAAGAAATCAATGCTGCCGAGTACGGCGCCGCTCCTCCAGGATACGACTTCCTGGTCATCGGCCATGAGGGCTTCGGCCAGGTGGAAGCTGTCGGCCCGAATGTGACAGAGTTGAAGCCGGGCGACTATGTAGTGGCCACGGTGCGTCGTCCGGGTACGAGCATCTATGACTTGATCGGCACGAACGACATGACCACCGACGACATCTACTACGAACGCGGCATCAATCTCCGCCACGGTTATCTCACCGAATACTACGTGGACGACGTCGAATTCATCGTCAAAGTACCGCAGGGCCTCAAACATGTTGGTGTGCTTCTGGAACCTACGACCGTCGTAGAGAAAGGAATCCACCAGGCTTACGAGATCCAGCGCCGGCTCAAAGTTTGGCGTCCGAGGACAGCGGCGGTCATGGGCGCCGGCACCATCGGCCTGTTGGCCACATTGGTTCTGCGTTTGAAAGGCCTGGACGTGACCACATTGGGCCGCACTGCCAAACCTTACTTGAACTCCGATCTGATCGAAGAACTCGGAGCACGATACCTGTCAACTAAGGACATACCGATAACCGAAGCGGCCAAGGAATACGGCCCGTTCGATCTGATCTTTGAAGGCACGGGCAACTCTGCCGTGGTCTTCGACAGCATGCAGGCCCTGGGCAAGAACGGCGTGCTGGTTCTGGCGAGCGTTACGGGCGGAGACAAGATGATTCAGATCCCCGCGGACCGAATCAATCTGGAGTTCGTTCTCGGCAACAAGGTTATGGTCGGCACCGTAAACGCCAACCGCGAATACTTTGAGATGGGTGTGGGCGATATGGCGCAGGCGGAAGCGGAGTATCCGGGGTGGCTCAGCAAGCTGTTGACTCATCCGGTAAAAGGCTTAGACAACTATCAAGAGCTCTTCAAGAACCTGACCACTCCGAATGGCGCGATCAAAGTTTATTGCGAAGTAGCCTAGAACTGGTTTCACAAATCGGTTTTGGGCAGGGCACGAGTTGACTCGCGCCGTAAGTAGTTGGAAATCTGCTGCGCTTTAGCGCCTGAGGGAAGGCTCTTTGCGCCCTCAACGACTTTTCCCGCAGCCTGTTTAGCCGTGCCGATCAGACCCTCAGGAATGTGGGCTTTCGCCCCTGAGGGCCGCGCCTTTCGAGCCAAAAGGGACCTGTGAAACGGTTCCAGATATCGCATCAACAGACTGACAATTTTCGGCGAATAAACCCTTGTCACTTTCTAGCTCGTAATAAGTCTTACGTACGGGAAGCAAACATCTGCCGGGAGATAGCATTCGATGATTAAGGTCGGTAAGGAAATCTGCGGTGATCTGGACGCTGCTCTCCGGCGGGAGTGGCTGGAAACCAACGGGCTCGGCGGCTTTGCTTCTTCGTCGATCGTCGGTATGAACACCCGCCGTTATCACGGCCTGCTGGTGGCAGCCACCAAACCGCCTGTTGGCCGCCTTGTCATTTTGTCCAAGCTGGAAGAGACCCTGTTCATCGAGGGACAGCCGGTCGATCTCTCGGTAAATCGTTACCCCGGCACAGTTCATCCGCAGGGTTTTCGTTATCTCAAGCAGTTCCGTCTCGATCCATTCCCGGTATTCACTTTTGAAATCGAGGGTATCGAAATCGAGAAGTCTGTCTTCATGGTTCACGGCGACAACAGTACCGTTGTGCAATACGAACTGAAGAAGAACAATCACCCGGAGCGGCCAAAGACCCTGTGGCTTGAACTCAGACCGCTCATCGCCTTCCGCGACTACCACAGCACCACTCATGAAAACGGCGCGTTGACTCCCGCATTGCAAGAGGAGCCTGGGTTGACGGCTGTGACTCCTTATGCGGGCCTACCTACGTTGTACCTGGCTCACAATGCCGCCGAATCGAAAAAAACAAGCGACTGGTACAGAAATTTCGAATACGAGGCCGAGCGCGAACGCGGGCTGGATTTCACCGAAGATCTGTTCAATCCTTGTGTTCTGCGATTCGACCTGCGCTCCCGCCGCCAAGCCTCGGTGATTGCATCCACCGAGCGCCGCGATGTGGCGAACGTGGTCGATTATCGGCTGGCTGAGATTACTCGCCGCCGAAACGCATCGCGATCCTCACCGCTTGAAGACGAGTTTGCCAGCAGCCTCACCGCGGCTGCCGACCAATACATCGTCGCCCGCGGAGATCAGAAAACGGTCATCGCCGGCTATCACTGGTTCAGCGACTGGGGCCGTGACACCATGATCGCCTTGCCCGGCCTCACTTTGCCAACAGGCAAACACGACGTCGCGCGCAGTATTCTGCGGACCTTCGCGCAAAACGTAGACCAGGGCATGTTGCCCAACCGCTTTCCCGACGAAGGAGAAACACCCGAATACAACACGGTCGATGCGACTCTCTGGTTTTTTGAAGCGGCTCGTGCCTATCTTGCCTACACCGGCAATCTGGAGTTTGTGCGCAACGAACTTTACCCAGTATTTGCCGACATCATTAAGTGGCATGTTCGCGGCACGCGTTACGGGATCAAGATGGACGAGAGCGGCCTGCTCTCATCGGGGCAGCAAGGTGTCCAGTTGACGTGGATGGATGCCAAAGTCGGCGACTGGGTCGTGACCCCGCGCCGCGGAAAGCCGGTCGAAATCCAGGCGCTCTGGTATAACGCTCTCTGCGTGATGGAAGAATTGGCCCGGACATTTGGCGAAGAAGCGGAACAGAAACGCTATCGCAGCATGGCAACCGTCGCAAGCTGGAGTTTCAATCGCCAGTTCTGGAACGAGCAGGCTGGCTGTTTATACAACGTCACGAATGGAGCGCCGCCTGATCTATCCATTCGCCCGAACCAGATATTTGCTGTCAGTTTGAAACACAGCATGTTGTCGGCGGATCGTGCGCATGCCGTTGTGGATAAAGTGCAGGAGCACTTGTTAACCCCCTACGGTCTGCGCAGCCTCGCGGTCAGCGATCCACAGTACCGAGGGCGCTACACCGGTGGGCCGGCCGAACGCGATGGCGCTTATCATCAGGGCACGGTTTGGCCGTGGCTGATGGGGCCGTTCATCACCGCTTATATTAAGGTCAACGGAGACAGCGAGGCCGCCCGCCGCCAAGCGGCGAAATGGTTGGCGCCGCTGAAGGCTCACCTCGCCGATGGAGGGCTGGGACATATCTCCGAAATCTTCGACGGCGACGCACCGCAGCGTCCCTGCGGATGCATCGCGCAGGCTTGGAGCGCCGCGGAGATTCTGCGAGCGTTGGTGGAAGACATTCACGGGCTGCGGCCGATGCTACAACCCAAGGCAATCTCGATTCAGGACGCAGGGAGCGAAGCAGAGAAGACACCCGATCTGCAGGCCACGCCTCGAACTGGAACGAATCCTTAGCCGTACTGGTAACTGGCGGTCATCTCGGACTTTTCTCGATGGTCAATCGCGTCAACTCCGGCGTTCGCTCGGCTGAGTCAACATCCTTTGTCGGGCAGTTGTCTGCGAAGCCCGCGGGAATTGTTTGGCTGTAGACGCACAAGCGATAAGAACACGAGGATTGCAAGCAGCGTCGACACTGAGAAACCGAACAGGCCAGAACGAGCACCGAATCGGCTCACGCTGGATAGCCTTCCGACAATCGGCGATACTCGCGAATCGCTTGCAACAGCGCGCGCACTGTCGTCGGGCGTGTGCCCCGTGCCCGGTTGAGATCTCCAATTTCAAACGCAATTCGCCATTGCTGGAACAACACACGATAGGCGTCGAAAACCCTTAGCTTAGGATCGTAAATATGCGTGGCTTCGGAAGTGACGCCGTTGAGTTCAATGATCCTCATGTTTCTTCCTGCCATCAAGTCCTGGCGCGAAGGAACACGAATGTCAAAACGTCCGAAGAAGAAGCCATCGAAGCAGCGCGCAATCCGGTCGATAGATTCCTCAAGGGCAGGCGTGATGGTGTCGCCCCCATCGAGGAATATGGCGCCCCGGCAATGCGTCCCGATCTCGACCAACTGCACACTCTCCCCCGCTACGGGCACGCGCTGAGTTTGTTCCGCATTTTTGCGCAGATAAAAATCTGCCATACACACAGCGCGGTCATCCGCAAAGACCAACTCCTCCAAAGTGCGCCTGCCATCACCAAGTAGAACAGGCATGCGCTTTTCCGTTACCGAGAAAACCCGCCCATGCTCGGTTCCCGGATAGCGATAATAGAAAACCCCAAACTCCTCGCCGGCAACATATTCCTGCAGAATCACTGGGTAAGAAGCAGGCTTTAAATATTCTTCTAGCTGCTCGAAAGAACGAACGATGCTTACCCCCGAGCCGCGTTGCCCCGCATCCGGTTTCAATACGATGGGGAAATGCAAGGCCTGTTTTCGCATGAATTCTTCCGCCTGCGCAATGCGCCGCACGGTCTCCCCAGAAGGCAGAAGAGTGAAGTCAGGCAGCCATTGACTCGCGCCTTTCAACTGCTCGAGGATCTGGTACTTGGACTCGCCCACAAATCCGCCTGCCACAATCGCTGGATTCGCGGCTGTAAATAACGTCCAGCTTCGGAACCTGATTCCGAGATACGCGACGTAGAGGATCACCGGCGGATAGAAGAAGTACGGCGGCCAAAACTCCCAGCGATAAAGGCGCTTCCACCTGCCGACGATGGTGCGGCGCCCCCTGTAAGTGGCCAGTTCTCGAATCAGACTGATAATAAAAAAAATTCCCACCGCTGCCAGCAGCAGTTTCACTGCAAGCTGCCGATGGGACAGGAATCCGAGGTGCATCATCGGCATGCTGAAACCCACGGAAAGGCCAACCAGAAGCGGCGTCCAACCAAACAGCCCAAGGTAACGAAGAGAGAGGTCATACAGCCAGCGGCCACCATATCGCCGACAAAATCAAATCGGAAGCAACTCAATAACCAGCGTTCATCGACTGACCGTAGTGAGTTGACTCCCTGTCCAAAGACCAGAGCCCATGCCGCAAGGACTGCCGAGAAAGTGTTCGACTGTCACAGCCGTGGGCGCGAGAAGAACCTCTGTGTAGCTGAGTGTCTTCACGTCCTGCCTGTGAACGCAGACACTGAATGGTCCCCGACCGCCTGCGTGTGACGCGTGCAGCCTACGGAGCCAAGGCGCAGAGCCGGCGTCCCGTTCGGACTGAGCTTCGTGGCACGCAGCCCCTCGCAAGCTCTCAGCCTCTTTGTCTGACTGGCTCGAAGAAAACCAGTGCCGTGATTTCCACTCCAAAACCTGCGACTCAAGATGCGTGGAATCCCAACGCCACTCCCATATCTCCCTTTCGGAGGTAAACACGCCAACCAGTCGAAACGGTAACATTCCTTTCAATCTTGAAACTTTAAGCGTAGTGCACAACTCAGCGATGGAATGGGAAGCGATGAGAACCGGGATAATCTGCCCGCGACTCCGAGTTTTGCCTTCGCTCTTTCCAGGTGCGTCATTCCAATTGAGCAGCGCGAGCACGATCCCATACTCGTTGACACCGATCCACGTACCCTCCTCGCCGTCGCTCGGGTAAATCGCCTTGGTGCCTCGGACCTCATGCCTTTCGGGAGGCTTTCCGGCGCCGCGTGTGATTCTCTCGTCTCGGTTCATTGCAATTCGCTGACTCGCGTCACCGGCGATGAACGTCAGCGTACACATCCGCTACCGACTCGCTGTCTCAGCTTCGAGATGTTTCAACGTGGAAGGGGCTACACCAAATTCATAAGGCAAGTTCACTCCCACGCTCGAACAGAGCAGTTTGAGAATTGCATAATGATGTATGGCGTGTCCGACACAGAACATGACTTCACGCGCCAGATTCGAACCTACGAGTTCTACCTCGCTCTCACCATAACGCACACTGTAGGTAACCGAGCATTCGCGCTGCATAACGTCGGCGGTCAGACCACGAAATTCCTCGATTAACCCCTCAGTTGCCAAACGTGCCTGCGCGACTGAGCATTCCAATTGAGGATTCCGTCGCCGCTCGTCGTAGTTGACCTGCCCCGTACGAATCCCTTCCACCAGGCAGAAAAAGTGGTCCAGTACATGTCGATAGTGGGCCCCTAGCGAGGACGAGAGCGTGCCGTCCAGCGGACGTGCGTAGACCTCATCGCTCACACGATCCAGAAGCGCGCAGCCCTGCTGCAAAACATCGTTGACTGCAACGTTCAGTGACGGCGTCATCATCTCAGAATCGCGCTCCTAATATCGGAATTTGCTGGCGGTGCAAGAACAACGCGACGGTACTCGAAGCCGCTACAATGATAGCAAGCCCAAACAAGAGTCCCTTATCTCCCTGCACCTCAATGCCCAGAAACGTTAAGTGGCTCAAGATCGCGCCGCCGGTCGCTCCAATGGCCAGGATCGCGCCTGCCCATACGCACCGCCGTGACAGCAAAAGCACAGCTGCAATCAGTTCCATAATCCCCGAGCCGATGCGCGCAGCGACCTCAACCGCTCCGATTGCCGCAGACGGGAAGTAGCTGTGCACGAATGTCCCGAGTTTCGTGAAGATATAAACCGACTCTGGCGCAGCCGTGAACTTGAAGAAAAGCGTCTGGAGCAGGATCAAGGCTGCGACAATTCTGCAGATCCAACTGAAGATCAACAGTGGAGTACTCATCGGCGTGATCCTGGGCCGCCTCGTGGTTGAGATGACGTCCGCGCTCATGATGCGCTCCTTCACTTTACCGTACACAAGCTAAGACTCAGCACGCGGACGGAAGTGACAAGAAAAAAGTCCCGCTGTGCCGACTTTCCCCAGGCAACTGTCCGGTCACGGGAACTGTCACTTTCCTGGCTGCCGTGCATCCTACAACTAGCTGCGAACCGTACGCTCTGGGGATACGTTGGACTCACCAAATAAGAATGGTTGGAGGTTTTTCCAGTGAGAGTTCCCGCAAGCAGCGGGATCGCCGAAGCCGGTTCGCACGATCCGACACGCTCGCCGGCATCCGTGCGGCCTATCGAATCCCGCAAAAACAAGGCTGACGGGTCTCTGGACATTTGCCAGGGCTATTACCGTGTCCGTCTTGCATCTTCCGATGCGGATCGGATGGCCGCTTTTCGTCTTCGGTTCTTAGTCTTCAACCTGGAGTTGGGCGAGGGGTTGGAGGCGGCATATGCGAGCGGTCGCGATATGGACCAGTTCGATGCCGTCTGCGAGCACCTGATTGTAGAGCACGCCAGCACAGGGAAGATTGTCGGAACCTATCGCTTGCAGACAGGTGCAATGGCTTCCGCAAATGCAGGCTTTTATAGCGAGGGTGAATTCGACTTTGCGCCCTACAGACATCTACAAGACTCCCTGGTCGAACTCGGCCGGGCCTGCGTGCATCGCGAGCACCGTTCGACCGAGGTGTTGTACTTGCTGTGGCGAGGAATCGCCCAATACGCGAGATATCGGGGTGGGCGATATCTCATCGGTTGCTCTTCGCTTACCTCGCAGGACCCGGCACACGGTGCCGCTGTTTATCGAGTCCTGCAAACATATCTAGCTGAGCCCGATCTTCGTACCACCCCCCAGCCGCATTGTGCAATGCCGCTGGTTCTGCCGGAAGATGCAAGCGACAAGCTTCCGAAGCTATTACGTACCTACCTCGCAATTGGGGCAAAGATCTGCGGACCGCCGGCGATCGATCGTGAGTTCAAGACGATTGACTTCCTCACCCTGATCGATCTTGAGACTTTGTCTCCACGGATGCGTGTTCGTTTCCTGAATTCCTGACGGCATGCCCACGTTCCCCGCTTTGGTCTCTTAATTTTGGACGCTTCAACGGTAAGCGCTATCGCGATGCTGGCGGCATATGGCGCAGTTCTTGTGGATCGATCTTCAGCAGTCGGCTGTCTCCTCTTTGTAACAGCTCCCCTTGAATGGTAAGCGGCTCGGCGACAAACTCGCGCAAGGCATCGCGGCCAACGGCATTTCCATCAGCGCTAACCAAAAGGAGTTGCTCGCCTCCATTCGCGGTGACGAAGATCGGCGGAATTCCTCCGCTCAGGCAGCGCGCCGCACAGTCACGGTGCACTTTCCCTTGGCCAGGGTTCATCACGCCCAAGTAGCATTTGCTATCTACGATCTCGCCCGCAAGTGTCACTGCCCCCAGGTCGCGCATGGCCGCTTGGCCTGCGGAGCCGGTGTCCAGTTGCCTGATGGAGCCGGGCGCGATTTCGACCATCGTTCCGCCCTCGCGATAGATCAACTGGCCCTGCAAGCGAACTTGTTTGCCATCGAGGCCATCGACAAGATCGTCAGCCCCGTGCTTCCCCGGCGCAACCAGTAAATATCGCGAATACTCCGCTTCTTCTGCGGTTTGACCCGGCCCAGCTTGACTCTGCCCAGTTGCTCCTGGGCGCGCGACCAGCAATGCGGGATACGGTCGGGTTTCGATGCTTCCTTCGAAGTTGCGAAGCTTCCCGAATTCGAATACCGAATTTGCAAATGGCATCTGCCCAACGATCAAGATCAGCGCCACAACCACGGCCAGCAACCCAAGCCCCACTACGATTCTTCGAACGAAGCGGGCCAACGGATGCGGCGCCTTCGGCAGATAACCTACATAGAAGTCATTCATCGCCTTGGCACATCCCTCTGCTCAATTCGGGAAGGTTCCATATAGGTTCCCGGTGCGTTCGGTTTGGGATGGACAAAAACAGATCCACCGACGACCTTGGTATTGAAAGTTGGGATCTTTTCCTTGAACGGAGGCGGCGCCGCCCCTGATTCCGGCCGGTACTGATAGCCGTGCCACGGACAGGTCACGCAGCCGTCAATGATCCGGCCTTCACCCAGCGGCCCGTTCTGATGCTGGCAGACGTTCGAAATCGCCGAGATTTTGCCATCGTACCGAAAGACGGCCACGCGCTCGCCGGAAAGAGAAACAATCGTGGCACTCTTCTCGGATATTCGATCCACTTTGCAGACCTCGACGAAACCATCCGCCAGAGCGTGGAGCTTTGCCTGGTCGATCCGCTTCTCCTGAAACGCCGCCGAGAGATGGAGCGCAATTACCGTAGCCACCGCAAGAATCAGCGTGCCCGCCAAGACCGGACTCGGTTCCGACTGCAGCGCGCCGAGCGTGATGTGCGCGACCAGCAGCAGATACGCCACGTAGACGAGCATGTGCAGGCGCTTCCAGACCGGAGCGGAAAGGTTGCGCAGCCAGAAGTCGTGACTCGTGGCCGCCATGAGGAAAAGGATGATCAGCGCTAAGAACCCGAGCGACTGAAACGGAAACTCAGCAACGCTGCCATACCGCGGATTGCTGACGAACAGGCTGACTAGCGGATTGACGTTGCCAAGGGCATGAAACTGGAAGAGCGCAAAACCTCCGTGCGCCAGTCCCAGCAGAAAGGTGGTCACGCCCAGATGACGGCGGTTGTAGAGCAGCGGAAGAAATCGGCGATCCAGTCGTGCCAGTGGTCCTATGCAGAGCACGACGTTCAGGAGCAGGAAAGCAGCCGTTCCCAGCCCACGAATCAGCAGTGTCTCCGCCGTTGCGCTCGGGTTTCGCCAAGCCCCTACGCCAACAAAGGCCCCAAGATACAGCACCAGCAATAACAGAAGGGTGACATCGTACACCCTCTTCTGCCGGTTCCAACTGACGGCGCCGTATTGAACGCTCATGGCAACGTCTCCACTCTGGCGGTGTCGAAGACGGTCTGATGGGCGAGGCTGAACAGGACGAGATAGCCCGCCCTGTCTGAATTTAGCGGGAGAAGAAAAGCATGGTTCATCCTGTAGGGGCCCACAATCCGGGCATCCGGAGGCAGAGCGTTTCCTTGCGGCACATGGGACGCCCAATAGAGAAGCAAGTCGGGTTCGTTCAGTTCGGGAAACGGGTGTAAAACGATGTAGACATCTCGTGGACGGTCAAGCCTGCTATAAAACGTTGACTGAATCGCATGGTTCGGCCACAAGGCGCCCGATTCCCTGATCAGCGATACGGGAGCCGGTACATCGACAACATGAATGGCTTGGGACGACCGTGGGCGTCTTGCTCCGAGCCCGATGACGAGCATCGCGGGCAGCACAAACGCGAGCGCAACAAATGCTCGGCGATGCAACGTTCTGAGTGGCTGAATCATTGACTACTCGACCACCGGTGCGGATTCCGTTCCACCGGTGGCTCAGCCGTCCCCCGCATCGACCAGAGCAAGAACACAGGCCAGAAGGCAGCCACACCCGGCAGAATCAGCAACCGGAAACCGATACCCGAGCCCTGCGCTTCGGAGTCCAAACGTTGAACTCCAATCCACACGAACAGCGCGGCAAATATCAAGCCGAGCCCCGCGTAGGTCTCCAAAGCGTAAACGAATATTCTTGCCAGAATCTCAAACATCGCTGCCGTAAACCGGTATCACCGAACCATTGACGTCTTTGCCAGCATCGCCGGCCAGCCAAGTGATCAAGCCCGCAACCGTCGAAGGCCGGACCCATTTTGAGAAGTCTGCATTTGGCATGGACTTGCGGTTCGCCGGCGTGTCCATCGTGCCCGGCAAGATCACGTTGGCCGTGAGTCCCGCATCTTTGTTTTCCAGCGCCACAGTTCGGATCAGAGAAACCATAGCAGCTTTGGAAGCGCTATACGCACCGACGCCCGCCCCGGGCTCCAGCGCCGCGCGACTCCCGATGGCAATAATGCGCCCGTTGCCGGTCTGCCGCAGAGGGGGGATCGTCGCCCGCAGGATTTGAAATACAGAATTCAGATTCAGGTCCAGCATGCGCTGAAAAGTGGCATCGTCGGTGTCCGTGATCGACTGACCTCCCGCGAACCCGCCGACCGTGTGGGCCAGAACATCGAGCCTTCCGAAACGCGCAACAATCCGCTCCACCAGGAACTGGGCGCCTTCGCGGCTCGAAATCTCCGCCGGCAGCGCGGCAAAACTCGGACTCGTGAAATCGGATTGCTGTATTTTACGCGACGTCCCAATAACGGTTCCGCCGGCATCGAGAAACGCCTGGGTGACACTTGCCCCAAGGCCCCCGTTCGCTCCGGTCACAAGCACGACCTTACCCTGCATGGAACGCTCCGATCTCGCTGGCCATCAGATTCCGAAAACCCCAAATGGATACTCCGCCTGTTGAAAGGGAAGCGGAACGGTCCGCCTTTAGGTTTGCTCCCGATCAGCCGCTTTATTTTGTGCCCGCCGCCGACTGACTAAACGACTGTGCAAAAACGTTCTCGATATGCTTGGAGTCGACTTCACCTGCCGAGTCGTAGAGTGCCTTACCGTTTGGGTCCAGAACCAGCACGTGGGGAATCGAGCCTTGATAATACCGTTTCACCAGCTGCTGTTGTTCTGGCGATCGCTTGACGTCCAAATCGACCACGACAAAATGCACCTGATTGCGGTACTTGTTATAAAGTTCGACCGTACGACGCGCCTGCCTCTTTGAATTGAAGCAGCCTTCGCCATAGATGATCACGTAGTTGGTCTTGCCAGGGACAAACCCCGATTGTGCATCATCCCCCGTGATCAGAGGGCCATCCAAACTGTCGCTTTGATAGTCGAGCTTTGTGTTGAGCTTTAGATTCTCAATTCCGAACACCGTTTGTGAGCCAAGCAAGAGCAACAAAACTCCCTGTAGCAGTATGTCTTTCCTCATCACCTTGCAACCTCCAGTTGGAACGATTCTTCGTCGATCTGTTTCTTGTTGGTGTATTGCTTGAGAGCGTGTTCTGCCGCGTCTTGGAACGATTGTTTGTCACCTTTACCCTCGGATGGCAGGTACCCCGCGCCAAAATACAGCTTGCCATCCGGAGTGATGAACGATGTCAATGGCAATCCAGCCGGTAAGTTCAAGACTGCTTGAGCGCGCTGCAGCTGCGCCACCAGTTTGGGTGAAGCATCGAAATCGACTTTCACGGCGACAAAGTGCTGATTGATTTGGTCTGCCGTTTCAGGGTTTGTGTACGTATCCCGGTCCATGAGACTGCACCATGGACACCAAACCGCGCCGACATCCAGGAGAATTGGCCGGTCCAACTCTCTCGCCCGTTTGAAAGCCTCTGCACTCCAGGGATACCAATCCACCGGTTGCCCAGCAGCGCGGCTAAGATAGACCGATCTCTGTCCGCTGAGGTGATTCCGGGTGGCTGCCTGCGAGGCACCCACCCCAGCCAGCGATATCGCTACCAGCAGAGCCAGCGTCCGAACGCCGTTCGTCATGCCGAATTAGAGTCCCTGGTGCGAAATAGGTTTCACGATGGACGATCGCTCTCCGACGAAACTATCTTTTTCGACCGGCATCTCACTGGACGATGCCTGAGCAACATGAAACAACGAGCGCACTTGGACAATGCTCAGTGTGCAGCAAGCCCACCGGTAATACTTTGCTCGCCGAAGCCCAGTGGTATCCCTACTGGGATCGCCAGGACGGCGCGTGTCCTGCCTGTGTTCAAGAGAATCTGCTGCGAACCCTGCTCGCGAAGGGTGACGCCGCCCTCCATGAAGCGATTCAGACGGCCTGGCCAATTGACGCGGAAGCCGCTTTCGGAGTTCTGCCGACGCGCCTTCGCCTGCACGCGGATCCCCGATTCTCCGGTCAGGGCGTAACCCTTGCACTGGTCGACTCCGGCTTTTATCCCCATCCCGATCTAGTGCAGCCACGAAATCGCATTCGCGTTTGGGCCGACGCAACCCATGGCCCTGTATCCGTGATTCGCTTCGCCCCTGAAGACGCGCCGAAATGGCCTGGCTGGGACGGCGCGCACGATTGGCAGTGGCATGGCACCATGACCAGTACAGTGGCGGCTGGCAACGGATTTCTCAGCCACGGCCTCTACTCTGGGCTGGCCCCTTCAGCCGAGTTGGTACTGATTCAGGTACGAGATTCTACCGGACACATCTCCAGCGCGAACATCGAGCGTGCTTTGATCTGGCTCAAGGAATATGGACCCAAGATAGGGGTCAAGGTCGTAAGCCTTTCGGTGAGCGGAGATCCGGTCTCTTCGCTGGCCGCAAATGGCGTGGATGAGGCAGTTGCGGCCTTAGTGGAAGCGGGCATCAGCGTGGTCGCGGCCGCCGGCAACGATGGCCAACGGCTTCTGCTGCCGCCCGCAACCGCTCCTTTCGCTTTGACTGTCGGAGGACTCGATGACAAGAACCTATTCAATCATGACGAGATATCTGTCTGGCACAGCAATTACGGAACTGCAAGCAATGACGTGCCCAAGCCAGACCTTGTCGCTCCCAGTATTTGGGTGGCCGCTCCTGTTCTCCCCAACTCGGCGATCGCTCAAGAAGCAGAGAGTCTTTTCGCTGGTCGCCGTCAAAACGATCCCGATGTTCAACCTCGCATTGCAGAACTGAAGCTCATCACCCCGTACTACCAGCATGTGGAAGGAACGAGTTTTGCGGCGCCGATTGTTGCCAGCACGATTGCCTGCCTGCTCGAAGCTAACCCGACTCTGACCCCGCTGCTGGTTCGCGATGTGTTGAAGGAGACTGCCCACCTCGTGCCCGGCGTCGATCGCGAACGCCAGGGCTCCGGCGCGCTTAGTCCCGGAACCGCTGTGGCTCGCGCCCTGGCAGAACGACACGGCAGCGCCGCTCCACCCCAGCATTCGCCAGGATCATCAGCGGAAGGGAGTAAATTTTCACTGCATGACCACAACGCATCCACAGTCGAAGTGCTGGGAAGTTGGAATGATTGGCGTAGACCCGGAATTGCAGCCACCTGCATCGAGCCCGGATACTGGCAAACTTCACCCCTGCACTTGCCCAGCGGGCGGTACGCTTATAAGTTCCTGCTTGATGGTCAACATTGGCTCGATGACCCCGGGAATCCCTGCAAAACTCACGACGGTACCGGCGGCCTTAATAGTACGTTCGTCATTCCGGTTCAAGGCTAGGTACTATCTCAAATTGCGGCACAGCGTTCAAGGAGCTTTCATGCACGATGAGTCCTACCACGAATCTGAAACTCCTCATGCTTTGGTTTGCACCGAGGTTTGGGGTGGCAATCGAAAAGTCGTACGCATGGTAAAGCTGCCGAGCCTGCTGGCTTGGGTAGCCTCGAATCCCCTTGACGAGGGTGAAGGAGGCGGCGACCTTCACTATATGTCCGTCTGCGATTACGACCTGATCTCCCGTATAGCCCTGGCCGACGTCAGCGGGCATGGTCATGATGTGAGTACCGTGACCCAGACGCTGCGCACTCTAATGCACAACAACATCAACGCCTGGGACCAGTCGGATTTCATGCGCGGCCTCAATGACGCGTTCAACAAAAGTGAGAAATACGCAACGGCAATCGTCTTGAGTTTCCATCGCGTCACAGGCCGGCTGGCGTTCAGCAACGCAGGGCATCTGCCTCCGCTCTGGTATCACGCTGCTCAACGACGATGGGACTGGCTGGAGCAGGAAAAAGACCCGCAAACCAAGAAAGTCGCCGGTTTGCCGGTCGGGTTAATTCCTGGGACCGACTACAGTCAGACGGTTGTCGCTCTGAAGCCATCCGATCTTCTTGTGCTTTACACAGACGGAATTACCGAAGCCGAGAACGGGACCGGACAGGAACTGGGACGAGAACAACTTCTAGACTGGGCGAGTCAGACTCCCGTGAACTCTCCGAAGGCGTTGGGAGAAAATTTGCTGCAACGACTGGAGTCGTTTCGCGGGGGGCTTCGCAACGACGACGAGACACTGCTGGTGTTGCAACGCGAAGTAGAATCTCGTCTGGTCGTATTGAGCGAAGTTGCAAGTAGCTATACATTTGGCCGGCTTCGAAGGAGTCTGAGGAAAGCCTAGCTTGAAACGGCCCAAAACGAGGTGCAAGGATGAACTGGGGGGCTTTGGGATTGATCGTGGTGTTCTCAAACGCGCTAGCCGCGACACCAGTTACCGAGATAGCCGTTGGGGACCAGCTACCGCCGATTCGTGGCGAGTTCCTGACTGGGCGAATCGCTGTACTTCCGCAAGCAGCCTCCGGCCGCGCGGCTTTGCTGATGCTTGGGTTCACCTATGATTCTCGGTTCTCGGTAGAGGCTTGGGCGAAGAGGTTTCGGAAGGACTTTGGAAGCGAACCGAGGGTGACATTTTTCGAGATCCCCATGATCGGAGGGCTCGCTACCTTGGGAAAATGGTTCATTGACAGCGGCATGCGCCGGGGAACTCCAAAGGCGGATCAGGAAAATGTGATCACCGTCTATGGCGGCACAGATACCTGGAAGCAGCGCGTAGGATTCCGCGATCCTGGTGCCGCTTATCTGCTACTGATCGACCAGAACGGTAAGGTTGTCTGGCGCTACGCCGGAAAGATCGACGAGGTGCCGTATCACGCGCTCTCATCGCAATTGGTGAAAGTTCTCGCCGAGAAATGAAACGTCGGCCAACCGATCCATAACCGGATTGGGAAAGGGTTCCCCGTCGTTCGCCTGCAATCGATCGGGCTGCGCCTTCCCGAAGCTCTCCAAGCAGAACGGGTGTGAGTCCTTTTTCAAACGCCATTCTGTTGCGCTTCCATCGTCTGGGATACAGAAGCTCCGGGAAATCTCCTCCGACCAACGACTGAACTTCGTTGAATAGGAACGAAAGGAACTTTCGTCGCTCAGGATCAACCGTCCCTGCGCGCGACTGTGCTGGGTGGCGTGACCTCGACGGGATAGCCGCACGATACCCAAGCCTCGATGCCACCCACGAGCGGAAACACGCGCTCGATGCCCCGCTTCTTGAGGGCCAGGGCCACGCGCGCACTGGTGGTTTCGTTCGGGCATGTGCAGTACAGCACGATGTCGCAGTCACGGGGAATGTTGTCGTGGCGCGTGTCCAAATCCTCCGGGTCTACGCGAATCGCTCCTGGCAGGATTTGCCTGGACGCCTCATAGCTGATCGCCGTCCTCAGGTCGAGTATGCGCACCGGGTCGCTGGACTGAAGCCGGAGTCGCAGTTGATCCGGTGTGAGGCGTCTGCAACGCAGCGCACGCAGGATGCGACGCTTCTGGATGATGCGCCACGCCCAGTAGGCCAGGATTGCCCCGACCACGATTGGAATGGCGGCGCTGCCGAGCGCATGAAACCAACTTACGACGCGGTCGAGCTGATCGTGGAGAGCGAAACCGATGCCGATCACCACCACGTTGTAGAAGAGGCTGCCAATGCTGTCGAACACGAGGAAACGGGCGACTGGCATCCGGAGAGCGCCCGCAACAGGCGCGGCAAACAGGGCCAGCCCCGGAACAAATTTCGCGATGACCAGGGCTTTCCACCCGAGCCGCTGAAAGGATGTTTCTGTTTTGCGCACGCAGGTATCGGGCGCCAGAGAGAAAGAGCATAGTCGCCGCATGAGCGGCCCCCCGCGCCATCGCCCGCATTGGTAGAGGACGGCGTCGCCCACCACCGTCCCTGCCCACGCCGCCGCCAGGACGCCGGCCAAGCTGAGATGGCCTTGTCCCGCCACCGCGCCGGCGGCCAGCAAGATCGCGATGGCCGGCACCGGTGTTCCAAACTGATCCACGAAGGCTACTGCCAACACGATGCCGTAGCCATGCGCGACGATCAATCCGATAAAGTCCACTAACTCCCCCCCCACCCTGCTTGGTGTCCGGTACTTACCGTAGACTTATTGTATGCGGACCAGATCGAGTCGGTTTCGGATGCAGCCACTGCGCCGCTACAAGACCAGCCGCCTCTGGAACATCAACGCCAATATCGTATTCGCAGACATCGTCTCCACCGCGGCAACCGCGCTGATCATCCAGTCTCTCCAGCCAAGGCTCCCCACACATTTGGCGATCGTGACGGTCACCGCGATCGTTGATGGAGCGATTAGCCTCGCCCTATTTGCCGGTTTGCACACCTACGCGAACAGAACCCGTGGCATAAAAGACCTGTTTCGCGTGCAACTCCATCGGTGGATACTGAGCCCGTTGCACTACCTTGTGGGAAGCGGACTGCAGTTCATGCTCCTCGCGGCTGGCGTGCGCGCCGGTATCGGCGTACTCGTGGCGTACCTGAGCGCTGTTGCCATCGTGCGCACGATTCACTCACTCTACGGCAGGAAGTCGGGCCTGTTTCTCTAACCCTCCCTTCGTCGCCTTTGATTGAAATCAACAGGAAGGTAAGTCAACGTTAAGGGCATAAACCCCGCCTGACGGCCTCACTGGCGACCGGTTTATCGGGCGGCGCAAAGGACAGACAATGGGCCACCCGTTTCCATCTCGTCAATTCGGAATGAGCAAAGAAGGTTGACGACGATGACGATTTTGGTTCTTCGACTTGGACTGTTGTGGAAAAAACTGAATGAACACTGAATGAAGGACTTGCCTTTCTCGCCAGTTTCGCTATCCACGCCTATCGTGAAGTCAACGACTACGTAGAATGGGTGGCGCACTGGGGAACAGATCCGCCCCCGCAACCATGAACGCCACTGCTGAAATGCATTGGTGTTCGCCTCTTACAGACCCTTTCGGCCCCGATTACGCGACTATCCCTGTCCCCGTCGAGATTAGTAATTGCAAGTTGGCGTGAAGTGCCAGTGTGCCCTTATGGCGTCGGCCAGACTCGGATCAACCGGACGCGGAAGTCGCGAGGCTTCTGTCTTCGTCTCGCCGACTCGGCCGTTGACGATACAATTTTCGGATCACGGTTTCGGCATCAGCGGGGTGCCCTTCCTCGATCGACAGCCGCGAAAGGGCAAGCTCCGTTTCTGCGACTGTATGCTTATCTCCAATCTCTTTGCGGAGAGCCAGCGATTTTTGGTAAGACTCGCGGGAAGCCTCCAAGTCCCCTTGATCGAACAACACGTCTGCAGCTCCAGAGAGCGTGTAGGCCACAGCACGTTTGTCGTCAATTTCCTGTGCGACGGTTCTCGCCTCCAGGTAACCACTAAGGGCTTTTCTCAGTTCACCCCGCCGTCGCTCTATTTCGGCAAGGTCAGCGAGCATGAGTGCGACACCGTCCTTGTCAACCGCCGTGTAACTCTTTCGAGCATTCTCACAGGTTTGGAGAGTGGAATCCTCCCCGCCGATCCCTGCCTCCATGGCATCGCGCCGTAGTGGTGGGATGTCTAGCGCGTAAATCCTCTTAATCCCGGCTGTATTTGGCTACGAAGCCGGGGAGCGCACTCCTTCCTGGTGCACGTAGCGAATGACCTCCACCTCGGACATAGCAATCAGTCCTTCATCTACCATTTCTTCCAACGCTGGGATGAGACTCCGAAGTTTTTCCTCGGTATCGATCACGGAAACCATGATGGGCCGGTCCGACGAGCGAAGCAGGTGCCGCTTGTGAATCAGCGTGCTCGCGCCATAACCTTCTATGCCGCGGAATACGGTGGCCCCGGCGATGTCCAGCTCTCGGCATTTCATTACAATCGCTTCATAGAGTGGCTTGTTCTGCCACTTGTCGTCTTCGCCGAAATGGATGCGCAGCATCTTGGCCTTGCCTTCCAGTTTCATATCCGTATTTCCTTCCGCCGATCTGACTCCTGGTAATTGTGGGTGTACTTAATTACGTCCACATTGGAGAGCACCACAAGACCCTGCTTTACCATCTGGTCGAGAATCGGCATGAACGCCTGAAGTTTCGCCTCCGTATCGACGACCGAGAGGAGGATCGGCCGATCGTGCGACAGGCTCAGCGCGGCATCCTTGTGGATGCGCCGGTTCGCTCCATAGCCCAGAATTCCGCGATAAACCGTTACGCCGGCAATGTCGTGCGCTCGGAGACCGTTGACGATAGCTTCGTGGAGAGGCTTGCCATTCCACTTGTCATTCTCCCCGATGTAGATGCGCATCATCTTGGCCTTGCCTTCACTCTTTAAGGCAGGCCCTCCCGTCGCGTTCTGTTTCTGCTTTTTCTCTGCAGGTTTGACAATGGTCGTATCGTGCATCTCAATCAGACCGGCGCCGACCATCTCCTGCAGCTTCGGCAACAGTTCTTCCACCTTCGCTGCCGTTTCAATGAACTCGACCTTGACAGGCAGATGGACCGCCAGGTCGACGAGACTCGTCGTCTGCATTTTATGATCCGCACCAAACCCAGCAATGCCACGCGTCACGGTTGCGCCTGATACGCGATGGAAGAAAAGGAAATCCAGCACAGCTGCATAGGCAGCACTCCCGTGATACTGCTGGTCCTCCGCTACGTAAATGCCGACCTTCTTACCCGGTCCTGGTGTCAGCACATTTTCCTCCTGTGTTTAGAGTCCTCTTTGACCTACCAAAAACTCAGCGGCACAACCAAAAGTCCTCCGCCCTCATCCGTTCGGAAGCGCAATGGGACAAATTCCTTCACCTTCACCGAAAATCCCGTCAGGATTCCGCAGATGGGACATGCTCCCTTGGTAAGTGTCTGGCTGACATTAGCTCCCGCTGTTGAAGCTTCCGCTTTCATGGGATCGCCCTCCCCGCCATAACGCCACCCCAGACTGCAACGAACCCGACGATCACGCTCAGCGCCACATAAAGGAGGCCCACGCCGATCTGGCCATCCTGGATCGTGCGCAAGGTCTCATATTCGAAACTGGAGAATGTTGTGTAGCCTCCGATGAAGCCAATCGGGAGCAGATATCGCCAGTTCGGGCTCCATTGAGTTCTGGCCGTCAATAAGGCAAAGACCAGGCCGACCAGGAACGAACCGGTAATGTTAATCACGAATGTCCCGTAGGGAAATCGCGTTCCCATTTTGTTTCCGATATAACTGCCCACCCAGAAGCGCAACATCGAACCTAGACAACCTCCCACACCGACCATCACGTATTTCAGCAAGTTGCCTCGTTCCTTTCCTTTTCACAATGCGCTTTCACCAGACTCACCTCCACCTGGCCGAAAGCCTAACGATCCGCCACCATGATCTCAATCCATCCAGTCTGTCGATCCACGCAGTTGGTGGGGGCGGCATCTCTCAATTCGCCTCTAGTTTTGGTGATCGCCGCCGCGCCCATCCTGAATTCGCAAAACTGTCCTTCGCTCCTGAGCTTCGTCGTGCTCCAGTCGGGTTGAGATCTCGAGTTGCCTGCCCGCCTCTTCTCTGCGACCAACGCGGGCGAATGTCAGTCCGAGATAGTAATGAGCTTCGCGCAAGGAATCGTCAACCGATATCGCGCGTTGCAGCAGATCGATGGCATCGGAGTAGCGCTTCTGTTCGAAAGATACTCTGCCCAAGCCAGACAAAGCTCCTGCATGTTTCGAGTCCTGGGTTAGGACATGGCGGAAATTGGCTGCCGCGGCGTCGAGATCTTTCATATTGAGTTCGATAAGCCCGAGACGAAAGTAGGATTCTGTCTGCTCTGGAGCCAGCGCGATCGATCGCTCAAATTGTTCTCGCGCCGCGTGCGTATTCTCTAGCGCCGCGAAGGTCATCCCGAGAGCACAATAACCGGATGCATCGTCGGGACGCGCTTCGACGTAACGAGCAAACTGCTGGCGCGCGTCCTCGAATTTCCATTCCCCAAGAAACGCGCGTCCCAAGCTGTAGAGAGCCACTGGATCGTTCTGCCGCAGCTTCAAAGTTTGTTGGAAAGCGGCAATTGCATCGTCCCACAACGACAGTTGCAGCGCCATCGTTCCCAACTCGAATTGAACATCAGGATCGTCCGGAGCATAGTCGCGGACCTCTCGCAGTAAGCTCAGCGCTCTCGCGGAATCACCGGCTACCGCAGCTGTCTTACTTTGGCCTCGTAAGATTTGGACAAGAGCGTTCGAAGCATCCGTGCGTGCAGAATCGATGCGCAGCGCTTCCCGCAATTGAGGGACTGCGTCATCTGCACGACCCTGCTGAAAATAGAGAAGTCCAAGGTGCGCATGCGCAGGAGCGAAGTCCGCCTTTCTCTGAACTGCGCGGCGGAAAAGTTCTTCCGCCTCCACATCACGATGTTGGAGGACTCGAACCACTCCTAGCAAATCAAGGGCACGATAATCGTCAGGAGTGGTTCGTAGAACAGTCTGCAAATCGGTTTCAGCCCGAGGGAGTTTCCCCGCAGTTATGGCCTGCGCCGCGTCCTGCAGCAAGGACACCGTTGAACTCGGAGTCGAAGCCTGAGCCGCCGGGATCAGGTTCGAAAACAGCAAAACACCGGCGCAGAGGAGTGTGTTTCGCAACTTGTTTTGGACTCTAATTCGGAATCTCTTTCGCAATCTGAAATGCGACCTGTGAACTATTTTAACGGCTCGGTGATGGTAACGATGCGATCCGGTTTCTGATCCCGTAAAATCTGGCGAATGCCGCTCGGCCAAAGAATGTCGACCTCTCGAATGGCATCGGCAGTACCCAACCCGAAGTGCAATCGCTTGTCGCTTGAGGATTGGTAGCTGCTGCTGGTAGTCACTGTCCCAAATTGATCGCCGGCAATGGTGCTGATTCGCACCTGCGCTCCAACCGCATCGCGGTTGCTCTTCACGCCCACCAGATCAAGGGTAATCCAGTGGTTCAGCGTGTCCGTTTGATTAAGCAGCACAAATGCGGGGCCATCGTTCGATGTGACGATCGCATCCAGTTTCCCATCATTATTAATGTCGCCGATCGCTAGCCCCCGTGCCGCCCAATTCTGATGGAACACATCGCCGGATGCCGCTGAAACGTCCGCGAACATCTTACCCTCTTCATTGCGCAACAAAAGCGGTGGTTCGCGATATCGCGCACTGGGATCGTACATTTCGATGGTATCGATGACGTGCGATTGCACGATCAACAGATCTTTCCAGCCGTCGTTGTCATAGTCGAAAAAGCGCACGCCCCAGCCCGAGTGCAGAAGAGAAATTGCGCTCAGGCCCGTGACTGTGGTGGAGTAATCGAAAGTGCCATCCTTCAAATTTGTGTACAGCGCATATCGCTGATTCGCGAGATCGGTGATGACGATGTCAGGCCATCCATCATTGTTATAGTCCTCAAAATCAACGCCCATTCCGGCGAAGGTGTTGCCGTTACTATCGAGCCCGGCTCCGGAAGGCAAGGCAACTTCTTCGAATGTTCCGTTGCCGCGATTGTGAAAGAGATATTCCGGCATGGAATCATTGGCCAGCAGGATGTCCATGAAGCCATCGTGGTCGTAGTCTGCGATCGCCAGGCCCAAACCTTTTCCTGGCTTGTCGATTCCAGCCTGGTGACTTACATCGGTGAACTTTCCGCCGCCGTCATTGTGAAACAAGAGTACTGATTCCGGCTTGAATAGATCGGGATGGCAATAAGAACGGTAGCCTCCCTTTTCGGGGCGCCCGCAAAATACATCGTCGAAGTCCCACTGCATATAGCGCGCGACCACGAGGTCAAGTCGCCCGTCGTTGTCGTAGTCCACCCAGGCTGCGCTCGTCATCCAGCCCGAGCCAGCGACGCCCGCTGCGGCGGTCACATCGGTGAATGTGCCGTCGCCATTGTTGTGGTAGAGGGTGCTGCGGCCGTATCCAGCTACATATAGATCTTCGAATCCGTCGTTGTCGTAATCGCCAACGGCGACACCGGTGGAGTAGCCGAGGCCACTGAGACCGGCGCGCTCCGTGGCATCTTCGAAGGTGCCATCCGATTTCTGGTGATAGAGCCGATTCCAGAACTTTGGGCTGTCCTTCTTCGGAATCGAGCCTTTTGCTGTCGGATCGTCGAGTCGCGCACCGTTCGCAAAAAAAATGTCGAGGCGTCCGTCGTTGTCGTAATCGAAAAGAGCTACACCGGAGCCCATCGCTTCCAGAAGGTATTTCTTGCTGGTCAGTGAAGCCTGCTGGCGGAAGTGAATTCCGAGTTTTTCCGTCACATCGACGAAACGCCCCGCTGTAGGGGAGTTCGGGGCAGCCGCAAAACTACGCCAGGTTCCGAAAATCAAAGCCATTGCCGTGAACATTGCAAGTGAGAAAAACTTGAAAGAGCGTTTCATCCGATCGGACCAGCGGCTTCGATTTGGCGAGTGTAGCGCCTTGGGTGGCTTCCACCGAGCATTGCTGAGCAGTCCCAAATTGCGAAAATCATCACGATCCGGAAGGCTATAACAGACATTTGATTCGAGGTTAATTTTCTAAGAGAACAAAGTTTAGAGCGTTTTGACCAAAAAAGAAACAAATTGATTGACTGTTGCGCGGGAATCGCATTACGATTTGCGGTGATTAAGTTTGCATAAGCGCTGAGTCCAAGTGAACTTAACCGACGCCGAGGGGGAATTGCCATGACGCAAGACGCGCAGTTATCAGGAGTGACGAGGTTCAGAACCACTTTTTATGCGATCGCATTGCTGGCGGTCGTTGTATTCAGCGCGCTGCCGATGCTCGCCCAATTTGATACAGGCACGATCGCTGGGAGCGTGACTGACGCCTCGGGTGCGGAGGTTCCACGTGCAGCGGTCACGGTGACGAACATCGGTACCGGCCTTCAGAAGAGTGTGGCCACCGACCAAAGCGGCAATTTTGTGGCGTCGGACGTACCGTATGGAACCTATGTGGTGACTGTGAGTATGAGCGGCTTCGCGACAACCAAGAGCCGCCCCATCAAGCTCAACGTGGGCGCCATGGTCCAAGTCCATTTGGCCCTCGCCGTAGCGGCATCGCAGGAGAGCGTCACAGTCAATGGCACGTCCACGACGGTTGACACTTCATCGAGTACAGACGGCACCACTCTGGACACGAATCAGGTGGCGAACTTGCCGATCAATGGGCGAGACGTTCAGCGAGTTTCTGGAAATCTCTCCTGGCTCGGTCGGTTCGACCGGATTTTTTCAAGGCAGCGTCAACGGACTGGATAATATTTTCACGGGTCTGAATATCACACTGGACGGCCAGAGTGCGATGCGCGGCGATATCAACGGCTTTTTGAATACCGAAGGTCAGGAAGGAGCCCGCATCACGCGAGCGAGCGTCGATAGCATCCAGGAGATTGACTACTCGAACAGCGGTTACACCGCCGAAAATGGCCATTCCCTCGGGCCGCAGATGAACATCATCACAAAGTCGGGGACGAACGCCTTTCACGGTGAATTGTTTGAATTCTTCCGCAATGATGCTCTAGATGCGAAAGACTATTTTGCAACGGGGCCTGAACCCTTAAGACTCAATCAATTCGGCGGCAATTTAGGCGGCCCGATCGTCAAGAACAAACTCTTCTTTTTCGTGAACTACGAAGGGGATCGCACGCACGTCATCAGCATCAACATTCTGAATCATACGCTGAGTGCGGCCGCTCGATCGCAATTCGTGGCGTCCATGCAGCCAGTATTGGCGCAGCTCGCGCCCCTGCCTGCCGGCTGCACCGCTATACCGGCGCCACAATCGTGTGTCGGTAACCTGAATTTCCCAGACCCTAATCCAGCCTTGGGGTCGGACATGGTTTATGACCCGGCAGCCCTTGCCAGTATTGTCCGCGAGGACACCGGCTCGGCCAAGGTCGATTACAACATCTCGGAAAAAGACCGCATTTTCTTCCGATACAACATCAACGATTCGTTCACCAGCGATACCTATGGCCTAAACCTAAATCAAGTGTCGCCGCAAGCCCTGAGAACACAACTGGGGAAATTCGACGAGACCCATACCTTCAATCCGACGCTGCTGAACGAGTTTAGTGTGGCCATCGACCGCTTTCATTCGAACATCAGTTCGAACACCCCCCAGCCGCTGGCAGGTTTTGACGGGTTCTTCACCGACCTGGGTTCACTACCCGGTCCGAATACCTTCAATCCGATCAATGCCTTCACGAATATTGAGATTTTTGATAACGTGTCCAAGACCATCGGGAAACACACGCTCCATTTCGGTCCGCAGATTCGTATTATCCGCAACAACGAGGCGCTTCAGCCGCAACAGACTTACGACTACGCTTCGATCTCAAACCTTGAAACGAACAGCGTTTTCGTCCTGCAAAAAATAGGATACCCGGGATTTGTGGGCAACCGGAATTCCAATTGGGATTTCTATTTGCAGGATGATTGGAAGGTGAGCCGAACGCTAACTCTGAATCTTGGGCTGCGCTACGACTACAACACGCCTTGGAGCGCGGGCCCGAATCAGGGGCAGAACTTCGATGTGGCCACACAGTCGTTTCTTCCTGCGAACCAGCAGGTATACAGCGCCCCAAAAGGTGACGTTGCTCCGCGTGTGGGTTTCGCCTGGGATCCGTTCGGCAAGGGAAAAACGGTGATTCACGGGTACGCCGGCCTGTTCTACAATCCGATGCACTTCAACTTTGCCACCACCACCAACGTACCGGCGCTTGCCAGCTACAACGTCAATGTTTTCCAGGCGATTTTTGCCAACCCTCCATTCTCGATCAATTATCCCTCACCTAATCCGCCGCTGATCGCCGGGACGCAGAACGTAAATGCATTCCCGACCAATCCCAAAGACCAGGTCTCGACCAATTGGCTATTCGGCATTCAGCAGGAAGTGGCGCGGAACACGATTCTGACGGTGAATTACGTCGCCAATAACAGCCACCACATGCAGGCTGGCGTGGATTTCTATGCTCTCAATGCAAACCCCCAAAATGTTTTCACCGGCGCTCGTGCGCTTTCTGGTTTTGCCAATGAAAACATCGATGCCGACAAACTCGGTTCGAACTACAATTCCCTGCAAGTCAAGCTGCGCCGGAGCATGGGAAATTTAACCTTCGAAGCGAACTATACCTGGTCCCACGAATTCGACGACATGCTCAACTTTCTCAGCCCCGGTTTCGAAAATCCGATGAATCCCAATCTCGATCGGGCCAGCGGAGACTGGGACGTGCGTAACAATTTGACCGGCAGCGTCGTTTATAGCCTGCCCGATCTAAAAGCCTCTGGCGCCCTGGTTCGCGGAGTGCTGGGCGGATGGCAAACCTCGGGTATCCTACAAACTCGCTCGGGACTTCCAACCAATATCACGCTTGAGAGCGGACTTTTTGGCAATCCCGAACGACCCGATTACGTGTCAGGTCAGCCCTTGTGGGTTCCCAACCACAGTTGGCCCAATACCAGTTACAACATAAATGCTTTCCAACCCAATCCGGCTTATGACGGTACACCTGGTGAGAATTTGGGAACGGTCGGCCGCAACTCTCTCAGAGGGCCAGCCTTCTTTCAGTTCGACCTCTCTGGAATGAAGAACTTCCCGATTACCGAGAGGATAACGATGCAATTCCGGGCGGATATTTTCAACCTTTTTAACCATCCGAATTTTGAGAATCCCGACGGCGGCATCTGCACGGCACTCACCGCAGGTCCCCCGCCAGTTTGCACCCCCAACCCCAATTTCGGGCGCACTGCACAAACGATCGCCGACGCTGACGGAACCCAAATCGGCGGCGGCACGAACCGGCAGGCACAATTCTCGCTGAAGTTCATTTTCTGATCACTCGACCTCCGCTCACCACGGCAGCGACAATCGACCGTCGCTGCCGCCTCTGCAAATTCCTAGCGCTACCGAGGAGAAATGCCGAAGGCTACCATTTCGAATTACGATAAGCATCCCTCGGTCCGCGTGTCTGACTCGCGGGATGGCTGCGAAACGGGGTGGGGCGCAATCGGCCGTCGGCTGAAAGCGAGCGTCCCGTCCGGGCGTTTCGTGATTTGTGTGGAGTGTTATCCCGGCTGCTTCGAAAAAGAAATTGAAGAACAACTCGTGAGCGCGCTAAATCCTCAGATCGTGCTGCGCTCTGAAGAATGTTATCTGCCAGAGAGCGCCATTCAATCCCTCTGCGCGCGCGATTTGGGCGACGATCCCGTGTTTGCCTTCATGGGCAAGTACGAACTCTCAGAATTCCTGGATGAGCAAGCACTTGTGAAACAACGAAGCGGCTTGCGCCAGGCATCGGGCATTGTCCTCGTGATTGGCACGGGCGCAACCCTTCTTGCCGAGCAGTGGGACATGCTGGTCTATTGCGACATGGCAAGGTGGGAGATCCAGCAGCGCCAGCGCGCCGGCGAAGTTACAAACCTCGGGTTGCGGAATCGCACGGAACGCGCCCAGGCAAAATATAAACGGGCCTACTTCGTAGACTGGCGTGTCGCCGATCGCCTGAAGAAGAATCTGATTTCTAAAATTGATTTTCTGCTGGATACAAATCAGCGCGACCAGCCCAAGATGATCACTGGGACTCAGCATTTACTGGGTTTGCAGAATGCCGCCCATATGCCGTTTCGCGTAGTGCCCTTCTTTGATCCCGGACCGTGGGGTGGTCAATGGATGAAAGAAGTTTGCGACCTGCCCCGAGATGCCGAGAACTACGCTTGGTGTTTTGATTGCGTACCGGAGGAGAACAGCCTTTCGCTTGCCTTTGGCGATGTCAAGGTAGAGATCCCTTCGATTAATCTGGTATTTCATCATCCTCGCGAGTTACTCGGCGAGGCAGTGCATGCGCGTTTTGGTACCGAGTTTCCTATCCGCTTCGATTTTCTTGACACGATGGGAGGCGGCAACCTCTCCTTTCAGGTGCATCCGCTAACCGAATACATCCAACAGCAGTTTGGGATCAACTATACCCAGGACGAGAGTTACTACATGCTCGATGCGGGGGAAGGAGGTTGTGTATATCTTGGCATGAAAGAAGACATCGATAACAAACAGATGATGGCCGACTTGATGCAAGCGCAAGAAGGAACAATTCAGTTTGACGCGGACAAGTACATCAATCGCTTTCCTGCCAAGAAGCACGACCACTTTCTAATTCCCGCGGGAACTCCCCACTGTTCGGGCAAGAACTGCATGGTCCTTGAAATCAGCGCGACGCCGTACATCTTTACTTTCAAAATGTGGGACTGGGGACGGCTGGGACTCGATGGCGCGCCACGCCCCATCCATCTCCAAAATGGGTTTCGAAATATTCAATGGGACCGGACCACACAATGGGTGGAGAAGAACCTGGTCAATGCACTTAATCCCATCGCCAAAGGCTCCGGCTGGCGCGAAGAGCGCACCGGGCTGCACGAACGTGAATTTATCGAGACACGGCGACACTGGTTTACGACCCCAGTTCCTCACTCCACGAATGGGGGAGTGAATGTCCTAAATCTTTGCGAAGGGAAAGAGGCCGCGGTAGAGAGCCCGACAGGGAAGTTTCCGCCGTTCATCGTGCACTTCGCAGAGACTTTCATCGTTCCGGCTGCTGTTGGCGATTATGTGATTCGTCCTCATGGTCCTTACGAGGGGCAACAATGCGCCACGATCAAAGCCTATGTTCGTACCAACGCATAACACCAATTTTAGTCCTTATCCTATGGCAATCTCATGAAACTAGCTCTCTCTTTCTATCTCACTCTTCTGCTCGTTGTTTTGTGTTCCGTCCCGGCTTACTCTCAAGACAAAACCGCAGGCCTTTCCGACACCGCGCGTTGGGCGTCCACGATCAATGAGCAATACCGGATTCAACCTGACATCATCTATGGTGTGGCGAATAACTACACGCTCAAGCTCGACGTCTGGCAGCGAACCAATCAGAGGACGGCCGCTCCAACTCTGATCTATTACCACGGTGGTGGATGGATCTTCGGCGACCGCACGGGAGCTTCACTTCTCTTTCTTCCGTTTCTGGAGATGGGCTGGAATGTCATCAATGTTGAATACCGCATGGCTAGCGTTTCACTCGCGCCCGCAGCCGTAGAAGACTGCCGTTGCGCTCTCCGCTGGGCAATAAAGAATGCGAAGCAGTACAACATCGACACCGATCGAATCGTCTTGTCCGGCCACTCAGCTGGTGGGCATCTATCGTTGATTACTGGAATGCTGCCGGATGGCACCGCGCTCGATAATAACTGTGACGGAACCGAAAAACTCAAAGTCGCTGCAATCATAAACTGGTACGGTATCAGCGATGTAGCCGATCTGCTGGCCGGACCCAATCGGAAAAACTACGCGGTCATGTGGATGGGAAGTCAGCCCGATGCAGCGACGATTGCAAATCGAGTCTCACCGCTGACTTATGTTCGAGCCGGCCTGCCGCCGATTCTAAGTATTCATGGGGATGCAGATCCCGTCGTTCCCTACGATCAATCCACGCGGCTGCATAAAGCGCTCACAGCAGTGGGTGTGCGGAACGAACTGGTGACGATCAAAGGGGGTGCCCACGGGCAATTTAAGGATGCAGAACTAGAATATGCCTACCAGAGGATCAATGCATTTCTGCACGCTCAGGGTTTGCAATAAGTGCCTTGCGGTAAGTCTAGCGCTGTCGTTCGCCGTTGCTCTCCAGTATGTCGATCATCCGATATTGTTCGACTACCACTTCGATAGCTCGCGAAACGCCGTTGCCGATACTTACAACGTCGAGGATCACGACCGAGGCTCGGAACGCTGCAAGTTTTCTCGCGGTCGCTTCTCCAATTCCCCTAGCGTCACCAGTCACGACAGCGACTTCGCCTCTGAAATCAAGATTCATCTGGCAAAACCCGGAGCGATGCGAGGCGTCGTGTGAAGCCGGAGAGTAAGCACCTGAAACGGTTTGATCGGGACGCTTAGATCTTCACCTTGACTCGCGATCTCAGCCTGGTTGTCCTCGAGCAAATCGCATGTCCAGGCCCGCTCGAAAGTGAGGAGCGGGCTGTAGAGTTTCACATCTGATGCCTCACCGCTCGTGTCCTGCAAGCGAAGAATCGTTCCATCCCCGTCCTCTGCGCGCTTCCAGGTCAGTAAAGTTACTCCGGGGTTGCTGACCTCCAGCAAACTGGCTTCTTGAGTAGGCAACAAAGAGGAGTCCTTCGAACCCGGCACATCGTCTCGTTCGAGCGGGGTGAGAACTTCCAATCCGAAGCGTGCAAGCGACGGAGGATTGAACTTCGCATCACTGGTGATGGCGTACCGAAAAGTGAAATCGCCACCTTGCCAGGCCGGGAAGTTTGTACCCCAATAGTTGTTCATGAGCCAGGAGAAGATCGCGCTAGTCTTAGGTTTAAACTCCGTTGGCCATTCGCCTCGAACGATGTCCCCAAAAGCAACCAGAGGAGCGTCGATAGGAACAACGGTCGCTGCTATTTGCGGATTGTAGACAGAAGCAAAGGTAGTGGGCATATACCATTCGCGACTTCCCCCTGCAAGCTCATCTTTCTCTGGATTGACCCATGCCGCCTGTGAACCGTACGTAAACACCGGTGTAGTAACCGCAAAAGGAAACGCCACATAGGCAGACTCCTTTGTGAGCACGCGGTCTTTGTGTAAGTGATAAGTAATCACGATTTCTTTAGTGGAGTCCGGTAACAGGATCTCGGTCTGAATCATTGGGGTATTCGGCGCTGATGAATTAAGAGTTGCGACAATCCCAATCGGAGTGTTTTTCGCAGATGTGAGCGTTGAGGAAGTCGCTCCATGAACAGAGAACGTCGGAGGTTTCAGCCCGGCTCCGAAACGATAGAGCGAGTTCGCTGGATAGTTGTCACCCCCGGTTACATAGAGATACTGGCCGAATTTGTATGGGCTCGACGAATCGACGAGTTCTCGCGCTAGCTGTTTATCGAACACACTGGCTATCGCTCCGGAGGACGGATCCAGCCTGATTCGATAGAACTCGTTCTCGAGGATATTGCCCTCGATGGTCCCCCGAGTGTCCGCCGCCGCAGCTTGAGCTTTTACAACCGGTTTAATGGTAAATAGCTTGTATCCCACCGCGGGCACGGCCGCTGCGAGGAAGCGCACACGTACACTGCCTGGACCGAATCCTGGAAGTGAGATTCCTTGCCCTTTGTAGAGTATTTCAACGGGAATGTCAGCGCCGGTCGACGAGTCGACTAACGTAGCGCCTTCGGGCAAATCGGTCTCCACGATGCCAGTACGTGCCCAGTTCAACGAGTTGAAAACCGCAACGGAATTGCTTGTCGTCCGCACCAGAGCTTCGAGCTGGGCCCATCCGCGTTGAATCGACTCGTTGATGTCATTGCGCGCTCGCGTTACTCGATATCCTTTGAGTGCGATTTGATCCTCGGTCTGGTGGTGCTCCGGTTGCGTAGTTGCGCTCACGTAGGTCCACGTATGTTCGTCATAGAGAAGTTCGTTATGCCAGGCATCGTCGAGCATCGCCTTGTCGGGTCGCACACGGGTGTCGATCGAGGAGACGGCAGTACCCATGATCTCGGCCGTTGCGATCCGATGTTGGTTCTCTCGGTGAATGGCAGTGTGCGCGGCATCGGAGCCGTATCCGTCCTCCCAATAAGGACCGAAGTCGCCCCGAACGACGGGAATGTCACCCTTCCACTCATGCTCGATCCGTTGCATCGCGGAGTGCACGGTAGAAAACTCAAACTTGGGCCACGCATATTCACGGCCGACACTCGCGACGATTGCAGTCTGCTCCTTGGCGAGCGGCGTGTTCTCAAGCTGTGTGCCGAAGATGATCGCTGTACTGGCCGTGTAATCCGGACGCGTGTAAGCCTGCAGAAAGACTGGCAGGGAATCGCGAATCGACTCCATTCGCCATGGACCGCCAAACAGCGTGTGGGCTTGGAGATAGGCACGCGAGTACCACATGAGCACGCGGCCCCCATCCGGGCCTTCCCAATAGAAAGGGGACTTCTCGTTCCACCGTCCAAGCAACATCACGGGAGCACGCCAACTGTTGCTGGCCGCTACGAAATATTTGATGCCTGCATCATGCAGGACCGAAGCATAGCCCCACGTGTAAGCCGGGACATCCACAATTTGCGCGGCATCGGCGATTGGCAATTTGTGTTCGCGCGCGAGGTTGTGATGATCATAAAAAGAACGCGCGAGGGCCTCCCAGGATGCATTCCCGGTGTGTTGATTGGCAAACTCTGGGGGGATGACGATAGTTCCGGCGCGAACATGCTCGAAGAATTCTTCACGCGCTTCCGCACTGCGTCCGTTCAGATATTGATTGGCGACCCAACTCCCATCCAGCGTCCAACGGAAGTCCGGCGTCTTCCTGATCAGGTCCATTGCCTGGTCGATGGATTGGGAATGAAGCTCCGCGACTTTCGCAGGGTAGTCCGTGAAGCCAACATCGAGATGCTCGTGCGGTATGAGCGCAATGTTCCACTTTTTCGCCGGCTCGACCGTCGCGGACGCGGAAAGCTTCCCGATGCTCACCGCGGCTTCGGCGGCGCCAGTCCACTCCGGCACTTCAAACGCAAGACGCGCCTCACCGAATTCGTTATTCGTCGACTTAGCGGTCGAGTTATTCGTTGAGAATGGTTTGCTGAAGGATTGTCCGTCAATCTTAAGTTCCACCGAGTCGCCAGCAGGAAATCTAGATGCTCCGATGAAAACATCCACTAGTTCGACAATTCCGAACTTGGTTTCACGATAAAAAATAGTGGGCTCAATCTCAGCGGTGAAGGCATTCGGGTTGTATCGCTCAGTACTATCCTGATCCAATTCGAGCGCGTCGTAAATCAGACCAGTGTGCCCGGGCGCGATTGCGCCGAGGGAATTTTGTGCCGCGACCGGATCATCCATGGCGGTGAGAACAAATGCGTTCTCCCCTTTTCGAAGCCAGACTGCGGGAATCGAAATTGTTTTTTCGTCGATAGATGTCTGGGGAACAAATGTTCCTTCCCAATCGCCGGCTCGGAAATCGAGTTTGGGATGGAAGTAGAAATATCCGGAATGCCCGTTAACATCCAATTTTAAAAATGACAGACGAGGAGTCTCATAAAGGATGGCGAGCCTCAGTCGGTAAACGCCGACAGGAGCCTCATTCAGCACAAATTTCAACGTGAACGGATGCTCACGGCCACCGGTCATCCCGTTGGCTGGCCCTGGCTGAAAGCGATACCAATCCTTATCGCTACTTTCGCCAATGACAAACACTGGGTCGCTTTTGGGATCGGCATAGTTGATGTCTTGATGACTCTTAAATTCGCCCGACGATCCGTCGAAGATTCCTATCTTCCAAAGTGTTTTCTCGGTAGCGTGCGCGGCGACGGTAAGCGTCACCGCCAACAGGAGAGCGGCCACACTCACGTTGCAAATTGTT
Organism: uncultured Acidobacteriaceae bacterium; assembly: GCA_963834085.1. Taxonomy (GTDB): domain Bacteria; phylum Acidobacteriota; class Terriglobia; order Terriglobales; family Acidobacteriaceae; genus Acidiflorens. Next base: position 33,381 of record CAWIAJ010000010.1, on the reverse strand, counting down.
TTTGTGATTGCCATTTCGGTTGTGTGATCACAGCGCCCGGTCGGCGTGGATCGTCGGTCCATGCTCCCATCTCATGTTGTTTCGAGAGCGCGTGATAGCGCGCCAGTTTGTCGCGATCGAGTTCTACGCCGAGGCCAGGACCAGTGGGTACCCTCATCCCGCCGTTCACGTACCGCATCTTGCCACCTGCAATGATGTCGTCGGTCAGGTGGTGATAAACCCGCGGCTTCTTGTTTGTCTGACATTTGAACATATATAGTGATTTTGATTCCGGGTCAAGCATTCCAGGAAGCGGTGATTTGAAATGCCTCTCAATGGCCTAGTGGCGGCAAGCCTGCTGAACAAATCGGGACGGAAGCAAATGGCGTCGTACCGCGATATCGCAATCTCTGCTGATCAGCTTGAGCCGATTCATCGTGAGACTGTAATGAGCATGGTCGCGCACAAGATTGAGCAACTCGTGCGCAGAGGCGACCTGAAGGCTGGAGATCGATTGCCCTCGGAGCCCGACCTCGCTCAAATGCTCGGTGTCAGCCGCGGCTCGCTGCGGGAAGCACTGAAAGGATTGATGTATCTCGGCCTTATCAAATCAAGAGCAGGAGATGGAACTTACATTCAGTCTTCTTTGAGCCGAGTGCTCAACCAGCACTTCCAGTGGATGATTCTGCTCGATGAGGTGAAGCACTTCGAAATCTACGAACTGCGGAAAATTATCGAACCCCATGCAGCCGCCCTAGCTGCCAAGCGCGCGACCCGAGCCGACATTGAATGCCTGAAAGCCGCACTGGACGGATTGGCCCAAGGCCGCGGCAATCCCGAGGCGTTCCATGCGTTTGATATTCAGTTTCACGATGCATTCGCTCAAGCGTCGGGCAACGCAGCCGTACAAATGACCATGCGCATGTTGTATCACGCAACTTCGGAAGCTCGAAAGGCAGTGTTGCCATTTATCGATGACTGGGATCGACATTGGCAGCGGCACGAACGCGTCTTCGCTCATATTCGCGAGCACAAGCCAGCGCTCGCCCGCAAAGCAGTGCTGGATGATCTGCATTACGCCGAGACTTTGCTTCGCGATCATGCCGCCTCGTTGTGCAAAGGCGGATTGGGCAAGAACAAACGCAGCCGCACCGATTCTCGTCGGCCCAAGTGGTGATTAGTAACGGTGATCGGTGGGCGGGTTCAATAAACGACCTTCAATGGTCCAGCTAAGATTCTGGGAGCCCCTTATGAGACGATTGTTGCATTGCACTTCATTCTTCGTTGTCCTTCTTTCCGCGGGTGCCATGCTCGCAGAAAACACGCACTTTAATTGCGTCCCCTCATTCCCTTTTCAACAGGAGTGGCAAGGAGCTGACGCTGCCTATTCAATTCCGCTACAAGATGGCCGAGTGGTTTGGATCTTCGGCGATACCCTCTATGGCGATCAACGCCTGGTCACGGGCGAAGAGCCTCGCATGGTGCATAACACGATCGGTATTTCTACGTGTAAGGACGGGAAGTGGAAGATCGACTACACGATCAAGAAAGACGCGAAAGGTAATCCCGATAGTTTTTTCAAACCAGAGCAGAACAACGCTACCTATTATTGGGCGCTCGATGGAGTCGAACATAACGTTGAACATGGCGACGAACTCTGGATCACGCTGGTCTGCGTGCGTAACGTACCGCACTCAAATGCGTTTGCGCTCGGCTTCGAGATCTGCGGAACTGATCTCGCACACGTAACGGGGTTAGAGAGCGATCCACAGAACTGGAAGGTTGTGTATTTCCCGCTCGTGGCGGAGGCCGTGCACGCAAATCCTTCGGCATCCACTTTGATCGAGGATGACCATCTTTATATCTACACGCTGTACGAACTCGGAACCAGGCCGCAAATCCTCACTCGAATTCCGTTGCGCGGTCTAGGCGACCCCAAGAAGAACCTGCAGTACCTCGGCAGCGACGACAAGTGGCACGACGGCATTGAGCCGGCCAAGGCAAAAATCATCATGAAGACCGGCGCCTCGGAAATGTCGGTTCGCTATCACCCGGAGCTGAAGAAGTGGATCGCCGTGATGGTCGATCCTCAGATCTTTTCCGACAAAGTGATCCTTCGGACTTCGCCGAGTTTGATTGGCCCGTGGACCGATGGCGAAGTGATCTATCGCATCCCGATCCTGCAGAAAAGCGATCCGAAATACGATTCCGACACTTTCTGTTACGCGGGCAAGGAGCATCCTGAGTTCGAGCAGCCGGGCGAATTGTTGTTTACTTATGTGTGCAACACGATGAAGCCAAGAAAACTCTTGGCCGAGCCGAACATTTACTTCCCGCAGGTGGTTCGCATGCCGATGCCGAACGTGTCGAAGGAAGTGGCGAAGAAATAATTACTTTGCTAGAACACTTTTGCAGAAGGCGAGAGTGCGCCGGACCTGTTGTGTCCAATACTGCCAGTCATGGCCGCCCGGAAATTCTTCATAGACATGACGCACGCGCAATTCGGTGAGTGCCCTGTGCAGCGCGCGGTTCGGCTCGATGAGCGAATCCTCGGTTCCGCAATCGAAGCGGATCGGCGGAAGCGTGTCATGATTCTCCTTTGCCCAGTGCCGCAAGTCGGTGTCGACATCTCCCGCAAACTGAAACTCCTCGGCGGGGAACGGAATGAATTGCGACAGCTGGGAGACCTTCGTGATCGCGGAATGCGCAGAGATCCCCTGAACCCGCGACGCATATTTCATGCCTAACCGCAAAGCTCCATATCCGCCCATGGAAAGCCCCGCGAGAAGAAACCTTTCCGGATGTAATTGAGGAAACAATTCACGCAGGCAGCGCGGGATGTCATCGACAATCCATTTTTCGTAGTCGGCGTGCGCATGGGGAACATATCCGCTGCCGTCGCCCCAGAGTCCATCGGACGGCATAGCGATCATCATGGGAACCGTCGTTCCGTCTTGAAGCATCTCCATCGCAGTGGTGTTGATCTCGCCGTTCAACCACCAGTTCCACTGGCATCCGTAAACGCCGTGTAAGAGCAGCAGCAGCGGCACGCGCCGGAGCGATTCCATTTGCGGCGGGCTGAATATCAAGACGTCGCCGCGAGATCCCAAAGCCTCACCACGAAAGTTCATGAAGCGCAGACTCTCATTCCCTGGGATCGGACGCGAGAGTTGGGCGTTGGGGAATTGTTTCATCGTGCGGGTCTATACGTTTCCGGTAAGCAATGGGATTGCGCCAAACAGGCCAGCGTCATTTCCGAGTTGTGCCGCGACGATCTCGACCTTGCCCCACGGCGTCCAGGCGTGCTGCTTCACATATGTTTGAATATAAGGAAGGATGACGGCGGCGCTGCGCATCACGCCTCCCCCAATCACGATTCTCTCCGGATCATAAGCGTGAATCAATCCCACCGTTCCGGTCGCCCAAACCTTTAGACAGTAGTCAAGAACCTCGATACCGACGCGGTCTCCCTCCTCAGCCGCTTCGAAAAGCAACTTGAAGTTTATATTGCCGTGACCGGCCAACTTGCTCGCCGAGAATCCCGGCCATTCGTGCGCGAGGAAGGGCAATGACCAACCGGAGGCTTCGGCTTCAAGGCATCCGATCGCGCCGCAGGTGCAGGCACGGCCACCAACTTTTGCCGGCAAGTGACCGCCCAGGCATCCGGCTTGCGCGTGCTTGCCGCGCAGCAATTTACCCGAGATCATCGCCGCACCGCCGATCCCCGTGCCCAGCGTGATCATCACGACATCGTCGCAACCTCGTGCTGCCCCGGCGTGACGTTCGCCGAGTAATGCCATGCGGGCATCATTCTCGATGGCAAACCGGAGACCGAATTCCTGCTTGCACCATGCATTGAAATCAATCGATGGTGCGTCTTCGTATTTCTGGTTAGTCGAGACAACGCGGCCAATCCGCGCATCGGCGAGCCCACAGAATCCAACCGCCAGCCCTTCGCAGTCGGCGGCGTCAATGTGAAATTCCGCCAGCAGGTTGCCGATCGCCTCCGCGAACACATTGAGCGCTGGCCGAAGCGGCTGCGCCGAGTCGAGGGAGACGTGGCGAGAACCAAGAATCTGGTCTTCTTTTATGACCGCGATGGTGGCATGGCTGCCTCCTAGATCGATTCCGATGGCCGGTCTTGTCATATCAATGTGCTGAGCACCGGCAATATTATTCGCTTTGAGGGGATAATGATCAAAATTTTGTTCTTTCTGTTTGCTTTCGAGAGACTGCGCCATTTAGCCTATTGCCATCATGAACTCCCGACCTGCCTTCGTGAACTGGTCCGACGGCGCGTTGCAGGCCCCCGGTCTCCAGCGGTCGGAAAAGAAACTCGGTCAACTTACAGGAATCTTTCGCGACGAGCGAGCCTGGCAGAAGCTCGATCCCGAAACAATAGTGTACCGAGTTTGGTGGTGGGAACCGGTCCCGCCGGGTACGGAGGGCGGCTTGTTCTGGGGACTTTCCGAAATCCAACCCGGCCGCGTCGGCGATGAGTATTTCATGACGCGCGGACACTGGCACGTGATCCGCAATCGCGCCGAATTCTATGGCACCGTTTCTGGGAGCGGCAAACTTCTCCTTATGGATCGCACGGGGCATACCTGGGCTGAAGATATGAAACCCGGCAGTCTGCACTACATCGCTGGCGAGGTCGCTCATCGCATCGTGAATACTGGAGACGTCCCAATCCGTGTCACCGCCTGCTGGCCCAGCGATGCGGGCCATGATTATGAAGTTGCCGAAGGACGGGGATTCGCGGCCCGCATTGTTGAAGGACGAGCCGAAGAACGCGGGGTCCCAATTCTCGTGAAGGCGTAAATCCTGGTCGTGAGCAATCTTCCATGAAGTTCGATCCAAAGCTCGGTGTGCGGAGCCTCGACGATCTCTCATTTAGCTACGAAGATGGCGTGTTCGGACCGCAGCCGGAGTTACGACGTTCTCGATCAGATTCGTCCCAGTCTAAGAGATCCAATGTGCGACGGTCCCGACCCGGTGTACTCCATCGTGATGGACGTTGGCCGTCATGAACACCGCGACGAACTCGCGCGGCGGATGCTTCTGTTTGGCGTTGTCGTGTACGCGGCAGGCCAACTGGGAGAAGAGCCAGTTCGCAGCCAAGGACATATTCATGCCGTCGCACCTCATTGTGGATGGTCCACTCCTGAATTATTTGAAATATGGGAGGGGCGCGCGATCATCTACGCACAAGAGCGCGCCGGCGATGATCCTGGCCGCTGTTTTGCCATAGTGGCTGGACCCGGCGACAAAGTCGTCGTTCCTCCTGGCTGGGCGCATGCTGTCATCAATGCCGATCCTCAGACCCGAATGATGTTTGGCGCGTGGTGCGATCGTCAGTATGGATTTGTCTACGATGCGATCCGTTCGCACCATGGTCTGGCTTGGTTCCCGATCCTTAATGGTGAGGAGAAGGACGGCAAGCAAGAGATTCGCTGGGAGCGAAATCCTTCTTATCGGTTAGATCAGTCCAACGATCTCTCGCTGCGACACCCGCGCGAGTATCCCGAACTCGGATTAGATCCTTCGACCGCGATCTACGAGCAGTTCGCTAAAAATTCAGACAGCGTTCAATGGGTCTCTGAACCCGAGCGAGCCGCATCGGCATGGCCTGATTTCGAAATGTAACTCTGATTCGAGTGCGTTCGCGCTTTACCAGTTCGCCACATCAGTTAGACACGCCGAGCGTCTGCTCCAGTTGCTCCAGCGACACTCCTTTGGTTTCCGGGTAGATTGCCGCGACGAGAATGAAGTCAATCAGCATCATCGCCGCAAAGAAGAAGAACGGCGTTGCGCTTGACTTCTTTGCGAGCACCGGAAATATAGCGGATATCAACGCATTCATGATCCAGAGTGTTGATGTCCCAATCGCCTGCCCCTGGGCGCGAACGCGCGTGGGAAAAACTTCGCTCATGTAGACCCAGATCACTGCGCCTTGCGAGATGGCGAAGAAGCCCATGAACGCCATGACCATCCAGACCAGCCATGACTGATGCGCTCCGGTCCGAAACATTTCTCCGATTGCAGTGAGAAAGAGGCAGACCCCGGCGGTTCCCGTAAGCAAAAGCTTCTTACGGCCAAAGTTGTCGATCATGGTCATCGCGATCAGCGTGAAAATCAGATTCGTGAATCCGATGGTCACTGATTGCATGCCCGCCGAATACTTGCTCGCTCCGGCTGCCGCAAAAATGTCATTTAGGTAGTACAAGCAGGCGTTGATCCCGGTCAGCTGATTAAAGGCTCCTGCAGTCACGCCGATCAGCAGCGGTAGCGCATATTTCCGCTGCAGAATCGACTCGCTCACAGAACTGCGCTCCATATGGATCGAGACCACAATCGAGTTCAGTTCCTGCTCGGGATTTGTGTTGCCCGTGAGTTTCAGAACGTCAAGCGCTTCCTGCGTCCTATTCTTCAGGCTCAACCACCGCGGGCTCCTCGGAATGAAGAACAACATCAGAAGAAAGAACAGAGCTGGCACAGCAGCAACTCCCAACATCCAACGCCATTCCATCATCCCGAGATTCATTCGCACGATCAGAAAGTTCGATAAGTAGGCGAGCAGAATGCCGAGAACAATACTTACCTGGAAGCAGCCAACCAGAACGTCCGCGCCATTTCGCCGGCGACAACTCGGCAATGTACATCGGAGCGAGCACCGACGACCCGCCAATCCCTAGCCCTCCGATGATGCGGAAGGCAATCAGCGATCCCCAATTCCACGACAACGCACAGCCGAGCGCTGACAAGAAATAGAAGACGGCCATAATTCGCAGACTGTCGCGTCGGCCCCACCGCTCTCCGGGATGTCCGGCCGTTATCGCACCGACCACCGTGCCCCACAAAGCGCTGGAGACGGTGATCCCCAATAAATAAGGAGTCAGTTTATAGACGTCCGTCAATTGGTGTGTGGTGCCCGCGATGACGGCGGTGTCGAACCCAAACAATAGGCCGCCTAGAGCACTCACGAAGGTGCTCTTCACAAGATGTCCGTTTATGCCCATGAGCCCTCGTATTTTACGTCGATACGAATGATCGAATAGTAGCGAAAAGAACAAAACTGGTCTATGAAATAGCGCATAATGACGGTATAAACTTGCGATAATAGGCCATTATCGCGTCGAGCTTCGGCGGACCCTCGCGATCACGGGTTCACCCGACGGCAACCTTTAGTGCCAGTGTTTGCCGCATTGTCTTGTTCGTACTCAAAGGGCCGAGGACCTGCAATTTCCCACACGCATGTTCTTCCCCAAGCTGCCGCGCGGTCGTGCAATCGATCACCGTCAAAAAATCTGAGCGAGCCGGTTAGCCAAGCGCATTTCGTCGAGGATGTCTATTCCGCCAGTCCATGGCGGAGCTTTCAACCCTCGGAAGATACGCCCTTCATCGAAGATTGCTGTCGCATCGCCGGAGGCGCGTTTGCGGAAGTAGTGATCGATTCTATCTTCGGCGCGGAACTCAGCCTCTCGGAGGGATCCGAGTAAACTCCCGCTTCACTGGTTTCGACTCCAGCGCACGACTCGAGGGAGCGTCCTACCAGGGAGTTTTGTACACAATCACGAAAGATGGTGTTCACTGCGAGACAATCTGATGAGCTCAGAGCTGATCGCTCACACTCGCATGACTTTGATGCCGAGTTTTTCGTACGGCGCAATTTTTTCGTCCGTCGCCCCAGTGTCGGTTACCAGCACATGCAATTCGTCTGGTTTGCAGATACGCCAGTTGGCGACCAGTCCCAGTTTGCCGCTATCCACCACCGCGACGCGCCGGCGCGCCAGCCTCATCATCGTCGAATTGAGTTCTGCTTCATCCGCGTTGAAACAACTTGCCCCCCAACTCGCGTCCATGCCGTCGGCACCGATGAACATTGTGTTGATCAGCATGTTGTCGAGCGATCGCAACGCGGCCGTGCCGACCAGCGAAAACCATTCTCCGTGAAGGTGTCCGCCGGTTACGAAAACGTAGACATCTTTACGTTGAGAAAGCTCCATCGCCACGTTGACTGTGTTGGTGACGACCGTGATGTTGGAATTGATCGGCAGTCCCCGAATCACTTCTGTGGTCGTGGTTCCAGGCGTCAGTGCAATCGTTTCTCCCGCGACGATGAGCGCCGCGGCCGCTCGCCCGATTCGGCGCTTTTCGTCGGCGGCATGTTTTTCCTGCGCCAGAAATGATTGGTCGCGCCGGAATTGTTCGTAAAACAGCGGTTCAATCGATACCGCGCCACCGTGAGTGCGCCGCAGCAATCCCTTTTCGTCGAGAACATCCAGGTCCCGGCGCACAGTCACTACCGAAACGCCCAGCTGTGCGCTAAGTGTTTCCACCGAAACCCGTCCCGTTTGCTGAAGACCAGTAAGGATCGCAGTAAGGCGCACCCGTTGTTTTTCCTGCGAAGCGCCTTCGGGCTCGGTTTGCCGATTCTGCCCGACTCCAGGCCGTGAAGGCCGGTCACGTTTCATAACATTTTGGTCCCTCTACCTCTCCCACAGTGAATAAAACGAAAGTTCCTACCAACCGACATTTTGCGATTCAGTCCGAAACGAAAGCGCTGCTGAAGCATACTACCCCCGACTTGCGAGAATTACAAAAGATCGGATTATGAATCAAATGCTGTCCAGTCACCTCATACAATTTCGATTGTGCAAACATCGATCACAACTCTCTTCGTTCTGCGCAGAATACAATAGTAAAATGATCGCTTTTCAGGCGACCAGCGAGTGTGGCTCAGAGACCGTCCGCGAAAGCTTCACATAGAAATTTGCGTTTTGCGAGGGAAGCGAATGACCGTTACCTGGCGACCGATAAACTGATCGCCGCCAAATTCTCATCGAAAGCCCCGTCTGTGACAAGGGAGATGTGTGGCGGGCCAAACCCGATTTGATTTCCCGTCGGTCGTCCTGAGACGAGCTCATTCGATAGAGTTTGATAACGAGGTGGGGGTGAGAAATGGGAAAAACTTCGCATGGCCTCTTGGTTTTGCTTCTGGTTTGTTCAATCGCGGCGCCGGCGCGGCAGGGTTTTCCTTCCTCTCAGAGCCAGCACCACGCCGGAACGGCTGGACTGGAGATGGAACAAGCGATGGAAAAGATGCACGCCGAAATGGCATCCATCAAGCCATCTGGAGACGATGACGCCGATTTTGTCAGGTTGATGCTTCCTCACCATCAGGCAGCACTGGATATGGCGAAGGCCGAGTTAAAGTATGGCAAAGATCCCCAAATGCGCAGGCTGGCACAGGAGATCGTGACTGATCAGCAATCGGAGATCGAACTAATGCAGCTTTGGCTCAAGCGCCACGAGTCGAGTTCGCAGAAGTAAGGCAGGGGCGGTTCTAGTCGACAGTAGGGAGATTAAACGTGAGAATCATTCGCTGGTTGTCGATTTTGTGTTTCGTATCGCTTGGATTTGCACAACAAGCACCTTGGGGACGAGCCGACATCCCCGTTTCGGCGCACGATCGGGTTTACGCGGCAGATCAGACTTCGAATACCGTATCAGTGCTTGATCCGTCTAGTAATCGGCTGCTCGGTGTAATCAAGCTCGGAGATCCGGTGCCTGGCGCTTTGAGTCCTCTCTATAGAGGCGAGTTGCTGGTGCATGGACTCGGATACTCGCCTGACTCGAAAACGCTGGCTGTCGTATCAGTAGGGTCGAATTCAGTCACGCTGATTGACACCGCGACCAATGCGATCAAAGGCAAGATCTACGTAGGACGTTCGCCCCACGAACCATTTTTTACGCCCGACGGCCGTGAACTGTGGGTTACGGTGCGAGGCGAAAACTACGTCTCCGTGATTGACCCGGCACAGTTGAAAGAAATCCGCCGTATCGAACTGGCCAACGGTCCAGGCATGACTATGTTCGGCCCGGATGGCGAATACGCTTTCGTCTGTTCGAGCTTCACTCCAGAGCTTGCCGTAATCGATGTGGCTTCGCATCAGGTGATCAAGCGCCTTCCGCAGGTAAGTCCATTTTGCCCGAACATTTCCGTGAGCCCTGAGAATGACGAGGTCTGGATCACATTAAAAGACGTCGGCAAAGTGCAGGTGTTCAGCGCCAAGCCGCCGTTTGACCAAAAGGCTGTGTTGGAAACCGGGCCGATCACGAACCACGTGAACTTCGTGAATAACCGAAACGGCAAATTCGCCTATGTCACCATCGGCGGAGCGAACCAAGTCAAGGTGTTTCGGAGAGGTGCCACGCCTGAACTGGTCGCCACGATCCCAGTAGGAAATCTTCCCCACGGTATTTGGCCGTCGGGCGATGGTTCCAGAGTCTACGTCGCGCTCGAAAACGGAGAACACGCCATGGCGATTGACACGCTCGCGAACAAGGTCATCGCCGAAATCCCGATCGGGCAGACAACGCAGGCCTTGGTGTACGTTCCGGGCGCCGTTCCAAATGGCGCTGGCACGGACAACCTCGTCCCCCTTGGAGCGGCCGGAACGACAGCGCGCCTGCACTTGGAAGCAGGCGGAACCGCACTACCCAATGCACAAGCGTCGGTGGCAGTGAACTCGCTCGGCCTTCTGGATCTCGTACAAATTGCAGCGGAAGGTCTCGCTCCCAAATCGCAATATCAGGTCTACCTCGCGGAGACAAACCATGCGCCCTTCGGAAAATTGGAAGCTCTCGCCGTCTTGAAAACCAATCCCGATGGAGCGGGAATCGTTCAAGCCATTGGTCCCTTAAAAACACTTGCTGGCAGCGACCATGCCGGCTCTGTCGACCAGTCCCGGAGATTCCTCGTTGTGACCGATATAAACGACGCGTCGCAGGTTGTCTTGCGGCAAACTACAGCTTCAGCCGTTCGTTAAACCACCTCGTTCGAAAGGGAGAAGAAATGACAACCAAGCGTCCGCTACCTCCATTTACTCGCGAGGTCCGGACCTATGGCTCTATCGCTGGTGGGAACCGACTTCAGACGGTCACAGGACCAGAAGGGTTTCACCGTCGGAACCGTCGAAAAGTACAAGACGGAGGCCCACGCCTTGAAGGCAGAAGAAGGCGTGCGGCTGATGATCAATGATGGCATGTTGCGCCGAGAACAGGTTCTCTTCTGCGGCATCCTCGACCGTTTCCTGCTCCATCAGAAACAGGCAGAGGATGCCGAACAAATCACTCACAATACTCTAGCCTCCTACCGAAGTATGATTGCCAACATATCCGACCCAAGTGGGGCGACAACCATCTCGAAAACGTTGGGCCCGCTTTGGTGCAGGAATGGCTTCGCAAGCTCTTCCTCTCGCCTAAGTACACAGGGACATATTCGATCCCTGATGTATCGTCTTTTCGACAAGGCGATGCTTTGGGAATTGCTGAATATCGAATCTTGTGGAAGCGCATGTACGCCGGAAGGAACCGCACGTCGCTCTTGGATTAAAGAGAAGACATTCCTACATTCAAAACTCTAGGCGCACTTGGAACGCGATCATGCGTGGGCTGCTATCACCGCCCAACCCCACCCCGAGTAGACCGGTCGGCGGAGAGGTTGTATACGTGAGTGCGCCAAATCCAGTCTGCGTCGACGGTTTGCCCGGAATACCTGCCATTACCATGCTCGGCAGCCCGAAGTTTGGATGGTTGAAGAGGTTGAAGAACTGGGCATCGAAACGCATCTTCAAGTGTTCGGTCAAAGGGAACCACTTCGTCAGATAGAAGTCGTTCCAAACGAAATCGGGGCCGCGCAAAGCGTTGCGGCCGAGGCTTCCAAATTGGCAATTCTGAGCGCTGTCTCCGCCATTGCACTCCCCGGTACTGGGATCGACAGCCGACACGAATGCATCGGGGTTGAGCCACTGACGGGTCCCCGGTTGGGTGACCCCCGGGATCGCATGAGGCTGATAGAGCGGCACGCCGCGAATGACGCTCGCAAACTGCGGACCACTGCCTTGCACAATTCCATTTCCGTTCGCTGAATACGGTGTGCTTAGAACCGAGAACGGAATCCCGCTGTGCCAAAACACCGTGCCTGAGGCCTGCCAGCCGTTTAGCGCGGATCCCAGTGCGTGGTTGCGCATCTTCATGGGCAGCTGATACACATACTGCGCGTTAAGGTTATGACGAATGTCGTAATCGCAGGGCCCATGGTCGCGGGCCAGTTCTCCCGGCAGTGGCGAAAGTATTCCTCCCGCTGAGAATTGCAGGAATCCGCCATTCGAAACAGTGTCGAGGCAACGACTCCAGGTGTAGTTGATCTGACCTTGCAGGCCGTGACTGGCGCGCTTCATGGCTGTTAGTTGAAGGCCGTTGTAATGACTGTTCTCGCCGGTTGACAGTTGGGTCAGTGCGGCGAATCTCGCATCCGTCGGCTGCAAATAGGGGAACGGCCCAAAACATCCCTGACACACGGTCTGGTATCCGTTCTCTTGCGTCAGGTAGGGCTGGTTCACGGCGCGCGTGCCAACGTACTGCGCCTGCGCGCTGGCAGTGGTTCCGAATTGATGTTCGAATCCCAGGCTCCATTCCATGAAGTAGGGTGCGTGGAGTTTTCCATCCGGGACGGCGGTCATCGCAACGGGCGGAAGACAGGTCGCGACGTTTGCCAGCGGTGAGGCGCAGGAGAGCTGGCCGGTCGGAAATCCGGCAGCAAACCTTTGATTGGCCGCGACGGTGGCATCCACGGCGCTGTTGGGAACACCGGGCGGAATGGCCATGCCGCCGACTGTGCCGAGAAGACCTCCCTGGAATGTCTGGACATACGGCGGATTGACGCCGACCAAGTCCGCGACGCTGCCCGGCAGAATGTCGCTGAAGATGCCGAAGCCTGAGCGCAGCACAGTCTTTGGTTCAAGCTGCCAGGCGATCGCGATGCGCGGTTGCAGAATTGCCAGCGGCGTGGAGGCGAAAACATTGCCGAGGCCGGTCTGAATCGCTGCATTCAACGGCTGATTCACGTCGTGCGGGATCGATGCGAACGATCCGCGCAGCCGGGCGATTTGCTGGTGCGGGTTCAGTGGATTGGAATTGAAGGTATCGCGCAAGCCGAAGGTCCAGGTCAGAGTGCGCGTCACCTTCCACGTATCTTGCGCGTAGAGGTCTAGGTTGAGGAAGTTGAAGGGCTCGTTGGCGGATGTGGGGAAAGTCTTGGTCGCGGTCGACGCGACTCCGTAAATATACTGCGGCAGCGTAGTGTAGGTAACGGTTGGAACCGAGCCCTCGCCGAAGTCGTAGTCATTGAGCCGGAAGATTCGTGTGTTCGTTCCGAACCGAAACTCGTGCGCACCATGACTCCACGCAAGGTTGTCGTTGATGAAGAAGCGGGAAGCACGCCTTCCCTGAACCCATGTATTGTCCAGTCCTCCCATCGTCGTAAAAGGGGCGTTGGCCCCGCCGCCTTGCAGCACGATGGGGAATGCGGAAAGCGTCCTCTGAAGGTCGGCTGGCCCAAACAGGCTTTCGTACCACGAGAATCCGGGATTGAAATAGTTCACCAAATGTTGAGAAAAAACATGCGTATATCCTGCCGCGAACGAATACAGAGGCTGAGGGGATGTCGAGTTGAACAGCAGATTGATCGGGTCGGTGTAGGCCGCTTGCAGTCCGGTATCGGCTTGAAAGCGAAACCATGCCGTGTTTTTCTCATTGACGTTGTAGTCGATCCGTGCAGTCTGTACTTGTTCGCGGTCATCGCTGGAATGCGAAACACTTTGCCGGTTGGCGCAACCGTTACCGTCATTGGCATTTGCGGGGGCGCTTCCGCCAACGTCGAACGGGCAACCCAGCACTGCAAGCGGCGATCCACTTGTGTTTCCGTAGAGCGAGAACATTTTTTGATAGAACGGGACCGATTCTGGAGCCGCCGGATAGATTGATCCGGTAACCGAATCCGTGCCGCCTAGCGGAAGCTGTTGCAAGACGTATTGCTGAAAGGCGGAAGTGGGTACCGTAGTAGCAGTCACAATGGGCAACGCAATCCGAACCCATTCGCTGTCAAAGAAGAAGAACAGCTTGTCGTGCAGAATCGGGCCGCCTAAGCTGCCTCCAAAGTGGTTCACGGTGGCTCCCGGTTTCCGGTTGCCGGGGGTCGCATTCGTAAAGTAGTCTGCGGCATTCAGAACCGCTCCATTCCATAGCTCGTAGAGATTGCCGTGAAACTGGTTGGTGCCGGACTTGGTGACGTAGTTGACCTGCGAAGCTCCATAGCGCCCCTGATCTACGGAATAGGAAAGAGTGTTGACGGTGACCTCGGAAATCGAATTCAGCCCCAACACGAGGTTGGTGGAGAGGCCGCTGTTGAGGTTGGTAAGCGGGTCATTCGTTTCCAGTCCGTCAACGATATAGCCGTTCGAGAGAGCAGGCAGGCCGTTGAATTCCACATTGCCGTAGCCGTTTGTACCGCCAACAAAATCATTGCCGCTGCCTGCAGTGTTGATCAGAGCGCCCGGAGCGAACTGCAACGGGTAAGTGAGATCGCCGCCTGGATTCGGCAGATCCTCCAGGGCGGGGGCATTCAAAGTGGTCGATGTGTTGGCGTTTTCCGGATTGAGGATAGGAGCCTCGCTGCTGACCTCCACCGTTTCACGGGATCGGGCCACACCAAGGGTGAAATCCACGGTTTGCTTTTGGCCTAAGCCCGAAACGACATTATTGTTTTGCCGTGGCTCGAAGCCTGGCGCTACCACCCTAACTTGGTAAGTACCCGGCTTTAGTTGGGGGAAGTTGAACCGGCCTGCATCATCGGTTGTGGCCCGACGTCTCAGTCCAGTCTCGGGGTTGGCGATCGTCACCGTGGCACCCGGCACGACGGCGTTGGTTGTATCCCGGACTTGGCCAATGATGGCGCTCGTGGTTTCGCCCTGTGCCCATGCAGCTGTCTGCATAACCGAAACCACAACTATGGATAGCAGTGTCAGCCGGACCGTGTGACACGAAGCGCATTCGTAACGCAATCCCATGGTCTATCCCCAAATCCGCAGAGCGACGAAAGTCGTCGCTCGTCTCCCCTTGGAAATCAGGATACACCACAAAATGTTTACTATAGTAAATAGATAGGTAGATATTATAATTTAGAGACCCAGATTCGCTCCGCAGCCGATGTGCCAAGACGAATCTGGTTCTTGTCCACCGATAAGGAAACAGTGCCGTCGTAGTTTCGGGCCTCGACCCCAATGCGGACGCCGGGACGGAGTCCCTCTTTCTCGAAGAATTCCAAAAGCTTCCGGTCGCGCTCGTAGACGCTGTTTACCACATATCGGACACCTGCCTCGGCTTCGCTGAGCAGGCGCATCCCCCGTTTGCGGCGTTCTGCCGGGCTGCTCAGGGCCAACCCGTTTCCGTGAGGACAAGTGTCTTTGTGCCCCAATTTCTCGACTAACTTTTTCTCAAAGGCAGGGGAAACGGCATGTTCCAGCCGTTCCGCCTCGTCGTGGATCTCGTACCAGGCCATCCCAAACATTTCCGACAACATTCGCTCGATCAAATGGTGGCGAACTATCGTCCGTTCGGCGATTTCCCGTCCTTGCGAGGTTAGGCAAATGTGCCCTTCCTTCTTAATGGAGACAAGCCCATCTTTCTTGAGGCGCTTCAGAGCAAACGTTACCGCAGGCCTGGTCACGGAGAGCCAATGAGCGAGCGTCGCAGGTATCACGCTCTGCCCCTCAACCTCTGCCTCCGCGATGGCCTTCAGATAATCTTCCTTAGAGATCGTGATCATCGTCGTACGAGAATCCCCGTCAAGTGCGTGCAGTCTAACACTTCCCCTTCCGAGCTTCCGTATCAGAGCAGCATCTGGCATAGAATTCACTCGGGTCTGCCTAAAAGGATGATATAGACAGTCGTTGTGTCCAGCCGCCATGTTCGCGGGTTTCCCTCCAGTTGATTCTCATTCGCCAAGGACCGAGTTCAGTCGCCGTCGAGATGCAAGTAACCGAGGACATAGAGCAGCAGGGTGCCTATCGCGAGCGCACTGAGCATCGCCAATGCCCAAAGGCCCTGCCAGTGCGGGAATTCCTCTATGACCCTTCTTCCGCCCTTGTCGTAGCAATACTTGCCCATGAGCAGTCCGAACCTCGAAAGACAATGTTACGAACGCAAGCAACGTCCTACTGCGCCTTTGCGTTTGGCCGGAAGGCATCCATTGCTTTATGACCTGTTCGGCCCGGTTGCCCATCTGCACGTTGCTCATTGCTGCATTTATTCCGGACGCCCGGCCGTCGGTATACTTCTCGGAGCAAGTTTCTTTACTGGTTTGGGTCCTGACGCATCTCCCACTGAACCATGGCCATTCTCCGGAACTGGAACACAACGCGATCGCCTACCTCGGACATGGAATTGAGCCGCTCATCCGGCCACTCGGTTTCAATTGGAAGATCCATGATCCAATTTGCCTACATGACCGGCATGGCCTGCGCTTCCGCCTTTTGTGTAAACGCGGTCCTTTCAAGGCCGTTGCGGTGACCGTATTTAGCGCACAGTATCTACAACAACAGACAGCGAAATTACAGAAATGGAGATCGTAAGATGAACTTGGAGGCGAAACCCAATCAGATTTTATCTACGGCGATTGCAATATTGGTTTCTTGCTCGTTTCTCTTGACTCCGGCGAAGTCTCAAGAAAAACCTCACGCCAAAGTCGTCGAGCTCGACAGCCATGGCAAGGATTACCTACAGGTGCTGGCCGGTCCCCCTGAGAGCGTCACCATGAAGTCTGGACTGGAGGTTTTGGCGCCTCAGCAATCCGTTGGAAAGCACAGCACAGGACAACACGAGGAATTGCTCGTTGTACTTGAAGGGCAGGGCGTGATGACTTTCAAGGATGGCTCCAAGCTGGACGTTCAAGCCAACCATGCCCTGTACTGTCCGCCCGAGACGGAGCACAACGTCACAAACACGGGGAGCGGTGTGCTCCGCTACGTCTATATCGTCGCGAGTACGAAATAGCTCTAAGGCTTGCGCTAACACAGTCTTGTTCTTGACAGATGTTAGTCCTATCAGCCTGACCGTAAAACCACGACGAACGACTGCCAACTTGAAGTATTTGACGCCGTGAGACGCACTCGAAATTGTGGTCCAATCACAAGTCCACGAACTGCTTCGTTTGATGTGGTCATCGCACGGCCGAGTGAGCTTCCAGAACGATGAGCGGAAAGAATATTCTCTCGAACGAGCCCAAGCTCAGAATCGTAAAATGGTTCTTTTCAACCCCCAGCCCTTGCTGTTTGCACACATTGCAACCGGAGTTGAAAGCGCCGATGAGTGCTCTCAGTAGCCCGGTCGATGCACGGGCCAATCTTCAGCAGCAATTTAACAGACACAAATGCCGGGCTGGCGACGCCCGGTGGAGCGGCAGCGCTGGGCGTCGAATCGGGCAAATCTGAGTTTTGTGATGCATGCCAGGTGTTGCCCCAATATCCGTAAGTGTAGTATAGAGCGAAACTTGTGTGGGGAAGCTGACGAACTCATGGGGAGAAACGTCGACGCGCCATCTCGCCTGCATGCGGTTGCGCGCTACGCTCTCGCGACTGTCTTGGTGGCGCTTGCGCTCTTGATTTCCCTGGCATTGCGAAAGTCCTTTGGGAATCCCTTCTGGTTTTTCTTCTCCGTTGCAGTGATTCTTAGCACCTGGTTTGGTCGAACCGGGCCGGGGTGGTTTTCAGTTGTTTGCAGCACACTGGCCGTGATGTACTACTTCACGCCGCCCATCCATAGTTTTGCCGTATCTCCCACCGATTTGCCCTACTTTTTAACGTTCGTCGCTTGTGAAGTGGGTGCCGCTCAACTGATTTCCTGGCGTAGGCGCACTGAAGATGCGCTCCGGCAGGCTAGAGATGAGCTTGAGCTGAGAGTCGCCGAGCGAACCGCTGAGTTGAAGAACGCAAACGAAGCGCTCTTGGAACGAATGAACGAGCAAAAGCGTACGGAGGAGACGCTCCAGGCTACGCAGGCAGAGTTGGCTCGCGCAGCCCGGATTACGACCATCGGGGAACTTACTGCGTCAATCGCGCATGAAGTGAACCAACCTCTGGCTGCGGTGGTGGCCAATGCGGATGCCTGCGTCGCATGGCTTTCTCGCCCGCATCCAGATCTTTGGGAGGCGCGCGCCGCCGCCGAGCGAGCTACCGAGGGCGCCACTCGGGCGTCGGACGTCATCGCTCGCATTCGTTCGCTGATTACTAAGGCGACGCCCGAAAAGTCGAGGGTTCTGATTAACCGGGTGATGAAAGAGACTGCCATTCTCGCGGAGGGGCAAGCGGCGAGGAACAACGTGGCGATCGAACTCGAACTCTCCCCAGAATCACCCGTCGTACTCGGCGATAGCATTCAACTGCAGCAGGTGATTCTGAACCTGGTAATGAATGCAATTGACGCCATGACGACAGTGACGGATCGACCAAGAACCCTCACGCTTCGGTCGGAATCTCCAGACAACGGGCACATTCGGGTCGTGGTCCAGGACTCCGGCATCGGCCTTACTGAGGACGTGAAGGGCCGGTTGTTCGAACCCTTCTTCACGACTCGATCCAAAGGAATGGGCATGGGACTCTCGATCAGCCGCTCGATTATTGAAGCTCATGGCGGGCGATTGTGGGCAGAGTCCAACGGCTCGGGCGGAGCAACATTTCAGTTCACCCTGGCGCGTGAGGACAGGACGAGTGCATGAAAGAGCAAGAGCCAACCGTCTTTGTCATCGATGACGACCACATGATCCGCGACGGACTCCAGAGCTTGATCAGATCGGTAGGTCTTCGTGTGGAGACATTCGCTTCGGCCCAGGACTTCTTAGGGGCGAAGCGTCCAGACACCCCAGCCTGCTTGGTTCTGGATGTAAGAATGCCAGGCCTTAGCGGTCTCGATCTGCAATTGAAGTTGAGGGATGACGGAATTCCAATTCCGATCATTTTCATTACCGGCCATGGCGACATCCCGATGTCAGTGCGGGCAATGAAGGAGGGCGCGCACGAGTTCCTGACCAAGCCGGTCCGCGGTCAGGATCTGCTCGATGCAGTTCAGAAGGCACTGGCCAGCGATCGAGCGCTTCGTCAAGAACGCCTGGAAGCAAACGAAATCCGTTCGCGCTTCGAGTCCCTCACGCCTCGCGAAAAGGAAGTGCTTGACCTGGTTGTGGAGGGGCTCCTCAATAAGCAGATTGCCGACCAACTTGGCATGAGCGAACTTACCGTAAAGACTCACCGTGCCCACGTAATGGAAAAGACCCACGCAGACTCTCTTGCCCACCTGGTTCGCATGGCTGAAAAGCGCAAATCCTCCATTCGAAAGTGAGGATCAACCTCCTCCTAAAGCAGGAGATTATTCAGGACAAAGCAGGATAGTTTTCAAGTTGCCCGGTTGGTAGTCTCATCCTCGTGGCCAATCCATCGTGCCACAGACTGGGTGAACGGAAGTGGATGAGATTCTAACCAAGACCGGGATCATCGCCATCGTCGACGATGACGCCCCTCTGCGCGAAGCGCTGGCAAGCGTGATGAAGGCGGCCGGCTTTTCTCCAAGAACCTTCGCCTCTGCTGAGGAATTTCTCGCCTGTGACGATTGCGATGACACAGCCTGCCTAGTACTCGACGTGCGCTTGCCGGGCATGAGCGGGATCGAGTTACAGAAGCAGTTGAGCAAGACGAACAGCCGCCTCCCCATTGTTTTTGTAACCGCCCACGGTGATGCCACGCTTCGAGACTCACTGATGCGAGCCGGAGCTGCCGCTTTTCTGTACAAGCCGGTTCGGAGCGACGCATTACTCAAAGAAATTCGTAGGGCGCTGGAACAAAGCAGCGCTAACAAGAAACGGTGAATGGAGATAGCTATGGCTTCTGCGTACATGCTTAGGACGAATGACGAAACCACGGCGAGTTTCAATCTCGCACGACTGGCACAATCTCGTGCCGACGGCGCGAACGAGATCGTGGGGGAAAGTCCGCTGCTGCAAACCTTATTGCAACAGGTAAAGCTCGTCGCGCCGACGGACGCTACTGTCCTGATTCTGGGCGAAACGGGCACCGGGAAAGAACTGATCGCGCGTGCCATTCATCGCTCCTCCAACCGCGCGTCACGCCCGTTTATCCGCGTGAACTGCGCGGCCATTCCACCTTCCTTGATCGCGTCCGAGTTATTCGGTCACGAAAGAGGTGCCTTTACCGGAGCCTTGCAGCGGCGGGCAGGCCGTTTTGAGGCGGCCAACGGGGGCACGATTTTTCTCGATGAGATCGGTGAGTTGCCCATGGAAACCCAGATCACGCTCCTCCGCGTGATTCAGGAACGGGAATTCGAACGCGTTGGCAGCAGCCAGCCGATCTCAGTGGATGTTCGCATCATTGCGGCCACGAACCGCGATCTGGAAGCGGCCGTTGCCGATCGCACGTTCCGTTCCGACATGTTTTACCGGCTGAATGTGTTTCCAATCTATGTACCTGCTTTAAGAGAGCGCCTGGAGGATATCCCGCTGCTGGTCGAGCATCTGATCGAACACTTCGCCAAGCGAGTGGGCAAGGCATTTCGCACCATCAATATGAATACGACCGAAATCCTGCAAGCCTACGATTGGCCAGGCAATATTCGTGAATTACAGAATGTGATCGAAAGATCCGTCATTTTGGCGGAGGGGGATGTCTTCTCGATCGACGAAGGGTGGGTGAAACGTGAGCTTCGGCGGCCGCGGACGACGGCTCCGCTGGTCAGTTCGATTGCCGAGCGGGAGCGGGAGATGATCGAAGCCGCGCTCTCAGAAAGCGGAGGGCGCATCTCAGGGCCCTCCGGCGCTGCCGCGAAGCTGGGAATTCCCCGTCAGACTCTGGACTCGAAGATTGCAAGCCTGCAAATCAACAAACTGCGCTTTAAGTCGCGGCGCAACGGCACGCTTTCCATGCCGCAAGTCAATGTGGGCGATCTCGATGTTGACTAACGGAGTTGGTTGCGGGTTAAACCCTCGTGTCTCTTGTAGTCCTGATGTTTATCAACCGGCTGCGGTTGATTGCTTGGTGGTCGTTGGCGAGTCACGATAGGAACCCAATTCAAGATTCGTCCGCATGGAAATGGTGGAGCGCGCACGAATCGTCGGCAAAACGCCAGCGCACGCCCAGTTCATTGCCAACAATCCAAGTTTCTGACCCAACGTTTCTGACACGTCGGCATTGCCCTAGAGTTCAGCATCTTTCCTCGTACTAACTCCTCCCGTTTCAATGGCGAGCCGTGGACGCATGATTGCACCTCAAGCGAAATCGGCGGATAGCCGAATGCAAGTTTCGTGAGGAGGAAGTGATGCGAAAGAACTTGATGCAAAGAATGTCCCTGTTCTTGTTCGTTGTCGTTAGCCTGCTTCCCATGCAGGCTCAGGATGGCAGTTCAACCCCAACTAGCCCGGTGCAGATGACCGTCACGGTTCGCACCATCGGCAAGAACAAACGCATGCCCGAAGTGAATCGCGAGGACATTATGGTTAGGCAAGGCAAGGATCGCCTGCAGGTCACCGGGTGGACGCCAATCGGTGGCGATCGCGACCCGCTCGATCTGTTCATCCTGATCGACGATGGCGCCCGCACGAGCGTGAGTTCCCAGTTCGTCGATTTGCGCGAGTTTATCGATTCTTTGCCGAAGACGACATCAGTGGGCGTGGGCTACATGCGTAATGGCACCGTCCGAGTTGCGCAGGATCTCACAACCGATCACCGGCTAGCAGCAAACGCTCTGCGAATTCCTCTAGGCTCGCCAGGAGTGTATGGCAGCCCGTACCTGTCCGTGATCGATCTGATGAAGGGGTGGCCCGAAAGCTCGAATCGGCGCGAGATCATCATGATCACAGATGGCATCGATCGACTTCATGGTTGGCCGCACCATAGGGGCCTGGGTCCGATCAGCCCTGACGTTAGTGCAGCCAGCACGGTTGCTCAGCGTACGGGAACGATCATCCACAGCATCTATACGCGCGGCGTTGGATGGCGTGGAACCAATTACTGGCAAGTCACGAACGGCCAGAACTCTCTGGCGAAGCTCGCGGACGAAACGGGAGGCGAATCGTTTTACCTCGGTACTGGCGAACCGGTTAGCTTTCGGCCATACCTGGACCGTTTGCAAAACAGTCTCGACAACCGTTATCGCCTCGAATTCAACGCGATGCCTGGCAAGAAACCCGGACTGCAGTATGTAAAGCTGACCACCGAAGTTGCGGGTATCGAACTCGACTCGGCGCACAGTGTCTGGGTAGCTGCTCAGTAATCCTTCCGTCGACGGGTTTCTTCGAAGTGGCAATACTTTAGCTCCGAAGAGACCCGTCATTTCTTCGATTCTTTCTTTGCTGATCTGCTCCTTCAGCTTTGCCTGCGTCCGATCCTCATTTCTACCTGCCGCTCAACTCCTCGGCGGACACTCCAACAATTCCGATCCTTCAGCATTTCTGGGGCGTTCAGCATGTTTCGTTGGCGTAAGTCGCGCAGATTCAGCAAATGGAGTTGGCTCGGCGATTGCATCTTCTCATCGCGTCTGACGTGAGCGATTGAAGATCACGACGACGTGCGAGGTTTCCATGAATTGCAAACAGAAGTTCGCAGCGGACAAGCAAGATCCTCCGACCGGCAAGAGCTGTGTTAGTGAAATTGGCGCGAACCTTTCCGCGCGGTCAATTCCGCGCCGGCACTCGGCAGCGCTCGAAGAGATTTGGCGGACCCATGCCAAGCAAATTCTTCGCATCACGCAGCGCATTACGAACAACCGTGAAGACGCTGAGGATGCGCTGCAGGACTCATTCCTGCGAGCGCATGTTCACTTGCACGCCTTTGACGGGCGTTCCAGTATCGGTACCTGGCTTACACGGATCGCAATCAATTCGGCGCTCATGATCCTTCGCAAGCGGGCCGGCGCCTCACAGGTTTCCATCGATACCGCGGGAGCCCTTGGCACGGAGGCTCTCGCGCTAATCCCCGTCGATCGGTCGCCTGGCCCCGAGGCGGAATACGCCGATCGCGAGATCCAGGCGATTGTCCGATCAGCGATCGGGACATTGCGGCCCTCAATTCGTCGGGCCCTCGAACTCCAAACCCTGGAAGAGCGATCCGCGAAGGAAATAGCGGAGAGCATGGGCATCTCGGTCCCTGCCACCAAGTCGCGGATTTTTCACGCGCGGGCCGCCTTGAGGAAATCTCTAAGGGCGAAAGTCGGCCGCCGCTCGGGTCCAACC
This sequence comes from uncultured Acidobacteriaceae bacterium, assembly GCA_963834085.1. Taxonomy (GTDB): domain Bacteria; phylum Acidobacteriota; class Terriglobia; order Terriglobales; family Acidobacteriaceae; genus Acidiflorens. The sequence goes on along the minus strand of CAWIAJ010000010.1, from coordinate 10,265 downwards.
AAAGCACTTCAACTAGCGGCGGCGTAAGCCGGGAAATTGTTTTCAGGAGCATGCACCCATGTGGAGATTTCAAAAGTCGATCGGCGGCAAGGATGGAGCCCCGGAACTCGCCGCGGCGAGCCCAGGTCGCAAGCGAAAAGCTCTCATCTGGATCGAACGAATTCTGCTCGTGTCAGGGTTGGCTCTGGTCGGCTTTTACGGTGCAGCCCGCATGGAAAGCTGGCTCGCGTCTCGCACCGCACTCCAGCACTTTGCTGCCGATAAGGCGCTCGCCCCGCTAGGCAAGGAAAGTGACTTGCACAACCAAACCTCGAATCTCGACGGCGGTTCTTCTGGGCAACTCGACATGCCCAGTGTCGACTTCAGATTTTGGGGCGAACAGCGGATCAAGGCCTACAAACAGAACATTGGCAAACATCCTGGAACTCCGCTGGCGGTGCTGCGAATTCCCAAGATTGCTCTTGAGGCCCCGCTCTTTGACGGCACCGACGATTTGACTCTGAACCACGCGGTCGGACGGATTGCTGGCACATCCCGCCCCGGCGAACCCGGAAACATCGGCATCGCCGGCCATCGGGACGGATTTTTTCGTGGACTTAAAGATGTACGCGTCGGTGACGCCATCGAACTGACGACGATAAAGGAAACGGACACTTACATCGTGGATCAAATCCAGATTGTTTCTCCACGCCAAGTCGAAGTGCTCCGGCCAACGTCCGTTCCCTCACTCACGCTCGTCACTTGCTACCCGTTTTATTTCTTCGGGAGCGCACCGCAACGCTACATCGTAACGGCTTCTCTCTCACCAGAGAAAAACGGCAAATCTGAGATTTTGGGTCTCGGCGTGCCGGCAACCTTAAATAATTCAACCAGGAGAAAACAGATGAACCTCTTCAAGAAAGCAACCTACATGCACAAGGGAGCTGGCGCGCTCGTTTTGGCGTTGGCCGTCCTCGGAACGGCTGCTGCGCAGGACTCAACCGTCACGACCATCACCCATGGGCAACCTGCCTTCGAAACTCAGGTGAAAAATGCAGAAATCGTCTACGTGGAAGGCAACGATCTCGTACTCAAACTCGAGAACGGACGAGTAGAGCACCTGATTGTTCCTGACAGTGACCGATTCACCATCGATGGCAAGCAGGTGAGTGTTCACGAGCTTGTACCCGGGACGAAGCTGACTCAAACCATCACAACTTCAACCACACCGCGCTATGTCAACTCAGTTCGGACGATCGAGGGAAAAGTCTGGCATGCAAACGCTCCAAAGTCGCTGATTCTGACTTTGCCCGACCACACGAACCAGGTCTTCAACGTTCCGAACGATGCCAAGTTCAGCATCGACGGCAGGGAAAAGACGGTTTTTGATCTAAGGAAAGGAATGAAGATCAGGGCGACGGTCGTCACTGACGAGGAACACACCGTAGTTGAAAACAACAAGCAGGCTTTTGGCCAGTCGCCGCAGATTACTATGCCTAGCACAGCGGGTGTCGTTCTCTTTCTCACACCAGCCGATCCGCTAGTCACCCTCGCCAGTGCAGAACAGTCGGCAGACCTGCTGCCAGAAACGGGAAGTTCCCTGCCGCTCATCGGGCTCTTGGGAACCATGGTCACCGGTGTGTCGTTCGCGCTGGGCATCGCGCGGCGGAGCATCGGTCGCGGGTAATGCCTCGTCAAGGTCCGTTTCGCAAGATGTGGCGGGACGGGCCTTTCTCTTCAACCTCGCAAGAAGACTACAGGACGAGGACATTTGCATGGACCCCAATCCCATACTTTTTCGTGATCTCACATACGTATTCGTGGCTGCCGTGCTTGGCGGCCTGGTCGCGTGGCGGCTTCGGCTCCCCCTGATCATCGGTTTTGTTCTGGGAGGAATCGCGATCAGCCCGTTCACCCCGGGTCCGCATCTTTCCGATCTGCACACCTTCGAATTGCTGGCCGAGGTTGGTGTTGTGCTGCTCATGTTCTCGATTGGAGTTGAGTTTTCCATCCCGGACCTGTTGCGGGTGAAATGGGTTGCTTTTGTCGGAGGTCCCATCGGAATTCTGATCATTCTGGGCATCGCGATCGGCGCCGGTAGGTTTCTTGGATGGACTTCCACCGAGGGGTTCGCGATAGGGGCGGCAGTTTCAGTGGCGAGCACGATGGTATTGGCGCGCCTGTTGAGCGATACCGGAACAGTAACCACGACCTACGGACGCGTAATGATCGCAATCACTCTCATGGAAGACCTCGCCGTGATCTGTATGACGGTAGCGATCCCCGTGTTCGGCAGCGCGCAAAGAGGCGGTTTTCTGATGGCAGTCTGGGTTCTGGGCAAGGCTTTGCTCTTACTGATTCCACTGGTCTATTTCGCAATAAGAGTCATCCCCCCTTTTCTCCGGCGAGTCAAGAAAACCTGTAACTCGGAACTTCTGCTGCTGGTCGCGATCGCCATTTGCCTCGGGACGGCTGCCCTCGCACAAGCAGTCGGATTCTCCGTCGCGCTTGGAGCGTTTCTCGCCGGAGTTTCCATCAGCAGCCTGCCAGAGCTTCATGACGCTCACACCCAACTGGTTCCCCTGCGGGATGCTTTCGTGGCGCTCTTCTTCGTTTCGCTTGGCACCCTGATTGATCCCGCCGTCCTCTTGCACAGCCTGCCCCTCCTCGGAGCCATGCTGCTGCTCATTGTCGGGGGCAAATTTCTGGTCTGGAGCGTGGTCGTCTGCCTCTTTCGTTATCCGCTCAAGACCGCAATTCTTGTGGCTGCAGGTCTGACGCAGATTGGCGAGCTCTCGTTCGTGGTGATGCAGGCCGCGCGGTCTGCCGGGATGGTGGCGGAGAACGTCTTCAGCACGGTGATCGCCGCATCTTTGATCTCGATATTGCTCAATGTATTTATCGTGCGCGGGACGTTTGCATGGCTAGGTAGAAATACTCCCGAACAAGCCTTGATCAGGAGGAAAAACGAGGTATTAGAACGGGCGATTTGGTGAGTCTGGCCAGTCGCCATTCGGAGAGATTTCATTATGCCAACACCGCTTCATTTGCTGGATTCTTTCATCGCTTTTCTCGTTCTCGTCGCCCTGGTGTTTGCAATCGACCGTCTGGGTTTATTGCTTTGGGTGGCATGGTTAGATCGTCGCGAAAGCAAGCCTGGAAAAGATGTTTCGGGGGAATATTGAAGGTGACGCAAACCATCGTCAACGGCATATTGAAGCAGGCGAATGGTGGAATATTTTCGCAACCCCGCGGTCGGATCGGCGGAGATCGTAAAAGACCGCACCGCCGGTCTTGGTCATGGATGATACATTCTCCGAATGACATGGGTACCAGCCTCGGCGCCGGCCTTTGCGTCTCCGGCATAGAAAAGCTGGAACCGTTTCTGACATCGAATGTCGTGGCCCAATCACATTAGCCATCGTCCTTTACGCGGGCCCTTATCGGCGCGAGCGTGGTTTCAACGCTTCTGGTACGGGTGGAAGATGTAGTCCTTTGCTTTCACGACCGTATGGCACGCGTTTCCGCAGTCTGAGAGGCTTTTGGGGTCGGCCGTGAACTTGTCCGATGCGGCATCGTAGTTGAATACGGCGTATCCCCACCCGCCGGTCTTCGAAACTGGAAATCTCTTGCTGTCCTTTTCCATTACGAAGGCCTGGCTAAAGACGTCTGGGACATCTACGGCGAACTGGGCTTCGGTGCTCTTCTTCGGTTTCCACTGCAGCTTCACGATCCTGGAACCTTCCGGGAAAGGCTGGCCGTTGAGGGGAGTCCCGGCCTTGTACGCCGCGATCATCGTCGGGTTGGCGACGATCACCTTGAGAACTTCATCGGTTCTGGCGGAAGAAACCACGGACCAGTCCTCGTATCCCCTGAAGTCTGAGAACGCGATTCCACTCGGCGATTTCAGCAAGTACTTGTCGTTGTCATGGCTTTGCGCGTAAAGGACCACGGCGCCGAGGGCGGTCAACACTGCCACGGCTGTCGCAGCGATCGTAAAGCCCCTGGTTCGTTTCACGGCGGTACGCGTTTCTACCTTCCGTTGTTGTGCCGCTGCCCCGGATTTCGGCGTAGGTTCAGACATCGTGTGCTCTCCTTTAAAAGAAAGTCTTCCAATCCTTTAATGTCCATCTCGAATCGTGGTCATTAGGCCTGAAGCGAGCGAGTATAACAATTAGACGAAAGTATCGACGATAAGTTGCTCTCAAATGCGCGGGGCAGTTTCGTTGTTTTGATTTTCGAACTTTAGCGGGAAAGCGAAAAGCCGTAAGCCTCAGCGGTGAAGGCACGGCCAGTCGATACCAGACTATGGGCGATACCATCGTCCAATTGCGCGGCCCATTTTGATCTGGCTGAATGGCAGCAGCTCAAGTACGAGCGAAATCCTGTGGCAACTACAAACGCACCTGCCAAAGTCACACAGATGGTCCAGCCTGCGAAGCTCCCACAGATTCGCGTCGCCCGGGCGGACGCCAATTCTTGTGGAGGATTCGGATGAAAGCAAATAACGTTAGGTGGACGTTCTTGGTTGCGGTCTGGGTGCTGGCGACCGCCATCCCTGGCGTACAAATTTCGGCCGCTTCGAGTTCGCAAGTCAAGTCGGGCGTAGACCGCCTCTACGTCATCGACTGCGGCGACGGCAGCGGCTCCGACGAGTCGCGATGGACACCCGGAGCCAACGTCGGAATCCCCGTCGGCTTTCCCGGACACTGCTACCTTATCCACCACACGCAGGGATGGTTCCTGTGGGATATGGGCATCGATGATGCTGTGGCGCAATTGCCTAATAAGGAACACGCGCAGCTCTGGATTAACCACGATCAGCCCCAAAGCAATGCTCAAAAGAAGTTGCCGGCGTATTACGAATGAGGGCCCGTTGCCTTTGCACTCCGATTTTCGATAAAGCATTTACCTCATGATTCCACTGAGGGCTCAAGATGAACGATCAACAAAAGACCGAGCCGTGTTCTGCGCCGCGAGACCAGGAGATCCGTGCTGCACTGGACCAACATTGGGCCGCGTCCGATGCCAACGATTTTGAAACCGAACACCTCATCTATCACGAGCATGCGATGCTGTACTATCCGCAGTCAGGCGAGCGGACGCGCGGTCGAAGCAACATTCAGCGCCAACGCGCCAGTCAGCCGAACAAAAAGCGGTTCAGTATCCGAAGAATGATGGGTAGCGGCGATCTCTGGGTCACCGAACTCGTCCTGACATATGACGGCAAGCCGTCCTACACCGTGAGCATCATGGAATTTGAGGGCGACAAGGTTGCGCGGGAAACGCAGTACTTTGCGGATCCATTCCCGGCTCCCGCGTTCCGCGCTCAATGGGTCGAACGGATGTCCACGTAATCTCGAGGCACGAGAATTTTCACTGGAGGAACGAGAGATGGATTGGAAACGATTGGTCCAGTTTACGCTGCTGGGTAGCAGTGCTTGGGAACAGTATGCCATTCTGCTGGTACGGGTCGCGATCGGCCTGTTCTTCGCCATCTCCGGGGGAAACAAATTGTTTGTCGCCGGCGGCACGAAGCCTGTTTACGAAACGCTCGTTAAGGCCAAGGTTCCGTTTCCCCGGCAGACCGCTTATTTCGTGTCCGGGGTAGAGTTCGTTGGCGGATCGTTGGTGGCGGTTGGTTTTCTTTCGAGCGCGGCCAGCGCGGCTTTATTGATCGATATGATTGTTGCCACCCTGACTGAAGCGGTTTCTACGTTGCCCAAAGGACTTTCGCCGATTAACTGGCTCGACGATTTCCTCTACCTTCCGGAAGTCTTGTACGTGCTCTTTTTTATCTGGTTCGTCTGCTCCGGTCCGGGAAGGTTCAGTATCGACTATTGGCTCGCCGGCAAAGTGCTGGGGTAAATTTCTGATTACTGCCGCGGCTGCTTTGCTGATGACTTCGTGCTGGGAATCGGTGCCTCCCGCGCACGATATCCTCTGTAATTCAATCAGGCGATTCAATCCGACGATTCAATCGGCATCTCGTCCCGGCACATTAACCATACGGGCCTTGAACCCGTGCGCGCATTAACCGTAGGTGAGGGTGGTGCTCTGTCCGACCTCAATGATGTAACCGTCAGGATCGCGGATGTAGCAGCGGATCTCGCCGTACTTGGGGATCGGCGGCGTGAGGAATTCGGCTCCTCGACTCTTCCACAATTCGTAGCATGCTTGAATATCCGCCACGCGAAAATTCATAAAGCTGTTGATGTGATTCGGGTCGGGAACGCTGAGCGTTACCGTCGGCTTATCCGGAGTCGGCCCGCCGCCAACGTTCAGGATCATCCATATATTCGCCAGCTGCAGGTACGGAGGCGCGTTGCCGTCTCCCATGCTCAGAATGCGGGCGCCGAAGACCTTCTCGTACCAGCGAGCCGATCGCTCGAGGTCGGCGACGGTGAGAAAACACGCGACGCTGATCCCTTCCTTCGGGGGCATCTCGTAGCTTTTCTGATCGATTTGAACGTTGCTCATTCACGGCTCCTATTCGGATCAACAGTGCTCCTCTGCTGATTCCGGTTCTCTCGTCTTCATTGCTGCTAGCGATTAAGCCTGACGATGAAAGGGAAAACAATTGGACGAAAGTATCGGTGAACGCCGCGTCCCAGTTTTTCGTCCCCAGTGTTCCTGGATGAGACCGCTGAGCGAGCTCATCGACGATGGACGAAAATAAATTTTCGTTGACGGGTTACGGCAACGATCAAAATCGCACGATGTTTACTGGTTGGTACTGTACCCCCCCTCCCCCCGGTCTTCTGGAATCATCGGGTTAGCGGGAACATTTTGACTCGGTCTTTGAATCGAAAGGACTTATATCAAAGTATTCCGGAATAAGGACTTATGGGTTTTCGACCCGTTTTGGGTCGCTGGAACCCCGTTTCTTCCCGATCAAAAAGTCAATCTTGACAAGACCGAGGCGCGGAGAGGGTAGTCTTTCTCTGGCCCGCCGAGAAACCTACCGTATGTCCGCGCATTGCTAACCTCCTCTGAAGGCGGGCACACGCTTCGCTTACACGATCTGGGAACGATTCTCGCAGGGTATGGGAATGGTGTCAGTGACGGCGAAAACAGTGGGGATGTGATGAAAGCAGACAGGCGCGGTTTTCGGGCACACAAGCGTTGCTACAATATGCGCGGATCAGGACAATCGCCGAGTCAGGACAATCACTGAGTCAGGACAATCAGATGCGAAATGTAATCTACGCAATCAACGTTACCCTGGATGGCTGCTGCGACCACACCAAATTCAAACCTCCCGACGATGGCGAAGTACTTGAACATTACACGCAGCTCTTGCGAGATGTTGACCTGGTCGTTTACGGGCGTAAAACCTATCAATTAATGGTCCCTTATTGGCCTGACGTTGCAAAGAGCCAGTCCGAGACAAAAGCGGATATCGAATTCGCTCAAACCTTTGTCTCCAAGAAGAAGGTTGTTTTTTCCCGAACTTTGGAGCTGTCCGGCGCTGAAGATGAAAATACGAGAATTGTTCATACGAACCTTCGCGACGAAATCCTTAAACTGAAGCAAGAACCCGGCAAAGACATTCTGGTCGGCGGTGTCGATATTCCTGCGCAGCTCATACAACTCGGTTTGGTTGACGAATATCGTTTTGTGATTATGCCAACCATTGTTGGAGAAGGCCGACGATTGATGGAGGGCGTCAGCCTGCCCGAGAAACTGCAATTGAAACTGGTTGAGTCCAAGAGTCTCAAAGCCGGATGTGTTGCGCTTCGCTACTTGAAACCGTGACGGAACCATCTGCGGTCGCCGTGCTGTTGGTTCAAAATTAGACAAAATCAGATGGAACCCGAGGAGCTCGGGAATGAACCGGGGCGGAACGTCCCATTTTTCTCGGCCAGCAATGGGTCAGTCCCGTCTGTCCCCGGTTTATTTTGTCCCCGGTTTATTTCCCCGGTTTATTTCGGGTTTATTTCGGGACAAAGCCTCTCGAATCGTGGGTACTTTTAGGGATCTCATTGCTCCGAGCGAGGATCGGGTGCTGTTTCGATTGACGGCAGCGGGGTCCCTCGCAGCATAACCAGTTTTCCCTTCTCATGGCGGACCGCCCGGAATTCGTCCTGATAAACGCACGCGACTTCCTGCTCCGCGTCGGAAAATCTTGAATACTGCTCCACTCGGTATTCCCGTAGCAGTTCGCCTGTTGCCATATCCACATCGTAGAGATCGCTCTGTTCTCTGTTGGGCAACTCTCCTGTCTTCCCAAAAGTCACGAGCCAGTTTCGATCCGAGGGAATAAAACCCTCCACCGCATGACCGCCGGGAGCCTTGATCTTTATGACTCGCACCTCGCCCGACTCGCTGATCTCGTAGATTGGCGCACCCGAGTGCCCGCGCACATAGAGAACACTTCCGTGATAGGGGAAAAAACCGGCCAAGGCCGCGAACAAGGACGAGCCAACGTTAGAGTCGCCTGCAGAGGTGCCAAAGGATCGCTCGAACGATTTTTCTGGAGATTTCTCGTTCTCTTTCGGGAACTCCACATACTTCAGAAGGCTTCCGCTCGAATCTAGCAGCGCGACACGCCAGATTTTGCCCTCGTCAAACCCCGCAGCTACGAAACCTCCCGAGTCAAATCCAGACAATCTCTTTGGACGGAAGGGGAGGTCAAGTTTGACAGAGCCTCTGTAAGAGCCATCCTCATCGAATCGAGCGATGTAGGATCGGGGTTCTTCCTTGGTTTCCCAATGTACTTTCTGGCTACCATCTTCTAACTGCTTAACAACTTCTTCTTTGTGAGCGTCACCTTCCACCAGCATGTACAGGCGGGAACCGGAAACAAAGTCGTCGACCGTTGTGGGACTGGCCACATCAGTGATTTTGCTCGCCGAAAACGTGACAATCTCTTTCGGCCCGAACCTCAAAATCGAAATCTCGTGAGGCATAAGTTTGAACACACGGATGTAAGGCGCTCCGTTAGAATCGCAACCTTCGGAAGTTGAAGGGATTCTGTCGTCGTAGGGGACAGACAACTCGGGATCGGGCCTTAGCTTTACATCGAACAATGGAACCGCAGAGTTCGGAACTCCTTGACTGGAGGCCGGGGTCCCCCCCGTTGACTTGCTCTGGGCTGGCAATATCGATGTAAAGAGCAAGACCGTAATTACCAGCGCGCCGGCTCCATCTAGCTGCATAGGCACGATGTCGCCCACCTTTATGCGCGAATCGGATGATGGTAGAACATCTCCACCGGAATCTCAAACCTTTTGTAACGCATCTGACCTCGTATCCTCAATTATTTGACTCACGGGCGAGTTTCGGCGTCGAGTTAAGACGAGGGTTGGTTGGTTGTTGGAAATTGTTGGAATAACGTTCACGACCTCCGGAATCGTCAGACCCACCCTCAACTTGTGCTACTGCCGGGTGCCCAAGACAATGCGGGTGCCCCACTCATTCGCGTTCTTTGCGAATGAGTGGGTTCTCGACCGCGCCAAGGCTCTCGACCGGACGGCGCTTGATTTCCAGTGCCACTCCTGAAAGTTTACTCGCACCGGTCCCGTCTCCCGGTGATCAGGAGATGAATGTGCTCGGGCATCACCCCGTATCCGTGGACAACGAAGCGGTACTTGCGGCGAGCCTCTTCCAGAATTTTCACGAAGGGATCGCGTCGCCAGGCGGAACCTAACTCGGGATGCCGGCGATAGCAACTGCCCGTGATGGAATGCAGATCGTGCGTGCCATAATAACGGCGCAGGCGCTTGGTCACGCCGTTAGAATAATCCCAAGGGTTGGAGTATCACGGTGATCAGCACACAGTTGGATGGTGACAAAACCCACACATCGCAAAGTGCGCGATGTGTGGGGCACCCGCATTGTCTTGGGCACCCGGCCGCCACAGCCCTGGTGCACGGTCTGACCGTCGCGACCAGAATTGTAGCCGACTTTGAGCGTACGGGAGTGGGTGTCGTCAACCCTTGGGAAGCTTGAGCACTGACGCGGGACGCAGTCGGCGAAATCCAGATTTTTCCCTTGACCTAAGCCTAGCCTCTTGCCACGATTGAAGCGTAGCCGCTAGAGGTTCTGCCCCTAAGTCCAATGGAATCAAGACTTTGATACTTAACCCCTTATGATCGAATACTTTACCAGCCTCCACGCGCTAAAGTCTTGATTCCAATAGACCGAGGGGGAGGGGGGGTACCCACAAAGCGTAAGAACTAAGAACTAAGAACTAAAAACTAAAAACTAAGACCAAAGAGAAAGTCAGGACAGACGAAGCCTTCCACTGTCGAAAACTGGAAAACGTTCCATCTGTCCCCCGT
>CAWIAJ010000009.1:0-15078 GCA_963834085.1 uncultured Acidobacteriaceae bacterium | reverse complement strand
AACCGTCGCAATCGCCCTAATCCTTCGTTTCAACATTCTTTATCAACGACTTACCGAATTGATGTTTTTACGGTGTGCCGTAAAGTGTGCCGTAACCTTTATTACTGTGTCCTAGCCATAGCGGAGCCGCCAGACTGATTGAGCCTGGCGAACAACCTCAACTTCGGGATGCTGATACCGCATGGCAGTTTTCACATCTTTGTGGCCCATCGTGAGCATGACTGCCTTCAAGTTGCCGGTTTGCTTCAAAACCCTAGTGCCGTAGTCGTGTCTGCCGATAGAGAACCAAGTCTTCCGGGAGGCCAGCTTTTTCCCTGGCCTCACGAAAGCGATTCGCCATCGTGGTGAGATGACCCGCCCGAGAACGCTTCGAGGGAAATACCCATCCGTCACGTCTGCCTGCGAAACGTGCCCGGAGCAGGTCTAGCGCTCGGTCGCTTATCGGGACAGTCCGCCTTCCGTCAGGAGTCTTGCTATCGGGAACAAAGACGACTCGATTGTTCCAATCGACATTCTCGATGCGCATCCGGTAAAGCTCTCTTTCATTCCGCATTCCCGTATCTCGCATCAAGATGACGATGTCTCGAAAAAGGAGGAAACCACGTTTCCGCCACTTGCAAGTCGCGGCGGCGGAGAGCAACTCCCTTTCTACAGTATCGTCCAACCTAGACGACCGGCCATACTCCTTCACCAGCCTGAATTTGGGAACGCTCCGAACCAGTTCCCACTCTTCTGCCTTGTGAAGCATTCGACGCAGAGTCCGAAGAGCGCAATTCGTATTGGAGGCAGACCCCTCGAACCGCAGCGCTTCAACGTCATCTTTCTTGATTTGGTTCAGCCTCATTCCCGCTACCCGAGCCTTCGTCAACAACCGCCAGCCACTCCCGTAATACAGTTTTGTCTTGCTCTCAAGATTTGCGTTGTCAACCCACTCCAGAAAGCGCCGCGAGAAATCCCGCAGCGTCGGAGCCTTCCTGTCCAGTGGGTCGCTGCCTTCTAGTGCCAGTACCAGTTTCAGACCAGCAATTTTTGCTGCCCTGGTTGAATTCGATTCCTTGGTCGAACCACGATAGCGTTGGCCGCGTACCGTGAAGTCGTACCAATAAAAGTGAGACTTTGCTTTCTTAAACAGCTTCACGAGCTTCCTCCATTGCAGCCCGCACGGAAGCAACTCGCGTGTTCTTCTGGATGTACTCCAAAAGAACATTCACATCATAACTAACCCGACCTTGCAGTTCTATCCAATTCGGCCCGACTCCCTCAGCGCGCCAGCGCTTTAAGGTTGCCGCTGAGCGTCCAAGAATCTCCGCAGCGTTGCGGGTGTTAACGAGATGAGGCATGGCTGGTTTTTTCATCGCGATGGGCTGGGACATGTTTCACCTACTCCTCACCAAAGTCCCGTACTCCTCACTCACGCCTTGCCTTGAAAGCGGGAAGAGGCAGCGGGCCTCGGGCTACGACAATGCACTTGACAGTAGCGCACTTGTAGACTTAGAGTCAATATGTATCGTTACATTATTTCTAACGGTAATGGAAAAATTCACTTTATGACAGAGACAGAGAAAACAGCACCGACGCAGCAACCCGTGATCTCCATTCGCATCTCCGATGCCCTGCGCTCCCGGCTTGACAAGCTGAAAGAAATCATGGCCCTCAAGACGGGCGGCCCCGTGTCCACATCGGAGGCGGCAAAGCAGCTGCTTGAGTCCGCCCGAGATGACCGTCTGGAGTTGGTCAATCTGCTCTTGGAGCCGACCGAATCCTTGCTGCGTATTCGCGGCAAGGCCGATGCCAGACTCTCGCTTTCGCAGGCGGAATGGACGATGGTGGCCCACTACTGCGCGCTGGGCGCGGAGTCGTTCGCGACTACCGCCCAAGGCCAGATTTCCTTCGAGTCCCTGGCCGAAATCCTGGAGGCATTCCTTGCGGCTTATGCCGTGCTGCGCCGGTCGAAAAATTCCCCGCTGGACTTCCTGTACCTGATGACTCTTCCGGGGGACAAACAGGCCGAAGCAAAGGCTGAGGACATTGAAAGTGACGACGTACGCCGGGTGGTAACTAATACTATCCAAATGCTGCGGAGCCAAGCCCAAAGGCGACGCAAACCGATCCTCGCCGTGCGCAATCTCTACACCCTTCTTGACCAAGAGAAGTTCTCGAATATCGAGAAGCTGAACGAGGCGCTTTGGCCGCACTGGGCAGCACTGTGGAAGGTGTGCGCGCGCGGCCACTATTTCCTTCATCGAAAGCCCCTGCGCGAGAAGCCGCCAGCGGAGACCGAGGACGAGGACTTTGAGCTGGCGGTGCAGCTGGCATTGCCCTCGTTCGAAGAAGGCGGATACCGCCTCGATTTGGTGCGGGAAGAGGGGAACGACTTCTCTCCGCGCTTGCAGTTTCCGGGAGAGCTTACCCCGAGCTATCCGGTGGTGGGATGCCCGAGGATTGCGGAGTTTCGAAGGATGCTGGAAGAGCTGGATTTGGCGCGGGATCTGTGCCAATGGAAAGGCCACTATTTCTACGCGCACACGGCGATCTTAGACAACGAGGAACGGGGCGTGTACTTCTTTGCGCGGGAGAACGGAATCGCTTTCCGATTCCCGGTGAAACACTGGCAGTCGATCCGCAATCTGTTTCGGCGCGCATGGCAGGCCCCCGAAGTGATCCATACGTGGGAGGCGCAGGTTCTGGAATATGGCGAGCTGTAAGAGAGGCGGTGCTTCGGGCTGCAACGTGGGCACGAAGCGGAATTCTGAGCGCGCTACGCGGCTATGGGGAGTGACAACGCTGCTTTGCAGCGGGAGAAATGTGGACACGACACCCCCAAACGGGAACTGCGGAGCGCCGGATCGGCGCTTTGATGTTTACGCAGGTTAACGTTCGCTGTGTCAACAGATTGGATCAGTTGCTGAGAATGACGGCGGTAGCGAACGATGATGTTTATTTTGCGACAAAGTGCTTCTGGCGTCGATCCGGTAAACGCGTTGAAGCGCAAGAACTTTCTGTAAACCAGCGTTTCGCCGCTTGATGGCGGCAGAGCGGAGCGCAGTATGAGAAACAAGGCGGTTTCCCCAATGAGTATTCGTCGCATTCAAGCCGCCCCGCAGTCCAGTCTGCCATTTGGCGAAGAGGCGAAGCCCGGATTCCGCACAAAAACAGCCGCCACGCGGCTGACTCCCGACGAGCTTTCCGAGATCGAAACTGCCGCCGAAGGCGCGGGGCAGGCGCTCTCCGAATGGCTGCGCGCGACTGCTTTGCGCGCGGCGCGGCAGCGTCCCACCGACCCTGTTGAGTTGCTACTGGCCGAGGTTTGGGCGGTGCGTTATGCCCTTCTGAATCTCTTCCATGCTGGCGCTCAAGCGGCATCGGAAGGCCGACAAATGTTGCCCGATTCCATCCTCAAAATCCGCGACGAAGCCGATGCGCGCAAGCTGCAACAGGCTCGCAAATTGCTCGCCGATTTTCTCGCACCGCAAGGCATGAAACGAGGACGGAACCCATGAATGACTCGCCCTTTCCGAGACGTTTTCCGTGGCTGCCTGCGATGGCAATACTGGCCTTTTCCGGGGCGTTGTTTCTGTGTAATTGGCTGGTCTGGACGCCCATGCAACGCTACTACCTTGGAAGCTATTTGAGGTGCGCTTTGTTCGGAACTGACCCGGCTGCGGGTACCGAAGTTCAGTGGTTGTACAAGACCGCACCGAACAAGAAACAGGAATTGGCTACGGATGCCGACGTGGTTCCGGCAACTGCGGGCGACGACCGTGGAATCCCGATGCAGCTTTCGCCAGCGGCGCGGCAGGCCGGTTGGACCGGCTTGCTACAGGGGCCGGATGAATGGCTCCAAACCGTCAGACTCCAACCGTTTCTTGAGGCGCAGTTCTATGACGGAAAGAGCATCTGGCGATTGCTATTGACGCCGCTGCTGTGGGGATCCGCGATGTTCTTTTCTCTACTGGCGGGAGGAAGTATATTGCGGGGCCTGAACGCATATGACGAGTGGGATTTGGAGAGGATCAAATGGGGCGAACCTCCGACAAGTTGGCCGCAGAGATGGAGAAAAAAGATCGGCAAAATGCGATTCAGCCTACCGGAATTTTGGAAGCAGCGGAGGCCTGAGATTGCGCTGAAGCCGCCGCCACCAGAGCCAGCCACCGCTCCCGCCGAGCCGCTGAAGAAGCCCCGCCAGCCGGTGCTCCCGCTCTTTGGCGCACCCAATGGGAGGCAGAAAGAGGGATTTGCCTGGGATGAGCACAATGGCATTGAGTGAACATCACGTAGGCACCAACGCTAACAGAGAGGAAATGATGAAAGTCTTTCGTTTGGTCCACAGCGCACACGATCCCGTTGAGAAGGGAGCATTTCTCACACGAGCGAGCAATCATAGCCATCAGAAGATCGCCGACGGAATCTACTTTGCCCTGTCCAGAGATGAAGCATTGGTGTTCGCGAAGAAGCCCCACGGGCATACGTATTCCCACTTGCTGACGTGTGACCTCTTCGGGGTGAGCGAACAGGATGTCGTCAATCTTGTTGAGAACTGTAATCTAATCGTCAAATGGAATCGCGGACGTTATCCCAAGAGGAGAGACGCAACAGCAGCGTTTTGCCGAGAGAACAAGAAAAAGGCAATTCTCTGGCGAGCACAATCATCTCAGGAATCCGAAAGCTGGACTGAACTTTGTCTTCTTACGGAGCACATCCCGAATACCGTGCTGATTACCGACGTTGAGGAACTGGTGGAGTAAATGCTCACGATCTCGAAGCCTTTGTCAGCCAGCCAGGCGCGTACTTACCATGCGCGGGAGTTTGCCGCGCAGGCGCAGAACTATTGGAGCCGCGATCAGCAAGGCCACAGCGAGTGGCAGGGCAGGCTCATCGAGCAATGGGGCTTGCATGGTGCAGTCGGTTCCGAACATTTCGCGCGGTTGAGCGAAGGCCAGCATCCGCACACCGAAGAGCAGCTTGTCCGGCATCAGGTTTCGAGAACCTATGAAGGAAAATTCGGCAAAGAGGTGACCAGCGCCGAACACCGTGCCGGATGGGATGCCACGTTCTCCGCGCCGAAATCGGTTTCTCTGACTGCGCTTGTGGGCGGCGATGACCGAGTGCGGGAGGCGCACCGGGAGAGCGTCCGCGTTGCGCTCTCTGAGTTGGAGCGGTACACGCAGGCGCGGATTGGCAATGTCCACGCCCCGGAGACAACAGGAAGATTCATCGCCGCCACCTTTGAGCACGACACCGCGCGGCCCGTCGATGGCTACGCTGCCCCGCAGCTTCATACTCATGCGGTGATCTTCAATGTGACCGAGCGGGAGAACGGCGAAACACGCTCTTTGCAGCCGCACGAGATGTTTGTGTCCCAACGCTACACCACAGCGGTTTACCGATCAGATCTTGCGCTGCGTCTGGAAAGGCTGGGCTACGAATTAGAGCGCGGCAAGCATGGACAGCCGGAAATCCGGGGCTACACGAAGGAGTATTTGGAGGCTTCCAGCCCGCGCCGGGAACAGATCAAAGATCATCTGCGGGAGCAAGGCATCGACGGGGCTGCGGCAGCGCAGATCGCGGCTCTCCACACACGCGATCGCAAGGAACTGCTGTCGCCGGAAGAAGTTCTGCGGCGGCATCATGAACTGGCCGCGCAGTATGGCCATCAAGCGGACAGGGTCGTAGCGCAAGCGCGGGAGCACGAGAAGGAACAGCGCCAGCGGCACGACTACTCGCCCGAGCAGGCGGTGCAGCGGGCCGTGACCTACGCCCGCGATCATGTGTTCGAGCGGTCGGCGGTTGCGGACCGGCGCGACATCTTGGAAGCGGCGCTCAACCGTGGGATGGGGCAAGTCACGTTTGCTCAAGTGCAGCGGGAGTTCGAGTGCAGAGTGCAGGCGGGTGAGTTCCGGGCCGTCGAACACACTGGGGCGGGCCAGCCGTTCACGACCGCCACGATGCTGCGCATGGAGAGCGAGACCATCGCCCACATGCAAGAGGGCAACAGGCGCGGTTATGACGATCCGATGATGGTTCCGGGAAGAATTCGTATTGAAACTGAACAACGGCACCCGGAGCTGAATGCCGTACAGCGCCAGGCGGTTGACAGATTATTTCTTTCACGCGAGAAAATCGTTGGCTTGGATGGAATCGCGGGCACGGGCAAAACGACGACGCTGGCCGTGGTGCGCGAGGGCGCGGAGTGGGCCGGGTACAAGGTGGAAGGTTTTGCGCCCACGTCCCGCGCGACGCAAACGCTGGGAGAGGCCGGGATCGAGACCATGACTTTGCAGGCCCATCTTGCCCGAGGCCAGAGTTAGATACGGGAGAACTCCGGCTTTATGTGGTGGACGAGAGTTCGCTGGCATCCACAAAACAAATGCACGAGTTTGTCAGCCGCTTGCATCCGAACGACCGCGTTCTGTTGGTGGGCGACACGCGCCAGCATGAATCGGTGGAAGCCGGTCGCATCTTCGCGCAGCTTCAGGAAGCGGGCATGAAGACGGTGAAGCTCGAAGAGATTGTGCGCCAGAAAGACCCCGAGTTGAAACAGGTGGTCGAACAGCTTGCGCGGGGTGAGGTGGGAGAAGCCGTTGCCGGGTTGGAGCGGCAGGGCCGCATCCATGAGGTTAAAGACCACGACGAACGCATTGCGGAGATCGCGAAGGAGTATGCAAAGTCGCCCGAGAACACGCTGGTCGTTTCGCCCGACAATCGTTCCCGTGCGGAGATCAATCAGGCGATCCACGCGGCATTGCAAGCGACGGGAGTGGTCGCAAGCGAAGAGCGCCGCACTCACGTGCTGGTGCCGCGTCAAGACCTCACCGGAGCGGACCGCGCATGGGCCGAGCGGTACAACGTGGGCGATGTGTTGCGCTATTCACGCGCATCGAAGGAGACCGGCATCGGGAAAGGCGAATACGCCCGTGTGAAAAGCATAGACGCTCCCAGCAACCGGCTCACGGTCGAGCTGAAGGACGGCACGAAGAGGACGTACGATCCACGCCGACAGCAGGGCGTCTCCGTATATCGGGACGAGGAACGAGTGTTTTCCATCGGAGACCGCGTGCAGCTCACCGCGCCCTCGCGCGAGCTAAGGTTGGCGAACCGTGAGCTGGGTACAGTGGAGAGCATCGGCCAGAACGACGACGGGCGGCTGAGGTTGAAGACGGACGGAGGCCGCACCGTTGATCTCGATCCACGTTTACATCCGCATCTCGATCACGGGTATGCTGTGACGAGTCATTCCAGCCAGGGCCAGACCGCCGACCGCGTGCTGATTCACGTCGATACTGAGTTAGACGCAAAAGACCTGCTCAACCACCGTATGGCATACGTCGCCGTCTCGCGTGGCGCTTACGATGCACAACTGTTTACCAACGACCGCCAGAAACTGGGTGCGGCGCTTGGGCATGATGTTTCTCACCGCAGCGCCAACACACCCGAGATGAAGCAAGAGCAGTCCATCGCGCCGCAGCGGGAGATCGGGCCGCAACAAGATCACGGGCTGGGACTAGGAATCAGCCTTTGATGCCAATGCTCTACGCGGCAAACTGTATCCTTTCGCCGCGCGCTCCGGCAGGCCCGCCCGTCGCCACGGAGAATCTGTGGCAACAGGTCGTGCAAGCCCTCCGCTTTCATCTAGCCGCCGCTGGCCGTATCGCGAATGCGGACGATAAACCACGCCCGCAAAGCATCGCCTACGCTGGCCCCTGTGACACCGGGGGGCCAGCTCCAGCGATGCGGTCAAACCAGGGTTGGGAAGGTTGGATGGAGAAGGGTTAGTTAAGACCACAGGACGCCAAGAAAAAACGAAATGGCGCGAGCAGAACACAGACGAGCGCACGTGCTTTACTCAACTGTGGCAAGAAAAGAGCACGCCGAAAAACCTTTAGCAGTTCTTAACGTCGTAAATTTCCCCTTGGCCTTGCAGACGCCGTCTGCGGCCCGCCACCGTCGCCGCGCTCATCTCATCGTGGACCCACTGAAACGATTTCAAACTTCGTATCCTTCCCTTTGGCGTTCAGCATGTATAGAAACCCGCCATCAGAACGTACACGGATCTCTGCTCCTGGAGGGAGCTTTTCAAGAGGGCTCTGCTTGCCCGCATAAAATATCCAGGTAACCGGCATATAGGCTAGGGCGCCATATTCGGGAGCAACTTGGTAACGATACTGCCCGAGTGTGATCGAGAACACTTTCCTGGTCGAATCGGAGCACTTTGTAGTGCCATCCGCCGTCACGGGACCGTTTGGGTAGGGACTTGCCGTTGCAGTTGCGGTTGTGTTGCAGTAGGTTCCGGAAGAAACAGTTTGCCAACCATCAAAAACTGCGGGCTGATACGTTGACGGACCAAGGGCAAGCAAGCGCTGTGTTGCATCAAGTGCGATTTTGGCATTGGCGTCGCCTTGGTCAGCAGCTTTGCGAAACCATATCTCTGCCTGATGCGTATCTCTGGGTACGCCATAGCCCTTGGAATAGAACCACCCCATTGACTCCATGGCGAGCGAATCCCCTTTTTCCGCCGACTTCCGAAGCCATTTTGCAGCCTGGGTGTAGTCCTGAGTTACGCCATCTCCATCCATATACGCGAATCCGATGAGTATCATGGATTCGCAGTAACCGGCAGACTTGTCGCTGGCCGCATCGCAGGATTCGGCTGCCTTCAGAAGCCACTTTGCGGATTCGGCACGGTCCTGGAATACGCCGTCGCCGTGGGCGTAGAGCTCGCCGAGGTTGAATTGTGCCACAGCATCACCTTGCTCTGCAGCTTTGCGATACCACGCCGCTGCTTGAGCGTAGTCCTTGGGAACGCCCTGGCCGTGGTGGTAGAGCAAGCCGAGGTTGACTTGTGCATTGGCCAATCCCTGTTCTGCCGCCTTGCGGTACCATACCGCCGCTTGCGCGTAGTCCTGCGGCACGCCGTGGCCATCATCGTAAATCAAGCCGAGGTTGAACTGCGCATCGGCATAGCTCTGTTCTGCCGCCGTACGAAACCACGCCAATGCCTGCCCGTAGTCAGCTAATACCCCTCGACCATCGCGATAAAAAATTCCTAGATTGTATTGTGCATGGGCATTGCCCTGCTCTGCCGCCTTGCGATACCACGCTGCTGCTTGTGCGTAGTCCTGGGACACACCGTGGCCCTGATCGTAAAGCAAGGCGAGCTTGAGCTGGGCCTTGGCATTGCCCTGCTCCGCGGCCTTGCGATACCACGCTGCTGCTTGCGCGTAGTCCTGGGGCACGCCGTGGCCCTGATTGTAAAGCAAGGCGAGATTGAGTTGGGCCTTGGCATTGCCCTGCTCAGCGGCCTTGCGATACCACATTGCTGCTTGGTCGTAATCCTGTGCCACCGCTTGGCCATTGTCGTAAAGCGCGCCGAGGTTGACTTGCGCATTGGCCAAACCCTGTTCTGCCGCCTTGCGGTACCATACCGCCGCTTGCGCGTAGTCCTGCGGCACACCTTGGCCGCGCTCGTAATCCAATCCAAGGTTGTATTGCGCGTGGGCATAGCCTTGCTCTGCCGCCTTACGATACCAAACAGCGGCTTGCACGTAGTCCTGCGGAACGCCCTGCCCGTTGTCGTAGAGCAAGCCAAGGTCGTTTTGCGCCACAGCATTGCCAGCCTTTGCCCTGGCTAGCAGCTTCGGATCGACGCCTGTGGGTAGAGCCTGAGACTGACCCTGGAGCCGGGGCGGGAGCAGAGCAGGCGTGATGGCAGCGACCAGGACAGTCGCAAGGACAAACGTGCTGGCGAGTTGCCTCCGCTGTTTGTGCATGGCGATTCTCCGAATCACCAAAACGATAGCACATGGCGATGCCGAACACGGTCCGGCC
This sequence comes from uncultured Acidobacteriaceae bacterium, assembly GCA_963834085.1. Classification (GTDB taxonomy): domain Bacteria; phylum Acidobacteriota; class Terriglobia; order Terriglobales; family Acidobacteriaceae; genus Acidiflorens. Next base: position 5,253 of record CAWIAJ010000009.1, on the reverse strand, counting down.
TGCCACGCCCACCACTCGCTGCGCGCCTGCTCCCCCGATCCTCTCCACACAAAGCGCCAATGCCAGGTCCTGTGCTTAAAACGCTCGTTCTGCCATCTCGGTGTCCAGTGACTTGGATAGTCATGGTCACCGGCAACTACTGTTGAAAGAATGGATCGTGTCCCTTTGTTTTATCTGTTTTCCATGCTCTAAGGCGGTCCAGCGCCTCTGGGCGCTCATGAAGTCCCTTCACCCAATCCGCCAGTTCTCCTCTGTTTGCAATCTGCCAGGTGTACCTCTCAGCACCGCCACGCTCTACATAATCGACCCAGCCTTCCTTCGCGATTGGAAGGATATTCTTGTTAAAAAGTCTACTGAGAAAGAACTGGTAACTTGTCCATGCGTATAAGTCAGCACACTGCAACATGGGGACAAGTTTCCGCTCTCGAAAGAAGTAGTGTCCTCCGAAGCAGCCTGGATACAGGGATTCCGAGTAGTCCATAGCTGCCTCAATCTCCTGTTTCACGGCTTTGTCGCAAGTATCGAACACGTATTCCAAAGGGATAGATCGATTCTGTGCCCAGTCATGAAGGTGGCCACACAAGCAACTCACGGCCCAGGAGTAGTGCGATTGTCCCACAAGCCTGCGCAGGTCATCGGGGACCAAATCGTCGTGGTCGGCCTTGTTAATAGCGCACGAGAAACCTCTAACGGAGTATTTGAGACTAACTTGTCTCACGCGAGAGACCACACGTTTTACCTTGTCATCATCCCAACTCGCAAACGCACTATGGTGATTCTTGTGAACGCATTCGGATGTGTGGAAGTCCTTGATGGCTGCCTTTTCTAGAAAATCATTCCATTCCTTTTCCAATGCGGCCAATCGTTTTGCTGGAAAGATCAACCCGGCGGCAATAGCGACCCTTTGTTCACAGGCGGTCCCGCTGTCGTCGATATAGACGGTGAACATAGCTAAATATACTGGCGCTTCTTCTTTCGCAGTTCGTGCAGTCCAGCGAACTTTTGGAGCGCGTCCGCTGCAGTCTTGCCGCTTTCTTTTCGGACAGATTCAAAATTGCCGACCCATCTGTACTCAATCGCTCCGGGAGTAGTGCGCCGGTCGGCCACGACTTCACCGGACTCCGCCAAGCGATTCACGGTCGTGGTGATCGATGCTGCTGGAGCTTTGTACTTCTCCAAGGGAAACCCAAGTTCTTTGAGCGCGGTCTGAATCTCGCTGGCCGTCATCCATTCTTTACGCGACGCTCGAAGGGCAGTCCGACAGGCGTCCGACAACCCTCCAAGTCCCGGATCGTTTGCGTCAGTAAGCCCGCCGCCGCACAACTCCGCCCATGCAGCGACCTTCCGGCGCTGCCGCGCGATTTCGACCTCAATACGCTCACGCTCTCGAAGAAGGCGCGCCAACTCCAAGTGGGCGCTCTGCAGTTCGTCTTTGTGATCAACGCTACCCATGACCGGAGAATACCGTGTGTCTAAGAAAGAGGCAATACAATATGTATATGCATATGTAAATTGTGGAATGTGGGTATTCAGGGGGCGGAAATCTTTGCTTGGCGGGCGGCGGCCCGAGAGCCGCAGGGGAGAAAGCTCAACGGCCAGCTTCCGCCGACCCAGGGCCACGCAGAGCCAGTTAATGTATCGGCCACCTAATCCGGATGAAGACCGTGGCCCAGTCTGTCCGCGTGTCAAGGCCAAAGCCGCTAGCGCGGTGCCTTCGGCAGCCTTGACGCACGGACAGACTGGGCTGGGCAAAAGCTTTCCACTATTCCGGGGGTAGGAGAAATCGCACTACTGCTCTGAACGTGGATGTGCTGCCAACCACTCTTGGCAGCGTTCCTGCAGTTCCAGACGCTTAGACGGTGCGAGCCTTGCTCCGATATCGTCACGGAGTTTTTTCGCATTATCGATGGTGTTTGCCGATGCCTCGTCAGGACTCGCGGAAGCTGCAAGATTCGCCCAGAAATAAGCTTCCACCTCATCCTTAGTCACACTTTCACCCTTGGCATATGCCCGCCCGAGACGAAACTGGCCATCTGCATCCCCTTGTTCGGCAGCCTTGCGAAACCATCTCGCTGCTTCGGTCCCGTTCTTGGGCACACCGATACCATCGAGATACAGAATACCGAGACCAAACTGGCCACCCGCATTCCCTTGTTCGGCGGCCTTGCGATACCAGTTTGCTGCTTCGGCCTCGCTCTTGGGAACACCGTCACCGTCGAGATACGCTAACCCGAGCAAAACCTTGGCGTGCGACTCTCCTTGTCCGGCGGCCTTGCGAAACCAGTTCACTGCTTCGACTTTGTTCTGGGGTACACCTTTACCATAAAAATACGCCCGACCTAGACCAAATTGAGCACCCGACTCTCCTTGTTCGGCAGCCTTGCGATACCAGTTTGCTGCTTCGGCCTCGTTCTTGGATACGCCCTCGCCATAGGCATATGCTCGCCCGAGACCAAACTGGCCATACGCATCCCCTTGTTCGGCGGCCTTCCGAAACCAGTTCACTGCTTCGACCTGGCCCTCGGGTAAGCCTTCACCTGTGAAATATGCCGCCCCGAGAACAAATTGGGCGCGCGCATATCCTTGTTCGGCGGCCTTTCGAAACCAGCTCACTGCTTCGATTTGGTTCTTGGGTACGCCTTTACCCTTCAAATACACCACGCCAAGCACAAACTGGGCAGCTGCATCTCCTTTGGTTGCCCGAGCCTTGAATTCAACAATCTCTTGCGCTGATAGAGCTGGTGGAATGCTTTGGGCTGCCGCTTGGGCTGATGAAATGCTTTGGGCTGAAGCAATGACCGCGATAGGAAGAACAAAAAGAACAAAATAAACCTTAAGAAACGTACCGCGCGCACGCCCCATAAAAATTCACCTTATACCGTTTATGGCCATAGCAATCAGCGCCCTCATGTCGGTAGCCGGTAGCTAGCCGATGATTTCTTGCTTCGTGAAAATAATCTTGCTTCGATCAGCGCGACAACAAGCCGTTATTGTAGTCTTTAGCTAAGCTTTTCGAGGTGATTGTGACTTGGGTTGTAGGGACGCCCACCATGTTCGGCTATGGTTTCGGGATCTCTGATGTCCGGGTGAGGCTCGGCAACGTCTCCGTAGACTGTCTTCAGAAGATCTATCCTGTCGCACGGTGGGTTGCGGCTGGGTTCGCTGGCTCCGTTCGGATCGGATTCGCTATGATCGACGAGCTGAGCAGAATCGGTAATGCAATCGAGGAACCATACGCCATCGTGCCAGCCGTCTTGGCACGGGAGTGGCCAACATACGCACGTAAGGTATTTGAGCATTCTCCGGATGGCGAACGCCAACATGCCTCTCACATCATGTTGATCTCGACCGATCCGCAGGAAGACAACGGCAATCCTAGCTGGCCGCGCTGCTATGTCCACATCTTCAGGTCGCCAGATTTCGAGCCGGAAGAGATCAAGGTTCACCAACTAGGCTCGATTGGCTGTGGGTGTGGTTACGCTGAGTGCAGTGCAGTCATTGAAGGGTTCTCCCGCAACTTTGACCGAAGAATTTTCCACATGAAAGCTGGGATCGGAAACCAAGGCGGGATGGGCACTTCTATTGGCCACGACCTCACGAACCTACTGATGCGCACCCAACCGGAACTCATTAGCAGCCACTTGCACTATTGCTGGGTCTATAGAGGCAGGATCATCATTGAGCAGAACAACCGGATTACGGATGGCAGGTGGACCATCATGCCTCTGGGCCACACTCAGGCGCAATTCGATGATCGTGACGAGGCTCTCGACAAGGGGGCTACCGCATTCCGTATGCCTCCGCTGGCCACCACTCAGGAGGAGCTAGATCAAATCCTGAAGGACAGGAACCTGAATTCTGCGTGCGCAGTGGCTTGAATCCAGCACGCGACCGGCAGGATGATTCCAGCTAACGACGGACGGTTGGCCTTCGTACCCATCCGCCCCCGTCGGCATAACTGTCGGTGATCACTTCAAGAGCGATTTCAAAAAGGCGTCCTATTCAAGGCTTTCGGGCAGCGATATCAGCTCGGATCACATTCAAGTAGTCGCCGGCGGATTCGAGTGATTGCTCGGCATCATGGAGAGAAACAAACCCGGTGTCATCATAAAGGGCCATATTGCGCTTCCGGCGGAGACGATCAAAGACAGTCAGCAGACCGGCATGTTTCTTGTCGATGCGGGACCGCACAAAATCGATGATCGCGATGTGGTGCCCTGGCTGACTTCTTGCGCGGAATCCGTGGCTAAACATGAATCCGAGGGAAGCTTTCAGCATTGCTTCGTAAGCTTGTTGAAGACATGCTTCCTCATCAAAAGCGAGAATTTTGCGGGCGGAATCCAGCTTCTTCTCCGCGCTCGTGAGGAAGCGTTCGATCTGCGCCCAGTCAACGACGTGTGGTTTTAGCTTCTTCATCTGCACCTATGAGTGGAACACGCTTATTGTGCCAGACGTTTTCCAGAAAGGCATCCTTTCGAGCACGGCGCGACTGGAATTCCTTCGGCGTGAGGACCGTGTAGTTGATTTCGCGCCCGAGTTGCCGCTCAAGCTTTCGCATGGCCTGAGCCAAGACTTCTTCGCGAGGGGCACCAATCATGAGCAAGTCTATATCGCTGGCAGCGTCCTGCTGGTTGCTTGCAAACGAGCCGTACAGATATGCCTTGTCTATTCCCGCAATTCTCTTGAGAGACTGCGCGATCATAGGTGCCGCACCAATAGTTTTCGCAACGATCTTGCGCACTTCTGCAAAAAGCGGATACTCCCGGTCCAGTTGAAAATACTTCTGGCGGCCACTCGTTTCCGACGCGAATAGCCCCTCGCGCTCCAGGCGTCCCAACTCTTTCGACAAGTTAGACGGATCAATGGCCAGCCGCTCCGCCAGGTCCCGCAGATGGTGGCGGGCTGTGGGGTTCGTAAAATAATAGGCCAGCAGATGCTGGCGTGCCTTGGAGCGAAGATCAAACATGTGGTAATAGTCTACCACACATGTGGTAATAGTTGACAACATTAAGAGCCGTGATTTCACCCGGACAACCTCCGCCCACAAACGGCGGCGAATGGATGGCTAGATTTGGTGCTGCCCCTACCCGTCAACGATGCAGGTCGGGACCTCACGACTGGCAGGTGTGCCGTAAGTGTGCCATACGCTTCGGAACGGTGTGCGCTAACGTGCGCCTTTTCAATACCGCGTCAAAAGTGCTTCCGTGCGGGCTTATTTGAGGTAAATCATTGAAAAGAGTGGTGAGCGCGGTA
>CAWIAJ010000008.1:0-33569 GCA_963834085.1 uncultured Acidobacteriaceae bacterium | reverse complement strand
CGAAACAGCCAACGAGCGGGAATTGACCCCGCAAGCGGACACGAAGGGGAGTGCGCTCAGTCCTGAGCTGCTCGCCAGGATAAACGCCTACTGGCGTGCCGCCAACTATCTTGCGGTCGGTCAGATTTATCTCTACGACAATCCATTGCTGAAGGAACCGCTGAAATTGTCGGACGTCAAGCCGCTGGTGGTCGGGCACTGGGGCACGGTGCCGGGCCAGAACTTCATCTACGTGCACTTGAACCGGGTCATCAAGAAGTATGACCTGAACATGTTTTACGTCGCCGGTCCTGGCCACGGCGGCGCGGCGCTGGTGGGCAACGTCTACCTTGAAGGCACATGGAGTGAGGTTTATCCCAATGTCACGCAAGACGAAGCGGGCATGAAAGAACTGTTCAAGCAGTTCTCGTTTCCCGGCGGCATTTCCAGCCACGTCGCTCCAACGACACCGGGTTCGATTCACGAAGGCGGAGAACTGGGATACTCGCTCAGTCATGCGTTTGGCGCAGCGTTCGACAATCCCGACCTGATCGTTGCCTGCGTCATCGGCGATGGCGAGGCGGAAACCGCCTCGCTCGCGACCTCATGGCAATCCAACAAGTTTCTCGATCCCATTACTGACGGAGCCGTGCTGCCGATCTTGCACCTCAATGGCTACAAGATCAGCAATCCAACCGTTCTGGCCCGCATCGAGCACGAGGAGTTGGAACAATTTCTGCGCGGATGCGGCTGGACGCCCTACTTTGTGGAAGGCGATGAGCCGGAAAAGATGCATGAACTCATGGCTGTCACTTTAGAAGCGGCCATTGAAGACATTCGTAGGATCCAAAGCAACGCACGAAACAACGACGACACAACGCGGCCGCGCTGGCCCATGATTGTGCTCAAGTCACCGAAGGGTTGGACCGGACCAAAATACGTCGACGGCCTGCAAATCGAAAGCACGTTTCGAGCACACCAGGTGCCGCTTCTCGTCGACCCCGAGCATCCCGATCACGTCAAGCTGCTTGAGAGCTGGATGAAGAGCTACAAGGCCGAAGAGTTGTTCGATCAGAATGGGCGGCTCCTTCCGGAACTAGCCGAACTAGCGCCGAAAGGCGAACGTCGGATGGGAAGCAATCCCCATGCCAACGGCGGCATCCTGCTGCGCGACCTGCGCATGCCGGATTTCCATGTTCATGCGGTCAACGTGCCTTCACCCGGTGCGGTTAGCGCCCAGGATACGCAGGTACTGGGTTTGTTCCTGCGCGACGTCGCCAAGATGAATCAGGATGCACGCAATTTCCGTGTCTTCGGCCCCGATGAAACCGTCTCGAATCTGCTCGGCGCCGTGTTCGAAGTTACCAACCGGCAGTGGGATGCGCGCGAAGTAAATAACGATGAATTCCTTGCGCCCGCCGGCCGCGTGCTGGATTCGATGCTTAGCGAGAACCAGTGCGAGGGTTGGTTGGAAGGATATCTTCTGGCCGGGCGGCATGGCCTGTTCAACAGTTATAAAGCCTTCATCCGCATCATCGACTCGATGTTCAGCCAGCACGCCAAGTGGCTGAAGGTGTGCCTAGAACTGCCCTGGCGCCGGAAGATCTCGTCTTTGAACTATCTGCTCGCTTCGCACGTCTGGCAGCAGGATGCGTAAGCGGTTTCACACACCAGGATCCCGGTTTTCTCGACCATGTCATCAACAAGAAGGCGGACATTGTGCGGGTTTACCTTCCGGCTGACGCCAACTGCCTGTTGTCGGTTTTCGATCACTGCCTGCGCAGCCGGAATACGTGATGTTGTAGTGGCGGGCGAGCGCGCCCTCCGGAATGGCTGACCATGGATGAAGCGGTCGTACATTGCACGGAAGGAATTGGCATCTGGCAATGGGCGAGCGACGGCCAGGACGCGGCTGAGCCGGACGTCGTGATGGCCTGCTGCGGCGACGCACCTACACTGGAGATTCTGGCTGCAGTTTCCATCCTTCGAAGCATACTGCCCGATCTGAAAATCCGGGTGATTAATGTCGTTGATCTGATGAAGCTGCAATCGTGCACCGAGCACCCGCACGGTCTAAGCGAAAAAGATTACGATTCGCTGTTCACCAAAGATAAGCACATCATCTTTGCCTTTCATGGATACCCGTGGCTGGTTCACCGGCTGACCTACCGCCGCACCAATCGTAATCTGCATGTGCGCGGCTATATGGAAGAGGGCACGATCACCACGCCCTTTGACATGCGAGTCCAGAACGATCTGGACCGCTTTCACTTAGTGCTGGATGTGGTGAATCGCCTCCCGGATCTGGGCTCTAAAGGCTCTTACCTGAGGCAGCAGATGCAGGACAAGCTCATTGAACACAAGCACTTCATCGATAAGCATGGCCAGGATATGCCGGAAATCCGCAACTGGAAATGGAGTAAGAACGCAAGAAGGAAACTGAGTCGAATTCAAGGAGCCAAGATGCCCATTCAAATCAAACAAGAAAACGGCGGGAAATTAGTCGCCGTTCAAGTCACCGGGAAGTTGATCAAGGCGGATTACGAGCGCTGTGTACCCGAGTTCGAGCGACTCATCCGGCAACACGGGAAATTGCGCCTGCTGTTCGAAATGACCGATTTTCATGGCTGGGAAGCTGGCGCGCTGTGGGACGAAATCAAGCTCGACATTAAACTTTTTGCCGATATCGAACGGATCGCGGTAGTCGGGGACAAGAAGTGGGAGCACGGCATGGCGACGTTCTACAAGCCATTTACGAGAGCGACGATCCGATACTTCGATCAAGCCAACGCAGCGGAGGCGCGAAAGTGGTTGCGAGAAGCGGAGCGGCGCGTTGCCGTAACCGCGTGAGCGCTAACTCAATTACCACACCGGCCGGCGCGATCCATGCAGGCCGGAAATCTGGACTGGAAATGGAGTAGTACCCGATGAATGCACAAGCGCTGATCGATACCGCACGAAGAATGGTCGCCGACCACAAAGGGCTTCTCGCGATGGATGAGAGCAATCCAACCTGCAATAAACGATTTGCCCAGTGGGGGATTCCACAGAACGAGGAGACCCGGCGCGCCTATCGGGACCTGATTGTGACCACGCCCGGTCTCGGTGAGTCGATCAGCGGCGCGATTCTCTACGACGAGACCATCCGGCAGAAGACGGAAGATGGAACTTCTTTCGTAAAAGCACTCGCCGACGCGGGGATTATTCCGGGCATTAAGGTCGACATCGGGGCCAAGCACATGGCCGGCCATCCCGGAGAGAAAATCACCGAAGGACTGGATGGATTGCGCGACCGCCTGGCCGAATATTTTCAAATGGGCGCTCGTTTCGCCAAATGGCGCGCGGTGATTGCCCTAGGCGACGGCATTCCCAGTTGCGGTTGCATCGAGGCCAACGCCAATGCGTTGGCTCGCTATGCCGCGTTGTGCCAGGAAGCTGGACTGGTTCCCGTCGTCGAACCGGAAGTACTGATGGCGGGCGATCATACTCTGGAGCGCTGCAACGAGTTAACCGAAGAAGTCCTGCGTACGGTTTTCAATCAGCTTTACTTACAACGCGTGCAACTGGAAGGGTTGATCCTGAAGCCCAACATGGTGCTTCCAGGATTGACTTGCCCCACGCAAGAGACAGTCGATGAAGTCGCCGACGCGACGGTGAAGTGTCTGTTTCGAGCCGTTCCCGCGGCGGTCCCCGGGATCATGTTCTTGTCGGGCGGACAATCCCCTGAACTGGCCTCGGCGCGTCTGAATGCCATGAACGTCAGATTCAAGTCGCGACTGCCTTGGGCGTTGGCGTTTTCGTTCGCCCGTGCCATCCAGCAACCGGCATTGGAGATTTGGCGCGGCAAGCAGGCCAACGTCTCGGCGGCACAGAAAGCTCTCTATCATCGAGCCAGATGCAACCGGGCTGCGCGCCGTGGCGAATATAACGTCGCGATGGAGAGCGACCAACCAGAGACCGCGCTGCGCGGTGTTGCGTCGGTGAAACACGCGGGAAGCGTTCAATGAGACCAGCCATACGTCAGAAGTACGTCGTCGGTAATTGGAAGATGTATACGAACGCAGCCGAGGCCAGGCGGCTGGCTAAGGCAGTGGTGGATGGCATGAACATGGAGGAGCGAGTATCCGTTACCCTCTGTCCGCCCTTCCCCTATCTGGCCCTTGTCGGGGAAATTATCGAGGGCAGCCGCGTCGCGCTTGGAGCGCAGAACCTCTATCCCGAAAAAGAAGGCGCGTTCACCGGCGAGGTCAGTCCGACGATGCTCCTCGACCTCGGCTGCAAATACGTAATTCTCGGACACAGCGAGCGCCGGCACAAGCTGGGCGAATCCGATGCCTTCATCAACCAAAAAGTGAAGGTTGCTCTGGCCGCTGGCCTCGACGTGATCCTCTGCGTCGGCGAGACCCTCGAACAGCGCAAGACCAATCAGACGGAAGCGCTGCTTGATCGGCAACTCACTCTCGGATTAGCCGACGTGCCGGCGGATAGTCTCATGGGTTTGAGCATCGCGTATGAACCGGTCTGGGCCATCGGCAATCTCGAGCACCATGCCACTCCACAGCAGGCGCAGGACGCGCACGCCGTCATTCGGCACCGCTTCGGAGAGATGTTTGGAGAGAAATCGGCTCAGACCATTTCCGTACAGTATGGCGGCAGCGTGAAACCGGACAACGCTGGGGCGTTGTTTTGCCGTGACGGCGTGGACGGCGCCCTCATCGGCGGAGCCAGCCTGCACGCCGATCAGTTTCTCGCCATTGTCCGGGCTGCGATCAGTATGTCGCAAACCCAGGAAAATACAGCGGATACCGCGGCATAACACAACCAGAAGAATCCTCATGATGAAGCCCACGGGATCAGTTGAGGACCGAAGCACAGATAGACCGCCGCGAATACGTCGGACACGGACGAAAGGAAGACGATGAGAATTCATTCCAAGGATTTCCGAGTGCGGTCCGGAAAAAAGCTCGACCTCAAGAAATGGCCGACGATCGTTGAACCTTATTGCAAGACGAAGGAGCAATATCAGACCCTCCTGAAAAAACACATTGCAGGGTTGAGCGCACTACAACAGCTTCACTACGCGTCCAACCGCTATGCTTTACTGCTGATTTTTCAGGGGATGGACTCGGCCGGCAAGGACGGCGCCATCCGGCACGTCATGTCGGGAGTCAATCCCGAAGGCTGCGATGTTTTCAGTTTCAAACAACCGAGCGCCGAGGAGTTGGAACATGACTTCCTCTGGCGCACGACATGTCGGCTTCCTGAACGCGGACGGATCGGCATCTTCAATCGTTCCTATTACGAAGAAGTGCTGATCGTTCGCGTGCATCCCGAGATTCTTCGCAACCAGCGGCTTCCCGAAGAGTTGCGCGACGAGAAAACCATCTGGAAGGGACGGTATCGCTCGATCGTTGACCTTGAGCGCCACCTGTATTGCAACGGAACTCGGATCGTCAAAATATTCCTAAACCTTTCATACGAAGAGCAGCGAAAGCGGTTTCTCGCGCGCATCGACGAGCCTGACAAGAACTGGAAAGTCAGCCCCTCGGACAATCACGAGAGGAAATACTGGAAGCATTACATGGAAGCATATGAGGATTGCCTGAACGCGACAAGCACCCATCACGCGCCCTGGTATGTCGTTCCCGCCGATGATAAGGAGAACGCACGCTTGATTGTTTCCCGCATTGTGCTCGATGCGCTTAAAGATCTCAAGATGGCATATCCCAAGACCACAGAGAAGCGTCGGCGGGAATTGCAAGTGATCGGCAGGCAGCTTAAGAGAGAGAAGTAAAAGGCGGAATTGCCGTCCCTCGATTGACGAGTGTTGCCAATGCGGACTCGAAGTGCCCTCGCAATATGGGCCGAATAATGCAGTTTTTAGAAGACTTCGGGATGTTGGAACTCGTCGGCTACGCTGCCAAGGAGATCGCCAAACTTGAGGAAGATGTGGGCACCCAGGCCGAGGTAATCAATGAGCGCGGCGATGTGCATAAGCTGTTGAACCGAGCAGCGGAGCGGGCAGGAGGTGACGTCTTGTGATCGGCACATGCCTTCCGGCGGTCATTTGGGAGAAAACGGCAGCGGCTACGCGATCATTCGCGAGTCGCACATCCCAGGGTTAAGCGTGTCAGGATCCATGAAGCTGGTTTCATTTAATCTCGGGCACGTGATCCTGCAGCAATTGCCACACCGACGGCGTAGAGCCGAGCATTATCCAGAGAGCGATTCTGGTCACATGGGCCGCTGCATAGCCCGCTCCGTAGACAACCCCGAGGGTTGAATAGACGAGCTCGTAGTGATCCAGATAAAAACCCCAGGCGAAAGTGCCAGCCAAAATGAAGAGTAGCAGGATCAGATGGCGGGTTGTATTTTCCGAGATCGTGAACTTCTGACCTTGCTTAAACTGCCGAAGGCCGAAGAGGCCGAATAAACCAAGAATCGCGAGAGCGCCGACCGTTAGAAACGTCAGGTTACCCTGAAGTAGTTCATAGAAGGGAAGGCGGAACAAATAGAAGCCAAGGTCGACCCCAAAGAGCGGGTCGGTCAGCCCGAACGATCCACCATAACGAAAGCGGAGATAGGTGTCCCATTGCGTGGAAACACCAACCGCGAATATAAGAGAAACGAACATGATGGCTACACCGCTCGCCCACATCAATACCTTGGGACTCAAATCGACGTTGATTCTCCGGAGTGCATCCGAGGTAGCGAAGACTCTTCCGGCAGGAGACGGGGTGGCGACCCTCAAGGGAGAGACTTTCAACGGCGAAAAGTCGATGCGCTTGGCCGCAAAGCGAGTGTTAATCCACAAATAAAGAAATGCGAATACCAAGGCCACGCCAAACATTCCCCACTTGACCGACAGAAGGGTCCAGAAGATGCCTGCGTAGTCGAGTTCCCGCATCCAAAGCAACTGTTGGACCAATCCGAAAAGGCCTGTCAGAGCCATGACGCATGCGATCGCTGCAAATAGACCCCATCTCCACCTCGGGAAATGGCGTTTTGTGGATGACAGGTTCCGGCGGGTAGCGTCGCGCGTTTCATGCGCCTTGGGCGTAACTTTCTCAATGGCTGTTGCGCTCATTGTCCGTCCCTCCGTTCAGTTCTCTAAAATCCTCCTTAATATCAAGCACAATATGGCGAGAAATCTGGTCAATTGTGAACATGACGGGGCAGAAGAAGCATTGTTTCGGGGCTTCTGATGGTGAGTCAGCTGCTTAGAGATTGACCGTCCTTCGGATCAACACTTTTTGGAGTTGCTTTGCCGGCACAAGCTAAGCATGCATCATTGCATCGAGATGTCGTCGCACGTGGTCGGACGGCTCGTCACCTGAGCCATACAGCACAGGATTGCGGACGGACGTGAGCGAATCTGAAGGGCGCCTCAGAGAAGAATCCAAAGGAGTACGAGAATGATGTCCAAAGCAACAAAACAAATTCTGAATCATGGTCGCGCGAAAACGGCTGAGGCGCAGCCGGTAAGAGGCGCTTCCCCAGACGTAGTAGGTGTTCCCGGCGGTTCTCAAACGGGTTCAAAACATGCCGACAGGAGCGAAACTAAGGTCGGAATCTCTCCACAGGAAACGCTGCCAGTCATAAGCGTCCCCGGCGGCACTGAAGCGGAATCGCAATTGGCTGACAAGAGTGGGGCAAACACGGCCGTCGAAGTCTTTTCACAGGGCGCGCTGCCGAACGTAAGCGTCCCTGGCGGTTCTTAACCGCGTGTTCTTGATAGCTTGCTGTTCCGCTTGGGTATCCTTAAATATACGGCCCTACTCTGAATTTCCAGGCGATTGAGTTGGCCACGAACCGTTCTTTGATATCCATGACGCCGCCTTCGTGATTACACACCTATAAACTCCGGGCGATAATTCTTCCAGACTCCCGTCGCTGGCGAGATTATTCGGACAGGGGCATCTTCAGCGTGTTTCGCAGTCCTCGCCCATTGCCACGCGTGTTGGATTTCAGAGAATTCGAAGTAATGCGTCTCGGACTGCAGAACGGCGGCTCCCGCGGTTAGAACGTCCACAATCTCTTCCCATCGATGTGCCCCGACAACCGCCATCCGGGCGATATGGTCGGTGTGCTTTTGGAGAAACCGAAGGTCCTCCCAGCGTGCGTTCCATTCGGCTCCGTGCATTTCTGTAAGATCCGCGAGGATGCCGATCGGGTGCTGCTTATGTTGTGCGATGAAGAATTCAAGCTGCGGCTCGAATGCTTTGAGGTCTTCCTTCGACAGCGTTCCGGTTACCTTGAAACCGAATGCGGCTCCTCCAGTTTCCTTAAGTCGTTCAATCACAGGCACACCTCCTAATTTTGAACTAGAAATCGTTGACGGTATAGTTCCGGTAATCGACCGTCAGTGTCTCCTTGCCGAATATTCTGACGGCTGAAATCGCCTCTTCTCTCGAGAGAAGCCAGAACCCGCCAATCTTCTGATAGTCCCGCACAAAATCTACTTGCTTGATCCAAAACGACGGGCTTTTGGCGAGATGGCCGGTGATCTTCACGATCGCAAAGGCCTGGTTGTCGATCCAGATCTTTCCCTCGAAGAGGTCTATCTCCTTGCGCTTCGGAACAGCGTGGACCACTAAGCAGTCAGAGTCGCCGATTCGATCCGTGCCAACTACCTCCAAGGCATAATTTTCCGGAGTGATCAAGCTGTCTGGATCTTTGTTGACTCGTATCCTCTTCTCTTCAACCTTCATCAGGCGCTGGAATACACGGTGGCGCACGAATCCCGAGCCTTTTCCTGAGGTGATTGTGAATGTTTCCGTTGCCGGCGCCGTGTATTCCACGCCTGCCGCTTCTTCAGCCACGATTTTATCTTTGCCGTTCTCTAGCTTGTAGATGCGAACTCCAGAGAGCCTAATTAGACGAGTTTCCTGCCAACGGTGACGCGCGTTCAACCTGCGAAAAAGGTCTTCTGTATTCTCTTGCTCCCGAACGGACGAATTAAAGTGCACTGTAGCCTCAGGTGTCCTGCCTCAGCTGGAAATGGAGAAAGCGTTCGTCCGTTAAGATAGCGGAGCGAACGTATGAAGAAAGAGCGCAAGCACTACACTGCTGAGGAGAAGGTGGCCATTCTACGGCGCCATCTTTTAGACAAGGTGCCCGTATCCGATCTGTGTGAAGAACTGGTCCTGCAGCCAACGGTGTTCTACCGCTGGCAAAAGGAGTTCTTCGAGAACGGAGCCGCTGCCTTCCAAACGCCGGAACGTCCTCGCCGCCAGGCGGAGGAGAAACAGAAACGGATTGAGTTCTTGGAGAAGAAGGTGCAGACCAAGGACGAGGTTCTGGCCGAGCTGATGGCGGAGCACATCGCGTTAAAAAAAAGCCTTGGGGAACTCTGACCGCGAGCTGGGTGCCGCATGATGTGCGGGATCAGGTGGTGGATTTCGTCCGGCGCTGGTCGGAGAAGACCGAGATCAGCGCCGGGCGGTTCATCCATTGGCTGGGGGTAACTGCCAGTAAGTTCTACAACTGGCGCGAGCGCTATGGACGAGCCAATGAGCACAACGGTTGGGTGCCCCGCGATTTCTGGCTGGAGCCGTGGGAGAAAGAAGCGATCGTGAGTTTCCATCTGAAAAATCCTTTGGAGGGCTATCGTCGGCTAACGTTCATGATGCTGGATGCCGACGTGGTGGCGGTCAGTCCGGCGAGCGTGTGGCGCGTATTGAAGCAAGCCGGTCTGCTGTCGCGCTGGAAGAGTAAACCGTCGCGAAAGGGCACGGGCTTCGAACAGCCGCTCGCGCCGCATCAGCACTGGCATGTCGATGTTTCCTATATCAATCTGTCGGGCACGTTCTACTACTTGTGCAGCGTGCTGGATGGATGCAGCCGTTTTCTGGTGCATTGGGACCTGCGGGAGTCGATGAAGGAAGCCGACATCGAGAGGATTCTGGAACGAGCCAAAGAGAAGTACCCGGACGCCAAGCCGCGGATCATCTCTGACAACGGGCCGCAGTTCATCGCGCGCGATTTCAAGGAGTTCATTCGTATCTCGGGGATGACGCACGTGCGCACTTCGCCGTTCTATCCGCAGTCCAACGGAAAATTGGAACGCTGGCACAAATCTCTAAAAACCGAATGCATTCGGCCGCTCACGCCGTTGACGGTGGAGGATGCACGCCGCTTGATTCAGACTTATGTGGACCACTACAACACGGTTCGGCTACACAGTGCGATCGGCTATGTGACACCGCAGGACAGGCTCGCCGGACGGCAGACCGAGATCCACGCGGCTCGCGATCACAAGTTAGAAGAGGTGTCCTGCCTCAGCTGGAAATGGAGAAAGCGTTCGTCCGTTAAGATAGCGGAGCGAACGTATGAAGAAAGAGCGCAAGCACTACACTGCTGAGGAGAAGGTGGCCATTCTACGGCGCCATCTTTTAGACAAGGTGCCCGTATCCGATCTGTGTGAAGAACTGGTCCTGCAGCCAACGGTGTTCTACCGCTGGCAAAAGGAGTTCTTCGAGAACGGAGCCGCTGCCTTCCAAACGCCGGAACGTCCTCGCCGCCAGGCGGAGGAGAAACAGAAACGGATTGAGTTCTTGGAGAAGAAGGTGCAGACCAAGGACGAGGTTCTGGCCGAGCTGATGGCGGAGCACATCGCGTTAAAAAAAAGCCTTGGGGAACTCTGACCGCGAGCTGGGTGCCGCATGATGTGCGGGATCAGGTGGTGGATTTCGTCCGGCGCTGGTCGGAGAAGACCGAGATCAGCGCCGGGCGGTTCATCCATTGGCTGGGGGTAACTGCCAGTAAGTTCTACAACTGGCGCGAGCGCTATGGACGAGCCAATGAGCACAACGGTTGGGTGCCCCGCGATTTCTGGCTGGAGCCGTGGGAGAAAGAAGCGATCGTGAGTTTCCATCTGAAAAATCCTTTGGAGGGCTATCGTCGGCTAACGTTCATGATGCTGGATGCCGACGTGGTGGCGGTCAGTCCGGCGAGCGTGTGGCGCGTATTGAAGCAAGCCGGTCTGCTGTCGCGCTGGAAGAGTAAACCGTCGCGAAAGGGCACGGGCTTCGAACAGCCGCTCGCGCCGCATCAGCACTGGCATGTCGATGTTTCCTATATCAATCTGTCGGGCACGTTCTACTACTTGTGCAGCGTGCTGGATGGATGCAGCCGTTTTCTGGTGCATTGGGACCTGCGGGAGTCGATGAAGGAAGCCGACATCGAGAGGATTCTGGAACGAGCCAAAGAGAAGTACCCGGACGCCAAGCCGCGGATCATCTCTGACAACGGGCCGCAGTTCATCGCGCGCGATTTCAAGGAGTTCATTCGTATCTCGGGGATGACGCACGTGCGCACTTCGCCGTTCTATCCGCAGTCCAACGGAAAATTGGAACGCTGGCACAAATCTCTAAAAACCGAATGCATTCGGCCGCTCACGCCGTTGACGGTGGAGGATGCACGCCGCTTGATTCAGACTTATGTGGACCACTACAACACGGTTCGGCTACACAGTGCGATCGGCTATGTGACACCGCAGGACAGGCTCGCCGGACGGCAGACCGAGATCCACGCGGCTCGCGATCACAAGTTAGAAGAGGCTCGCCAGCAGCGGCAACTTCGCCGGCAGCAGGCCGCGTCTTCGCGGTTGGCACCCTCGTCGACCACAGTTACAATGACCTCGCTGGGTGAAACGGAAGCGGCACTGCAGGGATGCAACCATGCTGAGGGATAACCTGGTGGGGCTCATCGAGCCGATGCTCAACAGCGCGGGAGCTTATTCTCTCGCGCTGTGCACTGAATGGAAACCGTCATCGGACGATAGACCCCGATGCCTTGAAAATCCCCGCCCCGAAGGGGCGGAATCTACACTAACGGAGAACGCCTGTTCTCCATTTCACGCTGAGCCAAGACACAGGCAGCTTACAAAGGCTCTCGCACGGATATGACGGAGGGGGCGCGATTGACATCGTTCCCAACAAGGACATACCAAGGAACTGTCCTATAAATCCAACTACAGATCTCATTCCCCCACCTGCTTCATGCGGAAGAACTGGTGCACCTTCCGATTCACCTCATCGCCACACTTTCCGCGCGGTCCGCAAGGACATCCCGAAAAGTGGCCGTGTTAAGCCGTGAATATCACCCGAAGTTCGGAACTGGCAAAGCGTTTACACATTTATCCGTTGGCCTGCATCTTTCTTGGCAGCCTGGAGGTGCAAAGCCACGCGGTCCGGTTGCATGCGGTTAGAGCAAGATCGCAGGAAGGTCCGCATATAAGACTGTGCTACCTGGTCCCACACCATTTGGCGTGCATAGAGATAAGCGCGTTTGCGCATCGCCTCACGGGCGGCATCGTTGTCCAAAAGTTCAATCGTCGCATCCGCGATGGCGGCTGGGTCCTCGAAGGGAACCAGCGCCCCGCGCCCATTGTCCAACAGTTCGGCGGCGTGCCAGTACGGCGTCGAAATAATCGCTTTCCCCGCGCCCAAGGCGTACGCCAGTGTGCCGGATACGGCCTGTGCCTCGTAGCGATACGGAGTGACGTAAATGTCCGCCGAACCAACCAGAGAAGCCATTTCTTGAGGGCTGACGAACCGGTTGTGGAAGACCACTTTCTCATCCACTCCCAGTTCCTTGGCTAGGGCCTGCAACTGAAGCCGATATCGATCGCCCTCGCGGCGTCTGACATGCGGGTGCGTTGCACCTGCGATTATGTAGACGACGTTGGGGTGCTGAGCCACGATGCGCGGCAGGGCTCGAATCATGTTTTCAAATCCCTTATTGGGAGACAGCAAGCCGAACGTGAGCAAGACCGTCTTTCCGGTTGAAAACGAATCTTTGTAACGATCCGGTCCCGCAAAGGGCAAGTCGGGGATGCCGTGAGGAATCAGATCAATCTGTTCGCCTGGAACCCTAAACACATCCTGCAGAAACTGAGAAGAGTGTTTGCTCATAACGATGAGACGATCAGAGTGCTCGGCGATTTCGTGCATGACGACTAGTTGGTCGAGGTCTGGCTCACGAAGTACCGTATGCAGAGTTGTCACCACTGGCATTCTGAGGCGCTGCAGCAGTCGCAACACATGGCTGCCGGCTTTGCCACCGAAAATCCCATATTCGTGCTGCAAACACACTAGATCGACATCACTGGAATTAAGAAAGTCGGCGGCCGCTTTATAGGATGAAAGATCGCTTTCTGATATCTCGAATCGAACGCGCGCCGGGTAGCTATACCGCGATTGCGGGTCATTTACGGCTACTACGGATACTCCGGCGGCGCCGTACTCAGCAGCAATCGCATCACACAAGTCGGTCGTGAAGGTGGCAATTCCACACTGTCGAGGAAGGTGGTTCCCGATCACCGCTACCCGCACTGGATGCGACTGGCTGATTTTCACTGGCAAACATGATGCTGCCTTCTTTTCGAACACCGGAGAACGCTCCTCGAACCGCACCAAGGCGGTGGGTTTCAAACTCACGACGGTAGCAGGCGCGGACATCGCAGGCTCCTTAGCAGATGGGCTGACTGGAAAAGCACCGGAAGTGAGTTGAGGGCGACAGGAGACTACACCGAGACCTCCTAGTCCAGGGAACTCGAACTGCGTTTGTTCAGACCGCACTTCGGCGTCCGCTCAGCAGATTAATCACCAGAACCGCCAACGCCACAACCAGGAGAAGATGGATCAGGGCTCCCCCGAAATGCAGACTGAAACCCAAAATCCACAAGATCAGAAGAACAACGAAAATCGTCCAAAGCATGTCAACCTCCTTTGCCGGGGGCCTACATTTCAGCTACGCCCTAGCCACAGTATGCGAACCAGCGCTAGGGCGGGCAGGTGGTGGTTCAGTTTTCGACCAAATCCACGCTTAGCACAGCAGTGATATCTACTTCATCCGACCGTTCAAGGCCAATTTTGTCAGGAGCGCTGTAGGAAACGAGCCGGGATTTGACACGGCCTGCGTAAATTCTATCTTTGACAATCCAGCGAACGTTGTCTCCCGTGATGGGGATCGGGGTCGCCTGATCCGCTCCACCAATCGTAAGTTCACTGATCACACGCTCATCGCTTGACGACCTAAACACTTGTGTAATCTTCATCGAATCCTCTCTGGCGGTCTTGGTCGTCTTCGACAGCAGTGGCCCTTGAGGTCGCCTTCCGCGAAGTCTTCCTTGCTCTGCCCTCAACTCTTCTTATGCTGGGACGGCCCTGTTCCAAGAGGGGAGTTCATGCCGTCTGGTTTGGCGGGAAAGACTGTTCCCTTGGAGCATCCTTACGTTCGCTCAATTCCGTGCGCAATGCTGTGCAGAATTGCTCATGCCGTGAGCCATCAGACACAGTCTCCTTCAAATCCCGGCTTTCTTTGATTTGGAGCATCCAAAAAGACTTATGGCGGGCTGTGGCTATTGGATATTTGCGATGGCCAGGAAAGCGGTAAAACAGGAAAGCAGTAAAATATTAGGGTCGTTGTTCGCGCAGAAGGAACTGCCGATGTCTCCTGTTCGTCAACCCCACCCTTCTCCAGCCGGAAGGAAAGTCGCCCGCCGATTCTCAATCGACCCGACCCTCCAACCAGCTTCTAATGCGATAGGCCCAAGTCTAGTGGCCAAGAAGAAACGGGATTTCGATCCCCATGCATTCCTCGCGACCATCGGCGAGGGCAGGAAATCTGTGCTCTTCCGGCAGAAACAAGGAATCTTTGCCCAAGGGGATACCGCGGATGCGGTGTTTTATATCCAGACGGGCAAGGTAAAACTCACCGTAGTCTCGAAGACTGGCAAGGAAGCAACGATCGGCATATTAAGTGCCGGAGACTTTTTCGGTGAAGGTTGCCTAGTCGGGAGGCGTTCGCGCATGAAGTCTGCAACCGCAATGACGGATTGCGCTGTTCTGCGAATCGACAAGAAAGCCATGATGGAAGCGCTGCATCGGGAACACGAATTTTCCGACCTGTTCGTGGCCTATTTGTTATCGCGCAACATCCGTTACGAGGAAGATTTAGTTGATCAGCTTTTCAATTCGAGCGAAAAGAGGCTGGCCCGTGTCCTTCTATTGCTGGCTCATTTCGGCAAGGAAGGGACACCCGAAACTGTAGTTCCCAAGATCAGTCAGGAGATGCTGGCGGAAATGGTCGGCACAACCCGCTCGCGTGTAAGTTTCTTCATGAACCGGTTCAGAAAATTGGGATTTATTCACTACAACGGCGGGCTACAAGTCCACAGCTCGCTGCTCCACGTGGTCTTGCACGACTAGCTGTTTGCCAGTGCAATTCTCCAAGAAACCAGATAGCAGCGGCTCGGATGAGATTCTGCGTGCCTTCCACAGCAATCGGCCGGTGCGTGCCCGCAAGAGAGTGATCGGCCAAACGGCCAAACGGATGTTGCAAAGGAGCATTAGTTTGAGCAATTGTGAACAGTTTCCTGAGCCCAAGTGTTGAAAATTGTTCTTGAGGTGAACCGTGCCAGTAGAGACCTTATCCGCCGCTTCGAACCGCGATAGCTCTTTGCATCGACGATAAAGAGGACGTGCAGGAATGCAAGGAATCGGCAAACAGAATCTTCGCTCTCGACAAATGGTGGACCCCGCCACTCTCCCACTCGCGCCATTGCTTCGTTTTTCTTTCCGCACTTTGACTGCCGTCGTCTTGTTGCTTTTCGCTTCTCCTGCTCGGGCCGACCTTCACCAGCATCCCGTCCTTCTCCCTGCCAATGTAGATCCCTCCAAGTGTCTTGCGTGTCACAACGACAAGGCCACAGGGAAGTACGTCCACACCGCTATCTCCAGCGGCTGCACCACCTGCCATGCGGTCGCCAACGTGAAAGGCGCCACCTACATCACTCTTACCTCTCCAGGCAATCAACTCTGCTTTACCTGCCACACAGTGTCCGCTGACACCATCCAGCATCCCCCTTACAAGGACGGCAATTGCGTTTTCTGCCACTCTCCCCACGCCAGTAATTTCCCAGCCCATCTGTACGCTTCTCCGCAGGACGTCTGCATGGCCTGCCACGTCCGCGGCCTCATGAAGGTGAATCGCAAAGCGCACGCCCTCACTCTTTCTTGGGGAACCACAATTCCGTTCAAGGAAATGGATTCCTGGTCCTACCTAAACCTCGACAAAACTCACAAGCTCAATCACCCCGTCGAAGGGCATCCGATCTCTGGCCCCAATGTTCTCCTTGGCAAGGACGCCCCTCCCATCACCTGCCTCACCTGCCACGAGCCCCACCACTCCACCGTTTCGAACCTCATCCTGCCAAAATACAAAACCACCACCGCTCTTTGCATTTCCTGCCATCATTTCCCCAGTTGACTGCTGTTAAAGACGTAACTGATGGATGGTTCTGCTCGACGGCATTCAGTGGCAACCGACGAGAGGCCCAGAACAGCATTTGAACGACCACGAGCTTGTTGCGTAAAGCCGAATCGAGTCAGCCTGAACAACCAAAAGAAAGCGCCATCGGGCGCACACCACCGGGCAGGGTCATTCCACCAGGACTCGCCCGGACGCCTACGGCAGTAACTCACTGACCCAAATTGAATGTGGTCGTTATTGAACAGAAATGTATTTCCTTAGTGCCTTAGGATGCCGTTGTGGTTGCCCTGCCATTGATCCGAAGCTAGAGGAAAGAAATGGCGGGTGCGAAGGCCGAGAGGATTGTGACACCCGGCTTTTTCGTACGCGCAGCGTCGAGCGACACGGCTGGACTTGGTGCGAGGCTATGGATAAAGACCTCGAACATCATTTTCTTCGTGCAAACACACTACTGCAAGCTGCGGAATATCCTAGAAATGCGTTCAGCAGTTGATGAACGACCATAGGTTAAGACGCAGTTGATTTAGCCCTGTCGCATCGATCTGCGCTGAGGAGTTGCACCGTGGCGAACTGTGCCAAGGTCTGGCTTCGATGAATTGTCAGAGCTTTGCCGTTAGTGATTTCAAAGCTGGAGGAGGATAAAGAAATGTTGTAATTGTTTAGCGGGCAAGAGGGGTTAAGTCCAGTACTTTGGGCTGAGAGGAACAGAGGAGACTCTGGAGAAGAGAGGAGACCGGTTGGAGTTGCTGGCGGCAGGTTTGCAGAATGCTGACCAAGATGCTTTGCGTCTGCGCTCCTCGTGTGGTGCGATTTCCACCCCATACCTTGCGAACTACCACCATCGGCCGGATGGCCTGTTCCGCTCGCCAGTTCGTGGCCTCCAGTCCGGGACAGTTCAGGAAGGTAAAGAGAGCGTCGCGCTCCCGCAGAAGATGATTGGCCAAGCGCCGATTCCGCAATGAGCGATAGCAACGTTGCAAGCTGCGATCGAGTCTGGCTTCCAGTCGTCCGCGGGCCACGGCTACACCCCGGTCGCTGATCTGATCTTGCTGGCGACGATCGCGCAGTTCGAGAGCTTGCTGCAAGAGGGCTTGTATACTACGCGGAAATTCCGCTTCCCGCTTTCCCGCCACCAGAATCATCTCCCGACAACGTCGTAACAGATGCGCCAAGCAGCTTTGGTGTAGGGCATGCAGAAACCGACGATAGACAGCCCAACCATCGCGCACCAGAAAACCGGCAAAGTCCGCGCCCAGTACCCGCGCTGCTTGTTCAAATCCGCGCCCCGGCTGAATCGCATAGACAGTGACTTGGGGTGTACTGAAGACCCACATCCACCACAACTGCCCGCCCACCTTCCATCCCGTCTCATCCGGGGTCACACTGGGACTGCCGCGAACTTGCTCCACCAGCGCTTGATAGGTCGGTTCTGCCTTCTCGGCCACACGTTCCATCGCCTGGCAGAGCCCACCTCGGCTCACCCGCAGCCCGAAGGCTTGTTCCAGGACCGTTGCCGTTTTGCCGTACGGCAGTCCCAACCCTTTATTCAGTTGCGTGGCCAGCGCCAGCGCTCGTGGCCCCAGTTGTGAGGCCGCACTGCCGATCGCATTCGAGGTCTGCCGCCGGTGCCGGCCTTGCACCCGTCGTCGGCAGCACCGACAGCGTCCCACGTGAATGCGAAACTCGATCCGCTCCACCCGCGGCTCCGGAATCTCCGTCTGAAACTGGGAAACCATCTCCCGCTCCTCGAGCCCACCTCCACATCTCGGACACTGGGCGGGCAGCGGTACTTCTACCACTTCGTCGACCCGCTCCGGGACCGGCCGACGACAGCGATGCCCATACTTCTGGCCGCTTTTGCGTCCCGGTTTCTGGGGTTGGGCTTTGGGTTTGTGTCGCGAGAAGGGGGCCGCTTGTCGCTTACTGGCTCGAAGAGCTTCTTCCAACAGCCCTCGCAGCCGTTCGTTCTCGGCTTTCAGCTCTTGATTCTCACGCCTGAGCTGCGCCATCTCTTCGGCAATATTTTCCTCTGCCACATGCCAGATTAACCGGCATTGCCGCTCCTGCAATTACATTTTGTGCAGCCCGTATCAAAGCGCTAAACAATTACGAAATGTTGAAACGTATTTTGATCGTCACAACGCTAGTTCTGCTTGTGACTCTAACTGCTGTCGCCTCAGACCGTGACGATGATGTGAATCGCACCAACAAAGCCACCCAGGTGTTCAAGGAGATCATGAACACCCCGGATCAGGGCATTCCTCAGGAACTACTGGAATCGGCGAAATGCATCGCCATCATTCCCGGAGACGTGAAATTCGCCTTTATATTCGGCGGCAACTACGGCAGGGGACTGGCAACCTGTCGCACCGGCCATGGCTGGAGCGCCCCGATGTTTCTGGCTATTGAGGGCGGCAGCGTAGGTTATCAGATCGGGGGCTCCTCCACCGACATTGTGATGCTCTTTATGAATGATCACGCCTTGAAAAGCCTGCTCAGCGACAAATTCAAACTCGGAGCGGACGCCTCAGTGGCAGCCGGGCCGGTGGGCCGGAGCGCCGCTGCTGGCACCGACCTTAAATTGGATGCGGAGATTCTGTCTTACTCGCGTTCCAAAGGCCTTTTCGCAGGTGTGAGCCTGAATGGCGCCGTGGTCCAGGCGGACAAGAGTGGGGACGAAGCAATGTATGGCCACGATGTAAACCGCCATGAAATTCTTAGCGGCAAAGTTGCCGTTCCGGAATCGGCGCAGGCACTGCTGCACGAAATTGGCGGCTATGCCCATGAAGCCAAACTTCAATAGTGGACTCCAAGCGACGGGAGGGGCGCTTCCTCGATCCTATTCCCCGCCGTCAGGTACCAGATGTGACGCGACATTAAGAGACACTTTGTAAGTGTTTTGGGAGGTTTGCCCTCTCAGTTGAAGAGGTTGGGGGACTGCTCATCGGAGCAAGAACCCAACCCCTGAGATTGTCGAGAACCGTGGGCAAGTGCACGGAACCGACCGGGAAGACTGGTTCCGCGCGAAAGCGTAGAGCGAGAAGCGATCGGGACGTACCGAGACAAGGCAGTGCTGCAGATATCCCGGGTGAGTGGGCAACTCTGGCGCTGCAGATTTAGTGGGTGGAGGCAACATGGCAAAAACGGCAGCTGGTCTGTCTGAGAATCCAGGTTCGACCGATGATCTCGTTCGTGATCTCGAAGACAGCGGTTACCCCGTGGATGGCTCAAGAGAGCAGTTTATCCACCAACCAGACGGTCTTTCTGTGGCGGCGGGCAGTGTTGTAGCCGCCCCGGTACAACCCGACAGAGTGGAGAAAAGCTGCGCTACCCCAAGCGAAGACAAAAGCACGAGCGGTGGCGACGTACCGGAAAGAGGCAATGCTGCGGGCATTGCCCGGGCGAGTTAACGATTTAGATTGGTGGAGGCAATATGGCAAAAACTGCAGTGGGTTTGTTTGAAAATTCAGGATTGGCCGACGAGGTCGTTCGCGATCTCGAGGCCACTGGCTTCCCTAGGAAGGACGTCCGTGTTTTGGGCGAGCCGCGGGAGATGGCGGGTAGTGGACTTATGAGTACTCCACGCACTGATTTTGAAGTGGACTTGATTCGTGATCTCACGGCATTCGGGGTCCTCAAAGCAGACGCCGAATCTTATGTTCAAGGGGTACGGCGCGGAGGCGTCATGGTTTTCGCAACGAGTTCGAGCGAAAAGGCCGACGCGGCTGCTGAGATTATGAACCGCCACGGCGCTGTGGAGATAGAAGAGATCAGCGCCTCGCGGCCGGAGCTTCCGAACGCGGACCCCGGTCGGGCGACTCCGGACCGCGATACTTCTATCCAAACTGGGAGGTTCCGCTCCCCCGGTTCCGGCGCCCGCTTGTTCGTCTGGTAGCTCTTCTTCAGCGAAAGACGAGTGTGCCGAGTCGAAATTCGAGAGGCTGATTCACAAGGAGATTCACGATGAACATCGACCCAGCGGAACAGGTTTTCGAGGACATACTCCCGTATCTTGAAACGCTTGATGCTCAGGTTGGGGCTATCGTCCAGCTATTGAAAGACAAGGGCATTACGACAAACGAGGAATTTGCCCGGTACGTGAAGCAGGCAGATATGGCGAGCAATGTTCGGAAGCGTGGACTCCGGGTAAGAATGGAATACTTGTTTACCCACGCCGCAGAGCGCAGCGCATTCGCGTCATAGAGGAGAGAATTGTGCTGCCGATTCTGTCCCTCGTAAACGAGCAGCGATCGCACCGCCGCGAGTGAATACTCGTTCGATTTGAACGAGCGCAGCGCCGAGGTTACTCTAGATGCCCAGAGCCTTCCCTGTTCCAGATAGCGAACGGAGTGGGAGCGAAGGTTGCAGAACCAGCGCCACGATTCAGCAAGAGACAGAGTTCCTACGCTACTGCCCCCCTACGCTGACACTCTCCAGAAGCCGGACTGACGACAAAACTTAGCTGGCTTTCCGACCTGATCAGAGCTCTACTCCTATGATATTGGCCTGTCCTGGGTCAGCGCGAATCAGTATCGTTTCTAATAGGAATATTCACTCTCGGAAACAGCATTTTGGTGCGGAGATACGGAGTCTGTGCAGTTTTGCTCAGGAGTTAGGCGAGGCGTCGGCGTCCCGTCAGCGCCTCGAAGCCGGAGATCACGTCGAACAGCTCTTCATCGATGGATTCCTGGCGAACACGGCGGAAGGTGCGGTTTAGATCTTCCAAAATGTCTTCGATGTTCTTTTCCGCGCGTTGCATGGCCGCCAGACGGCTGGCGTTTTCGCTAGCAAGGGATTCGGCGCAGGCCTGAAACAGCAGAACAAAGAGGTATCCTCGGACGAAAGCCCGAAGCGCCGACTCGGCTCCTTCGATGACCTCCGGCAAGTTCTTTGTCGGCCAAGCCGTTGCGGCGAGCTTGTGTTGCCAGGTTTGATCCAGCGGCACCAGTCGCTCGCTGACGGGCTCGTAAACAGCTCCGAATTTCGGGTGGTTGTGGAAGACATAGACCTCACCGACATCGCCGTGCTCGAGAGCCGCTTCGATTTCGATGAGAATCCGTCCGACAAGCGACGTGATGGCATTCACCGAGGTCGGAACCGATAGCAGGTCGACTGGGGCCACGCCGGTGTCCGCCAAGAGCGCGTGAGCGCGATCGCCGACGGCCCAGATTTTCGCTATTTTGCCGGGTAACGTTTTGAGTTCGTGCACAGCAAATTCCACGATTACTTCATTAAACCTGCCGACAAGACCTTGGTCCGAACCGAACACGACAGCGCCGATCTTTCCTTCATTCGTCCGCTCGTGCGGCGGCCGTTGTCCCTCGGCGAGCGAAACCGCGTCGGCCTGATGGAGACACGCGACCAATGCGAGTTCCACCGTGCGATAGTAGTCGTCGAGCGATTGAACTGCCTTCTCGTATTGTCCAATGCTGGATGCCGCCAGCGCTTTCATCGACCGAACCACACCTTCGAGATCCCCCGCGCCGTCGATTTTTCGACGCAGACTCTCCAATGTGCCGCTCATGGCGAAGCCTTGGCCGCGGGTTTCGGCTTAGCAGTGGATTTGGGTGCGGCGTCGTGTTTGGGTTCGGGTTCGGCTGGTTTCGGTTTAGGCGCGGGCTGGAACGGAGCAAGCGCCCGCGTGGCAACTTCCAGAACCGCCTTTCGGTCGGCGTCACTCAATTTGTCAGCTGACGTTAGCCGCCCCGCTATGTCCGCCGGGATGTCCGACGTCGCCTTCTGTATCGCCTGCTCCGCATCGCTCACCCTTTCGATCGGCACTGGGTCAAACAGGTTCGCCGTCAAAGCCAGGAGCACGGTGATCTGCTCGATCATCGAGACGGGCTGCGATTCCGGCTGTTTGAGGCAGGCTCGGATCCGCTGCCCGTGATCGATAATCTTGCGAGTGGATTCATCGAGACGAGTGCCGAACTTCGCGAACGTTTCCAATTCCTCGAACTGCGAGTAGGCGAGTTTGAGGTTGCCGGCGACAGCGCGATACGCGGCTCGTTGCGCCGCTCCGCCCACGCGCGAAACGGACTTGCCGACGTCGACCGCGGGCAGGATCCCCAGTTCGAACAGCGTGGGCGAGAGGTAGATTTGACCGTCCGTGATGGAAATGAGATTGGTTGGGATGTAGGCGGAGATATCCTGCGCCTCGGTTTCGATGATGGGAAGCGCGGTGAGAGAACCACCTCCGCGCTCCTTGCTGAGATGCGTCGCCCGTTCAAGCATCCGCGAATGAATGTAGAAGATGTCGCCGGGAAACGCTTCGCGCCCGGGCGGACGACGGAGCAGGAGGGAAAGCTCGCGATAGGCGCGGGCGTGCTGCGTCAGATCGTCGTAAACGATGAGCACATCGCGGCCCTTTTCCATGAAGTATTCGGCGATGCTCGTCGCGGCGTAGGGCGTGATATAGACCAGGCCGGGCGCGTCATTGCCTTCAGCGACGACCACCACGGTGTAATCCATTGCGCCCTTTTCGCGGAGGTTGGCCACGACCTTGGCGACGGCAGAAGCGCGCTGACCGATCGCACAATATACGCAGACCACATTTTGACCGCGCTGGTTCAAGATGGTGTCGATCGCGATGGCCGTTTTACCCGTCTGTCGATCGCCGAGAATCAATTCGCGCTGCCCACGTCCGATAGGAATGAGCGCATCGACAACCTTCAGTCCCGTCTGCAAAGGCACGACTACGGGCGCGCGGTCCATGATGGCCGGCGCCGGGCGCTCGACCGGCAGGCGCTGGTCCCCCGCTACCGGGCCCTTGCCGTCGAGCGGTTTGCCCAACGGGTTGATCACCCGTCCCAGCAAACCGTCTCCCACCGCTATGTCCATGACCCGCCCGGTACGTTCGACTTCGTCGCCCGCGTGCAGATCCTGATATTCGCCGAGCAGGATCACGCCGATTTCGTCCTCATCCACGTTGAACGCGATGCCCAACAGATCGCCACGGAACTTCACCAACTCCTCATACCCCACGCAGGGAAGGCCTGAAAGCGTGGCGATTCCGGTAGAGACATTGGTGACGATGCCCACTTCGCGCAGCGTGAGTCGCGGCGTGAAGGCTTCGCGCACTTGCCTTATTCCAGCGAACACGCTGTCGAACTCGTGCTGGAGGGTCTCAGGTTCCATGTTCATGCGCTCACGGTTTCGGGCTTAGGTGCTTCGGGCTTCGGCTCGGTTTTCGCTTCTGGCTTTGGTTCCGTTGTTGCCTCTACCTTAGGCTTGGGTTTCACTTCCGGCTTGGTTTCAGCTTTTGCTTCAGGTTTTGGCTCAGCTTTCACTTCTGGCTTCGGCTCCGTTTTTGCCTCTGGCTTGGTCTCAGCGTTCGCATCAGGCTTCGGTTCGGTCTTCGCTCCCGGCTTTGGCTCGATTTTCGCCTCAGGCTTCGGTTCTGTCTTTGGCTCGGCCTTAGGCTCGGCTCTCACTTCCGGCGTGGTCTTAGCTTTAGCTTCTGCCGCTGCAGCCTCGTCCTTCTTCTTCAGGAGTTCATCGACGCCCTTTCCCAGCGAGGCCAGATAGTCCGCGATGCTCCACGCCAGCTTTTGTCCATTCGTGGTGAGTTCAATGCCGCTGATTAAATCTGGCGAGGTTTCGAACCGGATACGGATTTCCGCCGAGAAGCTTTCGTTGAGCGCATTTTGAATGGCGGCCCTCTGAGTGGCACCCAGATCAAAGGTGCTCCGCACGACGGCCGGTTCAGACGACGACTTGAGGGCTGCGCCGAGCAATGCCTTGGCCTTCCCGTCCATTTCGCGCAAGCGGCGCGTGAACACCTCTCCCATGCGTTCTTCGAGACTGACCGTAGCCAGATCAGCGAGCGTCTTTCGCGCGATTCCAAAGACTTCTTGCTTTGCTAGGTTAGTGATGGCACTGCCCAGCCTCTTTTGGTCATTTCGCAATGCGGCCGCTTGCACAGCGCGTAAATTATCCGCATCTTTGTGCGCCTCGCCGAGAAGACGCTCACGCTCGACTTTCGCCTCGTCCGCGGCCTTGCCGAGTAGAGCGCTGCGCTGTTGATCGAACACTTTGTTCTTGTTTTGAAAGTCATCGCGTTCTTTTTGTGCCTCGCTCTTCTTCGCATCGGCATCCGCGAGTTCAGAAGCGATGCGCTTTTCGCGCGCGTCGATGGCGTTGAGGATGGGCTTGTAGAGGAAATGCTTCAACAACCACACCAGGATGAGGAAGTTCAGTAACTGTGCCCCGACGGTGAACCAGTCGATGAGCATGGCTCATTTCCCTCCGGTTTGAGCGATGACGTGACTCCAAAACGGATTTGCGAAGATGAGAATCATCGAGACCACAAAACAGTAAATGGCCAACGATTCGATCATCGCCAGACCCACGAACAACGTCCGAGTGATCGTGGCCGAGGCGTCGGGTTGCTGTGCCAGAGAAGTCAGGGCGGTGGCAACTGCCCGGCCCTCGCCGAGCGCCGGACACATACAACCGATGCCGGTGGTAATGCCGGCAGTGGCGATTGATACGACTGCAACGACGGTAACGCTATCCATAAGGAGTCCTTCTTATCGCTAATGTTGCGCTTTCAAAGTTTCCGGTTCTGGCCTGGCTTGGACGACGGCCGCCTTCAGTTTCGGTATGCGGGTGGCGGCTGCAATGTAAACCGTAGCCAAAATGCTGAAGATATAGGCTTGCACCATGCCCGTGAGCAGACCGAGTACGGTCATGAAAATCGGAAAGATAAAAGGCGTGATCGTGAGCAAAATGCCGATAATCATCACCCCGCTCATCATGTTGCCGAACAAACGAACCGCCAAGGCCAGCGTGCGGGACAGTTCACTGATGATATTGAATGGCAGCATGATGAACGTCGGCTTCGTGTAGGTCTTGAGGTAGGCAACGAACCCTTGCTCCCGGATGCCAAACAGAGGTACGGCAACAAACACACACAGGGCCAGTGCCGCTGTGGTCGAAAGTGAACCCGTCGGTGGCTTATAACCCGGAATCACCGTAGCGAGGCTGGCCGTCGCAACGAACAGAAAGAGCGTGCCCAGAAAGGAGAGGTACTTTGCTGGTTCGCTCAGGCCCACTTCCTTAATCTGTTCCTCCATTGCAGTGACGATGATTTCAAGCCCGCCTTGCCAGCGTGAGATATCGCCTTCAGTCTTAAGCTTGCGTGTGATCAGCTTTGCGCCCAACGACATCACGATCATCGTCGCCCATGTCATGACGATTGTTCCGTTGAGTTTCACAAAGCCGTGCTGCCACAAAACCTGCTGGTCGGAAGTTAGATTCACCGGCATACTTCACCGACAATCTGCGCACTCTTCGCCTTTGTACTCGGCACGCGGGTAAGCCAAGTCACCAGGATGCGCGCTAGGATAAATCCAACCAGACAAGAGAGAACTCTGCGCCAATCGCCACGTGCGACAAAGTAGAAACCAGCCAGCGCAATGCCGGTCCGAAGTAAAAGGCTGAAGAAGAACAATGCCGCCGGCTGTTTGGACGAGACGCCCCTCCGAATCGTCCACCAAAGGCCGCCAAAGAAAAACATACCGAGCAAAACGCCTGCGAGCAGCGGCAGTACAAGAGCGGAGACGAGAGCCAACGTTTCACTCATCTTTCTTATCCTCTTTCTTGTCCTCCGATTTGTATGCCTCTGGTTCGTCGTGCATGGCCTTGTCCTGCTGCGCCACCCAATGCCAGGCATTGGCGCATCCGATGCACAACCCAGCGATCAGCAACATGAGCGTCCAGGAACGATTTCCCGGATGGCTTCGGTCCAGCCAAAGGCCGAGCATCGCCCCCAGAAGCGTCGGTACCGCGACGGACCAGCCGATGAGTCCTGACATGCCGAGACCAAACCAGACTCCCTGCTTACCCTCCCGTTGCACCCTGAGCTTGCGAGCAGCCTTCGCGGTCACCTGCCGCTCGAATTCCGTCTCCTCGTTCGCGGATTGACCTTTCAGCTCATCGCTCATGTTGAAACTCTGCGAACCGGCCGATAAGGCCACTTTCCATTTTGGAGATCGCGGCGCGAACGTCGCGCTCGCTTTGGTCGAGCGTCAGAAACTCACGTTTCACCGCTTCATGGAGCTGGCCGAGATCCGTTCCACCGATGGCGTGGCGCACCGACACGAGCACATTCGCGCCGGCCTTGACCAACACGCCTTCATCGACGGCCAGGTAAACCGTTCCGTCTTCTTTTGTTTCGTAAGTCAAGATCCCGGGCGCAAGCGCCGCAACGCAGTCGAGGCGGTGAGGCAGGATTCCGAACGAGCCCTCGCGGGTTTCGGCAACGATGCGCAATACGCCTGTTTTCGCTGCGAAAATCTCGAACGGAAGCAGGATCTTAAGATGCATGGGCCTTCACTGGCTCTGTTACCGGTTCTGATATCGGTCCTGTTGTCGTCTCAGGTTTCGTTTCGACTCTCGGCGTTTTCGGTTCCGTCTTCGGTTCCGTATCTGTGTCGGTTTTCGGGCTCGTTTTTTTCGCTTCGTCAATCGCCCCGATCATGTAGAGCGCGCTCTCCGGATAGTCCTTGAACTCGTCTCGCAGAATCCGTTCGCAGCCATCGAGCGAGTCTTTAAGACTGACAAGCTTCCCCTTGATCCCACTAAACTGTTCAGTAGTGAAAAACGGCTGTGTGAGAAAGCGCTCCAGCCGCCGGGCGCGAGCAACGGCGTTACGGTCTTCCGGAGAAAGCTGTTCCAGGCCGAGCATGGCGACGATATCCTTGAGGGCCTCGTACTGCGCCAGGGTCTTTCGGATTTCTTGTGCCAATTTGTAGTGCCGATCGCCGACGATGCCAGGCGTCGCCATTTTTGAGCTGGATTGGAGTAGGTCGATGGCCGGATAAAGTCCTTCGCTCGCCCGCTTGCGCGAGAGCACGATCGAAGCCGAGAGATGCGAAAACACATGCACCGCCGCCGGGTCGGTTAGATCGTCCGCCGGTACATACACCGCCTGGATCGACGTGATGGCTCCCGCGTTGGTATTGGCAATGCGCTCCTCCAGCCCTGACAACTCTGTACTCATCGTTGGTTGATACCCAAGGCGCGATGGCATCTGGCCCATCAAGCCGGATACTTCCATGCCAGCCTGAATAAAGCGGAAAATATTATCGATCAGCAAGAGAACGTCCCGATGCTCGTCATCGCGGAAATACTCGGCCATAGTCAGCGCTACATCCCCGACCCGAAACCGGCTGCCCGGCGGTTCATTCATCTGGCCGTAGACCATTACCATGTTCTGAAGAACGCCAGCTGCTTTCATGGCGCTATAGAGTTCTTCGCCTTCGCGGCAGCGCTCCCCAATCCCGCAAAAGATGCTCATCCCTTTCTGATGCCCGATCATGTTGTGGATCATCTCCGTAAGCAGCACCGTCTTGCCCACGCCCGCGCCACCGAATAAGCCCGCCTTACCGCCGCGTTCCAACGGCACGAGTACATCGATGGCCTTGATGCCTGTCTCGAAAATCTCGGATTTTGTGGAACGCTCGGACAATGGCGGTGGTGCTCGATGTACGGTTCTCCATTGCACATCAGCGGGCTCCGGCTGTCGGTCGATCGCATGACCGAATACGTCGAACATCCGCGAAATGATCTTCTTGCCAACCGGCGCTTGCAGGGGAGTGCCCGTGTCCTCGACCGGCATTCCTCGGGCCAAACCTTGTGTGGGCGTCAAGGCAATTCCCCGTATCCGACGCGCATCAAGCTGGGTCATGACTTCGACCACGATCTCTCGCTCCGCTCCCGCGCGCAGCACCGAGAAGATTGGTGGCAAGTGCCGCTCAAACCGCACATCGACCACGCTGCCGCGCACGGAAACGACGGTGCCATGATGCGAAGAAGGTGATTCATTTCTCATCTGCAGGTCCATGCCGGCCGCGCTTCACGTCCCCCACACTTCAGAAGGTCAGCCGTTGTACCGGATAGGACTCGTTCACGCCGTTGAACTCTCTTCCATCCGGACACGTTCGCCACCACCGGCTCGGGAATCTTGGCCAAATCGCTGCCCAATGTTCTGGCATGGCGCTAACTCCCATGGGTGCTTAGTGCTAGGCCGCGCTTGGGCAGATACATATCTGGTAGATGTCATAGCGGCCGCCACACTGCGGGAGTCCTGCAGACAGTATCTTTCCGTGGTGCTGCCGAATCTGTGCAATTTTGCTCAACAAGACACAGGAGGACCTGGGGAACGGCGCCGGATCGGACTGACCCAGCCGGGAAACCAAGATGACAGCTCAACTATCTCGAACTGACCACGTCCGTGACTATCAAGGAGCGATCACTGTGGAGCCGCTCACTCTTCCCTTTGAACGCTGGAGAGCGATCGCCAAGCAGCAACGATACGGCGACGCGTGTTCAAGACTGGCTCGCGGATAGATATCAGCAAATGAGCAAAACGGAACAGATTGCGGTCGCCGCCGGTGCAATGCTGTCCTCAGTGTGTTCGAATGCAAATCTGCCGCCCGACACCTCAATGGACGAGGCCTCACTACCACAGACTCTTCTAACAGAATGCCCGGTCGACCAAAGGAGATCACATGAAATCGACGACGAAATGCGCACATCCCGCTTGCAACTGTGTACCTGCTGACGGAACCAAGCACTGCAGCGCCGCCTGTGCCGATGCAACAGGACTTTCGCGGCTAACATGCCAATGCCAGCATCAGGACTGCCAAAGTAAACAACTCAAGTGGTAGTCGACGAGTTCTCTTTTGGGTCCGAGCGAACCTTCGTTCTTTGGACAACTCATCAGCTGATCGAGCAGGCCAAGGCGAAACCATGATGCGCGTAGGAATCGCATCGGACCATGGAGGCTTTGCCTTGAAAGAACAAGTGGCGGACAAGCTCCGTGGCGCGGGGTACGAGGTCGAGGACTTTGGCGCACATCAATTGGAACCCGGAGATGACTACCCGGATTTCATCATCCCTATGGCCAGAGCCGTCGCCGCCAAGGACGTTGAACGCGGACTTGCGCTGTGTGGCAGCGGTGTGGGTGCGTCTATTGCCGCGAACAAAGTCGCCGGGGTGCGTGCCGGGCTCATCCATGATGTTTTCTCCGCTCATCAGGGTGTCGAAGATGATGATATGAATGTTTTCTGTCTGGGCGGAAAAGTGATCGGGCCTGCGCTCGCTTGGGAACTGATCGAAACCTTTCTGACCTCTCAGTTCAGCGGCGCGCCACGCCACCGGCGACGAGTCGCTAAAGTGCAGGCGCTCGAGAACCAGGAAGTTGGGGCATGAAGGTTCCATTCGAGACGTCTAGATCCATACGAGAAAGCTCCCGACTCCCATCGGCACAGTTCGGCGGCCGTGAGGAAAAAGCAGGCAGGGATGAAGATGACTGCTGGCCGACACCCCGGCTGGCGTGCTCGTCGAGTTAGGTGAGTGTTTGTTGGGTAGAACGGAGAGTAAGACTATGGCGATCAATGAAATGACTGAGACAGAATCTGGTGCATTTCTGGCGAACGCTTCGCTCGGAAGACTTGGCTGCTCGCTGGATAACCAACCGTACGTAGTGCCGATATACTTTGTGTACGAGCCTGACTATATTTACATCCTCTCGACCTTCGGGCAAAAGACCGAATGGATGCGGAGGAATCCGAACGTCTGTCTCGAAGTTGACGAGATCACGAACCAGTCTCAGTGGATGAGCGTGATCGCCAAGGGCCGCTACGAGGAATTGCCCGAGCCCCAATTTACGTCGGAGCGGGACCATGCACGCACGCTGTTAGCGAAGCGCCACAGCTGGTGCCTGAACGCATTGGCGGAGCGTCAGCTCAAATTGGGCGATGACTCGATTGCCACGCTCTTCTTCCGCATCCACGTTGATTCCATGACCGGACTTTGCGCCACCGGGGAGTCCGCAGAAACTGGCAACGCAGCGCAGAAATGACTCCTTCGGGGCGCATGTCGAGGTTCGTGTTCGCCTTGTGCGTATTACTACTGTTCCCACGCGTACCTAAGTTGTTCTTCCGCAGCCTCGGCGCCGGCCTTGTGCACGATGGCACTCGCGCCGGAGGACGGAGGAGAGAACACAGCAAAGAGCTTCAGGTCGTGACGACCGATGTTTCTCAGATTGTGGAGTCGTCCCGCCGTGACCAGGATCGCATCGTGCTTGTTGGCAATTTCTTTCCGATCCCCAAGAGTCACTTCTCCTTTGCCTTCGACAATAAACATGATCACATCGGTGTCGTCGTGTGCTCCTTGACCAAGCTCTCCCGCAGGGGGAACACTAATCACGACTAGTTCGCTGAAGGCTCCCTTATTCGAGGCGCCGCTAAACAGAAGAGCGAGCGAAATCCCCCGCAGCTCGTCAAATTCATACCGTTCGACCCGGCCAAGAAGATGTCGGAAGCGATGGCCACCGCAGGAAACGGTCAGAGTTTACGGATCGTAAAGGGGGCGTATGGCACGGTGATAGCACTGTCCCAAGCTTCTGCGAAAGGGGAGAGTTCCACAGGAGCGACGGAGGCCGATGAACTTGAGAAGCAAGGTTACAGAGTCCTCGCGGTTGTTGCCGGCCCTCCAAATGCTGTGCAACTCATCGGACTCGTCGCGCTTAGTGATCCACCTCGATCCGATGCCGCTGCTCTAATCACCGAGTTAAAAGATCTGGGCGTGCGCATGGTTATGGTGACCGGCGATGCGCCGGCTACAGCCAGTATCGTGGCTCATGCAGTAGGACTGGACGGGCCGATCTGCCCGCCCGGCCCGCTTCCGAAGGATGTGCGTCCGGAGCAGTTCGTAGTATTCGCCGGCGTCTTTCCGGAGGGAAAGTATGACCTTGTGAAGGCGTTCGAGAAGAGTGGCCACACGGTTGGGATGTGTGGGGATGGTGCGAACGATGCTCCCGCTCTACGCCAGGCACAGATTGGAGTTGCAGTATCCACGGCAACGGACGTAGCGAAGTCCGCCGCAGGAATCGTGTTGACGACTGCCGGACTCGGTGGCATTGTTTTCGCCGTGAAGGAGGGCCGGTCGGCATTCCAGCGGATCCTTACCTACACGCTTAACTCAGTCACCAAGAAGATAGTCAATGTGCTATTCCTCGCCATCGGGCTGATCGTCACCGGTCACGCGATCCTCACGCCCTTACTCATGGTGATCATCATGATCACCGGTGATTTTCTTGGCATGTCTGTCACCGCAGACAACGTCCGGCCGTCGGCAAAGCCCAATCAGTGGCAAATCGGCAAGTTGGTGTCTGCATGCTCCGTTTTAGGAATCTGCTTTCTTGGGTTCTGCACGGGCGTGCTGTTTATGGGCAGGTACCAGCTAGGGCTCGATATCGGCGCGCTCCAGACCCTCTCAGCGACCGCGCTGGTGTTCGGAGGCGAGGCTACCCTCTATGCCATTCGCGAACGCCAACATCTGTGGAACTCCCGCCCATGTATATGGCTCATCGTTTCGTCGATCGGGGACATCTTGATCATCTCCGCATTGGCAACGCGTGGTATCGCGATGCGCCCTCTGCCGATTGCGATCGTCGCTTCTACACTGTTGGCAGCGGTGCTTTTTGCATTCCTATTGGATCTGATCAAGGTGCCCGTCTTCCGGCGATTCCAGATCGCGTGAGTCCGGAATGTTCGCCGCAAAGGCTCGCGTCGTGAGCGTTATTGATCAGACTGCGAGCACTCATTCCCTTAGGCTTGCATCGATGGCGATGTGTTTGTTTCCTTTCGAAACAGCTGCAGCCGTCACCAAGGAGAACGCACATGCTACGACTAGCGAGAGATCTAAAGGGTTATAAACTGAGCGCCCGGGACGGAGACATCGGCAAGGCTGAAGAGTTTTACTTCGATGACCGAAGCTGGGCGGTTCGATATCTCATTGCCGATACTGGTGGCTGGCTGGGCGGCAGACAGGTTCTGATTTCGCCTTACGCACTCGACCCGGCTCGCACGGATGACCAGGTCATTCCCGTCGACCTGACCAAGAAGCAAATTGAGAATAGCCCATCCTTGCTCACAGACAAACCTGTCTCCCGACAGTACGAGATTCAGTACTACTCGTTTTATGGCTGGCCAGCATACTGGGGCGGGCCTTATATGTGGGGCGATTCCGCTTACCCTGAGCGGCAAGGAGGATGGTCGGCAGTTGCTCGTCACAAGAAGGATGACGACCCGCATCTGCGCAGCACGAACGCTGTAACCGGCCGCACGATTCAGGCCCAGGACGGAGAGATCGGTCACGTTTCGGATTTTGTTGTGGATGACGAGGATTGGGCGATTCGCTACTTGATTGTGGACACGCGTAACTGGTGGCCGGGTAAAAAGGTTCTGATTGCAACTCAATGGATTGAACGAATCAGCTGGGAAGAATCAAAGGTCTTCATTAACCTCACTCGGGAAGCCGTCAAAGGATCTCCGGAATACACCGAAACAGCTCTCATCACTCGCGACTACGAAGAGGAATTGCATCGTCACTATCTTCGCGAAAGGTACTGGCATACCGAGAAGCCAGGCCGGGAGCGGAAGGAACTCGTTGGCCATCATTGATTCGGCTTCCGAAATCCTAGGATAGTTGATGGTTCTTGATGACCCCTGCGGATGCCCTACGATCAACGTAACGTCGTGGGGCCCTGGTAGTAGTCGTTTCTCAGAATAGCCATTCAGGACCACTCGTTGATCGCGTGTCCGGCTTCCCTGAGCGGACGAGGAATGTCGCGAGATCACCCTACGGCCTCGACATCCTCGACAACTGAACAACCTGCCCCATGGAGCATCTCTTTTTGCAATCTTTCCTAGACTGAATGACATCACCTCCCCTGCGATCTATCCCGGTGTCCTTGGCAAGCGGCTGACGGCCAGCGTCAAGAAACTGCCGACGCTCAGAAAACTAAATAACGGGCATCCTGGCGTAACCGGCTTTCGCTAGAGAGGGTGCAAAAGAAGGTGAAAACTTGGGCAAGGCTTGGGAAAAGAATAGACCCCGAATAGGGTCAAAATTCGGGTATTGAGGGGTGTAAGAGTCGTTGAATCCACAACAAGTTAGATTGACCGGCTGGGCTCATAACCCATAAGGTCCGCGGTTCAAATCCAGCCCACGCGACAATTTAGTCACTGGCAAGAAAGTCCGTTACCGGCGTTTTTCTATATCGAACTGGGGGCATGATCGGTGCTCAACTTCTGGGTAGTTGAAAGCTACTGCGGGCGCTTACAGCGTTCGACCTGACCACCTGAAAGAGAAGAAAAAAAGAGGGCTGATCCGCCACTATCAACCCCGGCCCAATTTGGTGTCAGACTTGGTGTCAAAACCGGCGATTTTACCGGTTTTTTCCGACTCAGTCGATTTTTTGACCTTTTGCCGTCAACAACTTACACTTTTTGTAGTTC
>CAWIAJ010000007.1:0-308395 GCA_963834085.1 uncultured Acidobacteriaceae bacterium | reverse complement strand
ACGATGGGGGTTTTCTGGACAAGCGGGCTGCGGCCAACTCGCTGCATGCACCGATGTCGATCTATGAGGTCCATCTAGGCTCGTGGATGCGCGTTCCTGAAGAGGATAACCGTTCGCTGACCTATCGCGAGATCGCGCCTCGGCTCGCCGACCACGCCAATAAATTAGGATTTACGCACATCGAACTGCTTCCGATTATGGAGCATCCTTTTTACGGGTCCTGGGGATATCAGACGACGGGTTATTTTTCTCCGACATCGCGATACGGCACGCCGCAGGATTTTATGTATCTCGTCGACTACCTGCACCAGCAGGGGCTCGCCGTGATTCTAGATTGGGTGCCGTCGCACTTCCCTTCTGACGGGCACGGGCTGGCGTTCTTCGACGGCACGCATCTGTTCGAGCATTCGGATTCACGGCAGGGCTTCCATCCCGATTGGAAGACGATGATCTTTAATTACGGGCGCACGGAGGTTCGTAGTTTTCTGCTCTCGAGCGCCATGTTCTGGCTCGACAAATATCACATCGACGGACTTACGTGTGGATGCCGTGGCGTCGATGCTTTATCTCGATTACTCGCGGAAACATGGAGAGTGGATTCCGAACAAGTACGGCGGGCGCGAAAATCTCGAGGCCATCGACTTCTTGCGGCGATTCAATTCGGAAGCTTACAAAGAGCATCCTGACATTCAGACTTATGCGGAAGAGTCGACTTCCTATCCCATGGTGTCGCGGCCGACGCATCTCGGCGGATTGGGCTTTGGGTTGAAGTGGGATATGGGCTGGATGCACGACACGCTGGAATACTTTCAGCAGGATCCGATTCACCGTCAGTATCACCAGAACAAGCTGACATTTCGGATGCTGTATTCCTTCCAGGAAAATTTTGTTTTGCCGCTCAGTCATGACGAAGTGGTGCATGGCAAGGGATCGTTGATCGGCAAGATGCCGGGCGACGAATGGCAGAAATTCGCTAACCTGCGGCTGCTGTACGGATATATGTTCGCGCAGCCGGGCAAGAAGCTGCTATTCATGGGCAACGAGTTCGGGCAGGTGAGCGAGTGGGGACACGACCGCAGCCTGGACTGGGATGTGCTGCAGTATCCGGTGCACCGCGGTTTGATGAACTGGGTCGAACAGCTGAACCGTCTTTATAGCAGCGAGCCGTCTCTGCACTGGTTCGACAACGATCCGCAAGGGTTTGAGTGGGTGGACTGTAACGATTCGCCGCGAAGCATCATTTCTCTGTTGCGCAAAGGGCGAGAGGAAGATAATCCCGTGCTGGTCGTGTGCAACTTCACGCCGGTGCCGCGCCTAGGATATATGGTTGGCGTACCGTTCGGCGGCTATTGGAAAGAACTACTTAACAGCGATGCACGCGAGTATGGCGGGAGCGGTTCCGGCAATATGGGGGGGACCGAGGCGCTCGCTGAAAGTACTCACGGGCGGCCTTATTCGCTGCGGCTGACACTGCCACCGCTGGGAGCGCTGTTTCTGAAAAAAGCATAAGTTCGCTCTTTACGACGGGCGTACTCTCCGTCCGGGCTCCATACCCTGCCAACGAACCTATTCTTCGGTTGACATGGCCTCGTAACGCTGTCACCCTTTTGGGTCTTGCGAGGGTTTCATGCGTGGTTACTGCCTCTGTGTCTCTCTTCTAATTCTGACCGCGTCTGCTTTGATGGCTCAGAAATCGCAGTTGTCTGTGTCAACACAACAGGGCAATTCAGCGATTCAGGGTCCAGCCAACGCGGTTGATTTCAATAAAGTAAATATCTGTTCGAAGGGGCAGACGTCTCCGAAACCGTGCAGGCGGACGATGAAGCTCACTTATACGGTCGAAGCGA
The DNA here is from genome assembly GCA_963834085.1 of uncultured Acidobacteriaceae bacterium. Classification (GTDB taxonomy): domain Bacteria; phylum Acidobacteriota; class Terriglobia; order Terriglobales; family Acidobacteriaceae; genus Acidiflorens. The sequence continues at coordinate 306,548 of CAWIAJ010000007.1, read as the reverse complement.
CGACCGTGTTTGGCAAGACGCATGTGGTCACGCAGGGTACACCCAATCTTGATTTCACGCTCAGCGGTACCGATTGCCGGGGCTCACTTTTGGAGGGGCAGTCTTGCAAGGTTAGTGTGACGTTTGCTCCGATCGCGCCTGGAGTAAGGGTGGGCGCGGTTGAGCTTACGGATACTGCGGGGAACGTGTTGATAACAACGCTGCTGGATGGGGAGGGCCAAGGGCCGTTGCCTGCTTTCTATCCGAGTCCCCTGGTTAACGCTCCGGTGACGGGGATCGAGGATTTCTTTGGGGCGGTGGCGGTCGATGCGGCCGGAGATATATTCGTGCCCGTATATGGCGGCGTTGCCAAATTTGCTCGGGGTAAACCCTGGGTAGTTTTTGGCAGTATTGGTAATGTCGGCGGCATCGCGCTGGATGGTGCCGGCAACATCTATGCCTCGGATTTCTCGCTTGGGATGGTAGACAAAATCGACCCGCATACGAATGAAACAACAACGCTCGGTGAGGGATTGTTTCATCCGGTTGGTGTGGCAGTCGACAAGTGGGGAAACGTCTACGTCTCCGATTCTGGCAATAATCGCGTGGTCAAAGTGAGTGGCGTCACGGGCGAGCAGACGACGCTATTGCAGGGGTATACCGATGGGGAACCTAACGTCACACCGGAAGGAATAGCGGTGGATGGCGCAGGCGACGTATTTGTCGCCGATGAAATCAACGAACTCGTTTGGGAATTTCCGAAGGGCGATGCTCGTTATCGACAAAACGTTTGCGTAGGGCTCGCCCCTACCGGAGTCGCCGTCGATGCAGCGGGCGACGTTTTCCTCGCAGACTTCGACGCGGAGCAAATTGATGAGTGTCCAGCAGGCGGAGGCCGGGAATCTACCCCCGTATATTCAATCGAAGCACCGTTCGCACTCGCGTTGGATGGTTCCGGAAATCTCTTCATTGCACAGGAGACCGGCGTTCTAATGGAACTCGAGGTTTCCCAGCCCGCAACCTTGGACTTTGGACAAGTTGCGGTGGGCACCGCCACTAATCCGCAGTTCGTTACGATTCAAAACGCTGGAACGCAGCCGCTTAACGCGGTCTCCCCTGCCCTGAGCGTGAGTTCTGGATTTATCCAAAATGGATATACATACACATCTCCGGGTTGCACGGACGATTTTTCTTTGGTCCCGGGGGGAGCCTGTAACGTGGGCATCAGCTTCGTGCCGCAGAACGTGGGCGCGGTCAAGGGTACGGCGACATTCACTGACAACGGTTTGAATAAAATTCCTTCGGCCAGCCAGACTGTTCCGCTCACCGGTATTGGCACACAGTAGCTCGCGTCGACTGGCGGGATCTGACTGGTTAGCTTTTTGACGCTGATTTCTTCTTTGCCCCAGCGCTCGTGCTAGACTCGAAATTGAGTTTTCCAACCTGCGGATGCGCATCCTCACCCGCTACATTCTGCGAGAAGTTGTCTCCCACGCCTTGATCGGCGCGGCGGTTTTTACTTTCGTCCTTTTCACGCGCGACCTCGGACGCATCCTAGAACTTGTTGTTCGCAATAGCGCGCCGCTGCCCAGCATTGCGGAAGTGTTTTTCTTTACCGTCCCGGTGGCGCTCACCTACACCATTCCCATGGGTGTTCTGGTTGGGATCCTGATTGGACTGAGCCGGCTTGCGGCCGACAGCGAAATCACTGCGATGCGCGCCAGCGGACTTGGCGTTTGGACCTTCCTCCGGATCATCTCGTTCTTCGTCGTCGTCGCGTGGCTGCTGGCTCTTGCGAATAGCGTTTATCTCGCGCCCCGTTCGCTCGCCGAACTGGGAAAGCTTCAAGACAATCTCAAAGGCTCGCAGGCTTCGTTCGAAGTGCAACCGCGCGTCTTTTACGAAGGGTTCCCTAAGACTGTTCTTTACGTACAAGACGTGAAGGCGATGTCTGGAGGAGCGGTCTGGAAAGGCGTTTTCCTGGCTGATCTTAGCGATCCAGCCGCGCCCCGGATTAGCCTGGCGCGGGAAGGCCTGCTGGTGAGCCAGGGAGCGGACCGGCTCGACCTGCATTTGACTAATGGTTCGACTCACGAAACCGATCCGAAGAATCCGGATCAGTATCAGATTTCGACCTTCGACACTACGGATATTCCCCTGCAGGTTCCCATGTCCCAGGGCGCACAGGAGCATGAGCCGACTTCGCTGCATGAAATGAAGATTGGTGATCTCTTGAGGACTGCGCGAACTGCAGACCCGGTGACGCGGCGCTGGAATCTGATTGAATTCCATAACCGGCTGGCCCTTCCGACTGCTTGCATCGTGCTCGCTCTGGTTGGAATCCCGCTTGGTCTTTCTTCGAAGAAAGGCGGGAAATCCAGCGGATTCGTGCTGACGATTCTTCTTGTTTTTCTGTACTATTCGGTCTCTTTAATTGGCGTTTCGTTCGCGAAGCAAGGCACGCTTCCGCCTGCCGCGGGAGTTTGGCTGGCCGACTTTGTTTTTCTCGTGGGTGGCATTTTTCTGCTCTGGCAATCGGAACGGCGCCCTATCGAATTGGGCAGTATTCGCGCATGGTTTAAGGGCTGGAGGGGAAAGCAATCTGGACTCGAGAGGCCGGATGCGAACGGTCTTGATCTCGCGTGGAATGGCGCCGCATTGAAACGTTCGATCCGCGCGAAGCCCCGCGAGAGCATTTTGACGCGCTGGCCCCGGCGCTGGCGCTTGTTCAATTTGCGCTTTCCGACCATTCTTGACGATTACGTGTTACGCGGCTTTGCGCTCTATTTCGCGATGATCGTCGCCGCGTTCCTGATGCTGCTGCTCGTTTTTACGCTCTTTGAGTTGTTGGGAGACATTCTGCGCAACCAGGTTTCGCCGCTTACCGTAGGCGAGTACCTGCTGAACGTCGTGCCTTATTTCTTGTACAACACCACGCCGCTCAGCATGCTGCTGGCGGTATTGGTCACGTTTGGACTGTTGCAGCGCTCGAACGAAATCACGGCAATCAAGGCGACGGGCATCAGTCTCTACCGCATTATTGTTCCAGTTTTGATCGCTTCGACTCTGGTGGGCGGGGTGCTGTTTCTCTCCGATCAGCTCTATCTTCCTTACACGAACAAGCGGCAGGACGCGCTGCGCAACCGAATTAAGGGTAAGCCGGCACAGACTTATTTACGTCCGGATCGCAAGTGGATTTTCGGGCAGCACAACGACATTTATTACTATCAATTTTTTGATCCCGATCGCGATGTTTTCGCCGGAGTGACGGTATTTCAGTTCGACCCCCATACGTTCCAGATCACGCACCGCATCACGGCCGATCGCGCGCATTGGTCGGAACAGATGGAGCGTTGGGTGTATGAAGCAGGATGGGAGCGGAGCCTGAACGGCTCGGCCATCGCCAGCTATCACAAGTTCGACGCGGCGACGTATCCGCAACTGGCGGAGCAGCCCGCGTATTTCAAGAAAGAAATCAAGCAGTCGTCGGAGATGAGTTACGACGAATTACGGCGCTACATCCGGGATCTGGAGCAAAGCGGATTCGATGTCGTGCGGCTGCGCGTGCAGTTGCAGAAGAAGATTGCCTATCCACTGATTACGCTGGTGATGGCCATGCTCGCGATTCCCTTCGCACTGTCGGCGGGGAAACGATCGGCAGTAGCCGGGATCGCGACGGCTATTGGCATCGGCGTCGTGTATTGGACGATCTCTGGATTATTCGAAGCGATGGGAAATCTAAGTCAGCTTCCGCCGGCAGTCGCCGCCTGGTCGCCCGACCTGGTTTTTGGATTTATCGGCGGATACCTGATCCTGCGAATGCCAACCTAGAAAATATTGCGTCATTGAATGATCGGGTCATTGAATCATTACAGAACGCTCGATCAAAGGCTGCCCCGAGGAGCGCTTAATAATCCGATGCTCCGATGGTTGTTGAGTCAATGACTCAATCATTCAGTGATTCAATCAATCTTTCATCGCACGGTGAGGCCGCTGGGCGTCTCCGGGGCAACGACTGTTGACGGATTGCTCATGGAGCCGGCTGTCGTGTTCAGCGTGAAGGAGCTGATGTTGTCGGAGTTGCTGTTCGAAACAAACAGGAACTGGCCCGTGTTGTTGACGCTCGGGTGCAAGGCGATCGAGACTGGCTGGGATCCCGTTGGCTGGTTTGCCGGAGTCTGCGCGGTTAACACGCCGGTGGTCGTGTTGATCTTGAACCCGAAGACCTGATTCGAGCCGTTGCTGATGGAGTACAAGAAATTGTTGGTCGGATCGACCACCATGCCGACCGGATTCAGTCCGGCGGCGCTCGGCAGCACAGGATTGCAGGGCGGTTTGGAACAGGCCTGCACCAATGGAGCCATCAGATAGACCGGGGTTCCGTTATTGATCACATCCTGCGCAGTGCAGACGGACGTTTGTACGGTGCAGACGTAGAACGGGTTGAGATCTCCGGTTGAGCCGTTGTTGCCCACGTAAACATAGACTCCCGTAGCGTTTTGTCCGACCTGATTGGTATTGACGGCCAAAACCGAAACTGGATCAACGGCGTTGATGGCGTACGGCGAATTGGGTAGCTCGCTCAGGGTTCCCGTCGAGCTGACCAGGTATTCACTCACCGCGTTGTCATTTGGATTTTGAGTTTGACAGCCGCTGGTGCAAATATCCTGATTTTCGGTGACGAAAAGGAGTTCCTGCGAGCTGTTTGACCCTTGCGCGGTGAAAGAAACGGTAGAGAGTCCGGTGGGAAGTTTACTGAGATAGAACGGACTGCCGGGAGCCAACGTAAGGGTCGGCGAGCCGGGCTTCATGGTAAACACCGAGATCGAGGGACACACATCCGTGTAATCGGTTGGAACGTGGGGGCAGGAGGCGTAGGGAGAAGGAAAGCCCTGCGACGGGTCTCCCTGTCCGGGCGAAGGATAGGAGCCATGATTGAGGACAAACAAGAACTGTCCGGCGGCATCCCGCGCCATCGCCACGGTCGATTCATTACAGGGATTCGCGAAAGTGAGACCTGGGCAACTCCAGGTGACACCGGTGGCGGGTCCCGTGAGACTGCCGTCGTTGCCTACGGCATAGGGATAGATCGTGGGCAGGACGGGAGCATTGGAGCCCATAACGCACTGCCACTGGTAAACCTGCGGCTGTGGTTCTACTTCTTGTTCCACACAGGGCAAGCCCTGATCGAGCACAAAGGCTACGCTGCCGGTGGGGTCGAGCACAATGTTTACGGGAGCGCCGCAGGGGCTAGGATTCCCTTGCGTCGGGGCGGTGGGGCACGCGCTCGCGTTGGAGTTGACCAGCGACAACTCGCCACTATTCAAATCGACGGAATAGGAACTGATAACGTTGCCAATGCCTGTGCCTCCCTCGGTGAGCACGTAGAGAACTCCTGAGGGGCGCGAAGAAGAACTGCCGCAATTGAGCAATATCAAACTCAGGGCGCACAGGCCCGCGAGCGCAACGAATCCGCCGATTTTCTTCGACATCAGTTCTCCAAAACAGTCTCCAAGCGGCGGACTTCGTGCCGGTTGGGCGTGGTCAGCCGCTTGCATTCCGCAGGCAATTCCCTGCCGGCCATTACGGAGACGCAAGCTTGTGGCTGAAACCAATTTTTGTATCAGGAATGAGCGGGAAGAGCAAACCCGGCCGCAGCCGGAATCCGGATTTCTACCTCTAACCCACCCTCTTTGCGGTTGGATGCGCGAACCTGGCCGCCGTGAAGCCTGATGGCCCGATCTGCGATCGAAAGTCCGAGACCCGCCCCCCCGGTCCGGTGATTGCGGGCATCGTCCAGCCGATAAAAAGGCTCAAAAATCTTTGACAGCGCCTCGTTCGGAACGCCTGGACCCGAGTCCAGCACGCGAATGACAATTTCGTCGCCAATGCCGTTCGACGCGTGCTGCCGTTCCAGTCGCACCTCCACCGTAGTACCTTCGGCAGTATACCGTGTTGCGTTCCTTACTGCATTCTCGATGGCGCTGCGCAGCAGGTCGGGGTCGGCTTCGACGTGGAATTCGTCTTTATCGGCACCGGTGAGGTCGCTGGCCGAGGTGACCCGGCAGCCGCGCCCGGGGGTTTCGTACTCGGCGTCGTGTGCCACCTGCTCAGCCAAATCGCGGAGCGAAAACACGGTTTTGTGCGGCCCTTCGGTGCCGGACTCCATTCGCGAAATGGTCAGCAACCGCTGAATGAGCTGGTTCAGGCGATCGGCCTCCAGTTCGATCCGGTTGAGGGAGCCTTCGATTTCGGGGCCGGCCTTCTGGCGGGCGAGACCGAGCGCTACGCTTAAACGAGCGAGCGGAGACCGGAGTTCGTGCGAAACGTCTTTGAGCAAACGCGACTGCGAATCGACCAAGCCCTCGATGCGCTCGGCCATGCGATCGAAGTCACGCATCAATTCCGTCATTTCGTCATGCGACCCACTTGGGGGGAGACCGGTGCGGGCACTCAAATCTCCGGCCGCCAGGCTCTGCGCCGCGATGCGCAGGCGGGTGACGGGACTGGTCATCGACCAAGCCAGGAAGTAGCACATCAACCCGGAGGTGATAACGGCGATCGCGATGCCGAGGCCGGGGATTTCGTGCGGGCCGAAAAACACTCTGGGGCCCGGCGGGAGCACCAGCACCAATGTGTAGCGTTTGCCATCGAGGGTGAGCGCCTGGCGGATGACACGGTCGGGAAGAAGATTATCCATCCAGCCGCGATGGCGCGGGGGGCCGGCGCGCAAGGGACTATCCGGCGGTGGACCGCCGGGCCCGAGATCTTCGATGCGCGGACGGCGTCCGGAAATTTCGTGTCCGGAGGGGTCAAAGACCGAGGCCCATACGTGCTGCGAGCGCCAAAGCTCTTCTACGTAATCGTGGGCGGCGCGCTCGCCGCCGCTTTGATAGGCGTTCACGACCTCGGCCAAAATCTGCGGTCCCTCACTCTCGATCCCTTGCCGCCGGGGACTCAGCGCAATCGTCGCCAGAATCGCCAGCACTACGAAGAGCGCTTGCGCTATCCAGAACGACAGAAAGATCTTGAGGAAAAGGCTTTTCATGGAAAACCGCTATTCGTCGTTGGTCGTTCGCTAAGGGCTAACCCCTGAAGTGATTATTTCTTCACCTTTGCTGGACGCGCAAACATGTATCCCACGCCCCGGATGGTCTTAATGTGATCGCCGTCGTCTTCCGAATCGCCTAGTTTTCGGCGGACTTTACTGACATGCATGTCGATGCTGCGATCGAAGGGCATGAATTTCCGGCTCAAGACGGCATTCACCAAACGCTCGCGGGTTACCACGCGCCCGGCTTCGCGTAGAAGAACTTCGAGCAGGTTGAACTCGACTGAAGTCAAATCGACGGGCTGTCCGTTGCGCTGCACGCTACGCGTCGCGGGATCCAGTTCAACGTCTCCCACGCTTAGTACTTCGGGTACAGCATCGGCGGCCTTTACTGGTTTGGTTCGCCGCAGAATGGCGCGGATACGAGCGACCAGTTCGCGTGGATTAAACGGCTTGGGGAGATAATCGTCGGCGCCAATTTCCAGGCCCACTATGCGGTCTACATCTTCGCCGCGCGCGGTGAGCAGCAGCACAGGAATTTTGGATACGCTGCGAATCCGCCGCAAGACTTCAAAGCCGTTGATCCCGGGCAACATGACATCGAGCACGACCAGAGAATATTCATTGGTCAGCGCCTGCTGCAGGCCCTGTTCGCCGTCGTGGACAGCCTTCAGGCTGAATCCCTCCGCGGTTAGGTACTCCTGCACCAGCCCACACAACTCGACGTCATCATCCACCACTAATACGTGTTCCATTCTCTTAATCATCTAACACCTTCGCCGCGCATCGCGGAGTAAAGATTTGTGATTTGTGAAATACGCTGTTGGCGGTTCGCTGTTCGCTCTTGGCTTTTCTCGAATCGCGAACTGATGAACAGCAACGAGCATCCCTGCGCCGCTTTACAAAACTTTACCGCGCTTGACCGACTCTTTACCTCTTATTTTCTTAAACTATGTTCTTATTTGGCTAGACGTTCGGGTGCACCCGGACCACAGCAAAATTCAGCGATCGTTAGCCGTTCCTTAAAGGAGTTCCAATGAAAGCAACTCGTACTCGCATTGTCTGTATGGGCGCCGCTCTGGTGCTTGCGGTTAGCCTCGCGGCCGCGCAAGGTCCTCATGGGCACGGTGGTCCCGAGGGCGACTTCGGCCATATGATGGGCTTTTTCTCCGACTATCTCGACCTCAGCAGCGCGCAGCAAGATCAGGTCAAGGCGATCTGGGAGAAAGAGAAGCCAACCCTCGAACCGCTAATGCAGCAGATGCATTCGAATCACGCCGCCATGCGCGCTCTCGAACAGAGCGGCCCGTTCGATGAAACCAAGACACGCGCCCTAGCGACAGCGAATGCCCAGACGCAAATCGAACTGGAAGTGCAGCACGCCCGCATCAAGGCGGAAATGATGCAGGTTCTCACCGCCGACCAGAAAACCAAGCTGGCTAACTTCGAAGCGAAACGCGAAGCCCGGATGAAAGAGCACGCTCCGCCTCCGCCGGCCGACTAAGTTCTCTCCGACCCGGGCTGGGAGTGGAACCTCCAACCTCCCTCCTTGCCCGGCCTTTTTACTCGGCCACATAAAGTGAGGAAGCCGAATGGAACGTCTGCTTTACTCCGGATTAATGTTCGCCGCCGGCATGCTCTCTGTCTGGACCGCTCTGCTGCTCACCTTCACCTTCGTCGTGCTCGCGCCCACGCCGAGAAAATCCTCATCGGGCGCTGCTACAATCTCATCTACCAAGGGACGCGAATCCCTGTCTCGCTCGCGAACCAAACTCCGCTCGACCTATGGTACCGAAGAATCTACGCCCGCTCGTTCCCTATCTCAAACCGTATCGTAGTGGCCTCATCTGGGGCGGAATCTGCGTTCTCTTCAATAACGGAGTCTGGATCCTTTTCCCGCAGGTCATACGGCGCGCGGTTAACGACCTGAATCACGGAGTTACGCGCCACAAACTTCTCATCTACGCCCTGCTCATCCTGGCTATCGCCCTGATCAAAGGTGTGTTCCAGTTTCTGACACGCTGGGTGGTTATCGGAATCTCGCGCGACATCGAGTTCGATCTCCGCAACGATCTCTTCGCCCACCTGGAGCGTCTCAGCTACTCCTATTACCAGAAGAATCGCACGGGCGACATCATGGCCCGCGCTACCAACGATCTGAACGCCGTTCGGATGCTGCTCGGCCCGGCGATCATGTACTCGGCGAATACCATCGTATTCACCGCCGGAGCCCTCGGCTTCATGCTAGCCATCAGCCCCAAGTTGACGATCTACGCTTTCCTGCCGCTGCCCATTACCAGCATTGTTATTCAATATTTCGGACGGCGCATTCACGAACGGTTCGAGCGCATCCAGGCCATGTTTTCGGATATCTCGGCGCGCGCGCAGGAAAATTTCTCGGGAGCGCGGGTGATTCGCGCCTACATTCAGGAGCAGGCGGAGATCGCCGCTTTCGAAAGCGCCAATCAGGAATACATACGCCGCAGTCTAGGGTTAGTCCGGCTGATGGGCATGCTGTGGCCGACGCTGGAACTTATGCTGGGCGCGGCTGTCGTCATTGTTTTATGGCTCGGCGGACGGGAAGTTCTGCAGGGCAAGATGAACGTCGGCGACTTCGTAGCCTTCAACACCTACATGGTGCAACTCACGTGGCCGGTCATCGCCCTGGGATGGGTCATCAACATCTTCCAGCGTGGCACCGCCAGTATGGTGCGTATTCAGGAAATCCTTTCCCAACAGCCCGAGATCGCGGATGAACCAGAGCAGGCTGCGAGCCATGAGCTACAAGTTACGGACGAACAGAGCGCTCTTAGCTCACAGCTCATGTCGCATGGCCTCATCGGTGAAATCGAGTTTCGCAATCTCAACTTCGCCTACAACGGCGTTTCCGTCCTCAAGGACATCAACCTGACTATCCCGGCGGGATCGAGCCTCGCCATTGTTGGCCCGACAGGGGCTGGCAAGACGACGCTGGTGAATCTCATCCCGCGCATCTACGACGCCACGCCCGGCGCGGTCCTCATCGACAAACACGCCATTCGCGAGTTCCCTCTCGATAGTCTTCGACGCGAGATTGGATTTGTGCCGCAGGAAACGTTCCTCTTCAGCGACACCATACGGGAAAACATCGCCTTCGGAGTCGCGCAGGAAAACGGCGAAGCCACGGACGCCGAGATTCGAGCCGCAGCGCAGGCCGCCAACATCGCAGACGACATCGAAGGGTTCCCGGAAGGCTACAACACGATGGTTGGCGAACGGGGCATCACTCTCTCCGGGGGCCAAAAGCAGCGGACGGCCATTGCCCGCGCCCTGCTGCGCAGCCCGCGCATTCTGATCCTCGACGACGCACTTTCGAGCGTCGATACCCAGACTGAGGACAAGATCCTCAACCACCTCCGCGAAATCATGCGCGGACGCACTACGATTTTTATCTCCCACCGCGTTTCGACTGTGCGCAATGCCGACTCGATCGCCGTCCTGCACCAGGGCAAGATCGTCGAACAGGGCACACACGACCAACTGATCGCCCGCAACGGCTACTACACCGATCTTTATAACAAGCAGTTGCTGGAAGAAGAGCTGGCGGAAGTTTAAACATCGGGCGATTGAAGGATCGGGTCATTGATCGGGTCATTGGGTCATTGAAGGGCAACCCTCCTTCCAGCTCGATTTTGCCCTTCAATGATTCGACCGCTCAAGCACTCGATCGTCCGATATAAAGTGACGTAAGTCACAACTGTTTACTAAGTTTTGACATTCGTACAACCCCGCGAAGAATAACTTGATCAGACAGGGAGAAGCAGGGATAATGCTTCGAGTTCCCCGAACAACTTCAGATGTACCACGGAGTAAACCATGCGACGTTCGCCTGCGGCGTGCTTGTCCTCGTCCCGATTTTCGCTCACCATCCTCTGCCTTGTGATTCTGTCGAGCGTGAGCTTTGCCGCATCGCCAGACCGAATCAGTGGTCCTATCGTTTCCAGCCAAACGGTGAAAGTCGGCGGTGCCATGCCTTTGCAAGCGCGCCATGCGACAGATGAGGGACGCGTCGACCCGTCTCTGACGATGAGCTACATCACTCTGCTGACAACCCCCTCGGCGGCTCAGCAAAAAGAGCTGAACGCTCTTTATCTCAGTCAGCAGAATCCGCACTCTGCTTCTTTTCGCAAGTGGCTCACACCGGAGCAGTATGCGGACCGGTTCGGCCTCAGCAACAATGACTTGAATAAGATCACGACCTGGCTTCAGTCGCAGGGATTCACGATTGTGCGTACGGCTCGCGGGCGCAACTTTGTGGTTTTCAGCGGCCCGGCCGCCCTCGTCGAAAGAGCATTCCAGACTGAGATCCATAGTTTTACGGCGAATGGCGAGACTCACTTCGCCAACGTCACCCCTGCATCGATTCCTGCGGCACTCTCCGGTATCGTCACAGGCTTTCACGGACTGAACAACTTCCGTCCAAAGTCCCAGGCGCAGCGTGGCAACCCGTCCTATACCTACCTGTACAAGGGCAACGATTATTACTTCGTAGCTCCCGGCGACATCACGGCCATGTACGACGTCAGCACGCTGCAAGGTTTGGACGGAACTGGGCAGTCACTCGCCGTCGTCGGGGAAACCGGAATTTATCAGAGCGACCTTACGAATTTCCGGCAGAATTTCGGGCTGTCGGCAATCAGTTGCACCACCAGCAGCGACGTAATCACATCCTGCAATACAAGCAATTTCAAATATGTACTCGTGAATGGCAGCGCTAACAGCATTAGCCTAAACGATTTGCCTGAATCCGACCTTGATCTTGAATGGTCGGGTGCCACAGCGCCCAAGGCCCAAGTGATCTTTGTGAATTCTACCGACCCCAACGGCGATGGAGTCTGGGATTCCTGGTACTACGCGGTCGACAATACGGTCGCCAAAGTCATCACCATGAGCTATACGGCTCCCTGCGAGTATGAGGAAGCGGTAACTCCCGACGGCGAAGGGACGATCAAGCCTAACGAAGGAACTTTTGCTTCCGATGAAGCGGAACTTCTGCAAGCCAACACGGAAGGCATCACTTTTCTCAATTCGGCGGGCGATACGGGGGCGGCGGAGTGTGACTACGGGAACAATTTCGCAATCTACGGCTATGCGGCTGCCTACCCGGCCAGCAGCCAGTACGTGACCGGAGTAGGAGGTACGTCGATACCGTCGATCTCCCCTAACGAGTACAGTTCGACCTACTGGAACTCATCGAACGGAACCGCTGGCGCTTCTGTAAAAGGCTACGTCCCGGAACAACCTTGGAACGATGCCCAGGAATTCGGCCTGATCTGTACTGCTAATCCATCGGATGGCTTTTGCACATTTTACGGAGTTACGGATTGGGAGACCGCGCAGGAAGCGGTCTCTAATGGCCAAAATGTAATTGGTATTTCGGCTGGGGGAGGCGGCGTCAGCAACTGCGTGACCCTTGACGCCAACGGTGTCTGCCTGAGCGGCTTCCCGCAGCCATCGTGGCAGTCGGGAATCAGCGCCAGCGCAATTAACCCCAGCGGCTTCGGGGTAACCAGCACTCCGGCTCGGTACTCGCCCGATATCTCTCTTCTGGCTTCCCCAAATTTCCCCGGCTACCTTACCTGTACACAGGAAGCTGCGCTCGGCGGGTCCGGCAGCGGCAGCACTTGCGACTCTCCGACCACGGGTATTTCCGACATGCTCGGCGCCTGTTTGGCGGGAACGAACGCTTGCTCGATCTTTGGCGGAACCTCCGTATCCAGCCCCGTTTTTGCTGGAATGGTGACGCTTCTCAACCAGTATCTCGATGTGAACGGTCTCGGCAACATTAACTCGACCCTTTACACCCTCGCCGCCGCGAACGCCACCAATCAGGCTTTCCACCCCGTGACGACCGCATCAACGGGCTCGTATTCAGACGGAGCCTTTTGTCAAGAAGGCTCGCCAGACTCGGGGCTTCCAGGGGACCCCTGGCCAGCCAGTCTACAGTGCCCCAGTTCGGGAGCGAACGCAGGCTTCCTGGGTTTCAACTCCTTTAATGCGGACCCAACCACTGGCTACAACCTCGTCACGGGTCTCGGTTCTGTCGACGCGGACAAGCTTGCAGTTGCCTGGAAGACAAGTTTGCAGACCGGCTTTACCCTGGCGGCTCAGTCCGACGTCGGTATCGATTTCGCAAGGCGGAGCGGCGGGAACCAGCACGATTACCGTTACCGATTTGAACGGATTTACGGGCGCCGTCACTCTCGCAGCTTCGAACGTTCCTACGGGGGTTACGGCAACTTTCGGGACGAACCCGACAACTACAACGAGCATTCTCTCGCTGACGGCTAGCGGCTCCGCGACGCCAGGGACGACAACTATCACAATTACAGGAACCTCAGGCAGTTCGACTGCGACCACCACGGTTTCACTCACGGTTACGGCGGGGCCGAGTTTCTCCTTGTCGGCGAATCCGACGAGTTTGACGATTACTCCTACGCTGGCGGGCAAAACCAGCGTTATCACTGTGACGGATGCGGGTGGATTTACTGGCAACGTGACTCTTGCGGCAACTGGTTTGCCGACGGGCGTGACGGCGGCCTTTAGTCCGAATCCGACGGCCTCGACGAGCACGCTAACCCTGACGGCGGGTGCAGGAGCTTCTGCGGGAAATGCGACGGTGACGATCACCGGAACGTCGGGCGCGCTGACTGCCACGACGACCATCTCGCTCACAGTCACCCCGGCGCCAAGCTTCACGCTCGCGAGTTCGGGCGGAGTAACCCTCACACCGGGTATCACGAACTCGGGCACCAGCACGATCACGGTGACCGAACTGAACGGATTCACTGGGAATGTGACTCTCGCAGCCTCAGGCCTATCCAGCGGCGTGACGGCGGCGTTCAGCCCGAATCCGACCACCACGACGAGCACGCTCACGCTGACGGCGAACGGTACGGCGACGCCGGGAACGGTGACAGTCACGATCACCGGAACCTCGGGAGCGTTATCGGCTACGACTACGGTTGCGCTTACGGTGAATCAGAACTTCACTTTGTCAGCGCCGACGACTCCAGCAACAGTGCTCTCCGGAGATATCGACCACCTCAACCTTTAACGTGACCGCGAACAACGGGTCGACGTTCACGACTCCTGTAACCTTCGCCTGCAACGGGCTGCCCGATGCGACGGTTAGTTGCTCATTCAGTTCGATTGCGCAAGGGGCAACTTCGCCACAGGCGGTAATGCTCACGATTAAGACGACTGGCCCGAATGGGAGTGGCGGAGCGGGACATAACGCCAGGTCGAGCAGACAATCGCACACCGTGGCTTCCGTTGGCGTTGCCTCTTGCAGGTATCGCATGGCTGGTATCGGCGGGCGTAAAATGTCCAAATACGTCTTGATCGTGGCGCTTTGTGTTGTCGTTCATGTTGATCGGCTTCTTGGTCGCCTGCGGGACTAGCAGTAGTCCTGGCGTTCGGTGGTCCCAAAGCGCTCAGGTCCCTTGGGTGGACTCAGCAGCTCGCCGCAAGCCAGACGTAACCTGGTCGCTAAGCGGTGCCGGCGCTGTAGGGACGATAAGTTCGAGCGGGTTGTATACGGCCCCAGCGTCGGGGACGACTCCTGTGAGCTTTACGGTAACGGCGACACCGACCTCCGGTACCGCAGGATCAGCTTGGTCACTATACCGCGGTGCGTCAGCAACTCGGGCGCCCCCACTAGCGTGTTCCAAATAATACCGGGTGGCCATCGCAGACAGCACAGTTCACAGCGACGGTCACGAACGCGGGGACGGACGTTTACATGGTCGGTTAGCACCCAATGGGGGAACGATCGACTGCAAACGGCGTCTATACGGCCCCATGATCGCGGCAGTTTCCAACGACTTGACCATAGTGGCGACCTCGGCCAGCCGATAGAAGAAGACCGCGACAGCCACAGGAAATCACTCCGCCCAGCAACGGTCCCTGGCGCGTATCCCATCACCGTGACGGCGACGGAAGGTACGGTTACACACAACACGGCGTCGTTTACGCTGAACGGCGGAGTGAGGTTAAGCAGCGAGTGATCTGCAACAGGGGCGCGGAGAAATTCCGCGCCCTTTCTTTTTTTTGGCCGGGCGGGATAGGACATTGCGAAATTAATGATGCCGATCATTTGCGACAGAGGCGGAGCCACACCCCATCGGTAGACTTCGTTCGGCAGTGAGAGGCCTCGTCGGCGAGTTTGACGCGACGGGAGGTAATAGCGTTCAACTTACGGTGCAGCTAAAGCTGCACTCTTTCAAAACAAGGTCCAGATCGGAGGGAGGTCTGAACTACAACTCCGGCCTTTTCCGCAAAGAGTGCCATCGTCAGCCCGCTAGTCGTCGTCCGGATCGCGGGGCGGGGTTTTATCGTTCAGAAAATCTTGTGCCTTCAGCGCCGACGGGATAGTCCGAAACGTTAGCGGGGTTTGGTTGTAGTTGAAGCAATCGGAGAGATCGTCGGCGGCTGCGTCCGCGAAGCCCAGGGACGGCAAACTGAAAACGCCCTCGATGTATTTCAAGATGCTTCCGAAATCGTGCTGCACGGGCGAAATATATCCCGCTTTCGCGTAGGCGGAAACCACGAGCAGCGGCACGCGGAAGCCGTAGACATAGCCGCATCCCCACTGTGCGCAATCGATCAGGACTTTGGGCGGCGCGACGTGATCGTACCAGCCTCCCCAATCGTCCCACGTAATAAAGATTGCCGTGTTGGCCCAGTAAGGACTGTTGCCGATGGCGTTCACGATCGATGCGACCCACGAGGGACCGTTGCCTTTTGTATCCATGCCGGCGTGATCGGAGTCGTCGGCCGTGGGAACCACCCAGCTGACGTCCTGCAACTGGTTGCTGGCGATGTCGGTGAGAATCTGCTTCTGGTTCAGGACGACGTGATTGGTCCAATCCGCACCCTGGCACTGCACGCCGTTCGGAGTCTGTTGCGGTCCGCAGATGTGGTTGATGGCTTCGGGAGCGGTCCAGATGGCGGGCGCTGAAGGGGTGTAATAGCGCCAAGTGTTGCCGTTTGCTTCGAGCAGATCGGTGAGCGTTTTGTGCTCGAAGCAGGGGTAGATCGGAGCGTTTGAGGTCTCGCTGCCACTCGGATCGATCAGCGTGACCGTCGATCCAGGAGGAGCGTCACAGCCCGCATCGGGCGGACCGCTGGTCAGCGGATTCTCGGCGGCAAACAGGTTGCTTCCAGTCGAGGGCTCGGACGTGCCGGAGAGCAGAAACTGATGCGCGGGCATACTCGGTCCCTGGTTGGTCTGAAACATCTGGTCGGCGAATGTATATTGCTCGGCCAGTGCGAAGTAGGGCTGCACATCATTCGGATCGACGTAGCCAAACGTAAGGTCCGGCGCCGGACAGTCCTGCGCTCCGGGTTCACACGCCACGGGAACTGTGTCGGCACCATCCATCTGGCACTGGCCGGTGGAAGAACTCAGGTCGCACATGTCTTCGAATGAATCGTGCCCGTGTCCGGGATTGTAGTCGACGACCAGAGGGACTTTCTTGAGCTGAATGGTGTTGCCGTGGGAGTCGATGCCGCTCTGCGCGATGTGCGCGCCGGCTTGGATCAGGTTAGGGTCCTGAAACAGATTGTCGATGGAGCGGTTCTCCTGAACAATGACCACCACATGCTGGATCTTGCCGGGCGGCGGAGGAGGATTTTGTCCGGAACCGCCAACAGTGCCTCCGCAGCCATTCAAACTGACGAGAATGCCGGACGCTGCGAGAATCAGAGTTGCCAACAGATAAACGCGCAGTCGCATTTGCGCTATCACCTCGGGGGAGTCGATTTTCAGCTGGAACCGGAGTCCTGGAACAAGACGCCGATTGATGGGATGCGTTGCAGGGTGTAATTTGTCGCTTCATCCTGATCGTATTTGTGAGCCTGGCAATTTCGTTTTGTGGACTCCAGTGAACTTAAAATTCAGTCGTACTGGCGACCCCTAAAATATTCTACAACAGTATTTTGTGTGAGATTCAATGATGCTTTCGTTTAAGAATCCAAAAAACAGAGGCGGACTGGAGCCAACGCCGAGCGAGTGATGGTGGGCGGTGCAGGACTCGAACCTGCGACCTCCTCGGTGTAAGCGAGGCGCTCTAACCAACTGAGCTAACCGCCCCAACCGCGCCAATAGAATTCGCCTGGCTTCCGCCGACTTACTCAAGCTGTCAGCCAAACTTATGCTGAGGATACTGGAGCGTTTGCTTCCGGGTCAAACAGCATTGCTCGCGGTCATCCTTGCGCATCCGCGTTCCGCGCATGAATTTTCGCTCTCGTTTCGGGTTGACTCGCGAAGAACGTTCCCCGCGGCTGCTACACTTTCTGAGTGCGAAAGCTAATCGTCAACGCCGATGATTTCGGACTCACCGCCGGCGTAGATCGAGCGATTGTCGAAACTCACTCCAGCGGAGTCGTCACTTCGACGACGTTGATGGCGACCGGCGCGGCTTTCGAGGATGCGGTCCGAGCAGCGCGTTTGGCGCCGGGTCTCTCGGTAGGATGTCACGTCGTTCTGGTGGATGGAACGCCGGTGTCGCCTCCCGACACGATCGACACGCTGGTCGCGATTCGCTCGGCCGAACCGGAGAAATTCTTTTCCAGCCTGTCTGCGTTTGCTGCGCGTGCCATGTTGGGAGGGTTTGACCAGGATCAACTGGTTACGGAAATCACGGCGCAGATTCGCAAGATTCAGTCTGCAGGTTTGCAGGTTACGCATCTCGACACCCACAAGCACGCACACATGTTTCCTGAGATTCTCACGGCGCTGTTACGGGCGGCGCGCATCTGCGGCGTGCGAGCCATTCGAAACCCGATTGTGCCGGTAAAAGCGTTGCCCGCCAAGCTGTTTAAGGGCAAGCGTGAACTGTGGAAGCGATACAGTCAGGTGCGCGTTTTACATACTTTCTCAAGACAGTTTCAGAACAAGACCAAGCGCGCCGGAATCTACGCGCCCGATGGTGTGATCGGCGTGATCGAGACGGGGACGGTGGATGCCGCGCTGCTGCGGCAGACGATCTCCGGGTTGCCCGGCGGCACGTGGGAGTTGGTGTGTCATCCCGGCTATAACGACGCCGACTTGGGAGCGGTGCGAACCCGTTTGCGCAGCTCGCGAGAGCAGGAACGCGAGTTGCTGATCTCTCGCGAATTTCGCCAGTTTCTTGCAGAGCAGAAGATCGAATTGCTCGGATATCGACGTTTTATCGAGGAATCAGGGGAAAAAACGCGCAAAATCGCCGCTCCATAGAAATCGACAAGTTCCGAAAGTAGTGCTTCGCTCGTTACTGCCATCCCCACACTTTATGATGCGTGGCCACGCCGGAGGGCGGTATGATCGCTTCGAGTGGAATGCGGAATGACGCCAAGCTATGCCTGAACAAACCGATCCTCGCCTGACGGTCGATCTTCCGGTACGGATATGGGGAATGAGTGCGGACGGACGCCCATTCTCGCAACACGCGCGCGCACAGAACATCAGTTCGGAGGGCGCGTTGATCTCCGGTATCGATAGTGAACTAAAAGTGGGCGACATCATCGGGGTGCAGTGCGACGAGAAGAAGACGCGCTGCATCGTGGTCTGGGCGATGAACACCGGTCCGGTCAAGAAGAACCAGGTTGGGGTCAAACTGGTGGCGGATCAGGAGTGTCCGTGGAAGAACTATCTGCCGATGCAGGGGGCTACCGTGACGATTTCCGCCTCCAATCGGCGCCGTTGGCACCGGCATAAGCTCTCTCTGCCCCTGGAAATTCGCGATGAGCGGGTGAACTCGCCTAGTCGCATCAGCGCGACGGATGTCAGCGGTAATGGATGCTACGTCGAGAACATGCTGCCGTTTCCGCTGGGCACCGTGCTGCGGCTGGATTTCTGGCTCGACTCCGAACATATAAAGATTACGGCGGTGGTCCGGACCTGCGACCCGGGAGTGGGGAACGGAATTGAATTCACAGGCATGCCGACCGACGTGAAAGAACGAATGCAGATTTATCTCGACGCGATTGATCCGCAAATGGGAGTTTCTGCCGCGAAAGAGAAGTAGGTTTCTAAAGCTGGAAATCGTTGGATTCGTGCAGCTTGACGCATGACAGGAAAATCAGGCGGAATGTTCTGCGTAGCGCGCGATCACAATGGCCCGAATCAGGCCGCCCATCGTATATTCGCGGGCCTCAATTGAGACCGGCAACTGCAATTCTCGCAGCGTCGCCGAGGTAACCGGACCAATCGAAGCACATTGAATGTTCTTGAATGAGCTCGGCTTCTGCTTGCCGAGCAAATCGGCGAAATTCTTCACCGTGGAAGAACTGGTGAAGGTGATGACATGAGGACGGCGGGATACATTCTTCATGAGAGCCCGCAGGCGGACACGCGATTTCTCGGGCACTACGGTTTCGTAGGCTTCGACCACATCGACAAGGGCTCCGGCGGCGCGCAACTCGTCTGGGATCACGTCGCGCGCAACTTTTGCGCGTACCAGGGCGACGCGCTTGCCGCTGACCTGATCGCGTAGCTTCTGGACGACGGACTCGGCGACGTATTCTTCCGGCATCATCTTGACCTTCAGGCCGTGCTTCACGATTGCCTGCTTGGTGGCCGGGCCGATGGCGGCGATCTGGAGTCGCTTGAGGCTGCGGAGCGAGACACGAAGTTTTCGAACGCGCTTCCAGAGGGCCTCGACGCCATTCACGCTGGTAAGAATCAGCCAGTCGTAGCTCTTAATGTTCGTCAGTATTTCGTCAAGCGGCACGTAGGATTGCGGCTTTTGAATCTCGATGAAGGGAATCTCGATCACCGAGGCGCCAAGAGTGCGTAGGCCATCGGAGAGGCCTCCGGCCTGATGGCGAGCGCGTCCGACGAGGATTCGGGTTCCGGCGAGAGGGCGTTTTTCGTTGGGTTTGGGCATGCGCGGCTTAGATGACAATCTTAAATGAAGGCCGATTTTAATTGGGCACGATCTCAGGGTAGTTGCGGGAGGGCAAAACCTTCGCCGTAGACCTCTTCGAGAATAACATCGCCGCCGCGACGGAGAAGAGTTTCACCGACCTCTTCGCCGAGCAGCACGGGATCGTCGCCCTCGCGGGTTTCGCGCAACACCTTGGTTCCATCAGGATGAGCGACGAGTCCATTGAGGCGAATCGTGGTGCCGTGAACTTCGGCGAAGGCTCCAATCGGAACCTGGCAGCCGCCGCCGAGTTTATTGAGCAGGGCGCGTTCGCAGGTGGTGGTGGCGCGGGCGGCAGGATCGTCAAGGAACGCCAGTAGAGCACGCGTGGCGCTGTCGCCGTTGCGAATTTCGATTCCTAGAGCGCCTTGGCCAGCGGCTGGTGTCATCACGTCGGCCGAGACGATTTGGCGAACGAGTTGCGTCTTGCCCAGACGATTCAGCCCGGCGGCGGCGAGGATGATGGCGTCGTAATCTCCGGCTTCGAGCTTGCGCAGGCGGGTATCGACGTTTCCGCGGAGAGGATGAATCTGGAGATCGGGGCGAATCGCCTTCAACTGCGCCTGACGCCGCAGACTGCTGGTGCCGACGTTGGCATGCTGAGGCAGGCCTCGATGCTAGCGAAATTCACGGAGCAAAAAACATCGCGGGGATTTTCGCGGGTTGTAATTGCGGCAATTTCGAAATCAGCGGCCAATTCAGTGGGTAGATCTTTCAGGCTGTGTACAGCGAGGTCCACGCGATTTTCGACGAGGGCCTCTTCGATTTCTTTCGTGAACATTCCCTTGGTGCCGACCTTGGCGAGAGCTACATCGGTGATCTTGTCGCCCGTGGTCTTGATGATCTCGAGTTCGACGGTGTGGCCTTGCGAACGCAGCAATGCGGAGATGTGGTGGGCCTGCCAGAGAGCGAGTTGAGAACCACGGGAGCCGATGCGGAGGACGGCCACTAGTTTCGTACTCCTTTTCCGGAAGTTTTATCTGAATCACGTCCGCGCGCCGGCCTGGCAATCGCCGGCTCAGCGCCCTCGGCATGCCGGTCGTCGTGAAGGTTGAACAGACGACGAACGAGATCGATGACGGTGGTGGATTCAGGATCGCGCGCCGCCGTCTTAAGGGTGCTGATGGGAGTATGCATGATTTTGTTGACGATGCCGCGGGTGAGGGCTTCGACAGCGAGTTCCTGGTCGGTCGTCATGGAGCCGAGGCGGCCGCGAACGCGATCGATTTCGGCCTGGCGGATGGTTTCGAGATGATCCTGCAGGCTGACGATCGTCGGAACGACATCGAAAGTCTGCAAGCGTGCGTGGAATTTGTCGACCTCACCGTTGACGATCTCTTCGGCACGCTCGGCTTCTTTCTTGCGGTCGGCAACGTGGGAGCTCACGGCCTGCTGCAGATCATCGATATCGTAGACGAAGAGACCGTCGACCTTGTTCATATCCGGATCGACATCGCGGGGAACGGCGATATCGATGAAGAACATGGGCTTATTTTTACGCAGCGCCATCATCTTCTCGCCGTGTTCGCGCTTGAAGATGAAGTTGGGCGAACCGGTCGAGGTGATGACGATGTCGGCGCGATCGCAGGTTTCGTAGAGGCGGTGAAATTCGATCGCCTGTCCATCAAATTGGCGGGCTAAACGAATCGCACGATCGTAAGTGCGGTTGGCGACGAAGAGAGACGCGGCACCGTGCGCCATCAGATGGCGGGCGGCCAACTCGCTCATCTTCCCTGCTCCGACAAGGTAGACACTCTTGCCGTTCAGGCTGCCGAAAATCTTCTTGGCCAGTTCGACGGCTACCGAGGCGATGGAGACCGAGGAGGATCCAACGGCGGTTTCAGTACGGACGCGCTTGGCGACGGCAAAGGCGCGGGTCAGCAACTGGTCGAGCTGGGCGCGGACGGCTCCGACGGCGCGTGCCGTCGCATAGGCTTCTTTGACCTGGCCTAGAATCTGCGGCTCGCCGACCACCATCGAGTCAAGGCTGGCGGCAACTCGGAAGATATGGCGGATGGCCTCATCCTCGCGAAATTCGTAGAGGTGGGTTTCGAATTGGGCGAGGTCGGTTTCAAAATATTCACGCATGAACTCGCGCAGATCGCCGGTGCCGTTCTTCATGTTGGCGATGAACTCGACGCGATTAC
Source organism: uncultured Acidobacteriaceae bacterium (assembly GCA_963834085.1). Taxonomy (GTDB): domain Bacteria; phylum Acidobacteriota; class Terriglobia; order Terriglobales; family Acidobacteriaceae; genus Acidiflorens. The sequence continues at coordinate 284,421 of CAWIAJ010000007.1, read as the reverse complement.
AGGTCGAGACGATCATGCCCTCGGCAACGGCTGGATGCTCAGAAAGACGCTTGCAGGCCTCGGGCAGACGCGATTCAGGGATGGCGAGGCGCTCTCGCACTTCGACCGGCGCGGTCTTGTGATTGACGCCAATGAGCTGGAATCTCATGAGGCAATAAACCTATGCATTCCGCTGAAGTAGTTGGCGGCCCAAGCCACAATCGCCGCGGCGAAGGCGGCACTGGCGAGCCATGCGGCCCGGCGTCCTCGCCATCCGGCGGTCAGGCGAGTGAAGACCATGAGCAGATAGACGGCCCACATCAGCACCGAGAGCAAAATCTTTGGGTCGGAAAAGTCGACTCGTCCATAGGTCGATTCAGCAACCACAGTGCCGGCAATGAGGCCCAGCGTCATGAAAGGAAATCCCAGCATCAGCGACTTGTAGCCGATATCGTCGATGACCTGGAGCGCGGGCAGGCGCGAGAACATCCCGCTGCCGCTCTTCGATTTCAGAGCGCGTTCCTGCATCAGGTAGAGAATGCTGGCACCGAAGCTCAGAAAGAGCGCTGCGTATCCTGTAAAGATCATGAGGATATGCACGTCCAGCCAGCCCCGTCGAACGACGTCGGAGGAGAAGACGAAGGGCTGTTGGCCAGTGGCGGCGATGAAAGTGAGCAGGAAGACGAGCGGAAAAATCACGATGCCCGGCGTGGTGGTCTTGTATACCAGATAGGCGATCATGAAAACGACCATGATCAGGAAAGCCAGCAACGACTCCGAATTGTGTACCGAGGCGGTGGCGAGCTGACCATTTTGGACGATCGCCTCGGTCAGAGAAACGAGGTGAAAGACCATTCCCAGGTACGAGGCGTGGAGCGCGATCTTGCCGAGGAGTTCAGATGTGCGGGTGAGCGCCACCAGAGCGTAGAGCAATCCCGCGGCATAAAAGACGAGCGCGACCCGCAGCCAGACTAAAGTCATCATTTACAAAGCTTGCTTGTTGTTAGTGCTTTCCCGGGCCGGTTCGTTACGTCCCCACCCCGCTCGGGTGATTATAGTTTGCCGGGGGACCAAGGGACGGGGAAACGGAGGCGGTCACAGTGATATGTGATCTTGGTCACAACCCTGAGGGAACGGGCACCTGGCCCTCACGACCTTAACGCAGACAAAGCTCTCCTATTTCGTATTCCGCAAAATCCACAGCGCGCGCGATTCCCTTAGGCTGTCGAAAAAAGAAGGTTTTCGCCGTTCGCTCACGAAATCGATTTCCGATTCGTCAGGCCGGTTTTAAAGAGGTGCTGAGAGGTGTTTCGTTTACGCCGGGTAGCTAGGTGCAAGCGATAGTTGAAATCGATGGCGGGAGCGGGCCATGGCTTCCGCCATTTTTCTTTGTTTATCTTTATGCTTTAGCTATTCGACGCCGAGAGAGGCGAGCGATTCTTCCAGTGACGGAGAATCGATCTGCAGTCGCCATCCGTGAGCCTGTGGGTCTTGGACTTCGTCGAAAGCGCGAAATAGGCGCATCTTGACGGCAGCGTACTGCTCGGAATCGGAGAGGGGGCGGCCGTGGACATTGGCCCACTCGGCTACGACTTGGCGCGAGAGAAGTATGCTGACGGCATAGGTTAACTTGCGGTCGCTGGTTACATCGAAGATGTATTCGTCGGCTTCGGACCGTCCAACACTCGACGCATTAGACGGCGCGCTCGGGCGTTTCCCCACAAAGTAGTACTGGTAGACGTAGCCTTGCGATCCGGTATAGGTCTTTAGGCGACGGATGGTCATGGAGAGTCGTCGTTGGTCGTTGGTCGTTGGTCGTTCGCCATTCGTCGTTCGCTCGTGGCTGGCTGACGCTATCGGCGAAAAACCATTCACCCGGAACGTATCACTACCGGCTGCTGTTTCCGGGAGAGATGACCCGACCATAATCGCTGGCGCGCGCAAGGCGATCGAACACTCGCCAGGCTTTGAGCGAGATTTTGCTGATGGCTTCTTCCCCATCGCGCTCGCGATGCAGGTAAGTTGTCATCACGCAGAGGATGTATGGGCGTTTCTCCACGAAGATCACGCCTGAATCGTTGCGGACTCCTTCCAGGGCGCCAGGCTTATTCGCAATTTTAAGGTCGTCGGGAAGGTCGCGCGGGATCCAGCTGTCTTTGTGCGTCGATAGAACTTTGAAGAAGTCGTCGGTCATCTCTTTATTGAGAATCTGGCCGCTATAGAGGGCTTGCAACAAGCTGGTCATTTCGTTGGGCGTCGAGACGTTCTCGCGACCCTCGGAGGCGGCTTTGAGGTCCATCATCTTGCGGCGAAGTTTTGTTTCGTGCAGGCCCTGCGCGGACAGGAAAGCGTTCACGTTGTCCATGCCGACGCGGTCGATGAGGACGTTGGTCGCAGAGTTGTCGCTGACGGCGACCATCATGGTTGCGAGATCACGGAGAGTGATCTGCGTAACGCCGGGAGTGAGCCCGCCCATGATGTCGCTGTCCTGCACGAGGTCAGCGGAGTTGACGGTGTAGAGGTCGGTGAGTTTGAGCTTCCCCTGTTGCGCCTGGCGGTAGAGTTCGGCGAGAACGCAGATTTTGATCGAACTGGCTTGGGGAAAGACGTCGTTCGGGTGCAGCTGATACTTATGGCCGTCGGTTAGATCGACGATGGACACGCCCATCACACCGTCGAGGTTGCGATCTACGTCAAGAATCGACTTTTCGAGTTTCATCCAGAGAACTTGCTGCTTTTCGCTCGGCGGTGGAGGGGAAGTTTGAGCGGAAAGTGAACTCGCTAGAATCGTAATCACCGCAACAGCTCCGGAAAAAGTAAGTAATCGAACTATTGCTTTCTGTAAGAGACGTTTTCGCATCAGTAGATCTTTGCCTCGCGCAGACGTTTTACGGCTGTCTCGGAAGTTACGGGAGAATAGTAAATCTCTTTGAAGGTGTACGACCGGGCTTTGGACTCAAGGATGGGAAGAATTTCGATGTGCCAGTGATAGTCGTCGTCGAGTGTCTTCCAGTATCCGAGGGTCTCTGAAGGATGCTGGCTGTTGGGTGAGGTGTGGAGGACGAGGTGAAAGGCCTCGGTTACGGAGCGAATCCTTTGTAGAGTGCGGCGCAAGAGCGCTGCGAGGTCGGTCACGTTGCCGACGCGTGAGGCGCCAGTACGCTCGAACGATGATTCGTGACTGCGGGGGATGATCCATGTTTCGTACGGCACACGCGGAGCGTAGGGGCAGAAGGCCAGGTAGTCACCGCGAATTTCGACGATGCGCAGGTTTTGCCGCTCCTCCTGCGCCAGAATGTCGCAGAAGACACAGCGCTCTTTGCTCTGGTAGTAGTCGCGTCCGGCGCGGAGCTCGTAGAGGACGCGGCGCGGGACAAATGTTGTGGCCGTGAGCTGGGAGGTGGGATGCTCAAATTCTTGTCCGGCGGCGTCGCCGTGATTCTTGAAAATGCTGACGTATTTTAAACGGCTATCGCGTTTCAAATCCTGGATGCGCTGCGCGCCTAGACGCAAGAATTGCTCGACTTCAAAATCACTCGCATTCCAGATGTGGCCGTCGTGGCGAGGATTTTCCAGAAGCACCTCGTGAGCTCCGACGGAACCCATGCGGTCGTAAAGGCCGTCGCCGCGGCGTTCCGCTTCGCCTTCGATGTGGTAGAACGCATGGGGATGGACGATAGAACGCGCCGACCAGGTCGAGCCATCCAAACCGGGCATATTGGCGATTACTTGCGTTGGCTGAGTCGCGGGATCGCAAAAGGGACAGGCTTGCGGGCGTGGCTTGGGCTCGATGACATCGTCGCCGGTGATCACCCACGAGCGGGTGATCGGATCTTTCCGAAGTTCCATGGCAGTAAGAAGAACAAAACAATCTATGATTTGCAATTGGTAATTTGCAATTGAAGCGATGGGCTCTCGCGTCGACTGTGCCGGCGCTCAGACCGTTAGCATAGAATTGCAAATTACCCAATTAGAGATTACAAAATTACCAATTCCTCCATGTCCGAGTTCTCGACGCCGCTGATGCGGCAATATGCCGCGATTAAGAAGGATCATCCCAATGCTCTGCTCTTTTTTCGGCTGGGAGATTTCTACGAGCTTTTCTTTGATGATGCGGTGCTGGCGGCGCGCGAATTGCAGATCACTTTGACGTCGCGCAACAAAGAGAAGGGACTGGAAATCCCAATGTGTGGCGTGCCCTACCACGCCGCGGAAGGCTATATCGCGAAGCTGATCCGTCGTGGATTCAAGGTTGCAGTCTGTGAACAAGTCGAGGATCCGCGCGAGGCGAAGAAGCTTGTCCGGCGGGAGGTGACGCGGGTTGTGACGCCGGGAACGGCCGCGGATTCTTCGCTGAACGCGGAGGAGAACAATTTTCTGGCAGCGGTGGCGACGGTGGGAGATCGCGTCGGTTTTGCAGCGCTTGATCTTTCGACGGGCGAATTTCGCGCGACGGAGTTTCGCGGCGAAACGGCGGGACAGCGCATTCAAGACGAACTGGAGCAACTGCGTCCGAAGGAGATGCTGTATGGGTCTTCGGCGCCGTTGCTGGAACTGGCGGTGACGGGTAGAGCGGGCAGTTTGGCTGGGCAAAGTGTTGCGGACACGCGCCTGCAACTTGGCTCCCAGGCCGACACCATTACGGGCCCGTCAACGGGTCCAGCGCCCATTGTTCGGATTTCCGGCTCTGGTTGGGCAGAGACTCCGCTCGACGATTGGATTTTTGCCCCGGATCATGCGATTCCACTGGTCGAAAATCATTTTGGAGTGCTTTCGCTGGAGGGCTTCGGGCTGGCTGGCAAGCAGGCGGCGGCTTCAGCGGCGGGAGCGATCCTTTATTACATTCGCTCGACGCAGCGGGGCAAACTGGATCACGTCGACCGCATCGGGTTCTACGAGCGGCAGAACTGCCTGGTTCTGGACGCGGTCACGGTGAGAAATCTCGAACTGATCGAACCGCTCTTTGCCGGGACGGACTCGGGCGTCACTCTATTCCGCTGTCTCGACGCTACTGTCACTCCGATGGGCAAGCGGTTGCTGCGCACATGGATGTTGCGGCCGTCGCTTGATCGCACCGAGATTGAGGGGCGATTGGACGCGGTCGCAATCCAGGTCAAAGACACGGTGCGGCGGGAGGAGTTGCGGCGGGCGCTGGACGGCATTCTCGATCTTGAGCGCCTGCTGAGCCGGGTCACGTTAGAGACGGCGAATCCGCGCGACGTGCTGGCGCTAGCGGCGTCGCTCAATCGGATCCCGAGAGTTCGAGAGATACTGGCGGGACTGCCGGCATCGCGGCTGTCGGCTTTGCACAAGCTGGTCGATGCGCTGAGCGATTTGGGCGCAAGGATCGATAGCACGCTGGTTCCGGAACCCCCGTTGACGCTGAACGATGGTGGAGTTATAGCCCCTGGCGTTGACAAGGATTTGGACGAACTCCGCGATCTGAACCGCAACTCAAAACAATATCTGGCGCAGGTGGAGACGCGCGAACGCGAGCGGACTGGGATCGGGTCGCTCAAGGTGAAGTTCAATTCTATTTTTGGTTACTACATCGAGATTTCAAAGGCGAACCTGCATCTTGCGCCCGCGGACTACGAGCGTAAGCAGACGTTGGTGAATGCGGAACGATTCACGACTCCTGAACTGAAGGAGTACGAGTCGAAGATTCTGGATGCGCAGGAGAAGATCGTCGAGATTGAGCGACGTTTGTTTAGCGAGCTGCGCTCGGCGATCGCGGCCGAAGCCAAGCGGATACGGCAAACGGCGCTAGCACTGGCGGAGGTCGATGTGCTCGGCTGCCTGGCGCACATTGCGGCGCTGCGCAACTATTGCCGTCCGCAGTTTGAGCGGGTGGGCGACTCTGCTAACGAGGACGAGCATGCGGGAGATCTGGAGATTGTCGAGGGCCGGCATCCCGTGATTGAGTTGCAGGAGATGTCGGCTGCGGGCGACCGCTTTGTGCCTAACGATCTTTTCTTGAATTCAGCGCCCCTGAGCGCTGGTCAATCGGCGGCGGGGTCTTCGCAGAATATTGTGCTGCTCACTGGGCCGAACATGGGCGGCAAGAGCACTTATCTGCGGCAAGCGGCTCTCATCGTCATCATGGCACAAATGGGGTCGTTCGTTCCGGCGCGGTCGGCGCGAATGGGCATCGTGGACCGCGTATTTACGCGGATTGGTGCGAGTGACAACGTGGCGCGAGGGCGGTCGACATTCATGGTCGAGATGACGGAGACGGCGGCGATTTTGCATACGGCGACGGCACGGTCGCTGATCTTGTTGGACGAGGTCGGCCGCGGTACCTCGACCTACGACGGATTGGCCATTGCCTGGGCTGCGGTCGAATATCTGCATGCGCGGGTTCGTGCCAAGACGCTATTTGCTACTCATTACTTCGAGCTCACCGAATTGGCTGAGCAACTCAGTGGAGTCAAGAACTATCACGTGTCGGTAAAAGAAGCGGGAGGAAGCGTGGTGTTTCTCCGGCGCGTGGAACCGGGCGCGGCGGATCGCAGCTATGGAATCGAGGTCGCCAAACTCGCGGGGCTGCCGAACGAGGTCGTCGTACGGGCGCGAGAGGTGCTGGCTGAACACGAGTCGTCAGAGCACCGGTTGACGGGGCATCTGACTCCGGGAGCATCGACGGCGCCGGATCGTCCGACACAGTTGACGATTTTTACTCCGCTGTCGCAGCCCGTGCTCGATAAGCTTCGCGAGGTGGATTTGAACCGCCTGACGCCGCTCGAGGCGCTAAACTTGCTGGCGGAGCTGAAGAAAGAAATCTAACCGCCGAGACGCATCGAACATCGCCTTAGCAAAGCATGACCGAATGATCGACTGGAATCGGTATCACGAAATCAACGCGCTTCGAGAATCAGGCCGTCCGGCTGAAGCCCTGGTGAAGTTCAGGGTCCTTCGCGAGAGCGCGACGGATGCAGAGGAAATAGCTTCGATACTTCTAGGAGAATCGATTTCCTATCGCGATCTACGACGGTTCGCCGAAGCGACCGAGGCGGCTTCGAAGGCTGTAAGCCAGATCCCAGAGAATAGTCCGAGCCGATTGCACGCAGAGTTTTGTCTTGGATGTTGTCACGAGTGCGAAGGAAAATTTGGGCTCTCAGTGCAGGAGTTCAAGTCACTCCTTCAGAGGTACGCGGATCTTTTGAAATCTTCGGCTGAGTTCATCCAGTTCAGACGTGGCATTCAATTTCGTCTGATCGCAAACCTAATTATGGTTGGCCACGCTATCGAGCCATTGTCAATCTCCACTGCTCTCAGATCGGAAGACATTTCCGCCGAAGAACGATCAGAACTTTTGTATCGGGAGGCGGTGGCTCATGGACTCCTTGAACGTCACGATCGCGCTCTGAAACTATACCAAGAGGCTCTTTGCGGGCCGCTGGATAGCTCGCTGGTCGCACGTGCGCACTTCCACATAGGAGAAGTTCTGTACAGCCGAGGTGAGTTCTCTCGCGCTCTAGATGAATTCAGATCGGCCGAAGCCCTAGCTGAACCTAACACCCCGGACAAGGAATGTTTCGCGAACTGGGTCAAGAACACTCTTCGGGCCGTGGCGGAGGGTCGGAAAGAGGAAGCTGGTTTTTAGCGGACTCAAACAAACATGCGGAACTCGACACTTAGCATCGGTCAGCTTCTGATCATCGGGTTCGATGGAACCGAGATGTCGCCGGGGCTGGCTTCCCTGCTTGGGAAGATTCAGCCGGCGGGGGTGATTCTGTTTGCTCGCAATATTGAGAGTGCTGAGCAGACGCAGACGATTCTGCGGGAATGCCGGAGGCAGGTGGCGACTCCGTTGTTCACTTGCGTCGATCTGGAGGGCGGTACGGTTGATCGGTTTCGGAGGGTGCTGGGGGCTGCGCCTTCTCCGGCGGAGGTGTTTGCCACGGGCAATCGCGCGCTCTTTCGCAAGCATGGAAGGGTGATCGGGGAGAACTGTCGCGCGCTTGGGTTCAATGTAAATTTCGCGCCCGTTCTTGACTTGGTGCGCGAGGCTTCGCGTTCGGTGCTGAGTTCGCGGGCAGTTTCGGATGATCCGAAGCGGGTCGTGGTTTATGCGCGTGAGTTTCTGGGTGGATTGCGCGATGCGGGCGTGCTGGGATGCGGCAAGCACTTCCCTGGGCTTGGCGAGGGCAATCTCGACAGCCATCACGAACTGCCGGTGATCGAGAAGCCGCTTAAGAAGATGTGGGCGGAGGATATTTATCCCTTTCGGATGCTGCGCACAGCGATGCCCTTCGTTATGGTTTCGCACGCTGCGTATCCGAAGGTTACGGCGGACCCCACGCCGGCTTCGTTGTCGAAGAAGTGGATCACAGACATTTTGCGAAAGAAGGTCGGCTACAACGGGCTGATCGCCTCCGACGATTTGGAGATGGGAGCGGTGCTGAAGTTTGCTCCGATCGAGGAGACGGTCGTGCGACACATTCGCGCCGGTGGAGATCTCGCGTTGATCTGTCACCAGGAAGAGATGATTGCGCGGGCGTATGAAGCGTTGGTTCGTGAAGTGGAACGGGACCGCAAGTTTTCGGCACGCGTGGCCGAAGTTGTGAGGCGGAATCAAAAGCTACGACAAAGGCTTCTTGGTGTGTTTCTCAAGGGCAAAGGGCCATCGCGCGGTGCGCCGAAGGCGGAACGACTTTCGCGCAAATTGTGGGAGTTCGGAGAAGAAGTGCGGCTGGCTGCGCTAGGTCGTGGGGCGGAACATCAGGCGGATCGTCGCTCGGGCCATAAGCGGACGGCCAGTAAGAAGGAACGCGGATGATTGTGGCTGGGGTGATGAGCGGCACTTCGGCGGATGGGATCAACGTCGCGCTGGTGCGGTTTGCGGGGGAGAGCGGACGGGCGAGACGCCCGTCCCCACACGATCCTTCCCCACACCGCCGATCCCCACACGCAAAGCAGCATTCTGAGTTCACGCTGCTAGGGCATGGCGAGTATCCCTTTCCTGCGGCGGTTCGGCGGACGATTCTGGAGATGATGAATGCGGAACTGGCGCGGGTGGCGGATTTGGCGCGGCTGAACTTTCTTCTGGGTGAGTTGTACGCGGAGGCCGTAGAGAAAACGGCGCGCAAGCATCGTGTGAAGGTTGACCTTGTGGGCTGCCACGGGCAGACGCTCTACCATCAGGGAACGGCGGAGCGTTTTCTGGGACGAAAGCTGGCGGTGACCTGGCAGACGGGCGAAGGCGCGGTGATCGCGGCGCGGCTGGGAGTTCCGGTCGTTTCTGATTTTCGGCCGGCGGATATGGCGGCGGGGGGCACGGGCGCTCCGCTGGTTCCCTTCCTTGATTACTTCGCCTATCGGGATGCGCGCGTTGCGCGTATTGCACAGAATATCGGCGGGATTGCGAATCTGACGGCGATTCCGGCGGGCGCGTCTGCGGCGCAGGTCGTGGCCTTCGACACTGGGCCTGGGAACATGGTGATGGATGCGGCGATGGAAGAGCTGTTTCATAAACCTTTCGATCGCGATGGCGCGGTTGCTGGGTCGGGGCGTGTGTTGGATGGCGTTGTGGCGCAGTTGCTGCGAGCAAAGTTTTTTCGGCAGAAACCTCCGCGGACGGCGGGCCGCGAAGAATTTGGGCGGGAATATGTCAGCCGGCTGCTCCGGATTTGTCACGGAGCGAGCAAGCCGGAACGTCGTGGCGACCGCGACGGCGCTGACGGCGCGATCGATTGCGGACGCGGTGCAGAGGTTTGTGTTGCCGCGATTCGGGGTACGGGGAGCCGCTGGCCGCATGAAAAGTGGCTGCCAGATGATTGTTTCGGGCGGTGGGGCGAAAAATGCGACGCTGATGGCGATGTTGCGGAATGAAATCGCTCCGCTGGGCATTGAGCTGCATTTTTCGGACGAGTTCGGGCTTCCTGCGGAGGCGAAAGAAGCGGTCGCGTTTGCGGTGATGGCGCATGAGAGCTGGCACCGGCGGCCGAGCAATGTCCCATCGGCGACGGGGGCGAAGCGGGCGGCGATTCTGGGGAAGGTTTCGTATGCGTGAAGCGGAGCGTTCGGAGCGGATGAGAACGAGATCCCTCCCCTTCGACAGGCTCAGGGCCGGGATAACAATTCTATTTTTGCTAGCCGGCATTCTAGTGGTAATTCTCGTCTCCTGCTCGCAGGCTCCGGATCCGAATACGCTGGTGATGATTATTGAGAGCAGTCCGACGAATCTCGATCCGCGGGTTGGAGTGGACGGGCAATCGGAGCGGATTGACGAGCTTTTGTTCGACGCGCTGCTGACGCGGGATGAACATTTCAGCGTGCAGCCGGGACTGGCGGAGCGTTGGGAAAATCCTGATCCGCTGACCTACATTTTTCACTTGCATGGAGGAGTCGCTTTTCATAATGGCCAAGCTCTGACTTCGCGCGATGTGAAGTGGACGTTCGATTCGTTGTTGCAGGGAAAGATTCGCAGTCCGAAGTCGGGAGCGTTTCGTTTTGTGGATCATGTTGATGCTCCGGATGAGGCAACGGTGGTCTTTCATTTGAAGGAGCCGTACGCGAGTTTGCTGTGGAATCTGTCGGAAGGTGCCATCGGCATTGTGCCGTATGGAGCGCTGGATGAAGTGACGCGCAAGCCAGTCGGTTCGGGGCCTTTCAAGTTTGTAAGCGCCGAGCAGGACAAGGAAATCATTGTCGAGCGCAACGATGAATACTGGGGCGCGAAACCGAGACTTGCACGCGTGCGCTTCGCGGTGATTCCGGATCCGACGACACGAGCGTTGGAGTTGCGCAAGGGCAGCGCCGATCTGGCGATCAACGCGATCACGCCCGATACGGTTGTAGCGCTGGAGAAAGAGCCGCAGTTGCAGATCGAGCGCGGGCCTGGGACGATTCTCTCGTATATTGGGTTCAATACACGCGATCCGTTGCTGCGCGACGTTCGGGTGCGACAAGCGATTGCTTGCGCCATCGATCGCGGTCCGTTGCTGCAATATTTGTGGCGCGGATTTGCCGAACCGGCTTCGAACATTCTTCCGGCACAGAGCTGGGCTTACGATCGGGAGGCGACGGCTTTTGCTCACGATCCAGAAAAGGCGCGGCAGATTCTGGACGCGGCGGGTTACCCGGCGCACGATGGCGTGCGCTTTCATCTCACGATGAAGACGTTGACGGAAGAATCGACGCGCCTCTTGGCGGCGGTTTTGCAGCAGCAGTTTCGCGAGGTGGGAATCGTTCTCGACATACGGACGTTCGAGTTCGCCACGTTTTTTGCCGATGTGACGCGGGGCGCGTTTCAGGTGTATTCGCTGCGCTGGATCGGCGGAAACGAGGATCCGGATATTTTCGAGACGTTCAGTTCGGCGCGGTTTCCTCCTAATGGAACGAATCGTGGTTTCTATTCCAATCCGCGGGTGGACAGTTTGATCGAACAGGCGCGGCGCGAACCTGACCAGGGTGTGCGGGCGCATTTGTATGGGGAGGTGCAGGAGATTCTGGCGAACGATGTTCCGGCGATCAACCTGTGGTACCTCGACAATGTGCTGGTGCATACGCGACGCGTGCGGAACGTCACTTTGAATCCGTCGGGAAATTACGACTTTCTCAAGACAGCGGAAATCAGCGTCCAGTAGCGGGTTTTCAGCGTGATACCATCGAAAATGACGTTGCGCGTTGCGCGTGGTTGCGAAACTATCGGCAGTCGTTGAAGCGTGCAATCGCGGCATCTCTAGAGCGAAACGTTGGCGCGCATCTTGCATCCAAGCCAGCCTCTGAGAGCTGAAACCGAATACCTGAGACCTCATTTTGAAAATTCTTTTTATCGGCGACATTTTTGGGAGGCCGGGACGCACGATTGTGAAAGACCGGCTGCCGGAGCTTCGCAAGCAGCACGCGATCGATCTGGTGATTGCCAATTGCGAGAATGCGGCGGCGGGGTTCGGCATCACGCCGGCGCTGGCCGAGGAACTTTTCGATCTCGACATTGACGTGATGACCACGGGAAACCACGTCTGGGATAAGCGGGAGATCATCGAGTATTTTCAGATGGCGGATGGCAATCCGCATAGCCCGGCGCGGCGGCTGTTGCGTCCGGCCAACTTCTCTCCTAACTTGCCGGGGTGGGGTGTATACGAGGGGCAGAAGAATGGCGTCGCGTACGCGGTGATGAACCTGCAGGGGCGCGTGTTCATGGCTTCGAATGACGATCCTTTTCGCTGCGCGGATCGGCTGCTCGAGCAGATCAAGGCGAAAATCATATTTGTGGACTTTCATGCCGAGGCGACGTCGGAAAAAGTCGCGTTCGGGTGGTATCTGGACGGACGCGTGACGGCTCTGGTCGGGACGCATACGCATATCCCGACGGCCGATGAGACGGTGTTGCCGAAGGGCACGGCCTACATCACGGACGTGGGGATGACTGGGCCGTACGAGAGCGTCATTGGGGTGAAGAAAGAACTGGTGATCGACCGCTTTTTAAATGGCATGCCGGCACGGTTTGAGGCGGCGAATAATGATGTCCGGTTGTGTGCGGTCGTGGTCGAATGCGACGATCAGACGGGGCGGGCGCTAGGGATGGAACGAGTGATGCTGCGGTAGGGTAGTTTTCAGTTCCCAGTTGTCAGTTCTCAGTAAGGGCGGAGCTCATCCGACTTCTGGAATCAGTGGTTTAGGTGGAATACCTGTCGCAGCTCTTTGAGTCAGGGGCGACTTGTTCGGTCGCTTGATCCCAAGGAGCGATCCAGCCCCTTGGTCGCGATCACTGGCGGGCAGGAATGCCCGCCACCACACAAGCTGGCGTGTTACGAGGGGTTCCCTATCGAGTAATCGCTTGCAAGACAGCGGGGACGGGGCATTCTATAGTAGTTCCTATGCGATGGTTGGGCTCAGGAGTTTGTCTTTTGCTGGCGGGCGTGTGCCTGGCCACGGATGATCCTGTGCCCGTGCCTGCGTCTCCTACTACGGCTGCGATTTCGGTGCCTGCGACTGCTCCCGTACAGCTGTGCTCGAATACGGGGAGCGCTCCGAAGTGTTACGGCGAGCGGAAGGATCTGAAGGCGGCGCGCAAGGCGTTTGCGCAAGGATTGAAGCTGGAACAGGAGCAGAGTCTCGATGAAGCTTTATACGAGTTTCAGGAAGCGGCACGGCTGGTGCCGCAAAATGTCGAATACCTGACGGCGCGGGAGATGACGCGGCAGCGGCTCGCGGGAATGCATCTGGAAAATGGTAACAATGACTTGCTAGCGGGGCGGCAGGTCGAGGCGATGGCGGAGTTTCGGACGGCGCTGAACCTTGATCCGCAAAACGAGTTTGCACAGCAGCGGGTGAATGATGCGCTGGGTCCGGAGGCGGTGCGGACGGCGAGTCCCCCGCAGCTGGTGGATAGTACGGACGCGCTGGCGGCGAAGCCGATCAATAAACGACAGGACTTCCACTATCGCGGTGATTCGCGCGGACTGCTCACGGCGGTAGCGGCGAGTTACGGGCTGACGGTTGTGTTTGATGACACGTTTCCAAGCCGGAGGGTGCGATTCGATCTTGAGAACGCTGACTTCAATACCGCGATACAAGCCGTGGACGAGGTTACAAAGACATTCACCGTGGCGGTTGAAGACACGGTGCTATTTGCTTGCGCGGATAATCCGGAGAATCATCGACTGTTCGACCGGATGGGACTGCGGACGTTTTATGTTCCGGGTGCGGGGTCTCCGCAGGAACTGCAAGAGCTGATGAACTCGATGAGGACGCTGTTTGAGTTCAAGTTCGTGAGCTTGAATGCGTCGTCGAGCACGATTACGATTCGAGGACCGCGAGCACAGTTGCAGGCCGCAACGGAGTTTTTTGGACAGTTGAATGGCCCGCGGCCGGAGGTGGTGCTCGATCTGAAAGTGTTTCAGGTCAGCCATACTTATGCGCGCCAGATTGGGCTGCACGTGCCGGACACTTTCAACTTGTACAACATTCCCGTGTCGGCGCTGGCGGCGCTGGGCGGGCAGAACATACAACAGTTGATCAATCAACTGATTGCGTCCGGGGGCATCAACCAAGCGGGAAATCAGACGATTGCGGCGTTGATCGCGCAGCTGCAAAGCCAGGCAGGGTCGATCTTCAGCCAACCGCTGGCGACGTTTGGCGGGGGGCTGACATTTATGGGATTGAGCCTCGATCAGCTTGCGCCGGAGTTGTCGATGAACGAGAGTTCGGTGCGGGCGTTGGAGCATGTGCAACTGCGGGTTTCACAAGAGAAGGAAGGGACGTTTAAGCTGGGGTCGCGTTATCCGATTCTGAATGCCAGTTTTGCGCCGATTTATAACAATGCGGCGATCGCATCGGTGGTCGGCAATTCGTCGTACACGGCGCCATTTCCTTCGGTGAGTTACGAGGACATCGGACTGACGCTGAAGGCGAAGCCTCTGGTGCACAACAATTCCGATGTGGCGCTGGAACTGGAGATGCAGCTACGGACGCTGGGAACGACGAACACGAATGGGATTCCAGACATTTTGAATCGCGAATTCAAGGGCGGCATTTTGCTGAAGGAAGGTGAAGAGGCGGTGGTGGCGGGGATGGTCACGGAATCGGACGAGCATAGTCTGAATGGGCTGCCGGGATTCTCGAGCATTCCGGGCTTCGGCGTGTTGACGTTGCATAATACGAAGCAGGATGAAGAAGACGAGTTGTTGATTTTGATTACGCCTTATGTGGTGCGGACGCCGGAACGGGCGGATGCGCCTGAAATCTATCTAGGGAAGTAAATTGTCGAACGGCCCGGAGCCGAGCTTTGCTCGGCTGGACGGGCAGGAATGCCCGTCCCCACACGTGCCCGCCACCGCACATGTACTTCTCCTCACAGGCGGTTCCCTTATTTGTCGGCCTTTTCCTGGCTGGCTTGGAAGTCGACAATCTTTTTCAGTAGATCGACGGGTGCTCCGCCGGGTACGCTGCGTCCGTTGATAAAGAGGGTAGGCGTGCCGGTGACGCCGACGGACTTGCCGAGCGCGAGAGAAGCTTCGATGCGGGCCTTGGTTTCGGACTTGACGGCGCAGGCGGCGACTTCATCGGCGTTCGCGCCAGCGGCGGTTGCAATGGCTTTCAGTTTTTCGTCCAAATTTGCTTCGGTGATATTGGCCTGATCTTCAAAGGTCTTCTGAACAAATTTCCAGACAGCATCGTTGGAGGAGCGACCGATGCAGTCGACGTATCCGGCAGCTTTCTCGGCCCAATTGTGCAGGGGCAAGGGAAAATTCTGAAAGACGAAACGGGCGTCGGGCTCCTGGGCGAGAAGTTGATCGACGGCAGGAGCGGCTTTAGCGCAGTGCGGACACTGCATATCGCTGAATTCGACGATGGTGACTGGAGCTTTTTCCGGTCCTTTGGCGGGGCCGGTGACACCTTTTTCCAGCTTGGCACGGGCATCGGCAAAGGGCTTGGCGCCGAAGGGGAGAACGTCTCCGGTGATGGCGTGCTTGCCATCGGAGCTGACCAGGAGGCGGTTTGGACTCGAGCCTTGCGCGTTGGTGACGACTATCGAGACGTTGGCCAGGCCGGGGACTTCGGACGGCTTGATGTCGTTGACCTTCCAGGTGACGGTTGTGTCGTAGCCGAACATCTGGAAGAGGAAGGAATTCACAGTGTCTTCGGAAGGCAAAGCGGTGGCGGCTGAAGACGCGGCCGCGGGCTTGGCGGCGGGGCGCGTCTTCAGTGTCGGCGCGGATTGGGCGAATACGACGGAGCAGAGTAGGGCGATGGCGCACGATGGGAAGAGGCTGCGAGGTATGGAGATCATAGTTTGAGTTCGATTCGGCTTTCGATTGGAATTTGATTGTTACAAAAAGCGAGAGAGTTGTCATTTCGGGGAATCGTTTGAGGGGCCGACGACCTTGGCCCTCAGGGGCTAAAGCTCGCCTTATGTGGAGACCGAAGGCACGGCTGATGCCGTGCCCTTCCACCAAACCATTTATGAGAGCAGTTCTAGAATTCGGACTTGGCGGCTATGGGGAAGCGGCGGCCGTAGCCGAAGGCCTTGGCGGAAATTTTGATGCCGGGGGCGGCTTGCTGGCGCTTGTATTCGCTGCGTTCGATCATGCGTATGACGCGGCGGACGAGATCGGGATTGAGATTGTGGACGCGGGCGATCTGCTCGGCCGAAGAAGATTCTTCGACAAAGTCTTCGAGGATGGCGTCGAGGACGTTCGTAGGGAGGGAGCGAATCGGAATCTTTCTGGTCGGGGCGCAATTCGGCCGACGGAGGCTTTTCGATGGTGGCCTCGGGAATGACTTTGCTGCGGGAATTCACGTAGGCGGCGAGACGATAGACGAGGGTTTTGGGGACATCGGAGATGACAGCTAATCCGCCGACCATGTCGCCGTAAAGGGTGCAATAGCCGACAGCGAGTTCACTTTTGTTGCCGGTGGATAGAACGAGCGCTCCGAGCTTGTTGGAGAGAGCCATGAGGAGCATTCCGCGGGCGCGGGACTGAATATTTTCTTCGGTTACGTCGGGGGCGAGACCGGAGAAGACGGGCGAAAGAGTCTGGCGCGCCGTTTGATAAATCTCGTTGATGGAGAGGAGTTCGAAACGAATTTTGAGATTGTGGGCGAGATGGCGGGCGTCTTCGATGGAGCCTTCGGAAGAATAGGGACCGGGCATCCCGACGCCGATGACGTTCTCGTGGCCGAGGGCATCGACGGCGATGCAGGCGGTGAGGGCTGAGTCGATGCCGCCGCTGAGTCCGATGATGGCCTTTTGAAAGCCGCACTTATAAACGTAATCGCGGGTTCCGAGGACCAGGGCTTCGTAGGCGCTGGCTTCTTCTCCGGCGATCTGGGGGTGCATGTCGCCGGTGAGTTTGTCGGAATCGAAATAGATCAAGTCTTCTTCGAAGGACTTCGCCTGGGCAAGGATTTGACCGTCAGGGCCGATGACCATGCTGGATCCGTCGAAAACGAGGCTGTCGTTGCCTCCGACCTGGTTGACCATGGCGACGGGGACTTTTTGATTGCGCGCGATGGAGGCGAGCATATCGCGGCGGAGTTCGCGCTTCCCTAGCCAAAATGGAGAGGCAGAGATGTTGAGGACGACGTTGCCGCCGGCGCGAACCAATTCTTCGACGGGATCGACGCCGTAGAGTTGACGATTCCAGAAACGCTTGTCGTTCCAGGCGTCTTCACAGATGGTCAAGGCAACTTGTTTGTCAGAGAACTTGAAGAGCTGCTGACTCTTGGCGGGAGCGAAATTGCGGCTTTCGTCGAAGACGTTGTAGGTGGGCAGGAGCATCTTGGATTGGATGAAGTCGATGCGTCCATCGCGCAGCAAGGCGGCGGAGTTCATGACGGTTTTGCCGGAATGGGCGTCGGCCGGAGTGACCATGCCGCAGATGACGGCGATGCCTTGGGTTTCAGCGGCAATTTTCTCGGCGGTGGAACGGCTGCGGGTGACGAAGGAGCGGCGTTCGACGAGATCGAGCGGAGGGTAGCCGGAGACGGCGAGTTCCGGAAAAAGAATGAGTTGGGCGGCGGCGTTGCGCGCCTGATGGGAAAACTGAATGATCTTGGTGGCGTTGCCGGAGAAATCCCCGACGGTGGGATTGATCTGGCCGAGAGCGATCTTCACAAGAATAGTGTAGAGGGTTGCGGCGGATGTGGTCGAGGGGCGAGGGTGTCAGGCAGGGTGCGGAGGATCGGTCCCTCCCAGTTAGTTTTGTTGATTTTACGGCGCAGCTGAAGCTGCGCCCCTTCAAAACAATATCAAGGCTATTTCTCGTCTGTAGAGGTCGGCTCGTTCCTTTTATTCGGCGGTGGGTTGAGGGAAGGAATTGTAGTTCGGGCCGGAGGGGTCTCCAGGGGCGGTGGGAACGGGTTGGGGAGCGATGACAGGGATGTTGGACGGGTTCGAGGGAGTGGATCCGGGCATTTCTTCTCCGGGGCGACGCAGGGTTGGAGCATTGACGGGGCGCTCTTCCTGTTTTTTCGCGACGGTGGCGGTCTGGCCGAGATCGATTTCTTTGTCGACGCGCACAATCTTTTGGCCATCGACCTTCATGGTTTCGACACGCACGACTTCGTCGCCGACAAGGCGGACGAAGTCTACATCCTGCGGAGGCGTGCCGTAGATCCACTCTTCGTACTCGACTTCGTCGGCGGTTTCGCGAATCTTTCTGGGTGCGCGACCCTTGGCGTAAATGACCATTTCGCGGTTCATCCCGACGAGGACGTGGTGGTTCTTGATGGCCTCTTTGACTTGAGGGCTAACGGTTTCGAGATAGGCCTCGAGGGGCGTTTTCGCGTCAAAATCGAAGACGGGACGGAGCAGTTGCTTGAGTTCGGGTCCGGTCATCTCGGGGACATATTTTTCGAAGTAAAGATCGACGAAGGATCCGCGGGCGTTGGCGGAGGGGTCGGAGGGGGCGATGGTGGTTGAAGCGGCACCCTGAATTTGGATGTGCTGGTACCACTTTTGGCGTTTGATGGGGCCACCGTTGATTTCAAAACGGATGTGATCGGGCTTGATGGCTACATCGCTAATGACGGCGCGGTCACCGGGTTTGGCGGCGGGTCCCCAGAGAGCCATCAGGTGTTTCAGATCGTCTCCCGCAGGAGTGACGTTGCCATCTTTCAGCCGCAGGCCGGTCTTACCCATGGGGAAATTGGTGCGGATGTAGACGAGTTCCTCGTTGAAGGCGTGGAGGATCTGTTCGCGGGTCTTGGGAGTTATTTTCGGCGACGGAGTATTTCCGGCGAGCGAGCAGGAGGCCAGGAGGAGAGTGGTGGTGAACGTCCGGCAGCAAAAGCGGGAAACCTGGATGGACCGCATACAACACCCCCGCGGACTAACTTGGCTGGAATTATAAACCGTCGGCCGGAAATTGGCGCAGGACATCGGTTTCACAACTGGGCCGGTCCTCGTGGAACTACTGTTCAAACCGGGAACGCAAGGCGAAGCTTGGATGACGGGTCGGGATGGTTACCGCACGTGGGGCGACGGAGTACTTCAGTAATGGACAGGTGTACTTTGAGCACCTGAGGGGCGCGGCGCCGGTCACCCTAGAATAGGAGCAGGCCGAAGCCGAGGTATGCTCGCGGTTGGGCCGCCAGGACTGCGTTTTGCCGTTGAAGCTACCGATTCCCGCGCGCATCCCCCTGCTGTACGTCATCCTTGGCGTGCTGCTGGCAATCAGCGTCCTGCCCATGTATTTCTATTCGGCTCAGATTGAAACCATGAATCAGGTTCGTCTGAAGACGAACGAAATGCTCCTGCAAAATACGGTGACGCGGTCGCTGGCGGACGACATTGCGCAGCATCAGGAAGCGCTGCACATCATGCTGGCGAACTTGTCGTCGTCGATGCAGGTGATGATGCTGGCGAACCCGAGCGGGAATGACCCGAGCAATCAGATTTTACTGACGCCTGAGCTGCGGGCGATGCTGGAGAATTTTGTTTCTTCCTCGAATGACATAGCCTACGCGACGCTGCTGAACGCGGATGCCAAGGGAGTTTCGGCGGGGCGCATCGAGCCGGATGCCTTTCTGCAGCGCGAACTGGAGCGTGCCTACCAGGCTTCGCGCGAGGGGCGGGCCTATAGCGGACAACCGCTGGTGGTGGGCGGAGGGAAATCGGCGCGCACGGTGATGCTGGTAAGTTCACCGATCATGTACGACAAGCGATTTCTGGGGATGATCGCGTCCGTCGTAGATATGGATTATTTGATCCGCCGACTGGAGCAGGTGAGCATGAGCGGTCTGATGCCGTATGTTGTCGACAGCCAGGGCAGGCTGGTGGCGGCGGCTACGACGCAGTATGCGACGGGACAGGATATGAGCCAGTTCGACATCGTCCGGAGTTTTGTCGGAGAAGGAGGCTCGAAGGCACAATTGGCGGCGACGCGCGAATTTACGGTGGGCACCGGAAAAGGCGCCACCGAAATGTTGGGGACGTATAGCCCCGTGACCTCGCTGGATTGGGCGGTGGTGGTGCAGAAGCCGCGGGACGACGCGTATCGCGGGATTTATGAGATGCAGCGTACGGGGCGCCTGCTGGCATGGCTGGCAGTGTTTGGAAGCGTCGGGCTGAGTATTTTTTCGGCGCGGCGAATCACCAGTCCGCTACGAGTGCTGACGCAATCGAGCCAGGCCATCGCGCGCGGTGACTTCTCGCAACGGGTGCACATCAAGACGCGGACGGAAATCGGCGAACTGGCGACGACATTCAACACGATGTCAGAAGAGCTGGAACAGTTCGTCGAAGACTTAAAGCGGGCGGCAGACGAGAACAAGAACCTGTTTATGGGTTCGATCCAGATGCTGGCGGGCGCGGTCGACGAAAAGGATCCGTACACGCGTGGCCACTCCGACCGGGTCACCAAGTATTCACTGATGATTGCAACGGAGATGGGGCTGGATCCGGGATTTCTGGAGATCCTGCGAATTTCTGCGCAGTTGCATGATGTGGGCAAGATTGGGATTGAAGATCGGATTCTGAAAAAACCAGGAGCGTTGACGCCGGAAGAATTCGAGATCATGAAGACGCATACCACGAAGGGTGCGAACATTCTGCGTCCGGTGCCGCAGTTGCGGGAGATGCTGCCGGGAATCGAATTGCATCACGAGGCGCTGAATGGGCGGGGATATCCTTACGGGCTGAAGGGGGACCAGATTCCGCTGCTGGCGCGGGTGATTGCGGTTGCCGACACTTTTGACGCGCTGACGACAAATCGTCCCTACCAGAAGGCGCATGATCCGATTGAAGCTTTGCGGATCATTGAGAATCTTTCCGGACAGCGACTGGATCCGGGAGCGGTTACGGCGCTGATGGCGGTTTATTACCGGGGAGATATTCGCATTCCGAAACCAACGGCGACCGTCGCAGCACCGGAGCCTGCTCGGGCTCCCGCGACCCATGTGCAACTTTCGCCGGCGGATCCGCTGGTTTCGCAGATTTCGAGAACGTAGCGGGCAATCGACAGTTTAATTTGCGGAAGTGTGCTTTCGATTGCAGCATTCCACCAGAGAACTGGAAGCCGCCTTTAGTTTGGTTACGGTGACGGGTAGCCGAACCTGCACCCTTGCAAGTCAAAGTCTAGAACTGCGGCCTCCCCGAAGTATCCTGGCGAAGGCTCTACGCCCTGACAGGCAGGGTTGCGGAACCCAG
Organism: uncultured Acidobacteriaceae bacterium; assembly: GCA_963834085.1. Lineage (GTDB taxonomy): Bacteria > Acidobacteriota > Terriglobia > Terriglobales > Acidobacteriaceae > Acidiflorens. The sequence goes on along the minus strand of CAWIAJ010000007.1, from coordinate 263,339 downwards.
GTTAGTGCCCTGAAGAACGGGCACGAACACCGAGTTTTGTGAAACTCGCGGGGGGACAATTCCGGCTCTCTTTCAAATCGAAACTGCGAATCGGCGAATGCACGGGCGTTGATTCTCCTATAATCGATTTGGACACCTCATGATTCAAACCCTTTTTGGCAGCCTGGACGAAGAGAAAAAACCCAGTTTTATCGAGCGCATGAAAGAGGCGGTCTCGCGGACGCGCGAGAACCTGGCCGAGCGCATCGAAGATGTGGTTTCAATCGGCAAGGAAATCGACCGGTCGACGCTGGACGATCTGGAGATGACGCTGATCGGGGCCGATCTCGGCACCACCACTACCCGTGAAGTTCTGGAAAAACTTCGCGAAAAAGCGGATCGCAAGCAGATCAAGGATGTTGGCGAACTCAAACGGCTGCTGAAGGAAGAGCTGCTGTCGATTCTTACTTCGACGCCCTCGCGTCCAGTGACGAAGGTGGATGGGACTCCGGAAGTGATCATGGTGGTTGGGGTGAACGGGGCGGGCAAGACGACGACGATTGGAAAACTGGCGCAAGTTTTTCGCAGCCAGGGGAAGACGGTGCTGCTGTGCGCGGCCGATACGTTTCGCGCGGCAGCGATTGAGCAACTGGAAATCTGGGGACAGCGAACGGGGACGGAAGTGATTAAAACGCGGGCCGGAGGGGATCCATCGGCGGCGCTGTTCGATGCGTTGCAAACGGCCACGGCGCGAAAGACCGAGTACGTCATCGTCGACACCGCCGGGCGGTTGCACACCAAGCAGAATCTGATGGCAGAATTAGAAAAGATGAAACGCACGGCACAACGGATCGTGCCGGGGGCTCCGCACGAGACTTTACTGGTGATGGATGCGACGACTGGGCAGAACGGACTGCAGCAGGCACGGCAGTTTACGCAATCGTCTGGCGTCACCGGAATTGTGTTGACGAAGCTCGATGGCACGGCCAAAGGCGGCGTGGTGGTAGCGATTACGCGGGAATTGGGGCTGCCAGTGCGCTTCGTCGGCGTGGGCGAGAAGGCCGGCGATCTGTTGCCGTTTGATCCGAAGGAGTTTGTCGAGTCACTGTTCGCGTAAGACTTTTACCACGGAGCAACGCATCCGATGGGTATCTGGTGGCAATTAGCGATTGGCGTTGTGGGATTGTGGGTGGTTCTGCGTTTCGTGCTCAGCCAACTGAAATCACGCGAGCCTTCTGAATCGGTCGACGATCCTTTAGTTGAGGATGGTGGGCGGCGGGGCCGTCCTCCGGCGGGTGTACGATCACCTAAGAAACGTGGTCCGCAAAATCGATCTGGCGCGGTAGCGCTCGCAGAACCGGGTTACGAGGACGAAAATCGCAGTTTTCCTCCTAGTAGTCTATAAATCTAATCCGTAAATCTCGATGACCATTGACGAACAGTTCTTACGAAAAGCGCTGGAGTTAGCGCGCGGGGGAGTTGGGCTGGCGTCGCCGAATCCGGTGGTGGGCGCGGTTGTGGTTGACGCGTCGGGCCGCGAAGTCGGGTTGGGCACGCACACCTATGACGGCGTAAAACATGCGGAGGTGCTCGCGCTGGAGCAGGCGGGCGGCGGGGCGCGGGGCGGGACACTTTACTTGAATCTGGAGCCTTGTTCGCATCAGGGGCGCACCGCGCCTTGCGCAGATGCGGTGATCGCGGCGGGAATCGTGCGCGTCGTGTGCAGCATGGAAGATCCCAATCCACGAGTGGCGGGCCAAGGGCTGGCTAAGCTGCGAGCGGCTGGAGTTAAGGTCGAAGTCGGATGCCTGCAGGCGGAAGCGAAAAAGCTGAATGAAAGTTTTGCCAAATATGTCCTCCGCGGAAAACCAATGGTCACGCTGAAGTCGGCGATGACGTTGGATGGGAAGATTGCCGATGCCACGAAACCCGGCGTGCAACCGGGATCGGCGACTCCGGCAGCCGAGGGCGCGCACAGCGGCTACCACTGGATTACGGGAGAAATGGCGCGGGCGCATGTGCAAAAGCTACGGCATCAGAGCGACGCGATTATGGTGGGCGTGGGGACGGTGATGGCCGACGATCCCCTGCTGACGGACCGGAGCGGATTGCCGCGGAGGCGCAAACTGCTGCGTGTGATTCTCGATTCATATTTACGAATTCCCGTTACGTCGCGAGTGATTCAAACGGCGGAGAATGATGTACTCGTCCTGTGCTCGACGGCCGAGCAAGAGGGGCAAAAGGCGCTGGAGGCAAAAGGCATCCGCGTGATGCAAGTGGCAGCGTCGAATGCGGAGGCGCGTCCTGACTTTTCGGCGATTGTGCGGGCGTTGGCGGCGATGGAAATCACCAGTGTGCTGCTCGAGGGCGGCGCGTTGGTGAATGGAGCGGCGCTGGCGTCAGGCGAGGTGGACAAGGTGTTTCTTTATTACGCGCCGACGATTCTGGGCGGGGCTGCGGTCCCTTTTATCGCAGGAGAAGACTTGCGCGGGAAGACGCAGCGGGTGCAGAAGTTCGAGTTGCATCGGTTCGGAGACGACTTCGCGGTCGAGGGGTATTTGCACGATCCGTACGCGGCGCATGCATGACGATTGTCAGAAGACGCGTCCCTCAGGGGCTAAAGCCGAAGGATGTTGCTTAACTGACGGCGCGGCTAAAGCTGCGCCCCTGCAAAACAAGATACAAAATAAAAGGAGATGACATTTGTGTTTACGGGAATTGTTGAAGAGGTCGGGAAGGTAGTCAAGATTGAGCAGCGAGGGGAGAACCGGCGGATCACGGTCGAGGCAGCGAACGCTCCGAAGGAGTTGGGGACGGGGCACAGCGTGTCGGTGAGCGGAGTCTGCCTGACGGCGCTCGATATCAAGGAGAAATCGTTTTGCGCGGACTTGGCGCCCGAAACCTGGGTGCGAACCTCGTTTTCGCGGATGCACGAGGGCGCGCTGGTGAACCTCGAGCTCCCGATGAAAGCCGACGGGCGCTTTGGCGGACATATTGTGCAGGGGCACGTCGACGGGGTGGGCAAACTCATTAAGCTGGAACGGATCGCGAACTCCGAGAACTGGTGGCTGCATGTTGAGCTTCCGGCGGAGATCGAGAAATACACTGTGTATAAGGGATCGATTTCAATTGACGGTATCAGCTTGACGGTGGCCAAACTCGAAGGAAGCCGTTGCAGTATCGCGATCATTCCCCACACGGTCGAATTGACGAACCTTGGCTCGCTGAAGCCGGGGGATCCGGTAAACCTGGAAGCGGACGTGATCGCCAAGTATGTCGAAAAGATGATGAAGGGTGAGAGCGGACAGAGCTCGATTACGGTTGAGGAATTGGTACAACAGGGCTTCTAAGGTTGTCATCGGGCAAGAGCGATCCGCCGCAGACCGCAATGTCCGGGATGATAACCGGCGCACATCCCCACTTTATGGTCCTCTTCATCCGCATGTAACAGTAAGTAACAGAGTTTGTATCTACCTGCATACCTTGAACTTCATTCGTGTAACAGTATGAGACTTAGGGACACTTCATTCCGCGGTGCGCCCGCGGTAAGTTGCCGAGGGTCTAGCCAAGTCTCCCTTGCGCCGGGGCAACTGCTGGCAAGTCCCTAAGGAGGCAGTTCATGAATTCTGGAAGTCCATCCCCCATTCAGTTTTTTCGTCAGGCTGTTCTTACTCTGCTCAGTATCGTGTTCTTAGCGAATGCCCTAAACGCACAGGATTTTAAAAAACAAACCATCTATCAGATCGTTACCGACCGTTTCTTTAACGGCGATACGACAAATGACAATCCCGCGCAGAGCGCAGGTCTTTTCGATGCAACACAAACCAACTGGCATCTCTACTGGGGTGGAGATCTTGCCGGTATCCAGCAGAAACTAAGTTACTTGCAAGGCATGGGAGTTACCGCGATATGGATTTCGCCTCCCGTGGATAATCTCAACCTGAATATTCCGGACAGTAATGGCAATCCCACTGCCTCTTATCACGGATACGGCGCGCGGGACTTCATGCGGATCGAAGAACATTTTGGCAGTGCAGCCAACGACTGGACCGCTTTCAACAATCTAATCGCTGCGGCGCATGCCGACGGCATTAAGGTGATCATCGACTTCGCTCCCAACCACAGTAATCCGGACAATGGCGGCGAGTACGGCTCTCTCTACAACAACGGGACATTTGTGGCAGCTTGTAACAACGATCCGAACGGCGTGTTCCATCACAATCCGGATATATCCAATTTCGACGACCGCTACCAGCTTCAGTACTACACACTGGAGGACCTGTGCGACCTCAACCAGGAGAACGCGACCATTGATTCCTACCTAAAGACAGCGATCGTGCAACTGCAGTCGCACGGGGCCGACGGTTTTCGCATCGACGCCGTAAAACATGTTACGTGGGGGTGGGAATACAGTATGTCAAATACAGTATTCACCTCAGGACCAAGCTTCTTCTTTGGTGAGTGGGCGCAGGGGCCGGGCGACGCGCTGTACCATGATTCTTACAAGTTCGCCAATAAGAGCGGCATCTCGGTGCTGGATTTCAATGTGAATCAAGCGGTGCGAGATGTGTTCGCCAGCAACAACAATTTTTCGGAACTGGACGGTGAAGTGAGCACAGAAGATGGAAATTTCACCTGGCAGAACGATCTGGTTACTTTTGTCGACAGCCATGATTTGGCGCGCCTGCTTAGCGTAAACAACGATACGAATCGACTGATCGAGGCGCAGTCCTACATTCTGACGACGCGCGGCATCCCGGTTGTTTACTACGGAGACGAGCAATATCTACACAACGATACCGGTGGAGGAACCGACCCGTATAACCGGAACGAAATGACTGCGTGGAGCACCACGACGACGTTGTATCAGGTGATCAACAAGCTGGCCGGGCTACGTGCGGGAGCGAATGACGCGCTGGGATACGGCTCTTATACGCAGCGTTGGATCAACAATGACGTGTATATCTACGAACGTCAGTTTTACAACGATGTGGTTCTGGTGGCCATCAACAAGAACGACACAACCAGCTATCCTGTTTCGGGTTTGAACACAGCGCTGCCCGCAGCCAACTATACGGACTACCTGGGCGGCTTAATGAGCGGTCCGTCGATCACGGTGATGAACGGAACCGGCGGAAACAACCCGGTGTCGAGTTTCACCATGCCGGCGCACTCCGTCGCGGTTTGGCAATACACAAGCACGGCGAGCGCTCCGGAGGTGGGATCGATTGGCCCAACGCTGGGGCAGGCCGGGGTGAAAGTGACGATCGCAGGGAAGGGTTTTGGAACGGGCACCGGGAGCGTTCTGGTGGGTTCGACGGCAGCGACGGTCAACAGTTGGTCGAGCACGTCGGTGACGTTCACGGTTCCGAATGTGACGAACGGCGTGTATAACGTAACGCTCAAGAACTCGTCGGGAACGGCCGCCAACACGATTCAATTCACGGTGCTGACGGCGAAACTGATTCCCGTAACTTTCACCGTCAACAACGCGACGCCCACCAATACGGGCGACTATATTTTTCTCACCGGAAGCACGATCGAGTTGGGGAATTGGGGCACGACGTGGGATACGGCGATTGGTCCGATGCTCGATCCTAATTATCCAAACTGGTTCTTGAATGTCTCGGCGCCGGCGGGGACAGCGATCCAATTCAAGTTCATCAAGATCGCTGCCAACGGGACGGTAACATGGGAGAACGGAAGCAACCACACCTACACCGTACCGAGCAGCGGAGTGGGATCGGTGAACGTGAGTTGGCAGTATTGATGTAATTTCCTGGGGCAACGAGGAGTATTGAAGAGAGGGCTGGCGCCGGGCCGGCCCTTTTGTTTTCGCCGCAAAAATGCAGGAAAAACAAAGAATGTCTAAGCTTCCAGCTTGAGTTCGTCTAATTCCAGAAATTCGTGGATGATGGGCTCGTTGGATTTTTCCATGTCTTTGTAGGGGCCGAAGAAAATGGCGCGGCCTTCGTGGAGAAAGACGAGGCGGTCGGCCAATTTCTTAGCGAGCCGCATGTCATGGGTCACGACGACGGATGTCAGATGGAGTTGTAGCTTGAGGCGGGCGATGAGATCGCCGAGCAGGTTTCCCATGAGGGGATCGACCATGGTGGTGGGTTCGTCGTAGAGCACACATTCGGGTTGAGCTGCGAGGGCGCGCGCGATGGCGACGGAGCGCTTCATTCCGGTCGAGAGGTCGGAGGGCAGCAGATCGCGCATCTCTTTGACGCCGACCATTTCGAGCAGACCGTCGACAACCTGAAGAATCTGGTCCTCCGAAAGTTCGCGCTTTTCACGCAGCGGGAAAGCCACATTTTCGCCGACGGACAACGAGTCGAAGAGAGCGCCATTCTGGAAGACCATGGTGACTTTCTTGCGGATCTCCTCGAGTTGCACTTCGTTGTAGTCGGTGATGTCCTGGCAGGCGACAATGACGCGGCCGGAATCGGGCTTGAGGAAGCCCATGATGTTGTGGAGCGAGACGGATTTGCCCACGCCGCTGCGGCCGAGAATGCAAACCATCTCTCCGGGCATAACATCGAAGCTGACATTCTGGAGAATGACGCGGGCTCCGAAAGCCTTGGAGACGTCTTTGAATTCGATGTAGGGCGAAAGGGTGGCGGGAGAAGCCATGGGTACCAGAATGGCACGAGAAGGCGGATAGGCTCAAGCGGTAGTTGAGAGAAAGTTGGTTAAGAGAACTGCCGGTGGTACTCGGTGTTGCGGCTGGAAGCGGGTTCGGCCGTACGAGGGATGACTCGGCGAGGAGGGGCGGACGAAGGAGTTCGTAGAATCGGGCAAGAAGTTCATTGAAATAGGCAAGCGATCGCCAGAGCTCGAAACTATGCTGGGAATGTTGAGGCAGGTGGGCAGACGTAATCGGCAGCGAGGAAATTCGCAAGCTTAGGAGAAGCAATGCAAAAGCGCAAACTTGGAAAAAGCAATCTGGAAGTTTCGGCTCTCGGCTTGGGGTGCATGGGGATGAGCTTCTCTTATGGCCCCGCGAAAGACAAGCAGGAGATGATTTCCCTACTTCGAGCGGCGGTTGAACGCGGTGTGACGTTTTTCGATACCGCGGAGGTGTATGGTCCGTTCACGAACGAAGAACTGGTGGGCGAGGGTCTGGCGCCGTTCCGCGGGAAGGTTGTGATCGCAACCAAGTTCGGCTTCAAGCTGAAGCCCGATTTGAGTCCGGGTTCTCTTGGTCCGGATAGCAGCCCCGACCGCATTCGGCTGGTCGCCGAGGCATCGCTGAAACGTCTGAAGGTTGATGCAATCGATCTCTTCTATCAGCACCGCGTAGACCCGCAGGTGCCAATTGAAGATGTTGCCGGAACGGTGAAGGATTTGATTCAGGCAGGCAAGGTAAAGCACTTCGGGCTTTCGGAAGCGGGAGCGAAGACGATTCGTCGCGCGCACGCCGTGCAACCAGTCACGGCGGTGCAGAGCGAATATTCGCTGTGGACGCGGGGGCCTGAGGCGGAGGTGTTGCCCACGCTGGAGGAACTGGGTATTGGATTTGTGCCGTATAGTCCGCTGGGCAAGGGATTCCTGACCGGGAAGATGGATGAGCACACGACATTCGATAAGACTGATTTTCGGAGCACTCTGCCTCGCTTCACGCCGGAGGCTCTGAAGGCGAATCAGGCACTGGTGGATCTGCTGGGAGCGATGGCGAAACGGAAGAAGGCGACGCCAGCGCAGATCGCGCTGGCCTGGCTGCTGGCGCAGAAGCCCTGGTTTGCTCCGATTCCGGGCACGACCAAGCTGGCGCGTCTGGAAGAAAACATCGGAGCGGTTGCGGTTGAACTCACAGCGGACGATTTGCGCGAGATTGAAACCGCCTCGTCCAAGATCAAAGTGGAAGGGGCCCGGTACCCGGAAGCGATCGAGAAGATGACGGGGCTTTAATTCGGATTTTAATACGAACTTTAGTAGGAACCTTAATGGAAGTTTATCCGGGACTTTGTTACGGATTCTGAAAGGAAATATGTACAAAGCGAAAGCTTATTCTGCAACCAGCGATAAATCGCCGCTGGCCTCGACCACGATCGCGCGGCGCGATCCAACTGAAGACGACGTGCAGATTGAAATTCTGTTCTGCGGCATTTGCCACTCCGATCTGCACCAGGTTCGGAACGAGTGGAAGGACGTGATGCCGACCGTATATCCCTGCGTTCCGGGACACGAAATCGTCGGCCGGGTAACAAAGGTGGGCTCCGGGGTGTCGAAGTTGAAGGCTGGCGACCTGGCTGCGGTGGGCTGTATGGTCGATTCGGACCGCACATGCGCCGAGTGCAAGGCGGGGATGGAGCAGTTCTGCCCCAACTTTACGCTGACCTATAACTTTCCCGACAAGCATCTGGGAGGCGTGACCTACGGCGGCTATTCCGACAGTATTGTCGTCGACCAGAGGTTTGTTCTGAAGGTGCCATCGAATCTCAGTCTGGCGGGAACGGCTCCGTTGCTTTGCGCTGGAATCACGACCTACTCGCCAATGCGGCACTGGGGGGTCTCGAAGGGCAAGAAAGTGGGCGTGGTGGGACTCGGGGGACTGGGCCACATGGGCGTGAAGTTTGCGCACGCCCTGGGAGCGCACGTTGTGGTGTTCACGACTTCGCCAAACAAGAAAGACGATGCAATCCGCCTGGGCGCAGACGAAGTCGTTATTTCGAAGAATGCGAACGAGATGGAGAAGCACGTGGGGAGTTTCGACTTCATTCTGGACGCGGTGTCGGCCTATCATGACATCAACGCTTACATTAACCTGCTGCGGCGCGATGGCAATCTCACAATGGTGGGCGCGCCGGACAAGCCGCTGGCTGTTTCTGTGTTCGGATTGATCATGGGGCGGCGCAGCCTTTCGGGTTCTCCAATTGGCGGGATTGCGGAAACGCAGGAGATGCTCGATTTCTGTGGAAAGCACAATATCACTTCTGATGTCGAGGTGATCCCGATGCAGAAGGTGAACGAAGCTTACGAGAGGCTGCTCAAGTCGGATGTGAAATACCGATTTTCGATCGACATGGCGTCGCTGAAGTCCTAGACGATAATCGAGGAAAAGGATGTCAAAAATGGAGATCAAGAAAGCTGGCACACAGCCCTCAGGCAAGGGGCCGGCGGACTGGTTCACGGGTACGGTGCGGATTGATCCGCTCTTTCAGGCGCCGGACCCAGCGTTGGTGCAGGGCGCGAGCGTTACGTTTGAGCCGGGGGCGCGCACGGCTTGGCATACGCATCCGCTCGGCCAGACGCTGGTTGTGACGGCCGGTTGTGGCTGGGCGCAGCATTGGGGCGGACCGATTGAGGAAATACGTCCTGGGGACGTGGTGTGGTTCGCGCCGGGTGAGAAACATTGGCACGGGGCTACGTCGACGACGGCGATGACACACATCGCCATTCAAGAAAAGAAAGATGGCAAAGTGGTGGACTGGCTGGAGCACGTGAGCGACGAACAGTATCGTGACGAACAGCACCGCGGCGAACCAAGCCGGGCTTGCGAGTAGCGGAAGACAGGATGAGCGATGCAGCCATGCGCAACAAAACTCTGAAAGCCCGGCTTACCGAGGCCAGCGAAATTCGCATCACTGTAACCGGCAGAAAATCGGGCCGAGCCATTTCGATTCCAATCTGGTTTGTGCTGCAAGACGAGACGCTCTACTTGCTGCCCGTAAAAGGATCGGATACGCAGTGGTACAAGAATGTCGTCAACGATCCAGTGATGCGGGTCGGAGCAGGCGGCGTTGAAAGCGAGATCAAAGCTGTTGCTGTGAGGGACGCGGCAGAGGTATCGTCCGTGGTCGAGAAATTTCGCGGCAAGTACGGGAAGAGTGATGTGAAGAAGTACTATTCGAAGTTCGATGTGGCTGTCATCATCCAGATGCAATGAGGGCTGTCATGATTGCGAAGGAGGTAATTTCGGAGGGGTGAGGACCAACGGTAAAATTGCGACGCGGCGGAGTCGAGACCAGATGGCGAGCGCAGACCCGCCAGAGACGGCCAATCTCGCGCGGCTGATTGCCGCTTACGCGCCGCATGACGGCAGTTTTGAGCTGCGTGTACCGGGGTTGCACGCGAGCCGTTTCTCGCGGGTGAACACCGAATGTGTGCATGCGATCAGCGTTCCGTCGTTGTGCATCGTTGCACAGGGGGCGAAGAGCGTCATCGTGGGGCAGGAGTTCTTCGAGTATGACGGCACGCGCATGATCGTGTTCTCGGTGGCGCTACCCGTTGTGGCGCAGATCACGCAGGCAAGCCATCCGGAGCCTTACCTTTCCTTGCGACTGGACCTGGATCCGCGCAAGATTGCGGAGCTGGTGTTGAAGGTGTATCCGCACGGGCTGCCTTCAGTACAGGAGAGGCGCGCCGTATATATAACTCCCGCCGAGGCCGGCATGGTGAGCGCCGCGACGCGGTTGATGGAATGCCTGGGGCAACCGGGGGACGCCGAGCTGCTCGCGCCCCTAGTGATGGATGAGATATTGATTCGCCTCCTGCGCAGTCCGATTGGGGCTCGAGTAGCGCAAATGGGGTTTGCGGAATCGAGTCTCGACCGAGTTGCGAAGGCGATTTCATGGCTGCGCACGAACTACCACCAACCCATGAAGGTCGAAGAGTTGGCGGAACTGGTGCATATGAGCGTTTCCTCTTTCCACGAGCATTTTAAGTCGGTTACGGCGATGAGCCCTTTGCACTATCAGAAAGTACTGCGACTGCAAGAGGCGCGGCGTCTGATGCTGTCGGCGGTCATCGACGCAGGCACGGCGAGCCAGCGTGTGGGCTATCTCAGCGCTTCGCAGTTCAGCCGGGAATACAGCCGCTTCTTCGGGAGCGCGCCGACGAGGGACATCGCGCGCCTGCGACAAGGGAGTGAAGTTTGGGTGTGAGGGACCGGAAGGCTGAGACAGTGCGCTAAGGTAAGTTTTGTTTCACTGTAAGCTGATCTTGCGGCGTATTGACGTTGAAGAAATTGTTTTCTGAGAAGCCGGCCGCGATCAATTCTGGGGCTTCGATCGTGTGAAGAGAAATGTCTCGAAATAACGTATCGATTTTGCATTTCCCTGCCCGCAAAGCCTCCTCGGCAGATGGCGCGAACTCTGGGCGATAAATCGCGCAGAGTGGCTGCCATCCCTTGCCAATTTTCGGCACCGTCACCAATGCATCATTTTCTTCGGCGGTCGCAAACAGAAACTCGAGAAGGGTTTTCGAGACAAATGGCATATCGACGGGCAGCATCAGGTTGAGTTCGGCAGGAGATTGAACGAGCGCGGCATGAATTCCACCGAGCGGCCCACACTCGGGAAAAACGTCCCGCACCAGGACTTCATCCTTGAGCGCCGCATGGCGGGCGAACTTGGCCGGGTCTCCGACGATTGCCACTCTCTCGCAAACCGCGCGTGCCGTTTCCAACACCCGATGCAGTAGCGTCTGACCGCGAAACTCGAGGAGCGCTTTATCGATCTTCGAGCCATCGGCGCCGCTGCCCATGCGGGAACTCTTGCCTCCGGCAAGCACGAAGGCGGCGCGCGTCAATACGCTTCTTTCCATTATAGAAGAGCATAAGGCCTAAGGCGGGATACACGAAAGTAACCTATCCAGAACGGCGAATGCGTCAGAAGATGAAGGTGTTCGAATGGTAGGGGGCACTGCTCGTCATCATGGCGCAAAAATTAATGGACGTTCTCATGCTTGGACGCTGTTCGCACGAGTTTTCCTGGCCGCGGCGCGCTGCGGGCGGCGAGTTTTACCAGGTATGCCTGCTGTGCGCCACCGCCTATCAGTACGACTGGAAGACGATGCGCCGTGGAAATAAGGTCGACGAACCGGTCGCGGAAGTTGCTACGGTACGACGGCGGTCGGGGCAGAAACAACCGACCTGGATGCCTCGGGCGCGACGGTTAAAATCGACACTTCCGGTGCGCTATCGCGGAAAGAATCTGCATACCTGGTACGAAGGTCAGATCCGGAACATCAGCCAGTCCGGCGTACTGTTCTATGGACCGCAGCAACTGCCGGCGAACGCTCTGGTGGAACTGATTTTCGAGATGCCGGAAGAAATTTCGGGTCAAAGGAATCGCAACGTGCTTTGCCAGGGCAGGCTCATTCGAGTGAAGGACGCGATCGAAAATGTCGAAGATGCGTTCGGCCTGGCGGCTTCCATTCTCGATTACAAATTTCTGCATCAGGAATAATCAACTCCCTTCCAATCGCAGCACGGAAAGACACCGGCGCGAACCGAGAATCGCCGCAGGACTCGGGTGGACCTCTTGACGCTCTTGGCGCTGGGGAGTTGCCCCGCGCTGCCGCTGCTGCTAAAGTTTCGTCAGTGTTGTTCTAGTACAGTTGCTTTCGCTCCTCCCCTCACAACCACAAGTACAGGAGCTTAGCTGCTTTTTTGACCATGTCTGGAACTGGGCCCAATCTGAAACAATGGATCAGACGACATCGGCATTCAGCGCCGATGAGGTTTGCCGGCGCGGCAATCGCGGTCTGGGTTTCGCTGAGCGTCTGGACATTTTCTCCCATTCTGCACCGACATCTTTTCGTGTTGCTGCTGGCTGCAGTTCTATTTACCGCGCGGTTTCTGGGCTTTGGACCGGCAGTTTTTTGCACTCTGCTGGCAACGGGCTGCCTGGATTTCTTCGGCATTGCTCCGTATTTCAATTTCGGGATTAACTCGAAGGCCGATCTGGAACGTCTGCTGGTGTTTCTGGTGATCTCCGTCTTCGCGGGAAGCATGGCGCGGCAAAAAACGCTGGCCGAGTCGAGAGCCGATCACACCAGGCGGGAGATGGCCGCCATCGTCGAATTTTCGGGTGACGCAATCTATAGCGCGCGCGCCGACGGGACGATTACCAGTTGGAATCGCGCCGCCGAACAACTCTACGGATACACGGCGGAAGAAGCGGTGGGGGCATCCATTAGCATGCTGGCGCCGCCGGAACGGGTCGCGGAAGTCGAGCGCAATCGCGAACTGGTGGCGCGAGGCGAACACATCGCTTCGTATCGGACGGAACGCCTGCGAAAAGATGGATCGCGCTGTCCGATTCTGCTGTCGATATCGTCGTTGCGGAACGCACGCGGGGAAACGCTGGGGGCGTCGGCGATCGCGCGTGATATCTCGGCAGAGATGCACTCGGAGGAGGCGGTCCGGCGCAGCGAAAAGCTGGCGACGGCCGGGCGGTTGGCGGCTTCGATCGCACATGAGATCAACAATCCGCTGGAGGCGGTGGTCAATTTGCTTTACCTGGCGCGGCATGACTCGAGCCATCTTGGCGATTATCTGACCATGGCCGAGCAAGAGGTGGGGCGCGTGGCCCGGTTGGCACAGCAGACTCTGGGATTCGTGCGGGACAGCAATTCGCAGGGACAGGTGGATCCAGCGCGGATCATGGACGAGATTTTGCAGCTGTACTCGCGCAAGCTGGAGGGGCGTCACATTCAGGTGAGCCGGCGCTATCGAGGCAACTCGGAGATCAGCGGGTACTCGGGCGAGTTACGGCAGTTGCTGGCCAATCTGGTGGTGAACGCGGTCGATGCCATGCCTCATCGGGGGTGTTTGCAGGTGCGAGTGGCGGCGGCTCGCGACTGGTCGAGCGGGAACGAGGGTGTTCGCATCACAGTGGCCGACAACGGGAGCGGCATTCCGCAAGGGAATCTGCGGCAGATTTTCGAGCCGTTTTACACCACCAAGAAGGACACGGGTACTGGGCTTGGCTTATGGGTATCGCGGGGCATCGTGCAGAAACATCAAGGATCGATTCGGGTGCGGAGCCGGGCCAATGGCGATACAACAGGGACGGTGTTTTCGATCTTCCTTCCGCAACAAAACCAGGTTAGTCGAGTGGCGTGACCCAGATCCCTGGGGCGGGTAGGAGCGAGGCTGTATTCTGCTTTGCCCACAATAACTTACCTTCTCCGGAAGTACAGTGACTTTCGTACTTAGAGGCCCCCAACGGGCCAGCTTATAATCATCCCAAGTCCAAGCCTAATGGGCACTTAGCCAACGTGGAAACCTTTGTCGCCAGCGCGATGTTTGTGTATGGGCTGTGCTTTGGCAGCTTCCTGAATGTCTGTATCTACAGGTTGCCGCGGGGCAAGTCGGTGGTTTCGCCACGATCCGCGTGCCCGCACTGCGGAGACATGATTCCGCTTTACCACAACCTACCCGTTTTAAGTTGGCTGATTCTGCGGGGAAAATGCCGGAATTGTAAAGAGCCGATCTCGCCCCGCTATCTCGTGATTGAACTGCTAACGGGCCTGCTGTTCGCAGGATGTTTCTTGCATTTTGGTCTCACGGTGTTGGCTCTGAAATGCATCGTGCTCGGCTATCTCTTGTTGGGATTGATCTTCACCGATGCGGAGACAAAACTTCTTCCGGACGCGATGACTTTGCCGGGTCTGGCGTTGGGGATTGGGTTCAGCCTGGTCGTGCCGGTGAATGATCTGGCCTCGCGCATCATGCCGGGGCTCGTATCAACCGCAATGCGACAGGCGATTTCGTGGCGGCTATGGTCGTTGACGGATTCGGTGCTGGGCGCGGCGATTGGCGCTTCGTTTCTTTATGGCGCGGCGGCGATGTACTTGAGAGCGCGCGGCGTTGAGGGCATGGGTTTCGGCGACGTGAAGCTGATGGCGATGATTGGCGCGTTTCTCGGAACAAAGCTAACGGTGCTTACGATTTTCGCGTCGTCGCTAGCCGGCTCGCTCTTCGGAATTAGCACAGTGATGTCGGTTTGGATGCAGCGCGTTCGGCGAAATGAAGCACGAGGCACGGCTCCAGCGCAAGCGCGCAGGCAGGCGTGGCAGTCGGCGCGATTGGCGCTGCGCTATTACGAAATGCCATTTGGCGTGTTCTTGGGCGGGATGGCGATTTTGTCGTTTGTGTTCGGCAACCGGTTGCTGCACTGGTACTGGAGGGTGCTGTGAGGCTGCTGCTGAATCCCGTGGCTCTGCGAGCAGTCTTTCTGATGGTCGCGGCGCTCGCATCTTTCGTGATGGGACTGCTGCTCATCCGTTGGGTCCGGCGGGGCCTGGTCGAAAATCAGGATTCCCTCACGCAGGCGCCGTTTGCTGGCGAGGGACTGCCGGTTCATGCGTATCACGCCGTCATCCAACAATTGAAGCAGCAGAAACATGAACTGACTACGCAGCAACTTTCGGAACGCAGAAAAGCCAAAGCTTCCGACACGCTGAGTTCGACGATCCTCTCGAATCTCTCGTGCGGAGTTCTGTTTTTCAATACGAACGGGTTGCTGCGGCAAGCCAATGCGGCGGCGCGGGCGTTACTCGGATTTGCTTCGCCGGTGGGACTGCAGGCTTCGGATCTTTTTCGAAACGCGACGTTGCGTCCGACGCCGGACGTGAAAACGGAATCGAGAACGACGGTCGAGGAAATTCTCGCGCCCGCTCTGGCTGGAACAGCCGCGGTTCGGGGAGTGATGCTGAATTATTTCACCCGGGAAGGCGAGAACCGAGTACTGGAAGTCGCGGCGTCTCCGGTGTTGTCGGACGACGGGAGCCTGATGGGAACGACGGTCGTCGTGGATGACAAAACGGACCTGGAACGGATGCGGCACGATCAGAAGATGCGGCAGGAAACGTCTTCCGACCTTTCGGTGGCATTGCGCGATTCCCTAACCACGATCGCGGGATACGCTCAGCAACTGGCGTGCAGCCGCGACGCGGAACTGGGGCACCAACTCGCGGACAACATCGCGCGCGAAGCAGCACAGTTAGACCGAACCATTGGCAGTTTTCTGGGAGGCGCCCGGGCTGCCACCACAAGTTCTTGATAGAACAAAAGCGGGCCGCCGACGAGAGTCGAGGCCTGCAAAGGATGAGGACATGAAACGGACAAGAATCGTTACGCTGATTACTCTGCTTTTCTTAGCTACCGGCGGCGCGGCCGCCCAATCGCTCGGAGACGCCGCTCGAGCGGCTCGGAAAAACAAGCCGGAACCCAGTCCGTCGACGCGCCATTACGATAACGATAATCTTCCGACCAACGAGACTCTGAGCATCGTAGGGCCGCCGCCCGCGGCTGAGGCCGCGACGGCAGGGACGGCTCCGGCTGCGCCCGCCGCGGGGGCCAGCAACCCCGATCGAGACAAGAAGAAAGTGGCGGATGAGTGGAAGGAAAAGCTCGACAAGCAGAAAGAAAAAATCGATTCCCTCAGCAAAGAGCTTGATCTCGAGCAGCGCGAATTCCGGCTGAAGGAAGCGAATTTTTACGCCAATGGAGCCGCACGGCTGCAGAACGCCTCCCAGTTTGACAAAGACGGAGCGGAGACAAAGAACGATATCGATGACAAGCAGAAAGCGATTGACGCAGCGAAACAGGAGTATGACGAGTTGCAGGAACAGGCGCGCAAGGCTGGGATTGTGGAAAAAGACAAGGACAAGAGTAACGACGGCAACAAGGATGCGCCCAAGGACGACAGCACGACCGATAAGAAGTAGTTGGTTTGGCAGATCGTGTGGAGAAACGAAGATTGTGTTTGTAGATAAGCTGCGAGCCGATCGTCATCCTCTCGATCTCTGGAGAAGCATTCCGATCGAGACCCGGCCGGCTCAGATCAGAATTTCATACGTTCCAGCATCTGGCGAATGTGATGACGCCCATGAACCAAGTGAAACTTTCTCCATTGATCGGCGGTGAGTGGGCCGATAAAGGGGTGGTCCAGGAGTTTGGTGCGGCGGCCAAATTTCAGCTCACAGGTGTCCATCTGCGCAGCCAGCCTTTTCAGTTCTGACGCTACGGCGGGACGAATTTCCTCCAGCGGCATTCCCCGCGGTATGGTGCGTTCGGGAGCGTTGCGGCCTTCGGGCAAATAACCGAATCCGACGACCAGCAAGGTGGCAAAACGATCCTTCATCTTCGTTTTAGAGGCGGATGGCGTACCTTTTGCCAGACACTGGTTCAAGCCGGCATTCGTGCCTTTATAGCTATGGAGTAGGTGTTCGAGGATTTGAGCCGTGTTCCATTTGCCGGCGGGAGCCGCCGCGAGTCGAGCCGCATCGGCTCCGGCTGTTGCCTGTTCGAGTTCCTGCCGCAGACGTTCCAGATAGGAATTCATAGCTTTGCTTGAGTACAATAACCGCGGACAAAATTCGAGTTTGATACCAGGCTCAGGAAGCAGTGAGTGAACAGAATGAAAATCACAAGAACGCTCGGACTCTTCGCGGTAATTTTAGCAGCAGGATGGCTGATGGGGTGTTCTTCCGCGCCCAATCCTCCGGCGGCAGAGAAGCCGCAACCCAAGGCTCCTGAGGCGATCACGGGAAGCAGCGCGTTCTACAAGTGCTATATTTCGGCACGGGGCTGGGCGGCCGATGTGCAGCCTTATCGAGTGGAGTCAGAGCCGACAAATGACTCGAAAGGCCGCGACGGCAAAGCGGGCGAATGGCGCGCGGGATTTGCCTCGCCTTCGAAACGCGCCACACGCCCCTACACATGGGCTTTGGGCGAGGTCTCGCACAGCGTAGAAGACGGCTATAGCCCGACCAACTCGAGCACGCAGATTTTCAACGTTCAGTTTCTGAAGGTGGACACGGACAAGGCGTTTGCCATCGCGCAGGAGCACGGCGGGGATAAGTTGCTGGAGAAAGAACCCGACACTCCGGTTTTTTATGTGTTGGAGTGGAACCGGCTGACCAACGAATTGTTGTGGCACGTTATCTACGGAGCGGACCGGGACACGGCGAAGCTACGGGTGGCGGTGAATGCTTCGAGCGGCGAGTTCTCGCGGGTGGAAAAATAGAGTTGAGGTTGGAGTGCCACGGGCAGGCGACCGCGCGTATGGTGTTAAGGTCACGCGATCGACCTTGCGGCAGTGTCGGCAGGACTGAGGAGATTGCGGAAAATTGTTTTCCGCTTTCAGCATTCGCTCAGCGGCTGGAAGCCGTTTTGGACTGTGCGGCGATAACGGCACGAGTGGAACTCGTGCTCTTCCCAAACTCCGGACGAAGCGGATTTCCTTCGGGTCTTTTCAGTTTGGGCCATCGCCACTTAGATATTTATTGGGCTTTCGCCAGGCGGTCGAGAGACGCGTGGGCATCTTTGGCGAATGGTCCCTGGGGCAGGATTTTCAAGTACTGCTCGTAATACTTGCGGGCTTCGGTTTTATCCCCTAATTTCTCCTGGCACTCGGCGAGGCGAAAGCTGGCAACGGCGTCGCCGTCTTTGTAGTAAAGGGCGTCCTTGTATCGCTCAACAGCGCCCTTGTAGTTTTTGCGCTTGAAATAATAGTCGCCGACCTCGATGTCTTTCGCGGCTTTCATGGGATTCCAGGGATGGAATTCCTGTACGCCGGAGGTATCAGCTTTGTCTTTATCGGGATTTTGCGTGCCGTCGAGATCGGCAACTGCGTCTTTGCTGCCGGGATGGCTCTTCGCGTCGTCGCGGGGTGGGCTGAGGTCAATCCTGGTATCGCGGCTGGAGCTTTCGCCGGTGGCTTGATTGCTGTCGGCGGTCTTGTCTTGGGCCGTGTTGTCCGTTGAATCCTTGCTCGGCGAATCGTTTTTCGTCGGATCCTGGGCGAAGACGATGGTCGCGAGCAGCGCCAAAAACGCAATCAGAAATCGTATGCGCACTCCTCATTGTAGCGCTTCGGCGGCGGCGGGAAAGCTGGGAGACGAGAGAAAAAATGAGGGGAGCAAAAAACAGGCCATCCACAGACGGGATGGCCTGGCTTGGCTAAGTCCTCGGGGGAGGAGGGTCAAATTTACAAACTACAAGGACGGATTCGCGCTGGCCGTCGGAGTCTGATTGTCTGCAGGCGCCTGCGCCGGAGTCGTCGTGCCCGCTCCCGTGTTGGTCATCAAACGAATGTCGACTCGGCGATTCTTGGCGCGTCCGTCGCGAGTCTTGTTGGTATCGACCGGCTTATCCTTGCCCAATCCGATGAGATAGATCTTGTAGGCGGGGACGCTTTTCTCGGCGGCGAGGTATTGAATCACGGCATTGGCGCGGCGCTGGCTGAGTTCGTAGTTATAGTCTGCGCTGCCTACGGAATCGGTGGCGCCCTCGACCGTGATGATGTATCCCTTGGTGTTGGCAACGCTCGCGGCGAGTTGATCGATCGCCTCTTTCGCGTCTTTGGTCAGGTTGTCGCGATTGAAACCAAAATGTATGGCGGTCTCGACGACGGGCCGGTAATTGTCGAGGTTGACGACAGTGTTGGTGAGAGCGTCGACACGCTGCGTGGCGCTATTGGCCGAGAGTTGCGCCTTGTCAGCTTCGCTGCCAGCGGCCAACGCTTTTTGGTCGACTTCGGCAGCCTTCGCCTGCACAGCCTGGATTCCAGACTGGGCGCGCTGATCGACGTTTTTGATGTCTTTGGAGTTCTTCGCGGTCAGGTCGTCGAGCTCATTGGTCTTGTTGATGAGCGGCGTGGTCTGTTGACGGACATAATTCTTGGTGGAGCATCCCATCGATGCGAACAATGTCGCCGCCAGCATTAGGGTCAACGATGTGCGATTCATAGTTAGTTTAGGGCTCCTTGCCCGAAAAATTGCTCTGTAACGCTTTTGGATGCCAGTCTGGTTCGAAATGTTAACGCCCTCGAGCCACTCTCTTGTAATGCACGGGGGATGCCATTCGAATTTTACAGGCGGAAGCCGTAAACCGCTTTTTATCAATATTTTGCGGGTAATGACAAGACACGGATCAAGGGAGCAGGCCAAGCAAACACGATATCAACCGTAGAAATTTTATACGATTCCCTCTTGAACACAATTCCACGCAGGGAATTATAGGTGGCAAACAGCCAGATTCGCGAGTAGCAGAGTCGACACCGATTGGTGAGTTCTCCCATTGGCGCGATGGCGTGTTGCGCTGAGAAATTGGCGAAGTAGTGGCGACAGGTTCAGGCCGTTATTCGAGATCGTTATTTCGAGGCCATCACTTCGCGATTTTGGACCAGGCGTTTTCAAACTGCGACATCAAAGGCACCTCGCCTTTTTGCAATCCACCGCGGCTCATCACGCGCCATAAGTACATGCTGGAGGGGCGACTGGCTTCATCGCCGCGATGCGCGTCGTAGAGAGCCAGGACGTCTTCCGAGGGCCGAGACTGCACCAACAAGATGATGTCGGCATCTTGCGGCCGATAGACCACGGTCAACTTTCCCCACTTCTGGATCGCGTCTTGAACGCGGCCGATGGCTTCGCGGTCGTCCGGCAGCAAGCGGGGATCGAATTGATCGCCATCGTAAGCTGCGACATAAACAAAACGCGCGTTCGCAAACGTGCGCGGAATCGCGGGAACTTCAGTAACGGTGGCGCTCACCAGCGATGACGTTGTAGCCAGGAAAGCAAGGCTTAGCAGCAGTGTCGCAACGATGTTCTTCCTCATAAGGAATAACCCTAGTAAGAAGGATGCGAACGGGAAGGTTGGAGATGCAAGGGAAACTGGCTGTAGATGGGTCGATCTCGCAGACCGAGGTAACCGGCTCACATTACCGGCGGCACATGAATACCCATCATCGCAAGAATGCGAATGAGTTCGCGGCGAACGACGGCGGCGGTGGTAAGCAGGAACTTTTTTCGTCCTTCATTTGTTTCACTCAGAATGGGATGGCGATGATAGAAGGTATTGAAAAGCTGCGCGAGTTGAAAAGCGTGCTTCGCGAGATAAGCAGGCTCGGTAGAAGCGATGCATTGCCCGACAACGTGGGATGTTTTGGCGGCCGCCAGCCAAAGTTCCCAGATCTGGTTGCCATCTTCTCCGTTGAGATATTCGCCGAGTTCGAAGGTGGAGATGCGGCTCGCTTCGAGGCGACAGAATTCGTCCGGATCGAATCCGCCCTTACGAAAAATATTAGAAGCGCGCACGACGGCATACTGTGCGTAAGGACCGGTGTCGCCTTCGAAGCTGAGCGCTTCCTTGAAGTCGAAAGCAATCACCGAGGGCTTGGTGAACTTCAACATGAAATAACGCAGCGCGCCGATGGCAACTTGGGTGGCAATGCCGTTACGCTCGGAGTCGCTTAGCTCGGGATGCCGTGCATCGACTTCCGTGAGAGCGGCCGCGATGAGGGCATCGAGCAGATCGTCGGCCTTGACGCCAAAGCCTTTGCGGCCGGAGACCTCGATCCAGGAGCGAGACTTGTCTTCGTCGCTAAGTTGGTAGCCAAGTTCCGCGGCGCAACGCGGAGTGAGGGCGACCATCTCGTAGGAGAAGTGGGTATAGCGATCGGCCGATTCGTCGTGCCCGAGTCCGCGCAGGGCTTCGATGACGGTGTTTTGCGCCTCGGATTGCCGGGCATCAATGACGTTGTAAATTTCGGCGACGTTGCCGAAGTGGGGATGATCTTTTTCGCCGTTGGTGGACGAGATCCAGCAATCGTGCGAGTTGGGGTAAAGAAAAAACTTGCGGTAGCCGAAATCGCGCCCCAGCAAGCCGAACTTCCACATGTGATATGCGATGTCTTTGCCAACGTAGCCGACGGTTCCGTTGGAGCGAACGATGACTTTCTGATCTTCTTCGGTGATTTTTGCGTCCGCAATCGCGCCCTCGGCGGGCGTGGCGTCGCTGTCTGGGGCCTCCGGTCTGTTGCCGGCAGGCTCTGCAGGTTTCGGCGCGGAGGTCCCGGCCCGCCGCATCACCCAGCAGCCCTTGTTCTTGCCCGCGGTCTCGTAGGTGAGGACGCCGGATTCTTTCAACTTGCCGAAGGCGGCGTCCCAGAAATGAAGGTGCAGGATTTCACTCTCGCGGGGAAGGAAGTCGTACTCGATGTCGAGGCGCTCCATGGTCTCAAGATGCCGCCGCAGAACCGCAACTGAAATCAAATCGGCAATGGCAGCCGTTTCGTTGTTGCCTTCTTCGATAAGGTGCAGAGTTTCGGAGCGAGTTTTCAGATGAGCTTTGTCTGCTTCGTACCAATGGGAGACGCGAGCATAGAGATCCCAGCAGACGTAGTCGAACTTCGGACCGGCGGCTAGAGCTTCGATCTCGGCGCGCGACTTTTTCTCAATGTGCAGGAATCCAACGACGACGTTGGCCACCTGCACGCCGGTGTTATCGATGTAATTCTGAACGTCCACTTCCCTGCCGGCGAAACGCAGCAGACGGACGAAGGTGTCGCCGAGAATCGCGTTGCGGAGGTGTCCGATGTGGGCGGCTTTGTTGGGATTGATGCTGGAATGTTCAACCAGAACTTTTCCAGCGGGCCGGTCAGCAGCCGGCGATTCGTCGGCGGCCAAGACCTTAGCCATCTCTGCGCGGCTTACGCGAACGTTGATGTAGCCGCCGCCGGCGACCTCAAATTTTTCAAAGCCCGGGATCGTTCCGACTCCGGCCACGATCTCTTCCGAGATCTTCCGCGGAGCCTTGCGCAGCTTCCGCGCAAGTTCAAAGGCGAGCGGGAGTGCGTACTCGCCGAACTCGATTTTTGGCGGCTGTTCGACAACGATGTTCGCGTTTTCCAAGGCATAGGTGCGCCGGAGAAATTCACGCAGATGCTCGACCAACTGCCGTTCCAGATGTCGATACAAGGATGCCCTCTGACGTCTCTGCTAACTGATTGAAGGAACAGTGATTCTAACAAACTCAAGCGGGAGCGCGAGTTTGACGGAGGTGCGCGGCTTCCCTATGATGAAAAGTCAGGTCGTTAGCGGCTGGTTATGAGTGGTTGACGGATGAGCGAGTTGCGTCCTGGCAACGGAAAGCCGTCGACGAACAAAGCTAAACCTCGCGGCCCGACGGTTTTTTTCATGCGCATAGCCTACCTCGATTGTTTTTCTGGCATTAGCGGCGACATGTTTCTAGGCGCTTTGGTCGATGCCGGCGTGTCTCGCAAGCTTCTGGAAGACACGGTCGCGGCGCTCGACATTGGGGCGAGGCTGGAGATTTCACGGGTCATGCGCAGCGGAGTTTCGGCGACCAAAGTTGACGTTTACGCCCATGGCGAGAAAGATGTGCCGCGGGAGGTTTTTCAAGCACAGAGAAAACGTGAAGATGCGGATGATCATAGCCACGACCATTCGCATGAACATTCTCACGAGCATAGCCACGAACATCATGACGCTGCGGGTCACAAACATTCTCATGGCGGAGCTCATACGCACACGCACGATGATTCGGGGCAGGGGCATGGGCGCAGCCTGAGTGCAATTCGCAAGATCATTGAAGGAGTGGCGATCAGCGCGGGCGCGAAAGGAATCGCGATTGGCATCTTTGAAGCGCTGGGAGTGGCCGAGGCCGATATTCACAATGTGCCGGTTGAGAAGGTTCACTTCCATGAGGTTGGGGCCGTCGATGCGATGGTCGACATCGTGTGCGCGGCGGTAGGAGCGGAAAGTCTCGGGATCGAGGAGTGGGTGTGCTCGCCGCTGAACGTTGGCGGCGGGACGGTGAAGTGTGCCCACGGAACGCTTCCCGTCCCGGCACCGGCTACGCTGAAGTTGCTCCAGGGTGCGCCTGTTTATTCGTCTGGGCCGCAGGTGGAGCTCGTAACGCCCACGGGGGCAGCGATTGTGAAAGTTCTGGTGACGCGTTTTGCGGCGCTCCCAGCGATCAGGGTTGAGAAGGCGGGGTATGGCGCGGGAACGCGGGAGTTTGCCGATCATCCGAACCTGCTGCGGATTACGGTGGGCGAGAGTAGGCCGGAAAACAAACCGTCCGGGAAGTCCCATGAGTTGGTGGGTACGTCTTCGGGCGCCGCATCTTCGGGGGCTGACGCGGAGAAAATCATGGTTCTCGAAGCGAATCTCGACGACCTGAGTCCGCAGGTTCTGGCTTACGCCATGGAACGATTGTTGGCCGAGGGCGCGCTGGATGTGTTTAGCGTACCGGTGCAGATGAAGAAGGGGCGCGCAGGTGCGGTGTTGACAGTGTTGGCAAAGATAGAGGATGCCGGTCGACTCACGGAGACAATTTTTGCGGAGACGACAACGTTGGGGGTGCGGCGTCGCGAGGAATGTCGTCAGACGCTGACGCGGCGGTGGGAGACGGTGGATACGGCGTGGGGTCCGGTGCGCATCAAGATTGCAAATATGAACGGCACGATTTCCAACTACGCTCCGGAATTCGAAGACTGCCGCGCGCTGGCCGAGGCCCATCATGTGCCGCTCAAACAGGTGATGCAGGAAGCGGCGCGAGTTTATGCCAGCCACAAGAACTGATTTCTAGAATCTTGAATCGAAGGCCATCGTTAAGGAGAAAAGTCATGCCTCAACTCGCCAGAATGCGTGAACTGCTGCAGATTGTGCCGGATCACCTTGCGAAATTGTCGAAGGATGGAGTTGAAGGAAAAGCGAGTCCGTCGGCCTGGTCGGCGAAAGAGGAATTGGGACATCTTTTGGATTCGGCGGCCAATAATCATCAAAGAATCGTTCGGGCTCAGCTCGAGGAAAATCCAGCGATGCCGGGCTATGAACAGAATCGGTGGGTCGTCGTCAATCGATATCAGAAACGCGACTGGCCGGAGTTGATTGACACGTGGCAAGCGCTGAATCGCCAGTTGCTGGCGGCGGCAGAGAGTGTTGCTGCGACCGACTGGACGCGAACGCTGAGCATTGCCGGCGCACAGCCGGTCACTCTGGAGTTCGTGTTTGACGACTACATCGAGCACATGGTGCATCATCTGCGACACATCGGAATCGAAGTGGATCCGAGTGCATCCAACGCAGCTTAGCTGCACAATTCGGGGAAGGTCTTCTAGAGTTGGAAATTGTTCAGTCGGACATGCAATCGAACAACGGAAGTGAAACAACAGAGATGAAGAAGAAGTTTTATATTACGACTCCGATTTACTACGTTAACGCGCATCCGCACATCGGGCATGCCTACACGACGCTCGCCTGCGACATGATCGCGCGGCGGCACCGGATGCTGGGCGAAGACACGTGGTTTCTTACGGGCACGGACGAGCACGGTCAGAAGATCGAACGCGCGGCGCAGACTGCGGGGAAAACGCCGCAGCAATTCACCGACGAAATCTCGGCGGAGTTCCGCACGCTTTGGGAGCGGATGGGACTAACGCCTGACGACTTCATCCGCACTACATCCGACCGCCACAAGAAGGGAGTGCAGGCGCTTTGGCGCAAGATTCGCGACAACGGCTTTATCTACAAAGGCACGTACACGGGCCAATACTGCGTATCCGATGAGCTCTACGTGGACGGCATTGGTCCCGGCGATCCTTGCCCGGATTGTGGACGGCCGACGGAGACCGTCAGCGAGGAGAACTACTACTTTAAGCTGTCGGCATTTCAGGATCAGTTGCTGCGGCTTTACAGCGAGAATCCGGAGTTCATACGACCGGAGGCGCGGCGCAACGAGGTGATCTCGTTCGTACGGGGCGGGCTGCGCGATTTGTCAATCAGCCGGTCGACGTTTTCGTGGGGGATTCCGGTTCCGGATGATCCGAAGCACGTGATTTATGTCTGGCTGGACGCGCTGGCGAATTACATTACGGCGCTCGGCTACGGATCGAGCGACACGACGAAATTTGATAAATACTGGCCGGCCGACGTGCATATGATCGGCAAGGAGATTGTGCGCTTCCATTGCGTCTACTGGCCGGCGTTCTTGCTGGCGGCGGGATTGCCTTTGCCTAAAGGCATAACGGCGCATGGCTGGCTGCTGTTTGAAGAAAGCAAAATGTCGAAGTCGCGCGGCAATATCGTACGCGCCGAAACCATCGTCGACGTTCTGGGTGCGGATGCGTTGCGCTATTTCCTGCTGCGCGAAGTTGTTTTTGGACAGGATGGATCGTTCAGCTTCGACGCACTGGTACAACGCTACAACTCCGACCTGGCCAACGGACTCGGAAACCTTGCGAGCCGCACCCTGACGATGATCACCCGCTATTTCAAGGGTGAGGTGCCGTATCCTTCACACGCCGGACATACACCGGCGGACGAAGCGATTGCGGAGGCGGCAAAAAAAGCGATTGCCGAATTTGGCACGTTGTTCGATCAATACCAGTTTTCGCGAGCGCTCGAAGTTGCCTGGGGACTGGTCAGCGCGGTCGACAAATATATTGTAGAAAACGAGCCGTGGGCGCTGGACGAAAAGAAAGACGAGGAGAGCCGGTCGCGTCTGGCGACTGTGCTTTATACGAGTGCAGAGGCGCTGCGCATCGTCACGGCTCTCGCACATCCGGTGATACCGGATGCAACCACAAAAATTTGGGAGCAGATGGGACTTGGCGATATCAAGCAATTCGACCTCACGCAATTGCAGTGGGGGCAACTGCACCTGGGGACGAAGCTGGGCGAAGTGAAGGCGGTTTTTCCGCGAGCAGACAAATCGGCAGTCGAGAGGATGCAAAAGATGGAGGAACAGGGTGGGACGACGAGCGTGTCTTCCGCGCAGCCGAGTGAAGTTCAGCCAGCAGCCGCTCAAGTGGCAAGCCCGAGTGCGGCGGCCAAGACAGAAGCACCTGCGGCTAAGGCCGCGCCGGCGATTCCGGACGGGAAGATCGGCATCGACGACTTCGCCAAAGTGGAGTTACGTGTAGCCCAGGTTAAGACGGCAGAGCGCGTCAAGGGCGCGGATAAATTACTACGGCTGGAGGTTGATCTTGGGAACGAGGTCCGTCAACTCGTGGCTGGGATTGCCGAAGCGTACGAGCCAGAAACACTGATTGGCCGGAAGGTTGTGATCGTAGCGAATCTCGCGCCACGCAAGCTGCGCGGGCTGGAATCGAACGGCATGATCGTGGCGGCTTCGCCGGAAGGCGGCAAGCCGGTGCTGGCGAGTTTCCTGGAAGATGTGCCGTTGGGCACGCGGCTGAAATAGCAGCCGAGCTTCGCTAAGCTCGAGTGGTTCGCCTTTGCTCAGAAGACTCGCGAAAATTGTTGGCGCACGGCTTGGACGGGCAGGAATGCCCGTCCCCACACAAACTTCTTCACACGATCTTCTTTACCTGAACTAGAAAATGTTCATCGACTCGCACGCACATCTAGAAGGCAAGCGCTACGAAACCGATCGCCGCGAGGTACTCGCGCGCGCCAGGCGGAATGGAATCGAAGCCTATCTCGCAATTGGAAATGGCGAGGGCCCGGAAACCGCCGACTGCGCGATCAAGTTGGCTGAAGAGTTCGACGGGAAGCCGGAATATCCTCGAATTTGGGCGAGTGTCGGCATCCATCCCCACGAAGCCAACCTGGCCAGCGACGTGGCGGACGCTCAACTGCTCAAATGGGCCAAGCATCCGAGCGTGATCGCATGGGGAGAGATCGGACTGGATTATTTTTACGAACACTCGCCGCGCGAAACGCAGAAGACGGTATTCCGCACGCAGATGGAATTGGCGCGGGCTGCGAAGCTTCCGATTATTATTCACTGCCGTCCGTCGGACAACAGCGAGAACGCTTGGGACGACTGCCTTGCGATGCTCGGCGAGCACTGGAGTGCGAGCGGACTGGGAGGCATTCTGCATTGCTTCACCGGAAGCGTGGAGCATGCGCGACGCGCGCTCGATCTGGGCTTCATGATCTCGTTTGCCGGCAACATCACGTTTCCCAAGGCGCAGCCCATCCGTGACGCGGCGCAGATGGTGCCGCTGGACCGCATGCTGATTGAAACCGATTCTCCGTATCTTGCGCCGATTCCCCATCGCGGCCAGCGTAACGAGCCGGCCTATGTCAAAGAAGTGGCTTTCCAGATCAGCAAGATACGCGGTATGGCGGCGGAACAGGTTGGAGCACAGACGGCGAAGAATTTCCTCACGTTCTTTGGACTCGCTCTTTGAATCACGATTCAATCGCCAGCGGCTTTTGGAGCGTGCTGATAACTTCCCTCCCGGTCGGACTCCTGGCTGAGTTCGCCGCACTGTTCGTGACGCGAACTCAGTCTACGCAGATATTGTCTCTTCTGTTACCCTCATGGGTACGCGCTGGGGATGTTGATCCGCAGGATAACTTTTCGAATCGGATCCCTCAGCTGACCATCTGAACTAGAGGGCCGTTGCCTTGGTGAACGGTGACATTCCATGCCAGATAACAGTTTCGATATCGTGAGCAAAATCGATCTCGCCGAAGTCGGGAACGCGATCCAGCAGGCTACGAAAGAAGTGAGCACGCGCTTCGATTTGAAGGATTCGAAGTCGCAGATCGCGATGGAAGGAACGGACGCGATCATGCTGCACTCGTCCGACGAATACAAGATGAAGGCGGTGAACGACATCCTTCAGGCGAAACTGGTCAAACGCGGCGTTTCGTTGAAAGGCCTGACTTACAGCCCGCTCGAGCCGGCAGCCGGCAGCACTGTAAAACAAAAGATCACGCTGCAACAGGGCATTCCGATCGAGAAGGCCAAAGAGATTGTGCTGCTGGTGAAGAATTCGAAGAAAAAGGCGCAGGCCTCGATTCAGGCGGACGTAGTGCGCATCAGCGGCAAAGATCGAGACACGCTGCAGGATGTGATTGCGATGATCAAGCAAAAAGACTTTGGCATCGATCTGCAGTTCACGAATTACCGGAGTAATTAGTCACCGGCGTAAAGATCACCGGAGCCATCAGGAAATTGGGAACGACGTCGTCCATTAACGGGAAAGAAATATTTGACCTTCTGCGCGACGACATCGTCGCGATTGAAGAACAATTTGGACGCGACACAATTTCCAACGTCGCGGCAATCACGGAAATTGGCGAATACCTTCGCGTGGGAGGCGGCAAGCGCATTCGGCCCGCGCTTCTGTTGCTCTCGGCGAAACTGCTGGGATACAAAGGCGAGGGCGCGGTCCGACTCGCCTCGGTCGTCGAGATCATCCACACGGCTACGCTGGTTCATGACGACATTATTGATGAGGCGCAGATCCGGCGCGGGCGACCGGCGGCCAACACGCAATGGGGAAACTCGATGTGCGTTCTGGCTGGCGACTGGCTTTACATGCAGGCGTTCAAGATCGCGGTGCAGGAGCGCAATTTCCGCATCCTCGATGTGCTCATCGAACTTACCCAACAAATGGTCGAAGGCGAACTTCTGCAGATGGAAAAGCTCGGCAAGCTGATTTCCCTGCAGGAACACATGGATCTGATCTATCGCAAGACAGCTTGCCTGTTTTCCGTGTGCATGCGAGTCGGGGGAATTCTCGGCGGCGCTACCAAAGACGAAGAACAACGGCTTGGACAGTACGGGCGCGATCTCGGCCTGGCCTTCCAGATTGTTGACGACGTGCTCGACCTAACGGCTTCGGAAAGCGTGTTGGGCAAGCCCGTGGCCAGCGACCTGCGGGAGGGCAAAGCTACCATGTCGGTGATTCATGCCCTGGAGCGCTGTACTCCGGCAGAACACCACCAGATCGAGACCGTCTTGCGCGACCGCGCATTCAACGGAGTGACGCATGCCGACATTCTGGAGATTCTCAACCGCTACGGTTCGCTTGAATTTGCCACGCAAGAGGCGACGCGCTACGCCGAAGCGGCGCGCCAATCGATCTGCATCTTCCCCGACTCTGAGATCAAACGCGCTCTCCTGTGGGCGCCGGAGTTCGTGGTCGCGCGAGAGAAGTAACGGCCGACCTATCTCCGGCCCGTTGCGACAAGATTGCGAATTCTCCCCTTCGGTTGGTTGAAGTTCATGAGGCGTCACATGACTCACAAAATTCTGGTTGTCGATGTGGGCGGAACTCACGTCAAAATTCTAGCCACCGGCCACAAGACTCCGCGGAAACTCGACTCCGGTCCGAAGATGACAGCGCGCAAAATGTGCGCATGGATACGCGGCGCCACCAGAGATTGGCCCTACGATGTAGTGGCGATCGGCTATCCGGGCCCGGTCGTCCACGGACGACCCGTTCGCGAACCCTGCAACCTGGCGCAGGGGTGGGTCGCGTTCGACTTCAGGAAGGCGCTGGGCTGTCCGGTGAGAATCATCAATGATGCTGCGATGCAGGCGCTCGGCTCATACGAGGGCGGTCGCATGCTTTTTCTAGGTCTCGGCACAGGGCTCGGTTCGGCCATGATCGTCGATGGTGTGGTAGAGCCGATGGAACTGGCGCATCTTCCGTATAAGCACGGAAAATCCTACGAAGACTACCTCGGGCTGCGCGGTCTGGAGCGGATGGGAAAAAAGAAATGGCGCCAGCACGTGGCGGCCGTGGTCACGGAACTCCGCGCCGCAATGAACGCGGATTATGTCGTGCTCGGAGGCGGCAACGCAAAGAAGCTGAAAACGCTTTCCGCGAAAACAATGCTGGGCAAGAACACCAACGCGTTCTTAGGTGGGTACCGTTTATGGGCAGAGCAAAGACAGTGAATCGGAAAGCTGATGGCTACGTCCAGCGGAACCAGCGCAGCGCGAGAATGAACGATAAGGCTCCCCAAATCGCGAGCACCAGCAGGCGTCCCGATTGAGAACTCAGGGTTGCGCCTTCGATGATGATGGCGCGAAGGGCGTCGTTGAGTGCAGTCAAGGGAAGCGCCTTGATGAATGGTTGAGCAGCCGAGGGAAATTTCTGATACGAAAAAAAGACGCCGGAAAAAATCCACATCGGCATCATCACCAGGTTGATGAGTCCGGAGACACTTTCGATTTTTTGAGCGCGACAGGCGGTTAGCAGGCCTACTCCTCCGAAGGCGACGGCGCCGACCGATGCGAGTACCAGGACGGAGAGAACCGAGCCCTCGACCCGCATGCGAAAGGCGACTACTCCGAAGCCTAAGAGCAAACCCACTTCAATCACCATTAAAACCAGCCGACTGCTGGACAGGGCAAGAAGAAAATCGCTGCGGCGCATCGGAGTGGCGACGAAACGCTTCAGCAATTTGCGCTGCCGCATTTCGACCAGCGCAAAGCCCACGCCCCACATGCCGGAGTTCATCAGGTTCATGCCGAGCAGTCCGGGAATGAGGAAGTCGATATAGCGCGAACCGGGCTCGCTGGAAGACTGCGAGGAGGTGGTGATCGAGTCTTTGCGACCGGCGGCGGATTGGAGGGCAGCGTCGATTTCGGCGCGAGAAAGGACGCTCTCGGGACGCGCGGGATCGTAGTAATAGGTGAAGCTGCCATCGGGATTGGACTCGACGGCGAGATCGAATTTACCGAAGTGGAAGGATTTGAATGCGGCATCGCGATCGACGATGGCGGCGCGAATGGTCGGCTGGGCCGAATTTCCCCGCTTGGCACCTTGCCCGGTACTTTCCTGGCTACCCTGTCCGGAACTCTGCCCTGCACTCTGCTCGGAATTCTCCAGCATGGCGAGAGTTTTCTGCGCGCCGGGACCATCGATGATGACAACCGACGCAACGTCCGCCGGCTTGTTACGAAACGCGATGCCTAATCCTCCGGCCAGGAGCAAGGGAAAAATGAAAACCCAGAAGACAACTTCCGGCTCACGTTTGAGTTCGATAATGCGCGCATAGAGAAGATGGCGATATCCCGACCAGCGGCCGTTATAACGCGTGGGAGCGCTGGGAGGCTCGGGACGCTCAAGTTTGGGAGCATCGGGAGTCTGCGGAGTGGTCGTTTCGGTAGCCATTTAGTCCTCTCGCAGGTGACGGCCGGTGAGGCGCACGAAGACATCTTCGAGACTCGCCTGGCGCGTGCTGAGATGGTTAAGACGCCATCGTTGTTGGTTGATGGCAGCGAGGAGGGCAGGAATGGTGAGATGCGGTTCGCGCACCGTTAGACAAACCATGTCGTCGTCGTGACGGACGGATTCGACGGTGGGCAATGTGCTCCAGAGATCGGAGGCTTGACCGTTCGGCGTGCCGACCTCGCCGCTCACTTGGAATTCGACGACGTGATGTCCGCCGAGACGGTCGATCAGATCCTCCGGCGTACCCTCGGCGATGATCTGGCCGTGATCGACAATGGCGAGGCGGTCGCAGAGGCGTTCGGCCTCGTCCATGTAGTGGGTGGTTAAGAGAACGGTGCCGCCTTTTTTCTGGAAGGCACGAATAATATCCCATAGCTGGCGGCGGCTCTGCGGATCGAGTCCGGTGGTCGGCTCGTCGAGAAACAAGATGCGGGGATTGCCCACGAGCGCGGTTGCCACGGCGAGGCGTTGCTTCTGGCCTCCCGAGAGCTTGCCGACCCAGGCCTCGGATTTTTCGGTAAGTTCGAGTTCTTCGAGAACTTCGGAGGCGCGGCGGGGCTCGGAGTAGAAGCTGGCGAAGAGTTCGATAGTCTCGCGGACGTTCAATTTTTCAGAGAGGCGCGTTTCCTGGAGAGAAATGCCGATCCACTCGCGCAGTTGGCGTTCATTTTCTTTCCATGTGAAGCCGAAGATGCGGACTTCGCCGGAGGTAGGTGCGAGCAGGCCTTCGAGGATCTCGATGGTCGTCGTCTTCCCTGCTCCGTTCGGCCCGAGCAGCCCGAAGCACTGCCCGGCTTCGATCTGCAGACTCAGGCCACGGACGGCTTCAACTTTTCCGTCGTAGGTCTTGCGCAGGTCGGTGCACTGGATTGGGGATCCCACTGGTGCATTTTAGCAGCTGGCTTTCGAGACGCTGCCATCGCCGGGTCTCCCGTTCAAAAAACGCGGGAACCAAGCTGTGCACGGCAGGAGAAGTCGCTCGATGGATTGTTGCGCCTCTCCCCTCGGTTTCACCTTTCCGGTATCGCGGTGGTGCCTTTGGCGTCTTGCCAGAGGATTGCATTTAGCTTTTTGGTATCGACTGCATCGGGTTTTGAGAAATTCATAAGCGAGGATTGTTTTGCTCCGGGCGCGGTCTTCTCGTTCACTTTGTAGATGAGGCCACTGCGGAGATTCTGGTCGTCGACAGAAAAGGGAGGTTGCGTGCCCGGTCCAGTGAATAGTGGTGCCATCAGGGGAGCATGGGCGTCGAACAAGTTCATCGGTGGGAGGCCGAGTAGCGATTCCATGGTGTGAATCATGCTGACGGTGGTGTAGAAGTGATGGTCCACGAATGGCTGTTGCGCGCGCGGAGAGTACTTGCTGATGGCGAGGGCAATCGAACGATGAGCGTCGACGTGATCGGCGCCATCTTGCGCGTCGTCTTCGATTACGAAAATGGCAGTGTCGTCCCAGTAGGTGCTATGCGAGACGGCATCGACGACGCGTCCTAGGGCGAGGTCGTTGTCGGCGACGGAGGCGTTTGGCGTGGGCTTAGCCGGGCGCGTGCCGCCGGTATGGTCGTCCGGGAGATAGAGGAGAGTGAATTGTGGGAGTTCGTTTTTCGTTCCCTTCGCTTTCACAAATCCAGCGAACTCGCGGAGGAACTCATCGGCGCGCAGTTGGTCGGGATAGTCGGTATTGAAGTCGGGAAATTGCGGATCGTAGTGATCGCGAAGCGCGGCTTTCGTCGGGCGCATACGCTTGATCTGCGGGACTGGCCAGGGCCACGGGCTCGGACCTCCGGGAGGGTTGCCGACGTTCGCGGGCAAGGGCTCGCCTTTGTTGATTTCAGGTACGTGACAGGGAGCTACGTCGCGTGAGGGCGTGCCTTCTTTCGGTGATTTGGCTTTTCGCTCTTGCACCAGACGGCGGCGATGAATTCTCCGTAGATGCGGTAGGTGAGGTTGTGGTGCGCGAGATTGTCCCAGAGGAATCCGGTGGCGGGATCATCGATGTCGGGGATTCCCTGCTCGAGCGGATATTCTCCGGCGACGCTGCCACCTGAATCGTAGGTGCGCTCCTGGCTGCGATAGCCGATGGGCCAGGTTTTCTCGTTGTAGTCGGAAGTGGTGGAGGCGGTGGACCAGAGGTGGCCGTCGCCGGAAACTTCTCCGCTGTCGTAGAAGTTGTCGAGGACTCCGAACTGGAGGGCGAGTTTGTGCTCGTTGGGAGTGATGTCGGTTCCGTACATGGTCAGCGATTTGTCGCCGTTGCCGACGGGAAGGTCGCCGAGAATCTGATCGTAGGTACGATTTTCTTTGAGAACGTAGATTACGTGGCGGATGGGATTCTTGCCTCCGGCGAATTCAAACTTGCCGCCATCGGAGTGGATGAGATTGTCTTCTTCGACTTGACGCGTATAGGCGGCGAGATTCTTGTCGATATCGGCGAGGCTGATGCGCTGGATGGATCCGCCGATTAACGTCGGGATGTATGGGTGTTCTTTTCGTTTGCGTTCGCCTTTGAGTTTGCCGGGCATGTTGTTGGGGCCGCTGCCTTCTCCTTTGGCGGTGGCGATGAGGAGGTCGTTGCCGGCGATGGCGAGGGCGCTAGGGTACCACTCGGTGGGGATGAAACCGATGGGAGCGGCGCCTATGCTGTTACGATGAGTGTCAAAGATGGCGACAGAGTTGAGCGAACCGCTGGCGACGTAAAGGCGCTTGTTGTCGGCCGAGAGCGCAATCGCCTGAGGTATTGATCCTAGAATCATTTCGTCGTCGGCGCCGCTCCAAGTTACACGATATGAATTTGAGTTTCTAACAAACTCTCCATCCCGTGGAAGGATTGGCAATACTCTTCCATCTTTCACGGCCAAACCTTTCAAGTAGTAGGAAGAGACGGTGTCGGCATTACTCCACGCAACGTAGAGTGTGTCTTCCTGGTGGTTCAGCAGAAGTCCCGTCGGATGCGAACTCGGAGCCACGTGGTCGACGGGTTTCTGCAACTCAAACCAAAGATCAACCTTCCCCGTCTCAAGATTGAGCTCCGCAACACCGCTATTCCACAGACTGACCCAGGCCTTGGTTCCTGCTTTATTGGCGATAACGGTATAAGGATAGGCTTCGGGTATAAGGCGGCTGCGACTGAGGTCGAAGGACTTCTCAATTTTTCCGCTGGCAATATCCAGCAACACGACATTGTCTGAAAGATTATTGGCTACGACGAGGCGGTCTCCTGTCGGCCCCTTAAGCACGGCAAATCCCGCCGGGTATGGCAGCGCGGTTCCGGCGGGCGTTTTGCGGAGGCCGAAGGCTACCTCTTTTCCTTCGGCGAGTTTTTGGGGTGGGACCTTGATGAAGCGCTCGGGAGTGACTTGACCGTCCGCGAATTTGTAGACGGCGATGCCGTTGCCGGTGCTGGTCGGCTTCTCGCCGGTGGGATCGGTGATTGAACCCATGGAGGCGTAGATATGTTTGCTGTCGCTCGAGAAGGCGAGTCCGATGAAATAGCTTTGGCGGGTGGAGTAATCGTCGCTCAGGCGGTCGTCGGGAAAATCGTGCAGCTGGTTGTTGCTGAGATCGAGGATCGCGATCGACTGGCGGGCGCCGGTCTCTTGCGTGCCGTATCCCTGATTAAGCAGTGCGGCATACCGGCCGTCGGGACTAAGAGCAATTGTCGCGGGAAAACTATTGGTGCGGGCGAGGTATCCGGGGACGGGGAGGGTGAGGCTCTTGCTAGTGGGCAGATTGATGCGGCGCGAGGGATCGGCGGCGCGTGCGACGAGGAAGACGGCAAAGAAAGAAGAAAGGGCGAGGAGAGCGATGCCGACGGCGATTTTTTTCACGAGCGGGCCTCGGGAGGGTTTTACCATCCAGACCGTTACTCAGGCAAACTCTGCGATGTGAATGAGCGGCGCGATGGCTGACTTTGCGCAAGCGGGGCCGAGCTTTGCTCGGCTTGGACGGGCGGGACGCCCGTCCCCACACAAAACCCGTCCTACACAACGCCGGTCGCGATAGCAAGAGCTCGAGGCTTATCCTCTGGCGGATTTGAAGATGGCGAAGACTGCGCCTTGGGGGTCGGCGATTACGGACATGCGACCGACTCCCTCCATGGTCGTGGGTGGCATATATAACGTGGCGCCCATTTCTTTGGCTTTTG
This sequence comes from uncultured Acidobacteriaceae bacterium, assembly GCA_963834085.1. Taxonomy (GTDB): domain Bacteria; phylum Acidobacteriota; class Terriglobia; order Terriglobales; family Acidobacteriaceae; genus Acidiflorens. The sequence continues at coordinate 227,721 of CAWIAJ010000007.1, read as the reverse complement.
ACGCGGAGGCGTCGACGTTGTCGACCTGGAAATAAGCCATCCAGTGGGGAGGCACGCCGAGTTGGCGGAAGGCGGCGGGCGGGACGCCTCCGATGAAATGCTCGCCGTTCTTGATGTGCAGGTAGCCGGATTTGTCTTTCGGGTCGGCGGCGATCTGCCATCCGAAAAGGGCAGCGTAGAAATCGGAGGCGCGCTTGACGTCGGGAGTACTGAGATCGGCCCAACAGAGCGTGCCGTTAATGTGAGCGATTCCGATGCCGGTGTTGCCCTTCGCCTGCCAGGCGCAGAAGATTGCGCCGGTGGGATCCTGAATGACGCCCATGCGACCGGCGTCCATCACGTCGAAAGCGGGAGCGAGGATTGTGGCGCCGAGTTGCTTGGCCTTGGCGACAGCATCGTCGGCGTTGTCGACGGCGATGTAGAGGAGCCAGTGGGGAGGCACTCCCTGAGCGCGCTGGTCGGGACGGAGGGTGCATCCGGCGGCGGCATCGCGGCCTTGCAGTTGGAATATCGTGTAGTAGTCGTTTGGGCCCATCGGCATGTCTTGAACTTGCCAGCCGAAGAGCGAAGTGTAGAAAGCCTTGGCTGAGGATTGGTCGGTGGTGTTGAGCTCGATCCAACAGAAAGCACCGGCGGGATTTTTATCGATGTTTGTCATAGCGGTAGGAGTTTACACCAGGTCGGGCGGGTTGGGGTTAAAGGAGTATGAAGCGGGAGGTCTGCGACTGGAGATCCTTTTTCCCTTAATGAGTCTTGTCGCAAGAGCAACGCGGGCGGGACGCCCGCGTCCACACGACCAGTGGTCACACGAAGGTGTTCGCAGAAATCAGAGGTTGTTGGCGACCCAGGCTTCGATTTTTGTAAGAGCCAGGTTCAGGTTCTCCAGAGAATTGGCGACGCTGAAGCGGAGATAACCTTCTCCGTGATCGCCGAAGGCGGTGCCGGAGAGGCAGGCTACTCCGGCTTGCTCGAGGAGCGCGTCGGCCAGTTTCTTGGAGGTCCAGCCGGTTTTCGTGATGTTGGGGAAGGCGTAGAAGGCGCCTTTCGGGACGCGGCAGGAGAAGCCTTTGATTTTGTTTAGTCCCGTAACAAAGACATCGCGGCGGTGTTGAAATTCGGCACTCATCTTGTTGACAGACGACTGATCGCCGCGGAGGGCTTCGATCCCGGCAACTTGCGTGAAGCTGGCAGTACAGGATGTGGAGTTGGTGGAGAGACGGGCGATGTGCACGGCGAGGTCGGGGCGCATGACGCCGTAACCCATGCGCCATCCGGTCATGGCGTAGGTTTTCGAGAAGCCGTCGAGAAGGATGGTGCGTTCTCTGAAGCCGGGCACGGTCATGATGGAGAAATGATCGCCGTCATAGATGAGGCGGCTGTAGATTTCGTCCGAGAGGATGAGGATGTTGCGGTCGCCGATAGCCTCGGCGATTTCCAAAATATCCTTCTTGGTGAGAATGCCGCCGGTCGGATTGTGCGGCGAGTTGAGGATGATGAGCTTGGTTCGATCGTTGATCAGCGAGGCGAATTCTTTGACGTCAATGGAAAAGTCACGATCTTCGCGCAACGGAATCGCGACGGCTTTGCCGAGCGAGTAGTTGATCATCGACTCGTAGATAGGAAAGCCGGGGTTCGGGTAGATGACCTCATCACCCGCTTCGATAAGCGCCAACATGGTGAAGAAAATAATCGGCTTGCCGCCTGGCACCACGACGACCTCATCGCTAGAAACAGGGACCTTGCGTGTGCGGCTGACGTACTCGGCGATGGCCTGACGGAGGTCGGGCAGGCCTGCGGCCGGGCCGTAGTGAGTCCATCCCTTATGGAGAGCGTCGATGCCTGCCTCGACGACGTTTGAGGGCGTGTCGAAATCGGGTTCTCCGATTTCGAGGTGAATGATCTCTTTGCCCTGCTTTTCGAGGGCGCGGGCCCGGTTGAGGACTTCGAAGGCGGTTTCGGTGCCGAGCCGCGACATGCGGCCAGCCAGACGTAGTTCATATTGCGTTGTAATGGGCATAGCGACGGTAAGAATTATAGCGCCTTGTTAAGGACAGAGGTGAGAGGTGAGATTGCAGAAGTAAAGTCAAAATCTTTGATCGGTCGCGAAACAGACCTCTGCCTTCGAACGTCTGACCTTACTCACTCTGAGATGGTGCTTTCTTCGCTTTGGGCTCGCAGGACGCGGTCGACGGAATAGGGGGCGCGCTGCGTCGGCTCGTGATAATGACGGACCTGCATTTCTCCCAAGAGGCCAACGGCAAGCATGTTGAGGCCGGCGAGAATCAGGACGGCGGAGAACATCATCAGGGGACCGTGTTGCGTCATGACGTTGGCCGAATGCAAGAGCTTTTGCAAAATCAGCCAACTCGAAACCGCGAATCCGCCCAAGATGCTGAACATGCCGACGGTACCGAAGAAATGTAACGGTCGAGACAAGTACTTGAGCAAAAAACGGATTGTGATGAGGTCGAAGAAGACACGGAAGGTGCGGGAGATTCCGTAATGGGAGACGCCGCGTTCGCGGACGATGTTCTTGATGGGAACTTCGATGATCGAAGCGCCATACCATGAGGCGAGAGCCGGTATGAAGCGGTGAAGTTCTCCGTAGAGCGGAACCTGGCCGAGAATCTCACGGCGGTAGGCTTTGAAGGTGGTGCCGAAATCGTGAATGTCGACGCCGCTGAGCTTGGCCATCAGCCAGTTGGCACAGCGCGAGGGGAAACGGCGGAGCCAGAAGTTGTCGACGCGATTCTTGCGCCATCCGCTAACGATGTCGTAGCCCTCGGCGATTTTTTCAAGAAATACAGGAATGTCGGCAGGATCGTGTTGCAGGTCGCCGTCCATGGCGATGATGTATTCGCCACGAGCGTGATCGAATCCGGCGGCGAGGCCGGCGGTCTGGCCGAAGTTGCGGCGCAGTTTGACGACGGTTACGCGGCTGTCGACGGCGGCGATTTCACGGAGCAGAGCAAAGGTTCCGTCGATGGAACCGTCGTCGACGAGGACCATCTCAAAGGTTTCGCCGCTCGCCTCCATGACGGACTTGAGACGGGCGTAGAGGTCGGTGACGTTCTCCTGCTCGTTATGGAGGGGGACTACGATCGAGTACTTGAGCACAATACCTCGATTATACGGCAGCGAGCGGCGCATTTGTAGTGACTTAGCGGGGACGGGGCGACTCCGTGAAGGGGGACTGGGAACGGAGCGAAGGTCGCGGCGGCATGTACGTACGGGAATTGTACGTACAGCGTTCCACGCGGAACGTTTTGTACTTGCATCTATGTACGTACACTTATATACATATGAAGATGAGGAAGAAACGACAGTTGGTTAAACGAAAGCGGTTGAATCGGGGACGAGCAGCGCAGGCACAGGCGGCGAAAAGCCGTTCCGCAAAGAGGCGGACGGTTGGACGGCTGCGGGCGGCGGCAGATGAAGGCGAGCTGACGGATATGGTTTCGGACTGGAGCGGATACTACAGGCCGATCAAGAAGCCGGTGACGCTGCGGCTGGATGCGGACATTCTCGCCTGGTTTAAAAAACAAGGGCGGGGATACCAGACGAGGATCAATCGAGCGTTGCGCAAGGTGATGGTGGAAGGCAGAAAGAGTTGATGATTCAGCATCTTTGCTGGCTGAGGGGTTGGAGATGTGGGGTGGAGGCCGTGGTGGAGCAGTGGTGCCAGAGGTTGAGAAATTCGAGCAGTTCGCCGGGGGGCTTCAGCCAAAAATGGGCTTCTGTCTGACGCCAGCGGGGACGAACGAGAACACCGATGCCACGGCCTTCGATGGCGAGGAAAGCGGATTCGTCGGTGAAATCGTCGCCGAGGTAGGCGACGGGGATGTCGGGATCCATTTCACTCAGGAGAGTGCGAAGGGCGTCGCCTTTATCGCGATGACTGGCGCGAATTTCGACTCCACCGTCGAAGGGCAAAATATCGAGGTGGCTGTGTTCTGCAATCAGTCTCCAGCCGAGTAACACGCGAGAACAGAGATCCTCTACAGCGATTTCGTCGAGGCCGCGCCAATGAACGGCGATGCCGCCAGCCTTGAATTCGGCAGCGTGGCGTAGGTTTTGGTAGTTGAGCCAGCGTTCGGCGTCGGACAAACCGCTGCTGGTTCGCTGGTCAAGCAGCGGCATTTCCAGAGTACCGTTGGTACGAAGGCGTTGCAGGCCGTGAATGCCCCAGATTTCAGGTCTTGGGTGAAGGCGGAGAAAGGGAAGGACATCGGTGGCGTCGCGGCCCGAGATTATGACGAGTCGGGTGCGTCCCGTGATCATGATTTTCTGCAAAAGGGGCAACACGCCAGGATAGGGGAAGGCTTCGTCGCGTTTCTGCTGAAAAGGTGCGAGGGTGCCGTCGTAGTCGAGCAGCAAGGCGGCCTGCGGTGCCTGCGCGACGGATTGCAGAAACGGGGTAAGTTGGGCTTGGAGTTCCGGCCTCAAAACATTGGTCCCTTCATAAGCTTTCTCCGCATGCAGCCTCTCAGCGGCGGGTCGCCGATCAAGCGACCGAGGCTCTGGCACGAGACTTATCTTGCGAGTTCTCGGTCGCGTCGAGGGTCGCGTTAGGGCTGGTATCCAGGCGAACCTCGCAAAGTTCCGTAATCAACTCTGCGGCCCAGCGATAAATATTGTGATCCTTGATGTCTTTGCGCATACGAGCGACGCGCAGCTGTTTGTCTTCCGGTTCCATCTCTAAAGCGGCGCGGATGGCCTCGGCGGTCTGGTCGATATCGTAAGGATTGACGAGAAGAGCGTCGCGGAGTTCGCGGGCGGCTCCTGTGAACTGGCTCAAGATCAAGACACCGCGTTCGTCGTGGCGAGCGGCGAGGAATTCTTTGGCGACGAGATTCATGCCATCGTGCAATGAGGTAACGAGACAGAGGTCAGCGGCACGATAGAAGGGTTCGATCTCTTTGTGGCTGTGCTGGCGCTTGAGGAAGACGACGGGCTTCCACTTGCCGGTTTGAAAGCGCCAGTTGATGCGATCGGCTTCGGCTTCGACCTCGGCGAGCAAATCGTGATAGCGCTTGATGTGGGTACGGCTGGGCGCTCCGATTTCGACGAAGGTGAATTTGCCCTGATAACTCGGGTATTTCTCGAGAAAACGTTCGATGGCCAGAAAGCGTTCGAGAATTCCCTTAGTGTAGTCAACGCGATCAACGCCGATGCCCATGAGGGTAGCTTCGACGCCCACACTGCGCAGCAAAGCGGTGCGCTCGAGATAACCGAATCCATGGTTCAAAGCTTCGGGGGCGCTGTCATCGGTGAAGTCAACGCTAATGGGGAAAGGCCGGACGAGAGTGCGGTGGCCCTGGCGAAGTGCGGAGAAATGTTCCCAGTCGACACGGGACTCGACGACGCGATCGACGGTCTCGAGGAAATTGTTGCAGTGGGACTGGATGTGAAAGCCGATGAGGTCGGCGCCGAGTAATCCGTCAACCAACTGGCGCTGCCAGGGACATATTCCAAAGGCTTCGGTGTTGGGCCAGGGAATATGCCAGAAGATGGCGATGCGGGCGTCGGGGCGCTTCTCTTTAATCATGCGGGGGAGCAGCGCGAAGTGATAGTCCTGGACGAGAACGACGGGGTTGGCGACGTTTTTGATTTCTTCGAGAACGGCGTTGGTGAATTTCCGGTTGACATCCTGATAGTGCTGCCAATCCGCGGCGCGAAAGAGCGGTCGGGTGTGCGCGATATGGCAAAGAGGCCAGAGACCTTCGTTGGCAAAGCCGTAGTAATAACCTTCTTCTTCCTCCTTGGTGAGCCAGACGCGGCGCAGGGTGTAGCGCGGGTCATTAGGAGGAACGCGGAGACGATCGTTACCGTCGACGACTTCGGTGTCAGCGTTGCCGCTGCCGTGAGCGATCCAGGTTCCGTCGCAGGCGTTGAGAACGGGCTCGAGGGCGGTGACGAGGCCGCTGGGGGGGACGACAACTTCGATCGCCTTGCCGTCGCGCTGGTGCATGTAGGGCTCGCGGTTGGAGACAACGAAGAGATGCCCTTCGGCGAGGCGCGATCGGAGTTGGACGGAGAGGCGATCGGCGGTCCAAGACGATTCTCCGGCTTCGCGAAGGCGCGCCTCATTTTCGGCCGCGTTGCGGGCGTGGCTGAGGCTTTCGGCCATGGTGGCTACTTCGCGGGCGAGCGGGCGAAACATGGCGAGGTCAGGAACTTCCTGACGGAAAGAAACTTTTCCGGTGCGGAGAGCCTGCATCCACTGGGCGGCGCGGGCGATGGGGCCGGTGATGCTCCAGCGCACGATTAAAAGCGTAATTAAGACGATCAGGAACACCTGGGCCAAGACGCGAAGAAAGGTTTGCCGCCAGACGAGGAGGATCTGGGCACGAATGTAGGCGGCATCGTGAACCAAGGCTAAGCCACCGATGACTTCACCGCGGCGGCGAACAGGTAGGGCGAGAATGTGGACATGGGAGTTGCCTAAAGTGACGAAGGAACTTTCTCCGCGGCCCCGGGCGATCGCGTCGGCGACCGAGGCTGGAATCGAGGGGAGAGTTTTGTTCAACTGGGGCGACATGGTCACGAGGGAGGCTTGACGGTCGTAGATCGCGACTCCGAGCAGGTTAATACGGTTGCCAAAACGTTGCACGAGTTGATTGAGTTCGGGGGTGGAAGCGGCGGAAGTGCCGGGGCTTGGCGGTCCGATGGCAGGAGTCGAGGTGGCATTCCAAGCTTGTTCGACGTTGGCGACAAGGCTCTCACCGAGGATTTCGTCGCGGCGCTCCAATTCGCTGCGCAGGGCTCGCTTCTGGCCGGACACCTCGTAATACGAAAAGGCCGATGAAACCAGCGTAATACCAATAATGAGAGCGATGATCAGGCGAAAGCTCAACAATCGCATGCACGGTCCTTATGGCCCGGGGATATGACGCGGTAGCGGCAAGTGTGGTTGTCCGTTGCGTACATAAGGTTTGACTAGAAAGACTGGTCGAGCGATTGGGAAAAACATTAAGACTGGCGGCCTTGCAGGCCCCTCATTTTCTACAAGCGAACAAGTCGCTGATGTCGTGAAACTAAGAAGGCGCGATGGTGCGAATACGAATCGTCCCGGTCGAGGGATCGAGCATGCCGGTAATTTTCACGGTTCTACGGAGGAAAAGCAGCGCTTTCTGCTGATCGTCGAGTTGATAGGTCGCGTCTGCCGACGAGAGCACGAGTTTATCCGCGGACTTCACAATTTTTCCGACAAAGACGTTCCCTGAGGTAGCGACAGGACTAACGGGTTGGAGGCGCTGAAGCGGAGGCGCGGCAGGAGTCGAGGAATCATTGGAAGATTGCGCAAGCGATGGACTAGCAAGCGACGCGATTGCGAGCAGTATGCAGGCGGGCAGCGCTGCCGCAAAAACTGATCCGGCTCGTCGCATTTACACTTCCCCTCTTTGAACACGCTTGTTTTCGTTGCGGCACAGCTTAGGCCAAGGTTGGATGCAAGTTCTCTTCCAATGGAAGGCGTCGAGCTTAAGTTGTTGAAAGGAAGTATGGGGGCGAGACGAAGGAGCGGTTCAGGACGGGCGAACGTGCAAGTATGACCGGTTGAGAGGAAATTATTCCGCGGAGTTTCTTATTACTTCGGGAGATTTGAGTAGGGAGGGATGGTAGCCCCGGCAGGAATCGAACCTGCATAGTCAGTTTAGGAAACTGAAGTCCTATCCGTTGAACGACGGGGCCACGGGAAAGAGGGTATCAGGTCGAGAAACGGGTTGCCTAGTCGGAGCGCGTTTAAGGAAGAGATGCAACTTCCCCGCGTTACTTAGGATAACAATTCATGGCAGGACACGATCCGCCGCCGACGAAATGGACGATCTCGAGGCGATCGCCGTCGCGCAAGGGAGTTTCGAGCCAGCGATCGCGAGGGACGATCTCACGATTCAGTTCGATGGCGACGCGGTCGGGCTTCATGCCGAGTTGGTCGACCAGCGCAGCGAGGGTTTCAGCGGATGAGGATTGCGGGTCGCCGTTGATGGTGAGGTTCATCGCGTCTATTGTCGCATCTTGAAGATTGCTGGCCATCCCATGTTCGAGGGATAGCGACTGGGATGGGCGCCGCGAAACACGAGGTCCCTCCACTGCACTTCGCTCCGGTCAGGATGACACCGGTATGTGGGAGTCGACGGCCTGCACAGGTTGCACTTAACTATTGGTCGGGGCGGAGTTGAAATTTGCGGGTGGCGGTTCGTCCGCCGAAATTTGCTTGGACCAGAACCGAGGAATCGGCGAGTAATTTTTCGTCGACCTGGAGGCTCATTTCGGCGTTGCCTTTGGCGTCGGTGAGGACTTGGGCGTAGTAGGGGGGAGCGTCGGGACGGGCGAAGCGAAGGGTGAGGCGGGCGCCTTCGACGGTGGCGCCGGCGTCGGTGACGCGGATCTGCAGCGTGAGTGCGCCGCCAGAATGAACGGAACCGGCGTTTATCCATTGCAGGTCGAGTTCTTTAACGGCAGCGAGACCTTCGGGAGTATCTCGCTTATCAAAAATCGTATCGAGTTTGCCGTCGCGAATGGCGTCAAGAACCTGGCGATGGAGTTCACGCAACATTTTTTCGCGATCGGGATCGTTGGCCTGGAAACCTTTGTCCAAGCCAGGCCCGTAGGGAACGGCGCGCTTGCCGATGCAGCGGCCTTTGACGAAGACTTGCGTCTGCAAGAGCTGCTCGCCTTCGCGGGCTTCGCTTTGCACGTGATAAACCGTGTCTTGGTGTCGAATATCGGTGTTGAATCCGAAAATCATGCGTCTCAGGCTCTCCCCGGCTCCGGCGACGTACTGTCGAGAGAGGTTCGTCCGGATGAAACTGCCGTTAAATTGCGCGGTTAGCTTGACACTTCAGCCAAGCAAAAACTAATCTAGAAAGTTCACTACTGCCTGGCGCAAATTATATATAGCTCTTCCTATGCCCGACAATTATTTCGCTCGCTACCTGCCCCTTCTGATGCATTTCGGCATCGCCACGGCGCTTGCGAGCGTAATTGTGATCCTATCGCAGCTGGTTGGCCAGCATAAACCGAATCGGGCGAAGGTGTCTCCGTACGAGTGCGGCGTGCAACCGATCGGGGATGCACAGGGACGATTCTCCATCAAGTTTTATCTCGTGGCCATGCTTTTCATCCTGTTCGACGTGGAAGCCGTGTTTCTTTACCCTTGGGCGGTGATTCTGCGCGAGCTGAAGATGTTCGGCTTCTGGGAGATGATGGTTTACATCGGCATCGTCCTTGTCGGCCTTTTTTATGTCTGGAAAAAGGGCGTGCTGGACTGGGGCTTGACGGCAATTAAGCGAGGAGATTTTTAATGGCCCTCGCCCCTGCAATCACGGATATCGAACAGTTGAAGTCGCATCCGGCACTGGGCCGGTTGGTGGATTGGAACTCTGCGGCGGTGCAGGAGGTAAAGTTCGACCGCGATGAGTTGACGATTTGGGTTCCAAAAGAAGCGATACGAGAGATTTGCGCGATTCTACGTGATCTGACCGAGTGTCCGTTCAATTTTCTGGCGGACCTGACGTGCGTGGATTGGTATCCATCGGAGCCGCGGTTTGAAGTTGTTTATCATTTACTTTCCATTTCCAAAAAGGAACGGGTGCGTTTGAAGGCTCGGCTGGACGGATCGAGCGCGGCGATTGAGTCGGTGACGTCGGTGTGGCCGGCTGCGAACCATTACGAGCGTGAAGTATTCGATCTGTTTGGGGTGCGCTTTACCGGACATCCTAACCTGAAGCGCATCATGATGCCCGATGATTGGGAAGGCCACCCGCTGCGGAAGGACTACCCTGTGGAAGGGTACCGGTAGACGATGACGCAATTCCCTACAGCTGTAGCCGAATCAGGCCGAGAAACTGCCTCGGGCGACCGCACCATGATTCTGAACATGGGGCCGCAGCATCCGTCAACTCACGGCGTGCTGCGCCTGGTGTTGGAGATCGATGGCGAGACTGTGGTGGGGATGAAGCCGGAGATCGGCTACCTGCACACGGGGATCGAGAAGACTTGCGAGGCGAAGTTTTACCAGCAAGTGGTGCCGCTGACGGATCGCATCGACTACCTGTGCCCGATGACCAACAATCTCGCCTATTGCCTGGCGGTCGAGAAGTTGTTGGGTTTGGAGATTCCTGCGCGAGCGCAGTGGATGCGGGTTCTGATGAACGAGTTGACCCGCATCAATTCGCACCTGGTCTGGCTGGGGACGCACGCTATGGACCTGGGCGCGATGACGGTTTTTTTGTATTGCTTCCGCGAGCGCGAGGACGTGCTGCGGTTTTTTGAGATGGTGAGCGGGCAGCGGATGATGACTTCGTACTTCCGCATTGGGGGGCTGGCGCTCGATCCTCCGCTGGGATTTTTTGAAAAGGTAAAGAAGTTTGCCGACCGGTTCCCGGGAAATGTGGATGAATATGAAAATCTGCTGACGGGAAATCCAATCTTCACGATGCGCACGAAGGGTGTGGCGCACCTGAGCGCGGAAGACGCGATTGCGATGGGGGCGTGCGGTCCGACGTTGCGCGGCAGCGGAGTCGATATCGATTTGCGGCGCGATGCTCCCTACACCGGGTACGAGAATTTTAGGTTTAAGGTGCCAGTGCGGACAGAAGGCGACGTGTTTGCGCGGTATCTGTGCCGTGTGGCTGAGTTGCGCGAGTCCATCGGAATTGTGCAGCAGGCCCTAGCGGGAATGCCGGAAGGTCCGATCAAGGCGGATTCGCCGAAGGTTGTGTTGCCGGACCGCGAGAAGATGAAGACGCAGATGGAAGCGCTCATCTATCACTTTAAGATTATTACCGAGGGCTTCACGGTTCCGGCCGGCGAAGTTTACCAGGCAGTCGAGTCACCACGAGGCGAGATGGGGTATTACATCGTCAGTGACGGGACGGCGAAGCCGTATCGCGTACACATGCGCGGTCCGTCGTTCGCGAATCTACAGGCGCTGGCGAAAATGTGCGAGGGGCAACTGATCGCGGACGTGGTGGCGGCGATTGGGAGTATTGATGTGGTGTTGGGAGACATAGACAGATAATTTGTAATTGGCGATTTGTAATTTGTAATTGAAGGGCTCATGACTCCGGATGAGTTGCGCGCGCGGACTAAAGCGTTTGCTCTGAGGGTTGTCAAGCTTTACCGGTGCTTGCCGCGTTCGGCAGATGCGCAAGTCATGGGTAAGCAGCTCTTACGGTGTGGTACTTCTGTAGCGGCGAACTATCGGGCCTCGTGCAGAGCCAAGTCACGAGCCGAGTTTGCGGCGCGAATCGGCATTGTGGTTGAGGAAGCGGACGAGAGTGGCTTCTGGCTTGAGATGCTGGGAGATGCAGAAATCGTCAGAGTGGCGCTATTGAAGGAGTTGTTGCAGGAATCCAAAGAATTGACGGCGATATTCACGGCTACGCAGCAATCGACGCGAAAGAAGAATTAGTAAACTGCGATGGGTAGTTTGTAATTGAGGAGTACCTGGCTTTTTGAAATTGCAAATTACAAATTGCCAATTACAAATAGAGTGATCATGAGATTTTCTGAAGAATTCGAGACGCGGTTTAGCGAGATGCTGACGCACTATCCGACGCGGCGGTCGGCGCTGGTGCCAACCCTGCTGTATGCGCAAGATGAGATCGGCAGTCTTACGGATGAAGTGATTGCGGAGCTGGCGGGGCGCCTCGATCTTACCGATCTGGAAGTCCGAAACGTGATCAGCTACTACTCGATGCTCACGACGAAGCCGCGGGGAAAATATAACGTGCAGGTTTGCACCAACATCGCGTGTATGCTGCGAGGTGGTGAAGAATTGCTGGACCACTGCAAGAAGAAACTCGGCGTTGGCAACAAAGGCACGACGCCCGACGGAATGTTCTCGCTGGAAGAAGTGGAATGTATCGGTGCCTGCAGTTGGGCTCCGGCGGTGCAGGTGAATTACGATTTTCATGAGAACTTGACGAACGCGAAGATGGATCAGGTTTTGGACGAGTATAAGAAGAAGGGCACGCAGTAAAGGAAATTGAATCATTGAAGGATTGAGATATTGAATCATTCGCTGACCTCAATGACTCAATGGCTCAATAAACAACTCACTCAATGGCTACACTGGTTTCCCATCCCGATGAGGTAAAGGTCATCTCGAAGCGCTTTGGTCAAGGCGCTACGGATATTGATCGCTATCTCCAACTGGACGGCTATAAGGCCGTGCAGAAGGCCTTGGGCATGGGCGCGGAAGTCATTATTAATGAAGTCAAGAACTCCGGCCTGCGGGGACGAGGCGGCGCGGGGTTCAGCACGGGGATGAAGTGGTCGTTTGTGCCGAAGCAATCGGCCAAGCCCAAGTATGTACTTTGCAATGGCGATGAGAGCGAGCCTGGCACCTGCAAGGACCGGCTCATTTTTGAGCATGACCCACATGCGGTGATTGAAGGCGTGATGATCGCGGCCATCGCGGTTGGTTCGCACTCGGGGTACATCTACATTCGCGGCGAGTATCGGTACCTGTCGGTGATCATGCAGAAGGCGATCAAAGATGCGTATGCGAAGGGATTTCTGGGCAAGAACATCTTTGGCAGCGGATACGATCTGGATATTTACTGGCACGGTGGAGCGGGCGCGTACGAGGTTGGCGAAGAATCGGCGCTAATGGAGTCGCTCGAGGGGAAGCGCGGCATTCCGCGCATTCGTCCTCCCTTCCCTGCCGTGGTGGGATTGTGGGGCGGGCCGACGGTCATTAATAATGCGGAGACGCTGGCGGCTGTTCCTGCGATCATTTTGGGCGGCGCGGATTGGTACGCCAAACTCGGCACTCCGAAAAACGGCGGCACGCGGTTATTCTGTTTGGCGGGAAATCTGAACAAGCCGGGCGTTTACGAACTTCCGATGGGCTACAACCTTAAGAAGATGATTTACGAGGTTGGTGGCGGCATTCCGAACGGACGGAGTTTGAAGGCGGTGGTGCCGGGGGGATCGTCGACGCCGGTGCTGTTGCCGGAAGAGATCGATGTTGCGATGGATTTCGACTCGGTGGCGAAGGCAGGATCGATGCTTGGCTCCGGTGGTGTGGTGGTGCTCGACGACACGGCTTGCATCGTGAAGTTCGCTCTGCGCACGATGAAGTTCTACCGGCATGAAAGTTGCGGATGGTGCATACCGTGCCGTGAAGGAACGGACTGGCTGGAAAAGACTTTGACGCGCTTCCATGCGGGAGCCGGAGTCAAGAAGGACATCGATAATATTTATTACCTCTCAGAAAACATGTTGGGCAAAACGTTCTGTCCGCTGGGAGACGCGGCGGCGATGCCCACCATGGCGTTCGTGAAGAAGTTCAGAAAAGAGTTTGAAGATCATTTGGATGGCAAGCCGTGTCCGTTTGAGAAGGCGGGAGCGAGAGAAGCGGTATTGGTGTAAGAAGATTTGTAATTTGCGATTTGTAATTTGTAATTGCGTTGGGTTTTAGATCGGCAATTACAAATTATCAATTACAAATTCATGGCTGACGTAAATCTAATCGTCGATGGCAAGAAGGTCACGGCTCCCGCGGGGACGCTGCTGATCGAGGCGTGCAAGAGCGCGGGCATTGAAGTTCCCTCTTTTTGCTACTACCCGGGGCTCTCTTTGCAGGGCGCTTGCCGCATGTGCGTGGTGAAAATCGAGAAGATGCCGAAGTTGCAGACGGCGTGTACGACGGTCATCACCGAGGGCATGATCGTGGCTACGGACAGCGACGAAGTCCGGCAGGCGCGGAAGGCGATGGTCGAGTTGTTGCTGGGGAACCATCCGCTGGATTGCCCGGTGTGCGATGCGGGTGGCGAGTGTGAACTGCAGGACATGACGTTCTCGTACGGCGCCTCGGAATCGAAATTCATGGAGGCGAAGAATCACAAAGAAGAACAGCAATGGTCTCCGGTCGTCTTCTTTGACCGCCCGCGCTGTATTCTGTGCTACCGCTGCGTGCGGGTGTGCGGCGAGGGGATGGATGTTTGGGCGCTGGGCGTGCAGAATCGCGGCGTCAGTTCGATCATCGCGCCGAATCAGGACGATCATCTGGATTGCGAAGAGTGTGGGATGTGCATCGACATTTGTCCGGTGGGCGCACTGACCTCGGGTGCTTATCGATATAAGACGCGTCCGTGGGAAATGAATCACGTGGGGACGATCTGCACCCACTGTGGAGACGGGTGCAAGACGACGCTCGGCGTGCGGCGCTCAGACACGGGCATGGAAATCGTGCGCGGCGACAATCGTGACAAGAGCGGAATCAATGGCGACTTCCTCTGCGTGAAGGGACGCTATGCCTTCGATTTTGCTCATCACAAAGAGCGGCTGACGCAGCCTTTAATTCGAAAAAACGGAAAACTCACGCCCGCTACATGGGAAGAGGCGTTTGAGGTTATCGGCAAGAAGTTTCGCGAAGTTCGCGATCGGGATGGCGGCAGTGCGATCGGCGTGATCGGATCGAACCGCACGACGAACGAAGAAAATTACCTGCTGTCGAAATTTGCGCGAGTGGTGCTGAAGACAAACAACGTCGATCATCATCGAACAGCGGACTATCCCGCATTGGCCTCGGCACTGCACGGCAAACCGGGAAAAACGGCCTCGATGCGCGACGTACTGACGGCTCCGGCCATTCTCCTGATCGGCAATGATCCCACCAACCAGCATCCGCTGCTGGCGTGGCAGATCCGAACTAACGTGCGTTTGCGGCAGGCGAAGCTCTACATTATTAATTCGCTTCCCATCAAATTGTCGAGACAGGCGGCGGGATTCGGACTGCTTCCACAGGATGCGGAAGCCCATGCGGTTGGCTTTCTGGCGGGCAACGATTCCCTGCTGGATGCGCTGGTCAGCGAGAGCACGACCCGCGAAGCCTGGACCGCGTTGCGGGAAACGATCAGGGGCGAACAGAATCTGGTGATCGTTTTCGGGTCGGAGATCCGCGGACGTGCTGTGGAGCAGCTCGCGAGTTTCGCCGGGACGTTGACCGACGCGAAGTTGATCTGCCTCGGGGACTACGCAAATTCTCGCGGCGCCAGTGAAATGGGACTCTATCCCGATCTGTTGCCGGGCTACGAACCGCTGGCTGACACCGCAACCTTTCGCGAGGAGTGGGGCAGCCTGCCGACGGAAAAGGGTCTGAGCCTGCCGGAGATGTTGGAAGCGGCAAAGAATGGCGGATTGAAGGCGCTGTACGTGGTGGGATCGAATCCGGTGGGGCGGTTGGAGATCGATCCGTTTACGTTATCGAAGAGTTTTGTGGTGGTGCAGGATATGTTCCTGACTGAAACTGCCAACATCGCCGATGTCGTTCTGCCGGCGGCGAACGCATACGAAAAGACAGGAACGTTTACCAACACGTGCGGGGATCTGCAACTGGTGAAGAAGGCGGGCGAGGTCGCTGACGTTAAGCCGGATTTCGAGATGATCGTGCGGATCGCGGACGCGATGGGTTTCGATGTTCACGCACTTGTACCATTCGGCGGGGGCACACACTCGGATATGGGGCAGACACGGGGCGCGCAATCGGGCGAAGCGGACCGTCATGCCGTGTGGCTTGAGGCGCACAATCTGGAACCGAAGATGACTCCGTTTGATCCGATGGCAATTCTGGATGAAGTGCAGCGGGTGGTTCGAGGCTATGACGTCTCGCGAGTCAACCTGCTGGCGGGCAACGATCAGCACCTGGAGATTGCGGATAGCGGAGCGAGCGTGATGCAGGATGCGGATCTTGTCGCTCCGGCCCACGATGATTTATTCAGCTCGGGGACGTTGGGACGCTATTCGAAGACGTTGAATTCAGTTTACGAAAACAAGTCCGCTGTGCCTGAAGTTGCGGCGGACTAGCCACTCACACGCACCAGGTACAGAACCAGAACCAAGGACAGGGTTAAAGGCTCGCGGGCAAAAATGCCCGCGTCCACACAAACACAGCACGGACAAACGTTGAGCATAACTACTTTCATCATCATCTCGATCATCAAGTCGGCGGCCATCATCGGCATCCTGCTGACGGCGGTGGCCTATAGCGTTTGGCTGGAGCGCAAAGTTTCAGCGCACATCCAGAATCGTTGGGGACCCACGAAGGTGGGGCCGTTCGGACTGCTGCAGCCGATGGCCGATGGTGTCAAGTTCATTTTCAAGGAAGATTTGACGCAGCCGCATGTTTATAAGCCGCTGTATATTGCGGCTCCGATCATTGCGGTGGTGTTTGCCATCACGTCGATTTCGGTGATTCCGTTTGGAAACTGGGTGAACGTGGGGCCGATCCAAGTTGGACATTCTCCCAACTTTGGGTCGTGGGGCACGTACCTGCAAATTACGGATGTGAACATCGGGCTGCTGATCGTTCTCGGCATAACCTCGATGGGCGTGTATGGAGTCGCGCTGGCGGGCTGGTCGTCGAACAGCAAGTACGCGCTGCTCGGCGGACTGCGGGCTTCGGCCCAGATGATCAGTTACGAAGTTTCGCTCGGCCTGTCGCTGGTCGGAGTTTTGATCATGGCGGGCAGTCTGAGCCTGCGCGATATTGTCGATGCGCAGGGCGGCGTGTTCTGGCATTTCATTCCGCGGTGGAATATCTTTCACGGGCAGACGCTGGCGTTCTTCATTTACCTGATCTCGGCCTATGCGGAAACGAACCGTACACCTTTCGATCTGCCGGAAGCGGAATCGGAACTGGTCGCCGGATACCACACGGAATACAGCGCGATGAAGTTCGCCATGTTTTTCATGGCGGAATACGCGAACATGGTCACGGTTGCGTGCATCGCGACGTTGCTGTTTCTTGGCGGCTGGCACGGTCCGCTGATTTTCGCTTCGCCGATTTTGCAGGCCATCATGCCGGTTGTGTGGTTTTGCCTGAAGGTTTTCTTTTTCATGTTTCTGTACGTCTGGGTGCGTTGGACATTGCCACGCTTCCGCTACGACCAGCTCATGGCATTTGGATGGAAGATTCTGCTGCCTCTGGCGTTGGCCAATATTGTATATACGGCGTTAGTGGTGGCTTGGAGAGCTTAAGACCAGTTGTCGGTGGTCGGGTGGTCAGTTCCCAGAATTGCGCTGGGTGGCTGCGATCCGACGATTGAGAACTGAGAACTCGCAAAATGCTTACTTTAGCCTTGTTTTTATTTTTCGGAGCGATCTGCGTGGCGGGGGCGGTGAACCTGCTGGTGCAGAGTCATCCTATTAACAGCTCGCTGTCGCTGATCGTAGTGATGGCTTCGCTGGCGGCGGAGTATCTGCTGCTGGGCGCGGAGTTCGTGGCTGCCGTACAGGTGATCGTCTACGCGGGCGCGATCATGGTGTTGTTCCTGATCACGATCATGTTGCTGAACGCGGGTAAGGAAGAGCGCACCAAGGGGAGTCGCGTCGCGACGTTGTTGGGAGTGCCGGGGGTGGTAATCGGTGGCGTGCTGGTCGCCTGGACGTTGATCCATCGGTCCGATATGGGCAATGTCGCGATTGGGGCGCTGCCGGGCGATCCTAAGGCAATTGCGCGACTGTTGTTCCACGAGTTCCTGCTTCCGTTTGAAGTCACGTCAGTGCTGATCTTGATTGCCATCATGGGAGCGGTGGTGCTGGCAAGCCGGCCGGAGGCGATTGCCCGGCCACATCCGGGGGTTCCGGCGACGCAGGAAGAACGGAAACTCGTCGCCGTGGGAAAGGGTCGATCGTGATTCCTCTTTCTTACTACCTGGTGCTGAGCGGGATATTGTTTGCATGCGGGGTGCTGGGGTTCCTGATCAAGCGCAACATCATTACGATTTTCATGTCGATTGAGTTGATGCTGAATGGGGTGAACCTTTCGTTCGTTGCGTTTGCGGCACACTGGCACGCGCTGAGCGGACAGGTCTTCGTCTTCTTTGTAATGGTCGTAGCGGCGGCTGAGGCTGCCGTAGGGCTGGCGATCATCATCGCGGTTTACCGCACGCGCGAAACTCTGAATGTCGATCAGGTGAACTTGCTGAAGCTATGACGCCGCAGACTCTTAGTCCGTTACTGTGCACGATTCCGCTACTCCCACTGGCCGGGGCGGCGATCAATGGCTTTTTGGGGCGGCGCTCGTCGAAACAAGCCGTGACGACGGTTGCGCTGGTGTTCTGCGGCGCGGCATTCTGCATGGCTTTGTTCGTGGCGGCGAATTTCTCGTCGGCTTCAGCGCCCTATTCCTACTCTCTTGCCCACTGGCTACGCTCTGGCACGTTTAGCGTTGATTTCGATTTTTATCTCGATCAACTTTCGCTGGTGATGCTGCTCGTGGTAACTGGCGTTGGCTTCCTGATTCATATCTATTCCGTCGGATATATGTGGGAGGACGAGAGTTTTTACCGGTTCATGAGCTACCTGAACCTGTTCATGTTCTTCATGCTGACGCTGGTGTTGGCAAAGAATTATCTCGTCATGTTCATTGGGTGGGAGGGCGTGGGGCTCGCGTCCTATCTTCTGATCGGTTTCTGGTTTACGAAAGACTCGGCAGCGGCGGCTGGCAAGAAAGCGTTCATCGTCAATCGAATCGGCGATTTCGGATTCTTGATTGCGCTCTTCCTGATGATCCAGAATTTCAATTCGCTCGACTTCACGACAGTTTTTGCCGCGGTGCAAACGCATTCCGTGGAGACGGCGGGCGCCGGATTACTGACCGCGATCGGACTTCTATTAATGGTCGGAGCAGCGGGCAAGTCGGCTCAGATTCCTCTTTATGTATGGCTGCCGGACGCAATGGAAGGCCCGACACCGGTTTCGGCTTTAATCCATGCGGCGACGATGGTGACGGCGGGCGTTTATATGGTGGCGCGCTCGCACATGATCTTTGAACGGGCGCCGATGGCGCTGATGGTGGTCGCGATTATAGGGACGCTTACCGCTTTATTTGCCGCTACCATCGGTATCGCCCAGACCGACATTAAGAAGGTTTTGGCCTACTCCACCGTGTCGCAGCTTGGGTACATGTTTATGGCCTGCGGAGTGGGAGCGTTTTCGGCAGGCGTCTTCCACCTGATGACGCATGCGTTCTTTAAAGGACTGCTCTTTCTTGCGGCTGGATCTGTGATTCACGGCGTGGGTGGGGAGCAGGATATGCGGAAGATGGGCGGGCTGCGGGTCTATATGCCGTGGACCTTCCTGACTATGACGGTTGCCACTTTCGCGATCGCGGGCTTCCCTCCCCTCGCCGGCTTCTTTTCAAAGGACGAGATTCTGTGGAAGGCATACTCGAGCCCGTACGGGAGTTGGGTTTACTGGTTGTTGGGAGTGACGACCGCTTTTATCACTTCCTTTTATATGTTCCGGCTGTGGTTTCTGACGTTTTTTGGGGACTATCGCGGGGCGGCCGCTGCTCACGACGAGACGCATGGTGCAGCGAGCGCGCATCCTACGCACGATAAAGATGATCATGGTCACGGGCATGGCGAGCCGCATGAAAGTCCGTGGGTGATGCTAGGGCCTCTGATCATACTTGCGATCCTGTCTTTTGTTGGCGGATGGGTGGGGATTGGCGGGCGCTTCGAACACTTTCTTGCTCCGGTGTTTCAGAGCGGAGCGACTGCGGAATTGGCGCACGAGACTGCTGGAGAGACGGCCGGGAGCGGGACCGAAACGCTGCTCATGTTGATTTCAGTGGGCGCGGCGATTCTTGGACTTTTTCTTGCCTGGAGTTTGTATTTCCGCAGGCCGCAACTTCCGGCGCGCATTGCGGCGAGTTTGGGCGGGCTGTATCAGACAGTGGTTCATAAGTATTATGTGGACGAGATTTATGCCGCTCTTTTCGTCAAGCCGCTGATCGACGGATCGACGACGATTCTCTGGCATGGCGTCGACCAGGGAGTGATTGATGCGGCAGTGAACGAATCGGCCCATGCGGCACGCGAAGTCTCGGATTCCGCGCGGCACATGCAGTCGGGGAACCTGAGGTCCTACGCCGGTTGGGTGGCTGCCGGAGGAGCGGTTGTAATCGCCTACATGGTGTGGATGGGAGTGCGATAGATATGGAGAGCCTCAGTCCCATCATTCTGACGTTGGTGACTTTTATTCCGGCGGCGGGCGGTTTGCTGATTCTGCTGATTCCGCGGCGGGATCGCGATATCAAGTTATTTGCGCTGGTGGTGTCGATACTCGCGTTTGTGGCGTCGCTGCATTTGCCGGTTCATATGCATCGGGAGCTCGGCACTTTCAAGTTCGAGATCGATAAAGTCTGGATCACCACTCCGAATATTCACTACCACATGGGGATTGACGGAATCTCAGTCTGGCTCGTGGTGCTGACGACATTCCTCACGCCGCTATGCGTGTTGATTTCCTGGACTTCGATTCACGAGCGAGTGAAGGAATTTTTTATCCTGCTGCTGATTCTGGAAACGGCTTTGATCGGTGTGTTCACTTCGCTCGACCTGTTCCTGTTCTACTTCTTTTATGAAGCGACGCTGATCCCGATGGCGCTGTTGATCGGGATGTATGGGCACGGACGGAAGGTCTACGCGGCGGTGAAGTTTTTCCTGTTCACGATGATCGGGTCGATGTTTATGCTGGCGGCCATTATTTGGCTGTATGCGAAGACGGGCAGCTTCGATTTTGCGATCATTCAGAGCGCGATTCACAACGGAGCCGTGCCGGGGTTTGAAGCGGCGTCGTTCTGGCTTTTCCTTGGTTTCTTCGTGGCTTTTGCGGTCAAGGTTCCAATCTTCCCTCTGCACACGTGGTTGCCCGATGCGCACGTGGAGGCTCCGACGGCGGGATCGGTGTTGTTGGCCGGTGTGCTGTTGAAGATGGGGACTTATGGATTGATTCGATTCAACGTCGGTCTCTTCCCCGAGCAAGCGCGGCGCAATGCGCCGTGGATCATGGTGCTGGCGCTGATCGGAATTATTTACGGTGCGCTGGTTTCGCTGGTGCAGCCTAATATGAAGAAGCTGATCGCGTATTCCTCGGTCAGCCATCTTGGATTCGTCGTGCTCGGAATCTTCAGCTTCACGACGGCGGGGCTGAATGGGGCGGTGTTTGTGATGCTGGCGCACGGAGTCGCCACCGGCGGTCTCTTTATGCTAGCGGGCATTCTGTATGAACGGCGGCATACCTACGAAATCTCAGAGTTTGGCGGGCTCGCCACGACGATGCCGAAGTACGCTACTTTCTTTCTGGTTACGGTGCTGGCTTCGGTGGGACTGCCGCTGATGAGTGGGTTCATTGGTGAGTTTTTGGTGCTGAGTGGCGCATTCCAGGCGAAACCGATTTACGGAATTTTGGCTGCGACGGGAGTGATCTGGAGCGCCGGATACCTGCTGTGGATGTACCAGCGCGTGTTCTTTGGGAAGGTGACGCACGACGTTAATCTGACCCTGCCCGATCTGAATATGCGCGAAAAAGTAGCGCTGTCGCCGATCGCGATTGCGGCGCTGGTCATGGGAGTTGCGCCGTTGATCTGGCTAAGCGCGATCGATCCAGCGGTGCAGGCAGCTCTGGGCCTCACGCAATTGGCGAGCAAGGTGGTGGGCCAGTGATCTGGTTGACTGGCGTCTCGCATGCGTTCCCTGCCCTGCTGGCGCAGATACAGGCTGGAATGCCCACGTCGCTACCGCAGGGTGCAGACTACATGCGCATCTTGCCGGAGATTGTTCTATCGGTGTTTGGCATGCTGATCATGGTTGTCGATCCGCTGCTTGATCCGGACAAAAGCCATCAGTCGCTGGGCTCCATCGCGTTGGTCGGAGCGCTTGCGGCGTTGGCATCCACGGCGTGGATGGCGCAGTATCCTGGAACCGCGTTCTGGAACATGGTGCGGGTGGAGGCGTTCAGCGTCTTCTTTCATTTTCTGGTGATTGCGATTGCGGCGGTCGCCATTCTCAGCTCGTTCGAATATTTGCAGGTGCAACGGATACGGGCCGGGGAATATTACGCGCTGATTCTGTTCGGTACGGTGGGCATGTGCTTGATGTCGTCTGCCATCGAGCTGGTACTGATTTTTATCGCGCTGGAGATTTCGTCGATCTCGACTTATGTATTGGCGGGTTTCCGGAGGCGGGACGCGGCGAGCAGCGAATCGTCGCTCAAATACTTCCTGTTGGGATCGTTTGCTACGGCGTTCTTTCTTTACGGCGTGGCGATGATGTTTGGCGCGACGGGATCGACGAATGTGGATGCGATCAGCCTGGTGCTGCGTTCGGGAAATGTGCCGATGCTCGCGTATGTCGCGACGGCTCTGATGTTTGTGGGTTTGGGATTCAAAGTGGCGTCAGCACCTTTTCACGTGTGGACGCCTGACGTCTACGAAGGAGCTCCGGCGCCGGTCGTCGGACTGATGTCCACTGGACCAAAGGCGGCCGCATTCGCAGTTTTGCTGCGAGTGATGTTCGAAGCGAACGCGCCGGGGCGCTTCTGGCTGATCTGGGTCTCGGCCGCTCTCTCTATGACTTTGGGGAATTTGGGAGCGCTAGTCCAAGACAACGTCAAACGCCTGCTGGCATATTCGTCGATTGCCCATGCCGGATATTTGCTGGTCGCCTTCGCGGCGCAACCGGAATTGGGGACGTCGGCGGCAATGTTTTATACTGCGGCGTATGCCGCGATGAATGTGGGTGCATTTGCCGTGGTAAGCCATTTCGCGAATGCGGGGGAAAAGTACGTTTCGCTGGAAGATTATGCCGGCTTGGGCCGGCGTTCTCCGGTATTGGCGGCGACGCTGACGTTTTTCCTAATGTCTTTGATTGGTATTCCGATCACCGGCGGATTCTTCGCCAAGTTCTACGTGTTGAGCGCGGCGCTTAAGTCCGGCCTCGTGGGTCTGTCGATCATCCTGGTGCTGAACAGCGCGATTGCGGCGTACTATTACCTTCGCATCATCGTGATGATGTATATGCGGGAAGGACGGGGCGAGGTCCCAGTTACGCGCGTGCCCGCTGCGACTGCGATTGCCATTACGGTTTGCATTCTTCTTACGCTTTATCTGGGAGTGCTGCCCGGGCGCGTTCTGGATTTCGCGACACAATCGGCTCGACAACTTGTAAGCGACCCAACAGTGGTTAGCCCGTCTTCACTTACTTTGGTGTTGAAGCGTTAACTTTTGCGTTCCCATCCGCGATTCTTCGAGCTCTCAGCAAGCCGTGAATTGTCGACAGCCGTGGTCAGGCGCCTGTCGCGGATTCGCAGGCAAAATATTTTGGCGCCAAACGGGAACGCTTGTCTGAAGCTAGATTCCGGGCGTTTTGGCGCCCAACCTGGCGGAGCGGCGAAGCGGGAACGCTTGATTGACATTCGCCCCCTGAGTCGGCATTATACCTACACAAGTTTGAGCCCTGATTGATCTGCTCCGGGGCCGGAGGATCTAAATGGTTGAGTTTTTCCGTTATATATACAGCAGTGAAGACGGGCAAGACATTGCGGAATATGCGGTGATGCTCGCTGTTATTCTGGTGTTGGTGATTGGCACAGTGCGCCTGATCGGTGGTAGCGCCAATAACGTATTCTCATCTGTAGCCAGCAACGTTCAGTAAAAATCGGTTTAGGGCAATTCGGACTGCGGATCTTCGATGACGCGATTTAGAAACTTTCGTGAGTTTAGACGTTACTGGTTTACGCCAGCGGCGCAGGTACCGGATTGGAGCCGAATACCGAGGTAAGAAAGAAGCTCAAAGAACCGACCTAGGCCGCGAGAGAAATCGCGGCCTATTTTTTTGGCAGCTAATTTCTTGTAACTATATTTCGACCAGGAGAGGTCATCGCCATGATCGTGAACATGTCGGACAACGCGACGGAACAACAGATTGAGCACATCATCCAGCGGATTCGGGAGGCTGGATTTAATCCCCACGTCACGCGGGGCACGGAGCGAACGATCGTGGCGGCAGTCGGGAGCGCGGGGCGCCGTCACGAAATCGAGGCGCTTTCCGTGGCGCCGGGAGTCGACAACGTGGTGGCCATTGCCCAGCCATTCAAACTGGTGAGCCGCCAGACGCGCCCGGAGGCATCGATTGTCGATGTGGGTGGAGTGAAGATCGGCGGTCCGGAAGTGGTGGTGATCGCCGGACCTTGCTCAGTTGAGTCGCGCGAGCAGTTACTGGAAACGGCGCACGGAGTGAAACAGGCGGGCGCCACGATGTTGCGAGGAGGGGCGTACAAGCCGCGCACCTCGCCCTATGAGTTCCAAGGACTGGGGATTGAGGCGCTGAAGATTTTGCGCGAAGCGCGGGAACTCACGGGGCTTCCGGTGGTCACCGAGGTCATGAGCACGGAAGATGTGGATCTGATTTGCGAGTACGCGGATATGCTGCAGGTTGGCGCGCGCAATATGCAGAATTTCGCGCTGTTGCGGCGACTGGCAAAGATTCAGAAGCCGATCCTTCTCAAGCGGGGTCCGTCGGCATCGGTGAAAGAGTGGTTGCTGGCGGCGGAGTATCTGCTTTCCGGTGGAAACGCCCAAGTCGCACTGTGCGAACGGGGAATCAAAACGTTCGAAACGGGGATGCGCAATACTTTTGACTTGGCCGCTGTGGCACTCGCAAAAGAACTCTCTCATTTGCCGGTGGCGGCAGACCCATCCCATGGGACGGGCAAGCAGAGCTTGATTGGGGCGGTTTCGCGGGCGGCGGTCGCGGTGGGAGCAGATGCCATTATTGTCGAGGTGCATCCTTGTCCGGAGCGAGCACTTTCGGACGGTCCGCAATCGCTCGACTTGGGGCAGTTTGAGCGTGTGATGGCGGGACTGAGCGCGCCTTTACGCCCGGTTTTCGTCGCGAAGGGCGGGCGGGCGAGTGCATGAAGTTGTCGTCCGCTGCGTGAAATCCCGATTCTCATTGGAATTCTTGCCTGTTCATTCGGTCCCGCGCGTGTGCCCCAGAACCTTCCTTTGCTGAGCCTTTTCCCGGTTTTTTCGCGACCTTGCAGACGGGCAATCGCGCCAACTTGTCCCAATTCGATTGACTGGCCCGCCCGAGCTTTGTTTGCAATCACTTAAGGCCGTAATCGACCGAGCGGCCGGGTCCAATGGGCCAAGTTGTCGCAACGTCGCAGCTTCCGCCATTCGCTGTACGTCTCTGCATATAAGGAGGTTAGCTTGAACGAGACTGGCACCACGATTGCCCTTTCTAGTCCAGGCAAGGAGAGCGCACGGAGCGCGACTTCGACATGCCACGGACCAGACAACTTATGAAGAAAAAAGAAAGAAACAACCTCAACGGACTGAAAGACAGTCCGATCAGTCCCCTGGCGCTTGGCGCCGGATGGGGCCGAGCTCTCGGATTGGCACTGCTGGCTCTTTGCGCAGTCCCATCCTACGGTGGTGCCAGGCCAATTCTGGATGGCGACACACGTACGACCAATAAGCTCTCAAGCGACATTCAAGATCATGTGGGCGCAGGTGGGATGGTCACGGTGATCGTGCAACATCACGCGATGCCGACGAGCGCACACTTCAAGGGAATGCAGAACCGTGGCGCATTCATCGGGTCGAAATTCCAATCGATTCGAGCGGTGACGATGCGCGTGCCGGTCAGCATGCTGGCGGAACTGGCGAATGATCCGAACGTGGCCTATATCACGCCGGATCGTCATCAGACAATGGCGTCGAATCCCGTAACCGAAGAGTTCGCGACAGCCGTGCAGGCGGATATCGCGGCGTCGCAATATGGATTCGATGGAACCGGCGTCGGCGTGGCTGTGATCGATAGTGGCATTGCCGCTCACGCAGACCTGGGCAGCGGCAGCAAAAACCGGGTGGTGTACAACCAGAGCTTTGTGGCTGGCGACAGCACAACCTCCGACAAGTTCGGACACGGAACACACGTGGCCGGTTTGATCGGTGGCAACGGCTCGAGTTCTGGCAGCGGCAACGGCTATGCCGCGACTTATGCGGGCGTAGCTCCTAACGTCAACATCATCAACCTGCGAGTGCTCGATCAGAATGGTTCGGGCACCGACAGCCAGGTGATCGCCGCCATTCAGCAAGCGATCACGCTGCAAAGTACGTACAACATCCGCGTGATTAACATGTCACTCGGGCGTCCGGTGTTCGAAAGCTACACGCTGGATCCAGTGGACCAGGCAGTGGAAGCGGCGTGGAAGGCTGGGATCGTAGTGGTGTGTGCCGCGGGCAACAACGGTCGTTTTGCCCCTACCAACGGCTTCGGCACTGTCGGAGTTCCGGCCAACGATCCTGCCGTGATCACGGTGGGAGCGACGATGACCGAGGATACGGCAACGCGGGTTGACGACAAGATTGCCAGCTACAGCTCGAAGGGTCCGACCACGCTGGATCACATCGTGAAACCGGACCTGGTCGCGCCCGGCAATGCGCAAGTCTCCCTTATAGCGAAGGGGAGCACGCTGGACACAACCTATCCACAATATGAAGTTGCGCCGACGAACGGCAACGCTGCGAAGTACTACGTATTAAGCGGCACCAGCATGGCGACGCCGATCGTAAGCGGCGCGGTCGCGCTGATGCTGCAACAGAACTCCGCGTTAACGCCCGATCAAGTGAAAGCGCGCTTGATGAAGACTGCGTGGAAAGGCATCGGGCAATACACCTACTCGCACGACTGCCACGGAAATCTGTACAACAACGAATACGATCTTTTCACGTATGGAGCGGGGTATCTGGATATTGATGCCGCGCTGGGCAATACGGACCTCGCGACCGGAGTCGCTCTATCTCCGACCGTGAGCTTCAATTCGAATGGAAATGTCGTGATCTCGAACACCGTTGCTTCCGGCTTCTCGGGGAGCAGCGTGGTTTGGGGAGCAACCTCAGTGGTTTGGGGCAATTCGGTGGTGTGGGGTTCGAACGGGATCACGAGTGACTCGGTAGTGTGGGGAGCCACCAGCGTCGTTTGGGGTGCAACTTCCATGTCTGGCTACAGCGTAGTGTGGGGTGCAACGTCTTCGGTCGCGAGTTTGCCAGCAGCACTTAGCGATGGCGACCCGGGGGACAACTAAACACCGATTGCAACCATACTCGGAGACAGCCATGACAAACACATTGCCAATCAAAGCCAAAGTCATGATCGGAATGGTGGCCGTTGCGAGTCTGTGCGCCCTGTCGTTTGGCGTCCTCAGATGGCAATCGCAAGCCTGGCCACAGTTGGTGCTCCTGTCCGCGGCAGCCGCGCTCAGTTCGCGGTTTAAAGTGAAGCTGCCTGGGATGACGAGTTCGATGTCGGGAAATTTGCCCGTCATCCTTCTGGGAGTCACGCAACTGGGAATGTTCGGTAGCCTGCTGGTAGCAATCACGGCGGCGATCGCGCAGTCCTACACGTCCGGCGGGAATAAAACCAAACCGGTCCAATTCTTATTCAACGCATGCACACTGCTGAATGCAGCGGGACTTGCTTACCTGGTTTACCACAGCCAGATATTCACGTACCGGGCCTCAGCGCACACGATGTCTTTACTGCTCGCTTCGGCGACGTACTTCCTGGCCAATACGGCGCCGGTGGCAAGCATCATCGGCCTAACCGAAGGTGGGAATCCTTTTGCCTTATGGCACAAGGTGTTCCTGTGGTCCTTCCCGAACTACGTGATTGGAGCGGGATTGACCGCGATCGTTACGGCCTTTACCACGATCAGCGGGATAGCCGCGCTGGCTTCTCTGATGGCGGTACTATTCGCTGTGTATCAATCGTATAAGGCCTACGTCGACCGGACGGGACAGGCACAGCCACAAAGCATGGCGATGGCTGCTGGCCGCTAGATCGCTGGAAGATAAACTGTTAAATGCGCGCAGCCTACAGGCTGCGCGTTTTTTATTGTCACCTGTAATTGCTCGAAGTGATTTAGCGCAATCCAAATTCTCGCGCGGACCGTACCTAGTTCGAAAGCACACTTCATCTGAAAGGAATTTGCGGTCATGAAGCACAAAGTGTTGATTGGTATGGTTCTGATGGGACTGGCAGTGATGGCGGCAGCGGCGGGAATGAATGACCCGATGGTTGGCGGCCAACAGATGTATCCGACGAAGAATATTATTGAAAACGCGGTGAATTCCGCGGATCACACCACGCTCGTGGCGGCGGTAAAAGCGGCGGGTTTGGTCGATACGCTGGAGGGAACGGGTCCGTTTACGGTGTTTGCACCGACTAACGAAGCATTCAACAAACTGCCGGCGGGCACGGTCGATACCTTGTTGAAGCCGGAAAACAAGGCGACGCTCGTGAAGATTCTGACTTACCACGTAGTGGCGGGCCGCCTGTCTGCGCAGGACCTGATGAAGAAGATTAAAGAAGGAAAAGGTACGGCGCAACTGACGACGGTAGAAGGCGGAAAGCTTTTCGTCATGCTGCATGATGGGAAGCACATCGAATTGAAAGACGAAAAGGGCGGCACGGCGATGGTCACTATCGCAAACGTATTTCAATCGAACGGCGTTATTCATGTAATTGACTCGGTCGTGATGCCGAACTAGTTAGAAATATCGCAAGACTTTCTCCGGAACGTGCACCGAACTCGAGCCCCGCTTCGGCGGGGCTTTTTTGTTGCGTTAATTCCCAAGAACGTTATGATTTTGAGTTCGGAATCTTTGACCCTCGGAGAAAAATGAAAAGCCACCAGGAACTACTGTCCGAATTCGAAAGTGTCGCTGCGAGCGGAACAAGAGCCCATGAATTGATGCAGCAGATTTCCGACCGTATGCATATGGACCTCGTCCGGTACAACTGGGTGGGATTTTATCTGGTAGATCCGACGGACCGGAACTATCTTTTGCTGGGGCCGCATTCGGGGCTTACGACTCCGCATGTGCGGATTTCGTTGAACCGTGGCCTTTGCGGAGCTGCCGCCAGCCTGGGCAAAACGGTCGCAGTGAACGACGTCAGCAAAGATCCACGGTACTTGATGGGCGTAGAAGAAACGAAATCGGAAATTATCGTACCGATTTTTGCAGGCGGTGTGGTGGCGGCGGAATTCGATATCAACAGCTTCTTCAAAGATACATGGACCAAGGAAGAGGTCGCCTTCGTAGAGCGTTGCGCAGCTTTAGTCGCTGGCTGTTTGTAACTCCACTCTGTAACGCCGCAATTTTACTGGCGGGCGTTTGCTACTTACGACTGGGCGGGACACCGGAGAGGATAATTTTCATTAGTTGAGTGGCGAGGTCGTGAGCATTACCGCCATCCAGGTTCATTAAAACAACCACTCCGGCTCGCTGCTCGGGAATGATCATGAGGGCCGTGCTAGTTCCAGGCTGGCCGCCGTCATGTCCAACTTCAAAGACTCCGAGTGTTTTCGAGGTTGACCAACCGAGAGCATAATCGTCGGGTTTTCCGTCAGTGGGTTTGAGAGGAGTCCACATTAAATCACGGGTGGAGCGAGCGAGGACGCGATCGTTCAACATCGCGATTTCGAATTGCGCCATGTCATCGGCGGAGGAGAGCCACCCGCCGCCTGGGATCTTGTAACTGGAGTCGAGGAACTCGGCGTTGGTTATGGCACCTGAGGCGTCTTTGCTGTAGAAGCGGGCGCGGAACGGGACGATCGAGATGCGATTATCGGCAACGGTGTGAGTCATGCCGGCGGGCGCCAACACATTCTGCCGAATGTAATCGACGTAATCCTCTCCGGAAGCGCCTTCGATGGCACAGCCTACTAACGTGAAGCCCTGCGTGGAATAGTGAAACTCCGTGCCAGGCTTAGCCACGAGCGGGTCGTTCTTGAAGAAATCGATTCCACCCTGGATCGGATTGGAAAAGTGTTTCGTGTTGCCGGATTCGAAATCGTCGGGTGAACCGTCTTTGTAGTGCCGAATTCCGCCGAGATGACCGAGAAGTTCGCGGGTGGTAATGGGCGTATCTTTTTGTGGAAATGCAGGACAGTACTTTTGAATCGGGAGATCCAAGTCGAGCTTGCCTTGCTGCCAGAGCAGCATCGCGCCAGTTGCGGTGAGCGACTTTGAGATCGACGCCAGACGGTAGAGTGTGTGCGCCGTGGCCGGAACAAAGTTTTCGAGGTCGGCGCTGCCGAACCCTGTGGACCATTCTTCTACTCCGTTCTCGACAACGGCGACGGAAACACCTGGAATACTGTTTGCAGCCATGAAGCGGGAAATGGAGTCTTCCATCTGAGCGGTCTTTGCTGGATTGATTGAAGCAGGCTGAGATTGGCAGAGGGATGGAATACAGAACACCAGCGGGAGCAAAACGACCAAAGCCAGCGACCGCGATTTTGTGAAAAGAGTCGTCAATGGGCTCCTGCGAGGCTGACTCCGCAACTCAGGCATCGGACCGCGCCTATTTCACGTCTCCGCAGGCAGGGCCGAGGTATTTCGAGGTGATGACGAAGTCCATGTTCATGGTGTGACCGTTGGCGTTGGTGACGGAATGCATAGTGGCTTTGACGTTATCCGAAGCGATCGCCTGTACCAACAGGGTTCCGTCAGAGATCGTTTGCTTGTCTTCGCAGTGGAATTTCACTTCCATTTTGCTGCCGGTCGAAGTCACGACGGTACGGGTGCAACTTCCGCGATTCGCGCTAAAAGCGGAATGCTGATCGAGTTTCTCCTTGGTCACGCATTCCTTATGGACGTCGGTGGTGGATGATCCGTTCATCATGGCTTCGATCCGGGCACGCTGATCGGGAGGGAGCTTGGCGAGCGCATCCGGAGGTATGTTGGGCGGGGCTGGCATTCCAGTCATGGAATGGGTCACGGTCATTTCCCAAAGGCCCTCTTTGACATTAAGAGGGGTGATGCCGTCGACGGCCCAGAGCGCGACCGTAGAAAAAACGATGATGACCCAGACCAAATTCTTTGATGGCACGGATAATCTCCTGGCCTGCGATTGATTCGTCCGGACGCGATTCGTACGATCATGAGGATGACACAACAAAAGTGAGTGGGCAAAGCAAATATTGCAGCAAATTATTGTCGGCGAAGATGCCTCCAGAGGGTCGGACTGCAAGTTTTTGGGACGAGTGTGGGTTGGCGTAAACGCTGTACAAATGGGATAGACTGCTATACAACTAGCGAACATCCTGCACTCGAACGGGCCAGGAAACCTCACTCCGGGGATGACATCTTTGCTCAGCCAGGCGTCTTACATAAAACCTAAAACGCTGGATGAAGCTGTTGCCTGGCTCGCAGCCGGAGAAGCACGAATTCTGTCGGGAGGCACAGATTTCTATCCGGCAATGGGTGATCGAGTCGTCCGCGACGCGATTGTTGATGTGTCGGGCCTGCGGGAACTGCGCGGGATTTCCGTTGAAAGCGACCATATTCGTATTGGCGGGTTGACGACCTGGACCGAGATTATCCGAACGCCGCTTCCCCGCTGCTTTGACGCCTTGAAGGCGGCGGCGCGGGAGGTCGGTTCGGTACAGATCCAGAACCGCGGGACGGTTGCGGGGAACTTGTGCAACGCATCCCCCGCCGCGGACGGAGTTCCTCCGTTATTAGCACTTGACGCGGAGATCGAACTCGCGTCAGACGAGGGCGTGCGAAGAATGCCGGTGGCGGATTTCATCGTGGGGAATCGCAAGACACAGCGCAAGGCGAACGAGATCTTAACGGCAGTTCTTGTTCCACGTGGGGTCGATCATGCGGTTTCGACTTTTACGAAGCTAGGTGCGCGGCGCTATCTGGTGATATCGATTTCGATGGTGGCGGCGATTGTTCAGTTGGAGAACCAAAAAGTGGTCGAGGCGCGCGTCGCCGTCGGTTCTTGTTCGGCCGTGGCTCGGCGTCTGCCGGCTCTGGAGGCGGAGTTGATTGGAATCACGGTGCGCGGCCCGTTGGGAGCATCGGTAAGACCGGAACACCTGGCTTCCCTATC
Source organism: uncultured Acidobacteriaceae bacterium (assembly GCA_963834085.1). Taxonomy (GTDB): domain Bacteria; phylum Acidobacteriota; class Terriglobia; order Terriglobales; family Acidobacteriaceae; genus Acidiflorens. Next base: position 196,003 of record CAWIAJ010000007.1, on the reverse strand, counting down.
TCCGATAGATGATGTGCGGTCGACTGCGACGTTTCGGCTTGAAGCGTCGCTGCGACTGGTGCAACGGGCGTTGAATTTCTGCGGGGAGGGGGCTTGATGGGTTTGACGCGAGAGCTGCCTACGCAAGCCAGCAGGCAATCTATAGCATTTCGCGTGAACGGCCAAGCTGCGAATGTGGAGTGTTCGCCGCTGCGGAGGCTTTCGCGAGTTCTGCGCGAAGACCTCGGGTTGACGGGGACGAAGGTGGGATGCGATGCGGGCGATTGCGGTGCGTGCACGGTTTTGCTGGACGGAGATCCGGTCTGCGCCTGTCTCGTGGCGATCGGGCAGACGGAGGGTGGCGAAGTTACGACGGTGGAAGGGTTGGCGGAGCAGGCCGGCGCGGGATCGTCGGTCGGCGCAAGGTTGCAACAGTCGTTTCTGAGCCACGGGGCGGCACAGTGTGGAGCGTGTATTCCGGGAATGCTGATGGCAGCGACGGCATTGCTGCAGAGAAATGCCAGGCCGGACGAGAACGAAGTGTTAGACGCGATTGGCGGCGTTCTCTGCCGTTGCACGGGATACCGAAAGATTATTGCGGCGATTCTTGACGCCGGAGGTAATGGCGCTGGTCCGAATATTCGGTCGTCGCGCGGTGGTGCGATTTCGCCGGCGGCCGGCGCAGCCGTGGGAAACAGGCTCGTGCGGCTGGATGGAAAGCGCAAGGTCGAGGGCAGCGAAATCTTTGGCGCCGACGCAACCCCGGCGGGAGCGCTGGCGGTGCGGGCCATTCGCAGTCCTTATCACCGGGCGCGATTCACCTTTGGCGATCTGGCGAAATTTGTTCGCGATCATCCCGGAATCGAAGCGGTATTTACCGCGAAGGATGTTCCGGGAGTGAATTGCTACGGCGTGATCGGAAAGTATGCGGACCAACCCGTCTTCGCGGAAATCGAAGTGCGGCACCGGGGCGAAGCGATCGCTGCGGTCGTGGGGGATGCCGCAGCAGTTGAGGCATTGCAAGTTGCCGAATTTCCTGTGGCTTGGGAGGAACTGCCGTTCCTTCATGATATCGACGCAGCGCTCGCTCCGAGGGCAAACCGGATTCATGAGAATCGTGCAGACAATATTCTGGTGCGGGGACGAGTTGTGCGGGGTGACGTCGACGAGGCCCTCGCTTCTGCTGAGATCGTGGCGGAAGCTGAATACGAAACAGGATTTGTCGAGCATGCGTACATCGAACCGGAGGCGGGATTCGCACGGCGCGTGGGTGATCGAGTCGAGATTCAAGCCTGCACGCAGGCACCTTACATGGATCGAAGCGACGTCGCGGCGATTCTCGGCATTGCTCCCGAGAACGTACGAATTATTCCGACGGCGGTTGGGGGAGGATTCGGCTCGAAGCTCGATCTATCGGTACAGCCATTTCTCGCGGTCGCGGCGTGGCATCTGGCGAAGCCGGTGCGAATGGTGTATTCACGAACGGAATCGATTCTGTCGACGACGAAGAGACATCCGGCGAGGATGAAGCTGCGAGCGGGTTGCGGGAAGAACGGGAAATTAGTCGCGCTCGACTTTGAGGCGGATTTCAATACGGGAGCATATTCCTCTTGGGGACCTACGGTCGCGGCGCGAGTGCCGGTGCACGCTTCTGGGCCATATTTTGTGCCTAACTATAGAGCGTTGACTCGAGCGATCCATACGAACCTCGTGCCTGCGGGAGCGTTTCGAGGGTTCGGAGTTCCACAGGCAGCGATTGCGCAAGAACAACTTTATGACGAACTGGCGGATCGGGTGGGAATGGATCGACTGGAATTTCGTATTCTGAACGCGCTGGATGGCAGCACGCCTACCGTAACGGGACAAATCTTGGGCGAGGGCGTCGGGATTGGCGCTTGCCTGAAGGCGCTGCGTCCGCGATGGGAGGTTTCGCGACGCGAGGCTGCGGAATTCAATTTCAAGGCCAGCGGTCCTTTTCGGCGAGGCGTCGGGGTCGCTGGGATGTGGTATGGGTGCGGGAACACTTCCCTGCCGAATCCGTCAACGGTGCGTATTGGATTGAAACGCGATGGCCGAATTGTTCTGCACCAGGGCGCAGTCGATATCGGACAAGGATCCAACACGATCGTGACTCAGATTTGCGCCGACACCCTCGGAGCGCCGATCGAACGGTTTGAGTTGCTTTCTGGAGATACGGCCATCACGCCCGATTGCGGCAAGACTTCAGCGTCACGTCAAACATTTGTTACGGGAAAAGCAGCACAGATGGCCTCGGAGCAGTTGCGCCTTGGGATTCTCAAGTTAGCGGGCGCGTGCAAATGCGGCACGCTTCAATTCCATGAGAACGGTGTAACTGTGCACGAAGGCGAAAAGGCCAACCCGATAGCGCTCGATCATTTGCCTCTGGATGCACATGGATACGTGATCACGAGCGAGGCCACGTTTGATCCGCCTACCAGCCCGCTGAATGAGGATGGGCAAGGAAATCCTTATGCGGTTTACGGATTTGGCGCGCATATGGCGGAGATCGAGGTTGACACGGAACTGGGCACGGTGCGCGTGCTCCGGGTTACGGCCGCTCACGATGTGGGACGCGCCATCAATCCGACATTGATCGAAGGGCAGATTGAAGGCGGGGTGGCGCAGGGGCTAGGGATGGCTTTGATGGAAGAGTTCTTTCCCGGTAAGGGTGAAAACCTGCATGACTACTTGATTCCGTCGGCGGGGGATATTCCGCCGGTGGAATCGATTCTGATTGAGAATCCCTCGCCCGTCGGCCCATTTGGGGCGAAGGGAATCGGCGAGCAGGCGGTGATTCCAACGGCGCCGGCGATCCTGAACGCGTTGCATGATGCGATTGGAGTGCGCGCGCGAAAAGTTCCGGCTACTCCAGACAGGGTGCGCGCCGCGATTGTGGCGGCCCAAAGTAACAAGGGAGAAACTCGTGGCTGACGACGCAATTCGCTGCGATGCTTGTCCGGTGCTCTGCTATATCAAGCCAGGAAGAACGGGTTCGTGCGACCGATATGCGAACGCGGATGGCGTGCTGGTGCGACTGGATCCGCACGTGGTTCTGGAACGCGCGGTTTCGCGCGGCGATTCGTTGGTGCCCTTCCTGGAAAAAGCGCGGGAGTGGGACGGCTCGCTGCTGAGCGGCGAAGAGACATTTGTCACGGCAATCGGGGCGGGGACAACGTATCCCGATTACAAGCCCGCGCCTTTTATTATCTCGTCGGAAGTTTCGGGCGTGGATATGGTCACAGTCGTGACCGAGGGAATCTTCAGCTACTGCGGAGTGAAGTTGAAGATTGACACCGATCGACATCTGGGAGCGGAGTGCAGCACGGTTCGCGCACGGGGCGAGGCAGTGGGGCACGTGACAACGAACGAATATGGATCGCAGATGCTTTCGCTCGGCGGCGTGCGACATCTGACAGGGGGAAGCCGTCACGAGGGCATGGCGACGTGCGACACGCTGGTGGATCTGTGTAATCGAAGGGCGGTTGAACTGAAAGTTGACGACGGCGCGACCGTGGTGGTTGAAGCCGACAAAGCGCCGATTGTGGATGGCGTTCAGGAAGAGCGGATGCGGGTGGGATGCGGGTCGGCCACCATCGGAATGTTCGCGAAGCAATGGTTCGGCAAAGTGGACGAAGTGGTGGTGGTGGACGATCACATCACCGGAGTGCTCTCGGAGCATCAGGCTGGAAAGCTGCTGGGCGTGCCGGAGACAGGTATCAAGATGAAGGGACGACGGTCGACGCCGGGACGATATTTTCGGGTGGCAGAGCCAGGAACATCGTGGGGCGGGACAAATATCGAGGATCCGTTGTCGATTCTTGGTCCCTTCGACGGCGAAGTTGCCAAGGCTGGGTTGCGATTGCTGATGGTGAGCACTACCGGCGAGCACTACGCGTATTTCGAACTGGACGATGAGCTTCGTCCCGCAGAAAAGGATTTGCCGACAGCGCTGCGCGAGTCGGTCGCTCGCATTCGCGAAAACTGCGAACCGGCGCTTTGTACAGTGTTGTTCATGGGGGGCGCGGGAGGTTCGCTGCGCGCCGGGGTGACGGAGAATCCGGTGAAACTGACACATTCCGTGCGGGATGCGCTCACGCGGGTTACGTGTGGAGGAGCTCCTGTCTATGTGTGGCCGGGCGGTGGAATCACGATCATGGCGGATGTGAGCCGCATGCCAAAGAATGCGTTTGGGTACGTTCCCACGCCGGCGATGGTAGCGCCGATCGAATTCACGCTCAAACTATCGGACTACTCCGCTCTCGGCGGATATATGGACCATGTGCGACCGCTTAGCGCGATCCATCGCGATGAGGATGGGCGGCGCAGACTGGCGTCGCGTCCGGATAATCCATGGCCCATGGTCCCGGCACAGCGCGGGAAATGAGCAGGGGTTGAAGGGGCGAGCGCAAATCCGGATGCTTGCCGACGGGCGGAGACTGCACTTGCAGGACGGCCCGATCGACATTGTTGCACAAGCTTTTGGCGACGAACGCGAAGTCGAAGCGGCGTATCGTGCAGCGACGACGCGATTCATTGGAGTTCTTGATGAACTTTGCGGAGAGCTGGAATTTCTGCGGCAAGCTTCGTCTGGACAAGGCGAGCTTCCTTCGGGCGTGATTGCGCGAAGAATGGCGACGGCCGTCGCACCGTACGCTTCGACAACATTTATCACGCCGATGGCTGCGGTGGCGGGGGCCGTGGCAGAGGAGATTTTGCTGGCGATGACGTTGGCGGCGAAACTCTCGCGAGCTTATGTTAATGATGGCGGCGATATTGCGTTCCATCTTGCACAGGGGGAGAGATTTGTGTTGGGGATGGTGGAGCGTCCCGATCAGACTTCGCTCTTTGGCACGTCGACGATTCTATCTGTAGACTCAATCCGCGGAATCGCGACGAGCGGATGGCGGGGGCGAAGTTTTTCGCTGGGAATCGCGGATGCGGTTACGATTCTGGCCGAGAGCGCGTCCATGGCGGACGCGGCGGCGACTGTGGTGGCAAACGCCGTCGATCTGACGGGGCATCCAGCGGTCGGAAGGGTTGCGGCGTGCGAACTTGCTACGGACAGCGATCTGGGAAATCGGTTCGTGACACAGTCTGTTGGAGAACTTGCACCGGATGAAATTCGCGAGGCGTTGGATGCGGGAGTGCGAGTCGCGCAGACGCTTTGCGGGTGCGGTTTAATTCGGGCCGCCGCTTTGCGTCTACAGGGCGAGACGCGGGTGGTCGGCGTTGATCACCGGCTGGAATTGACCGAGGCTGCGATACAGAACGGGAGAAGCGTACATGCCTGAAGTCCGGATTCGGAAACGACTTCTCATGGTCGAGGAGATATTTCATGAGGGTGGGCCAGTGGCGCCGAGCCCGCAGCGGCGAGCGGCGCAGTTGGTGGTCATCCGCAACCCTTACGCAGGTGGGTATGTCGAGAAGATCGAAGGTTTCATGGAAGATTTGAAGCCGCTCGGACTGGAGATGGCGCAGTCGCTGGTGACGGCGCTCGGCGGCGATCCGAAGACGATCGAGGGATATGGGAAAGGTGCGATCGTAGGCTCGGCCGGAGAAGTCGAACACGGAGCACTGTGGCACGTGCCGGGCGGATATGCGATGCGCGAGGTGCTGGGAGGGGCGAAGGCGATTGTCGCGTCGACGAAGAAAGTTGGGGGGCCGGGCACGCGTCTCGATATTCCGATCACGCATATCAACGCATCGTATGTTCGCAGCCATTTTGACGCGATGGAGGTGGGGATCACGGACGCTCCGCGCGCGGATGAGATTTTACTTGCGCTGGTAATGACGACGGGGCCGCGGGTTCATGCGCGGGTTGGGGGATTGAAGGCATCGGAGATCAGGGGAGAGGATGGGTTGCGATGAAGGAACCTAACCGGCCGAACGCGCGGGCTAGAATTCGGAAGCTCGCCACGTTTGTCGAAGAGACGGTGAGCGAGATGGGGCGCAAGGTTGATCCTCCCACGCGGCGTGCGGCAGCGGTCGCGGTCATTGAGAATCCTTATGCGGGACGATACGTCGACGATCTTTCGGAGTTAATGATGATTGGCGAAGAACTTGGGGAGCTACTGACGCAACGAGCCGTGGCCGCATTGGGAATTGCAGGACCTTCGGCCGAGAGCTACGGCAAGGCTGCCGCTGTGGGCGAAGATGGAGAAGTGGAGCACGCGGCGGCGATCTTACACCCGAAGCTGGGCACGCCTGTGAGGCGGGTACTTGGCAAAGGCGCGGCTTTGATCCCGTCGTCGAAAAAACGCGGTGGGCTTGGAGTGGTGCTGGACATTCCGTTGGGACATAAGGATGCGGCGTTCGTGCGCAGCCACTTCGATGGCATGGAGGTTCGCATCAGCGACGCTCCCCGGGCGAATGAGATCGTGGTGGCGATCGCGGTGACGGACAGCGGGCGTCCGTTGCCGCGTGTCGGCGGGCTCACGAAAGATCAGATCAAGGGTGAGGATGGACTGCGATAGCTATACATTCGCAGGAATCTGTGAAAATAAGGGGAATATAAGGCCGAGGATGATAAATCGCCGCGCTTACTTTCTACCGTGTGCGTTTCTCGTTTGCTGCTCCATCTTTGTTCAGGGGCAGGCGAAAGCAGAGAAGGCAGACACGATCATTACGGGTGGGCTGGTCGTCTCCATGGATAGCGCGCGCCATATCTATAACGACGGCGCCGTCGTAGTTGTTGGGGATTCGATTGTTGCGGTTGGGCCGCGCAGCGAGATCGAGGCGAAATACGCGGGTGAGCATACCATTGATGCGCAAGGCAGGATGGTGCTTCCGGGATTCATTAACGGGCATACGCACGTCCCGATGACATTGTTTCGGGGCTTGCACGATGATGTCACGCTGACGGACTGGCTCTACAAATACATCTTCCCTGCGGAAGCGAAGAATGTTACGGAAACGTTCGTGCGCTGGGGAACGAGGCTGGCGGCAGCGGAGCAGATTCGGGCAGGGGTGACCACCTTCGCCGATATGTATTACTTCGAAGACGCGGTGGCGGAGGAAACAAAAGCGGCGGGCATGCGCGGCGTGTTAGGCGAGACACTCATTGACTTCCCTGCACCGGATAACAAGAACGAAGCCACGATGCTAGCGTACAGCGAGAAATTTCTGCAGAAGTGGCAAGGGGACTCGCTCATCCATGCGGCGGTTGCGCCGCATTCGATTTACACCTGCTCGCAAAGGACGTTGCAGGACTCTGCTGCGCTGGCGCGGAAATATCATGCGCCGATATTGATTCACACGGCTGAAATGAAGAAGGAGTGGGAGGACAGTGAGAAGCAGAACGGAGGTTCTCCGGTGCAATATCTGGAGCGCATTGGAGTTCTGGGGCCCGATGTCGTGGCCGCGCATTGCATTTTTGTCGACGAGACGGACCGCAAGATTCTGGCACAGCACGGCGTGGGTTGTGTACACAATCCCTCGAGCAACATGATGATTGCGAGCGGCGTTGCTCCCGTACCCGAGGAACGTGCGGCGGGAATTGCGGTTGGGCTCGGTACGGACGGCCCTGCGGGCAGTAATAACGATCTTGATCTGATGGAAGAGATCGATCTGGCGGCGAAACTGGCCAAAATTACGAAAATGAATCCGCTGGCGCTGAATGCGCTGGCTGTTGTGGAGATGGCCACCATCGACGGAGCTCGGGCGCTGCACATGGAGAAAGAAATTGGATCGCTCGAGGCGGGCAAGAAGGCCGATCTAATCCTGATTGGACTGGATGAACCGAACGCGGTGCCCATGTATGACGTTTACGCGCAGATCGCATACTCCCTTAAAGCGAGCGACGTGGAGACGGTGATGATTGGCGGCAAACTGGTGATGCGCGATCACAAACTGCTAACGGTGGATGAGAAGGCGGCGATGGCAAAGGCGCGGGAATACCAGAAATCAGTTGCGGCATCGCTCGGGATGGAGTGATGGATCGGCACTCACCGACCCGCTCCTCGAACGCGGCGTTCTTCAAAACCTAATTAGCTTTTCACGACTGCAGGCGCTACCGTCACCGGTGGCGTATTGCGGCTGCGATGAGCGCTAATCGCGCCGTCGATAACGACCATGCCGATGCCGGGCAGATCTCCCTTCTGAATACTGTCGAGCAGGTTCTTACCGGACGAGTGTTGCGCTTTGTCTAGGAAGACAAAAGAGGCTTCGCGCTGGGGCGCGATCAGGCCGCAATTCAGACTGCGAATTCTCGCGGTGTTACCCGTCGCGAAGCAGATGGCGGTTTCGGCGGAGATGCCGGCAAGCGACGCGAGGAGGGCAATCAGGCGGAGGATGCCCAAGGGCTGAACGCCGGATCCGGCGGGAGAGTCGGTGCCTAAAATTACGCGGCCGAGTTGCTTGAGTTCCATCGCCGTGCGGATTGTCAACAAGGCGGCGCGTTCGTTTCCGTTGTGGACAATCTCGAGCGCCCGATCGGAACGTTCGCAGAGCGCCGTGATCTGATCGTCAGGTAAAGCGGTGTGGCCGCCGTTGACGTGTCCGATTACGTCGGCGTCGGTTTCGAGCACCATATCCTTGTCGATTAGACTGGAGCCGGGGATCGAGGGTCCACCGGTGTGAATCGTGCTCTGGATGCCGTATTTGCGTGCCCACGAGACCATCTGGTGCGCGGTCTTGCCGTCTTTCACGCTGCCCAGGCCCACCTCGCCGAGAATCCTGACGCCGGCCGCAGCCAGCTCTTTGAAATCTTCTTCGACCATTCCATGCTCGATGACGGGAGCGCCGGCGTAGATTTTCACTCCGCCGGGGCGAAAGGCGTGATAGGCGCGCTGGGCGAAGATCGCCATCGCCTTGAGACCGACGATGTCCTTCGGCCGGCCGGGTGTGTGCACCTCTCCGGCAGAAACCATGGTGGTGACACCGCCGTGAAGGTAGCTATCGATCCATCCCAGTTGGTTCTGGCGGGGCGTCCAGTCGCCGCAGACGGGGTGAACGTGGCTGTCGATAAGGCCGGGGGCAAGGGCGGTGCCTTTGGCATCGATGGTGGTGGTTGCCGCTGAGGTGTCCAAATCGTTTTCTTTTCCGACGGCGGCGATACGGTCGCCGACGGCGACCACGGTGTCGGCGTCAAGAATGGGGTGCGCGAGATCACCGCTGAGAAGGAGGCCTATGTTGCGGATGACTAATTTCGATTGAACTGCCGGTTTCGACGATTCGTCGTGGGCCATGGTTTCCTTCGGAGGGTTGGATTGGCTGCGAACTCAGTGCCCGCTAGTATACAAATGAATGAGCGTCAGGCAATGTGAAGTTGTTGTGGAGTTGGGATTGTCCTAGTTCAGATGGAGTAGGAGCACCGAATCCAGGAGAGACGAATGCGATCGCGGGATTTCATTTTGTGGGAAGTGGATGTGCAAGCCGATTTTATGTTGCCTGGAGGGAAGCTTTACGTTCCGGGCGCGGAGAAGATCTTGCCGAACATCCGCAAGCTTACGGATGCAGCGCGCCGAGATGAAGTTTTTCTGGTGTCGCATGGCTGCTTTCATCCACCGCAGGACCCGGAGTTTCAGCAGTTTCCGCCGCACTGCCTGAAAGGCACACCGGGCGCGGAATTTGTTCCGGAGGCTCTGGCGGAGAGATTTGTTCGTGTGGAAAATGATGTCAATGCCAAATTGCCCGAGGATCTGTCACAGTACCAGCAAATTATTCTAGAAAAGCAGACTTTCGATATCTTTGAGACTCGTTACGCGGACGAATTGGTCGAACGTTTAGGCGATGCCGCCCAATTCGTGGTATTCGGCGTGGTGACGGAATATTGCGTGAGTTGCGCCGTCACCGGGCTGCTGCAACGAAAGCGGCGCGTCGCCGTTGTGCAGGATGCCATTGAGACTCTGGCGCCGGAGGTTGGCAACAAGACGATGAAGAAACTGCAGACACTCGGAGCCACGGTGGTAACTACAGCCGAGATTCTCGGCAAACTGGAATCGACTTCGCCGTAAGCCGACTGCGCCGGGAACAGGGCCTCACGATAAAAGCATGCCCGCAATCGAAGCGGACATCAGGTTCGCCATGGTACCGGCCAGCATGGCGCGGATTCCAAGCTTTGCCAGTTCCCCGCGTTTATTTGGAGCGAGCGCTCCGATGCCACCGAGCTGAATTCCGATGGAGCTGAGATTGGCGAATCCGCACAGCGCGAAGGTTGCGATGGTGAAGGAGCGGGGATCGAGCGTGGCTCGCTGCGGTCCGAGCATCGAGAAGGCCACGAGTTCGTTGAGCACCATGCGCGTGCCGAGCAGATTGCCGATGGCGCGACAGTCGTGCCACGGAATTCCGATGACCCACGCGACCGGGGCGAACAGGGTGCCGAAAATCTGTTGCAGGCTCGAGGGAAACCACGCGATTCCGAGATGATTATGAATTCCGCCAAGTACGCCGTTAGTAAGAGCAATCAGGGCGAGGAAGGAAATCAGCATGGCGGCGATATTGAGCGCGAGGCCCAGGCCGTCGGTTGTGCCGCGGGCAATGGCTCCGAGAAGGTTCTCAGATTTCTCCGCGCCTTCTTCTTCTTCGCTCATCACCACGCGACCAGCGGTTTTGGGCACTTCCGTCTCGGGCACCAGCATTTTTGCCATGAGAATTGTGCCGGGAGCGGTCATAATCACGGCGCTCAGCAGATGCTTAGGTTCGATTCCGAAGGCGATGTAGGCGGCCATGATTCCGCCAGAAACGTGTGCCATGCCGCTGGTCATCACAGTCATCAACTCGGAGCGGGTGAGGTCGGGAAGAAACGGGCGAATGGTGAGCGGAGCTTCGGTTTGCCCCATGAAAATGCTGGCAGCCACATTCAGCGACTCTGCGCCGCTCGCGCCCATAAAGCGGGTCATGACTTTTGCGGCCAACTTAATGATGAACTGCATGATTCCGTAGTGATAAAGCACGGCGAAAAACGCGGCGATAAAAATGACGGTTGGGAGAACTTGGAAGGCGAAGAAGAATCCCATTGACGAGCCCTGCGCACCGAGTTCACCGAAGACGAATTTCGATCCGACGAAGGCGTAGCTCAGCAGGCGGTTGACGGCGTCTCCCGCCTTCTGGAAGAGGGTTTGACCGATCGAACTTTTCAGGACGAAGATGGCGAATACGATTTGCAGGCCGAGGCCCCAGGCAACCGTTTTTTTGTTGATGGCGCGGCGATTGGTAGAGAAGGTATAGGCGAGACCTAACATGGTGAGCAGGCCGAGAATGCCGGTAAAACGTGCCATCGTTATTCCCTCGAGAAATCAGTATTCCCCTTTATAGATCACACGATGAACCAATGCGGGCTGGTGCGCGGGGGGTTCTGCGGCGATTCGATAGGAGTCTTGCAGCAACGTCTTCGCGCGTGAGGCCTGGGCGTCGGAGTGGCAATGGATGGTGCAGAGGGACTCTCCAACAGATACGGCATCGCAGATTTTCTTATGAACGACGATGCCCACGGCAGGATCGACCGAATCTTCTTTGCGCTCGCGGCCTCCGCCGAGAACGACACAGGCCGTGCCGACCTGTTCGCAGAGGATGGAATGTACGTATCCTGCCTGGGAACTCGGCACGTCGACGCGGTGCGCCACGCTCGGAAGGCGGCTGGGATCGTCGACCGCGCCAATGTCGCCTCCCTGGAGTTCCACCATTTGACGGAATCGATCGAAGGCTTGTCCCGAGGCAATGAAGCGAGCGGCGAGGATTTTGCCGTCGGCGACCGTTCTGGATGCGCCTCCGAGAAAGAACATCCACGCTGCCAGGTCAAGGCAAAGGCCACGCAGATCGGCCGGGCCACCTCCGTGTAATACTTCGATGCACTCCTGTACTTCGAGCGCGTTGCCAACCATGCGGCCGAGGGGTTGATTCATGTCCGTAATGAGAGCAGCCATTTGTTTGCCCATACCCTCGCCGGTTTTGACCATGAGTTCAGCGAGGAAGACGGCATCTTCCTCTTTTTTCATGAAGGCTCCCGAGCCGGTTTTAACATCGAGCACAAGGGCATCAGTGCCTTCGGCTAGCTTTTTGCTCATGATGGAGGCGCAAATCAGGTAGGGGCTTTCGACGGTTCCGGTAACGTCGCGAAGAGCATACAGCTTGCGGTCAGCGGGAGCGATCTTCTCTGTCTGGCCAATCATGCATGCTCCACAGGCCTTCAGCACGCGATGGAATTCGGAGACAGAGAGGTCGACGCGAAATCCGGGAATGGATTCGAGCTTGTCGAGCGTGCCGCCGGTGTGGCCGAGTCCGCGGCCACTAATCATCGGAACGTAAAGCCCCCCGGCCGCTACCAGCGGGGCCAGGACCAATGACGTCTTGTCGCCGACCCCACCAGTGGAATGCTTATCGACCTTTTTTGCAGGAAGGAAACTGAGATCGAGGACTTCACCAGAATGAAGCATCGAGTGAGTGAGGGCTGCCGTCTCCTCGCGCGTCATACCGCGCAGGACGACCGCCATGAGCCACGCGGCCATCTGGTAATCGGGAATATCGCCGGAGGTGCAGCCTTGCACCAGATAGGCAATTTCGTCAGAGGACAGTGCGCCACCATCGCGCTTCTTGCGGATGAGATCGATCGCGCGGAAGGGAGATTGGGTAGCACTGTGCGCGGTGGTCACTTGAGGCGGAAACCCTCCGGCAGGAGTTCGGTAATGAGACTCTGTTTCGGACCTTTTTCGCCCTGATAGAAAACTACGGTGTTTGGACCAAACTCGTAAATTACCTGGCGGCACGCTCCGCAGGGTGAGCACGGAACATCGTGATCGTTGGTGACGGCGACGGCACGAATCTCCAACTTCGGGCCCTGTTTAGCGATGGCAGAAAAGATCGCCGTGCGCTCGGCACAGTTGGTCATACCGTAGGAGGAATTTTCGACATTGCATCCCACAAAGACCTGGCCTTTGGAGGTGAGAATGGCGGCGCCGACACGGAAGTGAGAGAAGGGCGCATACGCATTCTTCATTACCGCGCGCGCGGCACGCAGAAGGCGCTCGCGCATAGCAGCCGACACTGTAGTTGTCCGCATATCAAAATTAATTTCGCTGAAGGATCAAGTGGGTCATTGTAACGCCGGACCGGCTTTGGCAGTAGAACTTTTGCGCGTACGGCGGATAGTGTGTGTGGCATGCGTTTGAGCGTCAGTACATGATGGTTTTCGTTAAATGATGAGGCCACCAGGTTGTGTGATAGTGCGTCCAGAGACGCGCGTCGATCTGGGGGATCAGGACCTGTTTGTCGGGTGGCCGGATCTGATTGATCTCTTCAGCCAGAAGAGCGCTGGCATAGATGCAATGGGCGCGAATCTCAACCTCCCACGAACTGTCGCGTGGGATCATGTGGTAAGAATTGATCGCGCTCTCAAGTTCCGCGGAATAGCTAGTGATGCCGAGCAGACGGAGAGCGACAGGGACGATGTAATCGGCGAAGGCGGACATTTTCTCCAAGTCTTCGATGGGGAACTTTCCGGTCTTTCTGAGGCTGGTGTAGAGAAACCAGAATGCGAGTTGCGGCAGCTTGTAGAATTTTACGGTATGGCCCCGATAGAGGCTGACATCGCGGAAGCGTGGGAACTCGCAGATCAGGCGCTCCACCAGGCCATTGCCGTTGTCATAGAGTTTCGGGGAACAGGACGCGACGAAATGGCGAAAGCGGCCGCTGTATTTCTGAGCGAGGACGCTTCCAACCTGATGCAGGATTTCTGTTTTTTCCTCGAGCATGGGCAATGCGATGTTTCCCGCAAACAAGGTTTCCATTTCAGCGCGAGTCACCTGCGCTAGAAATGCTCCGTCGAGGATCGGGATACGTTGATCCAAGGCGCGTTTCATGCAGGCAAACAGCGCGTCGGAATCGGACCAAGTGCGACCAGCGTAGTCCGATTGAAACTTGGTGTGATTGGAGAAATCGGAAAAAGCAGTATCGATGCAAGAGGTGGTGAGAATGAAATCAATCGTCTCCTGCACGTCCCCCTCGCCAATTCCGAAAGGTAAGGTGTAATCGGGAATGGGGAGTTCTTCGTAGGCCATCCAACCTGCAACATCGGCGATCTTATCGAGATTGGAGTGAACGTCTTGCGCGTGCTCGATCACGGGTTTGAGGCTCTCGAGAACGGGACTGCCCGTCAGGGCGGGCCAACGCGGAGGTCGATTCATCTTCATAAGTGGCCGGTTGTCGGTTGCCGGTCGTCAAAAGTCGGTCGTAGCTCGTTGTGCGTGGAGAGCGGAGGGCCGATCTGGCGACCGATGATTATAGCGTGCCAATCTTGACGGTCGGCAGAACGGGTGTTAATTTCAGGCCACACATGGGGATCCGGGAGAGAGTGCGCTGAGTCGACGAAAGAAAAACTGGAGTGCGCCCGCTTCCGGCTCCGTGGACTTCGGCCGCCGTGACTTTCTTTTTCGGTGTTGTCAGGGAGCATCGACAGCGCTGATCCCGGCGGGGCTGCGGGGCTTCGGGTGGCCAAGTTTCAATTTCGAAGGCGCACACGCGACGGAGAACTGCGGAGAATTTCATCTGCATCCGCAGTATCGAGTGCCGCGGCCGCTCGATGGTTTGCTCCTTAAAGCGCGTTCGGACTCTGATGATTTTCTCACCGAAAGATACGCTGATCAGATTGGGAAGATTTTAAGTGTTTGGAGTTCCCGATTGCTCGTGTTGCCCCAAGATGTGAAGGAAATTGAAGAAGTGCTTCTGTCATACTTCCGGGGGGCTTCGCTCAATCCGGCTGAATCTCTAGTTGTTCGGCCGGGCCAGACGCTTGTTGTGCGCCGCAATCGCTTCTCGAGCGAGGCCACGCTTAATCGAGATACATTTCTGCGGGAGTTGCGGTCTTCGCTCAGCCGGTTTTCAAAACTCTTAACCGTGGAATTTCAGGTGACGAGTATTGATGCAGGAGCGATGTCTGCGGAGATGGCGGCTGCTGCTCAGATGCGGACGCGGATCCGCTACGAGTTGGTCGGGACGGGCGGGGACTTCTATCGAGAACAACGGGTGGGTTGTTGGGAGGTCACCTGGGAACGCACATCCTCGGACGCGTTGCGAATTCTGCACTGGGTCGGACTCGAAGAAACTCGGAGCGTCTCGCACAGTGCCGGTTATGTCGACATCACGGAGGCGGCACTTGGAGTAAACGCTTCGTATGCTTCACAGTTGATGCACGGCAGCGACTACTGGCGCACAGTGCTCGATGGTTCTTGCGGAATCGACATCTATGGACACAACGGAGTATCGGTTGGCGACATTTATGGTGACGGCTTGGACGATCTCTACGTCTGCCAACCGGGAGGGCTTCCCAATCGTCTCTATCGAAATCGAGGGGATGGGACGTTCGAAGACATTACGGAAGCGGCGTGTGTGGGCGTCCTCGAAAACACGGCGTGCGCTTTGATTGTCGATGTAGACAACGATGGGCGACAGGATTTGATCGTGGTCCGTTCCACTGGGCCCATGCTCTTTTTGAACGAAGGCGGCGGCAAATTCCGGCAGAAGGCGAACGCGTTTCAGTTCGCCACCCCCCCGCAAGGGACGTTTACAGGTGCGGCAGCGGCTGATTACGACCGCGATGGATGGGTGGACATTTACTTTTGCCTTTACGTGTACTACCAGGGTATGGGTCAGTATAAGTATCCGTCTCCTTATTATGACGCCGAGAACGGGCCTCCTAATTTTATGATGCGTAATCAGCGGGATGGTACGTTCCGGGATGTGACCACTGAGACGGGGCTAAACCAGAACAACACGCGCTATAGCTTTTGCTGCGGCTGGAACGATTTCAATCGTGACGGCTGGGCCGATCTTTATGTGGTGAACGATTTCGGGCAGAAAAATCTTTATCGCAACAATGGGGACGGAACTTTCACAGATGTCGCGGCGCAGGCCAAAGTCGAGGATATCGGCGCGGGGATGAGCGTGTGCTGGTTCGACTACAACAATGACGGCGCCGGCGACCTCTACGTAGCAAACATGTGGACCGCCGCGGGCGAACGCATTTCGAGGCAAGACGGGTTTCAGAAAAACGCGCCTCCCGAGGCACGAGCGCTGTATCACAAGCACGCGATGGGCAATTCTCTGCTGCGCGGTGCGGCTCGAGATCGCAGCAGCGGTTTCGCGTTTGAGGATACCACCATGGCTGCGGGAGTTGGAATCGGGCGCTGGGCTTGGTCAAGTGACGCTTGGGATTTTGATCACGATGGTTTTGCTGATCTCTATATTACGAACGGGATGGTTACAGGACCGACCCGCGAAGATCTGAACAGCTTCTTTTGGCGTCAGGTGGTTTCCCATTCGCCTGACGAGGCGAAGCCATCTCAAAACTACGAGCAGGGATGGAGCGCGATCAACGAACTGATTCGCGCGGATGGCACATGGAGTGGATACGAGCGCAACATATTTTATGCGAACAATAGGGATGGAACGTTTTCGGATATTTCAGGTGTGATCGATCTGGATTTTCTCGAAGACGGGCGGGCATTCGCTTTGGCGGATTTTGATCATGACGGTCGTCAAGAGGTTTTTCTGAAGAATCGCAATGGGCCGCAATTGCGACTCCTGAAGAACGTCATGGAGGGTTTGCCTCCGTCGATTGCGTTTCGACTGCGTGGCACGAAAAGCAATCCGGATGCAATTGGAGCGATCGTCACGATCGAGACCGAAGTGGGCCGCCAAGAACGTTCCGTGCAGGCGGGATCAGGATTCCTTTCGCAACATAGCAAAGAGGTCTTCTTCGGGCTAGGGGCGGCGAAAGGCACGGTGCGGGCTTCGATTCGCTGGCCGAGCGGACTAGTCCAGGACCTGCATGATCTGCCGATCAACCATCGGTTTTGGATTGAGGAGGGAGCCAAGCCATCGCGGATCGAGGCCTTTACCGAGCGCAGGGTGGAGCGAGTTGCGGCGTCGCAGTCTCGAACAACTGCGCAGGCCACTGAGATCCTGCCGGACTTAGCTGAGACGTGGTTGCTGGCTCCGGTCAAAGCGCCGGATTTTTCTCTAGCCCAAATCGACGGTGCGGCACGCACTCTATCATCGCTCCACGACAAAGCTGTGCTCCTCCAATTTTGGGCTGTGAACGGCGGGCAGTGCAATGAAGATTGGAATGCCTTCAATCAGCGCTACTCTGGGTGGGCCTCGCGAGGATTGCATCTGCTGTCGGTCAATCTGGACAGCGCGTCGGATGCCGAAGCAGTTCGCGTGTTCGTGCGTGAACGTCGACTTTCGTTTGAAATCCTGCATGGTTCAGAGGACGTGGCTGCGGTTTACAACATTGTTTATCGCTTTTTATTCGATCGTCACCGGGATCTCACGCTGCCAACTTCGTTCCTGATTAATCCGAAGGGAGAAATTGTTAAGGTTTATCAAGGGCCGGCGAATCCGGAACAGGTTGAACACGACTTCCAGCGCATTCCCCAAAGCACGGCAGAACGCGTGGCGCGGGCACTTCCTTTCCCCGGAGTGACGGACGCGATTGAGTTCGGGCGCAATTATCTCTCGTACGGCTCGATCTTTTTTCAACGCGGATATATGGATCAAGCTGCGGCTTCCTTTCAAATTGCGTTGCGGAACGATCCGGCAAGCGCGGAAGCCCTTTATGGAATTGGCAGCGTGTATTTGGACCAGCAAAAGAACGCAGAGGCGCGAGAGAGCTTCGAGCGGGCACTGAAACTGCGTGCGAGTTATCCCGACACGATGGCAAATTCCTGGAACAACCTGGGCTTGCTGGCCGCACGTGACGGACGTCGCGAGGAAGCGATCGGATACTTCCAGAAGGCACTCGAGTTGAGCCCCGACCACAGTATCGCTCTGGACAATCTGGGTAGCGCGTATCGGCAGCAAAAGCAGTGGGGTGATGCGCGCAGGATCTACGATCAAGCGCTGCAGGTTAATCCGAATGATGCCGAGGCGAATTACGGGCTCGGAATGGTGTTCGCTCAGAATGACGAAACCGAACAGGCGTTCAACTTGTTGCAGACCGCGTTAAAGTTGCGTCCCGGATACCCCGAGGCTCTGAATAATCTAGGGATTCTTTATCTCCGTACAAAACGTCGCGATCAGGCGGTTTTGACTTTTGAAGAGTGCATCCGTGTAGCGCCAGCGTTCGATCAGGCTTATCTGAACCTGGCGCGGGTCTATGATCTCGAGGGCACGTCGGAGAGAGCCCGAGGTGTGCTTCTCGAACTTCTCAAGCAACGTCCAGAAAACGCGCAGGCACAAGAGATGATGAAGCACCTCGGGCAATAGGTGATTCCGGCATCTCGCGAGTCCACCGAACTCGAAGCTCTTCCGAAGACGTTTCTACGGCGTTCACGGCTTCGCAGGTGGCGGTGTAGGTGAGGTTAACAGGTCGACAAACATCTTGTAGAACCTGTCGGTATCGACATCGAGCTGGACCTCGACGGACTGGACCTCCCGCTTGGGCTTGTCGTGATCAGACCAGGTCAGCGTGTCTCCGTAGCCGGGGCCGCGTTCGAGATTCACATCCATGTAGCGATTTTCTTTCTTCGTGATCAGACTGGGATCAAGCCATGCGGCAGAAGTCAGTTCGTCCCACAAATAGTTATATTGACCCCGCAGACGCGCGTACTTGCCGATATAGTGCGCGGCGGGCGAGCTCCCCGTTTTGACCTTATCGATCAGGTCGTTGGTCATTCGAGTCTTGACTGAAACGTCGACGGGAGTGCAAACGATTTTCTTCCACGGTGCGCGAAGAACGATGTGAGCGGCTTCCGGATCGAACCAGATGTTGAATTCGTGGCGAGGCGTGTTCGCGAATTCGGGATCGGCGGTTTGCGGATTGAGACTTGCGCCCATGAACACTAATTCTTCGGCGAGGCTGGCGAACTCCGGATCGATGGTGAGAGCCAACGCGAGGTTGGTCATGGGACCACCCTCGTAGATCGTAACCTCGTGCGGATATTTGCGAACCATGCGAACGAGAAAGTGTGCCGCGTCTTCGTCGGCTGCTTTGGTTGTGGGCTTTCCTTCCGGCATCGCTCCGAGTTCGCGAGGAGCGTGGTAAAAACGCGGCGTCCAAGCTCCGGCCCAGGCGACGGAGCCGTAGCGCAGCTCCCACTGCTCGGTTTCGTCTTTGGTTCTGACCAGCGGATTCTCGGCTCCTGGTAACACGGGAATATCGGTTCGTCCGATCAACTCGAGCATGCGGAGGGTGTGAGCGACTTCTTCTGTCAGCCACGCGTCGCCGGTGACGACGGTGATGCCCAACACTTCGGTTTTCGGGGATTGAATCAAGAGCAAGATGGCTTGCTGATCGGTGCCAGCGGGGCCTGCGGCATCCTGATCGATGATGACTTTGCGCTGGCTGGTTTCCTCGGCCATACCTTGGGTCGAAAAGTAGGTTGTTAGAAAGAAAGCGAGGATTGCAGAAAAGTACAGAAAACGGCCGAGCTTCATTCGTTCACCTCGGGATTGTCAAACTTCTTAAACTCTTCGACTCTTAGAATATTACCTGCTTCCACCGATGCGACCAATTCGTCACTCAAAACGTCATTGATTTTCCATCCATCCGAATCGAATCAGCGAGCCGACCTCGGGGGCTGCGTCATGAGTTGAATGTAGAGGTCGTACAACTTTTGCGCATCCACATCAAACTGAACCGTCGCGACTCTCTCGTAGGATGGGAGGGCTGTACCGGGCTCCCAGAAGAGGGTTTCGCCGTAACTGGGTCCGTGGTCGACGTTGATGTCCACATAGAACTGTTTCGTTCCCGTAATGATCGAAGGATCGACTAAGGCCGCCGCCGAGAGTTCGTCCCACATCTGGCCGGGCATGGAATATTCGGTGAGGTAGCGGGCGATCGGCGTATCGACCTTGGCGATGGCGGCTTGTGTCGCGGGATTGAGCGATGTTTTGACGGAGATGTCGATGGGCGTGATGGTAATTTTCTTCCAGGGCGCGCGCATGGTGATGCGAACGGCTTCGGGATCGAACCACCAATTAAATTCGCGGCGGCCATCGGTGCCGCTGATGCCGCCGTTATTGGCGTACATTCCGCTGCCCATCAACACTAATTCTTTCGCGAGGGTAGCCACTTCTGGATCGATCCGTAGTGCCAGGGCAATGTTGGTAAGAGGACCGCCGGCCCAGACGACAACCTCGCCGGGATATTTGTGCACCATGCGTATGATGAAGTGAGCCGCGGTTTCGTCGAGAGCTTTGATGTGGGGATTTCCCTCGACGAGCGGAGGGATGACGTCTGGGTCGTGATAGCCCGCGCGGAAGGCTGCTGCGGAGCCCTCGGGACGTTTGGAAAAATCACTCCAGCACCCTTTGTAGGAGAGTTTGCCGTAGAGCGCCTCCCAAAGTTCAGACTCTTCCTTCGAATTCAACAGGGGAAATTCCGCACCCTGCGCTACCGGAATGTCGGTCCGGCCAGCGATTTCGAGAAGACGGAGAGTGCGTTGGGTTTCCTCTTTTACCCACTGGTCGCCGCTGACGGTGGTGATGCCAAGGACGTCAAACTTGTCTGACTGGAGGAAAATCAGAATAGACTGCATATCGGTGGTGGCGGGGCCACGCGCGTCCTGATCGACGATGACTTTAATTTTCTGGGCCTGTAGTTGAATGGTGAATGCGAGAAGAAACAGCGCTGCTATGGTATGGACGAAGCCGTTCGATTTCATGGTCGTTCGATTTCCCTCGATTGGAAGGCGTGCCATTGTAAAACCTATTTTCGAGCTTCGCCAGTCTCAATCTCGATTTCTGTCGATCCGGCTTTACGGAATTGCGGAGGAGTGGCGACGCGAATAGAATCACGTTTCCTTTCTTCGAGGAGTCCTTTAGCGTGTTTCGTGGGCATTGCAGGCAATTTGCGAGTCGACTGGTGCTGTGCGCTGTGGCGATTTTGGCCGGCCGCACGTGGGCGGTCGCGCAGTCTAAAGGACAACTCAATGACAGCGAGTCGGCAGTGCACGGTTTTGTGCGCGATTCGATGGGCAACACGGTCGCGGAGGCAAAGATATTCTTAGAACCCTCAAATAAAACGCAGCTTAGTTCGGGTGCGGCACAGACGACGCACTCGGATTCACGG
This sequence comes from uncultured Acidobacteriaceae bacterium, assembly GCA_963834085.1. GTDB lineage: Bacteria > Acidobacteriota > Terriglobia > Terriglobales > Acidobacteriaceae > Acidiflorens. The sequence continues at coordinate 174,999 of CAWIAJ010000007.1, read as the reverse complement.
GGAGCCTATGGCTTCATTATTTCTTATGACGGTAGCTACATCTTGCGCGCCGAACGGGAGGGATATGCTGGGGCGAGTTTCGGCCCGGTAGATCTCACGCAGAAAGCGAACAAGACAGTTGATCTGACGGTTGGGTCTGCTGTCGACGGGCAGGGGCGAAGTTTGCCGTCGGCAGGCAACGGAAAATCGGCGACTCAGGCGCAGCCCGCTTTTTTCGATGAACCACAGTTCACGGTGGCGGGAGTAACGGAGGCTTCAAATTCTGGCGGGCATGGGTCAGACACAGTGCTGCGAACCACCGAAGCCCTCGCCAAGGCGACTGTTTCGCTGAGCACCGAGTCGTCTACCAAACCGCAGGCGGCGGCATCGGCGGTGTTGGAGGCCGAACTGAAGAGTGCGTTGGAGCGCGATCCGAATAATTTTGACGGTATTCGGAAGCTCTGCGAATTTCTGGTGCGCGCGGGAAAGTCTGCGGATGCGGTCGGTTGCCTGCAACGAGCGACGCGGCTTAATCCGGGGGACGGCGAAGTTCATCATTTATTGGGCACGGCGGAGGACAATTCGGGCAATCCGTTGGAAGCGGTACGGGAATATCAGCGCGCGGCGGAACTCGATCCGAGCGAACAGAACATCTTCGATTGGGGAACCGAGTTGCTCAAGCACCGCGCGCTCGAGCCGGCGAACGAGGTCTTCGCGAAGGGCAATCGTCTGTTTCCGAAGTCGGTGCGGATGCTGGTGGCGCTGGGTGTCTCGTGGTACGCGCGAGGATTTTACGATCGAGCTACGGACTGCCTGGCGCGGGCATCCAACCTCGCGCCCGATGATGCGACTGCCTATTTGTTCATGGGGAAGATGCTGGGGGCTGAGGTTAATCCGTCAAAAGAAGTGACGGAAATGCTTGCGCGATTTGCGCAGTTACAACCAGACCGAGCGTTGGCAAACTACTACTACGCTCTGGCACTGCTCAAGCAGTCGGCAGTCGCTGGCAACGACGATCACCAGCGCTTTGCTCTCGTGGAATCGCTGTTACAGAAAGCGGTTCAACTCGACCCTAAACTCGGGGACGGATACCTGCAACTCGGAACTCTGTATTCCCGCCGCGCCGATTATTCTCGGGCGATTGCTGCGTATCAGAAGGCCGTGACGGCGAATCCCGAGTTTGAGCAGACGATAGCCGAAGCGCACTATCGTCTATCGCAGATGTACATCCGAATTGGAGATAAAGCGAAGGCTCAAGAAGAACTTGAAGTTCATAAGCAATTGACGAAGAAATTAGAGGAAGATACAGAACGAAACCGGCGCACGATTCAGGAGTTTGTCGTCTCGTTGCAGAACGGCAGCACGTCGGCTCCGCCTCAGCCTTGAGATTAAGGCGTTGTCGAAGGTGGGGGTACCGGAGAGCTCATCAGTCTGACGAACATGCGGTAAAACTTCTCTTTGTCCAAATTCACCTGGATCTCAACGGGCTGCACGGTTCGCGCCGGCCTGTCTTTCTCGGTCCAGGTCAGAGTGTTGCCGTAACCGGCTCCGTGATCGAGATCAACGCTCATGTAACGCGTTTCTTTTTTCGTGATGATGGAAGGATCGATCCAGGCGGAGGCGGCGAGTTCGTCCCACATGATATCGGCGCCAGGAAAAGACTGGTAGAAGCGGGCCACGTAGTGTGCCAGGGGAGTTCCGGCTCTATCGATTTCGTTGATCATGGCGCGCGACAGACTGGTTTTTACGGAGATGTCGGTCGTGGTGCAGACAATCTTCTTCCAGGGCGCACGTAAGACCAAAGCCGCGGCCTCTGGATCGAACCAGATATTAAATTCGTGACGGGGGTTGCTGGTGAATTCGGGATTATCGGTATTTGGATCGAGGCTTCCGCCCATGAAAACCAGCTCCTGGGCGAGTTGGGGAAAGTCGGGATCGAGGGTGATGGCGACCGCAAGGTTGGTCATGGGTCCGCCTTCGTAGATCGTGACTTCATGCGGATACTTGTGGACCATGCGAAGGATGAAATGCGCGGCGTCTTCGGTGGAGGCCTTGGTGGAGGGCTGGCCTTCCGGCAGGGGCGGAATGATGAAAGGCTCGTGCCACCAGCGCTCGTCCCAAGCTCCGGCGTAACCGACCTTGCCGTAGCGATCTTGCCAGCTTTGCGCTTCTTCGTGGGTGCGAACGAGGGGGAATACCGCACCGGGCACGACGGGGATGTCGGTGCGTCCGATGATTTCGAGAAGGCGAAGCGTATGCGCGACCTCTTCGTCCCGCCATTGGTCGCCGGTGACTACGGTGATTCCGAGGACTTCGACCTCTGGCGATTGGAGCATTACGAGCAGGGTTTGCAGGTTACTGCCGCCGGGGCCGGAGCAATCCTGATTGATGATGACCTTGCGGCGCGGTTGTGCCGCGGCGAGAGACGCCACGAGGACTAGCAAGGACAAGGCAAGACGCTCGCGTGGCCACGACCGAGTGAAACCAGACCGAGATTCGAGACTCATTTTACGTTTCATGGCGCGTCCACAACACAACGAAAGCCTATTGTGCCCGAACGATCATGGCCGGGCGACATCAGGAGATATTTTTGATGTTCGTCTAAGCGGTAGGATTGCGGGAAGTACCAGAGCGAACCCGAGGGCCGGTAAGAGGCTCCGCCGCGCAGAATTGCAGCTCGGGTGTGCGAGTCGCGGTATTCGTCGGTCCACTGCGAGACGTTGCCGACAAGATCGAGGATGCCAAATGGACTTGCGCCCTTCGCGAAGGCCGTCACATCGGCAAGAGGATGCTGTGCCGGTCCGGAATCCGTGGGGGGAAGGGCTTGCGCGTTCCATTCGTTTCCCCAGGGGTAGACGCGACCATCGGTAGACTGCGCGGCGTATTGCCACTCCCACTCGTGAGGCAGACGCTTGTGGGCCCAGGTCGCGTAGGCGCGAGCGTCTTCGATGGATACCCAAGTGACAGGCTTGGCATCCGAGCCTTGTGGGTAATGGCCGTTTTGCCACGTGCGCAAGAAGTTGTGATCGTCTTTGGGATGGTAGTGGGCTTCGTTCACGAAACGAGCGAATTCAGCGTTGGTGACGGGCGTGCGATCGATGTAAAAGCTGCGCATGCGCAGCCGATGACGATGAAAGCGGCGCGGCGCGTTCTCCCAGGGATATTGCACATCGACTCCGGGATCGTTGCCACCTTCGATTTCAATTCCACTGACTTGAAAGTCGTAGTCGCCTTCGGGAATGCGAACCATTCCGTCGGGCGCTGCCTGCGCAGGGCTGGTCGGAGGAATTGCTACCGGAGTCTGGGGCACAGCCTTCCACTCACTCGGATAGCTGGCGAGAGGCCGCTTGGAGCGCTCGGCCATATAAGAGAGTAAAGTCCGAAGATTTGCGTCGGGCTGGTCGTCGAGGGCGAGAACGGCGCCGTAGCCAAGGCCTTCGAGATCGAAGTGCAAAGTGGCGTTGCCGTTCGCTACGATGGGGATCAATTCTGATCCGTGCCACAAATCGTAATAGTGGCGGCCGGGAGAACTTGCGATCTCCAATTGGGCGCCAGTTACGTCGTATTCGTTGCGGTTGACGATCGTCCAGATCGTTCCCTTCCATAGGGGAAAGCGGCTCGCAAATACTCCACGCTGGAGCATGGGAGCATGCGGTTCCCAGTCGGGGCTGAGCAAGTAGTCGGCCATGGCTCGCTCGATGCGAGTGAAGCGCAGCAGAGCTTCGGCGTCGCGGGGATTGTTTTCGTACCAGAATCCCCAAAGATTCTCGAGCGTGGCGTATCCCTGGCCGTTAAAGAAAGCGTGCTGCAAGCTGTCGGTTTTGTCGCGCGTGAAACGGTCGGTGACGTTCACGGTGTGCCGAGGCTCCATCCACTTATCTTTGCTGACCATGGGGATAAAGGGATACTGCTTCCCTTCCCACGTTACCCAGTCGTTCCAGCTGAGGTTGGTCCACGCGATGGAGGCGTCGCGGGGCTGGAATTGCGGCTCGAGGGCAAGCGCGTGTCCCGTCGCATCGGAGGCAGCGCGAAACTCTGGCGGAACGGTTTCAAGCGTATCGAAGTTAATGCCGTCGGCGCCAACATCTTTCAAAAGTTGCGAAATGGTGGTCGAGAAGGGCGCACCTTCGCTGCGAGTTCCATCGTCCCACACCAGCAGCGGAAAGAAAACTTTCACGCCGTGTCTATGGAATTGATCAATCATGCCGCGCACGCCGGGAATGCCACCGGGAAGATCGCGCAGCATATCAAATTGATTGCGGTCGTCCACTCCGAGGTTGGGATAGACATGCCAGATCAGAACCGCGTCGATGGGTCCAATGCGGCTCTCGGTTTCGGAAAGAAAACGGTCGACAGTGTACTCGCCCTTCTCTGGATCGTAGAGACTGCGATCCCAAATGAGCAGTTGCACCTGAGAAAAGATACGTTGCGTCCATTGCAGGTCGGGGCGGTTGTATTGGGAGCCGTCGTAGCGCAACAGCGTGCGGCGATCCCGGCGCCAGGACTTCAAACCTTCGAGCCAGCTTGGCTGATCGGAACGTGAAGCTGGTCCCGAAAAAAATACTTCGCTCGGCGGAGGCGGTTCGGTGAGATTCATTACGCCGGTATGAGAAACCAAATCGTGACGCGGCTTCCACTCATCGGCCCGGGAGAAATTGTTTGTAGTGAGGATGCTGGCAACAAGGAATGTTCCGAGAACGGGAGAGCTCAGTTTCATGAATGACTAACAATATAACGGAATTGGGGGACGGTGCGAACTGCGCCTTCGCCAACCCGCGATCGGCTTGTAGGGCGCAATTCCCAGCTAGGAGCGCCGCCCTATCGCGTAGCACAAAGAAAGCTGAGGCAAATTCGAACTTGCCTCCGCTTGCGGTGTCTGCGTGTTTCTTCCAAACTTGGTCTAGAAATCGAGCCTCAGCGCGAACTGCACCACACGCGGATTATTGACAGTGCCGTTGACCTTGGCAAACGTTGCCGTTTGACTGAAGTCCTGCATTTGACTGCTTCCTCCACCGAGATAAAACTGCGAGTGGTTGAGGAGGTTGAACATCTCGGCGCGAAACTGCATCGTGAATCCTTCGTGAACGTGGAAATTCTTGAAGGCCGAGAAATCCGTATTCACGAAACGTGGTCCGTAGAGGGGCGTGCGGGAAGCGTCCCCGAGTTCGCCAGGGGCGGGAGCCACGAAGGCGCATGGATTAAACCAGTTCTCGAGCGTATGAACCTGCCCAGGGGCGGCACAAGTGGGGTTGGCAGCGACCGTTCCTCCTCTATTGGGGTCCCCAACTTGGTCAGGTCGATTCAAACTGCTTCCATTCCACTGAAAATTAACTCCGGAACCGTTGGCCCCATCAACGACGAATAACGGGAACCCAGATGTGGCCTTCTCAATGATATTGACCTGCCAACCTCCGAGAACTGCGTCTTCAACGCCGTTCAACGAGCCACCAAACTGTTTGCCTCTACCGAATGGCAAGTCGTAGATGACACTAGCCGTGAACTGATCGTTCAGATTGATCTGAGAGAGGCCCCAATCCGCTTTCTGGGTGCCTGGCAATGGCCAGTAAGTTGCGCCAGGGAAAGTGCCGTCACCGTCGGGCATTCCGCTGTCAAAGGTGCGAGCCCACGTGTAGCCGACGAGAGCGTAAAGACCGTGACGTGAACTCTTGGTTTCTGCCTTGATCTGCAGCCCGTCGTAGTGCGCACTGCCACCGTCGGTGATGTTCGATACGGTGGTGAAAGGACCGTACGGAGCGGTGACAGGACCACCGCAGCCCAGGGTGTAGCCAGGAACCGGAGCAGCGCCGCCAGGACAAGCTGCAGGCGAGCTGACATTAAGGTTCAGTCCGTCAATCAAAATGTGCGTACTGCGGGACCCAGCATAGCCAACCGTTAATACGACATTGCCTGGAATCTGTCGCTCCACGTTCAGGTTGAATTGCTGCACCATGCCCTGTTTAAAGTTCAAATCCTGCGAAAGAATCGTCCCCGTGAAGGCATCCGGGTTTGGAGGGGCGGTATACGGTTGGAGATTCGGTTGTGTGAACCCATACTTGAGGCCGCAGTTTGACGCACCGGCGCCAGCGTTAGCGTTTCCGTAGGGGCACGGGAAACCGATTCCGTAATTGAACTGATCAATCTCAGCGTAATAAGGTGGGTTTTGCCACGTGCCTTGTGCCCCTTGGCTCCACGCGGAATCATGATAGATCGCGTATCCCGCTCGGATCGCGGTGGTCGAACTGCCAAACGGCTTCCACGACAAACCGATGCGCGGCTCTAGCGCCGTCTTATCAAACTGAACACCCACCGCACCGTCGGTGCGAACGCAGTTAGTACAACCAGTGAAGGGCACGCTTCCCGCTATCAGATATTGACCCGTGGAAAAATTAAAGTTGGCTTGCCGTCCGCGAGCCTCAGTAATCGGAGTCACGAGTGCCCAAGCCAATCCGATGTTGACAGTCAGATTGTTGTTGACCCGCCAATCATCTTGCACAAAGGGACGAAACATCTTCCAGCGACGGCCGGTGGTGGCGCCAAGAAACGTCTGATCGTGAATAGCTCCGTCCACCTGGCCGATTAAAAGATCAGCCGCGCTGTCCCCGGTAAAGGATGACCCATACGCTTGCCCCGGTTGACCTGTGCCACCGTTCAAGATGAAATATCCGTCCTGAAATCCGTTTGTCATTACATTCATCTGGTTATCGCGGAAGCCGAAGCCAACGCGAATATCGTGCTTTCCGCGAATCATGTCGAACGTGTCGGAGACTGAGTAAACGTTCGTGCCGCCTTGGAACGGAGCAAACCCGCGGTCTCCCAACGACCAATAGCCGCTCATCTGCGTCGAACTAAGGCCACAACTCAAGCAAGCCTTCGTGGTTTGGGTAAGACCTGCGGGAGCATTGGGGCATTTACCATTTAGATCTGCCCCAACAATTCCCAAATTCGCCGCTTCGCAAATCGATCCACCAAACTCACCGTAAGAGGTGATGAAATTGAAGATTCGGTTAAAGCCGACGCTGACCTGGTTGATGTTGTGGTCAGAAACAATGTGGGTTTCTGATATCGCAATATTGCGGCCATGGTTTGCGATGAGCTGGTTGCTGCCGAATGGATTGGCTTCGGCCCAAGTCGGTGATCCGCCAGGAACATAGGAGTTCGCTTGGTCGTAACTGAAGCGTGCAAAAGCCGAGTCCTTACTTGAGAAGTTATGGTCCAAGCGAACATTCGCCTGTCCTTCGTTGAGCCTTCGCACCGGAACGTTTGCGTAGTTGGTCACCGTGTTCGCATTGACAGCGTTTGCCTGAGGATAGAGCCCGACCATCTGGGAGCCAATCGGATCAAACATGGCGGAAGGAATCTTGTTGCAAGGATTGAGGGTTGGAATCTGTACTCCGAAAGCGTCTGGCGCAACGGGATTGTTGGAGCCGTCGCAATAGAACGGAGACTGCATGGTCGTTGACGACGGGTTGGGGGGATTAGGATTGGGTATGACCGGCCCGTAGGGATTAACGAGGTCGGTGAAACCATCCGCATTCCCGGGAGCGTTATCGAATGTGTTAGGGCGAAGAACGCCTAGGGGGTCGTTCGTAAAGTCTCCTCCCAACATGGCCTGAGAGGGTACCAGTCCGATGTAGGGAATGCCGTGGCGCTGTCGCTTTGCCTCGTAGTTAACGAAGAAAAATGTCTTGTCTTTCTTAATAGGGCCGCCAATCGAACCTCCAAATTGGTTCAGATTGAACTGTTCTTTGGAGGCAGCAAAATAACTCTTGGCATCGAAGTCGGTGTTGCGGAGATATTCGTATAAGGCCCCGTGAAACTTGTTGGCGCCCGATTTTGTGGTTACCAGGACGGTCGGACCCGCACGCGTCCCATATTCCGCCGAGTAGTTGTATGTCAGAACTTTAAATTCCTGGATGTCGTCGATATCCGAGAAGATCGAGATGCCACCTGATGTCAGTTCGTTGTTGTCGTTGTTATCGAGTAGCCAATCGGTGCTCTGAGCGCGCGATCCGCCGACGGAAAGCGAAAAAGTGCCGCGGGCAGAAACTTCGCTGCTCGCGCCGCCGTTGAAGAAGCTGTTGGGATTGGTTTCCTGCGTAGTGCCCGGCGTGAGTGTGGCCAACTGGACGAAGTCGCGTCCGTTCAGTGGGAGGTCGGCTACTTCTTCGGAGGTAATGACCTGTCCGAGGGTGGGATTTGTCGTCTCGACGGCTACTTCGGTGGCGCTGACCTCGACGGTCTGGTTAACCGAAGCGGGATTGAGGGCGAAATCGATCTCGCGCTGCTCGTCGACCTGAAGGCGGATGTCTTTCTGCTCCGTGGTCTGGAAGCCCTGCGACTCGACGCGGATGGTATAAATCGCTACTGGAAGAAGCGGCGCGAGGTAGTGACCTGAGTCATCGGTCTTTACTTCGCGGGTCTGACCGGTGCCTTGCGAGGTGATTTTCACGCTTGCTCCCGAGATGACGGAGCCTGTCTTATCGGCCACGGTTCCGGAGAGACTGCCATTCGCCTGGCTATAGACGAGTGGGCAGAGGGCAAATACCGTACACAGAAGCGTGACCAGCAGCGCTTTTCTCTTCAGCATTCGTTTCACCTTAAGTATGACAACTTTCAGTTCGTCCTGTTTTGTTCGTTTTGTCTTCGTCCGAAAAAAGACTGACAAACAAACTGACGAGTCGCGGTTTAGGATCGACTCCGAGCGGTTGCGATAAGGAGCAATCCTTTTTTAATAGAAGGGCCATATAAATAGATTAGAAATGCAAAGTCAAGCGTTTTTGCGTTACGTCTGTGGATGTTGCGCGGTTAGGTCGGGGAATTCAGTTTTTCATAATGGCTATGCGGGATCGGATATTGGCCCACGCGTTGATGACGACTGATTCCATGCGGTCGCGGCGAAAAACTTTCGTTTGTATACGACTGCATTCGAGCCTGAATCTTCCAATTTCGGTAGGCTGCTAAGCGCTGCGTCTCACGAAATTTTGGCGTAGCTGCATCACCGAAACAAATCGGCCGACAATTCCTGCGACGACGAGGCGATCATTATCTGCATTCTGCACTGGCCAGCGGTCATCGGATCGACAATCATTGCGCTAGCCGTTGGCGCGCGCGACGAGCAGGATTCCGACGCAATAGAAAACGAACATCAGTGCCAGATACATCTTGGCTTTGCCGGGCGCACCGGCAAATTCCTTCCAGGCGAGGACTCCCCAGAGCGCGGCGACCATGGGGGCGGATTGACCGATGGCGTAAGAGATGGCGAAGGCGGTGGCTTTTCCGGCGACGACGTTGAAGACGGTGCCGACGCCCCAGATGCCGCCGCCAAGCAGTCCGAGGATGTGGCCGGAGGCGGGACCGGAGAAGAAGCCGCTGAAACTTACAGGCTCGCCGACGAGTGGCTTCTTCATGAAGTAGAGGTTCCAGATGAAGCAGGAGAGCAGCGCGCCGAAGGTCAGGAAGACGACGGAGCTATAAGGACTGAGAGGGTTGCCGCGGGTGGCGCCATAGGCGACGAACGGATTCCAGAGGCCCATGAGCACTCCCGAAACGATACAGATGACGATGCTCTTCCTGGAGGCGGATCGGCCAGCGATGGCAAGACTGCCGTAGGCCTTGCCGTCGAGGATGACGGCGATGAGGGCGCAGACGACGCCGAGTCCCAAAAACATGATGTTGCCTTTGGGTTGAAGTCCGTAGCTGAGGACGGTGCCGACGACGAGCGCGATTCCGATGGAAACGGGAAAAGCGATGGCGAGGCCAGCCATGTCGATCGCGGCCACTAAAAGCAGGTTCGCGAGATTGAAGATGGCTCCTCCGACCATGGTCGAAACCATATTGGTCGTGTCGGCGGAGTGGACGTTGTTGAGGAAGCTGTTGGCGTCGTTGCCCGTGCTCCCCATGGTGAATGCGAGGATGAGCGAGATCAGAAAGATGCCGACGGCGTAATCCCAGTAAAACAATTCGAAACGATAGTTCTTGACACCCTTGAAAGTGTTGGCCCAGGAGCCCCAACAGATGGCGCTCGTGATCATCATGAAAAGTGCAATACCCAGAGTGTGGGGTGTGTACATCGATTCTCCTTACACTAGCTGCGAATCAGTTCTACTTACCGCGAAGGCGCGAGGCAAACAACTGGAGAAAGCGATCGGCGTCGACCTCAACACAAACCTTTGCGTTGGGCTCGACCTTGTCGACTCCTTCGATCTGATAACGGTCGCCGTGAAGGACGTTGCGCTCAACGAAACCGTGTCGATTGGCGACTGTCTCGCCGCGGGTGAATTCGCCGCGGGTTTCGACGTCGACATGCATGAGTGGTGCCTTCACAAAGGTCGAATCGATGGCGACGCCGACAGCCAGCGGATCGTACATCGGCGTACCGATCGAACCGTACTGAGCCGATAGATCGATCAGGTAGTGGGCGACCTGGTAAATAAAGTCGTTCATCGGACCGTGGGTCTGTCCGAGTTGCTCGAGGTACTTCGGCGAGAGCAAAGTCTTGTCGCCCACGTCGAGACCGACCATGGTCAAGGGCCATCCGGCCTGGAAGACGATCTGTGCGGCTTCGGGGTCGTTATAGATGTTAGCTTCGGCGGAGGCATTCACGTTGCCCCCGGTGATGGATCCGCCCATGATGATGACTTCCTTGACGAGCGGGACGATGGTGGGATCTTTTTCGACGGCCAGCGCGATATTGGTGAGCGGGCCGACTGGAACCAGGGTGATTTCATGGGGAGCGGCGTGCACCATCTCGATAATCAGATCGGGGCCGAAGCGCGGATCGACCTTGCACTTACTGGGCGGCAATTCGATGTTGGCTAAACCATTTTTTCCGTGCCAGAACTCGGCGGTAATCAATTTCTGAAACAGAGGATGCTGGGCTCCGGCGGCGATGGGAATATCACAGCGGTTAGCTAAGGAAACCATGCGCAGGGCATTTTCGAGTCCCTGCTTGGCGGTTACGTTGCCGGGAACAACCGTGATCGCGCGAACATCGAGCTCGGGCGAGTTCAGGGCCAGCATGAGCGCCATGGCGTCATCGGTGCCGGGATCGGTATCGAAAATGATCTTCTTGCTGGCCGACGCAGGCACGGCCGAAGTCAGAATGAAGAGAGTGGAAAGAATTGCGGCGAAGAATACATTGTTCTGAAGTGCGAGGTAACTTCTGAAGCGACAGCTCGATGTAGACAGAACGACCCTCCAACCGAAAATTTTCCAACAAGTCTCGATGGCGCGTAGCGTAGTCGCGCAAAGTCCCTAGTGTCAAGGCGAAACAGGCTTTGTCGGTGAATTGCGGAGCTGCCCGGTTCGTCTGATGCATCCTGAGATCGTCTGCCGTACAATCGAACCGCGAAGGGATCGCGGCACCTTTTTGGGCGCGTCGATCACAAGCTCGTGCACGCGGTGAAGTTGAAAACTACCATGCCAGTCGAACACAATGAGTCTCGAAGCGCGACGCGATTCAGACCGCCGAGCAGCCCCACATTTGCGATTCTTTCGGGACGTCCGCTGCTTCCGAATGCCGGTATTCCACTCAATGTCGATTGGGTGCGAGAGGTGCGCGTCAACACCAGTGCGGTAGAGGGTCGAGCGCAATCGCAGGTGGCGCGACGAACGGTAAAGAAAGAGTGGCAGGCGGCATGGCTTTTGCGAGCGATTACCTGCATGGATCTGACAACTCTCTCCGGGGACGACACTGACGAGCGGGTGCGCCGTTTATGCGCGAAAGGACGTCACCCCATCCAGCAGGAGCTCGAGCAAAAGCTCGGCATCGAAGAATTGGAGGTCAAAGTCGCCGCCATCTGCGTTTATCACACGTTTGTCGAGACGGCCCTTCGCGCGCTCGAAGGCAGCGGAATTCACGTCGCCGCCGTGTCCACCGGATTTCCCGCCGGCCTGTCGCCGCTCGCAGAGCGCGTCAATGAGATTCGCCGGTCGGTTGAAGCCGGTGCGCATGAGATTGACGTTGTCATCACGCGGGCCTACGTTTTCGGCGGACGGTGGCAGGCGCTCTATGACGAAGTCGCCGCTTTCAAGCAAGCTTCCGGAACGGCGCACATGAAGGTGATCCTTGGAACTGGCGACTTGCTGACGTTGCGCAACGTGGCGCGCGCGAGCATAGTAGCCATGATGGCTGGCGCTGATTTCATCAAGACTTCGACCGGAAAAGAACCAACAAACGCTACCTTACCGGTCGGATTGGTCATGACCCGTGCCATCCGCGAGTACGCGCAACAGACAGGAATGGCAGTGGGCTTCAAACCGGCTGGTGGCATTCGCACGGCAAAGCAGTCGATCGATTGGCTGGCGATGATCAAAGAGGAACTCGGGCCGTCGTGGATGCGGTCCGAGATGTTTCGCTTCGGGGCCAGTGGCTTGTTGGGCGATATTGAGCGGCAACTCGAGCATTTTGCGACGGGGCGATATTCGGCGGAATATCGGCATCCGCTGGCGTGATTGTGAAAAACTTCTATGGTCAAAAATGCGCCTCATCTAAATCTTTGGCCTCCAACGAAATGGTTTCGTTCAATTCCGACTTCCGGCCACAAGTGGAAAGCGAACATGAGTACAGCCGAGGCGGCAGATATCATCGAAGGATTCTTAACAGGGGCAATCGGCTCAATAGAGTGGTGTGATTTTGCGGAGACCGGAAGACAGCGAGATCCTATCGTGGAGTGCTGCCGGAAGCGATGCGACACGCTCAGTCCGCTGGTAAACAGACCGGGAGTAATGGACCAAGCGGCAGTTGCGGAGCTGAAATCAACGATCCAGGAGCTAAGATCCCAGAACGAATCACCCTCGAAAAACGGAATCGAGCAACACCGATGAGCATCGCAGAAAAATTCGTGAGCATGGAATACGGTCCGGCTCTTGAGGATTCGAAAGAAGCTACGGTCTGGCTGGAGCGTCACGGCTTCCGCTTCCAGCATTTCATCGGCGGCCAGTGGCGCGCGCCAGTGGCGGGCGAGTATTTCGACACGGTCGATCCCTCGAATGGAGAAAAGCTGGCGTCGGTAGCACAAGGTTCGGCGGCAGACATTGACGTTGCCGTGAAAGCGGCGCGGGAGGCGTCTTCTGGATGGCGCGCGCTCACTCCGCACGTGCGCTCCCGTTACTTGTACGCGATCGCGCGGCAGGTGCAGAAACATTCGCGGCTGTTGGCGGTTCTCGAAACCATGGACAACGGCAAGCCGATCCGCGAGAGCCGCGACATTGACATCCCGCTGGTTGCAAGACATTTCTACTACCACGCGGGTTGGGCGCAACTCCTAAACCAGGAGTTTCCCGATTATGTGCCTTGCGGAGTAGTTGGTCAGATCATTCCCTGGAACTTCCCGCTGTTGATGCTGGCCTGGAAGATCGCTCCCGCGCTTGCCACGGGAAACACGGTCGTTCTGAAGCCTGCAGAATTTACTCCATTAACTGCGCTCGCCTTCGCTGGAATTTGCCAAGAAGCTGGCCTACCCTCCGGAGTCGTAAACATCGTGACGGGAGATGGCGCGACCGGAGAGGCACTGGTCAAGAATCCGGACGTCGATAAAATCGCATTCACGGGATCGACCGAAGTGGGACGCGCGATTCGTGGCGCTACGGCTTCGAGCCACAAACGGCTTTCACTGGAACTCGGCGGGAAATCCCCTTTCATTGTTTTTGAAGATGCCGACCTCGATAGCACGGTAGAAGGTCTGGTGGATGGAATCTGGTTCAATCAAGGGCAGGTTTGCTGCGCGGGATCACGACTTCTGATGCAGGAAAGCATCGCCGAAAAGTTGATTGGCAAGATTCAGGATCGTATGAGCACCCTGCGCGTGGGCGCGCCGCTCGACAAAGCGATTGACGTAGGCGCGATCGTATCCCAGGTGCAATTGGATCGTATCCGGAAGCTGGTCGACCAGGGCGTAGCGGATGGCGCGAGTTGTTGGCAAGCGGAGTTTGCGCAGCCGGCGCGAGGATTCTACTATCCGCCGACGCTGCTGAGCAACGTACATCCGACCTCGATTGTGGCGCAGCAGGAGATCTTTGGCCCGGTGCTGGCCACGATGACTTTTCGCACGCCCGCGGAAGCTGTCGAACTGGCGAACAACACGGTGTATGGCCTGGCGGCTTGCGTTTGGAGCGAGAGCATTAATGTCGCATTGCACGTGGCCGCCCAGCTGAAAGCTGGAGTGGTTTGGGTCAACTGCACGAATCTGTTCGATGCTTCTTGCGGATTCGGCGGCTACCGCGAGAGTGGCTACGGGCGGGAAGGCGGACGCGAAGGACTTTTGGAATACCTGGAACCGGCCTGGTTCAAGACCGCGCCGACTTTGCCTGCTGATAACACAGCGCCGCCTGCCGCCGCGCAGCTGACGGGTGATGTCGATTCCGGTGATGTCGACAATGTCGACGGCGCGAAGTCGATTGACCGTACGGTCAAGCTGTATATCGGCGGGAAGCAGGCGCGTCCGGATTCGGGTTACAGCATGGAAGTGCGCTCCCCCGATGGACGCTTGCTAGGCGAAGCTCCGTTAGGAAATCGGAAAGATATTCGCAATGCGGTCGAGGCAGCGCGAAAAGCTGGTTCGTGGACCAAGGCAACTGCGCACAATCGCGCCCAGGTTCTTTACTATTGCGCTGAGAATCTTGCCCAACGCCAGGTCGAAATCGCCCACCGTCTTGCCGAGGTGGTCGGGGAAAAACAGGCCGCGGACGAGGTGGATCTCAGTATCCAGCGAATATTTTCTTATGCGGCGTGGGCCGACAAGTTTGACGGGGCGGTGCACAATCCGCCGTTCCGCAACGTTGCGATGGCGATGAAAGAAGCAATCGGTACGGTGGGGATGATCTGCCCCCACGAGATGCCGTTCCTCGGTTTTGTGTCGCTGGTAATGCCGGCCCTTGCTTTGGGAAACACCGTGATCGCAGTTCCGTCCGAGGCGTATCCGCTGATTGCGGGCGATCTCTACCAGCTTTTCGATACCAGCGATCTGCCCGGTGGCGCAGTCAACATCGTCACCGGATATGTCTCGCAACTTTTGAAGCCCCTGGCAGAACACGACGATATCGACGCCATCTGGTGTTTCGCTGATGAAGCCAGCGCAGCCTCGGCGAAAGCGATGTCGATCGGAAATTTGAAGCAGGTTTGGACGAACGAAGGACGCGTCATCGATTGGCGCAACCCGAAGTACGCCGAGGGACGATGGTTTCTTGAGCACGCGAGCCAGGTGAAGAATATTTGGGTGCCTTACGGAGAGTAGAAACGATTGAATCATTGACATCATTGCTTCATTGACCCGTTGAGTCATTCACTAAACGGATTCAACGATGCGCCCGATGATTCAAATACCTCAATGGTTCGACGACTCAAAGCTGATGAAAGCGACGCGCGTACCACGGGTAAAAATTTGCTGCATCAGCAGCGTCGAGGAAGCGGCGCTGGCTGTCGAGTGCGGCGCGTCGTCGCTTGGCTTGGTTTCCAGCATGCCAAGTGGACCGGGAGTGATCTCGGATGAACTGATCGCGGAAATTGCCGCGACCGTTCCACCTGGGATTGGCACATTTCTGCTGACGTGCCGTCAACGGGTTGTCGACATTATCGAGCAGCAGCGGTTCTGTCGGACGAACACAGTCCAGATCTGCGACCACCTCGCGGATGGTACACATCGCGACCTAAAGGACGCTTTGCCGGGCATCTCGATTGTGCAGGTCGTTCACGTGACGGGGCGCGAGTCGGTAGAGGAGGCCGCGAGAGCTGCACTGGGTGTGGATGCGATTCTGCTCGATTCCGGCAACCAGAAACTTGCGGTGAAAGAACTGGGAGGCACCGGTAAAACACACGATTGGTCGCTCAGTCGGGCGATCCGGGAACGGATTGGCGTGCCGCTCTTTCTTGCCGGAGGGCTTACAGCGGCGAACGTGGGAAACGCCATCGAGAAGGTCGGACCTTTCGGCCTCGACTTGTGTTCGGGCGTCCGAAGTGGCGGCAGACTGGACAAGAACAAGCTTAGAGAGTTTTTCGGAGCCGTACAGGACGCTACCGCGCAGCGCGTCCAGAGCCCAGTACAAGGCTAAAGTTGCAGCGTCTCAAAAAACCAGAGGTGCGCGGGGCCAAATTACTTCAAGATGGCCACACGCAGGGCGAACGCAGAAACCGCCAGGGCGCCTAAAACTCCCAGAACTAGCGCCAAGAGGGTTATGCATCCGTATGGAATCGGAATGTGAGAAGAAAAGAAGCGGTTGACCATGCCGATTTTTCCTGCGCCATTTTCTCGCATCGATGTCTCCTTAGGCTCTTCGTCAATGATTCCAGCGGTGTTCTGTCACAACTTAGGACGCAAAATAATGCTGGCGTGGCGAAGTATCCCATGATTTCGTAAGACTCACAAAATCAGCATAGACTATGGGGTATGGGGGAAGTCGCGTTGACTTTTTTGAGGGCTACAGGCAAACTCTGTGTTCGCCCGGAAGGGTACCTGGGCGAACAGGATGAGTCTGGCACGAGGTCGTAGCTAGGCGAAAGCCGGCTCAAGGGAATCGTTCCGCTTTATGGCAGCAGACCGCGTCTCCTACACGCTCGATTCGACGTTGGAGACAGTGAACAACGCCGAAGAGACCGCCGGCCGCATGGCGGCGGAGGCTGGTTTTGACGACGAGGAGATCATGAAGATCTCCATGGCGGTGCGCGAAGCTGCTGTCAATGCAGTTTTACATGGCAATGCTTACGATCCAAGCAAGAAGGTGACCTTGGCGTTTGAGTGCACGGCTCAGGACCTGATAATCGTCATCCGTGATCAGGGAAAAGGACTGGATGCGAGCAAGATTCCGGACCCATTAGCCCCGGACAATCTGATGAAGACCTCGGGGCGAGGCATTTTCCTGATACGCTCGTTTATGGATGTGGTGGAAATTAATCCGTCGCAGACGGGTACCGAACTTAAGATGATTAAGCATGTCCACGGCAACCCCGCGGACTCCAAGGAGGCTCCTCAGTGACAATGAAGTCCAGTACTCGACAGGTGGATGGCGTCACGATTGTCGATCTCAGCGGCCGAATCACTCTCGGCGAAGGCAGCGTGGTTTTGCGGGAAACGGTCCGGGACCTGCTTTCCAAGGGGCAGAAAAAGATCCTGCTGAACCTCGGCGACGTTAACTATATCGACAGCTCCGGCATCGGCGAACTGGTCAGCGCTTTTACGACCGCCAAGAATCAGGGTGGCGAACTAAAACTGCTCAACCTCACCAAGAAGGTGCATGATCTGCTGCAGATCACCAAGCTCTATACCGTCTTTGATGTGAAGGACGACGAAGCAACCGCCGTGAAGTCTTTCAAATAGCAAACCCGATCGGAAAAGCGAGAGTAAGTTGGCAAGCCGGGGCTCTGCCCCGGCGCTTCGCCCCATTTCGCAAACCTAATGCCTGGCAGGATGCTCGCCTGCACTTCCCTTTTCGGGAAGCGAATTCGCAATTTTCCTTCCCGCCCGCCTGTCATTCCACATTCGGCTCCTATAATGAATGCTGACGAACATCTGATCGTTCTCAGCTCTTATGCGCTTCCCGATACTGTCTGCTTTGCTCGTATCCTTTTTTTCGCTTGGCGGAATTTGCGTTGCCGGAAATTCTCCAAAGTCAGGGTGTGTGCCGTTCGCCGACGCGGCCAAACACGTCGGCACAACAGACTGTGTCACGGGAACGGTCCTGCATGTCGAGAATGGATCGAAGGGGGTAACATTCCTCAGTTTCTGCAAAGATGCCAAAGCGTGCCCCTTCTCGGTCGTGATTTTTCCCAACGATATTAAGAAGATGGGCGACCTTCGGCAACTTGAAGGCAAGCAAATTGAAATCAAGGGGACGATTCAGGATTACGACGGGCGCGCCGAAATCGTACTTCGCCGGACACAGCAACTCGGCAACGGAGCGTTTCTGGTGTTTCCTCCCGTGCCGACCGACTATGACGTCGAGCACCAGGGCCACAACAGTGCGGGCAAATTCGTTCGTCCGAAGGTCAAAAAGACGACAACGAAAGAGGGTGATCCGGTTTCGATCGAAGACCCTGGAGAGCCATAGGGGGCCTACCGGAGGGTCACACCATTCCTTTTCGCAATTCATCGAGCGGATAATTTGTGCCTCGCCAAACGATGCCATCGTTGGCGAAAGTGTGAATCATCGAACGCAGCAATGTGTACATAAACAGGCTCGTGCTGACCGGATGTAGAAGAAAGTAGTAGGACGGAACCGCCGACCGAAGCGACATTCCGTAGTAGATCGCGAACAGCGAAAGTAAGGCGATGGCATACGGGACGCGAGCCCATCCGTGGGCCAACCAGACGCCGAGAAATGGTCCCAGATTCAGAAAACCCAGGCCGATGATTGAGGCCACGGTTCGCGGCCACTGGAAAGAGAGTACGGCGAAGAAATTCTTGGTGAGATTTTCGACGATGCCAAAGGCACCCTTCGCCCAACGAAGAGAAATCAGGTCTTCCCCGAACACGTTACGTTGGGCAAATCCGGCGTTCTTGACTACCTTTCCCAACTTCATGTCGTCGAGCACTTCCATTCGGAGTGCTTGGTAGCTTCCAATCGCGTCATAAACCGAGCGCCGAACCATGTTGAAGGCACCCACGCCCATATGGTCGCGAGCCTTGGGATCGGCAACCTTCCAAGGACGATGTCCGAAAACGAAGAGGGCTTGAAAAAAGGCGATCATCATTTTTTCGCCCGGACGCTTCATGATCATGCGGGGAAAGAGGACGACGTGATCGGCACGCTCGGCTTCCGCGTAGGCGATGGCGCGGCGTAGAGAATCGGGCTTGAAAAGGACATCCGCATCGGTGAAAAGGAGCCAGTCGCCGGTCGCCACTTTGCCGGCGCTCCACATGGCGTGCGTTTTGCCCAGCCAGCCGCGAGGCAGTTCAGAAATGTGAATGACCTTTAGTCTCGCGGCACCGTCGGAAGCGACAACGTCCTCCATGATCTTGCCCGTACCATCGACCGAGCGATCATCGACAGCAATGATTTCGTAATTGGAGTAATCGAGAGCGAGCAACCGACCAAGTGTCGCGCGAATATCATCTTCTTCGTTGCGGGCGGGGACGATGATGCTGACTCGCGGTTCACCGCTTGGCGTCGGAGGACGCCGATCCCAGACGGGCAGCGCGATGTCGGCGATGTGCGGCATACCGATGGCTGCCTCGACGATGCGCGAAAACCACGCTGCTGCGAGGATGACGCCTGCGATCCAATTTACCGTGCTCCAGTGAAAAACGTGCCAATGCATCTGCTAGGAAGATACTCCGGAAGGAAAGAGCGTTGCGGATGATGTTGGTGTGACCCGTAACGGCGGGGCAAAACGCATGCCGTAGACCAGGATGGCGGAGGAGAGAGCAATGGCGATTACCGGGCCCAAGAACGCGAGTTGTAATGAGTACTTATCGGATACATATCCGATCAACGCTGCGGAAGGCACGTCTCCAAACAAGTGAAAAATGAAAATGTTGACTGCCAGAGCGGCCGCCCGCACGTGCGGTCCGACTGAGCTAATCACCGCGGCATTTAGAGGACCGGTATTCAACAAGAGTAAAAATTCAGCCACAAAAATGCCTACCACCATCGGTCTGCCGCTTGTAAACAACGCTACACACATGGCCGGAATTCCCAATCCCAAACTCACGGCCGAAACGAGATAATGGGCGGCTGGGTTTCGCCGCAGAAGACGGTCAGATATCCAGCCACCTAACAACGATGCGACCAGACCGTTCAGGATGGTGCTCGAAGCGAATATGAGGTTCGCCCCCAGTACGGTGTACCCGCGGGCCCGTTGCAGGAATGTGGGCTCCCACACCTGCAGGCCACCGAGCGCAAAAGTCATCATCGCCATGCCTAATGTCGCGGTCAGGAATGCAGGATTATGAATCAAGCTTCTGAGCGTATCGCGCTCCGGTAGCTTACTTTCCGGCGGATCAAATTGCCCGAGCGCGGGCTCTGGAATCAGGAGAAGCAGCAACGCCAGTAAAACTCCGGGCGCGGCCCCTACATAAAATGGAGCGCGCCATCCGTACTTTGGCCCCATGAATCCGCCGATTAAATACCCGAGGGCGGTCCCGACAGGAATCGCGAGATAGAAGACTCCCATGACTCTTCCCCGCTTTTCGACGGGAAACATGTCGGCGACAAACAGGGGAGACAAAATCACAAAGCTGGCTTCACCAATGCCCACCAGGGTGTGACGGATCAGCAGTTCGTTGAAGTTCCTGGTGAAGGCGGTGAGCAGAGTCGCCAAACTCCAGATCAGAGCTCCAGCGACAATGACGCGCTTGCGAGAAAAACGCAGCGAGAGCGGTCCCATGAAGGGTGCTGCGCACATATAGAAAATGAAGAAGACGCTGGTGAGCAATCCGAAGGCGAAATCGCTGCGGTGAAATTCGGCTTTGACCAGATCCTGGACTGCAAACAACACGGAGCGGTCGATGTAATTCAGAAGGTTGAGCGTCGTCAGCAGCGCGAGTGCTGTGCGCGGATAAAGTTTCGTCGAGGCCACAGGTTCAGCGAATATAGCATGGCGATCACAAGAGTTGCGCAAAACAGAATTGATTCAGATGGCCGTGTTCTTCCCAGTTTTCCTGGCGCGCGGCCATTTCGCGATTATGACGGTCGAAATTCCTCCGCGCGGGCGAAATTCCCCTTTCACCTCCGCCCACACCGGCTTCGCCCAGAGAATAACGTCTTGCAAGACCTGGTTGACGATATTCTCCTGAAAGATGCCGAGGTTGCGATAGGTTTGGAGATATTCCTTCAGCGACTTCAACTCGAGGCACAGGCGATCGGGTTCGTAACGAATCACGAGATTGCCGAAGTCCGGCAATCCAGTCTTGGGGCACACCGAAGTGAATTCGGGATCGTCGACGACGATTTCGTATCCCGGAAATTGATTCGGCCAAGTTTCGATTTCCGGGAATTCGTGATCGAGGCCCGCGCTGGCGTGCTGTGCGGTGTAGCGACGCGAAGATTCGCGCACTGTGGAGCCGGAAGTTTTTTTCGACATCTCAGTATTGTACCGAGAGCGACGACCTAACCCTGACAAGGAGCGCCCAGCGAGTGGGAAGCGCCCGCTGTCTGCCAAGGTGCCGGGCCATGATTTCCGATTCTCGTTGATGCAAACCCCTGACACGGTGCATCTAATTTGCTAAGCAAAGGCCCGCTTTTGCCTGCTCTCTCGCGGCGTCTGGATGATACATTGAAGCTTGCGCTTTTCTCCGTATGCCATTGAATGGAAACAGTTCGGGACGCCAACCTCGGCGTTGGTGGGTGACGGTGCTCGTGGTCATTGCAGCGGTAGGCCTGCTTGCCGCTTTGGTCTCTCGCCGCGATGACTCGGTGCCCGTTCGGACAGCAATCGTCGAGCGGGAATCGATCCGCAGCTTGGTTTCGACCAACGGGAAAATTGAGCCAGTTAACAACTTTGAGGCACACGCACCTGCGGCAATGAGTGTGCAGCACATTTACGTCAAAGAGGGCCAAGCCGTAAAGAAAGGCGAGTTGCTGCTGGTGCTGGATGACGCCGACGCGCGCGCCCAAGCGGCGCGCGCGCAGACGCTCTTGCGTACCGCGCAAGCCGACTTCAGCGCGGCTGAGCGGGGCGGGATTCAGGAAGAAGTGTTGAGCCTCGACGCGCAAATGGTGAAGGCCAAGACGGACCGGAGCGCTGCGCAACGCAATTTGGATGCCCTGAAAAAGCTGCAGCAAGAAGGAGCGGCCTCGGCCGGCGAAGTTCTCGATGCCGAGAATGCGGTCGCCCGGGCCAATGCCCAACTCACCTATCTCGAACAGAAGCAAACAAAGAGGTATTCGAATGCGGAGTTAGCGCGGGTCGATGCGCAACGTACCGAGGCGCAGGCAGCCTTCGATGCAGCACAAGACGTGCTGACAAAATCGAATGTCCGCGCGCCCTTCGATGGAATCGTCTACTCCCTGCCCGCAAAGCAAGGGGGCTTCGTGGCAGCGGGTGATCTTCTACTCCAAGTGGCAGATCTCAGGAAAGTATTGGTACGAGCTTTCGTGGATGAACCAGATGTAGGCCGATTAGCTCCGGGAGATGCGATTGAGATTACTTGGGACGCCGTACCGGGACGGGTTTGGAAATCGTCAGTGACTGCGGTCCCCTCGACCGTTAAGTTACGTGGTTCGCGCAACGTTGGTGAGACGACTAGCGTCGTAGATAACTCCGATTTAAAGCTGCTGCCCAATATCAACGTCGGGGTGACGATTGTCTCCGCCGAGCACGATAATGTTCTGGTGGTACCGCGCGAGGCAGTGCGAGTCGACGACACCAAGCCCTACGTTTTGCAAGTAGTCGGGCACGTGCTCAAACGCCGCGAGGTGGAAACTTCGCTTTCGAATCTAACTCAAGTTGAAATCGCGCGGGGTCTTGTATCGAACGACGTGGTGGCGATTAACTCGTCAAACGGGAAGCCCATTGGCGACGGAACGCAGGTTAAGTACTAGATGATCGGACGCACAAACGCAGCTTTACAAATTTCATTCTTGCTATCGTTTCTTGCGATCTCTGCAGCCGCAACCGTCGGCGATTCAGCTCGCGAGATGCTGACGGCGGGGCGGATCGATGACGCGATTGCCGAACTTAACGGCCGGCTCACCGTGGCGCCGACCGACGCCGAGTCTTCGAATCTTCTCTGTCGCGCCTACTACACTCTTGAAGAATGGGATCGGGCGGAATCGTCGTGCAGAAAAGCCGTAGCTCTTGACCCTGCGAACAGCCGCTTTCACCTCTGGCTGGGCCGCGTTTATGGCGAAAAGGCGGATCGAGTTAATTTCATGGCGGCTGCCGGATTGGCTGGCAAGGTTCGCGGAGAATTTGAGCGTGCCGTGCAGTTGAATCCGAAAGACATGGATGCGCAGCTCGATCTCGCGGAATTTTATATTGATGCACCCGGCATCGTTGGCGGAGGCGAAGATAAGGCGCGACAACAGGCACAGTCCGTGGCCAGTCTGAATCCTGCCCGTGAGCATTGGATTTACGCGCGCATCGCCGAGAAGAAAAAAGACTACGCCACCGCAGAGCACGAATATCACGAGTACATCGACCGCAGCGGTGGTGAGGCGGAGGCATGGCTTAACCTGGCTCTCTTTCTCCGGCGTCAAAAACGCATGGACGAAATGGAGCAAGCCATCGTGAAACTCAGCCGCGCGCCGATGTCCAAACCGGATGTGCTGGTCGAGGGAGCCGGGATGCTCTATCGCTCGGGACGCAATTATCCATTCGCCGTAGAACTGCTCACTCGCTATCTAACGGCCGGTCCGGTCGAGGCGGCGCCGGCATTCAAAGCTCGTTATCTGTTGGGGATGTGTTTGGAGAAAGAAGGAGATAAAGCGGGCGCTGCCCGTGAGTATCGCACTTCGCTGTCACTCGCTCGCAACTTTGGCAACGCCCAACAAGCGCTCAACCGAGTTGCGCACTAATGAAATCGAGATCAGCATGCGGCTGGCGCGGCCTGAATCTGGTCGCTTTGGTACTTTTCGCATTTCTGCTCACACTCGCGGTCCGCAGCCAAGCAGAGTCACTCCCACTGGACCGAGCCATCCGGCTGGCGCTGACCCACAGCACCACGTCAGCGATTGCCAATGCGGATATCCAGCGTGCTTTCGCCTCTTACCGGGAACTGCGAAACAACTACATACCGCAACTTATTGCCGGATCTGGACTTGGATATACTTTCGGCTACCCATTAACCATCGGAGGATCACCACCAGCTCTTGTCAATGTCGTAGCACAAAGTTCGCTCTACAATCCGTCGGAGCGGCAATTCCTAGGTGCGGCGAGGATCGACTGGCATGCGTCGGAGTTGCAGAACAAAGACCAGCGCAATACCGTCATCCAGGACGTCGCGCTAACCTACGCCGAACTGGCCAAGTGGGAAGCTCGCCTCCAGCGCTTACAGCAGGACGAAGCACAAGCTCATCAGATGCAACAAGCGGTCGCCGAGCGATTACAAGAGGGGGTGGACAGTTCCGTCGATCTGAACAAAGCGAAGCTGACGGTCGCGCGGGTTCGGCTCCATCAGGCCGAGGCGCGCGGAAACGCTGACGTACTCCGCCGCCATCTCTCGACCCTGACCGGTGTGCCGGTTTCTTTGATCGAAATCGAGCCCGAGACGATTCCGGCTCTGCCACCGGTGGTTCAGGAAGAGGATCTTTCGGAGAAGGCGATTGCCGCGAGTCCGGCTGTCAAGCTGGCAGAACAGCATTCTCTGGCGGAAAGCATGCGGGCGTCCGGGGAGCGTCGTTCTCTGTTGCCGTCGATCGATTTCTCGGCGCAATACGCTCGATTTTCTACCTTCAACAACTACACAGAATATTTTCCAGATCATACGTTTCAGCCGGATAATGCCACCATCGGCTTTGGCCTGAGGATTCCCATTTTTAACGCCAGCCAACGCGCACGAGCCGACGCTGCCCAGGCGGAAGCTCTAAAGGCGAAAAAGCAGGCTGAGGCTTCGCGAAACCAGGTTGCGGAGGAGACGCTAAAACTGCAGCGCTCCGCCGCCCAACTGGAAGCGGCCCGGGAGGTCGCCCAGTTGGAATACGAACTTGCACAATCGGGATTGGAAGCGGCACAAACCCGGGTCGATGCTAAGACGGGGACATTCCATGAACTGAGCGAGGCGCGGGTGCAAGCGGCTGAACGTTTCCTGCTTTTTCAGGATGCCGATTTTGAATATCAGCGAGTCCGCCTGAACCTGCTTCGGGCGACTGGAGATCTCGAGAATTGGGCTCTGCCGGTGGGCACCGAAGGCAAACTGCATCCAACTAAATAGTGACGAAAACTAATCACCCAGCCGAGACCCAATTCTCGCGCCTTAATGCTCCAAAACGACGTTCGGCAAGGTTCTTTTGCGGTTTAAGCACCGCTAAGGCACACTTGCATAAAGGGTTCCACCGCTTTTGGCGCGTTTCGGACGTACCTAAATGGTAGCGCACGGAAGTCGATTCGCGCGCCGGGGAATGTTAAACTAAGAGACCAACACTTATGCCATTGAAAACACTGTTCCTGAATCCGCCGTCCTTTGAGAATTTCGATGGGGGCGCCGGTTCGCGCTGGCCCGCCACACGCGAGATTGAGTCGTACTGGTACCCTGTGTGGCTCGCGTATCCGACCGGCATGCTCGAGGGCGCTCGGCTGATGGATGCTCCGCCGCACCACATCACGGCGGAGGAGACGATTCGAACCTGCAAAGATTACGAACTGCTCGTCCTATTCACGAGCACTCCAGGATTTCCCGGAGACGTTCGGATTGCAGAGGCGATTAAAGACGCCAATCCTCACATCAAGATCGCGTTTGTCGGACCGCATGTCAGCGTGCTGCCCGAAAAGTCGCTCATGGACGCCAAGGTCATCGACGTAATCTGCCGCAAGGAATTCGACTACTCGATCGTCGAATACGCGCAGGGTAAGCCGATCGAAGATATTCTCGGAATTTCTTACCGTAAGAATGGTCAGGTTGTGCACAACGCCGACCGTCCTACGATTCAGGACTTGGATTCGCTGCCCCACGTGACTGACGTTTATCGCCGCGATTTGGATGTCCGGCGCTACAACGTGCCGTTCTTGTTGAATCCTTTTGTGTCCCTCTACACGACGCGTGGCTGCCCGGCGCAATGCACGTTCTGCTTGTGGCCGCAGACGCTGAGCGGTCATCCATGGCGCAAGCGCTCGACCGATGACGTGGCGCGAGAGATGGCGAAGGCGAAAGACTACTGGCCGTACGTAAAAGAGTTCTTCTTTGACGACGACACGTTCAACCTGCAGGCGGCGCGCACCGAGGAACTGTGCGGCAAACTGAAGCCACTGAAGCTCACGTGGTCTTGCACCTCGCGGGTAACGACAAGCTATGAGACGCTGAAGGCGATGAAGGACGCGGGATGCCGACTGCTGATCGTAGGCTATGAATCCGGGGACGCGCAAATTCTGAAAAACATCAAGAAAGGCGCAACCATCGAACGCGCCCGCCAGTTCACGAAGGATTGCCACAAACTTGGATTGGTGGTGCATGGCGATTTCATCCTAGGCCTGCCGGGCGAGACTCCCGACACCATCAAAAATACGATCAAATTCGCCAAGGAACTCGACGTGGAGACGATCCAGGTTTCGGTGGCGCACGCTTATCCGGGAACGGAACTCCATGAAGCCGCGGTCAAGAACGGTTTCATGACCAACGACACGAAGATGGTCGATGACGCCGGCCACCAGATGGTGCAGATCGAGTATCCGGGCCTGCCGGGAACTGAAATTCTTGAAGCGGTGCATCATTTCTACGATCAGTATTACTTCCGGCCCAAGGCAGCGTACCGAATCTTGAGGAAAGCGATGTTCAACAATAATGATCGCAAGCGCCTCTACAAAGAGGCGCGGACTTTCCTGAAATTGCGTGCGCAGCGCAACAAATTCGTGAAAGACAACCGCAAAGAAGAAACGCCAACGCCGGAACCGGCGAAAGCCTAGTAGTTTCGATGATGCAATTACTCAATGTTTCGATGATTGCTCAGTGACCTTCCGAAAATACCTCGTTCTGGCAGGAATCACCGTATTCAGCACCGCGGGTGATTCCCTGCTGGCGCGCGGGATGAAACAACTGGGCAGCGTCTCCTTGCACAATCTTTCCGGCCTGCTGCTCGCGATCCTTAATCCCTGGATCGCCTTCGGAATTTTCTTCCTGCTCGCGTTTTTTGCCTGCTACATGTCGGCGCTCTCGTGGGCCGATCTGACTTATGTACTGCCGGCTACGTCGCTGGGATACGTTCTCGTCGCCTTCATCGCTCACTTTACCTTTCATGAACGGATTTCTACGACACGCTGGTTAGGCATTTCTCTGATTGCCGCCGGAGTCGGCTTTGTGGCGGCCGGGCCCTCGAACACTCCGAGGCAGATGCATCAAGAGCCGTTGGAGGTTCTACCGGAAGCCTTATCAGAGGAGGCGGAGCGGTGAACGATTTTTACGCATGGGTTGCGATCGGGCTCATCATCCTCGCTTCGACCACGGGAGACGTGTTGCTTTCGTATTCGATGAAGCGAGTGGGGGACGTGGGTGAACTCTGGCAACGGCGCGGGTTGCTTGCCGTCATTGGCCGGGTGCTTACCACTCCTACGTTTGCTCTCGGCGTAGTCGGTATGGCAGTCGCGTTCTATAGCCTGCTCTTTGGTCTTTCTTGGGGAAACCTCAGTCTGGTGGTGCCAGCGTCGGCTTCGCTGACCTTTGTCGCTAACGCGGTTGCCGCCCGTGTGTTCCTGCAAGAGCGCGTTGGTCGCCGCAGATGGATTGCAGCGCTGCTCGTTGCCTTCGGCGTCGTACTAATGGCGATCTGAATTTCCTATCCAAATAAATCGATGGGAATTACCAGCGGCGATTCTTCCGCGATGCGCGGTGGGGGGTTGGAGGGCGTTTGCGCTGGCTGCGCAATTGGTTCGGGCTGAAGCTGCTCCAGGAAGGGAAACCGAGTACGCAACATTTCGGCGCGCAGTTTTCGATATTTCAATTCCTGCAGAAGTAGTTCGGCATCCGACTCTATGCTGCCTGACTTGAGCTTGTCGATGGCAGCCTGTACTTTTGCCAAGTCTGCCATCAGATCCTTGAGCAGTCCTTTTCCTCCAGCACTCAAGCGAACGAACTCCAGGCCCGCCCCCAAGCCACTGCGAATCGTTCTCACCTCGCCGATGGCGCGGAATGAGTTCGATTTCGTACGAACGATGATTTCGGCCCGCGTGCAGCCGTCGACGGGCAGTTCGGTATCGACGCAACAGCCTTCGAGACTGAGGTCGCGAATCTTGCCGGGAACATAAATGCCGCTGGAGGGTAGCCAGGTGATCTCAACGTAACCTCCGCAGCTGAATCGCGGGCTGCGGCGGCGTTCGTCTGGTTGCTCTTTACCCTTGGCTGGGTGCTCAACCATGCTTCTAACATCGTTTGTTTGGGAAGAAATCTTGAGGAGAAAGGCGAAGTAATCCGGCAGCCGGAACCGAAGTAACTGGGGCTATGAAAGTCTGGCCGCTTGAGGCGCGTGGTTCGTAAATCTGGTTGAGTTCCAGCCGGCGCCGCGCGATGTAAACACTTACATCAATTATCCGAAGAGACGCATCAATCCCGTGGGCGCGAGATCGGGTACGAGAAAGCGAGTGCTCTTGCCGGTTGCGAAACGGGCGAGCGCCTCGGCCGCGAGATATCCGCTGCGAACGGCGCCTTCCATCGTCGCTGGCCAGCCGGTCGCAGTCCAATCGCCGCCCAGAAACACACGCGACCATGCCGTCTCAGGCTTCGGTCGATACTGCTCGATTCCGGGTCGCGGCGAGTAGGTCGCATGGACCTCTTTAATTACGGTGGATTTCAGCAGTACCGCGTCAGATGCTCCCGGAAAGAATTCCTGCGCTTCTCTGATCGCCAACTCGACAATCTCCGCTTTCGACTTCTCAACCAAGCTCCGGGAACAACTCACTACCAGCTCAATGTAGCTCCCGCCACCATCGGCTTGAAATTCGGCATTGTGAGCCTCCACCTTTCGAGCATCAATGAGCCGGGACTTGTGAAACATCCACTGAATCGTACGATCAAGCAGCACGGCATGATCGAGGTCGCTGATTTGGCGATCGAACCAGAGGTGGATCCCGGTAATCGGAGAGGTCGTGAAGTTCCCAAGAGCTGTCACAAGCGGAGCGGCAGCCGCGGTATCGGGCAGAATGCGCCCCAGAACATCAAAGGGCACGGCAAGCAGAAGATAATCGAACTTCTGCTCCTGTCCGTTGGCCGTGACAACGACCTCAAAGCCTTGAGAGCGAAACGACTCCACGCCTACGCGAAGTTGAATTTCTCCGCCGCGTGACCGGATGTAATCACCCGCAGTACTGTAGAGCTCGGAAAGGGGGACGGTTGGAATTCCCATGCGCCCAGCGGCGGCCGATTTCAGAAACGATTCGCGCACCACCTGGGCGGCATAGGGGACCGAGACTTGATCGAGCTCTTCGTTGAGCGCACTGATGAGAATCGTCTTCCAGAAACGTTCGATGGCTTGTTCCGTCTGGCCGTGACGTTTGAGCCAATCGAGAAATGACTCTCCCCGATTGGCCGGAGCAAACGGGGCCAGTAATGCCATGGCGCGGCCGATACCCAGCTTGTCACGAAAGGTTAAGCAGTCCGCTTTCAGGAATGACGGAGCCGTGTGTAGCGGAGCGGGGAGAGCGGACGGAGCGATGACCGAGGCGCGGCCTCCGGGCTCGAGAAACGTCAGCTTCTCATACCAGCGGATCTTGTCTTCGACGCCCGCGCGGCGATAGAAATCAAGCAAGTTGCTGCAGCAACCGAGAAGTACATGCTGGCAATTGTCGACGACTTCGCCGGTACCGGGATGCTGATAAGAAGATGCCCGTCCGCCGAGATACGGGCGTTTCTCAAACAAGGTTACGCGAAACCCGGCTTCAGCAAGAGCACACCCTGCGGCGAGACCAGCCAATCCGCCACCTGCGATTGCGACTGTAGGATTGGTGGAAGGCGGCATCAGGAGGGCACTAAAGGAGGCGCTTGAGAATTCCTTTTCCGAGGACGCCGAGCTTTTCTGGGACCGTCAATCGCACGCGCTCGCTGAAGACGTCGTACTGCTTCAGGGCAATCTTCTCGAGCAGCCTGCGGTAGATGGTGATCAGAACCCACAAAGCGGGCTGGCTGTCTTCGTTTACCAAGGCGATCAGTTCTTCTCCCGAGCGATAGCCTTCGCGCGCGCGATCGGCCTCCAGCGCAAGAAGCGGACGCACACGCACAACGTCGACCTGGGGCGCCAAATCGGCAGGCGAGAGGCCGAACTGCGCGAGATCTTCCCTTGGAAAATAAACTCTGCCCATCGCTACATCTTCTTTAACGTCGCGAATAATGTTTGTCAGCTGGAATGCCAAACCGCACTGTTCCGCAAGCGGCTCGGCGGCGGGATCGCGGTATCCGAAAATCTTGATACAAACCAGGCCAACAACGGATGCCACCCCGTAACAGTACTGCCGCAACTCGTCGAAAGTCTCGTACCGCATCTGGGGCGCGCCGGTTGCGTCAGCCTGGCCGCCTTCGAGGTCGGCCGCAGTGCCGAAAGCTAGCTGATCGAGAAGCCCGATCGGAATGTTGTAGACGCGCTGTGCATCCGTTAGCGCCAGGAGCACGGGATCGTCGGTCGGCTGCGAAGCGAGGGCGCGATGAACTTTGTCGAGCCAGTCCGCCAGTTTGTTGTGGCGATCGCTTGAGTTCAAGCTGGTGTCGTCGGCGATATCGTCGCATCGCCGCATAAACGCATACACGGCGCTTAATGCGTTGCGCTTGCGCCGCGGTAGCACGACAAATCCGTAGTAGAAATTCTTTGCCGCCGAGCGCGCGATGCTTCGGCATACGGAGTACGCCATCTCGAGCTGTGAAGCGGTCGGCGCAAATTGGACTGGAGCGTTCTCCACGGCGGTGCTCATCGCAACTTCCCGAGCGCGGCGCGGGCGACCAATACGAGCTTCCGGGTTTTGGAGATTGAGGGGCGCCGGCCCAGGACTGCATAATTTTGACGTTCGATGGAGTTGAGAATTTCTCGGCCACCGCGGCTGAAGAGATCGAGATCGATGGCGAGTTCGCGGTTCACTTTGGAGGTTAGAGGGATACCTTGCGCGAACCATTCCCGAGCGCGCTGCACTTCAAACTTCAGCATGTCACAGAAGGCTGCGGTATTTTCGTTCTGGGCGATCGTTGCCTCGGAAACGCCGAAGCGGCGCAGGTCTTCGAGAGGAAGATAGATTCTGCCCTTGGCGAAATCGGCGCTGACGTCTTGCCAGAAATTTGCCAGTTGCAATGCGGTGCAGGTGTAGTCGGAAAACAACTGGCGTTCGGCATCGCCATAGCCGCAGAGATACAGTACGAGATGCCCCACGGGATTCGCCGAGTAGCGGCAATATCCCAGCAGATCGTTGAAGGTTTCGTAACGACCCACCCGCTGGTCCTGGCGAAAAGCGGTCAGGAGATCGGAAAACTCGTGTTTTGGAATCTCGAATCTGCGTACGGTGTCGGCGAGTGCAACAAACACCGGATGCCTTGGATGACCGTCGTAGCAAGCATTCAGCTCGGTCTCCCACTGGTCAAGTAACTGCAACGAGATACTGGTGTCTCCGACTTCATCACCGAGATCGTCCGAAATGCGGCAATAGGCATAAACGTTAAAGAAATGTTGTCGAAGGCGTCCGGGAAGAAACCAGGACGCGACCGAGAAATTCTCGTAATGCGAGTGCGCCAGGCGGCGACAATATTCGCGCGCCTCAGTTTCCGACGGCGCACGCCCCGGGATCGCATACTCGGGCGGCAGGGCACTCCATCCAGAGATGAGTGGCTCAGTTGGCGGATGGCTGGTCGCAGTCGTCATCAAAAGGTCGCTCAATTGTTATCTGTCATCTGCATCCTGGGCAGAGCACAGGAAGTTGGGTTTGAAAGTTCCTTGTACGAGGTCGTCGCGGCGCATGGGACAAGGACCTGTTCTGCTTACTTGTGACACACGATGCTAGTGACCCGGGATGATGGCGGTCTTGATGTCTCCATTACGGTTGAGCATATGGCGCAGCACATCCTGTAAACGCGAAAGCGGCGCTTCCCCGGTAATGTAGTCGTTTCCGCAAACTTTCTTCTCGGCGATCAGACCAAAAGCCCGACGCACCGTCTCCGGAGTGTGATGAAAGGTCGCTTTCAAAGTAATTTCTGAATAGTGCAGACGGTTGGTGTCGAGTTGCACTTTGGTTCCGGCGGCGCAACCACCGAAGAAATTCACGGTGCCGCCCTTGCGCACCATTTGGACCGCCCACTCCCAGGCTTCAGGACGACCCACAGCTTCGATCGCTACATCGGCGCCACGCCGCTCGGGACTCAACTCGCGAACGGCTTCGACCGGATCTTTGACCTTCGAAATCTGCACGACTTCGTGCGCGCCTTTTTTGCGGGCGAGCGAGACCTGCGAATCACGCTTGACGACAGCGATTACGTTGCATCCGATGGCCTTCGCCACCTGTACAAACATCAGTCCAATCGGGCCGCCACCGATCACGGCAACGGTATCACCAATCTCCACTCCCGTTTCATGCAGTCCCCGCAGGACGCAAGCGAGCGGCTCGGTCATGGCCGCGTCCTCGAAACTGACGTTCCCGGGCACTACGAGCATATTCGCTTCCACGATGCGCCGCGGAATGCGAATGTACTCGGCGTAGGCTCCGTTATTAAATAGCAGATCCTCGCAAAGGTTCAGCTGGTGTTTGGAGCAATAGAAACACATGCCGCAAGGAGCGGAGTTGAGTGCGACGACACGCATACCCTTCTTAAAGCCGCGAACGCCCTCGCCGACCTCCTCAACAGTGCCAGCCAGTTCGTGACCGAAAAGAGCCGGAGGTACAATCATGCGGGCATGATAACCGCGCTGATAGACCTTCAAATCGGTGCCGCAGGTGAGGGCGACGTGCACCTTCACCAGAACTTCCCCTTCACCCACACGCGGTATGGGCACTTTTTCAATCTTGATATCTTCTTTGCCGTAAAGAACGGCTGCCGTCATCTTGCCATTCACAGTTGATGTCCTTCCCACGTGCTCCCCCCAGCTTCGCCGGAACGGCGCGTGCTGGAAGCCCCATCGCTGCCCGGCTGGATGACAATTTTCATCGAGTCCGGTTGAGGATGGGCGGCCAGATTGAGCGCTTCCACGCAATTTTGCAGCGGGAAACGGTGGCTAATGAGCCGTTCCAGATCCATTTCGCGATTCATTACGAACCGTACCGATTCCTCCTGTAAATCGACAGATGCACTATACGATCCGAGTAGAGTCTTCTCGTCCACGCACACAGAAGCCGGGTCGATTGTGACTTCTCCACGTACTGTCTGAGCAAACAACAAAACACGACCTCCGGGCCGCACGGCGGCGATGGCCGGCCGGATCAAGGCGCTGCCGGCGACCGCCAGAATCACAGCGTCTGCCCCGCGCCCTTCGGTCATTTCGCGCACCGTTTGTCCGGCATCCGCCTTCGACGCGTCTACCACATGTGTTAAGCCGAAGCTATGAGCTATTGTAAGCCTCTCCGGATGCAAATCGGAAGTAATCACGCGTGCCCCAGCCCGCTGGGCCAAAGCCGCCAAAATCAAGCCAATCGGCCCCTGACCCATCACGAGCACCGTTTCATTGGGCTGCAATTTAAGGGTCTCAATACCTTTGATGCAGGTATTTACCGGCTCGACAAAACTTGCTTGCTCGAAACTAACGCCTTCCGGAATGCGGACGGTTCCCTTCTCAACAATCCAATCCATCACTCGGACATATTCCGCAAATCCTCCGCCGGACGGTTCGAAGCCCGCTGTGCACCCGACTTTCTTGTAGGTCGCACACTGGGCGAAGGTCTTGTTGCGGCAGTAATAACATTCACCACACGGGATGTGGTGAAACACCACGACACGATCACCGACGCGAAACTTGCTAACGTCATCGCCGACCTTGGCGACAACACCCGACGTCTCGTGACCAAAGATGCGCGGGGCGGAATGCGATCCAGTTGCGATCTTCTTGAGGTCGGTGCCGCAGATGCCACAGGTGTGAACGCGAACCAGAATTTCGCGAGCTCCTATTTCTGGAACAGAAACCTCTTCCAACCGAACATCGTTCACACCGCGATACACAGCGGCCTTCATCGTCGAAGGAATCTCTAGCGTGAGTCTTTCCGTTGCCTTATCGACGGCCAGCGTTGAGGAATGCGCAATCGTCATACTGATCGTGTATTACTCCTGGTGTGTCTGTTTAGCAGGAACTCCCACGGCTGCGTAAGTATCTCCGCTGGCGGACTGCGGCGCAATGCTAATTGGATTCGGCGCGGCAGGGAACGACTCACCAGTATCTGTTGCACGAACCGAAGTCGCCTGAGTCATGTAGCGAGTCAAAGCGTCACAGAGTTCCCCGCATGCCTTGGAACTATTTCGCGCTAACCCAATGGTCTTAGCCCACAACCAAGGACGCAGCACAACGTGGCGTGCGAATTGGCCGGATTGAAAATCGCCGTCACTCGCTACAAAACGATCCATCGCCGGAAGATCGAAATCGACCGCATCTGAGATCGCTTTCACCGCGGCAAAAGCAACTCCTCTCGCCAGCGCTCCCTGCGCCACCGCCGCTGCTTCCATATCGACCGCGTGCGCACCATATGCTTTCGCCAGACGGATCTTCTGATCTTTGCCAGCGATGGCCGAAGAAGTTACCAGCACGCCTTTACCGGTAGGAACTTCGGTTCGCACGCCGTCCGCGGCATTGATCACCGTGCGCGGCTCAAACACCCGACCTACCCCCAGTGTGTCATCCAGCGCTCCCGCGAAACCAGCGGAAACGACGCATTCCGGTTGCACTTCCGCAATGATCGCCTCGGTGGCGCGCCGCGCTGCTTCGGCCCCGATACCGCCGCAGATTAGAGCAGCCTGTCTGCTTTCAAAAAGGCGATATCTTCGTCCGCCGTGTTCAATCATCCTGGCGTTCCAACTCCGGACGAACGGCCGAACCTCCCGCTCCATCGCAGCGACGATGGCGATCTTGACGGGGCTAGACATATCCATTATCGCGAAACCAATCCACTGAACGCCGCAAGGCCGCATCAACCGGAACCGTTTTCCAGCCCAATTCCTTCTCCGCCTTGCCGGAACTTACAAACATCATCTTGTGTCCCATGCGCACGGCGTCAATCGTCGCCCGCGGTTCCCGTCCTAGAAGGCGGCCCGTGATCATCTCGTCTACGATCCCCGTAGCCAAGGCAAAAAAGTACGGCAGTTTTACCGTCGGTGACTTCAAACCCGTAATCTTGGCCAGTCGGTCCAGAATCTCTTTCAGGGTGAGATTCTCGCCGCCTAGAATGTAGCGCTCACCCGGTCTACCCTTCTCCAAGGCTTGAACATGACCCCGGGCGCATTCCGTCGCGTCCACCAGGTTTAGTCCCGTCTCGACGTACGCCGGAAACTTTCTTTTCAGGAAATCTACGACGATTCTTCCGGTCGGCGTGGGCTTGATATCGCGTTCTCCAATCGGCGTCGTCGGATTGACGATCACGACATGGCTCCCACTTTTTGCAGCATCGATTGCGACCTGCTCCGCCATAAATTTCGATCGTTTGTAGTGGCCGATCATGTCGTCAATCCCGACAGGATTTTGTTCGTTCGCGGGATTGCTACTGTTCGTCAACGAGGAGAAGCCCATGGTGGCCACACTCGACGTGTACACCACGCGCCTTACACCTTGCTTTCGCGCCACCTCCAGCAGAGTACGAGTGCCTTCGACGTTTGAACGATACATCTCTTTCGGATCGCGGACCCAGAGCCGGTAGTCAGCGGCCACGTGAAAAACAAACTGACATCCGGCAAGCGCCTTTTCAATCGACGGCGGATCGCGAAGGTCGCCAACCACTCGATCGGCATTCAGATCGGCGATATTGCGCAGATCGCTCGTCGGCCGCACTAGAAGCCGTAGCTCGGCGCCCTGTTCCGTCAAAACGCGCGCAACATGACTGCCTAAAAATCCCGTTGCGCCGGTGATAAAAGCTTTCAAAAGCAGTTCTCGGTTCTAGGTCCTCAGTTCTCGTTGAGCCCAGAAAAAAAAGTGCCACTTTTTCTGAGAACTAAGAACCAGAACTGAGAACTAGCTCGTGCTCTTCTCTGCCATCACTTTCGAATAGGTGGTCAAAGCGATGAGCGGGAAGTATTCGCTGTACATGTGATATTTGAGATAGAAAACGCGGGGAAAGCCGGTTCCGGTATAGAAAGGATCTTTCCAGGAACCATTCTTGCCTTGCGTCCGCAAAAGGTAAGCCATGCCTCGCGTCACGCATTCGCTGCGCGTGTCGCCAACAGCCAGCAACCCCATGATGGCCCATGCCGTTTGCGAAGCGGTGCTCTCGCCCTGGCCGCGAAGGTTCGGATCGTCGTAGGATCCAACTGTCTCACCCCAGCCACCGTCGGCATTTTGCACCGATCGCATCCACTCCGCCGCCTGCTGCACCATGGGGTCGTTGCGATCGACGGCCATCGCTTCGAGTCCGCGCAAGACCTGCATCGTGCCGTAGATGTAATTCACGCCCCAGCGTCCAAACCAGCTGCCATCTGCTTCTTGCTCTTTACGAATAAACTTGATCGCGCGTTTGACGGCCGGGTGGCTCTGATCGTATCCATAGGTCGCGAGACATTCGAGGATTCTTCCCGTGATGTCGACAGTCGCGGGGTCCAGCATGGCGTTGTGATCGGCAAAGGGCACATATTGGAAGACCATACGGTCGTTATCTTTATCGAACGAAGCCCAGCCACCGTCTTGGCACTGCATCGATAGCACCCAGTCGATCGCGCGTTGCACCGACTCGGCCTGATAGCGTCCGTTGGGATGCTCAACTTGGCTCAACCCGAGGCAGACCATGGCGGTGTCGTCCACGTCGGGATAAAACTCGTTGTTGAACTCGAAGTACCAGCCGCCCGGCTCGCCTTTCGGATTCTTGATTTTCCAGTCGCCCGGCTTGCGGACCTGCTTCTGCAAAATCCAATCCGCGCACTGTACCATCCGAGGATCTGTCGCGGGCACTGCGGCTCCGCCCAGGGCGAACAGCGCGTAGGCGGTGTCCCACACGGGAGACATGCAAGGCTGCATGCGGAAGGTGTCACCTTCTTCAATGCCTAACTTCTCAAATTCGTCCATGGCACGAATGAACTGCGGATCATCCACCGAGTACCCCAGGCAGCGCAGTGCGATAATGGCATTCATCATCGAAGGATAGATCGCGCCCAGTCCATCGCTCATTTCGAAACGCTCAAGCATCCACTTCTCTGCTTTGCGTAGAGCGAGCGAACGCAGCGGACGTATGTGGACCCGCTCTGCCCAATGCGTGATGCGATCCACAACCAGAAAGAAGTTGCGCCAGGATACGAGTTTCTTCGCCCAGTGCAGATGCATCCGCGATTTGTCGCGACCGCCTACAAAAAGCTCTTCCACTCCCATTTCGTCGGGAATTTTCTTGAATGGCTTCTTGGCGTAACAGATGGAAAGCGGCACCAGAATCGCGCGCGACCACGAAGAAATCTCGTAGATGTTGAACCAGAACCAGTTGGGGAACAACACGATCTCGGGAGGCACCGCGGGCACCGCGTCGTAATCGTATTGTCCAAAGAAGCAGAGATAGATTTTGGTGAAGGTATTAACTTCGGTCACGCCGCCCATCTCAAGAATTTTTTTGCGGGCGCGCACCAGCGCGGGATGCTCGGCGGTAAAGCCAGCTAACTTCAATCCAAAATAGGCTTTGACGGAAGCGCTGATATTAGAGGGACCGCCGGCGTAGATACTCCAACCTCCGTCTTCGTTCTGATGATTCAGAATGTAACGGGCGGCCTTGTCGAAGCGGGGCTGATTGCCGGTGCCGAGGAGCGTATGCAGCAGAATGTAATCAGACTCGAGGGTCGTATCGGCTTCCAGCTCACCACACCAATAACCCTCTTCGTGCTGCCGCGAGAAGAGATAGTTGCGCGCGGCGTCTACGGCTACGGAGACCCGGCTGCCCAGATCGTCAATTTTTCCAAATCGCATCTGCGGCACAGAGGCCGAAATCATGGGGGAAGATTCGTCCATCAATTCTCCTGCTATGTCTCGAGGGCTACCGCCGGAGCGGCGGCAATTGTTGCCACGATCTCCGGCGGCAATCCAAAGCGCACATTCTCCGGCATGATTTCCAGTTCCTGCACGTCGCCGAAACCCTCACCCGCGAGATACTCCACCACTTCCTGGACAAGGTGTTCCGGAGCGGACGCACCAGCCGTCAACGCGACGGTTTTCACACCATCCAACCACTGCGGTTGAATATTTCGGCAGTCATCAATTAGATGCGCCTCGGTGCCCAAACTTCGGGCAACTTCCACTAATCTCTTCGAATTCGAACTATTATCGGAACCCACGACCAGCAACAAGTCAGCATCCGACGCCACATGTTTCACCGCAACTTGCCGATTTTCCGTGGCATAGCAGATATCCTGAGCGGCCGGTCCCTTGATATTCGGGAAGCGCTTGCGCAGGGCGCCTATGATGTCCCGCGTCTCATCCAGGCTCAGCGTGGTTTGCGTAAGATAAGCGACGCGATTCGGATCGGGCAACGTGACCGAAGCGACTTCCGCCGGAGAGCCTACCACCTGAGTCACCGTCGGCGCCTCGCCCAGCGTGCCGATGACTTCGTCGTGGTCGCGGTGGCCAATCAGAATCAGTGAATAACCTTCCTTCGCAAACTTCACGGCTTCGACGTGAACCTTGGTGACGAGAGGGCACGTCGCGTCAATCACCCGCAGTTTGCGCAGTTTGCTCGCATCGCGCACTTCCGGAGACACACCATGGGCGCTGTAGATGACGCGCTCGCCTTCCGGCACCTCGTCGACGCTGTCGACGAAAATTGCTCCTTTTTGCTGCAGTTCTTCCACCACGAAACGGTTGTGGACGATTTCCTTGCGTACATAAATCGGACGCCCAAAAGCCTCGAGCGCGATCCGGACGATATCGATCGCTCGCACCACCCCGGCGCAGAATCCACGAGGCTTTAAAAGTAATAAAGTCTTCGTGTGCAAACTCTTAGTCTCAGCCAAGCAGCATCCCCCACCCACATAGGGTACACGTCTTCTTATGCAAACAGAAAAGATGCTCTAAGGGTATCGAAAGATGCACCCCGAGGTCAATGTAAGCCTTTGAGGGAGTGGGGATTAGCACTGGATGGGGAAAAGGAGTGGCTGAACGGAGAGGTCCCGGCCCGGAAAGATGGTCTCGGCATCCCGGCCGGCCGCTCTCGCGGCGATGCCAACGGGCGTGCCCAAAAGGGCGAAGGCTTGTTAGATTAAATACACCGTGCGCCTTGTCGTCAAAGTCGGTACCAGCCTGATTGCCCCCGGAGGGCGGATCGATACCACCAGCATGCGAACGCTGGTCGACCAACTCGATTTGTCCCGGCACGAATACCTGATCGTCACTTCAGGAGCGATTGCGTCGGGCATGGCGAATCTTGGCATTGCTGAAAAGCCCAGTAGCGTGCCGTTGATGCAGGCTTGCGCGGCGGTTGGACAAAGTGCGCTGATGCACACCTATCAACAACTGTTCTTTGGGAAAAAAGTTGTCTCGCAGTTGCTGCTTTCGAGCGACGACTTCACTTCGCCGTTGCGCTATCAGAACTTGCAGAACGCGCTCCATGAATTGCTTGAAATGGGTGTGGTTCCGGTGGTCAACGAGAATGACACCGTTTCGGTCCGCGAGTTAGCAGGCGCTTTCGGCGACAACGACGAACTCAGCGCCCTGCTCGCGACTGCCGTCAAAGCCGACTGGCTGCTTCTTTTAACTGATGTCGACGGTTTTTATCTGCCCGAGGGAAAGCGCCGCCGCCTGGTGCGCACGGTGCGAAAATTGACTCCGCAAATGGAAGCGATGTGCGATGGCAAGGGTAAGTTGGGCACCGGAGGCATGCGCTCGAAACTTCGCGCCGCCAGGGTAGCCAGCGACGCCGGGGTGAACGTCGCCATCGTGAATGGTCACCACGCTCATGCGATTTCGTGGGCCATCGAACGCAAGATTGGCACTTATTTTCCTCCCAGGCGCCGGACCTCATGAGGGCATATAGGTTCAAATGGCGGCCATGGTGACTCCTTCTCTTTCCACTCGCGATAAACTCTTACGCGCACGAGCGGCTTCGTTGCGTTTGTCGCAGCTTTCCACGGCAAATAAGAACGAGATTCTTCTACTCATGGCCGCTTCCATCGAAGCCAACGCCGACTGCATTCTTGCAGCCAATCGCGCCGATCTTGAAGCGTCCCAACCAGTTGGAGCGATGCGCGACCGCCTTCTGCTTGACGCCGAACGCATCCGGTTGATCGCCGAAGGGGTGCGCGACGTGGCTCGGCTTCCCGATCCAACTTTCGAGACGGTGTCGGAATGGATTCGACCGAACGGATTGCGTATCCGCAAAGTTCGCGTGCCCCTCGGAGTGGTGGGCATTATTTACGAATCTCGGCCGAACGTCACCGTGGATACAGTCGCGCTAACTTTTAAAACTGGCAACTCCGTCGTATTGCGGGGAGGCAAAGAGGCCTGCCACAGCAACCAGCGACTGGTGGCCATCCTGACGCAGGTCCCCGGCGTTCCGGAAGGCGCCATCGAACTGCTGGAATCAAGCAATCGTGAGTCGGTACGTGAACTGATCCAAGCGCGCGGCCTGATCGATGTTGTCATCCCGCGCGGCGGCCCGGAATTGATTTCCTACGTCACCCAGAACGCCTCGGTTCCGGTGATTGAGACCGGCGCGGGTAATTGCCACATCTTCGTGGACGAATCGGCTGATCTTGAGATGGCCGACCGCATTGTGATCAATGCCAAGACCCAGCGTCCGGCTGTGTGTAACGCAGCGGAAAAACTACTGGTGCACGAAGGGATCGCGGAAAAATATATCCCCCGAATCGTGAAGAAGCTGATCGATCGCGGGGTTGAGGTTCGAGGCGACGAAACTACTCTCCGCTTAGCGGATGGGTTCGACGTGGCGCGTGCCAAAGATTCCGATTGGGGGGAAGAGTACCTGCGGCTGTGCATCGCGATCAAAGTTTTGGCGGGAGTGGACGAAGCGATCGCGCACATTGCACGTTATTCGACGAAGCATTCCGAGGCCATCATCACGCAGGATGAGGAGCATGCCCGACGCTTTCTCCGCCAGGTCGATTCCGCCGCCGTTTACTGGAATGCGTCGACGCGCTTCTCCGACGGGGGAGAATTCGGCTTCGGCGCTGAGATGGGCGTGAGCACGCAGAAACTGCATTGCCGCGGCCCTTTTGCATTGGCGGAACTGACATCCTCAAAATATGAGGTGATTGGCGAAGGGCACATCAGGCAGTAACTCCAACCGCAGAATTGTGTTTTTCACGAATGGTATTTGCTCGCGGTTCGGAGCGGAACGATGAGCAAAGGTGTTGACGATTCAACGCCTCTTTCCGCGCTTCGTGCGCACGCATCCCAATTTCTTCCGGCTAAATAAACTTCTCCGT
This sequence comes from uncultured Acidobacteriaceae bacterium, assembly GCA_963834085.1. Taxonomy (GTDB): domain Bacteria; phylum Acidobacteriota; class Terriglobia; order Terriglobales; family Acidobacteriaceae; genus Acidiflorens. Next base: position 133,942 of record CAWIAJ010000007.1, on the reverse strand, counting down.
TATCCGAGCCAGTTCATTTTCAGTCATTCTGCCAGTCGTGGAGATCCTCTTCGCGACATACTTCGCGAAACATCTTGACAAAGCGGCGACGGCTAAATTATAAGCCGAGGAACGCAATAAGCGGTTAGATTGGCAAAACAAGTGCGGTTCCAGGTCCGAATTGCACGGCAAAACAACAGCGAAATTTCAACGGGACTTCGGCTCATGTCTGGTGACTCCGGACAGAAACAGATTCCCGCACCCAGGAGGGACTATGTACCCAACAGTATCCAGGCGGCGTCAAGTCGTTTCACTGTTCGTGTTTGCCTTGCTGCTTTGCGGGCAACTCTTCGCTGGCGTGACGGCCAGTATTTCTGGCACCGTCAAGGATGCCAGTGGCGCATCCGTTCCCGGCGCAACCGTGACTGCGACCAACACGGATACGGCGGTTTCCGAAACGCAGACCAGCAATGCGCAGGGATATTATTCTTTCCAATCGCTTCCCTTGGGCAAGTACACGATCGAGTTCCAACAGAAGGGCTTCAAAGCCTACCGGCAAACCGGAATCACGCTCGACGTGAACTCAGCGCTGCTCGTGGATGCAAATCTACAGGTGGGGCAGACGAACGTTGTGGTGGAAGTCACCGCCGACGCGCTGCACGTGGAAACGGTTTCTTCCCAGATGGGCGAAGTCATCGAAAGTAAGCAGATGACCGACGTCCCGCTAATCTCGCGCAGCTACACCGATTTGCTGGCGCTTCAACCGGGCGTAATTTCCCAGGCCTCGGGCATGACCGGCGCCTACGCGGGCTCCTTCATCTCCGCTGGTTTCGCAGTACCGCAGGTTTCAGGAGACTTAAACTCTGGCGCCCTTTCTGTGAACGGAATGCGTGAGTCGGCCAACGGATTCATTTTGAATGGAGTTCTCGTGCAAGAGGTCGGCTACTCGGGCGCGGGGGCGATCCCGAACCTGGATTCGATCGCAGAATTCCGGATTCTAACCAACAACTTCGACGCCGAATACGGCAACTACGCCGGGGCGCAGATCAACGTAGTCACCAAGTCGGGCACGAACCAGTGGCACGGGAACGTATTCGAATTCCTGCGCAACACCGATTTGAATGCGAAGAACTACTTCGATGTCGGGAACCGCGGTGCGTATCACGAGAACGAATTCGGAGGCACATTCGGCGGTCCGATCAAGAAAGACAGGATCTTCTTCTTCGCCGACTATCAGGGCGATCGCGTGATTCAGGCTCATCCCGAAACCATCGCGAATGCCCCCAGCGCAGCGGAAGAATCGGGTGACTTTTCGGCGGTGTCCGACGGGTTGACGGGGATCGTCCAAGGCCCAGCCTTTGCGACCCAACTGTCATCAGAATTGGGCTACCCAGTCAGTGCGGGAGAGAATTACTACACGCCGGGATGCACTACCTCGACATGCGTTTTTCCCAACGCATTCATCCCGATCAGTGGCCCAAACAGCGTTCTCTCACCCATCTCTGCCAACCTCTTGCCCTTTATTCTTCCAGCAAACAATGCCAACGGCAGCTATTCCACGAGTGCCGGTAAAGTGAATCTTACCGACAACAAATTTAGCGGGCGGGTGGACGCCAACTCTGCATTCGGTCTGATATCCGGCTACTTCTATTTCGACCGCTTTAACCGCGTCGATCCTTACTGGTCGGGAAACGCACCACTCTATCCGGGCTTTTCAATCGATGGCAAGGGCCACACATACAACATCAACATCGGCGATACAAAAACGATCAGTCCCACCACCGTCAACGAATTTCGGCTCGGCTATTTTCGCTTGAATACCACACTCAATCGGCCGCTGGGCGGAACCGGAACAACACTCGCCAATCTTGGATTTGCCTCAGGAGCGGGCGGCGCACCTGGAATATACGTCGGAACACCCAGTGTTGAAGGGATTCCCGAGATCGACTTCAACAACTATGTTATCGGCGTGCCCAGCCGTCCCAACGACCTGATCGACAACATTTACCAGGTGCTCGATAATTTCAGCAAGATTGTTGGCACGCACACCATTAAGTTCGGCGGCCAATTCCATTTTAACCAGCTCGAGGAAAATCTTTCGAACGTTGCCAACGGCAACTTCTTCTTCGGCACGAACTTCAACGGCGGCACCAGCGAGACGGGAATTGATTTCGCCGACTTCCTGCTCGGTGCGCCCAGTTCCTATGTGCAAGGCCAGTCCTACCCATCCTATGGCCGCAGTTTCTACATGGGACTTTACGGCCAGGACAGCTGGCGCGTTAAGTCGAATCTGACGCTAAACTACGGATTGCGCTACGACGTCAGCTCGCCATGGTGGGAAAAGTACAACGAAATTCAGACCCTGATTCCGGGCGAGCAATCGGTGGTGTTTCCCGGTTCGCCTGTGGGGTGGGTCTTCCCAGGCGATCCCCACGTTCCCCGTACTTTGGCGCCGACTCGTTGGAACAACTTCGGACCCCGCATCGGTTTAGCCTATTCGTTCGGGGATCACGGCGGCTGGCTGGGTAAGATTCTGGGAAAACCGGGTGAGTCGAGCATTCGTGCCGGATATACCATTTCTTATTCCGCCTTCGAGGGTGCGACCGACTTCAACGAAATCGGCGATGCCCCATTCGGCGACTACACCGGGCAATACAATTCCACTTTTGCTGCTCCGTTCACCAACCGCCTAACCGGCGCTTCGATTACGAATTTCTTCCCAGTCGCGGCGCCGCCGAAGCATCCGTCTCCGAGCAATCCCGCAGACAAGCTACCCCCCTACGACACACTAGCCGATTTTTACAATGCCTTCGGCACGGTTGGCAGTTCGCCCGCGTTTTACAACGGGAATCGTTTGCCGTATGCAGAGAACTACGAGCTTTCTCTGCAACGGCAAATTACCGGCAAGGATCTGCTGACCGTCAGCTACGTCGGTACGCAGGGACACAGACTGCTTTCCTCGGAATCCGCGAACCCCGGCAGCCCAGCAGCGTGTTTGAGTGTAAGCCAAGCCAGTGAAGTTGTTCCCGGCACACCGACTTGCGGTCCGGGTGGAGAAAACGGCGTTTACCAGCCGGTTGGCGGCGGATTGATCATCGGCACCCGACAGAATTTCCCCGGCGTGAACAACCCGACCCTTGGTCCAATTGTGCCGATTGGTAACGATTCGTACTTCATCACCGCGGGCAAGTCGTCGTATAACTCGGCCCAAATCAACTTCCGCCACACTTCAGGCCGCTTGCAGACGTTGCTCGCCTACACCTACAGTAAGTCTCTGGATATTTCCTCGGGCTATGGCGAACAGTTCAATCCGATCAATCCCAATTTGAGTCGCGGCTTGTCGGCCTTCGACGCCACCCACAACTTTGTTGTCAGCTACAATTACGCGCTGCCGGTCGACTTGCTAGGCGGTCCGAAGAAACTCACCAGCGGATGGACAGTCAGCGGGATCACCAGTTTCGCCACCGGACTTCCCGTGACGCTGGTGGAAACCGACGATCACTCGCTGCTGGGGACCGCGTTTGGCGGTCCGATCGTACTGCCTGTGGATACTCCGGATCAGGTGGCTCCGTTGCACATCATGAACCCCCGAGACACGCCGAACCATTTGTATTTCAATCCCGGGGCGTTTGCGCCGTCAGCGATCGGGCTCGAAGGGAATGCCAGGCGGACATTTTTTCATGGGCCTGGAGTCAATAACTGGAACCTGGCGCTCCACAAAGATACGAGATTAACCGAGCGCCTGAATCTCCAGTTCCGAGCCGATTATTTTAACGTATTCAACCACGCTCAGTTCGCAACCCCAAGCGGCATCTTGTCCGGAACCTTCGGGCAGGTTACCCAAACGTCACAATTGCCGCGTACTGGCCAACTATCGCTGAAACTTGATTTCTAGAGGGGGCACGCTGTTAATCCACTACGGGGGACTTTCTCAGTCCCCCGCATTTTTCTCACAACCCGCATAACGCAACGAAATCTCGCAGCTCGCATTAACATTATTCCAGGTGTAAATCCTTAGATTTATGCCCGCGCAGCAACGACATAAAGTCATCATTCGAGGTCATCTTATGGCAGACGTAGCATCGCAATTTCAATTCGCGTGCGCGCCCGATAGTTGGGGCGTGCTTGACTATCCTGGGCCATCATGGAATCAGTCGTACGAGAAAATGCTCGACGAGATGGTTGTGGCCGGTTACACCGGTACCGAACTGGGCCCCTATGGATTTTTCCCTACCGATCCGACCGTCTTGAAGCCCCAACTCGACAAGCGCAATCTCAAACTGTTGGGCTCGTTCGTGCCCGTCGTATTAAGTGACCCCGCTTCTGCCGGAATTGCGGTCGAACACATTCGCAAGGTCGGCGACTTGCTATCGACCTTGAAAGCGCCGTTTCTGGTTTTGGCGGATGCCCAGTCCGACGCGCGTAACCGCATCTCTGGACGCGTGCCTGCCGACGGCAGCGCCGGCCTCACCCCGACTCAGTGGAAGAACGTCGCCAAAGTGGTAGAGGAAGCGGCGAAGGTGTCGTCGGAGTTCGGACTGGACCTCGTTTTCCATCCTCACGTTGCCACTTATGTTGAAACTCCGGAAGAATGCGAGCGTTTTTTTGACGTGACGTCCCATACCGGCGTCGGCCTGTGCCTGGATACAGGCCATTGCGAGTATGGCGGCGGAGATACCGTTACCGAAGCTGCCAAATTCGCGAGTGTGTTGCGCTTTCTGCATATTAAAGATGTCGACAATAAGATTCTCGCCGAAGCTCGGCGCGACAGGCTCACCTTCGAACAGGCCATCGAGAGAAAGACCTTTACGATCATCGGAGACGGTTCCATCGATTTTCCAGGATTGTTCCGACTGCTGCAGAAGAACAACTATTCTGGCTGGATGGTGATCGAGCAGGACGTCACCTTCGGAGCTACGGTGATCCCACCGGCCGAGAGTGTCGCGGCCAGCCTGCGCTACCTGAAGGGCATAGTGCGCGACTTGGCGACGACATCGGTGCGTTGAGATAACGAACCAATCAGCGTTCAGGGTCGCTCTCAACACCGCATTCTCAGAGTCGCCGCAGGTCTTTGACGGGATGGACCCTGATTGAAAGTTGAAAGTTCCGCGGCACCAACGAAACCTGAGAAGTTGCCGCGGAGCCTCGGCCTCCTTAGCGCCATCTCTATCAACATGTCGGCCATGGTGGGGACCGGCCCTTTCATCACCGTCCCCGCAATCCTCGCAACGCTTGGTGGACCGCAATCTCTCATAGCGTGGGGCGTCGGCGCACTGCTCGCTATCGCCGATGGCCTGGTGTTCGCCGAACTCGGCGCTTCCATCCCCGCGTCTGGCGGTTCCTATATTTTCTTGCGGGAGTGCCTCGGCCGCCAACGCTGGGGTCATATGATGGCCTGGATCTTCGTCTGGCAATTTCTCTTCAGCGGCACCCTCGAAATTGCCACCAGCACCATCGGGATGGCCGAATACACCGGCTTTCTCTGGCCCAAACTCCTTGCCTACCGCTGGGGCGTGAAATTTCTCGCCGTGGCCATCACCTCCATCGCCATGTTCGCGCTTTACCGCAAGATTCAAGACATCGCTCGTCTCATGGTCGCCCTTTGGGTCGGAATGCTGCTCACTGCGGCGTGGGTCATCTTCACCGGCATGACTCATCTCAATCCCAAACTGCTCTTCGATTTTCCGCCCGGAGCGTGGCAAATCGGATTGCCCTTCCTACTCGGATTGGGCAACGGCACCATGCTCGTCATGTTTAATTTCCTGGGCTATTACCAGATCTGCTATCTGGGGGATGAAGTTAAGAAACCGCAGCGCGTTATTCCTTTCAGCATTATCTTTTCGATTTTGATCGTCACGGCAATCGATTTCCTGCTATCGGTGAGTTTCACGGGGGTGGTGCCGTGGCGCGAAATGATTCAGCCGGGATCGCAAGCCTTCCAAGCCATCGGCTCGGTTTATATGGAGAAGATCGGTGGCCATTCGGCCTCCGCTCTGATGACCGTGATGGTCATCGTCACGGCATTCGCTGCGACTTATTCCATGATGCTCGCCTACTCTCGCATCCCCTATGCCGCCGCTCTCGATGGCGCATTCTTCCGCTGGTTCGCGAAACTCCATCCCAAAAAGGACTTCCCCCACCGTTCCCTGCTGCTCGTCGGCTTTCTTGTAATCATCGCCTGTTTCTTCGATCTCGTGCAGATCATCACCGCACTAATGCTGGCCCGTATTCTCTCGATGTTCGTAGCGCAGATTATCGGTCTGCTGATCTATCGCAAATTCCAACCGGATGCGCCTCGCCCGTTCCGCATGTGGCTGTATCCTCTTCCGGCGCTCTTTGCGCTCGTTGGCTGGCTGGGAGTGTTCGTAACTCCGGCTTTTCAACCGGGAGGATGGCTATTCATGGCTTATGCCTTTGGAACAATCGGCTTGGGATTCGCAGCTTATCTAATACTGGCGTGGAGGAAACGCGACTGGCCGTTCGCGGGGAACGATCTGCCGGGCCCGTCAACACAATAGCGAGAAAGTCTCATCGGAGAATGGGGCGGGGCTCAGCGTTTCCTCTAACCGCTTTGACCGCTTACCGTCGCGACACCTGCGACGGGGCGAATGAGTGAAAATATGCGAGATGTTTCCGCGCCTCTCCGCAACCTGATGCATCCAAACATTACGCTGAGAAAGAGTATCCACACTTATGATTCACTTGTTTGATCCGCTCGCAATTCGCGATGTTACTTTTGCCAACCGCGTATTCGTTTCGCCGATGTGCGAATACTCCAGCACCGACGGATACGCGACTGACTGGCATTTGGTACATCTGGGCAGCCGGGCAGTCGGCGGGGCTGGACTGATTCTTACCGAAGCGACCGCAGTTCTTCCCGAAGGCCGGATCAGCCCGCACGACCTCGGCATCTGGTCCGACGACCATATTGAGCCGCTGTCTCGTGTCGTCCGGTTTATTCATGAGCAAGGGAGCGTGGCCGGAATGCAGTTAGCGCACGCCGGACGCAAGGCCAGTACCTACCGGCCATGGGATGGTAATGGAGCGATCTCTGAAAGCGATGGCGGATGGACCAATGTCGTTGCGCCAAGCGCCGTACGGTTCGCGGATCACTATCCGATGCCCAAAGAACTCTCGATCGATGCGATCCAGAACATCGTTTTTGCGTTTGCCGCCGCAGCCCGTCGGGCCTGCGAAGCGGGATTTCGCGTCATCGAGATTCACGCTGCTCACGGATATCTGCTTCACGAGTTTCTATCTCCGCTCAGCAATCGACGAACAGATTCCTACGGCGGCTCGTTTGAAAATCGCACTCGAATCCTGCGCGAGACGGTAGCCGCCGTTCGCAGTTCGTGGCCAGAGCGAGCGCCGCTATTCGTTCGCATTTCGGCAACCGAATGGGTCGAGGGCGGTTGGGATGTTGAGCAGTCGGTTGAACTCGCGCGCCAACTGAAGCCGATCGGCGTAGACCTGATGGATTGCTCGTCCGGAGGCAATGTGCCTCACGCGCAGATTCCGGTCGGTCCCGGCTATCAAACGGCATTTGCGGATCAAGTGCGCCGTGAGGCCAACATTCTGACCGGCGCGGTCGGGATGATCACTTCCTCCATTCAAGCAGAACAGATTATCACTACCGGACAGGCAGACGCCGTCATCATTGCTCGCGAATTCTTACGCGATCCCTACTGGCCGTTGCGGGCAGCTCGCGAACTCGGGCAACGGGTTTCGTGGCCGGTCCAATATTTGAGGGCCGCTCCCGAAGGCTCGCAGGCTCGTATTGCCGTAGACCTGAAAACCCTTGATTCCTGCTTGGCGGAACAACACGCAATTCCCGGACGCTGAGTTTCTGGCGTGTGATGGCGCGTTCGGCAACCCAGCGACGAATCATCGGTCGGGTGTCAACCCGTATCCAGCGCGCCTAACCCGGATTGCCGGGACGCGGAACGGTTTCGCAAAGTCGCTATTTCCTCGACGTCTTGCACTTTCGGTGCGATGGGTTGTTAGTTGCTGGCTCCCGCACCGAGACGCTGCGCTTCCGCACGCTGTTGCTCGGCGTCCACACGGCTTCCCATTTGATCGTAAATCTCGGCAAGCCATAGGTGCGGAGTGGGATCTCCAGGCTCCATCAGTGCGGCCCGCTTGAGGTTTCGTATTCCCTCTGCGGGATTTCCAGATCGTGCGAACGACTGACCGAGAATAAGGTAACTGCCGTAGTCGTTTGGGTCGTACTGCAGGACGACTTTACATTCCTTGATGGCGTCGAGGGGACGATTGGTGCGGGCGTAGGCCAATTGCAGAAAGCTGTGGGCCTCCACGGCATTCGGTACTCTCTCGCTGAGTTTTTCCAGCACAGGAATTGCGCCGTTGAAGTCTTGCGCCATGATGAGGGATTTGCCGAGCAGGAAACGAAGTCCATTCGAGTCGGGATCCATTTGCAGAGCCTTCGTCAACGGAGGGACTGCTTGGAGGAATTCCTGATTCCGAATCAGCCATGTACCTAACTTTTGGTAAAAAGACGAAGTAGGGTTCTTGGCGATAACTTGCTCGAGAAGCGCAATCGACTCGTCGGCGTGCTGATCCTGCTGCAACACTTCCGCGCGGTGAATCATATTGGCAATTTGGATATGGTCTTTCGGATCTGGTCCTTCGTCGGGCGCAATTTTCGAGTTACCGCCAGACGAAGCCATATATCCGAGGGCTCCCAGTTTTTCCTGGGCGGAGGTATCCAGAACGGGCTTGGGAACCTCGCGGGTACTGACAGTTTTGTCGCGGAGAGAACGAAGTTCGCGCGCCAGGGTATCTGCGACCGCGGTCGACGCCGCAGCGAGGTTATTGTCGGCGTCCGGGTCAACTGCTTCGTCGTAAAGTTCGCGGCGGGGAGCCTGGACGTAAAGGTACTTTCCCGACCGCAAAGATTGGAGAGCGCTCCAGCCAAAAGTATCGTGCGAATACTCAGCCTGGGCATAGGCAGGGCGATCACGCCACGGTTGTGAATCCGGTTCGGGCGCGGCGGCCTTAGCCGTCATCAGAGCCAGCAGCGATTCTCCTTGCATCTCCGGTGGGATTGCGATGCCTACCCTTTGGAGCAGTGTGGGCATTACATCAACCAGTTCCACTCTCTCTTCAATCTTTTTTCCGCCGGATGCGTTGTGCGGAAGCTTGATCAGCAATGGGACGTGAATCGTTTCGTCATAGAGAAAAACTCCATGTGTATCTTCTCCGTGAGCGCCGAGCGACTCTCCGTGATCGGCCATTACTGTGACGATTGCACTATCCAATACACCACGCATTTTCAATTGTCGAAGCAACTTGCCGACCGCGTTGTCCTCATATTCAATTGCGCCGTCGTACGGAGCAGAGGAGTGGCGTGTTTTGTATGGTTCAGGCGGATCGTAGGGATCGTGGGCGTCGTATAAATGGATCCAGACAAAAAATGGCCCCCGCGGATGTTTGCTCATCCAAGTCAGCGCGTGAGCCACCACTTCCGCGCCGCGGCGTTGGACGGTACTATAACGATCCTCGCCTGGGCCTTCGTAGTGGAAGCCCGCATCGTAGAGATCGAATCCGCGGTCAAAGCCGGGGGCGTAGGGCGGCTCCGGCTGAAGAACGATGGCACCGATAAACGCCGCCGTGTGATAACCGTGCTCGCGCAAGATCTGCGGACCGTAGGGCAGATCCCGGGCGAGGGGCGTTTGCATATCGTTCACTTGATGAAACTGCGGATAGGTTCCGGTCAGGATCGTGGCGTGCGAAGGAGGCGTAAGTGGAGCTTGAGCATAGGCTCGCGAGAAGACGACCGACTGCCGGGCCAAGGCGTCGAGGTTCGGGGTCAAATTCCGCGTCGAGCCTAGGAATCCCATACGGTCAGCGCGGGTGGTGTCGAGCGTGATTAAGATAATGTTCGGAGATTTCGGAGGCGAAGAAGCCGGCAGGGTCGCGGCCATCGCTGCCGTGGCGAAAGCAGTAATGAACACCAGTCCACGAATTGCAACCATGGCGATCCTCATCATCATCATTGCTGCGGTGTAAAGCGATTGCTGTCAGGAGCAGCGTCAGGCGGGACGAGAGAAGAGGGCTGTGCTACCGCTCCTAAACGTTCGGCTTCGGACCTCTCCTTCAATGCGTCCGCTTCGCGTCCTAAACTCTGGTATGCATCTGCCAACGCGAGATGAGGCGCGGGCTTGCGAGGTTCGCCCGCGATTGCTTTCTGCAACGGAGCGATTGCGCCCTGAGGATCGCCAGTCTTCAGCAAAGCACGCCCGAGATTGACGTTGGCCCCAAAGTTCTCCGGCAAGTAGTGCAGTACTGTTCGGCATTCCTTGATGACATCTTGCATGCGGCCAGCCCTGGTATAGAGGACAATCAGATAAACGTGTGAGTCGACCATATTCGTTTCGGTCTTCGCGACGTGTTCGAAAGCGGTCGTTGCTGATTCGTAATCTCCGGACTGCATCAAGGCGCGGCCTAGATTCATTTCAGCGTGACTGAATCCCGGATCCAATTTAACGGCTCTCTGCAATTCCGGTACCGCGCTGGCGTAATCGTCTTTATCCAAATAGCAACCGCCAAGAAAGAAATGGAGCAGCGAGATATTGGGCGAGGTCACGAGGGCTTTTTTGAGCTCTGGAATGGCCTTGTCGCAACGGGTAATTGGCGGAAAATTCTGGAGGAGATTGTTAATTCGAAGAACGGTGTTTGCGATCTGGATTTTGTCCTTGGGGTCCGCTCCCTCTTCTCCCGGAGCGGAGTAGGGCGAGTCGGCGCGCGCTGCCATGTATCCCAACACGGCTAGCTTCTTGATTTTGGCTTCATCCATTCGCGCTTTTGGCGTTTGCTGGGTGTTGGTGGTTGAGAGTTGGAAGTCGTTCAGCTTAGCTGAGAGCGTATCGGCGATGGCACGGGAGGCCGAAGCGAGATTGTGCGTACTCTCGGGATCCAATCGATCCTGGTAGAGTTCACGACGAGGTGCCTGAATAAAGAGATACTTGCCGGTGCGCAAGGACTGTTCAGAGCTCCAGGCAAAGGCGATGTGCCCGTAATCGGCCTGGGAGTAGGCGCCCCGATCTTGCCAAACCTCGGCCGCGGCGTGGCCAGCATCCGTGGCGGGTTCCAGGAATCCAAGAAGGGATTGCCCTTGCACTTTTCGCGGCACCGCGATGCCGGCCGACCCCAGCAGAGTGGGCATGATGTCCGCGAGTTCCACGCGATCTTCGATCCGCTTTTGGGCTGCGGCGCCTCGCGCCAGCTTGATCACCAGGGGCACATGAATAGTTTCGTCGTAGACGAAAATTCCGTGAGTGTCTTCTCCGTGAGCTCCGAGGGATTCTCCGTGATCGGCGGTTAATGCCACCACCGTATCATCGTAAAGGCCAGCGGCTTTCAATTGGCCGAAGAACTTTCCCATCACGGAATCCACATAGGCGATCTCGCCGTCATAAGGAGTTTTCGCGTAGCGGCTCTTGTAGGGTTCGGGAGGATCGTACGGGTCATGGGGGTCGAACAGGTGGACCCACATGAAGAACGGGCCTTGTTGGTGCTGCTGGAGCCAGGCGAGCGCGTGCTCAACCACTTCCCCGCCGCGGCGCTCGACAGTTTGATAGCGAGTCTTCGGGGTGTAGGCGTCCCAACTAAAACCGGCGTCGTAGGTGTCGAATCCGCGCTCAAAGCCAGGCGTTCCCCACTTGAAATCGACCGCGATCGATCCGACGAATGCGGCGGTGGAATAGCCGTGGTCTTTCAAGATCGCGGGCAAGTAAGGAAGATCCTCCGAGAGTGGGATGGGGAAGATCAGAACCTGATGATATTGGGGATAGGTGCCGGTGAGGATTGTCGAGTGCGAAGTGGGTGTGAGCGGAGCTTGCGAGTAAGCGCGTGTGAAAACAGCCGAATCACGGGCAAAGATGTTGAGGTTGGGAGTCAAGCCACGTTTCGAACCGAGGAAATCCATACGGTCGGCGCGGGTGGTATCGAGGGTGACCAGGATGATGTTGGGATGCACGGGAGAAGCCGGCTTGGCATCCGGAGAGGAGGATTGCGAGTTGGGAGTATCGGCTGCGAACGCCCGGACGACAAGGGCGGCAAGCATCAAAAAACGATTTACACACATCATGATTGGCCGGATCGACGGAAAGATTGGATCTGATTTTACACAATTGGCGAAACTCAAACTTGTTTTGCTAGGCGGAAATCAGACGTGCCAGGTGCCGACCACGCTACTTCGTTTGCGGGGATGTGGCAATCTTCGCTTTTGGTGTCGAGCCCATCTTTTTCATTCCGGCCATCGTCTGGCACTTGTCTGGAAATATGAAGAGAGTGGGATCCTGAGGCCCGATCTTCACGTCTTTATATCGGATCACCCAAGGATAGGCGTGGTCGCGGCGGTTTTCGATTTTGATCGGGAAACCCTGCAGGTCGTCCGCCTCGCTCACGCGAAAATGTACCACCACCGGATTCTTTGGGTTGTGAATGATGAGATCCTCCACGTGGCATGGATGGCCGTCGACGGTCGCCTCGCCAATCGGAATCCGTTCATAAGTAATGGCAGGGCCGGTTACGAAGAAGGGAAAACTCAACTTGTAGGCGGAAGGAGACTCGAGGCATCCGCGGGACGAGACGGAGTGGGTTTGCTGCTTCGCAAGATCCGTAACAAAATATTCCGGCAAGTCGGCATCGCCCTGCATCCGCATCAGGTTGCCGGAACGGTAAATGAACCGGTCTTCGGTCATGCCGGGCAGAGGTCCCCCGGTTTGAATGGCTGAGAAGTTTTGAAAATGATCCAAAGGAGACTCTGCGCTTGCTGGCGCGGAATTGGGCGGAAAGGTCTGCGACGGAGAACTTTGTGCCCATAGGTTCGCGACTAGACAGGCAGCAAGCATCAAAGCTGCGCTACAGCGATGCGACATCAGCCCCACCAGAACAATCCTCAATGACTTACCTTTTACAAGTTTCGCTCAAGACGACGGTCTGCGAAAAAACAAGGCAGGCCACCGGCAACGCACGATCATAGATGAAGCAGGATAGAAGAAGAAAGCCATGCCGGGTCGCGACATGGCTTCAAAACAAACACACTAGCTGTCTGTTTAGTTTTTCTGTCGAATCGAGGGGCCTTTTGTTGCTTGAGAGCCAGCTTTTCCGGGTACGGAGCAGGAGAGGAAACCCTGGTTGCCGCCGACGTAGAAGCCGCTAAATGCCGCAGCGCCGACCCAGCCATACTTGCCCTGATACTGCCCATACCGATTCTGCTTGTTGCAGGTCAGACGGGTGAAGACCGTCCATTGTGCATAGGGGTCGCCGCTAAGGACGGCATAGATACTGTCGCCATAGATAACACCAGCGCCACCCGTTGGCTGACCATCGGGGGGAATGCTCGCGCTGAAGCCGGAAACAGTAGAGTTTACGCCCGCGCCGCAAGCGCTAAGGTTGTCGAGCCCGCCCCACGCGCCGTTGCCGGAAGACGTTAGTTGTTCATAGTTGCAGTAGAGGCCGCCACCGATCGACGCAAACCCGAAAGTTTGTGCTGAGGCGAACGTGCAGCCGAGGATACACAAAGCGATTACCGCTAGGGTTTTCATGTTCACTGGGTTTTCTCCTGGAGGAAGTTTTTTTTTGAGAGACCTTCCGCGAGGAAATTACACGAAAACTTGTAATCGCGCCATACATTAATCACCTGACGCGCGAAATTAGCCGCTCTGTTATTGAAGTGCGCAATATATTTCACTCCGGCGCCAACTTTTCAAGCGTTTGAACGCGCCGAACGTCAAAGCGCTTTGAATCTGAGGCGCGAGCGATTGTGGCGCTGACCATCCCAACGTTTTTTCGATTCAGGACACCGGCGAATATAACGGCGCGCCAGAGAGTTGTCGGATTTGTTCCTGGTGGACGGCGTGCGGTAGCCGGACGAGCAACCGCAAAATGACCAATCTGTATTCAGTCCATTCTACTCAGCACTCTTTTTTCAGTTCCCCACGGATGGCTTTCAGAGGCTGGGTGGTCTCGGGGTTCTCCATTTGATGCGGGGGGCCGACGGGCACGAATATCACTCGGCCGTCCGGTTTGCGAGGGTGGTCAACGACCGCTGCGCCGGGCGAGTATTCCTTTAAATGCGCGGACGAGATGTAAGTGATTCTTGTGGGTAGGAGCCCAACGGCGAAAGAAGCGTCAACAGCACGCCCGAATTTACAAGCCCGCACTCGCGCCTAAACCGATGCGTCATTCTTTGCGCTGAGCTTGGGGCGCTCAAACTTCGATGAAAGAGGGAGCCGCAGCCTGCATTCGCAGACCTTATCTATATCCTCTGATACGCATACTACCAGCCCCTAGTTTGGAGCATCTGGGATTCATCCAGGCCCGAGACGGCTAGGCCTTTCATGGCTCCTACCAAGTCTTCGCTGACGGCTAGTAGGACTTTGGGATCTCTGTAGTGGGTTGCGGCTTGGACTATCGCTTTAGCGCGCTTTTCGGCTTCGATGGGGTCGGCGAATTCGGTGGAGTTCTTCATGAAGATTCCGGAGCCTACGAAGACGGCTTCGGCTCCAAGTTGCATGACGAGGCTCGCGTCGGCGGGAGTGGCGATTCCTCCGGCGGAAAAATTGGGGACGGGGAGCTTGCCTTCTTTGGCGACCATACGGATCAGCTCGTAGGGAGCTCCGTGCTCTTTGGCTTTGGCGTAGAGTTCTTCTTCGCCTAGAACGGTGAGAATGCGCATTTCTTGCACGATCTGGCGGATGTGGCGGACGGCGTGGACTACGTCTCCGGTGCCGGCTTCGCCTTTTGTGCGAATCATGGCGGCGCCTTCGGCGATGCGGCGGAGGGCTTCGCCTAAGTTGCGCGCTCCGCAGACGAAGGGGACCTTGAAGGCGTGTTTGTCAACGTGGTGGGCTTCGTCGGCAGGGGTGAGGACTTCGGACTCGTCGATGTAGTCGACGCCGAGTTCTTCGAGGATTTGCGCCTCGGCAAAGTGACCGATGCGGCACTTGGCCATGACGGGAATGTCGACGGCGGCCATGATTTCGCGGATGACTTTGGGCGAGGCCATGCGGGCGACTCCGCCTTCGGCGCGGATCTGCGCGGGGACGCGTTCGAGAGCCATGACGGCGACGGCGCCGGAGCGCTCGGCGATTTCGGCTTGGAGGGCGGTGGTGACGTCCATGATGACGCCGCCCTTGAGCATCTCGGCGAGTCCGGTCTTGAGGCGAAGGCTGGTGTTTTTGTGTCCGTTATTCTGCGACATGGTGTTTACTCTTTTCCGGGAACAGGGATAGCCTTCGGCGTTCAGCCGTCAGCCATCAGGTGAAGCACGTACAGACGTGGAATCTTGTTGCCCTGCCCTATTTTACAGGGCGTTCGCGATTTGCGGAACCCCGGAGTGGCTGCTGTGCCGGCCGTTCCTCCTTCGGAATGCGCCGGGCACCCAGCCAGCTTTCAATGACGCTGAAAAAGCATGCGGCACGCAGGTGAACTGCTACTTCGATTCATCGATTCCGAAGGTGTAGATGCTGTCGCCGACGACAATACCGTACTCACCCGCAGCCAGCCGTTCGTCGGCGGAGAATTGGTAGGCCGAGCCTCCCTTGTATTTTGAGACGGTGATCGGCAGACCTGCCATTGGGGTTGAGTTGCGCTGGTTTCCTTTCTCGTAAGCGAATTCCCGCTTCTTGCCGGACTGGGTGAACTTGTACAGCCGGGGCACCGTTGTGGCGTCGAACACGAACACGACCTTGTCCTGACTCGGAATACGCAACTCGGATGCATTGCCCTGGACCTGGGCGCTGATTATGAATGCATTGGTGAAAGAAACGGTGGGGGCTCCCTTGTGTTCTTTGTATGGTTCTTTGGGGAGCTTCTTCAGTTCATGCGCAGTATGGTCGAGGTAAAACGGCACCGCGACGACTTCGGGTGGTGGAGGCAATTGAGCATCCTGCGCGGGCACAGAACTGGCAAGAATGATCGAGAGAATGAGTAAGTTAATAATTTTCATGCGCTCATCTTAGTAGAGCAACCCGGCTTGCCGCAATGACGGCGGGGTCACCTCTCCACGAACTTTCCGAACATCTTGTGGGGATCGATGGCGATGAAGACGCCCTGGCTGCGCGCAAGGACTTCGTTTTTTTCGTTGAGGATCTCGGCGATGTTGATGTGCTTGCGGCCTTCTACGCTGAGTTCGCGGGATTCGACGTGTAGAGGTTGTTTCAGGGGAACGGGCTTCAGATATTTGACGGTGATTTCGGAAGTCAAGGCGACGACGTTGCGCAGCTTATTTACTTTGCCCATAGCTTCGTCGAGGATGGTGGCGATGATGCCGCCGTGGCAGTGTCCGGGCGGTCCGGTGTAGCGCTTGGCGAGGCGAAATTTGCAGACAAAACAGGCGCGCGCTTCGTCGTAGGTGAAGCGCAGACGCATGCCGTCGGGATTGCCGGTGCCGCATCCGAAGCAGTGGTTCTTTTGGAGTTGCATGTAACGAGTGTTGTGTCCGGCTTCGGGGGAGGCGTCTCGCTGGCCGACGGCATGGCGCTTCGCGGGAGATTTCTTGGCGGGCATCTAAAGATTCTATCGCGAGGCGCGACGGCGGCTGTGTATGATGGGCGGCGAAAAATCGAGTGGTGCTGGGGAGGGTGAAAATGGTTTCTGGGGCGAAGGTGCGGAGTTTGTATTCGGTGCATCCTGGGGTAGCGCAGACTCAGAAGTGGGTGAAGGAGTTGCCGCAAAAAACGGGGCGATCACTGGCAGCGTGGGTGGCGCTGATCAAGACTTCGGGGCCGGCGTCGGAGAAAGAGCGACGGGAGTGGCTGAAAAAAGAACATAAGCTCGGGACAATTTACGCGTCGTGGCTGGCGGAGCGTGCCGACGGCAAGAATATGGAGGAAGACTCTCCGGAGGCTTATTTGAAGACGGCGGCGGAGTGGGTGGAGGCGCAGTATGCGCGGCCGCGGGCGGCTTTGCGTCCGTTGTATGAGCAGTTGCTGAAGTTGGGATTGGGGATGGGCAAGGATGTGAAGGCGTGTCCGTGTAAGACAATGGTTCCCTTCTACCGCAAGCATGTGTTCGCGCAGATTAAGCCGGCAACGAATACGCGGATCGATCTGGGATTTGCGCTGGCGAATTTGAAAACTCCGAAGCGGTTGATTGATACGGGTGGGTATGAGAAGAAAGATCGGATCACGCGGCGGATTGAAGTGAAGTCGAAGGCGGATATCGATGATGAGGTGCAGCGGTGGCTGGAGAAGGCGTATGAGATGGATGAGTAGGGACGCACAGGAGTCATCTACGGCTATGGTCAAGATGAAACGACCATGTATGTTATACTGTGACCATGAGGAAAATCGCCGCAGGAGAGTTTAAGACGCGCTGCCTGGCGTTGATGGAAGACGTTCGGTCCAAACGCGAGCCCCTGCTGATCACCAAGCGGGGGAAGCCAGTCGTCAAACTGGTGCCGGTCGACGACGAGAAGGATGAATTCTTCGACCGGCTGAGGGACATGTTCCGGGTGGTGGGCGACATCGAAGCTCCGATTCCGGATAAGTGGGAGGCATCCTGATTCTGCTGGACACGCACGTTCTATTTTGGGCGATGCACGAATCGAAACGGCTTTCGCGCGCGGCCACCTCAGAAATGCGGCGGGCACGGCGCGGTGGCGGTTTAGCGATCTCCGCAATTAGCCTGTGGGAGCTTTCGTGGATGCTAGCCCGGGGCAGAATCTTGTCTTCTGGCACGGTTGAGACTTCGCTCCGGGCGTTGACGGAAGGCATCGCCATTCGCCCTATCACTACCGAGATTGCGGCGCTCGCCACGCAGTTTCCTGACGACTATCCGCACGATCCGGCGGACCGAATTATCGGGGCAACGGCTCGGGCCGAGGGGATGACGCTGGTTACGCGGGACGAGCGGATTCGGAATTGTCCGCTGTTGAAAACGGTGTGGTGAAAACCGTCCTGAATCTCCTTCCATAAAAAAACGCGGGCACGAATGCCCGCGCCACTCGTACGGTCTTCAGTCCGACCGCGAACGTAGCCAGCCGGCAAGAGCTCCACCACAGGCACTCGGCGCAGCGATCAGTAGGGAGCCTAGAAGATTAACGGGCCACTCGCAAACCCGGCAGCGTAGATTTGCATCCAGACGAGCCCCAGCAAAATGGGCAAGAAGATTCCTAACAAAACGCCTGCCAGCATGCCTTTTCCTGATGTATCTCGGCTAAACACTGGCGACCACAGTATCAGGGATCCAATAGCTGGGATCAGAAGAAGAGGAAGAGGAAGAAGGAGAAGAGTCGCGTCCTTTACCTCAGCAATGTTGTGAGGCCGGGGACCTCGCGATACGATTATCAGCCCAGGTAAGCAAATAAAACCCGCCCATGCTCCGAAGCTCTTTAGAAAAGTCATTCGGTCGTCCAGCTCTCCACTCAGACAATATCCGATCGTCGCCTGAGAAACCTGGGACGGGCCAGAGGCCCGTCACCACACAGGCATCGAGATACAAAACTATCTCCTAGTCGTAATACTCCAGGCCCAGGTGCGTGATTAGCTCTTCGCCTTTCAGGTGGCGGAGGGTGTTTTTTAGTTTCATTAATTGGATGAAGAGATCGTGCTCGGGATAGAGGCCGGGCGCGGTCATGGGGGACTTGAAGTAGAAGCTGAGCCACTCTTGAATTCCGAGGCGGCGGAGTTCGGGGGTGCGCTGGGCTAGATCAAGGAAGAGGATCAGGTCGAGAACGATGGGCGCGGCAAGAATTGAGTCGCGGCAGAGGAAATCGACTTTAATCTGCATGGGATAGCCGAGCCATCCGAAGATGTCGATGTTGTCCCATCCTTCTTTGTTGTCGCCGCGCGGCGGGTAATAGTTGATGCGCACTTTGTGGAATATATTGCCGTAGAGCTCGGGATAGAGCGCGGGTTGGAGGATGTGTTCGAGGGCTCCGAGCTTCGATTCTTCTTTGGTCTTGAAGCTGCCGGGATCGTCGAGGACTTCGCCGTCGCGGTTGCCGAGGATGTTGGTCGAGTACCATCCGCTTAATCCGAGCAGGCGGGCTTTGAAGGCGGGAGCGAGGACGGTCTTGATGAGCGTCTGGCCGGTCTTGAAATCTTTGCCGCAGATGGGAACTTCGCGTTCGCGGGCGAGTTCGAGCATGGCGGGGATGTCGACTGTGAGATTCGGCGCGCCGTTGGCGAAAGGCACACCCTCCATGAGCGAGGCGTAGGCGTAGAGCATCGAGGGTGCGATGTTCTTATCGTTCGCGAGCATCGCTTTCTCGAGAGACTTTACGCTTTGATGGATGGCCGTCGGCTTGATGAAGCTTTCGGTCGAAGCACACCAGATGGTAATCAGGCGGCTGGCCTTGCTGGATTTTTTGAAGTCGCGGATGTCCTGGCGAAGTTGCTCGGCCAGATCCATCTTGTTCTTGCCCTTCTTGACGTTGGGGCCGTCAATTTTTTTGACGTAGTTGTGATCGAAGACGGCCTTCATGGGCGTGATGGCGCTGAGGCGGCCTTTCACTTTGTCGAGGAGATCGCGCTCGAGGACTCCCGCATTGCGCGCGGCGGCGTACATGTTGTCTTCGAAGATGTCCCATCCGGTGAAGACGAGATCGTTGAGACCGGCGAGGGGAACGAATTCGTTGATCTTGGGAGAGCGCCCGTCGGTGCGCTTGCCGAGGCGGATCGTACCCATCTGGGTGAGCGATCCGATGGGGTGGGCGATTCCCTTCCGCACGGCTTCGACGCCGGCGACAAAGGTGGTTGCCACGGCGCCCATGCCTGGGATCATGACGCCCAGTTTTCCTTTGGCTGGTTCGATGGTGTGACCTTCATGTGCGGCTGGGTTGTGCAGTTGACCGGGAGACTTCACTTCGATGGTTGCTTTGTTTCCTGCTTTGGCGGCAGGAGCTTTTACCTTCGCCATAGTTTGGCTGCTTCCTTATTAGAACTGTGGGATGTATGCAAACCAAGTATGTTCTCGTACCGGGCGGGCTTTTGCAAACAAGAGGGGGTTGAATCGATAGGAAATCCAATTTAATGGCGTCTACGAGGCATTTGGTGGTTGGGCGGGGCGCGAAGAAACGGAGAGCGAACTCGCGATCGATTACCGTTGTAACCACTTCAAACTAATGCGGCAGATCGATTTTTTTCGTTGGACGGACGCGGGCCATTGCCTCATAGTTGAGTCAGTTCGAAACCGCGAGGCAGCGGTTGCTCGAGCCCGATGTTTGCGTTCAGCCTTGTACGCTGCGTTGCAAATCTGCTGACCCCGTTGATCTCCCACTTAATCTAGGCGCGCGTTCTCAGCTTTCTCTTTGGGCGTGAGCTTTCTAGACCAAGACAAGGAGACCGTATGAACTCGATCCGCACATTCGCATATGCCGCCGTTCTGAGCTTAACCATTTTCGCCGCTCAGCCCACCCCTGCTGCCGCAGAAGAAGTCCATGGCAGGTTCACTTTATCGCACGATGTACACCTGCAGAAGATCGTTTTGCATCCGGGAGACTACACGTTCTCGGTGAAAACGATGGGCGCATCCGAGTTCCTGATGTTGCGAGGAAAGAATGGTGGGACGGATGCCATGCTGGTGGTGAACGACGTGGACACTACGGCGCCAACAGGAGGAAGCCGCCTGGTGCTCGTCTCGCGAGATGGACAAAGTTTCGCGAGCACGATGTCATTGGCGGATTACGACATGACGCTGCGCTTTAGCGTTCCGTCTGATGCAAAACTGAAATAGCGCAATCAACAAAGATTCAGCTGCGCCAAGCCGCTCTTGGACCACATCGCAGCTGACCCGCCGGGAGCAGCCCTCATCGCCTGCTCCCGGTTTTTTTTTAGGTCTCAGGTCTCAGATGAAACGTTAGTGCGGAGGGAGAGTCACGTACTGCTGGCCTGTGTGTAAGGGGTAGATTTTCTCGTGCGAGACCAGAACGCCGGAGACTTGAGGCGGCAGGTGGATTTCGGCTTTTATTCCGAGATCTTCTTGCGTGTATTCGACGTGAATGTCACCTTTTGGAGTTGGCATCGAGGCGTCGAGATGCTGCAGTCCCGCGAGATGGGGCTCGATTGTGACGGTGGAGAATCCGGGGGTGGTGGGACGAATGCCGGCGATGATGGTGAGGAGATCGAAGTTGGGATGGGCGCTCCAGGCGTGGGAATCGGAGCGGGTCGGCTCGGGATTTTCGGCCCACGTGGTGAGGCCGAGGGCAGCCATGTCGCGCCAGGGCTGGAGGGAACGAAGATAGGCGTCTCCCATGCCGGCGTGCTGGAGAGCGCGCGCGAGGTAGAAGCGGAAATAGTAGGTCGAGATGGACATGGGCGGAACCGGCTGCCTCGGCGCAAATCCCGGGTCGCTGGCCGACAAGACTTTTGCGAGCACGGCCTGCTGGTAGGTACGAGGGATCACGTCAAGCCACACGGCAAGGATGTTGGCGTGTTGGCTGTAGTGTTTCTGTTCGGGGGTGTCGGCGACTAATCCGTATTTCTGGTTCCAGCACAGTTGGCGGATCGCTTGGACAGCCCGGCCGGCTGCGGCTTGATATTCTGCCGCGCGTTTCTGATCGCCGACGGCGGTCTCTAGTTCCGCGGCATAGCGGAGGGCTTCGACATACTGCAGGGTGATCGCTGCGGAACCGCCGTTGGCGTCTTGCGGAGGGACTCCGGCGTCGAAGTCTTTGGCCCAATCGACGAACGCCCACCACGGCAGCTTTTCGAGGAGACCGTCGGGGCGCTGGCGCTGCAGGAACCAGTCGAGTACCGTGCGGGTTCCGGGCAATTGGGCGCGGACAAAAGCAGCGTCGCCACGGTAGAGCCAAAAGTCGTGCAGCATGCCAATCCAAAGTAACGAAAAGGTGGGAATGAATTGGGGCGAGTTGGTGGGATAGCGGCTCTGGGTGATGCCGTCTGGAATGCGCGAGTCGTTGAAGGCTTGAATGGCTTGGCGCGCCAGGCGGTCGTCTCCCGCGACGACGTAGGAGATAAGCGCCTGAATGCGAGTGTCGCCGATGTATTGCAGGCGCTCCCAATACGGGGTGTCCATGTAGGTGTCGTGGGCGTCGAGGCGGGCGGTGCGCCAGCCGATTTCCCAGATGGAAGCGAGGGACGGGTCATCGGAATGGAAGTGGGCGCGCTCTTCGAAGGGGAAGGCGGTAAACCAGGTGCGGAGGCGGTCGATGTGAAGAGGCTCGTCTTCGGTGGTGATGTCGAGCTGCAGATAGCGCCACGCTCTCCAGCCGAGCGGCATGAAGGTACGGTTCGCGGAGCCGTCGAGGAGGAATTCGTCGGAGACTCCGGAGATGTGCTTGCCTACGATTTCGTTGCGATTGCCTTTCGCGTTCTTTTCGTCGACTAGTGCCTCAGCATAGGTCAGACGAATTAGCGAATTGCGTCCACCGCTCGCCGTCAATTCTGGATAGCCGGTGGTGAGGTGCGAGACGTCGATGAGGACGCTGGCGCGGGAATGTGCGGGGACAGAGAAACCTTGGTCGGGAAAATTCGGAGGGATCTCGATGCCTGAGGAGCGCACGGCTTTGCGGGTGGGAATGAGTTCCATCGCCATGGCGGGCAACTGATCGGGAACAAGTTGCCAGTTGGTGGACTGCATCTGCGCGCCGCGCATTCCGGCGTTATCGATGACTAGAGGCTTCTTCCAGCGCTGCGAGGAATCGGGCGACTTCTGTTCGCGTTCGTGGTCGGGGTTGTGCTCGGGATCGGAATCCCATTGCCAGTCGAAGACTGCGGCATCGACGCGCTCTCCGGGTTCAGCGGCGTAGTAATCGGCCAAGTCGAGTTTCTGGGCGGGTGCGTGCAATCCTCTTTCTTCTTCGACTTGCCAGGTGTCGTTCGTGTCGGCTACGCGCTCGGTGGTGTCATCGGCTTGCAGGAGGAATCCGGCGCGGTCGCTCATTTGGCCACCGGTGGATTGCGTGCCGAAGCCCCAGACTGTGGCTGCGAGGATGTTTCGTCCGGAGTGCAGAAACGGGGCGAGATCGTAGGTTTCAAATCTCCAGTGGGGGAGATCTCCGAGAGCGGGACCGGTGCCGACACGCTGCTGATTTACGTGCAGGAGAAACTGGTTATCGGCGCTGACGTGCACGAGAAAATGCGCGGGTGTTTGCGGCAGGTCGAGGACCTTGCGGAAATGAAAGACGAAAGCATCGCGTTCGGGGGCGTCGGGACAGGTAATCCATTGGGCGGGCCAGGGTTGGGAGGCGAGGTCCGGTGCGAGTTGGGCGTTGAGGGGAGTTTGGCGGAGAATGAGTATTAATGTTGCCGAAACGAATAGGCGAGAGGGGAATAGCATTCGGCTCTACGGATCTGGTAATGGAATGGCGCTCGATTCCGGTGCGGAGTAATGGTACAGCAGATCGTGATTGCCGATGCACGTGGGCGGGCAGGAATGCCCGCCACCACACAGGTAAAAACCACACGAGAACGAAGAGGAAAGGGCAGGCCTCCTGGAAGAGGCCTACCCTTCGTTCAAGTCGTCGTTTGGCGAATTGCGGTTTAGAGAATCATCGTTGAGAGAATCATCGTTGAGAGAATCGTGGTTAAGAGAAATCGTTTACTTGGAAACGCTTACGAAAACTTCGGAGTCTTGGTATTCTCGCGCACTTCCTCGCTCAGAATGATTGCTTCGGCAATTTCTTTCATCGCTTTGCGTTTTTGACGGCTCTGTTTTTGCAGGGCGAGATAGGCTTGCTCTTCGCTCAATCCGAGTTCGCGCTGCAGAATGCCTTTGGCGCGTTCGACAACTTTGCGAGTGATGAGTTGGTCGGTGAGGTTGGAGTTCACCGACTCCATGCGGGCGAGTTCAATTTCGGCGCCTACCAGGAATCCGATGGCGGAGATTAGGCGAATTTCTTTGCGCTTGTAGACGTGAGGACGAATGTGCTGCAGGTTGATGGTGCCCATTACGCGTCCGCGGCACATGAGAGGCACCGCGAGAAAGGCCTCGTAGCTGTCTTCGGGGAGTTCGTGGAAGAACTGGAAGCGCGGGTCGTGCGCGGCTTTTTCGGAGATGGCGACGGGCGCGTGGTGTTCGGCAACCCATCCGGTGATGCCCTCACCGACGCGAAGTTTGAGGCGATCGACGACATCGGGATGCGCGTTTTTGGATGCGCGGAGGACGAGATGCTCACCCTCCAGTACGTAAATCAAGCAGGAATCGCATTTCACGAGGCCGGATGCGAATTCGACTACCTGATTCAGAACTTCGTGAAAACCGTCCGCCGTTGCGAGGCGGCCGCCAATCTCATG
The DNA here is from genome assembly GCA_963834085.1 of uncultured Acidobacteriaceae bacterium. Taxonomy (GTDB): domain Bacteria; phylum Acidobacteriota; class Terriglobia; order Terriglobales; family Acidobacteriaceae; genus Acidiflorens. Next base: position 109,736 of record CAWIAJ010000007.1, on the reverse strand, counting down.
AAGAAGGTCTACGGATGATTCTTCAACTGCTAATAAGTTTTCCATGACCCAAGCTATCGGCATATGAGGGGGATGTCTAACTCCAAATATTGATCGGTGCTATAAGGATTTTCTTCTGGGAATTCATGGAATGTTTATATTCTGGACACTAGCGGACCCATCATCGCAGGGCAGTTGTCATCAGTTGTCAGTGGGGTGATCGCGAGAAGCGTCCTCGTCTGCCGGGATCACTTCGAGGGAAAACAAATCGAGCCGGCTTCTTGCGAAGGCGGCTCGATTGTTGGTACCAACCTACTGGTCTTCTGCGCAAATACTTATTGCACGGCGAAGATCAGGTCGTCGTGATCGTTGTAGGCGCCTGTTGTGCACGAGGATGCGCTTCCTTGATAACGGAATTGCGCACGCACGGCTTGCAGGCTGCCGGTAGGCAGAGTAAAGGTCGCGGACAAAGTCTGGGCTCCAGCCTTGGTGGGCTTAATCGTCGTGATAAAGACCCAGGAAGGGCTGTTGGCATTGGCGGCATAGTAGAGGTCAAGAGAGTCGGAGGTGTATCCGCTCCAGGCCCAGACGGTTGCCGTTACGGTGGCGGTGGTGCCGTGGGTCAGCGCTCCACTGCCGGAAGTCACGACAATGCGGTCGTTGGACTCATCGGAGTGGAAGGTGCCGCTGGTTCCGTCGGCGCAGGAGCTGGCGATGGTGTTGGGTTGATTCGGTTCGGCCCCGCCCGACATGTGATCGCGTCCCAAAAGCAGAGATGGACCCGAATCGCAGGATGAGCCGACCGTGGCGCATTCTGGAGCTTTGAGGGTGGAGCTGTAGACGGCGGTTTGCGCTCCGGTGGAGGAGCTGATGGTGAGCGCAATTGTCGTGCTGTGATTAAGCGTGCCGGAGGTTCCGGTCACAGTTACGGTGGCCGTTCCAGTAGCCGCTGTCGCCGATGCGGTGAACGTCAGCACTGAGGTGGCGCTGCTGTTTGCGGGCGGAGTGACGGGATTTACGGAGAACGCAGCAGTGACGCCGCTGGGCAAACCGCTAGCGGTCAGCGTGGTGGCGGAACTGAAGCTGTTCTGGCTGGCGATGGTGATGGTGCTGGTTCCGTTGGTTCCCTGCACCACGGTTAATGACGCGGGCGAGGCGCTGATGGTGAAGTTCGGACTCGCCGACGCGTTGACGGTGAGCGCGAGGGTTGTGGTGGCGACAAGCGATCCGGATGTACCGGTGATGGTGACAGTGGCGGTTCCGGTGGTGGCGGTGGCGCTGGCAGTGAGAGTTAGGGTGCTGGTCGACGACGTGGGATTCGGACTGAACACGGCGGTGACGCCGCTGGGCAGTCCGGAGGCAGCGAGAGTGACGCTGCCAGTGAACCCGCCGGCATCGGTGACGGTGATGGTGCTCGTTCCACCGGCTCCGCCTTGGGTAATGGTCAGGCTGCTGGGGGAGTCGGAGAGGGTGAAGCTTCCGCTGCCACTGGTGGGAGCGAGAAGGTTGATGAGGCCGGTGGTTTTCGGACTGCCCCATCCGGTAACGAGATCGTAGCCAGTAACGGCCGAGTAGCTGCCGGACTTGCCGCTGGTGATGTCGTGGAACAGGTTGGCGTAGGTCGTTCCGCCGGTAGCAGCCTGCGGGTAGATGATCGGGTTGATGAAGCCGATCGACTCACCGTTAGCTGCCGCCTGCTGATTGGCCAGAGCCAGATAGCCGGCCCACATGGGCGCAGCGAAACTGGTTCCACCTAATCCTGTGCTGCAACCAGATTGGTCGGCGCAGTAGTAGAAGTCGAAGTTGGCTTCGGCGGAGACATCGGGGCCGTTGCGTAGGGTGGTTGAACCTTTATTGGAGGAGTTGATTACGCCGGAGATCTGCTGCCACGAGGGGATGGCAATTCCGTCGGGTGAGATGCCACCGCCGCTATCGGTCCAGGCAGTTTCGGCGCTCCACGGCCCCCCTGCGCCGGAGGTTGTGAGATCGGTGCCGCCGACACCGACAACGTTGGCATCGTCAGCTGGCCACGCCTCGTTCGACGAAGACCAGGTGGAACTATCTCCCGAGGCGACGAAGAAGTTCTGACCCTGCGACGCCATCTGCTCGAAGTAGGGATCGAGAGTGCTGGGGTCGGCGGGTGTCCATCCCCACGAACAACTAATTTGCTTACTTAGGGGAGCGGCGGAAGTGGTGACCATCGCGCTGATACAGGCGGTGTCGCTGAAATTTCCTGTTCCATTGGCTTTCACGTTGCCGCAGACATACATATAGAGCATGGTGGAACCGGGGGCGAAGCCCATGGCCTGCGTCATGTCGATGGTTTGCTCGGTATCGTCGCAGGCGCTGCTGCCGCCGCTATCGAGGCAGGCGGTTGCATAGCCGCCGGTGGAGACGAGCGTGGGGGTGTAGGGTTCGGTTTGGCCAACGTTGCTGTAGTAGGTAGACAGGTCGGCTAGATCGGTACCCGCGAGTTCAAACAGGCCGATGTTCTGGCCGGAGCCGGTGAGTGCGGTGCCCTGGTAATAGGCGGCGCGCATATCACTGCCTAAAAAGGAGCCGCTGGGGCCGGATCCAGTGGTGTTCGAGTGGACTTGGGCGGGATCAATGCCACGGGCTTTGGCGTAGTCGGTCTTCTTCATGTAGAGCGGATGCGGTCTGGAATTGTTGTCCAACCCGGTGATGTGCCAGAGTTGGAAGGGCAAGTTCATGGTTGGTTCGCGGTCAGGCGAGTAAAAGGTGCGATCCTCGGCGGGGTCCTGATAGAGGCCCAGGGTCAGATGGAAAGCTTTCTCGATATTGGCGACCGAGCCGGTGAGCCACAGGTCGCGGCTGTCGAGGCTTCCGCCGAGAATTTGAAACCCGCTGGCTTTGGCGAAAGCGAGCAAGGCTTCCCAATCGTCCTGAGAGGGGCCGAAGCGGGCGGTGAACTCCTGCGGGGATAAGAACTGGTGGTAAAAGGGGGACGTAGGATCGTAGGCCGCCTGGAGGAAGGTTTGCAATCCGGCACGATCACGCAAGGGCAGTACGATGTCGAAGTTCAAAGATTGATTTGCGGGGAGTTTGCCGACGAGTTTGGCTTGGCCGTTGGCAACCTCTTCGCGTACATGGCGCGTTAGGACGGACTGCGCCTGGGCTTGTCCGGCGATGATGAATAACAGCGTCGTGGCTGCGGTAAGAATCGCGGCCAATCCTGGGGGAGAGCTTCTTTTTGTCATTCTTCGTCCTCTCGCTTGTCCAGATTTCACAACTCGACCTCGGACACTGTTGTCTTCTCCAACCCAAGTGACCAAGAGTCGCGAAATCTTATAACAGATCCATTGTTTTGTTATGAATATTGTGGGCTGTTTGGAATTTGTAAACGCCGATTTGGAGTGTGGGAGGCAAGAAGCTGTCGGAGTTGGTGATGATACGTGAAGAGTTGGCGCGTATAAGGGGGGGATCTCATGACGATGGAAGCACTCCCCCAGCGGCTAGAAGCCGCTCTTGATCGGCAGAGTTCGCGGCACGAGTGGAACTCGTGCCCTTCCCAACACCCTTGAGGCCACGTTTCTTCATTGTCGGTCTAAGTCGACGGTCTTGACGGGCAAGTCCCAGTGGGCGTCGAGGATTTCGAAGCGGCGCTGCTCTTCTCTTGAATAGGTAACCTGATCGGGCCACAGCTGCTTCTTAATCGCGTCCTCCTCGAAGGGCTCATTGGCGACCGTGGAATTCTTGAAGACAATGGTCATGCGATAGTCCCAACGACCGTCTTCGGTGGTGTGATAGCGCGGCTGGTCGACCCAGACTTTGATAATGCGACCCATCTCAACCTCTTTTTTTAGAAGCGGATAGTGGTTTTTCTTAAAGAGCTGCAGGAATTCGTCGGCGTGTCCCCACTTCGTTTTGTAGTAGTACTCGATAATGAAGGGTTTTCCGGCTTCTGGGGCGACTTGAGCAGGTGCGGTTGCTGGAAATAGAGCCAGGAGCAAGAGCAGAAGTTTGCACTTCATTTGGGCGGACCTCCGGTGGGGAGCAATTCTCGCACACGAGAGCTGCAAAATGATCAAGAAATAAATCCCACACAGAGATCCGAATGGGGGAGAACCGGTGCGGCCGACCACTCAAACCCCGAAAATCTCCGCTTAGCCTGTGGTGTCCGCTAATGTCCGGTGTTGTCCCTTGACCGGGGAACGGGCTTACTGCAAGATGCGCTGAGGTTGGGCCATTCGAACTCCCCCGAGTTCGTTCAATTTCTACCTCCAGGTGGATCAATCAATGACTTCTATCGTCCGCACGACTACGAAAACTCGCATGATTGCGGCTGTCCTTACCATGCTCTCGCTCTTCACCCTTTTCGCGGTAACTGGAATGCCCCTGCTCGCACAAACCGGGGCGACTGCCACCGTGACCCACAACACATGGACGAGCGGGACACCCTTGCCAACGCCGGTGCTGAGCGCGGCTTCAGCGGTGCTTAAGAACGAGATCTACCTGATCGGGGGCAATACCGCGACGGAGGAAGTCACCGACGTGCAAATTTACAATCCTGCGACCAAGACATGGAGTTCTGGGGTGCCCTATCCGGTGGTGGTATCAGGGGCGAGCGCAGCGGTGGTGAAAAACGTCTTATATGTGTTTGGCGGATCTGCCGGCGGAGGTGTGCCCTCGAACGCCGTGTGGGCCTTCAACCCCTCCAGCAAAACCTGGACCGCGATGGCGGCCATACCGACGGCACGATGGTTAACCGCGGCGGTGGTAGAGAACAACATGATTTACGTGATCGGCGGCATTATCAGCCCCAGCCAATTCGTGCCGACCGTGGAAAGTTACAATCCCGAGACCAACAGCTGGAAGGAGGAAGCGCCGCTGCAAGGGAGCAAACAAGGACCAGCCGCCGGTCTGCAAGGCAGCGCCAAAACCGGCTATACGATTGTGGCTGCGGACGGCGCCGACCAACCCGGCCAAATCACGGGCGACACTGAGGGCTACAACGCTGCCGCAAATACTTGGAGCGAACTCGCCTCGGATCCCACGGCGAGAGTGGTTCCCTGCAATGGGTCCATCGGAAGTAAGTTCTATGATGCGGGTGGGTATCTCAATAATGCCGGAAATGCAGCTACCGTGAACGAGTCCTTCCAGCTGTCTAAGAACAAATGGACGACGCTGGCTCCCATGCCGCAGGGAACGATGCAAGGCAGTTCGGCGGTCTACAAGGGACAGCTCTACTGCATCGGCGGTCTAGCCACGTACGGCGGGCCTCCGATTAATAACGTCCAGATTTATCAGCCGTAAAGAGCTGTATTCGCGCGGCCAACCTTTGGTTACCGAGGTGGGGGAAAGTTCCCCGTACAAACGGCAAATAGTCCAGAAGGGAAAAATATGATGATGGGAGGTTGGGAGGTCGAACCCGGGGACGGGCTCGCTGGGCGGCATTATCGTGGCGGGCGGACTGGGGAGCGGCGGGGTCACAAACGATACGGAGGCCTACAACCCAACCACAAATACGTGGACGACGCTGGCTCCGATGCTGGCTGCGCGGAACGCCTGCTGCTTCGGAACAATTTCAGGAAAGTTCTATTGTAGCGAGCGGGACGGATAACAGCGGTCCGAACGCAGCGGTGCAGGCTTATACGGACGGAAAAACAAGAATTGCTGTTGATCGATCGGCTGTGCGCGGCCGGGAGCGCGGCTAGAAACAGGCAACCCGGCCTATGTATTTCAAAGGAGGACTAGGATGAAAAAAACTTTCTTATTCGCCGCGGCGCTACTACTTGTCACCGCGAATGCTTTCGGCGGGGCCACTACACAGAAGTGGGCCGCCGGGTGGGACAACTTTGGCGAGCCGCTGAACTACAAAACGAGCAAAGTCACATGGTCAGTCAATTCGGCAAAGAAGACTTTGTCAGTAACTTTCAAGCTGGCAGCCGCGCGACCCAACAAGCTTTATCAGGTGGGTATCAACTTTTTCTGCACGACTTTTCCGGCGACCTTCGGCAATTATCCGGTCAACGGCGGAGGCGGCGCCTGCAACACGATCACGCGTCAGGGTGTAACTCAGTCGGTAACGAGTGTCGAGTTAGGCGCAGTCACAACCGATGAGCACGGAAACGGAACGTTCGCCGTGGTCATTGGACCAATCGCCGCGGGAAGTTACGTGCTCGAATTTCAGACCCGCGACAGTGTGGGTTGTAATTTGATCGGCGGGGACGGCAACTCCGATTGCGCTGACGATTTTCAATCTCCTGGCCCAACTTTTGGAGATACGACGACGATTACGATCCCGTAGACGGATGGCGGCCGCGCAATCGGGGCGGTGAAGGCACAACATTTTTTCATATTTCTAATTCTGGAGATAGGCAATGAAAAAACTTTTGATGATGGCACTTCTGCTTTCCGCGAGTGCGGGTTTTGCGGGGACAACGACACAGAAGTGGACGGCTGGCTGGGATAACTTCGGCGAGCCTCTCAACTATACGACGAGCAAAGTCGCGTGGTCGGTGAATGCGTCCAGCAAAAAATTGACGGTGACGTATACGCTGGCGAGCGCGATCCCGGGGAAACTCTACCAGGTCGACTTGGCATTCTTCTGCTCGACGTTTGCCAGCACGTTTGGGCAATTCCCAGTGCAAGGGCTGGTCAACGGGGATTGTCAGACGCTGACGCGCCAGAACGTGACCGCAAGCGCGGCGTACGCCGAGGTGGGAGTGGTGACGACCGACCTGAACGGAAATGGCGTTTTTGCCGTGACGATCGGGCCGATTGCGGCGGGAACATACAACGTCGAGTTCCGCGCGCTTGACGGTGCGGGATGTAACTTGACCGGCGGGGCGGGCAACGGCTCCGACTGCGACTCGGACTTCCAATCCCCCGGGCCCTTTGGGACGACAACGGCAATTACCATTCCGTAAAAGCGGTCGGGGAACTTCGTCGAACATCTTCGTTAAATAGGCCGTGATCGGCCCGGTGGAGGGTGCCGGGCCGACGCGTCCCAATGCTAAGATTAAATGTGACCGCCAATTCCCTTCGCCTGATTGCCATCGATATCGACGGCACGCTGCTGAACCCCGAATTCAAGATTTCAGAGACGGATCTCGCGACTCTCCGAGCTGCCCACGCCGAGGGAATTGAGGTCATTCTGGTTACGGGACGGCGCCATGCTTTCGCGCTGCCGATTGCGCAACTGCTGGGATTCGATCTGTGGCTGATCAGTTCGAATGGAGCGGTGACGCGGTCTCTTTCGGGCGATACGTTCCACCGGGATCTATTGCCGGCAGCGACCTGCGAGAAGCTGGTCGTGGCGATGCAAGAGTTCCGCGGCCAGACCGTTCTAACCTTTGATGGTGGTGGGGCGGGAACCATCGTGATCGAGCGACTCGATGAACTGGAGGCGAGTATCCAGCGCTGGCTGGAGAAGAATATGGAGTACATCCAGTTTGTGGTGCCGATCGAGAAATCGCTGACGACCGATCCGGTGCAGGCGATGTTCTGTGGTCCGGTAGAAGATATGTTGCGGGCGCAGGAGGCTTTGGCGGCATGCGGACTGCCGATTACGGTATTGCGCACGGAGTATCCGGGACGCGATCTTTCGATTGTGGACGTGCTGAACGCGGAGTGTTCTAAGGGCCATGCGCTGGCGCGGTGGGCGAATTACCGAGGGATTACTTCGGGTCAGGTCATGGCCATCGGTGACAACTACAATGATATTGAGATGCTTGCCTTTGCCGGACACCCCTTTATTATGGGAAATGCATCGGAAGAATTGAGGGGACGGGGCTGGAGGCTGACGCGGTCCAATGCCGAGAGCGGGGTGAGCGCGGCGGTGGAGTGCGTGTTGCGGGGGAAAGAGATAGCAATGGGAGCAGTGGGCCAGAATGATGAAGCGGGAGATGGGAAAACGGTTTTGAGCAGTTTGTGAAGTAGAAATGGACGGGCCTGAGGCCGTCACCACACAAGGCCTGCACCACACAGGCAATTTTGCGATGAGATGCACTGGCACAAATCGAAGAGTTCGAGTCGCGGCTGGGACTTTTTTTTGCGCGGCGTTTTTGTTGTTGGCTTCTATTGCGAATGCGGGAGAACTGGCGACGTTGCGGAATGGATTTGCCATCCGTCACGATCATCACCTTGTCATCGGAGATACGACACGGCTTTATTTGTCCACCGATGATTCCAGTTTCACGGACGTGCCGACGATCGAGATTACGGGTTTCGAAAAAGACTTGACGCTGCCGGTGCCTGCGGAGTCGGCGGCATCGTCCTCAGTCGCCTCGAGTTTGGGCGTGACGGCCGCGACGAAACCTGCGGTTCCTCTCAACCAGGTTGTGGACTCGGCCAGTGCGGCCTATCATCTCGATCCCGATCTGGTGAATAGTGTCATTCACGCGGAGAGCGGATTCAACGTGCATGCCGTCTCTCCAAAGGGGGCGCGGGGATTGATGCAATTGATGCCGGGAACGGCGAGCAAACTGGGCGTGAACGATGTGTTCGATCCCGAGGCGAACGTAACTGGCGGAAGCCGCTATCTGCGCGAGCTTTTGGAGCGGTACAACTTCGATCTGGTGAAGGCGCTGGCGGCTTATAACGCCGGGCCGCAACGGGTGGAACAGTACCAGGGAGTTCCTCCCTTTCGCGAGACGCATGCTTATGTAGCGCGCATTGTGCATGAGTACAACAAGAAGAAGCTCGCTGAAGAAAAAGCGGCGCGGCTGGAACGGGCGTCGGCAAAGGCACCGAGCCGACCTCCTGCCGCGACGAAACCTGAGGCGAAACCAAGGCTCGCCGAGTCTTCGCGTTGACCCTGCGGAGTTCCTCATTTACCTTCAATTGGGGCTGTGCTCACTCCTAGTGTGCCCGCCATGAATTAGCAACGAATGGCCAATAAAAAATACGCAATGTACGCGGGTGTCTTCGTTGTACTGGCGGTACTCGTTTACCTGCAATTCCGCACTTACAAGAACTTCGACTGGGCCAAACTCTTCCAGAACGGACTGAGTTGGCGGCATATTCTCCACGGCGTGCTTCTGATTTACCTGGCTTATATTTTGCGGGCGGTGCGATGGAAGATCTTTCTGCGGCCCGTGCGAAAAGAAGCCACGATCATTGGGCTGATTCCGCCGACGATGATTGGATTTGCTGCGCTGGCGCTGCTGGGACGCGCCGGCGAAATGATTCGCCCCTATTTGATTGCCCGCCGCACGAATCTACCTTTCGCCTCGCAGGTTGCGGTGTGGGCGGTTGAGCGGATCTTTGATGTGGGCGGATTTACGGTGCTGATGGTGGGGGCAATCTTTCTGCCTTCGAAGCTGCGCGCTTTCACTGAGGCTGCGCCTCCAGATGTGAGGCATTGGATTCATCTCACGGGATACGCATTGATTGGGCTTGTCGTCGGCCTGCTGACGGGAGCAGTGGTGGTTGCGTACCGCGGGAACCGCATTGCGGGATGGGTGGAAAGAAGGTTCTCGCATCTTGCCGAGAATCTGGGCCATCGCATTGCTTTGAAGATCCGGGAATTCACGATGGGAATGAAGACGATTCATGGGCCGTGGGAATTTATACAGCTGTCGGCCGTGTCGGTGGCGATGTGGTGGGTGATTGCGCTCTCGTATAAAGAAGTGACGCACGCCTATGGCTTGCCGATGGATGCGATGAGTACGACGAAGGTCCTGCTGTTGATGGGATCGAGCATGATTGGATCGATGGTGCAGTTGCCGGGAGTGGGGGGCGGCTCGCAACTGGCGACGATCAGCGCCATGGATCATATTTTTCATATCGTCCCACGAGAGCTCACGGTGAGTTGCGGGATTATGTTATGGCTGGTGACGTTTGCGGCGGTGATTCCGGTGGGGTTAGTGCTGTCGCATCACGAGCGGCTGTCGTTGCGGAAGCTTTCGGCGGAGTCGGCACAGGCGGATGAGAAAACGGAGACTCCGGTCTGACGAGTTTTACGAGGATCGCGCGGAACGAGAAATTTGCGCTAGCGTTGCGTTAACGAAGATCAGACCTGTCAGAGTTCGTTACTTTCTCAGTGCTGAGAGAGCCAATTCGACGCACCGCGCCGGCGGTTGATCGGTCGAGATGGTCGTTTTCGAATCGGTAATGGGTTCGAAGGCGGCTTTTACTTCGTGGTACATCGCATAGGATCGGTTACGGGCGGGATGAGTCAGGTCGGGCTCGAGGTCGAGACGGCGGCGAGCCGATTCGTCGGAACAAATGCACTCGATGATCTTCCAGGGCTGAGCGAGTTCGCGGGCGAAGGCGAGAACGCGGTCGATCTGGTAGCGGCGGGAAAAGGTGCGGCCGTCGAGGAAGATGTGGCGCTGCGGATTTTTCAGTAGCAGGAAGCGCGCAGTGTCGAGCATCACCTGCATCACGAAATCATCTTGGGGAGTTGAGTATTCGATATCTTCGGGCGCAAATAAGGCGGCACGGATTGCGTCTTTGCTGATGAGGGCGCCGGCGGTTTCGCGCACCAGTTCGCGGGCGAGCGTCGTCTTGCCTGTGCCGGGAAGTCCGGCCATTAAAACAATCATTCTGAGGAAAGTGTAGCGGACGGAGCGGTTGGAATCTTTCGTTTGATTTTCTAGTTAGAAAATTAGTTCGTGTCGCCCATGGCGGTGACGGTCGCGGGCGGCGGGGCGATGGTTGGCTGCTCTTCCGGAAGAACGGGGAAGATGGTTTGTGTTTCGCGCCAATCGGAATAGCGCTCGGCGACCATTACGTGGAAACACCAGTGACGACGTTCTTCTTCGGGTTCAACCAAGCCGAGAGCGTTCAGATAAAACAGATAGCGCTCGACGAAGCGGATTTCGTCTTTTGACAAGCCGCGGCGCTGCAGGTCGACGGTGATGCCGGCCAAATGCGAGGAGGCGGTGTCGCCGTCGGCGGGAGCTGCGTTGCGATTGTGGCGGCGAAGTTTCTTCTGCACGACGACGGTGCGTACGGCGGAGTTGACCTGAATTTGCGCGTGAAACTGCCGGTAGTAGGCTTCGGAGAGATCTTGGACAAAATCGCGCGTCCAGGGACGGCAATAGCGGCGCGAAGGATCGAGACTGGGTTCGATCTTCAGCGAGTCGCTGGCGACGATGGGCACCAGTTCGTGAGAGGCCTTCATGGCTTCGAGCTGATCGTCATCTTGAATGCGAGGCAGATCGAGGCGGTCGATTTCTTCGTTTTGCCGAAGCAGAGAGTCGTGGGAGGGGCGGAAGAGCGGGTTATAAAGGACGCCTTTGAGATGGCGGCCGATAGAGTGCAGGATCCGATGATGGTGGCTGACGCGATGGAGCGCGTACGCGGGAGTGGGAGCCGAAAGCGTGGCCAGGAGCGCGAGCATCATCAGAACCAAGACAACCGCAGATCGGCCGCTTAGGTGGAAGCGTTTCGTGATCCGCTCTGAGAACATTCGCGTCATGGACTCGTTTCTACACGTGAAATAGGGTCGCCCTGTCAGGGGGAAGAGCTTCCAAATCCCTGAGAGGAAGGGCAATTGTAAACCACAGATGAATCTTTGGGAGAAGCAATTCCTGCAAAACCCCTTACCAAAGGGAGTTGCCGATGGTTACTGAGGAACAACCCCTAGTGATTTGGATGCAAAAATGGGAGTTTTCGTCTCGGGGAGGTGGGTTACTTAGGGACAGTCAGAGTCGACTGTCCCTAAGTGTAGTGGGGATGAATTCGCGAGCAAACTACTTGCGCAGGAGGTCGGTGAGAGCCTGCTTCATGACCTGTCCGCCGACGACCGCGATGGAAGTAGTAAGCGGAATTTCTTTCGGGCAAATCTCGACGCAGTTCTGGGCGTAGCCGCATTCCTGGATGCCACCGTCTCCCATGAGAGCGGAGAGGCGTTCGCGCTTCAGGGCCGCGCCGGTGGGGTGCGTGTTGAAGAGGCGGACCTGGGAGATGGCGGCGGCACCGACGAATCCCGTGTCTTCGTTGAATTGCGGACAAGCCTCCATGCAGCAGCAGCACGAGATGCAGTTGGAAAGAGGATACGCTTTTTCCTGCTCCTCCATGGTGACGCGCGGCCCGGGGCCGAGGTCGTAGGTACCGTCGACGGGCACCCATGCCTTGACCTTCTTCAGGTTCTCGAAGAGAACGCTGCGGTCGACGGCGAGGTCGCGCACTACCGGAAACTTCGATAGCGGCTCGAGTTTGATGGGCTTTTCGAGATGGTCGAGGAGCGAGGAGCAGGCCATGCGGGCGCGTCCATTGATAAGCATGGCGCAGGAGCCGCAGATTTCTTCGAGGCAGCTGGAATCGTAGGTGATGGGCGTGGTCTGCTTGCCATCGCGCGTGACGGGGTTGGCCGCGATCTCCATGAGGGCCGAAGTGATGTTCATGTTCGGCTTGTAAGGGATTTCGAACTCTTCCCATGAGGGCTTGGCCTCGGGGGTGAGTTGGCGGCGGATCTTTAGGAGTACGGTCTTGTTATTTGCCATTTGATTTTTTAACTCTCGGTGTCGATGTTAGGCGCAAGCTGAATCTACCTGGTCGCCAATGTAACGCCATATGCTATGGTCGAAATCTGCCCGTGGTACGGAGGCCAGATCTGCGGAGCGGTTGATAATAGCTAGCGCGGCGCTATAGTCGGATTGGGTGAGCGGAATCCCGGCCATACCTAAGAACTTCAGGAGGCGACGGTCGATGGCCGCGCCTTGAAGACCGACCATGAGCCTGAAATAATCAACCGTTTTCGGCCCAATGCCATGAACGGAGCGCAACTTGGAGAGATTGGTTTCCTTTCCAAGCCACGTCTGAAAATCGGATTCGCTTTCTACACCCTCCCGTTTTAGCAAGAGAAGGACTTCACAAAACCTGTCGGCGCGGTCTTTACCGTTCCAATTCAGAAATTGCGCCGCCGGAACGGACTTCAAAACGTCGAGAACAGCGGTAACCGTAATTTCGCGCGGCCAACGCGCGAGAATGCGTTTGATTCTAGGTGTAACGCTCGAATATCGGTTATTTGCTTGGAGTATAGAGTCGGCTATTGTCGCGCCCATATGCCCGTAAGGCGGATCAACCTTATGGATGACAAAACCACGAAGCGACTTTATATAACTCACCAGTCGTTGTGCTGCCTCATCGGTTGTCATGCCGCGCTCCCTCTCGTCTAGGTGATCAGCTTACGGCACGACTAAAGTCGTGCCCTTCCCTATTTCGCTTCCCAAAACGAAACCCATCACAAGAAAAACCACCGGGAAGGGCACGAGTTCCACTCGTGCCAATTTAGGCTCAAAGAGAACTGCGGCTTCCAGCCGCTGGGGGAACTCTTGAAGCCTGGACGACTCATCTCTCCTCCGGGAACTTACTTCTTAACTTTCACGACGTGGCGCTGGCGTAAACTTTTCGTCGTGGAAAACTATGCCCGATTATTTCTCAAGACTCTTTATCACTATCGGCGCGAGGGGCTTTACACCTTGCACGAGTTCGTTGTTATGCCCGATCACGTCCATCTCGTGCTCACTCCCACACAAGACGTGACGATTGAGCGGGCGGTGCAATTGATCAAGGGCGGGTATTCGCATCAACTCGGGACACTTATCGGCCGCAATTCGGAAGTGTGGCAGCGAGGATTTACCGATCATCGGATTCGCGAGGCTCAGGACTTCGGTCATCATCGGAATTATGTTCATCAGAATCCTGTGGTCGCCCGGCTGGTTCTTCGTGCTTGCGAATATCGATATTGCTCTGCGTTCCCAGGATTCAAGCTAGACCCTTGGCCCCCAGCGGCTAAAGCCGCCGTCTTGGAGAACGCTTCAATCGGCACGAGTGGAACTCGTGCCCTTCCCGGTTCTACATGAATGAACGGACTAAAGTGTGCCCTTCCCCGCTCACAATAACGACAAACATGTTTCATCAGTATTTCCTTGGACGCGGGGGGATTATGCTCGCGTCTACTGGTTCGAACTCGAATTTGGGCTCGTCCAAGTCGGGGGCGAAGACGGCTTTCGTGGTTTTCATCCAGTTCACATCGTCGCGCTCGGGGAAATCGGGCTTGTAGTGCGAGCCGCGGGATTCGTCGCGCATGGCGGCTCCCTGGGCGATCACTCGCGAGAGTTGCAGCATGTTGTAGAGCTGGCGCACAAAAGCAATCGTTGTGTTGGCCCACTGCGAGCGGTCGCTTAGATTTATTTTTTGGAAGCGGTGGAGCAGGTCGACGATTTTCGCGTCGGCCTCGAGGCATTTTTTGTTGTAGCGGATGACGGTGCAGCTTTCGGTCATCAGCGCGCCGAGTTCGCGCCAGAGGAGGAACGGATTTTCGCTGCCGTCGGCTTTCATCAGGCCGGCGTTGATATCCTGCTGGCGTTTGCGCTCGGCATCGAAGTGTCCGTTGGAGGGAGCAGCGGCCAGGTTCTTGGCGTACTGCACGGCGTTTGGTCCGGCGATGAAGCCACCGTAGATGCACGACATCAGGGAATTCGCGCCCAGACGGTTGGCGCCGTGGTATTGGTACTCGGCCTCTCCAGCGGCGAAGATGCCGGGAATGTTTGTTTGCTGCTTGTAGTCGATCCAGAGTCCGCCCATGGTGTAGTGCATGCCGGGGAAAATCTTCATCGGCGTGTAGCGCGGATCGTCGCCTACGAATTTCTCGTAGATTTCAAGGATGCCTTCGAGTTTGCGGTCGAGAGTTTTGGCGTCGATGTGGGTAAGATCGAGGTAGACCATGGGCTGGCCGTCGATGCCGAGTTTGTATTCGTAGACGACTTTGAAGATCGCACGGGTGGCTACATCGCGCGGGACGAGGTTACCGTATTTCGGATACCACTCTTCGAGGAAGTACCAGCGCTCGCTCTCGGGGATGGATTTCGGATCGCGCTTGTCACCTGCAGTCTTTGGAACCCAGACGCGTCCACCCTCGCCGCGGGCGGATTCGGACATGAGGCGAAGCTTGTCTTCTCCCGGGATGCAGGTGGGATGGACCTGGATGAATTCTCCGTTGGCGTAGAAGGCTCCCTGCTGATAGAGGGCAGACTGTGCGGAACCGGTGCATACGACGGAGTTGGTCGACTTGCCGAAGATTGCGCCGTTGCCGCCGGTGGCGACGATGATGGCGTCGGCGGGAAAGGTTCGGATTTCCATCGTGCGCAAATCCATGGCGCAAATACCGCGAGCGACGCGGCTGCCATCGAGGACGGCGGAGAGGAACTCCCAATGCTCGTACTTTTTTACTTTGCCTTCGGACTCGTAGCGGCGGACCTGCTCGTCGAGAGCGTAGAGAAGTTGCTGTCCGGTGGTGGCTCCGGCAAAGGCGGTGCGGTTGTAGAGAGTGCCACCGAAGCGGCGGAAATCGAGGAGCCCTTCGGGGGTGCGGTTGAAGGGGACGCCCATGCGGTCGAGGAGATCGATGATTCCGGGAGCGGCCTCGCACATGGCTTTGACCGGAGGCTGGTTGGCGAGAAAGTCTCCACCGTAGATGGTGTCGTCGAAGTGCTTGTAGGTGGAGTCGCCTTCGCCCTTGAGATTTTTAGCGGCATTGATTCCGCCCTGAGCGCAAACGGAATGCGAGCGCTTGACCGGGACGATTGAGAAGAGGTCAACTTCTCCGCCCATTTCGGCGATCTTGATGACGGCGGCGAGGCCTGCGAGACCTCCGCCGACTACGATGATTTTTGGAGCTGCCATTCTGTATGAATCCGATCTGCCGGGCCCTCAGGGGCTAAAGCCCGTCTATATGTGGCCGAAGGTGGCACGACTGAAGTCGTGCCCTTCCCGAAAACCTTCCGTTTCTGACCCTACTGTTTCCAAAATGCGATTGCAAAATCCTGCCGACAATCCTTCACCGCATTACGATGTTGTCCGTGGAACTCGAATCTAATGGTTGCGGCGGAGTGCGGAGAAATCCGGCCATGCTGACTGCGCCCAGCAAGATCAGGCCCAACGCCAATGCGAAACATATGTAGCCAAAGCGGCGGCGCGCCGTTTCCCCGGTAGTGATTCCCCACTTCGCCGCGAACAGCCACAGGCCGTAGCTGAAGTGCCAGGACGCGGCGACGATGCCGATGCAGTAGAAGGCGACCATCCACGGATTCTGAAATTCAGCTTGAACTTTCGCGAAGGACTGGGCGGGATGCGTCGCGAGATGCACTCCGGTGAAGCGCAGGAACCAAGTGTGCTGCACCATATAGATAAGCGCGATTATTCCGGTCCAACGCTGCGTTGTGAAGAGCCAGTTGCCGGTCCAGGGATAATCCACTACGTTGGTCTCGCCCTGATACCAGATGTAGATACCGTACAAGCCGTGATAGAGAATCGGGATCCAGATGAAGAACAGTTCGAGGAGGAACACGCCGGGCAGACTGTTTAGAAATTCAACTTGTTTTCCGTAGGCGATGGGGCCTTTGAAGGCTTCAGCGTTGGAGATGAAATGCTCAAGCAGGAAGGCTCCAATGGGAACGACGCCGCTCAGGGAATGCAAACGCCGCAACAGAAAAGAGGTTCCCTGTCCGGCGCGCAGCGGGGCAACACCTGACTTGACTCTGGGAGCGACGGGACTGGCGGTCGATGCCACGATAGCGGCTCCTTGCGTAGACCAATATGGAAAACTAATTATTATCGAGGGGCGTACGAAGGTAAGTCAAGGCGAGCACGGGCGCCGGCGAATTAAGCGGTTCAGAACGGGACACGTTCGCTGAACGGCGGACCGACTCAGAATTTCTGCTTGTGTGGTTCCCGTGGCATCTAATCTGCAATCGGAACTGCACTCCGGGGAGACGATCGATTGTCGTACAATCAAAGATTGCGAAAACAGCTTACAGGAGCATCTATGCGCAATCGACTGTCTACGCTCGTCCTTATAGTCATCTCTCTTGTCTTTTCGTCTGTCTTCTCTTGCGTGTTGGGCGCTGCGCAAACAGCAGCCACTCCGGCGGCGCCTGTGCACAAGGCTGTTCCTCCAGTCGGCGTAGAACCAACGGCGATCATTCACACCACGGCTGGCGATTTGCATTGCACGTTGTTTCCCAAGGTGGCGCCGATTGGGGTCGAAAATTTCATTGGGCTCTCAAACGGCTCGAAAGACTGGACGAATCCGAAATCGCACGTGAAGAAACATGGCGTGGCGCTTTACGATGGCACGATTTTTCATCGCGTGATTCCGGAGTTCATGATTCAGGGCGGCGATCCGATCGGCAACGGGATGGGGGATCCTGGATATAAATTCAAGAATGAGACTTCGCCCACTGTCACGTTCGATCGGCCGGGACGGCTGGCGTACGCGAATTCCGGGCCGGACACGAACGGCTCGCAGTTCTTTATCACGGAGGTTCCGTATCCCAGCCTGAATGGCGGGTATACGATTTTCGGGCAGTGCGACGATGCGGCGGTTGAACTAGTGAAGCAGATTGCGCGCATGGCTACGGATGGCGAAAAGCCGCTACGTCCGGTAAAGATCACGCACATTGAAATTCATCGCGGAGCGGTGGCCAAGGCTGCGACTGCGCCGAAGCCGGCAGCAGCCGCGAAAAAGCCGACGCAGTAGCTTCACGTAGCGCCGTCGAAACTTAGGCGCATTACGTCCAGGCCGCGTATTCATCAGACGGCGTAGCAGGAAGATCGAAATCAGGATTTGGAAGGAGAAAAACAAGAATGACGCGTACACCCGGAACTTATGCCGTGTTTGAGACCAGCGAGGGCAACATTGTTTGCCGCTTATTCGAGAAAGAGGCGCCGAAGACGGTGGCCAACTTCGTCGACTTGACCGAAGGCAAGCGCGAGTGGACGCATCCTACGACGCGCAAGAAGACGAAAGATCCTCTTTATCACGGGACCGTTTTTCATCGGGTCATTCCTGATTTCATGATTCAGGGCGGGGATCCGATGGGCACGGGATTTGGTGGGCCGGGTTACCAGTTTGAAGATGAGACGAAGGGCTCACCACACCGTTTTGAAAAGGGCGGCAAGCTGGCGATGGCGAATTCGGGTCCGAACACGAATGGCTCGCAGTTTTTTATCACGGTGGCGAACACCGACTGGCTCACTGGAAAGCACACAATTTTCGGCGAGGTGGTTGAGGGGTACGATGTAGTGGAGAAAATCTCGAAGGTGGCGCGGAACCGACAGGACAAGCCGAACAAGGATGTCGTGTTGAAATCGGTGAAGATCGAACGGTAGGCGAGATATTGGGGGTTTCGTGGGCGGCCCGCGGCGGCTAAAGCCGCTTGTGTGATGGTGTTCTAGCTGCATGGAAGTCATGCCCTTTTCAAAGCATCCGTGTGAAGGCCGTCACAGCATGCCGTGACGGGCGGCCTAGTACCAAGTCTTCCAATTTATAATGATTGGTTCTTTTCCTGCCTCTGGAGGCAAGTCGCATGTCGTTCAACGGAGTTCCTCTCCCCACAAACGGACAGAAAATTGAGTACAGCAATGGCAAGTATCGCGTGCCGGATCATCCGATCGTTCCCTTCATCGAAGGGGACGGGACGGGACGGGATATTTGGAAAGCGTCCGTTCGCGTCTTCGACGCGGCCGTGGAAAAGGCGTATCAGGGGAGGCGGTCGGTCGCTTGGTACGAGGTGTTTGCGGGCGAGAAGGCGAAGGCGCGCTTCCAGAACTGGTTGCCGGACGACACCATTGCGGCTATCCGCGAATTTCGCGTTGCTATCAAGGGACCGCTGACCACACCGGTCGGGGGCGGGATTCGATCGCTGAATGTTGCGCTGCGCCAGATTCTCGATCTTTACGGCTGCGTGCGTCCGGTGAAGTATTACGCGGGAGTGCCCTCGCCCGTGAAGCATCCGGAGCGCATGGACCTCGTGATTTTCCGCGAAAATACCGAGGACGTTTATATCGGGATTGAGTGGGAAGAAGGCACTGCTGATTGCGCGCGGTTGATTGAATTTCTGAACAAAGACATGCTGAAGGGTGGCAAGAAGCAAATCCGCCTCGATTCGGGCGTCGGCATCAAGCCGATCTCGATCACCGGGACGAAGCGTCTGGTGCGCATGGCCATCCAGCATGCGTTGGACAGCAAGCGTAAGTCGGTGACGCTGGTGCATAAGGGCAATATTCAGAAATTTACTGAAGGTGCGTTCCGCAAGTGGGGATACGAGCTCGCGACTGAAGAATTCCGGGACAAGGTCGTGACGGAGCGGGAGAGCTGGATTCTGGATAATAAAGATAAGAATCCGAACCTCACGGTCGAAGAGAATGCGCTGGCGATTGAACCGGGACTTGAGTTTGCGACGGACGATTTCCGGCAGGCTCTTTATAAGGAAGTGAAAGACTGTATCGACTCGATCTACGCCACGCATGGCAAGGGCGCGTGGAAGAAAAAGCTGATGATTAATGATCGCATCGCGGATTCGATTTTTCAGCAAGTGGTGACGCGAGCCGATGAATACAGCGTGCTGGCGACTCCGAATCTGAACGGAGATTACATTTCGGACGCGTGCGCGGCGCAGGTGGGTGGGCTCGGGATTGCTCCGGGAGCGAATATCGGGGACGGGTACGCGATCTTTGAGGCTACGCACGGGACGGCGCCGAAGTATGCGGATAAGGATGTCATCAATCCGGGGTCTGTGATTCTTTCGGGAGTGATGCTGTTCCGCTTCCTGGGATGGACGGAAGCTGCCGACCTGATCGAGCAGAGTCTGGAACGGACTATCGAACAGAAGAAGGTCACCTACGATTTCGAGCGCATGCTGGAAGGCGCGAAGAAGGTGAAGACCAGCGAGTTTGCTACTTGCATGATTGAGAATATGACGGTGCCGGTGCACGCGTAGGTGCGGTAGAGTAAACACCCGAGGAGTTCCCTGAGTTACCGATGGAAGAACGACGACCAGAACTATTAATGCGCGACGAGAGACAGCCTGCGCCGGTCCTCTGGAACGCGCGTGAGAGCGATGCGCAATTCTGGTCCGGTAAAAGAGGGTTAACCCTCCTACAACTCGTTGGGGTCTTATTGCTGTTTGTGGCTATCGGCGTCGTGTTCTGGAATGCTATCTACTGGCGGCTATGGGTTTCGAAAGCTCATGGATCGCTACTTGAGCTGCTAATTTCTAGCTTTGGTGGATGGATAATCGCGTTCGCCTTCTTTGGCGCGTTATTCCTTCTATTTCGGTGGAGAGTTCACCGAGCGCTGCTCGCTGCAAAAGGGCGTGCCTCACACTCGGAATTTGGACACATTCGACGGGAAAATTAACGGTGTCTGAGGATTGATCGAAAGGACTCATACTATGCGCAATAAAGTTACTATCGTGGGTTCGGGAAATGTTGGCGCTACTGCTGCTCACTGGATCGCTTCTAAGGAACTCGCCGATGTCGTGCTCATCGATATCGTGGAAGGCGTCCCACAAGGAAAAGGTCTCGATCTGCTGGAGGCGATGCCGATTGAGAAGCGCGATTCGGCGATTGTTGGAACCAACGACTACGCTGACACGGCCAATTCGGACATTGTCGTCATCACGGCGGGGATCCCGCGCAAGCCGGGAATGAGCCGCGACGATCTGCTTAACACCAACCACAAGATCATGAACGACGTGGTGGGCAAGATCGTTCATCATTCTCCGAATTGCATTCTGATCATCGTCTCGAACCCGCTCGATGCGATGGCGCAGGCGGCGTACAAGATGAGCGGATTTCCGCGCGAGCGCGTGATCGGCATGGCGGGAGTGCTGGATTCGGCGCGTTTCCGGACATTTATCGCGCAAGAGTTGAAAGTTAGCGTCGAAAACGTCAATGCTTTTGTGCTTGGCGGACATGGTGACACGATGGTGCCGCTTCCACGCTACTCGACGGTCGCGGGCATTCCGATTACGGAGTTGATGGACCAGGCGACTCTCGACCGCATCGTGCAGCGCACGCGCGACGGCGGTGCTGAAATCGTCAAGCATCTCAAGACGGGATCGGCGTATTACGCGCCGTCGGCTGCGGCGACGGAGATGGTCGAGGCGATCCTGAAAGATAAGAAGAAGATTCTGCCCTGCGCGGCGTATTTGAATGGGGAGTATGGCATTCATGGGCTCTTTGTTGGAGTTCCGGTGAAACTGGGGGCTAAGGGGATCGAGCAGATTATTGAGATCAAGCTGACGGCGGAAGAGAAGACGGCTTTGGATAAGAGCGCGGCGGCGGTGAAGGAACTCATCGCAGTAATCAACGTTTAGGACATGCAAGCTTGCGTGGGGTGGCGGGGCTATGCCCGCTAAGACGGGGCCGAGCCCCGTCACCACACGAGCTTATCCGGGCCGGTAGATGTAAATCACTTTTCTGATTCCTCTTTCGTCCTCGACTCAGCCTCGTTATATTGTCTGAGGCTCAACCCCGATGGATTTTGATCAGCTGGAAATTTTTCTGGAAGTGGCGCGGCTCTCGAGCTTCTCGCGGGCTGCGGAAAAGCGTTTCCGCACGCAGCCCGCCATCTCATCGCAAATTCGGGCGCTTGAAGAAGAGGTGGGCGCACGGCTTCTTGACCGCTCAGGCGGACGGGTGTCGCTTACGGCCTCCGGCAAATTGTTTTTTAAGTATGCCGAGGAGACGCTGGAGCGCCGCAAGATCATCTTTTATGAGATTGCCGAGACTGAGCGGGTGCCGCGCGGAGAAATTGTGGTCGGAGCTAACGAAGGCACATGCCTGCACATCCTCCCCGAGGTGTTCGCGCAGTTCAAACGGGACTACCCGAAAGTGTCGGTGAGCATCCAACGTTCTGATTACGCCAAGATACTAGACGCGATTCTCGAAAACGTGGTGGACCTCGGGGTGGTCTCGCTGCCCGTGAATGATAATCGGCTGGAAGCGCAGATGATTCATCGCGATGAACTGGTCGTGATTACCGCGCCCAACCATCCATTGGCCGGCAAGAAAAGCGTTTCAGTCGTCGACGTGTCCGGTTATCCACTGGTTGTGCCGAAGTTGGGCCATACGCGGGACGCTCTTGACGCGCTTTTCTACGACCATCATTTGAAACCGAACCTAGCGATGGAACTTGACTCGAGCGAACTGCTGAAGCGATTCGTGGCGGCGGGAGTGGGCGTGGGATTTATCGCGCGCTCGAATATTGAAGAGGATATCCGCGCCAAGGCGCTAGCGATGCTCACGTTGGCCGACGCGCAGATACGTCGCGATCTGGCCATTGTTTTCCGCAAAGACAAGTCGTTGAGCCGGGCGGCCAAGGCGTTCATCGAGATCGCCCTGAAGCAGAAGAATTTTTCAGCGGCGGGCGTGGGGAAGCGGGCCAAATGAAACGCCCGGCGAACAGGATAAGCGGCTTCATGCTTTGCTACTGCTTCGTGTGGATTCTCCCGGTTGCGGCCGCGCAGAAGTCTGCCAAAAACTACAGCGTTGTCGATACCGGGTACAAGTTGGTTGCGGTTAAGGTCACGGGGACGGCGCGCTACTCCGATAAAGAGATTATTGCGGCAAGCGGATTGCAGATCGGGCAGAACGCGGCCGAAGGCGACTTCAAGGAAGCGGTGCGTCGTCTCGGCGACTCTGGGCTGTTCAGCGACGTGATGTATTCCTTCACCTCGACGGGCAGTACGGTGAAACTGGAGTTGCAACTCTCCGACAACGGGAAAGCAAAGTTGGTTCCAGCGCACTTTGAAAACATTGTCTGGTTTACGGATGACGAGTTGCAAGCAGCTTTGCAAATCCGGGTGCCGCTGTTCAAGAAGCTGCTGCCACTCTCCGGAAATCTCCCCGACAAAGTCTCCGAGGCATTGCAGGCGATGCTTACGGAGAAGCAACTGCCGGGGCGCGTTGACTATTTGCGCGAGGGAGCGGGCGACGAATCGGGCGAGAAGTCGGGAGATGAGGTGCGCGGCATTGTTTTCCGGGTTGACGAGATCAGTATTCGGATTCGCGACGTTGAATTCCCCGGTGCTTCGCCTGAACAAACCGCGCTGTTGGAGACCGTCGCGCGCCGACTGGCCGGATCCGAATACGGACGGACGAATTTGGCTGCTACTGCAAGATTTGATTTCTTGCCGGTCTACCTGCAGCGTGGATATTTGAAAGCGGCGTTTGCACCGAGCGATGCGCACGTGTTGCCTCCCTCTTTGTCCAGCGACGCGCAAGCGCCCGCCGAGCTGGAAGTCGACGCGATCGTGCCGGTAACGCCCGGCAAGGTATATGCGACATCGGGCTTGGATTGGAAGGGTGCATCGGCGATTAGCGCCAGCGAACTTGCCGCGTTGATCCACTTGCCGCTGGACCAGCCCGCGAATGCGGTCCGTCTGGCGAGCGATCTTGAAAATGTGAGTAGACTGTATCGCAGCCGGGGATACATGATGGTCCAGGTGACGCCGGATGCACAGCTCAACGAGGAAAAAAGTACCGTGCACTACGACTTGAAAGTGGTCGAGGGCGACCTCTACAAGATGGGAGAATTGGAAATTACTGGACTGGATACACAGGCCCGTTCGAAGGTGTTGGCGGCGTGGACTCTACAGGCGGGACAACCGTATAACGCCGAGTATTCCAAGAAATTTCTGCGGGACGCGGACTCACTTCTGCCTCGCGGCGTGGCGTGGGCGGTACAGGTTCACGAAACGCCGGACGCGCGGGACAAAACCGTGGATGTGGAGATTCACTATAAACAGCAATAGAGCGTGATGTTATCAAGGAACTATCGTGGTGGGAGAATGGTTTGAATCGATAGTAAGATCGTGAGGACGGCGAGATATCGGATGCCAGCTTGTGAACGCTCACCCCGTTCCAAAGAAAAGAGAGGAAATCGATATGAATGTAAATCGAATTGCAGCGGCGTTTCTGGGAATGCAGATGTTGGTCGGATTGGCGGCGGTTCCGGCGCTGGCTGCGGGCAAGAGCCAGACCTTAACGGGAGAAGTCAGCGACGCGATGTGCGGGGCGAAGCATGAGATGCCCGGCAAGGCGGCCGACTGCACGCGGGGATGCATGAAGCATGGATCGAAGTACGCGCTGGTCGTTGGAGACAAAGTGTATACGCTCGAAACATCCGACAAGGCCGCACTGGATAAGCTGAACGATCTGGCGGGAGAAAAAGCGAAGGTGACGGGAGAGGTCGATGGGACGACGATGACGGTGAAGTCGGTGGCGGCGGGATCGTAGGCTGATTGAGCGACGAACGGCCCGTAGGTTCGCTCGATTAAACGGACCCGTTTCAGAGCAAAATCGTGAACAATAAAAAGCCGGCGACTAGTCGCCGGTTTTTTATTTCTGAATCTTGTTTAGTTTTATTGTTGCTGGGTTTGGTCGGGAGTATCGTCGCGGCGCTTTAGGGTCGGACGATCGTCGTCGCTGTTGCCACTCTTATCGGATCCCGATTTGTCGGCGGTGGATGCGCGGCGCAGGCTGGGGCGATTGCTGTCTTTCTCTTCAATCACCTTATGCCGGTTCTCGATGGTTGCCAGACGCGACTTCACGTCGTCAAATTCGGAGGTGGAAACGACGTATTGCGCCTTGGCGGGAAGAATCGTTGCGATTTCTTTCTGCGACTCCTGAATGCGATCCGGAGTCTGCGGATGCGAAGCGAAAGCCTTGGCTAACGTGCCGGGCTTCTTCTTTTCTTTGGCCTGAATTTTTTCGAAGAAGGCGATGAAGGCCTGCGGATCGTAGCCCGTTTTGTACATGTATTGCAGGCCGAGATAATCGGCTTCCGCTTCGAAGTTGCGCTGGAACTTCATGAAGGTGAGGGGCAGAGCCAAGCCGCTAGCTTCGTAGATTCCGTAGCCAATTCCGCCGCCAACAAAGATCAGAGGGATGGTTCCGATCTGAGCCCAATTGGCGCGAGTCATCTGACGCATGCCATGGCGAGCGGCGACATGAGCAATCTCATGCGCCATCACGCCAGCGAGTTCGGCCTCTTCGTCCGCCGCCAGAATCAAGCCGGAGTTAACGTAGAAAAATCCACCGGGAAGTGCGAAGGCGTTTACTTCATCGGAATCGATCACTTTGATCGTGAACGGTACCTGAGCGTCGGAGTTGCGAACCAAATTCTGGCCGATGCGGTTGACGTACTCGTTGACGACGGGATCCTGCACCAGTTTTACGCTCTGCTCGACCTGCATGG
The DNA here is from genome assembly GCA_963834085.1 of uncultured Acidobacteriaceae bacterium. Classification (GTDB taxonomy): domain Bacteria; phylum Acidobacteriota; class Terriglobia; order Terriglobales; family Acidobacteriaceae; genus Acidiflorens. The sequence continues at coordinate 84,796 of CAWIAJ010000007.1, read as the reverse complement.
AGTACTGCTTGCCCATGCGGATTTCAGTTTCGAGCGAATACCAGTCGCCCATGCCGCGCCCGCCAACCTTGCGGTTGCCGATGGCGTCCACGTCATCTTTACCGCCGTCGTGCTTCACTTTGCTGTCGTCCGGTTCCTGAACCGGAGGCGGTCCGCTGGGTGTCTGATCACCGTTGGCGGACGCAGTGGGATCCGAAGCGGGAGTATCGGTGGGCGCAGGATCCTGGGTCGTGGTACCGGGTGCGTTGCCCGTTGGAGAGGCGGACGGCGTAGTGGTAGGGGGCTGCTGCGTCGAGGCGGGACTGGTTTGAGTCTGGGTCGATGGCGTTTGGGGCTGCGCGCTGGGCGTTTGCGGAGCTTGACTCTGCGCCAAAACCGGCAGAGCCAGCAACGACAGAAGAGAGAGGGAGACTAGCGAGTTACGGTACGACATTAGAACACCCCGCGGGAACCCGGTCGGTTGGAACCATTATACGCCCGATAGCAAGTCGGGAACCGGTAAGCTTTTCCTACTACTTGGACGCCTTGTGACCTCATAAAGTTACCTGTTATTTTCTGACGAGGTACTCGTTCGGGCTCAGGCGCAATTCCCCTTTGCGTCCAAACTTCCCGGTCAGGTTCGGATTCCGTCCCAATCCGTCAAGCTTGGGGCCGTGATATCTTGGCTCAACCAATCCAACGCGGCCGGGGTTTAATTTCAGATGAAAATGGATCCACAGAAGCCGGTATCTTCCACGCTGACGGCCGACACCGGCCAATCCGACGCTCTGGTGTTCTTTGGCGCCACGGGGGACCTGGCTTACAAGCAGATTTTTCCGGCGCTACAGCAAATGGTTTTGCGCGACAATTTCAACCTGCCGATCATTGGGGTGGCCAAGTCAGGCTGGAACCTGGACCAGATGAGGGGCCGGATGCGGGAGAGCTTGACGCAGAACGGTGGCATCGATGAGGGGGCATACGGCAAACTGGTGCAGTTGCTGCAATATATCGACGGAGATTATCAGGATCCGCAGACGTTTCAGAAGTTGGACGACGCCCTAGGCCAAGCACACAGTCCGCTCAATTACCTGGCGATTCCTCCCGATCTCTTCGGATCGGTTGTGCAATCGCTGGGCAAGTCGCGCCACGCGGACCACACCCGCGTGGTGATCGAGAAACCGTTCGGCCACGATCTGGCATCGGCTAAGAAGCTAAACGCGGTGTTGCATGCCGTTTTCCCGGAATCGGCAATCTTCCGGATCGATCATTTTCTGGGCAAAGAGTCGGTGGAAGATCTGTATTTTTTCCGCTTTGCCAACAGTTTTCTGGAGCCGATCTGGAATCGTCAATACGTCGATCACGTGCAGATCACGATGGCCGAGTCTTTTGGCGTGGCAGGACGCGGCCACGTTTACGACGAAAGCGGAGCGACTCGTGACGTGATCCAGAATCACCTGCTTCAGGTGGTGGCGCTACTGGCCATGGAACCGCCGAACGGGTTGACGGCACGGGCTTTGCACGATGAACAGTCCAAAGTGTTTCGCGCGATCAGGCCCATCGCCACGAGCGAAACAGTGAGGGGGCAATTTGAGGGGTACCGAAAAGAAAAGGGCGTAGCGCCCGATTCGCAGGTCGAAACCTACACTGCTGTGCGCATGCAGATTGATTCCTGGCGGTGGAAGGGCGTTCCCTTCTTCATACGAGCCGGGAAATGCCTTCCTGTCGATGCTACGGAGGTGATGGTAAAGCTGAAGCGTTCGCCGATTCGCGAAGAAATTTCGGAGAGCAACTTCTTTCGCTTCCGCCTGGGACCGGAATTCTCGTTGAATCTGGGAGCGCAGGTGAAGCGTCCCGGGCCGCAGATGGTTTCGAAACTGGCGGAACTCGCAGTGTGCGAAAGCGGCACAGCTCAGGTCAAGCCCTACGAACGTCTGCTAACGGACGCGATGCGGGGGGACAAGTTGCTGTTCGTCCGGGAAGACGCCGTCGAATCCGCGTGGGCGATCGTCGATCCTGTTCTAAATAATGCAGTGCCGCTGCTGTACTACAAGCCCGGAACCTGGGGACCATCCGAGGCCGACCGGCTGGTTGCCGAGGTCGGGGGATGGCACAATCCAGTCGCGTTGGGATAGGAGCGGCGAATTGCGCGCCGTCGTCCGGGAACTCATTCAGAAACTCAATTAACCGTCGTTGCTATACTGAAGAGCATCTTCTCGTCATGAACGACCTTTTCCACAGCATCTCGCACCACGGCTACATATTTTTGGGCGTTGTGTGCCTCGCGGAAGCGGTGGGATTGCCGGTTCCGGCCGCGCTCGCGATGTTGACGGCGGGGGCGGTAACCGCCTACGGGGACTTACACCTTTATTTTGTGACCCTAGTGGGCGTGGTTTCGATGGTGTGTGGCGACATTTTTCTGTATTACATGGGACGAGTCAGCGGATGGGCGTTGCTGGGATTTCTCTGCCGGCTTTCGGCCAACCCCGAGACCTGCATTCTGCGCTCGGCAGAGTACTTTTACCGCCGCGGCAAACAGACGCTGCTGTTCGCGAAATTCATTCCCGGCATCAACACCATGTCCCCGCCGCTTGCGGGGAGCATGAAAATGCGTCTGGGGGATTTCCTGCAGTACGACGCTTTGGGAACGCTGTTTTACGTGGGCACCTACAGCCTGGTGGGCTATCTGTTCAGCGACGCACTGCGTTCGATCACGCGCGGGTTGCGTTCGGCGGGCTTTGCCGCCGAGGTCATATTCGGGATAGGGCTCGCGGTCTATATCGTCTATCGGATATGGATCTACAGGAAATATCGGCTGCTGGATGTGATTCCCCGCATTCCGGCGGAGGAGTTGGCAAAAAAGTATGCGTCCGATGCGGCGCACAATATGCTGATCGCCGACGTACGGAGTCACGGCTATTACGATGCCGATTCTGAGCGGATCGCGGGATCGATCCGGCTTGAACCCAACAACCTGATTGAAGAAGTCAAGAACCTTCCCAAGGACAGAGAGATTTATCTCTACTGTACTTGAGCACGCGAAGCCACCAGCGCCCGTGTGGCGCGTCAACTTCAGGATCTTGGTTTCAAAGTGTTCGTGATCTCCGGCGGTTTGAGCGCGTGGCGGAAAGCGGGAAATCCGGTGGAGCGGGTTCCCAACGACGACCTAATCAAACTGCCAACCTTTAACTGACGGGGTCGTTGTTCGACGGACGCGGGTCGGCCTTTGCGACTCGAAATCTTCAGTTCAAAATCTGGGGTTCACAATCTGCGGGCGTTAATTCCGGAATGCATCCTTGGCAGAGTATGCGCAGTTTGTTATCGTCGCAGCATGGGGCTTACAGCTTTTTGCGGAGTGATTCTGGCGGCTGGCGAATCGTCACGGATGGGCCGAGACAAAGCGCTGCTGCCCTGGCCCCCGCTGGCCGCGAGCGCGGCGCTTGGCGAAACGTTTCTGTCGGCGGCGATTCGACTGCTTCTTTATCACGTCGAGGAAGTGCTCGTGGTGGTGGGTAAGAATGAAGCGGCTCTGACTCCAGTGGTCTACGCGAGCGGCGCTTCGCTGGTCGTCAATCCCGATCCCGATCGGGGACAGTTCAGCTCGCTGAGAATCGCGTTGCACGAAGTTCTCAATCTTGGGCGGGACGCTGCGATGATCACGCTGGTGGACCGTCCGCCGGTCCAGATGCGGACGATTGAGATTCTCGAGGCGGCCTTCGCCGAGGCGACGGCGCGCAGAAAATGGGCCGTTGTCCCCGAGTATGAGGGGAAACACGGGCATCCTATGCTGGTTGGCCGCGAACTGATCGAGGCGTTCCTGCGGGCTCCAGAAACGGCCAACGCGCGTGATGTGGAACATGCGCACCAGAGGGAAATCGAATACGTTCCTGTGGATGATCCGCTGGTCGCGTTGAACATCAATACGCCCGAGGAGTATGCCGCCTTACGTCCTCCGAACCTGCTCGCGGTACCGCCGAAGCTCTTGGCCACAAATTGACTCGGGCCACGGCTCTTCTGTTTCTTGACGAATATTCATGACAAATCTGACGCAGGCGCAAACTCAATTCATCGAAAGTGTCCTTATCTTGAACCCGAAGGTGGCCACCTTCGACTGCGATGGCACGCTCTGGTCGGGAGACGCGGGGGAAGGTTTCTTCAACTGGGAACTGAAAGAAGCATGGCTGCCGGAGGAAACTTCGCGGTGGATCCGATCGCGCTATGCCGAATATAAAGCGGGCGAGGTTGCGGAAGAGATTATGTGCGGCGAGATGGTTACGATTCATCGCGGGATGCGCGAGGAAGCCGTCCAGCAGGCTTGTGATGCTTACTTTGAGCGAGAGATCGCACCGACGATTTTTCCGGAGATGAGGGCGCTGGTGGAACGACTGCGGGAGTCGGGATGTGATATCTGGGCGGTCTCCTCTTCGAGTCATTGGGTGATTCGATCGGGTATGCGCAGCTTTGGCGTTCCGAACGATCGGATACTGGCGGCAGAGGCGGCAGTTGAAAACGGCATTGTCGAAGACCGACTGATTCGAGTTCCGAGCGGCGCAGGAAAGCCGGAAGCCATTCGATCTGTGTTGAAATCTGCGCCTGATTGCGCCTTTGGCAACGCGATTTGGGACCGGGAGATGCTGGCCATGGCCCGACACGCATTCGTGATCAATCCGAATCCCGATCTGAAGGATGTCGCGGTCGCCGAGAATTGGCCTATTCACCAGCCGATGAAGAGCCACGCGGTGCGTTAGCCACGCGGTCGGGTCAAGGTCCATTTCACTAGAATTTTTTTATCAGGGCGGCCAGCGCTTCCAGTGCGAGATGGCTGGCGTGGGTGGAGGCCTCGGGTACGCCACCGACTCTCTGGAGCAGATCCTGCAGGCTGATTTTTCGCGCTTCGCCGGTCGTCTTGCCTTTTGCCAGCTCTGTGATGGCTGATCCGCAAGCCATGGCGGGAACGCAGCCTTTCGCCCGAAAACGAATTTCGGCGATGCGATTCCCTTCCAGTTTGAGAGTGAGTTCGAGCACATCTCCGCAGACGGGGTTCTCGACCTTCGCGATGGAGTCTGGAGTCTTGATCTCTCCAGCATTTCTTGGATTCTGAAAATGATCGAGCAGCTCTGCCGAATACACAACCTGATTGTAATGCGCGCGACTCGGGCCTTCCCTCCCCTATCGTCTTCGCTCCCCTACAATGAGAATATGGCGGAGTCGTACTATCCTCGGCGGATTGCTTGCCTGCAGCCCAGCGCGACGGTCATCCTCGAGAGTGTTGGCGAGCTGGAACGCGTGATGGCATGCACGAAATATTGCGTCGACGTGGTGCCGGAGGTTCTGAAGGCCACGCCGGGAAAAGCCCGGCGAATCGTCGCGGATTCGTGGACTTCGAAAGCTAGCGAGATTCTGGAGGCGCGGCCGGATCTGATCATCGCCTCGGTTCCGTATCAAGAAGCGGCGGTCGTAGAGATCCTGAAAGCGGGGATTCCCTTTCTTGGCCTGGCTCCGCGCAGCCTGGACGACATTTACGGGGACATTGCGCTGATTTCTGGTTGTGTCGGAGCCGGAGAACGGGGCGCACAGGTTATTTCCGAGATGCGGGTGGCGATTGAGGATATGGCTCGCCAAACATCGGGCCTAGCGAGAAAACGAGTGTTCTGCGAGGAGTGGGGCAAGCCGATCATTGCGTCGCAACCCTGGGTTGCCGAACTGGTAGCGGCGGCGGGAGGGGAGTTTCTGGGCAAGCCGGGAGCACAGGTCTCCGCCGAAGAGATCGCGCGCCTGGATCCAGAGGTCATCATCGCCGCGTGGTGTGGAGCGGGGGATCGGGTTCCACTGAGAAAAATTGCCGCTGGCCGCGGATGGAGCGGCACCACTGCTGTACGGAACTCGGAGGTCTGTTGCATTTCGGATGAGTTGCTGAATACGCCCGCGCCTACCTTGGTTTCTGGTCTGCGGGCGTTGGCGAGCGCAATTCATCCGTCTACGTTCGGTCCCAGGGCGGGGCTTCGCTCAATTACTCGGGTACTGGATAGAGAATTACTGCGGCGTGAATGAGACGGGCGGCATAGTTTAGGATAAATTCATGGCAACGACGAACATTCACAAAAGCGAAGAGGTCCGCAAAGAACTGGAGCGGCTTGATTCCGAATCGCGGACGGCGGACCAGTTGATGAAAGGCATCACGGTTCTGCTGAACCAGCAAATGCTGAAGTACAACTGGGTTGGTTTTTACATGCTCGAGGCTGGAACCGAGCCTGCAGTACTGGTTCTCAACTGTTATGAGGGGGCAATGACGCCGCATGTCCGCATTCCGTTGAATGAAGGAATCTGCGGGGCAGCAGCTTCGACCGGAGAGACAGTGGTGGTTGACGACGTGAACAGCGATCCGCGTTATCTGGCGTGTTCACTGGAAACCAAATCGGAGATTGTTGCTCCGATCTTCGTGCGCGGAGACGTCGTGGGAGAACTCGACATCGACAGCCACTTTCTGGCAGCGTTTGGCGCCGACGATCGCGAACTCGTAGAACATTGCGCCCGGCTTGTCGGCAAGCGGTTGGAGAAAGAGTAGCCTGGCACCTCGGGGTCTAGCCTTTCAAAAAAGATGAAACGAGTCGTTGCGGCGCTCATTCTGAAAGATGACCTGATCCTCGCCTGCCAGAGGACGCGTCATCAGCCCATGCCCTTGAAGTGGGAATTTCCGGGAGGCAAGATTGAGGAGGGAGAGCAACCGCGCGATGCGATGCGCCGCGAGTTGGAGGAAGAACTGGGCATCGCGGCCGAGGTGGGGACCGAAGTCGCGCGTATTATCCACGAATACCCCGGGGGCGGATCTGTGGAGTTACGGTTTTTTGAAGTGCGCTCTTACCAGGGTGAGATGGAGAATCGTATTTTTCGCGAAATCCGGTGGGTAACGCGAAAAGAGCTGGTGGGGTTGGATTTTCTGGAAGCTGATTTGGGACTGGTGAAGGATCTGGCGGCGGGGAAACTTCTGCCGAAGTGAAGCAACCTGCCTGGTCGGCTGGTTTATCACGGAACTTCGTTCGGGATGACAAACTTTTTCAGCTAGGCACCCACCCATATCTGCCGCGCTAACCGGTCGAGCCATGCATCGTGCCGTAGAGCCAGAGGACGGTTAAGCCGATCATGATCGCGGTGGTAGCCCATGCGATGGCGTTGAAGGTAGGCCGGTTCACGAATTCGCCCATGAGCTCTTTGTTGTTGATGAGCAGCAACATGAAAATCAGGACGAAGGGCAACACCGCTCCGTTGACGACTTGCGAGAAAACGATGATTTTTACGAGCGGGATCCCCGGGATCAGAATTACGGCGCCACCGGCGACAATGAGTGCGGTGTAGAGCCAGTAGAAGGCAGGGGCTTCGGAAAATTTGCGGCCCACGCCGGATTCAAAACCCAACCCTTCACAAACGGTATAGGCGGTCGAGAGCGGCAGAATCGACGCCGCGAAGAGCGACGCATTGAAGAGTCCCAAGGCAAACAGAATGTAGGCCCAATCGCCCGCCAACGGACGCAGCGATTGCGCGGCGTCGGCAGCGTCGCGGATATCATGATTGCCATGGAGGTAGAGGGTTGCCGCGCAGGCCACGATGATGAACCAGGCAACGACGTCGGTGAAGATGCAGCCTACGATCACATCGTACTTCGAAGTCTTATACTGGCGGCGGGTAACTCCCTTTTCAACGATCGAAGACTGTAGGTAGAACTGCATCCAGGGGGCGATTGTCGTCCCAACGACGCCGATGACCATGTAGAGATATGAGCTTTGTTTAAAGGCCGCCAGCTCGGGAGGCCGCACGGTGGCCTTCATAGCCTCAATCCACGCGGGCTTGGCGATTACCCCAGCGAAAATGTAGGTGAGATAGAAGAAGGAAGCGGCAAGGAAGACTTTTTCGACGCTCTTATACTGGCCTTTGACAACGATCAGCCAGACGATCACGCCGCAGATCGGGACTGAAATATATTTCGAGACGCCAAACAGTTCCATGCTTCCGGCGATACCGGCGAATTCAGCGATGACATTGCCGAAATTCGTAATCAGAATGCCGAGCACCATGAGGAAGGTGACGCGCAGGCCAAATTCTTCGCGAATGAGGTCGCTCAATCCCTTGCCGGTGACCGCGCCCATACGAGCGGACATCTCTTGGACCACGATCAAGGCGATGGTGATCGGGATCATGGTCCAGAGCAGCGTGTAGCCGAATTGGGCACCGGCCGCGGAGTAGGTGAAGATTCCGCCAGAATCGTTGTCGACGTTGGCGGTGATGAACCCCGGGCCGACGACAGCGAAAAAGAGCAGGAGGCGGAATTTCCAATTTCTCAGGAATTTCATGCGCGCTGGTAGCAGAGTGAATCAAAATGGCAAAACAGACGGTTCAGAATAAATGCAGAGCGCGTGATCTGGATAGGCGAAACTGCGATCCGCGGAACTTTTTCTTCGCAGCGATTTAGAGCGGGCAATGACGGCGGCGGTCCTTGATGCGATTACAGCTTGGCGCGCAGCATTGCGATCACATCGTCGGGAGTGATTACGCCGATGAGATGAGTATGATCGTCGATTACGGGCAGCGTGAGCAAGTTGTATTTGTCAAAAAGTTCGGCGAACTCTTTTTCTTTCGTATCTTCGTGGCAGGAGATTAAAGGTTCCTGGGCTAAGGCGAGGAGCGGCGTCGCGGGAGGAGCGAGGACGATCTTGACCAAGGGTACAGCGCCAGCCAAAGTGCCATGCGAATCGGTGAGGTAGATGGTGCTCATGTTTTCCATGCGGCCTTCGAAGGTGCGCATGGTTTCGATGGCATCGTTGGCGGTGGCCGTCACGGGAAGCGCAATGAATTCGGTGGTCATGCGGCCGGCGGCGGAATTTTCCTTGAATTCGAGGAGGTCGGTGACTTCCCGGCGCTCCTCGGGATGCATCTGGACGAGGATTTCTTCGGTGCGTTCGTCGGACAAATCGGCGAGCAGGTCGGCCGCCGCGTCCGGCTCCATCTCTTCGACAATATCGGCGGCGCGGTCGGAATCGAGAGATTCGAGAACGGCCTTCTGAACCTTCGGTTCCAGTTCTTCGAGAGCGCCGGCGGCGACACCCTCTTCCAGGGTCTCGAAAACGGCCTCCCGCTCATCGGGGGCAAGATTTTCGATGATGTCGGCAATGTCGGCGGGGTGAAGTTTCGCGAGCCGCTCGTTCGAGATCTTGAGTTTGACCCGGCGGGCGGGATCGGTCTCGACAATATCGACGAAATCCCAAGGAATCTCTCGGGGAGGAACTCGCTGAAGCAAGGCTCGCAGTGCGGCCGCGGGGACGACTCCCTTGAGCAGTCGACGAACCGCGCCTCGGGCTCCAACGTCGACTCCTCCGACCCTTAGGACGGAACGATTTTGGGCACTATCGTGGTGAAAATCAACGTCGTTGACGCGAACGACTTTGCGGCCATGAACGTCAATGACCTGTTGGTCGAGCAGGTCGCGGCTGAGCAGGAACAAGCCTTCATGGCCTTCGGAGGAGCCCCAGTCCGCAGAAGCAGAGGCGGCGTGAACACCGGCATTGATCGAAGAAACGGCGGTCAAGGGGAGGATGCGATTGCCGGCGGGCGTTTTTACAATGAGCGAAGCGACGCGCGAACGATCCTCCTGCGGAGCCATGGCGACCTCGCGAACACGACCGCTGGCAACGCCCGAGGCGTCATAGACGGTCAGACCCAGCAAGTCGCTCAATGAGACGGTGGCCATCGCAATGAGGATACTCAAGAGCGCGTGCGGATGCCAGATGATTGCGATTGTTCGGGAAGAAAATGAGAGGGGCAAGCGACGTCAAAGATGGCGGAAGTTGACAGGCGGAGAGCGGCTGACTACACTCTGCCTTCCTCTTTATCGAACGCGTAGTATGTCGTCTGAATGGCTGTCGCAGTAGAGAGAAAACTATGGGAAAGCGCCCACGCATCGCGATTGTAGGGAGTGCCAATGTCGACTTGACTACCTTTGCCGACCACTTCCCCAAGCCGGGAGAGACGATCTTTGGCCAGAAGTTTGACTTGGGGTTTGGCGGCAAAGGAGCGAATCAGGCCGTCGCCGCGAAGCTCTGCGGAGCGGATGTTTTCATGGTGGCGCACGTGGGGGACGATCTATTCGGATCGTCTACCGTCGAGAATTTTGAGAAGCTCGGCATCGACGCGACTCATGTCAGGCAGATCAGTGGGGTGTCGAGCGGCGTGGCGCCGATTTTCGTTGAGCCTTCCGGGCAAAATCGAATCATTGTGGTCAAGGGTGCGAATGACACGCTCAAGCCCGCCGATGTGGACGCTGCGGGCGAGATGCTCAAGAGCGTCGACTGTATCGTGCTGCAGTTCGAGATTCCGCTGGAGACGGTGTATTACACCATCAAGTTCGCCCACAAGAAAGGGATTCGCTGCATCTTGAATCCCGCGCCGGCACAGGCGGTGGATCTGAAGGCGATCGCTGAACTCGATTATTTCGTTCCCAATGAACATGAGGCCGAAGCGATTTCGGGGACGCCGGTGCGCAATCTCGAGGATGCCAAGGCGTGCGCGATGAAGTTGCTGGCCAGTGGCATTCGCCGCGTCATTATTACGCTGGGAGCAAATGGCTCGCTGCTGGCCGGAAGTGAAGGGATGGAACATGTCTCCGCATTCAGCCTGAAGAGCGTGGACAGCACGGGCGCGGGGGATGCTTTTATCGGCAGCTTTGCGACTTTTCTTGGAGAAGGTTTGCCGGAAAAAGACGCTGTGAGGCGAGCCAATCTTTATGCAGGACTTTCTACCACGGGAGTTGGAACGCAGAAATCTTTCTACGCGCGGGCGCGATTTGATGCGGAGTGGAGCGCTCGGGATAAAAGTTAGGCTGAGTAGCGGATAGCGCGCGGGCGGGCGAACAGCGCCCCCAGCCAACCTACGACGTTCGGCGAGGTACCGAAGCTCAGCGTTCCATGAGCAGAACTTTTTCAGCGCCGTCCGTCTCGGTCAACTTGACTTCGATGACTTCAGCATCCGTGGTCTGCACGTTGCGACCGACGAATGTGGCTTCGACGGGCAGTTCGCGATGCCCGCGATCGATCAAGACCAACAACTGCACGAGGCTTGGGCGGCCGTGGGAAAACAGTGCGTCGAGCGCGGCGCGCGTCGTGCGTCCCGTGTAAAGTACATCGTCGACCAAGACAATCTTTTTGTCTTCAATGGAAAAACCAATTTCCGTCTCTTGAACGACGGGCTTGGGCCCGAGGGTCGAGAGGTCATCGCGATAGAACGTGATGTCGAGGGTGCCGACCGGAACTTTCTTCTTCTCCACCTGCTGAATCATCTTGGCCAAGCGCTCGGCGATAGGAACGCCGCGACGGCGTATTCCAACCAGTCCCAGGCCCTCGATGCCGCCATTTTTCTCCAGGATTTCGTGCGCCAACCTCACCAGAGTGCGCTCAATTTCTGAACCGGACATCAGTTGCGCCTTTTGCCGAAGCGCTGTTTTGCGAACTGTATTTTTCTTGATCGTCATGCCCAGGGGTGCCTCGTGAGAATAGATTTCAATGCGAAATGGAATGGACGGAGCCGATGGAATCCAAAATTTCCGCCCTCTGCAATGTATTGAGTCGTTTCGAGAACGTCAAGGATACCTGATTCTCTGATGTGTGATTCTGGGAGTTTTAGAATTTAAAGGAAGCGCCACGGCTTACTCGTCAGCTCACGCTGGCGAGAGATGGGGCTGCGGATTTTCGATGGCGTGCACAAGGTCTCGTATGAATTCGGCGGCACGGACTCCGTCGATCACACGATGATCGCTGGAGAGCGTCAGGGTCATCATCGGGCGGACCCGGGGCTCGCCGTCTACGGCAACGACACGATCTGCGATCGCGCCTACTGCGAGAATTGCGGCTTGCGGCTGAATGATGATAGCTGTGAAGGCGTCGACTCCGAACATGCCGAGGTTGCTGATGGTAAACGTGCCGCCGGCAAGATCGTCGGGCCGGAGTTTGCCACTGCGAGCGCGCTCGGCGAGATCGCGCCGGCGAACTGCAATTTCGCCGAGCGGTAGTTGGTCGGCTGACTGGATGACGGGGGCGATCACGCCGTCCTCTACCGCCATGGCGAGACCTACGTTGATGTGGGGATTCCTGCGAACGCCGCTCTTGCCGTTCTCGCTGGCCCAAGTTGCGTTCACACGGGGATGCTTCTGAAGCATGCGGGCGACGAGTGCTACGAGGAAATCGGTGTGGGTCAGCTTCGCACCGTGAGATTTTTCAATTTCTGGACCGAGTTGCTGCCGGGCATCGTTGAGGGCAGCTGCGTCCAAGTCGCGCGACAGGAAGAAGTGTGGGACGGTCGTCCAACTCTGTGTGGTGCGCTCAGCCATCAGCCGGGCGATCAGGCTAGCACGCTCGATCGTCGACGGAGAAGGCGCGGGAGAGGCCGGGGCGGATCCGGACTTGAATTCGGCGGCGGCGAGAATGTCGGAGGCGAGAATTTCGCCGCCAGCGCCGGTTCCACGAATCTCCGCAAGATTGAGGCCGTGCTCGGTCGCGAGACGGCGGGCTTTGGGAGAAATCTTTGCGGACTGGTGCGCGGATGGCTGTGCGGGTTGAGTTGTGGCGGCTGCGGGCGACGTAACTGGGGCTGATGATGACGGGGCCAGCGTATTTTTTCTTCCCGACGAGGAAGCTACTTCGTCGGTGGGAGGCACTTCTCCGGGAGCGACAATCCATGCGATGGTTTGTCCTACTGGCACGTCGGTTCCCGGTTGAACTTTGATTCCGGCGAGGACGCCGTTTCCGGGCGATTCAATTTCCATCACGGCTTTATCGGTTTCGACCTCAAGCAGTGGCTCGCCTTTGGTGACGGACTCGCCTTCTTTTTTTAGCCAGGAAATGAGCTTTCCGGTTTCCTGGGCCATTTCGAGTGCGGGCATGACTACGCTGATCGCCATAATTTCTAATCGCCCACCACAAGCTGCTCGTGTTTCGCGCTGGCTTCGATCATTTCTTTTACGCGCTGGCTTGGTTTCGCTTCGGTCTCTCGAATGGCGGGCAATGCACCATCAACCGTGAAGTAGTGGCGTCCGGCAACGAGCAGTTCCTCGGCTGGAAAACGTGTAATGACTTCATGACCGGTTTCGGTCACGACGATTTCTTCTTCGATTCGAGCGGCGCTCCATCCGTCGGTTGAGGGCCAGAAAGTTTCGAGGGCAAAGACCATGCCCGGTTTGATTTCGCAGGAGTGCTCGAGCGAAACGAGGCGGCTGATCACCGGCTTCTCCCAAATCGCAAGGCCGATGCCGTGTCCGTATTGCAAGGCGAACGCTGCTTCTTCGTTGGGGAATCCAAACTCTTGCGCTTTGGGCCAGACCGAGGCGATTTCGGCAGTGGTTCGTCCAGGACGGACGAGCTCAATTGCGGCGTCCAGATACTCGCGGCAGCGCTTATAGGCATCGTTCATCGCGTGCGAGGCGTAGCCGATGGTGAAACAGCGATAGTAGCAGGTGCGATATCCCATGTAGGAATGGAGAATGTCGTAATAGACGGGGTCTCCCGGGCGCAAAACGCGGTCGGAGAAAACGTGCGGGTGAGGATTGCAGCGCTCGCCTGAAATCGCATTGACGGCTTCCACGTATTCGGAACCCATGTCGTAGAGGACCTTGCTGACCAATCCTACGGCCTGGTTTTCACTCAAACCGGGCTTCATGGCGCGATAGAGTTCGTCGTAGGCGGCGTCGACCATCATGGCGGAGTGATTCAGCAAACTGATCTCATCCCGCGTTTTGATGAGACGCGCTTCCGACATGAGAGCCTGCCCGTCGACGACCTTGATGCCTTCTTTTTGTAACGCGAAGAGAACGGGCAGCTCGATGATGTCGATGCCTACGGGTTCTTTGTGCAGGCCCCGCATTTCGAGCTCGATGCAAATCTTCTTCGCCACGTCCTCGGCGCGACCCATCTCGGGGGTCATGGCGCCGCGGAGCACGGAAATTCCGGCACGCGAGCGTTCTCCCAGCCAAGGGCAGTGCAACTGATGATGCTTCGCCGCCGATCCGAAATCCCAGAGGATCGGCTCGTCGTTCTGGGGCAACAAGGTAAAGCGATTCGCCTTATCCTGCGCCCATGTGCCGATGTGTGTCGCAGTAATGTAGCGGACGTTGTTCATGTCGAAGCAGAGCAACGCGCCCATCTCGGATTTTTTGAGCAGGTCCTTGGCGCGGGCCAGGCGTTCTCGGCGCAAGCGGTCGAAGTCGATACGATTTTCCCAGTCGACCGCCATCGATCCGTAAGTGGGTAAGGCCATAATTGTCTCCTTGGAGAGCGGTGCTATTTCCCGCACATGGCGCGCGCGGCTTCAACTACAGTTTGTTCGGTCGGTACCGTTACATCTTCGAGCGGCGGCGAGAACGGAATTGGAACATGCATCGCGCCCATTCTTTTGACTGGAGCATCGAGATCATAGAATGCGCCGGTGGCGATTACTGAGGCAAGTTCAGCTGTGACGCCGTAGCGTTCGTAGCCCTCGTCGAGAATAATGGCGCGGGAAGTTTTCTTCGCCGATTCCACCAGTGTCTTCTCATCGAGCGGCCACATGGTTCGCGGATCGACGACCTCGGCGCTGATTCCGATTTCTTCCAACAAGATCGCCGCTCCCAAGGCTACCTGAACCATGCTGCTGGTCGCGACCAGGGTAATGTCTTCCCCGACGCGCTTGATGTCTGCCACGCCAAGCGGAACGGTGTAGTCGCCTTCAGGAACTTCACCTTTCAGCTTGTACATCATCTTGTCTTCGAAGAAGACCACGGGATTCTCATCGCGAATCGCGGCTTTTAGCAATCCTTTGGCGTCGTATGGTGTCGACGGCAACACGACCTTTAGTCCTGGAACATGGCAATACCAGGCGTGGAGAGACTGCGAGTGTTGCGCTGCTGAGCGTCGGGTGGCTCCCATCGTGGTTCGCATCACCATCGGGACTTTCCACTTTCCACCTGACATGTAGTGGACCTTGGCGGCCTGATTGACCATCTGGTCCATGGTCAATGTGATGAAATCGCCGAACATGATGTCGACTATCGGACGCATTCCGGTCATGGCCGCTCCGACGGCTAGTCCGGTAAATCCGGCCTCCGAAATCGGAGTGTCGACGACGCGATCCTGGCCGAACTCTTCCAAAAGACCGGAGAGAACTTTGAATGGCGTTCCGGCCTCGGCAACGTCCTCGCCCATGATGCAAACCGTGGCGTCGCGGCGCATTTCTTCGGCGAGAGCTTCACGGATAGCCTGCGCGAAGGTTAACTCGCGAACAGCGGTCTCAGGCATAGACGTCCTCCGCGACTTCGTCGACATTCGGATACGCCGCTGCCACCGCGAAATCTACTGCTTTTTTCATCTCGGACTCGAGGTCGGCTTGCACTTGAGCCAAGGCCGCACTGTCGGCCAAATTTTGCTCAACCAGCCACCTCCCGAAATTCAGGATGGGATCGCGCTCGGTCTTCCATTTCTGTTCTTCTAACTTGGGGCGGTAGTATTCGCGATTGATGTCGCCAACGTGGTGGCCGTGGTAGCGATAGGTGTTGCACAGGAGGAAGCCCGGCCCATCGCCGTGGCGGGCGCGATCAATTAAACGCTGTGCGATCCCGTAGACCGCCCGCACATCCTGACCATCTACGCTGGCTGCTTCCAGACCAAAAGCGTTGGCGCGCATCAGGATGTCTCCGGCGGTGGTTTCGGAGTAATGCGTGTACTCGGTGTAGAGGTTGTTTTCGCAGACGTAGATCACGGGGAGTTTGAAGAGTTGGGCCAGGTTCATGACTTCGTACAACACGCCCTGGCCGAGCGCGCCTTCTCCGATGAAACACACCGCGACTCGCCCATTGCCGAGGCGCTTGGCTGCAAAGGCCGCACCCGTCGCGATTCCGGCGCTTCCGCATACGATCGCGTTCGCACCGAGGTTGCCAGTCGCGGGGTCCGCGATGTGCATTGAACCGCCCTTGCCTTTGCAATAACCAGCTTCCTTCCCCAGCAGTTCGGCGAACATTCGGTCAGGGGATGCACCTTTGGCAAGACAGTGCCCATGTCCGCGATGCGTACTGGTGATGTAGTCCGTACGCTCAAGGGCTTCGCATACGCCGACGGCGATGGCCTCTTCGCCGATATAAAGATGCGCGAGGCCGGGCATCAAAGCGCGGGTGTAGAGCTCATTCACCTGCGCCTCAAACTCGCGAATCGCCACCATCTGGCGATACATGCGGAGCCACAACTCGACTTCTCCGAAAGCTCCTGTGGGCTGAGTGATCGCAGTGGTCATTTTTTCACTCACGACTTATTCACTCCAGTGGCAACGCCAGACATTTGCGCTAGCACATCGAATACGACGGCGAAATCGAGCTTCTCCCAGCCCATACCGCGCGCAGCCGTAAGAAATTCGTTACTGACGGCGGTGGTGGGAACAGGCACGTTCAATTTGCGCCCCAGATCCATGGCTAAGATCATGTCTTTCTGCATCATGTTCACATCGAACCAGGCTTCTTCCGGTTGCTGGAGGACAAATGGACCGCGGTAGACGATCATTGGCGAAGCGATGGCGCTGTGGATCATCACGTCGACGGCGACCTCTCGCGCTATTCCACTCTTTTCCGCCAGCAGAAGTCCTTCACAGAAAGCCATCATCTGCACTGCCAACTGAAGGTTCAAAGCAATCTTCATCGACAAAGCGACGCCGTTGTCGCCGACGTGGGTCACTTTCGGACCGATGTCGTAAAGCAGCGGCTCGAGCCGCTCGAAAGTTTTCTTACTGCCGCCGACCATCACCGAGAGCTTGCCTTGCTGTAAAGTGATCACACTACCCGACACGGGAGCGTCGATCATATCGGCGCCATTCTCTCGAACCTTCGCGGCTAGCGCGCGGCTCACCTCGGGGCTCACCGTGCTCATGTCGATGAGGAATTGACCCCGGCCGATGCCTGCCAACAGCCCTTCGGGTCCATCGGCAACGGCGCACAGAGCGGCGGCATTGGTCACCATACTGAAAGTCACGTCGGAAGCGGCTGCGACCTCCTTTGGAGAGTCGGCCAACCTCATGCCCTTGTCGATGAGCCACTGCGCCTTGGAGCGTGTTCGGTTATAGCCGGTTACGGTGTGGCCTTTTTCGAGCAGACGGGCCACCATGTTGCCGCCCATTACGCCGAGACCGATGAATCCCAGTTTCGCCATGCGATCATTTCCTTTTGCCGCTCGATGGTGCCGAGTCAGCGACTGCCGTCAATTGTCGACACGGTTCTTCGCTTTGGTTCTACTTCTTGTTCAGTAAGGAAGAATCGGCGATCACCTGCTTCAAATGGGCGCGCATCGCCTCGCGGGCGAGATCCGGCTCACCCTGCTCGACTGCCCGCAAGATTCGCTTGTGGTGATATTGGCCACGCTCGGGACCTCCGTCGACGTTGAAGATTCGGCTTCGCTGGTCGCGCAATAAGCCGACAATCGAGTCGAGCAGCGAAAGGATTAGAGGATTCCCGGCCGCTTCGGCGAGCGCTAAATGGAAATCGAGATCGGCTTCAACGTAGGCGTCGGGATCGTGAAGGTTGCGGCTCATCACGGCGACTGCCTCTCGCATGGTGGTCAGTAACTGTTCCTCAATTCGAGCAGCGGCCAAGCCCGCAATCTCGGGCTCGAGCACCAAGCGCAGCTCCGCCAGATTTGCCGAACCTTCCAGCGGGTTGATGCGGATCATCAGGTCGAGCGACTGGCGCATAGCCTGCGAGGTTCCGTTTGTGACAAAGGTGCCGCGCCCGGAATACGCTTCTACCAAGCCCTTTTCGCGCAGCGTCTTTACCGCTTCGCGAACGGCTGTGCGGCTCACTCCGAAGCGTTGTGCCAAGTCGCGCTCCGCCGGCAACTGATCGCCGGGCTTGAGTTGGCCTTGGAGGATGGAGTCTTCCACTTGCTGCACGATCTGCTCAAACAAGCGGGAGGTTTTCACGGCCCGATACAACGGCTTGGCAGCCAGAGGATCTGCTAAATCACTCGCCATAATGCCCCTCATGAGTCGCGCGGCCCCTTGTCCCTCGGTATTGTGGTCCAACCACTATACCACATCAACTGGGGGCGCAACTTTCATTACCGTTTTCTACTGAATCCACACCGTCTTGATGTTTACAAACTCTCGAATGCCCTGGACCGCCAATTCGCGTCCGTGGCCGGAATACTTGACGCCGCCGAAAGGAAGCCGCGCATCCGACGCCACCATCTTATTGAGGAAAACCATGCCTGCTTCCAGTTCGTTGATGAAACGTTCGGCCTCGGCGGGATCGTTGGTCCAGGCGCTGGCGCCTAATCCAAAGCGACTGTCATTCGCGATTTGAATAGCCTGGTCGATGCTGTTTACGCGAAAAAGAGAGGCTACCGGGCCGAAAAATTCTTCTTTATAGGCTGGCGATTCTCTGGGGATGTCGGTGAGTACGGTCGGCGCATAGAAGTTTCCGGGGCGATCGATAGGATGGCCGCCGGTCAGCAGACGCGCCCCGGCTTCCACGGTTTTCTTGACATCGGAATGGAGGGTAGTCACGGCATCGGCGTTGGCGAGAGGGCCGAGTTGGGTGTTTAGATCGAAGGGATCGCCGATACGCAGTGCCTGCATGCGCTGGACAAACTTCCGTTCGAACTCGTCTGCGATTTTCTCCGAAACGATGAAACGCTTGGCGGCGATGCACGATTGACCGTTGTTCTGTACTCGCGCGTCAACCGCGGTGGCAACAGCTGCTTCCAGATCGGCGCTCGGCATGACGATAAAAGGATCGCTGCCACCGAGTTCCAGAACGACCTTCTTGATCCTGCGGGCGGCTGAGATTCCGACTTCAATGCCCGCTCCCTCGCTGCCGGTGAGGGTTGCGGCCACAATGCGAGGATCGTTGAGGATGCCGTCAATCGGGCCGGAACCGATCAGCAATGTTTGGAATACGCCCTCGGCGAAACCCGCGCGGCGCACGATATCTTCAATTTTGAGAGCGCATTGTGGGACGTTGGAGGCATGCTTGAGCAAGCCGACATTTCCGGCCATCAGCGACGGCGCAATGAAACGAAAAACCTGCCAGAAAGGAAAGTTCCACGGCATGATGGCGAGGATGGGACCGCTCGGCAGATAGCGGATGAAACTGCGTTTGGCGCCGGTTTCGACAACCTCGTCGGCGAGAAATTTCTCGGAATTCTCGGCGTAGTAGCGGCATCCCACGGCGCATTTCAACGCCTCCGCCACGGCGGCCTTCAGAGGCTTGCCCATTTCGAGGGTCATCAAATGGGCGCACTCGTCCTTCTCTTTTTCCAGAATTTCGGCGGCGCGCATCATTTTTTGCGCGCGGGAAGCAAAACTGGTTTTGCGGTGCACCTTGAATGCCGAGGCTGCCAACTGCAACTTCTGCTCGATTTGCTGCGCGGTGAGCGGTTCAAAACTCTTGATGAGCTCGCCGGTTGCAGGATTCGTTGTCGCGATTGCCATGCTTAGTCGTTCCTCGATATGGAAAGAAACTGCACCAAACTACGGTTTCGACCAGAAAGCCAGTGGGGAGGGGAAGCTGTCTTGTGGTCGAACCACAATACTACTTGACGGGTGGGCCACGTCAAGGCTATACATTCACAGCGTTCTGATCTTACTCCCAGATGACACCGCTCGCGCACTTGTTGGACCACGAAAACTGTTCGATCCTCTTTGAGGATTTGGAGGTTGCAAATGCATTCTCCGTTGAATCGCATTCGCGTGGCAGGCATCTTCGGCCTGCTGCTCGCCACTGTACCAGCCTTTTCCCAATCGACGACGGGTCGCATTCTGGGTAGCGTCACCGATCCGTCGGGAGCAAGCGTCGCAGGAGCGGCGGTTGTGATCACCGACACACAGCGCGGCACAACGCGAGCCGTCGCCACCGACGCCTCGGGAGACTACGCCGCTCCTGACCTGCAACCCGGCACTTATAAGGTGAAGGCCGAAGCCAAAGGATTCAAGACCGTCGAGCGCGTGAACATTGTGATTGAGGTGGCGCAGGACGTGCGCGTCGACGTCGTTCTTCCCCCGGGCCAGGTTTCGGAGACGGTCGTGGTGACCGACGAGGTTCCACTGGTCGACAGCACCTCTTCTACATTGGGGGGAACGCTCAGCAATTCCGAGATCAACGATCTGCCGCTGAATGGCCGCAACTACGAGAATCTTCTGCAACTGCGGCCCGGCGTCGTGCGGTATCCCGGCGGAGGCTTTTCTACCACCAGTACCAATGGTCTGCGAGCGGAAGACAACGCCTATTTTATTGAAGGCCTGTTCAACAGCGAACCGTACTCGGGGCAAGCCATCGTCAACGGAGCAGGTATCGCCGGCGATTCGGCTACCATTCTGCCAATTGATGCGATTCAGGAATTCAACGTAGAGGAGAATGCCCCGGCGGAGTTTGGATGGAAGCCTGGAGCGGTCGTCAACGTTGGTCTAAAATCCGGCACCAATAGCATTCATGGGACTGCGTTTGCCTTTGGCCGCGACGGCGATGTGTTCGATGCGCGCAACTTCTTCAACACCGTGCCAAGTGCCAAACTACAAAGAACGCTAGAGCAGTACGGCGGAAGCGTTGGCGGCGCGATCATCAAAGACAAAGCATTTTTCTTCGGGGCCTACGAAGGGCAGATCTATGACGTGGGAAACTCTTTCGGCGGCGTGACGAGTCCCTCCATGGCTCCGATGACGACTGCCGGTAACTGCGTCTACCTCGCGACTGGCGACTGCCAGAACAGCATTCCGGATGTAATCGCGGATCTCACGTCGCCGGCAGCGGTGGCTGCGGGGATTGTGGTGAGCCCAGCTTCCCTGAATATCGCCGGGTGCGCGCTCTCGGGCTCTACGGTTACATGCAATGGGGCCGGCTTCCCCACAAACAACCAAACGGATAGCGGTACCGGCCTAACGCCGGCGCAGGCGATCACGATTCCCAACGGATTCGCCAACGACGTCAAGGTCTACAATACGGTCGGCAAAGTAGACTTCAACGTTAACCCAAGTAGCCGCATCAGTGGAATGTACTTCTTCGGAAACAATAGAGGAACGGTCGAGGACTTTCCGGAATACCAGTCTAAGTGGCGCTCGGACATCCACACCCGCGCCCAAGTGGTTGGCGGAAACTGGGCGTGGACGCCAAGTCCGCGCTGGGTCAATGAGGCGCGCTTCGGATACAACCGTCTTTACCAGCCGACCTTGCCTGGCGATCTGAACACGCCGGGTTCCAGTTATGGCCTCGACACAGGGCTCTCGGGTCCGAACACCGGGGGACTGCCCCGCATTGGGTTTGGAGGATACTTCTTCCCTGGATTGGGCGGTTTCAAGTGGCCAAAGTTCCAGGGACCAGACTCTATCGTACAGTTTATCGACCACGTCTCCCGCACTGCGGGCAGCCATTCGCTCAAATTCGGCGGCGAATTGCATCGCAGTAACGTAACGAACGCTTCTTACGGGAATGCGCGCGGCAGCATCACGTTCCTGGGCGGGGTCTTGAGCCCTGGCCCGCCGCCCAACGGGACTCCACTCTCAACCCCGCTGGAAGACTTCTTCGCCGGCTTGCCCTTCAAGTCAACATTGGAAGTGGGAAATCCGACTTTGCATCTCCATAACTGGGCGTACAGCTTATTTGCTCAGGATGACTGGCGCGTCACAAGGAATCTGACGGTGAACTTAGGCTTGCGCTACGAATTCAGCAGTGTGCCTCAGGAAGAGCACAACCTTCTGGGTAACTTCGACCCCAACTCAACCTACGGATTGGTGCAGGTGCAAACGGGCGCCGGTCAGATTCCGAGTCTCTACAACCCCGATCACAAGAATTTTGCGCCGCGCTTCGGATTTGCGTGGGACACGACCGGCAGGGGAAAGACAGTGATCCGCGGCGGCGGCGGCCTGGTTTACGAAACCGTGAACTGGCAGTCGTTCATCGCGTTTAACAACGCCTTCGGTCCTGGGAGCGTTCCTACGGCGAGTGTTGTCCCAGGGGGCACGATCACGACGGGCAACATCACTTATAAGAATTTCTTGAACAACCCACCCAACAACTTGACATGGGACAACACGCCGATCTACGGCAACAGCACAGCGATCGATTGCAACGCCAGTCCCTGCCCAATCATGTCCGTGGATCGCAATCTAACTACACCTTATGTCTGGAACTGGACCCTGAGTCTGCAACAGGCAGTTACACCGAACCTAATGCTCGAACTGGCGTACGTGGGTAACCACGGAGGAAACCTGACTGGCATCCGCGACATTAACCAGCCGCCGGTCGGATCAGGATGGGACACCAATCCGCAGGGCACGGGTGCCCTTGATATGTGTCTGGCAAGCGCTTCTTCGGGCTATAACAACTGCGTTGTCGATGCCAATGGAACAGAAGAAGCGAACCGTCCGTTCGCGACGAAGTTCCCTTATTTGGCGAACATCTTCAACATGGCGAATGTGTACCGGTCGAACTACAACGGCCTGCAAGCGACGTTGAACTCCAGAAACTTCCACGGTCTGAGCATGGTTGCTGGCTACACCTACTCGCACTCTCTCGACGACGTGGGCGCGAACTGGGATTTTGGTTACGGCTCGGGATTGCCACAGAACGCTCATAACCCGGGGGCGGAATACGCCAACAGCGATTTCGATGTACGCCATCGCCTCACGGTTTCACTCACTTATGCCATACCAGGCAAGAAGGGCTACGCGCAAAGCCTGGAGGGCTGGGAAGTCAACTCGATTATTAATTTGCAAAGCCCGCAACACTGGGGAGCGATGGATGAAGGGACCGACGCAGCCGGGATTGGTGCGCTGCCCGTCAGTCCGCCCGCAAACAGCCCCATCCGGTGGAGCTTCTTTGGGAACCCGGACGACTTCAAGTCTGGGCCGAACGGAATTCCCCAGTACACGGTCAATTCCCCCGGCGGATTACCTGTGGCCTGCACGGCGAAGGCATTGGCATTGGACGGCGGAAATCCAGGGGCAGCCACCGCTGCGGTCAACTTGTTTGGCTGCTACGCGGCCGGCAACTCCATTATGATCCCGCCGGCGCTCGGAACATTCGGCAACATGGGGCGCAATATCTTCCCGGATTCAGGTTTCAAGAATGTGGATTTCTCGGTCGCGAAGAACTGGCATTTTGGCGAACGGCTCCACGCGCAGTTCAGGGCCGAGTTCTTCAACATCTTCAACCATCCTAACTTCGCCAATCCTTATGGCGGTCAGAATGGCTATGGTTTCAATGATCCATCTGTGGGTGGCTTTGGGTGTGGTTGTGCTACTCCGGACGTTGCGGCTGCTAACCCGGCCGTGGGTTCGGGAGGTCCGCGGTCAGTTCAACTCGGCTTGAAGCTCTCGTTCTAGCGGATAGCCCTTCCCAAGGTGGAGGCCGGAGAACTCTTCGGCCCATCTTTCTTCATCGAAAGGATTGATCTCGTGTCGACGGTTTTCGGACAGAATCGGCAATCTGCTCAATATCCCATGATTTCGGCAATTCGCCTGGTAGTGACTCTCACGATGACGTTTGCGCTGAGTGCACTGGTGTTCTCACAAGAACATGCCGAACGCACGATCGACGAGATCAAGACTGAAGCTGTGCATCGCGCCGAGGTCGGTCAATATCCGTTGATTGGGCTGAACGCCGATGATGTGCGCGAAGCTTTCAAGTCGGTTCACACGCGCGACAAAGATGAGTGGGCGAATGCCTTCATCGGCGTGGCGGACCGCTATATGAACGAAGCGAAATCACTGGAAAAGACGGATCCGACGAGGGCAAACGCCGATTACATCCGCGCCTGGCGTCTTTATTCTTTTGGCCGCTGGCCAATTCCTGCCTCTCCTGCAAAGCAGAAGTCCTATGAGAAAGCGCTGGAGGCCTTCCGCGAACACGCGAAATTCTTCGATCCGCCAATGGAAGTTGTGAAGATCCCGTTCGAAGGAAAAGAAATCATCGGCTACCTGCGCCTGCCGAAAAATGCGACAGGTCCGGTGCCGCTGGTGCTGGCCGTCAATGGACTGGACAGCCGCAAAGAAGATTTAACGGAAAGTTTCAGCGCCATTCTTCCCTTCGGCATCGGCTATCTCGCGGTAGATGGTCCGGGGACCGGGCAAAATCCGATTAAAGTCAGCGAAACTGCCGACCGCATGCTCTCGCGTGTACTGGACTACATCGCCACACGTCCCGAGATCGATAAGAACCGCGTTGCCATGCATGGAGTGAGCTGGGGCGCCTACTGGGCCGTAAAAATGGCGATCGTCGAGCGGGCACGATTGAAGGGGGCGAGCGCGCAGTCTCCGCCGATTGATACATTCTTTCAAAAAGAATTCCTGACAAATTCTTTGATCGGCAATCGCGAATATCTCTTCGATCAGGTGCCGGCGCTGATGGCCATCTTCGACAACGTGCACACCATCGACGAGATGGCGGTCGAGTTGCCGAAGATGTCGCTCGTCAAACAAGGCCTGCTCGGAAAGCCCATGGCTCCCATGCTCATTCTCGCCGGAGTGAAAGACACGCAGGTGCCGATCTCTGACATTTATTTGCTTATGAGCAATGGCGACGTGCCGAAAACGGCCTGGGTCAATCCGCTGGGCGGCCATTTGGGCCGACAAGTTGGGGTGTGGCCCGATCCGCGTATTTTCAAAGAAGTCATCATTCCATGGCTGGTCCGAACGCTGGAACCGGAGACCGCCAAGTAGGTCAATTCACCTAAGTTGCAAAGGGACGAGCGAGTCGCTCGTCCCCCACACGATCTAAGCCCTCCCCAATACCAAGCATCGAGCGACGAAGGACAAAAGGCCTAATGGAGACCCTTACACCCAAACAAGCGATGACCGAGAGCGCAGTTCCGCCGCCCGGGAAAGTACCTTTCTATCGCGTTCTCTGGGTGCAGGTGATGGTCGCGATGGCGCTCGCTATCGTGCTGGGGTACGTCGATCCCACGCGCGCGATTGCCATGAAGCCTTTGGGCGACGCGTTTATCCGGCTGATTTCGATGGTCATCACTCTGATCATCTTCTGTACCGTCGTGACCGGCATCGCCGGGATGGAGAATCTGAAGAAAGTTGGCCGCGTGGGCGGCATGGCGCTGCTTTACTTCGAAGTTGTTTCGACGGTCGCGCTGCTCATAGGACTGGTGGTGGGCAATGTGGTCAAGCCGGGCGGTGGCTTCAACGTGAACGTCGCCACGCTGGATGCAAAGTCGGTCGCGGATTACGCCGGGCAGGCCAAAGCGCAAAGTGTCACCGAGTTTCTACTGCACATCATCCCGACAACGGTGGTGGATGCGTTCGCGAAAGGCGACATTCTGGAAGTGGTTTTCGTGGCGCTGCTCTTTGGATTTGCCATGTCGGCGGCAGGAGCGCGCGCCAAGCCGATGGCGGACTTTATCGAGTCGTTCACGCATGTCATCTTTTCGATAACCCGCGTATTGATGAAGTTCGCGCCGGTGGGCGCTTTTGGGGCGATGGCATACACGGTGGGAAAGTTTGGGCTGGCCTCGCTCGGTCCTCTGGCCAAACTGATTGGAACCTTCTGGTTTACTTCTATGCTATTTGTCGTCGTCGTGCTGGGAGCCATCGCATGGGCGGCGAGTTTCAATATTTTTCGTTTTCTTGCCTACATTAAAGAAGAGATTCTGCTGGTGCTGGCGGTGAGTTCGTCCGAGATTGCGATTCCGAATCTCATGTCCAAGCTGGAAAGACTTGGGTGCTCCAAATCTTTGGTGGGGCTGGTGGTTCCTACGGGATTCACTTTCAACACCGACGGTACCAGTCTCTACATGACCATGGCCGCGCTGTTTGTCGCGCAGGCCACCAACACGCACCTCACGCTGACGCAGCAAGTCACCATTCTGGCGGTGGCCGTTTTGACCTCCAAGGGAGCAAGCGGCGTGCAAGGTGCCTCCTTCATTGCCCTGGTGGGAACGCTTTCGGTGATACCGACTATTCCCGTCGCCGGCATGGCGTTGATCCTCGGCATTGACCGCTTCCTAAGTATGTTTAGAGCCTTGGTCAACATGATCGGAAACGGCGTTGCCACGCTGGTGCTGGCGCGGTGGGAGGGCGAATTAACCAGCCAAGCTCTGCGGGACAACCTGATTCGGGCGCAATCGGCTGTTTGATTTTCGGTCAGTCCGGCGCAGGTCCCGGTGCACGCGCAGCATCCATGCACTTCCGATTTTCCCTTACACGAAACTCCGCATCCGATTTCGCTAGAATCACAGCGATCGCCTTTCGTCTTACGGTCCGGCAACAGCCGGATCGAAATCCGACTCTAAGCTCCGAGGTGTGTCATGAAACCAGCGAACTCTTCGCGCTTCGCTCTCGTATCCGCTGCCGTTCTTTTCATTGCGATCATTGCCGTGCTGATGGTTCGCGTCGACATGCTGGTTGGCGCTGCTCCCGCCTTCAAGGGAGTGCTGACGTGGCACAACGACAATATGCGGACGGGACGCAACTCCAGCGAGACCGCTCTCACACTCAGCAACGTCAATGTAAACACTTTTGGAAAGCTCTTTGCCCTGACGACCGATGGAAAGGTAGACGCTGAGCCTTTATACGTGCCAAGTTTGAGCGTCGGCGGCACCACGCACAACGTCCTCTTTGTGGCGAGCGAAAATGACACTGTCTACGGTTATGACGCAGACAACGGAGCGGTACTGTGGCAAGTCAGTGTGCTGGGGTCAGGGGAAACGGCTTCAGACGATCGCGGATGCGGGCAGGTTGAGCCAGAAATTGGCGTTACATCTACGCCTGTGATCGATCCGGCCGCGGGGCCGCATGGAACGATTTATCTGGTGGCCATGAGCAAAGATTCCAGTTCGAACTATCATCAAAGGCTGCATGCCCTCGACATTACGACGGGAGCGGAAGAGTTCGGCGGTCCGGTAACGGTCGTGGCGCAGTATCCCGGGACGGGGGACAACAGTCAGAACGGCAACGTGATCTTCGATCCGAAACAATATAAAGAACGTGCCGGACTGCTGCTGCTAAATCATATCGTTTACACGAGCTGGGCTTCGCATTGCGACGCACGTCCTTATACGGGATGGATCATTAGTTATGACGAGACCACTTTGGCGCAAAAGTCCGTCCTCAACGTGACACCGAACGGAAGCGAAGGCGCGATCTGGAATGCGGGGGCGGGACCAGCTTCCGACTCGAGCGGCAACATCTATTTCCTCGATGCCAATGGAACCTTCGATACAACGTTGAATGGCGGCGGCTTCCCGGCGAATGGCAACTATGGGAACGCCATTATGAAACTTTCTACGAAAAAGGGTCTGCTCGCAGTTTCCGATTACTTCAACATGTACAACACGGTGAGCGAATCGGATGCAGACGAGGATCTGGGCTCGGGCGGCGCGATGGTGGTGCCAAACGTTAAAGACTCGAGCGGAGGGGTGCATCAACTTGTAGTCGGAGCTGGTAAGGACTCGAATATCTATATTGCAAACCGCGCGAACATGGGAAAATTTAATCCCAATAACAACAGCCAGATTTACCAGGAGCTGACCGGCGCTCTGGCAGGTCCCGTGTTCTCAGCGCCGGCATTTGCGGACAATCGTATCTATTACGGTGCAGTCGACGACAACGTCAAAGAATTCTCCTTCAACTCGAATGCTCAGCTGAATGCCACGCCTACATCATTGACGAAGACGCAATTTAACGATCCTGGCGCAACCCCCAGCATCTCCGGAAATTCGCCCAAGAACCTGATTTTGTGGGCCACCGAAAACACTTCTCCCGCGGTGCTGCACGCCTACAGCGCGAACAATCTTGCTGTGGAGCTGTATAACTCGAGTCAGGCGGCGAATGGACGCGACAACTTTGGAAATGGCAACAAGTTCATTACGCCAATGATTGCCAATGGCAAGGTGTACGTGGGAACAACTACAGGAGTCGGCGTGTTGGGATTGCTGCCTTAAGCGGATCGAATTAAGAGTCTATCCCGGAATCATGGACTCGATAACGAGCGGCCCTTATCGGCTGAACAGTTTACTGAAAAGTTCTGCCGGGGATGCGAGAGCTGTCCCTCAGGCGCCTGAAGCGCCGCAGATTTGGGCGAGTTGCGGCACGAGTGGAACTCGTGCCCTTCCCGAACCACCCAAAGTACGTCTCTTAAAGCAGGGGGTCAGCCTTGTTTCAGAAACTTACCACTCTCCAGTTCGTCGAACGCTTGACGAAGCTGTTCCTGGGTATTCATCACGATGGGGCCATACCAGGCCACGGGCTCTTCGAGGGGTTTGCCGGAGACTAACAGAAACCGTATGCCATCGTCGCCAGCTTGCACCGTTACTTCGTCGCCTCGATCGAAAAGGACGAGTGACCGGTTGTCCGCTTCGGAGGGCGGGTGCGTATCCAGCCACTCGATGGCTTCGGTTGGCACAGCGAGGGGGCCGGAAGCGTTGCAGAACTTCCCTGCTCCGCCAAAAACGTAGGCGAAGGCGTGGCGCGTGGTTTCGACGGGCAGCGTCTTTTTGCGTCCAGGGGCGACGGACACATCGATATAAATGGGATCGGCGGCGATTCCATCGACCGGCCCTTTCTTGCCCCAAAACTCGCCACACACAACGCGGACGTGGGTGCCATCATCATCTTTCACTTCGGGAATATCGCCGGTCTTGACCTCCTGATAGCGCGGATCGGTCATCTTAAGGGAAGCGGGTAAATTCGCCCACAACTGGAAACCATGCATGCGACCCGCCGTATCGCCCTTCGGCATTTCCTGATGAATGATGCCGCTGCCCGCGGTCATCCACTGCACGTCGCCGGCGGCGATGGCGCCGTGATTCCCCATGCTGTCGCCGTGTTCTACGGTTCCGGCAAGGACGTAAGTAATGGTTTCGATTCCACGGTGAGGGTGCCACGGAAAGCCGGCGAGGTAATCTTCCGGCACGTCATTGCGAAAGTCGTCGAGCAGAAGAAATGGATCAAACTCGGAGGTGTTTCCGAAACCAAAGGCGCGGCGAAGATGAACGCCCGCCCCTTCGCGAGTCGGCTTGGATTTGATGAGCCGCTTAACTGGTCGAATCGACATAGGACCTCCGATGTAAAGACGATGCTAGACCGATGTTTCTGACAGTGGTAGAAACACCTGGAAACGAGTATCTCCCGGCTTCGAGGTGACTTGAATATTTCCGCGATGCTTCTTGACGATTCGCTGCACGGTATCGAGACCCAGGCCCGTGCCCTGGCCCACTCCCTTGGTGGTGAAGAAAGGCTCAAAGATGTGCGCTTTGACCTCGGGAGAGATACCCGGTCCGTTGTCGCCGATCTCGACCACCACGCAATTGTCTTCGCGATAAGTTCGAACGCGAAGTTCCCCCTTGCCGGTCATCGCATCGATGGCGTTGTCGATAATGTTCGTCCAGACCTGATTCAGTTCGCTGCCGAATGAATTCACCAGCAGCGGAATACGCTGGTAGTCGCGCTGCACCGTGATTCCTCGCTTGATCTTATGGTTCAAGATGGTGAGCGTGGTCTCAAGACTTTTTACTATGTCGACATTCTGAACCGGCGCCTGGTCCATGTAGGTGTATTCCTTGATGGCACAGACCAGATCGGAAATCCGGGACGCGCTGCTTTCGATTTCGTTGAGCAGGTTCGCGATCTCAACCGACGCCGCAATGCGCACGAGAGCCGCCCGCGCGGTATCGGGCTCAAGCGCCGCAAACAACGATTCCAGCATCTCGGGCTTCACGTTTTTTTTCGCCAGATCGGCCGCTAACTGCCACAAATCGCTCTGCCCGTGGCTGCGCAATAGCGAATCAATCTGTTCCTCCAAATCACTGGCCGTTAGAGGATCGGGAGGAGGCCCGTCTTGCTGCGTAAAAGCAGCTTCCATTCTTTCAATCTCGGCGCGCTGCTCCGCGGTCAGACTCCGGCGGCCAAGTTCAACGCTGGCCGCCTTGATCTTCTTGAGGATGTCGCGTAGTTGGCTGGTCGCGCGCTTCGCCGCCGAGGCCGGATTGTTCAGTTCATGTGCCAAGCCCGCTGAAAGCTTGCCCAAGCCCGCCAGTCGGTCCCGCTGTTGCTCGATACGAGTCGTCTCCCGGATGCGGTCTGACATCAAGCCCACGAGTCGCTGGGCAAGCTCGGGCATCTTTTGTACGAGGTCCGGAAACATTGCTGCCGGAAAGCGCAAGACGCGGGCGTCGGTAACGGCGCGTCCGCTCACGGTAAATTGCTTCATACGCGAAAAAGGAAGCACTCCGGTGACATCGCCCTTATTAAGCCCAAATAGAATCGCCTCGCCGCCGAACTCTCCGCGGATTTCAACTTCGCCACCGAGGATCACGAACATGGCATTGGCGGGATCGCCCTGGCGCGAATAGTAATCGCCAGCCTTGAAGAGCAGTTCTTCCGATTGACTGATGAACCAGGCGATTTGATCGTCTGGCAAGCCGGCAAATGCGGGAGCCTCGAGTAGCTCTGATTTTTCGATCATTCGTTTCGTTGACCCTGAGTCGTTAGGACCTGATTCGTTAAAACCCTGATTCGTTAGACCTTTGACAAATACTGATGGATGAACTGGACCGCAACCGATCCTTCACCGACCCCGGAAGCCACTCGTTTGACGGAACCGTGGCGCACGTCGCCCACAGCGAAGATTCCCGGAATATTTGTTTCCAAGAGAAAGGGATCCCGGTCGAGAGTCCATCCCTTCGGGCGTTTTCCGTCGCGAATCAGATCGGGACCGGCCAGTATGAAACCACGTTCGTCCCGTTCTATGAGATCTCCCAGCCAATCGGTGCGCGGCAAAGCTCCAATAAAAATGAACATTGAACTGGCAGACACGCGTTCGATTTTGTTGGTATCGGAGCACATCACCGAGATCTCTGCGAGATGCGTATCGCCGTGCGCTTCGACAAGGCTGGCGTTGGGCCAAACCTGAATGTTCGGAGTCTCTTTGATCTGATCGATCAAATACTGCGACATCGTGCTGGCCAGGGAGCTGCCGCGGACGAGCATGACCACGTGCTTCGCATATTTAGCGAAATTCATGGCCGCCTGTCCGGCCGAATTCGCGCCGCCGATCACGTAGACTTCTTCGCCTTTGCAAGACAACGCTTCCGTCGCACCTCCGCCGTAGTAGACGCCTGCGCCTTGCAACCGGTCGACGCCTGGTGCGTCGAGTTTCCGCCACTGCACTCCGCTGGCAATCATGAGGGCGTGGCAAGAAATCTCACTGCCATCCGCCAGCTTGATGATTCGATACGACCCTTCCAGCCGCACGCCGACCACTTCTTGCGGAGAGAGAATTTCGACTCCGAAGCGCTGTGCCTGGACCACAGCTCGACGCGCCAGATCGTTGCCGCTGAGTCCCGTAGGAAATCCCAGATAGTTCTCGATGCGTGAACTCATACCGGCTTGGCCGCCGGGCGCTTCGCGTTCAATCATGACCGTGTGCAGGCCCTCAGAGGCACCATAGACAGCCGCAGCCAATCCGGCTGGGCCACCACCGACAATTGCTAAGTCATAAAAACTGGTTTGCGCGCGGGTGCGCAAACCCACTTTTTGAGCGACATCGGCGGGCAGGCTTTCGAGAAGCTTCGTGCCATCTGGAAACAGCACCACGGGAAGGCTGCTGGCCTCATCGCCCAGCGCTTCCACGAGCCTCTTTGTCTCGGGGTCGTTGGCCGAACCTTCCACGTCGATCCACTGATAAGGCACATGATTGCGCGCCAGAAAATCGCGCAATTCATAGGATTTGGGCGACCAGCGCGTGCCGAGGACCCGTATCCCTTGGAATGCAGGCCGGTACGAGGCTTGCCAGTCCTCGAGCAAATCGTTGAGTTGCGGATACAAATGTTCAGCCGGCGGATCCCACGGTTTCAAGAAAAAGTAGTTGATGCCCGCTTGGTTGATGGCGCTAATGGCGGCGTTGGTGTCGGCGTAGGCGGTGAGCAGAGCACGCTTCGCGTCTGGATAGATGTGGGTGGCTTCCTGCAAAAAAGCGACGCCATCCATCTTCGGCATGCGCTGGTCGGCTAACAGCAGAGCCACGCTGTCGTTCCGAATCTTGAGCTGCTTCAAGAGATCAAGCGCCCCATCCGGAGAATCGCTGCCTATCACGCGATAGTCAGCTCCATATTGCGAACGCAAATCTCGCTCAATGGCGCGCAAAACATCGGAGTCGTCATCAACACTCAACAAAATCGGCTTCGGCATAATCGATCTCGACGATATTCATTTCTCAAGCGGGAAGATGAAAGCTGGTTCACGAACAACAGGGCCCCACGCAAAAACTGAACTCCAAGCTTAGATATCCGTGGGTACGTATCGGTCGCATTTCCTGAGCGTCTACTGCCGACGAGTCGTGAAGAACAGAAAGGAGTCGTTTCGCGGCTCGCGATTCCGCGATAGCCTACGTTTCGATTTCTCCCGCCATGATTTCGTCGACGTAGCACCAGATCCACGACTCTCCCGGCTCGATCGACCGCATTACGGGATGCTTCGTCTTGTGAAAGTGCTTGGTGGCGTGTTTGTTCTTAGACGAGTCGCAGCAAGCCGCATGTCCGCAGACGAGGCACATGCGCAGGTGAACCCACGTGTCGCCCGTCTTCATGCAGTCTTCGCAAACGTGTTTTTTTGTTTCTCTGATTTGGATTTGATCCAGGTGAGTGCATTCTTGCGCCATTATTGCTCCTTAGAATCGTCTGGGGCGTGAAGTTCATTGACGCCTCTGCACGGGCATCTCCCCGATTCCACTGGGTGATTTGGTCACGATTGTGACTTTGGTTACCGATCTGCGGACCCCGGTCACAGACGGTAGAGTGCGAATACTCGCACAATAGTCCCCGGAGGTATTGTATTCGTGTTGCGGCTCGACTATTTGTCCTGTGTACTGACAATTTCTTCCACCATTTTAGTAGGCCGGCGCTGTTGGGAAGGCTGGCTGTTGGCTACGGTGAATAGTTTCATCATCTGCATCATAGGAATCAAAACCGCTCAACTTGGCTTCATTCCGGCGAACGTTTTCTGTATTGTGATGAGCGCGGTTAATTTGCGCGCGTGGCGCCGCGCGGCAACTACACCCCAACCATAGCAGGGGCGGCGACAGTCGACGGCAATTCGCTCACACGGCAATTAGCAGGTTTTCCGCAAACGGCCATTCCTCGTCGATCCACTGGGCCTCGCAACTGAAACCGGCCTGGCGAGCCATTTCAAAGATTTCCGCGGCGCGAAACTTATGGCTGCTTTCGGTCCATATGGTCTCGCCCTCCATGAATTCGACGGAAAGATTCGCTGCCGGAATGCGTACTGTATGGCGCCGCTTGGATTGCAAATGCATTTCGACGCTGCGAGCCACAGGATTAATTTTCGACAGATGTCGAAACTCGGCTAAATCAAAATCGGCCTGGAGCTCGCGGTTAATGCGGGCCAGCAGATTCAGATTAAAAGCAGCGGTCACTCCAATTTCGTCGTCGTACGCCTTGAGCAGTTGTGTCACCGGCTTCTCGAGATCGGTACCGAGAAGAAGAGAATCGCCCGGTTCGAGAATGTGGCGGACTTCGGAGAGAAACTTTACACCAGCGGCCCGATCAAAATTTCCAATGGTGCTGCCAAGAAAGAGCACGAACAGATGTTGGTTGCGCTGGCGATGGGCTGCCACTTCCAGCAATCCATCGAGGTATTCACGCTCAAAACCGACGATGCTCAGCGATTCAATGTCGCTCAATTCACGCTCGCACATGAGGAGGGCCGAGTGGGAAATTTCAACCGGGTAGTAGAATGTCCGCTGCCAGCGCCCCAGTGCTTTGAGGATCCAACGCGTTTTCTTACCGCTGCCGCTGCCCAATTCAGCAACGGCCACCGGTGCATCGATGCGACTGACGATCTCATCGGCGTGCCGCTGCAACAATCGTTCATCGGCCCGCGTGAGTCCGTATTCGGGCAGATGGCTGATTACTTCAAAGAGAGAGGAGCCGACATCGTCGTAGAGATATTTCGACGGCAGCTCTTTCTGTCCGGGACGGTCGAGGCCAGCCCGAACTTCGGAAGCGAAACCTGAAGCAAAGTCGAAGGTCGCATTGTGAATCGCATGAACGAGCATTTCTGAATCTCCTTCCGATCTACCCGCAACATCAAGGCACAACATCAGCACTGGACCGACATCTTTGCGTGGCTAGGACCAACTGACGCAGCGAAATCCAACATACGCGTACTGGTAATGAGCCTGAAACCAATTGCGAAAAGAAGGACGCAGCATACCGGCAGCAGTGCGGGAGGATCCACCCTTCATGACGAAATGCTTTCCGTCAAAAAAGTCGGCGGAATAGCCTCGGTAAAATGGAAATGGCTCAAAACCGGCAAAGGGAACGAAGACAGTCGAGGTCCACTCCCAGCCGTTCCCTGCCATCTCGTCAACTCCGAAGGAACTCCGGCTATCCGGGAACGAACCTATCGGCGTCGGATCCCAGCAGAGAAAATCGGCGTTGCCGTTGCCCGCGCCGATAGCAGCGCGCTGCCATTGCGCTTCCGTGGGGAGCGACTTGCCGGCCCAGCGAGCGTAGGCGCTGGCTTCGGCATGACTGACGTATACCGGCCAGTCCTGCGGCGACGATTCAGAATCGAACGGAATCAAATCGAACATGCCGCGCCACGACCAGGCGTCTCCCCGCCTTTCCCAAAACGCGGGGTGGGAAACCGCCTGC
The DNA here is from genome assembly GCA_963834085.1 of uncultured Acidobacteriaceae bacterium. Taxonomy (GTDB): domain Bacteria; phylum Acidobacteriota; class Terriglobia; order Terriglobales; family Acidobacteriaceae; genus Acidiflorens. Next base: position 50,159 of record CAWIAJ010000007.1, on the reverse strand, counting down.
ACGTTTTTCCAATTCCAGTCGTCTTCGCTCCACAGAGATTTATTCTCATAGCCACCGTCAGCCATAAACTCCAGATATTGGCGGTTGGTTACTTTGTACCGATCGATCTGGAATGGGGGAACTTGTTCGGCGTGCGCCTCATACTCGTTATCCCAGCCGAAGGTCTTTCCGTCGCGTGGCAGACCCAGGGTAACAGCACCCTCTGGAACGGAAATCATTTCGGGGATCACGGGAGGATGAGAAAGAAAAGCTGACTCGCTGCTGAACTCGCCACGGATTTTTCGGTCGAGCGGCAGCCGATGCAACATATAAGCAAGCGTCTCGACGTGCATCAGACGATGCTCAGTGGCTACCTGCAGCAGAGTAGACAGCGGCGTAGATCGGGAAGCATCCATGCGTGCGGCGTCGAAGTCCGCCGTAGCGAGCGCCGCGTCGAGAGCGTTGCGGACATCGCTCACATAGTTTCGGACTGTGGCGAGAGAAGGCCACTCGGACGGCACGTCGGTCGGCAATCCACCCCCTACTGGGTCGATGCCGAAGGCGAAAAGGCGATCGAGTTCGACGTGGGATGAGGACGTTCTCGATGAGCTGACGCGAAGAGTTTCGTGGAGCAGATTCCAATCGAAGGCTTCGAGATGCCCGACGTAGAAGATGATGCGGTGCCGCTCGGGAATCGGGCGGTCATAAAGCGAGTCGGATCGGACAATATCGAAGAGAGCGTCGCTACGGCGGCGGGCATCGACGATGCGCTCGATCATCTCGCGAGGAATGGCGAGAGATTTCTCCGCAGTCAGCATAGGGATCTCCTCCCGTTCGTGGCGATATTGTGTCAACTACCCCTCTCGCACACGGCCCCACGCCGACATACGAGATTTTTGGTTAGATGTCCGGATGGTGGACACAGACGCATCAGAATCGGGTTTATTTTGTGTCCCTTAGACTGTTGGCGATGGTAGCGGGCCCGGATGGAGTCAGGTTTCCCAACTTCGCGCATTGAGGAAATAAACTGTAGAATTACCGGGCTTGGAGCGTCGTTTCTACCACTCTAAGAGCGCGTTGGACGGTTTGAATCTTTCTAGTGAGGTTGAGATGAAGCTTGCTTTCGCTCTTGCCTTCTGTTCGTTTTTCCTGGCTCTCTTTCTGTCTCTTTCGTCGGTTGCCCACGCCTCAGCGGCCGTACAAACGTTTCCAACGTCGGCGGGGGACGTGAAAATCACTCCCCTGAACCACGCCAGCACGCTGATTGAGGCGGGAGGCAAGACGATCTATCTCGACCCAGCCAAGCCTGCTAAATTGACGGGCCTGGGAAAGGCCGACCTCATCCTGATTACTGACATTCACGGCGATCATATGGATCCGGAATCGATCGCGGCGATCCGCCAGACCGGGACGGAAATTCTCGCACCGCCAGCCGTGGTTGCGACGGTCACGACCGCGAAGCCGATCGCCAATGGGGAGACGAAACACTGGGGCGATTGGACGATCGAGGCGATTCCCGCATACAACCTCGTGCGCGGACCGGCCCCGGGTAAGTTCTACCACGACAAAGGACGAGGCAACGGATACGTCCTGACTTATGGGGGTAAGCGCTTTTACTTTTCCGGCGACACTGAAGGCGTTCCGGAAATGCGCGCGCTCAAGAACATCGATGTGGCGTTTGTCTGCATGAACCTGCCCTACACCATGCCTCCGGAGGAAGCGGCGGAAGCGGTTAAGGCGTTTCATCCAAAGATCGTCATTCCCTATCACTATCGGGGGTCCGATCTCTCGGTATTTAAGAAGGGGCTGGAAGGCACAGGGATCGAAGTGCGGTTGCTGGACTGGTACCCGCAATAGTAAGAAAGGAAGTGGGCTGGACGGGCGGGGTCGCCGGTCTCTACACCCCGCCGGTGTCCCCCTCACGCGTTTCCTCCAAAGTCGAACTTTCTAGCCGTACCCTATCCTCGCCAACCCTCGATTTGTGAATATGTTGGACTATGTGACCGCGCTCACCTACCCCGGTGCGCAAGCGCACAGGCTTTTGCATCTCTCGGCGTTTAAATAAGAAGGAAGTGGGAACCAGGGGAAAAGACCGCAAAGAGTTAGACGTTCGAGAGGTGGACCATGGCAGGGCAACCGCGCGGAAAAGTCACGGTCGATGTCGAAGAATGTAAAGGATGCGGGTTGTGCGTTGATTCCTGTCCTCCGAAGTGCCTGGAGTTGGGGACCGAGCTAAACACGTATGGTGCGCATCCGGCTCACTACACGGGGGAGGACTGCACTGGCTGCGGGATCTGCTTTTATACCTGTCCCGAACCGGGCGCAATCACCGTCTACCGGCTTAAAGCAAAGTCTAAGGCGAGCGCCCTCACTCCCGAGCAGGAGGCCGACCATGCGCCAGCTTTGTAAGGGAAATGTTGCCGTCATCAAGGGCGCCATCCTTGCCGGATGTCGTGGCTACTATGGATACCCCATCACTCCGGCGAGCGAAATCGCCGAAGCTGCCGCGCTGTACTTCCCGCAAGTCGGAGGGACTTTTTTACAGGCGGAGAGCGAAACCGCTGCCATCAACATGGTCTATGGAGCGGCCGCAACCGGCGTTCGCGTGATGAGCGGATCGTCCGGCCCCGGTCTTAGCCTGATGCAGGAAGGCATGTCTTATCTGGCGGGCGCCGAATTACCCTGCGTCATTGTTGACGTCATGCGCGGGGGTCCGGGGCTCGGCAACATCGCTCCCGAACAAAGCGATTACTTCGCGATGGTCAAGGGTGGAGGCCACGGCAACTACCGCAACATCGTGCTGGCGCCCGCATCGGTGCAAGAAATGGCCGACCTCACGATGCTGGCATTTGAGCTGGCCGACAAATATCGCAATCCCGCAGTCATACTTACGGACGGCTATGTTGGGCAGATGATGGAGCCGCTCGAGCTCGACTATCCCGATGCTGAGCATGAAATTCATGCTCCCGAAAAGTTGTGGGCTGTGAAAGGCACTCCCGAGACGCGGGCAAATCTGGTCAGCTCGATTTTTCTTGAGAGCGACGAACTGGAAAATCATCAACGCAAGTTGGAAGCAAAGTACATCCGCGCGCAACAGGCCGAGCCGCGCTTTGAACTCTGCCACACCGACGACGCGGAGATTCTGCTGGTTGGCTACGGCATCGTCTCCCGCGTATTGCTGTCGACGGTTGAGGTGCTGCGAAAAGAAGGGGTAAAGTCTGGACTGTTTCGTCCTATTACGCTGTGGCCGTATCCGGCGGAGGCGTTGCGGCGGGCGGCGGCGAAGGTGCAAAAAGTTCTTGTTGTCGAATTGAGTAACGGACAAATGCTAGAAGATGTGCGCCTGACCCTCGATGGCAAGGTGCCGGTCGAGTTCTATGGACGCGTGGGCGGGAACGTACCTTCGGTCCGGGAGATACAGGAACAGGTGTTGTCACGCATGGCCGTGGCGGTCTGAAACCGGGTCCACGTCGACCTGGTGAAAGAGGACAGCGAAAATGGCAAACGAAAGTGTAATCAGCCTGGTGGACATCAAAGTTAAACTGGAACCTGAAGTTCAAAATCAATTAGAGAGTCACCCGGAAACGAGTTTTCCTGCCGAAATTCCGGGAGCGGGTGATTCACCGTACGAACAAATCCATTCCAAGTCTCCACTCTTTTACGATCTCTACGAACGCAAATCGGAGCTGAAAAATCAGACGCATTATTGTCCGGGCTGCGGGCATGGCGTCGTGCACAAGTTGATCGCCGAAGCGCTGCAGGATCTGGACGTGCAGGATAAGACGATCTTCGTCAGCCCGGTCGGCTGCTCGGTATTTGCTTATTACTATTTTGATGTGGGCAACGTGCAGGTCGCACACGGACGCGCGCCGGCGTCGGCCTCGGCCATTAAACGATCGTGCCCCGATAAGATCGTGATCTCGTACCAGGGAGACGGCGACCTCGCGGCGATCGGCACCGCGGAAATCGTCCACGCCGCGAACCGCGGCGAGAAGATCACCGTTTTCTTTGTGAACAATGGGATCTACGGCATGACAGGCGGGCAGATGGCCCCGACTACTATGGTTGGCGAGAAAAGTACGACCTCTCCCTGGGGACGGCGGCCATCCAATGAAGGCTTCCCGCTTCACATGGCCGAACTGCTGGCCACGCTCGAAGCACCCGTTTACATCGAGCGGGTAGCGCTCTCCGACAACAAGAACATCATGAAGGCACGCCGTGCCGTGCGCAAAGCCCTCGAACGGCAGCGCGATGGCGCAGGCTTTTCTTTCGTGGAAATTCTGTCGCCATGCCCTACGATCTGGAGCAAGGATCCGGTCGAAGCGCGACAGTGGATTGCGGACAAGATGATTCCGGCATTTCCTCTAAATGTGTTTCGCGACCACCAACCCGCGCCGCTCGCGGTCCAGGAGAACGATCCTCCGCAGCGTTCTGTAGCGGAGGTTTTGGGCATCAAGCCGGCCAGCAGAAATGGCATTGGAGAATCTGCTAGAGATGGAGCGGCTGACATTGTCGGTGCGAATCACAGCCATCGCTTCAAAGACGTGAAGATCAAGATCGCAGGCTTTGGCGGACAAGGCGTTCTGCTGCTTGGCCAACTGCTGATCGAAATGGGTATGCGCGAAGGCCTGGAAGTCAGTTGGCTGCCCTCTTACGGTCCGGAGATGCGTTCGGGCAGCGCGCATTGCCATGTGTGCCTGTCGAAAGAACGGATCGGATCGCCGCTGGTTTCGCATCCCGACGTGCTTGTCGCCATGAACGAATTTTCGCTGCGGAAGTTTGGGCGCGAAGTGGCGAGCGGAGGCGTCATTCTCTACAACGGCGAAGCGGTTCCTGCTGATTTTAGCGTGCCGGATGTGCAGATTGTCGCAGTGCCCGCGGCCGAGATCGCCGACAAACTGGGCTCAACCAAGGCTACGAACATCGTGATGATGGGGGCGCTGCTCGAAGAGACCGAATGCCTCGCTCCGCGAACTGCGTTGAACGTGCTCGAAGACAAAGTCAAGAAACTCGACCTGCTTGAAATCGATCGCAAAGCGCTGCATGCTGGAAGACTATTTATCGACGAGCAGGCGCACATCGGAGCAGTCAGCCAGCCTGACGGCTTCGCTTAGAATAGAGGCCGGAGCTCTTATGCAAAAGGTCTCACTCGTTGCCCTGCTATTCCTGTTCTCCGCGTTCGCGTGGGCAGGATCAAACCCAAACCCGGCCGAATACAACGTCAGCATTCATGTCACTGCCTCGCACATGGTTCGAGAGGGTGGAACGTTCTATCAAAAAATGGAGGTGTTGATTGACGGAAAGAAATATGAGCTGCAGTCTGAAGCACCCGCCGACACGCTCCTGTCGTTAAGCGATTACAAAGCGAAAATCGTTAGAGATGACCATAAAGTAGCTTATGAGTCGTTCAAAGTGTATGAGATCTTGTTTTCAGACCAAAAGACGAGAAGGTTCATCGTGGTCGGGCAGACGGAGTGACGTCTCTTTAGCCGCCCAGCATTCGCGTTGATCCACAAGTACCGGACTAGCACCCATAGTACGTTCCCGGAAGGATGAACAATGTCGACCGCATGGACATCCCGCTACGCCGCCCGCACCAAGGGCCTCACCAGCTCCGCCATTCGCGACCTGCTGAAAGTCATCCAGAAGCCCGGCATGATCTCTTTCGCTGGAGGCCTTCCCGCGCCCGACGTATTCCCCGCCCAGCGCTTTGCGGAAGCTTGCCACAAAGTTCTAACCGAGAACGCGTCGCAGGCCCTGCAATACGGGGCTACAGAAGGATACGAACGGCTGCGCGAACTCATCGCTAACAACATGGCACGCTACGGGATTAAGGCGAGAATCGAAAACGTGCTGATCACATCCGGTTCGCAGCAGGCTCTCGATCTGATTGGCAAGCTTTTCATCAATGCCGGAGATCACGTTCTCGTCGAAGCGCCTACCTATCTCGGAGCGCTGCAGGCTTTCAACGTCTATGGCGCCGAATATCTCGCCGTCCCCAGCGACGAAAACGGACTGCGCACCGATCTGCTCGAAGCGCCGCTGCGTTCGGGACCGAAGTTCATGTATGTGCTGCCGAACTTCCAGAATCCAGCGGGGACGACGCTCTCCGAGGGCCGCCGTCACGAACTTGTGTTACTGGCCGACCGGTACGGCATTCCGATTGTCGAAGACGATCCTTACGGCCAGTTACGCTATGAAGGGGAGCATCTTCCGTCGCTGGTCGTGCTCGACCGCGAGAACTTGCGGCGCGATAACGGCTATTCGATCGGCAACGTGATCTACCTCAGCACGTTCTCGAAGACGCTGGCTCCGGGGCTGCGGCTGGGATGGATCGTGGCTCCTCCGGAGGTGATTGGCAAGCTCGCGCAGCTCAAGCAGGGCGCCGATCTGCACACTTCGACCTTCACCCAGTTTGTCGCTTACGAAGTCGCGCGCGACGGTTTTCTCGACTCGCACGTCAAATTAATTCGCCAGGTTTATCGCGAGCGGCGCGATGTGATGTTGCAGGCTCTGCAGGAGTTCTTCCCGCCAGTGGTCACGTGGACGCATCCGCAAGGCGGGCTCTTTTTGTGGGTTACGCTGCCGCGAGGGGTTGACATTGAAGCCGTCTTTCGCACGGCGTTGGAACAGAACGTCGCGTTCGTGCCGGGCACCTCGTTTTATGCCCACGATGGCCGACGCAACGAGGGCCGCGCCGATGATGACTGCGAGGGATGCCGCCACATGCGCCTGAATTTCTCGAACGCCACTCCTGAGCAGATCCGCGAGGGCGTACGCCGGCTGGCTGCGGCGGTGAAGGCTCATCTGTCGCAATCTATTGTTAGGCTGGAATTGAAGCTGTGAGAATGTGATTCTGGCTGAGTTGAGTGCTTTGAGGGTGGCGAAACGTGTGTTCCGATTGCAGCATTCCCGCAGCGGCTAGAAGCCGCTTTTGAAGGAGCGCGATTTGCGGCACGAGTGGAACTCGTGCCCTTCCCAAAATCGAGACGAGCCGAAGTTCCTCAGGCTTCCCAAAGACTTCAACCTACAACAAAAAGGGATAGTTAATTTCACTATCCCCCTTTCCCGCGTTAAGACACCTTACTCCAGCACAAAGATATTCTTTCCCGCGCACATCTGTTTCAAGATTTTCGGCCATACGGTGACGCTGACTTCTCCCAGATGGGCTTTGCGGAGCAACAGCATCAGCGTGCGGGACTGCCCGATTCCTCCACCGATGGAGAGCGGGATCTCGTTCTTCAGGATGGCCTGATGATAGGGGAGCTGCAGGAAGTCCAGTTGCTTTGCCATGGTCAGTTGTTGCATCAGCGTTTCGGCGGTTACGCGGATGCCCATTGAGGTTAGTTCGTGCCGGCGCTGGGTGACGGGATTCCAGACAAGGATGTCGCCGTTAAGGCCATGAGTGTCGCGGCCAGTTTGATGTTTGGTCGGTGTGATCCAGTCATCGTAATCGGCGGCGCGCATTTCGTGGGGATAGCCGTCCTTTAGGGGATATCCGATGCCGATGATGAAAACGGCCGGATACTTCTGCAGGATCGCAGTTTCACGCTGCTTGCGCGGCAGGTCGGGATACATATCCAGAATTTCTTCGGCGTGCAGGAATTTCAATTCTTCAGGGAGATTCGGATAGCGTGAATCATGCAACTGCGGGAAGAGAAATTGCGCATGTCGTTCCGCACCCACGATGACCTTCCAGATTTTGCTGACAATCGCCCGCAGGAAATCCAGGTTGCGCTGCTCGGCAATGATCACTCGCTCCCAGTCCCACTGATCGACGTAGGCGGAATGATCGTGGTCCAGGAAATAGTCTTTGCGGACAGCACGCATATCGGTACAGATGCCCTCGCCGACTTTGCAATCGAATTGCTTGAGCGCCATTCTCTTCCATTTCGTCGCGGCCTGTACGACCTGGGCGTCGAGCGGATGAGCATTGTGATCGTTGGCGATATGAAACTGAACCGGTGTGCGGGATCCGTCGCGGTCAAGCATGTCGTTGACGCCGCTTTCCACATCGACGATGAGGGGCACTTCCACCATGATCAGATTGAGTTCTTTGCACAGATTGTCGGCGATGTAGCGCTTGATCTCGTGGATGGCTTGTTGCGTTTCTTTGGGAGTCAAAAGGGAGCGGTAGTCGATCGGCAAAGCCTTTTCTAACTCTTGGTAGTTACCGATTCCGGGCCCGGTCAAGTCGGTTTTCTTGTCGAGTTTTCTCGACTTCCTTTCTCTCCTAATGGTTTTGTCCGGTGCAAGCTCGTTCATGCGGGTTTCTCCTTTGGCGGACGCACCACGGATGGCGGCCCGTCTCGCAGTTACGGAAGTTCTAGATGAAGGGATAAAGGCGGAAATGATAGGGCGTCAGAGGTCATAGGGTACCTCGCTGCTGTGTTGAATTGTCGCTCTCGACGGGGACAAAACGATGTGATTCCAGTCACCTTTTGGCACAAAAACTGGAATTGCAGGCGCGGCGTTTGGAGTCGAAGGTGGGAGCGCTTGCTAGCTTGCTATCCCAGGCACAGTCACCACTCAAGGTGACCTGCATCACTGCGAGCTTTCGGCCCAACGTTGAGACTCTCTACTGTAAGCAGCGCAATTGCTGAATTCTGTTACATCAGGTTTCTGGAAGGCTTTATTAGTGGTTAGTTTCGCAACACAAAGTGCGGCAGTGAAATCGAACCGATCTTTTATTGAATCGCAAAATCTGACGAGGAGAAGAAACGACATCATGAAGACAACAAAGCTTGTGGTTCTGGTAATGACAATTGCAATGGCCCTGTTCATCCTGATCCCCAGCCTGTCCTGGGCCGAGGACGGTGGCGCCATTTACAAAGCGAAGTGTGCCATGTGCCATGGAGCGGACGCAGCGGGCAAACCGGCAGCGAAGATTCCCAGCCTGATTGGTGACGATGCCAAGAAACTCTCCGATGCCGACCTGAGCAAGGCCGTTACCGGAACCGCAAAGCACCCGGCCGGAGTGAAAAGCCTCGCGGCGGACGACGTTAAAGCACTCGTGACCTACGTTCGCAGCCTGCAGAAATAGTTGCTGGTTGTTGCCGTAGTTTTGTCTATTCCTCTTTGCGCGTTACCGCTGCCGTGAAATTGCGGACAGCGACTGAGGGAAGCGTCAGGTAACCATGGGGGTGTCCGGCTCAATTCGGTGGATGGAATCAACCTCTGGCCCATCCTTATTTGACCGAAGAGTTTGCTCCTCATTCGTTTGCCCTCAGATAATGCCCTCCCTGCCGGGTACAGAGCAAAGATTGCTCAGTACCCGGTTTTCTATTTTGATCCCATGCGTCCGTCCCTCCAACAATCGTCGCGCAAAAGGGATCTCCAGGAGCATCTTCTTATGAGCAAGGCTCTGCTCTATGACGCAACCATGTGCATCGGCTGCAAGCAGTGCGAGGGCGCGTGCGCACAGCAGAACAAGCTGCCCTACGACGACAAGGTCGCTGCCGAGTCGGTGCAGTCGGAGCATAAGTACACGGTGGTCCTGAACAAGGACGACAAATTCATGCGGCGGCTGTGCATGCACTGCGAGCATCCGGCGTGCGCTTCGGTGTGTCCGGTCGGCGCCTTTCACAAAACAGCGTCCGGTCCGGTGGTTTATGACGTGTGGAAATGCATCGGATGCCGTTATTGCATGGTGGCCTGCCCATTTTCGCAGCCGAAGTACGAATGGCAGTCGCTGAATCCGCGGGTTCGGAAATGCATTATGTGTCCGGATCGCATCGCTGCCGGGAAGCCGACGGCGTGCGCCGAGATTTGTCCCACCGGCGCTACCAAGTTTGGAGAGCGCGACGAACTCATCGCCGAGGCACAGGAACGCATTCGGCAGAATCCCACAGCCTACAAGCCGCGTATCTACGGAATGAAGGAAGTGGGCGGGACATCGGTGCTGCTTCTTTCCAGCATGAACGTCGAAGAGTACGGATACCCGCCATCGGCGAAGCTGGGAGAAATTCCGATGCCGGAATATACGGGACGAGTCATGGAGAGAATTCCTGATTTCATCCCTGTTTGGACCTTGGTGTTGGGCGGCATTTATTGGGTGTCGCATCGCCGCGAAGAGGTCGCGTCAGCGGAAGCTGAAGAAAAACAGGAGAAGAACGGGGGGGCGCGATGAAAATCAAGCTGACGTTCTGGAAGATTGTGTTCCTGGTGATCATGGCGCTCGGCCTGTACTCGACGTTCGTTCGCTATTACTACGGCTTGGGCGCAATTTCGAACATGACTGACCAGTTTCCCTGGGGCTTGTGGATCGGCTTCGACTGCCTATGCGGCGTCATGCTGGCGGCGGGCGGCTTTTGCATTGTGGGCGCGGTTTATCTGTTCAATGTAGAGAGACTGCACAGCGTGGTGCGTCCCGCGGTGTTAACCGCGTTTCTCGGATACTTGCTCTTCATCGTTGGCCTTTTATTTGACCTCGGGCGGCCTTGGTTCATATGGCACCAGATGGTGTACATGAATCCGCACTCAGTAATGTTCGAGGTCGGCATGTGCGTGATGGCTTACACCACGGTGCTCTTTTTTGAATTTCTCCCCAATGTGCTGGAGCGGTTCAACCTGCACGCTCCGATTAAGTGGATCAAGAAAATCTACCCGGTGCTGATCGTACTCGGCATTCTGCTGTCGACCCTGCACCAGAGTTCGCTCGGCTCGCTCTATCTGATCATGCCGAGCAAGCTGCATCCTTTCTGGTACACGCCAGCACTTCCCTTCCTGTTTTTCGGGTCGGCAATTTCTGTTGGCTTGGCGATGACGATTTTTGAGTCGACGCAAAGCGCGAAGGCTTTTGGCCGCCAGCTTGAACTTCCAGTTCTGGTGGAACTGGGTGGAGCGTTGCTGGTCGCGCTGTGGGTGAATGCTCTGCTGCGCTTCGAAGATTACTTCCATCGCGGCATGCTGGGGCAAATTGTGAAACCAAGCTACGAATCTTATTTTCTGTGGCTGGAACTCACTTTGGCATTCATCATTCCGATCGGCATGCTGAGTTTCAAGAAGGTCAGACTGTCACCGCAGGGGCTGTATCTGGCGTCGATCTTCACCGTGCTCGGGTTTATCACGAACCGGCTGAATATCGCGCTCACGGGCTTCGAGACGTACGTCGGCCATCACTTCGTGCCGAAGTGGACCGAATTCTCCGTAACACTCATGATCATCGCGATGGGCTTCGCACTCTTCGGAACGGCAGTCAAATACCTGCCCATCTATCCCGAAGAACATCGCGTCGAAAAAGCACGCCCACAAACTCTAAACGTAGCGGCAGTCTCCACTCCGGTATTAGGCCATGCGGGGGATTGATCCAATTCGTCGCGTTGCAGCGTGGAAGCAACTCACCCAGCGCATCAGCACGAAGTTGATTGGCTCTCTGTTGGCAGCGATGGTAGTCATCTTCGCTCTGCTCGGATATCTGAACATTCGGCTGCACCGCCAGGATCTGGAAGCGGCTACGCTATCCAGTGCCGAGCGGGTCAGTGACGTAATCAGCCGCAGCACCACCTATTACATGCTGCGCAACGATCGTGAGGGGCTGTATCACGCGATCCGCACCATGGCCGACGAACCGGGGATGGTGAAGGTGCGCATCCTTGATCAAGAGGGACGAGTGAGCTACTCGACCGACTCGGTGGAGGTCAGTCATGTACTCGACAAGACCGCCGAGGCCTGCTATGGATGCCACACGCAGTCGCAACCACTGGCGCGACTGAAGCGTCCTGACCGTTTTCGTATTTATCGCGCCAGCGGCCAGCGTGTGCTCGGCATCATCACGCCTATTGAAAATCAACCCAGTTGCTCAAACGCCGCCTGCCATGCGCATCCTGCGGAACAGCAGGTTCTCGGTGTTCTGGATACCAACATTTCCCTCGCAAAAGCCGATGCGCAACTGAAAGCCACGAGCGCGCGCATGCTGGCCTGCACAGCGGCGGCTCTGCTGATTATTGCGGTTCTGAGCTGGCTCTTCGTGTGGCAGGTCGTCGACAAACCTATCAAGTCCTTAAAGCAGGGGACGAAACATCTCGCGCAGGGTCATCTTGGCTACCAGATCGAGGTGCGATCGCAGGATGAAGTCGGCGCGCTTGCAGAATCTTTCAACGGAATGAGCCTGCAATTGCGCGCTGCCAATGCGGAGATCGTCGAGTGGGCTACAACCCTCGAAAGTCGTGTTGACGAAAAGACCAAAGAACTCCAGCGGGCTCACGATCACATGCTCCACGTTGAGAAAATGGCTTCCCTAGGGAAGATGGCAGCGGTTGTGGCCCACGAAGTCAACAATCCGCTGTCGGGCATTCTCACCTACGCCAAACTGCTGCGGAAATGGGTCGGGACTGGCCAAACATCCAATGAAAAAAAAGAAGAGGCAATGCAGTGCCTGGAGTTGATCGCCGCGGAAAGCCGCCGGTGCGGCGACCTGATCAAGAACCTGCTGACACTCTCTCGAACCGCGCCCATGAACGTCCAGACGACCGATCTGCATTCCGTGATCGACCGGTCGCTCATGCTGGTGCGCCATCAACTGGAGTTAGGCGGCATCGAATTTCAACGCGAGCTCGCGCAAGATCTGCCCGTGTTGTCGTGCGATCCGGCGCAAATAGAACAAGTCTTGCTGGTATTGATCATGAACGCTAAGGATGCGATGCCCAAGGGAGGCAACCTGTGGATCGAGACACGGCTCACATCCGCCGGCGCGGCGATCGAGATTCGAGTGCGCGATGACGGAGTGGGCATTGCTGCCGACATTTTGCCGCACATCTTCGAACCTTTCTTGACCACGAAGGAAACTGGCCGTGGAGTCGGGCTGGGCCTAGCCATCAGTCGCGGTATCGTAGAGCGCCACAACGGACGCATCGATGTCGCGTCCGAATTGGGCCACGGGACGACGTTCACGATCACTCTGCCCGTGCAAGGTCCGGAATCTTCGTCAGGAGAAACGAACAGGAAACTGGCTCTGACGGCGCAGCGATGAAGATGAAAACGAGGTGATTGCAGTGAGCACACATGGAAAGTTGTTGATCGTAGACGACGAACTTAGCGTCCGCGATTCTCTGGGCAAATGGTTTCGCGAAGAAGGCTATGAGGTCACGACGGTTGAGAACGCCAACGATGCGCTGACGCAACTGGCCGAACAACGCTGGGACGCCGCTCTGGTCGATATCAAAATGCATGGCACCGACGGAATCGAGTTGCAGCGCCGCATGCACGAGGTCGATGCCGAACTTGTCGTGATTATGATGACTGGATACGCTTCGGTCGAGACGGCGGTGACGGCTCTGAAGAATGGCGCTTACGATTACGTGACCAAGCCCCTCGATCCCGACGAAATCGCACATCTGGTGAAGAATGCGTTGGCCCACAAACATGCCGCTCAGGAGAACATCCTGTTGCGCGAAACCGTGGCCGAAGTCGCGCGACCGGGGGAGATCGTCGGTCAAAGCGGGCCGATGCGCAAGCTTTTCGACGCGATCGACACGGTTGGCCCGACGGACGCTACGGTTTTAATTACAGGCGAGAGCGGTACCGGCAAGGAATTGGTGGCAAAAGCGATCCATCATGCGAGCCCGCGAAGATTTCATCCCATGGTGGCGATTCACTGTGGCGCTCTGACGGAGTCGCTGCTTGAAAGCGAACTCTTCGGTCATGAAAAGGGCGCGTTCACGGGTGCGCAGTACCGCAAGAAGGGCAAGTTCGAGATTGCCGAGGGTGGAACGGTTTTTCTCGACGAGATTGGCGACATCAGCCTCAAGACGCAGACCGATCTGCTGCGCGTACTGCAGGAGCGCGAAATCACGCGCGTCGGCGGCAACCAGAACATCAAAGTGGATTTCCGTTGCGTCGCTGCGACCAACAAGAATCTGGAAAAGCTGATCGAGGAAGGCAAGTTCCGTCCCGATCTTTTCTACCGATTGAATGTCTTCCGCATCGAGCTTCCAGCATTGCGCGAGCGGCGCGACGATATTCCCGCGCTGGTGAACCACTTCGTACACAAGTTCTCGCAGGCGATGAATAAGCGCATCACCCGCGTGGCTCCAGCGGCGATGAACCAACTGCAGCAGCAATCCTGGCTCGGCAACGTTCGCGAACTGGAGAATGCGGTCGAGCGCGCGATGGTCGTGGGACAGGAGCCCGAACTGAACGAGCAGGATTTCATCTTCAAACAGTCCAACGTTTCGACATCTGGGGGCAAGACGCTCGACGAGATGGAGCGTGCGCACATCCTGCAAGTGGTCGAAGAATGCGGCGGAAATCAGAGTCACGCTGCCGAAGTTCTCGACATCGATCGGGTGACTCTCTATCACAAGCTGAAAAAATACGGCTGGACGCGAACTCCCGTGGAGACGCGATAAAAACCACGTTCGTTTTCAGTTCTCAGTCATCAGTTTCTAGCCTTAGAAGCGCGAACTGCGAATTGAGCACCGAGAGCTGAGAGCTGACCACTGAAAGCTGAGACCAGGTTCATGAAACTGCTGCACCTGCTGCCGATCGGGAATGTCGAAGACGGGCTGCTGAAGGATCTGCGGCCCGTTCTCGAAGAAACGTTTCGCGTGTCCTGCAAGGTGCTTCCCGTGCGACTCGACCCGCAGTTCGCCTTCCACGGAGAACGGCAGCAATACCACTCGTCGGAACTCTTGTTTCGCATGCAGGAGTTGTTGACTACGGATTCCTGGCGAATGTTGGGTATCGCCGCAGTCGATCTCTACATTCCGATTCTGACGTTCGTTTTTGGCGAGGCACAAATGGGGGGACCGTGCGCGGTGGTCTCTGCTCATCGTCTACATCAGGAGTTTTACGGCCTTCCCGGTGACACGCAACTGTTTCGGCAGCGCGTTACGAAAGAAGCGGTCCACGAACTGGGACACACGGTAAGCCTCACGCACTGCGACGACTACCGGTGTGCAATGGCTCCTTCGCACGCGGTGGAGTGGATCGATCTGAAGGAAAGTACGCTGTGCGGCGCGTGTCAGGCTGCGGTCACGCCTGCAGTGCAGGTCCCGTCTGCGCCTTACTTCTGACCGCACTTCACTTCTGACAGCCTAGCCCGGGGCCTTTGCGGGCTGTGCGGAGGGTACCCCCCTCCCCCTCCCCTCGATCTTTTAGAATCATGGATTTAGAGAAGGTAGGACTCTCAGATCTTTGACTTTAAATGACTTATTCGTAAAATATTGCGGAATAAGGAGTTAGGTTGTCAAAGACCGCTGAAAACGACTTTGGGGCAGCGCGTGGTGCCGTCTCTGGAGACGGGCACAGGTTCGGCTGCCCCAATTGCATAGGTAGTGTTGCATGCTTAGGGGTGGGATGTCGGTGATTGCACGCACATGGGATGGTGATGAAAGATCAGATTCGATTGATGGGCACTCTGAGGCGGGTCGGTATTGTGGCAGTTTGTTTATTGTCGGCTTGCCTCAACGCCTGGGCGATGGCCGCGCTGTATTTTGACTTTTCCCGCGCTGGCCGAGAGTGGCTAACCCCGGCGATTTACCTGGTTGTGCTCACATTTTTTCTTGCGATCGCAAAAAGCCGAGGCTTCAGGTTCGGTGCCAGCTTCCTAGGCTTTTTTATCGTGCTGATCTGCTGGCTAGCTCTCAAGCCGTCGAACGATCGCGAGTGGCGAGCGGATCTCTCCCGGACGCCCTGGGCTGAAATCGCCGGCGACCGTGTGACCATCCACAATTTCCGCCACTGCTATTACCGCGAGGAAGCAGAGTTCACCTGCGAGTGGCTCACGAAGGAAGTGTTCCTCTCGCAAATTCGAGGTGTTGACTTCTTTGTGGACTACTGGAACTCGCCCTGGATTGCGCATCCGATCATTAGTTTTCAGTTCGGCGACAATGACTATGTGGCGGCCTCGATCGAGGCGCGATACCAGAACGGCCAGGGCTATTCGCCCATTCGTTCTTTTTTTCGGCAATTCACCATCATTTACGTGCTTGCTAGCGAACGCGATCTCATCCGTCTTCGAACTAACTATCGCTCAGGCGAGAGTGTTTATCTCTTTCACACAACCACCCGCCCAGAATGGGCGCGCGATGTCTTTCTTCAGTATCTCCGCCAAGCGAACCGTCTGCGGGACGACCCCAGATGGTTCAATGCCATCACCAACAACTGCACCACCAACCTATTCGCCAATATGGCCGCCACGGGCCACATGGCGGCGGGAGGATCGCGATACTCGTGGTGGGTACTGTTGAATGGCCGCGCACCGGAGATGCTCTATCGCGGCGGGTACTTAGCCGGCCAGCTACCTTTTTCTGAGCTTAAAGCGCAGGCGTACGTTAATCCCGTTGCGAACACGGTGGATGACGCTCCCGACTTCTCCCAACGAATCCGCGAGAATCGGGCTGGCTTTGAGTTTCTCCGCTCCAACGTTCGCATGCATTAACGGGGGTCGGCCGTAGTTGGTGAAATGGCGATTTCTCGACAACTACGCTCAACGAAAATTGAATTGAGCTGTTGTCTGTATCTCAACGGGGCGTCCCAGAAGCTGATAGGGCCGGTATCGCCACTGATGCGCGGCGTCGACGGCTGCCGCCGTAAGCTCGGCTGGACCGGATACGACTTGCACGTCCGCGACTGTTCCGTCTTTACCAATGACCATCGCAAGTGTCACTACGCCATGAACATTTTTGGCCTTGGCCGCCGCCGGATATTGAGGGCTGACTTTGCTCACCAAGAGTCCCTGCATTACAGTTTCCGAAACCCTAACGTGCTGAGGAAAATCGGTCGCAGGGGCTATATCGGGAGTGATGCCTTGCTGGTCTCCGTTGCCGGGAGCAAAGTTGAAAGTTACTTTTGCGATCACGGGTACGGCGGTACCATTTTTTGTGACTGGCTTGAACGTCCATTGCCTAATTGTGTCCTCCGCAGCTTGGGAGAGTATTGCATCCGCTTTAAAGACTTGGAGGTTTTCTACATCGCCAGTTTCCGATACCAGCATCATTGCTACGACTCGCCCCTGTATCTTCTGCTCTCGTGCTTGTAGGGGGTAGATCGCGTTCGAGATTTTGACGGTTTCCAGTGCGTACGTTGTCGGTTTCGTTGACTCTGATTGTGACCAGCTGAAACCGCCGAGCAAAGCCAATATCAAGACGACAGTCGTCATTCGGAGGGGCATTAGGCGATCCTGCCTTTCATCATGCTACCGATCCACAACAATGATCTGCACTCGTTTCGGTTGACGCGCTGTATTGCAGCGCTTCGCCGTTAGGCTTGATAGCTGCTGTTAGCAAACCATTTCACTCGTCGATGATTTTTAGGTCGTTACATAGTGCTGCCGAGGACGGAACAATGTGCAGTTTTAGAACCTTTGCGGAATCTCCGGATCGGAGAAGAATGTAGTTGAAGCGAATGAAGCCGGATGCGGAAACTTCAACGTGAAAGTCTTTATCGTTAAGCCATTGTTCGTCTCTTCGGAGGCTGGGAACCGAGAATTTTCCGCGTGCGTCAGAGTGAGTTCGGAAAAGAACGTTCCGGCTCGCATCATAGACAGTCACATTGGCCCCCGGCACGCCTTTTCCATTGGGATCGACGATCTGTCTTGTTCGTGACCTGACCGGCTTCTTCTCGCCGCTGACGCATTGGCAAATCGCCACCGCACTGAGCATCGAAACGACCAGAGCCACCATAATCTGCCGGGTGAGCATGTATCGCATTTTAAACCGCGCCGTTCGCAAACGCTGGCCTGATCAACCCGACGAATGCTATTAGCAGACGTAAGCACTCATTGACCCGGATGGCCCGTAGTTGGTGAAATGGCGATATTTCGCCAATTTGCCACGCTGGGAAGTTCAGCGGGCCGAGTAAATTAGCTTTGAGGGAAGTCGTTCAACCGTTCCGTCGGACTTGACCAGAAGAGCCCATTGGAAGAGTGTGGGGATCCCTTTGGGAGGGGGGTCACTCCGAGGAATCGTCAACTTGAACCCGTCGAAACCATACCCGCGAACAGTGGTCGTCCCTTCGCTTGTCGGTTCGTAAGTCGTTTCCAGTTTGAATTTCTGCATCCTTGATTGAAATTGCCGCCACCAGTGCTCAAATTGTCGCTGCCAGACGTTGTCTCGTTCGTACGGAGAATAAGCCGACTGAAAATTCTGCTGCACTACATCTCGGAGTTGTTCGGGGCTCTCAATTTCATTGTCGCTCGATTCGCCCCAGACGAGTTCGCGATAGAGCGCGACGAACAAAACGGGCCGAGGCGAGTCGGGATGCATTTGTTCATCCCGTGCGAACTCCCTGAATAGGTTCTCTTTCTTCTCTCCGGTAAACCAGTAGCTCCTTGCAGTAGAACGGTCTACCGCGACAATTCCATACTCGCAGCAGTCGTTCGAAGCTTGCGACATTCGAACAGCCTTGCCGTCTTTCTCAACCACGTAGTCACAGATATCGCTTGCTACGCGGTAGAAATACACAGAATTGTTAATGCGATTGCCAACTAGGGGATTTCTCCGAACATTAACTACAAAGCTTTCGAGGCGCTCGTTACGATACGTGCTGTAGCACGGCTCAGGATGTACGGAGTGTATTGCCTTCTCTGCAACGTCACGTGCCTGTTCGTCGGTCAGCCAACTAGGCTGACCAGCGGCAACTCCTAGTCCGAACAGAAACAAAACTGGCAAGATAAAAGATGCTCTCAAATAGCCCCCTGTCACGCGGACATGCCCAACGAAAATCGTACACCGAGAAAGTGCGCAGTGGTGACTGTTGTTATCAGGCGATAGCACTAACTGAGAACTGCCTGATGAAATTGAGGTGTTAGACCACTGACCCGTCAGTTGGTCCCATGGGCGACTGCTTCGCCTTGATCTGTTTTTGCGAATGGCAGACAGTTGTGCAGCAAGACAAGTGTGGATTGCAAAGTTCCCACGCCACTCGAAAAAGCCAAAGCGAGTGTGAATATCCATTCCCAAGCATCGCGTCCACGAAGTGCTTCGAATAGCGCCGCGCCAAGAAAAAACCCGGTAAGAATAGCTTCTACGACCAGCAGCATGATCGTGCTACGAGGCGACCACTTCTTGGTGTATTTGTCATAGTCGATGAGTTTCATGAGCACCTTCACACCGCCAAGTATAAGACGATTCGGCGATAGTTGGCGAAAGCAGGCGATTGCGCTAACTGAGAATCGCGTGAGTGGCCCACTGTCGGAGTAAGGGCTCTATCAAGGGCACAGAGCAGAGCAGCATGCCGCGCCCACTCATTCGCAAAGAACGTGAAGGGGTGGGGCACCCGAAATGACATTTCGCAATGACCTTCTTCCGATCACAACGGTGTGTGATCAGAAACACTGCGCAAATTGCGGGATTGTGCGAAGTTAGGATGGGGTAGAAGAGCAACTTCTGGAAATCCCCAAACCGTCAGCAACGAGGCGGACAATTCGAGGTTTCACGAAACGGGCGTGGCCAAGGGCTACGCCCTTCGTTTTGGTGCTCGCGTTTCGGGCGGATCCAGGACTGGGTGGATGGAGAACTGGAGACCAGTCACTGAAAACTGATTGGAGAAGGAGCAACACAATGGGTGTATATCCTTTAAGCATTCGGCGGTGCAAGCACATTAAAGTCGATGGAACACAGTGCGGCTCGCCGGCGCTGCGCGACAAGACATTCTGTCACTTCCATGAGCGATGGGATCAGGACGGAATGAGTCACGTCGTGCGCTACAAGAAGGACGAACCGGTGAAACTGCCGGCGCTGGAGGATGCGAATTCCGTACAGGTCTGGCTGGCGGAGGTGATGCGGATAGCAATACGTTGCCCTGACTGCACTGCTGGCTCACCGTATTGCTGTGGTGGCCCTGAGCTCACTGAGCGGTGAGGGAATGGGTGACCTCACCGCTCATCTCTCGCCCGGGGTCACAGTCGCCCTGCTTGGCCCGTCGGGTGCAGGCAAGTCAACGCTCGCCAACAGCCTCGGACACGGCTGCCTGCACCTTGCCACTGGCGAGGTGCGCGAGGACGGGAAAGGCCGCCACACGACGACGGCTCGGGAGCTCGTTCGCCTTCCAAGCGGGGCAATGCTCATCGACACGCCCGGCCTGCGTTCGCTCGCCCTCTTCGATGTCGACGACGCTATCGGTGCCGCCTTCGAGGAGGTCGAAGAACTGGCCACCAATTGCCGATTCTCCGACTGCAGGCACGCGAGCGAGCCCGGTTGCGCCGTCAGGCAGGCGATCGCTACCGGTGACCTCGACGCCGAACGCTACGCGAGCTTCGAGAAGCTACGTCGCGAACAACGCCATCTCGCTGCCCGGGTCGATCCCCGCCAGCGGGCCGAGGAGCGCAAGCGCTTCAAGGCACTCAACAAAGCCGCCCGGCAGTCCGAAAAGCGATGAGGCCGACCTCCCTTAAAGTCCGCCCGATCTTCAGAACGGACGTTGCTCGCCGCCAGGACGGTTCAAGAGGGCCTTCAGCTCGTCGAGGAGCTCGCCCGCCTGCTCGGGCCTGAGCTCGAGCTCGAGGCTGTTGCCGCGGCGGGTCCCCCTTACGATTCCGGCCTCGCGGAGCACTTTTAGATGGTTGCTCACCGTCGGCTGGGCCAGACCGAACGACTTCGCGATCTCACCGACGGTCATCGGGCCGTTCACGAGACCGTGGGCGATTGCGAGCCGGGTGGGATCAGCGAGCGCCTTGAGCCGTCTTGCCAGGCGTTCGGTCATTGCCCGTGATCCCGGGTGAGGGGCCGTGGCGCGAACGCCAACGAGGAGCCCGCCTGGAAGGTCGAACAGGAGGCCTTGACCGGAAAACAAGCTCGGCACGACCATGACCGAGCCGACCGGTGCGATTCTGTCGACAAGGTCCGGGAGGAGGGACGAGAGGTGCTCGGAGCCGGCGACGACGATGTCGAGCCAGTTTGCGCCCTGCGCCAGGCGTCTCCGGTAGCGCTCGCTGACAAGGGTTACGAGCTGGCGCCCGTTGGCTTGCCAGGTCCCGTCCACTTGGTCCCATAGGTCGCGGAGCAGCGTCAGGTACTCCCGGCGCAGTCGCGAGGAGCGTCGCAGCTTGTCGAGACGCTGCAGGAAAACCGCCCGATCAGGCCCGTCCTCCGAGGCAAGTCGCAGCTCCCCTGAAGTTTTCGGCGGCGGCCGAGGAGATGCCGGCCAACAGCTCGTCGGCCGTCGGCGGCGGCAATGACATCGGCCCTGTCGGCGAGGACGAGCTGCTCGCCGAAGTCGGCTACGCCGTCGTCCCAGAATGAGCGCACCCGTCGTGCGAGGGTCTTGTCCTCGGCGTAGAGCGCTTGGAGAACGGGGTGCTCCTCGCACAGCTGCGTCCGGCTGGCGGCCAGGAGTACCCAGGAAAGCTCCACAGCTGTGGAGGATCCGACGGCGATCCTCGTCCCGGGAGCCTTGGCCCGAGCTTCTACAAGTTGCATAGCTCAATAACTATATAGAAAAATAGACAGAAAGGCAATAAATTTCGGCTAGTATCTGTTGTGCAACGATGCAGGTGGGAAAACGAACCTGCGAGAGATCACCGAGAGGAGGGATAAGTCATGATGAGCCCCGCGAACACGAAAAAGATCGTGGACTTGCATAACCGGGACCTAGAAAGGCTCGTTGAGCCTCGCGGATGGCAGATGGCCCGCCGACAGGCGTCAGCCTCTCTACGCCGCTGGCGTCTTGCGAAAGACTCCGCCTCCGGTGACTAGGCTATTGGCAATTCCCTCAGGCCGCCTTCCTCGGGTCCCCAAGGTGGGCGGCCTGAGGTCACTCTGCGCCCTCTTCAGGGGCGGCAAGGGCACTGAGCGGGGCACCCTCGCCCCAGCGGGCGATGACGTGGACGTCGACACCGGCTTGGCGGGCAAAGCGCAGCACCCGCTGCACGACTGAGGCCCTGCTCGTCACCTGCTCCCAGCGAGACCGGCGCGAGGCCCCGAGGACGATCTGGGTGATCTGGTTGTCCTTGGCGAACTGTACGAGGGCAGGGGCCGGGTCGTCGGCGGTGATCTCGTGCCAGGTCGCACCAAGGTCTTCGGCAAGGTGCTTGATCTTGGCCAGCGACTCTTTTGAGGCGGGCTTGGATGCTGTCGTCGCCGATGACGTAGACGGCGGCCAGGCTCGCGTGCGCCCGCAGGGCGATGCGGGCGGCGCGGCGCAGCACGGCATCGGTGCCCTGGGCAGCGGTGACGGCGACCATGATGCGCTCGGCTGTGTCCCAGACGATGTCGGGGTGGCGGGCGACGAGGTAGGACAAAAGCTCCTCCTCGGTCTCGTCGGCGACGAAACGAAGCGCCAGCTCGCGCAGCGCCACGAGGTTCTGGAAGCGGAAGAAGCTGTTGAGGGCCTCGGGGATCTTCTCGGGCGGGTAGACGTTGCCGTGCAGCATGCGCCGGCGCAGCTGCTCGGGCGAGGAGTCGATCAGCTCGAGCTGGTCGGCTCGGCGCACGACCCAGTCCGGGACGCGCTCGCGGACAGACACGCCCGTGATCTGCTGCACGGCGTCCGCCACACTTTCGAGGTGCTGGATGTTGACGGTACTGACTACTCCGATGCCGGCCTCGAGGATCTGCAGCACGTCCTCCCAGCGCTTGGCGTGGGGCCCCGAGCCGGGCACGTTGGTGTGGGCTAGCTCGTCAATGAGGGCAACCTCGGGCTTGCGGGCGAGCACGGCGGCGAGGTCCATCTCCTCAAAGGTGGTGCCCCGGTATACGCAGACCTTGCGCGGCACGACAGGCAGATCGCGTATTTGCTGGGCGGTGTGGGCCCGCCCGTGGGTCTCGACAAAGCCGATGACCACGTCGGCTCCCCGCTTGTATCGGCGCCAGCCTTCGTCGAGCATGGCCCATGTCTTGCCGACCCCGGCAACGGCGCCTAGGTAGACCCGGAACCTGCCAGCCGGCTCAACCGACTCGTCGGACTCGTCGCCGGCGTCGGAGTACTCGGATTCATTCGCCATGTCCTCATCCCACCGCCCGGTCTCGGTATCGCCCAACGCTGCAGGAAAAGACGCTACCTTGGCCAGAGCAGCGACCAAGGGGAGGATTCCCCGGACGGGACCACCCGACAAGGCCGGCGTCGCTACTCCATCTTGGCGAGGGCGGTATTCAGCTGGAGGACGTCGATGTAGTCCGAGCCCAAGAAGCCGAACTGGGCGGTGTTGGTCTCACGGGCGATCAGCTTGTCAAGCACCTTCGGCGAGATCCCAGTGGCCTTTGACACCATGGGCACCTCCGCGTAGGCGTCGACTGGGGTGATGTCAGGGTCTAGACCGCTGCCCGAGGTCGTGACGAGGTCAGGTGTCGGGTTGACGCCCATCTTGTGCCAGTAGGCGATCAGGGCTTTGGTGTTCTTGAGCAGGACTTTGGAGCGGGGACCGAGGTTTGTGGCACCCGTGTCGCCGCTCTTGCCGTTCGCGACGAGCGGGTTGTCTCCGACGCCGGCGTATGGGCCGAAGTCGTCGGGGCGCCCGTGGAAGAACTTCGGGCTGGTCCAGTTCTGGCCGATAAGGGTCGACCCGTTCGCCGTGATCGAGCCGTCGGCCTGATGCTTGAAAAGGACCTGGGAGAGGCCGGTTCCGGCTAAGGGATAGAGCAGGCCGAAGAACACCAGGCAGAAGAGGGCAAGGACAACAGAGCGCCTTAGATGAGTGAGCATCAGTAAGCCTTCAGTGCAGTCAGGATCAGATCGATCAGCTTGATGAAGATGAAGGGCGCAATGATGCCGCCCACTGCGTAGATGTAGACGTTGCGCCGCAGGATCGAGGCGGCGCTCGCCGCTCGGAACTTCACCCCGCGAAGCGCAAGCGGGATGAGGGCGACGATGACGAGGGCGTTGAAGATCACCGCCGAGAGCACGGCGCTTTGCGGGCTGTGCAGCCTCATGATGTTCAGTGTCTTGAGCTGCGGGTAGGTGGCGACGAACAGGGCCGGGATGATGGCGAAGTATTTCGCCACGTCGTTGGCGATCGAGAAGGTCGTAAGAGCCCCGCGGGTGATGAGGAGCTGCTTTCCGATCTCGACGATCTCGAGCAGCTTGGTCGGGTTCGAGTCGAGGTCGACCATGTTGCCGGCCTCCTTGGCGGCTGTCGTCCCTGAGTTCATGGCAACGCCGACGTCGGCCTGGGCCAGGGCGGGAGCGTCGTTGGTGCCGTCGCCCGTCATGGCGATGAGCTTGCCGCCTTCCTGCTCGGACTTTATGAGGGCAAGCTTGGTCTCAGGCGTGGCCTCGGCCAGATAGTCGTCGACGCCCGCCTCTTGGGCAATGGCCGCGGCAGTGAGGGGGTTGTCGCCAGTGACCATGACCGTACGGATGCCCATGGCGCGCATTTCGTCGAAGCGCTCGCGGATGCCCTGCTTGACGACGTCCTTGAGTTCGATGACGCCGATGATCTGCCTGCCGTCGGCCACGGCAAGCGGCGTCGAGCCGGCCCTGGATATGCGTTCGACGACGGCGTCTAAGTCGTCGGGTATCGATCCGCCAAGCTCGGTGACCCAACGCTTTACCGAATCGGCAGCGCCTTTTCGGATCTGGCGGTCACCGAGGTCGAGGCCAGACATGCGCGTTGTGGCCGTGAAAGGCACGAAGGTGTGCTCGGGCCCGAGCTCACGGGCGCGGATGTCGAAGCGCTCCTTGGCGAGCACGACTATGGAGCGGCCTTCGGGAGTCTCATCTGCGAGCGAAGCCAGCTGGGCCGCGTCGGCAACCTCCTGCTCGGTGTGGCCACCGACGGGGTAGAAGCTCGACGCCATTCGGTTACCGAGGGTGATGGTGCCGGTCTTGTCCAAGAGAAGCGTCTGGGTGTCCCCGGCCGCTTCCACGGCTCGGCCGCTCATGGCGAGGACGTTGCGCTGTACGAGGCGGTCCATGCCGGCGATGCCGATCGCGGAGAGCAAGGCGCCGATCGTTGTCGGAATGAGGCAGACCAACAGCGACACGAGGATCACCACAGAGACAGTCGCCCCGGCGTAGTTGCCGAATGGCTGCAGGGTTACCACGACCGGGATGAAGATGATGGTGAGCACGGCGAGCAGGATCGTGAGAGCAAGCTCGTTGGGCGTCTTCTGGCGGTTGGCACCCTCGACGAGGGTGATCATGCGGTCGAGGAAGGTCTGGCCGGGCTCGGCGGTGACCATGACGACGATGCGGTCCGACAGCACCTTGGTGCCACCCGTGACAGCCGAGCGGTCACCACCGGACTCCCTTATGACCGGGGCCGATTCGCCGGTTATGGCCGACTCGTCGACCGAGGCGATGCCCTGTGTTATCTCGCCGTCGGAGGGGATGAGGTCGCCCGCCTCGCAGACGACGAGGTCGCCCTTTTTGAGCGCAGCAGCAGCGACGAGCTGTTCGGTCCCGTCTGGGTTGAGCCGGCGGGCCTCTGTGTCCGAGCGCATCTTGCGCAGCGTGTCGGCCTGGGCCTTGCCTCTTCCTTCTGCCATGGCTTCGGCGAAGTTGGCAAAGATCAGGGTCAGGAATAGCCAGACGGTTATGGACCAATCAAACAGGCCCGGGTGCGCGACCGACTCTCCGAAGGTGACTACCGTGCCGATGAGCACCACGAACATCACAGGGTTGCGCACCTGCACCCGGGGATCCAGCTTCTTGAACGAGTCGATGATCGCCTGGGCGAGGATCTCGCGGTCGAACAGGCTCCGGGCCTGAGCCACGCCGTGAGGTGAGTCAGGCGCGGGCCTCTTCTCGAGTGCGGTTGCCGCGCCGGCCCCGGCGACGGGTTCGGTTGGGTCGTTCATGTTGGAGGTCTCCATCAAAAGAACTTGCTGTGGATGAGTTGCTCGACGATCGGGCCGAGCGAGACGGCAGGAAAGAAGGTGAGGCCACCGATTATGAGAATCACACCGATCACGAGCCCAACGAACATGCCGTTGTCGGTCCGGAAGGTCCCGATTGACTCGGCGACGGTTCCCTTGGCAGCCAGCGAGCCAGCGAGGGCCAGCGCCGGGATCATGATGCCGAACCGTCCGAGCAGCATGTCGACGCTTCCGATGACGTTGTAGAAGGCCGTGTTGCCCGTGAGGCCTGCGAAAGCCGAGCCATTGTTGTTGGCCTGAGAGGTGAGGGCATAGAGGATCTCGGTGAAACCGTGCGGTCCATGGTTGAGAGGACCCGCTCTGCCCTCGGCGATAGACACGGCGATGCCGGTCAGGATGAGCACGATGAGCGGCATGACGAGAGACCCAAGCCCTGCGAGCTTGACTTCCTTTGCCTGGATTTTCTTACGGATGTACTCCGGTGTTCGCCCGATCATCAACCCGCCGATGAATACCGCGAGGATGGCGTAGATGAGAATCGTGTAAAGGCCGCTGCCTGTCCCACCGGGGGAGATCTCGCCGAGCATCATTCCCGTCAGCAGGGCGAAGCCGCCCATGGCGGTGTAGGAGTCGTTCGATCCGTCGACCGAGCCGGTCGAGGTCTGGGTCGAGGCGATGTCGTAGAGGGCCGACTGGGTGTCGCCGAAGCGGACCTCTTTGCCTTCCATGTTGCCCGTTGGCTGGCTCTTGATTCCGGCCGCGGCGACCGCAGGGTTACCCACGTGCTCTGCATAGGATCCGAATCCGACCCACGCCCCGAACAAGATCGTCATGGCGGCCAGCAAAGCGACGCCTTGGCGGATGCTCCCCACCATCTTTCCGAAGGTGTAGGTAAGTGAGAATCCGACCGACAGCAGCAGGGCAAAGGAGAGGAAGTTCGTGAGTCCGGTCGGGTTCTCGAACGGGTCGGCACCGTTTGCGTTGAAAAAGCCTCCGCCGTTGGTGCCTAGCTGCTTGATCGCCTCCATGAAGCCGACTGGGCCGACGGCGATGACCTGGGTCATGTGGTTCAAGATGTCGTGGATGTGCACCGGACCGCTCAAGGTCTGTGCCGCACCCTGGCCCACGAAGATGAGCCCGAAGACGAAGGCGATGGGCAGCTCGATGTAGAGCATGCACCGGGTGATATCCACCCAGAAGTTGCCGATGGTCTTGGAGTTACGACGCGCGAAACCGCGTACGAGGGCGATGGCAACCGCTATGCCCACTGCCATGCTCACGAACTGCTGAACAGTGAGGGCGGCCATCTGGGAGAGGTACGACATCGTCGACTCGCCGTCGTAGTTCTGCCAGTTCGTGTTCGTAACAAACGAGGTCGCGGTATTCCACGACAGGGCAGGTGACACGGCCCCGAGGTGCTGTGGGTTGAGGGGAAGAGAGCCCTGGATACGAATGATGAGATAGGTGAGGAGGATCGACACCGCTGAGAAAATGACCAGGGACCCGGCGTATCGTTTCCAGCTCTGCTCCTGCTCCGGGCTCGTGCCAAGGCCCCAGTAGACGGGGCGCTCGATGAAGCCAAGCCAATGCACTCGTCCCTCAAAGACGGCGGCCATGTACGAGCCGAGGTAGCGCCAGCACAGGCCCAACACCACTACAAGGGCGACAATCGTCCAGAAGAATTGCATTAGAACCACTCCGGTTTGAACATGGCTATGCCGATGTAGACGAACGTCAGCACCGAGACAACGAGCAGGAGGATCTGGACGGCGTTCATACCCGGTCCAGTGCCCAGATCAAGCCCATGAAGAAAAGCACGAAAGCCACCGTGCCGAGCACCGCTAAGAAATCAGCCATGCGGCGTATTCTCCGGCGGTTCGCGTCAATGGCAGCGTAAATAGTGTGCGGAAAAGCGTAAACAACTAATAAACAGTCGCTGTGGCTGTCGCTACCAGGTGGATGGTGGGACGCTGCCTCAGGGGATGCGCAGGGGCACGTCTTCAACCACCGAGCCGCCGACCACAGCCCTATCTGAGTCGACCGGCCGCGAACGAAGGATCGATCCCTTGCCCTGTCGTATCTCAAGAGGCTGAGCGAGCAAAGTGGCCAGCCGCAACGCGGCCGACCCGGTTGCCTCGTCCTCGACTATGCCGATGCGGGGGGCGAAACAGCGCATGCGGACGACTCCGGTCTCGATAAAGGACCAGTACACGACGTGATCGTGTTCAGCTCGAAGCGGTCCGGAGAGGTCCTCGACCATCGTCGGCGTCGCCAGCTCAACGATCGTCCAGTCGGGCAAGGTGGCGAGCGGCGATTCGATCCACGCCCTGTCCTCCTCGTCGCCCCAAGCCCGCACGAGGCCACCGGGTGGCCTCAGCTCGAGCTCGCCGGGCGCGCCCCGCTCATGGCGCAGCAGCCAGGCGGCACCTACCAGGGGATGGCCCGCGAGCGGGATCTCCATTGTGGGAGTGAAAATTCTCAGCTCACCACTCGCGTAGTCGTCGATGAAGATCGTCTCGCTGAACCCGAGCTCGCGCGCGACGCGTTGACGGTCAGCAGCGGCGACGAGCGACCCGTCCACCACACCGAGTGGATTGCCCCAATGCCCGCGCTCATCAGTAAAGACGCGCAACATCCGCACCGGCGTTTCGTCGATCAGTGCCACCGTGTCCTCCTCGTCGCTCTTGTCATGAGCGCATCGGGCCTGCACGCTCTGATGAGATGGAAAAGCGCAGGCCTGACCATGTTTCGTCTATCGCGGCGATCTTGAAGTCGACGAGGCCGTGGGCGATGCCCGCAGAGCGAACCGCATGTTCTGTGACGTCGGTGGGGACACCAGAAGACCGCTTCGGCCAGCAGATCCACAGCCCGCCCCTGTCGGCTCGCAAAGCCATCTCGGCGATACGCCCGGCAAGTTCGCTCGCGGAGCGGACGAACCAGACGGTCACCTCACTCTGCTCACGGGCCGAGCGCCGGAGCCGGACTCCGGGTGGCAGGTTCGGGATCGTGAACCCCGCCGGTGCGCCCGCGAGGGCGACTCGCGACTCCTCTCGGATCCCAAGTTTCCTGGCGAGCGGCGTCGCCGAATAACCCTGCGGCGAAGGCGTTGACCTCGGGGAACCACTCACTATCCAAACGAGCATATTGCCCGCCGCTGGCCCGGAGCCGGAGAGCTGGGTACTGCTATAAGGGGCTGTCGGAATCTGACGTGGGTGTTCGTTAACGTGCGGAGATGCACCTGGCTGCGCAGCAGACGGCGGGCGACGAACGACTGCGTGTCGTTCTCGCCGCCGAGCCCGACGGAGCACCTGGGCGGCTCGTGACGCTACGCCGCGACGAGCTTCCCGACGACCCGGTCACTGTGCGCGTGGCCTACTCGAGCCTCAACTACAAAGACGGCCTTGCCGTCACGGGCAAGGGCCGCGTCGTGCGGTCTTTTCCCATGGTCTGTGGTGTCGACTTCGCCGGTGCCGTCGAGGCTTCGACCGATCCCGCCTGGCGACCCGGCAGTCAGGTGATCGCCACCGGCTGGGGTCTCAGCTTCGACCACTGGGGCGGGTATTGCGAGCTTGCCAAGGTGCCCGCCGAATGGCTCGTTGGCATCCCCGAGGGCCGTGACGCCCTCTGGGCGATGTCACTCGGAACAGCCGGCCTCACAGCGATGCAGTGTGTGCTTGCCCTGGAAGGGCATGGAACCACCGCGAACAACGCCGACGATTACCCGGTGGTTGTGACCGGCGCTACGGGCGGTGTCGGAAGCATCGCCGTGGCGCTGCTCGCCGCTCTGGGCTATCGCGTCACCGCCGTGAGCGGGCGCCCTGAGCTGGAGGGTTATCTGCGGCACCTTGGAGCGAGCGAGGTGCTTGCCCGCTCGGAGCTCGCCGACAAGCCATCGCGTGCCCTCGGGCGGGAGCGTTTCGCCGCCGGTGTGGACGTCGTCGGCGGCTCCACTCTCGCCAGTGTGCTGAGCCAGACCCGCTACGGGGGCTGTATCGCTGCCTGCGGACTGGCGGGGTCCGCCGAGCTCCAAACGACCGTCCACCCTTTCATCCTTCGAGGCATCACACTCGTTGGCATCGATTCGACCAGAGCTCCGCGCGAGCTCCGCGAAAACGCCTGGCGTCGACTGTCCCGTGACCTTCCGACGCCGCTCCTCGAGGAGATGAGGGTCATCGAGCCGCTCGAACGGGTGCCCGAGCTCGCCGAGGAGATCCTCGAAGGTCGGATCAAGGGCCGCGTCGTGATCGATGTCGCGGCTTCATGACGGACTGAAGACGTGCCCGTATTCGGCGTCGCTCCTCGGCCCTTTGTCGAAGGCTCTGTCCCGCAAGCCCAGCTCGTCACAGGCAGCGTAGGCCCTCCCTCGCGCGGAACGAGCCCTGTCGAGACGGCCTTTGTCTTTTCTGGAGGGGGCAACCGTGGGGCATGCCAGGTGGGGATGCTACGCGCCCTGTGCGAAAGGGACATCTTCCCCGACCTCGTAGTCGGGTCGTCGATCGGCGCAGTGAACGCTGCTTTTTTCGCCGGATTGCCCACTCTTGAGGGCACTTACCTCGCGGCTGAGATGTGGCGAAGCGTTGCTACGAACGACGTGTTTCCGAAGGGACGCCTGCACGGGTCGTGGCGATTTGTGGAAAGGCGCGAGGCCGTCTACCCGATCGAAGGGCTGCGGAGGCTGGTACGCAGCTTTCTGCGTTTTGACCGCCTCGAGGACTCGCTCGTACCCCTGACTGTCGTTGTCACCCGCCTTGATGACGGGGTGGAGGAGTGGCTCACAAGTGGGCCAGCTCTAGAGGCAGTCCTCGCCTCGGCGGCGCTCCCGGCGATCTTCCCGTCAGTCGAGCGGGAGGGGAGTCGATATATAGACGGCGGAGTCGTAGACAACACGCCCTTGGCGGTGGCACTTGCCGCTGGCGCCCGGCGTATCTACGTGCTCTTGTGTGGAGGGGTCAACTCCCACAGCGTCGAGTACGAGAGGCCATACGAAGCGATGCTCGTCGCTTTCGGGTTGTCGATACGCACACGCCTTCGCAGGGACTTGGCGGCGGTGCCTGAAGACGTGGACGTAATCGTGCTCGAGCAGTCCGGAGTGGAGGAGATCTTGTGGCAGGACTTCTCCCACACCGAGGAGCTGCTCGAACGTGGCTACCTAGATTCGCGCGTCGTCCTCGACCGGGCCGAAGAACAGATCGCCAACAGGCTAGGAACGCGCCCCGGCACTAGGTGGTGGTCGCGGACGAGCGGTCGCGGCCAGATGACGAGGCGCAAGTCGCGCCGATAACGCCAGAGGGTTCCTCATCCGCGCCTGGGGCTGCCAGCTTGCCGGCAACCCTGGCTCAGGTCAGGACGTTTAGGCCGAAGGTGCGCCTTTTGGGCGGTCGTCCTCAGTAGGCGAGGAGGCGTCGTCCCCTTTCGCTTCGCCGGCAGCATGCGCCGCCTGCACGGCGAGGGCTGTCACCTCTGCCGGCGTACGGAAGAGCTTCTCGCGGTAATAGACCAGCTCGGCGACGCTCTCGCGGATGTCGTCGAGCGCGCGATGGGCGGTGAGCTTCTGCGGCCGCGTGGAGTAGAGGTCGCGGTACCAGCGTTTGCAGAGCTCTTTGACACTCGAGACGTCGATCGTCCGGTAGTGGAAGTAGTCGTCGACCGCAGGCATGTAGTGCCTCAGGAAGCGACGGTCCATGGCGATCGAGTTCCCGCACAGCGGTACGGAGCCCTGATTGGGTATGTGCGCTTTGAGGAACTCGATTGTCGCCGCCGAGGCCTCTTCGACCGTGACGGTGGACTTGCCGATCGCGGTGAGCAGCCCGCTCGAGGTGTGCATTCTGCGGACGACCTCGTCCATTTCTGCCAGCTGCTCAGCAGTCGCGCCAAGGACGAGGTCCGGTCCCTCGGCCACGATGTTCAGTTCGTCGTCGGTGACGATCGTTGCGATCTCCACAATGACGTTGCGGGCAGGGTCCAGCCCAGTCATCTCGAGATCCATCCAGGCGAGCACCGAGGCGCATCGTACTTGCAAGGTCCACTACGGTGCCCACTCATGCTCGAGATTCCCCTCCTCCACCTCGACACTGAACTACCGACGCCGAGTTACGCGAGGCCCGGGGACGCAGGGTGTGACCTTTTTGCCCGTGTTGGCGCCGTACTCGCCCGAGGTGGGGGCCGGGCCAGGGTCGCTACCGGAGTGGCGGTCGAGATCCCTGACGGACACGCCGGGCTCGTGCTCTCGCGCGAGTGGCCTAGCAGCCCGGCATGGGATTTCCTGCCTCAACGCCCCGGGGCTTATCGACCCTGGTTACAGGGGTGAGCTCGCGGTGATACTTGTCAATACCGACCCCGACACGCCCTACGAGGTCCACCGCGGGGACCGGATCGCTCAGTTGGTGATCTGCCGGGTGGAAGAGGTGAGGTTCCTCGTGGTTGACCAGCTCGGAACAAGCGAGCGTGGCGCGGGCGGCTTCGGCCACAGCGGCCGGTGAGAGCGAGGTGAAATGCAGCGGCTGAGCGGCGTCGACTCGATGTTCCTGTACCTGGAGACGCCGACGAACCACATGCACGTGGCTGGGGTGTTCCTTCTCGACCCGCAGACCGCACCGGATGGCTTCTCCTTCGCCCAAGTGCACTCCATGGTGGCGCAACGACTCGACCGCGCCGCCGCCTTTCGCCGTCGTGTCGTCGAGGTGCCGTTCCGTTTCGCCCATCCCGTGTGGATCGAGGATCCGGACTTCGACCTTGACTTTCACGTGCATCGTGCCGCCCTGCCGTCTCCCGGGGGCCGGCCCGAGCTCGAGGACTTTCTCGGCCAGGTCGTGGCCCTGCCGCTAGACCGGAAGCGTCCTCTGTGGGAGCTGTACCTCGTCGAGGGACTTGAGAATGGCCTCCAGGCGGCCGTGGTGAAGATCCATCACGCGGCCATTGACGGAGTCTCTGGAGCCGAGCTCTCAGCCAGCTGGCTGGACCTCGAACCAGATCCGCCGGCTCAGACCGGCACCGACGACTGGCGCCCAGAGAGGGTTCCGGGCGAAGTCGACCTAGTGGTGGACGCTTGGGCACAGCTGGTTTCGGGCCGCCTCACCGCGGCGAGGGCGGCCCGACGCCTCGCAGAGACGGTGGTGCATGTCACAAAGCAGCACCGAGACCTTGGGCAACTATCTCCGCCGCTTCCCTTCAGCGCTCCCAGGACGCCTTTCAATCTGGCGATTACTCCCCACCGGTGCGTCTCCCTCGGCGAGGTCGCGCTAGAGGATCTGAAGGCAGTCAAGGACCGTTTCCACTGCACAGTCAACGATGTGGTGTTGGCGCTGTGCGCCGGGGCGTTGAGGCGCTATCTGACTGGACGAGGTGAGCTGCCCGCGGAGCCCCTAGTCGGCTTTGTGCCGATCTCGGTGCGTGGCGAAAAAGACCTCTCGACGAGCGCCAACCGCCTCTCGGCGGTACTTACTTCGCTCGCTAGCGACGTCGCGGATCCTGTTGAGCGCCTACACATCATCTCGGCCGTGATGTCGGAGGCCAAGACCCAGCATTCCCGGATCGGCGCGGACGCCATTACCGACTGGACTGAGTTCACTCTTCCTGCTCTTATCGGCCGCGCTTCTCGCCTCATCTCCTCGTTTCGGGTCTTCGACCATGTGCGTCCGGCATTCAACGTCACGATCTCGAACATTCCCGGGCCTACCTTTCCTCTGTATCTAGCGGGCGCCCGCGTCATCGGCATCTACCCGCTCGGTCCGGTGGTCGAGGGGGCTGGCCTAAACATGACCGCCATGAGCTACTGCGGCGTCGTGTACTTCGGGCTCAACGGATGCAGGGAAACTGTTCCGGACCTCGGTAGCCTGCCGAGCCTGATCACCGAGAGCTTGGAGGAGCTTCTGGTTGCCTCCAGGGTCGGCGAAG
Source organism: uncultured Acidobacteriaceae bacterium (assembly GCA_963834085.1). Classification (GTDB taxonomy): domain Bacteria; phylum Acidobacteriota; class Terriglobia; order Terriglobales; family Acidobacteriaceae; genus Acidiflorens. The sequence continues at coordinate 16,593 of CAWIAJ010000007.1, read as the reverse complement.
CCTCGAATGGCGGGTCGTGAGAACCAGCGAGAGGCTTGGTAAGATCGAAATCACACGCGGACGTGGCTCAGTGGTAGAGCATCACCTTGCCAAGGTGAGGGTCGCGGGTTCGAATCCCGTCGTCCGCTCCAAACAAAGGGATCATCGGATTCTGACGGGGTCGCGCTCTCAACGCACCACGATCGATCCGAGCACGCGCCAGTTCGGCCTGCCGGCGTAGAGAAGTGCCCGGATCCGGTAATTCGCGAAGTTCCTGAACCCGAAGCCGATCCGTTTGATCCTCTTGATCAGGTTGTTGAGCGCTTCGGTGGGTCCGTTCGTGACGCGGGCCTTGTGCCAGTTGCAGATCTTCTCGAACCAGCGCTCGATGGTCCTGCCGAGGCGCTGGAGCTCGGGCGGCATCGCGGTTCTCACGCAGTGGCGCCGGAGGTCATCTAAGAGCGCCGTTGCCTCGTTCGGGTCGTCGGTCCGGTAGAAGTCGCGAAGGCGCTCCTTTACCCGGTAGGCGATCGCCACCTCGGCGCCCGGGTCACCGAGCTCGAGGAGTGAGCGAAGACGCTCCGCTGCTTGCTCACCGAGGCGTTCCTCGCCGACTAGCAGCAGGTGCCGGGCGCGATAGAGGGGGTTCTTCCCCTTGTTCTGCCGGCCGCCGAGCTCGTGCTGGACGCGCCGGTGGACGCTATCGAGCGCCCGGTTGGCAAGGGCGATGACGTGGAAGGGGTCGACCACCTGGTCCGCCTTCGGCAACACGACCGAGTAGACCGCCGCGTAGGCGCTCGACATGTCGAGGGCGCCCCATCGGATGCGTTCCTTCCAGCCCTTGGGCTGTTTGTCGAGCCAGCGCGCCACCTCCACGAAGTCGCGCGAGGGCAGGATCTCGATGATCTGGTGGTGCTCGACGTCCGCGACGGTCGTCGCGTAGTCCGTGTGCCCCTTCCTCTCAAGCCGGACGAAGGAGGTCTCGTCGAGGCCGATGGCGCTCGTGTTGTTCATGCGTCTGCGGTCGGCCAAAAGGAGCGCCTCGCCGTAGGTGTGCACGGCGTCGTTCACGGTGTGCCAGTCGCAGTCGAGCTCACCGGCGACCTCAAGGACCGTGCGCCCCATGCCGACCTGGACGGTCGCCCACTTGGCGGCCCGCGTAGTGAGCAGGCAGTTCTTGGCGGCAATCCGGTGGTCTGCGAGCACGAAGCTCCGGCGTGGGCAGTGATCTGCGACACAGACCATCCGATGCTTCTTCCAGGCGAGGCGCATCGGGGTGCCGTAGACGGGCAGGTCTACGTAGCGGACGATCGGGCGCTCTTTCACCTGGGCGCGATGACCGCAGCTCGGACAGCGCACGTCAGAGACGACCTGCTCGATCATGAGCTCGACGTCACGACCGCGGCGTTCGTACGCGAGGACGCGGACGTCCTTCAGACCAACGAGGGCCTGGAGGATCTCACTAGGGTTGACGAGGACGAAGGTGCTTCGGTTTTGTTGGCTCACACCTCAAGCCTGAAGCGCCTTCGCCCAATTTCTGGGGGACCCTGGGGACGCGGAGCTCCCCGCTGAGATCCGAAGATCCAAACAAAGTCCAGCTCAGCCGGGGTGTGCGCCCCGGCTCTTTTATTGCCCACTGACCTTCATCGCGCGTTGATCGCGTGGTTCGATTCGCCAACCTTCGCTAACCCAGCGAGAGCATCCGCAATGGCTTGGTCACGGTCCTCTGTTGCGTGCTGATACCGAAGCGCAGCTCGCGGGTTGGCGTGGCCGCCCCTACGCATGAGTTCGGCCACGCTCGTGCCGCTTGCCGCTGCCCAGGTGAGCCCGCTGTGTCTGAGGTCGTGCAGGTGGAGGTCGGGCCGGCCCGCGATCTGTCTCGCCTTGTCCCAAGCCCGATTGAAGTTCCGCGGTGACAACGCCGATCCGGACGCGGTCGGAAACAGCCAAGCGTCCGGCTCGGAGCCGACAAAGTGTTCGAGGTGCGAACTGACCGCTGGCACGATGTTTGCCGGAATCGCCAACGAACGACGCCCCGCCTCGCTCTTCGGAGGACCGAGTACGGGACGCTGTCCCATCGGAGCTGTCCAAGCGCGCTCAACTCGAATGGTGGCGTGCAGGAGGTCTACGTCTCTGCGCTGAAGTCCGAGCACCTCGCCCCGACGTAGTTGACACCACGCGGGCAGCAGCAAAGCGAGCCGATACCTGTCGGGCACGGCCTCGACCGCGGCTGCCACCTCCAGGACGCTGGCGGTGGGTCGTTCGGGTGAACGAACCTGGCCCGCGCCTTTCACCTTGCAAGGGTTGACTGCGATCACCTCATCGGCGACGGCCGTATTGAGAACCGCTCGGAGCAACCGGTAAGCGTCGTCCGCGGTAACCACATATCGGCCGCGTAGGGCCATGTACCAGCCGCGGACTGAGGACGGCGAAAGTCGACAGAGATCGTGCTGGCCGAGTGTCGGGAGGATGTGGCGGTCGAGGAGGTGGTCGTACTTTGCCCGCGTAGTTGGACGTATGTCAGTTCGGCGCTCCATCCACTTGCGTGCGTACTCTGCGAGCGTGATGCGACTAGCGCGGGGATCCCTCGCTACGCCTCGCAGTTTGTCAGCTTCGACCGTATTCGCATAGGCGTCTGCGTCCTTCCGTCGCTTGAACGTGCGGGTGACCACTCGCCCGCCGATTCGGGTCCGGACGTCGTAGACGGTTACCGCGTTCTCAAGCTCGAGCGCGAACGCCTTAGCTGCTTTGCCGCCGTCGGAGAACCTTCCTGAAACGCCGTCAGGGAATGACCGCTCGACCCTCTTCCAGCCAGGTTCGGCCGCGGACTCGCCATATCCGCGCACGCGGTGAATGATCTGAGCCATGACGCCGTCAGCGTACGCGGGGGTTGCGCGGTGCCACTACCCCCACCGACTCGTGCTGGCGTGATGGCTGTACACGAAGCCCCTCGCCCTCGGATCCTCGACCTGCGACCGCTGTTCGACGTTCGCCTGTTGAGTGAGGTTGAACAGCATCGACGTCGCCGATCAACCTGTTGACAAACGACGACAGCGAGCTCACCGGCACACGCCTGCAGCGACCGATGTTGACCGACTGGAGCTCACCACTGGCCATCAGCTCGTAGATGGTCGTCCGTCCGACCGACAGTCTGCGGGCGGCCTCTTCTGGCGTCACGAGCAGCAGGTCATCGGTGATGCAGGACTCGTTCATGAGGACCTCTGCACGGACAGTCACAGTGCTGGCCCGTCAGCGGTCACCAGAATGGCTGGGACAGGGGTCATCTCGACAGCCGCGGCGTGAGTCGCGAAGTACCTTCCCGCCGGGAGTCGGCTTGAAGAAGTGTCCCTGCGCGAGGGCGACGATGCGTGTGCGGCCCACGCGGGCGTGAGCGCGCAGCCCGAGTCGAGGATGTGGATCGCCTGACGCCATCCTCCACCTTCGCCCTTGCACACCCACTCGACGAAATCACCCGTCTGGCCGCAGCCGAGGAAGTGCCGGATGCCGTCATCGAGATGCAGTTGCAAAGAGGGGGAGCGCTCGAAGTGGCCATGGGAGGGCAGCCGAGCTACGTCGTCAAGGCCGTGGCGGGCGCGAGCGGCCTCGATGGTGGCGAGGTACCGGGTCGTTCTCGGTGACACCGACGTCAGGTGATCGTCATGGGTGGAGCGGAATCGAATCATGGCGCGATGATGCGCCCGGGGACTCACAGCACTTCTCACAGGACTACTCACAGCAGTGCTCACGACGAGCAACCGGGACGGTTTCTTCGGTTCGACAACTCACAGCAACCCTCACAGCAACACTCACAGGCCCAGGTCACAGCCCTGTGAGTAGAGCGGCTCGGTCAGAGCGTCGCGGCTCATGATCGGGTTGTCGGGGAGGCCGGGGGTAGGGAGGGGTAGTCCTCGGGATCATCGTGCTCGCAACCCGGAACGCGTATTCATGCGTTCTAGTGACGAAAGCAGTCTCCCGAGGCGGCTCGGCGTCCTCGCACCACAGAAAATCGTGCAAATTTCTTCGGTTCGACAACTCACAGCAACCCTCACAGCAACACTCACAGGCCCAGGTCTGCCCTGTGAATTGAAGGGCGCGGTCGGAGCGACGCGACTCGGGATCGGGTTGTCAGCGGGGACCGAGGAAGGGGTGCACGCCTTCCGGGATCATCGTGCCGTGGTCACGTTTGGCGTGCTATGGGTGAAAGCCCATAATGGTCCGAGGAGGCGATATGGCTCGCAACTATGAGGAGGCTTCGGCGACCCGCCGTGCGCGCCTGCCCGTCGAGGCGCGGAGCGACGGGGCGGTCTTCGGACAGACCTACCGGCTCGCTGTTCAGGTGCTGGAGCGGCGGGAGCTCCTCGGCCTGACCCAGACCGAGCTCGCCGGGAGGACCGGCATCGACCAGGGCGACATCAGCAGGATCGAGCGTGGCTCGATCTTCTCGAACGAGAAGACGCTCCTCCGTCTCGCCGACGCCCTCGGTGCAGAATGGCGGATGGTCGACAAGGTGACGGCCTGAATCCAGCTCTAAGCTCGGTGTCGAGCGACGGAAGGGAGTTACTACGCTCCGCGAACACGGCGCGATCGTGAGTGCCGAAACGCTCGGACGTCCGCGCCGGGCGCCGCCGCCGGCCTGGCACCCTGTGCATCAGGCGTGATGCTCGGACGCCCCTTGTTGTGACGCCGATGCAAGCCGTCAGCGCAGGTCCTAGACGTGCCCCGAGGTCGACCCTGCCGCTCGCCCCTTCCTCGTCCCTCCGGCGTGCCTCACGCGGCAGGCTAACGGCAGACGCCGGAGGAGACACGGAGGTGCGGGGGCCGATCAGAACCAGCGATCCTCCCTGTCTGATCGGGGCGGTGGACCCAGCGAAGAAGGGTCGGCGTTCAGGGCGACCTTCTGTGCGTAAACGGCCCATGCGACTCGTTGTGGAACACGTCGGATAGCGAGAAGTTGTCCCTCGCGGCGTGTTCGGTCGCCCTTGACAGAATCTGCAATTCGCCACCACGCCAGTCGACCGCAGGCGGGCGACGGGACCGAGCGCGGTGAGCGGGACGTAATGGACGAGTAAGTTCCGTCCGTGGGCTTTATCTTCCGCAATAGGGCTTATCGTGGCGACCGGTGATGGCGCCTCGAGCCGGAGGCCACGGTGAGGCCGGTGCTCGTTATAGTGCTGGACGTAGTCGCGAAGGACTGCATCGAGATGACGACGGCCAAGAACGAGCGTCCAGTCGAGGCACTCTTCCCGGACGGACCGTACCCACCTCTCCGCGATCGTGTTCGCTCGAGGCGATCTCACCGGTGTCTTGATCACCTTGATGCCTTCAGAGGAGAACACCTCGTCGAAGCTGGCGGTGAACTTCGCGTCGCGGTCTCGGATCAAGAACCGGAAAGACCGACGGCGCTCGGCGAGATCCCCTGCGAGGTTGCGGGCAACCTGGGTGACAAAGGAGCCGGTCGGATGATCGGTGACCCCGAGGATGCGGACTATGCGGCTCTGGATCTCGATGACGAATAGAACATAGAGCTGGGTGAACTTGATGGTGTCCACGACGAAGAAGTCGGTGGCCAAGATGCCGCTTGCCTGGGCGGCGAGGAACTCCTTCCACGTAGGCCCGCTCCGAGGTGCTGGTCCGAGACCGTGGTGTCGAAGTACCCGGCGGATCGAGCTTGCCGAGAGACGGATCCCGAGACCGCGAAGCTCGCCCTGAATGCGAACACATCCCCAGCGGCGGTTCTCTCGGCCGAGTCTGACGATCAGCTCGACGATCTCAGCGCCGAGCGGGGGACGTCCAGGACCTCGCTGGGTTCGCCAACGTTTCCACTTGCGTCTCGAGAGCTCCCGATGCCAGCGGAGCAGGGTATCGGGCGTGACGAGAAAGCAACGCCACCGCCATCGCGGGAGCAACCTGCTGAGCGCCGTCAGGATCGCTCGGTCCGTGGTCCGGTAGCGAACGCGACCATGGAGCTGACGCTTCAGCGCCCGGACCTCGTGGCGGAGCACCATCAGCTCGATGTCCTTTTCCAAAGGTGTCCGCCGGCAGGATCTCAGCAGGCCGAAGATCCGGCACATGACGAGATAGCAGAGGCCGAGGGGCATGGCAGATGATGCTCGACGGTGCCGAATAGTGCCAGCTCAGCGGTCCGATCGGTGAATTGGTGCCCTACACCTACCTGTGCGAGACCTGCCAGCCGCGCCCGCGCGCGGCGGCGCTCTCAGCCTGTCGCCACCGCCCGGTAGGGGCGGAAGAAGGCGCGCAGCTCCTCCGCGTAGAGCTCGGGCTCCTCGAACGGCGCGAAGTGCCCTCCGCAGGCGGGCTCGGTAACGCGTACGACGTTCGCCGTACGCTCGAGCCACGCTCGGGGTGGGCGGACGATGTCGCCGGCAAAGAGTGAGAAGCCGGACGGCACCTCGACCCGGCGGGCAAGCTGCGCGGGCGGGATCGCGGCGTTCGCGCGGTACATGCGCATCGACGAGCCGATCGTGCCCGTGAGCCAGTAGAGCGTGACGTTCGTGAGGATCTCGTCCTTGGTGAAGCGCCGTTCGACCTCGCCGCCGCAGTCGCTCCACGCCCGGAGCTTCTCCACGATCCACGCCGCGAGCCCGGCCGGCGAGTCGGTGAGCCCGAAGGCGGCGGTCTGGGGCTTGGTGCGGTGCATCGCAGCGTAGGCGCCCTCGGTCGCGCCCCAGGCCGCAGCGCCCTCGAGCCAGGCGCGCTCCTCCGGCGCGAGGTCCGCCGGGTCGCCGGTGAAGACGGGCAAGCCCGCGTCCATGCGGTGGACGGCAACGACCCTGTCGGCATGGTCGAGCGCGAGGTAGCGGCTCACGTGGCTGCCGATGTCCCCGCCCGCGGCGCCAAAGCGCGCATAGCCGAGGACGCCCATGAGCTTGGCCCACAGTCCGGCGACGGCGATCGAGTCGGGGGGCGGGCCGGTGGGGCGGTCGGAGTACCCGAAGCCCGGCATGTCGGGCACGACCACGTCGAACGCGTCGGCGGGGTCGGCGCCATGCGCGCCGGGGTCGGTGAGGAGGGGGATGACCTTGGCGTAGCGCCAGAACGAGTCCGGCCAGCCGTGGCTGAGGACCAACGGAAGGACCGGCCCAGCCGAAGCGGCGGCCCGGACGTGCACGAAGTGGATCCCGAGGCCATCGAGGCGGACGCGGAAGTGGGGGAACCGGGCGAGCGCCGCCTCCTGCGCCGGCCAGTCGAAGCCGTCCGCCCAATAGGCGACGAGCTCGCGCAGGTAGGCGAGGTCGGTCCCGAGCGACCACTCGGCCTCCTCGGGCGCGTCCGGCCAACGAGTCGCGCGCAGCCGCGCGTGGAGGTCCTCGAGCGCCGCCGGGGCGGTCTGCGGGGTGAACGGCTCCGGATGGGGCGGGGCGTCCGACATGGGACGAACCCTACAGGCCGCGCCGGCGGTGCTCCGCGAACGCGTTGAGCAGGCGCCCAAGCCAGCCGCCGGCGGGGGAGTTTCTCGGGACACAGCCGCAATCTGGCGACATTGAAGAGGGCAGGCACGCAGGCGGCTGCATAGGGCAGATGTCGTGACCAAGAGCTTCGTCGGGTCTGAATCCACCGGCAATACTCGCTCTGCTGAACTCCGGCTGCGGCCACCTCGCGTGCACGCATTGGGTGGCAATTCTCCAATTTGAAGGTGAGCAGTGCGTCGAGGAGCGCGCCTATCCGCTCGCGCGACGGCGCCCCGGGTCCGAGTGGCGCCTCCCTCCCTCGAGGTCCTCGCGCAGGGCAGCGAACTTCGCGGCTCGCAGCGCATCAAGGACTTTGGTCTCGGGGCACAGGAGGTCCGCTCTGGCCTTGCCCGTCGGCAACTGGTGCCACACGGGCGAACACGTTATAGTCGGTGAACGAGTAAAATGCCTGTGCACGGAATGATGACTGAACTACGGCGCGCCACGGGGCTCGTTGCAGTTCTCCGGGCCGTCCACGAACGACCGGGTATCGAGCGTGCAGCTGTAGCTCGTGAGACCGGCATGACGAGCGGCTTCGTCACCGAGACCGTGGCCCGGCTCCGCGCCCTCGACCTGGTCACCGAGCGCCCGGCACCCCCTACCGGTGGGCGCGGCAGGCCCACGACGACCATCCACCCCCATCCACGAGGGCCCCTCGTGGTTGCCGCCGCCGTCGGCCACGAGACCTGGAAGCTCGCCGTGACGCAGCTCGGCGGGACCGAGCTGGTGCGGGCCGACCGAGCGCATCGACGGGACCCCGACCAGGTCCTGGACGAACTGGGAGCGGCGTTACGGTCTGTCCGCGGCCGTTACCGTCGCCGCATCCGGTCAGTCGCCGTCTCTGTTCCCGGGACAGTGGTTGACAATCACCTTGCCCAGGCGGCGAACCTCGGCTGGGAGGACATCGACCTCGGCGTGCTCTGGCCGCGCGAGCGGGACGGCCGGGCCATTCTGGCTGGCAACGACGCCTCCTTTGCTGCCATCGCCGAAGCGCGTCGCGGCGCAGCGGTGGGCGCCGGGTCGGTCCTGCACTTGTACATGGACGCCGGCATCGGCGGTGGCTTCATCGAAGGCGGCCGACTTGTTCTTGGCGCTACCGGCACCGCCGGCGAGTTTGGCCATATGCCCTTCGGTGACGCAGCCCAACAGTGCCGCTGCGGTGCACGAGGGTGTTGGAACACCACCCTCGACGGTGCCGCCGTCGCCCGGGCCCTCAACCAACCGCAACCCACCGACGAGGTCAGCTATGTCCGCCACGTCCTCGGCGTCGCCCATGCGGCACCTGTCCTCGAGCACGAAGAGGTCGCTGCCGTCCAGCAGATGGCAAGCGCTGCCGGGCGAGGGGTTGCCGGCCTCGTCAACGCCCTCGACCCCGACATTGTCACCTTCGGGGGCTTGGGACGAGAATTGCTGGAAGTCGCCGGTGACCACGTCCACTCGGCCTACCTCGCCGGCCTCATGCACTTCCGTCTTTCCGCGCCCCCGCCGCTCGTCCCCGCCCATTTCGGCGACGACGCCCCCCTGGTCGGCGCCAGCGAGGAAGCCTTCTCCGCGTTCCTCACCAAAGGTGGCCTGCGTTCGTGGTCACAACGCCGACAACGGTCCGCCGACCTATTGAACGGACGGGCCGAGGAGACAGCCGAGAGCACTGGGCACCTGCGGCAAAGGCAATCATGACCGCATTGCTTGCGCTGGTCACGGTCGTGTCATGGGGGACGTGGATACCACTGGCCCAGGCCCTGCCCGGCATTCCCCAACGCTCGCGGACGTTTTACGTGACGGTCGGCAATGCCGTTTTTGCCGCCGTTGCTCTGGTCGCCAGCGGTGGCCACCTCTCTTTCAGTTGGCGCGAGTTCTGGTTGCCTTTCGTCGGAGGGCTGGTCTGGACGGCGGGGAACTACTCTGCTTTTCGCGCCTCGGAGGCCATCGGGCTGGCCCGCGCCGCCGGGTCGTGGACACCACTGAACATCATCACGGCGTTCGTGTGGGGCGCCTTTCTCTTCGGCGAACTGAACAGCTTCAGAGCCGCTCGGTTCGTCCTGGACACAACGGCACTCGTGTTGGTCCTGGTGGGGGTCCTCTTGATCGTGAGCTCGCAAGAAGAGCGTCCAGCTAAGGCACTGGTCCCGGGCGCCGCACCAGCCTCGGGCCGCAAGCCGGCCGGGGCCACACAGGCCGGACCGGCCTCGGCCGCCACTGGCGCTAGCCGCCGCCGCCGTGGCCTGCTCTGGGCCAGCGCCGCAGGAGCGCTGTGGGGCAGTTACTTTGTGCCGGCCCAGTGGGCAAAGGTGCCGACGCAGGTGGCCAATTTCCCCCTTGCTCTCGGCATCCTCACTGCCGGGCTTGCCCTCGCGCTGCCTGCGGCCGGGCCGGTCAGGCTGAGCCTGAGGGTCACTACTGTGCAGTTGACGGCCGGGTTACTGTTCGGCATCGGCAACCTGGCCTTGCTTGGCTTGGTCTCTCGGGTGGGCACTGGTGTCGGCTTCACCATCGCCCAGCTGAGCCTCCTGGTCAATGCAGGCATCGGCATCTGGGTCTTCAAAGTGCCAAGGCCGGGCTCCCGGGCAGCCAACGTCGCTCTTGCGGGCATCTTGGTTGCCGGTGTTGGTGGTGGGCTCATCGGGGCTGTGAGGTAGCACAGGACCCCGGTTAGCGAGTCACCACTTCAGTGCGAACGCAACTGCTTATTGGAAGACCCTGAGCGCTACGGGGCACTCGGCGAGTCTGTGCGCTGGGACCACGCTGCAAGCCATGATGTTATTGCCTAATGAAGAGCGAAGCTACTGGCCTGGACCACGGGTTGGGGATGTGGGTGGGTGTGCGGGTCGCCCGGGCTCTGGTCGGTCAGGCAGCACGGGCGATCTGGTCGATCAACTCGGTGAGCAGGCCGACCTCGCCGGGCGTCATCGAGGCCGGTGGCTCGCGGCGGAGCATCGGATCGAGAGCCACCGCAGCAGTGGCGGCAACCTCGTCGCTGGCCGCGGCCGACCCTGCGTCGCTGAGCACGACAGCCAGGACGACTGACCCTGTCGGTGGTCGTCGAGATTTGTACCGCTCGAGCCCCGGGGTCAACTACATACAGGACCTGGACAGTTGCGGCCGGCCACCGGGCGCGATCGTGGCCAGGGCACGCTGTCGATGTCTGGAACCGGCTCCCACAGCTCATCTTCGGTCGGCACTAGAAGTCTCCTTCTCTATCGTCATGTTCGTCGTCTTGGCTGTTCGGCCGAGGCCAAGGTCATCGATTGAGCGCTAGCGGTCACGGCGTCAGCCGGTGGACCAGAACGCAGCGGCGGCGAACTGCTCGAAACTCCGCGGCGGCCGCCCAGTGACGCGCTCGATGTCGGGCGTCACCCTGTCCTCAGCGCCCGCGGCGATTACGGCATCGAGCTCGGCTAGCACCTGCGCGAACGGCAGCGGGTAGGTGCGGGCGAGCCGCTCGACCAGCTCGGCCGGCGTCACCGGCTCGAAGGCCACGGGACGACCACGAGCGGCGCCGACGACCTGGGCCACGCGCCTGTAGCTCAACGCCTCGGGCCCGGTCAGGACGAGCTCGGCCGCCGGCCTCTTCTCGTCGAGCAGCGCGTGCACGGCGACGACGGCTATGTCGTCGGCGTCGACGAAGCCGACTCGTCCCTCGCCGGTGGCGGTCACGATGCGGTCCTCGTCGCGGACCATCCGGGCCAGGTAGTGCTCACCGGTCACGTTCTGCATGAACCATGAGGGCCGCAACACCACGAAGTCGTTGGGGTCGCCCTCGGCGAGGACCTGGTGCACCGCGCCGACACCCGGGCCGCCCATCGGGAAGACCGAGTTGCTGAGCAGCACGAGCCGCTCGACGCCGTTGCGGCGGGCCAGTTCGATGAACGGCACCATCGAAGGCGCGACGTCCAGGCCGGGGGGCGGGACAAGGTAAACACGATCGCAGCCGCCGAGCGCCGCCGGCCAGGTGACGCGATCGTGCCAATCGAAGGCGACGTCGCTGCCGTGCCGGCTGGCGGTGCGCACCTCGGCCCCGGCCGAGCGCGCCCCTGCGACTACGCGCGACCCAGTCTTCCCGGTCGCACCGGTGACGAGCACTCGGACGCCGCTCATGACGCCTCGGTCGGGCTGGCCGGGCCGCTCGACGCGAGCGGGGCCCAATAGTCACGGTACGACACGACGTGTCCACCGGCCGAACGGACGACGGCAACGTAGCGCCTGGAGTAGGCCCGACCGCTGTCAAGCATCCGAAGGCCGATCGTCATTTCCGCGACGATGGTCCCGGCCACGTCGGTCTCGTACACGACCAGGTTGCTGATCTCGTCGTAGGTCGCGCGTGCGAGAAGCGGCTCGAGGTAGCGGCGGAGGTCCTCGCGTCCGCGCACCCGCTCGGGCCGGCCGGGCGGGGCGAAGGGGAACTCGAACTCGACGTCTTCGCTGCACAGGTCGAGGTAGCCGCCGAGGTCACCGGCGGCGAGGCGCTCCAAGCCCGCTCGGAACAGGTCTGCAGTTTCCGACATAGTATTCCTCCTATCCGGACCAATGGTCCGGCTGACAACTATACGGACTACGAGTCCGTTTGGCAAAAGGAGGCTCCACGACGTGACGCGCGCCGAGCGGTCGGACGCCGCGCGCAACCGCGCCGCCGTGCTCGCCGCCGCCGACGAGCTGTTCGCAACGGTGCCGGAGCCAGCACGGTTGTCCATGGACGACGTGGCAGCAGCCGCCGGCGTGGGCAAGGGCACCTTGTTTCGCGCCTTCGGCAACCGGGCCGGGCTCCTCCAGGCCCTATGGCAGCGTAGGTACGAGCCTCTCCGTGACGCGATCGAAAGTGGGCCGCCGCCCCTCGGCCCGGAGACCGACCCGCGCCAGCGCATCGCGGCCATTCTCGACGCCATCCTCGTTGTCAAGCTCGACAACTGCCATCTGACCCTGGCGGTCGAAGAACGTTCCGGGGGCACGAGCCTTTACGAGCAGCCGCACTACCAATTGGTGCACCAGCTGCTGTGCGACCTCCTGTGCGCCACCGGGGGCGGCTGCGACAGCGAGCTGCTCGCGCACCTGTTACTCGCGGCCGTTCGAGCCGACCTTCTCAACCACCTCGCCAGCCGCCGGGGGATCTCCCGACGCCGCTTGCGCGCTGGCCTCGCCAGCGCGGTCGATCTCGTCCTGGAGGCCGCTGATGCCTCGCCGCCATCAGATTAAGCATGGCCCCGTCGTCATGAAGGACTTGTTGGTCCCTTCCATGTCCTTTTCCAAAGCTGTCCGTCGGCTAGATGCCAGCAGGCTGAGGATCCGACACGTGAGAGGTAGCACAGGCGGAGGGCCATGACTGATGATGGTTGACGGCGGTGAAGAAGGCCAGCTCAGGGTCCGATCGACATTTTGGCGCCACACCGACGTCGTGACATCGTGATTCTCACATTCCGTTGCGGTGAGCTCGCTGGCCTTGCCGTACGCGATTTGGAGGGCGAGCCCCGGCGATCACTGAGCGGTGCTGGCCGCAACCTTACGCCGAGCCTCGCTGCACCAGCTGCGATGGGAGCACGATGTGGCTCGGTTCGGACGAACGGCCCGAGATCAGGTCGTGGAGCAGGTGGACTGCTGCCTCGGCTGTCTCCTCGAAAGGGTTGCGCATCGTGGTCAGAGCGGGGTCGGTCGTAAGCGCGGCCGGGGAGTCGTTGCAGCCGACTATGGCCACGTCTTCGGGCACGCGCCGACCAGCCCGTCTCAAGGACTTCATCGCTCCGGCGGCCATGAGGTCCGACGCCACGAACAACCCGTCGATGTCCGGGTACCGCTCGATGAGCACTTCCTCTCCGAGTCTGCCGCTCTCCAGGGACCAATCGCCCTCTGACACCAGCCCTCTGCGGTACGCCCGGTCCAGTGCTGCACGGTAGCCCTGGAGCCGGTCCTGCCCGGCGGTGTCATCGAGCGGCCCGGTGATTGTGCCGACACGCTCGCGACCCTGGGCGACAAGAAACCGTGTCGCGTCGTAGGCAGCGTTCTCGTCGTCCATTCCGGCCCATGAGACGGACTTCTCCAGCCCTCCTGGGGGACGCCCGAGTACCCCACGAGAACACCCCCACGGTGCCAGGTTCGACGAGATCACGTAGTCCGGTCACGGGCACACTCGATCGCAAGATCAGGCAACGCACCGATCCGAAGACCGACAAGTCCCGCCGCGCCGTGCCACTCACACCGCAGGCCAGGGAGGCTCTGCAGGTTCACCAGGTCCGCCAGAACCTCGAAGGGACACAAGGCAGCGACGATCTGGTCTTCACGAGTGCGCGGGGCACGGCGTTGTACGACTCGAACATCCGTAAGCACTGGCACAGGGTCAGTGCCAACCTGGGGTTGCCCTCGATGCCGTGGCACAACCTGCGCCACTCAGCGGCCACGATCATGCTTGCCCAAGGTGTCCCCATCGAGGTTGTGTCCCGTGTGTTCGGTCATGCGTCCATCCGCATCACCGCCGACATCTATGGCCATGTGTCGCCGGAGACCAACAGGCAGGCAGCAGACGCCATGTCCAAGGCTTTGCGATGAAGTACGGCCGGTGATGTGAGCGCGCTAGCCCAGCGAGGACGCCTTCCCGACTCGAGCCCTCCGCTTTGCTGGCCCTTTTGTTATGTCAGACGTCATGTCAGAAAATGTAGCCAAGTTGATAGCCATACTGGCTACGTTTAGCCGGACTGGACATAACTAGGCGGACGTTGACTGCGCCGGAAACGTGGATGTACCAGCACTTATGCGTACTGGGCACTACCAGTCGGACGGTACATTTACAGACTGGCAGTCAAGGATAAAGTCCGTCTCTCGAACCACCGCGCCGAGTTTCGGGTCAGGCCACGCGCTGTGCTCGTCGTAACCATGCTAATTTCGCTGGAACTGCACCAAGTACTGCTTCTCGAAGTCAGACTTGAGGCTGTCGGCTAGCTTGGCAATCGCTACTGTCCGCCTACCTTCCTCGTACCCTTGCGCTGTCTGAACGTCCTTGAGCATGCTCTTCAGCACGTCGGGATCGGTTCTCTTGGCTAGCCGGATCCCCAACATCGTTGGGAAGATCTTCTTGTAGGTTTCGCGGACCTCCGCGGCTTTTGGTGAGAGAGCAAGGAAGTTGAGCAGGGTTTCCGGCTGCATCATGTAGCGAGCCCCGTAACGCTTCGCGACAGCGGGTTTACTGTGCCGCAGGATGCTCGTTTTTGTGCGTAAGCCACCACGTACGCCATCCGAACTCAGTCGAGGCTCGCGTCTCGCCGTGTGCCTTTCGACGCCCGTAGACAGCTAACGCCATAAGCGCGTCGTTTCTGGCTAACTCAAAATTTGGTTGTCTGCGTCCAAAGACACGGCGATCTCGTCCACTTCAGCCATGTCGACCAGATCGTTCAAGTCGGAACGAGCCTCGAACTCTAGGCCGAACTGAGCCTCGAGGTAAACCTTGATCTGGCCGGCACCCGTGGGCCTATGCAAATCGAGATAATCGCAGAACTGAATGTAGTCGGCCCACCTCTCCGGTCTCTGAGCTCCCAGATGCTCGTTGAGCCGAGCATAGAGGTAGGCTCGCAAAAGGATCTTGTTTGCACTACGGGCAATTGGCAACGAGACAGCGGGTTCGAACATACCATAAAGGTTTCGGAATTCCTGGTTGGTACTTCGAAGATGGTTCACAACCTCGTCGAGTACGGGCTCTGCGAGAACTAGGTGGCGCCTGCCTCTGACGCTATGCGTAGTGTGTTGCGCGTCATTTGATCGGCTTCAGGGAGATAGCGCTCGCTCATCGCTCGCACGAGTTCGTCTGTGCCGACATACAAGTAGAAGTCAGACGCCATTTCTTCGAAGTACTCGACAAGCTGTGGGTCGGTATTGAGGGTGAACAAGAGAGCATAGGTGCTGCTCAATCTTCCAAACAGGACCCGTTCTTCCTCTACGCTGGCATAAAAGGCACCTCGAAGCGTAGAGTAGATGACGCTTCCGAGTCGCGCCCGTTCCTCGGCCGGCACTCCTAGCTCATCAAAGGCCTCTACTAGCGCATCTGTAACCGTGCGCGGCTCGTGCTGTTCGTCGCCTGATTGAATAAAGTATGAGAACTTGAGGCCGCACCGCTCGTAGGTAATCTGCACCGTTCGAAGTGCCAGATTCGCAGCGAGTTCGATGGAGTCGTCGATGTCCGGGTCGGCGGCCGCGATTCGAGCCCGGAGGGAATCAAGGACTGCTATGCGGGAGTCTCTCGTCCTTGAGGTTTTCGTCCTTGAGAACCCGGCGGGTTTCGTACGGGAGGCAGAAAAGGTCCTGCTTTTTGTGCCACCGGATAACTCGTCCCTCAGGTCGTTCCTTGCTTGCCAAGAATTCGAGTCGCCGATCAGAGCAGCACTCACGAGTTGGTCCAGCGGTCGGCACGTCGTTGTGGATGCGGGCGCGGATCCCATTTCTGTCGAGGAATTCCTTACGTGTGGGGTCCGTTCCCTCGAGAGAGAAGAGGGTCAGACTATCGACGACGGCATCTGGGAGCGATGTATCGCCGGATCTGCGTTCCACTTCTTGACGCAGGAATACGTAGACCGTGGGTGACTTGACGTGCTTAGAGGGGCCGAGTATCCGAGCATTGCCGAAACCTTGGAGGTAGTCGGTGTAGTGCTTGAGGTGGTGGTCGAAGGCTGCTCTTGTCTGAGGCGTTGAGTTGATTTGCGACGCGATGTACTTCCCGTCGCGAATTCGAATTGCGACGCCGAGACTTTCGGACAGATCCGTCTCCTGGGAGTCGAGGCGAGGGATGACGATAGAGGTGACGTAAGTTAGCGACACCGGCTTACGTCCAACCTCGTGGAGGCGCTCGACGGCTGTGCGCGGATTCTTGGATTTGAACTCTCGCTGCACGGATGCTTGGAGAAGTGACCGGGACGGCTGCCGTCCTCGGACAGACCGTGGTCCAAGAAGCCGTCTGCGCCCCCGTCGGCCGTGCCTCCCAAAGGGACGTAGTTCGTGCCCGCTATCGATGGATAGAAAGAGTTGACGAAGTCTTCGAACGCGGTGCCGGCCACCTGATTAAGCGCAGTCTCCACGAGGGCGGGATGGATCATCTCTCCAGACACGTAAACCATTGTGCCTTGCTTGAGGTGGGGTGATGCGATCTTCACCACCGGCGCCTCGAGGAACATCGTGA
>CAWIAJ010000006.1:0-10356 GCA_963834085.1 uncultured Acidobacteriaceae bacterium | reverse complement strand
GGCACGAATTAGTAGTGTCTCCGCCGTTGCGCTCGGGTTACGCCAGGCCCCTACGCCGACAAAGGTTCCAAGGTACAGAGCCAGTAATGACAGTAGCGTGAGATCGTAGACCATCTTTTGCCGGTTCCAGCCGATCGCACTGTATTGAACGCTCATGGAAGCGGATCCACTCCGGCAGAGTCGAAGACGGTCTGATGGGCAAGGCTGAACAAGACAAGACGGCCAGCCCTCTCTGAATTCAGCGGAAGAAGGAAGGCTTTGTTCATCCTATAGGCGCCTACAATCCGAGCATCCGGAGGCAGAACGTTTCCCAGCGGCGCACTGGATGCCCAATAGAGAAGCAAGTCGGGCTCGTTCAGTTCTTGCAACGGCTGCAAAACGACGTAGATATCTCGCGGCCGGTCAAGCCTGCCATAAAACTTTGACTGAATCGCATGATTCTGCCACAAGGTGCCCGATTCCCTTACCAGGGAAAAGGGAGCCGGTACATCGATGGCTTGAATGCCTTGGGACAGCCGGGGGCGTCTGGCTCCGAGCCCGACGACAAGGATCGCGGGTAGCACAAAGGCGAGCCCGACAAATGCTCGCCGGTGCATGGTTCTGAGTGGCTGAATCATAAACTACTCAATCGCCGGTGCGGATTCTTCTCAACCGGAGGCTCAGCAACCTTGCGCCTCCAGCGGTAGAGAAACATAGGCCAGAACGCGGCGACGCCAGGCAGGATTAGCAATCGGAAACCAGCGCCCGATCGCTGTGCTTCGGAGTCCAAACGTTGAACTCCAATCCACACGAACAGCACGGCAAATATCAATCCGAGACTCGCATAAGCCTCAAGAGCGTAGACGAACATGGTTGCAAGAGTTTTAAACATCGCTGCCGTAAATCGGGATCACCGCGCCATTGATGTCTTTGCCAGCATCGCCAGCCAGCCATGTGATCAGGCTAGCGACCGTCGAAGGCTGAACCCATTTCGAGAAGTCTGCGTCTGGAATGGACTTGCGGTTCGCCGGCGTGTCCATCGTGCCCGGCAAGATCACGTTGGCCGTAAGTCCCGCATCTTTGTTTTCCAGCGCCACAGTTCTGATCAGAGAAACCATGGCCGCCTTGGAAGCACTATACGCGCCGACGCCGCTTGCGGGTTCCAGCGCCTGACGACTCCCGATCGCGATAATGCGACCGTTGCCCGTCTGCCGCAGGGCGGGGATCGTCGCCCGGAGAACATGAAATACAGAATTCAGATTCATGTCGAGCATCCGTTGAAAAGCAGCATCGTCCGTGTCCGCGATCGACTGGCCTCCCGCGAACCCGCCGACCGTGTGTGCCAGAACATCTAGCTTTCCGAAACGCGCGACAACTTGATCCGCCAGAGACTTGGCGCCTTCGCGGCTCGAAATCTCCGCCGGCAGTGCGGCAAAGCTCGGGCTGCTGAAATCGGTTTGTTGTATTTTACGCGACGTACCGATAACCGTTGCGCCGGCATCGAGAAACGCCTGTGTCACATGAGCTCCCAAGCCACCATTGGCCCCGGTTACGAGTACCACCTTGTCTTTCACGAAGCGCTCCGATCTCGCTGAGCATCAGATTCCAGAAGTCTTGAAAAGATACTACTTCCTGTTGAAAAGGAAGGGGAACTGCCCGCCGCAGGCTGGATTCCCGATTGCCGCTTTATTTTGTGCCCCGCCCTGACCGCCTGAATGATTGTGCGAAGACAGCCTCAATTTTCTCGGAGTCCACTTCACCCGCCGAGTTGTAGAGTGGTTTCCCCGCAGCGTCCAGAACCAGCACGTGGGGAATCGAGCCTTGATAATACTGTTTTACCAGTTGCTGTTGTTCTGGCGATCGCTTCACGTCCAAGTCAACCACAACAAAGTGCACCTGATTGCGATAGTTGTCATAAAGTTCGACGGTCCGACGCGCTTGTCTCTTTGAGTTGAAGCAACCTTCGCCGTAGATGATGACGTAGTTGGTTTTACCGGGGACAAACCCCGATTGTGCATCATCCCCGGTGATCAAAGGGCCATCCAGACTGTCGGTTTGATAGTCAAGCTTGGTATTGAGCTGTAGATTGTCAATTCCGAACAGCGATTGTGTGCCGAGCAAGAGCAACAGAAATCCATATAGCAGAACGTTTTTCGTGGTCACTTCGCCACCTCCAGTTGGAACGATTCGTCATTGATCTTTTGCTTGTCTGCCCAATCTTTAAGAGCCTGTTCGGCCGTGTCTTTGAACGATTGTTTGTCAGCATTACCTTCGGACGGCAGGTACCCTGCGCCAAAATAAAGCTTGCCATCCGGAGTGAGGAAGGAAGTTAAGGGCAACCCAGCTGGCAAATTCATCATGGCTTGAGCGCGCTGCAGTTGCGCCACCAGCTTGGGTGAAGCATCGAAGTCGACTTTCACCGCAACAAAGTGTTGATTGATGTAGTCTGCAGTCTCACTATTTGTGTAGGTGTCCTGGTCCATGAGCCTGCACCAGGGGCACCAAACCGCGCCGACATCCAGGAGAATTGGACGGTCCAATTCTCTCGCCCGTTGGAAAGCCTCTGCGCTCCAGGGATACCAATCCACCGGTTGCCCAGCAGCACGGCTAAGATAGACCGATCTCTGTCCGCTGAGATGATTGCGGGCAGATGCCTCGCCGCCAGCCATCCAAACCACCATAAACGCGATCAACAGAGCTAATGTCCTGACACGATTCTTCATGCCAAATTAGAGTCCCGGGGGCGAAATAGGTTTCACGATGGGGGCTGCAGGAACACATCTGGGTTGCACAACTCCGGGCGAACCAACACCGATGTCGCATCCTTATGAATCCGGGAGGTAAGCCAAGATCATCCCGCTTCTCATTTGCTTGGAAAATCCACCTATAAAGCGCAGCATCCAGATTGGGCATAGTTACCGAAAGCGTTTAAGGAGAGAATAAGCTGATCTGACCCGACTTTCGAGCGCGAACTGGAGATGGAATGACCACAACATACGCTCTCGGCGCAGGAGCCGCTCTTCATGCAGGATTTCCATTGGCGTCGGCGATGGGAGAGGGGCTGCTCGATTTCATGCTCCGGTAGGGTATCGTGCGCCATATTGCGGATTTCCAGCTGCTTTTTCTCGATCTTCGGATCGGCAGCGTTCGCGCTCACCACCAGCGCACAAACCAGCACAGCGGAGAAGAAATTAGAAGTTGCTGTGGTTTTCATCGTAGGCTCCTGTCGTCGCGGGCGCGTCTAGTTGATAGATCGAACCCGTTCTGATGCTGCGGCGACGAACGCTCGATGGATACTGTCAATGTTGACAGCTGACGGAAGCTAGCAGAGGCGTACACTCGCTCCTTCTAGGATTTCTCCGCCATGTCCTACAGAAGTCATACGAGTCAGTTGAGTGTCTGGGGGATTCCGGCGCTGTACGCCGGAACCGCAATCGTGGCGGGGCTCACGCTCCCACGGATTGAAAGCCTCATCTTTCCAGAGTTCGTCGCAAAGATGAGTGTGTCGGCGGCAATGGCACTGTATTCTGCGATCGCCTCAGGCATGATTGCCCTCTCAGGGATTGTGTTTTCCTTGGCCTTCGTGATGGTGCAGTTCAGTGCAACGGCCTATTCACCACGCCTGGTGCTGTGGTTAGCGCATGACCCGGTGATATCGCATGCTCTTGGAATATTTACTGCCACCTTTCTCTATGCGATCGCGGCACTCACGGGAGTCGACCGGAGCGGTTCGGGGAAAGTTCCCTTTCTCAGTGTTTGGGTGGTGGTCGCTCTATTGGTCGTGAGCATGGGTATGTTCATCGGTCTGATCCAGCGGATCGGCCTGCTTCAGGTGAACCGCATGTTGATTTTCACTGGCGATCAGGGGCGGAGGGTGATAACGAAATTGTACCCGCCCTTGGAATCCCCGGCTGCGGCTACAAGATCCGAGGATTATCGAGCATTGCCCCGCACGCAGACCCTTGTGCATCTCGGGCGGCCCAGTTCAATTCAAGCGGTTGATGTACCTGTTTTAGTGAATCAGGCCAAGGCGTCCGGAGGAGTCATCGAAATGCTTGTCGCCGTGGGCGACACGGCCGTGGAACATATGCCTCTGTTATACGTTTTTGGTGCTGCGCAACCGATTGATGAGCGCGAGTTAAAGAACGGAATTGAATTAGGCACGGAACGTACGTTCGAACAAGACCCCAAGTACGCAATCCGACTGCTGGTGGACATTGCAATCAGGGCCTTGTCGCCTGCGATCAATGATCCGACAACGGCGGTTCAGGCACTAGACCAGATCGAAGACCTGCTGCTCCGTCTGGGCCAACGTCAGCTGGAAATTGGCGAGTTTCGCGATAGCGATGGAAAATTGAGAGTCGTGATTCCATTTCCCGCCTGGGACGATCTCCTCCAGCTCTCGTTTGACGAGATTTGCTTCTGCGGCGCCACCAGCGTCCAGGTCATGCGGCGCATGAACGCACTGGTGAATGATTTGATCCCCTCCGTCTCGGAAGCACGCCGCCCCTCGCTCAGACGTTGGGTCGCGCGGTTGAAAGTGACAATCGAACGTTCGTTTCCCGATGGTGAGGAGAGAATAGAGGCCTCGCAGCAGGACCGGCAAGGACTTGGCATGCCCCGCCCCGCTTCCACGAATTCTTAAGCTGTAAGGTGATGGAACGGAGACTTAACGAAGGCATCGGGTGTCGACGCACCGCTTCGAGGAGCCCTTGTGGATCTACCCTTTGCAACTTGAGAATAGTATTTTCAATACTTGGAGAGACACTTGCAAAAGTCGCTCAACCGCAAAGTTCTGGGAATCGTTATCGTTCTGGCTGCAGCTACCCTGCTGTTCGGCAAATCGAGTAAGTTGATCATGAGCTGGAAGAATCCAGCGTACTCTCCCGCCAAGAAATTCCATCGGGTGCTGGCACTGGGCCTTAGCAACAAGACGGAGGTGCGTGCCGATTTTGAGGACGCACTTGCGGCGGAGCTTTCAACCAAAGGATACGAGGCGGTTCCGGGGAACACCATTCTGCTGCGGCCTGCGGGAACGCAGCTCGACCTCAATTACCTGAAAGAACAGATCCGGGCGAACCGGATCGAGGCGGTAGTGGTTTCGCGCCTGATCAAGGTTGACAACACGGTGACCTACGTTCCGGGTACAGCGTTCGTCGCGCCTTTTCCTTACTACAACACCTTCTACGGATACTACGGAGCGTTGTATCCGGTGGTCTACTCGCCCGGCTACTTGCAAAAGGAAAAAAAGGTGCGCGTCGAAACCAATCTTTATTACGTCGATGGCGCACCTGATGGACAGCTTGTTTGGACAGGAACCACCGACACATTCAATCCCTCCAACGTGCACAAAGCGATCAAAGGGCTGGTTAACCTTGTCGTGACGAAGATGCAGAAAGATGAAGCACTGTAGGTGCGGAGTCGAATTGCGCTAAGGATCCACGTTGAAACCAGCGAAGTGTGTTGCACATAACAACACCGTCCATTTGGAGGTTGACAACCCTTCCAAAGGAACCAATCATCAGATGTGATAAGAAGTTCGGTCGCTTCCCCGGACATACAACATCCGGCCGCTCGACTGAGAAAGGCCGGCTCAGGCGTGTCACCAGTACGTGTTCTCGTCGTTGAGGATAATCTCCCTTACCGACAATTCGTCTGCTCGAAGCTCGGGACTGAGCCTAGTCTGGAGGTTATCTGCGAAGTTTCCGATGGATTGGAAGCGGTTCAGAAAGCGGAAGAACTGAAACCGGATCTGATACTGCTCGACATCGGTCTCCCTTCTTTAAATGGAATCGAAGCAGCGCGGCGAATTCGCGAACTCTCCCCGGCGTCCAAAATCATCTTCTTGAGTCAGGATTCTTCCGATGATGTCGTGGAAGAGGCTCGCAGCTTGTGACCTGACCGGTTTTTTGTACCAAGTGGAATGTTAGTGTAACGCTTTGTTGGACAAAAATCCGTAGTCGCCGTCGGGGGTGTGGGAATGTGGAAAACGGGTTTTGTTTTCCACATTCCCATGCCCCGGTTTTGGAAGGATGGCTTGCGGTGCTGGCGGCCTGTAGCCCAGCGCCGAGTGCGGCCGCTCCGTGTTGTATTCCACCCGCCATCGCTCCGTCAGAATCTGTGCCTCTTTCAACGAGTAAAAAATCTCGCCGTTCAAAAACTCATCTCTCAGCTTGCCATTGAAACTTTCGCAGTATCCGTTCTCCCACGGACTCCCCGGCTCGATGTACAACGTCTTCGTGCCTAGCTTTGCGAGCCACTTCCGCAACTCCTCGGCAATGAACTCCGGCCCATTGTCCGAACGAATGTGCTCCGGAATCCCGCGCACCAGCATCACATCCGCCAAGTTTTCGATCACCTGCAAACTCCCCAAGCGTCGCGCCACCCGCAACGCCAAACACTCCCGCGTATATTCGTCGATCACCACCAGGATGCGCAGCGCTCGCCCATCGTGCGTCATCGCCTTCACAAAATCGTAGCTCCACACGTGATTCGCTCGCTCCGGTCGCAAGCGCACACACGAACCATCGCCCAGCCATAACCGCCCTCGCGCCCGCTGTTTCTGCGGTACTTTCAGCCCTTCACGTCGCCAGATCCGCTGTACTCGATCCTTCCCCACCTGCCACCCGGCATCGCGCAACAACACCGTGATGCGCCGGTAGCCGTAGCGCCCATACTTCGCCGCTAGGGCCAGGATCGCTTGCGTCAGCTGATCTTCGTCCGCGCGCCGCAACGGCAAGTAGCGCTGTGTCCCACGCCACTGCCGCACCACTCGGCACGCCCGCCGCTCACTCACTGCGTACTCCTCGCGGGCATGCTCCACGGCGCACCGACGTCGCTCCGGGCTTAGAAGTTTCCCTCCGCAATATCCTTCAGGATCTGTTTGTCGAGCGCCAGTTCCGCCACCAGCCGCTTCAGCTTGCCGTTTTCTTTTTCCAGTTCTTTCAGCCGCTTGGCCTGGTCCATCTTCAGACCGCCGTACTCCTTCCGCCAGCGGTAGAACGTCTGCACCGTGATGTTGGCTTCCTTGCAAGCTTGTGGAGTGGTTTTTCCGTTTGCGATGCCAACTTCAATCTGCCGCAGCATCGTCACGATTTGCTCTGGTTTGTACCTCTGGATGGGCATGACCCGCTTTTCCTCCAAGTGGATTCTCTCTCATTCCACCTGGTACAAATTCCGCCGGTCAGGTCACTTGGGCGCGCTGGGTTATGTTGTGAAAACGCGTGCCCAGACCGACCTGTTGGCCGCGGTCGAATCTGTCCTGTCGGGAAATCCGTTTGTGCGTATCAGGTAAGCGAGCTCATCCGATCTTGCGTCGGGCGCCAGAAGAGCGATTTATATCGGTGGCTATTGGCGAGAGCGGAATTGTAGCCTCGACTTTTGTCCCCAGCGAGAGCACCGAGGATAACGCCAGCGTACCGCCTACGAGGCGAACCCGCTCGTTCATGCTGATCAGTCCGAGCCCATAGTGGTCCCGGTGGGCAGCGGGATCAAATCCAATTCCATCATCCGACACCCGCAAGACTATTTGGCCTCCAGACCCAACTAGTTCCATTCGAACCTGCTTAGCACTACTGTGTTTTGCGGCATTATGCAGGCTCTCTTGAGCAACACGAAACAGACTCAATGAAATATCGGAGTCCAGTTCTGGCGGCACTTCCCGGAACTGAAAATCAGTCCTGATCTTATGCTGCGCTGAGAATTCTTCGCACAGACCGCGCAGGGCAGCCGTAATGCCGAGATGCTCCAATTTGGCGGAGTGGAGTTGGTGAGAGAGATGCTGAATCTCTTTCGATAGTCCGTGGGTTTTCTTCCACAGTGCTTGCACCCTTTCGCGGCCCTCGGGAGAACTCTCGGGAAGAAAACTTTCCAACTGCTGCAGCTCAATTGCGAGCATGGCAACTTGCTGATTGATGTCATCGTGCAGCTCCCGAGCGATACGCGACCGCTCCAGTTCCTGGGCGGTAATCAAGCGTCCACTCAGGTCCCGGATAGCCTGCTCGTGCCGCTTCCATTCTGTGATGTCCTGATGGGAGATCACGACCCCTCTGTCCGACGCCTTTAGAGGAGTCACCGACATCAAGAACCAGCGCTCGTCAACTCCAACTCGGTAGTCATACTCCAATTCAAAACAATCACGCTTTCCATCGCATATCGAGTGAACTCCCGCCAGTGCGGCTGCCACATCACTATCGCCCGCTTCGACGGCAGCCCGGCACAGGTCGAAGTAGTTTGCACCAACGTGAAGGTCGAGCAGGTTTATCCCACTTGCCGCGGCGAATTCCGGCGCCTGCTTGGTCGCCGCCACAATTGTTCCATCGGAGTCGAGCACGGCCACATGATTTCTAAGGGATTCCAAGATCGAGGTGTTTAGCTGGTGACTCTTCTCCAGGGCATGCACTGCCTTGGCGCGCTCTGTGATGTCCCGGATGATGACGGTAAACAGCTTGCCCCCTTCTTTTTTGACTTGAGAAATAGAGGCTTCAATCGGGAATTCCTCACCGTTTGACCGCAAAGCATACAGCACGCCCTGCGCGCCCATCGCACGATTCGTGACTCCGGTCTCGGCAAACCGGGACACGTGTGCATGATGCTGGTCACGGAAGCGCTGCGGAATAAGACGTTCGAGAGGCAGTCCCAATGCTTCATCCATGGGACGTCCGAAGATCCTCTCTGCCGTGGCGTTGAATACTACGATGCGCTGCTGGTCGTCCACGGCGATGATCGCGTCCATTGCCGATTCGACAATTCCAGTCAGCCGATGTTGACTGTCGCGCACCGCCTCTTCTGCGTTCTTCCTCTTCAGCGCGCTACCAACAATGTCGGCGATCGTGCTCATAGCCTGGACAACGTCGGGATTCCATTCTCGTTCGTTCCGCACAGTCGAAAAAGTCAGAGTTGCGAACGCCTTTCCATCGTGCCGGAGAGGGAACGCTGCGAGGGACAGGACGCCATTGTTGCCCAGAACTTCTCTTAATGGGCCCACTTCGTCGGGCAATTGGCTAAGACGGGAAACCACAACTGGCGTACCTTGAAATAGTTGCGATGCCGACCGCGGCACGTCGACAACCGCCGGTGGCTGATTGATGCCCGTCGAAGTTCGAGCACACAATAGGCGAAGACCGAGTGTTTGGCCGGAAAAGTCAAACAGGCTGATCCGGTCCAGGTCGAAGAATTCCAGCACGCGTTGGAACGACCTCTCGATTTCTGCAGTGAAGTTTTCTTCGGGCAGATTGATAAACGCGGCAGCGAGGTCAGCAATGAGTTTCTCCTGTTGGCCCCGGTAGGCTAGCTGCCTGACGTGGCGCCTTTGAGCAATCGCCAATCGAATCAGATTGACAACAAGCCCGGCCAAAACAAGAATGACAACAACGATTGCGACAATCTGCCATTTGTAAAGCTCCAAGGCCGTGTGTTTCTGATTGATTACGGTGCTGCCCGGTGGAACCTTATCCATGCCGATACCCCAGCGCTTCAGTTCCTTCCAGTCGACCGCGTTCTTACGAAAGTCCGCTCTCACCTCCGGAATCGTTCCGGGCTTTTCCCCACGCACAACACGCAGAGCTATGTCGCCAAATGCCGCGCCCTCTGCTTCAATGTTGATCAGACTCCCGCCAACAATGCCGCGGCCCAGGTAGGTATCAACCCAGCCATACATGGGCCGATTCGCACTCGCGGAGAAAGTCGGGAGAATCCGGCTAGGGACAAAACCTTGGCCCGCAGAGTCTGCGTAGTAAGTGGTAACGATGGTGATCGTAAGCGCGCTGGAAGACGTCAAGGACAAAGGCCGCGTTCAACAGATTCAGGAGAGGCTCCAGGCGGCATGCGCCATTCGTGGCCATGAATTCGAAGTGCGCATTCATTTGCGTTAGGTCCACCGTCTCAAGCAGTTCACGGTTGACGTCAAAGCCGGACTCGCGGTCAGGCATTACAAGGTGGTGAAGTCTGATCGGCCGGAGGATCTCGTGTTCCAGTCCGTTAAGACGGGCGTGCCCATGCGCGACAACAACATTCTGTCGCGGCACATCAAGCCGGCCGCGCGCAAACTCGGTCTGCCCTGGGTCAACTGGCGTTGCTTGCGCACGTCGCATGC
The DNA here is from genome assembly GCA_963834085.1 of uncultured Acidobacteriaceae bacterium. GTDB lineage: Bacteria > Acidobacteriota > Terriglobia > Terriglobales > Acidobacteriaceae > Acidiflorens. Next base: position 284 of record CAWIAJ010000006.1, on the reverse strand, counting down.
GACCTGGATGGTCGAGGCAGGCGCTAACCCCAAAGACGTTCAAGGCCAGATGCGGCACTCGAGCATCTCGACCACGATGGATATCTACGCACAGTTCGTGCCGGAGTCACAGCGGCGCGCCCTGGCGAAGATGTCGGCGATGGTCGAAGCCCGCACGTCAAAGCCGATTGCGTCAGACACGGGTAGCATTTCCATGCCGTCGCAATCGCGGATGATTAATTAGCTAGTTGAAAAGGATTTTGGAGCCAATTGGAGCCAGAACCAGGTGGGACGACGAGCTAAGT
>CAWIAJ010000005.1:0-173598 GCA_963834085.1 uncultured Acidobacteriaceae bacterium | reverse complement strand
GGCGTTTCCTGCACGCAGACTTAGAAGCCTTGGTGACCCAGAAGAAACCTGTGGTAAGCTCGGCCCAGCCGTCCGTGCTCGCAAACGAAAGGAGCATATGAAACGAGCACGGCATAAGCAGGGATCTGTTGTTTGCGATAAACGTCGCAGGGTTTGGAATTACCTATTCTGCGAAAACGGAGTCCGTCGAACCAGGTTGATCGGTTCGCTGCGCGACTTTCCTACGAAGGCAGCCGCATGGCAAGCAGCAGAGTCGTTTCGTCAGACGGTTGTCAACAAACCAATTAGCCACACGCAGACGGTGAAAGAGTTGGCTCAACGCTACCAATCCGAAAGAATGCCCTCGCGTTCCGAGACCTCTCGCGTGTATCGGTCATGGCTGCAGAACCATATCTTGCCTCACTGGGGCGACAAGTCGATCGCTGACGTACAACCCAGACCTGTTGAACTCTGGCTTCGCCAGCTTGATCTGTCTCCCAAGAGCAGGTCTCACGTTCGCAACCTTCTTCGAGCCTTGATGGAGTTTGCGATGTGGTGCGGCATTCTGGAAGTTGCACGAAACCCCATCGACCTTGTAGTTGTGAAAGGTGCTACAAGACGCATTCGCAAACCGCGCAGCCTCACTTTGGAGCAGTTCCAAAGACTCACTGCATTCCTGAAGACACCGTTCAATACCATGGCTCTGGTGTCGGTCTGTTTGGGATTGCGAGTTTCGGAGCTACTTGCTTTGAAGTGGCGCGACGTGGACTGGCTCGGTGCCAAGTTGAACGTTGAGCGGGGCATCGTGAAGCAAATTGTGGATGATGTGAAAACCGATTCATCGCGCAAGTTCCTGGCAGTAGATAAGGAACTGCTGGAGCTACTGAGGGTCTGGAAGCAGACCACGAAGTTCTCAGCCGAAGAGGATTGGATCTTTGCCAGTCCTGTGAAACTGGGCCGTCTACCTTATTCGTATACGGGGTTTTGGCGCGAACTTGAGCGGGCATCCAAGGTGGCAGGAATCGGCCATCTCGGTACTCACGCCTTTCGGCACACCTACCGCAGTTGGCTGGATGCCGTCGGAACGCCAATCGCTGTTCAACAGAAGCTGATGAGACACAGCGACATCAGAACGACGATGAACATTTATGGCGACGTGGTGACCGATGAGATGGGACAGGCGCACTCGAAGGTTGTTGGGCTGGCACTGAGCCGACCGGCTTAACTGATTGCGCTAGTGATTGCAAGCTTGCTAAGCCATTGAAAGAATGGCTCCTCAGGTAGGACTCGAACCTACAACCCTCCGGTTAACAGCCGGATGCTCTGCCATTGAGCTACTGAGGAGTGGGACACGCTGGGTGCGTGTTGATTTGTCAAGGAAATCATATCAGAGCCCGCTGCCGATTGGAAATTCTCTCGCTGGCCGGTGGTGGCTCGACAACTGCTGGCTTCGCAACGAATAGATTGGGCGATCGGCCGCCTTTCAGGTTCTGTCTCCTGGGGTTCTCACATTTTCGTCTTGGCTCACGCCAACTGAGCGGGATCGGCGGGGCGGTAGAGGGTTCTGCTAACCTTATGTTTTGCGTCCCGTCCACATTTTGAGGTGTTTATGTTTGGAGGTTTGCGTTTGCTAGCCGCTCTCTTCGTCGTTCTGGTTTGCATGGCCGCCATGGTTTTTGCCGAGGACTCCAAGTCTAGCGATTCCATTCCGTCGTCCGGTCTCGCCGGCCCGCCTAAAGCGAAGGTGATTCCGGTTGAGGAAACCGTGCAGGGACACAAAATTGTCGATCGCTATCGCTATCTGGAAAATGCGAACGACCCTGAAACGAAGCTTTACGTCGAGCAGGAACTCAACTACACCCGGTCGATTCTTGATCCATTGCCGGGTCGCGATCGCATCAAGGCACGACTTTCTGAGTTGCTCGAGATTGGGACGGTTGGCGTTCCGCAGTTCGGCGGCAACTTTTACTTCCACACGCGCCGGGAAGGCAATCAGAACCAGCCGCTCCTCTATGTACGCGAGGCCTTTAACGGCAAAGATCGAGTGCTGGTCGATGTCAACAAAATGTCCAGCGACGGCACGGTCGCTCTCGACTGGTGGTTCGCCTCGGAAGACGGAAAGTATGTCGCGTACGGAACCTCTCCGAGCGGATCGGAAGAGAGCACGCTCCGCATTGTCGAATCCGCGACCGGCGAAGTTCTACCCGATACGATCGACCGCACACGCTTTGCCAGCATCGCCTGGATGAAAGACAGCTCTGCGTTCTACTACACGCGCCATCCGAAGAAGGGCGAAGTGCCGGACGGGGAAGAGGTCTATCACGTCAAAGTGTTCTATCACAAGTTGGGGACGGACCCCGCGAAAGACCCTGTGATTTTTGGAGAAGGACGGAATCCGCAGGATATCCCGCAAGTCACGCTTTCCGAAGACAACCGCTGGTTGCTGATTGACGTCAGCGAGGGCTGGACGAAGACGGAAATGTATCTGAAAGACCTGCAGTCGAATGATGCCCCAATCGAAATCACGACGGGCAAGAATTTTCTTTATGGCGGAGACTTTTTTGCGGGCAAGCTTTACATCACCACCAATGAAGACGCTCCGCACTATCGCGTCTTTGTCGCCGACGCGGCCAAAGCGAAGCGTGAGAACTGGAAGGAGATCATCCCGCAAACCGACGGAGTCTTGCAGGGCGCAAGCGTTACGGGAGGAAAGTTGCTGGTGCAGTACGAGCACAATGCAACTTCTGAACTGAAGATCTTTTCTCTGGAGGGCAAGAAACTTTCCGACATTTCGCTGCCTGCTATCGGCACAGTTTTCGGCACCTCCGGTCGCTACGATCGCAATGAGATTTTCTTCGGATTCCAATCTTTCACGGTTCCCCCTGCGATCTATCGCGTTCCGCTCGCAGACATGAAGAGCGATCTCTGGGCCAAGGTGGATGCTCCCTCGATCGATCCGGACGCTTACGATGTGCAGCAGGTTTGGTACACGTCGAAAGACGGCACCAAGGTGCCGATGTTTGTCGTGAGTAAGAAGGGAACCCAAAAGAACGGGAAAAATCCTACGCTGCTTACGGGCTATGGCGGCTTCAACATTTCTCTCACACCTGGCTTTAACCCGAGGATGTATCTCTGGATGGAACATGGCGGCATCTACGCCGTCGCCAACCTGCGCGGCGGCGCGGAATTTGGAGAAGACTGGCACCGCGCCGGCATGCTCGACAAGAAGCAGAACGTTTTTGACGACTTCATTGCCGCGGGCGAATATCTGATTGCGCAAAAATATACCGATAAAGACCACCTCGCGATTCAAGGCGGGTCTAATGGAGGACTGCTCATGGGTGCGATGATCACACAGCGCCCCGATCTCTTCCGCGCAGTCGTCTGCCAGGTTCCGTTGCTCGACATGTTGCGCTACCAGAACTTCCAGATCGCAAAACTTTGGATTCCCGAGTACGGTTCGTCCGACGATCCCCAGCAGTTTGAGTGGCTTTATGCCTACTCGCCTTATCAGCACGTGAAGTCCGGCCAGGAGTATCCCTCGATCCTCTTTATGACGGGAGATACCGATACCAGAGTCGATCCCATGCATGCCAAGAAAATGACGGCGCTCATGCAGGCGGATGCGAAGAATGGCGCCAGCCGCGAGCGGCCGATCCTTCTGCGCATCGACGTCAAAGCCGGACACGGCCAAGGCAAGCCGGTTGCGAAGCAGATCGAAGAGAGCACCGATATGTACTCCTTCTTGTTCTGGCAGTTGGGAGTGAAGCCGTAGTCTTGCCGGGACGGCTGACTCGCCCAAACCCGACTCTTACCCGGCCCCAGTGCGTTGCGCTCTGTGGTTAAATGATCTACGTGGAGACTGTCGCTAAGATCCGTGTTCTGGTGGCCAAGCCTGGCCTAGACGGTCACGACCGTGGAGCTAAGGTAATTGCCCGTGCTCTCCGCGATGCCGGAATGGAAGTTATTTATACGGGCCTGCGCCAAACGCCGGAGATGATCGTCAGCGCATCCTTGCAAGAAGATGTACAAGTCATCGGACTTTCAATTCTCTCGGGAGCGCACAACGCGATCGTCCCGCGCGTGATGGACCTGCTCAAGCAAAACAAAATGGATGACGTGTTGGTTCTCGTCGGCGGCATTATCCCCGATCAGGATGTCGAAGGCCTCAAGAAAATCGGCGTCGCCGGCATCTTCCAGCCCGGCACTCCCATGGACAACATCGTCAAATTCATCCGCGAGCACGTGAAGCCGCAAGGCGCGCCCGTCGCCTGAGTCGCTTGCCTGAAAGTTTCATTTTAAGTTCTTTCGTCGTTTTGAAATTTGTCATTCCGGGGAAAGCGAAGGATCCGCTTTTTGTTGCTGCGCTCCCGGAGAGCATGGCATTTATCACGCCGGATGGCGCATCATGGTCGCGTGCTCTCACCGTTCTTCCAAACCGAATCCGCCGGCCCGGCGGACGTCATCCGGCTCATTTCGCACGACAAGACGAATCGCCTGACCCGCGCTTGTGTGCAAGCGCTGACCGCTGCTATTGAGCAAATGAAACGTCAGAATCAACTCCGTCCCCTGATCCTCGCGGGCAATTCCCAATTCTTCTCCGTAGGGGCCGACCTAAACGAAATCAATGCGCTGACCGGCCCGGAGGCCTACGAATTTTCCGCCATCGGGCAACGGCTCATGCGCACAATCGAAACGTATCGCGCGCCCGTAATCGCCGCCGTCGAAGGCCATTGCATGGGCGGAGGCCTCGATCTCGCGCTCGCGTGTCACCGTAGAATTTCTTGTGCTATCTCCATCTTCGGACATCGCGGCGCGGCTCTTGGCCTGATGACGGGATGGGGTGGGACGCAACGCTTGCCGCGGTTGATCGGGAGAGCTCGAGCTCTGGAACTCTTCATTGCAGCAGAAAAAATCTCAGCCGCGCGAGCTCTTGAGATCGGACTGGTGGAAGCTGTTGTCGAACGTCCAGTTGAAGAAGCGATACGCTCACTCCAAGCCGCGGCATCCATCTCGGCGCTGGTATAGTAAGTACTTTCACTGCGAGTCTGGAATCCAGCCCTCATGCGCGAACGCAACGAGTCGACCGCCATCTTGATCAACAACGTCTTGCCTACCAAGCTCGACCCCAGTTCGCTTCGCTTTGAATCGAACATGCGCGCTCTCGCGGAAATCGTTGCACAGGTCCGTAACGAGGAAGAAAAAATATGCGAGGGTGGTGGCCCGAAGGCCATCGAAAGCCAGCATGCCAAGTCGCGCCTGACCGCCCGGGAACGCATTAAACTTCTCGTCGATCCGGGATCGTTCTTCGAACTCGGTCTCTACGCTGCGCACAAAATGTATGAGGAATGGGGTGGCGCTCCCGCCGCCGGTGTCATTACGGGGCTGGCCCGCATTCACACCCGCATGGTCATGCTCATCGTGAACGATGCCACGGTGAAAGCCGGCGCTTTCTTTCCGATGACCTCGAAGAAAGTGATTCGTGCGCAAAACATCGCCATCGAAAATCGAATTCCTACCGTCTATCTAGTCGATTCTGCGGGAGTTTTTTTGCCTTTGCAGGAAGACGTCTTTCCCGACACCGACGATTTCGGCCGCGTCTTCCGCAACAACGCCGTCATGTCGGCCAAGGGGATTCCGCAGATTGCGGCCATCATGGGCATGTGCGTTGCCGGCGGAGGCTACCTTCCCGTGATGTGCGATCACGTCCTGATGACCGACGGAAGCGGCCTGTTTCTTGCAGGTCCCGCGCTCGTGCAGGCCGCCATAGGACAGAAAGTTTCGGCCGAAGAATTAGGAGGAGCTGCGATGCATTCCACCATCAGTGGCACGGTCGACTTTCGCGAGCCAACCGACGAGGCCTGCCTGAACCGCATTCGTTCTCTCATCGATAAATGGGGATACCGTCGCCAATCGCTATGGGATCGCAGGAAGCCTGTCGATCCTGCCATGCCAGCCGAAGAAATCTACGGTGCCTATGACGCATCGTCCGCGCGCCCATATGACATGAAAGAAATCATCGCGCGTATTGTCGATGAAAGCCGTTTCGACGAATACAAGCCAGAGTACGGTAAAACGCTGATCTGCGGCTACGCCCGCATTGGAGGCTTCGCCGTCGGCATCGTCGCCAATCAGAAACTCCACGCTACGCAGACCGATCACGAAGGTCACAAGCGTGTCGAATTTGGAGGAGTGATTTACACCGAGTCAGCCGAAAAAGCCGCTCGCTTCATTATGGATTGCAACCAGAGCCTCATCCCGCTTATTTTTTTCCACGATGTTAACGGCTTCATGGTTGGACGCGACGCCGAGTGGTCGGGCATCATCAAAGCCGGGGCAAAAATGGTGAATGCCGTTTCGAATTCCGTCGTCCCGAAAATCGCCATCATTGTTGGAGGCTCTTTCGGCGCCGGACACTACGCCATGTGCGGCAAGGCCTTCGATCCCCGTTTCGTTTTTGCGTGGCCAACCGCAAAATATGCAGTCATGAGTGGAGACGCCGCCGCCGGTACGCTGGTCGAAATTAAAGTCAAGCAACTGGAACGCAGCGGCAAGAAACTGAGCGACGAAGAAAGAAAAGAGCTTCTGGATTCAACCAAGAAAACCTATGACGAACAGACTGACCCACGCTACGGCGCAGCCCGCCTGTGGATCGACAAAATTATCGACCCCATGGAGACGCGACAGGCGATCACGCAGGCATTAGAAGCGGCTGCGCTGAACCCCGAGGTGCCGGAGTTCAAGGTGGGAGTGCTGCAAACGTGATCCAACCTACCGTCAAACTAATCGAATGTCCCCGTGATGCCTGGCAAGGCCTCAAAGGCCAGATCCCTGCCGATCTCAAGACGAACTATCTCCAAGCCCTGATCTCCGCGGGTTTCAAGCACATCGATGCCGTCAGCTTTGTTTCAGCCAACGCTGTGCCACAGATGGCAGACTCCGAGGAGGTTCTGAAAGAACTCAAAGCGCCGGACGACGTGGGGATAATCGGGATCGTGGTCAACGAAAAAGGAGCACAGCGCGCTATCGCCACCAACGCCGTGCGCACTTTGGGATTTCCGTATTCCATTTCTCCGACCTTTCTGCAGAACAATCAACGCCAATCGTTAGAAGATGCCATCGAAGAACTGGAAAAGATCGAAAAGAAAGCCGACGAAGCCGGACTGAGCACGGTCGTCTATATCTCGATGGCATTCGGCAATCCCTACGGGGACGATTGGACCGTCGACGAAGTTGTCGCTGCCGTCGGCTTGCTTGAGTTGCAAGAGATTCGTACGATTTCGCTAGCGGATACCGTTGGTGTGGCGTCGCCCGAAAAAATTAAAGATGTTGTCGGGGCTGTTCTGTCCGAATATGGCTATCTCGAAATCGGAGTTCATCTGCATAGCCGCCCCAACGACGCTGCCGTCAAAATCATCGCAGCCTACGATGCGGGATGCCGCCGTTTCGATTCTGCGATCGGAGGTTTAGGCGGGTGTCCGTTTGCCCAGGATGCTCTGGTCGGAAACATTGCAACGGAAACAGTGATCGAAGTCCTGCGCAGCCGCGGCGCTGAATTGCCCGCGCTGAAATCTCTCGACGCTCTTGTACGTGCAAGCGCAGAGATCGGCGTGCGGTATAGGGATGCAACGGCCGCCGACTGATCTCCGAAAATTGATCACCGAGAACCGATGAACTACAAATCCCTCCAACTCGCCCTCGACCACGACATCGCGACCCTAACGCTGAACCGTCCCGACAAGCGCAATGCCGTCAGCTACGAACTGATTGACGATCTTCTGCACGCGCTCGACGAGGTCAACCAATCATCCGCCCGCATTCTGATCCTGACCGGGGCGGGGAAGGCCTTTTGCTCGGGAATGGATCTCGATAATCTGAAATCCCTGATCGGACGAACTCCCGCTCAGAATCTCGAAGACTCACGGACCATGGTGGGTCTGTTCCGCTCGCTCTACGAATTTCCAAAGCCAACCATCGCTGCAGTCAATGGAGCTGCGATCGCTGGAGGCACGGGCCTCGCTTTCCTCTGCGATTTCACGCTCGCTGTGCCCGAAGCCAAGTTCGGCTATACCGAAGTTCGCGTTGGATTTGTGCCCGCGATCGTCTCGACTTTCCTGCTTCGCCAGGTCGGAGAAAAAATAGCCCGAGACCTCTTGCTCACAGGCCGCATTTTCGACGCTGCTGAAGCTCTCAAACTTGGTTTGATCAACGAAATCGTTCCGCCCGAAAATTTGCTGGACCGCGCTCGCGAGTTGGCTCTGCAACTCGCAGAGAACAGCCCGCTCTCGCTCTTTTACACGAAGCGCCTCTTGACCGACCACGCCCGCGCCGATCTCGATTCGCAAATTGAAGCCGCCATCCGCGAGAACGCCGGAATCCGCGAGAGCGCTGACTTTCGCGAGGGCATCGAAGCTTTCCTCGAAAAGCGCAAGCCCAAGTGGACGGGCCGATGACTGGTTCTTCGGATCAGAAGGTAACAGTCAATGAAACTCGTATCCGCGTACGGTACGCCGAAACCGATCAGATGGGTGTCGTTTACCACGCCAATCATTTCATCTGGTTCGAAGTCGGACGCGTGGAATTTCTTCGCCAGCTCGGCTTCAGCTATAAAGATATGGAGCGCGAGGACGATTGCTACATTGCGGTTGTCGATGCCCGCTGCCGCTACAGGGCCCCTGTGCACTATGATGATGAGGTCATCGTGCGCACATTTTTAAGAAATGTTCGACCCAAGATAATCCATTTCGGATACGAGCTTCGAGCGGACAAAACGGGCGAGTTGTTGGCCGAGGGCGAGACTACCCATATTGTTGCCAGTTCGAAAATGAAGCCTCGCGTCTTGCCCCATAAATACATGCAAGCGTTTCGTAGCGCGCTGGATAAGTTAACAGCGAGAGATTGAAAAATTAATCAGGAAGCCCTTTTGCAAGCTTTGCATATTAACGGAAACGACTTGACTCTGGAGGCGGTGGGCGAAGCCGCCGTCGAAAAACGGTCGGTGTTGCTCGCTCCCGACGCGCGCGAAGCCGTGAACCGCGCTCGTGCTGTCGTCGATACGCTTGTTGCCAATAACAAAATCTCCTACGCCATCACCACTGGTGTCGGCAAACTGAGCGATGTCCACATTGTCGGCGATCAAGTGCGCGAATTGCAGATCAATCTCATACGCTCGCACGCAGTTGGCGTGGGCGAGCCGCTGGCGATTGCTGACACGCGCGCGATGATGCTTCTCCGCGCCAACTCGCTCGCCAGAGGGAATTCTGGGGTACGCTCCATCACCATCGACACCATCTGCGAGATGCTAAATCGCGGGGTGACTCCGATGGTCCCATCGCAGGGAAGCGTTGGCGCAAGCGGCGATCTAGCTCCTCTGGCGCACCTGGCGCTGGCTCTGGTCGGCGAAGGCGAATGCTTCGACCATAAAGGCGCCCGCATTCCGAGTGCCGAGGCGCTGAAACGCGCCCAGATTAAACCGCTTGTCCTCGAGGCGAAAGAGGCCGTATCGCTGATCAATGGCACGCAAGCGATGCTGGCGATCGGCACCCTGATGCTTCTCGCCGCCGAGACATTAGTCGACACTGCCGACGTGATCGGAGCGATGGCGTGCGACGCGCTCAAGGGAACCGACGTTGCCTTTGATGAACGCATTCAAAATGCGCGGCCGCATGCTGGACAAATCACTAGCGCTGCCAACGTGCGTCGATTGCTGGCGCAGAGTGAATTGCGTGAATCGCATCGCAATTGCGGCCGTGTGCAGGATGCCTACTCCTTGCGCTGTATTCCCCAGGTGCATGGAGCGGTCCGCGACACGCTCGCTCATTGCCGCGCCGTGTTTGAGACTGAGACGAACTCCGCGGTCGACAATCCCTTAGTTTTCGTGAAGAACCCAAAGTTAGCGGATGGCGAAGGCGACGTGCTCTCCGGCGGAAACTTTCATGGCGAGCCTCTGGCTTTCGCGCTCGATTTCCTGGCGATCGCCTTGTGTGCGTTGGCGGGCATTAGCGAGCGCCGTCTGGAGCGCATGGTGAATCCTGCTCTCAGCGAAGGCTTGCCGCCATTTCTTGCGCCCGGCGCAGGCATGAATTCGGGATTCATGATGCCGCAGGTAACGGCCGCCGCACTCGTCAGTGAAAATAAAGTGTTGGCTCATCCCGCGTCCGTCGATTCGATTACGACCTCGGGAAACAAGGAAGACTTCGTTTCCATGGGTATGACCGCGGCGAACAAACTGAAAAGAGTGGTCGAGAACACTCGAAATGTTCTCGCGATCGAGGCCATGGCTGCCGCCCAGGCGATCGACTTTCTCGCGCCACTCAAAACCTCCAAAGCCTTGCAGCAGGCGCATGCCGCCATCCGCACCGCATCCGCGCCGATGGATAAAGACAGGGTAATGTATCAGGATTTTGTGCGCATCGCAGAAATGATCGCTTCGGGGAACATCGCCGCAGTCCTGCGCTGACATTGCCCCTCTCGAATCGCTGTCTTGAATCGAGTGTCACAGACGCATTTTACTGCGGTCGTTTTGCACTTAATTGACCTGTGAATTGCATGTTTACAGTCTTCCTCTGGATGCACTAAACTCGGCGCAATCGTGCTTCCTCCCCCGAGGCGCGGCCAACCCCGGCGGTCTTCCCGCGGCGTTCCGCAAGTTTCGGCGGAATCGCAGTGACTCCCGGGCCAAAGCCTGCCGTAAGCGATCGTCAATACAAAAATCTAGAATTCAAGGATCGAAATATGCCACGATTTCGTCTGAGCAGTTGCCGCATCGCCTGCGCCAGGCCACTTGCAGCGACGCTACTCTTCATCGTCGCGGTCGCCTGGCTGGCGGCCGCTCAAACCTCCGTCACGACCTATCACTACGACAATTACCGCACCGGATGGAATCAGAACGAATCGGTATTGTCCCCTGCCAACGTGAAGACCGGATCGTTTGGCTTATTGCAGAAAGTGAAACTCGATGACCAGGTGGACGCTCAGCCCCTCGTCGTGCCAGGAGTGCTGATCACCGCAGGAAATTTTCAAGGTGCGCACGACGTGGTCTATGTAGCCACCGAAAATAATTCTGTCTATGCGATCGATGTACACGCCGGGACCGTCCTGTTGAAAGTAAATTTCGGGCCGCCCGTTTACTATCCCCTGGGGTGCGGCAACAACGGTCCAAACGTTGGCATCAACTCAACCCCGGTCATCGATTCTTCCAGCAACACGCTGTATGTGATGGTCTACACGCGAACTTCAAAAGGGTTGCCGATTTATTTCCTGCATGCGCTCGATCTGGGAAGCTTGACCGACAAAGTGTCGCCGCAAACGGTGGTGGCTTCACATACCTTGTCCGATGGCAGCACCTTCAACTTCAATGCCAAATATCAGCGGCAGCGTCCCGGGCTTTTGCTCGCGAATGGCAGCATCTACGCCGGCTTCGGAAGCTTTTGCGACTTAGGCGCGAACCTGTCTCGCGGCTGGCTGCTTGGCTGGACGGCCGGAAGTCTCGCCCCTTTTCCTGCTAACCAGCTTAACGATCAGCAGGCCACTTCGCCCGACAGCTTTTTTCTTTCCTCGATTTGGATGTCAGGTTATGGCCCTTCCGCCGACGACGCGGGCAACATTCTTTTCGTGACTGGCAACTCGGATTATTCGGGAACCACTTACGACGGCATCACCAACATCCAGGAGAGCGTGGTCAAGGTCTCATCCACGTTGACGTCGGTCCAGGATATTTTCACGCCCAGCAATCAGTCCCAACTCGATCAGTATGACGCCGATTTCGGCTCCGGCGGAGTGCTCATACTGCCCGACCAGGCGGGATCGACGCCCCATCTCGCAGTCGCGGCCGGAAAAGATGGAAACATGTATCTCATGAACGAAGACGCCCTCGGAGGCTTTTCTCCGAATCAAAATAACGTTCTGGGCACTTACGGCGTGGGCGGTTGCTGGTGCGGCCAGTCTTATTACGTTGATCCGAGCGATGGACTCGCCCGCATCGTTAGTAGCGGCGGCTCGAACGTTGGCGTCTGGAAGTTGCAGACTTCACCGGCTGCGAATCTTACATTCGCGTCCGAGTCCGTCTCATTGGGTGGAGTGCAAGATCCCGGATTCTTCACGACGGTTTCATCCAATGGCACGGCCAACCCGATAATTTGGGCCGTGTCGCGTCCCGTGAACAACAGTCCGGCCGCTCTCAAGCTGTTCGCGTTCAATCCTGACTTGGTCAAGGCCAGCACGATGAAGGAGTTGTTTAGAGCGACCGCGGGTCTCTGGCCGAATCTCGGTGGCAATTCCAACCTCGTTCCTGTGGTCGCGAACGGTCAAGTTTTCGTGGCCAGCAACAAGCAGCTGCGGATTTTTGGGTTGATTGGAACAAAGAACAAAGCACAAATGAAGAAGAAGCCGCGGTGAAGCCAGCGCCAAGCGCTTTTCTGAGCCAATGGGAAAAACTACGTCACTCGATCTGGGGTGGCGTAGTTTTATTTTGCCGCTGCAACGCTCCGCCATCTAAGAAGCCACCACTCGCGCCGCCGATCCGTCCAAACCAAGCTCGCTTGCGATCGCCCGCATCGCCAGAATGCAGAAAGCGATGTGCTCTTCGAGATCCAAGCCAAGATCGGCTGCTCCCTCAACAATGTCCTCGCGATGGACACTGCGGGCGAATGCCTTGTCTTTCATCTTCTTTTTCACCGACGCGGCTTCCACTTCGGCCAGGGATTTCGAGGGCTTGACCAGAGCGCACGCCGTAATAAATCCGGCGAGTTCGTCGCATGCAAATAACGTTTTTTCCATCGGCGTAACCCGCGCGACTCCCGAATATTGCGCGTGCGACAAGATGGCCCGGCGCACTTCTTCGGAATATCCCCGTTCATTCAAGATCTCAACGCCCTTAAATGGATGCTCTTCGGCGCTGGGATATTTCTCATAGTCGAAGTCATGGAGGAGGCCGACCAGTCCCCACAGTTCTTCATCTGCGCCGATCTTCCGCGCATAGGCCCGCATGCACGCCTCAACCGCCAATGCGTGCTTTCGAAGACTTTCTGACTGGGTGAACTCAGTTAGTAAACACCATGCCGATTCGCGGTGATTCATGCATTTTTCCCGTTTGCAGCCGATTTTTACTGCGCCAGCGTTGAGTGAACTCTATGACGCTTAACACCGGCTGCATTTTTGTCTTGACATCTACAGCCGTATCCAGCAGATTACGCTCTAGTTGGCTTTGAGAGTAGCCCCGCTCTGGCACTCGCAAAACCTGAATGGCCACAACACTTACCCCCGTGGACTCACGGGAAGTCGTACGGTGTGATCGTTGTTCTCTCGTGCAATTCCGCACATCCAACAGCCTGTGCCGCCGTTGTCGTCTTTCTTTAGACGAGGACGAGTCGCAGATGGCCGCTATGACGCCGGTGCCAGAAATGATGCCGGTCAATGCCAATTCGAGCGGCCGCGGACATCTGAAACTGGCGCACTCGATCCGGTCGTTGCGCTTGCGCAGCGGTCTTAGCCAGCGGCAATTGGCGCTGCGCATGTCGGTGCCCAGAACCTACGTTTCGAAAATCGAAAACGAAAAAGCAACGCCGACTCTTTCTTCGCTCGAAAGACTGGCAAGGGCGCTCGAAGTCAGCGTCCCCGATTTGCTCTCTGGCGGAGAACGTAACCGTCAGGAAGAGATTCGCGAATTGATGGAAGATCAGTTCGTCGCCGACGTAATGCCATATCTCTCGCAACTCAACGGTATGCAGATGTCGAGCATTCTGGCACAAGTGCGGGACTTGACTGTTCGTCCTCGACGGAGTGCGTAAAGCGAGTTGCCTTCGCCGAGCGAATTTGGCCGACGCGACAACCGCTGCATGGATATTCGCATCGTAGGTAAGCGCAATCTAACAAGTGTTGCGCCGAAGTTATTAAAGGATTTTTGATTTTATCCGGGCACACTCACCAACTGGACAGCCGGAGCTTTTCGAGCTCCGGCTTTTTTTTGCGTACGCAATGCGCTTCACTTAATAAGTTCAATAAATGCAATAACCTGCACAGTTCCAGCCAAGGTGCGCAATGTTTTGCATTATTTTGAAGATTTTTCCGCGGACGTTCGCAATTCGCCTTGACCCACGCTACTGAAAAGGCTAACCTCGCTCCACTCCCCGAAGCTGGGACAAAAATACCCAGCTAATTCCTTTGGCGAATAGGAACTCTCAATGAAGATTTCTCAGATCTGTGCAGTGGCTGTTTTGCTTGCCGTCAGTTCCATGATGGCCTTTGCGGATGGAATTCAAGATCCAAAGATCATTATTCATGGCGTGAACGGCGGTAACGGACCGGAATCTTGCGGACCTTCCGGATGCCAGGGTGTTGGAGTCAATTTCTCTTTCACCATTCCGAAGTCCGGAAAAGGTTTCTTGTACTTTACGAATGAGAGCGGAAAGAACTGGACTTCGCTCACGCTGGTCGAGACGGGCGTGCCGGCAGCTGATATTAGCTGCTCGCAGAGTGTGTTCCTGAACTGCACCACCAAGACAGAGAAGAATGGTTCGGTGGAAATTCTCCTTTCTGGTGTGCGCCATGGCCTCAACCCGCGAAACGGCATTCAGGCTGGCCAGAGCTTCGATATCGGCTTTGCTTGCGTCAACCAGAGCTGCTGGACCAATGGCGGGACTACGATGACGGGTCACGCTGGAACGGCTCCCGAGCCGGGAACTGTGGCTTTGATGGTGACGGGATTGAGCGCGATCGTGACGCGCCGTAAGAAGTGGCTGAGCCGTTCAAAGGCTTAATCGCTTAGTGGCTCTTTTTTGTAAACTCATTCACCAACTGGGAGAACTGCGGCAGGGCCTGGAGCTTCTGAAGTTCGGGATCGTTCCAGGCCTCCTGCGCGGCATAGCCCTTATCCAGCGCCAGCCGCAACGACTTTAGCGCTTCTTCCGGTTTCCCGATCAGTGTCTTCACCTGCGCTTCCGAGTACATCAACTGCACATCGTCCGGACTGATCGCGCGCGCCTGGTTCGTGTACTGCACTGCGTTCGCCGCGTCACCTTTTTTGGCGTACAGAAGTCCGAGATCCCCCATGATCGTCGACGATCTGGGGTTGACCTGCAATTCCTGAAATGCCAGAGAAATTGCCTTGGCATAGGCCGCCGCAGCTTTATCGGAGTAGCCGGACCAGCGGTAAGCGTCCCCGAGATTGCCCTGATACTCTTCGTTGTTCGGAGTCATCGCCACTGACTTCTCGTACATCTTGGTCGCTTGATCGTAATTCTTCAGCCAAAAATAGGCCGTGCCGAGGTTCGAATAGGTCGGAGCGTCCGGCGCCAGCGCGAGAGCTTTCTGATACTCCGGAATCGCCTCGCCCCACTTACCCGCCCTCAGATATACGTTGCCGATACCTTCATAGCCCAAGGGGCTGTCGCTCGCGATCTCGGTGACCTTCTCAAATTCGGGCAGCGCTTTGGCATTGTCGCCGAGGTTGAAGTAGGCATTGCCCAGAGCGATATGATTGGCCGAGTTGTAAGGATTTGCCGCCACGGCCTTTTGGTAAGCTGCGATGGCGTCCTCACTTTTTCCATCGTGGTTGTAGGCGTCGCCCAAATTTCGATAGGCCTCGTCTGAGTTCGGGGCCAACTCCAGAGCCTTTTTCAATTCGGCGACTGCTTGCGTGGTTTTACCCGTCGTCGCATACACGCTGCCCAGCGAAAGATGGACTTCGGGGAGATTGTTGGAAAGTTGCTCGCCGCGCTGTGCCGCCAAGGTAGCCTTCTGCGCCCAAATACTGTCTTTCGTCTCTCCGTACATACGAATGCTGGAATCTGCCAGGCCTGTGTAGGCAAGGGCAAAATTCGCGTCCTTATCAATCGCCTGCTCGAATAGCCCCACGGCTTGTTGATAGGCGTCCTGGCTGTGACCGTTGCGCAGCGTGTTTCGCCCTTGCAGGTAGAGATCGTAGGCCTTGACGTTCTCGGTCGGGTGAGCGCCGATGCGGGCTTGTTCTTCATCGGTGGGCTTCAATGCCAGAGCCGCGGAAACGCTCCCGTAAATCTGATCTTCCAAGGTAAGCACATCGCCAGAAGCGCCGGTGAATTCAGAGCTCCAGAGCCGTTTGCCACTCGCGGCATCGTCCAGGCCCAGCGTGACGCGGAAGTTGTCTCCATTGCCCTGCACACTTCCCTGCAGCACAAGGTTCACGCCCAACACCTTGGCCAGTTTCGCGAGAGGCAGATCTTTGGCGCTCGCTGTGTCCACCGCGTCGGATGAAGCGATGTGCACTTCTTTCAACTGAAATAGCTTGGCAGCGAGAGCTTCTTCAATTCCATCCGCGACATAGCCCAAGGCTTTTTGATCGCCGACGAGCTTCATCGGCATGATCGCCACATACTTACCCTGTTTGAGCGAGGGGATTCCCTGCACGGTGGCTTCCTGGCCCGGCACCAAACGATTCAGCAAGTTGCGTCCGGCAAAGATCGCGAGCGCCACCACGAGTACCGCCCCGCCGATCCACATCCAACTCTTACCCGGCAAGTCGACGCTGAAGCGCGATCGGCGCACAATCGGATGGGCAATCATCTGCGAAAGCTTTTCCGCGCTGATGTTGGGGTTCGCTTCCCAGGTCGTCAGCTGCTGCAGCAGTTCTACCGCCGAGTGATAGCGATTTTCCGGATCGCGCTCCAGGCAGCGGCTCACGATCGCACTCAACGAGCGCGGCACCGACGCCTCAACGTCCGAGACCGAACGCGCCTCTTCCCGCGTTCTCTTCATCAAACTGGCAATCGCCGTATCCGCTTCGTACGGGGCTTTCCCGCTCAACAGTTCATAAAAAATCAGCCCTACACTGAAAATATCGGACCGTTGGTCGAGCGTGCTGCCCATCGCCTGCTCGGGAGACATATACTCCAACGTCCCGACTAAAGCCCCGGTTTGCGTCAACCCGGAATCGCCCAAGGAACGCGCCAGCCCAAAATCCATTACGACGATGCGCCCGTGCTTATCGCGCATGATGTTCTGCGGTTTTAGATCGCGATGGATCACGCCTTCCGAGTGCGCGCAGTCGAGCGCCCGGCAAACCTGCTCTACGATTGGGATGGCGTCTTTCGGGGTGAATTTTCCCGCGCGCTTCAACAAAGTACGCAGATCTTCGCCGTCGACGTACTCCATGCTGATGAAGCGTATGCCCTCCGCCTCACCCAGGTCGTAAATGCGGACCACATTCTTGTGTGTGATGTTGCGCGAAAGAATCAGCTCTTGCTTGAAACGCAAGAGAATCGCCGGGTCCGTCGCCAGTTCCGGACGAATCACCTTCAGCGCGATCAGGCGGTCCAGCTCACGGTCACGGGCTTTGTAGACCGCCCCCATGCCACCTTGCCCCAGGACGCCCAGAATCTCGTAGCGTCCGCCAAAAAGCACACCCGGTTGCAGGCCTTGAAACGCCGAAATGGCGCCCCCCGAAAAGGGCGGCGGCGAAGCCTGCCGAGCATACGGAAGCGCCTGCGTTGCGCCGGGAATGGGGGTGCCATGCAGAACGGTTGGAGCATCCGAGAGAGGCGCGTTGGAAAGCGGTGGGGGTGTCAGTGCCGCAGCGCCGACCGCATCCTCGGGCATACGAATGCCGGGCATCGTCGGGCTGTCGGAATCGTTGCCCCTGTGGTCGCGCTCATCCATTCGATTGCCCGGATTCGGAGAGCCAGAGAGGGAGCACGCCTCGAATCCACGACAGGGCAGCGTTCGCCTCAGGTTGTCGAGGGGAATTCGAGAACCCAGCACTCCAATACGTCCCCAAAGTATACCCCCTAAATGATTCTGGGAAAAGGAAAACCCTCCTCGAAAGCATAGTGTTTCTGATCTTTCGGGCGCTTCCAGCCGGCGCTCCTAAGAGATATAATGCCGCGGGCCAAAAGTCTCGTTTCGGAGGCGTTATGGGACTCTATTCGCACTATGACGGCGCACATAACCATCCCGTGAACCGGGCCTTACACATGATCGCTATTCCCGTCGGCTTTTCCTCCCTGATCGTCGTCTGGTGGCACTGGCTTATCGCTGTGCTGCTGATCCCATCCGCCTTTGCCCTCGCCTGGCTCGGACACCTCATCGAAGGCAACAAGCCGGCATTCCTCACCAATCCTGCCCATGTTTTTGTCGCCCCGCTGTGGATGGCGCGCAAGATCTTTGGCCCCAGGCCGGAGAAGGCCGCGTAGGCAGCGTCTTAATTGCCGCCCTAAAGACCTGCGACTTTAGCGACGTATCCATGAGGTACGCGCTGGGTGTGTGATGTTATGGGGGACCTATGGCCGACGATCAAACCGCGACGCTCTTGCAGGAAATTCGCGACCTGCAGAAACAACAACTGGAAGTCCTGCGAGCCTCTGTCGCGAATCAGCAGCTATCGTTGACCAACCAGCTCCAATCGTTGACCGTTCAGCAGCAGGTCGTAGAACGGCAGAAGTATCTGGTGGCGCGGGGAACCCGGCTTTGGATGTTCGTCCTAGGCAGCATATTCGTTTTATTTTTTCTGAACTTGTTTCCCATTTTCTTCAAACTCTTGTTAGGGCATTGATTGAACGCTCAGCAGTTCTGAAATTGCAGCTCGAAATTCTGGCGCTTCCCCAATCCAACCGGTCGGTACGAGGGTTTCAGTATTACTTCCTTGCCATGCTTAAATGACAACGTGGTGTTCGTATAACCACAACAAAACTAAGGTTTGTGAAATGTGGTGGGTTTCTCCGTGCCACCGTGTCTCTGTGACGAAATGGTCGAATATCAGGAGAAAGAGGATTCCTTGGACTTCCAGCTAAACGAAGAACAACTGCACCTCAAAAAGAGCGTGCGCGAGTTTGCCGAACGCGAGATCGCCCCCAACGTAATGCGGTGGGACGAGGCCAGCGAATTTCCGCTCTCCACGATTAAAGAGCTCGGCAAGCTTGGACTGCTCGGAATCATTTTTCCCACGGAGTATGGCGGCTCGGGAATGGGCTACGTCGAGTACGTCACCGCGATCGCTGAGCTTTCACGTGTGGATGGCTCTGTCGGCATCATTGTCGCGGCCCACACCTCGCTCTGCTCCAACCACATTTTTCTCGCCGGAAATGAAGCCCAGAAAAAGAAGTATGTCTCCAAGCTCGCCACTGGAGAATTCATCGGCGCCTGGGGCCTGACCGAACCCTCCTCTGGATCGGACGCTGGTAGCGCGCGCATGACCGCAACTCGCGCTAAAGGTGGATGGATCCTCAACGGGACCAAGACCTTCATCACCAACGGACACTTCGCCGACGTAACCGTGGTGCTCGCGATCACCGACCGCGCCGCTCATACGCACGGTTTGTCGGCGTTCGTCGTCGACAAAGACACCAAGGGCTTTCGCGCCGGAAAAAAAGAAAACAAACTCGGCTTGCGCGCCAGCGACACCGCCGAACTCATTTTCGAAGACTGCTTCGTCCCCTCCGAAAATCTTCTCGGTGGGGAAGGGAACGGGTTCATCGACGCCATGCGCATTCTCGACGGCGGGCGCATCTCGATCGCCGCTCTCTCGCTGGGAATGGCGGAAGGCGCTTATGGAGCGGCGCTGAAGTATTCCAAGGAGCGCCACCAGTTCGGAAAAGCGATCTCTGAGTTTCAAGCTATCCAATGGAAACTCGCCGACATGGCCACCGAAATCGAAGCTGCCAAACTTCTAACTCTGCGCGCGGCCTCTATGAAGGATGCCGGCATGAAGACGACCCTCGAATCCTCGATGGCTAAACTCTACGCCAGTGAAGTCGCGGTAAAGTGCGCCAACGAAGGAGTTCAAATCCATGGCGGCTACGGTTTCATCAAAGATTATCCCGCCGAGAAGTTTTATCGCGACGTCAAACTCTGCACCATCGGCGAAGGCACCAGCGAGATCCAGCGACTCGTGATCGCGCGGCAACTGCTGAAAGATTAGTGGCTTTATTGGATTGACGAGCGTTCTCGTCGGTCCTCTTAACTGCCGCTTTGTTCAAACTCACCGCTTCTCCCCTCGACAAATACGTCGGTGCCGTAAACGCGGTTCCGGGGGCCAATTTCGGCCTTCAAAAAAATCTTGACATCTCGTACTGTATGGCATACAGTGTGTAACGTACACTGTATGACACAGAGTAACGGCAATCACGATCTTTTCGAAAATCTTCGCCTCGAGCTTCGCCGCGGCTGCCTCAGTCTCGCCGTCCTGTCGCAGCTTCGGACCGAGCGTTACGGCTATACCCTGCGCAAAGCCCTGGCCGAGCAGGGCCTGGACATCGATGAAGGCACGCTGTATCCACTGCTGCGCCGCCTCGAGGCGCAGGGATTGCTGACCAGCGTCTGGCGCGAAGAAGAGAAGCGCAACAAGCGCTTTTACCGGCTTTCTCCCGAGGGCAAGCAGATGCTCAAGCAGCTGGGCACAGAGTGGCAAAAGATCAACGCATCACTGAACGGAATACTGTGATTGGAACAATTTGACCGGAAGATTCTGACCGAATCCTCCCAGGAGCGGACCATGGAATTACTCGATCGTTATCTGCACGCGGTTGAATTCTGGCTACCCAAGCGCCAGCGGCACGACATTATCGCCGAGTTGTCCGAAGATCTCCGCTCGCAGATAGAAGACAAAGAAGCCTCGCTGGGCCGGAAATTGGAGGACGCCGAAGTCGAAGCCATCCTCAAACGCTGTGGGGCGCCATTGATGGTTGCGTTACGCTACCGTCCACAGCGATATTTGATCGGCCCCACGCTCTTTCCCGTGTACAGCTTCGTGCTGACGATTTTGTTGCTGGGCTGCATCGTCCCCCGGACGCTGATCTGGCTGGTTTTTCTTCTGGTCGACCCTGCGCATAGTGGTTCCCTGCACATGGAAAACATGTTTTCGACCCTCGTATTTTTCGCCTTCTTCACCACCGCCGCCTTCGCCATACTGGAAAAGACGGGGGCGCTCTCAGAAACTCTCAACACTTGGAATCCGCGAAAACTACCCGCGGTGCGTGAACCCAACCGCATCCCCCGGGGCAGCACTCTTTTTGAAATCACGGGGCTGGTAGTTTTGACGCTTTGGTTTACGAGCACCTTCAAGCCAAGCACGGTTTTCGAGGTCTTCGGAGCGCAAATCACAGTCGCTCCCATATGGAAGCCAATTTTTTGGGGCTTTATGCTGTCGACTGTCGGTGGCTTTGGCATCGCAGTAGCGAATCTCTTCCGTCCTTACTGGACTCCCCTGCGTGCCACGCTTCGCCTCGTCGTTGACGTGCTGGGCGCGGTTGGTCTCTGCTGGTTTCTGAAGTCGCAAGTTCTTGTAGCGATAACGGCGCCCAGCCTGCCTCCGTCTAAGGCCATCATCTTGACCGGGGTGATCAATCTCCTGCTTCTGAGGACTTTGCCGTGGGCGGTTGTCGTCATGGTCATCATCGCCGCCTGCGATGTTTACCGCATCGTACGTTTGCGAAGTAACAAGCACCCCTCTGCCGGACCACAAATCAACGATCTATCGCATTCCGTCGTGAATGGACGCTAGGGAACTCTTCGCCCGGGGGTGGGGTTCGCTGTCGGTTTGTGTGACGCTCCTTTACACTGGCAGGTTGAACTTCACGGCCCAAGACGCAGAGTGGATCGCCAAACTCCGTTCCGGCGATCCTCGCATTCTCGCCCGAGCGATCTCCGCCGTTGAGAATCGTGCGCCGGGATGGTCCGATCTACTGAAGTCGCTGTTCCCGCATACCGGCCACGCCCGTGTCATCGGCATTACCGGAGCTCCTGGAGCCGGCAAGAGCACCCTCGTCGATCAACTGGCCAAGCACTACCGCAAAGAAAATCAATCGGTAGGCATCATCGCCGTCGATCCCAGCAGCCCGTATACGGGAGGAGCGATCTTGGGTGATCGCATCCGCATGCAAGACCATTACGGCGATCCAGGGATTTTCATTCGCAGCATGGCCACGCGCGGATCACTCGGAGGTCTGGCTGGCGCCACCGTGGACGCCGCTACGGTTCTAGATGCCTCGGGTCGAGACGTGGTCATGATTGAAACCGTCGGCGTCGGTCAGGATGAGATCGACATCGTGCGCCTGGCCGACGTCACCGTCGTGATTCTCGTTCCCGGCATGGGCGACGATGTGCAGACGATCAAAGCGGGAATCATGGAAATCGCTGACATCTTCGTGATCAACAAAAGCGACCACCCCGGCGCCGAGCGAGTCGAACGCGAGATCCGCGCCATGCAGTCGCTGGCCACTCGCAACGACCGATGGACGCCGTCCATCATAAAGACCGTCGCGAACTCCGGCGAGGGAATCGCAGAGCTGGCCGCCGCCATTACCGACCACGGGACCTACCTGAAAAAGAATCTAGCCTTCAAGAGGAATGTGGAGAATTGGCAGCAGAGGCTCATCGAAATGTTGCGCGAGGCCCTGCTTGAAAAGGCGCGCTCGCAAGTCAACGCCGGAACTCTCGAGCGCTACGCCGCGGAAATAGCCGGCCACAAGCGTGATCCCTATTCGCTGGTCGAAGAAATTGTACGTGGTATAGCCCGCAATCCGCCCGCGTTGGCGTCGCAAAGCGCCACAACAGGCCAGGGGCTGAAGCCACGTGAAGAGATTCAAAACGAAATTGTAGAGATCGTTGACCGCGAAACGCGCGCCTGGAATACGAAAGATGTGGAGTTGCTGGTTTCAGTATTCCATCCAGATATGGTTTGGCCGTGGCCTCCCTCGGCGCAGGCGCACGATCCGGTGGATTGGGTGATGGTGCTCGGCCGTTACGATCGCGAACGCTGGCAGCAGCTTTGGCGGGAGTTGTTCGATAGGCACACGCTGGTCCACAACCGCCGCCACACCCAACGGATTGAAATTTCCGAGCAGGGCGACGGCGCGCTGGCTGTGGTCGATGTCGATACCCTCTGGCGCGACGCGAACGGCCAAGACTTCCACTGGAAAGGACGTGCGTGTAAGGTTTATAGCTGGATGGGCAGCGAATGGAAGATGACCATGCACACCGGCCTGCTGCAATACTGACCGGGATGCGGGATCTCCCAAGTGCGCATTCCTGCTCGTTCAACGTTCTCTCGATGCTCCTTCTCGCCGCAGATACTTCGGGGAAACAAGGTAGCATCGCACTCGCGGAGTGCGATGCCAATTCCGTTGAAAGTTGTGTCGTCCTCGAAACCGCGCCGCTATCTGGAGGTGCATTTTCCGCTCAACTCGTTCCCCAAATTGCGCTTCTGCTCGAAAAACACAAATACGCGAAGAATGATCTGGGCGCGTTCGCGGTAGCCTCGGGGCCCGGCTCCTTTACCGGACTCCGCGTGGGTCTCGCCGCCATAAAAGCGCTGTCGGAAGCGCTGCAAAAGCCCATCGCGGCGGTTTCCGTGCTCGAAGCCGTTGCCTGGAGCGGCAAGTCGCGCGGCCGCGTTCTCGCAGCCCTCGACGCCGGTCGAGGCGATGTCTACGTTGGAGATTACGAACTTCGTCCTCACGTTCGTATGCACAGCGAACGTCTCCTCAGCCGGGAAGAATTCCGGGTCGAAGCCGAATCAGCCGCGCAGAGTCAAAAGACAATCGTCACGCCGAATAGCATTCTGGTGGAGGCGCTACGCGCCGCAAACGGCGCGACCCAGTCAGCCGTGGAGCTAATCGAATACCCCGCTAGCTCAGTCATCGCGGATCTCGGTTGTCAGCATCTCCAGCGCGGCGAGACGGTTCGTCCCGAAGACCTGGACGCAAACTACATTCGCCGATCCGACGCAGAAATTTTTTCCAAGCCCGCGTCTTGAGAATTCCGCATGACTTTTCTCATACGGCCAGCCGAGTTGCAGGATCTGCCCTCGATTCTAGAAATCGAGCAACAGTCTGCGCTCGCCGCCCACTGGACTGCCGAGCAGTACAAAACCGTGCTCAACAACAGCATCATGCTAGTGGCCGAGCAAGCGGGCAAACTCTGCGGATTCCTTTGCGCCACGGCAATTGCAGACGAGTGCGAGATTGAAAATATGGCCGTGATTCCTGATTTTCAGCGGCGCGGCATCGCCGACGAACTGCTGCGTGCGCTCGTTCAACGCGTGGAGTCCACCCCCACCCCCGCCTCCGCCATCTTGCTAGAGGTTCGCGAGTCGAACCGGCCGGCCCGGCGTCTGTACGAAAAGCATGGTTTTCGCGAAGAAGGCCGCCGCCGCGCCTATTACAACCATCCCGTCGACGACGCAATTCTCTACGGCGTGCGATTTGGTCGCTAGCCCCGCTCCAGTCGCGGAGTTTGCTCTCTACTCTCTAGAGCCCGCTTTTCTGCACTACAAACGGTGCAACTCAGGCCCGGTCTTGCGCCTATGATCGGTGGAAATCTCCCTATGAAATTCCATTGAACCCCAACCCTCCCTGTGCTACTTTTTAACCGTGTAGTAACAAAACAATTTAGGAGGTCTAGCTAGGATGCTGACTTCAAGAGACGTTCTCCCGGCCGGTCAGGACGAGTTCCAGCGACTGGCTCAGGAGCACATGCAATACTCCCAACGGCTGGAATCCCTCACCGAAAAGCGTTACCTCACCGACGATGAAAAATTAGAGGAAGTGCGGCTCAAGAAGCTCAAGCTGCGCCTCAAAGACCAGATGCAGAGTCTGGAACACGGCCTCCAACGCCACTCTGCCTAGCTGAGCCACTACCAACCGGCTCCAACCTCACGTTCGCGACTTGCAACGCTCTACTCCTGCCTTCATATAGGGCGCTTCTAAGCGCCTTTTTTCATAGAAGTTAGCGAGAGTCTGGCCGAGATCAAAGGAAAACGTTCCTTTGAAAATGTCTGATGACGGAATCACCGATTCGCCGGACCACGCTCGACTGAAGCCGCTTCATCATGACTGTCTGCTGAGTGCTCCCAAACTGGCCGAACATGGAACGTCTCTCCACCGAGGTTCTTCTGAAGTCCTTGTTGCCAGGACGAAAAGACTGCCTCAAGACGCGACTCGATGGCACAATGTTGGATGGGCATCACCGAATTTCCATCCTCCGCGGGCGTGGTGTGGCTGTCGATAATCTTCCCCGCGAGATCATCGAAAGAGAGGATACTTAGAACAATGTCAACGCAACTCTTTTGGGTCGAGGGCCCGTGGCCCGGGAAATTGGCGCTGGCCGCGCGTCCTCGCGGCGGCGACTGGCTGGAAGACGAACTGTCCGACTGGCGCCGCAGTGGAATCGACATCGTTCTTTCACTACTGACTGCCGAAGAAGAACGGAGCCTCGATCTCCAATACGAAGATCAAGAAACGAAAGCTCAAGGAATGAAGTTCGCCTCCTTGCCAATCCCCGATCGTGAGGTTCCCACCTCAGAATCGGAGCTGTCTGCAACTTTGGGCCGGATCGACGCCGATCTTGCCGAGGGGAAGAATGTCGTTGTGCATTGTCGCCAGGGGATTGGCCGCACCGGCCTAGTAGCAGCTTGCCTTTTGGTCTCCAAGGGTATGTCCCCGAAGTCTGCAGTCAAGAATCTGAGCGCCGCTCGAAGAATTCCGGTTCCGGAGACCGACGAACAGCGCCGCTGGATTGACAACTACGCTGCTGTCTCTGCCCGAGCCAAGTGACGGGTCTTCTTCCGGAGACACTCTTGAGTCTTGGAAACCAGGCCCGCATCACGATACCCAACGTTGTAATGACTTACGCCATATAATTAACCTGATTCAATCCCTATGGTGCGTGACGGATATTTCTATGGCGTGGGCTCGCTCCTCGCCGCAGCCCTCGTAGCTTGGCTGACGGCCTGGCCGTACGCCATTCCACTGTTCTTGTTGGCGGCGTTCTTCCTCTGGTTCTTCCGCGATCCCGAGCGTCAGATTCCCGCCGATGCCGGTGCCGTTGTTTCTCCCGGAGACGGCAAAGTAACCGATGTCTCTCCCGTAACCGTCGGAGGGACCTCGCAAACTCGCATCAGCATCTTTCTCAGCGTCTTTGATGTGCATGTCAACCGTTCGCCGATCGCCGGGGTCATCCGCGACGTTCGTTATCAGCGAGGAAAATTCGTTAACGCCATGTCCGCGCATTCCGCCGAAGAGAATGAACAGAACATCGTTACCGTCGAGGGCGAAGGCCGCACCGTCGTTTTCAAGCAGATTGCCGGCCTGATCGCGCGTCGCATCGTCTTCAATTTCAAGGTGGGAGACTCGATTGCCCGCGGCCAGCGTGTCGGTCTCATCAAGTTTGGCTCGCGCGTGGATGTCCTTTTCGATCGCGATGCCGCCGTTCAGGTGAAGATTGGAGATCGCGTCCGCGGAGGTGCTTCGGTGCTCGCCGTTTTGCCAGTCGCGCAGCCCGCTGGCGTTTCAATCACTGCTGGGCAGGAAACGCACTCATAATATGCACGAACCACGAATAGAATTGGGAACTGAGTAATGCTATGGACGAGATAGTTCAGCGTCGTCGTGAATCTGACCGTCCCCGTGGAAAACTGCGCAAGGGTATGTACATCCTGCCCTCGCTCTTTACCACGGCGAATATCGCCGCCGGTTTCTACGCCATCTTGCAGACCGTTCACGGCAGCATGGGAGAGGCTTGGCACATGGATTTCGCTGCCAAGGCGATCGGATTCGCAGTTTTGTTCGATGGTCTCGACGGCCGCATCGCCCGCATGACCCATACCGACAGCGATTTTGGCCGCGAACTCGATTCCCTCGCCGACGTCATCACCTTCGGAGTGGCTCCCGCCCTGCTTGCCTGGATGTGGGGCTTCCACCTGCTACCGCTCACCATTGCGCCCGAGCTTCACCTCAAGATCACCCAACTCGGCTCGATTGCCTGTTTCGCTTTTCTGATGGCGGGCGCAAGCCGCCTGGCGCGTTTCAATATCGCCAAGAATCCGCAGCCTTCGAATCCTGGACGTCCCGGCAAGAAGTATTTCGTAGGCATGCCGATTCCCGCTGGCGCAGGAGTCATCGCCGCTGTGGTTCACTACGCCGCCGGTGAGCCCGTGACTTCCTGGTGGACCGCGATGAGTTGGCTCATGATGGTCGTCGTGGTCGGCTATCTCATGGTGAGCACCTGGCGCTTTTACAGCTTCAAAGACATTGATTTCCGTTCTCGCCATCCCTTTCGCCTGATTGTTATTTTTGGTATCGTCGGCGCCTCCATCTGGTTCTTTTCGCGCCCCGCGCTTTTCGCGATTGCGATCCTCTACATGGCTTCCGGCGTCCTCTGGCGCCTGCAGTGGATCTTTCATCGCAAAAGCCCTCCCGCACCTCCGGCGTATCGGGAAGCATCTCAAACTCCATGACATCTTCTTCCAAGACGCCCGCTCCCCGGTCTGCCGCATCCCACGCCGATCTTCACGGCATCAATCTGTATCGCGTGGCCATCGTCGGAGCGACTTCGCTCAAGGGCAAAGAGGTTGCCGAAGTTCTGCGCGACCGCAATTTTCCGGCGATCGACGTACGCCTGCTCGACGATGACGAGTCTTTTGGCCAACTGGAAGCCGTCGGCGACGAGATGAATATCGTTCAAAGTATTCGTTCCGAGCAATTCGAGCGCGTGGACTTCGCGTTCTTTTCCGCCGACCCGCGTTCTACGCGCAACAACTGGAAGGTGGCGCGTGACTTGGGCGATACGATTGTGGATCTTTCCTTCGCCCTAGAAGAGGAACCGGGAGCGTCCGTCCGCTCGCCTTGGATCGAGCGCCAGACCAGCCATTTCGTCGCTCCCGAGTTGCAGCCTGGCCCAGTGGTTGTCGCCCATCCCGCCGCCACCGTTCTCGCCTTGCTCGCTTTACGCATCGGAAGCGCGATTAAGATCGAACGCCTCGTCGCGACCGTCTTCGAGCCAGCTTCCGAAAACAGCCAGAAGGGGATGGACGAACTCCACGAACAAACCGTGAATCTTCTCTCGTTTCAAGAGTTGCCCAAGAACGTTTTTGATACGCAGGTAGCCTTCAATATGGTCGCGCGTTACGGCCAGAGATCGAACCTGGCTCTGGACGCCGTGTCCCAACGCATTCGCCGGCACTATCGCAAGATCGCGGCAGGAGCCGTTGAGCCCGCCTTACAGGTCTTGCAAGCGCCCGTCTTCCACGGCCATGCTTTCTCGATTTACCTGGAGACGGAGAAACCCGTCGCCGTGGCCGATCTCTCGCAAGCCCTATCTGGAGAGCATGTAGTCGTCAGCGGCAGCCCCGAAGACACGCCCACGAACGTGAGTGCCGCCGGACAGGAAGACATCCTCGTCTCGGTTACCGCCGATGCCAATCAGAAGAACGGAGTGTGGTTGTGGGTGACCACCGACAATCTCCGCCTCGCTGCTTTGGCCGCGGTGGAATGCGCCGAGACCATGACGGCATCGCGCCCCCGAGGTCAGATTCAATGAACCTCTGGACTGCGGGTCCCTCACCCGCAAGGCTTGCTGCCGCGTTGGGATTTGTTACCGCTCTCGCTTTACTCGTGACTGGCTGCGGATACCACACGGTTGCGAGCAACGTGCAGTTGCCGCAGAACATCCGCACCATCGCGATCCCCGGTTTCGTGAGCCAGAGTCAAACGTTCCGCGTCGAGCAAACGCTCACCGACGCTGTCGTCCGCGAATTCGACGCTCGTACCCAATACCGCGTGATTCACCAAAAGGGAGACGCCGACGCTACCCTGAAAGCCACCGTCTTATCGGCTTCGGCGAATCCACTCGCCTACGACTCGACCACGGGACGTGCCGTCAGCGCTCTCGTCACGGTGAGCATAAAAGTTACGTTGACCGATCGGCAGGGAAAGATTCTCTTCGAGAATCCCGCCTATCTTTTTCACGATCAGTACGAGTTGTCGAGCGATCTCCGTAGTTTTTTTCAGGAAGACTCTCCCGCTGTGGACCGCCTCTCGCGCGACTTCGCGCGCACCCTCGTCGCCAATATTCTGGAGGCTTACTGATGAGCGAGTACCGGTCGAAGCGAAGATCGAAGCGAGAACGATCAGCGAAGCTCGGGGAAATCGACTAGATGCGCGCCTTCACGCAAGCAGACCGCTTTTTCTCGGAACTCGTCTCGCGCCAACTCAAGCCCGCCTACGTGCTGGTGGGCGATGAAGCGTTCTTTCGACGCCGTTGCCGCGATGCCATCCTTGAGCATCTCGTCGCGCCAGATTCCCGCGATTTCGGCTTATTTGAATTGGATCTTGCCGAGACCTCGCTCAACGAAGTTCTCGACCGCGCCCGCACGCCATCGCTCATGGCGCCCTTTCAGGTGTTTTTCGTCCGCGGCGTGAAAACGTTGTTTGGCCGCGGTTCGAACGACGAAAAAATCGCAGCCATCGAAACGTATTGTAAGAACCCCAATCCCGACGCGCTCGTCGTGTTCGTCGCCGACCACATCAGCCTTCCCGCCGACACGCGCCGTATGGACATGACGGATAAGGATCGCTATCAGAAAATCCGCGAAGATCTCGGCCCCTTCTGCGGCATCGTCGAACTTTCTCGCGTCGAAGAGGGCGAGGCTGTCCGCTGGATCGGCGAATACTGCGCTACCCGGGAAGTGAAAATCGATGCCGACGGCGCCCGCGAATTAGTCGACGCCCTCGGCGGCGACATGATGATGGTCTCCAACGAACTCGAGAAGCTGATTCTCTACGTCGGCGAGAAGAAGAAAGTCACGCTCGGCGATGTTGAGACGATGGTCCTGGCCGCCAAGCAGCGTTCACTCTACGAATTGACCGACGCCATCTCGAGCAAAGATCGAGTCCGCGCGCTCGAAGTCCTCCATGGCCTGCTCTCGACCGGAGATGGCGATGACGCCGCTATCGGCCACCTTTACATGCTGGCCAAAACATTTCGTCAGATGCTCGTCATCCTCGAACGCAATGTCCGCGACCAGCGCATGCTTTGGGCGGCACTGTGGCAAGGCTTCCGCGTTCCGCCTTTCGCGGCCGACGATATCATTCGTCAGGCCCGCCGTTACAAGTCAAAACGCGAACTGACGCGCGCGATCCGCCTGGTGGCCAAAGCCGATCTAGCTTTGCGCTCCAATCCCCCAGGCAAACGGATGATTCTCGAAAAACTGATTTTAGATTTGGCTTCCGAGTCCAAACTGGAACCTGCTGGTGGATGGATGCAAGAAGAATTGCCAGTGTAGTGTCGGATAGAATGTACGAGGTTTAGTGCGGAAGGTACCCGGCTTCCATCGGCAACTTGCCATCCACGCGGATTACGCCCACGCGATCTGTAATCGAGTGCTCTTCTACAAAACCAATCGCCCCTGAAGTCGAAGCGACCGCATCAATCACATCCGCATCCGACGTGACTGTTTGGATTGCATCGTTGTGCGCCGCCAGCAGCGCCTTTACATCCGCCTCGCTCATTTTGCTGAGATGTTGCAGGGTAGCCATCTCGCCAGGCGAAGAAGTATGCAAGACCAAAACCACATTCCTGCCATCCGGCCACTTCTTTACTTCTCCGCGAAGAATCTTGGCCAGATGCGCTGAAGTGACGTTCTGCACCGAGTTCTCCTTATTGACGACCACCGCCATGTGGTGCCCGAAGCACGGAGTGAGCAACAAGCTCACCCAGGCACACGTCGCAAGAATTTGTCGGCACTTCATAGAACCTAAGGGTAGCGCGGGAGAGCCCGCGATTTGAGCGCAAAAAAACCTTAAGAGTGACCCCGGTAACCAGAAATTCGGACGCCGCCGGGGTTAAAATCCCATGATGTTGTACCCGCAATCGACGTAAATCACCTCGCCCGTAATCCCGGAACTGGCGTCCGACGCCAGAAAGACGCCTGTACTGCCCACCTCGCTGACCTCGACATTCCGTTGCAGCGGCGCTCGCTCGGCATGTCCCTTCAACATATCCCCGAGGCCCGAGATTCCACGTGCCGCCAAGGTCTTCAGCGGGCCCGCCGAAATTGCATTCACGCGAATTTTCTTTCGCCCCAAGTCGAACGCTAAGTAGCGCACCGAGCATTCCAGGGCCGCCTTCGCCACCGCCATCACGTTGTAATGCGGCACGACTTTTTCCGCCCCGTAATAGGTCATGGTAATGACGCTGCCGCCATCTTCCATCAGTGGAGCCGCGGCCCGGCACAGTGCAATCAGCGAATACACGCTCACATCGTGTGCAATGCGAAATCCCTCGCGCGTCGTATTTACGAAATCGCCCCTCAATTCTTCCGCCGGCGCATACGCCACGCTATGCACCACGACATTCAACTTCCCGTAGCGAGCCTTCAGCTTTTCAAACAACGCCGCAATCTCCTCATCCTTCGAAACATCGCACATGTAGCCTTCCGCACCTGGCAGCGAAAGAATCAGGTCTTTGGCCTCCATCTCCATGCGCTCGTTCTGATAGGTGATGGCCATGTTCATCCCCGCCGCATGCAGTCCTTGCGCAATTGCCCAGGCAATCGACCGCTTGTTCGCCACTCCAAAAACCACCGCCGTCCGCGCCTTTAAATCGTCAAACATGAATGAGGTCTCCTCCAGAATTGTCGCGTGAACACTCGCGTCCGTCGCTTCTAACCTTGCCGCTGGATCTCGTCTTGCGGGCTTCCCATTTTAAACGTCGCGACCTGTGCCATGTTGGCGCGGGATGTTCGCGTGATTCCCGCCAGCTAATTTGCTCCCGCTGTCGCTACAGCCTTCTCCGTCCGGATAGGCCAGCAGGCGCTGCCAAACGCGACCGCATACACTGCGGCGATCATGCCAAAGCCCGCTGCCAGGCTAATTCTCGATGCAATCCACCCCACTCCCAATCCCAATGCGACCTGCAGAAAAGTCCCAAAAAAATAAAAAGTATTCTGCACCCGGCCCATAACGTGTTGCGGAACCTGCTCCATGAGACTCGTGTTCATCGCTACACTGCTGATTCCCCGTGCCGTTCCCATCAAACCATAAAGCAGCACCGCAACCGCCAGCCAGGGAGAAAACGGGGCCAGCGCCATCGCAAAGGTAAGAAGTAACATCGCCACCGCGATCGACCGCCGCGATCCCACTCGCGCGATTAACCCCGGAACATACAGCGCGCTCAGGAACGCTCCCACGCCCCACCCGCCGTTCAGCCACCCGTAGCCGGTCGCCCCAGCGTGAAAGACGCGATCGCTCAGCGGAGCCGTGACCACCACTCCAGACATCATCGCACCCAAAAACAAAGCCCAACTCGTTCCCAGGAAAACTACGCTTCGATGTCCGCGCAAGAATGTCAGCCCTTCGCGCATCTCCCGCAAAAATCGCCCGACTGCCGTTTCCGCCGCCGCCAGATCGTGACGAAGTTCAACTACTCGCGGCACCACATGCCGCCCTTGCCGCACCGCCAGATAACAAGAAAAAGAAACGATGTATGTGCTCACGTCGATGAGGAGCACTCCACCGAGCCCGATGTGCTCATAGACGAATCCAACGATCGAGCCCGCAATCAGCCATCCGCCTTGAATCCCCGCCAGCAGAAACGTATTGGACTGAACAAACTCCCCCTCCGGCGTCAGTTCTTGAATCAAAGCCGTAATCGTCGGCCAGAACATCCAGAATCCTGCCGCCACCAGCGTATTCATCAGATACAGTTCCCAAACCTGCACCCGATGCAGAAATGCCAGCACCGTCACCGTCAGGATGACGACTGCCCGCGACGCGTCCAGCCACATCACGAGCCGCCGCCGGTCTTCGCGATCGATGATCACTCCTGTAAACGGAAGCATTAGCATCGCTGGAATCGTTTGCAGCGCCGCAAACGTTCCCAACGCCATCTCCGAATGCGTTCGCTGCAAAATCGTCCACGCCACTGCGGCCGAGTTCATCCCGCTCCCCAACATGGAGATCACATTCGCCGCAAATACAAAACGCAGCGACCGTTTTTGTAGGATCGACCGCATAGTTCAAGCCAATCATCGAATCTAACATGGAAGGATTTCTTGCCACCGACCGCAACTTACCGAAGCTTGATAAATCTCTGCTCTTCTCGACTAAGCTTGCATTCGTGTTTCGCTGCCCACGAAAAGCCTTGTCCAATCGGCGAGATCCAAGGTACCGAAGTACCGATTCCCTCAGCCACTCCGTGCCGTATCATATCTGTTGGACTCTGTTGCACGACCAGATCACTACTTTCAAGGGAATCATGTCTCTTTCGGCCACCGCCACGGACCAGTCTGTTTCCCGCTTACGTTGCATTGCCTGCGGCGACCATCCCCATTCCGCCGGCAAAGATTTTCGCTGCACGGTGTGCGGCGACTTGCTGGAATTCTGCTTCCCCGGTTGGACCTCCGCCTCGCCCGACCCCGCCGCATTGAAATCTCTCTGGCTCAAACGATGTACCTCGCGCCACGATCTCGACCAAAGCGGAGTCTGGCGCTTTCGCGAACTCCTTCCGCATATTCCGGAAGAACACGCCATTACTCTGCGGGAAGGCAACACGCCGCTCTACCACTTGCCACGTTGTGCCCGTTCCACCGGAGTCGACAATCTTCACGCCAAGCATCAGGGCATGAATCCGACCGCGTCTTTCAAAGACACGGGCATGACCTTCGCCGCCTCGTCCGCGCATCACGGCAAGTTCCGCTGGGTCGCGTGTGCCTCCACCGGAAACACGTCAGCGTCCATGGCCGCCTATGCCGCCCGCGGAAACATGCACAGCCTCGTGCTCATTCCCGATGGAAAAATTTCCTGGGGCAAGCTTTCCCAATCGCTCGACTACGGAGCTCTCACCTGCCAGCTCCGAACCGACTTCGACGGATGCGTGCGCATCCTCAACGAACTCGTACGCCAGAAGCCGGTCTACCTGTTGAATTCCGTCAACCCCTACCGCATTGAAGGCCAAAAGACCGCCGCCATCGAACTGCTCGAACAACTCGCGTGGGAATCGCCCGACCACATCATTGTTCCCGGAGGCAATCTGGGAAACAGTTCTGCGATCGGTAAGGCACTCCTCGAAATGCTCGAACTCAAGTTAATCTCGCGCCTGCCCAAGCTCTCGATCATTCAGGCGACGGGTGCGAATCCTTTCTATCGCACCGTGCGCGAATTCGCCGGAACGAATCTGGAACCGAAGCTCGAACCCATGACCGCCAACACGCTCGCCACCGCCATCCGTATCGGCAACCCGGCATCGTGGAAAAAAGCTCTGCGCGTACTCGATGCGACCGGCGGCGAAGTCGAAGAAGTCAGCGAAGTTGAGATCGCCGCCGCCAAAGCTGAAATCGGAGCCGACGGCATCGGCTGCGAACCCGCCTCCGCCGTTACCCTCGCAGGGCTCAAGAAGCTGCGTCATCGAGGATTCGTAAAGTCCGGCGAGTCTGTCGTCCTCGTCCTCAC
This sequence comes from uncultured Acidobacteriaceae bacterium, assembly GCA_963834085.1. Taxonomy (GTDB): domain Bacteria; phylum Acidobacteriota; class Terriglobia; order Terriglobales; family Acidobacteriaceae; genus Acidiflorens. The sequence goes on along the minus strand of CAWIAJ010000005.1, from coordinate 139,426 downwards.
CGGACATCTCCTAAAAGATCCCGACTTCACCATCAAGTTCCATCGCGGAGATTTGTTTGCGGGTACCCCTGACGAAGGTGAAGCTCTCCAGACAAAACCTCTGCAACGCGCGCCCCTCGTTCTCGACGCCGATCTCGGGGCGGTCATCGCGGCCCTCGATACTGCCGAGAGAAATTCGTAGCACTTCCCCCCAAATTCGTGTATAAAACACAGTTCAATTGTTAGTGCCGATGGTTAGGGGTCCTGCCTAGGCCGAATCTGGCTAAAGCCTTTCATTTCTATCGTTTAAGAATGATTTCAGCTGTCGAGGAGTTTGCTCTTTCACTATGCCGTCCCGTCCCACTTCGTTAGATCGATCTCTGCGTCTGGCCTTGCCCGCGACCTCCGCCAACCTCGGTCCCGCGTTCGATGCGGCCGCGCTGGCTCTCGATTTTCATCTCCGCCTGCGGGCCGAACGCGCGCCCGATTTCTTTGTCACTGCCCAGGGCCGCGACGCGCAGATTTGCAGCCGCATGGAGAACCACCTCATCGTCACCACCTATTGCGAGGTGCTCGAGTCGGAGAATCGCAAGATCGCACCGCTGCGTATCCACATCGAAAACGAGATTCCCATCGGCCGCGGTTGCGGATCATCCGCCGCTGCCCGCCTCGCCGGCATCGCGCTGGCCGTCCATTTCGGACACCTGCGCTGGAAGAATGATCGCATCGTCGGCGAAGCTTCGATGCGCGAGCATCATCCCGATAACGCCGCCGCCTGCTGGATGGGCGCACTTGCCGTCGCTCGCATGGCGAATCAGGTTCAGGCCCAGGTCGTCGAAGTGAAGCCGAAAGGGAAGTGGCCGCTCCTGCTGGCCGTTCCCGAAGCTCCGGTCTCGACCGAGCAAGCGCGTCGCGTCCTGCCATTTCAGTATTCGCGTGCGGACGCTGTCACCAACATTCAGAACTCGATGCTCTTGCTCGCGGCTTTCACGCAAGATCGTCCTGACCTGCTCTCGTCCGCGCTCGAAGACCGCATCCACCAGCCCTATCGAGCGCCTTTGTCGCCTCTGCTTCCGGCGTTGAAAGAACTTACCGGCGAAAGCGGAATTCTCGGCGCAGCCCTCAGTGGAGCGGGCCCTTCGGTTCTCGTATTTCTGGATCCCAAAGTTCCTTCCAAAAAGGCGAAGCAAAGAGTGGTCGCACACCTCGCCAAGCGCCGCCTAACCGCCGAACTCATCCTCACCGAGATCGCGCAACACGGCGGTCGCGATGGCGTGGACTGGAAGAAACACCATCCACCGTCCAAAAAGTAGGTATTTCGCCTGCCTTAAGGTTGGTACCACCCTGCTCCCGCTGCGCGAATTATCGCCCGGACAACGGAGCTAGCGCTCGAGTCAGTAGCGAGCCGCTATCGTCGAGCACCGACACCTCGGCACGCACTGAACTGCGCTTCCGAAGATTCGGGTTCGGGACAAGAAAGGAAATCAAAGTCCGACTGGATGTGCAGCCTGTCACCTGCCGTTGTTCTTCGATAAGTCCCGAATTCGGGCCGGTAAAACGCAACACCACTTCAACCGATCCGGTGAGGTTCTGGCAGCGCAACGGAATCACCACTTCGAGTTCTCCATCCACGCTACGCTTCGCATTCGGCAAACCCGCGTAAACCACCACCGGCGAAATGCCTCCTGGAGAAGCATAACGATCCGGCCAGAGGCGATCATATTCCCGGCCCGCCGCCCCATAAATTTTCTGCAAACGCTCGTCGCGCTCGCCCCATCCAGGGTGCGAGGGATCAAGCGAGTTTCCGCCCTCTTGCCCTGACCGCGCTGCCATCAGATGATGCAGCGCCGGCAAAAAGTCAGGATCAAATCCGGCTCGCGTCATTAACATCAAACCTTCCGCGTCCGCGTCGAATTCCATCTCTTGACAGAAACGCGCCAACTCCGTCGAAGATCCCTGCGGATCGACCCACGAACCGGAGAATGCGCCTCGGCCATCCAGCATCATTTGCGAAGCGCCCGATTCCTCCAACGACTTCTGGAACAGATACCGCCGGGCCCAGTCTCGTTGAATAGTGTGCGCAATCTCGTGCGATAGAGCCGCCGCCCACAGTCCGCCTCGCGTTCCCCAAAATACGGCGAGATCTTCGTCCACATAAATCGTGCCGTCCGGAGACGAGAACACATTTCCCGCTCCCTTCGCGATGCGTAGCTCCCATGAGAACTTCGCGTTCTGCGGAGGAACCTGCCGCAGAAGCGTTTGCAGAACGCCCTCGCCCACCGCAAATTGGCCCGTCGCAGGCTTGGTGTAGGGAAGCAAGAGAGAGCGCACTCGTGCGGCAAACACCGTGTCGGCTTTAAAAGCAGGAGGAATCACTACCGGACGGATCGCTTGCGGCGCTGCGATTGGGGCAAGGTTTGGCCCGAACACGCCTAGCAGCGCGATCAAAACCAAACGCGGAGTCGTGGGGCTCACTCCCGACATGCGCCACTCCAAACTGGCATGCCCGCAGCTTCTAATTCTCTAATCGCTGGCTTGAGCGCTCTAGATATCGCCTTCAGTCAACAATCGAAATATAGCAGGAGCTTGTCTGCGAGTCAGTGATGAAAAACCAAAGAAATATTGAAGTCAAAGGAGTTGCTTCCGGCGCATGGACTGAGTGAAAAAATCAATCTCTGACTACCGCGGGCGCCAAATCGAGTTCACACGCCGTAATGCGGTGCCCGCGCAGCGTGAAGACTCCGAGCGCCAGCACTACGGCAGCCGCGCCGAGCGCATCCGGAACGCCAACCCTCTGGGCCAGCGCTCCCCAGAACGTCGCTCCAATCGCCATGCCACCTTGCAAGATCAGCAAATAAAACGACAGCGCCCGCGCTCGCAGATACGCAGGACACATCGTCTGCGCCGCCACATTCAGACACGCGAGAATTCCGATCCATGCCGCGCCCGCTACCAGCATTACCGCGCACAGCGTTGCGAAAGCTGCAACGCGTCCTGCGGCAAATGTCATCCCGGCAAAAATCAGGATGGCCGCGCCCACTACGCCATCCACCGAAAGACCCTCGCGCAAGCGCGGCAGCGCCAGTGCTCCGACAAGAGCGCCTACACCGAAGCACCCCAGCAAAACTCCATATCCTCGCGCCCCATACGGCAGGGCGAGAATGGGCAGGAGCGCGAGCATGGCCACTGCCGCAATACTGAAGGTTCCCGTTCGCAGCAACACCGACTTCGCTAGTTGGCTCTGCTTTACATAACGAAAGCCGTCGCCGATCACTGAGCGCATTCTTTGTTTCGGCATGGGAGTTTCTGCCGGACGCTTCCAGCGATACAGAAAAACAATGACGCCAAAAAATGACGCGGCATTCAACAAGAACGTCGGCCCGCAGCCGACCGCCGCGACCAAAACCCCACCAATCGCCGGGCCCACCGCTCGCGCCACATTAAATCCGGCGGAATTCAGGGCCACCGCCGCAGCATGCTGTTCCGCAGGCACCAGTTCCGGCGTAATCGCCTGCCACGCCGGATCGTTCATGACAGCACCCAGACCCAGCAGAAACGTAAACAGCAGCAGCACCCACGGCCCCACACAACTCGTGAGCGTAAGAATGCCAAGCGCCGCGGACGCCAGCACCATCCAACCTTGGGTCAGCAGCAGAAAACGTCGCCGGTCCACCATATCCGCCAACGCGCCTGCCGGCAGGATCACGAGAAATACCGGCAAAGACGCCGCCGCTTGCACCAGCCCCACCATCAGCGGATTCATGGTTAGCTGCGTCATCATCCATCCCGCCCCGACGTTCTGCATCCACGTTCCGGTGTAAGAAATGACCGACGCAATCCACAATGACCGAAACAGCGTTTCGCCCAGCGGCGCCCAAGGCGAGACCGAATGCCTGCGCCCCATCGGCGCGACCACCGGCATTTTGATCATTTCCGCCATGCTTGAATCCGAGCGACTAACGACTAGCGACTAACGACCAGCGATGCCGTTCTGAACGGCCATTCCCCTCGCCGCCACGACCGCATCAGATAAATCACGATCCCCGCTACCAGAATCACCGCCGCGTACCGAATCTCCCGCAACGCATCTTTACGCGACAGCAGCATATAAACAAAGCCTAATGACGCCACCACGGCGGGCACAGGGTACAGCCACATCCGAAACGGACGCGGCAACTCCGGTTGCCGTATACGCAGTACGATCAGCCCCACCGCCTGCACCAGGTACTGCAGCACAATGCGAATCACCACCAGCGAGGCGATCAAATCCGCCAGTCGGAGGAAGCAAAACAGCGCCGCCACTCCGGTCAACGCCAGCAAAGAAACATAGGGAAACTTGTGAACCGGATGCACGCGCGCAAATGCCCGAAAATAATTGCCATCGAGCGCGGCCGCGTACGGCACCCGCGAATACCCCAGCGTCAGCGAAAACACCGAGGCAAAAGCAGTCCACATCACCAACATCGAAATGAGCGAAGCCGCGCCTTGCCCATAAACTCGCTGCATCAAAGTCGCGACCACGTACAACTTACTGTTCGACGCTCCCGCCTGCGCCATTTCCTGCCAGGGAATAACCCCCAGGATGCTGACGTTCATTACTACATATAGACAGGCGACTGCGAGAATGGATAGCAACAGGGCGCGCGGAATATTTTTCGTCGGTTCTTTGACCTCATCTCCCAGAAAACAGACGTTGTAGTATCCGCCAATATCATAGGCCGCGATCAGCATGGCCGAACCCAGACCGGCAAAGAAGTTCCACGAAAACGAAAACGCTCCCGCCGGGAGATCGAAGGCTCGATGTGCGTTGAAATGGGTCAGGCCCGCAAAGATGATCCATCCGATGGTCAGCATCACGCCTGCCCAGAGCACCTTTGTCAGCCGCGCGACCGCGGCAATGCGGCGGTACAGCAAGAAAGCCGTCACCGCGCAAACACCAATCGCCAGGAACGTAGCCGGCATTACCCTCCACGTCAGTTGCAAAGCCCCAAATATGGGAAGACTCACGGCCCAGGTGCGGGATGACCAGACGTTTTCCAGTCGAGGAAAGAAAAACGCCGCATACTGCGATAGGCCGACGCATCCCGACGCAATCGAGAGTGGTGCGCTGAAAGAAAGTTGCCAGATGAACAGAAATGAAATTAGCCGGCCCAGCTTCTGTGGACCATAGATTTCTTTCAGGTAACGATAGGATCCGCCGGATCCCGGCATCGCCGCGCCCAGTTCAGCCCACACTTGGCCATCGCAGATCGCCAGAACCGCGCCTAGCACCCATCCCAGCATCGCTTGCGGCCCGCCCATCGCAGTCACGATCAGCGGGATGGTAATAAACGGCCCCACGCCGATCATATCGATCATGTTCAGCGCAGTCGCCGACCCGAGCCCGATCCCACGGACAAGTTGCGGCTTGTTCTCGTCGTGCCCGTCAGCTGAAATTGTCATGAGGTAGGTCGTCGGTCGCTAGTCTTTCGTCGTTCGCAACCGATCATTGGTGTAGAAAGCATGTAGCGTCTTGATCAAGAACAATTTGTCATCCTGAGCGAAGCGAGGAACCCGCTTTTTTAAGCATCGCAACCGTCGCCCGCGTCTTATTCTGCTCTGCGAACGACGAACAGCGAACGACGACTAGCTACTTATTCCCAATCAAATTCACAAACAACCGCACCGCCCCCGGTACACCCGCTGGCAACTGTCGGAAAAAAGCGTATCCGGTGTAGATATAAGTGCCCTTGCCATACTTCGCGACTAGCAGCCCACCCTTCTGCTCGCCTTCCCCCGGATCATGCGATTCCAGCAGCGGCGTAAACTTCGGATCCCATTGCGACATGAAATACAGCCCACGCTCCTGCACCCATCCTGCGAAATCTTTCTGCGTGATCTCGTTGGGAGAATGAAAAATCGCGTTCCCCGGATCCAGCATCACCACCGGTGCATCCTCCACCGAAACCCGCGCCCGGCTCAGAGTTGCCGGATACGGCGTGAATTTTCCAGAGTTGAAATCCCCCGCCGCCGGCGTGTATCCGAGGGTGTTGTATTGCACCACCAACCGTCCGCCCGCTTGCACAAAGTCGAGCAGCCGTTTGTTGTTGGCAATCACATCCTTCTGGGTATCGTAAGCGCGAATCCCCAGCACAATCGTCTGATACCGGCTCAAATCTTGTGTGCTCAGCTTCTCCGCGGGAATGAGTGTCACGTCCATGCCGATCTGTCGCAGCACCGTAGGAATCTCATCCCCCGCACCCATGATATAGCCCACTTTCAGGTCCGTCGGAATCTTCACATCGATAAATCGGACGCGTTGCACCGCTGGTTGGTAGTAATAAAAAGTTCCTAGATCGTCGCGTGTCACCACGGAATAACCTTCCGCGAAGCTGGCGCGGCCGCTCTTCATCACCGCCTTAATCTCTTGCCGTCCTTCGCTACGGTTGCGTGGCTGCACCGTGAATTTCGCGCTATGCTTTTCTCCGCGATCATTGAACGCGAGCTTTTCCTCCCGCGGTTCCACGCGCCAGCCTTTCGGCGTTTCGATTTGCAAGCTCCCATCATCCTTATTCGGACCGTCAGCCCCGTGAGTTTCCGGCAGCGTCTTCAAGTCCAAATTGCTCGTGACATCGACCTGCACGTGCGATTGGGGACCATCCTCCGTAGGCAACACAAGCTCTCCCGGATCCAGCATCACCGAGAACGCCGGTGCTACCGCCAGTGGACGCTCGACCACCTCTCCCGAAGAATCTTTGTACTGCACCATGCAAACCGCAGAGATCCTTCCGATTTTCGGCGCGGTCGCGCTCGACGTCACCGGAGGCGGCGGAAAAGGCAGATTCTGATACTGCGCATCGTCAATCGTGTTCAAGGCCTCGGTCTGCGGATTATCTCGATGCCAGTACGGCCGCGTCAGTTCGGCCGTCGCCGGAACCTGCACCTTGAACCGCGTAATCGCTTCGTTGCCCGCAGTCTCTCGCGACAGCACAGTCGAACTCCATCCCTCCGGTAGCGACAATGCGGTCTGCGGATATTGGGTCGGCAACTCCGGCCCCGACAATTTCGCGGTCACTTCAAACGACGTTCCCGGCACCGCCATGAACGCATCTTCCGGACTCGATCCCACCGGAGCATCGACCACGACATGCAACGCGACATTCGACGCGAGAGCCATCGCCTTCGAAATCTCACCCCGCTTCTCATCCAGAACTTGCAGCAAGCTATCCTTCGCGCGGTTCGACAGACTCGACTGCTGAACCTGCAAAATAATTTTCCCCAGCGCCGCGCCCGCTGCTACTAAAGGCTCAACCGCTGCCTCCGGTCTCTTCTCCGCTCCCGCCTGCGCGTCGTCGATCTTCGCCTTCACATCCCCGAGCGCGAGCGCCAGCCAGGGCACCCGTTTTTCGTCTTCACCCAGTCGATGCGCTAACCCCGGCAGTGTCTCGTCCAGCCCGTCAAAAAAACTTTGTTCGTGCCCCTCCTTATCCTGTGGAGATTCCACGACCGCGTCAATCAACCTGTAATACGTGAAACGATCTCCCGGCTCCACAGTCCAATTCGCCGCGCCCTGCGATTGCTGGTGACGGAGCCCCTGCATTGCAAACTGTATGTACGAAGTGCCCAATACCGGATCGACGATCCCGGTATTCAGCCGCACCGTGTAATTCGCCCCATCGCAAGTGTTCGCGCCAAACCCGCATACATTTCCGATGTACAATTTTTTTGCCTGCCACGGTTCAAGCCCGTCTTTCAATTGTTCCGGAAACCGCTTCGCATCGGCCGCCGCGCGAAACGCCTCTTTCGTCAGAATTTCCGACGCCTGGTGATGCCCGTGCCCGTCGCGTTCCGTTCCCGAAAAGCGCGCCACCAGCACCTCCGGACGAAACGTTCGAATCACTCGCACCATATCGGCCAACCCAATGTCGTGTCCCTGCCACTTTTGAAACGTTTCTTCGGGAGTCTTCGAATATCCAAAATCCGCCACGCGTGAGAAGCGCTGCTCCACTCCGTAATAGCGATCGGCCGCCAGCAGTTCGAGCGTGCGCAACACGCCGAGCCCGTCAAAAAGATTGCTGCCGAGTTTGTTCTGTCCACCCTCGCCTCGGTTCAGCGTCATCAGCAGCGTCGAAACGCCCTTTCCCCGCGACTCCAGCGTCAGCATCCCTCCATCTTCGTCGTCTGGATGCGCCGTGGTTTGCATCAGGCTGGCCGTCGTCTGCAAACGCCGCAACATCAGCTTCAACCCGGCAGCGCCCGTCTCCTGCGGCAACGGTTCGTAGAAATGGTCGGGACTCGCAGCGCTCTTAGCCGTCTTTTGATCCTGCGCTTCGTGAGTGGGAGCCAGTTCCACATGCTGTGCACGAACGCAGGCTGCGCCCGACATCGCAAACAATCCCAACAGCGCGCGCAGCGCGCGCCGTCGACACACGAATCCAACCGAGAAGCCCCTTAACATTGCAAACATGCACATCTGATGGATTTTACTCAAAGAAGGGATCAAATGTTATTCGCCGCTCAAACCATCGGTCATCCTCAAAGGCCTATCCCGTCTCGAAGAAAAGGCTGTCACCCAACCAGAATTGTCATCCAGCGCGCCGCGGAGGGATCCGCTCTCCGCCACCCTCCTCAGCATTCTCGGCAGACCCACTACCGCCCCAGTCCCTGCGCCGCCGCGAACTTCTCCTGGCATTCTGTCGCTTGCTGCACAATCTGCCGGAACCCCGCATCCTCGCGCACACTAGCCAGCAAAGGATCCGATTGCAGCGCCTGCCGCGCACAATAGTTCTCCGAAACCGCCTTGTGCAGGAAGTCGAACGCAGCTTGTTTCTCCCCGCACGCCGCCAGCAACGCTCCCTGGTAGTACTTCAATTCCGAATCCTGCTCCGGCAACAATTCGCTCTCCGAGAGCTGCGCCAAGCGATGGATCTCCGTTGCCGGCGCTTGCTCCAGGCACGCTCGCAGTACTCCCCGCATCCACATCCCGTTGTCCGTCATTTTTTCGACGGCGCGTTGCGCGTCCGCCGACTTTCCCATCCGCATCAGAACCGTCACGCGCACCGCGTTCGACCACTCCGAGCCCGCATCCAGATTCAAGTACTCCATTGCTCTTCCTGATTTCCCCTGCTCGAAAAACGCAAACGAGCACGAGCGCCAGTTGAAGTTCCGCGAGTCGATGGCCAGCGCCCGATCGCATTCGCTTTGCGCTTCGTCCAGCCGCCCCGCATAACGCGACACATAGGCCAAGGAATAATGAGCGAATGCGTTGTCCGGACGCTTCTGCACCAGCCCTCGCGCTTCTTCGTATGCCTTGTCGAGGTCTCCCGATTCAACTTCGTTCGCCGCCAACAGTCCCGCCGCGCTCACTCGCCCCGGCTCCAGCGCCAACGCCTTCTGGTAGGCCGCATTCGAGCGTCGATATCCCGCAGCGCCACCGCCTGAATAAATCGCGTCGAAATAATAGCGCCGCCCTAGGGCTTCCCATGCTGGAGCATAATTCGCATCCAGCGCCACCGCCCGTTCCAGCATTCCGATCGCTTCTTTGTTAGCTGTCCCATCGTGCCCGATCGCCACGCTGCGCAAGAACAAGTCATACGCTTCGCGATTCGCGGGAGTACTGCTGCTCTCGACCGCCGCATGCGGAGCTCCTAGTGTCGGAACCAGTTCCAGCCGCACTTTTTTCGCCATCTGGTTGCGCAGCACAATCAGATTGTCCGCCGGAGCCTGCAACGTGCCCGTCCACAGCACCTTGTTGTCCTTCACGTCGATCGCTTCCAGCGTCACCATCACCATTTTGTTTTGCCGCAGGAAGTGCCCCGAGACCACCGTTCCCACACCGAGTTCGCGCCCCGCCTTCGCCGGATCCGCCCCCGCATTGGCATATTTCTGTGTTGCTGTTGAAGGCCGTACCTCCAGCGAATGCGCGTAAGTCAACGCATTCGCAATCTCATCGGCCAGAGCGAAGCGAAGAAACTCGCTCTCCGGATCGTTATCAACATTCTGCAGAGGCAGCACTGCAATCGTCCGGATCGCCGCGTCCGTCGCTGGCACCCGATGCTTCAGGACCCAAGTCCCCACCGACACCACAATCGTCAGCAACAAGGCTGCTAATGCGAGCACGACCCACTTCAGTTTCGAACCCGCCTTCTGAAACGTTCGCGTGGATGTCTGCAGCCCTGCCACATAGCGCAGCCCGCTTCGCAGCGTGGGTTCCGTGCTCTTATTCAGCCGCACCAGATCGGCTTTCATCTCCGCCGCGTTCTTGTAACGCTTGTCGCGCTCCTTCTCCATCGCTTTTCCAATGATGGATTCCAGCTCCGCGGGTATCTCTGGATTGATCGATCGCGGCGAAGCCGGCTTCGCGTTAATCACCGCATGCAGCGTCGTGACTACGTTCGTTCCGGTAAACGGCTTCTTCCCCGTGGCCATCTCGAACAGCACCACGCCGAATGAAAAAATGTCGCTCCTCACATCGAGATCTTCCGACTTCGCCTGCTCGGGAGACATATAAACCGCGGTCCCGGGAATCACTCCGACCTGCGTCAACGATTCTTCGAGTGACGAGTCTGTCGTCGTGCCCACGCTCCCATCTTTCGCCAATTTGGCCAATCCGAAATCGAGAATCTTGACCTGCCCGTTCGGAGTTATAAAAATATTTGCAGGCTTGATGTCACGATGCACAATTCCCTTCGCATGCGAGGCCGCCAGCGCATCCGCAACCTGCACCGCAATGTCGAGCAGGTCATCAATCTCCAAAGCCTTTCCGTGGATCCGCTGCTTAAGGCTCTCCCCCTCCAGTTTTTCCATCACAATAAAAGGGTGGCCGTTGTTGTCCTCGATATCATGGATCGTGCAGATTCCCGCGTGATTCAGTTGCGACGCCGCCCGCGCCTCGCGCGTAAACCGCTCCAGCGACCGCGGATCTTTAGCCAGATGATCGGGAATAAATTTCAGCGCGACATGCCGCCCCAGGCGCAAATCTTCCGCCTCGTAAACAATCCCCATCCCGCCGCCGCCCAGCTTCGACAGCACCCGGTAATGCGAAACGGTCTGGCCAACAATCTCCATAGCGTACGTGTGGTGGCGGACATTTTGTCCGCCGCTGCTGCGTTCGACCTCACCTCGTGTCAAGTGAACGCTTGGTGCCCCAGGTTCGAGCCCGTCTTTTTGGGCGCTAACCTGGGCCCTTGCCCGCTGCCCGTGACGAAAGCCAACCAAGATTTCTAACGACAACCCGGCCAAACCGGCCGGCTGTCCACGAAGGCGTAATGTTAGGCGTTGAATGAAGTTGGGTCAACCAAAGTGTGCGATTGGACCCGGACACGTCTACGGCATATTATTCCCAACGTGTACTTTCTCGCGGGCACCAAGATAGCTTCGAACCTGAGATCCCTCGCCCTTGTTTTTGTCCTCTGCCTAGAGACCGTGAGCGCCCAATCAATCGATCCTCTTCCCCTGGAAATTCATCGACTACCCGTATTCATGTTCTTTCCGGTATCCGCGAAGAGACTGTGTGGACGGTCGCAGGCGGTACAGGACAACCTAATTGTAGCGGCGCCCAAAACCAGGATCCAGGTATATCGAGCGGAATGGCGGAAACCGTGCTGCGATAAATCAGATCTCGTCGGCAGCCAACTGACCGACGCAAACGGCAATTTCGATTGTGAGGAGTTCTTAGGTGGCGAATACTGGCTCGCCGTCAAATCGTGTGACAGGGAAAATGTAATCGGAATCGACTTGGATCTCCGTCACGATTGGAAAGGTAGCTGTGAAACCCAGGGTGTAGTCGTCGAAAAGAATTTGTTAAGTTGGTTTGCTGGTCGATCGATCATGTGAATTGCTGTTCACGGAACCGCAGAAAGCGTAAAACAGTCCGAACAATCCCCGCTACCCGATCAGCGCCGCCGACGATCCCACCCACTGCATCCCTTTGTTCTGATCGACGCCCATCATCGACCCGCGCCCCATCCGCACAATCGTCAGCACGGGCAGTAACTCGTCGAGCCATACATACATAATTCGCAACTCGACCTTGGTCTCGCCGTAAGGAGTGTCAATCACCGGAGTGAAATTCATCCGCTCCTGCAAAATGTATTCACCACGCTTCGCTGCCGGAATCGCATCAATATCGGCTCGTGACGGAGCGATCACCACGCCCAATCCCGCGAAAGAAAATAGCGGCTTGAGAACGAAATTTTCCAGATCCGCCGGAATCTCCCGCAGTTGATCCAAAAACCAAGTCCGCGGCACCGATGGATGCTTCAGGTACGGAATCGAATACTTGCTGATCCGGAAATACCAGTTCGGATGCCCCGCCCACTCCACATCCAGATCATCGCGAAAATCGAATGGCGGCTTCACGCTTTTGCGTTCCAGTTCGTCCACAATCGTCCGGTTATAAATCCGCTCAATCCGAACGCGCTTGCCGTATTTCTCGTAAAACAATTCCCTTCCGGACTTCCGAATCTTCGTAATGCAAACGGTCTGTATTCCGAGCATCTTCTCCGTCAGCAAAAAATCGGGCCGCGTCTTCTGCTGGTCGGGATGCACCTCCATCAAAACCACGTTCGCCGGATCGTGTCCCGCCACAATCGCGTCCCGCAATAGCTCTTTGTATCCGCCGGCTTCCAACCCGCCAAGAAAGTACCTCAGCTTTGGATCGAGCTCGAATACGTCAGCGTAAGTCTGCGCCAGCACTGGCTGGTACGCATACAGAGAAGGGAAGGCCTGCAACTCCACTAACTTCGGCTGCAACTCTCCCGCCGCATCCCGCACCAACCCAAAGTCCACCTGCACAAACATCGGATGCTTGGCTTCGTTCACCACGTGAAACTCCGCCGGGATCGAAGCCTCAGACCGTGCCAGATAATCGGGATTCTCGACCAACTGCCGGATCAGCGCCTTGCCATCCTCTGTCATGCGCGTAACCAGCGCATCCGGGAAAAAACACGGCGTCTCGCACAGCGCGAATGGCACCTCCATCCCGCAGCGAGCGGTCATCTCCTCCCGCAACTGCGCATATTTTTCCTGGGTAAATCGCGAGTTGAAGTCCTGCCGGTAGGAGGAAATCATAAGAGTTGGGTGTCATCAAGAGGGATCCTCGAAACCCAGTTTATATGTCCTCCCATGGAATTCCCGCGCTACGTTTGCCCGTCTCCAAGAAGTAGATCGCTATTTCTTTCACCATTTCGTGCGGCAAGTAATAGCGTGCGGGCACGGGTGTCGGTGTGTTCCCACAGAGGAACTCAACTTGCGGCCGACCCGGATCGAGACTCTCAACCGCCGGCGGCAGGGCTAGTAGATAGGGAGGATCCCCATTGCTGAGACCATATTGAACGAAGCCGACATCTTCAGCTAAACCCACTGTAAGTTTGTAGTCATTGTTCCCTGCGAGTTGAAATACAAAGGCATTCCTCGTTCGTAGCCGCTCAAAGGTCCCAGCTAGTTCCTCAGCACTTTCGATCTTTGTAGCATTTAGCGGATTCGACGCGTCTTGCGGGTCCAGAAATTCCAGAGTCATTGGCAATCCTGAGAACCACAATCGAGTCTAGCTTCCTCGGCACTCTCCGCGTCTCGGCGGTGAAAAGCCTTACGCTTCAATTAAAAACTGCCCATCCCGCATAATCTGTTCATCGTCCACCCAAATATCGAATTTCCGCCCCACCACATCAATGTGTGTTGCCGAAAACCATTCCGCGCCCGTGTGCGCCCCATACGGATTGCCAAAAGCAATGTGGATCCCCGGATACTTCTCATCCTGCAATATCTCGCCGATCACATCTTTCAGCTCAATGTTCGTGCCAATTGCAAACTCGCCTACCCGGTTGCTGTTCTCATCCGTGTGCGTGTACGCCCAGAAATCATCCTTCAATTCTTTGTTGGACGAGTGCGCCTCGATCAGCCGGTTCGCCTTCACCGTGATGGTCAACGGATTCGCCTTCAAGTCGCCGAACTTCTCGCACAAGTAATCGCCCACCACCCCGTCAATCACGAACGTTCCGTTCACCTCGCCCGGGGTCGTAAACACCTCGCCACCCGGCAGGTTGCCCCACTTCTCCGTGCTGATAATTCCACTCGTCTTTACCCAGCGATAATTTGGATTCAAATACGCCGTCAAATCCGTCCCCGCCCGCGTCTTGGCGCGAATCTGCTTTGCCTTGCGCACCGTCTCTAGCACTTTCACGCTCAGCCGGTCGACCTTCAAAAAATCCGCCCGCATGCCTTCCAGCATGATTTGCTTTTTAATGTTGACCATGTGGGCGTGCCGGATCTTGCGCCGGTTCACCACATCGGTCATCTGCATGCGCGACTTCAGTTCGTTGCTCTGGGCCGTCACCGCAAAAATGCTGACCTGGCTGGTCTCCAGATCTTCCGCAATCGCCAGCGGCAGATCGATCAACGGACGCGTCGCCACGTCCTCCAGCACCCACGTACGGTAAGCACAGCCCACGTCGTCCAATTCGTGCACGATTGCGGCTGCAATCTCAAGGCTCACCTGATCGGTGATCACAGTGACTTTCTCCGTCGGTTGCACGCGCAGGCATACGCGCACCGCATTCCGCGCCCCCTGCGAGAGTTCCGGATCAAAAGCCAATCGATTCAGTTGTCGGTTTAAGTTTTCTGCAGTTTTCATCAAACGAATCAGCCCGCCCGTGCGGTGGGCGCACTTTCTGCTTCGTCAACGCCCACCTGAGTTTCTTCAATGATGTAGTCCATTACGGCCTTCATGTCGCCGGTTTCGCGATATACATCGAGCTGGCGATCCGCCCCTGTCCCCATTTTCATGATCTCTCGGATGTATTCCACCTCTTTGCGGCTGCCCAGTTCGTCCAACACGTCATCGACGAACTCCAGATATTCTTCGATCAGCTCGCGCTCCGGAACCTCGGTCGACTTTCCAAAGTCGATCAGCTTTCCATTGATGCCATAGCGCGCCGCCCGCCACTTGTTTTCCATCAGCAGCGAACGCCGGTAGAGCCGGAAACCCTGATTCTGCGAGTACAGCTTATACAGCTTCGCCACCGTCGCCTGAATCAGGGCTGCCAGCGCAATCGTCTCATCGAGCCGCATCGGCAAATCGCAGACTCGAAATTCCAAAGTATCGAAAAATGGATGCGGCCGTATATCCCACCAGATCTTCTTCGCGTTATCGATCGAATTTGTCTTCACCAGCAGCTTGACGTAATTCTCGTATTCGCCCCAGCTCGGAAAATAATCCGGCAGGTTCGTCCGCGGAAACTTATCAAACACCTTGCAGCGGTAGGACTTCAGCCCAGTGTCCATCCCCAGCCAGAATGGCGAATTCGTCGACAGGGCCAGCAAATGCGGCACGAAATACCGCGCGTGGTTCATCAGGTGAATCAGTGTCTCGCGATCTTCAACCCCGACGTGTACGTGCAGTCCGAAAATCAAATTCGCCCGCGCCACCAGTTGCATGTCCTGCACAATATTCTTGTAGCGCTCGCCCGGCGTTACTTCCTGCACCCGCCAATCTGCAAACGGATGCGTCGCCGCTGCCGCCAGCCGCAACCCGTTTTCTCGCGCCAACCGGATCATGTGGTGCCGCAAACTCTTCAGCTCTTCTCGCGCCTCGCGGATGCTCGCGCAAACCGATGTCCCCACTTCCACCACCGACTGGTGCATCTCGGTCTTGACACGCTCTTGCAGCACTAATCGGCCTTTTTCAATAATCTCGGCGTGAATGTGTGATCGAAGGTCTCGGCTTTCAGGGTCAACTGTCTGGTACTCTTCTTCGATTCCGAGCGTGAATGTAGGCTTCATTGCGGCATCCAGAACTGCCAGATAGGGAGGAACGCTGGCAGAAGTTGAAACAGTATACCAACGATCAGCCCGCTCCCACCCAGCTTATGTGTCGACCGTCTGTGTAACAACGGCCAGTGTGGGGACGGCCGGTCTGGGAACAGCCAGTGTAGGAAGATCCGGTGTGGGGACGGGGCATTTCTGCCCGTCCAGCCCAAGGCCACGAATCCACCTTCTACTTCGCCCCATTCAAGAACGCAGCCCACCGCAACTCCCCGACCGGATTCTTCCCGCTAAGTGCCTTCTTTACCGCCATCTCCGCCACCGCGTCCACGATCCAGGCAAAGTTCTCCGGCCCCACCGACGCGATCTCCGCATCCGGCGCCGGATTCATAAAATCAATCGCATACGGCACGCCACCCTCGACCGCAAACTCCACCGTATTGAGGTCGTACCCCAGCGCCCGGCACAACGCCAACGCATCCCTTTCGATGCGCTCCTTCAAAGTTGTTCCCGGTTGCGGATTCCCCTTCACATACCGCTCATGATGCGGCGCCCGCGGATCGTACTTCATGATGTGCACTTTTTCTTGCCCTACCACGTAACAGCGGTAATAGTCCTCAAACTCCACGCCGTGCTGCAGCGTCATGCACAGGTCGCCCGTCTGGTTGTAGTTCTGAAAAAACTCCTCCGGTGAATGCACCTTGTACACATGCTTCCACCCACCGCCGGCGTACGGCTTAAGGAACGCCGGAAACCCGACATAAGAAAACAGCTCTTCCCAATTCAACGGATACACCAGATTTCTCATCGACCGTTCCGTCGTATCCGGCGGATGGGTATGATGCGGCAAAATCACCGTCGGCGGAATCGCCACGCCCATCTTGTGCGCCATCGCGTAATTAAAAAATTTGTCGTCCGCCGTCCACCAGAAGGGATTGTTGATCACAATCGTTCCCTGCAGCATCGCGTTCTTCAAATAGGCCCGGTAGAAAGGTATGTCCTGCGAGATCCGGTCAATGATGACGTCATACTTTTTCGGTTCGTCCATCCGAATGCCGCCAATCTTCAGGAACTCGGCCGTCACCCCTTCGGTCTTCGAAGAGTTGATCCTCTGCACCAATGCCGGCGGGAACGTATTCTCCATCCCAAAAAGAATTCCGATAGTTTTAACGCTCATGAGAGACTCCTTGCGGAAAAACGCCATTTGCTACTCGTCGTTCGCTGACCAACAATCCCTTTCCGCTACGAACAAGCGAAAAGCGAACAGCGATCGCCGAACGCTCCTTTTCAAAAATACTTCCTCGCCATCCTCTGCCACAGTGGCCAATCATGCTTGCTGTTGTCCCCGTAAATATCCAGCCAATGTGGAACCCCTTTACCATGCAGGATGCCCGACATCTTCACGTTCGCATCCAGGCACATATCCCAATCCGATGATCCCAGTACAATCTTCATCTGCCGGTACCGGCTCAGAAACCACTCATCCGTCGTGCGTGGCAAGTAGTCAGGAGGATTATTGAAATAACAATTGTCGTCGTAGTACCCATCCAGAAAGCTTTTAATGTCAAACGATCCGCTCATCGTCACGCAAGCCGAAACTAGTTGCGGATGCCGCATCGAAAAATTCAGCGCATGGTACCCGCCAAAGCTGCATCCCGTCACCGCCATCTGTGGCGCCCAATTCTTCCACTTCAAATAGTGGAGGAACTCGTTCACCACGTAGCGCTCATACTGCACGTGCCGCCAGATGCGCGCTCCCGGATGCGAGCCCTTGTTGTACCAGCTCTCGCTATCCACGCTGTCGACGCAGAAAATCTGGATCGCCCCCTCTTCCAGCTTTCCGCTCAGGGCCCCGATCATCCCCGAATCTTCATACTCGTAAAAGCGCCCCATCGATGTCGGGAAAACCAGTATCGGCTGCCCCCCGTGCCCATAGACGAGCGACTCCATGTCGCGCCCTAATTCGTGGCTGTATTCTTTGCGATATTCGCGGTTCATGTGCGCGAGGATTGTAACCGAACCGTGGCCGATCCGGCATCCACCCGTCGTTTGTGCGGCGGGTGATGGTCGCGCGCGTCCTGTGGGCAAGCCTTCGCGGTGCGCTAGTTTTCCATCGATCTCGTTCGTGGATGAATTCCCAGTTGTTTCAACTTCGACTGCAGCGTGGTGCGCTTCAATCCCAATCGCGCTGCGGCTCCGCCCAGCCCGCCAATCTGACCGTGGCTCTCACGCAGTGCTCGCAGAATGTGCTCGCGTTCGGCCGCCTCCAGGCTTTCATCAAACTGATTACTTTCCTTACGATGTTCCTCTGCCCTTTGCTGCAGTTCCCCCAGCGGCGACACGAGCACCGATCCTTGCGTCAGAATCACCGACCGCTCAATGAAGTTCTCCAGTTCCCGAACATTGCCCGGCCAATCCCATCCGGTTAGGGCGTCCATTGTTTTTTTTGGGATGCTCGTGATCCACTTGTGCATCCTGAGAGCGCAAATGCGCACAAAATGCTCTACCAGCAAAGGGATATCGTCCCGCCGCTCGCGCAGCGGTGGTACACGGATCGGAAACACTTGCAGACGGTAATATAAATCGCTTCGAAACTCTTTTTCGCGCACGCCTTCCGCCAAATCCCGGTTTGTCGCCGCAATCAAACGGAAGTCTACTTTCAGAGTACTGACCCCACCTAACCGCTCGAACTCCTGATCCTGCAAAACCCGCAGAAGCTTCGGTTGCAGGTCCATCGAGATCTCCCCAATCTCGTCGAGAAACAGTGTTCCTTTATCGGCCAGTTCAAGCCGCCCAATCTTCTTGCTCACCGCCCCCGTGAACGAGCCCCGCTCGTGACCGAACAGTTCACTCTCTAAAAGGCCAGAAGGAATCGCCGCGCAATTCAACTTGATGAAAGAACTATTCGCTCGGCCACTCAAGCGGTGCACCGCCCGCGCCACCAGCTCTTTCCCCACCCCGGTTTCACCCAGCAGCATTACGGTCGCATCGCTCTTGGCAACTTTGCCCACCATCTCCATGACCGTCTGCAGCGACCTGCTTTTGCCGATGATTTCCCCGAAACCGAGTTCGCTATCGATCTCCTGCTCCAGATAAAGCTTTTCTTCAGTCAACCGTTTCTTGGCTTCCCGCAGTTCTTCGGTGACATTCCTGAATTCTGTAACATCCATGCTCGCGCCGGTCAGTCCGATGACAGTGCCCTCAGCATCGAACAACGGTTCGATCGTAGTGTTGAAATAACGCTCTTTCCCTTCCTCACCGACCCGTACCTCATCCCGCACACCCACTCCGCTCGCCAGAACTCCCCGGCGGACTCGAGTAATCCGCGCCGCCTCGGCAGGTTCAAAAAGATCCGTCACCGTCATGCCCAGCTTTTCGCCCGCCGATAGTGAAAGCTGCGAATTATATGCCCACGTGTAGCGCAGATCCCGATCCTGACTGAACACTGCTATGGGAGAATCTTTCAACGCCACTCGAAACCGCTCTTCGCTTTGCCGCAGCGCTTCCTCGGCTTCCCGGCGCTCAGTGATGTCCGCCACCAATCCCATCTGCCACCGGCGTTGCTCCCCTTTATTCCACATCGGAACCACGAGAATTTTCACCCAACGCACCGACCCATCAGGGCGCACATATCTTTTTTCGATCTCATAACTGCCCAGCTTTTCTTCGGCCAGGCTCTGCAAACGTTCCTTATCCACCGCAACATCGTCCGGATGCGTGATGCTGGCCACGTCCCCGCCGCATAACTCGTCTTCACTCCGCCCGGCAATCTCGCAAAACTTGGGATTGGCCTGCACAAAACGTCCGGTCCGCGAATCGACCAGTGCGATGCCCACCGGAGAGCGCTCGTACACCGCTCGGAAGCGCATTTCGCTTTCGCGCAAATCGCACTCGGCTCGTTTCAAGTCGGTCACGTCGATGGATGTTCCCACCACTCCCCGAACCTTTCCATTCTCGTCCAGCAACGCAACCGTATTTGCGATCGTCTCGCGCCGCGATCCATCCTCGAACAGCACCGTTAGCTCGCGTCCGGTTTCCGGCTTTCCCGTCGTTCCAGTTTGTTGCATCGGCAGCCGGTTCACCGGCACCTCCGAGCCGTTTTCCAGAACCCGGAACTTTGGTCGTTGCTCCGGCGAGGCGCTCAGTGAGATGTTCTGGCCCTTCGCGATTCGCAAGTGTTCATGTGCCGCACGATTCCCCGTCATCCGCCGGCAGTCGGCGTCATGCGCGATGCAGACCGCGACCGGCACCGTATTCAGCACCGCCTCCAGTTCGTTTGCTCGCGTTCGTTCCCGTCGTTCACTTTCTCGCAACGCTTCTTCTGCTTGCTTACGCTCCGTGATCTCTTCCCCCATGATCACGATCCCGCCGATTCCGCCGCTGCGATCGCGCCACGGCCTGATTTCCCACCGAATCCACTGCACGCTGCCGTCGGCCCGTTCGAAGGGATCACTCTTTTCGCTGATTACTTCACCCGCCAAGCCGCGCCGGTGGGCTTCTTTCCATCGCTCGGGAACTTCTGGAAAAATCTCGTAGTGTGAAACGCCACGCAAATCGCGGTCACCCAATCCGTAGTCCGCCCGCCACCTTCGACTCACATGCAGATACCGCATCTCCCGGTCGAACATCGCCAGTTGTGCTGGCGCGTTTTCGAAGAAAAAGGCCAGCCGCTTTTCGCTTTCTCGCAGCGTCTTTTCCGTCTGCACCCGTGCCGTCACGTCGTGGGCGATGCCACGGACAATCGGTCTCGGCACACCGTCTTTTCGCAGGGTGTTGTGATATTCCCAGACTCGCTCCTCTCCAGAACGCGTCAGCACCGTCAGCAGTCCGTCAGACTGCCCGGTTGCTTCAATTTGCTGGAGATAGGTGTCGAACTGAGTGTGAAATCGCACCGGAATGAATTCCCGCATCGGCTTTCGCAGCACTTCTTCTACGCTGTAACCCAACAGCCGCGCGGGTTTCGGATTGACCGACAGGAATCGGCCTTCCAAATCATGAACGCATAGAAGATCTTGGCTAAATTCGACCAGATCGCGATACCAGTCTTCGTTCTCTCTTAGGTCCCGCCGGATCGGGTCCCACGTGACTGGCGCTTCAGACGGAAAGTGACTCTCTTGCTCCCAAGGGTGGAATGCCATGGCTCACCCGAAACGCCCGCGGAATTGACCTTGATCTTGGCCAGAGCAATCCCCGCGTTCGCCCTTATCCAGTTTTAGTGACTTTCCAACATCGTTTTTGACTTCGCTTTTATCCGGATCTTTTCTGTCGAACCCGAATTTTGCAATCAGTCTAACACGGGAGATAACCTGATTGTTAATTAGTTAAGTTATAAACATGAGCGGACCTCCATAAACAGTAAGGTTCAGTCGCAGGTTAGAAAGCTGAGAACAATCTCGGTAGGCGTCAAATTAAGATCTCAGGGAAGGAAAAGCAGAACTAAGCGTCAAGTTTGGTCGCCATCGTACAGTAAAGCTCAACCGCTTTTTCTAACTGCGCTTTCTCCACGAATTCTCCCGTGGTGTGCGCCACGTGAATCGATCCTGGACCCAACAACAAGGGCTCGCCCCACGCTGTTAGAGACGGTATGTCGGTCGTGAAAGCCGCCACCATTGTCGGCAATTCGTGCAGCGTTCGTAACCGTAAGAAAGGAGTTTCTCGCGTGAAGTGAACCTCAACTAAATCGCCCACCACATCGGTAATTTCCCGTCGTAACGTCTCCGCCGGACCCACCAACCGGTAGAAAAGTTCAGCCTTCGCAAAATCTGGAATCACATTGGGCGCGCGCCCTCCTTGAATCGTACCCACATTCTTCGTGCAAGGACCAACCTCCGCGTCTTGCGGAAGTTGCATCGCGTGCAGCCGGTGTAACGCCTCCACTAACTTATCGATCGCCGACTCTCCCAGCTTGGGATAAGCCGAGTGCGCCATCTTGCCCCGCGCGATCAGTTCCACATGCAGTGCGCCTTTACTCGCGAGCGCCAACTTATTCTCTGTAGGCTCGCCATTGATCATGAAACTCGCACCAATGGGTTGCTGGTTAGCTAACTTTGCCCCGATTGAATCCCGCTCCTCGCCCACCAGAAACAACAGCCCCACGAAAACGCCCGCCCCGCGCAGCTTTTCCGCCGCCACAATCTGTGCCGCAATGATGCCCTTCGCATCGCAAGCGCCACGTCCGTAAATGTTGAACTCGTCTTCGGACGACGCTATAAAAGGGGGCACCGTATCCATATGAGTGGAAAAAACGATTTTCGGACGATCCTGCCCGGGCCACGTGGCCAGCACGTTCGCCCGCGTTCCTTCCACCGGCATCTTCCGCGCGTCCATCCCCCGCGCCTGCAATTCCGCGCAGAGAAAATCCCCGGCGGCACTTTCATTCGGAGTTATCGATTCGATATCAATCAGGTGGCGTGTCAACCCAAACAGATCCATGCAGCAAAAGAGTACCAGTCGCCAGTCGCTGCTCGCCAGTCGCCGGGGTGCGAATTCTCTGCAATACTAGTTTGGACGAACGGCCAATCGACCGAACGACCAACGACGACCGACATTCCGTGCCCGAAACTCCCAGCATCCGCTCCCTCTCCCTCGCCGGCCCCGCCGGACGCCTCGAAGCTCTGCTCAACGCCGGATCCCCGACCGCAACCCACGCCGCCGTCGTCTGCCATCCTCATCCACTCTTTGGCGGAACGCTCCACAACAAAGTCGTCTTCCACGCCATGAAAGCCCTCAACAGCTTCGGATTCCCCGTCCTGCGCTTCAACTTCCGCGGCACCGGACTGAGTGAAGGCGCGCACGCTCACGGCGTCGGCGAAGTCGAAGACGTCCGCGCCGCCCTCGATTGGATCGAGGCCGAATTCGCGCTTCCCATAATCTTCACCGGATTTTCCTTCGGAGCCGCTGTCGGCCTCCGCGCCGCCCACGCACACGACCGCATTCCCGCCCTGATTGCCCTTGGACTACCCGCCGTTCCCGTGGCAGATCGAAAAGATGACCGGGTCTACGACTACGATTTCCTCCGCATCTCTACCAAGCCCAAACTTTTCGTCAGTGGTTCGCGCGACCAGTTCGCCCCGCCCGGAAAACTCGAAGCGCTCGTGGAAACCTTCTCCCAGCCCAAGAAGTTAGTTCGCATCGAAGCCGCCGACCATTTCTTCGAAGGCCGCCTTCGCGAAATGCGCGAGACGATCGAATCGTGGGTGGGAGAGATCATCTCCTCCGGTTGAAATCGCTCATTATCCTCCGTTGCCCTTCAATTGTGCTTCCTGTGGACTGTTGTTCGCATCGTCGGTCACAGCCAGCACTCCACTGCGCGGCCCGGTCGATCCAGGAGTGAATGTTACTGAAATCGAACACTTCGATTTCGCGGGCAACTGCGCATTGCATGTCGAACTGCTCACGGCAAAATCGGTAGGATCGGCCCCTCCAAACCCGATCGATGCAATATTGAGAGTCGCCGTCTGATTGTTAGTGAGGGTGAACTTTACGGCGTGACTGGTTGTGCCGGTTTTTACAGTCCCGAAGTTCGCCGTCGACGGTGTGAGGCTTGCCGCCGCTAAGCCCACGATCTGTGCAGTCTGAGGACTGTTGTAGGCATCGTCGCTGGACGTAAGTTGCGCCGTGCGTTCCCCAGTCGCCGTGGGCGTGAAAGTTACCGATATCGTACAGTTGGCAAGGGGCTTCAGTGTTGGGCCGCAACTCTTGGCGCTGATCGCAAAGTCTCCAGGGTCTGTGCCACCCACCGCGATATTAGCGATATCCAGCGTCGTGGCGTTTTGGTAGTTCGTCAGCTCAAATTTTTTCGCAGGACCGGTGACGCCCAGCGGTTCCGGAGGAAACGAAAAAGAAGAGGGTGACAGCACCGCAGGTTTGCATTTCCCCGCGCTGCCGGCATTGAAAATCGCCTGTATCTCGGTCGCGCTAAGGGCGCGAGTGAATATTTCCGTTTCGTCGATGAAACCGTCGAAGTAGCCCAACCCCTCTGCTTCACCAATCGTCAACGGCGCGGTGGGTCTCGGTATTGCGGTGTTGTATGTCTGCGCTGTCCCTGTATTAGGAACGCCGTCGATCCAGATGGTGTAGGTGCCGGACGCCTTCGTCACCGCCAGCATGTGCCAAGTGCCAGGCGCCGGGGAAAACGGGGTTTGCGCCAGAAATTGCGGCCCAATCTGCGGACTATTGATATGGAACGTCAGCACTCCAGCGCTGAGGGCAAATACCCACTTGTTTTGCTGGTTCGGGCCATTATCGTCGCCTATGAATACGTTATCCAGCCGGCCGATGCTGCCGCTGTTGCGCACAGCGCTAAAGTTTGCCCATAGATCGATTGTGAGGTCCTCGGTTCCGAAACCCCAGACTCTACTGTTTGGCACCTGTACGAATGCGTTACTCCCGTTAAAGCTGAAAGCCTCACCAACCATGCCCGTTCCGTATGTTGCACTTACCAGTTTGCCGTTGTGCCCACCCTGGACGTTGTGCGCGTGCCCATCCCCGGGCCACCACGCAAGCATGTTGCTTGGCGGCAATGTGCAGCTCTGACCCCAGGCGATGCTCCGACAGAAGCAGCAGGCTAACAATAAGACGAGCGCGAAAACCGCGAAACGCAGATTGATCTTGGTCGATCGTCGCATAACGTTCCTCTTTGACTTTGGTTTTTGTTCTCAGAGCTAAATAATTTTGATTCTGCCGAGGTTGAGCGAGAGACCCGCGCGATATCCCGTCTCTCTGGTCCCGATTTGTGGTCTAGCTGGGGAGGTTCATCCGACGAAATCGGGGCCGATGCGAAAACTCGCCCATTCTCCTCTGCTGCCGTGAAATGTCAAGACAATTTAGACCATGGGTAGGTCCTGAGAACTGAGTTCTGGCCTCCGCGGGTGGTCGGCCTCCATCGTTCCATAGATAATGCGCGCGCTTTATAATGCCAGCGGCAAGGGATCGATCTCAGTTCCGATTCTTGCATTCTGAATTCCCTGATGCTTGACCTTTCTCCCGCTCGCCAAGCTGAATTTACCCGCATGCGCGAGACCGCTCGCGGCATTTTTTCCTCCGCCCTAACCAACGCCTCCATCGAAGCCGCCTTCGCCCGCAACATCCACTGCCATCGCCGTGTCCTTCGAATCGGAGAAGACCTTCACGACCTCGACTCCTACCACCGCCTATTCGTCGTCTCCATCGGAAAAGCCGCCCACACCATGGCTGTCGCCCTCGAAGCGCAAATGGGCAGCGCGCTCGAAGGCATCGTCGCTTCCTCCGTCGAACCCGCCAACCAGGTCCACGGCTTCCGCTATTTTCACGGAGGCCATCCCATGCCTACCGCCGAGTCCATCCGCGCCGCCGAGGCCATCCTCAAATCCCTCAACGCGCTCGATTCCCAGTCGCTGGTTATCTTCATGCTCTCCGGCGGCGGCTCCGCCGTAGTCGAAAAACCTGTCGCAGCTTTAGCCGGAGCACCGGACGACGAAATTTCCCTCCCCGATCTCATCGCCACCTACCGCGTCCTCGTTCATTCCGGAGCCCCTATCGCCGAAATCAACGCTATCCGCAAGCACCTCTCCGCCGTCAAAGGAGGCCGTCTCGCCCAGGCCGCCTACCCCGCCCAGCAAGTTTCCATTCTTATCTCCGACGTTCCCGACAACACGCCCGACGCGCTCGCCTCCGGCCCCACCATGCCCGATTCCACGTCGATCTCCGATTGCGCCCGTGTCGCCGAAAAATACGATCTCCTCGACCAGTTTCCCAAGTCCACCGCCGATCTCTTCCGGCAGCACGCTCTCGACGAAACGCCAAAATCCGACGACCCCGCCTTCGTCCGCGCCCGCTGGTGGACTGTGTTGTCGAACAAGGTGGCCATCGACGAAGCCGCTGCCGCCGCCACCCGCGCCGGATTCGCCGTCGAAGTCGATAACTCCTGTGACGACCAGCCCTACGACCAAGCCTCCGCCTACCTCCTCGGACGCCTCCGCGACCTGCGGAGCCGCGTTTCTCGCGTCTGCCTCCTCTCCGGAGGCGAAGTCACCGTCACCGTCCGCAACGGCGGCATCGGTGGACGCAACCAGCAGTTCGCCCTCGCCTGTGCCGAGCCTATCGCCGGAGACAACATCACCGTCCTCAGCGCTGGCACCGATGGCATCGACGGCAACAGCCTCGCCGCGGGAGCCATCGTCGATGGCAGCACCGTCGCCCGCATCGATCCCAGCGCAGGAGCTGAGGCCGTCCGTCATGCCCTCGCCACCTTCAACGCCGATCCTCTTTTCTCAACCTTGGGCGACGCCATCGTCACCGGACCCACCGGAAATAACCTGCGCGATTTGCGCGTCCTTCTGGCTTACTAACCCATTCTCACGATCAACGTAAGCCATTCGAGTTTTTGGGCACGCCTCGGCTCAGAAGGTCGCAGAAAGAGTGCCATGTAGAGACGGGCTTGCTCGTCTTGCCCACCCACGAATTGTGTTTGAGAACGAAAGGGAAGGGCACGGCTTCAGTCGTGCCGTCCGGAACCACAAAAGACGGTCTTTTAGCCCCTGAGGAACCGGCGATAGCGCGGGTACGGCAGCTTGTTGAAAATGCTTTCGACCCATTAATCCCGGACGGCCTAACTGCTCCGTTAAACATCTCCGTTCCCTCAATCACACCCCTAAGTCCTAGCAAACACAACATCGCTCTCGCTCCTCGTCAACAACGTTCACCATTAGTTCATCGTCTTTTCGTCACCGTAAATTCTTGTAAATCTAGCCGCCCCCGGCATCGCCCGACTCGCGCCTTGCATCCAACCCGTTAAACAAATACACCGGAGGTTTAATTTTGAAACAGATCGTCCGTTACACCGTTCTCTTAGCTTTGGTCTGCGCCAGCATGGCGTCCTTCACGAATGTCGCGCAAGCCCAGAAAGTCGACTTTGCCTTCGGTGTCAGCACCGTCGAGGCGCCCGACGCCAACTCCAACGGCCCTTCGCTAAAGGGTGGAACTTACCCCGGGTTCAGCGGAGACGTCCTGTTCTGGCATAACTTCGGCATCGGGGCCGAGGTCTTCTGGAGAGCCACCCAGAGCGAATATCCCGGCATCCCCCCGACGCCGTATCGTCCTCTGTTTCTGGATTTCAACGGTATCTACGCTCCCAAACTCGCCAGCCACACCTATCTCGAACTTTCCGCCGGAATCGGCGCAGTCGACACTCGTATCTACTGCTCGCAGTGCGGCAACGGCTATAACACCAACTACGACAGCGACAAGCATTTCATGGGAGACTTCGGTGCAGGACTCAAGTTCTATCCCAAGGGCGGCTTCTTCATTCGTCCCGAAGCCAAGTTGTATCTCGTGACCAATAACCAGTTGTTCAGTTCTTCTTATGCCACGCGCGTGGGTGCCTCCATCGGGTACACCTTCGGTGGGCACTGATTCGAGATCACTCATCGCCGCGTTGTCATCCTGAGCGAAGGGCCTGCTTTCCTCCCCCCTGAAACGGGAGTAGGTCCTTCATATCAGCCCAATTAAAGGTTGATCTACGCACACTCCCAAAACTAGCTTTAGCGAAAAGCCAAGCGAAAGCCGCTGATGTAAATTTATTGTCGTTTGGCACCCGCCAGTAGCCTGCATCCTCGTCCCGCATTATGATAGGGCTATGAATTTTGGTTTCTCCGGCGAGATGGTCTTCATTTTTTTTCTGGCGCTGATTCTCTTCGGCCCCAAGAAAATGCCCGAGATCGGACGCCAGGTCGCCCGCTTCTTAAACGAGTTCCGACGCGCCTCCAACGAATTCCGCTCCCAGATCGAATCGGAAATCAATTCGCTCGACAACAGCACCACTCCTCGCCAGCAAATTTTGCCGCCGCTTCAAGCGCCTCTCGGATCCCTAGCGACTCGTATTTTCAATCCGCCGCCGCCCGAGAAACTCGAAGCCGCCGCCGAATCCGTCGCCCGCAAAGCCGCCGCCGAAAAAGAACAAGTTCCCGTAGCGACGGCTCTCACACCGTCTGCTTCGCTCGCCCCATCTCCCACGAAAGTGGCGCCCGATGCCTGAACTCGCCGCTTCCTCGGTCAACGCGAACGACAAGGATAAAGACACCGAGCAAATGCCCACCATGGGCTTCCTCGATCACCTCGAGGAACTCCGCAAGCGCCTCGTCTACTCCATCATCGCCATCGCCGTCGGCTTCTTCGCCTGCTGGGGATACGCCGAAAACATCTATTCCGTCATGCAGCGCCCTATCATGGAAGCGCTCGCGCGCAACGGCCTCACCGCCAAGCTTGTCTACGTCAATCCCACCGAGCCCTTTAATCTCTATCTGAAAGTCGGAATGATGGCGGGCCTCTTCGTCGCCTCGCCCTTCGTCCTCTATCAGATCTGGTGCTTCATCTCCCCCGGCCTCTATCGCAACGAAAAGCGCTATGTCTTCCCCTTCATGTTTTCGACCATCGCGCTCTTTCTCGCCGGCGGATACTTCGGCTACAAAGTCGTCCTGCCCCAGGCTCTCGTCTTCCTCATCGGATACGGCAAAGACTTCCAGCCCATGATCACTTTGAGCGAATACAGTTCGCTCTTCCTGACCATTATCGTCGGCCTCGGAGCCATCTTCGAGATGCCGATTCTCATCTTCTTTCTCGCTCTCATGGGCATCGTTAGCGCCCGTTGGATGTGGCACAACATCCGCTACGCCATTCTCGCCATTTTCGTCGTTGCCGCCATCATCACGCCTACTCCCGATATTCTGAACATGTGTATCTTCGCCGCCCCCATGGTTGCGTTATACGTCCTTAGCATCGCCATTGCCTGGATGGTCCACCCCGATCATCGCAACAAGCGGGCAGCGAAAAAATCCTGAACAACGAGACGAAAAGATCATGAACCCGCCGAAGACTCCACAGCGTTGCCAAACGACCCTTCGTGAAACTTCGTGTCCTTCGTGGTTCCAACTCTCGCTAGCCGTGCCACTGGCTATCGCTCTGTCCCTGACGCTGGCCTGTAACCAAGCCGCGTCCGATCCCGCTTCCGCTGTTGCATCCACAAATCCCGCGCCAGACCTATCCCCCGCGCCGCAACCTTGGGCTCCGGATAACGCCCCGCTCCCCCACATCGACGCTAAACGCGCCTTCGAGTACACTCGCGAAGTCACTGCCTTCGGACCCCGCTACATGGGCAACGGCAATCACAAGAAGCTTGAGCGCTATATCCTCGATCACCTCAAGAGCGACAACCTCAAAGGCGACGAGATCGAGACTGACGATTTCACCGCCGACACCGTCGAAGGAAAATTTCCCGTCCACAACATCCTCGCGAAATTCCCCGGCACCAAAGATGGAATCATCGTCATCATGGGCCACTACGACACCAACTACCCGCTGCGCAACACTGGATACGTTGGCGCCAATGACGGAGGCTCCTCAACCGCGATCCTCCTCGAATACGCTAACCAGCTTCGCCCCGCTGCGCATGACCAAAAACGCGATGGCTACAGCGTCTGGCTCGTCTGGACCGACGGTGAAGAAGCCGTCAAAACTTGGTCCGACTCCGACAGCGTCTACGGCGCCCGCCATCTCGCCGAAAAATGGGAAAAAGATGGCACCCTGAAAAAAATTAAAGCTCTCCTCGTCATGGACATGATCGGCGACGCCGACCTCGACATTCAACGCAACACCAAGGGAGCACCCTGGCTCCTCGATCTCATCTACGCCGCAGCCGTGCGCCAGGGCTACCAGTCTCACTTCTACGCCATGCGCGGCGAAATCGAGGACGACCACATCCCCTTCTTCAACCGCGGCGTCCCCACCGCCGACGTCATCGACCTCGACTACGGTTACAACAACGTCTTCCACCACACCCCACAAGACACCATGGACAAGCTCAGCCCCAAAAGCCTCGAAATCGTAGGCGACACTACCCTGGAAGCGATCCACATGCTAGACCAGCGCTAGCCACGACACCACAGACTAACTTTTCATCCTGAGCGCAGCAGGACGTTCCGCGAAGCAGACCGTTCTGCGTAGTCGAAGGCCCCCCTACTCCCCTCCTCGCGCAAAATTCCCTTGATCATTATCATGTCTATCGATATAGTAGTGATTAAGCGTGCCGGCATACCCTCCCCACGGCGCGTTCCTGGAAGAAGTCTCAGCCTCGATCGGGGGATCGAGGCCGAGTGGTTCACTGACCAAAGGACGCCTCGGTTGCCGTCGGGGGATTGCAGCCGAGGCCGTTTTTTTTTGCCAAAACAATTCCCCCCCCGAAATACCACCCCACGCTCCCGATCGACACCAGTTCTGAGAACTGAGAACTTCGAAGTAAGAATTGAGAACTGACCACTGACCACAGCCTAATGCTACGATACTTCCAGCGCCCCTCCGGGCGACTCTAGGCGGCACCAGCCGTGACTCTGTGGGGACGACCGCGTGTTACACCGAATACTCCCATCAATCTTCCTCTTCGCTTCCCTTATAGCATCCATCACCGTAGCCAGCGCCCAAGCGCCCAGCGCTCCCGGCAAGCCGCTTCCTCCCGGCCCCATGCAGGCCAAAGTCAAAGCCGCCTGCACCTCCTGCCATAACGCCGGACGCATCACCGAGCAGCATTTCTCTCGCCAGCAATGGTCAGAGCAGCTCGAGAAAATGGAAGGCCTCGGTGCCGTCATCCCCGATGCCGACCGCACCGCTATGCTCACTTACCTGACCAAGAATTTCGGTCCCGAAAAAGCTGGAGCCGCCAAGTCCGCGCCCAAAATGTAGTGCATCCGCGCACGCTCTAGTCGATATTCGCGTTTCGTAGTACTGATCCTCAGGTGGCTTCCCAATACAGATTCGATGATCGCATTGGGCCGTTTCCGTCAATTGAAGATCGACTAAGATGCGGCGATTGGAGATTCCCATGGGGAAGAATGATTTCAAGCTCATCGTACTCGTCTTTCTTGTCCAGCTTTGCCTACCAAACGCAACTCGCCAGGCGCAGGCAGAGAAGGGCGCCTATCCGGCGATGGCTGAGATTGACTTGTATCTGATCGCCGACCGAAATTCGGAAATCGCGTTGGCCCGCAGTGCTGCTCCGGCATCGATCTCGGATGGCGCCGAGGTGATGGTGCTTGGGAAGTCGGGATTCACGACCGCAGCGAAGGGCACGAATGGTTTCATGTGTCTGGTGGAGCGATCGTGGGGCGCCGCCACCGATGATCCGGAATTCTGGAACCCCAAAGTTCGCTCTCCCATTTGCTTTAATGCAGCGGCCGCAAGAACCTTTGCGACCATCTTCGTGATGAAGACAAAACTGGTGCTCGAAGGAAAGTCGAAAACGGAGATCGCCGCCGCGACGGCGGCGGCACTGGATAAGAAGGAACTCCCCGTACTGGAACCGGGAGCGATGTGCTACATGATGTCGAAGCAGCAGTACTTGAACGACCGGGGCATGAGCTGGCACCCGCATCTGATGTTTTTTGTCTCGGGCGACGCAGCAAAGAGCTGGGGAGCCGACCAGCCAGGTTCGCCCGTTATCGCCGCGAATGACCCAGAAGAGCGCGCGACAATCTTCATGGTCTGGGTTGGCAACTGGTCCGATGGATCGCCTGCTCTAGCGATGGAGCACTGACAGCGGCACCCTATTTTTCAGCGACTCTCTTTCTGCTTATTAGTCGCAAAGCCGCTCTGAGCCGATCCACAATTGGGCCAGATCTCTGAGATTGTGTTTGTATGTACGCGTTACGAAATATTCCTTCCCGCCTTTCACACGAAGCCTGTACTCCCCCGTCGATAAAGGTTGGATCTTCTCTACGGCCGAAATATTCACGACAACCGAGCGGTGGATGCGAATAAACCCGTAGGGTTTAAGCTTCTCCGCCACGGACGAGAGGGACTCGTGCACTAAATAGGAATTAGGCCGGTGTTCCAGGGAAACGTAATTCCCTTCGGCTTGCACTGCCAGGATATCAGCTAAGTCCAACAGTAGGATGCTACCCTTCGCCTTGAATGCAATTCGTGGCGCATGTCGTTTTACGACAACCTCCAACTGCCGCAACAGGCATATCAAGTTTGCAGCGTCAGCTCTGATTACCCGAAGCAACGAGGTATCTGCAGCTTCGCAGAACTCGTCCGCTGTCGATTCAAGAGTGTAATCTCTTCTGCGGTTGGTGGAGCAAATCGTAGCCGGAACTACGGCATCAGCGTGATCACCCTGCTGAACGAATATCTCACGTGCAATGACCTTCTCGTCCTGAATTTCGCGGGCGTTCATGATTAAAACCCCATTCTTCGTTTCGACTTCCTCTACGCGTTGTGATCATGACGAGAGCAGCGCGTCCAGCCGGAAAGGCCGTAGGTCATTTCTGCCCCTTACTCACGGCCGATGGAAAGCTGGATTGCGCACCGAAATAACACTCAATCGACTGCAACTTTCCGTCCTTCATTCGGATATACTCCACGTTCCGGAACGTTTTGCCATCCTGGTTGTGGCAAAGATACTTCACAAAAGCATCCTCTCCGACAGTTGCGATCCGCTCCAGTTCAAAACGCCTGATGAAATCGATTTGCGTCGCCCAGCATTGTGCTTTGAAAGCGCTTTTGCTGATGTGGTCGTCGCCGGCTGCGCTTGTGAAGGTGAAGTTGTCGGCGAGCATGCTATCCAATGGTCCCCAGTCTTTCTTTTCCCAGCCCGCATACCACTTCCGGACTAACTCCTCATTCGCCGAGTTCTGCCCTCCCAATGCGCTGGCGCCTGCCCACTCGGGTAGGCTCACCGCACCCACCAATGCGTAGCCTCCCGTTGCGAGCAGATTCCTGCGCGACACTACCCTTGTCATGACTCTCCCCGTCATCGCTCGTTCTCCTCTCATGATGTACTTGAACTGCTTCCCACTCGATTACGGGACACAGCCTCCTTAGCATACAAACCGGTTGGTATGTCGACGCCCCCACCGCTCCTTGAGACACCGATTCAATCAACCTCGCTTGCGGTTGCCTGGCGCGCGCAACGACCGCAGCCAGCCCACGATGTTTTTGATTCCCGCTTTCATCACTTTCGGATCCTGAGCATTCTTTGCCAGCGACGCGTAGCCTTCGACCATCGCGATCAGTAAGCCGGCGGCGTCATCCGGTTCCACTTCGCGGCGTACGCTGCCGTCAGTCTGGCCCTCTCGCAAAATGGAGGCAACCGCCTGCCGCCACGCATCGAAGATGATCGCCATCCGTCTTCTGAATCCCGCGTCCAGTGGAGACATTTCCTGTGCCAGATTGTTCAATTGGCAGCCGCCCCGTACATCGGTGGGTCGAACGGGGATACCTTGAACAGCGCGGATCAAAGCGTCGATCGGGTCTTTTACGCTCTCGAAAGGGTGCACCCACTTACTGTGGACGTCGGGGGCGATGACCTCATCGATGACGGCGTATCCCAAGGCTTCCTTGCTGTCGAAGTGGTGGTACAGCGCGCCCTTGGTGACTCCGGCTACGGCCAGAATGGTGTCCAGGCTCGCACTCTGAAATCCCGTTCGGTAGATCTCGCGGGATGCCGCCTGCAGCAGGCGCTCCCGCGTGCGCTCAGAATCGCGTAGCCTCGTCACTTTACGTTTCGGATTCTTCCGTGCCGCCAACATACCGACCAGTATGTATGTTAAATCATCTGAAAGTCAATCAAGATTGAGTGGCGGATGACCGGCTGACTTTTGGCGCTGACCTTCTCGAATTGCGGAACCTTCCATCCCTTATGTATGAAAACTTGGAGAACCAGTCGCTCCCCCGTGTTGACATCGTCCCTTGCGATTGTTAATCCGCCACTCGTTTTCGAACTCTGAAATGTTGGGCCCGTTGTCTTACGGAATCGTCGGGAATGTGGAACCCCGCCTGCTCCCTCAGTTCTCACTCAGCAGGAATTTGTGCTGCAGGGCCAATTCTGCTCTCAATGCACACTGACTGTCCGAGCGCCGCGTGGTAACAGGCGAAAATCGCCAGTCATCCCGGCACCACGACTTTACCGGAGGAAAAGAAGAGATATGACCACGCTTAGACAGTTAAGGAATCTTTGGATATTGGGGATAGCAACGATGGTTCTAGGTTGCTTCAGCGATGGGGTCGCGCAGACGCACTACAAAGTTGAGGATTTGGGCGTTCAGCATCCTGACAACCTGGGCATGCCCATGGGCCTCAATAATTACGGCTGGACGCTCAACATGGAGCAGTTCCTCGATCCCTTCAGTCTTTCCACCGAGTTTCCGGCCGCGTCCGGCACGGACTCAATCACCATCGACCACCTCAACCTCGAACTCGGCACCCTGGGGGGCGCCAACAGTTCGATCAATTGGAACGGGATCAACGACAACGGCGAAGCCGTCGGTATGTCCGAGACAGCTGCTTTAGATCCGAATGGCGAAGACATTTGCTTCTTCGGCACCCTCCACATTTGCCTTCCGTTTCTGTGGAAAAACGGCATCATGAGCGCTCTGCCAACCGTGGGAGGCGTGAACGGGCAGGCCAGCGCCATCAATAACAAAGGACAAGTCGCAGGCTATGCGGAAAACGGTATGGTGGACTCCACCTGCCCGGAGGGCGATCCTAATAATCGGATCGATCTGCCGGTGATGTGGACAAAACGTAAAGCCCAAGCGCTTCCTACCATCGGTACCGATCCAGACGGCGTCGCATACGGCATCAACAATCTAGGCCAGAGCGTAGGCTACTCCGGCACGTGCGTCGCAGTGAATGTCGGCGTGATGTGGCAAAACAACGTCGCCACCCCGCTTCCCGGTCTCGGACAAACCCCCGCCATCGCCTACGAGATTAACGATAGCGGCCAAATTGTCGGGCAAGGCGTTACCTCTGACGGCGTAGGCCTGGCCACTCTTTGGGAGAACAATTCAGTCACAGCCCTTGGCGGCGGCGCCCTCCCGCAGGGAGATGTTGCCTCCTTTGCCACCAGCATCAATAACCTGGGGCAGGCGGTCGGAAGCTCCTTTAACTCCGACAACGGCAGCTGGTCCCACGGCCTCCTCTGGCAGAACGGCGTGATGTACGACCTCAACACTCTATTTCCGGCGAGTTCCCACCTCTTCGTAGTTAACGCCAGCAACATTAATGACAACGGACAAATCGCGGGTATGGCATTGGAGACGGTCGGGCCACACGCCTACCAGATCGTCCACGGCTTCTTGGCAACCCCGGTAAAAGAAGACATGGGCAAGTCGGTGGCGGACGTCGTACTCACGCATCCGAAAATCAACTTGCCTGCAGTGAAGGTTGGCAAGCTTTGGCCGAGGTCGGCTCATTGTTCGATCCACGAGAAAGGCGCTTTCTGATCTTCCGCATCCTGCATCCGGCCATCGGCTGCGCCAAGGCACATGGCCGGATCACCTGCGGGTCAAGATCGATCTAGCCAATATCTACGTGACCCAGATTGTTTGCGGATAGAGCTGATAGGAAGAAATCTCAAAGGACCTAACGGACACCTACATGGCTTCTCGCGTTCGCCATTGCGTTGAGTGTCCAAAATGCTTGACTCGATATTTGCCTGGCTTCAGCCCCTACCGTAACGGGTCTTACTTGCTGCCGCTCGCTGAAGGATTCGCGGACGAATGGACGCTCTACTGTGCCTGCGGGAGACCACACATTTCCAGTCGATGGAGTTGGAGCGACCTGAAGCAATATTCCGTCTCGAATCAGGCGCACAATCGCGGTTATGGCCCACCCGAGGACATTGTCCCTGTAAACAAGAAGTCGCATTTTGCGGGTTAGGATTGCGCCGTCACCAACCCAGAACCCCGAGCAGTGGGTTAGAGTCGGTATAGGGCTCCGCGGCACTCCTAAGCCCCTGGCAAGGCGCTGCCGACCCAACACCCGAAGTGGCATTACGGCAGCGCCGCCGATCACCAAACCAAACTACCGTCAGCATGGACCCGCACCGGCTCGGTCATCAAGTGATTGTCTAGGTGCCTAGGGGCTGGCTCGACAGACTTACTTGCCCTCCGCGTTGTCGATGTCCTCAGCCGTTGACTGTTTCTCTGGGCGCAGCTGCGGAAACAGAATCACGTCGCGAATCGTGTGTGAGTCGGTAAACAGCATCGCCAGCCGGTCCACGCCGAGCCCGACTCCGCCCGCGGGAGGCATGCCGTACGAAAGCGCGTTGATGTAATTTTCGTCCATCTGATGAGCCTCATCATCGCCGCGCTCGCGCTCTTTTAACTGCGCCTCAAATCGTTGCCGCTGATCGACCGGATCGTTGAGCTCGCTAAAGCCGTTGGCAATTTCCATCTGCCCGGCAAACATTTCGAAGCGCTCCGTCCAATCCGGCTCGTCCGGCTTCTGCTTCGAAAGCGGGGAAACCGCCGTGGGAAATTCATAGATGATCGTCGGCTGCATCAAGTGTTCTTCCGCGATCGCCTCAAAAAGGTTGGCGATGGTCTTACCCACCGGCGCCGCCGCGTCGTACTGCAATTTGATTCCCGCGCCGCGCACACGCGTGACCAAAGCTTCCACCGACGCGTGCGATGCGAAATCGTTGCGCTCCGGCTTCGCTCCGGCCTTCTCCGGCCAGAAGTTCACGATCGCTTCCCGCATCGTCATCCGCCGCCAGTTCGCGTGTGACCAATCAATCTCGGCATCGCCCCACTTCGTCTTCATGCCGCCGGTAACATCCTTCACCGCCTGCTCAATCGCCCCCTGCGTCGTATCCAGGATGCCGAGATAGTCCGTATAGGCCTGGTATGCCTCGAGCATAGTGAACTCAGGATTCCATCGCCAACCGAGGCCTTCATTCCGGAAGTTGCGATTGATCTCATACACGCGGTCAAATCCGCCCACCGTGAGACGCTTCAGGTAAAGCTCGGGAGCGATGCGCAGAAACAGCTCCATATCGAGCGTGTTGTGATGCGTCTTAAACGGACGCGCCACCGCGCCGCCGGCGATGGGATGCATCATCGGCGTCTCCACTTCAATAAACGCCTGCGAATCAAAATACCGCCGCAGCGACTGCACCAGCTTGCTGCGCTTCAAAAACACTTCGCGCACCTCCGGATTCATCACCAGGTCGAGATAGCGCTGCCGGTACCGCAGCTCGACATCCGTAAGCCCGTGAAACTTCTCCGGCAGTGGCAATAGATCCTTCGAAAGAAACGTCAACTCCTCGGCATGAATGCTCAGTTCGCCTGTGCGCGTGCGAAACAAATACCCGCGAACGCCGATGTGGTCGCCCAAGTCGAGCAGCTTCCACAACTCATACCCGGGATCGCCAATGGCGTCTTTCTTGACGTAGATTTGCAGCCGTTGCCCGTCCTGCTGCAAGTGCGCAAAGCCCGCCTTGCCCATCAGCCGTATCGCCATAATGCGTCCGGCAACGCGCACCGTCACCCGCGGAGATTCCAGTTCTTCCGCCGTCTGCCCCGAGTACTCCGCCAGAATCTGCGGCACGGTATGGCTGTAATTGAACTTTCGTGGATAGGCCGGATGCCCGAGAGCTTCAATTTTTTTGAGCTTCTCGCGGCGAATTGCATAAATATCTTCGTCGAGTGCCAATGATTGTCCTTAGCGTAGAGGATTCCGATTCGCCGCAGAGGGCGAGCGAATTCTGATTATAAACACCCGAGCGCATCGCCCGAATCACGTTCATCGAGAACGCGAGCATCCATGCCCCCAACGCCAACCTATACCGACGCCGCAATTGTCGCTCGCCCGCTACTTTCCCTGAAACAGCAGCGGAGCGAAGTGAATCAGATTGTCGCGCCACACCATCCACGTGTGCAGGCCCGGAGTTTCGACGACCGTGACGGGAATTTCTTGCCCTTTGAGCCAAGCCTCAAATTTGCGGTTCGGAGCCAGAAGCTCTTCCTCCGTTCCGCAAGACATCCACAGGAATTGCGGAAACACCGTCTTTTCGCTGCGCATCGCCGTGTTCAGCTTCGTCAATTCCTTGGCGTCGTCCATGTGCCGCAACGCCGAACTGAATCCCCCCACCCAGGCAAATTGCTTCGGATGGCCGAGCCCGATCGTCAGGCTCTCCAGTCCTCCCATCGAAAGTCCCGCAATCGCGCGGTCCTTCTGATCTCTCGAAACGTGGTACTCGGATTCGACTCGCGGTAACACCTCGGTAAGCAGCGCCTGTGTGAAAAGTTCAACATTACGGTCAATCGCAGCGTTGTCATTCCAACCGTCGTGGCCGCCGAGTACAAATTCCATATCTCCATACCCCAGCGGCATCACCACCACCGTCGGCTGAATCTTTCGTTCGGCCAGAAGACTATCGAAAATAAAATTTGCCCGCCCCACTTCTGTCCAGCCATTGGCCCGATCGCTCCAGCCATGCAGCAGGTACAGCACCGGATACGGCTTACGTCTCTTTGCGTCGTAACCGGGAGGTGTGTAGACGAAATAATCACTCTGCCCGTCCGGTAAGCCCTGCACTACTTTCGTCGTGTAGAAATGGTGATAGACCGTGCCGTGCGCCACATCGCGCGGCTCCCAGGGCTGTGTCGTCTTCCCATGCACCGTGACCATGTTTTCAAGAAAAAGAAAATTCTGCGTCACCACCGTGTTCTTAGGATCAAGTCGGGGTTGCCCGTCGGCCTCAAACGAATATCCGTAGATCTGCGGCGCAAGCGCGGGAGTGACTACGCTCCAAACACCCGCCGAATCTTTCTCCATGGCAAGCGGTTCAGCGGACCCTTCCAGACGCAACACGACCTTGGTGGCGCCGGTGTCTAGGTAACGAAAAGTGACGCTTCCGTCCGGATGCACTTCATTCGACTGAAACGATGGCCCCGCTTGCGCGTGAGAGAAAACCGATGCGGCGAACGGAACGATCATAGCCAGCGCAAGAATACGGAATTCTGCAGACAATTGATGGATGGATCGCATGCCCGCCAGTTTATCGAGTCTTTCGCGCCAGCGCATCTTCCAGAGGAGATTATTTGCCGGATTCGCTCTTGGGGGATGGGTTCCTCTTAAGTTCCGAAGCGTTCGGCTGCGCGGGCTTTTGCCTTGGCCGCTTCTTCTTCCCGATTCTTCGGAGGAGCGGTCGTGTCAAGCGAGTGAAGAAGCCGCGCCGCCACGCCGGTAATTTCGTCGATCGCAGCTTGGAACGCCGCCTCGTTCGCCTTTGAAGGCTTGTTGAAGCCCGTAATCTTCCGCACGAATTGGAGCGCGGCTGCCCGAACCTCCTCGTCGGTAACGGGCGGATCGAAATTGAAGAGCGTCTTGATATTCCGGCACATAAGCGCGGCCTCCGGCAACTGAAATCATTTCTTGCTGATATTTTCTCACGCTTGAATGCCGGTAGGCAGCCGAGACAGGCGCGATTCCTATGGCATCTCCGTCATTCCATTTCAAAAGTTACCGTGGTACATTGGTACTATGATAAACGAGTCGCAGCTCCTCATCGAACGAGTCCAGACGGGTGTACGCATGGAAAAACGTTTGCTGAAAGTGCTCAAAGCTCTCGCCGAATTCCACGACATGTCGCTTGGTGACTTGCTGGAAGGCATTGTTCTGCATGCCTTCGACGGAAAGCCACCTTTCGGCCCCGCATCGCTCAAACGGATTCAAGACTTGAAGAGGTTCTACAGCCTTGATCTCGATTCCAGCGCGAGCCACCGTCTGACCGAGATCAAACGGCATTCGGGTGATCACGCCGCAGTAGCTAGGAAATCTCAAGGAGATCATGTCTCGGGTAAGAAAACGAGTAAGAAAAAATGAAACCGGATCGTTTGTATATAGCACTGCGCATTCTCCGGTGGGCGCTCGCCCTGGTTATTCTCGAAGAGTCTCTGCGTTTTGCGCTTTCTGCAGGACTTGCTCGGGCCTTGGCCACGACAGGTCTGCCCGATTTTGTCGGTCGCGGGTTGGCGTGGGTAGAAATCGCTGCCGTCGTGTTGCTCGTCATTCCTCGACTCACGCAACTAGGTGGGCGTTTATTGATCGGCGTACTCGCTTTCGCAATCGCTTTGCATATTCTGCACGGATGGTTCGACGTAGGGGCCCTCGTAGTTTATGCCGCTGCGGCGTGGGCGGTTGTGGCGGGCGAATCGGGTGCGCTCTCCAGCGAGGAGCAGTCATGACTGCCGAAGGAATGGCCGACGCGAAAACGACCGGCGAAGAATTGATTCTTCAGTTCGAATCGAGCCGCACACCGCCCGAGACGTTTCATCACGCCGATCACGTTCGCTTGGCATTCGAGTATCTGCTCAGGTACACGGCAATTGAGTCTCTGGACAAGTTCTCGACCGCATTGCAGCGCTTTGCCGCCTCCCAGGGAAAGGCAGACCGCTATCACGAAACGATCACATGGGCCTATCTGTTTCTAATTCGAGAGCGCATGGCCCGCGCGGAGAGCGTTCAAACATGGGAACAGTTTGCCCAACAAAATCAAGACTTGCTAGTTTGGCGACCCAGCCTGCTCGAGCACTACTATCGTAAGCATACCCTCGCCTCCGCTCTAGCTCGCAAGACCTTCATTTTTCCCGATCGGATCGCTTCTGAGTCGGCCACGTAAGCGAAATGCCGTCCGGCTGTCTGTGTCGGCGGTCACGCCATCTTTGTTCACACGACCTTGAAGCGCGACCCCTTCGGCGGTACTATTCGGTTTCACACAAGGTTGCGACTGTTCCGAGGAATCATGCCGCAAAACTACGTTCCCATTTTCCTGTTTCTGGCAGTCGTGGGTATTCTGATCCCGATCACGCTGCTGGTGGCGCGAATTATCCGCACGCAGAGGCCCAACCGCGTGAAATTGATGCCCTACGAGTGCGGCATCGATCCCTACGACAGCGCCCGCGGACGATACACAGTTCGCTTTTACCTCATCGCCATTCTCTTCGTCGTCTTTGACGTGGAGACGGTCTTCCTCTTTCCCTGGGCGGTGAAATTCAAGGCTCTCAGCGTTTTCGGCCTGATCGAGATACTGATCTTTCTCGCCATTTTAATCGTAGGCTACGTGTGGATCTGGATGAAAGGCGCGCTCGAATGGGTGTAAACCCGACCGGCCTCAATCCGCCTGCTTCCGATGAGGTGTTTTCGGCGAGCCGTTGGACGAAAGGCAATCTCTTCTTCCCGACACGCATCGTGGTGAGCCCGTTACGCGTGAGCCGCGTGAAGCGGCGTCTGTTCGGCAGTCTCGAAGAGAATATCTCGATTTCGCAGGTGGCTTCGGTGAAGATTGCGACGGGCGTTCTGTGGTCTGACATTCTCATTGAGTCGACCGGAGGCACCGACCCGATCACCAGCCACGGCCATCGCAAAGCGGACGCGATACGCATCCGCGACTTGGTTGAGAGCTTTCAGGCTGCGCGTCATTAATGCTCTTGACCGTGATAGCAAAATCTGTGAGCGGAGCGGATGCTGTGACAGCCGTCATTGACGGTGATTGGACCAGATGTTAGAAGTGAACCTTTCCTGAACACTTGTTCTGATGTTAGAGCGCGCTGTTAAGAACGCGCTGTTAAAAACGCGCTGTTAAAAACGAAAGACCCCTGCATGGCTGAGGACGTCAAAACACCCGCTCCACCACCGCCGCCGGAAGGTGAAAAGAAGCCGGCGGCGGAAAAGACCGCCGAAGGGGCTCCGTCTGTCGCT
The DNA here is from genome assembly GCA_963834085.1 of uncultured Acidobacteriaceae bacterium. GTDB lineage: Bacteria > Acidobacteriota > Terriglobia > Terriglobales > Acidobacteriaceae > Acidiflorens. Next base: position 98,194 of record CAWIAJ010000005.1, on the reverse strand, counting down.
GATACGAAACCCGCCGCCCCCGCAAAACCGGCCGCTGTCGCCAAACCCGCTCCACCCGCTAAGCCCGCCGGCCCCGTTCCTCTGCCCTGGATCTCGCCGCTGGTCGAAAAATACAAGAGCCAGTACGGTTCAGCTATCGAAGCGCTAACGTATCTTGGACAAAACTACTTCGCTGTCGATCGCTCGCTGATTCCCAACCTCTTGCGCTTGTTGCGCGATGAAGAAGAGTTCGACTATTGCGTCGATATCACCGCGGTGCACTATCCAAAACGCGAAAAGCAGTTCGACGTGATTTGGATCCTTTATTCCTTCCCGCGCAACGAGCGCGTGCGGGTGAAGACACAAATCGCCGACGGCGCGTCGATTGGGTCGAGCGTCTCGATTTGGGCGACTGCGAACTGGCTGGAGCGCGAAGTCTACGACATGTTCGGGATCCACTTCGACGGACATCCCGACCTGAAGCGCATTCTGCTGCCCGACGGATGGAAGGGGCATCCATTGCGCAAGGATTACGGCATCCTGCAGCAAGATCAGGAATGGGTACAGATCAACCTCGGAATCGAGAGCGGACAATGAACGACCGCGCCGATCAGCTGTCGAACCTCGATCTCGACGCTCCCGACAAGACCTATCTCGATTCGAATGAACTCATCATCAATATGGGCCCCCAGCACCCGGCCACACACGGAGTGTTGCGCGTCATCTTGAAGCTCGACGGCGAGAAAGTCCTGGGCACCGAGTGCGTGATCGGATACCTCCATCGCGGAGTCGAGAAAATTGCCGAGAACCGCACTTATACGATGTTCAATCCCTACGTCGACCGCATGGATTATGTCGCCGCCGTCTCGAACGGTTTGGGATATTGTGAAGCGGTCGAGAAGCTGCTCAACGTCGAAGCGCCCGCGCGCGCCAAATATATTCGCGTGATTCTGACCGAACTGAATCGCATCGCCAGCCACCAGCTCTGGCTGGGCACGCATGCCCTCGACATTGGCGCAATGACGCCGCTCTTCTACACCTTCCGTGACCGGGAGGAGATCCTCAAGATTTTTGAAAAGTACTGCGGAGCGCGTCTCACCACGCACGCCTTCCGCATCGGCGGTTGCCAGTACGAGACGTATGCGGGCTTCGAAAAAGACGTAAAGAATTTCCTGACGTTCGTGGCGCCGAAGATCGACGAATACGAAACCTTGCTTACCACCAATCGCATCTGGCTCGAGCGCACAAAGAATGTCGGCGTGATCTCAGCCGCCGATGCGATCGCGCTGGGCGTGACGGGTCCCGTACTCCGCGCCAGTGGCGTCAAATGGGATCTCCGCAAAGCCCAGCCCTACGCGGCCTATTCCGACTTTGATTTTGACATTCCAATCGGGGAGAACGGCGATACCTACGACCGGTATCTGGTTCGCATGGTCGAAATGCGCCAGTCGTTGCTCATCATCGAGCAAGCCGTCAACGGCATTCCCGAAGGTCCGATCATGGGTAAAGTGCCCAAGGTGATCAAGCCGCCTGTCGGCGAGATCTATCACTCCATCGAGGCTCCAAAAGGCGAACTTGGATACTTCATCGTCAGCGACGGCTCGACGCAACCATACCGCATCCGCGTTCGTCCGCCATCGTTTGTGAACCTGCAGGCGCTAGACATCATGGTTCGAGGCTTGCTCGTTGCCGACGTAATCGCTGTCATTGGCACGCTCGACATCGTGCTCGGCGAGGTGGATCGCTGATGCCGAACTTCATCATGTCGTACCTCGGTAGCACGCTGACTCCCGGCGGAGCAGGGAACCAGTTCTGGGCGCTGATTTATGTGTTGATCATTTTCGCCGGCGTGTCCGTAGCCGTCATTGCGATGAACTGGATCGAGCGGAAAGCGCTCGCCCACTTCCAGATTCGCCTCGGCCCCATGCGCGTGGGTCCGCACGGATTGCTGCAACCTTTCGCAGACGCCCTCAAATTGATGCTTAAGGAAGACATCATCCCGAGCGAAGCGGATCAGTTTGTTTTCTGGGTAGCCCCGCTGATTGGATTGCTCGCCGCGTTCACCGTCTACACCGTTATCCCGTTCGGGCCGTCGCAAGCCGTCAGCGACATGAATATCGGCATTCTCTTTATGCTTGGCGTCTCGTCGCTCGGGGTGCTCGGGATCGTGGTCGCCGGATGGGCGTCGAACTCGCACTATCCCTTGATCGGCGCGCTCCGTTCGAGCGCACAAATGGTCTCGTACGAGGTCGCCATGGGACTGGCCGTGGTCTCGGCGATCGTGATGACCAGCCTGAATACGAGCGGCACCGGCACCCTGAGCATGATCGGAATCGTCCAGGCCCAGCAGCAGCAGGGCGTCTGGTTCATTTTTAAATTCTTTCCGCTCGGATTTATCGCATTCGGGATCTTTGCCATCGCGATGGTTGCAGAAACGAATCGCGCTCCCTTTGACATGGCCGAAGCCGAGTCCGAACTTACCGCCGGATATCACACCGAGTACAGCGGTCTGCGCTGGTCGCTCTTTATGCTCGCCGAATATGCCGCGATGATTGCCGTCTCCTCGATCGCGGTCACGCTGTGGCTCGGCGGATGGATGCGGCCCTTCCCCAATCTGCTGCACGCGCCGGCGTGGGACTTTATCTTCTCCCTGTTCCCGGGGCTCACTTTCGCAGGTTTGGCGGCGATTGCCTTGATAGGCACCGTTCGCATGCCATCGCAGTCGTTCTTCAAGATTCAGCGAATCGGGCTTGCCATATTTGCCGGATTGCTTGGCCTGATCGCGCTCTTGCTTCTCGTTGTTGCTGTCGCCGGCCGCTCCGATTCCGGCATAGTCGCCAGGTTCAACGACGGCATCGGCTACGTGTACTGGTTCGTGCTCAAGGTTTCCGTCTTCATGTATCTCTTCATCTGGTATCGAGCGACCTGGCCTCGCTACCGCTTCGATCAACTAATGAAGATTGGATGGAAAGTGATGTTGCCGATTTCGCTGGGTGTGCTGGTCGTGACTGCGATCGTTGGGGTGATCTTCTAATGAACCCCATATTGAACCCGGCGATGAATTCGGCGCTAAGCGGGGGTGCCCCGGTCGCGACGCCATTCTTTTTTTATATGCTCTCCGGTCTAGCAGTGATTGGCGGAATTCTGGTCATTACGCGCAGAAATGCCGTCCATTCCGCGCTGGCCCTGATCGTAACATTGCTTTCTGTTGCGGGCCTGTACTTGATGCTGTATGCCCCATTCGTAGCTGGCGTGCAAATCATCGTCTACGCCGGCGGAATCATGGTTTTGTTCCTGTTCGTGATCATGCTGGTCAACATTGAGCGCGCTTCCAAAGACCGGCGCTTCAACCGCATCTGGCCAATCGGACTCGTCGCCGCATGTACGTTGATGGGATTATTTGTCTCCGCCTTCGTGAAGGGCAGGGCACTATTCCCGGATCGTGGCATGGCTCTATCCGAAGGGTCGAATACGCAGGAAATCGCCAAGGCGCTCTACGGAGAAGTCAACAGGTTTGGACAATACACCTTTGGCCAATACACATTCGCCTTCGAAATCGCCTCGTTGTTGTTACTGGTAGCGATTCTAGGGGCGGTAATTATGACGAAGAAGAAAATCTGATTTTGGGTGGCGCAGCGGTTCACCGCTGCGGTAACGAGCCGGTTGTGAAACGGCTTTAGCCGCCGAGGTCAGACTGTTCTACGTGAATATGGTTCCGATAACTACGCTTCACTATCTCGTTGTGGCAGCCGCGCTCTTCGTATTGGGAGTGATTGGTGTGCTCACGCGCCGCAATGTGGTGATTGTGCTGATGTCGATTGAATTGATCCTGAACGCCGTGAACCTGAACCTGGTGGCTTTCTCCCATATGTGGGGAAATCTGCACGGGCAGTTATTCGCGATTTTTGTAACCGTAGACGCCGCCGCCGAAGCCGCCGTTGGCCTCGGCATCTTGATCGCTTTCTTTAGAAATAAAGAGACGATCAACGTAGACGAAATTGATTTATTGAAGTGGTGAGTGCAGCTATTAATTCTTAGTTCCAAGCATTTGTCATTCTGAGCGAAGCGAAGAACCTATGCATTCTGCGGCCGACAACATGTTCTTTTTCCTTCCGCGTCTCTGGCTCATCCCGCTGCTGCCAGCGTTCGGTGCGGTGATCATGTTTTTTTTCGGACGCAGTCTCTCGAAGCGCGCCGTGAATGCTGTCTGCGTTGGCGCTGTTGTATTGGCGTTTGTCGCGGCCTTGGGAGTGGTTAGGGACTACAACCTTTATACCGAACCAAAGTTGGGATTCGGCGGTCCCGGCACGCCCTATCAAAAGGTTCTCTACACTTGGCTCGGCTCGGGCGACGGCCACTTAAATTTCACTAAGCGCGACGGCACGCTCGCCCAAATCAACGTCGACGCCGGATTTCTTCTCGATCCGCTCTCTTCCATTTGGCTTCTCTTCGTGACCGGCGTTGGCATGCTGATCCACATCTACTCCACCGGATACATGGCCCACGAAGGCGGCTACTACCGCTTTTTCGGATACCTCAACCTGTTCATGTTTTCGATGCTGACGCTCATCCTCGCAAACAACTACATGTTGTTGTTCGTAGGATGGGAAGGCGTTGGCCTCTGTTCGTACCTGCTGATCGGTTTCTATTTTCATCGCAAGTCGGCTTCGACCGCTGCCAATAAAGCGTTCATCGTGAACCGCATCGGTGACGCCGGATTCATCCTCGGCTCGCTGACCCTGGTTTGGTATCTGGGTTCGTTCCGATTCATCGACATCAACACCCTCGCACGCAGTGGACACTTCGCCATCGGCGATCCCGTTCTCACCGCGGCCGCGCTGCTCCTTTTCGTAGGGGCTTGCGGCAAGTCTGCGCAGCTTCCTCTCTATGTCTGGCTGCCCGACGCGATGGAAGGTCCAACGCCGGTTTCGGCCCTGATCCACGCGGCAACCATGGTGACGGCCGGTGTTTACATGGTGGCGCGCTCGAATGCCGTCTTCGTTCTCGCTCCGAAGGCGATGCTAGTCGTAGCCATCGTCGGCGCGACCACTGCTGTATTTGCCGCCTCGATTGGTCTGGTTCAAAACGACATCAAGCGCGTGCTGGCCTATTCGACCGTTTCGCAACTGGGATACATGTTCCTCGCGCTCGGTGTAGGCGCGTTTGCCGCCGGCGTCTTCCACGTTTTCACCCACGCATTTTTCAAAGCGCTGCTCTTCCTCGGTTCCGGCTCGGTGATCCACGCTATGAGCGGCGAGCAAGATATGCGCAACATGGGCGATCTCCGCAAGCGCATTCCAATTACTCATTGGACGATGTTGATCGCGACTCTCGCCATCGCAGGCATCTTTCCCTTTGCCGGATTCTTCTCCAAAGACGAAATCCTCTGGCAAACATGGTCTTCGGAGGGTGGCGCCTACCGCATTCTCTGGTTCGTCGGTTACGGCACCGCACTGATGACTTCGTTCTATATGTTCCGCCTGATGTATCTCACTTTCTACAGTCCGTCGCGCATGACCCACGAGGCCGAGCATCACGTGCACGAGTCGCCGAAGTCGATGACCGTGCCGCTCGTGATACTTGCGATCTGCTCCATCGGTGCTGGATGGCTGAGTTGGCCCCACAGTCTCGGCGGATCGGCGCACTTCGAAAAATTCCTTGAACCCGTATTCGCACGTGAAGCCGTTGTCCTTCAGGAAGAAGGGAAGTCGGCGCAATTAGCGGCGGGTGAAAAAGAAGTCGAGCACACCGACAAGTGGGAATATATTTTGATGGCTTTATCGCTGGGCGCAGCCGGCCTCGGCTTCGGAATGGCCCGCGATGCTTACAGGAAGGCCGGCAAAGACTACGCCGAGCCCATCGCCGTCAAAGCTCCGCCCCTCTACCGCTTGCTCTATAACAAATGGTTCGTCGACGAGGGCTACGACTACGTCTTTACCGGACGTCGCAAGATCGGCAAGATCCGTTTCGGGGCCATGGGCGCGGGCGAAGCCGCCTCGTGGTTCGACACCAAAATTATCGACGGCGTAGTCAACGATGTCGGTTGGGCCACCCGTGCCGTCTCCACGCTTTCGACCTGGTGGGATAAGTGGATCATCGACGGCATCGGCGTCAACGGTCCCGCGATACTCGCGCGCATGCTTTCGTATCCAGCACGCCTCTTCGAATGGGGCCTGGTGCAGTGGTACGCGCTGGTTATGGTCGCCGGATTAGTGGGATTTGCGTTCTATTACGTGTGGAAGTGATACCGGTTCTTGGCTTTTGGCTCTTAGCTCTTAGCTAAAAGCCAAAGCCAAGAGCTGAAAGCTAAGAGCTCTTATGCAGAATCACATACTATCGATCATCCTTTTCACGCCGCTCATCGGAGCGTTTGTTCTCCTGTTCGTACCGAAAGAGAACAAAGACGCCATCCGCTGGACCGCGAACATCTTCTCGCTCGGCGGATTGCTCATCTCGCTGCCCTTAGTCCCCATGTTCTGGGCGCAGCGCTTCGAAGTAACTCCGTCGCACTTCAAATTCCTCGAAGGCACCCCCAACAACTGGATCCCCTCGATTGGCGCGGGTTACAACCTCGGCATCGACGGCATTTCGTTTCTGTTGATCATGCTGACCACGCTCTTGGGATGGATCTCGATCCTCTCTTCCTGGACCGCCATCGAAGTTCGCGTCAAAGAATATTACGTCTGGTTTCTTGTGTTGCAGACCGGAATGCTCGGCGTCTTCATGGCGCTCGATTTCTTCCTCTTCTTCGTTTTCTGGGAAGCGATGCTCGTCCCTATGTATCTGCTGATCGGCATCTGGGGCGGCCCGCGCAAGCTTTATGCGGCCATCAAGTTCTTCCTGTACACGTTGCTCGGCAGCGTGCTGATGCTTCTCGGCATCCTGTTCCTCTACTTCCACCACCACGCGCTGACGGGCGTCTTCACCTTCAGCATTCCCGAGTTATATAAGACAGCACCGCTCATCCCCTTCAACACCGCGATCTGGCTGTTCGTCGCGTTCTTTATCGGATTCGCCATCAAAGTCCCGATGTTTCCCTTCCACACCTGGCTGCCCGACGCCCACGTCGAGGCGCCGACGGCTGGCTCGGTGATTCTGGCGGGCGTCTTGCTGAAGATGGGAACCTACGGCTTCGTCCGCTTCTCGCTCCCATTCTTCCCCTCAGTTGTGTCGCATCCCAAAGTGCAAGGCTGGGTAATCGGCCTCTCCCTCGTCGGCATCATCTACGGCGCTCTCGTCTCGCTGATGCAGAAGGACATGAAGAAGCTGGTGGCCTATTCGTCCGTCAGCCACCTCGGTTTCTGCACGCTCGGAATCTTCGCCCTCAACTCGGCTGGTTTGACCGGTTCGGTCCTGCAGCAAGTCAATCACGGCATCTCCACTGGCGCGCTCTTCTTAATCGTCGGCATCCTGTATGAACGCCGCCACACGCGCGAGATCTCCGAATACGCAGGAATCTCCAACGTGATGCCGCTCTACGCGACGATCACCATGATCATGTTCCTCTCGTCGATGGGTCTGCCTCTACTGAACGGATTCGTCGGCGAGTTCACCATCCTGCAAGGCGCCTTTACCGCGAATTGGAAATGGGCCGCATGGGCAGCCCCCGGAGTGGTTCTTGCCGCGGCCTACCTGCTCTGGCTCTATCAACGCGTCTTCTTCGGTACGGTCACAAATCCGAAAAACGAGAAGCTGCACGACCTGACTCCGCGCGAAATTCTCACCTTCGCGCCTCTAATCATCATGGCTTTGTGGATCGGACTCTATCCGAAGCCTTTCTTCCAGATTCTCGAACAACCGGTCAACCAGATTGTGCAGACTATCCAGGACTCCAAATCGAATCCAAAGGCGCCCGTGAATGCCCAGGCGGGAACGGCAATACTTCCACCAGCGGCCCAAGAGATAAGTTCAAGAGTTGCCCCCGGTTCAAACGCCATCGTGCCGAAAGTGAGTCGATAAGTGCGAGGCATCTCACCCATCGAATACCGGTTGATGTTGCCGATGGTGGAGCTCACCATCTTTGCTCTCGGCATTCTGTTGATCGACCTGATGATCCCCAAGGGCTGGAAGTGGATCAACGCCGTCGGCGCATTTGTCGGCGTCTTATTTGCTGCCGCATGCGTCTGGCAGATCCAGACAATGTCGCCGAAAGGCGCAATCGGTTTCTATAACTCTCTGCTCGTCGACCACTTCGCTCTCTACTTCTGGTATCTGTTTCTAGCCGGAGCGGGCATCACCATCATCGCCTCTGTGCGCTATCTCGAAATCGAAGACGAGCACCACGGCGAATATTATGCGCTGCTGCTGCTCTCCGTCGTCGGCATGATGTGCATGGCTGCCGGAATCGACATCGTCTTGATTTTCATTGGCCTCGAACTGATGGCGATTTCCACCTACATCCTGGTCGGCTTCCTACGCCGTGACAGGCGCTCGAACGAAGCGGCGCTGAAATATCTGCTGCTCGGTGCATTTTCTTCCGGCATCTTCGCCTACGGTCTTTCCCTCTTTTACGGAATTGCCGGAAACACCAACCTACGAGACATTTTCCGCGGTGTTTCTGCGCAGAATCCACATAATCCCGTTGTCATCATTGCCTTGCTTACAACGATGGTCGGCTTGCTCTTCAAGATCGCAGCCGTCCCCTTTCATCAATGGGCTCCGGACGCTTACGAAGGCGCGCCCACTTGCATCACAGGTTTCATGTCCGTTGCGGTGAAAGCCGCCGGTTGGGCGATGTTGCTGCGAATCCTCGTCTTTGGACTGTCGCCCCTGCGCTCCGTTTACACTCCCGTGATTATTGTTGTCGCCGTTGCCACCATGACCGGCGGCAACCTCGCCGCGCTCACGCAGACGAACACCAAACGCCTGCTCGCCTACTCCTCGATCGCCCACGTCGGATACATGTTGCTGGCCTTCGTTGCCATGGGCACGTCGCCCATCGGCGGCGCCGCTTTCTACGATGGTTTCAAGGGAATCCTGATCTACCTGCTCGTCTACACCTTCATGAACCTCGGTGCCTTCGCCGTAATTACGTCTTTGCGGCAGCGGAACCTGATTGGCGACGAGATCGACGATCTTGCGGGACTCTACAAGCGCGCTCCCGTAGAAGCCACCCTGATGCTCTTGTTTCTGCTTTCGCTTGCCGGAATCCCGCCCGCCGCCGGGTTTCTGGGAAAGTACTACATCTTCCTCAGCCTGATCGAAAGCCAGCACTACGTCTTGGCGTGCCTCGGTGTCGTTTACTCCCTGTTTGGACTTTACTACTACTTGAAAGTCGCGAATTCGATGCTGATGCGCGCTCCGATGGAGACGGAAAAACTCCCCGTCAGCGTCGGAATGCGTTTCGCCGTAGGAATCACCGCCCTGGCAACGATCGTGATCGGAATCTATCCCGAACCCTTCATCCGCACCGTAAACTGGTCGCTGAACATCGTGCAAGCACCGCATGTGGCAATGATGGTGAAGTAGCGACGCGCACCCATGTTCCCTCCAATCCGTCACACTTGCGATGACTTAGAGCGCTACCGGGTGCGGCCTTCGAGCCCTCGCCTGATTTACAATTCCCACAAATGCCGGAGCCTCCACCAACGCCTCCGAAGAAAAATTCTGCCGCCTCGCTTGCTCGGTACTCCGAGATCGGATTTATTATTCCGGCGTCGGTCCTACTGGGCCTGTTTCTCGGCAAGTTAGCGGACCATCTTCTTCACACGCAATGGCTCTACCTGGTCGGGTTGTTAATCGGAGCGATCTTGGGTTTCTGGCAAATGATTCGCATGGCTTTGAACTCCTTCAAGGATCAAAAGTGATCGCGGTTGTGAACGCGATGCTAAGGCAGCGATGAGTGACCAGTCTCCTTCGGGCCATAACCCTGAAACTCCCCTGCCAGCGGACTTCCCGGAGCTGCCGCACGACGCCGCGACCAGTTACGAACGCATAATTCCGCGGTTGCTCCGCAACATGCTCTTCATTAGCGCTCTGCTGATTGTGCCCGCCTTGTTGTTCTACCGCTGGCCAGGTGTCGTCGGATTTGCCTTTGGAGTCATCGTCTCCTACATAAATTTTCGATCGCTTACGCGCGGCGTCGAGGGCTTAGCCGAGCGTATCGTCCAGCGCAATAGTTCCGAAAAAGGCAGCCGGATCGTTCTGCGCTTTCTGGTGCGTTACGGGTTGGTCGGAGCCCTTGCCTATGCTATATTCAAGTGTTCTTTACTGGCGTTTTACGGCTTTTTATGGGGATTGCTGGTGCCCGTGGCAGTCTTGATGCTGGAAGCGGTCTGGGAGGGCTACAACGCTTTCCGAAAAGCTGATTAGCTGCCACTTTCAATAGCCGGCTGGTTTTGGAATTAGCCAAAAATTGTCACTGCGGACGAATGAGGGATCTGCAATCTCCGTCCGCTGCTATCTAGGAACGATTCATCTCTAAATAAAATGGAACAACTGGCTTTTACCGCATTCTTGAACCATATTTTCGGCCCGACCGTTCTGGCTTTGCTCCGTGCACTGCACATTCCGGTTACGCACCCAACTACCCCCATTTCGAACAGCTTCGCGATGGAGTTGCTTGTCGCCGCGCTGATGATCCTGTTCTTCATCGCCGTGCGCCTGAAGCTTTCCGTCGAACAGCCAGGCGGTTTGCAGCACACCATCGAGGGAATCGACGGGTTCGTTAACGATCTGGCCGCGGATACAATTCCGAATCATCCGTCAAAATATGTCTCCTACCTGACGGTGCTCGGTCTGTTTATTCTGCTCTGCAATCTCATCGGCCTTGTTCCGGGACTCGAATCCCCCACCGCTGTTCCGATTGTGCCCTTGGGTTGCGCGCTCTTCACTTGGTTCTACTACCACTATCACGGAGTGCGAGAGAACGGACCCATCGGATATTTGACCCATTTTATCGGGCCGCAAGAAAAAGAAATCCCGCTCATTATGCGGATTTTTCTGCCGATTTTGATGTTTCCCATCGAACTCTTTAGCCACGTCGCGCGCATTATGTCGCTGACCGTTCGTCTTTTCGCCAACATGTTTGCCGGAGAAATGGTCACACTCGTATTTTTTTCGCTCATCCCGCTCGCAGTCCCGCTTCCCTTTGAAGTGCTGCACATCGGGGTCTCGTTTATTCAAATGTATATTTTTGTGTTGTTGGCTGCTGCTTACCTCGGAGAGGCGACCGCGCACGGGCATTAAAGAACTTCTCAGGTCCCAGGTGTCAGGTTCAGAAATTTCCTCGCGGAGGATTTCCAGCAACCTGAAACCTGGTGCCTGACACCTGCTTTCAGCGTGAGGGCGCCGGCTCTACGAGTACGGCGTCAACCACCTACTGGACGCAAATCATTGTAAGGAGAAAAAATGCGGAAATTTGTGATGTTGATGTTCGTCATGCTAATTCTGTCGGTGATGGCTGTGCCGGCATTCGCCCAGGGTGGAGAAGCCGCCGCCACTGGAACCAATTGGGTTGCCCTTACCGCAGGATTCGCTATCGCCATTGCTGCCGGTCTGGCCGCTCAAGGTCAAGGCAAGGTCGCTTCAGCAGCTTGCGAAGCCTTGGGACGCAATCCGGCTGCCCGGGCGGGTATTCAGCTCGCCATGCTGCTGGGACTAGCCTTCATCGAGTCCCTGGTTCTGTTTACCTTCGTTATGATCTTCTTGAAAGTGAAGTAGAAAGTTAAGACCGGTCATTGAAAAAGCCTCTGCGTGAGCCGAGGCTTTTCTTTTGAATCGCGGGGACAGAGTCGAGAGTTCCATCCGCTTGTTTTTGAAGCTGAACAGCCGCCAGCCGAGGCTAAACCTTCCGTTCCCCATCCCAGTTTGCAGCGCGGTTGTCGGGAACTTTTTGCAGCGCTTCCACCAGGATTCGCCGCAGCCGGTAGCGGCTGTCGAGATCCATACTGACAAACTCAAATCCGATTTCGTTTACGCGAGCGCGGCGCAGCAAGACTTCGCCACGGATTTTCTTTACGCCCAGCGAAATCTCAACGTGGGCCTCCGAGCCGACTCGTAGATTGTCGCTTCGCGTCCCCATGCCGCCGCCAAGGCTCATTTCGCGCATTACAATGTTCGACTTTCCCCAAGAACTGGAAAGCGTTGCCGACAAAGTGCGCGCCAGTATAATCCGTTCGTACCGGCGCTGGCGTACCCAAGGGCATCCGGCCCCGGAATCAAGCGGTGCAATCGCGAGTTCGGCCGCCTCAAGCCCGCTGTCCGTGAGAGCCTGCGTCCCGTAGCGAGGATCGATTTTCGACAACGCTTGTATAGCGGCAATTCGCAACTCACGGTGCTGGCTGTATCCAAAAAGCTTCTTCTCTTCCACGATCGCGCGCAATACCGAAACCGCCTCGGTCTCGCGCAGACGGCCCAGAGACTCCACAGCTTTGAGTTGCACGAACGCCGGCCGGTTTTGCGCTTCACCGGACGTCGCCAACGCAATCAGACTCGAACTGGCGCTGCGATCCTGGCTCATTCCGATCTCATCAATGGTTTCGGGCAGAATCAGCGAGTCCAATAGTTCGAGAAGTTCGACCAACGTGCGTCCGCGGTCGGGAGCCGCCCCATAAGCAATCTGCCGGACGATCACATCCTGATAAAACCGGTTGAATTCGCCCATGCGCGTAGGCAAGAGCTCCAACAGCGTAGCCACAGAAAGGCGGCTTAGCAGCCCAACCGCAGAGGCCGCTTGACGAGGTTGTCCCGTCCGCAGCATGTCGCGCAAGTCGTCGATCGCAGGTTGCCCAAGCTCGTCGACAAGTTCAATAATGCGGTCGCACTCCACGCGCTTCTGTGCCCGGAAAAAGCGCTCCGCCAGATGTTCGACCGAAATTCTGGGAAGCTGCTGCAGCACGTTGATCAGATCTTCAGGAATTTGATCGGCGTTGATTGCCTCCTCGATCATCTCCGGCAGCCGGTTTTCGATGCCCACGCGCGATCGCAGATCTTGCACCAGAGCCGGCCGCTGTCTCGATACGCGTTCAAGCGATAGGCAAAGCTCCGCCATGGCCTTGAACTTTCTTCGAGTGCACGCCTCTTGCCCAAAGCGGGCGAAAGCCGCTGCGAGCAGGCTTTGAATTTCACTGTCGTTTTCGTTGGCGAGCCGCTCCCCGATAATCGCTAGAGCATTCGGCATGATTTCGTCGGGCGCGTTCGCAAAAAGGTCGGCGAGTTGCGCCAGACCGGTTGCGGTCTTGCGCCGCGGTTCCGGGTCTTTGGCATCCACCCCATTGCAATAGTTCGAGAGAATTTTGGCCGCGATCTCGTTATCGTCCCGCTCAAAAAGGATCTCCACAAATTGGCGAATGTTCCGCGGCGGCACGCAGGCCGCTTCGCTCGACAGCAGAACACTCTTCTTGCCGGCCTCCGGAATCTCGGCCCAGAACATGCGATCGAGAATGTCAGCGTGCGACTCGACCAGAATCCCCGCCTTCGACATCTTATCTTCCTGAACGCGCAAAATCTGGCGCAGGGTGTCCATCTGCCGGCTCATGTGTTCCATCATGTCGTGCACGGCATTGACTTTGACTTCGCCTTTTTGATAACGGTCCAGAGCAAACTTGATCGCCATGCTCTCGGCGGCTTTCATCAGCAGAGGCGTGTCGTTCGTTTCGTTGTTATTCTTCTGCAACGTCTGCGCTGCCAGGCCCTCCAGCAACTGCGCCAGATTGACCTTCGCGCCTTCCGGAGCCTTTACCAGTTCGGCCGCCAGATTTTCCTGCGAACTATTGGGATCCTGCATCGCCTGTCCAAAATGCGTGAGCAGACGAATCGTCTGGATGACTTCCTCTTCCTGAAGTGCAACTACGCCCCCCGCCCACGTTCCGGTGCCAGTTCCCACCGTTCCGCCTTCACCGGCCGCAACTCCGCCGGGAATCGGGATTGTCGGGACGCTACCCAGAGGCGCGCCGCCTGGTACGCCCCCGCCCGCACTCGCCCCTTGGGCCGCGGCAATCAACTGCAAGAGTTTTTGTGGATCGTTGAGCCACTGCTTGAATTCCGGCCCCAGAGCCTGCGCCGCGAGTTGCGCCGCCATCGAATATTCGCCTGTGCTCGGATCAGCCGCGACGAACTTGACCTCGTTAATGCGGATCGAAGAATCCTTGTTATCGCCAAGCGTTTCCTTTAGTTGCTTGGCAAAGTCCTGCGCTTTCGATCCTCCCATCGCAAAGGCGCGCACCAGACGTGTAAAGTCGTCCAGTGTGACCTTATTCGAAAACATGATGCTCGATAGTCCAGCTGCGGTCAGCAGTTGTGCGAAGCTGCGCTCAGCCTGTCCGGTTTCGAGCGGAATGCCGTCAAGAAGAAGTTTGTTATCGGCTACGCCGAGCAGGAAACCTGTATCGCCGCCCTTTGGAAGCGCCTGCTGAAGTTCCGTCCACGCGACTTGGAACTGGCCCTCCGTGCGCTTGTGAGTCACTCCATAAAGCCGTGTGTACTTCACCAGAATATTGAGGCTGTGAAGAAAAGACCGAGCGGACGCGCTACGGCTAGCATCGGTGTTTGCTACGGTAGCGATAACAGCCTCCTTTCACCCGTGAACAGTTCGGACTCAAGACTAAGCGGGAAAGTGACCTATTGCACGATTACGGAGGTAATTGAAACAACCGATTGTCCACCGATCTCTAGTCGAAGGGTCACGTCCTTGTGGGTGCGCGCTACACTGGTTGGGCGGCTAAAAATTGACTCTCGCCTAAATGAACGTAACGCTGGCACCTGTCCGCTTCATGGTCACTCGCGCGAGTTGGAAGTTTGTATGAAGATTGGCGTGCTTTTCTTCGGAATGATGAAAGACGTTGCCGGACGCACTGCCGAAACCCTTGATCTGCCCGAGGGCGCGGTCGTGCGCGACGTTCTTCTTTATTACTCGCGCCACAACTCGCGATTCGAAGAGATGCTCCCCTCACTCGCAATCTCGGTAAATCGCGAGTACCAGTCGGCCGATCACCCGCTGCGCGACGCCGACGAAGTTGGATTCTTGCCCCCGGTCAGCGGCGGGTCCCCTGGCGGCGCGGAGCTCTCGGGCGAGGTTCCTGGCTTCATCCAAATCGTCCGTGAGCCGATCGATCCGCAGGCCATCATTTCCCGACTGAAAAAGCCCGAGGACGGTGCCACAGTGATTTTTGATGGCATTGTTCGCAACAACACCCGTGGGCGCCGAACCCTTTTTCTCGAATACGAAGCTTATGAAGCCATGGCGCTCAAGCAGATGGAGACCTTGGCATCGCAGGCACGGGAACGCTTCGCCGTGCGCGCCGTTTCAATTGTCCATCGCCTCGGACGGCTGGAACTCAGCGAAACCAGCGTGCTCATTGTTGTGGCCTCCGCCCACCGCGGGGCCGCGTTCGACGCTTGCCGGTGGCTCATCGACTCGCTTAAGAAAACGGTCCCGATCTGGAAGAAAGAGCATTTCGAAGATGGGGCTGTGTGGGCCGATGGAGAGTCGTTTCCTCAAGAATTTCACCGGCCGGGAGCCACAACCTCCGGCAACTCTGCATCATAATCATTAAATCCCAATGAAAGGTGCGGATAAAGTGCGAGCTACGTCCCGCAATCTTCGTGCCGTCCGCCGTCACTTCGGCAGGTTGTGCGCTCAGCGTTGGCCGCGGTTCACGATTTGCGCATGGATGTGCGCCCTTCTTCTTGCTGCGATCGTCCCGTTGGCAGCCGAAGAGCCCGAAACCACGCTCAAGGTCGACGTTAAGCTTGTGAACGTCTTTGTAACCGTGACCGATGCCAATGGCACTCCAGTAGCGAATTTACAGAAAGAAAACTTTCTTCTGAAGGAAGATGGGAAAGATCAAAAGATCTCGTTTTTCAGCAAAGAGTCGGCCCTCCCGCTCTCCATCGTCTTGGCCGTCGATACCAGCCTGAGTACGAGAAAAGATCTTCCCCTTGAACTCGCCTCGGCGCGCAAATTTGCTCACACGATCGTTCGCCCCGAGGATGGGCTGGCCGTTTACAAGTTCAGCGAAGAAGTAAGCCAGATGGTTCCCTTCACTTCCGACCTGAAGAAAATTGATGCCGGTATCGATCGTGTGCATAACGGTTCCGCGACGGCTTTGTACGACGCCGTTTACCTCGGCTCGCAGGCTCTAAGCCGTCGTCAGGGAAGAAAAGTGATGGTCGTCATCACCGACGGCGGCGACACCATGAGCCAAGTGAACTACAAAGAGGCGTTGCGTGCGGCCCAGGAGGCCGAAGCCATTATCTACAGCATCATCATCGTTCCCATCGAGGCCAGTGCAGGGCGCGATACCGGAGGAGAGCACGCTTTGATTCAAATCTCCTCTGACACCGGCGGCAAGTATTACTACGCCACCTCGGCGGCTCAGCTGGACGCGGCCTTTCAAAAGATCAGCGACGAACTGCGCACCCAGTATTTACTGGCCTATTACCCGTCCCAACGATATTCCGATTCGGATTTTCGCCAGCTCAAAGTCGACCTGACGAATGCTCCCGCGGGAGGCCCCTATCAGTCGCATTACCGCGCCGGATACTACACGCATCGCGGAAGTTTCTAGGTATTTCAATTTCTCGCACAAGAGTGCGTGCCGGTCTCAACCACCGGCGGATCCGAGCGCGCAGCGTCGAGCTCCGTTCGCGCCTCAACCGTGACGGGATCTGGTCTCGATTGACCTAAAAAACGCATACATCGCCCCGGCTAAGTCACCGCATCTAGTAGACTGTTCTATTCGATTTCAGTGTAAAAACCAGTTCAGCGGAAACCAAGACCCTTAGACGCGGAATCGCTTCAGGTTCTACTTCAGGTCTGCTCCCAGGAGAGTCTGCTTTGTTTGATTGCTGTGGCTTACAGGTTCGATCTGTTTTTCGCCGGTCTCTGCCCATTTCACTGTCGCTCCTCCTGCTCTGCATCGCGTTCACGTTCGGCGCGTTTACCATTTCCTCGGCTGCGCAGGATTTGAGCTCCGAAAATCCGGCCGCTGGCACAATCCAAGGCACGGTTCGAGATGACGTTGGAGCCCCAGTCGAAAATGCGCGTGTCATCTACAGTTCATCTGCCGCCGACACTCGCGGCGTGACCCGCACCGGCAAGGACGGAACCTACGTCACTGAAGGCGTGCCCGCTGGCGTCTACGTGGTTCGCGTCGAAGGCAAAGACATGCTGCCCGTCGACTTGAACGCAACCGTCGTTCTGGGCGCTGCGACCACCGTTGACTTCAAACTGGAGTGGATTAATCCCGGCCCGCTTCATCTCTACAGCACCTTCAGCGGCGACGCGCCTGACGTGCTGCCCATCGACGGACGCAACTATCTCAATCCCGGCAAGCTTGACCCCGGCGTGCAAGCTGTAGATGGCCTCGTTTACGGTCCCGGCAAGAGCGGCTTCCAATCGCTTTCCATCAATAGCCAGCTGGGGCGAACCACCCACTACGACATGGACGAAGTCGAAGTCATGGATGAAACCAAGGGAGCGGCTGAACTGAACCTGCCCGCCGAGGTCGTCCGCGAAGCTATCGTCTCACGCGCCACGCCGGAATTATTTCAGTCGCTCAACGCCACCGGAGCCGTCAGGTTTACCACGCGAGTCGGTGGAGATAATTGGCACGGCAATCTTTTTGGCAATCTAAGAGACGGTTCCGTCGGACTCGCGGGATTTCCTGCCGGCGATTCCCATTACAGCCGCCAGCAGTATGGATTCGGTGCCGGCGGCGCAGTCATCAAAGAGAAGGCTTTTCTTTTTGTCGGCGCGGAGCGCACCAAGCAAGACGGAATTCTCCCCGTCGACCTGGCGTACCCGGCCGCCAACACAACCAGCGCTCAGAGCGCCTATTTTCGCGAGAACATGCTCAGCGCCCGTCTGGATTACAACTTCAGCGACGATATGAAGGGCTTTGTCCGCTTGACCTACGACAACGCCAACGAAATCGCCCCGTCTGGCACCCTTTCCAATTCTCGCAATCAGATTAACGTTCCCGCTGCCGCTTTTGGACTCGATTGGAACCACGGTAGATTCGTCCAAAGCGCGCGCTTCGGCTATATGAAAATGGTCGATGCCATCACTCCGGCATTGAATGCCTCGCTGATCGACCCAGGCGCACCCTTTCACGTCCAACTCGGGTCCTTCGCCATGGGGCCCACCACCGCCGGACCGCGTCAGACCGTTCAGCGCGATCTTTTCGGACGTTACGACAGCAGCACGGTCTACAAGGTCTATCACACGATCCGCTTCGGCGGCGCGATTCATCGCATCACTCAGGGAGATTACTACGCTCCCGGAAATGACGGCCCCTCTGTCACCAGTTCCAATGGACTCGATGTAATCAACGCTATCAACGGCGATCCCACGCTCGCCGGGGGCGCTGAAAATGCCCTGAACTATCCCGTCGGCACGATCACAATCTTCAACGGCCTTGGAGGTTTCAGCGAGAACTCCGGCTTTAACCACTCCACCGGAGGACACGCCGACACGCGCTTTGAGGGGTACATCGGCGACACCTTCAATGTGTTACCGAACCTGAACGTCAGCGTAGGCGTGAATTACGTTCGCGACAGCGGACGCACCGACAGCGACCTGTCAGCAGCCCCGTGTTCCGCAATCAACACCACGATCGTGACGACTCCAATCTGTACCAGTGGCCTGATTCTCGATCAATTTGGCCTGATTCCGAATAATTTGCTGAACGATCACCAGAATCTCGGCGAGAGTATTAGTCAACCGAACTGGAATTACGCGCCGCAAGCCGGCATCGCGTGGGATCCTGGACACAACGGCAAGACCGTCATCCGCGCCAGTGGTGGATTGTTCTACGACAATTTCCTGCTGCAAAATACCTATCAGGACCGCATCAACCGTTTGTCCAACGGACAATACAACCGCAGCCTCACGCTCTGCCCGACCGGCTCGGTCTTGTTTCCCAACGGGAATGTCGTAAGCTCCGTCGACGGGCTCGACATTGCCACGCAGATCTGCGGAGCCCCGCTCGGCACCGTTTCCAGCGCGATCCAGGATCTGCAATCGCAATTTCTCGCCGCCCAGTCCGCTCTCTCCGCCGGCTCTCCCAACATTTATTCGCTCACTAACAGCGTGGCAAATTTCGGAGGCTTGCTTGCTCCCAACTTCAAAACTCCCCGCATCGTCCACATGTCCGCGGGAATTCAGCACCAGCTTGGCGAGCACGGCATGTTCTCCGCCGACTACATTCGTGAGATCGGCACCCAGTTTCCGCTCGGCATTGACACCAATCACGTAGGCGATGCCGGCTTCCTCACCGATGGAGACAATCCCAATCCGCTCCTCAACACTTTCGCCTCTGAGCTAAGCGCGATCAATGCGACCGTCGTCCCGCACGGATGTCCGCAAGCAACCTTCGCCGGAGCCGGCCCCGGACCCGGCGCTTCCCAAGCGTCCGTCAACTGCTACCTGAGCACTGTGCCGGGAGCGACCATCACCGATTTCGCGCGCAACGGCCTCGATTCTTCCAACGCCTTCTGTGGACCCTTCCCCTGTTCTGTCTTGGGCAAGCCGCAAGCCTCATTCGGTGGCATCAATCCGCTCGTCGGATCGAACATCATGTACTTTCCCAGCGGCCGCTCCCTCTACCAGGGCATCCATCTCTCTTACAACACCAGTGTCGCCAACCCGTCAAAACGCGTCGGACGTCTCGACATCGCCGTCGCCTACGCCTTCTCCCGCTATCGCAGCAACATTGCCGAGCCCGACGGCAGCGGCGGAGACTACTCCATCCTCAACGTTGCCGAAGATTACAATCGCCCGCACCTCGGTCATTTCGGAGTTGCGGGTCTCGACCGCACCCATCAATTTACCTTCACTCCCACGGCCCAGCTCTCGCACGGCGTCCGGTTTTCGCTCACGGCGCATTTGGGTTCGCCTCTTCCTCTCAGCGCCTATCTCCCTCAGCAGGACGGTGGCGGCGTCGCGGGAGAAATTTTTCGCAGCGACCTCACCGGCGACGGCACTGTCGGCGACCTCTTACCCGGATATCTCGGAAGCACTGGCAAGTACAACACCACAAAGCTGACCAAAGCGATCGATTATTACAACACCAACTTCGCGGGAAAACTCACTCCCGCTGGCACCGCCCTCGTCAACAGCGGCTTGTTCACCGGTCAACAGCTGGTTTCTTTGGGCGCGTATTCGCCGCTCATTCAGTCCGCGCCGGGCCAGGCTTTGCCCGGGCATTATGCCGAACAGACTTGGCTCAAAACCATGGATCTTCACCTGAGCCGCCCGTTCCAGGCCGGCGAACGGTTCAGCGTCGAGCCGAATTTTTCCTTGTTCAATGTTTTCAACTGGGCCAATTTCGGAGGCCCCGGCAACCAACTCAGCGGCATTCTCAACGGCGCGCCCGGGAGCTCTCTGAATAACGCCAGCTCCGCCGGATATTGCGGCTCCTCCAGCACCCTCTGCTCGTCCCGTCTCGACCGCGTTCTCCCCGGCTCCGGCACCTTCGCCAGTGGAGCTCCACGGCAAATGGAATTCGGCGTCCGCGTTATTTTCTGAGCGCGTTCCAAAATTTCTCGATAATTTTTCACACTCGGATCGCCTTCGCGTCCCGTATCTGCCGGGATTTTCCAACGCTAAAACGCCGCTGCTGGCGCTGTTTTCGTCGAGGTCTGGGAAAATATCTTCCACGCTACTACCGATGTTTTGCTTTAAGAGCGCAAAGTTTTTATCTTTTGGATTTTTTTTTTAAGTTTTTTTGAAACGTTCCCCTAATTGACTTGACATAGTTTCAGAATGCGCTAAGCTCTCGAAGTCAGTGCTAGTCACTACACTTCCCCAACGTAGGGCGGCATTGAGCTCGGGTTGTGCAACCTTCAAAACTTGAACCAAACTTCCAGGAGGAATTCCTTTGAAACTGAAAAGCTTGTTGGTAATCGCTGTTCTCGCGCTGGGCTGCTCGGCTGCGTTCGCGCAGGCTGGCTCCTACACTTTCGGGTTCGAGAACTATAACGGTTCCGAACTCTATTGCAACTACGAATCCTTCACCTATGACGGCTATCTGGCCGCCGGTGTGGACAACCTCACCGCTGCTTGCGGTGGAGTAGTCGATGCTCCGACCGTTGGCGCAAAGACGAGCGTTCCGAAGGCCGAAGGCTTGGGACAGACCGGCTCGGCAGTTGCATTTGCCGATGACCTCTATGACTCGCTCTACGGCTACGACACCCAGCTCATCTGGTTCGTGATCTCCGAACTGAAGGCTGGCACCGGAAAGCACCCGAAGCAGGGCTGGATCGGTCTGGCCGGCTATGATGGCTACATCCTCGGCTCCAACGAAGGCCTCCTGACGCTCTCGATCCCCGGCAAAAATGGCAAGAAGGCCACCGGTGGCCCGTCCATCGGCAAGGCTTCGCTCGCCAGCGTGAAGGCTGCCAAAGCGACCAAGCGGTAACTTAGTTTTTCCTCTAGAAAAGCCACGCTGGTTCACAGCGTGGCTTTTTTTCTGTATTCTGCAAGCCAACACTCAAAACCTTGGAGAAAATGGAATGTTACGCTTCACGTCGGCGATTGCGCTTGCCTGTTTGTTTTCCGCGTTGCTTCTCGCGCAGCAACCGCAAGAGCCAGGTTCTGCTGGGCAGGAGCCCGATCAAAAAAATGTCAATCAACCAGCAGAGCAGAAGCCCGCGGACCAGACTTCGTCAGGGCCCGCCAAGAGCGGGTATCCGCTGGACGCTTTCACCAATTTCTCCGCGATCATGAAGGGTAGCTTTGTCCTCGACGATCCGACCGAGTTGCACATTTATCGCTCCAACAAAATGATGCGCGTCGAGGGTTCGGAAGGAGTCGGCTATTACCTTACCGATTTGGAGAAACAGAACACCATCCACGTCTGGGACGACGGATGTGCGGTCGATAATCACGTATATCAGCGTTCCGCGCCATGGGCGGCAATGGCGCGGCCCGGCTACAAAGCCGAAACCGTCGCGCGCGGAAAAGAGACGGTTGACGGGCATCTCTGCCAGGTCGAGGATGTCACCATCACCGGCCCCGATCTGCAGAAACCTCTAAAGCTGAAGTTGTGGGAAGCAGAGGACCTTAAGGGATTTCCCATCAAAATCGAGAGCGTCCATTCGAACGGGCACAACAAAACCATTCGTTATTCGAATGTGGTCGTGGGACCGCAGGATCGCACGCTGTTTTTTCATCCCAAGTCGTGCCAGGCTCCCGTTCAGGGACCGATGAGAAAGGTGCCTGCTCCAAGATCCAAGCCCCAAGCCGCCGCCCCCGCTGGGGTCAATCCGGAGAATTGACTGCGCTTGTCTTAGGCCAAGGTCAGCACATCCCCGAGTGGTAAACTCGTCATTATCCCTTATGTCTTCTTGTTTCTCCGCGATTCGTGGCTTTGTGTTCGCTTCGTGGCTCCTGGCCACCGCGCTGGTTGGACAAAATGTTCCCGCCTCAGTCCCACCTTCGAGTGCCATTCTCCCCCAGTCAGATTCTCCCAACATTGTCTTAATCACCATCGATACCACCCGAGCCGACCGCATGGGCTTCCTCGGATCGCAACGCGGTCTCACGCCGAACCTCGACGCGCTGGCCCACGATTCCGTCGTTTTCACTCACGCGTATTCGCAGGCTCCGCTCACCGCTCCGTCGCACGCCACCATCCTCACCGGTACCTACCCCCAGTTTCATCGGATCAGCGATTTTCAACTGCCACTGAGCAAGGACTTGCCATTTGCACCCGCCATCCTGAAGGCCCGTGGATACAAGACCGCCGCCTTTGTGGGCGCCATCGTTCTCGATCCCTCGGTTGACCTGGCCGTCGGTTTCAACCGCGGCTTTGACACCTACGACGCTGATTTTCACATGTCCGCGCGCGGAGAAGACCGTTACCAATCCGTCGAGCGTCGCGGAGCCGTGGTCGTCGAGCATGCCTTGGCATGGTTGAAGCAAAATCCCCAGGGGCCATTTTTCATCTGGGTCCATCTCTACGATGCGCACGAACCCTACGATCCCCCCGAACCTTACAAAACGAAGTACGCGGCAACGCCCTACGACGGCGAAATCGCCTACGTAGATTCCTGCGTCGGCAAGCTGCTCAACGAGTTGCGCAATCGCGGACTCTATCACAACTCCATGATCGCCCTCATGGCCGACCACGGCGAATCCCTCGGCGCTCACGGCGAAGACACCCACGGATTCTTTCTCTACGACGAGACCATCCACGTCCCGCTTCTGTTCAAACTGCCCGCTGAAAATTCTGCCGGTGAGCGCGTCGACAAGTTCGTCGGCCTCGTCGACGTTCTTCCCACCCTCCTGCAAACCGTAGGAGTCGCCATCCCGAAAGAAGTGCAAGGCTCGCCACTGCTGGGCACGACTCCGCCCGCCGACCGTCCTCTCTACGCCGAAACCGATTACGGCCGCAGCGCCTTCGGGTGGAGTTCTCTGCGCTCGCTGCGTACCGGAAAATATTTATTCGTCGAGGCGCCGCGTCGCGAACTCTATGACCAGACAGCCGACCCGAAAGAAGAGAATGATTTGGCGCCCGCCTCCAAAGCCGTCGCCGATACGCTGCAAAGTCGTCTCGATGATTTCCGCGAAAAGACCAGCAGCCGTGGAGAAGCGCCCAAACAGACCGCTGATCCCGAGGCTGCGGCAAAGTTGGTTGCGCTCGGATACATGGGCGCCGGCAGTGGTCTGTCCTCCTCTCACGGCGATCAAATCACCGGTGCTGATCCCAAAGACAAAATTCAGATTGGCAACATGGTCAGCCAGGCTAACTTTCTTCTCGAAGACTGGCGCTTCGAAGAAGCCATTCCCTTGCTCAAGCAGATCATCGCCAAAGAGCCCGGCATGGCGATGCTCTACACGAAACTGGGAATGTCCGAGTTGATTCTCAACAATCCCTCTGAGGCTGTGCCGCCCTTCCGCAAGGTCGTCGAGCTCAGCCCCGATCGTCCCGATGGATATTTCAATCTCGGCAATGCATTGCTCCGTTCCAAGGATTACCAGGGCGCGGTCGCCGCTTACAAGACTCTCGCCGTCAAAGACCCAGGTTTTTGGGAAGCGCACATGCTGCTCGCCATGAGTTACTCGCGCCTGAACGATCTGACACAGGCGATTCAGGAATGTCACAAGGTGCTCGCAGTGGCGCCCGAACAATACGGAACGAACCTGATTCTCGGCCGCGTCCTCTTGCGTAGCGGAGATGCCAAGTCCGCCGTTCCCAGCCTGCAGAAAGCGGCCAGCCTGCGGCCGAAGTCACCCGAGCCTCATGTCGCCCTGGCCGACGCCTATACCAAGCTGGGACGAGATGCCGACGCAGATCACGAGCGGGAAGAAGTGCAGCGCCTGCAGTCCGCACCCGCACCCCTCGCGCCCGATCCCACGCAGTAAGGAAATCGTGCGAATCTTTGCTGGGAATCCGATGAGGCGTCGCAGCCCACGGCGATCGATATCGTATGACCGACCTTGCATGACCTTCATTGCATGACTGATAAAATCGCCAACCTGTCTTCGCCCCGATTCCTGGCCAGTCTGTTCCGCCCGTTCGCTTGTGCCGTCAGCTTGTTGTCGACCGTTGTTGCCGCGCCTTCCGATGCGGCCAACAAACCCGACGCCCCACCCAACGTCGTTCTCATCACCATCGATACGACGCGTGCCGATCGCATGGGCTTCCTCGGTTCCAAGCGCGGTCTAACCCCAAATCTCGATGCCCTGGCCCGCCAGTCAACCGTTTTCACCCGCGCCTACTCGCAGGTTCCGCTGACCGCGCCCTCCCACGCCACCATCCTCACCGGAACGTATCCCCAGTTCCATCAGGTGAACGACTTCGGCGTGCGTCTCGCCGCCGATCTCCCTTACGCGCCCGACATCCTGCGCTCGCACGGATATCGAACTGCGGCCTTCGTCGGCGCTATGGTCCTCGATCCTGAAATGCACACCGCTCCCGGTTTTGATCGAGGATTCGACACCTACGACGCCGGATTCCACCAGGGCCCTCCCGGCTCCGATCGCTACTCGACTACCGAACGTCGCGGCAGCGTGGTCGTCGCCCATGCCCTGGCATGGCTGTCTCAGCAATCGCCGTCTCATTCCTCTCTGCCTCATCAATTGCGGGTTAACCCATCAAGAGACCCATCGCCGGATCAAACGCGCGCTCCATTTTTCATCTGGATCCACCTGTACGATCCGCACGACCCCTACGATCCTCCCGAACCGTACAAGACCCACTACAAAGCGTCCCCCTACGACGGCGAGATCGCCTATGCCGATTCCGTCGTAGGAAAGTTGCTGACCCAACTTCGCGCTCGCGGCCTCTTCGACAACTCGCTGATCGCCGTGATGTCCGACCATGGCGAAGCGCTTGGCGATCACGGAGAAGATACCCACGGCGCTTTCCTCTACGATGAAACCATCCACGTCCCGCTCCTGATCAAATTGCCGCGGGTGAGTTCGACCGCTTCCAAGGCAACTCCGGGTCAACCTTCAAGGGAAGCTTCGGCGCCGAGCTCCGTTGCCAATCGCATTGACTCCCGCGTCGGCCTCGTCGATGTCCTGCCGACGATTCTGGAAGCTGTGGGAATCGAGATTCCGCCCCAGGTTCAAGGCGAATCTCAGCTTTCCGCGATCCGATCCGCCGCCGGCTCGCCAGATGCTGAAGCATCTTCCAATCCTGGCGACTCCGCTGGAAAAGAACGCCCGATGTATGCCGAAACCGATTATCCCTACAACTCTTTTCGCTGGAGCCCGCTCCGTTCGTGGCGAACCGGAAAGTATCTCTTCGTGCAGGCCCCGCGCCGCGAACTCTACGACCAGTCCCTCGATCCGAACGCCGGTCACAACCTCGCTCCCACCGCCGCAGCGGTTGCTGATACCCTGGCCGGCCAGCTGAGCGTTTTCCGCCTGAAGACGAGCAATTCCCGGGAGGCGCCGAAGGCGAATCTGGATCCTTCGATGGAAGAGAAACTCTCCGCGCTCGGTTACTTCGCGCCCGGCAGCGGTGGCACGGCTGCATCGAAAGACGCTGGAGCGGACCCGAAAGACAAAATCGGCATCATGAACACCCTGCACCGAGTCGACCTGCTCGAAAGCAACCTGCGATACCGCGAAGCGATCACCTTGCTCGAAAAACTAATTGTCGAAGCTCCCGACACATCGGTCGCCTATCGCCAGCTCGGCCAATGCTACATGTCTTTGCAGGAATACAAGAAAGCCGTCCCCGTGCTACGCAAAGCTGCCGAGATGCGCCCCGATTGGATGAAGGAGCACCTGCAACTGGCCGTCGCCTTGTTAGCCTCGGGAGATCCTGCAGGCGCCGCGCCCGAACTCGAAACCTTCATCGCCAAGTCCCCTCATGAGAATGAAGCCCGCGTCCTGTTGGCAAATGCCTATGCCAAAACCGGTCGCACGCGCGAGGCCGTGACCGAATGTGAAGTCGTGTTGGAATCCGACCCCGAGCACTATGGCGCGTTGCTTCTGGAAGGCCAAATCTTGCTGCTTTCCCAGCAATCGGAAGCCGCGCTGAAAAGACTGCAAAAGGCGGCAGCCTTGCAACCGCAAGCGCCCGAACCCCACATCTTTCTGGCCGATGCCTATGACCAGCTTGCGCGCAAAACCGACGCCGCCCGTGAACGAGCCACCGCCCGGCGCCTGCGATCAGCCAGTGTCCGATAAGCAACTGGTCGAGGCATGTTTCTTTTAGTACGGTTTCCAGGCAAACCAGTGCCGTTGGCCAGCTTTCGACCGTTTTCCGCTCAAAGCCAATACGCACGATTCGAGCCTGGCCGTCGTTTTCCTTTCTACCCCCCGGCAGCTATAATGGCGACCACCGCAATTCCACGATTTTTCTGGACATAAAGCAAGTGCGACCGTTCGTCGAATTTGCTGGAGGCTTATTTAGGAACATGAAAGAACTTGTACGCTTCTCCCTGGCCACTTTTTTACTCCTTGCTCTTTTTTCTGGCTTCATCGCCGCTCAAAAGCTACCTCCCATCGACGTATCCGCTGGTTATTCCTACTTCAAATTTGATCAGCCAGCCAGCGGCTCAACGCCCTACGAACAGCTCCAGCTCAATGGTTGGGATGCATCCGCCTCCGTCGGTCTGTTTCACCATCTCGCCGCGGAAATGGACTTCGGCGGCCATCAAGTCAGCGATTGCGCCGGCCAGTCCGGTTTCACCTGTAAGGACTTCTCTTACATGTTTGGACCGCGATTCACTTATGGCGATCGGACGCACCGTCTGACCTTCTTCGCCCACGGCTTGGTCGGGCGTGATAATGCCACGCTTTTCGGCTTTAACGGCACGACCGTTATGGATACCTCGATCTCGGCCGCTGCGGGCGGCGGCGGTGTCTACTGGCTCTTTCGCCACATTGGCGTGCAATTCGGTCCCTTCGACTACATTTATACCGATCACCTGAAAGAGCAGGGTTCTTCCAACCAGGGAAGCTACCGCGTTGGCGGTGGCATCGCATTTCGCGTCGGCGGCAATTTCGCCCCGCCCGAGCCCAAGGCCCCCAAAGAAGAATCCGAGTCGGGAGGCCATCGCTCTTGGATTCGCCCCTGGCACAAGACTTACCCCGAAGGACAACCGGCTGAGGCGCCTGCGCCCAAGGCATCGCGTAAGTCTGCACCGCCAGCTGCTGCACCGGCCCCCACCCCGAGTCGCGGAATGCCTGTCCGTCCTCTGGGCATCGTCGCCGCTCCTCAGGAGTTCGACGGAGCGTTGATTCTGTCGATCGACCCGGGCAGCGTCGGCGAGATGGCCTCTCTGCATGCCGGCGACCTGATCAAAGCTGTCGATGGCAAGGCGGTTCGTACTCCGATGGAACTCGCCGCGGAACTCTCCGACAAAACCGGAAAGGTGCGTATCACCATCCAGCGCGGCAAAGTCACCACCGAAACCGTACTGCTGCTCAGCGCGCACTGATTTGTTGCAAACACTGATTTGTTGCAAAGAAGATCGTTGCAAGAAGAATGGCGCAGCAAAGATACTTGTGGACCGCCGAGCCTTTCGCCCGGCGGTCCGTAAACATTTGAGCCTGATCTTGGTTAGTTGAACTTCAGGAAAGAAAACTGGTGCGCCCGGAGAGATTCGAACTCCCGACCTATTGCTCCGGAGGCAATCGCTCTATCCAGCTGAGCTACGGGCGCGCATTGCAAGTGTACAACGTAGGTGCGATCGCCTCAATGGGCCAAGCAGCCGTTGCTCGATAGCAAAACGCACCCGCGAGCGACTATCGACCAGCGACTACCCATTCTAGCCCTCAACCGTCGCCATCGATCCCCGCTTGCGTTTGTTCGATTGCAGAATCTTCTTCCGTAGCCGGAGCGACTTCGGCGTTACCTCGACATACTCGTCTTCCGCGATGAATTCGATCGCCTGTTCCAGGTTCAGGTTCTTGTAAGGCACCAATCGAATCGCTACATCGGAAGTCGATGCGCGCATGTTGGTCAGCTTCTTCTCGCGCACCACGTTGACGTTGAGGTCCGTATCTTTTGCGTTCTCGCCAACGACCATGCCTTCGTAGACGTTGACCCCAGGCCCGACGAAGAGTACTCCACGCTCCTGCAGATTGTAGAGAGCATGCGAGGTTGTACTTCCATCGCGGTCCGCAATCAGCGCGCCGGTAGGACGATGCGGAATGTCTCCCTGCCACTCGATGTATCCCGCGAAGAGAGCGTTCATGACAATCGTCCCTCTTGTGTCCGTAAGCAGCGTGCTGCGTAGTCCGATCAGGCCGCGGCTGGGAACACGGAACTCTACGCGCACGCGTCCATAGCCATGATTGTGCATGTTAGCGACTTCGCCCTTGCGCGAGCCGACATGCTCCATGACGACGCCCACAAATTCCTCCGGAATATCTACGGTCAGGTGCTCGACCGGCTCCATAAGCTTGCCATCGATGTGCTTCGTGACGATCTCAGGCTTGCCGACCATCAGTTCGTATCCCTCGCGGCGCATCATCTCAATCAGAATCGACAGTTGCAATTCGCCGCGTCCCAGAACCTTGAACGAATCCGTGCTCCCCGTTTCTTCCATGCGCAGCGAGACGTTGGTCAGCAACTCCTTGTCCAGTCTTTCCCGCAGATTACGCGAGGTCACGAGGCTGCCTTCCCGTCCGCAAAACGGAGAAGTGTTGATCGTGAAGAGCATCCCAATCGTCGGTTCGTCGATCACAATTGGCGGCAGTGGTGTGGGATTATCGGCGCTGGTTATCGTCTCGCCTATGGTGATGCCTTCGACGCCCGCCACGGCAATGATGTCGCCGAGCGACGTACTCGTGATGTCGGTACGCTTCAGACCGGAAAAACTAAACAACTTGGTGATCTTCGTCTTGTGAAAAGTCCCGTCCCGCTTCGCGATGGCCACGTCTTCGCCCGTCTTCATCGTCCCGGAAAAGACTCGGGCAATGGCAAGGCGGCCAAGGTAGTCGCTGTAATCGAGGTTGGCGACCAGAATCTGCAACGGTCCATCCGCATCTCCCTGCGGAGCCGGAATCGTATCGACAATCGACTCAAACAGCGGCCGCAAGTCTTCACCATGCGCTCCCTGATGCACCGCCGCAGTTCCCGCCTTAGCATTGGTATAGAGCACGGGGAAATCGAGCTGGTCTTCCTTCGCGTCCAGATCGATGAACAAGTCATAGACTTCGTTCAGCACCTCCTGCGGACGCGCATCCGGACGGTCGATCTTATTGATAACCAGAATCGGCTTGAGATTTGCCTCGAGCGCCTTGCTCAGCACGTAGCGCGTCTGCGGCAGCGGGCCTTCGCTCGCATCCACCAGCAGCATAACGCCGTCGACCATCTTGAGGGCGCGCTCGACTTCGCCGCCGAAGTCGGAGTGACCCGGCGTGTCGACGATATTGATCTTCGTGCCGGCGTAAAACACGGCGGTGTTCTTGGCGAGAATCGTGATTCCGCGCTCGCGTTCCAGGTCGTTCGAGTCCATGACGCGTTCCGCGACCGTCTCGTTGTCGCGAAAGGTGCCGCTTTGGCGAAGCATGGCGTCAACCAGCGTGGTCTTGCCGTGGTCGACGTGGGCGATAATAGCGATGTTGCGAATGCTTGGGTTCAGATCGAAACACTCCTCAGGACTGCAAATTGGGGCTTACCTACTACTTTACTATGTCAGGCCGGTTTCAGCCGTCCAAACGCACCAGTGACGATTGACGGATCGATCTGTAACCTTCGAGATGGAACCCAACTGAACCTTATAGACTCAATTGGTGCCCTAATTCATGCCTCGAAGAGATAACTCCCGCTCCAGTGGGCGCTTCGTTCCTCGCCTGATCAGCTTGCTGCTCTTCTCGTGCAGCGTCTCGTGCATCTTCGCGACAGCCCAACCAACAGCGAGCCCACTTCCAGATTCTCCTGCGTCAACTTCGTCAAATCCTGGCGGTTTCTTCGCGCGGCTCGCCGGCTATTACCGGCAGGACTGGTTTCCCGCAACGACAACCACGACGACGCCAGCAAGTTCGCCAGCTCCGGCGCGTCGCGGACTTCCTTCGCCGCTCGATTCTCCGCCGTTCCCTAACTCCGACTGGTCTTACGGCGGTTCCTCTGTGATTGGAGAGCCCGACAGCAACAGCTATCCATTGATGATCGCGCTCAACGGCGCTAAGAGTCGCACCAAACTCTACGGATGGCTCGATCCGACGCTGAACTTCAGTACCTCTTCGAACAGCAATGCGCCTGAAGCAAACGACGTCTATTCCAACCACTTTGAGCTGAACCAGTTTGTCCTCTACGCCGAACGCTTGCCCGACTCTGTCCAGCAAGATCACGTCGATTGGGGATATCACTTGACCGCACTCTACGGAACCGATTACCGCTACACCACCGCGAAAGGTTACGGAGCGAGCCAGTTGCTGAACGACCATCGGCAATATGGATTCGATCCGACGCTAGAGTATCTCGACATCTATGTTCCGCAAGTTGCGCAGGGACTGAATCTTCGCCTTGGACGCTTCATCTCAGTTCCTGGCATTGAGGCGCAGCTCGCGCCGAACAACTACATCTTCAGTCACTCCCTGCTCTACGCGATCGATCCTTTTACCGACACAGGATTGCTGGCAACCGTCAAACTGAACGATCAATGGCTGGTGCAACTCGGAATCACCGTAGGACACGACGTTGCGCCTTGGACGTCAGACACAAAGCCTTCGGGAACCATGTGCCTGAGTTACACGACGAAGTCCGTCAACGACAACGTCTATGTGTGCGCCAACGGAATCAACAACGCGAAGTACGCCTACAACAATCTGCAGCAGTATGACGTCACTTGGTATCACAAGTTCTCGAAGACGATCCACATGGCGAGCGAGTCGTGGTACATGTACGAGCGCGATGTGCCGTCAATCGGCGGCAGCATTCAGCCCGAACTCGGCGCGAATCCAGCTTACTGCTTAGCAGGAGAGCAGCGTTGCACTGCTCCTGAATATGCTCTCGTGAACTTCTTGCAGAAGGAATTGTCGACGCACGATTTCCTATCGTTCCGCAGCGACTTTCTCGACGATAAAAAAGGGCAGCGAACCGGCTACGCGACGAAGTACTCGGAGAACACGCTCACCTGGTGTCACTGGATCGGCACCACAATCCAGTTACGTCCAGAACTACGCTTCGAGCGCGCATGGGACGAGAAAGCCTACGACAACGGCCGCAATCACAATCAACTGACGGCTGCGAGCGATTTGATCTTCCATTTCTAGAGCGCCCCCAAATAGCTGGGTGCCACGTTTCGATTTTGAAACGTCAGATTCGGCTGGGGTCGCATGTATTCAAAGCTCACAACCGTTCCGGTCAAATCTTCAGACCGCTTCATAAGAACTTCAGACTCTCTCCATGGACGATTCCGGGCAGCAGGTACAAGATCACATCCATGATTTCCTTCCGCTTAATGCAGGGGAATCGGGATCGACCGACGACCGAGGTGAGTTTATGAACAGCAAAAACAATTTCGGATCTTGCAAACGGTTCGCTTGGATTGCGGTGCTGACGGGAGCGATGGTGACCACTTTTTCCCTCGCGGCCTTTGGCCAGCAGGAGGTCGATCCGACTTGGTATGATCCGTGGGCGCCAAACACGACTCCAGTTCATAGGGAAGTTCAGCCGGCTCCTCCTGCCGCGGTCCAGCACCACGCAAAAGCCAAACACGCCTCTTCCTACAAGCGCGTAGCGAAAACGAGTGCAAAGCGATCGGCAAACCAGGCGAAGTCGTCGTAATCTCCATTATTTCTGCGCCCTTAGCGCAGAAGTCAGCATGAACCGCCCTGATTTCAGTAATCGACTTCCGACTGAGGTTGGCGTCCATGTTTGAAGAAAGCGGACGTAACCAACCGCCAGAAACGCCCCACCGTACTCATGTAATTCTGGTGCGCCGTCGTTTCCCTTGATGCGTGCGAGGATCCTTGCAGTGACCGCGCCAGTTTTTCTGCTAGAGCGGAAAGCTCCCGCTCTCGATCTTCCCGCGTCCGCCATTCGCTCAGAGTGGTCCGGCAAACGGGGCAGATGAGTAAATGACGTACTTCACCGTCGTCCGTTCCTCCCGCTGCAGTAACACCGGGAACCTGACACTTTGGGCAGCCGAATGTGACGCCTCTCGCACCATGGATTGCAGTCAATACGTACCTGGCCATCTGCTCCCTTTCGCGGCGTTCGGCGGCAACTTTTTACTTCCTTGTCTCAAGACGCTTCGTGAGTCATGAGTACCATCGTGAAGTCCTGCCCACCCTTCACATAGAGTTCGTGGCAGATGATGTTCCGATGTTTACTAGTAGCCTTCGCCATGGCTGTTTCAAGCGCGTGGAACTCGCCCCCCTTCACGTCAACCTTGCCCAATGAAATGCAGTGCAGCTTGATCGCATAGGGTTCCTCTTCATCGCGGTAGCCAAGCGTTACGACGAGACGTTGGCTGGGCTCCAGATACGCAACGCCAATGCTTTTCGCAGCAATCTTGGACTTGTTCACGAACGCGGCTACCTCGTCGGCTAGCTTGCCAATGGAGCCGTCGGCTGCCAGTTCGCCGCTAAAGATCTTGAACTTGTCGTGAACCTGTTTTGCAATGTGGTGCGTCATTGAGTTTTCTCTCCCTGAAAGGATGATCCGGACATTGTACTGCTACAGAAGGCATCATTGACGTAACAGTGCGCCGTGGGCCAACCATTTCTGTCTGGGGCCAGTCAGCAAAGCCTACAGTGCGGTCGACTTACACGCCCGCCGGAGGCTGCGTCGGTGGTTATGCGACAAACACAAAGAGCCGCGACCGGCATACAAACGCTTTCCGGAAGCGTCTCTGCACTCTGTGTATGGCTTGGTCCAGTTACCACATCGGACCGCGAACCTTCCGTGGGCGAAAGCGTGAGTCTTTTCCGAGAGCCGGATGCGGGAAAACTGCCAGTCCGGTTCGATGAGTGGGAACAGGAAACAGAACCAAGCCAAACCGGACTGAGGTGGCGCGGCGAAAGCCACGTCGAATATCCACCGGGAGATTACAGTTACTGCGCCTGTTCTCGACTCTACTCGCGAACACTAATTGTCCTTATCGTCAGCCAATTCTCAGCTAATTGATATCGCGCAGAATACGCGGCAATTTCCGCATCCTCACATCGGTTTCTTGATAGCCGCACCGACAGGACACGAGGACGACGGTCGAAGAAAGTTCGCAAGAAAGTGCATGCGGTTTGGGCGTACGAACCCGATTTCCTCGCCTTTTCGACGCTTCCCGCTTCCGATTTTTCATCACCAAATTGATGTACTTCGATCACAGACCCCTGCTCCATCCTCTGTCGGAGCGGCCACTCCGACATCGTTCCCCGATAAATTGCGGCCCGGAACCATCCAAGCCTGCCAGCAGCGGCAAAGGCGCCGATCCAGGGCCTGAACCGACAACCGGTCTGAACCGGCAACCAAACGGCTCAATTACGACGTCGTCACCAATTCCGCTCCGATTTCGGGAGTTCCTTCCGCGCGCGTTCGCAGGCGATACCAGAAGACGATCCCGATCAGCGAAAACAGAAAAATGATGGTCGAGATGGCGTTGATTTCTGGGGTGATGCCTCGCCGGAGGCGTCCCCAGATTTCGAGCGGCAATGTGTTGTCGCGTCCGATGAGGAAAAAGCTGACCGCGATTTCGTCCATGGAGAGAGTGAAGATGAGGAGCGCCGCTCCGATGATCGAAAGCTTGAGGTTAGGAACAGTGATGCGCCAGAAGGTTTGCCAGTAGGTCGCTCCAAGATCGAGCGAAGCTTCTTCTTGAGCGCGGTTGAGCTTCTGGAGTCCCGCGAATACTTCGGTGGTCGCGACCGAGATGAGCGCCGTCCCATGTCCGAGAATGATCGTAACGAGACTGAGTTTGACTTCAACGATGCGGAAGAGCATAAGGAGCGAGAGTCCGGTGATGATTCCGGGAAGGATGAGCGGGAGAAGTACGAGGCGACGAAAGAGAGCTTTGCCGGGGAATTGCGCGCGGTCGAGGGCGAGGGCCGCGGGGATTCCGAAGGCGAGGGCGATGACCATAGCAGCAGCTGCGACGAGCAGGCTGTTGAGGACGGAATCCCAGATGGGAGCGTCGTTGAAGAGGATGCGATACCAGTTGAGCGTGAGGTCGTGAGGCGGAAAGCCTCCGACGCCTTGTCCGTTGAAGGAATAGAGGATGAGGATGACGATGGGCAGATAGAGGAAGGCGAAGACGAGGAGCGCGTGGAGGGTGAGGAGGCGAGGGGAGCGAGTCACTGGAAGCTCCACTTCTTTTCCAGGCGTTCGGAGAAAACCAATAAAGATAGAACCAGTGCCAGCATGCAGAGAGAAATGGCGGCGCCGAGAGGCCAGTTGTAGGCGGCTCCGAAGAGGCTGACGACAATGTTCGAGATCATAATGCCGCTGGGGCCTCCGAGGAGCAGCGGGGCGAGAAAGTCGCCGAGGCTGAGGACGAAGGCGAAGGTGGCGCCGGCGAGGACTCCCGGAATGGAAAGTGGGAAGATGACGCGACGGAAGGTTTGCGCAGGAGGAGCTCCCAGGTCGTGTGAAGCTTCGACCAGGTTTCGTGGAACGTGTTCGAGAGACGCATAGATAGGCAGGAAGGTGAAGGGCGTGTAGATATGAGTGAGGGTAAGTACGACGGCGAAAGGACTGTAGAGTAAGAAATCCAACGGATGTTTGGTTAGATGGACATATTGCAGAAGCGTGTTGAGGACGCCGTCGCTGCCGAGGATGGTCTTCCATGCATAAGCGCGGACTAAGTAACTCACCCAAAGCGGAATGATGACTAACTGGTAGTAGAGGTCTTTCTTCTTGCCCGCGTGGAAGGAGAGAAAGTAGGCGAGCGGATAGCCTAATAATAAGGAGAAGAAGGTGACGCGGGCGGCGATCCACATGGAACGGAGTAGAGTCTGCCAGTAGACGGGCTTGGTCATGAGATCGTGATAGTTGGCGAGGTTCCAGGAGTGGACAATGGCTCCGGTATCGGAGACGGACCAGAAGCTATAGCAGAACATGAGCAAGTACGGGACGAGCAGGAACACGGCGACCCAGAGGAGCGGCGGGACGGTGATGACGGTGCGATAGGCGCGGGAGAACATCAGGCGCGGACCTCGGCGGAAGACTCGGCGGAGGCGGGGCTTGAGGCGGAGGTTGAGGTCGAGCCAAGACTGGTGGGGCGGACGGGGACGGCGTCCGAGGGGGCGAATTCGAACTCCAACGGTCCGGCGGGAACGTCGCGGCTGGCTGTGCGGATGGTGAGGACGAGTCCGCTTTCCGTTTCGACGTGCAGAAGCTCAGTGGCTCCATGGAAAGCCTGGTCGCGAAGCTTGGCGCGAAAACGGACGCTGGGTGCGGCTTTGGCAGTGGCGAGGGCTGGCGGAACGACCTTCGCGAGGCGAATGCATTCGGGACGAAGCGAGAAAAGGGCCGCGCCATCTGGCAGGGAGCTGGGCCACGCGAGCCGGTCGCACATGGCAGAACCGTTAAGAACGTCGGCGTGGAGCAGATTGGTGTGTCCGATGAATTGAGCGGTGTAGGAGGTTGCGGGGCGATTGTAAATTTCGCGAGGGCTGGCGACTTGCTCGAGTTCTCCCGAGCGGAGAAGGGCGATGCGATCGGACATGACCATCGCTTCCTCCTGATCGTGCGTAACAAAGATGAAGGTGATGCCGACTTCGCGCTGCAGGGCTTTGAGTTCGACCTGCATCTGGCGGCGGAGATTGGCGTCGAGAGCGGAAAGCGGCTCGTCAAGGAGGAGCAGACGCGGGCGATTTACGAGCGCGCGGGCGAGAGCGATGCGCTGCTGCTGTCCTCCGCTGATTTTCGAGGGCTTGGATTTGGCGTAGGCGGACATTTTGACTTTGTCGAGAGCCTCGGCAACACGAGTTGCGATCTCGACGGCGGGACGATTGGCGATTTGCAATCCGTAGCCGACGTTTTGTTCGACGGTCATGTGCGGGAACAACGCGTAGTGCTGGAAGACCGTGTTGACGCGGCGGCGATAGGGCGGCTGTGTATCGAGGCGCTCGTTGGACATCCAGACTTCTCCGGAGGTGGACTGTTCGAATCCGGCGAGGATGCGGAGGAGAGTCGTCTTGCCGGAGCCGCTCTCGCCGAGGATGGTGAGGAATTCGCCTTCGGCGATTTCGAGGGAGATATCGCGGAGGACAATGTTCTTGCCGAAGTGTTTGGCGACAGAGCGGATCGAAAGAAGCGTTGTGGTTGCGGGCGGAGTGCCGGGCATGGATGGTGCAGTCGTCATTGGCATAGCTGTTGTCTACGCTGCTTACGCTCGTGGGCAAATGCCCGCTACCACATGAACATTTTTCACATCGGCTTGTTACTGAGAGGCTTTGACCTCATTCCAAATTTCGTTGTACTTGGCGCGGCGCGGAACGTTTTGCCAGAAGTAAAGGCGTTTCTGGTAATTGTCGACGTTGTCGAGATGCAAGTTCTTTACTTGTTCGGGCGTCATGTATTGGGCTGCGTGCGGATTTGCGGGAGTGTATCCCGTGACGTCGGTGACTTGCTTCTGGGTCTGTGCCTGAATCATGAACTCAAGGAATTTGTAGGCGAGATCCTTGTTTTCGCTGCCAGCGGTGATCATAAGGTGATCGATCCAGCCGGTCGTGTTTTCTTTGGGGATGGTCTCGCCGACGGGAAAATTACTTTTACGAAGTTGGTTCGTCATCAGGGGCCATCCCATGGCGATAACGACTTCGTGGTTCTGGAAAAGATTCGTAAGTTCGCCGCCGGTGGACCACATTTTGCGGATGTTGGGCTTTAACTCGATCAACTTCTTTTTGACGGCGTCTAACTCCTGGTCGCTGAGGTTATAAAGATGACCTGGATCGGGTTTGTCGTAGCCGAGGATTTGCGCGGCCATGTAGACGGTCGAGAGGTCGTCCCAGACGGAAGCTTTTCCTTGGAGTTTCGGATCCCA
Organism: uncultured Acidobacteriaceae bacterium; assembly: GCA_963834085.1. Taxonomy (GTDB): domain Bacteria; phylum Acidobacteriota; class Terriglobia; order Terriglobales; family Acidobacteriaceae; genus Acidiflorens. The sequence continues at coordinate 60,874 of CAWIAJ010000005.1, read as the reverse complement.
CAGGACGTTCCAGCTCTCCGGAGGCTGGGGAAATGCCGAGGTGTCGTAGATCATAGGGTCGGGTCCCCACATGAACGGGACACCGAAGGCATCGCCTTTTACGCGGACGAGCGAGAGGGAAGTGAGTTGCGGAGAGAGTTGGCCGTAACTGGGAAGTTTCGCGAGATCGAGAGGGGCAGCGAGTCCGGAGGTAGCGATCATTGTCGCCACATCGCTGGAGGGCGAGATGACGTTGTAGTTGCCGGCGCTGCCTCCGCGGAGTTTCGCTACCAACTCATCGCTGGAGCCCATGTAGGAAGCGGACACTTCGCAGTGATTCTGATCTTCGAAGGCTTTCACATAGGAGGGGTCGGCATAGCCTTCCCAGACGAGGAGATTGAGGGTGGGAGTTTTCCGGGCGCAAGAAAGAGACAGAACGAGGAGTAGCGCGAGGGACGAGGCGGCGGTGAGTTTGCGGAACATCGTAGTTCTCCCCACAGTTTTTCTCCCGATTGAGGGAAGGCCGGGCGAAGACGCCGGCGTTCCATCACCATCACTGCTTAGAAAGTTGGTGGCGTGTTGACCCATAATAGCCAAGTCTCGCTGCGGCCGGGATTTCTCCAGCGATGCGGTGTGGCGCTTTCAAAATAGAAACTGTCGCCGCGTTTCAGATGGTACTCCTCACCGTCAAGGGCGATCTTGAGTTCTCCGCGCAAGACGAAAAGAAATTCTTCGCCTTCGTGGGCATAGGATTCGCCACTGCCGGAGTTCGGCTTAATGCGAAAGAGGTGCGGCTCCATTACTTTATTGCCCCAGGCGAGCAGTTCCATCCGCACGCCCGGGCCGGCCTCAAGAACTTTTCGTTTCTTGGGACGGACCAATCGGGTATTCGATTCCGTTGCATCGAAAAAATCAAGGATGTTGGTGCGGTAGTAGCGTGCTAGCCTGCGCAGTGTGCCGACAGAGGCGCTCATCTGGGAACGCTCGAGGGCGCTGAGAAAACCGACGGAGATTCCGGCCGCTGCTGCAACCTCGGCGAGGCCAACGCCGCGTTTCGTGCGCAGGCGACGGAGGCGGGATCCGATCGAGGCTGCGCCGTCGCTCGCAAGAGGTTTGATCGAGCCATCGCGCTTGAGCATCTGCACGATGGCAGCTGCGTTGAGTCCGCGGACTTTGCGCAAATAACGCGCTTTTTTCAGCAAACGCACATCTTCGTCGGCGTAGAGACGGTAGCGGCTCTTGGTACGTTGCGGGCGCGTGAGGCCGAGCTTTTCCCAGGCGCGAATCGCCGACGAAGAAATTCCTACCTGCTTGGCCACGTCGCCGATTTTGAGATAGGCCTGTGCGTCTCTCGTCATGATGGTTGAATGTGCCTGATAGTCGCGCTGGGGAATGCGCTTCTCCGCGTGCACGTTTTGTCGGTACTTTTTCTGCTTGACAGAGGGCGGCGAAGTCTCTAACCTTGCGCGATTATAGCAAGGTTTGAATTGTCCGCAAGAGCAATCGGAACCAACAAATAGCCCCCGAGATTTGGAGGAAATGTTCCATGCCGATGTCGAAACTCTCCCGGTTATTTAGCTGGCTCGTGGTGCTGAGCCTATGCGTGATGTGCTCTGTGTTCGCGTTCAGCCAAGGCACCGGCGGACGCATTCTGGGGCGCGTCGCCGATTCGAGTGGCGCAGTGCTGGCGGGGGTGAAGGTCACGCTGACGAACGAGGCTACGGGGGTAAGCAATGAAAGTGTGACGAACAGCGGCGGGGACTACGGATTTCCGCAGGTGCCGGTCGGAACGTACCGTCTGGAATTTGATCTGAGCGGCTTCAAGAAGAACCTGCAACGCGGAGTGAATGTCGACCTGAACCAGATTGTGACCGTTAACTCGGTGCTGCAGATCGGCGCGACAAAAGAGACAGTGGAAGTGACGTCAGAGGCGCCGCTCGTCGATACGACCAGCACGCAACTGGGTGCGGTGATGGACGCGAAGCAGGTTTCCAACCTGCCGCTCAACTCGCGCGATACTTATCAGCTTTTGCAATTGCAGCCGGGGGTGATGTCGACGGTCGGTTCGAGCAACACGCTGGTTTATGGAAGCGACAACTCGGGCGCAGTTTCGGTGAATGGCGGACGAGGGCGGTCGAACAATTTTAGTGTCAATGGAGGAGATGCCAACGATCTTTTTGCCAATCTTCCTACAGTTCAGCCTTCGCCGGACAGTATCGAGGAATTTCGAGTTCTCACGAATACGTTCGATGCGGAATATGGGCGCAACTCCGGCTCCGTTATTAACGTGGTTACGAAGTCGGGAACGAACGACTGGCACGGAAATCTGTATGAGTTCTTTCGCAACAAGGCGCTAAATGCCAATAATTATTGTTTGACGGCGGCGGAAGGACTTTCTTGCGACAAACCGCAGTTTAACCAAAATCAGTTCGGCGGGACGTTTGGCGGTCCTATTAAGAAGGACCGGACGTTCTTCTTTGCCTCGTATGAGGGGCGGCGGATTCGGCAAGGGTTGCAATCTCCGGCGGTGACGGTGCCGACGAGTCTCGAACGGCCGTCTCCTACAAATCTGGTGAACGGCACGATCGTCTCCGATTTTTCCAACACGCCTCTTACTGGAGTGCTCACTAATTCTGCGCTTCTGTCGAGCCGCACGAACTGCCAGGCCGATACATATAACATTGGCGGTGGCCTGATTCAGGATGGAGCGCCTTATTCTCTCGTTCCGCAGGGCAATCCCCTTCCTGCTGTTTTCCCAGGCAACCAGATTCCGCTATCTTGTTTGGACCCGACCGCAGTCGACCTGTTGCAATTCATTCCCAACGCGCCGAATGGCGGTTCGCTGATCAGCACGGTTCCTACCGAACCGATACGCGGGGACCAGTTTACGGTCAAGGTCGACCATCGCCTGAACGACAAGCAGAATCTGAGTATTTATTACTATTTCAACGATGACACCACGCATCAGCCATTTTCGAATTTCGAACTGACAGGTGCGAACGTTCCCGGATTTGGGAGTATTTTGGCAGAACGGTTTCAGCAGTGGAACATTACGCACACGTGGACGATCAGCAACAGTACGGTGAATGAGTTCCGCTTTAATTACAATCGTGAGGGCCAAGAGACGTTCCAGCATCCAGCGAGCACGTCATTGGTGCAGAATTCTTGCCCGCCGGCGCCATCCTGGTTGACCGCCCCCGTGCCTTGTTTCTATGGGGACGGTTCGACCGATCCAAATGGCAGCCTCTACGGCATCCATCCCTTCTTGAATGCAGGCCGCGAGGGACTTCCTTTCATTAGTGTTTCGGGTGGATTTGCCATCGGGAATGACTCGGAGGGCGAACTACCGCAGACAGGAAACTCGTTCCAATGGTCAGATAGTCTCACTAAGATTTTGGGCAACCATACGATGAAATTCGGCGCCGATGTTCGCCGGCAGCAATTCAACCAGTTTTACTATTACAACGTGAACGGAACTTTCGACTATTACGGAGGTGGACCCAACGACCCGGCGGCTTTTAATCAAGATGGCAGTCAAGACCTGTATCCCAATTACTTGCTGGGGTTGCCGGACTCGTTCAATGAGGGCTCAGCACAAGTCGAGTACGTCCGCAACACAGGACTCTATCTGTATGGGCAGGATAGTTGGAAGATTCGGCCGAACCTTACCTTAAATTATGGATTGCGGTGGGAGTTGAATACGCCGTTGGCGGATAAGGCGCAGCACGTCGAGACTTTCCGGCCTGGCCAGATGTCTACCGTCTATCCTTGCGGCGGCCCGAACACGGATTGTAGTTCGGAGGACGCAGTTGGTTTGGTGGTTCCCGGCGACCCTGGCGTTCCAGCAGGCATGACTCAGACATATTACAAGGCGTTCGCTCCGAGGGTTGGAATTGCATGGAGTCCCGGGTCTTCGGGGAAGACCAGCATTCGAGCTGGATGGGGACTGTTCTACAACCCGATCGAGCAGTTAGTGCTGGCGCAGTTCGGTGCTGAGCCTCCGTTTGGTGGGAGCACCACGGTGAACGAGACGCAATTTAATTTACCTTTTTTGGGTCAGGACGGGCAGACGACCTATCTGAATCCGTTTAACGGTGTTATTAGCCCGAAGCGTGGCACAGCGCAGGATTGGGCTACATTCGAACCGATTGATCTATTTGGCGATTTTCAGCCACATATGCGGACCCAATACTCGGCGCAATACAATCTTACGATTCAGCGTGAGCTAGCTCGAGATATGAAGCTGGAAGTGGGTTATGTGGGCTCTCAGGGGCATCGGTTACTGGCGACTCACGATATTAATTATTCCAATCCGCAGACGTGCCTTGATCTCAACAGTATCCTTGGCTCAGGCACGTGTGCCCAGTTTGGCGAGGACAGCTCCTTCTTCATCTCGCCGGGTACTGTCCTGCCTGTTGATTTGCATTTGCCGTACGCGCAAAACCATTCGGTGATCCCCGCGGGAACAACAGTTGGGCCTAATGGCGTTACGCTCGTTGGCTTGCGCCCGTATTCGTCGCCACAGTGCGATCCAATGACCGGTATCGGCTGTCCGGTCAGCGGCATACCGGTATTTACCAGTATCTTCGCCCAGGACACGATCGCGAGCTCGGCTTATAACTCATTGCAGGTGTCGTTGGAGAAGCGATTCGCACGAGGATTGCAATTTACGGCCGCCTATACCTGGAGTAAGTCGATCGATGAGGCTTCGAGTTTTGAAGGAATTTTAGATCCGCTACCGGGAGCTAGGAATTATGCCCCGTCGCTGTTCGACGCGCGCAACCGTTTTGTTGTGAGTTATTACTGGGATATTCCCGCGCGAAAATTTAACGGCGCGAAGGGGAAACTTCTCGATGGATGGGCGGTTTCGGGGATCACGACTTATCAGACGGGATTTCCGATCCGCATTACGTCATCGAGCGATAATGAGCTGATGAATAGCGCGGACTTTGAATATCCGGGTGAACCAGATCAGATTGCGCCGTTTACCTGGCAGAGACCGCAAAGCAACGGTAATTACTACTTCAATAACAGTTCGATCTTTACCGAAAACAATGTGTTCGGCAGGGTGGGAACAGCTCCACGTACGATCTGTTGCGGGCCGGGGATCAGCGAGACGGATGTTTCGGTCATTAAAAACATTCCGGTTTCTGAACATACTCACTTCGAATTCCGAGGCGAGATATTCAACGTGTTTAACCATACGCAGTTTTACAATCCGGATGGGAACAGCACGGACGGCTCTCAATTTGGACAAGTCACTCAAGTGAAGGATCCACGTTTGGCGCAGTTTGCCTTGAAGTATTACTTCTAGTCTCAGACGAAGATAGATGGGCTAGAATAGTTGTGTACGACCCCCGATCGGTTTCGGCCGTTCGGATCTAATCTAATAGCCGATCTTCAACCGCAGATCTGGCTTGAGCCATCACTGGAGATCACGATGTACCCCGCACTGCAAAAAGAGCTCGATACGTTCGAGCGCCGTACTCCGAAGTCCGCCGAAGCGCATAAGAAGAATTTGAAGCGGCTGCCGTTGGGCGTGGCCAGCAATTACCGCGCTTATGATCCATATCCGATTTTTGTTTCGGAAGCTTCGGGCAGCAAGTTTCTCGATCTAGACGGTAACGAATATCTGGATCACAACCTTTGTTTTGGCACGCTGATGGCGGGGCATTCGCATCCCGCGGTAATCAAGGCGGTGGAAGGGCGGTTGCACAAGGGAACCGCCTATGGAATGCCGCACAACATGGAGTGGGAGCTGGCGGAAGAGATTTGCACCCGCTTCCCGGTGGAGATGTGTCGTTTCGGAAACAGCGGGACGGAAGCGACGATGCATACGATCCGTCTGGCGCGCGCGGCGACCGGGCGCGACAAGATTATAAAGTTCGAGGGCGGGTATCACGGACTGCACGATGCGGCGCTGGTGAGCGTGAAGCCGCATCCTCCGGCGGATGATTTTGGAGATATCAAGAATCCGAAGCCGGTCTCGGGTGGCGCGGGTGTGCCGAAGGCGAGTATCGGCAACGTTCTGATTTCTACTTTTAACGATCTGGAGACGGTGGAGCGGCGGTTCAAGGAGAATCCGAATGAAGTGGCGGCAATTATTCTGGAGCCGATCATGATGAATGTCGGATTGTGCATGCCGGAAAAAGGATTCCTCGAAGGGCTGCGCGAGCTTTGCGACAAGTATGGGGCGCTGCTGATCTTTGATGAAGTGAAGACCGGGGCGAAACTTTCATGGGGCGGGGCGTCGGAGTATTTTGGCGTTGCTCCGGACATGATTTGCCTCGCTAAGTCGATTGGCGGTGGGTTTCCGCTGGCGGCATTTGGTGCGCATAAGCGAGTGATGCAGCTAATTGCAGACCATAAGGTGTTTCATGGTGGGACTTACAATACGAATCCCATTTCGATGGCGGCAGGAATCGCGACTTTCCGCGAAGTGCTGACCCGAGAGAATTACACCAAGATTGGGAAGCTGAGCGATAGGTTGGTCGACGGTTATCGACGAACCGTGGCTAAGTCGGGCTTGCAAGGCTACATTGCGAGCGCGGGAGCGAACGGCGCGCTGATGTTATATCCGAAAGAAATTAAGAATTACCGAGACTGGCTCGCAATTGATGTCGACTTATGGCGGCATTATTGGTTTGGCATGGTTAATCGCGGTGTGATGTGCCAACCCTACTGGTGGGACGAACAGTGGACGATTTCGGTGCAGCATACTGATGCGGATATCGATCAGCATCTTGCGGCGTTCGCCGATATCGCCGAGTCACTGGCTACTGCCCAGCATGAACGATTGGGAGCGATGGCAGCACACTAGACCCCTCGAGTCGTCTGGCGTCGGGTGATCTGTCCAAACTAGGGCCGATCACCCAATGCCGTCTCCAATATTATCCATGTCGAATATCGAATCCAATGAGCCTGACTTGAAGCGCGTCCTGGGACGCTTCGATCTAGTGCTGCTATTTGTGGTGGCCGTATTCAACCTCAATGTTGTCCCGAGCATCGCCGCGAATGGGGGGGTAACCGTCTGGCTATGGATCATCTCGCTGCTACTGTTTTTCTTTCCGCAGGGCATTGCGGTGATCGAGCTGGCACATCGCTATCCAGGCGAGGGCGGAGTGTATCTCTGGGCGAAGGAAGTGTTTGGAGATTTTCACGGATTTCTCTCGGGCTGGTGTTACTGGACGAATAACATGCTGTATGTTCCGACAGTGATGTTGTATTTCGTGGGAGTCACTGTGTTTGCGATGGGTCCGGGACATGCGGGGCTGGCAGATAACAAAAACTTTGCCATGGCGGCATCGCTGGGACTGCTTGTGCTGCTGACGGTGGTCAATATCGTGGGGCTGGGCGTCGGGAAGTGGCTGAATAATCTTGGTGCGATCGGAACGTTTGTGGCGGCGGCGGTTTTGATTGGACTTGGAATCACGGTATGGTCGCGGTTTGGCACGACGGTGACGGGTGCGGATTTTAAAATTCCGGCGGACCCGCGATTTGTTCTCAATTCGTTTGGCGTAATTTGCTTTGGGTTGGTGGGGCTTGAGTTAGCGTCGGTGATGGGCGACGAGATTCGGGATCCACAAAAGACCTTGCCGGGCGCTGTGGCGTGGGGCGGCGTCCTTTCTGGATTGCTTTATATAGGAGCGACACTGACGTTGTTAGTGGCGGTGGGTAAGAATGAAATTAGTGTCTTACAGGGGATCGTGCAGGCGGTGAGCCACATGGCCGGAAAAGTCGGCGTGGCTTGGGTCATTACTCCGTTTGCATTGATGTTGAGTTTGTCGATTGCCGGGATTGGGTCGGCATGGATGGGCGGATCGGCGCGGATTCCGTTTGTTGCGGGGTTGGACTCGTATATGCCGGCGTGGCTGGGCAAGGTGCATCCGAAATATAGGACTCCGTATGCGGCGTTAATTGTGCAGGCCGTGGTATCGCTGGTGTTGATCGTCATCAATTTCTATGCGTCGGGTGGGGTGCAGGAAGCATTCCAGACGATGCTGTCGCTGGCCGTGGTGCTGCAATTGGTGCCGTTCCTCTATGTGTTTGCGGCGTTGCTGAAGTTTGGTTTTACGGGAGATCTCGCAGGTGCGCGATATGGCCGCAGTACGCTGATCGGCGCCGGGTTTTGCGGCCTGGTGACTACGGCGCTGGGGATCGTGCTGGCGTTTTTTCCGGCGAAGCAGATTACTTCGGTCTGGCGATACGAGGCGAAGATGTTTGGGTTCACACTGTTCTTCCTGGTGTTGGCGGCGTTCTTCTTTTTTGTGTATGGAAGGCTGAAGGTGCCGCAGCTGGGAGTGAAGCCTGTGTAGGTGGGTTTTGGTTTTCGGTTGGCAGTCCAGCGTGAATGCCTCGCAAGGTGCAGAGTTTGGCTGGACGGGCGGGTCGCCGTCCCCACACGATATTAGAGTTGGTGGAGGAGTTATGGCGGGTGGAGTTAGTACGGATATTAAAACGTACGATATGTTGATTGGTGGGGACTGGGTTGCGAGTGAGTCAGGTAAGACTTTTCCCGTTCACGATCCGTCAACGGAAGACGTGATCGCACGGGTACCGGATGCTGGCGCGGCGGACGTAAATCGGGCTGTTGCGGCGGCCAAGGCGGCGTTCGAAGAGGGACCGTGGGCGACGACGACGGCGCAGGAGCGGGGGCGGATTCTTTTCCGGCTGGCGGAGAAGGTGCGGCAGAATCTGCCGATGCTGGCCGAGCTGGAATGCCGGAACTCGGGTAAGCCGATTGTCGAGGCGGAATTCGATATCAACGATGTCGCGACTTGCTTTGAGTATTACGGAGGGCTGGCTACGAAAGTTGTGGGCTACGTGAATCCGGTTCCCGATAACGCGATGAGCCTCTCGTTGAAGGAACCGATGGGCGTGGCGGGGCAGATTGTTCCGTGGAATTATCCGCTGACAATGGCGGCGTGGAAGCTGGCTCCGGCACTGGCTGCGGGTTGTACGTGTGTGCTGAAACCAGCGGAACAGACGCCGCTGACGGCGCTTGAGCTGGCGAAATGGTTTGACGAGGTGGGGTTGCCAAAGGGCGTGGTCAATGTGATTACCGGGTTTGGCGAAAGCTGCGGATCGCCGCTGGTGAAACATCCCGATGTGAACAAGATTGCTTTTACGGGGTCGGCGGCGGTGGGGAAGATCATTGTGAAGGAAGCGGCGGACACAGTGAAGCGTGTGACGCTCGAGCTTGGCGGCAAGTCGCCAAACATCTTTTTTGCGGATGCGGATTTTGAAGCGGCGATCGATGGAGCGCTGTTCGGTGTGTTCATCAATCAGGGCGAGGTGTGTTCGGCGGGCAGTCGGATTCTGGTGCAGAAATCGATTTATAAGAAGTTTGTCGAGGCGATGGCGGAGAAGGCGAAGACGATCAGGGTCGGTCCTCCGATGGAGCGCGAGACGAAGATGGGGGCGCTGGTCTCGAAAGATCAGTATGACCGTGTCGTCTCGTATCTCGAAATCGGTAAGAAGGAGGCAAAGTTAGCCTTGGGTGGAGGGCGGGTCGATAAGTTTGCCAAAGGGTATTATGTGCAGCCGACGATTTTTTACGATGTCGATAACAACGCCCGCATCGCCCGGGAAGAGATTTTCGGGCCGGTCGCGACGGTGATTCCTTTTGAAGATGAGAAGGATGCGTTGAAGATAGCCAATGACTCTCCTTATGGCTTGGCGGCCGCAGTGTGGACGCGCGATATCTTCAAGGCGATGCGCGCTGTAAAGGCCCTGCGGGTGGGAATTGTTTGGGTGAACCATATGCAGCCAACTTACGTGGAGGCTCCGTGGGGCGGCTATAAACAGTCGGGATTCGGACGGGAACTGGGGCCGTGGGGAATTGAGGAGTATCTGGAGACGAAGCAGGTCTATATCAATTTGAATGAGGCTCCGATCGGGTGGTATTGAGAAAGGTCGTTCGTCGTTCGCGAAACCAACAGGGCTACTCTGGAACGTGATTCGCAACCGCAGAGACTGAACAACTGGTAAGAGAATTATATGTCTACAATTCAGTTAAGAACAGCGATTCCGGGGCCGCGGTCGCAGGCGCTAATGAAGCGGCGAAATGCGGCGGTGGTGCAGGCGGCATTTCATGCTACGCCGGTGTTTGTTGAGCGGGCGGAGGGGGCGATTGTCGAGGATGTGGATGGAAACCGGCTGATCGATTTTGCGGGAGGGATCGGCTGCCTTAACACGGGGCATCGCGCTCCGGCGGTTATTGATGCGGTGCGACGGCAACTGGATCGGTTCCTGCATACGAGTTTTAACGTGCTGCCGTACGAAAGCTACATCGCGGTTTGCGAAAAGCTGAATTCGCTTGCACCGGGGAGGGGTCCGAAGAAAACCATCCTCGTGAATACGGGCGCAGAGGCAGTGGAGAATGCGATCAAGATTGCGCGCAGTTATACAAAGAGGCAAGCGGTAATCTGCTTTGAAGACGCGTTTCATGGCCGCACTTACATGGCGATGGCTGCCACGAGTAAGACGCATCCTTATAAGGCCGGATTCGAGCCGTTCCCAAGCGAAGTGTATCGTGTCTCGTACGCTTACTGTTATCGCTGCTCGTATTCCTTGAGTTACCCATCATGCGAGGTTCATTGTGCGAGGCATATTGAAGACACTTTCAAGCGAGTAGTGGCGGCGGAATCGGTGGCGGCGTTGATTGTGGAGCCGATTTTGGGCGAGGGGGGATTCATTACTCCTCCGGCGGAGTTTTACCCGACGCTGCGGGCAGTCTGCGATCGGCATGGGATTCTGTTGATTGCCGACGAGGTGCAGACGGGATTCGCGCGGACGGGGGCGATGTTTGCGTGCGAGCGTTTAGGACTAGATCCTGATCTGGTTACGATGGCGAAGTCGCTGGGCGGCGGATTTCCCTTGGCTGCGGTTACGGGACGCTCCGAGGTTATGGATGCTCCCGGGGCAGGACAGCTGGGGGGAACGTTCGCGGGGAATCCTGTGGCGTGCGAAGCGGCGCTGGCGGTGCTAGAGACAATCGAAAAACAAAATCTTGGTGCACGTGCGAACGTGCTGGGCGAGCGCTTCCGCAGGCGAGCTCTCAAGTGGCAGTCGAATTGGGAACTGGTCGGAGACGTCCGTGGGCTGGGCGCGATGCAGGCGTTGGAGTTGGTGCGGTCGAAAGCCACACGGGAACCAGCTGACGAGGAAACCAAGCAGGTTTCACAATATTGCTACGAGCATGGCCTGGTGACGATTACGGCGGGATCGTACAGTAACGTCATTCGATTGCTGATGCCGTTGATCATTACCGACGGCGAAATGGATGAGGCGATGGACGTACTAGAAAGCGCGCTGGCGACCGTGGCGGAAAGAAAGGGCGTACTGGCGACGGAGCTACCGTAGGCTCAGCTTCCGTTTATACTAACCGCTTAGTCGCTTGCTTGAAAGGATTCGATATGAATGTAGCTGCTCCTCCCATCGCCAGAATTCCTCAGTTTATTAACGGCTCCTGGATCGAGTCGCAAGCGTCTGAATGGCTCGATGTTGTGAATCCCGCTACGGGCGACGTTCTCGGGCATACTCCGGTCGCGGAGGCCGCAGAAGTTGCACGGGCGATTGAAGCCGCGCAAACGGCGTATCCCGAGTGGCGCAGGACTCCTGCTGAAGATCGCATACAGCCGTTGTTTAAGTTGAAGATGCTTCTGGAAGAGCATCTCGACGATTTCGGACGCATCATCACGCGGGAAAATGGGAAGACCTTCGCGGAAGCGAAGGCGGAGATGCGGCGCGCAATCGAGAATGTCGAGGTTGCGTGCGGCATTCCGACGATGATGCAGGGATACAACCTGGAAGACGTGGCGCGGGGAATTGACGAGACGATGATCCGCCAGCCGTTGGGGGTGGTGGCGGCGATTACGCCGTTTAATTTTCCGGGGATGATTCCTTTTTGGTTTCTGCCGTATGCAGTTGCGTGTGGCAACACGCTGATCGTAAAGCCGTCGGAGCGCGTGCCGCTGACGATGAAGCTGGCGTTTGAGTTGCTGGAGAAAACGGGAATCCCGAAAGGTGTTGTAAATCTGGTGAACGGTGGGAAGGTTGCGGTCGATACGCTGCTCGATCATCCGGCGGTGCGGGCGATCAGCTTTGTGGGATCGACTCCGGTGGCGCGATACATTTACGCGCGAGCCGGCGCGAACGGGAAGAGGGCGCAGTGCCAGGGTGGGGCGAAGAACTACGTCATTGTATTGCCAGACGCTGATATGCAGATGGCGACGCAGATTATTTCTGACAGCGCATTCGGATGCGCGGGACAGCGGTGCCTCGCGGTTTCGGTTGCAGTGACGGTGGGCGAGGCGCAGAAGACTTTTCGCGATTCGATTACGGAATCGGCGGCGAACCTACGTGTGGGAAATGGACTGGATGATGGTGTGCAGATGGGTCCGGTGATTACACGGCAGAGTAAGGAGCGGGTGCAGAATTTGATTGGGGTGGGCGCGCGGGACGGTGCGAAGGTCGTGATTGATGGACGGAATCCTACGGTGGCGAAGCATGAGGCGGGAAATTTCGTCAAGCCTACAGTGTTGGACGATGTTCCGGCGAGTAGCGAACTCACTAACACAGAGATATTTGGTCCCGTGCTGAGTCTGGTGCACGCCAGTGATATGGACCAAGCGATGGATATTGTGGCGCGCAGCCCGTATGGGAACCAGGCGTCGCTCTTTACCTCGAGCGGGTCGGCGGCTCGGCGGTTTCGGCATGAGACGCCCGCGGGGAATATTGGGATCAACATTGGAGTTGCCGCGCCGATGGCTTACTTTCCGTTTAGCGGCTGGAAGGACAGCTTCTTTGGGGTTATGCATGCGCAGGGGCGCGACGCGATCGAGTTTTATACCGAGAAGAAGATCGTGGTGGAGCGGTGGGCTAAGGAGCATTCGCGTAAGTTCTGAGCGCGCGAGGATTTGTATCTAGACTAAGAAATAGCGTCAACCAACAAGGGCACGAAGGTTCACGAAGTAAGAGCTTAGGAGTTTTGACCTATGGCGATTGCTACCGATAACCCGCCTATGACAGGGCAGGAAATCGTTGATCTTACTAAGAGACACACTCTGTTTGAATGGTCGGCGCAGTCGAAGGTCGATCCGATTCCGGTAGCGCGCGCGAAGGGAATCTATTTCTGGACCCCGGAGGGAAAGCGGTTCATTGACTTCAATAGCCAATTGATGTCGGTGAATATTGGACATGGCGATGAGCGCGTGATCCATGCGATCACGGAGCAGGCATCGACGCTGGCGTATGCCAATCCTTTCATGGCGACGGAACCGCGGGCGCGGCTGGGGGCAAAGCTGGCAGAGATTACTCCGGGCGACATCGATACGTTTTTCTTTACGAACGGCGGGGCGGAGGCAAACGAGAACGCGATCAAGATTGCACGCTTCTTTACCGGGCGGCACAAGATCATGGCACGCTACCGGTCTTATCACGGAGCGACGGCGGGGGCGGTAAGTTTGACGGGCGATCCGCGCAGGTGGGCGGCGGAGCCGGGGATTCCGGGGGTGGTGCGGGTGCTGGATCCGTATCACGGGATCGAGCGGGGGTGGGAGTCGGCGGAAAGTTCGCTGACGATGATTGAGGAGATTATTCAGCTGGAAGGTCCGCACACGATTGCCGCATTTATTTTGGAGACGGTGGTGGGAACGAATGGAATTCTTGTGCCTCCCGATGGATATATGCAGGGGGTGCGGAAACTTTGCGACAAGTATGGGATTCTGATGATCGCGGATGAGGTGATGGCCGGCTTCGGACGGACTGGCGAGTGGTTTGCGATTGATCATTGGAAAGTGGTCCCCGACCTGATTTGCATGGCGAAAGGACTCACGGCCAGTTATATCCCGCTGGGGGCGGTGGGAATGCGGCGACATATCGCGAAGTATTTCGACGACAAGGTGTTCTATGGGGGACTGACTTACAATAGTCATCCAATGGGATGTGCTACGGCGCTAGCCACCATCAAGGTTTACGAGGATGACAATCTGATCGAGAATGCGCGGAAGATGGGCGCGGTGATGAAAACGCTGAGCGCGGAGTTACAGGCAAAACATTCATCTGTGGGCGCTGTGCGATCGATCGGGCTGTTTGGGATTGTGGAGTTGATTCGAGACCGGAAGACGCGGCAGCCGATGGCCCCGTTCAACGGGACTTCAGAAGAAATGGTGACGCTGGGAAAATTCTTCCGCGAGAACGGGCTGTATACGATTGTGCGGTGGAACAGCTTTTATACCAATCCTCCATTATGCATCAATGAGGAGCAGTTGCGCGAGGCATTTGCGATCATTGATAAGGGGTTGGAGATTACGGATCGGGCGGTGGTGGGGTAGGCCTTGTTAGTTGTTGGTCGTCAGTATACTTGGTGTCTTCAAACGAGCTCTTGGTGAATAGCGGGCGAAATTTTTTCTCGAAGAAGATATCCGCTGGTTTGCGTCTGCATCATAGCTGCGGCGAGATTGAGGATTCGATGGGCTGCTTGCTCTGTAGTTACTCCGCGGACGTGGATGTTGGAGATGAGGTTGCGGTTGGCATCGGAGTGAAATTGGTTGGGCTGGTAGGCCATGTAGGCGGAGAGGCTTTCTGCGGTGGCCAGACCGGGGCGTTCTCCAATGAGCAAGAGGGCGACTTTGGGCCGGAGCAAATCGCCGATTTGGTTCAGAACTCCTACTCGACAATAACGGACTGCGAAGGTTTGCCCGACAGTCCAGGATTTTGCTTTGGCTCCCTCATGGAGAAGAGGTAGGAGACTTGGGACTTGGCTCGCGACGGCGGTGACGGAGAGACCGTCGCCGATGACGATCTGAAGATCACTTCCTGTTTGGCAACTACTCTTTATTTTTGCGCGAGATGTTTCGTTCAGGCAACGTCCTAGGTCGGGGCGGAGCAGGTACTGATCCTTGCTGGCTGCTTCGGTCGGGACTTCAAAGAGGTTCCATGTGCCGATGAAGTCGTTGCCAAGATCGGCGAGGAGATTGAGTTCGGTTCGCACCGCGTCGCGGGCGGCGGCGTGGGATTCGCGGAGGTCGAGTTGAGTGTTGGTTTTGTAGGCGGCGCCGGCGCGTCCGGTTAAGAGACGGGCGGGGGTTTGGGCGCGAATTCTCCTGATGACGTTTGGGAGATCTTCAGGCGGGGCGATTTTATTGTCGTCGGAAGGCATTTGTTGTGTCGATCTTATCGCAAGCGGCGAGCTCCCACAGGATCAACATCCGCGTGCCATCCCCCTAGAACATTCTTCGCAAAGAAGCGACAATGGTTGGCAACGACGAAGGAGTCGATGTGGGAGCCGACCCGGTTCTGAAAATTACAGGCATTACGCTCGCTCATAAGAAGGCTGCTCGCAGCAAGCCGAAGCTTGGGCTTCGGGCCTGGATGGAGCGCGTGCTGGAAGAGAGTGACCGCGCTGCGACGGGATTTGATGTGGAGGCTGTGCATGACCTCCGCGTGGCGCTGCGTCGCTGCCGGTCGCTGGCGGATGGGCTGATGGAGATTGATTCCGAGGGCGACTGGAAGGAGATGAAGAAGGCAGGCAAGAAACTGTTCCAGGCGCTTGGCGAGTTGCGCGACATGCAGGTGATGGAGGAGTGGATCGAAAAACTTGGCAGGTCGGGCGATTTGAGAGGCGATGGTTCGGGGGCGTCGAGGGCCGATTCTCCTGAGGCGAATTCCGACACGGGCGATTCGGCTGCGGATGATCTTTCGGGAGAGCGGGTTTCCGAAACGGTGCACGATCATCTTGCAGGAGATGCGGTGACGCAAAGGTTACTTGACCATCTGCATACTCGCGAGGCGGAGTGCAAGCTACTGGCGGTGAAGGATCTGGAAGGGTTTGACCGGAAGCAATGGAGGAAATGGGCGCGGGAATTGCCAGCGCGGGGAGCGCGTGTACGTCCGGGGAGTTTGGTGTATGCGCATCTGGCGCTGGAGAAGTGGACGGCGGCTTATGACTTGCATAAGCACGCGTTGCGAACGCGGTCGCGAGTCGGATTGCACCAGTTGCGGATTGGGATCAAGCGATTTCGCTATACGGTGGAGAACTTCTTGCCGCGCCAGAATGCGGCTTGGGGCGGGGACTTGAAAGAAATCCAAGATCTGCTGGGCGAGGTGCATGATCTGGACGTGCTGTGGATGACGGCGGTGGAGATCGGGGCGTTTCCGGACGGGGAGAGCCGGCGGCGGTGGCAGACCCGGCTCAATCAGGAACGTGAGAAACGGACTGCGAAGTATCGAGCGAAGATGGTGGGGCGCGAGTCGCTCTGGGGGGTTTGGCGGGAGGAGTTGCCGGAGGGTCCGCGGCTGCGGGCGGCGGCTTTGAGCCGTATGCGGGTTTGGGCAGGATATTTGGATCCGGACTTTGCGCATTCCGAGAGGGTGACTGGGCTGGCGCTCGCGTTGTATGACAGGTTGCGCGCTGAGGGGATCCTGCCAGTGCATGGCGTGCTGCCTCATCTGGCGGGTGCTTCGGTGCGGCCGAGTTTGGCGACTGCCGAGGAAAGACGTGACCATGCAGGAACACGGGGGAAATCGGGAGCGCGGTTGATCGGTGCGGAGCGCGGCTCGGACTGGAGGGGAGTGCTGCAGGCAGCGGCATTGATGCACGATGTGGGGAAGGCGCGGGGCGGGGAGAAGCATTGGAAGGCGTCGTATCGGATGATTCGTGGGCTGGCACCGCCTATGGGATGGAGTGCGCGCGAGTTGGAGATGGCGGCAGTCGTGGCGCGGTATCATCGTGGGGCTTTGCCGCACATACGGGCGAAGGCGTTGCAACTTCTCGAACTGCCGGATCGGCATTTGGCGATGGAACTGGCGGGGATTCTGCGGCTGGCGAACGCGCTGGATGGAGTGGTCCGCGGGGACGGGCAAGAGAGTGGCCGAGGTGAACTCGATTTGGACGAGCGAGGTCGCTCGTCGCGACACGGATTGTCCCCACACGGCTTGTCGCGATACGGTTCGTCCAAACACCTTTCGTCCCTGCATCGTTCGATTACTCATCGCGCGTCTTCTCATTCTTCCCATGCTCGCGAGATTGAGGTTCAAGTACAGGATGATGTGGTGGTGGTGCGAGTGGAAGGATACTCGGCATCGGATCGATCGGCGGAAGAGGTTGCGGGTGCGAGGCATTTGCTGGAAACGGTGCTGAGGCGTCCGCTGCTGGTGCGGGGGTTGCGAAGCGCGATGGGTGCTGAGAGACCATTGGCTAAGGTGCGAGCGGTTCGAGTCTAGAATCGGTTTGGCTTGGATCATTCACTGATGAGAGCGGACGAGCGAGGTCGCTCGTCCCCACACTTTAATCATCCCCACACTGAATTCGTTTCCAACCTGAACTTGTTTCCACGCTAAACTTGTTCCTCACAGGCCGTTCCCAATACAGATACTTTTCAGGAGCTGATTCTCCTCTCAAACTTCTCTTGTGACTCACGCGAAATTAGTGGCGATGGCGGTGGGGTGGCTCCGGCGGTACCGGTGCGGGGTGGTCTTGAGCGAACAGGCTTGCGTCAGCGGGGAGATGCCGGATGCAATCGGGTGGAAGAAGGCTTGCCATTCGGTGTTGGTCGAGAGCAAGGTTTCGCGGGGAGATTTTCTGGCGGATCGCGGGAAGCCGTTTCGGTTGAAGCCGGAGAGTGGTGTGGGGTGCGAGCGATACTATCTGGCTCCGCGAGGATTGATTCGGGTGGAAGAATTACCGGCTGGCTGGGGCTTGCTGGAGGTTTGTGGGCGCGAGGTGGAGCGGGTGAAAGCGTCGGCGAAGAATCTGCGGTCGGCTGTCGGATTTCAGTATGAGATGAATTTGTTGTTGGCCAGTCTGCGGAGGGTCGAGGTGCGGATCGAGCCGCAGAGCATTACGGACTTCTTGAAATGGAAGAATCGTATGACGGAGTACAACCGTGGGGTGTTGCCGGAAGGGTTGGTTGAGGCAAGGAGCGAGGTCAACGGCTTTCTGGTGGGTGATTGAGGAAAGGTACCCCCTCCCCCTCCCCCCTCGATCTTTTGGAATCAATCGTTTAGCGGATTTGGTCGAGCCAGATCTTTGATTCCAAAGGAGTTAGATGCAAAATATTGTGGAATAAGGAATTAAAAGGGAGCGGTGGTCAGTGGTTGGTGGTCAGGGGCCAGTTCGAGGCGGTGTTTGCCGGGAGCGGGTGCTGATTGCTCGACCGGTTGGGTTTTCAAGGAGCGAGTGCGAGTGGCTTTGACAGGATCGAGCGGGGCGCCTCTGGAGACGGCACACTCTTTCCCTAGCCAATCAAGATCTATTTTCGCGGATTGCAGGTTGGTTGTCCGTGACGCTGGTTACAGCGGATTGTGATGAAAAAGGGAAGGCGATTTCCGGAAAGGGAACACTCGCGAAAGCCACTTATCGGAAAGAATGCGGTGAGGGCCGGCTAATCTGCCGCAACTAGTTTTCTTTGCTCCAAAATCGCGCAGGAAGACACCGCTGGTTCCCGCAGCCTTCCTGCTCCAGTTCGTCTGCTGCGCGGCAGGACGACGTTCCCTGTCCTGCGCCTTTCCCCTTCACAATCTGCGGCGATTCGATGACGAGAAGCGCGTTTTTCCAGATATATTGAGGCAATCACGGCTTTGCCAGATTTATCTGGGATGCGGGTCGGAGCTTTTCCTCATTCATTGTGACCGAGCAGCGCTGTCGCCGCGCGATCCATAACAACATCGGCCCCAGAGCGCACGTTCGCGAGTGTCAGCGAAACCGGTATGGTGGGCACCAGTCCTACGCCCTCGAACACCGTTCCATCCCCGGCCCGGTCGTTCTTTGCACAAATCCTTGCACTGCCACCGCCAGGCAGATGGAAGAAGAGCGGTTGCCCCGTGCTGCCGCCCGTTGTTTCACCTACGGTGATGCCACGGTGCATGGCGTCAAACGCCGCCACGAAGTCCTCAGCAGCGGAGTAAGTCATAGCGCTGGTCAGCACAGCAACCGGCACATCCACACGATGGTCTTTATCAGCAAGAATTTGCTCTGCGGGTAGCTCCGCCCAACCCGGCAGGATACCCCAGGCCCTGTCCACGGCCCGATACGATCTGGTCCGCTGCAACGCTCCAGGAATTGGCTTTTGCGCAAGAATCTGAAGCAGACCAACCGGCGTGCTGCCTCCCCCATTGGCGCGTACATCGATAATGAGCCCCCTTGCGGATTCGACCCGAGGCAGGTTATCGAGCAGCAGATTTACTCCCTTCGCGTCGTCGAACTCGTTTACGGTGAGAACCGCGATCCCGTCTGGTCGCAAAGCAAAAGCCGCGTCTTCAACATGACGCATCTTCGTGCGCTCCGAGACGGACATTCGCTTCAATGTACGTACAATCTGGTGACCTTCCGCATCATCCACTGTTACGGTCAGGTCGGTTCCCGCCTTTCCCCTCAGCAGCGCATAGCTGTACGTCCGTACAGCCAAATCCTGCGGCGTAGACGCACTCTGGTATGGCGCAACTTCCCGCTCCGCATAGCTGCGCACATCCTCATTGCCGATCTTGCGCAGCACATCGCCGATCCGCCAGCCTTGCGTCAACAAAGCCGGATCGTCTATCGCGGTCACTACCACCGTATCCTGCACCGATTTCGTACGGAGCCCTGGGCCGCCATAGAAGGCATCTGCGATCGAATCCGGTGGATACACGTTCGTATGGCCATCCTTCAATGCCGCCGCAAACCGCATCAGGACACGGTAGTACTCCTCGGTGGAGCTCGTCGCTCGCACCTTTGGGAGGTAGTGCAGATAAAGCTGATTCCAGTCCAGCGTCGCCTGCCGGTCGAAAAACGCGAAATTGAAACGCGCTTCAGCCCAAACGGTCGACAACCCGGCCACTTTGGCGTCTTCGCTCAAGTTGGCAGCATAGGGGACATCCTGCCCTGGCTCGTGTGTCCAAAGCCGCTCGCGGCTCTTTGCTTCTTCAACCAGGTGTGCAAAACGCGTGTCGCCGTGCAGCAATGTGAGATCTGTATCGGTAGCGAGGTGTTCGGCGGTTCCGCTGCCTCCATCGGCCTGCGAGGCCGTCAGCACCTCGATTGCCTTCTCCTTGTGTCCAGCCAGCGCTTCCTCACACGCCAGATCGTACATAGCCGTGTACCAATCCCGACCTATCCCATCCGGCCCAGCAGCATAGAAGGGTTCCAAAATGGCTGCTGCTTCGGCGAAGTGCTTCTGCTCATAAAGCTTCTGAGCCTCGACATACTGCTCATGAAGCTTCGCCTCAGGGTTCAAGTCCTGCGCTGGAGCCATTGCCAGGCAGAGAAACCCAACCGCCACAATCACACAACCACGAAGGATGCGAAGAACACTCATGCGTTTACTCCGGAGACTTCTGTGAATTACAGAGTTAAGCATTTGGAGCCGCTCCGTCAACTTCCGACGGCGGAGGCAGCGCAGTCGACTTCAGGGCACTTGTTGAAGACCCTGGCTTACTTTTCTCGCCTGCGCTCACGACTCAAGTCACGCGGTTCATGGCCGGAAACTTTAAATTTGAGTCGGACAATCGCGATCTGATCTCGACTTTGATGCTACCCATTGTCCGTGTGCGGGGTAATGAGCTTGCGGCCGCTCGGTTGGGCGCACTTCTGGCGGCCTTCGGCGACGAAGCGCTAGCGGAGCGGCCTGGCCGTTCGCTTGTGCTTGATCGTCTCCTGGGACTCATACTGATTGAGGCGTTACGCTATCGTCCCGCCGAGATCGGCGAAGGGAGTCGGGGCCTGCTGGCTGGCCTCGCAGACCCGAAAATTGGGCGCGCGCTTTGCGGCATGCATGCCGACACAAAACGACCTTGGACTCTGGTTGCACTCGCCCGTGAAGCAGGTATGTCTCGATCCGCGTTCGCATCACGCTTTGTGCAGATCGTCGGCGTTCCACCAATCGAATACTTGGCCAAATGGCGCATGGCGCTTGCGAAAAGCGCCTTGGCGTCGTAGGAAGTGCCCATGATCGATATTGCCGAGATGGCAGGATTTCAATCGGTGAGCGCTTTCAGTACTGCATTCAAACGCGAAACCGGCCTCTCGCCAACTTTCTATGTGCGATCTGTTCAAGAGAGGAATTGAGAGCCGTGACCTATTGCTATCTCTGCACGATCCAGGTGGAGCTACGATCTCGGTTGGAACGATAGGTTTATGCTGCAAGCGTCAGCAATTACGGATCCGGATTGGTCCTCATAAGTCGGCAGGGCAACCGGAATATCCCGGTTGAGTCGCCGGTTAAAGATGGACTGCGCAATGCGCGTTGATCAATACTGATATCCAACAACTGGCAAGCTGCTCGGTGAGGTACGGTTATGATCGCTTCTCGGGTGTGCACTCTCTGCGTGGTGTTGATTTTGTCTCCCCTCGCTCGAACGCAACAGTTCGCGAGTGTTGTCATCAAGTCCTCTGCGTCGAACGTTGCCGGCGTAAGCCGTCTACGTTTCCTTCCTAATGGTGATCTGATCGGTCATTCTGTTCCTGTAATCGAGCTAATAAGCCTGGCATATGCCGTCCCGGACAATCCGACCCCAAGACTAACGTTACTGCCGGATTGGGCGGTCCGCCAGCGGTACGATATCGAAGCAAAGACATCCGCGTCCTTGAAGCTCGACAAGAAGGACATACCAGCCCAGAGGCGAACTATAGAGATTTTGCTGCAGAAACTCCTGAAGGGATATTTCGGCCTGAGGCTCAGGGTTACAACGGTGACGACGCCGGTCTACGCGCTTACGCTCCTGGGGGGCGATCAGAAGCTGACGAGATCGAAAATCAGCCCAACGGATTGCATTCTTGACCTGGGCTCAGATGGTTGCCACAGCTTTGCAATAGGCTTCGGACACCCCCTGAACGCAAGGGGTGTGGATATGTCTGACCTAGCACACTATCTGGAAAATTGGACGGATCTGCCCGTGGTGGACCGAACCGGCAGTGAAGCATTGTTCACGATGCATTCGCAGGGATGGCAGCCAATGAACTTGCCGCCGCCTCCACCGGGTGCGTCCGGTACAGGAGCGGAATTTGCCAGCCTGTCAACGCTCTCGGCGGTTCTGAGCACCTTTGGGCTGCAACTGCATCGCGAGGAGGCGAGCTTGCCGTTCTACGCGGTTGAGCGCATCGATCAGCCCAAGGCAAGAACGATGTAGCTTCGCGCTCCAAATTTGAGAACGGGTTCGTCGTGACAAGCCAGCATCTAGTCAAATCCTGCCCGGCAGAAAGGCGACCGGCGAGTTTCGCAGCGGGCTCTGAGGGCGAGCTTTTTAGGACAAGATCAAGTTATTACGATCGCAGGTCTGCAAGCCGCCCCAAGAAACCTTCTTCATTCTAGTCAGGGATGGCGGTCGTTTTACTCTGCATGAGTTCGGCGAACCGGGGATCTTTACGCAACTCGCTGAACTCGTTGTCGGTGTAGGCCTTCTTGATGTCTTTGTAGCCCTCTTCCATGGCTTTTTTGAGGTAGTGGAGGGAGCGGTCGGGAACTCCGGTGCGGGCGTAGAGTTTTGCTAGAACGTAGTCGTAGTGGGCGCGGTCGTCGGGGGAGGGGAGCTTTCCCTGGACGCCGCCTTGGGAGGTGCGCTCAAAGATGTCGGGATCGAGGCTCATGGCCTTGGAATAGTCGTAGACGGCCTTATCGAAATTCTTCTTACCGAAGTAGGCGGCGCCGAGGTTGCTGTAGTAGGAGGCGGCATCGTCGTTGAGGGAGATGGCCTTCTCGTACTGCTTGATGGCGGCGCCGTAATTGCGCGCCTGGTAATAGATGACGCCGAGATTGTTATAAGCGTCGGCGTGCTTGCGGTCGGCTTTGATGGCGCGTTCGAAGCTCTTCTTGGACTCGCGGTAGCGCTGCATCATGAGTTCGCAAATGCCGATTTTGTTGTAGACGGAAGCAAGGTCGGTGGCGCCTTTGAGAGCGGCCTGGTAGTAGTCGACGGCGTCGAGGAAATTTTTCTCGACACGGAGACTATCGCCGCGTTGTTCGAGTTGGTCGGGAGTGGCTCCCGGAGCGGGGGGTTCGACGCGATGGAGGGGAGGTGGGCCGACTTCCAGTTGTTCGCTGTTCTGAGCTTGCAAGAGGTTCGAGAAGGGAAGAGCGGCGCAGAGAAGAACGAGAGAGCTGATGCGGATCCAGGAAAACATATCCCACCCCCAGCCAGACATACGAAACAACGTAGTTTCGCGCCATTTCAGCGCACTTTGATTCGGTCTAATGCACGTTTAAGGCCAGCCCC
The DNA here is from genome assembly GCA_963834085.1 of uncultured Acidobacteriaceae bacterium. Taxonomy (GTDB): domain Bacteria; phylum Acidobacteriota; class Terriglobia; order Terriglobales; family Acidobacteriaceae; genus Acidiflorens. The sequence goes on along the minus strand of CAWIAJ010000005.1, from coordinate 37,705 downwards.
TAAAGGGGCATATGAAAGCGATTTCGGTGGCATCGCTAAAGCGATGCCCTGATACCAACCTGAACTCGGCGGCTGAAGCCGCATTCTATGTCTCATACATCGCAGCAGTAAACTGCTGCGCCACCCAAAAGAATTCGAGGCTATAACCTGTGGTGCCGTTCGAGAAAAGGTGCGGCGGTAGATTACTGCATCAATCCCGGACAAATCCCACATATAACGGCAACGGTACCAAAAGAAGATTGCGCCCAATTCGCCCGTTTGTCTACGGTTGCGGTGGGGCTGCTCCCGTTCCGGGGTTAGACGGAGGGGGAGTGTTTTTGTCGTTCTTCTGGTTATTGCTGTCGCCCTTGAAGGCGCCCACGATCTTGCCGAAGAAACCCTTTTTCTTTTTGGCTTCTTCGTCTGATTGGGGTTGGACACCGGCGGCGGGCGGTTGGTTCCCATTGGTGTTGGGAGGGGGGAGCGCTTTTTCGGAGTTTCCGCCGAAGACGCGGGAGAAGAAGCCCTGGACTCCGCTTCCTGTCTGATCGCAGGTGTCGTGAGGCTCGGTTCCAGCGATGAAGGCGATGGTGTAGTCATCGGGGCAGGTCGGGGTAGCGAGGCGGTTGGTGATTTTGTCGAGTTGCACGTCGACTACGCCCTCGGGCTGGGTGAAAGGCTTTACGTCGGAATAGGCGGGAAGGGTAACGGCCTTCTTCATGAACTCTGCCCAGATGGGAGCGGCGGTTTGTGCGCCACTGAGGCGGATGTCGCTGTAATCGTCGTATCCCACCCAAACGATACAGAGAAGGTTGCTGGTGTATCCGGCAAACCAGCCGTCGTGGGAGCTGCCGGTTTTTCCGGCGGCGGGGGCGGTGAAGCCGCGCTGGCGGACGCCGTAGGCGGTGCCGAAATTCATGACGCCTTCGAGCATGTTGGTCATGACGAAGGCGATGCGGGGATCGAGTACCTGATTTTTTTCCGTCCCGAGGTTGAGCACGACGTCGCCCTTGGAGTTACGGACGGAGTTGACGAATATTGGTGAGAGTTTGACGCCTCCGTTCGCGAAAGCGGTGTAGGCGGAGGTCATGTCGACGGGAGTAGCGTCGTAGGCTCCAAGGGCCATGGCGGGCGTGGCTTTGACGGAGGCGATACCGGCGGACTTGGCGAGGGCGGCGACTTTGTCGTAGCCGACTTCTTCGGCGAGCTTGACGGTGGCGTTGTTGAGCGAGAGAGCGAGGGCGTAACGGAGGGTCACGTCGCCGTGGTACTCCTCTTTGTAATTGCGGGGCTCGTAGATCTGGTCGCCGTAAGTGAAGGTTGAGGGCTGGTCGGAGACGGTGGAGGCGGGTGTGATGACGGCGGGAGAGCCGTCCACGGCGGTGTTGAGAGCGGCGGCGTAGACGAAGGGCTTGAAGATCGATCCAGTGGGACGTTTGGCGAGAGCGTGATTGAGTTGGCTGGTGCCGTAGTTGCGGCCGCCGACGAGAGCTTTGATTTCTCCGGTGTGGGGATCCATGGCGATGAGCGCAACCTGCGCCTGCGGGCCGGGGGTGACGGTGGTTTCGAATTTATTTTTTCCGACCTTCACCTTTTTCGTGCGCATCTTGGTGACCTGGTCGTCGACCAGCTTGATGCCGGTCTCGACGGCTTGGGCGGCGGCACGCTGGAGAGCGGGATCGAGCGTGGTGTAGATGCGATACTGCTGCTCGTTGACCTCGTGTTCGTTGAGCTTATTGACGATGGTGTCGCGCACCATGTCGACGAAGTAGGGAGCGTCACTGGCCTCGACGTTGGGGGGCGCGAGTTTGAGGGGCGTTGCCTTGGCTTTGTCGGCCTGTTCGCGAGTGATTACGTGGTTTTCGGCCATCGCTTCGATCACGGTGTTGCGGCGTTCGAGAGCACGCTCGGGGTGGCGGTAGGGCGAGAGGTAGCTGGGAGCCTGAATCAATCCCGCGAGGAGCGCGGCTTCGGGGAGGGTGACGTTTTTGAGGTCTTTATTGAAATAGGAGCGCGAACCTTCGGCTAAGCCGGAGATGGTGAAGGAGCCGCGCTGGCCGAGATCGACGCGGTTGGCGTAGAACTCGAAAATTTGCTGCTTCGAGAATTTCTGTTCGAGTTCGACGGCAATCAGCATTTCGATCAGCTTGCGCCGGAAGGTTTTTTCGGGGCTCAGAAAAAAGGCGCGGGAGAGTTGCATGGTGATGGTGGATCCGCCCTGCTGGTGGCGCTGGTGGGTGAAGTCGATCCAGGCAGCCTCGAGGAGACGCATGAAGTTAACGCCATTGTGCTGGAAGAAGCGGCGGTCTTCGATGGAGGTGACGGCATCGACCATCACTTTGGGGATGTCGTCGTACTTGATGAGTTGACGCTTGCTGCGTTGCTCGGCGTCGAAGAGAGAAGTAAGAAGCTGGGGCTCGAGTTCGTAGGCGGCGAGTTCTCCGGCAGAGCGGCTGTTGACGGAAGAGACGAGGCCGGCGGTGACGGTGATGGTGGCGGGTTCGGGGCTGTGATAGGACTCGGGGCCGGGGAGAACCTCGATGGATCCGGCATGGATGTGATAGCTGCCGAGCTGGGATTCGCCGTCCTTCTCGGCGTAGCCGGCGTGACGGAGTTCAGTGGCAATTTCTGAGACGGTGGCTTTGGAGCCTACGCGGACGACCTCGGGAGCAGCGAAGATTTTGGCCGAAGTGGCGAAGACAGGGCCACGGAAGCGCTGCTCGATGATGCGGTCGTACTTTACATACCAGTAGGCAAAAAATCCTACAACCAACAGAGAAAGGGAGAGGAAAGTAAGAAGCGCGATGCGGAGAATGGGATCGCGGGAGAAAAAGCCGCCTTTCCCGCGGCCTTTGCGAGTGGATCCGCCGTTGCGCGCGGTGGGGATTTTGAGCTTAATGGCCATGAATAGAGATGTGCATCATGACGAGAGCAATTCTCGGTCCGCAACCGGATTTCGAGTCTGGGAGCCTTTCTGATTGATTCTAAATCACGAAGCGGGGCGCATAGCGGTTTGGATGCGTGTCAAGAGAGGGACGGGTGTGTCTGGGAGGGACGGCGAGGTTAAAGTAGGCGGCTGAAAGTAGTTGCGGACTTCGCTTAGTAGACGCCCTTGTTTTTCGTGGAGGGATGGAATTCGATGGTGGTGGAATAGCCGGGGAGGTCGATGGGAACCGTGTAGTCGGCTTCGATGTTGAGGCTGCCGGTACCGAGCCCGCCGACGCGTGAGACTTTAACTTGCTTAGCAGTTAGAGGAATGTCGTAGTTGCGAGCTTCTTTGACGACGGCGTCGCGGATGTCGTCTTCGGAGCGGGACGTGTAGGTGGCCTGGATCGATTCGGTCTTGATGGAATCTTCAAATTCGTAGTTTGCGAAATAGGGCGGGATCAGTTTGAAGCAGACGAGACCGACGGCTGCGAAAAGAGCGATGCCGAAGATGAGTTTCAGAGTAGCCATAAGAAAACAGAGAGCCGATCCCTTGTTAGTCGACCTTGTTACAAGCGTTGCGATTTCTGAGAAGAGCCTTTTGGGATGCTGCGCGGGCGGTGAAGTAGCGCGTTCTTACGCTGACAATGTGTTGCAAATGTGACGGACGCGCGGTTCGTGCGCGACCGAAACTTCATCCCTGGCGCAACCCCTGAAAATGCTCACTTATGGCTGAAATCTTAACGTCGTCTTTGGCGAGAGTCGAGCGGAGAACGACTTCTACGGTACCTTCGGTAACCTTCTTTCCGACGTTGATACGAAAGGGGATACCGATGAGATCCGCGTCTTTGAACTTGACGCCGGGGCGTTCGTCGCGATCGTCGAGCAAAACGTCCCATCCGGCAGTCTCGAGTTGTTTGGCGATGTCTTCGGAGGCGGCACGAATGGCGTCGTCCTTGGAGTTGGTGGAGACGACGACAACTTCGAAGGGGGCGATGGAGGGAGGCAGCCAGAATCCGTTTTCGTCGTTATTTTGCTCGATGGCGGCGGTGAGGATGCGCTCGATGCCGATGCCGTAGCTGCCCATGATGGGCGCGACCTCTTTGCCGTTGCGATCGAGGACACGGGCGCCCATGGAGTCGGAATACTTGTAGCCGAGTTTGAAGATATGTCCGATTTCGACGGCGGTGTCGATGCGCAGAGGAGCACCGCAGTTGGGACAGGCCTCTCCGGCGGTGACGGCGCGGAGATCGACGTAGGCGGTGGGATGAAAGTTCTTTCCGGGTGTTAGATGCTTGACGTGGTAGTCCTCTTTGTTGGCGCCACCGATGAGGTTGGCTCGTCCTTCGAGGGCTTTGTCGACAAGGAGGATGGGCTTGGCGGTATCTTCGAAACTTTTCGCCCATTCGATGCCGAGGGGGCCGAGGTATCCGGCGGGGGAGTGAAAGAGCGCGCGAATTTCGTCTTCCTGCATGGGGCGGGTGTCTTTGCCGACGACGGCCGTCGAGAGCTTGGCTTCGTTCATCTGGTGATCGCCGCGCATGAGCAGCACGACGGCGCGCGAGCGTGATTTTCCGGTTTTTGCGTCGTCTTCGGTGATCATGAGGGCAAGCGTTTTGATTTTGTTCTCAGGCGATACGCCCAAAAAGCGAGCTACGTCTTCGATCGTCTTCTGGCCGGGCGTGTGGACTTCCAGCGGCTGGCCATCGCCTTCGGGTTGCAGATCGTCGACGTGGGCCAACTTGGAGGTTGCTTTCTCCATGTTCGCGGCGTAATTGCAGGCTTCGCAGCTGACGATCTGGTCTTCTCCGGCAGGAGTGCGGACCATGAATTCCTGCGATTGCGATCCACCCATGGCTCCGGAGTGGGCGTCGATGATCATGTACTTCAGGCCGCAGCGGTCGAAGGTCTTGCAATAAGTGTCGTAATGCTTTTGATAAGAGACGTCGAGTCCGGCGGCGTCGATGTCGAAGGAGTAGGCGTCTTTCATCATGAACTGGCGGACGCGGAGCAATCCGGCCTTGGGGCGGGGTTCGTCGCGAAACTTGGTTTGAATCTGGTACCAGATTTGAGGGAGTTGCTTGTAGCTGCGCAGTTCTTTGCGGGCGATGTCGGTCATGACCTCTTCGTGGGTCATGCCGAGACAGAGGTCGGCGCCTTTGCGGTCTTTGAGGCGAAACATGTTTTCGCCCATGGTGGTCCAGCGGCCGCTGGCCTCCCAGACTTCGCGGGGATTAAGGGCGGGGAGATAGAATTCCTGGCCGATCTTGTCCATCTCCTGGCGGACGATGCCCACGATCTTCTGGGTGGTGCGATTGCCGAGGAAAAGGAAGGAGTAGATGCCGGCGCCGAGCTGGCGGACGTATCCGGCGCGGACTAAGAGCTTGTGGCTGGCGACCTCGGCGTCGGCAGGAGCCTCGCGGAGAGTGGGGATGAAGAGCTGCGACCAACGATGCATAGGATGATGTCCGGTTGTTAGAGAATCTTTGATTGTAAATGATGAACTCGTGGGGCTCAGTGCCGGTGAGGGGTAGGGGTCCTTCGGCTCCACTTTGCCACTGGCTTCGCCAGCGGCGAAGTTACGCTCAGGATGACAACATCAACGCAAGGCTCAGCTGACGGCTTTCTTTTCGAACTGGCGGAGGCCGACTACGAGCAATAGGACGTTGAAGAAAATTAATGCGGCGAGGACGGCAGGCACGGGGAGATGCGAGAACTGGGGGACTAGGGTGGCACGCAATCCTTCGCTGGCGTAGACGAGGGGATTGATCAGGACGAGCTTTTGCATGATGGGGAAAGTTTTCAGGGCGCTCCAGGGATAGTAGGCGCAACCGAAGAAAATCATCGGAGTGATGACCATGCCGAACATCAGGCCGATGTGTTGCTGGTTGATGCTGCAGCCGAGCGCGAGGCCTCCGCAGGCGGAGAAGGTCGCGACTAGAAGGATGATGGCGGCAAAGGTGAAGGGGGCGTGGATGCTTATGTCGATGCCGGGGCGAAGGACGAGCCACGCTAGCGGGATGACGATGAGTCCGGCGATCAGGGCTTGAAGCATGCCGGCAATAACTTTTTCGATGGCGATCCAGGCAACGTCGATAGGGGCGAGAAGGCGGTCTTCGATTTCGCGGGTCCATTGAAACTCCGCGATCAGGGGCATGGCTACTGCCCAGATTCCGGTGAAGACCATGCTGATGGCGATGATGCCGGGCAGCAGAAGACTTTTATAGGCGGCGGGCATGTAGCCGCTGCCGACCATGACTTTGCCGAAAATGAAAACGAAGAGCAGCGGCTGCAAGAAAGTCTGCAAAAGAAGCTGGATCGCGTTGCGCCTGGCTACGTGCGCATCGCGAGACAGCATGGCGAAAAAAGTTTTCCAGTTCAATCGCGCAGGCTCCTTCCGGTGTGGTGGAGGAAAAGATTTTCGAGGCTGGGCTCGGAGATGTGGACGTTGGACAATTCGGCGTTGGCGCTGGCGGCGACGGTGGCGATTTCGGGGATGAGGGAGCCTCCGCGATCGGCGTAGACGTTGACGCCGGGGAGGGTCTGGTCATTGTTCTTATTGTCGTTGTCTTCTTTGCCGCGGGCGCGAACTTCGCGGACTCCGGCCAGGGCTCGCAGGCTATCGAGCAAGGCGGCGGTTTGATTTCCGAAGCGGAGGCGGAGCAGGAATCCGCCGGGGATGGAGGCTTTGAGTTCCTGTGGTGTGCCGAGAGCGATCATGCGGCCGTGATCGATGATGGCGAGGCGCTGGCAGAGGGCGTCGGCCTCTTCCATGTTGTGGGTGGTGAGGACGACAGTTTTTCCGGTCTGATGGTATTCGCGGATGATCTCCCATAAGAGGATACGGGTTTGGGGATCGAGCCCGGCGCCGGGTTCGTCGAGAAAAATAACTTGGGGATTGTGCATCATGGCCCGCGCGATGGAAAGGCGCTGCATCATGCCGCCGGAAAATCCACGGACCATCTGATTGGCGCGCTCGGTGAGTTTGAATTTTTCGAGCAGAGCGTCGGCGAGGTCGTTTCTGGCTTTGGAGGGGATTCCGAAATAGGCGGCGTGGAAGGTTAGGATCTCGCGGGCGGTGAGAGAGAAATCGAGATTCGGGCGTTGGGGGACGACGCCGATGAGGCGCTTGACCGCGGATTGGTGGGTCCAGACTTCGTGGTCGCCGATCCAGGCCTGGCCGGAGGTGGCATGGGTTCGGGTGGTCAATATTCCGATGGTGGTAGATTTTCCGGCGCCGTTGGGGCCGAGCAGTCCGAAGATTTCTCCAGGAAGAACTTCGAGGGTGAGTCCGTCGAGGGCTGAGATTTGCGTTTTAGGCGCTTTACTCCCTTTAGCATCGCCGCGCGCGATGAAGCCGCCTCCGGCGCCGGGCGGAGGAGCGGAGTTATAGACCTTGCGCAGGTCCTGAGTGCGTACGCCAACGGCCATTTGGAAGAAACCCCAATCGTGCAGCGGATGAAGACGAGGAATTTATTTTAACCGACGGCGGCTGGAATTTGCAGGGCGCAGGCGGCTGAAATTCTGAGGCGCACGATGCCCTCCGCGGCGCTCAAACAACAACTTGCGCAAGTGCATCGTTGGTATGGATTGATGGCTTCGCAAATATATCGTAATACGATATAATTAGGATTATGAAAAGAAAGAGGGAAGGAAGCTCGGCGGTCCGGCGGATGCAGATTCTGGCCGAGTTTCGGCATCAACTCCGGGTCTTCTTGCACTTCAGCGAACTGGCAGCGCAAAGGGTTGGACTGCAACCGCAACAACACCAACTCTTGTTGCAAATCGCAGGAGCACCCGAGGGAACGGAAGCCACCATCGGATACGCAGCCGAGCGATTGGGTTTGCGGCATAACACAGCGGTCGAGTTGAGCAATCGTTGCGAGGAGGCGGGATTGGTCCAGCGCAAGCACGGTGAGGATCGCCGGTGCGTGCTGCTGGAGGTTTCCGCAAAAGGGCACAAAGTGCTGGAATCGCTCTCGATCGATCATGCGCAGGAGTTGAACGAACTCGGGCCGCAGTTGATTCGAACGCTGACTGCGCTGAAGGCGGTCCAGAGCAAGCGGAGTGCAGTTCGGGGGGATCATGAAGTCTGAGCCTTCGGTATTGCGCGATTTCACGGTTGACGGTCGAGTGTGGCTGCTCTCCGGCTTGGCGGTCGTGATCGGCGTGGGGGCGACTTTTCTAGCGGTAATCCTTTTGCGGCTGATCTCGTTCTTCACCAACCTTTTCTACTATCACCGGTTTAGTTTCGCGGCGGCGTCTCCGGCTGGGAGTTCGCTCGGGTACTGGATGGTGGCCGTTCCGGTAATCGGCGGGATTGTGGTGGGATTGATGGCGCGTTTTGGCTCGGACAAGATACGGGGCCACGGGATTCCGGAGGCAATTGAGGCGATTCTGCTGAACCGGGCGCGAGTCGCTCCGAAGATCGCGATCCTCAAGCCCATCTCGGCCGCGATTGCAATTGGTTCGGGCGGGCCATTTGGGGCGGAGGGTCCGATCATTATGACCGGCGGCGCCTTTGGTTCTTTGATCGCACAATGGATACGGCTGACCGACGCGGAACGCACAACGCTTCTAGTGGCCGGGGCGGCGGCGGGGATGTCGGCGACTTTTGCATCGCCGGTGGCAGCGATCCTGCTGGCGGTCGAACTCTTGTTGTTCGAGTTGCGGCCGCGGAGCCTGGTTCCAGTCGCGATTGCGAGCGCAGTGGCGGCGATTCTTCGCGGGATGCTGCTCGGTTCAGGGCCACTGTTTCAGATGAAAGGAATTGGTGGCGTCAATCGAGTTCCTATTGCAGCCGGCGCGTTGTTGCTGGGTGCCGTTGTTGGGCTACTGGCGGCCGGGATGAGCCGGATGATGTATGCCTTCGAAGATATGTTTGAGCGGCTTCCGGTGCATTGGATGTGGTGGCCAGCGATCGGTGGAGTAGGGATTGGAGTAGGAGGTCTTTTCTTCCCACGTGGCCTGGGGGTGGGATACGACAATATTGCGGAGTTGCTGCGAGGCAATGCACCGATCGCGTTGATCGGCGGAATCCTTCTCGCGAAGTCGTTGATGTGGGCGTTTTCGCTGGGATCGGGAACTTCTGGAGGAGTGCTGGCGCCGCTGTTGATGATCGGTGGCGCGGCAGGAGCATTGGCTGGACGGTTGGGGCACCTTCCACTTGAGATGCAGGGATTTTGGGCGCTGATGGGCATGGGGGCGATGCTGGCGGGGTCGCTGGGAGTTCCGATGACGGCCATTCTCTTCAGCCTTGAGGTTACGCATTGCTGGGAGGCGATGGTGCCGCTTACTTTGGGATGCATCGCTGCGTATCTGGTAACGGCGCTGATCATGCCAAGATCAATTTTGACGGAAAAATTGAGCCGGCGAGGGTATCACCTGACACGGGAGTACGGAGTGGATCCGCTGGAGATCGTGATGGTACGGGATGTGATGTCACCGGTGCCGGCAGAGATCGCCGCGGACGCAAAGAATGGGGGCGAGAATGCGTTCGTATATGGAGACAGCACCTGCCGGGGAGCGGCGGAGCGGATGGCTTCCGAAGGTATGGTGAATTTGCGGGTGGTTGATCGCGGGACAGGACTCGTGCAGGGGATGATCACGGTTCAAGATCTGCTGAAAGGCCGCGGGAGAGCGGCGACGCGGGAGAACGAAAAGTTGCGGCTGGCGACGGATCGGGAATTGTTGGATGGGCGCGGCTGAACCACCAGAAGGCTAAACGGAGGATGTCCCTGCCTGAATCAGCTACGGGTCGAGGAGGCCGCGGGAGGCTACGCCGATGTTGTCGCGGGTGCTGTTTTTTACCATGTACATCATCTCGTCGGCTTGGCGGATGATGTCATGGGGAGTCTGGGCATCGTGGGGAAAAGTTGCCAGGCCCATGCTGCCGCGGAGTTTTAAGTTCAGTCCCTGCTCGACGCAGAAGATGCCGGCGCGGAGGGAATCCTGCAGACGTTTGGCGACGACGACGGCTTGATCTTTGCTGGTTTGGGGAAGGAGGACGACAAACTCGTCTCCTCCATAGCGGAAGGCGAAATCGATGAGGCGGAGTTGAGCCTTGATGAGATAGCCGACCTCGGCCAGGAGCCGGCTGCCGACTAAGTGTCCATGAGTGTCGTTGACGGACTTGAAGTGGTCGAGGTCGATGAAGATAACGCTGAATTGATAACCGAAGCGGGCGGAGCGGTAGACCTCGGTTTCGAGGGTCTTGTGAAGATGGCGGGCGTTGAAGAGGCCGGTGCAGTCGTCGGTGATGGTGAGTTCCTGAATTTTTTCGACGGCGCGAGCGTTTTCGATAGAGATGGCGGCGTAATCGCACAGCGCTTGCAGGAAGAACATTTCCTGCTCGCTCATTTGAGCGTTGGCGTTCACCAGTTGAATCACGCCCAGGACGCGGTGCTTGGAACGCAGGGGCACGCAGATGACAGAACGCGTCTGTAGGCGAGTTATGTCATCCAGGCGGGATGAAAAACGGGGGTCGCTCTGTACATCAGGGACGATCAAGACCTGGCCGTGGCGGGCAACCCATCCGGCGATACCTTCGCCAACTTTGAGACGGACTTTGGAGAGAACATCGGAAGCGGCACCGACGGCGATGGCGAAGTAGAGTTCATCTTTGTCTTCGTCGACCATGAGCAGCGACCAGGTGTCGGGGCGGAAATATTCGCCCATTTTTTCCATAATGGTCTGCAGAATGGAGTCGAGGTTCAGCGACGACGTAAGCGCTTTGGCCACGTCGTGAAAGATGGTCAGTTCTGACGACAGGCGAATTGGGGACGTACCCGCTGCGTCTGACATGCACTCCTCGGGTCGAGTGTGGTGGATAAGGAATTATAGGTTTGGCAATGCTTTTGCGGCAACGAACGACAGTAACCCGTATCCGTGGCGCCAAGTGAGAGGGCAGTTTTTGGGATCGGATCGGAATGGCGCGGGAAGAGACCGTCCGAAACCAAGAATCCAAGAATAAAGAGCGGCGATGTTCTGGGGCGTTGAGTATGGAGAGATCGGCCAGGGAGGTGGCAATTTAGCTCTGATAGGCTTCCCAGGCGCCGCTGGTACAACCTGAGGGAGATGGCCCTGCAGCAGAAGAATTGTTCGATAGCGAACATACTGAGAGCGAAAACTCTTGTATACAACAACAGCGGCGTTAATCGGTTGCGTTTCGCTAAGAACATGTCCGATCGAGCTGAGTTGCAGCTTCCGAACTGTCCGGAGTGTCAAAAGCCGGTTGAGTTGGAGACTGCGTGGGTGGATGAGGCGGGCAAGGCGGTGCACGCGGATTGCTATCTAGGCAAACTGCGCAGAGAACGGGCGAGCGCTCCGCCCTGGGAGCCGTAACCAGATAACGTAAGACGAACCACACCGATCGCAACTTTCGCTGCTAAAACGTCACAACCTGAGTTGTTACAAACCCACATCACAACCTAAAGAAGAGCAGCGGCGTCCAAGGTTTGCCGTTTTCCTCTGATTCCATGATCTAAAGGGTAATTTATGAGTCGACGAAGGAATTATCCGCTGCTGTGCGCCATGAGCCTCGCTATTTGTCTGTCCGCTGGGTCGCTAAACGCTTTTGCGAGCATTGCGGGGTCGCGGGCGACTTCGGAGGATGGTTCCGGGCGAGCGAATCCTGGGGGTGCGTACGAACTGACGGTGCAGATTGTGGGCAGCGGCTCGGTCCTAAGGAGCCCGGCAAGAATCAGTTGCGCTCGGACATGCAGCGCGCCGTTCGCATCGGGAAGTGTGGTGATGCTCACCGCGAAGGCGGTCAAAGGCGGGATGTTTGCGGGATGGTCTGGCGCTTGCACGGGCGGCGGAGTTTGTAAGCTGACGATGAGCGCGAACGAATCGGTGACGGCGACTTTTCAAGCGACACAAGGTTTGAATAGGTTGAATCACATTGTCTTCATGGCACAAGAGAACCGGTCGCTGGACCATTACTTCGGGCAACTGCGCGCGTATTGGAAGGCGAACGGATTTGCAGATCGTTCTTTCGACGGCTTGCCGCAGTTTAATCCGACCAAGGGTCTCGCTCCGCTCTACGGACCGGCGCCGAGCAATCCGGGGTGCGACCCTGCTTATCCGCCGCCGGCGGATTGCACGGTGGATAGTTCGAGTCCGCAGATTAGTTCGTATTCGTTGATTACGGAATGTGTGGAGAACCCGAGTCCTTCCTGGAACGAAAGCCATGTGGATTGGAATTTGGAAGATCCGGTTTCCGCCGCGGCAACGCTGGATGGTTATGTATGGACGGCGGCACACGATTCGCGAAACATGAATCCCATGTACTACGACATCAACGGGTTGCGGGTGATGGGAATCTATGGACCGACCGATCTGAACTACTACTACTTTATGGCGTCGGAATTCGCGACGTCGGACCGCTGGTTTTCGCCAACGATGACGCGCACGGCGTCGAATCGGGAGTATCTGATTGCGGGGACATCGCAGGGGGACGCGTATCCGATCGGGAGCGATCCGGAGGACCAATCGCTGCTAACGGCGCCAACGATCTTTCAGAGACTGGAGGCGGCGGGAATTTCGTGGAAGATTTACGTGAATACGGATAACACGACGTGCGCCACGAATCCGACGCCGCAATGTCTGCTTACTCTGAGTTATGTACAGAATTTTGAATGGGGACAGACGATTCCGGCGGATTACCCGCAGAACATAACTACGATGACGCAATATTTTGCGGATGTGCAGAATGGGACGTTGCCGGCGGTGGCGATTATTGAGCCAGCGTCAGCCGCGGGCCTCGACGAGCACGGATCGGATTCGGACGAGTATCCGATCAACATTCAGCTGGGTGCGAATTATGTTTCTTCGCTGGTCAATGCATTGATGACGAGTGTCTCGTGGAAAGATTCCGCGTTTATTTTGACGTATGACGAGTTTGGAGGTTTTTACGATCATGTGGCGCCGCAGGCGGAGGTGAGTCCGGATGGCATCAAGCCGCAGGATCTGATGCCCGGCGACATTTGTACGGGAGCGACGGGACCGACCTGTGACTTCACGTATACGGGGTACCGTTTGCCGTTGATCGTGATTTCTCCGTATACGAAGAAGCACTATGTTTCGCATACGGTGATGGACACGACGGCGATCCTGAAGCTAATTGAGTTGCGCTTCAGAGTGAAGGCGCTGACGAAGCGGGATGCGGCGCAGAAGAGCATGGCAGAATTTTTCGATTTTAATAGTCCCGCGTGGATGACGCCGCCGTCTCCGCCGGCACAGAACACGAATGGGGCGTGTTACTTGAACCATCTTCCGTAGGGGTGGTTTCAAAGGCCACATGCCATTCGCGCCGTTCCGGCCGGGGAAAGAGGATCCCACCAACCCTCCCAGAAAATGGCCGTGTGAACGTCAGGTTTAAGGGACTTGGCAGGCGGGCAACTCCGGGTGACCGGTTAGCAACTAAAGAATTAGTTACCTTTCTTGGGGTCATGCGTCTAAGGGGAACAGGAGGGAATGCGGTGCCGCCGAGACAGTCGGGAACTTTGACCGAAGCTGAGCTGAGAATCATGAACGTGCTGTGGAGCAAAGGGACCGGGACCGTCCAGCAAGTGCTTGATTCTCTTACGGAAAAGCCTGCGCTCGCCTACAACTCTGTGCTCACCACGATTCGCGTTTTGGAAAGAAAGGGTTATCTGAAGCATCTAAAGGATGGGCGGGCTCATGTATATACGCCGCTCGTGGGGCAGAAAGAAGCGACACGCTCGGAGATCCGGCATTTGGTGGGCCGTTTTTTCAAGAACTCGCATGAGGAACTGGTGTTGAATCTTCTGGAAGACCAGGGAATTGGGCCGGATGAGATCGGGCGGCTTAAGGAAATGTTGCTGCAGAGCGGATCGCCGCAAGAAGAGATGAGCGGGAAGAAATCTAAATGAGCTGGACAGTCCTGCAAACGTTGGCACAGATTTCGAGCGAGCGCATTCTAAACGCGCTGCCCGAAGGGATATTGGTTGCGCTGTTTGCCTGGGCGTTGCTTCGTGTTTTGCGTCGGCAGAATTCGGGAACTCGTTTTGCGGTTTGGTTCCTGGCGTTGCTGGCGGTTGCTGCGCTTCCTGTGCTGGGCAGTTTTGGCGAAGGTAGAGCGCTGATGGCGGCGCGGGTCTCCTCCCACCTGGAATGGGGGAACCCGCAGCCTGCTTTGGTGTTATCGATGCAATGGGCGGTTTTGGTGTTCGCGGTGTGGGCCCTGGGAGCGTGCGTCTCGTTGCTAAGGGTGGCGTCGGGGATCTGGCGGTTGGGTCAGTTACGACGGAGTTGCTCGCCGATTGTGGTTGAAGAGCTGGACCCGGTTTTGCGGAAGACGGTGAAGGGGATGGCGGCGTCGAAGTCGTTGGCTTCGGGGCGAGTGACGGTGTCGGTGTCGGAGTCGGTTCGCGTGCCGGCGGCAATTGGCTTTTTCAAGCGAACCATCGTTTTGCCGGCGTGGACTTTGCGCGAACTGCCGGCGAAGGATCTGAATGTGATCCTGCTGCATGAGTTCGCGCACCTGCGGCGGTGGGACGACTGGACGAACCTGGTGCAGAAGATTGTGCGCGCTTTATTTTTCTTTCATCCGGCGGTGTGGTGGATCGAAAACCGGCTGTCGGTGGAAAGGGAAATGGCGTGTGATGATGCGGTGCTGGCCGAGACTTTGAATCCGCACGGCTATGCGCATTGTTTAGTTTCGCTGCTGGAGAAGAGTGTGGCGCATCGATTGGGGCCAAGACGGTGGGCGATGGCGCAGGCAGCGGTTCATCGCGCGCGCGAGGCTTCGCTGCGGCTGGCGCAGATTCTCGATAAGGATCGTCCGGCGGCAACGCGAGTGTGGAAACCGGCGCTGGCGATGGTAGGAATTTTCTCGGTCCTCTCTTTGCTTGTGGTGCCGCAGGCTTCGCAATTTGTTGCCTTCGACAACTCGGCTGAGAACCAGACGAGCCATTCCTACGCTGCTGCAGGTCGAACTCATTCGGCGGTATTTGGAGAACAGGCGGCGGTTGTTCCGGCTTCGTTGCGAATGGACGATCCTGCTGGAACGCTTAAGGTCAATCGAGTTCGGAGGCAAGTATCGGCCGAGAAACAAGGCGCTCCGCTTCACGTTGCGGGGCGATTCAACCCTCGCCGATTTGAGACCTCGGGGTCCGGTGAGAGACTGGTCGCGATTCGCAGCATGTTCGGTGGAGAAGGCGAGGAATTCGTTCCGCAATTTCAGACCGTGGTTTTTATCGAGACAACGCAGTATGGAGACTCTGCTGCTCAATTCTGGAGCGTGCAAGTGTGGCACGTAACGATGTTGAGGGCGGAGCGCGAAAGAGTGGTTCGAGTTCCGGTGGCTAGTTCGATTTAGGGCCAAAATTTTTTGTGGTTAACAACTAGATATTTAGTTGCAGATAAATCGTGAAGCACAATCTAAGGAGAAAAGCAGATGTGGATACAACGTTGTAAGGCGGTGGTAACACGGCGGGCATTGGCCGCTGTGCTGGCGGTGGCGGCGGTGGGTTCCGTGGCCACGCTCGAATTCACAAAATCGGCGAAGGCGGCGACGGCGGCTCCAGCGGCGTCTGCGCTGGACGATAACAGCGTGGGAGCACTGCTGACGCTCGATCGGGCGATGGAGACTTTGGCGGCGCGGGTCACTCCGGCAGTCGTCAATGTGACGGTCGCGTCGAAATCGAACGTGCAGCAGAGCAGCGCGGAAGGCGGGCCTGATATGCAGCAGTTTTTCGGGCCGAACAGTCCGTTTGGGCAACAATTTGGAAGGCAGTTCGGGCGCCAGTTCAACATGCCTTCGCAGCCTGAGAACAGAATGGAACACGGATTGGGCAGCGGCGTGATCATCTCTCCCGATGGATACATCGTCACCAACAATCACGTGATTGAAGGAGCAGTGGATATTCGCGTGACCATGAGCGACAAGCAGGTCTATCCGGCGAAGTTGATTGGCGCCGATCCGCTGACCGATCTGGCGGTGATCAAAATCAATGGAAGCAACTTCCCAAGCGTGCCGTGGGGCAGCTCGACGGAGTTGCGCCCTGGGCAGACGGTGCTTGCGTTTGGAAATCCTTACGGATACCGCTTTACCGTGACGCGGGGAATTATCAGCGCGTTGAACCGTCCGAATCCGGACCCGAGCGATCGGCGGAAGCCAGGCGAGTTCATCCAAACGGATGCAGCTATTAACCCCGGAAATTCGGGCGGGGCGCTGGTGGATGCGCGTGGTGAACTGATCGGAATCAATACGTTCCTTATTTCGTCGTCGGGATCATTCTCGGGGATGGGATTTGCGATTCCGACACAGATTGTCGAGCCGACGGTCGAGACTCTGATACGTGACGGCAAGATCACGCACGCGTTTATCGGAATTCAGATCGCCGATGTGACTCCCGACAACGCGAAGTTCTTCAACATGAACAAGGCTGAGGGAGCTCTGGTGAGCGACGTTCAGCCGGATGCGCCGGGAGCGAAGGCTGGATTAAAAACCGGCGATGTAATCACCGAACTGGATGGCAAACGTGTCACGGATGCCGGTCAACTGCAGATGCTGGTAGGGCAGAAACGGCCGGGTGAGACCATCCAACTGACCGTGGACCGCGATAGCAAACCGACGACGATTGCGGTGAAACTGGAAGCGCTCGGCGGCGGCAAAGGGACAGAAACAGCTGCCGGCGAGCACGGAAAAGCGCGCTGGGGGCTGGGTCTGGCAGATCTGTCTCCGGATGCACGCAACGAGATACAAGCGGACGGTTCGGTACGGGGCGCGGTGATCGAGAGCGTGCAGCCGGGCAGCCCGGCGGATAACGCCGGCCTGCAACAGGGCGACGTCATCATGGAAGTGAACCGGCATCCGGTGAAGTCGGCGTCGGAAGTGGCGCAGGCATTGTCGGGCATTCCGAGCGGTCAGGACGCGCTGGTGCTGGTGTGGTCGCAGGGGGGCAGCACGTTCCGCGTGTTGCATCCTGCGCAATCACAAGGATAAGCGGGAGAGAGCAATCCCCGTTTTTACGCGCTGCGTTCCACTCGACCTCCTGGCGGGTGGGACGTGGCGCGTTTTTTGTTTGGCCGCCTAAGGGGCGATCACAGCAAAGGTTCGGTCGCGCAGATGAGTGCCCTCCGCATGGGGATGAACCCGATCAGAATCAGTCCTGCGCCCAGCAACATCCAGTTGTCGAGGTCCCAGAAGGCAAGAAAGAGACAGCATCCGAGAACGACAGAGAGGATCGACCAGAGGGGCGTGACGCGGGTACCGAGGAGGGTGAGAGCCTGTGCAGCGAGTCCGATCATGAGCAGTTTGGCAAGCCATGTTGTCACCAGAAAAGCGCCTTGGGGTGCGGTCATGGCGGCGAAGGTTGCGGTGGCTCCCGGGATGTCTTGTACGTTCATGGAGCCGATGCCGCGGTAGAAGGCGGTCCACATGCCAAACAGCCCGCCGGTGAAAATGCAGCCAGCGATTGTGACCATCATGGTGATGGCGCTGGCTACCGGGCGCGCGGACTGGCCGAGTAAATACAGAGCAAAGGCGCACAGTGGAATCACAGGAAGCGACAAATAGGCAATCATGTGAGGATCGTGGATCAGGGGCCAGTGATTGTGCGCTGCAATCAGCGCCGGGACGACGCGTTCCGGCGCACGAGGCACGTATTGCAAGCGGAAGTGAAGGAAATCCGCAAAGTGCCGGAAGTGCATGATGAAAACAAGCATGAACACGCAGGGGAAAACGAGCAGAGCAGCGGCCAGGACCTTGCGTACGGATTGGGCGGGAGAATTGGGTATCATGGCTGCCGATGCTACGTGCGCTTTTTGCGCCGCACAACAGAAAAAGCTGACAGATGGGACTTACCAAACACAAATCTGCAACTGTCTTGGAAGTTATAGGAAAACTCGCCAGAACGGATCGACGGGCGCTGCGAACGCGGCAACTGCTCGACGCTGCGTTTGTCGAACTTCTTCACCGGCGCGCTTACGGCAACATCCGCGTCAGCGACATCACGAGGAAGGCTGATGTCGCGCGGGGCACGTTTTATGCACACTATTGCTCGAAAGACGACTTGTTGCAGTCGCAGTTCAACCGAATGGTTGCGCCAATGCTTGTGACCCAGGCGAGTAACGCATGTCCGCTGGACGCCTCGGCGTTCTTCGCGCATGTGTTGTCGTCACCAGGAATTTATAAAGCTCTGACGGGGCCTCACGCGGGTAGCGCCTCCAAGGTGCTGCGGAAGTGCTTTGAACTGCGTGCGGAGGCTGCGTTAGCGTCCGGAGGAAACGATTCTCATAAAGTGCGCGGGCGCGTTATTCAACGAGAAGCTATCCTGAAGCGATTCATTGCCTCTTCTCTTCTTACAGTGATCGAATGTTCCATCGAAACGAATGGAGGTGAAACTGCCTCCGATCTGCAGGCAGTTTTTGGCAGTCTGGTCGGCGGGGGTTTGTCGGCACTCGGAGCAGCATGGAAGGAAGGGACGTAAAGCTCTCTGCGAGTCAAACTAGCAACTCGAGTTACTTGCGAATCGGAACGGAGATCTTATTCCCTATGATCTTAATTGCGGGCAGAGTAGAATTTCGGCGTCTGAAGAGCGCAGGAGAGTGGATTGCCATCCTTTGGGGAAAACCTGAAAAAGGAGCGCGAAAAGCGCAAGATCACGATCGAGGACATTTCCGCTTCGACCAAGATTGGCACGCGGATGTTGCAGGCGCTGGAGGAGAATAAGTTCAACCAGTTGCCGGGAGGAATTTTCAATAAAGGTTTCGTCCGGTCGTATGCGCGCTTTGTTGGGATCGACGAAGACCAGGCGGTGGCCGATTATCTGCAAGCCTCGGGGGATGCGCCTCCGCCGTCGACGGAAATTGCTGCCCGGGAAGGGGACGGGCGCGATGAAGGAGCGCGGGCGAAGTCGGAGAATGCCGCCCGTCTGGATTCTATTTCGGAAAATCCGTCGCGACCGCTGCCCTGGGGTTTATTTGCGGCGATTCTGCTATTGATTGCACTGGCGCTTTCGTTGTGGAGCCGGCACACGCACGAACGGGGAAAGACGCCGGCTCCTGCGATTCCGGCAGCGCTTATGGGGCAGGGATCGGAGATGGGTTTGAGCGGAGACGCGGGGGCTGGAACCCAGAGTTTGGGAACGTACACCAAAGCATCGGTGGGGCAAACGGTGCCGATCACGGTTACCCAAAAGCCGCCGGTTTCTTCTTCTAGTTCTGCATTCTCTGCACCCGCGTCATCGTCGGTTAATGCAGCGGCGGCGACGGGGGAATTTGCGGTGGTGGTGCGGACGCGCGAGGAATCGTGGATCTCGATCCGGGCGGACGGTAAAACCGTGCCATCGGAAACCTTGGCGCCGGGCAGTGAGCGATCGATTCTGGCACGAAGGCAGGTCATCATAAAAATGGGGAATGCGGGGGGCGTGGAGCTTCGATTCAATGGTAAGAAGGTGGAAGGTGGGGGAGAATTCGGCGAGGTAAAAACGGTTACTTTTGGACCACGCGGAGTGGTGCCGAGTGCCCCAGATTAGGTCGCAAAGCCATAGATTTTTTCTTTCTTTTCTTCCATTTGCCGCCTGTCAAACGCCATTCACTGCGAAGTTCTTCCACTCAGTGTCCACTCGACAGTTCACCCGCAATTCCATTGCGTTTGGTGGGGTTTCTCTGGTACCGTTTAGAGACGAAATTAAGCCAACCAAGAGTCAGCCCAGATTTGGATTGAGCCAGACTTGGTCGAGGGCCTTGGACTCCGGTAAACCTTCCCTGAACGGATAAAGGCTCGAAGTCACCTTGAGGAGAAATCAGCTTGCCAGGAACCAACCGTATTCTATTCACCTCGGAGTCTGTAACCGAGGGACACCCGGATAAGATCGCCGACCAGATTTCCGATGCCATACTAGACGCCTGCCTCCGAGAAGATCCGATGAGCCGCGTGGCGTGTGAGACCCTGACCTGTACGGGTCTGGTTGTGATTGCGGGTGAGATTACTACCAAAGCCTACGTCGACTTTCAGAACCTGGTGCGCGGCGTGGTGCAGTCGATCGGCTACGACAACGCGGTCTACGGATTCGACTCGAATACCTGCGCCGTCATTTCGAGCATCAATAAGCAGTCGGGCGACATTGCCATGGGAGTCGATACCGGTGGCGCGGGCGACCAAGGCATGATGTTTGGCTTTGCCTGCAATGAAACTCCTGAATTGATGCCCCTTCCGATTTCTCTCGCACACAAACTCACACTCAAACTTTCTGAAGTTCGAAAAAATGGGACTTGCCCGTACTTGCGTCCGGATGGAAAGTCGCAGGTTACGGTGGAGTACGACGCCAATCATAAAGTGAAGCGTGTGGATGCGGTGGTAGTGTCGACGCAGCATTCAGAGAGCGTGGGCAATGACGAGTTGCGGTCGGACATTCTGAAGCACGTAATTCAAGCGGTGATTCCGGCACATCTGCTGGATGCGGACACCAAGTATCACATCAATCCCACGGGACGATTTGTGATTGGCGGTCCGATGGGAGATTCTGGCCTGACGGGACGCAAGATCATTGTCGACACGTACGGCGGCATGGGACGGCACGGCGGCGGAGCGTTCAGCGGGAAAGATCCGACGAAGGTAGATCGCTCGGCGGCTTACATGGCGCGCTATATCGCGAAGAACATTGTGGCGGCGGGGTTGGCGGAGCGCTGCGAAGTGCAGTTGGCGTATGCGATCGGCGTTGCCGATCCGGTCAGCGTACTTGTGGATACTTTCGGAACCGAGAAGATCGATGCGAAGCTGATTCCGGATCTCGTGCGGGCGAACTTCAAACTGAAGCCGCGGGAGATCATCGAGACGCTGAACCTGCGGCGTCCGATTTACCGGAAGACGGCGTCCTACGGACATTTTGGACGCAACGACGCGGACTTTACCTGGGAAGCCACGGACAAGGCCGACAAACTGGCCTCGGACGCCGGCTTAAAAAAGGGTGAAACCGTGGGGGCCAGGAAATAAATATCTCACCACGGAGACACAGAGGCACGGAGAAGGACGATTCGTCTGCTTCTTTGTCGTCGTGAGTCGGGGTAGATTCTTCTTCAACAGCGCATGGTCTGCGTAGATAGTGAACAAGTGTCATCATTTGGATAAGGGGAACAATGGCGACGACATCAGTTACAAGCGACGTAAAAGGATTTGAACTGGCCGATCTGGGCAAGAAGCGCATCGAGTGGGCGAACCAGTCGATGAAGGTGCTGCAGATTATCCGCAAGGAATTCATCAAGAATCAGCCGCTGAAGGGCATACGCGTTTCGGCGTGCCTGCACGTTACGGCCGAGACTGCGAACCTCATGATTGCGTTGCGGGATGGAGGAGCGGACGTGGCGTTGTGTGCGTCGAACCCTCTGTCGACGCAGGATGACGTGGCGGCGAGCCTGGTGCGGGATTACAACATTCCGGTTTTCGCGATCAAGGGCGAGGACAACGAGTCGTACTATTCGCACATCATGGCGGCGCTGGATCACAAGCCGCAATTCACAATGGATGATGGCGCGGACCTGGTTTCGATCCTACACACCAAACGCAAGGCCGAGCTGGCGAATGTCATTGGCGGAACGGAAGAGACGACGACTGGCGTGATTCGCCTGCGGGCGATGGCGAAGGAAGGGGTGCTGCAGTATCCGATCGTGGCGGTGAATGACGCGGACACGAAGCACTTGTTCGACAACCGGTACGGAACGGGGCAGTCAACGATCGATGGAATTATTCGCGCGACGAATTTCCTGCTGGCGGGATCGAAGTTTGTGGTTGCGGGATACGGATGGTGCGGACGTGGTTTGGCTTCGCGGGCGCGCGGCGCGGGCGCGGAGGTCATTATTACGGAAGTCGATCCTACGAAGGCGCTCGAAGCCGTGATGGATGGGTTCCGCGTGATGAGCATGGAAGAGGCTGCCAAACTGGGTGATGTGTTCTGTACCGTTACCGGGAACAAGAACGTTCTGGCGAAGCAGCACTTCGAACTGATGAAGGATGGAGCGATTATTTCGAACTCCGGACACTTCAATGTGGAGATCGATATTCCGTCGCTCGAAAAGCTATCTTCTTCGAAGCGTACGACCCGAACTTTCGTCGATGAGTACACGATGAAAGATGGACGGCGCATCAATCTTCTAGGCGAAGGCCGGCTGATCAATCTGGCCGCGGCGGAAGGACATCCGGCGTCGGTGATGGATATGAGCTTTGCCGACCAGGCGTTGTCTTGCGATTATATGGTGAAGAACCATGCGTCGCTCGAGAAGAAGGTGTACACGGTTCCCGTGGATCTGGACAAGCGTGTGGCCAAACTGAAGCTGGAGTCGCTGGGGATCAAGATTGACCGGCTGACTTCGGAGCAGGAAGAGTATCAGGCCAGCTGGAACGAAGGAACATAGGAAACAAGTTCTCAGTTGTCAGTTCTCAGTAAAATCAAATTCGGGCGGCTTTGGCCGCCCTTTTTCTTTGCCCAAACCTTTAGTCCAGGGCGTAGATGGTCAGGCCGCTTAGGAGTTTGGGGTAGAAGTCGGTGGATTTTTGGGGGAGGACTTCTCCGGCGAAAGCGATGTCTCGGACTTGCTCGATGCGGACGGGATTCATCAGGAAGGCGATCTGGACTTTGCCGGTGCGGACTTGGTCTAAAGCCTCGGCGGTCTCGCGACAGTAGGAGACGTTGTCCTGGTTACGGACTGCTTCTTCGGAAATGTGAAGAGCAGCTTCGAGCAGGCATTTGTGGAGCTGCACGACGTTGAGGGATTGCTGGCGGAGGGAGAATTTTCCAAAGATCGGAGTTCCGATGGCCTTCGGCGTATGGAGCAGGAAGGCGCGATCGGCGGTGACGGCAAGGAGAGCAGTGCCAGCGTGACCGGCGTTTTTCAGGATCGCGGTGGCGCGGGAGGCGTCGATGCCGGGGTCGACTTGCTCGACGTTGAAAAATTTTCGAGCATCGGCTTCGAATTGTGCGGCGGAGAAGGAAGGTAGTCCAAAAACGAGACGGTGGGTGGGCAGAATGACGAGGCCGGCGGGGTCCATGTCGACGAAGGTCATCATGACGGAATCATAGGGGGCGGGAATACCGGATGAGGTCTCAGCGGTGGCGCGGCGTTCGTTGCGGTAGGTGAGGGCAGTTTCGTAGCGGTGGTGTCCGTCGGCGATGATGAGTTTCTTCTCGCGCATCTGCTCCTGAACGGAGGCTATGACGGAGGGGTCGGAGATCTTCCAAACACGGTGTACGACATCGTACTCGTCGGTGACTTCGATTTCCGCAGCTTGTTGGGGCGGCGTGGCCGAACTGAGAAGGGCGTCAATTTTGCCTCCGCCGCCGTAGAGCATGAAAATTTGTCCGAAGTGGGCGCGATTGGCGCGGAGAAGGTCGAGACGGTCGGCTTTGGGCTTGGCGAGAGTCTGTTCGTGGCGAAAAACGATGTTGGCTGAGTATTGCTCTAGGCGACCCAGGGCGATGAAACCATGGCGCTCCGCGCGGACTGAACCTTGGGACCCGGCGGGCGAGGGGATGGCGAAGCTTTGGGAGTAGCGGTAGATGGAGGGCTCGGGGTCGCGCCGCAAAATGCCGGACTGACGCCAGTTCTGAAACGACTCCGCGGCGCGGGTGTAGACATTGTTGGACTCGCTGTCGTTGGGTTGGCGTTTTCCGAGGATGATCCGAACGAGGTTGTGGGGGCTGGCCTGGTAGTACTGGTCTTGCATGGCGGGGCTAATTTTGTCGTAGGGCTGGGTCACAACCTGCTGAAGCGAAACCCGTTCGGGGTCGTAGCGCCAAGCTCGAAAGGGAGAAATGATAGCCATGGTGGAACGGAGAATTGTAGCAGGGAGCGCAGAGGCAGAGAGCGAAATGTGGCCGCAGGAGGGCGTTCGGTTAGCTGAGAAAAATCGCTTGACGGAGGTGTTCGGGTGCAAAAGAGAAAAAAGATGCGCAAAGACAAAGGCTACCTTCGGCAACGCAATTGAATCTAAGCTGGCCTGAAGAAAAAGTGACAACACTTTTTCTGGATTGTGCTACTATCCCGCTCAGTAAGAGCTCTTGGGGCCTGCTTTTTTTCGAAGAAGCGGGTCGCGTCTCTCTCAAGACGCGGATTTAGTGGGGCCTATGTTGTACGCGAAACCCTTCTCGGCTCGTGCGTTGCTGGTTTTCTTCCTGTCCGTTGCTGCGTGCGGTGTTCTGCCGCTTCTGGCGCAAAATTCAAGCGAAGATGTCCACATTCAACCTCGGATTCAGCCACAGGCACCGAAAGAGCCGGAGATTGATCCGGCGCTAAAGAGCCACAGCAAACCGTATAAGGTGGGCGTGGATCTGGTGCTGGTACCGGTGACGATCACGGATCCGCTGAACCGGCTGGTGACGGGGCTGGATCGAGAGAACTTCGATCTGTTTGAAGGGAAAGACCGGCAGGAGATCAAGACATTTTCGAGCGAAGACGCTCCGGTGTCGATCGGGGTGATTTTCGATATGAGCGGGAGCATGGGGAGCAAGATCGAGCGTGCCCGCGAGGCCGTGGTGGAGTTTTTCAAGACGGCGAATCCGCAAGACGAGTTCTTTTTGATCGCGTTCAATGATCGGCCCGAGGAGATCGCCGACTTCAGCACTTCGGTGGATGACATTCAAGGGCGGCTGCTTTATACGGTCCCGAGGGGACGAACCGCACTGTTGGACGCCATTTATTTGGGAGTCAGCAAGATGCGGCAGGCGAAGTATCCGAAGAAGGCACTGCTGATCATCTCGGATGGCGGCGATAACCATAGCCGATACACCGAGGGAGAAATCCGCTCGATGGTCAAGGAGGCCGACATTTTGATTTATGCGATTGGCCTTTACGATCATTATTTTCCGACCGAGGAAGAGCGGTTGGGGCCGACGCTGTTGAGCGATGTCACCGAACTGACTGGTGGACGGGCGTTTACGATCGATAATCCGAATGACTTGGCGGACGTATCCACAAAAATTGGGATTGAGTTGCGCAACCAATATGTGATCGGATACCGTCCTAAGAATCCGATGCGGGATGGCAAATGGCGTAAGATAAAGGTCAAACTTTTACCGCCCAAGGGATTGCCGCCGCTGAAGGTGTACGCCAAGACGGGTTACTATGCTCCGACGGAATAGAATTCGAAGTCGATCTGGAAATGAGCTCCTTGACCGCGCTTCGAAGTTGGTATGCCTGCCGAATTTTCTTCTGTTGATCTCTCTGTTGGTTTCTGTTTCGCAAGGGCAAGAGGGAAGTGCCGGCCCTTCCGCTGCGATTCCGGCTGCGTCTGGGTCGGTAAGTTCGGTTGACTCGCGCTCGGCTCCTCCGACCACATCGCAGGCGAGTCCTTCCGGTTCAACTCCGTCCACGGCGGCTGCGGGTCCGGCGAATTCGAGGGCCGAGCAGAGTGGGGACGCGGAAGATAGCGGCGTATTTGTTTTCCGGAAACAAGTAGAAGAAGTTCTGCTGCATGCGACGGTGGTGGACGAGAAGCAGCACATCGTGACCAGCCTGGACAAAGGCGATTTCAGCGTTTTTGAGGATGGGCACCCGCAGATTATTACATCGTTTCGGCACGAAGATATTCCGGTTGCGATGGGGATTGTGGTCGATAACTCGGGATCGATGCGGGAGAAGCGGCAGAAGGTGAATGCGGCGGCGCTGAATCTGGTGAGGGCGTCGAATCCGGATGACGAGGTGTTCATCGTTAATTTTAACGATGAATATTATCTCGACCAGGATTTCACGGCCAACATCAACAAGCTGAAGGCGGGGCTGGAGAAGATCGAGGCGCGTGGAGGGACGGCGCTTTACGACGCAGTTGTCGCGTCGGCCGAGCATTTAAAGAAAGAAGCGAAGCTGGAGAAAAAAGTTATTTTTGTAGTGACAGACGGCGACGACAACGAGAGCGCGGAAACTCTGGAGCAGGCAGTGCGGCGGCTGCAGGGGGATGGCGGGCCGACGGTGTACGCTATAGGAATTCTGGAAAAGGAAGAGCATCCGAAGCACGCGAAGCGGGCGTTGCAGATCATGTCGGAGAGGACGGGCGGGCTGGCGTTTTTTCCGCAGACTTTAGACGAGGTGGACGCGATCAGCCGCACGGTGGCCCACGACATCCGCACGCAATACACGATTGGATACAAGCCGACTACGCCGAAGACGCAGGGAGGGTACCGGCAGGTGAAAGTGGACGCGCGAGCGCACAATTATGGAAAGCTGACGGTGCGTACGAAGAGCGGATACTATGCGGGGTCGGAGCCTACGGCGGGGGCGCAGTAAATCAGCTTGGTATTGTCATGATGACAAAAGTTTGAATCGATAGTTCACCTCATTGACGCTTGACCTTCCTGTTCCTTACTCTGAAGTGTGACTACTTTGACAGCAAACTCCCGCCTGCGTGTTAGCGACGACATTTCGAGCCTAGTCGGCGAAACCCCGATGCTGCATATGAGGAAGTTGGCCCCATCCGGGTCGGCGGACATCTTTGCCAAGCTGGAATACCTGAATCCTGGCGGGAGTGTGAAAGACCGCGCTGCGATTGGACTCATTGCGCGCGCGGAGAGCGAAGGGAAGTTGAAGCCGGGCGCGACGGTGATTGAAGCGACGGCGGGAAACACGGGCATCGGGCTGGCGCTGATTGGAGTGAATCGCGGGTATAAAGTGAGGCTGTTCGTCCCCGAGAAGTTTTCGGAGGAGAAGGTCATTATTATGAGGGCGCTCGGGGCGGAGGTGACGCGGACTCCGGAGGCGGAGGGGATGCAGGGCGCGATTCAGCGGGCGAAGGATCTGCTGGCGTCGATTCCGGGGGCGTTCATGGCGGCGCAGTTCGACAATCCCGCGAACACGGATTATCACTACGAGACGACGGCCCGCGAAATTTTTGAGCAAATGGAGGGACGGATTGATGCGATTACGGTGGGTTGCGGTACGGCTGGAACTTTTACGGGGATCGCGCGTTTTCTGAAGGAGCGCCTCGCCAAGGTGTATGCAGTGGCTGTCGAAACCCAGGGGTCGATTCTGGGGGGCGGCAAGCCTGGCCCACACAAGGTCGAAGGTATTGGGAATAATTTTATTCCGGGAAATTTTGACCGGTCAGTGTGCGACGAAGTGTTGATGGTGACTGACGAGCAGGCGTTTGGGATGGTGAAAGAGCTGGCGGCGCGCGAGGGTGTGTTGGGCGGGTCGAGCGCAGGGGCCAACGCTTACGCTGCGGTCGTGATTGCAAAGCGACTGGGTGCAGGGAAGCGAGTGGTGACACTGATTCCGGATTCGGCAGAACGGTATTTGTCGAAGAAGATTTTTGAGGGTGGAGTGTAGGAATTCCGTCGTTTGCTTTTCGCCGATCGTCGTTCGCAAGAGATGCCAGTCGCGAACCGCGAACGACGAACAGCGATCCGCGGATCTAGGAGAAACCTTGGCTTCAAAATTATCGGGATTTGCGACGCGGGCGATTCATGTGGGACAGGAGCCGGATCCGCTGACGGGCGCGGTTTCTCCGGCAATTTATCCTACGTCGACTTATGCGCAGGAGGAGATCGGGAAGAATAAAGGGTATGAGTATGCCCGTGTGTCGAATCCTACACGCGACCGGCTGGAGACGAACCTGGCGGCGCTTGAGGGCGGCACTGCTTCGCGCGTCTTTGGCAGCGGGATGGCGGCGATTACGGCGATTGCAACGATGCTCAAAGCGGGCGATCACGTGGTCGCGGGACACAACCTGTACGGGGGCACGCCGCGGCTGTTCAATCAGATTCTGGCCAATTTTGGATTGACGTTCAGTTACGTCGATACTTCAGATCTCGGCAAGGTTGAAAGTGCGTTTCAGAAAAATACGAAGCTGGTCTTTGTCGAAACGCCGACGAATCCGTTGATGGAATTGTGCGATCTGCGTGCGATTTGCGGATTGAGTCATGGACATGGAGCGGAGGTGGTTGTCGACAATACTTTCATGTCGCCGTATTTTCAGAATCCGATCGAGTTTGGAGCGGATATGGTGGTGCACTCGACCACGAAGTTTTTGAATGGGCACAGTGACGGGTTGGGCGGGGTGGTGGTGTGCACCAAGGCCGAGCAGGCGGAGAAGTTGGCCTTTATTCAGAAATGCACGGGGGCGATTTTGTCTCCGTTTGAGTGCTGGCTGATTTTGCGAGGCGTAAAGACGCTGGCAGTTCGGATGGAGCAGCACGATCGCAGCGGACGCAAGGTGGCGGAATATCTATCGAAGCATACAAAAGTGCCGAAGGTGTTTTATCCGGGGCTGGCGGAGCATCCGCAGCACGAACTGGCAAAGCGGCAGATGTCGGGATTTGGATCGATGATCGCTTTCGAGACGGGATCGCTGGAGAATGCGAACAAGATGCTGCGCAAGGTGAAGGTGTGCTGTCTCGCGGAGTCGCTGGGCGGGGTCGAGACGCTCATTTCGCATCCGGCGACGATGACGCACGCTGGCGTAGGCGAGAAGGTGCGGCGGGAGATTGGAATTACCGACGGCATGGTAAGAATTTCCGTCGGGATTGAAGACGTGGACGATATTCTTGCCGACCTGGATCAAGCGCTGGCGGCGATCTAAGAAGCAACCCAAACTGCTTTCATCCCATCAGCAAGAAACAAGTGCTGCCTCGCTCGCTCCGGAACAGGCTTAGCGGACTGACTCGCCGATCCACTCGAGATAGGCGGCGCTGCCGTCTTCAACCGCAATTTCGATGCACTCGGGAAGGTCATAGGAGTGCAGACTTGTCAAAGCTTCGCGAAGGCGATTGAAAGCGTTCTCCGTCGTTTTTATGATCAGGAGCCATTCGTTCGAGGTTTCGATCTTGTCCTTCCAGCGGTAAACCGATTCGATCCGGGGGATTATGTTGACGCAGGCAGCGAGATGGCTGCCTACGAGAGAGTTGGCGATGGTGCGAGCCTCTTCGAGAGAAACACACGTCGTGAGAACGACTCGTTTGTCGGTCATATAAAATTGGGCATCTTAGTTTCACTTGAAGAATACGAGGATGGATGATGGCGACGCAAATCAAGTTTGGAACTTCGGGATGGCGGGCCGTCATGGCCGAAGAGTTTACGTTTGCGAATGTCGAGCGGGCGGTGCAGGGGATAGCACGCTACGTTTTGTCGCAGAAATCGAAGGGAGCCAAAGTGATCGTGGGACGGGATCCACGATTTCTGGGCGAAACGTTCTGCGGCATGGCGGCGCAGATTTTGTCGAAGCAGGGAATTACTCCGCTGACGATTACGGAGCCGGCGCCGACGCCCGCAATTTCTTATGCGGTGATTCAATCGAAAGCGGATGGGGCCATCAACTTCACGGCATCGCACAATCCACCGGAATATAACGGGATTAAGTTCTCGACGCCGGATGGAGCGCCGGCTCTACCGGAGGTGACGAAGGCGATCGAGGCAGAGATTGCGGCATTTGATTCGAATCCGGACACAGCACATACAGCGAGAGCAGAGATTCAGGCGCAATCGATCGATCCGCGGCGGATGTATTTATCGCGATTGCGGGAGATCGTGGATTTGGATGCGATCAAGAAGGCAGGGATCAAAGTAGCGTTCGATCCCATGTGGGGGGCGGCGCGTGGATATTCAGACGCTTTTTTGCGTGAGGCTGGAATTCCGGTGGCTACGGTTCACGATACGCGCGATGTGCTGTTCGGGGGGCACGCTCCGGAGCCGGACGATCATCTGCTGGAAGACCTGCGGGTGAAGATGCGCGAAACCGGCGCGTCGATTGGCATAGCGACTGACGGCGACGCCGATCGCTTCGGCATTGTCGACGAGGATGGGACATTTCTCCAGCCGAACTACGTGATTGCGTTGCTCTTTGATTATCTGGTGGAAACGCGGGGGTGGAAGAATGGGGTGGGCAAATCGGTAGCGACCACGAATCTCATCAACGCGCTTGCGGAAAAGCACGGGATTGAATTGCATGAGACACCGGTCGGTTTCAAATATATCGGTGAGCTGATCAAGGCAGACAAGATTCTGATCGGCGGAGAAGAAAGCGCCGGACTTTCGATACGGAAGCACGTTCCGGAGAAGGACGGAGTGCTCGCGGGATTGTTGTGTTGCGAAATGGTGGCGCGACGAGGTGCCTCACTGGGAGCCCAATTGAAACAGGTATTTGCCGAAGTTGGTTCCTATTTTCCTTCAAGGGAGAACTTCCGCTTGACTCCGGAAGTGAAACAGAAGTTTACTGAGAAGTTACGTAGCGATCCGGACGAGTTTCATGGCATCAAAGTTGCACAAGCAGTACGGACGGACGGATTGAAGTTAGTACTCGCAGACGGATCGTGGGTGTGCTACCGGCTTTCGGGTACGGAGCCAGTTGTCCGGGTGTACAGCGAAGCCGGGAGCTTGGAAAGTCTCGCGAAGTTAAGTCAGGCAGCAAAAGCATGGATTTTCGATTAGGACGTTTGCGTCTGGGCCCACGGCCGAGACTCGGGATTCTTCCGCGGCCGGAGGCCGGGTTTAGAGCGGCCGTGGATAAAGCGCGAGATCGGGCGTGGGATCAGGCGAAAGACCAAGCGCCGCGGGCCGAGGCAGCGGCTGTGCGTCTGGTTGAGAGTACACGACCGGTCTGGTCATGGTTGATGCTGGAGTGGCGTCGCATCGGTACGGGGGCAGCGGTCGTTCTTATTTGCGGCGTACTGATTCACGCCATGTTCGGGGCGAATGGGATGGTGGTTTACCGGCAGAAGCGGGCGGAAATGCAGGCGCTGCAGAGTGAGGTAGATCGATTGCAGAACGAGAACAACCGCTACGCCGATCAGATC
Source organism: uncultured Acidobacteriaceae bacterium (assembly GCA_963834085.1). Taxonomy (GTDB): domain Bacteria; phylum Acidobacteriota; class Terriglobia; order Terriglobales; family Acidobacteriaceae; genus Acidiflorens. The sequence goes on along the minus strand of CAWIAJ010000005.1, from coordinate 7,058 downwards.
AAGTCACTCAAGTCTGATCCCAATGCGATTGAGAAAGAAGCGCGGGAGCAGTTGCATTACACGAGGCCGGGAGAGGTCGTGTATGTGAATCCGGAGCCGGCGCAAAAGCCGCCGAGTGGCCGCGCCAGGAACGGTAAGTGAGTGGGCCGCAGTGCCGGTCTTCTAGATGAAGCTTCAACGCTGATCTTCGACGCGAAGATTGAACCGCTATCCGTGACACGAGGATCCCCGCCTTCGGTGCCTCCGGAGGACAGCCATTATCGCCGCAAAACTATTGGGCGATGATTCCATGCGTACTATCGAGTGAGCAGCGATTGTTCACGGGAGCTGTTGACTCGGGCAGTCGTTGTGCGCGAATTGTTTTCCACCATTGCAGAAGAGGTTTAACTTGAGTCTGGTAAGGTTTGAGACTCTTACTGTCGAGAAATTCCATATTCTGATAGTTCCCGGCACGGGCTACGCTGATGGTATATGGATGCGTATCCTGCATGATCAGTGGAACGACGCTTTGTGGAACTTTGAGATCGCGAAAATCGGGGTTATCTAAAATTTCGTTCAGCGAATTCCACTCGGTATCGTTGAGTTGGCCTTCAAAGACCTTACGATCTGTATCCTTGCCATGATGCCGGCTGGCTTTCTCAGAGTGGAAGTGATGATCGCTAAATACCAGCGTACAGTACTGGTCGGTGGACAGCGAACCCGGCATAACCTCAGAAAGAAGCAGCCGGATTGTGGGTGTACTTCTTGACTGGCCCAACCCGGAATTCAGGAGCGATCCCACGAGAATGGAGAAAGAAAGCAATCGAATCCATCTGCTTACTGTCATCTGATAATTCCTTTGGTCACCCGATGTTCATGGGCACGCAGTATTGTGGTTTCGAATCCTTAAAATCGGACTTATTCTTTTTCTCGAGGCCGTCGAACCATTTCAGAAGCGGGTTTAGCGCTTTCTGAAACGACGCGCCGTTGTCGACATAACTGTCCATACCGCTGGTGGCATTGGTTTTGATGCGTTCTCTTATGGTTGTGAAGTGTTGGACGCTGCCGGCGCGGTTGATTTGTGCATCGATGCTTTCAATCTCGCGTACGGTGACCGCGTTGTCGGGAAGGTCGGGGGGTTTGGGCGTAGTGATCTTCTTAACGGCGTCGTCGTCGAGGATCGACTTAAGATGTTGAAGGTCATCGGCGCCTAGCATGCCTTCGGCAGTTTTAACCTTGGGCTTGCCCAAGGTGGATTCTTCGCGTTTCTCTAAAACGAATTTGCCGTCGCCCTGGACGACAAGGCACGAAAGTGAATTGGGATAGTTGAATACGTCGCCGGACTTACCGTAGGTCACGCCATTCATTCCCTGTCCATGTACAACGTTGGTGTCGAGATTGAGATAGGCTTTCGAGCGCTGCATACGGAGAAGCGCGGCAGAATCCTGGGCCTTCCCAACGCCGGGTGAGAGCAAAATGGCCAGAAGCAAAAGAGAAGGCAATAACGCTCTAAGACTTACGGGAGCCAGCATGTTTTATTTCCTCCGGAGGAGTTTCTCTCGAATCGACATAATATACCGGGACGGCTGAAAATCGTTTATGAAATCTGCTGCGGGTTTGCCGATAAATTCTCTGGGCCTCGCCTTAGAGCGGCGGTTCTTCCTGCTGTGATAGAGTTTTAAGGGTTCGCAAAATCAGTGTGGAATAGGTGTGGAGGGTGACATGCGGAAATCTCTATTGTTGTTACTGGCCGCGGCGTTAGTCTTGTTAGTGACTGCGGTGTCATTTGCTCGCGACGCCCAAACTGTGAATGGCTGGGTTAGCGATTCGAAGTGTGGAGTAAAGGGAGCAAATGCCGGTGCTGAAGCGTGCACGAAGAAGTGCATCGGAGCGGGTGCTAATCCCGTTGTTGTTACCGACAAAGATCAGAAAGTTCTGAACGTCGATAATCCGGATGCTCTGAAGGATCACTACGGACATCACGTTGCCGTGACGGGGCACGTTGATGGGGACAAGATCCACGTCGACAGCGTCAAGATGCTTTAAAGAAAAGTTCGGAATGCTAAAGAAGAAAGGGTGGCCCCGGGTGGGGCCGCCCTAGTTTTTTGTGCACGACGGATGTCGGATTTTCCAGGGATGACCTCGCCTTCAGTCTCCAGCGAGTTTGGGTCGATCCTCCCTTGTTTTTTGTCGTCCGTCTATCTCGATCGAACGACGCCTTCCATCGGAGAACTGGCGGTGGCGTATAGTTTGCGGGGCATGCGTCCGGCCCTGTAAGCGTGGCGGCCGGCGATGACGGCGTGCTTCATTGCTTCGGCCATTAATACCGGTTCCTGGGCGCCGGCGATGCCGGTGTTCATCAACACGGCATCGTAACCTAACTCCATGGCAATGGCAGCGTCGGAAGCTGTTCCGACGCCAGCGTCGACAATCAGCGGAACGCCTGTGATGAGTTCGCGCAAGATTTGCAGATTGGCAGTGTTCTGAATACCAAGACCGCTGCCGATGGGAGCGCCGAGCGGCATGACCGCGGCAGCGCCGGCATCAACTAAGCGCTTGGCAAAAACGATGTCGTCTGAGGTGTAGGCCAAAACGGTAAATCCCTCTTTGGCCAAAACTCCCGTGGCTTCGAGGGTGGCTTGTACATCGGGGTAGAGTGTTGCCTGATCGCCAATGACTTCGAGCTTGATCCAATCGGAAAGTCCTACCTCGCGGGCGAGACGGGCGGTGCGAATGGTGTCGTCAGCGGTGTAGCAGCCAGCGGTATTGGGCAGAAGAAAGTATTTGCTCGGATCAATGTAATCCAGCAGCGATTCTTTGCTACGGTCGAGGTTTACGCGGCGCACGGCGACCGTGACCATGTCAGCGCCACTGGCTTCGAGCGCTCGCGCGGTTTCCTGGAAAGATTTGTATTTGCCGGTCCCAACGATCAAACGGGACCGGAATTGCTTGCCAGCAATATGGAATGAGTCCGTCATTTGCTTATTGTACGGCGGTTTATTGTCCGACGACCATGAGCAACCCGAGGATGGACCGATTGACGGTAAGCGCGCAGTTTGGGCGGTAAACTCGGTGCTCCGACGGACTAGGCGCCGGTTGCTTCCGCTCTGGCATACATCTCGTCAATCTGGACGCGATAGCGCTCTTCAATTCCTCGGCGACGTACTTTGAAAGTATGGGTCAACGTTCCATCAGCGGTGGAGAGTTCTTCTGGAATGATAAGGACGCGCTTCATCCTTTCAAAACGCGCGAGACTCTGGTTGAGATCTTCGATGATGCCTTCATAGAGCGCCTGAATCTTGACGTTTGCAACCAGCGTTTCTCGCGAAACGAAGTCGATTTGATTTGCGCGCGCCCAATCTTCGAGAGCGGGGAAGTGCGGTGCTATAAGAACGGCGGGAAACTTCCGTCGATCGCCGAAGACTACAGCCGTTCCGATAAGAGGATTTAGCTTGAGCGAGTTCTCAATGGGTTGAGGCGCGATGAACTTTCCACCCGAGGTTTTGATCAGATCTTTCTTGCGATCGGTGATGGAAAGGAAGCCGTTGCCATCGATTTCGCCGATGTCTCCCGTCTTGAACCAATCAGCGACGAAGGCGGCTTGCGTGTCCTCGGGGCGGTGCCAATATCCTTTGAAAACAGAAGGACCGCGGGCCAGCACTTCGCCGTCGTCCGCGATGCGCACTTCAACGTTAGGCAAGGGCTTGCCTACGGTGCCTAGCCGGTGTGCAGTGGGAGTATTTACGGCGATCACGGGGGAAGTCTCGGTCAGGCCATATCCCTCATGAATGGGAATGCCGATGTCCGCATACCACTCGGCCAATTCGCGCCCGAGCGGGGCACCGCCGGAGATGAACTCATAGGCTTTCCCGCCCATACCAGCGCGCACTTTGGAGAAGACAAGGCGGTTTGCGATCTTCCAAGAGAGCGCGGTGGGTGTGGTTCCCGTCAAGATTTTTGAGCGCTGATTACGCCCTACGGAGAGCGCCCAGCGATAGATTGCGCTTTTTGGAAAGCCAGCAGTCTTGAGAATCACCTGTTGGCGAATCTTTTCGTAGACGCGAGGAACAGCGATGAAAATGTCGGGGTGCACCTCGGACAGAGCTGATGCGAGTTGTGCGATGTCGGGGCAATAAGCCAGGGTTACTCCGCGATACAAAAGAGCGAAATCGACGTGTCGCGCGGTTACGTGCGAGAGCGGCAGAAACGAAACGCTGACTTCATCTTTGGAGCCGAAACCGAATGCCTCCATCGAACAAGCGATGTTCGAGGCCATATTGCCGTGGGTCAGCATGACACCCTTTGGAGTTCCCGTGGTGCCGGAGGTGTAAATGATGGTCGCGAGATCGTCAGGTCGAACGGCAAGCGCCATGGCATCAAATTGCGGATCGTCAGTGGTCGGCCCCTGTAACAGGAGTCGCTGCATGTGGACGGCATGTGCCGTCTCGACGTTATCCATCACCAGAATTCTTTCGATTGGGGTGTGCCGCTGGATGGTGAGGATTTTTTCGAGTTGTGCCTTTGTGGAGACGGCAATGACGCGAGCGCCGGAGTCGTTGAGAATGTACGAGGTCTGCTCGCCGGTTTGCGTGGAGTAGATCGGGACGGTGACGGCGCCCAGTGCCAAGGCCGCAAAGTCGGTAATCGTCCATTCCGGGCGATTTTCGCTGAGAATGGCGACGCGATCGCTACGTTGAACACCCCAAGACTGCAGCTCACGGGCAATACCGACCACGCCGCGGTAAACGTCTGCGGAGGAGATCGGTAGCCATCCCAAAGTACCGCGCTGCAACATCACGCGGGTGCGGTGGCTGTCACGGACCGCTATTAAAATTTCGTTTAAAGTCTGAAGGCTCATCCGACCGAATCAAAATCCCGCGTGTGCTGCCGAGACCGTACAGCACAACCGTTGTACGAACATTGTACGCAGTCAGGCGCAGCACGATAAGAGCAGTTTTGGGTAGGGGAGCAGAAAATCGGTTCGAGGTGCAGCGGGTCAAGGCTTCCCAGGCGCAGCGGGTGTTGGCGTGTGTTATGATTTTTGTGCGGGGTGGAGCAGTCTGGTAGCTCGTTGGGCTCATAACCCAAAGGTCGGTGGTTCAAATCCACCCCCCGCAACCAACGCAATCATAGGGTTACGGGCAATTGGGCACTTGCAGCAACTGTCCAAAACTGTCCAATAAGGGGAACTGGCACACAGTTCCCCTTATTTATTGAATGGAGACCTCTTGATTGGCAGGCCTTTGCAAGAGGCGTTGCACAATGGGCCGATTGGCCTTGCGCTTGGCCAAGGCCGAGGCATTGCCGTACTGGTCCATCGTGGTTGAGACGTGCGCGTGTCGCATGAGTTTTTGTTGCACGCCCACGGGTGCTCCGGTCTCGTCCAGCCAAGCACGATATGTGTGACGGAACGTGTGAAACCCGATCCTGCCAAGTCCCAATTTCAGACCTGTAGGAACCAGGTAGTCGTTGCGCATCGAGTCGGCATGATACGGTCGACCCGTCACCGGGCTCGGGAAAAGCCAGTGCTCTTCGGTATCGAGACAGAGCGCTTGCCATTTCTTGAGTTCGAGGATAAAGCCCCGTTCGATTGGAACCTCGTCCTGCGAATACTCCGTCTTCAACTTGTTGAGCCGCTTTCCGACCGCTGATCGTTGAACCAGAACCACCGATCGCTTGAAATCGAAATCCGTCCAGCGCAAACCCAGGATTTCGCTGATTCGCAAACCGAAACACAGGCCAATTAGCACGATGGTTCGAAAGGGCTGAACCAGCGCGTCGAGCATTTGCCAAGCATCCTTTACCTGAAGGACGCGAGGACGTTTCTTGCGCTTGCTGATGCCCTTCACTTCGACCAAGTCCATGGGGTTTCGTTCCACATTCAGCAATTCCCAAAGCATCGCCTTGTCGAAAAGACGATACATCAGGGATCGAATATGTCCCTTGTACTTGGGCGAGAGGACGAGCTTGCGAAGCCAATCCTGTACCAAAGCGGGCCGAACGTCTTCGAGATGGGCGTCGCCCCACTTGGGTCGGATGTGTTGGCAAATCATACTTCGGTAGGAGGCTAGAGTATTGTGAGTGATTTGTTCGGCATCCTCTTCCTGTTTCTGATCGAGCAGGAAACGGTCGAGGATGCCACAGAAGAGAACCGGATCTCGGCGCAACATCCCATCGTTGATCATCAGCCGCATGCCTTCTGCTGCTTTCAAGGCGTGGGCCTCCGTCTTGTACTTTTCGACGGTTCCGACGGTGAACCCCCTTCTGGTCCTGCGACCGTCTGAAGTCGGTTCCCACCAACGATAGAGCCATACGTCCGGTCCTGTTACGCGTTTGTTGATCTCAACACTACCGTACTGATACCGCGTTCGCTTAGCCAATGTAATCTCCTTGGGGTTGGCGACGCGGGTGGCTGCCTGAGATTACCTGAGAACGAAGCCACTGGTCTAGCTCCGAGAGATAGAAATGCCATCGCTTCCGACATGTCCCAACCGGATGCGCGGGAAGCGAGCCCTCACGAGCCTTGCGGAGTACCGTCTTCGGATGCAAGGTTGAGGAAACGTGCGGCGTATTGTTGGTTGACGGGTGCTTCCCGAACCGAGTGTAGCCGCTCGCGTGGAGGAATTCGAGTGGGCTGGGTCGACATAGAAGCCTCGCTGCAATGCGGTTCCGCGCGCTATTGGATTTTGCGCGGAACCGACGATGTCACCCAATTTGCTTCGTTTCCTCGACCGTGTCCAACAACTTCTCGTCCGCGTGTTATTCCTGCCGGGAATATCAGACAGCGATACCCCGATTTCTCACGTCACATTTCGTTGAGCAAATCACGTCTCGGATGCTGAGCGGCTGTTCAGAAGAACCGAGTCATGCAGAAAATGACAGCCTTATCTGTATCATCGGCAAGGACTTGGACGCAGATTTGTGAGCAAAGTGATTACGCGCCCGACACCACAATCGTATTTCGGGGCCAAATACTTAGACGCCTTCCTTGTATCAGTGCCCGGGCCGCATTTGCCGGCAAATCGCTTTGTCTGGAAGATTCATTAGCGAGCAGGAAGGCTCAATTTACCTGCTCGCGG
>CAWIAJ010000004.1:0-643361 GCA_963834085.1 uncultured Acidobacteriaceae bacterium | reverse complement strand
GCATCCCCACCAGAGACAACGATGATCTGAAGATAGTATTGCGCTAACACTCCAGCGACTTTGTAATGAGTTACGGCCGCCAACCCAATCAGTGCGGAGATAACAACTGTGTCGAGTTGAAAGCGCACAATATCCGCTAGATAGGCAACGAAAGTATAGATACTATAAGAGAAAAAGTTCTTTGCTACTTTCGTTGCAAGAGACCTCTTTTCAATTCGCGCCCATGGAGCCTCTCGTCTGGCTAACCATATCTGGAGCGCGGTCACCGGCAGTGTTGCAAACAGTGTCACCCACGCCAACGACAGAAGGCCTCCTCCCGCTAGGATCGCCCAAACAATTAGTGCGGTGCGCAATACCAGCCCGAGGTTTGCCAGCCAGGACTGAATCTCAAATCGAAGCTGAGCCTCGAGAACGGCCCAATAAACCCTTGCGGGAAACCCAATGGCGGTGTTGATCCCTAAGATAATTATTACTTTTCGGAATACTTGGACATCGGCAGAATTGTGGCAGAACCATGGCGTGGCCGCCGCGGTTAGAGCGGTGGCGAGCAACGCGACACCGCCGACCAGCGACTGAAGTCGCAAAGCTGTGTTGAAGACTATACGACACTCAGTTTGATCTTTGCGCCCAATCGCTATGCATATGTATTGAGATACCGCGCTCGACAGTCCAAAGTCCAGCAGGTTGTAATAGCCCACGAATGCGGCCGTGAACGACCAGAATCCGTAGATACGATCCCCGAGGTGATGCACGATGAACGGCATCAGCATGAAAGAAGCGACGGCTGCTCCCGCCAGGTTCGCCATCCGCAGCACCGATCCTGAAAGAAGCTTCCGACCTATATAACCAGACTTTTCAACCATATGTGATTGGCACTACAAGTTGCGAGCATTAGGAAGACTGGAGTCGACGACTTCAACTACCTGTAGTTCTCCCAGCACGGCAGAATTGCCTTTCGCCAACTTACTTGCGTTCCGGCGATTTCTAGTTGCACGAGTCCCCTGTGGTCCGCTTTTTATGAGACCAGCGGCATTGCCGCTCGAAGCGACCACCGCCAAGAGCAGAAAGATCCAGGTCGGCGTTAACATCCTAAAGCCCGCCTCAGTGACGTTGTAGATCGCGGCTGTGGCGACATAGGCTAGCATTAAACCGCCGAGTGCAGGATCGCGGCGAAAGACGGCAACAGCGCGCCGATAGCCGGCGATCAGAACTAGGGCGAGCAAGATCACGCCCACCCAGCCCAAATTTAGGTAAATCTCGATATAACCGTTGTGCGCTGAGTTGAGCCCTTCGACGTGATCCCAGCCCGAGAGGGACCGCCAAAGCTTATCCAGATTGGGGCTTATCCAGAAACTCTCAAAGCCGGCGCCGAGAACTTGGTTCGGAACCATCGGAATCACGGCCCTCCAAATATCGGTGCGCCCCGTGAAGTCCGCCTGCCTGCCGAGCGCATGGGCCGCAGCCCCTTCACCGCCAAAAAGTATTGCGATGCCGCCGGCAAACAGAAGCGCCAAGACGAGGGCATGGACAGCGCTGGGACGATTTCTGATCGCGGGCAAGCCCGTAGCGAGGATCAATGCAGAGCCGAGCGTGAGGCATGCGCCCGAAGTGGCCGAGTGTGCCATCATCAGTACCGCGACACCAAAGGCGAGCAAGGTTCCCTGTGCTAGAAGGCGTCGTTTGCGCGTTGGCCCGCGCCCAACGCGGAGCAGCGTGCAGACACGCCAGACAGCGCCAATTGAGAGGACAAACGTGATTAGACCGAGAGTATTCTTGTTGGTTGTCACACCAATATTGGTGTAGTTCCCCCACTGGTCGATTTGATGCCCCAAGTCGGAATATTTGATCAGCAAGATGGAAGCTGGCAGTAGCACAAAGCCCACTCGGGAAAGGAGTTGCCGGATTGCTCCGATCGGATCGGCGTCGGTTACAACCACAAGAACCATCGCAAGGTCGCCGAGATCCTTGATCCAACGTTTCAAAGCTACCACCTGATAAGGCGCCCAGACAACGCTCAGCAGGCAATAGGTAAAGTAAGCAACGATTGGAGCACTTGCTCTTAGAAAGGCGATTGTACGATTTTTCCTGCGAAATAAGACTGCTAAGGCGGCAGCCTCTAGAGTTAGGAAAAAAAAAGCGTCTGTGGGGCTGCCATCGAGTTGCTGACTGATACCTTGATCCGATGGGCCGATTCCCAACCATGCGGAAACCGGTCTTGATCCGACGATCCACAGCCAGATGACCGGCACCCAAAGGGCTTTGGAAGTCTTGAGAGATTTGTCGCGATCAAGGTAAAAAAGACCGACGATTCCAACGCTGAAGACGATTCTAGCAGGGCAAAGCTCATTCTAAGCTGTTTCTGCCGAGTGTTCGCGCTGACTCGACGTGGTCATCGAGGGATCCAAGAAAAGCCGGTGCATTAGTTCCAGCGAGAGCAACCGGTGTATCTCGGTTGTATAGTTTCGATTGCCCTTGAGATGACCGTGAACAATGGCCTCTACGCCTTTCCGCTCCAGATAGGGACGCGACAGTGTGCGCGAATCGAGCAACATCTCCTGGACGTAGCTTGCCAGAATGTCGCGGTACCAGACCCGGTAATGGTAAACCTTGTGCTTCCCCAGGAAGAGACGTTCCAACTTTAAGGGCGAAAGGAAATGATCGAGGCCGGCCAACCACTGCGGCATTCCGTAGTCATAGGCATACTCGGCCTTGAACGTAAACTCAAGATAATTCCGCAGAGTCCAGCCGCGAAGACCGGAATTGCCGCCGAAACCACGGTCCGTCGGAATTCGCTGCATGGCTGTGCTGCCGTCACCAATCAAGCGCACCCGGAGGTCGTTATTCGCCATCGCCGACTCCGGCGCCCGAAAAACGGTTTGGAGAAGTTCGTTGTCGAGAAACGGCGTTCGGACTGCCACCTGCGTCTGCTCGAGCGACAGAATTCCGAAGTGATGCCAGGGCGCCTGTCGAAAGACTGAGAAGGATGTGGGATGGCACTTGATGACTTCGCCGTAAGTGTCACGAGCCGCATGGACGTGAGGCAGGAAACTCGGACTGAACGGTTCCGGGGTGGGATCCACCGGTTTGAAAGCTCTCCTGTGGGGCCGGAGCACCTCGTCCCCGTAGAGTCCCGTGATCCGTACTGGGGCAATCTCTCGGGCACGCTCGCTGAAGTACAAATCAGGAGCGCGAGTGACGTCAACACAGGCGTCTGTCAGGTACATACTGCGCTCGGCATAGTGGTGAAAGCGAGCCATGAACTCGCTTCCCAGGCCAATCACCTGATGGGATTGCTGACACTCCTGAGCAATTCGCCGCGCGACGACGACATCCTGACAATCCCGTCCTGCTTCGCCATAGGTATAACAAGGAAGGGACCCGGGTGGAAACCTCTGCCAAGCCATCACCGCTCGGGTATCCAATCCTCCGGTCAGAGACACACCGATCCGTTCGCGGCCGTTTAGGTAGCGAGGCAGCTTCCGCGCGAATATGTCTCGGAGATTCCGGTGATAGGATTCCGGATCAAGAGGCTCTTGTTGCTCCCATTCCTGCGGCCGAAAATAAGTATTCTTGCTCTCGACCGAACCGGCCCGGAATGTCCAGGCTGAACCGGGAGGCAGCACGGAGATACCTTCGAACAGAGTTCGGTTCTCCAGGACGCATCCGCAATGAGACAAACTCGCCTAATCGCGCGCGGATCCGCGCGTCGGAGCTCTGGGCGAACTTCTAGAATCGCCTTGGCCTCGGCAGCGAAGTAAAAGGCTTCTTTCGATTCGTGGTAGTACAGACGCTGCATGCCAAAGCGGTCATTGAATAGCATCGTGGTGCCGCGAATCTGGTCGTCGAGTAATCCATGAAATCGTCCGTTCAAGCATTTCGGGAAAGATGAGTCGTCTTCATAGAGGTGCACCAGATACGAAGGCCCTTCAGCATCGATTCGTGCCCTGTTCGCGGAGTCTACGAAGGTTGGCTGGGTCGGAATATTCTTCCCCGGCGAAAACTAGAACTATTTCTCCCCGCTCATTTCGGAGAGGCATCCCGGCGGAGAAGGAATTTTCCCGCGCCGTCCAACCGACGTAAACCCCAGACGGTTCATCGATCCACGTCCCCACCTCGTAAAAAGACTCGTGGCGAAGCACTTTGAGCATACGCAACAACTGCGGCTCTGCCCAGGCACGAGGCATTTTTGTGATGAGGCCAAAGATTCCAGGCATAAGGAAAAACAGGTCGGAGGATCGGGTTGGAGATGACTCACCCACGGCGCAACCGGGCGAGTCAGATATTGCTTAAAGATTTGGAGCCGGCGGGAGGATTTGAACACCCCATCTGCCGCATACGATACGGCCGCTCTGACATTAAGCTACACCGGCTCATTTTTAAGTGCATACAGCTTGGAGCGCGCATTCACCAAGAAAGTGATTACGCTGTGGGGCAGAAGTCCGAGAAGACCGCGATGGAGTTTCAGTCTGACGCTGATTGCTCCTTTAACGGTCAAGGGGACGTAATAGCGAGGAACAAGCATTTCCTCAAACCCGTTTCGAATCTTGAATTCTCGTAGAGGAGTATGCTTCTTGTTTCCGTAATTGAACTTTCCAAAGACCAGGTGACCGATCCCTCTTTCCACGCATAGCTCGACAGCCTTGGCCATGATGGCATTAGCCGGCCTCTTGTCATGATGACTTGCTTTGGGCAGAAACGTCAAGATGGAAGCGACATCGCCCCGGTAGATGAGCTTTACGACACCGATTAATTCCTTTTCGTGATAGGCACAAATATAGTCGCTCCGATCGAGGAATGCCGCTTGGTCTTTCTTGACCTGCTCAATCGTCTTTCCATAGTGCGTAAACGTTTTGCCCTGCCGCACTGGAGAGTCGTTATTCAGAACTTGAAGGTCTCGTATGAGAGTCATCGTCTACACTCTTGACCTCAACGACCACGCCTCGTTTTTGCGCCCGGCGGACATTCTTGCGCGTTTCCTGCGGCAGCCCTTCCCACCACTGTTGGAAGGTGGTCAAGCGAACGGCAGCGACGCTGTCCCATTCCATGGGATATTCGTACTTAGGGCGGATCGCTGGGGGCTTCTGCGTAAAGCTCAAGATGTCCGCCTGCAGAGCGCCGGCGCGCTGCTGTTTCAAAGCCTGGACGCATTCCTGCGGATTCTCCAGCTCCGACTCCAGCCACTCCTCAGCTTCGACTCGAGCGATTCGAATCCACTTTCCTCGGACGATGATGTCTTTTCCGCTGATCTCAAGGGCGGGCACCGTGAACCACTTGCCCTTGATCGCAATTTCGATGTTTCTCTGAGTCGCTTGCATTGCTGGCTGTTCCTATCGTAGCAGTGGGTTGATATTGGCAGACGCGGACATCCGACGAATTTGCCCCGCGTTCATGCCTGATACGGCGCGTTACCGCGGGCGATAATTAAATTCTGGGACCAACCTAATTCTTCAACCCAGCCTTCGGCCGAAAAACGATTACGGTAGGGCGTCCGGGCTCCTCGTATCGGCATTTTTCGAGAACGTCAAATTCTGCTTCCATGATGCTAAGCATTGCGGCCGGCCGCTGCTTGTCCTTGCCGTCCAACCGATCCCCACTCGAGGCGAACAGCCTGACGACGAACACGCCTCCGTCTTTCAAATACACTGAATAACGGTCCAAGGTCGCCTTCACTTTACCCAGTGGCACGTGGTACATCGATTCACGGAAGAGAATTACGTCGTACTGACCCGTTGGAACGTAAGTAAGGAAATCTCCGCTTTCGAAGTGATTCTTGTCCTGTCGGCCACAGTCCGCGCTCCTTTTTCTCGCCTTGGCCAAGGCCGCTTCCGAGATGTCAACCCCGAGATAACTCCGATAAGATGCTTCCGCCATTTCCGTTGCAGTGTTCCCCGAGCCGCAACCGATATCTAGAATACTGCCGTTCGCGGAATACCTCTCCAGGTGAGCATAAACGCAGTCCCCGACCGTGTTATAAGCAAACGACCATTTCTCCTCCGAGTATTCCTTATCCCAAAACCGTCTCTTGATGGTCGACGGCCCGTAACTCAAGAGAAAACCGCGCACGAATCGTAAACTTCGATCGACTATATACATGTTCTAAATCTCCAGATAAGATTTGCCACAGAATCGCAGCCTGTTTGCGTTAAATCGGCAACGAGAAGTGGGAATATTCTCAAGCCTTCGCTATGAGTTTCTTGAGCCTTTGCATCTGTTCGCGTCGCGTAAAGACGACCAGTTCGCTGGATACCGAAATATCCGCGCGTCGGGCCATTGACCAGAAATAGCCTGCGCCGAGAGCAATGCCGCCTAGAAGGAATGGATACTTCGTGGTCTGATACAAAGTACGGAACATCTCCCAGACTGGATGGTTTCCGAAAGAGTAATCTTTCGCTCCCATTTTGAACTTGGCCTTCAGCACACCGTGCTGGGCGGTATTCATCGTCCGATGATGAATGCAGACCTTATCGATAAAGGTTCTGGTCTTCCAGCCTTTCATTCTTGCTGTAACGACTGCAATGTGGTCAATCCCGCCACCCTTTACTGGCGTGTATCCGCCAATCGCCTCGTAGCACTCGCGTCGAAATAACTGGCAGCCGCCCCAGACGTTTTCAATATTCGAAAATCGGTAGTCGTATTGTTGCGATCCTTCTCGAAAAGGCGATCCGCCGACGCCAAGACCCGGGTTCTCCGCGAAATTACTCAACAGGTACAGAAAGTGATCCGCCTCAATCGATACGTCGGCGTCGAGATTCCCCACGACGTCCGGCTGCAAATCCTTCACCCTGGCGTAGCCAGCGTTGAAGGCATGAACCTTCCCGGCAAAGTGTCGTTCGGCTCGGTCGGGCATTCGCAACAACTCAATCCAAGGATTTTCGACAGCGTACTTACGCACGATGTCGTCGGTCCCATCGGTTGAGCCATCGCTGACAATGACCCACTTCAGCGGGCGGTACTTCTGCTCAACCATCGATCGCAGCGCAAATTCGATAAACTTGGCTTCATTCCGCGCTGGCGTAATCAGAACGTAAGTGGGAAGCGCAGCTGTGCCCGCACCGGAAGGCTGAGCCAGTTGTTCGAGTTAACGTCATAGACATTGACATTGAAGGACGCTAGTTAGCAGTCAAAACCGGCGCCGCTTGCGGCATGGCCGATATTCCACCGATCCCGATATAGTGAAAGCCGCTCGCCACAACATCTTCACGAGATAACCCATTTCGTCCATCGATGATCAGCGGTCTCTCAACCAGTGTGGCAAGCCGGTTCCAATCCACTTTTCGGAACTCTTCCCACTCGGTAAGCAGTAGAACTGCATCTGCGCCTTTGGCTGCCTCGTAGGGATCATTGGCGTAGGTGATATCTGGAATTTCCTTCTTAGCTTTTTCCATGGCTTCCGGGTCATACGCCTGGATTTGCGCGCCCTCTGCCACCAGGCGGCGGATGATCGAAAGGGCGGGTGCGAAGCGAATATCATCAGTGTTCGGCTTAAACGCCAGGCCCCACACCGCAATTTTCTTTCCCCGCAACACCCACATTTCGTTTCGCACCTGCTCTACGAAACGCTCCACTCGACCCTGGTTAATCTTCTCCACCTCTTTTAGCAAGGAGAAATCGCAGCCGGACTTCTCCGCGATCCTGATGAACGCCTGTACGTCCTTCGGAAAGCAGAACCCGCCAAATCCGATTCCTGGATTCAGGAAAGCAGGACCGATTCGCGGATCCAAGCCCATACCGTGGGCAACCTTGGTCACGTCCGCTCCGACCACCTCGCACAGATTCGCCACCATGTTGATGAAGGAAATCTTCATCGCCAGGAAAGAATTCGAGGCGTGCTTGATCAGTTCGGCCGAATTCGTATCCGTAGCCAGGAAGATTGGATCCTTGCGTTTCGGGCAAGCGGAATGGATGGGGCAAGAGAATTTCTGTTGGATGATCGGCTCGTAGATTTCGCGCAGAAGATCTGCAGCACGCGTCGAGTCCGTTCCGATGACGATTCGGTCCGGGTGCAGGAAATCCTCGACTGATGTTCCTTCTCCGAAGAAATTCCGGATTGGAAGCAACATCGTAACTCAGTCCGTTTGTGCTGTGGACTGACAGATGCTTGCGCAACTGCGCGCCGGTCTGAACGGGAACAGTGCTCTTCTCGATGATCAGCCGATACCCTGTCGCTCGCTTGGCGATCGTACGAGCGACGCCTTCAATGGCAGACAGGTCGGCGTCACCATTCGGCAAAGGCGGGGTTCCCACGCAAATGAAGATCGCGTCTCCGAAGACTATCGCATCTTCGGTGGAACCGAAGCGCAGGCGGCCACTTTTACGAACGGTCTCGATAACGTCCTCGAGATGCGGCTCAAAAAGCGGCATCACCCCGTTCTGCAACTTGGAGAGTTTTTCAGCATCACTTTCACTGCAGAACACGTCGTGACCGACTTGCGCCAGGCAAGCCGCCGTCGTCAGACCGACATAACCCGCACCAATAACGGAGAGCTTCATCTTGAGTTGTTCCTCATCTTGAATTTAAAGAAATTGGCATAAAAATTGGCTACGCGGACTGGTCGGCCGCCGCCAATGCCGTACTCTCGGCCTCGACCCGCTTGCGATTGAATTTTGCGTTGAAGGCCGCGACCTCCTCGACGACACGCGACTGTTGCGCCGCGGTCAGCTGTGGGTACATCGGCAACGATACAATCTCGCCGGCGATCGTTTCGCAGACTGGAAAGTCTCCAGCTTTGTAGCCAAGCGCACTGTAAGCTTTTTGGCGGTGTAGAGGAATCGGGTAATGGATGCCGCTTCCGATACCGACACTGCCAAGGTGCGCCATCAGGCCTTCCCTGTCTTCAGTTCGCACTACGTACAGATGATAGACAGCGCGGGACCATGAAGGCTCATGAGGCGTGCCAACTCCCGCATCGGCCTTCGCGAGCAGGCGGTTGTATTCTGCGGCCTTTTCCCGCCGCTTTTCGTTCCACCCGTCGAGATGTTTCAATTTCACGCTCAGAATTCCGGTCTGGATCGAGTCCAGACGGCCGTTGTATCCCTCGATATCGTGGTAATACTTTTTCGCCTGGCCGTGATCGCGAATCATCTTGCAGGTGTCAGCCAGCTTTGAGTCGTTCGTGGTAATCGCTCCCCCCTCACCACAGGCTCCCAGATTCTTCCCGGGATAAAAGCTGAACGCGCCCGCCCGGCCCATCGAGCCTGCTCGATACCACCGATTCTGTTTCCGCGAAAAGTATTCGGCTCCATGCGCCTGACACGCGTCTTCGACCACGACTAGTTGGTACTGGTTTGCCAATTCAAGAATTGCATCCATGTCCGCCATCTGTCCGTAGAGGTGGACTGGAACGATCGCGGTTACGGGACGCCGACTTCTCTTGCTGATCAACTTCCCTTCTTCTGAAACCGTGCACTGCGTTTCCAGATAGACGCGTAGTTTCTCGGGATCCATATTGTAGGTGCGCTCGTCGATGTCGACGAACTCCGGCAACGCTCCCGCCTGCGAGATGGCTTCGGTAGTCGCGATAAAAGTGTGTGGGACCGTTACAACCACGTCGCCTGTTTTCACACCGGCTGCCATGAGGGCAAACCTCAGTGCGTCCGTGCCGCTATTGACGGCGACCGACCGCTCGGTGTGGCAAAACTGGGCAAATTCCTTCTCGAAATTTTCTACCATCGGGCCGCCAATGAATCCGGCGGAGCGAATGACTTGCTGGAAAACTGCGGTTAGCTCTTTTTCGAGCTCCACGTGCGGTGTTACCAGATCAAGAAAAGGGATATTAGGCGAATCACTCACTGCGCGACCTCCGTTTCAATTTTGCGAAGAATTCGGGCTGGATTGCCAGCCACGATCGTATTAGCTGGAACGTTCTTAGTGACAACTGCGCCCGCACCCACGATGGCATTTTCTCCAATGCAGGTATTGGCCAGAATCGTAGCGCCTGAACCGATCGACGCTCCTTTGCTCACTACCGTTCGCTCTACATGCCAGTCGGCCTCGGTCTGTAAGCCGCCATCGGCCGTCGTTGCCCGCGGATACAGATCGTTGATAAACATCACACCGTGTCCGATGAAGACGTTGTCCTCAATCGAAACGCCCTCGCAAATGAATGTGTGACTGGATATCTTGCAGCGTTTGCCAACCGTTGCGTTCTTCTGGATTTCGACAAAGGCTCCGATTTTCGTTTCGTCGCCAATCTCGCATCCATAGAGGTTGATGAATTTCGAAAGCTTTACGCCTTCCCCGAGCTTTACGTCCGGTGCAATGCAGTTATAGGTTTCCATAGGATTTCGCTGATATCTTGCAGTTTGATCGCTTCAGCATTTCCAATTAATCCGTTCCGCAATCGAGCGGGACAGTTGAGGCGCTCTTAGCGAGAGCTTCCTCTGGGTGCTTGTGTCTGGCAGGTTGCCGAACCGACTCACCGCGGGAGTACCACACTGTCTCCCTCTTGCTGCGGCGCATGCAGGCATGCACGAGTTCAGGTGTCTCCCAGGGAACATCGTGATAGCCGGTTCGTAAGAATTCGCTTTGCGGATCTCGTGCCCACTCATGCGGGAAGAGCGCGATGGTTTCGTTGTCCGTAACAGGCGCCGCCAGTCGAATCGGGCTTCCAGAGACTGCCGCAAATAGCGCCGCTGGAAGATCCCGCCCCGGTCCGAGCGTAAGATGACCGACCTGCGTCGCTCTAGGATTGATTTCGATTAGATAAGCATGTCCCGAATTCGCCTCGAGCATGAAATCGAAGCCGCACACTCCGGAGAGCCCCAGCCGGCGAACAACCTTTTCCGAGGCGCTCTCGATTTCGGGGTGGTCAATCAACCGTACGACCGTCGCGTGACCAGCAGCATCACCTTTGCGGAGAACTTCGAAATGCAAACTCGCCAGAACACTTCCCTTCCAGCAAACGACCGTACTCGTTGCCTCGTGTCCCGCGATAAAGGCCTGCGCGCTGACCTCTGGACGCCGTCGCAAGAAAGCAGCCGAGAGCAGAGTAGTGTCGTGGTCCACCAGCGTTCTCTTTATGGCCCTCGCCAAAAGAGGAGGCGCTTGCAGCTTTTGAAAGGCGGACTGCGCTTCCGTTGACGTTCGCGCCATCCGGACGCCTAAGCCACCCGAAGTGCCATCCGCCTTAAGAACGATTGGAAAACCGACATGAATCAGAGTTGCCGGTAGCTGACCCGCTGAACAGACCGTCTCCGTTGTGGGTACACGAATTCCCTGCTCTCTTGCGAAATCCATGAACGCCGCTCGTGACTCAACGATTGGGAACGAGGTCGGCAATCCGAGTGAACGTTCGACAAGTGCGGCCAGATTCGCAGGCTCCGCCGAATACTCTGTTCTTTCGGCGTAAAGCCGATGCAATTGTTGGGTCGCAAGATCATCTCCCGGCACTACGACGTTGGGCTTGCCGCTCCGGATCGCTGTCGCCAGGCATTGCAACGGAGCCAAGCCGCGGTAGGCGTAGACTCGGCCAGCGACCCGCGTTTCATGAACCGGATGCCCCGAAGGGCAAACCACCTCGATCTTGAACCCGGCATTCGCCAAGGCTACCGCCAACCGGGCGGTGGGCACCCAGTTTGTTGTGGTGACAATGAGAGCGGTGGGTTTCAAGAGCGATACCTAATTTCTAGAGTCTTAGCCAGGGCGGCGAACGATGGGTGTCCGGATCAGAGATAGACAAGTTCGCCGCGTTTGGCGAGTGATTTACTGGCAGCTTCCAACATGCGCACCACCTTCAATCCAGCGCAGCCATCATTGAAAGGAGTTTCGCTTTTCTTGATGCATTCGACGAAGTATCCCAGTTCGAGTTTGAGCGCTTCGACCTGTTCGACTTGGGGTGCCCACATGTCGCCTGAGCGATAACTGACCAGCAGGTTGTACACACCCTCCTGGCTCTTGACGTCGACACCCTTGTCGTAGATTTTCAACTTTTCATCGGCTTCGAGGTCATTCCAGACCAGCATCTTTTTTTCGCCACCAATCAGAGTGGTCCGCACTTTGACTGGCGAAATCCAGTTCACGTTGACGTGCGCGATCATCTTGTCCGGATAGTAAGCCGTAATGAAGGCGATATCTTCGTGGCTGTTGAGATGTGCCTGACCAGTAGCCGAAATCGCCTCGGCATCCTTGTGCAGCAGGTGATTCATGATCGATAGGTCGTGCGGCGCAAGATCCCAGATCACGTTGCAATCGTGCTGAAAGAGCCCGAGATTCACGCGGGTCGAGTCGTAGTAGTACAGCTTGCCGAGCGTTCCTTCTTTCAGCAACTTCTGAATCTTGCGGACCGCTCCGGTGAACAGGAACGTATGGTCCACCATGATCGTCAGATTCTTTTGTGCCGCAAGATTGATCAGTTCTTCCGCCTGAGCCACAGTACTCGTGAACGGCTTTTCCACAAACACATGTTTGCCGTTTTCGAGCGCCGCTTTGGTCAGTTCATAGTGCGTCCAGACGGGAGTGATCACTGCGATGGCATCAACATCGGGCGACTGGATCAACTCGTTGCAGTCGCTGAAGACCGGTGTGTCCGGGTTTGCAGCGGCAATGCGCTTCCGGGCGGCCGGCGTCTGATCGCAGACACCAACGACCTGGCAACCTTCCAGGGACCGCAGATTTCGAACGATATTCGGCCCCCAATATCCGTAACCTATTACTCCAAATTTAAGCATGAGAATTCACCTGATGGCGGCTGGATCAAATCGGAAAATGACGGGGGATCATTTTCCAGGAAGATTCGATCGGGATGAGAAAAAAAATAGGTTAAATAGATTTTGCGAGGATGATCGGAGTCAGCAGGCGCCGTTTCCTGCGATCACTGCTTTGGGAGTTTGAACCAGAATTTTTAGATCAAGCCAGGGAGAACAATTGCGTGCGTAGCGAAGATCGAGACGCACCATGTCATCGAAACCGACGCGGCTACGTCCTTCCACTTGCCAGAGTCCGGTAATACCGGGCTTCGCTTCGAGCAAGCGTCGCCGATGCCATGTGGCGTACGCCTCAACCTCGTAAGGCACGGGTGGGCGTGGTCCGACGAGCGACATATCCCCTCGTAGCACATTGAGGAACTGCGGCAACTCATCAAGGCTCGTTCGTCGGAGGAAGTTTCCCACCGGAGTAATCCGCGGATCGTTCGTGAGCTTGAAGATTCCTTCGCCTGCCTCGTTCGTGTGCTTTGCGGCCTGGCCAGCAATCAGTTGGCGAACGTATTCCTTGTGCTGACTGGCATCGTTGTTCACATACATGGATCGAAACTTGAGGAAAGTAAAGGCAGTGCCGTGCTCTCCGATACGCTGCTGCCGGAAAAGAATCGGGCCCCGCGAGGTCAACTTGATTGCTGCTGCAATCGCCAGAAAAACCGGAGAGAGTGTGATCAAGAGCAGCAAACTGCCGATCAGGTCCATCCCTCGTTTCAGTACTCGGCCGGTACGGTTTTCTCCATTGCGCCTGTGGAGATCCGGATAGAGCGTTGGATTGCTCTGGCGATCCGGAGTATTTGGGTCCCACTCTTCCGGAAAGAGATGGAAGGAGAACTTGATCTGGCTGAACTGTTCGCTCGTAAGCCGGCCGCGGAGCACATCACTAATGCGGCCGAGAATCGTACTCAGAATCAGATTATTTTCCAGCGTGATCTCGGTAAACATCACACCGACGGCGGTATTTTTCTCATACCAACCCATGACATCCGTCTCGCGCGTCGCGGCCTGCAACGCAGAGAGGATGTCGAGCAGGATGCGGCCGTTCTTTTCCGTCGGTGTCGGACGTCCGGTATCCATCAACAAGAGGACAAAAGGACGCTGTGTACGTTCGCTCCGCTTCCGCTCCATCGAAATCATGCGGCAAAAGATTTCTTCCGTGAGGACTTCTTTAGGGTCGGACCCGTTCTGCGATTGGGATAACCGGCTTGCAGATCGTGGTTTGGCTGATGTGGACGACACGGATGCATCTCCTCGCGTGGCCGCGGTAGCATATGAGCTCCGCAGCGCGCTAACAAATTGAGTTGGCGGGGGAAATTCGATTTGCCGGGGAAAATTCGGAGTTAAATACTAGGATTCAGTTTCACTTAGAGGTAGGCCTTCACCGTTAGCCACTTGGCCGTAGCGCGAGTAATAGTATTTCTGCTCGTTACTGTCGCAGCTATTTACTATCACGCCCAACATCAAAGATGGATCCAGAACTTCTACTGTTCGCTCCAGTTGCTTTTTTTCGCATACGCCTTCGCGAGTCACCAGCAACACCCCGTCAGCCAGCTTCATCCAGAGCGGAGTATCGGCCAGCGGAAGCACAGGAGGCGTGTCGATGATAATCCAATCGAAAAACGTTTCGAGTTGCTCGAGAATTTGCTGCAATCTGCCGGATTGCATGACCTCGATCGGATTTTCTGGTGTGACGCCGGCTGGAAGAAACCAGAGGCCCGAGCCTTCCAGCTTGTAAACAACGTCTTCCAACTTCAGCTCGCCGCGAAGAACCTCGCTGAGACCCGGCAGGTTGCGGTTAAACCCAAGACGCCTTCCCAGTTCCGGCCGCCGGAGGTCGCCGTCCATCAGTACCGTGTTGAGAATCTTGCTGCGTGACTGGTTAAAGGCAAGGTTTGCGGCGATTAGACTCTTGCCTTCTTCGGGGATGCTACTGGTAACGACAATTCGCTTCAGCTTGCGTTTTTCGCGCAAGTGTCGCAGTTTCAATCCCAGCACGCGAAACTTTTCCGCCGCCAGGCCGCCCTGGTCCGTCAGACAGATCAGCCTCGAATCCGATGCCGGCGCTGGTAACAGAGATTTGGTCGGCTTAAAAGATCCCTCCGCCCGAACTTGTGCCTCTTGAATTTGCGCTGGCAACGAGGCCGGTAATTCGGAGACAGCCTGCTTGCGTTCGATTTCCTGTTCCACGCCCGCTAGTAGATCAGCCACCGAATCGGCGTCTTTAGGCGAACTGCCGCCCGATCGTTCTTGCTCCGCTCGCTGCAACGCTTCGTAGATATAGCTCATGGGATAGAAAAACGATGCCTACTGTAGTCGCCGCTTGGTCTCAGCCTCGTGCATACGATCGCGAACGTCTAGAAGCGTCTTAACCGCCTGCAAAAGCTCTCTTTGTTCCTCTTCAACGGACAGCTTGGGTGCGACCGGGCTTTTCGCATCTACAACTGTCACGCCCAGTCTTAAATCCCGCGCGACATTGTCGATAATCTCCGAAGTCACCGTGGACGCGTGTTTCGCATAGCCCGCCAGCAAGGCGTTTTCGCTGATCGTATTGATCAAACGCGGGATTCCACGCGAGTGTCGAAACACCGCCTCAACCGCGGGCATCGAGAAAATCTGGTTGGCTCCAACCGCACCCGCGATCTTCAACCGCCGGTTTATGTACTCTTTCGTTTCATGCGACGTCAGCGGATCGAGATGACAACGCAACGCAATCCGCTGTTTCAGCTGTCTGAGATCGTGCGAATCGAGTTTCAGATCGAGCTCCGGCTGTCCCGCGAGGACGATCTGCAGCAACTTCTGTTGCGATGTCTCCAGGTTAGTCAACAAACGGATCTCTTCCAGTATCTCGTGCGACAGGTGATGCGCCTCATCCACCACCAGAATCGTCGTAAGTCCCTTTTGATGGCGCTGCAAGAGAAAACTGTTTAGAACGTGGATCAGTTCGTCTTTCGCTTTGCCCGCGACCGGTAATCCAAAATCACCGGCGATGTAGCGCACGAACTCCAGCGGCGATAACGTCGGATTGAAGATCAGAGCGAAGGCGACATCTCTGCGCTGCAATAAGCCGAGCAACGAACGCAGGATCAGCGTTTTTCCGGTCCCCACTTCGCCCGTCAAAACAACGAACCCACGGTGTGACGTCACCCCGTAATACAACGAGGCAAGCGCCTCGTTATGGCGCGTCGTCGGGAACAAGAACGACGGGTCAGGCGTGATCTCGAATGGGTTCCGCTGCAGGTTGTAAAAGCTTTTGTACATGATTTTTAGCGAGTGATTAGCCGTACAGATACGTTACAGCGGATCCTAATAGAATACATCCGACAATTACGACTGCGGCAGCCCCCGCCATCCAAGCACCCCGTCCGCGAGCGATCTGTTCTTCCAGACTCTCAATGGGAGGGATCTCCCCAATGACATCGAACGGAAGCAGTTTTTTGATCTCGCGCTCGCTGTAGATCTTGCCTGTCAGTCTTTCCTTGGCGAATGCGAACCCTCCCCCGAGCACTAAGCCGAATGCCAGTCCTGCACCGCACAACATCAGCCGATTCGGCTTATAAGGCTTGGCGGGAAGGTTCGGAGGATCCAGCATGCGAAAGCGCTCACCTTGCTGCGTCTTTTCGAGATCGGTCGACATTTCCGACTGGTTCTTCTTCGCCAGCAGAGATTCGTAGTCCGTTTTGGATTGATCGTAATCGCGGTTAATGTCAGCGAATTGTTGTTCCATGACCGGCGCCATGTTGAGCCGGGCCTGGTATTGATTAATCTTGTTCTGCTCGTCTTTTATTTCTGCCTCGCGATTCGCAATCTCGAGTCGATTCGCCTTGAGCTGACTTTCCATTTCGAACATCGGTCCGGTTTTCGCATCGAGCGGCGAAGGGTTGTTCGAAGTCGTGGGGACGTTCGTCGCCGGATTGCTCATGTCAGCGACGATTTTTTCCCGTATCTTCTCGGTCCGCGCGATCTGTTCCTTCGTTTTCCGCACATCGGGATAATTGTCGGTGTAGTGCGAAGTGAGATCGGCCAGTTGAGCCTTCAGCAAGTCCAACTGCTTGTCGACCGCAGCCAACCCCGACGGCCCCGCGGCCTCGCCGGACTTGGAACTCTGTCCCAAGGAACGATATTGGTTGGTCAAGGATTCCAGATAGGCATTCTGCTGCTTCGCCCGGTTTAACGAGTCCTGATTGGCCTGCAACTGGTTCTGCAGGCCAGTCAGTATCTGTAGATTGCTCTGCGTCTGAGTCGGCAACTCGCCCAGATGCTGATCCTTGAATTCACGCAATTTCGCTTCCTGCGCCGCAAGATTTGCCCGCGCTTGGGTCAGCTGATCCTCGAGGAACTTGGTTGTGTTTTCCGAACGTTCCTGCCGCTGTTCCAGATTTTCCGTGATGAACAAATTAGCCAACTCGGCCGTCGCCGCCTGCGCCATCTTCGGATCCCGGCTGGCATAGTAAATATTGAAAGAAGATAGCTTCTTATCGTCGCTGTGCGTCAGTTCGATCTCGATATCCTTGCGCATCGACTCGACCAGATCGTCGGGACTTTTACGCTTTCGCTCGGCGCTATAGAGACCCAAACTGTCGATGATGTGCAGCAACCGGGTACGGCTCAAGATCTGCTGCGTGATGCTATCCAGCTGACGCTGAATGTCGCTATCGATGTTCGACTCCACGTATTTCTCGGGCACGGAAGGCTGTTCGACCAAAATAAGAGTGCCCGACCGGTAAGTCGACGGAATCAGCCAGCTCGCTCCCCAAACCAGAACCCAGCCGAAAAAGAAAGGAATCAGAAACTGCCAGCGCCGGCGGCGCACGATTCCCTTGATCTCGGACAACTCGGGTAGCGATCCAGCTTGTTCTAAGTCTTCGTCCATGCCTACATTCCTAAAGGTTTGGCCCACTGATAGGACAGGGTCACAAACAGTCGATTTCGGTTTGCGTCGAGCGTTTGGGTGGGACTCATCGGACTTGAGCCCGGCACTCCGAACTGCTGCTGGAAGTCATGCGTGTAGCCCATTCTCAGTCCAACGCTTTTTCCAACGTTACGATCAAGTGTCACGCCCACCGAAGTCAGGTTGATTGAGGTTGCGCTCGTCTGGAAGGGCACGGTCAGGGATTGATTTGTTCCGTGTTGAGCAGTGACAGACCCGGACCAGGAACGTGTCAGTTGGCGTCGAAAGGTACCGTGGACCGCCTGTAAGAGTACGGCGCCCAGAATTCCACCGCCGTCGCTGATCATGCGGGAGTAACCCGCCGACGCGCCGGTATTTTGGGTATTCCAACCGAACTCCGCCCCTCCCCCGACCGACCAGTTGTTCGTCTGCGAAAAGGTTGACCCGCCAGCCGTAAAGCCTTGATTTTCCGCATACTGCGGGCCAACGAAACCGGTCAGCGAAAGGCGATTGGAGAAATTTAGCGTATCGATCGCATAGACACTGTGCACTCGTGTTTCGCCATTTGGGTCGAACGTAATGCGTTCAAAGCGGTACGTGGCGCCGGCCCAATCGCCATGAAAAAGCTGATGCAACCAGAAAGCGGATCCGGTCGCCGTTTGAGTATTGGCCAACTGCGCCTGCCCTGCGACTTCACTGAAGTTCGAATCGTAGAACGATCCACTCGCGCCAACAAGATCGTTCAGGGCAAAGTGATAGTTGATCTCGACCGTGGTCTTGTCGGACTTCTGGTTCGCTAGCGGCGTAATCAGACTGGCGTTCGGCCCCCCAGCGCCGCCCAACAAGTCTCCGCCGTTCCCTGCATCGAAAAGCCCCGTCGTTGCGGAGAAGTTTTCGGCCACATGCAGATTCCAATGCGGGCTCAATCGATATTGCGAATCGAAATTCAGATTGTGCGATCCCTGGTTCTGGGCTGTGAACTTTTGATTCACCGTGAGGCCCCCCGCGTATCCCAGCGTCCATCGCATTCTCGATGAAGTCTCATCAATCTTAATGTTCGGAAAGATCGATTCGCTCGTGTTGCTCTCCGTTCCGTTCGATAGCAGCAGCGGATTGTCGTCGTACGCGGCGCCCACGTTAATTCCGCCCCGTAGATAATTCGATCGTTCCATTTCCGAAAGCGACGCGGAAGATATGCCGATCCCGCCCAAGAGTGCCGGTATCTGCGGCAGACTGCTCGCCGTGTCGCCGGAACCCGTATCGCCTTCTATTCCCGCGAATGCAGAAAGTGGTGCTGCGGGTGCCGTTCTGCCTGTGTCTGGCGTTTCAGTCTGGTCTGGACTTGGCGAAGGCGAGTTCTGAGCTGCCCCGAAGACTGCGAGTCCGGCCACCACACCAACGACAATCAAACAACGCCAAAAGCTCATCTTCAACCCGTGATTCTGCAATTACGGGATCACTACCGTGTCGCCGGCTTGCAGTCGGATATTTTGTTCGGGGTTCTTCCCTTTGATTACGTCTTTGTAGTTGAACGGAATTCTCTTCTGCGTTCCGTCCGGAGCCGGCCGCAAAACATACATCGACTTCTGCTTCGCAAAATCCTTGAAACCGCCGGCCATCGCAACCGCATCTAGCACCGTCGTCGCGCTGGTCAGCAGGTAGGCACCCGGACGGGCGACCATGCCCAGGATATTCACCTTCTGACTTTTGCTATCGGTAACAATTACGGTGACTTCCGGCTCAGAAATGTAGTTCCGCAGTCGTTTGGTGATCTCCTGCTCAAGTTGTTGCGGTGTCTGCCCACCAGCCTGCAACTCCCCGACCAGCGGCAGAGAGATCTTCCCATCGGAACGCACGGGAACGGATCGTGATACGTCCGGTTCTTTCCACACGTTGACGGTTAGAACGTCATTCGCGCCAATCACGTAGGAATCATCGGAATGCAATTTCCCATTATCGGGGTTACCCGCCGGCGGTGGCGGAGCAACCACCCCCGTTGCCTGAGATGCAGGAGCGGTCTGCGCAACAGTTTCTAGGGAAATAGACATCATCGCCGTGAAAATCACGGTCAGTACCGCTCGACGGTACGAACTGATTCGCACTCCGTTATTTTCCATCATTGTTGCCGTCCCTACTTCGCTTCCCGCATCGCATCGGCCGCAAACAATCGTGCCGAATGGGCTGGCGGCGAGAGATGGTATTCCTGAATTTTATAGAGCAAAGCACGGTAGCTGACATTCAGCAACCGTGCGGCAGCTTTGCGGTTCCAGTTTGTCTGCTCGAGTGCCTGGGCGATGGCACCGCGTTCCGTCTCGCCTTTTGCGTTTCTGACCAAGAGTTTAAGAGACGAGTGCTCTTCCGCAGCATGCCCGTTTGAGCCGTGTGCGACATTTCTTGTGTGCCCGTTTCCATTCCCATTTTCTCCCTTCTGTACGCCGGAGTCGGGATGAGAATGTAATTCCCGGAGCGCCGCAGCCTCATCACCATGAGCCAGAAATCGCTTGGCAAAATTCTCCAATTCGCGCAAGTTGCCCGGCCAGACGTGGTGTTGACACGCATCCAGCAATACGCTCGAGAAACGCGGCGCCGGAACACCATAGCGCCGGGTCAAGCGGTTCATCAAGTGCCCCATCAGCAGCGGAATCTCCTCCTGCCGGTCGCGCAATGGTGGCACCCGCAATTCGAAAACGCTTAAGCGGTAGAACAGCTCTTCTTGAATTCTTTTTTCTGACGCCGCCCATTCCAGATCGCCGGACGTTGCGGCAATGATGCGCACATCCGCTCGAATCGGAGTCTGGCCTCCACACCGTACGAACTCCCCTGTCTCCAGCATCTTGAGGAGGCGCCTTTGCACGGCGTCGGGCATAGCGTCGAACTCATCCAACAAAATCGTTCCCTTAGCACACTGTTCAAACTTGCCAGGCGTTGACTCGGGCTTGCCATTCGCGGACGAGTGTTCGTACCCAAACAGTTCGTTCTCCAGCAAATCCGAAGTGAGCACTGCACACTTGACGCGCAAGAAGGGGAAACTCGAGCGGATCGATAGCGAATGGATGAGCTGCGCCGCGGTTGTCTTCCCGCTACCCGCTTCGCCGGTGATCAACACGGGAACGTCAGACTGGGAAAGCAGTCCAGCTTGCGTGCGCAGCCGACGCGTGGCCGGACTCGCCGCAATGAAGTACAACTCTTCGCTGATTCGCTCGATTTCTGGTTGATACATTTTTAGAGGGCCCGGTGGTGACTAAGGTAGGTTAGCTGCGCTGAAAACATTACGTAGGGAAAGGTGGTGGGAAAGTTCTATATGGGCTCGACGCTGTATCCGTCGATCCGTACCGCCATCGACCGCTGAATCGCATCCACGGAAATGATCAGGCTATGGTCCCCATTTTCCGACAGGAATACGCCTTCCACTCCATCCATCGCTCCGCCCCGCACCCGAACCCGTTGTCCAACTTTCAAAAATGGATAGGCACGCCACGGCGCCGCCTGAGTCAGGACCTTCTGGATGCTTTCGATCTGCTCGTCGGGAATCGGCAGGCTTGAGCCCCGAGTCCCCACGAATCCGTGTACGCTTTCAATCTGATAAACATGAGTCCGGTCCTGTTCGCTCAGAGCTGAGCGGATGAACACGTAGCAACTGAACAGCGGCACTTCTACTTTCTTCTTGCGGTCACTCCAGCGGTGGATTTCCATCGTCGTCGGTACAAAAGTCTCAAAACCCCGGTCGCGCAAACGCCGTTCGATCGCTTTTTCGTGACGTGCTCTCGTATGCAGCGCGTACCAGCGCAGTCCGCTAGCCGAGACGAACCCGGTCGGCCGTTCGCTCATTTCGTAGTTTGGGTTTGAGGTACTCATAGCTTCGCCCTCTGGGTCCCATCGGTCTGGGTCCGCCTGTTCCACACACGAAGACACACCTACACGTCAAAACGGGGGAGAAAAAACCAGGAAAAAGTAGGGGGGAAGTTCTAGCTGTCTGAACTTAGCCTCCCTTGCAAGACCGTGCAAGTGGTAGGAGTTCTTAGGACGGTTTGACTCTATCCGGTCAAGGGTCATTTATCTCATTACGAAGGTGTACGTCTTGGAGATCTTCTTCCTTGGCACGGCGGTGGTATGAGGCATTTCGTCAGCCAAAGAAGGCGGGGTTTTATTTCTGTGAACGCTTCAGCCGTGAGCGTTAGCTTGCTGCATCAAAAGCACTTAATCGTTAGAATCGTAAAACAAGATGCAGTGAAGTTGAAATTCTCATCGAACCAACAGCCATGCAGCCTCGTGCAACGATTACGAACTTTTACAGTGCCATGAAAGGATTGCAGTTTCTTGCATAGGTTGCAGCTTGTTTGCTTGCCCAGCCATCCATTTAATGCTACATTCTTCGCTGTAGAGAGTTAAGTTTTTTGGTAGGAAGAGACTCTGGCCGGCTCTGACTGCAACTCACCTTCCCCACACCGCCGACCAGTGTCTTCAGCGAACGGAGTAAGTTCACGTCCCCCATCCGGTTCGTATTGCCACGTACCTAATATCAGGAGGCCTCGATGCCATCGCACGAGGAAGTGGACTCGGATTTTGTCAGTATTGTGGTTGCCGACGGCACGCGCATCCATACTCAACTCTTGGCCGACGCTCTCCGCAACGATCGGGGACTGCAGGTCGTGGCCGCGGCATCGAACTCGGAAGAGCTCCTGGCCGCGGTCAATCGCGTGCCGATCGACGTTGCCGTCATCAGTCACAATCTGGACGACCAGCCCGGGCATGGCACCCAGGTCCTGCGCGAGATGCGCATTCTCAGGCCTCAAATCAAGGGCGTCATCCTGCTCGACAGCTCCAAGCCCGAAGAGGTATTGGAATGCTTTCGTGCGGGCGCCCGCGGCATCTTCTCTAAGCAAGAGCGAATCGAAATGCTCTGCAAATGCATTCGTAGCGTGCACGAAGGCCAGATCTGGGCCCGGAGCGTTGATCTCGACCACGCGCTGGAGGCATTAGCTGCTTCGCCTCTGGTTCGTACCACCAATCACAAAGGAATCGAACTACTGTCTGCTCGCGAGCGCCAGGTGATTCAGCACGTGGCCGGAGGCTTGTCGAACCGCGAAATTGCAGAAGCTCTCGCACTCAGCCCCCACACCGTCAAGAACTATTTGTTCCGCATCTTCGACAAATTAGGCGTTTCCAGTCGCACGGAATTGCTTTATCTGACTATGAACCAACCACCATCTATTACTTCGACGACCGATGGAGAAGCAAAAGCCTTTGCCGCGATCGTCGAAGCGGCGGAGGCGGGGGATCCCTCGGCGCAGCTTCAGATGGCGGAGCATTTTTCTAAGATCAAGGACATTAACAGCGAACTGGATGACGAGCTCCCTGGCTTTCAGGCGGCGTCAGTTTCCGCGTACATGTGGTACTTGCTTGCGGAGAAAACAGCTGTGCCGCTCAAGGAAAGAATCGAGGAAGGCAAAAAGATCGCTCGCTCGGCGATGTCTCCCGAGCAACTGGCGGAAGCGGAAAACCGAGCCGCTGTATGGCTAAGAAACAGCAAAAAGTCTTTGAGTTTCGCAATCGACACCCCAACTGGAGCTCAAAAAATGCACGCTGGCGCTCGGTGATACATTGATTTGCCGGCCGGATCTTCAGAAGAGATAACCTCTCATCAATGACGTATCCGCAGGACTCGATGCAGTGAGCTCATAACTGAAGGACGTTGCGTTGGAGCTTTACATAGCCCTGCTCCTGGACCCAGACGTCGAGTGGGATCGAAGCCATCTCATCCACCAGCGGTTCGGCCAATCCGCCAGTCGTCATGTCAACCGTCTTGATATAAGTGCGGCAACTCTCGCACGCTTCCGCTCGCACGTGTTTCAGTTCTTCCGCTGTATACACCGGCAACTTCCTGGGATCCTCCTCCCCGCACCCCGGACAGACGATCCGCCGGAACTCCCACTCCGCCAGACAAAGCGAACAGACCAGCGACCGCAATCCGCCATCTCCCATCGGCCGCAAAACTCCGACACTTGGCTTGCGTTTGCAAAACGGACAGGCAAACGGTGCTGGCCCCGTCCAACGCAAATTAGAACGCACACGAAGCGCCGCCGCGTAAGGTTGGAGAAACGACCGCGCAAAGAAATCGTCAGAACCCGTCGCTGGCGACATCGTCCCGTCCCCTTGCCAGAAACTTCTCAACAAACGGAGATGCGACACTTCTCCGCCGTCTCCCAGTTCCCGCGCGGACCTTCGCAAAGACTCCGGACCGCTCCGTACTGCAACTGAGAGGAGTTCACCAAATCGCTTCGGGAGCGACGTAGGAAGCGGTCGCATAAAAGGCCCGCCATCTTCCGACTCTCCGTTATCCGGGACAATGGACGGTTCAACCTCCGCGTAAAATCTCTCTTGAAAGCGCAGAATAGCCGAATAAAAGCCGAGAATCTCCGAAACAAAGGCACATTCGGCGCCTAACTTTTCTGCCCTCGCGATTCTCCGTTGCCACTCGTTTTGCATTTAGTCGATTATCGTTCCCCCTTGTGGGTCAAGCAACGATCGGACGCGATTCCTCAGGTTTCTGTCCTGACTCGCCCGCTCCTCCGACCGATAAGGACGACCGACTGGACGTCTCCCTTTCTGCACAAGTGACTAAGGGCATGTCACCGTCACATTCGTTCTTCCGAGACCCCAATTCATTGTGCTCTCATCGAAAAATCCGTTGGAATCAAATTTCTTATCTGCTCAACCCGTATTGACTTATGTTTGCCTCAATCGGTTCCTCGATGAAATGTCGACCATATCGTCGAGCCGGAATCTTACTCTTCGTCGTGCTCGCCGTCTCCACGACTCTGCTCCCGGCCGCGAGCGCCCAAGCAACTCCCTCTATTACCGGCATCAGTCCGCCGAGCGTCGTCGCCGGAGGCGCCACTTTCAATTTGACTGTGACTGGCAGCGGATTTCTCACCAACTCCGTCGTCCAGATCAATGGCGGCAACCGGCCCACCATCTACAGAAGTTCGCTGCAGTTGACAGCCACGATTTTCGCTTCCGATATTGCCACCCCTGGCACCCTTCTCGTCACGGTATTCAACCCTTTCGCGGTCGGCGGTGGACTCACCTCCAACGCACTACCGCTCACGGTGAGCACCGCGCCTTTGCCAATTCTGATCAGCGTTTCTCCTGATTTCACAGAGCAGGCTGCCGACCACGTGAGAATGACACTGATAGGAGCCAATTTTCGACCGGGAGCGACCGTGATCCTTTCGCCGCCGCTCGGGGCAGTAAGCGATTCCAATGGGCACACGCGCGCTACCGACCTGACCGTGTTTAGCGTCACAGTTGTGAATTCAGGACTCATGACGGCGATCTTCAGCGCCAGTCCTACGGCAATTGTCAGCCTGCGCGCAGTCGATGTTCTCAATATCGATGGGACAAGCACGGCCGGGTCGCCTGCGGGAGGGCCCGGAACTTCGCAGCCTCTATGGCTCCGGTCATCGAATTCCCTCGGAGCTCCCCTCTCGGTCTTGAATATGGCGCTGACCCATCCTCGGGATGGAACGACAGTCGCGCAGGGGCAGGATCTAAATGCAGAAGCGATTCTTGCGGGCTCCGGAACCGGAACCGTGATCGGACAGTGGATTTGGGATGGCAACGTGGTCGAGCAGTTTGCCGCCTCGATTGTCGGTGGTCAGAGTACAACGATCCGCACTCGCCAATCACTGCCTACCTGGTATCTCGGTGCGCACACCCTGTATTTGCGGATGGTCGAGCCCAACCAGATCGCCACGCGTCCCATCATTGTCGTCGTCAATCCGGGTGATTGGAAACTCGAACAACTCGTTTTGCCGGAATCGAACGCAGCTTTTCCGCCCGAGAATCCTCCAAGTCTGCTGTGGTCGCCCGTGCCCGGAGCGGCCAAATATCAAGTTGGCTTTTCGACTCAGCCGTATCTGTCGACGATTCGAAACTGGATCGACGTTGTCGACAATCGTTGGGAGATGTCCTTGCGACTCTGGCGAAGCTTGCCGGAAGGTCAACTCTACTGGACCGTGCGCGCCATCGAATCCACGGGAGAGCCGCGGAAGCCCTTACCAATGCGAGCACTCTATCGCATTCCCGCCGGCAGTCTGGCAGCGGCGCAAGCAGTCCCAGGGCGGAGCGCAACTGGCCACACGCTGTTGGAGTGGAAGCCCGCGCAATCGTCCGCTTTTTACTTCGTGACCATCACCAGTGATTTCGCGGCCACGCAAATCATCCGCCAGTATCTCACCGCGGATCCAAAGCTGGATCTGCGAGCCGCGGACAAAGGTCTAACTCCCGGGACGACTTACTACTGGCAGGTGGATGCGATTGCCGCCAACGGCCAATTGATCATGTCAGGGCCGGTGCAAAGCTTTCTGGCCGAGGTTTCACCGCAATCGAGTCTGAATAGCGATCGCCGCCTGGTGCAGTTGGCTTCGTTAGGAGTTCCGAAATCTCTGCCCTTCCTGCCCGATCTTGCCTCCGAAATCGGAGCCCGCACCCCCACTCCAGACAGCAGTACAAACCAAGTGCAACCCACGATTTCCGTGAGCTTTCAGTCCGCCGTGAATCCAACCGACATCAGTTTGATGGTCGACGATGTGGACATCACTTCTCTAGCTCTCTTATCTGAGTCAAAAGTCACCTTTAACCCGCCTCTACCCCTCACAGGCGGCGATCACAACGTGAATCTCACCGTCGGAAACGAAGCCGCAAGTTGGAAGTTCACCGTCACTGCCTCTACCCCGCCTTCAACGGGCGTGCCGTCGCCTCTCGCTCTGCAACCAGGGACGGACGCGGAGCAACCGCCTGCGATCAAGGCCGCAGTTCCAACCCCGGCGATAATCGCTGCCGCGCATCACCCCGCGCCGAAAGAGAATGCGAAGATCCGTCCCTCGGAAGAAGGACAGATCAGTTCGAATACCCAATGGGCTTCTGGATCGAATCCTCCTGACTCCAACACCTTTTCGATCTCAGAGCGCGCAACCTACAGCGAAGGTCCGTGGCACGTAGAAGTAAACGGAAGCGGATTGATGAATTCAATTTTGAATCCAGAAGCGCAGCGCACAAGCCATGGATTAGTAAACGACTACGTCCTGCAACTCGGCTACAAAAAGGGTAAATGGGCCGCGAATCTGCGTTTCGGCATCGTCTCTCCCGTCCTTTACACAAACGCGCAATTTGTAACGGCCGCCACCCCGCGGCAAGGAGCCGAAATTACCCTTAAGACGCCGGCGGGCACCTTCGGATATTTTGCCAACACCAACGATCAAGCACTCGGCGGGGGAGCCGCCATCAATTTCCACCAGCAACTCATGGGAGCCAGTTATGAAGCTCCCTTGCCGAAATGGGCCCAATTTCGGCTGATGTGGCTAAGCGCTCAGGATATTGGAGCGCCCACCACAGTCGGCTTCGACTCGCAGGGAAATCCGATTGTTTTGCCCAATCCGATTGCCCCTAAATCGAGCGGAGACGTATACGGCGCGCTGCTGAACCTTCACCTCAATGCGAAATGGCTGTGGTCCTCTGAGTATGCTTTCAGTCGCGACAACGCCAACACCACCGATCCAGCTTCGAAGCGCGAATTTGGACGAGCCTGGCGCACCGGCATCTCGGGACAAACCGGCAAAACCAACGTCAACGTTTCCTATCGCGACGTAGGCGAGAATTTTGGCAACCCGGCAAATCCCAGCCTGACGCAGGCCAGCCAGCCGAATCTGCGCGGCGTCGATTCAGCCATTACCCAGTCAACAACTGCGGGTACATTCGGCTTGACCTACACATTCCTGGCAAATAACGTTCATCCCACCACGAGCGATGAGTTGTTCCTGCATAATTTTGACGAGTCCTGGAGCAAGGCCTTCGGAGTGAAAACAAATCTCGTCTTTGACGCACGCGAGTCTTTGACCCAGACCGGCACGACACCGGTAGCGCTGCAAGGCCAACCTCCCGACCAGGCCGGAGCGCAGGACCAGCGTGATCTTTCAGGCAATCTCAACCTAAGCCGGCAGGTTGGCACGGTCACGATATCGGGAGGCGGCACGCGCGACTGGAACCACAACAATCTTTTCCCCGAGGCAAGCACGATTACTTCCTCGCTCAATTTCGGCACAAACCTGGTAACGCGCGGAATTTTCCAGCTGAATTCCCAGGTAAATGCAAACTGGGTTTCCGCGGATGGCTTGACAGTGGGCACGACACGCAACATTACCGTCTATGTACAACCCGCCTTGAACTGGAAGAAACCCGCGCTCCAAGTTTCTCCCCTGATTACACTAACGAAAGGCCGCACAATTCTCGCGAACGGCACGCTCACCAGTGATTCGCTCACCGGCCAATACGGCGGCAGGATTTCGTGGACATTACCCGGCGTGCTGAAATTCAGCATTTTCTCCGCCCAGGGAAACTACAACCAGAATCGCAACACCATTATGGCTTTCGACCAACGAACAACTCAGTTACTCGTCTTGTGGACAGCGACCTGGGGCCACAAACATACTTTCTAACTGACCCGTGGCGTGAAACGATCGATGAACCATCGCCGGATCAATTCGCGTTTCGCTTCCCTCTTCGCGCTATGCGCCATGCTCTCCGTGCTGGGACATTCGCAGGCGAGACCGCCTGCGCTGAT
The DNA here is from genome assembly GCA_963834085.1 of uncultured Acidobacteriaceae bacterium. Taxonomy (GTDB): domain Bacteria; phylum Acidobacteriota; class Terriglobia; order Terriglobales; family Acidobacteriaceae; genus Acidiflorens. The sequence continues at coordinate 615,159 of CAWIAJ010000004.1, read as the reverse complement.
CAGTTTCGTCCCTACCCAAGCGCCTGCAGGTTCGACCGTAACAATCAACTTCAGCGGGATGAATTTCCTCCCGCGCTCGATGAACCTACTGTTTTCCCCGAACCAGGGAATCACGGTAACCAAACTTCAAGTCGTTTCTCCCATGCAGATTTCGGCGCAGGTGCAAATCGATGCCGCCGCTCAGCCCGGCAGCCGTCAGGTCACTCTGATCGACGCCGACCACAGCCTGCGGGCCGCCGCCTCTTTCACCATCACCGCACCCCAAAATTGCCCTCCGGGAATGGCTGCCGGCGCCTGCGGTTCTGCGCAGCCGGCTCTCCGCGAATTCACGCCTCTGCAGGGCACCCAGGGAACCTCCGTCGCGATTACCTTCAACGGAATTAACTTCTCCGCCCCCGCTTCCGTCCAGTTCACTCCACCGAATGGCCTGACCGTGCAGTCGACCACGGTTACAAACTCCAACCAGATTCAAGCGCAGGTCGCCATCGCGCCGAATGCATCTCTCGGCGCCCGTGGCGTGGTCCTCATTGTCGGAGGAAAAACCCGGCTTCCGGCCTCCAATACCTTCACCGTCGTCTCCGGAGCGAGCCGTGGACTCCCAATGCAGATTCTGCGCATGATTCCGAACCAGATCGCCGCCGGAAGCCAGAATGTCGATCTCACGCTAGAAGGTTCGAACTTCGTTCCCGGAACGCAGGTGACATTCACTGTAGGCGCGGGAGTTCCTGCCGCCGTGTTTGCCACCGGACCGGCCCGCTACGTCAACAGCACTGAAATTCACGTGACGGTCAACGCGCTTCCGTCGGCTCTGCCCGGCGGACGCGACCTCAATCTGCAGGCGCCGAATCAGCAAAGCATCGTGGGCAAAGGGATGCTTAACGTTCTATCTGTGAAACCATCCGGCCCACCGGCCGTTCTGAAGATTCCTCCGATCACCCTGCAGAATTTCCCCTTGGGTGTGATCAAACTGGACGCGCCCCTCGGGCCACCCACTTACAACGACCAATATGTCACTTACGGAGTTCCGTGGCTTGATGACAGCGCCGTCTTCAAATGGCACGAGCAGAACCCCGGCCTGGCCGACTACTACGAACTGCGAATCTATGCAAAAGATGGCAAGACTCTGCTGGCCAAACAGAAACTCTCCGGGATAAAAGACGTCACCCAGTTTGGTGGGATCTTTATTCCACCGCCAACTTACTATCGGCCGGACGACGCTTTTCTAAAGGAAGTGCTGGATCCGGTCCGCAGCCTGATGCCCAAATTACTGCCAGGGAGTCTCCTGGGGCAGACTCCCGCGGCGACGCCCATCTCCGGAGCAAGTGCGCCCATCCTTTCGGTCGTGCATTCCGGGTCTCACGTCATCTCCTATGCGCCATCGACCTCGGGTTCTAACTCCAACTCGACCTTTCCCCCCGATCAGTTAAATGGGCTGTTAAGCCAAGGCGATCTGCAATGGGAAGTTGCAGGATTTCACACCTACAACAAGACCGGAGTCGCGCCGCAACCGTCTCCTCAAACCGGCGCCAAGAGCGGACAGAACAGCACGCTCGTCCAGAATGCATCGCAGAGTCCCGCAAACTCACAGCCGCAAGCCCAAACCGTCGATCTGGAGGTGGAAATCTCTGATCGTTGGCCGCTCAAAGCTCCGCAAGGCCCGACCGGACTTGCCTGTAACGGCACCAACGTCGGCACCGGCCTTCAAGTCACGAATGTTGCCGACAAGAACGTCTACGGCGCGAATGGAAAGCCCACGGGAGTCGACCCCAACGACTACATCGGTGATCCCTTCGTCTTGAGCGGAAGTTTCTCCCTCAGTATGTCGCCCTTTGCGACAAATCCAACCCTCCATCAGGAGCCACATCCCGGTCAGCTTTTCGGAACGGTTGATCAGGTCCAATTCGACAATCTCTTTGTCGATTGGGGCGACGGTAGCGTCCAACCGCTCAACGCGCAACCCGGAAATTCCGGTATCACGAATTGGGATCGCAGTCAGCCGCTAACCTTGCCGACGAATGCCACCAGTCCTTACGCCTTGAAGCACAGTTATCAATCGGCGGGGAGTTACACAGTCCGTGTGTTTCAGCTTTCCGAATCCGACCTGCAGCACGTAAGTGTCGCCTCCGTTTCTGCCAGCGTCGATGGCCCCACAAATCCTTTTATGCAGACCGCGCTGCTCTCGAAGATGGGCACGCAAGGCTCCGTAAAGACAGGCCTGACATTGTCTGGCGTGCAGTCGAGTTTTCAAAAGATCCTCTCGCAGTCAGGCGGTAGCCCAGCATCTCAAGTCGCCAGTGACGCCTACATGATCTACTGCCACGCAGTGAACATCACCGTGCCAGAAGACTTGGCGGCCAATGGCCCGCTTCATTTGATGGGAATCGCCGACCCCGACTTTGGTGCTTACGATGTGAGGCCGATCATGCCCGGCCTCGTAAACCGCGCGTCTCTCGGAGATCAATCCGCGGCCGTTGAGAAAAACGCGCCGCAGACCACCCCAAGAAAGATGGAGGAGCGCGCCGGACCCACTCCTAGTCCCGGAACCCCTGCGGTCGAGCCTGTCGCTATTTGCAGCACCTGCGACGACGGCATGGACGCGTCGAGCTATTTGAAATATTACGGACGCGGACAAGTTCGCATCACTTGGGTGGTGGATGGCGCGCAATCGCAGCAAACCGTGGCGATCGGCCCGTCGCAGCCGCGAAAAAACCTGACCCGCCAGGGCTTCACAACTATCCAGTTCGGCCCCATCGTCATCCCGATACCAATTCCAGAACCCCCCATCATTATTTCGAATAGCGATCCGATTTATTCACCAGCGCTGCAAGTGCAACCCGTGGGCGATCACGCCGTGCTGGTACAAGCGGACGTGATGCCACAACCTACGATGCCCAGCTTATCGATCGGCGTCAACCGCGCTCTCGGTTCGCTCGTGCCGCTTGGGTTAACGCCCTCGACAGGTGCCGGCACAGCCGCAGCCAGACCAATGCCGACCGGACCGAATGTTGCCGAGGCTCAATCTCTTCTAAACACCCTGGCCCCACCCCCCGGCAGCAATCTGCCTCCGCTCAAGGTAGGCATCCTTTCGCCCTCGAATCAGGGCTCCCTCGGATTGGGTGCTGTGCAATACGTAAATGGCCCCTTGCAGCAAGTTGTTTTGCAACTGACGAACCCCATTCCCGATCAGCACGTAGCATCGAATACAAAGACCTACCAAGTTGTCGCCTCCGATCCCACCAAGCCCTGCAAGTTTCTCTTTCCCGTCAAGAGTGGCGGAGCGTTCGAGATCTCGGGCCTGCAGAATCACGTTACTCAACAAGGCGCGACTTATAACGGCACGGGCAACCTGATCATTCATCTCGCGAACGCGAGCAGTGGTGGCTACGACGAATACCCGCCCATCCCCGTGAAGATCACGAACTGGAACGTCCCCGACGGCCTTCACGTCGCGTCCGGAAGCATCAATGTTTCTCCCAACCTGACGCTCGCCGCGAGCGTTCCCGCCTTGCAAGGCACAATCGCTTCGTTGGCGGGACAGGCAGGCGCCGAACTCGATGCGACATTGAACGTTACCCTGAGCGACGCCACTTTGCGTCTGCCTGGCGAGAAGCCAGTCGCCTGGAGCGGCGTGCAAAGCGAACTGCATGCCAATGGCGATTGGATGAAAGACGACCTCAATCTGCCTTCCACATTAATTGGTTGGAGTTCGTTCACCATGCAGTCGAACGCGGTGCGGATCGATCTCAGCCACCATGACGGCGACGCTGCTGCGTCTCCTTGTAACTCTCTCCAAAATGCCGATTGGGTGGGTGTTCGTTTTCCCAGTCTCAAGCTCACTCCTTACACGATGGATCTGGTCTCCAGTACGGCATTGCAACCCGTCGTCACGGGCTGGGGAGTGCTGGCTGGCGGCCTTTGCGGCACGCTCTCCACCGGGCCGTTCACCGCGAGCGTCGGCGCCGGTACTGTTAGTTTCGCCTCGATCAATGCCACGGCTTTCAACGGTACGTTTAACGCGCAATACAAGGGCATGGACATTTACGTCCCCTGGCTCGACACCCACCTGAAGGGCGACGCTACGCTGCAATCCGGAGGCGGCAAACAGGCCAGCATTTCATTCCCGTTCACCAGTCCGCCCGTTACAAAAACCCATGGCAACTTCGGATTCACCGCCAGTAATCTGCAATTCACCCAGCAGCAAAATGTGGGCTGGGCAGTGCAAGCGAATACGCATTTCGTTTTCTCAGCACAAAACAAGCAGTTTGCCGCCTTCGATCAGGTTTTCTACTTCGGAATGGACGGACGCGGTTATTTCGCACAGGGCAGCCAGGCGAAAGACGTCTCGCTCGGCGGCAGTTCAACTCTCGGACAAACTCCCGTCGACTTGGTCTCCGTTCATCTGACTGCGGCACCATCCGGCAACCAGGTACTCGCAGCCTTATTCAACACAAACGTTCACCTCTCCGAGGTCATGGCAGCCGCTTCCGTTCAGGTGAATTACGAGATCAATAAGTCCGGCACGAACTACTCCACCCTGGGACCAACCAACGCTCCCTTCACCATTGATGTGCCCTATCCATCGGGCCAGCCAAGTTCCGAGGCCAAAATTCATCCCGTCTATAGCGGAAGTGCTGGCACCGAATATTCCGGCACCGTCGATCTCTCCGAACTCGGCGGTCCACCCATCACAGGCGAATTCCGCCTCGGTTATCAGGGTGGACACGATTACTGGCTGACCCGTGTAAGTTATTCGCTGGGGCCGACCGGAGTGCCTTTGATTCCGGTGCCACCGGTCATGAATCTCTACCGCGTGCAAGGCGGCCTTGGCCACAATTTTCCGCTGAACGCATTTGAAGACACTGGTTCGATCAATTCTGCAACTCCCGTCTTAGACAACTCGTTCCTCTTCATGGCTGGACTTCGCGTCGGCATGCCAGACCAGTTCACTTACACACTCGATGGCGATCTGGTCATCAAGGCTGGCGGTCAGGATGCTGGCGCCCGCATGGATTTCCACGCCTGGCTGCTAAAGATGGCAGACAATAGCAACGGCGACTTCCAGGGTTACTTTCAGTACGCGGGTAGCAATTTCGACGGACGTATTTGGGGACATCTCAACTTCATGGGCGGACTCGCCTCCATCGACATGGGCAACGGCCCGAACAACGCTGCCGTAGACATCCATTTCGGACCAAGCGCCCCCTGGCATATCGATGCCGGCAAACAACAAGGACCCCGGATCGATGGCCATCTATTGGTCGCCGACGCAAACATGTACGTTATGCTCTCCGGCGCCGGACTGGCGATTGGCGGCGGCGAGAGCATTAACCTGAACGTCGGCGACAACTCCGTAGCGTCCGCCTATATCAATGGCAGTGTCGATATGGGTCTCACCATCACCCCTCAGCCTCACATTTCCGGCGACTTCTCCGCGAATGTGAACGCCGGTGTTTGCGTGGACGACGTTTGTGTCTCGGCGGGAGTCTCAGCGCAAATCCATGCTGAGGCACTGCCACTCGAAATGCAAGCCAGCGCCAGCATCGGACTGCCATGGCCGCTAGGCTCAATCTCATTTTCGGTTCACCTGTGAAACGAATGCTGAAAACACGAATAGTGGCTCACGGCGACAGATCGCTCGTGATCTTGATCGCTCTTCTCCTTCTACTTCTGGTCGCACTCCAACCCGGCACCGCGCAAGAAGCCTCTGGAGCAATCTTTGCCATCTCTGACGGCAAGGGAAAAATTTCCTTGCTTTGGTTTCCGCCGCCTTCAAAATGGCCCTCGGGCGGATGGAAGCTATCGGATTCCACTGGTCAAGTGCTTGTGCCTCAAATCAATATGGCCGATGCGGCCGCCATTCAGCATCTTTCTGTGGAAGACGCGGATGCGATTCGAAGGTTGCCGGCCTTGTTGGCGAAACCCGAAAACAACGCGAAGAACGGACAGTTGATCAATATTCTCGGTCTCAGGGCATTTAGCGATCCGGCCTACGCGCGCGCCCTGGGTCTTTCCTGGACCCTGGAGAATGTGACTTCCGGCAACCGCAGCTACAAGCTTGAAGGACTCGATGGCGCAGGCAAGCTGACCGGCGTGCAGCTCTCGAGTTCACCACTCGACTCCTCCCAAGTAACTCCAGTCGCGCCAGCTCCAACCGGAATCCAGGCCAAGGTTGACGAGCGTGGCGTCTCCTTGTTTTGGCAGGCTCCGGCTGAGAACCGGCAACTTCCGGTGATTGCCTATGCTATCGAGCGTGATGGCGGCGGCCAGTCCGGTGCCGCCGTCACCGCGAAACCCGTCATACCAGGGATAAGCTGGGATCCCGCTACCCCTCTTATCCTCGATCGCAACGCTCCTCCAAACGAAATGTTGACTTACCGCGTCTTCAGCCTCGATGCCTTCGGTCGTCGCAGCCTGGGAACTTCCATTCGTATTTTCTTTCCAGATTTCCGCACTCTCGAGCCTCCCCAACCGGTTACTGCGACCGCCGGAATCGGAAGGATTGTCGTCAGTTGGCCGGTTCAATCAAAGCCAAACCTGGCTGGCTATCTCGTTGAACGGGCTCTTCTGAGTGCCGGTCCTTACGAAACTCTCTCACCGCAGGCCTTACCCGCGATCGCCGCTCAATACGAGGACACAACTGTTCGCGGTGGGACCACTTACTATTATCGTGTCCGCGCCGTGAACTCTCGCGGAGACCTTGGGGATCCATCCACCACTGCCAGCGCTCAGCCTCAAAACAGCGCAGCTCCTCCTAAAGTCGATGGGCTCGTCGCCGACGTTGGCCAATCGCGGGTTCGGCTCACCTGGAAACCCGTGGCCTTCCCCGTCGCCGGATACTTCGTCGAGCGTCGCGTCCTGACCGGAAATACCGAAGTCGAAAAATGGGTGCGCCTCAATTCCCATGTTTCCCCGGAGCCCCTTTACGACGACTATATCGGACTGACTTCTGACTCAAAGATGGAATACAGAGTTCTCGCTGTGGCTTTCGATAACCTGGAAGGCCAGGCTAGCACATCCTTTCCGGTGACGATCCCGGATCGCTCCATACCGCAAGCACCTTTCATCACTTCTGCCGACGGCGCCAACGGTAAAGCCCAGCTTAGCTTTGTTCCCTCCTTGCCAGCGGAGAAGTCGACGCAGTTCCTGGTCTTGCGCTCGGGACGCGAGAGTGATCTGGGACTGGTGATCGGCGATCCGCTATCCGGCGACACGCGGCAGTTCACGGACCTTTATGTGGGTGTGGGCGAAAGATACTGGTACCGGCTTGTGGCCGTCGACAAGAACGGCAATCGCAGCGACCCCACCCGCCCCGTAACAATTCGCATCGGCTCACCGCTAATTCCCGTGCCTCCCGTTCCTACAGCGAACTACTTGACCACACCCTACCCACACGTCACTTTGCAGTTTCAGTTGCCTCCTGCCGGGCTGAGCGTTATCGTCGAGCGGCTCGATCAATCTCGCACCGGCACGCCGCAAAATGCATGGATTCGCATCGCAGGACCAATGACCGCGCCGAGCGCAACCGACAACCGTGCCCCGGCACACGGAGACATAGCCTACCGCATATCCTATGTGAGCGCTGACGGAAGCGTGGGACCTTCAAGCACCATCGCTACAGTCTCCGTGCCCGGGCAATAAACGGTTCGCTCGGGCCTACGCCGCGCGGGTGAGCCCCGGTCCTCATATGGTGTCGAAGGCGCATTCCTGCCCGAATCAGCACGGGCAAGTTCCGAAAACTTCGCCAAAATCCCTTAGGAATGGAACTCGCCTTGAACGGATTAGACGACGAATAGACAACCAATTGTCCCTCCGCCCGTTCGCAGCACTGGACGGACTCGACTTTGTGCCGTTAGAGTATGTTTCTCGCCGAGAGAAATGCGAAAGATAAAATGAAAAGTCCCATACCGGCCATCGCAATTGTTCTTCTGTTTTTGCTTGCGCTCGCTTACTTGGGCGATTATTGCTCACTACGTTTTCAGATTCCGCACGGCCGACCTCAGTTTGCACAGGTCACGGTCACCTCGATGTACGCCATCCATGTAAAAAATGGCAAAATTCAATACGAGCCCGGAGACCAGGAAATCGACATCTGCGTGAACTCCCTTTTTCCGCATTTCGGAAACACTCCTTGTTGGTATCTGCGCCGCCATACCGACAGAATCATTAACATCTGATCCCTCTCTTCAGTTCTCCCGCCGCCGTTCCGCCGTCGCGTTTCCAGAATCGCCGATCACCTTCGTGCGAATTTAAGAAGTGCTGTTCCGACTTCGACGGCTCACAGAGAGGATTTATGCCCGTTCACTCTTCGTATACAATCCGATGTCCAAGGCATTCACCAATGGACGTTGACCACAGCTGCGATCGAGGCTTAGAGCGAGAGTTAAGGAAGAGTCGGGGCCATGAAACCTCCCAAGAAGCAGGCGACGCGGATTCCAAAAGCAACCGTGACCTTGCGTTCCGTAGCCGAAGCAGTCGGCCTGACCGCAAGCACTGTGTCCGCAGTTCTCAACAATTCCGCCGCTTCCAAGTCAGTCCCTGAACATACCAAGAAACGAATCCTGGACGCCGCACGCGCTCTCGATTATCGTCCGAATTTTTTCGCGCGCTCTCTCCGCGTGCAACGCACTTATATGATCGGCGTAATCCTCGAAGAAATTGGCGATGCCTACGGCTCCCTCGTCATCAGCGGCATCGAGCGCTATCTTCGGCAGCGAAACGTCTTTTTTCTCACCGTGGCGCACCGTCACGATAAGAAGTTGCTCGAATCCTATTCCACAGTTTTGCGAGAACGCGGAGCAGAGGGCTTCATTACCGTCGACACGCTTCTCACCGAAGAACCTGCACTACCTACTGTCGCTGTCGCAGGACACGGCAACGTCAAAGGTGTAACCAATATCATCCTCGACCACCATCAGGCGGCTTTGCAGGCGCTGAATCACCTGGTCGAGCTCGGCCACGAAAAAATCGCCTTCATGAAAGGCTCTAAGCTCAGCTCCGATTCTGGCGAGCGCTGGAATGCGATCTGTGAGGTCGCTGCGAACTTAGGCATTCGGATGCCCCTGGAATTGATCCTGGAACTCGAGGGCGACGACCCGACGCCAAATCTCGGCTACCCGTTCGCCAAGCAATTACTGCAACGCAATCAGCCGTTTACTGCCCTTTTCGCCTATAACGACATTTCCGCGATCGGCGCCATCCGCGCTTTCCAGGAAGCAGGACTTCGGATTCCCGACGACATTTCGGTCGTGGGTTTCGATGACATCCAGAGTGCCGCCTACATGAGTCCGCCTCTCACCACCGTTCGACAACCTCTTCAAAAAATCGGTGAAATCGCGGCACAAACCCTGCTTGATCGCATTGAAGGAAAGATAGCTTACATCTCCGAAATAGCGATCGAACCCGAGTTTGTCGTTCGCCGATCGACTGGACGCGCGAATTCTTAACGGCTAGACGCCTGAACCGGCGACAGTCTGCTAGGCCCCCGGCGCAAAGAGATCGATCAAACGTTACGATTGGCGAGCTGTTTCCTCTTTTCGCCCGTCCCACCATTTCGAGAGTCGGAATTGACGTTTTCACGAAAGCAGCGTTATAGTCTCTTGCACTAGGGCTATAGGGATTTTGGACGCTGTCGTGGGCGTCTACAAACATTCACCTCTGTATCTTCCCGAAGCGCAGCACGGGGGCAATACAGTATGGAGCTCTCTCGCAGGACCTTTCTAAAAGCCACCGCTCTCGGCGGCGCCGGACTCTCCGCCCTCGGCTTTGACCTCACTCCGGTCTACGCCCAGACCCAGTCGCTAAAGATTTCCCGCGCCAGCGAAACGCGCAGCACGTGTCCTTATTGTGCTGTCAGCTGCGGCGTCATCATCTACACCATTGGCGATAAGGCCAAGAATGCGATCCCGCAGGTTCTCCACGTCGAGGGTGATCCCGACCACCCCATCAATCGCGGCACGCTCTGCCCCAAGGGATCGTCCCTCCAGCAGGACATTCTCAACGACCGCCGTCTGCTCAAGCCGCAAGTGCGCCGTCCCGGAGGAACCGACTGGGAGGACATCACTTGGGAGCAGGCCTACGAGGAGATCGCGCAGAGAGTGAAGAAAACGCGAGACGACACCTTCCTCGAGAAAGATGCCGCCGGCCACACCGTCAATCGCTGCGAAGGCATCGCCTTCACAGGCGGCTGTACCGACACCAACGAGTTTAATTATCTCGCCGTAAAAAGTATGCGCAGCCTGGGGGTCTGCTACCTGGAAAACCAGGCCCGCGTTTGACACGGCCCAACGGTCTCCAGTTTGGGGCCCACCTTCGGACGCGGCGCAATGACCAACGGTTGGATCGACATCAAGAACACCGACATGATGTTGATCATGGGCGGCAATCCTGCCGAGAATCACCCCTGCGGCTTCAAGTGGGCTGTCGAAGCCAAGATTCACCGCAGCGCGAAAACCATCGTTGTGGACCCGCGTCTCACCCGCACCGCCGCGAACGCCGACTTGTACATACAAATTCGCGCCGGCTCCGACATCGCCTTCCTCGGCGGCGTCATCAACTACGCGATCGCGAACAACCGGATCGCGAAAGACTACCTCGTCAACTACACCAACGCCGCCTTTATTATTAAGGACGGGTTTAGTCTCCCGGAGGACGGTCTTTTTTCCGGATTCGATACCGAGAAAAAGGTCTACGACAAATTCACCTGGAACTACGAAGAAGGTGGAGACCTGGCGGGTAAGCCCGTGGTCCCAACGCCCGCAGCGCAAAATGTGCACCCCGCTGCCGCCGCGCAAAAAACCAGCGACACTGGGGGAGGCCAGGGACATCAAGCAGGCGGCCCAACTGGACCGGCCGGAGGCGCGGGCGCCGCGCCATCTCTGCCCGGCAAAGTAGCCTTCGATCTGACGCTGCAGCATCCCCGTTGCGTCTATCAGTTGCTGAAGAAGCAATACGAACGCTACACGCCAGAAATGGTCGAGCGCATCACCGGCATTCCGCAGGATCAATTCCTCAAAGCCGCCGACCTCTTCACCTCCATCCGCAAAGATGGCGACATGAAAAAAGTTGCCACTATTATCTATGCAGTCGGATGGACTCAGCACAGCTTCGGCACGCAAATCATACGTACCGCTGCCATGCTCCAGTTGCTGATGGGCAACGTCGGTCGCGCTGGTGGAGGAGTCAATGCCCTCCGCGGCCATTCCAACATTCAAGGCGCCACCGACATGGCCGGAATCTTCGACATCCTCCCCGGCTATTTGAAGATGCCAAATCCTGCCGATGTCGATCTGGCCACCTATATCAAGCGCGTCACGCCAACCGAGTCCAAACCTGATCCGTGGCAGTCTTTTAATTACTATTCCAACACTTCGAAATTCACCGTCTCTCTCCTCAAAGCGTTTTACGGTCCCGCAGCCACCAAAGAAAACGACTTCGCTTTCCACTATCTTCCCAAGATCGACCGAAACTATTCCTGGGTGAATATCTGGAACGACATGTACGAAGGCAAGATCAAAGGCATCTTCGCCTTCGGCATGAACGGCGTGATGATCGGCCCCGATTCAAACAAGAATATCGACGCCCTGAAAAAGGCCGACTGGTTGGTCGTCTGCGAAATCTATCCCGACGAAACCAGCGAATTCTGGCGCGCGCCCGGCATTACCGCAGCCGACCAAAAACAAATCAACACCACCGTCTATCGCTTGCCCGGAGCAGGTTTCGCCGAAAAAGATGGAACGTTCGTCAACTCCGCGCGCTGGCTGCAATGGAAGAACGTCGCCGTGCCTACGCCCGGCCAAGCTAGGCTCGATCAGGAAATCCTCGCCACCATCTATCTCAAAGTGCGCGAACTCTATAAAAAAGAAGGCGGCAAGTTCCCCGATCCGGTCCTCAACGCGTCCTTCTCTTACACAACGCCTTACAATCCTTCCCTCGCCGAGGTTGCGAAAGAACTCAACGGCAAAGCGCTCGCCGACCTCACCGACCCGAAGACAAACACGACGATCAAGGCCGGCCAGCAACTCCCGGGCTTTGCCTGGCTCAAAGACGACGGCACCACCGCCTGCGGTAACTGGATCTACTCCGGATCATGGACCGAAGCCGGTGCCATGATGCAGCGCCGCGGCACCGACGACCCTTCCGGCCTGGGCATTTATCCCAATTGGGGATGGTCTTGGCCAGCGAATCGCCGCGTCCTCTACAATCGCGCATCTTGCGATCTCGAGGGCAAGCCCTGGGATCCGTCGCGCCGTCAGGTTTGGTGGGATGAGGCCAAAAAAAGCTGGGTGGGTGTCGACGTTCCGGATTTCAAGCCAGATTCCGCCCCCAAAGATCACATGGGCCCTTTCATCATGAACCCGGATGGTATTGGACGTTTATTTGTCCCGCTCGCCGGCATGGCCGACGGTCCGTTCCCCGAATTTTACGAGCCTGTCGAAAGCCCCCTCGCGAACCTCTTGCATCCGCAGCAGTCCAACAATCCAGTTGTGAAGAAATATAAGACCGACATGGACAAGTACGCGCCCGTGGGCGGCGACTTCAACGTGATCTGCACCACCTATCGCTTGACCGAGCACTACCACTACTGGACCAAAAATAACCCCATGAACGTCCAGCTTGTGCCCGAGCCCTTTGTCGAAGTCCCTGCCGAACTCGCCGACCGCTTGGGCATCCACGGCGGTGAAAAAATAAAAGTTTCCAGCATCCGCGCCACGTACATCGCGAAGGCAATGGTCACGCGACGCATCAAACCCATGAAAATCGACGGCAAAGAAACCTTTCAGATCGGCATTCCCATTCATTGGGGCTTCCGTGGCATCGCAGAAGACGAAGGCAAGACGGCGAAGACGTTAACTAACCAGCTAACACCAACCGTTATCGACCCCAACGCTTTTACGCCGGAGTTCAAAGGCTTCCTCGTGAAGATAGAAAAAGTGTAGATTTTGGGTGGCGCAGCGCTTCAGCGCTGCGATCAATGACCGTTCCCAGATGCGGCTTTAGCCGCAGAGGAAGAAGATGGCAGACCGCAAGACTCTACAAGCCGTAATGATCTCGGGCCATACCAATCCCTCGCCCGGCTTCGCCATGCAGCGCGACCTCGAAGTCTGCAAACTGGTCGACACCACCACCTGCATCGGATGTAAAGCCTGCGAAGTCGCCTGCGTCGAGTGGAACGACATGCCCTTCACGCCGACCACTTTCGACAACACCTACCAGACAATGCCCGAGACCACCGCCCATTTCTGGAACCTCATCAAATTCAATGAACACCAGAATCCCGACGGCACGATCCAGTGGCTCATGCGCAAAGACCAATGCATGCACTGCGCCGATCCCGGCTGCCTCCACGCCTGCCCCGCCGATGGCGCTATCGTCAAATACGCCAACGGCATCGTCGACTTCAATCAGGAAAATTGCATAGGCTGCGAGTTCTGCGTCTCAGGATGCCCCTTCAACATCCCCCGCTTCAATCCCGAGACCAAGCGTGTATACAAATGCACGCTCTGCTCGGACCGCGTCGGCGAAGGACTCGAACCCGCCTGCATCAAGGCCTGCCCCACCGGCTGTCTGAAATTCGGTGGCAAAGACGACATGAAATTCATCGCCGAGGAACGCGCCAAACAACTCCGCGACAATTTCGGCTGGCAAAACGCCGGAGTCTACGATCCCCAATCCGTCGGTGGAACCCACGTCATCTATGTTCTCCACGACGCCACTGACCCCGAGCGCTACGGCGCCCTGCCCAGGAATCCGACGATTCCGTGGAGCTACACCTGGTGGAAGTGGCTGGCCAAACCCGTATTCGGCACCTTCGCCCTTTTCGGCTTACTCGGTGTTCTCGCACACCACGTGATCAACGGCCCGCGCGTACCTCAACCCGAGCCGCCTCAAAAAGATGGCTCGAACGCCGGAGGTCATAACTAATGTCTAGCCGAGCCATCGAACACTTCGACGATAAAGCCCGCGAGACCTTCGAGCACGCCGGCCGCACCACCGTCTATCGTGGAGAACTCCTCCGCCATTCCGTCTACGATCGCATCCTCCACTGGACCATTGCCCTCTTTTTCTTCCTCGCGCTCTTCTCCGGCTTCGGCATCTATCTTCCCTGGCTCTTCCGCTGGTTCACTCCTATCTTCGGCGGCGGACAACTCAGCCGTATCATGCACCCGTACTTCGGAACAGCTTTCGTCTTCTTTTTCTTCCTGCAAGTGCTCAACTGGTTCGTGCCCATGCTCTGGGCTCCCGGCGATACCAAGTGGATGCGCAACATCAAAGCCATCGCTAGCGGCGAAGAAAAAGTGGACCCCCCTCAAACCGGCTTCTTCAACGCCGGACAGAAGGTTATGTTTTGGGAGATCGTCGCCGGCTGCATCGTCTACATAATCACCGGCACCATCCTCTGGGCAGGCGCTAAGACTTTCGGCAGAATGGCCGTAGCCGCGAGCTACGTGCTTCACGACATCTCTGCCCTTATCATGCTCGGCGGAATCTTCATCCATATCTACCAAAGCACCTTCGGCGAGCCCGGCACCTTTCAAGCCATGGTCCGCGGGGCCGTTAGCGAAGCCTGGGCCTGGACTTTTCATCCCGCCTGGTACAAGCAAGTCACGGGACGCGACCCTGAGGACGCCTGCGAAGAAGCTAGGCGTAAAATGGTAGGGGACGAGAACCGGCGAAATCCTTCACAAATCACCTAGCGCGGGACGCTTCCGTCCCGCAAAGTAAATCGGGTACTCAACATCGAAGGCCGTTCCCGTCGGCGCGGGAATCTCCAAGCGCATCAACTTCCGATCACCTCTGTAAGGGCTCCGCGGAAGCATCGGTTCCCGCGCGGGTAAAACCGAACTGAATCTTCCACAACCTGCCGTTCGGATCCCCGCTCGCCTCAGGAGAGAACTTCCAGTCCCGCGCTGCTTCCATTGCCGAACGCTTGAAATAGGAACTCGCCCTGCCGGATTCCACCTTCGCCTTCTCCACGTTGCCAGCGGCATCCACCGTCACCTTCACTCGAACCACAATCTTCCCGTGGATCGATCGCCTCCCGCCCGCCGACACATCTGGCAGCACCCGCCGAACTACCCCATTGGGATGAACTACGTTTGAGGCCTCCGCATTCGAGTCTCCACCGGCTGGAGCCGTCATCGCACTCGTCGCGACCGACTCCGGCGACATCGCGTTCCCGCCCGGCCCAACCGACGGCACTTGCTGCTGCATTCCATTCGCGGGGTTCGCTGGCTTGGGCTTCGGAATCACCACAAATGCAATTGCCAGCGCTCCCGCTAGCGCTACCAGTACCGACCACTTCTTCGAGATTTTCGTCGGCGCAGGTTTGCCCTGACCTACCCTTGGCGGGACAACAACCGGCTTTGCCGCCTTCTCTGTGCTCGGATTCGGCTTCTCTCCCCTTAGTAGCTGACCAATGTCCGCAACCGAGCAACGCTTTTCAGCATCCACTTGCAGGCACTGCCGGGAAATTTCACGAAACGGTTCAGCCAGTGGTGGCAGAGTCGGAGCATTACTCGCTGCTCGATTCCAGACCGGCGGATGCTGCGTCAGCACTTCCACCAAAGTGATCCCCAAATCCCATACGTCCGATGCGGCTACGAATTTTCCGCCCGCGGTCTCCGGGGGATCGTAATCGCTCGCCAGCTTTGCTCCCGCGCCTTTGTCGTTCACTGACGCCAGACTATCGCTCGACAGTTTCACCGCGTCGCCCACAGCAAAAACGTTAGAGGGCTGGATGCGCCCGTGCACCCACCCCTTACCGTGTACGTAATCCAGCGCTCCCAAAACCGGCGGAAGCATCCCACCCGCCTCCTCGGCAGTCAACGCTCTTTCCGGCAGAATCTGCGAGAGATTTTCCTCTGCAAACTCCTCGACCGCATAGAGCAACTTCGTGCCATCGAGTTTGCACCGGCCCGCCTCGTAAATACCTAGCAGGTTCGGATGACTTAATTCGCGGAGCGACTGCCATCGCGACAATTGATTCTCCGCCCCAGCATTGCGCGGTATCAGCTTGATCGCCGCTTTACGCTGCTCTCCATCGCTACCCCGCAGAACCGTAAGAAATACTGCACTGTGATCCGAGCCGCCCAGATAGCTCTGCAACGGAAATTTCCCGTCGATCTCGCGGCCCTCCCATTGCTTCCATGTCTCGCTCATTTGTCTTCGCTTCGATTCCGTACTTTGATATTGTGTCGATCCCGTTTCTGTTCACGGGTGTTCGATCATTCTATGGGACTGTATGGAGCCGTCAAGCCTTACCAGTAATCTATTTTCAGCGTCGAATGGCCGTGCAGTCCTCGAACATCTTTGCCGCGCTACAATGTTCGCGTGGCCAATATTCCACCAGAAATCCAAGGCCAGCGCTACATCAGTCTGGCAACTTTTCGGAAAAGCGGCGTCGCCGTCCCCACGCCTATCTGGTTCGCCGAAGCTGACAACAAACTTTACTTCATGACGAACAGCAAGTCTGGAAAATGCAAGCGTATCCGCAACAACCCACAAGTGAAGATTGCGCCTTCCACGATTCGAGGAAGAATCATCGGCCCGGAATTTTCTGCCACTGCCCGTTTCCTGCCACCCCAAGAATTTGCTCGCGTACGCCAGCTTATTGGCGCAAAGTATTGGCTCGCCCGCGTGCCCTTCTTGTGGCGCAACACCGACGCATATCTTGAAATTACGCCCGCTTAGCGCCAGTTCCCCAATATTGCCCTTTCCAAAATGCGAAGTCCGCCTGCAAGTCAGCTACGTCCTGTTGTAACCGACTGCAGTGTGACGCATGACATTTACGCTGGATCATCCATCCTGTTACCATCAAAGGTTGTTTAGAGATCCTGATTATCGATTTTATGTAGGCACTAAAAAATCCTTTTTGGAGGCACCATGCCCGTCAAAGTTGGCATTAATGGTTTCGGACGTATCGGACGCAACGTCCTAAGAACAGCGCTGCTCGATAAGAATCTCGACTTCGTCGCCGTCAACGATCTCACCGATCCCAAGACATTGGCCCACCTGCTGAAATATGACTCGATTCTCGGCAATCTGGAGAACACCATCACCGCCGGACCCGACAGCATTTCCATCGACGGCAAAGTTATCAGAGTTTTCAAGGAAAAGGATCCTTCCGCTCTGCCGTGGGATTCCGTCGGTGCACAGATCGTCATCGAATCGACCGGCCGTTTCACGGACGCGAACGACGCGAAAAAGCATCTCCGCGGCTCCGTGAAAAAAGTGATCATCTCCGCTCCCGCGAAGAATGAGGACATCACTCTGGTACTGGGCGTCAATGACGACAAGTACGATCCAGCGAAACATCACATCGTTTCAAATGCCTCTTGCACCACGAATTGTCTCGCTCCGATCGCCAAGGTCATCCACGAGAACTTCAAAATTCTCAGCGGTACCATGACCACGATTCACTCGTACACGAACGACCAGGTGATTCTCGACTTCCCGCACAAAGATTTGCGCCGGGCCCGCGCCGCTGCCATTAACATGATCCCCACCACCACCGGTGCGGCTAAAGCGCTAAAACTGGTTATCCCCGATCTGGGCGGCAAAATCGATGGCTTCTCGATGCGTGTGCCGACGCCGAATGTTTCCGTCGTCGACCTCGTGGCGTTCGTCGAAAAGAAAACGACAAAAGAGGAAGTCAACGCGGCCCTGAAAAAAGCTTCCGAATCCGGCCCGCTCAAGGGCTACCTGGGATATGAAGAGAATGAACTGGTCTCGTCCGACTTCAAAGGCGACTCCCGCTCTTCGATCGTGGATTCTCCGATGACCCTGGTAGTCGGTGGCAATTGCGTGAAGTTGATCTCTTGGTATGACAACGAGTGGGGTTACTCCTGCCGAGTCCATGACCTGATTAACTTGATGGCCGCTAAAGGGCTGTAAATTGATGCTCGCGTTGGGGCGGACGCATTCGTCCGCCCCGCGGAACCAAAATCCGCAACCGACGATAACCCGGCGTCATCGCCAGTACTGCCGCTCCTCTGTTGTCAAAGGTGGCGACGAAAATCACGGAGTCTTTCATGTCCAAGCTTTCGATTCGCGATCTCCCGCTCAACGATCACCGCATCTTCATGCGCGTCGACTTCAATGTCCCGCTCGACGACGGCCGCGTTATGGACGATACGCGCATTCGTGAAACCCTTCCCAGCATCGAATACGCCCTGCGTCACGGTGCGCGTCTGATTCTCGCCTCGCATCTCGGGCGCCCAAAGGGCAAACCAAATCCTAAAATGAGCCTCAAGCCCGTAGCCGAGCGCTTGCGCATGCTTCTCGACAAAGAGCTTTCTCGCGGCGAAAACGTTGGATTCTGCCCTCAATGCGTTGGCGAAGAGGCTGAGGAAATGGCCCTCAAACTCGAAAAAGGTCAGGCCCTTTTGCTCGAGAATCTGCGCTTCCACGCGGAAGAAGAGAAAAACGACGAACAATTCTCCAAACAACTTGGCAAACTCGCCGAGTTCTATGTAAACGACGCTTTCGGCACCGCTCATCGGGCCCACGCCTCGACTGTCGGCATCACAAAGTTTGTACAAAAATCGGCCGCAGGACTCCTCATGGAGAAGGAGCTGCAATATCTGGGCCGCGCTCTCCAGGATCCCGAGCATCCTTTTGTCGCTATCCTCGGCGGCGCCAAAGTCAGCGACAAGATCGGAGTCATCCAGAACCTGCTCGGCAAAGTTGACTCTCTCATCATCGGCGGAGGCATGGCCTACACCTTCCTTAAAGCCCAGGGTGAATCGGTCGGCAAAAGTCTGGTCGAAGAAGACAAGGTCGAACTTGCCCGCGAACTTCTGCAACAGGCGAAAACGCACAAACTGAAATTCTTGTTGCCCACCGATCATGTGGTCGCCGATCGCTTCGAAGCCAGCGCCACTCCGAAAACAATCGCTCCGGGCCAACCGATTCCAGCCAACATGATGGCTTTGGACATCGGCCCGCAGTCGATTGCCGCGTTCTCCGAAGAGATCGAGTCCGCGCGCACCATTGTTTGGAACGGTCCCATGGGCGTCTTTGAAATGCCGGCATTCTCCAAAGGCACTTTCAAGATCGCTCATGCTGTGGCCGACAATGCCGCGGCCGTGACCATCGTCGGCGGGGGCGATTCCGTAGCCGCCATCAAAGCCGCCGGAGTCGCCGACAAAATCACCCACATCTCCACCGGTGGAGGCGCTTCGCTCGAATTCCTGGAAGGAAAGAAATTGCCGGGAGTCGAAGCGCTGACCGACAAATAATCGGTTCGACAAGTAGTCCGATCAGAGTTCTATCGCCGGAATTGGATTGCTGGCTGAAGGGGCGCGGATCAGGCGCGCCCTCCATCCACGCCTCCAAAACCTGAAACCTACTATCGGAAACCCCGTGCTCGCATGTCCGACTTCGCATCACGACTGACCTTCGCCAATGGCAAGACCCTTGAAATCCACGGTCCCGCCGACATCACCAAAGAGACGACCGAGGCCATCGTGAATGCCGCTAATTCCTCCCTGCTCGGCGGAGGCGGCGTCGACGGCGCGATTCATCGCGCGGGTGGGCCATCGATCCTGCAAGAATGCAAGCGTATCGTGTCCGAGATCGGGACACTCGCAGCGGGCAAAGCTGTGCTCACCACCGCAGGACGCCTGCCGGCGAACTACGTCATCCACACCGTCGGCCCGGTCTATCGTCGCGGAGAGCGGAGCAACGCTGCCACCCTCGCCAGTTGCTATCGCGAGTCCATTCGGCTCGCCGACGACCATGGAATAAAATCCATCGCCTTCCCCTCGATATCCACTGGAGCTTTCGGATATCCTGTTCATGAGGCGGCCACTATCGCCATCCGTACTGTTAACGAATTCTTGCCATCCAGCGTTCACTTAGAGCACGTACGTTTCGTGCTATTTGATAGCGCTACTTGCGGTGCCTACTCTCGAGCCGTCGAAACGCTCTCCCAACAGTCGTCATCCCATCCTGCCATTTTCGAGAAAGGTCGTTCATGAGAAAGAAAGTGATTGCCGCCAACTGGAAGATGTACAAAACCCCCGAGCAAGCCCGAGAGTTCTTCCGGGATTTCCTGCCTTTGATTCAAGGCCACGACCGCGATGAAATCGTCGTTTGCCCAAACTATCTCTGCCTTGATGCTGCCATCGAATCCACCAGAAGCTCGCTCGTCGCCATCGGCGCACAGAATCTGCACTGGGAAAAGGAAGGCGCTTACACAGGTGAAATCTGCACCAGCATGCTACTCGCAATCGGCGTCACTCACGTCATCATCGGGCACTCCGAACGCCGCCAGTACTTCGGCGAAACCGACGATACCGTCAATCTCAAGCTCAAGGCCGCACTTGAAGCCGGACTCATCCCCATCGTCTGCGTCGGAGAAGTCCTTGAGGAGCGCGAATCGAACTTAACCGGCGATGTCTTGCGCCGCCAGTGTCTCCGCGCTTTCAACAAAGTTTCAGCCAAGAAAGCGCATACCCTTGTCGTCGCCTATGAACCTGTCTGGGCGATCGGCACGGGCAAGACCGCAACACCCCAGATGGCAGCCGACGCTCACGCCATCATTCGTGCCGAAGCCGCTGAATCGTTCGGTCAGGAGTTTGCTGACAAGCTCCGCATTCTCTACGGAGGATCCGTGAAACCCGAGAATGCCCACAGCCTCATGTCAGAAGCGGAAATTGATGGCGCACTCGTAGGCGGAGCCTCGCTAGACCCCAGGTCCTTCGCGGCCATCGTGAAGTATTAGGGAAGTTTCCACTTATCCCGGCGAAGCGCGATTCGACTTCTCCGGGATTAAGAAGTCTGGCGGTTCCCACTCAGGAGTCGCCCGCTTCCTATTTCGCGGGACGAATTCCCGCCACGATTTATGTTCCTCATCTCGATGGGATCGTGTAGTATCTTGCGAACCTTGAGCCCTGAGCGAGTTTTTCAGCCAGGGCAGCTCGTCATCGTGCATCTTAATTAAACATGCGAATTCTGGCGCCGCCAGCAGTTCCCTCTTCGACGCTCGCGACTTGTTTCAATAGCAAATGGTGCATGGTGCTTGTGGCTCTCGCCCTCCGCCTCGCCGTCGTGGGCTTTCTCTACCCCGATCAGATGGACCCTAGCCGCAACCACTGGCACTTTGCCTTCGAAAATGGCAAGGTCGCTTATTCGATCGTCCAAGGTCACGGGCTCGGCAGCCCGCTCTTCGAAGACACTGGCCTGTCGGCCTGGCAGACCCCAATCTATCCCTACCTGATCGCTGGCGTCTTCAAGATCCTCGGAACCTACAGCAAAAACTCGGCTCTGTTCCTGCTCTCTTTGCAGGCTTCGTTTTCGGCGTTGACATGCATACCCGTATTCTTCGTGGCCTCGGAAATCTTTAGCAGCAGTGTCGCTCTCATTTCCGGATGGGCTTGGGCGCTGTTTCCACTTGGTATCTATTGGCCCGCCGAGCGCATCTGGCCGACTTGGCTCGCCACCCTTCTCATCACGATTTTGTTTTGGCTGACCTTGCGCTTTGAGCGTGCGACTCCCACGCGATCACGTACTTTGATCTGGAAATGGACCGGCTACGGCTTTCTGTGGGGATTTACCGCTCTCACCGAACCAGTTGTTCTCACCGTTTTTCCTATCATGCTGGGTTGGATCGGTATCCGTCGTTGGCAGCACCGCGAGCGCTGGTTTACGCCGTTAACCGTCGCTTCGCTCGCCTTCATTCTGTTTGTCAGTCCCTGGTTTATTCGCAATTACGAGATCTTCCATCGTTTCATTCCATTTCGCGATTCGATGGGACTGGAGATGCTGCTCGGCAACAACGGGGACACCTCCTACTGGCTCTCTGCTTCAACCGGCTCGGCCCGCACACACAAGATCGGCCCCTGGCAAAACGACACCGAATGGCAGCGCTTCAAGCAACTGGGCGAATTGGCCTATATGCAGGATTGCAAGCAGAAAGCAGACGCGTTCATCCGTACCCACCACCGCTGGTACGCTATCGTTACCGTGCGTCGCTTCGTTTTTATCTGGACTCATTTTTGGAGCTTCAGCTCCTATTACCTCGCGCAGGAACCCGACGATCCCATCAACGTCGCCTTCAGTACACTCTTTACGCTGCTGACCCTGATCGGACTTGCGCGCACATTCAGGCAAGACAAGCCCGTGGGCCTTCTCTATGCCTTCGTGTTGTTCTTTTTTCCAGTCGTGTTTTATTTCACGCACGTGGAAGTGTATTTCCGTCGTCAAATCGATCCCATCATGGTCGTGCTAGCCGTTTATGGCGTGATCGGCTTCCGCCCTCGTCGAGAAAGAACCAGGGAAGATCTTGCGGAACAGGAATTGGCCCCCGTCCTGACAACGTGACACCTATTCATTTTAGAAACCGGCTGTTCCCTGGCGGGCTGAACCGGCTTCGATAACCAAACGAGCAGCGAGCGCGGAAGACTCTTCGCCGCGCTGTTATCATAAGTTCAAACGAGGCTCTTCGATGAAATTTGGCGTTATCATTTTCCCCGGTTCGAACTGTGATCACGACGCCTTTTGGACTGTAGAAAGCGTCGCTCGCCAGAAAGCCACTTGCCTCTGGCATGACTCGCACGATCTGCAGAATTGCGATGCCATCATCGTTCCGGGAGGCTTCGCCTTCGGCGACTATCTACGCACCGGCGCTATCGCGAAGTTTTCGCCCGTAATGGAGTCAGTCCGTAAGTTCGCCGACAACGGCGGCCTCGTTCTTGGCATCTGCAATGGTTTCCAGATTCTGTGTGAAGCCGGATTGCTACCCGGCGCGCTCATGCGCAACTTCGGCCTGAAGTATGTCTGCAAGCCGGTTCAAGTCAAGGTCGAGAATAGCGAGACGCCTTTCACGAATGCTTGCAAGCAAGGCGAGGTCCTGACCATCCCCATCGGCCACATGGAAGGCAATTACTTTTGCGATGATTCGACACTCGCCGAATTGAAGCGCGACAATCGCATCGTCTTTCGCTACGCCGACGCGCAAGGCGCAATCACGACCGGCGCGAATCCCAACGGCTCTCTCGAAAACATTGCCGGAATCTGCAGTCCCGGACGCAACGTCCTCGGCATGATGCCTCACCCCGAGCGCTCGGCCGAGCCCGAACTCGGCGGCATCGATGGCTTCAAGGTCTTCGAGTCCATGGTCGGAGCTATGGCCGAGAAATAGGTCTCAGGTCTGAGGTGTCAGGTCTCAGGAACTTCGCGCTGTCTGAGATTTTCCTGAGACCTGAGACCGAACACCTGCGACCTGCTTAGTACGCCCAGCGCAGCAGCGTCGCTCCCGCCGTAAACCCCGCGCCTACAGCGGCCAGCAGCACCAGACTTCCTTTCTTCAGTCTGCCGTCCTGTCGCGCGCTCTCCATCGCCAACGGAATCGTTGCGCCCGTCGTATTGCCGTAGCGATCGATATTGATCACGATACTATCCGGCCGCAACTTCACGCGATCGGCAGTTGCGTTAATAATCCGCAGGTTTGCCTGGTGTGGAATGAACAGGTCGATATCGCTTCCGTTCAGGCCGTTGCGTTTCAGGATTTCGTCACAAATTTCGGCCATCTTCCGCACCGCATACTTGAAGACAGCTTGCCCATCCTGGTGAACGAAATGCATCTTCTTATCCACCGTTTCGTGCGAGGAAGGGTTCAGACTTCCACCGCCTGGCATGTACAACGAGACGCCGCCAGCGCCGTCGACTTCGTGGAGAAAGTCGATCATTCCGAACGACTCCTTGTCGGTCGCCTTGTCGGACGCCTCTCCGGCCGCTTCCACGATTACCGCGCCTGCTCCGTCGCCGAAGATGACGCAGGTCGCGCGATCGGTATAGTCGATGATCGACGACATGACGTTGGCGCCGATGACCATTACCTTCTTGTGCGCGCCGCTCTGCACGAATTGCGCTCCGACCTGCAGGGCATAAACGAATTGCGAACAGCCTGCCGACAGATCGAACCCCCAAACTTTATGTGCGCCAATCTTGTGCTGCACGAGGCAGGCGGTGGCCGGAAACAGCATATCGGGCGTAACCGTCGCGACGATGATGGCGTCGAGGTCGCTGGCGGGAATGCCCCGCTCGGCCAGAGCCTTCTTCGCGGCCTCTGCTGCCAGATCGCTGGTCGCGACACCTTTGTCCACGATATGGCGTTCGCGGATGCCGACTCGGCTCATAATCCATTCGTTGTTCGTATCCACCATTCTCTCGAGGTCGGCGTTAGTTAGAAGGCGGGGCGGAACGTAGGTACCAAGAGCGCTGATCTTAACGCGCTGAAGTTGGCTCAATGAGTTCTCCTGAATCCAGAGTCAGTGTGAAGTGAACTGACTATTTTGAACGATGGGCGGTGGAAAGTCTAACGGCAGAGACGAAGTCTCATTGCCGCTCATTTCATTCGTGCAGCAAGATGACCGAACAAGGGCAACTCAAAGCGTTCGCCCTGCCACGCCTTGATCGACAGCACGATCCACAAAAATAAGATGGCGAGTGTGGCCAGAATTCCGACGAGAAGAAAAACGATGGCTGCGGCGACGTTCGAGAGCAGGAGTGCAAGGGCGGTTAAGACAAGAAACACGGTCCACAGCAAAATGCTCTGCCAGGCATGAAACCGGACAAAGCGATTCTTTCGAAAGGCGGGGAGCAACAGGACGACAGCTCCCGCAACCAATGTTAGATAAGCAAGAGCAGCAGCGGCGCGCTCGGCGGGAGGAATTGGCGTCATCGACCACGCGCATCCCGGACAGAAGGCAGCGTCTTCGGACATTCTGGTTCCGCAGTGCGGACACTTGACGAATTCTGGCTCCGCGCCCGCCGCGTCGTTTCCGGGAGGATTCGCGGATCGATCGGGCGCGCTAGACAATTCGCCGTCCATTCGTTTTCCTTCGGCACTCTTCGCAAACACCATAAATCTGAAAGGTGTGCCGTGTCGTAACGTAGTGGTGTTTGCGGCCGATCTCCTGCTCGATCTCTTCAACCTTTTCCGAGAAAAACTCGACGGACGTGCCGCAGTCGGTGCAAACCATGTGGTGATGATTGCGGCGGTTGTACTGGTGTTCGTAGCGGGCGATGCCGTCGTGGAAGGCGACTTCGCTGGCCAGTCCGCATCCGGCGAGGAGTTTCAGAGTGCGATAGACAGTAGTGAACCCGATACGCGGATCGGTCTTCTTGACCAAGCGATGCAACTCGTCGATCGACAGGTGCTCGCGAGTTTCGAGAAACGTTCGAAGGATGGCGTTGCGCTGCTCCGTCTGCTTCAAGCCGACGCGACGGAGGTGCTGCAGAAAAATGCCTTCTGCCTCGCGCATGTTCTCGCGCGAGATGGTCGTCTGATCGTCGATACGTTTCTGCAGCATGCGGGATGGGTGCCAACTTTTAGGATCGTGATGCGCACCGAGATTGCAGATTATGATACTTGGCGGGTTTGCGTTCCGCCAAACTGGCTCCAGGCTAGAATGACCGGTTTTGTTCCGGTTTTCGGTGGATGTTTACTTTCCAGTACCCCCACCCCCCTCCCCCCTCCCCCCGATCTTTTGGAATCAGCGTTTTAGCGGGATCGCCTACGTTTGATCTTTGAAAATAAAGGACTTATTCGTAAAATATTCCGAAATAAGGACTTAGAAGTGCAGCTCTCAGTCATCAGTTGTCAGCTCTCAGTAAGGGCACAAATTTGCGAAGTTGCGGCTGTCGCAGCCCGATCGATTTTTTATCTTCAATCTTTTAGAATCATGAGTTTACGGCACCGATTCGCGCTAGATCTGCTGATTTTGAAGGACTTATTAGTAAAATATCCCGAAATAAGGACTCAGCCCCTACAATCCCACTCTTTTCGCCAAACTCCCCAGACGTAAGAGTATCGCCGTCGGAAGCCTCGTCAGCCGCACACCTCCGACGACCGACCCCGATTTGAGAGAGCGATAATCTACGATTGCCCACGCAGAGTCTTAAGTCAAAGGAATTCTCTGCGGGTGTCTCAGAAGGGATTTTTTGGCCTGGGCCGGCAGGTTTTCATTATAAGACTCTTGATACGATTTATGAAACGGGTGGGTGCCTTAAGCTGGCACTCTCTGGCTCTAACCACCCTCCATCCTTGGCTTCTGAGTTCGCGGGATACTTTCAGATCGCGTTCCATGTTTTTCCATACTTTGTCGCGCCAGAACGTGACCGACGATTCGGGAGGGTGGACAGCATTTCGGACATGCGTGCCAAAAGCAACCATCAATGGGGATGGCCGCCTTTTAATCTTACGGTTGTCCGATGGGGCCCAGGGCCTAGCGTTAATCGGCGCGCTCTGCGGTGTAGTGGTCACGCGCCCTATCAAGGGCCGACTCGAAATCTAAATGTTCTGTGAGGCGACCGCTAGCTTTCTGAGCGTCGGACCAATGCATCAGGTTGGTGAGCAGATCGCAAAGCACTGTTTCAGGATCAACCTCAACGTCCGCGCTGAGCTCGGCAGCGGTGGCAAAACTGAGCACTGCAAGCTCGCCCAATGAAGCGCGGTCCGCGTTCTGATAAATTGCACGGTCCTCTTCCGGGCGGAGATCAATGCTTGGATTTCGACCCCTTTTTCTACGCACGGCTTTTCTCCGTCTTCATCTCGGGCTGGCTGATCGGTAGCCGCATGATCGGCTACTTCCAACACCCCAACAATCGGTGTTCTATTTTAGAACACATCCGGTTTAGTCGCAAAGTACTCTCTCCATGTGAAAAAACTGCCTGCGCGCAAGAACATTATCAGCAGGCGCCTGGCCGAAGCCCGTCAGGGTTGCAGACCAATCCTAACCCAGGATGCCCTCTCAGGCAGGCTGGCGCGGCTCGGAGTTCTGCTTGACCGCGCTGCGGTTGCCAAAATCGAGAACGATCTCCGTCATGTTCGTGACTATGAGCTTAAGGCGCTCGCTGAGGCCCTCGGCGTAGAAGTTGGTTGGCTCCTCGGGGACGAAAGGAGGAGGGTCCCATGACCAGCGGCGAGAGGAAGCACTACCGAGCTAAGCTACTAGCTGAGCAAAAGGGCATATGCCCGGTTTGCGGATTCGATAGCAGCTATTGTTATCTTCACGCCCGAAATATCGAGCATGGTGGCGAGTGCAAGACGCAACCGGTCACGGTCTTAGAGCACAATCATCAGCATTGCAAGACAGGGTGCGAGGACTGCATCCGTGGAGTGGTGCATCATGCGTGTAACAGGTTCATCGCGTTCATCGAGGCGAACCCCCAAGCCCATGACAGGCTTATGACGCCGTGGCTGAGGGAATTTCTGTCAAAGGGAGGCAGAACCTAGGAATTGGCCTCACTCAGGACCAACTATACCATTTGACCTTGTCCCCGAATCGCAACGGTTGTCATCGACAACCTGCGCCCCTACAATTCTTGAGTAATGTCTTCTGCCACTTCCCTTCCTGAAATTCCGCGGCGGCAGGTGCGGCGGCATCCGGCAGTCCGCATCTTCTACTACGCTGTTTGCGTCGTGCTGATCGTGGCGCTGATTGCCGGCTTCTGGTGGCTTTACTTCATCGCCCACTCGGCCTTGCCGCAACTGGATGGCACGGTCACCGTTACGGGGATTTCCGTCCAAAGTGCGGGTCGTGCGCGACCAGCAAGGCGCGCCGACGATTGAAGCGGCGACTCTGGAAGATCTGTTTTTCGCGCAAGGCTACGTGACGGCGCAAGACCGCTTGTGGCAGATGGACCTGATGCGCCGCGCGGCAGCCGGTGAACTCTCGGAAATCATCGGCGAGGCTACGGTGAAGATGGACCGCGAAGAGCGCACTCTCGGTTTACGACAAGCGGCGGAGTCGTCGGGGAAGCAGATCTCGGCACGCGATCGCGCTTACTTCGAGGCCTATGCGCGAGGCGTGAACGCCTTTCTGGAATCGCATCGCGACCATCTGTCGCTCGAATTCCGGCTGATGAAATACACGCCGCGCCCGTGGACCGTGACTGATTCGCTGCTGGTCGGCGCGCGCATGGTACAGGACCTGAATCACTACAGCAATCCTCCGGCGCTGACGCGAGAAAAGGTTCTAGCCAAGCTTGGCCCGGAGCTGACAGCCGATCTGTATGTCAATTCCTCGTGGCGCGATCGTCCGCCGACGACGGCACGGCGAATGGATGAAGAGCCGGCCGCTCGGAACGGCGACGAAGATGATGACGACGACGAAGACGTGGATCCCGATGGGGCGAACAGCCGGATCACGTTGGTGTCTCCTCCGGATCGTGGACCCCAGGGGCTAAACAGATTGCCGATAAACTCGGTCGCGCACCGCGTCGCGCCCTCAGCGGCTAAAGCCTGCACTCAAAATAAGGCATTTATCGCAGCGGTAAACCGCTGCGCCACCCAAAAGCAAGAGCAAAATCGAGTTTTTCGGCAAGCTGTAAAGCCCTCGTTTCTTCGAGGGCTCAGTGGCACGGCTCAAGCCGTGCCCTTCCCCATCCTCGATAGTTCAAGGACAGCACTAGACGGGGCAAGCCCCGTCTCTACGCAGAAATTGCCCATTGCTTTCGCAGCTTCAGGAGAGGTTGCTTCTTTCATTCAGGAAGAGAGTGACGCGTTCCGGCAGGGATCGAACGATTGGGTGATCTCCGGCGCGCACACGGTTACGGGCAAGCCGCTGCTCTCGAACGATATGCACCTCGACCATCAGATGCCCAATCTCTGGTTTGCCGCTCACCTTCGATTGAACGGCGAAGTGAACGGCGGCGATTTCGATGTTGCCGGCGTCACCCTGCCCGGCGTTCCTTTTGTGATCGTCGGCCACAACCAGCGGATTGGCTGGGGATTCACCAATGTTGGCCCGACGGTAGAAGACGAGTTTATCGAAGAGTTCAATGCGCAGGGCCAGTACAAAACCCCCACGGGATGGGTCGAGGCGCAGCATCGTCCGGAGACAATCCACGTCAAGGGCAAGCCGGACGTGAAGCTTGACGTCGTAACGACGCGACATGGCCCGATCGTCACGGACTTGCTGCCCGGCGAGACGCGCAAGATTGCCCTGCGCTGGACGCTGCAAGACGGTGAGGGGCTCGTCTTTTTCGATGTGAACTCGGCACACAACTGGCAGGAGTTTCGCAAAGCTTTTTCGAATTTCGTCGCGCCCGGACAGAACGTAGTGTACGCCGACGTGGACGGGCATATTGGGTATCAGGCGACAGGACGCGTGCCGATTCGAGCCGCCGGGGACGGTAGTCTTCCGGTGAGCGGCAGCGACAATGCGCATGAGTGGACGGGATGGATTCCGTTCGACGAAATGCCGCATGTTTACGATCCTCCGTCGGGAATTCTCGCGACCGCCAATGGCCGCATTACGCCCGACGATTACAAATACTCGATCAGCACCGAGTGGGAAGCGCCGTGGCGCACGGACCGAATTTATCGGGTGCTTGAGTCGGGCAAGAAATTCGCGCCTGCCGATATGCTGGCGCTGCAGATGGATGTGTCTTCGACCTACGACCGGCTGTGCGCCGACAAGTTCGTCTACGCCATCGATCACGCCGCAAACGCGTCGGAACGTGCCAAGCGCGCGGCCGACATTCTGCGCGACTGGGACGGCCGCATGTCGGCCGATGCCGCCGCGCCAACCATCGAGACGAAAGCGCGGCAGGAGTTGGTGCGTTTGCTGTTGCAGCCAAAACTGGGCGCGGCTGATTCGAATCGAGAGACGGGTGTTTTGAGTTGGAAAAGCTATCGCTGGGCGATGTCGTCGGTGTGGCTCGAAAATGTGCTCAGCAAACAACCGCAGCGCTGGTTGCCGGCGGGCTATTCCGATTATGGCGCCCTGTTGACGGCGGCGGTTGAGAATGTGGTCAAGCAAGGGCCGACTTCAGGGGACGGTTCGAAAACAGAATCGACTGCTCATTCCAACGCCCCGGCCGATCTGAGTCAGTGGAAGTGGGGACAAAATTATCCGGTGGAAATTGATCACCTCGTGCTGAGCCAGCTTCCTCTCATCGGCCGCCTGACTGGCCCGGGATCACACCCTTTGAGCGGCAGTGGATTCACGGTGAAGGCGGTGGGCCGCGGCTTTGGGCCCTCCGAGCGGATCACGTGGAATTTCGCCAATTTCGACGAGAGCACGTTGAACCTGGTGACGGGCGAGAGCGGCATCTTTCTCAGCCCGTATTACATGGATCAGTGGAAGGCGTGGTACGGCGGGTCGACTTTCACGTTTGCGTATTCGAAGGATGCGGTGGAGAGAGAGCGGGCGCACGAGATGACACTCGTGCCGCGGTAATAATTTGAAAGTTTTGCCAGACGTGTGTAGAGGCCCGGCGCTCCGATCTTAGAAATCGACGGTCTTCACGTCGATAAAATTCCCGATGATGCCAAAGATGTGGCCAGGATTATTCGGATCGTTGGGGTTGTACTCCAACGCGTCGATCGTGTCGTCGTAGATGTTGAGCGATCCGCCCTGCACCACGTAGACGACCTGGCGCGTTGAAATCGGCTGAATCCCGGTCGCATCGCCGTTTGCAGGCGGGATCAAGACGCCGCCAGCCGCAACGGATCCGACCGGCGTGCTCAGCGAATTGTAGATGGAGAGGCAGCCGCGAATCTCTGCGCCCTGTGGCGGCGGGGTGGGCGGAATAATCTCGGTACACGTGCGCGCACCAATAAAGAGCTGCCCGTTGGCGCCCATAGCAATGCGGTTGTGGTATCCGTCGGTGATGACGGCCGTGCTGGTGACGGACATGGTGGTGAGATTAAAAAGCGTGAGCAGACCGCAAGTGGTCGCCGCTGTAACCTGGCCGGTGCAGGGTTGCGAGGGCACTCCTCCGGAATAGGGGGTACCGGCCAGATACATGGTAGATCCGATAATGAGAGCCTCGGTCGCTGCGGGCACGGCGACGGCGGGACAGATTCCGGTGGGCTGGCACAAATTCGGGGTCAGTTCGACCATCTGCACACTGGCTTGCGTTCCGCCGCATTCGGGTCCGCAGTTCACGACATAAGCGATGGTGTCGTCAGAGGTGAAAAAGGCGGCGACGGGGCGGTCAAAACAGCACAGAGGCGTCACGGCATTGCCGATCCCGATTTGCGACGGAGTAATGACTGCGATCGAATCGGAATTGTCACTGAAACCGAACAGACGGTCTCCGCCGTTGTTCTGCGAAATGTAGTGCAGCGCTGGTATGTCTACCTGTCCGGTCAAGGTGCCGCTGTTCATGGCGATCGCGTCCAGGATTCCGGGCGACTGGCCAATTACGGGAGCGGTCGGTACGGCGACGTAGGCTGCGGATCCATCGGGAGAAATCACGATGCTCTCGGTCATACCGGGCAAGGTCAGATGGGCGGCGTTGCTTTCGCTGGCGTTGTTGATCAAGCTCAGTTGATTATCCGAAAACTGCGTGCCGTTGCCGCTGAAGACGATGGTTTGGGCGAGGTTGGGGCTCACGACCATCATTCCAGGAGTGTTGCCGGCGGAGATCGGATTGGACGGTCCGCGGGTATCGTTTTGCGCGTTCACGATAAAAATGCCGGGAGTCGCGGTTCCGGCGGCCACGTTATTGGTGAGGAAAGCGCGGTATTTGATGCCGCTGGTCTGCGTGCCGCCGCCAGAGGGAGTGCTACCGCAACTCAATAAGACGAGGCTGGCGGGCGCCAGACAGAATACAAGGATCAGGATTTTTCTCAAACCTGTGGACTCCAACTTCATGCCAGATAATCACTTGGATGCAAGTAAAGGATTATAACAAAGGAAGAAAAATGAGCTGGTGATGGAAGCCGCGCAAAAATCCCCTCTAGATGAGGTCCGAGGGCTCCCGCTGTCTGGCACGCTGGCGGACGTGGAGAACCTCGACTGGTCTCTGATTCTCGCATTGATCTACCGCGGCACCTTATTCGACGCTAGCAATATAGGCTCAACAGTGAAGGGCATAGGCAATCGACGCCGACCAGAATGCGGTCGTTGGCTTCATCTTGTATTCTTAAGAGAATGCCCCAAAACCTCATCGAACGCTTGAAGCAGTCGCCAGTGCTCTGCGACGGAGCCATGGGCACGCTTCTGTACTCCAAGGGGATCTTTATTAACCGCTGCTACGACGAGCTGAACGTGTCGCAGCCGGAGTTGATCCACGCCGTGCACCATGATTACTTGCAGGCGGGCGCAGAGATCATCGAGACGAACACCTTTGGCGGCAATAGCTTCCGGCTGGCGCGTCATAGCCTGGCGGATCGGGTGCGCGACATCAACCTGGCCGGCGCTCATATCGCGCGTGACGCCGCGAAGAGTTTTGACGTTTGGGTCGCGGGATCGATTGGGCCTCTCGGTGTCCGGATTGAGCCGCTCGGAAAGACTTCGCTGGAAGAAGCGCGGACGGCATTCCGCGAACAGGTGGCAGCACTGGTTGAGGGTGGCGTCGACCTGCTGATGCTCGAAACCTTCGGCTATCTCGAAGAATTACATCAGGCTGTGCTCGCCTGCCGCGATGTGAATCCCAAGATTCCTATCGTCGCGCATGTGACGATTGACGAAGACGGCAACTGCCTCGACGGTTCGGATGCCGAGGCCTTCGCTGCCCGCCTTACGGAGTGGAACGTCGACGTGATCGGTATCAACTGCAGCGTGGGTCCGGTCGCCATGCTCGACGCGGTCGAGCGCGTGCGCGCCGTGACTTCGCTGCCGCTGGCCGCGCAACCGAACGCCGGCATGCCGAGATCGGTCGAAGGCCGGAACATCTATCTCTGCTCGCCCGAATACATGGCCAGCTACACGCGAAAATTTGTCGCTGCCGGAGTGCAACTCATCGGCGGCTGCTGCGGCACGACGCCGGAGCATATCAGAGCCATGAAATCGGCTCTGCGCGTCGGCGAAGCCCGCGGTAAGACGGCCGTCACGGAGGCGATTCATTCGAGTTCCGCGCCGTTAGCGCCGGCTGCCATCCCGATCGCCGAGCGTTCGCGGTTGGGAGCGAAGATTGCCGCGGGCGAGTTTGTCACCATGGTCGAGATTGTGCCGCCGAAGGGGATCGATATCCGCAAGGAGATCGAGGGGGCGAAATTCGTCAAATCGGTCGGCGTGGATGCGGTCAATATCCCCGACAGCCCGCGCGCCTCGGCCCGGATGAGTAATCAGGCTTTATCGCTGCTGATGCAGCGCGAGGTGGGCATCGAGGCGATTCTCCACTACACGTGCCGCGATAGGAATGTGCTTGGAATTCAGTCGGACCTGCTCGGGGCGGCGGCGACTGGCATCCATAATTTGATCTGCATCACCGGCGACCCGCCGAAGATGGGCAACTACCCGGATGCGACCGCTGTTTTCGATGTCGATTCCATTGGATTGGTCAATATCGTCCGCAACCTGAACCGGGGCCTCGATCTGGGCGGAAACCCGATTGGGGTCGGCACCGGCTTCGTTATTGGGGTTGGCGCGAACCCTGGATTGCCCAACCTGGACGAAGAGATCAAGCGCTTCGAGTTCAAGGTCGAGGCCGGCGCGGAGTATGTCGTCACCCAGCCTGTTTTCGATCTCGGCCTGCTGGAGAATTTCCTGAGGCGGATTGAGCCTTGCCGGATTCCGGTCATCGCTGGAATCTGGCCGCTGGTCAGCGCGCGCAACGCCGAGTTCATGAAGAACGAGCTGCGGGTTTCCGTGCCGGACGAAGTGCTCAACCGCATGGCGCGGGCTTCGACTCCGCAAGCGGCACGCGAAGAAGGGGTCGCGATCGCCCGGGAGATGTTGTCCGCGCTCCGCGACCGTGTTCAAGGGGCCCAGATCAGCGCACCGCAAGGCAGATATTCGTCGGCTGTGGATGTTCTGGAGGCGCTCGGTTCGAAATAAATGGAGGGAGCGCGGCCGACTGTCCAACTTTGAAACGAACTGCCTAACAAACTAACGAATCTGCTAATTTAACTGGACAAGTAACCACGAAATCAGTCATACAATAGATAGGAGCATTTGAATTGGTAAAGTTTGAAGAATGCCTGGAGCGTTTGGAAAAAATCGTGCAGGAACTGGAAAAAGGTGAAGTTCCTCTCGAGAAGTCTTTGACGCTTTTTGAAGAAGGCATGCAACTTTCCTCGACCTGCCGGAAACAACTGGAGGACGCGGAAGGGAAAGTAGAGATTCTGCTAAAACAGAACGGGAAGCTTCAAGCCGAACCATTTGAGCCCCCGACCGAGAAAGCGTTGCGCAAGTAACGCTGTTCACGCTCGGACTAAGTATTGACAACGCCAAACGCCTGCGGCGGTTCCTCGCTGTCGCAGCCTAGGTCACCGCGGAACTGCGGTGTAGTCAGGGGGAATGTATGGATTCACTCTCGGTTGTCCTCTATCAGAATGACCTCGGGACGGCACAAAGTCTGGCGGTCAATCTGTCGCAGTACTTCGATACAGTTCAGTCGGTACAAAATTGCGCGGAGATCGGTCCCGCGGTTGCCCTGCATCGTGCCGATGCCGTGGTAATTGACTTAGAAGTTTCTGGAACGGGCGAGGTTGAGCATCTCCATCGTGAGTTTCCCGAACTTTGCATTGTTGGTACGCATCGCTTGGCGGATGACAAACTGTGGGCTGAAGCCATGAGTTTGGGCGCGTCCGACATTTGCGAGCCGCGCAGTGATCAGGTGGTTTACTCCTTGCTGCAAGGCCGCGCACGGCACGCCGCAGCCTGATTCGGTCAGGTGTCAGGTCCAAGGTGTCAGGTCTCAGGAAAACGGAACCGAGCAAAACTTTCCTGAGATCCGACACCTGATTTTGCTGACAGCTGCGACCTGAGACCGAGGCATCGTTACCCTGGCTTTTGGTTTCCAGCCGACCTCGACCTGCGACCAGACTCTGGCTTGTTATACTGCGATGCGATGCTGAAACAAGTTCTAGAGCAGGGACGACAAGCCGCCGACGCGGTGCTTGAACAACTCTTACCGTCAGCCAGCCAGCATCCCAAATCGATTCATCAGGCCATGCGTCACAGCGTTTTCGCCGGCGGCAAGCGTCTGCGACCCATCCTGTGCATGGAAGCGGGCCGCATGATCGCCATCGGATCGTCAAAGCAGGCCACCGCCTCGTCCTCGACGAACGCATGGCCCTCTGGCATCGAACAGGTCGGCGCCGCGCTCGAAATGCTTCATACCTATTCTCTGATTCACGACGATCTGCCCGCGCTCGACAACGACGATCTCCGCCGCGGGCGCCCCACCTGCCATAAGGCCTTCGGAGAAGCCATCGCCATCCTCGCCGGCGACGCGCTGCAGACCCAGGCTTATGAAGTTTTGTCCGAACTTGCCTGCCCTGCCGAGGCGCGAGTCGCCATCATCCGCGAGATTGCCCACGCCACGGGCACCATTGACGGCATGATCGGCGGCCAGGTTGTCGATCTCGAAGCCGAACACACAAAGCCAGACCTCGCCACCCTGGAATATATTCACCGTTCGAAAACCGCCGCGCTCATCACGGCCAGCGTCGTCAGCGGAGGAATCTACGCTGGAGGAACTTCGACGGACATGGCTCGCCTGCGCACCTACGGCCAGTCGATTGGCCTCGCCTTCCAAATCGTTGACGACGTCCTCGATTTGACGCAAACCTCCGAGCAACTGGGAAAAACCGCGGGCAAAGACGCGGCCGCTGAGAAAACGACCTATCCCGCCTTATTCGGAATTGAAGAATCGCTTCTTAAAGCCGATACCCTCGTCGAGCAAGGATGCGCCGAACTTAACGAATACGGAGCCGCTGCGTCTAACTTAAAAGAATTGGCCCGCTTTCTGGTCGAGCGCAAAAAATGAACGATGATGATCGCGTAGAAGCAGGCAGTTTGCCCGCTTTCGTTCTTGCGGAGACGGGCGAGTCGCTCGTCTGGCCTAAGCTCAGGCAATTCTGTCGCGCACATCGGTTCTCAGCAGCTTTCCGGCTGTACTTGCGAACCGCGGCGTGTACGGTGCTCATCTGCACGCCGAGTTACCTCGCCTGCGCCCAGAGCGCGCCTCCTTGGCGCTACGAACTTCGCGCAGGCGACCACCTCGTCTACGGCTACTCATTTCATAGGAAGTTGGAAAGCAAGGACGAACAAACGCAGGTCGAAGCTCGTTTCCTGACTCATGTTCTTGTAGCCGGAGAGATTCCGGGTGGCTTCAGTCTCGGCTTC
Organism: uncultured Acidobacteriaceae bacterium; assembly: GCA_963834085.1. GTDB lineage: Bacteria > Acidobacteriota > Terriglobia > Terriglobales > Acidobacteriaceae > Acidiflorens. The sequence goes on along the minus strand of CAWIAJ010000004.1, from coordinate 579,124 downwards.
GAACGCAACCGCGAGGCAGAGGATCTGACGCAATATGTTTCTAAAGGCAAGGACAAACTTGCCCACGAGCAGATCGAGTTTCAGAAACAGATGCAGACGCGCCCGCCGCATTTTTCCGAAGCGCTGGAAGTTTTGCCCTCCGGCGAGCCACGAAGCGCCCTGGAGGTCGCGCGCGAGGTCCACAGCCACATCATTGACGCGCTGCACGAAGTACTCATGCTGCCGCCCGCTTCGCTGCCTCTTGGCGCAACCTGGCACGGTGGCAATTCGTTTGGATTTGATGTGCGCTGGATCGGCGATGAAACGATCCGCGCCAAGTCTTGCCATCATCTCCAGGCAACTTCGCCGAAAGGATCTCTGAAACTCGACTACTGGTGGTCGCCCGACTCCGGCATCCTCGAGCAGGTGGCCTTAGAGGGCTCCTATTCGGACTACGACACAATCGTCCACGAGACGGCCCGCATCGAGTTGGAATCCCGCAATCGCGGCGAGTTGCTCGAAACCTGGCTCGCCTCGCCCGATACGCGATTGGGTGCGCTACAAGCGATCTTGCTCACGCCGGAGATTGCGGTTTCAGCTTCGCAACTGATGCCGCCACTTTCCTCGAACGACGCCGCAACCCAGGCCTTGGCACTGGCGATCGTGGCGCGCCGCAAACTCAACTTGCCGCCCGACGTTCTGGTCCGTCTGAGACAGAGTTCGAGTGAACTGATCCAACAAGAAGTGCGCCAACTCACCGACCTGGCGGCCGCTCCCGCGAATTCCGTCGCCCCGACCGACCAGTGTCATCGCTCCTTACCTGGAAAATTCCCATCCCCAAAACTCGGGACGACCTTCCAAATCGTCGCCGCAACCAAAGACACCCCCGAAGTTCCGTACATTCTCCGGACTCCGGTCTCCTATCGCGAAGATCGCCCCTCGCCGCTGCTCGTCTACTTGAGCGGAGGCGCCGGATTTGCCATGGACGCGATGAACACCGCTGAAGACGTCGTCTCGCAAACCAACTATCTTGTGCTTTACCCGCAAGCGGCTGCCTACTGGTGGACGCCCGAAACCGCGCGCCGCTTCGATATCGTCCTGAACGACGTATTGCAGCGCTACAACGTGGATCGCGACCGCGTTTACATTACGGGCTTCAGCAACGGAGGAACTGGCGCACTCTACTACGCGACTCTGTGGCCGCAGCGCTTTGCGGCGGTCGTCACTCAGATGGGCGCGGGCCAATGCAACGAGCAAGTGAAAGCCGGACTCGCCAACGTACGCAATATCCCGTTGCTGTTGATCCACGGCGCGAACGATCCCGTCATCACTCCGGACTGCTCGGCGGCTACGCAGCAGGCTCTGATCGATTTGCATCCGGCGACTGAGCCAGTATTGAAAATCTTACCGGATCACGCTCACGACATCACACTCGACTCCGACGACGGCCTGACCCTCCCGTTCTTCAAAGACAAGGTCCGCAATCCACTTCCCAGAATCGTTGACTTGACCGAGACCGATGCGCTCGCCTCGCGGGCGTACTGGGTGGAAATCGTAGATGGCAAACCGGGGAAGTCCGATCTCGACGCACGCGTCAAGGGCGACAACACCATTGATATCCACAGCCACGAGATCAAGCGCATTCGCCTTCACCTTCGGCCCGAACTGTTCTCAAAGCCCGGCGACATTCGCATCGTGTGGAACGGCAAGAAACTGTTCAGCGGCCCGCTGCGCGACGCTTGCTCCGTGCCATCGCCGGTCTCTGCAGCTGACCCGAAGCTTGCCCTCACCGATGTCCGCGATTTGGCACTGCAGTAAAGTTCATGGGGTAGGCCGAATTCCGCCCCGTTAATGGCCAAAGACCTTCCTGGGCGCGCCTTTCGCCACGGAAGCAATCTCTGATCGACAGATCAATCGGCACCTTCGGGCCTTGAAACTACATTCCCCCGGATGTACAGTTTGTAAGCTCTCGCCTTTCTTCCGCCTACTCCTTCCTCACCGGCAATTTACGCGTAATAGCTGCAGTATGTGTGCAACTAAAGGCGTCACCGGGATCGGCACCACAATATGTGGTGTTTTATTACTTGACCCGTCCCCGTATTCGCCGTTAGAGTTGGTCAAAAGCATGGATGTCGTTCTTGGTTCATGGGCGCGGCATCCAATTATGCGACCAGCGAGGAACCATCGAAGTTAACAGCGCGGAAATCGCGAACGTTAGCTTGCGAGTCCCCGCAATTTGCAGCGCACCCCAGCCAGCGCAAACCGAGTCTGCCGGATCACCGATGGTGGATCACCACGTCCCCCGCGAAGGAGTCATTTTTGCTCAAACTCAAGAAGCTGCAAATTCTGGGATTCAAGTCTTTCTGTGATCGCACGGAGCTGAAATTTCACGGTGAGGGCATCGCTGCCATCATCGGCCCCAACGGCTGCGGCAAGTCGAACATTGCCGATGCCATCTCGTGGGTACTCGGTGAGCAATCGGCCAAGTCGCTGCGCGGTTCGCGCATGGAAGACGTGATCTTCTCCGGCACACGCGACCGCAATCCCACGGGCATGGCCGAAGTGTCACTCACTCTCATCGATCCGGAAGTTTACGGCGGACCTGATACCCACGCTCCTACCGAGATCGAGATCCAAGATGATTTGCCCGGCGGTGACGAAAATTGGGACGAAGCCGAAATTCGTGCCCAAGCCGCCTCTGAAACCGAGCGGGCGGTCGAAGAAGCGCAACCTGGAAGAACCGAAGAAGTCGAAGGCGAATTGTCTGCTGATGGCAAGGCGGGTGAACCAACGCTTGGCGAAGGTCAGGCCGCCGAGACAGAGACTGGCGAGGCTCAATCCGGAGAAGCGCAATTCTCTGCAGTCCCCGCCGGAAATACCGCGGTCGCCGTCGTCGCCCCACAGGTGGTGCTCAAGATTCGCCGCCGCAAATTCAATCAGCAGCAACATCGTACGGGAGAAATTGCCGTCACCCGCCGGCTGTTCCGCAGCGGCGACAGCGAATACCTGCTGAACGGAAAATTGTGCCGCCTGCGTGACATCCAGGAATTGTTCGTGGGCACGGGCCTCGGGCCCGAGTCTTACGCGCTGATCGAGCAAGGACGCATCGGCCAGATTCTCAGCAGCCGCCCGACCGATCGCCGCAACATTATCGAAGAAGCCGCGGGCATCACGAAATTTAAAACCAAGAAGCGTCTCGCCGAAGCGCGTCTGGAAGACGCCAAGACGAACCTGAACCGCGTCAACGATATCTTCGAAGAAGTGACGCGCCAGATGAATTCGCTTAAGCGCCAGGCCAGCAAGGCCGAACGCTATGCCCGGTTGCGCGAAGAGATGCGCGCTAAACTGCGCGTCGTGCTCGCCAGCAAGTTCACGCAGATGGACGAGGAAGCCGTCGCCCTCGAAGCCCAGATCAATCAACTGGCCGAAGAGATTCGTCTGCAATCGGAGAGCGTGCAGCAATCGGAGGCTGAGCACACCGAGCGCACGCAGCGCGGTTACGCTATCGAAACCGAGACGCGGCAGAATCGCGAGCGGCTGAACCAAATCGCCATCGAAGGCGATCGCGGCAAGGCTCGCATCCGGACCAATGAAGAGCGATGCGCCGAACTAATCGCGCGCGCCGCCTCGGCTGAGGCCGAACTCGTTCATGCCCAGGCTCGTCTTGCCGCCCTCGAAGAAGAGCGCAACGGTCATCAGCAGACGCTCGACTCCGCCGCCGCCGACCTCGCCGCGGCTCAGCAGGAGTACAACCTGAGCCAGCAGGAAACCGCGACCGCTGCCATTCATCTCGCTCTGCTGGAAAGCGAGCAAGAAGCGCATCGGACAGCGATTCTGCAGGCTGTAGGCGGAGCATCGAATCTCCGCAACCAACTCACCCAGTCGCAAGAGCGCCTCTCGGGCATCGCTCGGGAAGAGCAGCGCCTGCAATCTGAAATTGCGACCGCCTCGACACAATCCGAAGCCTTCGGCGGGCAACGCGGACAGATCGCTCTTGAGTTCGAGAGCGTCTCGCAGCGCGCTAGCGGCTTGTCTGAAGAGATTGCGCACCTCCGCACCACCATCGAGACCAAGCGGAACGCGGAGAACGAGACCAAAAAGCGTCTGGACTCCCTGCGCTCCGAATACGCCACTGCGCTCGGCAAGAAGGGATCGCTTGAAGCAGTCATTGCGGAGCATGGGTATTCCACGGAATCGGTTCGCCGCCTGTTTCAATCGGGAGCAATGCAGGGCGGCAACACTCCCGCCGGAGTGCTCGCCGATTTCCTCGAAGTCGAGCCGCGCTATGAACGCGTCGTCGAAGATTTTTTACGCGACGAATTGAACTATGTCGTCGTGAAATCGTGGGGAGCGGCTGACGAAGGTCTGCGCCTGTTGCGCTCCGACGTCAATGGGCGAGCCACTTTCCTCGTGCATCCGGAGGATTCGCAGGCGAAGTTTTCCTTCCTTGCCGATGCAACCCAGCATTACGCTCCGCTGAACGATTCGGTCATTCCGCTGAAGAATTCGATTCGCGTGCTCAATGGATTCGGCAAGTCGCTTGAAGTCATCCTGCCGAAACTCGGCAACGGTTACATCGTTCCGGATCCTGCCGTGGCCCGTGAACTGGCGCTTTCCAGCCCGGATGCGTTCTTTCTTTCTGAAAACGGCGAGTGCTTCCACAACGTCACCGTCACCGGAGGCAAGCAACGCAGCGAAGGTCCCCTGTCAATGAAGCGCGAGTTGCGCGACGTGTTGCGCCTGCTTGAAGAGTTAGAGCGAGCCCTGCAGGAAAAGGAAGTGCTGGCACTCACCCTGAGTCGTGAGATTAAGGACCACAGCTCCCTGCTCGATCGGCTCGAAGAAGAAAAGCGCGAGGCCGAGAAACAGGCGATGACCTCCGGGCATTTGCTCAAGCAACTGGATGGCGAAATGACGCGCGTTCGCGAGAGAATTGCCGTCTGCGAGCGCGAGTTGCAACGGCTCTCGTCTGAACGCCAGGAGCAGGAAGCGCTGACCGAATCGCGGCAAGCCGAACTAGCAACAATCGAGCAGACGCGCGCGGACTTCGAAACGAAGCTTGCTTCCGGCCAAGACCGGCTGACCGCTTTGCGCGGCCAGCGCGACACATCAGCCGAGACCAGCGCGCAACGAGCGGCTCGCGTCGCCACACTGGAAGAGCGGCATCGTTCTGCAACGGCTCTGCTCCAGCGCATCGAGACCGTCGTCGCCGAGATGCGCGAGCGTGCCGGTGCCCTGCAAACTCAAATGGAATCGGCCACCGCGGAAATCGCGCAGCGACAAAGCGAGAATATCCAACTCGCTGAACATTTCGTTGAACTCGAAGCCGAGCGCAATGCGGGAGAAGCCCGGGAAGGACTGCTGCAACTCGAATCGGAGCAGGTGCGGGCGCGCTTGGCCGAGATTGAAGAGTTGCTTCGCGCGACGCGGCAGCAACTCGATCTCGCTCGCGATCATCGCGGAGAACTCTCGGCCACCGCAGCCAAGCTGCAGTCCGATCTGCAACATTTGGCCGACACCTGCCTCAACGATTTAGGGATGGAACGCCCGGTACTGATGGCGGATACGACGATTCCATTGGTGACGGGCGATGAACTTGCCGCGGAAGATCAGGCGCAGCGCGAAATGCGCGCGCGCCTCGACGCCATGGGCCCCGTCAATATGATGGCTCTCGAGGAGTACAAAGAAACGGCCGAGCGTCACGAATTCCTCGCGACGCAACGGAAAGACCTGCTCGACGCGATCGAGAACACTGCGGCGACGATTAAGGAAATCGATCTGGTCTCGCGGCAGAAATTCGAAGAGGCGTTCAACAAGATCAACGAAAACTTCCAGGCCACTTTCCGCAAGCTGTTCGGTGGAGGTCACGGCTTCATGCGCCTCACCGACCTCGAAAATAGCGCGGAGAGCGGCATCGACGTGGTCGCCTCGCCTCCGGGGAAGAAACTGCAAAATGTCTTGTTGCTTTCTGGCGGGGAGAAGGCGCTCACGGCCTTGGCGCTACTGGTCGGAATCTTCCAGTACACGCCGAGCCCGTTCTGCATTCTCGACGAGGTCGACGCGCCGCTCGACGAAGCCAACATCGCCCGCTTCACCGAGTTGGTGCGCGAGATGAGCGTACAGACCCAGTTCATCCTGATTACCCACAGCAAGCGGACGATGAGCATCGCCCCTGTGCTCTACGGCGTGACCATGCAGGAACCGGGTGTGTCGAAGTTGGTATCGGTGCGGTTTGGAGCGGCATAACGCCAAGCCTCTGATCGGCGTTGTGTCAATCTGATTTCCACAGCTTCCCGTAGTGTCTTCGGTGAGTGCGCCAAAGCCAAACTGTCATCGCGATTGCGGTGAAAGAGTATAACGCCCAAATCCTGAATGAATGCTCCAAATCTCTGTACTCAACATGATTGAAGATCTGATCGAATGGACCAGCCAGAAAAAGACCCGCCAGAACGTGAATAAGTCCGGCCAAGGCGATGGCGGAGACGATTCCCGCAAGAAGAATCAACATTCTAAGCGCCCGCTTCATATTTGATGCTTTCTCCTAGAAGTCAGCCTAAGCCTTTGTCAAATGTAAAAGCGGTTACAACTGATGTATAATGTATACATTATGCCTGAATCCGCTATTCTCACGCTCCGCCTCGACGCCAAACTGAAGAAACGGCTCGACCGTATATCGAAATCCATGAATCGCAGCCGTTCTTTCGTCGCCGCCGAGGCGATTCAGGAGTATGTTTCGGTGAATGAGTGGCAGATTGCCGAGATCAAGAAAGGCTTGGCGGAGGCCGACGCGGGCGACTTCGCTACTGACGAGGAAGTGAACCAGACAATCCGGCGCTTGACACGACGTGCACGTTAAATGGCTGCAAGCGGCGCGCGCGAACCTGATCGCCGTGTCCGAGTACATCTCCCAAGACAATCCCGATGCTGCCGCCACGACAGTGTCCACGATTGTAAAAGCAGTCGAGACTTTGGAGCGATTTCCAACTCTGGGTCGTCCCGGCCGGATATCCGGCACCCGCGAACTGGTGGTGTCGGGCACGCCGTACATCGTTCCTTATCGCGTGCGCGGCGATGTAGTGCAGCTGATTCGCGTCTTCCACGCTTCCCGCAAATGGCCCAGCCAGCTTTGAGTTTTGGCCTTTGTTCGCCGACATCTGGAGTCTTAATGCCCATACAGTCGACCATCCGCCCGGTAGTACGAGAAGACTTCCCCCAATGGCTCCCTCTCTGGGAGGGCTACAACAAGTTCTACGGCCGCTTCGGCCCGACGGCCTTGCCCGATACGATCACTCAGATGACTTGGGCTCGCTTCTTCGACGCCTGCGAACCTCTCCATGCCTTCGTGGCCGAAGACGCGGGACAACTGGTTGGTTTGGTCCATTCCGTTTTTCATCGCAGCACGATTTCCATCGCACCCACCTGTTATCTCCAGGACCTGTTCACAAAGGAATCTGTTCGCGGCCAGGGGATTGGAAAACTGTTGATCAATGCGGTTTACAAGCAGGCTCGACTCGCTGGAATCCACCGCGTTTATTGGCACACCCACGAATCCAACAGCACTGCGATGAAGCTCTACGATCAGGTGGCTGAGCGCTCAGGATTCGTCGTCTATCGCAAGAATCTCGAATCGTGACTACAATCCGACCTTGACGCACCGACCTCTTTCTTGCTTGCGAATCGCAGAAAACCTCGATCTCTTTTTCCAGAGCCTTCCTCAGTTTTTCCACATCGTCGTTCCCTGAGAGCCTGCGTCAGACAGGCCTTCTGGCTTAAACTGAAACTGTCAACTCTTTTTGCAACACAAGTCGTCGAGCTTGAACCACAGCGGTTAAGAAAGCGTTGACAAATCTTTAGCGATAGCTAGAATACGCAAAGTTTTTTGCCGGTCAATTTTGCGCGAGTACAAAAAAATGAGCCCCGAAATTCTAGATTCCGTTCTGCTCCGAACCGACTATCCCGAACTCGAATTGCACGCCAGCGGAAAAGTCCGCGACGTGTATAACCTTGATGGCGACCACCTCCTGTTCGTCGCTACCGACCGCATCTCAGCCTTCGACTACGTGCTCGCGACGGGCATCCCGCACAAGGGCCGGGTACTGACCCAGATTTCGCTTTTCTGGTTCGACTTCCTTAAAGACATCGTCCCCAACCATTTCGTCACGGCGGACGTGGATCGCTATCCTGCAACCGTTCGCGCCCATGCCGACGAACTCCGGGGCCGTTCCATGATGGTGATGCGCGCCGAGATGTTCCCGGTGGAATGTGTCGCCCGCGGCTACCTCTCCGGCTCCGGCTGGAAGGAATACAAGGCGACCGGCAAGGTGTGCGGCATCGAGCTTCCCAAGGGATTGAAGGAGTCGGACCAGCTTCCCGAGCCAATCTTCACGCCTGCCACCAAGGCCACCACCGGTCACGACGTTAACATTTCGTTTGAAGAAATGTGCAAGCTGGTGGATCCAGAATTGAGCCGCCAGTTGCGCGATCTCACCTTGCACATCTATAAGAAAGCTTCCGATTACGCGCGCGAGCGCGGCATCATTATCGCCGACACGAAGTTTGAATTTGGACAAACCGCCAAAGGCATTACCCTGGCGGATGAAGTACTCACACCGGATTCCTCGCGTTTCTGGCCGGCCGACAGTTATCAACCGGGCAAAGCGCAGGATTCCTATGACAAGCAATACGTTCGGGATTACCTCGAAGAAATTCGCTGGAACAAACAGCCCCCCGCGCCCGCCCTTCCCCACGACGTTGCGCTGCGGACTAGCGAAAAATACCTCGGGGCATACCGTCAATTGACGGGACGCGAGTTGGAGATCTAGTCCACGTGCGCTGGTCTCATTGAATTCGGATCACAGACTCCATATCAGACTTCTGATAGGAATGTAGCGGATCTGGCCTTTCGATTCTGAACCATGAGCATAGCGGACTGGATCATTCTCGTCTTTCTGGTTTTTTCGGTGATCGGCGCGGCCATGGAAGGCTTCTTTCACGAAGCTTTCAAACTGGCTGGCTTGGTCGTGGGATACCTGTTGGCCGCCTGGCAATATCATCGCCTGGCGGCATGGTTCGCGCCCCATTTGAAATCGCCCTGGGTTGGCGAAATCGCTGGCTTCCTGATTATTTTTTTCGCAGTCCTGCTGGTCGCCGGATTTGCCGGACGGATTGCGCGCTGGGCAATGAAGAAGGCTGGTCTGAGCTCCGTCGACCGTCTGCTGGGAGCCGTCCTCGGTTTGTTACGGGGTGTTCTGGTGGTCGCGATTGTGCTCACCGCGGTGGCAACTTTTGCCTCCACCGCGGCTTGGCTTTCGGGATCACAGTTAGCACCTTATTTCCTGGTAGGCGGAAGGGCCGCCATCTGGCTCGCACCGTCAGAATTGCGCCACCGTTTCTACCAGGGCTTGGATTACATGCGGCAGGCACATCCGGCTACTGACAAAGTTATGCCCCGGCCTTCGTGATTTTTAAGCGATTTCTTGAAGGTTGGTGAGATTCGGGGGCCACGCACGGGAGCAACCTCGATCTTGGATTCGCGCACGAGGAGTTGCCTTGGGCGAGAGGCTTTATAGAGATTCATAAGGTAGAAGGTGCGGAAACGAGGCAGCATTGAAAGATCAACTGGAAGCACTCATCCTTCAGATGTACAACAGCAACATCCTCTACTCGGAAGCGGTTCGCGAATTCAAGAAGCGTTTCATCATGACCGTTCTCGAGGAAAATCGGGGCAATCAATGCAAGGCAGCCCGGCAACTGGGAATGCACCGCAACACCCTGAGCCGGACCATGCAGGAACTCAAGATCGACATTCGTCCCATGCGGGGAGGAGCGAAGCGTCCTTCGCGCAGCGCGCATCCCGTTCAACTGGAAAAGAAACAAGCGCGATAACGCACCAAAATAGAGCATCCACCAAGAAAGAGGGCGGTCCGATTCAGGACCGCCCTTATTTCTTTGGTAGATCTTGTCGATCTATTTTCCAGCTCCAGCAGGCCTTCCTGACGTCTAAGACCTGCCGCCTGATACCAGCCCCACTCAGTGTGCCGCCGGCTTCTTGTGCACCGGTGCCTTCGGTGCTGGCGCCTTGCCCAGCAACGCTCCCTCATTCATCGTCATCACAAACGGCTTGGCCACGTAAGAGACCGGCGTTCCTTCGAACTTGAAGTCGTCCGCTCCCTCCTTCGGCAACCTCGCCGCCGGAATTGGCCCCGACATCGTCAGGTCGATGTCCGCCCGCTTCGCGTCGATGTCATCCTGGCTGCCCGCGAGGTTCAACTTGCTTGAGGAATCGACGCTAATGACGAAAGCCTGCATCTGCAGTGGCTTGCCTTTGAGTGCCGTCCATACTTTTTCGGCGTCCTCAGGAGTTCCTTCCGACAACACCATCTGCCACTCGGCAAAGCTCATCTCTTCCACTTTCTTGGTCTTCACCAAGGTGGCTGCCTGCTCGGCAGGGGTCGGCGGCACGTACTGTTTGATCGTGAAACCCGCCGGAGGCACGGATGCCGTGGCCGTCTGCGCCAGAATGTCGGTCCACCCGTCTTCGGCGCCGTGATACTTCACGTATTTGCTCTTGCCGAACTTCGCGATCTGGTCTTTACCCTGACCCTGCGCCAGGTTCGAAGCGCGGGCTATGAAGAAAAGTCCGTCTACATCGTTTTCTGTCGGGCCCGCTGCCAGATCGGCGAGCGCCAGATCATAAACATCCAGCAAGTTTGTCGGATCCTTTTCAACTGCGGCCCTTAGGTATTTTTCCGCTTTAGCGTAGTCCTTGGCCGCATAGCCGGCGAGGCCGGCTGCGCCGTTAAAGATGGTCGCAGTCTGCGATTTCAGCTTATCCCAATCGGCGTCTGACGTTCCCTGGGGTTTGGTGGCGGTGGTGAGACACTGCAGACCTTTCTCGCCATTCTGACCCGCGTCGGCGTAATTCTGAGCCGCGTTCTGCCCCGCAACAGCCATCGCCTGCTTGGTGTAGGCGAGCAAGGCCAGCGCCCGTATGTTGCACGGATTCGCTTGCAGGACTTTTTGCGCTGTTTCCAGCGTTTTGGGCTGGTTCGATGTCTGCTGGTAGGCGCCCATCAGCAGTTCCAAGGCGTCTTCTTTCATCACGCTGTTGGGATACTGCGTCAAAAACGCCTCGAGACCGCTGACTTTGGCGGCCGGATCCGTTTGCTGAACCGCGCCCACGTAGGCGTTGTATTCCGCCGGATCTTTGATCTCTTTCTTTTGCGTGGGAGCGGCGGGTGCGGCCGCTGGGGCGGGTGTTTGCGCCGGCGCGGCGGTCTGAGCGACGGCGGTAACCGCGGATACCAGCAACATCGCGAGAACAATCTTCTTCATTTCCTGTGGCTCCTTAAACTCTTTGGGGAAGATGGAGTTTTGATTTCGTGCCCGATTCCAACGAATCCTGGTGTCGGACCTGCACCTTGCACCGCTCTTTTGGTGAAGCGATCATTGGCTGATGCGATCATTGCAACAATTGAAAAAAAGTAACGATGATCCCCGAAACTCATACGCCGCCTGTCGTTTCATTACGGCTTAACATTATTCCGGTGAGCGGATTATAAGGATGGAATCCGCCTAAGGCAAGCGTCTTGCGCTCGCCCACGCCAACTGTATCGATATTGCAAAGCGTCCCACCCGGCGAACTCTACCGTCCCGATTTCTTGGATGCAGAATCGATGCCGGATAGAATAAGGGCAGACTCGAAATATTCTCGTTCGCCGGAGTTAAGCCCTTTTGAAGGAAACTGCATCCAAGTCGGTGCTGCATCGCCCTCTCGACAATCAAGTGGCGCTCGTCACCGGCGCGGGACAAGGCATTGGCCAAGCCATTGCCTTCAAACTGGCCGCCCTGGGAGCGCACGTCATCCTCGCAGGACGCAGGCGCACCACCCTCGATACCACCGCTGCCGCCATCCAAACCAGCGTTGTCAACCCCTCGAACGAAAAGCTATCTTCGAGCACCACCGTGATTGAGTGCGACGTCACTGATCTGCGCTCCGTCAAAGCTCTCGCCGAGCAAATCGAGCGCGCCTTCCGGCGCCTCGATATTCTCGTCAACAACGCCGGCATCGGAGGACCAACCGGGCCCCTTCACCAACTGGCGCCCAAGGATTGGGACCAGATTTTCAACACCAACCTCCGCGGCGTCTTCTACTGCATCCACGCCTTGGCCCCGCTCATGATCGCAGCCCGAAGTGGGCATGTCATCAACATCTCTTCCCTCGCCGGCAAGAATGCCCTGCCCAACGGAGCCGCCTATGCCGCCTCCAAATGGGGATTGAATGGACTGAGCTATTCGGTAGCCGAAGAGTTGCGCCCGCACAACATTCGGACCTCGGTGATTTGTCCCGGCTCGGTGCACACTGACTTCAGTCCGCACCCCGGAAAGAACGCCGAGAAAATGCTACAAGCCGAAGATGTAGCCCACGCAGTGGCGATGATCGTGACTCAGGCTCCGCAATCCTTCGCCAGCGAGATCCTGCTGCGGCCGACGCAAAAGCCTTAGCCGACTGTCTTCAGAAAAGCTAGAGTTCTTTTGCCTAGGAAACTTTGGAGGCAGGCTTGATCGGAACGCAGATGGATTCAAACCAGCGGCTGATGTAAACCTGCGCGTGGGCTTCCCCGCAAAAATGGCGAGCGGTCGGGCTCAGGGCCGCGGTCAAATCCCATTTGATGACCGAAAGCTTCTGGTCTCCGCACTCGATGACAAACCACCGGATCGGATCTTGGCTGACGATCCGGCAAATTTCACACTGAAATTCTTTCAGGCTTGACATGCGTTCTCCGCGAGCGGACGGCTCGGCACGAAATAGTATAACGGCAGGCCGCTGATTGGACGAAGATCATCGGACGAAGGCTGACAGCGTAGTCCCTACAGGACTGGGCGAGCGATGTGGCCTTTTTCCTGCTTGGAAATCGCGTCGGCCGGACCTCAGGGTAAATTCCGTTCCGAGGTCTATACTAAAGAAATCTATTGTAAGGCTTGTGAGACAGAGTCTAGAATCGCTGGCGGCATTATCCTCATGACCCGTACAAGGATGATTCGAACAAAAGCGGCAAAACGAAGTTCCGCTTGCGCTGCTGAACCTTATCCTCTGGCGAGGAGCCTTCCCCGATGAACGACCCTCTTGAAACCCCGTTCGACAGTGTCGAGAACGCCCACCGTTATGTGCGGCTGCTCGTCGAAGCCATCGTAGAAGCCAAGGGCGAAATTGAAGCCGATCTTGGCGTGGCACTGCGCCATAAGACGGAACGTCGGGCACAGGCTCTTCAGATCGTGCAGTTCAAGCTGAATAAACTGGAGCAGCATCTCGAGATCAGCAGCCGTCTGCTCAATGATCTGCGAACTCTCCGCCGCTTGCTGCTCGAAGAACGTCCCGAGCATGCGCCTGCCGGGCACGATTCGGCCGCATAGCGTCTTCGCGCGCCGCTCCAGCAAGATCCCAGCTATGCCCTTAACTTCTCGGCGAACTTTTTTTCCAGCTTGGCAAGCTTCGGCGAGATTACGAACATGCAGTAGGGCTGCCGTGAATTCTCGTTGTAGTAGTTCTGGTGGTAATTCTCAGCAACGTGAAATTCTTCCGCCGGCTCAACCGCCGTCACAATCGGCTCCGGATAAACCTTGGCCGCCGTCATCTCGGCGATCACATCTTCCGCGATGCGCTGCTGCTCTTCGTCGGTATAGAAGATTACCGAGCGATATTGCTCGCCGGCGTCGTTGCCCTGGCGGTTGAGGGTTGTCGGATCGTGTACGGCGAAGAATACATCCAGCAGTTCGCGGTAGTTGATCAGATCGGGATCGTAGGTCACGCGCACCACCTCGACGTGTCCGGTATCGCCATCGCAGACTTGCTTGTAAGTTGCCTGGTCGGCGCGACCGCCCATATAACCCGACTCCACATGGCTTACGCCCGTCAGACGCTGAAATACCGCTTCGATACACCAGAAGCACCCGCCGCCGAAGATTGCTTTTTGTTCTTTTGCCATGGTAATTGGATGCCTTAGACAGCGGAAAGATACTACCTGTGCATCGCGCGCCGAACGTCCCTTGTCGATCTACTGGATTTCCAGCGAAACCACGTCTCCTCCGCCATCCTGGCGTTCGCGGTAGTTGACGGCGACATTCTTATTTTTCCAGTCGCAGGAAAATACGTCCGCACCAAACAGCACCACATGTCGGCTGTCACCGACGTACAGTTTCAAAAGCCGCCCTCCCGACATAAAAGTCAAGGAAGCCGCTGGCGGGGCGGAACAATCGACGCCTGTAATTTTTCCTTTTATAAATCGAACGGCTGGCGGTGTCGCAGGCGTTTCCAATTCGATCTCAGCCTCAACTTTCGCCGACGAATCCGGAGCAGTATCGCGGACCTGCAGCGCGTGCTCTGACGTTCGACTGTCGACTCGCAATTGAAACGATTTCGACTGGTCTTTGAACTGCTGCGCCTGCGCCAGAGAGACCGCGGCTCGGCCCGAAACTTCGGGGTTTGCGCTGCTCGCTAATACCTGCAACAGCGCAATCGCCTCATCCACTTTACGGTCTGCCATGTAAATATTGGCCAGGTTGATCTGATACGTTTCGTTGCGAGGAGAAAGCTCTACCGCTTTTTTCATCGTTGCGAGCCCCATTTCGGGCTCGCCTGAAAATGCCTGCGCATAGGCCAGCAACGAATAGGCGTCCGCCAGTTTCGGATCGAGCGCGATGGCGGCTTCGAGTTCTTTTTTTTCCTCGTCCGATTTCTCTCGGCCGGTGAACGCTCCGGACCGATTCATCACCATCGCACTGTAATAATGGACGCGAGGATCTTTACCATCCTGCTGCTCCGCTTTACGGAAATACTCGGCGGCGTGTTCGAAGTCCTGCTGCTGCAGGCAGGAGTACCCGGCTCCGCGCAGCGCGGAGGCGTTGTTGGGGTCAGTCTTCAAGATGTCCTTAAACTCACCCAAAGCACGATCGTGATGATCGAGAGAATGCGCGTCTACATCCGCCAGCACGGCGCGGGCGTCGGCCATGCTCACGGGAGCTTCGGTAAATTGCGCTGCGACAATGCCCGCAGGAGTCGCCATGGGGTAGTACTTAAAACGCCCGCTATTCAAATAATTGCGCAAGGCTTTGTCGAGTTGCTCGGGCGTCATGCCGAAAGCTTTTTGCGTAGCCTCTTCCACGGACTGGTGGTGATTGCGCACCGCATCAAAATAGTCGGCGACCTTGAGCACCAGTTGGTTGTCGTACAGATAGTGCACCAGAAGGCTGGACTCGGCGTAGAAGATGTTACGGTGATCTCCGCTTTCGTTGTAAGTTTTGGAGTACTGCTGTACCCGAAATAACTCAGCCACTCGCATCATCCCCATGCCTTGCAGAATGCGATAAGTGTCCTCGGGGATCTTGCCGACGCGCGCTTCTTTGTTATCGACCTCGATACTCGAAAAATACTCGGCAAATCCTTCTTCAAACCAGGGATCGATGCGAACCGAGACATTTCCATTCATCAATTGGTGCGCATATTCGTGGAAGACGACCGACCATGGATTGTCGACTGACATATCCAGCAGGATAAAGCTGCGATCGTCGCCGCCTTGAAACAGTCCCGCCAGTTCTGTGGGCTTTCCGTTAAACACCGGCGCGACCTGACGCATTTCCTTACTATTCCGGAAAGCCACGATCTGCAGTGGCACCGATAGGTTCACGTTCGCCTTCACCATCAGGCGCCCGAATACATTGCGCATCTGTTCGAAGTGAAGCGCAACGTCGCGGCCACGCTTGTCGCCCGCATCGGTGATGACAGAGAAGTTCGGCGAACGTATCTCGACCCATTGGGCATCGCCGGCAAAACCCTGCTGACAACAAAGAACAAGGCATGTAACAACTGGCCAGAGAATGAACGATCGCATGCAAGCTCCCAGCAAGAAGGCGCGAGAAACGAATAGTACCGCACAAAGCTTGAGCGGAAAGCTTTTATTTTCGACGGGAAACGCAAGAAAAGCAGGAGGGTCGTCGCTCAAAGCAAGGCCGACTAACCTGTGCGAAGCGGATTACACTGAAACTGTAAAAGAAGTCTCCGTGCGAGTAACCGGGCGATAAAGCGTGTCGCGCTCGATGGGTTCGCGTCCCGCTTCTTCAATCAGGCGCACCAGATCGTGCCGCCGCAGGCCTTGTGGAGTCGTCGCTCCAGCATCGTGATAGATTTTCTCTTCGACCACGGTTCCGTCGATATCGTCCGCTCCGAAACGCAGAGAAATCTGGGCAATCTTCGGCGTCATCATCTGCCAGTACGACTTGATATGCGGGAAGTTGTCGAGCACCAGCCGGCTCACGGCAATCTGCTTGATGTCGGTCATCCCCGTGGTAGTGAAAAGGTGCTGCAGCGGCGTATTGGCCGGATGAAAGGCCAGCGGAATGAAAGTCTGGAATCCGCCGGTTTCATCTTGCAGCGTGCGTAACTTGAGTAGATGATCGACGCGGTCTTCATCGTTTTCGATGTGCCCGTAGAGCATCGTCGCATTCGATTTCAGCCCGATCTGGTGCGCCAGCCGTGCCGTGTCGAGCCACTCGCCGCCATCGATTTTGTGGTCGCAAATAATATGACGCACGCGGTCGGCAAAAATCTCTGCCCCGCCGCCGGGCAAAGAATCTACGCCGGCTTCTTTCATCTTGACGAGCGTCTCGCGAATCGTCAGCTTCGACCGCTTCGCCAAATACGCCACTTCAACCATGGTGAACGCCTTCATGTGCACCTGAGGAAAGCGCTCTTTTAATCCGGAGACAAGATCAAGAAAATATTGAAACGGCAGATCAGGATGCAGCCCGCCAACAATATGAAACTCGGTCACCGCCTCGGTATACCCCGAAGCGGCCGTCTGAAAGGCCTCTTCCAGCGCCATGGTATAAGCGCCAGGAGTATCTTTCTTCCGCCCAAACGCGCACAGCCGGCAAGCCGCCACGCAAACATTCGTGGGATTGATATGGCGATTGACGTTGAAGTATGCCTTATCCCCATGCATGCGCTCGCGAACCCAGTTGGCCAGCCATCCCACAGCGAGAATATCGCCGGTCGCATAAAGCGCAAGAGCATCCGCCTCGTTCAGGCGTCCGCCAGCCAAAACTTTATCTTTGATCGGAAAAAGGCGCGGGTCGTCGGTCTGAAATGCGTGGGTCTGGAATGAGGGCGAAACAGGCATCGCAATTGATGATACCGCAGGAGGTGATATAAATCACAGGGGCAAAAGGCCCGTCGGGGCTAGACTTCAGCGACGACTTTCGCGTTATGACCCTGGATATCGTAAACACCTTTGGGAGGATCATCGTACCGGCAGCGGTGATTGCTGTTTTGAGCTTACTTCGCCGGTACCTACCCGCTCGCGAGACCAGGCCGCAGTCGGCGGCCGCTCCGCGACGCGATCCCGAGGATTTCAGCGGCACCCAATGGACGGTCGGCATCTCGATGTTGGTGGTCGGGCTCGCCTTTGGCTTCCTTGTGCACAAAGCGTTGGTAATGGCCAACCATCACTTTGCCGCTGCCGACGGTCCGGCCGCGTTCCGCTTGCTACCCAGCAGCGCTATTTGGTGGTTCTTCCCTGGCTTTGGGGCTCTCTGTTTAACCTGGGAGATTACGCTGCTTCTCTGGTCAGTTTTTGAAGATCGCGAGAAAATCGTGCGTTATGTCGCGTGGAGTGATGAGCGCACCGGATTCGACTCTACTCGGGCCTTCCGCTGGATGGCCGTGCTACTCGCACTGCCAATCGGCTTGGCCACTGTTCTAGCGATTCCTGTACATTCCACTTTACGAGACCGTGACATTGTGGTCGGGCACTACGCAACACTCGCTCAACAGGTTCTTCCCTATTCCCAAGCGCGGCGCCTCGTGCTCGTCGGTGGCTTCCGAGATCGTTCCGGAAAGTTCTCACCCAGAGCAGGAATGATCATCGATTTTAGTGACGGGTCTCGGTGGAGTTCATCCGCCAACCGTGATTTCAAACCGGAGGTGGATTTCGGGCTGACTGAGTTTCTTCAGCTTAAAACGGGCCTACCCGTGGAATACGCCGAGACCGAAGCGGATCTCCGTAAGCAAACGCGGTAGCGGCTGCACTTCCTTCGCTTTCTAAAAGGCTCGGCGCCCCAAGTTCGCGTCTTTCGCCACAATCACAAGGGCTAACCCTAACCTTGCTGAACCTTCAGCCGCGTCGTACTAGCACATCCCCCGCGACAAACAAAAAGAACACCACCGAAATCACGCCATTCATCGTAAAGAACGCGGCATTCAGCTTGCTCAGATCATCGTGGCGGACCAGCAGATGCTCGTAGAGCAGAAGCGCCGCGACAGCAGCGACTCCGACTATCGCCAGTTTTCCCAATCCGAAAGTTACGACGAGCGCCACCAGCAACCCAATCATAAGGATGTGAAACAGGCGAGCGATCGTCAGCGCGTTCTTGATTCCGAGATAGCGCGGAATCGAGTGCAGTCCGTGAGCGGTGTCGTAGTCGTAGTCCTGGCAAGCATAGATCACGTCAAATCCCCCGACCCAAAATGTCACCGCAGCCGTCAGCAGTAGAATCCTGGGATCGAGCGACCCGCGCACCGCGATCCAAGCGGCAGCCGGAGCGATTCCGAGCGCAATACCTAGAACAAGATGCGACCAGCGTGTGAACCGTTTTGTGTAGGAATAAAGAAGAATCACCGCTAATGCGACCGGCGAAAGCAGCAGCGTAAGACGGTTGAGTTGCGATGCGGCGAGCACAAAAACCCCGCACGACAAAAGCACGAACACGCTCACGAACGCCGGCGTTAGCTGCCCGACAGGAAGCGCGCGCGTTGCGGTTCGCGGATTCGCTGCATCAATCGAGGCATCGGCCAGCCGATTGAAGGCCATCGCCGCCGACCGCGCCGAGACCATGGCGATAATGATCCAAGCCAGCGGACGCCAAGCCGGAACCCCGCCCGCGGCCAGCATCGCCCCGCAGAGCGCAAAAGGGAGCGCAAAGATCGAGTGCTCCCACTTGATCATCTCGAGGGTAATCTTGAGATTCCGGAAAACGCCCACGTCTAAATTGTAAAGCACTCGCCCGTGCAGTAGAACACTAGCGTCCCTGCCTCGTATCGGCCGAGACTTCAAACCCCGATCTCCTCCGTGCCTCTGTGCCTCCGTGGTGACGTGTTCTTCTGTACGCTAATACGGCCCGATAATCCCGCCAATATGCCGCGTCGCCGGCGCAGACTTCAATTTCTTCTCTTGCGCCTCCATCATGTCGAGATATTTGTAGCCCGTTCCAGTATTGAAGAGCACCACCGTATCGTCAGCAGTAAAGAAGCCACTGGCGCGCAACTTTTGATAGGCGACGAGAGATGCCGCCCCTTCCGGCGCAGCAAACACGCCTTCTTTGCTCGCCCAAAGTCGCGTGGCAGCCAGCATCTCTTCGTCAGTCGCGGCCACAGCCGTGCCGCCACTTTTCTTGATGATGTCGAGAATCAGATAATCTCCGTAAGCTTTGGGAACACGCAATCCCGACGCAAACGTGGTGGCTCCCGGCCACATTTCCGAAGCGCTCTTCCCTTCCTCCCACGCCTTCACAATGGGCGCGCAACCTGCGGCTTGCACGGTAATCATCTTCGGACGCTCGCTGCCAATCCATCCCAGCTCTTGCATCTCATCGAATGCCTTCCACATACCGATCATGCCAACGCCTCCGCCCGTCGGATAAACGATTCCCTGCGGAAGCTTCCATCCCAACTGCTCGGCGACTTCGTAGCCCATCGTCTTCTTGCCCTCGACGCGAAACGGTTCTTTCAGCGTCGAAACGTCGAACCATCCGTCGTTATTTTTCGGCCACCCGTCTTTGTTTATGCGCTCCGCCACCATGCGGCCACAGTCGCTGATCAGCCCATCGACGAGCGTCACGTGCGCGCCAAAGTAATCGGACTCGATTCGATTCGCCATCGGCACATCTTTCGGCATGAAGATGTGCGCCTCGATGCCCGCCGCAGCCGCGTAAGCCGCAAGCGCGCCGCCAGCGTTTCCCGCCGAAGGAGCAGCCAGCTTCTTCAATCCGTAATGTCGAGCCATCGTCACCGCCGCCGACATGCCGCGCGCCTTGAACGATCCCGTAGGATTCAACCCTTCATCCTTGATGTAAACCTTCGGATACTCGCGGCTGGGAAGCATCGGAGTGAACCCTTCGCCGAGCGTGACCGGCTTTTCGCCAGGGAATTCAGGAAGTACTTCGGCATAACGCCACATGCTGGCAACGCGCCCCGCTAGATCTTCGCGGCGCAACTTCCCTTTCTGGCTGGCAAGATCGTAGCGGACGTAAAGCACTCCGCCGTCTTTCGGACAGATATTTTGCGGATGATCGCCAGTGAGATGGTCGCCGCAACGAGTGCATTCAAAATAAGAAATTCGCATCGAGGGAAGGATAGCATTTTGGCTGTTGGCTCTTGGCTGTTGGCTCTTGGCTTGTAGCTGCCAGCATCGGCTTTGATCCGACCACGGGGCATCATACGGCATTCCTCGAATCGGTTCTACCTTTGGCGATGCATCATCCCATGCCTTAGAATTCCTTGCGAGATCGGCTTTTCGTTCGCCTGCAATCATGCGCCGCAAGGTGATCCAAGATTTCGCAAACGTCTTCTGTCAACGAATGATCGACCTGCCCGACGGCTACGACCTCGCGTCCTTTGCACACTACGGCTCCGGTAAATATAGGGCGGACATTTTGACCGGCGAGTGCTCCTGTAACGACAGGCCGATTCCAAAGCTGCACACCTGTGTAGTTTTCGACGAGTGGTTACGCAGGCGACTGGAAAAGCATGCGATTAGCCGGGATAGGATCGAAGCAGCCACGTTAGAAGTGAATGTCACGGTCAGCGAAGTTAACCTCCGATCCTCATATGGACACCGATTCGCCTCAGCGCACTTCACTTTCGAATGTCAGAGCGAAATCAGAACCGACGAGAAATCCTACGTGGGACAGATGATCGGAAACAAGGAGTGGGGATTCGACTGGTACTACGAGAAATTGTACGGAGTGCTACCGGACGTTTGGCCGTCAGCCTCTCGCTAGAGCAATTCGCAACCGCTACGGCCAAGGCTGGGCTCGCAATTGCTCCCACGTGACGGCTTGGGCTCGATCCTGATCGAGACTGGACAGTCGCCGTGCCAGTTCGGCTTGCTGTGCTTCTGGCAGCGGAACTTCAGTGTCGTGCAAACTATCCCAAAGCTGCCCAATCAGAGCAAGACGCTCTTCGGGGCTAAGCCGCGCGAGTTCGTCAGAATTCAGGCTTGCCATCGCTTTAAAGTACCTTTTTCTGACTCTCCAAACAACTCCTAAGCCGGAACCCGCTTCAGCATCTCATTCGCCTTTCGGAACCACGGGCGCTCGCGCCGTTTCAAATATCCCGGCATCGACGGTTTTTTATCGAGCACCTTCTGCGCCCACTCGCGCGCCTCGGCATTTCGTCCTTCGGAGGCCAGTAACTCCGCAAAATTCAAGTACGTCTCCGATAGAGTTGACGTGATCGTCACTTGCCGGAAGAGCGCTTCAGCCTTCTCTTTTTGTCCGGTCTGCGCGTAGGCGTGCGCCAGCAATCCGGCGGCGCGTTGGAAGTCGTAATCGGACTCTTTGCTGACCACGCGTTCGAGATCGGGCAAGGCGGCTGCGGCTTCTCCTAATTGGATCGCGCATACGCCGCGCCGGTAAAAAGGGTCGGGCGTATCGGCGCGGGCTGCGATCGCTTTGTCGAAGGCGGCGCGGGCCTCGGCAAACTTGGCGTCGTCCATGTAGAGATCGCCGAGTTCTTCATAGTTACCGGCCGAGGGATTATCGTGAATCGCCGCTTCGAGCTCGCGAATCCGCTTACGCCGCGGAAAAACTTTGAAAGACTGACCAACCAGTCCAATGTCAGGCAGAGCCTCGACAAAAAGATAAATAATCGCGCCCGGTGCGCCCAGAAACAGAATGATAAAAATCCAATAGGTCTCGGGCCGCCGTCGAATGAAATGGACGATGGCTAATCCCTGCAGGATGAAGCCCCACGGGTAGAGTAAGTAGCTGAGAAATCCCATGCTGGTTCGGCCAAGCGAGGCCTAGCGTGAGCTTACACATTTGTGGAAGATGGAGAAAGTGACTGTCGGGTGGCCATCACGAGGCCCGCAAATTCGTTCAAGTTGTTATCTCGAGGGCGGCGAGGGATCCGCCGTTTGCCGCAAAACGAAATGAAGGAGGAGTACCGGTGTCAGCCTCGAAAATCAACGACGAGCAACACGATGACGAACAGCAGATTCTGGCGCTGCACGAAGCCGGAGACCGGGCACTGATGGCCGCCGACCTCGCCACTCTCGCCGAGATCTTCGCCGACGATTACGTCCAGTACAACGAAGCGGGCAAGGCTTTCACCAAACAGGATGTTCTGAATAATTTTCAGACCGGCGCGATTCGCTATCCGTCGATTGTTTCTATGGGACGGCTGATCCGAATCTTCGGCGATACCGCCGTCGTCCACGGATCGGAATCGGATGAAGTGGAGACGGACGGAAAGCGCTTCGCCGTGCGTTATATCTATCTCGACGTGCTGCGGAAACGTGAGGGCCAGTGGAAGATAGTGGCCTCGCAATTGGCGCGACCACTCGAGTCGTAAAAATTCTACTCCGCGGTCTGCACGCGGTTTTGCCAATGCGACCAGAGGAAATAAGCGATCCCACAGATCAGCACCACTCCGATGACCGCATCGAATTTGTGGAAGTACTTGCCCAGCGAGCGCCAGTTTTCGCCGAGTTTCATACCGAAGTACGCGAGCGCAAAGCACCACGGCCACGATCCCAGGAAAGTATAGACATGAAACTTGCCGCGCGGCATGCGGGCGATTCCGGCGGGCAGCGCAATAAATGTGCGGATCACCGGCAACAGACGCGCGATAAAGACGGCCATGTATCCCCAGCGCTGAAAAAAGCGGTCGGCCCAGTCGAGTTCGCGGCGGCCCATTAGAATCCAGCGGCCGTAACTCTCCACCAGAGGACGACCGCCATAGCATCCAATTTCGTAGGCAACCAGCGAACCGAGATTGCAGCCAATCGCGCCAGCCGTAGCCGCCCAAATCAACTTCATCTTGCCCGTAAAAACCAGGTAGCCTGCGAACGGCATGATCAGTTCCGAAGGCAGCGGAATGCAGGCCGACTCGATCCCCATGAGGAGCGCAATGCCCGCGTAGCCAGTGGCCGCCACAATGGAATTGATGAAGACAAAAAGTATAGTGAGAATTTTTTCGGTCATTAGAAATCGGAAATTACAAAAGATGATTGGGCCGTCGAATCGACCGGGGCATCGACTGATCCGATCGTCTGACTCGGGGCTGAGTCACCCAATGATCCGATCGTCAAATGACCCGATATCTTAAAAGGCGCCTTCTTGCGTGAAGCTGAACCCCGGCAACGTCACACCGCCGTCCAACTTTGCGACCTTGACCTTGACGACGGGAGCATCCGGCGCAGTGACCTCCGCGGGGCGCAACACAGCATATTGGGTGAAGACTTCGCTATACACCTTGGTGACGAGATGATCCTGGCCGGTTGCATCGTGCCGCCAGACTTGTCCGAGTTTGATTCCTTTTACGGCCACAGTTTTATACCCACCGTTTTCTATCTTCGTTCTCAGGGTACTCATCCGCGTGCCAAGCCGTCAATCGCGATGCAGTTACCTTGGTCTGTGAGGCACGCGATGGCCAAGTTCTCGTCATGCTTGAACACCTTGTTAGTATGATCGCTATTCAGGAGGGATCCCATGCCCCGCGGAAATGCACCGCGTCAACCCAGTCGCAGCGGACGGCAGGAAGGCGCAGCCCGCACCAAGTCGACGCCACCACAGATCGCCAAGTCCAGCAAGAACGCTCCGGCCAAAAATGCGGTTGGTCATGCCGGCACAAATCGAAGATCGTCCGCTGGCGGGAAGCCCTCGAATGCCGCCCCGAAAAAGTCGGCTTTAGCCGCGAAGAGTGCTGGCAAGGCTCCGTCGAATTACAATCCCATCGCGCCCGAGCGGGTTCGCCAGATCATCGCCGGGCTCGATCAACTCTACCCCGGAGTGACATGCGCTCTCACTCACCGCAATGCATGGGAGTTGCTAGTCGCCACCATTCTTTCCGCGCAGTGCACCGACGTGCGCGTCAACATGGTCACCCCCATTTTGTTTGAAAAGTATCCGACCGTGCAGGATTTCGCGGCCCTCGAGCCCGAGCAACTGGAGCCTGACATCCGCTCCACAGGCTTTTTCCGCAACAAGTCGAAGTCCGTCGTGGGAGCCGCACGCAAGGTCGTGGCCGACTTCGGCGGCAATGTACCCTCAACTATGGATGAACTTCTGAGCCTGCCCGGAGTCGCACGCAAAACCGCAAATGTGGTGCTGGGGACGTGGTTCAAAAAGAACGAAGGAGTGGTCGTCGATACGCACGTCACGCGCATTTCACGCCGCCTGGAACTTACAAAACATGACGACGCGCGAAAAATCGAAGAAGATCTGATGCAGATCATTCCCCGCCAGCGCTGGACAGACTTTTCTCACGAAGTAATCTGGCATGGCCGCAAACTTTGCGTGGCTCGCACTCCGAAATGCGCCGATTGCGCGCTGGAGAAGCTGTGTCACGCAGCGGATAAAACGTGGTCGACGGTCCAGATTCACCCCAGCGCTCAGCCCTAATAGTTTACGGAAAAGCCGCAATTGGCTTTGGGAATCCGACGGGCGCGGGTGAACGCCAGCCTTCCTGCAGTTACTCGCGATTGAATTTGATTTCGACCGTTTCCCGCGATTCATGAGGCGCTTTTTCCCACCGCCATTGCCGGACTGCGGTGGCTGCCGCCTGCGCCAAAACCGGATGTCCGCCTTTTACCTCCACCTTCGTAACCGCGCCATCGAGGTTGACTAAGACCTCAAGGCGCACAACTCCCTCCAATGCCATGTTCCGCGCCAGACTCGGATATGCGGGTGCGGTCTGAGCGATCACGCGGCGTTTGATTGCCGTATCCGTCTGCGCCTGGGCCGACGTGCAAACCGCGAGGGTGAGACAAAGAACCGCAATGCACAACATCGGGCGTGGGGAAAGTCGCATAGCAGGCGGTTCGAGCGGCTCGATCGAAACTCATTCTAGAGTCGCCGCGCATGTCGCATAAGATCACGGAGGTAATGCGAAGAAGGTCTGGACTTGTATTTTGCGCCAGCCTCAAAACCCTGGATGGGCCCACTGACGGCCTGTTCCGGGTAGGTTCTCAGTCGAGGCTAGAGACCCGTGTAGGAAAGTTCCACCACGGTGCAATCGTCGTTGAGCGGAGTGCCTCCGCAGAAATCGGCGACGGCCGTGAAAACGTCTTCCATCGAAGAACTCTTCCCCGCGACCAGTTCGAGGCGCTCGCTATCGAACATATCGCCGCGAGCATTCTCGGCTTCGGTCACGCCATCGGTTACGAGGATCAGGCGATCTCCGGGCCGCATTTGGCAGCGATCGCTAGAATACGTCGCGTCAGCGAGCAGCCCAACCGGAAGGTTGCCATGCGCCGGACGCAGCACTTCTTTGCCGCAGATCCAAACCGGCGGCACGTGGCCACAGTTCACGTATTCCAGTTCACCGTCGTTGCGCAGACGGGTGATGATCATGGTCGCGTACTTTTCGCCAATGTGTTTGTAAGTAAAAAAGCGGTTCACGGCATCGACGATTTCAACCAGCGGCATACCCGAGATCAATTGCGAATAAACCATCCCTTGCAGAATGGACGCGAGCAGCGCGGCCGAAACTCCTTTTCCGCTGACATCGGCCAACACCACGGCCAGACCCTGCGGCGTGTTGACCGCCTCGAAGAAATCGCCCCCGATTTCCTTACAAGACATGTTGCGGCCGTTGACACGCGCAAACGGAACTTCCGGCAGCGTCACGGCCAACAGTCTTTGCTGAATCGACGCCGCAATTCCCAGCTCTTGCTGATAGCGGCGCCCCGCCTCTTCCGCCTGCACCAGCCGCGCATTTTCGATCAACTGCGCCGCTTCTGTCGCGATCGCTCGCAGAATGTCGGCGCCGACGCTGGTGATATCGCGCGCCGCAAATTTCGAGTCCACATAGAGCGCACCCATGACATCTCCACCGGCGGGCTGCTGCTCACGTGTGGTTTGAACCAGTGGCTTGCGCAGCGGCATGCAGATGACCGTGCGCAGGTCAAAGGCTACGATGCTCTGCCGCTGTTGCACGTCAAGCTCTTTGCTGGTGTCGGTGACCAGGTACTCAGAGTTGGAGGCCACCGCGCCGTCGAGCACCGACCGGGAGATAGTCTTGTCGTCCAACAGGGGCTCGCCCTTCGAGTTACGTCCGGCCGCGAGGATGAGGGAACCTTCCGGATCGCGAAGAAAAATGTAACCGCGCTCGGCTCGCGTCAATTTCAGCGTGGCATCCAGCAGCGTGACCAGGATCTCATCCAGCACCCCGATGGTATTCAGCTTGCGCGCCGCCTCCATGAACAGCGTGAGCTTCTCCAGATCGCTGGCTTCCGGAGCGATCTGTATGCCCGAGATCTGGCTGAGGAATTCGCGCGCAGTATTCGAAGTCGTGTGCAGCGGATGAAAAATCAGGTAGGCGACATCGCGCGCGCCAAATTCCAGACGGTCGTTACGCTGCAACTTGTGCCGCTCCACCTTTTCGCCGTTGACGAAGGTTCCGTGTTTACTATTCAGGTCGACGACAAAAAACTCGCCGTTCTCGGAAACGATGGAAGCATGCTCGCGCGACACCCGCGGGTCGGCGATCACCAGATCCCGATCCACCTTGCGCCCCACGGTGTAGGGAGTGTGATTCAGCGACAGCGTCTGCTGATCGCTGCCCTGCACAAAAATCGCGATGGGAAAAATGCTGGAAATACCCGAATGCGACGAAGCCGACATGTACCCTGAATTCTCCTGCCGCCATCATGCCAGCGCAAATCGAAACAGCCTGACATAGGCTCCAAGCATTCTACGACGCGCCCGACCTTACCGGGGCGGTAAAAGCGCGTTGAGAATACTGCTGATAATAACGGATGAACATCAGCGGAGCCACGGCCACTGGGATCTGGTTCACCGTCCACAAGGGGACCGCCCACGCTCGCTCGACCGACGCCGGCAGCAAAACGAAAGAAAGTGCCGCCAGCGCAGTACCCGATATCCAGGGCCAGAGCACAGCGCAGGTAGCGAGCGCGAAGAGGATTCGGCTAGCCTTACCACTTTGCCATATCGTGCGTCGCTCTTTAACCAGCACGAGTAACGCCGGTATCAGGAATACTTGATTATAGGGACCATACGTAGGGACAACCAGTAGCGTAGTGGCCAACACTAAGCTAAGCACAAACGCAAAATCACCCGAGCCCGCAGCCAGCCGCCGCGCCCGCCAGCAAACAACCAAGAAAACGGCAAACGTCAGGAGTTCGAGGATCCGGGCGAAAGACCCTGGAACCAGCAGGCCGATCACTGACACTGTGCCGGTATACCTCCGGTATTCAGCCAGCGCGTGCCAGAAGCGAGGAATCCAATGGGGCAAGAGCCACTCTGAGGCGCCGATCAAGAGCAGCATTGTCGCCAAGAACGAAACGGCCAGGCGATAGCGGTGGCGCAAGTCTGTGATGGTCCAGATGGCAAGCCAGATCAGCAATAGCAATACCAGTTGCGGCTTAATCGTCGCGGCCGCCAGTAAAACTCCGGCGGCCACCGGATAATCTGCTACCAGAAGCGCAATGGCAATTGCCACCAGGCCCGCAACGAGAAGACTCATCTGTTGCAATTTCAGCCCTTGCATTACGGACAAGCTGCCGAGCGTCAGTATCAGCAGGCTGGTCTGCGCCCACACTGGCAAGGCCCAGTGCAAGACTCGAATCCAAATGAGTGTGCTCGCAAGCGTAAGAACTAAGATGACCCAGAAGAAGCCTCTCTGGACGACGGGAAATGGCAAACCAATCGTTGGCGCGAGCCAGAAAACCGCATAGACAGGATAGGCAAAACCTTGCTCATCCCGTGGGTCCTCGGCACGAGAGGGATCAATGGGACGACCGTAGTAGCCAGTTTGAATTTCGCGGGAGACTTCGGCGGTGTACGGATCGCGTCGATGAAGAAGCAATTCCTTGGCGCCCACCCATCGCGGATAAAGATCGCTAAGATTGCCGCGCGGCCGTCCGCGGGCTGTGGCGTCCGATTTCTGGTAAGGGACCAGGACGCGGTTCGCGTATGTCCACGTGCCTGCCGCGCAGAGCGCAGCCGCGAGAAGCAGCCCGAGAGGCGTACGGAAAATGGCAGGTCTCATGCGAATCTGAGAGAATCTGGATCTTACACGCTCCCGTGCACATTTTCCGCCCCAGTAGAACTTTCGCCGTCGCCGCAGCCGCCGGTATTGTGAGCGGGACTTTGTGCTGGGCGTTCCTGCATCGCTTCCGACTAGGAGGCGCGGATTTCAATTGGTCGCACCAGGCTGCCCGCGCACTGCTGTCCGGCGACAATCCCTATGCCAACACTCCTCACGGAACGATTCCCTACCCGCTGCCGGCTGCCCTTGTTGCCCTGCCGTTCGCGCCATTATCGGCCGAAATTGCCGGCGCGCTCTTTTTCGGCATCAGCTCAGGGCTGCTCGCACTCGGGCTCGTCCGGCAAGATCCCAAGCGCCTGCTGATCTTCCTGGCTTATCCTTACTGGGCTGCTCTGATGACCGCGCAATGGACGCCTCTCATCATGTGCGGCGCCTTCTTTCCGCTCGCAATGGCGTTCTCGATCGCCAAGCCGCAAATCGGACTACCCATTTCCGCCACTCATCTCTCGCGCCTTGGCACACTCGCAGGTTGCGCTTTGCTGCTCGCCAGTTTTCTCTTCCGTCCGCATTGGCCCATCGACTGGATTGCTCAACTGAACGGCTACCAGCACTTCATACCCTTGCTGGTGATTCCGGGGCCGCTGCTGGCCCTCGCGCTTTGGCGCTGGCGCGACCGCGATGCTCTTCTTCTGCTGCTGTGCTGCATCATGCCGCAGCGCTGGTTTTACGATTCGTTCGTTCTTTGGCTGATTCCGAAAACGCGGAAAAGCATTCTGGCAACCGTGGCCTGCAGTTGGATGGTCGGAATCTGGCGCTGGTATCACATCCCGCACTCCATGCACCAGGTCGGAATCTGGTGTGTATGCGGTTTTTACATCCCGATGCTCGCCATCGTCCTGTCACGGACATCGCGTCCCTGGGACAACAACAGCCAAAAATAGATTCCCAGCAAGACCAGCGAAAACCAGAAAAAGCTGTCGATCACCATCAACAGCAGGACGTAGATCGGGGTCAGCAGCAAGAGAAAAGCCAGCAGAATCGCGGGCGCGTCAACTTTGCGCGGGTCACTGCCGGTTGATCTTGCAATCAGACAGAGCACCAGGGGCAGCAGCAGACTCAAGTCGTATACCAGCGAATGAAAGCTTATCAACAGAGTTGTCACGATGGCGAGGCTGCACGCGAAGAAGGCAGAATGGTCTCCCTTGCGGAGTCGCCGGAGCGCCCAAGAAAACACCACCGCCGATGATAGAAAAATAAGCAGGTGGGCCGCCGTGCCGGTACCGTTCAGGCCCGGCAACTGCGAGACTAAACCGCGCAGGTTTGGTAGAGACCCAAGTTGAAAAGCTCGGCTGTTCGTTCCCTCCAGGTGCAGAACAAAGTAGACGTAATCAAAAGGGCCTCGCCATCCGACCACTGCCACTGAAAAGCCGAACAGCGCCAGCGAGACCGGTACAAAGCCCAGCAGAACACGCCACCGTCGAACCGCGAAAAGAAGAACCAGCGGCACTGCCAGTTGAGGCCGGAAAAGACCTGCGCCGAGGAGCGCGCCGGCCGTCGCATTCTTTCCTTGATTAAAACTGATGATCGCTAGAACGAAGAGCAGCAGCATCAGAATGATGTCCTGCCCCTGAATCACACCAATCGCCACCGGAAAAAATGCCGTTGTCCCAAGACCGAGCGTCACCGGAGACATGGCGGCAAACTCAGAAAAATTCCTTCGCAGAAGAACGGCGCTTGCCGCCAGCATCACCAGATTCACCCCAGTCCAAAGAAGGTAGGCCGGCCAATAAGCTAAGAAGGTGAATGGGATGAAAAGCAGCGCCTCAAACGGTGGATGATTGTAGGGCAGCGGTCCCGATCGGATGGGGACGTTCGTAAAAGTCTGTTGCAGCCGATATTGGGTGCCTAGATCGTATAGATGAGAAGCTTGGCCGCTGCGCAGCAGTCGCGCACTCGTATAGAAGATGGTGAAATCCTGATAACCATTGCGCAGCTCCGGCAGAATGCGAATGGGCAGTGACATGTTGCAAAATGTCATCGCGAGCAAAAAGAACACAACCACCGCCCGCCGGTTTTTGCCCGACAAACTCATAGAAAGCTTTTGAGGACTTCTGATTCTATAATCCACAGCGATGAGCACGTGGGGAATTCGTCGTTGGGGCAGGCTAACCGTCTTCGACGGCATTCTCTTGTTCGGCTTCCTCGCCATGACGGCCCGCAATGCCGTCGATCCCGATCTGTGGTGGCATCTGCGTACCGGGCAGTTGATCGTCGAAACCGGCCACGTGCCCCACGTCGATCCCTTTTCTTTCACTCGCGCCGGCCACGCCTGGGTATCGCACGAGTGGCTCTCGGAAGTCGTGTTTTACGAACTCTGGAAGCGAGGCGGTCCCGCTGCCTTGATCGTCTTCTCCGCACTCATCTGGACTGCGGGCTTCATGTTCCTCTATTGGCGGTGTCCAGGAAAACGACACTGGGCAGCTGCGGCTTCGGCTCTCGGCGCATTGGCGGCCGCTCCCTGCTGGGGCGTGCGGCCGCAGATGTTTACCTTCCTGTTGGCGAGTTTGTTTCTCTGGCTCATCGAGCGCGGCGAACATCGGCCGGCGCTCCTGTTCTGGATTCCCCCGCTTTTTCTCTTGTGGCTGAACCTGCACGCCGGATTTGCTCTCGGTCCCGCGCTCCTGCTCGCCTATGCCGCCGGACTTCTCTGCGAAACGGCAGTGGGCAGCACTCCATGGCGGGACGCATATCCGATCCTTCTGCGAGTTTCCCTGCTGCTGGTGGCCTGCCTCGCGCTCGTCCCTCTTAATCCGAGCGGCGCGCAACTCTATCGCTATCCGTTTGATACGTTGCGCTCCCACGCCATGCGTTCGTTGATCGTGGAGTGGTTCTCGCCCGATTTCCATCAGTGGCTTTATCGCCCGCTGTTAGTGCTCTGGCTACTGCTCCTGACAGCGCTGGCGAGTTCGCGCGCGCGCATCAACGGACGGGTTCTGGCCCCACTGCTCTTTACGGCCTTCGCGGCCCTCGATGCCGTCCGCCACATACCAATCTTCGTCTTGGTAGTAATACCGGTCCTGGCCGGAGCGTTGCCGGCCACAGCCCCGACAGCCCGAAGACGCTTTCTGCCGCTTTTGCGCCGCCGTTCCCTGCTGAACGCAGTGATCCTCGTACTGCTCGCAGCCTTTACCCTGGTGCGCTGGACAACCCTGGTGCGCGATCAGGACATGCGCGAGGCCGAGCGCTTCCCGCGCGACGCGGCAGCGTTCCTCCGAGCCACTAACCAACCGTCTAACCTCTTTGTTTACTATGATTGGGGAGGTTATGCTATCTGGAAGCTTTACCCTCAATATCGCGTCTTCATCGACGGTCGAGCCGACCTCTATGGCGACGATTTGATGCGGCAATCGATGCAGACCACAACCGAGCTGCGAACCGGCTGGCGCGAAGTGCTCAATCATTGGGGCGTCAATGCCGTACTGATTCCCCCCTCCTGCGCCTTGGCGCAGGCTCTTCGGCTGGAGCCCGATTGGCACACTAAAGTGATCCATCAAGGCACTATTCTGCTTGTGCGGAACCCGATCGGGGGTGAAAATGCGCAAATACTTCCACCCACCCCCGCTGGAAGGGCAACTGAGTGAAAAATTGTTTCCCAGAGCCATCTCGAATCTGCGAAACTAGGGCGCGCAAAGGAACGGGCTTTCGGCGCTCGTACCAAATCGCAAGTTACTAAAATAAAAGCCAAGGAGTCTAGAATGGCACGTCTCGCAAAAAACTTAGTGCGCAATTTAGTGCGCAATGAAGAGGGCCAGGACATTGCTGAATATGCTGTGATGTTGGCCGTGATTCTGGTGATCGTGATCGGCACCGTTCGCCTGATTGGCAGCAATGCCAATAACGTATTCTCTTCGGTCGCCAGCCAGATCCAGTAATCCGGGCTGCGAAAAGTAAGGCCCAGAATGTAGGGATGATTCAGCCGCAACCACGGAATCAGTTTCGTGTCTTTGCGGAAGGAGAGGGATGAACCGTAGCCGTTTGTTGATGATCGGGGGCTTGGCGCTTGCTCTCGGCCTGCTGGTAAGTTTTACCGTCTATAACCAGCTTAAAACCTCCGCCGGCGCCAACATCTCCGAACGCGGAGTGCCGGTGGTCGTGGCTTCCGACGACATTCCCGTTGGAACAAAAGTGACCGGCCACGACGTGCGCGTCATCAACCTGCCGCAATCGGCGATCCCGCCCGGATCTTTCGCCTCCATAGCGAAGGTTGTCGAGCGCGGCGCTGTGCTTCCGATCAGTAAAGGGGAATTCATTCTCTCCAGCAAACTGGCTCCGGAGAACGCGGGCGCCGGATTACCCGCCATGATTCCTTCCGGCATGCGCGCCGTATCCGTACGGGTCAACGACGTTGTTTCCGTAGCCGGATTTGTACAACCGGGAACGCACGTCGATGTTCTTGCCACGGGCAATCAAGGGTCCAATGAGCGGCAGACGACCACCGTCCTTGAAAACGTGCTGGTCCTCGCGGTCGGCCGAAGCCTCGATCGCAACGCTGGCCCGGATGCGCAGATCGCTCCGGTCATTACCTTGGCGGTTTCTCCAGACGACGCTCAAAAGTTGGCTCTTGTTTCTCAAGAGGGCCGGATTCAGTTGTCATTGCGTAATCCCATGGACACCAAGAAGGGCGGCATTGGCGCAACTCGTTCCAGCTCTCTTTACCTGGGCGATACCCCGCCGCCGACCGAGTCCAAGCCCAAAGTTCATCGAGTCGCAACAAAAGCCGCTCCGCCTGCTCCGCCCACTACTTACCAGGTCGAGATGATCCGGGGCAATAAACGCGAAGAGAGTAAGTTTCCGGAAGAAAACAAGTTTTGAGTCAATTACGCTGTCACCGGTCGTTGTCACTCGTTCGCCGATTGCAAGAGTGCAAAATCGAACCACCCACGATGAACCCGTTTGCTGCATCCTCGCAGAGGTGCGAATCAATGAAGGTTCCTAGCCTCGTCGCCACCGCTGTCCTGCTGGGTGCGACGGCGATCCTGACCTGCGCCTTGAGTATCGGAGCCTCAGCGCAAGACACCCCGGCCATGCCTCCGGCCAATGCGCCGGCCGCGCAGCCTTCGACCACCACCTCGACGGCCGGCCAGAACGACGCCCCGGGCGCGGCTCCCTTGCGGGTGATGGTCGATAAATCTCTCTTGATCAACACCACGGAACGCCTGAAACGTGTATCCGTGACCGACCCCTCGGTGGCCGACGCCATCGTCGTCACGCCGAATCAAGTCCTCGTCAACGGACTCGCTCCCGGCGAAGTTTCGCTGCTTATCTGGGACGAGGCGGAGCGCTCCCGCAGCTTCGACCTTCGCGTCGATGTCGACATCACCGCTGCTTCGGAAGAGATGCATCATCTCTTTCCCAATGAGCAGATCAGCGTGACTCCGTCGCGATCGGCGATCGTTCTCTCCGGACACGTGACCACCGAAGACGTCGCCAAACACGCGGGTGCTCTGGCGTCGGCCTACTCCAAGAACGTAGTCAACGTGCTGACCTTCGGTCCCGTGGGTGCCGATGAGGTCTTGCTGGAAGTGAAGTTCGCGGAAGTGGATCGCACCGCCCTGCTGCAAGCGGGCATTAACATTTTTTCCACGGGCGCTGGCAACACCATTGGCAGCATTACCACCGGCCAGTTCGGCGGCATCAGCAACGGGCCCATCACCAACCCCACCAATGCGAATGGCACCGGGACAGCATCCACGACGACAACGATCACGAACGCCCTCAATCTCTTTTTCTTCAACCCGCAAGTCCATCTTGGCGGGGTGATCCAGGCGCTGCAGGAACGCAATCTGCTCCAGATTCTCGCCGAGCCCAACCTGGTTGCGGTTAACGGCAAAGAAGCCAGCTTCCTGGCCGGCGGAGAATTTCCCTTCCCCGTGGTTCAACCGGGAGCCGGCGGAATCTCCACCGTTACCGTTCAGTTTCGCGAATTCGGCGTGCGCTTGAAGTTCACCCCCATTATTCAGCCCAACGGCAACATCCACCTTCATGTTGCACCCGAGGTCAGCACACTCGACTTTGCCGACGCCGTCACCGTTTCCGGCACAACCATACCAGCGATCAGCACGCGCAAAGCAGAAACCGAATTTGAGCTCCAGGACGGCCAGAGCTTCGTCATCGCAGGATTAATGGACAACCGGGTCACGAATATCGCGAACAAGATTCCGGGCCTGGGCGATATTCCGATCCTGGGCAACTTCTTCAAGAGCAAGAGTGATCAAAAGAGCAACTCGGAATTGATGGTCCTCTGTACGGTGCGAAAAGTTTCGCCCAGTACTCAGTCGCCGCCCGGCCCTGCCATGCCGGAGCCGACCTTGGATCCGCATAAGTTCGATGGCAAGAAGGCATCAGGAAGCAACAAGCAGTAAATTTGTACGGGAGAAGCCTCTGAGGGAACCAGTCGAACCCTCACAAGCCTGTTGGAAACCATGCCGCCGTGGGCGCCTGTAATTATTTAGAAGGGTCTTTAGAACGATTCATGCCGGACTTATCAGTCGCTGTCTTCTCCACGGACGATGATCAACGCGCAGTGCTTCAGGTCTTGGTGGATGGCACCAACGTTGCGCGCACCGTGTTCAGCAACCCGACCATGCCTCTCGCTGCCAGCGATCCGGTTATCCGCAGAACTCAATCCTTCGCCCCCGACGTTGTGCTGGTCGATATCGCGAGCGATGGCATTACCGGCTCTTTGCGCGCCGTGGAATTGTTGCACCAGGAACTTCCCGACGCCGCCATTTTCGCCGTCGGCTCGATGTCTCAGCCCCAACTGATCGTCAGCGCCATGCGGGCGGGAGTTCGTGAGTATATCGAGCGACCCACCACCACCACCGATCTTCTCGAAGCGTTTGTCCGGCTGACGTTGATGCGCCGGAAGCCCTCCCGCGACAGCTCCCGCGGCAAGGTGTTCACCATCGTGAATGCCAAGGGCGGCAGCGGCGCTACCACCGTCGCCGTGAATCTCGCCCTCGCGCTACAGGCCATTCATCCCGGCACCGCGCTCGTCGATCTGGCGCCCCTCGGGCACTGCGCCCTCCACCTCAATCTCAAGCCGTCCTTCACCGTGGCGGACGCAATCACCAACCTGCACCGCCTCGATTCTTCCCTGCTCGACAGCTTCATGGCACGCCATGATCGCGGTTTGCAGGTATTGGCGGGACCGTCCACGCCCACCGCTATCGAGCCTACCGCGTCCGATTTTGCCCGCCTCTTCGACACCATGGCGGGCTTGTTTCATTACATTGTCGTGGACGCGTCCTCCCGCCTCGACAGCGCCACTCGACTCGTCAGCAACTTGTCGGAAAAAGTTCTGCTCATTGCCCACGCCGATGTCGCCTCTCTTTGGAGCGCCGGCCGCGTCGCCCAGTACCTCGGCGAAACAGGATCTCGTGACCGCTTTGCCCTGCTTCTGAACCGTTATCGCAAAGTGGCGGGCTTCAACGAAGCCGAGACCGAAGCTGCCATCGGAGCCCCGGTCCTCTGGCGCATCCCCAACCAGTATTTTGCCGTCTCCACCGCCATCGATCGTGGAGTACCCTTAATGCAGCAGGGCAGCACCGAAATCGCCCGCTCCATTGCCGGGCTGGCCGAATACCTCACGAAAGACGATTTGGAAGTGAAGCGCGCCGCCTGGTCTCTATTTAAGACCGTCTAGTTACCGCCGCATTGAGTCGCCGAATAAATGATTCAACGAGTAATTGATTCAATGATTCAATAGCATTATGGCCAATCTGCAAGCCTTCGAGCGCAGCGAGTACCAGCAGGTCAAGGCCGACCTGCATCGGAAGATCCTCGACCGTCTCGATCTTGAAAAACTCGGCCGTTCGGCAGGAGATTCGGCCCGCGAAGAAGTTCTCATCCTCATTCGCAGCTCCGTCAACAGCGAAGCCGTCCCTCTCAGTTTCGCCGAGCGCGAACAGCTGTCGCGCGAAATTCTTGATGAAATCTTCGGCTTGGGTCCGCTCGAGCCGCTGCTCAAAGATCCGACGATTTCCGACATTCTGGTCAACCGCTTCGACCGCGTTTACGTCGAGCGTGGCGGCAAGCTTGAAATGACCGGCCTGACCTTCAAAGACAACCAGCACCTGATGCAGATCATCGACCGCATCGTTTCGCGCATCGGACGCCGCGTCGATGAATCCTCGCCCATGGTCGACGCTCGCTTGCAAGATGGTTCCCGCGTCAACGCCATCATTCCACCGCTCGCGCTCGACGGAGCCTGCCTCTCCATCCGCCGCTTTGGCCGCGATCCCGTCACCGCCCGCAACATGCTCGACAACAAAACTCTGACCGAGCCCATGCTCGAACTGCTTTCCGCTATGGTCAAGGGGCGCCTCAACCTGATCATCTCCGGCGGCACCGGCGCCGGCAAAACTACGGTTTTGAATGTTCTCTCAGGCTATATTCCGAATTCCGAACGCATCGTTACCATCGAAGACGCGGCCGAATTGCAACTCAAGCAGGAGCATGTGGTTCGCCTCGAAACTCGGCCTCCCAATATCGAAGGCAAAGGTTCGGTGCGCATGCGGCAGCTGGTCATCAACAGCCTGCGTATGCGTCCCGACCGCATCGTGGTCGGCGAGGTGCGTGGCGAGGAGGCCTTCGATATGTTGCAGGCGATGAACACGGGCCACGAAGGTTCGCTGACCACGGTGCACGCCAACTCTCCTCGGGACGCTCTATCGCGCATCGAAAATATGGTGTCCATGGCCAACCTGAATATTCCCGAGCGCGCCATCCGCCACCAGATCGCCAACGCCGTTCACGCCGTAGTGCAGGTGGCTCGTCTCTCCGACGGCTCGCGCAAAGTCATCACCATCTCCGAGGTGACTGGGATGGAGGCCGACATGATCGCGCTGCGCGATGTCTTCGTTTTCGATCGCAGCGGTATCGATGAAACCGGAAAAGTCCGGGGGGTATTCCATTCCTCGGGTCAGCCGCCGCATTTTGCCGACCGCCTCGCGACCGCCGGATGCCGTCTCAACCCCGCCCTCTTCGAATCGCGGATGGAGGTCTAGACCATGATCTTCGTCATCGCCCTGCTGGTATTTGTCGTGGTCTCTGTGGCTGTCTTTGCCGGGATGTCTTTGTTCGACGAGCGCAAAGCTCAGGCTCGCCTGCTTCGCGACCGTCTTTCAAACGTACAAGGTCCCCCCGAACAGACCCTACCCGACGTGGCTCTGCTCCGCGATGAAGTCCTCAGCCGCATCCCAGCCTTTGATACTTTTCTGCGGCGCTCCGAGCGCGTCTCCGCCCTGCAAAAAGTTCTTGCCCAGGGCAATGTCGACGTTCGCGCCGGAAACTTCCTCATGCTTTGCGCCGTCTCGGCGGTGGTATTCGCCATTGTCGCCTCGGTCGCCGGAGGCAACCTCCTGTTTGCCTGGGCTGGCGGATTGCTCGGATTTTTTATTCCCTACGCCTACGCCGGGCACATGCGCACCAAGCGCTTCGCCAAGTTTGAAGAGAAATTTCCCGAAGCGATCGACACCCTTGCCCGCGCCGTCCGGGCCGGACACGCCTTTACCACCGCTTTAGAAATGATCGCCAACGAAGTTGCCGAGCCTGTTGCGGGCGAATTTCGCCAGCTTTACGAAGAACAGAAATTCGGACTCCCTGTACGCGACGCCCTCGTCAATCTGGCCGAGCGTGTCCCTCTCGTCGATGTCAAGTTCTTCGTCACCGCGGTCATGTTACAGCGTGAAACCGGCGGCAATCTCGCCGAGATTCTCGACAACCTGTCTTACGTGATCCGCGAACGATTCAAGATTTTGCGCCAGGTCCGCGTACACACCGCCCAGGGCCGCCTCACCATGATGCTGCTCATGGCGTTGCCACCGACGGTTGTGCTCGTGATGCAACTGCTGAATCCGGGCTTTATTCGTCCGCTCTTTACCGATCCCATCGGACACGCCTTGATCGTCGGCGGCATCAGTTTGCAGACTCTGGGCTATTTCTTCATTCGCAGAATTATCAGGATCCAGGTTTGATATGACAAAAGACTTCTCAGTTTTCAGTGCTCAGTTCTCAGAAAAATCGCCCCATGGAGCTTTATGGTTTTGCTTAGAACTGGCAGCAGGACCGGAGAATCAAGAGGTTTTGCTTTTACTGAGAACTGAGAACTACTAAATGCCATTTTTGCGAACGACGAAGGACGAACGACCAACGACCAACGACGATCCACCGAAGTAAAGGTCTGATTCATGCCATTGCCCCTCATACTTTCGATCGTCGCTTTCTTCACCGTCGTCGCGATCGTCTTCGCCTTCGGAGCGGCCTCTGTCGCTCCGTCGTCGGTTCTCGGCTCGCGTCTGCGTGAAATCGGCTGGCAACGTCCGAAAACTCCCGCCAAGCCCGCCATCCGTGAGCGCATGCAGCAGGCTCTCGATCCGCTCAGCCGCGCCCTGCCCATCTCTCCCTCGGAAGTTTCCCAAACCCGGCTCTGGCTCATTCAGGCTGGATATCGCAATGCGCAACACGTCACTATCTATCGCGGTTTGCGCGTCCTCTTTGCCGCTCTGGGGTTTGTCTCGGTCTTCGTCTTTACCGGATTCAATTCGCCCATGCTCCTTTTAGGCCTGACCGCATTCGGCTTTTTTCTGCCGCGCTTCATACTCAAGAAAAAGTTGAAGGAACGCCAGCGCCGCATTCGCCTCGGACTTCCGGATGGACTCGATCTAACGGTCATCTGCGTCGAGGCTGGCTTGTCTCTCGATCAGGCGATGATGCGCGTCGGACAGGACCTGAATTACGCCCATCCCGAACTGAGCGCCGAATTTCATCTTTTCGATTTGGAGACGCGTGCCGGAAAGCCCCGCGTCGAAGCTCTGCGCAATCTCGCCGAGCGGACCGGCGTCGACGACATCCGCTCTCTGGTCGGAACCTTGATTCAGACCGATCGCTTCGGAACCAGCGTCGCCCAAGCCTTACGCGTCCACTCCGACTCTCTGCGTACCGAGCGCCGCCAGCGAGCCGAAGAACAGGCCGCAAAAACCACCGTCAAAATGATCATCCCGCTCGTGCTTTTTGTCATGCCCTCTCTGATCTTCGTCACCGTCGGGCCGGCCGTCATCCAGCTGCTCAAGATTTTTAAGCCGGTCGCCGGCGGAAAGTGAATTCCGAGAAACGGATTTTCAAACTCGCAACTTCTCATTTGTGATTTAAGATTGCCACTGTCGCCCTCACGGTTTTCAAATACAAATTACCAATTACCAATCACAAATTGAGGGTTATTCATGTCCCGCCCCGGGCCCAAGGGATACGCTTTTAATCGCACCCGCGCCACCTATCTCGCGACCGATCTGTTGATCGCACGCACGCATTGGTCGCGTTTTCGCGGGCTGATGGCGACCGACTCATCCCGCTTCTCGCGCGGCCAGGGGTTATGGATCAATCCTTCGCGCGGCATTCACACCTTCGCCATGCGCTTCCCCATCGACGCCGTCTATCTCGACCGCGACCGAATGATCATTCACATTGAGCAAGATCTCAAACCCTGGCGGATGGCGGCCGTGCGTATCAGCGCGGCGTCTGTGCTCGAGTTGCCTACAGGCACCATCGCCGCGACTCAAACTGTACTCGGCGATCAGGTCGATATTTTCCTCGAAGACCCGATCCACTCCGAAGCTGCCTGACGCGAAGCGAATCGATTCTGCTCGCACTCCGCCCCACCCTCACTTCTTCCCGAAAAACTTCCCGAATCCCAGCCGGACCTCGAAGGTATTCACTCCCGGATTGGGCACCGTCAGTCCCGCGTTCGAAATATGCAGATACCGCGCGTCTAACGACCATGCGTGATCGCCGAAGAAGTAAAACCCAAACGCCGCTCCCGGCGTGAAGTTGATGGTCGAAGTGCCCGTTGGAACATCGCGCGTCGTAAACAGCACGCCGCCGTTCAATTCGATGAACGGCGCGACCCGTCCCCGGGTTGCGAAAATCCATTTGAAGCCCACCGGATTCACGCCCGCGCCATACGCCGTATTCGCGGGCTGAAATACGACGAACGCTGGCACCGCATCCACCGCCAGTTCAAATCGCCCGTTCAGAAACCCTGGTCCATGCGGGGCCGTCAAAATCCATCCGTAGCGGACGCCGGCATTCCACACACTTGTGTCCTTCGTCCCGCCAGGAACGGAAGGACCGCCGCCTGTCCACACCTGCAACTCGTGACCGCCCTCCTCCGGACGATCTTGCGCCAGCGCCAAAGGAAGAACCAGCCAGAAACAGACCGCGATTCCAATGAACCGTCTCATAGTTGTGATCGACTTTGTGATCGACATTAAACACCGAACGATACGCGAACCCGCGCCCGCAGACAAATCCAGCCCATAGTTTTCTCTGGGAAAAGACTTTTCTTCGGCATTCTCTGCATCTCGGATGGTTTACAGCCCCAGGCCGCCATCCACAGCCAGCACCTGCCCGGTAATAAAATGCGGAGCCGTCGCAAAGAACATCACCGCAGCTGCAATATCTGCGCCCGTCCCGTTTCGTTTCATCGGAGTCTGCGTTTTCATTTTCTTCATGAATGCCGCCGCCGCTTTCTCTCCTAAATCAATCATCCCGGGAGCCACGGCATTCACTGCGATCTCCGGCGCCAGCGCTTTCGCCATTACCTTTGTCAGCATATGTACCGCTGCTTTCGACGAACAATAATGCGCATGCGTGGCCCACGGACGCAGCCCGCCCAAAGACCCCATATGGATAATCCGGCCCTTGCTTTTCCGTAAATATGGCAGCGCCTCGCGCGACACCAGAAACGGGCCGCGCGTGTTCGAAGCAAAAATCGCATCCCACTGCGCCACCGAAATCTTCTCAAACTCAGCGGTCTCGTAATTTGCCGCATTATTCACCAACACATCGATGCCGCCCAACTCCCGCGCAACTTCTTTCACCATTTCCTGAACGCTCTGCTCATCCGTAATATCGCATCGCACCGCCAGCGCCTCGACTCCAAACTTTACGAGCTCGCCGACCAGCGCCTGCGCCTCGCGCGCCGACTCCCGATAGGTGATCGCAACGTTTGCACCGCGTTCCGCGGACGCCACGGCGGTCGCCCGCCCCAGCCGTTTCGCAGCCCCCGTCACCAGCACTATCTTTCCCGAAAGTGCCCGCTCGCTACTCCGCATTGTGTTCCTGGTCATCCCGCGATTCTACGCCCGTCAACCCACGTCCTCCGCGCCTTGGTAACTCCGCCCTCAAACTGCTAAACTCCCTCCGATGAATCAGACCGGGGAGGTCGTCGTCTATTCCCGCAAGGGGTGCCACCTCTGCGAAATCGTCAAGGAAAGCCTCACCAAGCTGCAAAAGCGTGGCGGCTTCCACTGGCGTGAAATCGACGTAGATTCCGACGCAGAAATCCGCCGCCTCTATACCGACGAAGTACCTGTCGTCTTCGTCAACGGTCGCAAGGCCTTCAAGTACCGTATGGACGAAAAAGAATTCCTCCGTAAGCTCAGCGTCTGATCCCGCTTTTAACTTTAGCCATCTCCCTCTAGAATCACCCCGATGCTTCGAACCGAGCTCTACGCCGATCCCACCGGATGCTTCGTGCACGATGTCGTGCTCCAAAGCTGCCAAAAACATTCCGCGAAGACCGCGCTTCTCGACACCTCCTGCAATCGCCATTTCACCTTCGCCGAATACGGCGCCCTCGTCGAAGCCGTAGCTCGCGGGCTCATCTCACTCGGGCTCGTCCCCGGCGAAATCGTCGGCATCTTCCTGCCTAATTCCTGGGAGTTCGCTGTCACCTATCATGCCGCCACGCTCGCCGGAGGCGTTCCGACTCTTCTCAATCCTTCGTACCGCGAACGCGAAATCCGCTATCAACTGGAAAACTCGGGCGCCGCTTTTCTGGTAACCGATTCTCCGCTTCTGGAAAATGTGAATCTCGCCGGACTTCCCGCTCTCCGCCGTGTCTTCACAACCCGCCACGAACACGCGGGCTACGAAAATTTCTCCGCTCTTCTGCAACCGGCAAACGTGCACTTTTCCCAGCCGGCCCAGAGCCCGCAACAAACGTTAGCTGCGCTTCCTTATTCCAGCGGAACCACCGGACTGCCTAAAGGCGTCATGCTCTCGCACTACAATCTCGTCGCCAATGTCTATCAAACCATCGGGCCCAACGCCGCGCCGCTCACCTCCGACGACATCATGCTCTGCTTCCTGCCGCTCTATCACATCTACGGACTCACGGTTGCTCTCACTCTTTCCCTCACCCTCGGTTCTACTCTCGTCCTCATGCCCCGCTTCGATGTACAGAAAGTTTGCTCTCTTCTTGTCGAGCAAGGCATCACCATGATGCCCATCGTCCCACCCGCCATCAACGCCCTCTGCCAGGCCACCGAAGCGGGCATCTTTCCGAAGAATCACGACGTCCGCTGGATCAAATCCGGCGCAGCCCCGCTGGCTCCCGAACTCGCTCGCCGCATGACCGACCTCACTGGCATCCTGGTCAATCAGGGATACGGCATGACCGAAGCTTCTCCCGTCACGCACGTTGGATTCTGCTCGCCGCCTGAAATGAACCGTCCCGCTTCGATCGGACAACCTCTGGCCCTCACCGAATGCCGCGTCGTCGACCTCGAAGGCAACGATGTCGCCGCGGGCGAACAAGGCGAACTCGTCATGCGCGGTCCGCAAATCATGATGGGATATTGGAAAGAACCGCAAGCCACCGCCGCCGCTCTCCGCGATGGCTGGTACTTCTCCGGAGATATCGTCCGTGTCGATGCCGACGGCTTCTTCTACGTACTCGACCGCAGCAAAGAAATGATCAAATACAAGGGATTCCCCGTCGCTCCCGCCGAAGTCGAGTCCGTTCTGCTCGAACACCCCGCCGTGCGCGATTGCGGCGTCGTGGCCAAGCCCGACCCAGCCGCTGGAGAAATTCCCTGCGCCTTCATCGTCCTCCGCCCTGGCTTCGTCGCCTCAGATGCGCTGGACCAGGAACTTCGCGCCTTCGTCGCCGACCGCCTCGCCCGCCACAAACAGCCGCGCGAAATTCACTTTGTAGAAGCCGTACCGCGAACCCCCTCCGGCAAAATCCTGCGCCGAGAGTTGCGCAAGACCTTTTCGTGATACCAACGTCTTTTGTTGATTCCGCGCGTCTGCAATACCAACTTCCACTCTGCGATCTGATCTCAGGCCTCTAACCCCACTGCTGCGTTGTAAAATACTCCTG
This sequence comes from uncultured Acidobacteriaceae bacterium, assembly GCA_963834085.1. Taxonomy (GTDB): domain Bacteria; phylum Acidobacteriota; class Terriglobia; order Terriglobales; family Acidobacteriaceae; genus Acidiflorens. The sequence continues at coordinate 535,634 of CAWIAJ010000004.1, read as the reverse complement.
TCAACCCCCATGACCCTCACGACCTTCGTTGCCAAGTCCGCCTTCCGTAACAAGCGACGCAGTCTCCTCACGGTCGCCAGTATCGCCTTCTCTCTTCTTCTTCTCTGCATCATGCTCTGCGTCTGGCGCAGCTTCTACATTGATAAAGGAGCTCCCGACTCCGCCCTGCGCATCATGACCCGTCACAAGGTTTCGCTCGCCAATTTTCTGCCCATCTACTACCGCGGAAAAATCCGCACCATTCCGGGCGTCGTCCACGTGGTTCCCATGACTTGGTTTGGAGGAAAATACAAGGACGACAAACCGGAAAACTTTTTCGCTCAGTTCGCCACCGATCCCGATGAATACTTCGACGTCGCCGCCGATAAAATCATGCCGGCCGACCAACTCGCCGCCTGGAAACGCGATCGCGCCGGCTGCGTGGTCGACGTCGCGCTAGCCAAGAAACATAACTGGAAGATCGGCGATCACATTATCCTGCAAGGCACCATCTTCCCCACCAATCTCGACCTCACCCTGCGCGGTATCTACACCATCGATCCGCCTTCCAGCAATCTCTACTTCCACACCAAGTATCTGGAAGAATCCGTCGACTGGTTCAAAGATACCGCCGGATTTTACTTCACCCGCGTCGATACTGCCGAGCACATGCCGGAAGCCGCCCACGCCATCGACGACATGTTCCACGCCACTCCCGTTCCCACGAAAAGCGAGAGTGAGCAGGCCTTCAAACTCGATTTCATCAACACTCTCGGCAGCGTGAAAGTTTTCATCCTGACCATCTGCGGAGCCGTCCTCTTCACCACCCTGCTCGTCTGCGCCAACACCATGGCCATGTCGATTCGTGAACGGACCCGCGAAGTTGCCGTTCTACGCACCCTCGGCTTCACTCGCGGGCGTATCCTCAAACTCCTTTTAGGCGAATCCGTCGCCATTGCGCTCATCGGTGGCTTGCTCGGCATTCTGCTCGCCACCGGAGTGGTTCTCTTCATGGCGCAGCCCGGAATCGGCCTGCCTGTCTCCATGAGAATGACCACCAACACCGCCCTCTTTGTTATGCTGGTCGCAGCGTTGGTCGGAGTTATCAGCGGAGTGATCCCCTCCTACCGCGCCTCCAACCTCGGCATTGTCGACGCCCTGCGTTACATCGGCTAGCTCGGTAAAGTTCGCCGTCGCCACAAAACGCTAAGGACACGGATACGACGTCCCCGCAGTTCCTGGCGTCCCTGGGATGAACGTTCCCGGCGTACCCGGACTATCTCCGACCGCTGGTGTGCCCGGAACAAACGTCGGCGGCGTGCCTGGCGTTCCGGGCGTAAAGCACACGCCGCGGTCATATCCGCCATACGGCCACGGACGCGGTGCGGCCATCGGCACCTCGCCCGGATGCTCCTGTGCCGATTTCACCGATTCTGCAACCTGTTTGCTGGATAACGTCAATGGTTGTGGCAGCGTCATCTCCATCGGCGACCCGACATCGACGAAGAAACCATGGCTATGCACCAGGATCGCGAGCGAGATCCCGACTCCAGCACCCACTCCCACGAGACTTCCGATCGCAATCCCTTTCGGAGTGCTCGTCGTAATCGTCGTACCACCCAGCGTCGAACTCTGTGTGGTATGAATCTGGCTCCCGATCAACGCGCCCAGCCCTCCACCAATCATCGGCGCGAGAAAAGCTCCGACCCGGGCTTTGTCGCTGGGATTTCGCCAAGCCGTCTCTTCGCCACTCTCGACGCTCACCGGCCCCAAGATGTTTGCTACGTAGCCGCCGGGAAAAACCACTGCGGCCGATTTCAGCACGATCTCGGCATGGTCCCCAACGCGCGTGAGTTTATCGAGCTTTCCCTGCACGTACACACCCGCAGGAATCAGCACTTGATCACCGACCGTCACTGGAGCCGTCGTCTGCGCATGAATCTCGTCTCCGCGACGGGTCGTCTTGCTCGAAACCGGATTTGTAAGTACCAGCGCGAAGCTCGCTCCCGCAGGAATAGTTACAGTCGAAGGTCGACCCTCGGCCGCCGCACCCGAGTTCGATGGCGCAGCCATTTGAGTTTGCGCCATACAACTGCCAACGAAAATCAACAGAGCACTGACAGTTATAGTTTGTTTTCTAAGGATTCTGACCAGATTAGAAAATCCAAAGCCAGAGTGAACCATTCGACCGCAAAAACAAGTGCTGCGCATTTTATATCTCCTCCGAACGCTGCGCATGGCGCTCTGCGCCGCGTTTCTATCTTGGGAGAGGAAATCCGCGCCCAATCAATCGGACTTAGTTTCACCGCGGAGAATACCGCATAACTCAGTAAAGCTTTGCATAGAGTCGGTAGCGATTTGTAAAACCTTTACTAACTCACCCACTTTGCTGGAAAACGCAACGCAGTTACCGCTGAACTTATGACCAAAGAGCTAAACGCGGTAATCTTGCATTCGCGACTGAAGCAAAGCATCGCTCTAGACTTCATCTGGAAACCGCGCTTTTATGGAGTCGCCGAGAACCCAGACCCGTATCGGGTCAGCACTTTCGAAGCACCGCGGCACCTCAACGTCTCCAGGAACAAGTTGGCAGCCGTTTCACGGCAAACGCGATTTTCGTGTTCGTTTTCGCTGTTTTTTCTGTTTGGGTGTTTCAGGTGTCGTTTCTTGATTTGGGTGGCGCAAATTTTCGTGGGTTTGGGTGGCGCAGCGCTTCAAGCGCCGCGATAACAACTTGGTTTTAACTGGCGCATTCAGGCGCTGAGGTCGCATTCCGCTTGCTGACCCCGCAGTCGGAGTCCAATCCAAGGCAACCCCGCCGCCCATGGCAGATGTTACACTCGCATCGCATGCGGACGGACATCCTTCCCCTCTGCGACCAGCACTACCGCACCATGGAGCCCGTCATCGCTCCCTACAACGCCGACTACTCCATCGAATTCTTTCGCTGCACCGACAAGTTCTGCCACCGCTGTTTTGGCGAACGCATCGGCTACGCCACCCCGAAACGCGGAGACGCCCCCATCCTCACGCCCAACCAGCCCACCTGCGATCGGCACGGGCGCCCCATGTTCATCGTCAGCCTCGATCGCCAGCGCAACAGCGTAACCTTCGCCTGCCCCGAATCCGACTGCTCCGAACGAGTAGTCCGCACCTGATTCACGTGTGGGTACCGGCAGTTTGTGTGGGGACCGGCAGTATGTGCGGGGACGGGCAGTATGTGTGGGGACAGCGGTATGTGTGGGGACAGCAGTATGTGTGGGGACAGCAGTTTGTGTGGGGACAGGCAGTATGTGTGGGGACAGGCAGTATGTGTGGGGACGGGCATTCCTGCCCGTCCAAGCCGAGCAACGCTCGGCGGGCTTTCGACAGCAACGACCCAGCTAGCGAGATTCAGCACATCGCTGGCTTCGCAAGCCGCAACCTCACTCCCCCGCCAGCCATCCAAATTGTGCCCCCGTCAGCGGTACCACGCTCAGCCGACCCTGCCGCACCAGCGGAGACTCCGCAAACGCCGCTCGCGCTTTGATCTCCGCCAGCGTCTTCGGCTTTGCGATCGCCTTCCCTGCTTTAATCTTCACCTTCGGCACCTTGGGATCGCTCGCATCCACCGACACCACCGTCGCCGTTCCCACCGCGCTCTTCTCGTCGCCGGTGTGATAGATCACCAGCCGCTCGCCCGCCTTCATCTCGCGCAGGTGCTTTACCGCCGCGGGATTCGTCACTCCATCCCAAATCGTCGTGCCCTCGCGCTCCAGATTCGCAAAGGAATACACCGTCGGTTCCGTCTTCAGTAGATAGTCCATGGCCCCGTATTGTAAACACAACCCCAAACCCTCGCCAACCAAGCGCCATTCCTATGCAGCACATAGCGCATGCAGCAGTCGCAACGGCCTTTCCCGCGCCCCCAACGCGCGCATTTTCACTGCACGAAGCCGCTTCCGCGATGGTTACTCGTCACATCTTTGCCCCATAACCCGGGTGTAGACTTTTCCGTTTCATAGGTCATGCAAAGGACAATCGCCCTCATGTCGACTCTTGTTTCCAGCACCTCTCGCGTCCTCAATTCCAGCCTTGCCTCCCGCGTCATGAGCGCCGACGAAGCGGCTGCTCTCATCCAGTTCAACACACGCATCGGAATGAGCGGCTTCACCGGCGCCGGTTATCCGAAAGCCGTCCCTATGGCCTTGGCTCGCCGCATCTCCGACGCCAACCTGCGCGGCCACAAATCCCAGGTCAGCATCTTCACCGGAGCCTCCACCGGACCCGAACTCGACGGCGCCCTCGCCATGGCCGGAGGCATTCAACTCCGCCTGCCCTACCAGTCCGACCCCGAGACCCGCAAGCGCATCAACTCCGGCGAAATGGAGTACATGGACATCCACCTCGGCCACGTCGCCCAGTATGTCGAATACGGCTTCCTCGGCAAAATGGATTGGGCCCTCGTCGAAGTCACCGCCGTCCTCGAAGACGGCCGTCTCGTCCCCAGCTCCTCCCTCGGTAACAACCGCACGTGGATCGACCAAGCCGAAAAAGTGATTCTCGAAGTCAACGCCTGGCAGCCCGCCGAACTCGAGGGCATGCACGACATCTATTACGGACTTCAGAACCCTCCGAATCGCCAGCCCATTCCTCTAACCCATACCGGCCAGCGTATTGGCACTCCGTATCTCCACGTGGATCCCGAAAAAGTAGCCGCGATCGTCTTAACCGATTCTCCGGACCGCAACAGCGCCTTCAAAGCTCCCGACGAAGCTTCGCGCCGCATCGCCGGACACATCCTCGACTTCCTCGGATGGGAAGTGAAGAAGGGCCGTATTCCCGCCTCGCTTCTCCCGCTGCAATCGGGCGTCGGCAATATTGCCAACGCCGTCCTCTTTGGCCTGCAGGAAGGTCCCTTTGAAAATATGACCTCCTACACCGAAGTGATTCAGGACGGCATGATCGAACTCCTGCGCAGCGGCAAGCTCACCTGCGCCTCGGCCACTGCTTTCTCCCTTAGCCCCAACATGCTTGCACAAGTCAACGCCGAAATGGCCAACTTCCGCGATCGCATCGTTCTCCGTCCCCAGGAAATTTCCAACCATTCCGAAATCATCCGCCGTCTCGGCGTCATCGGCATGAACGGCATGATCGAAGCAGACATTTACGGCAACGTCAATTCCACCCACGTCATGGGATCCCGCATCCAGAACGGCATCGGCGGCTCCGGCGACTTCGCCCGCAACGGTTACCTCGCCATCTTCATGGCTCCCTCCATCGCACAAAAAGGCGCCATCTCGACCATTGTGCCGATGGTTTCTCACGTGGATCACACCGAACACGACGTCGATGTCATCGTCACCGAACAGGGCCTCGCCGATCTCCGCGGCCTGTCGCCCACGCAACGCGCGAAACTGATCATCGACAATTGTTCCCATCCCGACTACCGGCCTGCGTTGCGCGATTACGAAGAGCGCGCCGCCCGCCTCTCTTTCGGCAAACACACTCCGCACCTTCTCCACGAGAGCCTGGGCTGGCACGACCGCTACGTTCGCACCGGCCGCATGCTTGCTCACGATGAGTAATCTCCGAAACCAGCTGGCTTCGCAACTCCGATCGTAGAGCGCGCGGTCTACTTGCGCGTCTACAGGAAACACTTGATGTAAGAATTCGTCCGTCTCCCGTTACAATTCCCCGGTCTAGGTGCAGCCCGCGTATTCTTTGCTTGGGGAGACTCCACATTGGATCACGATAGCGCTGTCCCTTCTCTGCCGGTTGCGATCGACACCGAAGAGAACCACCGCCAGGATTCTTCTGGACCAACTTGGCTGAGCCGCCGCCTCCGTGACTCGCTCATGGCGGCTCCTTCCGCCATCGGCATCACCGTCGGTCCCGAACATCGTTGGGTCTACGTCAACAACGCTCGCATCCGCATGGCTGGCCGTGGCTCCGCGCAAGATTTCATCGGCAAAACCGTCCGTCAGAGCTATCCGGAACTCGAAGGTCAACCCTTTTTCGCCGCCCTGGACCAGGTCTACCGCACCGGTATTCCTTTCATCGGCAACGAACTCAAAGCCACTTTCAATCGCGGGCCGAACGGCTCTCCGCAAGATGCTTATGTGAATTGCGTCTACCAGCCCATCTTCGGTGCTACCGGCGAAGTCGAAGGCCTTCTGATCCACACCATTGAGGTTTCCGAGCTGGTTTTTGCGCGCCACGCCGTCGAAAACGCCAATCAACGCGAACAGCGCCAGCGCGCCGCCGCGGAATTCGAGCGCAACCAACTGCGCGAGCTTTTCGAGCAGGCGCCCGCCGGAATCTGCATTCTGACTGGCCCCGATCATCGCTGGTCTTTCGCGAATTCGGCTTTATGCCAGATTCTGGGCCGTACATCCAGCCAACTCGTCGGCAAGACCGTCATCGAGGCGCTCCCCGAACTTACCAATCAAGGTTTCTCCGCATTGCTCGATCAGGTTTACAGCACCGGCATTCCCTTCGTCGGCCAAAACGTCAAGGCGTTCTTCAACCGCGGTCCAGAGGGCCAGAGCGCAGAGGTCTACCTCGATTTTATCTACCAACCCGTGCGCAACATCGATGGACATATCGAAGGCATCATGGCCCTCGCCGTCGACGTCACCGAACAAATCCGCGCCCGCACTGAACTCGAGTCTCGTGTGGAGGAACGTACTTCCGAGCTGAAACTCGCCCACGAATCCCTTCGCTTGCTCTCCGGATGCCTGATGCGCGCGCAAGACGATGAACGGCGACGCGTCGCCCGCGAATTGCACGATAGTGTTGGTCAGTACCTCGCCGCAATTCAGATGAACCTCGATAGCCTGGTTGCTGAATCGCCCGAATCGACCGAGACCCTGCGTCCCCGCCTCGAAGATTCCATCGACCTCGTCCGCCGCTGCACTGCGGAAATTCGCACTCTCTCCTACCTGCTTCACCCTCCGCTTCTCGACGAAGTGGGCCTGGCTTCCGCTCTCTCCTGGTACGCCCAGGGCTTTTCCGAGCGCAGCGGCATCGCCATCGATCTCGACCTGCCCGAAAAGCTTCCACGTTTTTCTTCCGAAATCGAGACGGCATTATTTCGTATCATTCAGCAGAGCCTCGCCAACGTGCACAAGCATTCGGAAAGCAAGCGCGCTCGCGTTCGCGTCGATACGGCCGGCACGGAGATCATCGCGGAAATCTCCGACCAGGGACGCGGCATCCACCCCGAAATCCTCTCCCGATTTCACCAGGTCGGCCAAGCCCCCGGCGTCGGCATTTCCGGAATGCGCGAACGCATCCTCGGTTTGCAGGGCACCTTCAACCTGACCTCCGATTCCTCCGGCACCACCATCGCCGTCAGCGTGCCCATCGCTGACGCCGCCTGAACCACAAAAAAATAAAACACCTTCCTCTGTCGATTTCCGTCTACCCTGTTCGACGTCAAATAGAGAGCCCAAGTCTTTGCTCCAAACCCGCAGTAAGGAGAAAACCGTCACCATGCGATTCATGATGCTCGTGATCCCCAAAGGCTACGAAAATGCCAAACCCGACAGCATGCCCGATCCCAAAGCCGTTTCCGCCATGATGAAGTACAACGAGGCTCTGCAAAAAGCAGGAATTCTGCTCGCACTCGATGGCCTGTACCCTCCCTCCGCTGGCGTGCGCGTCAGCTTTCCCGCGGGGAAAGCTAAGGTCACCGACGGCCCCTTCGCCGAAGCCAAAGAGGTGATCGGGGGATACTGGATGATTCAAGTTAAGTCGAAAGAAGAAGCCATCGAATGGGCCAGTCGCTGCCCGGCTCCCAATGACGAAACCATCGAGATTCGCCAGGTGTACGAAATGTCGGACTTCTCGCCTGACGTCCAGAAAGCTGCGGCGGGATTCCAACAACTGCAAGCGCAGTCCGGACGCAAATAATCAAGAAAGTTTGTTCAACTTTGTCGATTTCACCGCCCCAGCTTCGACGTAGAGAGGAAGCTTGGAAACCGAAGGACGCAAGCCTTCCGCCACCCAGTCTCAATTCAACAATTACAAGGAGAGAAAACGATGAAATTCATGATGATGGTCAAAAACGGCAAGAACCCCGGCCCTCCGCCCAAAGAACTCATGGACGCGATCTTTATCCTCAGCCAGGAAGCGGTCAAAGACGGCACCATGATTTCCAATGGAGGCCTAGCTCCCCTCGAGCAGAGCACCCGTGTCCGCGTTTCTAAAGGACACCTCACCGTCACCGACGGCCCCTTCGCCGAGTCCAAAGAAGTGGTCGGCGGTTACGCGCAATTTGAACTGAAATCGAAACAGGAGGCTATCGACGGTGCGGTTCGTTTTATGGAGCTCCACAGAAAGTATTGGCCCGAGTGGGAGGGCGAAACCGAAATTCGTCAGATTTTCGGCCCAGAAGACTTCGCGAAGAACTGCCAGCAAGTCGCCGAAACCGTCGCAAAGTAGGCGCCACTCTGCAACGAACTGCCAGCTTGCGCTGGCTCCCGAAATCATGATGTGATCGTCGGCAATGACTCACGACACACATCGTGCCATCGACGCGGTCTGGAAGATCGAGGCCCCCCGCTTGATCGCCGGGCTCGCTCGAATCGTGCGCGATGTCGGCGTCGCCGAAGATCTCGCGCAAGATGCGCTCGTCGCTGCCCTCGAACAGTGGCCGAAGTCAGGCGTCCCGGACAAACCGGGAGCCTGGCTTATGGCCGCCGCCAAGCATCGCTCCATCGATTACTTCCGCCGCAACGCCCGGCTCGAACAAAAGCACCAGGAACTGGGCCGCGAACTCGCAATCAAAGAGATGGCCGTGCCCGATTTCGACGCTGCCTTCGATCCCAAAAACCAAGACGAAGTCGGCGACGACCTGCTTCGCCTCATCTTTGTTTCCTGCCATCCCGTGCTCTCGCCCGAAGCCCGCGTCGCCCTCACCCTCCGCCTGCTCGGAGGCATGACCACCGCTGAGATCGCGCGCGCTTTTCTCGTCCCAGAACCCACCATCGCGCAGCGCATCGTCCGCGCCAAACGCACCCTCACCGACAAGCGCGTGCCCTTCGAGGTTCCGCGTGGCCCCGAACTCGCCGCCCGCCTGGCATCCGTGCTCGAAGTTCTCTATCTGATTTTTAACGAAGGCTATGCGGCCACCGCGGGAGACGACTGGATGCGTCCCGCGCTTTGTGATGATGCTCTCCGCTTCGGTCGCATCCTCGCCGAACTCGCGCCGCGCGAGCCCGAGGTCCACGGCCTGGTCGCGCTTATGGAAATCCAGGCTTCGCGTTCTGCCGCGCGCGTTACCTCCACCGGAGAGCCCATCCTGCTTCTTGAGCAAAACCGTGCCCGATGGGATCAACTCTTAATTGGCCGCGGCCTGGCGGCCCTCCACCGTTCGGAAGAGGTTCGCGGCCCGAACGCTGCTTCGCCCGGTCCCTACGCCCTGCAGGCCGCAATTGCCGCGTGCCACGCCCGCGCGCGTACTGCCGAAGAAACTGATTGGACGCAAATCGCCGTCCTCTACGCCCAACTCGCCCTCCTCACCCCATCCCCGGTCGTGGAACTCAATCGCGCCGTCGCGCTGGCGATGGCGTTTGGCCCGGCTGCTGGCTTGGAAATCGTCGACTTGCTCGTTTCCGAACGTGCCCTCGAAAACTACCACCTCTTGCCCAGCGTGCGCGGCGACCTTCTCAAGAAACTCGGCCGGATCGATGAAGCCCGCGCCGAATTCGAGCGTGCCGCCCGCTTAACCCAAAACGCCCGCGAACGCGACCTTCTACTCGGAAGAGCCAACGCCTGCACCACCACCAACTAGGGTGCCCCGTCCAACCTCCGCTTGGGCGGGTGTAGAACTCTATCTCTGTTGAGCGGGGCGCTGCCTTTGGCTGGCGCAGCGGTTTACCGCCGCGATACTTGGCAACATGGAATAGCGGCTTTCAACCGCCGAGGGAAACTTGATGCGGACGCGCACAAATGGCGAGCCTTTCCTGCTCGGCCCCTCTACATCCACTCACGCTGTTACCCCCGGCACTTCCCTTTCCGGCTCTTTTCGCCAAGAATAGAGTCTTGTGTTAACCGCAACACCGCCCAGCCTGCGCCCCACCTCGATGGCGAGCTCCATCGAGCGCTACTTCAACGTGGCACTCTATCTGCTCGTCCTCACCGGATTCGGCGCTCTCGCCTCCACCGGAGGCCTGGATCTTCCCGCCGTCGTCATCGTCGGCCTCGCCTTCGCCTTCCGCGGCTATCAGCTTTGGACCCGCCGCGAGTTCGCCATTGCAGAGCAGTGGACAACTCTCCTGACCCTGGCCTACATCCTCGTCTATCTCGCCGACTATTTCTTCGTCTCCCGCACCTTCCTCGGCGCGACGATCCATCTGGTTCTCTTTGCCATGGTGGTTCGCCTCTTTTCTCTCCAGCGGACGCGCGACCACTACATGCTCGCGGTGCTTTCATTCTTGATGGTGTTAGCCGCTGCGGTCCTCACTGTCGACAGCATCTTCCTGCTGGCTTTCGCCATATTTCTTCTCGTCGCCATCGTCACTTTCGTCTTGATGGAAATGCGGCACTCCATCGCCGCCGAGCAGAGTCACGCCGATGACCCGCAAGGTCCTTCCCCACGCGGAGCTTTCCCCAACCAGCGTATGGCCTACGGACTGCTCGCCATCGCGCCCGCTCTCATGTTGATGATCCTCGCCGGAAGCTTTTTCATCTTCTTCTTTCTCCCGCGCGTTTCGTCCCGCTACCTCAGCGCCTATACGCCCACCAGCGACGTTTCCACGGGCTTCACTGACCGCGTCCAACTTGGGCGCATCGGCCAAATTCAACAATCCAGCGCCGTGGTGATGCACATCGAAATTCAGGACGACATGCAGGGCGCCTACGACTTGAAATGGCGCGGCATTGCACTCACCAATTTTGATGGAAAAACCTGGTCGAATTCCTACGAGCAAACGCTTTTGCCTCTATCCGGCGACGGATGGTATCGTCTCGCTCCCCTCATCAATACCACTCGCTCAAACCCTGGCCGCCTCATCCACTACCGCGTCCTCATGGAACCCCTCGGCACCAACGTTTTTTTCCTGGCCGACAAACCGCAGCGCCTCGCGGGTAACTTTCGCCAGGTCTCGATGGACTCCGGCACCGCCGTCTACGACCTCGACGTGGATCACCCCATCAATCGCTACGATGCCGAGTCACGTCTGGTCGAGCCCGACGCCGACGAACTGCGTCTCGCTTCCAACCTCTCGCCTCCGAGCATGGATCCCTACCTCAAGCTGCCTGCTCTCGATCCCCGCATTCCCAAGTTGGCGGAGGACATCACCGCGGGCGCTCCCAGCAACTACGACAAAGCCGTCGCCCTTGAACGCTACCTCTCCACTCGCTTCGGATACACCCTCGAACTTCCCCGCACCATGCCGCAGGATCCGATCGCCAATTTTCTCTTCGAACGAAAACGAGGACATTGCGAATTTTTCGCCAGCACCATGGCGGTCATGCTGCGCTCGTTACACATTCCCTCGCGCATCGTCACCGGCTTTCGTGGCGGAGAGTTCAACGACCTCACCGGACAATACGTGATCCGCGCCAGCGACGCCCACTCCTGGGTCGAAGCCTACTTTCCCGGTTCCGGCTGGATCAGTTTCGATCCCACCCCCGCTGGCGGCCTGCCCTCGCGAAATGGTTGGTCGAGAATGCAGCTCTACCTCGACGCCGCTGCATCCTTCTGGCGCGAGTGGATCATCAATTACGATACCGGCCACCAGCGCACCTTGAGCAAGAATGCCGTTACCAGCAGCCGCCAGTTCTTCGATGACGTTCGCCGTTGGATCGGCCGCCAGCATCGTCTTCTGCTCCGTTCTGCGCGCCGTAGCAGTCACAATATGACGGCCTTTCCTGTCCGCTGGCTCTTCGGTTTCATCGGATCGGCGGCAGCCCTCATCACCCTCCTGAATTTCCGCCGCGTCGTGCGAGGATTGCGCGCCTACCGTCTCCGCTCCCATCCCGAGCGTTCTCCACGCGAAGCCGCCGCCGTTTGGTATGACCGCATGGTTGTCCGCCTGGCGCGTCTCGGTTGGCGCAAATCGCCCTCGCAAACTCCCTTGGATTTTGTGGCTGCGATTCAGGAAGAGTCTCTGCAGAAAAAAGTTGCTACCTTCACCCGCGCCTACGAATCCGCGCGCTTCGGCAAATCCACCGGCGATGCCCAAACCCTGCCCGCCCTTTTCGCAGAAATCAGCGCAGCAGAATCCTCAAAGTCCAGGAAGCCACGCGACCGCGCCGCCGTCAGCTAGCAACCGCTGCCTGCCTTCGAATGGGGATTCGACAACGGCGCGGATCATCAGCGTGATTTTGCATTCGGGTGGCGCAGCGGTTCACCGCTGCGGTATACGCCTTACCTAGAATCGCCCCCTTTAGGGGCCGAGGGGAATCGTTCTTGAGGGACCCGAGGGCCCTCTAGAACCGGTGCATCACGCCAACACCAACGTAGTAGTTGTGTTGTCGGCTTCGACCTGTATCAATATTGAGATCAGGAACTCCCGAATAAAAATCACGCGCTTCGAACCGCGCTCCCCACGAGTGCCAGAACCACGTATCCAATCCCGCTCCGAACTGTATAACGCCGGTATTGCTCCCCGACCCAGGATTCGGATTGTCGTACAGCGTCACTGGCGCTACGCGGAAATGCCCAAATCCCCCGCCCGCACTCACCCACGGAGTCACCGAGTCGCCCGAAAATACGTTCACTCGCACTGACGGCGTTGCGAACAACGCACCAATATCTTTCGGACTTGTACCGATATTCGTATTCACGTCCATCCGAAAGTAGATCGCGACGGGTAGCTCTGCGTAAATCCCAAAAATTCTATGGGTCTTCAGCAGCCGCCCGTAATTCGCCGCAATGGATTCCTCGTTTCCAAAGTGAACCGGCAATCCATCGGCCTGGTTGGTCTGCGTGCTGACAAACGTTCTTCCCGCCGTCAGTGAGACTTCATTCACCTGCGATAAAGCGCTTGATACCAGAAAAATAACCGGCAAAACTAGAAGCGCGAGACGTTTACCCGACATCTCTCCCTCCGGAGCATGAGGCATGTGGTTTTTGTTTCGATAAGCTTAGCACGCGCCGCCCTCGTCGGCAGAGGTTCCCAAGGTACCCTCTTTGGTCCCTGCATTCCACTCCGCCTTGGCCGAAAACTCGCCTCCAAAGAGACGCCTCGAACAATGCTAGAATTAACCACAGCCGTCCTCCTGACCGGAATCGTCATCATCCCAGTGCCCTTTAAGAAAACCAAATCCGCGACTGCGCTTCTGACTGCCCCGACCAAGGTGGGATTCGTCAGCCTCGGCTGCCCCAAAAACCTCGTCGATAGCGAGGTGATGATGGGTATGCTCGCTCAAGCCGGGGCCGAACTCACTCCCGACGCCGATGCGGCTGATGTGATTGTCGTCAATACCTGCTCCTTCATCGCCAGCGCCCAGCAGGAATCCATCGATACCATCCTCGAAATGGCCCGCCACAAGACCGGGGGCAAAGCCCAGCGCCTCGTCGTCACCGGCTGCCTCGTCGAGCGCTTCCACAACGAGATTCAAAAGAACATTCCCGAAGTCGATGCGGTCGTCGGCACCGGCGAACTCGAAAAAATCCTCGTCGCCGCCGGAGTCTCTCCCGCGCCCCACACTCCCAGCCCCTTCAACATTCTCAATTCGACCTCGACAATCTCGCCAGCCCCGGCTTTGCAGCCCACAACCTCGCGCCCCGAAGGCGATCTCCGCCGCGAACAAGGCCGTTTCGCCCGCGATTCCTGGGACGGCGCGGTCGCCGATCTGCCCAACTATCTTTACGACGAGAACACGCCGCGCATCCTGACCACGCCGAAATCTTCGGCGTATATCAAAATCGCCGAGGGTTGCGATCATCCTTGCGCCTTCTGCATCATTCCCCAGATTCGCGGCCAGTTCCGCTCCCGCCGCTTCGAATCCGTCATCGCGGAAGCCGAACGCCTCGCCCAATCTGGTGTCCGCGAAATTACCCTTATCGGACAAGACACCACCTGCTACGGCGAAGACTTCGGCCTCAAAGATGGCCTTGCGCTCCTGCTCGAAAGGCTCGCCGCGATCTCGGGCCTGCAGTGGATCCGCTTCCTTTACGCCTATCCCAACAAGATCACGGGACGCCTGCTCGAAACCATCGCCGCCTGCGACAATATCTGTTCCTATATCGACGTCCCCTTGCAACATGCCTCGGCCACCGTCCTCAAACGCATGAAGCGCGGAGGCGGCAGTGACATCTTCCTGCGCTCGATCGAGAAGATGCGCCGCACCATTCCCGATGTGACCCTGCGCACCTCATTCATCGTCGGCTATCCCGGCGAAACCGAAGCCGAATTCAACGAACTATGTCAGTTCGTCAAAGACGCATCCTTCGACTGGATGGGCGTCTTCGGTTATTCCGATCAGGAAGGCGCCGGCGCCTTCGATCATGGCGACAAGCTTTCTCCCCGCGAAATTGAGGCGCGCCGTAAATCGCTGATGTCGATCCAGAAGAAAATCAGCAAGGCCAAAAAGAAGTCGCTCATCGGACGCGAGTTCGATTTACTACTCGAGGGCTCATCGACCGAGTCCGACCTTCTTCTCGAAGGCCGCACCGCCATGCACGCTCCCGAAATTGACGGCAAGGTCTTCGTCAACGATTATCCTGAAGGCCGTGAACCGAAAGACGGAGAATTCTATCGCTGCCGCGTCACCGCCGCCCACGACTACGATTTAGTGGCCGAGATTATTTAAGGTCAGAGTCAGAGGTTTGATTGCAGAAGTGAACACCCTGCTGCCCGTATCAGCTTCACTTCTGCAATCTGACTTCTAACCTGTGCAATCAAACATATGCCGCGCAAGTCCACCATCAAGCTCCGCTGCCCCATCTGCAAAAAGACAACAAAAGCCAACGACCCCGACTTTCCCTTCTGCAGCGACCGCTGCCGCCTGATTGATCTCGGCAAGTGGGCCAGCGGCGGATACGTCATCTCCTCGCCCGTCAGCGACGCCGAAGAGGCCGTCCGTCAAGATACTCCCGGCGAAGAGGATGGCGACTGATGGCTTTGTCCGAGGCTGCGCTCGCGCCCGCCACGCCAGGCCCCGCTCCCCTCTGGGCCACACTTACTGCCACATTTTTCGGCATCGGACGCATCAAGCCTGGTCCCGGCACCTGGGCATCTGTGGCCACTGTTCTGCTTTGGGCAGCGGCGACTTCTCAAATTCCGCTCGCGCAGCGCACTTGGGCAACCATTGTCGCGGCGGCCGTCGTCACTCTTGTCGGAATCCCCGCCGCGACCCGCGTCGCCCGAGCCTGCGGCGGCAAAGACCCTCAACTCGTCGTCATCGATGAGGTCGCCGGACAACTTGTTGCCCTCATCGCTGTTCCTCTCGCATGGAAAACGTTTCTTGCCGGCCTTATACTCTTTCGTGTCTTCGATATTCTCAAGCCCTTTCCGATCCGCCGTCTGGAGCACCTTCCCGAAGGCACCGGCATTGTCGTCGACGATCTCGGAGCGGGCATTTACGCCCTCGTCATCATGCATCTTCTGCTGCACTTCGGTCTTCTAATACACTAACGGGTGAAGTCTGTCGCGTTTTCCGCCGGGTCTAATTCATGAGCATATCCGATCGTCTCCTGGGTAAGAAGAACGTCAACGGCAAACCGCATATCGACGCGGTTGCGCCGCCCTTTGCTCTGCCCGGAGGCGAAGTTCGCATCAGCGGCAAAAGCCTCCATCCCCACGAACTCCGCCGTCCCAGCGTGCGCTTCGGAGAAGTGGAAGGCTCTGTGCTCATCAGTTCCGACGACTTCGTCATCGCCCGCGTTCCCGACGGAGCCACTTCCGGCAACATTATCGTCGGTGCCAACGGACACGTCAGCAATCCGCATTCCATCAAGATCGCCGTTCCGGTCGCGGACAGCCTCCATCCCGTCGCCAATCCCGCCCTCGATCGCGAAGGCAACATCTACGTCACTTTCTCCGGATCTCGCGGCCAGAAAACTCCCGTCTCCGTCTTCAAGATTGACACCAGCTACAACGTCAAGCCCTTCGTCAGTGACCTGATGAATGCAACCGCCATCGCTTTCGACCGCGATAACCAGATGTATGTTTCCTCGCGCCACGATGAGGCCGTCTACAAAGTCGCGCCCAACGGAACCATGTCGATGTACGCCGAAGGCATGGGCGTCGCCACCGGAATCGCCTTCGATCGCGAGGAGAACCTCTACGTCGGCGACCGCAGCGGCACCATCTTCAAGATCGCCCGCGACCGCCAGATCTTCGTCTTCGCCACCCTCGAGGCCAGCGTCTCCGCCTATCACCTCGCCTTCGGCCCGCAAGGCGATCTCTTCGTCACCGGACCAAGCACCTCCAGCTACGACTCTGTCTACAAAGTCGATCCGCACGGAACCGTTTCCGTCTTATATCGTGGTCTCGGCCGCCCGCAAGGCCTCGCCCTCGACATCGAAGGCAATACCTACGTAGCCGCTTCCCTTGCTGGAAAACGCGGCATCGTGAAGATCACTCCTGAAGGCAAAGCGAACCTGGAAGTCTCCGGCCAGGGCTTGGTCGGACTCGCCTTCGCCCCCGGAAAATCCGCCATCCTCGCCACCCACGGCGCCATCCACCACATTTCCTGGGGAATCCAGGGATTGCCTCTCCTCTGGGACTAGCCGCTTCGCGCCCTGTTCGATTTCCATCTCGGGCCGCTCCTCGCTCGTCTACCTCAGGAATAGACAAGGTGAATCGCTGTGCTCTTGTTTCTCGAGTTCTACAATCCAGCTCCGCAGTCGTTCCTCTGCTTCCCGTGGCAAAGAACAGAACTTGAACCCGGATCGGGCGTCACTGCTATAAGAGACTGTCGCCAGAATTTCCATCGGGGAACCCCACAACGACAGCTTGATCACAACCGTCTCACCAACTCGCGGCGCTCCACAAATCAAACCTGACATTCCCCCCATACTGATATCGAGACTCAAACCCGGTTCTACAACCGGTCCAAAGCGCAAAAAACGCTGTACTGTGATTGGCACGCTGGAAATACAACGATGATCTCGTCGATCGACGCGGTATGCCTTCGGAGAAAACCTCACCTGTTCGTTTGCCACTTCCATCACTGGTCTCCCTTTTGTCGATTGGGTCGGCTTCGGTAAATGTCATGGGAAGTATCGGGGCAAGCAGAAACTACTACGAGGGTTTGTCTCCGCCCCAGCCCCATCCGGTTTGCAGGCAGGCGCGGATTACTCCCAACAACTCTTCGTTGTCGGCTGGCTTCTGAAAGAATGCCGTGGCGCCTGCCTCAATCGTTCTTCGTTCATTTGCTTCCGGATCTCGCGCCGACAACACGATCACCGGAATGCCCGCCAGCGCCGGATACTGTTGAAAGTTTTTCAGCACAACGAATCCATCGCCAGCCGGCAATCCGAGATCCAGAATTATGAGCTGTGGTTTTTCTTTCAGCGCCATCGCAATCGCCGAATAGCCATCGCATGCACCGATGGTTTCAAACTGGTTGGCTCGCAGACGCAGGCTCAACGCTTGTCTTAAGTCGGAATCGTCATCCACAACCATGATTTTTGATCGACTTTTCGACGCCTCTAGACCCCGCCTCTCAGTTAGCATTTTGTAGTTCTCCTTTCCCAACTTCATTACGACTTGTCTCGTTCCACGAACCTCGCTGCCTGCCCCTCTGAATTAATTCGGTGACCTGGTCGGCAACTCCCCAAACCAGTTGTTCGAGGGTTCTCGACTCGGAGACCCTGACGCCCGGAATCGCTTCTGCGGTCACGCGCAAGGTGCCGCTCGCCTTCAACTTGGCGAGCCCTCCCACCTGCTCTCGAATCCGCTCCATCAGAATGTTGGCTTTGTTCAGATCGACCGAGGCGACCACGAAGAAAGTCTGCGACGCACCCTCCGTTTCCATTGGCGGAAGAATCAGATCCCTGTCCACGTAGATACACCGGCGCAGAAGTTCCAGCGAGCGCTGGCAAACCTCTTTCCAACTCCCGCGTAGAGCTTTAGACAGTGGTGTCAGGTCAACTCGCACCAATACGATATCTTCCCGCATGCGTCCCTGATATGTAATCACCGGAGATAACAGCTTCGCCATGGAGTAGAACGGCAACGTAAATGAGAACGTGCTGCCGCTTCCGGGTTCGCTCGCTACCCACATCCGCCCGCCTTGCATCGTAACGATCTCTCTCGCAATGTACAGCCCAAGTCCCAGTCCGTTTCGGTTCCCGTCCACCGCATTCGGATCCTGGTACAGACGCTCAAAAACCTTGGGTAGGGCTTCTCGCGGAATGCCACATCCGCTATCGCAGACCGAGAGATAAACCGCACTCGGATCGGTCTCCACCGTCGATGCCTTCACCGTCACCAAACCCTCCGGCGGAGTGAACTTAATCGCGTTATCGATCAGGTTGATGAGCACTTCGAGAGTGCGGTCAGGATCCGCATAGACCAATGGCATCGACTGATCGAGCTTAACTTCAAGCCTAACCCGGCCTTCGACAGCGGTTGGTCGCATCATCTCTGCGGCCTGTTGCACCAGCTCCCGTATTTCGATGCATCGTTGTTCGACCCGAAGCTTGCCACTATCCGCCCGCGTGGCTTCGAGCAAGTCTCGAATCATCGCTTGCAATTGATTCACACTCTTCAAAACTGCCCTCAAATGGTCCATCTGATTCGGTTCCAACGGACCGGCCAGCCCGTCCAGCAGCAGGGTCACGTATTGGTAGATGCAGGTCAGCGGCGTCCGCAATTCGTGCGAGACATGCGACAAAAACTGATCTTTGAAATCCAGTTGCTGCTTCCGCGTCGCTTCGAGCGCCTGCATCAACTGCTTCCGTTCCACCGCGTAGCGTATCGAACGCTCCATGTGTTTGCAGGTCACCTCGCTCTTGACGAGGTAATCCTGGCAGCCCTGCCGCACTGCTTTAACCGCCATTTCGTCGTCATCCAACCCGGAAAGTATCACCACCGGCACGCTCGGCGCCGTCTCCATAATCCGGCGTATCGCTCGTGTGCCGTCCTTGTCGCCGAGGCTGGGATCCAGCAATATGAGCGTCGGTGTTTCCAGCTGCAGACAAACCAGAGCCTCGGACAGCCCGCTCACGCAGTTCACCCGGAACTTGCTGTCCACCAGGCGCAACCGCACCAGATCCGCATCTCCCGGTTTGTCCGTCACCAGTAGGATGTAGGCCGGTATCTCTTCCTTGATTCCTCGCTTTCCCTTTCGCAGAAAGTTAGGACAGTCCGGCCCGCATCCCGCCCAGCGGCACTCCTCCATACCACAGTGCATCAATTCAGATTCATTCATCGTCGCCCCTTAGCTCTTTCCGTGGAGTCGCACCGGCCTGCTCGTGCGAGTTGTAACTGCGGCTCAACCCTTCCTTCAGACGAAAGCGTGAGTTCACGCGCTGCGACGACAGAGAACCGGCAGTTCCGCTCGATCCCCTGCTCCTCGACATCCCCCGTTCAGTTTCTTGTTCTTACCATGGAACGTGACAAACGATACATGCTGGTGTGATCCCTCATGGACACACCCATCGGCATCGACCACCATGTCTTGAACCACGAAAGATCAGTGGTCTTGGGTAAAAGATTAGACGGAAAACTTGCTTCTTGGACCTGACCGAATGGACGTACTTGGGCGACCGTTCGTCAGCGCAAATCCGGCGCCGCCCAGACCCTCATCCTTATTCATCACAAAAATGGTGTGTTGGCCGTCACTGACGCATGACAGAGAGGATGCGAATCTGGATTTGGCAGCAAGGATCCGCTGTCAAACTGCTGGACGGGCGCGGTCTACGCCACACGAAGGCCGATAGCACGTCATCATACCGGCGACCCTAGGCACTTCTACCGGAGGTTGGTCAAACGTCACTGAGCGCCCGCAACGTTCCAGCACATTTCGCACAACTCCCATTCGCATTTTTTCCCTCGCCGGTTCGCACGGACACCGCGCCGCCTGACCGAGCCCACATTTGCGTGAGTTTTGCGGCCTGATGCGTTTCGCGAACAAGCGGTGTTTTACTGAAAGGAATGCTTCGGCCGCGACCCTACTACTTCTCGTAGACCGTTGGTTGCGGACCTTTTTCCAACGCTTCCCGATTCCAGATCATGCCTTCGCGTGTGTAGCTGGCGAGTTCGAAATCCTGCGTCAGCTCGAGCGCGTCCGTGGGACACGCGTCTTCGCATAATCCGCAGAACATACACCGGCTCAAGTCATACGTGAAGTTGACCAGCTCCTTACGCCGCGTTTTTTCGTTGCGCTCGCTGGTTACTACAATCAGATTCTCCGGGCAGGCCAGCGCACACAAATCGCAAGAGATGCAGAGGCTCTCGTCGGTGTCGGGATTAACATTCAGGCGCGGGGCTCCGCGATAGCGCTCCGCAATCTGCGGACGCTCCAGCGGATACTGCTCGGTGTAGATTTCCTTGGGATCCTGATAGCGGAAGGTTACGCCCAGTCCCTGAATCAAATCGACCAGAAAGACCTTGCGCAGGATGCTGCTGAGTTCCATAACCCGCTTAGAATACCACCGTCAGGAAACAGGCGGATGTGAGGTAGGTCACAAGCGGCAAAGAACGCGACGGACGCAATCCGCACCGACCGTCGCCCTCCCGATTTCCTCCCGCTTCCAGCTTTTGTCAAGTCGTTTCTACCGGCCGGAATCACCAGCGCAGTAAGCTTCTCCTGCGCCGAACCTGGCTACTGGTTGACAACCTGCGTCAGCGCATTCGCGTACTTCGTCGGAACATAGTTCGCGTCTCCGCTGAAACTTGCAGTGATCGCGTGCGAACCAACCCCAATCGCCGAGGTGGTCAACTGCGCCACACCACCGCTCAAAGTTGCGGTTCCCAGCACCTGACCAGCAATCGAGAACAGAACCGTATCGCCATCCGGCGGAGCCCCGGCAACAGACGTAATGGTCGCGGTCAACGTCACCGGCTGACCCACCGTCGAAGGATTCGCCGAGGACTGAAACTTCGCCGTCATCTTCGGCACCAGCAAATACCCGCCCTGGTTCGTGGAAGCGGCGATCACTCCCGCGTCGTTAACGGACGCAGCCAGGACTTGAGTGTTGGCCGACAGACCCGCCATCGTCGTCAGATCTTTCATCGCCGCCGCCGGCGTGCGCAGAAATCCGTGCAGCAGTCCTTTGGTCGAACTCGTCAGTGACGTTCCTACGATCCATCCCAGCGTATTGATTCCGGTCGCGGAACTGGAGCTGCCACCGAGAGTGCCGAGATCCGTGATGCCAGAGTCAGGCGTCCAGGAGAAAGCATGCTTATGAGCGTTGGCGAACGTCGACTGTCCCACAACGGTTCCTCCGGCATTAATCGCGAATGCCAGCGTTCCGGACGGGCCGAAACTCTGCAAGCCAGCTGCTTCCGTCCAGGCGAAACCAACCGTGTTGCGGCTGCCGTTCGGAAAATAATATCCGACCACCTCGTCCGCATTGTTGATCGCTGTCGCGAAAGCTCCCCCAACGCTGGTGAGATCAGGCGTCAGATCCTGCAGGCCGTTGCTTGCCGTCCATAAGAAAGCATGCTGGTAATCGGCTCCGTTGTACGACAGCCCGACCACCGCTCCCGAATCGTTGAGCCCGCTGGCCGCGCTCAGATTGCCCCCCAGCGATCCCAGCCATTGCACGCCGGAATCCGATTGCCACAGAAAAGGCTGCAGGTCGCCCAAATTATCGGGATCGCCCGCGCCCACAACTTCCCCGAGATTATTAATGTCAGCGCCGCCGCTGTTGTTTCCGATCAGGCCGACGGTTTGCGCACCGTTCAGCCGATTCCAAACGGAAACCTGAAAGGAGTTGCTGTTACCCGTGTTAACAACCACCGTGCCGCCATTGTTGATCGAGATCATCGAATTGGGACTGGATCCCGGAACCTTCACGGCGGTGAAGACCGCCTGCGCTGGGGCGAACCCCGCGAACAGTAAAACCACACACGAAACGAACGCAACTTTGGGCGAGTATTTCACAGTAACCGTCCTCCTATGGGAGCGTGGATCTGGCCGCGCAAATCCGGTGCGTATTCCGGGGGACGGGGCACCTGTCACATGACTAAAGTGCAAGCCTCGTGCCATTCCAGACCTAGAGTTTCATTTCAGCATTGCAACCTAAACAGCTGCAATCACATCGGTTATCCGCCGAACAAGAAGCGGATCGTTTCGGGCGGGATTCACATACGCAGGAGAATTTCGATGATCACTAGGAACAGAACTTCCCACACCAAAGGTAACCACCCGCCCTGAGAATGATGTAGGCTGAAAGCCAGTTCCTTGGAGCGGTTTAGGGTTACAGAAGCACCCGCCATTGTCGTTGATTTTGGGTGGCGCAGCTGCTCTTGCCTTTGAGGTGACACTGCGGTTCACCGCTGCTCGGTTTTGATTTTGGGCATCGCAGGTTCGCCGGTTTTGGCTCTTGCCTTTGGGTGACACTGCGGTTCTCCGCTGCTCGGTTTTGATTTTTGGCGGCGCAGGTTCGCCGGTTTTGGCTCTTGCCTTTGGGTGACACTGCGGTTCACCGCTGCTCGGTTTTGATTTTTGGCATCGCAGGTTCGCCGGTTTTGGCTCTTGCCTTTGGGTGACACTGCGGTTCACCGCTGCTCGGTTTTGATTTTTGGCATCGCAGGTTCGCCGGTTTTGGCTCTTGCCTTTGGGTGACACTGCGGTTCTCCGCTGCTCGGTTTTGATTTTTGGCATCGCAGGTTCGCCGGTTTTGGCTCTTGCCTTTGGGTGGCGCAGCGGTTCACCGCTGCGATAAGGAGCTTATTTTCATGGTCGGCTTTAGCCGCTGAGGTTAGATTGCGTCCTCTAATCGACGAGCTGTGGATGGAAGAAGCGCTCCGTTGCGCACAACGAGCTCTCGAATCAGACGAGGTTCCCGTAGGAGCCGTCGTTGTCCACGCCGGCCGCATCGTCGGGCGAGGCTGGAACCGCAACCTGACCGATTCCGATCCCTCCGCGCACGCCGAAATTGTCGCCCTGCGCGAGGCCGGACGAAACCTCGGTAATCACCGCCTTGGCGACTGCGAACTGTTTGCTACAATTGAACCGTGCGCGATGTGCGCGGGAGCCGCAATTCACTCCCGTATCGCGCGTCTCGTATACGGAGCGGACGACCCGAAAGCCGGCGCCGTTCATTCGATGTTGCAAGTCGTCAATCACCCCGGCTTGAATCATCGTATGGAGGTTCGCTCCGGCGTTCTGGCAGGCCGTTCGGCAGAAATGCTGCAAGAGTTCTTTCGTAAGCGGCGCGCGAGCGACATTGATGTCAACCGCACTTAGGGCTCGGCATTCTGCGTGAAATCCGTAAAGCTTCAATCACGCCGGGCACAATGTAGAACGAAAATTGAAGTGGCAACGGGAATTAGGGTGGCTTGACCTTCCGCGGGCTGAAGCCGCTTGCCGTGAAAAATGATATTCGGAGAGGTGCGTGAGCGGTTGAAACGATCCGCCTCGAAAGCGGACATACCTTAACGGGTATCGTGGGTTCAAATCCCACCCTCTCCGCCATTTTATAATCGATGCTTTACGGCTACGCATGATTTTTGCGGGCAATCGCGGGCAACTCATCCTATAGTTTTTCGCGTGGCGATCAATCTCTATCGTCGGCGCCGGCTCGATTGCGCAGCCGGCCTCCCGGAAGACTTTCGCCAGCCAACCGGATCGTCCTTGACGTGCTTTCGCACCGTCTCCCTGCCCGAACCTCACAGCCTCGCGTCGCCAACGCGATAGTGTTTTTCGGCGAAGCTATCGTAAGGAAACAAAACCCGTTTCCCACATCTCCACGCCCCCGGCGCCGACTACGGACAAAGCGCAAAAGAGGCGTTACACTAACATTCCACTTGGTTCAAAACATCGGTCAGGACCCCGCGAGATGCTCCACAATGATCTCTTTCTCAAACATCAATAAGCAGTATGGCAAGCAGTTGCTCTTCGTGGATGCTTCGTTTCAGTTGAATCCCGGCGAAAAAGTTGGACTGGTCGGTCCGAATGGGGCGGGCAAGACGACACTATTCCGCATGGTGGTCGGCGAGGAGACTCCTGACGATGGCACCGTGTCTGTCCCCAAGAAGATGACGATCGGCTACTTTCGCCAGGACGTCGAGGAAATGCAGGGCCGTTCGGTCCTGGATGAAGCGATCGCAGGCAGCGGACGCGTCGGCGATCTGCACCACGAACTCGAAGCCTTGCAGCACGAGATGTCCGACCCCGACAAGGCTGATGAAATGGACCGCATCCTCGAGCGCTTCGGTCACGTTCAGGAGGAGTACGAACACTTAGGCGGTTACGCGCTCGAATCGCAAGCCCGGGAAGTGCTGCACGGGTTGGGATTCAAAGATGATCAGATTGACGGCGACGTGGGCGCACTCTCTGGCGGATGGAAAATGCGGGTTGCACTCGCGCGGGTCTTGCTCGGAATGCCGGACGTGCTGCTGATGGACGAACCGACGAACCATCTCGATATCGAGTCCATCATCTGGCTGGAGAAGTTCCTGAAATCATTTCCCGGCGCGTTGCTGATGACTTCGCACGACCGCGAGTTCATGAATCGTCTGGTCTCAAAGATTGCAGAGATTGATGGCGGCGAGATCATCATCTACTCCGGCAACTATGACTTCTACGAGCGAGAACGAGCGATCCGCGAGAGCAATCAGCAGGCGGCCTTCGCCCGGCAGCAGTCCATGCTCGCCAAAGAGCAGCGCTTCATCGATCGTTTCAGGACGCACGCCGCCAAAGCGGCCCAGGTGCAGAGCCGCATCAAAGCCCTGGACAAGATCGAGAAGATCGAGCTGCCCAAAAAACGCCAGGTTGTGAAATTCGACTTTCGCGTCCCGCCGCGATCGGGCGAACAGGTGGCCGTCCTCGAGAATCTGCACAAGAGTTACGGCCCGCGTGTAATTTATGACGGCTTCAATCTCACCATCCGCCGCGGAGAACGCTGGGCCGTCATGGGGAGAAATGGCGCGGGCAAGACCACGCTGCTCAAGATGATTGCCGGGGCCAGTGCTCCAGATGCGGGAAGCGTGCGGCTCGGCGCCAGCCTGTATATGGGCTACTTCGCGCAGCAGTCGCTGGATGTACTCAATTCCGATCTCACCGTCAGCGAACAGTTGCAACAGGATTTTCCCCAGGACAGCATTGGCTCGTTGCGCAACCTGGCGGGAGCGTTCCAGTTTTCTGGCGAAGACACGGATAAGAAGATCCGCGCACTCTCGGGCGGCGAAAAGTCGCGGCTGGCGATCGCGCGCATGCTCCACAACCCGCCGAACTTCCTGGTGCTCGACGAACCGACCAATCACCTGGATCTTGCGACCAAGGAAATGCTGGTGGACGCGCTCAAAGATTTCGAAGGCACCATGATCTTCGTATCCCATGACCGCATGTTCCTGCGCGGTCTCGGCTCACGCGTGCTGGAACTGGGCGGCGAGAGCGGCACGGAGCGTACTCCGACTGTTTATCCGGGATCCTATGTTGAATATGTCCAGAAGCTTGGACATGAGGCGCCGGGGATCTATTCGTAGGTTCAATACCGGTTGGTAACTATGACTGTATGCGGAACCAGTCCTTCACGAGAAGTTTGAACCGGGTGATCTCGTCATCGTTCAATTCGCAGCTGTGGGCGACGGTGTTTCTGATCTTGTTAAACTGCGAGAGGATCTGATACATCGCCTTCTCGCTACGAAGAGTATCGGAGAAATCAGCCCAGTTTGAACCGAAGATGGGAATTAGCTCTCCGAAGTTTGTGTATGCCAGCGGGTCTTCTGAGCGGATGGACATCGCCGTGTCTCGCTCTTCTTTCTGCTTCTTCTCTACTTCCTGTTGGATGTTCGGTGGCACCTTATCTTTCCACCAGTTGGCGCCGTGCTTCTCGGATAGTCGCCCGGAAATCAGGCGGCGGATGGAGTTCTCCACGGCATAGTAGATGGCATAGAAGTCAGCCATGCGGCGGGCCTCCGCAACGATGTCCGCTTCAAACAAGTCCACGTCAACAATCTCGGCTCGCTGAATGGTCTTGGCATGTTCGATCTGAATGCCAGACTCCTCCAGTTTCTTGAGTTCCGACTCAAGCAGGAGGTTCTGCATGCCGAACAGCTTGATGTTCTCTTCTGTGCCCATCACAGTTTCGTCAGCAGGTTCTCACGGAGACTCTTGAAGATCGCGTTGAACACTTCTATTTCGGTTGTGGCCGGAAGGTTCAGGTTGATGGTGTAACCAATACGCAAGCCACCACTGTTGGGTTCTTCCCGCTCATGCTCGCGGCGTTCCGGCGGCGTGCCTTCTGCCGCTCCGTTGTTTGACGTGTCGGTGGTTTGTTTCTTAGGCGTCGCGGCGGCATCCCAGGTCGCCAGCTTTGACAGTTCAATGAACGTGCTCGCAACAGACGGGATGTACTGGTCATCGTCACCCGCCCCTGTCACATTCTTCAACTTAGCGATCAAGTCATTCTTATTCAGCTTCCACGCATATTCGTGCGCGGCGAACAGGGACTTGTAGGCCTCCTTCAATCGCTCTGCCATAACCGGGCCAGACTGGTCGGTATCACGAAAGTCCTTGTAGACCTGTGTCGGAACGTTGCTCGGATCGATGAATCCTAGTCTCTTGAGAAGCGGGATATAAGCCCGGTGACTTGAAGACTTGAGGTCGAGGACAGTCTCCAAGAAGTCCTGCGTGACCTTTGGAGGAACGGCTGCGGCTTTGATACCGGAGAACAGTTTGGGCAGACTGCCCGGTGCACCTACATACGGCGGATAATCAGCCATTCAAAAAGACTCCTGTGGCGCAAGGTCTTGGGCTGGAGAGTTAGTCAGATTGTACTCTTGCAAGAAAGGCGAGGTCTATCTAGCGGTTGATTAACTCTGCCCGCTGGATCGAGGCAGCGATCATTTTGTTGAGGACCGCCTTGCGGGCCAACGAATAGATCGTGGTGGGGCTGGCCCGGCTTTGTGAAACCACACTAACGGAGGCTTCCCCAGCTTTCAAAAAGAACGAAAGCCGGGGAAGCCAGCTCGGACATGGGGCGCTGGGGATTTATTCGTAGATTTTGCGGGGGCTTTGTGCGTCTACTCGCCGGATGGATATCGAAACCTTCGTCGCAGCACCAAGGTCAATGTGGTGCCGAAGGTGTTCCTAGGTGTATCCTACTCATAGCAAAAGGGGGCCACATGGCCAAAAATGAACTGTATATCGAAAGGCGGGAAGAGGGGGATTATGCAGTAAGGAAACCGGGTTCGGAAAGGGCCAGTGCGATACTCCCAACCCAAGCCGAAGCCGTTGAGCGGGCTCGTGAGATTAACCCGAATGCGGCTGTCCACGTTGAGCGCGTTCGCGACACCAATGTTGGCGGCAGGGACAAATGGCGGAAGCCCTAAACACCAAAGACGTCACTGGCAACATTTGAAGATAGGAGCCGTCCTGCTTCTCTGCAGGGTCTCAGTTTGAATGTCCGCCACCGGCGGTTCGCAAAGTAGATCGCGGCCAGTTTCTCAACTCTTCCTGTACTGATTCTTGATCCGGGCTGCGGCCTTGTCGATCTCGGGGTAGAGAGTGCTTTCGTTGATACCAAGCTTTTCGAGGTCCTGTCTAATAGGGATCTTCTCACTCTGCGGAACAATGAACGTTTTTTCTTCAATCGGGTACGGAAAAAACATTCTCTTAGGTGGATTAATACCGTAGAGGATGAAGGCGCCGGATTGCGCCAGAATTCGCCTGTTGCTCATCTTGGGATGAACATAATATGGCTTGAATAAATCTATGGGGTCGATAATTGGAAGGAAATAAGGTTTTTCAGACCGGATAAATTGATGAAGCCGTTCTATGACGCCGCTTTCATTGAATTTCTTGATGTTTTTGGCGCTCGATATATCTCCTTTTAGCGACTCTCTCAATCGATAAATCTCGTCTTTTTCTTCAAATGTCATATTGGCCAAATTGGCAAGGCAACTTACCGAATCGCTGTCGTAATATTTCTCGCGTTCCAGCGGAATTGCGAAAGCTGTCACCATGCCATCACTCGCTTCGCCATCAGGGCCTGGGTCGGCTGCAAAATAAAGCGCGACCAACGCATTCAGCGAAACATCCAGCAATCGAGTCGGTAGCCCAAAATGCTGCATTCGGACGAGCTTATCAAACATGGTTTCATCGGATGCAAACTCATGAGGCTGAACCGAGATCAGATCACGAACTGCCCTTTTCTCATTCTTAAGAAGCTCTTTGAGATCAGGTCGGAATATACCCGCAACGTTTGACCAAGACGAGTCCCGTTGCCCGCGAAAGCATTTCAAGTAGTCAGAGCCGGACGAGTATCGCGCAAATGCCTCTATGAAGTCGGTGAGAGATCGAGGCGACACAGACGTTGGCGTGCTTTTCTTAGCCATGCGACACCCGAAATGCTCCGATACAGTGAGGTGTGGTGTGCAGCTTTCTGAGTTGGCTTTCAATATTAGATGGCAAGAACAACGTCTGCAATGGGACGGGCGAGTATCCCCTGGGGAGAACTCGTTCGTTTCTTGCGGGAAACCCACAAAGTAGAGGGACGGAAAGGGACTTGCTGAAAGTCGCCACCTACAACATTAACAACATCAATAAGCGGCTCGACAACCTCTTGGCTTGGTTAGCGAAGGCGGAGCCGGACGTGGTGAGTCTCCAGGAGCTCAAGGCAGAGCAGGACGACTTTCCCGTGAAGGCCCTTCGAAGTCTGGGGTACGAAGCGGTCTGGCACGGGGAGCGGTCGTGGAACGGCGTGGCCATTCTCGCGCGCAACCACACTCCCGTGGTGACTCGCACAAGCTTGCCGGCAAATTCGAATTCTAAGGATCATCATTCTGAAGATCGTCGTCATGGAGATCGTCGTCATGAAGATCATCATTCTCAAGACCAGCAGGCCCGCTACATTGAAGCGGCGGTTCGGGGGGTGCTAATCACTTCCATCTACCTCCCCAATGGGAATCCGCAGCCGGGACCGAAATTCGACTACAAGTTGGCTTGGTTTGAGCGCCTGATTGCCCACGCCGCCGAACTCCTGGCGAGCGGAGCACCGGTGGTGCTGGCTGGGGACTACAATGTCGTGCCGACGGCGCGGGACATCTATCCGACCCGGTCGTTGGATAACAATGCGTTGATCCAACCCGAAAGCCGGCAGGCTTTTGCGCGTTTGCTGGCACAGGGCTGGACGGACGCCCTGCGCAAGCTACATCCGGACGGGCCGCTCTGGACATTCTGGGATTACAAATTTGAACGGTGGCAGAAGGACAAAGGCATGCGACTCGATCACTTTCTGCTCTCTCCGAATCTGTCGGACCGGCTCGTGGATGGAGGTGTTGACCGATGGGCGCGGGGAGAGGAAAACGCGAGCGATCACGCGCCAACATGGATCATGCTCGATCTCTAGCGATTATCGTGAATTGCGAAAATAGCGAGGAAACTTGGCTGGTCAGGCCGTAGCCGTTGCTCCACCGGGCATTAGAGAGCCGTTCATTTGGTTCATTTCATATCGTTGTCAACAAGAACCGACACGCCATAAGCGGGGAGGTCGACTGCAGACACTTTCCCTTCTTCAAGAAGCAGTTTCATTGGGCGGGGCAGCCTCACCTGCCGCTTCTCTTGCGTGTGGTTGATCAAAATGAAGACTTGCTTGCCGCCGCCGACGCGGCGACAGACCTCTACACCGTCTTGCACTCCATCAAGAAAAGGTTTCACGCCGCTCGTTTCGGCCATCCACTTCGCGGCGGTGGCCATCAGTTTTTCGTCGAGAACCGCGCCAATGTAGGTAATGCTTCCTTTCCCATACTTGTGAGTGAGGACGGCAGGTTGGCCGTCGAGCCATCCATTGCTCTTGCCATATCGCAGGAGCACCTCGGCGTCGGGGGCTGAGTTTTTCAGTTGCTCGGCCCATATCGTGACTTGTCCTTCGCCCCACTCTCCCGAAACCGGGAAATCTTTTTCCAGCGCATAGTATTGCTCCACCCGGCCACCCAGTGCCTCCGCCAGGAATCCGGGCTGCCTCTGCGGGAGCAAAGCGTTGAATTCGTCCTTCATGCCAGAACGCGGGCCGAGAACCAGATGGCCCCCGTTGCGCACATATTCCAATAAGTGCTGCGCCAAATTATCGGGGATCACATTCAGACTGGGGGCGACGACCAGTTTGTAGTTCTGGAGCGCTGCGTCGGGACTAACCACGTCGATCGACTGGGAAAGCGGCCGCAAAAAGCGGTAGTAATTTTTGAGCAAGGCGACGGAATCGTACTTTTTAGTGTGCCGCTGAAATTCGATGGCCCAACGGCTGTCATAGGAATTCAGAAGCGCCACCTCGGAGACAGGAGACGTGCCGCGCAAGCTGCTCTCGGCCTTCGCGAACTCACTTCCGATGGTCTTGACTTCCTCGTACAGCGGCACAGGCGTGCCATCGGAACCGACCAAGGTGCCGTGGTACTCCTCCTGGCCATTGAGGGCGCTACGCCATTGCCAATACCCCACTTCATCGGCGCCGTGGCCAATCGCCTGCCACGCCATAACACGGACTTCGCCCTTGTTCAGAAAGTTGTTAACTTCGGCCCAGTTCACAGCGCCAGGCTGAGTCTCGATGACCCAGAAATTCTCGCGCTTAAACCCGCGCACGAGATCATGAGTTAAACCATTTCCGAACGGATCCAAATGCCCTGTTCCCACATAGTCGTCCCACGAGGCAAAAGTGAGAGGCCGCGAAATCACGTAGTGATCGAAGCCGTCGAAGAATCCCATAAAGTTACCGGTAATGAACTGGCGCGAATCGGCGTGCTGGCGGATCACCTCAATCTGATTCTGCTGGTAATCCGCCCAGGTGTCGGTGACAAAGTGATTCCAATCCAGACGAAGTCCGGGATTGTGATATTCGCGGTCTTCAAGGGGCACAGGAATTTCCGACCAATCGTCGTAGGTCTGACTCCAATAGAAAGTGGTCCAGTGCTGATTGAGCTGGTCGAGCGATTTGTATTTGGCCTTCAGCCATTCCTGGAAAAGACTTCGCGTCACGTCGTCAAACGACATGTTGGCGTAGCCGTATTCGTTGTCAATTTGCCAACCGGCAACGTTCGGATTGTGTCCGAAGCGCAGCGCCATCTCCGCTGCAATGCGCCGGCAGAACTCACGGTAACGGGGAGAAGTCACCGACCCCTGAGCTCGAATTCCGTGGGCAGCGCGCTGCCCTCTTTCATCCACCCGCAGTGTGTCCGGATACTTGTGGGTCAACCACGCGGGCGGCGCTGCCGTCGGTGTGCCCAGCACGGAGACGATGTCGTGTTTGGCCGCAAGGTTGATCGCTCGCTCCAGCCAGTCGAAGTCGAACTGGTTCTCCGATGGCTCCATTCGGCTCCACGCGAACTCGGCGATACGGACGACCTTGATATGCGCGGCTTCCATCAAGCGCAGGTCTTCTTCCCAGCGCGCTTCGGGCCATTGTTCCGGGTACCAGTCGGTACCAAGCAGGATGGCGTTGTGACCGGCGAGTTGGGTGGGGATGGCCTTGCTGACGGGTTGTGCATACGCCGAACCCAGCACAAACATCAGGGACGCAAACAACCGCAACGTGATTCGATTTCGCTTATCGAGAGGCAGGGTCATATTGAATATCGCGGCGCCAGATTCCACCTCCGGAAACGCCGGAGAATGTTAATCCTGGTCGCTCTGGGGAAGCAGTTCATACTGATGCGCCTTCGGCACGGCGGCAGATTTCCTCTGGGCGACGAGTTCGTTCTCCAAAGCGTTGAGCGCTGCGACCGCTTCGCTCACGTGGGAGGAAGTCTCGTCCTGCAATGCCACCTGCACGCCCTGCCACTGCGCCATGCGGACGCTGTGAAGGCGCCCGGAAAATGCGTATACGGTGAGAGCTTGCTTGAGCATCGGCGTTGAGAGCAGCGCCAAATTGACACCTCGCGCCAGATCGTCCCGCGTCCACGTGGCGATCTCCTCGCCATCAATTCGCAAAGCATACTTCGCAGCCGGCAGCCCCGTAACTTTCAGCAACTGCTGGTCGAGAGACTCCACGATATTCGAGGATCGAAGCACCAGCGAAAGCACATCGTCCTTCGGATCAAACGGCATGGGTAGCGCATGATCTTCCTGCGTCCAGGACAGAGCCGTTTTCTTCTGTAACTCCGTGATCCGGGTATTTTGTTGTCGCTGCAGTCGCACGTGCGAAGCATCGATCTCCACCGTTGACACCACGTTCGGAGCGTCCCAGGCTTCCAATAAGGCAGCAGCCATGACCAGTCCGCCGGCTGCCGAGGGGTGGATGCGATCTGGAATAATTTTTTCCGCCAGCGCGGGCTCGGCGAGGCGTGCCTTCTCGAGAACGGCCACGAGCGGCGCGTTCATATCGACAGCGTCGAGATGCTGCTGACGAGCCAATTCCCGGACGAATTGCCCATATCGAACCATCACCTTGTTGTAGCCGCCGTCATGCAATGCGTATTGCGGTGCGCGAGTTACATCGTCGAACGGGGAGGGCTCAAGCAGAGTGATCCGCAGATTGGGCACGCTCTGGCGAAGAGTATCCAGCAAGTGCTCGTAACCTTTTGTATAAACGTCAAAGAACGCCGGATCGAAATCCTGGTAGGCAGCGTCGTTCATACCCAACATGAAAGTGGCGACCGTAGGGTTGTTGGCTACAACGTCGCGCGCCAGCCGCTCGTCGACCTTGCCGCCGCCACCGCCAACAATCCAATCTCCGGACCAACCCGAATTGATAAAACTCACGTTCAGTTCGGGGAAGCGGGTTACGACGTACGATTCAACGAAAGCAATGTAGCTACCGCGCTCGGTGATGCTATCTCCGTAGAAGACGACGCGATCGTCTTTGTGGAGGTAAAAAGGATGATCCTGAGCGGAGGCGGGGAGCGCTGCACAAAGAAGGATCAGCACCTGCAGAGTACGCCAGCAAACTTTGACGAAAAGAAGCGCAC
Source organism: uncultured Acidobacteriaceae bacterium (assembly GCA_963834085.1). GTDB lineage: Bacteria > Acidobacteriota > Terriglobia > Terriglobales > Acidobacteriaceae > Acidiflorens. The sequence goes on along the minus strand of CAWIAJ010000004.1, from coordinate 502,698 downwards.
GCCTCATAAGAGAATGCGACGGACCGGCCCGAGCCCGCCTCAAGCCCGGAAGCAAATTGTGCGATCCCCAAACCGCCGGCAGACCGCTAGAAAATAAACTTGGCTGCAAACTGCACAATCCTCGGGTTCCCGATCGTTCCCCTGATTTCTCCAAAGGAAGCCGTTTGACTCTCATCTCCGCCCGGATTCGCGAAATGCGGCGTGTTCGAAACATTAAAGAATTCGAATCTGGTTTGGAGGTTGTATCTTTCGCTGAGAGCAAAATTCTTGAAAACTGAGAAATCGCCGTTGACATATCCCGGACCACGGACGAGGTTTCGTCCGGCATTGCCCACCATGCAAGTTCCCGTCAAACCGGCGCTACTAAAAGCCGCAGTATTGAAATATTCCATCAAGGATTGGCCGCCGGGAACCTCGGTCGGATTCGCGATAAGGTTCGGCCGAACTCCGGGGCAGAGTGTAACGTTGCCGTTCCTCACAACGTTCACGGGCAGACCCGTGTGCGCTGTTAGGATGCCGGAGAGTTGCCAGCCGCCCAGGACAAGATCTGTCGTGCCATTCCAGTCACCTCCGAAAGACTGGTGATGCCCGAACGGCAAGGAATAAGTGGAACTCACTACGAGGTTCTGCCGGACATCAGTGTCGGCCGAGGCCTTCTCGATGGTTAGATTAAACGGATCTTGAGGCTGGTTGTGATTGACACCAAGGTCAAAGGGAGCCGGTCCGTTGTCAACGTTGTGCCCCCACGTGTAGGAGGCAAGGAAATTCAGGTTCTTTGTCGCACGTTTCTTCAGCTTCGCCTGCAAGGAACTGTACGTGCCCCATCCTAACGATTCCTGAGCTTCGATCTTCCCCAGATTCATTGTCTGGATGCCGCCGGGGTTGATGTTGCCAATCGCATACGGAAGATCCCGGCTCACAGCCCCCACGTAGCCGATTTCGAGGGACAGAGAAGGGGAAATTTCCTGTTGCACCGTCAAATTGTACATACTCGCGTAGCCGGTCTTCAGATTCGGATCGACATAGTAGATGGTTTGTTGATTGCCATCCGGTTGGCCAGTGCCGGGATCGACAATGTTCGCCGGATTAATCGTAGATTGTCCCGCAGCCAACGGGAGAGTGGTGGTCCGACTGAATCCTGTATCGATCTGATACCCCGGCGCCGTCGAAAATGGGTAAACATACGGACTGGTATAGAGAAGCTGCTGCGTCGCAAAAGGATAGTTCTTGGTAAGAACGTCCTCGCGCGCGTCGTTTTCCGGAGTATAGAAAAGTCCATACCCAGCCCGCACCACGGTATGGGGCGACGCTTTGAAAGCAAAGCCAAGTCGCGGCGAGAAGTTCTTCTTCCTCGCGTTCAGGAGCGCATCGGAATTTCCACCCCGTCCGGCGATCAAAATCAAATTCGTCTTGGGATCGAAGTTCGACAAGTTGTTTCCGGCTTCCGTGTAGGGATTCTGAAATTCATATCGGAGCCCGTAGACTAACGTCAGGCGCGAGTTTACCTTGTAGGTGTCCTCTCCGTAGAAATGCATTTCCCAGCTCTGCGTATGCGGGCTCCCAAATTGCAAACCGACATTGGTATATTGCGGCAGTCCGAGCAGCAGATCGGCGATGTCTGACCCGCCGTTGTAGTAGGCATAGCTCGTGTCGTAGAACGAGTAATCCTGCGCGGCCGTGAGTGGGCCCGAGGGCGCATACTGATACGGCCCGGAATAATATTGATAACCAGTCGGGAAAAGATTGAAGTTGGGATGAGAGTTCAGCCGCCGGAAATCGGCTCCAAACCGGAGTTCATGTTTTCCCGCGGAGCTCCGCACCACGTTATCTTGAAATTGAAAATTGCTGTCCAGAAAGTACAACGGCTTGTACGTGGAGCCACCCGTTTCATAACCGTCCCCTAGATAAACGTATGGAAACCCCGACGTAGCTGGGAAGCCGGTAAGGTTGATATCGGGAATGCCATACTGGTCTGCAAGATTCTTACCGTTCAGAAGACTGTAGTCGTTTAGCCTGTAGCGGCTGTAGCCAAAACGAAATTCGTTCAGGAGCCGATCCGAGAACAAATGCGTCTCCGTAGCAGAGATTTCCTGACTCCGTGAATTCTCGTTGTCTCCCTGGTCGGCATCTCCGCCGCCATTGACCGGAATGGCGCCGTGAAAAGGATCGTCTTGCAGATCGTTAAAATCACCATAGTGGTACGCAACAGACAATCGGTCCTTCTTCGAAAACTCCTGATCGAATCGCGCACTTCCTGTCTTGCCGTTGTAAGCATAAGGCGCGTTGACGAGAAAATTGTTGTAGTACCCAAAGTTAGTTCCGGCCAGATTTGGCTTGGGGAAAAAGTTCTGGAGAACGGCAAGGCCCGCAGGGCTCACACAGCTTCCATCGGGAGTGAAATTGGCGGGACAAGCGGGAATGACGTTTCCCGGAAACTGCTGCGAATAGAAATTTTGCGCATAAAAAGCTGGGTTGAAAATCGGAAGGGGTTGACCGCTACCGGGATCCAACAATCCCGACAGGTCGACGCTGCCGTCCGGATTGTAAACAATTTGATTCTGAGGCGGTACGGCGTCGAGATAGGTGATTGTGTTACGAAGCCGCTCCTGCTCGTAGGAAACGAAGAAGAAGCTCTTATCCTTGACGATGGGTCCGCCGAAGGTTGCGCCAAAATTATGCTGGCTCAAATCCGGTGATTGTCCCGCACCGCTAAACGAATAATTTTCTGCGGCGGTGGCGTTCGGCCGATAAAATTCGTAGGCGTCCCCGTGGAATCGATTCGTTCCAGACTTGGTCTGAATCGAGATCACTCCGCCAGCAGCCCTCCCGAATTCCGCCGAGTAGTCCGAGGTTGCCACTTTGAACTCTTCCACGGCATCTACGCTCGGTCTGAGGTTTGTGTCGTTGTTGCGGTTCCCCGTGGCTTCGACGCCATCGATCACTACAGAGTTTGCGAACTCTCTCTGACCGTTTACCGAAAGATTGAGGGTGTTCCCTCCCTCGCCGTTAACCACCCCCGGAGTAAGGAGTGAGAGTTGGAGAAAATTGCGGCCTAACAGCGGGAGATCCAGAATTTGCTGGGAACCGATCACCGCTCCTGTCTCGACACTCTCGGTCTGCAGAAGAGGCGCCTGAGAGATTACCGTTTCCACGGTCGAGGCTGTGCCAATCTTCAATTCAAAATCGATGGCGAGTTTCTGGTCGATCACCAGCTCGAGGTCTTTCGCCACCGCCGTCTCAAAGCCCCGCAGCGTGACCGTGACGGTATAGATGCCCGGTGGTACCCGCTGAACCACAAAGTCACCGGCCTGGTTCGATTGACTTGTGTAGCTCACACCCGTGGCTTGGTTTAGCGCGGTGACCTTTGCTCCGACAACCACGGCTTTGGATGGGTCTGTCACTCGGCCAACAACGGACCCAGTTGTAGCCTGGGCTCCAGCGTTCGGGACCAGAGAAAGCAGGGCGCAAATGCAACCGAACGCCAGCAAAAAACCCGGCAGGTACCGACTCATAGATCCTCCTGTTCGAACTCCAACTCGCTGGCAATCGGCCGACCAATCCACGGTTTCAGTAAACGTTTACTCGCCGTCCCAGAAACACTCTACGCCGAAACGCCATTGTATGTGCCGCGGCGAAAATTACTCCCCCCGTTGACGGCCTGTCAAGCAAATTTCCCCATTGCCGAATCAGAGCCGTCACTTCCCTCTTAGAACAAAGCCCTTGAGACGCGACCGATCATCCGAAGCTCGCTCTCAACTCCACAGCGACCTTGCCAGAAGACTTCACCTGCCGCTTTCGGGGATTCTTAGGCCGTCGGCGAATCACTCGTCGCGCTGAAGTGGTAACGCAGTGACGCAAAACAGAGAGTAACGTCCGTAAACTCTCGCCAATCTCGCCACTCGACCTGCTGCTAGGGACGATGAGTTCCGCTGTTCTTGAAGTGAAACGTGATTTTCCGGGAGGATTCGCCGGCGGGAAACTGAAAGCGAACCCTCACCGCACCCGCGCTGTCAGTGGTCAGTTCCACCCCGTCCACCGAAGCAATCTGGTCCGGGTTCCAGACAGCAAGTTCATATTGTTTACCGGGAATTCCAGAGACGTTGAGGGCCCACTGGTCCCTCTTAGGCGTCCATGACTCGGAAACGATCTGCAAGCCCTGGCTGGTTCCCCCCAGCGGAGGCAGTTCCTGCGCCCCGCTAAGTCCAAAGTCATTTCGCACACGAATACGCAATCGGCTCAGGCTGGCGGAGGCGGGAACCGACACAGTGACATGCTGATCTATCGTGTTTGTCTGCACCTGGAACGGAACTCTTCGACCGTTGATCTCAGCCCCCACAATTTGAGCGCGTAGGCTCAGCGCTGGCGAAAATTCCAGGGCGCAGTCGCCCGAGCCCGAGCGCCTCACATCGAGCGAGATGCCATCTGCGGTTCTCGTGTAATCGAGGTTCACAGCAACCGATCCCACATGCAGATTGCCGATGCGAAACGACGCCCAGTTCGCCGGTACATGGGGAGCGAACGTAAGACGGTGCGCAGTGGCGTCCACTTCAAGGCCAAACAAGCCACGCAGCAACGGGTTGACGACCATCGCTGCCGACCAGATCTGGTGCGGCGAACTTCCCAGCGTCTGCTGATTGTAGTCTCCCGAAAGGACCTCGGCGACGTGGCCCAGCGCGCCATTTTGCATCAACAAAGCGTTTGAACGCAGATTGGAATAAGCGGGAAACGCACGATGGTAGCGGTATTCGCCGGTGGCCGCCCATCCTGTGAAAAGCGGCCATACCGAGCCGTTGTGGTAACCGCCAGGATTATAGCTGGGATTGCGCGCTGAAATAATGCGCATGCCCCAATCGGTTTGATGATCGGACGTTGCAAGCTGGTCGATCGTCGCCTCGGCTTTTGCTTCGTCGAACAAGCCGAACCACATGGGAACCGTCGCCAGCACGCTGGTTGTATCTAGGCGTCTGTCGTCCTTGTCGAGGGCGTAGGCGAACGCATTTTTTTCTTGAGACCAAAAAGCGTTGTTTAAGAGGGATCGCTGCCCATCAAATTGCCGCTTAAGCTCCTCGCTGACATCCTTCTTGTCCACGAGCAGCGCAAGATGCGACAGAGCCTGCAATGCTTCCAGCCCAACCCCGCTTTGATACAGCTCGGTCTTGACCGGCAGCAAAGGTCCGCCTTCAATCCAGCCGTGGCCGAAGCCGCGATTCTGGGGAAAGCCTTGCTCATCGTAAGTGGAACGCAGGAACTCGTATGCCTTCCAGATGCTGGCCCACTTGTCCCTTGCGTAAGCTACATCGCCGCTGTTGGTCACGTAATCATTCATGACGATCAAGAACAAAGGCGTAGCGTCGGCGGAAGAGTAGGGATAGGGATAGTCCTTGAACCAGGGCACGAAGCTGGCGGATTGGGAGACTTCGTGCGCAATCTTGCCGTCGTCCCGCTGATACTTGCTCAGAAAATCCAGCGCGGTTCGCGAGGTGTTGAAGTCGCCCTCTGCATCGAGAGCAAGGGACGTCCATAGCGCATCGCGTCCAAAAAACCAGGCGAACCCCGGTCGCTGAGTGTCGCCCGAAGTCCGGTATCCGGCGACCAGACCGCTGCCCAGAAAAGGATTGTCCACCAACCCTTGAATCACGCTGACCCGCGACCAGTTATATGCGGTTTGCAGTTGTTGATCTGGAATCGAGATCTGGACAGTGCGGTCAAGGTAGGTTTGATAGTATTCCGACGATTCCCGCAACAGCCTGCCGTAGGAAGTTGAGAGCCGCCGGTAGAGAGCCTCCGCCTCGTTGTAGCCGTTCGTTGAAGCCGCAATTACGATGGTTTTGGATTCGTGGCCCTTCTTCGTGACTCCTAACTGAAACGAATTCGCTTGCGAAGCTGAATAATTGGTCCAATATTCCTCGCCAGTCAGATCTCCCGTGGGCGAACCAACCACTGCCGCGAACCTCTTCAGTTCATCGTAGAAGACGAACGCACGCAAGCTTTGGTCCCAGTACGAGTAAGTGCCCGCGATGGACCCGGGCCATTCCAACTGAAAGTCCCGTTGAAATGCCGCCTCAATCTCCACCGGTTCGGCCGCGTCAACCTCAAATTGAATGATCGCACCCGGCTCATGGACCGGAACGACCAGCGTTTCCCGAACCGTGAAAGTATCGCCAGCGTACAGAATGGAAGTCGATTCGGGACGAACTGTGATCGTGCGGGCGAGCGACTCCGCTGGAAAATTCAAACTCCCCAGGTGGAACCGCAGATGGAAATCGCGCAAAATCTTCAGCGGATATACCCAAGCCTCGAGCCGTCCCGCCTCGTCGCCGAGCAGCGCCGCGCGCGTGCCTGTTGACGATATAAATTCCCAGGGACGCACAGGCCGCGAGAGTTCCAATGTCGATTCGGGTGTCGACGGGCGACTCGGCCCTTGTCCTCGCAACGAGACGGAAAATTCCAGCACAAGAAACAGAAGAATCGCTAAAGTGCTGCGGGTTCGAACCGATCGTCGCATCTCTGTCGGGAGTTCCTTTCATGCGCCAAGCGCAAGTTCTGTTTAGGTCTCACTCTGACATGGCCACCACCGCAACCGCTAACCCGGACAGAGTCAAATGTGCAGAGCTCAGATCGCTCGTCCGGGGAGGGTTGAAACCAGTGTCTTTATCCACAACTTCCAACTCCGCGTGACTGGCGCCCGGCATCAGCACTTGAGCCACACGGTCGCGCTTGTTAACCACCAGGACTTTCCTCTTTCCCTGAGCCGTGATGAATGCCTGAACATAAACAGACGGTGTGTCAATTTCTGTTTCCACCATCTTGTCTCCCGGGCCAAAATTCTCTCTTAAGAGTTTGAGCACCCAGTAGCGCGGGTTCGGCCGCCCGGTTATCCAATCAATCATGGAAACGCTGGGAAACTGGGTGGGGTAGCCGACCAGTTGCGATTCTCCCACCACCTCAATCCCCAACCCGGCCAGCTGTGCATAGAGATATGCATACACGGCCGCGCTCAAATTCCAGTAGGAAGCAGGCATCGGCGGAGAATCTGGATCCGCCTTTCCGATATCTTCAGCCCGGATAGTGCCAACCTCATTCAACATCGTCTGAGTTTTGGGGGAAAGTCGGCGACGAATTGACTCCACGTAGCGTACGGTGTCCAAAAAGTGATCGGCTTGCTCGAAGAAGCTAAAGGGCTGACTGTCGGGGCCCTGGTCACCGCTAGGGACTGCATAAAAGTGATACGCAATGGCCTCCAGTCCAATCCCTGGCTGGTGGTTTCTTGCATCCAGAAAGTACTCAAAGAAGTCAGGGCTCTTGGAAGGCGTGGCCAGACTCATCCCCACAAATTTCGTCTCAGGCGCAACCCGCCGAATGGACGACGACACGGCGTCATACAGGCGTGTGTATATCTGCGGTGTCATCGCATGCTCGTACTCCGGTTCGTTAAGAATCTCCCAATAATCAATCCTGTAATGATGGCCCGAGGCGTGAAGGTGACCGAGTTCGTCGGTGAATCCTCCGCGTGTGTACCAACTCACGAGGCGAGTGTAGTAGTCGCTGACTTCCTTCATGCTGGGGTCGCGAAGTTCCGTTCCCTGCTCGTAACTCCAATCCACTTCGTTCGGGTCGCTGGGGAGATCGACCGGTTTGTCGGTCTTGAACATCCATTGCGGAATGGTGCTGAAATTCAAGACCACCGAGTGGGCGCCCGTGGCATTCAGAAAATCTAGAACGATTGGATCGATCAGGGAGAAATCCCAGAACGTACGGTTGCCGGTCGGCGGCGCAAGTTCTGCAACCGCCAGTCTTGGATAAGGAAACCAAGGAACAAATCGAACATCATCCGTACCGAGATTACGCAGAGATTGAAAGGCCTGATCGTGGATCGGTGAACCCCGTCGCAGAAGCGGGTTGACGACGACCTGCAGAGTGGGTGTTGTCCTCGAGGTGTATTCGACTTTCGTCCAGTCCACCTTAACTTCGAGTTCTCTGCTTTCGGCGCGAAGTAAAAGTGTTGAGTGTGCAACGACAAGCAAAAAGACTACACGAAAGGATCGCGTGCCTGGGATCGCCTGCGAGACTCTTCGAACCATTCGTTGTGCTTTGTTCGGTCTGGCTTGCAAGCTGGCTATCTCCCCCGTGGTAGCATTTCGCTCATATGTCGACTTCGTCAACCGTTGCAACTTGCGCAAGAGCGAAGCCTACTGTGGTTCGCCTTCGCCTGCAAGAGACTGCCGGGCGACGGCGACGGACTGGATTTTGTGCGGCTTTCCTTCTACTGTGCATTTTTGACTGTTCAATCTTGGGCCAACGCGTCGAAAATACTTCTCGATCTTCTAATCACGCATATTACGTGGACTCGCTCGCCGGCAGCGATGAAAATCTTGGAACCTCTGTTGATGCTCCGTGGAAAACGCTCGCTAAGGTGAATAGGACAAACTTTCGCCCTGGCGATGCCGTTTTGTTCAAGTCCGGATCGAAGTGGACAGGACAACTGTCGCCCAAAGGCTCGGGCACTGCTGACCAGCCGATTATCGTCGACAAGTATGGGGGAGAAGCCAAGCCGGTCATCGACGGTGCCGGTCGCGCGGAAGCCGCCGTTCTCCTCAGGAATCAGGAATACTGGGAAGTCAGTAATCTCGATATCACAAACACCGGCCCTGGATTGCACCTGCGCCGCGGGGTGCATGTGGATTCCGACAATTTCGGCGACATGCATCACGTCTATCTCCGCTTCCTCACCATCCACGATGTGAACGGTACTGACAAAGTCAAAACGAACGGTGGAATCAATTACACCAGCGAGGGTTCAGCCAAGCCCAGCCGCTTCGTCGATCTGCGCATTGAAAACAATCGCATCTATCATGTCGATCGCAGCGGAATTTTCGGCGGATCCTACCACTGGGTCCGCTCCCGCTGGTATCCCAGCCTGGGAGTGATTGTCCGAGGCAACACTTTGGACAACATTGGCGGAGACGGTATTGTCGTCGTCGCCACCGACGGCGCCTTGGTCACGAACAACATCGTCAGCCACGCCAACCAGCGTTCGGCGGGCTACAACGTCGGTATCTGGCCGTGGAGTGCCGACAATACCGTCATCCAGTACAACGAAGTCTACGGCACGCGCGGCCAGCGCGATGGCGAGGGTTTCGATTCGGACTGGAACAGCCGCAATACTCTAATTCAATATAACTACAGCCACGATAATGACGGTGGATTTCTCCTGATCTGCAACCAGGGAAACATCAATCCCGACTCCAGTGTCGGAAACACCGGAACGGTCGTCCGTTACAACATTAGCCAGAACGATCATCACCGCGGAATCAATATCGCCGGCCCCGTCAGCCACTCGACGATCTACAACAATACGATCTATGTGGGGAAGAACGAAAAAGTAGATCTGCTTCTGCATTCCAACTGGATGGGTTGGGCTACCGGAACTTTCCTGTATAACAACATTTTCTATGTCGAAGGCGTCGGACAGTTTTCCTATGCTCGATCTCGCAGCACTGACGGCGCTCATGTGACCGCACCCGGATTTGGCAAGAGCAAGCAAAACGTTTTCGATGCAAACGTGTACTTCGGCGTTCCGCCTCCCAATGATCCCCATGTCCAGGATGATCCACATGCTTCGACCGGCGATCCCCGCCTCGCGAGTCCCGGTAGCGCAATCAACGGCAGGCTAAATGTAACTGGCTACACTTTGTTATCAGGGTCCCCGGCAATCAATTCCGGCAAAGTGATTGCCGATGCCGGCGGCAAGGATTTTCTTGGTGTTACAGTACCCTCCTGCGGTGGTGTGGACCGAGGCGCCCTCGAGAACCAAAACTGCCCACACGCCCCTTAAGAGGAACACCCCTGCGAATTCACACTGATAAAGAAAAACATCCGCTGATATACAATCATCGGCTCTTATGGACATAAGGGAAATCGCCAAACGCGCTTGCGTTTCAACGGCTACGGTTTCGCGCACGATCAACCGCGTACGTACCGTGGATCCCAGCCTTTCGAAGCGTGTCTGGAAGGTTGTTGACGAACTTGGCTACTTCCCCAACACACAGGCACGCGCGCTCGTTTCCGGTAGAAGCCGGATTTTCGGACTCATCGTTTCCGAAATTACAAACCCTTTTTTTCCCGAGATCGTACAGGTCTTCGAGAACATTGCCGTGCAACACAACTACGAGATCTTGATCACCTCAACCGCAAACGAGCCGAAGCGGATGGAATCGTCGGTACGGCGAATGCTGGAACGCCGCGTAGAAGGCGTTGCCGTAATGACATTCGGGATGGAAGAATCACTGTTGGATGACTTGAAACTGCGCAATGTGCCACTGGTCTTTGTGGACGTTGGGCCGGCCCGGCCACGGGTCAGCAATATCCGCATCGACTATCTTCACGGCATTCGCCAGGCGGTACAACACCTGACGGCGTTGCGTCACCAGCGGATTGCATTTATAAGCGGGCCAATGCACTTAAAGTCCGCTGCCGCACGCAAAGCAGCATTCCTTGCCTCGCTTGCCGAAATCGGGATCCCCATCGAGTCCAGCCTGATTGTCGAGGGCGATCACACCATCGAGGGCGGGATCACGGCGTTCACAGAAGTGCTCAACAGGAATCCTCGGCCGACCGCTGTGCTTTGCTCCAATGACATGACAGCGATCGGCGTCATGCGGAAGAGCTATGAAGAGGGCATGAGAATTCCGGAAGATTTCTCGCTGATCGGCTTTGACGATATACGGCTGGCCCAGTTCGTGTTGCCGCCGCTCACGACAGTGCAGATGTCGCAGGCCGAACTGGCTCGAATAGCCTTTGAGGCACTGCTCCGGGAAGTGCAACGCAATTCGCCAGTCCCACACGGCAGCGAGTATCATTTGCAGACCAGTCTCGTATTGCGGCAGTCGACGGCGCTGGCTCCGAGCCCTAAGTCTCGCGCCAGAAAAAGTTTCGCCAAACGTTAGACTCTGCCGAGGACGTTGCTTGATTTTGCCAAGCTCGTTGACAAGTCAAGGTCTCCTTGTAGATAGTGTGCTGTGTTCAGTAAACGTTTACTCGCATGGCGCACGCGCATAGACATGCTTGTCCGCGCCACAAAGTGCGCAATCCGGAACTCTCGACGATGATTCAATCGCTAGAACAGCAACGAAGGAAGGTTCGGAGCAGGCGAGTCGCTTCAGGCCTCATTGCATCCGCATCGGGAGAACAACACCGTCTATGAAAGTACTCCTAAGTATGAAAGCGGCCGCATGGATTTCGATCCTAATGACAGCGTTTCAGGTAAAGGCCTTTTCCCAAACGCCGCCCTTTGTCCCCAACAAAATGGATACCGTGCTTTACGGCGTCGCCTACTATACGGAGTACATGCCCTATGAACGACTGGACAAAGATGTTCAGTTAATGCAGCAGGCGGGAATCAATGTGGTGCGCGTTGGAGAATCCAGTTGGGGGTTGTGGGAGCCCGAGGAAGGCAGGTTTGAGTACGCGTGGATGGATCGAGTGGTGGAAAGAATGCATCGGGCCGGCATCCACGTAATTCTGGGCACGCCGACCTACTCGATACCGGCGTGGCTTTACAAAAAGCATCCCGAGATCGTCGTCACGCGTCTCGGAGGTCAGTATCTCTACTACGGGATGCGACAGAACACCGATCTGGCCAATCCAACCTACCGCTTCTACTGCGAAAGAGTAATTCGGAAAATTCTTGAGCACTACCAGAACAACCCTGCCGTCATCGGTTATCAGATTGACAATGAAACCTCCTCCAGCGGCGCGGCGAACCCCGACGTACAGGCCGGTTTTGCGGACTATTTGAAGAAACAATTCAAAACCGTCGATGCCTTGAACAAGGTTTGGGGGCTGAACTACTGGGGCCAGCGGCTCAACGACTGGAGCGAACTCCCCCCACGGGACGGAATCATCAATCCCGGCTGGAAGCTGGAGTGGGAGCGGTATTCCCAATGGCTGACCACCGATTTTCTAGCCTGGCAAGCCGGCATCGTGAACCAATACAAGCGGCCTGATCAGTTCATCACGCATGATTTCGCGGGGCCTCCACGGCCGGAAGTAAACGAACGGGAGATCGCCCGCAATGTCGACATCGTTGCCTCAAATCCCTATCACGGGACGCAAGATCAGTTTGATGGACAGGGCTCTTCGTATGTTGGCGACTATTCGCGTTCGCTCAAGCAGACCAACTACTTGATCACCGAAACGAATGCCGACACCATCGGTTGGGACTCCAAGGAACAATACCCTCCCTATGACGGTCAGATGCGGCTCGACGTATACACCCACATTTCTTCCGGTGCCAACATGGTTGAGTACTGGCATTGGCACTCAATTCATTATGGTCAGGAGACCTATTGGAAGGGCGTGCTGTCCCACGATCTCGAACCGGGACGCCCTTACGCCGAAGTCAGCCGCACCGCGCACGAGTTGCAGCGTATCGGAGCGCGAATCGTCGACTACAAGCGGTCGAACCAGGTCGCAATCCTCTACAGCAACGATTCACATTACGGCATCGACTTCATGAAGTTCAGCGACCGCGTTGATTATCACACCATCATGCAACAGTTCTATGGCGTGCTCTATCGCAAGAACGTGGGCGTGGATTTTGTATTCCCAGACAGCACCAATCTTTCCGACTACAAAGTGATCGTTGTCCCCCCGCTGTACGTGGCCAGTGACGCTACGCTCAACAAATTGGTGGAATTCGTTCGCAACGGTGGCCATCTTGTGGTCAGTTTCAAGAGCGGATTTACCAACGAATACGATACGGTTCGCTGGACGATGGCCCCAGGACCACTGCGGGAGGCGGCGGGTTTTCACTACCAGGAATTTTCCAGCTTGCGTCAACCGCTGGCGCTCAAGGGAGATCCATTTCATGCCGGAGAAGACAATAAAGTTTCGGAATGGGCTGAAATGCTCATTCCTGACACTGCCGAGCCCCTTGCCTTCTACGATCATCCCTTTTTTGGCAAGTACCCGGCCATCACGAGGAATCGCTTTGGCAAAGGCACTCTTACTTATGAAGGAACCGTGTTGAGTGACCAACTTCAGGAAAAAGTATTGCTTGACGTTCTGATGCTCGCTGGACTGACCGGGCCAGACCAGAGTCTGCCGCCATCGGTAAGAACAAAGCACGGAACAAATCGCGGTGGCAAGACCATCCACTATTATCTGAACTATTCTGGCGATTCGCAAAAAGTGACATATTCCCACGGCAGCGGATCGGACTTGCTGTCCGGAGAGCCGGTAACGCCATCGCAAGAGATCGTGTTGAAGCCGTGGGACTTGGCAATTGTCGAGGAAAAGTGATTCGAGCTTGCGCTCTGCTGCCTCTCTGTTGAGAGCAATCCATTATGCGTGACCGTAAACCTGTCTGTGCCGCTTTCCTATTGCTCGTTTTTTGCTCTGTGCCCTGGCTCGGAGCGCAGACCCCACCCACGCCTCAAACTGACGTGGACAAAAGGGTCGACACCGTTCTCACCCAAATGACATTGGAGGAGAAGATCGAGATGATAGGGGGCGAGAACACCTTTTACACTCATCCCCTCCCACGCCTCCGAGTTCCCTCGCTGAAAATGTCCGATGGGCCATTAGGAGTGCACGACTACGGGCCCACCACCGCTTATCCGGCAGGTATCTCGCTGGCGGCCTCCTGGAACGTTGAGCTGGCAAAGCGCGTCGGCGCCATGATGGGGCAAGACGCACGCGCTCGGGGCGTAAACTTCATTCTCGGTCCGGGGATGAATATCTACCGCGCCCCCATGAACGGACGTAATTTTGAGTACTTCGGGGAAGATCCTTTCTTGGCCTCACGCATGGCAGTGGCCGTGATTGAGGGAGTTCAGGAGCAAGGCGTTATTGCGACTGCCAAACATTTCGTCGCCAACAACGAAGAATATGGGCGCCTGGAAGTCAGTTCTGACATGGACGAACGAACTCTCCGAGAAATCTACCTTCCCGCCTTTGAAGCCTCCGTGAAAGAAGCAAAGGTCGGGGCAGTCATGGATGCTTACAATCCGGTAAACGGCATATTCATGACGCAGAACAGCTACCTCAACAACGAAATCCTGAAAAAAGAGTGGGGATTCGACGGAATTTTGATGTCGGATTGGGGCGCGACTCACGATGGTGTTGCCGCTGCCAACGGCGGCCTCGACCTCGAAATGCCGAGCGCTGCATACATGTACAAGGACGTGTTGTTGGCCGCCATCCGCGAAGGCAAAGTTTCGACCGCCGCGATCGATGACAAAGTTAGAAGAATTTTGCGCAAGGCTATCGAGTTTGGGTTCTTCGACCGTCCCCAGACCATTTCGAGCATTCCACTCTTGAGCCAGGAGGGCCGGCAACTTGCGTTGCAGGAAGCTCGAGAGGGGATGGTTCTGCTCAAGAACGCGGGAAACATTCTTCCACTGGATAGGACGAAAACCAAGACGATCGCTGTCATCGGGCCTGACGCCTATCCTGCGGTCATCGGGGGCGGCGGGAGTTCCTTGACTAAACCGTTCAACGACGTCAGCTTTCTGGAAGGAATCAGCAACTACCTGGGAACGGCCGCGACTGTCTTGTACGGGGTGGATGCTCCGGTTTGGGAAGAAGCTTTCCAAAGCTCCGAATTCGTGACCACACCTGGGGGGACCAGAGGACTCAAAGCTGAATTCTTCAACAACGAAAATCTCGAAGGCGCGCCAACTCTCGTTCGTACCGATTCACACGTCGACTTTCATTGGGGTGAGGGCAGCTATGCTGCAAATCAACCTGTCGATCACTTCTCGGCGCGCTGGACCGGTTATTTTGTTCCTGGAAAGTCCGACGACTATACCTTTTATACGAATTCTGACGACGGCGTCCGCTTGTATCTTGACGACGAACGCGTGATCGATGACTGGCAGCGTCAGTCAGAGACGGTCCACAGCTATACGCGACAACTCGAGGGATCTAGACCCTACAAGATCAGGCTCGAATATTTTGAAAAGGTGGGTACTGCGACAGTCGGTTTTGGCGTCACCGCGACCGAACTTGCGGCCGGCCCGCGAACCAGGGCATTGGCGGAGAAGGCCGATGCTGTGATTCTTTGCGTAGGCTTCGACCCCTCCACCGAAACCGAGGGAGCGGACCGCACTTTCCAACTTCCTGCCGGACAGGACGAACTCATCCAGCAGATCGCCAGCGTAAATAAGAACACGATTGTCGTCCTGACCGCCGGCGGAAACGTCGACATGCGCCAGTGGATCGATCGTGTTCCAGGTCTAATCCATGCCTGGTATCCCGGACAGGAAGGCGGCACAGCCCTCGCCCAGATCGTCTTCGGCGACTACAGTCCCTCCGGCAAACTTCCTGCCTCTTTCGAACGTCGCTGGGAAGATAACGCCACTTTCAACACCTACTATCCCGCAGCGGGAAAGCAGCGGGTTCGCTATTCCGAAGGTATCTTCGTCGGCTATCGTCATTTCGATCGCTCTACCACCAAACCCCTTTTCGCTTTCGGATACGGCCTCTCCTACACCACGTTTTCCTACAGCAATCTATCCATTACACCGCCCAGCGGAAGTCTCAGTCAGCCGGTCCTGGTTTCATTTGATGTCACAAACACTGGTTCGCGCAGCGGCGCCGAAGTCGCCGAACTTTACGTTGCGGAGCCTCAGCCCAGCGT
This sequence comes from uncultured Acidobacteriaceae bacterium, assembly GCA_963834085.1. Classification (GTDB taxonomy): domain Bacteria; phylum Acidobacteriota; class Terriglobia; order Terriglobales; family Acidobacteriaceae; genus Acidiflorens. The sequence goes on along the minus strand of CAWIAJ010000004.1, from coordinate 487,055 downwards.
TCCCCGTCCCGTCAAAGAGTTAAAGGGATTCGCGAAGGTGACTCTTGAGCCTGGCGCGACCAGGCATGTGACGATTCGGCTCGACCGCCGCGCCTTCTCCTTCTATGACGTCACCAAGAAAGATTGGAACGCAGAACCTGGCGAGTTTCAGTTGTTGGTGGGCGCCTCTTCCGACGACATCCGGCTCAAAGGAAGTTTTACATTGGCCCACTAAGCTATGTCGGGCGATCTTCCAGGCCAAGTGCGGTCGAACTGCTCTGCTTCTTCGCGTTGCTCCACTCTACGCCGCTCGCCCCAAGAGAACTCGCCCTGGCGCTGTTCCTGGTCTCTCAACCTTCGAATTCGGACTCCGCTCAAGACAGTCTTCTCCTCACCACCGTTGCAGGGATCACAGGACCGTGAATTCTTTTGCACTCGTGGTCGTGCCTCCGCCATTCGTGATGGTGATCGGCCCCGTAGTCGCCGTTGCCGGCACCGTCACCGTAATAACTCCCGAGCCGCCGATGGTAAAGGCAGCGGAAGCAGGAGAGCCCTCGAATTTGACCGCGGTTGTGCCCACGAAGCTGCCGCCAAGTATGGTGACCTTGGCGCCGGGTTTCGCCTTGGCTGGTGAGAAGATGACGATATCGGGCGCCGGCGAAGCGAGTCCGGCGTTCAACACAGAGATCGCGCCCTGATCCTGAACGCCATCCGGATTTGAGCCGCCGTCATTTTGCAAGGTCACATAGAGTCGACCGTCACTGCCTTGTACGACAGCATCCAGTGGTGAGAAGCCCGTAGTGCTGCTAGCAAAACTTGCTTCCAGCGTTCCATTTCCATCGAGCGTGAGCTGATAAATTGAGCCCGTTGTTTCGAACGCACCGCCTTCCCACGCGGTTCCGTAGAGGTTCCCGTCCGACGCCTGAATTAATCCCGCGCGGGGATAACTGCCGATATTCCCCACCCCTGTCGGCCCTTCGAAGTCATAAATCTTCGTGAAAGTTCCTTTGGTTGAGATGCGGAACACGGTACCGGCATTGTTGGCGCCTCCGTTGGAGCAAGTGCCATAGAGATTGCCGTCGCTCGCTTCCACCAGTGCGCCCCTGGGATACGAACCATCGGCTCCTGAGCCGTCGCTTCCAACAAAGGAATGCAAAATGGTGATCTTTCCGGCAAACGTCATCTTGAATACGGTGCCCTCACCCTGATCAAGCCCGCCTGTGCCTCCAACTTCAGTTGTCCCGTAGAAGTTCCCGTCCGAGGCCAGGACTAGACCAGCCAGAGGATTCCCGCCATCTCCGCCGCCAAGGTTCCCTGTGAACTTGTGCAAAACCGTATAACCGCCGCCCGAGGTAGAAATCGAGAAGGCCGTGCCGCCATTGTTCGGCCCGCCAGAGCTCGTGGTTCCGTAAAGCTTCCCATTCGTCCCCAGAACCAATCGCCCCAGCGGTATGGAACCATCGGTTGCCAGGGAGCCGCAGCCGTTGGCTCCGCAAAAAGCGTGCAATACGTTGAGCGTTCCGCTCGGAGTCAGCTTGAAAACGGTACCGCAGCCCGAGGTTCCGCAGACAGGATTGTCAGCGCCGCCGATGCTCGCGACGCCATAGAAATTGCCATCTTTCGCCTGCACTAGCCCAGCTTCGAGTTCCCAACCATCGGGCGCGGTGCTGGTGGCCGAGTCGTAGGTAAAGCTGTAAAGCACAGAAAGGTTGCCGCCGGGAGTAATCTTGAGCACCTCCCCGCATCCAGGGATTTGTCCTTCAACTTCCCCTGGACAGGTTCCACCTCCGCCAGTATTTGTCGTGGTGTAATAGTTGCCGTCTGCGCCCTGAATCAACTCGGCCATGGGATTCTCGCCGTCAGGAAAGTTGCTGGTGGCCGCGGCGTTGTATTGGAAGGCGTAAAGTTCGGTGAGCTGGGCGTCAGCAATTCCAGGCTGCATGAGTATCATCAGCAGGCCACTGCTCAAAAAACTTAGCAAGGCATTCTTCAGCATGGCGATCTTCGTCGATTTCATAGTTCACTCCTCCACTCTCTGGCCTGACAACCCACCCATCGAAACAGCGTGATGGGTGGGCAGCAGGACGCATGGCTACGGATTCCAGTCGATGTTAGCGACGCCTCCACCTTCGGGAATATCCTTGCAAATCAATTGAGCGCTTTCATTATCATCGATCGTTACCGCTGTTGCGAGCGACTGGCCCGGGGCGGTGAAGTTGATGGTGCTTCCATTGCTGATGCTCCCAGAGCCGTTGTAGGCATAAGACTGGCATGTGAACGTGTTTTGAGCGTCCGTTCCGCTGAAGTAATTTTGCACGGTAAAGGTATGGCTTCCCGCGTTGTCCACCGGAACATCGAAGAGCAGGCTTACTGGAAATGCACACTCATTGACGACTGCCCCGAATGATTCCGTCAGGCAGCTGTAAGTGGCTTTGAAATCGCCCTTCTTCGCCATCCACACTTTGAAGGAATTGTAAGCAGTGGTCGAGCGAGCGAACGCGAGATTGAAAGCTCCGCTTGAAAGTATGACGCAGAGTCCCAGCAAGAGCGACGTGGTTTTGCGTTTCATAGTAGTTCTCCTTTGCTTCGGCATGGCCGAGCCGTTAGGGGTTGTGGGTGACGTCCACGGGGGAGCGGGGGCGCAATGTCGTGTTGCTAGCGCGGGGAAATCGTTGGCGTTAAAGCGCCGATCTTCTGGCCGCCGAGATGGTCTGTGGCAGGTTGGACAGCGTGCGAGGCCCGCCGTCGCGCCAATTGCTCACGACGCAGTTCTTGTTTCTGCTGCATTTGCCGGACGTGTTCCGTGACGTCTTCCAGGCGCTGAGTCTCATAGCCAGCACGCTTGGCGACGATGCGGTAATCAAATGCAACGTTCGATTGTCCTCCCGCCAGCTCGCGCACTTCGAAAGAATTGGCAGACTTCTGACTTATATAAAGTCCCTTGCAGTCGCCGGTCGGGGTGAGAAAGACGTGATAGTCGATCGTCGTGTTAACGGTCGCGGTAAAGGTGGGGTCCAGCGCGACAGTTGCCACGCCATTTGTCAGCGTCGCCGAGCCAAAATCTTCAAACCAGTTTTCAGGGGATAGCATGGCGTGGACAGAAACCTGCTTTGCGCCGCCGTCGGCCTTGACCACGCCGCTGAGGCTTCCGGAGCACTTCAGGTCGCCATTGTTCATGATCTCGCAGATTCCCCCCGAGAGCCCGTTTCCGGCCTGAAACACCAATGCTTCGCCATTCGAACTGCCGTTGTATGCATAGAGCGCGGGTGTGGTCGTGTCGGACCCTGAACTGTTGAAGAAGGAGCCCCCTGAAAGGTCATTGGCAGTTCCAACCACTCCGCTGGATAACGAGTCAGATTTAGGTGATCCTCCGGTATCGCCCCATACGCCGGCCCCGAGCATTTGTGTGCCGCTTGCACCCTGGCTTTGTCCGTATACACCATAACCATCCAGGCTAGCGCTGTTTCCAAAGACACCGTTCGAAGTTCCGGTGGTTGCTATCGCATTTCCTCGAAGAGCAGAGGCGCCGGTGCTGTCGGTGGTGGCGTTGACGCCAGGAGCCGTCCCGGACGTGAGCGTGTTGGTTACTTGCAGCACTCCTGACGTATTCGCTCCAGAAATTACGGTTGTATTGTTAATCGTTTGTACGCCGGTGAAAACGTTGTTGGCGGCGAGTTGTGGGTAAACGCTGTTCAGAGCGGACGTGTTGAGATTCAATGTGACGTTGCCGCTGGAGCCCCCGCCGGTCAGATCCGTACCCGCGGTGACCCCGGTGATCGTGCCGGTGCCGACCGCCGCGCATATCCAGGAACTGCCATTCCATTGCAGCACCTGATTGGCCGCGCAAGCATTGGTGAGTGCCAGGCTGAGTGTGCCGCTCGTGCCTCCGCCGGTCAGGCCGCTGCCGCTGGCGGTCGTCACACCCGTAATTGTTCCGTCACCGCCAGCAAATGCAATGTCCAGCTCCGGCGGATGGCTCGTCGTCGTGTTCTCTTTACTGTCAAACGTTCCGTTGAACGAGCCATTTGCGACGAGAGCGATGCCATTGTTCGTCTCGCTCCCGCTCAACCATGCCTGAACAGCCGACGTGACGTTAATGAGGATGTACTGATTCTTGTCGGCGCTGGTGATCGCGACATCGGAGGCGATGTTGGCGCCGAGCGCGGGAGCATTGCTAGCCTCGATGGTGCTCTCGCTCCAGGCACCGTTCACGTAATCGACATTAAAGCTGCCGGCTTGGACGACGGTGTTGACGTAGAGCTTCAATGCCGCTTGGCTGACGCTCGCGGTTGTCGGGATGGATGCGAGGTTGAACTGGATGTAAGTGATCTGCGTAGCGCCATCTACGTCGAGTAGGGTCTTAGCTCCATAGTTGGTAGTGGAATCCGCCGTGTTGGTGTAAGAATCCCCGATGGGAGTGATCTGACCGAACACCGCAGTGCTGCACAACACGATTGCTAGAAGAATCAGCGACACACAGTTCGAATGGCGTTCCATGGAAAACCCTCCTTGATCAATGGCGTTCTGCCTTATCTAATTCGGCTCTTGAGGCGTGTCGTAGCCCCCGGATTTCAGCACCGACTCCAGACAGATCAACGGCGACCCGTCCGAAGCCTGCGACCAATGCCACCCCGGCTGTTCCCCGCAGCCGGGGAGCATGGGTCGTGCTGTTCGAGGCGGCAGCGATGCCGTTCCCCTCGGTTCTGACTTCGGGTGTCGCGAAAGTGCTTCGCCCTCCGTCACGCTCACCATGTCAACCTCCCGCCCACATTCCGTGCACCATGCCCGTTTGCTGTGTGCATTGCGGACAATCCAGATCCGGTCGGTTTCCAGGGTGATTTCCGTCCGTTTGTAAGCGGTCCCTGCACGTTCGGAAACCTTTGCCCAACGTCTGAACTCGTGATAAATTGTTCGCCACATCAGGCTCAGTTCCTTGACCGCCTTCAAACGGTAGCGATCTTGCCGCGGCATGAGTCGGGAAGTCTTCAAGCGTAGTTTCAATCGTTCTCAAGAGTTCTCAAGACGTGATCAAGACAAAGAAAGCGCGGCACTTCTACGAATTTGGCGATTTTCGGATTGATCCCGTGCGGCGGCAGATCTTGCGCGGCAATCGTCCCGTCGCGGTGCAACCCAAGGCGTTTGACATTCTGCTCGTGCTGGTAGAGAACCCGGAAAAGGTCGTTTTGAAAGACGACCTGATGAAGACCGTTTGGCCGGATACTTTCGTGGAAGAGGCAAACCTCTCGCAGCACATTTTCATGCTGCGCAAGTTGCTGAGCGATACGCTGGAGGAAAAGCGCTACATCGTGACGGTGCCGGGGCGTGGATATCGCTTCGCCGAGCAGGTCCGGATGGTTGTGCAGGATGAGGTTGCGGAAAGTGGAGCTGTTTCCGGTGAAATCGTCGCTGAAACGAAGCCGATCGCCGCGGATGGAAGTGAGTTGGTGGTGGAGAGCCACAGCCGGTCGCGTCTGGTGGTCGAAGAGCGGCACCTTCCGGTGGCGGCCCAATCTTTGCCAGCCACATCTCGAAGAGTGCCGTGGGTCGTTGCTTCCGTGGCAGTGCTTATCGTCGTGGCGGCCGCGGCGACGATCATCATTATTAACGGAAATTTGCGTGGGCATCCAACGCTGACGGAGAAAGACACGGTTGTATTGGCCGACTTTGCCAATCGGACCGGCGATTCGGTCTTCGATGGGGCACTGAGGCTGGGGTTCTCGGCACAACTGGAGCAGTCGCCATTTCTGAATTTGCTGTCGGACTCCCGCACCGCGCAGACGCTGGCTTTGATGGGACGCGCGAAGGACGCGCCATTGACGCCCGAGCTGGCGCGCGAGGTGTGTCAGCGGACGGCCAGCGCCGCGGTGCTCGATGGATCGATCGCGCAGATCGGAAACCGATACCTGCTCACTATGCGAGCGACTGCCTGCTCGACTGGCGATTCCATCGCCAACGCAGAGGCCGAAGCGAACGACAAAAATCACGTACTGGACGCATTGGGCAAGGTGGCGGGCGCCATTCGCGCCAAGCTGGGAGAATCACTGGCCTCCGTACAAAAGTATGACGTCCCGCCGGAAAACGTTTCCACCTCTTCACTCGAAGCTTTGCATTCCTACAGTCTCGCTATGCAGGCGCGCAATGGAAATTTTACCGAATGCATTCCATTGTTTGAGCGCTCCATTGAACAGGATCCTCATTTCGCTATGGCCTATGCCCAGTTAGGGGTCGTCTACATCAATATGGGCGAAGGCCTGCGTGGCGCCGAAAATCTACGCAAGGCTTATGACTTGCGCGACCACGTCAGCGAGCACGAGAAATTCTATATTGCCTCGCACTATGACCATTGGGTGAGCGGAGATCTCGAGGCGGCGCGCAAGGATTACGAACTGTGGGCACAACTGTATCCGCGGGATTACGGTCCGTTCGGCGGCCTCAATACCGCGTATTTGTTATTAGGCGACTATGCCAAAGTACTGTCTCTGACTCAAAGGGCCGTGGCGCCGAATCTCGGAGGGCGTGGGGAGCAGTTCCCCAATCCCAACCTTGTGTGGTCGTACATCTTTGTCAATCGATTGGACGAAGCCAGGACCATGGCCTTGCAAGCTCAGGCGCAACATGTCGATGACCCCTCCTTCCATCTCACCCTCTATGTCATCGATTTCCTCCAACATGACATGGTCGGTATGAAGCGCGAAGCGGACGGTCTAGCAGACAATCCGACTTGGGGAGATGCCGTTTTCTACGAGCAAGCGGACACGGCCGCCTACGCCGGCCAGTTCCGCCTGGCGAGAAGCTTTGCTCGCCGCGCCTCAGTTTCCGCGCAAAAAGCCGGCAAGAAACAGGACGCCGGAATCTACGAAGCGGATGATGCCATTCGCGAGGCGCTCGTCGGTAATGCGGATTTCGCAAAGCAACAGGCAAAAACAGCTCTCGCCCTCTCCCATGCCAAAGACGTTGAAGCCATGTCCGCACTCGCGCTGAGCTTGGCCGGTGACTCCGTCGCCTCGCTGCGTCTGGCCGGCGATCTCAACAGCCGGTTTCCGCAGGACACCGTAATTCAGTTCAACTATCTGCCCACCATTCGCGCCAGCGCGGAAATTCACGGCAGAGTTCCTGGCCAGCTTCAACCAACGGTTGCCCAAAAAGCGATAAAGATACTGGAGCCCGTCTCACCTTATGAGTTAGGAACTACAGCCCTCGTTGCCGGTATCAGCCTGTATCCTATTTATGTGCGCGGCGACGCCTATCTGATCGCCAAGCAGGGAGCCGCTGCAGCAGCCGAATTCCAAAAAATTGTCGACCATCCGGGCGTCGTGCAGAACGAATTGATCGGTGCGCTCGCCCACCTCAAGCTGGGCAAAGCCTATATTCTGTCGGGAAACAAAGATGAGGCGAAACAGCAATATCAGCAGTTCTTCTCGCTCTGGAAAGACGCCGATCCTGAAATCCCAATGCTCGAACAAGCGAAGGCGGAGTACGCCAAACTGCAGTAAGTGGAAGGCCACCGGAAACAAGTGCACTCGCCCTTTGTCTGTGCGGCTGCACAGCGCTCATTCCAGACGAGCCAAAATTAGCCGCCAGACAGCGCGGGCAGCAAATTGTCCGCTCAACAGTTCCAATACAGGAACCTCAAATGTCTGCGTTATAATCCAGCCTCGGAATCAAAGATCTGGCCGGCCGTCATTCACTCCCGCGAAAAGCGGGGTCGGTGCGCATTTCGTCCTTTGACCATCTTCGAGGGTCATGCACACCCTCTGGTTGTTTCTGAGCAGCAGCCGGCGAGTTTGGCACAACTTCGAACACTGATGACGGACACTACTCCAGACCGGCAGTTGGTCACCCGCCTCTTAAAGGAATGGGGCGGCGGGAAAAAAGCGGCTCTTGATGAGCTAATGCCTCTTGTCTACCAGCAACTTCACAAGCTGGCGTCAATCTGCTTAAGTTCCGAGCGTCCCGATCACACTCTGCGCGCCACCGCTCTGGTCCACGAGGCCTATATTCGGTTGGTGGATGCGGACGTGGCGTGGCAGGATCGAGTTCACTTCTTTGCCGTTTCTTCCCGTCTGTTGCGGCGTATCCTCGTCGACCATGCCAGAGCGCATCGCCGGCAGAAACGCGGTGGCGGCGCGGAAACTATTTCGTTCGACGAATCCCTCATGATCGGACCGCAAACAGCCGGCGAAATCGTTGCGCTCGACGAGGCCCTGCAGCGCCTGGCTGCGCATGATCGCCGCAAGAGCGACATCATCGAACTGCTCTCCTTCGGAGGGCTCACCTATGACGAAACCGCAGCCGCCCTCGAAATCTCTCCCGCAACCGTAGACCGCGAGTTACGCATGGCCAAGGCCTGGTTGCGCCGCGAACTTACCCAGGATTCACCCTCAGCTTAAGAGCGCGGAACCATGACAACGTCTCCACGATCCGATCGCTGGGTGCGCATCGAGTATCTCTTCTATGCGGCTCTCGAACTGGAGCCGGCCGCCCGGCCTTTATTCCTCGATCAGGCCTGTCGCGACGACGCCGCCTTGCGGATGGAGGTGGATTCCCTCCTCCAGATGGATGGACAGACCACAGGGTTCCTCCGAAAACCTGTGCTGGACGCCGCGCAACAGATCACCTCCAGAGAGGAGCTCGCCGGCAAACGCATCGGCGCCTACCAGCTGTTGCGCGTCCTCGGTGAGGGCGGAATGGGCAAGGTCTATCTTGCCGCCCGCGCCGATGACCTCTACAGAAAAGAAGTAGCCATCAAGACCGTGCAGGGCGGCCTTGGGCAAAACCGCGCGATGTTGCTGCGCTTCAGGAGTGAGCGGCAGATCCTCGCGAATCTCGATCACCCTGCAATCGCGCGCCTCCTGGACGGTGGCATCACCGACGACGGCCTTCCTTATCTCGTCATGGAGTATGTGAACGGTATTCGGGTCGACGATTATTGCCGGGTCCACCAGCTTGGCACGGAACAGAGGTTGCATCTGTTCTGTGCGGTGTGCTCGGCTGTCGAGTATGCCCACAAGAATCTCGTGGTTCACCGCGATATCAAGCCCGCCAACATTTTGGTGACGGCGGAAGGTCTTCCTAAACTGCTGGATTTCGGGATTGCCAAGCTGCTCGACCCCGAAGCCGGACAACTGGCGCAGACGCGGACAACTGAGCGCATGATGACACCCGAATACGCGAGTCCCGAGCAGGTGCGCGGCGAGCAGGTCACCACATCCACCGACGTTTACGCCTTGGGTGTGCTGCTCTATGAACTACTGGCCGGCAAGCGCCCTTTCCAGTTGGACACCTCCAGTCCTTTCGAGATGGCTAGGATCATTTGTGAAGAAGATCCTCTGCCGCCGAGCGTGCTGAGCGCCGCAAATGCACATCTCGCCGCTCCTGACGCTGCCCGAACCGTCAGCGGCGATCTGGACAACATTGTGCTGATGGCGATGCGTAAGGAGCCGGCCCGCCGCTATGTGTCCGTGTCCGCTCTCGCCGATGACGTGAAAGCCTACCTGGCCGGGTATCCCGTCCACGCCCGCACCGATAGTTGGAAGTACCGCTCCGGTAAGTTCGTGCGCCGCCACAAAATTGCCGTCGCCGCCGCATTCATTGTCGTCGTTGCGTTAGTTGGCTTCAGCATTGGGATGGGTTGGCTGGCGAAGCGTGCCACCCGAGAACGACTCGTTGCCCAGCGGGAAGGCCTCGCAGCCCAACGCGAATCGCAATTCCTGGAAGGCATTTTTGCAGCCGCTACTCCCGAACGCACTCGCGGCCAGCAGATTACAGCGCGCGAGTTGCTTGATCAGGGCGCAATGCGCATCGATCGCGAACTCGCAGGCGATCCCAGTTTGCAGGGCAGAATGCTTGACAATATTGGTCGCGCCTATTCCACTCTCGGACTGTATGACCGGGCTGAACCTTTGCTCGAACGCGCGTACGCGCTGCAGAGGAAGAATCTCGGTGATCAGGATCCTGAAGTGGCCGTCACGCTGTATGACCTGGCGAAATCGATCAGGCAACAAGGCCAGTACAGCAAGGCCGAGCCCTTCTTCCGGCAATCGCTCGCCATTCAAGAGCAGAATCACGGAGAACACCAGGTTAGCTTCGCAGACAGTCTATCGGCCCTCGGCGAATGCCTTTACCAACAGAGTCGGGATGCCGAAGCGGAGCCCGTGCTGCGAAGCGCGGTGGCCCTCGACCGCGAACTCGACCACAATTCTGCCTCCAGGCAATATCTCGCTCTCCTTCTGGAGCGCCACGGCAATTACGCCCAAGCCTTGGCTCTGCTGCGAGAAAATGTCGAGCATTTGCGGCAACACGAGGGGGTGGACAGTCCAGATTATGCGCTTGGTCTACACAACTTGATGGGCCCGTTAATTGAGGAGGGAGATCTGGCAGGCGCCGTGGCGAATGAACGCCAGGTTATTGAGTTGCAACGCAAGATCCTGGGCGACAATCATCCCGATCGTGCCTTCGCATTGAACAAGCTGGGAATCTTGTTGCTGCAAAACGGAGACTGGCAGGCAGCCGAACCCTTGCTGCGGGAGAGCCTGAAGCTTCGGCGACGGACTCTCGGAGAAAACACCGCCCTGTTCGGACTCGGTCTGAGCGATTGGGGTCGGCTACTGCAACAAAAAGGCGAGTACGAGCAAGCCAAGAAGACTCTCAACCAGGCGCTGGAGACGATCACCAGGGCGAGCGGCCCCGAAAACTGGCTAGCCGCGAGAGTGACGGCCAACCTGGGCGTGTTGGAATTCGACCGCCGAAACTACGCTGGCGCCGAGCATTACGCCCGCCAGGCGCTCGATATGGCGCACAAACTGGGCGGCGAAGAAAATCCGCAGGCGGTGGCGGCAATGATCGACCTCGCGAATGCAAGAAGCTTCGAAGGCGATCCGGCAGGCGCCGAACCGCTGCTGCGCCGCGCGCTGGAAATTCGCAAGAAGGAGTTTTCGCCAACGTCGCCAGATGTCATCGCCGTCGAAGCGCGATTGGGTGAAGTCCTGACCGCCGAAGGCAAGGCGCCGGAAGCTGAGCCTCTCTTGCGCCAGGCCTTTGCGTCGGCTCGATCCGCTCCCTATCCGCTGCTCCCCTGGCAAATTGCCGAGGTGCAGAGCGCTCTGGGCACTTGCCTGGTTGCGCTCGCTCGTTCCGCAGAGGGCGAACAGTTGCTGCAGGCGAGTCAAGCCGATCTCCAGAAAGATCCGCGGCCCGCTTTTCGCCGGCCGCGGCGGCCTTCGGCAAATTGAATCCCTGCATAACGATCGCACCGCTATTGAATCGTTGTTAGCAGTTGGAAGCTCGTCGTGCTGTAGACCTGGATCTGGTTGGTATTCGAGTTTGCGACGTACAACCTTTGGTGGACGCTATCGGCCGCCATACCCGAGGGCACGTAGCTCAACGTAATCCTATTGTCTGGCGAGCCACCAGCCGGAACGTCGATGAACTGGATCCCTGTGTCGCCGAAGCCGTTCTGAGCGGCGACGTAGAGCATGAAGTTCGCATCGAAAGTTAAGGCCACCACCCCCGAGGGCTCACTTTCGCTGCTGCCAAAATAACCTTGCGGGTAATTTGTAAGGACTGCACCGGCGAGTTCCCACACCGCGTTGGTAAGCGTGCCGAAGGCGACCCACGGGCCACGCGCGGCGACCGCGGTGTAGTTGCCGGGCTGGATGTAAAGTGAGTCCATCAATCCGGTGGGGTAGGGGGTAGGAGCGTTCGAAGCAAAGACGCAATCCTCTCCCTTGTAGATCCCGAGAGCCCAAACGTCGCCCACGCCGTCGACTGCGAGAGTCGGATAGAAAGACTCAAAGTCGCCCTCAGAAATAGCCGGATTGATCTGTTTGCCGGCAGCCGAGTATTCAGAAAAATATTCATACTGGGTCTCCGACGGAAGCAGGTTGCCAACCCAGAGATTGCCCTGCCCGTCGAAGGCGACGGCTGTTGGGCTATTGATGCCCTGCGTAATCGTCTTGCCCGCAATCTGGCTGTAGTCAGCGCTGTATACCAGAACTTCGTTTCCGCCCTCGTTGGCGACGTACAGATCTCCGTTGGTCGCGACGGCCAATCCGCTGGGCTGGTTTAGAGGATAGGTCTTGGCGAAACTGGCCGATACGAAAACGGCAAGGCACAGCAGGGTGGCGGCGATGCGAGCAACGCGATTCGTGGATTTCATGACGGTTTCTCCTTATAGCTGGGAAATTTGGCGTTCTTACTGCTCACCTCCAAGAGCGCGGTTTCGCGCGCAAATCCCTCATCCGGCACAGCCGGCAGGATGGTAGCGCAAGGCTCAGGCGTTCAAAAAGAAAGCCGGCGGACAAGCAACGCCTGTCCGCCGCCATTCTCAAAACAGACTGCTAGTCGATCGTGTGCAGCAGCGCACCGGTCGTCGAGCTGTAGACCGCAATCGAGTTCGAGTATCCGCTGGAGACGTACACTCGCTTGCGGACGGTGTCTACCGCGATCCCATACGGAGTGAATGGCGCTTGGAACAATTTATTGGTGACGAAGCCGGCAGCCGTGTACACGCTGCCATCTATGGTCGCAATATATTCCAATCCCCCTGCGCTGGTCAGCGCCGCGGCGTTGAATTGTGGAAAGTAATAGCTGCTGACCAACGTGCCGTTGATCAAAGCCGGGGTCACCGGTTGATAGTAAGTGAAGCCATTGCTGCCATAAGCCAGGGTGCCTCCTGGTGCAATCGTGATTCCGAGCGCCGGTGGCAACACCGACAGAGTCTGCGCCAGCACTGCGGGTGGCTGGTCGGGAGACGCAGACTCGTACACGGTAATGCTAGGGTTTCCGCTTCCATTGTTGTAATTCACTACCCAGATGTTGTTCAGTCCGTCCACGGTGAGCGCCGTAGGAAGATCGATGCCCTCGGTGATAGTCGCGGAACTGTTTTGCACCCCGTTGACATACTCCGTGATGGCTCCCACATTACCGGTGTAATAATTCGACACCCAAAGGTTGCCCAGAGTATCAAAAGCGACGCCGGTCGGTTCGACGATTGATTCGGTGATCGTACTCGATGTCAGCTGCTTGTAGCCGGAGTTGAAGGCGAGAATGCTGTTAGTGCCTGCGTTAGCGACCCAGAGATTGCCCTGCGCGTCCACGGCAAGCCCGCGCGGAATGTTCAGAGGATTGGATTTGGCGAAGCTCGCCGATGTCAATACGGCGAGGCACAGCAGGGTGGTGGCGATACGAGCAACGCGATTCGTCGTTTTCATTGGAGTCTCCTGAGATGACTTGAATTTGGTGTTCTTACTGCTCACCTCCAAGAGCGCGGTTGCTCGTGCCATTCCCTCATGCGAATCGCCCGATCGCAAAAAAATAATTCCTAAAGAGGTATCGCTTGCTCGTGGTTGTTTTTGCGCGTCAGGAATCGCTTCAGTGAACTTGCCTCTGTGAGCTTGCCCCGGCTCCGATCGGTGCCCCGAGCCAGTTCTGCTTCAGGGGCATTATCTCTTTTCCCCTTCTCAGACCCCGCGATTCGGCGCGAAGCAATGGTTCAGCTTGATCAGGATCGCGCCCGGGAGGGCGGCCGATCATTTGAGCGGTTTGCTGATCCAGTGGTCGGTGAAGCTCGAGTGCTGAATAGCCGACTCGATCTTGGGCATGTGGCAGGTAGTGCAGTTCTTCGTGCTTACCGGGCAGGCCGCGCCTGGATAATCTTCGCTTGTTCTTGCCCCTGCCTGATTGACATGACATTGCAGACAGCGTGAATCGTAATCTGCCGCATTATGATCCAGAGGTTGATGGGGATCGTGGCAGGCGACGCAGGTCAGTCGAGCGTCCGGTTTGCTCCAGCATTTGCTGTTTTCGAGGCGATAAGGGGCAAAGCGGAGGTTCAATGCGCTTAATCCAATGTTCGTGACAACATCCTCCCATGTGCGGTGACATGCCCCGCAGAAATCCACCGACTCGACCGGATTCAAGCGACTGGGATTCATGATCAGTCGCCCGCCATCCTCCTTGTCTGCCTTCATCGCCTCCACATGCCTGGCGCCCGGCCCGTGGCAGGCTTCGCAGGTGACGCCCGGCACTGCGCGATTCACATCGAGTCGATTGTTGGTGACCGCAGCCGTCGTGTGGCACGCAAAACAGGCGCGCGTCTCGGCCGGCGGCATGCGTCGTCCCGCAGCCTCGTCAACGCTGCCGGGCGTCGCGGGAGATTGGCCCGGTGTGATATTCAGATCGTGGGTCGAGGAAAAATAAGTCAGGTGGCTTTCGTAGTATCCCCCGTTTTTCTCGTACACATAGGTTTGTCCCATGTGACCCACCCCGAAGGCCCACAGCAGGCCGGTGGAGAATGACGGAGCGCCATCGCCCGGAATAACGCTTAGCGTGCTTTTCTCGCCTTTGGTCACGATCTCCTCCCGGTACGGCCCAACGCGAATCGAGAGATGATCATGCTGGCGAAGTATCTCCGCGTCGGCGGCGTGAACCGCGGCACGGGCCATGGCATGTTTTTGCTGGCTCGCAACCTTGTTGGCATGGCACTTTGCGCACGTTGCCGTGCCTGCGAAGCTATCGCGCGTGGCGTCGCCTTTGGTCGGCCACCAGCCGGGCGATTGAACCCGGGCTGCTGTCGGCATCGACATCGACAGGCTGTCGAGAGCCGAAGTTTGCGCCGGTGTTTGCGCGAACGACGCTGCGGTTCCAACAAAGATTACGAGCACGGACGCGATTTGGAAAGGAATTCCCGCCCACGCAGTTAACGCCCGCCGGTTCGATCCGCGGACGGTGTACGCGCCCCTGCCGAACGACGAAAAACAGGCTGCGCGAGAAAAGTAACGCTGAGGATCCTTAGCCGCATCGGCTCGCGCAGTCATACTGAAGACTTGGGGCCGGATTTTCGGCCGTTGTGACAGATGCTATTGTCCCGTCATTCCCGCTTCGCGTCAATCTGCTCGCGGCAAGGCGATCGAGCTCATGGAAAGTGGAATTCAACCGTCGGCACTTCGCAATTTCGGTTGTGGCTTCGCTCGCCACATCCTGCGCCCGAAGACCCACACGTTACAATGTCGGATGTTGGTGTCGCTACCTGTTGGGTTTCATGGGTGACTGCTTCATGAAGTTCCTGCGAGATCGAGGCCGGATCATCAAGCTCCGGGCAATTCTGCTTCTGGCAGCGACGTTTGCCGCCACACTCTCCCCCGCTCAGCCGCAGAAGACCACCCCTCCCGCCGAATCTCCCTCGATGCGGCAAGTCCACCAGGCTCTCAAACTCGCCGAGCGCGGCGACCAACAAGGCGCAATGAATCTTGTCCTCCACTTGCTCGAGCAGCATCCCGATTTCGCGCCCGCACTCAAGCTCAAGGGCGTGTTGCTTGAAGATTCAGGCCGCATCTCGGAAGCTGGAGCCGCGTTTGAAGAGGCTCTAAAGCACGCGCCCAACGACCCGGATCTCCTGCTCGAAGTGGGCAAGTATAAATTGACTGCCGGCCAGAAGGAAGAAGCCGTCAAGCTCCTGCAGCACTGCCTTCGCATCCTTCCCCGCGACGGCGACGCACTGTATTACCTCGCCCAGGCCTATCACCTGACCGGTCAGGACGATCTCGCGCTACGCGCCATCCGCCTCAGTCTCAAGGCCGAGCCCGACAATCCGTCCGTGTGGCAGGAATACGGACAACTGCTCTGCATCAAGGAACAATGTGAGCAGGGTCTGCGCTGGCTGCTCAAAGCCCAGCACTCCGATGCCAAGCTGGCGCACATCGATTATGACATCGCGGTAACGAACCTGAAATTAATGGACCTCGCCGGCTCCGCGCAATACGCTGCTCGCGCCGTCGAAGCGAAACCCGACGATGTTGCCGCGCTTCAACTGCTGGCCAGCACGGATGTGAAGCTTGCCAAATGGCAGGACGCCAAGCAGGCTTTTGAACGCGTCCTCAACTTCAAGCCCGACGACGTGGATTCCCTCTTCGGCCTTGGTCAATGCGAACTGGAACTCAAAAACTACCCAGCCGCCGTCGATAAACTGCAATTGGTGTTAAAGCTGGCTCCCACCCGGCTATTGGCGCATTACTATCTGTCACGGGCGTTTGTCGGAATGGGGAAAAACTCCGAGGCGCAGCACGAAGCGGCCCTGCATCAGTTGATGATGGAACAGATGACGTTCGTCCGCGCCGTGGAGAGAGAAGGAAGCGAAGCCCCCATCCAGGCTCCAGCCTATCAATTGCTCGCGCAGCATAAAGAAGAAGATGCCTTGCAACTGTATCGAAAGCGCTTCCAGGGAACTTCCGCCACTTTAGCCGATGCGTACGTGTTTGTCGGGAAACTGTATCTCGCCCTGGGAGAAAAAGAAGATGGCCTGCGCTGTCTTCATCATGCCCTCGAAATCGAGCCCACCGTTCGCGGAGCTCACACCTATGAGGGAATCTTGAAGCTGAAACTAGGCGACCTCGGCGGCGCCGAGAGTGAATTTAAAGCGGAGCTGGCAAACGACCCCAACTATCAGACGGCGATTGCCGAGATGGGCGAGGTTCGCTACCAACAGGAACGCTGGTCCGAGGCCGCCGACCAACTGGCGAAGTCCAAATCCATGACTCCCGAGTTGCTTTACATGCTTTGCGATTCGTACTTCCATCTGGGCAAAGCGGCAGATGCCGACTTGAATGCCGAAACCGCCGCAGCCTATGGCAGAAACAATCCCCAATTCATGAAAGATCTCATCGACCTTCTCCAACGCAACGGGCAAACGGATCTGGCCCAGCGCTTCTCCGCCAATCTCGCGCAGAAGTAAATACATCTGCCGTCGCCGCAAACCGTCACTCCACCTTCAAAGGCGCCAGAACCGAGCCGATGCGGCCACTGCGCTCATCTCGGATCACGATGCGAACCGTATATTCTCCCACAGCAAGATCGAGTGCGCTCCGGCACCCGATTCCTTTCTCTCGTATCTTCGCGAGAACCTCCGGCGTCGGATACACGTCAATTTTCTTGTCCACCGGTCGATCCGCCTGCAAACCATCGGGCCTCGTCGCCGAGGCGGCAAGCTCCAGCGCAATGTGATTGTTATTGTTCGCATCCAGCAGGCTCGGATCCGGAGCCAGATCCACAATGTAGAACACACGCTTCTTCCCCGCTTCCTTGCTGGCTTCGCTGTTTTCCCAGTGCCCTCGCAGCGTGAGCGCGGTGTAATTCACCGGCGACTGCAAAGCCGACGCAATGTCGCTTGCCCGGAAATCGGCCGTCCGGTTGGTCAGAAAGAAACCGCTCCGGGTTCGCACCTTCACATGGTCCCGTTTCACTTTGACCGCGATCTTGCGCCAGCCGGGCTTGACATTCGCCTGGTCAACGTAGTAGCCAAGCATGTAATACTGCGCCGAATCATGTACGGCATCCCGAAAACCCTTCACTAGATCGTTGGAGTTGTAATAGGCTCGGCCACCGGTAGCGGCCGCGAATGTTTCGAACGTCGACTGCGTCTCCCCCTGTTCCCAGCTCGCCCTGCGCCCGTACCCGCCGGACCTGCGGTTGGGCAAACTCGGCGTGCGGATCGACGCGCCTGGCGTATTGCTTTGCAATCCCTTCACGTCCACCGGATAAAGCGCTATCTCCGCGTCGTTGAGCAATTGCCAGGTCCGTTCATAGAGCGGCAGCACGTCATTCAGCGAGTCGCGGCCAGGAGGAGCAAGTTGCAGGGTGGTGTCACTGACGCTGAAGGGGAATCCCCCGCCCGCCCAGATCACCGACTTTCGTCCCGCATACCCAGTCAGCGACTGCGCCACCTGCTGCATGCCCTGCAGAGTATAAGTAATGGCCATGCGCTGCTGAAACGACTGAAAATTCAGCGCCGCA
The DNA here is from genome assembly GCA_963834085.1 of uncultured Acidobacteriaceae bacterium. GTDB lineage: Bacteria > Acidobacteriota > Terriglobia > Terriglobales > Acidobacteriaceae > Acidiflorens. The sequence goes on along the minus strand of CAWIAJ010000004.1, from coordinate 469,289 downwards.
TCCTCAATCATTGTCTGCATGCGGTTCGCTTCCTGCTGTATCTGGTTTGCTACCGCCGCCGTAGTGCCCGGCTTGCCGCCTCCTGATCCGCCGCTCGTACTCGTACTGTCACCGCTCCCTTCCGGACTGGCAGATCCGGTCAGCATCTCCATCTCCTCAGGAGTGTCGACCAGTTGCGCTGCGTCGCCCCGCACCTTATGCAGCGCCGCGATCAGCACGCCCGGATCGGAAGTAAAGTCATGAATGACGTGAATGCCACTGCGGTCCAGCGAGAATAATCCCGTCGGTTCGCGCAGATCCAGCGATTCGGATAGGTACTTCAGCAGTTGATTGCGCAGAAACGCCTGGTCCGCAAAAGGTGTATTGATGAAGTCCAGAACAATGCCCGTGATCCTAAGGTTAGATCCTCCCTCCACCATATTCGTAAACTCATTTGTGTTCTTAGGGTGCAACAGGTGAGGGTCGCTCGTAATTTCCTCGAAGGTGGCAATCGTTCGTTGCGAGGAGTTCTCAACAACCGTGAAATCTTCCTTCTTCAGCCCGCTGATGTGATTGCCCGATTTGTCCGTAACCAAAGTCGGGATGAGCACCAGTTCGGTGCGCGCTGTGAACTTCTCCTCGTGGTTGTTCTCCTGGCGTTTTTCTTCAGCGCAGGCAAAAACAGAAAAGGCGAGGCCGGCAATCACGGCAACACGCCCCAACTGCTTACGCCTACTCGCCCTGAACAGTGCCTTAGTGCTGTTTCTGTCAGCTCTTTGAGCGCAGACGCGAGCCAGAACACTCGCTGGCAAACCTCGGAACAATTGGATCAACCGGATACGCATTGTGAGACCTCCCTTTCAATGCGTTTAGCTACATAGGTCGAAATTCGCCGCTGCGCCGATCAGCCTCGAATGCCACCGGATAGGAATACGCAACACCGCATGCGTGAGAGGCTAGCACGAAAATGCGGATCTGCGGTGCCTGCCACTCAAGGAGCGCTCTCGGTCACGCTCAGGATCTGATCCGCTTTAATATTCTTCAATACCTGCTTGATGCCGCTCGGCCAGCTCAGTTCAATGCTATCGATCACTGCCGCCGCTCCCAGCCCGAAGTGCACACGCTTATCGTTGGAAGAGTTGTAGCTGCCCGCGGTCGTCGCCTGGTTATACTGGCTGCCCGCGGAAGTCGTGACCTTGACCTTGGTTCCCAATCCGTCGCGGCTGGATTGAACGCCAACCAGTTTCAGAATGATCCAGTGGTTTTGTTTGCTGCCGTCCTGCGCGCCCGAACGGTTCATCCATATTTCCGGCGGCCCGTTCAGAACCGTCACCACCGCATCGATCTTTCCATCGTTATTCAGGTCGCCGAAAGCCGCCCCCCGATGCGCTGCCGGAACCGAAAACGACGTCCCCGCTTTGTGGCTCACATCCTCAAAAGTCAGGTTGCCTTTGTTGCGAAAGACTCGATTGGGAAGCGGATAAGGCCTGTGCGCGATGTCCATCGCATTGTCCAGGATGTCGGCGTTGGCGGTGAACAGGTCCTTATACCCGTCATTGTCGAAGTCGAAAATCCCCACTCCCCACGCCGTCGCGTTGCTGGTTAGCGCACTCAGTCCAGCCCCGCCGCTTACATCCTGAAACTGTCCGTCCCCAAGATTCTTATAGAGAGGAAAGCCTTCCCCGAACATCGCCGTTTCAAAGATATCCGGCTTACCATCGTTGTCGATGTCGCCGAACTCGGCTCCCATGCCGGCGATCGCTTTGCCGAATGCGTTGTAGGCGACTCCGGCGAGCACCGCGACGTTGGTGAAGGTCCCATCTCGGTTGTTGTGCAGAAGATAATTCTCGAACGTATCGTTGGAAACGAAAATATCGGCAAACCCATCGTTGTCATAGTCAGCAAACGCCACTCCCATCCCTTTGCCGACGTACTGCGAAATGTGGGACTGTTCCGAGACATCCGTAAACGTGCCGTCTCCATTATTGCGATATAGGATATTCGGCGTTCCCAGAAAGTCGACCGGAGAACAGTACGCCGGAAGTCCTTGCTGAACGCACGGAACCGCGCTCTTGATGCTGTAGTTAAGGTAGTTCACCACAAAAAGGTCGAGCCGCCCGTCGTTGTTGTAATCGAACCACCCCGCGCCCACCGACCACGCCTTGCCAAGCTTGGGAACAAAACCACCGACTCCCGCTTTCTCCGTTACGTCGGTAAATGTTCCGTCCCCATTGTTATGGAAAAGCTGGTTGCGTTTGAAGCCGGCAACGTACAGATCGACAAATCCATCGTTATCGTAATCGCCCGCTGCCACTCCCATCGAATAATCGATACCCTGCAGGCCCGCTTTCTCTGTGACATCGGTGAAGGTGCCATCTCCATTGTTGCGGAACAGCCGGTTCGAGTAACTCGCATCCGTCTTTTCCAGCGACGGAATGGCCGCTCCATTCGTAAAAAAAATATCCAGCAAACCGTCGTTGTTGTAATCGAACACCGCCACCCCGCCAGCCATGGTTTCAAACGTGTACCTCTGGGGACTGACGCTGTTCTTAAGTTTGAACTTGATCTTCGATTGTTCGATGACGTTCTCAAATTGAATGGGCGCCGCGGCCGCCGCCGTCTTCGCCGGCTCTTTGCCGGCAGCGGTTCGCCGCGGTTGCACTGCCGCATGATTCGCTTGCGCCGGCGCTTGGGCAAGCAGGTTGGGGACGCTCAGCAGCAGGCCAAAGATCAGCTGAAAAAGTACGCCAATTCCACCTGCGGCTCTTCTCGAATCGGCCTTCATACACCTGAACAGTAATCGATAACGCCGCTACGTTCCACTAACGCACGCTGAACACTGCCAGACTCTGCGCCGGCAACGAGACGTGAACTTTGCCCGACGTCAGTTCCGCCGACGTATTCCCAAACACCGGCTGCAGCTGATGTGCGCTCGCCAGCGGCGTGTTCTCGACCGGGATATTCAGTTCGCGCGTCTTAGCGGCATTGTTGTATACAATCAGCAGTTTGTCTTCCGCTAATTCGCGCAGGAAGGCGTAGTACCCCTCGTCCCACCCAATGTGCCACTGCTTTCCGCTGCGAAGAGCAGGGTGGCTCTGGCGTAGCTTCAGCAATGACTGCACATGCGCGAACAAATCCTGCTGTTCGGCTGTGCGTCCGGCGTCCGTGAAGGCGTCACGCGCATCGCCGGGGAAGCCTCCCGGAAAATCCCGCCGGTTGTCCGGATCGCCCCCGCCCGGCATCCCGATTTCGTCGCCCGCATAGATTTGCGGAATGCCGCGCAGCGTCAGCAGCAACGACAGCGCGGCTTTGAGTTTGGCCGGGCTGCTTCCCTTTTCGCTCACGAAGCGCCCGTCGTCGTGATTCCCGATGAACGTCACCAGTAGCTCCGCATGCGGGTAAAGTTCGTCATGCCGCAGCACGTCCACGATTTTTTCCATCGGCATGCCCTTGATCACCACATCCCGCAAGGCGAAGCACAGAGGAAAGTCGAAGACCGTGGCCAGGCCCGAATCGATGCCATCGAACTGTTTTCGTCCGCCCTCAAAGAACGCCGTAGTGGCCGACTCGCCGTCCGACACTTCGCCCACGTCCATGATCTGCGGATAAACCATCCGCGGGTAGACCTGGCGAAGCCGTTCGTGCCACCCGCTCCAGAATTCCCGCGTCGAATAAGGAAATGTGTCCAGGCGGAAGCCGTCGAGCTCTGCCATCTCCACCCACCACATCGCATTCTGCGCCAGGTAGAGACCCAGTTCCGGATCGTCTGGATTTAAGTCAGGCAGTCTGCCGGCAAACCAGCCATCGAGGGTGTTGAGATACTCGCGCGGCGAAGCGTGCGGATCGACCAGCCCGGCAAAGCTGTAAGACGGCTCCAAATGATGCTCCGGCGTTCCATGGAACCACGTAGGTGTCGGCGGATCCTTCGCCCACGGATGATTGGGGCCGGTGTGATTAACCACGTAGTCGATCAGAACTTTCATACCCAGCCGGTGCGCATCGGCCACCAGCGCCTGGTACTCCTGCATCGATCCCATGTGGTCATCCAGCGCGTAAAAGTCCACCACGTGATAACCATGGTAGTCGGAGTCCGTGTTCTTCCACACCGGAGTGAGCCACAGCGTGGTCACCCCGAGGTCATGCAAATATCCCAGATGCTCGCGAATGCCGCGCAGATCGCCGCCGTGATACGCCATCGGCTGGCTGCGGTCATACCTGCCAGTCGAGCCCGCAGGCCGGTCGTTCGACCGATCGCCGTCGGCGAAACGGTCGGGCATGATCAGATAGATCACGTCGTCGCGCGAGAAACCTTCGAAGCGTCCGCCCAGCTCCCCACCGGTGTTCCCATTACGCTCGCCTCGATCCAGCATCGGAAACGAAACCGCCGTCGATCCCGCCGAAGCCGTCACCTGCAAGCGCACCGTTCCCGGCTTCAGATCAGAACTCAGTTTCAAATGGACGAACAGATAATGCCCGTTGCCAGACGCTTCCGCGCCGGCCAAAGTCACCCCGTTGCTCGAGCTTTCCACCCGCGCGCCAACTAGATTTTCACCCGTCAGCAGCAACGTGAGTTCAGGCGTGTAGTTCGCCCACCAATTGGGAGGTTCAATCTTACGAACCGCGGGAGCTTGTTCCCCCCTGGCGTACGACTGCGCCCATGCCGGCAGCCCGAGCAGGCACAACAGCAGCAGCGATCGCGCAATCGTCCGTTTGTTTTGCATGGCAGTTACCTTGGGGTCCAGCTTGCGGCAGACCAGCCCAACAGCCGCGGACCAAGAAGATCACGCTAGGCGGAGCGCGAAGATCAAGATAAGTCGACCCGGAGCATCACCGCATCGGCAGGCGCTTGAGCAATCCACTCAAGCGCCACGCCGGTGCTGCCGGTTAGAAGGATATGCGCACTGCGAGTTCGAGCTCCCGGTTCGTGGGCGCGAGTCGCGGCGAATACAAGATGCCGAATCCGGTGTTTCCGGTGTCCGTGTACTTGCTGTCTGGGTTCTGGAACTGTGGCGTGTTAGTCAAGTTGTAAACCTGCGCTCGCAATTCCGTCTTTACCCGTTCCGTCACGCTGAAGGTCTTCGTGAGCACAGTATCCCATGTGAAGGTTCCAGGGCCAGGAAAGGCGTTCCGGGGAAGAGTTCCGACCAGCCCCGCCGGAGCCGTGAACGCCCCCGCCGGACAGGAGATCCAGACAAACGCGGAAACACCAGTCTGGCATCCACCGTGGTAATCCGGGCGGCCATTCTGGCCATTCGCAGTATTCGGCGCGCCGCTTATGTCGATCGGGGTTCCGGTGGCCTTCACAATCACGTTGCTCCATTGCCAGCCGCCTACCGCGTAATCGACCGTCTTCGGCATGTCCGTACCGAAGGACCTTCCCCGCCCGAACGGCAGCTCATAGATAGCGCTGGCGGCAAACAACTGCCGTTGATCGTCGTCTGAGTTGCCGTATTGGTAGTTCAACAGGGGCGTACCATTTGGCCCCACCAGGATTCCGCCCGGACCTCCCAGCGCCGACGCGGCGTTATCCAAAGTATGCGACCACGTGTACGCCACCGTGCCCGTCAGCCCGTAGCTCAGGCGGCGAGTCAGCTTCGTCTGCAGTCCGTTGTAGTTCCCCGTGCCGATCATCGCATACTCGTTGACCTGGCCCACGCCGTTCGGGTTGATCGCACCACCAGACGGGAACCAACTGGTTGCCGCTCCCGCCGAGTAAGGTGCAAGAACGGTCTCATTGGCGTTGAATGGGGTGGCGATATGCGACATATGCGTCCCAACGTATGCCAAGTCGAACGAAGTCTTGCTATCGATAGCCTGCTCGATCTGCACGTTCCATTGCTGTATGTGCGAATTCGGGCTGTTCTTCGGCCAGTAGACTACGTTGTCGCTGGAGGTGACGCCGTTAGGGCTGATGCCGACCTTAGCCGGTAGAGCCCCGGTCGCTCCCACCGGATTCGTGCTTCCGGTCGGGGCCAATCCGCTTAGCGTAATTCGATACCCGCTGTTCGAATTGTAGGCGCCGCTGCAATCGATCGCCGGCCCTGTTCCCGTATTGTTGTTATTGCAGGCGTAGTACGTCTGCGAGCCGTTGAAGTCGGGGTTCTCCGAAAGTTCGTTGGCAACACCGCCTCGGTCCAGATAGTAGAACAACCCATAGCCGCCGCGCAGTACGGTCTTGCCGTTACCAAATAGATCATAGGCAAATCCTAATCGAGGCGCGAAGTTATGCTTGGGAGTGTCGATCAGTGAATCGTTATATCCGCCCGCTTTAGCCGCAGCGCTTCCGGCCTCCACCAGTTCCCCCGTCGAGGGGTCGAAGTTCGACATATTGTTATTGATCTCTTTCGGCCAGGTGAACAGGTCGTAGCGCGCCCCGAGGTTCAACGTCAGGCGGCGGTTCACGCGAAAATCGTCTTGCGCAAAGAATCCGTTCTCCCAGCTCCGCGTGCTGTATAACCCGTGGAATCCCCCAACCGTATAAGCGCCCATGAAACCGGACAGCAACTCGGAATCTTCAAAGCCGGTAAACGTTCCGTGGTGCGAAGTACTTGTTGGATAGGCGCCAAAGCTGCCATCGTCGATCCAGAAATAGCCTTTCGCGTTATTGCCTTGGGTCCAATTTATGTCGCGATGGATGACGCTGGCCCCGAATTTGAACGTATGCTTTCCTTTTGTCCAGGTCACCGAGTCTGAGAACTGATGCGACGGCTCGACCACCAGATAGGGCCCACCGTCTCCCACGTAAGACACGTTTCCATACCAGCCGCCGATGATGGGATAGCCGCCCAGCAACGGGTCCGTATTTGCATTGGCAATCCCAATCGCCTGCGCCATCGCGCTCCCAAAGCCAGGCTGCTGGTAACCGTAAATCGGACGCGTGTAACCATAGTGAAATTCATTGAGAATCGTCGCACTGATGATGTGCGTCCAACCCACGGCGACCTGACGCGGATGCTGCGGGTTGGTGCCGCTGCCCGACGGCAGGAAGCCCTGACTATTATGCGCGCCGACCAGGTAGGGGGTGTTGACCAGGAAATCGTCGCCTAGACTGTAGCGCGCGAATACAGTGTCTTTCGAGGTGGCGTTAAAATCCACTCGTGCGTCGTAATCGTCCTGGTGAATGATGTTCTGCTGTGGTCCATTGAAGTTGGCGTCGTTGGTTGCCGGGTTTGTGCCAGTGACGTTGGGATTGGGGAACGCGTTCAGATAGGCCAAGCCAACAGTGTTTTGGCTGCCCGTAGGAACGATGTTCAGCGCCGTATTGCCCACCTGCGATGACCCGATCCCGCCGATCCAGCCAAACGGCAGACAGGTTTGTGGGTTGTAGACGTATCCAATGCTGGAAGCAAATTGCGGCAACACCGTATAAGTCATGTTGGAATAGCTATAAAGACTGGGACAGATCGCCGGGTCCGGCGTGCTCGTCGCCGTCGAGGTGCCCGATGGCGAGTTGGCGGCCAGCAGCTCTTGGAAATTCCCGGTGCGCATCAGTGCTGTCGGCACCCTGCTGCTTACGACACCGGCCGGTATGTCCTGACGCCAGCCCTGGTAGTCGAGAAACGCGAACAACTTGTTCTTCCAGATCGGTCCACCCAGCGACGCGCCAAACTGATTGCGGCTCAAATTTGGAGGCTGGGTTTCGCCAAAAACGTTCGCAGCCCCTTCCTTCGAGCGGTTAAACCAGTAGGCCGAACCGTGAATAGCATTGGTCCCGGACTTCGTCGCAACCTGGACAACCGCGCCGCCCGCACGTCCAAACTCCGCCGGCGCCACGCTGGTTGTGGTCTTAAATTCCGCGATATCTTCAATCGCCGGGTAAATGACCAACGTGTTGACCATGGAGTCGTTGTTATCCAACGCATCCAGCAGGTAGTTATTGGCCTGCGGTCGTAATCCATTGACCGATAGCGAAGCGCCGCCCGATTCGTAGTTGCGCCACGTCTCCGCCGCCGCGTTCCCAAAGGCAATACCCGATGCGTTATCCGCGTAAGCGCCACGGCTGACGCCCGGGGTCAACAGCGCAAGTTGGGTGAAGTTTCGTCCGTTGAGCGGGAGTTCCACGACTTGCCGTCCTTGAATCACTTCACCCGTGCTCGACGTTGACGTATCCACCAGCGGCACCTCGCCCGTCACGTCCACTGTAGTCGTAGTCGAGCCCGGTTCCAGCTTCAGGCTGAGCTCCAGCACTTGGTCGACTTCGAGCGTCACGTCCGCCGTTGACGACTTAAAGCCTTGCTGCCCCACCTCCACGTGGTATCTTCCGATCGGCAAAGCATTAATCGTGTACTGGCCCGCTCCACCCGTTTTCGCGGTGACCACTCGTCCGGTCCCCGCCTCCGTCACTGTCACCGTCGCGTTCGATATCACGGCGCCTGCGGCATCTGTGATCGTTCCGATGATGCGTGCCGTATCCGACTGCGCAACCGCGAAACCGGCCATGCTCAGTACAACAACCAGAGCCAGAAAGAGCTTGTTCATCGATCCTCCAATTTCGCGGATGTCTTCAAGGTCATCCGCTCGACGTAGGGAGTGCTTTCGAACGCCACGTACACAACAAACCTTGCACGTTCTAATGCAAAGTGATTACCGCCGTAGGTTTCACTAGGTTTTTAAACGGTTACAGGAGTAAAATGCCGCTGTTGCACGGGGATACCATCCACTGTTACACCGGTGTTAAATGGCTGTGTCACATACTTTCGCCGCTCGACCCGAACAGTTCTTCCAACAAATAGATAACATTATTAAAAGTCATAGCCTGCGCGGCTCCGAATCCCTTTGCAAATTGCTCCAATACCTCGCCAAGCAATCCATTTATCATCCCGACGCACCCTTGAAGGAATATCAGATTGCCACCGAAGTCTACGGCCGCCCCGCCGACTTCGATCCCCAGTCCGACTCCACCATCCGTGTGCAAGCCGGACGCCTCCGTCTAAAACTGGCCGAGTACTACGCCGCCGAGGGAGCCGCGGATCCCATCGTGGTGAAGATTCCCAAGGGAAGCTACCACCTTACATTTGAGGCTCGACCCGCAGGCTCCTCCCCGCAACTCCAATCCACGTCTTCACTCGGATCGCCGTCTTCCCCCACCGCGGTCTCCACCGTTCCCGCCAGCTGGCAAATTGCCGTCATCTCGCTCCTCGCCGGACTTACCATCTCGGTAATCGTTTTGGGCAGCCTGCTCTGGAATCGCAAAGTGCCCGAGCCTGCGATGGCCGCCCCCACCCCATCCCGCGCCACCGGTCCGCTGGCCACATTTTGGCGACCCTTTGCCTCCGGAGTCGAGGACCCTTGGGTCATCTTCAGCAACGCCGCCTTCGTCGGTCGCCCCGAAACCGGCATGCGTTACTACAACTCCAGTCAGGATTCGAAAAGCGCCGTTTACGATCACTACACCGGCGTCGGAGAAGTGTTGGCCATTCACGCCCTCGACGATGTCTTCAGCACTCTCGGCCGCCGGATCCGTGTGAAGCGCGGCAGCTTGTTCACGCTCGACGACGTCCGGAATAACAACCTGATCTTTGTCGGATCTCCCTCCGAGAACCTTTCTTTGCTCGACATTCCAGGCACCCAGGACTTCGTCTTCCAAAGGGTGCCCTCGGGTCCGCGCCAGGGCGACCTCTCGATTGTCAGCAAGCATCCCAAGCCCGGAGAAGCCCCCTACTACCTCGCCAGTCCATCGAACGCCACCTTGACCGAAGACTATTCCGTGGTCGGACTCGTGCCGGGCATAGGCTCCGGCCGCTACGTGATCATTCTGGCGGGAACTACCACCTTCGGCACACAAGGCGCCGTGGAATTTGTCTGCCGCCAGGAGTCGGTCGACAAACTGCTTCATGCCCTTCCCGATTCCGGGCCCGGATCGGTCAAACCTTTCGAAGCGCTTCTCCGCGTGAAAATCGCTCGTGGCGTGCCGGTCCGAACCGAGCTCGTCGCTGTCCACCCCCGGTAAGGGCGGCTCGAACTGGGATTCCTATTCGAAATCTGCGAGCATCTCGTTCGTCGGTATTCCATCGAATCCACTGTCCCGGGCTGTGGTTTTGCGCCGCTCGTGGAGTTCGACCCTCCATGCTCCTCTACGAAGAACGGGAAGGCATAAGGAACTCCCTCACACGCACAAAGTAGAGTTCGCGTTGCACAATTGAAAATGCAGATGAGGAGCGTCAGAACTCCCTTGTATTACCGGGAAGGCCCAGGGTTTGGCCTCGCTTTACTTTGCTACTTCGCTTTACCTTGATATTTGCTTGTAGATGACAGTACGAAGCGTACAGATCAAGCCCGATCTGCTCAATTACCAGGGGGGACCCGGCAGATACTCTGATCGCGGGCTTTCACTCTCGGCAGCAGCTCGAATCACGTTACTGCAATTCAATCACCTGATGATCATGGCAATCCGTATGTATCTGCTGATACAGATTGCCCAGCAACTCCACGCCATACCGCGCCACAAAACTAACGCCCGCAACTTCGCGCTCCTGCAGCGACTTATTCGGAAACAACGCATGATTCAAAGCATCGGCATGCCTTGAAATCACTTCATTCCGCAACGACTCGGCCCGCGACACCCGCGCCTGCAACCGGTCGATCTGGTGCCTCATGTTCTCTCGCGTGCTATCCGCCGTATCGATGAGCGTCGAATCCAATTTCCCGATCGACTCACGCAGCGCCATCATCGTTTCTTCCACGCTCCCATACGCCTCTTCAAAGCGCCCCCGCAAGTCCGCAGGCAGCGAACGCGCAGCCACTGCCTCGCGAACTTTTTCAGGACCCTGCAGCACGTCCGGCAAACTCAATCCATACCGCGTCAAAAGCCGTTCCGCTTTCGCTTCCACCAGCGTCGCCGAAAATCGTGGCAGAATCGGCGTCACCCGCCCCAACATCTTTTCGTACACCACCGCCGCCTGCGCAAAATACGCTATCTCAGCCGCTCCCCCCGTGTACACCAGCGTCGGCAGCAGATAATCCTGTACCACCGGACGGAACAACGCATTCGGATTAAAGTTCTCTGGAGCCTTCTCAATCCGCTCCATCAACTCTTCCGCCGAAGCTCTTTCCTCGCCTACCGCAAACTCCGCGCCATCTCCCCCGTTGCTTCTTCGCCGCACAACCGTTCGTGCGCCATTCTTAATTTCAAACAACAACGTAGACGCCGCCGTCACCTTCACCTGCTGGTGATACCCCGCCGCCTCGATCGCCTTGCCCCGCGCCAGCAGCGCCTCATCCAGCTCCGCCGCCCGCTGCACCGCCGACCGAAACAGCGGTTTCGCCAGATCATGAAATTCCTTATCCGCCGGATCCAGCAGAATGACGCCCCACTCCGCAAACAACTTCGCAAACAATAGCCCAAACGCACTGCCCAGCGATTCCCCCGGACGATACGCCTCCCGCAGCCACGCCGCCACCTCCGAATCTCCCAGCAACGCCGCCGCGCGTTCCACCACGGCATCCATCTCCGGACCAAACTTCACTCGACCCACCGGCGCGTCAGCCACCGCCTGGCCATCAAAGGCGTTCGCTTCCGCCGTCAGGCGCTCCAGCTCCCCCTGCTCCGCTGGCAGCGCGATGTGGTTCACTTCGGCCAGATCATGATCCTCAGTCGCCAGCCAGAAAACAGGAACGCACTCCACTCCCGCCGCCGTCGCTTCTTCCGCTAGTTTCACCGCCGTCAACGCCTTGAAAATCGAAAACAACGGCCCACCAAACAACCCAACCTGCTGTCCCGTGACCGCCGTCAGCGCTCCCCGCCGCAACCGCTCAATGTTGGCCACCGTCTTCGCCGACGCGCCCCACCCTCGATTCTGCCGCTCCAGAATCTCACTGACCTTCGCCCGCCGCACCTCGTCATAACACACCTGTCCACCCTCCTCTCGAACCCATTCAGAAAATATCGGAGAGCGCGGATACATCCCGCGAACGGCAGGTGTGTAAGACAGATAGTCTAGGAACAGGCGCGTGCTGTGCGGAATTTGCTGGAACGGCAGACACTGCGATTTCATCGGCAGCCCTTCCAACAGCGAGCGACAACGCAGCCAGTTCGAGCCGTCCGCATAATTTCACCCCCGCAATTCACAACCCTGGGATTCCCACCACAGCTTCAGAAGGGTAGCACTTTCCGGGCAAACAGCATCGCCCCAGCCACATCACCAGCTACATCAGATGACTAGAAGGTTCTTCGGTTGCAGAGAATGATGGAAGAGAATTTGCACCGGAAGCCGCCGTCCGCGATTGCGCACAGATCGCCGCCCATCAACAAAACAACAAGGCCTCGTTTCAGGAATCGGAATCCCCTTAGTGGGCTTCTACCGCCGTCGCCTTATCCGCCCCAGCGCTCGGACGAAGCGTCACCCAATCCGTCTGCACTCGATCCCAACCCTGAATCAGAAACCCGTACGAATCGAACAACTGCCGGATCTGCGAACGCTGCCATCCCGCAATATCTTCCAGAATCGGAACCAGCGTCGGCAGTGCATTGTCGCTCAGCACCGTCCGCTTCGCGATCTGCGCCACCAGTTTCGATTCCGAAACCGCGATCGTGAATCCATCCCTCCGGTTCACCTGCAGCATCACGTGAATGTCCGAACTCCCGTCGCCCACATACACGACATGGTCCGAAGGAATCCCCAACTGTTCTTCCAGTTGATCCAGCCGCCACACCTTTCCGTACCCTGCCGTCGCTCGCACCAGGCAATCGATCTCGCCCGAAGCTTTGTAATTAAATTCCGTGCCAAAGATATGATCGGCGGGAACAATCCCTTCCAGCGCCGATTGGATCACCTCGACCGGCGAAGCCGAAATCACATAAAAATCAAAATGAAATCCCTCGATCTTCCGGTCGAGAATCTCATAGACCTGCTTGATATTGTCCTTCAGGCGGATCCGTTTTCCCGCCTCGACCAGGTCGTCCCGCCGCACCCGCGAATGAAACTCAGGATCGTGCAGCAGAAGATAAGATAGTTCCGCGCCCTGCTGAACCAGGTTCAGCTTCGCCATCCCTTTGGCCTTGCGCTCGAACTCTTCCACAGAAATGCCCAGCATCTCGCTCAAAACGTAACCCGTATCGTTAAAGGTCAACGTCTGGTCGAAGTCGCTGGCAAAAAGGTAGTGTCTCCTGTTTTTACTAGGCATGTTTTATTTTAGATTCAAGACCGTGTTAAACGACTATTAAATTTACCTATCGTAGCCATTACAACAACATCCAAGTCATTGAAAAATCACTGTATTGCCCGCCCACTCCTTTCGGCGTACCCTGATTTCGCATCTGATCACCAACACAAGGATCGAAACGCCCTATGCCGAAAAGTGTCAGCGACCACCTCAAGAACGATGCCGATCGCAGCAAAGGTTCCCAGGAACCCGACGATCCCGGCCAATCCGGCAACAATTCCATGAACGGTCAACTCGGACATCGAAGTCCCGACCCATTGCAGAATGGCGCTGACAGCGATTTCCCCGAGCCCGGTCAAAGCCCCGAACATTCCTTCGAAGGCGAATTTAAAAAAACCGGCTAAGCGCCGCACTCCGAGAAAGAAAGACAAGATCCAGCGACGGGCGTCCTCGCCCGCCAAATCCCTCCACGTTCCGCAATCACTGAGTCGTTACTCGTCCCAGGAACATCTATTTTTCTGTTCTTTCGTTTTCTGATCTATCGCTGGATTGCCATCTTTACCATTCCCACTGCATCACTCAACAGAAATGAGGAAACCATCATGCCAAAAATGAAAGCCATCCAAATTTCCAAGCCCGGCGGCAATTTCGAACTCGTCGAACGAGACATTCCCCAACCCGGACGCAACCAGGTCCGCGTCAAAGTCGAAGCCTGCGGGATCTGCCACAGCGATGCCCTCGTCAAAGAAGGTCTCTGGCCCGGCCTCCAATATCCTCGCGTTCCCGGCCACGAAATCGCCGGACGCATCGACGCCGTCGGCGCCGACGTTACCACATGGAAGCCCGGTCAGCGCGTCGGCGTCGGCTGGCATGGCGGACACGACTTTACCTGCATCCCCTGCCGTCACGGCGATTTCATCAATTGTAAGAATGAAAAAATTACGGCCATCACTCACGACGGCGGCTACGCCGAATACATGATCTCCCCCGCCGAAGCCGTGGCCGCGATTCCCGAGGAACTTCCCGCCCCCGAGGCCGCGCCTCTACTCTGTGCCGGCATCACCGTCTTCAACGCCCTGCGCAACTCCGGTGCGCGCCCCGGCGATTTGGTCGCCGTGCAAGGCATCGGCGGACTCGGCCATCTCGGCATCCAATACGCCCGCCAGATGGGCTTTCGCACCTTCGCCATCGGACGCGGCAAAGACAAAGAACCTCTCGCCCGCAAACTCGGAGCCGCTCATTACATCGACACCTCTGCCGTCGATCCCGCCGCAGAATTGCAGAAATTCGGAGGCGCCAACATCATTCTCGCCACCGCGCCCGACTCCAAATCCATGTCCGCCGTTTTCAACGGCCTCTCGGCCCGGGGCAAACTCATCGTCGTCGGCGCCAGCGGCGACCCAATCGCCATCACTCCCTTTCAATTGATCATGGGCAGCAAAGCCCTCGCGGGATGGGCATCCGGAACCGCCATGGACTCCGAAGACACCTTGAACTTCAGTGCCCTCTCCGGGGTCCGTCCCATGATCGAGAAGTACCCGTTAGAAAAAGCCGCCGAAGCCTATGAACAGATGATCACCGGTAAAGCCCGCTTCCGCGTAGTCCTAACCATGTAAGTGTGGTGACCGGGCTCCGCCCCGTGCACCTGTAAGGACGGGCGCGTAGCCACCGCATCCCTCCACTTGCCCCTAAACCATTTGAGCCGGCCCCAAAAGAGGCCGGCTCAATTCTCCACTCCAAAATCAGCGAACTACATTAACTCTTCCATGCACTTCGCCAGCACTTCCCGCCCCGGCCGTGTCGCCGATTCCGGCAACGTCGCCAGCGGCTGATCCGTCACATTCAGCATGTCGATAAAACTCGGAGCCTTCGCGTTGATATAGAACACCCCCGTCAACACCTCGCCCTTCGCATGCGACTCCATCAGCCGTTGCACCGCATGAATCTTGTCCGTCGGATCGTACTCCTGCTCCAGCTTCCTCAGCCGCAAGCTCGACCCATCATGCATCGTCACTTCAAACGTCGTCCCCGGATCGTAATCCACATTGATCTCCTCGAACGACGGCACAAAACTCACCTCATGCAGCGGCTCTTCATGCGCCTGCATATATTTATACGATTTCGTCGAGCCCTCATGATCGTTAAACGTCACACAAGGCGACACCACGTCGAGCATCACCGTTCCGTTGTGCGCAATCGCCGCCTTCAGCATCGTATGCAACTGGCGCTTGTCGCCCGAAAACGACCGCCCCACAAACGTTGCTCCCAGTTGAATCGCCATCGCACACGTGTCCACCGGAGGCAGATCGTTCACCACGCCGCTCTTCAACGTCGAACCCAGATCGGCCGTCGCCGAGAACTGCCCTTTCGTCAGCCCGTAGCACCCGTTGTCTTCGATGATGTAAATAATCGGCAGATTGCGCCGCATCAAGTGAATGAACTGCCCCGCGCCAATCGAAACCGTGTCGCCATCGCCCGTAACGCCAAGCGCAATCAGGTTCTTGTTCGCCAACATCGCTCCCGTCGCCACCGACGGCATGCGCCCATGCACTGAGTTGAAGCTATGCGACCGGTTCATGAAGTATGCCGGACTCTTCGACGAGCATCCAATCCCGCTGAATTTCGCCACCCGCTCCGGCTTCACGCCCATCTCATACATCGCATCAATGATTCGTTCCGAAATCGCGTTATGTCCACATCCCGCGCACAGCGTCGTCTTCCCGCCGCGGTAGTCGATCACCTGCAGTCCAATGCGATTCGTCTTCGGAGCGGGCGCCGCTGTCGGCGTATTCGTCGTCGTCCCCATCTTATTTGCCCTCCATCATCATCAACTCGTCCGTCACCGACCGCGCATCAATCGGCAATCCGTGAATGTGGCAGATCGACCGCAAACGCGGCGTCAACTCCGGCTTGATATCCAACTTCAGCAGCATCGCCATCTGCCCGTCGCGGTTTTGTTCGACCACATACACCCGCTCATGCCGCTCAATAAACTCATGAATCTCGCGCGTAAACGGATACGCCCGCACTCGCAAGTAATCCGTCTCCACCTTGTATTCCTTCGCCAACTGGTCGCGGGCCTCGATAATCGCCCAGTGCGTCGTACCAAAAGCTAGTATCCCGATCTTCGACTTCCCGCTCCCTTGTAACTCCGGACGCGGAACAAACGACCGCGCCGTCTCGAACTTCTTGTTGATCCGTTCCATATTGCGTTCGAAATCATCCGGACGCTCGCTGTATTGCGCCTTCTCGTTGTGCCCGCTGCCCCGCGCAAAATATGCCGCCGCCGGATGCTCCGTCCCCGGCAAAGTCCGGTACCCGATGCCATCGCCATCCACATCTTTATACCGCGCGAACGTTCCCGCCTTTTCCAGATCGGCCAGCGTCAGCACCTTCCCGCGGTCAATCGGCTTCTCCGGATACTCGAACGGATCCGACATCCAGTTGTTCATTCCCAGATCAAGATCCGACATCACGAACACTGGAGTTTGAAAGCGCTCGGCCAAATCAAACGCGTCCTGCGCCATCGTGAAACACTCGCTCACCGAATTCGGAAACAGCATGATGTGCTTCGTATCGCCGTGACTCAGAAATGCCGTCGAAAGCAGATCCCCCTGCGAAGTCCGCGTCGGCAATCCCGTCGACGGCCCCACCCGCTGGATATCCCAGATCACCGCCGGAATCTCCGCGTAATACGCCAGCCCCGTAAACTCCGCCATCAGCGAGATCCCCGGACCCGCCGTCGCCGTCATCGACCGCGCTCCCGCCCACGCCGCTCCAATCACCATGCCCACCGCCGCCAGTTCATCCTCAGCCTGCACGATCGCAAACGTCGCCTTGCCATCCGGCCCAATCCGGTGCTCCTTCATGTA
The DNA here is from genome assembly GCA_963834085.1 of uncultured Acidobacteriaceae bacterium. GTDB lineage: Bacteria > Acidobacteriota > Terriglobia > Terriglobales > Acidobacteriaceae > Acidiflorens. Next base: position 452,337 of record CAWIAJ010000004.1, on the reverse strand, counting down.
ATCGATCATCGTCTCCACCAGCGACGACGACGGCGTAATCGGATACCACGTCACCACCGTGCACCCCGCGAACATGCACCCCATCGCCGCCGCGGAATTTCCATCGACAATAATTTTCCCCGCCGTCTTATTCATCCGCTCGATATAAAACGGATCGCGCTTCTTCAGATTCGCCACTGCGTAATCGTGACCCGCCTTCGCTGCCGCCAGGTTCAGCGCCGCCGCTTTCGCCTTCGTCGCAAATTGCTTTCGGATCGCCTTCTCTACCTCGGCGTAATCAATCTCCAGCAACTGCGCCGCTACGCCCACGTAGATCATGTTCTTGATCAGCTTGCGTAGCTTCGCCTCCGCGCCCACAGTCGCTGCCAGCTTGTCATACGGCACCGCGTAATAAATCAGATCGTCGCGCACCTTATCCAGCGCCAGCGGCTCGTCATAAAGCACCGCCGCGCCCGCTGCCAGCGTCTTGACGTCGTCCTGCGCCGTCTCCGCATTCATCGCGATCAGCAGATCGATCTCTTTTTTGCGCGCAATATACCCTTCGTGATTGGCACGGATCGTGTACCACGTCGGCAGTCCCGCGATGTTGGACGGAAAAAGATTCTTGCCCGAGATCGGCACACCCATCTGGAAGATGCTGCGCAGTAAAACCGTATTCGAACTCTGCGACCCGGACCCGTTCACGGTCGCAACCTGAATACTCATATCGTTAACAACACGCTTTTGCCCCAGTTGTCCGTGCGCTTCGTGGGGCACGACATCGATTGTGGCCATTCCCTTGTGCCTTTCTGGTCGGAACCCTCAAATCTACGAGCCGGGCGACCCCGTCACCCGCAAACTCCGAAGAAGAAGAAAACTCACCATTATACGCCCCTCCCTCAGACCACTCCGCCAACCCACTCGCCGCATCCCGCCGCCTCATCCGCTTACCAACACCAACACCTATCGAAAGACCGGCGACCGACGATGATTGAATCCGTTGCCCTCCATCCTTCCCGTTCGGCGATAATAGGACGATGACAGGTCCTTCGACACCAGATTCTCCCGGCAACCGCGCGGTCCACGACGCAACCACCTGCAAAGTTGCGCTCCTCGGCTTCGGAACGGTCGGCAGCTCGGTGGCGAAAATTCTCTGCGAGCGATCCAACGCCCACCTGCGCCTGACCCACGTGCTCAATCGCAATGTCGAACGAAAAAAAGTCGACTGGCTTCCCGCCGGCGTCCGTTGGACCGAGAACATCGACGAAGTCCTCGCCTCCGATGCCGAAATCGTCGTCGAGGTCATGGGCGGACTTCAGCCCTCCGGCGATTGGATTCGCCGCGCCCTCGCCGCCGGCAAATCCGTCGTCACCGCCAACAAACAACTGATCGCGCAGCACGGCCCCGAGCTAACCGCCCTCGCCGCCCAGAAAAACCAGCAGATTCAATTCGGAGCCTCCGTCGCCGGCGGTGTCCCCGTCATCTCCGGCCTCCACGAGGGCTTGGCCGGCGACGAACTCTTCAAGATCCAGGGCATTCTCAACGGAACCTGCAACTACATCCTCAGCCAGATCGAGGCCAACGGCGTTCCCTTCGCCACCGCCCTGCGCGAAGCCCAGAAACTCGGCTTCGCCGAAGCCGATCCCACCGAAGACGTCGAGGGCCTCGACGCTCGCGCCAAGCTAGCCATCCTGGCCCGCGTGGGCCTGCACTGCTATGTCGCCCCCACCAGCATCCTGGCTCGATCAATCTCCGCCATCGACGCCGTCGATTTTGAATACGCCAACCAACTCGGCTGCACCATCCGCCAGATTTCCTGGGCCGAACTGAATCAGACATCGCTAGGCGGATCCGCCGATTCCCCAGGAAACGATGCCCCGAAAAACGACGCATCAAAAAACGACACGCGCAAAAAAGACGAAATCTTCGCCGCCGTCCAACCCGCTCTCGTGGAACTCTCTTCTCCGCTCGCGCGCGTCGAAGGCAGCAAGAACATGCTGATCGCAACCGGCAAGTACGGCGGCGAAACCGTCTTCGGCGGACACGGCGCCGGTGGCCATCCCACCGCCGTCGCAATCGTCTCCGACATCCTTGGGATCGCCCGCGCCCGTCGCGGCGAATGCAGTTACGCCGGCCAGCCCATCGAAAAAAACCCGTCCGTCACCAACGATTTCAGCGCCAAACACTATCTGCGTTTCCTGGTAAAAGACCGCCCCGGCATCATCGCCAGCCTCGCCACCATCCTCGCCCAATCCGGCATCAACATCGACGCGGTCGTGCAAAAACCCGGCTGCCCCAAGTCCCACCTGCCCTTCCTGATTACGCTCGAGGAATGTAAGGCCTCCCATGTAGAAGAGGCTGTGGGCAAGATCAACGCCCTCGATTTCCTAGTGCAGCCTTGCCTGCACCTGCCCATCCTCTAAACTGCTTTGTAAGATCCGTCGATGGAGTCCCCGGCCACCAAAACTCAAAGATTTGTCATCCCGAGCGGAGCTAGGGATCCGCAGTTCAATACCACCATCCATGTCAGTTGAAATGTTCCAGGGTCGTATGCCACCGGCGCCAGAGAACCAGCACCGCAGAAGAAACCAGTTCTTACGCTTCCACCTGGAAAAACTGCGCCATATTGCGGAACTTCTGATACCGCGTCTCCAGCAGATCCTGAATCGGCACGTTCTTGATCGCGCCCAGATGTTGCTGCAGCGCCCCATCCAGCAACTCCGCCGCCTGCGCATGATCGGCGTGCGCGCCACCCGCCGGCTCCCGAATAATCCCATCAATGCATCCCAATTCGTTTAAATCGGATGCCGTGATCTTCATCGCCTCAGCCGCCAGATCTTTCTTCGTCGCATCGCGCCACATAATCGATGCGCAGCCTTCCGGCGAGATCACCGAATACACCGAGTTCTCCAGCATCAGCACGCGATCCGCCACCGCGATCGCCAGCGCCCCGCCACTTCCTCCCACGCCAATCACCGTCGTCACAATCGGAACTTCCAGCCGCGCCATCTCCAGCAGATTGCGCGCAATCGCCTCGCCCTGTCCCCGCTCTTCCGCGTGCAGTCCCGGATAAGCTCCATCCGTGTCCACAAACGTAAAAATAGGACGCTTGAATTTCTCCGCGATCTTCATCACCCGCAGCGCTTTCCGATACCCTTCCGGATGCGGCATCCCAAAATTCCGGTACACCCGCTGCTTCGCATCCCGCGCCTTCTGCTGCCCGACGATCACAACTTCTTCGCCGTGAAACCTCGCCATCCCGCAAACAATCGCCGGATCGTCTCGAAACCCGCGGTCTCCGTGTATTTCACTCCAGTCGGTAAAAATTCGCTCCACGTAATCCAGCGTGTACGGACGCTGCGGATGCCGCGCCAGCTCCGTCCGCTCCCACGCATTCAAATGCGACGAAATCTCCCGCCGCAAATCGTTCACCCGGTCGTGCAGTTGCTGGACCTGCCGCAGCGCATCCGTGTTCTGTCCTTCAACCGCCTCCAGCCGCGTGATCTGCTCCTCGATCTTCGCCAGCTCCTGCTGCGCCTTCAATCCAGAATCCATTTTTATGACGTTTCCATTCTTTCGCGTATGATGCGCTTCCACGATCGAAAGCATAAAGTCCGTTCCGTCAACCGCCAACGGAGCGTTCCCGTTCACCTCGACCGGCCCCGCCTTCTTTACTTTCGCTTTTCGCATCGTCCCCACTCATATTCGCATTCGCCCCGCGCCGACGAATCATCAGCCAATCACGCGCACGCTGCCGCGTCCGCACAGCTCTTCCACGCGTCCCAGAAAGTTGCGGTCCGGCATCACATTATAGCCTTCGGCTTCCATCACCACCATGAAATCGCCTTCGCGCTCCACGTCAAACAGCACTTTGGCTTCGCCCTTGCGCTCGTTGAATAGGGCGTGCAGCGCTTCCACCGTACTGTCCGTCGCGCTTCCCAGAGGAATCCGAATCCGCAACGCCTTCGGCAACGGCACTCGCGCTTCATCCAGCGGAATAATCTCGTTCGCTGTAATCTTCGGATTCGCCCCCTCTTCAATCCGCACTCCCCCGCGAATCAAAACAGGCACTTCCAGCTTCACCTTCTCGGCTAACTTGCGATACGCCTCCGGAAACACCAGCAATTCCACCTTCCCCGACATATCCTCGAGCGCCGCTTGCGCCCAAAGCTCCCCGCGCCTCGACTTCGCCACGCGCAATCCCGAAATCAATCCCGCAATGCTGATGTTCTCGTCCTTCGCCGTCGATTTCTTCATCGCCGCAATATCTTCCGTCGACAAGGTATGCAAATCGGCCAGCTTCTCTTTGTACTTGTCCATCGGATGCCCGGTAATAAAAAATCCGAGAATCTCTTTCTCCGCCGCCAGCCGCGTATGCTCGTCCCAATCCGGAGCATTCGGAAGCGCCGCATTCGCCTCCTGCGCCGTCTCCTCCGCAAACACGCCAAACAAACCGTGCTGTCCCGACTCCGCGTCCCGCTGCGCTTTTTGCGCCTGTTCGATTGCCGTATCCAGGGCCTGCATCAACTGCGCCCGCCGTCCAAAACAGTCCATCGCTCCGCTCTTGATCAGCGACTCCAGCACTCGCTTGTTCAAGAGCCGTAAATCCACTTCTTCGCAGAATTCATAGAACGACTTGAACTCCCGTCCCAGCTTCTTCCGCGCCGCCACAATCGACTCGATCGCGTTCCCGCCCACATTCTTCACCGCCGCCAGCCCAAACCGAATCGCCGGACCATGCGGCGTGAAATTCGCGTCGCTCACGTTGATATCAGGAGGCTCAACCGCAATCCCCATCTCCCGGCACTCGTTGATGTACTTCACCACGCTATCCGTGTCGCCCGTGATCGAAGTCAGCAGCGCCGCCATAAAATCCACCGGATGATGCGTCTTCAAATACGCCGTGTGATACGCCAGCAGCGCATACGCCGCCGAGTGCGATTTGTTGAAGCCGTACCCCGCAAACTGCGCCATCAAATCAAAAATTTTCTCGATTTTCTTGGCCGGAAAACCATTCTTCGTCGCCCCCTGCACAAAGCGCTCGCGTTGCGCCGCCATCTCTTCGGCCTTCTTCTTTCCCATGGCCCGCCGCAACAGATCGGCGTCGCCCAGCGAATACCCGGCAATCTTATTCGCCGTCTGCATCACCTGTTCCTGATACACGAAGACGCCCAGCGTCTCCTGCAGAACTTCCTTCAACTCCGGCAAGTCGTATTCAATCTTCCGCCGTCCATGCTTGCGCTCGATGAAGTCGTCGATCATCCCGCCCTGAATCGGCCCCGGACGATACAGCGCATTCAGCGCGGTCAGATCTTCAATCGAATTCGGCTGGTACCGCCGCAGCACATCCCGCATCCCCGACGATTCAAACTGGAACACTCCCGACGTCAATCCCCGATGAAACACCTTCTCGTACGTCTCCCGATCGTCGAGCGGGACATCCTCCAGGTTTAAAATCGTCCCCTTCTGTTTCAGCAGCTTCAGCGTGTCATCCAGAATGGTCAGCGTCGTCAGGCCGAGAAAGTCCATCTTCAGCAGCCCCATCTTTTCGATGGCCACCATGTCAAATGCCGTCACAATTTCGTCGTTTTTCGTGCGATGCAGCGGCACCAAATCCGTCAGAGGACGCGGCGAGATCACCACCCCCGCTGCATGCACTCCCGAATTCCGCACCAGCCCTTCCAGCTTCAGCGCCGTGTCCATCAACTGCTTCACTTGTGGATCTTTCTGATAAGCCTCCTGCAACGCCACTGACTCCGTCAGCGCATCAGCGAGTTTGATGTTGAGAGTCGTCGGAACCATCTTCGCGATGCGATCCACATCGCTATACGGCATATCCATCGCGCGGCCCACATCCTTGATCGCCGCTTTCGCCGCCATCGTCCCAAACGTAATAATCTGCGCCACGTTGTCGCGCCCGTACTTGTGCGTCACGTACTCGATCACTTCCCCACGCCGGTTCATGCAGAAATCAATGTCGATATCCGGCATCGAAATTCGCTCGGGATTCAGAAATCGCTCAAACAGAAGCTCATGCTGCAGCGGGTCGATATCCGTAATCCCCAGCGAATACGCCACCAGCGCGCCCGCCGCCGATCCACGCCCCGGTCCCACCGGAATTCCCTTCTCCCGCGCGTACCGTATAAAGTCCCAGACAATCAGAAAATATCCTGGGAACTTCATCTGCTGAATGATCGCAATCTCCCGCGCCAGCCTCTGCTCATAATCCGCCAGCGAATGCTTCAACTTCCCGCCTGCCGACAGGTTCCTCAGCGCTTCCATCCGCCGCGCAAATCCCTGCCGCGTGATGTGCTCGAAATAACTGTCCGTAGTAAATCCGTCAGGAACATCAAAGTGCGGGAACGGGCTCGGAATTTTCTCCAGTTTCAGGTTGCAGCGCTCCGCAATATCAAGCGTGCGCGAGATCACCTGGGGCGCATCGCCAAAAACTCGCAGCATCTCGTCGCCATTCTTGACGAAAAACTGCGTCCCTTCGAACTTCATCCGGTTCGTCTCTTGAATCGACTTCCCCGTCTGGATGCACAGCATCACATCCTGCGCATGGGCATCGTCCTCGCATAGATAGTGACTGTCGTTGGTCGCCACCATCGGCAGCCCAATCTCTTTTTCCAGTTGAAACAATCCTGTCCGGATCCTGTGTTCCTGCTCCAATCCCTGATCCTGAATCTCAAGAAAAAAATTATCTTTCCCAAAAAGATCGCGGTAGAATCCCGCCGCCGTTCGCGCTGCCTCGTAGTTCCCTTCCGTCAACCGCTCCGCCACTTCACCCTTCAAGCAGCCGGAAAGCCCAATCAGTCCCTTCGAATGCTCCGCCAGAAATTTCTTGCTCACCCGCGGCTTGTAATAAAACCCGTGCAGCGACGCCTCCGACGTTATCTTCACCAGATTGCGGTAGCCTTCTTCATTCTCCGCCAGCACCAGAAGATGGTTATACGTATCGCCGTCCGGAGGCGTCCGCGAAATAACGTGATCATCCTTCTTGCAGATGTACAATTCACATCCCACAATCGGCTTCACGCCTACCTTGTTCGCCGCATTCACAAAATGCACCGCGCCAAAAATATTGCCGTGATCGGTCATCGCGACCGCCGGCATCCCCAGCTCGTGCACCCGCTCCACCAGTTTCTCGACGTCGCAGGCGCCATCGAGCATCGAGTAATCGCTATGCAGATGTAAATGTACGAACTGATTTTTGCTCATCGACAATCGTTAGCCTTAAGACAACTCTTAGTAATTAACTTGGACCAGCACAGCCGTCAGAATCCGCTCAATCGTCTCTTGAAAGGGCATGGCTCCAGCCATGCCGGTAGTACGCGCTACACAAGCGGCTTTAGCCGCTGAGGCCACACGCAAGACATCCTCATATTCAAAACAATCTCCACTTCGTGCCCTCCGTGGTTGAAGCCTTGGACTTTCTTCGCACGCAGAAAAGCGCGTCAGTCGGCACAACTCGATAAACGGGATTCGCTTCATTCTAACGGCTGGAAAAATTCGTGCAACGCCTGAAAGTGGTGCAATCCCGCTCGTATCCCACGAGTCGCCTCGCGGCCCTACTTCGTTCCCTCCACCACGCTATGAATCTCCGCAATGTACCCACCCGGAAATTCCACCATCGCCGTCTTCCGGTCTTTCGCCGCAAAAGGACCCGCCAATATCTTCACTCCCGCTCCTTTCGCCTTTTCCAGCGTCGTTCCCAGATCCTTCACCTCGTATCCCGTCGTCTCGTATCCAAATGGATACTGCAGATGTCCATCCGTCACCATCACCTGCATGTTCCCAAAAAGCGACCGTATCCCGATCCTCCGGTAACTCGCCCCCGCCCGCCCGATCTCTGCCGCGTCCGCACGCTTGTTATCTTCTTCCACCACCCCATGCGCGAATCTCACAAAAGAATGAACGAACGAATCAGCACCATCCTTCGATACATAAACGCGATTATCAGGAACCGTTTCCAGCGGCGGACTCGTCGACGCCTTGAAATGCCAGTACAGCTGCATCTTCACCCCGCCCGGCCACTGCACAATCGCATCCATCCCAATCGGATCTTGAAACGGTTCAACCACAACCTCCGCGCCCGCCCCTCGCGCCTCAGCCGTCGCCCGTTCCATATCCGTTACCAGATAACCCGTGCGCTCCAGTCCAAACGGAAACGGCACCGGCGTTTGATAGGCAAAGATCGACAAAGCCCCCACCGGCGTTGACACGTACTGGCTTTGCGTACTGCTCGTCACCGGCGTCACGTTCGCCACAATTCTCTTCGACGCTTTTCCTCCAAACGTCGCGATAAAACTGTTGACGAAAGCATCAAAGTCGCCCGCCGCAACATACACGTGGCTCGTGTCATACTGCGGACCCACCGCAACCCCTGCATCGTGCGGCAAAGCCGCAGACGACGTTTGCCCCACCGCAGCCGCAGCCACCAACACGACAGACAAGAAGCTTTTGATCCAGCAAGGTTTGAGCATAAGCAAGATTATCTCGCGGAACCACAAAGATCATCTCGCCCGCGAACGCTGCTCCGCATCAACGAAGCGCCACAAGAATTGTATGGGTTAGACAGCGACCGAAGGGATTCAAAAGCTGCAACTTTAAGATTTGGAAAAACGTGCCCTACCGCGGCACTTGAAAATCTACGCCGCGATCGTCATTCATCTTTTCTGTCGCCGGAATATCCAACTGCGCCAGCGGAATTTTCTTCGCCGCCTTATCGTTCAACACCCACAGCGTCCCACCGGAAATCGCATAATTCCGTACTTCTTCCACATGCTTATCTTGAAAAACCAGCGCCGTCTCGGGCTCTTCGCTCTTCGGACGATTGCGCGCCTCAACATCCGCCTGCAACCGGTCAATCTTCCCACTCAAATTCTGTACGTCGCGCTGCAGCCCGCTGTCTTCGCGATACGGCACTTGCGGCGCAGCATTTGCATAAACATCCTGCGTCTGATTCCCATCCTGATAATCCGCCGAGTCATCCAGTCCGTCATACCCGTAATCCCACAAATAAGGATAGTAGTACCCGTACGGGTAATATCTGCGCCCGTAATATCCTCGATCGTTACGATACGGACCTCTTCCGCGCAAGCGGAAATTCGTGCCGTGCGCAGAACCGACGCCGCGGTACGCCCCCGAAGAATGCAACGAACCAGAGTGAGAATAACCGGAAAAAGAAGAACCCGAAGAATGGAAGGAACCACCCGAAGAGTGAACCGATCCGAACGATCCAGCAGAAGAATGCCCGCCGGCTCCGCCGCCCGAATGCCCACCACCATGCTGCGCCCAAACCGGCAATGCCAGCACAACCAAGCCAAACGCCGCTCTAGTCACCCAGCGCCGCATAGCCCATTATACCCCAATTTCAAGCGTGGCCACGCCTTACCTGATGGCTGACGGCTGGTGTTGTCGGCCTTTACGCCGAACCAAACCGCCTTCCCTACTTTTTCTTGGCTTTCGCCCCGCTCTTACCCGCCGCTTTCGTCGCCTTGGCAGGCTGATGCTTGGCAGCATGCGGTTTCGCCGGCTTCTGTTTAGAAGGCGCAGTTTTCGCGCCCTTCTCTTCTTTCGTATCTTTCTTAATAGTAGTATCTGCCGCCTTAGCAGGAGCCGCCGCCACCTTACCCGCCGCCAAAGTCTTCGCAGCCACAGCCGGTTTCCCCGCAGCCGGCCCTTTTGCAGCCGCCCCTTTCGCAACCGCCGCCGCCACCGGAGCCGCCGCCGCAACCTCGGCAGCCTTACCTTTCTTGCCCTTTCCTTTTACCGGAGCCTTTGCCGCCGCCTCGGCAGCCGCCGCTGCGGCCGCCGCTGCAGCCGCTTTTGCCGCTTTCCCACGCTTCGCCGGAGGTGGCGGAGGCGGTGGTGGTGGCGGCGGCGCCAACGGCTTCAGATATTTCAGCGTCTCCGTCCGCGACCGCAGCTTGCCATCCAACAGCAGCAAGAACACGTCATTCGCAATCTTCGGATACTCCGGCATTTGCGGCGTGATATGCAGTTCCGTCATCTCCGGCAACGGAATCTTCTGCTGCACCTGCCGCCACTTCGTAAAGAAATTCTTGATCTTCTCCGCCACCGCCTGCTGCCGCGCCCGAATCGCCAGAAACAAAATCATCTCCGGACGCGCCGACGACAACAACTGCCACGTTCGCGACGGAGTCGCCGCTTCCTTACCCGTCAACCGTTTCGCCAGGCTTTGCGCGTTGTCTTCCAGATCCTTCCACGCCGCCACCAGGTCTTTGCGCGGAATTGCCTTCCGCAAATCGGCAATATCCTTGTCTCCCAGACGCTCGGTCAGAAAATACATCACCGCCGGCGCCACATCCGGCGCATACCCCAGATCGTTCATTTGCTGTCGCGTCTTCATCAACGCGCCCAGGCCCGCCGTATCCACCTTGGCCGTGCTCCAGTGCGGATTCAGTACCTTCAGCCAGCCTTCTTTTTCATACGCCTTCAGCACACCCAGCGCGTCATCTTCATACGCGATCTGCTCGATCTCATATCCGATTCTGTCGTTGCGGATGTACTCGATGTAATTATTTTCTTTTCCCGACTCGAAGCGCGCCTGCGTCCGCTCTTCCAGCGGCCAGTGAAACCGCGTCGTGAACCGCGTCGCCCGGATCATCCGCGACGGCTCTTCCAGAAACGCGTAATTGTGCAGCACCCTTATCACTTTTGCTTCAATATCCGCCGCGCCATTAAACGGATCCATCAGCAGCCCGCGCGACCCCTCGTTCATCGACAGGGCCATCGCGTTCACCGTAAAATCCCGCCGCCGCAAGTCCTCAATAATCGTCGCCGGCGCCATCACCGGAGCTTTCCCCGGTTTGTCATACCGCTCCGACCGTGCCATCGCAATCTCGGCGCGCACTCCGCCCGGCAGCGTCGCCAGCAGCGTCTTGGTCTCCGAATCGGAATCCCCGATCACCGCTCCTGCGCGTTCCAGATCTTTCTGTAGTTTGAGCGCGTTTCCTTGAACCGTAAAATCAAGATCGCGGATGGGAAAGCCCGTGATAATGTCGCGGATGGCTCCGCCCGTTAGATACAGATTCATCCCCGCCGCCTTGGCGGCGTCTAGGACAACAGTGACTGCTTTTTGTTGGTCCGGGCTGAGCCGGGTCTCCAGCGTGTATATGTAATCGGCCATGCCTTCCTAGTCGCCGTTCGGTGGCCCTGCTGGGCGCGGCCGGGGCGTTTTTCACAAGTTTTCCACAGGGAAACTGCCCGCTTCACGGCGAGCTGCCGGACAACGGAATCTAACTCTCTCTAGACATTAGACTTATATCCCATTTTCCCGATTCCGGCAAGCTACAGAAAATAACACAAGGTTTACCGTTTGGCTACTGGCTAGCCCCCGCCTGTTCGAATTCGCCCAGAAAGTGCGAGAATCCAATTGCATCGGTATGGCTTAGCACTGGAGTGGATTCGTGTGGCGCGGGCATTCTTGCCCGCGAAACCGTAACTCTACCGCAACCGAGCGTGCGATCAACCAGTATTGAGCTGCGCAACCGCAACGTTCTTAGAAAGCACATGTCGTCGACTCATAAAAAAGTTATCGTGCGGAAACACGACCGCGACTCCGTCAGCGGACACGTCTCCCCCTCTAACTTCGTCGTCGACGGGAAACTCGAACTCCTCAACACCTCCGGAAACGTCGTCGCCATCGATCTCCGTGACATCAAGGCCGTCTATTTCGTTCGCGAGTTCTCCGACACCGACCTCATGCTCCGCAAGACCTTCACCACCCGACCCCGCACCGAAGGTCTGTGGGTTCGCCTGAAATTCAAAGACACTGACATCATCGAAGGCATCCTTCCCAACGACCTCACCCAAAATCCCGCCGAAGGATTCCTCATGAACCCTCCCGACCTCCGCTCCAACACCCAACGCGTCTTCGTCCCCCGCGAAGCCCTGACCTCAGTCACCGTTCTAGCCGTTATCGGATCCGCCAACCGCCGCCGCAAAGGCGGCCAACCCGACCAGCGCCAAGTCACCCTCTTCGAACAATAGCTTTCCGTTGGGACGCACGCATTCGTCCGTCCAGCCGAGCAAAGCGCAGGCCCCGCAAAACTTCTCATCAGCTCTACGCATTCCGCCACATTGAGCTAGGAGTAATTCAGAAAGATCCCTAAAGCTTTTCTCGGCGACCCTCTGCGTCTCGGCGGTGAAAAGGTCTTTGATCCTGTCTTCCGCTACAATTTCCCCGAGACCCACATGAAACTATCCGACATCGCCTCCGCCCTCGGCGCCCATCTCGACAACGCCTCCCCCTCGACCGAAATCACCGGCGTCGCCGGCATCGAACACGCCGCCGCCGGCCAGCTCACCTTCGTCTCCAATCCCAAATACAACGCCGCCGCCAAAACGACGAAAGCCTCCGCCGTCATCGTCTCCGAGTCCTTCCCTGCCCTCGCCACCGGAATGCTTCGCAGCAAGAATCCTTATCTCGCCTGGGCCAAAGCCATCGAACTTTTCTACCGCCCGCCCCAATACGCCCCCGGAATCCATCCCACCGCCGTCATCCATCCCACCGCTCAACTCGGACAAAACGCCCACATCGCCCCCTACGTCGTCATCGACCAAGACGTTGTCATCGGAGACCACGCCACCATCCTCCCTCACGTCGTCATCTATCGCGGAGCCACCATTGGCCACAACTTCTTCGCTCACGCCCACGCCATCGTTCGCGAATTCTGTCATCTCGGTGACAACGTCCTCCTGCAGAACGGAGCCGTCATCGGCTCCGACGGCTTCGGCTTTGCCAAGACCGAAGAAGGCAACGGACCCAACGCCCACTGGCACAAAATCGTTCAATCCGGAAACGTCGTCGTCGAGAGTGACGCAGAAATTCAGGCCAATGCCTGCATCGACCGCGCCAGCATTGGAGAAACGCGCATCGGCCGCGGCGCAAAAATCGACAACATGGTCCACATCGGCCACAGCTGCACCATCGGACACGACGCGCTTCTCTGCGCCCAGGTCGGCCTCGCCGGAACCACCGACGTCGGCAACCACGCCATCCTCGCCGGACAAGTCGGCGTCAGCGGCCACGTAAAAATAGGCGAAGGCGCCATCGCCATCGCCCAGAGCGGCATCCCCCAGGACGTTGCCCCCGGCGCCATGGTCAGCGGCGCTCCCGCCATCGATCATCGCTTATGGTTGAAATGCTGTGCGGTCTACCCCCAGCTCCCCGAAATCGCCAAAGCCGTAAAAAAGCTCTCCGAACGCGAGTAGCATCGCGCCCGTGCCGCCCATTCAAAAATCTTTGTCATCCTGAGTGGAGCGCAACCGGCCTGCTGTGCTTGTCATCCTGCGCGGCGCGCTGTGACGCGATGCGAGCAGCGCGCATTCGAAGGCCCCCTACCCTCCTCAACTCTTCCCACTCCAAATCCCACCCCAAAAGCTCTATCCTGAACACATGCCCCGAACCATCCAAGAGCAGTTCGGACAAATCGATATCTACGTCTTCGATCAACTCCTGCGCGGCAACATCACTCACGAAATGCGCGTCCTCGACGCCGGCTGCGGCTACGGACGCAATCTCGTCCATCTTCTCCGCCAAGGCTGCGAGATCTTTGCCCTCGACGAAGACCCCGACGCCGTCGACCACGTCCGTAAACTCTCCGCCTCCCTCGAAACCGGACTCCCCGCTCAGAATTTCCAGGTCGGCCTCATCGAGCACATGCCCTTTCCCGACGCCTTTGTCGATGTCGTCCTCTGCAACTCCGTGCTTCACTTCGCCCGCGACGAAGCTCACTTCACAAAAATGTTGTCCGAGTTATGGCGCGTTCTCAAACCCGGCGGCCTGCTCTTCTGCCGACTCGGTTCCCGCATCGGAATGACCTTCGAGCGTCTGCGCGACCACATCTATCTCCTCGCCGACGGTTCCGAATGGTTCCTGGTCGACGAAAAAATGCTCCTCGATCTTGGCGAAAAAATGAATGCCGTCCTCGTCGACCCGCTAAAAACCACCATCGTGCAGGACTACCGCTGCATGACCACCTGGGTCCTACGAAAGCGTACCTAGAACAATCAAAATCGCCACCGTCACCACATCAAAGATCACATGCAGCGTATTCGGCCGTATCCCGTTGTGCTCCGGCAGAAACGCATGCGTCGACCCGTGCATCACCCGATAACGCTCCACCAGCGCCGGATCCCGCCGGAAAACATAAGGAATCCACCACGCCTTCAGCGAGCCATATACGGCCAGCCCGTAGCTGATCCACAGCCACCACAAGAGCCATCCCGGAAACGCCCGGCGAAAGTAATAAACCGTGCCCGCCAGCCCGACAGCAAACGGCGTGAAGTTGATCAGCGTAGTCACCACCAGCTTGCTGCCCGGAAACTCCGCCCGCACTCCCTTCACGTCATTCAGCCTTCCCAGCGGAATCCAATTGTGCAGCGACACAAACAGCACCACGAAACACTCCAGCGCCAGCAATGCGTCTTTCGCCACAGCATGCATAACGAGCAGAATTGTATCCCACCCCCCGCGCCCAGAGCCCGTTCTCCATCTCTCGCTCACGACGGACTCTAGAGCGCCGATCTCTTCGCAAAAAGCCGCCGCCCCACATGCCCCTTCCACATCCACAATCCCGAAAGCACCATCACAGGAAAAAAGACAAACCGTGTCGCCGGCGCATACCCTGGAAGTTTTTCAAACGGACTATAGATATAACCAAAAATCGGAATCGCCAGCACTACGTGAATCCAGCGCACAATCGACCGTTTCGTCCCATCTTTCATGATGAATCGTTCTCCCGTGTTCTCCGGCAGCCCTCCTATTGCCGGCCGCTCCAACCGCTAAGGCCGCTCTCCCTAAACCCTCACCCATCCCCGGAACCCCCGGCCTGCATAGTACGATTCCGCCCCGTTGTGATACACAAAAACCGTATTAAACCGCCGATCACAAAACAACGCGCCGCCCAGCTCCCTCACCGCCGCAGGAGTCTTCACCCAGCTCGACGTTTTCGTATCGAACTCTCCCAGCTTCTGCAACTCTCGATATTGCTCCTCTGTCAAAAGCTCAACCCCCATCGCCGCCGCCATCTCAACCGCGCTGCCTCTTGGTTTATTCTCCTTCCTCGACTCCAGCGCCTCCCGGTCATAACAAATGCTTCTGCGCCCTTTCGGACTCTCCTCCGAGCAGTCATAAAAAATAATTTCGCCCGTCTTTTTGTCCTGACTCACCACATCCGGATCCCCACCCGTTCTTTCCATCTCACCCACCGGCCACAGTTTCTCCGCATTCGCTTCCAGCCTCGCTGCTACCGCTGCCCACTCCAATCCCTTATGGCGTTTCATGTTCTTCTCGAAACGCCCCTTCAACGTTCCCAGCAGTTCTTTGCGTTGTTCGGATGACAACTCATTTTTATTTTTCTTGGCTGGTTGGCTCATGATTTTGCGATTCTCCTGATTCGCCGCTTGAGGAACTCACGGCCTCTTACAATGCAAGACTTCCAATCCCCGCACGCAGCCCCGATTTTCTTGCCATCAGCGCTTCTGCACCCCGAACTGCTCGGCATACTCCGCATACAACCGCTGCCACCCGCTGAACTTCATCGCTTCCGGCCCAACCATGCGCCCAATCGGACTTCCACCCAGCATGTGATCCAGAACATCGAAGCAGATATGCCACCCCGCCGCCCCCATCGCGATAAAACCCCGGCCGATATTCGTCCAAAGCGTCAGCCGCGTGCCTCCCGCAATCGCTTCCAGCTCCCACCGCATCTCAAAATCACCCCACTTGTATTCCAGCACCTCGGGTTCGTCCGCGCGAGTGATGGTCGTCTCGGTAACCCGCAGCGCCGCAGCCCCCACCGTCGTCAGCTTCACCCTCGCTCCAACCGCGCCCAGGTTCCCGTCGGCATCGAAGGGAGCCCACTCCCGCAAATGCGCCGGATCCGTAATCGCCCGCCACACTTTTTCCCGCGTGTGCCGCAGCTCCCGCACCACAACCAGCGTCCACTTCTCTTCCCCGTTTTGTCCCGTCCTCTTTTCCACCTGCGCCAAATTGGCCTCGCCCGGCGTGTACCGCTCGCGATCCGTCATCGTCTTTTCCTTGTCTTCTTTTTCATCGCCCTCGACCGGCGTTCCGCTCGATCCATCCGATCCGCATCCACTCCAGCCTGCTCCGTTCCGTCCTGCTCCATTCCTTCCAGGTGCCGTTCCAGAGCATCCACATGCGCCGACCAGAATCGCCGGAACTGCGCCAGCCACTCCTCCATCTCCTGGAACGGCTCCCGCCTCAGCCTGTACAGTCGCCGCTGCGCGTCCACCGAGGATTCCACAAACCCCGCCTCCCGCAGCACCCGCAGATGTTTCGACACCGTCGGCTGTGTCATCCCCAGCCGACGCTCAATCTCTCCCACCGAACGTTCCGACGAACCCAGCAAACTCACAATCGCCCGCCGGTTCGGCTCCGCAATCACCTCAAAAACGTCTTCCACCCTCCTTATATACCGTATATAGCATATACGTGTCAAGGCATATACAAAACAACAAATTTGGATGGGTTTTTCGAACCGCTCACGAAGCGAGTCTCCCTCGAAAGGTTTTGTCAGCCCTCACCAACTGAGGCATCTGCCCTAGCCCACCCATCCACCGGCAAGGAAATCATTGGGGGAAACAAACAGCCCAACACCAGGAACAACCGGGATCGGTCCGGCCGCGTTAATCGAACCGGTCAATCAGCGCCGAATGGCCATTACCCGAACTAAATCCCCAATTAGTGCTATCGCCTGTTAGCGACAGTTGACTTGGCCATGTTGTATCCTCTGCCGCATGAAGGAACCAAGTCTCAAAGTGATCGGGGTTTATCGGCCCGTCATTAGCGCCGAGATGTGGCGCGAACAGTTTCAAGTGACGGGCGATCACCAAACCACGCGTGAACATTTTGGGAAGTTGGTCCTCATCGAAGCCATGGTGGAGGGACTCACTGGACGTTTTGACTTCAGCAAGTTCGGACAGAAGTTGTCCGGCTACCGGAACTATCCCGACAACCTGCAAGTCGGTTACGACGAAGGGTTGCTCTCTGCGGACGGCGAAACTCTGATTCAGCGGCGAATGGACTGCGTGCAAGGGACAGGACCTCTGCGCTTCGCAGTGTATTTGCACTTTTACGATCCTCAACGCCCGCTTCAGTGGCAAGGTGGAGAAGTATCGTGTCCGCCCCCGCAGGAAGCACCGATCCGTTTGAAGATGCTGATGCCATACCGCGCTTGCAGCTGAAAGCTGCGTCATCGGACTTCAATGAATGGCGTAATATCGCCATATCACCAACTACGGCCCGTCCGGGTCAATTGGTGCTATCGCCTGTTAATGTCAAGAATGGCCTCAATGAGTTCTGATTTTCCGTTTCGCCATTCACTCGCAGCGGATTAAAATGCAGACTGTTTGGGGGTTAGATGAAACTCAGCTCACTGTTTGGCTCACCCAGTCCAGCACGGCGGGAACACTGGCAACGATGGATAATTAGAGGGAAGAAGAGCTTCGTTCTACGCATGGGGGTTCTCGGATGGGGCGGCCTCATGTTTGTCGTAATGACCGCATCGGACTTACACCGCGACGCAGCGTCTCCGCATGGGGTGATCTACTACGCTTTGGACATTGCCGTGAATCTAGTGATATGGCCTGTAACTGGATATTTTGTCGGTCTTGTCATGTGGCGCGTTTTCCAGAAGAACTTTTCTGAAAGTGACAGCCAGCTGCCTACTCGCCAGCAATAGTTGGCGTTATATCGCGAGCGCTAACTGCTCCCCACACGGGCAAGCCAGCGTAGTTGGCGCTAACGCCGGATTCGCCCGCTAGGAACTGACCAGAATACAATCAGCGTGTTTGGAACTTAAGGCATTCAGGAGGTTGAGATTCTATGGTTTCGACTCGGCTGGCGTGGGGCCCGCGGGAGGCGAAAAGTCTCTGCCTCGTCGAATTGGCTCTTGCTCCAGACGTCGCAGGCACAGCGGATCCGCTTCATGAAGTGCTTCGCATGTGTATCGATTTCTGCTCTCAGTC
This sequence comes from uncultured Acidobacteriaceae bacterium, assembly GCA_963834085.1. Lineage (GTDB taxonomy): Bacteria > Acidobacteriota > Terriglobia > Terriglobales > Acidobacteriaceae > Acidiflorens. Next base: position 434,334 of record CAWIAJ010000004.1, on the reverse strand, counting down.
TGTATTGCAAGAGCGGAGGCGTTTGGATCCGCATCCCTCACCTCCGGAATCGCTCGCCGATTTCAGGACTTTCAGCGAATATTTCAAGAGCCAGCGCGAAGCGGCAGAGAGAAATCCTTGGCGTCCGACCGTCGAAGTAATTCCCCCAACGACGCTCTTTACAGACGGCAAGCATCCGGGCATCCGGATTCATCTCGCCCTGCCCTCAGAGATCGCCGTCGAGGTGAGGAACCAGTTCGAGCAGACTTGGCAAGAACTGATGGCAGACATAACACAGTGCGGAGTCGAACCATTCCTTAATCTGCACCGGAAACCGGTTGTGATGGGCATCCCCGCCGTGAAAGCCGAGTATCCATTGAATCGCTGGGGTCCGCTGCTCATGGGCATCGGCCTGATCTGCGTTAAGAGTCCGCGGCAACGAATTGTTTCCTAGCAGGCTGCGGAAAAACCCGGAGTACTCAAGTTTCCGTGGAAAAGCGGCCCTTCAGGGCCGCGTAAAGCACATGGAATCAATCCGGGCTTCAGCCCCTGGGCCGTCTTTAGCGTGTTAACGGACTTTTTCCGCAGCCTGCCAGGAAGAGTCAGCCGATGCTTCAGAACAGTGGCCAGACTTTGTTAGATCATGGTTGGCGCATATCGCCGTCCAACGAACTGACGCCGTGTCCCGCCACCCCTCTTGCCTCCTCCGTAGAAAATCACACATTGCATTCGCCTGCCCTTAGTTCAACAATGGAGAAAAGAAAGATCGGAGGACTCCCCATCGACCCTTCCGGCGATACAGGACAGCATGATCGAAACAGCCAATCTCCTGAAACCAGTTCCTCTACTGATCTTTGGTCCGATTGGCTCCTTCGGCGGAGGTTTGGCGACGATCCCTTGAACGAGGCCACCGTTCGCAGGGCGGTCGAGCGAATTCGGGATCGTGTCCTTGACGGGGCACAGCTCTCGCCCGATATGGTCCTCATCGATGTGGGATCCGGCGATGGGCTGATCGCGTTCGGAGCCTTCCAACGCGTTGGCCCCACGATGCAGGCGACGTTCGTCGATCTCTCGGAGCCGTTGTTGCGCTGTGCCGAGGAAAGCGCGAAGAAACTCGGTTTGCGGGATCAATGTTCTTTTGTCCAAGCATCCGCCGATCGGCTTGATGGGATCTTAGACAGCTCTGCGAACTCGCTTACCACTCGTGCGGTCCTCGCCTATGTTCAGGACAAGGGCGCCGCAGCCCGGCAGTTCTATCGTGTACTCAAGCCAGGCGGTCGGCTTTCGATTGCCGAGCCTATCTTCCGAGACGACGCGCTCCAACTGGCCGCCTTCACCGCCCAATTACTCTCCCGTCCCGACTCCAGCGAGCGCGCCCGGCTGATACAACGCTTCCGTGCCTTGCAATGGCCCTCCCAAATGTCAGAAATACAAAGCAATCCGCTAACTAATTTTACCGAGCGGGATCTGGTCTCGATATTTCTAGGCATTGGATTCAAGGAGATTCACCTTGAATTGCACATCGATGTCAGGAAAGCAACTCCCGTTCCTTGGAACACCTACATCGACTCCGCTCCTCGACCAGGAGCGCCCACACTGCGCGAAATCTTCTCCACACATTTCAGTCTCGCAGAACGGCGCCTGATCGAGGATGCCCTCCGTACCCTCGTGGAGTCGGGGAATTTGACCAACCGGGAAACCATGGCATATCTAGTTGCGGACAAACCCCTCTAGAGCGTAAGCAAAAACCAGGAAAACTGAATTTCTCCCAGCGGAATCCATCTCGTTTCCACAAACCTCTCTGCCTTCCCATTGCGGAAGTCACTTTTTCCAATCGTAGAAAACAGAATCCGGACAACGATGGCCCGTCAGAACCCGGCAACAGACTCACCCCCTAACCCAACCCTAACCTCCATGCTTGGGCGGCAACCTGACTCATGAAATACATCCCGTTTGGTCCAATCCGGCTCAGTAACCATGACCAGCAACAACTCTCTCGGTTCAGTCGACTGAAGTTGTTCGTGTACATGACCGATAGATCACGCATGGTGAATTCGATTAGCAGTGTGCATCCCACTCAAGCAAGCGAAGCCTTAACTCCAGCAGCCCCCAAACCTCAGCCGCAGCAGAGTAGTCCGCTGCCTGCGGACACGGTTAGTCTCAAAAGTTTGGGTGATGTCGATCACGACGGCGACAGCCACTAACCATCACGAACCTCAGTGTGCACCCGAAGAACGCAGAGACGGGCCATTACGGCTCGTCTTTCGTCTTCGAGAGGGGCCTCTCTCCGACCTTTTCCCGAAAAAGGAATTTTGCCGGCCTCGAAAACACCCTCTCTGTTTCCCAGGGTCGAAGTGTCTCCGTCCCAGGAAGGCAAGAATCCTCCGCCCTCCGCCCCGTTTTCTTTGACAATTCGACTCACTATGCACCAGGGATGCCGCACTGCATCCCCCCGCACTTGCCCTTCCTGACGGCTGACAGCTGACGGCTGACGGCTGAATCAGTCAACTACTCGCGCAATCCCTCCGGCAACCCACTGTTGATCGCCGCTCGCACCTTTGCCATCAGGCAATCGCGATCCCCAAATTCGCCCGGCTCAATCGGATCGTGGAACTCCACCGTCACCGTTCCGGGACGAATCGCAAACCGCGCCTTCGGCATCACTTCCTCCGTCCCCGAAATCGTGATCGGAACCACCGGAACCTTGCACTCTTCCGCCAGGTAAAACGGCCCTTTCTTAAACGGCAACAACCGCCCATCGAACGACCGCTTCCCCTCGACATAGATGGTCATGTTCAGTCCCTGCTCAATCGCCTTCACCGCGTCGCGCACCGCCGTGATGCCCGCATCGCGATTCTTGCGGTCCACGGGAACCAGCGATCCGATCCGCATGATAGGACCAAGAATCGGAACCTTGAACAACTCTTTCTTCACCATCACCGAACTGCGCTTGGGAATCAGCGGCAACGTGATCGGCGGATCGAGATTCGAAATATGATTCGACATGAAAACGTAGGTGCGCGACGCATCGATCTTCTCCAGTCCAATCGTTCGTACCTTCACGCCCGCGATGCGCACTCCAGTAAACATCGCCGACATGCAGGTGTTGTACAAAAAGCTGATGTCTTTCGTGATATACGTCCAGGGAATTCCGAGCAGCGCAGCGACGGGCAGCGAAAGCGCCCAGAACGCCAGCATGAGGATGGTGCGAAACACTTATTCTTTTACCCCGAGCGCCGCCGGATCGAGCGGCTGCACCCGAACCTTCGCCGTTGCCAGCGACCGCAATCGTTGTGGAAGCTTCTCATAAATGCCGCCGAATCCGCCATTGGATAAGATCGCAACCACATCGCGCTCGCGCAATTCGGGAGCAATCGCATCGACAATGGCATCGGCATCGGCCAGAATGCGAGCCTTCTTTCCCTGCTGTTGAATTTCCTGCAACACGCGATCGAGATCGAGACGCTCAGCCTCAGGGATCGCCTCCGACTTGAAGATCGCTGCAATCACGACCTGATCCGCCAGCGACAGGCTGCGCGCAAGCGCGTCCTGCAAAACATTGCGCCGCATCGTATTCGAACGCGGCTCAAGGATGACCCAAAGCCGCGATTGCGGATAACGCGCCCGCAGCGCATGAATCGTCTGCTCAATCGCCGTCGGATGATGCGCAAAATCATCAATGATGGTCACGCCGTTCACTTCCGCTTTCACTTCGAGACGTCGCTTCACGCTCCGAAAGCTCTGCAACGCCTTCGCAATCGCCTCTTTCCCAATGCCATAATTCCCAGCCAAGGCAGCGGCCGCTGTTGCATTCCAGACGTTGTATTCGCCGCCCAGCCCAAACTCGAAGTCCTGCCAATCCTTGCCATCGCGCATGACCGACCACGACGTTCGATGTTCACCGAGACTGAGATTCGTGATTCTCCATCCCGCGCGCGCAGAAACTCCATACCGTTCGACCGGACAAAATGCCTTCTGCAAACACGCGTCGATACTCGTTCCCTGCTTTCCTCCCCCATCGAAGCCCACAATGCGTCCGCGTCGTGGAACGAGATTCACCAGCCGCTTGAACAACGTCTCCACCGCTTCGAGATCTTTGTAGATATCCGCATGATCGAACTCCACCGAAGTAAGAATCACCGAATCCGGAAAATAATGCAGGAACTTCGGACCTTTATCGAAGAACGCCGTATCGTATTCGTCCCCTTCGAGAATGAAATGCTTCCCTTCTCCAAGACCGAAGCTGCGGCCAAAGTTCTCCGCAATGCCGCCGATCAGGAACGAGGGCTGAAGACCAGCCGTTTCGAAGATCCACGCAAGCATCGACGTCGTTGTCGTCTTGCCATGCGTTCCCGCAACCACCAGCACATCTTTGCCCACAAGAAACTCATCGTGCAGAATCTGCGGTAACGAACAGAAAGCAATGCGCTGGTCGAGAACGAGCTCAAGCTCGACGTTCCCCCGAGACAGCGCGTTGCCGACCACGACGAGATCAGGTCGAGGATTAAGATTTCCCTCCGCAAACGGCTCCGCGACCGGAATGCCCAGAGATTCCAGAAACGTCGACATCGGCGGATAAGCTGCCGCGTCCGATCCCGTAACCCGAAACCCCCGTTCTTGCAGCATTCCCGCAAGCGAAGCCATCGCTGTACCGCAGATTCCGATGAGATGAATGTGCCGGGATTTCGTCATGGCAGATTATTCGTTCGAGTCGTCGCCGATTCGACAATCGTCAGTCTCACTTCACTGCCCACTTCAAGTCGCGCTGTGACTCCAAAAGGCAGAGTAATATTCGCTCGCGAAACGTGTCCCGAGCGCATTCCATAAGCGACCGGAATTCCAAGATCGCCGACCACGCGCAGAACAACTTCCTCCAGAGTGTAATCCTGCGTTGGACCCTGACGGCAATCCAGCATCTCGCCGAACACGATTCCGCGAACCTCCTCCAGCTTGCCCGCCAGTTTCAACTGCATCAGCATGCGATCGATCTGAAACGGCTTCGCCGCGATGTCTTCGAGAAACAAAATCGTGCCCGCCGTTTCGATGTCATACGGAGTTCCAAGCGCCGCGACCAAAATTGAAAGGCACCCACCATAGAGAATCCCTTCGGCCGTTCCCGCAACCAACGGTTTCGCACCCGAGGATTCGCCCATCTCCCAATTGCCCTCTCCGCTCAAAGCGCTCAACCACGTAGGCAAATCAACACCATCGGCCGAACTGAAATCTGCCGCGACCATCGGACCATGGAACGTCACCACATTGGCGCTGTCGGTGAACCAGGTAAGTAGCGACGTCAGGTCGCTATAACCGACAAAGATCTTCGGATTCGCCGCAACCTTCTTTACATTGAGCTTGGGCAGCAAATAGTTCGACCCATAACCTCCTCGAGCGCACACAATCGCACGGATATCGTCGCGTACGAACATCTCTTCCAGTTCGCGCGCGCGACGTTCCACCGAGCCGGCAAAATACAAATCACGTTCAAAAATCGAATCGAAGTAAAACGGCTCGTACCCCGCGCGACGAAGGCCATCGCATCCCGCCTCCAGCATCTCGCGCTTTACATTGGACGCGGGCGCAACAATGCCCACCTTGTCTCCAGCATGCAAGGTGCTTGGCTTGATTCGCGGGTTGGGGGAAAGAATGGCCATCTTAGCTCGTGCCGATCCCGTTTGTTTGCTGATTCAACCTGACTCGTTCGCTTCGGTAATCTTAAATGAAGAACTCTCCGCGGCAGACCAGCGTTGCCGGACCTTGCAGATAAACTTCGTTCTCCCAGCGCACGATCTGCGCACCGCCTGGCGCAATCACGGTCACCGGTGACCAGACTCGCTTGCCCGCAATTGCCGCGACCGCCGATGCGCAGGATCCAGTCCCCGACGATTGCGTTTGTCCGACACCGCGTTCGAACAGCCGTATCTCGATTTCGTTGTGAGTCCGCACCTTCACATATTCCACGTTGGTGCCTTGCGGAAATTGCGGCTGCCCCTGGATTTGCGCCGCCTGCCGCTGCCATCCGTCATCAAAATCGTCGACCAGGATTACGTAGTGAGGATTCCCCATCGAAACCGTTGTGCCTTCGACGTGCACTGAGCTCGTGTCAATGGACAACGAACCGCCGACTTCCGGCTCGCCCATATTTGTCTCGAATTCGAAGGTACAGCCTCTCCGCGCCGTGAGTCGGCATCTTTTCACTCCAGCGCCCGTGCGGATCAAGACTTCGTTCTTCTCTTCTCTTGAGCACATTTCTGCCGCCACGCAGCGCGTGCCATTGCCCGAGATTTCAGCCTCAGACCCATCAGCATTGATCAGACGTGCTTTCACATCCGCTTCGTCATCGGTAAACAACCATTCGACTCCGTCCGCTCCGACTCCGTTATGCCGATCGCACAGCCGTCGCGTAACCGCGCTTAGGTCGCCCGGCACTTGGGAGCCATTCACCATCAGGAAGTCGTTGCCGCAGGCCGACGCCTTGGTAAACGAGAGTTGAGTCTTGGAGCGTTGGTCGATCGATGACACTGTCATTCCTTGGCTAAGGTTACGCGAAAGCTGGATGCGGACGTGAGTATGCCGGCACTATTCGTGTTCCGTCGTCTCGAGCGTACTAACAGTCGCGAACGCGGTAGATTCATGGAGGCGGATCGCAAACACACCCTGCTGATCGCGCGCGCCATCGACCGAGAACACCATGCGGAAATCGGGATCGGCGTTCGCAATGTGGATACTATGCATGGTGAGTTCTTCACTCTCCAAAATGCGGTTGACCTCGCGCAGCATCCCATCAACATTACGGCCCGAAACTTCATACGTGGTTCCAAACGTTTTCAGGGAAAAGATGGCTTCGATGCGTCCCAGCAGCACGAGCGACACCAGAATAATCGCCGTCGCAAACGTCGCCGTCAGATACAACCCACCCCCCGCTGCCATGCCCACCCCAGCCACTACGAACAAGGTCGCGGCCGTTGTAAGCCCTGTAACCGAGGTCTTGGCGTGCAGAATCGACCCGGCTCCGATGAAACCGATCCCTGGAATAATTTGCGCCGCGATGCGAGCACTGTCCGACTCCACCCCCGCCAGCTGCCGCGACAAAACCGTAAACATCGCCGCACCGAAGCAGATAAACATATGCGTCCGCAATCCAGCCGGCCTGTGTCGCAACTGCCTTTCCAATCCGATGATGCCGCCGAGTAGCGCAGCCAACAGCAGGCGTGCGAGGGTTGAACTCAATACAACACCCAGTTCATTCCGCAGCAATTGGATGGTTTCGTGGATTGGGTGCATAGACATTCCCGCCGCGTCTGGCTTCGAGCGGATTCTATCACCGCAAACATACGCTCTCTCAACTAGTTGCCGGTGGGGGTTAACGCGATTGATTCGGGTCGCGGCGAGTCGCGTAGATGTGCGCGTGAGGCTGCCCGGAGGCATGAATCTCGGCGAGCGGCACAAGATTTGTCTTGTTCGCGAACCGATCGACGGGATCGCCCTCGAACGAGATTACATAATCGACGTAGTGTTGCGGATCCGCTAATGCACGCTCCCACAAACCTTCCGGATCCGTCGGACGCTTCCAGGGACGATGATTTTCGTTGTTAATAACCTGCCGCAGCGGGATGCCCGCATCCTCCATGACGCCCACGTGTTCGCCGAGATCCATCAGATAGATCGAGCGGCGCGGCAGGCGAGTGACGATGCGCTCCACCGCAGAATTGAGTGTGTGTCGAATCTCCCAGTTGCGCTCCGCTTCCTGAAAGCATTGGGGTTGTGCCTTCCAAACCGAGGCGTAGCTTGCCACTACCAACGCGAGCAGCAACGCCACCAGTTTACCCGCGTGCCGTCCGGTCGCGCTTAACCGAAAAACAAAGCCAGCCAACACTCCAGTTGAAACCGCGAACAGCGGCAGAAGTTGGAGTCCGTAACGCTGGTTGAAGGTGGCAAATGGCCACCAGGTATGCACGTGCAGCGGCACTGAACCGAATGCGATGGAGTACGAGTAGAAAACCAGCGGCATCCACAGGAAAAGCATGGGCAGCGATTGCGGTCCCAGTTTCCACAGAGCGAGCGCGAGGGCCAACACAGCGGCCGCCAGCCAGAATCGTCCCCAGTTGCCTTCAGCCATATTCAACTGGGCCGACTTCAGAAAGTAGACCGCTGCGGTCGGGATACTATGAAGCGCAGGATTCGGAGCGCCGACGCGCTGCTCAATCGCCTTCGCAGAGTAGGGCCCATTGGCAAATTCGAATGGGTTGCCGTAGACCGTTGCGTTGTAGGCCAACCACAATACAGGGACGACAGCGATGCCAAGTGCGAACTTAGCGGCGATGCCGCGCAATGCGCAGTCATTCCAACGCCGCAGAGCTACGATCCCGACCGCTGCACCCATCCAACCCGCGAGAAACCATCCGTCGTAACGCGTGAGCTCCGCTGCCGCCACACACCATGCACAACGACGAAGCGAGATAGCGAGTTGCTTAGCGTCGGCGTCATTGGCCTGCAGAACAGCATCCTTCGGCAGAGCGCGAAAGAACTCGGCAATAAACAAGACGGCCCAGATAAACAAAGCCAGATAAAGCGACTCTGTCATGGCCGTCGATTGCATATAAATGAGGTTCGGGTTGGCCACCATCACCACCACCGAAACCCACGCGCCTGCTACGGCCGCCGACTGGGTCCGCAGATTCGAATCGAGCATGCCGTGCACCAAACGGAACATTCCGACAGCCGCTAGGATGAATCCGGCCATGGACGGGATCGAGCCTCCCGCGCCGTTCTGCCACAACGCGTTCGACCAGAGAAATGGGACCATCAGCAAATGTGGAAGAGGCAGCCATACCGTGCCGAGTTGAAAGAGGCCGGGAGTCTGCGAGTCGACTACGCGGCGCGCAATGTTGATGTGCGCGACGGCGTCTCCATAAAGAAGCACATCGCCGTGTCGAAAATAGTAAAAGAAAGAAAACATCGACACGAGTGCAGCGATGCCAGCCACACGGCCGGCGCCGCTGTCGCGCGGCGAGATGACAACGGAACTCCCGGTACGATTGTCTTTTCGTTCTCGCATGACTTAGCGTTGGATGAGAACCTTCCGCTTGGACTGGCGCGGTCAATCCAAATGCGTGAGTTCGCGGAAAATCTGAAAACGCGCATCGATTTCAGCCCGCGTCAGATTCTGCAAACGCTCGGTGCCAAAACGCTCCACGGCAAACGATCCCATCACGCCTCCATAGAATAAGGCGCGCTTGAGAACTTCGCGGTTGACCTCGCCCTGCGAAGCGATGTATCCCATGAAGCCTCCCGCGAACGAATCGCCGGCGCCGGTCGGATCTTTCACTTCGTCGATCGGCAAAGCTGGCGCGCGAAAGGGATGAGAACCGATCCCGAAGGCCCCTTCGCGGAAAAAGATCGTCGCTCCGTATTCGCCATGCTTCACAACCAGCGCCTTCGGCCCCATCGCCAGAACTTTCCTGGCCGCGCGGGGAAGATTCTGTTCCGCTGCCAGCATCTTCGTCTCTGTATCGTTGATGAGAAGAACGTTCACCAACTTCAGCGTTTCGGCCAGCTCTTTCGGCGTGCCCTTAATCCAGAAATTCATGGTGTCGCCGCCCGTCAGGCGTACGCCATTCATCTCCAGGCTCACCGCAGCTTGCAACGTGGGATGAATGTTGGCAAGAAACAAGAACTGCGTGTCGGAATACTCTTTCGGAATCCGCGGCTGAAATTTCTCAAACACATTCAGTTCGGTGAAATCGGTCTTGGCCTCGTTCAAATTGTCGAGATACTGTCCGCCCCAGCGAAACGTCTTGCCGTCGGTGCGCTCGATGCCGCGCGTATCGATGCCACGATTCTTGAAGACAGCTTCGTGTTCCGGCTTAAAGTCGGCGCCGACAACGGCTACCACGCGGACATCGGTGAAGTAACTGGCGGCCAGCGAGAAATAAGTGGCCGCCCCTCCGAGAATGTCAATGACGCGCCCGGAAGGCGTGGCGATTGTGTCGAAGGCTACCGAACCTACTACCAGAATACTCATGGGGCTCCGTAAAAAGTCGCTCGTCACTAGTCGTTCGTCGATGGTCGTTCGTCGTTGGCTCTTCGTTCCTGTTGCGATAGCGAACTCGAAGACTGCTTCTCAGCGATTTTGCGAACGACTAGCGACGAACGACTACCGACTATTTCAAATATTTTCCCAGTATCAAATGCAGCTTCTCTTCTGTTGACGCCGGCATCTTAGGTCGTTGGCTCTTCGTTCCTGTTGCGATAGCGAACTCGAAGACTGCTTCTCAGCGATTTTGCGAACGACTAGCGACGAACGACTATCGACTATTTCAAATATTTTCCCAGTATCAAATGCAGCTTCTCTTTCGTTGACGCCGGAATCTTAGTTCGTTGGCTCTTCGTTCCTGTTGCGATAGCGAACTCGAAGACTGCTTCTCAGCGATTTTGCGAACGACCAGCGACGAACGACAACCGACTATTTCAAATATTTTCCCAGTATCAAATGCAGCTTCTCTTTCGTTGACGCCGGAATCTTAGTCGGATCGGTAAGAATGGCATGGGCCAATGCGCTTCCGCATTTGCAGGAACGGCCATACGGCATCGCCGCTACCGTGGCGCTCACCACCTTCGCGGCGTTTTCTGCATTCTTGAGCAGCACAGAAACAATCTGCTCGACCGTCACCGAATCGTGATGCGGATGCCAGCAATCATAATCGGTCACCATGGCAATCGTGGCGTAACAGATCTCCGCCTCGCGCGCCAGTTTGGCTTCCTGCAAATTGGTCATGCCAATCACGTCGGCTCCCCAACTGCGGTAGACGTTCGACTCGGCCTTCGTAGAAAATTGCGGACCTTCCATGCAGACATAGGTCCCCCCGACTTTGCCCTCTACGCCTGCTTCCCGGCAGCCATGCGCGATCGCTTTTGTGATTTCGCTGCACACGGGGTCGCCGAATCCGATGTGGGCGACAATGCCGTCCCCAAAGAATGTATCGACGCGATGCCGCGTACGATCGTAAAACTGGGTCGGTATTACGAAATCGAGCGGCTTATGTTCTTCCTTCAGTGAACCGACGGCCGAAACCGAAACAATGCGTTCCACTCCGAGTTGTTTAAAGCCAAAGATATTGGCGCGGAAATTCAGTTCGCTCGGCAGCAGTTTATGCCCGCGGGCGTGTCGCGCCAGAAATGCAACCTTACGTCCTGCGAGCGTGCCCACAATGTAGGCGTCCGAAGGGCTTCCGAAAGCAGTGTCTTGCACAACCTCATGCGGATCGCTGAAGCCCGGCATGTGGTACAAACCACTGCCGCCAATGATGCCAATCTCTGCCTGCTGCAAGGGATCTCCTGCTTGGGTTTGGGTTCTGTGACGCAACCACTCGACGATCGAACCATTAACGACGCGATCACTCAGAACTCTTGATTATACAAGACGGAAAATTACCGCTTCGCGGGAGCCATTGGCTCCGCTGGCTTTTCTTTTACCTCGGACGCAGGCGTTTCTGCCGCCGGCCAAAAGTCCGCCACAACTCGCTTCGTCGTCGCATCGTCAAGACTCTCGCTGATCAGGATGTCGGTACCGCGCACATCGATCACCACCGGACCTTCTTCCGTCATCCAGGCGTGACGGCCGCGCAAACTACGCCAGGAATCCGGAGGCGGAGCGTCGTCGGCGATTTTGCCATCCCCACCCAGTGTTTGCCGCTTCTTGTAACGCTTCGTCAGAGACTTTGCATAGATCGCCGCGAATTCAGCTGCCTTTGCCGGCGTCGACCAGCGCGAAATGTACAAGACTCCGATCGGCGCCGACTTGTCCGTTTTGGATTTCCCTGCAAAGTAGTAGCCGCCGCGCCACTCCGGATAGATCGCGTTAGCCGCCTTCTGCCCCGCATACTGTTCCACCAGCACATCCACGTCGAACTCCCCCATCGCTCCGATATCAAAGGGAACGTAGTCTTGAAAATCCTGCTTCATATCGATGATCTTGATAGGCTCCAGTTTTTCGTGCGCCAGATAAGTCTGCGGCTCCATAATCTCGCGCGTCGTCTTCGGCGGGTCCTTGAAAGCGCCAGCATAGGCCAGTTCTTTACCCCCCGCTTGCAGCAGCGCCACCGTAAAGTCGAGCCCGTAACGATACGGAAACGTCAGCTCCTCTTTCAGGAAGATCGGGGCGTCGCGAAATGCCGGAGAGTCCGCCGAGCCAACCAGCATCCCCTGCTTCAGCGCTTCGACGATCTGCGGCGATTGCAGCAGCGTTTTTCCGCTTGCGACGAGCGAGTAGTCCAGCAGCACGGCCATGGCCTGTCCCTCGACCACCGCCTGTCTTGCACCCGACTCTTCGTCAGACTCAATGTCTGCCGGAGTGGGATCGCCTTTCTTCTTGTCGGATTCTGTTTCGGCCGCTTTCATCCACTTCTCAATCCCAAACGACTGGTCTTGCAGGGCGTGCGTCAATTCGTGCGCCAGAACTGGCTTCTGCTGCTCCGCATCGACCCAGTCCAGTAAATTTACCGTCTTCGTCTTGACGTCGTAGTATCCGGCGACCTGCTCACGCAGCATCGCCACGAGAAAACTCGGAAGGTCAAAATCGCGCGGCAGCAGCCCGAACTTCTTCAGCACGGCAGAGGAGCGCTCCAGACGCTTCGCGTCCTTGTCATCTTTCATGCCTTTTTCGATGTACGACTGCACCTCATCGCGCTTGGTCAGGCGACGCTTCACCGCATGCTTGATGGGGAGTGCCGTATCGTCGCTTGCGAACTTCAAGATTTCGTCGACCGAGCGAAACAGTTCCTTCGCTTCTTTGGGCGAGATGACTTTCTCTGGCGCGGCCGCGGCGGCGTCGCCTACCGGATCCTGCGCCGCAGAGCCCTGCGCCTGCGATTGCGAAGACCGATCCTGAGACCCAACTCCGCTTTCGGGTTCTGCCTGTCCCCACAGCGCGCCCGCCATCAGGGCGACCAGAGCCAATGCGACCAAACACCTGCCAACCCCTTGAGCAACTTCCATGACTGCTTTCATTAACATCGAGTTTATACTTTCCCATGGCCATTAATCTTTGGAGCAAGCCCGACCATGCCCTCGACTATCTCGAGCGCGCCGATTCGATTGCTCATCGCAAGGAGGGTGAATCGGCTTTGCTTGAGTTCGTTCCCCAGAGCGCGCGCCGCATCCTCGATCTCGGTACGGGCGACGGACGTCTTCTCGCGCTCGTGAAAGCTGCCCTTCCACCAACCGACTCGGTCGCAATCGATTTCTCTCCTGCCATGCTGGAAGCCGCTCGCAAGCGCTTTGGCGGCGATTCCTCCGTGACTCTCGTCGTCCATAACCTCGACAACCCCTTGCCAGTTTTGGGCACATTTGATGCCGTCGTATCGTGCTTCGCGATTCATCACCTCGTGCACCAGCGCAAGCGCGCGCTCTATGCCGAGATTTACGATCGGCTCAATGCACAAGGCGTCTTCTGCAACCTCGAACATGTCGCTTCCCCCACTCCGCGACTGCACGAAGAATTCCTGCACCGAATCGGGTCCACCGTAGAGACAGAGGATCCGTCCAACAAGCTGCTTGATCTGGAAACCCAGTTAGGATGGTTCCGCGAGATCGGATTCGTCGACGTTGACTGCCATTGGAAGTGGCGGGAACTGGCGCTGTTGGCGGGGCGAAAAGCTTAGCAGAGCCCAGCTTCAGCCGTGACCTGTTCGGCGACCCACGCGCCCGCTTCGCGCGTTCCCAACGTTCCCCCGATATCCGTTGTGGTCTTCTTCTGTCGAACGGCCTCGAGCACGGCGGCTTCGATCTTCTGTGCTTCCGCCGTCATCCCCAGGTGCGCCAGCATCATCGCCGCAGTCAGAATCGCGCCGAAGGGATTGGCTATATTCTTTCCCGCGATCGGCGGGGCTGAGCCGTGGACTGGCTCGAACATCGAGGTATGCCCCGGACGCAGGTTGCCGCTCGCGGCCATGCCCAAACCACCCTGCAACCCCGCGGCGAGATCGGTAATGATGTCGCCAAACATGTTGTTCGTGACGATCACGTCAAACGCCCTTGGATCGCGCACCATCTGCATGCAGAGCGCGTCCACGTACATGTGCTGCGTCTCGATTTGCGGATAATCGGCCGACGCTTCTTTGAATACGCGCTGCCACAGGCCCCCCGCGTGGGTCATCGCATTCGATTTGTCGCACATCAGCAAGCGGCGTCTCGGTGATCCATCGAGCTTTGTGTTTCGAGCACAATATTCGAAGGCGTAGCGCACGATGCGCTCGACGCCTTTCCGAGTGTTGACATCTTCTTGGATCGCGACTTCGTCGGCAGTTCCCTGCTTGAAAACGCCTCCAAGATCCCCGTAAACACCTTCCGTATTTTCGCGAATCACTACAAAATCGAGGTCTCGCGGCTCCACTCCTTTCAGCGGGCAGAGCGAGGCGTCGAGCAAGCGGACGGGGCGGACATTGGCGAACAGGTCCATCCTGGTGCGCATGCCAAGCAGAATTTCCTTGGCGTGAATGTTCGAAGGGACGCGCGGATCGCCGAAAGCTCCGACCAGGATGGCATCGAAATCACGCGCCAGCATAGCAAGGCCGTCAGGTGGGACGCTGACTTTGTCGGCGAGATAGCGGTCGGCTCCCCAGTCAAACGAGGTGAACTCGACCGGAGCTCCGACGGCCTCAACAACCTTCACCGCTTGCGGGATAACTTCCTTGCCGATTCCATCGCCGGCAATTACTGCAATACGACGCTTCGTGGCGTTCACGCTGGCAACGTTAGCACACACGCGAACCGTTTAGGAACAAGCGGGCATCTGTGTATAGACGGGGTTGACTCGGTGGGCGTATCGCTAATCCACCCGAGTCACGGCGAGCCGTCTCTCAGACGAGATCGGGTAACGCTGTCCACGCTTCGCTATAATTAAAGGTTGAGCTTATGAGTTCTGTCGTTGTTCCAGAGACGAATCCAACTTCGCGCGGCGCCGCGAACGCCGCGGCCGATTTCGGCGATCCTCGCGCTGAATTCCAGGCCTTGCTGGCAGCTTGCGGCGTTTACGACCTCAGTTCGCGCGCCAAGATCGCGGTCACTGGCGGAGATCGTGTCCGCTGGCTGAACGGGATGGTTACGAACAATATTCGCGACCTCGCCGCAGGGCACGGAGTGTATGCATTTCTGCTGAACGCTCAGGGCCGCATTCAAGGCGACATCTGCGCCTTCCAGCGCGGGGAGTCGTTGCTGGTGGATACCGAGGCGGCCCAGCGCGAAAACGTACTCCAGATGTTTGATCGCTACATCATTGCCGACGATGTTGAGATCGCCGACATCAGCGACAAACTCTCTGCCATCGGGCTGACGGGACCGGAGTCGCGACAGGTTCTGGAACGCGCGGGCATTGTCTTTTCTGAACTCGCGCACCTGCAATTGATTGACCTCGCCTGGCAGGGTAAGAATGTCACGCTTCTGCGTTCGGGCGAGGAGGCGCGTGAGTCGTGGCAACTTTGGATTGCGCCCGAACATTTCCGCGAATTGTGGAGCGCTGTCATGCAGGCAGGTGCTCTTCCCACCGGCACGGCGGCGCTGAATTCGTTTCGCATCTCGCGCGGGATTCCGCAGTTTGGCGTCGATATCCGCGACCGCGATCTGCCGCAGGAAACGGGGCAGACGCGCGCGCTGAATTTCACCAAAGGCTGCTATCTCGGCCAGGAAATCGTGGAACGCATCCGCTCGCGTGGCGCGGTGCACCGCCAGTTCGGCGCCTTCGCGGTCAAAGGCGCGCTTCCCGTACCAGGCGCGAAGATCGTCGCGGAAGACAAAGACGTGGGTGAAATCACGAGCGTCGCCGTGCTTCCCTTCCCCGATGGCGAACGTCCTGTAGCGTTGGGCTATCTGCGGCGCGAAGCCGCCGAAAAAGAATTGCGTGCGGGAACAGCACTGTTGAAACCAACCTCGGTGCCCATTGTCCCAGTTCAACCTTGAGTTCCAATTTCTAGTTCGATCTGAAGTCCTAAACGGTTTCGACAAAATCAAGTTTTCGAGAATCAGGCAAACCTTATGGCTCAAAGAAGAAAAGAAGAAAGCGAATTCAAAGTTAGCGACAAGCGCTTGTTCACCTCCGACGGAGAGTTGCGATCCGAAGCAGTGGAAGAACAGGTTGCTGCCCCCGCCGCTGTGTCTGCTCCCGCCCCCGTGGCTGTGGCACCACCACCACCGCCACCTCCTCCTGCTCCGCCGTCGTCTGCGGGTAAGGTCTTAACGCCTCCAGAAGCATCGGCCTTCGGTGCGCCATCGGGGCCGGAATCGGACATTCCTGAACCGCCGACCGATTCCGAACAAAAGGCGCAGCATGACGCTTACAAGCAGTCGTCGCGCGATCTCGATACCCGCGTTGAGCTGAGCGGGCATTCGGCAAAAGAACTCGAGATGAGTTTCGAGCGCTTCATGGCCTCGCTCTACATGACTGCCATGATGCAACTCGGCCTGATGCACGAACAAGGCGGACAGCCTGGCGTGGACATCATCGGCGCCCGCCAGACGATCGATACGCTGGGCATGATTGCCGACAAGACCAAGGGCAACCTCACCCCCAAAGAGCAGGGCTTTCTGCAGAACTGTCTCTACGAGCTGCGCATGGCCTACGTGGAAGTAACGAACACGCTGGCGCGGCCCCCGCAAGCGCCCGGGCCGATCACGGGAACCAACGGCTGATGCAGGCGACTTTGACGGTGTTGGGCAGCGGCACGTCCATGGGAGTTCCGACGATCGGGTGCGACTGCGCCGTCTGCCATTCGTCCGATCCCCGAGACCGGCGCACGCGGCCCTCGGTGCTCATCAGCTACAACGGTCGCCACGTCATGATTGACTCGACGCCTGACTTTCGCGAGCAGGCGCTTCGGGAAAACATCACGCAGCTCGATGCCGTCTTCTACACCCACACGCACGCTGACCACATTCTGGGCATCGATGATCTGCGTCCGCTCACATACCACCACAAGCCCGGCAAGATGCCGCTCTACGCCGCTCCCGACGCCTGCGACTTCTTGCAGGGGATGTTCCCTTACATTTTTTCGCCCACCTATAAGTTTGGCGGGCTGCCCCAGGTCGAGTTGCATCCGATCGACGGGCCCGTCGAATTGTTTGGCACTCGCTTTCAGCCCCTGACGGTGATTCATGGGGAGACTCCGATCCTGGGTTATCGTTTCGGCTCGGCGGCGTATCTCACCGATCACAGTTCCGTTCCGGACGAGACGCTGGCAAAGCTGCGCGGCGTCGACATCCTGTTTCTGGACGCGCTACGCTACACACCACATCCGACGCATTCGACCATCGAGCGGTCGTTGAAGATCGTGGACGCAGTAATGCCGAAGCGTGCGATCTTTACGCACATCTGTCATGACCTGCCGCACGAGGCGACCAATGCGCTGCTCCCCGCGGGAGTGCAACTCGCGTTTGACGGGATGAAGCTCGATTTTGAGATTTAGAGACTGATTCAACGCCGAGACGCCGGGTGGACCTTTTTGGGCATGTCTTCGATGCTCTCGGCGACTCGGCGGCGGTGAGAACTACTGCAATGCACACATTTCACCAACTCGGCGACGTTCCTCATGACTTTGGGGCCACGCTGGTGAGCGTGGGGAATTTTGATGGCGTGCATCTGGCGCACCGGCACGTGATCGACGAGATTGTGCGCCGGGCGCGGGCTGCGCATGCCAAGTCGGTAGTGGTTACGTTTGAGCCGCATCCGTCGCGGATTTTGCGCCCGGATCATAGCTTTCGGCTCCTGACTCCGCTGCCCGAGAAACTGAGGCTTCTCGAAGCGACGGGGATTGATGCGGTGCTGCTGCTTTCCTTCTCGCGGGATCTGTCGCTGATGACGCCGCACCAGTTCGCGCACGACATCTTGAACAAGTGTTTGCATGCTTGCGAAGTTCACGAGGGCTACAACTTCCACTTCGGACACAAGGCTGCGGGCAACATTGACATGCTGCGAACATTCGGGCGCGAGATGGGATTTGAGGTCCACGATTACCCGGAAATGCGGCTGCGCGGGGAAAACGTATCCAGCAGTCACATTCGCAAGTTGCTTGCCGCCGGGCGAGTGAGCCGTGCGCGGCATTTGCTGGGGCGTCCGTTCAGTATTCTGTCGAACCCGGGACGGGGTCGGGGATATGGGGCGAAATATACGGTCCCGACGATCAACCTCGCGCACTACGATGAACTCGTGCCGATGCATGGTGCGTATATCACACGCGCGCGCCTGGGCAGCGGCCATAAAGCCGAGTGCTTCGATGCGGTGACGAATGTCGGGAATCGTCCGACCTTCGGCGCCGATTCATTTGCCATTGAAACGCACCTGCTGAACTTCCATCCCCTCGATCTTTCGGCGGAGACAGAAGTTGAACTGCATTTCTTAGATCGTCTGCGGGACGAGATCAAATTTCCGTCGGTTGAAGCACTTAGGGAGCAGATTGGGCGCGACGTCCGAAAGGCGCAGCGGTATTTTGGGCGACTGGGAAAGCTGAATCGTTCGTAAACTGAGCCGTGAGCCCTCAGGAAAGGCTTTCTGGCTACTCCCGCTCGTATGACGGCCCAACAGAAAAGGGTGACGGAGATGTATCCGCACCCTTCTCTCATTTTTAGGCCCTATTCTTATTATATCAAATTGGCCCGGGGCGTACCGACAGATTTGGCAAATTTATTTGGCCCTCTTATTCAGCAACTTAGCGGAAAAATCGCGAGGATCGGGCCTTGACAAAAATTCCAAATTGCAAGAACCTTACCCCTCCACCCAACCGAGGGTGTTATGACTTCCAGTTCGCCTCTGGCACCGCTCTGTTCCATCTGTCGCCAGCCGATCGATCTCGAAACGGCGAAAACTGATGCCGATGGTCAACCGGTACACGAAGAGTGCTATGTACGCACAATCTCGGAAAGCCAGCTGCAGGAATGATCGCCGAGTCACGCCGCGATGTGACAGCTGCCGCCGCGAGCATCCAACCGTAAACCCTAGGCTGCTGCTGACAGGTGATGTCCAGCAGCCTGAGGACAGAGTCCTAATCCGCATCCCTTCCGAATGTTTGCTTCAAATTGAACAACCGCACGGAGCAGACGTCTCTCAGGCAAAAGAAGGCTTCTAAAATCCCACCGCTCGATTGCCGATGCACGGGGGCGGACAGGAATGTCCGCCCCACACGAAACAAGAGGGACAGGTTAGTCGATGGGTTCGACTACGCAATCGCTGACTTCGGCGGATCGTTCAGGCAACTGGATGAGGACGATGGCTATGAGCACGAGAACGATTCCTGCGGTTTGGAGGGTGTGGACGAGTTCGCCCAAGACCAGGGCGGTGAGGACGATGCTGAAGACGGGTTCGAGGCAACTGGCCACGATGGCTCGGGTCGGTTCCAGGTGCTGGAGTCCGGCGAAGTAGAACGAGAAGGGACCTAAGACCGAGAGCAACGAAAACAGGAGCATGAATTCCCACTGCTGACGGTTGTAGTGGGCGGCGATGATTTTCCATGGGGGATTGACGAAGATCCAGAAAATGGCGGTGGCGATCAGGACCCAGAGCAAGACCTTCCAGCGATCATAGCGGGCGAGGACCTGGTGCCCGCCGACGTTGTAGAAGGCGAAGGAGAAGGCGGCCAGAAGAGCGGCGATTACCCCGATCGCATCCATGCGAAAGCCGCCCGAGCCGACGAGGCCGACGGCCAAGGTGCATCCAGCGACGGCGAGGAGGACGGCGGAAATCCGGCGCGGACTGGGAAGTTGGGCGCTGCGGATCGCGGTGTAGAACAGGACCCAGACGGGTGCGGTGTATTGCACGATGATGGCGGTGGCGACATTGGTGCGTTGAATGGCGAGGTAGTAGAAATAGTTGGAGGCGGCGACGCCGAGAACTCCGAGCAAAAGAAACTGGATGGCGTCGCGAGCTGGGATGCGGAGGGATTGTGCTCCGCGACGAACCAGAAGGACTGGTAAAAGGACGGTGAGGGAGAGCGTGGCGCGGCTCTGGGAGAGGATGAGGGGATCGATTTTTCCGAGTGAGGCTCCGCCGGGGAAGAGGTGACCGGTGAAGGCGGCGCGTCCCAGGGTGGCGGAGACTCCCCAAAAAAAAGCGGCGATACCGATGTAGAGGTAGCCGCGGGCCGGATTTGCGGCCGGGGGTTGACGCGCAGGGATCACGCAGTGTGCTCGATGGCATGGGTGATTTTGGCGGTCTTCTCGAGCATGGCGGAGACGGAACAGTATTTTTCTTTGGAGAGGCGCACGGCGTCTTCCATCGACTTTTTGGAAACCTGGCCACGAACGACGTAGGTCAGGTGAATCGAAGTATAGACGGCGGGGTAGCCATCGGCGCGCTCGCCGGAGGCGCGGACTTCGAGCGCGGTGAAGGGCTCGCGTTTTTTGCGAAGAATGCCGACGACGTTGGAGGCAGTGCATCCGCAGAGAGCGATCAGAACCAACTCCATGGGAGTGCTAGCGGTCTTTTCGGTCGCGGTGTCCATGACGATGGCATGGCGGGAGGTGGCGGTGCCGATGTAGCGTTCTTTGTCGGTCCAGATGGCGGTAGCTTCGATCATTGAGTTTCCTTTCGAGAAGCGGTCGTTCGTCGTTGGTCGTTGGTCGTTCGCTATTCGTCGTTCGCTGTTCGCAATCTACCAGTCGTCAAAATGCGAACGACCAACGACGAATGTCGAACGGCGGTTACCTCCGATTATCCGTTACTGGTTCTGGATGGATCAGGACACGGAAAAGTTCCGGAGCATCGTGTTTGAAACGGATTTCGAGGGAAGTCTGGACGTTGTGGACGCGCGATAAGGGCATATCGTCGGGCAAAGTGCAGTGGCATGAGACGTAGAGGCGCGCGCGGACTTTCTTAAACTGAAATTCGTGAATGTCCATGACTTCGGAAAATTCTCTAGCAATATTGCGCAACTTCTGCTCGAGTTCCGGCTCCCGAACAATCTCTTCTCCCGTTTCGATGGTCGCCGGCTCGCTTTCGATGTGAGTGAGGATGGTCACGATTTCGGGGATTTCACTGCGCATCTCGGACTCGAGGCGGCTGACTTCGTCGTGGGCCTGCTTCATGCTGAGCTGCTCGTCGAGTTCGAGATGCTGCTCGACATGCAAGTGGCCGTTGAGATCCTGCACACTGACGTTGTGGACATTGAAATTGTGACGGGTAGCGACGGCGCGAATGCGGTCAAAAATATTTTCGGTGCCACGAGCGCGAGGAACGGTGTGGACCATGACATCGGCGTCGGGAAGAACTTCACGCACCTGGGAGCGGACGGCATCGGAGACCTGCTCGGAGCGCTGGAAGGTGAAGTTGCGCTCGAGTCCGACGGAGACATCGGCGAAATAGCGGTTACCGGCTTTACGGAAGCGGACGCGTTCGACTTCAAGGACGCCATCGACGGCGCCGATGCGGTCCTGGATCAGGCTGCGCACGCCGACAGGCGCGGCATCGAGCAAGGCGTCCACGGTACGTCGGGCCAAGCGCCAACTGACGGAGATGACGACGCCGGCGACGAACAGAGCAGCGATGGGATCCGCCTGGCGAAGCCAGTTGATGTGATAGAGGCGCCCGACGGAAACGAGGGCGAGGCCGATGATGACGACGCCACTCGACCAGATGTCGGTAGAAAAGTGGAGAGCGTCGGCTTCGAGGGCCTGGCTGTCGTACTTGAGGGCGATGCGTCCGAGCGCGCGGGAGCGCCAGGTATCGACGACGATGGAGAGCGCCATGACGAGGAAGGCGGCGAGGCTGGGTTCGATTTCGACGCTGTGAAAAAAGAGGCGCTTGATGGATTCGGAGACGATCCAGATACAGGTGAGAAGGAGCAGTCCGGTTTCGATGAAGGCGGAGAAATTTTCGAATTTGCCGTGTCCGTATTGATGGTCGGCGTCGGCGGGCTTGTCGGAAACGCGGACGGAGAAAAACGTTACGAGGGCGGCGATGAGATCTAATCCGGAATGGGCGGCTTCGGAGAGAATGCCGAGAGAGCCGGTAGCGAGGCCGACTATGATTTTCAGGGCGGTGATGACGAAAGCCGCCAAGACGGAGTTGCCGGCAACGTCACGCTTTTCGCGGCGCATCGATCCCGAGGTAAAAACGGCCGGCCTTGGAGGCATAGAGGTCATTATCGCTTTGGATGGTCGCTGCGCCAACCCCTGTGGGGTGAAACACAGTCTCTGCCAGTTAAGCGGTCTGGCGAAAATGTAGGTTGAGCGCCCTCATGCTAACGGGGGTCTGGAGAGGAAGCAAGTTGGGGTCGGCTTGAGAGGTGGCGGAAAGAGCGCTTTCCGGTCGCAGCAGTCCTCCAGCGGCTGAAAGCCGCTTTTGATTCCGCGGAGGTTACGGCCCGAGTGGAATTCGTGCCCCTCCCAAGAGCACTTGATTTCAAATTTTTTCCGAAGCCTCTAACGCTCGGGCCCTTTCCGAACCCATTCGCTTCGGAGTTCTGCGGCAGCCTCTGGGCTTGCCTCGGATGCGGCAGGGCATGCTACGATTAGGTTCGTCGCAATATTTCCCCATCTGGAGGATAACGATTCATGCGTTCTCAGCTATTAGTGTGTCTCCTGCTCGCGAGCTTGGCGTACGGACAAGCAGCGCAACCGGCTACACCTGCCGCCGCCGGAGCCAAGGCGGATCAAAGCATGCCTGCAACTCCGGAAAAGGCGCCGGAAGTGAAAGTTGGACCGGAAGATACGGTCATCACGTTGAAGGGCTTTTGCGCGGACGCGTCGCTGCAGGGTGATGCCTGCAAAACCACGGTGACGCGCGAGCAGTTCGAGAAACTCGCGGAGGCGTTGCAGCCGGGAATGTCTCCGGCGATTCGGCGCCAGCTGGCGACGATCTATTCACGCATTGTGCGGATGTCGGCAGCGGCGGAAAAGCGCGGGCTGGACAAAGGCACGGG
Source organism: uncultured Acidobacteriaceae bacterium (assembly GCA_963834085.1). Classification (GTDB taxonomy): domain Bacteria; phylum Acidobacteriota; class Terriglobia; order Terriglobales; family Acidobacteriaceae; genus Acidiflorens. Next base: position 411,457 of record CAWIAJ010000004.1, on the reverse strand, counting down.
ATTTGAAGAGCGCATGTACTTTGCGCGCATGCAAGTACTGTCGCAGGAACTGACGAGCGCGCTGCAGGCGGATTCAAACAAAGTCAGCGACGCCGACATTGACGACTATTACAAGAAGAACGAAGCGAACTACGTACAAGCGACGTTCGCGAGAATTTTCATTCCGCACAGCAAGCAGATTGTGAATACTCCGCCGAAGCCGAAGACGGGAACGGCTGCGGGAGCCAAGGCAACGGCACCGGTTGCGCCGGCGGCTCCGACGGAAGCGCAGAAGAAGGCTGCGGAAGATGCGATGACCAAACTGGCGGATAGCATACGGGCGCGCGCGGCCAAGGGGGAAGATCCCGACAAGCTGCAGAAAGAAGCTTATGCGGCGGCGGGACTGCCGGGCAGTGCGCCGAACACAAAGATGGAGAAAGTACGCCGCACGACGCTACCAGCGAATCATCAGTCGATCATGGATCTGCAGCCAGGCGACGTGTCGGAAGTGATTTCGGACGCGAACAGCGGACATTATGTTTACAAGATGATCGCCAAGGAAACGCTGACGATTGAGACGGTGAAGCCGGAGATCCAGAAGACGATTTCGAGCCAGCGTTACCGCGACAGCATGCAGGGATTTCAGCAAGGTGCGGAGTTGAATGACGCGTACTTTGGTCCAGCACGCGGCCCGGGAATGCCACCACCACCGCGAGGAGCGCGACCACCGCAACAGCCGGTAGATCCTGACTGAGCATTTCCTCTCGATGGAAGCGGACAAACCAACGATTCTTGTCACCGGCGTTTCCGGCAATCTAGGGCGGCGGCTGATGCCGCTGCTCGCGGGTTATAAGGTGGTGGGCGTGGACGTCACGCCCCCATCCGATACGCAGGTGGACCGCTTTGTGCAGATGGATTTGGGCAGAGAGGAATCGACGCGCGAGTTTTTGCTGTTGCTGCGGGAAGTACAGCCCGCGTCGATTGTGCACCTGGCGTTTGTAATCGATCCGCAAAGGTCGGGGGTGCTCGACGTGGACTTGATGTGGCGGATCAACGTGGCGGGAACGGCACGCATTATGGAAGCGATTGCGGAAGCCAACCGCAATGCGGGAACGAGCATAAAGCAGTTTATTTTTCCGAGCAGCGTTTCAGCGTACGGGCCGGACCTGCCGGCAGCGGTTTCGGAAGATGCTCCGCTGGAGGCGCACACGCTGCCATACGCGATCCACAAAAAAGAGAGCGACCTGGTGGTGCAACAGCGCGCACCTTCGCTGCGCGGGTGCGGCGTTTTTATTCTGCGTCCACATATTTTTGCCGGGGCGACGGTAGAGAATTATTTGATGGGCGCGTTCCGAGGGACGCCGAATGGCAAAGGATCGCGCGCGGCAAAGATGCGGCGGGCGGGAAAGCGGCTGCCGTGCATGTTGCCGTACGGGCAGAAATATCTGGACAATAAAATTCAGTTTGTTCATGTGGATGATATGGCGCGGCTGATTGCGTGGATTCTAATGCGCGAGCCGGAGGCGCAGCGTCTGACGATTCTAAACGTGGCGGGACAGGGCGAGGCGTTGACTTTCGGGCAATGCATCGAGACGGCGAACGCCAAGTTGCTGCGAGTTCCGGGGCAGTGGGGGATGCGACAGGTGCTGCAACTTTTGTGGAGTTGGAATGTGTCGGCGATTCCTCCGGATGCGGTGCCATATATGACGGGGCAGTACATCATGAATACGGACCGGCTAAAGAAATTTCTGGGCGACGATTATGAGCGGGTGATTACGAAAACGAATCTTGAGGCCTTCGCGGATTCGTTCCAGAGAAACTGAAGAGCAATTCACCGCCGAGACGCAGAGTGCGCTGAGAAAACCACAAACCAATCAGAACCCAGAGTCAAGATCAACGGCTTAACCACAGACGGCACTAAGGAACACGAAGGAAAAGCTCACTCTTCACGTACCTGCATTTCAGCGCCTGCGTTTTCTGCGCTACGAGTTCTTGACGGCGCGATAGAGGCCGGCGATGCCGAAGGTGTAGGGGGTCCAGGAAGGCTCGCGGAAGCCGGCTTGGTGGATGCGATTGAGCATCTCGTCGGGGGCGGGAAAGCGCTCGACCGAGGCGGGAAGGTAGGCGTAGGGGCCGCGGACTCCGGAGATCATGGTGCCAATCCGGGGAAGCACTTGCTTGAAATAGACGCGATAGGCTTTGCCGATAAGGCCGCTGGGCTCTCCGAAGTCGAGGATGCCGACTTCTCCGCCAGGAGCGAGGACGCGGGCGATCTCGCGAAGGCCAGCGTCGTAATCGGCGAGGTTGCGAAATCCGAAGGCAGAGGTTACGAGATTGAAGTGGGCGTCGGGAAAGGGCAGGCACAGGGCATCGGCTTCAATCCAGCGCAGGTTGGCGGCGCTTCCCTTTTGCACGGCTTTCTGCGTGGCGCGCTGGAGCATGGCGTGGGAAAAATCAGCGCCGAGAATCTGAGCGGTGCCCGAGGCGCGGCGACGGAGTGCGAAGGTCATGTCTCCGGTGCCGCAACAGAGGTCAAGGACGCGCGGGTTGGGACTCTTCAGGATCGGGTCGAAACGGCGGGCGGTGCGCCACCACCAGAGACGATCGATGTTGAAAGAGAGAACGTGATTGAGAAGATCGTAGCGGGGCGCGATGGAGGTGAACATCTCGCGCACCGCGGCGGCCGCGGACTCGCGATCACGAGTGCCGGAGGGCGCGGCGCCGATTACGGGCGGAATGGTTTCTTGTTCCATGGACGGCGCTATTCGCTTGCCAGTTTACGAAGATCGTCCACTGCGGCGCGGACGATCTCTTCGGGCACGTCGGTTGTAATTTCAACTTTGCCGATTTCACGCGGCAAAATGAAATGGACGATTCCTTGGCGCGTTTTCTTGTCGGAACGCAGGCGCTTCAGGATGCTGGGAGTTTTCCATTGCATGTGGGGGAGTTCGCCTAAGCCGAGAATCGCGTTGGTAATTCGTCCAGCGGTAACGCTATCGAGCTTGCCAGAGGAGAGTGCGATTTGCGTGGCGGCGATCATGCCCCAGGCTACGGCTTCTCCGTGAAGCAGTTGTTTGTATTGCGTCTCGGCTTCGAGAGCATGGCCGATGGTATGGCCGAAATTGAGCACCTGGCGCAGGCCGCCTTCGCGCTCGTCAGAACTGACGATTGACGCTTTGAGGCGTACGGAATCGGCAATCACTCTTTCGACGATGACGGGATCGCGGTCGAGGATCTCGCGGTGACGGTCTTCAAAGAGGCGGAAGAGGCTGGGATCTCCGATGACGCCGGCTTTGAGGGACTCGTAGAGTCCGGCGCGATATTCGCGCGGAGAAAGAGTCGCGAGAACGGACGGGTCGATCAGCACCGCACGGGGTTGATGAAAGGTTCCGAGGAGATTTTTGCCGGGTACGAGATTGACGCCTGTTTTGCCGCCGATCGCGGCGTCGACCTGGGCCAGCACGGTGGTTGGGACTTGAATTACGTCGACGCCTCGCATGTAGATAGAAGCGAGGAAGCCGGTCACGTCGCACACGACGCCACCACCGAGAGCAATGAGGGTGATGCCGCGATCGGCTCCCTGTTGAACCAGTTTCTCGGCCAATTTTTCGAGAGTGGTAAGGCGTTTGGCGCGCTCGCCGTCGGGCATTTCGAGGAGTTCGGTTTCGATTCCGGAAGCTGCGAGGGATTTCAGCAGGACTTTCGACCAGTGACGCCGTACGGGAGCAGCGGTGACGACGAATGCGCGCCGGCCGTTGAAGAGTTTGCCCAAGGTGTCGCCAGCGTGCGCAAGCAATCCGCTTCCGATGAGGACCTCATAGGAGCGCGAAGGCGTGGTGACGGGGACGCTGATCATGAATTGTAATCATAGCGTAGTGAGGCGGGCGGAGTGAGGAGAAGGCGGTGAGACGCAGTCGGGGAGCGCGACGATCAGGCCGAGGGCTTCCCTTCTGGAGCTGATTTTCTTGGATTGAGCAATGAAGCAAACACCGAGACTGTCAAAATCAGCAAAACCGCGGTTAGCGCCCACTCAGTAGGGATGTCGAAGTAATGGGCGGCTAGCATTTTCGCTCCGATCAAAATCAAAACAACGGAGAGGCCGTAGTGCAAGTAGTGAAAGCGGTCCATCATTCCGGACAAGGCGAAGTACATGGAGCGCAGTCCGAGAATGGCGAATACGTTTGAGGTATAGACGATAAAAGCGTTCACGGTGATAGCGAGGACGGCAGGAATGGAATCGACGGCGAAGAGAACGTCGCTGGTTTCAATTACGAGCAGGACGACTAATAACGGAGTTGCATAGAGGGCGGTGCGGCGAGTGAAGAACTGGCCGCCGACGTATTCGTCGGTCACAGGAAAAATGCGCCGAAAGACTTTCAGTACAGGATTTTTTTCGGGGCGAATCTCGGTTTTGCCCTGGCGAAGGAATTTGAATCCGGAATAGATGAGCAAAGAACCGAAGGCGTAGGTGATCCAACTAAAACGCTCGATCAGGCTGACACCGGCGGCGATGAAGAGGCCGCGCATAACAAGCGCCCCGAGGATTCCCCAGAAAAGCACTTTGTGCTGATGCTGGTCGGGAACTTTGAAATAGCGGAAGGTGAGCAGGAAAACGAAGAGGTTGTCGATGCTGAGGGAGAGTTCGATGACGTAGGCGGTAACGAATTGGAGGGATTGAGCGCGTCCATGCCAGAAGAAAATGATGACGGCGAAGGCGGCGGCGAAGGAAATCCAGAGCGCAGACCAGGCGAGCGCTTCGCGCACTCCTAATTGATGGGGACGACGATTGACGAGACCGAGGTCAAGAGCCAGGATCGTTAGGATAAAGACGTTGAAGAGAATCCAGAAAACGAGCACAAGAAATCTTACGACGGCAGGGGGTTAGTGTCACAGGTCGCGGTACGTCCCAGTCGTCCCTCAGCGGCTAAAGCCGGCTGGTTTGTGCATTCTAACGGCATGGCTGAAGCCATGCCCTTTCAAAACAACTTGTAAACCGGATGAATCGGGCTTGCGAAAAAGGCGAAGGTAGACGATCACCAAACGCGGGTGCTTCCGTGGTTTCGTTTCATTGGAGACCCAGAGAAAAACCCCGCCCAAGCTGAGGTTGAACGGGGCACCCTTGAGATTAGGGGATCGCGCGGATTCTTAGGCTGGAGCTAGACCGTATTTCTGCTGCAGGCGGCGCTCCATGGTGCGGAAGATGAGGCCGTTGACCAGGTAGCCGAGGATGATGATGAGGATCATCACGGCCATGACTTGATTCATATCGCTGAGGTCGCGGCCCATCATGAGCAACTGGCCGAGCCCGAGACTGAGAAAGATCATTTCGGCTTGGATGAGCGAGCGCCACGCGAAGGCCCAGCCCTGCTTCATTCCGTTCAGGATGAACGGGAGGCTGGCGGGCAGCAGAACCGACCAGAAGAGACGGAATCCGCTGGCACCGAGGTTGCGTCCGGCCATGCCGTAGATTTTTGGCATCTGTTTGCGGCCGTCTTCCATGGCGATGGTGACGGAGAGCAGCGAACCCATCAGCACGACAAAGAGAATGGCTTTTTCGGTCAAGCCGAACCAGAGAACGGCGAGTGGGATCCAGCAAATGCTAGGCAGGGACTGAAGACTCACGAGCAAGCCGCCCATAGTCTCTTCAAGAAATTTGCTGCTGGAGACAGCAAGGCCGAGGATCATCCCCAGAACGACCGAGAGGCTGTAGCCGATCAACATGCGTTTCATGGTTACGGCGATACCGATCCAGAAACTGTGGTCGGCGAAGCCGTCCCACAGGGCGTGTCCGACTCCCCACGGTGGTGGAAATAGGTAGGGCGGCCAGATTTTCAGCTTGGCCAAAATCGTCCAGATGGCGATTAACGAGGAATAAAAGAGTACTTGCTTAGCGAGCTTTTTCATCGGCGTACTCCACTTCCAGGGACTTGTTGATCTCGGTACGCAAGCAATCGAGAATGTCGCGGGCCGTGCGGGCTACCTCGGTGTGTTCCATGTGACGCGGCCGCGGCAGGTTGACGGAGAATTCCTGTTTCACACGGCCGGGGCGGAAGGTGAGAAGCGCGACGCGATCGCCGAGGCGCACGGCTTCGCGAACGTTGTGAGTTACAAAGATGATGGTGCGTCCGGTTTCTGACCACAGGCGCTCGAGCTCGTCGTGGAGAAGGTCGCGAGTCTGGGCGTCGAGAGCGGCGAAAGGCTCGTCCATGAGAAGGACATCAGGTTCGGTGGCGAGGGCGCGGGCCAAGGCGACGCGCTGACGCATACCACCGGAGAGCTGATGGATATAGCTGTCTTTGAATTTTGAAAGATGGACGAGGCGCAGGTAATACTGAATTTTCTCTTCGCGCTCGGCTTTGGGCACGTTCTTCATCTTCATGCCGAACTCGACGTTGCCGGCGACGGTGAGCCAGGGGAAGAGGCCAAGTTCCTGAAAGATCAGGATGCGATCGGGTCCAGGACCGCTTACGGGGGTTCCATCGACCAAGACTTTTCCGGAAGTCTGGGGATTCAGTCCGGCGATCAGGTGGAGCAGGGTTGATTTGCCGCATCCGGAGGGACCAACGATGCAGAGAAACTCGCCGGACTTGACTTCAAGACTGATGTTGTCGAGAGCAAGCAAACGCTCTCCAGCGGTTGTCTTGTAGCTGAGCGAGATGGAGTCTAGCGCGACTTTCGGAACGACGACCGCTGGGGTAATGCGATGCGGAAAAGTCGTTACGGAAGCGGCGGCTGAGTTCGTGACCGAGGAAACCGGCTTGCCATGGAGTACATTCGATCGAACGACCGGAGAAACGACCGGGACTTCGTGGGAATACGCGTTGCGGGGACTGGTGCTCATTGGATTGTCTTCTTCCCTTTTTCTGCCAATACCTGATTCAGAAGTGAAAGATCGTAGAGACTGGAAAGATCGGGCATTTGACGTCCGAGAAAACCGGCGTCAAACGCAGACTTCGCGGCGTTGATCAGCGAACCGCGGAGAGGGTCGTAGGTGGCGGTCATGCGTCCGAAGGCCTCGTCGAGAACGGCGTCGGGCAGGGCTTTGCCAGTTTCTTTGGCGATCTGCTGGTTCAGGCGTTTCTTGGCCTCGGGCAAGTTTCCGTTGATCCAATCCGTGAGTTCTACGTGAGCACGAATCCAATTCTTGACGAGATCGGGATGGTCTTTGAGGAACTGCGTGCGCACGATCAGATGAGCGGCGATGAATTGGCCGTTGGGCCAGAGGGTGCGCTCGTCGAGAAAGAGGTGGCCGTTGCCTTCTTTGATCAAGCGCGTGGCCCAAGGCTCTGGGGCCCAGGCAGCGTCCAGATCTTTTTTGAGGAAGAGGGTCAACTGGTCGGGATTGGCGAGCGGGATTACCTGAACATCTCCACCCTTGTCAGTGGATTTCATGCCGTGAGCTTTTAACCAGGCGCGGAGAGCGACATCCTGGGTATTGCCCATTTGCGGAGATGCGACTTTCTTGCCATGAAAGTCTTCCGGTTTCTGGATGCCGGAATCGTTGCGGACGATGAGAGCGGCGCCGCCGCTGGTAGCGCCGGCTACGATGCGGAGCGCTTCGCCGTTGGACCGGACATAGCCAGAAATCGTCGGATTAGGGCCAATGTAAGTCATATCGATGGCTCCGGCAAAGAGCGCTTCGATGGCCGACGGACCGGCGTTAAAGCTCTTCCACTCGATCTTGACTTGCGGGCCCATCGCTTTGTCGAACCAGCCACTGTTTTTGCCGACCATTGCCTGCGGGTGCGTGATGTTCGGGAATGCGCCGACGCGAACGAGGGTTTCGCAGCAAGCGAATACACTCAACAGTGAAACCAGGCAAGCACCACGAAGGAGTGAAGGAAGACTCATTGACCCTCACCGCGGGCCACCATCGGGAGGATGCTGGGATCGTTTTTTTTCTTTTTTGCGTTTTTTCGGATGATGGCTTTTGGAGCCCAACCGGCGGGCTCGCTGTTGATCAGGTCAGCGAGCGTCGTGTTTTCCAGAATTTTGGCAGCCGCGTCGCGAACGGCGAGAAACACCTTATAAAGAGCGCTATGGTCGGCATCGCGGTCGATCAGGACGCGGAGTTGATCGGCGTCGCCAAAGGGGGCGAGGGGTCCGTCAATCAACCGGATGATCTCGCTCAGCCGGATGTCGGCGGGGGAACGGCGAAGGCGATATCCGCCTTTGGCGCCGCGAACGCTTTCGACCATGCGGGCGTTTTTCAACTCCAGAAGAATCAGTTCGAGGAATTTTTCGGGAAGATTCTCTTCGTAGGCGATGTCGCGAATCCGGATGGCCCCCTGGTTGTGACGCCGGGTCAACACCATCATGGCCTGTAACGCGTACAGCCCCTTTTGAGAAACTTTCATTTGCGCTCCCGACTATCTCTATGTCAGTGATAGGCATTATAGGAAAAAGCAAGCGCAGTGCCAAAGCAATAAATGGGGAAATGTGCGCCGAATGTGTGCTTTCAGTGAGTTACGCACTAAAGCAAAGACGGGAGAGCGAGCCCGAGTGCAACGCTTTGCACTTTTGGAATGAAGAAAGCCCGGGTTGGGCGACGTTTCGAGCCTGGCGGAACGCCGTTTCTGCGCATGGAATTCAGATGCTCTTCTTGGGGTTACGGTTTAGAGGAGCCGAAGAATTTCGACGGTGATGTTATCGGGGCCACCCCGCTCGCGGGCAAGGTCGATGAGAACGTGGCCGGCTTTTTCGGCGCTATTGCTGTCGACTGCGTGCAGAATTTCTGGATCGCGAACTTGCCCCCAGAGGCCGTCGCTGCAAATGAGAAGTACATCCTCGGGTTGCAGGCGTTCGGGATGGGCTGGAGAATCCATAATCAGATCGGGATTGGTGCCGAGAGCAGCGGTCAGAATATTGCGCTGCGGATGATGTTCCGCTTCCTCGGCGCTGATCATTCCCGCTTCAACAAGCCGCCCTACGTAGGAGTGATCGCGGGTGACGCGAGTAATCTGTCCGTCGCGAATGAGGTAAAGGCGCGTGTCGCCGACGTGGACAAAGTAGAGGAATTCGGACGGCGCATCTTTTCCAGCGCTGTGGACGATGGCGGCGGCAGTACAGGTGGTTCCCATGCCGCGCAACTCGGGATGGGCAAAGCTGTATTGGCGGATCTGCTCATGGGCGGCTTGCAGAGCCTCGATCAAAGCGGCTTGCGGGTCATTGCCGACGAAGTCGCGATAGGACGCCATCAGGGTTTCGACCGCCAAGCGGCTTGCCTCCTGGCCACCTTCGTAACCGCCCATACCGTCAGCCACTACGGCCAAACGGCCCTTACGCAAGAACTGGTGGTCGTCGTCGGGTTCCCAATAGCCGAAAGAATCCTCATTATTTTTGCGCAAGCAGCCAATGTCGGACTGGCTGGAGAGTTCAATGCCGGGGCGAAGCTTCATCCGGTCACGATGGGAAGCGCGGGGATCAAGTGCATAGGCGAAATCGCTGTCGAACACAAACCTTAGATTATAGAGGGTGTGGGGCAAGAGGTTCAAACTGGAATGGTGAGGAGATGGGTCGCCTTCAATTGAAAACCCGCGGCGGCATCTGCGAGGCAGTTGTCTACCGCGGGTCAGGAATCCAAAAACACTAGCTCGTCGGGGGGTTGGTGCATAACCCATTGGGGTTCGTGACGCTTTCGACGCCGACAACGTCGGAAGCGATCGGAATATAAGCAGGGGGCGAGGTAAACGATCCGTAGGTCGCCGTCACGGTATAGGAACCGACGTAGGCGAAAGACGGGGCGGTAGCGGGCGGAACAGCGAAATTTTCCCAAGTACACTCGAAGGGAGCGACAGCGGTGATTACGCCATCCGGACTCAACTCGACGGTCTGCGGCGGGTTCGCATTCGGGTCGCTGGTGAGAGGGACGTAAGTACCGGACGAATTATCGAGCGTCAAGCTACCGGGAGTGATGGAAATCTGGTAGTGAACTCCATCCCCGGCGAGCAACTTCTGCGTACCGTTGCTGTAGTTCCCCCAAGCAAAGAACTGGCCCGGCTGGTCGGCGCCATACAAGTTGACATAGGTACCCACGCCGGTGCCGGGTTCCGTATTCGAGATCGAAAGTTGGATAGACTGCAATTTGTTCGACGTTCCGCAGCCTAGCATGCTGAATACGAGCAGCGCGCAGGTTAACGCGGCAAAGAGAGTTTTACGATTCACCGCCAAGTACCTCCAAAAGGAAATCTTCCGCATCGTCGCAGCATCCGTCACATGGCACAAGGTAACCAAAGTCATGGCACTGGATAGAGGCGCCCCATTGTCCCAGTGGGAGGGGGGACGAGATTGGCACGCGGCCAATGGTGACGCTCGGGGGTAAACGGTGGACTGGAAGTCGTCTACAATCGAAGGCATGTCCAATCCGCTCCCTCCCGAGCAACCCGCGCCAACTAGTGGAGTTCCGGCACCGCCGCCACTGTTGAGGCAACCGGCTACGGGCACTGAGTTTCATATTGGAGAAGAGTTCGGGACGGCGAAGCGGAATTTACCGCCGGCGGGGATTGTCCTGATCTGTCTTGCAGCGGTTGCGGTGGTTGTAGGGATTTTCGCTTTCAAAGAGCGGCCGAAACCGCAGGGCGGGGGCTCGATTGATTTCGTGACCGCGGTCGACGTGCCCGGGCAAAATATAATTCTGGCGGCGGTAACGGTTACGCTCCGAAACGGCGGGACGAAGCCGCTTTGGATAAAAACTGTAAAGGCCGAACTCACTACGGCGGACGATAAAACGATGGAAGACGATGCCGCCTCGGCGGTGGATCTGGACCGCTACTACCAGGCGTTTCCGGCGTTGAAGGAGAGTTCGGAGCCGGCTCTGTCTCCTGAAACGAAGTTGTTGCCGGGAGCGGTGCAGAGAGGGACGATCATTGTCAGCTTCGCGCTGGCGAAGGACGCTTTTGCGCAACGCAAATCGCTGAGCGTTACGATTCAGCCTTACGATCAGGCACTATCCGTGGTGCTGAAATGAGTCGCATAAAGTAAATCGCGCAGGAATCGAGGCGATCATGCGAGGGCGCCCGGCCGGCCGTCCATTCAATCGTTCAACTTCGGATCATTCGTTCTCCAGTTTCACTTTAGCGGCGGCTAACGCGGCACGTTTTTCGCCGGTCACTTTCGGATATTTCAAATTCATTGCTTCCAATGCATCGACCACGGCCTCAGCGACTACGAGGCGGGTGAACCACTTATTGTCGGCGGGCACGACGTACCAAGGCGCGTGTTCAGTCGCGGTGTGCTGGATCATCTCTTCGTAAGCTTTCTGATAATCGTCCCAGCATTCGCGTTCTTTCAGGTCGGCATGGGAATATTTCCAGTTCTTATCTTGATTGTCGAGGCGCTCAAGGAAACGGCGTTTCTGTTCTTTTTTGGAGAGGTTCAGGAAGAACTTGACGACAGCGATTCCGTTCCGCGTAAGGTGTTGCTCGAAACAATTGATGTCTTCAAAGCGCTCTTGCCAGATGTGTTTGGTGAGCAGGTTTTTGGGCAGCCGCTGGCTTTCGAGAATTTCGGGGTGAACCCGAACGACGAGAACCTCTTCATAGTAAGAGCGGTTGAAGATGCCGATCTGGCCCCGTTCAGGAAGTACCTTGGTGGTTCGCCAGAGGAAGTCGTGGTGCAGTTCTTCCGTGGATGGTCCTTTAAAGGACCAAACATCGACGCCCTGTGGATTGACCCCGGACATGACGTGCTTGATGGTGCCATCTTTGCCGGCGGCATCCATGGCCTGAAAAATCAGCAGCAGTCCCCAGCGGTCTTGGGCAGCGAGAACGTTCTGCAAATCGCTCAGTTTCTTAACGCCATCGGCGAGGAGTTCCTTGGCCAGAGGCTTCAGTTCCGATTCGAGTCCGTTGGTGTCGGCGGGGTCATGGTCTTTCAACTTGAAATGCTTTCCATCGCCGACGCGGTAACGTTTGAGAAGTTTGCCGATTTTCATAACGGTTTTCTTTCCTGGGAAAAGTATAGATGGTTGGCCCTATAGGTTTCATCGGGAACTCGGATCATCGGAGTGCACGCATCGTTTGATGATGCGAGCAAAGGGTTGTCCGGGATATTGGCGGCGGGAGTCCGCGCGTTTTTCCAGGTAATTGGGAACTCCCTTGAGGTCGCGCCTTATTTGCGGGAGAGCAGAGAGTCCATAGTCGTCTGTGCCTCGACAAAAGTCGGCGAAGAGCGCGCCACACGCTTGTAAATCTCTGCCGCCTCGCTGGCTCGACCCTGCCGCCGCAAAACATTAGCTAATAATAGGGATTCCACGTCTGTCGGCTGCACGGCCAGCGCGCGAGAGAATTGCCGAGCGGCCTCAGGGAGGTCACCATTTTCTTCGGCGACCAAGCCAAGGCCGATCAGAGTCACAGGCTGATCGGGCGCTAACTGCAGCGAGATTTCGAAACACTTCTTCGCTTTTGCCAGTTCCCCCATATCGCGGTAGGCATGGCCTAGATTGAAGAACGCTGTAGCGCGGAGGCCGACGTTTCCCGCATAGAAAGCGACTGTCTGATATCGTTCGATGGCCTCGGGCAGATGGCCCCGCGCTTCCTCATAGGGGCCAAGACTCATATTGGCCTCGGGATCTATGGGACGGATGGCGAGCGCCGCACGGAAGTGGGCCGCGCCTTCTTCAGTTCTGCCCTGACTGGTCAAGTAGTATCCCAGTATGTCGTGGGCTAAATAGTTGTCCTGAGTCAGTTGTAACGTGCGGAGCCAGAATGACTCTGTATCGTGCCAGTAACCAACCTGCCGGTAGGTAAGCGTCCCCAGTACAAGCAGTCCTGCAACGGGAATGGCCAGCCACCCACCGGAAAGAAAACGCTGGTGAGAGGCGGACCATTCGGCCACTAGCCAGGTCAACATCACGAACAGGCCGATGAACGGAATGTAAGCGTAGCGATCTGCCATCGCCTGAGCACCCACCTGCACCAACCCAATCATCGGCACCAGGCTGCCCATGAACCACAGCCACCCCACCGCGAGATAGCGCTGGTCGCTTGCTCGAAGAGCGAAGACGGTGACGAGCACCAGCAGAGCGGTCGCCGCACCTACCTGCCACATTGGATACAGCTCAGTCGGGTGCGGATACAGCGCCGCCAACTTCGCTGGCCAGACCGCCTTCCCCAGATAGCGCACATATGCAATCAGAACGCTCTCTAACCGCAGAGGGAGGCTATACAGAGAAAGAGACTTGACTGTCCCTCCAGCGCTCTGGGCTTTCATCGTCACCAGAGCACTCGCTGCGGAAAGCGGTAGAAGTGGTACCTTTTCTAGTATCAGCCATCCCCACCCCAGTCTCGGCGGGGGAAGTGTTTTCGTGGACGGCGGGACCACCACTGGAGCAGAGATCCGGTATAACGGCCAGTAATCCAGCAAACACAGAAGAAATGGAAAAGTGATGACCTGGGGCTTGCACAGCAGCGCCAGCGCAAAAGTGAGAACTACCGCGGAGTAACGGGGCACTCCAGGACAACGCGTGTACCAGAGATAGGCATGGAGGGCCAGCAGAAAAAACATCATGCTCAAAACGTTCTTCCGCTCGGCCGCCCAGGCCACGGATTCGACGTTGATGGGATGCAACGCAAATAGAGCGGCGACCATCAGACTGCGCCAGCGGAATTCTGTGGCGCTCCCTAGCAAAAGGAAGAGCAACACTACGTTGACCGCGTGTATGCAAACACTCATGTAGTGGTGTCCGGCAGGATTTAGACCGAAGAGTTCGTAGTCCAGAGCATGCGAAAGCCAGGTCAGGGGATGCCAGTTTGCGGCGTCGTAGGTAGTGAAAGCCCACTTCACAGTGGCCCACGTTAAGCCTGCCCTTACGTGAACGTTCTCTCTAATATAGCCATCGTCGTCATAGTTAAGAAACCGGTTTTGAGTAACGGGGTTATAGGACGCAAGCACAATGGCGGTCAAGACCAAACACCAAAGCATCGTGCGTTTTTCAAATGACGTAGATAACCTGGAGGGAGTTAAAACCTGCGCAACCTCCCGGCGCTTCGCGACTGCGGCAGAGGAAGACGGACTCATAAGTGCGGCTATTATGAGTCGACGATATTGTGATCAAAAAAGAGTATTACGATGGGCGAGTAACGTTGGTCATGAAGGAGTCTGCGGGACTGAGCCGTTGAAGCCTAGTGTTGCTGCTGGTAGACGGAGCTGTCGGGTGTGGGCTCGTCGTATTCGCGGCCATACTTGTTCTTGTGAGCCATACTCTGGCCGGTCGCTTCCGGGACTCGGATGACGCCGAGCGACGAGGCGTTTTCGGCGATCGTAATTTCCCGCGTGAGCGGTTGAGCGTTCTCGGGTCCCATGCCCTCGCTCCAGATATGCAATAAGTAGCGGCCGACGGGGACGCTGGCCAAGGTTAGTTGTCCCTCAGAGTTGGAAATCGCATAAAAGGGCGTCGTGATGGTGATCACCACCGCGCTCATCTCCGGATGAATGTTACAGAAGATGTAGCTGATGCCGGGGCGATCGAAGCGAACCATACGAGAGGTTCCAGCTTCGTAGAGACCGAGATCGAAGCGCTTTCCCTCGAAGAGGGAAAATACGTTATGAAAGAAAGGATCGCGGTTGGGAAACTCGACGATGGATCCGGCGGGCACGACGAGGATGTGCGGATCAAAACTCTTATTCTTTTGAACTAACCGAAGGTTCGGCGGAGAGGGAGTCGGAGGCAAGGCTGATGAGTTTTCACCGGAGGCCGCAGGAAGCGGCGTGAGCCATACGACAGTTTCGGGAATGGAAGCGTGCTTCGATTTTGCGTTCACCCGGCCGGCGACTTCGACACGGCCGCGGACGGTAGCAGCTGTCTGCGCATAAGATCCGATCGCGCCGGTCGGTAGTGACATCGCGATCAACAAAGTCGCCACGCGAATTGGGATCTGGTTCCTGCTCATCGGCTTCATGATTCGTCGGATTAGTTCATCATTGACCAACTCAGTTTAACGTCTTGCTGCGCTCTGGCGGTCGGTTGCCGCGAGTTCGGCACGCGAAGTTTGAAAGCTACTAGAAGAGTACCCCCATCACCAGATTCAGCTGCCCCGCGCCGCTGGAACCGTTGCTGATGGTGTAGGTGGTGATATGGCGATATTCGGCGGAGAACAAAAGGTCGGAGCGAGGACGGTAAATCACGTTGCCGAAGCTGCCTTTGTTTCTTGACAGCGATGGATCGCCGTAGGACTGCGAGTAGGGGAAATATTCGAGGTCGCTGGCGTAGGGATTATCCATGCCGAAGGCGCCGTTGATTTCCCATTTATTCGCGGGCCGATATTTCAATTGCGCCCAACCGCCGACAGAGTTTAATCCTTGAATTTGCGTAGTGGGTAATGTGGGATCGCCGCTGAACAAGACGCTGCGGCCGATGCCGCCGTAGAGTCCACCGAGCGCTTTTCCGCGATAGAGTTTTCCGCTCAGAGAGAAACGGCTGCTCAAGGGAAGCTCGATATCCGTCATGGCCGCCCAACCGTCAACGTTGCGACTGAAACCGTAATTCTGGCGGCTGTAGAACGCTGCCACTCCAAGTCGCAAGGGCTGGCCGAAGAGATTGCGGGTCCACGCCGTGCGCGTGGCATAGGCGGGTTGGCGTGAGGCTTCGCCGGGTCCGGCTTGGCGGTAGTAGCCGCCTTGAGTTCCGGGAGTGGAGGCCGGTACCTCGCCGGTTACGGGATCGAGAATTCCTCCTTGAAAAAGCAAGGTGGATTGGTCGCCAACCGCGATGCGATGTTCTACGCGTACTTGCGGGATCCATCCCCAGAGATTACCGGCAGAGGAGAGCGCGGGCACGGCTAGCGAAGCAAACGACGTGGGCGAGTTGGGTGAGAAGAAGATGCCGTCCTGCCCGACGACGACTGAGGTGTTGGACCAGTCCATATGCATGGTGGCGGTGCGAAGTCGGAGCAGGCCCGAATTGACGCCGTTTGGAACGGAGGGGAAACCGCCGGCCAAGTCGAGTTGCAAGTCAGCGCGGGTTTTGGCCCCGGCAACTATCGGACCAAAGGCTTCGAAACCGATCTGCGATTGACGCAGAGTTGCGCCGAAGCTGCCTCCGGAATCACCCGGCTGATGCGGGTACGCGAGTGTCGGAAGATCGATGCTATCGACTGTGCCTTGAGTGCTGGCCAAGTTCATCAAGACGATACCCGACAGGCGGACACGATATTTAGAGGCACTTTCAACTTTCGTCTGATATTGGTCGTCTACTTTTCCACTGAGTAATTGGTATTCTTCTTCGAGGCTGGAGGCGTGACCGGTCTCTTTCTGAGCTTCGTTTGGAGTTTGATCTTCATTTTTCGCGGCTGCATAGTTGTCCGCAATGGCGACGGTGGTTACCGGATTGGCGGATTCGAACTCGGCGCTTGCGTTCGCGGAGTTGGCCAGCGCGAGGCGCGAGATGGCAGGGCGCGGGGGGCTGGAAGCGCGGAGTTGATCGAGCTCGCGGCGCAGTTCCGCAGTTTCGGAGCGAGATTGCTGCCAATCGGAACGCATCTCAGCGACGGCTGCCTGGAGCTCACGTACTTGCTCGCGCAGCTCGCGGAGCGAATTGGCCGAAGAGTTTTCGTTCGCGGCGAGAGCGGGCGGCTTTGCGTTTTGTTGCGCGAAGGTCGATGAGACCATGATGACTACTGCAACCAGCCATCGTAATAATGTGAATCGTGGGAGCCTAGCCGCTCTCATACTGCCCTCCTGCCAAGTTGCCGGTCTGGTGCGATGTAGTTTTGCTTTTGCCGATACACAGTACGAGGAATTGCGCAGCGCCTTAAGAACGCGGTTCATTCGCTCGCGTTTATGCAACGAGTTGAAGTCGTTCCCTTCCCGCTGTACCTCACGTTGCGTGGCGTCCCGTCAAAATAGTTTCAGCTGATGGAGCGAGCGGCAGGTTAATGCGAAACGTCGTGCCAGAGGACGAGGTCTGTTCCAACGTGACGTCTCCACCGTGATCCTGAACAATTTTCTGGACCACGGTCAGACCCATGCCGGTGCCGTTTTCCTTGCCGTGACTCACGAAGGGCTCGAAGAGACGGTCTCGAATCGCTTCCGCTACTCCGGGGCCGTTGTCGGCGATACGGATTTCCAGATTGTCTCCGACGCGTCTGAGGCCGATGTCGATTTTGCCGGCTTGCGGGGGGACGACCTCGCTCGCATTGAGCAAGAGGTTCAGCAAAGCGCGCTCGAGTTTTTTGAAATCAAACCAGCCTTCGGTAGAGCCCTCTCCTGTGATGCGAAAACGGATGCGTTGAAATTCGGGATGCGCCGTCACGCCCTGGACGGCGCGATCGATGGCGGAGCGAACGTCTCCGAAGGAGGGGCGCAACGATTCGCGGGTTCGCGAAAACTCTAGCAGAGACTCGATGAGTTCAGTCATCTGGTTGACGGCAATTCGGATTTCAGCGTAAAGATCTTCGCGCTGGCCGGGGGTAAGGTTGCTTTCGCAAAGGAACTCGGCGTTGGCCATGATGGCGGCCAATGAATGGCGCAGATCGTGAGAGACGGAACTCGCCATCCGACCGATCGTGGCGAGGCGCTCGGCATCGAGCAATTCGCGCTGTGTCCTTTGCAAATTTTTCCGCATACGGTCGAAGGTCACCGCGACTTCAGCGACTTCGTCTCCGCCTTGCGCATGCAGGGGATAAGCGAAGTCGCCCTGTTCGAGTGCGCGCACTCCAGCGACAAGATTCTCCAGGGGGCGCGTGAAGGTGTGCGAGATGAGAAACACGAGAAGTGTGCCGGCCAACACAGCGGTCAGGCCGAGCCCGAGCAAGAGCTCGTTGAGGCGGCTGAGGAAGGCCGTTGCCTGATCGAACGATTTCAAGACCCAGAGATTCAAAGCAGGAGAACCGGGCGTTGGCAGATCGACGGCGGTGGCCAAGAAGCGCTCGCCGCCGAGCCAGATTTGATCTCCTTGCGGAGAGTGACCGGCGGCTGTTCTGGGCGCGACGCGAAGCAGTTCGGATTCCTGGGAAGGCTTGAGCGTGCTACGAACAAGAGTATCGCCATAGCGAAAGGCAACTTCGCTGGCCGCGACGCGGCTGAGTTCGCGAGCGAAGTGGTCATCGATCTCGTAACCGAGGAGGAGGTATCCGAGGACCTGCTGGCGGCTGGCGGGACCGAAGTAAATGTCCTGCAGGAAAACTTCGTAGAGGTGCCCTTCGACGTACCACCAATGATGGGTCTCTTCGCGGGCGACGGCGTGCGCGAAGAACTCTTGACCCTGGTGAAGCGTAATTTCTTGCGGCGCGGCTTGGAGAGCCATCACGCGTCCTGAGGAATCGGCAAGCAGAAGGAGGTCGCTGCCGGCGATTTTCCAAAGATCTCGCGAGGCATCCTGGATGGTTGCGGGATCGTGCGTGGTCATGAGGGCGCGCACGTTGGGCAGGTCGGCGAGGAGCGCGGCCGAGCGTTCCAGAGTAATCTCGCGTTGTTCTTGAAAGTTGTGGAAGGCGGAAACGGAATTTTGCAGATCGCGCTGGATGCCCAGCCGGACTTCCTGTTGGACGGTATTGCGAACGACAAGGAGAGTGGTGAAGGTGAGCGCGGCCGATACTGCGACCATGGAAAGGAGGAACTTGGTCCGCAACCGAATTCCACCCATGGTTAAGCCTCGATTTCTCCCCTTTTAGAATTTGGCGTGCCGGCACAGAGCGACTGCCACTGCAAGCGACACGTCATGCGCAGCACCGGACGGGCGAGACGCCCGTCACCACACGAGCAACGACAACTTCTACGGTACAAATTTGTAACCTGAACTATGCACGGTCCGGAAGTGGAGCGGATTGGCAGGATCTCTCTCCAGTTTCTGGCGCAGGCGCAAGATGTGGTTGTCGACGGTGCGCGTGCTGGGATAATTCTGATACCCCCAGACAAAATTCAGTAACTCTTCACGGGAAAGAACCCGCTCGGCATTTTGAATCATGAAGCGAAGAACCTTGAACTCCTGCGCCGTCAATTGCACGGGAAGGCCGTCGCGCCACAGTTCCATCTTCGTGAAATCGACTTTCACGTCGGCGAAGGTGAAGGTTTCGGTCAAGGGGACGCGGGTGGAACGGCGCATCGCGGTCCGGACCCGGGCTAATAGCTCACGCGGGCTGAAGGGTTTCGTCACGTAATCATGCGCACCTAATTCGAGAAGGAGGACTTTATCCATCACTTCGGTACGCGCACTGAGAATGATGATGGGCAGCGAGGGGGCGGCCTGGCTGATCTCACGACAGACGTCCTGGCCGGGCGTGCCGGGAAGACTGAGGTCTAGAACGAGAACGGAGGGCGTAGCAGCGCGAAACATTTCCAGACCGACCGCGCCATTTCCGGCGACATCGACCGTGAAACCCTCGGCTTCAAAGAGGCGCTTCAAGGCTTTTTGCACGGCACGATCGTCCTCAATCACCAAAATGCGCTCGGAACTCGAGGGAGCCATCTCCACGGTTAGCGTTCCTGTTGCGGCTGGAAGTCCATTCTTGTTCACAAGGCCCCCGACGCCATAATTGGCATGAATCATAGCCTAAACTGTAGCGTGATATTGAGTTAATGACGTGTTTCGGGGGATAAAGTGACATCAAATTGACAATTTATTGACAAAGCGAGATCGCCGATGGGGGCTCGGTTCAAGTGAAGTCAATGGCCGGATTACCGAATGACCCGGGAAATCGGTGAAGAGAATGTCGCGGGCAAGCAGAGGGGTAGCCCTCAGCCCGATACTAACTCCCGGACTTGATCAATCCCCTCCGCAGTCTCTAATAGGTGAACGACTGCAGCGTGCCCCCCTGCGTCCCCTGCGGGCCGGCACTATTGATGTATCCCGTGCGATTGCCTGGATTCAATGCGATGTAGGTCCCGATCACACTCGAGTCGTCGGAGAAATTGAAACCGTTCAGCGACTCGACGAAATTCCCCTTGGTGTCATAGACCTGGATGCTGCTGCCTGGAGCCGTGCCTGAGACCTCCTGCGCCACAAAGAACAGCTTGTTGACGGGATCGAACTCCACATCGGTCCCGCTGGTCAATTGTCCCGCATCCGGCAAAGCCACCAGGAAACCCGTCTTCTTGGCCAAGTCGTAGAAGGTAATGTTGCCGTTCAGTTCGGTGGCAGTGACGGCGATTCCGTCTTCTGAATCGACGGCGATCCCGTTGACAGAACCCGGCCCCAGTGGCGGCTCTGGAATGCCAGTGAACTGCGTCACGTCACCTGTGGTGAGATTGGCCAGCGCAATTTGCGGTGCTGGACCGCCGACCGCTCCCGTCGAAGTCGCAATCACTGCCTCGTTGGTCACAGTGTCATAGGCCATCACGGGAGAGTAGCCAGAGCCAAAAAGCTGATCGGTGAGATTGACAATTGGTCCAAAGGTGTTCGCGCCTACGTTTGAGCCAAAGACAGAAGAGGTAAACTGGCCGTTCTGAAAGTAAAACACTGCCGTGGTCGCGAAGCCCTGGGTGCGGCTCACCCCCAGAATGATGTCCTTCACAGTAAGTGGCGGCTTCCATGTGCCCGCTCGTTTATTCTTGTCTAAGGGACTCAACTCTTCGTAGACGCGGTTGGTCACATAGATCCCGTGCGTCACTTCCTCGTGCTCGACAAGCCCGATGCTTGTTCCCACAACTCCTTCGGTCAAAAAGTCGCCGTTGTTCTCTGTCTTCTGTACCACTTTCAGAATCTTTCCGGTCGCCTGATCAAAGGTTTCCACTGCGGCCAACGTCTTGCCGTTAGGTAAGAGCTGACCTTCCGTTAGAACGCCTTCGGTGCCGTTCTGGTCGATGTCGAAGCCGAAAATGCTTCCGCCAAATTGGCTGTTGACGAAGGTTGTGCCGGCACCCACTTGCGCGACATCGCCCCGTTCGACGGGCGGCTCAGCCGAGGCCGTGATGGGACTAACCAAAGAGCATGCGCAAACCAGACCAAATACACCTACGGTCCCGAGGAGCGGAGACTTACTGTTTTTCATGGTTCGATCCTTAATCGGAATTAGCGGATTTGTCAGCAACTTGTACTCGATCGGAGTTGCCGACGATGGTACCGTCACGCGACGCCATTAGTGTCAAGCCGAGGTCAGAAATTTGTAAACAATTTGTGTCGAATCCGGCGGAGAGCGAACCCGTAGAACGTCCAGGGGGATGGATGACGGGCCGGAACTCTCATCGCGCACGTCCCGGCCATGCTAGACTCTCCCATTGCGAATCCGATTAAACGATTCCATGAACTCTCTGCAATCGAAAGTGTTGATTGCCTTGGCAACTCTTGCCTTGGCTGCCGTAGCGGGTTTCGTTGGCTGCGGTGATCCAAAATATCAAGCGCCTGCGATTGTCGTGACGTTCTTTTCGACGCCCCCGACTTCGATCAACACGGGATCCACCGTTGGCATAACGGCAGCGGTTGCGAATGATCCGCAGAATGGCGGTGTGGACTTTACGTGCGCTCCATCGGGAAGTTGCGGATTATTCAATCCGGTGAAGATCGCGAGCACGATTCCGACCTGCTATGAAGCGCCCGAGACCGTTCCCGTGGGCAACACGGTTACGATCACGGCAACGTCGGTCACGGATCCCACCAAATCGGTTATTTCGGCGCCTATCACGATTCTCGTCGGAAGTTCGACGCAGCCTTGCGCGCCGTAGGGCGGGACCAGGAAGCATCATCAATGGGTAACTTCGGGCGTCATTTGACTTCCCGCACGTTCGTCCGCAGAATAGATGTAGTTCTTTATAGGCCAAACCCACCAGTGGGGGCGTCACGGCTTCGACGGAGATGCTTGCGGCCAAGAGGCATGTCGGGGTGCACACACCCGAAATCGAGTGCAAAATGATAATTGCCAATCAACAGATGGCATACGCAGCTTAATTAATTAAGTTGCCGTCCTCCGCGGCTTCGCCCGTGGGCTGCGGTCAGGAACGTCACACAGCGGGCCGCTCCTCTCAGCTACGTCTGGGCTGAGTGGCTAAGATCTCAGGCTAGCGGCTCGCGTTTCTTGTCCGTTCTGAGCGTGGGTCGCGAACGTCCTGGGGTAATGCCCAGGGCATGAACGCGAATAAGCATGTAGTCTCTTGACCAGTAACATTTTCGGACGCGGGTTCGACTCCCGCCGCCTCCACCACTCTTTGCCATTGTATTTTCAATAACATATAAAAATGCAGTTGGATTATACGATGATGCCGGCATGCTTATCGTCTAGCGTCGTCACAAACCCTCCCTTTTGCAATTAGCACAAACCGCTATTCACGCGCTGCACCTGCCAACTAGGGTCGAAGGAATTTCCGCGACAATCCGGATGGCGCTCAGGATTAAAGCGCGATATCTGGGTTGAGCGTAGGCTCCCTTCGCCGTCGCCCGATATCATCATCTTCTCACTAGCCACGGCGAAACCCGGCGCCAAGATCAGCATATTCGGCGGCAGCTTCTTGGGTACACCACAGTTAAATTCGCGGGCGCTTCTACTCGCTGCCTTTACCGTCAGGGGCTTGGGCGGCATTACCGTTTGCAGGCCATGCACGGCCCGAGCTTACTGGGGTCCGAGTATTGCATATCGGTTGCCATATTTTAGACAATAAGTTCTCCTAAATATATGTAAACAAATATTTTGCTTCGTTGCATTCTAGTCGTTCACCCGTTATGCGCAGACAATTGACCAATCGGCGGATTCCGGTCTAAGGTCGCCGCAGTTGAGGGGGCAAGGTTCTCAGCACAATCGCTTGCAACCGCAAACAAGTTTATTCCAGAACAAACAAAGTGAAAGCTCAAGAGCAGGCCAAACATTCCAGGTACTGCCAGGACCGGGTATTGAACCAAACCTCTTATACCCCATCAAGAACCAAGCCCAGTTGCAACTTACTGTCAGGAGACAACAAAATGAAGTCGAATCATCATCAAGCGAAAGGCACGGGCGCCATGACAATCTGGCTGAGCATGCTCGCCGCCATTGTCATGTTCGCAGGAGTGCTCGTCCCGGCGCAGGCCCAAACCTACAACATCAATTTTCCAGCGCCCACGACATTTATAGCTAACGACTGCAACCCCTACCCCTGCTATGACTCAACCATCGCCGCCGCGACCGGGGATTTCAACGGTGACGGCAAACTGGATGTCGTCACCCTTGGTAACAGCGGCTATCTCGACGTGATGTTAGGCAAGGGGGACGGCACGTTCCAGACTCCGATCGCGACCGCTCTCGGCAATTGCAATTCCAACTGCTTCTACCAGGCCATCGCCGTGGGAGACTTCAAGGGTGACGGCACACTCGACGTTGCCACTTGGGGCACGACGATCAACCCGGGCACCCCACAGATTCAGATTTACCTGGGCAACGGTACGGGCAGCCTCACGTTGAGCGAAACTTATCAAGCTCCTAACGGCGGCAATACCAATCCCGGCCCGAACAGCATCGTCGCCATCGATGTGAACGGCGACGGCAAACTCGATCTGGTCGCGATGACTCCCTACAACGGCGTCTTCGTTTTTCTGGGCAATGGCGACGGCACTTTTCAGACGCCAACTGCCAACACCACTGTCTGCACGGATAGCATTGGAGTCTGCCAGTCGATCGCTGTCGCCGACCTGAATGGCGATGGCAAGCCCGATGTCGCTGTTCAATCCGGCGGTACAACTGGTGGCGGGATCAGCATTCTGCTGGGCAACGGCAATGGCACATTTGGAACAGGCACATACTACCCCGTGGCGATCTCCGGTGTTTTTGCCGACGGGGGCATCGCCATTGGCAACGTCAACGGCGACAAAAAACCGGACGTCGTCGTCGGCAGCAGTGGTGGTGCGACAGTCATTGTCTACCTGAATCAGGGCGGCGGCACATTCAAGGTCAATGGAACGGTCGGTAGCGTTCCCCTCTACGTCACCGACAATATCGTGCTGGCCGACATCAATAACGATAAGAAGCTGGATATCGTTGTTCCCGACAGCTTCGGCGACGTTTACACGTTTTATGGAACCGGCAAAGGCACCTTCACCACGGGGCCAGTGTATCCGCTCCAGGCTAAGGGCAGCAATTTCCTGGTCGCTGTAGACGATTTTAACGGCGACGGCACGCTCGACCTGCTTGACACCGCCGGCCAAAATACGGCCACGGTTTCGCTCGGCCGCGGCGATGGAACCTTCCAGACCGCCCAGTCCTACGCTCCAAGCGTGCTCAATGCGAATAACATCGCGACCGCCGATTTTAATGGCGACGGCTTTCCCGATATTGCGCAGGCGATTGTGGGCGATAGCTCGAAGATCGGTATCAACCTGGGAAGCTCACACGGAGTTCTGGGAGCGGCGTCGCTGATCACTCCCGGCACTTGCGCGAACAACTATGCCGAATGGGTTGCCGCTGGCGACGTAAACGGGGATGGTAAAGCCGATCTCGTTGTCACGTTGCAGGATGCCACGTTCGCAGGCTGCCAGAACCAAACCGTGGCCGTGCTGCTAGGTCTGGGCAATGGAAAGTTCAAGAAGGCCGTCTACTATCCCACCGGCGCGTCGGCCCAGGAACAGCAAGTCTATCTGGTGGACGTAAACGGCGATGGCAAGCTCGACATCGTCACCGCAAACTTCGACGGAACCATCAGCGTTCTGCTCAACAAAGGGAATGGAACTTACACCACGGAGCCGCTGATTCCCGCCGTGACCAATCTTTACTACCAGGAGTCGTTGACGTTTGCCGACTTCAACGGCGACGGCAAGATAGACATCGCGTTGACTCCCAGAACAGCCTATGGCTCCCTCTGGGTCGTTCCGGGAAATGGCAACGGAACCTTTGGCACTCCCATCCCGACCGCGACCCCGTACTATCCAGCGGCGGCTGTTGCCGCGGACTTCAATAAGGACGGGAAGATGGACCTGGTGGCTACAGTCACAGGTGTTCAGGACTGCGGCTTAGCCGCTCAGTTCCTTGAGGGAAACGGTAATGGTACGTTTACGCCCGGAGCAGTCTACTGCCTTAGCACAGGAATCGGCTACGATGCTGATGACGCACCGATCGCGGTCGACCTGAACGGCGATGGAAACCTGGACGTAGTCATTCCTTACGACGGGAGCGGCGACCCACCGCTCGGCCCCGCCGTGCTTGAGGGCAACGGCAACGGCACGTTCACCTTCGCAGGGACTTACTACACGGGCGGGAATGTCCTCAGCGCGGTGGTTGCCGACTTCAATGGCGATGGCATGCCCGATGTGGCGTTGCTCGACTCCAGCGTGAGCTCGTTCGTCAGCATCATGTTCAATTCCACGCAACCGGTGAGCATTTCACCGCTGAACGTCAACTTCGGATCGGTCACGGTCGGCTCGAAAAAGCCGGAGACAGTCATTCTCACCAACAATCAAAAAACGTCGCTGGCGATCACCAGCTACACGCTGGGTGGAACCGATCCGGGCGACTTTAGCGAGAAATCAACGTGCGGAACCAGCCGCAAGGCAGGCTGGGACTGCACCATCACGGTCACGTTCACTCCAACAGCTACGGGGGCTCGTTCCGCCACCTTGAGTATTCAAGACGCTGTAGGCACACAAACCGTACAACTCTCAGGAACCGGAAAGTAAAGGGCCCTGCTCGACCATTCCGGATGTTGAAAGATGCTCGCTGTTTCCGCCATAGGGAATCGGCGATGTCCCAAAACTTCACCGCGAACTGGTCTCCTGGTTCGCGGTACCGGAGCGTGGATGGGGATCCGCGCTCCGGGCTTTTTCCTCAAGCGATGCCGCCCTGCCGCGTTTCCACTCCCCGGCACCTGTTCTTCCTTATCGGTGGGGTGTAGGTCGCCTCTCTGCCAAGCAAGCTCGTCATTAACGTATTCGGCAGATTCTCTGGGTGGTTTTGGCCGGATGTGCCGACGGTCGAATCTCACTTTCGTTGATAATTGTCTTCTTCTTCGAGCTTTCTACAGACAAGGCCGTGTCCCGAGAGGCTGTGGTGGAAATGCACGACTTTCAGCAACCGGGGTGTGGCGAATTCCCACTTAGTGAACTTGCCTTGCTTACCCCAGTCATGCTGGTTAATCTTGGCTAATGGCCTTCGAACGGAAAGAGATAATTCGACGCTGGGCTCGCGACCGAGCAGGAAAAGAGCAGCCAACCCTGCCAGGCTCTC
This sequence comes from uncultured Acidobacteriaceae bacterium, assembly GCA_963834085.1. Taxonomy (GTDB): domain Bacteria; phylum Acidobacteriota; class Terriglobia; order Terriglobales; family Acidobacteriaceae; genus Acidiflorens. The sequence goes on along the minus strand of CAWIAJ010000004.1, from coordinate 385,427 downwards.
GCGCACTCGAAACTTCCCTTGTGCAGCCGGGTTTGTACAGGTGGCTCCCCGGAGCAAGAGAGTGAGATCTCTGGAAACAAACAACATCGAGTGGCGAATGAAGCTTTGCACCTTGACCCTGTCGATTCTATTGCCCGTGCTCGCTCTCCCCCCGTTTGCGTCAGCCACCGACTCATCTGTGCCCAAGACGGTTGGACCGCCCCACGCTATTGGTCCCATGTTTTGGGGGCTCAACATTGAGAACGTGTATTTGAACCCCGTTCTTTCCTGGACCGATCCCTCGCTTGAGGCGGCTCTTCCGAGCGCAGGGATCGAAAGCGTCCGATTTCCCGGCGGCGACGCGGGGAACTACTGGGATTGGCAGAAAGGTACGATGTATCCGATTGGTGGCGCCGCCAACGTGCAGGATTTCCTAGCCGACTTATCAGGTTTGAATCTGGCGACCAGTGTGCAGCCGCTCTACAACCTGAACATCATGTCGTACAACAACAAGTTGATCACCAAGGCTACCCTTTCCGTCGCCATGAAGAACCAGATTCAGTTGCTGCAGGCCGCCCAGGCCCTAGGATTGCCGGTCAACAACATCGAATTAGGCAACGAATTTTACTGGTCGGAACCCGATCATAACCACGAGTTTCCCACCGCCAAAGATTACCAGCTCACTGCGAACCTCTGGGCCGCCACGCTGCAGCAATCGTTTCCCAACGCAAAATTCGCGTCCATGCTTTCCATCCCCAATTCCAACGACGCGCGCACCCGAACCTGGAACACACCCGTGCTCGAAAACATTCGGGGGATCGACGCCGTCACCATTCATCGCTACGACAGCATCATCGACGGCGGTGTTTGGGACGGTACACCAGCCGACGCAGTTCTGAGCCTCGCCTTTACCGATTGGGCCAAGATTGTGACAGGTGAAGTCCGTCCCGCCGAAAAGAAACGCCTTCGCATCTGGATTACCGAATTTGGCGGATTCGCCGACTGCACCGACAACGCACAGCTTACCGGCACCTGGCTCGAAGCCTTGTATCAGACGCAAATGGCCCTGCAGTTCTTGTCGACTGCATCCATTGACCAGATGCAACTCTATAACATGACCGGATCCACGAGTTCGCTGATCTTTCAGAATAGTTCGTCGTACTGGGATAGTTGCCTCGGCAAGACCATAACCTTTAATGCCACACCCGGCGCTCTGACCGCCACCGGTCAAGCCTACGTCCTGATCGGCAACGCATTGAAGGGCACAACGTCGGTGTCGGAAGTTGTGTTCCCTGAAGCTCCCTTCATCAAACCCGGCGGCGGTGTAAAACCCTATCCCTCGGCCGCAGGAGTGGCGCTGTCCGGTACGACGAATCAGTGGCTGCTCACCAACTACGCTCCCGAACCCTTGACTTTGCATTATGCGGGAATGGGTGGGGGAACAATCGAAAGCCTGTCTGCCCCCTCGCTCAGCACGATCGTCAACGGAGCAGGCATTCTTACCAACTCCACGGCGCCGTTTGATGGAGCAAGCTTTGTGCTGCCTCCCTTTTCCCTGAACTGGATCGTTACCTCTCAAAACTAACGAACGAGGTCACATCACGTCAGATTTCGTTCCTGTTCGAGTCCGCGCCCGCACGATCCGGCGCCGATGCCACCAATAGTTGCCGCAGATCGGGATTCTCCCAGCCGACACCCAGGGTTGGAGAAAATCATCTTTCAACATCAAACGCAGAATGAATTGCATCCTGGCGATCCGTCTTCTGTTTGCGTCGCCGCTTCGCCCGAATCGCGGGCCGCATCCCCAGTCCACAACTCGAACTGCAACTCCACGAGCAGCCTTCAAAACCAGCGCGTGTGTTCACTCGCCTTCATCCCAAGGCGAACCTTCAAGCCTGAAGCGGCAAGATCGCGATGGAACTTGTCTACTTCTTCCCGGGGCTCCGGTCGGTGCTCTTGGAGTTCCCATCCTCGGTATCGACAAAACCCCGGCAATCATCGGGGAAAGCGCGCTCTCCACACCGGTGCGTTCCGCCATACGGACAAAATTTTGTTCATGCGATCCCGCGATGTACCATGCTCGGGGTCGATTAAATGAACAAGAATTCCTGGACTCGTCGTGACTTCATTCGCGCCGGTACCGGCGCCGCAGCTATCGGAGCAACGCCAAGCTACACCCTGCTGCAACCGAAACCGGTGTGGGTCTCCCAAAGTGCCGTCGCAGCCAGTGACCGTGTGCGCTTTGGTGTGATCGGGACGGGAATTCGGGGATGCATCCTGCTAGATGCCTCTTTGCGAGTGCCGGGAGCAGAATGCGTCGCGGTTTGCGACCTCTACGATACCCGGCATCTGGCGGCGGAACAGGCCCTGAAGAAAAGCGTTCCGGGGTGCCGGGACTATCGCGCGATTCTTGATCGCAAAGACATTGATGCTGTGATTATTGCGGTTCACGATCATCAGCACCGCAGAATTTTCGTCGATGCTTGTGCGGCGAGCAAAGACGTCTACTGCGAGAAGCCAATGTCGCACACGGTTGAAGATGGCTTCGCGATGGTAGATGCCGCGCAAAAAGCAAAGCGCATTGTGCAGGTGGGAAGCCAACGCGTGAGTTCGATTCTTTATGCGCGGGCAAAAGAGATTTACGATTCCGGCAAACTGGGCGAGGTCTATGCGATTCAGGCTTCGTGGGACCGGAATAATCCGGGAGGAGCCTTTGTCTCTCCCATTCCTCCGGATGCCAACGAGCAGACTGTGGACTGGAGCGCCTTTCTGGAAGGAGCGCCCCAGCGGTCCTTCGACCCGATCCGGTTTTTCCGATGGCGCTGCTTCACTGATTACGGAGCGGGATTAGCCGGAGATCTCTTCGTTCATTTGATTTCCGGGATTCACTTCATTACCAGCACCAACATCCCCGCGCAGCGGGCTCAATCCGCCGGAGGCCTGTTTCACTACAAAGATGGGCGGGATTTTCCTGACCTGATTGAGACCTTCTACGATTATCCGAATTTCCGAGTCACGTTGCGCTGTAATTTGAACAATGATCAGGGTGAATTCTTCGGCTTCTATGGCTCGAAAGGCACATTGATCATCAAAGATTCGACCCTCACCTTCACGCCCCAGGATAGACATGCAGCACCCGATCTATACACCGTATCGTGGTGGCCCGAAAAGTTGCGCAACGACTATATGGCGCAGTGGCGTACCGAACATCCCTCTCCGTCTCCTTTGAGGTCTGAACTGGATCAACAGACCGAGGCTTTCGCATTACCGCCGGGCTACGACGACGTGGTGGACCACGAAGCAAATTTTTTCGAGGCGGTACGTTCCCGAAACAAAGTGGTGGAGGACGAAGTATTCGGGAACAATGCGGCGATTGGTTGCCATTTGGCGAACTATGCCTATTTCAACCGAACGCCGGCTGTGTGGGATGCCGCAGCTAGGAAAATTAAAAAGTGACTACGAATTCGGATCCGACACAGTCGCTTCCCATAGGACGAGGATCGACCAAACGGGCTTTGATGGGAGACAAATTATGCACAGGCGCATTATAGACAGGCGAACCTTCCTGGCCACACTTCCGGTAGCAACCGCAGTTGCCATGATGAGCCGCGATCTGGCATGGACTGAAGAGCGACATCGAATCGCTCCGATCGGAATCCAACTCTATACCGTCCGCGATGCTTTGAAACTCGATTACGACGGCACCTTGGCACAACTCGCCCAAATTGGCTATCGCGAAGTGGAATCGGGATGGGACGAGGATAAACGGCACCCCAAAGAAATGCGCGAGGCGTTGCTGCGCCACGGTCTCACTTCTCCTTCATGCCACGTGACTTGGGATAGCCTGGGCGCAGACTGGCCCAAAGTGATTGAAGGCAACCAGCTCCTTGGCCGCACTTACCTCGTCAATCCGTGGATCGATGAAGAAGTTCGCAACCAGCCGGACGGCTGGAAACATGCAGCCGAGACTTTGAACCGCGCCGGGGAAACGGCCAGAAAAAACGGCATTCAGTTCGCCTATCACAACCACTGGGTCGAATTTGTCGCCTTGCCAGATGGAAAACTACCCTACGACATTCTTCTTGAAAACCTCGATCCCAGGCTTGTGAAAATGGAGATGGACCTGGGTTGGATCACGGTTGGCGGGCAAGATCCGGTGAAATACTTCCAGCGTTATCCCGGGCGGTTTTGCATGGTGCATATCAAAGATGTGCACGAGGTTCCCGACGCCGCGAATGTCCGCTCCAGCCGTTTCGCCGGAGAAAATATGACGATCCTGGCCGACGTGGGTACCGGCGTTGTCGACTGGAAACGCATCTTCGCGCATTCCGAGCATGCCGGCATCAAACACTACTTCGTCGAGCATGACAACCCCAGGAATTCGATCGAGACAGCGCGCGTCAGTTACCGGTATCTTGATGCGCTCCGCTTCTGAAACAGTCTCCCACACCGCCGGTTGTCATATACTGGCGCGCCGATGAAGCGGATCATTTCATCGCAGCGAAGCCGGGCTTGGGGCTTCCGTCGGCGGCGAGTTCATCGCAGGTCCAAAGCAATCCGTTGGCTAGAAGTTGCACGTAGGCGGGCGAATCGGCGGTTTCAGAATCGTGGCCAAGAGTGGTCGCAAAAACGCGAGCTTTGCCGTAGTTGTGGGTCCAACTCACAACGTGAACGCGTCCATCAACGGGACTTTTCGCTGTCAACAGAGGCTTGGTGCCTGCGATCACTTCAATGGTCTGATACAACTCGTCGCCCGATGTCTTCCAGTCGCCCGGGAAGTTTGCCGTGATAGCGTTGGCCGGCCCCACTTTCTGTGTGCCGAATGGGCCGAACTTGTCGTGAAATTTCGATCGCAGGCCGACATAGTTCTCCCATTCGTGAACTTTGGGGGAGTTTCGAAAGGAGTGGACCGCGCAATGAATGAACACCGTGGGCTTGCCGCCAAATCCCGCATGGATAGCGTGGTCAAGAGCGGCCGGGTCGGCGTCATCGAGGCAAAGATCATAAACAATCACATCGTAGCGATCCCCAAAGTGCTGGTTCGCGAGCTCATTCAGACTGGTGATGATGTCAAACTTTACATTGATCAGCGCGCTCAGTTGCGCCGTAAGGTAGGGCGCAAGCTTATCGTAATCGTGATAGACGCCGCCGGTGACGAACAGCGCCTTCAGCGGAGCGTGGGAGGCGTCTGCCCGGCCAGCACACGTAAGCGTTGGGAAGGCCAGAAGCGCCAGCGTAAGAACAATCGGCACTACCAAGGGCAAAATAGATTTTCTGTGAGGCATGCTGAAGCTGACCCGTCGACGCGAAAGTATCTCGTGAAGTGTTTCCAACCGCAAGAGATATTTTCGACATGGAAAGCGGTCCGCCGATGAATTACTTTGTGTGTGAAATGGGAATGCCCACTGCAGAAGTCGATGCTGCCTCTCGAGAACAAAAGCCGGACGCTCGATCACGGAAAGTTGAAAAGATGAAAATACTACTCGCAATGGCAGCCCTGCTGGTGTTGGTTGGTGATGCAGCCTCGCAGAGCGAATGGCCGTCGTACGGAGGAACGGGCGGAACACACTACTCCACCCTTGAACAAATCAATCGAAGCAATGTGCACAATCTGATTGTCGCCTGGACGTACGACACGAAAGAAGAGGGCGGGCTCGAGACCAGCCCGATTATCGTCGACGGAGTTCTTTACGGAATCACTCCCGCGCAAAAGGTCTTTGCTCTTGACGCCGCAACTGGCAAAGAACTTTGGAAGTTTGGATCGGGGATCGAAGGCGGCCAACCGAATCGCGGATTGTCGTTTTGGAAAGACGATCAGGGTAATGAACAACACCGAGACCGCCGCATCCTGGTGGGCATCGGGAATTCCGTCTACGCACTTAATGCTCGCACCGGCCAGTTGATTGCATCCTTCGGGGAAGCTGGACATATCGATCTGCGAAAAGACTTACGTGGAGACTACGAGCGACAATCGCTGGTCGTTACGAGTCCGGGCGTGATCTATAAAGATCTGATTATTCTGGGTGCGCGAGAACCCGAAACCCTGCCTGCGCCCCCCGGCGATATTCGAGCTTACGATATTCGCACCGGCAAATTGCGCTGGTCATTCCACACCATTCCGCATCGCGGGGAGCGGGGTTATGAAACTTGGCCGACAGAAGCATGGCGCTACAGCGGCGGCGCGAACAACTGGGCGGGCATGGCTGTCGATGAAAAGCGAGGAATCGTTTACGTCCCGACGGGATCGGCCGCATCCGATTTTTACGGAGCGGACCGGATCGGAGACGACCTCTTCGCCGATTCTCTGCTTGCTCTCAATGCGGAAACCGGCGAGCGGATCTGGCATTTCCAGTTCGTTAAACATGACTTATGGGACCGCGACCTGCCCTCGCCGCCGACTTTGGTCACTGTGAACCACCAGGGCCAGTCCATCGATGCGGTTGCTCAGACCACCAAAAGCGGCCATGTCTTCCTTTTTGACCGAGCCAACGGGCAACCACTTTTCCCGATCGAATATACCAACTATCCGCCCAGCCGAGCGCCGGGAGAACAAGCCGCGGCGACCCAGCCGTTGCCCACAAAACCCGCTCCATTCGCTCGTCAGCGACTCAGCGAGGACATGCTGACCAAGCGCACGCCCGCCGCTCACGACCGAGCGCTGGCAGAGTTTCGAAAATTAAGAAACGAAGGGCAATTCGTACCCTTTGGCGACGATCGCTCTACCGTCGTGTTTCCCGGTTTCGATGGCGGCGCCGAATGGGGAGGATCTGGCGTTGACCTCGAAACTGGCGTACTGTACGTCAATTCCAACGATGTCGTGATGACCGGGTCGCTCACCAAAAATAGCGGCCACGAACCGTCGCTCGGTCGCTCGGTTTATCTCAGTCAATGCTCTGTCTGTCATGGTGACGCGATGAAAGGATCGCCGCCGCAAATTCCCTCGCTCGCCGGGATCGCACAGCGTCTCACACGAGAAGAAGTAGTCGACATCCTGCAGCATGGGCGGGGAAGAATGCCGGCGTTCTCCTCGCTGCCCTTTGACCAGTTCTCGGCGCTGGCCGAGTATGTGTGGACTGAAGGAAAATCCGGGAATTCCTCGCCTAAAGAAAACAATGAAATTTCCAGCACTGAAACTGTGCCAAAACCAGCATACCGGTTTGGAGGTTATGGCAGATTTCTTGATCCGGATGGCTACCCCGCGGTCGAACCACCCTGGGGAACGCTGAATGCGATTGATCTAAACTCTGGTGAGTATCGTTGGAAAATTCCCTTGGGCGAGTATCCGGAACTGGCAGCGAAGGGGATGAAAGACACAGGCACGGAAAACTACGGTGGCCCGATCGTCACCGCCGGCGGATTGGTATTCATCGCGGCAACAAACTTCGACAACAAGTTCAGAGCATTCGACAAAAACACGGGAAAGCTTCTGTGGGAAACGACTCTTCCTTTCGCCGGCAACGCGACGCCGGCCACCTATGAAGCCGGTGGACGACAGTACGTTGTGATCGCGTCCGGAGGCGGGAAGGCAGCAGACCGTCCCTCGGGAGGAATCTACATCGCGTTTGCGCTGCCGAAGAAGGCGAACTGATGACGGCGACTTGATGCCAGAGCCTCATCGTTTCAAAATACCACTCCGAAACTCTTGCGTTGATGACAGCGGTAGCAGCTAAGCGACTGGCCGGCCGAGCTCCGACGCGACTGAGTTTGCTTCCTGGACTAAGCGGTTTGACAAAGCTTCCATCATCCCAATCCCTAATGTTAATTTTTCTTGACTACGCTTGATTATCAATGCTATACGTCGATGCTCTAAGCGCTCTTGCACTTCCCCCGGCATTCCGGCAATTACAGTGGCCGGGACGCTTGATTTAAGGGGGATGGCTCGCGTCTGCGGTCCCGGGGGGATGGTCATGAATCAAACGTATAGCTGCGCAACATGGGAGTTCGCTACCTATCGAAGGTCCACCGCTTCACGAATTGGTCTATCGCTTCTGCTCTTGTTTCTGGCGGGCGCTCTGGGAATTCAAGCTGCGCAGGCGAGCGTTACTGGGAGTATTTCGGGCGTGGTGCGCGACCCGAGCGGCGCCGTGCTCAGCGGCGTTGATGTCGTCGCGAGGAATACGGCGACGGGCGTCAAGACTGCGGTCGCAACCGACGGCAAAGGGTTCTATTCTCTCCAGGCTCTTCCTGTCGGTAGTTACGACATCGAAGTGAAGAAGCAAGGATTCAAGGGTTACTTGCAATCCGGCTTGCTCTTAAACGTGAACGACGCGCTGACAGTGGATGTCTCGCTTCCCATTGGCCAGGTAGCGGAGAAGGTAGAGGTGGTCGCGGATGCGGTGCATGCTGAGACGACCAGCACGGAAATGGGAGAGGTGATTAGCGCGGAAAAAATAACTGGCGTGCCTCTGGTGGAGCGCAGCTACACTGATTTATTGGCTCTGCAACCAGGTGTGTCGCCGGTGAGTTCAGGACTTTCGGGCGGCTTGGGCGGAGAGTTCACCTCGACAGGATTCGCCATCCAGCCGGTTTCAGGAAGCCTCAATGCCGGCAACTTGTCGGTAAACGGAATGCGCGAAGCCGCCAACGGATTCCTGCTGAACGGGGTCACCGTTCAGGAAATGGCATTTTCCGGCACGGGCGCGATTCCGAATCTCGATTCGATCGAAGAGTTTCGCATCCTGACCAACAACTTTGACGCTGAGTACGGAAATTACGCCGGCGGCCAGATCAACGTGCTTACGAAGGCTGGAACAAACTCGCTTCATGGCAGTGTATTCGAGTTTCTGCGCAACACCGATCTCGACGCTCGCAACTATTACGTGCCCGTGGCCGTGGGACGGGGCGCGTTTCAACAAAATGAATTTGGCGGCACCGCCGGCGGCCCAGTCCTGCGCAATAAATTATTTTTCTTCGCCGACTATCAGGGAACCAGGGTGAGGATCGGCCAGGGCGCCGGCGCCGCCGTGATCCCGAGCGCTGCCGAACGTACCGGCGATTTTTCCGCCTTGTCCAGCCAACTCACTGGCACGGTGCAGGGCGCGGCGTGGGCGAGCCAGCTTTCAAGCGAACTCGGCTATTTGGTCAGTCCGGGCGAAAACTACTACACCACGGGATGCACCAGTTCCACCTGCGTCTTTCCGAACGCCCAAATCCCCGCATCGGCGATCTCCACTCCCTCGTCGAACTTATTGCAGTACATCCCGCTTCCCAATGGTTTGAATAATCAAGGACAGCCCATTTTCAGTAGTGCGCCGCCTGAGAGCATACAGGACGATAAGGGCAGCGCGCGCCTGGACGCGAACACCCGTTTCGGGCTGTTTGCCGGCTATTATTTCCTCGATGAAGACAGTGTCGTGGTCCCCAGTCCTTTCACCCCAGGCTTCGGCTCGGGGTCGCAAGGGCGCGATCAGGTTTTCACCCTCAGCAACACCAAAACTTTTGGCGCCACTGCGGTGAATGAGGCCCGCATCGGTTTTACGCGCGTTTTCGAAATCGTCAACGAGCCCATCGGCGGCATTGGCCCCAACCTTTTGTCTCAACTCGGATTCACCGGTATCGTCCCCTCTGTTCCCGCGTTCGCCGGCGTTCCCCAGATTGGCTTCAACAACTTCCAGATAGGTTCGGGTAGTTCCCCGCTGCCCATTATCGAGAACACTTACAGTTTCAGTGACGGATACAGCAAAGTTTTGGGCACGCACCGAATGAAATTTGGCGGTCAATATCGCTACAACGAACTGACTGAAAAAAATCTAGGGTCCAACGGATCTTTCAATTTCAGCGGAACGGAGACAGGCATCGATTTTGCGGACTTCCTCATCGGAGCCCCCAATGGTTACAGCCAGGGCCAGGGTTTTCCCTCCAATGGGCGAAGCTTTTACTTCGGCGCATACGGGCAAGACAGCTGGCGAGTGCGTCCTGATCTCACGCTGAACTATGGACTCCGTTGGGATGTCAGCTCGCCCTGGTGGGAGCAGCATAACGAACTGGAAACCATCATTCCCGGCGAACAGTCGCTCACTTTTCCCGGTTCGCCCGTCGGCTGGGTTTTCCCGGGAGATCCTCATGTCCCGAAAACTCTGGCTCCAGTCCGCTATAACAACCTTGCGCCTCGCATCGGTCTCGCCTATTCGCCGAGCAGTAAAGATGGATGGCTGGCTAAGTTGACGGGTGGGCCCGGCAATACCAGTGTCCGCATGTCGTGGGGAAAGTTCTATACCACGTTTGAAGGAGCCACCAACTTCAACGAAATCGGCGACGCCCCGTTTGGCTATTATTATGGGAGTCCGAATCCGCCTGAGTTCGCCAATCCTTTCATCAACCGCGGAAACGGTGTCAACAACGGACAGAGGTTCCCCGTCCCACCGCCGCCATTCAATTCGTCACCACAAAATCCAGACAACAATATCATCTGGTCACAATTCCTTCCGATCGGAAGCTCCCCTGCGTTTTACTACAGAAATGTGCTTCCCTATGCGGAAGACTACGAATTCGCCATTGACCGCCAGTTGAATCGAAACACGCTGTTGAGCCTCGCGTATGTCGGCACCCAGGGCCATCACTTGCTTTCGTCGCAAGAAGCGAATCTCGGCAACCCGCAACTCTGTCTCAGTATTCCGGGCTGCGGACCGAATCTGGAGAATCAATACGGAACCCGCCAGCCACTAGGCACTAACTTCACCAGCGACTCTTATTTCAAGACGATCGGCAACTCCGATTACAACTCTTTCCAATTAACCGTCAAACACACCACCGGACGCCTTGAGTTTCTAGTCGGCTACACCTATAGCAAATCCATGGATAACAGTTCCGGATATGGCGAACAGGTGAATCCCCTCAATCCCAACCTCAAGGCTCTCTCTGCTTTCGACGTAACCAACAACTTTGTCGCCAGTTACAACTACAGGTTGCCGTTTGACAAGATCGTTTCGAATCGGCTGACCAGCGGCTGGAGCGTAACCGGGATCACGCGCTTTTCCACCGGTGAGCCCGTGTTCATGATCGAAACGGACGATAATTCGCTGCTCGGGACCGGAGGCTCTGGCCCCATTCAACTGCCCACCGACACGCCCAACTACACGCCCGGTTCCTTGGGCTTCCACAATCCACGCAACGGCCCTTACTTCAACACATCTCTTTTCACCCTCGAGAATATTGGTCAGTTGGGGGATTCGAGCCGTCGTTTCTTTCACGGTCCCGGGATCAACAACTGGGATATCAGCCTGCTGAAAGACACCCATCTGACGGAAAGATTCAATCTCCAATTCCGCAGCGAATTCTTTAACGCCTTCAACCATACGCAGTTCGGTGAGCCTGACGGAAACATCGACCACAGCACCTTCGGCGAGGTAAGCACGGCCAATCAGCCGCGCGTCATGCAGTTCGCATTGAAGTTGCAGTTCTGATCCGTCGCACTCGAAGCGCTGCCGCATATCTTCCCTGACGCGAACCGGCTCCGAAAGCACCACCGGGGTCGGTCTCGCAGCAAGGCACACTTGGTCCTTAACGCCACCGATCCTTACTCACGACATTTCTTCCGGGGGATGACATCGTCCCCTCGATTCGTGTTCACTGGATGCCTATGAAAATCGTCTGGTTCGGGCTGGCTGCATATCTGTTCGCCGTCACTCTTTCATCCGCGCAAGATATCCAGCCTAGCTGGCAAACGTCCGTGCAGGAGAAGCGTTTCCGCGTGCGTTGCGTCCTTCATATTGACAAAACAGCCAGTGGTCTCGCCGCCAGCCTCGACTATCCCGACCGGTTCGAATTCGGCGCTCCCGTCGACGCGATTTCCTTCGATCACTCAGTCCTGACGTTTCGAATCGGCCTGGTGTCGTTCGAAGGCACTTTGTCACCGGACGCACAGACCATACAAGGAGTCTGGTCGCTAGGCGCCGAAAAACAAGCTGTGTCATGGAGTCACGCCCGCACGCCCGAGTCCCACAGCCTCGAATCAGTCGCTTTGAGTCTGCAGTCACTGATGGCTCTTCCCGCAGGGGAATGGAAGACTCATCGGGGTGACACTCCTCACGGCGAGGCTGTCGACCTGAACGATAACAACTGGCAGGTCGTGCGTCCGAACGAGTTCAGTCCCAACCAAGCCGTTTGGTACCGCCGTTCGATCGAAGTACCGAAAACCTTGAATGGATACGATCTGACTGGCAGCAGGGTGTGGTTTGACTTTCAAGTGGAAGCCAATGGGCCGATTACGCAGATCATCTATTTCAACGGCCGCCGCGTCGCCATGGGCGACAATCTCGAACCCATCATTCTGTTCGAATCGGCGAGACCTGGCGATAAGGTTCAGGTCGCAGTAAAGCTGCTCGAGACCGTGGATCAAAAGCATTTTCGGAATGCGAACCTTCGCATCGACTTTCCCAATACCCGCCCCAGCCCAGCCCAGCTTTTCCAGGAGATGGGCGCAGTTTCGATTCTTCTGCCCCCGGAACGCGCGCCTGAGTCTCAGCGCTCAGCGTTGTCCCAGGCGGCCGCGGCAATCGACTTGAATGCCCTTAGCAGATCGGACCAGACAGCGTTCGACGCTTCCTTAGTTAAGGCTCGCGCCCTGATTCAAACTCTGAAGCCAGACCTGCAGCTAACCTCGGTTCGCCTCACGGGGAATTCGCATATCGATGCTGCGTGGCTTTGGCCCTGGACCGACACTGTCGACGTTGCCCGCCGCACTTTCGAAACCTCACTACAACTCATGGAAGAGTATCCGCAATACACCTACACGCAATCTGCAGCCGCTTACAGTGATTGGATTTTGCAGAAATACCCATCGCTGCATCGACAGATTGTCAACCGTGTGCAGCAGGGGCGCTGGGAGATGGTTGGTGGCATGTGGGTGGAACCCGACCTGAATATGCCTGATGGAGAGTCCCTCGTGCGGCAACTCCTCATCGGCAAGCGTTTTTTCAAAGACAAGTTCGGCGCTGACGTCCGTATCGGATGGAACCCCGATTCTTTCGGATACACCTGGCAATTGCCGCAAATCTACAAGAAGTCGGGCATCGATTACTTTGTCACTCAGAAATTAGCCTGGAACGACAGCAATCCACTGCCCATGAAAATCTTCTGGTGGCAGTCTCCCGACGGCAGCCGCGTTCTTGCCGATTTCCCCCGTGACTACGACAATGACGCGGAGCCCCTGAAAATCGCCCGCGACGTTCTGCAGGCGCAAGCCGTCAATCCAGGCGTGCCCGAGATGATGCACCTCTTCGGAGTGGGCGACCACGGCGGCGGCCCAACCCGCGCGACCCTCGACCAGGGAGAGATCTTGACCGGCCCAAACGTCGTTTTCCCGAAAACGAGTTTCGGCATTGCGCAAGGGTTCTTCTCCGACATCGAGACCAAAGCCGACACTGAGCATTCGCCGCTCTGGAACTATAAGACCCTCGCTACGACGGACTCCCAGTTGCCCGCTCCGCCTGCAGGAAAATTCAGCCTCCCCGTCTGGAACGACGAGTTGTACTTTGAATACCATCGAGGTGTCTTCACTTCGCAAGCCAACCACAAACGCAATATGCGGCAAAGCGAAGAGCAGGTGCTCGACGCCGAAAAATACTCATCTTTAGCGTGGTTGCTGGGAAATTCCTATCCAGCCGCGGAACTTACTCAAAAGTGGAAGAAAGTTCTCTTCAATCAGTTTCACGATCTCGCCGCCGGATCGGGTGTGGCCACGATTTACCGGGACGCGCAAGCCGACTATGACGACGTGCGACTCGCATCCGGGCAAGCGACTGCCGAAGCTCTGCGCGCGATATCCAGTCGCATCGACTCTTCCACGCCCGCCAACGGAGCCGCTGTGCTGGTCGTTAATTCCCTGGCGTGGCCGAGGACCGATCTGGTATCCGTCAATGTCCAGATGCCGGAGTTCCAGCTGCCGGAGATAAAGATCCCGCAACTCTCCGTTCTAAATTCAAAAAACGATCCGCTCCCTTTTCAGATACTCAGTCATGAGCCATCTACAAATTCTTATCGGCTGCTCATAGAGGCAAAAGATATACCGTCGATGGGCTACGAAGTTCTTCACATCGTTCCGAGCGGAAACCATGCCACGACTGACATGAGCGCAGAAAAGACCAGCGCCGACGGCCTGACAATCGAAAACGCATTGCTGCGAGTGACCGTCGACGGCAAGACCGGCTGCATCACCAGCCTGCTTGATAAGGCATCCAAATTCGAATCCCTCGCCGCCGCAGCCTGCGGCAATGAACTCATCGCATTTCAAGATACCCCGCGCGATTACGATGCCTGGAACATCGACGCTGATTTCGCCGATCACTTCACAAAACTGGATATGGTCGATTCCGTCGACCTAATAGAAAAAGGACCGCTGCGCGCCACCATACGAATCACGCGCAGTTGGCACAAGTCGAGGTTCATTCAGGATGTCTCGATTTACACCGGCCTGAATCGCGTCGATGTCCTGAACAAAATCGATTGGAACGAATCGCATGTCCTGCTGAAAGCCGCTTTCCCACTCGCGGCCTCGAGTAATGCAGCAACCTATGAAATCGCCTACGGTTCCATCATGCGCCCCACGACTCGTACCAACCCCGTCGACAGCGCAAAATTTGAGGTTCCCGCGCTCCGTTGGGCCGATCTGGGCGACAGCCATCACGGTTTCAGCCTGATTAACGAATCGAAATACGGATACGACGCAGTCGGCAATGTTCTCCGCCTTTCCCTGCTCCGCTCACCCACATGGCCCGATCCCACCGCCGATCGCGGCCACCACGAGTTCAGTTACTCGCTTTACCCGCATGTCGGAGATTGGAAGCAAGCCCTCACCGCGAGACGAGGCTACGAATTCAATTACCGACTGCTCGCCATGCAAGTGCAGTCGCACCAGGGGATCATGCCTACCAAACATTCATTCGTAGAGTTGACTCCCGAGCACGTAATTCTGACGGCGATGAAGAAGACGGAAGACGGCAACGGCATTCTGCTGCGTTTTTTTGAATGGGCGGGAACTGCTGGTGACGTGCATGTAAAGGTCCCGCGCGGGGCGACCGGCGCGACTCTAACCGATCTCATGGAACAACCGGAAGGCACGCTGCTCGAAATGAGGGATGGGGAGGAACTTGTAGTTCCAGTTCATCCCTACGAAATTGTGTCGGTGCGAGTGAACTATGATGGTAGCGACGCTCCCGCTCGGTAGTATCACTGCAATTCGGCCAATGACTCTTGGCGACTTCGACACTTCCTCCATCCGATTGGGAGAGTGAAAGGCGGCGGTGTCCCACGGCGGAGAGCAGCCCAGATTAATATTAATAACGCGTGGCGGCGCCATAGAAAGGCTGAAGCTGCCACACGATTTTCCTGACACGTCGTTAAGGCGTGATTTTGAACACAGTGCCAAGATTGTTCGCCCCGCCGGCGTAGGTTGTTCCGAACAAGTTCCCGGATTTATCCTGGATGACTCCGTTCGGGATATCGCCGTCGTGCGCCGAATCGCCAAAGTTGTAGAGCGTAGTGAGCACGCCGGCAGGCGAGAGCTTGAACACGGTACCCTGGCCGTGACTACCACCAGTCGGAGTTGCGCCCCACAAGTTGCCGGCAGAATCCAGCACGAGCGCCCCCGGCGCACCTTCAGAATCTATCAAAGAGCCATTGGTTCCGTTGAATCTGAAGAGCGTCGTGAGCTTTCCCGCAGGCGTCAGACTGAAGATTATGCCTTGGCTGGATGGGTTATTTTCCGGAGCCATGCCGAAAATATTGCCCTTGGCATCTACGGTGAGGGCACCGACTCTGATTCCATTGGTCGTGTCGAGGAAACTGTAAAGCAGCGTCGTCCTGCCGGTCGATGTCGTCTTATAGATCGAGTACTGAGATTCGAACTCGTTTCCGGCAACCACGGTTGAGTAAAGGTTGCCTTGGGCGTCAATGGTCAGGCCAGGCATATCCGTGAGGCTGAGACTGCCGGAGCCGGCGAACTTATGCAACGTGCTAACTTTCCTGTCGGGCGTGATTTTAACGATTGTGCAGGTGACGCTTTCGGCGTCGCGACAGCGTGTGCTGAAAGCCGCGACGTAAGCGTTTTGTTTTGCGTCCAATACAACGCCAGGAATCTGCAAATCGTTACTCGGTCCCAATGGGCCCGTTGGGGCAAGAATGTTGAAAGCACCAGCCGAAGTAATCTCGAAAGTCAGCAGTTCGTCAGGGTTGGCATTGTAAGCGGTACCGTACAAATTGCCTTGACCATCGAGTGTCAGGCCGCTGACATCGATATCGAAGCCGGTGAAAATCGGAGTGAAAGTTTGAAGCACGGAAAAGGTTTCAGCCGAGTCGATTTTAAAGACAGTGCCCTCCCCCGTTCCAAAGTTAGTGTCCCCCGACGCTCCTCCATAGATATTGCCCTGCCCGTCGGCAACCAAGGCGGAGGCGGGGAACTCGCCGTCGCTGGTTCCTTCGAAGCTGTGCAGCATTGTTTCGGTTTGCGCCTGAACGGAGGCGAGCGAGTTGAGCGCGAAGATCGCCAGCACTGACAGCCTGGCCAACATGCAGAGCGATGATCGATTTCGTCTACTGGACGAAGTTGTGAGCCTTAAAAAAGATACCGGTAAACTCATTTAATTGTTCTCCTTGGAAGCAACGCTTCGGCGTCGCCGGTTACACAACACTTGAGAAGCTGGATCACAATATCCTTAGCGTTCCATTCTCTTGTCAGCGCTTTGTAAAATCTGTGTCAAAAGTCCAGTAAGTGCTATCGCGATTACACAAACCACAACTTCTAAGAGGCCAGAATAAGGACATGCTGGCGGCCCGCATACCGCTTTCGCGGTCCTATGATGCGGTGTCTGGATGCATCTGCGTCGGAACACCCCCTCTCAAGCAGAGCCGGCCGGGTGTCTGTGCTCAAAAGCCTGCGGTCGGCCTGTTCGCGTGACTGTGCGGCAAGGCCGTGCCACCGCGATGCTTTCTTCTATAACTTGTCCTTAGCGTTCGGCAACCCAATGTCCACGGTTTAGATCGGTGTCCATTCCACGGACGAGCCCTATCTACTCGTCGTTGTCTCAAATTCCGTCGACTTCCAGAAAAAGACTCTAGAATCAGCACCCGACTGCGAGCATGAGATGGTCATTCGGTTGCGAGACCACTTCGATGCCACGAGAGGAGGGGAACCGCCGTCATTGTTCAGCTCCGTCGCGATGGCAAGGCCCTGACCGCCAAGGCGGTGTCTGAAATACGCGGTCACAAGGCAAGCCGCAAGAGATTCACGCCACACGGCTTTACGACAACTTTTACAACCTAATCTCGTGACCGGAAGTTGCCGATAGCAACGCTTGGGTACGAACGCGATTGACTTATGGCGAACGCGATCATCGATGAATCGGAGCTGTTAAACCGTGTAGAAGGCGACGAAGAGCTTCTGTGCGAACTGATCGACATGTTTCTTGCCGAATGCGGGAAAAACCTGCAGCAGGTTCTGGACGCCGTGGTGCACGAAGATGCAGCGGAACTTCATCGCGCGGCGCACAAACTGAAAGGCACCGTCGGCATCTTCGGCAGCGCCGAAACCATACAGGCAGCTCTGGCCCTTGAGACTATGGGCCGCGAGGCGAATTTAGCGAACGCGGCCGAAGCGTCCACCCACCTCCAGCAACGTATCGAGGCACTAAGGAATTCGCTGGTGGCGCTGAGGGAGAAATATTGTACAAAGTCCTGATCGCGGATGATGATCGACTTTCCTGCAAGTTGCTGGGCTCCTTGCTGACCAAGTGGGGATACGAGGCCGAGATTGTGCACGACGGCGTCGCCGCGCTGGCCAAACTGAAGCAGCCGGATGCGCCTCAAATGGCCATCCTTGACTGGATGATGCCGGGTTTGGACGGCATTCAAGTCATTCAGGCGGTGCGCTCCTCGGGCTACGAAACCTATACCTACATTTTGCTGTTGACTTCAAAAGACCAGAAGGGCGATCTGCTCGATGGCTTGAATGCAGGGGCGGATGACTATCTGAAAAAACCCTTCGACAACGATGAATTACGCGCCCGGGTCCGCGCCGGCAAGCGCATTCTCGATCTTCAGGCCGCCTTGATTGACGTTCGCGACAACCTGCAATTTTCCGCCTCTCACGACTCCCTGACAGGCCTTTGGAATCGCGGCGCCATTCTGGACAAGCTCAACCAAGAACTCGCGCGCCGCAAACGCACCGGCGATCCGCTCGGCGTGGTCATGGCCGACATCGATCACTTCAAGAAGATCAATGATACCTACGGCCACCTGATCGGCGATGCTGTCTTGCGCGAGGTGACACGGCGCCTGTCCGCCGCTGTTCGACTTTATGACGCGGTTGGACGCTATGGCGGAGAAGAATTCCTCATGATCTTTCCCGGTTGCGGCGCAGCCCGGTTGGCCACCAGTGCAGAACGCCTGCGCCACTGCATCGCCGAGGATCCCGTAGAAACCGATAAAGGCCAGATTCAGGTGACGCTCAGCCTCGGCCTGGCTTCGGCGGAACAAGGGGAAAAGAATTCACAGGGATGCGATTCCTTCATTCGGACCGCCGACGAAGCTCTTTATCTGGCCAAAGTTAACGGCCGAAACCGGGTAGAACCGACCGTCATGGCGGTGGAGGCAGTTGGGCAGAGGCGCGATTCGTCGCTAGGCGCCAGGTGACTTCCCACGCATCGTTTAAGAGGACAGGATTTTCAACAGCAACAATTTACAAAACAGACGGCAGGCGCGTCCAGCAACTTAACGGGGTCAAGGACTAAGAATATGCGCAATAAGAACTTTTGCCTGGTAAACGTTGCCTCATCACTATTGCTGCTGATGCTCGCCACTTATGCGAGCGCGCAACAAAATCTGCCGCTGCAACAAACCTCGGATCAACCCTCCGATCTTGTTTCGATGGATCTCGAGCAGTTGATGAATCTCAAAGTTACCACCGCTTCCCTGTTCAGCGACAAACTTTCGCAGGCTCCCGCGATCATGTCAGTGGTCACCAACGACGAGCTTCGCCGCTTTGACGGGCTGACCCTGAACGAAATTTTGCAACAGGTTCCGGGCCTAACCGGATCGACGCAATACTTCGTTGACCGCAGCATGGTGGCGGCACGGGGCGACCAGACGAAAACCGACGGCGGCCATATTTTATTTCTCATCAACGGACGGCCAACTCGGGAAGTGATGGAAGGCGGAGTAATTTCCGATCTTCTGGAGTCGTTTCCGGTAGAAATTCTGGAACGTATCGAAATCATCAAAGGTCCGGGATCGGTTCTGTATGGCTCCAATGCTTTCTCCGCGGTAGTCAACTTGATCACCAAGAAAGCGGATTCCAACCAAGTCAGCGTTAAAGCGATTGGGGGAGCCGGTGGAGCGGTCGATTCGACGGGGAACTTCATGTACAAGCTTGGAGCCCTGAGCGCCGTGGGGTCCGTGCAACTCCACGCGATGCCCGACTGGAACACGACCTATATCGTTCCGCCTTCGCAGCGGGATGTTCCCTGGGCTCCGAACGTGCCCAATGTTCAGGATGTGACGGTCGTCGATAAGGGAGTGGGCTCCTATCTCGGGCTCAATTACAAGGGGCTGCGCTTCATGTCGTCTTTCACGGAGTGGCAATCGACCGGATTCATCGAGGGCACCGTCAGCGGCACCCGGCTGACACGTGATTTCGGGGATCTGGGCTATGACTACAAAGTTAACCCCAACTGGGACATGAGCTTCGATCTAACCTTTACGCGGACGACGTTTGGGGAACCAGTCTTTCCCTATGTCAGAAGGGATGCGGACGAATTCATCGCGGAGTGGACTAACCTAATCCGGCTGACTTCAAAGGACCGGCTGTCGGCGGGCGGCCTTTTCAACCGCATTGAGGGCCAGGAGTGGTACACAGCTACCAATCCCGCCACAGTGGACGCGCAAGGCAGAACTTTTGGAGGCGCATTCTACGCGCAGATCGACCATCAACTGATCAAAGATGTGAAGCTAATCGCCGGTTTCCAGACCAACAAGATTGGCAGTATTGCTCTCAACACAGTTCCGCGCGGGGGTGTCATCTGGGCGCCGACCTCCCGGACCAGCGTCAAAGCGCTTTACAGCGAGGCGTTCCGTGCCCCCAGCTTGGATGAAAACCTATTGAATAATCCGGGGCTGGGCGGCAATCCCAATCTGAAGCCGGAAAAAGTAGCGACCTTTGACGTGGGAGCATACTTCGACGGCAGCCGGACGCAATTCGGTATCGACTTTTTCCACAGCAAGTTCACGGACAACATCGTAAATCTGCCGGGACCGACACGGGCGGTCTACTTTAACCTCGGAGAAGTCACGTTCAACGGCGTAGAAGTTGAAGGCAAGTATTATTTTCGCAAGGACTTCTTCCTGCAAGGCTCAACTCTTTATCAAACCAATGTGGATGGCACGGGGAAGTCGAATGTCTCGCCAGTTCCGACAATTGGGTTCAAGGCCGGTGTGAGTTATGAGAACAGCCAAAAGTTCACCGCCGGACTGTTTGACGTGTCTGATGGGCCATTCCCTGGTTACACGGCGGTCAATCCACTGCAGGGCTGGCATCACATTCTCAACGGAAATTTCCGGTATGACGTTTCCAGGTATCTCCCATTTGGCGACCGCGCCGGAATTGCCGCCGTCGCGCACGCCAATAACCTGACAAACCAACCGATTTGGCTGCCTAGCGGATTCAGCAGCGTGGACACGGTTCCGGTCCAGCAGGGACGCGTTCTCTTCGCTGGCTTGGAATTTTCTCTCGGGAAGAACTGATCGTTCCCGGTAGCGTCAATGCGACTGCCGGAAGAACCTGAGCGCAGTAAGTGACAGAGCATCAGAACTTACAGTAAGTGACAAGCATCAGAACTTAATCTTAACCAACAGAGGCCCGATCTTGATTACCAAGAATAAGTTGCGTGTACTGCTAACATTGTCCATAACTCTGACACTTGCCAGCAATGCGATGTCACAACAGGCACCATCACCTCAGAACACAGGAGCGGCCGCTGGCGATCTCGCTGCAATGGATCTCGAGCAGTTGATGAATCTCAACGTTACAACCGCATCTCTATTCAGCGATAAGCTCTCCGAAGCGCCCGGAATCATGTCGGTGGTTACCAGCGACGAACTGCGCCGATTCGGTGGACTCACACTCGGCGAAATCCTGGATCGCGTGCCCGGACTGACGCAGTCCAGCCAATATTTCACCGACCGCAATCTAGTTGCTGCCGACGGCGACCAGACCAAAACCTCCGGCGCCCACATTCTTTTCCTGATCAACGGACGCCCGACCCGGGAAGTAATGGAAGGTGGAATCATCTCCGATCTGCTCGAATCTTTCCCCGTAGAAGTTCTAGAACGCATCGAAGTGATTCGCGGACCGGGCTCTGTGCTTTACGGCTCCAATGCGTTTTCCGCCGTCATCAACCTTATCACCCGCAAGGCGGATTCGAACCAGGCCAGCATTCATGGCCTCGTTGGCCCGAACGGCGCACTTTCCTCTTCCGGACACTTCCTTTACAAGAGGGGGGAGTTCAGCATCGTCGGCGCCTCCGCGATTCATGAATCACCCAACTGGAGCTTCACCTACCTTGTCCCACCGCCGCTTCAGGACAACCCGGATGCTCCGCCCGAGCCACCATCCTATCCCGTGACAGTGGTCGACCGAGGTATCGGTGACTATCTCGGCATGAACTATAAAGGATTAAGTTTCATGTCTGCTTTTACCGAGTCGCAGGCCACCGCTTTCGTGCAAGGCGCCGTGGGAGAAACCCGCACGACCAGGGACTTCGCGGACTTGGGCTACAAAGTGAAAGCTCGGGAAAACTGGGAGATGGATTTTAACACCACCTTCACGCGCACAACCTTTGACACCTTCGCTTATCCCTACACTGACAGAGATGCACATGAGATTGTTGCCGAATGGTCGAACCTAATTACACTTACCTCCAAAGACCGCCTCACCGCGGGCATACTGTTCAACCGGATTGCTGGAATTGAGGTGGCCAGCATCGACCATTATGCAGAAGACGCTGGCGGCAGCCGTCCTGCCGGCGGTTTCTACGCGCAACTCGACCACCAGTTGTTCTCCACCGTGAAACTGATTGCTGGTTTTCAATCCAACAAGTTCGGCGGCATTCCTTTATCTACTGTTCCCCGCTTCGGAGGTATCTGGAGTCCATCGCACTGGGCCAGCGTCAAAGTCCTTTATGGCAAGGCGTTTCGTCCGCCCAGCATCGACGAAACCACTCTCAACCTCCCCGACATTCAAGGCAATCCGAGCCTGGTGCCCGAAACCGTGGGGACGTTCAATGTCGGCCTGAATTTACAGTTCGCGCATCTCCAGCTCGGCACGGATTATTTTCATAGCCACCAAAGCAACAGCATCGTTACTGTTGGCCACTCTCCGATCCGCTACGAAAACCTCGACGGAATTACCCTCGATGGCGTTAACGTCGAAGGCAAATACTATTTCCGGCACGACTTTTTCGCCCAAGGATCGATGCTTTATCAGGCTAACCATGACCAGAACGGAAATAGCAACGTCACGCCGATTCCGAATTTTGGCATGAAGTCCGGTGTGAGTTATGAAAGCAGTCGCGGACTGGTCTTCGGCATCTTCGAAGTTTCCGATGGAAAACCTAAACCGTACGCCTACACCGTCAATCCCCTCACCGGCTGGCATAACAGTCTGAATGCCGAATTGCGCCAGGATCTTTCCCGTTACCTTCACATGTCGGAAAGGAACAGCGTGGCCATCTCCGCCCACGCCAACGATCTTCTGAATCAAGCAGTTTGGCTGCCGGGTTTCGGTTTCTCTAACATCGATACGATTCCGGTGCAGCAGGGGCGAACCATTTATGCCGGTCTGGAGTTCTCGCACGGCAAACCATAACGAGTGCCCTTCGGGAAGGTCAATCGGCGGTGAAGATTTGAGCGTAGATAAAGACAAACCGGGCCGCGGATGCGTCCTTAAATCGAGGTTTTAGTGTGGCGTTGGTTTCAGTTCGCGATCGTCGGGGTGGTTTTCTCCCTCCTCCCCGCCAACGGCTGCGCGCAGCAGACGGAGGAGTACCGAGTCAAAGCCGCGTTTCTGTTTCATTTTGTGCAACTGGTCGATTGGCCAGTTCCGGCTGCAGGCGACGAAAACAAACCGCTTACGCTGTGCACCATCGGCCAGGATTCCTTCGGCGGCGACCTCGAAATAACGTTTCAGGGGAAGTCGATCGGCGCCCACCCTCTTCAGATTCGCCATTTGAAGCAGTCCCAGGAAGCTGCAGGTTGCCAGGTCGTATTCATCGGCAGCCGGGATCGCAAACAAATTTCGTCGGTGCTCGCCGCTCTGAAAGACGAAGCCGTTCTCACCGTTGGCGAGAGCGACGATTTCGCCAAAGAGGGCGGCATGATCGGCTTTTCTATGGATAAAGGCAAGGTGCGCTTCGACATCAACGTGGATGCCGCCGCCAGCGTGAAGCTGAAGATCAGCTCGCGTCTTCTGCTTCTCGCCAAAAGTGTGATCGGAAACCGTTCCTAACGGAGAGTGCTATGTTTTTCAAGAAAGTGTCGATTCAGACCAAACTCGGGCTTCTGATCTTGTTTTCGACCCTTTTCTCGCTAATCCTGGCCTTCGTGGGCTTTGGACTTTACGAGCGCGCTAATTTCCGCAGAGACATGGAGCGCGAGCTGTCAAGCCTGGCCGACACGCTCGGCGCCAATACCGCTGCCTCCATGGCCTTCGAAGATCCAAAAACCGCCGGCGAGATGCTCAATGCGTTGAAGGCCGATCCGAATGTTGAGAGCGCTTGTCTCTACGACATGAACGGTCGAATCTTCGCCACCTATCGCCGCGCCAGCGTCCCTGCAACTTTCGCGATGCCCGAATTGCAACACGACGGAGCGTATTTTCAGGCGCAATCGCTGACTCTGTTTCGCAGCGTCGCGCTAAACGGAGAAAAAAGCGGCACGATCGCCATTGTTTCCGATTTGACCGGCTTCCGCTCCAAGATGTTGCAGTACCTCCAGATCGGGGCCATCGTGTTGGCTCTTGCGAGTCTAATCACCTACGCGATCTCCTCCTTCGCGCTGCACACCATCATTCATCCGCTGCGTCAACTCGCTGGCGTTGCCAGCCAGGTCTCGCGCGAAGAAGACTATTCGCTGCGCGCCGTCCTGACCAGTTCCGACGAAATTGGGAATCTTGTCGATTCCTTTAATCACATGCTCGAGCGCGTCCAACAGCGCGATCTCGCCTTGCTCTCCCTTAACGACGGACTGGAACTCCGAGTGCAACAGCGCACGGCTGAGTTTGAAAAAGCGCGGGACGTTGCCGAAAAAGCCAGCCGCGCCAAGAGCGAGTTTCTCGCCAATATGAGCCACGAAATCCGCACGCCGCTGAACGGCATCATTGGCATGACCGAACTCGCCCTCGAAACCCACCTCACACCCGAACAAAGAGATTTTCTTCAGACTGTCCAGTTCTCCTCCGAGGCCTTGCTCGGCGTGATTAACGACATTCTCGACTTCTCAAAAATCGAAGCGCATAAAATTGAGTTGGAGAACGCTGACTTTAATCTGCGTGACTGCCTCGAATCCACCGTAAAATCTCTCGCTGTCCGCAGCAACGAAAAAGGTTTGGAACTGGTCTGCGACGTAGCCGCCAATGTTCCCGAATTTGTTTCCGGCGACTCCATCCGTCTACGCCAGATCGTGACCAATCTTATCGGCAACGCCATCAAGTTCACCACTCGTGGCGAAGTCGTTCTCAGAGTAGAGAAAAACTTGGAAGAAGAAGTGGAGAAAACCGCTGGGAAAACTCCGGAAGCAGAGACCGAGAGCGACTCGGGACTCAAGTCTTCGTTCGGCGGTCGTTGCAATCTCCATTTTGTGGTGTCCGACACCGGCATCGGCGTTCCGGAAGACAAGTACGAAATGATTTTTCAACCTTTCTCGCAGGCCGACACCTCCACCACGCGCAAGTACGGCGGCACCGGCCTTGGACTCACAATCACGGGCCGTCTGGTTTCGATGATGGGCGGCCGGATTTGGCTCGAAAGCAAAATGGGGAGCGGATCGAAGTTTCATTTCACCTTGCAATTCAAGACTGCGTCCCCCAAGGGCCAGGCCGCGGCCTCTGGTCCGTCGCCGCTTCTTGTCGGCGTCAAAGCTCTGGTTGTCGACGACAACCACACGAATCGACGAGTCCTCGAAGGAATATTTTTCAACTGGAAGATGAAAACAAAGTCGGTTGAAACCGCCGATGAGGCGCTCGCTGAACTAGTGGCCGCCCGGCGATCCGGCCATTCGTATGACTTGATCGTCACCGATATGCACATGCCCGACAAAGATGGATTCGATCTAGTCGCGGAAATCAAAAAAGATCCGAGCCTGACCCGCGCGAGAATTATGATGCTCACCTCCGGCTCCCGGGATGGAGCTGTGGACCGCTGCAACTCCTTAGGGATCGCAGCATGTTTGTCCAAACCCGTCCGCCAGTTCGAACTGCGAGACGCCGTCCATCATGTGTTGAGCATCGGAACAGTTCCGCATCCGACGCCGCCCAACGGGCCCACTGCCGTCGCGCCGCCTACCCATGCTACGCATACGCCCCGGAAGAGTCTGACGATCTTATTGGCAGAAGATAATCCGGTAAACCAGAAAGTCGCCCGACGAATGCTCGAAAAAAGACAGCACAAGGTTGTTGTCGCATCCAACGGTGTCCAGGCTCTGGCGGCGCTGGCGAAACAAGACTTCGATCTCATCTTTATGGATGTGCAAATGCCCGAAATGGACGGACTGGAGGCCACCGCGAAAATACGCGATCGGGAAAAAGAGACTGGACACCACCAGACCATCGTGGCCCTAACCGCACACGCCATGAAAGGCGATCGCGAGCGCTGCCTAGAAAGCGGTATGGACGACTATCTAACCAAACCCATCCGCCACGAAGACCTGGACATCATCCTGCAAAAATATGCGGAATCAGGGCCCGACCCTCGGTCTTTTTCCGCCGGCGCGGGAATCTGAAAAACCGATTGTTCTTGGCTTTGGGCGGCGGTGCATCGCCGTCAATTACCTCATGGTTTTGATTGAGGGTTTAGCCGCAGACGATTCTGTCGAGACTGGAGGTACTCTTTCAGCGATCCGGCCGTCAAGATGAGATGACATTAACCGACAATTCCGCAGAAAATACCGACGCAGACGGAAGCCGATCGATGCGCGCCATCTTTTCGCAAACTGCCTTCGGTCGGCGCCACCAACCGGCGAAGTTTGACTTCATACGCTGGACCTGTCGAATCGGTAAGATCGCAAAAGCGGTCGCGGAGAGGCGGCGTTTGGAGGCAGATACACTCAGACATCGTGCCACCTCGATCCTTCGATCTGCCACGTTGAGCTGGCGTTCGGCAACCCAATGTCCACGGGTTGGATCGGTGTCCATTTCACGGACAAACTGTATCGACTTGGGGGGCCTCAAATTCTGCTGACTCCCAGCGAAAGGTCTTAGAATCAAACACCCGACAGGGGGCTTGAGATGGTTGGTCGGTTGCGAGACCACTGCGATGGCATGAGAATATCGGCAAAAATGCGAACTGAGCTTTCCTTGCTACCGTTCGCGCTCGAGTGCGTGCCGGGTTGCGTACTTTGGATGAACGCCTACGAGCGTACCCTTTCTATCAAGCCGGCGTCGTGCTGCTCTTTAGAGCGCTCCCGCGGGCAGCTACCTTCCTTGTTCATTCCAGATCTCGAACACTTTTCTCGCAAGAACGTTGTCGCTCGTTCTGGAAGGAACTAAACATGCGTGGTTCGATGACGTTCGAAACTCGGCACCACATGGGCAAGGTAAACGGCCAGGGATTGTTCACCGCCCTCTCCATGGTCGAGAAAAAGCACGACGGGAACATACATTTCGAGACCGGTATCTACCTAAAAACGTTCATGGCTGTGTGCGAGCAAGTTCCTCGCCACTCTTATAACCGGAAATTGCCGATAGCAACGCTTGGGTACGAACACGATTGACTTATGACGAACGCGATCATCGATGAATCGGAGCTGTTAAACCGTGTAGAAGGCGACGAAGAGCTTCTGTGCGAACTGATCGACATGTTTCTTGCCGAATGCGGGAAGACCCTGCAGCAGGTTCTGGACGCCGTGGTGCACGAAGATGCAGCGGAACTTCATCGCGCGGCGCACAAACTGAAAGGCACCGTCGGCATCTTCGGCAGCGCCGAAACCACGCAGGCAGCTCTGGCCCTTGAGACTATGGGCCGCGAGGCGAATTTAGCGAACGCGGCCGAAGCGTCCACCCACCTCCAGCAACGTATCGAGGCACTAAGGAATTCGCTGGTGGCGCTGAGGGAGAAATATTGTACAAAGTCCTGATCGCGGATGATGATCGACTTTCCTGCAAGTTGCTGGGCTCCTTGCTGACCAAGTGGGGATACGAGGCCGAGATTGTGCACGACGGCGTCGCCGCGCTGGCCAAACTGAAGCAGCCGGATGCGCCTCAAATGGCCATCCTTGACTGGATGATGCCGGGTTTGGACGGCATTCAAGTCATTCAGGCGGTGCGCTCCTCGGGCTACGAAACCTATACCTACATTTTACTGTTGACTTCAAAAGACCAGAAGGGCGATCTGCTCGGTGGCTTGAATGCAGGGGCGGATGACTATCTGAAAAAACCCTTCGACAACGATGAATTACGCGCCCGGGTCCGCGCCGGCAAGCGCATTCTCGATCTTCAGGCCGAGCGTAAGCGGGGGGAAGAAGAGGTTCGCGCGAGCAACGAACTGGTAAGGCTGGTGTTGGATTCAGTCCCCGAAGGGGTTTACGGTATCGACCGGCAAGGCAACTGCACGTTTTGCAATCCCTCCTGCCTACGAATGTTGCGTTATGAGAGCTCTTCGGACTTGCACGGAAAGAATATGCATGCGGTGATGCACCATACCCGGAAGGATGGGACGCATTATCCCGTCGAAGAGTGCCACATCTACGAAGCTTATCGCCTCGGACATGGCACGCACATTGACAACGAAGTGATTTGGCGGAGCGACGGCACCAGCTTCGCTGCGGAATACTGGTCACAGCCCATCTTCCAGGAAGGAGAGAAAATCGGTGCGGTTGTCACTTTCATGAATATCACGGAACGGAAGCAGGTCGAGGAAGCCGTTCGCGAGTCGGAAAAGCGTTACCGTCTCCTGTTTGAGCGCAACCTCGCCGGCGTCTTTCGTACCTCACTGGAAGGACGCATCATGGAGTGCAATCCGGCCGCTGCTCGGATGTTTGGCCATGGTTCAGCCCAGGAAATCGTAGGCAGTCTGATTACGGACTTTTATCAAACGACTTCGGATCGGGTATCGTTCCTGCAAAGACTCAAATCCGAGAGAAACCTCACAAACCAAGAGACACGGTTTCGACGCAAGGATGGTGACACCGCTTGGGCGATGTTGAATGCAACAATCGTCGACGACGATTCAGGTGGACCAGGTTTGATCGAGGGAACGTTCGTTGATATTACCGAACGCAAAACCGCAGAGGAACGGATTCGATCCTTAGCCTACTTCGATGCTCTGACGGGATTACCAAATCGTGCGCTTCTGCAGGATCGATTATCACAAGCCCTTGCTGGTGCTCGGCGAAAAAAGAGCAAAATTGCGATCTTTTTTCTCGACCTCGACCGGTTTAAGAACATTAACGATTCGCTCGGGCACTCGGCCGGTGATCTTCTTCTGAAAAAAGTTGCAGAACGACTTAAAGCATGGGGGCGAACACTGGATACGATTGCCCGGCTAGGAGGAGACGAATTCCTCATCGTAGTGAACGATATAAAGCAAATCGCCGATGCAGCAGTCGCGGCCCAAAGGCTCATGGATGGACTGACTGCTGAAATGGTGATCCAAGGTCACTCCCTCAGCATTAGTTGCAGCCTCGGCATCAGCGTCTATCCGGAGCACGGTGCGGACAGCGAAACTCTCATCAAGCATGCCGATGCCGCCATGTACACCGCCAAGGAGAGCGGTCGGAATAACTTTCGATTTTTTACCTCGGACATGAACGCTCAGGCTTTTGAGCACTTGAACCTGGAAAACAACTTGCGAGCGGCGCTCGAGAAGGAAGAACTCTATCTCATGTACCAACCGCAGATGGATATAAAGTCTAAAAAGATTATCGGCGTGGAAGCGCTCCTTCGATGGCAACACTCGAAACTGGGTCTTGTGCCGCCCGATAAATTCATCCGAATTGCGGAAAACAGCGGGCTAATCGTACCCATCGGGGAGTGGGTGCTCAGGACGGCCTGCTCGCAGGCGCGAAAATGGCAGGATGAGGGACTTGCCGCAGTGTCCGTGGCAGTCAATGTGTCGGCAGTCCAGTTTCGTAGAGAGGGCTTCTCAGCACTGGTTCGGCAGGTGCTCGGCGATACCGGCCTCGCTCCGCAATACCTCGAACTGGAAGTAACGGAAAGTCTCTTGCTATCGAGCGCCGAGGTGACGTTCGCAGTACTTCAGGAACTGAAGGACATGGGATTGTCTTTAGTGATTGACGACTTCGGAACGGGCTATTCCAGCCTTAGCTATCTGAAGCGCTTTCCAGTTAGCAAGCTGAAGGTCGATCGTTCGTTCATTCGGGATGTCGCGCTGAACTCGGATGATGCGGCCATTACAGCTGCAATCATCAGCATGGCAAAAAGTTTGAATCTTAAGGTGATTGCCGAAGGCGTGGAGGATCAAGCGCAAATGACATTTCTGAGGGCCCATCATTGTGATGAGATTCAAGGCTATTACTTCAGCAAACCTTTGATGGCCGACGAACTCGCCGACAAGCTGCGAACCGGGAATTTCGAATCGCGGGTTAAGTCGCAAGCAACTGGGAAATACTCGTGACAAAGATTCGGCACGGCGAATTATTAGCGTAATAACGCCTTCCTAACATGCCAACGGTGTCACTGATTTTTCGAACATTTTAGCCCCTGTACTCCGAAAACCGCGCAGTTGAACTCTGGTTGAAGCTTTTGCTGTTGGTCTTACTTTTACCACCAACCACAATTCGCTCGTAATCTGTTTCAGGCAGGACAACGAGTCCGACCCACGCGTCTCATCGGTTACACGCATGAATCACGATTGCCACTTCGATCTTTTTGAATCAACGGAAGCGGGATACGCAATCAATTGTTCCGGGTTCTACCGCGCACCGCGGCGATGTCCAGTCTTTCCCTCTTGAGAGCCGAACTTTCTCATCTTTTTGTAATCTCAATCCCTTGCGCATCATGCAGTACCAAAGGGTAGACAGCCTCTACCCGCCTTAGCGATCTTCATTCCTCGCCTCATCTTCAGGAGGCGATTCAGTTGCGCTCCTCCACCAGGAACCGTAAGACCGAGTTGCCTTCTTTCGTTACAGGTCCCCGAGGGCGTCTCGAAACACCGACCATCGCCACTGAAACCGCACGAAGTAATGCGCCGGGCGGTTACCGTAGACGCGGTGGGCAGCCTCAGTTCTTCCTCGGTTATTGCCGATAACACATCAGTCATGTTCATCACCTGTAGAAGCGGCATGAGGCTCGCCTTGAGAGTGGCCCTTTCGCTCGGTGTATGTTGCTCCGCGGAACTCCATGCTCAAGGCCAGTCTGATCAGGACGTGCTGTCGTTGAGTATCGAAGATCTGGCTCAGGCAAAGGTATTCACGGCCTCGCGCCATGCGGAGAAGTCTCAGGAGGCGCCGTCATCTGTCAGCGTGATTACCGCGGATGACATTAAGAAATATGGTTGGCGCACGCTCGGCGACGCGTTGAGCAGCCTTCGCGGTTTCTATACTTCTTATGACCGAGACTATGAGTACTTGGGAGTACGAGGATTCATGCGTCCTGGCGACTATAACTCGCGAATCTTGCTGATGATTAATGGCCATCGGATGAATGACAACGTCTACGGCAGCGCTTTCATTGGCACAGACTTTCCACTTGATCTTGATCTGATCGAGCGTATCGAGGTCGTTCGGGGCCCAGGATCATCGTTATACGGGACTAATTCGGTTTTTGGTGTAATCAACGTGATCACGCGCCAGCCCACTTCCGGCACGACGGTGGAAGCTTCAGGGGACACTTCTTCTTTTGAAGGCCGGACAGGCAGAGTTAGCGCAACTGTTCAAAAGTACGGTCTGAACGGAACCTTTTCCGGAAGTCTCTATCGCAGCGCAGGCCAATCTCAGCTTTTCTACTCCCCATACGATAGTCCGGCGAATAACAACGGGGTGGCTGAAGATGGCGATGGCGACCGCTACGCACACGCGTTTGCGGATGTGCAATACGGAAACTTTCGCGTGGAGGGGTTATTTGGAACACGTACGAAACTGGTTCCGACTGGATCGTATGAATCTAATTTCAATGATTCTGCGAATCGCACTACGGACTCACGAGCCTTTGTAGAAGCGAGCTACCATCGCGACCTCTCCTTGGGCGAACTCGACACGCGCGTATTCTTTGACTGGTACGATTTTTTTAGCATCAACCCGTACGGAGGTTCTGGTGCGGGCAGATATTTGGTCGCCGATGAAGGTCTCGCCGACTGGGTCGGGACAGAGACCACGTTGGGACGGCAAATTGGGAAAAACCGGGTCATCGTCGGGGCTGACTACGAATACAGCATGAAAGTTGAGCAAACCAACGACACGGTGGGCCAACCGCCATCCTTCGTGGATCGTCGCCAACCGTGGCAGGCCGCAATCTTCGGCGAGTTCGCCTGGAATCTTGTGCCGAAACTAACGCTCCGGATGGGAGGCCGCTCAGATTGGTTCGACCAGTATGGCAACTCCCTAAGCCCACGGATCGCGGCGGTTTATTCCGCAACGTCCCGCACAACCTTGAAATACATCTACGGGCGAGCTTTCAGCGCGCCCAGCGCTTATCAAAGCTATTACTCAGATGGAGTTTCAATTGACGCACCCACTACGAAATTGAAGCCAGAAACCATGGGATCTCAGGAGGTAGTTCTCGAGAGAGTCTTGGCATCGTGGTTGCAGATGAGCGTCGACGGTTCCTACAACCGCCTGAAGCGCTTGATCGACCAGGAACCGGACCCCGCCACCGGTCTGACACAGTTCGTGAACAACGGACGGGACCAGGGGCGAACACTCGAGTTGGAGTTTGAGGCAAAGCGAGCCTCTGGCTTGGCGGCGCGCGCGAGCTATACGCTCTCAGATGCATCCGAACAAAACAATTTACAGCTGGCAAACTCGCCCTGGCACATGGCTAAGTTCGACGGCACTCTGCCGCTCAGCCGCCGATCGTTTGCCGCCGTCGAATTACTTTACGCAAGTTCGCAACAGAGCTATCAAGGAACCAATGTCCCACCATCGTTCCTGACCAACCTTACGTTGTCTACAAAACCACTGTGGGGAGGGTGGGAGTTCTCAACAAGTTGTTATAACGCATTCAATCGCCTCTGGTATTCGCCAGCTGGCCCGGGCCTTCTGCAGCCAGAGATCCAACAAGACGGCCGGACCTTCCGTTTCAAGATTTCATATCGTCTCCGCTCCCAGGACAGCAAATGAAACTGTCCACTCGCACGACCAACCTGCCACCGCACGTCACGCAACACTCCTCCTTGATCCACGGAATGAGAGTGGCTTCCAGAATGGGTGCGTGGCTGCTTAGCGCCGTCCTGGCGGCCGCGGGATCGGGGCTCCCGGTGAATGCTCAACTGCATGACGAGCGCGCGATCAAAGTGGCGTACGTTTTCAACCTCACGAAATACGTGGAGTGGCCACACGACGGCAAACAATTGGTAGTGGGATTCGTTGGTGAAGGGCCCATGGGTGAGGCATTGGAGAAGATGCTGAATGGAAAGATGAGTGGAACGATGGCTATCCGAGTTATCAACTCTCCCGGGGACAATGTGTTAGAACAATGCGACATCCTTTATGTAGTCTATTCATCGCCCACGAATGTCCGCGCAGCATTGGATCGTGTGCGTGGGAAGAGCATATTGACCGTCGGAGATACGGATTCTTTCGCTAAAGCAGGCGGCATGGTCGGGTTAGTAAGGAGTGGCGAACAAGTACAACTCCAGGTCAATCTCGATGCGGTTCAAGAAGCCCACCTTAGGATCAGTTCTCGGGTACTAGACCTGGCGACGATCGTGCATGCCACAGCGAAGGCGAGGAACTAATATGCGGCTTCTTCGGGGAAACAGCTTCGCCCATAAGATAACCCTCGCCGCACTAATTGCCACGAGCATCGCCGTCAGTACGCTGATGGGTGCGGTTCTGATACTCGACAGCATCAGTTCCCGCACCCTGCTGGATGCCCGCCTGGCTACACTTGCTGACGTCGTGGGTCAGAATTCGACGGCAGCGCTGGCTTTTAACGATCCAACTGCCGCCATAGAAGTTCTTGGGGCATTGCAGGCCGAACCCCCGGTCGTCACTGCCTGTTTGTATGACCTATCCCAACACCTATTTGCAGAATATAAGAGGAACAAGGGCACCTTGAGTTGTCCAGCTGACCGCTCGCTGGTACCGGCTCCCAGTCGGAAGTATCCCAACATCATGCACTCGATTCTCCGACGGGGCGAGGTCGTTGGAACGGTGGTGGTAATTTCTGATACCCAAGAATTGGAACAGCGACGGAAGAGATTGCTGCTGTTGGGAGGTCTGCTACTCGCGCTGGCGCTCGCGATCGGCGGGCTGTCCGCTTCCGTACTGCAACGCAAGATTTCGAGACCAATACTGGATCTGAGCAGAGCAATGCAGAAAGTGACCACGGAAAAGGAATTCAGCTCCCGGGTTAAGGTCGAGGGCACTGACGAGATCGCTCGTCTAGGAGAAGGCTTCAACGGGATGTTGCGTGAGTTGGAGCATCGCGAAAGCGAGAAGCAAGAGTTCGAGGCGAAGCTCAAATTCCAGGCTCTGAACGACCCGCTTACTGGACTCCCCAATCGGAGATTGTTCGGAGATCGGCTGGCCCAGGCCCTCGCGGGCGCGGAACGTGGAAAACGGATGCTGGCATTGTTATACATAGATTTGGACGGATTTAAGTTAGTTAATGACAGCTTGGGCCATCCTATTGGCGACTCGCTTCTTGTCCAGGTATCGGAACGCTTACGAGTCCACGTCAGGAAGTCAGATACGCTGGCTCGACTGGGGGGCGACGAGTTTACCGTAGTTCTATCGAACATTAGCGCAAGAGAAGGAGCGATGATTGCGGCGAAGACGCTCCTGGACGCCCTCTCGGCTCCATTCTTTATTGAGGGACACGAACTTACGGTGGGAGCCAGCATCGGCATCAGTCTGTATCCATCCAGTGGGCGAGACACATCCGAACTTATGCAACAGGCTGACAGCGCCATGTACGCTGCCAAACGCAATGGAAAGAACCAGGCGATGTGCTTCACTCCCGATCTCGGGACGTCAGTGCGCGAGCGCCTCAACATAGAAAACCAACTCCGTGAAGCTCTCAAGAGAGGGGAAATTCGCGCCCACTACCAGCCCGAAATCGATGTTGTGTCAGGCCAGTTAGTTCGATTTGAGGCGTTAGCGCGCTGGACTCACCCCACGCTGGGAATCATCACACCCGACAGGTTCATTCCCGTCGCGGAAGAGAGCGGTCTCATCGTGCCTCTAGGCGCTCACATCCTCGAACAGGCCTGCAGGGAAGCGGTGAAGTGGAACGCGATCGCCCCTTACCCTGTGCAGGTCGCGGTGAATGTTTCAAGTATTCAATTTGCCCGTCCTACATTCGTAGAGGAAGTGATCGCAATTTTAAGTCGGACGGGCTTGAAGCCGAATTTGTTGCAACTTGAACTGACCGAGTCCGTCATGATCAGTGGCATCCATCACTCTGTAGAAGCCATGAAACGACTCAAAGGGTTAGGCATCACTTTTGCAATTGATGATTTCGGTACCGGTTATTCCTGTCTCAGCTACCTCTCCGTTTTGCCCTTTGATGCACTCAAGATCGATCGATCATTCGTCAGAGAATGCAAACTTAGAGAGGATGGTCGGATGTTACTGGAATCTTTAATTAATCTCGCTCACAACATGGGATTGCGGGTGATTGCTGAGGGAGTTGAAAACGCAGAGCAACTGGACTTGATCAGAAGCTTGGGGGGCAGCGAGGCCCAAGGCTATTTACTCGGGCGGCCAATTCCAAATCCCATGGCAACAGTTTCTTTACTTTGCCAGGGGCAGTTACTGGGGGTCAAAGAACTCCTCGAAGATTGAGGTGGGGAGCAATCAACCCCTCATCGGGATAATGGGAACGCACTATGCAGTCGCCGGCGCTCGACAGCAGCGGCAACGGTCAGTTGTTATTAAAGTTTCGACGGTGGTCTTGGGATTTCGTACTTCCTAAGGCTTATCAAGGACGCGCAACCCTTTCATCCCGACGGCTTTGCGAGCCCATGTAAGACGCTCTCTACTTTCCAGGTGGCTGCGCCGGAGTTCGGGTACATCGGCCATTCGTAGCGTTCGAATCAGCGGGATGTCTAAGTTAACTTCCTATTCAAACAACTCTGGACTCTATCCCTCTCAGCTCACTCAACACTTCTTGCACTACCGAGTCCCAGTCGCCGCGCTCAGTCTGTCTAAAGAGACGCAGCGTAGGGTACCAAAGACTATTCTCGCGGTCCTCAAGCCAACGCCAATCGGGAACGGATGGCAGAAGAACCCAGGCAGAAACTCCGAGCGCGCCCGCCAGATGCGCGGTTGAATTATCGATCGTGATCACCATATCCAGGGCTGCGATCTGCGCCGCAAAAATATCAATATTCGCGAATTGATCTACCGAGCGGTCAATGAGAATGGATGCATTTGCGGACACCGCCTGATTCTCCAGTTCGTCGGGATCGCCATATTGGAGGCTGATCCATTGGATGTCGGGCAGCGCGAGCAGCGGAGCGAAAGACGATAAGTCGATGGAGCGGTAGCGGCCCGATTGCCGGTTGTTGGTATGCCAGGCCAAGCCGATCAGGCGCCGCCTGCCTGAGTCTAATTTGGCATAGCGAGTGCGAAACCGTTCCCGCTCGATGGGATCCGCGCGCAGATAGGGCGAGGTGGTTTCCGCGAAGGCAGCCAAGGTTGACCGGAAAAGACCGGGCAGACTACCACCAGGTATGTGTGTGGCAATGTCCATCGCTGGGTCGTGACCGGCGTCATGCCGAGATATCACATCAATGCCAGGAAAGGAACGGGCGAAGAGTGGTTGAAGACGTGGATCGCAGTCTAAGAGGCAGCGGTGGCCTGCGCGGATGACATCTGGGACAAGACCCGCGAACATGATCTCGTCTCCGACTCCCTGTTCACCCCAAACGAGCACACGCCCTGCAGCGAGCTTCTCGCCCGCCCAGCGCGCTTGCGGATAGTGCCGCATCTGCATCCTAAACTTTTCGGCGTGCCAGCGCTTCTCAAAGTTATGCCAGCCTGAAGTGAAGTTTCCTTGAAGCAACTGAGCCAACGACAAGTTATAACGTGCTTCATCAAGAGCCGGCTTTAGCTCTAACGCCTTCTCGTGGCAAGCCACAGCCTCTTCCAGTTTGCCTTGGATTTGGAGAATATTTCCAAGGTTGGTGTGGACTTCAGCTGAGGTTGGATTAAGAGTCAGCGCCCGCTGATAACTCTCCGCCGATTCATCCAGCCGGCCTTGAGACTGAAGCACAGTCCCCAAGTTGGTGTGGTAGGACGCGCCCTGGGAGTTGATGGCAATTGCACGGCCGATCATCTCGACCGCGGCCTCATGATGCCCCGCCTGATACGCGATCATCCCAAGTAAATGCAGGCAATCAGCCTGGCGGGGATCGACTGTCAAAATCCGCCGATACAATTCCTCGGCCTCGTTCAGTCGCCCGACTCGGTGGTGCTCAAGAGCGTTTGCGAGCATGCTCTGAATTGTTTGAGGCGACTCAAGTCTTATAGATCGATGGTACCGCTTCGCGGCCTCGTGGTTCATCTGCCGGTATCTTTCAAGATCCGCTAACCTCACAGGCTGCGGCATCAGAAGCAGCACGTGACAATCTTTTGTCAATAAGCCGTCAGCCTGTTTCTATTTAAGGTAATTCAGCAAACTCTGCGGAATTATTTGAGCGAGAGCCGCCAGCGTGGCGTTCTGCGACGCCGTTGCCTGAGACAAGTCGGTGGCTGCTGTGGCCATATCCGCTCCGACCAATTCGGTGTCTTGCGTCTGCAAAGTTACCTGTTCTTGTTGCAGGGAGGCCTGGTTTGTATTGAGTTGGTCGACTGCATTGCCGTAAAACACGCGCTGCTGAGACAAGTAGCTAAGCGAGGTCCCGAGTTGCGTGGTTGCGGCGCCAATACTGGCAGTGTTACCACTCTGCAGTGCTGTAACGAGTTGTTGCAAGGAGCTCATCACATTTCCAGCCGTCCCTTGAAACACCTGGCTTCCCGGGAGACTCGTTTGTATAGTTTCTCCCTGGCTTATCTCGATGCTGTTGGTTCCCGTGTTTCCGTTGTAACTGACCCCCGATGGCTGAGTGGGATCGAGCACGAAAGGAGCAGATTGAGTCGCGGTGCCAGCGAACAGGTAGCTACCCTCATACGAAGTGTTGGCCAATCCGACGACCTGGCTTTGAATACCCTGGACCTGCTGCGCGAGCGCCTGCAACTGGGCGGGAGATACAGTACCGTTAGCGCCCTCCGTACCTAGCGAAATTGCCTGATTGAGAGCTGTACCCACCGAACTCAGTGCCGAATCAGCGGTCTGAAACATACCCTCGAGGCTATTGGTGTTCTGGAGGTATTGATCGTTCTGACTTTGGAGCGCCTGGTTCTGCACGTCCGCTGCCGCGGCTCCGGGATCATCGGAGGGCAGATTCACCCTCCTGCTGGTTGCAAGTTGTTGGATTGCAATTTGTTCCTGAGTCTGTGATTGGTAAAGATCGTTGAGAATTTCAGGTGTATAGTTCGGATTAATTCGCATAAGTTTACGGCGCAGCCGTGACCCCCGATCCCATATCTAGAACTGACTGAGTCAGTGCATCCACAGTAGAGACCACCCGGGCCGCTGCCTCATACGATCGCTGGAAGTTCTCGAGATTCGTCGTCTCTTCGTCGAGGTTGACGCCCGTAACCGCGCCCAATTGATTGTTGAGTTGCGTCAAGCTGGCAGTGCTAGCGGAGACTTCCGCTTGCGCTTGATCGGTGAGGTTTCCAGTTTGAGCTACCAAACTAGAATAAGTACCCAGGGGAGTCTGGCCGTTAGAAAGAACCTGATTCTGCACCGCCAGAAGGTTGGCTACGTTGCCATTACTACCCTGAGTTCCGTCGGAACTTGCGGCAATGAGATTTGGATCGGTGATGGCGACTTTCAGACTGCCGGCTGCTCCTGCGCCCGCCGTATCTGAGAAAAGAGGTTGGCCGGTATTTCCGTTCAAATCGTAGCCCGATGCCTGAGCTGCATTGAAATTTGTGGCGAATTGACTCGCTAGACCGTCGAGTTGGCCAAGTAGACCCGGAATGACGGTATCTCGGACCTGCAGATTGCCACCCAGTTCGCCACTGGTGATCGTACTGGTGATATCTCGCCCCTGCGAAGAAACGTCCGTCATTCCCGAAGGGCCCGTTGTAGTCTGAAGAGCGAAACTTTGCCCACCGACGACCAGGGGAGTGCCGTTTCCGGTGGTCAAGGTCAGCCCGTCTTCCGTTTGGGTTTGATTTACGTTGGTCAATTGCGACAACTGTTGGATGAGCTGAGTTTCCTGGTCTCCCAGGCTTCCTGGATCCTGACCAGCCGCTTGCAACGCCCCAACTTGCACGTTGAGCTGCGCGATCTGTTGCGTCAGTCCGTTGATCTGGGTGACATTTTGTGCAACCGACTGATTCAGTCCTGTCTGGACCGTGTCCAGGCTCTGTTCCGTCGAGTTGAAATCGTTCGCGAGTGTTTTCGCGGAGGTGAGCACCGCCTGGCGGTCGGTCATGCTGGTCGGATTGGTAGAGAGCTGGCTGAGACTGTTGAAGAATGCCGTAAAGTCTGACCCAATACCCTGCGTGGGATCAGAGAATGGTGTCTGTATCTGCTGTAAAGCGCTGTACTGCGCCTGGGCGCTACCTTGTTGCTGATTCTGCGCAGAGACTTGAAGTTGAAGAACTTCATCGCGGACACTCTGAATCTGCTGCAACTCCACACCGTTTCCAACGGTCAAGTTTCCATCCAGGGTCGGCGCAAGTTCGTTCAGAACGGCGATCTCGCGACTGTATCCTGGAGTATTTTGATTTGCGATATTATTCGCGGTAACGTTAATTGCTCCTTGATCGGCGTCAAGGGCCTGAGATGCAATCCATAATGAGGATGATAACGAACCCATACGGTTATACCTCGCACGACCAAGAATGGTGTTGAGACAAAGCCGCCGGGCCGCTATTGTAGCCCTCTCCCTGACTACGATAAAAAGCAATCATCATTTGTGCAGAGCCGCTAACCCGATTCAACAGAGTGGCATATACCCGATTGAGCTTTGCGAGCGCGTTATAAGCCTGGAAAATCTCGCGCTGTAACGTCAGATCTGGAGCTTTGCAGTTTCCGGTCGTGGCTGGAACCAAAATCGCCTTGCTCGAAGAAAGATAATTGCAAATGACCTCTTGGGCGGCGACTTGGGTCTTAAGAAGCGCCAGATCATTGCTCCCAATCGCAAAGATCGCGGCTGATATCGCCGCGGAAAGGGCGTGCACGTTTGCAAGATCCTCGAGCTGCCGTTGCCTGGAATCAGATTTCAGCATAGAGATTAGGTCCAGTCGCCCCTCATCGTTATTACGCGTAAACGAATGTGATGGGCTAGCCTATTAGCCAAAAATCGACTTTGCGATTTCATTTGGATCAAGGTTATAGCTCCCGCTGTTGACGCTTTGGCGAAGGCTATCAACCAGATTTTGGCGTACGTCGGGTTGGCTAAGAACTTGAGTTGATAGGGCACTTAACGTGATTTTGTCCTGCGACAAATCGGTTTTATCGCCCAAAGGCGTCGCACCGGTTTGATTGGTAGCATCCGTGGACGATTTCCGCGTCTGTTCAGCCAAGAGTGACTGTTGATCAGGTACATTTAATCCAATTCTCATACTGAGACCTCCCGAATCGATAGCGAGTGTTTATCGGCAAAGGCCAAGAGAAACTTTAGTCGCTTTCGCCAACAA
The DNA here is from genome assembly GCA_963834085.1 of uncultured Acidobacteriaceae bacterium. GTDB lineage: Bacteria > Acidobacteriota > Terriglobia > Terriglobales > Acidobacteriaceae > Acidiflorens. Next base: position 345,368 of record CAWIAJ010000004.1, on the reverse strand, counting down.
GCTTACTCTACCGTAAGTCACTTATTATTCCATTACTTGGAGGGCGACGGAGTTTGCCCTAAGTTCCCTGTAAGATTCTTTTTCTTGTCTTCCGCAGGCCGATCGGTTTCCTCGATTGTTAGCCGCTTCTCGATCATCGCAGCTATACCGAAGCCGCCGTTCTTGGTGATACCTTTCGAAAGAGACTCACACGCGATACTTTGAAACTGGTCATGAGCGGAATCGCGAGACTGATCCGGATCGGTGCCGGGAACCGACGCGAATGACTTTTCTGCCTTCTCGAGCCATTGGCCTACCAAAATGCTTTCAAAGTCATGAGCGGCCTTATGAATCTTGGATTTGGTGTCGAGGGCCGGGCTGTTACGAAATGATTTGAGGGCAATGTCGCTCTTCGCCTGTGTCAGACTCGGATCGATAAGTTGAGAATTGGAGATACGGAAATCAGGCATGAGTTAAATCACCTCCAGTTCAGCTTGCAGGGCACCTGCCGCTTTAATAGCCTGCATAATGGCAACAATGTCTCGAGCGGTCGCGCCCATTGCATGTAGACCGTTAATCAATTCCTCGACGTTCGCTCCCTCTCTTAATTGAAACGAACGCACTGATTTGTCACTCGCGCGCACCTCGGCTTGGGGCACAACTTCTGTCTTTCCGTTTGAGAGTGGTAGCGGTTGGGAAACCGCGAATGTGGTCGTGATTTCGACCGTAAGATCACCGTGAAGAACGGAAACGGGAGACAGCTTCACGTCGCCACCCATCACGATTGTTCCGGTTCGCTCATTCATAATCACTTTCGCGGGAGGATGAATGGCAACGGTGAGATTCTGCACTTGTGCAATCAGGTTCGGAACCGAAGAGGCTCCCGCCTGTTCTACATTGATATCGATATGGCGACTGTCCAAAGCCGCGGCCAGATCTTTTCCGAACTCGCGGTTGATTGCGTTCGCAATGTCACGGGCTGCCGTGAAGTCCGGCTCACGCAGGGAGAGCGATAAAATCTTGAGATGTTTTAGATCAATCGAGGTATCACGCTCAACTGTACCGCCTCCGGGAACTCGCGCTACGTTGACATGATTCACGACTTTGGAACTCCCCCCGCTGCTCACCGTGTAGCCTCCCAAGGTAAGCGGCCCCTGCGCTTCCGCGTAAACCTGTCCGTCGGACGCATGGAGAGATGTAAGCAACAGGACTCCTCCTTCGAGGCTCTTGGCGTCGCCGATTGAGGACACGGTTACGTCGAGAGCCGTCCCCGGTCGCGCGAACGGAGGAAGAGAGGCGGTAACCATAACGGCAGCAACATTGAGAATTTGGATGGATGCGGCGGGAATCTGGGCTCCCAGACGTTGCAGCACATTGGCCAGGGCTTGAGTCGTGAACTGTGTCTGCTGGCTATCGCCAGTCCTCTTAAGACCTACAACAATGCTGTAACCGATGAGAGGGTTTTCGCGGATTCCCTCGATCGTAGTAATATCGCGGACTAGAACATGGCGCGTTTCGTCAGCGAGCGCAAACGGCCCAGTGGCACATGCCAGGCATGACATCAACAGCAAGAATGATATGAAGCGGTGCTTACGGAACAGACGCAGAGCACTATGTGCCTTCCTCACCAGGTAAAAAGCCATAGCAACCCCCGAATGATAGGATTCTGCCGGCCAATGTAATCCGACACAACACCCTTTCCCTTGAGTTCGATCTCGAGATTGGCCAGCGCGTTGGCGGAAGCAGAATTGTTGGGCGCGATATCACCAGGGCGGAGCACACCCCGGACGATCAACTCTTCATGCTGACTGTTGATCTGGATCCGTCGTTGCGCCTCTACCACCATGCTCCCATTCGGCAACAGGGCGATCACTTGAGCGGACACGGTGGCGGTCAGACTGGAACCCGCCAACGTCTCCTCCTTGCCCCTTTAATGTCTTGGAAGATGTCATGCCGAGGAGTGGGTTCGCCTGGCCAGAATTCAGTCCGGGCAGGCTCGTGATTGCGGAGTTTGCCTGGAATGTCCTTGAGTTGTTTACGTCGCCAGTAGATTGAGCGGCCGTTGTTTCGGACACGACCAGCGTTACAACATCGCCCAAACGGTGCGCTTTATAGTCGGTACTCATATCTATGAAGGCGCCGTTAGGAGTAAATAAGCTGCCCAGAGTGCCCGTTTCCTGGCTGAAGGGCAACCCCTGCATTCTAGCGATATATTCGGAGCGCAACTTTTGAGAATCTTGATTGGTTTTGGCCAGCAATAATGGAGCACAATACAGGAATCCAACAAGTGTCGAAAGCGCGATTGCCCGGCAAACTCTTGGAAGGATTCGCTTGTGATGTTCAAGATTCAAAGGTTACCCTCTAGTAGTCCAACCGCGACTATCTTCGCATCGTAGAACTGTCGATGATCCAGGCTCGTAACGCGGATTTTCTGGCCGAGCACCCCAGCTTGCAGAGAGATGACCGGTAAGCTCATTCGAGAATTGGGCGTTTCGAGAATCAAAGTCGCATGTTCTCCGCCTCGCATTAGATTCTGCGGCGCACCAGCATTGATTGGCAGCGTTAACCCCAAACTCGACGATGTAAGACGCTGTTCATCGATCCCGTGCACAAGGACGTAAAATGGAAGGCATTCGTGGTTGTCGTGGCAGCGCAATTTGACTTTTAATAGTCCACCGGGTCCACTTGTGGCTCTCACCACGTATAGCATGGCATTCTCGTTGGTGGTAACTCCAGACAAAACATCAATCTGATTCGCATCGGTGCTCACACCAGCAACCATAAGAGCACCAGTGATCTTCCGCAACACGATACCGGTCTGCGCCATACTTATTTGGCCCAGTACCAGAGGCACTAGAGCCACGCAACTTATGGCGGGCCGTAGATATGTATGAATTCTTGAAATCATCTGAAATCCGCCTACCTACCGATGCTGGCGAGATCCTGCAACATTTGATCTGCTAACGTCACCACTCGTGAATTAGCTTCATACGAACGTTGTGCCACAATCATGTTGACGAATTCCGTGACAACATCAACGTTCGACTGCTCCAACATACCTTGCTGGATCGTGCCCATACCTTCGGCGGCTCCAGGGGCTCCGACGATCGGGTCGCCCGACGCCGTTGTGGCGAAGTAAAGATTGTTGCCGACACTATTCAAACCGCCGGGGTTCGGAAACATCGCGAGTTGAATACTGCCAACCTGTTGAGCCGCAGTCTGACCCGATTGCGTTACGGAAACCGTTCCGTCGGAACCTATCGTAACCGAAGTCGCATTTGCCGGAATCGTAATGCTGGGCTGAAGCGGTGTGCCATTCGCGGTGACCATGTTTCCTGTTGCATCGAGATGGAAAGAACCGGATCGCGTATAGGCAATTTGACCATCCGGCATCGTGACCTGGAAGAAACCAAGCCCTTGGATCGCCATGTCAAGGGGGTTGCCGGTTGAACTGAGGTTCCCTTGCGTTTGAATCACCTCAGACGCGCCGGGCCTGGTTCCCAATCCAACCTGGAGGCCGGCCGCGATAGTGGTTTGCTGGGTTGCAGCAGCACCGGGCATGATGATGTTCTGATAGATGAGATCAGAGAACTGGAGGCGGCGCGCGTAGAAACCGGCGGTACTGGAGTTCGAAAGGTTGTTGGCGATCGTATCGAGGTTGAGTTGCTGTGCCGACATTCCGCTCGCAGCCGTGTAAAGTGCACGAAGCATTTCTCTCTCCTTAGACGTTGGTGGAAACTCGTGGCAAATCCTGCGTGGCAACTTGATTCATATCCGTGTGGAACATCGTGAGCGCACGCTGCATCAACTCTGCATAACGTTGCACCGTGATCAACTCGATGGAACTAGCCACCGGATTCACGTTGGAACTTTCTAGTGTTCCCTGCTGGACGCTAAGCTGCGTCGCAGGCACCTCGGTTTTTTCAGGCGCCGAATAGTAGGTTTTCCCAGCAGCCGTTAACGCCGTTCCATTGGGAAAATCGACAAGCTTCAATTTGCCTGCCAGCGCTCCATTCACCGAGATCGTTCCATCAGCCCCTATCGATACTGGTGCGCCTACAATCGGTATAGGACGATCATCGGTTCCCATTACCGGGTCATTTTCAAACGTCACCAACTCTCCTTTGGCGGACACATGAAAATTGCCATCACGCGTGAAGAGTTGTCCGTCGGCAGTCTGAACGCCGAAAAACCCTCTGCCTTCTATTCCGAGATCCAGCTCGTTGCCGGTTTTCTCGAGGCTCCCCTGGGAAAGATCGAGTTGCCCATCACCCAGAACGGAGTAATCATTTACCGCAAGGTTCAACCCGGACCGAGGTGCGCCGGGCGCCACAGCCAGCAGCGAACGAAAGGAGTCGTGCTGTGCCCGGTATCCGGGAGTACTTACGTTGGCAAGGTTATTCGCGACGAGATCCAAAGCCTGGCTTCGCGCCATCAATGCCGTGCAAGCCGCATAGAACCCGCTGTCCATAGAAACTCCTGCAATCGAACATGCAAGGGTTGGGCCAAAAGGGTGTGATGGAAATAGCGCCAAGTGGTTGAATCAACGTTGGCAAGCGCTGTGCACTATGAGGACAGGATTAAGCGAGATGGCTCATTTGCCTCAAGCCGCATTCGTTATTAGGCCTTCTAACTCGGTGCGTCCGTGGAATGGGTGCTTTACCGTACCCCTTCGAGGTCTCGGAGTGCCAGAGATTCCAACCGCGAAGTCCAGTGGTCAGCGGCTGCCACGATGTCGATTAATGCACGTAATTCTTCCGGACAACATGCGTTGCGATCTCCGCCGATTACTGCTGCGAGGAGAGGTGACAACACCCCAGTGTCAGCCATTTGACAACTGACAGGAAACTGGTCGGTTGTTTTCATTCCCGCGTTAGCGAGGTGGACCATCGACAGAAGTCCACCACCGTAGTTTAGCAGACCCGCTATGTAAGCAGTCTCCGGGTTGATACGGGAAGACCGGGTCGCAAGGTCTTCTGCAATCCGAGCAGTCAACATCGAACGCAGACGGCGGCGCTCGTGTTTATTGCGGCTTTCGAGGGTCTTAAATGTTGCAGCCTTCGTTTGAACCAACAGCATTTCCACGCCATCAATTCCAATCTCGAGCACGATTTCCGCGATTGATGAAGCTGCATCTCGCGAATGGCCACGCGAATAGGCCCCAATGCGCAATAGCTGTAATGTGAGTGCGATATCGCTCTTTATGATATTTGTCAGGTCTTTTAGATCGGCTACAGATGCTGACAATGACAACTGCAGGGCCAGGAGAGCCTCAGGCATAGCCGCAGACCTCGATAGGGTTGCTTCAGTTTTCGGCCAAAGCGCTCGCATCGGCAGGTCGTCAACCCCAGGTTTCGAGGCAACAAGGACGAGTTGAGGCTTCCGCTTTGTCTGATTCTCAGGCATTCCGACCATTCCTCGCCTTTGTTTATCGGCGGGTAATGGTCGAAGCATTAGCTCGATCTCGCTATGATCTAGTCGCTGACGCGAAACAAAAGGTCCATTTCGCGGTTACGTCCCCACATTCGGGCCCAGAGATAATCGCAACACCTTCCGAGACGCACGTTCTCCACGGCTAACTGGAGAGCGTAGTTTCTCATAATACGAACGATCTCAGCCGGATCTGAAACCAGTTCAAAAACGAGCGTATTGTCGAGGGGCTCTGGTGTAGCTAAAGAGCGCGTCTCAAACTCGTGGGCAGTTATAAAACACGGTGCCACTATAGAAGATGTCATGTGGCCGACGGTATAGAGCAACTGATGATGAACGCCGTATACAAATGCGATCATGAGCCGACGTTCTTTTTCAGCAAAATGAACAGGCATGAATTTATACAGGTCAAGTAGTCGTTTCGGAATCTTAACCTGTGTTTCTACTTTCCGATCAGTCAAAGAGAATACCGGACAAGCCCATTGTGCAGCGACCGCTGACGTGACTTGGTTGGGTGTTGCGTATCCAAGCTGCAAAACTGCCTCTCCAAAGTTACATGCGGTACCGCGCTGGTAGTCAAGCGCGATTCTCAGCTGTTCAGGAGTCAACGATCCCCGTGACAGGAGAAGTAATCCGAGAGGGATTCTCGAATTGCGCGCCTTTGCCGGCTTACTCTGCGAGGTCAGCAATTCCCTGATCTTCTCATTCACGGCCAGATGAAAACACTTCTCACCGCAATACCAGCGGTCTTCGAAATTTATGCCTTGGTGACGGTGGCGGAATGATTGCAATAGCGTTCGGGCCGTGCAATTCAGTCCGGCGCACATCGGCGCGCGCCCGCCAAGCATGGTTGCGACCTTTCGAAGGTGTTGGCCAATGTCCATAATGACTGGCTAAGAGCTCTTAAACTAGCGCTTTATCTAAGGGGCTGTGTTGAAGTGCAGCGCGAAGCTTAGCGAGAGCCATACTGTGTATCTGAGAAACGCGTGACTCCACCACCTGCATTACAACAGCAATTTCTTTCATGGTGAGTTCCTCCTTGTAATATAACGCGATCACCAGTCGCTCTTTTTCCCCGAGAGCCCCAATCACCTTTGCAAGTGTGTTTTCTACTTCCGTACGAAGACAAGCATCGAATGGGTTCTCGTCTCGGCTAGGCGCAGACTCAATCAGATCCCGTCTCTCAGAGCGGTCGTAGGTTGAAGCAACCTGCTGGCCTACCAGTATCGCTCCGTCGATCTGGTGCGCGGTATCATAAAGCTCGTCAAGCGAAATGTTAAGCTCGGCTGCAATCTCGTCCTCTCCGGGTTGCCGACCAAGACTGTGGGATAGTTTCGTGATGGCGTCTTCAATTTGTCGTCCCTTGTAACGAAGACGACGAGAGCCCCAGTCAAGCTCGCGAATGCTGTCCAGTATGGCCCCACGAATACGAAACTTAGCGTACGATTTGAACGGAACTGACTTACTCGGATCGAAGCCCCTGACCGCCTCGATCAAGCCGATTATGCCCGCGTTAACCGAATCTTCAAAAGGCACTTGTTGCGGCAGGCGTTCATGAACCCTTCGCGCAATGTAATAAACCTGGGGCAGGTTTTCCATTACGATTCGGTCATGATCCATCACCGCGCCCGCTTGCTGTTCCTTGTATGCTGTCTCTACCTCTAACATGCTGTCCTCGCCTAAGACGTAGCGTTTGTGGTTGAGTTACTGAATAGTTCCAATAGCCTGAACTGGTGTCATCGGCGGAATCTCCGCGGGTGAAAGAACAATGACTTTGGGTATAAACGGCTCTAGCAGTCGCCTGAGTTGAAAGCGTGCCGGAGAAGGACACAATAGTATGGGAGGCGCAGACAGAACTTGCTCGCCAAAGAGGGCGCGCAGGCTATCGCAAACACGCCGAGCAGTGTTAGGTTGGAGAGCAGCCTGGGCGCTGATGACTGGCTGTGGAGTCAGGGTGCGGGCGCACTCTTCTTCGATCGTGCGATCGACGGTCACAACCTTGAGATCACCATGCTCATCAAGCAAAGGTCGAACGACTGCCCGACCGAGAGTTTGGCGAACCGCTTCGACCAGAATTATTGGATTTTTGTTTACTCCGGCAGTTTCCACCAGAGTCTCCAGGATTGTTCCGAGATCCCGTATCGAAACCTGCTCTCGCAGAAGCTGTTGAAGTACCTTCTGCACTTCGCCGAGCGTCATCAGCTTGGGAACTAATTCTTCTACAAGTTTAGGGTGCGTGTCTGCCATCCGGTCCACAAGGCGTTTTGTTTCGTGGCGCGACAAGAGAAGGTACGCGTTCTGCTTAACCACTTCACTCAAGTGAGTCGCCAGAGCAGAGGTGTGGTCAACAACGACATAGCCCGCCGCTACTGCTTGGGGCTGTACCTCGCGAGTGATCCATTTTGCCGGTGCATTAAAAGCCGGTTCGCGGGTGTCTTGCCCTGGCAATGGTGGCGGAGAGGATTGCGAACTGATCGCCAGGAGGCATTCGCGCCGCATTTCCCAACGCGCAATCTCAACTCCCCTCAAATAAATCACGTACTCGCGCTCCTTCAGGCTGAGGTTGTCGGTAATGTGGATGGAGGGAATGAGAAAGCCGAGCTGTTGCGCCAATTGTTTCCGGAGAGAGTGGACTTTGCCCAGCAATTGCCCGCCTTGCTTGCTATCCACCAGTGGCACCAATCCCAGTCCGACTTCTAACATTAGGTCATCAAGTTTGAGAATCGAGTCCAGGGCGTCGGGAGCCGCAGCGACAGAACCTTGAGGTTTGGCAGAATCGGTTTCTGCCGCTGCCCCAACTGCAAGTGGGTCAGCGCCGACCCGACGCGCCAGGTAGACGAGGGGAAGCGCCGCGGCAATGAATGCGAGTTTCGGAAGCCCGGGAATCAGCGCCAGTCCGCCCATGACGCAGGCGGCAATCCACAGAGGACGGCTATTGCGAAACAACTGACGGCCGAGATCCGTTCCCAAAGTACTGTCGGAAGATGCTCGAGTAAGAACGATCGCCCCGGCAACAGAAACCAAGAGCGAGGGGATCATCGTTACCAGACCATCTCCAACGGTTAGTACTGTGTACGTTTTCAGGGCCTCCAGAAATGGAAGTCCATGCTGAAACACGCCGATCAAGAAACCCGCGACGATGTTGATCGCGGTGATTAGGATGGTCGCCAGAGAATCTCGCTGGCTGAATCGCGCCGCACCGTCCATGGCGCCATAGAACTCTGCTTCGTGGGCAATTTGTGCGCGGCGGGCTCGAGCTTGCTTTTCGTCGATCAAACCGGCATTCATGTCGGCATCGATCGCCATTTGCTTGCCTGGCATGGCGTCGAGGGTGAATCGAGCGGTGACTTCTGCAGTGCGGACCGCACCGTGGCTGACCACCATGTACTGGATAGCAATCAAGGCGAGAAATAGGACGAAACCGACCACATAATTCCCGCCTACTACGAATTGTCCGAAAGACTCAATGACTCGTCCTGCCGCGGAGGCACCTTCACTCCCGTGCAGCAAAATACGTCGGCTGCTAGCCAGGCCAAGCGATAGACGGAACAACGTTAGCAGGAGCAACAGACTCGGAAAAACGGAGAACTGTACAGGCTTCAGCACTTGGATGGCGACAAGCATTACCAAGACCGATACAGTAATGCTTACGGAAAGCAGGAGATCGACCAGCAATGCGGGCAGTGGGATCAGCATGACAAACACCATGCTGACTGCAAGCGCCGGCACGATCCAATCTCCAGCTCCCCCGGGGACTGGGCCAAGCGTTTTTGGCTTAGATGCCATTCTGCGACTCTCCATGCTTCAGCACGTTCAACATGCCGGGCCCTCCCTGGTCTGCTGGTGAGCTTGCGCCTGCGCACGAAACACGAAAGCAAGAATTTCCGCAACGGCCGCGTAGAGATCTCCCGGGATCGGACGCCCCACTTCAACAGTGCGGTACAGAGCTTGTGCCAACGGGGCATTTTCGAGGATCGGAATCTCATGCCAACGCGCTACTTCTTTGATCTCCTGCGCCAGAAAATCCCGACCTTTGGCAACCACGACAGGAGCATCCATATTCATTTCGTAGCGCAGGGCAACGGCAAAGTGAGTTGGATTTGTGATCACGACACTGGCTTGCTGGGTATCGCGCAACATCTTGCGTCTTCGCAGGCTGCGCTGGAGGCGTCGAATCCGACCCTTGACCGCAGGATTTCCCTCCGATTGCTTTGACTCATCTTTCAGATCCTGACGACTCATTTTCAGGTCTCCTTCGAGCTTTACCCACACCAGGATGTAATCGATCGCAGACCACGCAACCAAAACCAATCCAGATTTCCAGATGAGCTCGGCCATAACGCTAACGAGAAAGCTGGCGTAAGAACGCGCGGTAAGCTCTGAGGAATGAATAATCGCCCCCCAATGGTTGGTGACAGTCACGATGCCGATCCATACGATGACTGCGAACGGAAGCAGCGACTTTAAGAGTCCGCTGAGCCCCGCCAGAGAAAACATTTGCTTAAGCTTTCCCGCTGGGCTCATCCGTTCAATTTTTGGTGCCAAAGCTTCCGGAGCGAAGCCCAGTCCACCCTGAGCCAGACCCGCCGACACGGAAAGCACCCAAGCCGTCAGGGTCACAGGGATTATCCAGCGCAAAACGGCAGCTGCGCACCAGAACAGAATTGGTCCCTGCGTTCCCAGTGATTCCTGAAGAGAAAGATCTAAGGAATTCTGCAGAAGCCCGCGCCATTGCCGGGCTACATCCGGTACCTGCCACGCCACCAAGGCCAGCGCACCACTCCACGCCAACGCGCTCGAGAGTTCTCTGGATCGCGCGACCTGGCCTTGTTCACGGGCTTTCTTACGCCTTTGCGGAGTCGCTTTTTCCGATTTACTCGAATCAGCCATGGTTGCTATCTCGCCAAGTGCAACAGGTGTTCTGTGTAAGCAATCGATTCGGAAAAGTATCGTTCAAAGAGGTGCGGCCAGAAGCGCAGAGTAACTCCGAGGACAGTCACTCCCAACATGCTTTTCACGGCTGGCCCGAGTAGCATAAGCGGCATCTGCGGCGAGGCCTTTCCCATCAGTCCGAGCACAATGTCCGTTAACAGCGTCGCCGACAACACCGGCGCTGCAATCTGCACTCCCAGATCGAGGACGATGGCGACCTCGTGAAGCAGCGCTTGAACGAACATCGGGTTTAGGGTTGCGGAACCGGGAGGCAGATATTCAAAACTGTGCCCGACCGCACGCAATATCCAATGGTGGACATCAAGCCCCAGGAAGATGAGCATCACGACACTCTGATGAAAGAAAGCGACAACCGTGCTATCTACCTGGGTATTAGGGTCAAGGATGTTTACCAGCGAATATCCCATCTGCACGCTCAACACCTGACCCGCCATCTGAGCCGCTTCAAACACTAAGTTCGTTGAAACACCCAGAGCTATGCCCACAAACGTTTCCTTGACCACGAGTAACGGCCAAGCAGAAAGTAAAACAACCGGTAGATGGAGAGAATAGACCGGATAAAGAAGCGCAGTAATGGAGATCACGAGCGCCACTTTGATCCTTGGCGGAATCGCAGCGCTGCCAAAAAATGGGGCGAAGAGAACGAGTCCCGAGATTCGGAGTCCTATTAACAGAATGGAACCTATAATTTGTACCAGCGATATTTGCATATCTTCAACGCAAGTAGGGGTGAAAGTCCGACAGGAGCTGTAAGGTGAACTGACAAAGTTGTCGCCACATCCAGGGCATCAGAAAAAACACTGCGGCCGCAACCGCCAGTAGTCGCGGCACAGCTGAGATCGTTGTTTCTTGGAGTGATGTCAGCACCTGGACGATATTGATGATCAAGCTCACCACGACTGCGATTGCCAGAATTGGACTCGCGATCATGAATACCTCCCGCATCGTTAAGCGGCCAAGGTCGATCGCTTGTTCTACTGGCATCAGTTAAAGCTCCTCATAAGAGATCCAATCACCAGATGCCAGCCATCGACCATTACGAACAGCAATAACTTTAGAGGTGTTGAAATCACGACGGGTGGTAACTGCAACATGCCCACTGATGTCGAAACGGAGGCCACCACCATGTCAATGACCAGGAAGGGAAGGAACAAGACCGTACCTATCTGAAATCCCATTTTAAGTTCCGACAGTATGTACGCTGGCGCTATCACCCTGAGAGACAAATCGTTGAGGTCTCGGGGCCGTGGTTCTTTCGATAATTCAACAAAGAGAGCGACATCTTTTTCCCGAACATAGTGAAGCATGAATTTGCGAACCGGCACAGAGGCTCGTTCGACCGCTTCCATAGCCGTAACCTGACCGGCTTGTAAGGGCAACACCGACGTTCTGATAAATGGACGCACCCACGGGCTGCATCAGAAAGCAAGTGAGTACCAGAGATAAACCGATGAGCGTCTGATTGCTGGGGGTGGTTTGCAGGCCGAGCGCCTGACGCAGAAAGTGAAACACAATCAGCAGCCGCGCGAAAGGCGTCATGCAAAGCAACAACGAGGGGATCAGCGTCAGGAATGTCAACAGGACGACGATGGTCCATGATGTCGACCCTTTGCCAAGTCCAGTAATGCGAATCTCGTTTGGATCCGTCGGTTCCGATCTAACAGCGGGGAGCGCCGGGAAGGGGTGAAGTTGGCCCACTGACGATCCAGCAGGGATCGCCGGGAAAGTGTGAAGCTGGCCCATTGGAGATCCGGCCAGGCCCGCTGAGAGTGTGGCCGCTTCTGTAACGCTCGCCAGAAGGCCCACTATCGTCAATACTAAGAAGGCTGAGATCGCGGCCCGCCGAAATGAGAATGAAAGTGTGTTCATGCCTCGCGTGGCTCCCGAATCCATCGCTCCTTCATCATTCCAGCGACCTCCCGTGAAGGTTGTAGCCGGGCGAGTGTTGCTACACCGCTTGCTCCACCACCAACTAGAATCTGCTCGCCGTCAACTTCGATCACTGCAACAAATCGCTTTTCTCCCAACGAGAGGCTTTCGCACAAGCGGAGCCTCTTTCGCCTTTGCTCAAATCGCACCCGCTGACGAGTGCGATTCCACCCAACTGCCAACCAGCCGACGACTTGTCTCAGGACCCGCCAGGTAATTCGCGGGAGAGACGCACGACTTGACGTCGCTTGAGAGTTTTCTGAATGCTGTAACAGGTTTAAAGGGACTTCAGATATTTCCGGGAAGGCTTCGTCATTCTTCTCTTCTGAAATGATTATGGGGACCCGCTGCGTGGAACCACATTGCCTGCCACCGATTGCCGTTGAGAATCCCAAACTTGCCTCTACTTCAGAGGGCGTGCCCATTCTTTGCGGCCTACTTTTCAGGATCATTTCGCAAGCCACAATAATTTGGCTCGTTGACGGAAGCCTCCCTATCGCTCTTACTCGTTCCGGGTAGTTGGAACGCCTCGGTTGTTTCGGCGCTCTTCGACTCGACGGTCTTCGTTGGCGCGGAAATGCAGGACGGGCGAAAGGCATCGACGCCAAGTCTCCGACGTCGAAATGTTTTTCTTTTGTCAGTCCACATTCGGCCACTGCTTCCTGTTTGCGAGTCTCCATTTGTTCGCTCATGCGAACGCCGTGATTCGGATAGCCAATCGATTCTCGATAACTTCAAATTCGCCCATGGCGATAAGCAGCCCGTTTGCCCGGAGTGGAATTTCGCAGGTTTCGGCGAAATGGGTCTCTATAATCGACCCCTTCTCCAAGCGAAGTAGATCGCCGACAGTGAAATTAGCAGCCGAAATTTCAAACGATAGATTGCAGGGAAGCCACCCGAAGTCTTCAACCACAGCTTTGTTAGTGTCCACCGTCGGCTTCGGTTCAGTCGGAATCAGCTCCGCGGGACCCGGTTCCTTCGTTTCGGCAAGTTGAACGGCAGCGTTCATGGCTGGTTTTCTCTCTTACCTCTTCGCCGAGATTGGTATAGCCGCGATCTTACAATCTCACCGCGACCGGCAACACGAGTCAGATGACAGCACTGCGGTGTTCCCTGACGAGACTGGTTCTTGTCTTTGGTCGTGTGGTCACAAACGAAGAGTAGATCTAACTCTATAAGTGCAAACCTGATGCCATGGGGCGGCACCTCCGCAGGAGCTTTGTTTCATGATTGCAGGGGTGATAGGGCGTGAAATGACAACAACTTGGAGAGAACGGTTACCAAAGGCCACGAACGACCACGGCAACAACCAATTAGAGGCGAAATAGAAGAACAGAAAACGCTGCGCGGTCTTGGTTGCCGCGCAGCCTTTTCGTCTAATGTGGTACTAATTCCCCGGACTTGCCTGAAGGTTGACCGTCGAACTGGTAACCGAATCAAATGTCGTCACCACGCGAGAATCTGCTTCAAACGCGCGCTGGACGACGATCAGGTTCGTGAACTCGGTGGAAATGTCCACATTTGAAAGCTCAACGGAGCCGCCAGTAAGCGTTCCGAGCGCACCGCTATTCGGTGTTCCAACCACGGCTGCGCCGGAGGACAAGGTGTTTTGATAGCTGTCGCCGCCGACCGATAGTAAGCCTTGGTTATTCGCAAAACTGGCGAGAGCCACCTGGCCGATTGCCTGGGTCTGTAGATTGCTGAACTGGCCCTGGATCGTTCCGTCTGCGAGGATCGAAAAAGTCTGCAGTGTGCCCGCCATGTAACCGTTTTGATCAGTGGTCGAAGTTGCACTCGTCGATGCAACCTGTGTGATTAGCGACCCGCCGGCGGGAGTAGTAATGTTCCAGGCTGAGCTCAAGTTTGCAGCTCCGTCCGCGAGTCCCGAGATGTTGAGCGGAATGGCGGCTGTCGGCGACGTCAGATTCCCGCTGCTGTCAAAGTTCATTGTGCCGGTGGCCACGACCGTTGGTGAGCCAGTGCCGCCAGTGTCTGCGGCGGGCAACGTGACCTGATAAGTCCAAGTGTTGGGTGCACTCATCGTGTAGTTGAAGGTGAGGTTATGGGATTCACCAAGGGAATCATAAACTGCCATCGTTGTCGAGTAAGTCGTGCCAACCGTGGAACCGGCGTTCAGATTTGTCTGTTGTTGCATGGTCGTCGTGGCCGCGGGAGGATCGCTGAGCCCTGCGCCCACTTCCAGAGCGGACAACCCCCCTCCCTGATTCACAATGCCGTTGGCAGCGGGATAGCCCATGACCAATTCGCCGCCCGCGGTAGTTAACTGCCCCGCCGAGTTGACCGTGAAGTCTCCAGCGCGTGTGTACTGAAGGCCTCCGCCAGCTTCTTGGGTAATAAAAAAACCATTTCCAGTGATAGCAGCGTTCGAGTCGATACCGGTATTCTGTAACGTTCCATTGCTGTAGTTAGTAGATACAGAGCCAACGGATGTCCCAACACCGACTTGAATGGGATCATTTGCGCCGTCGCTGCCATAGTTTTGATAGAACAAATCCTGGAAGTTTGCGCTCTGATCCTTGAAACCCACGGTGTTCATGTTGGCCAGGTTGTTAGAAATGATGTTCAGTGCTTCCGAAGTAGCGTCTAAACCAGAAAGAGGAATCGAAAAAGATGCCATTAGTGAGCTCCCGTGAGTAATTGCTGCGCGTATGACGCGGCTGCATTTGAGGCAGATGCGGCAGTCGCTTGCGCGAAGGCCGCATTCAAGTTGGAGTGTGATGCTGATGGTGATGACACGCTACTGGCAGAACTGGAAGGTGACCCACCCAGTGCCGTCGAGAGCGTCTGGTTGATGTCAATCAGTTGCTGCAGTTGGTTCATCGAGAACATCTGACTAACCATGGTCGTAGGATCCATAGGTGAGGTTGGATCTTGGGATTGCAGCTCGGTTACGAGCAATTGAATGAAGGTTTGTTCAGCGCTGTTCGAACTCAACGCCGGGGTTGAGCCAGCCGATGTAGCTGAGCTTGCAGAACTCGCGGCGGGCTTACTGACTTGTGAAGCGACAACTGGCATTGCCGGCATGATTGGCATGGCGTGAATGTGCATTAACTTATCCTCCTTACAACTGCTTTATCGAGTTTGCTTTCCAAGTACATTTACATATGAATATCGAGCCGTAACGCTGGGGTGTTGGCCTCACCCGCCATCAACGCGGACACTGAAGCGTCCCCCCCTGCATTTCCGTTATTCATTGCGTTCAACTGCGGTCCGGCCTTCTGTTTGTGCCCTTCAGACGGTCCGGAGTGGCCGTCGCCGTTACTGATGATTGAGAGGTTGCCTACAGCCACTCTTTGTTCGGCGAGCCGGTTGTGGAGAATCGGGAGTTCAGCGGCCATCACGCGGCCAAGGTCCCCGCGTTCCACAGTTATTTCGGCCATGAATTGATTGCGAACCATCGACGTCCGTATGTCGACGTTTCCGAATTGTTCTGTTCGTATCCCGATTCTAAGTTCAGCTTCGCCCAGTCGTTCGACGAGTTTTGCAGAGTTGATCAGAGGCGAGGGATATGCTACCCCGACGTCCGCCGGGTGACCCAGGGCCGGGTCTGACAACTCTTGGCCGGGGAGGGCACCTTGCTGCTCGTTGCTATCGCGATTCGAGTCGACACTAGCGCCCCTACCGTCACCTGTCGTAGATGACGGTGCAGTGCTAGTCACCAAAAAAGCGGGAGGTGCACCGGCCGCTTTGAGCGAATTGCCACTCTCACTTTGGGCGGTCGCCGCTGAATCAGTGGAAAGGGATGAGTCATCCTTGCGCGATTGAACTTTTGTGCTTCCGGTTCCGTTAGAATCTTTTCGAGTAGCATCCAAGGTCTCGCGACCTGTGGTCGGCCGAGATTCCGCAGAGAGCGCTTTGCGCGACGTTCCCAGGAGATTGGTCGATTCGATATTCCCAGTAACGGAAGGAAGAGGAACAACGGCGGGGGGAACACCGGTCATCGAAACCAACTGATCAGTCGAGGACAACGGCGTTGATTGGGACGGGATGTCAACATCAGTGCTAATGCCCGCCCCATTGAAGTCCAGATGAGTTGACTGAGTGACTCCGTGTGCGGCTTTTAAATCTGGGGCGACCGCGCCGGATGGATCTTGGAGGAGGCGTGCGATCGAGTCTTCCTGATTACTTAGGTTCGATGATTCTTGAGAGCTCGAGCCTTGCGAATGCAGCGGAATTGGTCTGCTACTGTCGTCGGCCTTGCTGACTTGGCTTTTTCCAGCCGTTGCTGAAAGGGTTAACTCGTCATTCGTATCCGTACCCTTCAGGTCGTCCCGCGAGATTTTGTCAGCATCTTCTTCCTGCGGAAGCGGTGGCGGAGGCGCTAGTTGTGCGGCAACGATTTGAACCGCTGTGCCCGGAGCCTTCGAACCGGCCGAATCAGCCTGGGATTTGGACTCGCGTTTGTCTACGCCGTCGGACGAATGGCCTCCGGAGTCGGCTCTGTGAAGTGCATATCGCTCGGTTTGTGAGGAATCTGGCGAGGATGACGTCGCTTGCTTCAAGGTTGCCGAAAATGGTTGTACTGGATCATTGGCCGACAGATGACTTTGCGACACGGCAGGAGTAGCTGTGGTAGAGCTCGAGCCGATTTGTGGTCTGATGGCGATCATTGTCTTCGCTGTCGTGACGGTAGTATTGCATTCCCGAGGCCGAAATTTCCCGATTAGAGATGCTTCCTGAAATGGCCCCAGCCTGTATGCAAATTAAAGAGTTTGACGGGTTATGCCGATTAGAATTGATGGGTTGTTGTGGCCCGGCGGCTAGTGTGGGTAATCTTTGCCTAGGTCATGCTAGGCAAGGTGTGCCTAGTTACGGCGTCCTCGACGAGACAGGAAGAGGTCATCGAGAATATTTTGTTCGCGCTTGGTTTGTTCCCGATTGAAGGCATCTAGTTGTTTCTCCCGAAGTTTGTCCAGCGTTTCGCGATTGCGTCGAGCCAGGTCATAAGACGCCAGCTGCTGGCGCCACCTTATCCTAAGTTCCATCAATAGCGACTCCTGAGCCCCACGCCGCTGCTCAAGAGTCTTCTGGTACTGATAGTCTGATTGAATTTCACCGGCGCGGCTGCCTCGGGTGAGATCTTTCGCGCGATTCTGTATGGCTACGGAATGAGCTTCTTCGACTTCCCGAATCAGCGTTTCAACTCGAATGATGTCTCGCTGAATACTCTCTAAGGCAAGATACTCACGCTGCTCTATGCTCTCTCGATATCGGAGAACCGCTGCCAACGGAAAGTGGAAGGCCATTTTATATCGGGAGAGCGAGCAACTGCTCTAAGTTCAGAGCCAAAGGGGCGGGCTCATCTGGTTCCTGTTGCAGGAACTTATCGATTCTCGGTAGCGCCGCCAGGGCTTTGTCAAGAGTAGAGTCTGTACCCCGCTGATAAGCGCCGATCCGTACCAGGTCCTCAGCACGAGCATAGGCAGCCAATAACATTCGCAATGCCCCCGCTTTTTGCATATGCGCACGGGAGCAAACACTGGGCATAAGCCGGCTGAGGCTATCGAGGACCGAGATCGGGGGATAGTGATTGCGCAGCGCGAGCCTGCGGTCGAGGACGATGTGGCCGTCCAACAGGGAGCGAACTGTATCGACGATAGGATCCTGTTGATCATCTGCTTCCATCAATACGGTATAGAAAGCCGTTATGCTCCCCTCCGAAAAGCGACCTGCTCTTTCGACTAGACGAGCGAGCATTGTAAGAACAGAGGGTGTGTAGCCTTTTGCTGTGGGAGGTTCACCCGCAGCTAAGCCTATCTCCCTTTGCGCCATCGCGAAGCGAGTCAGGGAATCCACGACCAAGAGAACGTTTTTCTTTTGAGCGCAGAAATATTCTGCCACTGCCGTAGCCGCCAGCGCGCCTCGAATCCGCAGCAAAGGCGACTGATCTGAGGTTGACACAATGACTACGGAACGCCTGAGGCCCTCAGGCCCCAGGGTCACGAGGAACTCTCCCACTTCGCGGCCACGTTCCCCAACCAAGGCTAGAACTGTGACGTCAGCCTCCGTGCCCCGGGCCATCATACCAATCAAGGTGCTCTTACCGACGCCACTGCCGCCAAAAATCCCTACTCGTTGTCCGCGTCCACACGTTAGAAAACCGTCGACCGCTCGAATGCCACAACCGATAGGTTCACTGATCAGCGTTCGATCAAGCGCCTGCGGAGCCGGCCCATCGATTAGCCTTGATCGGACCGCGCGATAGTCCCCCATCGAATCCAAAGGCTGGCCCGTCGCGTCGATCACCCTTCCCAGCATTTCTGGCCCGACTCGTAGCGAAGGTCTAGACCCGCAGGTGACGATCTTATCCCCAAATCGAATCCCACGTGGCATCTCCAGACACATGGAGAGTACCTTGTTGTCGCGGAATCCAACAATCTCTCCAAGAAAACGCGCGCCGTTGGTATCAATGATTTCGCAGGACTCGCCGATAGAACAGAAAGGGCCGGCGGATTCGACGAGATTGCCGACCACTTGGGTCACCCTGCCTTGCCAGCGAACCGACGAACTGGTCCGAAGCCAACTTTCATAAGGTTCGAAGGGGCTGAGATTCATTTCGGATCCGGCCTTCGAGCCAAAAGATCAAAGAAGCCCTGTTCAACTTCCTTAAGTTGAGCGTCCAACGCCAGATTGGCAATTCCTAACTCCGTCTCGAGCAGGCAGCCTCCTGGTTCCAGCAAACGATCCTCTGTGACTGTCAAGTTAGGAGTTTCGCCAAAGTAACGAGTCCAAGCTTCGACATCTTCGGGTCGAACCCGCACGACCATTCTTGTGTTTTGTTGGAATCTTTCCAGCATAACTTTTACGAGTCCGGCAACCACCAACCGATCAACTTGCGACTCCCGGTGAAGGATCTTCGCAGCGATTGCCAGTGCAAGGTGAACAAGCTCGATCTCCACCTTGGCGTAGTAATCTGCGCGCTGCCTTTGAAACTCCACCACTAACTCAGCGAGGCGCTTGCGTTCCCTTTCCAGTTCCGCGCCAAATTGAGCCGCAGCTTGGCGCTCTCCCTGCGCGACTCCCTCGGCGTGGGCTTCGGATATCAGGCGAGAGATCTCTTCTTGCGGGATGTGCCCCAGCTTATTGTTTTCGCCGATCTTTTCTTTTGACTTGCCATCCGGAGACATAGCCGGCCCCGACGATGTCCCACGTCTTCCATCCGTGTCCTGGTACAGAAACTCTTCCACTGCGGGAGTCCAGTTTTCAGCAATGCTGTCAGACAACGTACTCATCGTCTCCCTCGGCTTTCAAAGTTACCTTACCGTCTGCTTCGAGCTGGCGTAACAAAGTTACCGACTCTTGTTGTGCCTTGGCTATATCTTTGGCGCGAACCGGGCCCAGGGATTCCATGTCTTCTTTCAGCATCTCCACTGCGCGAGAGGACATTGCTCTGAAGATGTGGTCTCTCAAATCCGCACTCGCATTTTTCAATGCCAGCGCCAGAGTTTTCTTGTCCATCGATCCTATCCACTCACGAACGGATACATCGGCTACTCCAAGCAGATCTTCGAAAGTGAACATTAGATTACGAATGTTGATCGCGGTGTTAGGGTCGTCTTGCTCGATGGTTTCAAGAATTGTCTTAGCGGCGGCTGGTTCGAGACGGTTCATCACGTCGGCGACGCTTTTGACCCCAGCAAAGGTTTTGCGACTCTGTTCACCAAGATTCAGCAAGCGACGGTTTAAAACCATTGAGACTTTGCTGGCCATTTCAGGAGAAAACTGTTGTAACTGTGCCAGACGCTTGACAGCCTCAGCACGAACCTGTTCCGGCAGTTTCATCAAAAGCGTGGATGCTTGCTTTCCATCGAAGTGGGCCAAAATTAGAGCGATTGTTTGAGGGTGCTCGTTCTCGAGAAACTTGGCCAACTGCTGTGGGTCTACCTTTTGTAGTGAATCCAGCTGAACAGCACTGAGTTCCTTCAGGTGCACGACTTTCTGCAGGAGATTGTTAGCTGTGTCCTGACCAAAGGCTTTAACGAGCAAACGGGACGTGTACTCTACGCCTCCCGTTGCCATAACATCCCGCGATTGCGCCAACTGGCTGTATTCTTCGAGAACCAACTGCGCGATCTCTGCCGGCACCATGCCTAATTCTGCAAGTTCCTTCGTGATGAGTTGGACATCATTGGTGGGGAGGTTGCGACAAACGATACTAGCCGCGTCCTCCCCCATAACCGCCATCAGAATGGCTGCCTTGCGGACGCCATTGAGACTGGAAGGACCGCTAGTTGTCATCGCGTTCCTTCATTCAGCCACGATTGAATGAGTTTGCCTGTTGCCGCAGGTTCACTTTTTACTTTGTCGACAAGTTGCTTCCTGATCGCTGCAGCGCGCTCGTCTGGCGACAATGTCGATAAGTCTTGCGAAGAACCGAGCGTCCCCGGCGAGCCGCCTGAAGCTTGAGCCGCTAAATTGGAGACGCGACCCGGCAGTTGGCGGAAGGTGGTCAAGAGCTGTTTCTTCAAAGGTCTGAGCAGAAGCGCGTATGCGAGAAGGAACAGGACAATGAGTGCCCCGTATCGTACAACGTTAGACCAGTCATTTAGAGTGACCCGAACCCGTTCGGTCATCGTAGTCTTGGTGGGTGTTTCCACGGGAGCTTGCTCAAATGAGAGGTTCTCGACAGTGAGAGTGTCTCCGCGAGCAACATCGGTCCCGATCGCTGCTTTGGCCAGATTTTCAATCTGTTTCAGTTCGTCCGGCGTCCGTTTCCGTCGAAGTTCCGAACGTTTTCCATTTTCCACTTTTACATCGGTCGCATCGTCGATCAACAAAGCTGCCGAAATTCTACGAATGCGTCCAGCCGGTTCTATGATATGGCGAACCACTTTATTGACCGCATATGTGTTGCTTTCGCTGGTTGACAATTGGGTTTCATCTCCGTTTTCCACGGACGCCTTCGCTCCGCCATTCGCGCCGGGGACATTGCTCGATGTTCCGGGCACGCCTCCTGCGAGGCTGCCTCCCACCTGTTCCTGCGATTTTTGCGAATTGACCGCGACCGCACTCTTCGGGTCATACACCTCCTGGTTTTCTTCGCTGCTGCTTGGGTCATACTCGATGTTCACGCTCGCTCGGATATGCTGGGAGCCGACAACCGGCTCCAGTGTCTGCAAAAGTCTTTCACTGTAGTCTTGCTCGAGATTTCCGTCACCGGAGGAAGCGCCATGGCCGGGCCTTCCAAGCGGCTGGTTGGTGTCCGCATCGATCACAATGACGTTCTCCGGAGTAAGTTTGTCCACAGCACCTGACACTAGCCGCGCAATTCCCAGTCGCGTTTCTTCCGAAAGCCGTCCAGAATGCAGCTTAAGAATTACTGACGCTTTAGCGGGACGTTCGCGATCCAGGAAAACAGAATCCGTGGACATTACCAGATGAACGCGAGCACTCTCTACATCTCGGAGCGTCTGGATGGAACGCTCCAACTCTCCCTCCAACGCACGCTGATAATTAACCTTTTCGTCGAACTCGGTCTGTCCCCAGTTAAGTTTGTCGAACAATTCGAATCCTAGTCGGCCACTGCGCGGCATTCCCTCCGAGGCGACCTGCATGCGACTGACATCGAGTTTATCGCTGGGTACGTTGAGACCTTTGCCGTCAGCCGAGATTTGAAACGTGATGTTCTTCGCCGCCAGTTTCTCGCCTAGCGCCTGAGCATCGGCGGGCTCCATGCCCGTCGTCAAGGGCACATAGTCGGGCGTAGAAATCAGATGCGCGAACATCGTGAGGATGCCGATCGTCAGGGCTGCAGCACCGATTAACAGCAGACGCTGTTTTCCGGTGAGACCTTTGACAAAGTCTGTAATCTGTTGTTGCACTTGGTTGAGTGATGGCATTCGTTCGATTTCGGAGTTCTAAACTAAAATTGCAACTTTGAGACTTCCTCGTACGCATTAACTATCTTGTTGCGAACCTGCATCATGAGTTGAAAAGCAATATCCGCCTTTTCCACGGCGATCATGACGTTGTGGACATCTTGGCGGTTTCCCTGCACTAACTCAGCGATTTGCTGGTGTGAACTATCACTGAGTTGGTCCACCTGGCTGATCGCATTCTTCAGTGTGTCTCCAAAGCCGCCTTGCGTGCCGGGGCTCGATGGCGCAGTTGGGCTGGTTGGTAAGGCGCCAGGAAATACGGGCAATCCGCTACTGATTGTATTGGACATCGTTTTCGTCCTTGGGTATTTTTTACTTAAGGAGATTGATAGATTGTTCAATCATCTGTTTAGACGCGGTGATGGCAGATGCGTTGAGTTGATAAGAGCGAACCGCCCCCATTAAGTCAACCATTTCTTGAACCGGATTAATCGCCGGATAAGCCACATAACCTTCTTTGTTGGCATCTGGGTGGCCTGGGTCGTAGCGCATCAAGGGTGGAGTGGGATCGTCGATAACACGTTGTACTCTTACGGCTGGTACATTCCGGTTAGACGTTAACTGCGAATCAGCTAACATCATTCGGAACGGAAGGTTCATGGTCGTTGCGAAGACAACTTCCTTGCGGCGGTAGGGTCCGCCTTTGGCCGTATGCGTTGTTTCCGCATTCGCCATGTTGGCTGCCACGACTTCGGCCCGCTGTCTTTCAGCGGACAAAGCTGACCCGCTGATTTCAAGTGTCGAAAACATGCTCATCCTTGGCCTCCGCCGTTGATAGCACTAAGTAAGTTGTGAAATTCATGCTGCATTAACTGAACGCCGAGACCGAACTGCATTTGCGTCTCCGCGATCAGCAGACCTTCGCGGTCCAAGCTGACGTTGTTTCCATCAGGCCGTTCGAGTAAGCCCTCAACTGTGTGGACAATCGGTAGCAGACTTCCTTCCCCTGCCGAAGCTCTCGCAAGTTCGCTCCGAAAGTCCAGATCTTTCGTGTGGTATCCGGGAGTGTCTACGTTTGCCATATTCGCGACAACAAGTTTGTGGCGTGCAGAAGTGACATCCAGAAACTTCTCCAGTAAGTTCATTGTCGGGGTCGATACATCGTTCATGCGAACCTCCTCGGCGGCAGACCATGTTCACGAATTTTGTTGCGGATCGTCCTTAGGCTTACGCCCAATATTTCGGCCGTCCGAGTGCGATTCCCACCGGTCACTTCCAAGGTGGCTTCTAAGAGTTGGCGTTCAGCTTCTCGCATCGAAGCGCCGGCGGGCGGAAGGCTAGACGGGCCTCCAATCCGTACCCTCGGGTCGCACGTGGGGGTGAGCTCGGCTTTCAAGTATTCTGGGCCAATCTCCGAATCGTCGTTTAGGGTGATAACCCTGCGCATGAAGTTAGCCAACTCTCTCACGTTGCCGGGCCACGTGTGTTCTTGCAGCCCGGCCACAAATTCGGGGTGCAGGAGCGGCATCGCGCGCCCGCATGCAACCGTAAATTTTCGTGCGAAGAAATCAGCCAGCACTGGGATATCCCCGCGCCGCTCTCGGAGCGGCGGAAGAGTCATGGGAATTACGTTCAGGCGATAATACAAGTCAGCTCGAAATTTCCCACGCTCGACCAGAGTCGGAAGCGAGACATTGGTAGTGGCAATAATGCGAATATTCACTTTCTTGGAGCGAGTATCTCCAAGCCTTTCAAACTCGCGCTCCTGGACGGCGCGCAACAGTTTTGGTTGCAGATGAAGAGGCATCTCCCCGATTTCATCCAGTAGCAATGTTCCGCTTTCCGCTAGCTCGAATCTTCCCGCTTTCGAAGCCGTGGCACCGGTGAAAGCACCGCGCACATGGCCGAAGAGCTCACTTTCGAGAAGATTTTCCGGAACCGCGGCGCAATTCACAGCGACAAATGGCCCAGTTCGCCGATCACTGTTTTCGTGGATATATCGGGCAAACAGCTCTTTGCCCGTACCACTTTCAGCCTCGATGAGAACATCTGCATCCGTTCGGGCTGCATGGCGCGCTCGCTCCAATGTCTTCAGCAGGCAGGGCGCAGCGCCGATAATCGTTTCCGCGCTGGCGGAGCCACCCGGGTGACTGGCGGCGCGCCGCATCACGCGCTCAGCCGCAGCTTGTAATTCCTCAAAAGAAATGGGTTTCGTTAGATAGTCGCAAGCGCCACCTCTCATCGCCTGAACCGCCTCAGGGACGCTTCCAAAGGCAGTCAATACGATCACTGCGGTTGATGGGTGGGAAATGCGCAGGGCACGCATGAGGTTGAGACCGTCGCCATCAGGCATGCGCACGTCGGTCACTACGAGAGGGAAATCCTTCGACTCCAACTTGTATGAGGCTTCACGAGCACCCGCGGCAACATCGACACTCCATCCATCGCGCTGGAAATTCGCCTTAAGTGCCATTCGCATACTAGGCTCATCATCCACGACTAAGACGGATTTCGCGGTTTGATCAATCATAGAATCGGCAACTCCATACGGAATGCCGTGCCCCTACCCAACTGACTATGCACCGTAATCGTCCCCCCGTTTTGCTCGACGATTCGCTTGCAGACAGTCAGGCCAAGGCCCGGAGTCTGGCCGGTTGTGAAACCGACTTTGAATATATGAGGGAGGTCTTCTAGTCGGATGCCACTACCCGTGTCGGCAAACACGATTACGGCTGTCTCTCCTAACTCTTTTGCTTCCACAGTTGCTGTGATCGCGATTTCGCCACCTGGCTGAGTATGTCGGAGAGAGTTGCATGCTAAGTTGAGGATAATCTGTCTCAAGCTGCTGGCGTTACCCGTAATCCTTGCGTCCCCCAAAGTCTCATGTAGCCGGAGTATCACTGCGTTCTGGTCTGCCAGCGGACGGACAAATTCAATCGCAACTCTCAGCGCCGCGGCGAGCGCCAACGGTTCCATTTGCTGCGCATCGGGATTGTGGAAACACAACACATTGTTGACGGTAGCCGAAAGTGATCGGATTCCGACACGCAAATGCTGGACACATTTCTTTGAATCATCGTTTAAGCCTGCATCTCCGGACAAGAAGCCGGTTAGCAACTCAAGACTCCCCAATGGGTTGCGGATCTCATGAGCAAGCACAGTTGCCATTTCTGCGAGCGCCACGACGTTGCGCAACTTTTCACGCTCGTGCTCTACGCTCTTCTGGGCTGTCACGTCTCCAATGATCAAAACGATGCACGTGGAATCAATCGAGTCCTTCTTGTTGGCAGGGCTCGTCATCCTACCGTATTGAATTTTCAGACAAGCTTGTCGCCCATCTTTCTCAACCATAACTAGCTGTTCATAGCCCTGTCCAAGTGATTGCAGCGAAATACTCTCGACTGCCGTCCGAACCCAGGCCGGCAGACTCTGCCAATCGGCGGGTTCTGCAACACCCAGTAGTCTGTGTGCCTCGGGATTCAGCAGAATAATCTCTCGGCTCTGGCTTTCGAGTACCGCTACGCCGCACGGTAAAGCATCGAGAATCTGTCGTAGCGCACCGCGCGTACGCTCGGTTTCCGCAACGCTTGACGCCAGGGCTCGATTGCGCTCGGCCAGTTGCTTGCGCAACTCGGCCACTTCCTCATGCAACTGCCGATGAGAATGTTCGAGACGGTTCGCGGCACCGATGAACGCGTCGAACGCCTCAGTAAGTTGACTCTGTGTGACGTACGATGCCTGCATCAGCCCTTGCATTGGTTTCTCGTGAGAACTAGGCAACATCTGCCCAGTTGACATGCACAGCATCTGCCAAAAGAAGCCTGACGTTCCAGAACAGTATCGAACGTAACAGCATGTTAAGCGACTTCCACTGGCCAAGAGTTAATGAAAGAGTGGGAAGATGCCGATTGACGTAACACTAGATCAACTACAGTCGATCGCGAGCGATCGCCAGATGACCGGGGTCCATTCATTAGATCGAAATGAGAATCGCCGCATTCTACTTGCCCCTAGTCGACACTATGTGCTACTACATATGTAGAAAGCTCCGGAAGCAGACTTCGAATGACCGATAAGGTATACACATACCGAGCACCGCGCTACTACGCCGATTTTCGTTTTCTCCTGCAACTCCTAGATCCCAGACCCAAGATCTTTGAGGCCCGGTGCACAGAACTCAGCGAAAATGGGCTTGCCGCAGAGGTTAATGCACCCCTAGCGGAGGGAACGCAAGTAACGATGATCTTGACACTGCCCGATAGTCAAAGATCGATGCGAATCGACGCCAGTGTGACCAACTTGCTGCGCGGCAGTTATGGCTTTGCATTTGTCTCTCCTTCTGCAGACACACAATGCTACCTGCGCAATTATCTGGAATCACATTGCTCGAACATGGTTCGATCTCCAGAAGTCTACGGTTGACCTCGCAATATTTTCCAGCTGTATCCCTTGTGGCGGCTACCGTGCAACACAACTAGGCAGATGTTGCCTAGTGCTCATTCTGCTCTAACCATCAATACATTCTGACTCGTCGAACGGAACTCCTTATGCAAGAAGCTGCCATCCACAACCCACTTGAGCCTGCAGTCAGCACCGCCGCTACGGAAGCCAAAGGCCTCGAAGCGAAGGAGACGAGATCAATCACGCCTTGCACTTTCAGGCAATCGGAGAAACTTGCTAACGACCGTCTTGCCGCGTTAGCAGCATTACATGTAGGTTTCGCGCGCGGTATTTCTCACACATTAACAGCTTATCTACGAATGAGTTGTGAAGTGACCATGACGTTGACAGAGCACCTTACTTACGGAGCTTTCCTGGCGCAGACACCGACGCTCACTTACCTGATGTATATACTGGCTGATACAAATACACCCGTTGCAGTGCAAATTGATCCTTCCCTTGTTTTTCTACTCGTCGACATACTTCTCGGGGGAGGCGGCCGTTGCGAAGTCTTACCTCGAGAGGTGAGTGAAATCGAAGAGGAGATCATGACCGACGTGGGTACAATCACCTGCCGGGAATTGGAGGGTACCTGGAAAGCTATGGGCGCAGCGCTGGACTTCCAGGGGCGTAGGCCGACTGCCGCTATGCAACGTCTTCTACCCCCCACGGAAAATGTGTTATGTATGAGGTTCTCGGTGAGATTGGCGGAAACGGATGGAATGTTTAATGTGGTCTTACCAGTTTCGCTTTCTAACACTTTGCTTCGCAGTATTTCCGCACAGGCGGCGTATAAGACCCCTCGCGTAGCTGATCGCATGCGTGAACAACTGTCCGCCACAATGCTGGATTGTGCATTTCAGGTCGAATTAGGAATTCCCGCCATAAAGGTAGCCATCCGGACATTGATGCACCTCGTCCCGCAAAGCATTTGCAATCTGGAAGTGCCAGTTAAGAGACCTGCATCTCTGCTCATTGCTGGCCGCGAGATCTTCGATGCGACCCCGGCTCGCCATGGACGGCTCCGGGTCGCCCAGCTTGGGCGGAAAACGATACTCTCGAATGGGAAAGCGAATGACTAACATGTTGGCATTAACTCCAGGAACTCCTCTCCATACTTTGTTGGATGCGATGCGCTACGAGACCGGCGAGGTGCTGTCCAAGGCTTTTGGTGCTGGCTGGGCAGTGCAGATGGATAACATCGTGCCGGAGTCGGCGCCCAAGATTCTAGGTCTTTGTTTTCAAGTGTTATGCACCGGATGCTTGCAAGGGGATATCTTCATTCAATTCACACTTTCAGATGCGCTCTTTCTTGCACAGACATGTCTGTCGGAGCCAGTCGGTAAATCTGGCGAGCTAACCGAGCAACGAAAAGAAGCTGTGGAGCAATTGTTACAACGGGTCACGAGTCGCTCCGCCGCGAAGCTGAAGGAGTTTTTTGGGGAAGTCACCATGAAGGTGGCTACAGTCTCATCTCCTGCGGTTTCGCAAACGGCGACAGTCAGCCTTCTCGTCTCCCGTGGCTCCTCTGAGAAGCTCGTGCTGACGCTCAGCTTGAGCTCAGACCTACTTTCCAGTATTTCGGCTTGCAGTACAGTTCGAGGACCTGTTAGCGATCGAGAGAGAACCGGTGCCCTGACTGAACCCAATAGTCACCTCTTACATGGAGTCAACCTAGATGTCACGCTGCGCTTTGGGCAGCGAGTGCTCCTCCTTCGAGACATTCTACAGTTGTATGCCGGCGCTGTAATCGAGCTCAACCGGGAGATACAGGAGCCCGCCGAACTTCTTTTGGGCGACAGGGTGATCGCGAAGGGGCAAGTAGTTGTTGTTGACGGTAACTATGGTCTTCGCATTACCGAAGTGACCGAGCCCCAACAACGACTGGGCGTTCCCCTAACCCAATAATGCGGCTTGGCAAACCCAACTAAGAGTCTTTGGTTATGTTTGTAGGAAAAGCCGTTCAACGCTCATGGACGACTTGCTACTCTATCGCGTGGTTCGAATTAGACCATCGCACAGAGGCGCGTTATCGAAGAGCCGATCACGACGTTGGCGAGGGGAGACATCCACTTTCCAATTCAAGGCCAGATGCCGGTTCCATTTCTCGGCTCGCGCACTTTCTAGTTATTGTCTCGCACCACCAGCTCGACGTTTCATGAACCGGTCAAACCCATCCTATGACTATAATGGTGGTCAGAGGATTTCTACTGTGGTTCAGCCTCAATCCAGACGCTCGCTCGTCTTGCGCCGTGTGCTGGAATACGTCAACGCTGGTGCGTGGTGGATGGAAAGAAACGGCCTCTTGGTATTTGGGGACAAGGAGAAAGTTCAAGCGTGCATTGAATCTCGAGAGCCTGCCGGCGAGATCAGCAACGAAGCGGTTCGGGAAGCTCAGGCGATTCGGTCGCAAGTGATCGCCAGCCGGGGCAGGCGGACGGCAGCGAGGCGCGTCACCATTGGAAAGCTGCCCCCGGAGTCGACTAAAGCTGAAATTGAACACTGGTTGGTTGGTTTAGCTCCTGACAAGCGGGAGCAGGTTACGAAGTACATACTCGGAAGCCTCCTAACATGCAAGGTCGACCCGGAGACTGGCATTTCAATTAGCCGCGAGGAAGACAATCTGGATGCCGCCTTAGCTCTCGATATGCTCGATCAACTAGAAAAGAGTTTTACGGCGACGAAAGAATACCGGGCGCTCCGCATTCAACATGCCAGCCCATGGGTTCAGCAGTATTTTGAGGAGGCCCACCGCTGTTACATTCACGGTTTCGAAGTCGCGTGTGCTGTCCTCTGCCGGGGATTGCTCGAAGCCGTGCTCACCGATTTAGTAGACCCAACCTATAGCCTGACTCTTGGCACCGGCAACTGCTATCAATCTCACCTCTCGGTGATGATCGAGGCGGCGAAAGGGACGCTACTCAGTCAGGAGGGGGTCTCTTCTGCTGAAATGATCCGAAAATGTGGAAATAGCGCAATTCACGATCTCAAAACCTTCCGTGAACAATTTGCACCACGTCTTGGTCAGGTGGTAGAGGAAACCCGCAGGATCGTGAGCCGTTTGTACAAATAGAACTGAGCGGTTAAGAGGTGGTCGAGTTCTTGAATGGTGTCTCATGCCTGCTCATCAACCGCGTGCGGTTCGTCATCTCCCACAGGCATGTCATCTTCCTCAGGGGACTCCGGCTTGTGTGCCGAATGTCTTCTGCCTGATTGCTGCTGTTCTCCCGCTTGAGAATCTCTCGATTTAACCTCGGCCGCAGGAGCAGTCGGCAGAAGCAAGCGAGTATTGGATATGTCCTCCATATTTTCATTCCCCGAATCTATCTAACTGAAACAAACCAGCCGGGCTTGGAGCATCGGCAAGTCAATCTCCAGAACCAGAAACCGACCTTGCGGCCATAAACGTAGGCCCTCGGGTTCAGCGGGCATGAGCTAAATCAAAATGTGTGCCGGGCTGATCTCGCGCGCCGTTCCCACCAGAATGCTCGCCCGCTCAATCACATTCCTCAACTCTCTCACATTGCCGGGCCAGGAATGTTGTTGCAACAGAGCAACCGCCTCAGCCGTAATACTGACATTATGAGGGCAGAATTTCGCAAGGAAACTATCCATCAATAGATTCAGATCTTCCATGCGGTCGCGCAAAGGTGGTAAATCGACTGGAAAGACAGAAAGCCGATAATACAAATCTTCTCGAAAAGCTTTTTGCTGGACTAAAGCGCGCAGTTGAGCATTTGTTGCCGCGATAACGCGAACATCGACCCGAAACGTGTCGTTGCTACCTAAGCGTTGAATCTCTCCTTGCTCAAGGAAGCGCAGCAGCTTGGACTGCAAGCCCAAGGCCAGGTCCCCGATTTCATCCAAAAACAAGGTGCCTCCTTGCGCTGCATGGATCCGCCCGATTTTCGACTGGACTGCCCCGGTGAAAGCTCCTTTGACATATCCAAATAACTCCGCTTCCAGTAGCGCCTCTGGAATGGCGGCGCAATTGATGACCACGAAGGGTTTCAACCTTCGCAGACTTAGCTGATGGAGAGCGCGAGCGACCACATCTTTTCCCGTGCCGCTTTCGCCCGTTATTAGGACAGTTGTTTCGCGCTGGGCGACTTGGCGGACCATATTGATCGCACGCTGTACTACTCTAGCTCTGCCGATAAACCCCGGCAGGCCCTCCGCAGCCGACGGTGCCTCTGCATACTCGATAGACGCCGTGGCTGAAGGCAGATAAGGTGCTCCACGTTCAATCTTGCGAATCATTTGAAAACAGATTGAGTCGGGCGATGGCGAAGCAACGATAGGCTGTCCCGTATGTGGATTGATAGGAACAATCGTTGTCTCGGGATAATCCGATTCTATGATTCCTCTGAAGTCATCTATTTTTAGGTCGGGAAGTCCGGGATCTAAGAGAATAAGTGTGATCTGGTCTGTTTCCATTATCTGCAAGGCTTCTGCGCCGCTACCTGCCTCCAAAAGGTTCCACTGGCCCGATTCGAGCCGCGTAATGAGGCTGCGACGAAGGTCAGGATTCGGGCTGATAATGAGAACACACGACGCTTTAGTATTTATCTCTTCAAAGCCGGAGTGCGATGCAGGCGTCATCAGGCTAGCCATGCGCGACAGCGCTCGTTTCCTTAGGCATCGGCCCACTCCTCTTCATCTCCACGAATTGACGAAGCTGGTCAAAAGTTGCGGTCAATCGCAATAGCTCGTCCATCGCTCGTTGCAGCCAGTCTTTCCGCTCGTCAGCTGCCATTTCCTCTGTCAAAGTGAGTTCCACGATACCTAAAACTGTGGATAACGGCTGTGCGGCTCGATGAAGCATCCCCAGGATTGCGTCTTCGGAGGTACCAACCTGATTGTCGTTCATAGCGGTGCTATTAATACTCATCTGACCCTCAGTCCTCTCTATTTGTCGCGCAGAACATATCCGACCCCACGAATCGTGCATAGTAGCTTCGTGGGGGAATCTTTATCTACTTTGTCTCGAACATATTTTATGTAGACGTTGATCAGGTTTGTGCTGCCGTCATATGGCTCTTTCCATACGTTCTCCATGATCATCTCGCGAGTGACCGGCTGAGGAGAATTCAGCATCAGATATTCCAGAAGAACAAATTCTTTCGCGGTCAGATCGAGCCTCTTTCCAGCTCTCTCAGCCCGTAGCTCTGCACGATTCAAAGTCAGGTCTGCTAACTGCAACGTAGTATGCGACCCCCCTCCTACATTTCTGCGTAAGAGCGCCCTCGTCCGGGCGAGCAGTTCTCGGAATGAAAACGGCTTGACCATGCAATCGTCGGCTCCTGCGTCCAGCGCCATGATTTTGTCTTCCAGCGTGCTGCGGGCGGTTAGCACCATAATCGGCAGCATCGGCGACTTCGGCCGAATTTCCTTCAGGATAGACATTCCGTCCCGCTTCGGAAGGTTCAAGTCGAGGATCAGCAGACTGTAGCGAATTTGCGCGAGAGCCTGAAGCGCCGTCTCTCCGTCGTTCACAACATCCACTCCACTCTTATCGTTCTGAAAGCTGCGGCGAAGGAATTGGGAGAGTGGCACATCGTCGTCGGCAACCAAAAAGCGCGACGAATAACATGAGGGATTCGAGGCTGGCAACATTTCCTGCGTACTGTCTTCCATTTGTGATTTTCACCTGATGATTTGGAGAACTCTATGACTTGTGGGCTAGCCGGAGCGAAGCGAATACACCTCAGCCCCGGCTCACTCACACAAGTGTGCCGACGACAGAGTCGCAATTAGATTTCCCTAATCAAGGAAAAGTGGCTAATTGTATCCTCATCATTGCAAATGGTTTAACAAGTGCTTCGTTTGGATGTGTTCGTGGAAGTGTCCTGAAATTAGACGACCGTCTAGAAGCGCGGCAATGAGTTTGGACAACCGCGCCACCTCTCGGGGGAGTTCAGTGTTGGATCTGAGACTTCACCCGTTCCAAGGCCGTCGGTGGCGACATTATCAACCAGCGAAAGATCTTTTGTCCGCTGGCTATTGCCGGCCCTTGTGCCGCACCATCTTGCTATACGCACAACCCAAGCACCTGCACCTTGCTACTCCGATGACGGGAGTCCTCAGGATCCAGCGCCCACGGGCGAGAGAGTTATACGCCAGAGGGTACGGCGGTTAGAAGTTCAGCACAGTCGAGATTGAGACCTGAAGCTTTTCGCACAAGAGAGTTACAATCCAAGTGTTTCGGCAGCCTGCTAAGCCGTCCAACTTGAGGAAACGAATTCTTCCTGGCGGGCCGACGGAGGCACGGAAAGCCCGGGGTTAGGGATTGAAGCAATCGGCCCACCGGGCGTCTGGGCGAGACCGAGATTTGGTTTGTCCACCTGCTGCCATGCTTCTCGAACGTCGAGTACCAGCGCGATTTGCTCCCGAAGTATCTCCGGACTAGCCTTAATTTGGCCTTCAAGAATTTTACAGCGCAGAACGGCGTAAAAACTTGCAAGAGTTTTCGCAGCCTCGCCACCATTTTCGGCATCGAGTGATCCTTCAAGCTGCTGTAGCACGAGAAAGGAGTGCTTGATCTCAGCGGCTCGAGCTTCAACGTTACGTGCGGCGATTGCTTTCTCCAGGTCCTGGATCAGAAGATCGTAGAGAATGATGACGAGACCGACCGAGGTTGCACTCTGTGCCGCGGCTCTGAGATAGGTGAGTTCGGTTTTGCTTTTCATCATGATGTCGATGTGGTCGGCGCATAACCAAGTTCAGCGTTGATTTGCGCTTCTTCCTGAGGGATTTCCTGTAGAGTTATATCGGCCTGGCTATATTCAGCCGTGAGCAGAGTTTGCTGGCTACTTATGTAAGTTTTGAAAGTGTTGATCTGATCTTGCAAGTCTTTGTTTTCGCTGCTAATACTTTGAAGATCTACAGTGAAGGCGCCACTGACTGGATCTGTCAGCGAATTTAGCTGGTTATTGAGAGTTGCGGCGAAACCATTCGACGGCGTCCCCTGCATGAAAGTTTCAACACCAGAGAAATTGTTTTGTATCGCATTATTGAGAGTCGTGCTATTCAGGGTTAACGTGCCATCATTGTTCATGGTGATACCGAGATCGGCGAGGGTTGCGACCCCACTTCCCCCTCCAGAGTAGCTCCCTGCCGAAAGCAGCGTGTCTTGCAGCATTTGTATGGTACTGTCTCCGGCCAGCGGCCCTTCTTGGTTTGTCGCACTAACCGAGTACTGCGTATTTACATCGCCGATGGCTGTGTTATAGGCGCCCACGAAACTGGCGATAGCTTCTGACGCTTGCGTGGAGTCTGGGGCGACCGTAATACTAACTTGGCCACCTGGATTGGCGCCTGTCAGGTTTAAAGTCAATCCACTGATTACACCGGTCACCGTGTTCGAGGCGCTGTCGATCGGAATCCCGTCGACACTGAGAGATGCATCCACCCCCGCAGCTTGAGTAAAGCTAAGCCCTGAAGTCTTGCTTATCGTGAAGCTATTCGCAGTGCCGGAACTGTTGCTAACGAGCGCCAGGCGGGATCCCGATTGGTCATTGACCACACTGGCTGAAACTCCGAGATTTTGTCCATTAATCGAGGCAGCAAGCTGATCGAGGGTATCGATCCCGCCACTTCCGACTGTAATCGTAGTTGGTTCGCCTGAGCCGACCTGAAGAGTAAAACTACCAGATGCGAGAGCCGTGCTGCTGCTCGCGACCGCACTGGAATAGGCCGAGGCGGTGGAAGCAATATTGTTGACGATCACGACATGCGTACCAGCAGCGGTGCCTGTAGCGGCCGTTGCATTCGCAACGCTCGTATCCGACGAGGTGGCCGTCATGGAAGCAAGTGCACCGGCCGAATCACTCAGTGCACTCAAACTGGTTTGGAGTGCGGAAACATCGGTGTTCACTTGATTGATATCGGTGGTTTGAGTTTGCAACGTTGTCTGGTCCGTTTCCCACTGGGTTTCCGGCGTCGAGAGAGCGGCGATAGCTTGGGCGACGGCGGAAGAAACATCAAAACCAGACGAGGATGATCCGAGTGCGGACAATAAGGAATTTAGATTGACGCCAGAGACGGAACTCATAAGTTTGGCCACCCGTTATTAGTTCAACCGCGACACAAATAAAAGGATGGTGGGGCACTGGCCCCACCATCGCGCTCGATTATTGGAGCAGCTTCAGAACCGACTGCGACATCTGGTTAGACTGTTGCAATGCGGAAATGCCGGTCTGCTGCAGGATGGTGTACTTGGAAAGGTTGGCTGTCGTATTTCCAATGTTAGCATCCATGATTCCGCTCTCGGCGCTTTGCACGTTAGTGATCTGTGCGTTCATCACGTTGGTTGCCGCCTGGAGCTGGTTGGAACTTGCACCCAACGTGCCTCGAAGTGCAGCTACGCTAGCAATCGCAGAGTTGATGTCAGTCAGTGCCGACGTCGAGGACCCAACGGTAGTCAGGGCATCAGCCGTCAGAGACGTTCCGTTCAGGTGGCCCGCATCGACCGTCACCATCGCTACGCCGACGCTTGAGGTTCCGGCGCCGCTCGAGTCGCTCATGAACACCGTTACGGTGCCTTGCCCGAAAACTGCGGCGCCGTTGTAGGTTGTTTTCTGACCGATCGTATTGATTTCGGCGGTGATCGATTGGAATTCGGCATCTAGCGAACCGCGCTGCTGGCTGCTCACGGTACCAGAGGCCGATTCAGTAGCGAGCGAGACCGCCTGGTTCAACAGTGTTGTGATCTGCGACAAGGCGCCATCGGCAACCTGCAGCATGCCTACGCCGTCGCTGGCGTTCTGTACGGACTGCGTCAATGCCGTTACGTTCGCCTGTAACCCGTTCGCAATGGCCAGGCCCGCTGGATCATCTGATCCGGAGTTGATACGTTGACCAGTGGACAGTTGCTGTAAGGTACTGTTGAGGTTCATCTGGGTTGTGTTTAAGGCGTTCTCGGACTGCAGGGAAGAAATATTGTTTAGGATGCTTAACATTTGAAGTTTCTCCTAGTTCGGATTCCGCCTGCGTCAAGGGTCGGGCCCTTTTATCTTCTCGAAGGTTGCTTACCGGCCATTCGAGCAGGTGGTTTGTTTTTGCAGGCTATTTATCGGCACATCGGTGCTTTAGATGAGCCCCCATGAATCACCCAGGTAATCACAACTGAGTTACCTAGATCTGAGCGCCTGACATAGGAACTGCCATCCGAATTATTCTTCCGCGACTGGTTAGTAAGCATAATACCTATATTTTACCTTAGAATAAGATCGGTACAAGTCGTGTCTGTCCACCATCGCTGCTTTTTGCAATACAATTGTCTCTGCTCGGCGATCATGCACCGACCGTTTCGGTTACTAGTCGACAGGGAGCATTTCGCTAGCCAGTTGATCAGCGGTACTTTCAGCCTTAACTCCATCGGCACTAACGAGCTGCCGAGTTCTAACCTCAGCAAGTGCGGCCCTTAACTCTGAAGATTTCGGAAACAAGACCAATCCACGAGATAAGATCTCCTCAGCCAGCGACCATTGCATTAGCTGTGCCCGGATGCTCGCAGCGCGCAAGAACAGTTTGGGATGTCCCATCACAAAGGTGAACTTGTCCGCGACCTCAGCTGCTTCTTCTAATCTACCTGCGATGATACAGGCTTTCATCAAGCGGTCATGAACGGCGTGGATATCTGGAACCTTTTCTGCGGCATGCCGTAACTTCGCAAGTCCCGTCTTCTTTTGTCCCAACTTTACTTCTGTATATCCCAGCTTGCTCTCGAGAAGCGGGTTCTTTGCCGACAGGTGCAGGGCACGCCGATAGGCCGTCCGCGCGTCCTTGTAGCGGCCTACACCGTACAAGGCATCGCCTCTCAGGTCTTCTCTCAAGGCCGTGCTACGCCCTTCGCGCTTGTCGAGTTCTAGAGCGTTCAAGGCCTCTTGGTAGCGCTCTAGCTTGAGGTAGACCATTCCCGTGAATAGCCACGTCTCAGGGGCGGTCGGCTGTAGAGTTAACGCTCTTTCAAAGCAGCGCAAGGCTTCCTCCGACTCGCCAAAACACTCGAATTCATGCAGCCCGAGTTGTGTCCATGCTACAACGTCGTCTGGTTTCTCCAGCGTCTTTCTTCGCAACAGATCTCGATAGAAAATCTGCTTCTTCTTTCTCTCTGTCTCGCCGACGAGTTGTCCGAAGTGGTGAATGAAGAAAGGAGCGACCGGGAGAGTCAGCTTCAGGGTCCTGATCTGTTGTTCGACCAGTTCGTGGATGCGCCCCGCGAAGTAAATACCCGGATGTCTTCTGAATAAGCGGCAGTTTTCGTGCAGGATGTAAGATGGCGAACCCGCCGCCCTCTTGTGGATGTAATCGTTCGGAACCCCCATACGATCCCATCCCCGGTTGAATCTGCTCAACATGTAGTTACGAATTGGAACCACAAATCCGCCCGCCTCGCTGTTCCTAAGCAAGGCAGGAAGTTGGTCCTCGGCGCTGTCGTCCAACTCCTCATCAGCGTCAAGTACGAGAATCCAATCGGTCGTCATGGGCTTTAGTGCGGCATTGCGGGCGTTGGCGAAATTGTCATCCCATGGAAAAGAGATAATGGAAGCCCCAAACTCGAGAGCAATATCGCAGGTGTTATCCGTGCATCCTGTGTCCGCGATAACAATCTGCTCAACTACTTCACGTGCACTCTCCAGGCATGGGCGAATGGTGTCAGCCGAGTTCTTTACGATCATCGAGAGCCCTAACGTTGGCAATGAGGACCCCCGCGCAAGATTAGCGCCCGATTTGAACAGTCACTGATCGACATATGATTGCACTAACGCACTGCAGGCCGAGTACCGAACAATGCCACAAGGTGTATTTTTCAATTGCTAATAGATAGGCATTTTAATACGCCACGGTACGTTAATTTCGTTCAACCATGCCACCCATGCCGGGTCATCGTCGACTAAGTTAGAGGGAGATGAGGCGACTGGATTGCATGAAGAGCACTGCGCGCTGCGGGCTCGCGAAATACCTGTGCGGCTCGCTACATCATTGACTATCAGTTAGCGGGTGTCGAAGCGCATGCCAAGCATCGAATGAGAAACTTCCAAATCACTCTCGTGCGGCCGCCCGGTTTCCTGCACACCGACGCGTTTCTTGAAGTGGCGGAGACTCTTCAATTCGGACTGCGAAGCATCGGTTGCACGGCGCACATCCGCGACAACGACTTCGATGCAAACGCGATCAATGTACTCCTGGGAGCTCATTTGCTGCCGCCTACCCAGGCATCGCTGGTACCTCGAGGCTCGATTGTATATAACCTGGAACAAATCGGGGGGCCCAGCCTATCGCCAGAGTTTTATGACCTGGCGTGCCGGCACAAAGTGTGGGATTACAGCCTGCGGAATATCGCAATGTGGCGGGCAATGGGCTGCGCTCGGCAACCGGTTCATGTTCCCTTGGGGTACGTGCCCGAACTGAACCGTATCCTGCCAGCTCTGCAGACCGACATCGACGTCCTCTTCTATGGCTCCTTGAACCCACGCAGGTCCCACATTGTGAGGGCTCTCAAGAATGCAGGAGCGAAGGTGACCGTGTTGTTTGGCGTCTACGGCGTAGAGCGAGACAACCTGATCTCGCGGTCAAAGATCGTCCTGAATATTCATTTCTATGAGCGCAAGATTCTCGAAATCGTTCGCTTGTCATACCTCTTAACCAATTCTAAAGCTGTAGTGACCGAGATCTGTTCTCAGACGGAAATCGAGAATGGTTTGGCGGAAGCAGTCGTCGCTCTACCTTATGAATCATTGGTGAATGGCTGCCTATCGCTCTTACAGGACGATGCGAAGCGCCAGGCAATTGAAAAACGAGGCTTTCAATATTTTTCTCAACGAAGGGAGTCAGACATCTTGAGTAAAGCACTACAGGCAACCGAAGCTAAACAACCCACTCCGCGTACGACTCCCATTCCCGCAAGGCTCAACTTAGGCAGCGGGAAAGACTGGCGTGAGAACTTCTTTAACGTCGATGTGGATTCTTACTGGGAACCGGACGCGGTTCTTGATTTCAATCATCCCTTGCCGATCGGGAAGCCGCTTGACACTGGACGCTTTGGCACAATCATCTTGGAGAATGACTCATTTGACGAGATCGTGGCCAACGATGCTCTTGAACATATACCAAGCCTAAAGGTGGCGATGACCTCGTGCTTGAATCTGCTTAAGGTGGGCGGCTTATTTTCCATCAGCGTACCCTATGAATTATCTTGGGGTGCATGGCAGGATCCAACCCACGTCCGCGCCTTTAATGAGCGTAGCTGGCTTTATTACACGGACTGGTTCTGGTACATGGGATGGACAGAAGCTCGATTCGAGTTGGCGCACTTCAACTTGACACTGAGTCCGGTCGGCAAGCAACTGCAGAGTCAACTGGTGAAAGGCGAAGATTTGATTCGATATCCGAGGGCAGTGGATCAAATGCAGGTCGTGTTACGCAAAATGCTACTGACCGAAGTGGAGAGACAGCAAGTGTTGGCCTATTTCAAGCGCCCGGAACGCCCGGCAGCCGCAAACGTCGCGGGCGAGTCATGACTGAAATGAGCTTGGCTTAACTGTCGAAGCTGATCATTTACAGAAATGGCGCGATTCATTGGAAAGTAAGTATTGATAATACGTCGGCCTTGGCATTAACGCAGGCCTTCGCTATAGTACCGCGGTAACTCTAGAAGAAACTCCAAACGACCGATTAGTGGCGCACAGGTAAAGCGAGTAGACATCCGCAAGCTCCATCCCGAGGTATCAGTGTGATTAGACTTACTCGATTGAATAAGCAACAAGTCATTCTAAACGCGGATCTGATTAAGTTTGTCGAAAATAACCCGGACACTGTGATCACTCTCGTGAGCGGGGACAAAATGCTAGTTCATGAATCTGCGGATGAGGTCGTGTCACTGGTTGTGGCGTTTAGGCGTGCCATACTTGAGGGACTATCGAACTTTGGCTTAGGTGCGGGGACTATACCCGTGGATCGCAGCGTTCCACATCACGAACGCGACACGGTGGAATCTGAGGCGCAGGCTCGTGGATAAGAGTACGATTAGCGGCATTTTTCTTGCGGTCGGCGGAATTCTGGCGGGGCTTTTGTTAGAAGGAGGAAAGATAAGCCAAATTCTCCAGCCAACCGCAGCGATGATCGTACTTGGAGGGACCGTTGGTGCCGTGATGGTTCAGTTCCCTCTTTCCTTGGTGGTGCAGGCATTCAAGCAACTGGCCTTGGTCATCTTTGATAAATCCAAAAACCCTAAGTTTCTGGTTGAGACGCTCGTGGGATTTGCGCATCGTGCACGTAAGAACGGCATTCTTTCTCTTGATGGCGAACTTGCCGGAATCAAGGATCCTTTTCTCCAGAAGGCGTTGATGCTTGCCGTGGATGGTATCGAGCCTGACGAGCTACGTAAGGTGATGGAGCTAGAACTCGACAATCAGGCGGAACATGCAGAAGAGATCGCTCATGTCTTCGAGGCGGCCGGCGGTTTTGCCCCGACCATCGGCATCATCGGAGCCGTCCTCGGCCTGATCCAGGTTATGCAGCACCTGTCCAGCATCGACGAGGTGGGAAAGGGCATTGCCGTAGCATTCGTGGCGACCATTTATGGCGTTGGGTCCGCCAATCTGTTCTTCCTACCTTCCGCTGGCAAGCTCAAGATAAAGGGGCGACAGGAGCAGGTGTTTCGTGAAATGACCGTTGAAGGCGTTGTCTCAATTCTAGAAGGGATGAACACACGAATTCTTGAGACTAAGCTTCTTGGGTATCTGTCGCAGCAGCAGCAGTCGGGGGCGCTGTCGGCGTGAGACGCCGAATGAGAAAGCGAGCACCTGTCAGTCACGATCGCTGGCTAGTCTCCTACGCAGACTTTATTACTTTACTTTTTGCGTTCTTTGTTGTCCTTTACTCCACATCACAGATGGATAACAAGAAGGTTGTCCAGGTGTCCGAGGCGATCCAAGGCGCTTTTCAAGAATTGGGAGTGTTCTCAAGCGGTGCGCAAGACGCCGTTCACCGTGTTGAAGCGGCTCCTGCTGGTCACACACAGGCAGCTATCGATCCGAGCCCCCTGACCAGAGATTTAAGGGAGGCGGTAGCTGAAATCAGTGTTGAGGGAATGAACGTCGAGGATTTGAAACGAGAACTGGAGAATGCCTTGGGTGATGAAATCAGTCGCCACGAGGTTGAAATGCGGAAAACCCCGGAGGGTCTCGTGGTGAGTCTGCACGAATTGGGCTTCTTTGATAGCGGGAGTGCGGCGCTCCTGGAGGAAGGGCAAGCTCCACTCGGCCGAATTGCCCGAATTCTCAACGCCAAAGGATTTCAGATTCGAGTAGAAGGCCACACCGACAACGTACCGATTCACACTCTGCAGTTCAAGTCGAACTGGGAACTGTCCACCGCACGCGCTACGCAAGTGGTGACGTTACTCACCGGGCGCTATGGACTCGATCCCGAGCAGATCTCAGTTGCCGGGTATTCGGAGTATCGCCCCGTTGCCAGCAACGAAACCGAAGAGGGGCGAAAAACCAATCGACGAGTGGATCTGGTTGTCGTTTCTAAAACGAGCCCAAACACCAAGGGAATCTCAGGACAAGACGCTACACGGATCCAAAGGGGAAATTAGACAGCAATGTTTTCAATTATCGGCATTCTCGTAGTGATCGGGGCAATTATGGGCGGGTACCTGATGGAACACGGAAACGTGAAGGTGCTGCTCCAGCCATCCGAACTCATAATCATTGGAGGCGCGTCGATCGGGACCGTATTGATCGCCAACCCGCTTCATGTCCTTAAGAAAATTGCTTCTGGTGTGGCGGGCAGCTTTGGGGGATCGAAATATCCAAAACAACGTTATATCGAATCATTGAAGATGATGTATGAACTCTTCACGAAGGCGCGGAAGGAAGGATTGATGGCGCTCGAGTCTCATGTCGAAGACCCTGCTAAGAGCCCAATTTTCTCCAAGTATCCTAACTTCCTGAAGAACCATCACGCGCGCGGCTTCGTTTGTGACACCCTGCGGATGGCGGTGACGGGATCGGAACCCTTCGATCTGGACCAACTACTTGATCTCGATATGGAAGTCCATCATCATGAGTCCGGTCTTCCCATTGCCGCGTTAAGCACCATGGCGGAGTCTCTTCCTGGCTTGGGAATAGTCGCCGCGGTGCTTGGCGTAATCATCACAATGGGGTCTTTGGGTGGACCGCCGGAAGAAATTGGACGCAAAGTGGCCGCTGCGCTCGTCGGCACATTCCTGGGCATTCTGCTTTGTTACGGGTTCATCGGCCCAATTGCAGCGAGTATGGCAATGGCTGCGGGAGACGAACAAGCTTATCTCCATGTGCTTCGGGTTGTGATGATCGCTTTTCTAAAAGGAGGAGCGCCGATCATCGCAGTTGAGGCGGCCCGGCGGGCAATCCCGGGGCATGTGCGTCCATCATTTCAGGAAATTGAGAAAACGTGCCGAGGCGGAGGGAATGATAGCGCAGCCGCCGCTTCGGCTTAAAGGAATACCCTGACATGGCAGATACTCGCCCCATCATCATCATCAAGAAAAAAGTCGCTCATGGCGGACATCACGGTGGCGCGTGGAAGGTCGCCTACGCCGATTTCGTAACAGCTATGATGGCCTTGTTCATCGTCCTCTGGTTAATGAATTCCAGCAAACAAATGCAAGACGCGGTGGGCGGATATTTCAAGGATCCCTCCGGCAATTCCAAGAAAGTCGGGACAGACCAGAGCGGCGCGGGGGAGAATTTTACCTTGAAAAAAGACGATATGCCTAAGCTCCGCGAGCAGCTACAAAAGTCTGTCCACAAGCTAAGCGATTTTGACAAGCTAAAGAATCAAATCAAGATGACCATTACCGGCGAGGGCCTCCGAATCGATTTAATCGAAACCGCTTCCGGAACGTTCTTCGAAAGTGGCAGCAGTGTCGTTAATGCTGATGGCAAACAGTTGTTAATTATGCTGGCAGTGGAATTGGGAAAGCTTCCGAATAGACTCTCGATCGAAGGGCATACGGATTCTAAGCCCTATGCGGGCGCCGCGGGATATGGAAACTGGGAACTTTCCGCCGACAGGGCTAATTCAGCACGGCGTCTAATGCAGCAAAACGGTGTTGGCGAGAACCAAGTGTCGCAGGTTCGAGGCTATGCCGACCAGCGCTTGCGGAACATTAACGATCCGTTGGACCCGGGGAATCGCCGAATATCACTGATCGTACAATATATCGATGCCAAGCCTGAGGATACCGATGAAACTCCGGCACCAACCGGAACACCCGCCGACAAGGCCCCTCCGAAAAAAGAATAACAAAATGGGCTGACACTAGACAGACTCTCTACGATCACACTCTGTCTCGCGTATAAACACTTCCAATCAGCGAACTCCACCATCGCTCCAAGGACCAAGATCGCGGCTTGGGACGAACTGATTCCCCGTAGAGAGCCAAGCATTAATGAGGCTACACAGGCACAAGCGCCATGATTTCTTTTTCGATGGTTCCAGCTCTGGCAAAATTGTCCAGTCTGATCAGCAGAGCATGAGTTACTTCTTGCCCATTCGCAACTACCAACATTCCTCCCTTCGTCTTGATCTCCTGCTGCAAAATCATACCCGTAATGAGTTTGGCAACGGGAACCTTCCGCAACTCGGCCTTCGCGTTGTCCGGCTTAAATCCGGCCAGCGCCGACATCAATTCTCCGTCGAATGGAGGGCGACGAGCCCGCAGTACGGTCATGGCGGCTTCATCCGACAGCCCCTTCATTTTGAAGCTGTCAAAAGCCACTGCCAGTTTGAGCATCTTCGCGCCAAACACTATCTCCCCCGTCGATGTCGCAGTGAAATCGGGAACTGCCGACGTGTTACTGTTTGTTAGTTGTTGGCTTATCATCCACGCTATCGGCTCCATTCGCGGGATGTTGACCAGGAGATCCCTTGCCACTTGAGG
This sequence comes from uncultured Acidobacteriaceae bacterium, assembly GCA_963834085.1. Taxonomy (GTDB): domain Bacteria; phylum Acidobacteriota; class Terriglobia; order Terriglobales; family Acidobacteriaceae; genus Acidiflorens. Next base: position 301,862 of record CAWIAJ010000004.1, on the reverse strand, counting down.
ATGAGCAGCGAACCGTTTCTGGTCTTCGCTCGAGAGCTTGTCACCAACGTACGCCGATTGTATGAGCTTGAGGTCAAGCGTGACGCACCCGAGCTGAGACAGCATAGCCGCAGCCTCAAAACGCCAGCGCGCGGGAAGGTTGAACTTCGACGCGAGATAAAGGACAATGCGAGCGATCCTCATTGATCTTCCGAAGGCCTCGGGGGCTACAGCGCTCAAGACCTCCGTCAAGACCTTGATACTTCCCATGAGGGTGTTTTCGAGAAGTTCCTTCTCGGCTCTTACAAGACGATACTGAATGACTCCCGTTGCGATCGCTTTTACGATGATGTCTTTGTCACAAGGCTTCGTGAGAAACCGGAATATATTTCCATCGTTCACGGCATCAATGGCTGCCTTCTGGTCTGTGAAGCCTGTCAGCAACATCCTTATCGTGTCCGGAGCGATCTGGCATACCCGTGCCAAAAACTGCGCGCCGTTCATGCCCGGCATCCGCATATCCGAAATAACTACAGCGTAAGGTCCGTATTCCTGGATGGCAAGCAGTGCTTGCTCGCCGCCAAGGGCTGTATTTACATCAAACTCTCGGCGCAGCATTCGTTTGTAACCATCTAATACTGCAGGCTCATCATCTACGAAAAGAATCTTGTCAGTCATTTGCCCCTTCCAAGCGGCTAAGAGTTACTTACTCCCTATTTATTGCGTCGCGCCACGGTGAAAACGCTCTATCGCGGCTGGCGGTATTCAATCGGCATATCCGAACCACATTGCGCGGTTACTTGGGTTACTTCCCTGTCGTCGTTTAGGAATACATCTTGCTGACACTTCTGAAGGAACACCCTGCTTATGCCAATAATTGTACGACCAAAGTCTGCCCGCCAAAGGGTTTGCGTGAAAATACCTTCGTTATTCACTGAAGGAACAAACGAGTTCCACCGCTTCATATCGCGGCCGCACACCTTGTTAATGATCCTTCTTGTCGCGGTCGTAGCAGCTGCCCTTGCGCTATGTTTAATCAGATGGCTGGTCAGGGACAGGACCGCGCGTCTCCGGGCCGAGAAGGAAGCACTCCAGACGGCACATCGAGAAGCAGAAATGTTTATTAATGCTGTTCCGTCAATTCTAATTGGGCTGGACCACACTTGTAAAATTAGGCGCTGGAATTCTGCTGCTGCGGCCGTGTTCGACCTGCCCAGCGCACAAGCGATCGGGAAAGAACTGACACATTGTGGTATCCGATGGCTTGAGGCAGACGTGCACCGTGAAATCCAATCCTGGAATTCTAGGCCGGAACGTCATCGTTGCGAGCTTCAGTTTGAGCTTAATGGCGAAACGCGCCTGCTGGGGTTAACCATCACTCCGATTCATATCGCCGACGAAAGCGTTTCCAGACTTGTTATCGGTTCAGACGTCACCAAACAGAGAGCTATGGAGGGACAGCTACGTCAGTCCCAAAAACTGGAATCAGTGGGCCAGTTGGCGGCTGGAATCGCACACGAAATCAACACTCCCACTCAATATATCGGCGACAACGTGCGCTTCTTGAAAGATTCTTTCGAGGATTTAAAGCAACTCCTGGCAAGCTACGAACGTATGCTGGAAGCTTCAAGAGCTGACGCTCTATCGGACGAGATCATGCAAGAAGTTACCCGTGTCGCGGAGCAAATGGACGCCCCCTATCTGTTGGAGGAAATTCCCAAAGCCATCGACCAGACTCTCGACGGGGTCGGGCGAGTGTCTAAGCTTGTGAGTGCGATGAAAGAATTTTCTCATCCAGGTACGAAGGACAAAATCGCTTTGGACTTGAATCACGCCATTGAAAGTACGCTCACGGTGGCGCGGAATGAGTGGAAATATGTGGCCGATCTGGAGACCGATTTCGATCCCTCGCTCCCTCTCATCTCTTGTCTCCCGAGTGAATTCAATCAGGTAATCCTGAACGTAATCATCAATGCTGCGCATTCCATCGCCGATGTCGTTGGAAAGGGGAGCGCCGAAAGAGGAAAGATCACAGTACGAACGAAGTATTGCCAGGATTGGGTTGAGATCCGTATCCAGGATACCGGTACGGGAATTCCCGAAAATGCGCGGGCCCGAATATTCGATCCCTTTTTTACTACGAAGGAAATCGGCAAGGGAACCGGCCAGGGTTTGGCGATCGCGCGCTCGATAATCGTCGACAAGCACGGCGGGAAACTCTCCTTCGAAACGGAGTGCGGAAAGGGCACAACTTTTGTTATCCGCCTCCCGCGCGAGCAAAAGACCGCTGCTTCGAAGGCAGTTACCGCGTGAAACGAATTCTGTTCGTTGATGATGAAAGCAAGATTCTGGACGGCATCAGGCGCATGCTGCATGCGGACCGAAAGCGCTGGGACATGGAATTCGTGGTGGGTGGCGAAGGAGCTTTGCAGGCCTGCCAGACAAGGACTTTTGATGTAGTCGTTTCTGACATGAGAATGCCCGGAATGGATGGCGCCACACTTCTCGGCTTCATCCGCGACCGCTTCCCGAGCGCAGCGAGAATTGTGCTTTCCGGATATACCGATGTGGCATTAGCCACACGCGCGGTTCATGTGGCGCACCGCTTCCTTGCCAAGCCTTGTGACGCAGCAGAACTGCGAACCACGATTGAACGCGTATGTGCTTTGCAGGATATATTGTGCAAAGCAGAGCTGCGCCAGGTTGTCGGAAGCATTGGCGAGTTGCCTTCGCTCTCCAATACTTACACTTCCCTCACGGAGGCGGTATCCGATCCCGACGCGTCCATCGCTCAAGTCGCAGAAATTATCGAGCTAGATCTCGCGATGTCTGCGAAAGTCTTGCAACTTGTCAACAGCGCATTTTTCGGGCTGGGCCAGAAAGTTACCAGCCTGAGCGGCGCTGTTGGTTATTTGGGTATGGAAATGATTAAGAATTTAGCTTTGGCTTCGGAAACATTTAGGATTTTTGCACCCGATGCGCGCATTTCCCAGGAGGTCTATGAGTCAATGCAACTGCATGGCCATCGCACCGCGGCGATTGTCCGCCGCCTCCCGGTCGGCCCGAAAATACGGGATACTGTAGTCGTGGCCGCGCTTCTCCACGACGTTGGCGAAATCATCCTTGCCAGCAAAATGCCCGATGAATTCTGCTCTACTCGCTCGCGAGCTCGCGAACGCTCGTGCCCGATTGTCGACGCGGAAGAGGAGCTTCTGGGAACCTCACACGCAGAAATAGGTGCTTACCTTCTCGGATTGTGGGGTGTCCCCAACCTCGCCGTTGAGGCTATCGCGCAACATCATCATCCTAACCGTATTCCGCACACGTGCTTCGACGTTTCAATCGCCGTGTATATTGCGGATCTGTTGGCCCATGCACTCGACGCTCACCCGCAGGATTCGCAAGGATTCGAACTCCCGCATTCTGATCGAGAGTGTCTTGAAGAACTGGGAATGCTCCATCGATTTGCCGAATTCCGCGAACTCGCGGTTCAAGAATGCGGCTGACGGTGTGGGAGCGCCGATTCCACCTCTTCATCTCTTGTGGGATTGGGCGGCAAATGCGGTGGCTATTCCTCTATCCGCTTTTCATCGCTCGGCAGAAGCATCCAACCTCGGGCACAAATGTGCGTCTTCAAAAGCCCTATTTTCTCAAGGTTGGACTCTAGGTTTGCCTGCTTGCCGGTGTTGGTGACACCGTCTACGTCTTCGCTTGCATAGTTCCTTCTAAGCTATAGAGCAACAGCGCAAGCAGGTCTTCGCAGTACATTCGCGTACAACTGCAAAATTGGGTTGCCTCGATGAACTGAAAAGGGGCGAAACAGGATCAGTCTCTACCAGTTTCAGACACGATACCACCGAGCTTCACTTTCCAACATCCCGCTGGGTCGGCCGGCTCAGCACGACCTGTGCGACTTAGTAACAGAAGCGCCTCTTCGATCACTTGCGGTGTTTCCCTGAAGCGACGTTCCAATTCGACGGCCTCCATGATCACAACTTGCGCGGTAGAATCACAATAGGACTGGTACATTCGCCCGTACTCAACGATGGCTTCTGCCAGTTGAGAAAGTTGATCACGTTCTTCGACAGTTAAGGGGCCGCTTCGCAGCACGCGCTTGAAAAAGCTACCTAACTGTGTCGAGTATCCACGATCCATATGGCTCAGAACGACTGCGCGAGCGTACCGCCTATGCAACCTTGTGTCTGTCCGGTAATGTACTGACACCCTCACTGCTGCCTGATCTACCGCTCGGACCGGACAGAACACCTTCGTTCGTAGAGGTCTTTGCCGCGAAATAGAGTACATCGGTGAACATACGTGACTGGCATTTGCTCACTAACACCGGACAGCCGGTAGTTAGTGCCTGGGCGACGTTAACAGTTGATGCGGCCGACGGCGCGAAATAGTTCGTGAAATGGCGCCCGAGATGCTCTACCCAATTAGGATTTAGCCAGCGTGCCTAAGACGCTTCTAATACAAACCGAGCAAGTGACGACGAGTTATATTCGCGACTCTGCAACTTCAGTTCTCAAGGAAATCGATGAGCAAGTTTAACCAATATAGAACGTTCGAAATGACCGCCTTAGTCTTCTGCCGAGACGACGCGTTCCTCGTGACCATGAATCGAGTGCTGCGCAACCTGGGTTTGCAAACCTATGCCACCGCGGACGTTGACTCCGCCCTCTCACTGATTAAGGATAAGAAACTCGACGCCATCGTGCTCGACTGGGACGAAGTAGCAAATCTAGCGGGACTTTTCGAGCAAATAAAGGGTTCCCGGATGAACCAAGATGCCGTTCAAGTGGTCATCGCCCATAACCTAATGGATATTAGGCAGGCGTTTAGCAGCGGCGTGCAGTTCTTGATCCACAAACCTGCGTCAGGGGCTCAAATCTCTGGCTGTTTGGAGGCGATGCGGGGCGCGGTTCTGAACCACCGACGCCTTGGCCATCGCGAATCCGTCCGGATCTCCGCCGACCTCGCTGTTAACGGCTCACAACTTCTAGGAGCGATGATCGTCAACATCAGCAACGACGGCCTCGGGCTTATGTTGGACCACCGCACCTGCAAGGCCAGTGCCGAACTGAGCGCAGGTAGCGACATTCAATTTGCCTTCGTGTTGCCGGAAACTCAGCAATTGATCATTGGCAGCGGGCTCGTCAAATGGATCAACCGGGATGGCAATGCCGGCGTCGAGTTCATAAACGTAGCCCAGCGTCGAGAGTCAAATGCCGGTCTCCAGTTTCAATGCATGTTGGACTCACACAAGGAGGGCATTGACCTCTGGGTCGCGGAGAGATTTGATCGCCAAGTCGCGAGACTCCGTATCCGACATGAGGAAGACTCTTTAAAGAAAGCGCGCGCTTAGACTTCCGCTCTAGCCGGAACGATTATTGCTGTAAGTAGGCAGGCAATGGCACCACATTGCCGCTGACGGGTCGTGGTTCGTGCCGTTGCACTCCATCATAACAATGTCGGCTCGCGTACAGGGTTGGACTTTTGTAGCGGGCGTAGCCACCAACGAGCCCTCCAACTAGGGCGGCCGTTTTGAGCCGGGATTTCACGATTTTATCTGTTCCTAACAAACTTCGTCCGCAGCAAGTCTGTGGCCTATTCCCAGCTTCTGACTTACCTCGGCGAGGGCGGAACGCAGCTTGATGTCTTTAGGGAAACGCCGGCAGCCAGCTTGCACAACCCGCGCTGCTCGTTGCCATTCCCCAATCTGTGCCCAGATTCCGGCGGAGAGAAGAAAACTGTCTGCTGACGGAGTTCCGATGGGCAGTCGACGTTCCGCCGTCTCGGCCGCCAGGGGCCGGTTACCGGTGAACAGGGCCGCCGCCGTCAAAATGTCGTAGAGTTCGCCGACCTCGGGTTCGCGCCGAATCGCATTTTGTATGCGCCGTAGCCCTAATTCTGACAAACCGAGTCGTACTTCGCAGACGCCGAGTTTGCTCTCTAGAACGCAGGACTCGCTTCCCGCAGCGCCGGCTGCCTCATAACTCCGTTGCGCCTCATCGAATCTCTCTAAATGATAGTGCGCATCGCCCAACGCTTCCAACTGGACGGCATCGCGCGCGCCTAGTTGCTCTGCTCTCTTTAAAATTTCGATTCCCTCCTGAAATTCTCCGAGTCGCACATGGCATATGCCGGCATAAGTGCACAGCAAGCTCGAATTCGGCTTCAACTCGATGGCCCGTCTGAAGTGCTTCAACGCGGCACTAGGATTGCGATAGTGTTCTAATTCTCCCAGCCCCAATTCGTAGTGCGCAAGTGCATCGTTCGGAGATTCGAGCAACTTCCTGCGGCCTAATTCCTGGTAGTAATCCAACTTGCGCTTACGCTCGTCAGCTACGTCTTCAGCGATGCCGAGGTGGTGTATAACCATGTCTGCGCGCGCCACTGTGAGCCCCTTGCGCTGGAGGCAGTCGGCTACGCTCTCATGAACTCGTCCTTCAAAGAATATTTCGGGATGGCGGCGGAACAACCGCACATTTACATGCTCCACATAGGCCGGAAACCCTCGGGCTGCCTCAATACGATGTGGATTCTGCTGGGCCGGTCGGTTGAGCATCCGCGTGGCCAGTGTGGGCACATAATTCCAGATAGGAATGGAATAGCCCGACACCCCCGGATTTGTCACCAGCTCCGCGATCTGCCTCGCCCCCTCAGCATCCAACAATTCGTCGGCATCCAGAAACAGAACCCAGTCGCAGTTTCCGTGACGCAGCGCGGCGTTCCGTGCCTGCGCGAAGTCATCTTCCCAACGAACATGTATAACTCGGGCTCCATAGCGAAGCGCGATCTGAACGCTTGCATCCGTCGAACCGGTATCAGCCACCACGATCTCGTCCACGGCAAAGCTCGCACTTTCCAGGCAGCGAGCCAAGGTGGACTCTCCGTTCTTCACGATCATCGAAAGTCCGATTGAAGGCATTTGCACAGTGAGGCGAAAGCCACCCTCGCGGCCCGATTTATCGGCAACTGACCCCAAGGACTTTAGTGCGCCAGTTGTGATTCTTTAATCTGCGCGAAACTAACCAGGGAAAATACACCCTGTGACTACGATGGTGCGGCTTCGCGGCGCTGCTGCATACCTTGTCAGTCAGCGGAGAACTCTACTAATTGTTACGAGAGCGACCAGAAAGCGCCGTATCCAGGGCCGCGTTAGGCAGAACATGAGTCGGCAGTGGTCGGCAAATTTTGCCCAGTACAAACGCAACCTCTCGCCGGACGGACACGGGCAGAGGATTGTCCCCGTGAAAGCGTCTTTTGAGATGATGGGGATGGACTATTAATCCGAATTGGAAGGGTAGGAAAGAGTGCAGCTTCTATCACTTAGCTGGACCGCCCATCGAGGTAAGGCGAACCTAGTAGTGCCCGCTTTGCCGCTTCAAGAGTGGACCCAAGAGTGCAGTTCTTCGGGAACCACATCTTGTTATTCAGGAGAAAAACATGCAGATACAAAATACATTGGCGTCTCAATCCCAGCCCGGGTTGGGAGCGATGGTTGCAAACAATCGGACGAGTTTGAACGCAACGTATGCCGACGAAGTTTCAACCTTGAAACAGGATCGCGTGACACTGTCCAACGATTACAAAAGTGGCGACAAGGCGGCGATTGCATCGGACAAGACGGCAATTTCCACCCTCGAAGCCACGATGAATGGAAACCGCGGTGACTTAAACACTATCCAGGGCGACGTTGCCCAAATGAGAACTCTGCGCGCACAACTGGAAACCGATAATAAGGCGAAGAACGTTCAGGCGTCACAACAGGATCAGAAGTCAATCTCTCTCATGTACGACCAGATTGCGACCGCCATCAACGCCGACACCCCCTCGCAGTAGAAAGCGCAATTTCGGGCCTGAAATGGCCCGAGCTCTTTCTTCCGCACGTCCGTTCGTAGTATTTCGAGTGCGTCCGTCGTGCTGATCGGAGAGCGATCTCCGGGTTGAGTTAAATACCGCGTAAGCCGCAGCCGTTCATTGGACGGGAATTTATCCAGATTGGCCCAGGAGTTTTTTGCTTGCGACATTAGCACCGCGAGATTCCAAAGCTCCGTCACAAGAGGAAATCGTACACGGCGCCATTTCACCGCCGCGGTCTTGAGCCTGAATAGCCAACAACGCCATTGTTTGTAACGTTGCGTTCACGGCCTGTAACGTAAAAATGGTTTGATCGAAGAATCGATGGATAGATTCCTTTTGTGCGGGCTGCTGAGCAACATCATTCCAGACGAAATTCTGATGCAATTAACGTCCGCTCTTGTAAAGATGGTCCGCAAACATCTGTTGGCTGCTATCGAGCGGATCGCCAATGCCGAGGCGTCCGCTGCCGCGTAATCGAGGTACTTTCGAGCTTTTGGTTTTTGAGCGTTTGCCGCCAAGCCCGCGATTGAGTAATCTCTATCGATGCCTTCTCGTCAAAGAATCAACGGCTCTGGATCGGTCGTCCTCGCGATGCCCAACCAGACACTTTCCTTTTCCGCAACGTTCCGCACTTTGATTGGTTGCGGAGCGCTGGCATTTCTTTCGGCCACGGCACTTTGCCAGGATTCGGCGAAAACCCAGACTCCTCCTCCAACGGCCACTGCCTCAACGGTACCCGCTCCCGAAACGGCACCTCCTACCAAGTTGGAGAAGGTGTCGGGTGCTGCTTTGTACAATCTGCTGCAGGAAAAGTCCATCGTTTTTCCCGACATCGCGTTGAATACGGAACGTCTCTCGACCGGACAAAAATTTCAAATATTTGTCGATAACAGCATCTCGGTTCATACCGTCACCTGGGCGATGCTCGGTTCCACTGTGGGGCAGGCTGACGACTCCCCGACCGGCTTTGGCGAAGGATGGGACGCGTATTCCAAACGTTTTGGTTCCTCGATGGGGCGACAGGCATCCAGCGAGTTTTTTGGAACCTTCGTCCTCGCGTCCGTGCTTCATGAGGATCCGCGCTTTTATGCCGAGGTTAATCCGAAATTTATGCATGCCGTGAAGTACTCGGTAAAGCGAGTCTTTGTCACTAGGAACGATGACGGACGCGACGTGATGAACTGGTCGGGGCTGATAGGGCCCGCCATGGGCGAGGGTTTGGCCAACGTCTACTGGCCTGACCAGAATCGCACAGTGGGAGATACTTTCTTGCGCTATGGTTTGGATTTAGCTACACGGGCTGGAGGCAACATGCTCCGCGAGTACTGGCCGGTGTTTTACGGCAAGGTCCGGCGGGCCCCTCGACCGATCGCCGGCGTCAATTAGCGTCCCAGTAAAAATGGACGGCGTGTTCCCGTGTCGATGCGCATCTAAATTAAAACAGCAAATTAGGTACACTTGGGCAGAACCTTACTGAGTCAGGGCGTGGAATCGCGTCGCCTCGTTTCGACGACTGACCAGCGAATTTGGAGACTAAGAATTGAGCACTCGGATACTTCTATTTCTTGTTTTTTTCGGACTGATTACGGTGGCTTCGGCCCAAGACAAACCAAGTTTCAATCGTTTTACCTACAACGCAGGCATCGGGCTCGGCATCGGCAAGGACGATGTCGCGAGCTACGTTGGCAACTCTTTTAACGGAGTGGCGGGTGCTGGTTTCAACTTTAATCGCCTGTTCGGTGTCGATGCCGAATACATGTATTACGATCTCAACTTCCGGCCCAGCGTGAGGCAGTCCCAAAGCCTCACCGACCAGAGCGGGAATATGCAGTCAATCAGCTTGGATGGAATTGTCACTGTGCCTCGCCATTTTGGAAAATTGGGCGCTTACGGAATCCTCGGCCTTGGTTTCTACCGGCGCTCTGTCTCGATTCCGAGCCGCGTTCTTGGGCCAGGCACAATTTACCAACCCGCTTGGCGATGGTGGGACATTCAGCGGGATATCTTCGGTACACCCCTACCCCAAACGATGTCCTCGAATACTAAGGACGCTGGCGGCTTCAACTTCGGCGGCGGAATCAACTATCGCCTCAATCGCCTCCATGACTCAAGGCTTTACCTCGAATATCGCTACCATCGCGCCTATCAGAGCGATGGCAAGACCATCGTTATGCCGATCACTGTGGGATTACGCTGGTAAGGTTCGGCGACATCTGTCGTCCAAGCACGAGCCCGCATCCCGATCCGCACCTTAAAGTCTTCGTCGCGACTCGCCGATGATCCAAAAAGCGGGCGGGATTCAGAAGAGCATCCGTCCCGACGCGCGAATCGAGTCCCTTCATGAGCATACATGCCCTAATTGTGGATGACTCCTCAGTCATGCGGAAAATCGTGGAGCGCTCGCTCCGACAGGCCGGACTTGACCTCAGTAAAGTATCCGAAGCGGGCAATGGCGCAGAAGCCCTTTCCGTGCTCGCGGATCATCAGGTTGACCTCATCCTTTGTGATATCAATATGCCCGTCATGGACGGCCTGGAATTCATCAAACAGCTTCCGGCTGTCGCCAACGCGAAAGGCGTCCCCGTAGTCATGATCACGACAGAGGGCAGCGAGTCGCATGTGGTACAGGCCCTCTCCCTGGGCGCTCGCGGATATATTCGCAAACCCTTCACTCCCGACCAGGTGAAGGAACATGTCATCCCCATTCTGGGAGGCAAATCATGAATTTGGCGCATGGTGCGCAGGCCCCGACTGCCAACCACGCAGTCTGGATTTCGCTGCTTGAAGTATCGATCCGAGAAGTCTTTGAATTGATGCTGAGTTCTGAATTGACGGCATCCCAAAACGTCGACGCCGGCGTTCTCGACGTGACTGCCATGATAGGTTTAGCCGGACAACTGTGCGGCGTCTTGAGCGTGCGCTGCAGTCGCCGCGCCGCCGCGCTGATGACCTCGAAGATGCTCAATGTCGACATCGATAAGGTTGGCCCAGAAATGTCAGACGCCCTGGGCGAAGTATGCAATATGGTCGCGGGAAATTTTAAGAATAAAATTTCCGGACTGGCCGAAGGCTGTCTGCTTTCTCCGCCCACCGTAATCACGGGCGACGACTATAGTCTGCACTCGCAAGCTGAGGAGCCGGGCCTGCAAGTACACATGCTCTTCGAAAATATGCCGATGACGATCTCTCTTCAAATTCAAGCCTAAAGGCGCCATGTGGTCGGCGCGAATCGGGTGAACAGGAAGGACTTGTCGAGAGACTTATCCTCGGTCAGACCTTCCGGGCGACTTTGACGATCAGATTGATCCTGCGATCTTTTTTCGACTAGTCCTTTGCGCTGGGCCACGATCGATTTTCTTCTAGGATGAGAATCTTAACTTCGTGCCATGCTCTGCGCCGGCCCGAAGATCGTTGCGACCGTGGCGCGGATTTCCTCGATCGCGTCATCCAACTCAAAGGTGAACCGAACCAGGTCCATTGATGCTAGTTCGCGATGTTCCTTGATCAGGACGCCCCAGGCCGGATCGGCGATTAAGTCAACTTTTTGGCGCTCGTAGTAGCCGTGTCCCAGGTTGCGCATGCGGCACAGTAAGTCGCTCAAGTGCACCAAGGCCACCACTGGCTGCTCGGTCCTCGTGCCCTCGGCCTCATGGTCGTGGTGATGCGCAATGACTTCGCGAATATCCTGGGAGAGGTTCCACTTTTCCGCCAGGGCATGTCCCGTTTCGCAATGTGTGAATCCCATTACCGCCGTCTCCGCCTCGTGCAGTTGGATCTCCTCCCGATTGGCCAATTCCATAACCTTCCCAAATTCCGCCGGGAAGGCCAGGCAGTTCACGACAAAACCAATGTCATGCAGCAATCCCGCCGTATAGGCCTTTTCGTGATCATCACCCGCAAGCTTTTCGCTGAGCTTCCGGCAAACCAGCGCACAGCCAAGCGAGTGTCTCCAGAAGACTGAGGGATCGAGCGCCCAGTTTCTGGTTGGAAAGGCCTGGCCCAGGCAACAGGTTAGAAGAATCGTCTGCACCCGCCGCAGTCCCAGACTCATCACTGCTGCCTTAATCGATTTGGGAGGGCGCGTCAGTCCGAATAACGGAGACGAAGCCATCCGAAGGCACTGCGCGGCTAGCGTGCCGTCATACGAAACCAGTCGCACTACCTCGTCTAACTTCACTTCCTCTAATGATCCGCGCATCAACTGTAGTAGCGGAAAAAAGACAGTCGGAATGGCGGGCATGGTCTCGATCTGCTGTACGCGTTCGTCAATTTGTGCTTTCAAAGCTGTCGTCATAGTTTTCCACTGCTCAAGGACGGCTTCCAATAGGCAATACTGCCGGGAAAGTGCACGAGGTGAAACTTGTCCGTCAGGTTCATCAGGGATTCCGATGTCCCGAGAAAAAAATAACCGCCAAAATTCAAATTGGAGAAGAAGTGATTGATGACTTTTATCTTCGAAGTGGCGTCAAAATAAATCAGCACGTTACAGCAGAAAATCAGGTCCATGCCCTTCATGAACAGCATCTTCGAATCGTCCTGCAGGTTCAGGCGGCTGAAAGTAATGAGCTGCTTTACTTCGGGACGCACTTCCAGCTTCTTGCCATCGAGCGCCGAGAAATACTTGCGCTTGTAGTAGTCGCTCGTCGAGCGCAGTGCGTAGTCTCCATAAATACCCGCCTTAGCCGTCTCGATCGACCGATCATTCAGGTCGGTTGCGAGAATCTCTACCCTCCAGCCCTTCAGCAAGCGTTCACGTTCTTCAAGCATGTTCATGGCGAGGGTGTACGACTCTTCCCCGGTCGAACAGCCCGCGCTCCATATGCGCAGACGTTTCGTGATCTGCTTGGTTTTATCCCCCGCAATCTCCGGCAGAATTACTTTGCGCAACGCGTCCAGTTGCGGCTGGCTGCGAAACAGGCAGGTTTCGCCAATGGTGATCTCATTGAGCAGTTCGCGCAGTTCCGTGTCGCGAAAGGGAGCCGCCGTCAGTCGATCCCAATACTCTCCCAGCGAGAGTGTCCCTAGATGTTTCATTCGCCGGCCACAGCCATCGGCGAGCAAGTAGAGTTTGTCTTCCGCCTTGTAGATTCCGGACACCTTGTAGATCAAGTCGCGGATTTGGCGGTACACCGGGTTGCCATCTTCGCTGCTCTTGCCGCCGAACGGGGTCGGGTTCGCTAGCCTCGGGGCAATCGTCATAAGACGCGCTCCAGGGTAAAATCGCTTTTCGACGCGAGCTTGGCTTGCGGACCTCGGCTCTGCAGAACCCGACGTGTGATCTCGGTCGCGAGCTGTGTAAGCGGGTACGCGGCGTCCGCCAGTCCCGAGGCGTGAACGAGCCCGGGCATACCCCATACCACCGAGCTGGCTTCATCCTGGATAATCACATTTCCGCCAGCGTCGCGCAGGTCGCGCGCTCCGAGTACACCGTCCGAACCCATACCCGTCATGACCACTCCCAGAACGTGGCTGCCATAGGCCGCAGCTACCGAACGAAACAGTACATCGACCGCCGGTCGGCAGGAGTTCTCCGGCGCGCCCTGGTTCAGGTTCAGGCGCCCGCCCGTTCCCGTGCGGATCACGGTCATGTGGAAGTTGCCGGGCGCGATCCATGCACGACCGGACGAAAGAGCTGCGCCCGCACTGCCTTCCGCGACGCCGATCGCCGAGCGGCTGGCCAGCCGATCCGCTAACAGACGAGTGAAGATCGGCGGCATATGCTGCACCACGACAATCGGAACGGGAAAATCACGCGGAAGTCTCGGCAAAATCTCTGCCAACGCGTTCGGTCCCCCGGTCGAAGTGCCGATGGCCACGATTTCGATTCGAGGATTCGACTGGGGTCGAACCGCAACCCGGGAATGGGATCCCGCCAATGGCTGCAGCTTTAGCCGCGCTGCCCCACAAAGAGCCTTAATCTTCGGCAAAAGTTCGATACGAATCCGCTCGATCGCGACCGTCGCGCTTCCCGTGTTGCTGGGTTTCGTGACATAGTCTGACGCCCCGAGCGCCAGCGCGTCGAGAGTCGCTGTCGCTCCCCGCTCGGTTAGGGTGCTGAACATGATCACGGGAAGACGGGGGTACAGCTGCCGTACCGCGGCCAGCGTCTCCAAGCCGTCCATCACCGGCATCTCGACATCCAAGGTGATTAGGTCAGGCTTGAGCAGTGGAATCTTGGCGAGCGCTATCCGCCCGTCGCTCGCTACTCCTACGACCTGTACTGCCGCATCCGCCGACAAAGTCTCCGAAAGCAGCTTCCGGATTACCACCGAGTCGTCCACTACGAGAATGCGAATGGGATTTATAACCATCAATGTCTACCCCCGTTGCAGTTGAGAAAGACCGCTCGACCGCAACCAAACCGCGCACGCTTCAATCTCTCCATTCAACGGGCAGAGGGCAGGCGTTACTTACCCGCGTGGGCTGCCATCCGTCTCCCGTTTCCGGATGCTTCCCTGTCGCTCCCGGATTTTGGGATGTGGATCTTGAACTGCTGGACGAGGTGGCGGAGCTGGTTCGAGGTTTCGACAAGCTGTTGCGAAGCCTTTTGCGTGTCGGTGGCGCCGCGGGTTGTTCCTTGAGCCGCTTCCGCCACGCCTGCGATGTTGCTCGTGATCTCGCCGCTGCCTTGGGCCGCTTCGCTCACGTTGCGCGACATCTCGTTGGTGGTCGCATTCTGCTCTTCGACCGCTGTCGCGATCGTGCCGGAAATGTCGTTGATCTGGTTGATCACGCCGGAGATGGACGCAATCGCCTCGACCGCCGCTTTGGTATCCGTCTGAATGGCTTCGATCTTGCGGCTGATATCTTCCGTCGCCTTGGCGGTCTCCTTGGCGAGTTCCTTCACTTCGTTCGCGACAACGGCAAATCCCTTGCCCGCTTCGCCGGCACGGGCTGCTTCGATAGTCGCGTTCAGAGCAAGCAGGTTGGTTTGCTGCGCGATGGAGGTGATGACCTTGATGACTTGTCCAATTTCCGTCGAAGAGTCTCCCAGTTTGGATACGGTCGCGGTGGTGGTTTCCGCCACCCTGACGGCGCCGGTTGCCACTTTCGCAGCTTCGGTGGCGTTCTTGGCAATTTCCTTGATGCTCGCACCCATCTCTTCGGCGCCGGTAGCGACGGTTTGCAGGTTCTGGCTGACGGTCTGAGCAGCTTTCGAGACGACGTCGGCCTGGGCGGAGGTTTCCTCGGAGTTGGCGGTGATCTGCTGGCTGGTCGCGTTCAGTTCTTCGCTCGCGCTTGCCACCTGCTCAGACGAACTGGCAATCGATTGAATCATGACGTGGAGGTTGTTTTTCATGCGGTTGAGCGCGGCTCCCGCTTGGCCCAGTTCGTCTCGAGAGAAAACCTCCGTATCTTCCACCGTAAGATTGTTGGCGGCAATCTGCTCAATCAGAATCAGCATGCGAGCGATGGTCGAGACAATCGATTGCGCGATCAGAATCGCGACCAGCAGGCCAAGGGTCATTCCTGTAAGCGCGAGCCCGACGATGACGGTCTGTACTCGCGACTCGGACGCAGCCTGCTCTTGCAGGAGCTTGTCCTTCAAACGTTCTTCCAAATCGACCAGTTGGGAGACGGCGGTACGCAAGCCGCTCCGGATTGCGGTGGTATGGCTGTCGAAGGCCAGTTCCTCCGCTTCTTTGGCGTGGCCCCGGCGCTGCAGTTCGATCTCGCGGTCGGCAATCGAGCGATACTCGGCGTAGGAGAGCCGAATCTCGCCATGCAATCGCTTGCCTTCCTCGGTTACGATCGCTTTCCGGAGTTTCTCCATGTTTTCGGCGAATTGCTCCTTCCCCTCCTCATCGTGTTTCAGCAGACCTTCGTCTCCGGCGAGCAGAAAGCCGCGGATGGCGGTGGTCTGCTTTTCGATGGATGCCTCGATCAACGAAGCCATGTCCTTCTTCGCCATCATCTGCACTACGAGGCCCGAGATCTCCCTGAGTTCGCGCACGGATTGGTACGCTACGATTCCCATGCTCAGCAGAATGAGCAAGAGACTCCCAAAGCCGATCCCCAGTTTGATTTTTAAGCTCAAGCGTTTCATGCTCGACTCTCCCATTGTGCGGCTAAAGCTCCCGCGCGGGCCGACCGGCTGCGCTCGTTCGCGGATAAGGCGTTCACGGAATGGCCGTTCCCGCCTTCGTGGATCTTGAACTGCTGGACGAGGTGGCGGAGCTGGTTCGAGGTTTCGACAAGCTGTTGCGAAGCCTTTTGCGTGTCGGTGGCGCCGCGGGTTGTTCCTTGAGCCGCTTCCGCCACGCCTGCGATGTTGCTCGTGATCTCGCCGCTGCCTTGGGCCGCTTCGCTCACGTTGCGCGACATCTCGTTGGTGGTCGCATTCTGCTCTTCGACCGCTGTCGCGATCGTGCCGGAAATGTCGTTGATCTGGTTGATCACGCCGGAGATGGACGCAATCGCCTCGACCGCCGCTTTGGTATCCGTCTGAATGGCTTCGATCTTGCGGCTGATATCTTCCGTCGCCTTGGCGGTCTCCTTGGCGAGTTCCTTCACTTCGTTCGCGACAACGGCAAATCCCTTGCCCGCTTCGCCGGCACGGGCTGCTTCGATAGTCGCGTTCAGAGCAAGCAGGTTGGTTTGCTGCGCGATGGAGGTGATGACCTTGATGACTTGTCCAATTTCCGTCGAAGAGTCTCCCAGTTTGGATACGGTCGCGGTGGTGGTTTCCGCCACCCTGACGGCGCCGGTTGCCACTTTCGCAGCTTCGGTGGCGTTCTTGGCAATTTCCTTGATGCTCGCACCCATCTCTTCGGCGCCGGTAGCGACGGTTTGCAGGTTCTGGCTGACGGTCTGAGCAGCTTTCGAGACGACGTCGGCCTGGGCGGAGGTTTCCTCGGAGTTGGCGGTGATCTGCTGGCTGGTCGCGTTCAGTTCTTCGCTCGCGCTTGCCACCTGTACGGCGGAACCGGCAATGGACCGCATCATCGAGTGCAAACTGCTTTTCATTTCGTTCAGCGCCAGGCTGGCTCGTCCGATTGCGTCGGTGGAATCGATCGGCAGGTCTTCGACTGTAAGATTTTTGTGGGCAATTTCTTCGATCATCACCAGCATCCTTGCGATCGCCCGCGTGATGGAACGAGCGGTCACCATTGCCACCGCCAAACCGAGCAATAGTCCGAGGCACATAAAAATAAGGGTCAACGCCTTGGTTCGAGACTCCGACAAATTCTGCTCCGCTTGGGCGCCTTCCTTCACCTTGCTGATCAGTTCAGAAAGCTTCGCGAGGTTGTCCCGTATTTCGCTGCGCTTCGCATTGCACTCTGAGGAAAAGATCAGGTCCACCGCCGCCTTGGTTTCACCGGCGCGGCGCAACTGGATGGCACGATCGAGGAGGGGGCGATATTCGTGATAGCCTCGCTGGATATCTGCCAAAGCTGCCAGACCTTGCGGAGTGTTGAGGAGCTTTCCCAGTTCCTTGGTATCGTTGTCGAAACTGTCCCGGGCAATTTCGCCGGACTTTAAGTGTTCTTCGCTGCCCGTTAGCAGGAACGCGCGCGCCGCTGCGACCTGCTTCTCCGTTGCTGTTTCCAGACGGCCAGCCAATTCACTCTTGCGAACTTGCGCCTCCGCCTGTTCCGAGCCGTCCGCTGCGGTCACAGCCGATTCATAACCCGTCACGCCCAAGATCGTAATGATCAGCAACAGCGAACCAAAACCCAGGCCCAATTTCATCTTTAAAGTCAGATTCTTCATGGCTTGTCCTCTAAAACGGAAAATTCGAAGTTGGTTTCTCTCCTTACAATTTGTTGCTGCCAGCCTAACCGTAGGCGAAATTCCCGCCTGGGCTATCGGCCGATCGCCGTTTCCGCTCCGTCCGTCATCTGGCAAGCTTTTTCGATATCCAGCACATGCAACAGACGGTCCTTCAGTTTGTGGACGCCGAGGATCATGCTGCGTACCGATCCACGCAGGGTTTCAGGAGGCGCCTCGAAGGAGTCGCCTTCTACCTCCACAACGTCGCCAATCTCGTCGACCAGCAGACTCACCGCGCCATCCTCGGAGCGCACCACTACATTCATGGCCAGAGTCCCCTGTGCCCTCGGATCGAGATCCAGACGCCGACGCAGGTCGACGGCTGTGACGATCTGCCCGCGCAGGTTAATCAGTCCGCTAACCACGGATGGGGCCAGCGGAACCTTCGTCATCTCGAGCGAGCGGATGACCTCCTGAACGCCTTTCAGTTCCACTCCGAAGAGCAGTTTGTCCAGATAGAACGTGCAAAACTGGGAAGTGTGGGCCATGGTCTAGTTCGCAACCTCCGCCGAACGTGTCGCCAGAGTGGATTCGGTCGTGTTCCGGTCGGCGTTCCTCAGAATCGCGGGGATATCGAGTAACTCAGTGACCCGCTCCCCGATGACGGCGGAATAGAGAACATTGGCCCGCGTTGCGGCCGACCTTACATCTGCTCGATCATCGATAATGTCCAGAATCCGATCGACAACGAGGCCAAATGACCGCCCGTCGTGATTCAGGACGAGCACTTGGATCGGGCCGCTATCTGCCGCAGGAGGGGCCTGCAGCGCGCGCAAACGGTTGCGCCGTTCTTCGAGCGCAACCGTCAGCCGGATGAGTGGCAAGATCTGTCCCCGGTACTGGGTCACCCACTGGCTGCCTGACATCTCCACATGGGATACCGGAAATTCCTCGAGACGCGCCAGCGTGCCCAGTGGGATCGCCATTCGCGAATCTCCGGGGCCGGCAAAGAGCAGGAAGGTCTGCTTGCCTTCTTCCGTCCCTGCCGCCTCCGAAGTCTTTTCGGTTAGGGAGCGGTCGCGCGTTTCTGTTACCACGCTGGCCCGTTGGGCCAGACCAAGTACGTCGAGAATCAACGCGACCCGCCCGTCACCCATGATGCTCGATCCGGCAAAGGTCTTGACCGTCTTAAGCTGTTTGCGCAGCGGTTTCACCACGATTTCCTCTGTATCGTTAATCTGGTCGACCACCAGCCCGAATTGACGCTCGTCGGCCTGCAGCACCACAATGTTGACCGCTCCATCGCCCGTTGCCGCCTGCCGCGAGTCGCTTTCCAGCTTCAGTTCCTGATTGAGGTAAACCAAAGGCAGCAGCCGTCCCCGCAGTCGATAGACCGGCGCTCCGTGCACCAGTTCGATCCCCTTGGTCACTTCGTCCGCTTCCAGTCGCACCAGTTCGAGCAAGCTCACCTGCGGAATGGCATACCGCTCGCCCGCGCAGGTGACGACCAACGCCGGAATGATGGCCAGCGTCAGAGGAATTTTCACCCGCACTGTCGTGCCCCGTCCGGGTGTGGATTGCAGGTCCACGTTCCCGCCGATTCTTTCGACATTCGTCTTCACCACATCCATCCCAACTCCCCGTCCGGAGACGTTCGTGACCTTTTCCGCCGTCGAGAATCCGGGAAGGAAAATCAGATCAAAAATCTCTCGCTCCGTCATCCGGGCCACCTGATCGGCTGTAACCACCCCCCGTTCGACCGCTTTTTTGCGGATCTGCTGCTCCTTCAGTCCCGCGCCATCGTCGCTGATCTCGATAATGACCTGCCCGCCTTCATGAAAGGCTCGGAGAATCAGGCGACCCGTACGGTCTTTGCCCGCCTTCACGCGCTCTTCCGGTACTTCGATCCCGTGATCAACGGAGTTCCGCACGAGATGCGTCAGCGGATCCTTGATCGCCTCGATGATGGTCTTGTCGAGTTCTGTCTCCTTTCCCTCCATCTCAATGCCCACTTCTTTTCCACAGCCGAGTGCTACATCGCGCACCGTCCGCGGAAACTGGTTCCAGATATTTCCGATCGGTTGCATGCGGGTCTTCATCACTTCTTCTTGTAACTCACTGGCGATCAGGTTCATCCGCTGCGAAACTGCCTGCAGGCCGGCATCTTCCACCGTGTTCGAGATCTGCAGAAGCTGATTCCGCGCCAGCACCAGCTCACCGACCAGCGTCATCATCTTGTCCAACACATTCACACCGACACGGATTGTCTCCGCGACGGTTTCCCGCGGCCGCAATTCGGACTCCTTCGCCGGGCCCTTGTTCGTGCCCGTTGCTGCAACTGCGGGAGCGGGTCCAATTTCGTCGGGCTGGATTGCAGACGCCCGGTCCGCGCCAGCGGCGTCTTCACCCGGACTGAACCCCTCGGCCTGTGCCGCTTTGGCAGCGCCAGAGGCCGTGTCATTCGCCGCTCGTGTCGGTGCCAGAGCGGCGCCTTGTAACCGCGTCAATGTTTCCCGAAGTTCCGGATAATCCACTTCGCCGTCCTGACCCGTCTCGGCAATCTCTTTCAGCATCTGGCGCACGGCATCTACCATACCGAGCAGCGCCGTCGTAATTTCCGGATTCAGCGCTAGCTGTCCGTCGCGCAGCCGGGTCAGCAGGTTTTCTCCGACATGCGCGACTTTTTCCAGCTTGTTAAACCCCAGGAACCCGCAGGTGCCTTTAATCGTATGAATCGTACGGAACACTCCCGCTAAACAGTCCTTATCGCGGGGATTTTTCTCCAGTCCGACCAGGTCCCGGTCCAACCGATCCAGGTTTTCGTAACTCTCCACCAGAAAATCTTTGACGATGTCGGTTTCGTTCATCACAGCTTTCCTTTCCCAAGGGGAGTCATTTTTGGCTGCCCAGGATCAATCGTCATTGCCTCTCTTATGGAATTTCATGCTATCGAGCAAAGAGAAGTTTTTCGCTCACTGGCGGAAGTTCGCAACGCCTCCCACTCCACTGTTCATCGTCCGTTACCCGCCATGTCATTAGCGCCATAGAATTGAACGCGAAGCTCACGCCGAGCTTGAAGCAAACCATTGGCCACGATTGATTAGAAATTCAAAAGGTGGACGCTCTGCGCACTCTCGATGTTGGCTTGGATCAATCAGGCTCGCCTTTGCCCTCAGTGACTTGCAGATCGGCAGCAGTCGGTCTCCGACAACCTCGGAATCGCGAGTACGTCTTTGCGAGTGGATACCGTCGGGAGATGTCCCTCCCGCTCGTCGCAGCGACGGCGAAACAACTCCACTCGCAAGATGCTGCGGTTAGGAGCGGTTACCCGCATGTACCTTAATGGAGACAGTCCCAACACGGCATTCGGTAAGATGGAACTCAGCTCTCACAGCCTATGCTGAGCATGAATACCCAAACGCGATCCCTCGCTTTCATCGGCTTTTTTGCGGCGTCGATTATGCTTTGGTGGCGTCCTCTCGTAGAAACGTCGAAGCTCGCTTTGTCGAATGATGCCTACACACACATGTTTCTAATTCTTCCGGGGAGTGCCGCGCTTGTCTATCTCAATTGGAAAAACACCCGTCCTTACAATCTCGAAAGCGGTCGTCCATTCGTTTCTACTGCAGCCGTACTACTCTTCGTCGTCGCAATTATCATCGGCGGTTACGCCAGGTGGGGAATGGCTATGTCGTTTGACGATCCGCCAAACAATTTTCGTTTGTCGTTCTCCATGTTTGCCCTCGTGATCTGGTGGGTCTCCAGCATTATTTTCTGTTTCGGCATAACAACATTTCGTTCGCTTCTGTTTCCAATTTGTTTCCTTTTCCTGATTGTTCCGCTGCCTCAATTTGTTTTGGACTCCATTGTCGAACTCCTGCAGTACCAGTCCGCATTTGCGTCGCGCATTCTATTTCGCGCGATGGGCGTTCCCGTGACCCAAGACGGGGTCATGGTCTTTATCCCAGGACTAAACATCGAAGTCGCCCGCGAGTGCAGCAGTATTCGGTCTAGCCTCATCCTCATTGTCATCACTCTCATCCTGGCGCAACTGTTCCTTAGGTCGTTGTGGCGTAAGGCCCTCCTCGTTGCTGCCGCCATCCCACTTTCGGTCGCAAAAAATGGATTGCGCATCTTCACCATTGGAGAACTTGGAACACGCGTTGACCCCGCATTTCTGAACGGCAAGCTTCATCACAATGGAGGAATTGTTTTTTTTGGCATCGCGGTTGTTTGCATGCTGCTGCTGCTCTGGATTCTGCAGCGCAG
Organism: uncultured Acidobacteriaceae bacterium; assembly: GCA_963834085.1. GTDB lineage: Bacteria > Acidobacteriota > Terriglobia > Terriglobales > Acidobacteriaceae > Acidiflorens. The sequence continues at coordinate 280,031 of CAWIAJ010000004.1, read as the reverse complement.
CGAGTCGCGATTCCCAGAAACGGAGAAGCTTTGAACATCTTTCACATCGTCGGAGCGCGACCCAACTTCATGAAGGTTGCTCCGGTTCTCAGCGCGTTGCGAAGACGGCCGAATGTTGCACAAACGCTCATTCACACGGGGCAGCACTATGACGTCAACATGTCCGATGTGTTTTTCCAGCAACTCGGCATTCCAGTTCCTGATTGGAATCTCGCTGTTGGTTCCGGCTCCCATGCCCAGCAAACAGCGGAAATCATGGTCCGTTTGGAGCCCATCGTCGCTAAACGACGTCCCGACATCGTTCTCGTTTACGGAGACGTTAACTCCACCCTCGCCACGGTGTTGGTTTGCGCAAAACTTGGAGTTCGCGCCGCACATATCGAAGCCGGCTTGCGTTCCTTTGATCGCTCCATGCCGGAAGAGATCAATCGCCTGGTCACCGATCAACTTGCCGACCTGCTCTTTACGCCCTCCCGCGACGGCAACGAAAATCTAGGTCGCGAAGGGATCCCCCCTGAAAAAGTTTTCCTCGTTGGGAATGTAATGATCGATTCTCTGGTGCGACTGCTTCCCGCCGCGCGAAAGACCTGTGCAGGCGACCTGACGGATCGCTATGCTCTAGTCACCCTGCATCGCCCAGCGAACGTCGACGACAATTCAAAGTTGAAGGGAATTTTGGAATCGCTGCTCGAAGTGAGCAAGGATTTGGCAGTCATTTTTCCTGCGCACCCGCGAACCCGGAAGCGTATCGACGATTTCGGATTGAACGCCGGTAAACTTCGCCTTCTCAACCCGTGTCCCTATGTTGAATTCCTGGGACTGCAAAGCCGCGCCACCGTCGTGATCACTGATTCAGGGGGTATTCAGGAGGAGACGACGTATCTTGGCGTACCTTGTCTCACGATTCGCGAAAATACCGAGCGGCCAGTCACGGTGACCTTGGGAACGAATGTTCTCGTTGGCCGTGATCCAGAGAAACTGCGCGTCGAACTCGCTAAAATCCTTTCTGGCCAAGCGAAAAAGGGCACAATTCCGCCGCTTTGGGATGGAAACGCCGGCGACAGGATCGCCGATATCCTGACTTAGAGACTAATCGGGCTGCATTCCAGTTCATCCACCACGAACTGATATAGTGAACTAACAGACATCTGTTCGTTGCAATCAGCCAGGATTCAGGGTCTGGCTCATGCACGCGGGTGAAGTAGGCGATGGGCCCGACCAGGGTCACAGCGGCGGTGCCGACTCCGTCCCACCCGCTCCAGATTTAACCTATTCTCCTACTCAGGTCCGGAAGCCCGCAGAAAAACTAAAAGGCCCAACCACGCGCCGTAAGCGTGAAGTGGGCCCACTTTTTTGTCAATCGGGTCCCAGGCTAGGATTGCGTCTGTTTTGCCCTCCGCGATTTCAGGAGCATCGCCCCAACACATGTAACTCCGGCGGCAAGAAGATACATCGTTGCGGAACCACCCTCCGGTGTCTGCTGCTGATGACAGCCCTTCTCACGAGGGTCGCATCCGTGACCGCCGCGTCCTTGGTCGGCCAGCGCCGCTGGCGCTAAACAACATACCAAGAGCGCCGCCATCCACCATTTCCCTTTACTATTGTTCATTTTCTACTCCCTTGGGATAAGAATTTACGAAGCCACCTGGAACGGGGAGTAACGGGGGATGAAAGACTACCAGGGGACTCTTTTAAGCTTGGATCCATTAAATGGTTTCGGGAAGTAGTATGTCAAGATGATTGATTTTGCGACAGTTGCATGAAAATGCAACCTTGACCGGGCACCCCCGAACGAGGCATAAAGCTCATCGGGATCCTATGAGCTACGATCTATCCGTCTTCCGCACACTGCGCCTTACGACCTTCTCTTCCTCTTTACTGCTTTGTTCAGCTTTAGCGGGATGCCACAGAGCTCACAGCGTGACCCTGAACTGGCGCACCCCCACGAGCGATAGTGTGGTCGCTTACAACATTTACAGACGCCCGGATTACAGCAGTGCCTTCGTGAAAATTGCCTCCAGAGTTCCTGCACCGCCCTATGAAGATCGCCTGGTGATGAACGGTCGTACCTACATCTACGCCGTGACTGCCGTCGATCAGTCGGGATACGAGAGTTCGTTCTCGGCCGAGGTGCGAGCCACCATACCCTGAGCACCCCAACCCCTGTGACTCGAACGCGGCGTAGGCGGTTGAAATCAGAACGAAGCTTACACCTGATTGTCCTAGAGCCGATACTATGCGCGATTACGGGTTGGGCACTACGGCTTGTGCCTGGTTCGAATATCCGCTCTCAGCCTGATCGCTATCCACGCTCGTCACCACGTAGTAGTACGTGGTCCCCGAGACAACCGTGCTGTCGGTGTACGACGTTGTTCCATCCAGCGAACTGTTGATCATAGTATAGGGACCACCCGACACCGTCCCGCGATAGACGTTGTATCCGGCCACGCCGCTGACCGCGTTCCAGTTCAGATCCACGGTGTGCTGCGTGGGCGTCGTACCGGTTCCCGTTATCGTCTGCGTGGTCGGAGAATTGGAAGCGTTGCTCGCGAAGGACAAAGACGCCGAAGTCGCTCCTGTCGCTTGCGGCGTGAAGGTGACGGTAAAACCGATGGACTGGCCCGCGTTCAACGTCACAGGCAGCGAAATTCCCGAGAGCACAAACTCGCCGTTACTCAGGCTCGCCGAATTAATCGTCACGGACGCCCCGCTCGCGGTGAGGCTGCCATTCAGGGATGAACTCGATCCCACCGTCACGTTGCCGAAGCTCAGGCTGGTCGGCGCTACGGCCAGTTGGCCGGCCGCAGTTCCCGTTCCCGAAAGAGCGATTGTCAGCGTCGAGTTCGACGCGTTCGACACGATCGCGAGACTTCCGCTTATCATTCCCCCACTCGAGGGTGTGAAGGTGGCCGTAAACGTAACACTCTGGTTCGCCGCTAGACTCAGAGGCAGCGACAACCCGCTAATAGAGAAGGTTGCTCCCGACACGTTGGCCTGCGAAATTGTGACGCTCGATCCGCCCGTGTTCGTCACGGTCTCCGAAAGATTTGCGCTACTGCCCACCTGTACGCTTCCGAAGCCGAGTGAGGAGGGATTCGCCGATAACGTTCCTTGTGTGGCGCCTGTACCCGATAGAGGAATGTTTAAACTCGGATTCGAGCCGTCGGAGGTGATCGTGATGCTACCACTAGAATTTCCGCTTGCAGTCGGTGAGAACACCACGCTGAACGAAGTGCTCTGCCCGGCGCTCAAGGTCAAAGGCAAGCTCAATCCGCTCACACTGTAGCCGCTACCACTCGCTGCTGCCGCGGAAATCGTAAGACTTGTTCCACCACTGTTCGTCAGTGTCTCGGACAAGCTCGAACTCTTTCCCACCTGCACCGTGCCGAACGCCAAACTCGTGGGATTCGCGGACAAAGTACCTTGCGAGACTCCGGTCCCAGAAAGCGGAATGCTGAGAGTCGAGTCTGATCCGTTGGAAGTGATGGTCACGCTGCCGCTAGCCGCGCCAATGGCCGTCGGCGAGAACAACACTGTGAAAGAGGTGCTTTGGCCCGCACCCAACGTTAAGGGCAGACTCAAACCACTCACGCTGAAGCCACTGCCGCTTGCGCTCGCGGCAGAAATCGTCAAGCTCGTGCCGCCGGAGTTGGTCAGCGTATCAGTCAGTGACTTCGAGGTGCCGTCCTGAACATTGCCAAACGCCAGGCTGGCCGGATTCGCCACCAAGTCTCCTTGCGCTGCGCCTGTACCCGACAAAGGAATGCTTAAGCTCGAATTCGAGCCGTTCGATGTGATCGTGACAGTGCCGCTAGCAGATCCACTTGTACTCGGCGCAAAAACCACCGTGAACGAGGTGCTTTGTCCGGCGGTCAAGTTCAAAGGCAAGCTCAGGCCGCTCAAACTGAAGCCACTACCGCTCGCCATCGCCGCAGAGATCGTAAGACTTGATCCACCACTGTTGGTCAGTGTTTCAGACAAGCTCGAACTCTTGCCGACCTGCACCGTGCCAAACGCCAGACTGGTCGGATTCGCCGCCAGCGTCCCGGGCACCACGCCTGTTCCAGAAAGCGGGATGCTCAGCGTCGAATTGGACGCGTCTGAGACGATGCTCAGCGATCCACTCGCCGAACCCGCGCTGCCCGGAGCAAAAATCGCAGTGAAGCTGACACTCTGACTGACCGCGAGAGTAACGGGAAGGGAAAGTCCGCTAATCGAAAATCCAGCTCCACTCGGCGTTGCCTGCGTGATTGTCACCGCGCTTCCGCCCGTGTTCGTTAAAGTCTCGGATAGGTGGTTGCTGCTGCCGACATCAACAGCACCGAAGCTCAAAGTTGAGGGATTGGGAGAGAGCGTGCCCGCCAGGACGCCCGCGCCCGACAGGTTCAGGACAACATTGCTGTTGGACTGATTGGTAGTGATCGCGAACGTGACGCTACCCGTGAAATTTCCACTTCCTGTCGGCGCGAATGTAACCGTCGCTGTGGTCGAAGTGCCCGCGCTCACTGTAATCGGCAACGCAAGGTTTCCCAGGGAAAATCCAGCCCCGCTGAGCGTCGCCTGATTGATGGTTAGGTCCATTCCTCCGGTATTCGCCAGGATGACTGTGGTCGCCTGGTGAGATCCCACCTGAATTGTTCCGAACGAGACCGGAGACGGAGTTGGTGTTAACTGCCCCGGGCTTCCTCCCTGTCCCTGTGTGACACCATTGCCCGACGCGGTCAGCGAGACAATCAATTGCTGGTTCGGATCGTTTAACGAGATCGTAGTAGAAACGTTGCCCGCAGCCGCAGGCTGAAACACAACATTGAAGGAAACGTTTTGGCCGGGAGCGATAACGAGCGGCAGAGTGATGCCCGTGACCTGAAATGCGGGAGTCAGACCCTGAATCGATCCGACGGTAACCGAGGAGCTCGTATTGTTCGTGATGGTGTCCGACAGCGACGAAGAAGTCCCGATCACCACCGACCCAAACAGCAACCCGTTGCTCGCCAGTTGCACCGAACCCGAGCCTGCCTTCGACCCGCCCAGCGCCTGGCATCCCGTCAGAATGAGCAGGGACGCTGCAAGCATGAGACCGGTGACGACAGCCAAAAAGGATGAGCCCTTTGTTGGTTCTTTCCGGGAACTCTGAACCGAACCGTTTGCCGAACTACCCGTCGAACTGGGGGCCGAACTGCGCTGCAGCCGATAAGCGTTCAAAGCGACCTCTGAGTGTCGTCTCCGCAAACCACAGCGGGGGGATTTTTCTAACACCGGCAGCTCAAAATTCCCGCTCCGGCAGAATCAGTTTCGCTCTTTCGGGCGATGCGCCATAGATCGCGAAAGTCCAGCTGGATGCGGCATCCGGCCAAGAATCCCACGGCCGAATCTCCTTCGCGGGGTTGACCTCTGGTGTAAAGGAAAAAATTACAAAGTCGCTTATAAGCTATTGCTAATACGAGGGCAATTCCTTTTGCCGCAGAACGAAAGTAGTTAGTACATGTCAGAATGGCGAAGGAGAACATGGGGCAAGTTGCCGGGAATTTGGGGCTCGCTCCGGGGAAGCGATGTGCAAACTGTTGCGCATAGATCGTACCGTCTTCAACCCTCCTTGGGGCTGGTCTCTGCCCCCGAAACGCCTATCTCGTTGCACCTCTTTCTGTTCTAGCGAGTGCTTTCCCGAATCGCCGGGTTTAGAATGAGTGGATAGAGTGATTCGGTGGCAGGTGGCGTGCATCTAACATTGAGTACCTCGTAATCAGAAGCTATGATCCCGTACCTCGGGTCCCCATGAATCGGAGTTCTTAAAGATGAGATTTTCGTTGGCGGTGGCGGTCGCGGTGGTGGGAATTTCCATGAGTGGGTTGGCGCAGCAGAACAACAACCAGTTCAGAGTGAAGCATGTGCCTGCTGAGAAAGGCATCCAGAAGAGCACAATGCCAGCAGTGAAGACTACCGGCTCGTCGTCTAACGCCAACTCCAAAGATCTGCAAACCCTCGAACATCAGACCGCCAAGGGAGCAGGGTCTCACACGCAGGGTGCTCGCAAAGCCCCGCCGTTGAAACCGGTCAAGGAAAAGGCAAACCCGCCCATGAATTTTAACGGCGGGTCCGGCGGAAAAGGCACCAGCATCGCTCGCCAGAGTGCGAATCCCTACAAAGGGCGGCTGAAGCAGAAGCATTCGCGGTAGGCATTCTCGCCAGACATCATCGTCACGAGTTCTTGCTGGACAAGAGTGGCGAATTCCGAGAACGCCTTAACGTTTTCGATTGGCAGCCGCCGATTGAGCTACAGTTGCGGGCTGCGTCTGCTTCTTGATCTTTGGCTCTTTCAGCGAATACTTCAGCAGGCAATAGAAGGCGCGCATGCCGTCTTTCCATCCGATTTTCTTACCCTCTTCGTAGGTTCGTCCCCAATAACTGATTCCGACTTCGTAAATGCGCAAGCGGCGACGCGCTACTTTGACGGTAATTTCCGGTTCGAATCCGAAGCGGTTTTCTTCGATCGGAATCGACTGAATGACCTCACGCCGAAAGACCTTGTAGCAAGCTTCCATGTCGGAAAGATTGATGTTGGTGAGGCAGTTGGAAAGTAGGGTCAGCGCGCGGTTGCCCACCGAATGCCAGAAATATAGCACGCGATGCGGAGCTCCGCCGAGAAACCGGGAGCCGTAAACAACGTCTGCTTTGTCCTGCACGAGCGGCGCAATCATCAAAGGATATTCGGCAGGATCATATTCCAGATCGGCGTCCTGGATAATGACGTAGTCTCCTGTTGCCTCCTGAATTCCTCGGCGCAAGGCTGCTCCCTTCCCCATGTTTTGCGGCTGGAACAGGGTTCGAACTTGCGGATACTCAGCTTGCAACATCTCCAGAATTTCGCGAGAGCCATCGCGGGAACCGTCGTCAACACAGATCAGTTCGATTTCGAGTGGCACTGCGAGAACTTTCGCCACCACTTCGCGAAGTGTGGGGCGTTCGTTATACACGGGCATGACGACGGAAAGCTTCATCTTTTGACTATTCGTGTTTTGCTTATTCGTCCCTGTGCACGGTCGAGGGCGAGAAGGCGGGCAGGCAGAGGGCGATGTACTCCGCTCCGTGGGGGAATGGAGTGGAGTAACGAACCCACTCTCCGCGATGGGCGAGGACGGCTTGCCCGGCGGCGACGTCGATTTGGCCGGAGCTGTGCTGGACTCGCAGCGTGCCGCGCAACACGACGGTGTACTCGTCGAAATCGGGCGTCTGTCCGGGCTCTTCCCATCCTGCTGGACTGCGCATGTGGGCGAGGCTCAGTGCGTCGTTTTTGGTGTTGATGAGGCCGACAAATTCTTCAATGATCTTCGGTTTGCTGCCGGCAGATTCGATCCGCGCAGGAGCTGCGATGAGGGTTGGCATAGGGTGAGAGGATCCTAGCAACGCGGAGCGAACTGCACAAGCGTCGAAATGCTGGGAGAGATTGGATCGATGTAAATTTGATCTATCGATCTTTTAGAATCATGGATTTAGGGCTGTGGGCTCCCTCAGATCTCTGGTTTCAGAGAGCTTATCTTTAAATTATTGTGGTGCAAGGAGTTAGCCGTCAGCGGTAGGCCGTCGGCCATAAGGAAAGCAGGTTCCAGGGAGGCCTGCGCCATCCCGGGATGCTTTCGGAAACGCTCGAAGGTTTCAAAGAAAAACGGAGCGTTAGCGGAAGGTCTTTGGTCTCTTGGGAGCGGATTTCTCCCGCGAACTGAAGACGACGCGTCCTCAAAAAGTAGTTTTGCCGATTGGGGTGGAAGTCTGTGATGGTACGCATGTGGGTTGGTGATGAAAAAGCGAAGCGGGGTCACGATGGACAGGATCGACTCAATCGCAAAAAGCGCGATTGAATGGGGCACCCGGACCGCCCGTAAGTTACGGAAAGATTCGCTTTTGGTTCGGCGAACAAATGGCGGGGTGTGGCGGATTTTGTGCAGGGGTTGTCTGTAAGTGATAGAAACTAAATATTGAGTAGTGTGGTTATTTAGGCACAACCGTATTAGGTTTTGCCGTGTGAACTTTACATTTTCGAGAGGGCGGTGGCTTCGGGGGGCAGAATTCCTTTTTTGGGAAAAAAGATGGGCAGGGCGACGGGAATTGGGGGTCTCGCCGAGAGAAGTTTTGTCAATGTAAGGTGGCGCACGTGCTTTTGAGGTTGAGAGTGGAGATGAATATGCTCAGGCATAACCACATATCCAACGACGAACTGGTAGCGCCAGCGCACCTGCTCCAGTACGACAAGAAACAGATCGCGGCGCCGCGCCGAGTAATAGTTGACGCCTGTAACAACTGCAGGTGATGAAGTGAAGGTCCTCCGCGGCGGAGACGCGAGAAGGGGCGCGCCCACAGTTATTTCTTTGTCCAAAGTGAGGGCAAAGACAGTTATGGTCGCGGCGGAGAAGTGGGCCACTCCAGGGTCCGCTCACCAGCCGGTGATCCCCTGTTGTGAGCCAGCCGAAGCATATCCCGTCGACACTTGAGCATGCAGGATGGCGACGACCGGAACCCAGCGTTCAAGCTTGTGATGGCCCGTCTTGTGAAATATGTAAGCGACGGCAAGATTCAAGCCCACACCTCCGCCATAACGGTAAGCCGCTCCCCAACCATATCCGTACGCTTCAAAGTGTTTTTCCAGCGGATCGAGGGTGCGACCGCGAGCCTGCAAGGCGCCAGCACAACCGGAATTTCCACAGGGGGCCATTTGACCGCCATCGTCTCCGGACTGAATCGCCAGCAAGGCCTCCGTCTGCGAAGCTACGTTCAGCGCCTGTAGCGTAACGTTGGTTCGATCAAAGAAGCGATGGGTAGATGTCGTGTTTTCGTTTGGTTCTGATTGCTGGGGGACGACTTGAGCGGTCGCCCCGACAGTTGATGCCATCAGGATCGGCACTAGATAACGTCCAAGTCTCATCTCGCAGTCTCCGTTATTAGTAAGATTTTCAGGACTCGCACAAACAACGTTCAGCCTCCTCGGGGTGGGGAGTCTGCAACATCGGGAACGATTGGCACGAGGAAAGTCTTTCAGTCGTTTGCGGCAACCGCACGGGACAGCGTCATAGGTTCGCGGACCTGCTCGGGAACAGTGTTCTGGGAGGACTTGCTTGGTGCGGCGATCGACTCGTCACTATATTCCGGCACAATGTCTCGGATCTTTGCCCGTATCGACTCTTCGGTTCCGGAGAGCATGAGCGGTTCGAGTTCCTTGAGGTGCCCCATCAGATTGAGCCATGGTGAGAGATTTCCATTCGTGCGCTGAACCTTATCGTGGGGCGTGGGCAGCAGGGCTTCGCTCGAATAGAACAGCTCTTCGTAGAGCTTTTCTCCTGGCCGAAGTCCGGTGAAGACAATCGGAACGTCTTCCTCGGAGGCTCCGGACAGCCGGATGAGAGTGCGCGCCAAATCTGCGATGCGGATAGGCTCGCCCATATTCAACACCAGGATGTCGCCGTGGGCGCCGATCGTGAAGGCCTGGAGCACGAGGGAGACCGCTTCAGGAATGGTCATGAAATAGCGCGTAATTTCGCGATGGGTAACGGTGACGCGCCCATCTTTGCGGATTTGTTCCTGGAACACCGGAACAACGCTGCCTTGCGAGCCGAGAACATTGCCGAACCTCACGGAGGCACATTGCAACCTGGAGGGGCGAGAGGCGAGGATCAGTTCGCAAATCCGCTTGGTCGCGCCCATTACGCTGCTGGGATTCACCGCCTTGTCGGACGATATCAGGAGAAAACGCTCGCAGCCGGCTTCTTCGGCAGCATGAAGAAGATTGATGAGACCGAAAACGTTGTTGCGCAGCGCCTCGACCACATTGCACTCCATCATCGGAACGTGTTTGTAGGCGGCAGCATTGAAAATGATCTGGACACCGTGAGCGCGAAGGATTCGTCGGATGCCCTCCGGATCTGTGATGTCGGCCACGCAATAGCAAACCCGATCGCCGTACTCGGATTGTGTCAGCTTCAGTTGCAAATAAAACATCGGGGTTTCGGCCTGGTCGAGGCAGATCATTTCTGCTGGTCCGCACTGTAATATCTGATCGCAAAGTTCTTGCCCAATCGATCCGGCTGCGCCTGTGACCAAGACGACTTTGCCTGCCAGATCTCTCTGCACTGATTCCAGATCAAGCCGGACGGGGTCACGACCCAGTAATTCTTCCAGATTGACCTCGCGCAACTGTTCAACCATTACCTGGCCTTTGATCAGGTCTGCCATCCCGGGAATCGTCTTAAACTTGCGCCCGCTAGCCATGCAATGTTCAAGAATGCGGCTCATCCGTAGGCCGGTGACGGAAGGCATGGCGATGAACAACTCATCGACTTGATAAGCGGTAGCCACGTGCCGGAGTTCTGCAATGGTGCCCAGAACAGTCACTCCGTGAATCCGTACGCCATGCTTCGCGGCGTCATCGTCAACGCATCCTACGACGAGATAGTCGGTGTGGATTAATTCGCGAATGAGCGCTTCGGCTGCGTCGCCTCCACCAACAATCAGCACGCGGGTTCCAGCGCCTCGACGGCCGGGCTCGGACCTACGCAAACGGATGCGGGATAGGACTCGAACGGCACCCAAACTCGTGGCCGTCAGCAGCGCTTCCAGGAAGTAGATCGAGAGCGGGAAACTTCTGACTTGCAACAGCACCCGGATTACGAGAAAGAATGCTGCGCTGCCGATGGCAACCGCCTTCCCGATATCGGCCGCGTCGCTTACTCCTGTGTAACGCCAATAACCATGAAAGAGGTTATAGCGCCACAGCACGAGCAACCTTATGGACAGGAGCAGCGGGGCGGTCCCCAAAAGCAACTCGGGATTAGGCACGGAAAACTCAAATCGCAAAAGCCATGCCGCGAATAAGGATGCAAGGATGATGAATGACTGCAGTAAAGCTATGACCCACGGGTTTTTCTTTAACAGCATATTAAGTTTCTCTCTATGGTTGCAAGGCCGGAGTAAGGTTGAGGGAACGGGCGCTTGTGCCCGTCAAGAATAGTTAGCGTTCAGTTGCTGGGGTTGGCACGGGTGGCGTATTCCAATACCTTCTCGATCGATCGGCAAGTGTAATCAATGCTTGCAAGGTCGAGCGCGGGGTGGACGAGGAACATGAGGCCAGACTCGCGCAACTGCTTGGATATGGGATTGCGTGCCGGGTCGCGCCGATCTCTGACGAACGCTTTTTTCCTGTATTCGTCACTGCAACTGTCGACGAAGCACGGTACACCTTCCGCACGGATTGCCATGAGAATTCGATCGCGACTCCAACCGGACCGCAGACATTCTGGGCGCACGAAAGCGTAGTACTTGTAATAGGCATGAAAGCATTGAACTGGAGGGGTCGCGATCCACAGGCCTCGCAATGGAGCCAATCTCTCATGCAGAATGGCCGCATATTTTCGGCGGGTTTCGACCCAGCCGTAGACTTTCTTTAAGGCAATGCGTCCGATGGCGGACTGTACTTCGGTCATCCTACCGCTCGTCTCCAGCATCCCAGGAAAGTGTTGAATCCCACTCCGCATGGTTCGGTTATCGACCCCGTCGGCGCCGTTGCGATGTTCCTGGTAGACCGAGGCACGTTGCCACGCCTCTGTATTGTTGGTGACGAACATGCTGCCCTCGCCTCCAATCGTCATAATTCCGTCATGGCCGAATGAAAACGCCGCCGCATCGCCCATGGACCCGACCGGCTTTCCGTTGTATTTTGCACCCTGGGCTTGCGTGCAGTCTTCGATTACCTTGAAGCCTCTCTCTCGGGCCAACTGAAGGATTCCGTCCATCTCGCAGGGCCAGCCGGCGAGGTGGACGGCAACCACTGCCTTAGTAACAGGTGTGATTAAGGGCAGAATTGTTTCCACAGTGACGTTTTGGCTCTGGCGGTCCACATCCGCGATCACGGGGCGCGCTCCGATCGCAACAGCGCGTTGCGCCGCAGCCATGAGGGTTCGGCTGCTGATAATTACCTCGTCTCCAGAAGTTACCCCCACGGCATGCAATGCCGTTTCGAGCGCCAAGCTAGTGTTGGCGAGAGCAATCGCATAACGACAACCGACGAACTCGGCGAACTCTTTCTCAAAAAGGCGTCCTTGTTGACCGGTCTCGTAGCGGATTTTGCCTGAATCTAATACTCGGGCCGCGGCGTCGATCTCGTCTGGTGCAGGGCAAGGCCACTTCGCAAACTCCGGCACATTCCCATTGAGTGTTTGAGACATATTAAACTTCCACCTTCCCTTATCTTTTCAGCATACGTCTTATCGTTTACTGGCCAACGATTGCTGGTCAGAACGATTTTGACGGGTGCGATCCGTCCGCTTTCCGATAGTTACAGTTGAGGAGAGTCTTTACCGCGAAGGTCCGGCGCTGGCAGATGCTGTTCTCGGTTCCGGGACGCATTCGGGTGTCGTGGCAGATTCCATTACGCTTTTGATCACGCGGCAGGCGTGGTCGATGTCTTGGAGTTGAAGTGTAGGATGCACCTGAAACATCAGGCTTGTTTCGCCGAGTTCGTGCGCCACCGGCAGACGTGGACGCTTGCGGCGTTCTATTGCAAAGGCTTTTTCCCTGGCGATTTCGCTGCAACTCCCGACAAAGCAGGGGATACCCTCCGCGGAAATTGCTTGCAGGATGCGGTCGCGGTTCCAGCCTGTTAAAAGCAGTTCGGGGCGGACAAAAGCGTAGTACTTGTAGTAGGCGTGGTACGAATGGGCGGGTGGCATGGGGATGCGCAGCCCTCTCACCGTGTTCAGTTTTTCGTTGAACAAGGCTGCATATTTTCGTCTGATTTCAACCCAGCCCGGGACTTTTTTCAGGGCGACACGCCCGATCGCCGACTGCATCTCGGTCATTCGTCCGTTCGTACCAAAGGATTCGTGCAGCCAACGGAATCCAACCGGATGCTGCCGGTGGTACACGGCGTCGTAGCTCTTGCCATGATCCTTGTAGCTCCAAGCTCGATCCCAGAGGTCTGTGTTGTTAGTGGTGAACATTCCTCCTTCCCCGCCGGTCGTCATAATCTTGTCCTGGCAAAAAGAGAATGCTGCAACATCGCCCAAGGAGCCGGCGGGATTTCCTTTGTGATGGGCGCCCTGTGCCTGGGCGCAATCCTCGACAACTTTGAGGCCTCGCTCACGGGCCAACTCCATAATTTCGTCCATTTCGCAGGGCAAACCAGCCAGATGTACGACGATGATCGCCTTTGTCCGGGGCGTGATCATGGGGAGAATCGTTTCCGCGGTGAGGTTCTGGGTGCTGCGGTCGACGTCCACAATCACAGGACGCGCTCCCACCGCGACAACGCAACTTGCCGAAGCAATAAAGGTTCGACTGGTGGTGATAACCTCGTCACCCGGTCCAACCCCGAGTGCTTTCAAGGCGGTTTCCAGGGCTACTGTGCCATTGGCTAATGCAATCGCGTGCTTGCAGTTGGAGAATTGAGCAAACTCTTTTTCGAAGAGACGGCCCTCTTCGCCCGTCCAGTAGTTCACCTTGCCGGAACGGAGCACGCGCGCCGCGGCCTCGACCTCGTCGGGCTCAAAATAGGGCCAAGAGCCGGGCGAAGAGCGGAGATTTCCCACTTCTTCAGTCTTCATTTGTTTTTGTCCTCAGTTATTGAATGTGGTGAGTTTGCGTTTTGCAGGAATGCCAACCACGGTGACGCCCGGAGGCACGTCGTGGGTGACTACAGCGCCGGCTCCAACGGTGGAGTTATCTCCGATTGATCGATATTGAAGTATCTGGGCGCCGGTGCCAATGAGGACGCCTCGGCCAATCCGTACTCCCCCGGAAATGTTGGCTCCGGGATTGATGACACTCCCTTCGCCGATCCTTGCCTCGTGGCCGAGTGTGCAGCCAAAATTGCAGAGCGCGAATGATTCCAAGACAATGTTGACGGTTCCAATCACTCCGGAACAGACGAGCGTGCCTTCTGCAAATTGAGCACTGTCGAAATCCACGTGGGCTGTTGGATGTATCAGTGCAGGAAATTCTACATTCGGCAACACATCTCGAATCTGTTTGCTGACCTTCAATCGCGTAATGGGACTTCCGATTCCAACGGCAACAGCATCCACACAACTGGCATTCGTGTGTAGCCAGCCGTAGTCGCCAACTATTTCGTCGCGGCTGTCGTATGGACCGAGGGCGCTGAGGTCGGTCACGACATATCCGGCAAACTCCCAGGTCGGCGCAACCCGATTAATCTCGCGAATTATGGCTTTGACCTCGCGCGCCATCCCGCCGGCGCCGAGTACGATGATCCGTTTCAATCAGACTCCTTGACACTAAGTTCGTGGGAACCGAGAAACTCCGGCATGGTTGCGTGTCCGACCTGAGAGATGCCTTCACGCGTGAGCGTCTTCCAGAGCGTCAGGGCGATGATTCTCAGATCCAGCCAGAGACTGCGGTTCTGGACGTACCAAAGGTCGCATTTAAACTTTTGCTCCCAACTGGCCGTATTTCTGCCGTTGATCTGCGCCCATCCGGTGATACCCGGCCTAACATCGTGACGTTGCATTTGCTGCGGGGTATAACGCTCGAGATATTCCATCAAAAGGGGACGCGGGCCGACGAGGCTCATTTCTCCGCGAATCACGTTGACGAGTTCGGGCAACTCGTCGAGACTGCTGCTGCGGAGGAACCGGCCCAGAGCAGTTAAACGCTGAGCATCCGAGAGCAACCGGCCCGCCGCATCGCGATTGTCTGTCATCGTGCGGAACTTGAGGCAAGTGAACGGGCGCGCCTTATATCCGGGACGCACTTGGCGAAATAACACTGGCGAGCCCAGAAAGATGCGGACAACAAGCGAAACCAGCGCCAGGAGGGGTAAAAGGGTGACCAAACTCAGGGTTGCGAAGACAACATCGAAAACTCTCTTCGCCAACAGTCGTAGAGGCCGTTGGTTTCTTTGCTGGTGAGGGTCTAAAAGTTCTCTATACATATCGGCGCGGGCTTGCCACGTAGTCTCTGGACGGAAGGCCTGCTCCATCCACTTGCGTCCGGCGCGAGCCATATCTGAGCGCATCGTGGGGTTGCGCAGCAAGGATTCGATCGCTTCGGATAGAGCACCCGCATCTTTCACCGGGACGATGAAACCAGTAATACCGTGTTTTACGGAGTCCACTGCGCCGGTTGCATTCGTCGTCACGACGGGCACTTCGCTCGACTGCGCTTCGAGTGGAACACCGGGAAAGCCTTCGCGATAGGTTGGAAGGGCAATAACGTCCATTAAGGCGTAGTAAGAAGCGGTGTCGGAGACAAATCCCGCACGGATAATCGTCGGGGTCGTGTCGATGTACTTTCGGATGTCGGGATTTACGGGATCGCCGTTCTCGAAATCTCCCACCAGCAGAAGGCGCAAATCCGAGCGACCAGCGCTCAACGTCTTAAACGCTTCTACCAATTCGTGAATGCCTTTGTCCTTAACGAAGCGGCCGACGAACCCGATGACCGTTTCTTTTCCGCCAAGACCTAATTGTTCACGAAGTTGCGCGACCAGCACAGTGTTGCGGAGTTTTGGAGTAAATCTCTCCGTATCGACACCGCGACTACTGTTTCCCGCCACCCTTGCCTTTTCAGATGGAACTAATCTGAGCTGGATGGCGCGAAGCCGCAGGCTTTCACTGACCGGGACCACGCGATGTGCGCAGCTACACGCCACACGCTCGGTTGTCCATAAAATCAGACGTTTCAATCCAGTCGCGGTTTCCATCCGAAGGCCGCGCATGGTGTAAACGCGGCATGGCACTCGCGCGAGCATCGCCGCGAGCGATCCCAGCAGACCAGCTTTCGGCGTGCTGGCATCCACTACATCGGGCCGAACTCTTCTAATGATTCGATACAACTTCCACAACGACACAAGGTCCTGAAGTGGACTGATCTCCCGCTGCATTGGAACGGCCAAGCTCGCCGCGCCCTGGGAGCTAGTGGTCTCCGTCAACATCTTGCCTGGAGACGAGACCAGAGTGGTTGCAAATTCAGAGTCTTCCAGATACCGCAGCATTCCTCGATAGAAGCCGCAGGAAACGGAAGCAGTCACGATGAACAAGATGCGAGGGCGTCCAGGCATCAGAAGCTTCCCGCTTGCGCACGCGACGTCTGTTCAGGCTTTTTGATGAACGAGTGATAGATGGACTCCCACTCGTCCAGTACGGAAGAAAGGCTGTAGTTTTTGACTACGAATTCCCTACCAGCGGCGCCCAATGCAGCCCTTGCCGAGAGAGACTGTTGTTCCATCCGCTGCATTGCGCCCGCTAATGCGGCAGAGTCATGGGGTGGCACCAGAAACCCACTGACGCCGTGACGTACGATTTCGCAATTTCCGCCGACGTCGGTCGCGACGATAGGAAGAGCCGACGCCGACGCTTCCAGGAGAACCATCGGCAGTCCCTCCCAGGCGGAAGACATCACGTATGCATCGGCCGCGGTCATCAAAGCGGGAACATCCGTGCGTATACCCAGAAAACGTACGCGATGTGAGACACCTTGTTTCGCCGCGAGTCTTTCGATCTCGACCCGCAAAGGTCCGTCTCCTGCGATTAGAAATATGTCTCGTTGCGAAGGAGATCGGCGAATTGCGTCGACCAGATTTGGATAGTCCTTCGGAGCTTCGAACCTTCCTACGGCCAGCCAAACGAATTGATCCTCAATACCGAGTTCCTGGCGGAGAGCCGCCCGAGTTTTTGGATCCGGACGGAAGTGTTCAACAGGAAGCCCGTTCGCGACGACCTTCACCCGGTTTTTGGGGACTGAACCGACTCGGGCGTGGCGCTCTGCGGCGGCTTTGCTGATGGTTGTGGTGAGATCAGAAAGACGATCGGTCGAGGCACAGGCTAGTTCAATCCAACGTCCGCCGTCAATCATGCTGTGAGAGGTTGAAACAAGTGCTGGCATTGGGCAGATCAATCGCGTGAGTCGAGCCAAGAGGTTGGCATGGACCATGTGGCTGTGTACGATGTCCGGACGAAAAGCAAGAATGATTCCGCGCAAGCGTATTGCGGCACGCGGATCGGGGTATCCGCGCTTCATGTCCAATTCGTGCACTGGAATTCCCGCCTGTCGAAAGCGATCGGCGATGATTCCGCCGCCCAGCAGCGACGCGACTTCCGCTTGCCATCCACGGCTGAGCAGTCCCTTCGTAAGATGGAAGACCTGCGTCTCCGCCCCACCGAGATTCAACCCGGTTGCCAATAACAGAATTCTTTTGCCAGGAGTTGTCATTGTGATACAGGGAGGCTGGAGGAATTGCTGATCTCGTCGACGAGCGATCTATATTGTTCGGTAACTCGGTCTTGTTGAAAACGTTGCACGCAATCGACAGAAGTTCGCTTCTGCAGTAGGGTCTCTCGCATGGCTTCTGCGAGGGCGATAGGATCACCGGGGTTTACGAGTTTTCCGTAAAGGCCGCCCATGAGAATCTCACGCGGTCCGCTTTCGCAATCCGTTGATACGACGGGAACGGCGAGAGCCAACGCTTCAATCAGAACAGTTGGAAGTCCCTCCCAGAGAGACGACAGAACGAAGAGGGAAGAGTGAGCTAAGTATTTGTACGGATTCTCAACGAAGCCCGGGAAAGCTATGTCCTCAGCGAAGCCTGTGGACGAAGCAAGGGTGGTCAGCGTGGGCCGATCTTCCCCTTCACCAAGAATCATGAGCCGGCACGGCATTTGGCGGCGAACCAGCGCAAATGCGAGGAGAAGAGTGGGGAAATCCTTTGCGCGTGTCAGCCGGCCAATTCCCAATATCACGGGCGGAGAATTTGGCTCAAACCACAGATGTTCGACGACATCCTTAGATCGCGCAAACAACTCCGGACCAACCACTGGGTTATAGATCACTCTTACGAGTTCTCGAGATAAATTGAGACTGGCAGCAAGATCATCGGCAGTACGTTCGGAGACGGCAACGACGGACTCGACTCTTGTATAGGCATGGCGGGCGCAACGCGCGAGGAGCCTGGTCTTTGCTGAGCCGTCTGACAGAAACCGGGACCAAGAGTTGTGGACCGTGGCCACGATCGGGACTCGGGTTCTCGCCAAGTATCGAGCCCAGAGAGCCACGATGCTCGCGTGGTCCTGAAAGCAAACAATCGCCCTCGGTCTACGCTCACGCATGTATCGAGCGAGGGACCAAATCGAGGTTAGAGTGCGACGTGCTCCCAAGTCCACAAGCCGTGCCTCGCCCGGAATGCGCGCCATGTATTGCCCGGTTGCTTGAGCCAATACCACGTCTACCGCGCCGTGCAGCGCGAGCAGCCCGTTGGCCAGATTCAGGAGAACTTTTTCCGCGCCCCCACCGCCCAGGGAAGGTGAAAAGAGTGCGATCGGATTATGAGTCGATTGTAAGGAGGGAGGCAAGGCATCCACCTAAAGACTTCTTATTAACTTGCGGTTGAAACGCGGTTTGGAATTGCGATGTCGATATAGCCGCTCGTGGCTTTACGACACGAGGCATCGTCAACTCACTTAAAGTCGGTCGACAACTCGTGGGAGGGACAAAAACGATCGAACAATTCATCCCACTTCTGCAGAATTTCCACAATGCCGAAGCGATGCAGGATGTCGGGTCCTCGAAGGCTCATCTGCATGCGACGCTCTGGATTGCTCATTAATTCATCCATGGCGGTGACGAGCTTTTGCACGTTGCCAGGAGGAACCAATAATCCGTCGACTCCCTCACGAATAATGTCGCGCGGGCCGGAATCGCAATCGAAGCTGATGGCCGGGAGACCACACGCCATCGCCTCGCATAAGGAGCACGGAAACCCTTCAAATCGGGATGGCATGACAAATAGGTCAGCCAGGCGAAGCCAGGCGAAAGGATTCTCGACTCGTCCGCTAAGACTCACTCGGCTGCTGAGGCCGAGGCGTTCAACCATCGCCTCCAATTGGGGACGGAGCTCTCCCTCCCCCAGTATCGTGAGACCCCATTCCTTATGCTTAGAAGCCACTTCTCGAAATGATTCGAGCAGCAAGTCGAATCCCTTCTGAGAAACCAACCTCCCAACCGCAATCAGGTTACGCGGATGAGAGAACGACACCTTGCCATCCTGCTCTCCGACAACAACCGGATTTGGCATAACCACCGCCCGCTCCCGCAGGAGCGGCCTCCAGCGCTGACCGACGTTGGCCGTCAAGAAGGTAACGACCGATGCAAACGGGTAGGTTATCAAACGCAGAAGTGACCAAATCGCTCCAATCCGGAGCTGGCCGGTATCATTGTGCTCGCACACGATTGTCGGGATATTCAATCCGAGGGTGGCACAGATGGTTAGGACATTTGTACGGTCCATAAATCCGATGACTACGTCGGGAGCGCACTCGGTTACGAATTTCCGCAACACTTGCATGCGCCGCAAGTTTGCTCGAATGCCGTCCAGCAACCCCTTAGAAGGGCTCGCCAAGCCTGCGCCGATTCGGTGGATCCCGGAATGAAGCGGATAAAAAACAGGCGAGTCATTTAAGGTGAAAATAGTGACATCGTCTCCGCGAGAATGCCAGGCTTCTGCGAGAGAAACTACCACTCGCTCAGCGCCGCCAATCCCCAATCCCGATATGACGAGTAGAAGCCGCACTCAGCTAGCCCTCAAAGGTCGAAGACGCGAAAGGTGCCGGCGGAGCGCGGGCACAGCCTTCTCGCATACGTTTTGCGATTGTGCAGCAGCGAGCGCAAAAATGATCCACGTCAACCGCGTTTCCTCCCATGTAAGAGAGCTCACTCCGACGCACCAGCAAAACAGAATTGCAATCCATATCGAGCGAGTCGATGGGTCCGCCCGCCACACCGTCTTAAACAACAAGTAGACGATCGCCAGGAAAAGCGCTAATCCAACGAGACCTTCTTCGAGTAACACAGAGAGAAACGTGTTATGCGCCACCATGTCAGTTCCCGATGCGACGCGAAATGTACCGGCCCCGGCGCCCAAAACGATGTGAGAGGGTAACTCGGACAGCGCAGCCTGCCAAATCGGCACCCGAGAGTTCATATCTTGAACATCACTACCCATCGTCAGAATCCTGTCCAGAGTATTTTGCGGTACGAGAACCAGACCCAGGCAGGTGAGGGCAAGCAAGCCGCCAAGTGCGGCCACTCTCAGGGACGGTTTGGACTTCCATTGAAAAGCAATTGCCAAAACGGAAACCGCGGCTACGATCGAGCCTGCCCGCGAACCAGTCAGGGCTATGGTGACGAGTGCCAAGGGTACATAACAGAAAGCCAGAATCCGGACTTTCTTAGAGCCACCCTGGGCGGCATATCGCGAGATCAGAATACCCAAAGCGAGAGAGACGGCTAAGTCATTCTGATCCCAACCTGCAGCCGTGAACCTTTGGACGGACTTACTGGTCCCAACCACCTCCGTTGCAAACTCCCGAATCGTATTCGCAATGCTGATATAGCTGCCCAGCATGTAGGCAACTCCGAGTTTACGACAGGACTCTGGGGTGACGGCAAACTCCCAGACCAACCAGACCGCCAACATGTTCTGGATGTATGTCCGCATCACGGGCAGCGTATCTTCCAGCGCCAAGGTCCAAAACACGCTAGCTTCAGCTAGCAATAGAAATATCAACATCAATATGTGGACTGGTTTGGGTCTCCTGATCCTTCCTCGGGTCAGAATCGCGATTGCGACGAACGGAACTGTGGCTATCGTGATCATGCGGCTGATTGGCCCAAGCCAGCCAAAGGAAAGAGAATGATCCCATGGCACGACGAAGAAGTATGTCCACGTCAGCAGGTAGCACAACCTTCTCAACAGCAGATCCGAGCTTTTCATTCGATCGATCCAGCGGCGGCTGACCTGGCTGCCACACCTAAGGGAAGCGCCAGCGCGGGCGCATAACTTGCCCGCTTTAACGCCCACCGAGCTGCGAACACCACGAAGGTGCACGAGATAACGTAGTACAAAGATGTGGCCAGCGCGATGCCAGCCACCCCCCAATACTTCATGCAAACGAGGTTTAAGATGATATCGAGAGATAGATTGATACCGGCTCCGTAGAACAGAAGATTGTTTCTCCTCAGTGAGGAGATCAGCCGAACATGCAACATGGATACAGCGTAGAATGGTATCTGAAGACACAGCATGGATTGAGCGCGTGCGACAATGGCCGTATCCGCTGCCGTAAAGGAACCCCTCTGATATAAAAGCGTGACCAGTGGCCGAGAGAGGATAACCAAGACTATGGTGATAGGGATGGTGACTGCAAGTGTGATCCGTCGGTAAGTGCGCAGAGTATTACCGCACTCTGCAATTTGTCCGCTAGCAATCATCTTCGAAAAATATGGTGTTACGGCGGTACTCAATGAAGTCGACGCGAGCCCCAGGATCGCGGAAACAATCCGCGTGGCGTACATGAGGGCAGCTACACTTCCCGCTGCTAGCATGGCAGCCATGGATTGATCGACGAAGGCGACACCGCATACGAGCAAGGAACCAGCCATAACCGGCATCCATTGGCCGCACACCTGGCGCGTTTCCGGGTCCATGCCGTACCATCTGGGCCGCAAGTGAAGGTCATATCGTTTCAGGCGATTTATGAGTAGCAGGGCTTCAGCGACGCCACCGAACAAGGTTCCAACCGCATAACCCCAGATTCCCCACGTTCGACCCACCCCCACGAGGAACAGCAAACCGAATATCGGGGTTAAGAGCGGAGTGAGCGATGAGAACAGGAATCGTTCTCCTGCATTTAACACTGCAGCACATGTAGTTACGACACCGTTAATGACAATCCAGGGCAGCAATAAATACAGTAATCGACAAGTAAGCGCGAGCTTCGCCGGCCCGAAGCCCGAACCGACTACTGCCAAGAGGCGGGGCCCCGTTATCGCGATGACACCGGATAGTAGCAACAGCAAACTCAAGCTAATGACGGTAACATTTGAAAACAGTCGCTGAGCCGCGGCGTTTCCCTTTTGTTGTCGCACCTGAACTAATGTCGGAATTAGGGCAGAGTTGAAAGATATGCTTACGATGCCGACAATGAAGCCCGGGACCAAGAAGGCGATCAAGAATGCGTCTAAGGTGTCGCCACGTCCGAAGTAGCTGGCCACCACGAACTCCTTGGCGGTCGACGCCAACTTAACTACGACCGAGGCCACACTAACAAGGAGGGCTGCGCGGAAAATACTGACGTTGATGCTGGAGGAAGTGCGCACCCGTTTAATCAAATGAGCAATTTGCTTCATGGATTCTTAAATGGTGGACGTGGCAAAACCTAGATTTGTGGCTGAAGGGGATTTGACGGGGTGGTCCGAAAAAGGTACGACGTCTTCTACACTCACTTCGACAGCGATGCTCTGCATGATGAGGGATAGGGTGATGACCACTCGTAAAGCGCCGTTGGTCCGAAGGACAATGCCGGACAACCCGGCGAATGGGCCCGCACACACGGAGACTCGTTCTCCAACGGTCAAGTAAGGATGGGGTTGCGCGCGATGCAACTCGACAATCGTACGCAGGCTGGCAATGGCATCATCCTCGAGAGGTTCTGGGACGCGACCGCGACTTACAATTGAGATGACATTCGGTGTTTCCAGCACCCGGACTCGCTCGCTGCAGTTCATGCGCGCGAATACATAACCCGGGAATAAAGCTCTCTGGAGTTCTACACGGCAGCCATTCTTCCAGTTGCGAGGAGAGCGGTAGAGCGGGAGGAAGGATTCAACACCGCGCATAGTAAGATCCTGAGCTACACGCTTCTCACGGCAAGAAGCAGCATAAACAGCGTACCAACGGACGACAGCGAGAGGTGTCGCCTGCGTAATGTGTGGGGTTATCTGACCGGTCTGAGTCATGGCTTCGCCATCGCCTCTTAGATGAGGCCTTGGTTAGAACTGGAATGGCTCTTGAGTTATAGAGAGGGTTGCAGAGCTGTCCGCGATAGTCATCGCACGCCTAAGGCCAGACACGATGCGACTCAATCGGCCCCATGAATCAGGAACGAGTCGACGCGGTTCATGGCAGCTGAGCAGAGATTATTCGTAGGGCGGCGGTTCCACTCATCAGCACCAATTCGCGTTTAGCCCCGTCTTGTTTCTGGAGTGATGTTCAACTATTGGACAGCATTACAGTGGCGGTTGCCGGTTGCCGCGAGCGCGCGGTTTCCCGCGGCGGCTGACCTCGACAAAGCGAACGCGCACGACGCGTGCCTTAGCATTTCGTTTCGTTCTCAAGACGATCAGGACATCTCAGTAATCTCTCCACGAGTGGTTGTGTGCTTTGGCTTATGACGTGCACTTCGATTGGGAATACGGACCAAGTCCTCGATTCGCGATTGTTACCATACTTGATGGTTACTGATATTGGGGTTGCGCCGAAGACAGAATTTAGAGGACGAAAGGCTACGCCATCATGGCAGTTGTTCCGACAGGTGATGTTTACAGACACCCCCAACCCAGCGATGCCTCTTGTAAAGCCAGCGTGAGCGAGCCTTTAATTAGGCTCAGCCAGTTTGTGATTCATAGGTGGAAGCGTGGTCGTGCGTCCGGTCTACGAAGGAGAGTCTTGATGCTTTCCGTAGTCCTGGTCATGATCTGCGCTTGCCGTGCCGGGGCCCAGGAATGGCACGCTATGCGGTTCCGAGCGGATGCGCCGGGTGTAGATGAGAATCCGTTGCGAGGGCTCATGCCCTGGTTCGCAGGTGCGAAAATTGCAGATCCCTTTCCACACTCCATGGAGTTTCTGTTTCTGCCGCTTTCTGATGTTGTAAAGGGGCGCGACAGATATGATTGGGCCTCCCTGGAGCAGGCGTTAACGACGATTTCAGGCAATGGAGATCAGGCGGTCGTCAGGTTCTATGTCGACAATCCGAAGTCGGCAAGCGGCATTCCCAGCTATCTTCTGTACACGGGTTTGAAAACATTTAAGTACGACGACTCGGACAACCTTAAAGGAGCGATCCGAAGTGTCTCGCCGGACTATAGCGATCCGCATCTCATCGAGTGCCTGCTTCATTTTATCCGTGCATTTGGCGTGAAGTATGACGGGGACGCGCGTATTGCTTACGTCCAAGCGGGGTTGTACGGATTTTGGGGAGAGTGGCATGTTCATGATCATCCACTTTGGGGAGAGCCGTCCGGATGGGCCATGCCGCAGGTGGAAAAGGATGCGCTGCTGCGAGCTTATGTGCAGTCTTTCAACAAAACTTTAGTGGGCGTGCGAACAGCGACGGTCACAGAAAATCATGAGTTGCTTGCCCACTTTGGATTCCATGACGATTCTTTCCTCTGGGACTCGATCGGTACCGGAGACCGTTTCTTCTGGACTGGTGTACAAAAAGCGGCTGTGACGGACAGTTGGCAACAAAGCCCAACCGGAGGAGAAATCTACCCCCCCATGCAGAAAGATCTTTGGGACGCGTGGCCCAATGTGCGTGGTCAGGATTGGACTAATGCCGTGCAAACAACCCACGCAACGTACATGCTTGACGCGGCTTTGTTTACGCATCCAACATCCGTATCAGCGCAGAAGAATGCTTTGGGAGCACAGCGCATGCTTGGGTACAAATTGTTCTGTGCATCATCGAAGATGGTACGGAATAAGGATGGATCGGCGACTGTGACGGTTCGGATTGAAAATCGTGGTGTTGCACCCATTTATTATGCCTGGCCGGTAGAAGTGGAATCCACCGATCGAGCGATGAGAGTTGTTGGACGCGGGCGTGCAACTTGGCCGCTACCGACCCTGCTTCCGGGAAAAGTGGCGGAATGGAGCGTGACGCTCAATTCGGATTCGGATCATGGAACGAGAGTATTTTTGCGGATCGCGAACCCAATGTCGGGCGGCCACAATGTCGCCTTCACGAATGCAGAAATGGGCACGGAGCGCAGAGGTTGGTTGACGCTGGATATCGATCATCTGGGCTCCGGCACCGCACCCAGGTAGTTTGGCACGCAATGTTGCGGGCTTAACGCATTGCTCATTTGCTCACGACCACGGCTCGTCGCGAACTAGTGTCTCCTATTCAAGCATTCATCCAAGATACTGCCAACTGATAGGTCTTCTGTCGTGAGGCCGCTAATGTTATTGATGAGAAGAAAAGGTTGATTCAATCTATGGAACGATGGGCGAATGGCATCCCGGGTGCACCGTAGGTATAGGCAAGACTTGTCTGTCTAATATGGGCTTCACTTTGGCAACAATAGAGCGATGTTATATCGAAGCTTAGCTACAGCGATACCTCGATGACTGTCTCCGATGTTTACACATGGAGATACCGTCTTAGTTCGAATCCAGTAAGGTCTTTCACTCCAGTTTCACGAAGGTTGAAAAATGAGTACTGAAATCATTCCTCCCGACGAGCCGAAGAGCAAGAATCTGGTTCCGCTGCGCAGCCAAGAGCCCAAAGTTCAGATTATCAAAGAAGCCAGTGAGCCAGATATTGCGCTGGCTGAGCTGTGGCGCATCGGGCAAAAACGGAAGTCGCTCGTCCTACAAGTTGGTTTGGGTTTATTTGCGCTGGCAGTCGCTTATACATTTATTCAGACACCGAAGTTTCGATCTGAGTCGACGATTGAGTTCAGCGAAGAAAACTCGGATTCTCTCGATCTGCAGCGTGATACGCAAGGCAACGCCACATCGAGGGACTACTCCCTGGTGCAAAAGACGCAGGTGAAAGCACTGCTCAGCGATACACTCGCTCTGCGCATCATCAAAGAGCTGAAGCTAGAAGAACGATCTGAAGATGGGAAGAACCACAGATTCAGCGCTCTGTTGGCGAAGATTCCATTCATTGGAGCGAACACTCGGGATGAGGCTGGGCTGCCGCTGGAGGATGCGCCACGCCGGCGAGTCGAGGCCCTGAAATCATTCCATCGGGACTTGTCGGTTGCTGCGATTCCTGGAACACGCATGATCAGCCTGAAGTACATGAGTCCCGATCCAAAGCTGTCTGCGCTTGTCCTTAATACATTGGTCAAAGATTACAAAGAACAGTACTTTCAGAATCGATACGACGCGACCGTGGAAACCTCGGGATGGCTATCCAAACAACTCCAGGACCTTAGAGCCGAAGTTGGCACATCTCAGCAGCGATTAGTCGACTATCAGAAACAGGCTGGCATACTGGGTACGGACGAGAGCCACAATATTGTTATGACTCGCCTCGAAGAAGGGGCGAAGGAGTTGATGGGCGCTCAAGAGAACCGAATCGTCGCCGAGACGATGGTCCAACTGGTCCGCAAAGGAGATCCCGAAGCGGTTGTTGGTCTAACCAGTACTTTTGAGAGATCAAGCTCTTCCGATGGACAATTGTCGACGACGTCGCCAGTTGCACTTTCTCACATCCAGGCACTGCGCACGCGCCAATCGGAAATCGAATTAGAATACGCCGAGGCGGCCACGCACTACGGCATCGAACACCCGAAACTGCTGGAACTGAGGGGCAAGTTGGATCAGATTGATCAAACGATCCAACAGGAGCTCGAAAACCTGAAATCCCAAGCCGAGAACAATTACAAGGCCGCGCTGGGGAAGGAACAAGCGCTGCGAGCCGCTTTTGAAGATGAAAAGGGCGAAGCCAATCGGCTGAGCGACAGTGCCGTACAGTACACCATTCTGAAGCACGACGTGGAGTCAAGTCGCACTCTTTATGATGGTCTGCTGCAAAAGTTCAAGGAAGCCACGGTACTGGCTGGCATGCGCGGCAGCAACATTGCCATAGTTGATCCGGCGCTGGTACCGGACCGTCCGGCGCGTCCGATTGTTCTTCTAAATCTCGGACTTGGCATGATGATTGGACTAATCTGCGGACTCGGCACGGCCTTTGTCGCCGAGAGCCTCGACGACACGGTTGGCAGCGTGGACGAAGCGGAGGAGATCTGTGGAGTTCAGGCGTTGGGTACAGTGCCGAGCTGGGAGCTTCCCGACAAGCGAGCTCCCCGGTTGGCGCTTAAGCCCGGCATACAGGAAGCCAGTATTTGCGTTCTCGGCCGCGGTCAGTCGCAATCTGCGGAGGCATTCCGCGCAATTCGTGGCTCGATCATTCAGTCGATTCGTCCGGGAATTAGCACTCCTATCATGGTGACGAGCGCTTCGGGTGGGGAGGGCCGATCGACAGTGAGTCTTAACTGCGCGGCTGCCTTTGCTCAGCACGGATCGCGCGTGCTGTTGGTAGAAGCGGACATGCGGCATCCGATGCTTAACTCGTATCTCAACCTAAATCTCGAGACGGGACTAAGTTCCATGATTCAAAACCAACCGGCATCCGATCTTCCATTCGTGATGCCATCGCTTCCGAACTTATCAATTATCCCAGCGGGGACATTGGATTCTTCATCCTCACCGACCGACTTGCTTGACTCGAAGGTAATGAAGGAACTCATGGTTAAGTGGAGGGGCGAATACGATTTTATTTTTGTAGACACTCCCCCGGCCTTATCCGTCACTGATGCGGCCATACTGGCTCAAGCCTGTGACCTTGTTGTCCTGGTGGCACGGACGAAGCTCACACGGCGGCCAGCGTTGCAAAGAGTGTCCAAGCTCTTCGCCAGGCTTCGACCCCGTGTGCTGGGTGTCATCTTGAACGGACAAGAAGCGAATAGCCTCGATTTCGACGCGCGTTAGGGTCACAACCGGGAAATTAACTAGGACTAGTCCCTACCCGAATCCAAAATGGAGATGTAGGCCATGAGCATGAAACATCAAGACGCGATACGAATCCTGCTGGTCACTGTAGTTTTAATGCTTCCCTCGACGATATTGCTGGCTCAAGAGCCAGTTGCTACGTCGCCGAGACTTCGCATTGGTGCGGGCGATCTGCTCGAAGTAAAGATCTTCGACGCCCCGGAAATGACTCAAACAGTACGCGTCGATGATGCCGGAGATACGACGCTAAACCTGGTTGGGAAGGTCCATCTGGCCGGATTGACGGCAGAAGAGGGCCAAAAAGCCGTTGCCAGCCAGTATGAAAATGGGAATTTCTTTGTTCATCCGGACGTTTCTATACTCATCCATGAGTACATCACGCAAGGGGCATCCATTTTAGGAGAGGTGGGAAAGCCCGGGGTATACCCTGTCCTGGGTAATCTTACCCTCCTGAACATCATTTCTGCGGCCGGCGGCATGACGCCCACTGCAAATAATGAGGTCACAGTGCAGCGCCACTCAGATGCTTCAGTGGTGAAAGTTAAGCTTTCTGCGGACCCCCGAAAAACACTCGATGCAGATATCGAAATACAGCCTGGCGATAAGGTTATCGTTCCACGGGCAGGAATCGTGTACGTGATCGGAAATGTGAATCACCCCGGTGGATTCGTGATGCAAAATGAAGGGCAGATCTCTCTGCTTCAGGCTATCGCACTGGCTGAGGGTGTAAATGGAACAGCATCTCTGGATCGAACCAAACTCATTCGGAAAACAGCAAATGGCTACATCGAAATTCCTGTTTCGCTAAAGAAGATTCTAAAAGGCAGGGCGCCGGACATGCCGATGCAGGCGCAGGATATCCTCTTCATTCCCAACAGCGCCAGCAAATCGATGCTCTACCGAGGCCTGCCTGGAATTGTGCAAGCGGCCAGTGGCGCTGCCATTTACAGCGCATATTAGATTTGCAGCGAAGGCCTACCCATCCCGATTGTCGATGAGTGTACGGAGTCGGATGTCACTTGTGTGATTGGCCGAATTTGACTCATAAGGGAAATGGGACTTGAAAATTCGACCTTATCTTGTGCTCTTGTGCTGATCCTTTCATTGATTCAGGCGGAAGTGTTCCGCGAGGGGCATTCGAGCACAAAAGGCAGAGGCTGGGCGAGGACGCCCGGCAGTGTATGGTTGCAACAACTCTTAATCTCTTGCGACCGCCGTGGCAACGCAATACTGATCGAAAGCGGCTTTCAGGTCAGCGGCGATAGCGGCGGCATCGCGGGTTTCGATTTGATGGCGATGCATCATGTAGATCACCTTTCCGTCGCGCAGAATCGCGATGGAGGGCGAGGATGGCGGGTATCCAACGAAATGAGCGCGTGCCCGCGCGGTGGCTTCCACGTCCTGTCCGGCGAAAACAGTCGCGATCTTGCCGGGCTTGGCGGCATTCTGCAGAGCGAGGCGGACAGCGGGACGCATACGGCCAGCGGCACATCCGCAAATGGAATTGACTATCAACATTGTCGTGCCGGGTTCCTTCTGAACAAAGCGGTCTACGTCGGCTGCGCTGCGTAACTCCTCGATGCCCAGACGAGTCAATTCTTCGCGCATCGGGATCACCATAATTTCTGGATACATGGACACTCCTAAATCATTAGACTTGGTCAGGGTTCGCTGTGAGGTACGAAGAACATGAGATGCTCTGTTAACTATAGAGCCAAATCCGACTTATGACGATTCAAGAAAATGTTCCGCTTGCGCCTCTGACTACCCTGGGAGTGGGAGGGGCGGCACGATACTTCGCGGAGATAAAAAGAGAAGATGAGGTGGGCAACGCCGCGGAATTCGCGAAGAGCCGGAATCTGCCGTTGTTTGTACTCGGGGGCGGCAGCAACCTGGTAGTGGCCGATTCGGGATGGGCGGGACTTGTGCTCAAAATCGCGATCGGAGGAATAATGGCCCCGAAGACGATCGATGCCAAGGGCAACTCCGTACTTTTCAGCGTGGGCGCAGGAGTCGATTGGGACGACTTTGTGGCGCAGGCGGTAGTGCAGAATTGCGCTGGAATCGAGTGCCTGAGCGGGATTCCGGGAAGCGTCGGAGGCACACCGGTGCAGAACGTGGGGGCATACGGGCAGGAGGTCTCCAACACAATCGAGTCGGTGCGCGCGTTCGACTTGAAGCAAGAGCGCATCGTGTTGCTGCCGAAACCGGCATGCGGATTCGGTTATCGATCAAGCGTTTTCAACAGCTCAGAGCGCGGACGGTACATCCTTTTGCGGGTGAACTACAGGTTGAAGCGGGGTGGACCTGCCCGTTTGAAATACGGTGACTTGCAGCAGTACTTTGCGAATTTACGTGCCGAAGGTTCCGACGAAAAGACGGTCGCGCCGTCTTTGATCGAAACGCGCGAGGCGGTGCGCGCGATCCGAAGGACGAAGGGGATGCTGATCGTGCCTGGGGAGGTTGACTCTCACAGCGCGGGTTCGTTTTTCAAAAATCCCGTGCTGGGCGAAGAGCAGTTCAACGTCCTGTCGGCTCGAGCCGTGCAGAAAGGTCTAGAGATCCCAAACTACCCGGCGCTTGATGCGCAACGCAAGGTATCGGCTGCATGGCTGGTGGAAAATTCGGGCTTCTCGAAGGGCTATTCGGAGGGGGCAGCCGGGATTTCGCACAAACATGCGCTGGCGTTGGTCAATCTCGGAAGCGCCAAGGCGAGCGATATCGTCCGGCTGAAAGACGAGATCCAGAATCGCGTGCAGCAGGCGTGGGGAATTTTGCTCCAGCCCGAGCCCGTGTTCGTGGGATTCTAGAACGCCTTGCAGTTCCCTTCTTAGTCTACGCGCCGAGAAAAGACGGCTTTAAGGGCCGGCGAGCAAGAAGATCGGGTTTTGAGACGGATTCAGTAGACTGGGCGGAATCGGCGCGCGCGCTCCGATGGGAGCTGGTAAATCCTCGATATAGCTTTGGATGGTGGTATCGACGATGTTGACAGCACCTCCATCGCAACTCGACAGATAGGCGCGACTGCTGTCGCCACCCGCAGCCATCATGAAACGAAAACGCGTGTTGACGCAAACCGGGACGTAGTAGGGATTTGGGCCGCCACCGGAAACGGTTGGAGTCGTGGCGTCGGGAAATCCCGGGAGGGCAATTGAAGTTCCGACCGCGAAACTTACGCCATCGATCGGGGTCACTTGAGGGCAGATATTGTCGGCGGCGTCCACATAGTAAGAGCCGACGTAGGCCTGACTACCGTCGGGCAACGCCGCAGCGGCGACGACATTTAATACTGTTGGGATAGTGGTATAGCAGGGATCGGTTGTACCACGCATCGTTGGAGGCACAATTGAAATGCAGTTGGTCTGCGAAGGCTGACAGGTTGTGATGGGACCTTTAATCGATCCCGCGCTTAGGTATTGTGGCGGAGATTGGGAAACATCGACGATTGCGAGCTGCGAACCGCCGGGGATATAGAGACGGTTCTTGTTGGGGTCATACACCATCAGGGTTGCGTCCGGAATGCTGATGGCCGGATCTGAGGTCTCCGTGAAAATGTCGGGACCGGCGGTCGATGTGGTGTTCAACCACGCAAGCAGGCCGTCTTTCTCGAGTACGTAGACAGCTTGGCTATCGGAGCGCGCCGATAGCCAGATCGGCGGCGAGGATGTACTCGTCGGGGAACCAGATCGCGACGACGGATTCCCAGTATTGGTGTTAAAGCCGCTGATCGTGCTGTCTCCCTCATTCGCAACGTACAGCTTTGTCTTATCGGGAGTGACCGCCAAAGCAACCGGATTGTTTCCTACCGGAAGAATCGGGCCCAAAACGTTGCTCAGGGTGTTTACAACCTGAACCGAGGGCTGGATTGCCGTGGGAACAGTGGGATCGGGGGGGTAGGTCGGCATCGCTACATAGGCCAACGAATCCGAAGGCGCCGACGCGACAAAGTTGGCTCCCGCGTAAATCGGCAAAGAGACGGAACTGGTGCTGGTAATACTTTCTCCGTTGAAACTCAGCTTCCAGAGAGAAGGGCAAACATCGTAGGTGAAGAGACCATCCTGCACGAGACAGGTAGTGGTTCCAATATCTAGCCCGTTCACCGCCTGGTTTACGACCAAAACCTGGCTGGCCGTTTGCTGTACAGCGTGGACGGGATGGATATCGACACTGTGGTTGCTGATGTCGGCGTCACCCGCGACATCGATGCTCATGGCGCTACCCTTGGTGATGTCTCCGTTATCGTTGACCGCCAATACGCTATGGGACGCAGACGGGTTAGGAAACGTGGGCGGATTCGGAATAATGATGGGGCGAAAGGTTTCCCCACAACCGGTACAGATGAGATAAACGGACAGCACAAAGCCCAGCCAGAGAAACCGCTTCATTCAAACTCCATGGAAAAGTTAATCTTACGCGGAATTCGTCATTGTATCGGGAACCGGGCCCAGAGGGGAAATCGGACCGCAATGGGCCCACTGCTGGTATAGAAGCGGTTCGAAGCGAGTTTGGTTGCCGGACGAGAAGCTCAGGAAAACAAGCTACAACGAGCGTACTTAGCGAACGAGTTCAGGGCGGAGCGCGAGCGCACGACTCAACTCGAGGCTTAGCCTCGTCCGCGACGCGCTTTGGATTGCCCTTTTCCCTGCATCTCGGCCACCTTCTCAGAAGCCGCCGGCTTCTTGGTCTGCGCGAGGCTCTCTTTCAGCGCGGCCATCAAATCGACTACGGGAGCCAGTTTCTTGGGTTGCTCAACGGCCTGAACCTCTCCACCTTCCAGTTTTGCCTCGATCAGCTTCTTCAGATTGTCCTGAAACGAGTCGTGATATTTTTCCGGATCCCACTCGTCGGCCAACGCCTCGATCAGTTGGTGTGCGATTTTAAGTTCGGCTTCTTTGATCTCGACATCCGGCGCGCCAAAAGATTCCACCTCGCGCACCTCTTCCGCGTAATACATGGTGTGGAGCATCATTCCACCTTTGTGAGGCCGCAGGAAGACCGTGTATTCACGGTTGTGCATGGTGAGTTTGGCGATTGCCACGTACTCGCTCTCTTCCAGCGCTTTGGTGAGCAGAGCATAGGGCCGGCGTCCTGCCTCTTCGGGCATCATGTAGTACGACGATTCGAAATAGACGGGATCCACATCGCTGGACTTCACAAACTCCAAGATCTCCATCGTCTTGGCAGTTTTAGGCTCGATTTTCTTGATCTCTTCCGGATCGATGATGACGTATTCACCCTTGCGATATTCGAAGCCTTTGACGATATCGCTGCGCTCCAGCACCTGGTTGTCGGCCGGGCAAATGAGTTGCTGCTTGACCCGATGATGGTCGGTACGGTGCAGTTGGTTGAAGGAGATGCCGGTGCTACGCGCGCCCGAAAACAGGCGCACTGGCATCGAGATCAATCCGAACGTCAGGTACCCTGACCAGACAGAAGCTGCCATTGCTTCACCCCAAAATAAACACCGCGCTCGTAAAATGCGTGATTGAGCGGGGTTAAGATGCCTAAATCCTGCCAAACGTACAGAAGTGTAGCCTAAACTGGTTGCCGTTGCGTGGTCCGAATAGGGGATGAATCCAAAGGTCAAGCACTACCTGGCGCGGTCCTGTGGCGGCAGACACCGAATGTAGTGTTAACGAATACGGATAGCCTCAAAGCCATCGCGAATCGCCTTCCGCAATCGATTCCGGCCTATCAGAAAATCTGCTGAAACGTGACATTCTGTAACTGGCATCGAAAATGATCTCATGGCCCACACATTTCTGGGCATCGTCGCCGGAGCGATTCGCGGTCGCGGCGGCAGTGACGTTAGGTTTCGCGGCTCTCGCTCGCGTTTTGCGGGGGGTCAATTCGTCAGGTGCTGTAGCGGGAGGCCTGGTTTGTTTGCTTCTTTTTGTCGGAGCGGGTCCAGCCGGCTTTGTGGCCTTAGTTGCGCTTTTTGTGATGACGTGGGTCTCCACGCGTTTGGGGCGTTCTCGAAAAGTCGCCCTCGGGGTCGCCGAACGGCGGGAAGGCCGGAGCGCATGGCAAGTGCTTGCCAATCTGATAACGGCTTCGCTCGGCTCGGTCTTCTATGGAGCTACCGGAAATCGCGGGTGGCTGGTGGCAGCCGTAGCCGCCCTGTGTGAAGCAGCGATCGACACCGTAGCCAGCGAGATTGGCCAAGCCGGAAGAGCGGAAGTGCGTTTGATCACGACTTGGCAGAGGGTTGCAGCAGGCACGGACGGTGGAATCACAGCGCCCGGTTGTATGGCCGGGGCGGCCTCCGGAATGTCGCTTGCACTGCTTTCTTCGGCGGGCGGACTGCTCCCTGTTTCTCAGATCTGGATAGCTGTAAGCGCTGGGTTTTTCGGAATGCTCTTCGATAGTTTCCTGGGGGCAACTGTACAAAGTCCTGGCTTGATCAGTAACCAGGCAGTTAACTTCTTTGCCACACTGGCCGCGGCGATGTTGGCGTATGCGATCTTGCAGTTGGGGTAAGGTTATGCGCCATCGAGAACAGCGGCTAAGTTCGCTGTTTCACTCGATCAAGCAGCATAAATACGAAGACACCCAAAATGGCATTCGCCATGGCAGACAGAAGTTCGTGGGGCCAACTCAAAGCTATGTGGGAACCGACCAGCCCTCGCGCAATCATGAAGCGGATAAATTCGTGTATCGCGAAGAAGAAAATCGTCAGGAGGAAGCGAGCGCCGACGTTCTCCACATCCAACTTGATACCGAGGGATGATGCACCGAAACCGACAACTGTTTTTGCGATTCCGTAGAGTCCAATGGGCTGCGAGGTGAGGGCATCCTGCAAAATGCCGATCAATCCGCCGGTTACGAGACCCGCCAGCGGGTTTCGCCGTGCGGTAGCGAATCCGATTGTTACAAGAAGGGGTAAATCGAAGATCGAGAAAAAGGGAAACCGGAGCGGAAGCCACGCCTGTAAGAACACCGACGCCAGCGGAATCAGCAGCGTCGCAGGAATGCTGAAGCGATAAACCTCAACCTGCTCTCCCGATGTGTAAGTGATGGCCAAGTTAGTTTGGACGCTCCTCGACCGTGGGCGGAGTTTTCGGTTCGCTGGAAGGGTTGGCGGGCTTAGGGATAACTTTCAGCGTGGCGGGAGCGGGGATGGCAGTCTTGGTATTGGAAGGCGAAACGTTGGCCGGCGTACCGGAAGCTGTTCCCGAAGATTTGACTGAAGTCGATGAGTTGACCGAAGGCGACACCGGACCACCCGACGCCCGAGTCGCTGCGGAAGACGGGGACGTTATCGTTTTCCTGGCACCGGGAACAGTGCCGCTGGCTAAGCCCTGCGGCGAAACGGCGGTCGTAGGTTTCGAAGTTCCCGTGGCCGGCTTTGGAGCGCCTGCGATAGGTAAGGCGTTTGAAGTGTTTGGTGGAAAAGCGCCGGTTCCGGGCACCACGCCAGCAACTGCCGTTTCCGGTTTCGATGGAACTCCCGGAAGACGCTCCGCCAGTATATCGACGGCACGAGCCGCGCCGGTCTGATCGGGCTCAGCCTGACGCTCGTCGATCTTGGTTACAACCAGCACTTCTTCCAGTTTGCTGAGATCGGCCGCGGGACGAACGTGAATATTAAGAAACAATTCACTGCCGGGAGAGATTTTGGTCACCGTCCCCACGAGCAGCCCTTTGGGGAAGATGCCATCGCCACCGCTAGTCAGTACCTGTTCTCCGGGAGGCACGGTCTCGTCGCTCATCACTTTTTCCAGAACGACTTCACCAGCCGGAGTACCTCGCAGAATGCCTTGCAACCGCGTCTTATTGAGGATCGCGCCAACGCCGCTGGTCTGATCGTTGATCAAGAGCACTTCCGCGGTGGAGCGGTAGACACGCAACACTTTGCCCACGACACCGTCGGCCGTGATGACCGCCATGTCAGTCTTGATTCCGTTCTTATCGCCCTTGTCGATGAAGATCGACCGCGATTGCTCGCTGCCGCTGGAGCCGATGACCTGCGCTGCCATCGTTTGCGAGATGAATTGTTCTTTGAAGGAGAGCAAGGCCTGCAGACGCCGCGCCTGGTCCGCATCCTGGCTCATTCGCACCTGCTCGAGGCTCATGCGCTCAATCTGCGCCTTCAGGTTGCGGTTCTCGGCACGAACGCCGCGCAGGTAGAAATAACTGTGCCACAGGTTGGAGGTGGAAGTTTGGGTCCAGACCAAAACTTTTTCAAACGGCGTAACCATGCCGACAGCCCAGACCCGGATCAATCGGGTCGGTTCGCTGTCGGTCGTCCGCTTGACGTTGACCTGTACGGCCAAGCCAAGAATCTGGGCGAATAACACTCCCACCAGCACGATCAGATTGCGATAGCGTCCGAGGACGTCCATAACACCGGTTCTCAGTTCTCAGTTGTCAGTTCTCAGTCGCCATGTCCCTGAGAGTGGTATTCGCGCGGAGTCCGTTCCCCCTATCGAACTTGTGATCCAGAACGAGGTGAGGAACCTGGTTTTCGCTTACCGGTCCTAGCTCGCGATTTTACTCGATCGAAATCTTGCGCAGCAGTTTGAAGTCCGAGAGCATCTTGCCGGTGCCCAGTACAACGCTGCAGAGTGGATCGTCGGCGATGGAGACCGGTAATCCCGTTTCTTCGCGGATGCGCTTGTCGAGATTTTTGATCAAGGCACCGCCGCCGGTCAGCACAATACCGCGATCGCTAATGTCGGCGGAGAGTTCGGGAGGTGTACGTTCAAGGGCCACGCGAATCGCGTTCATAATGGTCGAAACACATTCGCTCAAAGATTCGCGGATTTCGCTGTCGTCAACGGTGATGGTCTTGGGCACGCCTTCAATCAGGTTGCGGCCTTTGATTTCCATGGTGAGCGGCTTGTCGAGAGGATAGGCGGAGCCGATTTCCATTTTGATCTGCTCGGCGGTGCGCTCGCCGACAAGCAGGTTATATTTCCGCTTGAGGTAGTTCATGATGGCCTCATCCATCTGATTGCCGGCCATGCGCACGGAGCGGGAATATACGATGCCGCTGAGGGAGATGACGGCGATGTCGGTTGTTCCGCCGCCGATGTCGACGACCATGTTGCCACTCGGTTCGGTGATGGGCAGGCCAGCGCCAATGGCAGCGACCATCGCTTGTTCGACGAGATGCACTTCACTCGCCTTGGCGCGATAGGCGGAATCCATAACGGCGCGCTTTTCGACCTGGGTGATTTCAGAAGGCACGCCGATCACGATCCGCGGATGCACCAGCATCTTGCGGTTGTGGGCCTTTTGGATGAAGTAGTTCAGCATCTTTTCGGTGACTTTAAAGTCGGCGATGACGCCGTCTTTCATGGGCTTGATGGCGACAATATTGCCGGGGGTTCTTCCCAGCATCTCTTTCGCTTCTTTGCCGACGGCCTCGACTTCATTGGTGTTCTTGTTCAGCGCAACGATGGAAGGTTCATTGACCACGATGCCCTTGCCGCGCGCATACACCAGCGTGTTGGCGGTGCCCAGATCAATAGCGAGGTCGCTCGAAAACATGCTGAAAAGCGAGCGGAGATTGTGCGAACGCGACGATCCGTTATGAAAACCGTTGTTTGACATAGCAAAACTTCTCTCTTCTGGGATTGCGTCTCGCTGGAACCTGGGACTTGGCCGGTTTCCTGTTGAGTCGCCCCTTGCTTCTTTGATGATACGTTTCTTTATATTCTACTTCGTTCAGCCGGACCGGTTGTTATCTCGACACCGGGTGCAAAAAAACTGGAGATCCGAGGCGGTCTACTGAATTACCACCTTTTCCTGGTGCGTGTTCACGCCACCCTTCGAATTCTGGGCGGTCACCGTAATCAGGTTCTCGCCGTTCGGCAAAGGAGGAGTGAAGTAATGAAATGTTCCATCGTCGCTGACGAGCGGCACTTCCCTGCCATTAACCATGACACGCGCGCCGGCTTCGGTCTTGCCCGTCACCTCAATGACGTGCCCGTGCTGGATCAGCGGATCCATATCGAGCGACAGATCGATTTTTTCCTTGGCCTTGACGACGATGGTGAAACGATTTTTCTCGCTCTCCACCGACTCCTTGCCGGATGCGTCATAAGATTCGATCGACCAATAGTAGGCGCCTACCGGCAAGCCCGTGACAACCACGCTCGGCGCTTCCATCTTGCGGTCGAGCAGCAACGAGGAAAAATAGGGATTGTGAGAAATGCGAAGACGGTACCCGGCAGCGTTGGGCATGGCCGTCCAGGCGAATTCGACTTCCTTCGACTTTTCTCCGGTATTGATGAAGACAGGCATCATGTTGCCAGGCGTAATTGGCGTGGGCGGCCCGATCTCGGTAGCACGAGCCATGGTTTTCGATTCGGACTGGAAACTCACCTTTTCCCAACTTGCCAGGTGGGCGACTTCTCCGTTACGCTCGACGTCGCCACTACCTTTCTTCACCAGGATCTCGTGCTCGTTATCTTTGGGATTGTTGTGAACCATCGCCGCGGAGTCGGGAGCGAGCGAAGCTTTTGCTCCGGCTACAATCACTTGCGATTTCGAACCTTGAACGTAGGTCGCAGTCGTTAAATCCACGGTACCGGTCGTGACCGCGACCGATACGTTGGTCTGCTGCTGATCGTTCGCAGAGTTTTCTTCGATGACGATCAGCGAATCCTGCTTGACGGTGTAGTTCGTGCCATCGTTGAAAACGATCTTAGCCATCCCTTCGGCGCCAGTTTGTACTACGTCGCCTTTTTCCAGGGGCACGTTGTAATCGGCGTTGATCCAGCTATTGCCGTTGCCTTTTCGTACCCGGATGGTTCCATCGAGTGCCGTGAAGTGCGCTTGCTGCCCCACCGGAACGGACGTGCCTTTGAGGGGGGGAGCCAATCCGGCAACTTTCTCGAGCAAGTCCGAGGAAATTTGCCCTGCGGCTTTCACCGTGGAATCCGTGAATTTCGGGAACACGACATGCATGAGGACGCCAAAGATCAGCAGTACGCCCAGCAGAGCCATGATCACGCTGCGGTACGTTACCTGTTTCCAAGCAACGTAGACTCCCGGCTTAGTATTATTTTTCGACACGGACTCGTGCCAACCTCATCACGACAATTCTGGATTTCTCAATATCTGTCGGGCTGTCACCATCATATCTTTGGTTGGGTGTGGATTGATCTTCGGTCAGGGGGTGAAAGGGTTACGAAAGTGACCATACCCGTTCTGCCGAACCACGGGAGGTGCCGCTGGGACCGAGTGTCAGCGACAGGTATGACCAACCCGGCCAATTGAAGTTCGCTGGGCCCTCGCCTTGCCCGTCCGCATTACGGTTGTTAGCATGGAGGTTCGACAATTTTTCAGGAGGTCCATATGGCGACCGACACGATGACCAAGCCAGTAATTGATGGCAGCACGACCAAGACCAAAGTTTTCAAGAATTTCATCGACGGCGAATGGGTGGAATCCGCCAGTGGCCAGACTTTCGAAGATCGAAATCCCGCCGATACACGAGAGGTCGTCGCCATCTTCCAGCGTTCGAACAAGGAAGATGTGGACACGGCCGTAGAGGCCGCCAAACGCGCCTTTGCCAAGTGGCGTTCGGTGCCCGCTCCCCGGCGCGCCGAGATGGTTTTTCGTGCAGCTGAATTTCTAATCGAGCGCAAAGAGGAGTACGCCCGCGACATGACCCGCGAGATGGGCAAGGTGATCAAAGAGACTCGGGGCGACGTCCAGGAGGCGATCGACGCTGCGTACTACAACGCGGGCGAAGGCCGGCGTCTGTTCGGTCCCACTGTGCCCTCGGAATTGCCTAATAAATTTGCGATGGCCGTCCGCCAGCCGATTGGCGTTTGCGGCATGATTACACCATGGAACTTCCCCATGGCGATTTCCTCCTGGAAGTTACTTCCGGCGGTCGTTTGCGGAAATACCTGCGTCATCAAACCCGCGCAAGACACGCCGCTATCTACTTTCAATCTGGTGCAGGCGCTCACTGATGCGGGAATTCCTAAAGGTGTCATCAATGTCGTCACGGGATACGGGACGGAAGTTGGAACGCCGTTGACCGAAAATCCCACGGTGCGTGCCATCTCTCTTACCGGCTCATCGGCGGTAGGCAGAATCGTAGGCACCACGGCTGCGAAAAGTTTCAAACACTGTTCGCTGGAACTGGGCGGGAAGAATCCAATGATTGTTCTCGACGACGCGAACCTCGAACTGGCGATCGAAGGCGGACTCTGGGGCGCATTCGGCACTACGGGCCAGCGTTGCACAGCAACCAGCCGCATCATCGTGCAAAAAAGCGTGTATAGACAATTCATCGAGCATTTTGTCGCGCGCGCAAAGAAGATCAAAGTCGGCAATGGTCTGGATGAATCCGTCGAGATGGGCCCGGCGGTGAACGAGAATCAACTCAAGACTGACTTGAACTACATCGCGATCGGCAAGGACGAAGGCGCCAAACTCGTCACCGGCGGAAACCGGCTCGACCAAGGCGAATACCAACACGGCTGGTTCCTGGAGCCGACGGTTTTTACCGATGTCGATCCCAAGATGCGGATTGCGCAGGAGGAAATCTTCGGGCCGGTGGTTTCCATCATCCCCTGCGAAGATCTGGAAGATGCTATCGCCATCGCGAACAACATCGAATACGGCCTCTCGTCGTCGCTCTACACCAAGGATGTGAACAAGGCTTTTGCCGCAGTGCGCGATCTTGAAGCCGGCATCACCTATATCAACGCGCCGACAATTGGTGCCGAAGTTCATCTGCCCTTCGGCGGGACCAAAGCGACGGGCAATGGACATCGCGAAGGCGGCATCGGCGCAATCGACTTCTATACGGAGTGGAAGTCCGTGTACATCGACTACTCTGACACTCTGCAGAAAGCACAGATCGACCGTCCGGAGTAAAGCAGCCCTCAGCCATTTGCGAGGTGTATCTGCCGCATTTTTCAAATGACCGACGAAGAGTTTTCGCAATTTCGACACGAGTCGATCCATGCACTAAATCGGCTCAATGAAGCCAACGAGCGAGAGTTTCAAATCGGTTCGTGGCCACGTTACGATTATGATCTCGATCGCGGGACGCTGACCTTCTCTCAAGATGGAATAGCCAAAGTTGTGGCCTCGATCCTCGTCGTCGGAACCACATCGCAATCCACGGGAACTTGGCTTTGGAGTTGGGCGAATGGGCACCTCCCCGAAGCCGTATCCGAGTCTCTGAAGAAGGTTCGGGACTTCGGAACCTTCCAGAAGATTGCGGAACTAGTGGAGCCCTATGTACCTGACGAAGAGTACCTTGGCTGGGCGCTGACCGCCATTGCGGCCCGAATAATGGACGCCAAGGGAGCTTATCGGTGCCCAGGGGACAATGGTTACGTCTACCTGATCTTCAGAGATGTCGGGTTTGTCGACTTACCGCGACACGGAAACGGCAAAAAACCGATCACTTGCCAAACCCATGGGATCGCATACGAGACTTACGTTTGTGAACATCTGTTCAGGAATCCCGAGCAGCAATGGTTTTCTCAAGAGCAGGATCTGGAAAACCCTTGGCCAGATGCCTGGTGCGGCTTATGTAATTCCTATTTCCAACAACAGGGCGAGTGGAACGAGCAAAATGAGAAGGATCTAAAGATTAAGCTTTTGTGTCATCACTGTTATCAGGCGTTTCACTCCAAGTCTCCGCAGCAGTGGTAAACGCACTTAGTCACTGCGGTTCTTTAGGCGGACTGACATTCAATTTCACCAACGTTTGGTTAGAATCTGACAGGAGTCCCGATGCCCATCACGCAACTTCGCGAAATCACCCCCGCCGCCCGTCTGGAAAACGTTCGCTACGCCATTCGGGACCTGGCATGTATTGCTGACGAAGTCGCGCGCGCAGGACATAAGATCCTGCCATTGAATATCGGCGACCCGCTCAACTTCGACTTCCATACCCCTCCTCACATGATCGAAGCCGTCTATCAGGCGATGCGCGACGGCAAGAACGGATACTCGAGTTCTTCCGGAATTGCGCCGGCGTTGGAAGCAATTCGCGGCGAGGCGGAGCGCAAAGGGATCACCACCATTCAGGACGTCTTCGTCACCTCGGGCGTCAGCGAAACCGTCGACATTTGCCTTACCGCGCTACTCAACCCGGGCGATAACCTGCTCACGCCTTGCCCGGACTATCCGCTCTACTCCGCGATTCTGGCCAAACTCGAGATTGGACTGAACACGTATTACCTGAACGAAGCGAACGGCTGGCAGCCCGATCTCGAAGACATAAAGAGGAAAATCAATCCTCGGACGCGCGGCATCGTGCTGATCAATCCGAACAACCCCACCGGCTCGGTGTACACGCGCCGGATGCTCGAAGAGGTTGCCGAACTGGCGCGCCGCCATAACCTGATCATTTTTGCTGACGAAATCTACGACAAACTGATTATCGACAGCAGTGACAAAATGACCCGCATGTTGCGATGGCGGCGGTAGCGCCCGATGTCCCGGTCATTACCTTTGGAGGACTCTCCAAGAACTACCTCGCGCCCGGATGGCGGATTGGATGGGGTATCGCCAGCGGCGAAGCTGCCGTTATCAAGCCCTATCTTGAAGGCGTGAATAAGCTCTTGCGTGCGCGCCTCTGCGCCAACCATCCCGAGCAGTATGCGATTAAACCGGCTCTCGAAGGACCCCAGGATCACCTTGTTGAAGTCAAGCGTAAGCTCCGCAGCCGTCGCGATCTGACGATGAAATGGTGTACCGATACTCCGCGCGTCAGTTGCGTGGCGCCTCGTGGAGCTTTCTACGCGTATCCCAGCATCGACATTCCAGAAAGCGATGATGTGTTTGTTACCGAACTCATCCGCCAGAAATATGTAACGGTGGTCCACGGATGCGGATTTGGACAGCGCCCGGGCACAAAACACTTTCGCATCGTTTTTCTGCCCGAAGAAAAGACGCTGTCGGCTGCCTATGCGGCGATTGCCGATTTCATGGGGCAGCGCTACGCGTAGCAGATCAGACGACCAAGTCAGACCGCGGTGGGACCGTCCGCTCCGGACCCTGCCGGAGGAAAACCATGGCTGCACTCATTGACGCGATTGATGTAAAGCGCAAGATGTTTTTTGAATTCGAGAACACGCCGTTTGTGTGCCTGGAAGTGGAGGTCTCGACGCCGACCGCCAGGGGCGGCCAAACTTTGGTTCGCCTGAAGATGCGCAACCTCCTGACACGCGCGGTGTTCGACAAGACATTCAAGGCCAGTGACCGCTTCAAGGAGCCCGACCTCCAGATGGTCGAGGCGTCCTACCTATATGGCGATGGCGAAGGCTTCCATTTCATGGACCAGGAGACTTTCGAGACTCTCACTCTTTCTCGCGAGATGATCGGTGACGCCCTGGACTTCATTGTGGAAGGAGTGCTCATTCAGTTGCATAAGTACAACGGCAACCCGATCGGGTTGCAGCTACCACCCCATGTGGAGCTGAGTGTCACCTACACCGA
The DNA here is from genome assembly GCA_963834085.1 of uncultured Acidobacteriaceae bacterium. Classification (GTDB taxonomy): domain Bacteria; phylum Acidobacteriota; class Terriglobia; order Terriglobales; family Acidobacteriaceae; genus Acidiflorens. Next base: position 237,028 of record CAWIAJ010000004.1, on the reverse strand, counting down.
GCCGGGCGCCCGCGGCGACACCGCCAGCGGAAGCGTTACCAAGTCGGCGAAACTTGAAACTGGCATAGAGATCCGGGTTCCGCTGTTCATTAAACAAGGGGAAACCATAAAGGTTTCGACAGAGACACGGGAATTCGCGGGACGCGCCTGAAACTTATTAATCAAGGGCGCAGCTCCGGGCGACGAGAACTTTCGTAACTCCACACCGGACAGCTTGTTTCCTATACTTAGTCCAATACTATCGTGGAAAAATCGCTCATGAGTCGAATGTTTCTGTTTTTAATTGTCGTTCTATCAGGTGCGATCGCGCTTGCTCAGAGCACATCTCCCGAAGCGCTCTACGATCGTGGAGTAGACGCAATTACGGGCATTGGGCCCTCAGAGAACGACACCCTCGGAATCGAATGTTTCCGGCGATCGTCAGACCTCGGCTACGGTCCTGCGCAAATCGCTTTGGGCTACTACTACGAAACGGGAACTTTCGTGACGCGCGACCCTGTGCAAGCAGTCGACTTGTACCGTAAGGCGGCGCAACAAGGCGATCCGCTGGCAGGATGGATGGCGGGACGACTCTACTTTGTCGGGGGCGCAGTACCGCGCGATCTCGATGCGGCGCGAAAGTGGTTGAAGCTCGCTGCCGACCAGAATAATCCCTACGGCGCCTACTATCTGGGTCGACTCATGGCCGATCGCGACTTCACCAAGGCACCAGCGCTCTACAAAATTGCCGCCGACCAGGGACTGCCACAAGCCCAATATTTCTATGCCAAGACGTTGAAAGATGGACGCGGCGTTCCGCAAGACCGGGTTTCCGCCTATGTCTGGTTCACCATTGCCGCAGATGCCGGTTACTCCGCCGCAGGTGGCGGACTCAATGAACTCGACGGCAGCGGTAACCTGACAATGGATCAGATCCAGCAGGCAAAAGCGAAGGCTCGAGATTTAGAACAGGTCGTGATTCGCGCCGTGACGGCTCGTGGATGCAGCGGATGGGACGGAGAGTTTGACGAATTTCCGACTCCGCCCCCGCCGAAGCTACAGCGCTTCTGCCACTAAGCTTTTCTCGCAGACACCACAGGCCGCGAACCGTTGGACGGCGAATCAGAGTGGGGCGAATTTCCTATACCATTTCCGTTCCCCACAGATCATGCAGGTGCAGAATTCCCAACAGACGATCGCCATCCACCACCGCCAGTGATGTAATTTTCTTTTCCTCCATGCGAGCCAAAGCGGTCGCGGCAAACTCACGCGCTCCGATGGTTTTCGGATCCCGCGTCATGCAGTCTTCCGCAACCAAGTCCAGTGCATTCTTGCCTCGTTGTTCCAACAGACGGCGCAGATCACCGTCACTGATCACGCCGAGTAGGCGATCGCTCTCAACAACGGCGGCCATCCCTAACTTCTTTCGCGACATTTCATAAATCACGTCTGGCATCTTCGTCCGCGCCAGTACGCGCGGGATTGCCTCTCCCGAATGCATCAACGCTTCCACTCGGGCCAGCCGTTTGCCCAGTTTCCCCCCGGGATGCAAATTGGCAAAATCTTCTTCCTTGAACCCACGTCGCTCGGAAAGCGCGACGGCGAGGGCATCACCAAGAGCGAGCATTGTCGTCGTAGAAGCAGTTGGAGCCAGTCCCAACGAGCATGCCTCTTTCGAAACCGAACAATCGAGCGCCACATCAGCCGCTGATGCCAGCGTGGAAGCGGCCATTGGGCGAGCGCCACCGGCAGCTGGAGTTTCCGCAAGATCATCGCAAGTGAGACTGATCAACGGCACCAGCAACCGCTTGATGGTCGCCACTAAGTGGAGAATCTCTTCCGTCTCGCCACTCGCCGAGAGCGCCACGACCACATCGCCGTGCATGATCACGCCCAGATCGCCGTGCAATGCCTCCACCGGATGGAGATAGAGCGCGGGCGAACCCGTTGAACTCAACGTAGCCGCAATCTTACGGGCGATGAGCCCGCTCTTTCCCATTCCGGTTACGACGACTCGCCCTGGCGCGGCCAGCATCAATTCGAGAGCGTGCTCGAAAGCCGAAGCCATAGGACCAGCCAAGCGGTCGGCGAGAACACGCAGAGCTTCGGCCTCAATGCGTACAACATTTTCTCCTACGTGGGTCATGAAGAAGAAATGGTAGCAGAAGGGATGCGAGCTAAGTCAGTCATGCATGGATCATCCGGAATTGCGGAATATCACTCTGAAAGAAAATGCCATCGAATCTACCGGAAATACTGGAGACGCAGTTTGGCCTGGAGAATTCTTTCGTGCAAATTTTTCGTACAGTCCGCTGTTTTGTTTTTTAGGGTGAGGGCGAATTCCATTATCTGGTGGCACTTGCGGGGCGGACTTCATCGAAAGCTTCAGCTCGCGTTTGGCGATTCCCTTGCTTTCACGAAGGCCATGACGAATGAAGAACAAAATTGGAGAAAACTGTGCGCCTTGGTAGCCGAAGAACAGGATCCGGAACGTCTCTCTCAATTGGTTGAAGAATTGATTAAGGCACTTGATTTCGTTAAACGAGATCTCGAAAGGTATGACTTGCAAGTTGAAGCACGAACAGGCGGAGTCGAGCGGAGTGAAGGTCCAGGCTAAGGAAGCGCTCCGGTGCTGTTTTGCCCCGTCAAAAATGATCATCGATAGGATGCCCCGGATGTTCCAAGGCTCGCGCTTGGATGGCTCGATCCCACGGTCCACTCTTCCAATTATCTTTCTTGGGATCGGCATGAATCCAAGGCGGCAGAGTCATCAACAGGCGGCGACTAAGAGCGTATATATAGGGCTCGTACAAAATTCTCAATTCAGCCAGGCGTTCGTCGGCTCCCTCGTTTTGACTGCTCAGATTCACACCGTGTGCGATAAGATCCGTGCGAAGACGCGTCATCCCTTCCTCGGTCAGACGTTCCGGATCGTGCGGACTGTATTCCGCCCTCGCGGTCTGCGCCAGATCGACCACAGCGTGACGGGCCATCGCGAAGGTGAGTTTTGCCTGGTCGGGATGGATGCCATCGACACCGGTAATGATCAGAGACGTAACATCGAGCATCGCCGTAACGGCACTCAACCATGATTGATTGGGGTGCTGCGATCGAAAGAAAACGAGCACCGGGTAAGAGATGTGACTCGAGAGCAGGTCCGCGCACCAGCGTTCCCAATCACGAAAGATCTCGTCCAGCACCGTTTGCTCGGGACAACACCCGAGCCGACCTAGAAATTCTGCTGCGCTCGGAGGCGATCCGGCACGAGCATCGAGCAGAGCGATTTCAATTTCGCGGGTCGCAAAGGAGTTATAAATAACCGGCAAGTATCCGACAACAACTCCCAGGAACGCGAATCCCATGCCTGCTTCCAAAACAGAGAGAGCACGGGCGGCCGCGTTGTTGGGAGTGATATCGCCGTAACCCAGGGTGAAAAAAGTCTCCCCGCTAAGATACAGCACTTTCCCAAATGTGATTGATTCGTTACCCAATGACACGTGCTCGCCCAGTCCGTATTGCACACAGGCGAATCCGAAAATCAAGCCCATCGCCCAGAAGCCCAGCAGGATAATCAGCGAGAGAGGTCCGTAATAGGCGAGAAAGCCTTCGCGCCGGTTCGCCGCCTTAATACGCCGGCCCACGCGGAGCCATAAGCCCCAGGTATTTCTGTAAAACCAAGCCGCGATACGGAAATGGCGCTTAATGCGCCGCGGTAAAACCACAGTCTCAAATGCATCCATCAGGATGGCAAAGATGAGAAGGATCCCGAAGATTGACGCCCACCAATGCATAGCGAGGGAGTTCAGATGACGCGGAAAATAGTAGCAGATTCAGGGAAACCAGTTACGGGGTTGCATGCGCCACTTCGAGCGCCTTCTTGACCGCTTGCAGTTCTTTCAAAAGTGCGCGCAGATTGCGTGTGTCGAGCGCATTGGCGCCGTCGCTTTTCGCTTCCTTGGGATTGTCATGGACTTCCATGAACACACCGTCGACACCGGCCGCGACCGCCGCGCGTGAAAGCACGGGGATAAATTCCGGCTGTCCGCCGCTGGAGGCCGGCTTGTCGCCTTCGCCTTGCGAAGACGAGGGCAACTGGACCGAGTGGGTTGCGTCGAACACGACAGGCGCGAACCTCCGCATAATTGCCAGCGAGCGCATGTCGACGACGAGATTGTTGTAGCCGAAACTCGATCCCCGCTCGGTCACAAAAACCTGGCTGTTTCCAGCATCGCGACACTTATCGACAGCGTGTTTAATGTCCCAGGGCGAAACGAACTGGCCTTTTTTGATGTTGACGGGACGCCCGCTGAGTGCCGCCGCTACAATCAGATCAGTTTGGCGACAGAGAAACGCTGGGATCTGCAGTACGTCCACGACTTCAGCGACCGCGGCCACATCAGCAACCTGGTGCACGTCGGTCAAGACCGGAACGTGAACTTCGTCTTTGACCTTCTTGAGGATGCGCAAACCCTCTTTGATCCCGGGTCCGCGAAAGCTGCGGATCGACGTGCGGTTCGCCTTGTCATACGAGGCTTTGAAGATGAACGGGAAGTTCAAGGAGCGCACCACGCCCTTGATGATCTCGGCCATGCGCAGCGCATGTTCTTCACTCTCAATGACACAAGGCCCGGCAATGAGAAACAGGCCTCCGGAACCAACGCGAACGTTATCGATTTGGAATGACAGGGTCAAGGTGTTTGACGTCACCGCGGCGATTTTCGTCGCATTCTCGTGGCTGGGTCCTGGATGTTCTACCGCAATCCTACTTTTTCGGGCCGCAGAAACATTTCAACTTCGGCAGCGCCCCGCTGTTCTTTCTTACTTTGACCATACTCGTAAGCGGCTCCGGTGAACGCCTTAAACAGCGGATGAGGCTCGAGGGGCTTCGATTTGAATTCGGGATGGAATTGACATCCGATGAAGAACGGATGCCCGGGAATTTCAACCATCTCGACATAGGTACCGTCGGGGGTCGAACCGGAGATACGCAAACCAGCTGCAACCATCGGTTCTTCATATTCGCGGTTGAATTCGTAACGATGCCGGTGGCGTTCGCTGATTTCGGACTGTCCATAAACCTTGTAGGCGAGCGTACCGGGCTCTATCTTGCACGGCCAGGCGCCCAAACGCATGGTGCCACCGAGTTCTTCCACACCCCGCAGTTCGCGGAGTTTATAGATCACGCGGTGCGGAGTCGCCTGATCAAACTCGCTCGAGTTGGCATTCGCCAAGCCGCAGACATTGCGAGCATATTCGATACAAGCGGTCTGCATTCCGAGACAGATTCCGAAATAGGGCACATGCTTCTCGCGGGCGTACTGGATTGCCCGCAACATCCCTTCGATGCCACGCTTGCCGAATCCTCCCGGCACCAGCAGGCCGTCGTACTCCTCTAATTGTGCTTCGAAACTCTTGTCGTTCTTGTCGGCCGACTCCAGCCCTTCCGCTTCGATCCAACTCACTTCCAGCTTCAGATTGTGCGACAGCGCGCCGTGGACCAGCGCTTCCTTAAGCGATTTATAGGAATCTTCGTACTCCACGTACTTGCCGACGATGCCGATCCGGACCACATCTTTTGGGTTGTAGACCCGGTGCACGAGATCGTTCCACTTGGAAAGATCGCGATCTTTCGCCTCCAGTTTCAGACGTCGCAAAACTAAAGTATCAACTTCCTCATGAGCGAAGACGACCGGCACTTCGTAGATCGATGCCACATCTTTCGCCGTAATTACAGCTTCTTCTTCGACGTTGCAGAACAAGGCGATCTTCGATTTGATGTCTTTCGAAAGGAACCGGTCGGTGCGGCACAGGAGGATATCCGGCTGAATTCCAACGCTGAGCAATTCTTTCACCGAGTGCTGCGTGGGCTTGGTTTTCAATTCCTGAGCCGCTGCAATGAATGGCACCAGCGTCACGTGGACGAATAGAGTATTGTCGCGCCCCAACTCCTGCCGCATCTGGCGGATCGCCTCGATGAACGGCAGCGACTCGATGTCGCCGACCGTGCCGCCGATTTCAATCAGCGCCACGTCTACATCCTGCGCAACTTTCTTCGCCGCCGCCTTAATTTCGTTGGTGACATGGGGAATCACCTGCACCGTTTTGCCCAAATAATCGCCCCTCCGTTCTTTGGCGATGATCTGCTCGTACAATCGCCCTGTCGTCCAGTTGTTATCCCGAGAAAGTTTGGCGTGGGTGAAGCGCTCGTAGTGACCGAGATCGAGATCGGTTTCGGCGCCGTCGTCGGTGACGAAAACTTCGCCATGCTGAAAGGGCGACATCGTCCCCGGATCCACGTTCAGATAGGGATCGAACTTCATCAGGTTGACCTTGAGACCGCGGCTTTCGAGCAGGCATCCGATGGAAGCCGCCGCCAGTCCTTTGCCCAATGAAGACACCACACCGCCGGTTACAAAGATGTACTTGGCCGACATCGCTTCCTCGCTTTAAATTGTTTTGGAAAATTGTGCGGGCTGGGGTGCACAATCAATTATTGCAGAACTTTTTCCGGAAGGGAATGTGAAAAAAACAGTTGGTAGAGATCAGTTTTTCAGCGATTAGTTCGCACCCAACTTCTCCCGCCAACTCGGGGACATTTCGTGCACTTGCTGACCGCACTATTACTCTCTTCCGCTAGAATATCCCATGCCCGACAGTCCTCTTTGGGGTGATGGCCCTCAGGCCACGCGTCTCGCCGAATTAACGGCCGACACTTCCGATCCCGCAAAAGAACTTCCGCTGCGCCGCGACGTGCGCTCTCTCGGCATCCTGCTGGGGCGCGTGCTAGTTGAGCAGGAGGGCGAGGCGTTTCTAAATATAGTCGAGCAGTTGCGGCGACTGCTGATTCAGCATCGCGAGCGCCCGTCCTCTGGGAACGCATCTGATGTCGATCACAGCCTGATGACGCGCGCGCGGGAGATCATCAGTGGGCTGTCAATAGAAGATGCGTATCGCGTGACAAAGGCATTCGCCATTTATTTCGAGCTGACAAACCTGGCGGAGACCAACCATCGCAAGCGCCGGCGGCGCGCAACCCACATGCTGACGGGCAAGACTGCCGTGGATGGTTCGTTCCGCGGCACTCTGACCCGCATGAAGGCGGCGGGGATTTCGCCGGAAGCCATGTTCGAATCGCTGGCCAAGGTGAAAGTTACGCCTGTCTTCACCGCACATCCAACGGAGATTACGCGCCACACCATACGCTTGAAGCGGCGCCGCATCGCCGGATATCTGGAACGCCTCGACCAGTTGCCGCTTTCCGATTCTGATGCTCGCGAATACGAATCGCTAATTCTGGCTGAGATTACAGCGCTCTGGCAGACTGACGAGGTTCGACTCAACAAGCCAACTGTCCGCGATGAGATTCACATGGGGCTCGACTACTTCCCCATGGTGCTGTTCGAGACTCTGCCGCGCCTCTTCGCGGAGCTGGAAGAATCTTTGCGCGGCGTATATGGCGCGGAATGCAAAGTTCCAGAGGTGCTGTCGTTTGGGTCGTGGATTGGTGGCGACCGTGACGGCAATCCCTTCGTCACCGCCGCCTGCACGCGAGAGGCGCTAGTGATGGCGCGTCACGTGATCGTCGACCACTACATCGCCGAGACCATCCGCCTGATCGGGCAGCTCAGCATGTCGACCCGCCGCATCGGAGTGTCAAATGCTCTGGGGCAGCGGGTACGCGATTATGAAGAAAAGCTGGGGGGCGAGCACTCCCGCTGGAAGCAAATTACCGAGGCGGAACTCTACCGCCATTTTCTCGAATTTCTGATCGCGCGGCTGCGTTTCAGCCGCGATTCGTCCGAACACACTCACGCCTACGAATCTTCGTCGCAATTTGAAGCAGACCTTGGCATCGTACGTGAAAGTCTCTGCGAAAACCGAGGCAAGCGGCTGGCGGAATCCGTTTCGCAGCTCGTAAGTAAGGTACGAACTTTCGGCTTCCACCTGCATGCACTCGACATTCGGCAAAATGCTCGGGTGCAGTCGGAGGCACTGCGGCAACTCGAATCCGCGGTCGATTCCTCATCGCCGGCCGCGCAGTTCCCCCCGTGCCTGTCCGGCCAATCGGTCGAACTTCTCGAAACCTTTCGCGCGATTGCCGAATCGAAAAAGACGCACTCGCCAAAGACTATTCGCAATTTCGTCATCAGCAACACGCAGTCTGAAGATGACATTTTTGCCGTCATTCGTCTGGCTGCTCTGGGCGGCGTCTCGGCGATAGCGAACAACGGTGATCCCGGGCTGATGCCCGTGCCTCTTTTCGAATCAATCGAGGCTTTGCGCACCTCTCCGGCAATCATGCGTCGCGTGTGGAAGGCACCCGAGTACCAATCGCTTCTCAACTCGTGGGGGCGGGCGCACGAAGTCATGCTCGGTTACTCAGACTCCAACAAAGACGGGGGCATGCTAACCAGTACATGGGAGCTCCACAAGGCGCAGCATCTGCTGCACGAGGCCGCGCGCGACTGCAATGTCCATTTGCGCCTATTTCACGGACGCGGGGGCACAGTCGGCCGCGGCGGAGGTCCCACGCACGCCGCCATTCTCGCTCAACCGGCTGGCGATTTTTCCGGTGACATTCGCATTACCGAGCAAGGGGAAGTTCTGAGCTGGAAGTATGCCGATCCTGTGCTTGCTGAGTGGAATCTGGAAATCATGATTGCGGCCTGCCTCGAAGCCATCACCATGCCCTCGAAAGCCGCTCCTGAAGCCAAGCTGCGCTGGGACGAAGCAATGGAGTCGATGTCGGCCGATGCTTTCGCCTTCTACCGCGAGCACATCGCTGAAAATCCAGACGTGCTCGAATATTTCGAGCAGGCGACTCCAGTCAACGAATTGGAGCACGCCCGAATCGGCTCGCGCCCCGCGCGCCGCAATTCGAGTCGCAGCCTCGAAGACCTGCGCGCCATCCCCTGGGTTTTTGGCTGGATGCAAAGTCGCCACGCCGTTCCAGCCTGGTTTGGAGTTGGACATGCACTCGAACGCTTCGCGGCCGTGGGCGCCGGGCATGCCCAGCTTCTACGAGAAATGATGCACGGCTTTCCACTCTTCGCGAGTTTGATTCGCAGCGTAGAAATCGCGATGGCGAAAGCCGATTTCGCGATTGCCCGAATGTATGCGGATCTAGTGACAAGCGAAGTGCTCAGAGACCGTGTCTTCGAAATGCTTCGACAGGAGTTTGAACGAACTCGTAGCGTCATCCTCAGCGTCACCGGGCAACGCGAGCTACTCGAAGCAAATCCGGTTCTGTTTCGATCAGTGCGACTGCGTAACCCGTACGTCGATCCCCTCAGCCTCGTTCAAGTCGACCTTCTGCGTCGCAAGCGAGCCTTCAGCGACCGAACATCGGTCGATGCCTCTCTCCAATATGCCATCGGAGCAACTATGAACGGCATCGCCGCCGGCTTGCACAACACGGGATAGAAGGAATTTGTAATTTTGTAATCTCTAAATTTGTAATTTGATCCCACCACTTCTTTGGCATCTAACCTATCCGGATGCACAGGAAAGATCGACAATGTTCGTCGGCATGAAATCGTTGCTCAACAAGACGATCGGAAAGACGACCGGCACGCCCGCAATTCTCGCAGCATTTGCCGCCGTATTGATCTGCTCATGCTTAGCCCAGTTTTCTCAAGCCCAGGCGCCTGAGGTGCAGGTGCCCGCTCCCGGCCAAGCTCGACGACTCATCCTCAAAGATGGCACGTATCAATCCGTAACCAAGTACGAATTCCACGGCGACCGGGTACGTTACTTCAGCGCCGAACGGGGCGAGTGGGAGGAAGTCCCAAACACGCTGATTGACTGGGACGCTACGGACAAGTTCGAGCAAGGGCGCCAAGGGGGTAAGCTCGCTCCCGAAGCGGCTGCGCTCGACAAAGAAATTGACTCCGAACGAAAGGCCGAACTGGCCCGTGCGCCCGAGGTTGCGCCCGGTCTGCGGCTGCCTGACGAGACCGGCATCTTTCTTCTCGATACCTACGAGAATCAGCCGCAATTAGCAGAACTACAACAATCCGGCGCCGATATTGACCAGAATACAAGAACGAACATTCTGCGCACGGCAATCAATCCGGTGGCGGGCTCAAAACAAGCCATCGAACTTCCTGGCCCGCATGCCAAAATTCAGTCGCACAGTGCCACGCCCTCGTTGTACGTCAACATTGACTCCAATGACGGCGCGACCGGAACTGTGCCAGCCGCGGGAGATCCTCCTCCGCTGCCAGCTACCGAGCGCTACAAGATCATCCGCATCGAGGTTAAGAACGGAAAACGGGTAGCTGGAGTTCTCAAGATCGCGGTGACGGGAAAGACGAAAACCGACGAACGTTTCGTCAGCGCGACGGTGACTGCGATGACCGGCGGCTGGATCAAACTCACTCCCACCGAACCGCTCGCCACGGGAGAATACGCGCTCACCGAAATGCTCGGCAAAGACGGGATGAATCTCTATGTGTGGGATTTCGGCATGAATCCCGCCGCGCCCGCTAACGCCCCGACCTGGAAGCCCGAGCTACCCTCGCCGTCCAAAACCGATCAGCCCGCGGAACTGCCAAAACGAGAAAAGCAGTAACGGGCGCAGGTATAAGGATGACTGACCCTCAACGTTCCGAAACGAATCAAGTTCGCATCAGCGCCATTGACCGGTTAAAATAGCGATTACCGTGGGGTGAACCAAGATGTCCCTGACTAAACAACAGGCGCTGGAGATGTTTCGGTCCGACGATCTGATCGGAATTGGCATGGAAGCGGACGCCGTCCGCCGGAAACTCCATCCCGAAGGTACCGTCACCTATATCATCGACCGGAACATTAATTACACGAACTTTTGCACGGAATACTGCACGTTTTGCGCGTTTTACCGTCCCTTAAAAGGACCGGCTTCAAAGGAAGGCTACATTCTCGACTTCGACACCATCTACGAAAAAATTCGCGAGACTGTGGAACTCGGCGGGACAGGCGTTCTGATGCAGGGCGGGCTGCATCCTGACCTCAAGATTGACTGGCATGAAAAGATGCTGAGCGGCATTAAGCAGCGCTTCCCGCAAGTGCACCTGCACTGCTACTCTGCTTCCGAGATTCTCGCGATTGCTGAATATAGCAATCTGAATCTCCGCGACACGATCGCGCGTCTGCGGGACGCCGGCCTCGATTCCATCCCCGGCGGAGGCGCTGAAATTCTTGCCGATGAAGTTCGCTACAAGATCGCGCGCCTGAAATGCCTGACCGCCGATTGGCTTGAGGTTCATCGCACTGCCCACCAGCTTGGTATGCGCACCACCGCGACCATGATGTTCGGTGTCGGCGAATCAATCGAACACCGCATCAATCATTTTCAGGTTTTGTACGATTTACAGCAGGAAACGGGAGGCTTCACCGCGTTCATCCCGTGGAGTTTTCAACCCGCGCACACAGCGCTCGGCGGACGCCGCTGGGATGAAGCTACCGCGGTTGAGTATTTGAAAGTTCTGGCCATTTCGCGGCTCTACCTTTCTAATTTTCTGAATGTGCAATCCAGCTGGGTGACACAGGGATTGAAAGTCTGCCAAATGGGCTTGCGGTTCGGAGGCAATGACGTCGGCTCGGTGATGCTCGAAGAAAATGTTGTGCGAGCGGCCGGCGTGACCAACTGCACAAGCGAAGAAGAACTCAGGCGGATTATAAGGGACGCGGGCTTCCGTCCAGCACAGCGGGATACTTTATACCGGAAATATTTTCTGAATTAAAACTGATGGGCAGGGACGGCGTCCAGGGCTCTCCAACGCAGCAAAACCGAATAGTCGTTTCCGTCCGAGCGTAACCGGAACCGTGCAAACTGGAGTCTTCTTTACCGCATCGAGCCGCTCTAGGCCAACCTTCATGACGCACTCATTCGCCTTATCCCTCGCGCTCAGACTGCTGCTCATCGGCGTTGCTATGCAGGCGATTGGACAAAGTTCTTCCGCGAGCGGCGCCTCCATCGCAGGAACCGTAATCAAGGAACCGGGCAGCGAACCCCTCAAGAAAGTAATAATCCAATGCATTGCGGAAGATCAAAACGGCGGCGGGAACTACACAACTTCGACGGACGCCGACGGGCATTTTAAGATTGAGAATATCATCCCGGGGCGATACAGAATGTTTTTCGAGCGCGCCGGCTATGTGGAGGTAAACGATCGTGGCCTGAAGGCTGTCAATGTGCTGACCGTAGAGGCCGGGCAGTCGATGCAGGACCTGCTCTTCCGAATGCTACCGACGGCCGTCGTTAGCGGCCGTATTACGGACGAAGATGGAGATCCTCTGTCTGAAGTTCGGGTGATGGCGCAGAGGAAGAAAGCGGGAAAAGCCGGATGGGAAGGCGCCGCGTCCTCGGGAACGAACGATCTGGGCGAATACCGTCTTTCCGGACTTTTTCCGGGCCAGTATCGGATCGTAGCCATTCCCGCACCCGATTTCCGCGATTATGAATCGCAACGCGCCAAGGTCGCGGCAAGCGCGACTGGTAGCAAAGCCGATGGCGACAGTCCGACCGCCGCGCAACCCGAAACTCGTTATCTCACGACCTACTATCCGGGAACCTATGATGCCATGCAAGCATCGACGGTAGCGCTGCGAGCGGGCGACGAAATGCCGATCAGCTTGACGCTGGCACCGGCGCGCACTTATCGAGTACGAGGCATCGTTGCCGGCATCCCCGCCGGACTCAAGGCGAATGTAGAACTGATCTCGAAGTCGGGCGATTCAATCCGAGCCACCGACGTGGAAGCGGATGGCCAATTCGAGATACGTGGAGTTGGGCCGGGATCCTACGTACTTAAAGCCACGTCCGGCACCGAGGCGCAGTCCTTGACAGCGCGTCAAGACATCAGTGTTGTTGCCGCTGACATCGACGGCCTAAAGATGACGCCCCAACCTTCTTTCACTCTCTCGGGTCATCTTCGCATCGAGGGTTCTGCCGGAGACTCGACCCAGTACTCGGCGAATCTTCGTCAATCGGAGTTGCCAGAGGATCCTGGCTTCTTCATGTCGCCAGACTTTTTTGGGACGAACACGCCCGTCGACCGGCAGGGCAACTTCTCCTGGAAGAACGTAAATCCCGGCAACTACATCGTGCAACTGTTCGGGGGAAACGGGCAAAATAATTTCTTTCTCAAATCGGTGACGCTCGGGGAACGAGATGTCTCCGCGGGTTTCAGCGCGAGCGGTCCCGCAGCGCTGGATCTGGTCGTGAGCACCAAGGGCGGGACGATCGAAGGCACGGTCATCGAAAAAGAGAAAGATGTCGACAACAATCACCTGGTCGCCAACGCGACCGTCGTGGCCGTGCCAGAAGAGAAATACCGAAACATCCCCGATCGTTTTGGCTCGGGATCGACCGACCAACACGGAGCCTTCACAATTCGAGGTTTGTCGCCCGGGAGTTACACGGTCTATGCCTGGCAAGACGTCGAGGAGAGCGAATGGCGCGATCCCGATTTTCTGAAATCGCAGGAAGCGAACGGATTACCAGTAAGAATCGACGAAGGTTCCGATCAGAAATTGGAGCTCAAGCTTAGTGGTACTGACGATTGGCGGTAAGAACACACGGTAGCGAGCGTCGCTGAAAGCTCGTGTCCCGCTCAGGTACAATGTTGGGGCTGCCGCGATTTTTTTTGGATGGCCCCACTGAGTACATGCATTTGACCCTCACTTCTTCCCCGTTGGCGGTATCCCTGATCCTCGCCACGAAAGGGTGGGGAGCTTACGTAAGACAGCATTTCCTCGACAAGACATTTCAAGGGCTGTACCAAGTTAACGCTTTCGACCTTGGGCTGCTGATTCCCTATTTCATCGTTCTGGTCATTCTGGCGGGATATGGCGCTCATCGCTACTGGATGGTCTATCTCTATTACAAACATAAAGACAGGAAGACGACCGAGCCACCGGCAGTGTTCAGCGATGATGACCTGCCGCGTGTAACCGTGCAGTTGCCGATCTTTAACGAGCAGTACGTCGTGGATCGCCTGCTTGACTCGGTTTGCCGGCTAAATTATCCAAAAGACAAGCTCGACATTCAGTTGCTCGACGATTCGACCGACGAAACGATTGAGGTCGCGCGTCTTCTGGTCGAGCGCTATGCCGCTTTGGGACATCCCGTCTCATATCTTCATAGAAACAATCGCGAAGGGTTCAAGGCTGGCGCGCTAGCGGAGGGTTTGAAAACGGCGAAAGGCGAATTCGTCGCTATCTTTGATGCTGATTTTGTTCCGCCCTCCGATTTCCTGATGAAGTGCATCCATCACTTCACAGATCCTCGAATCGGTATGGTGCAAACGCGCTGGACGCACATCAACCGCCATTATTCGTTTTTGACCGAAGTCGAAGCCATTCTGCTCGATGGCCACTTTGTCCTGGAACATTCGGGACGCTCGCGCAGCGGCGCATTCTTTAACTTCAACGGAACGGCTGGGATGTGGCGGCGACGGTCCATCGAAGAAGCCGGCGGCTGGGAGCACGACACGCTCACCGAAGATACCGACCTCTCCTATCGCGCACAACTCAAGGGTTGGAAATTCATCTATTTGCAGGATGTCGAGTGCCCCGCCGAGTTGCCCGTAGAGATGACCGCATTCAAGACCCAGCAGGCGCGCTGGGCGAAGGGCTTGATCCAAGTTTCGAAGAAGATACTTCCCCGCGTGCTAAAGAGTGACGTCCCGCGGTCGATCAAAATCGAAGCCTGGTACCACCTGACCGCGAATCTCAGCTACCCCCTGATGATCGTGCTCTCAGTGTTGCTGATGCCTGCCATGATCATCCGCTTTTATCAGGGATGGTTTCAGATGCTCTATATCGATCTGCCTCTCTTCATGGCGTCCACATTTTCAATTTCGAGTTTCTACCTTGTTTCGCAAAAGGAATTGTTTCCCAAGAGCTGGCCACGAGCGCTGCTCTATCTACCACTGTTAATGTCTCTCGGAATCGGACTCACCATCACGAATACGATTGCTGTTCTTGAGGCGCTGGTCGGGAAGCAAACGGCGTTCGCTCGTACCCCTAAATATCGTGTCGAGTCGAAGAAGGACAAGGTTTTGGGCGCCAAGTATCGCAAACGCCTGGGATGGGTTCCCTGGATTGAACTGCTGATCGGAACATATTTTGCGTTGGCGATCTTCTACGCGATCGACAACGAAAACTACTTCACGATTCCGTTCTTGCTGCTCTTTGTCGTCGGTTATTGGTGCACTGGCCTCATGTCGCTTCTGCAAGGCCGCTTTGCCGGACTTTCGGTAGGGTCGGAAACCCACACGAAACCGTTCCCGGTCGGTGTGTAGGGAATGAGAAAATTGGAGCTTGCGGCACGCACTGACTGGCACATTTGAGCGGAGAGATCTACGGGAAGAAGTACCTCCAATAACTCAATCGTTCGATGACTCAATCTCCGCCGTTTCAATGGCTCGGAAGTTTGAAATCTATTTTGACCTGGATCTCGTTCTTGACCGCTTTTCCATCCAACCGATAAGGCTGATAGCGCCAGTGCTTCACGGCGTCTAAGGCGGATTGAGCAAGGGCGGCTGGCCCTTCGACGACCTTCAATCCACCAATCGTTCCATCCTCCCTGACCGTAGCGGAAAGGACGACTGTGCCCTCCACCCCCAACAGGCGGGCTTGTTGGGGATAAACGGGCGGTATCCGGCGCACAAGTTGGCCGCCAGAAACGCCTTTCGACGCGGGCAGGTTGAGACTTGGTAACGAGGCTTTTGCGACCAGCACTCCGTTTAGTTCGGCCCCGCCCGAAGAAGCCTGAGCGATTAACGGCGGTTCAGACACCGCTGTTTCAGCCGACGACGGCTCGCCGGATCCCCCTTGCGCTGCAGGAACCGCGCGCGGCTTCGCCAGCGTATCGACCAGATCGGAGAGCAATGGCGTCGGGCGCGCCGCCTTCTTAGGTGGAACGGCGCCCGGAATCGGATCTACGCTCGAGGCGAGCTTCACGGGAGATCCAGCGGATGGTTTAGCCGAGGAAGGAAACAAGATCTCACCACCAGGATTGGGTCGCCAAACCGGGTCATTGTCGGGGGGGTGAGCGGTGAAAGACTCCGCTGTGGCAGCGTTTGGGGGTGTGCTGTCGACGGGCGCGACGGCTGGGGCCGGAGCCGCGGCATGCGCTTTGCCATCCATATCGTTCGGACCGCGCCAGCCCAGCCAAACGACTAGCGCGAGCAAAGCGAGTGCTCCAACTGCGATGGCGGCCTTGACGAATGGACGCGATCGATTGTCGACGAACGCGAAGGCCACATCGCCGACTCTATCGGAAGCCGGAAGCAAACCCGAGGGTTGCGTTTTCTCACTTTCAGACTGCGTCTTGGACACGGCGGCGGACGCACCGTGCGGCTGCGAGGCGCGGGCACGTTCCGCGAGCGCGGCGAGCTGTTGCAAAAGCTCGATGTGCTTCTCACTAAATGCGGCGGTCTCCGGGGAAAAAACCTCGATAACACCGTTGATCCCACGCCATCCCAAAATTGGCAGCACGGCAATCGATCGCAATCCAAGGCTGCGGCACACTTCCAGATCAACCAGCGGATCATTCTCCGCGTCCGCGCAAGTCTGTACCTTTCCGGTGCGCAGACACTCTCCCGAAATTCCAGTTTCGGCGCTCAATTGCGCACCAAGAGGAGGCGCGGGATCACCGCTGCGTGCGCGACAAACCATGGCGCCCTCTTTCCACATGGCGAGCGCCGCTCCGGAAGCGCCCGTTAGTTGCCGGGCGTTATCAGCGATGGTTTTCAGAATAGGTTCTAAACGTTGGTCGCCGGCGGCAACCAACTCTTTCAAGGAAGCGAGAACCGCGCTCTCACTTGGACCGCCGGCCCCTGTCGAGGAAATATCGGCTGAGGAGTCACGATCCAGATCGCCGAGTATTCTCCCGGTGCGTAACGACTTGAATGGAGGAACGACCAAGATTTTTCTCGTTTGCTTCAGTCTGTCGGTAATTTGCCGGACAATCCTTCAAAACGCAAGCGGCGCGGGCAATTTGGCGGAAGTATGAGCCAAGTGCGTCGCGCATGTCAAGACAGCTTAGTCTCTTAGGGGATGAACCGCAGAATGGGAAGTTCAATCGCCAAGCGACCCGGGCACTCAAGTATGCAATTATTTATCCATACCGTGCCACTCTCGCTCGCACCAAACTAACCAATAATCGCATTGTCTGGGCGATGCTACGCTGGGTACGCTCTGGTTTCTCGCACGCCCTCCGCAAGAGGATTGCAGGGAACCAACCTTAAGAGACTCTTACGAACAGTCGAAGCGTTGGCGGATTTGGGGCCCGAACTTACGGCGGACCGCGACTTCCGCCAGACCGCTCGCGCTATGCTGTCCGCCGTGATGGAAGCAGCTGGCGCTCGGGAGGCCGTGCTTTTCTCCTTCAGCGAGCGCCCCTCCCTGCTCACCTCGGTCGATTCTCAGGGGTTTGCGCTTTTACCCGACCCGTCTTTGATCCCTCTTCACCCCCGTCACGTGCACACTTTGACCGCCGCGACGGGACCGGTCCTGCTCGATAGCTCCACTTACGATGTCTTTCTTAGTTCTAACGGCAATGTTGCACCCGAGCTATTCAAATGCGTCTGTGCGCTCCGGGTGCGCGGAAAACTTGCCGGCGTGATTGCCCTCGGCCGACGCGAGGGGGACGCGCTCTACGAAGAAGATGCGTTGGACGCTTTCGAAATGCTCAGTCACTATATCGCGTTGGCCATTCAGAACCACACACTGGGCCAAACACTGGCGCAGCGCGTATCCGAAAATCTGAGGTTGCTGGCGTCTCTGCACGGCTTCTATGACAACGCCTTGGAGGCCTTCGCAGCCGCCATCGACGTTAAACACGTCAACATCCACGGGCACTCGCTGCGAGTAGGTCGCTACTCTCAAGCAATCGGCGAGGCACTGGGAATGGACCCCACCGAAGTAGCCTCCCTGCGATCGGCGGGTTATCTCCACGACATCGGAAAGGTTGCCGTCGACAAGAGATTGTTCGAAAAGCCTTCGAAACTCGACGCTCAGGAATCGCGGGAGATGCGGGACCACACTGTCGTCGGACATCAGATCGTCAGCCAAGTGCAATTCCCCTGGCCGCAGATTCCTGAAATTGTGCGCTGGCATCATGAACGCGGCGACGGTTCAGGCTATCCCGATGGTTTAAGGACAGAGGAGATGTCGCAAGCAGTTCGTATTGTCGCTCTGGCGGACACTTTCGACGCCATGACAAGCGAGCGTCCCTATCGCCAGCGCCTTTCCATTGGCGCCGCGCTGCAGGAACTGATCCGGATGACCCCGCAGAAATACGATCCCCATGCGTTGCAGGCTCTCCTGATCCAAGTGCGACGAGATGCGGTGGGGACAAATCACATGCCCATCTTTGAGGGCGGCATCATGAACCTTGCCGCGGTAGATGTCGATCAGCTAGCAGCGACCCTGCAGCACAGGGTCAGCAAAGACAGAATTTTCCTCACCTGAGGTTCTACTGCAGCGACGGCCTGAGTTACCCGCGCCAGTAAGCGCCCACTTTGCCATACAAAATCTGCCCGGTTGCCGCGTCCCGCAATTCTTCATGACGATGTAAACTTGGGTCTATACTCGTGTAACCATTTGCGGCCGGTTTCATCTAACGGGGGTAAATACCGCAGCGCAAGGCGATTGCCGAGGGGAGAGCATGGAATGGCTGTGAGTGACCAATCTGTCGCCACCGGTACACAACTCGATCAGCTGTGTATTAATACGATTCGCACACTTTCGATGGACGCAGTCCAGAAAGCCAATTCCGGCCATCCCGGAACCCCGATGGCATTGGCGCCCGTTGCCTATTGCCTGTGGCAGCAGTTCCTACGCTATGACCCGCAAGATCCGATCTGGCCGAATCGCGACCGTTTCGTCCTCTCGAACGGACACGCCTCGATGCTGCTGTACTCGCTGATTCATCTGACTGAGATACGAGAAGCCAACGCCGACGACAAAATTCTTTCGAGCCCAGCGCTGTCGCTCGACGATCTCAAAGCGTTTCGGCAACTCGGCAGCAAAACACCGGGCCATCCCGAATACGGCTTGACGACAGGAGTCGAAACGACCACAGGACCGCTGGGCCAAGGCGTCGCGAACAGCGTGGGTATGGCAATCGCGGAGCGCTGGCTTGCGACTCACTTCAATCGTCCTGGATTTGATTTATTCAACTACAACGTTTGGACATTCTGTGGTGACGGTGACATGATGGAGGGCATTTCCTCCGAGGCCGCCTCCATCGCCGGCCACCTCAGACTTTCCAACCTCTGCTGGATCTACGACAACAACCACATCACGATCGAAGGCGATACCGACCTCGCCTACGACGAAAACGTCGCCGCTCGGTTCGCGGCCTATGGCTGGGACGTCACCCACGTCCACGACGCCAACGATCTGGTCGCGCTTGCCGACGCTTACCGGCACGCGCTGATTGTCAAAGACCGCCCGAAGCTGATCATCGTCGACAGCCACATCGGCTATGGTTCGCCACATCGCCAGGACACCAAAGAAGCACACGGCGAGGCGCTCGGCGAAGAAGAGGTGAAACTGACAAAGCGCTTTTACGGCTGGCCCGAAGATGCGAAATTTCTGGTTCCCGACGGAGTGTACGAAAATTTTCGCGAGGGGATCGGGAAGCGCGGAAAACAATTAAACAGTCAATGGAAGGAATTGTTCAGCAAATACGGCGCGCAGTATCCAGACCTCACCGCGCAATATGAGCGCATGCTGCACAAGCAGCTTCCCGCGGGATGGGACAAAGAACTTCCCACTTTTGCAGCCGATGCCAAAGGACTGGCAACGCGCGACTCATCGTCCAAAGTTCTCAACGCCATTGCAAAGAACGATCCCTGGCTGATGGGCGGCTCGGCCGATCTATATCCCTCGACAAAAACGCGGCTCACTTTCGACGGCGTCGGCGACTTTGAGGCCAACAACTACAACGCGCGCAACTTCCATTTTGGAATTCGCGAGCATTCCATGGGTGCGATCGTAAACGGCATGGTTTTGTCGAAACTCCGTGCCTATGGCTCAACCTTCCTCATCTTCAGCGATTACATGAAGATGCCGATCCGAGTCTCCGCAATCATGGAAATTCCGTCGATCTGGATCTTCACGCACGATTCCATCGGCGTCGGTGAAGACGGACCCACCCATCAACCCATCGAACAACTGGTCACACTGCGAGCGGTTCCCGGCCTGATCACGCTGCGCCCGGCGGACGCAAACGAAGTTGTCGAATCCTGGAAAGTAATCATGTCACTCACCAAAGAGCCAGCGGCGCTGGTGCTGACCCGCCAAGCCGTACCAACTTTCGACCGCACCAAGTATGCTTCGGCCGCCGGCGTTTCTCGCGGGGCTTACATTCTCGCCGACGCCGAGGATGGCAGACCGGAAGTCTTGCTGCTGGCCACCGGCAGCGAGGTTTACCTGTGCATCGAGGCCTATGAAAAGCTGAAAGCGGAAGGCATTCGCGCCCGCGTCGTCAGTATGCCCTCGTGGGAGATTTTCGAACATCAGGATCAGAGTTACCGCGACTCTGTGATACCCCCCGACATCACCGCCCGCGTCGCGGTAGAACAGGCTTCCATTCTGGGTTGGCCGCGTTACACGGGCCTGAAAGGGAGCATCATAGGAATGCACACATTTGGAGCGTCCGCGCCGCTGAAAGATTTGCAAAAGAAGTTTGGCTTTAATTCCGAAGCGATCGTGAAGGCGGCGCACCAACAACTCGGCAAGTAGTGCCGAGAAGTTCGACGAGCGATTGAGCGGTTCTGCAGTTCAGATCGCGAGACGAGATTGCGAGTTTCCGCAGGGAGACCGAGTTCCCGCCCGTGGGTCGGAACAACTGGCCGTGAAGAACTCTTGCCGCGATGCTTTTGAAGTCACAGTTTATTAACACAAGCCGATTATTCTGCGAATTGGCTAGAGTTTAGGAGATGGTCATGAATCCAGTCGAAACCCTTGAGACCGCCAAAGCTACCAATCCTCTTGTTCAGCTGCACACGTTTGGCCAGTCTGTCTGGCTTGACTATATTCGTCGCGACCTGATGAAGGGCGGTGAATTGCAGCGTCTTATTACGGAGGACGGCCTGCGAGGCATGACTTCTAATCCGACGATTTTCGAGAAGGCGATCGCCGGCGGCCAGTATCAGGATTTTCTCGACTCGCTTGCGAATCGCTCCGATCTCGACGCCAAGGGCCGATACGAACTGCTCGCTATCCGCGACATTCAGGATGCCGCCGACATTCTTGCTCCGGTTTATCAAGCCTCGAAGAAGCACGATGGTTATGTCAGCCTGGAAGTCTCTCCCTATTTGGCGAATGACACCGAGGGCACGCTCGCGGAGGCCCGAAGACTGTGGAAGGCCGTGGCTCGCGAAAACCTCATGATCAAGGTGCCGGGCACTCCGGAAGGAATTCCGGCGTTCCGGCAATTGATCAGCGAGGGCATCAACGTGAACGTCACGCTGCTTTTCGCGCAGCCCGTATACGAGCAGGTTGCAGCCGCTTTCATCGATGGAGTGGAGCGCTTCGCCGGCGGTGGAGGAGACGTGAGTCGGGTCGCGAGCGTCGCCAGTTTCTTTATCAGCCGGATCGACTCTCTTGTCGATTCTTTAGTCGGCGATCAACTCAAAAAAGAGACGGATGCAACGCGCAGGGCAAAGTTGCAGGGCATCCTTGGCAAAGTTGCCATCGCTAACGGCAAACTGACCTATGAGGCTTACCAGCGGATCTTCGCAACTCCGCGTTGGAAGGCACTCGCTGCAAAAGGGGCGCAAACACAGCGCGTACTGTGGGCGAGCACGAGCACGAAAAATCCTAACTATCGCGACGTGCTCTACGTGGAGGAACTGATCGGCCCAGACACCGTGGACACGGTACCACCCGCCACCTTCGACGCGTTCCGGGATCACGGCAAGCCGCGCCTAAGCCTGACCGAAAATCTGGATGGGGCTCGCCAGACCATGGCTGACCTTGCGGCTGTCGGCATCGTGATGAAAGACGTGACCGAAAAACTAACCAAGGACGGCGTCAAGTTGTTCGCCGACGCCTTTGACACTTTGCTCGCGGCAGTAGAGCAAAACACCAAGCGACCGAGCGTACCGCTGGTGAACGCCCAGAGCGTTTCCCTGCCCTCCGACCTCGACGCTGCAGTAAAAAAAAACCTTAAGGACTGGCGTGCCGCGGGAAAAGTAAGGCGTCTGTGGCACCAAGATGCTAGCCTCTGGACCGATGACGATGAGTCCAAGTGGCTGGGATGGCTCGCGATCACCGACGACCAACTGGCGAACCTTGATCAACTCAAAGCGTTCGCGGACGAAGTCAGGAGTCTGAATTTTTCTGACATCCTGTTGCTCGGCATGGGCGGGTCAAGCCTCTGTCCAGAAGTTCTCTCGATGACTTATCCGCAAGCTCCTGGTTTCCCGCGCCTCCATATTCTCGATTCAACCGATCCGGCCCAAATCAAGAGCGTCGAAGAAAAAATCAATCTGGCGAAGACCCTTTTTATCGTTTCCAGCAAATCGGGCAGTACTCTTGAGCCAAATATCTACAAGCAGTACTTTTTCGAACGGGTCCAGCAAACCATCGGCAGCGAAAAAGCGGGCAGCCACTTTATCGCGATAACCGATCCCGGATCGAAAATGCAGCTTGTCGCCGAGCGCGATCGCTTCCGCCACATCTTTTACGGACTACCTTCGATTGGCGGCCGCTACTCAGCGCTCTCAAATTTTGGGATGGTACCGGCCGCCGGCATGGGTCTCGATACCGCCAAATTCCTCACACGAACCAAGGAAATGGTCGAAGCCTGCAAACCGGTTACGCCCGTTGAGCAGAATCCGGGAGTGCAACTCGGCGTGGTCATGGGAACCGCAGCGAAACTCGGCCGCGACAAAATTACCCTCATCACTTCCAACGGAATCTCCGATCTCGGTGCTTGGCTCGAGCAGTTAATCGCCGAGTCGACGGGCAAAGTCGGCAAGGGCATCATTCCAGTCGATCGCGAGACACTCGGAGAACCCGAGGTATATGGCAACGACCGCATTTTCGCTTACCTTCGCCTGCAAGGCGTTTCCGACGAGGAGCAGGAAGCTAAGGTCTCCGCGTTGGAAAAGGCCGGGCATCCTGTCATACGCATCATCGTCTCCGACACCTATGGTCTAGGGCAGGAATTCTTCCGCTGGGAGATCGCAACCGCAGTTGCGGGATCTATCATCGGCATCAACGCCTTCAATCAGCCCGATGTCGAAGCGAGCAAGATTGTCACCAAGCAATTGAACGTCCGCGTACGAAAGCTCTGGATCGCTTCCGGTCGAACAACCGATCGTCGACCAAGATGGTTTCAAGCTCTTCACCGACGAGGTCAACGCCGCTCAACTGGCTAAATCCGCCGGATCATCCTCCTCCGGTAAGCTGCGGAACTATCTGCGCGCACACTTGGCTCGGCTTGGCGCAGGGGACTACTTTGCCGTCCTCGGCTACATCGAGATGAATCCCCAGCACGAAACCCTGCTGCAAGAATTGCGCATGGCTGTTCGCGACCGCAAGCATGTCGCAACGGTTCTGGGTTTTGGCCCGCGTTTCCTCCACTCCACGGGACAAGCCTACAAAGGTGGACCCAACAGTGGAGTGTTTCTCCAGATCACATGCGACGACGCTCAGGATTTGCAGGTTCCAGGCCAGAAGTATACGTTTGGAATCGTAAAGGCGGCCCAGGCTAGGGGAGATTTCCAGGTTCTGGCCGACCGCAAGCGCCGCGCCTTGCGCGTTCATATTGGCAGCGATATTAAGGTCGGTCTCACCAAACTATCGGAACTGGTCAAACAGTCTTTGTAGTTTGGGTTCTAGGGAGCGGGTCCATTTTTGTGTTTGCTTTTGCGTTCGCCTTTAGGGGAAGAGCTTTTATTTTCTTGGGTAAGGCGGCGAGCGCTCCGATAAACGTTGTACTCACTTGTGGCGCGAGCCGCTGAGGGTGAAATCTAGAATGCAACTCGGAATGGTAGGTCTCGGGCGCATGGGCGCCAACATGACTCGGCGGTTGATGCGCGGAGGGCACACGATGGTTGTGTCTGACCTCACTGCAAATGCGATCAAGGAACTCGCCGGGGAAGGCGCGGTAGCATCCTCCTCTCTCGATGACCTGGTCAGCAAACTAACTGCGCCGCGTGCCGCCTGGATCATGGTTCCCTCGGGCGATGCTACGGAAAAAACTGTCGAAGCTCTTCTGAAGACGATGGAGTCGGGAGACACGATCATCGATGGCGGCAACTCCTACTTTAAAGACGATGTACGCCGCTCTAAACTCTGCGCTGCGAAGGGCGTAAACTACGTCGACGTAGGAACCAGCGGCGGAGTCTGGGGGCTAGAGCGCGGGTACTGCATGATGATCGGCGGTCCGAAAGAAGTCGTGGAGCGCCTCGATCCTATCTTCAGAACACTGGCTCCAGGACGAGGCGACACCTCGCGCACTCCGGGACGCGAAAAGCTTTCTGGTGCCGCCGTGGGCACCTCAGAAGAGGGATACATTCATTGCGGACCTTCCGGCGCAGGGCATTTCGTCAAAATGGTCCACAACGGGATCGAATACGGCATGATGCAGGCCTACGCCGAGGGCTTCGATATTTTTAAAAACGCAACCAGCAAAGATCTTCCCGAAGACATTCGCTATGATCTCAAGTTGCCGGATGTCGCCGAAGTCTGGCGTCGCGGCAGTGTAATCAGTTCCTGGCTGTTGGATCTCACGGCGATGGCGCTCCTTGAGAATCCAACGCTCTCCGAATACAGCGGATTCGTGCAGGATTCCGGCGAAGGCCGTTGGACCATCCAAGCGGCGCTCGAAGAGGCTGTGCCCGCCGAGGTTCTCACGGCAGCGCTATACACCCGCTTCCGTTCACGCCAGGAGCACACCTTCGCAGAGAAGATGCTCTCCGCAATGCGACAGAAATTCGGCGGACACATTGAGCTTAAACCGCCAGCGAAAACGTAGTAACCGACCGCTCCAGCACGAGGAAACAATGTCTCTAACAGAAGTTCTGCCTGCAGCAATCAAACCACGCGTAGGGCGTATCGGAGATCCCTGCGTCATGGTGATCTTCGGTTTCTCTGGCGATCTGACCCGACGTAAATTGATCCCAGCCCTTTACAACCTCGCGAGCCAGCAATTGCTCTCGCGGGAGTTCGCTGTAATCGGCGTCGGGCGCAGTCCTATGAGCGACGAAGACGCGCGCAAGAAAGTAACGGAAGACTTCAAACATTTCGCCACTGGTGCCGTCGACCAGGATCTGTGGGAGTGGTTTGTCCGCCGCATCAGCTATATCAGCGGGGACTTTGACGATCCCACCACCTACGATCGCCTGAATGAGGTGCTCGCTAAGGTCGATAAAGAACATAATTCGCACGGTAATTATTTTTTCTATCTCGCGACTGCGCCCAATTTCTTTGGCGGCATTGTTGAGCATCTTGGCCGAGTTGGCCTGATGACTGAAGAAAAAGACACTCATTGGCGGCGAGTTATCATTGAAAAACCATTCGGACACGATCTCGATTCCGCGAAAGCCTTGAACCAGCAGATCCTGAAGGTCGCCGCCGAATGCCAGATCTACCGCATCGATCACTATTTGGGTAAAGAGACGGTGCAAAACATCTTGGCGCTCCGTTTCGCGAACGGAATTTTCGAACCGATCTGGAACCGTCGCTATATCGACCACGTGCAGATTTCTGTCGCCGAAACTGTAGGCGTTGAAACTCGCGGCGGCTACTACGATAGTGCCGGTGCCCTGCGCGACATGGTGCCCAACCATATTATGCAACTCATCACGCTGACGGCGATGGAACCTCCAATTTCTTTTGAGGCCAATGCCGTCCGCGACGAGCAAGCGAAAATTCTGCACGCGATTCAGCCCTTCAGTAACGAGGACGTGCTCAGCAAGACGATTCGCGGGCAGTATGGCGATGGACTCGTCGACGGCAAGCGGGTTCCCGGCTATCGCAACGAAGAGGGTGTGCCACCAGACTCTCGTACCGAGACATTTGTGGCCATGCGGCTCTTGATCGATAACTGGCGCTGGGCCGGAGTTCCGTTTTATCTCCGTACTGGCAAGCGTCTGCCGGGACGCAACACTCATGTCGTGATTCAGTTTCGGCGTGCTCCATTCATGCTCTTCCGCGAAACCCAGGTTGAGAACATGATGCCGAATCAACTCGTGCTGCACATCCAGCCCGAAGAGGGCATCTCGTTGCGCTTCGCCGCGAAGACTCCCGGGCCCGCGATGCAACTCGGCGAAGTGAATATGGACTTTGAGTACGCCGACTACTTCGGCATCAATCCGTCGACCGGCTACGAACGTCTGTTGCACGACTGCATGACGGGAGATGCAACTCTGTTCCAGCGCGCCGATATGGTCGAGGCCGGTTGGAGTATCGTCAATCCTGTAATGGATGTATGGAAGGCGCTACCGCCCCGCTATTTCCCCAACTATCCAGCCGGCACCTGGGGCCCGAAGGAATCGGACGAACTGATGGAGCGTGATGGCCGGCGCTGGAGAAATTTCGAGAAATGATTTTAGCCGGAGACATCGGCGGGACAAACGCTCGCCTCAGCTTTTATCGCGAGGACGCTAAGAAGGATCGCGACAACGGAAATAGCGGCGGAGGCTTTAGTGCTATACGCGAACAGGTTTTCAAGAGTCGCGAATTTCGGGGGCTTGACGAGATTGTCCTCAAGTTCATCTCGGAAACCGGCATCCATCCAGATATCGCGAGCTTCGGAATCGCCGGACCGGTGCGTAACGGACGAGTGGAAACATCCAATTTGCCGTGGGTGGTCGAGTCGTCGCGCCTCGCGCAAGAATTGCGCCTCGATTCGGTAAGCCTGATCAACGATCTCGAAGCCCAAGCTTGGGGTATCCAATGTCTCGCCCCGACCGACACAGTCGCGCTGAATCCAAGTCCCAACCATCACTCGCCCCCCGGCAATCAAGCGGTGATTGCCGCCGGTACGGGCCTCGGCGAGGCGGGTCTTATCTGGGATGGAGAGCGCCAGCACATTTTCGCCTGTGAAGGTGGACACTGCGATTTCGCTCCCCGCACTGAACTGGAGATTGAGCTTCTACGCTATCTTCTGGCCCGTTTTGGCCACGTCAGCTACGAGCGCATTCTCTCTGGCCCCGGCTTGGTGAACGTGTATCTATTTCTTAAAGACACGCATCGCGGCGAGGAACCCCAATGGTTGCGTGACGAAATCGCTGCCGGCGATCCAGGGGCGGCTATCTCGAAAGCCGCCGTTTCGGCGAAGGTTCCGCTCGCCGAACAGGCGCTTGACTTGTGGATCACGATCTACGGTGCCGAGGCCGGCAACCTCGCGCTTAAGGTTCTCGCGTCTGGTGGCGTTTTTCTAGCGGGTGGGATCGCCCCAAAGATTTTACCGAAGCTTTCTGGGCCTCTGTTTATGCAGGCATTTCTTCACAAGGGACGCATGCAGCCGCTGCTTGAGGCAATTCCCGTCCGTGTGATAACCAATGAAAAGACTGGCCTGCTCGGAGCCGCCTGCTACGGTGCTCGACATACGGCTAATGGCGAGCGCGAATTCACCACGAGTCGTTTGAAATGAGAGACTGGCGTGGAAAAGGAACTTTGACGCATCTTCGCTAGTTGGAAAGCTTGCAAGTTGTGCCCCGTCTGGAAAAATCGATGCCGACGATCCGAACAATAGAAGTGCTCTCTTCCCCCGCCGATCTGTTTCACACCGCCGCCGAAGAATTCGTCAGAACTGGTCGCGCCGCGATCGGGGCCCATGGCCGCTTTTCGGTCGCTCTTTCGGGTGGCTCAACGCCCAAAGCTCTCTATTCTCTTCTCGCCAGCAATTACCCCAACTTCGCATGGAAGCGAACTTTTCTGTTTTTTGGTGACGAGCGTCACGTCCCGCCCTTGGACCCCGAAAGCAACTACCGCATGGTCAAGGAGTCCCTGCTAACAAAGATCGAGATTCCCCCTGAAAATGTCTTTCGAGTCGTTGCCGAAAATCCAGATGCCCAGACCGCAGCTTACCAATACGAAGAACAACTCCGTCATTTCTTCGCCCTCAAACCGACGGAATTCCCGCGCTTCGATCTGATTCTTCTCGGCATGGGATTCGATGGCCACACGGCTTCCCTTTTTCCTGGCTCCCCGGCGCTCGAAGAACAGTCGCGGCTGGTCGTTGCGAATTGGGTCGAAAAGTTCAAGACTCACCGCATCACTTTCACCTTCCCCGTGCTCAATCACGCTGCAGAAGCCATGTTTATGGCGAGTGGGGCCGACAAGGCCGACATGCTATGTAAGGTTCTCGGGAGCAAGAACACCCCTCTGCTTCCGTCGCAACGAGTCCAGCCTACCAACGGAAAACTATTGTGGATGCTTGATGAAGATGCCGCCGCGAAATTGACGCGCAGAACTTAGCCAATGGAATGATTTCCCACTTATCGGATATGAATGGTCTTCACAGCTGCATGCAGTCTGGCTTTTCCCGTTAGGACACTATTACAAAGTCCCCGATAGCGGGAGCTAACGCTGGTGGGGTCAACGGTCTCAGATTCCGCCTCGAATTTAACCGCTCTCCTCAAACCCAAAAGTAAAACGGAGATTGGGGTTCGTCTGCGACGATCGCAATACTCCGCGTCGGACTTAGGTCTCAGGGAACGATGCCTGGTCGCGGGTTATCGGGTCTCAAGGTACCGAGGGCAGCGCGGATTAAAACGACGGTCTTTTAAGCGGCGTGACCGCGCCAGTCGGCGATCTCGCGCAATCCTTCTCCGCGAGCGTGCTCGAAGAGTCTTACTTTATGGCGAGTATGCTCAAACTCGTGGATGTCAGCCCACACTTCCGCTTGCCAGGATCGATCATGAGAAGCGGCTTCGCCGCAACTGGCGCAACGAGTGTGGAAAATCAAACCGGGTCTCGATGGGGAGTTGATATCCTGCAGTTCAAGAAATACGCAACGCACCTCCTCAATCTCTTCATCGGGACCAAGAATGTGCTCGTAGCGCAGAAGGAACCCGAAACCGAGTTTGCGAGCCTCGATCTCTGCTTCATCCCGGGTGTGGAACGGCCCGTATTCGGCGCGCAGTTGCTCGGTCGAATCGCAGGCCATCCAGAAAATGTCTTTATACGCCATGCCCACCCTCAGTGTGCTTTGCAGGGGATGAAGCCTTCTTACGCTGCCTGCGCCTGAGACGCTGGAGGGCGCGAGAGAGATCCACTGCTAGAGTAGCAATTCGAGGACCGGGATCGAACCTTACCGGAGCCGCTCGCCGCTCCGCTCTGCTTCTCCGGAGAAACCGGGCATTACTAACAAACTACAGAAGTTAGGTTCTCGCATACCGAGGATTCTCCAATGCGGCAAGCAAATTACACGCCGTCCCAGTGTGCAATGTGTTTCCTTCGCACAGGGATAAGGCCCTAGGCGCTCCGGGGGAGCGAGTAGCGGTTTTTTTGGCGCACCGCCCTTTTCCTACTCCCGTCCTCCAGCGGCCGTTGCTTGAACCTTATGCGTGCCCGCAGGAAGCCGCGGTTCGGCGATCGCTAGGCTCCAGCCCTCGGTTGCGGGCCGAAGCCCATTGCCGGCCTGAACATGCCAGTTCGCTCCGCCATGACCCGCCACGTACAGCGCCAGTTCGAGGCGGGTCCAGACTCCGAGTTTATCGAATGCCGTACGCAGGTAATTCTTGACGACCTGCTCGCTGGTGCGGAGGACGCCAGCGATGTCTTTGTTCGTTAGGCCCTGCCAAACCAGGGTCGCGACTTGGATCTCTTTAGCGGTTAGCCGATCGCGGGGTTGCATGGTGGTACCTGCTCCTTTATAAACATGGCGGTCGCTAGTTTCACTCGCTTGCGGCCTTCTTTGATTCCGGCACGCAAGAACAATGTGCGCAGATGTTGTTTGACGGTACGAGGGCTGATGTTCAAATGGCTCGCGATTTCTTTATTGCTGCACCCTTGCACGAGCAACCGCAGAACTTCTTGGTCTCTCGGAGTAATCTTGATTTCGTTGAGGTTAATCATCCTCTGCTCCTTCAGTTCAGTCTTGGGGTCGCGACCCACCCAAACCCTAAGCATCTGGTTCGCCACATGTTCGCCCTCAATGCCAAACCTTTAGAGTCATTCACATACGTACCGGTCTCGATTTGAGTACCCAGTTTCTGAGGGATATTTCATAACTAAGCTCCAATTTTGAACCCCCATTCGGGAATCCGTTCCGAAACGCCCTGATAGACCCCGTTTCCAGACGCCTAAACTTGCACTACAATAACTTGCAGTCTGGACTTTTACCTCTCCCGCGACATCATGCACACGAGCAAGCCAGATCTGACGCGACCACAGCCCATGCTGGATGAACAATCCTTTCAGTGCCTGCTTTCAGCCGCGTTTACGATTCAGGAACATAACGACCGTCGCAAGCGCATCGCGCAAAGCGAAATTTCCGAAACTCAGCCCGAGCCAGCATCAAGTTCCGTTTGTGAGTGTTGCGGCGCTGTAAAGTCCGCGGGAAAATCGCGGTGCGATCGTTGTGAAAACGCCGACTTTCGTCCTGGAGAGCGTCTTCAGCGCAATTGGGCTTCGATGTGGTTGATGAGCCAAGAGCATACGCTCTCGCAGGAAAACAGGACGGCGCGCAACACCAGCGACCGAGAAACCACGTCGATCCGGCCGACACATAAACCGCAGTCGGAAGCCGGGCCCGCCTTTGCGGCTTCCAATTTCCTGGCGCGACCCCTTCGCGACGCAACGCAGAAGAATGTGGCAATTTCGCCAACGATGGACATTCGCAACAGCCATCCGCGAAACCGGGCGAGCCAAGACAATTCGACAGGGGCGACCATAGACGCAGCGGTTAATCAACTTGCGCGCAACAACCGCGCTCCAGAGGTTCTCTCGGATTCGATCCAGACTGTCTCTTCGTTTTCGTCCTTCTCTGAAGATAAGAATTTCCGTCTTCTCGACGGGAGAATTTTCGAATCGGCTCTAACCGAAGAGTTGGCCGTGGAAGCGCCTGAGAAACTCGGCATTCCGGCCGGATCCGTTTCCGACGACACGAACGGCGCGGAACCCGACGCGCAACCTCTTCCTCCACGATCTTTGTTACAACATTTTGCGGCCCTGCGCGTAACCTTGCGCTTCAACCGAGCTAACCTTTACCTCGGGCTCGCAGTGCTCATCGCTGGGTTCGCCCTCTTGTGGCCGGCCGGGACCGCACCGAGTCGGTCCAAACTCGGCCTCTGGGATCGTGCGCTTGTAAAACTAGGGATCGCCGAGACTTCTGCGCCCTCCATCCACTTCCAGGGGGATCCCTCCGTCCAGGTTTGGATCGACCCGCACAGCGCTCTCTATTACTGCCCCGGCGAAGAACAGTACGGCAAGGCCGCCGACGGACACTTCAGCACGCAGCGGGAAGCGCAGGTGGATCGTTTCGATCCAGCCGGACGAACCGCCTGCGAGTGACGGACAGTATCGGCCGGTCCACTGAGCAATCGAGATTATCGCGCGTCAATAAACAGCTAAAGCGTGCATAAGCCGGCGGCCGCAGGTACCGAGCAGCTTGAACCGGCGATAGCGCCAAGCCAATAAACGCTTGACTTTGATCTTAAGCGATACAATAACCTCTGGATAGCGCGTCTGCGCGATTGTGGCCAAACTACAAAAAGGTGGCGATTCAATGTCCTCAAACAGAACCCATAAACGACGTTCCCTCCGTCGACAATCTTTCTTCGCCATCGCTCCAGCTCTGGCTCTTGGGCTCTTTGCCGCAGGCGCGGTTTCGATTCACAGCCAGACCATGAATACAAAGAGTGCCAGCAACACAACCGCCCTCGCGCAGCATTCCCGTGAAGGGTCCGTCTCCGCAGCCGACGTAGCGCGCGGAAAATATCTTGTCGAAGGTGTAGCCATGTGCGGGCAATGCCATACTCCGCGCGATGCGAACGGCAATCTCGACCGCTCTCGCTGGCTACAGGGGACGCCGATCCCGTATCAGCCCTCTCGTCCTGACTCGAACTGGCCTATCAGTGTGCCTCGTATCGGAGGCACGATGCCAGCAAACGACGCTGACATGGTTAAGTTGCTCACCACGGGTCTGTGGACGACGGGCACCTATTTACGCTCCCCGATGCCCCAATTCCGGATGAACCACGCCGACGCCGAGGCGGTGGTTGCCTATCTGAAGTCCGTAACTCCGTCTCAGTAACGGTCGGAGGAAAAAACAGTGCCTGAGGATCGATTTCAGGGCTTGGATCGGAATTTCTTCCGCGCAACCGGATAATCTTTCCACGGGCTGAAGATACGAGCCGAACTTCGGCTGTCCCATAGGCTCGAAATCCGCCTTGGTGTCCGATTTTCGGCCGGCATTACCACCGTGAAGATCGCACTATTAAGTTGAAGAAATACAACGGGATGGCCGATATCATTCAGCAGTGGCCTGTGGACCGATTGCGCGCGCTCTGCCCCTCCTGCTACTGCTGTCAGCAGGTGTTTGCGCACAAGAGTACAGCCTACGCACCTTCGGGAATGCAGATGGTCTTAACAACCTCGCGGTCCGGCAAGTCTACCAAGACCGGCTCGGCTTCGTCTGGGTAAGCACCGAGAACGGAATCTTCCGCTACGACGGGGAACGCTTTGAAGCCTTCGGACCGAGCGAGGGAATTCCGCCCACTTCGGGTGCCGCATTTGGCGAAGCTCCCGATGGTTCTCTTTTGACCGGTGGCACTTTCGGCCTCTACCACCTGGTGGGCAATCGCTTCGAAAAAGTCTCTGCCACTTTCAAAACGGTCAGCTGGGCTCAGGGCATTCAGTCGGATGGAAAGGGCCACACTTTCCTGGGCACCGACGATGGTTTAGTCGAGCTCGAGGTTCAGCCCGGACATAGTGAATTCGCCATGCGCACCTTCCCGCAAACGACCGGAACCTCTGGTCGGGGCGTTGACGGCATTCTAGTCGACGGCGATCTCCTCTGGTTCGGGTGTGGAAACGAACTCTGCCGCAAAAACCGAGAGGGAACGCAAGTGTTCGGTGGGGAAAGCCGACTTCCAGCGCGAGCGGTGATGGTAATTCGGAAAGATCGCGAGGGCAACCTCTGGGTCCGAGTTCGGAACGCCGGAGTATTTGTTTTACCTGTTGGTCGAAACGAATTCCGGCGGCCTGATGCCCCGATTCCTGGCAGCGCGATGGGAGTGCCTGGCATCGATTTGGACGGACGAGTTCTCCTTCCTTCCCCAAACGGCTTATTGATCCGGAACGGAAAAGGCTGGCAAAAAATAGATCAGTCGTCAGGCCTTCGCGGTGCCGTCTATGCCGCTTTCGAAGACCGGCAGCACTCGCTGTGGATCGGGCTGGCTGGTCGGGGACTGGTGCAGTGGCGCGGATACCGAGAATGGGTGAACTATTCCGCAGTCAGCGGTCTGGCGAGCGACATCGTGTACGAGATTCAGCCCCAGCCCGACGGGACTCTTTGGATTGGTACCGAGGCAGGATTGCTGCGTGGAACCCGGGTGCAGGACGGCATCCGTTGGAAGAGAGTTGCAGGTTTGGATAGCTTTCCCGTGCACAGCGTTCGCATCGGACCCGAGGGGGACCTCTGGGTGGGAACAGAGGCGCACGGTGCCGCCCGCCTCCATGTCCAGACTGGAGCCATAGAACCAATTGGAGAGGCGCAAGGCCTCTTGGGCAAATCACCGTACACCTTGCGCTTCGATCACAACCACCGATTGTGGGCTGCAACCGAGACCGGACTCTTTCTCGCTCGCCCTCCCTATCGTAAGTTTTCTCGCGTCAGCGAATTGCCTCCGAAACAAATGTGGGCGATTGCGCAAGGCAGCGACGGCACCATCTGGGCAGGGGGCAGCGGGGGGCTTTTTTCTTATTCAAACCGGCGTTGGAGGACGTTTACCCGCGCCGACGGTTTGAGCAACCAGGAAGTACTTGCTCTAGGCACCAGTGCCAACGGCACGATTTGGGTCGGTTATCGTTTCGGGGGTGGCATCGATCGCGTCCGGATGAACGATGGCAAATTAGCCGTTGAGAAAGGCGTCCAACGCGCCGGCACCGTCGGATTGGTGTATTTTCTGGAACCGGATGCGTCGGGCCTCCTGTGGGTAGGCACGGAACGTGGTGTAGACACATGGGATGGCTCGCGTTGGAGCCATTACGATATGAGCGACGGGTTGGCTTGGAACGACTGCAACCTGAATGCCTTCGCCGAGGAACCGAACGGCGCAGTCTGGATCGGAACCAGCGGCGGACTGTCACGTTTCAAGCCGCTTCCGCACATCGGCGCGGTCACGCCCATCAAAGTAGTTTTTACCAAGCTCATCATGGGGCAGAGGGACGTATCGGGACAGGCGAATCCATCCTCCACGATCCGTGCGAACTCTCTCGTCGCCAGATATTCCGCGTTGAATGCTCCCGGAGAAAACGGCGTGCTCTTCCGCTATCGGCTCGTGGGAACGAACTCTCCGTGGACCGACACCACGCAAAGAGAACTGCAGTTTGCGGAATTGTCGCCTGGAAAGTACCGGCTTGAGATCGAAGCGCAAGACGGCGACGGACAGTGGAGCCCAAATAAAGCTGAATTCGCCTTTCGAATCCTGACGCCGTGGTTTGCGTCATGGTGGTTTTTCAGCGTCTGTGGACTCGTACTAGCACTTCTGGCCTGGGCCGTGATCCAGGTGCGGACGAGCGGTGTGCGACGACGGGAGCGAGAACTCGAGCAACTTAAAATCGCGCACGATGAGATTCGCAATCTCGCATTTTTCGATCCACTAACCGGCTTGCCCAACCGTCGCCTTCTACTAGACCGGTTGCGGCAAACCCTCGCCACCGGGGTTCGGAGCCATCGTAAACGAGCTCTGCTGTTCGTCGACCTCGACGATTTCAAGACGCTGAACGACACGCTCGGGCATCATGTTGGGGATCTTCTCTTGCAGGAAGTCGCCCGGCGCATTGGCGCGCGGATTCGTGAAGCTGATACCGTCGCGCGCCTGGGCGGGGACGAGTTCGTGATTTTATTGCAGGACCTCAGCGAAGCGGCGGAAGACGCGGCGACGCACGCGAGAGCCGTCGCGGAAAAAATTATTGACGGCATCTCTCAACCGTTCCTGCTGGCAGGTCGCGAGTGCCGCAGCGGTTCCAGTATCGGCATTACGATTTTTGGGGATCCGCAAGATAACACGAACGAGGTTTTGCAGCAGGCCGACATTGCCATGTATCAGGCCAAAGCGGCGGGCCGCAACACCATACGCTTCTTCGCACCCGCTCTGCAGGCGGCGGTGAACGCCCGCGCTGCGATGGAAGAAGACCTCCGCCAGGCGCTGAAGGGAGACGATTTCGTCCTCTACTATCAACCCCAGGTAGAACGCGGCCGCGTGATTGGCGCCGAGGCGCTCGTACGATGGAACCACCGTACCAGAGGCTTTTTATCCCCTGGCGAGTTTATTCCCATGGCCGAGGAGACCGGCTTGATCTTACCTCTGGGCGATTGGGTGCTCTCCGAAGCGTGCAAGCAGCTTGCGATCTGGGCCCTTCAAAAAACCACCAGCCAGCTCACGATTGCTGTGAACATCAGCGCTCGTCAATTGCTCAATCCGGAATTCACGCAAATCGTCCTCTCTACCCTGGATCGAACCGGCGCACCTCCGCAGAAGCTTAAGCTCGAACTCACCGAAAGCATGTTGGTAGACGATGTCGACGACGTTATCGGCAAGATGACCGTTCTGAAGGCCCGTGGGCTCAGCTTCTCTCTGGACGATTTCGGCACCGGCTACTCTTCACTAGCCTACCTGCGACGGCTGCCACTGGACCAATTGAAGATCGACCAAGCGTTCGTGAAAGACATTCTTGTCGATGCGAGCAGCGGGGCCATTGCGCAAACCATCATCTCTTTGAGCCGCGCCATGGGTTTATCGGTGATCGCCGAGGGTGTTGAAACGGAGGGCCAGCGCAGTTATCTTGCCCGCATCGGGTGTCACACCTTCCAGGGCTTTCTCGTCAGCGCACCTGTGCCGCTTGAGCAATTCCAAATGCTTCTGCCGGGCGGCCGGGCAAACTCCGCCAAATCTCCTGCATAGAATGCGGATTTTCGTCCTGTTTGTCTCTCGAGGCAGAATTGACGTGACGTCTTCTCTCTTTCCTGGCTTCGGTCTCATAAATATTAAGTGGCGATCGAGATCGCCCCCGCTAGACTCGTATAGGTCATGATCAGAAACGCACAGTATTGGATCGAACACCTCGGTCTGGAATCGCACCCCGAAGGCGGGTGGTATCGCCAGAGCTATCGAGCCGACTTGTTACTGCCTGAACAGATCTTGCCCGAGAAGTTCAAAGGCACGCGTGCCGCCTCGACCGCGATTTATTTTCTTTTGGGAAGCGATGATTTCTCCGCATTTCATCGCCTGCAATCCGATGAACTATGGCACCACTATGCCGGAGATCCAGTGCGGGTGCATGTGATCGACGCAGAAGGCAACTACTCGCAGATCACCCTTGGTAGCGACCCAGAGGCTGGACAAACATTCCAGGCGGCCGTAAAAGCAGGTTGCTGGTTTGCGTCGGATCTGGAAGAAGCGTTTCACGAGAAACGAGAGGACACGTTCGCGCTCGTCGGCTGCACAGTCGCGCCCGGTTTCGACTTTGAGGATTTCGAATTGGCGAAGCGGGATGAACTTGGACAACTCTATCCGCAACACCGGCAATTAGTCGATCGGTTGACCCGAAGTTGAAAGAAAGAAGGTCACTCGGAAAGTGGGGCTTTGAGGAATGCCATCCTGGCGCCTCCGAAAGCGAGCCGCCAGGATGGCAAATCCGGATTTACAAAGCGGTCGGGGACACTAGGCGTGATAAACGTGCTCGTTCTGGCGCGCCTCATACCATAACGCCAGTTCGACGCGGTTCCACAAGCCTAGTTTGTCGTAGATCAAACGCAGATAATTCTTTATCACGTGTTCGGTGGTCCCTAGGGAATCCGCGATCTCGCGGTTCTTGCAGCCCTCGGCAACACGTTGAATAATCAGTTGCTCGCGTTCGCTGGGCCCGCGGTGGGCTGTTGTCTCTCCTGCCATAGCTGTCTCCTATAGAGCAAAGTCGCGAGTTTCACCCGCTTGATGCCGCCCTTGATTCCAAACCGCAAAAACAAACGGTTGAAATGAGCCTTTACTGTGCGCTCAGCGATGTTGAGATCGTGAGCAATTTCGGAGTTGTCACATCCTTGCAGCAACAAGTTGATAATCTGTCGCTCGCGAGGTCCTACTTGTTCGAATTTCTCTTCCATATAAAAATCACTGCACCTTACCGATGTACGCGGCCCGGCTGGCGACGCTCAACCTGCCCCCTCGGCACATCTGATTTAGGTCTTTCACCGTTGTTTTGCATTCACGCGGCCAAATTCCTGGTTTTCATGTTAACTAACTGTTAAAACGCATATTTACCAGCCTTTTGCCTTAAAAAGCGGTGTTTACGATCGTAATCTAAGGGCCCATCGTACAGTGATTTTGCTCAAGGTCTAAGGTGAATTGCTTAGTACAAACTTCCCAGTGTCGGCCTCCCAAAGCACATATTTACACAGAAGTGCATCCCGACCCTACCCCTTCCGCTCCCATATAATTGATCTGTGGATTTCAAGCTCGTCAGCACCTATAAACCCCAAGGCGACCAGGGACAAGCCATAGAAGCCCTTACCCGAGGCGTTTTCGACCGGGAGCAGCACCAGGTTCTCCTCGGAGTTACGGGCTCAGGGAAGACATTCACGGCCGCCAAGATTATCGAGTCGGTGAACCGTCCGGCGCTGGTAATGGCCCACAACAAAACGCTGGCCGCCCAGCTCTACCACGAGTTCAAGAACTTCTTTCCGCACAATGCTGTGGAATACTTCGTTTCCTACTACGACTTCTATCAGCCGGAGGCATACGTGCCTGCCGCGGACCTGTATATCGAAAAAGAGTCCACCATCAACGACGAACTCGACAAGCTGCGCCTGTCGGCGACTCGTTCGTTATTCGAGCGGCGCAACGTCTTGATCGTTTCCTCGGTCAGCTGCATTTACGGGTTGGGATCTCCCGAGGCCTATTACGGT
This sequence comes from uncultured Acidobacteriaceae bacterium, assembly GCA_963834085.1. Classification (GTDB taxonomy): domain Bacteria; phylum Acidobacteriota; class Terriglobia; order Terriglobales; family Acidobacteriaceae; genus Acidiflorens. The sequence goes on along the minus strand of CAWIAJ010000004.1, from coordinate 198,954 downwards.
ATGATGCTGTTCCTTGAAAAGGGACAGAAGATCAAGCGCGCCGACATCACGCGCAAACTGGTCGACATTCTTTACGAGCGAACGGAAGGAGACTTTCGCCGCGGAACCTTTCGGGTTCGCGGAGATGTGATCGAAGTCTTCCCTACCTACGACGACAACGCCTACCGCATCGAGATGTTTGGCGACGACGTGGAATCGTTGACTCAAATTGATCCGCTCTTCGGCACCGTGAAGCAGAAGTATGTGCGGCTGCCGATCTATCCCAAGACCCATTACGTGATGAAAGAGGAGACGCGTGCAACGGCGGTTGCTTCGATCAAGGCTGAGCTGGCATGGTGGGAAGCGGAATTGGAAAAACAAGGACGGCTGGTCGAGTCGCAGCGAATCCATCAGCGTGTGATGTATGACCTCGAGATGATCAAGGCCATGGGCTACTGCCATGGGATTGAGAACTACTCGCGGCATTTTACGGGACGGATGCCCGGGGAGCCCCCGCCGACTTTGCTGGATTATTTTCCTCGCGATTTTCTGATGTTCATCGACGAGTCCCACCAAACGGTGCCGCAACTCCACGGCATGTATCACGGCGACCGCTCGCGCAAGCAAACTTTAGTTGAGTACGGCTTTCGGATGCCTTCCGCGCTCGATAATCGTCCGCTGACGTTTGAGGAGTTCGAACACCGCACCAACCAGATTGTTTATGTCTCGGCTACCCCCGGGCCTTACGAACTTACCAAGTCGGCAGGAGTCGTAGTAGAGCAGATTATTCGTCCCACGGGTTTGATCGATCCGCCGGTAGAGATACGCCCCGTTAAGGGTCAGATTGATGATCTGCTGCATATGATCCGCGACCGGGTATCCCGCAATGAGCGCGTGCTGGTTACTACTTTGACCAAGCGCATGTCCGAAGACCTGGCTGAGTACTACAGCGAAGTGGGGGTCAAGTGCCGGTACATGCACTCGGAGATCGAAACGCTGGAGCGGGTCAAGATCCTCCGTGATCTACGAAAAGGCGAATTCGATGTCTTAATCGGCATCAACCTTCTGCGCGAAGGTCTCGATTTACCTGAGGTCTCGTTGGTTGCAATTCTCGACGCGGATAAAGAAGGTTTTCTGCGCTCGGCCGGATCTCTGATTCAAACCATAGGACGATGTGCGCGCAATTTGAACGGGCGGGCCATTCTCTATGCGGACCGCATGACCGACTCGATGAAGAAAGCGCTGGATGAGACGAATCGCCGCCGCGCGATTCAGGAAGCTTATAACCACGAACACGGGATCACCCCCGAATCCATTAGCAGGCCGCTAGACATGACACTCGCCGGCATCGTGGGCGCCGACTACGCCGACTTGACCGACATTTCGGCAGACGGGATTCCCGAGATTAAATCGCAGGAAGAACTGGACGCTTACATCGCGAAACTCGAGAGCGATATGCGCGAAGCGGCAAAACGGTTTGAGTTCGAGAAGGCGGCAAAGTTGCGCGATACGATCAAGGAACTCCGGACGAAAGAATTTCTCTTCGCTTAGAGCTGTCGGTTAACCCGAACGGTTGGGAAAGATTAAGTAACTTATCCTGTCCACATTCTGCACACTGGCCTGAGTTCTGCGCAAAATAAGAGCAAAGATTGTAAGACTTTTGACTAATTGCCTGACTCTCTCCGGATTTGAACGAACGAGATCCCTATGCGCTTGTAATCGGCTCGAAGAAGTGATAGTTCCTTGTTATATCGGCGAGACTATCCGGGGACCGACGAAAGTGCGCGAGCCCGGTTGAGTGTGGAGTACAGACAGCGAATCGAACGCTGCGAATCGTCGCTATGCCGTCCAACCACTTCGCCGGAGAGCGGAAAGACCGCTCAATCGAGTCCAGCGCCCCTTCGCCCGAAGTGGGGCTCCGCGAAGACGATGCCAGTTTTCGGATCCTTTTCATAAACCACCCGCAACCGATGTGGGTCTACGATCTGAAAACGCTGAAATTTCTCGAAGTCAACGATGCCGCTGTTCAACGCTTCGGATATTCGCGCTCCGAATTTCTTGAAATGCGGATTACAGATATTCGCCCGCCGGAAGATGTTCCCAGTCTGTTAGAAGACGCGACCAACGCTCGATCCAGACTGCAGCACTTCGTGTTGCGAAGACACACTCTTAAGAGCGGAATCGTGACCAACGTCGAAATTAGCTCTCACACTCTGATGTTTCGTGGGCGGGAAGCTGAACTGGTGGTTGTCCACGACGTTACCAGCCGAAACTGGGCAGAACAGCAACTGCGGGAGAGCGAAGATCGTTATCGCGAACTCATCGGTGGCGTAAAGGATTACGCCATCTTCATGCTCAGCGCTTCCGGCAAAGTGATGACCTGGAACGAGGGAGCGGAGCGGATCAAAGGATACGAGGCGAGCGAAATCATCGGCCGTCACTTCTCGTGCTTTTACCTCCCAGAAGATGTGCTTGCAGGCGAGCCCGAGAAGGCTATGAAGACGGCTCTCGCCGAGGGGCATTACGAAAACGAGGGCTGGCGGCTACGTAAAGATGGCTCACGGTTTTGGGCCACCATCGTGATCACTCCGATTCGAAATCAGAACGGCGAACTGCAGGGGTTTTCAAAGATAACTCGCGACACTACTGATCGCAGAATCACGCGGGAAGCGGTGACGCTGGCTGAACAGAAGTACCGCAAGATTTTCGAGGAAGCGATCGTTGGCATTTTCCAGACAACGCCCGACGGTAAGTTGCTGGCCGCCAACCTGGCCATGGCGACTCTCTATGGCTACGCTTCGCCGGAAGACATGGCGGACAAAATCAGCAACGTCCGAACCCAGCTGTACGTTGATCCGCAGCGGCGAGATGAATTCAAACGCCTGCTGCGAGAAACGGGGGCTGTGCGGAATTTTGAGGTCGAAGTTTATCGCGAGGACGGCAGCAAGATATGGGTTGCCACCAATGCGCACGCGGTTTTGCAAGACGGCATCATTGCCCGCTACGAAGGTACCTTCGAAGACATCAGCCAGCGCCGGTTGCTGGAAAAGCAGCTTCAACTGGCCGAGCAGAGTTACCGTGGCATTTTCGAGAACGCCGTCATTGGCATTTTTCGGAGCACTCCGGAGGGACGGTACCTGACCGTGAACGCCGCAATGGCAGGAATGTTGGGCTACGACTCGCCCGAAGACCTGATGACTTCGGTTACCGACATCGGGCGCCAGGTTTATGTCGATCCCGTGCGCCATGACGAATTTCAGGCGTTACTCAAACGAGGGGGCGTGGCACATGACTTCGAGATCCAGGCCTACCGCAAAGACGGAAGCAAAATGTGGCTTTCGGCCAGCGGTCGGGCGATTCTTCAAGACGGAGCTATTTTTGGCTTCGAGGGGATGAACGAAGACGTCACCGAGCGCAGATTGCTGGAAGATCAACTTCGCCAGGCGCAAAAAATGGAGGCCGTGGGACGTCTCGCTGGTGGCGTTGCGCACGATTTTAACAATATGCTCGGCGTGATCGCGGGATACAGCGAACTGCTACAGCTGAAGCTTCCGCCCAATGGTCCGCTTCGCAAGTACGCAGACGAGATCGGGAAAGCCAGCCGGCGCGCCACCGCTCTGACTCGTCAATTGCTTGCGTTCAGCCGGAAGCAGGTCATCAGTCCTTTGGTCCTCGATCTCAATGCCGTGGTCGGCGAGATGGAAACGATGATCTGCCGGTTAATCGGAGAGGACATCCAGGTCTCGTTCAAGCGCCAGTCCGCGCCCGCGCTCGTGCGAATCGATCCCGGACAGGTTGAGCAGATCCTTATGAACTTGGCGGTTAATTCACGGGACGCGATGCCTAACGGCGGGACTTTGTGCATCGAGATTACGGAAACCGAACTCGACGAAAGCTACGCATGGCAGATCGCCTTTGCTAAGCCCGGCCGGTACATCATGCTGAGCTTTAGCGACAACGGTTGTGGCATAGACAAAGAGATCCAATCTCACATCTTTGAACCATTCTTCACCACCAAGGAAGTGGGAAAGGGTACAGGTTTGGGTCTATCGACAGTCTATGGCATCGTGAAACAGAACGACGGCTACATAGGGATTTACAGCGAACCGGCGAAGGGAACAACATTTAAAATTTATTTCCCGCGGGTCGAGACCGCTGTACCTGCGTTGCTGCCGATCGAAAACCTTACCCTGCCGACCGGCGCGGAGGTAATTCTCGTGGTCGAGGATGAAGCGCCTCTACGCAAGTTAGCTCATACTTGCCTCGAGAGCCACGGGTACACCATTCTGGAAGCTGCCAACGCTGCCGCTGCCACGGAACTCTTTCGACAACACGGCGCAAAGATCGATCTGTTGCTCACCGACGTTGTTATGCCGGGAGCGAGCGGGCGAACGCTAGCGGAAAGACTGCTCGAACAGTGGCCCAACCTCAAGGTACTCTACATGTCCGGCTATACCAGCGACCTGATCGCGCAACAAGGAATTCTGAACCCAGGGATCATCCTGCTTGAAAAACCGTTCACGCTGCAAGCACTGCTGGCGAAAGTGCGCGAAGCGCTACACCCCTCCCAGATTGCCAAAGGCGCGGGTATTAGTTAATCCGTTTCTTATCCATCACCCTCCAGTGCTTTTCCCAGAAAGAATTCTGAAAACGCGAAGCCTGTGAAAGGTGAGCACGCCCAAGAGTCTAAGGCTTGAATTCCATTTTCTGGTTCGCATGCCGGACACAATTTCTCCCGAATGCCTTCTGAACCCCCGTTTTCTCTTCGTTACCTGCCAGAAGCTGTGCTCGCCCCTCTCGGATTGAGATTACGATTCCCGCGCTCGGTTCTTTCTCTAGGGAAGAAAACCGGCAGAAGATTTCGTGTAGGCGCATGGCCATGCTGCGGATCGCATGGGCGTGTAACTGCACCGAGATCGGCAGGCCGGGTTCCTGCTCAAGCAGTTCGGCATTCCCCAGAACGGTGGTTAGCGCGTTGTTGATATTCGTCCGCATCTCGACCATGTAGCGACCGAGGACGGCTTCTCCGCGGCGGCACGAGTCTTGTTCGCAGTGCGGGAGGAGTGTTCTGCCTGCTCACGCCGCAGAATCTCGCGCCCTAAGAGACCGGCAATCGCGGGCCAAAGTCCACGTTCTCAGCGCAGGTCAATGACCGCCCCTGAATGTTGTAGAACTCGCGTGACGGATCAGAGTGAACCACAAGCGCCGGTCGACTACTCGCGGCCAGCGCGAGTCTTAGCCCTTTGTTGAGGGTCTTGTTCGGAAGCTTACGTTTGTCGTCTTTCTTTTCGATCGAGCAAGCATCGGCAATGGCCAAATCGTAGTTGCTTCCTTCCAACCCGCGCGTAAAACCGTCTTCGAGTATGACAAATTCCGGACCGTCGGAATGAGCCGGTACCTGGGGTCAATGGGTCGTGATCTGGCGCGCGAACGCCGGATCGCTCGCTAGAATCTGAACGGTTGGGCGGCTGGTCATCGAGTTTACGGGACTCCTAACGTTTGGGGACGGTGGCGAATGTGGATCTCGGCACACGGTCAATCGGTAGCGAGCGACTCGCGTATGCAAAACCCTACGTGCGCATCCTGAACAAAGAGCACTTACTTTGCTAACGCGCCGGACTTCGGGGAAGAAGCCGCAGCGCTCTTAGCCAGAGGATTCTTGCGAGCTCCATTTTGCAGCGCATCATCGACCGCCGCTCGCAGATCGACCAACATGCGTAGCGGCTGACCCGACGAATATTCGGCGTGAAACATCACCTTCCAAGATTGGCAGATCATCCGCAAACGTCCGATCGGCTCCTCGGCCGAGAACTGAGCGCGACGGCAATCGATAGTCGCCACACCTCGCCGTTCCAATTCGCGCAGGCCGTCCTGAATCGCGTTGAGGTCATCGTGCATGAGGCGGAAGAATATCCGCCGGATCATAAAGCTGAAGCGGGTGAAAGCAACCATCGCCGCCGGCTCAAAATAGCGGGCGGCACTCTGCGTCTTGAGTTTGCGGCCCTGTTCAAGGGTGCCACTGTGAAGCAGTTCGCTAAGACGTTTAGAGCGGGCGGCCGATTGCAAAATTGCTTCCAGGGAACTGAGCCATGTGGGCAGCGTCGTCTGCTGGAGACCGAGCACCGGCTCGAGCACTTGGGCGACGTAATCGAGATCAACGTCCACGTCGTCCATACCCGAGGGCGCGCACAGGGAAAAATACTGCACCAGAAGAAAGTCTGTCTTATCGCGGTCGCTCGTGGACTTCGCCGTCTTCTGCATGTGGTGCACGAGAAGATGCCGCAAGACGACCTCGTTCGCGAGAGGAGTCGTTTGCAGAAATTGGCGCAACTGGTGAACTTGTATCTGCGAGTCGACCCGCTCGAACCACGCCGTGGCCAACGTCACCGACTCGGACGAGGACGAAAAGCTCTCATCGACCGGACACGCCCCGACATCGATTACAAATTCGCGCACCAGGGCAGCATAAATAGATTGCAGCGCGGTTAAAGTAATACCCTTTTCCTCAAGCGAAAGACCGGCGGGTTTCTGAACAGATGCAGTCATGATTTCACGATCCAATTCGGTACATTTTTTAAAAAGCGAGCGGCAACCACTGTGCGCTGCGAGTGATATTGAACGGCAACCACCGAGGCTTCAGCGCAAAGCGAGCCGTCATTACTTTCGACGAGAACGCGATCGGCAAACTCCAGGGGGTGGTCTACCGCGAACAAGACTTCGTGGGCAGTGCCAAACTCGATGACCGTGTTCTGAAAGAAAACATTCACGCCATCATCGTGATTCTGACCCTTGCCGTGGCCACTCCCCTTCTCATTTTCAGCACCGGCAGCGCGGCTGAGTTTAATGGGAATTTTCACGCGTGTGGCTTCGGGAAAAAAACGAGCCAAACGACTGACCATGTCTTCTTCAAAAGCGCGAGCGATTGCGTGGTTGGGCACGTTAGACCTCGACCTCCAATAACCTAAGCAACCGAGTCTCTCCTACTTCCGGCTTCGCAGCGCCGCCGTGGAACCCGATCTGCTTTCTCAGCATAGCGCGGTGCACGGGTTAGTCCAAAGACTTGAAGGACATGACCCTCCGAACAAGTCGAACAAAGGATTGGCAAATCAGCAGAAAAGGTAATTCCCGGAACCGATTGTTGGTCCTCGATCGCAAAGAACCGATCTCAGAATGAAACTGGGGTCTCATTCCGGAACGGGACTGCTAGAGGTTACAAGCACTTAGTAGACTCTGGTCCCTGTCGACCGAGTGTTCTCCCCAGCTGTCTGTTCGGGGAGCGCTTACTGCAAGGTTGCAGGCGGATTCGATTCTTCGCGTCCCCTGATGCTGTAGCGTTTGAGCTTGCGGTACAGCGTGGCTCGGCTAATCCCCAGCATTCTTCCGGCCAGGGCTTTATCACCTTTGACTTGCGAGAAGACACGCTCAATGGTGGCACGCTCGATATCTTCGAGATCGGTAGCCCGGGCGAACGACTCCGACGACTCGATCCTTGCGCCTCCGTTTGCCATGGTGACTGGCGCTTCGCAATGCGCAATCGAGGGCGGCAAGTCGACAACATCGATGACACGTTGATCTCCCAGAGCGACAGCCCTTTCCAGACAATTTTCGAGTTCGCGCACGTTCCCCGGCCAGTCGTAAGCGAGCATAGCTTTCATCGCGCCGCTCGAAACCTGCACACCCCGGGCGGGGGCAAGGCGCTCCAGGAAGAAGGCGGCCAAGATCGGGATGTCAGAGCGGCGTTCGCGCAGTGGAGGGAGGGAAATCGTGACCACGTTGAGGCGGAAAAAGAGATCCTTTCGAAACGTACCCTTCTTGTATTCGGAGTCGAGATCGCGGTTCGTGGCCGCCATGATGCGCACATCCACTTTGACTTTTTGATTGCTGCCCACCGGGCGCACTTCTTTTTCCTGGAGAAAGCGCAGGATCTTGGCTTGCATCTCGAGCGGAAGCTCCCCCACTTCGTCGAGGAAAATCGTGCCCGTATCCGCCGATTGCAGTAGGCCTTGTTTGGAGCGAAGCGCGCCGGTAAATGCCCCTTTTTCGTAGCCAAATAACTCGCTCTCGATCAGCGTGGGGACCAATGATCCGCAGTCGACGGCTACAAACGGACGGCTCGCCAAGGAGCCTCGAAAATGCAGCGCACGCGCCACCAACTCCTTCCCCGTTCCACTTTCTCCCGAGATCAGCACAGGAGTGCGCGTGTCCTTGAGCCGGGAGATCAGCCGCAGTACGTTCTGAATTCCAGTCGAATTGCCAATGATGCCGTGTAACGAAGTTTCCGTTTCAGAACGCTCGCGGAGGTACAGGTTTTCTTCAACCAGGCGGATTTTGTCGGCCATACGGCGCAGAAAGAGACGCAATTCATCGAGCGGCGCAAAAGGCTTGGCAATATAGTCGTACGCTCCCAGTTTCATCGCCTGGACGGCCGTTTCGACCGATCCGTGTCCGGTCATGACGGCGACTTCAATGCGGGGATGACCGCGCTTGACGCGCTCAAGAAATTCGATGCCCGACATGTGCGGCATCACCATGTCGGTGAGAACGATGTGCACCGGTTGTTCTTCGAGTAGCAAAATGGCGGCATCGCCGCTCTCCGCTTCCAGACAGGAGAAGCCGAGTGATTCGCCGACAGTCATGCAAAGGCGGCGGATGGTGGGTTCATCGTCAACGATGAGCAATCGTATACGAAAGTCTTGAGTCATAAAATCGTTGGCCGTTCGCGTTGCTTTTCGAACTTCGGTCGCTTGTCGTTAGCGACGGGAGCTCCGTAACACTCGCGATCAATCTCGTATTTTCAGATCCGCATCACGAAGAAATGGCCTTGCCCAGCGTCTCTTCGACCACGGTGATGAAGTCGTGCACTCGAAATGGCTTTTCCACGCATGGAGCGCCTGTCCGCTGAAGCGTAGCGGCGGTCTCCTCGTTCGCGATATCACCCGTAATGAAAACCAGGCGCGAAGCCAGTTGCGGACGATTCGCCGCGATCCACGCATACACCTGAGCGCCATCGACTCCTCCCGGAGTGCGCATATCAGAAATGACACCGTGAAAATCGTGCTTTTCGAGCAAGTGCAGTGCTTCTGCGCCCGATTCGGTGGGAATGACGGTGTATCCATGACCTTCGAGCACCGCGCGCACCAGCGCCATAACGGCCGGCTCATCTTCAATCAACAAGACGGGTACACAAGCAGGCTGAGTTCCAGTTTGAGTCATTTGGGATGTACTCCTGCGACTGCTCCGAAAGACGCCGTCTCCGACACGATCGGGAGTCGGACGACAAAAGTTGCACCTTCAGAGTTGGAATTGTTGTGACAGAGAATTTCACCGCCATGTTCGTGGACGATTCCATAACAAATACTCAGGCCCAAGCCCGTTCCTTTACCCACATCCTTGGTAGTGAAAAAAGGATCGAAAATCTTTCCCGGGTCGAGAATCCCGGGCCCGTTATCGCGAAACGAAATCTCCACAAAGTCGCTGACGCGAGCGCTCATAATTTCGATCCGCGCGGGACGCGATGTCTCGCGCACGGCATCGTATGCGTTGTTCAAAATATTGAGAAACACCTGTTGTAACTGGTGGGAATCGCCGATTACCGCGGGCAGAGCCTCATCCAGACGCTCCACCACTTGCACGCCATGGCTGATGAAGTCGTAGGAGCGCAGGTGCACGGTGCGCTGCACAATATTGTTCAGATGAACCGGTTGGCGCTGCGGCGGATTCTGGCGCGCAAAGCTCAGCAGATTCTGCACGATCTGTTTGGTGCGTTGCGCCTCCTGCAGAATAACCCGCAGATCACGTCGGGCGCTTTCCGGGAGCTCGGGATTTTCCATCAGTAGGTCCGTGAATCCGAGGATCGCAGTGAGAGGGTTGTTCACCTCGTGGGCCACGCCAGAGACAAGTTGTCCTACGGCCGCCAACTTCTCCGCGTGCATCAACTTGGCCCGCAGCATAGCGGAGTCCGTGACGTCGGTCATCACCACCACGATGCTGGTGACATGTCCATCTTCACCGCTGATAGGACTGAAGTTGACGGAAAATTGTCCTGTGACTCCATCGCCGCGCAATAGCGGTAGATCGAAGTTGTCGATCTGCTGTCCTCGGGAGACTGCCGTCAGGACTTCGCGCAGCGAAGCGCGCCGCGTCGAACCGCAGAGATCGGCTAACGAACGCCCCAGAAGCTGGGACTGCTGGAATCCCAGTCCGCCCCACCGCCGGTTCGCGTAGCTCACTACGCCGTCAGTATCAGTAACTAGAATCAGGCTCTGAGTGTGGTTCAGAATTTTCCTCGAGAAGTCGCGTTCCTTTTGCAGTTCGGCCTGTGACTGGTGCAACCCGCTCACGTCCAACATCAACCCGCGGTGTTGCACAATGTTTCCCGCCTGGTCGCGCATGGCAAAACAATTCATGTAAACATGAACGGGCGAGCCGTCCTTGCGCCGCAAGACTTCTTCCTGATTCCGCATACCGCCTTCGGCTTTGAGCCGTTCCATCAACTCCTGGCGTCGTTGCGGAGAAAAATACACTTGGGTGGGAATGTCGAGCTGAAGCACCTCGTCCCGGCTGCTATAGCCGAGTATCCTGACCAAAGCATCATTCACTTCAACAAAGCGACCTTGCGGTGTGGAGACATAAATCCCTTCCTGAATATTGTTGAATAGTTCGCGATAGCGGCGCTCGGCTTCGCGCCGGTCGGTGATGTCCTTGAGCACATGAACGGTTTGCAACTGTGTGCTGCTCGCGGCATGAATCCGCGACGTGGAAATCAAGTAGGTGCTTTCAAGAACAGGATGTACGTACTCATCGAGGCCCTCGCCCGAGCGGCAGAAGGGGCAAGAGTGCGGGGAGGCTGCGGTAGTCAGAGCGTCGAGCGCGCGCATGTTGACACCAATCAACTGATCGGGAGCCAGTCCGATGAAATTCGCGAGCGAGCGATTGACGCGCAGAATATTGTTTTGTTCGTCGTGAACGACAATGTAGTCGCTGATCGCATCGAAGATCTCGAGCCAGTGCCGGTTCGCCTGCTGCATGCGGGTGAAGAGACAGGCGTTTTCGAGCGCGATGCTGGCATGTCCGGCGATCGCTCGCAACAATTGATGGTCTTCACTGGACGGAGGCGCGCCTCGGTCGGCAAGGCAAAGAACACCCACGAGTTCCCCCGCCGAACCATTCAGTCGAACCATCGTGCAATCGCCCCATCCCAGGCTCGAGGCCAGAGCGCTACCCAATACGTCGGTGGCCGGGGCAAATGCAACATCGGTTGGATACTTTGGTAAAGCCCCGCTGAGCGCCTGACCGAAACGGCGAAGCAACGCTTTGTCATCGACTTCGGCAGCGCCGCAAAGCAAAATAGTTTCGCTCTCTGCCGTCTGAAACAAGCTCAAAGCCACCGATCGTCCACCGAGCAGCCCAGCGGTGCGCAGCGCGAAGTTGCGCATGAATTCCGGGAGATGCAGCACCGTATTCAGTTCCAGCGCGATTGTGACTAGAGCCTCCGCTCGGCGGCGGTGCTCTTCGGATTGGTGGAGGTTCCTTGTCAGCTCAAGAGCAATCGCAACCTGTGCCGCTAGAGCGCGGGCGCGGCGGACATCCTCATCGCTGATTGGCCCGGCTTCTATGCGGTCGAGCACTCCAAACATGCCGAGCACATCGCCCTGGGAACCGAGCAACGGGACGGCCAGCAACTGGCCGATCTTGAAAGTCCGGACGAAATCCAGATTCGCACCAGGAGTCTTCGACGCGTCCTCGGCCACAAACACTGTCTTCTTCTTAAGCGTGCGCGTCGCCACTCCGTCATAAAGCGGTATGTCCACCGGCCGCGCGATGCCGTCCTGCACTCCCCAGCGTATGTGGAACGTGGATTCTTCCAGCAGCCCGATGAAGCACCGTTTATAGCCGAGAAAGCTGGCCGCCCGGACGACCGAAGTTTGCATGAATTCGTCGAGTTTTCCGGCGGAGCCCAGTTCAAAGGAAATCTCGAGAATTTCGTGGAGTTCACGGGCTTGCGCGCGGGCCATGCCGTATAACTCAGCGTTGGCGATCGCGACTGCTCCGAATCCCGCAAGGGCGGTAATCAGAGTCTTGTCTTCTCCCGTAAAGGGCTGCGCCAGGCGAGGATAGACCAGGATTGCACCGTGCGAACGCGAGGTGCGAAAGGGAGCGGCGATGAGAACGCCGGGCGGCGAATCTGCTCCGAAATGAGAAGCCCCGTCTATGCTCACCGTGATGCGCTCGCCAGCCGCAACAGCCCGGGTGGCGATCTCGAGCGGCGAACGCAGATCATTCTGCTCAAAGCGATGCCGAATCGTCTCGGCAAGTCTGGCGTGGCCGGTGGAAACCGCCTGCAACCGGAACAGTTTCTCCTGCTGCACGAAGACCAGCACCGCTGGAGAGTGGAGTAATACGCGAAGACGGTCGGCAATACTCTCCACCACCGATGCCGTATCCGGCAACCCGTGTAATGCCGTCGCGACTTCGACCAAAATGCTGGCGCGACGGCGCTCTTCGCGGGAAAGTTGGTTGAGCCGAAGAGCTTCGAGGGCCGTACCCAGCTGCGCGGCGATAATCGTTGCGCGGGCCAGATCGCTTTCATCAAAACCGACTTGCGGCGCGCTCCGAAGGAACGTAATGGCGCCAATCACCTCTCCCGAAACCTGTAAAGGAGCGGCCAGCGCCGAGTGCGCCGCGCAGGAAACAATCCACGGATAGCGGGCCGCATCGAGATTATTGACGAAAAAGGGACGGCGTTTTTGAACTGCATCCATGGCAATGGACGCATCGCTCGGCTGGCGGCGGATACCGCGAAAGGCTCCCGAATCAGCCGCGTCGCATTCAGCGCCGACTACCTCCCCATCCGCCAAACGACTCCAAAAATAAGCACCCGAAGCCTGGAAGAACGTCCGACTCAGCGTGCAAAACGCCTGAATCAGCTGGCTGGGATCGGTGTTTTGCAAAGCCGAACGGGAGAGTTCGAGCAGAAGCCGCTGAAATGTCTCATCCGATTGAGACAGATCGCTGGAACCCGGGTTTCCGAGAGAGGGATTCAGTGGTCACCAATCGCAAGCTAAGCGGTTGAAAACAATTGAATTACTCCTAGAAGCTACGCTTCGTTCTCAAATTGAGTCAAGAAAATAGCTGAGGCAGTGCCCACATGTGAAACGGCACAAAAGTGATACATCGGTCTCATTCTGCGATCTTCTCGGTTGGTTTTGCGGAGGGGTAGAGGGCCATTGCGCCAGGTCATGTGTAAGGAAACTCGCTACGGAGAGGTACAGAACGATCCTTCTAGTTCGTCACCAAAGTAACTCAGACCACGAACTTTTGGTACCAGGTGATAGGACCCTTACACGAATATAGGACAAAGCTCAGCAATCAGGGAGGACAGTCATCTTATGCGATCCCCAAAGCGCGGGTTAGCGCTGGTTTTGCTTCTTGTAGGTGGATGGTCCGCATTCGGTGGTGTGCCCGCAGGCGCGCAGGAAGATATCAATCGCAAGCCCAAGTCAAAGGTCGCACCGATCTATCCGGATCTGGCGCGGCGCATGAACATCACTGGGATCGTGAAGGTGCTGATCACGGTCACCCCCAGCGGGACCGTGAAAGACGCAAAGCTGGTTGGGGGCCACCCGGTGCTGGCAAATGCCGCTCTCGACGCGGTTCGAAAATGGCGCTTCGAAGCCGCTCCGCTGGAGTCGACCGGGGTTGTGGAGTTCCGTTTCGACCCGACTCAGTAGAGCCGGACTGGCGTGAAGCATGGGATGAGGAAGGTTGGAATCATGAACATTGGCAAGAAACTCTACTTAAGTTTCGGCATAATTCTCTCCACAGTGCTCTTGCTGCTGGCGATTAACCTGCTCGCCGTCCAACGGGAGCATGAAACCAAGGCCGCGGCCCAACGATCGATCGACATGACGGAAGCAACCTCGGTCGTACGTTTTCAGATGATGCAAAACCGCCTTCACCTCCAGAACTATCTTTTGAGCGGTGATACACGCGACGTGGAAAAGATGACGGACGGCGAGCGGCAGTTGACCGATGCTCTGCACCATGCCGAGGAACTGTCGAATTCGACACAACAGAAAAGCAATCTCGACAAGGTCCAGGCGTTAGAGGAGTCCTGGGGAAGCGATTTCGCAAATCCGATGGTAGACAAAAGGCGAGCCGTGGACAGTGGGAACGCGACGGTCGCGGAACTGCAGATTTTCTATCTGCAGAAGGATCCCAACTCGTGGGTCTCGCATTCCAGCGACGTTCTCGACGATGTTGACCGCGAGAACCGCAAGATCCTCGACGAACGTCGCCATACCGATGAACTGGCTGCAACCGGAACGATTCTGGCGGCGGTGATCAGCTCCCTGTTCGCGCTCGGCCTCGGCATCATCATTGCCTACCGCACTGCCAGCGGCATCACGGGACCATTGGATCGGTTGATTCATGTCGCCGAACAGATCGGCCAGTCCGGCGATCTCGAGGACACAATTGACGTCCACGGTAAGGATGAAATTGGACAACTCGCTCGCACCTTCGACTCCATGGTTAAGTACTTGAAGGAAATGGCGGGAGTTTCGGAAGCAATCGCCGGCGGTAATTTGTCGGTAGAGGTTCGTCCGCGCTCCGCGAACGACACTCTGGCCAATGCTTTCATCCGCATGGTCGAAGGCTTGCGGGGAATGGTGCGCCACGTCCGCGACGCCGCTTCCCAGGTAGCGACCGCTTCAACACAAGTGGCCAGCGCTTCGGACGAGTCGGCTCGCAACAGCCTGCAGACCTCGTCGGCTATCGATGAAGTCACCAGCACGATGCACGAGATGAGCGTCAACGTGCAGAACATGGTAAAGAGCACCCAGACGCAAGCTTCGAGCGTCAGCGAAACCTCGGCCTCGATCGACCAGATGGTCACATCGATCCAGCGTGTGGCTGACACTGCCAAGGTTCTGCTCGATATTTCCAACCGCTCACGCGAAGAGGTGCACAGCGGCATCGGCACCATGGAAAAAGCTACCGATGGCCTTAATCGCATCAACACAACGATTCGCTCCTCCGGCGAAATTATCGACGCGCTCGGCGGCCGCGCCGACGATATCGGCAAGATCGTCGAAGTGATTGATGATCTCGCGGAGCAGACCAACCTGCTAGCCCTGAACGCCGCGATCGAGGCAGCTCGAGCTGGCGAGCACGGACTGGGATTCGCCGTAGTCGCGGATGAAGTCCGCAAGCTCGCCGAGAAGTCAGCGCAGTCGACCAAGGAAATTTCCGAGCTCATCGAGAGCATCCAGAAGGAATCCCGCAAAGCGGTCGACAACATGGAAAAGAGCACGACCATTGTGAACGAAGGGCTGAATCTGGGGCAGGAACTGAACGCCGCACTGCGCAAGATTTCAAACGTGGTCACCGAGGTCTACAAATTCGCCCAGGAGATTGGCGCCGCGACCAACGAGCAGTCGCACGGTTCGGCTCAAATCGCCCGCGCCACCACCCGTTTAAACGAAATCACCCACGAAATCAACTCAGCTGTCGAGGAACAGGCATCCGGAGCCCAGGCAGTCGTGCAGGCCATGGAACGAATGCGCGAACTGGTCCAGTCTTCCACTTCAGGCTCGACCGAACTGGCCGCGTCCTCCGATCAGATGTCGAAGATGTCGCGCGGCTTGCTCGACTCGATGGACCGTTTCGCGTTGCGTCCGGATGATCGATCGAACGATCGCTCAAACGAACACTCAAACGATCGGTTCACCAACCACCCTTCCCGGCCGGGCAACGCCCGATCGACGGCAGCCGGGACTCGTTGAAGGAGTCGCATTCATGAGCCGCGAAACGCACATTGTTGGCTTTCGGGTAGGACGCGAAACCTACGGCGTCCCCATCACTTCGCTTCACGAGATCGTCCGCGTCCCGGAAATCACCGCCGTACCGGACGCGCCCGACTATCTCGAAGGCGTCATCAACCTGCGCGGCAAGATTGTTTCGGTCGTAGATCTGCGGAAGCGTTTCGGGCAGCCCTCGGCCACGCTCGACCGCCGCAGTCGGATCCTGGTCGTCGAGCATCGAGGCCGGTTGGCGGGCATGATTGTCGACTCGGCGTCGGAGGTTCTCAAAATTCCAGAAAGCGAAATCGAAGCAGCCCCCGCCATGATGCGGGAAGGCGGTTTGGACTGTGTGACCGGTCTCGGCAAATATCACGGCCGGCTCATCATTCTGCTCGATGTCAGCAAGGTGTTGGCGGCGCGCGAACTGGGAAGCGACTCGACGGCAGAAAAACCAGCGGCAGCCAGCAGTGGCAAGGCGCCGATGGCGGTACCCGGATCTGGAGCGCCTCCAAACAAGAAGAGTGCGTCCGCCGGAAAGTAGCCAAAAGAGCCTAGCCCACATGAATCTAGCCGAGACACCCGAACTCACCGACGCGGAACTCAAACTTCTGCAAGCCCTTGTCTATCAGGAGTGCGGCATGCACTTCGACGACCGGCGAACCCCGTTCCTGCAGGATCGGCTGCAACGCCGCTTACGCGATTGCCGCCTCGACTCTTTCTATAGTTACTATCGCCTGCTCATCAGCCAGCAGGGCAAACAGGAATTGTCCCGCCTGCTGGAAAACCTCACCGTCAACGAAACCAGCTTCTTTCGCAACAAAGCGCAACTCGACCTGTTTCAGAATGACATCATGGACGATCTCCTGCGCCGCAAACGCGACCGCCGCGATTACAGTTTGCGCATCTGGAGCGCTGGCTGTTCTACCGGCCAGGAGCCCTACACCATGGCCATGCAAGTGGCCGATGCGCTCTCCTATCATTATTTGCGCAATCCTCTGCCTTACGAATCGCCGCTTCCCAAACCTCTTGTGCCCGCGCCGTGGCGCGTCGAGATTCTGGCGAGCGACATCAATTACTCCGTTCTGCGCACGGCGCAAGAAGGTTCGTACAGTGAGCACCAGATGGCCGGAGTCGACTACGGCTATCGCCTGCGCTACTTCGATAAAGTTGGCGAGCGCTATGCCATCAAGAAGAATGTGAAGGAAATGGTGCACTTCGACTTTCACAATCTAAAGACGGAATACCTGCCGCAGCGCAACGACGTAATTTTTTGCCGCAACGTCATGATGTACTTCGATGAACCCGAGCAAAAGCGGTTGGTCGAAAAGTTTTATCGCTGCCTCAATCCACAAGGATATCTATTGGTCGGCCATGCCGAAAGCCTGTTGGGACTGACAGAAAAATTTCAGATGGTCCATCGCAACAACGGCACGGCGTACCAGCGGGTTGAGGTGAAGATGTGAGCAGTCCCCCAGAAGATCGAATGAACGAACTTCGCCAGCTTTTTTTTGAAAGTGCCGGCGAACTTGTGCAGAAACTGAACGACGAAGCCATGGCGCTCGAGAAAGCGCCCGGAGATGCCGAGACTTCGCGCAGCCTGCGACGGACCGTGCACACGCTGAAGGGTGACGCTGCCGCCTGCGGATTCCGGGAACTGAGCGAACTGTCGCACGAGTTTGAGGACGTGCTGGCCCTCGAAGATACGGCAGCCGCGTCTCTTGTACCCGAGATCGCATTGCGGGCAGCCGACGTCTTTGCCGCTTTGCTCGAAGCTTACCAACGGGGGACGAAACTTCCGAACGCCCAATCTCTGCGCGCCGATATTGCCAAATTAGCGCATCCGCGGGTCACCCTCAAAGCCAGCCAGCGATCCGGTAAAAAGAAAATTGCCGGCCAGACCGCGAAAACCTCGGCAGCCAAGGCGAAAAAGGCAGCGGCGATTAAAGTTCCTTGGTCGGAATACGAGCAACTTGCGATCAACCAGGCTCTGGCAGACGGCAGACACACCTACCACGTAGCCGTCCAGATCGATCCGCAATGCGCCATGCCCATTGCCGGCCGCCAGATGATCCAGTTGGCACTTTCGGGTCTGGGCGAAGTTCTGGCTCTTTATCCACTGGAAGCCAGCCACGATCCCATTACTCAGATCGACGCCGCGCTCGCCTCGGAGGTTCCCGCGGAGCAGATCCGGGCAAAGTGCAGCATCCCAACCATCGCGCTCCATGCCACCGTTATGGATATGCACGTCGAGGAACTTCTCCATGCGCTCTCCAAGAAACCTGCGGCACAGTTGCCGAGTAAGACCTCCGGACACTCGGAGCCTCAGCTCCACGATTCCTCCTTTGCGGAAGAAGCCTCGGCTCTCGACAAGGCCTCCGGTGCCACCGCCGGATTTCCTGCCGATCCATTCAGCCATGCGCCCGTTGAAGGCGAGGCGGCGGTGGCAGCAACGATTCCGAGTGCTTCCGACAACCTCTTGCGGGTGGACGCGGAGCGAATCGACAGCGTTCTCAATCTGGTTGGAGAATTGATTCTCGCGAAATCGATGCTGCAGCAAACCATTATCGAATTCGGACAGCGCTTCCCAAAAGATGGCTTACGCGGAAAATTCTCCGATGCTATGGCATTTCAAGGGCGGGTTCTGAACGACCTGCAACACTCCGTCATGAAGATCCGCATGGTGCCGGTCGATCAGCTCTTTCGCCGCTTTCCGCGGATTGTGCGAGACGTAGCGTTACAATGCGGAAAAGAAGTCGAACTCAGCGTGCGCGGCGGCCAAACCGATCTCGACAAGAGTATTTTGGACGCCATCGCCGAACCCCTCACGCATCTCGTGCGCAATGCAATTGGACATGGTCTCGAGACTGCAATCGAGAGAACGAAAACCGGCAAACGCCCGCGAGGAATGTTGCGCCTGGCCGCGTATCACCAAGGCAACCAGGTGGTGATCGAAGTCACCGACGACGGAGCAGGCATCGACGCGGAAAAAGTACGGGGCCGCGCCCTCTCGCAAGGATTATTGACCGCTGAGCAGGCAGCGCGGCTGACCGAGAACGAGACGCTTGAACTGATTCTGCAACCCGGGTTCTCGACGGCAGAAGAAATCACTGAACTCTCCGGCCGCGGTGTGGGTTTGGATGTGGTGCAAAGTGTCGTGGCACGACTCAAGGGAACGGTGCAGATCGAAACCGCGCCGCGACGAGGAACGACTTTCCGCCTGCGGCTGCCGCTGACACTGGCCATTATCCGCGCCCTGATGTTCCGCGTAGAGCAGCGCTTGTACGCACTTCCCCTGAACGCGGTTGCCGAGATCGCCCGCGCTTCGGAAGGCGATATTCACCAGGTTGAGCATTATGACGTTCTGCAATTGCGCAACGACGTGCTGCCCTTATTGCGGTTGGGCACGAAACCGGGCATTGGGCCCGACTCTTCGCGGGGCAAAATCTTCGTGCTTGTGATCAGCAGTGGCGAACGCAAATTCGGGGTCATCGTCGACGGGCTTGAAGGCGAGGACGAACTGGTGATCAAGGCCCTCGATGATCAGTCGATCACCACCGACCTGGTGAGCGGAGCTTCAATCCTCGGCGATGGCCGTGTGGTGCTGATCCTGAACATGATTGGCTTGGTCGAGCGCTTCACGCGCGGGCGGGCCGACGCAACCGGCCCGCGGATGACCGGGTTGCTTTCCAACGCCATTCCCGCTTCGCATCTCGCGAAGGCTGAGATGCAGTTGCGGAGTTCGGCAGCGGGGCAATCGTGAGAAAGCCCTTGCGAGTGCTGGTGGTCGATGACTCCGCCCTGATGCGCAAGCTGATTCCGAGGATTCTCGAACAGGATAGCTCCATCGAGGTCGTGGGCACGGCGATGGACGGCAATTTCGCCCTCAAGAAAATCGAGGACTTGTCTCCGGACGTGGTCACTCTCGATCTCGAAATGCCCGGACTCAACGGCATCGACACTCTGAAAGAAATCATGCGCCGCTGGCGAATACCGGTCATCGTCGTCAGTTCCCACAGCACGGCAGGGGCAGCGATCACGCTCAAAGCGCTGGGGCTGGGAGCCTTTGATTTCGTCGCCAAGCCCGAGGATGTTTCCGCGCGCATGCCGGAAATAGCCGCCGAACTGATCAAGAAAATCCGGGCAGCGGCGCAGAGTGCGGGCGTGCAAACTCAATTCCTCCCGTCCGACGCTCACCACGGCGAGTTGCCGCCGAAGTTGCGCCCCATCGCGCCCACCCACATCGTCGCGCTCGGCGTTTCCACCGGCGGCCCGAATGCCCTGCAGTATCTCTTCGCGCAACTGCCGGCCGATTTCTCGGGTAGCATCGTGGTAGTCCAGCACATGCCTGACGGCTTCACCGAGCTTTTTGCCAAGCGCTTGGACGAGACTTGCCCGATTCGCGTCAAGGAAGCGCAATCGGGTGACTTGTTGGTAGCGGGACGCGCTTTGATCTGTCCCGGAAACCGACACATGCGCGTCAAGAAACTTCCGCTCGGCAATGTGGTCGTGCTGGCGGACGAGGCACCGGTTAACGGACACCGCCCCTCGGTCGACGTCTTATTTCATAGCGTCGCCGAAGAATTTGGCCCGCAGGCGATGGCGGTTTTGATGACGGGGATGGGGGAAGACGGGGCAGCTGGCCTCGGCGAAATCCAGGCAGCGGGGGGCTATACCGTGGCGCAGAGTCAGTCAACTTGCGTGGTCTACGGCATGCCAAAAGCGGCAATCGAGCGCGGGTATGCCCTGCGGGTTGCGGACCTCCAGGAGTTGCCCGGAATTTTACAGTCACAATGTGCGCCCGAACGTGGCCGCGGAGATCAGCCCGACGCCAAGCGAGCGACCAGCAGCGGAAGTAACTAGAGTTATCTACCCGAAGGCATGTACGTCGTGATTAAGTGATATCTGGGGGAGGAGTGCCATGGAAAATTTTGTGCCCGTAAAGCGGAGCGAAGACGGACAGCCGGTACGATATTTGATCGTAGACGACTCCGTATTTGCCCGCAAAAATCTGGCTCGAATGGTAGAAACCTTTGGCGGCCAGGTGATCGGCGAGGCTGGCGACGGAGTTTCTGCTATCAGCGAGTACGAGCGGCTGACACCCGACATCGTGCTCATGGATATCACCATGCCGCAGATGGAAGGCATTGAAGCGGCGGAGAAGATTGTCCGCGATCATCCGAGCGCCCGCATCGTCATGGTGTCGTCGGTCGGTTATCAGGAAAACATTGTGGCTGCTCTGCAGCGCGGCGCCCGTCATTTCGTGCAGAAACCGGTAAAGCCGGAAGTACTCTACGAAGTAATCAAATACGTGATGCGCGACGATGGAACCACAGGACGCGGAGCCGGCGCGGGAGCCTAGTCAATGCGGATGGACCTGATTCAGCCTTTTATCAACTCGGCCGACGCCGTGCTGGCTCAAGCCCTGCAGTCCCCTATCTCCATTGAGAACCTGAGCATGGATGAAGAGGCGTACCGGCGCAAAGGCGTGGCTGCGGAGGTGGGTCTCACGGGCGAAATCGAAGGGCGCATTATCTTTGACGTGGATCTGGGAACCGCAGTGCAACTCGCCAGCCGCCTCGCTGGCATTGCCGTCTCCGAAACTGACGAAGACCTGGTTCGCGAAGCGGTCTGTGAACTTGCCAATCAGATCATCGGCAACGCCGTAACCACGCTCAACGACCAGGGATTTCACTTTCACGTTCGGCCACCAGCCTTTCTTACCGCAGAACAAGGCAGCAAAAGCAGCGAAGACACGGAAGCACTGGTCATGGGTTTCCGCACTGCAAGCGGCAACGTTTTCATGAACGTCGCGCTACGCTATCATCGTCGCCGCGCCGTCGAACGCGCCGCCGTCGCCGGCTAATGTCCACACCAGTCCCGTTTCACCCGCTCCAGCACGAAGAGCTTTGGTCCTGACTTCTGGGGGGTCGTGGCCGTCTTTTCAGCCATCTCGGCTCCCGACTCCAGGAAACGAGAAATTCGTCCCCTCACTCCCCGGCCGCCCACAGTATTTGACACCTGACACCTAAGACCTGCGACCTTGATCCAAGGGGCGGCGCATCCCGTGGCCTACGTCTCCCCCATGCCGGCCCAGAGGTATCCGTCACCGCGGGATCCGCCCTGCCTCTCCATCGGCCAATTCCCGTGCCCGCTTGAATATCTTTTGGAACATCTCTTTCGTTAGCTTTCCCGTCTGCGTGTTCTGATTCGAAGGATGGTACGACGCCAAAAGGGTGCGTCCATCCGGGAGCGGGTATTCTGCGCCATGACGGAATTCATATCCCCGCTTGCTACCGATCTGTTTGCTTCTTAGCATGTAATTGAGATACGCCTCGAATCCGATTCTTCCCAGTGCCACAATCACGCGCAGATTTTTCAACCCTTCGAGTTCGCGCTCCAGAAACGGCGCGCAATTCGCGAGTTCATCGGGCAGCGGCTTGTTCTCGGGAGGCACGCACCGCGCGGCGGCTGTTATATAAAGACCACTTAAGACTTGACCATCATCCCGCGAGATCGCGGTGGGCAGCAGTGCAAACCCGGTCTCATGCAATACGGGATACATGAAAGCTCCGGATGAGTCACCCGTGAACGGGCGCCCCGTGCGATTGGAGCCGTGGGCTCCCGGCGCGAGTCCAAGGATCAGCACGCGCGCCCCGGGATCGCCAAATCCGGGAACGGGTTTCCCCCAATATTCCTGTTCTCGGTAGGCGCGCCGCTTCTCACGCGCGATCGCCTCACGATAGAGCACCAGACGCGGACAACGCTTGCAGTTCACGACTTCAGCGTTCAGAACCTTGAGCCAGGTCGGAAGGGTCATTTGCTGTTTAGTTAGAGGAGAATCCATATCAACAAGATCTCAAAACAAATTATCAAATTATGAATTCTTCCGAACGTCTGAACCAAATAACGTCGTCGCGTTACTTTGGTGGCGGGTATATCTCCCTCCGCCGTTTGACGTTGCTCTTCGTGAGTCTTTACACTCAAGGTTGCGGACACTCCATACAACGGAGCACTTCTGTGGCGACCTCGCTGCCGCTGCCGCATCGGAAAGGTAATTGTGAGCCCAACAGAAATCAAAGATAGTGCGAGCGCCGATAACCCCGTCACCGAAAGCACTCCAAAAGACAGCGCGACCAAACGCGAGATCGAAGTCGAGATTCCCGTCGCGGACGTGAACCGGCAGACCGAGTCGCTCATTCAGAAATACCAAAAGGTGGCGCGCATTCCCGGCTTCCGGCGTGGCCACGTGCCGGCCTCCATCATTCGCCAGCGCTTTTCCGAAGAAATCAAGACTGATATGGTCGAGGCCCTCATCCCCCGCTTCTTCCGCCAAGAGGCCGAGCGCCTAAGCCTGCATCCTGTGTCGCAGCCTCGCGTAACCGATCTCCACCTGCATGATGGCGAACCACTACGCTTCAAAGCCGCTTTTGAGGTATTGCCTGAAATCAAACTCGAAGGCTACCGGGAACTCCGCGCCGACAAGCCCGAGATTGCCGTTTCCGAGGAAGATGTCGAAAAGGCGCTCGCAGATGTCCGCGAGCGCCACGCCACGTTCAACCCGGTCGAAGGTCGTGCGCTGGCCGATGGAGATTTCGCACAGGTTTCGCTCGATGGCAATCCCAAGCCCGGGGAAGCAAAACCCGGAGAAGGCAAGGCCGATGGTCAACCGGTTCACATGGATGAGGTGCTGGTTGAAATCGCGGGTCCGACGACCATGCCGGAATTCACCGAACACCTGCGCGGAGCCAACCCGGGCGATGAGCGCACCTTCGACGTGAATTATCCCGAGGATACCCAGGATAAGCGCCTCGCTGGCAAGACTTTCGTCTATACAGTGAAAGTGCAGGCGATCAAGCAAAAAAGCCTGCCGGAACTGAACGACGAGTTTGTCAAGACTCTGGGCGAGTTTCAGGGGGTGGATGATGTCCGCAAAGCGATTCGCGGGCAGATGGAAGCGGAACGCCGACACGAAGCGGAACACACCGCCAAGGAGAAATTGGTGGGCGAACTGATTCAGCGCAATGACTTCGAGGTTCCCGAGTCCCTCATCGAGCAGCAGATCGACATCCGCATCGAACGCGGACTGCGCGCTCTCGCGGCGCAGGGGTTAACCTCCGAACAGATGAAGAAAATGGATTTGAACCGTCTCCGAGTTGGGCAACATGACCAGGCGGTGCACGATGTAAAAGCTGCTCTGCTCCTCGAAAGAGTGGCAGAGGAAGAGAATATTCAGGTCAGCGACGAAGAGTTCAATCGCGAACTCGAAGCGCTGGCCAGGCAATCCAAACAGACTTCAGAAGCCGTGCGAGCTCGTTTGACACAGGATGGGGGCCTCGATAGAATCCGAACAAGAATCCGCAACGAGAAGACCCTCGATTTTCTGTATCATCAGTCTGCATAGCTTATAAACATAGGGATGCGGACTATTTCGATCCTCCCCTGAGCGCGAAAAACGACTGCAGGGCAGGAGTGTGGAAAGGGTGAACGTAATGCTGGTACCGATGGTAATCGAGTCGACAGGCCGGGGCGAACGGGCCTACGACATCTATTCCCGGCTGCTCCGCGATAACATCATCTTTATTGGCACACCGATTGATGACAACATTGCCAACCTGGTAATCGCGCAGATGCTGTTCTTGGCGCAAGAAGACCCGGAAAAAGACATCCAACTGTATATCAATTCTCCCGGCGGCTCGATTACGGCCGGCATGGCGATCTACGACACGATGCAATACGTGAAGAACGACGTAACCACGATCTGCATCGGGCAGGCGGCGTCCATGGCGGCGCTACTGCTTTCCGCAGGCCAGGCCAAGAAGCGTCTGGCGCTGCCCAACTCGCGCATCCTGATCCATCAGCCTTCGATGGGCGGGCTCTCCGGCCAGGCGACCGATATCGACATCCATGCCCGCGAAATTTTGCGCATGCGCGAGATTACTAATCAGTTACTGGCCAAGCACAGCGGTCAGAAGCTCGATAAAGTGGAAAAAGACGTGGAACGCGACTTCATCATGAATTCCCAGCAGGCAAAGGAATACGGAATCATCGACGATATCATCTACAAGACGAGATAGAGGGTATGATCGGCGTTTGCCGGCGGCTGTCAGGCGCGACTTGTCGCGCGGACAACCGTCAAACCGGCGTGCGACGATCGCTGCCAGCAAGTTCTCGGCGATGACGGAGCCGGCCGCAGTCCGAAAGACGCAGCAAATCTGGAGCAACAAGCCAGACGCGGTCAGGTCACCAGAAAAGGAGTAAGGCCGAGTGAAAACCAGATCGGGTACGGAAGAGATGCTCCGTTGTTCGTTCTGCCACAAGTCGCAGGACGCCGTGGCGAAACTGATCTCCTCCCCTAGCGATTATCCCCGGGCGTACATCTGCGACGAGTGCGTAGCGGTCTGCAACTCGATCCTCGAAGACGACCGCACTGCCACCCCGGCGGCTGCGGTACCGAACCAACTGCCCAAGCCACAGGAAGTCAAAACCTTCCTCGACGAATACGTCATCGGGCAAGAGCAAACCAAGAAGAAACTGGCTGTCGCCGTCTATAACCATTACAAGCGTATCTATATGAATCGCCAGCGGGGCGATGGCGTAGAGCTGACGAAATCGAACATCCTGCTCATCGGTCCCACGGGAACCGGAAAGACTCTTCTGGCGCAGACGCTGGCGCGCATGCTTGATGTACCCTTCGCGATTGTCGATGCCACCACGTTGACCGAAGCCGGATACGTCGGCGAGGACGTCGAAAACATCATTTTGAAGCTTCTGCAGGCTGCGGAAGGTGACGTAAATCGAGCCCAGACCGGCATCATCTATATAGATGAGATCGATAAAATCGGCCGCAAGGACGAGAATCCGTCGATCACCCGCGACGTATCGGGCGAGGGTGTACAGCAAGCACTCCTTAAGATCCTGGAAGGAACCATCGCCAACGTCCCGCCCCAAGGAGGGCGCAAGCATCCACACCAGGAATTTACCCCGGTCGATACCACGAATATCCTATTTATTTGCGGCGGAGCCTTTGTCGGCCTCGAAAAGATTATCGGGCGGCGCATCGGCAAGAAAGCCCTTGGCTTCCGCACCGGAGCGGAAGAGGAAACCGAGCAGACGGTTGCCTCATCGAAACGCAACTTCGAACTCGTCTCTGAGGCGCAACCGGAAGATCTCATCAAGTTCGGTCTTATTCCCGAATTTGTCGGTCGCCTGCCTGTCATGGGAGTGCTGCAGCAGCTTGACGAGAACGCGCTGGTCGAAATTCTGACGCGTCCCAAGAACGCGATTGTGAAACAATACCAAAGGTTGTTTGAATTCGAGAACGTGCGGCTGAAGTTCAGCGATGATGCCAACCGCGCCATCGCACGGCAGGCCATGGCGCGCAAAGTCGGCGCCCGCGGCTTGCGCATGATTCTTGAAGAGCTCATGCTGGAGCTGATGTACAGCCTTCCCAGCCAGAAGAAGGTTAAGGAATTCGAAGTGACCCGCGAGATGGTGGAAAAACGCAATGTCTCGCTGGCCATGATTGAAAAAGCGGCCAGCTGAACTAGTCGTTAGTCATCAGTCGCTAGTCGTTCGCGAACTTAGACGGCGAACGTCTGGAGGCTAACGACCAACGACGATCCAATAGGACCAGAGACGGGAGAACAAGTTGTCGAATCCCAAAGAGAAGTTCGAGAGCAAGAAACTGCCGATGATGCCCATTCGGGACGTGGTCATCTTTCCGTACATGATGACGCCGTTCGTCGTGGGCCGCGAGTCCAGCGTTCGTGCACTCGAAGAAGCTTTGGCCAGCGACAAGAAGATTTTTCTCGCCACCCAGCACGACGCGAGCATCGATGAGCCCAAGGCCGGAGACATTTTCCAAGTCGGCACCATCGTCAACATCGTGCAGAGCCTCAAGCTCCCGGACGGCAATATTAAAGTTCTGGTTGAAGGCATCGAGCGTGGCAAGACGCTGCAGGTCGTCGAAACCGACGGCTATCTCCAGGCAACGGTGCGCGTCGCTCGCTACGCCACCGAAACCACGGCGCAGATCGAAGCCGGAATGCAACGCGTCACCGGCATGTTTGAGCAATACGTCAAACTTTGCCAGTCGCTGAACTACGAAACCATGATCGCCGCTGTGCGCATGGAAGATCCCGCGAAACTGACCGACACCATCGCCGCCAACCTGCAACTCTCGATCGAAGAAAAACAGGGACTGCTCGAAATCTTCGATCCCGCCGAGCGCCTGAACCGTATCGGCGACGTGCTCGATGTCGAAATCGAAAAGCTCAACATGGATCGCACCATCCAGTCGCGCGTCAAGCGCCAAATGGAGAAGGCGCAAAAAGAGTATTACCTCAACGAAAAGATTAAGGCCATCCAGAAGGAATTGGGACGCGGCGAGAAAAGCGAATTCGACGAACTTAAGAAGAAAGTCGAAGCTGCGGGCATGCCAAAAGAAGTCAAAGACAAGGCCATCCAGGAACTCAAGAAACTGGAGGCCATGCCGCCCATGTCAGCGGAATCCACCGTTTCGCGCAACTATCTCGACTGGCTGCTCGCCGTTCCCTGGAAAAAACGCTCCAAAGAAATCCGCAACATCTCCCGCGCTGAAAAAGTTCTCAACGAAGATCATTATGGCCTCGAGAAAATCAAAGAGCGCATCCTTGAATTTCTCGCCGTCCGCCAATTAGTCAAGAACCCCAAGGGTTCAATCCTCTGCTTTGTCGGACCTCCCGGCGTCGGCAAGACTTCGCTCGGCATGTCGATCGCCAAGGCCACCGGCCGCAAATTCGTGCGCATGTCGCTCGGCGGGGTTCGCGACGAAGCTGAAATTCGAGGCCACCGCCGCACCTACATCGGCGCCCTGCCCGGTCAGATCATCCAGATGATGAAGAAGGCCGGAACCAAGAATCCAGTCTTCATGCTCGATGAAGTCGACAAGATGTCGATGGACTTCCGTGGCGACCCTTCGGCCGCACTGCTTGAAGTCCTCGATCCTGAACAGAATTTTATGTTCGTCGACCACTACCTCGACGTTGAGTACGACCTCTCGCAGGTATTCTTTGTAGCCACTGCTAACGTGATGCACACGATTCCGGCCGCCCTCCAAGATCGCATGGAAGTGCTGCGTCTGCATGGCTACACCGAGCACGAAAAGGTAGAAATCGCCAAGCAGTTTCTGGTCAAGAAGCAAATGGCCCAAGCAGGACTGACCGACGCCAACATTCAGTTCTCAGACGACGCCATCCGGCAAATCATCCGCGGCTACACCCGAGAAGCCGGTGTGAGAAACCTGGAGCGCGAAATTGGGAATGTCTGCCGCAAGGTCGCGCGCAAGGTCGTGAAAGAAGGCGCCACCTTCTCCGCCGCGATTCAAGCGGACAAAATTGGCGACTACCTTGGCATCCTGAAGTTCCGCGACACGCTGGCGCACGAAAAGAGCGAAATCGGTCTCGTAACCGGCTTGGCTTGGACGGAAGTGGGCGGTTCGATCCTGAGTACAGAAGCCATGGTGGTCGACGGTAAAGGCAAACTGACCCTCACCGGCAAACTCGGCGACGTGATGCAGGAATCGGCGCAAGCCGCCATGTCCTACATCCGTTCGCGCGCCGCGCGTCTCGGACTGCCCCGCGATTTCTACCGCAACTTCGATATTCACGTCCACGTACCCGAGGGTGCTATTCCCAAAGACGGACCCTCCGCTGGCATTACCATCGCTACTGCGCTGGCCAGCGCACTCAGCCGGATTCCTGTGCGCCGCGATATCGCCATGACGGGAGAAATCACGCTCCGCGGCAAAGTTCTGCCCATCGGCGGCCTGAAAGAAAAGCTCCTTGCGGCCCATCGCGCCGGATTATTCGAAGTCATTCTGCCTCAGGAGAACGAGAAGGACGTAGCTGAAGTCCCCGAGAACCTGCGCACCGCCATGAAGTTGCATTTCGTCGACAACATGGACCAGGTGCTGAGCATTGCGCTCGAGGGCCCGTTGCCGCAAATGACCTCGGAAGCCGAGACCATGGCTCCGATTGCTACGCCGCCCGGCGCGGAGATTCCGACGGCTCGCCAATAGCTCACGCATGCCCCAAACTCTTTGGGATGCCTCGTCCAAGCTCCCGTTGGGCGGGGTGTTTAGACGACCGTCTACCGCAAAGGCGTGAATATCGTTGAACCGGGGATCATGCCTTCACTGTGTTAGCCGGAACTCTCCATGCATCGCCGCGCTCGAATTATCTCCAACCCAAACGTCAAACTGCTCCGGCTCTACTACCCATTTCTTCTCCAGCGGGCTCCAGAATTGCAATTCATCTTTCCCCAGCTTGAAGTGCACTGTATGGTTCGCGCCGGGTTCCAGTGCAACCCGTTCAAATCCTTTCAATTGCCGTACAGGCCGCGAAGCGCTGCCTGCACGCTGATGGATGTAGAGTTGAATGACGGCATCGCCGGCGCGGCCGCCAGTGTTTGTCACATCGGCCGAAACCTCGATCGCCGATCCCATTTGCGCCGTCGAAGTCACCTTCAGATTGTCAAAAGCGAACGTCGTATAACTCAGGCCGAAGCCGAAGGGATAAAGCGGCGTGCTCCGGATATCCCAATAGCGCGACTTAAAATCGGACGAAGTCTCGGGAAGTTGCGTGAGGTTATGGTTGTAGTAGATCGGTAGCTGTCCCGTACTGCGTGGCCAACTTACGGGCAAGTGGCCCGAAGGATTCGCATCACCAAACAAGATGTCAGCAATGCCGTTGCCGCCCTGACTGCCTGGATACCACGCTTCCAGAATCGCTGGAACATGTTCGGCGGCCCATGAAATGTCTAGCGGCCGTCCATTGACGAGCACCAGAACGACAGGCTTGCCCGTCGCGGACACCGCCTCCAGAAGTTCTTCTTGCCCGTTCGACAGTTTGAGCGACGATCGCGATGCCGACTCCGCGCTCATCAGATCAATCTCGCCCAACACCACTACGGCTACATCGCTCTGCCGTGCCAGAGACACCGCCTCGTCAATCGCCTTCTGCGCTTCCTGGGGAGTTTGTTCCGGCTGCTCCTTTAGCGCCTTTAGCAAGTCGATATTCTCGAATGGCGAAGGAATGTTTCGCCGGAGGTGAGGCCCGTGAGAGAATGCCACGCGTGCTGTGGATCCAACTTTTTCCTCAATGCCCTGCAGAATGCTGACAGTCGCACCCGCCTTGACCGCTCCGCCCCACATCGAAAGCAGATCGACCTCCGTGTCCCCCAAGGGCCCGATTACAGCAATTGAATGAATCGTCTTCCCCGACTTATCCAGCGGCAGGAGTCCGCCCTCGTTCCGCAAAAGTACCACCGAGCGTTTCACCGCTCGCCGGGCCATCTCTTGATGCGCGGGATCGTTCAGCGTCGGATCGAGGCGCGATTCATCCGTATAAGGATGCTGAAACAATCCCATACGGATTTTCGTTTCGAGAACGGTTCGAACCGCATCATCAATCTGCCGCACCGAGATGCGTCCCTGCTGCACTTCGATTGGAAGATACTTGAGGTAGGTGCCACTGGCCATATCCATAGTCAGGCCTGCGGTAAAAGCCTTGTGGGCGGCGTCTTGCAAATCGCGTGCGTATCCATGCGTGACTAGGCTCTTGACCGCGAAGGCGTCGCTCACCACGAATCCCTTGAAATCCCATGACGAACGCAACACCTCGTGAAGTAGCCACGGATTCCCGCTGGCCGGCACATCGTTCAGATCCATGTAAGCGCTCATCACGCTGCCCACGCCCGCATCCAACGCAGCCTTGAACGGAGGCAGGTATACGTTCCACATTTCTTCTTCGGGAACGTAAGAGGAATCGTAGTCACGTCCGCCATCGGCCGCTCCATAACCGGCAAAATGCTTCACGCACGCCAGAACGCGATCGGGCGCTCCCAGTTGCCGACGACCCTGAAAACCCTGCACCTGCGCACGAGCCATCGCGGCTCCAAGATAAGGATCTTCGCCCGCGCCCTCCACCATCCGTCCCCAGCGCGCGTCCCGCGCAATATCGACCATGGGAGCAAATGTCCAGTGAATGCCCGCTGCCCGAGCCTCGTTCGCAGCTACCGTTTGAGCTTCTTCCACCATCTTCGGATCCCATGAAGAAGCCATTGCGATTGGCGCAGGAAAAATCGTGTGGTACCCATGGATCACATCAAGGCCAAAAAGAACGGGAATATGCAGCCGCGATTGCTCAACCGCCACATGCTGCAGGCGGTTGATCTCCTTCGGATCGGAGACCCACAGCATAGAACCAGCCCCCAGGTGCTTTAAAACGTCCTCGGCGCTCTTATTCACATTCTCCTTAAACTCAGGCACGTCCATGCCGGGCAACTGGGACAGTTGAGCGACTTTTTCCTCCAGAGTCATCTGGCGCAACAGACCTTCGACCTTTTCGCGGACCTGCTTGTCAGTTGGCGTGTCTCCCAGCGCGGCAGAAGGATCTGAAGCTTGTCGCGCAACAGATTGCGCGGCCAGCAGCGCAGACTCGCAAAGAATTGCAAGCGCCATCAGGAAATACGCATACCGCCTCAACGCGATTCGCCTTTTCATTTGCTGCCTCCCACGCGTAGTTTTGCCGAGACCTGAACCAACCGCTTGCGAGTATATAGGCAATCAAGAACGGAAACCTCGGCCCAAGGCACACCGTTCGCCGACCTTCCATGCCACTCGTCTCGCGATAAAATAAAAAAATGGAACCCGAATCCATGAGCCGGTCCGGATTTAGTTTAAAGGGATCGGCGGGGCTTATTGTCGCCGTCGGAGTCGTGGCACTCCTGTTAGTCGCGCTTCCGGCTTACCGCTTGTTTTTTCTGATCAGTGTTCTGATCGGATTGATTATCGCTGGCGGCTTGTCCCTATGGCACAGGCTGCATCCGATCAAAGAGGCCCATGTCGAAAATAAGCGCCCCCTCGGCCTTGATTAACTTATTTTACTCCGCCCTTGCCATACGCGGTCTGAACACAGGAAACTGTTGATATGCGGATTCTGGCCCGGTTCCTGCTGTCGGCGAGCGACCTCTTGCACTTTCCTCCTCCGAGCGTGCCTGAGATCGCTTTTCTCGGGCGATCGAATGTTGGGAAATCGAGTGTAATCAACTCGCTAGTCGGCACGAAACTTGCCCGGACGAGCAATACGCCCGGCCGCACCCGCAGTATTAATTTTTATGAAGTCCGTCGGGCAGGACAGCCCAAGCCCGACGCCCTATTCGCCGATCTGCCCGGTTACGGCTACGCCAAAGTCTCCCGCGAAATTTCTGCCGACTGGGCCCGCTTTGTCGATCCCTACCTCCACCAACGTGGCAGCCTGGCACTCTGTCTGGCTCTGGTCGATTCCAATGTTCCTCCACAAGACAGCGACAGTCGTCTTCTGGAGTTCCTTTCATCCCGAGGCCGTCCCCACGTGGTTGTAGCGACGAAGTGCGACCGCCTCTCGAGCAACCAGTTGCAGCAGGCCATACGCACACTCGGACAGGCCTATGGCGGCATACCCATTGTGCCTTTTTCGGCAAAGACGGGAGCGGGCAAAGAGGAGCTCTGGCAGCAGATTCGTGCCTCTCTCGCGCAATTCCCCGCGGGCTAAGTCCGTTCCGGGAACACTTGCGCGCAGAATTTCCTTCATACCTCAGCGGTAAAGTTCTTCCTCTGCCCTCCGATGAAATAATGAACAGCATTCCGCCGGAGGCGTTCGTGGAGCGGCATAATCATCCCAAACGGTCGGGTTCGCAATCAGCTCGATCGTCCGAAGTTTTGAACGAGGACTCAAACGACCTTCGGCACTTGAAAACAGAACTCGGCGCCGAAGATACAACGAAGACACAGTGGAGGGGCGGTGGCCGGCCTCCTTCAACCTCCAGTGCGGTCAATTGGAGCGAACGGCGAGCCAGCCCAAGAATTCGTTGTTCGGGGAGTGTCGAGTTTCGCGTCGGTGGAACTGGCGTCCCAATCTGGGGCACTTTGACCGATATCAGTCTCCATGGATGCTATGTGGAAATGAACAACACTTGTCCGATCGACACAAAAGTAATTCTTGTGCTGAAATCATTTGGCATACGAATTGAAGTGGAGGGCGTGGTCCGAACTTCGTATCCTTCTCTCGGGATGGGCATTTACTTCTCGAAAATCAATCCCGACGAACAGCACCACCTCACGCAACTGATCGACGCACTGGCCGGACACCGCGGGTCGCTCCCGCTTCATCCCACGGAAACTCTTACTACCTTCGACGCAGTGTCTTCGGCTGAGCCCGCAGTCTTTCTCCGTGAGGTCACAGAATTCTTTCGCACGAACCAACTGCTCTCGCGAGAAGAATTCCGCCGGATTGCACAAAGAACTTGCGCATCGCAGTCATCCGTTGCCAATGCTTCGGGCTGACGCAATGCTCCAAAGTTTCTCAGGTTGAGATCGCCTTAGGCGCAGCTGGCGCCAGCGAACGAAAGTTACTCTCGTGACGAGGAATTGTGACCTCTCCATCCGTTATGATTGATTGATATGGCTAAATATCTTGTAACTGGGGCTGCCGGATTTATTGGATCTTCTTTAGTACGCGCTCTATTGGAGCGCGGCGAGCAAGTGCGCGGCGTCGACAATCTTGCCACCGGCCGGCGGGAGAATCTCTCCGCGGTCATGAGCCGCATCGACTTCCGCGAAGCCGACATTCTCGATCTTGACGCCATGCACCAGGCCTGCGCGGGCGTCGATTATGTCCTCCATCAGGCGGCTATTCCCTCCGTGCCAAAGTCGGTGCTGGATCCGATCGGTAGTAACCGCGCGAATATAGACGGAACCGTGAACGTTCTCGTTGCGGCGCGGGACGCCAAAGTGAAGCGTGTCGTCTACGCCGCTTCGTCTTCCGCCTATGGCGATACCCCGACGCTTCCCAAGCATGAAGCTATGAATCCCAATCCAATCTCGCCCTACGCGGTGGCCAAACTCGCCAGCGAGTTGTATATGGTCTCCTTCTTCCGCTGCTATGGGCTCGAAACGGTTTGCCTCCGCTACTTCAATATTTTCGGACCGCGCCAGGATCCTTCGTCGCCCTATTCCGGTGTTCTGGCCAAGTTCAGCATGCAGATGCTGCGCGGCGAACAGCCCACAATTTTTGGCGATGGCGAGACCAGCCGCGACTTCACCTTTATCGACAATGCGGTATCCGCCAATTTGCTCGCTTGCCGGGCGCCAGCCGCGGAATGTGCCGCGCGCGTCTTCAATTGCGCCACAGGACGCCGCATCACGCTGAACCAAACATTCCAGGCTTTGAAGGAATTAACCGGCTACACGGGCAGCGTAAAGTACGCTCCCGAGCGCAGCGGAGACATCAAGCATTCCCTCGCCGATATTACGCTGGCGCAGAAGCACCTTGGATACAAAGTTCTCGTAAACTTTGAAGATGGACTACGGCAGACGGTCGCCTGGTACAAGAGCCAAGCGCAACCCGTCGGCGCATGAAACGATCCGCAGCTGCCCGATTACTGCCAAGGT
Source organism: uncultured Acidobacteriaceae bacterium (assembly GCA_963834085.1). GTDB lineage: Bacteria > Acidobacteriota > Terriglobia > Terriglobales > Acidobacteriaceae > Acidiflorens. The sequence goes on along the minus strand of CAWIAJ010000004.1, from coordinate 164,703 downwards.
CCCGGTCTTCTCATTAGCCTGAGCGAGCCGTTCGGCCTCGGCAAGGCTGAGCTTGGGCTACGCAAGACGCTTTCCTTCACCGGCGTGTCGTCTGGCCTGCCTGGACCTCTCCCACGCAACCAATTCGCGCAAATCATAACGAAACGGACCATAGGCACTAAACTTGTTCTCATCGAACAACCGCATGGCGCCGCAGTTCAGACAAACCTGATACGAATGCCCATCGATTCCGATTGGCCAGCCCATCTTGCCATGCCAACATCCTTTAAATGCCGCCACCGCCACTCCCGCTAAACCACTGGCGACAACTCCTGGCCACCACCAGCTGAACTTTCTCGGTCTTAGGGACTTTTGCGCCAGCATCGCGTCAGTCATCACCTTTCCAGAAACTCCTGAAGCCTGCTTCTTAACCATAGGATGATTGCTGGAGAAGGGCAAAATCCAAAGGGTCGTAGAGGCGCGCTCGTCGTGATTCGTCCGCTTCCACAACAACGAATCCCATTAGCGCTCTCACGCTGGGACATGTACCAACGGACATTGCCGTACAGCCCCAACGACTATTACGCTGAAGCTTCGGAGCATTGGTTGTGAAATGCCGGCGGAGCGATCAATCCGGCGCCTAGCGTCCGATTTTCGCTTCGCGAGGCTGGTCGAACAAAGCTCGTGAACCAAAAACGGCAATGAACTTCCAAGTAGCCCCAGATACGATTAACCACTACTTTCGAGATGCTGACTGCCCGCATGAGTGCCAATCCAACCCGATTTGATTGCGCGGCGTCGGTGACGGACGACACCGCCGGAACGCTTCACGAGGGCAATCTCGTCCTCGAATCGATTGCCCGTCAAGAGGCGCTCCAGGCCCTGCTTGCTTTCTCCGCCCTCCATGAGCAGATCAGAAATCGCCGGATGGCGACCGGCCGTTGCGATCAGGACCTCTTTGAGACCGAGCGGTTCATTCTTGACGAAGTGTTGCAACTGATCTGCATCCGCGCACAAAGTCTCGGCGGAGCGGACGGGATCATGGTTGCACTGGTGACGGGAGCCGAAATTGCTTGCAGGGCTTCTGCTGGAGCGCTCAGCGTGGAACGCGGCATTCGCTTGATCGGCGATTCCGAGATTCTGCAAGATTGCTTGGATTCTGGTCGCATTCTTCGTTCGGACGATTGCGATATTGACGCTCGTGTTGAGCTCGACTTGGCTCGACAGATCGGCGCCCGCTCGACCGTCCTCGTTCCGTTGCGCGGACGGCACCAGCAACTCGGCGTTCTGCAAGCAATGTCCAGCACTCCTTGGGCTTTCAGCGATCACGATATTCGCTGCTTCGAACTGTTCGCGGAGCTGGTCCTTTCCGCTCTCAAGCCCGAAGATCAAGATCGGCGTATTCACTGGCTGTCCGATGTAGCGTCCGAAGTGCTGCAGATCAAACCGGCCGACTCCGAAGTAGCTCCTTCCGACAGCGCGGTCAATGAGCTTTCCGAACTCCCAGCCTCTGGACTCGCCGTCGATACGGTGCCGGCTGCGCCCTCCGTCATCACGCCCTCAAAAAACACTCCAGACGCGATTTCATCCCCAGCATCCGGGGTATCCGCACTCGATATCCCGTCGCCGACTGTCGTCGCTGCCCGTCAGGCGGATCAAACTATCCTTGCCGTACCCGAAATGGCGAACTCGACCGTCGCCGAAGAACCGTCCGAGATTTCCTTTCATTCCACCTTCGCGATCGGAAATTCAGAAGTTCGTGAACGGGAAATGGCCGAGTCTGAGAGTGTCAAACCCCCGATCGACGATTTCGCCCCCGAAGCCGAAGACCTCCAAAATCATCCAAACTCCTCTCGGATTCCGTTTCGCCTCTTAGCGTTTCCGCGACGCATCGCAGCCTCCGGAGGTTCTCGTCCCGGAGTCAGCGTGGTTCTGGGTTTGGTGGCCGTCGCGGCATTGTTTTCTCTCGGCGTGTGGTGGGGTACGCAAACGCACAGCAAGCCCGGGATCACCAGAGACCTCGCAGCGAACAACTTTCTATCACCGGCCGATGCAAAATTATCGCCGCAATCCGTAACTACGCCCTCTGTGCCGGCGGCTGGAATTTCAGCCCTGGCGGTCTCCGATAACCTCATCGTTCCTGGAAAAGAGGACTCCGAAAACTCGCCACTGGTTGCCGTCTCTGCCGACCGGCTCGCTGCACTCCCGAAAGTTACCGGCGTCCGCCACTGGAGCTCTTCCGTCGGCAGCACCGTCGTGATCGACATGGAAGATCAGGTTCCGTACGAAGTTCATCGTCTGATGTCGCCGGAACGAATCTATTTCGATCTGCATGACACGGTACTGCCTCACCAGCTGGATGGGACAACGCTGGAGGTCGGCGATGCTTCCCTGACGCGCGTGCGGATCGCCCAGCCCGTCGCCGGCGTCACACGAATCGTCCTCGACACAAAGGATGGTTCGAATTTTTCCGTCAGCATGGAGTCGAACCCCTATCGCTTGGTAGTTGAACTGCGCGGTACAGAAAAATCGTCGTCGCATGTGGCGTCGAACCGCACTCTGGCACCCGCTCCGGCTAAGGCAATTCCCCAAACCGCACTAGCGGTGAAACCGTCCGATCAACCGACACCCGCAAGAACCGGTAAGTTTCGCATCGTGCTCGATGCCGGACATGGCGGCTGGGACTTAGGCACGGTAGGGAGGCAGGGATTACTGGAAAAAGATCTCGTGCTCGATGTCACCCAGCGTCTCGGCAAACTTCTGCAAACTCGCCTCGGTTCCGAAGTGATGTTCACGCGAACTGGCGACAGCTACTTGCCCCTCGACCAGCGCGCGGATGTGGCCAATCGCGCCCAGGCCGACCTCTTCGTCTCCGTCCACGCGAACTACAGCAGTTCCGCCGCGGCGCGAGGGGTTGAGACCTATTACACAAATTTGTTTTCCGCTCCCGGGTCGCGCGAGATCGAGAAGCATGAGGATGGAACCTCGCTCAAACTCACCCCTGTCTCACTGTCGTCGGAAGCGTTGCACGAGAAAATCGAAGAATCCCGTCGCTTAGCGTTGAGCGTACAACATTCTTTGTACGGCACGCTCGCCGCCGCTAGCCCTGACATCCGCAACCGTGGCATCAAAGACGCTTCATTCGCGGTCCTGACCGGAACGACTATGCCTGCCATTCTTACTGAGATTTCTTTTGTGAGCAGTCCAGCGGATGAGCGCAACCTGCAGAGCGCCAGCTACCGGCAGCAGATCGCAGAAGCTCTCTACCAAGGCATCGCCCGTTATCAGCAGTCCTCTCCCCACGCGAAAATTGCCCAGCTGCAAACCACCGCTACGCGACGATAAATTCTCATCGTGACTAATCGCAAGCCACGGACAATCGCCCTAAACCACTCTTCAAATCCACCGCCAACAACTGGTGAAAGAGTTGTTCTCCAGCCTCCCGCCGCGCCGAGAGCCGCCCCGCTCCATACGCGCGCGATTTAAGACCGCGCTGAACAGCCTCGCAAATACCTAAATCCTCGCCCTGCACGCGATTTCCCACGGCAACACTCGCTTCGTTATAAGCCCGGGCCGAATCGCTAATATCGCTGAAATAAAAGTCAAAGATCACCCGGCAATGATCCTCGTCCACCGGAATCACGAGGTTCGTGTCTAAATAACCTTCATAGCAATTAAACATAAAATTGGGATGCAACCAGAAATACCAGGCCCGATCCCCGCGCCGTGTCGTTCCCGTGTCCGCATCTTCATCCGAGCTCACCATGGGACTCGACTGCAAACAGTAGCGATCTTCATTCTCGATCGTGTACTGCTTGTAATCCAGAACCGAATTGAGCCCCTTGTGCAGATGCGGAACATGGTAGCCACCATCGAGATAATTATCGACAAACACCTTCCAATTACATTGGATGTCATAGCTCTGGCTGCTGAAATAATGCAGTTTGCTCAATCCGAGTGGAGCTACGCGTTTCGCCAATCCACCCAGAAATTCCGCCAGAGAGGCAGCGTCGTCATCCAGATTCACAAATACGAATTGTTCCCAGGTATCGACCCTTACCGGAACCAAGCCATTGTCCTGGCGCTCAAAGTTCCTCACACCGTCGAACTCCGGCATCCCCTTGAGTGAACCATCCAGCCCGTAGTTCCATCCGTGATAAGGACAATGCAGGATTGACGCATGCCCACACGGCTCCATGACTACAGCCGCCGCATGATGCCGGCAAACGTTATAGAACGCTCGCAGGATCCCGTCATTCCCGCGCACTGCCACCAACGGTTCTCCTGCAACGGTTGCCGTCACGAATTCTCCCGGCTTCGCCACCTGGTCGATTCTCCCCATCACTTGCCACGTACGGGAGAAAACCGTCTGCCGCTCCAGTTCCGCAATTCGCCCATCGACGTACCAATCCGCTGGAATCGTGGAGGCTTCGGCTAACGGCGCCTCTGCGTCGTAACTCGCGAGAATCTGCTCTACCGTCTTCCCGTTTTTCATGCCTTCTTCCCCCCGATCTGCACTTTGTCCGATCCAATCGCTCTCCGCAACAAGTCCACGAATTGCTCGATCCGCGCTTCTTTCTCCTCAGGCACCGGACCCGACTTTCGAAACAGTCCCGGATCCAATTCCTCCGTAAGCAACGCGTCTTGAAACCGGTCCATGGTCCATTCCAGAATCGAGCCGATCATGTCCACATCCAGATCGGCTCGTAGCTCGCTTCGTTTCACTCCAAAACTGACAAAATCCCGCCAGCCATACGGATCCTCCGCCACCAAAAACCGGTTGATCTCCCGCCGCAGTGACAGATCCGTACCGTAATTCCCCACCAGATAAATTCGATAGGATGACCAGTTATCCCGCACCATGTTCTCCGTGCGTCCCAACCAGTACCGCAGCACTTCAAAAAATCCCCGCTCTTGCGCCGCGGCCGGCGCCTGCATGTATTTCGGAAACGACTGCACCGCTTTCTTGTATGCCTCGAAAAACAATCCATCCTTGCTTTTGAAATGCTGAAAGACTGACCCTTTCGCAATCCCTAACTGTGCCGCAATGTCTTCTACCCGCGCCGCACTATAGCCGCGTTCCGCAAAATGCCGGATCGCCACCTCCACTATTCTCCCCCGCTTCGCCTCCGATCGCGGACGCGGCTTGCTGTCCCGCCTCATCTGCGTCGGTTTTGCCAGACTGCTGGTAATTCCCTCCATGGCCCCACTCCTTCCCGGTCGATCCAACGTTTTATTGACCTCCGGTCAACGAACAATACAGCACCTCGAAACCATTTTTCAATGGCTTTTTTCAAGGGGTTTCGTTAGTTTGATCCACCAATATCTTTTATTATTTTGACCCACGGTCACAACGTGCCTACTCGAGCCAATTCGACTTATGACGCCGTCATTGTCGGCGGTGGCCACAACGGTCTAACGGCCGCCGCGTATCTGGCGCGTGCCGGACACTCCACGCTGGTTCTAGAACGCCGCGATATAGTAGGCGGCTGCTGCGTAACCGAAGAGATCGCGCGCGATTGCCGCGCATCGACGACTTCCTACATCGCCAGTATGCTTCGGCCAGAGGTCATCCGCGATCTCCATCTCGCCGAGCATGGACTCCGCATGGTTTCTTGCGACCCGGCGCTTCAGGTTCCCTTCCCCGACGGTCATTTAGTCTCCTGGTGGTCGAACCGCGGGCGCGTTGTAGACGAACTTCTCAAGATTTCGCCAAAGGATGCCGCAACGTTTGTTCGCGTCGACGATCAACTCAAAAGACTGGCACGCTATCTCCAGCCGTTTTTTCTCGAACCCCCGCCCGAACCGGGAACGCAATCGCTCGACGGATGGTCAGACTTGTTTCGCGCCGGAAAGCGCTTTCGCAGAATCTCCTCAACCGAAATTTCGCAACTAGTCTCGTTCTTAACCGGCAGTCTCGGCGAATTTCTCGATCGCAACTACGAATCCGAAAAGGTAAAAACGCTGTTTCTCGCCAACAACGTCTACGGCAAGCATGGAGGTCCGTATCAACCCGGGACCGCTCTCGGCCTGCTCTTCCACTTGCTAAGTGGCGGCGATCACGACCAGCAGGGATTCTATGGACACGTCATGGGCGGCATGGGATCCATCACCAGCGCGATGGCGAAAGCCGCCGTTTCCTTCGGCGCCGAAATTCGCACCCGCGCCGCAGTCCAGCAAATCGAATCGCGAGACGGCCGCGTACGCTCCGTAATCCTCGAAGACGGCACAGAAATCCGGGCTCGCGTCGTACTCTCCAACGCCGATCCCAAGCGCACTTTCCTCGGCCTCGTTCCTGAGCGCGATTTGCCCGGCGATTTTGTCCACGCCGTTCGTGGCATCAAAATGGCCGGACCTTGCGCGAAAATCAACATGGTCCTAGCAGAAGAGCCCTGCTTCACCGGCACACCCGCCAATCACGACCCGCAACAACGCTCGCTGTTCACCTTGGTCCCGTCGCTGGAGTTCGCCGAACGCTGCTACGACATCGCCAAGTTTGGCAGCATCCCCGAAGAACTCTGGGTCGACTGCGTGATCGCCTCCAATGCTGACCCATCCCTAGCACCCGCGGGCAAGCACGTCATGACCTGCTTCGTGCAGTATGTACCTTACAAACTGCGTCAAGGCACCTGGGACGAGAATCGCGAACTGCTAGGCGACCGAGTGGTGAAAAAGATCGCCGAATACGCTCCAAACGTTCCAGCCGCCGTCGTCGCCCGTCAGGTTCTAACGCCGCTTGACCTCGAACGAACCTACGGGCTGACGGAAGGCAATATTTTCCACGGCGACCTCAACCTCGAGCAGTTATTCTTCAATCGCCCCGTCGCCGGATGGTCGCAGTATCGTACTCCGATCGCCGGCCTCTACTTGTGCGGCGCCGGCGCTCACCCTGGCGGTGGAGTAACCGGAGCGCCCGGGCATAACTGCGCCCACCAGGTCCTGCGCGATCTGAAGAAGGGCAAGTTCAAGGGGGCTGTAGCGTGAGCGCAAACGGCCTTCCTAAAACCGCTGACTTCATCATCCTCGGCGCGGGAGTAATGGGAGCATCCATCGCCTTCCATCTCGCCCGCCGCAACGCCGGACGCATCGTCGTAGTCGACAAAGAGCACGCTGGAAGCGGCGGCAGTGGCCGATCCTCAGCGCTGGTTCGTATGCACTACAGCTTTGCGCCAGAGGTTCAACTCGCCCTGATCAGCCTAAAGATGTTCCAACATTGGCGGGAAATCGTAGGAGAGCCCGGAGAATTCCGACAGACCGGTTTCGTGCGGATCGTTCATCCCCACGAAACCGAGCTGCTTAAACAAAACGTAGCCATGCAGCAAAAGCTAGGCGCAAACGTCGAATTGTTCGACCGCCAGCAACTGAAACAACTCGAACCGGATTGGCAAGTCGACGAAGTAGACTTAGCCGCCTATGAACCCGACTCTGGTTATGGCGATGGCAACGTAGTGGCAAACGACTTCCTGAGTCAGGCACGGGATTCGGGCGCAACTTATCTTTCGAAGACGCGGGCGACCAGTTTTCTGATCGAATCAGGTCGGATGCGTGGCATCGAAACCGATCAGGGCGAAATTCACGCGCCCGTCGTTATCGCCGCGACGGGCCCGTGGACGCGTCCCCTCTTTCAATCTACGGGATTCGATCCACCAATCGAAACCGAATTTCACCAGGTGGCGATTTTAAAAAACGAAGCTTCCATGAAGCCGGGAGCGGCGTGCATCGACTCCGTCACTTCCACGTATTTTCGTTCTGACGCCAGCGACAAATTTCTCATCGGCGATTTCTACGGCAAGCGCCCGGTAGATCTGGATCACTTTCCTCAGCGTCCCTCTGAAACCGATCTCGAGGAAATCATCGAACGAACCGCGCGGCGCGTTCCAAGAGTAGCCAACGCCGAGGTCATGCGGGGAGTAACTGGCATCTACGACGTAACTCCCGATTCTCGCCCCTTACTCGGCCGCGTTCCCGGCATCGACAACCTATATCTCTGCGCTGGCTTCTCCGGCATGGGGTTCAAGATCTCCCCGGCGATCGGTTTGGTGATGTCCCAACTGATTTTGGACGGCGACGCCGAGTCCGTGGACATGACACCGTTTCGCCCGACGCGATTCGCTGATGGCGAGCCCATCAAAGCCGAGTTTGAGTACAAGGACGATTAGTCCGTTCTTTTGTTTGCGAATTTAGCGAATTCAACAGGAGCAAATTATGGCAAAGCAAGGAATTCTGGAAAGATTGAAGACCGGCCCCGTCCTAGGCGACGGTGGATACCTGCTCGAACTTGAAAAGCGCGGATGGGTGCGTCCCGGCCCGTTTACGCCGGAGGTGGCAATTGTCTATCCCGACGCTCTTCGTGAGCTACACATCGAATTTCGCGAAGCGGGAGCCGAGGTCCTGCAAGCTCTCACGTTTTACGCCAGCCGCGACAAGCTAGCCACGGTCGGCCTCGAAGATCGCGTGGAAGACATCAACCGCAACGCAGTACGCGTGGCCAAAGAAGTCGCGGGCGATCAGTGCCTCGTCGCCGGCAATCTAAGCCTGACTTGGATGTATGAGCCCAACAGCCCGGTCTCCTCCGATCGTGTTCGTCAGACCTTCGACGAGCAACTCAAGGTTCAGTGCGAAGAAGGAGTCGACTTCATCATCGGGGAGACATTTTCCTGGCTTGGTGAGGCGCTGCTCTGTGTCGAGCGCGCGAAGAAAACGGGACTTCCCGTCATGGTCACAATCTGTTTCGAGAACAAAGACGAAACGGCGGAGGGCACTGACGCAGCCACAGCCGCCAAGACCCTCCTCGACGCTGGAGCCGATATTATCGGCATGAACTGCCTTCGTCCTCCCCAGCACATTCTTCGTCCCCTGGAGCAAATGCGAAAAGCCGTCGATGGATATCTCGCCTGCCAGCCCGTCGCTTATACCACTCCGGCCGACAAACCCGATTTCACCAGTCTTCCCGAATTTCCCTACGCTCTCGACCCCCTGCAACTCACCCGCAAACAAATGGGAGACTACGCTCGACAGGCCAAAGAAATCGGTATCAACTACATCGGTTCTTGCTGCGGATCCGTAGCAATGCACGTCCGTGAAATGGCGAAGGTACTGGGCAAACTTCCCGCCGAAAGCCGTATCTGGAAGAAAGGCGGCTCGAAACCAATGTCAGCCTATGAATATTACGACCACGATCAAATCAGCGTGAAGTAATTCAATCGTCAGCTCAAAAGACGGCTGCAAATAAAAACCCCACCCGCCTTCAATTGGGTGGGGTTTACTTTGACTTTTTCGTAAAGCCCTCGTTTACGGCTGCGTAAACGGCAATCCGGGCAGAGTCTCCGTGTGCTCCGCCTTAACCGCGCTCAACAGATTCGGATCGAGTCCCAGCGCCTTGACGATTGTTGGAGCAATCTGACGCGTCTCGACCTGATCCACAAAAGTTGCAGCCTTGTACTTCGGGTTCGAAACAATCAGCAGGACATTGCGGTCGTCGTAAGCAAACCCGCCATGCTCCGCAACTTTCTTCTTTCCGCCCGTGTAAATAACTCCAACATTCGGAGCCACAATAATGTCCGGCGTCCGCGAATCAGTGAGCGGATCGCTAAACTGAAGTGTGAGGGATGGGCCGGAGAAGATCTCGCCCTGCCCAAAAAAGTTTTCATTCGTGCTCAATGTCGCTACTGCCGCAGACGTTCTGGCTCTGATCCGTCAACCATAGTAGCGAAACATCGTCCTCATCTGCCTGCGCAACCGGCAGGCCAGGCCCTACTCCGCTCGGAGATAGCACCTGCGATGGTGGTTCGTCCGAGGCATCATCTGCGGGAATCCGCAGCACCCGATTCGGATCAATCGGCGACTGTCCGTGCTTCGCCGAGATGATGATCAACGTTGAATCCAACAGTCCCTGCTTTTTTAACTCCGAGACGAACTGTCCGATCGCGCCGTCCACGTACTGAATCTCCGCAAACAACGAATCACTTGGAGTTCCCGTGGCGTCCACGTAGCCGCCCGTCAGATTCAGAGAAGGCTCGACCAGTTTCTCTCCCACGCTCACGGATTGAAAGTTCATACCGAATACATTCGGCACCGGAGCCGTGGCGCTTCCATCATGCGTCCTTCCGTCGATCCAGTTCAGCACAGCTTGCACCTTGTATTGGTCATAGCAACGAATGTTCTGAAAACTGTCTGTCCATGCGTTGCTAGGCTGTGCCGCGCCAGGGTCGGGAAGCGGATTGCAGCCTTGCACCGATGGGATCGGTACCGGAATCGAATTGATCTCAGGCGACCACAAATCACTCACGCCGTCGCCACTGGGTCCATTCGTGAAATCGTACGAGGGATGTTTGTCCGACCATGCCGTATAACCTCCAGCATTCTTGACGACGTTGAAAATCGTGTTCGCACGAATGAAGCTGTGCGGATACACCGGCACGCAACTATTCTTCGGATCGCGTGGCAGGTAGTCAGGATTGATTCCGTTTATGCCGGAACTGCCATTCGGTTTTCCGGAGTCGAGTTTCAAGTAGTTGAGGTCAATTTCTTCGTCGAATCCAACCTGGGTGCCAATCACACTCGGACAAAGTTTGGGTCCACCCACGATGCCGTAAGGCGTCGTCTTCGCCGGAGGAGAAAGCGCACGATCGTAGCTCACGTCGTAATACACCCCCGCTGTACGGGGCGTTCCGCCCGTGATCTGGGCGACGAGACCGGGGAAAGAATCAGAAGGCTTCGGCGTCAAGGCCTGCAGATAATGCACTCCAGTCGCGGAAAGCGAAGCCAGATGTGGGCAATAGGTCTGGTTTTCATACAGCGGAACGCCTTTCGCGCAATTCGCGAAATCCAGCGAGTGCATTCCGTCAATGCTAATGAGGAGAACATGTTGGATCTTGCTGTTTCCTTGCGCCGCGGCTGGCATCGTAAACAGGCCTGCCAGCACCACGGCAAACAGCGCGCGGGGGAGAAAACGACGAACGGGCAAAGTTAGCCTCCTTGGATACTACAAAGGCTAGTATTCGCCGTTCTAGGAGCCGGCTGGTTAACGCCGTATGAATAGGCGATGAAAAAGGTGTGAACGGAAACGCCACAGTTGGCCTTTGATGCCCTGCTGGTAGACCACCCAATTATGGTTCCGCCAGTCCCGCTTGTAGAGCATTCCTCGGTGTCGCCACGATCGTCTTTTTGGCCCGAGTGGTCGTAATCACAATGACGCTTGCCAGCACTAAGAGCGTCCCCAGCACGGTCCTCGCGCCAACGGTCTCGCCGCCAAGAAAGAATCCCACGATGACTGCAACAACTGGATTGACGTAAGCATACGTGCCAACCTTCGTCGGCGATTCATGATGGATGAGCCACACGTATGCCGTAAAGCCAACGATGGAGCCGGCCACGATCAAATAGGCGAGGGCGAACCATGCGGTGCGCGACACAGCCTCAATCTGAAATCCGCGAAACTCGCCAGTTCCCGCCGCCAAGACCGCCAGCATTATTCCTCCCGCCAGCATTTGAGCTCCAGCACTCATCGGTTTCGAAGCAGGTAATGGCAGCTTACGCGTGAGCGCCGAGGCGACCGACCAACTCATAGCCGCGACCACCAATGCAAAAGCGCCCCCTCGATCAATCGGAACTTCGCCCAGGCTCAGTCCGCGGCTCACCAAAACAGAAACGCCTCCAATGCCGATCAGAAGCGCTACCGCGAGCCGAAGAGTCAGTTGCTGCGTACGAAGAATCACAATTTCTGAAAGCGCCATGAACACGGGAATCGTTGCCAACATGACCGCGGCAATCCCTGAAGGCACGCGTTTCTCGGCCCAGAAGAGCAATCCGTAGTCGATCACGAAAATACACACGGCGAGACACGAAGCGCCGAACCATTCACGACTCGACGGCGACGGTGTCCCTCGCAGGCGCAGCCATCCGTACATCACGATGCCCGCCGAAAAAAAACGCATACTGGCTAACAGAAAGGGCGGGACTTCGCGCACCCCCACTCGGATCGCCAGAAATGTCGAGCCCCAAACAAAATAAATGATGGCAAACGCCAACAGAGTCTTCCACGTCGCGGGCCGAGGCGTAGGATCCATAGAAAATAGATAACGCCGCGCCGCGCGAAGACGCAGACTTTTTCGATTCAACTCGCGGGTTGGTGAGTCGGAGATTTACTGCACGACCAACGTAAGGGAACTAGAATGTGCGGACGATCCCTCCGTTGCGGTCACCAGAATGCCGCTATACGTTCCGGGAAAAGTCGAGGGTTCAAGAGCTTCCTGCCGCGCTCCCGACTTCGTGGGATCGGCCTGAGAAGTCGCGGTAATCGTCACACTTGTGGGAAGTCCGCCCGCGACGTTTGGAGCCGTGTACAAGCCGTTAGCGTCAATCGTACCACCATTGGCCGGGGCCACAGCCCAAGTCACACTCGTGTTGCTGGTGTTCGAGACAGTCGCCGTAAACTGTGCAGTTTGATTCGGCCATCCCGGGAAGTTGGCGTACACGCTCGATGGAATACCCGGCGCCACGGTGACAACCACCGCCGGAGAACCGCCGCCGCCCCCACCGCTCACTCCACCGCACGAAATCTCGATCGTGACTGCGAGACCGAAACCCAATAGAGCGATCGGAAAGTGGCGACGCCGCGTCGTTGACTTCATTCCTTGAATACCGACGCATGCCCCGACCAATAGCCAAGGTAGTGCGAGCAGTCTGTTAAGTCCACCTCGATCAGCTGCTAGCCCACCGCCTTCCAAGCGAAGCAATCCTTTCACACTCACCCGCCGCCTCGACTGGCTATTTTGATTCGGGCCCTGCGTGGGGATCGTTAAGGTTACTGTCGTCGCGCCCGCTCCAGCCGCGATCGAAGGCGGACTAAACTGGCAAACGAACGTCGTATTACCGCAGGAGAAACCCACTGGCGCGCTGAAAGCCGATCCCCCCACCGGCGTTGCCGAAAACGTATAGGTTGCCGTCTCTCCAGCCGCCACCGTATCTGTCGAATTGCCGGAGCTGCTCCACGCTACGTCGGTGCCTACCGTCAGTGTCTCGGTCGGTGTCGTGTGAGTGATCGAGCCATCGCTTCCCTGAATCACAAAATTAAATGCTCCGGTCACCGGATTCGCCAGCGTCACTGTAAACGCAGCACCGCTTGGGGTCGGTACTAACGTCGGTGGCGTGTTGACGCAGGTCGCTGGAGGCGTGCCATTACACGTCAACGCGACGCTCCCGTTGTAGCCATTCACCGCGGTCAGCGTCCCGTTCCATGTCACTGTCAGATTCGCCACAGCGACATTCGGATTAGCCGTAACAGCGATGGCGAAGTCCGCCACGGCCTCCGTCACCGTTAAGTTGAATGTCTGTGTTTTGGCCGCGGGTGCGCCGGGCGTCGTTGCCGAAATAGTTACAATCTTTGGCCCTCCTACTTCAGCTCCGGCGGCCGCCGTCACCGTCACAGTCACTGTAACCGGACTGGCCGAGGTGGGGCTCACCGAACTCGATGGCGAAAAGGCGCACGCCGTTCCCGCCGGCAGCCCCGAAGAACAACTCAGCGTAACCGTGCCAGCAAAACTGCCCGCGGCAGAGACTTCAAACGTGGCTGCGGATGAAGTTCCGCCCTGGCCTACGGCCAACGAGTTGGGGCTGGGGGCTGTGAGATTGAAATCGACGACGTGCAAAGTAATGGACGCATCGCGCGTAGTAGACTGCCCATCGGTTCCTACCGCGTGCGCGTTGAAACCGTAATCGCCTACAAGTCCTCCCGCGGTCAATGTATATGCCGCGGTCGGGATGGCGCTCGTCGGCTGCAAAGCACAAGTATTGGGAACTGTTCCGCTGCAACTCAGATTCACCAAACTCGCATATCCTCCTTGCGCGGTCAGCATTCCGTCGAAACTCGCGGTCTGCGTCGGAAAAATCGTTTGCGGTGAATTCGAGATCACGTTCGTGTAATTCGGCGCGGTTGCGATCGCATAGTTCCAAATTCCGCGACCGTAAGTTGACGCAACAAGCGTTTTTGTACCTGCGTCCGGATGGAACATCTGCAGCGCCGTCACCGGCGCGTTGGGTAAGAATCCGCTCACGCCCGGCCCAGGAGCGGGACCGACCTCCGTCCAACTCGGAGGTGCAGTCGTTGAACTCACAAAGACCCCAACGTCAGTGCCCGCATAGACCAGTCCTGCTTGCGAATCCACGAGAAGCGAGTTCACAGGAGCATCCGGCAGCGCCGTGGCGCCAGCGCCCGTCCAGTCGGTCCACGCGCCCACTCCAGCAGTCGCGGTCTTCCAAACATGCGATGTTGGAAATTGCGTCGTGCTGAATCCCATGATCCCGACGTACGCCGTGTTGCCCGAGGTATCGGACCCATCAATCGCCACCGACGAAATGGCATAACCATTCGGATTCACATTCTGCGTCACGTTCGCCATTGGGACGACACCGGCGTTGGTTGTCACCCACACTTCCCCACCGCCCGGGCTCCCGCTGAGCGGCCCATAACCGTTCGTGACGGCGTAAACAACCGACGAGTTGCTGGGAACCTCGTTCGGTCCGCCCGCCGCCAGCGCATTCACCAGGTTGATCTCTCCACCCGTACACGCTCCCGTCCCTAACGTGTCAAAATCTCCGCTGAGCGCGAGCGGTGAGGTCCCGCTCGTGCTGATGCGCCATACCCGGCAGGTTCCCACCAGAAGTTCACTGCTATTTTGCGGATCCAATATGTATGGCGTGTAGAACGCACCTTGATCTCCCCCGAGATTGGCGGGGCTCACCACTTCCACAAATCCGCTGTCGTTGCAGGCCGTTCCGAGTTCACACTTCAGGATTGTGAGGTAAGGATTGGAAGCGAACCACTCGTTCGGATTCACCGGGTTAATGGCATTGAATCCACCATCGCCGCCCAGCGCATTTTGCCACGTGCTACTAGTGGTAGCCGTACTCGTCTTCGGAGACCCGTTGTCCTGCGTCCCTCCCAGTAGAATATCGGCGCTGGTCGGGTGGATTGAGACCGAAACAAACTCCGTCATTGACCCTAAGCTTTGGCTCAGGCTATCGAATCCGTTACTGCCCGAGCAACTGCCACTATTCAGATCGGCGTAACCATCGAGAGTCCGGCTGATTCCGCCATCGTGCGCAAAGTATCCCGGCGATTTGCCGTTTGCGACCATGAACGCAATGCCATGCTGGTCAGGATGCACATGCGCCGGCGCCGCCAGCGGGTTGCACCCATAAACATGCGTCAGATTGATCCAATCACCCTGCGAGCAAACGGTCCCTCCAGTCAGCGTGCACTTATAAAGGTTGATCGCTCCGGCATAGAGATCGGTAGCTCCCGCCCCATTCGGAATTGCCGCCAGTTCCAGGTTGTACCAACCCTGCTCGACGCCGCAGCCGCTGTCTTCTGGTCCAAATGCATCATCTCCACAATTGGTAATTCCGTTGTCGGGAATCGGATTCCAGGTAGCCCCGCCGTTCAGTGACAACCATATGCCCTCATCCACCGCCGCCGGATTCCCCTCCAAGTCCGGTTGCACATCGACAACCCACACGTACATCTCGTTGCGGCCCGGAACCACCGTAAACTCGCCCCGATAGATCAGGCATGAGGACGAATTGATACCGGCCGGGCAGTTGCCCGCCGCGAGACCCGGCGTTGGTTGGGCGCTCAGCCGCGTGAAGTGCTGTCCATCGGTCGACGAGTAAAGTCCGTGACGGCGAATAAAGGTGTAAAACGTCCCCGCGTTGCCCTGGTTCGGGTTGTAAAACACGGATGTGGCCGATGCAGGCACGGCTCCGTCGGACAGAATGACGCGACTCCACGTGACCCCTGCGTCTTGCGAAAAATAGAGCCCTCGCGCCGTCGAGTTGCCATCCTCCTCCAGACCGAGATCCAACCCATTATCCCCGGCCGTCGCGGCGACTACCACATTGGGCAGCACGGTGCTAAATGCGATCTTGCTGAAACCCACCCCCAGAAAAGATTGTCCTGTACTCGCCGTCTGGATTTGCGTCCATGTCACACCTCCGTCAGTAGAACGCAAGATCCCCAACCCGTAATAGGAATCGCCCGAACTGTTGGTTTCTCCCGTTCCGACCAGGATGACCTTACTATTGCCAGGTTGCAGCGCAATCGCTCCCACCGCCAGCGTAGGTTGATCGTCGATCAGCGCCTGCCAGGTCACCGCCTCGGGATTTGAATTCAAGCTTCCGGCATTCGTCGACTTCCACAATCCGCCATACGCACCGCCCAACAGAACCGTGTTGCCTGAGGCGTCACCCGGGTCCACGACAACCGAGGTCGCCCGCCCTGATACCCAGTTGTAATCCTGCCCTCCATCGCCCGTTGCGTCGGAGGCGAGCGGAGCAGGCCCAGCAGACGCCCACGGAGTTGAAGTCTCCGGTAAGCCGAACGCAGAGCCCTTTAAAACGTGATTGTGCCTCTCGCCCGTCGCATTGGCGTATGCCGCACGCGCGGCTCGCATGGCCATTTTTTGACGGTAGGCACGGAACCGAAGATTCGCCGCCGATTCCCCCAAAGGCACACTTCGTCCCCGCTGGTTCCAGTTCGAGCTCAAATTATCTCGATGATCGGGACCGTGATCGTCCGCCCTGTGACGAACTGAAGACGGAGTGCGAGACTGCTGCTGACCCAGAGCACGCCGCGAACATCCGCCAATCACGACCAGACAGACCAAGAAAAAGAAAAACGCGAAAATATTTAAACACCAACTGCGCCGAAGCATAGAATCCGCAACGCCACTCTGTCGCGCCACAAGGAGCCAGCACAACCGTAGAGTTTCAAGCATTCACCACAGATTTCCACGTCCACGAAAGGCTCCCCAACCTTGGTAGCCTTTGCGGGTAACCTGCGCCTTCCGCCTTCCTTCCATCACGATCGGCCCTTTCTGCGAATCCAGCAGCCCGCCCCGCAAAAACAGCGCATCCGCTATACTGTTGAGGTATGTCCGTGATTAAGAACATCGGAGCGATTGCCCAGGGAATGAGCATCACCCTGCGGGAAATGTTTCAACCGTCCATCGTCGAAAATTATCCCGACGGTCCCGGCCCAACCAAGGGAGCGATGTTTCAGGAACGTTTTCGCGGCATGCACGTCTTGCAGCGCGACGAAAACGGACTCGAAAAATGTGTCGCCTGTTTCCTCTGCGCAGCGGCGTGCCCGGCAAATTGCATTTATATCGAAGCGGCAGAAAACACCGCAGAAAAACGAGTTTCCGGGGCGGAACGTTTCGCCAAGGTTTATAACATTGATTACAATCGCTGTATTTTCTGTGGCTATTGCGTAGAGGCTTGCCCCACCGACGCGATCACGCACGGGCATGGATTTGAGCTAGCTACGTTTAACGCCAGTAACCTGGTGTATCGCAAAGAGCAAATGCTGGCCCCAGCTCCCGCTCATATGGGAGCCAATCAGGTCTTCGGGCAATCCGAAGTCGACGCCGGCGTCAAGGCAACCGAAAGCTAGAGTCGAGATTTCCCCTGCAAGTGCCCGTCCCTGGTGGAACGGCGACGTTGTCTGAAACGAGATCTGGAAATCGCACCCACTGGTTATTTTGTTTGCCAGCGACTCCGAAAAGCTATTGCTTCGATGATCTGACTTCTCTATCCTGTGTGACAAAGCTTGTCTGACACAGGGACTCCTTCCCCGAGTCCGCACGATATTTTGCTTGGGTTTTAGAACGCTGAACTGAACGGGGCATCGCTACAAATCCAGCTATGAATTCCAGCCTGAAGACTTTCTTGGTATCCTTGTGGTCAAAGCCTGACCCAGTCCTCGCGGGAGCTGGGTTAGCGGGCGAATTGCTAGTCGCCAAAGTGCGACTGTCGCTGGCAACATTGCTCCTGCTAATTCCAGCCATCAACACTGCTTTTTTTCCGGTCGATCGAACAGAAAGCATCGTTGGCCTCAGCGTTACCATCACGACTTTCGTCGTTTCCATCCTTGTCTACTTCTTGCTGTCGCGCGAGTACAACCCGTCTTGGCTGAGCTTTGCCAGCAGCGCGTTTGACGTCACCCTGGTGAGCGGCGCTCTGGTGCTCTTTCTGCTCATGAACGAGCCGCACACAGCGGTCAACAGCAAAGTTGTTTTTGAAGGCTATTTTCTCGCGATCGCAAGCACCAGTCTGCGCTATGACAAACGAGTCTGCATCACCGCCGGCTTATTGGCCTGTACCGAGTATTTTGGGATCGTCTTTTTCACTTCGAGACATTGGGATCTCAACAGTGCCACCTTTTCCCCCTATTACTACGGAGTCTTCGGATGGTCGGCGCAGATCTCAAGATTGATCATTATGCTCATCGCTGCCGCCCTCAGCGTCGCGCTAGTGGCTCGCAGCCAGACGCTGCTGCAACTCGCAACCAGCGACCCGTTGACCGGCCTTTTGAACCGCGGCTATGTCGACGACCGCTTCTCCATTGAACTCAGCCGCGCCCGCCGCTATCGCACTCCGCTAACCATTGCAGTGATCGATGCCGATCGCTTCAAATTCCTGAACGATACCTATGGCCATCCCATGGGCGACCTGGTCTTGCGCAAACTGGGAGAGATCTTTCGCCAATCTTTCCGCCAAAGCGATACCGCTGGACGCTACGGTGGAGAGGAATTCTTCGTGATCCTTCCCGAGACCGAACTTGAGACTGCCCAGCAGAAGCTGGAATCCGTGCGCGAGTTAGTGGCGCAAACTTCATTCGAATTACCCAAGCGTGGGCAAAAGGTTCACGTGACGATCAGCGCCGGTTTAGCCAGTTTCCCCCAAGACGGAGAAACTACATCCGAACTCTTCGCTCTGGCCGACGATAGAATGTTTCAAGCCAAGAAGGAGGGCCGCAATCGCGTCGTCACCTTGAACGCAAATTTACCCGTTCACTGAGTCAGCCTCGCCGTGGCAATCGTCCCGTGAGCCAAAGTCACGGTCGATCACGAAGGTTTCGCTATCAACTTTCCCTTTGTGTACCTTCGTGCCCTCAGTGGTCAATGCTGTCGCACATTCAGTCCCTGCCCTTAATTCTTCAACGTCGTCGCAGCTACGGTTACTGTACCCTGCACCGGAACCGACGTGCTGTCGGTGATCATCCCCGTGCCGACGTGAAACGAGTTAACAAGAATGTTCGTCTGCGTCACCGTTCGATTGGAGGGATACAACGCATAAAGCAACTTGTCGTCCGGACTGAAATAGACCGACGGCAGTCCCTGCAGCGTCGATGGACTGGGGACGATCGCAGAGGTTCCAAGGTCAATATGCCCGATGTCGGTCTGATTCGCGTCCTCATCCGGAAAGATGATGTTATCGCTCAAAGGATCGAAGCTTAGCCCAAACGCACGTCCCCACAGAACGGTATGTCTGCAGACTGGCAAGTAATTACAGCCTGCTTAGGATGGGACTCTTCGAAAATCTGGAGAGTGCCGCTTCCAGCGCCGCAACAGGCGTTTTCCACTCCGATCAGCCGATCAGTAACGGCAACCGACGAAGTCCCCCCGCAATCGGTATTCACCTCAATCAACGGAGTGATCTTTCCCAGAGCACCGGTTGTTTGATTTACGGTGTAGTAATCAAACCCGGGATTGCATGTGAAAGGACCGTCGTCCAGGATGCCAACGAACATTCGATTCCCCGCTAACCCAAAGCTGAAACTCGTGAGAGGAAAATAGTAGCTGGAATAAGACGCGACAACCTCCTGCGTGTCGGTCAGCATCCCGTTCGACTGATCGATCGTAAAAAGGCTGATCGCCGCATCCGAATTGTCCTCCTGATCCAACCAGGTGACCGCTGCGTACGCAAACTTATGATCCGGATCGACCAGAAATGTGTTCACGGGATAGGCAAAGTTGAAGGCCAGAACCTGCGAGAAGGTTGATGCGGGCTCGCCTTGCGCATTCGTCGGATACACCCATACATCCGTACCATCCCAAACGTAAATGTAATTCTTGCCGTCAATCGTCACCGGAATGACATTGTTGCCGCCAACGGCTAACGGGCTCCCAACTTGCGTCGCGACGGCGGTCTCAGAGTTCACGTTGTATGTAAGTAGCGAACTGGCTTCGGATTGAGTTTCGTTTACATAGAGGACTTCGGTAGTTAAGGTTGCGGCAACAGCAGAGACGGCCAGAGCGGCGCACAACAGTGCCAGGACGAAGATGCGAGGAATTTTAGACATCGGGGACACTCCTCTCGGCGAGCTAACGTTGTGTCTCAGATGCCTTGATACGCCGCCCTGGTTGCCGCTTTTCGACCGCACAACGGCGCGGGATTGCCCGCACAAATACCTTGCGTCCGCCCTATTTCAAGCGTTGCCGTATCCAAGGATTGATTTGTTGTCGTTACAGAGGGATGGAGTACGGAGCTTAGAAGGGCGCTAGGCGTTCTACGCGATTCTATGTAGTTTCGGCGCAGGTCGTTTCGCTCGTGGCCGGTCCTTCTCGAGAATGTACCCGGATGATCAAAAGGCCCACCAGTACCGCGCTCACCAGCATCACCACTCGGATATAGATCCCGGCATGAAATGCCTTATCTCCAGCTGCGGTTCGAAGCAGCCCTGAGCTGGCGCTCACCGTGCAAAGTCCGAAATAGCCTCTCTCCATCCACCCGCGCGAAATCAGATACAGCCACAGCAGAATCGAAGACACAACCGTAAAAATCCCACACAGAACCCAAGTGACCGTCGACACGGGCCTAACCCATAGTCCTGCCGCCGGACTCGCGCCGATCATCTGGCGGATCGCGATCACCAGAAAAATGCCAGAATGCACCAGAGCGACGATTGCGCGCTTGCGGTTAGTCAGAATCGAAAATGCGTCCATATCCTTACAACTACGATATCGAAGAATACGGACAGGACGCTGTGATCTGAATCACGCTAGAAGCACCCGCCGGCTTTCTGACGGCGGATGCCTTCTCGGTTATGTGGCGCGAGCCTCGCCCGCGGCCTTTGACCTTGCACTTGATCCTATGTCACTAAGCCTCCAGCGAAACTGCCGGTTGTGCTGAAAGAACACTAGCCTGTTCGCTTAGATTTCCTCCCAAAGCAAACTGCTGCAACGCTTGCTGCAGCGTGGCATAAGCCTGCTGCGCACCTGCCGACGTAGTCGACGAAACGCCCTGACTCGCCTGACTGAAGTCCTGTAGGAGGGTATTCTGAATGGGCGATCCTGTTGCCGAGGTTGGCTCACTTCCCAGACCACCCGTGTTGCCGCGATAGTGATTGTGCAAATGGTTCCTTTCCGGACCGCCCTTCGCCCGGAAATCCTGCTGAATGCTGGAGTAATCTTTCTGTGCCGCGGTCAGGTTACCCGACTGAAGATCGGACGCAAGCTGATTGAAGGTTTGCGCGATCGCACTGGAGCCAGCCGCCGTCGAGCCAGGCGTGGAACTCGCGCCGCTGTTCGAAATCGATTGCGAAAACTCCTGCTGCAAAGTGGCAAACGCCGATTGCGCCGAGGAAAGATTGCCCGTCTGCAACGATTGCCCAAGTTGCTGAAATTGCTGTTGGATAGGATTGCTGGCCGAAGTAGATTGCGACGGACTGAAGATGCTGCTCGGAATACCAGATATCGACATTCATGTACCTCGCTGTGAAATAAAGCTATGCCGTTAGCTCGAATACGTTTCCCAGATGGACGGCAAAGCTCGCGGACTACGAAAGCCCTGCCGCACTCAACTAGGAGGATGCACGCCGCATGCCATCGCACCTCCCGCCTCCTGAAACAGCAAACACACCATTTGCAGCACTTGCAAATTATCCCGACCTCTAACAGCCACGATCAGGTGCCATTCGGCAAAATATGCCGAGTTCAAACCCGGCACTCTTTGCCGAGTTTACGCGCGAATCTCTCACCTCTAGTCCGCACCACACTAGAAAACATCACAACCAATTTCAGAGACAGTACACTTATCGGCATGGCACGAAAATTCAAAGATTTGTCGGAGCGCGAGATTCTGGCGCTGGCAATCTCCCTCGAAGAAGAAGATGGACGCGTCTATGCCGACTTCGCCGAGGGTTTGCGCGAGACCTATCCAGCAACCGCACAATTATTCGACAACATGGGTGCCGAGGAATCCGAACACCGGGCCTCTCTCTTCGAAACCTACCGCACTCGCTTCGGAGAGCACATTCCGCTGATCCGGCGCGAGGACGTGCAGGGTTTCATCCGCCGTCGTCCCATGTGGCTGACCCGCCCGCTAAAAATCTCCGACGCCCGCAAGCAGGCTGAGCTGATGGAAATGGAGACGCGCCAGTTCTATCGCAAAGCCATTGGACAGGTGACCGATGCCAGCATCCGCAAACTGCTCGGCGATCTCGAGGAGATCGAGCGCAAGCATCAAGTCGCAGCCGAAGCCATGTCCGAGAACATGGGCGCCTCGGTAAAAAAGACAGAAGAAGAAGCCCAGCGCCGGTTATTTGTGCTGCAGATCGTCCAACCGGGCCTCGCGGGCCTAATGGACGGTTCCGTATCAACCCTTGCGCCGGTATTCGCTGCGGCTTTCGCCACCAAAAGCAGCCATGATGCTTTTCTCGTCGGCCTCGCAGCCTCGATTGGCGCCGGCATCTCGATGGCCTTCGCTGAAGCCCTTTCCGATGACGGATCAATGACAGGACGCGGTCGCCCCATGTTACGCGGCGCAGTGACCGGTCTAATGACGGCGGCCGGCGGAATCGGCCATACTCTTCCGTTCTTGCTGAGCAATTTCCACGTCGCCTTCATCGCGGCCGTGATCATCGTCGCTCTTGAACTCGCGACCATTGCCTGGATTCGAAACCGCTATATGGACACCCCACTCCTCTCGGCAGCGTTTCAGGTCGTAGTCGGCGGAGTGCTCGTATTCGCTGTCGGCATTTGGATCGGTAATTCCTGACCCGCCCGCGGGGCGCGGGCTTCCCCACCCGCGGCTGTTGACCTTGGTCTTTGTTAACAGGGCATCATTCACAAGCCATCACAAGTTTGATCGAGAGTGCAGTAAAGTATTAGCCTTCGCCAAAGGCTCCGCGATTGGCGCTCAGCCCATGACCCATGACATCGCCGTTATCGGCGGCGGAATTGTCGGCCTCTCCTTCGCCATGCACGCCAGCCAGACCTACCCCGGTCTCCGCCTCGTCGTCCTCGAAAAAGAGTCGGGCCTCGCGCGCCACCAGACCGGGCACAACAGCGGAGTCATTCACAGCGGCGTCTATTACAAGCCCGGATCGCTGAAGGCGCGCCTCTGCGTCGCGGGTGCCCGCGAAATGGTCGAGTTCTGCTCCACCCACGCTATCCCGCACGAGGTTTGTGGAAAGCTCATTGTCGCAACCAACACGGAAGAAGCATCGCGCTTGGACGGTCTCCTCGCGCGCGGCATAGAAAATGGCCTTACAGGCCTGCGTTTGCTGTCCCGTGAGCAGATGCTCGATTTCGAACCGCATGTCGGCGGAGTTCGCGCCCTCCTCGTGCCCTCCACCGGCATCACCGATTACGCCGCAGTCACCACAAAGTACGCGGAGATTGCCACGAACAATGGCGCCCAGGTCAAAACCGGCGCCGCAGTCATCGGATTTCATCATCCGGCCAGCGCGCCCGGTCGCGTTGTCGTCCGAACCACCACCGCAGAATTCTCTGCCCGTTATGTTGTGAATTGCGCCGGCTTGTACAGCGATCGTGTAGCCCGCCTCGCGGGCGACGATCCCGGAATGATCATCGTTCCCTTTCGCGGGGAATATTACGACCTGGCGCCCTCCCGCCACTCGCTCTTGCGAAATCTCATCTACCCTATGCCCGACCCACGGTATCCTTTTCTCGGCGTCCACTTCACCCGTCGAATTCATGGCACTATCGATGCTGGACCGAACGCCGTCCTAGCCTTTCGCCGCGAGGGCTACCGTTTTCGAGATTTCGACTTGGGCCAAGCCGCAGAGCTACTCTCCGATGCTGGATTTCGCGCCATGTCTCGGGTCCACTGGAAAAACGGCCTCCAAGAGTTTCGCCGCTCGCTCCGCAAGAAAGAGTTTGTTCGATCCTGTCAACGCCTCATCCCGGAAGTGTGCTTCGAAGATATGACGCGCGGCGGATCGGGCGTGCGCGCTCAAGCCGTCGCGCCCGATGGCTCGCTCGTAGACGACTTCCGCTTTGTAGCGCGGCAACGATTCTTGCACGTACTCAACGTTCCATCCCCCGCGGCTACCGCTTCCCTTCCCATCGGCCGCGAAATCCTGAAAATGGTGCCTGCCGAGATTCTGAAAAACTGAAACGCTGCCCCCGCAACCGCGCCATGCCGCACCGCTCAACAACACCGACGAAGGACCGTGTAATCTAGAGTTATCCCCATTTGTTGTTGTACGGAGAAGAATCGCATGGCGCAACGTCCAAGCTCGAAAAAGAAATTTGCAGTATTGGGTGCCGGGAAAATGGGCACCATTCTGCTTCAATCTTTCTTGCGCGACGGATTAATGTCTCCCAGTCAAACCTGGGCAACCGTGGCGCACGCCGACCGCGCTCGCACCCTCAAAGAGAAATTAAAAGTGCACGCCGGCACCGACAACTCCGAAGCCGTAAAGGACGCCGACATCATTTTTCTCTGCGTCAAGCCCCAGGTGGTGGCCGACGTTGTCCGCGAAATCCGCGCCCATCTGAGCTCGAAGCAACTGATCATCTCAGTAGCCGCTTCCGTCCCTACCGACATGATCGAACGTGCCGTAGAGAAAGAAGTTGCCGTGGTGCGAGCCATGCCCAACACTCCGTGCGTTTTGGGCGCCGGAATGACCGCTCTGTGCAAAGGCAAATTCGCCAGCAACCAACACCTTGAAATCGCCACGAAATTTTTCGACGCTGTGGGACGGACCGTGGTCGTCGACGAGAAGCACATGGATGCGGTCACCGGATTGTCCGCAAGCGGCCCCGCTTATATCTACATCATTCTTGAATCGCTGGCCGAGGCGGGAGTAAAAGTCGGCTTGCCGCGCGACATCGCCACCTTGCTAGCGGCCCAGACGACGATGGGCGCCGCCCGAGTGGTCCTCGAAACCGGAGATCACCCCGCCCTCTTGAAAGACGCCGTCACCACTCCCGCGGGATGTACCATCGACGGGATCATGGAATTGGAAGAGGGCAAACTGCGCGTCACCTTGATCAAGGCCGTGGTAAAAGCGGTGCAGCGCGCCAAAGAATTGGCTTTCTCGTAAGGGGGCCACCTTTCGCTTACGGATCCTGTTTATTACGAGTTCAGTTCCGGGTCAATTCCCCTTCAGTTACTCCCGCCAAAGTCACCAGCCGAATCACCCCGTGCGCATCCTCAAATATCAGCGCCGTATTGCCATTGTTCACCACTGCGCTCACCAGATGTCCGTAGGCTCGCGGGATCCCACCATGCGTCGCCTTCCCGTCGTAACGGGCCAGTTCCCCTTCTTTCATCCCGTTGACGCTCACGAAGCGAATCACGCCCTCCGCGTCTTCAAAAACCAAACCCGTCCCAATAGAGTCCGGGATGACTGCAGCGAGGCGTCCGTAGGCTTTCGGCACCGCGCTCTGCATCGGCGCGCCCGCATACGCCACCGCCGCGTTGTGTGTTCCAGTGACATATCCGGCAAGCAGCAAGAGCCAGCCGCAAGTTACTCCCACAATCACCATTCTCTTCCACATCATCGCGCTCTCCAAATCTTGTTCTCAGAACTGCGTTACGGTTCGACCAGAATCTTGTGCATCATCCCCAGATCTTCATGTAACAAGATGTGGCAATGAAATACGAACGTTCCCGCAGTCGTCGGATCACGAAAATCCATGCGAACCTTCACGCTGGGATAAGGCCCGGTTCCCGTCCAGAAAGGAATCTCGATCGTGTCGCGCAGATCGTTATCCGGAACGCGCTTGCCACTCACCTCTAGAACTTTGAAATGAATCTGGTGGATGTGAAAGGCGTGCGTCTCCAACGCGCGGTTTTCGATCGTCCAATCCTCAACTGCTCCCACCTTGGTCGTGATCACCGGCTTCTCGTCCGGCTCGAAAACCTTCTGCTTCTGGCCATCCACCGTGATGTAAAACTCGATCGGACCGTTCGTGCCGCCGAATTCTTCCGAGAAAAACAGCTTTCTTTCCGCCGTCACTTTGACATTTTCCAGTTCGGAAAATTTCAAATCAGAAAACGATGCGGGCGGGATGTTCTTTGGCATTTTCGACGTTGGCTGAACAAGCACAGCCTGAGCCGGTGCCGGCTGAGAAACTTGCTTTGCCGACTGCTTCGTGTTCCCATCACCGACCTGGATGTCGGCCAGAACAGCCGAAATATCGGCGTTCCCGGTCGGTCCCGTGGAATAAGCCTGGGTGAAGAAAATTGCGCTGTTTCCAACCGGAGGAGCCGTCACGACAAATTCAGCGCGTCCGGCAGGCGGGATGAGTATCGTCTTCTCTTTTCTCGTTTTGGCCAGCGGATAACCATCGAGCGCGATCATTTCCAGATCTGTCGGCCTGTCGTTACTCAATACCTGCAATTCCAGAAAGTCTTGTAAGGACGCATTCGCCACACGCCAAAACTGCTGTTCATTCGGCTGCATCTGAATAATCGGTTTCAGACCTACTGCCGGAGCAACCTGGAGGTTGATGCTCGTTTGATAGGGGCCGGGGATCCACGGCACAAGATATTGCTGGCGAATCACGAAGATGCGTTCCGTGAGCCCCGCAACTTCAGGTCGATACTTTTCCATGCCTTCCACAACAATCGCACCCGCCGCTCCGCCGTTCACCTGAAACTCAGTGAAGCCATGAATGTGGGGATGGTACCAATACAAACCGGGTGGCTCAGTTGTCGGAATCTGGATGCTGAATTTAAACGCCGGTGTGCCCGGCTGAATGATCGTGTCGATCACATCGTCCTGATGGCAAATTGGAGGTACATTCAATCCGTGAAAATGCACGTTCGTGGAATCGACTGTCACCACACCACCATCGCCGCACGTTTGCTCGGAAGGGGACATGTTCATTTTCATGGCCGACTTCATGGAATCGCTATCCTTGATCCGATTTGCCACTTCAAGGTTAAGCGTGTCTCCAGGATTCAAGCGTAACGTCGGTGCTTCTTCGATCTGGCCACCTGTGTTGTATTTGTAGCAGTAGTGTGTATATCCGAATTCGTCAACCGAGTGCGCCAGCGTGAAGTTGGCCCTCAGCACTCCATTCTGCGAGTAAATGGCAAATGGATCGGTGACGACAGTGCCGGAAGTCGGCCGCGCCGGACAATCATCCGCCCGCAAATGCAGAAAGGAAATTCCACATACAACAATCAGCAGCGACCATTTGAGGCGCGAGGACATTTCCAACTCCTTACACTTTCTTGCCAAATTCGCAGATGACTTCCAGCTTGCCTAGAAAGATCTCGGCGGAAAAGCGCCGATCGACAACAATCCCAGACTGTTCCTGTCGGCGAACGCCGAAGCCTTCGCTTCCTCTAGCGAACAACTCTGCCCACTCACCGTTAGACTTACGAGCGCGATTCCCGACGGCGCCCCAAACTCGGCAACGTACACTCCTCCGCCGTTCCCAGTGGTACTGGCCAACGCGGCTCCTGCCAGGTAGGACCACGCCGTGGATTGTCCCCTGATTCGTCCTGACTTGCAGCCCACAGAAAGCGTCCCTGTCGTCTTATCAAAGAACATCACGCTTACCGCCGCCCCTTGCGTATTCACGATATAGAGCACGCTTTCATCAGGGCTCAGTATCAAGTTGCTGGAACTGATGCTGTTTGTCGCCGTGTACACGATCGTCGGCGTCAACTTGCCCGAGGAAATATCCGCAACTTCGACCACAACAGACGTCGATGTGTCTCCAAAAATCGCATAGTGGCCGTCGCTCGTGATATCGATCGAATTTGGATAGGTCGCGTCCTGCGATTGCAGCGTAGCGGTTGAATACTGCTTATCCCCGTGCGGCACCGGTGTGCCATTGGATATATCGAACGATTCGATGGACCCATCGGTATACGTCGCAATCAGTATGTTGGCGTGAATCGCCATCCCGTTGATGATGCCACCCGCTAATCCCGACACCGCCACATCATTCACAAACGTCAACGAACATCCCGGTTGAACCTGAAAGGTTCCGATCGTGTTTGAGTCGGTGAAACTCGCGTACAAATACTGACTGTTCACAGCCAGCCCAATCCCATTCGAAGTCCCGCCGTCTGTCGGCGATCCCGTCGCGCTGCCACCAAGCGTAAGACTGGAAACGATGATCCCCGTAACCGTCGCAGTCGACGCGGCCGACGAATAAACGCATTGCTGGTTTCCGCTGTTGAGCACGCCGAGCCGATCAGCGCCAAAGAATCCTGCCACCGTCCCGAAACCGCCTGCGATCACTTCCTGTGCCAAAGTGAGCGCCCCATTTGGGCCGACGGAAAAAAAACTGACCCCAGGATCGTCATTCGTAATTACATACTGACTCGCACCGAAGGCAGCTCCTCTGACGACCAGAATGCCGACTGCGAGCGCAGCCACACGCCATAACTGCCTCGTGAAACACTGCTTCATAAGATTGCCCTTCGAGTGGAACCGGCCCCAGCTTAAGTACATCACAGAGCTCAACGGCGTACAAGAACTGCTATAGAAATTCCCCCCGAAATAACACTACGAGTGCAACTAGTTATCGTAAACGGGTAATCACTTCCTCACAGACTCGCGAAGTTCGCTCATATTCCGTCCGGCCGGCGCTACTGGGGTAGGCTGAAACTCAAAGTAACATCAGTCTCGAACGGCGCAAGTCGCCCCTGCGGGCCATAAGGTTTATATCGCCACCTGCGGACCGCCTCGCTGGCCGCGCGTGCCAGAATGGGATCTCCCGTTACCGCGCTCACCGTGGAAACGGTTCCCTTCTCGCTCACCCAAACTTTGAGCACGACATCTCCGGCTATGTGCGCTGCCAAAGCTTCCGCCGGATACCGCGGTTCGACACGCTGGAGCAGCCGCGAATCCGCATCCGATGGAGACAGCCATATCCCGATCGCCCGATTGTCCTCCGTCGCATTCGCGCGCAGATTCCCCGGAGCAGCGATTTGCCGGATCGAAGCCGCCTGGACGACAGAATGACTCGTGGTTTCCCCCGAATCTCGATTCCCTGCTTCCCGATCCGCTCCGTCGCCTTGGGGCGAAGACGGCTTCATGCGAAATACCACCTTGCCCTTTTCGTACACCACCAGCTCGTCGTTATCGCGGGCACCCGGATTTTCTTTGACCGCTGCTGCCGAAACTCTTCCCTCCGTTCTTCGTGCAGGAAAAGATTTCGACGAAACAGCGGGGCTCGCAACCGAGCTTTGTCCTGCAGCACAACCAGCAGCTGTTCCAGG
Organism: uncultured Acidobacteriaceae bacterium; assembly: GCA_963834085.1. Taxonomy (GTDB): domain Bacteria; phylum Acidobacteriota; class Terriglobia; order Terriglobales; family Acidobacteriaceae; genus Acidiflorens. The sequence continues at coordinate 135,444 of CAWIAJ010000004.1, read as the reverse complement.
GCAGATATCCTCCCGCGCGATCTGGCTCGAAGATGGCAACTCCGGCGTCGCCCTGCGAGACAAACTCAACCATCCAATGCGCGACCCAATCATGAAACTCAGTGCGACGGTGGCGAGAATTGTGAATGTTCCCAGAACCAAAACCCACGTTTCATAGGCAGGCATTTTCACCACGGGCGGCGTCATCCGCAACTCCGACGGCTCGGATCGATTCGCATCAGAATCAAACAACGTTAGCCCTCGGGCGACCGGCATTTCTGCTTCAATCTCCGAAGTGTCGCGCGCCAATGGCTCTTCGCGCCTGGCGATCACTGCCGTCTTGCTGCGATCGGTCGGATGCTGCGGCCGCTCCATCGCCCGACGACGAAGCAGGGCGCACTGCGCAGCAAAATCCTCGAGAAGTGCTTGCTCGTGGTTCGAAAAAGTGGCTGGCGAGGGCGAGAACACTTCCAGAATGCCGATGAACTCTGATTTGATTCCGTTATCGAACACCGGCACGATCAGGATCGATCGAATCCCCAGCCGACGCGAAATAATCGGATCAACACGCGGATCGAATTCCGTATCCACGGACAGCTGCGGTTGGCGAGTTTCTAGGCATGCGCCTGAAAGCCCGTCGCGCGTACTAATCGCTAGGCCAAGTCCCGGGGCTAAGGGGCCGGTCGCCGCCCGGCACACCATCTCATCCCCCCGGCACAGTGCCAGCGCAGCGGACGAAGCGTGAGTCGCCTCCGCGGCACGCACGATCACCTCGTTGAGTACAAGATCCAGGGCAAGTTCTGGCGGAAAACCGGCGAGGATGTGCTCCTCAAGATCGTGGGTCGCCTCGGAGTGCCCATCTTCGGGAAGAAACTCGGACCTCGCCATAGACTGCGGGAACAGGACTGTTCTAGCCGCCCTCCGCTGGTGCGCCAAAAGCAACAATAAAGGGGAGTCTCCCTCGAAAACCACGGGAAGTCAATTGCCCAAGAAGGCGGGTAGGGGATCAGTTTTTTTCTTTTGCAGCACAAGTCAAAAGCTCGGTGCCCAGCGCTCGCCCTGACGTGTTGAAGCCTTCCTGACCTTTATTCAGGACACTAACCTGGTCCAATCGCCCTCTGCCAGCACACAGAGCCTTTTCTCGATTCGCCCGGCACCGTTTGCCCGAAATCGGTAGAAAGTCTCTCGCTTGACTACTGTCCGGTCTCGTGAAAAAACGCCGGGCTTGTCACGCCCGTAGCCGTCGCAGTGATCGTGATCGACCCCGGAGACGCCGGTAACGTATACAACTCGCTCGCTGTTCCATTCGTCCCAGTTAGAACAGGATTCGGGCCCGAGAATGTTCCTCCTGCGCCGCCATCGTAAAACGCCACGCTATTCCCCGAAACCGGATTGCCATACTGGTCGCTAACTAGAATCGTCAGCGCCACCGGCAATTGCGTTCCCGCCTTCGCAGTCTGATTATTTCCCCCTGTAACAGCGATCGTAGCCGCGGACCCGGCCACCGAGTACTCCACATAAGAAATGTTCTTGAACCCCGTCGCACTCCCCGTCACCGTGATGGTGCCGACGGTCGTCGGCAACTGCAGCGTGGCCCGAGCCATACCGTTCGCATCCGTGACCGATGTTGCCGGACTCGGAATCGCGCCTTTGTTGGCCGTGAAGCTCACCGTGATCCCGGCGACTCCGTTCTTATAAGCGTCTTGCGCCTGCGCCACCAGCGGATTCGCCAACGTCGACCCTGCGACCCCGGTTTGCTTCGCTCCTCCGAAGGCGATTACCTTAATCGCGCTCCCTGCCGTTGCGGTCGCCGTAAGAGTCGCATTCCCAAAGCCCGTCCCCGAAGCCGTGAGGCTGTAAGTACCGGCCTTCTTCGGAACGGTATAAGACGTTGAAACGCTACCGCTCGAGTTCGTAACCGCCGATGTGGGATTAAAGATTCCCCCTTTGTTGCCATCACTGAAAGTCACAGTCACACCGACGTCAGGCTGTCCCGTGTAGGGATTGGCAACCTGCAGTTGGATCGGCGCGGCCAATACCGTTCCGACCGTTGCGCTTTGGCCGTTTCCGCCCGTCACCGTCGCCACATGGAAAAGACCGTAAACCTCCAGACTTTTCTGCGTCCCAACATACACCTTGCCGTTCGCTACCGTCTGGGTTACAAAATGGCCGATGGGCGGCAACTTGTCACGACCGCCGGGTGCCTGACTCGTCGTATACAGCAAGTCGAGAGAAGTAGCGTCGAACGCGAGTAATTGACCGGTGAGCTCCCATAAAATGCCGTTATTGTTGCCATTCGCCGATATGGACGGCGAATGCCCACCCGCATACTCCCCTGCAGTCTTCACAGGCGTTCCCGGGGGGTTTCCCAAAAATCCACCCACGATCGGATACGCTAGGATCGGTGAACCGTTCGGCGCAAAATACACCGTGTTATTCCAATAAGCAGGCGAGCCAAATTGTACGTCTTTGACTGTGCCTTCGGTTTCCCCGGGGATAAGCGAGAATTCCTGGATCACTCCGCTGTCGTTGGGCTCGTACATTCCCAAGTGGTCCCCGTTCAGAACGTATACGAATCCCTGTTTACCGCTCGCCACAACCATGTGCGGCGTGGGCTCAGGTTGATCGGGGAGAATCAAAGTGCCGGTCGAACTCAGATCAAGATCGTTTTCGTTGAGGAAGTTCACGTCATAAGGAGTGAAATAATCGGCGAGCGTCAGATCGGGACCCGCTAGTTTCACCACGCTGTTGCAGTAAGTTTGGCCACCAGTAGGCACATCGAATCCGTGGATGCCTGCTTCCGCAGTCTCAAACAGAATATTTCCCTCCTCGTCCGCCGCGAGACCAACGCCCGCCTGCCACACCGAGGTCAATCCCCAATCGGGCGACGTATTGAAAACCCCAAGCTGCGTCAAACTCGATTCGCTGTAAGAGAGCACCCAACCCGTGTCGCCATCGTTACACGAGTTCGATCCGAAGCCCATGTAAATGACGCCGTTCAGCAGCAAAAGGCCAGGTCGATTTTTCTCGTGGAGGCTGTTAAAGATGGTTTGATGGCCTGCGTTGCTCATACTCTCTGCCTGAATTAAAACCGGGCTGCCCGGCAGATCAAATCCGGTCGTAATGTCGATCGCATGCAAATGATGGCGAACGGTCCCGTTCAGCACCGTCTTCGCCACCAGGTACATCGTGTTTGTGGTCGTATCGATGACCGGAGTCGAGACGATTCCCTCCTGATTGAATCCAGGTCCCGTCCCACACGGAAGATATTGCCCGCTCGCGGTTGTGCCACCATAAAGCTCGCTCGCATACCATAACTGTGCGCCGGTGTCGGCATCGATGGCATACACCGAGTCGGCCTGCGTCACGACGTAAACAACGTTGTGCACGCCTTGCGCCGGGATGTTCACGTTCGGCACGTAGAGCGGCTGTGCCATCACGACGTAATCCACAGGAAAACTGAAGAGATGTCCAAAACTGTTCTTGTTGACGTTCGCGGGGGTAAGCAGAGTCTCCCGCGTATTCGCGTTGTCGCGTGCGTTATCGACACGGCTGGTCGGAATCGGAGGCTGCGCAAACGACGGCGCCAGAAAAGCGCTCAAGACTAGTAAAAACGTCATCCCAATTAGCCGGACCGCTGATCCGCCAGACTGAGACCGACATCCGGCCTTGAAGCGTGGGACGAGCTGAATCGTCGAATAGAGACAAAAATAGCGCATAACCTACCGCCTCCGGGAAAACTAAAACCTGAAAGGTTCCTATCTAAAGAGCACTTGGGGGACCTTGGGGAAGGGATCTCGATGACCAGTGACAATCGTATCAAGTCAAACGATCCAAGCGAGTTATACACCGAACCGCTCTCCTGTTCAATCGAAGTTTTCAATCAATGTAGGCAAATTCTTGCACTCGATCGCGGATTGAACGTCTCCAACGTCCCTTCGCGAAAAATTCTTTCGCCCCGCCGCCCCTCTCCCAGACGGTGCTTTTTCTCTTCATCGACGCAAAATCTTCCCTGCAATGAAGAAGAACATCACCCGATACCACGGAACTGCGACGGCTCCGTCCATCTGTGACATTCAATTTCCCATTCTCGGTCTGACGGGATCGGATAACTCACTCGACAGGATGTCTGCGCCAAAAAGACTGTTACAGTAAACCTGCACACCGTCGAGCCGGATGTGTAAGAAGTTTTGCATTGAAAAAAATAAGGAGAAGGCTCGCCATGCGCATCGCTGTGGTTGGTTCCGGCTACGTAGGACTAGTAACGGGAGCGTGTTTTGCAGATCTCGGACATGAAGTCGTCCTGGTCGATAACGACGAAAACAAATTGGCAGCGCTGCGCGATGGCGTTGTGCCAATCCATGAAAAATTTCTGCCCGAATTGCTAACCCGTCATCGCGGCGGACGTATCCAATTTTCCGGGGACCTCCAGCACGCAACCCGCAATAGTGAAGCAGTATTCATCGCCGTTGGTACTCCTCCCACCGAAAGCGGCGATGCCGATCTGTCCTACGTCGAGTCAGTGGCCCACGAAATCTCCGGCGGCATCGACGGTTACACGGTTGTCGTCGAGAAAAGCACCGTCCCCGTCTACACCAGCCAGTGGATCCGCACCATCATTACCAGAAACGGCGCCGCTCCCGCCCACTTCGATGTCGCTTCGAATCCCGAGTTCTTGCGCGAAGGCACGGCAGTCACCGATTTTCTTTATCCCGATCGCATCGTCGTCGGTGTCGAAACCGAGCGTGCCGCCGACACGATGCGGCAACTTTATCAACCGCTAACCAGCGGATGGTACTACGGGCGACAAGATGCCATTCCGCGTCCCGAGGCTGCGAAGATTCCCCCCCGGCTCATCATCACCTCTACCCGGAGCGCAGAACTCATCAAGCATGCCTCCAATGCGTTTCTGGCCATGAAAATTTCTTTCGTCAATGCGGTCGCCTCTATCTGCGAATCGGTGGGCGCCAATGTGCAACAGGTCTGCGACGGCATCGGAACCGATACACGTATCGGCCCGCGCTTCTTAAATCCTGGAATTGGCTACGGCGGATCCTGCTTCCCGAAAGACCTGATGGCTTTCCGCGCCGTGGCTAAAGAAAGTGGATACGACTTTCGTCTGCTCGAAGAAGTCCACCGCATCAACGAAGAACAGCGCCAGCGCTTCCTGCGGAAAGTTCGCGGCGTCTTGTGGACCTTCCGCGGCAAGCGCCTCGGTGTCTTGGGACTCGCCTTTAAGGGCGGAACCGACGATATCCGAGAATCACCCGCAATGCTCCTCGTTCAGGAGTTGTTACGCGAGGGCTGCCACATCTGCGCCTATGATCCAGCCGCCATCGATCGCGCACGCGAGGTACTGACCTCCGGCGTCGAGTTTGCCTCTGACGCTTACCAAGCAGCGGCCGGCGCGGATGCCCTCTTGATCTTGACGGAATGGGAAGAGTTCGCTGCCCTCGATCTCGATCGCCTTCACGCGCTGCTAAAATATCCGATCGTGCTCGATGGACGGAATCTGTACAATCCGTCGGTAATGTTAGAACACGGATTTTCTTATTACAGCATTGGGCGCCCGGCTGTATTGGCCGAGGAACTGCCCGAGTTTTCCAAAAGAAGGGAGTGGGCCTGAGCGGATGATCCCAATAAATACGACGCAACCCGTCGCCAGTGAACCGGTTCCGGCAACCCACGCATGACCCGGCGCGCTTTAGTAACCGGAGGTGCCGGCTTCCTCGGTTCGCACCTCTGCGACGGACTTCTAGGCGAGGGCTACTCGGTGGTCGCCGCCGACAACCTGCTCACCGGAAACGTTGCCAACATCGAGCATCTCCGCAACGATTCCCGCTTTGAATTCGTGGAAAAGGACGTTTGCCAGCCCGCGGACTGGGGAACGCTCGACTACGTCTTCCATTTTGCCAGCCCCGCCAGCCCCGTGGACTACGCCGACCACGGCATCGAAACCCTGCAAGTGGGCTCCTACGGAACCTTCCAGGCACTCGAAGCGGCCCGACGCTCAGGCGCCAAATTCATGATGGCATCGACTTCGGAATGCTACGGTGATCCCCTTGTACATCCTCAACCGGAAACTTATTGGGGAAACGTAAATCCGATCGGTCCACGCTCCGTCTACGACGAAGCCAAGCGCTTTTCGGAAGCCGTCACCGCCGCCTATCGTCGCTATCACCAGGTCGACACCCGCATTCTCCGCATATTCAACACCTATGGACCGCGTATGCAGATCAACGACGGCCGCGTAATCCCCAATTTTATGTGGCAGGCTCTCCGCGGCCACGATCTCACCGTCTATGGCGATGGCAGCCAAACGCGAAGTTTTTGTTATGTCAGCGATGAGATCGATGGCATCCTGCGCCTCTCCCGATCGTCTGAGCACTTACCTGTGAATATTGGAAATCCAACCGAATTCACCATCCTCGTGTGCGCCCAGAAAGTGATCGCCACCACCGGATCCGTCAGCCAGATCAAGTTCGAACCACTCCCCCAGGACGACCCCAAGCAGCGGCGTCCCGACATTTCCAAGGCCCAGCGTCTGTTGCACTGGACCCCCAGCGTCGATCTGGAAAGCGGCTTAAAACTCTCTCTAGACTATTTCCGCCAAGCTGTCGCTGAAAAAGAAAGAAAACCGCTAGCCACATGATCGCGGAACACCCGGGAAGCAACTCTTTCTTCCTCCCTACCCTAATGCACTCCCTTGGCGCTGAGGAATTCCCCGTACTTTTGATCGACACTCTGAATGTGGTGCATTAACCAGTTCTCCAAAAACTTCATCAGATCCGGCGTGATGCTGCATGCCCCTTCATCAAAATCCTTTTTAAAGGCGAGAACCTTCTCGGTAAGAATTTTGTGCTCGGACTGGTGGCTAATCAGCATAGGATAACCGTTTGTCGTCATCAAATTTTCCTCCGCCGCAAAGTGATCCACTGTGTAGTCAATCAGCCGCCGCAATACATCCGAAAGCACATCCTTCCCGTGGCCGAAACGCATCGCCGTGTGAAGTTCTCGCAGGATGTCGAATAACTGCTTGTGTTGCGCGTCCATGGCGGCGTTCTTCACGCTGAACTCCGCCGTCCACTGAAATCTGCTCTCCATCGGAATCTCCCGCAAGGGTTGGAATAACCCCCGTCGGTCTCAGCCTAATTGGGTTGCTCGGGAACGCCCAGATCACATTGGAACGTATGCGGAAGGATGGGTACCAAAGAGCTGCGCCAGATTTTCGTTCGGAATGAACTTTGCGCCGATCTCACAGGCGAGCCCGATCAGCGGCTTTGTTCGTCCAAGGCCGGTCCCGCCGCCAGCACGGCTAGCAACCGCAGAATTTCTTCGCGTTCGGCCGAGTCCCTAAAAATAAAACGTACGCCCATTCCAAATCCGGGGTGCGTGGCCAGCACCTGACCCCTGATCTTGAATTTCGCGTCCACCGTGCGCACTAGGATCTCTACTCCCGATTGTCCCGCGAGCGGGGACGGCATTTCAACATAACAACCGCCTTCGCTTATATCTGACAACGTGCAGCGATTCGGCACACTCGTTCCAAGACGATAAACTTCGGCTCCCAGCTTGCACGCGAAACGGCGTTCCCCACGACGGTTGCCGGCGTTCGTCACCAGCGTAGCTTCTCTTGCCGCCGGCCCAAGTTCACTCTTCGGTTGCGCAACATGATGGGACTGCGTCGCAAACGACGGCGCCCCAGACAGTTTGCTGGTCGCCGGCTGCGGCGACACTGCCTGCGCCACCTGCAGGTTGTTCTGCTGCAGCCAGGTTTGCATCATGCGCCGCGAAGATTGCGGCACGTCCAGAAAGCGGATGCCCGTGCGGCCGCTTGCATCTTGCCATGCCACCTCTCCCGAGAGCCGCACCAGTTGTTTTTGGCCCGGTAGCGCAAATTCAAAATACACCTTGCACGACGTTGGAAGCCGGCTCGACGTCTGAATCGACGTTCCACCATCACTTAGGTCAGACATCACAGCGTTCATCTCCGGCGCTCCCGGATAAGCCACGTTCGTTGTGGAATGAACCGCAGTCCGTGGCGCCCGTCGGCGTTCCCGCCGCATCATCCCCCGCGCCGCCCGCAGGCTGATGCGCGTCCGCTCCGGCGAAAGCGGGCGATACAGAACGAAATTGGCTCCCAGCCCGAACACCGGGCGAGCGTTAAACTCACTGTCAACCACTGCCACCAGCATGCTGCTTCGGTTCTTGGCGGACTGCCTCAGCCGCGATAGAAATTCCTCTGAACTCTGATCCGCCCGATAATCCAGCACCACGACATCGAACGGCTGGCTCTCCACTAATTCGTTCCCGTGTGTGATCGACGGCGTATGTTCCGCCACCAATCCCAGTTCCGCCAGGATCATCATCAACAATTTAGCGGAGTCCTGGTCCGGGCACACCACGAGCGCTCGTAAATCCATAGTGAACGAATGGTACGAGACGGTACACGCTCGCGACAAGTTACCTGTGTCATTGTGCTGTCGGCTTCGGGCTCCCTTGTCGATTCCTCCGCCAGCCCGCTGAATTCTCGGGATCGTCTCGCTGCCTCCGCCAATGCCGCGTGCCCAACGGACACCTCCGATGCCAACTCGCTTCCACCCTCCCGTGCCCAAAAAAGCGCGGAAGTAACCATCCTAGTCACACCTTTCGTTATCTTTTGCTTCCCCCTTTAAATTAGTACTCTCATTGGACGTTGGTGAGAGTTATGTCCGGCTCTTCGCAGTCTGCATCTCTAACGCAGCTGAGAAGCGATGATCGGATTCGACGCAGCCTTTCTCACCAGCTTGGCAGCACGTTTGTAACTCTCCCGGAATTACCTTACGAACAGCCAGTGTACGAAGGGACCGTGTACCCCGGTACTTTGACGGCTTGGGAGACTGTTCCTACCATCGGGTTAATGGGTCCGGTCTTCCGCAGGATGATCGAACTCAAACTCGGCTGCGGTGAAGAATAAGTCGCGAAGTCAATTTCGCGACAGATATCGATTCTGTTTGGCTGAGCGGCGCGCCGCTGGGGAACGGCAATTTCTTTATGAGAAGCCTGAACAACAACATGGGGCGCGGACGGCGCGGTGAACGCGGCTTCAGTCTGATCGAAATGCTCACCGTCGTGGCCATCGTCATCATCATGGCATCGATCACTTTCATCAGCATGGTCCCGGTAATGAAGCAATACCGCGTGACCAATGCCTATAACGTCACCCTCGCGGCCATGCGCCAGGCTCGCGATAACGCGGTTTCGCAGCGGACTTCCTACTCTGTCACCTTCACCCACACCGCCACCGTGAACAGCATTACCGTCGCGCCCACTCTCTCAACCTTTCAGGGCGCGCAAAACTCCGTTACCTACACCTTGCCCACCGATGTCTCCTTTCTCGCGCAAACGGGTCTGCCCGTTCCCGGTCCCGATGGCTACGGCACCGGGGCAAACGCCATCGATTTTGGTTATACCGCAAACGGCGTCGGCACTGGCGGACAATCCACCATCTATTTTTGCCCCGACGGCTCGGCCCAGGATGCTGAGGGCACCTCCGGACAATGCGCGGGCAGTTGGGATGGCGGCGTCGTCTACATCGCCCGCTCCGGTGACTTCATGAGTTCTCGCGCCATCAGCCTTTGGGGCGGCACCGGCCGCGTTCGCGGATGGCGGATCTATAGCAACGGAATGGGAGGTTATCAATGGGTGCGTCAATGATCAGGCGTGGGCGAATCTGTCGAACTCCGGCGCAGGCCCAAAGCGGCTTTTCCTTGCTCGAGGTTGTGATCTCCATGGCTATCTTGTCCGTCGGACTCGTCAGTCTGCTCGGCGTCTTCGGACTCGCCATGGCCTCAACCCAAACTTCACAGCAAGACTTGATCGCCAAGCAACTGGCCAATGAAGCGCTCGAGAGCATTGTCACCGCGCGCAACACCACCCAGATCGCCTGGGACGACATTCAGAATACCGGCTCCACCTGCGCCGACGGCAGCAGCGGCTGCGGCATCTTCGCCAACGGTGCTCAACCGATCTATCAGGGCTTAACCACCGGAGCGTCCACCGCCTGTGCCAAGTACCTCGGCATTCTCGGCACAACTTGCGACATCGGCCAGCCCGTGCAGACTCTTACCGAGCCCGGCCCCGACGGAATCTACGGCACTTCGGACGACGTCTCCATCCCACTCACCGGTTATCAGCGCACCATTCTGATCTCGCAGGTCACCGACTCCAGCGGCGTAGTCCAAGGTTCCCTCCGTGCCGTGAATGTCACCGTCCAGTACCAGACGGCCCAGATGAAATTCGCAAAGAGCTATGTCTTGAGCACATTAATTTCGAGCTATCAGTAAGAAGGGGAGTCATGGGCGACCGCACAAAGCGCGAAAGTGGATTCAGTCTGCTGGAGATGATCATCGCCATGGCACTCGGCATGATCGTATTGGGCGCCGCCGTGCAACTTTATACCCAGGGCGTCGGCGCGACCTTCAAGGTCTCGCAGCGCGCCGAGATGCAGCAGGATTTTCGCGCTGCCTCCAACATGGTGCTGCGTGACTTAAGCATGGCTGGCGCGGGCTTGGGTAACAATACCGCGATTGCCTTGCCGAGCGCTGCCACGCCGCGTTATGGCTGCGACCAGTCCACCTGCCACCTGGGCACCGCCAACACCGCGCCCGGTCTCTACCCCTTGCAAAGCACCACACCCTATTTCTACGGATTACTGCCCGGCTACCAACAGGGACCTACCATCAATACCGGCTACCCCACCGACACCATCGCCGTCGCCTATACAGACACCAACTTTTACCTGAATTGTTACACCGCCACCGTAACCTCCTTAGGAGTTGTGCAATTCCAGCTACCCACAACGCTGCCCGCTGGTTGTTTGCCCACAGGCGTCTCCACTCCGCAAGCGGTCAATGATTCCATCATCGGGCTTACCGTCGGTGATCTCGTTTATGTGTCCCTTAGCAGCATCCCCGTCGTCGTCGAAGTTACCGGCGCGCCCACCTCGACCGGCACCAACACCTACAGCGTACCGTTCGCAAATAACGATGTCCTGAAAATGAATCAGACCGCAGCGGGCTACGGCTTGAATACCGCCAGGGTGGGTTATTCCGGAACCAATCCCACCCGGGTCTTCGTCATCACCTACTACATCGACAACACTCTCAACCCGCCCCGCCTCATGCGCCAGGTCAGTGGACACACTCCCATGCCCGTCGCCGAGAACGTCGTCTACATGCAATTCACCTACGACCTCTTCAATGACAGCACAGGTTCGGTAGCCGTGGCCTGCAATAACCCTGGCGCCGCCGCCGACGGTTGTTCCGGCGCTTCCACGGGATTACCCCCGAACGAGGTCACCAAAATCAACATTGCTCACATGGCCATGAACAGCACCATCAAGAGCTCTCAGGGCGGCTTCCAGGGATTGGACCTCGTCACCTCGGTCAGCGCCCGCGATCTGACTTACAACAATAGTTATCCCATCGGCCCGTAAACGGGAAGCCTCACGCATATGCACACGATGCCAAGCAGAGTAATGAGGAGTGTTATGGAGAGATACAGAATGAATAGCAAGAGACACACCCGGGGATTTACGTTAATTGCATCTTTGATGATGCTCTTGCTGCTTTCGGGTCTCGCAATCGGCCTCATGCTGATGGTCAATACCGAAGGCAAGGTCGGAGGCACCGATCTGCAGAACAACGCCGCCTTTGCCAGCGCCGAGGGCGGAGTCGAGAAAATGACCTCCGACCTCGCTGCCACCTTCCAGAACGCGCTCTCGCCCACCGCCGCGCAGATCTGCGCCTTGGGCGCCACTTCCATGCAACCCACTCTTCCCGCAGTGACTTGGTCTAACTATCAGGTAACGCCCGGCCAACTTGGCGCAGCCTGCCCGTCTACCATGACCACGCAATGGGGCACCATCACCTCCGGTTCTAACCAAGGTCTTTGGGCTCAGATTATCCCTGTGAATATGTTGGCCACCGCCGCTCTGCCCGGCGGTCAGGAAGTAAGCATGGTGCGGAACGCGCAGGTCGCGCTGATTCCCGTATTCCAATTCGGAGCATTCTCCGAAAGCGATCTTTCTTTCTTCAGCGGCCCTGACTTTACCGTCAGCGGCCCCATCCACACCAACGGCGACTTATATCCCTTCGTCGGACCGGGATCGAACCTGGTCTTTCACAACCAGGTCTCCGCCTACGGCAACGTGGTCCGCACCCAGTTGGCTAACGGCTGGAACCCAGCCACCAACTACAACGGCACGGTCTGGATGCCAACCACGCAGGGCGGTTGCACCACACTCAACGCCGCCGGGAACTGCACCGCCATGGATTCGCCCGGCAGCGGCACGTTCAGCACCACCTTCGGTGATGGCAGCACCCAAACAGTAGGCGGACCCGCACCTCCCGCCACCTACAACACCAGCGTCTGGAACACTTTTTCCAGAACCACCACGAACCACATGCTCGTCAACGGAAACTACGGCAGTACGGTCTATCAGGGAACGGGCGGTACAAAGCTGTCGATGCCCTTCGTCGGCGGTGGTGCGCTCCCCTTTCAGATCATTCGCCGGCCTCCGTCCACCGAGTCGGCGACCTCGCCCCTTGGCCAGTCGCGTGAATACAATCTGGCCCAGATTCACGTTCTGCTGAGCGATAGTCCTGCCGAACTGCCCGGTGGCGCTGCCGACGCGAATAACATCCGTCTCGCCAACGTAACCACAGCCCAGGCTGCTGCATCAGGTACCACCTCCAGCTATCCCTTTGGCGTTCACATGACCTCGGCCGCGCTTCCCCCCGGCTATCCCGCCCCGCCCAGTGGCACTCAATGGAACCTCTACTTCGCCACTGCTTCAAACGGAATTCCTGTCCCCTCCACTTGCTCGGTCGCAACCGATGTCTGCACGCAGGCCGATTGGTCCTATGCACCCGCTGCTCCGGCCGTCGCCTATGTCACCCTTTATCCAAATACTCCTTCGCCGGGCGCCCCCATTATCCCCGGGGAAAATAACGGCACCCCAACGGTCAGCATTTGTCCGCCATCCACCCCTGCACCCGCGACTGTACCTGCTGGCTGCCCCACCACCGGCGCTTATCCCTATTACGCTCCACCCATCGCCAACGGAGCCACTCTCTACAACTCGCCCAACTCCACCTCGTGGAACTTGATCGACGGTTGGCTGCGCGTGGAATACAAAGACACCTCCGGAGCATGGCATCCTGTAACCGCCGAGTGGCTTAACCTCGGATTTGCCCGCGGTGTAACCGCACCCACGCAATCGGGCGCCGGCACGCCCGCCGGCGGAAGTCCGAATCCGATCAATCCGAATGCAATCTTGATTCTGCAAGTTCCAGCGGACCGCCTGACCACCAGCGTTCTCGCCGCCGAGCCTGGAGCATCTAGTTCCGTCGGCACTGCGCCGGTCTGTACTGCCACCTCCGGAAGTGGCGCAACTCTCCGATGCACGAAATGGAGCGGAGCCCCGCCGATTGTCACCGCCGATTCCGCGACCCTCGGCGCAGCCGGAGAATGGCAATTTGCCGCTACCCCCACCAGTTCGCCAACCGCGCAAAGCCTTACCCAGTTCAACTGGTACCCCATTAACTTCTATGACGCTCGAGAAGGCGAGGTTCGCGAATCTGGCGACCCCGGCAGCAACGATAGCTGCACCACCAACGGCGTCATGAATGCCGTCGAAATCGACGTGGGTAACCTCAAGCAATGGCTGCTCGGCAACATCGGTTCCAGCGGCTCGAACGTCGACTATACGGCTCAGAACGGCTACGTCCTGTACTTCTCCGATCGTCGCGGCATGCTCCCCAATCCCAACGTTGTTTCTCCCAACGTCGCCGGCGATAAAACCGGAGACTCCGGTCTGGAGGATGTCATCAACCTCTCCAGCGGCATGGCTGGCACGCCCGACGGGGTGCTCGAACCTCCCGCCGCGAATTCTCCCGAAGATGTCAATCAGGACGGAGCCCTCGACAACTTCGGTCCGCACAACATGGGTCTCGGTCTCTATGGCACCGTCGGAAACGCGGCCCAGAACCTCAACGCGTTAATCAACAGCACCACTCCTCCCGATCCTTACGGTACCGCCTCTGCCAACAACCGGATCGCGATGTGTACCAACAGCGCACGCCAAAACTGGATTAGCGGTGCTCGTCACGTTTTGAAACTGGTCGATGGATCGCTCGGCAATGTGCCCAACAGCCCGATCGGGACTTCCACCGATCCCGGCGGCTTCACCGTCGCGGCCGAGAATCCTGTGTACATACAGGGCGACTACAACACCAACGCCTCCGATACCACCTGGAACGCCACGCCAGTGGATGAACCCGGCCGCTCTTCTGCCGCCGTCATCGCTGACGCGGTCACTCTCCTATCCGACAATTGGGACGATCGAAACAGCTTTATGAATGATCCCACCCAGCCCAATGACCGCGTTGCAAGCACCACTCGCTACCGCCTCGCGATTGCCGGCGGCAAGACCAGAAACTTCACTCGGCCGACCACTTGGGCTACCGCCGCTGCTCAGGATTTCGGCACCGACGGAGGTCTTCACAACTTCCTTCGCTACCTCGAAAACTGGGGTGGACAAACCCTATACTACAAGGGCTCGATCGTGAGCTTGTTCTACTCCACCTACAACACAGGAACCTACAAGTCGGCTCTCGTGTATTCACCACCAACCCGAGGTTACAGTTTTGACTCCGACTTCTCGAGTCCGCAAGGTCTGCCTCCCGGAACTCCCCTGTTCCGCGACGTGAACAGCCTCGGCTACCGCCAGCTGTTTACGGTACGCCCCAACTAACGTTCCTGAACCCAAACCGAAGCACCCCCGAAGCCCCGATCCGCTCTAACGACGATCGGGGCTTTCCTTGTTATTGAGAATGGGCTCTGTGGTGCGCACTCCTGCACAGGTCGCGGACCAAACCCGCCGTTGCGCTCGATCTAGGGTGACCCATCTTCCGCAACCTGTGAACCCACTGGGCGAGACGGGGAGCGCGACCTGCGACCGCGTTTTTCAGCGATCTGTTCGGCCCGTCAGCCCCGAAAGATCCGCCTGCGGGCACGGCGCTATCCGCTGGCATTTTCTCCCGCTTCGCCCCACGGCTTGACTTCTTTCATCACAAATAACTGTAGCCTCCGTTATGAACGGCCCCTCCGGAAATACGAGAAAATTGCTCGCCATTGGCCTAGGGAACGATTGGCGAGGCGACCTTTTTTTTGGGGGGGGTTAATAAAATAGTAAACAATCCACACCCAAAAAGGATCTAGCTGTGCTTTCTGAGTGTGTGCCCAATCCAACCCGACGCCTTCACTGGCACTGCTCACTGACAAACGGCCAACGATGACTGAGAACTGCTCCGAAGTTACCTTCCAAATGTAACTACTACCCCCCGTTTGCATCTAATTAGAGAGCAGCGGTCGCATGCTATACTGCGATGAAATGGGGAAAAGCTCACTCCCTCAACGCTCCTGCCCGAGGATCTAGAAACATGGCTCGTAGTTCCCGTCGTTCCAACTCTCGTTCGCTTTTCTTAATCGTCTTTGTGCTTGGCTTGTTCGGTCTTCTCGGAATGCTCTTCGCGCAAAGGATCAGTCCCGCCACCGCGCCCAGCAGTGACTCCGACGTGCGCGACAGCCTGAAGCAATTCACCAACGTCTACGAGAAGGTTGAGGAGAATTACGCCGACCCGGTCAATCCTGACAAGGCGATTTACAACGGCGCGATTCCCAGCATGTTGCACCAGTTGGACCCGCACTCCAATTTCTTCGATCCAAAGTCGTACTCTGCCCTGCGCGAAGAACAGCGCGGCAAGTACTACGGCGTGGGAATGACGGTTGGCCCGCGCAATAACAAAGTCATTGTCATCGCACCCTTTGTCGGAACTCCGGCCTATCGTGCTGGAATACGCCCCGGCGACATCATTGCCGCCATCGACGGCAAGCCTACCGATAACATGAGCACCTCGGATGTAGCCGATTTGCTTAAGGGACCGAAGGGCACCACGGTCCGGATTACGATGTTGCGCGAAGGTTCGGACCATCCCATTGAATTCGCGGTCATCCGCGACGAGATTCCACGCTACAGCGTCGATCTGCATTTCATGATCAAGCCCGGAATCGGATACATGCACGTCTCCGGATTCCAGGAGACGACCGAGCATGAAGTCTCCGAAGCCCTCGATCAGATGGGCGATCTCAAAGGCCTGATCCTCGACCTGCGCCAGAATCCTGGAGGCTTGCTGAGTGAAGGTGTCGGCGTAGCCGATAAGTTCCTGAAGAAGGGACAACTCATCGTCTCGCATCACGGCCGCTCTTCACCCGAGAAGCGCTATGTAGCTGCCCACGGCAACGGCGGTAAAGATTACCCTCTCGTTGTTCTGGTCAATCGCGGCACGGCTTCGGCAGCTGAAATTGTCAGCGGAGCGATTCAAGACCACGACCGCGGCCTGATCGTCGGCGAAGTCACTTTCGGCAAAGGTCTCGTGCAAACCGTGTATCCGTTGGCCGAAAACACTGGCTTGGCTCTGACGACCGCGAAGTACTACACGCCGAGCGGACGCCTCATCCAGCGCGATTACTCAAATCTGTCGCTCTACGACTACTACTACAATCGCGACAGCGAAGAGAATAACGCCAACCATGAAGTCAAACTGACCGACGGTGGCCGCACGGTTTACGGTGGCGGCGGAATCACTCCCAACGTCAAATTGCCACCCTACAAGGCCAATAAATTTCAGGACTCGCTGCTGCAACACTACGCGCTCTTCAATTTCGCCAAGCACTATGCTCTGACCCACAAAGTCACGCAGAGCTTCGAAGTCGACGACGCGGTTATGCAGGATTTCCGCAAGTCTCTCGACGAAGAGAAAATTCCGTACACGGAAGCTGAGCTGATCGAAAGCAATGATTGGCTGCACTCGAACATCAAGAGCGAAATCTTCGTCGATGCCTTCGGACAGGAAGAAGGCATGAAAGTGCATGCCGAAACCGATCCCAACGTCATCAAAGCCCTGGAGCTTCTGCCTCAGGCTCGCGCTCTCGCCGATAACGCCAAGAAAGTCGTCGCCGAGCGCAACTCAGCTCCACCCGTTTCGCGCTAGAAAGATTCAGACGCTTAGAGACTCAACCCAATCTTCAGCAAAGGCCTGGGAAACCAGGCCTTTCCGTTTCAGGAACGCGCAGACGCATCCAATCATTAATGAATTTTCGATTTCGTTATCTAGCAATCTCTTGCTTCTTATTGACGATCACAATCGGTAATGCCGAATTGGCGAGCGATTCCTCTGGTGGTCGAACTGCTTCTTCTCCACGTAACTTCGGCCATAAGCGGAAGATCAAAGGCATTGCGAACTTCGGCGAAGTCACTCCCACGCTCTTTCGCGGAGGTCAACCGAACGTTCATGGTTTCGACGCATTAGCGAAAATGGGAGTCGATATCGTCGTCGACACTCGGGGCGAACGCGCCAAGAGCGAAGGCAAAGTCGTCCAGCATCTTGGCATGCAATATGTCTCACTTCCATGGCATTGCCCGTTCCCGCATGATGAAACGTTTGTGAAGTTCCTGAAGCTGGTCAAAGAGAATCCGCACAAGAAGATATTCGTGCACTGCCGCCTAGGAGACGATCGCACCGGAATGATGATCGCCGCATATCGCATGGCCGCTGAAGGTTGGAGCGCCGACGAAGCCCTCCGTGAAATGCAGATCTTCGGCTTCTCGCGCGCCCACCATTTCATCTGTCCCAGTCTTGGTCCGTACGAGCACGCCTTCCCGGAACACCTGAAATCCAACCCTGCCTTCGAGGGACTGCGCTAGCTGAGTTGAAGTTTCCCTTGAGTGTCTTCGGCGAAAGCCCTAAAGTAGGAAGGCGAAATGCGCGGAGGCGTTTGTCTGCCAGCAGCGATCCTGCTCCAATCGAGTCCATGGATTCATTCCAGACTATGGCTATCAGCGCCCTGGATTCCCGCGATCGTCGTGGCATCTCTCGCTGGCGTTCTCGACTGGCGTTATCGCCGGATTCCGAACTGGCTCACCGTTTCTGGATTCGCTGCAGGAACCCTTCTGAACACAGCGCTATCGCGATGGCTGGGATTGAAGGAAGCTCTGCTCGGCACGCTGCTGGGCTTGGGATTGCTGCTGCCCTTCGTCCTCATCCGCAGCCTCGGCGCGGGAGACTGGAAACTTGCAGGTGCCTTGGGAGCTTGTCTTGGTCCGCGCCAACTGTGGACTGTTCTGCTCGGTACCATTCTGATTGCCGGAGTTATGGCGCTCGGCGTGGTCATCGTGAAAGGCCGCCTGAAGCGCACGCTTTTGAATATGGCGCATCTTTTCGCCGCCCTGTTCAGTTTGCGCATGCCTGCGTTCGAAGTGTCGCTCGACGATCCGCACTCCACGAAGATTCCCTTCGGAGTGGCCATGGCGCTGGCGGTTCTATTGCTAGCAACAGGAAGAACGCTTGGAATTTATAATCTCGTTGGCTGACACTTCGCCATCCCGATTGTTGTGAGAGGGTTCCGCAGTTTGCTAACCGTGAGACAAGTCGCACGCAAGCTCAGCTGCGCCGACGGCGCTGAAATCGCCGAAGCCGCTCTGGTGCTGCCCTTGGTCTTTATGCTGCTTTTAGGCATCGTCTGGTTCGGACGAGCGTTCAACATCTACTCCACGATCCAGCAAGCCGCTCAGCAAGGAGCGATCGTTGCCGCGCGCTCGACTTGTGCGACGTGCGGAGACACCGCTTCCCTCGATACCGCCGTGGCCAGCACAGTTGGAGCCGTGATGCAGGCCTCGAGTATCGACCCTACATTGATCCCGGTGAACTCCAGCGCGCCAACGCCGTTTTCGTGTCTCAACCCCACGGTGCCACTCACCTGTCCGGTGAGTGGCAATATCTCTATTTGCCGTCAGGCGTTACTGAACTCTCCACTTCCGGCCAACCAGACCGCACAATGCGGAACCATCGTAAGCTTCCAATACCCTTTTCAATTCTATCTGCCTTTCACATCACTGAACCTGCAAAAGATTACGTTGTCAGCCCAGGCGCAGAGCAGGATGGAAAACTGAGATGGCACGCGTCGGCTTTCGCCGCTTCGGTAACGCTATCAACAATACTCTCGAAACATCCGAGCCTTCTCGTCCAAGAGAGCCAATCGCACAACGGCTGGCTAGCGAACGTGGATCGGCTCTTCTCGAGTTCGCGCTCGTCGTCCCAGTGCTTGTGGTGTTTGTTGTGGGCATTTTCGATTTTAGCGGGGCGTTCAACCAGAAGCAAAAAGTCGCCCAAGCGGCGCAGGAAGGCGCGATCCTCGCGGCAGCTCAGCCGATGTCGGACATCGTGGCCAACGGAGCTGCTCCGCCAAACAATCCGGACTCTCTGCTGGCGGACGTGACGGCCATCTTCGATTCCCTGGCCGGCAGTGGAGTTCTCCCCAACGCCAACCAGGGAAGTTGCGTTCCTCCATCCGGACCATCGGGTCAAAGCGGCTTGACTTGGACTTACACCATCAGCGGATGCGCAGGCGGAACTTCTGGCGACAATCTGGTGATCACCATCGACCGCGGATGGGTGTCGGGCGCACATTCAGCCTCCGGGAGCCTTTCGTCGATTGGTACTTCTGTCAACGTCGCCTACCCGTATCATTGGAGATTCAACGGTGTGATCCAATTATTGTTCCCGGGCGCAAATTATGCGGCGACGACCTCCATCACGGAAACCGCCATCGTTCATAACCAGACTTGAGGAGCTGTGCCCGCGATCCCATGAAATTCCAGCGCTATTCCCGACGTGATTTCCACGCGCCTGCTCGCGACGACGAGCGAGGAGTCGTGATCATGCTGGTTGCCGTCTTCATGCTCTTTGTCGTGGGAGCGATGGCGGCGCTATCCATCGACGTAGTCACCATTTACACTGCGAAAAGCGAAGCCCAACTGGTGGCGGATGGCGCGGCTCTTGCGGGAGCACGCGTGCTCGCGAATTCGGGCGCAACCACGGATCCGACCGACCTGCTTGCAGGCGCCGAAGTGATCGCTCAGTCCATCGCCATTCAAGTCGGCCAGAGCAGTCCTGTGGGTGGACGAAACCTGATTGCCGCCAACGGCGAAATCACAGTCAATTTTGTGACTGTTGTTCCCGGCGACCCGATTGTCACCGTTCATGTACAGAGAACCGACCTGCCGACATTTTTTGCGCGCATCTGGGGAAGCCGCCAGATATCCATCAGCGCGACGGCCACAGCCGAAGCTTACAATCCGTCCAACGTCGGTGGCACCTCCGGCACGACATCCCCCGCTGTGGCCCCCACATGCGTCAAGCCCTGGCTGCTGCCAAACATCAGCCCTCGACCCGGCGCCTTAGGTGGCCCTATTTTTGTCCCGGCCACTGGAGCCATCTCCGACACTTCCCTTATCGGATGGTCATCGAACTCGATTCCCGCGACACCTGTGCCCATGAGCCTTACCACCAGTTGTCCTGACCCCGGTTGCGTCTTGCCGTCGCCGGTCACGACTTGGAACTATTTCCCCGGCGACGACGCAACTACATTCCAGCACCCGACGCACTCGCTTCCCAGCTGCAACCCTCCGTTGACCACCAACTATCAGGAAAGCGTTGCAGGCTGCATCCCCCTCCCGCTCGCTTGCAACGCGACCGCCAACATCGATATCAGTCCCTATCCCGGAACGCGCAATGTCGATACAGCGGACGCCGTGAATTGTCTGACCCACTCGACGAACAACAACGGAGACACTGTGACCAGCACTGGAGCTCCGCCGACGACACCCTTCGAATTTATTGCAGGTGCCGATAATCCGATAACTGGAACCTCCGGAAGCAACGTAATGGTGAGCAACTCACTGGTCACGGTGCCGGTATTTGACAGCACCGCTGGCGCTCCGGTTCAAAACGTACAGATCATCGGTTTTGTGCAGCTGTTTCTGAATCCTGACGGCGTTGCAACTCCCGCGACTGGTCTGGTTAATACCACCGTCATCAACCTAGTCGGGTGCGGTTCTGGACCGACGCCCGGAACGGCTATCAATGGGAATGGAGACTCTCCGGTGGCCGTGCGCCTCGTTACGCACTAAGCGCTGAGCGGCAATCACTGGCGACGCAGGTCGGATGCAATCGGCAGACAAAGAGAAGATGATGACTTAGAAAATGCCGGGATCGCGGCGGCTCATGATTACTTGTTCGAGGGTTGTTTCGGTGCCGACAAAGATGAAATTGTAGGGGGAACCATTCAAGAGCGATCCGAGCACGTCACGGGCGAGGCCCGGACCCAAATCCGCAAAAACTTCTTCCTGTTCGGCACCTGCTGGAATCGCGATCTCGGCGTGAGTCCTCAGATGCACTTCGTACAAGACTTGCGCCAACGTGGCGCGCTCCGAGTGAATCGTCAGCATTCCCTTCTCGAAAGTCACGGTGACCGCTGGTTTGGCGGGAGTTGGCTCCTCGGTTGATATGGGAGGCGCTACAACTGGAATCGCTGGGTTCGAGACCTGCGCTGCAGAGCGGTTGGAAGACGAGGTCACCATCTCCGGGGATCGGATGCTAGCAGACTGCGCGGCCATGGAAAGCGATGCATTCTTTAGTTCGCCGGACGCAACGGACGAATTGGGGTCTCTGGACCCCTGTTGACCAGCACTTTGCTGTGGAGCTGAAGTTTGCGCAGGTTGGTTCGCCGGAGCCGCTTTTCCGGGAGCCAGTTTGATGACGATCGCATTCTCGGTTTCCGAAATCTTGTTGGTGGAAATCTGGTAGGCCTGCGGCTCGGCCAGATCGAGCACGACCCGGGTAATTGGAGGATTGCTGAAAAACAATCCCGAGCGGACCGCCTTGAGAGGCCCACGATTCACCTTGAGGGCGCGCAATTCGGCCGCAGGTAGGGCTCCGGGAAAGTCGACGACAATGCGATCGGGACCGGTGATTGACTGGCTATCGGGCTCGACTGTTGCTCCTGAAGTTTGAATTTCCACTTCCATGGCGGCGTCTGTGCCGCGCACCAGAACATGGCAGACGAGGGCGTCACGGCGGGATGGTTTCGCGGGCGCGGTCTGCCCCGATCCCGTCGCAAACGATAGCGACATGATCGCCGAAACCACTCCGAAATGGCGCCAGACGCGCATAAACCCTTTGAGGGGAAGTCTAGCAGTTCCACTCGAGAGAAATCCGCACAGAAGTCGTATGACTCATTACTGAAGTCAACACTGCGGCATGCCGCCGGCAAGATCCTGAAATGTAATCGAGCTGACCCTATTCTCAGCGCAGATTGAGATCGCGGCTCCGGCGTTCTGACTCTCCGGAAGTCCGGCCGAAGCGCCGCTTTCCGAACACGTCTATGGCATCTGATTTACGGCTTGACAGACGAAATCGTCACGCGGCAGATGCGACAGCTGATTGAGGCTAGTTCTAAGGAGAGATGTGAGTGAGGAGCCACAGATTCCCGGATCGGGCGAATCTGTGGCGCTCACCTGTTCAGATGCGTTGAGCGGGCTTACTTGCCGGTGTAGGTTTTAGGGGATCCAATGCCCGTGCATTGGTCGAACCCGACCGTGCAGCGCGGATCGCCTTGTGTGATGTCGTTGAAGTCGGCCGAGTATTCGGACTGATTGGCCAACTCGCCATAAATCCAAGTCAGCTCGTCGACGGTGGACTGCTTCTTGTTACCGGCAGCGTTGACGATTCCAGCGAATGTCGGCGAGGCCCAACTCGTACCACCCACCGAATACCATCCGCCCTGGACGTAGATGGCCGCGCAGCAAAAGTCCGACGCCACATCCGGATAGCCGCGATGGGTTCCGACGACGTTTGCGACACCGCTCTGGTAGCTCGGAATTGGCTCGTACGGACTGATGTCGCCGCCGCCCCCTCCGGTGTAGTAGACCTCATTGACGAAATTGCCGTGCTGGTCGCGGTTAAAGTACGTGCCTCCGACCGAGACAACGTTGGGTGAGGCTCCGGGATAGATGCTGACGCCTAATCCGGAGTCGCCAGCTGCGGCGAAGTAGACCACTCCAGGAGTGGTGAAGTACTTGTCCCAGTTCTTCTCTTGCTTCACTTCGGGATCGCCCCAGCTCATGCTGACGACTCCGCCTCCAGCCTCGGCGACTAACTTAGCCGCGAGTTTGACCGCTGCCCAAGTCGGATCGGTATTGACCTGCACCGATTCAACCAGGTAGAGCTTCGCCTGCGGGGCCATGGCATGCGCCCACTCGATATCCAATGCCTCTTCCACAATCCAATCCGAATAAACCGGAGGTTTTTTCGTCTTGCCGCCCGGCCACGTTACTGTGAGATTGGCCGCTGGGATTCCGAAGTAGGTGGAGAAGGCGGCCAGATCGGAGGCTGCTGTCGGATAGTCGCCGGCATCGACGATTGCAATCGCTCCCACTCCGCCGGTCGGCAGCGCGGTGCTGGTAGAGATTGGGCAGCCAGAAGGTCCCGAAACCAATTGGTACACGCAGGCGAGCGATCCTGGCGTTTCGACGCCGGGAGGTGGGCCCCCGGCAGGTTTGTCCGAGTCCACAAAGAAATAGTTGGTGTGATGACGACCGGGCTGGGGAACGCTCGAGGCGGGGATGATGATTCTATGTCCGTTGAAAACGGATTCGGTTCGTTGCGCGAAGATCGGCGACGAGGACATACCGAGCAAAAGGGCTGCTCCGGCAAGAGATGTCCCAACGGACATCAAGATAGCTGAAAAACGATTCATTCAGAACTCCTGGGAGTGGGTGGAAAAGCTGCCGTCCGTAATGATGACGGTTGCACGGATCAAAAGCAAGCGTCATCCCCGCGGATTATGCGGCTTGCGCAATGATTTGCACTCTTCGGAACGAGGGCTGCAATTGGAGCTTTCGCGCCCAGGGGATTGGCGGCGCGAAGATTCTTGGATTCGAAACAGAATCTGCCGATCCACGTGGACGAGCAAAGAAGCGGCGCTGCGCAAGGCAGCGCTGCTTTTGGGACGAGGCCGGAGCCAAGATGTCCGTCCTCGATGATAATTCGCGCAGTAATGCGCGAGGCTAGTGACCGCTGGCCGCAGCTTTCAGATCCCTGCGGATCAAGGCGAAATCGATGAGGAAACCTAATCCAGCTGCCAAGGGTACGAGGGCGACCGCGAGTCCCTTTGCCGCGTCTGGTTCGGTTCGCGCGATCAAGGCCATCGTTGCCATAAAACCGATGGAGGTTGTAGCAAGCAGAATTCCCCAGCGGCGCGAGTGTGCAGCCTCAGAAAGATCGGGTTCCATTGGAACATTCGCTCCGCGGGCAATGGCAGCGAGGCGCTCTTCCGTTCGCAACTTGCGAACGCGGAAGTAGGTATACATAGCCGCCAGTGGAATTCCGAAAAACAACGTGACTGCTACCAAGCCGATGATGTTGCCGTCCATAATGCGCTCCTTTTGCGTGAGGCGGCGTCCGCGCCTGCCTTCTGGTTTGAACATACGCAGAGGAGTTCGGGGAAGTTCCGTAGTTTTAGCGGGAGATTGGGTCAGCGGCTGTCCAAGTCGGTTCTGATGTTAAGGGAGTTGTTGCCTTCGTTCGCCAAATTGAGGTGACATTGCCGGCAGAACTGGGCCGTTGCGGGAGCTCTGGTACTCGGAACACGGTCGAAACTTGGGTCGTAAGGGCCGTTGGCAAAGAAGTAGGTAGAGTAGGTTCGGCCTCCGCCGTCACCGGCTATAGGACTCGTCGATGTCGAGGAATATGCCGACATGACGTGCTGGTTGTGGCAGGTGGTACACAGGAGATAAGGCTGGCCGTCGGCGTTGACTCCGAACGAAAACGACCGGGTCCCGGGCACCATGAGCGGTAACCCGTAATTCTCCATGAAGTGCGCGTAAGGACTGCCGGACTTGACCGAGAATACTCCTTTGGCGAAGCCCAGACCATTATCAAGCGCGACCGTGGCGTCAGAGCCTAGCGGATGCTCGAACGAATATTCGCCGGCAAGAGGGCCTTCCCCGAGCAAGGTGGGAATAGGCTGCCTGCCAGGACTCGCCAGAAGACCAACTTTGCTGGAGTAGGACTGGCTCGGCATCATAGTCTGTGGGGTGACGTTGCCATCGTGGCAGCTCAGGCAAAGCAAAATGCCCGCGACATCGTCCTCCGGACTCACAAATCTAGTGGTCGCAACCCGGACATAGTGTGCAGTGTCTCCGACGATAACATCGGAGCCATAGGAAGGGACGGTGGAGGAGCCCCACAGCCCGATGTTCTCAGACTGGGCCGCGGGGTCCAAAGAACCACTATGGGAGGTGTGACAGCCGGCGCACCCGCGGCCGCCGTCATTGTGAACTCCAAGAACGCGAGCCGCTGGAGAACTGTAGCAGCCATCGCACTGTCCGAATCCGCGCTGTGCGGCTACGACGAAAAAGAAGAACAAAAGAAAAGTCGCCGGAAAGCTTAGAAATCTGAGGCGAGTATTTAACAAGGAAGGTGCCAACCCAAATCCCCTCGATCCAGTGTTCAGCCAGCGCATCATTCGCTCCGCTATCCAGCTCTTGATGATCGCCTGACCCGCTGAGCCCGACAGTGATGAATGTCACTTAGCGGTGGCAAATTGGATTCTCTAAGGGCCGAGGATCAAAAAAATCTCAAGTAACTTGCCGGGGTCAGGCCAAATCGCCACAATAAGCATCGGCGACCGATTTCCGGCCAGAATGGCCTTGATCCGAACCTCGGCCCTGTCGCTTGTCACCCGATTCTTAAGTCCAGCAGGAGATGCAAATGAAGCTGCTTTGTTTCTGTTTTCTGGCGTTCGCTTTGACCGTGCCAATGCTGGCACAGGACAATGGCTCGATTGAATCGAAGATCATTGCGATGGAGAAGGCTTGGAATCAAGCCTACAAACTCCGCGATCGAAGAGCACTGAGCGAGATCCTGAATGACTCGATCGTTCTGGTGAACGATGACGGTAGCCTTCAGGGTAAGGGGGCGTTCCTGTCGTTAGTCGATAGCGCAAAACCATCAGACCAACAACAAGCCGAGCCCGAGTCGATTTCGGTTCACGTTTTTGGCGAGGTCGCCATTGCAACGGGCATTTTCCGTGAGAAAGGCATCGAGAACGGCAAAGCCTATGTACGCAGAAACCGGTTTGTCGACACCTGGGTCAACAAAAACGGCGCATGGGTCTGCGTGGCCGCCTCGGCCACCCCGGTGCACTAATCGAATTGACGATCCAAAACGAAGTCCGCGGCAAAATTCGCCGCTGGTGAGTCGAAAGCCCCTTTACTGTCTTGCTCTTTACGCCAAATCCGCCTGTTTCTTCCTGTAGGTCATTGAAATCAGAGTCTCCTAGAGCAACGCTTTGGGTTGTCCTCTCTTTGGCAACAGCGATGCTTGCGGCGTAGCTGGGTATCCCGGACAGGATGTACCGATCAGAGTAAGGTCGGCAGATTTCTCGAATTTCCTGGGCCTGACGTCATTCACTGCTAGCGATTTAACGTTGTGCCTTGGGAACCAAGCAGGGCTGGATCACGACGGGTTTGAGGACGCGGTTAGGCCCACGAAATCAGACCCGGATCCAGCCCTGTCTCGTGATCCGGAATATCTCGCTCCAGGTAGACGGACTGAATTGGCCTGATTGCCGCCAAGAGCGGTAGGGAAAGCGGTGCGCGCGCCGCGCAAGGTCGCAATACGAAACACGCCCTTCTGCCCTCGGCCGAAGGATGCCGATTGAACTATTGCAGGGGTTTTGCGGGGGTTCCGGGTTTCACGCCGGAGTGTTTCTTGGCCTGCGCCATCAATTCCAGAACCTTGTCTTTTGCTTCGTAGTTGGGATTGGTGTCGAGCAATTTCTGCCAGGTGGCGGTGGCTTTGTCGATGTCCATCTTGCCCTGCCATTCGACGATGCCCAGATTGAAAAGCGTGTTCGGCTTCGTCGGTTCGTAGGCGAGGGATCTCTGAAACTCCGCGATGGCGGTGTCGGCATCTCCCGAGTACCAATAAGCGGTCGCCATGTCGGTGCGAACACCTGTGTTCTTGGGATCGAGCTTCAGGGCCCGCTGGTAGTAGTCGATTGCTGTGGGGAAAATCTGGGCATCGTAGTAGACGTTGCCAACATCCCGCAAGAGTCCGGAATTGTTCGGGTCGGCTTTGAGCTTCTCAATCACCGGGCCAGCTTGGGTGTCGGCCATCTTTTGCATTTCGGCGGGAGTCGGAGTCTGCGCGGCTGTGCCTGCGCTGCCCATGGTAGGCGCCGAGGCGTTCGCCGTCTCTACGACTGTCGCCGGGCTTGCGGAGCCGCGAATGAACCAGCCGCCCGCGATTCCCACCAGCAGGCAGATCACGGCCAACGTGTAGGCTTGCACGCTCGTCCATTGCTCAATTGTGGACGCTGCTCTATTTGTTTCCATCATTGCTCGAAACTCCTTTTTGTTTTCTCGCGGCACTTCAGCTAGCTCTTGCCTTGCATTTGCACGTCGGCTATCAACTTCCGCACTGTGGCTTTGTGGGCAGCGTCTATTTGGGGATTCGACTTCAGCAGTAATTCCCATGCCGCCAAGGCGCCCTTGCTATCTTGCTTGCCTTGCCACTTCATCATCCCGAGATTAAACAGCGAATTGATGTCTTTTGGATCGTGTTGCAAACTCGTTTGCAACTGCGCGATCGCACCGTCCACATCGCCGGTGTAGTAGAGGCACGAAGCCAGTTCGGTGCGCGCCGGGACGTTCTTTGGATCGATCTGCAGGGCTTTCTGATAGTAGGAAATCGCTTCGTTGAACTGATGCGTCGACTTGTAGATAAGCCCGACCTGACTGAGGAGATCCGGGTTGTTGGGCTCAGTCTTCAGCTTCTCGAGCAGCGGCGCCGCTTTCTTGTCGGCCATCGACTTCATCTCTTCGAGGCTGGGCATATGGCCGCCGCCCGCGGCTCCGGTTGAAGTGGACGAAGGTGCGTTGCCGGGGACACCGTTTGTCACAACGGCTCCAGTTTTAGGTTGCGACGGAGGAGCAGTCGACTGTGATCCACGAAAAAGATATCCGATTGCCAGTCCGACAGTCAGGCAGATTAGCGCCATACCAAAAACCTGCTTTACCTGCCAGTTCGAGGCCGTGGAGCCTTCGGCTATCGTTTCATTCGCCATTCCCAGTTTCCCTTCCGAGCCCCCTCGCGCGGAGGCGTGTGGCCTCGTCCCACGGTGGTATCAGTTATGCGAACTAACATTAAGGGCACAGAAACAACCGGGCAGCACTCCACGTCACTTAGGAATGTGATGGCGGTCACAGGGCGGGGGGGAAGTCCCGAGACACACAGTCGTCCCAAAACCCCGAAGTCCCGTTTACAATGAGAAGTTCATGAATTCAACCAAACGGCAGCGACAACTATGACGCCCTTCATTCGACTTCGCACGGTAAGATTAAAAGTGAAATCTATGCTTTTCGTTATGAGTACCCTTGTCGTTCCGGGAGCCTTGGCAATTGGCTCAGCGGTCATTGGCTCTGTGGTGATCGCGTCCCTCAACCCTGCGCTGGCCGCTGCCGCTGATTTTGGCCCATCCAACCCCTTTTACGCGCCTAGCGCGCTGCCTTTTGAAGCTCCGCCCTTCGACAAGATCAAGGACGAGGACTATCAACCTGCGATCGAGGCGGGCATGGCGCAGCAGCAGGCAGAAATTCAGGCCATCGCCGATAATCCTGAGGCCCCGACCTTTGAGAATACGATTGTCGCGATGGAGAAGAGTGGGCGGTTGCTGGAGCGTGCCGCTTCCGCATTCTTTGGAGTTACGGGAGCAAATACCAACGACACGCTGCAAAATGTGCGGACGATCGAGGCGCCCAAGTTCGCCGCGCAGGAAGACTTCATTTATCTCAACACCAAGCTTTTCGCCCGTGTGGCCGCCATTTACAAGGAGCGTGCCAAGCTCAAACTCGACCCCGAATCCTTGCGTCTATTGGATTACACCTACGACCAGTTCGTTCACGCCGGGGCCAATCTCTCGGAGGCTGACAAAACTGAACTGAAGAAGCTGAACGAGGAGATTTCGTCGCTCTCGAACACCTTCGGCAACAAGCTTCTTGCTGCCACCAAAGACGGGGCTTTTGTGACCACGAACAAAGCGGCGCTGGCAGGAATGCCCGAAGCCCGGATCGCTGCAACGGAACAGGCTGCTAAGGGACGGAAAGTGGATGGATTTGTAGTTCCGCTGCAAAACACAACGCAGCAGCCGGATCTAGTTTCTCTCAGCGACCGCGCGACTCGTGCAGCGATCTTCGAGCGCTCCTGGAACCGCGCCGAACGAGGCGATGCCAACGACACGCGAGATACAATTTCGCGATTGGCGCAGATTCGGGCTCGGAAGGCGAAGCTGCTCGGCTTCTCCAGCTTTGCCGCGTGGAAACTGGAAGATCAGATGGCCAAAACTCCCGAGGCCGCCCTGAAATTTATGGATGCCATTGTTCCTGCTGCCACCGGCAAAGCTGCTCAGGAAGCAAAAGATATTCAGGCGGTGATTGACGCCCAGAAGGGCGGCTTTCAGGTCGCGCCCTACGATTGGAACTACTACTCCGAGCAGGTTCGCAAAGCAAAATACGATCTCGACGATGCGCAGGTTAAGCCATATTTCGAGCTGAACAACGTTCTTGAGAATGGTGTTTTCTACGCTGCCAACCAGCTTTATGGGATTACCTTCAAAGAACGCCATGACATTCCTGTCTATCAGAAAGACGTTCGTGTTTTTGAAGTCTTCGACGCGGACGGCAAGCATCTTGCGTTGTTCTATTGCGATTACTTCAAGCGCGACAACAAGAACGGCGGAGCCTGGATGTCCGAGTTTGTCGGCCAATCGCATCTACTAGGCCACCGGCAACCCGTCGTATACAACGTCGCCAACCTGCCAAAGCCCGCCGAGGGCGAGCCGGCATTGATCAGCTTCAGCGACGTGATCACGATGTTCCACGAATTCGGACACGCCCTCCACGGCATGTTCTCCAATGCACAATATCCAACGCTGGCCGGAACCTCGACCGCCCGCGACTTCGTGGAATTCCCCTCGCAGTTTAACGAACACTGGGCCCTCTATCCTTCGATTTTTGCCCATTACGCGAAGCACTACAAAACGGGGCAACTGATGCCTGAGGAACTGGCGGCGAAGATCCGGAAAGCAGCCACGTTCAACAAGGGCTACGACATGACCGAACTGCTGGCAGCGGCGGAACTCGACATGCAATGGCACGCGCTGCCCGCTAATGCGCCGCTGCAGAATCCGGATGAGTTTGAAAAGCAGGCGCTCGATCGCACACATCTTAACGTGAGCTACGTTCCTCCGCGTTATCGAACTTCTTATTTTGCTCACATCTGGGGAGGCGGCTATAGCGCAAGCTACTATGCTTATCTCTGGACTGAAATGCTAGCCGATGATGCCTACGAGGGATTCATCGAAGAGGGTGGGTTAAGCCGGGCTAATGGCGATCGTTTCCGTCACATGGTACTTTCTCGCGGCAACACGGAAGACCTCGCCAAGATGTACGATGCATGGCGCGGAGCTCCTCCGAATTCGAAGGCCATGCTGAAATACAGAGGTCTCGAGTAATCGACTCCGGCGAAATAACGGTAGGCGAAAGCGCTTTTCTTCTTTACCCTGCGCGGCTTTACTTATCGCGGCTGATCCCGCTGATTGAGCATGCGCTGTTGCAGTTGTAACGCTGCGCTGTTGGTAGGGTCCATCTGCAATGCGGTAGCAATTCTCATCTCGGCGGTTGCGGTGTCGCCGAAATCCAGCAGTATCTCACCAGAATTGATCAGGGAAGAAACTTCCATTCCTCGGTCGGAGGCGAGGCTCGCCGCCAGTTGATACTGCTCGAGAGCGTCCTGGAGTTGATGCCGGCTAAAAAGAATTTCAGCCAGGTTGTAATGACAGGTGGCGAAATTGGGAAGCAGGACACAGGCTTCTCCGTAGTGTCGGTAGGCTTCGCCAATCCGTCCCGTGGAAGCCAAGTCATCGGCAAGAAACTCTTCGAGGCCGGGGTCGGGATGACCAGTAACCACAACTGCGTGCGTCAGCAGCTTCACTCCGGTTTCCCAATAGGGCAGGTAGCGGGCGGTGGCAACCGCGAATGCGCTCAACAAGCATAGTGCGGCCACCGCTGGCACAAAGCCAGAAACACCAATGGCCTCCCCCAAATCGTTCAGCCCCCAGGCAAGCACGATGAAAATACCGATGCACGGCACATACGCGTAGCGGTCGGCCAAGGCTTGACGCCCTACCTGAACGATTCCAATCACAGGGATCAACGTTATCAAGAAAAAAAACCATCCCATCGCGAGGTAACGCGCGCCACGAAAGAAGAGTACGGCAAGCGTAATCGCCGCCAGGATCACCGCCCCCGCGGCGACATCGGACCACGGCAGGGAGTTTTGCGGATGCGGGTAGAAGACGGCGAGGTTCGCGGGCCAAACTGTCTTTCCAATGTAGGCTACGTACGACACGATGGCGTTTCCCAGGCGAACCGGCAGCGACAAAGCAGTCGGGTCGGCCATCGCCCCGCCCGCACGCTGGGCAAGCATCGTGACGGCGGAGCTAGCGGCGCTCATCAACAGTAGTGGAAGTTTCTCCGCCGACAAACGCAGCCACCGGTGTGCCCAGGGACGGTCCTCGTACCGCTGCAAAGGCCAATAGTCGAGAAGCAGCAATACCAGCGGAAGGCTCACTGCCATCGGCTTGGACAGCAGCGCGAATGAGAAGGCGAAGACGACAACGAGGTACTTCTTCCAATTGGGCCGCCGGACGTACCTGCCATAAGCCACAATCACAAGCAGGGAAAAAAGAGTGCAGAGCAGGCTTTTTCTTTGCGCCACCCAGGCGACGGTTTCCACGTTCAGGGGATGAACGGCGAAAAGTGCGGCTACGAAGAAACTTCGCCCAGCCGCGCCGGTCGCGCTTTGTAGCAGCCAGAACAGCAATACGACGTTCAAGGCGTGCAGAGCGGTGTTGATGAGATGAGGAGGGCCCGGATTCAAACCAAACAACTGACAGTCGACCATGTGCGACAGCCAAGTGACTGGATGCCAGTTCGATTCGTGGAATCCGGAGAAAGCCCAAATCACGTTGCCGCGATTCAAGCCGCCGTTGACGTGAGCGTTTCGCGTGACATACACGCTGTCATCGAATGCGAGAAATGCGTGATGACGGACTGGGCTGTAGAGAAATAGCGTCGCAACCGCAAGAAGGCTCGCGAGCGCGAGGAGGGCACTGGGTCGGGCCAGGACGCCCGAAGCTTCTTCGAGGGGAGTCAGCAGCACGGGACGGCAGGGCGGAGCGGTTATTGGAGCAGACGTCGAACCTTCCAGGCGGGTTGGCGGGTTGGGAGCTGCCAATATCGGCTGGATCATGATCGCTCACGTTCAGAGAGACTACGGCCCTCGCGCCCAACAAAGTTGCGCTTTCCCAGTTTCATTGGAATATCGCCACTCCGTCAAACCCGCCGTAATTCAGACCGCAAGAGCGTCGACGAAGCGATCGCAGAGCGTGGTCTCGAGGTTCCAGTGGCTCACGACCGCAGGTGCGAGCAAGTATGGTTTCAGAACAGCGATAACCTCGGGATAGACATGTTTCTCGTAGTTTTCGGCATCCTGCTGAGTCGTCCAAAGGCTGACCGTAAACACCTTCTCTTCTTTTGACTTTTGGAGAAACGGCAGGAACTCGAGAAAACCAATCTGCTTCTTGAGGATCGGCAGAAGCCGATCGCGAACCGCGTTCACAAACTCATCTTTCTTGTCGAGCTTCACTTCAAAAACAAGGATGCGAGCAAACATGGCATGTGCTCCTTTTTCGCTTCACGTTCGAACGAAGCCCCCGATTAGGGGACGCGTTGCTAAGGGATCGAAACTCCTTTACGTGTACAGCCACGGCGTCCGCAGCACAGTGACAAATGACTATCGCAGCAGTGAGCAGCATCACACAATCACAGCGTTCCAATCGTAGGTACTTGATGCACCTAGAGTTACAGGAAAATTTGATTTTCAAAAGTGATAGTTGTCATACGGGCTGGTGACGATCGTGACGTTTTCTTTCGGGAAAAAGGAGGAAGTCCTTTGGCACTGTACCTTTACACTGCACACTCTTGCGATTAGAGTGAGCTTGACGGAGTTTTAATGTCGCAGTCCTTGTCGGATTTTGAGCAACCGCCGCCCATTTTGACTGAGATCAGCATGGACGCCCTGCTGTCCAGTAATCTGCTCGAGGCACTCCCCGATGCCATTGTAGCCGTTAATCCTGAGGGGATGATTCTTCAGGTTAACACGCTGGCACTCGAACTCTTTGGCTATAGCCGTCAAGAACTGCTTGGTCAAAAAGTTGAGATCCTGGTTCCAGATTCCTACCGCAGCCAACATCCCCATCATCGCGTTGCCTTCGCTGAGAAACCGAAAACCAGACGGATGGGGGCGAGTCTCGATCTCTATGGTTGTCGACGCAACGGCTCGGAATTCCCAGTTGAAATCAGCCTAAGCCCGGTTTCGACCACCACGGGAATGTTCGTGCTCAGTGCGATTCGGGACATCAGCGACCGCAAACGGATCGAGGAAGAGTTGCGGAGAGCGAACGAAGAACTTCACGACAGAACCGCGGAGCAACTGGGTGTCTATCGCGCGCGTTTGGCCTCCATTGTCGATTCGTCAGAGGACGCAATCATCGGCAAAGACCTGAAAGGCACGATCACAAGTTGGAACAAGGGTGCAGAGAAAATCTATGGTTATACGCCTGATGAAGTCGTCGGCAAGAATATATCCCTCCTTGCGCCGCCGGATCGTCCCGACGAGATTCCAGGCATTCTGCGGAAAATTGCCCGCGGTGAAATGGTCGAACACCATGAATCACTACGCGTGACCAAAGACGGACGACTCTTGAACGTCTCGATCACCGTCTCTCCTTTGCGCGACGCCCGGGGCGAGATCGTCGGCGCGTCCGCGATTGCTCGGGACATTACCGGTCAAAAGCGCGCCGAGCGCCAACTTCATCAGGCGCAGAAGATGGAAGCCATCGGCCGTCTGGCCGGCGGAGTGGCACACGACTTCAACAATATCCTGGGAATTATTAACGCCTGTTCCGAGTTCTTGCGCGACAGCGTCGATCCCGCAGCCGATGCGGCACAGTATGTCGACAATATTAAGAACGCAATCGAGCGCGGATCCTCCCTGACTCGCCAACTGCTCGCCTTCAGCCGGTCTTCGACAGTGCAACCGCAGCTTCTCGATTTGAACGCGCGTTTAAAAGATGTCGGGAAACTGCTTCGTCCGCTAATGGGTGATGATGTCGAGATTTTGATTGTTTCGAAGTCGCCGACAGCGGTCGTCGAAGCTGACCCGGGACAACTGGACCAGATCGTGGTCAATCTCGCTGTGAATGCGCGCGACGCCATGCCGCGCGGCGGCAAGCTCATTCTGGAGACAGGAACGGCCAAGTTCGACGAGCCTTTGGCTGAACAGCGCCAGAATGTTCCACCGGGAGATTACATTCTGCTCGCGGTGAGTGATACCGGCAGCGGGATGGACGAGGCCACTATCACACGCGCCTTTGAACCGTTCTTCACCACCAAAGAAGCAGGCAAAGGAACTGGCTTGGGATTAGCTACGGTGTACGGCATTGTCAAGCAGAGTGCCGGACACATCCTCGTCTACAGCGAACCGGGTCACGGAACGACTTTCAAGATCTATCTTCCCAGTGCCGATCACAAGATTGGACTCGCCTCCAAAGCTATGGTCGACACTGTCGCTCCCACGGGAAAAGGGGCCACGATTTTGCTGGTGGAAGATGACGAAATCATGCGCAGCCTAACCCGGAAACTTTTGGAAGAGCATGACTACGTCGTTGCCGAGGCGAATAATGGACAAGCCGCGCTCGAATGGGTTGCGTCTCACCCGGTACATATCGACCTGTTACTCACCGACGTCGTTATGCGGAACATGAGCGGCCCAGAATTAGTCGCGAAGTTGACCGCTTCTCTTCCTCATCTGAAAGTCGTCTTTATGTCGGGCTATACCGGCGAAGTGATTGCGGAACGAGAGGTATTGAAACGGGGTATCACTCTACTCGAAAAGCCCTTCAGTCGGACCGCGCTGTTGAACACCATCCACAAAATGCTTGAATAAAGCCGGAGTTGCCCAGTTGTGGGATGCAAATCCGGGCGGCATCCGCGACGCAAGCGGTACCCGGAGGCGGTGATCTCGCCGCATAGACCTTTGGTCATGTAACCACGGTGCTGGTGATTGGGATCACACATCGCTGTGGGAAAGCACGCAGTTCGTCTTAGCTTTTGGCTTCCGGAAAACTGGGTCTCCGCCCCCCTAAAACACTATCCCATTTCTTTTGTTCCACTTGAAAACCAACGCGTTCATCGATCGGAACTTCTCGGGAATGGCGACGCGCTTGCCAAAGAAAGAGTTGAGCGGAGGCACTACATGGCTACACAAGTCGTGAATCACACGCAGAGGACGGCTCTAACCGACAAGACGTTTTGCGACCTTCTCCCAGCCGTAGCCGAAGCGCTCGAGCAGGCCGCCCTCACCACCACCTATCCAACCGGTGCCGTTCTGTTTGCCGAGGCGCAGTCTCCACGCGGGATCTACATCGTACGGCGTGGCCGCGTGAAACTCTCCATCTGCGGCAGCGATGGCAGAACGCTCATTCTTCGAATTGTGGGTTCGGGATGCCCTCTGGGCGTAGCGTCTGTCGTTTCCGGCCGTCCCTACGAAGCCACTGCAGAAACGCAGGAACCGTCGGAGATCAGCTTTCTTCGGCAAAGCGACCTGCTGCGTTTGATGCGGGTGCACGGCGACCTGGCCTTGTGGGTGACGCAGCATATCAGCCAGGATTACGCTTCCACCTGCCGAGAAATTCGCGACTTGATTCTCTCGGACTCGGCGAGTGAAAAGCTGGCCCGCCTTCTTATGGGATGGCTGGACGAGAACACCCAGTCCAAGACACCTGGGCAGGTGAAGATGGCTTTGACGCACGAAGAAATTGGCCAGATGATCGGCTCGTCCCGCGAAACGGTAAGCCGCCTTCTCGCCGGCTTCAAAAAGCAGCGGATTATTCTTCAGAGTGGATCGACGATCATGATTCCGAGCCGTACCGCGCTGGAATCGCTCATCACGGCGTAGATTTCACCGCATTCAAAACGTCGCACGTAAGGGTCGGTCTCCTCCACCGGCCCTTTTCTTTTGGAAACTTCAGACTCACTAAAAAATAGAAGATGGACAAATGGCCGGTATCATCCGCGACACAAGTACATCGTGTAGCAGGCGCTAACCAACGCTACCAGCCGAGGGAACGTCGACGAGGGCGGATTAAGAGTCAGGAGGCAGGCGGCGCCCCATTTCATGGTCATCGTGATGTCGAGTGGCAACATAGGTCGCGGCATCCATGGCGCCATACCCAAAGTCGGAAGGACGACGAGTAGCAGGAGGAAGGCGAGATCGGCGCTTCCAGACTTGCGCGAAAACAAGCGAATTGCCAAGACAGCCCCGCAGAAAGGCAGCGCGGGCAATTGCCAGGGGAGGGAGTGAAGATGAAGAGGAGCAGCATCGAAACGGCTGGGATCGATTGTCCAGTCGAGGCGTGCCAGACCTTCGACTGCAAGCGCGCGGAGAACAACTACGCCAATTGTGCACAGAAAGACGGGTGTGAGCAGCAGGAGCGCCGAGTAGAGAAGTCCACCTCGCTGGCGGCGATCGTCGAAGAAAACCGCCACCGTGAGCAAGGCGCAACAGATCAACAGAGGTGGCTTGGCGAGGATGCCAATGGAAAGCAAGAGCGCTGCAGTCGCCAGGGAACGCAATCCACTTTCGCTTTCGTGCAACTCGAAGACCCACAGCATGGCATAGGCGAAAGCGGCGCAGCCTAGGGCGCGTTGCCACGCTGCAATCTCGGAGACGGGGTGGGA
This sequence comes from uncultured Acidobacteriaceae bacterium, assembly GCA_963834085.1. Classification (GTDB taxonomy): domain Bacteria; phylum Acidobacteriota; class Terriglobia; order Terriglobales; family Acidobacteriaceae; genus Acidiflorens. The sequence continues at coordinate 98,597 of CAWIAJ010000004.1, read as the reverse complement.
GCAGAGCCAAACTACGGATTGACCAGCCAAGAATGTCGAAAACAGGATATTCCACGATTGCGGCATTCCAACAGATTGCAAATGCAGAAACCACAGGCTCGAAGAAATCACGATCAGGACGCCGGTCATTACCAGATCGAAGTCCGGTCCCATGGCATGACGGCCCGAAAATGCCACTACGAACAGCATCAGGATCGCGACCAAGACGACGATCTGTCGGCGGTAAATTCGGCTAGTCGATGGCGACCGAACGGATAAGTTCGGCTTGGGTGCACTTACTGATCCCATGAGCAGTTTTCTCCCAATAAAAGGGGTTGGTGATGAGCTGCCAAAGCCCCTTATAGGCAGCGACAGACTGCAAAGCCCAGTATCCCGGCACGGTGAGCGCATAGGGCAGGAGTGCAGCGTGGCGGCGCTTGGCCACCGCCAGCATAGAGATGTAGATCAAACAGCTGTTGCCGACGATCAGGTTTGTCATGCTTACCATCAAGACAGGAGCGGGAAATAAGGCCTGCATGGTGTTCTTTCCAGCCAACAGCCACACAACAAATGGGAACGCGAGGAAGGGGTAAGCCAGGCCGGAAAGGATGCAACCTCCGACAAACAACTGGAAAGAAAAAAATCCCTTCCACCCGACGCTGTGGAACAAATCGACAGGATGCCGCATGTTCACGAGCCAGGTCTGGATGTAGCCCTTGATCCACCGCGACCGTTGCCGAATCCAGTTTCCCAAGCGAGCGTTCGCTTCCTCGTAGGTAACCGAATTCACCACGCCCACGTGATATCCGAGCGCCGCGAATCGCAGGCCGAGGTCGGCATCTTCGGTAACATTAAAAGGATCCCAGGCGCCGACTTGTCGCAGTTTCGCGAGATCGAAGTGGTTCGAGGTTCCGCCCAGGGGAATGGGGACGCGAAGTTCGTCGAGCGCCGGCAGAAACATGTCGAACCAGAGGGAGTACTCCAGCGTGAACATACGGGTGAGCCAGTTCTCCTCCGGATTGAAGTAATTCAAGTGGGCTTGAATGCAAGCGGCGTCATCCCCCATTTTGCGGAAGGCCACAACAACTTTCTTAAGTTGGTCGGGCTCAGGCTTATCTTCCGCATCATAGATAGTGAGGTATTCGCCGCGAGCGAAACGAAGAGCGTAATTGCAGGCCTTGGGTTTGGTTCTGGGTAGCGATTGCGGCACCCGCACAATCTCGAAGTTCGCGGGTAGGCCAAGCAGTTTAGCGGCGTCTATCGTTTCATGGTCGTCTTCTTCGAGAACTAGCTTAATGTCGAGCTTCGATTTCGGATAATCCATGCGGCGCAGTGCGGCCACCAGAATGGGAAGGACAGTCGGCTCTTTGTACATGGGAACGAGCACGGTATAGAGCGGAAGATCAGGGTCGTGAAGTGCTGCGACCTCCTCCGGCTGAATGGCAATCCCGATATTCTCTTCACAACTCATCCAGCAAAGACAGGTGCGAAAGACAAACGAGCAGAGAAGAAGTCCGTTAATGAGAGTATTCAGAACAATCAGAGCTGGAAAGGGAAACAGACAAGTGAAGATCAGTCCCAACAGAGGTAAACCAATCAACCACCATTTTTGATTTCGCGTGACCACCGTGCGAGCCGAGTGTTCGGGATCAAGTTCGGCCAGGCTCAGGACGGCGTCTTCGCTGAATTGCGCACCCGCCACGCGCTGCAGATCCCATATGATGTCGAACTTGGAGGTGACGACGAAGCGAACGTCATTTCGTCCGGCCAAGCGCTTGGCGAGTGCGGGTGACAGAGGATCTGCGGTGGCGACCCATAAGATGCCGTCGACGCGGCGCCATGGAAGATAGAGGTCCTGCGCATAACTGGCATATTCTCGTTTGTCGAATAAAGAATCATCCGCGGGATGTTGCTGAAGATTGACAAATTCGAAAGAGAGTTGACGGGCTAGCATCCGGTAGAAATCCAGCGGCTTGACCCAGCCCAATCCGAGGACTGTATCGCCCAACTTGGATCCCCATTCGACCTGCTTGCGAAGCGCTTCTGCCAGTTGTGCTTCGGTGATGAGGCCAGCCTCCACCAGCAGGCGCCCGATTTGCGGATGACTGCGCGGTTGCTGATCTTGCGCGCGGGCGTGATCGACCAGAGGTGATTCCCCGATTGGGATGATGCGCGTGGGTGAGGGGGCACTCATCGCGTGACCTAGAAGGTTTTCCACAGCGCGAGCAATGCGGTGCGGCCCGTCCCTGTGTTACGCCCGCGGAACGCACTGTTCATACCGAATTGCAAACGAGTTCCGCGACCCAGATTGAAGACCACCGAAGGCTGGTACTTGTAGAGATCGAAGTCGGATTGCGCGTTGGGATTGGAGTTGGCAGAAATCGGTTCGCCGTTCCGAATGCCCTTGATGCTGAAGAATTGTCCCATCAGGGTGAACCAGTGTGCCGCGTCGAACCCGAGGGTCACATCGGTACGAACCTGGTCGGCAGGTGGGCCGTGGCGATAGCGGTAACCGACTTCAAGGTCGTAGAACGCGTGGCGCTTCGCCAAGGTGAATCCGCGACCTTGCAGGAAGCGCCCTTCCAGATCGACGTTGTGATTACCCGGCGCGGGGTTGCGGCTTGCGGAGTAGGCGGGAACAAGTACGGTGAACTGCGTCGAAAACACCCACGGCGATTCGACTGAATTCAGGCGGCGTTTCAGGGATACCTCAACATCTCCAAGACCGCCGCTCGTTGCCGACGAGTATTGATTTCTGAAGCTGAGCCTAGTCACATTGGCATTCACGATCAAAGAGTTCCGCGCGGTTAGTCCGTATTCAACATAGGGATTGAAAATGACCTGCTGAAAATGCCCGGAGTAGGCGAAGGGCTCTGGATCGCCTGCATCGTCGAAGTTCGTCCCCGTGCGAAACAGCGAAGTGGTCAGAATGATCTGGCCACTTCCTGCCGGTTCGGTCCAAGCGCCGGCATAGAGCTTCGTTGATAGGAACAAGCATGCAATGGCGGTGATGACGATAGCCGCGAAGGCACGCAGCCTTCCCGTCAATCCGGTCAATAATCGAGGTTTCACACAGTTTCTATCGGCAGGAGCGATTCCAAGTTCTGTTACTTGTGGAGGAACCCATTCGTTCCATAAACACAGGCTCCCGGCCAGATCGGCGTCAGGGGACGCCGGCAGATTGGTATTTAGATCTTCTTTCGAGGACCGTCCGTTGGAGTTGCGGGCGGTCCGCCTATCTCGGGATCATCGGCAGGAGTCGACGGATCCTCGACCAAACGCGCGCGCTCTAAGGCGCGCAGGTACTCCGGACGCGAATGGCGGTAATGATCGGCAGAGACTTTGCCATCGATAAACGCTGTGTCCATCGGGTAAACCAGAGGATCGAAGATTACCATGTAGAAGTGCCAGATCAGAATCGCGAAGGTCGCGAGCAGCGCTTCGTAATAGTGGATCGCGGTGGCCGCGTCCGTAACCCACTTGGGGAAATGGCGTAGCGTGAAATTGTTAAACCACAGCAGCAGGCCGGAGACCGTCATCACGAGCGTTCCCCACATGAAGGCCCAGTATTCCATTTTCTCTGCGTAGTTGAACTTCTTGAAGCGCGGTTCCACTTTGGTGAGACCCAGGTTGTAGGTCATCACCTGCAACATGTCGGTTGCGTCTTTCAAGTCGGGCAGCATCGCTTTCAGAAACAGGCGATCGCGCCGGTTTACTGCCAGGTGGATCACGTGATAAACCGTTGAGGCGATCAGGACAATCGCAGCGGTGCGATGGACTGCCCCCCGGAAGGCAAAGTGGCTATCGAAGAGCAACACGGGACGAGCCCACCAGGCTTCGGGGTATTTCAGCGCGAACCCCGTATAAACCAGCGTCGGGAAACTCAGGATGATTCCCCAGTGGGCGATGCGGAAGTTGCGATTCATCCGAATGACCGTCCCGCCCGATTCATGCCGCGGCCGGCGCCGAATTAACTTCGCCAGAAAATCCAGCACGTTGTGGAAGATCATGAAACCGAGCGTCATCGGGATCAGAGCCCAATACATCCAGCGGATATAGGTTACGACCGGATGCGCCGGCCCAGTCGAGGTCTGCACGTGCACAGGACCAATTTTGAAATGATCTCCGGCCCCCGCGTGACAGGTTCCACAGGTTCTGGGAAGATTCGACGCATTCACGGACGAGCGAGGATCTTTTGAGGGAAAGATATTGTGCACGCCGTGGCAGGAGGCGCAGTTCGCCACACTTTGCGAGCCTCCGCGCGCAGCTAAACCGTGATAGCTGTCGGCATATGAGGGAACGCGGTCGGTCGGGAGGTTGTAACGGAGCGCTAAGCGTTCATCATTGTGGCAGCGTCCGCAGGTGGCCAGCGAGACGCGGGATGCATTCACGAGCGATCCCGAGTCTTTGGGCGCGAGGATCAAGTGTTCGCCGTGGCAATCGCTGCAGACCGGCGCACCAGACACACCATTCTTCATGGCTTGCCCATGCACGCTCTCGAGGTAGGTATTGGCGATGTCCTTGTGGCACTGGCCGCAGGTAGTCGGAATATTGAAATGGTTTACTTTCGACTGAGGGTCTTGCGACGGGAGGATCCCGTGGCTTCCATGGCAGTCTGAACAAGTGGCAGCCGCTCCATCGCCATCGACGACGGCGCGACCGTGAACACTCTGTTTGTAAAGCTCGACGGGATGGGCAAAGGGGATCTTGTGGCGCGCCAGAAATTGCGGATTGCTGTGGCAGGTCGCGCAGGTATCCGGAAGGTTTTTCTTGGCTGCCGTCGAGGCGGCGTCGCTGGACGTTTGAATCTGATGCACTGGGCCATGGCAGGAAAAACAAGTTGGAGCATCGGGATCGCCTTTCGCTGCTGCCTGCCCGTGGATACTCTTTCGAAACTCTTTCACCTCGTCCGCATGGCACTGTTCACACTTTGCTGGAACCAGCTGCCCCGCCGCCGCTACTTCGTGCGGGTTGCCATGACACGAAAGACAGGTGACATCGACCGCGCCATGGACGCTCGCGGTCGCGTGGGCCGCCTCATCCGCATGGCAGGTGGCGCATTGCACTTTGACTCTTTTGGCTGGATGCGGAAAGTCTTTGATGTCGGTATGACAATCGGCGCACCCGAGAATCCCATGAACGCTCGACGCGTGTTTTGCCGGATCAATTGCAATATTTCGACCCGTATCGGATTTCATTCCCGCCTGGCTGTGGCAAGCGAGACAGCTTTCATCCTGCTTCAAAGGCTGCGCGGCGGAAGGAACTGCTTTGCCCCGCGCTTGGGCCGGCGTGGGCTTCAGAACACTCACTAAACCAAATGCCAGAACAAGAAAAATTGCAATCGATAAAGCTGGAGCCAATAAAGATTTTATAAATCTGGATGATCTAACATTTTCTAGCTGGCGTCGTATTCCACTTCGCGAATTCGGTCTCCAACCGCGCATTTCACTTCATTCCCAGGTCAGTTAATACTTTGGGATTCTCCTCACCCGCCGCCAGCACTTGATGGCATGCGGAACAGTCGTTCGTGATGGTCTGGCCGTCGGCGCTGGTGTGGCTGCCATCATGGCAGCGGAAGCAGCCTGGCGAATCATTGTGACCGAGGTTGTTCGGATGGGCGCCCCAAGTTAGACGCATATCCGGAAAAATGTTTCGTAAATAGATTTTCGCCACTTCCTCACCCGCTTGCTCGACCAGCGTCCGGCGCGTTTGGTAGATCTGCGAATAATTGGTGCGATAAAAAGTGTTGAGTTCTTCCTTGATACTGCGCTCCGCCACGTCGCGGGCGGAGTAATTCACCTTCAATACCTCAACCGCTTTTTTGCGGATGTAAGGTAATTCGGGGCTGATCCGCCCGATCGACATTTGCTTGTCGACAGCGTTCTCAGGCAGATCAAAAGCGTGCGTCGGACGGTTGTGGCAATCGACGCAATCCATCACGCGATGCTCACCTTTATCCATCTGATCTTTGCTCAGCTTCGAGTCGGTCGAGACGAATTCGGTGGTTTTTCCTTGGTCGTCGGTGTAGTCAACAACGGGAATGGTTTGGCGCTCGGGGTCCGTCGAAATGTAACGGATGCGCGCACCGTCCGCGAGATGGTGGCCGTGAATCCCGACCGAACCCTGCCACGTTCGTCCTCCGACTTTCAGGAGCAACACGTCCGTTTGCGGCGTGTTCTTTTCGTCTTCCTTATAACTGGTGTTGACCAGAAACTTGTCGCCGGTGAAGCGTTGCGGCCAGTGACATTGTTCGCAAGTCTCGCGAGCCGGACGAAGATACTTTACCGGCGAAGGAATGGGGCGGGAGTAGGTATGAAATGTGACCGCAACCACCTGCCGCAGTCCAGAAAGCTTCGAACGCACAAACCAGCCGGCCCCAGGTCCAATATGGCACTCCACACAAGCCACTCGCGAGTGCGGAGAATTCTGATACGCCGTATATTCGGGATCCATCACAGTATGACAAGTCTTTCCGCAGAAACTTGTCGAATCCATATACTCCACGCCGCGATACGACGCCGTCCCCACGATCATCAGGTTCAGTACCGTCGCGACAACTACGTATTCCAAAGTGCGCCGCACCACCGGAAGTTTCAGATCGATGGCGGGGAAAATACCCGGCAGTTCACCACTCGCTCGTAAACTGCGCCGTTTGATCCAGATGCCGATTGGAATCAGAAGCAAGCCGAAGATAAAAACGCCGGGCAGGATCAAGTAAACCAGGAGGCCCACATAGGGATGGGGCGGTCCGGGCAGGAAAACGTCATAGAACCAGAAGGCGATCGTGGTCAGGGCCGTGCTGGTCGTCACTACGGAGCCCGTGAGCGTGATCCAGTTCTGTCCCAGGAAGTACACCGGCTCCGACCACTGCCTAAAACGTTCTCGTAAACTCATGGAAAACCCATGCTCCTACGTTTCTGTTGACCTGTTCCGCTGTCCGTTGCTGCGGCGCGTAGACATACCACACGATCTGGCGCGGGATCAGTCGCTCCACTCGACATCCCCCAGTCAAAACGGGAACCGGGGCAAGCGTTTTCTTCGACTATTTCTTCAATGTGCGGATGTACGTGACCAGCCCCTTAACATCGTCTGCCGACAAAGACTTATATGCTGGCATCTTGGGGGGCTTGCCACCAGTGATGATCGCCGCGAGGTCCGCGTCAGACTGCTTCTGCACATCGGCAGAGCTCAAATCGTGACCAGCAGCTTTCTTACCGTCAGCACCATGACACATGGCACATTTCGATTTATAAAGTGCGTCTCCCTGCGCAAAACTTGAGACAGGCATGGCCAGAACAACTACCAAGGCAGTTGCGAAAGTCAACATCGGCATGTTAATTCTCATCATTCTTGTAAGCTCCCAGTCGTAATTTTGACGCCACAACCCTAATGCAAAAGTGTTTTGGAAACTGATCAATATTGAACTATTTCGGGATCGGATGTTCTGTGATGCACGTCACATGGGCTTGTAATCTCAACGTTTTGCAGAAAAACGGACAACTACGGACGGAAGTCTCTCAGAGAAGTCCGGACGGCCGAGGATCGGAAAGCAGATTTCCGTTTCGGAACTCACGAATCGAGAACTTCCGGTCGCTTATCGCCAGAATTCGGACAGTTGCCGTGTAGCCTACGAACGTATGATCCGCGCGCATTCACGTGCGATCATCCAGTCTTCCTGGGCACGAATCAGAAGGACGCGAGTCGCCGATGCGGAAGCAGCGATATCCTGGTCGTTTTTCATGGGAGATGGAGCGTTTTTTTCGACATCTAGATTCACGCCCATGAAACTAAGATTCTGACACACCGCCGATCGAACCTCGGGCGAGTTCTCGCCGACTCCGGCGGTGAATATCAGGGCGTCGATCCCGCCCATGACCCCGACCATGGCGCCAATGCCCGATTGCAGGCGGTGAACATAGATGTCGAATGCTAACTGGGCGCGTTTCGTTTTCTCAGCGTTCGTGCCATCCTTTATGGCCGCCTGGATTTCCCGCATATCTCCGGAAAATCCCGAGATGCCCAGCAACCCCGACTGCTTGTTCAATAGCTCGTCAATCTGTTGGCCAGACATTCTCTTATGACGCATCAGATAGGTGAGGATGCCCGGGTCGACTGTGCCTGAGCGGGTGCCCATCATCAAACCTTCGACCGGCGTAAAGCCCATCGTGGTATCGATGCTCTTGCCCTCACACACCGCGGCCAGCGAACATCCATTGCCCAGATGGCAACTGACGAGTTTGAGGGTTTTCAGTTCTCTTCCCAGCAGTTGAGCTGCACGCTCCGCGCAATATTGATGATTGATGCCATGAAATCCGTAGCGGTGAATTCCCTGCTCGTACCATTCATAAGGGCCAGGATAGGTTGAGGCTGACAATGGCATGTTGCGATGGAAGCCCGTGTCGAAGACTGCGACCTGAGGCACTGCACCCAACAGTTTCTCGACAATCTCCATGCCTTCAAGTTCGGCACGATTGTGGAGCGGGGCAAACGCGGAAACATCTGCAATCGCCGATTTGACCTCCGCCGTGACAATTGCTGGCTCGAAATGATGCGGACCACCATGCACCACACGATGCCCGACGACGTCGATCTCCGATAGATTGGAAATCGCTCGCGCCTTACCGCTCCACACGGTGTGGATTAAATGCTGGATAGCTTCGCCTCGCGAAGCCGTTGGCATCCGATCATTGATCGAGACTCCCCCAGAATTCTTGACGGAAAAGCGCGTCTCGTCATCCACCCACTCGACCTTGCCCTCCCAAAGACACGGTGGCGCATCTTGAGGAAGCGTATCTCCAATTTCGTAGAGACAGCTTTTCTGACTGCTGGACCCGGTGTTGAGGACGAGGACTTTCATTGGTCGGAAAGCAAATCCAGAAGCGCCATCTAGTAGGGCCAGGTCCAGTCGCGAATCTCCGGCAGGTCGTCTCCATGCTCGCGAATGTACAGTCGGTGCTCCACTAATTTATTGCGTAGTACTTGTTTGAAATGCGCCCCGGTCTTCTGCAATCGCGGAACGCGATCGACGACGTCTCCCGCCAAATGGAAGCGGTCGAGATCGTTCAGCACCGTCATGTCGAACGGCGTGGTGGTCGTGCCCTCTTCTTTATAGCCCCGCACGTGCATATTGTCGTGATTGTGCCGCCGGTAGGTGAGGCGGTGAATCAGCCACGGGTAGCCGTGATAGGCGAAGATTACCGGCTTATCGACGGTAAAGATCGAATCGAAATCCATGTCTGAGAGGCCGTGCGGGTGCTCGGTCGAGGGCTCAATCGTCATGAGATCGACTACATTGACGACGCGAATTCTTATGTCAGGAAAATGCTGCCGCAGGAGATCGACGGCCGCCAAAGTTTCCAGCGTCGGCACATCGCCGGCGCAGGCCATCACCACGTCGGGTTCCACTCCTTTGTCTGTGCTGGCCCATTCCCAAATTCCGATTCCATTGCTGCAATGTTCGATGGCCGATTCCATATCGAGGTACTGCAAGGCAGGCTGCTTGCCCGCAACAATGACATTCACGTAATGGCGGCTACGCAGACAATGATCGGCAACGGACAGCAAACAATTCGCGTCCGGGGGAAGATAAACGCGCACAATGTCCGCCTTCTTGTTCACAACGTGGTCGATGAAGCCCGGATCCTGATGCGTAAATCCGTTGTGATCCTGGCGCCAGACGTGCGAAGTCAGCAAATAGTTCAGCGAAGCGATCGGTCGCCGCCACTCGATCTTCTTGGTAACTTTCAGCCATTTCGCATGCTGGTTGAACATCGAATCGATGATGTGGATGAAAGCTTCGTAGCACGAGAAAAAGCCGTGGCGCCCCGTGAGCAAATAACCTTCGAGCCATCCCTGGCACATGTGCTCGCTAAGCATCTCCAGCACGCGGCCGTCGCGCGATAGATTCTCATCGACCGGAAGCATCGGCTCCATCCACTCTTTGCTGGTCGCTTCGTAAAGTGCCTCCAGCCGATTCGACGCCGTCTCGTCTGGCCCAAAAACTCGAAAGTTCTTCGAGTCCCTGTTGCACTTCATAACGTCGCGCAAGAATCCGCCGAGTACCCGAGTTGCTTCCGCATTCTCAGTTCCTGGCTTTGAAACAGCAACCGCATATTTGCGGAAATCTGGCATCACCAAGTCGCGCAGAAGCAAGCCGCCGTTGGCGTTTGGGTTTGCTCCCATCCTGCGATCGCCAACCGGCGCAAGTTCCGCCAGTTCCGTGATGAATTTCCCGTTTTCATCGAAGAGTTCTTCGGGGCCGTAGCTCTTCATCCAGTCTTCGAGAATCTTGATATGCTCCGGCTTCGTTTGCATATCGGTGACGGGTACCTGGTGCGCCCGCCACGTTCCTTCTATCTGTTTTCCGTCAACCACCTTAGGTCCTGTCCATCCCTTGGGACTGCGCATGATGATCATTGGCCATGCCGGCAGGCTTGTATCGCCCCCTTTTCGAGCCTTCTCTTGAATCGCTTGAATCTCATCGATGATTGTGTCCAGCGTTCCGGCCATGAGTTGGTGCATCGCCTCAGGCTCGTGCCCCTCGACGAAATAAGGTTTCCAGCCGTATCCGCTAAAAAGATGGACCAATTCCTCATCGCTCATGCGAGCCAGTACGGTAGGATTTGCGATCTTGTATCCGTTGAGATGGAGGATGGGCAACACCGCTCCATCTCGCGCCGGATTCAGAAACTTGTTGCCATGCCAGCTCGTAGCCAGCGGCCCTGTCTCGGCTTCGCCGTCTCCCACGACACAACAGACCAGGAGATCGGGATTGTCGAACACAGCGCCACAAGAATGCATAATCGAGTATCCAAGTTCTCCACCCTCGTGAATCGACCCCGGCGTTTCGGGAGCGTCGTGACTCGGAATTCCTCCCGGAAAAGAAAACTGCTTGAATAGCCGCTGCAAGCCCTCTTCGTTTTGCGTGATATTCGGATAAAACTCGGTATACGAGCCTTCCAGATATGTATTTGCCACGATGCCAGGACCGCCGTGGCCGGGGCCAGCCACGTAGATGGCGTTCAGATCGTACTTCTTGATCAGCCGGTTGAAATGCACATAAATGAAGTTCAGCCCGGGCGTGGTGCCGAAGTGTCCTAGCAAGCGCGGCTTAATGTGCCTCGAGTTTCAAGGGCTCTTTGAGAAGAGGATTGGCGTAGAGGTAAATCTGTCCAACGGAAAGATAGTTGGCCGCCCGCCAGTACGCGTTGATCTTGCGCAATTCCTCCGCGGAAAGCGGCTGGCTTGCGATACCGTGATTCGAGTTTGTCGTGGCGGGTGGGGTCGAGGCTGGGGGAGTCATGAAATCCTGCCTTTCGTGTGCAAGTGCTACCATTCTAGAGTCCCCTCGCGACCTCCGCCACCTGCCAAATGTGAATTCTGCGTGACAATGAAGGACATCCATCGTTAGACGCGGCGCATCCCAACTTGAACAACATGTCAACGACTGTTTCGCCTGTTTCCACGACCAAACTCTCCTCTAGCGCCAATTACGAGGCCTACGTCAACCCGCAATGGGTGACGCTGCTCAACCTACTCGGCATGAACGTTGAATACGAGCGCTGCTTGGGCACAGAGTTGTTTACCAAAGACGGTCGACGGATTCTGGATTTCCTCTCCGGCTATTGCGTGCACAATGTGGGGCACAACCACCCCCACGTCATCCAGGCCTTGAAAGATGAAATGGACCGCTGCGGGCCAGCCATGCTGCAAAGCCACGTGCCGGAAATCGCCGGCGACTTGGCGCGCCGCCTTTGCGAATTGGCGGGCAGCGGTTTGGAAAAAGTTTACTTTGGCAGCAGCGGAAGCGAAGGCGTAGAAGCGGCAATCAAGTTCGCGCGAGCAACAACTGGCCGGGCCGGCATTATCTATGCGAAGAGCAGTTTTCACGGGCTCACCGCCGGCGCTCTTTCGCTCATGAACGATGCCTTCTGGCGTGAAGGCTTCGGTCCTTTGCTGCCCGATACCGTCGGTGTTGCCTTTGGCGATTTATCTGAATTAGAGACAGCCCTGGCGACCAAAAAACACGCCGCTTTCATCGTCGAACCATTACAGGCAGAAGCCGGAATTCGGGTGCCGACGCAAGCCTACTTGCAGCAAGCGCAAGAAGCTTGCCGTCGAACCGGAACCTTGTTCGTCCTCGATGAAGTTCAGACTGGCATGTATCGTACAGGCACGTTCCTGGCCGCTCATCAATTCGAAGTCCAAGCCGACATGGTAATTCTGGCGAAGGCGCTCAGCGGCGGCCTGATGCCCGTCTGCGCAGTCCTGATGACCGACAAGGTCTACGACAGCGTTTATTCCTCGCTGAAACGTGCCATCGTCCATACCTCGACTTTCAGCGAGAACAGCCTCTCGATGCGCGCCGGGCTTGCGACTCTGGACGTTTTGGAGAGCGAAGCGCTTGGCCCCCGTGCTTTGCGTTTAGGAGAGGAATTCCGCAACAAGCTGCGCCAGGCGCTCGCCGACTTCGATATGGTGAAAGAGGTGCGCGGCATGGGCCTGCTCAGCGGGATCGAATTCGTTCCGCCGAAAAAGCTGGCGTTTCGCGCTCTCTACGAAGCGTTCAACAAGATTCACCCCGCCATGTTCGGACAAATCGTAGTCATGCGAATGTTCCGCGAAAAGAACATCCTCACGCAGATCTGTGGCAATAATTTCATGGTCCTCAAAGCCGCGCCTCCTTTGATGGTGCAGGAGGATCAGCTTGACGAATTTGTGGAATCCATTCGCGATGTGATTGAAATGGCGCAGACCTCGCCAGCTTTTTGGACTGAGGCGTTAGGGATGGTCCGCCGAGCCGTCAAAGTCTGACTGCGGATTTCCCGATACGAACCCGAAGAACGCAATGTTCAAAATCGACCCCATGAAAGCAATGACACTCTTGAAAATTCGATCTGTTTCCGTTGCTGCCCTCGCGTTTTGCGTAGCGCTAATTCCCTCCGTTGCAGTGGCTCAGCAACAAATTGCGCCGGCGGCCACATCGGAGGTGGTCTTAACGATCGATCCCGCCCCATCGAAGGTCCACTGGATTCTGGACACAACGCTGCACACGGTTCACGGAACGTTTGCGCTGAAAAGCGGCACTCTTCATTTCGATCCAAAGACCGGTAAAGCTGGCGGTGAAATCGTCGTCTACGCGCCCAGCGGCGAAAGTGGAAACGGCTCTCGCGATAAGCGCATGCACAAAGAAATTCTGGAAACAGCAAAATATCCGGAAGTCGTCTTCCGCCCGCAGCAGGTGGAAGGCAGCGTCGTCAGGTCTGGAACTTCGGACGTGAAACTCAGCGGCGTGTTTTCTATTCACGGTGTAGACCACGCCCTTACCGCAGAAGTTCATGCCAACTTGTCGAGAGATCACTGGACCGGAACCGGCAAATTTCAAGTTCCCTACATTAGTTGGGGCATTAAAGATCCCAGCAACTTCCTGCTGAAAGTGAAGCCCGTGGTCGACGTCGAACTGGAATTGTCGGGTTCTGTCAAGAGCGCAAACTAGCGCTGACCTATGAAAAGAGCCTGAAGAAAATAGCAAACCATCACTTCACGAACTTCCCGTTGTGCACTTGGTACTCCACACGAAAGGGCTTTTCCGTCTTCCTATCCTGCCATCCCTCTTGCACAATGAGGGCGTTGATCTGCGCGAGTCGCTCGGAAGTCTGCGGATGCGAGCGGAAGTACCCTGCCAAACTTTGAGTCGCCAGCTCCGACAGTTCCTGCTCCGGACTCTGGGCGTGAATGATGTACTCGCGGCGCAGTTTGCCAAAGATTTCGAACATACTCACCGCGCCGTATGGCGAGAATCCGCTGAGAACGGCCAGTCGAACACCTTCACGGTCGGCTTCAAATTCTTCATCTTTGTTATAGCCCGCCTCCCAGACCTGCAGAGGGATCTGCACCAGCACGCCAAGAATATCCAGATTCAGATTTCTCAGGCGGCCTTCGATCTGGACCCGCTCGGCGCAATGATAGTGGTCGATGTGCTCTACCTCGTGTCCCAGAATGAACGCCAGTTGGTCTTCACTCGTCATCACATCAAGCAGACCTTCTCCGACAAAAACGAAACCGCCGGGAAGAGAAAAGGCGTTCATCATCGCCCGATTCGGAAGCAGGTGAAACGAATAGGGCAGGCGCCGGTGCGCTTGCAAGGCAACGGGCGCTCCAATACGTCGTATGTAATTATCAAGCCCCTGCTCTTCCGCGGTGAACGCGGGCGTGGTGCGCGTATACTGCGCGGCCAACTCGTTCCCAATTCGAATTTCCTCGTCATCGGAGAGCCGCGTCAACCGCATGGGCACGCGGCTCAAGTCTCGCTGCGCGTCAGCCGCAATGGCGACAACGGCGTTGGCGGAAACCGGGGTAGATTCGTGCCGGCTTTCGCTGAAATAAAGCGCCGCCACTCCAACCAACAACACGATCAGAAACGCCGCCGCCCGCGTCATAGGAATTGCCGGATCGCTTCGCGATACTTTGTATAGAGGAACGATACCAGCAACAACGCCGCCCCGAGGATGATGAACGTGATGTAACGATCACGCGGGGCCAGTCCCCACGCATCTCTCACCAGAACCTTCGCGACGCACGCCAGGAGCAAGACCATCCCAGTCAATCGATAGCTGCGCTCGCCTACTGCGAGAGCCAGCAGCACGATCAATACCCCCTCGATGCCCCACGCCACCGTGACCATGCCAGCGCGCATTTTGAGGGCAAGCATCAGGGTCAACAAGACAACCGGGCCGAAGAACATCAATTGCTCGGGGCGTCGCGCAACCACGCCGAGCCGGCCGAGCAACAGCGGTTGACTCTTGTAGCGCTCGCGCAAACGGAACGCAAACGGCAAGCAGGCCAGCAACACAGCAACTGCCGAGCCGAGGACAACGTATCTTCCTGTCCAATCTCGGCCGCTGAAATAACTTGCTCCGAACAGATTGTGCAAAATGCCACGCAGGCAAGCGCCGACGGTCAGGAGCAACCCTTGATAAAGAAAAAGTGACTGTTTCAAGAGAAGCGCAATTCCCAGCAGCGCGAAGACGACCAGGGCCCACGCTGTGACGAGCCAGTCATTCGGATATTGAAAATACAGGAACGCCACAATACTTCCCGTGCCGATATACCCGAGCAGCACATCAAAATAGAGCCGCCGGTCATCCTTGACTGTTTGTTCCGTCGGCTGCAATTGCGCGTACACGAAAAAGAAAATCAGCGACAACGGCAGAACAGTGTAAAGGCGAGTCCCAAGCAGTTCGCCAGGAACGCCTGCTGTGAGGTTCGCAAAAAAGATGCGTCCAAACGCCGCTGCGAGAGCCGTATACGCCTGAAATCGAAACTGCCGGATTTTTCGGAACAGACCGTATTCAAAAAGAACTAATCCAAAGACACCCCATCCCACGGCTATACTCATGGGCGTCAACTCGTACCAGAGCAGCATCGCCACCAGTGCCGATGCCACCCACGAATAAATGTGGTGAAATTCGCGGTCCCGCCACTTAGCGGGCATGCGAATGATGCGAGAAAGCACATAGAGAACAAGTGCGACAATTGCCACGGACAGTAGTCGCACGCTGATGCCGTGCCAGGTGTCAGTCAGATACAAATTCACCATCACGCTGCGGGCCACAGCCATCGCCGCCAGGGCATGGGCTTGCCAGCGCAAATCGTCGAGTTCAAACCGGAGATCGACTAGCGCCAGTACTAGCGCAAAAATCGCCCAGACTGCAGCGAGCCATCCGCCCGGAGCTTCATACCATGCGAGCAAAGCCAACAACCCCGTAGCAGCGAATGTATGCAGGTAGGCGATGGGACGACCGGAATTTGACTCGGCAAACGTCGCCTTGCGCGATAGAAAGTAGAGCCCGGCCGCCACAAGCGTAACGGTCACCAGGCGCACAGAAACGCCGTGCCAATGCGGTTGTGCCAGCGTGAAGTTATAGGTATAGACGCGTATCAGCGTGAGCGCGGCCACCACGTTGGCCTGCCACGCGAGATGCTTGAAGCGTATCCAGCGCAGGCACACCGCGAGAGCAACCGCAAAGGCGATCCAGGAGACCGCAATCCACGCAAGGGGCACCGCTTCGTTTAGCACCCAAACCATCACACCGGTCGCGACCCAACTGTAGGCGATGCGGCCGAACTCAACATGGCTGGTATTCTCCAGGTCGATGCGCCTTGCAATCCAATACGCTCCGGCTATCACAGGCAGCGCCCCAAACGCGTGGAGAGGAATGTTGTGCCAACGTTGTACTCCCGAAGGATCCGAGGTCACGGCTGCCGCCACCGCTAGAGCCGTCAACAGATGCGCGTGCCACACCAGCACCGGATATCCAATCCGTTGCCCAACTTCCACCAATACAACGGCAAACGAGATCGCCGCCAACGGTTGCCAAAGTTCCGGAACTTCGTAATACCCCAGAGCTATGACCAATGTAGTGCCGGCAAAAGCAAACACGCCGCGAAGCAATCGCTGATTCGAATCGTCGCGCAGTGCGGCCAATTTGGCGGTGACGTAGAACGCAGCCGCAATCAACGGAAGCGTCAGTAGGCGCATTCGGACGTGCGTGTACTGCTGAAGCTCGGTGTGCAAGTTGACCACGACGACGCGATACAGGGTCAACACCGCGAGCGCACCATACTGAACCTGCAAGTGCCCCGACTTTACCTTGAGCTTCGATGCCAGCGCGGCCAGCGTCAGCATAATGCCCGCGAAAGCAAGCGCCGTCCAATCATGCGCGCACAACGCCCACGCTGCGCACCCGGCGGCGAAGGCTCCGATGTAAGAGTGCACGGAGATTAATTCGGCCTCGATCATCTCCTTGAACGCTTGCTCCCAGCGCCTTCCCACCACAAGCGTATTCAGATAAAAAACGACGGCGCATAGCGAGAACATCGCTCCAGCGGTCAGTACCAGTTCTTCGCTGGAGTTCCGAAAATCCATCAGCTTCGCGAAGTCGATGCCGACGAGGTGCATGCCCACCAAGACGCCGGTGAGCAACCCCAATCGCCGGAAAACTTTTTCATTTACCGCTACGCCCGCAACCAGCAAGGCTTCCCCGCCGATCAGCCACAGGATGGCGACATTGTTGCCGGAATAGCGGAACGGAACCGCGGCAATCATCAATGCCGCTCCCAGAACGCTCAAGACGATAAAAGCTTCTCGGCGTCGCTTCGTGATCGGGAACTGTCCGCAAGTAAATTCCACGGCGCCGATCGCCAGAAGCGCCACGAAAGCCAGCTCAGGATGCACCGACTGGAACTTCATCACGCCCATCAGCAGCAAAGTGTTGAGGAGTGCGGCTGCGGTCGATACATGCTCCTGCAGCGGCGATTTCGTTTTTCGGACCAGATACGAAAAACGATAAATCAGCCAGTAAAACAACAGTAGAGCGGTGCTGGCGTGGTACTCGGGAAAAGCCCGGCCCTGCGCGCCGTCGGCTCCGAGCAGCTTGTACAACCAATACAAATGATTGAGATAGCTCGAAAGGATGCCAAACGCCTCGAGCTCAAACCAGTCCATCTTGATGACAATGCTGACCAAGCCCAGAGCGAGGATTACGCCTGAAGCAAGGCTGTACACGTTGTCATGGCTCAGTGAGACCGTTCCGTACGCCAACAGGAAGGAGAGCCCGGTGACGAGTTGCGACCGATATCGCAGCGTGTGAGCGGCCATGCCCAGGGCCGCAGCCAGCATCAAGACCAGATCCATTGTCTCGGAAGAGAGCACCCGCATCGCCTGCACGTGATTCAAGGCATACGTGGTGAAGAACAGGAGAGCCCATCCGCCGCCGATCAGCGTGTGGCCGAGCACCCGGTAGCGCTCTCGCTTTTCCAGAAGAATTCCTCCGGCGAGAAACGCCACTGAAACTACATAAGAAAGTCCGACCTTCCCCGCGGGACCAAGTTGCCCTAGTTCGTAAATACCGAACAGAGCCACACCGAGCACCAGAATGATGATGCCTAGTTTATTGAGCCAGTTCGTCCCTAATGTTTCTTCCAGCGCGAACACCGACTTCATGCGCTGCTGCGCCGTCGGCCTCGGCGTGCTCGATCGCAACGGCGCGAACTGGGGCGGCTCAACCACGCGAGCAGCTGCGGGCGGAGGCGTGACGCCAATTGGAGCTGGCACGTGCGGCTCGACTCTAGGAGGCGCCGTTGCTGTATGTTGTTCAACTCGTGGACCCGGCGCGGCTGGTCGTGGGGAATGTGGGGGAACTACTGGTGTCGAAAGTGCTGATTCGGAAATACTTGCCGAAACCGGCATCTGATCGTGCTTTGCAGCCGAGGGACGTTCATCGGCGAGCTGCTTTTCAATCTGGATGCCGCCGGTCGGCGGTTTCTCCGCTAGACCAACTTCGGGAGGATGGCCCTTGGCTGCCGGGGCAGCCGGCTTCGGACACTGGCTGACGCCTCCCGCGTGAACCGTCCCGCACCAGGCGCACAGCGCAGGCTGGGTTCTCTTATCGATAACTGCTGGCTGGATCCCGGCCGGTTTGACGGGCGCCGGGTGCGAAGTCGGCTCGGCAAGGGTCGCGGCGGGAACAACGGGCTTCGCCATTTCGCCCGGCACCGTAGAAGGTATGTGGAGTGGCGCTGAGTCTTTAGTCCTGGGGCTGGGCGTGGCAGCGGCATTTGACGCCGCGGCCTTTGGAAGACCATCTACCTGCCGCTTAAGCTGCAGCAGTTCCCGATGCAGCGCGTCGTTTTGTTGCGCGCTCGATTCGACAAGCTGCCGGAGTTGCCTATCAAATCTTTGCTGCCTCACGAAGACAAAGACTGCCAGAAGCGGCGTCGCAACAATAAACAATCCAAGCAGTACGAATACGAGGTCCAATTTGGACTCCTACGTACAGGGGCGATTCAGTAACCCGACATTGTAGAGGCACAGACAGTTATCGTCTTCTATTTTGTTTTCCTCCTCAAAGGTCTAATCGCAGCGATATCGCGCCGTTCGACTGCCGTTAACGCGGCGTCTGCGCCAACATATCGTTAAATTGCGTCACGAAGATCGCCTCGTTCGGACCCGTATTGTCTCGCAGTCGTTTCACCCTTTCCACCAAGACCTCCTCGCCATCGGTTCCGAGTGCTTTCATCGTTTCTGCAATGAAGTCATCCAGCGGCATCGCCCGAGGATCGTTGTTGGTGCCCATCAGTTCTGTCTGCACCCACGGCGGAGCCAACTCTAACACCTTGACGGAACTCCCCTTCAACTTATAGCGCTGCGACAATGTGTAGGAATGAATCGCCGCTTTCGTGGCGCAATAAATCGAAGAAGTTGCCAGTGGTACGAACGCTAGACCCGACGAAACATGGATGACAGTTGCGTCGTCCTGCTTCTTTAAGTGCTCGATCAACGCCGCCGTCATGCGGATCGGTCCCATGAGGTTCGTCGTCACGATCGATGTCAAGACAGCGTCATCGACCTCGCCAGCCGCATCATCAACCCTCATGACTCCCGCATTGTTGATCAACACATTCAGTTTCGGATACTCCTCAACCAACTTCTTGGCGACTGCCGCGATGCTCGCCGGATCCGCCACATTCAATTCCATCGATCGCATCCCTGGATTCGCCTTGATCGTCTCGGCAAGGTGACCTGCCCGTCTCCCTGAAATGATGACTTGATTGCCCAGTCCGTGAAACGCTTCTGCCAACCCACGCCCAATGCCGGAACCACCACCCGTAATAAAAATCGTATTCCCCGTCAACTTCATTTTGTTTTCCTTTCACAACTTTTAGAAGCTATGTTCCCGAAGACTGCAGTGAATCAGTCGGCGCTCCCGAAATTATGGCAAGGTCACTCCCGAAAATCCCCGGCAAGCCTCAATTAATTTCTCCTGCAACTCCACTTCTCGAGTCTCTGGGACCGGGGCGCGCAGCCGCATGTGATAGAAATATTCGCCCGTAACGGTGGCCGCTTTGTCGTCGCTGACCGCGAGCCAGACTTGGGTTCGATGCCCGGCGTCCAAGTCGTCTGTCGCTCCTGGACCGCCCATCTTGGTCGCCACCCATCCCGGTTCCAATGCATTGGAGAGAACGCCGGGCCAACGTCGTGCAACCGCGAAGGCCAGCAACACGTCGTGCAGCTTGGTGTCGGAATACGCCTGCTGGCCTTGCCAGGGACGGTTTTCCCATGCCAGATCTTTCAAGCTCAGATCGCCGTTGCGATGCAACCCTGAGCTCAAATAAACGAGGCGTTTCGGCTTCTCAATCAGTGCAGTCAGAATGTACGGCGCCAGCGTGTTGACCGAAAAGAGATGAGGAAGTCCATCTTCTGTTGCAATCCGTCGCGGTTCCCGATACCCAATGCCCGCATTGTGAATCACCGCGTCGAATGAGCCTCGCTTATTGACTTGCTCGGCGACTCCGCGGGTTTGAGCAATACTCGTCAGATCGCCAATCACAACGGCCTCCGCTCCCGGAAGAGCCGCCAGCGACTCCTCGCCCCGCTTTTCGTTGCGGGCGTGTAGAACAACTTTATGCCCCCGTTCAACGAGAAGCTCGGCCGCCGTCCGGCCTAACCCATCTGAAGACCCCGTTATGAATACACGTGCCATGATCACGCACCTTTCCGAACTTTAAGATGTACGATCCACAAAAACGATCTAGAAAGAGCGATTTAACAGGCTGAAACACTGTTCAAAATTAGGTACCATCCGAATCGGGCCGGGGAGAATCTAATAAAACATGCCCGCAAGAAGACGTCTAACTGGCTTCATCCTAACCATTCAAACAGTCCTTTTCTTAGGCCATTTTCTTCTTTATGCCACTTGGAGATTTTCGCCTCTCGGCGGCCCGGCGCACTCGTCGCTTTGGCTTGCGCTAACCCTCGGTTTGTTGTCGGTTAGCTTCGTTGCCGCTTCCCTGCTTGCCTTTCGCTACACGAATGCCGTAGTCCGGACGGTTTATAAGGTCGCGGCGGTTTGGGTCGGTCTCCTCAGCTTTCTTTTTATCGCAGCGATTCTTTCCTGGATCATTTTCGGAGTCGCCCAGGCGGCTGGCGTGCCAACGAATTTTCATCGCATCGTCGAATGGCTTTACGCGGTCGCCATTGCCGCCGGCCTCTATGGAGTCTTCAACGCTAGTTGGACTCGCGTTACCCGCGCAACCATACAACTCGCAAATCTGCCTGAATCGTGGCGCGGCCGCAAGGCCGCATTAATCAGCGATGTGCACCTCGGCCCGGTTCGGAACGGCAACTTCTTGCGTCGCATGGTCCGGAAGATTTTGCGCGAAGATCCCGACGCCATATTTATCGCTGGAGATTTGTACGACGGTACGGCCATCGATGCCGCCCGCGCTGCCGAGCCATTGAACAAGCTGAAAGCACCGCACGGCGTCTATTTTGTCGCCGGAAACCACGAGCAATTCGGTGATGACAGCAAATATTTGAACGCCATCACCGCCGCTGGAGTGCGCGTGCTCAGCAACGAAAAGGTGGAAGTCGACGGCCTTCAGATTGTCGGCGTGCCCTATCGCAACGCCGCGGAGGATGGCCACCTTGCCTCGGTGCTTCATGGCGCTCGCCTCGATCGCGATCGCGCAAGCATTTTATTAACCCATGCGCCGGACCGCCCCGAAATCGCCGAAGCCGCCGGCATTTCGCTTCAGCTCTCCGGCCACACCCATCTCGGCCAGTTTATCCCTTGGAGTTGGTTTGCCCGCAGAATGTACCGCCAGTTCGTCTACGGTTTGAGCCGGATCGGCCAGATGCAGGTCTTCACTTCAAGTGGTGCTGGGACTTGGGGCCCACCGCTCCGCCTGGGTTCGAACCCCGAAATTGTCATGCTTGAGTTCCAATAAGAATTGCCCGAGTGCGTTCACTACCTCCTCCCGTTGTCACACTCTCATCCGGGCCAAAATACCTGCCCGATCGCCAACGCGTGGTATGCTCCCCGCATATGGCCGTAACGATGTCCGACATCGCCAAGGACTTGGATCTCTCCGTGGTGACGGTCTCCAAAGTTTTGCGCAATCAGGGCAACATCAGTGCGGCTACGCGCAAACGCGTTCTTCAGCGCGCCAAAGAACTCAACTACCGTGCCAACTGGATCGCGCGTTCCCTCGTCACCGGACGCACCTTCACGATTGGATTGCTGCTGCCGGACATCCGGCATGCATTCTTCGCCGAGATCGCGAAGGCTGTCTCCGAAAGCGTTCGCCCCCACGGCTACCACGTGATCATCTCTTACTTCGAGGAAGATCCGGAGTTAGAAGTGACCGAAGCGGAGTCACTGGTCGCGCGGCGCGTCGACGGACTGATTCTGGCATCGGCTCAGCCGAAAGACGATTGCGGGTTGTTTAAACATTTGCGAGAACACAAGGTTCCATTTGTGCTGGTGGATCGTCCCGTCGCTGGGGCGAAGGCAAGCTTTGTCGGCGTCGACAACGAAACGATCGGTAAGATGGCCACCGAACACTTGATCGCGCAAGGATGCAAACGCATCGCGCACTTGCGCGGTCCTGGTGAAGGCATTGCCGCCTCCCGGATGGCGGGATATATGAAAGCCTTGGCGAAGCACAAGATGGTGATTCCACCCGGATATGTCGTCCAGGCAAGTTATCAGGGAGATCAGGGCCATCGCGCCATGCAGAGCCTGCTCCAAATCAAGCCAATTCCCGACGGCATATTTTGTTACAACGATCCGGTAGCGATTGGGGCCATGAAGGCGATACTTCAATCTGGATTGACCGTTCCAGGCGATATCGCTATCGTGGGTGCCGGCAATGTTCATTATTCCGATTTGCTTGCGGTCCCCCTTACCACGATCGATCAGGGCGCGAGTAAGATCGGACGCCAAGCGGCCGAATTGCTGCTCCAGCAAATCACATCGGACTGCGAAATCCTGGCCAAGAGAGTTCTGATTGTGCCCGAACTCACGATTCGGCAGTCCACGCAGCGAAATTGAATTAGTCCGCTGCGAAATACCACGCGGAGACTGAAGGCCGCAATCTTTAGTTTGCCGCGAAGGCCTCCGTCAGCGACCTAACTTTCATTGCACTCTTGAATTGATCCAGTGTGGCCTGAGACTTGACGATAATCGTCACCGGCTCTCCTGGAATCAGATCGAAATAATTGTCAGAGCTGTCGACATCGAGATCTCCAAAAGAGACGTTGACGTTGCGCGCGAGTTGCGCGGACTGCAGGGTAATCGTGTAATCCTTGCCCGCTGGGGTGACAGAGGTTTCGATCTGAGGCGCAACCGGCAATTGCAGGTTGTGGGTCACGTCGAAAAAGATCAGATTTTCAGAGACTTTCTTTCCCGCCATGACAAAGTCGACAACCAGAAAGCTGGTGCGAAGATCGCCTTTCGCAGCGAGGACTTCCTTATCGAACGTGAGATAAATTGCGCTGGATTGCGCCGGCACTTGAATCTCTTTCGTCTGATCGAGCAACACTTTTCCCGAAAAATCGAGCAGCCGCGAGTGAACCGTCCCGCTCAGAGGCTGTAGCTTGTCGGACACGACATACACATCGACTTTATCGTCGTGCAGGAAAGGCGATATCAAAACGTCATCGTAGAAGCGCCGCGCATAGTAGTGCAGCGCCTTCCAACGTCCGTAATAGTCAATGCTCGCCCAGCTTGCAACCGGCCAACAATCATTCAACTGCCAGTAGAGCGATCCCATGACGCGGGGACGCTGGCGCCGCAAATGTTCGGCGCCAATCTTGATGATCTCCGCCTGCTGCACCTGGCTCAGGTAGACGAATGAAGCGAAATCCTTGGGCTCGCGATACTCGCGCAACATGTAGGTCAGGATGCGTTCGTTTCCGCCTTTGTTTTTCTGGTGCGCCTGCATGACTGTTGAATGGATATCGAAGTCTTCCGGCTTATTGGCGAACGTCTTAATCGTCCGCATTTCCGGAAAAGATTGGAATCCATACTCGGTCATGAATCGAGGAAACTGCTTCGTGTAATCCGAAGCCGGCGCCTGCTGGTGCCACACCGCCCAGTAATGCATATCACCGTTGTGCTGGTTGTCGGGAACCTCTTCGAAGTTCGCGCTGGGTGAACTGGGCCAGTACGGAGTGGGATCGCCGTACTCTGCGACGGAACTCTTGAGGATGTCGGCGAACATCACCATGTAGTCTTGCCAGACGCGGTCGCGAATCTCAGGCGCAATGGCCTCCTTGAATTCCTGACGGTCGCCCCAGTGATGCCATCCGGTCTCCACTTCATTATTGCCACACCAGATCACAATGCTTGGATGATCACGCAGCCGCTTGATCTGATCGATCGACTCCTGGCGAACATTTTCCTGAAACGCCACATCACCCGGAATCATGTCGCCGCCGAACATGAACTCCTGCCATACCATGATTCCCAGCTCGTCGCAGATATCGTAAAAATCATCGGACTCGTAGTAGCCCCCACCCCACTCCCGGACCATATTCATGTGCGCGTCGCGCGCGGCCTGCAGAATCTTCCGATGAATATCGGGAGTAACGCGATTGGGAAAGCTGTCGAACGGGATCACGTCGGCGCCTTTGCCGAAGACGAGAATTCCGTTGACCACGAACTCGAAACTCTTACCCCATTGATCGGCAACGCGGCGTAATTCAATGGAGCGGAGTCCAGTTTTCACTTCCGCGTGCGCGGCTTCGACTTTTTTGTTCAGTCGAATCGACGCGGCAAAACTGTAGCGATTCTGTTCCCCGTATCCAACCGGGTACCACAGTTTGGGCGAGGAAATTCGAATCGGAAACGAAACGTGATTCATTCCCGCATCGAGTTGCAGAGTCTGTGTGCCATCCGGCGTCTGCGCTCCGGACACCTCGCCGTGAGTGAGGTTCAACATAGCAGATGTCGGCTTATCGGCTTCGATATCGAGCTGCGCGGTAACCAGCGCGACATCCGCGCCAACTTTTTGCTGGTGGATATGGAAGTTGTCAATCCGCATCCCATCCCACGTCTCCAGACGCACCGGCTGCCAGATCCCCGCGGTCATGTAACGCGGTCCCCAATCCCAGCCATAGTTGTATGGCGCCTTGCGCGTGTAGGGAGCGGTCGCAATGTCCTCTTCATTCCCGTAGTTGTGCGTCGAGATCGACGGCAGCACGTAGGGCAGCGACTTAACGTACGGAATCATCTTCTCGACGGCGGAATGAAAAACGATCCGCAGCGTATTCGGACCGGCCTTCAAGAGCGGCTTGGCAGCGATCCGCCAGTGACGAAACATATTGTCGGCGTGAAGAATCTCTTGATCGTTGAGGTAGACGTCGGCCAGCGTGTCCAGGCCATCAAACACCAGATCAAGATGATCGTGACCAAGCGCCGCCGCATCGACCTGAAATACGGTCTGATACTCCCAATCGGTCAGGCCAATCCACTGCAAACGAAATTCATTGTCACGGTCAAACGGGTCAGGGATGAGATGGTTCTGCAGTAGATCGGTTTGCACGACGCCCGGAACCTGAGCCGGATGCCACTGCTTCACGTCGGCCTGCGGCTGCGATGGCGACTGGTATTGATCGGTGCTGGCGACGGCTCGAAACTGCCAATCGGAATTGAGATTTCGCGACGAGAGTTCGGCCGCGGTACTGGGCAATGCTGAGAGTAAGAATAGGAAGAACGGGCAAAATAAAGAGACGAGGGAGCGAAAGAATCGCGGCGCTAGCAACATGGCAGTAGGGCTCCTAACTGTGACTCAAAAAGTAATACATACGAACGCACGTTATCACACGCCAACAAGAAATTCATTGGACGAGAGTTCGTGAAAGAGGAGAATATTACAAAATGCAAGAATCGCCGGCATCTCCCGAGCCTCGCCGCCAACCTCTTAACATCAGCGCAGTGATTTTCGATTACGGTCTCGTCCTCGCTCGCTGCCCCACGATGGAAGAGTTCGGGCTGATGGCTAAGATGTTCAGTGTGCCGTACGAACGTTTCTACGAACTTTGGGAAAATAGTCGCAATCCCTACGACCGCGGGGATATAACAGCCGAAGAGTATTGGTACCGGCTGGCAGCGGAAACGAATACTGTTCTCGATTCTGAGGGGGTCGAAACTCTTCGTAAAATTGAGGTTGAAATCTGGGTTCATCTCGATACTCAAATGCTCGCGTGGACGGAAAAACTTCAGGCCGCTGGAGTGAAGACCGCGGTCCTATCGAACATGCCGCTCGACTTGGCGGACTATGTTCGGAAGAATTTCCGCTGGCTGGATCACTTCGCCTTCAAAACGCTCTCCGCTGAGGTGAGATCGATCAAGCCGGAACCCGCCATTTATGAGCACACGCTTCGCGGCCTGGGCATCGCTGCCGAGCAAGCGCTGTTCATCGACGACCGTAAGCGTAATATCGAGGCCGCACGTAAGTTGGGAATCCACGGGATCCTGTATCAGTCTCTTCCGCAACTGAAAGCCGAACTGGTGAAGATCGGTTTTGGGGTGCTGCCTGACGTGGCAGAGACGGCTTCTTCGAAACGGGATTCGGCGTCTGAGAGCACGAAGCAATCGCCGAAACAGCAACGCGAAATCAAATTTCAGCTCTGATTGCTCGATCCAGAAATGCTTTGTCACCTACTACGATATTATTGCTTCGCGGGCGCTTGGCTCGGAGTTGAACCACCCTGCAGCCTCTGGAACTCCTGCATCTGCTCTTGCGCGGCCGCCGTCTTTCCTTGTTTTCGATAGAGAGCGGCGAGTCCAAAATGTGCCTGCGCGGCCAGCGGGCTTTCGCTTTCGATGCTCAGGAGTTTCGTCCAATCTTTCTCGGCAGCGGCTGAATCTCCCTCCAGCGAAGCCGCCTTGCCCAATGAGTAAAGAGTCTCGGGCATATCCGGTAACAATTTATCAGCGCGGAGAAGTTCCACTCGCGCTTCGTGCCCCTTCCCTTGCGCCAACAGTGCTTCACCCAGTCTGTACGCCGCTTCCGCGTTGCCTGGCTGCAACTTCGATTGCGCTCTAAACTCCTCTTCCGCTTTGTCCCATTGAAATGCGCCGGCATATACTTCGCCGAGTTCCATGTGCACTTCCGGCACGTCCGGACGCAGACGCAAGGCTTCGCGATATTCCTTTTCCGCATCCGGCATTTGCCGCAATACGAAGTAATTTTCGCCCATAGCCTGGTGCGCTCGAGCCGAGTCGGGATAGCCCGCTATCAACGTATCGATCGATTGCTTCGACAACAACCCGCTAGCGCGCCCGAGGTAAAACAAAACGTCCGGATCGTTCGGATGCACCGCCAGTGCCCCTTGCAGATTGACGACCGCCTCCGCAAGTTGCCCCGCCTGAATCTGAGCGACGCCGAGCGCGGTCTTATCTTGCGCTTTTTCTAGATGAGGAATCGCCTGCGATGCGAAGCCCTGTATCAGCAGCGCGTATCCCAGCAACTGGTGGGCTGGCGCCGAATCTGGGCTCACTTCAAGCGCGTGTTTCAACGGCTGCATGGCGGAGCCGAACTCATGCTTCTCGATATAAACCTGCCCCAGACTGATGAAGCCGTCCGCAAAACTCGGCTCTAACTCCGTCACCTTCTTGAACTCGGTCACGGCAACGTCGAATTGACGTTGTTTGTCCGCCGCAATTCCAGCCTGCATATGTTGCGCCGCCTCAGGCGAAAGGCTCAGTGTGGCGAACGTAACTACGAACACCGCGCGTATAGCCAATCCGGAAACCATCGCTCCCGCACTCATCAATCCCGAAATCATCGCTGCTTCTTCTCCGACAGTTCCGGTTCCCGCACTTCCAGAACCTGATCCGGGTGAACCTCGTCGAGGATCTGGTGAATCCCCGACGGCCATAGCACTTCTACCTTCGCCTTCTCGGCCGTTCCCAGCCCAAAATGGAGCCGCTTGTCGCTCGCGGAAAGATAACCGACCGTCGATGTCGCGAATCGTGTCTGACCGTTGACCTGTACGCGAGCGCCGTATCCGTCGCGATTGCTGCTGGTTCCGCGCAAAGAAATTGTCAGCCAGTGCGCTTTGCCGCCGCGGTTCATGAGAACCTGCGGATGCCCCCCCAGCGCCGTCACTACCACATCCTGCCAGCCATCGTTATTCAAATCCCCGAACGCTGCGCCGCGCGCCGCTACCGGAGTCGTCACACCGGAATCAATCCTCTCGAACCGATTACTTCGATTCGTCGCCAGCAACGGCACGTCCAGATAATGCAGCGACGGATCGATCACAGCGACATTGTCCAAAACGTGGCTTTGCGCGACAAACAAATCCTTTATCCCGGAGTTTTCGAAGTCTTCCAACCCAATACTCCATCCCGAACTCCCGCTCGAAAGCACTCCAAGCCCGGTTTCGAGACTGCGATAGCTAAAACTTCCTCCGCCATCGTTGTGATAAACGCTATAGATCTCCCGCGGAAGCAGCGTCACCATAATATCGGGACGACCGTCGTTGTCGTAATCCTGAAAAACGACGCCCATGCCGGACATCCGCCTCCCATTGTCGGAGAGCGCAGCACCCGCCTCCAGCGCGACTTCTGAGAACGTGCCATTCCCATTGTTGTGGTAGAGATATTGCTGCATCCCATCATTCGAAACAAATATATCGGTGAAACCATCGCCATCATAGTCGGCGAATCCCACTCCCAACGCTCGCCCCTTTTTCGCCGCAATCCCCGAGCGCTGGCTTACATCGGTAAACGTCCCGTCGCCATTGTTGTGATAGAGAATGTTGGTTGTGGCGGGAAATTCCTCCGGAGGACAATACGTGTGAAAATTGCCCCCACAGTCTTTGCTGTGTTTTGTGTCCCATTCCATGTAGCGGGTGACGAAGAGATCGAGTTTCCCGTCGTTGTCGTAGTCGAAAAATCCGGCCGACTCCGACCACCCGCCTGCCGCCACGCCCGCCTTCGCCGTGACGTCCGTGAATGTGCCGTCGCCGTTGTTGTGATAAAGGATATTCTTTCCGTAGCTCGTAACATAAAGGTCAGGATAACCATCATTGTCGTAGTCGCCGACAGCGACCCCCATGCCGTAATTGCCGTCCCCCGCATTCGCCAAGCCCGCCTGCTCCGTCACATCCGTGAAGCTGCCGTCTTTATTCTGGCGAAACAGACGGTTCCAATAACGCGGATCGTGCCGGTCGAAGTCATCTTGCGCCGGCAAAGGACTGCTAATGCGGCCGCCATTCACTAAAAAGATGTCGAGAAGTCCGTCGTTGTTGTAGTCGAACAGCGCCACGCCTCCGGGCATCGTCTCGATCAAATGCTTCTGCGGAGTGGGCGAATTTTCCAGCGTGAAATTCAAACCGCGCGGCTGAACCACCTCGAACACCGGCCCAACCAAAGCTCCTCCTAACACCAGCGTTATGATCGACGAGATACGAAGCAACGAATTCACACTTTATTCCTTTCGTGGCTAAGCATATCGTGCCCCGGTCTCCGCTTATAGATCGCCTTCGCAATCTTAGCCTGCCAGTTTTCGGGGCGGGTTTACTTACTTTGCTTATGGATTGAAGTTTGAAACTGTCCGGCGATCTATGTAATTTTCAATAATTGCCCTTAAACACCCCCGATAATTACAACTTCCCATACAAAAAACACCCCTAAATACAACTTCTCATAGGCCGATCTTTTCCCAATAGATTTAACGATTACCTACCTCAAAAAATTCGATATTCTACTTGACAGTGCACATCCTCCTGATTAAGACTGCCCCCGTTCACTTTCATCATCAAAAAGTACTAGTTCGGAGGATTTTCGAATGCCGTCTCCCAAGTTGCAGACGCTGCTGTTCTCCTTGTTTCTCGTTCTCACGCTGTCTCTCTCCCTCTACGGTCAAAGCACCTTCGGCACCGTCGATGGCACCGTCACGGATCCCTCAGGAGCGACAATCGCCGACGCTCAAGTAACTCTTACGAACGTAGGCACCCAGGAAAAGCGTACTCAGCCCAGTGGCAGTTCGGGACTGTATCAGTTCGTGAACGTGACGCCCGGCAACTACAAGCTTGAGATCCAAAAGCCTGGATTCAAGCACTACACCCACGAGAACGTCGTGGTGCAAGTGCAGCAGGACACGCACATCGACGCTATCCTGCCCGTTGGACAGGTCACGGAAAGCGTGGAAGTGACAGCCGAATCCCCGTTGCTTCAGGCTGAGACTTCGTCGCTAGGCCAAGTTATCGAGGAACGCAAGGCGAACGAACTTCCGCTGAACGGCCGCAACATTTTCAACCTACTCACCGTTTCGCCGTCGGTGGTCGCTCAGGGCGGATCCGGCGGAACGGCAGTCGGACAGAACCCGTTCAGTTGGGGCAATTATCAGGTCGGTGGTTCTTTTGCGAACCAAGGCGCTGAGTATCTGGACGGTCAGCCCCTCAATATTGGCTACATCAACCTGCCAATCATCATTCCAATTCAGGATTCAATTGGCGAATTCAAAGTGCAATACAACAATGTGGGTGCCGAATGGGGTAAGTTTTCCGGCGCGGTTTCGAACTTCAGCACGAAGTCGGGAACAAACGCCTTCCACGGCGAAGTCTACGAATTTCTCCGTAATAAGGTTCTAAATTCGAATGAGTATTTCTACAAGAACAGTGAATTAGCGGCCGGTGCGTCGAACACGCCGCCGCCGTACGTTCAAAACAACTATGGATTTAACTTTGGTGGCCCAGTCATCAAGAACAAGACCTTCTTCTTCGTGAACTGGGAGCAATTCCGGCTGCGAACTGGCGGTGTGGTTTCGACCGCAGTGCCCACAGCTGCTTTCCGACAGGGTGATTTCTCGTCGCTACTGTCTCAGGGAATCCAACTTTACGATCCTTATACCGTAGATCCCACAACTGGCCAGCGCCTTGCCTACACCAACAACCAAATCCCTCAGGCAGAGTGGAGCACAGCTGCCACTGCATTGTGGGATAAGTACTACACTCCGGTAGCCGCCTCCGCGTTCAATGTCAGCAGCCCCGACAATTTCACGTCTGCGTCCAGCAGCGGTGGAAATACCAATCAGTTTGTAACTCGAGTCGATCAGAATATCTCCGACAAGACTCGAATCTTCGGTCGCTTCACATATAACGGATTGCTCGATCTAGCCACGAACCCCTTGGGGACGGGCCTTTGCCAAGATCGTTGCGCAGAGGACTATCACACCAAGGCTCTCGCTGTTGACATCAACCATACGTTCACCCCAAACCTGATTGCTGATTTGAACCTTTCTGGAAGTCGATTCATTTACCTGCGCGCTCCACTTCTTGCAGGATATGACCTAACCCAACTCGGATGGCCTGCAAGCTATAACAGTGAAGTAGCAACAGTACTGCGAACTCCGCCAACACCCGCCTTCCCCTTCCCCGGGGATATCGGCAGGACACAGGGCAACAGCGCAATCGGCGACCATAACACCCAGTACAACGTTTCCCCCTCTCTAACCATCATCCACGGCAAGCATTCCGTTCAGGTTGGCGCGCAGTACGAATTAGGATTGGACAACTATTACCAAACAAATATCGCCAGCGGAGCGTTTGGTTTCTCAGGGGCCTGGACTGCCAGCATTGGCGGACCCAATTGCAATAACTGCGCCGGCGGCTTCGCCTTCGCGGATTTTCTTCTCGGCTTGGCTCAAGGCGGGCCGGCCTCTTTCGTAAACCAGACGGAAGGCGCCGCGCAGGTTCCGGCGCAGACGGCTGGTCGTCAGACCTACCGAGCCCTTTATGCTAACGATAACTGGCATATACTGCCGAAGTTAACCTTAAACCTCGGCCTCCGCTACGAACTCGCAGGCACATGGTCCGAGCGTTTCGACCGCTTGAGCTATTGGAATCCGACGGCAACCAACGCTGCTGTTACTGGGTGCGGCGGCACTCCCGGCTCTCCTTGCAACGGCGACGCCTTCCTGGTTGGAACGGGAATCAACTCAAGCAACAATAACTTGCCCCTGGACAAGAAAGAGTTCTCTCCTCGCGTGGGTTTTGCTTATAGTTTTGATCAAAAAACCGTAATCCGCGGCGGTTATGGTGTCTTCTGGATTCCGAACTATGTTTCCTTTGCCCTTAACCCCGACAACGACGTAATCAATCTCGCGACCTCGCCGTTCTTCGCCACCAGTGATCATGGAGTAACGCCGAGCGCCACTCTCGACGCGAGCAATTGCACCTTGAGTGGTGGCACCTTTGCCGGCTTCACGTGTGCAACACAAGGTCCCTTCGGTGCTACTGGAATTCAGACACCTCCAGGACGCACCGGTGGGAATGCAGCTCTCTCGGCTTTTGTGGCCGCGAACGGCTCCCCAACTTTGGCGCCATACGCAGACCCAAAACCAGGCTATGTAGAACAGTGGAACCTCGATATCCAACGTGAATTGCCAGGTGGCTTTTTCGCCGATGTGGCTTACGCTGGATCCAAAGGCGTCCACTTAGAGCAGTACAACACCAACATCAATCAAATCCCCGATTCTTTCGTCGCCCAAGCCGCGTCGCAATATCAACCCTGCACACAGCCTTGCAACCCGAACGCGAACGTAACCATCGACCAGCCAATTGCGAACCCGCTCGCGGGAGCCAACACCAACCTCGAGACCCCAACCATCCTGGTTGGACAGCTCGATCGACCTTATCCACAGTACAGCGGGTTGAATTTGGGCGGATACGGCTGCTGCAGCAGTAGCTACAATTCTCTCCAAGCTACTGTCACCCGGCGTTTCGCAGGTGGCGGCACAATGCTGGTCGCTTACACGAACTCCAAACTAATGAGCAATACCGATACCCTCACGAGCTGGCTGGAAGGCCCAACTGGCGGCGTAGGGCAGGTGCAGGACTTCAATAACCTGAAGGGTGAGCGCTCGTTGTCGTCGCAAGACGTTTCGCAGCGGCTCATCATCAGCTATGTGCTTGACCTGCCTTTTGGCCACGGCAAGCGCTTCCTTAACGGAATGTCCGGAGTTGGAGATAAAGTCGTCGGTGGTTGGGGAATTGACGGAATCACCAGCTTCCAGCGTGGTTTCCCACTCAAGATTTCATGGGCAGGTGGTAGCACTGCATTGGAAGGCGCTGGTTTTGGCGTCTCGAACGTTCGCCCGGATGTGGTTGGCGGATGCGACAAGGCTGCCGGCGGCCGACACGTTGACCAATGGTTCAATCCAGCGTGCTTTGCGACTCCGCCAGCCTGGGGCTACGGTACCGAAGCCCGCGTGGACGCGACACTTCGCTCGGATGGAGTCAACAACTTCGACTTCGCTATCTTCAAGCGCACTACCATCGCTGAGAAGATGGGTATCGAGTTCCGCACGGAGTTCTTCAATCTGTTCAACCACCCGCAGTTCGGCGTACCCGGCACGGGCTTTAACCCAACGCTCGACGCAAACGGGAACATCATTAATCCTGCAGCGAACGGCTTCGGAACAGTCACTTCGACAGTTAACAACCCGCGGCTGATTCAGTTTGCACTGAAGTTTAAGTTCTGACCCGCGGGTTGGGAAACGGACTGAGCATTCTGCTCAGTCCGTTTTTTTTTGCCTCAAGACTTCGCGCTCCTTTGCATTTTGTCCCGAGTTATACTTCCCCATGCGTAATCCTCCCGTCCTTGACTACTCCGAAGCTAAGAAGATTATTGACCTCATCACCGACAAAGCAGCACAGATGCAGAAGTCGGTCGTTGTCGCTGTTACCGACCCTCATGGCGAGCTAATCGCTTTCGCTCGCATGGATGGCGCGCCCATCTCCTCGATCCGTATCGCCGCTAACAAAGCATGGACCGCCGCTCGCGAGCGAAAGACCACCAAGGAAATCGGCGAAAAAGTCCGGCATCCCGAAAAAGGACATGACATCGCCTACTACGGCGATCCTAAGTTCGTCGGTTGGGGCGGAGGTCTTCCCCTCTGGAAAGATGGTTCCGTCGCGGGCGCCGTCGCCGTCAGCGGCCTCTCTTCGCGCGAAGATATTGAACTCGCAACCTTGGCGCTCGAACTCGTTGGAGCCCAACTCCCTTAACCGCATACCGCTAATTCGAATTCGAACCCGACTCATCCCATAGAGGTCTCAATGACAATGACCCGCAGGTCCCGACTTCTTGCCCTCTTCGCTCTTCCCTTCCTCACGCTTGTTCTTCTGTCTTCATTCGCGCTCGGCCAAACCCCATCCTCTTCTTCGGACATCGAAGCGCGCACCGATTCCCTTCTCAAGAAATTGACTCTCGAAGAGAAAATCGATCTCATCGGTGGCGTCGACGACTTCTACATTCGCGCCAACGAAAAAATAGGACTTCCCCGCCTGAAGATGGCCGACGGCCCGGTCGGCGTCCGCAATTACGGTCCCTCCAACGTATTCGGCGGCGTCGGCCTCGCCGCGTCATGGGATCCTGAACTCGCGCGCCGCATCGGCGCCAGCATCGGACAGGACGCCCGCTCTCGCGGCGTCCATTTCATGCTAGGCCCTGGCGTCAACATCTACCGCTCCCCGCGCAACGGCCGCAATTTTGAATACTTCGGCGAAGATCCCTTCCTCGCCGCCCGCACCGCCGTCGCATACATCCAAGGCATGCAAAGCGAGGGCGTGAGCTCGACCGTCAAGCACTTTATGGGCAACAACTCGGAGTTCGACCGTCACAACTCCGACTCCATCATTGACGAGCGCACCATGCGCGAGATCTACCTTCCCGTCTTCGAGGCCGCCGTAAAAGAAGCGCATGTGGGCGCCATCATGGACTCCTACAACCTCACCAACGGCCTCCACTTGACACAGAACGGCTTTTTGAACAACGACATCGCCAAGAAAGAGTGGGGATTCGCCGGCATCATCATGTCTGATTGGGACGCGACCTACGACGGCGTTGCCGCCGCCAATGGCGGACTCGACCTCGAAATGCCCTCAGGGAAATTCATGAACCGCGCGACATTATTACCGGCGATCAAGGCCGGCACGGTTCGCGAGGCAACCATCGATGAGAAAGTCCGCCGAATTCTCCGCACCGCGATTCAATTCGGATGGCTCGACCGTGAACAAACCGACCTCTCCATTCCCCTGATGAATCTCCCCGGCAAACAGGCCGCTCTCGAAGCCGCCCGCTCCAGCATCGTGCTCCTAAAAAACGATTCCCATCTGCTGCCTCTCGACAAAACCAAGATCAAGTCGATCGCCGTAATAGGCCCCGACGCCTATCCCGCCCAGCCGGGTGGTGGCGGCAGCGCTGAGGCTAAGCCCTTCTACGCAATCAGCTACCTGCAAGGCATCGCCAATTACCTGGGAAATGGCGGCAAAGTTTACTATTCCCAGGGAATCCCCACCATCGACGAGATGGCTCAGCTGACCAACTTCACGACCGAGGCGACCGGCGGCCGGCAGGGCCTGAAAATGGAAATCTTCAATAATACGAAGCTCGAGGGTTCTCCCGCTATCGTTCGCAGTCAGGATCACCTGCACTACGAAACTCCGCGCGATGGCGATGTGACACTTTGCAATCTCTCCATTCGCTGGACCGGCTACTTCACGCCCACCGCTCCCGGCCAATATCTCGCGGTCGTCCAGGGCCCCGGCGAAAGTGGCGGTTATCGGCTCTACATCGACAAGAAACTGATCCTCGACAATTGGAAGCAGTGGTACGCCTTCGTCGGACAGATTCCCGTCACTCTCACCGCCGGTTCGCACGAAGTCGTAATGGAGTACTACGCCGAAACCGTGTGGGGACACGCGACTGCCAACCTAGCCATCATTCGTCCTGAAACACTCGTCTCGTCCGAGGCGAAAACTCTGGCCGCCCGCGCGGATGCCGTCATCCTCGCCCCCGGTTTCAACGCTGAAAGCGAAGGCGAAAGCAGCGACCGAACGTTCCGCCTTCCCCCGGCTCAGGACGAACTCATCAATCAGATTGCCGCGACCAACAAGAACACCATCGTGATCGTGACCTCGGGAGGCGGAATTGACATGACCCGATGGGTCGACCACGTTCCTGCTCTCTTCGAAGCTTGGTATCCCGGCGAAGAAGGCGGCGAGGCTCTCGCTCAATTATTGTTCGGAGACTTCGATCCCTCGGGACGTCTTCCGATTTCGATCGAGCGTCGACTCGAAGACAATCCAACCTACGACAACTACTATCCCAAGAGCGGCGGTAAGAAAGTGGAATACAAGGAAGGGATTTTTGTCGGTTATCGTTATTACGACAAGTCCGCTGTCAAGCCGCTGTTCCCGTTTGGCTATGGACTGTCCTACACATCCTTCGCTTTCAAGAACCTCAAAATCTCGCCAACCGTCGCCGGGCAACCCTCACCAACCTCCGACTCCCAGATCAGCATTTCATTCGATGTCACCAACACTGGCACTCGCGCCGGCTCAGAGGTCGCCGAGATATACGTGGGCGATCACCATGCTCCCGTTCCTCGTCCAATTAAGGAACTCAAGGGCTTCGCTAAGGTAAGTTTGAATCCGGGAGAGACCAGGAACGTCACCGTCAATCTCGATAAGAGAGCGTTCTCTTATTACGAGGTAAGTAAACACTCGTGGACCGTCGCACCTGGCGCGTTCGATCTGTTTGTCGCTCGTTCCTCAGCAGACATCGCTCTGCAGGGTACGGTAACTTTGCCTTAGGTCGGAAGAGCCTCACATCACAAAACTTTATTTCAGAGTGTGCAGAACTGAGCAGCCGGCCAGAACGAAATCGGTCAAACTCGTAAGAGATATCACTTGATCGATGCCGTCAATCCAGCGGTACTTCACCCCACGATGGCGGCACGCGGATGCACCAGATTCTGACCATATCGCATAAACAGAGGAGAAAGCTAATGCCCCAAAGAACACACGAGCGAGCGGCCGAACTGCATAACCTCGCCGCCCACGCCCACATGGCTGCGGCTGTCGCCCATGGTAAAGGCGACCACCGGACCGCAAACGAACTCAGCAACCTGGCACACGAGCATTCCATGAACGCCCACAAACTCGCGGCAGAACTGGAAAAGAAAACGCCGCTTCCGAAAGATGCAAAGTCACTAACGCAAAAAGCGTCATAACTGCCCAACTCCGGGGGCTTGGAAAGAAACATGGGATGGTCCAACAGGATTATTCCTCGAAACTTGCGCGTGCGCTCTCCAATTTCAGGAGGGCCGCGCCTGCGGAATGGACTCACCTGGCGACTCTAGACGCTCTTTGCCCGATCGTGGGCTGAAATGCGGGGTTGTGGCCCTGCGGCGTCCGCCGCCGAAGAAAGCCTTCCCCCACTTGCTTATCCATCCCAGCGGTCTCGTCCAAAGGCTCGGTGTGCCGCAACTCTCGCAGCCGAAAAGCGGTCGCACATCTGCCAAAATGGTGTAACCGACGTTAAGCAACGTCTGAAACGGTCGAAACCCGAATATGCTGACACCAAAACTCCACGCGAACCATTTCGTGTTCGACAAACTTCTCAGCACCTCTGCAACCGCTTCCCCTCCCAGTTTCATCGTGCCATCCGGCATCAGCAGATGGATCGTCGCGTAAGCATCCCACACATCGAGCTCCGGGTTCAGCACCCGAAGCGCCTCTGGATCGTCCCCGATCGGTCGTACGAGAATGCTCGCTTCGCCAGAATTCTTCTGCAGCGATCTGCGCACCCAAGCCGCAATATGGCGGCAGACACCGCATTCATCATTGAATAAGAGAATTGCTTTGCTCTGTCTCATGACTGGAAAGGCTGCGTAACAGATGCCTGAACACTTAATAGAGTGGGCTGTGGACCCTCGACCCGTCCCACTTCTCTTCCCTTCGTGAACATAATCAAAGTTGGCGCGCCCTGAATCTGGTACTGATCGCTTAGTTTCTGCTCCAATGCGATATTGAGCCGGTAAATCTTTTCCTTAGACTTCAGCATCTCGGCGACCTTTTGGAGCACCGGTTCGATCGCTCGGCAGTGTGCACAACCTTATGACATAAACTCGACCACGATTGGACCCTCTCCTTCCAAAACCAAATGCGAGAACGTGCTACTCGTTATCGTCCGGATTGGATCGGTCGACGAGTGTCCTCGTGGCGATTTTCGCGGAATCTCCAAACTTTCATTCTGCATCGCGTCTAGCCTTGAGGTTTATGTCCGTGCCAAGCGGATAGGCTCGCGCGCCTTCTTGCGACTCCGTATCCATGCAAACTCGCTTCCATTCCCGATCGCTGATAGTATCCGGCGCCGAGAAACAGCGAACGGAAGTTGCAGGAGATTGCCCCAGGAAAAGAGCTCACAGGTCCATTTGTACCGGCGAACGCGCAGTCTCTTTGCCAATTCGGGCGCATCTTCCTTCGGAAATTCCTCTGCCTTCACAGATGACATCAGTAGCATGCGGCCATCCGCTCCGATAGATCTTTCCACCAGCTAGCCGCAGATCGTCCTCACCGTAATCGCACAATCGCATCGTTTAGTCCCAGAAGCACGGGGCGGAGGTGTCCTCGCATGCGTGTTTACTTAGGATCCGTGATAAACCAGCGCCGTCATGCTTGAACTGCCACGCCGATTAGTCCTGTTCGGATTTGCCCGTTGCAGCTCAGCCGTTGTCATGAACGATTGACTTCCTCTTTCGATGCGGGCTCAAGCCTAGCAACGCGCCCAAAACTCTTCTGAGCAAGAGTCATCAGTTTCGCCATCCTTCTGCGCGTATCTTGCTTCGAGAGGCTACCTATGGATCACAACTAGTCAAAGCGAGCCATAAACAAGCCAAAGAATTCCGCGAACTGGCAGAGCAGGTGAAAGAGAGCTAAACCCCGCAGGGTCTGACTCAATCTAAGCGAATTCCTCACCACGGCAGGGCTATGAATCCAGGTTCATCAGAACGCGTAGCGTAGCGACTCAGTGAGAGAGTTGGCGTGGAAATAACGTGGCGCGGTCGGACCAACGAACGAACCTTCCCCATACTGGTAGTAATTCCAGCCCATGTTCCATGCCAGCTTGTGCCCTAAGTCCACACTAAGGTTGGCCACCGGCTGCGAGTATTTGTACTGCACTGATCCTAAAGGCTGCAGGACGTTAAACTGCGGCACGCTCCCGTCCACACTCGTGATGCTATAGCCAACGTTTCCCGTCAAGCGCTTCTCAGGCTTGAACCGGATACTGGCCGTTCCGAAATGAGTGTGATTTGTGTAGTACGAGTCCGCCATCAGGTTATTGGCAGTGTCGTTTCCGCCACAATTGTTGTTGGTGGCATTCGTTACAAACGGAAGGATCACTCCCGTGGGCGGAGTGTCGTTGAAGCAGATCAGCGCATTCTGGATCACGCTGTTGAAGTTGTACGCCACATCCATCCCGAAACGCTCCCGCGGCGCAAGGGATGCCGTCAACCCATAGTTTTGGTTGTGTCCTACGAATTGTGTCTGGGCGTCGGCGTTCGCCTCTTGCAGAATATTGACCGATCCCCCCACCGTCGCCCATGGGCGCGGCGTGTAGGTCGTCTGAAACCTGTAGCGGCCTTCCTTGCGCGGCGAGAGACGAACAAACACGCTGTTGAAGTTCGTATGCTCCCCGTCGAAGTTCAGTCGTAGATTGTGCATCGGTCGCGCCCACACCCCAAACAGAGCCGTCTTTTCCAGACCCACGAAATGATCCACGTCGCCCGGCAGGTAATCGTTGAAATGGTTGAACGCCCGGTCGCCATAGCGATATCCAACGCGCGCGCCCACCCTTTTCGAGATGTCCCAGGCCAGCTCAGTCTGGTTCCTCTTCCAAGTCTGGTTAAATGACGAAAGGGCTGTCGTTTGCGTTCCTCCCGGCGTCGTCGGAGTCGTAAGGGGCGTGCTCAGCAGCGTGCACGGCGGAGCGGCGCAACTGTAGTCCAGCTCGTTGAAATTGCCGTTCTGCGGGATGCGATAAGCCCAGAAATAATATTTCTCGATCAACCGCAGATGCCGGGTCAAGTGCAGCGTCGCCCCAACATCCAGCACATTGGAAATCCGGTTCGCGCTGCCCGTCCCCGTACCGGTAAAGGCGAGGGTGTTCGTGCGCGTGATCAGGCCCGCAAGGTTCTCCTGCAATGGCGTGCTCATGTCAGCCGAACTGTAGGAAAAAGATGCCAGCAGATCGAGCCTCCGGATGTTGTTGCTGCGAAAACTGAGTCGCTCCGTCGGCGTAGAAGTCCGAATCCGCTGGTTCCGCGAGTAGTTGAAATAGGCGCTACAGGTATTATTCGTAAGAACACCGCCAACGATCAGGGGCGTTCCTGTCGGCTTCCCCGCACACGGTTCCTTATTCACCGTGTCGATCGACAAGCCCAATTCGACTGGATTTCCGTTCGACAGAAGCGCAGGCGCGAAAGGAGACAACTGATAGTCCGTGTCTCCTTTATAGTAATCAAAGAATTGGTCATAGCTGATCACCGTGCGCGGCGCCGCCTTCCAGTCCACGCCAAAGCGGTAGGAGTTCATCGTGGTATTCCAGCCTTGTAGCAGCAGGCCTTCCGTACCTTCGTGCACGCTGCTATAGGATGGCCCCGTCATATTGTTACGCGAATATCCTAGCCGAAAGCTCACGCGCGATTGCGGCAGCAGCGTAAGATCGACGTCGCTCATCCTTCGTGTCGTATCGAAGAAGTGGGGGGAGTTTAGCGCCGGGATCGACGGGATCGATCCTCCCGGCGCCGGGGGAGGCGGAGGATTCAGCGGGTTGGCCAGCAAATCGAAGTCCGAAAAGTTCTGATCGCGGCGGAAACTGCTCTGCACGTTATACCACTTATTCTTATCCGCTCGCAGTCGCATGTAGTTGTTCGGATCGCCTCCCCACCCGACGCTGTTGAGATAAAGATTGTCAAGAAGAAGGCCTTGATGATCGAGCGACTGCATCGACAAGGTCTGGTCAAGAATCCGCGGCCCGGTCTGCAGATTCACCAGCGTGTCATACATATCTTCGCTACCGGTTACGTAATTAGAGCGATAACCTAATTCGATCGAGGAGTGAATCTGGTATCCGCCGCTGGTCACGCCGTCGGGCTGAGCGGGCGCGGTTGGCGCAGGAATCGGCGCCGGAGTCTGCGCTAACAGTTGACACGGAGAAAACCCAGCCACGACCGCAAAAACTATGATTTCCACAATGGCGATCGCGATTCGACCTCCGCCTCGGCGGCCCCGAGCGGCATTTTCGGCTCCTGCGCGCAGGGATGCCGGCCGGTCGACCAACGAAACATGCAGCACCACTTCTCTTGTCAGAGCCATCGCTACTCCCTACTTGAAAAACACGTCGCTGAAATTCGAGCCGTGAATCTGTGTGTGACAGGCGGTGCAGGCTTGGTATTTCGCCGATTGATTATGCGCGGGGCCGATGGGACCGCCGGCCGTCAACTGCGACGAGAACGTGTGGCATTGCAGACAAAGCATGTTCACCGGCATAACAGTGAGAAGCCGCGGATTCGTCGAACCGTGGGGCGTATGGCAACTCGTGCATCCTTCGGTCTTCACCGGCACATGCTCGTAGACGAAAGGACCCTGCTTGTCGACGTGGCACTTGTAACAAACCGCGTCGCCGCTCGGCAGGCTGCGCAACTGCCGAATCGTCCCGGTCCCGTGCGGGTTGTGGCAGTCGTTGCATTGCACCAACCCTTCGTTGACCCGGTGATGATACGGCTTCGCAAAGTCAGCCTTGGCTGACGTGTGGCAGCCATAGCAAAGCTCGGGTTGGTTCTGAACCAGCAAGAACTCTTTTTCCTTGGCATGATGCGGAGAGTGGCAGTCTAAACATCCGACATCGCTGCTCGAGTGCGCCGACTCGGCGAAATGGGATTGCTCGTGAGCGTCGCCGTGGCAGCTCAAACAACGCGCGCTCGTGGCGTTCCGCGACTTTCCCTCGAAAACATAGATTTTTGTTTTATCGCCGCCGCCCGCTACGTGATCTGCACCCGGTCCATGACACCCTTCACAACCTTGGTGCGAAGGTCCACCCTTTCTGTCAAGCGTGGTTTTCCAATGGGGCGTCTTTTCCCATGCGTTATAAATCTCTTCATGGCAGGTTTTGCAGGTCTCCGCTCCCACATACTTCGACGTTTCGGAAGCAGACGCTGCTGAACTTGTTGCAGCGGAAGATCGAGCCTCACCGGCCGCACCGCTCGCCGTCAATTTAGCCTCTTGGCCAAGCGCGCGGGGAGCGACAAAAACGAGAAGGAAGAATAAGCCGAACAGAAGAGCGCGCGGAGCCCTAAAGTTTAATGTCATCGGAGTATTACCAGTACAACAACCATGTTACGACGATCTATAACTACTAATGTTCAATATTGCTCAACTACGCTATGATCTTTCCTTTTTTGGAACCGTCTTAGACAAGACTAATTTTCAGTCGGCAATCACTTAGTGATATTGCAAGTTTCGGTCCGAACTCCTCCGATATCTCGAATAGTTTTTAAGCGAGTCGCGAACCGCAAGTTGAAGACGATCCGGTTGAAGATTAACTGAGGGAAAGTTGCTGACGAGAAGGAGAATCTTAGGAGGTTCGAGGCGGGTGTATCAATCTAAGAGCCAAGCGCGCAACCCGATCACATTTCTATCCGGCGACGATCGTGTGATCACGCGTCCAGAATTGCGTGATCTCTTCCAACGAGCGGCCTTTTGTTTCGGGAATCAGCCAGCCAACCAGCACAACCGTTAACAAAGCTCCTGCACTGAAGCACCAGAACGTTCCATCCGATCCCAGATGCTTCTGCATGATCGGGAACATCTGGTTTCCCATATATCCGACGAGCCAGAGCGCCGTCGTGGCGATCGACATTCCGCGGCCACGAACCTTTGTCGGATAAATTTCCGAGATAATCACCCAGCACGCCACTCCGTTGCCAAACGCATGGCCGGCAACGAAACTCATCACAAAGATCAGCACCGCCAACCCGCTGCCATGGACGTGATAGAACCAGCCGACCAACAAGAACGAGACGAATTGGACCGCAGTGCCGGCCAGAATGAGCGTCTTGCGCCCCGCCCGATCCACCAGCCATAGTGCAAAAAGCGTAAACGAAAGGTTGACCAGGCTCACCAGCACTGACTGGAAGAAGGCATCGCTCGTCGCCGTCCCCGCCGCGCGAAAGATCTCCGGCAAGAATGAAAATAGCGGCGTAATTCCGCTGATTTGCTGCAAACCCGCGAGCATGATGCCCAGCAGCAGCGGACGCCGAAACGTAGTAAACAGTTCTGAGATGTGCCCCTCTTCCGTCACCAGCGAATTCTCAATCTCGGCCGCTTCCTGCTTTGCGACCTCGCCGCCGTTGATTTCAGTCAGCACACCGATGGCCTGTTCTCGGCGCCCCATTTTCATCAGCCATCGCGGACTCTCCACGGCTGGCAGGATCATTAGTCCAAACAGAATTGCGGGCACAATTCCCGCGAAAAACATCCACCGCCAACCCGACGAGACGTTCCATGCTTCATCGCCCATCCGCTGGATGAGCATGTTGACAAACACCGCAGCCAGAATCCCGACGACAATCCCAAGCTGATAAAGGGTTACGCAACGCCCGCGCACTCGCGTGGGAGCAATCTCCGCAATATAGTTCGGAGAAATCACCGACGCCGCCCCGATCCCTAG
Source organism: uncultured Acidobacteriaceae bacterium (assembly GCA_963834085.1). Classification (GTDB taxonomy): domain Bacteria; phylum Acidobacteriota; class Terriglobia; order Terriglobales; family Acidobacteriaceae; genus Acidiflorens. The sequence goes on along the minus strand of CAWIAJ010000004.1, from coordinate 55,242 downwards.
GCCGCCAATCAGCCGCCAAACAACAAACTGATGCAGACTGGAGGCAAACAGCATTCCTCCCGAAGAAAGCGCGAAACAAAGCGCACACAGCGCGAGGCCTTTTTTCTTTCCCAAATAGTCGGCCACAGCTCCCGCCGACGCGCAGCCCACGATGCAGCCCACCAGAGCGCAACCAGCGGCCCAACCCACTCCAGCCGCATCCAGGTGAAACAATTGGCTCAAATAGCCAATCGCACCGCTGATCACGATGTTGTCATAGCCGAACAGAAAGCCGCCCAGCGCGGCGACGCTAGCGGCGATTGCAAGAGGACCCCGCGATCGCGGCTCGCTCGATGCGGCGCTCAGTTTGCTTCTCCGCGAACCGGACCAGACGACGTGAGCTCCAGTCCTAGCCGCTTCGATTTCTCCAGCACTGCCTTGGCCGCCAGCATGAACCCCAATGTATGCGCCATCCCCGCATGCCATGGCGCGTCGCAGCTCATTTGCGGAGTGTGATCGGGAATTAGCACTCCGTCGAAGCCGTTGCGGTCAAGAATCGCAAGAATGCGCACCATATCGACGTCGCCTTCATCGATGAACGTCTCGCGATAGTGAGGTACCTTCCCCGCCACGTTTCGCAGATGGATATATGCAATCTTGCCTTGCTTGCTGTATCGATCCACCGCGTCGTAGACGCTGCCTTCGCTCATTTCCGCAATCGTTCCCACGCACAGTTCAAGGCAATTGCTTTTACTCGGAGCGAGATCGATCAACCGCTGGTACATCTGCGGTTGGTAAACGAGACGCGGTTGCTTCCGCATCGTCGGCATCGGCGGATCGTCTGGGTGCGCCGCCAGCCGCACTCCCGCCTTCTCTGCTACCGGCACAATCTCCTCGAGAAACCTTTGCAGCCGCCGCCAGAGCTCTTCGTGTGAAATAGCGGGCAAAGTTCCCGGCGGAGCATTCTGGTCATACACCATGTTCCAGACCGTCCCGTTTGGAATCGCTACTTCTTCGCAGGGACCATCCATCCCAACTGTGATTGCCCGCCCGCGCCCCAGCGGCGCCGTTACGCGCCCGCACACTCCGGCGACACTGAAGTTATATCCGAGCACCGGGACGCCGGCCTCGCCCAGCCGGCGCACAATCGTTTTCACCTGCTCGATCTGTTGCGACCGCTTCGGACCATCCAGCAAAATATCGTGCCAGTGTGCGGGATCCAGGTTCTCCACCGCCGCCAGAGTCAGCCCAGCCTCTTCGATCTCCGCCCGTAGCGCTTTGAGCTCCGCCACCGTCCAAAGCCGCTCTGGATCCCCGGCCACCCCCCAAGCTTCGTACTTCGAACCTGTTGGTTGGTTATTACGCGGGTTCGACGGCCCCTGATTGAAATAATCGACCAAGTGCACGACGACGTGCGTGCAGCCCGCCTGGCGAGCGAAGTCATAATATTGACGCGTCAGCATGTGCCGGTAGAGCCCGAGCCCAATCTTCATAGGCGATTCCCAATCCCCGCCCCATAATCCGGGCTCAGCACTTGACCGTTGATCTCCGCCGCCAGGGGCGAGCACAGAAATACAAATGCATCCGCAATCGACTCGGGACTGTTCCTTCTTCCCAGCGAAACTCGCAGGACAAACTCCCGGTACGCGGGATCTTCGTCGAAAACCTTCAGCGAGCTCCCGGCGGCGACATTTCCCGGCGAAATCACATTCACACGGATCCCCGTCAGTGCATACTCGAGCGCCAAGCTTCGCGCAAAATTCTCCAGCGCCGCTTTCGCTGACGAGTAAGCAGGAATCATCGTATGCGGCATTCGCGCTACATAAGAAGAGGTGAAAATCAGATGCCCCACGATTCCGCGCTCCATCCATCGGCCCAGCACTGCTCGCGCCAGATAGGTCTGCGCCATATAGTTGAACCGGAAAATACGCTCATAATCCAACTCCGATGTGCTGGCAAAAGGATGCAGCCCGCATCCGCCCGCGTGCCCAATCACCGTGTCCATCTCCGGAAACTTTTCGAAGGCCGCATTCACGACGCGATTCACTTGTCTCGAGTCCGTGATATCGGCCGCAACATATAGATAAGACGAAGGCGCAATCTGCCAGCCTTCCAGCATCCGCCGCGCCTCTTCCTCGCCCTTGATATCCGTGAGCACAAGCGTCGCACCAGCCTCCGTCAGTCGGCGGACCATGTGCTCGGCGATCGCGCCCAACGCGCCGGTGATCAAAATTGCTTTTCCTGCCAGATCAATGGTGATCATATTCACATGATTCCGAACTTCTCGAACGCTTCCACCGCACTGCTTCCCGCCTCGATCGCCTTCCTCACCAACTTCTCGCCGCGTGCCTTCTCGAGCGCCAGTGTAAACACCTCGACTTCGGCTTCCGCTGGAACCAGCAAGACTCCGTCCACATCGCCAAATAAAATATCCCCAGGACGAACTCGCACCGCCCCGATCTCCACAGGAATGCGAAAATCGACGACTTTGTAGCGGGGACCCGAATCCTGCCCGTAGGAACCGAAACCAAAAGTCGGAAAGTTCATCTTCAGAATCGCCTTCGTATCGCGGACATACCCATGCACCACCGCGCCCCGGCTCCCCAGTTTGCGAGCCCGCGTGCTCATCAGTTCGCCCCACACCGCGTTGCGCGGAGAGGAACCGGTATTTACATAAACTTCGTTGTGGCGCAGATCGTCCAGCGCCTCCAGCATCAGGCCAAACGACTTGTTCATTAACGCGTTGGCGCTGCCCGCAATTTTCTCGGCAAACACATCGACGGCCAGAACCGGCATGGCGCGCCCGATCACTACCATATCCTTTCGCAACGCCTGAATTTGCGGAGGCAGGAACTGATGTTGAAGATCCATCTTATCCATCACATCGCCCACAACGCAGGTGAAGAGTTCGCGCTCCACAAGAGCGAATAATTCGTCGTCCGACTTCCACAACCGCATCGTTCCCTTCGTCGCACCCGTCTTTCGACTCATCTTCTGTCTCACCGCTTCCGCGCCTCTTTGATCTTCTCCACGAATTGCTGGGCCAGCGCGGTAATGGACGCGAAGTCGCCAGTCTTGGCGCCCGCCGTCAGGTTGCCACCAACACCGACTGCGAACGCCCCCGCCTTGATCCACTCCCCAACGTTCTCAATTCCCACTCCACCAGTGGGCATAAGCTGCGCCTGTGGCAGAGGCCCTTTCACGGCTTTCACGAATGCCGGGCCCAGAATTTCCCCCGGAAACACTTTCACAATATCCGCGCCACACTCCATCGCCTCGATCACTTCCCCCATCGTGGCAGCGCCCGGCATGTACGGGACTCGATAACGATTGCACAGGCGAGCCGTTGCCGTGCTCACCGCTGGACTCACCACAAATTCAGCTCCGGCGAGAATCGCGATCCGCGCCGTCTCCGGATCGAGCACTGTTCCCGCGCCTACCAGAATCTTTCCGTGAAATTCTTTCGCGAGATGCTCGATGACTTTGCTCGCTCCCGGCACGGTGAACGTGATCTCCAGGGCAGCGACCCCTCCCTGCGCGCACGCTTCCGCCATACGCGAGGCCTGTTCCGGACCCTCCGCCCGGATCACTGCTACCAGTCCGGATTCCACAATTTTGTTCAAAACTTCAGTTTTCGTGATCGACATAAACTCCACTTTGGTCCGGCGTGATTTCCATTACTCAAAAAATGGCTCGCCCGGCCGCGCATAACGGCGCGCCACTTCTTCGTTCAAAGTCACGCCCAGCCCCGGGTGCTCGGGCACGTCAATGTAGCCGCCCTGAATCAGCGGCTTCGAGACTCCTTCCACCAATTCGTTCCAGAAAGGAACGTCTGAGGCATGAAATTCGAGCGCAAGAAAATTCGGAATCGCAGCACAGAAATGCACCGCCGCCATCGTCCCCACTGGACTGCTGATGTTGTGCGGAGCCACCGGCATGCCATGCGCATCCGCAAATTGCGCAATGCTCTGCGCTACCGATAAGCCTCCCACCTTCTGCAGGTCAGGAGTTACGATGCTCACAGCATGCTCGGCAATGATTTCCTGAAAACCCTCAAACAGGAATAGGTTTTCGCCGGTTGCAATGGGCACACGCACCTTGGCATGCACTTCCTTGAGTGCCGCAATGTTGTTGGGAGGCACGGGATCTTCCAGCCACAACAGCCGGAACTGCTCCAGTTCTCGCGCCACTTTCACGTATGTCGCTGGCGTTGTAGCGCCAATGGCAGTCGACGGCGATATCAGTATCCTTGCCTACCTCATCGTGTACCGCGGCCATCAGACGCACCATGTGATCGATTGCGTGATTGCTGAGCGCACGATTGTGAGGATCGGCGCCCTCCGTGCCCGGAACATCCAAATCAAACTTCAGTGCCGTGAATCCTTCCGCCCTCTTCTTATTCGCCTGCCGCCGGTACTCATCGGGAGAAGAAGCAGGCTCGCGGCCGCCAGCGCCAAAATAATCTCGCGCTTCATGTTCACCACCAGCCTTTTCCTGGGGATCCCACGATACCCGACGCGAGCGCAGCACCTCGTCGAGACTTTCGAGCGCCTCGCCCCCATGGCAGTCAGCGTAGATGCGGATTTTGTCGCGAAACTTTCCGCCCAATAGGCGGTAAATCGGCACATCCAACCACTGTCCCAGTACATCCCAGAGCGCGGCTTCGATCCCACTGATCGCGTTATAAACGATGCCCGCGATTGAACCGGCGCCCGAAGTCGCCAGCTGTAATTTGCGAAACAACCGCCGGACATCGCGCGGATCTTCGCCAACCAGTAGCGGTTCGAGAGAGCGCAGAATTGCTGTCAGTCCCGGAGCGAAGAAGCACTCGCCCAATCCCCGAATGCCATCATCCGTTTCGATGCGAACGAAGGTCCAATCAAAATTCCCTTCGACCACCGCGGTCTTCAATCTAACAATCTTCACGTTCCGGCAAGCCCTGAGACAACCGCCGATTATACGCCGCACTGAACTCGCTTAACGGTCGATCGCAGTCAAAGAAAGTGTTTCCTCGAAGCTGCGACACCGCTCAGTCGGAACAGCTAGAATGTTGCCCATGAGTCCACTCGTCTTGAAAGCGGCGGAAAGTTGCCGCTGGGACTGCATCAGCCTCAGCGAAGTTATGCTTCGCCTCGATCCCGGCGAAGAACGCATCCACACCGCTCGCAATTTTCGCGCCTGGGAGGGCGGCGGAGAATACAACGTCGCACGGGGACTTCGCCGATGTTTCGGCCTGCGCACGGCCGTTATCACCGCTTTCGCCAAGAATCCGGTCGGACAGCTTCTGGAAGACTTGATCCTTCAGGGCGGAGTCGACACCTCTCTTATCCGCTGGGTCCCCTACGACGGAATCGGCAGAACCGTCCGCAATGGCCTGAACTTTACCGAACGAGGATTCGGTGTCCGTGCCGCTATCGGCTGCTCGGATCGCGGACACACTGCCATCGCAAATTGCCAGCCCAATGATTTCGATTGGCAAGAGATCTTCGCCGCCAAAGGCTCCCGCTGGCTGCATACTGGTGGGATCTTTGCCGCACTTTCGCCCAGTACAGCCTCGGTCGCCAACGCCGCGATCCAGGCCGCGCACGCCTCAGGAACCGTAATTTCCTATGACCTCAATTACCGCGAATCGCTTTGGAAATCGATCGGTGGCAAGCCGAAAGCCCAGGAAGTGAACCGCGAATTGGTGAGCTCCGTCGACGTCCTTTTCGGCAACGAAGAAGATTTTTCCGCGACCCTCGGTGTCGATATCGAAGGCGTCGGAGGCGACTTCGCCCACCTGCCCGTCTCCAGTTACGAAGCGATGTTGCATCGTGTCAGTCAGCTCTACCCCAACCTCAAGCTCATCGCGACCACGCTTCGGACGGCGCACACTGCGACGCAAAACGACTGGGGCGCCATCGCGCTCTATGACGGCAAGATTATTCACATCCCGCAGCGCCCTCTCGAAATCCTCGACCGCGTCGGTGGCGGCGACTCCTTCGCTTCCGGCCTGATCTACGGGTTTCTTGCGGGCAAAGACGCCGAATGGGCTGTCCAGTGCGGCTTAGCGCACGGCGCCTTGGCCATGACCACCCCCGGAGATACGAGTATGGCCACACTCTCGGAAGTCGAAGCCGTCATGCGCGGCGGCGCGGCCCGCATTGCACGGTGAAAGTATCCAAAGCACCGAGGCGTATGGAGCGCAAGCGTAAGATTTACGATGGAGCGTAACCGAGCAAATCATGAAGGAGACTTGGCGGTGGTTTGGATCGGCCGATCCGGTTCCTCTCGAACACATCAAGCAAGCCGGAGCCACCGGAATCGTCTCCGCCCTGCATCATCTGTATCGCGGCGAGTCTTGGCCCCTAGACGAAGTCTACAAACGAAGAGATGAGATTCGCGCCGCGGGGTTTGACTGGTCTGTGGTGGAGAGCATTCCCATCCACAATTCCATCAAACTTCGCACGGGACCCTACGCGCATTTCATCGGTGCCTGGAAAGATTCACTCGCCGCCATCGCCCAAGCCGGCGTCAAAATTATCTGCTACAACTTCATGCCCGTTGTCGACTGGACGCGAACCGACTTGCAGTGGCGTCTCCCCACGACTGGCTACGCTCTCCGCTTCGACGCCGTCGATTTTGCCGCCTACGATTTATTCCTCCTCGAGCGGGCGGACGCCGGCGCAGGCTATTCCGAACCTCGTGTTCAAGCTGCCCACGCCCGTTTCGCCGCCATGACCGAGTCGCGCAAAAATGATCTCGAGGAAACGATCATCGCGGGTCTTCCCGGAGCCGAAGCGTCCTACAACCGCGACATGATTCGCAATCTGATCGCGGAATATCACGGTATGACCGCAGCCGACTTGCGGTCGAACCTCGTTGCGTTCCTGCGCGAAGTCGCTCCTGTAGCCGAAGAACTCGGCCTACGCCTTGCCATCCATCCCGACGATCCGCCCTGGTCCCTATTCGGACTGCCGCGGGTCGTTTCCACTGCCGACGATGTCCGCGCCATTCTCGCGGGCTGCAATACGCAGGCAAATGGCCTTACGTTTTGTGTTGGCTCCTACGGAGCCCGCGCCGACAACGATCTCGTCGCGATGGCGCGGGAATTTGGCGCCCGCATTCACTTCGTTCATCTACGCCAAGTCATCCGCGAGCCCGACGGATCGTTCCATGAAGCCGAGCATCTAGCCGGCAGCTCCAACATGGTCGGCGTAATCAAAGCGATGCTGGAAGAAGAGGCTCGTCGACGCCGCACCGGTCGCACCGATCATGAGATTCCGCTACGTCCCGATCACGGACACCTGTTAGCCGACGACATCGGTAAGAAGGTAAATCCCGGTTATTCTCTGATCGGCAGATTGAAAGGCTTGGCCGAGCTCCGTGGTGTAATCCACGGCCTGAAGCATGCGATCCCAGAGTTATCGCTCTAGATTAGGGGGTTGTCGTTACCCGCAACTGAGATCGGCCTTCAGCGTTAGCTTAGAGCTTGCGCACCTTGGCGTATTCCACCGGACTCGGCAACTCCTCCAACCCGCGTCCCGCGAAAATCTCCTGGAACTCGTGCAAGAGTGCGTCGTGTACTAACCCGTTGGTTGCGACCGTCTCCCGGCTGGCGATGTCGAACGTCCCGCCCGAAAAATCAGTGACCTTCCCGCCCGCCTCTTCGACAATCAACACACCTGCCGCCGTATCCCAGGGATTCAGGTTGAATTCCCAAAATCCCTCATATCGTCCCGACGCCACATTGCAAAGATCCAGCGCCGCCGATCCAGCCCGCCGCACGCCATGCGTTCGCAAAGTCAGCTGGTGATAAAAATAAATGTTTGGATTCTTGTGCCGCTTCTGGCTGGGAAACCCCGTCCCAATCAAACACTCGCCCAGCTTTGAAATCGCCGAAACATGGATTGCCTCTCCATTCAGCGAAGCCCCACCACCGAGCGCTGCCGAAAACATTTCATCGCGAGTTGGATCGTAAATCACTCCGGCTACCCGCCGCCCCGCCCGCGCCACCGCCAGCGACACGCAGAACACAGGATAGCCATGCGCAAAATTTGTAGTCCCATCCAGTGGATCGACATACCACTTGTACTCACTGCCCGTCTCGATACGAGTTCCCTCTTCGCCCATCACATCATGCCCCGGAAACTGCGCTCGAATGCGCGACAGAATCAAAGCCTCCGACTCTCGATCCGCAACCGTCACCAGATCGACCGCCCCCTTATATTCGATTTTTACGTGTTGCCGGAAATACCCCATGATCAGCGAGCCCGCTTCGCGAGCCATCGCCTGCATAGGAGCAATCAAATCGAAAGACTGTTGGGATGTCATGAGACTTCTAGACTTTCATTTCCAGGATCGAGCGAACCGAAGGACCTGCGCAATTCATGCCGCCAAGAGATTCTACTGGGTACCCGGTACTAGGTAGTGGCTACTTTTTCTTCCCATCTTCCGCAATATAAACAATCTCGTGCTTGAAGATAAAAAGATTCGGACCATCTTCGCGTGTGACGCGCACCATATTTTTGTCGTAATACTCAATCCACCCGCGTACCACCTCGCCATCCGCCAGCTTCAAACTGACGATTTTCTGCTTCTCGCCGAGGGCCTTCAAATAAGCTGCTTCCTCAAAAGTCTCGTCCGGCGGCGGAGTGCGCTTCTTGCCAAAATTAGGATTTCCATTCTGCAAAGGCATCCACCCATTTTACATCCTCAAGAAGCGGTCAGCTTTGGTCAGAATGAATGTAATACGCCGCTTCCTCCGGCCGATGCACCCGCGGAATCCACAACGGACGCCGCAACCCTCCCGGCCCGGGCGCGGGGCGAGCCAGAGCCTTCCATCGCTGATAAACCGCAAACGAGAGATTCGTATCGACAAAAATATCCCCATACCGGTCTTCGGCCGAAGCCCGTTCCACCCGCACCATCTGATGCCAGCAATGCATACCCGTGATCGGATCGGGATGCACCGGAAAAGTAATATTCTGATGCACGCCCGCATCGCTCCACCAAACGCGCTTTGTATCGGGATCGGTCGTCTCATAGGGCTCGACGCCTGAAGTCTGCCGCATCTTCCATTGCCCCTTACCGACTTCTTTCAGGTCGACCCAGGCGCTCGACATGCGCTCCAGTTGATCCTCTTTATTCGTTCGCCAGCGCCCCATGTGATGGGAGCAAGCAACTACTCCCGGCGCTAGCCCTTCCGTGACCCAGGCATGCAAGACAAAAAAACCGATCTCCGTATGCACCTTGATCAAATCGCCTGTGCGAATATTTCCAAGTTTCACCGCATCCGTGGGATTCACCCACAAGGGATTCTTATGCGCAATCTCGTAAAGAAATTTCGAGTTTCCCGATCGCGTATGAATCAGATGAGGCAACCGGAAAATCGGCAGGAGAGTCAGCACTTCGCCGCGAGCGTCCTTCGGCCACTCAACCAGCGGTATATAGCGCGCATCGAAATCCCCCGCTGCTTTCCCGCCAGCAGCCCCCAAAGACGCTGCCTGTGCCGACTTGTGAATATGGCTGCGATAGTATTCGGGAAGCACAAACTCCGGCCACTTCCAATCAGCCATTGTCTTTGAAAACAGCTCCAGCTTGCGCGAAGGCGTGTTGTATCCAACCACTGCCTCGCCGCCAACCATTACGCCGACAGCCTTGCCATTTTTTGAGACAACGCCGTTCGTTCCGACTTCCGATCCCGACAAATCCGTCGCTGCAACCGGCTTCTCATTCAATCGATGGACGTTGGTTGTCACCTCATACGCACCGTACTTCCGCATATATTCCAGCGGCTTTAAGCCTTCTTTCGCGGCCGCCGCCGGCAATCCGGGAACTGAATTTTCAAACATCCATCCGTAATACTCGTCAACCGTGAGCTTCTGCCCCGCACGTTCAGGGTATGGAGACTCGAACCACTGCCGAATTCCCATCGACCCATCCGGATCGATCGCCCATGACAGATTGATCCAGAACTCATCCTCTTCCCAAACTTCTCCCGGATTCGCCTGGTACGTATACTCGAATTTCTTTCCCTCGCGCTCCTGCAACACCCGCAACACTGGCTGCCGAAATCCGATCCACTTTCCCGCATACGATTCCTGGCTCATCAGATCATGCCGCTCCGAACTGAATCCCATCGGCAAAACATAATCCGCAAACCATGCCGTCTCGCTCCATGTAGGCGTCAACGCCGCATGCAGGCCAACCTTCTCCTCGTCTCGCAACATCTCGATCCACGAAAATCCATCGGGATACGTCCATACCGGATTGAACACGCGCGTGAAATAGGCCTCGATCCGCCCGCGCCCCTCCTTCAGCATATGCGGTAACACCGGCGACATCTCATGCACGCAAAGCGGCCACTCCCGCGGATACAGCAATTCATTCCACCGCTTCTGCGGAGGCGGATTCTTATAAGGACGCGGCACAAATTTATTCCACGCATTCAAATTGTGTCCGCCCGGAGTGCCTACCGACCCCGTCAACACATGCAGCAACGTCAATGCCCGCGCCGATTGCCACCCACCCAAATTTCCTGAAGAACTTCCCCGCCAAAGATGCGAAGCGAACCGACTTCCGGCCGTAGCGATCTCACGCGCGGTCTTAACAATAACCTCCGCCTTCACTCCACTTTCTTTCTCCGCAAACTCTGGAGTGAACTTCGCATAATGCCGCTTCAACGCTTCAATCAAAGCGTCAAAACTTTGTCCCTTGGCAGAAAATCCATCGACCTCCAGCTCTTCCCAGTTCGTCCAATTCTTGACAAATTCCGCGTCAAACCGCTTCTCTCCCAGAATGACGACCGCCATCGCCAGCAAAACCGCCGCCTCTGTCCCCGGATAACTCGGCATCCAGTAATCCGCCATGCTCGCGGTATTCGAGAGCCGAGGATCCATCACGGCGAGCTTTGCCCCCGCCATCTTTCCTTCAATAATCCGCTGCGCGTGGGGATTGAAATAGTGTCCCGACTCCAGATGGGCTGACAGCAAGAGGATGAACCGCGCGTTTGCGTGATCGGGAGAAGGGCGGTCCGCGTGATGCCAAAGCAAATATCCGAGGCGAGCGGAAGACGAGCAAACATTTGTGTGCGAGTTGTGGCCGTCAATTCCCCAGGCTTGCAACGTCCGCTCCATGATGAAGTCATGTCCCGGACGCCCCACGTGGTACATCACTTCTTCGCCGCGCTTTTCCTGAAACGCCTTACGGATCCGCGACCCAAAAGTTTCCAGCACTTCATCCCACGAAGTCCGCGCCCACTTCCCTCCGCCCCGAGGCCCCACGCGCTTCATCGGATACAAAATGCGATCGGGATCGTGAATTTGCGTGATCGTGGCCGGACCCTTGGCGCACAATCGCCCCCGGCTGGCAGGATGCAAAGGATTTCCTTCAAACTTGTCGATCCGCCCCGTCTCCTTATTCACGTAAGCCAGCAGTCCGCAGGCCGACTCGCAGTTAAAGCAAATTGTGGGTACTAGCGAATAATGCTTCTGCACGCGACGCGGCCAAGCCCCAGGATCCAGCTCAGTCCAGTCGTCCCACTTCTCCACCGGAGGAGTAGAGAAAAGGTGGCTGCCCTCGCGCTTAAATTCCGTCATTCAAAATCTCCACTTAAATTACTCTGTCATCCGGTCCGTTAGCGAAGCGAAGTGGAGAGAACCTGCGTTCCCCTCCTCGTGCGAACATTCCGCTAATTACAATAGCCCTAAAAGCACTAGCTATTCGGAACGCTCTGTCCCGCCATCACAAAGCACCACTCAAAAATCAAAAGCCCCGCAAGTGCCAAAACACTACTCGCCCCAATCCCGATCGAGTTCCCAAATAAAAGAGAACTACCCAACAACAGCAAGGGAAGAATCCCGCCCAGCAAAACTGCCCCGCCCCAGAACGCCCGAGCAAACGGACCATGGGTCATCAACCGAGCCCCATACCGCGCATTATCCGTGGTGTGTGGCATGGCCACTTCGCCCAGCAGCATGATCAAGTGCAAGCCCAAACAGACCACCAGCGCGGAACCACCAAAGGCCCGAGCCGCCACCGACCCGCCAAGCGTATCCGGAAGGAGCGCCAGCACTGCCGCGCCGCACAGCAAGGCCTGCACAACCAAATGCGCCGGCAGCAACGGACTCTGCCATAGATCACGCCCCTCGCATTGTCCAAAAAGAAACGCAGTGTAAGCCGCCGCACAAAATCCCACCAGCACAGTCGGCCACAACAAAATCCAACTGACGGAAGCAAGCCCAAAAACCGCCGCCAGCCAGAACAATCCGCAAAGTCCGCTGTAACCAATCAAAATGAACGCGCCGCGAGCCAGCCATGACTTGCTTTGCGGAGTAAACACCACCCGCAGAAATCGTTCCTTGTGATCCAGATCCCAAACCAGCAGGACTGTAGTAAGCGCCGTAAACAGAAGTGCGACCGTCGCCAGCACGATGTCGCGTACGCGCGAGCCCGATAATCGGCCCAGCAGCATGGCAATCGCGGGAACTGCCAGCACACCCGCCCCAATCGATTTCGTCCAGCAATACGCCGGAACCTGCCATCCCCAGGGACGAGCATGCGCCACGTCGTACGCCGCCACCGCATTCGGTTGCAGCAAAGGATGATCCGGCGGATAAATCGCTCCGCCCCCCAACACCGCCGCATTCCGCTGCGACCACATGTAAATCGATTCGTGCCGCGCCGCCGTCGGCACGATCGCGCTCTCGTCGCCGTCAATGTAATAAAGCTTGGGCTTCGTTCCTTGCTCCGGCTTGCGCACTCGCACCGGCTCGCGAGCGATCAATTGCGCCACTTCGCTCGAAGCGTCGCTCAAGTCTCCCGCGATAATCGCGTGTTCTGGACAGACAATCACGCATGCCGGTTCGAGCCCCACCTCAGTGCGATGCGCGCAGAAATGGCACTTCGTGGCCGTGCCATCATCGGGATCCATGTAAATGGAGTCGTAAGGACAAGCCTGCATACAAGCTTTGCATCCGATGCAGCGATCAGCATTAAAATCGACGATCCCATCCCGCCGCTGGTACATCGCAGTCACGGGGCAAATCGTCACGCAAGGAGGCTTTTCGCAGTGATTACAACGCGTGACCTGAAATACGCGCCGCGTGTTGGGGAACGCGCCCTTCTCAACGTACTTCACCCAAGTCCGGTTCACGCCCACCGGCACTTGGTTCTCGGTCTTGCAAGCCACCGTGCAGGCGTGACACCCAATACACTTGCGATTGTCGATTACAAATCCGTATTTCATCCGCCGAAGTGCCCGCCCCAAAGACAAACAATCATACTTGGAAGCGGTCAGAAAGTGCGCTCCGAAATTCATTCAGAACGTGTACTGGGAGGTGCGCGCGAAGAAGGATGCGCAATTCAGATAGGCTCGGATGAGCCGAAACGAGAAGGACAAATTGGGCTCGGTGGAGCGCCAGGCGTCCCCGCCCGACCGGCGCTCCACCGCTAACAACACCAAATCACATTTAGTGAGACTGCGCGATCAAACGCTCAACAATGTGGTGCGCCTCATCGATATGCTCCAAAGCGCGATGACGCAATCCGTGGGCAAAACCATCATCTTCTTTTTCGGAGATGTCATGATGCGCCTTGTCCAGCAATTCCAGCGTCCGATGATAACGACCGGGCCAATCCATACGCGCATCCACCGGCGGATGGTCGTTCAGATTCTTACCATCGTCGATCGCAGCCTGTTTGATCTCCCAAATCGCTTTGTCGATCTCCGCAATCGCATGCTCTTCTTCCCGATCTTTCCGCCCTGAATCGGTTTCCCGCTCCAGATGCGCCCGGGCATGACGTAAATCCTGAAGGGCGTGCAAATAGGCCGGATGTCGACCGGGTTCATCGCCAAAACTCAGCGACGCGCAAACAGCCAGCAAGAACGCAATTACGGCACAACTCCGCACAGTCTTCATGTTCTCCTCGAATAGGCCTTTCGGCAGAATCAACTCGCTTGTAGTAACCCGAAGTCTCGCTTCTTGACTCGCTGAATCTTAGTCCCGAAAGGATGTCTCCCGAAAGTTACTACCGGGCATCGTCCCCAAGGTGTGGAATGGCCGGGACAGCGCGGTCATTAGCACCATGAAAATACAGGCGCGCGAACCGTACGTGCTAGAGTTTCGTCTATATCTGGTAATCAATGTCTTCCATGATCCGCTGCAGCGACTCCGACAGCGGTTCCCGTCCGCCTATTCCCTCCAACTGCCGTACCCGTTCCGCCAAACGGTTCACCTCCGAGGCCACCGCCGCCAGAGCCTCCGATAGCGGATCATTAATCTGCTTCGGATCCGTAATTACCACGCGCTTCCCTTCGCGAAAGATAATGTGTCCCGGAACTCCCACCACCGTCGAATCATCCGGCACATTACGCAACACGACCGATCCCGCTCCAATCCTACAATTTCTACCCACCGTAATATTGCCAAGAATCTTCGCGCCGCCGCCGACCACTACATGATCCAGTAATGTCGGATGCCGCTTCCCCATCTCTTTTCCTGTGCCCCCGAGCGTCACCCCCTGATACAGCGTCACATCCTCGCCGACCTCAGCCGTCTCCCCAATCACCACCCCCATCCCGTGATCGATAAACAGCCGCCGCCCTAGTTTCGCTCCGGGATGAATTTCAATCGCCGTCAGCAGTCGCGCCACCTGCGACAGCCAGCGCGCCAGCAGGAACCACTCGTGGTTCCAAAGCCAGTGGTTCATGCGATAGAACCAAACCGCATGCAGTCCCGAATAACAGAGGTAGACTTCCAGACGTGACTTCGCCGCAGGATCACGCTCCAGCACAGTAACAACATCCTCGCGGATTAGCTCCAACAGATGCGGCATAATTTCAGGCTAATTCAGAAATAAACCAAGCGGACTTTCGGCAAGGCGCGTCAACAACGGAATTCTCAAAAACCAACCGCGCTTACCCCGGTAACTGCGCCGTCGGAATCTGCGCCGCCTCGTTCCTCAATCCCTCGAAGAGAATACTACTCAGATACCGTTCCCCGAACGACGGCAGCACCACCACAATCAACTTCCCCGCATTCTCCACACGCCGCGCCACCTGCAAAGCCGCCACCACCGCCGCTCCAGAAGAAATACCCACCAGCAACCCCTCCTCCAGCGGAAGCCTGCGCGCCATCGCGATCGAGTCTTCGTTGCTAACCGCGATCACTTCATCTATTAGGTCTCGCCGCAAAATGCTCGGAACAAATCCCGCCCCAATGCCCTGAATCTTGTGCGGCGCTGGCTTTCCGCCGGAAAGTACCGGACTCTCCGTCGGCTCGACCGCAATCGCCTGGAACGAGGGTTTCTTCGCTTTGATGTATTCCGACACGCCCGTGATCGTTCCCCCCGTGCCGACACCCGAAATCAGAAAATCCACGCGACCCTCTGTATCCTCCCAAATCTCCGGACCCGTAGTCTCCGAGTGGATCTTGGGATTTGCCGGATTATCAAACTGCTGCAGCATGTATCCATCCCGCGTCGCCGCCACCAACTCCTCCGCCTTTAGCACCGCGCCCTTCATGCCGCGCGGCCCCGGGGTCAGCACAATTTGGGCGCCCAACGCCAGTAAGAGCACCCGCCGCTCCATGCTCATCGTCTCCGGCATCGTGAGAATCAGTTTGTAACCCTTCACCGCCGCCACGAAAGCCAGCGCGATTCCCGTGTTGCCGCTGGTAGGCTCGATCAGCACCGTCTTCCCCGGCTGAATCCGCCCCGCCCGCTCCGCGTCCGCAATCATGCTCACGCCGATCCGGTCCTTCACGCTGGCCAGCGGATTCCGGCTCTCCATTTTTGCTACCACTTCCGCAACCGCGCCCTCGCTTACCCGGTTCAGTCGCACCAGCGGCGTGTGCCCAATCAATTCCGTCACATCCTTTGCGATCTTCATAGCGTTCACGATTCTCCGATTTTGCCCCCAATTCTTCGATTCACAGGCCAACCGGCCGCCCATCGGCGGCCACCGAACCCAATTAACCCTACTACCTTACTAGTGTATTGCGCGGTGACAGAAATCACATCCCGTCTTCATTTTGTTGCCCAAGGAATCTCGCGGATTCTATCGAGTTTGCGAACGGCGATCAATATCGGCAACCGGACGCCGCTCGAAGACCGCTCAATCGTACATGGCGGAATTCATCGACGGCCGGGCGCCATCGGCTAATAGAAAAGTAGATTTCCGAACTTTGGCCTAAACCGGTTGGACTGCCTTCGCTCGCCCGCGCTTGTCTTCGCGCAGTTGTGCCGCTGTAAAGCTGCTGCCGCACGTTCCACACCGCCAGTTGGTAAACGAACTCGAAAGCGGGTTGGGTTCCTCATTCGTTGCCTGAGGTTGGTTCGCGCGCATGGCTAGAACGAGTTCCCCGCCGCAATCCGAACACTTGCGTTTTTGCATAGCCCCTGTCATTCCTCGAACGCCCAACCCGCAGCGTTCCTGATCTCTCTACTATGTCACAAATAGCCCGAAAGGATGCATGCAATCGACCTGGTTTCACTCGCCGGTCACCCCAGACAACCATCTTTTCAACCCTTAGATTCCACCGGATCCGGACGGGTGAGCTATCTTGCTCAGACTATCGACGCCTCGATCCGGCACGATAGACTTGGGTGGAACCCGGGTTCGACCGATTGCGTATACCGGTTTCCTAAGCAACCAACTGCTACGCCCAAAGATTTTCACCAACAAATGTACCTTTTTGATTGCCGCTATCCCAACATTGCACTGGCAATCCGCATCTGACTGTAGCGTTCCAGTCTTGTGCGTCCCCCAAGAGGATGCATTTTTCAGAACTCTATCCACGAAGGAGCTTTACAATGCTCGGTACAATTTTGATCATCGTCCTTGTCCTGGCGCTCTTTGGCGCCCTCCCGCGTTGGAACCACAGCCGCAACTGGGGCTACGCTCCGACCGGAGGACTGGGACTGGTTCTTCTCATCGTCGTCATCCTGCTCGTCCTCGGTCGAATCTAAGTATTCGCGCTCGGCCGGGTCGAATCCGCTCTAGACTGGGGTCGCTGTTCCAAATCTGACGGCAAGCCGCTTGCCTACCCGCCAAAGACGGGCGGTTTCACGTCACCTTATGGCCTGACGCAAAGGGAATCCGCGTCGCCCAAAAATGTTCACCGAACTCGTTCCAAATCCCGTGCTCCGCTATAAGGGCTCTTCGTTTAGTTGGCTGCCCGGCCGCCTTATCGTCATCGCTCTCGTCCTGATCTCGCTCACGATTCCATCCTTCTCCTATTCCGTCCTAACTCACGAAGAGATCGTCGACCTGCTCTGGCTTGACCAGATCCGCCCCTTGCTGCTCGAGCGTTTTCCTGGCCTTACCGTCGACCAACTCAAAGAGGCGCACGCCTACGCCTATGGTGGCGCGGTCATCCAAGATCTCGGCTATTACCCCTTCGGCAACAAGGAATTCAGCGACCTCGCTCATTACGTCCGCACCGGCGATTTCGTCGAAGAACTCCTGCGCGAAAGTGTCGACGCGAACGAATACGCATTCGCTTTAGGCGCCCTCGCTCACTACTCCTCCGACATCACCGGACACCCCGCCGTCAACCGTTCTGTCGCCATCGAATACCCCAAATTACGCGCCGAGTACGGCAACTCCGTGACCTATGCCGAAGATAAAACTGCACACCTCAAAACCGAGTTCGGATTCGACATGGTGCAGGTCGCCAAGAGTCGTTATGCCCCACAGCAATACCACGACTTCATCGGATTCCAGGTCTCCAAGCCCCTGCTCGAGCGCGCCTTCCCCGTCGTCTACGGAGTGCAATTGAAAGACGTCTTAACCCACGAAGACCTTGCCATCGGCTCCTACCGCTGGGCCGTCAGTCGCCTCATTCCCGACATGACCAAGGTCGCTCTCGCCACCCGCAAAAAAGAAATGGTCCGCGAGCAACCCGATTTCGCGAAACGGAAATTCCTCTACCATCTGCGCCGCTCCGACTATGAAAAAGAATGGGGCAAAGAATACAACCGTCCCGGCCTCGCAGCCCGCATTGTCGCGTTCTTCTTCCGCGCCATCCCCAAGATAGGCCCCTTCAAAGCACTCGCCTTCAACAACCCTACGGCCCAGACCGAAGACCTCTATTTCAAAAGTATCAACGCCACCGTCGACCAGTACCGTACCTTCTTGCGCTCTGTAGGCACCCATTCTCTCGCGCTGGCCAATTGTGATCTCGATAGTGGCAAGGTAACTAAGATCGGCGAATACTCCCTGGCCGACTTTAGTTATGCCAAGTTACTCCAACGGCTGTCCGAACGAAAGTTTGACGCCATCACTCCCGCTTTGCGCCACGACATCCTCGAGTTCTACTCCTACGCCCCGCCTCCAACGGCCACGAACGCCGACACAAAACAGCCTTCCGGGAAGAAACCCAAGGAGGAAAAGTATAAAACCGACTGGAAGGACGTAAACACAGAATTAGATCAACTGAAGACCGCGAACGTGGTCGCTCCAACGACCGCCGTCACACGCGACGGGGATTCCCCCAGCGTCAAGCCTCGCTCCGGGGTCTGTAGCTTCGGCCAGTAGCGAAGGCCGACGATACCCCAGTGAGTTCGCCAAGAACCCTAACACCTTGGATAAATCTCGTTTGAACCTTGGACATTGACCGCACTGAGCGGTCGCGCGGGCCTGAGGTGCCCGCGCCACAGCGAAAACAACTTACGCGCTGACGCGCACGGAAACTAATTCCGGATTGCAGTGGGAATTTTGCATCGACTTGACTGCATCTTCTGCCGTAAATCTGCCCATCACCAGAGCCAGTTTGCGGTTCGTGGTTGTTTGAATTGGAGTTTTATCGACCCGCAACACATACTGAGGAACGTGCGCACCGCCGCGGTTCACCTTCACGACAAACTTGATATTTTTCATGGTTCCTTCCGATTTCTTTCAATCTATCTCATCTGCCAACACCAACCTCGATCGGCTTTGGGTTTCGTGTCAGAAAAACTCCCAGCAAACCAGTAGTGTCGTAAACTTAGACTCCTCCGCGTGGCCAAGGAGAAGACTACCTTCCAGATAGCTAACTTAGAGGAACGGAAAGAGTAAGAAAAGATACTCGCTCACCTTTGATCCTAGGCTTACACCATGCTGTTGTCAAGTTTTATACTACTACGCGCGATCCTGCGCCTTCTCACCGAAACAACCACGCCTTTCCCGTCGTTAGTGTTCGTGATGATCCTCGTGGTGACCAGCCTCGCGCCCATGATCCTCATGATCCCAATGGCCTTCATGCAACTGCCACCCTTGCCGGTAGTGATCATAATGAGGGTGGTTCCAGTAGGCTCCTTCATACGGCGGACGGTCCCACCGCCCTGCCACCCAGCGATAATGCCCCAGGTTCGGAGCCCAATATCCATCCACCCAGGCATAGCCCGGACCAGGCATCTCCCCACGTCGCTCGATTCGCAACGGCGGCGGCGCCCCCCCCATATAAACACCGACCTGCGCTGGGGCCGTTCCTATCAGTACAGCAGAGAACAATAGGCGACCGATCCAATTCCTCTTCATTCCGTATCTCCTTTGAACACCCTCTCCTCGCAACTACGCACTTATTTCGGCATTCGCCTGCCCACCACAGGCTCCTCAGAAATCCCGCGTGCAAGCTGATTTTGGCCGGGTACGACCTGCGCTAGTTCGCGGAATCCTTCTGGCGCGTCACTTTCACCCCCATCAGAATCCCCACCCCCACCAGCACAATCCCGCCCGCCACGATCCAGTGCGTCGGCACATGCATCAGGCTCGCGCCGTAGAGCAACCCCGCAATCACCAGGACAAAACCCGTCATGTAGATTCCGAATGACATTGCAGAAATCCTCTCGAAAGCAGCAAGAGCGCTGGCCAAAACCGGTACCCGGTCTCGGCCAGCGCGGATTCCGTCGCCACTTTACAAGCGTCGGAACTTAGTATTCCTCTTATCGGGTTTCCGCAATGTGCGCCTGATGTCCCGCATCGGCTACTGCTTGCACAAAAGCGTCGCCGCTCTTGGGCGTCGGAGCGTGACCGGAAAGAATGTTGCGGAACGTCATATGCCTGCCATAAATCGCGTGGGTTGAGTCGTTGTCCTGCTCCACCACCGCGCCTTCTAGCGTCAAGCCCGCAAACACACCCTTCGAGCGCGAGTAGGTCAGCAGTTCCGTGTTCATCTTCCAATCGGTTCCAGCGGAAGCATGCCGGCCAACCGGGCCCGCCGCTACCGATCCTTCGCCCGTCAACTCAAACTTGCTCGACAGCAGATGCTGCAAGCCGCGGTCGTTCATGACCAGCATGACCAAATCCACGTCTTCAACACCGATCTGCAATCCCCAACTTCCTCCACCAATCGAGACAAACGCCGGAGCGCTCCAGCCACTTTCCGTGCGGCAGGTCGCCACTCCGCGTCCATGCTTTCCGCCAAACACAAAGCCGCCCTTTACCAGGTCCGGCACCACCAGAACGCACTTCGCGCCCGCTAGCACTTCTTCCGGGATTCCTTTGTCCGGTGTCGCCATAATCGAATGGAGAACGTCCACCGACTTCTGCAGGCGATCCACTGAATCCTCGCGAGCCGACCCTGCCCAGGCGAAGGTTCCAGCCAAACCGATCAAACTCATCAACAATACCGTCATTAACTTTTTCATGGATTTGTTCCTTATGGATTTGGAGCGCTAAGAGGGGAGGATTTCAGATGGGCTGACTTAGTTCAGGGAACCTGAAAGAGAGAGAAGCAGTACTCGTCTCGCCTTCCATCATCGCGCGGCTGCCCCGCGAAAGCTGATCCGAATTGCTCACTTTCCACAACCACGCGCAGACGCCTAATCTCAGGTTTCTCTTCGGAAATCCGGACCCCTCCGGCCTGACTTGAGCAATCTTGCTCAGATTCGCGGCTTCACTCCTGCCATCCTGACATTGCTAGGAGCACGCCAATGAAACAACCTTGGGATCGCCTGTACGATCGTTTTCGAAGAGCACTCGGTCCCGTGAAAGCATCCATCTCCACGTTATTGGCATCCATTAGCCCTGCAAATCGGGAAGTCGCAACCCAACGCATCTGCCCCTTTTGCAGTTTGATAACGCCGCGGTCGAACGCTTTCTGTCTGGAGTGCGGGAAATCCTTCTCTCCGGCAAAATAATTTTCGCTTCGAACGCGTTGTTTTTGCCGTCCCTAAACTAAAAGGAGACCAAACATGCTTTGGACAATTTTCGTTGTGCTTCTGATTCTGTGGCTACTCGGCTTCAGCCTGCACATTGCGGGAGGTCTCATCCACATCCTCTTGGTGGTCGCCCTCATCGTCCTGGTGATCAACCTGGTGAGCGGCCGAAGCATAGCTTAGCCACTCGTGTGCGCGCACGTTCTTGTGGCGCGGACACTCGTGTCCGCGTCTCGTTTGTTCGTGCCTCAACTCGTCGGTTATTTTCGAGGAATCGCTGCGCCAGTTGCCCCTTCGGATAGCGCAGCGATTTGTCATTTCGGGCTGCCTGAGAAACGTCGTTTTGTTTCAGCTTTTCGCTCGAACCATACACGGGCTATTTCCAATCGATGCCCCTGGTAATGCAAGAGCCAACCCTTAGCCTCGCGAACGTGCCCCGGCAATGCTCAACGCAATCCCACCTGCGATCAAAACCGCGCTGATCATCGGAGAAACTTTTTCGCTATGACTCGTCTGCACTCCCAGATTCGTCTTTCCCACTTTGATTCCTTCCGTCTCGGTGTGCGGAATCGGTACCACCAGAGAAGCGATCCCGAGCACAATCAACAAAAGTCCAGCAAACAAAAAGATTTTCATTCCAACTCCTTACACTCTTCGGACTCAATTTAAAGTTGAGCTGAATTCTAGTCGAAGAAACGTTTGCTGGCCCAACTGTAACCAAGACGCAAAGCACAAAGCATCGCCCCCATTGCAACCCGCATCCAAAAGACCTATGGCGAAGAAGATGTCCATCTTCGACGAACAATACCGCGTCGTCGCCATCCAAGGCGACCGCCTCGTAATTAAAGGCATTTCCAGCGGCGACGTTCTCACCATCATCAACCCCGAACCCGCAACGCCTCTTACCCCCGAAGACTATCCACGTGGCAAACTCATTGCCCTGAGCGATCCCTCAACCGCACTGCCCAATTGATTCTTGATGAAATAATGAGAATTTCTGGAAAGGATGGCAGCCCGGCAGGGATTCGAACCCCGATACGCAGCTCCAGAGGCTGCAGTCCTACCGTTGAACGACCGGGCTCTGCACGAATTCTAAATCATTTCATGGGCCCTGCAAACCAAACCTCGGCCAGCAAGTTCTAACCGGTCCGCGGCAAATGAAGAATGAGGCCGCTGAAAAATCTAGATTTGGATCAGCCTATCGCTTTACTGACACCGAACGTCTTTTCAAATCAGACGCCCCTTTTGGGGGTTGACTTCTCCCCAACCACGTTGTCGACAAACTGAGCGGCTTCTAGCTGCGGCGGGACTTCACTGCCCAAATTCCCGCCTTTTCCACGCGTGCCGGAATATTTTACGAATAAGCCCTTTAAACTCAAAGATCTGAAGGAGCACTTCGGCCTAAATCCATGATGCTAATAGATCCGAGATAACAAAAAAATCGCAGTCCCGAACAAGAGCCGCATTACGAGACCAGCCCTCGACCGAAAGCTAACGGCTGTTACCTGACGGCTGATGGCTGACGGCTGACACCTGTTTCTCAGCCCTTCAAGAACGGCAACAGTTCGCGGAAGGCGGGAGAATTCGACGCGCGTAGCAGTTCATAAATCATCATTTCGGTCGAAGAGCGAATCGCCCCTGAGGCCTGCATTCGATCTAGTCCCACCCGCCAGTTCGCTTCAGCGCGCGAACTGACCGCATCGGACGCGACATGCACCAGGTAGCCCTCGCGCAGAGCAGCCAGCGCCGTCTGCATGACGCAGATATGCGTTTCCATGCCGCACAACAGCACAGTCGTGCGATGTCCCGGCAGGCGCTTGAGCGCCGAGCAGAAAGCATCGCTTCCAAAACAGGAGAACATCGTCTTATCGATCGCGCTCGACTCTGGCAGCAGCGACGCGATCTCAGCCACCGTGTTTCCTAAACCCTTGGCATACTGCGTCGTCACCAGCGCAGGGATCTTAAGAATCCCCGCCATGCGAATCAGTAACTGCACGTTTCGGACGAGCCGCTCTTTCTCCCAGATCGGCGGCAGCAGCTTTTCCTGCATGTCGACGACGAGCAAAGCGCACTGCTCAGCCATCAGCGGACGCCGCGCCATCTCCGCGTAATCGCCGCTCGTTGGCATCATGGTCTCGGAGAAATTTGCAGCAGGCATGGTCAACTCCAATCTCAACCTCGACCAGAAGACTGCAATGGCGGGTTTATCAAGACGACGCGAACTTTACAGGACTCGGACTCTAGAAGAGAGACTCGAGAAGGTGTTCGAAATGATCATCCACTACAAGTCAGTGAGCGCCAATCGATCAGCCGCTGGCGATTTCATCTCCTATTCGCTGGGCACAGCTTCCGCAACTCCCCCTGCATCCTTCTGTTTCACACGGACCACGGTGATCTTCGAGAAACCCTCCTCGAATGTCGGAGCCTTCAACTTACCCGCCATCTTCCGCATGATATCTTCCGGCACGGCGCGCCCCCGCCGCTGGTGCCGCTCCATGCACACGTCGAGCGGGACATCAAAGAACAATCCCTGCACGTCGTACCCGTAATCCTTCGCCAGCTTGATCCAGCTGTGCCGGTCGTGGGGAGTAAGATTCGTCGCGTCCACATAATTCATGGGACGCCGGGCGATCAACCGCGCCTTCAGCATCGAGCGCAAATTCGAAAACACCAGATCCTGAAAGCGCTGCTCCTGCGCATCGTCAAAAAGCAATTCCCGCAAAAGATCGCTCGAAAGTGGATGAATATTGTGCCGCTTGAACCACGAACTCTTTCCCGATCCCGGCAACCCGATCGCCAACACTACCGTTCCTTTGCTTGCCCTTGCGGGAGCCACCGTTTCCCCCGCCGGAGCCGTGGCAGCAGGAGCCACTTCCGCCGGCGGAGCCTCTGCCACCGCTGCCTCTGATCCTTCTACCGCCGTCGAACTGGCCGCCCCAACCGCGGCCGGAGCAGCCGCCCTTGAACGCGACCCCCCCCGCCCTCCGCGGCTACGCCGCCGGCGAGACGGTCGCGGCGTACCTTCCCCCCCTGCAGAAGCTGGCACTGCCTCTGAGACCGCCTCCGACGCGCGGACCACCGCTGGCGTTGATCGCCCTCCGCGACGTTGCGCTGGCGCTGGCACCACCGGGGGAACACTCTCCCCAGCTTCGCGAGGAACCTCAGCGGATTTTTCAACTGAAGCTCCCGTAGCAGGCGTCGACGGCTCATCGTCGTAGAAACGCGGCTGCAAAGGCTCTGGAGCCTTGTTGCCGTTCTTCTCCGTCTCGTCTCCCGTCTTCTTGCGGCGCTTCAGGCGCTCGCTCATCCATTTACGCATATAGCTGCTTGTAGCACACCACCCTACACCCGAGCAATCGAAGCCCCGTAGCTGTCAGGGTACGCCTCAGGCTTACAGCATCTTGATGTCTCAATGATTCAATGTGTTTACAATACTCCCGAAGGTGAATTCATGACTCCGACCCATCCCGCGCCCCTTCCCGTAGCCTCCGGACAGCTCCCCGCAGTTCCCCTCACGATTGAAGGCTACTCGACTCTCCATCAGATGATGCGCTTCCGCTGGACCGCCTGGCGCGCCCTCCCAGAGCCGACTCGAAAAGAAATTGCAGCCGAGGCCTCGAGCCTCCTCGCCGAAATGGAAGCCCGCTCCAACGGCCAGTCCGCGCTCTTCTCTTTGTTAGGACACAAGGGCGACCTGATGTTCGTCCACTTCCGCGAGAGTTTCGATCAGCTCAATCAAGCCGAACTCGATCTCGCCCGTCTCCGCCTCAGCGACTTCTGGGAGCCCACCACTTCCTATCTTTCCGTAATCGAGCTTGGACTCTACGAATCCTCGCTCAAAAACTACAAGGCTCTGGCCGAACAGGGCGTAGAGCCGCACTCCGAACAATGGAACGAAATCATCCAGGAGATTCTCACCCGCCAGAAAGAAGCAATGAAGCCACGTCTCTTCCCGCAGATCCCGCCCAACCGCTATCTCTGCTTTTACCCCATGGACCGCCGCCGCGGAGAAGACAAGAACTGGTATTCGCTTCCCATGGAAGAGCGCCAGCGCCAGATGAATGAGCACGGCCTCGTTGGCCGCCGCTACGCCGGAGAAGTCAAACAGATCATCACCGGTTCCATCGGTTTCGACGATTGGGAGTGGGGCGTCGATCTCTTCGCCGACGATCCTCTGGTGTTCAAGAAGCTAATCTATGAGATGCGTTTCGATCACGTCAGCGCCGTCTACGCCCTCTTCGGCAGCTTCTATGTGGGCCTCCGCGTTCCCGCGAAAACCTTGCACGATCTACTGGAAGGCACTTTACCGGCCCGCGAAATCGCTCCGGTTTAACACAAGGGCTAGACGGTTTTAGTGCGGAGCAGGTTTTTGGTGTGGGGACGGGCGCCTCGCCCGTCCAAGCCGAGCGGAAGCTCGGCTCAGCTGCGATCGCGTCAACTCGAAGCTCCTCCACGATGCCTCGTTTTCTTCGGAGAGGTCTTGCCTGTCTTGGCAAACCGAAACTCATGCTTCTTCATATCCACCCTAGTGCCGCGAAACGTAACTCCCTCCATCCGCAAACGAAGTTTCTGCTCTGCCCCATTCTCGCCTTGCAGCTTAATCGCACCACCCGCGCCCACTACCCGATGCCACGGCAATCCCGGACTCTCGCGCAAAATGCGCACCACCTGCCGCGCCGCGCCCGCCCATCCCGCCGCACTTGCAATCGCTCCGTAACTCGACACCTTGCCGATTGGCAGTCTACGAATGCATCGCACCACGCGAGCACGCCTTCCTTCGCCGATGCCCGTGGCTTTTCTACCCGACGTCTTTTTCCCGGACTTCGATTTCAAATTCCGCCTCGCCACGCGCGCACGGCCAACGCCAAACATGCTAACTTAGATTCCACAATACAAATATTTACACACAGGGATAAAACTCGGCTTTACGATTAACGCATCCCATGGACTTAACCCACCACCAAAACTGCCTTTTGGAGATAACTATGTTTCGCTTGTTAAAAGCCTTTGCCCTGATTTCGGCGCTTGCCCTCTTCGCCATCTCGGCCGCCAGTTGCGGCTCCGGTAATAACGCGTCGGTTCGCGCCGTGAACGCGATCGAAAACTCGGATTCCCAAGGCCTCGATATCGATGTCAATGGCACCAAGTACTTCAGCGCCGTGACCCCGAACGGAGTTGTTCCCACGCCGCCAAACTACAACTCCGTGCCCTCCGGAAATACTTCCATTACTTCCTTCAATACGGGTTCGACAGGCACCTCGGTCGCCAGCGGCAACGCGACTTTTAGCGCATCCTCGCAGTACACGCTGGTTCTTTACGGCACGACTGGTGCGTCTCAGGTGTCATCATTTCCGGACAACAACACCACTCCAACCACAGGAGATGTTGAATTCCGTGTAATCAACGCCTCCGTCGCCGGACCCGCTAGTGTCGATGTATACATCATCCCTAACCCAAGTGACGGTGACAGCAACGTCAACCCAACTTTTCTGAGTCTAGCCCCAGGTCAGCAAAGCGGCTACTTCAGCGGGATTTTTACTGGAACAGGCATTGGATACAACGTGATTGTAACCACCAGCGGCAGCAAGAACGCGATCGTCAATCAGAACTATTCCCCTGCGACGGGAGGTATCGTCACGCTTGTGCTGGTGGATAACTCTACCGATACTTTCATGTCTGAAATACCGATTGAGTTGAACGACCTGAATTAAATCGTATGCGATAACAACTGCTCGGCCTTAATCTCGATCCAAAGCTGAGCGGGACGCCGAAAGACGATAATGCCGGACCTTCATACAAGGCCCGGCGTCTTACTGGAGAGCGGTCGTACCAGCGGTTGACAAATCAAGCGCCTCCCCACCAAACTTCCTGTCGGAGAACAAAACTCAAAGATGTCGCGCTTGCTGAAACTTCTGTCTCTGACTCTGGCCCTGACGGTCCTGAATCTCATCACCAGCAGTTGCGCCTCCACGAACACCGGAGCGCAGGTTCGCCTGATCAACGCCATCCCCGACAGCCCCGCCGTTGACGTTTACGTGAACGGCAACAAGGTATTCAACGACGTTTCCTTCGGAGCCGCTCAGCCCAATACCACTCCCGCCCAATATCAGGCCGCCGGAACGGGCAGTGTTGCCATCCAGGGATTTGCCACCGGCACGACTGCCAATCCCATTTCGCCCGAAGGCAGCGTCACCTTCACCGGATCGACTCAGTACACTCTCGTGGCCGTCGGACTCGAACTCAACGATAGCCCACCCATCGTTTTTGCCGATAACAACCTCGTGCCCGTCTCCAACAATTTGGAGATTCGCATCATCAATGTTTCCCCAAGTTCGCCCGTTGCGGGGCTGGACGTTTACTTTGTTGCGCCCGGCACCGACATCACCGGCTTCCATCCGCAAATCACTGCCTTGGGCAATGGACAAGCCAGCCCCTACCTACAACTTCCCTTTCAGTCGACGGGCTACTCCATAATTTTCACCGCCAACCTGAGCAAGATTCCCTTGATCACGCAAACTTCGAGCGCAGCCACGGGATCGATTACAACCATGGTGATCCTGGACAATCCCACCCAGGGCGGCGTTCTGAACGGCATGTCGACGACCCCGCTCATTCTGAACGACCTGGACTAGTTGCTCGCACCACCACCCGAACCGGGCTTCGACCAATAAAATTAAGCCTCCAAAGAGGCCTTGTTTGGTTTGGGAGTCAATTGACACGGCCGAAAGGTGAGAGACAAACGCTTCTCGCCGACCCTGGCAGCGGCCTACGCCACGTTCGCAAAGGAACGCGCCGCCTCTTCTTCACTGTCGAAGACTTCAAAAATCGTGAACAGCTTCGTTACCTGCAGCAAATCTCCCACGCGCTGGCTAAGACTGGCAAGTTTCACGGCCCCGCCAGCATTGCGCGCCGACGTGTAAAGAGAAACCAGCGTTCCGAGCCCGCCGCTGTCGATGTAATTCACCTCGCGCATATTCATCACGACCTTCGGACTCTGCGCCAGCAACTTCTTCACCGTGTCGCGCAGGCTCGCAGACTCTTCCCCAAACACGAGTCGCCCGCTGCAATCCACCACTAATGCTCCTTCTAAAGCTCGCGTACTCATTCTCAATTGCATAACTACTTCTCTCCGATTGCGCAAAGGATTCTCAGTCCATGAGCGTACCCCGTCATCACGCACCCGCGCAAGCGAGTCAACGGCGCGACTCCGCGCCCCGCGGCCGGCAAACCGTCTACCCGCGCCCAGGCGTTGATCCAGCGTTCGCAACAAGACTGTATAATCGAAGTCTCCCGATGAGCTATCAGGTCCTCGCCCGAAAATATCGTCCGCAAAAATTCTCCGAAGTCATCGGCCAGGAACACGTCACTCGCACCCTGCAAAACGCCATCGCACAGGAGCGCATCGCCCACGGCTACATCTTCAGCGGACACCGCGGGATCGGCAAAACCACCGTGGCCCGCATCCTCGCCATGGCCCTGAATTGCCGCGGCATCGACGGGAAGAGCGATAAGCCCGCTGTGGAGCCCTGTGGCGTCTGTGACTCCTGCACCGAAATTCGCAACGGAAACTCGGTCGACGTAATCGAAATCGACGCCGCCACCAACCGCGGCATCGACGAAATTCGTGAATTGCGCGAGGCCGCGCGTTACCGTCCCGCTCGTGATCGCTTCAAGATTTATATCCTGGATGAGGCGCACCAGATCACCGATGCCGCCTTCAACGCCCTGCTGAAAACCTTGGAAGAGCCGCCCAGCCATGTCATTTTCATGATGGCGACTACACAACCGGAAGATATTCCACAAACCATCCGCTCCCGCTGCCAGCATTTCAGCTATCGCGCCATGAGGTTCGAAGCGATCATCGGACAACTGCGCGATATCGTCACCAAAGAGAATATCCCCGCCGACGAAGACGCCCTCGCGCTTCTGGCAGAGGCGGGAGACGGATCCATGCGCGACGCTCTTTCCATCCTCGATCAAGCCATCGCCTCGACCGCCGACCATCTCACTCTCGACGCCGTCCGCAGCCTCATCGGCTCCGCTCCTGCTGGAGCCCTGGAAACGGTCATGCGAGCCGTCTCTGAAAGTGCCAGCGAAAAAATACTGGTCATCGTCGACGAACTCATTGGAGACGGTCACAGCCCAACGCACTTTGCGCGTCAAATGGTGCGTTTTCTCCGCAATGTGACAGTAGCGAAGATCGCAGGAAAGGATTCCGCGCTCCTGCAAATCTCCGCCGATGAACGGGCGCGCGTCGCCCGCATCGCTGAGCTCTTCACCGAAGAGGAACTAGCACGCCATCTGCAAATCGTGCTTCGCACCCATGGAGAACTCGGCTACCGCCAGGAGCAACGCTTCCACCTCGAACTTGGATTATTGAAAATGGCCCACGCTCAGCGCCTGCTTCCTATCGAGCAATTGCTCAGCGACGCCGCAGCTTCCGGTGCAGGCCAACCGCGAACCGCACCACGGCCCGTTTTGGCGTCTTCCCAGCCGCAGCGCCCTCAGGCATCCTTATCGCCAGGAACTCGCAGTAACGACGACACGAGGCGAAACGAGCTGGCGCCTGCGCGATCCAACGCCGTCTCTCCTTTCGCCGCCGATTCCGCACGGAAAGGCACGCTTAAAACTGATGTTTCCACAGAGCCCGCAGCGTTCTCGGACATCGGCGTTCGCATGACATACAACGATGCCCCGGCCAGCGCAAAACCGGTCACAGTGGGATCAACTGCATTGGCTGTCGCTGAACTACCGTCCGAAGCAGAACCGGCGACAATTGATGATGCGGAGCCCCAGGCCGAAAGTAGACTTGAAACCAAGTCGGAAAAATTCGGGGAGGCCCGCCACGACTACCGGGGCGAAACCACCGTCGATTCGTTGCGCGACGCCGTTCTCAGCGCCCTGGGCAATCAGGCCATGCTTGTATCTCTTCTTGAAACCGCGCAATGGACCTTGGCCGGTAATTCCCTGATCGCGAGAGTTTCCGCATCCACCACGATGATCGAGATGTCGTTCACCGCAGACGCGCGCCGCCTAGCAGGCGCGGCCGCCAGCGGTGTTGCGGGCAGGCCCATCAAGATGAACGTCGAGCCCGGCGGCACGGCGCAAGCCAAGTCCGGACCCCGCCCGGCACCCAACGGAAGCGCTCGCAGCCGGGCCGAGCAGGATCCGATCGTGCAACGTATGCAGGAAAAGTTCAAAGCCGAAATTCGCACCGTAATCGATTACCGCGAGAAAGGATGAAACCAATTTGTAATTGCGCAATTTGTAATTCGTAATTGAAAAGCTCCGCATTGTTGGTCTTGCAATTACAAATTACCAATCAGAAATTGCAAATCTTTCCTTATGTCCGGATTCAACCTGCAAGACCTTATGTCGCAAGCCAAGCAGCAGTACGAAACGCTGCAGAAGAAGATGGAGCAGACCGTCATCGAAGCCTCATCCGGCGGAGGCTCGGTCACCGTCAAGATGGACGGCCGCAAACAGGTGATCGCCATCAAGATCGACCCTGAAGCCGTCAAGGCCGGAGACGTTGAAATGCTGCAAGACCTGGTAATCGCCGCCTTGAACGAGGCCGGTCGCAAAGTCGATCAAGCCATGCAATCCAACGTCAGCGGCATGCTCGGCGGACTCGGAAATTTGTAATTTGCCATTTGTAATTGTTAAGTGAAAAGCCAGCTGGGTTTGATTTTCAATTGCAAATTACCAATCACCAATTGCAAGTCCCTATTATGTCTAAATTTGCCGAGCCGATGACCCGACTCATCGATGAACTGAAAAAGCTGCCGGGAATCGGCAGCAAGAGCGCGCAACGGCTCGCCTTCCATATCCTACGGTCGAGCGAAGACGATGCCGAAGCCCTCGCGGCCGCCGTCCGCGACGTCAAAGCGAATCTCCATCTCTGTTCCATCTGCAACAACATTACTGACATTGATCCTTGTGAATATTGCGCCAGTCCGACGCGCAATCAAAAGTTGGTCTGTGTGGTCGAGGAGCCGACCAACATTGCCGCCGTCGAGAAGACGCGCCACTTCAACGGCGTCTATCACGTGCTTCACGGCGCGCTCTCTCCCTTGCACGGCGTCGGCCCCGACCAACTCCGCATCGCTAACCTGCTGACGCGCTTCGCAGATGGAGAAATCGAAGAGATCATCCTCGCCACCAATCCAACGGTTGAAGGGGAGGCTACCGCTACCTACCTCGCCAGCCAACTCAGGCGGCAAGGACTGCGGGTCACCCGTATCGCCATGGGCATTCCAGTCGGCAGCGATATTGAATACACCGACGAAGTCACCATGCTTAAGGCCATGGAAGGGCGCCGCGAGATGTAGATCCTACCTAAACAGGCTTCCGGAGCGCCATTTACGATTTGGTTTCCTCCCGCCCCTCTGTCCCTTCTACTCTTGACGATAGCGGGATGTATCCATAGGATGAAGAAAACCAAGGGCCCCGTCTTTGATGATCGACCAGAGTACTTTGCGCCATCGCATAGAGTCGCATGGTGTGCTTGGCCCTAATTTGGTTGGCCAGGCACATGCGGAGCTGCAATATCTGGCTATTGCAAAGCATTTCCCTCCCCTGGAATTACTCAATCTGCAGTTGCCGTCCGAGCGGTCTGGACACGTTCGCCCGGCAACTGCGGTATTACGTGAGTTGAACTTTTCCCAGCCAGGCATGAATCGCATTCGAGGGAGTGGTCTATGTCCATGAATTTCGAAAATGGCGGAGATTCGTTAGAAGAAGCTGCTGGGCGCACGCGATCGGACACGCCCCAGCGAAAGCCCTACCTCAAGCCCGCTTTCCGCTACGAGCGTGTGTTCGAGACCATGGCCCTGTCCTGCGGGAAGGTAAATTCTACTCAATTTCAGTGCCGCTTCAATCGCAAGAACTCTTAGCCCTTTTGGGTAGAGCAGGGTTACCTAGGTCATCTCGGGTTTCCGTTTTTTTCTGGGGTGCTGATTGGAAAGTTTCTAGAATGTCATCATCCCCACAGACAGTCCTAGGAGTAGCCCCATGTGTGCGCGCGCTTTTCGTCGGTCCTGGGTAGTTTTCGGCCTCCTTCTACTGACCATTTCACCCGTCGGCCGAGCAGCCGATTCAACCCTTGCTGCTGTTCCCAGCAGTGACTTGGGACCATTGGGTTATCCACAAGACTGGAGTTCGCAACACCTGCTGATGCCCGGACTGCGCGACGAGGACGCTGTGGCGGCTGGTCGGCGCGAACCACGCCATGTCTATAACCTCGTGATGCGCCGAGTTGCCGAGGAAAATGCCCGCCAGTTCCGCTTACACGGGCCTGTGCCGCAGCCGATATTTCCGCATCGTACGACGATCGATTGGGCAGTTTCGCTCGAAAATGGATACGTTCCGCAAAACCAATATCCGGCCAAGTACCGCTTTAACCTCGGTACCGAAGATTGCAATGCCGACTACGTCGTGTTTGGGCTAACAGTCACGAGCGGAACTCAAGCTAATCTTGTCGGAATCAATAATCTTTATACAGAGGCGAGTCCAGCCTGCAATAGCGGATCGCCCTGGGTTGCATTCGCCTACAACACGGTCACGCAAACTGGCGGACAGATTAAGACTTCACCCGTCCTCTCCGCCGACGGTACGAAGGTCGCCTTCGTCGAAAGCACCAGCAGCGGCTCGTACTTCCACGTTCTGGTTCTTTCCAATCCCATTCCGACGCCCCCTTCTCAGACGGGAAAGGTCTTAAGTCCGCAGACGCCCACGAGTTGCACCACACCGACAACGGTGAATTGCATGACCTCCCTCACCATCCAGACCTCATCAACCGATTCCAATTCTTCGCCGTGGGTAGACTACAACGCGGATACCGCCTACGTCGGCGCCGACAACGGCTTGCTTTACAAAATCAACCCAGTCTTTGGCGGCGGTGCTCCTGCGCTTGTCTCCGCCGGAGGTTGGCCCGTCACCGTTTCGACCCAATCCAACAAGGTGCTCACCGCTCCCATTGAGGACACGAATGCCGGCAGAATTTTCATTGGCGATGGATATGGATATCTCTACGCCATCGGATTAAGCAATCCCGGTGGCACCTTTGCTGCGCAAGTTGCCGTCGGCTGGGTAGGCAATGGTGCCGGCACCGGAGTCGTTGATCCTCCCATCGTGGTCAATGACCCTGCCAATAGCACCACCGATCAGGTCTTTGCCTTCACCGGATGTAGCAGCGTCGTCGGTATCGGCGGAGCGATCAGCCAGCTTCCTGCAAATTTCACCAGTTCCACCACCCTCACCACAAGTAATACAGTAGACCTTGGCTCAGGTAGCGGAAACGGCGACTGTACGGGCGGCAATCTTCACGCTGGAACTTTCGACAACGCCTTCTGGCTCAATGGATCCGCAAGCGGCCACATGATCGGCTGCGGCTTCGTTTCCGGAACCGCGCAAAAGCCACTGAAGCCCTCGAATCCCCAGATGTTTCTTTTCCCGTTCGCCAGCGGCACGATCACGAGCACAGGGGATGCAAGCTTTGTCGTCAACAACACCAAGGGCGACGAGTGCTCGCCGCTCACCGAGTTCTACGACGGAACGACCGACCGACTTTTCTTCGGAGTCGGCTCGACGGATGGGTACGTTGAGAGCTCAACCATCGGCACCAGTTCGTTGGCAACTCCAAATTGTCAGGCGGCGCCGTCGTCCACCTGTACCACCACTCCGGCCGCTCTCGGAGGAACGAGCGGCATCGTCATCGACAATCAAGTTTCGAATGGCGGAGCTAATATCTACTTCTCCACGCTGGCGGTGGGTTCCGTAAATTCTCAAAAATGTAATGTTTCGGGCGGAAGTTCCAACCCGCATTGCGCGGTGAAACTTACTCAGTCCGCCTTCAAATAATCAACAAAGCGGGGCGGGACGTGCGCGTCTGTAGCTTGCCATCCCGTATAGGCTCATTCCCATCGGAAGGTTTAGGTTAGCAAAAATTCTAAATATCGACCATTTTCGCGAAACTTTCCCAAAACCACCGTGTTTCCACCGTAAATGCTCCTGAAAACAACAGGGTGAGTAAGGAGAACAGCGCCCACCGGTGGCTAACCCGAGCACGCCCCAAGCAAGCAACCGGTGGGCGTAAAATTCAGCCACCCCGCTTGACCACAAGCGCCTCGAAGTTCGACTCTCGTGGAATGCAGGATTTACGAACGCCGGACTACGGATTGACCACCTCAGTAAAAGGCGGAGACTTGCTGTCCGCGGAGGCCGCATCTCCCTCGTAGGTGGCGACGATGACGTGAGTGCCAGTATGTAGGCCGGCAACGGTCACTGTTGCGACCCCATTGACGATCGGCACCAACCCGATATTTGGGAACCGGACGTTCCCGGTCGGAGCGGCGGGTCCTTGGGAGGTAACGGTCGCGGTGAAAGTGATGGGCTGGCCTTTGGCGGCAGGGTTCGGACTCAACACGAGATTTGTACTGGTCCCCCATTTCGACACCACCTGCCTAATCTGTGTGAAAGCGGAATGAAACGTCCCGTCTCCCGGATAATACCCTTGAATCTCGTAAGACCGAGCAGGCAAAGACGACGTTGTGAAGGTCGCAATTCCGTTCAGCGTGCTTCCCGTTCCTATACCGTGATCGGCAGCCTCAAAATAGACGGTTTCGCCGTCTGGTATCGGACCGAATTTACTCGTCAGCATTACTGTGAAAGTTACCGCTTGCCCGACATTGGATTGGTGGTTATCAGACGACGTTATCACAATTTGTGTGTTGTGAAGATGGGTCTTGGGCATGGCACCGTTCGAGTCGTTCGCGCCAAGAACAACAAATCCCGCCACGAGGACCACAAAACAGAGCGCCGACACGATGCGGGGGCAAAGATTACTGGAAGGGCATTTCATGGAGGTCTCCACTGAAGGAATGTTCGTCAAGCGGGGAGTCTTAACGTTCCGGAATTGTACTCTCAATCGCGCAGCAGCGGATCAGGTGGGAAGATTCGAGCGATCAGTTGGAGTCCTTCGTCCTTCACCCGTATCCTTGATAGGCGAATGTTTTACGAAAGCATAATTTCTCGCTACAATCTTCCCCATGCCTCCCGTAGTCTCCCCTTCGCTTTCCTGGGCTAATCCCC
This sequence comes from uncultured Acidobacteriaceae bacterium, assembly GCA_963834085.1. Classification (GTDB taxonomy): domain Bacteria; phylum Acidobacteriota; class Terriglobia; order Terriglobales; family Acidobacteriaceae; genus Acidiflorens. The sequence goes on along the minus strand of CAWIAJ010000004.1, from coordinate 20,052 downwards.
TCGTGCAGGAGTGGTTCACCGCCCGCTTCTCCACGCCCACCGAGCCGCAGGAACAAGGTTGGCCGCACATCCTTGCCGGACACACGACCCTGATCTCGGCTCCTACCGGCTCCGGCAAAACGCTGGCCGCCTTTCTCGCCTGCATCAATCGTCTGGTCTGCAAGGCCCTCGCCGGAGATCTTCACGACCGCACCGAAGTGCTCTATATTTCGCCGCTCAAAGCCCTGGGCAATGACATCCAGAAAAATCTAGAGCTCCCGCTCGGAGAGATTTTGCAAATGGCCAGCGACCGCGGGCTGCTCATGCCCACGATTCGCACCGCCGTCCGTACCGGCGATACCTTAATGAAAGACCGCCGCGCGATGCTCAAGCGTCCGCCGCACATTCTGGTCACAACTCCCGAGTCTTTCTACATCCTCCTGACCGCCGAGAAAAGTCGCACTATCCTCCGGGACGTTGAAACGGTGATCGTCGACGAAATTCATGCCGTGGCTGATGACAAACGTGGAGTCCATCTTGCACTTTCGCTCGAGCGCCTCGAAGCCCTAACCGGACGCCCCCCTATGCGCATCGGCCTTTCTGCGACGCAGAAGCCGATCGAAGAAGTAGCACGCTTTCTCGGCGGCAATTCCGACCCGCACAACCCGCTCTCGGAGCCGGTTATCGTCAACATAGGACACAAGCGCATTCTCGATCTCGGCGTCGAAGTTCCGAAGTCCGAGCTTGGTCCCGTCGCCTCCAACGAAATGTGGGCCGAGATTTACGAGCGCATCGTGGAACTCGTCAACACGCACCGCTCTACGCTCGTTTTCGTCAACACCCGCCGCCTCGCCGAACGCATAGCCCACCAACTCGGTGAGGTCCTCGGCGAAGAAAATGTCGCCGCCCATCACGGAAGCCTTTCTCGCAAGCTCCGCCTCGAAGCCGAACGCAAACTAAAAGTAGGACAAATCAAGGTTCTGGTCGCGACCGCTTCTCTAGAGCTCGGCATCGACGTCGGAACCGTCGATCTCGTCTGCCACATCAGTTCTCCGCGCTCCATCGCAGTCGCTCTGCAACGCGTCGGCCGCTCCGGCCACTGGCGCGGCGCCGTCCCTAGGGGACGCTTCTTCGTCACCACCCGCGACGATCTTGCCGAATGCGCCGTCCTCGTTCGAGCCATCCACAAAGGTGAACTCGACCGTCTCATTTTCCCCGAAGCCTCAATCGACGTACTCGCCCAGCAAATCGTCGCCTGTTGTGCCGCTCGCGGAACCGTCGTCGATGAACACTCCGGCGAACGCATCAACGATTCCTGGGACGAAGACGATCTTTTCGCTCTCATCAAGCGCGCCTACCCCTATCGCAATCTCTCGCGCCAAACGTACGACGAAGTCCTGACCATGCTCTCCGAGGGCATCGCCTCCCAACGTGGACGCTACGGTGCCTACCTCCATCATGACCGCGTGAATCGCAAACTCCGTGCTCGGCGCGGTGCCCGCCTCGCCGCCATCACCAGCGGCGGCGCCATCCCTGACAATGCCCTGTTCACGGTTGTATCCGAGCCCGATGGAGGAACCGTTGGTACCCTGGACGAAGATTTCGCCGTCGAAAGCATGGCCGGAGACGTCATGCTCCTCGGCAACACCTCTTGGCGCATCCGCCGCGTCGAAGCGAAGACTTCCCGCGTGCTAGTCGAAGACGCCCGCGGCGCTCCGCCCAGCGTGCCCTTCTGGCGCGGAGAAGCGCCCGCCCGCACCGAAGAACTCTCGCAGCAATTAGGCGAACTTCGTAAAGACATCAGCGACCGCCTGCCGAACGTGCTTCCCGTCGAAGGATGGCGCAACCTACCCGAAGTGGCCCACACCATCTCCTGGCTTGGCGAAGAGTGCGGTCTCGACTTCTCCGGCGCCGAGCAGTTGATTCAATACATTCTCGAAGGCCGCGTGGTCTTAGGCGACGTCCCTACGCAAACGACCATCATCGCCGAGCGGTTTTTCGACGAAGGCGGAGGCATGCAACTCATCATCCACGCCCCCTTCGGCGGACGCATCAACAAGGCCTGGGGACTGGCGTTGCGCAAGCGTTTCTGCCGCGGCTTCAACTTCGAACTCCAAGCCGCCGCCACCGACAATGGCCTCAACATCGCTTTAGCCGAACAGCATAGCTTCCCTCTTGCCAACGTCTTCCAATTCCTCCACTCCGAGACGATGCCTCCCATTCTCGAACAAGCGGCGCTCGCCTCGCCCATCTTTCAAACGCGCTGGCGCTGGGATGCTACGCGCTCTCTGGCTCTCCTGCGCTTTCAAAACGGCAAGAAAGTTCCGCCACAGATTCAGCGCATGCGCTCGGACGACCTGCTCGCCTCCGTCTTTCCCGATGTAGCGGCTTGCCAGGAAAATATCGAAGGCGATATAAAGATTCCCGACCATCCCCTGGTTCGTGAAGTCATGAAAGATGTTTTGACCGAAGCCCTCGACATCGACGGGCTCGCCGATGTTTTGCGCGGTCTCGAGCAGGGACGCATTCGCTTCCTCGCTGTCGATACACCCGTTCCATCACAGTTCTCGCACGAGATCTTGAACGCCAATCCTTATGCCTACCTCGACGATGCGCCCCTCGAAGAACGCCGCGCCAGGGCGGTCGAGATGCGTCGCGTCTTGCCCGCCTCCGTCTTGGAAGAGGTAGGAACCCTAGATCCCTCCGCCATCGCGCAAGTCCGACAGGAAGCTTGGCCCGACGTCCGCGACGCCGATGAACTTCACGACGTTCTCCACACGCTCGTAGCGCTGCGCGTTCCGGACGAAGTGGATTATTCGATGCCGGCTCCGAACTCGCGGCCAGCCAGGCCGCAATCAACCGCCCACTGGACTCCCTTCTTCCGTCGCTTGCAAATTGAGAACCGAGCAGCAGTAATCGACGCCGAAGGCGAACAATTTTGGGTGGCCGCGGAACGTGAAGAACATTTCGTCTCGCTCCACCCCAATGCGCTGATGGAACTCGGCTCTGTTCCCGCGGAACAAAGCTCAAGCACGTCACACACGGAAACCAGAGAAACCCGCAGTTCACCGGCCACTTTCGACGACGCGATGCTTGTCGCCGTCCAGGGATGGATGCCTCATCTTGGACCAACAACGGCCTCCGAGATCGGCGCCCGACTGGCTCTACCGGCAACCGATGTAGAAAAGGCGCTCCTCCGCATGGAGGCCAATGGCTCCATCCTTCGCGGTAGGTTTCGGGCTTCCGAAAAAAATTCCGCGCCAGCCACGGCCGCACGAATCGCTTCGCCTGCCGCCGCTCCAGAAACCGAATGGTGCGAGCGCCGTCTTCTCGCTCGCATACATCGCATGACGGTCGCCACGTTGCGCAAGCAAATTGCCCCCGTCACCGCTTCGCAATTCATGGCCTGGCTCCTGCGCTGGCAGCACATCGCTCCCGGCACACAACTCCGCGGCGAACACGGCACCCTCGAAATCATCCGCCAGTTGCAGGGCTTCGAAATTCCAGCGAGTTGCTGGGAACGTCATATCCTCGCCCCAAGAATCTCCGGATACGATCCCGCCTATCTTGATCAACTGTGCCTGACAGGCACCGCCGGATGGGGCCGTCTTTCTCCTCATCCCGCGACCCTCGACGCCAGCGGGAACGACTCGGCTCGCCGCCGCGTCATCCCCACCAAAGTCGCGCCTATCGCCTTCTTCATACGCGAGGACGCCGACTGGTTACGCCCCCATCACCCCGCATCCGAGGATTCCAACACCTCCTACCTGAGTCCGGTGGCCAAAGAGGTTCTAGATCTTTTGAAACATCGCGGAGCTCTCTTCTTTCCCGACATGGTCCGCGCCACCAACCGCCTCAAGTCAGAAGTAGAAACTGGACTCTGGGAACTGGTAGCCGCTGGCATTGTGACTGCCGACGCCTTCGAAAATCTCCGCGCCCTCGTCACTCCGAAAAGCACTTCGGCAATCGCCGCCACCGGTTGGCCCGGCAAAGCCATCGCAAAAGTCCGCCGTCCGCGGCACACTCCTGGTCGTTGGTCGATCTTGCAAGCCGATGGCGCCGCGCGCGACCGCTGCGTTGAATCCTCTTGCTGGATGCTTCTCCGGCGCTACGGAGTCGTCTTCCGCGATCTCCTCGCGCGCGAAACCAATTTGCCAGCGTGGCGTGAGTTGCAAATCGGATTCCGCCGCCTCGAAGATCGCGGCGAGATACGCGGCGGACGCTTCGTCGACGGATTTCTAGGCGAACAATTCGCCCTCCCCGTGGCCGTAGACTCGCTGCGCGCCCACCGCAAGCAGCCGGCGAATCCCGCTTATCAACAAGAAGACAACGTAGTGATTGCAGCCGCTGATCCTCTGAACTTGGTAGGAATTATCGTTCCCGGCGAGCGCATCCCTGCCATCAGTGGAAGGACCGTGACCTTCCGCAACGGAGTCCACGTTCCCGAAGAGCAAGCCCTAGCCGCCAGCTATTAGGAAATCACGGCAACGTCAACTTCAACAACTCCTCCGGATTCAAATAGACTCCCTGCCATCGCACCGCCAAATGCAGATGCGGACCCGTAGCCCGGCCCGTTCCCCCGCTCAGCCCGATCTCCTGACCCTTTTTTACCGCGTTGCCCTCTTTCACCACAAACTTCGAAAGATGCAAATACAAAGTCAGCAACCCTTGCCCGTGATCGATCACGATGCAATTTCCCTCAAAAAACAAAGGTCGCGCCAAGATCACGGTCCCATCATTGACTGCCGCAACCGCGGTTCCAGAAGGCACACGAAAATCCAATCCCTGATGCGTGCTTTGTACTGACCCGTTGAAAACCCGTTCCACGCCGAACACATCCGAAATCTCCGCCTTCACCGGAGCCCCAAACGATCCTCGCCACTGCCGAGCCGTCGTTTCCGTCTTGAATGCTTCCGTCTTGATATCTTTGTCGGCCGCAATTTCCTTCTGGTCTTCCGGACTCGGCGCCGTATATCTTCCCGGCACCTTCAACAGCACACGCGGATATCGCTCGCGCGCAACCAGGATCTTCTTCTCAAACGTTAGCGGCCGACCCGCTGTCGAAACAGCAGATGGTGGTGACGAAGTACTGGGCGCTGTCGGCGTAGGCGTCTCGCCGATCAACTCCAGCGAATAGCTTCCTGGCTTCGTCTCTTGGCTCACACCGGCCAACACAAACCAGTCTTTACGTTCCGCGTCGAAGGTAAACACAATTTCGTGCCCCAGCCACTTCCCCGAAAGAGCTCGCACGGCTCGTGGCGCAGCCACCCGAAAGAGCAACGGGCTTCCATTTACCAGCCGTGCCGGAGTTTGCGCGACACTCCAGCTTGCGGATGATTTTGCTGGAGAAGAAGACGACGGAGCCGAAGCCGACCGCGCCTCAACCACAACGTGTAGGAAGAAACACACCACCAGAACGACGAAGAACAAATGTTTGGAGAACGAGAAAAGAAGCCCGCGCGTCACACAATTAGGCTAGCATCTTGCGCCGTAGAAGACACACGGAGCGCCGCGCCGGGCAGTGTATCACCTTACGAATTTGAATAGATGGCGTTACTTCAGCCCCATCCTGCCATCGAAGTTCTGGATCACTCCGTAACATTCGCACGCCACTTCTGCCAGTCCCTTGCGATTCAGAATCTTCACTGAGCCGCGTCCATTCTCAATCAGCCCCGCGTTCGCCAGCGACGCGACAGCCAAACTCACACTCGGACGGCCAGTTCCCAGCATTTGCGACAGGAATTCATGCGTCAGAAAAAGCGATCCCGATTCCACGTGGTCCTGGCACATCAGCAGCCACCGCGCCAACCGCTGTTCTACCTCATGCAAACGATTGCAAGCCGTCAGTTGCGCCACCTGCATGCCGTGCAACAATCCAAACCGGCTAAGTTTCGTGCGCAACGTAGATCCGTACAACAACACATCATGGAATATGTCCGAACGCACGCGCACGCCGTTCCCCGCAATCTGCATAATCGCGCGGAACGCACTCCGCCTCAACCCGATCGTCAGCGCCATGCCAACCATGCCCTCTTTGCCTACGATCCCGACCTCCACGCTTCTCCCGTCGCCGCTCAGCGCCACGATCGACGTCATTCCCTCATTTAGGAAATAGACAAACTCAATCTTCGCCCCCGGTTCGTGCAAAATCTCATGTTGTGGCAGGTCCACACGTTCTAAGTGAGGACGCAGCGCGTTGTACTCCTCATCCGGAATGGACAACAGAATCAGGTTGTGCACTGCTTTCCTGTCGGGATCGGTCCATTCGCGAGGACGCATCATACTGCCTCGAGCGGTCTGTCGGGTCGTTTTGACGACCATCGTTCCTTGCTCCAAAATTCCCATGCGTTTACTTCGATGCGTTGATTTTGGACGTTTCATAGGGGTGTACGCTGTAGCAGTTCTTCTAAAGAAACGGAGACTCGATAGGAGCAACCGGAGAAAATAAGGCGAAACCCGATCCCCAAAACAGTTCCGTAAAACGAACCCTGTATTCCCGCCCAACTACTAGATGGACTGTGTACTTCAGAGAGGTATTTCCCCAGGCTCAGTGGCACTGTTTTGTTTTAGCCGTGTTTTCCCGGTTCAGGATCGGATTTCTCATTGAGAATCGGCAGTATCGCAATCCTTAACGCGTTTGGTATGTTCGATGTCGAACGCTTCTAGACGTTCTTCCACAGGCCCTCCACTCCACGCAATGTATTTTTTGCCCACCAAATCTAATTCACTACCTCGCATTTGCACTCTCGGTCAAAACTGCCTAAGATATGCGTCGGGCCCTGCTGCAATCTCCGTTGAAGGAGGCCCCGATGAAAACCATCGCGCGGCGCTGTGGACTCAATTTCTTGGTTTTGTTGTCATCCGTGTCAACCTGCGTACCAGCTCTCCTCGCGCAGACTAATCCTCCACCGTTCGATCCCCGGGAGATGGTCACGCGGCAGCCGCACACTCTGACCAGGCAGTCGGATCGCTCCGCTGCACTCGATCTTCTCGATCGCGCCCGTCAGAATTTCAATCTCTACGACATCAAGACTCCCTACACCCTCAAGGCCTCTTTCGAGACCAGTGGCACGGCTCAATATGAAGGGGATTGGACGATGGAGGAATATTCCGACGGCGGATCACACTGGCGGTGGTCAGCGCAGTTGCGCGATCTCAAGGTGACTCGGATCGGCGTCGATGATCGTGTCTATGGCAACAACGCCTCAGAACCGATCCCACTCCGTGTGCAGCTAGTACGGTCCGCTCTGCACTCCCCATTCGCCCGTCACGCCGGAGGAATGGCCATACGTGCCGCCGACGTCGATCGAGACGGTAAAGAAATGGACTGCCTGTTGCTGAGCGGCGCCATCCCGCCCAACCCCGCTCCGCGTTCGTGGTACGAGAGCGAGTATTGCATCGATCCCGCCACCGCTCTTTTACGGATGTGGTCCGAAGCACCAGGAATTTACGCCGTCTACGATTACACCGGCGCAACTCCATTTCATGGCCATACGCTTCCCCGCCAAATTACGATCTTCGAAGACGGCAATCTCGTTGTTCAGGCGCGCGTCGAGAGCCTCGAAGACAAAGTCAACCTCGACGCGAATCTCTTCAAACCAGCTCCTGACATGGAAAACGCCGAAGAATCTTTCACTTTGGCCTCGCCGAATCGCCTACCAATGCGCGTCGACCCCTCCGACGCCCCGACCTCTACATATTTCCAACCCGTCATTATCCATGCGATTTTGGATGCGCAAGACGGAACTGTGCTCGACGCCGAGTCTCTGCAAAATTCCGATCACGATTTATCTCGCCAGGCGATCGATCTGGTGAAGAGCACGTCCTTTCCTGCCTCGGGCTTTCAACAGGAAGTTTTCATCAACGTACAGTTTCATTTTCCCGCGGCACGGTATGGCGGGCCGCCCATGTTTCATACTCCCGTCCGTTGGGTCATCCTCGACCACCATGGCCCTCCACTCCGCCGCAAGCCGCGCTCCGGACCTCGTGCTATCGCTGAGCCTTCCGCTCGCACGCCCGCAACTTTGCCCGATTAACCTGGTCTTAGGATTTAGCAGGTAGCAAAAACAATTAGGGCTAGCCCTGCTCTAAAGTTGCTGGGGCAGCGTGCGTTTGAAGAGTGATTTGTTTTTTGAAATTTCAACCCGGGGAATACGTCTGGAAGCTTTAGTCAGGCAGGCGCACAGTTTTTGCATCGCCGCGCCATAACACGGGCTCAAGCGATTCGCAGATTTCTTGAATGGTGGACGTTACGATCGGCATGCTGTAGGCAGGATGGTGAAATTCCAGCCGCATGCCTCGGCCGATAAAACGCATCTTGATCATGGATCCGCCCCACGTCGAACCTGCAATCGTGACCTGCACCGGTTGCGGACAGTATTGTGGATGTCCGGAAATCAGCGCCGCTCCTTCCTTCAGAATCTGAGCGGTATAGAAGTGATTTTGCGTGCGGATTTGCAACACGGTATCGGGAGGCAAGCTTTCCAGAAAGACGCCGCCCTCAACTTCGGACTGGACGATGTTACTGTTCACTTCGTCCGCCAGATTGGCATGAGGCATGTACATGATTTGCCGCTACCGATACCCCACAATACTCAAACCTTTCCCTAACTGTACCGGGCTTACGTTCTCCTCACAACCCCAAAATGACGTAGAACGCTAACAGCAATTCGTGTCCTTTCGTCATCTCACTTGTTGGAGCGGCGCCCGACCCGTCCGAGGCGATCCCTCTATCCCTTCGCATCCGACATCGCCTGCCGCAACTCTTCTACTTCCGAAGAGTTCGGTTTGAGCCGTACCAGCCGGTCGAGCTGCTGCTTTGCCAATCCCGCCTGTCCACTCTTAGCGTAAGCCAATCCCAGGTGATAGTTGAACAGAGCGTTGTCGGGTTCTTTCTTCACCGCTTCTTTAAACAGGGTGATCGCTGACGTGTAGACCTGTTTGTGATAGAAAGCCCAGCCGAGAGTGTCCGCCGAATTTGGATTATCCGGTAACTGCCGTCGTGCCGTCTGCGCCATCGCAAAAGCCACGTCCACATTGCCCCCCTGCTGCAGCATGACGTAGGCCAGATTGTTCGAAGCAATTGGATTATCCGATTGCAAAGCCAATACCTTCTGGTATTGCTGCTTGGCGCTCTCCCAATCCTTCCGATTCTCGTAAATTCCACCCGATAGCAGGTAGAAAGCAATCTCCTTTGGGTTCTTCTTCGTCCCCTCGAGATAAGTTTGCAGAGCTTGATCTGTGGCTCCGCGCGCATCCTGGACCAAACCGAGTTTCACCAGCGCCTCAGCATTGTTTGGGTCGATTTCGGCCGCTTGTCGAAATTCCGCCTCCGCAGCCGCGAGGTCTTTCTTCTGTTCCATCAACAGAACGCCCAACATGATATGGAAACCAGCATTTTTCGGATAGCGCGAAATCTGCGTCTTGATCGTCGCAATCGCCCGGTCCGGCTGCTTCTCCGCCAGATCCACGTTTAGCACGCCGCCCAGCGCATCAGTCGAGTTGGGATCCTGATCGAGCGCCTGCTGGTACGCCTTCTGCGCCTCCGCATTCTGGTTTTGCGCCACCCGCAAATTTCCCAACTGCACGTAGGCGGCAGGATTATTGGGCTCTTTCTCCAGCGACCGCCTAATGAATTCCTCTGCCGACGTGTACTGCTTGCGGTCGATGTCCGCAATCGCCCGCAGCAAATATCCATCGGGAGCCGCTGGTTGCACCGCAATGATTTGGTCAGCTTCCTGCGCCAGCGCTGTCGCGTCGCTATGGCGAATCGCAATTCCGGCCAGCGCGCGATGCGCCTCCACCAGTTCAGGACGAAGTCGAACAGCATCCCGCCATTCCGACTCCGATCCTCGATTGTTGCCCAGTTGGTCATACGCCAGTCCCAGTTGATAATGCGCCACCGCATTGTCTGGATCGTTTTTCAACACAACCTGTAAAGTGTTGACCGCATCGCTTCCCTTCCCGCTTCGAATCTCGATCTCACCCTTGTAGATCTGCGCATCCGGATCGTCCGCCTTGTCCTTTAATACCTCGTCATTCAACTTCCGTGCTTCCTCCAAATGGTCTTTCAGAATCAGCAGCTGAATGTAGTTTTTCTTAACGAGTGCGTCCTTCGGATGGTCGGAATAAAGCGACGCATATTCCGTCAATGCCTTGTCCAGCTGATTTGTACCGTAGTAAAAGTTGCCCAACATCCGATACCCGTCCGAGTTGTTCGGAAAATCTTTCTTCGACTCGCGAAGAAACTCTTCCGCCTCGCCAGGCTTGTTCTCCGCCAAATACAAACCGGCTAGAGAGAGCCGTGGGTTGGGGTCATCCGGGGCCGACTGATATCCCATCTTGAACCACTGTTCCGCCTCAGGAAAGCGTCCTCGCGTTTGATAGAAATTTCCCATCGTTACCAGGGCACTCGTGGACTTGGGGTTGAGATCGACCGCTTTCTTTAGATTCGCTTCTGCGGCATCCCACTGTTGTCCCCTCACCTGCAAAATGGCCAAATTTAAATACGAGTCTGAGCGGTTTGGATCCAACTGCAGGGCTTTTTGCAGGTCTGCTAAAGCGGCGCCCGTATTGTTCGTTCCCGCGTCATAATTGGCGCGTGCCAGGTAAACGTCAGGATTATTCGGCTGCTTTTGGACCAATAGATCGAGATGTTCCTTCGCCTGAGTGAACTCGCGTGCCAGAATCATCAGATTCGCCAAATCCAGTCGCGCGGCATATTGATCGGGATCGATTTGGACGGTGGTAATTAGTTCACGAACGGCTGTCGCTCCATCCCCCAGTCTCATCGCCGCTTGCGCCATCTTGTAGTGCGCAGCAGTGAAACGCGAATCCACCTGGATCGCGTTCTGGAACTGAATCTCTGCTTCCCGGTACTGCCCCTTATCGAAATAGCGCTGCCCGCTTTCCAGATATTTCTGTTTCTTCTCGTTCGGATTTCTCGAACAGCCCGTCAGCGAGATCCCCAGCAAGCAAACCACTGCGATCGCAGACTGTAGTCCCAACCCCTTAGCAATGTGCATATCTCTCCACGCCTCAACACTCTAAATACAGCCCTTTCAATCCTGTCGCCACCAAAGGTACTCCGCCCCCGCTTGGTCAGGAAAGTTACCGCTGTCATTATCGCAAATTTGAATCGGCTTCCCGGACCAAGGTGCCAACCACCTAGCATACGCCCGTGTACAGGTGCTTTCGTAATCTGCCCGAACCCGCCCCGGCATGGCATAGTCCATCCGTATGACTCACTTCCCCCAAAGCAATGTCAGCCGACGTTCACCCCGTGTAAAACTCAATGGATCAGTCGCGGCCGCCGTCATGGCCGAAGGTGGCCAACGGTCGCGCGCAAAACTTCAATCGATCTCTATCACCGGTGGAATGTTGCAATTGCAACATGAGCTTTCCGCTGGAGATTTTGTCGAAATCGCCTTCCATACGCGTGCCGGCGCCATCTGCGGCATGGCCGAAATGCTCCATCCCACCCGCAAGTTTCAAAGCGCGTGTTTGCAACCGTTCCGCTTCATAGCCCTCGGTGACGACGATCACCGTAAGTTACGGATGGCAGTCGATTCCGCTATGGATCGCAGTTTCCTCGATCCCGTCTCGGAAAAGCTACAAACACCACCCGGTTTCTGATTGGCGAGACGGGACGCGGGAGCGCTCCGTGGCCTGGCCTGCTACAAATCGCACGCTAGCGGCTAGAAACCAGCAACTGCTCACGCTATATACTGTTTTCGTCGGATGACAACCGAAACCACCACTCATTCGGCCGACGAGACAGTCGCCTTCGGACGAAAGCTCGCTCTTGATCTGGCGCCGCCTCTGGTGGTGCTTCTCAGCGGCGATCTCGGAGCCGGGAAAACGACCTTGGTCAAGGGAATTGCCGAAGGCTTCCAAGCCGCTGCTGCGGAAGACGTGACGAGTCCCACTTTCACCCTGATCCACGAATACCGGGGTCCCCGCGTTACGCTCTATCACATTGACCTCTACCGCGTTGACGCCGAGCGCGAACTGGAAACGCTCGCCCTCGATGACCTGCTCGCCCCCAACAGCATCCTGCTCATCGAGTGGGGAGACAAATTCCCCCGCCTGCGGCGCGATTGGAAGGCACAAATCACCCTCCAGCAGGTGGATGAAAGGGTTCGTACTATCCATCTTACGACCCGCTGAAGCCTCGGTTTTCGCCGCCTCATTTGCTGAAATAGATCGTCAAACAGTAAACTCATCTTATCCCTCGGAACTCACTTCGGTCCGCTGAATTTGGAGCTAAACCTAACTTGAAATTTCCTAACTTCTCCTTCGTATGCTCATTCATCGCCTCGCTTTCGCTTGCAACAGGACTCTGCTTCGCCCAAACTCCCGATTCCTCGAACCAGAACCCTCCCACGACCGGGACTTCTCAGCCCTCTGACCAAACCGCTCCTACCGCCAAACCGGCACCCAATCAAGGACAGTCTCAGCCAGCAGACAAAGGCGCTAAAGGCGACACCGCCGAAACCTCCGGAACATCCAAAGACCGCCTCTTTTTTGCGCTACCCAACTTCTTAACCGTCGATGCCAACGGAAAGATCATTCCTCTGACAGCGGGGCAGAAATTTAAGGTCGTTGCTCAAGGGTCGTTCGACCCGGTCCAGATTGTCTGGTACGCAGCTCTCTCAGGCGTCAGCCAGGCCGAGAACAGCGAACCCGGTTATGGACAAGGCGCCGTCGGTTACGGCAAGCGGTATGGTGCCTACGCTGCGGACGGCACCATTGAAAACTTTTTTGTCGGCGCGATCCTTCCGTCCATTCTCCACCAGGATCCACGATTTTTCCCGAAGGCGGAAGGTAGTTTCATCTCGCGTGCCAGCTACGCCGCCAGCCGCATCGTCATCACTCGCGGCGATTCTAGCAAGCGGCAGTTTAACTATTCCGAGGTGTTTGGCAGCGCCATCGCTTCCGCGATCTCGACTTACAGCTACCATCCCCGCCGCACATTCAATCGCTTTAACAGTGCTGGCGTTGCGGAGTACTATCCCAGCGACCGCACCTTGGGCAATACTGCCAGCGTCTGGGGTTCGCAGATGGGCTACGACGCGATTACTCTCGTCGTCAAGGAATTCTGGCCCGATCTCCGCCGCAAGATGAAGAAACAGTAAGACGTTGCAGACGTTGCGCGCTGATATCGCTTTTAGTTCTTGGGACTAATCCACGCGACGGGACTCATGCGTGATCATGGGCCGCCGAGGACAGCCGACCGGCGCACTCCACTCCCGGATCACCGAGAACAATATGGCCGCGGCAAAGAAGGCGAAGACCAACTTGCGAGAATGCATCCCTTGATGATGCCCGATCAACCCCAATCCCGCCACCATTTCCCTTTTCGACAAAATGACTCCCGCGGAGACTTTCATATGGCTTTCCGCAGATTCCTCCACGGCTCTGCGGTCATCGAACAAACGGTATGGCTCTAAAAACCGAAACCAACGTCAAGAAAGCGGCAGAAGCTGACCTCCAAGTCGGTTTGATCTGCGCCGATCGCGACGGCAACCGCATCCGTCTTGACCGCCTCGATCGCGACTCGCAAACTCTCTCTTACCACTTCCTCAACGACGAACTTCGTGTTCAGGAAGGTATTCAGGATCGCTCTATATCCCAATTCCTAGCCGAAGGCTGGTACGTCGCCGCCCCCGGCAAATCTCTGTAGATACCTGGGCCAGGTCCGTTCAGTTTCCCACAGGCGAACCGTCCTATGTCGCCGAAACCCAGTTTCGCCGCTCCAGAAATGTAGGCGGCTCGTAGGTCCGCCCCGCCGCCAGTCGCCGTTCCTCTCGCCGCGTCGTCCACAACAGCACCGGACCCAGCGATGCCGCCGTCAGCCGAGCTACGAACGGAAACTCTTTTTCGACCTCCCGCCGCAGTTTGTGGATCCGGTCGCTCACGCCGCGATTCACTCTCTTGAATTCCTTTTCCATCGCCCACAGCGCCGCGTTGTAAGCGCTGCTCAGCTTCTTCATCTCTCGTTCGAAGCGCTCCCGTACCCTCGCGTCCGGATGATCCTTGTAGCGCTGCCATCCCTGCAGCATCGTTTGACACATGCGATAGAGACTCGGCCCATTATTTTCAAAATCACGCCAGAACGCCCAGTCCAGGAATCGCTTCGAATCATCGCGCGAGATGGCCGCGTGCCTGAAATTAAACTTGTGCTGCCCGTGGATATCCGCGAAATCGATGTCCGGCAACATTCTTCCCTGGTCTACCATTTCCTTGTACAGCGGCGTTCCCGGAACCGGCGTATACAACATGAACTGGTGAAAGTCCGTTTGATAGCTGACCGCCGATTCGATCTCGTCAACAATATTGTCGGGTGTATGGTGTTCCAGCCCGACAATCGTCGAACCCTGCACCCGTATCCCGTGCTGTCGCATCTCGCGAGTCAGGTCTCGAACATCCTTCCCCTCCAGCTTGCTATAACTCGACCGCGGAGATTCCAATCCCATCCATACCCATGAAACACCCAGTTCAACCAGTTCCAGCATCGTGTATTTGCGGATAGCGTTCGCCGAAGCAAACACCGAAAGCTCCCAGCTTTTTCCGGCTGCCTTCATCAGTTCGAGCAGGCGCATCGCTCGCGTGCGATGCAGCAGAAAGTTCTCATCCATCACAAAAAAGGAGTTCACCTTGAGCTCAGCCTCGATGCCGCACATCACGTCAAACAACTCACCGCCTGTCTCGTAAAAGTTGTAAAACTTCCCCTTCCCTCCAAAAAATGCCGACGTCGTGCAGAAATTGCACCCCATCGGGCATCCGACTGACGGAATAATCGTCGCCGCCGTCCCTCCCTTTCGATTCGGCAGCCGAATCCCCATGATTCGCGTCTCTAGCCCCGACACAATCATGGGATGCTTGATCTTCGCGCCCTCGTCTTCTCCCAGGTACCGGCGCATCCACGAAATTCCCTCGCCCTTCACAATGTGATCGGCATCAATCAGCTTCTCGATGCCCGGAGTCGCCGTCACATGGCCGCCCACAATAATCACCGAATCCGGAGACAGCTCCCGCACCATCCGGCACATCTCCCGCACCTTGCCCACGTTGACGATGATCGAAGAAATTCCCACCACGTCGTATTGGTTCGCGAGCAGTTCCTCGGCGAATCGTTGGCGGGTAGGAAAATCCAGCACACTACATGGTGCCGAAATATTTTCTTGAATCATCATGATGCCCCATGACCGGTGAAACATCCGCAGCGAGAAACTCCCCTGCGCTCGCGTTACCTGGTTGTGATACAGCTCCATCGGATTGATCGCGCGGCTGCCGAAATCATCATCCTGCGCATACGGTCCAAACACCGAGCTCAACAAAATGCGAGCCTTACTTCCCTTGGGGTGAACAGCCATTGGGTGAACTGGCATGGCATGAACTGCCATTTCGCTGGTTTTCATAGGCATGCCTGAAGACTAGCCGCGCAGGTGTGCGCTTCACCGTGATCCCAGCCACATTACAAAACTATTACGGACAGGGGAAATCACCGCCGAAGAATTGGCGGTCGATGTCTTTGCAAAGAAAATCGGCGTTAAACAAAAAACAGATTGTCAACTGAAGCAGGCTCTACGCAGCTTTCTCTCCCACAATCTCTCGAACGGCCCGTAGCCCCTGGTCGATCGCGGTATTCGTATACGCATGCCCATCCGCGTCCGAGTTGGCGACCTTGATTCGTCCAAACGGTTGCCGCCCAATTACACAAGGACGCTCCGACTCAGGCCGATCCAGCGGCTCGAACAACACGTTGTATTCGTAAGAGTATCCATGAGGCCACCGGTTCACCGTAATCGCCTCGATGTCGCGCGCCGGATCGAATCCTCCTGCCCCGAGCATCCTGCCCAGTTGACTCCGTATCTCCATCTCAAACTTTTCAAACTTCGTATTCACCAACTCAAACCTTCCTGCTCGGTACTGATCCTTGCAATCCGAACCCGGTTCGCAAGGAGTTCGCAACAAATGTAGCAGGCAAGATTCATCGGGCGATGCGGGATACTTGTACCCTCCCATCGATACCGGAAAATCTAGCGTCACATTACTGAAATACGAGCCCGGAGCATAAATCGCACTGATCCCCAGCTTCTGAAACGCACGCCAGTTCTTGATCTGCACATTCGTATACACCAACGGCATCTTCACGGCGTAAGCCAGCGCGTCCTTTTGCTTCTGCGGCATCTCCGGACACAAATACGGAATCACCATGTTGTAGCAAGCCAGCACACAATTCTTCCCGCGCACCCGCCGCGCCTTGCCGTCCCGCACATACGTCACTTCCACTTCCTTCGCCTGCGCCGGATCGCCCACATGCCCAACCTTCACCGCCGTACTATTCAGCCGTATCCGCACCGGCGAGCCATCCTCATCCAGCCGCGAATAGTCTGCCCGCGCCGTTACCACGTCCTCCATCGTGTGTCCCGCCAGCGCCGCAGGAATCAACGCCCGCACCAGCATCCGTGCAATCGACGCATTTCCATCTGGAAAATGAAAGATGTAAGGCTCGTCCTGCTCTGGATTCTCCTGATGGTCCTTCGGCAATGTGATCCCCTTAAACCCTGGATACCCCTCCCGCGCGCAATCAAACGCCGACACCGCATCGATTCCCACGCAATACAAATCGTGCGTCGAGGTCTGAAATACCTTCACCACGTCGGGATGCACCTTCACGTCTCGCAAGAGAAAATCCTTATAGCTGGTCTTCACCAACCGGGCTTTCTTCTGCGCCGGCGTCAGTCCCGCAAGATAATCGACGTGGGAATGTTGCAACCGCAACAAATCCTTGCGCGCCGCTTCGGCAATCGGAATCTGATCCACGTTCTCCATCCCGAATTCCACTCCGAAATAATGCAGCCCCTTCTCCGGCACCAACCGGTCCGTCCCGAATGTCTCCTTGTCGAAGAAAACCGCTTCCTTCAACCGCATCGAATCAAACAGTTTTTGGTCGTAGTATTGGAAGAACTTCTCCACATCGATTCCCAACTCCTGCAGCAGTCCCATCGAATCCTTGCTGTAATTCCCTGGAGCCTCGATCGACTGCGTCCCCCCATACCCCAGCAGCAGGCGGTTTCCCGCTTGAAATTCGTTCCTCTTCGCATGCCCGCCAAAATCATCGTGATTGTCCAGCAACAAGATCCGCGCCTGCGGACCCAAATACTTTCGATAAAAATAGGCTGCAGCCAGCCCGCTGATCCCCGCGCCCACCACAATCAGATCGTAGGATTCACCATCCGCCACCGGATTCGGCCACGTCGCCCCGTCGCGCATCTCATGCGCTACCTCCCACGACCCGTCATGGCTCCCGCGCATTCCGGTCTTCGCCGGCGGATAGTACCCCGCCTCCATGGCCGGGTCTGAAACTGGCCCCGGCACTCCAAACGCCTGCACCCAAGTCGAACTCCCAACCAGCGAGGCGCCCACGCCGATGCTCACTCCATTCAGGAAATCGCGTCGCGTAATCTCCTGCCCCATCCCCAACTTGCGATTCTTGTCGTCCATGCGCAAAAACTCCCGATTTCCGTACCGCCAAAATCCTACACCCGCCCTAGTGCAGCGCGCACACGCGTCCAATAGCCGCCCACTCGGGCGGTCCAAAACCATTAAAATGGGTGCGGAATTCGGTGGACCCGGCAAGCCACAAAGACACGGGGTGGCTTTTTCTAGGACTGGCCCGAGATGGACGATGAAGTCTGCGACTTTAGTGTCTTGAGCGAGAAATGGGTCTGCTCGCCCTCGTCGGCTCGGAACACGTGGAGCCGCGTTCTTTCACTCAATTTGAACCTATAGGGTTTTTTAGGCTGGCAAGGGCAAACGAGTCGCTGCCAGTCGGGACAGCCCGCAAGGTTCTCGATGTAAGCCCCGTTGCTGTAGGTGAGGCCGAAGTCCTTCCGGAGGTACTGCATTCCACAGCTCGGGTATTCCACGTAAAGTCGAGTCTCCAACATGATTGGCCTCAACGCCTATTCAAATGATGAGACTGGACGATTAGAGCAGACGCCAGCGGTTAAAAACATGGCTCTAACGATTGATTATCGAAGTAACGTTACCAACTCCAGGCGGAAACTCGTTCGAGCCTCAGTTCGAGAACTTGGATGCAACCCGAGGTTTCCGGTAGAAGCGGTTACGACCGGGAGGATCGTTTCCTACCGGGCACGTCCAAGCTCAAAAAGCGGGGTATCTTCCAGAAGTTGTAAATTTGGAGGTAGTTGTAAATTTGGTGGACCTGGTCGGGATCGAACCGACGACCTCTTCCATGCCATGGAACTGTAGAAAGTGTAAGTTATTGACGGCAAAGGGTCAAAAAATCGGCTATGCCGGAAAAAACCGGAAAAATAGCCGGTTTTGACACCAAATTTGACACCAACTTTGGGCCAAGGGCTGATAGTGGCGGATCAGCCCACTTCCGCAGACCTGTAGCGAACGGAAACGGACTGCAACCCTGAGAACAGCATGGATTATTGCAATGGTCACTGCTGCATTCCTCCATCGTAGGTAAGATCTTTGCGCTGACTTCGGCCCCAGACGTTCCTCGTGAGAACAGCGCCGAACTTCGAACGATACAAGAAATAGACCAGCGTGGGGAACCATCAGTCTGGTATCAGTTGCGCCTGGCACGCAGCCGATAGGCTCTTACGAGCAGCGAAATTGCCAACCACCCACCCAATACTGCTATCGGAACCGCAACCACTCGAGGCCAGAGAATCGCGACCACCGTCAGTGGCAATAGCAAACAGGCCACGATAAACATGATTCTGGCTTCAGCCGGGCCCAAAACCCGATGACTGGTGATAGCCGCTCCCACTGCGTTGCCGATCCGAAGAACTCCGGCGGCAGCACGCCCGGCGCTTCCGGATGCGGTTTTCTGTGGAGGCCCGTTCCCCGTTCGCTCAACTGCTGGGCGTACGCGGTTCTTGTCTCGCAGAACAATCTCGATCGAATGGGCCAAGTCCTGCAAATACATCTTCTCCATCTTCTGTGAAAACGGTTCGTCCTCTGCGATCACGTCCAGTTCCCAGTTTCCCATCCAGCTGGCCAGGTTGAGATTAGTCGAACCCACCCGCGCCCAGCGGCCATCTGCGACTGCCGTCTTGGCATGCACCATGGAACCAGTCCATTCAAATATCCGTACCCCTCCTTCCAAGAGTCCGCGGAACCCAGCTCGCGACACCGCACGCATCATCGGAATATCGCTAGCCCGTGGCACCAGGAGCCTTACATCCACGCCATCCTTCGCCGCAGCCTTCAGGGCTTCCACGTAAGACGTTGTTCCTACGAAGTAGGGATCTGTCAGCCATATCGAACGCCGGGCAATCGCGGCAATCAGTTGATCCAACCGGAACACCGGCGATTGTGGGCATGCTGGCCATGACGCGTAGCGCCACGTCCCCGGCCGCCGGAATGGCTCCTCTCTCGTGAGGGAGTTCTTCTTCGGGGATCGGCGAGCCGAGGGTTGCCCACATGGTTGCAAACGCCTGCTCGATATCGACGACGGCAGGTCCCTCGATCACAACGCCTGTGTCACGCCAGGGTTCGATGCCATGGATTGGATCGCCCAGCCACGGGCGACCCACACAGAGGCCGCTGATGAAAGCGATCCGGCTGTCGACCGAAAGCATCTTGCGGTGATCGCGACTCAGCCAGCCCAGAGGGCTGTCGAGATCGGTGGGTTGAGCACCTAACCTGCACTCCTGCCTGACGCAGTGGGTTCCAAACCGGCTGGATGTTGCGCCCAGTGCTCCTAACCAGTCGTAGATCAGTCTTACCCGGACGCCTCGACGAGCTTGGGTAGCCAGCGCTTCGGCAAACCGTTCGCCGACGTTGTCAGAATGAATGATGTAGTTCTCGAAGTGAACTCTGCTCTCGGCTGAACGGATCGCTTCCAGCCAGGCAGGATAATTTTCGGTCGCGTCCCGAAGGACACCATCCTATTTCCAGGAACTAAGGGGGCACCCGCAGCTCGGGAAAAAGCCTGTTCCGCCAGAGCGCGAAGTGGCGTGACCGTTTTATCGGGCTGATGCTTAGAGAGCTGGCTGGCTTGTAGTAGTAATCATGGCCAGTTTG
>CAWIAJ010000003.1:0-68580 GCA_963834085.1 uncultured Acidobacteriaceae bacterium | reverse complement strand
CAAGAAACGCCGATTGATCCGATTTCAACAGGCGACTGCGAGTTCAGCGGAGAAGAGCGCTTGGTCGATCCCGGCGAATCTCCCTTCGAAAAGTTCGCGCACACCGAAGTTCGTGCCGCCGTTGAACAAGCACTGCAACAAGTTCCCGAGCCGTATCGCACTTCCTTAATTCTGCGCGACCTGGAAGAAATGTCTTACGAGCAGATTGCGGAAGTCTTACAGATTTCCCTGGGTACCGTGAAATCCCGCATCACCCGCGGGCGCGATGCGTTGCGCAAGCAACTAGCAGCATACGTAAAGGAAGTGGGCCCGAGATGGGACTGATAGCGCCCATCGAATCCAGTGAAAAAAGACACAACGGTTCGACCAAAATTAAAGACAGTTCGCGTGGTGGCAGAGAGGCTGAGGTGGCGTCATGAAGTACGCTGAGATGGACTGCGCAAGAATGCAGCAGTTGTTCTCGCCGTATATCGATGGTCGTGTGAGCGGAGCAGAGATGCACGCTGTCACTCGTCATATCGAAAAGTGCGCCCGTTGCGAGTGGGAGTACGCCGCAATGCAGCGCACCCAGCAGTTGCTTTCCGGTTTAGGTCCAAAGAGAGCACCGGGGACCTGGCTTTGAAGTTACGCGTCGCGATCTCGCGCGAAGCCTCCCAGAAGCGTCGTCCCCGTTTTGAAGGCATCATGGTTCGACTGCAAAACGAACTGAACGCTTTCATGGTTCCCGCGACGGCTGGCTTGATCAGCGCAATTCTCTTCTTTGGACTTCTCCTGGGCTTCTTTGCCTTGCCCGCTGAATTACGAGCGAGCAGCGGAGACGTTCCGCTCACTCTCTACACCGGCCCTCAGCTTGAGCAATCCGCATTTGGCACATCGCTCGGCAATGTGGGCGATGACGCGTTAGTGATCGAGGCTTACGTTGATGCAAACGGCCGCGTTGACGATTACCGAGTCCTGTCTCAACCTGAAGAAGCCAAGAGCGTTTTGCCGGAATTAAAAAATCTCTTGATTTTCACAACCTTCCGTCCGGCGCTCTCCATGGGACGGCCTACCCGCGGAACAGCCGTGCTGTCGTTCTCCAAGATCAGCGTAAAAGGTTAGCGTAAACGATGGCGTGAGAGATAAAGATCAAGTACTAGCGTGGACGGTCAAACCAACTGGCCCGCGCTCGTAAAGTTCGCCCCGGCACACTTATCTATGCTCCTCATACCAGACTAGACCGCTTTTCTCTGCATTCCCGCGTTTGACCGCTAATTCCCAAGTTCGTACACTAAACTGTTATTTGATCCGTCTATGTTTAGGACCAGAAGTGCTTTCCTGATACAACTCGCTCGACTGCCTCTCGCTGCAATCGCTGGCCATCGCCCTCTCTCTCACCGCATTTGCGCAGAGCGCGCCAAATGTTTCTCTCGAGACCAGCGAGACTCTCTTTACCGTCCTGGCCGCCATTAACACCTGCGGTTACGATCAGGAATTGAATATTTCCGATCCCCTTCGCACCCAGATTCGTCTCGAAATCGGCAAGACCGTTGAAAACACCGCTGGCGCTCACGACGTGATCGCTCCGATGTGCCTTTTCTACCGCCAGCACCAAGCCCCGGAGCCCGCTCGCGACCTCTCCCAATATGTATCGCTAGCTCTCTATCTCGATGAACCTCCTGCCTTCGGCCTGAAAGCGAAACCCTCGGAACTCCCGCCCGATGCCGCCGTCGTCGCCGACTTTGTCCCGCTCATGCGGACCTTCTACGAGAAGCTGGGACTGCACGCCGTTTGGCAACGCCACAACGCGCGCTACACCCAACTCGCCGAGACTTATCATGTCCCGCTGGCGAAAATGACCTTCGACACCGAAATCTATCTGAAGATGCCGTCCTCGGGCTACCTCGGACGCCAGTTCACCGTCTATCTCGATGCCATGGGCGCTCCGGGACAAACCAACGCCCGCCAATACGCCTCCGATTATTATGTGGTCATCTCTCCCACCTCGAGCACCGCGATCAAAATGCAGCAGATCCAACACACCTACCTGCATTATCTCCTCGATCCCCTGGCCATGAAGAACGGCGGCGCCTTCAAACGCCTCGAACCGCTTCTCGAAGAGGTCAAGAACGCCCCTATGGACGAAGCGTTCAAGACCAACATCTCTCTTCTCGTTACCGAGTGCCTTGTGCGCGCGATCGAAGAACGTCTGCTGCCCCTGAAAACTCCCGAGACCCAGCGCGCCAAAGATCTCGACGATGCCGACAAAGAAGGCTACGTTCTCACGCGATATTTTTACGACGCGCTCGGGCGATTCGAAAAAGACCCCGCCGGCATGCGCAACGATTACACTGATCTGCTCGGATCGATCGACGTAGGGAAAGAACGCAAGCGGGCATCCTATATTCAATACGCGAGCGAGGCTGCGCCTGAACTGCTGCATCTAGCCGGTCACCCCGACGAGCACCTGCTATTAAACGCGGAGCGGCGACTGGCGGCTGGCGATCCCGAAACAGCACAAAAGCTGGCGCAAAAGGCCCTCGACGAGCAGGAAGAAGATTCCGGACGCGCCTTGTTTATTTTGGCGGAAGTCGCCACCGCCAACCGCGACATGGACGGCGCTCGCAAATACTTTGAGCAGGCGCTCGAAACCGCGCACGAACCGAAGGTGTTGGCTTGGTCACATATTTATCTCGGCCGAATTTTCGATTTGCGGGAAGATCGTTTCTCGGCGCTCGATCAATATCGCGCCGCTCTGAACGTCGTAGGAGGTACGCCGCCGGAAGCTAAAATTGCGGCGCAAAAAGGAATCGATGAGCCCTACGAACCTCCGGTGCCCAAGCAGCAACCGGAGTAACTGGCCAGCCGTCGAAGGCGGCTCTGCCTGCGTCATCAAATCTTAGGTTTGAAATTCAGCATTATGGGAGACACAATGAGGAAAGCAGTTATTTTAGCGATTGGAGTCATGAGTCTCGCCATCTGGGCCTGCGCTCAGACCAGCGGACAACCTGCGCAATCCACCACCCCTGCAACTGGACAGACCCCAGCCACCGGCACTCCGGGTGCCCCGGCCACGAAGCGGCCGCCACAAGCCAAGACTCAACCCGAGTTCGATGCTTACAAAGCCGCCGTCACCGCCACCGATCCCGCGGCCCTGGAGAAGGCTACCGACGACTTCGCCACCAAATATCCGGACAGTGAACTTCGCGTGCTCCTCTACAAGAACGCGATGCGCCTCTACCAAAACGCCAACAACGCCGAAAAGACCGAGGCCATGGGCCGCAAAGTCCTTACCTTCGATGCGGACGATCCCGAAGCTCTCGTCACCGTCGCCGAAGTCATTGCCGAAAGAACCCACGACTCGGATATCGACAAAGATCAACGCTATAGCGAAGCCATGACGATGGCGCAAAAAGCGACCACCACCGTAGATACGGACGTGCAAGTGCCGGCGGGAACCCCGCAGGACAAGATCGACGCCTACAAGTCTTTACTGCGCTCGAATGCCTATTCGATCCTCGGGACCATTCAGTTCAAGAAGGACGACTACGCCGCCGCGCAGGAGAATCTGCAGAAATCAATCGACGCCTTCCCCAGCCAGCCCGATCCCGTCGTAGTTCTCCGACTCGCCCTCACCCTCGACAAAGAAGCGAAATATCCCGAAGCTCTCAAATTCGCGAACCGGGCCGTAGAACTTACCCAGGACAACACCGCAATCGGCACACCGGCACGCCGCGAGCGTGATCGGCTGCAGCAACTCACCGGCGGTGCCGCGCCAGCCCAACCGGCCGCGCCGCCAAAGAACTAGATCTTCTCGCCAAAAGAGGCGAGGTGAACCTCGCCTCTTTCCGGCGTTGACGAAAAGATCACGCCTGCGTCTCAACCGAGGTTCTGGTTCCGAACCATCAGAGTCACAAACTAATATCAAATGAAGTCACGCGAAATCATGGCGCTGGAAGATGTCTTAGCTCACCGCTTCCAGCGCCCTGAGCTCTTGGAGCAGGCGCTCACTCACAGCTCCCAAGCCCGTGAAATCGACGCGCTTTGGGCAGCCAATGGCTCATCTTCCGCGGCCTCCCCCGCCGGTCATAACGAAATGCTCGAATTTCTAGGAGACGCCGTGCTCGGCCTCGCCACGAGCGAAGCCCTGTTCCAGCGCTTTCCCGCCTTCCATGAAGGCCAACTCTCCAAACTTCGCGCCCACCTCGTGGGGCAGAGACACTTGTTGCGTGTAGCTGAACAATTTGAGATTGGCCATTACATGCGCCTCGGCCGCGGTGAAGAAAAGAGCGGCGGCCGCAATAAAGCAAGCCTCCAGGTTGACGCTCTGGAAGCCATCATCGCGGCCCTCTATCTCGATGGTGGATGGTCCGTGGCCCGCGACTTTATCGTGCGTGCCATCGTCGAGCCCGAACTGGCCAACATGAACCTCGAAACCAGCATGATGCCCGTTATGGACTTCAAGTCTGCTCTGCAGGAGGCCCTCCAGGCCCGCGGCGCCCCTCAACCAATCTATGCGCTAGTGAAAGAAGAAGGCCCCGAACACCGCAAAACCTTTACCGTCGAAGTAAAACTTCCGCTGCCCGAAATGGGCCAATTCGTCGGGCGCGCTCAAGGCGCAACCAAAAAGCGCGCCGAACAGGAAGCCGCGCGGCAGGTCTTGGACTATCTAGCGGCGTTGCCCGGCGCATCCAATCTTCAATAGAGACTAAGTTTCCATCACCACCCGCTATGTCGTGGAGCGAAAAAATCGCCGCCGAAGATTGGCCTTCCACCGTTCAGTCGGTTGCCGGCACGATCGTGATCGCTATTTTTGTGGTCACTTTTCTCGTCCAGGCCTTCACTATCCCCTCCGAATCGATGGAACAGACCTTGTTGATCGGCGATTATCTCCTGGTCGACAAATTCTGCTACGGTGGAAACACCGGCTGGAATCGTCTCCTTCCCTACCGCAAAATCCGGCGCGGCGACATCGTTGTCTTTCACTATCCCATCAATCCTGCGCAGGATTTCGTCAAGCGCGTCGTAGCGTTGCCCGGCGATCGCCTCCGCCTCATCAACAAACACGTCTATATCAACGGCTCATTAGTTCCGGAGCCCTACGTCCAGTACATCGCCGCCTTGCGCAACTACTATCGCGACGACTTTCCCCAAACCGGTTCTCCCGATTACGCTGTCGACGCCAGATGGTGGAAAGAGATGCCAAAACTGGTCGAGGACCATCAACTCATCATCCCCGACGGCCAATATTTCGTTCTCGGCGACAATCGCGACGACAGCCAGGACAGCCGCTACTGGGGCTTTGTCCCGCGCGAAAATATCATCGGACGCCCGCTCGTGATCTACTGGTCTGCGGGCGGTCTGAACAATGATCTCACCGGATCGCCAACTGTCGGCGATAAGCTTTATCATCTTGCCTACGCGATTACGCATTTATTCCAGTTCACCCGCTGGCAACGAACCTTCCGGCTGGTACGCTAATGGAAACGGTTTGAACCGAAATCCTCGGAACAGGGAAGACGAACTTGCCTAAATCTTTGCCTAACAAAAGAGAAGAAGAAAAAGAAGAGGAAATTGTCGAGGAAAAGCCGCGGGAAACAACCGTCGAATTTCTGGCCTCCCTCGCCGGAGTCTTGGTGACCGGCCTGTTCATCATCACCTTCGTCCTCCAGGCCTTCGAAATTCCTTCCAGTTCGATGGAAGACACCTTACTCATCGGCGACCATGTCTTTGTGAATCGCGAGCAGTTCGCTCCTCCTACCCATTGGCTGGGCCCACTGCTCCCCTATCGCGACATCCACCGCCAGGATATCGTCGTATTCTTGTCGCCCTCCGAGCACGGTCTTTTCGTTGTCAAACGCATCATTGGCGTGCCCGGCGACCGCATTCACCTCCGCGACAATGTCGTCTATCGCAATGGTGAGAAACTCGACGAACCCTACGTCAGGTACAAAGGCGATGCTTCCGATCCACGATGCGTCCGTTGCGCCTACCGCATGAATTTCCCGGCAATTATGCCCAGCGAAAGCGACAATCTTGCCGACTATTGGGAATCGTCTCTGCCCCAATACATTCAAGGCGAAGATCTCGTTGTTCCACCCGACAGCTACTTCGCCATGGGCGACAACCGCGATGTCAGCTACGACAGCCGCTACTGGGGCTTCATCCCGCGCAAGAACGTGATTGGCCGTCCCATGTTCATCTACTGGTCGTTTATCACTCCACCCGACCAGTACCAGATGCAAAGTCCGGCCGACCGCTTCGCATGGATCGCCCACATCGTCATTCATTTCTTTGATCAGACGCGCTGGTCACGTACCTTAAAGCTTGTAAAGTAAGAAAGCTTTCGCAAGGCAAATTTCACCCAGATGCCCAAAGCACCCGACAATAAAAACAAAGAAACTCCCGCAGAAGAGAAGCCGCGCGAAACGACGGTGGAGTTCTTGGCTTCACTCGCCGAACTCCTTGTCATCGTTCTCTTCCTCATGACTTTCATCCTGCAGAATTTTGAGATCCCCTCCAGTTCCATGGAGAACGAGATGCTCATCGGCGACCACGTCTTTGTAAACCGCGAGCAGTTCGCGCCGCCCTCGCATTGGATGGGCCCGCTCATGCCCTATCGCGATCCTCAACACGGCGACATCATCGTCTTCCTGTCGCCTGAGGAAAAGGGCCTCTTCGTCGTCAAGCGTGTCATCGGCCTTCCAGGCGACCGCATCCATTTGCGCGACGGCGCCGTCTATCGCAATAGCGTAAAGCTCGATGAGCCCTACGTCGAACATAAGCTCGGAAACTACGATCCCTATCGCGACAATTTTCCCTCCGTCCCGCCCTCCGGCATGTACGGCGTGACCAGCGAAGACTGGGAAGAAACCATGGCTTCCCACATTCAAGGCGAGGATATCGTCGTCCCTCCCAACAGTTATTTCGGGATGGGCGACAATCGCGACGTCAGCAAAGATAGCCGCTTCTGGGGATTCATTCCCCGCCAGAACATAATCGGCCGCCCCATGTTCGTCTACTGGTCGTTCATTACGCCTCCCGACCAGTACATGATGCACGATGCCAGCGACCGCCTCTCGTTCATGGTTCACATGGTCATTCACTTCTTCGATCAAACCCGTTGGTCGCGGACTCTGCGGATCGTGAAGTGAAATTTCTCCGCTCCAAACGCGGCCTGGCCGTCGTTGCTGCTCTGCTGGTAGTAATGTTTCTGTGGCGCCCCGGCGTGTATCGCCTCCGCAACCGTATCTCGACTTCCATCGGCAACGCCCTAGGACGCCGAGTCACTATCGACAATGTTCGCTTGCGACTTCTCCCGCGCCCCGGCTTCGATCTCGAAGACCTCGTCATCTATGACGATCCCGCCTTCAGCCCAGAGCCCATGATCCGCGCGGATGAAGTCTCCGCCGCCATCCGCCTTCGTTCCCTGCTTCGCGGACGCCTCGAAATCGCAAATCTCAGCGCCACCGAGCCCAGCGTCAATCTCGTCCGCAACGACGAAGGCCGCTGGAACCTCGCCAGCCTACTCGCGCGCAACGCCCAGATTCCCGCCGCGCCAACCGCAAAGCCCGCTTTCGAAAGTCGTCCCGCATTCCCTTATCTTGAAGCCACCGGTGCTCGCGTCAATTTCAAAATCGGCCAAACCAAAAAATCCTACGCGCTGACCAATGCCGACGTCGCCCTCTGGCAGGATTCCGACAACTCCTGGGGCGCCCGCCTCAAGGCTGAGCCCATACGAACCGACTTCAATCTCACCGATACCGGACTCCTACAGATCAATGCCACCTGGCAACGCGCTGCCAGCCCGCAGACCACTCCCGTTCAGATCGCCGTGCGATGGGAGAACGGCCAACTCGGTCAGATCACAAAATTGTTGAATGGCAAGGATCGCGGATGGCGTGGTGGAGTGACTTTCACCGCAAAATTATCCGGCACTCCCGAAGCTCTGCAAGTCCAGAGCCAGGCGTCCGTCGACAATTTTCACCGCTATGACATTACCGACCGCACCAGCCTTCGCCTTATTACCAGTTGCTCCGGAGAATACAACTCGCCCACGGGAACGCTCGCCCATCTCCTCTGCGAATCCCCTGTAAGCGACGGCACTCTGCGCCTACGGGGCACTCTGGAGCTCGTGGCACTACCCAATTATGATCTTACTGTCCAAGCCGAACACGTTCCCGTCGACGCGCTCTTTCGCTTGCTGCACCAGGCGAAAAAACAAATTACACCGGACCTCACTTCGACCGGACTGCTCAACGCCGAATTTCATTTCGCGAACAATGCGGCGATTTCCGTAGAGCAACCCCGCCGCGGGTCGATCGCTCCCCAACCACAATGGACTGGCACCGGCTCAGCAACGAACGTTCAGCTTTCCGCAAATGCCGGCAAGGACGACGTTTCCATCGGCACGATTCCTCTTACTCTCATTTCCGGAAACGCTCCCAGCGCGAAACCCACCTCGCCGACGACGAGCCTTGCGCTCGCACAGCTTGCGAAACCAGAAGCTGAGCCCGTGTCCCTTCATCTGCGAATCGGGCCCGTCGCACTCGCGATCAATGGAGCCCCCCCCGTGAACGCTGGCGGATGGGTATCGAGTACCGGCTACCGATTTTTCCTGCGTGGCGATCTGCAATTGCAAGACCTCTTTCGCCTGGAGACCATCATCGCATTGCCTGCCGCCCGTCCTGCCGCCCAAGGCGCCGCCAAATTGGATGTGAGGATCTCCGGACCGTGGTCGGGATTCGCTCCCCCCACCAGCCTCGGAACTGCGCAACTCCACAACGTGCACGCCGAGATGCGCGGCATAAGCACCCCTATCGAGATCGCCTCCGCCAACGTCTCGCTCACTCCCGACGCAGTACTCTTGCAGAAAATCGTTGCTCACACCGGCAAAGTACACTGGACCGGAACCGTCACCGCGCCCCGACAATGCACCGCTGCGGCCACACAGTCGAGCGATGTCCCGAGTCCCGGCCCTGCCATCTCGACCGCCGCCCAAACCTGCGCGCTCCAGTTCGATCTGGCCGCCGATCAGATTTCTACTCGAGATTTGGCGGACTGGTTTATCCGGCATCCCGCCAAACGTCCCTGGTATCGCCTTCTCTCTTCCGAAACAACGCCAGGACCTTCACCCTTTCTCGGGATTCGCGCTCGCGGAAACCTGCATGTGGGTCGGTTCGCCTTGAAAACCATCGCCGCCAGCCAAGTCTCGAGCCAGGTTGAAATTGCTTACGGCAAAATCACACTCACCAATCTTCGCGCCCAACTCCTGCAAGGCACTCATCAGGGCACCTGGATCATCGACGCCTCGTCACACGATGAATCCGACCAGGGTTTGCATTACCGCGCCACCGGAGCTTTCCACGACATCGCTTTGCCGCAACTCGCCGCCTTAATGAACGATCCCTGGATTACCGGCACAGTCGACGCAACCTTCGACTTAGACGGCTCCGCCAACACTTTGTCAGAAGTGCCAGCCCATTCCGACGCAAAGTTGCAGTTCGTGATGCGCAATGGCAGCCTGCCGCATGTCGCGATCCCGGGCACACTCGCCCCTCTCGCCATCCGCCGTTTCGCCGGAACCCTCGCTCTGAAGAAAGGTGCTTGGGAACTGCCGCGCGGCCAATTGGAAACTCGTGATACTTCTTATAAGGTAAGTGGAACAGCATCTCCGGAAGGCGCAATGGATTTCGTGCTTAGAAACAGCAAAGACCAATCCTGGACGTTAACCGGCACGCTCGCGAAACCCCACATCGCCAACCCCGAAGCCATCGATCACTCGGAAGCCAACGCCAAAGCCGTCAATCCGTAAACTCGCGGAGACCGAAAGCAGAATCTACGGTTCGTAGCCTGCTCCCCGCAAAACCTTCCCCGGCAACGCTCCCGTCATCTTTCCACTTTCGATCACCAATGTCCCGTTTATAAGCACGTCATCCATTCCTTTTGACAGTCGATTTGGATCGTCAAAGGTCGCGACATCGCTGATCGTCTCCGGATCAAACACCACCACATCCGCCCACATGCCTTTCTTCAGCACGCCACGATCGATCAGCCGCATGCGTTGCGCCGGCAGCGCCGAAAACTTCCGGATCGCATCCTCCAGCGTCAGCTTCTTCTCTTCGCGAACATACTTTCGCAAAATCCGTGGAAACGTGCCGTAAGCTCTCGGATGCGGATGCTCCTCGCCCAAGATTCCTTCCGGTGATGTGCCCGACGAGTCGTTGTCCACCGAAACCCAAGGCTGCTGCAAAGCCAGCGCAACGTCCGGCTCCGACATGCCGAAAACAGCGCAATCCGTGTACGCCTTGTCTTCAATCAGCAAATCGAACAGCGCATCCATGGGACCCGTCTTCATTGCGGCAGCCACGTCCGTCAGCCGTTTCCCTTGGTATTTCTTCAGCGCCGGATTCTGCACCACAGTGATCATCACATCTTGCGGCCCCGTAATTTCATCCCATTCGTTATCCCAATCCTTGGACGGCGTCTCCATATCTTTGCGAATACGCGCCCGCGTCGCCGGATCTTTCAGCCGTTCCACCAGCTTCGCGTCGCCGCCATCATGCGCCCAAGGCGGAACAAACGCCGACATGCTGTTCGACCACGCCGTATATGCATACGTATCGGCCGAGACGTTGAAGCCTTCGGCGCGCGCTTTGTTCACTCGCGCAATCGCCTCCGGCATGCGCCCAAAATTGGCCTTTCCCGCCACTTTGAAGTGCCATATCTCCACCGGAATATGCGCCTCGCGCCCGATGCGAACCGCCTCGTCAATCGACTCCAGCACCGCATCCCCTTCACTTCGCATGTGCGTCGCATAGATGCCGCCAAACTTCGATGCCTCCGCGGCCAGCGCAATAATCTCCTCCGTCTTCGCGTAGGGAGCCGGCGAATACTCGAGCGAAGTCGAAACGCCTACCGCGCCATCGAGCATCGCATCCCGCACCAGCGCCTTCATCTTCTCCAGTTGCTCCGGAGTCGGTTGCACGTCGGCATCGCCCAGCACCATCCGCCGCACCTGCGTCGCGCCCACGTAGCTCGCGAGATTAATGCCCATCCCCTGCTTTTCGAGACGCGCGAAATACTGCCGAAAAGTGCGCCAATCAGGATTGATCTTGTAATGCTCGTACCCCGGACGATCATTGGCAATAATCGCGTCGTTCAACGGAGCGGCCGATCCGCCCTCGCCGGTAATCTCAGTCGTAATGCCCTGATAAATCTTCGACGGCAGCCGCGGATCAACCAGAATGGTCGCCTCCGATTGCCCCAACATATCAATGAACCCAGGAGCAACAACCTCCCCGTGAGCGTCTATCGTGTGCTTCCGGCCCGCTCCAGCGAGATTGCCAATGGCGGCAATACGCCCGTTGCGAATTCCGATCTCTCCCGAATACCACGGAGATCCCGTACCGTCGATGATGCGCCCGTTGATAATAACCAGATCGAAAGGAGTGTCTGCGGCAAGAACAACAGAAGAAAAAACAAAAAAGGCTAGTGCCACGCGCAACGCGATTCGGAGTGTGACGCTCATTCTTTTTCCTCGGCAGGCTTCAAGTTACAGGCGGGTTGCCGCACCTGTGCCCATCAACCTGCCAAGGATAATGCAGAGTTCGGATGGCCGCGACTGCATTTCAGCTCGCCGTCGGCTACCGCCCGCAGAACTGCTCAACCGGCAAAGTGCCAGCCTCTATACGCGAGCCAGATTACTTCTCAACCCGAACACCCTTCCAGAACGCCACGTAATTCTGAATCTGCTTCGCTTTCTCCTTCGGTTCGGGATAAAACCAAGCTGCGTCCGCGTTCGTCTTTCCATTCACCTTAACGTCGTAGTAGCTGGCAGTTCCCTTCCACGGGCATTCCGTGTGTCTCGCGCTCGGAGCGAAATATTCCTTCTTCACCCCATCCGCAGGGAAATATTGATTGCCTTCGATTTCGATGGTTTTGTCAGATTCAGCGATGACGGTGTTTTCCCAAATTGCTTTAGCCATAACCAATAGATGGCTGGGACCGTCAGTCGGTGCAAGATTTTGTGCCGCGCCACGTTCGCGAACCATCACGCCCGCAGCGCAGCACAGCAGAGTTACGCGATCGCGTACCGTGCGGGGCATTCCCTGCCCCGCAAAATCTGGATGGCATCCTTCAGGGACGAAATCTCGAACACCGAGTTCAAGTGCGTCGCGTCGAGCATCCTTCGAAAGAAAGCCGGAGGATTCACCAGCTTCAATTTCGCCGATCTCTGCACTGCCCATCGCCGCACCAGAAGCAACGTGCCCAATCCACCGGCATCCAGTTGCTCCACATCCGAAAGATCAAGCACCAGCACGCGCACGCGTTCCAGTTGCTCGATCCCGCGCCGAAACTGGTCGAGCGCCGCTCCGCGCACCATGCGCCCTGAGCAGTTCACGACCGCTACATCCTGCAAGCTTTCGATTTGATATTCCAGTTCCATATGTTTGTTCATGTGAGCCTGCCTTACTTGTGATGGATACGGACTACCCCTGGGAAAAGTTCCACTATGTCTTCTGCTTCAATTGGACGTGAAAGAAAGGCAAAAGTGAGCATTGAAAAACCCGTTCGGCGACATCAAGATTGCAAATATTACAACCACGTTACAACTCCCATTCCTCGGAAACACGAGTCCCTACTAGTACTGACGGGCGAAAAACAGAAATATTGCTTTCTTCACGACATAATCTGTTTTTTTGGAAAAATTTCCGGGACGGGATCTGGCAGGGTAGAGCAGAAACAAAGAAAACATTCAGAAGAAGGAAGAACGAACTACAGTCCCGCCTCAATCCGCGATCGCGGATCCAGCAAATCGCGCAGCGCGTCGCCAATGAAGTTGAAAGCCAGCACCGCCAGCATCACCGTCACCGCCGGAAACATTACGAGATGCGGCGCGTCAAAAAGATGCGAGCGCGCATCATTCAACATCGATCCCCAGCTCGCCGTCGGCGGCGGCACGCCCAGCCCCAGAAAGCTCATCGTCGCCTCGGCCAGAATCGCTCCCGCCATTCCAATCGCCGCTTGCACAATTACCGGCTGAATAATATTTGGAAGAATGTGCCGCGTCAGAATGTGGAAATCTCCCGCGCCCAACGCGCGCGCCGCTTCCACAAATTCCCTCTCTCGCACCGCCAGCACCTGCGCTCTCACCAGTCGCGCGTAGCCCACCCAGCCCCCCAGCGACAACGCAAGCACCAGGTTGAAAATCCCGGGTCCGCGAAACGCCACGAACGCAATCGCGATCAGAATCCCGGGGAAAGAGAGAAACGCATTCATCACCACCACGTTCACGAAACGATCCACGTCCCCGCCGTAGTATCCGGCGAGACTGCCGATAATCAGTCCCAGAAAAAGCGAGCACACCACCACACTGCTACCCACGATCAGCGAAATTCGCGCTCCCCAAATCAGCCGCGAAAGAATGTCGCGTCCCAGTTCGTCGGTGCCGCACCAATGCGACCTCGAAGGCGTTTCCAATCGGTTCGGCAGATCGATGTGTGCAGGATCCTGCGGCGCAATCCACGGCGCGAAAATCGCGGAAAACACAAACAGCGCCACCAAAACCACCCCCACGGCGGCCAGAGGATTGTGGCGGGCAAGGCGCGGCAGCGAGATGGCAAGAGCAGACACGTCGGGAAGTTCGCTCTCCACTTATATAGAAACCGCACGTCCCGGGCAACGATGGCGACCCCCTGCCGTTACTAGACAGATATCAAAGCGTTTCGGTCGTCTTGGGCAGCTTGCCTTTCAAGTGGCTGATTTCACGCAGGATGGCTGAAATCAGCCACTCCCGTTTCCGCAACTTTTCTCCCCCGTCCGCGTTTAAATGTGCAGGCGCTTCAGAAGTGAAAGCTGAAGGACCTCATGTTCCGAGCGACCAAAGCACCGACGCAGGAACGGAAAAACGGGAGGTTCACCATGAAATACCTGAGATATGCAGTGATGTTGGCTTTACTGGCCCTGCCGCTTGCCTACTCGCAAGCGCAAATCAGAGTCGGAGTTGGGATAGGCGTTGGCGGCTACGTAGCTGGCCCACCCGCCTGCACTTATGGCTATTACCCAGACTATCCGTATGCCTGTGCGCCCTACGGATATTGGGGACCGAGCTACTTCGCCAACGGCGTCTTCATTGGCGCCGGCCCCTGGTTCCACGGGTGGGGACGCGGCTACTACGGAGGCCCTTGGGCTCGCGGCTACGTCGGACGAGGTTATGAAGGGCGCGGTTTTGAAGGACGTGGCTACGTTGGACACGGCTATGAAGGTCGCGGCGGAGTAGTTGCCCGCGGCGGCGATGTGCACGGCGGCGGACGCGGTGGCTTCCACGGCGGAAGCCGAGGTCGCTAACCCGACTGCATCCCGAATCGACCAACGGCTGGCAGATCAAATCTGCCAGCCGTTTCTCATTTCCGTCCCTACTCCACTGGCAATATTGCTGGCGATATCATCAAGTTGTGCCTGCTTACGTGCTCGATACCGGCGTGCTGGTCGCCGCCATGCGAAGCGAAACGGACGCTTCGCGTGAAGTTTTGTTGGCCGCGCTTGCCCAGCACTTCGAAGTGCTGATCTCAGTGCCACTTATATTGGAGTACGAGGCCGTTCTCAAACGGCCCGAGCATCTCAAAGCTTCGAGGATCAGCGCAGAAGATGTCGGGGACGTTCTTGATGTTCTGTCTCTACTGGGGAAACGTGTGACGTTTGCGTTTCGTTGGAGACCAGCCTTACCGGACCCCAATGACGATATGGTCCTCGAGACTGCGCTCAACGGCAACGCAGACGCGATCGTAACTTTTAACGAACGGCACTTTAATCCGGTCGCAGGTCGCTTTGGTTGTCAAGTAATACCCCCGGAGAAGCTCTCCGGATGTTGGGAAACTATACCGATGACTATTTCGAACCTACTTGAACCAGGGAGCGCGTCATGAGAAGAAGCAATTTTGCGTTGCGGTTGCAGCCGTCTTTGCTGGACGAGGCACGAAAGCTCGCTGAGTCTGAAGGTGTGGCTCTCAATCAACTAATCAACGTGGCGGTGGCGGAAAAGATTTCGGCCTTGCGGACAGAGGACTACTTTAATAAGCGGGCGCGACGAGCCGCTCCTGCAAAGGTCGCGCGTATCCTGAAGCGCGCCGGAAAAGGAAATCCTCCGATGGAAGGGGACGAAATCCCGCCGGAACTTGCGACTCGGAAGAAAAGGATCAGGTGAGCAAGAAGTCTTGAAGGTGTTATGCTTGCCGAAAGGTGCCCGATGAGCAACGTCAAACAGGATGTTGAGTCGCTGTTGAACAGGCTGCCGGATAACGTATCGGTGGAAGACATCCAGTACCACCTGTACGTTCTCGACAAGGTGCGGCGCGGACTGGAAGATGCCCGCGTCAACGGTACTCTCTCGCAGGAAGAAGTGGAGAGTCGCTTCAGCAAATGGCTCACCGAATAGTCTGGTCGAGACGCGCCGCCCAGGATCTCGATTCCATCATCGACTATATTGCCGCCGATTCTCCCGCCTACGCTGGCATTGTCCTCAAGAGCACATCGTGAATCAAACAAAGATTCTGGCGCGTTTCCCGCAGGCAGGCCGCAAAGTTCCGGAGTTTGATGATGAGACCATTCGTGAACTTGTCGTCTACAGCTATCGAATTATTTACCGATTGGAACAAGACGAGGCGTTGATCGTTGCGGTGATCCACGGGAAACGGGTTTTGCAGTAGGGTGAACTGGGGTGGAAATTGAGTAAAAAGAATCTGGGATCGAGCGTTGACTACTTCTTGAAGAAGGAAAGCAGCTTTGAGGAGGCGCAGGCGCAAGCTGTCAAAGAGGTCGTGGCCTGGCAACTCGCCAAGGCTATGAAGAAGAGAAAGATTTCCAAGGCGCGCATGGCGGTGTTGCTGAAAACGAGCCGCTCTCAGGTCGATCGCATTCTCGATCCGAAACGCGATATCACTCTGTCAAGTTTGCAGCGGGCGGCGGCGCTAGTGGGGCAGCAGGTCGTGGTTGAATTGGTTTGACACTCTTAGGGTTCACAGCTCTTTGCAATTTCTTCCCAGACACTCAGCTCTCGCTCGTCTTCTTCATCATCACTTTCGCCGACAAGTCCCAATAAATAAGCCCCCGCGATCTTTGGTTCGACAGCGTCCCCATGGAGCTGCCGGATGTAGACCTCTTTCCCTGCTTTAATGGCCAACTTCGTTGCGGCTACCCATTCCAGTTCGGCATTCAGCTTTTCCTCGAAACCAGGCTTCGAGACCTCGCTCTTTATCGTGCTCTTGTGGACGTCCCAAAATGATCGCCCGGTGAAGAGCATCGCCAAGTAGAGCAAGATCTGTTGCTTCTCGCAGACATCACGTGCTTCCAGCAGTCGAACAAGAAAAGGGACTGCATAGCTAGTTGCTTCGTAGATCGTTCCCTGGTGCCAAAGATTGCCGTAGAGTGTATACCACGTTTCTTCTCGCCGCTTCTTGTCCCCAGACGCCAAGGTTCTGATCAACTCGGGAACGTCGATTGCGGGTCCGTAGGCATGTTTCAAGTTTCGCCATGGAACAGAGTCCAAGCCGGCCAGAGCTTCGAGGTCGCTCTTCGTCATTGCCTAATCCTCGGATTCACCGCCGAGTACAACAAGTCCGTCAGAAAGTTCACCGCGACATACGTCAGCCCAATCGCCAGAATGCATCCCTGCACCAGGTAATAATCTCGGTTCCCAATCGCCTGGATCGTCAGCCGTCCGATCCCCGGCCACGAAAAAATCGTCTCCGTCACGATCGCACCCGCCAGCAACGCCCCAAACTGCAATCCCAACACCGTCAAGATCGGAATCATCGCATTCCGCAGCGCATGACGATACACCACCGCTCTCTCCGTCAGCCCTTTCGCGCGCGCCGTACGAATGTAGTCTTGCCCTAACTCCTCCAGCATCGAGGTGCGCACCATTCTTGTCAGGATCGCCGCCAGCGCGCCCCCCATCGTGATCGCCGGAAGCATCAAGTGCGCAAACGTACCCGAGCCCGACACCGGAAGCCATCCCAGCCTCACCGCAAAAAACAGGATCAGCACCGGCCCCAGCGCGAAGTTCGGAAACGACAATCCAAACAAGCTCACCACGCTCAGCGTGCGGTCGTCCCACAAATTCCTTCGCTGCGCCGACCGCACACCCGCCGGAATCGCCAGCACAATCGCCACCAGCAAAGACGCCAGCGTCAGTTGCAACGTAAACGGATAACGCTGCACGATCAGACTCGTCACTCCCTGATTGAAGCGCAGCGACTTCCCCAAATCTCCGTGCAGCACTCCCCGCCAGTAGTGCAGATATTGCTGCCCCAACGGCACATCCAGCCCGTAAGCGTGCCGGACCGCCTGAATATCCCCGCCCGTCGCCCCTTCCCCCAACATCTGCTGCACCGGGTCGCCCGGCACAAAGTGAATGAGCAGAAATACCGTGGAAACCACGAGCCAGATCACAGGCAGAGTGTAGAGAACACGCGTGATGATGTAGCGCGGCATCGCGGGCTAGTCTCCCACCCTTTGTGCCGAAGCCGATCGTGCCTCTTCCACCTCCGCCGAAGCTGCGGGCAGAGTTTCGATTCGCACCGACGCCACGCGATGCCCATCCATTTTGTCCACTATAAAACGCCGCCGCTCGAAATCGAACGCCTCGCCGCCCGTCGGCATCTTCTGCAGCCGCGACAGCACGAAACCAGCCAGCGTTTCAAAACCCTCATCCTGCGGAAGCTTCAGCTCGTACTGCGCCTCCAGATCGCGAATATTAACCGCTCCATCGAGAATCAGCGGACCGTTCGCATCCGTAACCGCTGTTTGCGCAGTCGCAACATCGAATTCATCTTCCAGTTCGCCGACCAATTGTTCCAACACATCTTCCACGCTGATCACTCCCGCCGTCGAACCAAACTCGTCAACCACCACCGCCAGATGCCGTTTCCGTTGCTGGAATTCGCCCATCAAGTCCAGCAGCGATTTCGTCTCCGGAACGACCAGCACATCATGCATAATCTGGCCAATTTTCATCTCGGCAATCCGCTGCGCTGAAGGAGGAGCAATCAGCCCGAAGCGCAGCCGCAACCGCGTCCATCGCATCAGGTCTTTGGCATACAACACGCCCACAATATGTTCGGGCCCGCGCTGCGGATCATACACGGGCACACGCGAGTGTTGTTCATCCACCACCCGCGAAAGCGCCTCGTCCAAGTTGAGGTCCGATGGCAGCGAAAAAATTCTCGTTCGCGGAACCATCACCTGCCGCGCCGTAATATCGTCGAGCTCCAGCGCGTTCAACAGCATCTCCTCTTGCGCCGAAGAAAGTTGCCCGGACGTGTGCGCAGCCGTCACAATGAGCTTCAGTTCGTCCGGCGAATGCACCGACCCGTGCCTGACATCCTGCGTCCCGAATGCCTGCAAAACAAATCCTGCAGCCCGGCTCATTCCTATAGTCAACGGCCCCGTAAGCGTCAGAAAAACTTCCATCGGAGCGGCCACCGCTAGCGCGACTCTCTCCGCCCGTTGCAGCGCCAGCGACTTCGGCACGAGTTCCCCCATGATCACGTGCAGGCTCGTGATCGACACGAAGGCAACAGTGACCGCGATCGCATGCGCGTAAACCGCAGCGTACGGCACCACTCCGATCCAGCTCTCAAAAAGTCGAGCCAACACCGGTTCGCCCAGCCACCCAAGAGTCAGGCTGGTTACGGTGATGCCGAGTTGCACGCCATTTACGACGCGGCTCAGTTGCTGGTGTAGTTTGAGGACGGTACGAGCGCCCGCGCGGTGCGCCTCAATCAATTGCTGGATGCGCGTCTCGCGCACGCTGACTAGCGCGAACTCGGCCGCGGCAAAGAAAGCATTGGCCGCTACCAGGAGCAGGATAACGAACACCCGCAGCAGCACGTACGCAATCATGGAACTCTAATTCTAACATTCCAAAGGGATAATCCGTTAAGTAACAAGCTTCCCGGTCCTGAAATAAGAGAAATAACCTCGGGGACACCGCGTCCTCGCCGCCGTGGGTTCCACTTCGCGGACCTTCGTGGTTCGCGCCTTGGCAGAGTTGTACAATTAAGGCTGAACCCAAATCACTAGCTGTAACTATTCGCTTTCTTTTTTGCCGCCCGTCGGTCTAACTCTGCATGCACCCATCGCAGGCCGGACGGTTTCGTTTCGCGAGCTTGTTCCGGGCATCGGCGAATAAGAACTTTCGAGGAACTATTCCACTGTTTCTCCCGTAACAACCAGTGCATGGCAGTTCTACAATTTAATTTCAAGCAGGAGGCAGTCGTGGAAGGTAACGGCAACAGCAACGCGAAGAAGAAGCGCCGCAGACGAATCATCTGGGGATCAATCGCAGCGGTGGTCCTGATCCTGGTCGTTACCGGCGTCTTGATCGCCTCCAGCGGTGGTACCAAAATTGATCCCTCCAAGCTCGCCAAAGTCGAGAAAGGAGACCTCGCCAAAAGCGTGGTTGCCACAGGCAAAATTGAGCCCATCACCAAAGTCGAGGTCAAATCCAAGGCCAGCGGAATCGTCAAGAAACTCTATGTGGATTACGGCGACCGCGTAACGAAGGGCCAGGTTCTCGCCGAACTCGATCGTGACGAGATTCAAGCCCGCGTTGATCAGGCTCGCGCTCAGCTCGAAGCTTCCACAGCCAGCTTGAACGGCACCCGCGCCGATCTCGAACGTGCGAAAGTCGATGCCGAAGGCCCCGATGTCCCGCTCCTGAAGCGCGCCTACGAGCGTGCCGAGGGCATGGCGAAAGAAGGCGTTGTCTCCGCCGCCGCGCTCGACGACGCCGAGAAGAATTACGAGATGTCGCTGAATAAGCAAAATGTCTCCAAGGCGCAGCTCCAGGTCTTGCAAGCTAAGATCGGCCAGGCCCAGGGACAAATGGCTCAGGATCGCGCCAACCTCAAACAACTCGAAGAGCAACTCGCCTACACCACCATTGAATCGCCACTGGATGGCATCGTCCTCTCGCGCGACGTCGAAATTGGCGACGCCGTCAGCTCGATTCTCGTCCTCGGTTCCACCGCGACTCTGGTCATGACCCTCGGCGACACAAGCGAGGTCTACGTCAAAGGCAAAGTCGACGAGAGCGACATCGGCAAGGTCTATTTAGGCCAACCCGCGCGCATCAAAGTCGAGTCGTTCAAAGACAAAACCTTCACCGGCAAGGTCACCAAGATTTCTCCCATGGGAGTCGAGAAAGATAACGTCACCACCTTCGAAGTGCGTGTCTCCATCAACAATCCCGAAGGCGTCCTGAAAGCCATGATGACCGCGAACGCCGAAATCATCCTCGAAGAGCACAAGGGAGTTCTTCAGATCCCCGAAGGCTCCATCATCTACGACAAAGACAAGAAAGCATCCGTTGAAGTGCCCGATCCGAAAGCGAAGGAAGGCAAAAAGAAGCTCGCTGTCAATATCGGCATCTCCAACGGCGCCAAGACCGAACTGTTGTCCGGTCTAAAGGAAGGCGATCAAGTAGTGCTGCAGTAAGAAAGCAGGTCGCAGGTCTCAGGAAATCGAATAACGATCGCAGTCCCTGAGACCTGAGACCTCAATTCACTCGGAGACGAATCGCTATGACAAAAATTCTTTCTCTTCGCGCTACCCGCAGCCTGGTTTTCGTTTTAGCGACCTCGCTGGCTAGCTTCGCTTCCGTCATCGGAACCTTTGACCGTTCCTTTCAGGTCAGCGGCGCGGTCGACCTCGAAGTGCTAACCCGCTCCGGTGACATCACGATTCACAACGGCGCGGCTGGCACTGTATCGATTCACGCCAAAATCAACTCCGGCAATTCCTGGTTCGGAAGCGATCACAAAGAAGACGTACGGTCGCTGCAGAGCAATCCGCCCATTCGTCAGAACGGCAACAGCATCCGCGTCGATTACGTAAACATCAACAATATCTCCATCGACTACGACATCGTTGTGCCACAGAACACCACCTTGCGCGCCCACACCGGCAGCGGCGATCAGAAGATCGAAGGATTGCAAGGCAACATCGACCTCGAAAGCGGCTCGGGCGACCTCCAGTTGGCGCGCCTGTCGGGAGAAATGCATTTCCAGACCGGCTCCGGCAACGTCAAGGGACACGATCTCGCCGGTCCCGCCAGAATTAAAGCCGGCAGCGGCGACATCGACATCGATGAGACCGCCGCAGGCGACGTCGACATCCGCACCGGTTCCGGCAACATCACCGTCAACGGCATCAATGGCGGATTTCACGCCGAGGCCGGTAGCGGCGACATTCACGGCAAAGGCTTGCCCAAGAGCATGTGGAACGTTCGCACCGGCTCCGGCAACGTCACTCTGAACGTCCCAGGCGATGCCGCTTTCGATGTTGACATTTCCTCAAGTTCCGGCAGCGTCACCATGGGCCATCCCGTAAGCACCACCGTCCAAGGCCGCATTGAAGAAACGAGAAAGAGTGTTGTAGGCAAAGTACGCGGAGGCGGTCCGACCATCTCCGTCCACACCGGCTCCGGCGACGTAGCCGTCGACTAGCAATTGGAGCACAGGGCGCTGTGAACTTGATTTGAAAGGGCGCGGCTTCGAGCCGCGCCGTAAGTCCCAATATTATTCGTTGTGGCTTCAGCCGCTGAGGGACTGCCTTCTCAAAGTAACGTCGTTCCAAATTCCTACGCCGCCTTGACGCACCCTCCCGCCACACCCGATACTTCATCAGGGTTCGTAAATTTTCTGCCTTAACGAGGTAAAGGATTGGCGCGCACCGCGATCATCACTCTCACCACCGATTTCGGACTGAACGATCATTTCGTCGGCGCCATGAAGGGTGTCATCCTCGAGATCGCCCCCGAGGCCCAAATCATCGACATCAGCCACGCCGTTCAGCCCTTCGACATCCTCGACGGCGCCCTCACCGTTTCGCAGGCCTACTCCTACTATCCCTCCGGCACCATCCACATGGTCATCGTCGACCCCGGCGTCGGCACCACTCGTCGTCCGATCCTCCTCACCGGAGAACGCCATCTCTTCGTCGCCCCGGACAACGGAGTCCTCTCCCTCATTTACGCCCGCGAAGAGCGCCTTTCCGTTCGCCACATCACCGCCGAACATTACTTCTTGAAAGAACGCAGCGGCACCTTTCATGCCCGCGATATCTTCGCGCCTGTGGCCGCGAACCTCGCCAAGGGTGTCACCGCCGATCGTTTCGGCGACGAGATTACCGACTACATCCGCTTCGGGGCGCCCCGGCCCAAGCCCATTGACGAACGCACCCTGCGCGGAGTCGTTCTCAAGGTCGATCGTTTCGGCAACCTCATCACCAACATCACTCCGCAAGACGCGCCCAAGCTCTTCCTGCCCCAGCCTCCCGCCTTTCGCATCGGTATCGGCGCCAAAGGCCAGGCCACCCGCATGTGTACGAATTACGCCGAAGGAGCTCCCGGCGAAATCTTCGGGATCCTCGGCAGCATGGGTTTTCTGGAAATTTCCGCCAATCGAGGTTCAGCGTTCCAACTCTTAAACGCCGGCAAAGGCAGCGAAGTGAATGTAGTAATGCAACCGTAGTAAGCCGGAACCCAGCGAAGTCTCCTTCACGTTCGATTGTGTCGACCG
This sequence comes from uncultured Acidobacteriaceae bacterium, assembly GCA_963834085.1. GTDB lineage: Bacteria > Acidobacteriota > Terriglobia > Terriglobales > Acidobacteriaceae > Acidiflorens. Next base: position 46,018 of record CAWIAJ010000003.1, on the reverse strand, counting down.
CAAAGTCCGCGAACGAGCGCCCTTCCTGATGGCTGACGACTGACGGCTAAGTCTTCGCCCCCGGATGCACATACCGATCCATCTCCGCCGTCCACTTTAGAAAGCGCCACAGGCTGGCGCGCTCCGTCCATAGAAATCCCCAAAATTCCAGAAATCCAATCTGCGTCATCTTCACGCCCGTATAGGTTTCGATCCGCCACAGCAGATAAGGGCTGCGCCACGGAGCAATCCGGTGCCCACGGGTCGAATTCCAAAGAAACCGCAGCATCGGCCGCATCGTACTCCCGTACAACTCCACCCTTCAACGCTGTAGAGACGAGGCTTGCCTCGTCTCCGCAGCGCAAAAAAGATAGGGCGAACCCCATCTCGAACTCATCTTTTTTTATTTCGTGATCTCAACACTGGCGATTGTCGTTTCCCACGACATCCGCAGCGTGCACTTGTTCCCTGCGTGGTCAAACGCAATCATAAAATTCTCCATCGGCGGCCCATTCTTCGAGGCGCTCATCGGCACGCGCACCAGATCTTCCTTCTCGCCGGGATAATCCGTCCCCCACTCTCCCGTCTTCTTGCTGATCACCAGCGTCCACCCGTCCGCCTTCGGCACCGTAAAAATCGTGTAGCTGCCCGCCGGCACCGCTTTCCCGCCGACCATCACATTTCCATCGGCCACAAACGTCGTGGATTCATTCGCGCCCGTCCGCCAGATCTCTCCATACGGCACCAACGCTTTTTCGCTCGCCGTTCCGAATATCTTTCTCCCCTTCGCTCGCGGACTCGAATAGTCAATCTTGACGCTCTTTCCATCCGAAAACTTACACTCCGCGCTCGCCGGCGGACTCGGCCGCTTCGATTTATCTTGCGCCATGCTCATCTGCGCCGCAGCCAACGTCGCCATTGCGAACAGAAATGCCGTCGTCCAAACAAACGTGGAAGCAAATTTCTTCATGATTTTTTCCCTCCTGGGATTAGAAATGCACTGGACATCCAGCAGATTTTCCGCCACGCAAAGTAACGCAAGCGTGCTACATCCAACCAAGTCGCATTCGCCTGAGACTTGATTCTGTGCGCTCACTCTATGTGCCAGCGCTCGACTGCTGAATTATACCCACATCCTCGTTACAATCGCTTTATGGCTGTATTCAACGACAAGAAGGAAGAACTCGAACATTTCGAAACCCGCATGGGCGTTCCTCGCGGACGCCTTGCCGTCACCCTCGACCTCGTCACCGACGCCATGTCCCTGGTCGGCCAGCACGGTGTCTATTGCCAGAGCCAGCGCTGGCCCGGCAAGCCCGTCATGGACATTCAACTCATCATGAAAAGCCTCACCGACGCCAAAGAATTGATCCAGAACGTCATGGAAGAACTCAAGCCCAAACCCTGATCCTCACGCTGCGACACGCCCAGTCCCAAGACTTCCCATAGAAACTTTCGATATGCGACCAAAGTTTCTCCACTCGCCGCCAAACTCGAGTCACGCGCTTCCCCAAAAGTCATACAATCATATTGATATGGAGCGGAAGATTTTCTGGATCGCCTTCACCATCCTCGGAATCATCGCCGACGTCGTTCTGCCGATCTGGTGGGCTCTGGCTGCCACCCTTCCCATCGGCTACGCCTCCTGGTGGATGGCCTACCGCAGCGGCTGGTTTGAATAAAACTGGTTCAAATAGAATCAAACTTAAATAGCGAACGCTTGTTTCAACCGAAAGACTTCATTTGCAACTTCGCCCCACCGCACTATAATTACCCAGCCTTCACTTCCAACTTCACAAGGTAATCATGAAAATCCAGTGGAAACTCTGCTCCCTCCTGTGCCTGATTCTTGCCTTAGGCGCAGCCGCCATCGCGCAAACTTCCGCGCCCTCAGCATCCACGTCCCTGACGCCCGAAGAGCGTGAAGTTGCCCTCAAGAATCTGCAAGCGACCCACGACGCCTTTCTGAAATCGATCGCCGGCCTCTCTGAAAAACAATGGCGCTTCAAACCGGCCCCCGACCGCTGGTCCGTCGCCGAAGTCTCCGAGCACATCGCCGTCGCGGAATCCTCCATCTTGACGCTCGTCCAGAAGAAGATCATGTCGTCGCCCGCCGACCCCTCCAAGCGCGCCGAGGTCGCCGGCAAAGACGAAAAGGTTCTCCAACAGGTTCCCGACCGCACTCACAAGGTGCAGGCCCCCGAATTTCTCAAGCCCACCAATCGCTTTGCAACGCGCGAGGAAAACATCAAAGCCTTCGAGGATGCTCGCGCCGCGACGATGAACTACGTCCGCACCACCAATGACGATCTGCGCGACCACTTCGGCCCGCACCCCGCCCTTGGAACGCTAGATGCCTATCAATGGATTTTGCTGATCTCCGCGCACTCCGCGCGGCACACAAAGCAAATTGAAGAAGTAAAAGCGGACCCGAACTTCCCGAAGGATTGATTTTGACGACAGCAGTTTTCAAACTCTGTCATCTTTCCTAACTCTGTCATCCTGAGCGAAGTGGCTGTTTCGCGAAGCGAAACAGCCACGCAGTCGAAGAGCCTGCCCTGAGCAAAGCCGAAGGGACCCCTACTGGCTAACATTTACTCTCTGATCGCCACGCTTCCCGCTCGCCATGAAAACTGCCACTACACCAGCGAGTACTTCCCCGCATCGATCGTCTTCTGCGCAATCTGTTGGCGCAGCGCAATCGTGTTGAACGGCTCATGCTTCGATAGCCTCCGCAGAATCGCTAACTGCGTTCGCAGCATGTCGCCTTCAGCCACATCGGCAATCACTTTCTTTGCCGCTGCCTCGATCTTCTCCAACGCCTGTGTCATGTAAACGCGCGTCATCGCAATCGGCAGCGCTGCCGCCGCTTCGCCCTTCTGCTCAACCATCTTCTGGGCGCGCAAGACCGCCGACTCCATGGCGAAAATCTCAATCGTCATATCGGCAATCGCGCCCATCACTTCCTGCTGGTCTTGGATCGCCATCATATATTTCTGCGTAGCCGATCCCGCGATAAACAGCCCCAACTTCTTCGCCTGCGCGACCAGTTTCCGCTCCTCCGCCAACGGACCTTCCATCTCCTCCACCGCCGACGGCCCGCTCAACACCTCGTCCATTAACTTCTTGATCGCTGGCATCAGCGGCAACTGCCCGCTCATCGCCCGCTTCAACAGGAATCCCGTAATAATCAGCCGGTTGATTTCGTTTGTCCCTTCAAAAATGCGATTGATCCGCGCATCGCGATACGCTCGTTCGGCCGGATACTCTTCCACGAATCCATACCCGGCAAAAATCTGCATCGTCTCATCCACAACGTAGTCAATCATCTCCGATCCCCACACCTTGAGAATCGAGCACTCCACCGCATACTCCTCAATCGCCTTCCGTCGCTCTTTCGCCGCGTCCGGACTCGCCGCATCGATCTCCGAAAGCAGCACGTCCATCATCCCGACCGTCCGATAGACAATCGACTCGCCCACATAGATCAACGTCGCCATGTTGGCAATCTTTTCCCGTACCAGCCCAAAATCGCCAATCGTCTTGTTGAAAGCCTTTCGCTGCTTTGCGTAAGCCACCGCGCTCTCAATCGAAACCCGCGCCCCGCCCACGCACATCGCACCGAGCTTGAAGCGTCCGATATTCAGGATGTTGAAAGCGATGATGTGCCCTTTGCCAATTTCGCCCAGCAGATTTTCTACCGGAACTTTGCAATCATTCAAAATGACCGGACACGTCGAAGATCCGCGGATCCCCATCTTGTGCTCTTCCGCGCCAATCGAAATTCCCGGAAAAGTTCGCTCCACCAGGAACGCCGTAAACTTCTCTCCATCAATCTTCGCGAAAATCGTATACAGGTCGGCGAAGCCGGCATTCGTGATCCACATCTTCTCGCCATTCAAGATGTAGTGCTTGCCATCCTCCGACAGCACCGCCCGCGCACGGCAATTCAACGCGTCCGACCCAGAACGTCGCCTCTGACAGGCAATACGCGCCCACCGTGTCTCCCGACGCCAACCGCGGCAGATATTTTTGTTTCTGCTCTTCTGTCCCGAAATACACCAGCGGCAATAGCCCGATCCCGCTATGCGCGCCCCACGTCGTTCCAAATCCGGCATACTTCGCGATGTGATCCGCAATGATCGCGGCGGTCACCTTATCCATCTCCAGCCCGCCGTACGCCTCCGGAATCTCCACTCCCGCCAGCCCCAGATCGCCCGCCTTCTTCAAGAGCGCCCGCGAGATGGAGAAATCCTTCTGCTCCATCTTGTCCGCCTGCGGCAGAATCTCGTTGACCGCAAACTCTTCCGTCGTCTGCCCAATCATCTGCTGCTGCTCAGAAAAATCCTCGGGTGTGAAAACGTCCCCCGTCTGCCGCTCTTCCAGCAAAAAACTTCCACCCAAAATCTTGCTCTTGGGAACCGTAGTAATCGTGGCCATTCTCTTAGACCCCTAAACCTTTGGATTGCCGAACGAACCAGCCATGAAGAAAGTGCTCTACGAAGCCCAGTCTAACCCGGCACTTCACCCATGGGTGTGCGAAGCCCCTTGACCGCCTACGGGGCAGCAAACAGCAGCCCGTCATTAACCGCATAGACGCCGAAATCTCCGAACACGAAACGCCGCAAACACTGTTCATATTGATCGCGCAAAGACCGATAAACTAGGCTCTGGAACGGATCATTTTGCCCTTCCATGCGTCGTCGCTGAGCCGCGACCTTTGACGCCAAATCGCTGCAATCTCGGGACGGCACCGGCAATCCGCACCCCAAGCCATTCCACGATTGCCCAGTCGCACAAATTCGAGTCGGCACGACATACCCCCGCCGATCCGGCGGACAAACCGCACCGGGCTCTTTCCTGCAAGGTCCCGGACGTCTAAAATCCACATTCTCAACCGGCTTCGTCTTGCGAAACGGGTGAAAGAACGAACGAGAACTTTTCTTGTCCCCGCCCACGCCCGCTTTGGTCGATAAACCCTTCGACGCGCCACCCGAGGATGACGAAGTCGTATGCGGCGAAGCCGCGCTGCCACCTGCGCTATGAAAGCTTGAACCACCGGAACTGTGGCTGCTCCCTGAACTCGCCGATGATGAACTAAACGCGCCCGAAGAACCGTGCGAGCCGGCTCCGCCTGAAGATCCGCCCCCTCCGGAAGAGTGCTGTGCCGCATGAATCGCTGGAAGCAGGATTGCCGCTACAAGAAGGATCGCTGCGTAAGCAAGACTGGAGAGCCTCATCGAGCACCTCCAAATGACTTAGATCAACTTCGCCAGTATCTTAAAGTCGTTTCACTTTGCCGAATGGTATCAGCTTACCGCAAATCCGCGTCAACGAATATGTCGATTCGTAAAGATTCAGTAACGATTCAATCGTCGATTTTGCGGAAGTACTTGCCGAAGAGTTCCGGAAGAAGTTGCCGATGACGTTCCGCTCAAAAGTTGCGCCAGCGCGTCGTTCGTCCCTCAATGTCTGCCTCGTGTCTAATCCAAACTCTCAAATATCCCTGCCGCTCCCATCCCACCGCCAACGCACATCGTAACCATCCCGTACCGCCCCTTCCGCCGCTTCAATTCACGTAGAACCGAAGCCGTAAGCTTCGCCCCCGTACATCCCAACGGATGCCCCAGCGCAATGGCACCCCCATTCGGATTCACCTTCTCCGGATCAATCCCAGCCTCCTGGATCACCGCCAGCGACTGCGCCGCAAACGCCTCGTTCAGTTCGATCAAGTCAATGTCCGAAAGCTTCAAACCCGCCAGCCGTAGCGCCTTCGGAATCGCAAACACCGGACCCAGCCCCATCTCCTCCGGGTTATACCCGGCCGTCGCAAACGAAACATACCGCGCCAACGGAGCAATCCCCAGCGCCTTCGCACGCTCGCTCGACATTACGACAGCCGCTGCCGCTCCATCCGACATCTGCGAAGAATTCCCTGCCGTCGTCACGCCCTTCACATGAAACGCCGCCTTAAGCGCTCCCAGCGCATCTAGCGAAGTATCTCCGCGCGGCCCCTCATCCACCTTGAAAGTGATTTCCTGCTTCTTCGGCCTCGCTCCATTGGGAGTCGTAAAACTTACCGGCACCGCCACCGTCTCTTCTTCAAACTTCCCTGCCGCAATCGCCGCCAGCGCCTTCTGATGGCTGCGCAGCGAAAACGCATCGCAAGCCTCGCGCGTAATCCCAAAGCGCGCCGCCAGCCGCTCCGCCGTCAGCCCCATCGACAAATAGGCATCCGGATAATGATCCACCAGCCACGGATTGGGCGAGATCTTATTTCCGCCCATCGGAATCATCGACATCGATTCCGTCCCGCCCGCCACCATCACCTCAGCCCCGCCCGCCATAATCCGCTCCGCGGCCATCGCAATCGCCTGCAAGCCGGACGAGCAGAACCGGTTAATCGTCACCGCCGAAACTTCCACCGGAAGCCCCGCCCGCAGCGAAGCAATGCGCGCCACATTCATCCCCTGCTCGCCCTCGGGCATGGCGCAGCCTAGAATCACATCTTCAATTTCTTTGGGATCGAGCTGCGGCACGCGATCCAGCGCTCCCTTGATCGCAACCGCCGCCAGTTCATCCGGACGCGTAGCCCGCAACGTCCCCTTAAACGCCCGCCCCACCGGCGTCCGTACCGAAGAAACCAAAACCACTTCTCGCATAACTGAATTTTAACCCGCAGAGCCCCGTGTGAAAACTTTTGGAAGAAAAATCGCTTGACAAGCCGAAGTGCGAAGGCTAAATTTTGCAGCCGTGCTTGAAAGCTTTCAATCAGCTCGGAAATCGCAGATTCGTTTCCAAGCCGACATTCGAACCCCCAGGGCCCTTGGCGGAACTCTCTTCCCTCCTTACCTTGGCGGCCTTCCAAACTCCAAGGTGAAAACTGATGCATTCGAAGGCGTTGTTACGGACGTCGTTTCTGTGTGCGGTATTTTCCCTCTGTCCATCTCTGTATGGCCAGGCAAACGGTAATCTTTCGGGCACTGTCTCCGACAACACGGGTTCCGTCATTTCCGGAGCTGTCGTAAAAATCACTTCTCAAGGCACAGGCGCCACGCGCGATGTCAAGACGGACGGGTCCGGCCACTACACTGCCACTTTCCTACCCGTGGCGATTTATACCGTACGGGTGGAGTCACAGGGGTTCCAGACTACCGAGCAGCGAGATATCCGTCTGCAAGTCGACGAACAGCGCGAGGTGGATTTCACCCTCAAGCCTGCTTCCGTCTCCGCAACGGTCGAGGTCAGTGCGAATGAGGTCGCGGTTGAAACCACGAATCCGACCCTCGGCCAAGTCATTACCTCCGAGCAGGTGGCCGACCTACCGCTCAACGGTCGTGACTTCGTTTCCCTGGCCACACTCACTCCAGGCGTGACACAGGAAACCAACCCCAACAGCTTTTTCAATGGTGGCCCCAGCAGCGAAGTCTCGGCGCGAGGATCGTATTCACTCTCGGTTGGCGGGTCGCGTACCAGCAGCACAGACTGGCTGCTCGACGGTAACGACAACAACGAACTGACGGCGGGCGGAATTGCCATTCTACCTTCCATCGATGCCATTCAGGAATTCAAAGTTCTCACCTATAATTATTCCGCCGAATACGGCACTCGCGCGGGCCCAACTGTCTTGGTGACAACCAAGTCTGGCTCCAATCAGTTCCACGGCACGCTGTTCGAGTTCTTCCGAAATACAGCCCTCGATTCCAAGAGCTATTTCGCATCATCGAAAGAGCAGTTCAACTTGAACCAGTTTGGCGGCGCACTGGGCGGGGCGATCCAGAAAGACAAAACGTTCTTCTTCCTCGACTATCAGGCAAAACGCCAGCGTCATGGTACGCCGTACGTTGGACTTGTTCCGACCGCAGCGATGAAGAATGGGGATTTCACCAGCGACCCGTATGGCGACCCGCGAGGACCGAGCAATCCGAATGGCTATGCGAATCTAAACAATCCCTATTCGAACGGCCAGCCCGGCAATCCCTCCGATAAGGCATTCCAGTGCGATGCGTCGGGTAATGCGATCCCCCTGAATTCTGATGGGACCCAAAATACAGGCGCCAGCGACTGTAGCGTCATCCCGTCCTCTCTGTTCAACTCAATCGGGCAACAACTTGTGGATCTATATCCCACAGCCAACGCGAACAACCCGGCAAGTGCGTACAACTACGCGAGCGTGCCTGTGCGCGCTCTGAACGAAGGCGAATTCGATGTCCGTTTGGACCATAACTTCTCCAGTCACGACTCGATATTCGCACGCTTCAGCTACGATCAGGCGAACTCATATGTCCCGGGCGGCACTCCGGGCTTTGCCGAGCAGAACGCCTTCGCCAGCAACCAGAACATCAGCAATCACGGACGAAACGTAGCTCTTTCGGAAACCCACATTTTTTCGTCCCGCAACATTAACCAGGCGAACATCGGCTTCAACCGTATCTTCAACCACATCATTTCCTATGGCGATGGCACATGCGAAGCAGCCAAGCTAGGAATTCCGAACGCCAACCTTGCCAGCATCTGTCCCGATGCGCCCCCGGGCCTGTCGCAATCAACTGCATCTGGTTGCATGAGTTGCGGACTGAGTTCGTTCCAATTATCGAACTACTTCGCGGTGGGTGATCGCGGATACACCCCATTCCAGGGTGGAACCAATGTCTACTCCGCATCGGATTCGTTCGACATGGTCCGCGGATCACACGACATACGAGTGGGGTTGGGCATCCGTTTTAACCAGATGAACATTACGACGAACGCGTTTCAGGACGGCTATTTCCTGCTCTTTGGAAGCTACACGGGCGACGCCATGGCAGAGCTCGCAATGGGTCTCTACGGGGGAGCCATCCACGATCAGACGTTTAAGGGCGCGACCACGGGACGCCGCTGGAAGTTGTTCCGCCCCTACGTGCAGGATGACTGGCGCGTCTCCAGTAATTTGACCTTGAATGTCGGCGTTGCGTGGGCGTTAGTAACGCCGATTGTTGAGGCGCATAACCGGCAGGCGAACCTCGACTTCGCGACGGGACAATATTTCATCCCCGGCCAGAATTCTGATGGACGTGTTGGCATCCAGATGGACAAGACCGCGATTGAACCTCGCTTTGGCTTGGCGTGGAAACCGAGAGGGAGTCAAACGACAGCAATTCGCGCGGGCTACTCGATCTTTCACGATTCTTCATGGGATCAGGGCTCGTACGGCCTTTGGGAATCGCCCCCGTTCTTTGCCGAATCCGACAATTTTCCCGGGAGTTGCCCTTACGGAAGCGCATCCACCGTTTGCAGCATCAGCGGCGGCTTCCCTCTCTTCAGCTCGCCCCCGCCGCTCTCCTCGTTCACCGGCACGGTGCAGTCCCAGAACCTGAACTTCAAACAAGGAATGGTGCAGCAGTTCAACTTCAATGTCGAACATCAGTTGCCGGCAAACGTGGTCCTAACAGCGGGGTACGCCGGGTCGCGTGGATCCCATATTCTCTTCGATGGTCTGAACTTGAACGTTACTTCTCCCACAGCGTGCGGGGTGGCCACGGGTTACAATCTGGGCTGTGGAGGGCCAACCACGCCCCTCTACCCCTTCGGTTATATTTCGAACACCACGGATGGAGGGCGAACTCACTACAACTCGTTGCAACTTAAGGCTGAGACCAAGAGTGCGCGCCACGGTCTCTATGCTCTCTTGGGCTACACATATTCTCGCACCTATGATTCCGGTCTTTCCGACAATGTCGGCACAGACGTGAGCGCAACTTACTGGCCCCTGCCAGGAGCCAGCAAGTCCGACTGGGCTCTATCGCAGATCAATCTCAATCACCAGTTCACCGCCAGCGTGATCTACGACTTGCCCTTCGGAAAAGGCAAGGCGTTCGGCGGTAACTGGAGCACTCCCGTTGACGCGGCCCTCGGAAATTGGCAGGTGACCTTGATTGAGAAGCTCACTTCCGGCTTCCCCGTTTTCGTCATCAACAGCAACAACCAGTCCGGCGTCTTCTTCCAAGATAATGCTTCGAATTGGAATCGCCCTGACATCGTGGGTGATCCGAACAAGGCCGGGCCGGTCGCTGCAAACCCGGGTTGCACAGCGCCCACGACTTTACACACGGCTGGCACTGGCTATTGGTTTAATCCCTGTGCCTTCGAGGCGGCGCTGCCGGGAGAATTGGGCACCGCGAACCGCGCCCCGGTCAATGGCCCCGATTATGTCAATACAGATTTCTCCATCATTAAAACGTTCCGCGTCACGGAGAGAGTCGGATTGGATTTCCGCACGGAAATCTTCAATCTCTTTAACCACGCCCAGTTTGGGACGCCCAACAGTGACATCGCTACCGGCTACGTCAACGGCCAACTGCAACCCAATTTGAGTTCTTTCGGTGTCGTCAACTCAACTGTGGGTAATCCGCGTCTGTTTCAGTTCGCTCTAAAGCTAAAGTTCTAGGGCGCCGGAAGCGAGTGCCAACTTGTCAGCCAACGATCCCTCGACCGTCTTGCCAATCAAGATTGCCGAGGGATCGTGGGCGAATTGAATTCGTCCGTTGCTGGGCCGCGTCCAAGATCGGACGCAACCCAATCGATCACAACCGTGAACTAAGTTCCTGGTCTGCACCAATATGGACGATGGCTTCCTGAACGCCAGCCGCCGCCTAGCCACTCCCCTTCTTCAACTGCGCCTTCCACCCCAACACTCGCGCCTTGTTCCCCTCCGCCTCCGCCTCCGGTACCATACCCTTCTTCTGATACAGAATCGAAAGGCTCGTATGCGCCAGGATATCGTCAGGATCAATCTCCGAAATCTGCTTCGACACTTCAATGGCCTCGTCAAATCGGCTCAGATCTTGAAGCGCCCGGCTCAGCCCGTGCAGCGCATCCGTAAACTTCGGATCCGCCTCTACCGCATGACGGTACTCTTCCACCGCTTGATCGTGCTGTCCCTCCAGCACCAAATCAAGCGCGGCGTAATAGTGATGTTCAGCGAGTTGGCGAGCGTGGGCCTCGCCGGCCGCATCCTCAGGCATGGAAATAGACTCACGTGATTCTAACAAGGCGAGCGCTTTGACCATCCGCAGTCGACGGTTGAACAGTTAGACTTCTGGGAAAATGCGCAGGAAAGTGCGGACCTCCTGATTAGGGAGTGCGCTTCAGCACCAGACTCAGCGGCGTCGCGCCTTGCTTCCATGTGCCCGTGAGCTGCGTATGCTGCTCATTCATGGTGCCCTCATACAAAGCCGGAATACTGCTGCTTTCAAAATGCAGCGCATGTTCTCTGTAGGTAATGGCCGTGATGGTAATGCCCGAGGTGTCCTGGTCCGGATAGTCAATCGTTCCGCTTAAACTGCCATCCTGCGCGGCCTCGATGTGCACCACAATCCGCTTCTTCGGCTGCGCACCGGGATCGAGAGTTCCTTCCCAATCCCCAACGATCCCCGATCGAGTCTGCGCCCCCGCGATAGCCAGCAGACAGCCGAAAGCGACCATCAGAACGGAGGAGAAACTGAACCTAGACCCGCCGTACCCTTTCATGGTGCGATCTCCTTATCGCTCGAAGGACAAACCAATGTCAGCGCCTTAGATGACACTTGAGCAGATTAGTTTGCTTTTACAGGACTGAAGTCTCCGGCTTCCAGCGCAACACCGGTTTGCGCGCCGCCGCCGTCTCATCGAGTCGCGAAATCCGCGTATTATGCGGAGCGTCCATCACATACTGCGGATCTTCTTCTACTTCCTCCGCAATCGACTTCATCGCTTCGATGAACAGGTCCAATTCTTCTAAAGGTTCGCTCTCCGTCGGTTCGATCATCAGCGCTCCCGGCACAATGAGCGGAAACGCGGTCGTATACGGATGGAACCCGTAATCGATCAACCGCTTCGCCAGGTCCATCGTCTTCACGCCTTTTTTCGATTGCAGCTTGTCGCTGAAAACCACTTCATGCATCGACGGCGTATCGTACGGTAGATCAAACGTGCCTTCCAAGCCTTTGCGAATGTAATTCGCGTTCAAGACCGCGTCTTCTGTCGTCTCGCGCAAACCCTCGGGACCGTTCGCAAAAATGTAAGCCAACGCGCGAATGAACATTCCAAAGTTTCCGTAGAACGCCCGCACGCGCCCCACCGATTGCGGACGGTTGTATTCAAAACCCAGCGTCCCATCGGCCTTCGTGATGACCACTGGAGTCGGCAGGAACGGCGCCAGCATCTTCTTCACCGCCACGGGACCCGATCCCGGTCCGCCTCCACCATGTGGCGTCGAGAACGTCTTGTGCAGATTCAGGTGCATCACATCCACGCCGAAATCTCCAGGACGCGCCTTCGCCACCAGCGCATTCATGTTGGCGCCGTCCATGTAGAGCAGCCCGCCCTTTTCATGCAGCAGGTCGGCGATCTTGTGAATCTCCTGCTCGAAGACGCCGAGCGTATTCGGATTGGTAACCATCAGCGCCGCGACATCTTCGTTCATCTGCGCCGCTAGCGCCGCGACATCCACCATGCCGCGTTCGTTCGACTTCAAATTTTCCACCGCGTAGCCAACCGTCGCCGCGGTCGCGGGATTCGTGCCATGCGCCGAGTCAGGAATGAGAACTTTCTTGCGCGCATTGCCCTGCGCCTCGTGGTACGCGCGCACCATCAGCAATCCCGTCAGTTCACCTTGCGCGCCCGCCGCCGGCTGCAACGTAATCGCATCCATGCCCGTGATCTCGAGCAGGCAGTCGCTCAGCGTCTTCATAATGCGCAGCGCGCCCTGCGAAATCTTCTCCGCCTGATACGGATGTCCGTTGGCCAGCCCTTCCACACGCGCCACAAACTCGTTTACCCGCGGGTTGTACTTCATCGTGCAGGAACCGAGCGGATACATCCCCAGATCGATCGCGTAATTCCACGTCGAGAGCCGCGTGAAATGCCGGATGATCTCAATCTCGCTAACCTCCGGCATATTTCCGAGATCCTTGCGCTCTTGATTTCCCCAACAACTTCGCCGTATCCACTTCAGGGACGTCCAGCGGCGGCAGCTTCCAAGCCGCCTTCCCCGGAGACGATTTCTCGAAAATCAATCCCTCGTTCTGACTGATGTGGCGCGTCGCTTTGCGAGTCATGTGCTTGGTTGTCATCGCGCCACCTCTTCGGGCTCAACATCTTTCATTGTCCGCACTGATCGTTCGCTCTCCGCCACCAATCCCACTGCGGTATCGATCATCGAGCGAGTAGTCAATTCGGTGCAGCACCACAGCGCCGCATTTCCCAGTTCGGGATAGAACTTCTTCAGCGGCAGCCTCCCACGATCTTGTGTCCCAGCAACCGCGAATTGATCGCGTAAGGATCTTCGCTCGTCTGCACCACAAACTCATTGAATCGCGGAGCCCCCGCAAACAGCACCTTCGCATGTTTGCTGAATTGATCGGCCGCGTAGACCGTCTTCGCCAGATTCTGCTTCGCCAGTTCCCGCAGCCCGACTTTTCCATACACGGTCATAAAAATACTAACCATCAGCGCCACCAACGCCTGGTTCGTGCAGATATTCGAGGTCGCCTTCTCGCGCCGTATATGTTGTTCGCGCGTCGCCAGCGTCAGCACAAATCCGCGCTTGCCGTTTTTATCCGTCGTCTGGCCAGCGAGCCGTCCCGGCATCTGCCGCACAAACTTCTCTTTCGTCGCCAGCACTCCGCAATAAGGACCGCCAAATCCCAGCGGCACGCCAAACGACTGCGCTTCCATCGCCACAATATCTGCTTGTCGCGGAGGCTCAACGATTCCCAGCGACGCCGCTTCCGCAATCGAAACAATCAGCAGCGCGCCTCGTTTATGCGCAATCTCCGCAATCGCTTCGACATCCTCAATCGTCCCAAAGAAATTAGGAGACTGAATCAGCACGCACGCCGTATCGGCGTCCACCGCCCTCTCAAGTTCTTTCAAATCCACCGTGCCCGACGCCGTAAACGAAACCAGCTTCTGCGGAATCTCCTGATGCGTCGCGTACGTATTCAGCACCTCGCGATACTCGGGATGCAGGTTGCGAGCGATCACCGCCGTTTGCCGCCCCGTCACACGAACCGCCATCATCACCGCTTCCGCCGCGCCCGTCGACCCGTCATACATCGACGCATTCGCCAGATCCATGCCCGTAAGTTCCGAAATCATCGTCTGGAACTCAAAGATGGCCTGCAGAGTTCCCTGCGCAAACTCCGCCTGATACGGCGTGTACGCCGTCAGAAACTCGCCGCGCTGTACCAGCGCATCGATAACGACCGGACGGTAGTGAAAATAAGCTCCCGCGCCCAGAAAGCTCGTGTAGCCTTCGCCATTTTCTTTGGCGCGCTGTTTGAACCAGTCGACAATTTCCGACTCGGCCATCTGGCGGGGAATCGAGAGGTCGTTCTTCAGGCGATATTCCGCCGGAATCGGCGCGAAAAGCTCATCAACGGAGCGGATCCCGATCGCCTGCAACATAGCGGCGCGATCCGTGGGAGACTTAGGAAGATATCTCATAAGAAATGTTGGAACTCTATTGGATGTAGCAGGAGCAAAAAAGATTGTCGGACTACAGAGGTTAGAAGCCAGAGGTTAGAATGCAGAAATAAAAATACTCCCCAGTCCTGGACAACCAGGGTCTTAACCTCTGCAATCGAACCTTACCTCTGTCTAGCGTCCCGCCTCTTCGTTCACGAATTTTTCGTAATCTTCCGCCGACAGCAGCGCGTTCAGTTCCGCCGGATCCTTGATCTTGACCTTCACCATCCACGAAGCATGCGCATCCTTATTCACTTGCTCGGGCGCCGTCGCCAAGGCCTCGTTTGCCTCGGTCACCGTCCCCGACACCGGAGCGTACAAATCCGAGACGGCCTTGACCGACTCGACCGTGCCGAAAGTTTTGCCTGCGCTGATTTCCGTGCCCGGCTTGGGTAGATCGACGAACACGATGTCACCGAGCGAATCCTGCGCATGCACCGTGATCCCAATCGTGCCATCCGGCGTGATCCACTCGTGCTCTTTCGTATATTTCCGGTCCGTTGGATAAGACATGTTCAGCTCTCGCTCCTCGTTCTCAGTTCAAGGTTTTCCTTAGTGGTCCTTAGCGCCCTTCATGGTGCAATCTTCTGGTTCGAGAATCCAATGCCAAACCAGACTCATCCCTCTCGGTCGTCCTTCGTGGCCCTTCGTGGTTCAAGCTTTTTTCGGCCGCTTATAAAACGGCAGCGGAACAATCTGCGCCACCACTCCCGATCCCCGAATCTCAACTTTCACTCGATTCCCAATCGCGCTCTGCGCCGGCGGCACATAAGCCATCGCAATATTCTTCTTCAGGAAGGGCGCCGGCGAACCACTTGTCACATACCCAATCTCATTTCCCGCATCGTCCAGCACCTTGTACCCTTCGCGTGCGATGCCGCGTTCCACCATCTCGAGTCCGACCAGCGTTTTCGTCAGCCCCGCGGCCTTGGCTTTTTCCAGCGCCGCACGTCCCAGAAAGTCGGACTTCTCCATCTTGCAAAAACGGCTCAGCCCCGCTTCCCACACATTGATCGTGTCTGAAATTTCGTGCCCATAAAGCGATAGGCTGCCTTCCAGCCGAAGCGTGTTGCGCGCCCCCAATCCACAAGGGAGAACACCAAACTCTTTGCCCGCCTCAAGAATCTCGTACCAGACGTGCGCGCTGATCTTCTCGTCCGATGGAATATAAATTTCAAATCCGTCTTCCGCCGTGTACCCCGTCCGTCCGATCAGGATATTTGGAAGCCCGCACAGCGTCCCCCGCGTCACCCAGTAAAATTTCACCGTACTCAAATCGGCGTCGGTCAATTTCTGGAGCAAATCCACGCCCTTCGGACCCTGAATCGCAATCTGAGTGAACTGATCGGAAAGATCTTCGACCGCGCAATCAAACTGCCGCGTGTTGTCGCGCACCCAGCTGAAATCTTTCTCCCGCGTGCCCGCATTGATCACCAGTAGATACTCATCGTCCGCAAGCCGATGCACGATCACATCATCGACAAACGTCCCCTGCAGATACAGCAACGCCGAATACTGCGCCTGCCCAATCGCCAACCGCGACGCGTCATTCATCGAGAGATGCTGCACCGCCGCCAGCGCCTCGCGGCCAGCAAGCCGAATGTCGCCCATGTGGCTGACATCAAAAATGCCCACGCCCGTCCGCACCGCCATGTGCTCGTTGACGATCCCGCAACCAATCGACGCCGGATATTCCACCGGCATATCCCAGCCGTTGAAATCCACCATCTTCGCGCCCATCTCGCGATGGACGGCATTCAATGGAGTCTTGCGAACACGATTTGGAACAGCGGGTACGGTCTCGACGACAGACAAGCGGAACCTCGGCTCAATCTCTGCGGCAGTGGCTGGGCTGCCTCAATCTGGAACTGTTTAACTTAGCATAAACGCAAGATCCCGGTCTGAGCCCTCGAATCTCCACCCCAGCGAGTTCGTTTTCTTTGCGCTTCCCAAATAACCACCCACCATGATCTCAATCATTAGGAACGCGAACAGCACCCAGCCCTTCGCCCCTAAGGTTTTACCTTCGTGTACCGCCGTGCCCTTAGTGGTTGTCGCTTGAGTGTTGCCTCGCGACGCACGCGCGCGGCCCTCCGGTGACTTCCGTTATGTTTCTTACCCGCTGCCCCCGAACTACACTCGATCCATGTCCTCGAAACCGGCAAGTCAAGTCGTTTGCGCGCAGTGTGAGCAGTCGGAAGATCGCTGCTCCTGCGAAAAATTCTGCGTCTTCTGCCAGTCCCAACTCAACGTCCGTCTCTGCACGGATGGCCTCTTGTACTGCGAAGCGTGCCGGTCCGCCTGCGACTACAAACCCGCTTCCTAGCCGCCGACCTCGTCCATCCGATAAATTCTGCCAGGCACTCCAGCCCACAATCTGAATCGCACCGCAGACGCGAAACACGATTCTCTCAGCCCTTCGCTCTCCGTTTCAACCGCCAAAACGAAGTCGCTCCAAACCACGCAAACGTCACGGTGAAACACACTGCCAGCAACAGCCGCCCCGGCCCATTCGCATGCCCGGACTGGTATTTCCCGTACTCGCGCATCCCCGCAAGCCCTCCGATTACAGCGATCGCGAGAAAAGTGAACCCCGTCACCTCCAGCCAAAGTTGATGCAGTACCTTTCCGAACGATCGCGTCGTGGCTCGAAATCCGGCAAACATCGCCCGCCCCGTCCGGTTGCTCTCCACCATCTGGATCGCCGCACGGTAATACCGCCTGATTTTCGCCACCGCTTCCCCGTTGAATAAACCTGTCACCGTCCGCTCCTAATCCATCCTCGCAATCCCACACACAAGATCGAATGCCCGTCTTGGCTCACAATTTGTCCTTCGTGTGCTCTTCGTGACCTTCGCGGTTAGCGCTCTGGCCGCCGCACCACGAAATCCCGCACGATTCGATTTTAGCAGCGGCCCGGCGTACAATGACGAGAGGTTAACTCACACCTGTTTGTGATTTTGCCCATCAGCGGCGTCCGATTCGAGGGGGGTTCGTGGATCAGCAACTGAACCAATTAATGAAAGAGCTTGGGGAAGCGATTAACGAGTCTCTTTCCGACTCCGAACAGATCGCCGAAGTTGTGTCTCGCATCAAGGAGGGCGGCTACGACATTTTCTTAGTCCTCGAAGCCACCATCGGCGTCAGCAAGCAGGGAGAGCACAGCACCGATAAAACCTCTCTCGTCTCCACCCTCAGCACCAACGCCGAACTCAAAATCAGCGATCAGGATCTCAAGTTTCTCAAGTCGCTGCGCATCAAGCTAGACGACGCCGACGACGAGTAGCCCTGCAGCACGATCTGGTCTTTATCCAAGCCGGACATTTAAAACGAAACATCCGACTTGCACCTGCCTGAACGCATTAGCGCTGGCCCGACCCTCCCAGGAACTTTACCCTGCCCGAATGCAAAATCTTCCAGTTTCCTCTAAAATTTTCTCCTGCCCAAGTAGGAAAAACCTTGCAGATCACTTGTTCTGATCTGTTAAAATCCAATTTTCCCCATGTAAGTGACCGCTTAACAGCATCTTATGTAGGTGGAACCTTCGCCGAAAATGGCCTTCGGCGTGCACTCTACAGAACAGAAGTATCGTCTTTCAGCCCGTCTCCCGGGACTCTTAAACGTGCTGTCCGACGAATCCCTTCTTCTCGCTGACACTAAGCAAGTCGCTTAATGAGGTGGCAAACATGGATTTGACCCTAGGTCTACTTCCCGAGCCTCGTACTCGTTGGGAGCGGTTCGTTCTCAGCTACGGCGTCCAGTCCGTGGTGGTGGCTTTCTTCATCATCATCGCCGTCGCTTATCCCGACGTCCTTGTGCTTCCCGTTCACGACTACCACTTCGTTAGCCTGGTCAGCACGCCTCCACCAATTCCGCAGGCACCCGCGCCGGTAAGACACTTTTCTCTACCCACTCCAAAAATTACGGAGCCTGTAACGCCGCGCCCTGAAGCCATGCGTGTTCCCGCCGAACTCGTGCAGAAGAAGCCGCCCGTTCCCGAAGAGCAAGCTCCCAAGGTCACGCTGGCCGCGAAAAAAGAACTCTTGCCCGATGCTCAGCCCGTCATTCCGCGGCCTCCGGTGAAGACAAATGTATTTTCCACTGGAAGCTCCGCCACCCCAACCATGGCGGCCGCTCCCGCCAAAGTTCAGACCGGCGGTTTCGGTGATCCAAACGGCGTTCCCGCTTCCGATCCGCACGGTCATGCCGTAACCATCGCGCAGGCTGGCTCAATCGATTTGCCTTACGGACCCGGTTCCGGCAACGGTACTGGTGGCTCGCACGGCGCTCGTGGCGTAGTGGCCAGCACTGGTTTTGGCAGCGGTGTCGCCACCGGCAACAGTTCCGGGATTTCCGGTGCCCGTGGCGCCGTTCGCCAAGGAGCTTTCGGAGACGCCGACGTTGTCGCGTCCCAACCCAAAGCCAAGTCCGTCGCCTTGACCGTCAAGACGTTACCTGTAGAGATAACATTCAAGCCACGCCCTATCTACACGGATGAGGGCCGACAGCTTAAGATTGAAGGCGAAGTTCTGCTCGATGTCGTCTTTACCGCCAACGGGCAGATTCGCATCGTTAAAGTTATGCGTGGCCTTGGTCACGGATTGGACGAATCCGCAGTTCACGCCGCGGAGAAAATTCAGTTCAAGCCCGCCCAGAAAGACGGGCAGCCCGCCGACTTTGAGGCAGTTCTGCACATCGAGTTTCAATTGGCGTCGTAAGGTACTCATCATTTACTTGTAAGCATTCATCACGCATCACAGGTAGAATGAAACAAACCCAAATGTTGCGCTTCCCTCTGGCATTGGCTGTTCTTACGCTCTCCCTGGTCTGCGGACTTACGTCTGTTTCCGCGCAGACTACGCCTGATCAGACCGTGCCCGCGACCACTGCGCAGGCCCCCACTCCGCCTCCCGCTTCAACCACGGCCCCTTCGCCCGCTCCCGATCCGAAGCTTTCCACGCGAGACACCGCCGTCCAACAGGCTTCTGCCGCCGCCGCCAGCTTCGACCAGGTTATCGACCGTTCCATCGAGCGCGAGCATTTCTTCATGGCGCAGATGAAACAACTCCATCCCCTCGTAGAAACTTACCTGCAGAATCTGAAGGAAGATAAAGAACTTGGCGCTCCTGCCCCGGTTAGCGATGTCTACTTCCTCGGCCGCCTGGATATGAGTGCCGGTACCGATGACCGCACCTTCTCCTCGCCCACTACCTCCGGCCTCGGCAAGCGCATGATCAGCAAGTTGAGCAATGTCTATTCCATGAAGTTTCTGCCGCTGGGCTTTGCCCAGATGGTCGTGCTCGATGAGGATTTTCAGCGCAAGTATTACGACTTCACTTTCGTTCGCCGCGAGTTTCTCGGCGAAGTGAAGTGCATCGTCATGGACGTTGCCCCCAAAAAAGATGCCGGCAAGGGACGCTTCCTGGGCCGCATTTGGATCGAAGATCAGGACTACAACATTGTCCGCTTCAACGGCACTTATTATCCTCATCCTCGCGCCAGTTACTACTTGCACTTCGACAGTTGGCGCGCCAACCTCCGCCCTGGCGTGTGGCTGCCATCTCTGATTTATTCCGAGGAATCCGACCTCAAATATCGCCTCGGCCAAACCCTCGACTACAAAGCCCAGACCCGTCTTTGGGGATATAACCTGAAAGATCTTCGGCGAAACTCAGAATTTACAGAGATCACTGTCGACGCGCCCCAGTCTGTACAAGATCAGAGTCAGAAAGCGCAAGACGCATCGCCCATCGAGGCGCAGCGCCAGTGGGAACGTCAGGCCGAGATCAACGTGCTCGACCGTTTGCAGCAGATCGGCCTGCTCGCACCCGAAGGCGAAATCGACAAAGTTCTTCAGACCGTCGTCAATAACATGATGGTCACCAACAACCTCGATATCCAACCGGATGTCCACTGTCGCGTTTTGATGACCACGCCGCTCGAATCATTCACCATCGGCCACACCATCGTCGTCAGCCGCGGCATGATTGACGTGCTTCCCGACGAAGCTGCCCTCGCGATGATCCTGACCCACGAACTGGCACACATCGTCCTCGGTCATCATCTCAATACCAAGCTCGCCTTCAACGATCGCATGTTCTTCCCCGACGAGCGCACCTTCGAGCGCATGGACTTCGCGCGTGACAAGGCAGAAGAAGAAGCCGCCGACAAGAAAGCCATCGAGCTACTCAACAACTCTCCCTACAAAGACAAACTCGGTAATGCAGGATTGTTCTTGAAAGCCGTGCAGGCGAGGGCTCCCGCCTTAAAGAATTTGATCCGCGCGCATCTCGGCGACAGTCTCCTCAACGGCGATGCCACTCGTATGTCTTCGCTGATGACCTCGTCGCCGCAGTTCGATCCGAAGAAGGCTGACCAGATCGCAGCCCTTCCTCTCGGTGGCCGAGTAAAGATCGATCCTTGGAGCGATCAACTCGAACTGATCAAGACCAAACCCGTCGCCATTACAACGGCTGCGGAAAAAATGCCGTTTGAGGTCACGCCCTTCTTCCCGTTCCTTACCCGCCTCAGCACGAATGGCCCGGAAAAAACAGCACCTATGCCCGTCGCAACTCCTTCAGGACGTTAGGTCGGTTGTCGCCCGTCCAGGAACCGGTTTCGCGGAAACCGTTGGCATCTCCGCGCCCAAGGCGAAATCTGGAGCGCTTCGTTCCGCCCCCATTTCAGTGAACGGCGGCGCACAATAACGATGGACGCAGAGCAAGACAAACACCAAGTTTCGTTTCGGGGATCTAGACGGAGAGAATCAAGCGGAATACTGCTGGGAGGGCCGCTGCCAAATGACACCGGCCAGTTCGCGAGCTACTGCGACATCTGACTGCCGACCGACGAGAACACGTTATTCGCGTTGCCGCCAATCAAACGGACCGTGCCAATTACGATTACGAGGATCACAGCCAGCATCACCGCATATTCGGCAACGTCTTGACCGCTCTCCTCGTTACACAACTGACGAATCTTTTGAATCATATTTGCCCCTAATTCGATGGCGCGCCCTTTTTTCGAAACGTTGTTCAGGGGATATAGTTCGCCGTCGTAATGTTTGTAAAGTTATCGTGAATTTAACCTGTACCCAATGGCACTCCAGTGACCTCACATGGCACTTTCGTGCCATACGCAAAAATAACACTCAAATTGCTCATTACAATAGCTTTATTAAACAATTGTCTTCAGCGGAAGGCCTTGGTTCACCGCAAAAAGTGCGAGTTCCAATCGTGTCGAAACCCCAAGTTTGTCAAAAATGTTGCTCAGATGGTGCTTTACCGTATCCTCGCTGATCTTGAAATATTCCGCGATTTCACGATTCGCGTAGCCCGCCACCACGGCGGACACAATCTCCAGTTCGCGCGGCGTCAGCCCGAACTTCTTCTGTTTCGATTCCTCATTCGTGCTCTGCATCAGATTGCGCAGGTATTGCACCAGATTCGAGACACTATCCCGCCCTACCCAGTATTCTCCCGCCATCACCGCGTGAATGCTCTTCAGCAATAACTGGGTCGCGGAATCCTTCAACACCACGCCTCTCGCTCCTAATTGCAGCGCTTCGACAACTTGCTTTTTCTCCACCGCCGCGGTCAGCAGGATAATGCGCACCGCACTCGCAGCGCCGGCATTCGTGTTCAAATCGCGCAGCGCGTCCAATCCAGTGTGGCGCGGCATCGCCAAATCAAGTAACAGCACATCCGGCTTCATCTCCGTCGCCAGTTTGACCGCTTCGGCACCGTCGCACGCTTCTCCGATTACTTTCATCTCGCCTTCCGATTCGAGCAGGCGTCTCAAACCGTCGCGAAAAATAGGATGGTCATCCGCAATCACAATGCGTATAGGCTGGCTTCGTTTGTCCATAATTTTCTTGTTGCTGTTCAAGCGGTCCATCCCGCTCGCTCCGCGCCCGGTCTATCCGTGATTGGCCGGTTCATGATTGGGCTTGCCCGCCGGCGGAATTCGAACCTCCAGCCGTGCGCCGTGACCCGGTGTCGATTCTATCGTGAGTTCGCCCTCCAATAGACGCACTCGTTCCCGAATCACGGCCGGACCCTTTCCTGTTGTTTCGAGTTCCGCGTCGGTTAACTTCCCTGCGAATGAAAACCCCTTGCCGTCGTCCTCTACAGTCAACTGCAAGTTCCCGTTGCGCTGCGCCAGTCGCACCAGGACATTGTGTGCGCCGCTGTGTTTGCGCACATTCACCAGGCTCTCCTGCACAATTCGAGCCAGTTCACGGCATCCCTTCTGCGCCAGATCGACGCGTTGCAACTCGCTGACAAACTCGGCAGCAATTCCTGTCTCCCGCCGAAACCGTTCCACGGTATCCGTGATAAAAGCGAGCAGCCGTTCCGCATTGACCTCAAACGATTTCATCGCCTGCATCAATTCGCGCAGCTTCAGAACTTCCTCGCGCAAAAGTTTCTGAATCCGCCCCAGTTCCGAGTTCACCACCGGCGCTTGCGTGCCCGACTGGCGCCGCAGAACGTCCAATTGCATCTCGACCGCGATCAGCGATTGAATCGCTCCGTCATGCAGTTCCCTCGCAAAACGTGCTCGCTCCAGCGCCCCAGCGCGCTCGCGCAGGCGCCGCATCAGGTAAACGTTGTAAATCGCCGGACCCACCTGTTGCGCGAATTCCTGCAGGAATCGCAGCTCCTCTTCCGGATCACCCATCAGTGTCGGATCGAACAGAAACACCCGGCCCGTCCACTCGCTGCCAAAAGCCAGCGCGACGGAAACCACAACGTCACATTTCTCCAGTGTGGTTAACGCCTTTAGAAATTCCGTGTCCGCATCACGAAGACGCTCGCCATCGCGTCTGAGCAACACGCTGCGAAAACCAGTCCCGCTGCACGACGCGTAAATTGCATCCGCAGGAGAGTCGAATAAATACACTTTTTCTGTTTCCGGCATTGCCTCGCGCCAGCGCAGTTCCTCATTGCCATGCCCATCGCTCCGTCGTTTGATCTCGGCGAGAAACACTCGATAACTGTGAGCTTCCTGCGAGGCGCTCACAATGCGGGGCGAGCCGTAAATGCTCATCACCTCTCCCAGAATCTGCTGCATCGTTCCGGTCAGGCCCGCTTCCACCCGCGTCGAACTGAGGACGCGCGTAATGACAGCGCGTTCGGCCCGAATCTTGTTCTGGTTTTCGGACATGTAGCCGAGCAAAAAGCCAGGCACGATCAGATAGACCGAACTCATGAAGAGCTGTTGCAGGTCCATCTCATGCACGCTCACACCGAGCCGCGGCAGGTGCATGAGGTGCAGCCAATGATCGGCCGCCGTTTCTAATCCTTCGCGGACCGCAAACGCCCCTGTCCACAGCAACAACGCGGCGACGACAGCGGTCCCGACCGTTTCCCATAAGCCCCAGCGGTACGCCGCGGCCGCCATAACAAAAACGAAGAAGAGAAAAAACGGACCTTGTTGCGCCGGCGCAAACATCGAAATCAATACCGGCCACAAAATGTCTAGCGCGTGCACCACCAGCCGAAACGCCCTCGTCGAGCGCGGCCGGAACCGCA
Source organism: uncultured Acidobacteriaceae bacterium (assembly GCA_963834085.1). Classification (GTDB taxonomy): domain Bacteria; phylum Acidobacteriota; class Terriglobia; order Terriglobales; family Acidobacteriaceae; genus Acidiflorens. The sequence continues at coordinate 22,019 of CAWIAJ010000003.1, read as the reverse complement.
CCAGAAACATTACCACCACGGCGTGCACGAGATAAACCGTTAGCATCCAGTACAGCCAACGTGAATAGGTAAACCGCCGTGCCGGCTCCATCCACAACGTGAGTTCTGCCGCAATGGTCAGCGCGACTCGCGCCGTCGCCAGCCAGCGCTCCGTCCGTCGTATTTCACCGGCACTCAGCGGCGCCCGAAAGCGCCACAAGTCTCGATATCGGGGGATGGTCCAAGACAATGTCTATCTCGCCGTTAGCGTTCGCCTTACAAACTTGCCTTACAAAGTAGAGTGCCTCATTCTAAAGGGAATCCCAGTTAAACTCCATCCGCTTCTCGATTTGACTTCCGTTTCCCAGTTTCGCACCGCATTGGTTACTGAAGTAACCAGGCCTCCTTTCTGGACGCAGTCTAGAATGGTTCGGGAGTTACTTGCCTTGGGCGGACGCACCAAAATCTTGGTCTATCTTTTGGTCACCCTGGTTTTAGCCCAGGTCGCTGTCGCTCTGGTCATGTCCCGGGGAACCGCCCTTACCATCGCCAACGACCTCATCCAGGGAAGCCTGCTTATCGTCGCCACCGCTTCCTTCCTCCCCAACATCTCCCGTTCCCGCAGTCCCAGTCTCCACACCCGGCTCTTCTGGATCCTCATGAGCGTCGGTATGTTCTTCTGGCTCACTTATCAGGGAATGTGGAATTACTTCGAAGTCTTCAAGCGTGTCGATGTTCCCGATCCCTTTCTCGGCGACATCGTTTTATTCCTGCATCTCGTGCCCATGATGGCCGCTCTCGCCGTCCTTCCGCATCTCCGCGAAGACGAACGCGACGAACGCATCCGCATGCTCGATTTTGCCCTGCTCCTTACCTGGTGGGTCTTCATCTACGTCTACGCCGTGATCCCCTGGCAGACCGTGCACGTCGACGGAGCCATCTACAACACGAATTTCAATCTCACCTACCTCACTGAGAAACTCGTCCTGCTGATAGCTCTCGCCATCCTCGCCTACACAGCTCACGGCGGATGGCGCCAGCTTTACGGGCAGTTGCTCGGCGCCAGCGCCCTTTACGCCTCCAGTTCCTACGTTGCCAACTGGGCTATCGGTCGCAAGATGTACTACAGCGGCAGCATCTATGACATCCCCCTCGCCATCTCTATGGCTTGGATCGCACTCGTTCCCTTGCTCGCCTCGCGCCTCGATCTTTCCGACTCCAAACCTTCGCAGCCCTTGCTCGGCGTGTGGATCACCCGTCTCAGCATGCTCGCCCTCTTCAGCCTGCTCTGGACTGCCCTTCGATCCGAACTCGATCCGTCCCTTCCACCGTCCGTCAAAGCCTTCCGGATCACTGTAAGCCTGCTGGCGATGGTCGTGATGGGCGTTATAGTTTTCTGGCGCCAGCGCCTGCTCCGCGACGAGTTATCTCTCTTCCTCGAAAAATCACGCCGCTCGTTTGACGACCTCAAAGCTCTACAGGAAAAACTCATCCAATCTGAAAAATTGGCCTCTCTTGGACAGTTAGTGGGCGGAGCCGCCCACGAGATCAATAATCCTTTAACCGCCATGCTCGGATATTCAGAACTACTCAGCGCCTCCGAGTTGCAGCCCGAAGAACAATTCCAGGCCGCACAAATCAGCGAGCAAGTTCGCCGCACCACTACCCTCGTCGCCAGTTTGCTGACCTTCGCCCGTCAGGCTCCGGCCAATCTTGCGCCCGTCGACATCAACTCCGTCCTGCAAACCGCCGTGCGCCTGCTGGCTCCCCAACTCGAAGCCGAGTCCTGTACCATCCGTCTCAGTCTCACCCCGTCGCTTCCGCTCGTTCTCGCCGACTCCAACCAGATTCTTCACGTCTGCATGCATCTCGCATCCCAGATTAGCGGTCATCTCGATCGCGAAATTCGTTCTGCTCTCTTTGTCCGTACTCACACGCAAGACAAACTCGTTTTCGTCGACTTCTCTTCCAACGACTCCGCCGGCGACGGCAACGATCCTGCCGCCCCCGCCCTCTTGTTTCCATCGCTGTTAAACTCCGGAGGCGAGAACAAACCCTCCACCCTCTCCCTCAGCGCCTGCTGCCGCATCGTCGACGAACATGGCGGACGTCTTTTGCAAACCTCCTCTTTCGTCCGCCCCGCCTTCCGCATGGAACTTCAACTCGCCAGCAGCGTCATCGCTCGCCCCGGATTCAACGCCTCCCACCGCACCGCTCGCAGCGGCACCTAGGCGCTTTTCGATTCCTTGTTCGCGGCGCAAGCCTGAAAGATTGGTACCCCAGGTTCGTTCCCGTTCTTCAGGGCACTAACCTGGGTCTTGCAAGCGCTGCGTGTCAGTGTGTAGACTGCGGTGCCGGCATCGTTCACGACGTCAATTCCACCAGCGTCGTCCGCTTCAATTGTCCACACGCCGCAAAAATATCCCGCCCGCGCGGCCTCCTGACAAATGTCGGTACCCCTGCTCCCATCAGAATCCGTTGGAACGCCAGCACCCGTTCTTGTTCCGGAGTTCGATACGGCAGCTCCGTCCCTGGATTCAACGCGATCAAATTCACTTTCGCCCGGATTCCCCGCACGAGTTCCGCAACCTCGCGCGCCTGCTCCGCCGCATCATTCACCCCGGCCAGCAGCACGTACTCAAATGTCAACCGTTCCCGCGCGCGCAGCGGAAACTCCCGCGCCGCCTTCATCAACTCCGCTAAATTCCACTTCCGGTTCAACGGCATCACTTCGCTGCGCAGCTTGTCATTCGACCCGTTCAGCGAAATCGCCAGCTTGGGACGCACTGCCTCTTGCCCAAAATCGTAGATCCGCGGAATAATTCCCGCCGTTGATACCGTCATCCGCGCCTCGGGAATCCCCACGCCATCCCCCAGCAGCAGCACCGACTTCATGAAATTGTCATAGTTCAAGAACGGCTCGCCCATCCCCATGAAGACGAGATTCACTCGCTGCAACGGAGGCTGCACTCCTTGATCCCGCAGCACAGCCGCAATCTGCCCCACGATCTCTCCCGCGCTCAAATTTCGCTTCACCCCCAGCAGCGCCGTAAAGCAAAACTTGCAATTCACCGCGCATCCCACCTGGCTCGACACACAAATCGTCGCCCGCCGCCATCCCACCTGCCTCGCCGGATCCGCCGCTCCTTCAACCTCGTCTCCCGCTTCGCTCCCGTCGCCGCCCTCCCCGCCATCCCCGTCCGGCATCCATACCGTCTCCACCGTTTCGCCGTCGGCCAGTTCAATCAGATACCGCACCGTTCCATCGGTGGACACAAACTTCCGCTCAATCGCCGGCAGCCCCACTGTCCAACCCTTCGCGGCCAACTGAACCCGATACTCCCTGGGCAGAGTAGAAACCTCATCCAGCCCCTCAATCTTTTGCCGGTAAATCGCATCAAATAATTGCTGCCCGCGATATGCAGGTTGTCCGGTGGCAGCCGCGAGGTCCGCGAGTTCCTGCAGGTTCAGTCCCAACAACGGTTTGGAAGACAGATTTTCCATTTTCCCTGTGGATCGATTACCTCTTTAGACTCTTCCGAACCGGGCGAAGACGATTATTTCTTTGCAAATTTCATTTAAGAAATCCATGTAAACATAACAAAATACGCTATTAATCTAGTTACCGTCGCGGCGTTTGATTTTATGGGAGAATAGTAATAGCACCCCGCCCTGGGAATTCATATTCGTCGGTCATGTTTTCATAGCTGGAAATTTCATCGTACACAGCAATCGCCACTTTCATAAGAGGAAATGGTAACGCACTCATGGCTAAAGAAACTCGCAGTATCCGTAAACAGGTGTTGCCCAACGGCCTCACCGTCATTACCGAGCAGATGTCTCACATTCGCTCGGTCGCAATCGGCATCTGGCTCAAAACTGGCTCGCGCGACGAAGATTCCGAGTGGAACGGCATCTCTCACTTCATCGAGCACATGGTCTTCAAAGGAACCGAAACCCGCTCCGCCGAAGCCATCGCCCGCCAAGTCGACTCCATCGGCGGCAACATGGACGCCTTCACCGCCAAGGAGTGCATCTGCTTCAACATTAAAGTGCTAGACGAACATCTTCCCCTCGCCATGGACGTCCTGAGCGATCTAGTCCTCCATCCCGTCTTCGATGCCACCGACATAGCGCGCGAACGCGGCGTCATCCTCGAAGAAATCAAAATGGATCAGGACAATCCCGACTACCTAGTCCACGAAATCTTCACCCAGAGCTTCTGGAAGGACCACGCTCTCGGTCTTCCGATCCTCGGCACCCGCGAAAGTGTAAAGAGGTTTGATCGCCCCGTGGTCTCCCGCTTCTATGGACACCACTTCGCTCCGGCAAATCTGGTTGTCAGCGCTGCAGGAAACCTCGATCACGATCAGTTCGTTGCCCTCGTCGCCAAGCATTTCGAGCACGTGAAGCCCGCGAAGAATGGCCTTCACTCCCCGCAGCCCAAGACTTTTTCGCGCATCAATCTGCGCAACAAGAAATCCCTCGAGCAGGTTCAGATTTGCATCGGCGTCCCCTCGCATCCCATCGCCCATGAACGCCGCTATGCCTCCTACATCCTGAATACCCTCCTCGGAGGCGGAATGAGCTCGCGCCTCTTCCAAAACATCCGCGAGCGCCAGGGACTTGCCTACTCCATCTACAGCGATCTCAACCCCTACCGCGACACTGGCTCCATGTGCGTCTACGCCGGAACCTCGCGCGAATCCGCCATCAAAGTCGTCGAGAGCGTTGTCGGAGAATTTCGCAACCTGAAAACCATCCCCGTTCCCGACGAAGAATTGCGTCGCTCCAAAGATCAGCTCAAAGGCAGCCTGATGCTCTCCCTCGAGTCATCGACCGCCCGCATGTCCAATCTCGCACGGCAGGAAATGTATTACGACCATTTCTTCAGTCTCGACGAGTTGATCGAACGCATCGAAGCCGTCACCGTTGAAGATCTGCAGCAAACCGCCGAGGAATTCTTCCGCACCGATCAGATCGCCGTAACCATCCTCGGCAACCTGACCGGCCTGAAACTAACCCGCGACCAACTTGCCTGCTAAGTAGATCCTGTGGAGACAGGCGAGTGTGGCGATGGTCTACCTCGCCCGTCCAAGCCGTGCGCAGCACGGCCGCCCTCTCCTCTGAACACGTACCCAACAGTTCATTTGCCTGTGTACCGCACCCCGCTCCCCTTGCTATTCTAGTAACGACGAGTAAGTGGGCCCGCCACCCAATAAAGATACCAACAGGCCTCTGGACAACTCGCTCCCGGTGCTGAATTTCGTAGTGCAGCCGTGTAGTCAAGACAATTAGGTCCAAGCCAAGAGCTAAAAGCTAAGAGCCAACGGCCAGCCCTTTCCCGCATGCAAATCGTGATGGACGTCTTCGCGCAAATCTTCAGCACCCTCTGGGCGCATAAACTCCGCTCGTTCCTCACTATGTTCGGCATCGCCTGGGGCGTCGGTTCCCTGCTCCTCCTCGTCGGACTCGGTGAAGGCTTCCGCAGCGGCAACCAGCGCGGACTTTCCGAGTACGGCGAAAACATCATGATGATCTTTCCCGGCCGCGCGCCCGTCGTCCAGGGCAGCATCAACTCGGCTCGCGAATACCGACTGACCTATCAGGATTACCTCGACATCCGCAAAGAGTCTCCCCACATTCGCGCCATCACTCCCGTCCTCGCCACCAACGACGTCCATGCCGTCAGCGAATTCGCCAGCGCCAGCGGCCAACTCACCGGCGCGGAGCCGCAATACAACGGCATCCGTTTTCTTCCCATTCTCCAGGGACGCTACCTCAACGACCTCGATGAAACTCAGAAGCGCGACGTCGTCGTCCTCGGCGATGAAATGCGCCGCAATCTTTTTCCCGGACGCCCCTCCATCGGCGCCTTCATTCTTCTCAACGGCCATCGCTTCGAAGTGATCGGCACCCTCAAGCGCGTTGGCCGCGGCGATGACAACTCCACCAACACCCGCGCCTACATTCCGTTTCAGGTCATGCGCAGCGACTTCCCACTTCCCGGCGAAGAAGGATTTGACGCCATCTCCTCCATCAACTTTCAGCCGCGCACCGCTGACGAGCATCTTCTCGCGCTCGACGAGGCCCATCGCGTTATCGCTCGCAATCACCACTTCGATTATCACGATGAAGATGCCTTCGAAGGGTGGGACACCGTCAAACAGGCTCAAATGATGGGCACGATATTCGACGCCATGGATGAATTTCTAGGCACGGTCGGCATGGTCACTCTCGCCCTCGGAGCCATTGGCGTCGTCAACATCATGCTCATCGCCGTCACCGAACGCACCCGCGAAATCGGTCTTCGCAAAGCTCTCGGCGCGACCAATCGCAGCATCATGTTGCACTTTTTCTTCGAAGGCATCCTGCTCACGCTAGTCAGCGGCTTGCTCGGCATGGCACTCGCCGGCGGATTCATGGCGCTCCTCGGCAACTACAACGGTCCCGGTGGTTTTGACCCCCCGCGGCTTGTCCCCAAAACCGCAATCCTCGCCATCGCCAGCTTGACCCTCGCCGGTGTGGCCGCCGGACTTTATCCCGCTCGCAAAGCCGCCCGGCTGGAACCGGTCGAAGCCCTGAGACAAGAATGAAATCGGTTTAGTAATTTGGTAATCGGGCAATTTTGCAATCTAGTAGCATGCGGTTTTAGTTTTCAAATTACGAAATTTCCCGATTACAAAATTACCCAATATACTTTTTATGTTGCAAGACCTGCTCCAGGAGTCCTACGACGCGATGCGCCACAACCGGCGCCGCACCGCGCTCACCATGCTCGGCATGGCCTGGGGCATCGCTACCGTCGTCATGCTTCTCGCCTATGGAGACGGCTTTGGTCGCGCCTGCGCCAACATCTTCGCCAACTTCGGCACCAAGCTCTTCATCATCGTTCCCGGCCGCTCCTCCATGCAGGCTGGAGGCGAAAAGGCTGGAGCCCAGATCCGCTTCACCCTTGACGACGTTGATCTCCTCACCTCCAACATTCCGCAGATCACACACATCACTCCCAACGTCAACAAAGATTCCATCGTGCAGTATGACGCACGCTCCTTCACCATGAGCGTGAATGGCGAATACTCCAACACCTTCTTGATTCGTGCACTCACCCTCGGCCAAGGCCGCTTTTTCAACGCCGAAGACCAGATGCAGCGCGCGCGTGTCGCCGTGATCGGCTCCGAAACAAGAGAAAAACTTTTCTCCGGACGCAATCCCTTAGGCGAGCACATTCGCATCGGCGGGATCAGCTTTCAAGTCGTCGGCGTCCTCGCCGCCAAAATGCAAGCCGGAGACGACAACATCAACCGCGTCATCTACGTGCCATTCACCACCATGAGTGACATCAAAGACACGCACTATCTCGACTCCATCTGGTTCAACTACGAGACCAACGACTATGAACGGATCGAGCAATCCGTGCGCTACATCATGGCGGCGCAGCACAAGTTCAACCCCACTGACCGCCGCGCTCTTTTCGTCTTCAACCTGATGCAGCAAGTGCACCAATTCGAGATCATCACCCTCGGACTGAAAATCCTGCTTGCCCTCATCGGCACCCTCACCCTCGGCATCGGCGGCGTCGGCCTGATGAACATCATGCTCGTCTCCGTCACCCAGCGCACCCGCGAGATCGGAGTCGAAAAAGCTCTCGGCGCCCGTCGCCGCCACATCTTCCTCCAGTTCCTCGCCGAAGCCCTCACCATCACCTTCATCGGCGGACTGCTCGGCATCATCCTCGCCTATGTCGTCGCCTTCTCCGTCGGACGCTTGACTCTCTATAGCGCCATGGCCAAACACGCCGAAGCAGGCGACATCCGCCTCATGATCAATCCCGTCACCCTCGTCGTCGCGGTTCTCATCCTCACCGCCGTCGGACTAATCAGCGGCATGGTCCCCGCCATCCGAGCCTCCCGCCTCGACCCCATCGAAGCCCTCCGCTACGAATAAAAGCCCGTGTGGTGGCGGGGCTCCGCTCCGCGCTTGTAAGCCAAGGCCCATCTTCATCGACGCCACGACTATCACTTATGGTAGAAATATTTGCTGTCCACAATCTTGGATCACCACAGCAACATTGAAAGAAAAGCCGTGTTATCCCTATCGGAGGATGCTCACAACCAATGAAAAAGCTGATTGCATTGTTCGTGATTTGTTTCGGGTTTTCTCTCTCAGCCGTCGCCCAGCATGAAGCACACGCCCCCGCCGGCCACCCCGAAGTCGGTGGCCACGACAACATTCCCAAGCGCGGTCCCGCGCACGTCGAAACTCCGCACGCACCGGAAGAAAACCGGCATTTCGACGATCGCGCTGGCCATCCCAACGCCCCACACGTCGACCGCGGCAAAACCTGGGTCGGCCACGACACCGGACGCGACGACGTTCACTATCATCTCGACCATCCCTGGGAGCATGGCCACTTCACCGGTGGCATCGGTCGCGGCCACATCTGGCATCTCGGAGGAGGAGGCCCGGGCCGCTTCTGGTTCGGCGGTTTCTACTTCTCCGTCGCTCCCTACGATGTGGGCTACTGTGATGGCTGGCTTTGGGATTCGGACGACATCGTCATCTACGACGACCCCGACCACATCGGCTGGTATCTGGCCTACAACGTCCGTCTCGGAACCTACGTCCACGTAATGTACTTGGGAGCTTAACCAGAAGTTGTAACCGATATAAACTTGTCATTCCAAACAAAGCGAGGGATCTGCAGTCTTCAATACCGCGAAACTGCAGTTCCCTCGCAATAACCTCGAAATGGCAGCCGTATTAGACGAACAGCGCTCGCCTACTTCTTTTCTTCGCTCTGGCCGTCCTTTTTATCTTCCTTGCTCTTGTCCACGATCGACATCAACTCAACCTCAAAAATCAACGTCGAGTCAGGACCGATCTCTCCCGGACCACGCTCCCCATACGCAAGGCTTGACGGGATAAAGAGCTGCCACTTCGATCCCACCGGCATCAATTGAAGCGCCTCTGTCCAGCCCTTGATTACCTGGCTCACGCCGAACGTCGCCGGTTGCCCGCGCTTGTAGGAACTATCGAATTCCGTACCGTTCACCAGAGTCCCGCGATAATTGCAAACCACAGAATCGCTCGCCCCCGGTTTCGGACCCTTGCCCTCGGTCAAAATCTTGTACTGCAATCCGCTGGGCAGTGTGACCACACCTTCCTTCGTCTTGTTGGCCGCGAGAAAGGCCTCGCCTTCCGCCTTATTCTTGGCTCCCGCTGCCTGCGCCTGTTCTTGCAGCCGCTTGCCAACTTCCGTTTTCACTTCAGTCAGCACAGCTTGCGCCTGTTCCTGCGTCAGCCGAGTCTTGCCCCCTAATAGAGCATCCTTCACTCCGGCTGCTACCAGCGCCGGATCAAACTCTACACCTTGCTTATCCAAACCTTGTTTGTAGCCCGTACCGATGTTCATTCCGAGCGCGTAGCTGAACTTCTGTTTGCGCGTCGTCAGCGCCGGAGCTGCCGCTGCGCTTTTCGTCGCCGTTCCCGTCTTCTTTACGGGCGCTTTCGTCGTTGTGGCTGCGGGAGCCGCTGGTGTCGTTGCCGGAGGAGTACTTGCTGGAGTCTGGGCATAGCCATCCCCCCCCAGCATCATCGCTGCGGCCAATAGAAGTGCAGTGTTGAGAGTTCTTTGCATCCCTCTATTGTCACATTGCCTCGCATTCTGCGCCACACCCACCTTCATTGCACCGCGAAACTCCAGCCCAATTCATCCGATGTTCAGGTACCGATCCAACGTTGACCAGAGAACCCCGTGATTCGACCGCTTCGCCGCGTTCGAAAGTAATTATTTCGTTATTGCGCCGCAAGCAATGCGGTCGCCAGCGTTTCCAGCCGGATCGGTTTTCTGGTCGTCGGCTTTGGCGTGGACCACGAGAGCAGTTCCACCGTTACTGAAGATGGAATGCGGGTCGTCGCCCCAGGTGACGTCCTTATCTTCGCGCTTGAAGTGGGCTTTGCCGTCGGCTGCGACGCTGAAATTGGCCCCGTCCCCGGCGTGATGACCTTCGGGATTCTCGAGGCCATGCTTCTTGCCATCGGGATTGAAGTGTGGTCCTGCGGATTTGAAATCGGGCGCCTCGCACTTGGCATTCTGATGGAAGTGGATGGCATGCTCTCCGGGAGGAAGGTTCTGAACGCTGACTTCCATGCCAACACCTGGAGCGGAGTCCCAAAGGATGGCGGAACCAACGACCTTGCCTTGCGCGTCCTTGAGTTGAACCAAGATCTTGGCGGAACTGGCGGAGGCCAGCGCGACGACGAGGAGTGCGAGGGAGAAAAGGCGGGCGGTTTTCATGGAGGGATTATAACGAGTTTTGCGGGCGCGGGCGAAGACGGCCAACTCAGAGGCTTCAATCTCGGAGAACACGAAGGAGGGACCTTATGGCAAGAATGGGAGGCAGGCGCGAGCGCGACTCATGTGGTTCTCATTGACGAGCTGGCCACGTCAAAGACTCGATGGAGGTCGGCTATGCGTACAAAATGCTTCATACCGCGGGTGACGGATGATACGTACAATGTACTTGCCGTGAGAAAAAACATTTCGTACATATATATTTATATGTACAAATACGGATGTACACGACGGCGCTGAAGGTATACCCCCCCAACGCTCTCATTTCCCGGAATCTTGACCGCTTTGTTTTCGTGGATGGAGGCTTTGTGTCGCGTCGACGGCTCGGATTGCGACTGGTTTGGCACCGCTGGACGGTCGAATCCATCCGCACGGACTTGAGCGTCTTAGCGGCCGGCTTTTACTTCGTCTTTGGCTACGACTCCGTCTTTGATGTAGATGATGCGGTGAGCGTACTCAGCAATGTCGTGCTCGTGAGTGACGAGGACGATGGTGTTGCCTTCCGAGTGCAGGCGATCGAAGAGCGCCATGATTTCGTTTCCGGTCTGGGAGTCGAGATTGCCGGTGGGCTCGTCAGCGAGGATGATGGCGGGCTTGTTGACCAAGGCACGGGCAATGGCGACGCGCTGGCGCTGTCCGCCGGAGAGCTCGTTGGGCTTGTGGTTCATGCGGCCTTCCATGCCAACGGACGTCAGCGCTTCTTTGGCGCGAGCGGTGCGTTCGTCGGAGGGAATGCCGGCGTAGATCAGCGGCAACTCGACATTGTGGAGCGAGGTGGCGCGAGCTAACAGGTTGAAGGTCTGGAAGACGAATCCGATTTCTTTGTTTCGAATGCGAGCGAGTTCGTCGTCGTCGAGCTCGCTCACCAGCTGTCCATTGAGCCAGTACTGGCCTTTGGAGGGCGAGTCGAGACATCCGATGAGATTCATCAGAGTGGACTTTCCCGAGCCGGAGGGTCCCATGATCGCGACGTACTCATTACGCTGGATGCGGAGATTGATGCCGCGAAGGGCGTGCACCTGCTCCGAACCCATGTCGTAGGTCTTCCAGAGATCTTCCGTGGAGATCATGTACGAGTTGGGTGCGGACCAGTTGGCCGGCTTATCGATCGGCAGAATCTCAGCAGTTGCCATTTTGCTCTCCTTCGCGGAATCGGGCTGGGACACGCATGCTCCTGTAGCCGTTCTGTGTTGGACGTTCTAACTCTCTAGAGGTTAGAACGTTTTATTAAGCGCCGGATTCGCAGGCCCGGCTGGACGGGCGAATCGCCCGCCTCTACTCACGACCTTAGCTTTCGTCTTCTTTCTTCGGGGCCGAGTTATCTATCTTTACATTGGTGCCCGGCTTTAGCGTACGCAAAACCTTGTAGCTGCCGGTAATCACTTCGTCACCGTCTTGCACGCCTTTCAGAACTTCTATGTCAGTGGTGCCACTGACGCCGGTCTCCACGGGAACGAACTGGGCCTTTTTATTGCGGATTACGAATACGCCCTGGATTTCTTCTTTCTGCTTAGATGCGTCAGCGGGAGGAGTGGAGGCGGCTTGGACCTCGCCCTTCCCGGAATCCTTCGGCACGAGATCGGCTTGGGTGCGAACCGTTAGGGCTTGGATCGGAATGCTCACGACGTTGGCCCGGGTTGCGGTCGTGATTTTCGCGGTTGAAGAAAGGCCGGGCCGCAGATCTTCCGGCGGATCGGTGAGCGTGACAACTACTTTGAAGTCTTTGGCTTCTTCGCTGGTCGAAGTGGCTTGCGAGGTCGCTACGCCAGTGGAACGAACGATGGCGTTGTCTCCAATTTCACTGACTACTCCATGAAAGATTTTATGAGGAATGGCGTCGATGGTGACCTCGGCGGGCTGTCCGAGGCGAACGTTAACGATGTCGGTTTCGTCGACTTTGACTTCGCTAGTGATGACGGACATGTCGGCCAGAGTCATCAGGGTGCTGCCGGGAGAATTTTGGATACCGATGACTACGGTCTCACCCTCGCGCACGGGGAGATTGGTAATGACACCGTCAAACGGAGCTTCGTAGGTAGTCTTTTGGAGCACGTCGGCGACGCGGGTAAGGTTGGCCTCATCCTGAGTGATGTGCTTGTCCATCGAATCTTTTTGGGCTTTAGCCTGGGCCACTTTTGCCTCGGCCTGCGCGAGGCCGGCGTCGGCCGTTTCCCACGCGGCTTTTTTTACGTCGTAATCCTGTTTGGCGATGAGGGCGGCGGTGTAGAGGCCTTGCGCGCGCTCCCAGTCGAGTTTCGCGTGATTAGCGTCGGATTTAGCGCGATTGAGGTCAGCGAGAGCGGTCTTGAGGGCTGCCTCTCCAGCGACGGCATCGGTTTCGGCAGCTTGTACAGAGGCGCGAGTCGCGTTGACGTTGGCTGAGGATTGTACATTCTCAAGCTGAGCCAGAAGTTGGCCTTTCTTGACGTGGTCGCCTTCCTTGACGTGGAGTTTGATGATTTTGCCGAAAGCGTTCGCTCCAATATTGACGTAGGTCTTGGGCTTGATTTCGCCGGAGGCGCTGACGACGGAGGCGAGGTTTTGCTTCAGAGCCTTGCCGGTTTGAACGGTGACGAGATTTTTCTGGCTTTGATAGACCGTGACAGCCACGAGTATGGTCAGAACCAAGGCCGCGCCCACTCCGATTAATACTTTTTTCCAGGTCTTCATGACTCAGAGTTGATCCGTGTTTCCGCCCCAAAGAGGCTGTTTTGTGGTGCGCTGGGCGCTATTCAAACACGACGCCCCGGAATGCCGCGATATCCGCTGAAAGAGAACGGCGGACACGCGGGCCGGTTGCGCATGAATAGTTACGTTCAGAACAAAAGGAAAGTTCCCGAGCGACCCGCGAAATCCACCGCTCAGTCGTCCGTTCGACGAGATAAAAAGGCGATTGTGCGGGCTACCGCTTTATTATATCGCGCCCTACAGATCGCACGTTATAGCGTCAAAGTCGATTTTTCGATTGCGGCGGGAGAGAAGGCGCATTGACCGGCGGCCGGTGTCCGCCCGTCGAAGAATTGCAAGCCCCGGATTCTTAAGGGATTTACAGGCTGTACTCGGCGCAGGAAATCTTTTCTCGTCAGGCCACTTCTCCTTGCCAGCTTGTATCCAATCAACATAGAATCACAGTACTGAAGTCTGTCATGAGGTAGGCCCCTCTATGTTCTGTAATGGATTCTCCACAGTTCTGAAAAATCGCTGCTTTGTCGGTTTGCTTACGAGCGCCATGGCGCTTGGATTTGCGGCCACGGGCGGGGCACAAGAGAAGGATGCCAAGGGTGCTGATGATGCCGCCGCGGCTCCTGCCCAGGGAAGCCAGGTAGATCCTCTCAAGCGGCCGATTCCAGACAAGCAGCGGCAAAAGAACGCCAAGGCCCTCAAGATCGAGTTAAGCAAGACCTACCGCAAGTGGCTGGACGAGGACGTGCGCTGGATTATCACCGACCAGGAGCGCTCGGCGTTCATGGTGCTCTCGAACGACGAAGAGCGCGATCAGTTTATCGAAGCCTTCTGGCAGCGCCGCGATCCAACGCCGGATACAGAAGAAAACGAGTTCAAGGAAGAGCATTATCGCCGCATCGCCTATGCCAACGAGCACTACGCGGCGGGTATCCCCGGATGGAAGACGGATCGCGGCCGCATGTACATCGTGTTTGGACCGGCCGATGAAATCGACTCCCATCCTTCGGGCGGAAGTTACGAGCGTCCTATGGAAGAGGGCGGCGGCGAAACTTCGACCTTCCCGTTTGAGACCTGGCGCTATCGCTATATCGAGGGTATAGGTCAGGAAGTGATGATTGAATTCGTCGACACATGCATGTGCGGCGACTATCACATGACGATGGATCGGTCGGAAAAAGACGCTCTGAAATACACGCCGAACGCCGGTCTGACCCTGTACGAGCAGATGGGCATGACGAGCAAGGCGAGCCGGTTTACGGGCGGAAACGGCATCGAGCAGTTGGGGCAGTCTCCGTTTAATAATGATTTGCAAACCAAAGAATTTGATCGGCTGGAACAGTTTGCGAAGTTGCAGGCGGCTCCGGCGGTGAAGTTCAAGGATCTGGAAGAAGTCGTCAGCCATAAGATCAGCGTCAACCTGATGCCGTTCGATGTGCGGGCGGATTTCGTGAAAGTCACGAGCGACACGGTGCTCGTTCCGGTCACGATCCAGATCAAGAACCGCGACGTGACCTTCCAGAACAAGGATGGCGTGGAGCGCGGCACGGTCAATATTTTTGGACGCGTGACTACGCTCACGGGCAAGATTGTCCAGACGTTTGAAGACACGGTGCAGGTCGATGTCCCAGTAGAGCTGCTGCCGAAGACGGCCGAGAATTCTTCGGTGTACTGGAAGGCGCTGCCACTGCGCATCAGCCAGAATCGCTACCGACTTGATGTCGTGGTGAAAGATGTCAACGGCGACCGCACGGGGAGCTGGAGCCACGCAATTGTGATTCCAGACTTCAGTGAAGATAAATTGAGCAACTCGACCCTGATTATCGCCGATCAGATGGAGCCGGTAGCTACGAAGAATGTGGGCACGGGTAATTTTGTGATCGGGACGACGAAGGTGCGGCCGCGTGTTGCGCCGTCCGACGGCAAGCCGATTTCTTTCAAGCGCAATCAGAAGCTGAATTTCTGGATGCAGGTCTACAATCTGAGCGTCGACGACAAAACTCACAAACCTTCGGCCACAATCGAGTACAATGTCACGGACGCGAACAATAAGGCTGTAATCCACACCGTCGAATCGACCGACACGATGGGGAATGTCGGTGATCAGGTGACGCTGGAAAAGACTCTTTCCGCGGCGAATTTGCAGCCCGGTCTTTATAAGATCGAGATTAAAGTGAACGACAACCTTTCCAAGCAGACGGTTGGTCCGACGGCGACTTTCGCTGTCGAATAAACCGCATCGGCCTGGATTCCCAGAGGTGGTGGGCGAGATGTTACGAAAGCTCGGGTTCATCGTAGCTGTTGCCGTCGTGACCACGACGGTTACTCTGCCGGCATGGTGTGCTTCTGCGTCCGGCGCAATCTCGGGATATGTTCGTGACAACGGCGGGGCGCCGCAGATGGGCGCGGTGGTTGAGATTCTTGGTTCGGCAGTGGGATCGGCCGTCCAAGCGCTGAAGGTGTACACCGACGACCGCGGGTTCTACTCGGTGGCGCGACTGCTACCCGGTACTTATAGCGTCAAAGTAAGCGCTCCTTCCTTCTTGCCTTCCCTGCGCGAAAAAGTTGGCATCCATCCCGGAACGAAGGCGATGGTCAACGTCACGCTCACCACTTTGTTTGAAGCGATTCAGTTGGTTCCCTTGCGAACGCCGGTGGACGACGATGACTGGAAGTGGACACTGCGTTCGGTAGCAAATCGGCCGATCTTGCGCGTGCTTCCGGATGGCACGACCGTCGTTGAACAGAGTAACGACGATGTGCGCGGGAGTGTGAGTTTGCTGGCAGGATCGCCGGGTCAGGGGTTTGGCAGTTCGTCCGATATGACAGCCGGTTTTGCGGTGGAGCGTTCCCTTCTCTCGACCGGCACCGTAAGGTTCAACGGAAACATCGGCTACGACTCTGACGGTGAGGGCGTACCCACGGCCGTGCTCCGAACTACTTATACGAACCGCTATAACGGGATGTTTGAGCCCTCGATGGCGATCACGGCGCTGCGACTGAATTCGCCGGATACGATTCCGGGCGCTTCACTGCAAGCTCTATCTGTAACGAGCTCCGATCGCGTGGTGATTGGCGACAAGCTGGAGATGAAGGTTGGCAGCGAGTTGCAGACGATTCAGTTTATGGGGCACGTGCATTCGTTCCGGCCGTTTGGTTCGGTGGATCTGCACCTGACGCCAGGCACGGTTTTAGAGTACCGATATACGAGTTCAGTCCCGAACCAGGGCGTTGCCAGTCGGCTCAGTAACGACGACAGTCGTTTCGACTCCGTTTCCGCCGACCTAAGCGAGACCGCGCCGCGCATGAGCATGACGGATTATGCTCCGGCGGTCGAGAAGGCGCGCCATCAGGAAGTATCGCTCTCCCAGCGAGTGGGCAAAACGAATATGCAGGTGGCGTTTTTCTCGGACGGAATCGCCGATCCGATGTTGACTGGCGTAGGCGACATGACGACCGAGTCGGGTGAGGTTCTACCGGACATCTATTCTGGCACGTTCAGTTATCAGGGAAACGATTTCACGACGCGCGGCATGCGAGTGGTGTTGCAGCGGAAGCTGGCTTCGGATCTGACGGCAACGCTCGATTATTCGTATGGAGGCGTGCTTGACCTAACGCGCGCCGACATTCAACTACAGGATGCGCGGGATTACATCCACAGCGAACGCCGGCAGGCTCTGGCGGCGAAGTTCAGCGGATCGATGCCGAAGACAAAAACGCGATGGGTCGCCTCTTACCGTTATGCGGGCGCAAGAACGCTGACGCCGGTGGACGAGTTCAACACCTCGGCGGGGCAGGCTGATCCTTATTTGAATGTGTGCCTGCGACAGCCGATTCCAGCCAGCTTTCTTGCGGGACACATGGAAGTTCTGCTGGACGTTCGCAATCTACTCGCGCAGGGCTATGTGCCAGTGATGGGAAGCGACGGGCACACGGTGTATTTGGTACAAGCGGCGCGCTCGGTGCGCGGCGGCGTGGCGTTCAGCTTCTGAAAGCTACTTCTAGCGCATCGATACTTCGAATACATCCACAAAATTCCCGCCAGTCCCTGTTGCAATCCTACCTTCCATAGATCGAAATCTGCGAATTCATAGATCGCCTCTTGTAATAACTCCCATTCGGTCTTTCAATACGTTCGTCACTGTTGTTTTGAGCCCGCTCGTTTATAATTCCGCAACTCTTAAGTGGAAGCCTATTTGCAGTTTGCGAAGTACGCGTCGGCTTTCGACCCGGCCGACGACGAATCACGTGCGCTCGACGAAACGACGAAACAAGGAGAATTCGGAATGAAGCTGCGCTTTTTAGTGATGGTGGTTCTGCTTTCGACAGCAGCGCTGGTCGGCCAAACATTTCGTGGGACTATCCTCGGCTCGGTAACGGATCCGTCAGGAGCCGTGGTCGCAGGAGCCACGGTAAAGATTCACAACCTGGCGACTGGCCTGGAGCGTACGACTACCACCAGCGCAGATGGGAGTTATGCGGTGCCGGAGTTGCCGATTGGGACGTACTCGGTCACGGTGACGCAGGCGGGGTTCCAGACGTTCGTGGCGACATCGGTCACCGTCGACGTGGCTACCGAGCGGCGCGTCGACGCCAGTCTCAAGACAGGCGAGGTCTCAACGCGCGTTGAAGTTTCGGCCGACGAGTTGCCCCTCGTCGAAACCAATTCCAACGAACTGGGCGGTGTAATCACGGCACAAACGGTTGAGAACATGCCCGTCAACGGCCGCGATTACACCAAACTCATTTATCTGAATCCCGGAGTGGCGGGGTCTCCTGACCAGATTTCTGATTCGCCCGGGTCGTTCGGCGAGTTTTCGATGAACGGTGCTCGTGGCCGCTCGAACAACTATTTACTCGACGGTACGGACATGAACGACGGTTATCGCAATGATCCAGCGATCAATCAGGCAGGCGTGTTCGGTACGCCATCAACAATTCTGCCGATTGATGCGGTGGCCGAGGTGAACGTCCTTTCGAACTTCGAGCCGGAGTATGGCCGGAACGCGGGTGCTGTCGTTAATATCGTTACAAAAAGTGGATCGAATAAGTTTCACGGGACCGCCGGAGAGTACTTTCGCAACAATGCATTGGACGCTCGGAACTACTTTAATCCTGTGGGCCAACCGAAAGCACCATTTCACAATAATCAATATGGCGCGTCGGTCGGTGGGCCAATCATCAAAGACCGGACATTTTTCTATGTGGATTATGAAGGGCAAAAGGAACCTGTAGGGGTGGTTACGATCGCCACTGTGCCTACTGGTTCGGCCCCCGATGGAGCGCTGCAGCCGAGCGATGCCAGCAATCCTGTGATTGCAGCTTTACTTGCGCGCAATCCTTGGCCGGCGCCGAACCTTACAAAGGGTGCGCTGTATCAAGCAGGAACCGCTTCGGTGGTTTCTCCCTCCTACAACGACCTGACCAGCTTCATCGCGAAAATCGACCACAGCATCAATCCCAACAACACTCTCACTGGACGCTATTTCTTCGGCGATAGTATTCAATCTTTTCCGCTGGCTCTTACCGCTAGCGGTGGCCAGTTGCCCGGCTTCAACACCTTTACTCCGACACGGGTGCAACTGGTCTCGCTGTCGTACACACGCACGATCGGGTCGAATAAGGTGAACGAGTTGCGTTACGGTTGGAATCGGTTCGCGGAAGGGTTCTTCCCTGCCGATCAAAGCTTCAATCCCAGTTCAATTGGCCTTTGCGATTCCACGACACTATCCGGTTGTGCTGGGGGTTCTAACGATCAAGGACTGCCTATCATTTTATTGAGTGGCGTCCCGAACCCAACATTAACGAATCCAAACGCCACGACCAGCGTCGCGCAACTTGGCGCAACCAGCAGCACTCCGCGACATCGCGTCGACAGCAACGATCAGGTTCTTGACAACTTTTCATGGAAGTTGAACAAACACGCCGTAAAGGTGGGTTTTGATTTTCATCGCACCACTGTGCAACAGTTTTTTGACAAGTATTTTCGCGGCAGGTTGCAGTTTTCCAGCCTGACTGACTTTCTTGACGGCAATGTGGATGGCGGTTTTCAGTATTTCGGAGACTCGACCCGGCACACCTACGAGAACAATTTCGGCTTCTATGCGCAGGACAGTTTCCGGGTCACACCGCGGCTAACTTTCAATTACGGTCTACGTTGGGACTACTTTGGAATCGTGAAGGAGAAAAACAACCTGCTCAGCAACATTACCGGACTCGATGTCACAGGCGGAAGCTTTACCCTGACGCAAGTTGGCCAGCCCGGGTTGAGCAGCCTTTACAACCCGGACAAAAAGGACTTCGCGCCTCGCGCCAGTTTGGCCTGGGATGTTACCGGGAAAGGCAGGACCGTCGTCCGAACTGGATTTGGCATGTTCTATGACGCGTTTTCCCAAGACATGGTAATGGGACATTTACCCTATTCGCCTTACTTCGACCCTGGTCCCGCTTATAACAACATCGGGCCAGATCCTATTCTTTCGACCGGGGTCATAGGCGGACCGATTAACCCGGGCGGCATAGTGACACCGGTGTTCGCACCTACAACGACTTGCGCCTATGAGTGTGACGCTTTCGGTTTCGATCGCAACATCAAGACTCCTTACATGGAGAATTACAACCTGAACATCCAACAGCAAATCACGAGCAAGGCGGTGATTCAGGCCGGGTATGTTGGGTCACAGGGTCATCGACTCTGGCGTTTCTTCGATCTCAGCCAGCCGAGTAATGCGCAGGTGACAGCAGCCGACCTCGATTGTAATTGCATTCTCGACTACGGTGTTCCGAGGAATTACGTTCCGAACAACCCGTACGGCGCCTTCTACCTTCTGCAAGAGAATTCATCCGGCAAATCGAATTACAACGCTCTGCAACTGAGTTTGCGAATCATGGGATGGCATGGCATCACGTCGATCGCGAATTACGTGTGGTCGCGATCCATGGACAACTCGAGCGACGGCGAGGACTTCGAGCCCAATGCGGCTCAGCCAAATGACAGCAATAACCCCCAACTCGAGTACGGTCCCTCGAATTTCAACATTCCGCACCGCTTTAGTTGGAACTTCGCCTACGAACTCCCGAAGATGGGAGGAAGTTGGCAAAAGCTAAAAAATGGTTGGGGCATTAATAGCGTCCTGACTTTGCAAGACGGGCAGCCGTTCCAACTGAACTACAACTTCGAACCCTCCGATGACTATAGCGGCGGTGGCAGCGGATTCGACCGGCCCGATGTGGTTGGGCCGATCCGATACGACGCCAAGAATCCGTCGAATTATCTGGACCTGAGTTCATTTGCGATTCCGTGCGCCATTACTGCCGCGGCCGCAACCGCACCGACCGGGACCGATCAGGATTGCGTTCCCGGCACGCGGCACTACGGCAATGAGGGTCGCGATTCGCTGCGCGGTCCTTCGTTTAAAGAGTTCAACTTTGCCGTCTACAAGACAACTGCGATCACAGAGCGGCTAAACATGCAGTTTCGCGCCGATTTCTTCAACCTTCCCAATCATCCCAACTTTGCCAATCCGTTTCTACCCGCGTTTATCGCGGACGCAGGAATCGCGGGGTATGCGGTCAACGGCGCTGGACGAGAGGTTGGGGGCGGAGCGTATCCGATCACAGCTACAGGCGACGTGGGCATCGGCAATCCTTTTCTCGGCGGCGGCGGTCCCCGCGGTATTCAGCTGGCGGTCAAGTTTACGTTCTAGCTTTTTTCCAACGCTTTCTTCCCCGGCTCCTCCCACGCTTATTTGGGAGGAGCTTTTACTGCATCGTTCCAACTGCGTTACACTGCTCTTCATATGACCGACAAGGCTTCCACTCCTGATCGACGGGGGCTACGACGTGTTCCGGTGCGAGTTCCGGTCAAGGTTCGGCACAACGGCGCGGAGCACGAGGGACTGACCCGGGACCTGAGTTCCTCCGGGATTTTTCTCTACTCCGATTCGCAAATGCGGGCGGGTTCGAAGCTGGAACTGGTGATCATGTTACCGCCAGGCATGGGGTTCGGATCAGGCGGGTGGACCTTGTGCGAGGCGTCGGTGGTGCGCGTCGAAGAGTCGGCAGGCAAGACGATGGGGATCGCCGCCACGCTGGATCGCATCGCTTTGTTGCCGGAGATCAGCTGACACAGATCGGCCGACCAACCCGCCCATCGCGACGTTTGGCGACTTACTGTTATATCGACTGCCAGCCCGACACGATTTCTCAAATTGATCCACGGCGAGACGGCGCGCAAAGAAAACTTTTCAAAATCGAAAAAGAGTGCTTCCCAATGCCCCGTGCCTGGTGCAATAATGGCCCGCCTCAGAGCGAGGCGGAAATTGCCGCATTTTCCAGGTGGACCGGGTCATGTTGATACAAAAACTTACCGACGGTGTCTTAGAGGTGGATACGCCGATCGGCCCTCGATATGTACAGCCAAGTCTGGTGGAACGCGCGTGCCTGATTTGGACCTTCCGAAACTTCGTCTCGTTACCGCAACAAGTGCTCCGCCCCTGGCAACGTCAACTGATCGAACGCCTGTGGAGCGAAAATCGCTTTGTATCTTTGTCAGTGGCTGGTGGCCCTGACCGGCTGGTGATCGGGCGAATCGAACGGCGCACACCGTTGCGATCCGAGATCGTACCGCTTCGCAAGCCGCCAACTCGCGAGCCTGCGACGGGATCCTCGTCCGCCGTCCGGGAGCAAACCCGCGAAGCCGCCTCAGCCTGACTCTATGCTGCCAACATCTGTATGGAGTCGAGCGAACCACGGCCAATCGAGCGTAGATCCGACGACGAGTTGACGATGCCGATGTCTTGATTGTCACGTCGCACCAATCGTCTGCGCAGCAAGATTCCGCGCATCAATCTGCAAAGCCCACACTGGGCAAGCGCAAAACCTGAGTCGCGCAAACGGGATGATATAATTTGAGTTGGTTTCCACCTTGCGCAAGCAGGGGCGCGTAGCTCAATTGGCAGAGCAACTGACTCTTAATCAGTAGGTTGAAGGTTCGATTCCT
>CAWIAJ010000002.1:0-29255 GCA_963834085.1 uncultured Acidobacteriaceae bacterium | reverse complement strand
AACAATTTGCGCGTGTAGTCGTGCTGCGGAGAAGATGTGACCTGTTCTGCTACTCCGACTTCAACAATTTTGCCGCGGTACATCACCGCGATGCGCGTCGAGAGATAACGCACTACGGGCATCGAGTGAGAAATAAAGAGAAACGTCAAACCGAAATCCCGTTGTAGTTGCTGGAGAAGGTTCACAATCTGCGCTCCTACGCTCACGTCGAGAGCGAACACCGGCTCGTCCGCAACAATGAACTTGGGCCGTAATGCCAGGGCGCGCGCGATGCCAATGCGCTGTCGCTGCCCTCCCGAAAATTCGTGCGGGTAACGCGACATCGCCGATTCGTCCATCCCAACTGCGCGCAGAAGTTCTCCCACGCGGCGTTTGCGGCCATCGCGACTGAGTTTTTCAGACAACGAGCTTGCGTGCAGAATGAGCGGTTCAACGATCACATCTTCAACCCGGTAGCGCGGATCGAGCGAGCCGAACGGGTCTTGGAAGATGATCTGCATGCCGCAACGAAGCCGACGCACTTCCGAACGGGATGCGTTGATGAGATCAACCCCGTCAAAAGTGATGTGCCCGGCAGTCGGCTCTAGGAGGCGAAGAATCAGACGTCCGAGCGTACTTTTGCCTGAGCCGGACTCGCCTACCAGGCCGAGTGTTTCGCCTTGTCGGATGTCGAGCGACACATCGTCCACCGCTCGAATCACTGCTCCTCTGCTGCCACCGAACGGGGACTCGGAGAGATGAAAGACTTTCGCGAGATTGCGAACTTCGACTAGAGCCACGAATCACCGCTTTGGAAACTTCTGCTCTTGCGTTTCGATTTCAGAATGTGCAAAAACGACATACTGCGATCAACCGGCAATCATCCTGCGATCATCGGAACCGCGGCGAGCGCAGCCACCATGCCGATGGTACGCGTCCGGCTGAAATGTTCGTGTAGAAAAATGCGGGCCAGGATTACCGTAACCGCTGGATAGAGGGAACTGATTACCACGGCGCTGTCGAGCCGCCCGATTTGCCCCGCGCGGATGAATGCGGCACTGCCGGAGATATCGAGGATGCCAGCCACAACGGCTATCCCTAGGACTGGCGCGGGAATCGCGCGGATGTGTTTTCCGAATACAACGAAAGCTGTGGTAATCAGGAAGGAGGCGCTGCGCGAGACGGCCGCGACCCATAACGTTGACGCATCGCCAGCACGGTGAATGCACAAATAAAAGCCGGCAAAGCCGATCCCGCAGAGAACTGCCGTGCCTAATCCCTCGGGACGGCCGAGAGCGCCTTCTGTCCGCGAGATGAGCCAGACGCCAACACCTGCAAGAATGAATCCGACGACGTGACGAGTGCCGGGTAGGCCTCCCTCGAACGCGGTCACAACAGTCGGGATTGCTGCACTCAGAACGGCTGCGACGGGGGCGATGAGCCCCATGTTTCCGCCGGACAACGCACGATAAAAAAAGACCAGCGCCAAGCCGCCGAGTAATCCGGCCATGGCCGACCACGCCAAACTTGCTCGTCCCGGAAACGAAGCGTGCGTCATCAGAGCCAAACCACCGACTACGACCATGCCGCTGAGGTGCACGACAGCTGTGAACAGGAACGCGTTCGCCCGCCGTGCGCCGATTCCGCCTAGAAAATCGCTGGTGCCCCAGACGCCGACCGCAGTGAGGCCATACGCCGCCGGAATATATTGAGTTGCGAAAGGCATTCGGAGTTTTGAGATTAGCACGCGGTCAGAACGGTCGTGGGATCAACAGCGTTGCGCACGATGAAAACCGCGATCACTGCGACTTTGCCCCGTATTGGATGTTGGATTCCCTCGACTCAAAAACAACGTAAATCGCACCAACGGAACTAAGCCGTCACTGTCTCGGGTTGTGCCTTCCCAGCCAGCAACTGCCTGAGGACGTACTGCAGTATGCCGCCGTTCGCGTAGTAAAGGGCTTCCTGCGGAGTATCGATACGCACCACAGCCTGAAATTCCGCGGAGTGGGCACCCTTTGCGCGCACGGTAATTTTGCGACCGGAGGAAAAGTTCTCGACAAGTTGACGAATTCCCGCGATCTCAAATATTTCTTCGCCGGTTAAGTGCAGCGTGTCGGCATTTTCTCCCGGCAGAAATTGCAGCGGCAGAATGCCCATGCCGACGAGGTTCGAGCGGTGAATTCGTTCGTAACTCTCAGCAATGACCGCGCGAACTCCGAGCAAACGAGGACCTTTGGCCGCCCAATCTCGCGACGATCCAGAGCCGTATTCTTTCCCGGCGAGAATCACGAGGGGAGTCTTCTCGGCGGCGTACTTTTCGGAGGCTTCGAAGATCGACATCTCCGCGCCATCGGGCAAGTGACGCGTGAATCCACCTTCTGTGGTTACCATTTTGTTCCGCAAGCGAACGTTGGCAAAGGTGCCACGCACCATCACTTCGTGATTGCCACGGCGCGAACCGTAGGAATTAAAATCCGCAGGCTGCACACCATGGGCAATCAAATATTTTCCTGCCGGTCCATCTTTCTTAATTGAGCCTGCAGGAGAGATGTGGTCCGTGGTAACGCTATCGCCTAGAACCGCCAGGACGCGTGCGCCGGTGATGTCCTCGATGGATGAAGGTTTGAGGTTCATGTCATCAAAGTAAGGAGCCTGCCGAATGTAGGTGGAATTACCTTCCCACGCGTATGTCTCGCCCCTCGGAACGGGCAACCCGCGCCAGCGTTCGTCTCCGGAGTAGACCTCGGCATAGCTTTTGCGAAACATCTCCGAATTAATGGCGCTCGCCATCGACTGCTCGACTTCCTGCTGCGAAGGCCAGATATCCGCCAGGTAAACCGGCTTGCCATCCTTTCCCGTGCCGACGGCGTCTTTGCGCAAATCAATGTCAATGCGGCCAGCGAGCGCGAACGCCACGACTAACGGCGGCGACATCAGATAATTCGCGCGGACTTCAGAATTAATTCGCCCTTCAAAGTTACGATTGCCGGAGAGGACCGAAGCGACGACCAGATTCTTGTCTTCAATCTCTTTCGAAACCTCGACCGGCAGGGGGCCGGAGTTTCCGATGCAAGTGGTGCAGCCGTAGCCCACGATGTGGAACTTCAGCTTCTCCAGATAGGGCATCAGTTCGGCCTTTTGCAGATAGTCGAGCACAACCTTCGAGCCCGGAGCCAAGGAGGTCTTCACGGTCGCGGGCACTTGCAATCCGCGCTCGACCGCCTTCTTGGCGAGAAGCCCCGCGGCAATGAGCACGGAAGGATTCGAAGTATTGGTGCAGCTCGTAATCGCCGCTATGACCACGCTGCCAT
Source organism: uncultured Acidobacteriaceae bacterium (assembly GCA_963834085.1). GTDB lineage: Bacteria > Acidobacteriota > Terriglobia > Terriglobales > Acidobacteriaceae > Acidiflorens. The sequence goes on along the minus strand of CAWIAJ010000002.1, from coordinate 25,962 downwards.
GCCGCAGGCCCTTGCCATTCCCGGCAATGTGCTCGTGGACATTCGGATCTTCCACTCCAACGGAGGTGGGATTTCCACCCTCTTGCTCCCAGCTGTTCACTTGCTTGCGAGCGGCGTCGGATGGAGCTGCGGCCGCAGCCTTCGTCTTCGGCTTGATTAGCGAGGGTAACGCCTGGGCAAACGATTCTCCGGCTTTCGATAACACAACTCGATCCTGCGGGCGCTTTGGTCCGGCCAGACTGGACTCGACGGTGGCAAGGTCGAGGCTTAACAGTTCGGAGTATTCCGCTTCAGGGGTATGGGCATCATGGAAAAGGCCCTGCTCGCGCGCGTAGGACTCAACTAATGCGATCTGGTCCGCGCTGCGTCCGGTGAGTTGCAGGTAGCGGAGGCTTTCTTTGTCGATTGGAAATATGCCGCAGGTCGCGCCATATTCTGGGGCCATGTTCGCGATAGTCGCTCGGTCGGCGAGGGGCAAGTCTTGCAGGCCGGGGCCAAAGTATTCGACGAATTTTCCGACTACGCCGTGCTTGCGAAGCATTTCGGTAATGGTAAGGACGAGATCAGTGGCCGTCGCACCTTCCGGCAAGCGTCCCGTGAGCTTCACGCCAACGACCAGCGGAATCAGCATCGATACCGGCTGCCCCAGCATGGCCGCTTCGGCTTCAATGCCGCCCACTCCCCAGCCCAGCACGCCGAGTCCGTTGACCATAGTCGTGTGCGAATCGGTGCCAACCAGCGTATCGGGGTACGCCGTGCGCTTGCCGCCTTCCTCGTGGACGAAAACGACGCGCGCCAGGTATTCGAGGTTCACCTGGTGAACGATGCCGGTGTCGGGCGGGACAATCGCGAGATTGCGGAAACCGGTTTGGCCCCAGCGCAAGAACGCATATCGTTCTTGGTTCCGCTGAAATTCAAGCAGAGCATTTACATCGAAGGCGTTGGACGATCCGTATTCGTCCACCTGCACCGAATGATCGATTACCAGTTCGGCCGGCTGCAGAGGATTAATGAGCTTTGGATCGCCGCCCAGGCGCTTCATGGCATCGCGCATGGCGGCAAGGTCGACCACTGCGGGAACGCCAGTGAAATCCTGCAAGAGAACGCGGCTGGGCGTAAAAGCGATTTCCTTCTCAGCCTTTGAATTCCTGTTCCAGGCGGCGAGGGCGCGAATTTCGTCCCTGGTTACGTTGCGGCCATCTTCTGTGCGCAAGAGGTTCTCCAGCAGGATGCGCAATGAGAACGGTAGATGTTGCGTGGAGATGCCTTGCTTATCGAGGGCGTCGATCCGATAAAGTTCGTATTCCTTATCACCGACTTTGAAATTAGAGCGAGCGCCGAAGCTATTCAACGACATGATGGCCTTCCTTCACGAGCTTCGCAGGAGCGAAGTGCAGAGTCCAAGGGAACCCACTAGTGTAATCGGTTTCGCAGGCCCGTGTGGGTCGCCTTGCCGCCTACATGTCATACCCGTGGGGTGTTTGGGAGGGAGGAAATCAGAAGCTAACTTTTCACTTTGCCCGCAGCAGGAGAACGGGGGCGCTGATGTTGTGCTGGACTCGAGTCGCCGTGGTTCCGAGAAAGACGTCGGCAAGGAAGCGATGTCCGTGTGTACTCATGGCGACCAGATCGCATCCTTTTTGCTGAACCCATTTGATGATCTGATCCGCCGGCTCGCCGTAAGAGAGCTCGGCTTGCGCCTGGATGCCGGCCGCTTCAAATTCCGCCTGCACCTTCTTCAGATAAGCCGTGTCTTCGGTGATTTCCGCGCTGACCGCGTCCGGGCCGTAGGTGCGAGCCGCCCATCCATCAGCTACGTGCAACAAGACCAACCGGCTGTGCGCTAGTTTTGCAAGCTGTTTGATGTGCTCGATGATCGGACGATCCGTAGAGGTTCCGTCTAACGTCACCAGAATTGTGTCGTACATAATTATCCCGTTCGTCGCCAAGCCACGGTGTTATCCGCCAGCTGTTATCCTCCCGCCACAACATGCCAGGCAGCTTTCAATGAGTCCGGTATACCGTAGACATCCATGACGGTGATCAGAATAGCACTGCCCCAACCAGTGGCCAGAAGAAACCAGCCGTTCTTCCAACTCCCCATCCGCTTCCCCGAACTTGTGAAGTGCAGCAGCGGAAACATCGCGAACGGAAGCTGCAGGGCCAGCACCACTTGACTCAGCGTGAGCAAGTCGGTGACGCTGCTGTCACCGCGCAAACCGATAATAAACACCGCTGGCAGGATCGCCAGCGTGCGGGTAATCAGCCGTCGCACCCAGGGCTTAATGCGCCAGTGCATAAAACCTTCCATCACCACTTGTCCTGCGAGGGTGCCCGTGATGGTGCTGCTTTGGCCACTGGCCAGAAGAGCAACCGCAAATAACGTGCTCGCGGCCGTTGTGCCCAGTAGCGGAGCCAACGTCAAGTAGGCGATCCGGATCCAATCGCTATCGGCGCTGAACTTAACCAGGTGGCCGCCCGAAGCAACCACACTGTCCTTCCCGAAAAAGACCATCGCAGCGAGAACCAGAATGGCTGCATTGACGAAAAAGGCGATCGTCAGGGCTGCAATCGAATCGATGGTGTTGAAGCGAATCGCGCTTCGTATGGACGGTTCATCTTTTTGCAGCTTGCGGCTTTGCACCAACGCCGAGTGCAAATATAAGTTGTGGGGCATCACAGTCGCCCCGATAATCCCAATCGCCAGATACAAGAGTCCGGCCTGCCGGATGTGCGGCGAAATTAGGGCCCGCCCCATTTCGAGAAAACTGGGTTGGGTCTGGGGCAGAACAAAAATCTCTATGAAATAACAAACGGCGATGGTTGCAATGAGCAAAAGGACAATCGCCTCGATCGTTCGCATCCCAAAACGTTGCAAAGCCAGCAACAGGAGCACGTCGAGCCCCGTGATAATGACGGCCCAAAGCATTGGAATATGAAACATCAGGTTGAGCGCCACTGCGCTCCCTAGTACTTCTGCCAAATCACAGGCGCCGATGGCGACTTCACTCATCAGCCAATTCGGCCATCGCGTCCACTCCGGATACCAGTCGCGGCAGCATTGTGCGAGGTCTTTCCCCGTTACCACCCCTAATCGAGCGGAAATCACCTGCATGAAGATGGCCATCAGGCTGGCCAGCGCGACCACCCACAAAAGTCCGTATTTGAACTGAGCCCCGCTTTGCAGGTCCGTTCCCCAGTTTCCTGGGTCCATGTAGCCGACACTGACGAGAATCGCCGGACCAACAAATGCACGCCACAGTTGCCAGAAGCCAGCCTGATGATGTGGCACGTCGATCGAGCTGTGGACATTTTCCAGCGAAACGTGACCGCTGATGCGATCGTCGGACAGCGGTAGCCCCGTTTGCACCGTATTTATGTCCGTGTCTTTTTCCGTCTTGGCCATCCTTCGGATTTCCATTTCGGCAGTTCGGCGAAGTGCGACCTGTACACTGCAGTGTATACCTTGATATTAATCCTAGTTAATTACCAAGATGAGACGAGTTTCCCGCAACCCACACTTTATCCGCCGCCGGGCGGCCGAGAACCACGACACCCGTCGCTGCCTGGATCGACAAAGTCTTGTCATAATTGCGCTCGAGCACTTTAAGCTTCGCGCCGGGTCGAATGCCGCGAGTTTCGAGGAACTCCAACAGGCGCCGGTCACGTTCGTAGATTCCGCTCACAGCGAAGCTCTTTCCGACCTCAGCCTCCGACAGCAACAGCAGTCCCCGCCGGCGCCGGCTCGCGGGGCTTTCCATTTCGGTCAGATTGCCGTGTGGACATGCGACTCCACGTCCCAACTTGGCGAGCAGAAGGGCTTCAAAATCGGGCGAAACCGCGTGTTCCAGTCGTTCGGCCTCGTCATGTATCTTGAACCACTCCATCCCAAAAATTTCGGCGAGCATGCGCTCGATCAAATGGTGCCGAACTGTCAGTTTACGGGCAATCTTCTTTCCAGAAGCCGTCAGGCGAACGTGCCCGTCGATTTTGACACGCACCAGTCCGTCCTTCTTCAGACGGCGCAAAGCCATGGTCACAGCCGGCGGAGAAACGTGAAGCCAGTGCGCGAGCGTCGCCGAAATAACGGATTCGCCCTCGCTCTCCGCTTCGAGAATCGCCTTCAAATAATCTTCTTTAGATACCGTAATCACGTGAACCCTATTATACGGTGAAGCATTAATTATGGTTAATTTGGAGTAACGTTTTCCGGTTCACGCTTTCTGGCCTTACCGAATCGACCGCCAGAGTTCCAACGTTCCCTCGCTGCGGTTGCGCGATCCGGCGAGTTTTTCTTAGAGACTCCGTTTGACATCATCTTCTCCCGCCCCTACCCTTAAATGTTTCCTCTATGAAAGTCCTCGTTATCGGCAGCGGCGGACGCGAGCATGCCTTGGTCTGGAAGTTGAGGCAATCGCCGCGTGTCACCAAAATCTACTGTGCGCCCGGCAACGGCGGTATCGCGGACGAGGCTGAGTGCGTGGCCGTCGACGTAAAGAACCTGGACTCCATGGTCTCGCTCGCCAATAAAATTCAGCCCGACCTCACAATCGTTGGCCCTGAATTGCCTTTAATGCTCGGCGTAGTCGACGAATTCACCCGCCGCGGTTGGCGTACTTTTGGCCCGACACAAGCCGCCGCACAACTCGAGAGCAGTAAAAGCTTTGCCAAGGAATTTCTCCAACGCCACCACATTCCCACGGCACGCTACGCTATTTGCGATTCCGTCGAACAGGTGCGGGATGCGTTACCCCACTTCCACACTCCGATCGTGGTAAAGGCCGACGGTCTGGCCGCTGGTAAGGGTGTGGTGATCGCCAAGACCAAGGACGAAGCCTCCACCGTCGCGAATGAAATGCTAAGCGGCCGGATGCTCGGCGAGGCCGGAGCCCGCGTCGTCCTTGAAGAGTTTTTGCAGGGCGATGAACTGTCATTCCTCGTTGTGAGCGACGGCGAGCGAGTCGCACCGCTCGTCGCGGCGCAAGACCACAAACGCGTTGGCGACGGCGACACCGGTCTCAATACGGGAGGAATGGGCGCCTATACTACCCCGGCAATCATCGATGACCAGATGCGCGACTGGCTCTTGGCTCACGTCGCGCGTCCGGTCGTTGCCGGCATGAAAGCCGAAGGTGCGGAATACAAGGGTGTCCTCTATTGCGGGCTCATGATCACCGCACGCGGCCCCATGGTCCTCGAATTCAACTGCCGGTTCGGCGACCCCGAGACGCAACCCATCCTGATGCGCCTCGAAAGCGACATCGTTGAGGCCCTGGAAGCATCGATCGATGGTCGCACCAGCGATGGTGACTTTAAATGGTCGAACGATGCCGCGATTTGCGTTGTGATAGCTTCGGGTGGATATCCCGAAGCCTACGAGGCAGGCAAGAAAATCACTGGCCTAGAGGAAGCCACGAAATTAAGCGGGGTGAAAGTTTTTCACGCCGGTACGTCGAAGAGAGACGAGGATTTCTATACCGCCGGCGGTCGGGTTCTCGGTGTCACGTCCCGGGCGGAAACACTCGAAGCGGCGGTACAACGCGCCTACCAAGCGTGCTCAATGATAACCTTCGAAGGAGCCCACTACAGGAAGGACATCGCAGCGCGGGCGCTGAAAAAGAATTGAGCCAAGCAGTAAACTATTTCACTAGCGAGGACGAAAGAAAACGCCATCATGAGCAATCCAAAAGTTTCCATCGTAATGGGCAGCGACTCTGATCTGGAGATTATGCGGGAGTCCGGCAAGGCTCTCGACGAATTTGGAATCGCCTACGAAATCGACGTAACCTCAGCCCATCGTTCGCCAGATCGCACCGCCGATTATGCGCGCAAAGCCGCCCAACGCGGAATTCGCGTAATCATCGCAGGGGCTGGTGGAGCCGCGCACCTCGCGGGGGTGATCGCTGCCCACACAACCTTGCCGGTCATCGGCGTCCCTATCCCGTCGACCTCTCTTCAAGGCATGGATTCTCTGCTGGCAATCGTCCAAATGCCCGCGGGAATCCCGGTGGCAACTGTCGCCATCGGGAGGCCCGGCGCGACCAACGCCGGAATTCTGGCCGCGCAGATTTTAGGGGTCGCGGATGCAGGCATCGCGAAAAAACTGGAAGATTACAAACTGAAACTCGCCCGCGGCGTGGAAGAAAAATCAAAGAAGCTGAATGCAACGATGGAGGAGTGAGGAGTCGGATAGCGAAACTGAAAAACTTGTCGTTGCGAGAAGAGGGCTACAATTTCAAGCCCTTCAGATACTCTCGAAAGTCACCGCCCAAGTCTTGGCGTTTCAAGGCAAACTCAACCGTCGCCTTGAGGAAGCCGAGTTTATCTCCCGTGTCGTGGCGCCGGCCTTCGTAGACGTAGGCGTACATCTTTTCGCGTTGCAGCAGTCCACGCAGCCCGTCGGTCAACTGCAACTCGCCACCAGCACCGGGTTTAATCTCAGAAAGAGTTTCGAAAACTGTGGGCGTCAGAATGTAGCGCCCAATCACCGCAAGATTCGAAGGAGCATCTTCGAGCTTGGGTTTTTCCACTAAATCCAAAACTTCGTAAAGCTTTCCTCCAGAGCCCTCGACCTCTTTTGCTTTGATGACGCCATAAGAAGAAATCGCCGGCCCCTCGACGACTTGCGTCGCGATAACCGAACACTGCTTTTCATTAAAAACGTCCATCAGTTGCTTCAGCACCGGCACTTTCGCGTCGATCACATCATCGGCCAACAACGTGGCGAAGGGTTCGTCGCCGATCAATTCCCGCGCCGTGAGCACCGCGTGTCCCAGGCCCAGTGCCTCTTTCTGACGCACGTACGCTACAAAGATCATGTCCGAAATCTGGCGCACGATCTTCAACAAATCGTGCTTCCCTTTTTCTTCGAGCATCTTCTCAAGTTCATAGCTGACGTTGAAATGATCTTCGATCGCGCTCTTGCCGCGCCCAGTAATCATGATGATCTGATCGCATCCCGCCGCCACTGCCTCCTCCACCCCATATTGAATGATGGGCTTGTCCACCAGGGGAAGCATCTCTTTGGGCTGGGCCTTGGTGGCAGGAAGAAATCGAGTGCCCAATCCAGCAGCGGGAAAAATTGCCTTGCGTACTTTACGGGTTTTGCGCCGGTCGCCTTCGGTTCGTCGCTCGTTGGTCACTTTATTCATCATGATTATCGAGAAGTCCAATAGCGGCGTTTATACTTCGCGCGCTGCTTCTTGTCGCGATTCTAATTCTTCCAGTAGATCACGCAGGGTTTGCAGGATCCCCCCGGCGCTGTCGATCTTGATCGAAAACTTCAAGGTTCCCTCCGGAGTAAACTGCGCCCCACGCTGCGACGCCACGAAACGCGCCAGTTTCCCGGGATCGATTGCCGCATTCGGACTGAACTTAATACTTACAAACTCGCGCTTGCGCTCAATTGCATTCGCGCCCACCCTCATTGCCTGCAACTTCAGTGCGGCATAATCAAGCAGATTTCGAACCGCGTTCGGTGCCTCGCCGTACCGGTCTGCAAGTTCCGAGCGCACATCTTTCAGTTGTGAGTCCGTCTCGACGCCCGCGACTCGCTTGTACATCCGCAGCCGTTGATTCTCCTCTTTGATGTAATCGGACGGAATACGGATGTTCAGCCCCAAATTAAGTTGGATCTCCGTAACTTCGGTTCCAGCCTCGCCTTTCATTTCACGGACCGCACGTTCCAGCATCTGCGTGTAGAGTTCAAACCCGACGGCCTCAATGTGGCCGCTCTGTTCACCACCCAAGAGATTCCCCGCGCCCCGCAGTTCAAGATCAAGCGCGGCAATCTTGAAACCAGCCCCCAGGTCGGAGAATTCCTTCAAAGCAGCAAGGCGGCGTCTCGCGATTGGGGTCAGTTCGATCTCCGACGGAAGAAGCAAGTATGCGTACGCGCGCCGGTTCGAGCGGCCCACGCGCCCGCGCAATTGGTACAACTCTGACAGTCCCAGCCGGTCGGCACGGTTGATGAGGATGGTGTTGCAAAGGGGAATATCGAGACCGTTCTCAATAATAGTGGTCGAGACGAGGATATCGGCCTCGTGATGCATGAACTTCAGCATCACTTTTTCTAGTTCGCCCTCACCCATCTGACCGTGACCGATCAAAATGCGAGCGTTCGGAACCATGGTTTGAATCTTCGCCGCGATTTCAAAAATCGTCTCGATCCGGTTATGCACAAAATAAACCTGTCCGCCGCGATCAAGCTCCTGCTCGATGGCAGACTGGATCAGCTTCTCGTCCCAGTTGGCGACGACTGTTTGAATCGCCATGCGATCCTTCGGCGGAGTTTCGATCACGCTCATATCGCGCAGCCCGACCAACGACATGTGCAGCGTGCGGGGAATCGGCGTCGCCGACATAGTGAGCACGTCCACTTCGGTGCGCATTTGCTTGATGCGTTCTTTGTGGCGCACACCAAAGCGTTGCTCCTCATCCACCACCAGCAGGCCTAAATCAGCAAACTTTACGTCTTTGGAAAGCAGCCGATGAGTTCCGATCAGAATATCCACTTTCCCGGCTTCCACTTTCTGCAACACTTCCTTGACTTGCTTAGGAGTGCGGAAGCGGCTCACCATCTCAACCGTCAGCGGAAACGGCGCAAATCGCTGCTTGAAATTCTCGTAGTGTTGGAAAGCCAGTACGGTGGTCGGGGCGAGCACAGCGACCTGCTTGTTGTCGCTTAAGGCTTTGAAGGCGGCTCGCATCGCAACTTCTGTTTTGCCATAGCCAACGTCGCCGCACAGCAAGCGATCCATTGGAAGCTGCGATTCCATGTCGCGCTTCACGTCAGCGATGGCCTGCGCCTGGTCTTCCGTCTCGGTGAATTCGAACGAGTCTTCAAACTCCTTCATCCACTCCGTGTCGGCAGGAAACACGTGGCCGCGTGCCGCCTGTCGCTGGGCATAGAGTTTGACCAGTTCATCGGTCATGTCCTTCATCGCCTTGCGTACGCGCGCCTTGGTCTTGCCCCAAGCCTGCGTGCCGAGATGATTCAGGACGGGTTTCGCACCCTCCGCCGATCGGTATTTCTGTACCAGGTCGAGGCGAGTCAGCGGAACATAGAGCCGCGCCGCATCGGCGTACTCAAGCACCATGAACTCCGCGGCGCCGTCGCCCTGATTGATTTCCTTAAGGCCGTGATATTGGCCAATTCCGTGCTCGACGTGAACGACGTAATCGCCTACCTGCAAATCGCGAAAGTCAGAGAGAAACGCCGAGACTTTCGACTTCTGCCGTTGCGGTCGCGCCGCCACCAAATCCGATTCGTCGAAAAGGTCGCGCGCGCCAAAAATCGCGAGATGGGCCTCCGGCAGAACAAAGCCGTCCGGAAGATACGCTTTCACCAGAGTCGTTGTCAGAACATCCCCGGCAAAGTACGAAGTCTCGTCCGCATAGCTTTCCCCGCTCCGTGTGCGGCTCCCCAAGCGAAACGAAGCGTTGTACTCCGTGAACATGTCGGCGAGGCGCTCAACTTCTCCCGTGTTTGGAACCGCGAGAACTACCTGCGTTCCCGATCCAACAATCTTTTGTACTTCCTCGATCAGCGCGGGGACGGCGCCGTGGAAGCGCGTAACCGGTTGCGAAAGAATCGCCGCTTCGGGTTGCCCCTCGCGCTCTACCAACAAATATTCGAAGTCGGCTCCGGGCAGAGCAGCCGTCTTTTCGCGCCAATCGTCGGGCGTTAAATAAAGGTCGGAGGGGCGAACCAGATTGCCGATCTCGCTGCGCTCGTGTGCTTCTTCGATCCGCGCCCAGACCTTGCCCAGTTCCAAAGCCAAGGCTTCGGGTTCGTCGAGAATCACCTGCGCGTCCGGAAGCAAGCCAAAAACAGTTCGATCCGCTCCCGCCACGGGAGCGTAGAACTCCCAGCCAGGAAAAACTCCCGCGCCAGAATCGCGCATTGCCTGCTCAACCACCTCGGCCGACCCCGTGATTCGCTTTCCCGAAAGCCGCGCGTTGATCGAGCCCAGCAAATCTTCCGTGACCGGCGTTTCCGTCAAAGGCAGAAGCAAAGCCTCATCCACTGGATTCGAGGATCGCTGGCTGGCAGGATCAAACTTGCGCATCGACTCGATTTCATCGCCAAAAAACTCAACCCGCACGGGACGGTCGGCCTCTGGCGAATAAACGTCGAGGATGCCGCCTCGCGCCGCATACTGCCCCGGCATCTCCACCACGTCGGTTGCGTTGTAGCCAACCGTGTTCAGATGCTGCAGCAGTTTTTCCAGGTCAAAAGTCTCGCCGCGACGCAAAACCCGCGCCAGGTCGGCATAGTACTCGGCGGGACGCAGCAGAATCGTGGTCGCCGTAACGGGCGCCACAACAATTGCGGCTCGACCGGAGGCGATCTTCCACAACGCGGTTGCACGTTCTTCCTGAATCTCCGGATGGGGCGACAGATTTTGAAAAGGAAGCACATCGCGAGCCGGCAGACTTACTACCGTGTCAGTATCCGCCGCCCCGGTCAGTTCACAGAAAGCCCGCATGATCGGCATCAGTTCTTCGGCAGCGCGATTGTCGGCCACCACCAGAACAAAAGGACGTTCCACCGTCCGCCGTAACAAAACAATGATCAGAGCTTTCGCAGCCGGAGAAAGTCCAGTCACACGAATCCGGCCCGCGCTCTCCCGGAGATGGGAGGCCGCACGCGTGAAGCCGGGCAACAATTCAACCTCCGCGAAAACTTCGCGGACGAAAGGCAGAAGCATTACGCTCTGATTCTATCAAGCCGAACGAAAACGACGCTGAATCACAGCCTCCCCGGCGGAGGGGGGTGTAGACTGTCTGCGGCTTTCGAGGATCTAAACTATGCGCAGTCTTTCTCTATTCGTTCTGTTGTTTTGTGGTGCGGTTGCCTTGGGGAACTGCCGGAGAAAGCGTGCAGCCCCGGCTGACGATTCAGCCAAGGCCCGCGTGTTTATTAGCGACAGCGAATCTTGGGAAACGGCTGGCGGTGGAGGCGGATCGCGAGGAAACTACGGCGGCGGCTTTAGCGGAGGCGCTCGTCCACAAACCGCAGAAATAATCAAAACCTTTGGCCAGCGCTGCCCCGAACATCATGGTTAATAACATCGCAGAGAAGACCGATTACATCGTCCTTCTGATCACGAGGGTGGCAAGGGTGCTCTGCGGCACAAGAACAAAGTAGCGGTCTTCGCTAGACTCAGCGGAGATACGATCACGAGCAAATCTACTCTTTCGCTCGGCGGGTCCGTTCAGGACGCGTGCGAGGCCGTCACCAACGATTGGGCGGCACATGGTCCGGCCATGCGCGCGGCAGCAGCGGCCGCGTTGATTAAGACTAGTCCTGCCCAAATCCAGGTTTCACCTGTCGTCGTCTCGGAGAAACAAACTAACGGGAAGTTATCCGTGATCTCTGTCCCTGACGGCGCTGACATCGAGGTCGACGGCAGTTTCGTCGGAAACACGCCATCCGATGTGCAGGTACTGGAGGGCGACCACTCCGTTTCCGTAAAGAAAACTGGGTTCAAAAATTGGGAGCGAAAATTGAAGGTCACTGCGGGCAGCAACGTCCGCCTGAACGCGGAACTGGAGAAGACTGAGAGTCAGTAGCCGGGCAAACTCTTTTCTTGAGGTTTCCGCCATCGTCTCCGACCGGTGCCCGACTAAATCTGAGCTCTGATGCTTTTATCCACGCAACAGCGGCCGCGTCAAACAAGTTGGCCCGCCACCGCCATTGATACAGAGAGCCGATCCGGGGAACGTCGCCACTTCAAACCCGGCATCTCGAAGACGCTGATTCGTCTTTGAATTTTCTTCGATCGCCACCAGACGTTTGTGGCCGAGTGACAGTACGTTGCAGGCCAGCGTCTCGCGCTCGCTCGGTTCAATTTCGATGAACCGAAAACCGCGCGCCTTCAATAGTTCAACCGTGTCCACCGTCAGCCACGGCAGATCCACGAGCATCGTCCGCTCATCCAGCATGCTCATGAGCGACATCAAATGCAGACACGCCGACGGACCAGCCCCATAAGGCAAGCGCGCTGACAGCACCTCAATTTTCCTCGACGGCCTCCCGGGCTTTATCTCGAACGACAGGAGCGCGCGGATCTGCCCAATTCCCGACCGGTTCGTGCGGAAGCCTTGCCCGATTAACAAAGTCTGCGCATCAAGCCAGACGATGTCGCCGGATTCGCTGATGCCTGGCGTCACGATCTCCCCCAGCACTGGGATTCCCAACTGACTGCAAAACGAAGCGTGCGCCGCTGCCTCCGGCCGGCGACTCTTTTTGCCAGGGTTCATGAGTAAGAGACCGAGATCGGTGGCCAGCGACGCATCATGTGCGTAGACGGCATCCAGAGTGAGGAAGTCAGACGCTGGAAGAACAACAACCTCTGCGCCTCTTTCCCTTAGCAATGCGCAAAAGATCTCGTGCTCACGCTTCGCCCTCGCAAAATCGGGAGCTCGCTGAAACCCCAGTTCCTGCCAAACCTCTGTTCTTGACGGATCATTCCATCCGGCATTGACTGGCGGGCACACCATCACCCGCAGCAGTTCGCCCGTCATGGAATGTCCGTTCAACTTTTCTGCAGTCATATTGTTAAAAAGCGCGGGTTCAAAAACGGCATTTCGTCCCAGCCACCTTCGATTGTCTTCGCTCCAGAAATCTAAAGAATCGCGAACCCAAACGCAATCACTCTCCCCCGGTAACCTACCTTATTGCTTGCCTAAACACCCCCCTCTGATGTACATATCAGCGGTATCCCGTCCTATCCACGTGCTCGAAGTTCGATTTGCTGGTGATAAACCGCGTAGTTTGACACCCGCCTTCCGCAGAACCGATGTTGCGGAGGTCCCCAGGAGCTTTATGAAAGCGACACTGCGTCTTTTTTGTTTCGCGGTCGTGTGTTTACTCGTCCGCCCATCCGCCTTCGGCCAAGCCGCCTCCACCGGCGACCTCCACGTCACCGTGAAAGACCCCAAGGGCAGTGTGGTAACCAATGCCACCGTCACCGTCCGCGATGTGGCGAAAGGCCTCGAGCGCGCCGCCAGCAGCGACGGACAGGGCGGCTACAGCGTCCGCCAACTCGCTCCCGGAACGTATTCGGTTAGCGTCGACGTACCCGGCTTTGCCAAGGCCGAAGCCGCAGGAGTTGCCGTAACCGTCGGGCAGATGGCCGAATTGCCCGTCGCCCTCACCGTCGCCGGTGGAAAGGAAGTCATCGAAGTCAGTTCCCAAGCCGAACTGGTGGAAACTTCGCGTAGTTCCACCACCGACACGATCGGCCAGCGGCGCATTGACAATCTCCCCATCAACGGCCGCAACTACATCAATTTCACCCTGACGGATTCGCAGGTCGTCCGCGACAACGCTCCGAATACCGGAGCCGCACCCACTTCCGGCCTCAACATGAGCGGACAGCGCGCCCGCTCCAACCTCGTGAACGTCGATGGCGCCGATGCCACTGACAACTCCGTCAACGGCGTCCGCTCCACGGTCTCCCAAGAAGCCGTCCAGGAATTCCAGATCATCACCAACAGCTACGCCGCCGAATACGGACGCGCCTCCGGCGGAGTCGTCAACATCATCACCCGTTCGGGATCAAATGACTTCCACGGCGACGTTTTTGGATACCTCCGCAATCGCAATTTTCAGGCCGTGAACCCCTTCAGCACGACGCCCGATCCCGCCTACACGCGGGTCCAGGCCGGCGTAGCGTTCGGCGGACCGATCAAGAAGGACAAAACGTATTACTACTTCTCCTATGAGGTTACGCGGCGTCATGAGACGGGATTCTCCAGCATCGGTCAAGGCAATTTCGGATTGACACCCTTCGACACTTCGCAAGTTGGCTTGCCCCTCGGCACTTTGGACCTGACGCCGGATCAAATAGGCTTTCTGACAAGTCCAACAGTCCTTGCGGCGGAAGCGGATCCGACAGTCGCAGCCGTCGTCGGGCAGTACGCCGGGATCGTCGGCGCCTCATCGGGAATGGCTGTGAGCGGCGCTTGGCCGACGAATCTCGGAGGACAACCCGGCTTCATCTCCACTTGCCAGACGCCAGGAACCTGCTTCGTACCCGCTTCCTACCAGACACTTGCCTCGCAGGAAGGCAACTTCCCCGTATTCGAAGGTACGAGTCTCTACTCGTTACGCCTCGACCACAACGTCAGCAACAGCAACCGCCTCACATTCCGTGTGAACGCAAGCCCCAGCACCCAGACGGGTATCGAAGTCAGCGGACAGGATCAGCCCTTCGGTCAAAACGCCTATTCGCGCACTTCGCAGCAAACGTACCGTGACATCGCCGGGGTCGTCCAAGATACGTGGACTCTCGGCGCCAACAAGGTCAACGAATTCCGCTTCCAATACGCGCGCCGAGGATTGTCGTACTTCTACAACACGAGAATTCCGGGCGGCTCAGATCCCGCAGTCAACATTCCCGGTTACGCCTACTTCGGACGCGAACCATACTCTTATATCCAACGTGTCGAGAATCGCTACCAATTCACCGACAATGTTTCGTGGACGATTGGACGTCACGACACCAAGTTCGGCGGTGACTTTAACTACCTGCCCATTACCGCCACCTTCACGGTGAACTATGGCGGCGTATATGACTTTGGCTCTCTCTCCGCATCCAATGCGCTCCCCGCCACTTCGTACGCCGTGCTTCAAGAAGCGCTTGGTACCAGCTTTCCCATACCCGGCCTCTCCGCGGTTCAAGCCTACGGCTTCGGTGTGCCCGGAGACTTCATTCAGGGCATTGGCAGTCCCAGCGACTCGTTTTCTAACAAGCCGTTAGGAGTCTTCTGGCAGGATTCCTGGCGCGTTCGCAACAACCTCACTTTCAACTACGGCGTACGCTACGACGTTGAATTTCCCCCAAAACTAAAAGCGCCGCAAGGATTGGCTCTTCCCGCCTATAACGCGCTTGGATTGCAGAAAGGTATTCAAACCGACAAGAACAACGTTCAGCCGCGGTTCGGTCTGGCGTGGGATCCCAAGGGCGACGGGAAAACCGTTATCCGCGCATCCTATGGAATGTTCTACGATCACCCTCTGCTGGGATTGTATTTCTTGGGTGACGCCTCCGACGGTTCAAGCAGCGGTCAACTGGCTTTCGCTGGAACAGGTCCTTGCGTTGGCGCGGGAAACGCAAGCAATTTGAACGCGGTTCCGATCTTCCAAGGATTGGTGAATCAACCCCAGTGTGCGCCATCGGTCTTCCCGCAAGCGAACACGAACCTATTCTACGAACCGAACCAGCAGCAGTTCCAAGCTCTCAATACCCCACAGTCCGTTTTCCTGAATCAGAATTACCTCAATCTCAGTCAAGGAACGTTCCTACCGCTCGGCTTCCAACCCTTTGGCTATCCGCAAGCTAAGAATTTTGTCTACGCTTATTCCCAGCAGGCAAACCTCACCATCGAGCGCGATCTGGGCAACGGGTACTCTTTCAACATCGGCTACAACCTCAATCTTGGTCGACACCTCAACCGTCCCATCAACGCGAACACCATTCGCGGTGACCTGATGACTGCCAACTACTTTGCGGCAGTCGCGGCCGGTTCCACCGCCAGCAGTCCCTTTACGGTGAGTGGGTGCGGCCCAGGCTACGTCGATCCCGCGCTCATGAATTTCTTTCGTCCCGGAGGGCTGAACCCCTCGGTCGCTGCTGGTTTCTATGCTAGCGGTGACCCCACCAAAATCGCCTGCGTTGCGCAGGCTCAGGCTCTTCTCGCGACGCTGCCAGGATTTAACACAAAATGCAATCCAGCGCCGCCGACGTTCGATTACACGAACTGCATTCCCTTTGGCGATATGGATGCCAACTACTCGAATGGCACGTCCAACTACAATGGCCTCACCACGAACCTGCGCAAACGGTTTGGCAATCACTACGAACTCCAAGCCTCCTACACCTGGTCTCACGCGATCGACGATTCCACCGACCTGCAATCCACTCTGACTCCACAGGACAGCTACTTCCCGAGTGCAGACCGTTCCACTTCCACTTTCGACGAGCGCCATCGCTTCGTTTTCAATGGCGTCTATCAGTCCGGAAAACTTAGCGGTGGAGGGTTCCTCAATAAGTTTTTCAGTGATTGGACGCTCGCTCCTCTAATCGAGTTCGGCTCCGGCCGACCGTTCAACATTCTCACTGGTAACGGAGACAACCTGCAATTGTCGTCCCTCACGGGCCGACCCAATACCTTCGTCAATGCGGCGTGTACCGCGCTGGGAAACACTCCCGTCAATTCGAAGTTCTCTCCAACCGGTGTATTCCAGGAGCCCTGTATCCTCGGCTTCAACGGCACCCTAGCCTCCCTCGACGGCAACCTCGGCCGCAACGCCGGCACCACACCCTGGACCGTCTTCAACGATATGCGTGTCGCAAAACGCATCTTCTTCGGGGAACGGTTCAATATGGATCTGATTGCCGACACCTTCAACATCGCCAACGTTTACAACGTCGCCGCCGTCAGCCCGCTCTTCACCAATGCCGGACAGGCCACCGCCGCTTACGATCCACGGCAGTTCCAGTTCGCCCTGAAATTGAACTGGTAAAATCGATTCGTGGCTGCAGGACCTGGTTCGAAGGAGAGTAGCGGGTTGCCCAAAAGGCCGAGGTTGCGTTGGAGCGTAGGCTACTCTCGCCAAGCATCGTTCGGAGGGTCTCGTATTCTTAAAGCCGCGAGGTCGTCACTTGCCGCCCCATTTGCCCGGCGTCATTTTATTATCCGATTTCGCGGCGCACCTTTCGTCGCCTTGCTGGTCGCTTCGTTCTTCTCTATCAATGCGCTCGCCGACAACGGCGCTGAAATCTATAAGGAACGATGTTCTGCATGTCACGGGAAAGCGGGCAAGGGTGACACTATTTTCGGCAAGAACCTCGATATTCGCTCTCTGGCGTCCGACGAGGTACAAAATCAATCCGACAACGAACTCGTTTCCGTCATCAGTAAAGGCAAGAACCGGATGCCGCCCTTTGATCGCAAACTCTCCAAAGATGAGATCCGCGAAGTCCTCAAGTACATTCGCTCCCTGAAAAAATAGCCCTCAACCGAATTCGCGAACCTTGGAGATGACGCCAGTCCTGCGGGAGAGAAGAAAAGCCGCAAAACTATCTGCGGCTGTCTCTCCTTCTGAAACTCGTATTTACGCGATTGCTTATTGGCTGTGCTTGTCCTTGGCGATGCTCTTGCTGATGCGGTTCTGCTGGCGATTGATTCCGCGTTGTTCAGCTTTCGTCAGATGGCCGTTGTTCTTCGCCATGTCTCTCTGTTCACGGTTCTGCACACTGGTCTCGCGATTTTCAAGATTAGCCGTCTGTTGCGAGTTCAACTTGCCACTGCTGACACCTTGGCCGATGCGCTGTTGCTGATTTTCTTCCCGCTGATTCACTTCATTCACGCGCGGATGACCCGGATCGACAACGCCAGGGCCCGCTCCTGAAGTAGTGGTTGTGGTTTGAGCAGAAGCGGAACCGGCTAGCATGAGTCCCCCGACTGCCAGAACTAGCAGCGACTTGGTGAATGTATTGTTCATGTGGATAGAAACCCCCATCGGCGAGATTAGTTGCAGATGGCCCAGATGACTACGTTACCCAAGTGATAGCCCACAGGTTACCCGAAGCGGGTATGGGCGCCCGTCGCCATCTCGTTTCCCAACAACATAGTAGACTTGGTCTGTCGCAAATCGGTCGTGCCCCACGCTCTCCAGCGGCTCGGCTGGATTCAGGGAGATCACTTCATGAACCTACGCTGCTCGCCCATGCTTTTGTTTGCCATCATTACTGCCCCCTTGACCTTAACTCTCGGGGTGCGGCCAACTCAGGCTCAAGAGAGCCCAACCCAGCTTCCAAAGCGCCTTGTGGCGGATTACACGGCGGGCAGCAAGTATCTCGATCCTCCCTACGATGTTCCGCAGATTCCGTTTAAGAAGCTGACCCACATTATTCATGCCGGAGTGCCCTGGAATTCCGATGGCAGTCTCTCCGTACCCGACGGATTCGTTGAGCCACAACTGATCAAACGCGCGCACGAAAATGGAGTCAAGGTCATGCTTCTAACCGGCGGCGACTTCGGAGCCATCGAAACGAGCGAGCAGGTTTTCGATACCGTGCTTTCGAACCTCCAGCTTTTTGTGGTCGCGAACGATTACGACGGAATCGATATCGACTGGGAGTTTCCTTCCGATTCCACCGATCGCGCTTTCTTCGTCACGCTCATGACGCGGTTGCGCGACACGTTTCCCACTCCGCGCTATACGCTGTCGGCCGATCTCGCGCCCTGGAACATCCCTTACTACGACTTGGATGGATTAAAGGCTCAGGCAGATTTCTTTAACCTCATGGTCTACGACTGTGCTGGACCCTGGACCAGCATTGGGCATCTCAATTCGCCCATCTTCTGGGACAAGAAAGATCCGCGGCCTGACGAATGTCAGCCCGGCGGCAGCGACCAGCAGGCCGCAGCCATGTACCTGAAACACGTGCCCGCTTCTCAGCTCAACATGGGAACTCCGTTTTACGGGTATGACTACACCAACATCAGCCAGATCTTTGCAGCATGCCCGAACGATTCGCAAACCCACGACGGCGATTGCGACAACACGGTTGCGACTTTGAACTATGGCCCAAATATCAAGCAACTCGTCAACAAGAAGGGATGGCAACGCTATTACGATCCCGTTGCGCTTGTGCCCTATCTCGTGCGAGCAGACGGAGGGGATGGCTTCATCACCTACGACGACGCTTTCTCCACTTACACCCGCGTCTACTATGCCGACTGGGTTCTCGGATTAGGTGGCACGTTCATGTGGTCTCTGGACGCGGACTACGACGGCCATTCTCAGGACCTGTTAGACGCCATGTATCAGGCCACGACGAAGGCTTCGCAAGGCCGCTAGCCAACTGCTGGGCGGTGATTACTCACGTCACTTTGCTTCGATTCGTCGTTAGAAGACACTCTTGCTAGTCGCGGGGCGGGGCGATTATGAAGAGTGGACACGGCGCCATCGCTGCATCAATCGTTATCATCGCACTCTATTTCGGTTTGCCTCGAGTGCTGCCGAGTTCGATCGACTACCGTGGCGAGAAGATCAAGCTTTCCAGGTTCTATTACAGCTACGAAGACTACAAAGACGATCCCGACAATATCGATCCCTCTGAGACTGCCCGCGTGCAGCGAATGGTGACGGAAGCGCACATCGCTCATTCCTTCAAGAGCCGCAAAGAGGCTGTCGAAGCCGTTGGCACGGTCACTTTTCCCGGATATGGAAGTGGCGGATTCGGCGACGACTGGCAACACAGTTCCATTACAGGTTTCGTGGTTGAAATTCCGCGCGCCAACGCCTCGCGCTACTTCGTATTTCGCGTCAACAACGGCTCGTACGAACTGGTCGACGATTTCGTCGATTCATCGATGCCTGCAATCAGCCACATCGAAGAGAAGGACGGCAGCCTGATCTACAGCACGGACGGAAAGAGCCAAACTCTGGTTCGTACGATAGTTAAGAAATAATGGCTACGCCCAAAGCGTCGTCTTCACTCACCCTTCGCTTGGTACTTTGTACGGTACGAAGCTAGT
Organism: uncultured Acidobacteriaceae bacterium; assembly: GCA_963834085.1. Lineage (GTDB taxonomy): Bacteria > Acidobacteriota > Terriglobia > Terriglobales > Acidobacteriaceae > Acidiflorens. The sequence continues at coordinate 6,402 of CAWIAJ010000002.1, read as the reverse complement.
CGAATTCGACTTTCTCGAATCCCAACCCCTGCAACAGGCTGCTGATGGTCGAGGTCGCATTCAGTTGTGCGGTGTGCAGAATGCCGTCGGCTAGAGCGGCTTCCTGCAACTGGCGCTCGGCTTCCTGACGCACTTGCGTTTCGAGATTCGGGTCAGAAGATACCAGCAATCCCGTCTGCCGCGAGTAAACGCGCGTCTTCGCGCTGTCGAGTCGCGTGGTAAAGACCTGTGCGGCGGGAAGATGCAAGAGAACCTGTTTGCCATTCACTTTGACATCGTCTGGTTTCAGGTTCGAGAAATCGATCCCGGCAACGACCTCGCCGTGGACAAGCATCAGCAGGCGATCTCCGGTCAGAAAATCGGGAAGGAGCGGATTTTCTTTCGCCCCGGTCACCACTTTGTCCATGGTGTAAACGACGGTTTCAAGCCGCTGCAGGCGCTGGATGCGATCGACCACGGTGGGCTGGCTGACATCGATGGTCAGCGTTCTTCCGCTGACGAAAGACAACAGACGGCTCAACGCAGTGCGCCCGGCATGCTGTGAAAGCATCAACCATCCGACCGAGGCGACGAGGAGCACGCCGAGGATCAGACCGAGGAGCACAGCGATCGTAACGTTCACTCGGGAGCGCGGAGAATTCACACTGGCGACGGTCGCCGGGGGAAAGCTAGCCATGAGTAAGGGTACACCCGCTAGGGAGGTCAGCACCGGCAGGTTCGTTTTCCGACCTAGAGTTATCTACGAAAACGCAACGTCGGGCCGGAAATTCCCTCACGATCTGAAGAAAGAACGTTTATTTATGGGCCGGGGATCCTAAGGAGACGGTTGGACCTGATGCGATCCAACCGCACTCCCCATAAATATGGTAATATGGCTCCGTGAAGACAACTCTCGAGATTCCCGATTTCCTTTTCCGCCGCGCTAAATCCGTCGCGGCCGAGCGAGGCATTCCCCTTCGACAGCTGATCACCGAAGCGGTGCAGGAGAAATTGAAAACGACCCCGCGGGAAAGGCCCTGGATAAAGCATCTCGGGAAGCTCAAACACCTGCATAAAGAGAGGAAGCAAATCGAGAAGCGGGTCGAGGAAGCCTTCGAGCGGATCGATCCGGAAGTCTGGGCTGATTCGAGATAACAATGATTCTCGACACCAACGCGCTGTCAGCCGCAGCCGACGACGATCCTGGGGTGATTGCCGAACTCGCACGCGCCGATGAGGTGGCGATTCCGGTGATTGTGCTGGGTGAGTATCGCCACGGAATCGCGCAGTCGCGAAATCGCGCCGCCTACGAAAACTGGCTGGCGGGATTACTCCGGGACTGCACCGTGCTCGACATCACCGAACCGACCACACACTGTTACTCAGAAATCACTCTAGAATTAAAGCGCAAAGGCAAGCCAATCCCCACCAACGACATTTGGATCGCAGCCCTCTGCCGCCAGCATTCGTTTCCGCTGCTGAGCCGCGACCGGCATTTTGATTGGGTTGCGGGGAATAAGAGGGTCGGGTGGTGATCGTTGAGTGAACTAACTGGAGGTGCTCCACTTCTCGCGATTTTCGAGAAGTGGGCCGCCGCACCGCCGGCAGCGACATGTTCTGCTGACTCCGCTTCGCGAATTAGACGGGAGTGCTTACAGTCTGGTTGAGATTCTTCAGGGGATTAAATCGGCTTCCGCGCATAGCTTGAACCGGGCGCTGGGACGGTCGGGACCGGTTTGGCAGGAAGAGTCTTTCGACCACGTGCTGCGCTCGGCGAAGAGCTTCGAGGAGAAGGTGGAATATATTCGGCAGAATCCGGTGCGACGCGGATTGGTGAGCCGACCGGAAGACTATCGGTGGTTGTGGGTAGGGTAGGATCAAGAGCAACCGCAAAACCAACGGCAGCGGGCGGGGGCGCCCGCTCCACACAAGATTTGCTTAGAAGCGGAAAAGGCCAACCTGATTTCTCAGACTGGCCTTTATTTATGCCGGCAACTACCTACTCTCCCACACACTTTCGCGCGCAGTACCATCGGCCCAGCGGGGCTTAACTTCCGTGTTCGGGATGGGAACGGGTGGAACCCCCGCGGTAAGATCACCGACAACTTGCAGCCGTCAGCCATCAGCCGTCAGCCATCAGCAAACCTGTGCCGTGGCGACTTACTCCGCTCGATGGGCGGCAAACTTGTAAAAGAGCTAGAGGACGAAGCCTCACAACTGAATAGATTGGGTGAGAATCGGGACTAGCCCGGCTCTCGTCTTATGAATCACTCGGCGATTTTCTCGTCGGCGCGCAGTCATCAATACTAATTGCTTCTCAGTCATCCAGGTTCTGACGACTTACGAACAATATTGCTGGTTCCAGTTCAGGTTCTAACTGCGAACTGGCAACTGAGAACTGACGACTGCTTTTCTGCACCGAGTAAATTTTATGGTCAAGCCGAACGGGCGATTAGTACAGGTAAGCTACACGCATTACTGCGCTTCAACATCCTGCCTATCAACCAGGTAGTCTACCTGGGCCCTTCATTACCCTTAAGGGTTGGGAGATCTCATCTTGAGGAGTGCTTCCCGCTTATATGCATTCAGCGGTTATCACAACCGAACTTCGCTACCCAGCGATGCCATTGGCATGACAGCTGGATCACAAGAGGTTCGTCCATCCCGGTCCTCTCGTACTAAGGACAGGCCCTCTCAAATCTCCTGCGCCCACAACAGATAGGGACCGAACTGTCTCGCGACGTTCTGAACCCAGCTCACGTACCGCTTTAATAGGCGAACAGCCTAACCCTTGGAACCTTCTACAGCTCCAGGATGCGATGAGCCGACATCGAGGTGCCAAACCGGAGCGTCGATATGAACTCTTGGCTCCGATCAGCCTGTTATCCCCGGCGTACCTTTTATCCGTTGAGCGATGGCCATTCCATACAGAACCACCGGATCACTAAAGCCTACTTTCGTACCTGCTCGACTTGTAGGTCTCGCAGTCAACCACGCTTATACTTTTGCATTCGACGGCTGATTTCCAAACAGCCTGAGCGTAGCTTCGCGCGCCTCCGTTACAATTTAGGAGGCGACCGCCCCAGTCAAACTACCCGCCTTACTATGTCCATCTCCCGGATTACGGGAGTATGTTAGAACCACAGAACTCGCAGGGTGGTATCTCACCGTTGGCTCCTCCAAGTCCGAGAACCTGAAATCAAAGCCTCCCACCTATCCTGCGCAGCAAGTGCCATAGTTCATAGTAAAGGTATAGTAAAGGTGCACGGGGTCTTTCCGTCTAGTTGCGGGCAACCGGCATCTTCACCGGCACTACAAGTTCGCCGTGCCAGTTGGCAAGACAGTCGCACTTTCGTTACGCCATTCGTGCAGGTCGGAACTTACCCGACAAGGAATTTCGCTACCTTAGGACCGTTATAGTTACGGCCGCCGTTCACTGGGGCTTCAGTTCAAAGCTTCGCCTTGCGGCTAACCTCTCCCTTTAACCTTCCAGCACCGGGCAGGCGTCAGCCCCTATACGTCGTTTTCGACTTAGCAGAGACCTGTGTTTTTGTTAAACAGTCGCAATGCGCATTTCTCTGCGGCCTCTTCGGGCTTGCACCCTAGTGAGGCACCCCTTTTCCCGAAGTTACGGGGTTAATTTGCCGAGTTCCTTACCAACTGTTCTCACGAGCGCCTTAGAATATTCATCTCGTCTACCTGTGTCGGTTTGAGGTACGGATCCCATATGTTCTCCTTAGAGGATTTTCTCGGCAGTGTGGAATCGTCAGCTTTCCCCCATACGGGGTACTGTTTTGCGTCTCAGTGATAACTTTCCAACGGATTTTCCTATCGGAAACACCTTACACGCATCAACCGTCATAGCCATAGGACGGCCTGCTTATCCTTCTGCGTCTCCCCATCGTATAACGACCACACGGGAGGTCCGGAATATTAACCGGATGTCCATCAGTTACGCCTTTCGGCCTCACCTTAGGAACCGCCTGACCCTGAGCGGATTAACCTTTCTCAGGAAACCTTAGACTTTCGGCGCGGAGGGTTCTCACCTCCGTTATCGCTACTTATGCCGGCAGGGTCTCTTCTCAACAGTCCACCAGTCGTCTCCGTCTGGCTTCAAACCGTTGGGAATGCTCTCCTACCACGCACCACATTTAAGTGATGCATTCGCTGCTTCGGTAATCAGCTTAAGCCCCGTTAAATTGTCGGCACCGGACCGCTTGACCAGTGAGCTATTACGCTTTCTTTAAAGGATGGCTGCTTCTAAGCCAACCTCCTGGCTGTCTGGGCGTTCCGACTTCCTTTCCCACTTAGCTGATATTTTGGGACCTTAGCAGGCGATCTGGACTGTTTTCCTCTCGACAACGAAGCTTAGCCCCCGCTGTCTGACTGCCGTACTGGTTGTTCTATGGCATTCGAAGTTTGATTGGATTCTGTAAGCTGGAAAGCCCCATAGTCCATTCAGATCTCTACCACCATGACAAATCATACGACGCTAGCCCTAAAGCTATTTCGGAGAGAACGAGCAATCACGGAATTTGATTAGCCTTTCACCCCTACCCTCAGCTCATCGGAGCTTTTTTCAACAAACAGCCGTTCGGCCCTCCATTAGGTTTTACCCTAACTTCATCCTGGCCAAGGGTAGATCATCCCGCTTCGCGTCTATTCCTGCCAACTTGTGTTCGCCCTATTCGGACTCGCTTTCGCTACGGCTCGCTTTCGCTTAACCTTGCTGACAAGAATAACTAGCCGGCTCATTATGCAATAGGCACGCGGTCAGACTTTCGGCTTGCGCCGCATAGTCCTCCCACCGTTTGTAGGCACACGGTTTCAGGTACTATTTCACTCCCCTCGAAGGGGTTCTTTTCACCTTTCCCTCACGGTACTGGTTCACTATCGGTCAGAAGAACGTATTTAGCCTTACGGGATGGTCCCCGTAGCTTCTCGCAGGGTTTCTCGTGCCCCGCGATACTCAGGTACCAGCTTCGAGTCCGGATTGTTTTCGCCTACGTGGCTATCACACTCTATGGCCCCTCTTTCCAGAGGGCTTCGACTAACAACCGGATTGGTAACTCTACTGTTGCTGGCCCTACAACCCCTGTGTCACCCGAAGGTGAAGCAGGTTTAGGCTGTTGCGATTTCGCTCGCCACTACTATCGCAATCGAGGTTTCTTTCTTTTCCTCCAGGTACTGAGATGGTTCACTTCCCTGGGTTCGCTCGCACCCGACTATGGATTCGTCAGGCCGTACGGGGGTTTTACCCCCGTGGGTTTCCCCATTCAGAAATCTCCGGATCAAAGCCTGCTTGCGGCTCCCCGAAGCTTATCGCAGCTTGCCACGTCTTTCTTCGCCGTCTTCTGCCAAGGCATCCACCATGCGCCCTTAGTAGCTTGACCATAAAATTTACTCGAAGCACTCGGTCGGCTTTCCGCCGCCCGCTTTTAGCTTTCGGCTATTAGCTCTCAGGCTACAACCACCAACACACCGCGAAAACTTTATAGCGCCACCCTGCTCCTCGCACGCTTAGACTTGTTCGCTTGTAGCGCCAACTACAGATCCCTCGCTTCGCCCGGTTTCATGATCTGGGTAAGATCATTTAGTCGACCGAAGAAGTCTTACGTACACCAGCAGGTACTGCGGCACTCATAAAAATTTACTTCGCCTTGTAATTTGCCCAATCTATTCAGTTGTCAAAGTTCGTCCTCGCTGCGTTACGGGGCAGAGCTCCGTACCACCCAGCAAGCCCCGCCTGAGCGGGTTTGGGAGTTCGCTATCAGCTTCCGCATTCGACTCAAAGAAGACCAAGTCGAATACTTCCACTGGAGCACATCCAACCCAATGTTCGGCGTCAAAACGACTTTCATTGGACCGTGAACTGATTCACGGTTGTCGCATTTGACGCCCAACGTTAGGCTGGTTTTCGCCTCGATTCCTGCGCAGAACCGGAATCGCGATACCGCCAGCAAACCACCGCGGAACCAGCCGCAAGACATCAAAAACCCGTCCAGTTTTGTGGTACGCTTCACGCCGATCCACCGAGCTGACGGATCGCCAAGCACGAAAGCCGTCGAGCCCAACCAACAGCGAGCCAAGTCTCACATCAACCGCGGCAACAGCGAGCCAGCCAACGAAACCAGAATCAGACTATCCGACGAAAAATAACCAGAATCATGCCGCGAAGCGAATCTTTGGTGGAGCTGACCGGGATCGAACCGGTGGCCTCCTGGTTGCAAACCAGGCGCTCTCCCAGCTGAGCTACAGCCCCTTGAACCCTGTTAGTCGTTTTCAGTTCGTCAGTTGACCAAAAACCTGCGAACGACTGACGACTATGACCAACGACTGATCTTGGTGGGCCTGGGTAGAGTTGAACTACCGACCTCACCCTTATCAGGGGTGCGCTCTAGCCACCTGAGCTACAGGCCCGGT
>CAWIAJ010000001.1:0-232212 GCA_963834085.1 uncultured Acidobacteriaceae bacterium | reverse complement strand
GATCAGGATTTTGCTGGCTTGGCCGGTTTTCAGGCGGTCCATGGCTTTGGAGAAGTCTTTCATCGGAAGGTGGTCGGTGATTACGGGGCGGAGGTCGAGGCGTCCAGTCTTCAGTAATGCGGTCATCTGATACCAGGTCTGATACATGCGGCGTCCGTTGATGCCTTGAATGGTGATGCCTTTGAAGATGATGTCTTCGGAGAAGTTCAGCGGGATGGGTTTTGAGGTGAGTCCGAGAAGAGAGATGCGGCCGCCACGGCGGACGATGTCGAAGGCGGTGCGAATGGCGTCGGGATGTCCAGCCATTTCGAGGACGACGTTGACGCCGAGGCCTCCGGTTTTTTCGGCAACGATGGCGCGAACGTCTTCTTTGGACGGATCGAGGGCGTAGTCAGCGTGCATTTTGGATGCGAGTTTGCGGCGGTGCTCGTTGACTTCGATTGCGAAAATCGTCGAGGCGCCGACGGCTCGCGCTACGGCGATGGAGAAGAGTCCGATGGGGCCGCATCCGGTGACAGCGACGGTTTTGGCGGCGATTTCTCCGGCTAGAACGGTGTGGACGGCGTTGCCGAGCGGGTCGAGGATGGAGGCGTATTCTTCGGGGATGGCGGGATCGAGTTTCCAGATATTCGATTCGGGGATGACGACGTACTCGGCGAAGGCTCCGTTGGTATCGACGCCGATAATTCTTACGCTCTGGCAGATGTGAGCTTCGCCGGTGCGGCACTGCACGCACTTGCCGCAGGCCACGTGCATTTCGGCGGAGACGAAGTCTCCTTCTTTGACGCTGGTGACTTCATCGCCGAAGGCGACGACGGTGCCGCAGAATTCGTGTCCGGGAATGAGCGGAGGATGAATGCGTCCCTGGGCCCAGCGATCCCACTCGTAGATGTGAAGGTCGGTTCCACAGATGGACGCGACTTTTACCTTAACCAGAACATCGTTACGGCCGTAGGTGGGAATCGGGACTTCGCGGATCTCCGCGCCCGGCGCGGCTTCTGGCTTGACCACGGCGAGCATGGTCCTGGTCGTACTGGGCATGAAGCCCCCTTATAAGTGCGGAATGAGAAGCACAAACGGTCTATTCTACACTGCGGTTTGTGTGAGTGCCGACGGTGCGGACGGCGGATGGGGGGCTCGATTTGGGGAGCGTCGACCACCAAGGACGCGAAGGTCCACGAAGGAAATCAAGGCGGAAAGCTTGTCCCTAAGCGCTCGGTCGATACGATCAGAAATTACTTCCCGACGACTGTGGACTGTTCGGCCTCGAGGAGCCACTGGCCGTCGCGTTTCACGAAGACGTCGGTTTGGCGGGTGACGCGACTCTTGACTTGTCCAGCCTCGCGCACGCGGATGGTGAACTTGGCGCTCGCGATGGCGGTGTCGCCGTAGATGTGGATGAGAAGGTCCGGAGGTTCCATTTCCATGACGATGATCTTGCGCTTGAGGTCGCGCAGAGCGGCCATGGTTTCTTCTTTGTTCTCGACCTGACCGTTGTCTCGGGTGTGCAGATAGTCGGAGGCGAGATGCCTGGCGTATTCGTCCCAATCGGCTTGAACGATGAGTTCGGGCAGCTTTGACTCGAGAGCTTTGATTTCGGCTTCGGCGGGGGGATTGGCGTCGGGGCGAATGTCAGGCCGTTGCGCGGCGAGCACGGCGCACAAGGCGAATAGAATCGCGGTGGTGAAAATAGATCGCATGGATTCGTCTCCGGAACTAAAGAGAAGGTGCCACGGATGTTGGGCCAGAAAGGTCAGCCTTTAGCTCCAACCGAATGCCGCCGATTTTTCGAGCAACCAAGTTATAGACCCACGCTGTGAAGGCTCCCATGAGAAAGCCCATGACGCCATAAATAAAGGGTGCGAGAAGCCCCAGAAGCAAGAGCGCGATTCCCGGCGCTTTCGGCGAGTTCTGGACGAACATCAGGCTGCCGAAGCCTAATAGAAGGAATGGTAAGAAAATCAATCCAAGACAACCGTAAATGGTGCCCATCATCTTGGCGCAAGACATGACATCGACGGAGCGCAGCGAGTACATGCTTTCCTTTCGAGACGACGCTCAATAATCTACACGATTGTCGAATCGCAGGCGACGCGGAAGCCGTAGTCGGCGTACTGAAATGATGGGGGAATGCTGGAGCGGGCGGCGCAGCGCGACATTTTGATGTGGTGGCGCCAGGAGCCTCCGCGGGAGGCGCGACGGACGCCGGTTTCGGGGCCGCGAGGATTGCGATCGGGAGAGACGGAGTAGTAGTCGGGCGCGAACCAGTCGCTGCACCACTCGTGTACGTTGTCGCACATATTGTAGAGGCCGTATGGATTCGCGCTCGCGAGGCCGACGGGCTCGGGGCCGGTGATCCAGGAGCGGGCACAGCGATCGGCGTATCCGGGAAGAGATGGCGGAGGATTGTTGCCCCAGGGGTAGAGTGCAAGTTCTTCTTCGCGACCGGCGCGCGAGGCGCGCTCCCATTCGGCCTCGGTGGGCAGGCGAAAGGGCTGGCGGGAAATTGCGCTGAGCCAATCGCAGTAGGCGACGGCCTCGAACCACGACACTCCGACGACGGGCTGGTCGGGACGATTGAAAGCGGGGTCGGTCCAGAAGGGCGGCGGTGGAGAGGCGGTGTCGCGCAGGAAATGGGAGTAAAGGGTGTTTGTGATTTGGAACGGAGACAGGAGAAATTCGTCGATCCAGACGCGGTGGACGGGCTTTTCGTTGTCCTGTGCGGAATCGCAGCCCATCTGGAACCATGAGGCGGGGATGCGGACGAGGGCGGGAATGCATTCTTCAACGGCTAGCCGTGCATGGAGGACGGTCGGTTGCATTTGTTCAAAGGGCGCGGAGGGCGCGGACTACCTCTTCGATTTTATTGTGTTGAAACAAGCGGATGGCGGCGATTCCGGCGGCTCCGGCGCGGAGACAGGATTCGGCGTTGTTGAGGGTGATGCCGCCGAGGGCTAGAACGGGGATCTTGGCGCGGCAGGCCTCCTGCAAAGCCGTGAGTCCGGTGGGCTGGGATGCGGGAGATTGATGCTTGCCAAAGACGGGGGCGAAGACGGCGAAGTCGGCGGCTTCGGACTGGGCGCGCACAACGTCTTCGATGGAATGGCAGGAGGCGGCGATGAAGAAGTGGTCGGTGGCCGGTGGGCGGTGGGCAGTGAGGTCGAGAAGTTTGCGGATGGCGCTGGGCGGGATGTCGTCGGCGCGGAGGTGGACGCCGTCGGCGTGGGCGGCCAGGGCTACGTCGGCGCGGGAGTTGATGAGGAGGCGAGTACGGGAGCTTATGTTTTTTTCTCGGTCGGCGGTTGTGGGTGGCAGGGAGCGCAAGGCGGCTACGGCTTCTGTCGCCAGCGCTTCGAGATCGCGGGCGCTCAAATCTTTTTCGCGGAGTTGGATGTAGTCGACTCCGGCGCGGGCTGCTTCGGTGATCTTTTGGAGCAGAGTGCGGCGACGTTCCTGTTCGTCGCCGCGAAACTGGGTACGGTCGGTGACGTAGTAGAGCTGGCAGCGATTGGCCATCGCTCCCAGCGTACTACGGCAACGCCGGTCATTTCTTGTCGACCATTGCGGGTGCGGTTGCTGCCGATGCTGGTGAGCCTTCTGAAGTTTGGGAAAGAGTGGGCTCGTGGGTGGTGAACAAATTCAGGTTCTCGGCCTTCCAGCGCATGGCGGCGAAGATGCGGTTGCGTCCGCTGGGATGGTCGAAGAAGATAAATTCTTCGATGGGACCGGGATCCATCTTGCGATATTCGCCGAGATGGATGGCGGCCTGGGCGAAGCCGTCGGGCTGGCGAGCTGCGTTGAGCCCGAACATGTCGGCTTCCTTTTCCTGGGTGCGGATCATCGTGTTATCGATGGGAGTGGCGATGAAGCCCCAGAGGGAGAACATCAGCACAACGAGCGGGAGCACGGCCGTGTCTCCGACGCCGCGAATCTGCCATGTCTCGCCCCAGCGCTGCAGCGACCAACCGAGCGCCCAGAACAGGAGGGCGAAGACCAGCACCGTCTCAATCAAGTTGAACATGATGAATTTGTAGATGTGGTTCATGACGTAGTGGCCCATCTCGTGTCCCATGACGGCCTGGATTTCTTCCGGCGAACCGCGGCGGATGAGGTTGTCGTTGAGGGTGATCCGCATGGTATTGGCGAATCCGCTGACATTGGCGCTCATGCGCGTCGATTGCCGGGAAGCATCGACGGTGTAGACATTCTGCGCGGGGATGCCGTTGGCCCTGGCCATGCTCAGAATGGGATTGACGATCTTTGGATTATCGAGAGGCGTGACTTTGTTAAAGATGGGCAGAATGTAAACGGGGTAGATAAGCACGCCCAAAATCGTGAACAGGATGGTCACGACTGAGCCCCAGATCCACCAGGTGCGCGGGAGGCGGCGGACGATACCGAACAGAGCCACCACCAAGAGGCCGCCGATCACGAGGGCGACACCGAGACCCTTGAGCTGATCGAGCAGCCAGGGGGCGAAGGTCTGGGTAGCGAGTCCGTACTTGTGTTCGCGGAAATAGTTTTCGTAGACCGTGAGCGGGAAAATCAGGACGCTGGTCAGCACGAGATATTGCACCCAGTAAACGAAGGTGTGCACGGGCTTGAAGCGAGTGACGCGTTCGGAGAGATCGCGCATGCGGGCGGACCAGCGCAGGTTCAGCAAGAGCAACGCGACGACGGCTCCGTAGAGAAAATCCCAAAGGATCATCCAATAGCCGCCTTCGAAATAGGCGTTGGAGCGGGCGGTCTTGTCTGGCGGAATTTGGGCGAGATAGGCATCGGTGGCGGCGGTGGCGTCGAAGTGCGCGGAGGGCTGTGCTTCGGGCGGCACCTGGACGACGGAGGGCATCTCGTTCGGTCCGGGGGGCTGAGCGAAGGCGGCAGGCGCCACGAACACAGCGCAGAGAAAAATCAGGCAGGAAAAGACTGCAAAGAGCGGGCGAGATCGCATCCGGTTTGTCTCCAGAAAAGTTTGCACCGTAAGTGTATACGGAGCGGGGCGGGGGAAGGTTCCGTTTGAGGGGGATTGGGGCAGCCTATTCCTTTACTTCTTTATTTCTTGGAGAGGGAAACGCGGGCGGGTGGCCCGCGTCCACACAGGCCGCATGCTTCACTGGGGTTAGGGGCGGGTTTTGGCGATTTCGGGGACGGCGGCTTCTCCGGTGCGCTTGGGCTGTTGCGCGCCGAGATGATGGCGGGTGAGACCTTCTTTCAGGAACTCGAAGCTTTCTTCGGGAGAGTCGGACATCTTGAAGAGATCGAGGTCGGAGGGCGAGATCACTCCCGAGTCGACGAGGGCATCGAAATTGATGATCTTCTTCCAATATTCGCTGCCGTAGATGACGATGACAATTTTCTTGGCCAGCTTTTCGGTCTGGGCGAGGGTGACGATCTCAAAAAATTCGTCGAGCGTGCCGAAGCCTCCGGGAAAAACGACGAGTCCCTTGGCCAGGTAGGCGAACCAGAACTTGCGCATGAAGAAATAGTGAAACTCGAAATTGAGAGAGGGCGTGATGTAGGGATTGGGATACTGCTCGAAGGGAAGGTTGATATTGAGGCCGATGGTTTTACCTCCCGCTTCATGGGCTCCGAGATTGGCGGCTTCCATGATGCCGGGGCCTCCGCCGGTGGTGACGACGAAGCGGTGACGCTTGGCGGGAATCTGCGTGGACCATTCGGTAAGAAGGCGCGCGAGGCGGCGGGCGTCTTCATAGTAGCGAGCCATGTCGACGGCGGCTTCAGCGCGTTTCATGTCGAGGGCTTGCTGGGCTGGGGAAATGTCGACACCGCTGCCGCGCACTTCGGTCAAGCGGCTGGCAGCTTTCTCCTGGCTGTGGATGCGGGCGGATCCGAAGAAAACGACCGTGTCCTGGATCTGCTCGCGGCGAAAGCGCGAGAGCGGCTCGCTGTACTCGGACATAAGGCGGAGAATTCTGCCGTCGGGGCTGTTGAGGAAAGCCTGATTCTGATACGCCAAGGGAGCGGACTTGAGTTTTTGGTCAGACATAATTTATTGAGCGATTGAATCATTGAGACATTGAGCGATTGAAAATGTGAGGCGTTGAATCATTGGATCGATGGACAATGCTTCAATGGCTCAATGATTGAATGATTCAATTAAGATTCAGTCTTCTCGATATTGAATCGCCTCCCAGAATCCGATCCAGACGTTGAGTACGCCGAGGCCCGTGGCAATGCCGCGTACGAATCCGCTGGCGACGAGGTCTCGAAGCGAGGGATAGGGAAGGAGCAGAGGGTTGTCAGACCAGTCGGGACGCCACGGCACGATCATCAGCATGACTCCGAGAGTGGCGCAGAGGAAGACGAAAAAGAGCACTCCGATGCGGCGAAGCCAAAGGCGAGCGAGGGACAGCGGCGGATCGGGAACGAGTGCGGGACGGAGCGGGAGTGCAGCTTCCGCGGGAGATCGGAGATCGGGAACGCGGGTGGCGTCGCTGGCAAAGGGGAGCTTGGGGTCTGAAATCATTGCACGTGTCGTGTCCTGGTAAGGCCGTGTCGATGTGGCCGTGGGAGGGCGCGGGAGCAAACGCATCCCGGGCACTAACTTCGAACCCACTTTGTGCATTCTACGACTTCAGAGCCTGTATGCGCTCGGAGACATCGCGATAATCGATGTTTGCGCCGTAAACGCTGGTGAAATAACGGAGTGCGGCGGGCTTGTCATTGGCGGTTTCGCAAGCAGAACCCAACTCGTAGTTGATGGCGACGCGCGCTTCGTCGTCGAGTCCTGGGAGCGCAAGCGCTTTCTCGTACCAGGGAATGGCGGCGTTCGGAACGCCCTTATCGAGGAAACACTGGGCCAGCCAGGTGTAAGTCTGGACAGGCTGAGCGAAGGGTTTGCCGCGCTCGATGGAATTGCAGACTTTCTGTAATTCGGCAATCGCTTCGTCGAGCAGACCCATTTCGCGGAAGGCTACTCCAAGGTTGTAATGCGTTTCAGGATCGTCGTCACCGGTGGCAACCTCTTCTTCCAGTTCCTGTTTTAACTCGCCGAACATTTCGGAAAGATCGACGCTGTCAGAGGCGTGCATCGCTTGCGCGCCAGCGCCCAGAGGACGCACGGTGGAAGGGCTGTAGGTCATGGCAGGAGCGGCGGCGGCTGCCGTGCCGGTTGCGGATGCTGCGACGACGGGCCGGGGAACTGGTGGCTGAGGAATTTCCATGTGGGCCACGGGCTCGGGCACGGGTTCGCGCTTTTTTGCAGGCGGCGGAGCAGCGGCACGTTTCGGCGCGACCGCCGGCCAGCTTGGCAGGGGCTGGCTTACGGGCGCCGGTGGGGCCGGAGCGTGAGGTTTGGCAGGTGCAGGGGTGAGCGGTGGCGCTTGCGGGAAAGAGTCTCCGAGCGAAGCTTCCAGATCGGCAACCAAGGAGTCGAGGTCGTCAGGCTGGGCGTGCACGGGTTCGGCGTGAGCGAGTTCGGCGTGAGCTGGCTCCGGTTGTTGCACTTCACCGTAGCCGGTTTCGAGTGCAGCCTCTGCGGGAATCTCGGCCTCATGAATCTCTTCGTCGCCGGCGTGTTGATAACCACCCATCAGATCGGGAGAAGCAGCGATCTCAGAGTCGTGCGTGGTATCGAGCTGGACTTCGAACTCGCTGGGCTCGCCGACCTGGAACTCGTGAGGCTCGTGTACGGGGGCGTCACTCGTCGTAAGTTCGGCAAGGTTGATTTCGTCTGCGCTGAGCTCGTCAGCATTGATTTCGGCAATTTCCGGCTCGGGTTCAGCTTGAGGCTGCCCGGCGCTTTCGAGGGCGGCACGCAAGGGATCGAGTATCTGAGCATCAGTGGTCAGAGATTCGAGCTTTTCGATTCCAGCGCGAGCCTGGTCGGTCATGAAGTGCTCGAGGTAGAAGCGCACTTCTTCGACCGTCTCGGCAATCTCGGGATTGTCGGAGGCATGGTCACTGGAATGACTGCTGGAAGCGGCGACTGGCGCGACTGGCGCAGGCTCGTCGATGGAGAGCGAATCCTCCCACTCGGAGGCTAAGTCGGTGGAGGAATCGTGCAGGGCGGGCGAGGGATCGGATTCTATGGCAAAGTCCGGCGTGTCGGAGGGCGCCTGAACGGTCATCTCTTCTACGGCAAACTCGGCAGGCTCGGATGGGACAGTGGCATGGGAGTCAGCGGCGACAGCCGTGGGCCAAGGAGCAGCAGGCGCGGCGGCGCGGGGTGCCGGCCGAGAAGCGGATGGCGGCGGCGTTGTGGGACGCGCGGACTTTCGCGCGGGAGCGGGCGCGGCGGGTAACGGCACCGGCGGCGGCATCGTTTCGGCGGTTTGCTCGTAGCGGCCGGCTAATTCACCGTAGCGTACGGCTTCATCGGGATAGCCAGCGTCATGGTAAACGCCTTCCAAGGTGCGGCAGCAGACGGCAGCTTCGGTAAAGCGCTGGAATCGGTTATGAAGCGCGGCCAGCCGCTGGTTCAGGCGGGCATCACGCGGAGCAAGAGGCAGAGCGCCGAGCAGGGGTACGAGAGCCTTGTCCGGAAGATTGTAAGACAGAAATAAGTCGGCGTCGGTAACGGCCGAACGCACGGCGATGGCGACATGATCGGGATAAAACTGATCGATGACCGGGGCGGTCGCCTCCAATTCATCGACGATGACCGCGCCTTCTTCGGCGGTGATTCCGGTGGAGGGCGCATCGCCCGCCATCAGCGCCACGACCTGCTGATAATTCTGCTGGTGGAGTTGATTCTGCGGTTCGGTGGTGGCCAGCATCTGGTAAAGGTCGCGGGCGCGAGCCAGATTTCCGTCCTTGACGCAGGCATGCGCGAGGAGCTCGCTGACTTCGTTGACGTGAGTGCTCTCGCCGGCTTTGTTGAGCAGCAGCAAGACTGTATCGAGCGCACCCGCGTCGTCGCGCAGATGAGTGATCATGGAATGCAGGCTGGAGAGGAGTTTCGTCGAGTCGGTCGCGAGCAGGCGATCCGCATGCCGGGTGTAGATGTCGAGCGCTTCGTGATACTGACCGAGCCGGGCGCAGCCCTCGGCCATAGCAAACAAACCCTCGGGATCGTTGTGGACGGAGAGAAGCTTTTCAGCAATCGGGGCGGCCTGGGTCAGGTTGCCGATCTGGAGGTAGGCTTTCAGCAAATCTCGCAATCCCTCGGGATGAGAATCGAGGTCGGCAGCCTTTTCGAGGTATTCGATGGCGCTCTTGGGATCGTCGGCTTCGACGGCAGCCTTACCGCGCAGCAGTAAAACGTAGCTGTTGCCGGGGTCGAGGGTGAGCATGCGCTTCAGAACGTCTTCGGCGGCGGGTAGCGATCCGCGGGCGCGCAAGGCTTCGGCGGCGGCGCTGAAGATTTCCCACGCCTCTTTCTTTTTCCCTAGCCGGACATAAACCTCGGCGAGTTTGATGCGCATGGGCACATTTTCCGGGTCCATTTCGAGGACCTTCTGGAAAAGGCGCACGGCTTGTTCGAGATCGCCGTTCTTCATGAAATCTTCGGCGACTTGCAGATACTGGGCGCGGGCGTCGTTAAAAAGACCCTGCTGAGTGTAGAGTTCGGCGAGTTTCAAAGATCCGTCCACGCTCGGATGGAGCTTGGTGATCTTCTTGTACATCGCGATGCCTTTGACGGTGAAACCCTGGGCGGCATAGGCGTCGCCAACCTTCTTGAAACTTTCGATAGCTTTGACGCTGTCGCCGAGGCGGGCGTAGAGATCGCCGATGGTGTTGTTGACGGTGAGATCGTTCTCGTCGTGTTTAAGGATCTTGTCGTACTCAGCAATGGCGTTCTGCAGTTTGCCCTGCTGGACAAACTTTTCCGCGGCGCTGAGCACCTTCTGTTTATTGAAGCCAAAACCAAACGCCATAGGGTTTGCGGACTCCAGCCTATTGCCGCCGGGCGCGTGCGATTTCCGCAAGCGTACTAAGCGGGCCGATCTTCGCCGGGAGATTCCCAGCGAAACCCCACAAAACCGCGCGAGCGGGAAGGCGAGGTAATGTGATTGTAAGGCCGGGTACCCTAAGTCCGATGGTTACTGACGATTACCGGAGGTGATCGAAAGGGAGTGTACGTCCGGTTCCGGGAAAAACCCCTCCTGGACCCGTGGTGAACGTGCCGCAGGGCACGGAACGGCGTTGTTTCTAGTGTTTGGACTTTGTTTTCGAAGGACGACTCACTTGGTGCTTGGGGAATGGGGACGGCGTGCTTTCCAGCCAGCGCTGCCGTACTCCCGCGAGGAACTTCTGTTTGTCGGCCAGCATGAGTTGGACCAGAGCCGGGTTGCCGGTTTCTTCGTGGGCGGCGGCCCAGAGAACCAATTCGGTGAGCACGGGAGCGAGATCGATTCCCTTGGCGGTGAGGGTGTAGATCAGTTTTCGGCCGTCGGTTGGGTCGGGAGCGGGCGCGATGATGCCATACTCCGTCAGCATGCGCAAGCGATCGGCGAGAATGTTGGTCGCGATTCCTTCGTAGCATTCCATGAACTGCTTGTAGGATCGAAAGCCGCGGAGCATCATGTCGCGGATGATGAGGAGGGACCAGCGGTCGCCCAGCATCTCAACCGAAGCGTTGAGGGGGCACTCGGACCGGCGTTTGGGGCGGGCCATTTTATGGACTGACTCGCAAGATAAAAATATTCTAGATCATTACTTGCAAATCGCAAGCGATATTTGCTAGGTTGCTGTTAACACACGGGCGTTCCCTATTTGATCGGGCGGAATTGATGCCAAATATTCAGAAAATCACGCCTTTTCTCTGGTTTGACAGGCAAGCAGAAGAGGCAGCCAACTTTTACACCTCCATATTTAAGGACTCGAAGGTTCACAACGTGGCGCGCTACGGGGAGGCTGGTCCGGGACCGAAGGGGAGCGTCATGACGGTGACGTTCGAACTAGCAGGGCAGCGATTCATGGCGCTGAACGGCGGGCCGCATTATAGCTTTACGCCTGCGATCTCGTTCTTCGTGGACTGCGAGACGCAAGCGGAGGTCGACGAATTGTGGGACAAACTGTCAGCGGGCGGCAGGCAGGTGCAATGCGCGTGGCTGCAAGACAAGTTTGGGGTGTCGTGGCAGATTGTTCCGCGAGCGCTGATCGAGTTGATGCAGGATAAAGATCCGGTGAAATCGCAAAGGGTTTTTAAGGCCATGCTGGAGATGAAGAAAATTGATATCGCCGGGCTGCAACGGGCGTATCGCGGGGAATGAAATCCTACAAAAGGAGTGAGGGATGAGCCAGGTACGACTGCTGGTAGGGACACGTAAGGGAGCGTTCATTCTTACGGCGGACGGCAAGCGGGAGCAGTGGGAGGTGAGCGGCCCGCACTTTGCGGGATGGGAGATGTATCACCTGAAAGGATCGCCCGCGGATCCGAACCGGATTTATGCTTCGCAGTCGAGCGGATGGTTTGGGCAACTGATCCAGCGTTCGGACGATGGCGGGAAGAGTTGGGAGCCGGTGGGAAACAAGTTCGCGTATGACGGAGTT
This sequence comes from uncultured Acidobacteriaceae bacterium, assembly GCA_963834085.1. Classification (GTDB taxonomy): domain Bacteria; phylum Acidobacteriota; class Terriglobia; order Terriglobales; family Acidobacteriaceae; genus Acidiflorens. The sequence goes on along the minus strand of CAWIAJ010000001.1, from coordinate 220,755 downwards.
CCGGGCACGCACCAGTGGTACGACGGGACGGCGCATCCGTGGGAGTTCAAGCGGGTGTGGCATCTGGAGCCGTCGCTGAGCGATCCCGATGTGGTGTATGCAGGGATCGAGGATGCGGCGTTGTTTCAGTCGTCGGACGGAGGGCAAAACTGGCAGGAGCTTTCGGGATTGCGCGGACATGGGTCGGGACCGGGCTGGCAGCCGGGGGCGGGCGGGATGTGCTTGCATACGATTATTCTCGATCCGAGTGATCCGGCGCGCATTTACATCGCGATCTCGGCGGCGGGGGCGTTTCGTACCGACGATGGGGGCAAGACCTGGCAGCCTATTAATAAAGGACTGTACTCCAAGTACATTCCTAATCCGACGGCCGAGGTTGGACACTGCGTGCACCACGTTGCGATGCATCCATCGCGTCCGGGAGTACTGTTTATGCAGAAGCACTGGGACGTGATGCGGAGTGACAACGCGGGAGATTCGTGGCAGAAGATCAGCGGGAATCTGCCGACGGACTTTGGATTTGTGATCGATGTGCATGCGCATGAACCCGAGACAATCTATGTCGTCCCGATCAAGAGCGATTCGGAACATTATGTGCACGAAGGGAAGCTGCGTGTGTTTCGCAGCCGATCCGGCGGGAATGAGTGGGAGCCGCTGACGAAAGGTCTGCCGCAGAGCAACTGTTATGTTAACGTGCTGCGGGATGCGATGGCGGTTGATGCGATGGAGGAGTGCGGCATCTATTTTGGGACGAGCGGCGGGCAAGTGTATGCGTCCGCGGATGCGGGGGATAGTTGGAATCCGATTGTGCGGGATCTACCGGGAGTGCTATCGGTTGAAGTGCAGACGCTGGGGTGAAAAGTGCGGTGTCGATGTTCAAAAAGGGCACGGACGTATCCATGCCCTTTTGTTAGACAGCGTTGGTAGTGCTCACGTCGCGCGCCGTCGTAGTGACCGGTTGGAAGACAGCACTTCTTGAAATCTGTGGCCGGAACCGCATGGACAGAGGTCATTCCTTCCCAGTTTCTCAAGGAGCTCTTTGTCGCTATGGACGACGCGGAAACCCGCGCTTGACTTTAGTCTCGGACGGGAATCCTTTACGGCGCTTGCTGCTCGGTTCGAACAAAAAATCGCTATTCACGGCGCTTTCTCCTTTTTCAGATAGATTTCCCGTCACATCCGAAAGGAAGGCCGTTTCACTATTGTAGTCGGAGCGAATGCAGGACGGGACAGAACTTTTGAATACGCAAGGCGGATATGATTCGTGTAATCCTACCGCAGCATCTTCGAACCCTGGCGCGGGTTGGCATCGAGGTGGAGCTCGAGGTAAATGGTGCGGTGACGCAGCGGACGGTGCTGGATGCGCTGGAGGCTCGCTATCCCATGCTGCGGGGAACGATTCGGGACCACACTACACAACAGAGACGTTCGTTTCTGCGATTCTTTGCTTGCGAGGAAGATCTGTCGCACGAGTCGCCGGATGCGGAACTGCCGGAGGCGGTCGCGAAGGGTGCCGAGCCGTTTATTGTGATTGGGGCGATTGCGGGCGGGTGATTTCGACCGGCAGGTGCTGTGATGTCCCAAGCAAAGGGCGAGGTTTCGCTCGGCTGGACGGGCGAGACGCCCGTCCCCACACGATCTGTTCCGCCCCAAGCTAATCAGTAAATAAGGTCTACTTGCCGCGCTTGTCCATGGGGATGAATTCGCGGGTGTCGTGGCCGATCCAGACTTGGCGGGGGCGCGCGATTTTTTGCTCGGGGTCCATCAGTAGTTCCTGCCACTGGGTGAGCCAGCCGATGGTGCGGGGGATGGCGAAGAGGACGGTAAACATTTCTGGCTTGAAGCCCATCGCCTGATACATGATGCCGGAATAGAAATCGACGTTGGGATAGAGTTTGCGCTGCACGAAATAATCGTCTTCGAGGGCGATGCGTTCAAGTTCCAGGGCGATTTCGAGTTTCGCGTTGCGTCCCGTGACTTCGAAGACCTGGTCGGCTGCCCACTTGATGATCTTGGCGCGGGGATCGTAATTCTTGTAGACGCGGTGGCCGAAACCCATGAGCTTGAATTTGCCGTCTTTGATTTTCTTGATGTAGGCGGGGACATTGTCTTTGGATCCGATCTCATCGAGCATGCGCAGCACTTCTTCGTTGGCTCCGCCATGTAGAGGTCCAGAAAGAGCGGAGGCTGCGGAGGCGACAGCGAGATAAGGATCAGCCTGGGAACTGCCGACGGCGCGCATGGCATTGGTGCTGCAGTTCTGTTCATGGTCGGCGTGCAGAACGAAAAGAACATCGAGCGCGCGGGCGATCACGGGATTCGCGGCGTATTTTGGCTCGACTATCTTCCACAACATGTTCATGAAATTTTCGGGGTAGGTGAGGTCGTTGTCGGGATAAACGTAAGGAAAGCCGACATTGTGGCGATAGGACAAGGCGGCAATCGAAGGCATCTTGCCGATCAGCCGCTTGATCTGGAGCAAGCGAACTTCGGGATCCAGCACATGCTTGGCATCGGGATAGACGGTGGAGAGCGCGGCGACGGTGCTGACGAGCATGGCCATCGGATGCGCGTCGTAACGGAAGCCCTCCATGAATTTTTTGGTGGTTTCATGGAGCATGGTGTGGTGGGTGATTTGGTAGACCCAACTTTTCAGTTGGGTCGCGTTGGGCAGTTCGCCGAAGAGGAGCAGGTAGGCGACTTCGAGATAGGTGCAATGCTCGGCGAGAACTTCGATGGGATATCCGCGATAGCGAAGGATGCCGCGATCGCCGTCGATGTAGGTGATCGCGCTGCGGCAGGAGGCGGTGTTGGTGAAGGCGGGATCGTAGGTCATCAAGCCGAAGTCTTCGGGGCCGGTCTTGATTTTGCGAAGGTCCATCGCACGGATGGTTCCATCTTCGATGGGAACGGTGTAGCTCTGACCGGTGCGGTTGTCGGTAATGGTCAACGAATCCTGAGGCATCGAGCCCTCCTGAGAGCAGTCGCGAGCGAGCGTTAATAATGCTGTTGCCAAAGCGGCGCCAACTTTAGCAAACGGCGACACTTGTTGATGTGATTGTTAGCACAAGCGGATGTTCATGGCGATCGCAAGGCCGCAAGTCATGCTATCAGCAACGGCCACGCGATTGCGGTAGAGTGTTCGAATTATTGGCAGTGGGCGGGAGATCGTGTAGGGTGTGGGAACTTCCATGCGCCATCGGCATGGCGTGGGGCAACGCGGAGGCAAGTTGCAATTATGGCTTGGATTCGGACGATTCCGTTCTCGGAGGCTGATGACGAACTGCGGCAGGCGATGGAGCGGCAGAAGCCGCTTTATCCGGAGGAATACGCGGTCCCGGTCCATCCCGTCGAAGGCGGCGGTTCGTCAATCGTGGAATCGCACTCGCTGATTCCGCAGGCGCTTTACCATGCTTTCTCGACGTTTGGCGCGCTCATGTCTCCTGACTTGCCGTTAAAGCGGCGGCATCACGAGATGATCGCGACGATGGTTTCGGTGACGAACCGGTGCGTGTATTGAATCGAATCTCACGCAGAGTTTCTGCGTCGAGTCACGCTGGACAAAGAGCTGGTGGAAGCGCTGGAGCGCGATTACACGACTGCGCCGATTACTGCCGAGGAGCGCGTCATGGTGGATTACGTGGTCAAGCTCACCAAAGACGCAACGAAGGTGTGGAAAGACGATCACGAGAAGTTGCGGGCGGCGGGATTTGACGATCAAGCGATCCTGCAGATCACTTTGATTGCGTCGTGGTTCAATTACATCAACCGGGTGGCGGACGCGCTGGGAGTGGGGCGGGAATAAGGACTATTCGTCCAAATTGGCAAGAACGGGGCCACCCTGGCGAAGGATCACCCGCGGGCTCTTGTAAACGCCGCAACTGCGAAGGAGTTTTGCAGGGAGTTTGATGCCGAACGTATGAGTGCGCCCACCGTGGCCTTCGGCGGCTTTGCTACCTTCATATTTCCAATCCTGTTCGTGCAGAAAAACAATATCGACGCGCCAAATTGCAATGATCTTTCCGGATTTCAAACGCTTGGTCTGATCAACGGCGTACCGCCAAACGATATACCAGCCAGCGTGGTTATAGTGAGACTGCAGAGCCCAGGGCCGAGTCGAACCTTTGGATTCGAGGGCATGGTCCGGCGGAGGATTCAGTCTTCCCCGAAGCGAGAGATCGGGGAACCGTTGCTGAGCAACGTCAGGATGCTTATGTTTCTTATAGGGACTGAGGGAATGGAGTGCTTGAATCCCCAAGATTCCTACGATTCCACTAAAGACATTTGCCTGTTCAAAATAGATGTCGATCAGTTCCGCAGCCCTGCCCTCAACGTGTTCGATTGCCTCTCGAATGTGGGAGACTTTCAGTTCAGGCGGGAGAAGGACGGAACGATCGAATCCATCTGCGATGGAAGGCATCTGAACCGCAAAGTGTCACGGTTCAAGCATTAAAGCAAGACTTCCCTGGGAGAGCGCCCTTGTTCTGGAACCAAGCCCGTTACTAGCTTTGCCGTTCGCGGGGAGAGCGGCGAGGAGTGGAATGGCTTCGCGGGCCGTATCGAAGAACTTAAGGTCCATCTCAATCCCAAGACTCTCATAGCCGGCGTATACGGCGGCGGCGATGGTTGAACCTCCGCCCATGAACGGATCCAACACTATTCCCTCGCCTAAAGGCAGGGAGGCGCGGACGATTTGGCGAACGAAAGCTTGCGGCTTTAAAGAGGGATGAGGAGAGATCGCCCTTTCTTCCGGACGAGTTGGGGCGGACGCGATGACATCGCTGAATGGAACGTCTTTGGAGATGCGCCGCAGCCCACCGGTTTTCCATTTGCGAAGATTGTCTTGGACTCGCCCTTCACAGGGCTTGCGAAACAGGCCCCAGGGCTCCCACGACGAGCGCGGCATCACTGTGACATCGGCGAATTCGTGGTGAGCGTTCTTGGGCCGGTCACCTCCACGCAACGTCTGTACCAGACGAATCACTTCGCCTCTCTTTTCAAACCCTGCCTCCAGTAACGGGAGGTAAACCAGATGAGAAAGGAGGGGATTCGTCGCTATGAAAAGATGGGCGCCGGGAACGAGGATGCGGATAGCCCTGCTGGCAAAATCGGAAAAAAAGTTGCGCAACTGCGCCAGTTCCTCGGTGGTCAAGACCGTGAATCGTGGCAGAGGGCTTCGAACGCAACCGTCAAATGCGGGAGGAATTCGCCATACGCCGCCCTTGCCGCGGCGCAGTTTTTGTTTTTCCTCGGCGTTGTATTCCTTGAGACCGTAAGGGGGGTCCGTGACGATGGCATGGATTGAGTTGGCCTGCCGTTGGTCCATCCAGTTAAGGCAGTCCGCCAAGAATAGGGAATAGCGAACGTCATGCAGCCGGGAGATGACTGGTTTCTGTTGAATGGTCGTCGAAGAGTTCATCTCTAGCACTAAGTATCACGAACGGCAGTGGATTTGTATACCCAAATGGCCGCAGCTCTGTGCTACTCGTTTGCAACCCGGCGATGGGGTTTGACTGCGAGACAGCGGGCGAAGATGGCTGAGACTTGCGGAATGTCTGCTTCTGTAAGACGAATGGCGCTACCCAATTTTTTGAGAGCTGGATTCAGGGTAGCGGGTTGCGTTCCGGCGAGTTCCAGAAGTTGCTGCCATTCGCGGGCCACGGGAACGCGTTCATCGGTATCGGCGTCTTCGCAAAACTGATCGGCCGCTTCGGGAGCGGTTCCGTACTCGTCGGCAACGTCTTCGTGAAAGTAGCCGCGCAGAAAGGTATGCAGCGCGGGGAAATTGGCAGCGGTAATTTCCGGTTTGGGGTTCATCAGCGGCACTCCGGATAGGAAGTCAGAACATAATAACGGTTGGGCCCAGCGTACTTCAGAACGACGACGGCATGCTGGCAGACGCGAGACTGATTCTCGCCGCGATTCATGGTGCGTCCGATGGGATCGGCGCTATCGTAGTCGAGCACGAGGTTGGGATGGCGGCCGGAGCGACTCAGCCAGTCCTGGATTTCGCGCTGGGACTGAGCGATGGCCGCAGCCACCGCGTGTTCGGCGGTCGAAAGATCGGTGTAGGTGGAAGCGCCCGTGATGTTGGGTTCGCGCTCGAGGCGTTGGCGTAACTGCTGCTCGGTCTGGCCGACGTGTTTGCGGATGATGTGGCCGCCGGCGGCTTCGTCCCGACGCAGATCCCGGACTGGAGTGCTGGACGCACGGGACGAATTCTGCGCGGCGCTGGAATCGGTATAGGGCGAGGGCGCCGAGTCGACGCCGCTCGGAGTAGCGGCGGGCTGACAGGAAATCAGGGCGAGGAGGCTGGCCGCGAGAACTACGCGGATCAGCATGGAGAAAACTGGCTCGCGAATTTCAACAGTAGTCCTCATAAATTAGGTTGGGTTGGATGCCGGCCCACCTAGTTCTTAATCAAGAGCATTCCCCGGTTCGGCACCGTACACTTCCGCTTCTGCGACAGTTCATCCCTGTAAAGTTCTGGGAATTGTGCTACTAAACAGGGTGTGCGGGCAAGTCTACTCGATACGCTGGACGATTTCGAACGCTGGGGGGTGGAGTGTGCCTACGCTTTTCCCCGGGGTTACCGTCATGAGCGATGGAGCTACGGGCGCGTGGCGGGAGTGGCGTACCAGTTTGCGCGCGAATTGGAAGCGCGCCAGATCGCGAAGGGAGATGCGGTCGTTTTGTGGAGCGAGAACTGTGCCGAGTGGGTCGCGGCCTTTCTTGGATGCGCGGTTTGCGGCGTGATTGTCGTTCCTGTTGACGATGCGGCCACGCCGGATTTCGCGCGTAAGGTAACCGTCCAAGTAAAAACACGGCTGGTGATTTGTCGACGCGAGCGGGCGGTAAGCTTCGCCGAACTGGGAATGCAGGGAGAACGTGGCGAGGGAATTGCGATTATCGATCCACGCGAGTTGGCCGGAGTAGTTGCGCTGCATTCGAGCGAGCGTTTTCGTCCCGTAGAGATTTCGCCGGGTGATCCGCTGGAGATAGTTTTTACTTCGGGCACGACGGCCGAGCCGAAGGGAGTAGTGCTCTCGCACGCCAATGTCGTTGGCAATTTGACTCCGATTGCAACCGAGATCAAGAAATATCTTAAGTACGAACGAGTCGTGCATCCGATTCGGTTTCTGAACCTACTGCCGTTGAGCCACGTCTTCGGGCAGTTTTTGGGAATCTTTCTTCCGCCGCTGCTGGGTGGCACGGTGGTGTTTGCAGACACGCTGAACCCGTCCGAGGTGACGGCGACGATACACAGAGAACGCGTTTCGGTGCTGGTGGCCGTCCCCCGGATGATCGAGTCGCTGAAGCAGAAAATTGAACGCGACTTCGAGGGAAGAGCTGGATCGGGCGGGAACGAGTCGCGCCAGCGCAGAAGCCTCGCCGAGCGGCTGAGGGATTCAGATGGGCAGCACTTTTTGCGGCGGTGGTGGAGCTTCCGTGATGTGCGGAGGCGGTTTGGGTGGAAGTTCTGGGCGATGATCAGCGGGGGCGCCGCGTTGGATCGGGAGACCGAAGAATTCTGGCATCGGTTGGGATACGCGGTGGTGCAGGGGTATGGCTTGACCGAAACCACGTCGCTGATCAGTCTCAATCATCCTTTTCATACGAGCCGCGGATCGATTGGCAAAGTATTACCGGGTCGCGAGATGAAGCTGGCGGAGGATGGCGAAATTCTGGTGCGGGGCAGCGGGGTGGCGAGCGGCTACTGGAATGACAGTGAAGTGCGATCCGTAACGAACGAAGAGGACGACGGCTGGTATCGAACGGGCGATCTGGGCGCGCTCGACGAGCAGGGGAATCTGTTCTTCAAGGGGCGCAAGAAGGAAGTGATTGTCACGTCCGGGGGGATGAATGTTTATCCGCAGGATCTGGAAGCGGCGTTGCGGAAGCAGGCGGATGTGCGGGATTGTGTGGTGGTCGGTCTGGAACGCGGAGGGAATGCCGAAGCTTGCGCGGTGCTGATTTTGCGGGATGGAGATGCGGACGGCCCTTTGGGGACCGACGAGGAACAGGCCGCGTTGGCGAAGGTCGTCGCGCAGGAAGGCGAGGCGCAGGAAATCGTGGCCCGGGCGAATGCGACGCTGGCGGAATATCAGCGCATGCGCACATGGTTTGTCTGGCCGGAGGAGGATTTTCCGCGCAGTGCCACGCAGAAGCCTCGACGCAACGCGATTGCGGCTGCGGTGGAAGCGAGCCTGGCGGGACGCCCGGTGGAGAATACGGCGAGTCCGCTGCGGGAACTGCTGACGCGTATTACGGGACGGGTGCCGCAGAATCTGTCGCCGGACGCGAATCTGGAGAGTGGGCTGGGTTTGAGTTCGCTGGAACGGGTGGAGCTTTTGAGCGCGCTTGAGGACCGTTATCAGATTGATCTGAGCGAAACAAGTTTTGCCAATGCAGCGACGGTCGGCGATCTGGAAAAACTCCTTCAGGGCGAGAGAAGCGGCTTGCTGGCGCAGGCTTCGGGTTCCGGTGGGCGCACTGTGCGGGACGCGGCAGGGAGTCGCGGAGATGTGCAGGGCGGCCGGGAGCGGAGTTTTCACTATCCGCGATGGACGCTGTGCTGGCCCACGACGTGGCTGCGTCTGGTGGTGCATTATGGGCTGGCGCGTCCGGCGATGCTTGTTCTGGGATGGCCTCGGGTGATTGGGCGAGAGAACTTGAGTGGTGTCCTCGGGCCGCTGCTAGTCGTTTCGAATCATGTGGCCGACGTGGATATTGGATTTATCCAAGGGGCACTGCCGGCTCGGATACGGCACAGGCTGGCGACGGCGACTCGGGGAGAAGATCTGGAACGGCTGCGCTCGCCCGCTGCGAACCGAGGCTGGTTTGGGGGAGCTTACGATCGTTTGCAGTGGGTGCTGGGCGTGGCGCTGCTGAATTTGTTTCCTTTGCCGCGCGAGTCGGGCTTCCGCAAGAGTTTTAGCTATGCGGGAGAGGCGGTGGACCGCGGGTACAGCATTCTGGTTTTTCCGGAAGGAAGGCACAGCAAAGATGGCACGGTCTCGGAGTTTCGCAGTGGTGTGGGGCTGTTGGCGAACAATCTGCGCGTTCCCGTTCTTCCGATGCGAATCGACGGACTGTTTGCAATCAAGAAGGCGGGAAAGAAGTCGGCAGCGCGCGGGAAAATTCAAGTGCGCATAGGGAAGCCGGTGCAGTTTGCGCGCGACAGCGATCCGGAGGAGATCGCGCGCGCGTTGCAAGACGCAGTAGAAAAACTCGGGCGGTGATCTGGCGGTCGTGCCGAACGCGGGGCGCCGATTTTTATGCCCCCGGATAGATGAGTCGTACCAGTCAGAATCCGACTCCGGCTGCGAGCGAGGCGGCGGGAGGCTCTCTTGGCAATTGCTCCTCGACTGCGACTTCGTTATCTCGCACCGGCTTTCGGCCAGTTGCAAAATAGCTTCATGCGATTGGATTTCATGACTTTCGACTTCCTCGATCGAATCGCGTTTGTAATGTTTTTCGCAGGACGATAAACGGGTGTACAATTGCGACCATTTTCGACACCAAGAATCCCGGCGATGTGTAGGACAACGTTTCGAGAGACGCATCCTAGAGGAGGGAACATGCGACGAGCGACGAGTTTAAGCAGTGGTATTTTCCTGTCATTGATCTTGGTTTTGTGCGCAATGTCAGCGACCTTGGCTGCGGCTCAGCGGCCGGAAGCGGCAGTTGGAGGCAATCTGTTACCCGACGGCTTCTACATCAGTCCTACAGCGGCTCCGGGGGCAATTTTTCAAGGACTGCCTACCGGATTGCGCGCGGATGGATCGGCCGACGCCAATGGGGCGGTGACCACGGCGCTCAGCCCGGACGGCACGGCATTGCTGATCTTAACCACGGGATATAACACTGGTTTTTACACGGAAGGCGCCGATGGAACTGCTATCTTGTGGCCGGCTCTTTATCCGCTGACCGGCTTGCCTTCGTCGACTCTCACCCCCAATGCCGAGTGGGTCTTCGTGTATGACGTGCGCGGAGTGCAGCCCGTACAGAAGCAAATGATCAATATTCCTAACACTTATGCGGGATTGGTGTGGGATCCGTCGGGCGCAACGTTTTATGTCGCGGGAGGGATCGATGACCGAGTTGAGGTCTATTCTTCGCCGGGAGGGGGAGCGAGCGCGGATGGGAACTACACTCCGAGCGCTCCGTTCGTGCTGCTGAATCACAACCAGCCGGCGAACGTTCCGATACAGGAGTATCCGACTGGCGGCTTGTTCAGCACTACGCCGATCAACGACAACCCCATCGCGCAGTACATGTATATGCCGTTCAGCGCCCTAGCGGCCGGGTTGGCAATCAGTCCGGATGGCACGACGCTCTACGTGGCGAACTACCAGAACGATTCGCTCTCGGTCATCAGTACGGCGACGCGCCTGGTGACGAACGAAATTGTTTTCTTTGCTCCGGGACAGAGCACAGCGGTGGGAGAAATGCCGTACTGGCCGGTCGTGGTATCGAATGCGCAGGGTGCGCCGGTAAAGACTTACGTGAGCAGCCAGCGGGACGGGCAGATCCTCGACGTGGGCGCATCAGGATCGGTGCGCATTATTAAAGTGGGAGGCGAGCCGAATCGACTGATTCTGTCGGCCGATCAGCATTGGCTGTATGTTGCGAACGGCGACCTGGATGAGATCGAGGTGATCGACACGACTAAAGACGCGGTGACGAGCCGCATTTCGGTGGCTCGACCCGGCTACAAGTACAAAGGATCGAACCCGAACTCTCTGGCACTCAGTCCGAATGGCCGGAATCTCTACGTCACGCTGGGGGGGGAGAATGCGGTCGGCGTGATTGACGTCGCGTCGCAAAAGCTACTGGGGCGCATTCCCGCGGGATGGTATCCGAGTTCGGTGTCGGTGAGCGCGGACGGCAAGACGTTGTATGTGGTGAACATGAAATCGAACGCGGGCCCCAACCTCGAATACCGGTCGGATTGCCCGGGCGAGGGCATTCCGCCGCAGTATTCTCAGCTTTTGTGCCCGCCGCCGAATCCCACGTCACGCAATGAATATATTCTGGCGTTGCTCAAGGCCGGGCTGGACACGATTCCAGTTCCCGACGCCAACACGCTCAGCTATCTGTCGCAAATCGTAGACGCCAACAACGGCTTCAACAATCCGAAGCATGATCCGATGATGGCGTTCCTGCACGACCACATCAAACACGTCATCTACATTCAGAAAGAGAATCGCACCTACGATCAGATCCTTGGAGATCTGCCGCAAGGCAACGGCGACCCGACGCGGGTACAGTTCCCGCAGCCGATTTCTCCCAACGAGCACTTGCTCGCGCAGCAGTTCGCGCTGCTCGACAATTACTACGACGCGGGAGACGTGAGCGGCGATGGATGGAACTGGGATACGCAAGGCCACGCCAACGACGTGACGACGAAAAACGTGCTCGTCGGTTACGGCAATGCCAACTACAACATTCCGTTTGACTGGAATGGCAATCCTCGCAATATCGGCATCGCGCTGCCCGACACAACGAGGGGAACGCCCAGCCCGAGCACGGTTCGCATCACGACCTTGTTCGATCCGACGGGGGGTTCGTCGATTGAGCCGGGCAGCAAGGACATCACGGCTGACGAAGGCGCGGATGATCTGGACGCCGATGCTCTTGGCGGCTACATATGGGACAGTGTGCTGCGCGCGGGTAAAACGGTTCGCCATTACGGGCTCTACGCCGACGAGAATTACTATGTCGATCCGGGTGCGGGGGCTCCGTTCTACATTCCAATCGTGCGCGACGCTTTTAAGCAGAAGGTGGTGCAGGCGGTGCCAGTGCGCAAATCGCTGATAGGGAAAACCGATCTTTACTATCGGGGATGGGATCTCAACACTCCCGATGTATATCGCTTTGAAGAGTGGAACCGCGAGTTCAACTTGTATGTGAAAAAAGGCAACCTGCCGAACTTCGAGATGGTCGACATGATGAACGATCATTTCGGAAATTTCTCGTCGAACGTTGCGGGGCTGGAAAACCCATTGTCGCAGATGGCCAGCAATGATTACTCGGTGGGCCGGTTGGTGGAAGCGGTGACGAATTCTCCGTATTGGAAGGATACGGCGATCTTCGTTGTCGAAGACGACGCTCAGAACGGGCCGGACCACGTGGATGCGCACCGGTCGACTGTATTCGTCATCTCTCCTTACACGCAAAGCGGCGCGGTAGTGCACACCATGTATAACTCGACCAATGTACTGCGTACGATCGAGGACATTCTCGGAGTGGACCACTTAGGACTGAACGATGCGAATGCGCTTCCGATGTCTGATGTCTTTATCAAGCAAGCGAACCTGCAACCTTATACCGCGCCGATTCCGGGCATTTTGTGCGAGCCGCCGGTTGACCCGACCCTCGTTCCAGAATGCAGTAATCCCGGTAAACGGCCGATCACAACTGCCGTCAAATCGCTGCACGACGGAAAGTGGTGGGCGCAGGCCACGAAGGGCTTCAACTTCAGCCATCCCGACATGGTGGATGCCGATGCATTCAATCGGATCCTGTGGAGAGGAATTATGGGTGACGACAAGCCTTATCCTGAGCCTGGGGTGAAGCTAGCGAACCGCACGGAAGGAAACTGATGGTAATTTGATTCCGATCGAGGCTTCGGTTGCTATCGATGGCTCGATCGGAGTTTGCAAAATCGAAATGGGGCTGCTGGCGACGGTTATGCCATTCCGGCGGTAACGCTTTTTGATTGCAAGCCAGCGAGGCGACGCATCTCTTGGACGATCCATTCGGCTTCGGACTTTTCGCGCACGGCGCGTCCGAGGGTGACTTTCATTCCGTTGCGAAGAGTGAGTTCGATGTCGTAGTAGGGAGTGCCGGTCGCACCGCCTTGCTGGGCGCTGATTTTGTGGTTCATGGAAGCGATCTGTTGGAGCGGGATCCGGTGAGTCCTCCCGCTGCCCAGCCAGCCGGATTGCACAGCCACGCCGGCGCTCCCGACCACAACTCGCGTGGTGCTCAGCCATTGTTGAGCGGTGCTGTATAAGAGAAGCAGCGAGAACAAGCCGAAAACGACAGGAAAAATAAACGGTGCGTGGTGAATCATGGAGTAGGTGATGACGCTACAGATCACCCACGCCGCCGCCACCGAGCTGGCAAGCTTCTTGTTGCGCGCCGCAGAAAAATAGAACTCGGTCCCCTCCGCATTCTGGCGTACTTCGACAGTCATCATCGTGGGCCGCGCGAGCGTTGGCTGGGCGGCCACAAACGTTTGCGCTTCCGGCTGCGCTGGAGTCTGTTGGGTGCGGAAAACCGGGACTTCGAAAATGTCGTGATAGTTGACGCCGGGCACATCGGCGAGCGCCTCCAGCACCCACACAAACTCATCGCGAGGATTGCGTTTTTCGGTAGGCTGCGCGTCCAGCGGAATACGGAACGCGACTGGGATCGTAGTTCCGCTGGGTCCAGGGAACAGTTGGACTGAAGAAAGCTGCGCCTCATCGCGCCACAAAATCCTCTCGGAAGTGTTGCTGGAGTCGCCGGAGTTGGTCGTTACACGGTGGACGCACGAAAGCCGCAGATGAATGCCATGGTCGGGGGAATGCGGGAATCGAGCCTGGATCTGGCCTGTCAGTTCGCGGCCGATCACTCCGGGCACGGAAGACATTTCGAAACAAGTCTTGCCAAATTCGAGGAGAGCGATCGTCTGCCGGAAGGCACGGATGAGAAGACACACTCCTATCACGGGGAAGACCAAGACCAAAAAGACAGCCGGGCCTTTCACTTTGGTTGACTGAGTGAAGAAGAGATACGCCATGGGCATCGACACGACGTTCCAGAAGATTGCGAAGATCCAGCCAGCTATCGCAGTGCCGCGTGTTTTGCTTTGGACCTTGCCCTGGGCCCAGTCTTCGCGCCAAAGCCACGGCTCTGTGGGGTGTTCGACTTCGAGCCGTTGCCGTTGCTGCAGCAGCTTCGTGCCATAGAAGGTGCCAAAGATCAGTCCGAAGCCGATCACCACGAAGAAGGTGCCGATGAGAAACAGGGGCCAGACGGCGGAATGGCCGTGGTCTGATTGCGCGATCTGGATTGCCTTCGAAATCGCCGCGAGTCCACCAATCGCGAAGGGCAGAGCGAAGAGGCACATCACCACGATGCCGAGTTTGGCGGAACGAGTCATTCGAAGCCTGTCTGTCAGAGCGTTTTATCTCAGACCATTGTCTGGGAGAGAAGGCCAAACTGGTAAGAGCCGGAAAGTGGGGCGACCAAAGTAATTGGGTGAACAAACAGCAAGGAACCTTTGCGGGGAGTCCGTGTTAGAACTAGCGGGAAGGGTGTGTCCGCCATGAAAGCCGCACTTGCGAAAGCCAGACTGACGAAATGCCCTTGGATTTGCTTCCTTGCGATGCTGGCGGTTACGCGCCCGATACTTGGGCAGCCGGCAGCAGGCTCGGCGAGCATCTCCAAGCCGGCGGCCGGTTCCAGTCGCGCCACCAATCGCGCCACCGCACCCAAGCGCGCAGCCGCGTCCGCCACGCTGACCGAAGAACAGCGGGCGCTGCATGCTTTGAACCGGCTGACTTATGGACCGCGTCCGGGCGATCTGCAGAAGGTCATGAATATGGATGTGGATGACTGGGTCGAGCAGCAATTGCATCCGGAGGAGATCCCCGACAGCGTGCTGGACGGAAAGCTGGGGCCGCTTCGGACGCTGCGCATGTCGACGCGGGATCTGGTGCAGACTTTTCCGAACAATAATCTGGTGAAGGCCGCGGCGGAGGGCAAGAATCCGCTGCCTGCGGATCCAATGAAGAGGTCGATCTATGAGGTGCAAATCAGCATTCTTGCGGAGCGGCAGAAGCAGGATCAACTGGCTCGGGACGGTAAGGCTCCGGACGCAGAAGCGAAGGCCAAGATCGACAAGCAGAATCAGGATACGGTGACGGCGCAGGCAGATAGCATCCTGGCGCTTGCCAAAGAGAAACGCATGGAGGCGATTCTGGCTTTGCCTCCCGACGAACGCAGGATTTTTGTTACGAATCTTCACGGAGGGCAGCGGGACCGCTTACTGGCGGATCTTCCGGCCGACCAGAAAGAGTTCTTTCTGGCTATGAGTGGGCCGGTGGGCGTGATTGATAGCGAGTTGCAGCAGTCGAAGTTGCTGCGTGCGGTATATGGCGAGCGGCAGTTGCAGGAGGTGATGACGGATTTCTGGTTCAATCACTTCAATATTTATCTGAATAAAGACGCAGACCAATATCTGGTGACGGCGTACGAACGTGATGTGATTCGGGCGCATGCGCTGGGGAAGTTCAAGGATCTGCTGGTGGCGACGGCGCAAAGCGGGGCGATGCTTTTTTATCTGGATAACTGGTTGAGCATGGGGCCGAAGTCTCCGCAGGCGGTTGCGGCGAGCAAGGGCAAGCCGGGGCAAGCAGCGCCGGGACTCAACGAAAACTACGGTCGTGAGCTGATGGAGTTGCACACGCTCGGAGTGAACGGCGGCTACACGCAGCATGACGTGACAGAAGTGGCGCGGGTATTGACGGGATGGACGATTCAGCCGTTGGAGCAAGGCGCGGCATTTCAGTTTGATGCGAAGAAGCATGAGCCGGGGGACAAGTTCGTGCTTGGGCAGACGATTCCAGAGAATGGGATTAACGAAGGAATGCAGGTGCTCGACATCCTGGCGCATCACCCGAGTACGGCGAAGTTTATCTGCCGGAAGCTGGCGATGCGGTTTGTGGCGGATGATCCGCCAGCGGCGCTGGTCGACCGCATGGCACAGAAATTTCTGACAACGGACGGCGACATTCGTGAGGTGTTGCGCGCGATGTTCAAGTCGCCGGAGTTCTGGTCAGTGAAAAGCTACCGGGGGAAGGTTAAGACTCCGTTTGAATTTACGGTTTCGTCCCTGCGGGCCACCGGCACGGATTTGAATAATCCCGGACCGCTGGTTGGCGCATTGAACCGGATGGGGATGCCGCTGTATCAGATGGTGCCGCCGACGGGATATTCGATGACGGCTTCGACGTGGATGAATTCGGAGGCGCTGATCGATCGGATGAATTTCGCACTCGATCTGAGTAATGGAAAGATTGGTGGCACGAACTTCGATGTGGGGCGGTTGCTGGCGTTGGGTACGTTGACGAGCCGCGGCTTTCCGCGAGCGAATCCGGCGGATACGGATTCTGGACGTGGGCAAGAGACGGCGTTATTGCTGCTGGAGAATGCGTTATTGAATGGGGAAGTCTCGGCGACGACACAGAAGGCGATCCGGCGGCAGTTGGATGATCCGCAGGTGGCGGCGCATGCGCTGGACGACACGAAGAAGACGTTGAATACGATGACAGCGCTGGTGATTGGATCGCCGGAGTTTCAGCACCGGTAGGCTGGCTCAAAGCTGGGTAGGATTACGACAAAAGACACCCAAGCTTAGGTTGGCGTGGTCGGGCGGGCATATCGAAACAACCATACGGCTCTAAAAAGCCAAAGGCCGGGCGATGGAGCCCGGCGCTTCGTACAGAGAGACTGTCAATTGCTTTGTGAGCTGGATCAGTTCCCCGTTAACCTCGTTTTCAAACCCCTAATTCAAACAACTCATTGATATGTATTAAGCGGTTCGCGGGCGGCCCTCCCGGGTAGCCGCGAAGAATTACATCACCAGCGCCAGACCTTCGAGTTCGCGCTCGAGAACCGGAAGAGAGCAGCCGGCCATTTCGACGCGGCCCGCGGCGTCGATGGCTGCGGTCTGGGATACGCCATAGCCCCGGCCCGCGAGGAAAACCTGGAGCAGTTCCGCTGCTTCGCGGGAATCGACCATGCCGCCCTGGATCAGGTCATTTCGGAGGGCGCAGAGTTCCGTCACCGTAAATCGTTCTTTCATCGCCATTCTCACCTTCGACCTCCCTACCGTTGCACAGTTAGATTCATCGGCAACCAGATTCGTTACATGCAATCGTGATGCCGTAACCTTAGTGCAACCGGGAAGGCGGCTTTGCAATCGCCTCAGGCACTTAGAACCCGAGGGTTTCCAAAAGGTTGCGAGGATATCATCGGCAGAGTCGCGAAAAACATAACAAGAGAATTTGTTGTCAGATTGACACTAAATGTCGTTTTGCGGTGGGAGGAAACCGAACTTTGTCGAGAGTTGGCGCGAGAACGCGGGTTTCAGGCGGGATCGATCTTGGCGGCATCGACGAGCATGACGGGGATGCCGTCCTGAACGGGGTACACACGGCGGCAGTGGCCGCATTTCAGGCTATTTCCGTCTGGATGCGAGGCCAGCGGCAACTTGCAAACGGGGCAGACCAGGATGTCGAGCAAATCTTGCGAGATCATTCGTTTCGCCATTCTATAGCGAACTCTGTAGCGTTTGTGGGAAGACCCTGGGCAAAGCACTGAAGGCAGATGAAAGGCCGCCGTACGATTTTTGGAAAACGCACACCTGCCCTTCTGCGATGCGCTAAAATCGCTTTTCATTTGGAGCGAAAAGCAGCGAGGTTTCATGTCGGCCAGAATTCTTGATGGAACGAAAATCGCGGCAGAAATTCGAGCGGAAGTAACGGCTCGGGCCAAGTGCCTGGCGTCGGAGGGAGTTCGTCCGGGACTGGCGGTGGTGCTGGTGGGACACAATCCCGCGTCGGAAGTTTATGTGCGGGGCAAGGTAAAAAGTTCGCAGGAGGTGGGACTCTACAGCGAGCAGCACACTCGGGCCGAGACGTCGACGACTGAGGAACTGCTGGCGCTAATCGAGGACCTGAACGGTCGCGACGAAATCGATGGAATCCTGGTACAACTGCCACTGCCTTCGCAAGTCGATTCCAAAAGAGTCCTTCTGGCAGTAGATCCGGCGAAAAACGTTCGACGGGTTTCACCCGATGAATGTCGGTTATCTCTCCACGCAGCGTCCCGGACTGGTGCCGTGCACGCCAGCGGGCGTGATGGAAGTGCTGAAGAGAAGTGGGATTCCGGTCGCTGGACAGGAAGCAGTGGTGATTGGCCGCAGCGATATAGTGGGCAAGCCGGTCGCGATGCTGTTGTTGAATGAGAACGCCACGGTGACGGTTTGCCACTCGAAGACGCGAGATCTGGCGGAGGTTTGCCGGCGCGCCGATATCCTGGTGGCGGCGATCGGGCGCGCCGGCATGGTCACTCGTGATTTCGTGAAACCGGGAGCGACGGTGATCGACGTGGGAATCAACCGGATCACCGATCGGAAAGAATTCGATCGCTTCTTTCCTGGGAGCAAGCCGGAAAACAAGAAACGCGAAGAGAATTTTTTGGCGAAGGGATCGACGCTGGTCGGCGACGTTCATCCGGAGGTTGGGGAGGTTGCGGGGGCCATTACGCCAGTGCCGGGCGGAGTGGGGCCGCTGACGATTGCGATGCTGATGGCGAACACGGTGAAGGCCGCGATGCTGCGGCGTGGGATGAAGCAACCGGAAGTGATTCGGGCTTAGGGGCGCGAAAGGTATGAGCCGGTTGCCAGCGGGAATTTCTCTTCTTTCTTATGCTCAAAACTTTCGTGTTCAAAGCGGTATTCAAAATTTTGTCTGCAATGCGAACTGTTCAGCGCGAACTAGCATGTTAAGGGTCGGACTCACGGGCGGCATCGCGAGCGGCAAATCTTCGGTGGGCGCGATGTTTGTGGCGCTGGGAGCGCACTTGATTCAGGCGGATGCGGTGGCGCATGCGCTGATGATGCCCGGGCGTCGCGTGTACGACGAAGTGGTGCGCCGTTTCGGGAGCGAAATTCTGAATGGCGATGGGAGCATCGATCGTCCGAAACTCGCGGAGGCCGCGTTTGGCAAGCGTGGCGGCGCGGCTCCGAGGGTGCAGGAACTGAATGAAATTGTTCATCCAGCAGTGATAGCGGAAGAGAATGCCTGGATGGAGGAGATCGGGCGACGTGAGCCGGACGCAATCGCTATTGTGGAGGCGGCATTAATCCTGGAATCGGGGGCAAGGGAGCGCTTCGATTGGCTGATCGTGGTGACGTGCCGTCCCGACCAACGCGTGGAGCGTTTTGCCGTGCGGCTGGGAATCTCGGAAGAGGCGGCTCGCGGCGAGGTGAAGCGGCGCATGGCGGCGCAGATTCCAGACGATGAAAAAATCAAGGCTGCCGATTTCGTCATCGACAACTCGGGTTCGCTCGATGCGACGGCGGAGCGGGTGAAGGAGATATTTGGCGCATTGCGGCGGGATGCCCCGTAGAGTTCTGAGGTAGCCCAGGCAGGGTTGTGCAATCTAAAGACCTGAGTTGGGTGAGGCCGTCTGCGGTTAAACAGATTGCTGAAAAGCGCATTTGCAGGCTGCGTTGCGCCCCTCAGCGGCTAAAGCCGTGAGTCAAAAAGAGGTATTTATCGCAGCGGTAAACCGCTGCGCCACCCAAAAGCAAGACCCAAAAGCAAGACCCAAAAGCAAGACCCAAAAGCGAGACCCAAAAGCGAGACCCAAGAGCGAGACCCAAAAGCGAGACCAAGATCGAGTTTTTCAGCAAACTGTAAGGCCGCGTGTCTATCGGGTTCTAGCGGCGTGGCTGAAGCCATGCCCTTGCAAAATTTACTTTTCTTACTTCGCTTTCCGGCTGGGCATGAAGATCCACTGCAGCACGGAACTGACCAGGCTGAGCATGACCGCTCCAATGAGCGCCGCGATGAAGTTTCGAACGTAGAAACC
This sequence comes from uncultured Acidobacteriaceae bacterium, assembly GCA_963834085.1. GTDB lineage: Bacteria > Acidobacteriota > Terriglobia > Terriglobales > Acidobacteriaceae > Acidiflorens. The sequence goes on along the minus strand of CAWIAJ010000001.1, from coordinate 201,099 downwards.
CTGTACGAACATCGCAGCCAGTTCCAACATCACGGCGTTGATCACAAACCAAAACAGGCCGAGGGTGAGAATGGTTAGAGGGAAGGTGAGGATTTTGAGAACCAAGCCCAGCGTCGCGTTGATCAGGCCAATGACCGCGGCAGCAATCAAAGCTGCGAGGGGCCCGGTAACGTAAATGCCGGGGACGACGTGAGCCACGATCCAGACGGCGATCGCGCTTAAGATCCAATGCAACAGAAGACGCACGGCGAGACTCCTTTTATAGAATAGCGATTACCCGATGATTGGACACTATACAACGTGAAGACGGTGCAGAAAACCAATGCGGCGCGTTTGCTCGATGGGATGGGGATTGGGTACGAGTTGCGGGAGTATGAGGTGGATCCCGAGGATCTGGCTGCGGAGACCGTGGCGGCGAAGATCGGAATGCCGCCAGAGCAGGTCTTTAAGACGCTGGTGGCGCGAGGGGATCGTAATGGAGTGGTGATGGCGGTGATTCCCGGCGATCAGGAGCTGAACCTGAAGGCGCTGGCGACGGCGGCGGGAGAGAGAAAAATTCAGTTGGTTCCAGTAAAGGAGTTGCAGGGGCTTACCGGATACATTCGCGGGGGAGTTACCGCTCTCGGGGCCAAGCGCGACTTTCCGGTGTTCGTCGACGAGACGATTGAGCTGTTTGATCTGGTTTCCGTGTCGGCGGGAGTGCGGGGGACGCAGATACTGGTTGCTCCAGCGGATTATCTGCGCGCGACGGCGGGCGTGATTGCGAGGCTCGGGCAGCCGAAGGTTGGGTAACAATTCTGTCAAGGTAAACTACAGGAGTTCGGCTGTAGACGGGGTGTTTACTAGGTCTCGACGGGCCAGGCGCAATTGCTTTTCAGCCGAAAAAGGACTGTCCCTCGGGGGCTAAACAGGGTGCGGAAAAAGGCATTCGCAGGCTGTATCGTGCCCTCAGCGGCTAAAGCCTTGGCTCAAAATGAGGTATTTATCGCAGCGGTAAACCGCTGCGCCACCCAAAAGCGAGATCCAAAAGCGAGACCAAAAGCGAGACCCAAATGCGAGACCAAAAGCGAGATCCAAATGCGAGACCAAAAGCGAGACCCAAATGCGAGACCAAAAGCGAGACCCAAATGCGAGACCCAAAGCGAAACCCAAATGCGAGATCCAAAAGGGAGACCTGAAAGCGAGATCCAAAAGGGAGACCTGAAAGCGAGATCCAAAAGCGAGATCCAAAAGCGAGATCCAAATGCAAGACCTGAAAGCGAGAGCCAAATGCAAGACCTGAAAGCGAGAGCCAAAAGGGAGACCTGAAAGCGAGAGCCAAAAAGCGAGACCAAGATCGAGTTTTTCAGCACTCTGTAAAGCCGCACTTCTGTCGGGCCCTCACGGCACGGCTGAAGCCGCGCCCGACCCAAAACGGATTTATGAAACACGCTGTAGATCGATCAACTGCGAACTTGAGGTAAGACATGCCCACTGCTACCCGCACCAACCCGCTCTCGTTTCTGACTGATCAACTCGATGAACTTAAGGCCAAGGGGACGCACTTCAAGCTGCGTGTGCTTGATGATGAGCAGGCTGCGCTCTGTACGTTCGACGGCAAACGCGTCATCAACCTGGCCTCGAACAATTATCTCGGGTTCACGACGCATCCCAAACTGCGCGAGGCGGCGCTGGAGGCTACGCGGAAATATGGCGTGGGATCGGGCGCGGTGCGGACGATTGCGGGGACGATGAAGATCCACATGGAACTGGAGGAGAAGATTGCGCGCTTCAAGAATGTTGAAGCGTGCGTGGTCTTTCAGTCTGGCTTCACGGCGAATGCGGGAACGGTTTCTGCATTTCTCGGGAAGGAAGACTTCATCATTTCCGATGAACTGAATCACGCCTCGATTATTGATGGATGCCGGCTCTCGCGGGCGAAGATTCTCGTTTTTCGGCATAAGGATGTTGCGCACGCAGAGGAGCAACTGGCGAGCGTCAAGAACCAGGCCGGCAAAAAGCTGCTGATTACGGATGGCGTTTTCTCGATGGACGGTGATATCGGTCCATTGCCTGGACTGTGCGAGGTTGCTGAAAAGTATGGCGCGATCATGATGGTGGATGATGCGCATTCGTCCGGCGTGCTGGGGCGGCAAGGGCGCGGCACGATCGATCATTTTGGAATGCATGGGCGCGTGGACATTCAGGTGGGAACCTTGTCGAAGGCGATCGGGGCGCTGGGTGGATACGTTTGCGGGACGCGCGATTTGATCGATTTTCTTTATCATCGGGCGCGGCCGTTTTTATTTTCGACGTCGCATCCTCCGTCGGTGGCGGCGACTTGCATTGCGGCTTTCGATGTTCTGGAAAGCGAGCCGCAGTGGATGGAGCAACTCTGGGAGAACACTCGTTTCTGGAAAAAAGAACTTGGGCTGCTCGGATTCAATATTGGAGGGCAGACGACTCCGGCCAGCGAGACGCCGATTACGCCGATCATTATTGGCGATGGACGGCAGACGATGGAGTTTTCGCGCGAGTTGTTCAAGGAAGGAGTGCTGGGGACGGGGATTGCGTTTCCTACGGTGCCGGAGGGGAAGGCGCGGGTGCGGACGATTGTGACGGCGACGCACACGAAGGAAGAACTGACGCAGGCGCTGGACGTGCTGGGGAGGGTGGGAAAAAAGATGGGGATTTCGGGGTAGTCTCGTCCTCGCATCTTCCTGATGATGCGGGTAAATGAAGCTGCTTTCTAGCTACACGTGCTGGCTGACGGAGAGCACATTCCCGTCGGGATCTTTGAACCAGGCTATTTTGTCGCCGGTGGGAGCGGTCCAGATGCCTCGTTCTTTGTCGGCGACCCAGGGATATTTTTCAAAGGCGACTCCGCGCTTCTGTAGCCAGGCGACTACCTCTTCGATATTGGAGACTTCCCAGCCCAGGACGGTGAAGGGAGGCGGGGTGAAATCCTTCACTTTGGCGACGCGGATCATCGTGTCGCCAGCGCGCAATACAAGCGCAAACTGGTCTTCGTTCAAGAATTGAAATCCCAGCTTGCCTTCGTAGAAGGCACGGGAATGGGCGGAATCTTGGGTGGGAACGAAGCCGATCACTTTGCTGGATGCGAGCACTGAAGAGCCTCCGTGGGGATGTTTTGCGACCGAATGATAGCACTTGCGGCGAGGCGTATCCGGTGTATAATTCCGCCCGCTCGTCGAATGTCATGATTTCAGGCATTCTCCCCCGCGAAGCTTAGGAGGCTGGGAATGGGTCACTTCGTACGTCTGCATTTGATTGGAAGAGTCACGTATTACGTGGGCTGGATCGCGCTATTGTGCGGCGGGCTGGATCATCTGCACATCGCGACCAACCTTTTTTTGTCGCTGCAACTGACGCAGCGGAATCTGTTTGAGGCGAGCGTGATCAGCTTTGTGATCTGCGTTGCGTCGGAGCTTCGCGCCAGAGATGTGGCGGGCGTGGAGATGTCGAGCGGATTGAAGAGAGCAGCATAGTAAGGACGGGCGAGTCGCCCGTCCCCACACCGCCGGTGCCCACACCCGAAAGTTTGTCTACTGATGTGCCGTCGAGCCATCCTGAACAATTGCGGTTACGACCTCGTCGATCGCGTCGGTGATTCGTTTCGCCGGAACGTTGAAATTGTTGGACAGGATCGAAAAAACGACAGTTTGCCCACTGTCGGTTGTGGCGTACCCGGACAGAGCTTTCACTCCGCCCAGGGAGCCGGTTTTCGCCGCGATTCGGTTCTGAAGGCGTGGAGCGGTGAGGCGTTCAGTGAGCGAGCCATCCTTGCCGGCAACTGGGAGTGTGGCCTTGAAGTCGGCACCCCAGGGTTGCGCGGCGCAATAGCGCAGCAACTCGACGATCGCGTGTGGGGTGACGAGGTTCTGGCGGGAGAGTCCGGAGCCGTCGTAAAAGACGTACTGGTCGTTCGCAATTCCCGCTTGTGTCAAAAATCCGCGGAGAACCTCTAATCCGCCTTCGATGGTTCCGGCAGTGCCGCGTTCACGCCCCAAGAGCCGCAGCAGTATCTCGGCGTGCAAGTTCTGACTGACCTTGTTGATGACGCGGAGATCTTGCAGGAGAGGTTTTGATTCGTAACTGGCCAACTGCAACGGCTGATCGCTTTTCAGCGGACGCGACGGGCCGTCGCCATCTCCGTGGGAGGGCGCGATGGCAGTCACGCTGAATGTGGACAAAGTGGCTAGTTCGGTGTGATGAATGCGCTCGTGCCCGTAAACGATGATGCCGCGCTTTTCCAATAACTGGCGGAAAAGGCCGGCGGCGAACTCGGCGGGATCTTCGATGGCGAGGCCTTCGTTGGCTCCGGCGTCATCGAGCGGCATGTTCCCCCATAGCGTGAGCACCATGGAGCCGGGCTGGCGGTCGATGGAAAGCTTGCGTGGGGTGCCCGCGGGAGTCGTGATAATGCGGTTGTCGAGGCGGTAGTAATCCGAAAATGGTTTGACGCTGACGAAGGCTTTTTCGCCGGGACGGTCGGCGGGAAGAATGTTTACGAAGACGACATTGTCGTTGATGGTGAGAGCGGAAACGGGAGCGCCATCGGCCCAGACGAGATCGTCCTGGCTCCAACCTTCGCCGTAGCGTTCGAAGGCGAAGTACGAGTCGTCGGCGACGATATCACCGTCAATGAACTTCACGCCTTTTTGGACTAGAGCATCGGCCAAGGATTCGAGGGCCTGTATGGGATCGTCGTTGCGTTGAGTTTTGAGGTCGTAGGGCAGCTCGCGTCCAGAGAGGTTGGGATCGCCGCGGCCGACGAGGACCAAATCTCCGTTGAGACGGCCGTAGCGGTCGAGGGTTCCGGTGGTTTCGACGGTGGTGTGAAATTTGTAATCGGGACCAATCAACGCCAAGGCGGCGGCGGTGGTGAAGAGCTTGGTATTCGATGCGGGGGTAAAAAGCTTATCGGCGTTTTCCAGATACAACGTCTTGCCGGTGGTCAGGGAGTCGACTTCGATTCCCCAGAAGCCGTGGGCCAGGTCGGGTGAGCTGAGAACGGCGGCGATGCGATCTGCCAGAGGTTTAACCGGAGCAGCTTGCAGGGGGGCAAGTAATCCTGCGAGGAGCAACACAAGCGCGACGGGGTGCCGGCGAAGCATGGAGTGGATTGTAGCGCAAGAGCGGAGTGCAGCATTTTTGGTGAGCGCGTTGTTGTGGCGCGGGAGATGGAGAAAAAAGTGTTTTCGATTACAAACATTCCCTCAGCGGCTCAAAGCCGCTCCTGCTTTCGCGGCAGTGCCAGCCCGAGTGGAACTCGGGCGCTTCCCCAAGAGCACTTGAATTCAGAGTTTTTTCCGCAGGATCGGGGCCTGTGGCCTGCCCAAGATCGAGACGAAAATCGTAGTTTTTCCGCAAGCTGCCAGGCTCACGGCGCAGGCATAGAATAGCGGCACGATGCGAGCTATTTTTCAGTGGCATTTAGGGTCGCGCTTTATTGAGTTGGGGCGGCGCACTTTGATCATGGGCATTGTGAATGTAACTCCCGATTCGTTTTCGGACGGAGGCGAGTATCTGGATGCGGAGAAGGCTGTGGTGCGTGCTGAGGAGTTGCTGGAGGAAGGCGCGACGCTGATTGATGTGGGGGGGCAGTCGACGCGTCCGGGAGTTGCGCTGGATTCGGTGTCAGAAGAAGAAGAGCGACGGCGAGTTCTGCCGGTGATTCGGGATTTGAAAAAGAGGCGTCCCGATGCGGTGGTGAGTGTTGATACGCATAAGGCTGCGGTGGCCCGGGCGGCTGTCGAAGAGGGTGCGGAGGTCGTAAACGACGTGAGCGGATTCCGGTGGGATCCGAAGATGGCGAAGACGGTGGCGGAATTGAAGGTGGGAGCGGTGCTGATGCACACGCGGGGGCGTCCTGAGGAGTGGAAGACGCTGCCGCCGATTGGCGATCCGGTGCTGATGGTGAAGCGGGATTTGCGGCAGTGGGCGGAGACGGCGACGCTGGCGGGAATCAAGCGGGATCGGCTGGTGCTGGATCCCGGGTTTGGATTCGGAAAACGGCTGGAGGAGAATTATCCGCTGCTGGCGCATTTTGGGGAGTTGCAGCAAACGGGATTTCCCCTACTGGCGGGTGTTTCGCGGAAGTCATTTATCGGGCGGATGATGGCGGTCGATGGGAAAGATGTGGAAGTAGCGGAACGGATGAATGGAACGGTAGCCGCACAAACCGCGCTCATTTTAAAGGGCGCGCATATCATCCGGACGCATGATGTGAGGTTGGCGGTGCAGGCGGCGCGGGTGGCGGACGCGATTGTATCGAGCGGGGGGTAGTGTGGCGAGGCACGGCAGTCGTGGGGAGCGGGAATTGCCGTCGGCGGGACGGGGCAGAGCCCCGTCACCACACGAGACTCTGAAAGGCGGCGAGTTTTTACGCTAGGCGGGCGGGGAGGGGGGCTTGAATATATCGGCTACTTCTTCGCGAGACAGGTTCCAGGCGACGATGACTCGCACAATGATTCCCACACCACCGATCGCCAGGGCTTTGGGCTGAACCATGACAGTGGCGGAGGAGACGGATGGGACCAGCATGACGATTCCGGTGATGGCGATCAAGGTGGCGGCGTGGCGGACGAAGTTGACGAGTTTCAGCAGACCCCACGCGACTCCGGCGGAGATGGCGGCGGTTAAAAGGAACATGTAGGGGCCGGCGAGCTCGAGTCCGAAGAGGAGCGGGGACCCGGCGGAGAGAGAGATGGCGTCGGGATCGATCAATCGGATCACGCCAATGGCACCCAGGTAGAGCCCGCAGAGGGCGAAGAGTATGGCGACGGCGCGAACGCCAGCCGGGGTTGATTTGGAGGGATTGTCGGGCATGAGTTCTGCAGGCAGCAGATTTTGCCATCTTATAAGGATTGGCACGAGACGGCGAACCAGAGGTTCCGCGCAAGGCTCGGGATAGCAGTGGCCGAAAGGGTTAAAGAGGTCGGCTAGATACCGTAATTCACGCTGCGCAGTGCGTTTTTGTAGGCATCGCGGGCTACAGAAACTTTTTCGTGAGCGTCGTGCTCTTTGAAATGGGCGGTATCCCAGTGCTCCATCGCAGTCATGGAATGGTCGGGAGTGGCTAAGGCTTCCTCGGCGCGAATCGCGTCGACCCACTCGTCGACAGACTTTTTGTAGTCAAGGCGCAGCTGATCGAGATTCTCTTTGCTCATAGCGCTGGAGACTAATGCGGGCACCGTGCCGGGTCAATCCGCGGGAAACGAATTTCACGGAAAATTAATGGGCCGGATTTTTCGACCGACGTTCCCAGCGATTCTTTTCAACCCAGCTGTCCAGCTAAAGAAGGCAATCGAAGTTGCCGTTCTCGCGCTAAGGCTGTAAGGTACTCGGCCAAGGATTCAATCTTAACTGGGGGATCGGATGAAAATTTGCCGCGGTCTGCTGGTCGTTTTCTTTTCGCTTACTTGTGTCAGTTTTGCCGGGGCGCAGCCTTCCATGGGTGCGAAGACGGTGGTGGTGCATGCCGGGCATTTGTTGGACGTGAAGACGGGCAAGACGCTGGCGAATCAAACGATCGTGATTCAGGGAGACAAGATTGTGAGCGTGGGATCGGACAGTGCGGCTGTGGCGGGAGCGCAGGTGATCGATCTTCCGAATGCGACGGTGCTGCCAGGATTGATTGATGCCCACACGCACATCACGTTCACCACAAATTTTGGTTATTCGCGGCTGGGGATTTCGATTCCGCGGGAGGCGCTGAACGGGGCGCGGAATGCGCGGGTGACGCTGGATGCGGGGTTCACAACGATCCGGAATGTGGGGGCCGACGGATTTACGGATGTTGCGTTGCGCGATGCGATCAATGCGGGAGATGTGCCGGGGCCGCGGATGCTGGTGAGTGGTCCGCCGCTGAGCATTACTGGAGGGCACTGCGACGATAATATGCTGCCGTTCGAGTGGCATGTGCAGGGCGAGGGTGTCGCCGATGGAGTGGAGGCGGTGCAGCATAAGACGAGGGAGATCATTAAGTACGGCGCGGACCTGATCAAGATTTGCGCTACGGGCGGAGTGCTGTCCCATGGGGATAATCCGCAGGCTTCGCAGTTCACGCTAGAAGAGATGAAGGCCATTGTGGCCGATGCGCACCGGTTGGGGCGCAAAGTCGCGGCGCATGCGCATGGAGCGGAGGGGATCCGGTGGGCGTCCGAGGCGGGCGTGGATTCGATTGAGCACGGGTCGTATATCGACGATGCGGCCATTGCGACGATGAAGAAGAATGGGACGTATCTGGTGCCGACGCTTTATCTGATGGACTGGTTTTTTGAGAATGCGGAGAAGATTGGGACTCCGGCGGAACTGATTGCGAAGGGGCATGAGGTGATGCCGGCGGCGCGCAAGAATGTGGCGCGCGCGTTTGCGGCGGGAGTCAAGGTTGGATTTGGAACGGATGCGGCGGTGTATCCGCATGGACTGAATGCACATGAATTCGCGGTGATGGTGAAGCTGGGGCTGACGCCGCTGCAGGCGATCCAGGCGGCGACCATGAATGATGCGGATTTGCTGGGGTGGTCGGACAAAGTCGGGACGATCGAGGCGGGAAAGTGGGCGGATATTGTGGCGGTGGATGGCGATCCGCTGGCGGATGTTACGACGCTGGAGCGGGTGAAGTTTGTGATGAAGGGCGGAGAGGTGGTGAGGAATTCGTATGCGAAGTAATGAAGTCGGAGGTTAGAGGTCAGATTGCAGAGGTGAAAACCTCCGTACCCATCCGAGGGTGTGATCGGCCATATGTAGATAGGCTTTTGCCCCCTTCGTGTCTCTAATCGATCGGGCCTGCCCCACAAAAGAATCGATAGCGCCGGGCTCGACAGGAATGTAGAGAGCGGCGGACTCAGCCTCGCCCATACCCTTGCAGCGATCAGACCAAATTCTTGCCAAGACTACAGCGTGACCGGCGGAGTCAACGCAGTAGAAATTCATGTCGATCCCACCGCCTGCGATTTTTGGGTCAAACGAGCCAAACTGGACGTGACGCAAGTCTTTAACATTGGCCGGGAATCCGTTCAACTCGTCCGCTGCTTTGGATAGATCGTCGTAGCCCAGATACATTTTCGTCGTTCCGCAAAAGGAACCGTTCGAGCACGTGATCTGGTATTCAATAACGTCTTTATCAAACCAAACGACTTCAAACTCAATGCCCCGCATGACTGGGGATTGTAAGCTCTGGAATGCTGAAATTGGGCGATCCCATTAAAGTCGGGCCGGTTTTTACCTCTGCAATCTGACCTCTGCCCTCTCACCTACCTACAATCCTTTAGAATCCCTCCTGTGTCTGTTCAACTTCAAATAGAAGCGACTCGCGGCGCGGCGCGGGCGGGGAAACTGATCACTCCGCACGGCGAGGTGGAGACGCCGGTGTTTATGCCGGTGGGGACGGTGGGGTCGGTTAAGGGCATCTCGCAGGATGCGCTGGAGGAATTGGGCGTCGAGATTCTGTTGGGGAATACGTACCACCTTTATTTGCGTCCGGGGATGGAGACGGTGCGGAAGATGGGCGGGCTGCACCGGTTCATGTCGTGGGATCGGGCCATTCTGACGGACTCGGGCGGGTTTCAGGTTTTCAGTTTGAATGAGCTGCGGAAGGTAAGCGAGGAGGGTGCGGCGTTCCGTTCGCATCTGGATGGGTCGGCGCATTTTCTCAGTCCCGAAAAATCGATGGAGATACAGATTGGGCTGGGAGCTGACATCATCATGGCGTTTGATGAGTGTACGGAGTATCCGGCGGACGCGGGGCGGATGCGGAGTTCGATGGAAATGACGCTGCGGTGGGCAGAGCGGTGCAAGAGGTATTTTGAGGCGCATAAGAGTGAAGTGCCGTGGGGGAGCAGCCGTCAGCCATCAGCCGTCAGCCGTCAGGAAGAGCGGGTGGTCGGTGGTCGGTGGTCAGTGGCCAGCGCGCGCAGCGCCGATCGCTGGCCACCGACCACCGACCACTCTTCTACACAGGCTTTGTTTGGGATTGTGCAGGGGGGGATGGATCGGGAGTTGCGGCGGGAGTCGGCGGAACGGACGGTTGAGATTGGGTTTCCGGGATATGCGATTGGCGGGCTGAGTGTGGGCGAGCCGCGGGAACTGACGCGAGATGTGGTTTTGTCGACGCTGGAGCATCTGCCGCAGGACAAGCCGCGGTATTTGATGGGGGTGGGGACTCCGGAGGAGATTGCGCAGTATGCGCAGGCGGGAGTGGACATGATGGATTGCGTGCTGCCGACGCGGGCGGCGCGGCATGGGTTGTTGTTCACGTCTGAGGGGAAGGTTTCGATCAAGCAGGCGCGGTACGCGCAGGATGAGGGCGCGCTGGATCCGGCGTGCGAGTGCCGGGTTTGTACGCGCTATTCGCGAGCCTATTTGCGTCATCTTTATGCGGCGAATGAGTTGCTGGCGCAGGTTTTGAATACCGTCCACAACTTGCACTACTATCTGGCAACGATGCGGACTGTACGGGCGTGGATACGGGCGGGGAGCGAGGCCTAGGAGGGAAGGACCGTGAATGAAAGCGGGTGGGCGGCAGGGATTCCGATGGAAAATCGCTGTAATTCGACGTACCCAACTTGACACCTAGCGAACGCTCCGGCATGCTATTCAGCTTAGGGATAAGGTCTGTTTTTTCTGTGCCGTTCCGATGGAAACCGGAGGGAGCATCGCCGGTTCTAGCCTGCAGGTGGAAGGGTCCTCCGGCCAAAGAAGAAAAATTCCCGCAAGTTCGCACGGAAGATTCAGCGGTGAAAAGAAGCAAACTTGTGCTGAGTTTTGGTCGTGTGGCCTGAAGACGAGCATCGGGCGGTGTCGGGTTGGGCGGATAGCGGGTTGGTGGTTTGATCTTTATTTCATTGCAAGGGATCGACTTGGCGGGAGAAATCATAGTGTCTGGCTGGCTAGTTGGAGTGCATGGCAGATTGGCGTTTTGGTTGCAGCTACCGGGGGGCACGAGTCTGCTTGGACTGGCTCCGCTGCTGTTTATTTTCGCTATCTTTTATTTTTTGCTGATTTTGCCGCAGCAACGGAAACAGAAGAAGTGGCAGGCAATGCTGGGCGACTTGAAAAATGGAGACAGGATCGTAACCAGCGGCGGGCTGCGCGGGACGATCATCAATCTCAAGGACGATGCGCTGGTTTTGCGCGTGCCGCCCGATAATCTGAAGCTTGAAATCAGCCGCGCATCGGTGGTCTCGGTGACGACGGCAGAGGAAGGAAAGTAGTCTTTGGTCGTTCGTCTTTGGTCGTTCGCAAAACCGTTCCATATCCAGGACAGTTTAGCCAGCGGGCGAAGGGCGAACAGCTAGCGACAGGTTTTCATGAATAAGAATCTAAGCTGGAAATTGGTTGTGATCTTCGGGATCCTGCTGGTCTTTTTGTTTGGGATTTTTGGCGTTCCGAAGGATTGGTCGGGCAAGGGGCTGGTCGCGTCGATTACCGACCGCATTCATTTGGGGCTCGATCTGCGCGGCGGCACGCATTTGATCTTGCAGGTGCAGGTGAACGATGCGGTCAACGTGGATTCTGATAATGCGATTGCGCGGCTGAAGACGGACATGCGGGCGCGCAAGATCAACTACGCGGATATCGTGAAGCCCGATCCGGTGAATCATCCCGAGGCCGTGGTGGTGAAGGGCATTACGCCTGATCAGAGCAGCGACTTCAAGAGTATTGTGGCCGACCGGTTGCCGGAGTATGACGTGACCTCGGGCGCGGAGAATTCCTTCACCGTCGCGATGAAGCCGCAGAACCTGAAAGATCTGAAAGATCGGGCGGTGACACAGGCGATCGAGACGATCCGCAATCGTATCGACCAACTGGGCGTGAGCGAGCCGGTGATTCAGGAGCACGGGCTTGGGCAGTATCAGATTCTGGTGCAACTGCCGGGTGTAGACGATCCGGCGCGGGTGAAGGAAATTATGCAGTCGACGGCGATGCTGGAGATTAAGCAATCGCTGGGTGGGCCGTATCCGAGCCAGGACGCGGCGTTGCAGGATAAGGGCGGAGTGCTGCCTCCGGATGCGGTGTTGATGCAGGGGAAGAGCATCGGTTCGCGGAACAGCGAAGGCGGCGAGCAGTGGTATTTAATTTCGCGGGCTTCGGCGGTCACGGGACGCGATCTTCGAACAGCGGAGCCGACTACCGACGAGAATGGTCAGCCTGCGGTGCGCTTCATTCTTACGGGTGAGGGCGGGCAGAAGTTTTATGCGTTTACCTCGGCTCACGTCGGCGATTTTCTGGCGGTGATTCTCGACAACAAGGTTCAGGAAGTGGCGACGATTAAGGAAGCCATCCGGGACACTGGAATCATTAACGGACGGTTTACGGAGCAGGAGACGCACGACCTGTCGATGACGTTGCGGTCGGGCGCGCTTCCGGCGGGGATCAAGTATCTGGAAGAGCGGACGGTCGGGCCGTCGCTGGGCGCGGATTCGATTCGCTCTGGCGTACAGGCAGCGGTTTACGGCATGCTGGCTGTCCTCATCTTTATGCTGGTGTACTACCGCTGGGCAGGAGTGAATGCGGATATCGCACTCATCTTGAACCTGGTCATCTTGCTGGGATTCATGGGCTATTTTGGTGCGGTGCTGACGTTGCCGGGAATCGCGGGTGTGATTCTGACGGTCGGCATGGGTGTCGATTCGAACGTGCTGATTTTTGAGCGCATACGAGAAGAGTTGAGGAATGGCAAGACGCCGCCGTCAGCGGTGGAACAGGGATTCAGTCACGCCTGGATCACGATTGTCGATACGCACGTTACGACGATTGTTTCGGCGGCAATTTTGTTCCTGTTCGGCACGGGTCCGGTAAAAGGGTTTGCGACGACGCTGGTTTTCGGTCTGGCCGCGAACTTGTTTACGGCAGTGTTTGTCTCGCGCGTGATTTTTGATTGGGTGCTGAGCCGGAAGCAACGTGGCGAAGCGCTGAGTATCTAAGACAGTCGTTCGTCGTTGGTCGATAGTCGTTCGCGGTTCTGCAACGAACGAAGCCGTTCGACCGACCGGCGACCAACGACCAACGACTGATTTGAAGGGATCGTAAGAAACGTGGAATTCTTTAAAAATACGAACATCGATTTCCTTGGGAAAAAGTGGTATTTTCTCGTTTTTTCACTGATCTTCAGCGTGGCGGGCGTGCTGTCGATGGCCTTTTGGCACGGGATCCCGTTGGGGGTCGACTTCCGCGGCGGAACACTCGTGTATGTGAAGTACTCGCACACGCCCGATACGGCTGCCATCAGCTCCGAGGCAGAACGCGCGGGATTGAAGAATGCGCGGGTACAACGCTACGGTCCAGTGTCGAATAACGAGGTGCTGATCGGTCTCGACATTCAGGAGACGAGCGAACAAGCGCTGGACAACGGCAAATTGAAGATCATTCAGGCGCTGGAGAAGAATGCGCCTGCCGGCAAGCAGGACCTGAATAATGCCAGTTCGATCACCGTCGGAACCGAGTTGCTGAATAGAGATCCGCTGCACCTGAGCGGCGAATCAGATGCGAATCCGCGTTACATGACGATTGCCCAGGCCATCGTGGACTATCGCGACAAGACAAAAGGCGGCGTCTTAACGTCGATCGACGAATTGAAAGGCGTGGCAGATCCGGCGGTGGTTGCGTCGTTGCAGGATAGCTTCTTTGTTTCGGATTTTGGCATACGGAACGTCGAAATCGTGGGGCCGCAGGTTGGGCATCAGTTGCGCAATCAGGCCATGTGGGCGACTCTCTATTCGCTGGGCGGGATGCTGATCTATCTGGCGCTGCGCTTCGAATGGATTTATGGGGTCGCGGCCGTGGTAACAGTGTTTCACGATACGCTGATCACGGTGGGAGCCTTTTCGCTGCTGGATCGGGAAATCTCGCTGACGGTTATCGCTGCCATATTGACGCTGATTGGATATTCCAATAACGACACGATTGTCGTCTTCGATCGCATACGGGAAAACATCAAGCTTCTGCGGCGGGACAAGCTTTCGGACATCGTCAACAAGAGTATTAATCAGACTTTAAGTCGAACCATCTTGACAGCGGGGCTGACTTTCCTTACCGTGCTTGCTCTGTTTCTTTTCGGCGGCGAGGTGCTGCGAGGGTTTAGTCTTGCGCTGGTGATCGGCATCCTGATCGGGACGTACTCGTCGATTGCGATTGCCGCCCCGATTCTGGTCGCCTACCAGGAATGGCGCGGGGAGCGTGGCAAGGCGCCGATTTCGATGCCGCTGCGGTCGGGTAATGGACCGGCGCAGCCGAAAGAAAAAATCAGGGTGTGATGCAGACATCTGGCGTAGAATCTTTTACCTGTCCGAAGAGACAGGATTTTACAGCGGGAAAGATGGGAAGATCGGGAGCAAAGAGGATGCGGTCGGTGTCTATATTGTCTTAAGGTCCGGTGTAGGAGAAGCCTATGTTTGAAGACAGCCTCATTGAGTCAGGCAACAGATTCAAGGCCAAACGACGATTGAGTACTACGATACTGTCCTTTTTGCTGCAGGTCGGGCTTATCGGTGTCCTCATCCTGATTCCTCTGATCTATACAGATGCTCTGCCCAAAACGCAGTTGATGACCTTCCTTGTGGCACCACCCCCGCCGCCTCCGCCGCCCCCGCCTCCAGCTGCAGCCCCGGTTAAGGTCGTGAAGATGGTGAGCGAAGTGGTCAACGGGCAATTGCGCGCACCGACCAAGATTCCAGACAAGGTTCAGATGATTAAGGAAGAAGAAGCTCCGCCGGATCTGGGCGCCGGAGGCGTCCCGGGCGGTGTGCCGGGCGGGATTCCGGGCGGCTCTGCGGGTGGCGTAATTGGCGGCATCATCAGTTCGACGCCGGTAGCGGTTCCGAAAGTGGCGACACCACAGCGCGTGCGAGTGTCCACGGGTGTGGCGACTGGTCTTCTTATCCGCAAGGTCACGCCGAATTATCCTCCGCTGGCGAAGCAGGCTCGAATTCAGGGCTCGGTTGTGCTGCAGGCCGAGATCAGTAAAGATGGAACGATTCAGAATTTGCAGTTGATCAGCGGGCATCCCATGTTGGCGCCGGCGGCGATCGAGGCCGTGAAGCAGTGGCGCTATAAGCCATACCTGCTCAATGGTGAGCCGGTGGCCGTGGAAACCCAGGTGGTAGTGAACTTCAGCTTGTCCGGAGGCTAGAGTCTCCGGATCGGCTCTTGCTGGTTTACAATTGCCGTTCTTGTTGGTAAGAGTCGCAGGTCTTTGTGGCGCTGTCGGCCCTCCCCGTCCTACCTTATTCTTAGACGGGAACCTTTGGGTGGCTTAACACCTCAGGGGCAATCCTGCACACTTTTTGTTTCTTTGCATCAAACGGTATTCGGGCTATCGGCTGGGGAGCCGGTTCGCTTGCGGCATGGCGGGTGCGTGCCGGGAGGTGAAACCGGAGTTCTTTGGCTGGAGTTGCCGGAGAGAGCTTAACCTGCCGACCTCCGGTGTCTAATACCGCCGGACGCACGATTTTTGAAAGCAGTTAGGAACAAGATTCAGAAACAGTTTGAGGAGGAGAAGCAACTCATGGTAGTGAACCTGGCAACAGCCGCACTCTGCAATTTCCATCTTTACGCCGCCTGGCTCTTTGACGATCAAGGCTCGGTCGGCTGGGACCCGATTTCGCTGTGGAAGCAGATGGGTATTCTAGCGAAAGCCGTGGTTATTATTCTGTTCATCATGTCGGGTTGGTCGATCGGCGTGATGATTGACCGCTGGATGGCTTTCAACGCCGCCCGCAATCAGTCCCGTTCGTTCGCTCCGGCGGTTGCGGGAGCGCTGCGCGAAGGAAAGATTGACGAAGCGATCAAAGTCGCCGAGCGCAACAAGAAGAGCCACCTGGCCAAGGTTGTCACTGCTGGCTTGATGGAATTCAAGGCCCACCAGGACAGCCCGGGCGAAATCCCTGGCGAAACGATTGAAGCTTCCAAGCGCGCTCTGGAGCGCACCGAAGCCATCGTGCACGCTGAGCTGAAGCGTGGCTTGGGCGGTCTGGCGACGATCGGTTCGACGGCTCCCTTCGTGGGACTGTTCGGAACGGTGGTCGGCATTCTGAACGCCTTCAACGGTATCGCTAAAGAAAAGGCTACCGGCCTGGCTGCTGTCGCCGGTGGTATTTCCGAAGCGCTCGTGACCACCGCGGTCGGCCTTTTCGTGGCGATCCCGGCCGTCATGATGTTCAACTATCTGACCGGACGCGTGGAAGCGTTTGACGTGGAGATGGATAACTCGTCGAGCGAATTGATCGATTACTTCCTGAAGCGCCGGAGCATGCGCCGGTCCTAAGTACCAAGTCTCAGGTCTCAGGACCTGAAGCTACGGGCTAGCGGGCCGCAAACGTGAGTTGCTGAAGCGGCGCCGGTTTTATCGCCGGCGCCCTCTCTCCCTCCTCACCGTTGCAGCACGGGACTTAAGGCAAGCACGCAGGAGACGGAATTCAATGTCATTAGCGAAGCGCAATGAGGGGGCGAACGTCAGCTCCGACATCAACGTGACCCCGATGGTAGACGTGATGCTGGTCCTGCTGATCATCTTCATGGTGGTCACGCCCATGTTGCAACACGGCAAGCAGGTAGACATGGCTCAGGTCAACAACCCCGAGGACATGCACGACGCCGATAAAGAAGATGCGATCCAGGTCGCGGTGACTCGGGACGACCACGTCTTCCTCGGAACCGACCCGATTAATCCGGATGACTTGACCCAAAAGATCAAAGACAAGCTGGCGAACCGCACGGACAAGCGAGTTTTCCTGAAAGCGGACGCGCGGGCAAAGTTCGGATGGGTAGTGACGGTTGTGGACGACGTCAGAGCGGCGGGCGTTGATCAGCTGGGGCTTTTAACGGAACAGAAAAAGAGTGGATCGTTTTCTCCGCCACCGAGCGCGGCAACGCCAGCGCCTACGGGCGGCCAGTAGCACGTGATGATAGAGCAGTAGCAATACAGGAGATCGATTATGGGTATGGCAGTCGGCCCCAAAGGGGGCCAAAGCGCGAACATGAACGTCACGCCGCTGATTGACGTGTTGCTGGTGCTGCTGATCATTTTTATGGTGATCACGCCGCTGACGCCGAAGGGACTGGATGCGCTCGTGCCCCAGCCTCCGCCACCCAATCAGAAGCAGCCGCCACCTACGCCGGACCGGACTATCGTCGTGCAGTTGATCGATCACGGAGCCGGCAATCCTCCCGGGCTGAAAATCAATCAGGACGAGGCAACGTGGGAGACGCTCCAGGGCCGTTTGGAAGATATTTTTAAGACCCGCGCGGAGAAGGTGATGTTTGTAAAAGGCGACGATAATGTCCCCTTTGCGGACGTAGCCAACGTTATCGATATTGCGCATTCGGCTGGCGTCGATAAAGTGGGATTGATCACGGCGAAAATCGAGGCGGGCGGCTAGAATCTGGTTCGATGATGAAAGGTGCCGACAAACCTGTGCGGCACCTTTCTCATCAGCTGTTTTACTCCGCAACTTTACTCCGCAACAAGGAGATTCATAAAGCAATGAAAACGACGCAAAGAGTGCTGGTGGTGATAGCTGCGGCTCTGGCGCTGCTGTCGAGCACCGCGTGCAGCAAACTTCAGGCGCGAGACCATCTCAACAAGGGTGTGCAGGCTTACAAGAACTCAAAGTTCGAGGATGCGATCGGCCACTTCCAAAAAGCGGTCGCACTCGATCCTTCGCTGATCAATGCCCGCCTTTATCTCGCAACCGCATATGCGCAGCAGTACATTCCGGGGGCGGATACTCCGGACAACAATCATTTTGCCGAGCAGGCGATCGATTCGTACAAAGAAGTGCTGCAAGTCGATCCCAGGAACGTGAACAGTATCAAGGGGATTGCGTATTTATATCTGCAGATGAAAAAATTCCCGCTGGCGAAGGAGTATTACAAGAAAGCATCCGAGGTGGATCCGAATGATCCCGAGCCTTACTATTCGGTTGCTGTGATCGATTGGACCCAAACCTATGTGCCGCGCCAGGAAGAGCGCGCGAAACTGGGGATGAAGCCCGATGATTCGCTTCCCGCCAAAGACAAGAAAGTTTGCGCCACCATGCGGGAAAACAACAGCGCCAATGTCCAGGAAGGGATCGACAACTTGAATAAGGCATTGAATCTTCGTCCGGATTACGACGATGCGATGGCGTACATGAACCTGATGTATCGCGAACGTGCTGATATCGAATGCGACGATCCGGCGGCGCGCTCGGCTGACTTGAAGACGGCGGACGAGTGGGTTGATAAGACGATGGCGACCAAAAAAGCCAAGGCGGAAAAACAGCCCGGCGCGGGAGCAATCGTCATGGATCAGAAGCAGTAACAACTTTCTAAACTTCAAGAAAGGGGCCTCGTGCTTTCCCAGCGCGGGGCCTTTTCGTTTGCCAGCCGGGCGACGCAACCGAACTCAGCCGAGCGCCTGGGGGCGTCATAGCCCTCGGTGATTTGCGTTATCCGTATGGTCACGCCCGCAGGTAGAATCAGTGCGGCGCGAATGTGCGCGGTGTGCGCGCTCAAGTGAGATTGGTCCAAGAGCGAATGTTCAAGAAGATTCTGATCGCAAATCGAGGAGAGATCGCCGTGCGCATCATTCGCGCTTGCCGCGAGATGGGCATTGCGACGGTCGTGGTCTATTCGGATGTCGATCGCGGAGCACTCCACGTGCGCAAGTCCGACGAGGCCTATCCAATTGGTCCGGCGCCTGCGGCAGAATCGTATTTAAGGATGGACAAGATTCTCGAGGTTGCGAGGCGCTCGGGTGCGGAGGCGATTCATCCTGGATACGGATTCCTATCGGAAAACGCGAAGTTTGCGGAGGCATGTGCCGGTGCCGGGGTGAAATTCATAGGGCCCACGGCGCACTCCATGAGATTGATGGGCTCCAAGACAAGCGCGCGGCAACAGATGGAAAGGGCAGGTGTGCCTTTTGTTCCCGGTACATCGCGCGGGCTAGGGTCGGCTGAAGAGGGCGAAGCAGTAGCGGAGCGCATTGGTTATCCGGTGATGTTGAAGGCCGCGGCAGGCGGAGGTGGGAAGGGCATGCGCCTGGTGCATTCGCGCGAAGAACTGCGGTCGGGTTTGGAATCCGCAAAGAGCGAAGCGCAGCGTTCGTTTGGGGACAGTGAAGTTTATATAGAAAAGGCAATCGTCAATCCCCGCCACATCGAGATGCAGGTGTTGGCGGACGAGCACGGCAACACGGTATGGCTGGGGGAACGGGAGTGTTCGATCCAGCGGCGTCATCAGAAAGTCTTGGAGGAGGCGCCGTCGCCGATTGTTGATGCGGAGATGCGGCGACGGATGGGAGAAGTTGCGGTCAAAGTGGCCCAGGCCGCCGATTACACTAACGCAGGCACGGTGGAATTTCTGGTCGATCAGCAAAGGAATTTTTATTTTCTGGAGATGAACACGCGTTTGCAGGTGGAGCATCCGGTGACCGAGTTGACCACGGGATTTGACCTCGTGCATCTGCAGATCCGCATTGCTGCCGGCGAGAAACTGCCATTTTCACAGGCGGACGTGGGGATTCGCGGGCATGCCATCGAATGCCGCATTTACGCTGAGGATCCGGACAACAATTACTTCCCCAGTCCAGGAAAGATCACGGTGCTGCTGCAGCCTTCGGGGCCGGGGATTCGGCGGGACAGCGGAATGTACGAGGGTTGGAATGTGCCGATGGATTACGATCCATTGCTCGCCAAGCTGATCGGATATGGGACGGACCGTCAGCAGGCGATCATGCGGTTGCAGCGAGCCCTGTACGAATATTTTGTGGCGGGCATTAAGACCAATATTTCTCTGTTCCAGCGAATCCTGGGCGATCCGGAGTTTCAGGCCGCAAGAGTGGATACCGGCTTCCTCGATCGTCTTTTAGCAAAAGCGAATCCCGCCGTAAATTCGAGCAGCGCCGCGGAAGAGACTGAGGCGCTGGAGAAAATTGCGGCGATTGCGGCGGGAGTGTTTGCTGTGTTGGATCCGGTGTCGCCCCCCGGTAAGAACGGGACTGCGGGTAATGCGCCAGGTGCGGTTTCCAATTGGAGGCGGGGAGCCCGTTCAGAAACACTGCGCTGAAGCGGCGGCATTTGAGAAGCGAGTTCTTTTTCCTTGTCCTATGGTCTACGAAGTCATCGTCGGAGGGAAAACGCATCGGCTCGATCTGCAACGGAGCGCGAGCGGCACGTGGGAGTGCGCCTTCGATGGGCAGATCGTTCCCCTCGACGCATTGATCCCGCGGCGTGACGTTCTGTCGCTGTTGGTCGACGGACGGGCCTACGAGGTCAAACGGGAGCAGACCGCGACCGATCTCCACCTGTGGGTGGGCAGTAGTCGCTTCGCGGTGGAGTTGCGGGATCCGCGTTCGCTGCGATCGCGTATGCAAGCTACGGGCGTTGAGGCGGGGCCGAAGAAGATACTCGCTCCCATGCCGGGAAGAGTGGTACGTGTGCTGGTGGAGGAAAACTCCGAGGTCGAAGCCGGTCAGGGCGTCGTCGTCGTGGAAGCGATGAAAATGCAGAATGAGATCAAGTCGCCCAAGAAGGGGATCGTGAAGAGGATGATGGCGATCGCCGGTGCGGCGGTGAACCCGGGCGATGTCTTAGCGATCGTGGAATAAAATCGCCAACTGCGGCGTCGCGGAAGTTCCTCCCGCGTCACACCGGGCAACGTTATATCAAGCAAAGCCGATCGCGGCAATTCGTCGTAGTAACTTCTGAATCGAGTACCTAAGTCATCTGAAAAACGCTGACGCTTGCGCCTACTATGGATCAACACTTAGAGGTGCAATTTGAAGCTGCAGCGCTGGATCAGTTTCGCGACATTGGGGATCTCAATCCTCACGCTAGTGTTGGTTCTAAAGCGTCCCGCGCCGGTAGCGGCACCGCTTGCAGCGGCCACGGTGGCTGCCAATGCGCAGTCTTTTCAGGAAAAGGTGAACCAACTCGCGCAGCCGAAGACGCTCGGAGACGCGGCGACGGAGGTTCGCGTGACACCGGGAGAGTTATCGGCTGCGCTCTCGCAGGCGGCGGGAATGATGTCTGCGACTCCTACTGCAACCGCAAATACTTCTTCCGGCAATCACTCCGGCGACACGATGCCGAACAGTTCGGTCGCCAGTCCGGCGATGGAATTTCCTGGGGCTGTTCCAAATATCAAGGACTACCAGGTTTCGATGGATGGGGATATCGTTCGCGGTCAATTTCTCACGCAGATCGCGGGCAAGGATGTTTACCTCACGCTCGGCGGGCATCTCGGGTCGAAGGACGGGTATGCAACATTTGATGCGACAGAGGTAAAGATTGGCGATCTCAGCGTGCCGGCTTCGCTGGTCAACGAAGTGTTGCAGAAAAAACTGGCAGAGCAGCGCGAGCAACTGAAGCTTCCGAACAACGTCAAAGATATTAAAGTGGAAAATGGCGAACTGGTGCTACAGGAAAAATAAGCGGGAAAGAGAGCTGCGGGTGCTGCGCGCCAGTCTCCTGCAGAAAATGCCGTCATGCCTAATTGGATCAGGTTGTAAAGCAAAATCTGCCCAGCGGGCCACACCGCGGTGCCCCTTCCGTAGAGTCTTCTAATTCCCATCTAATGTCGTTCTAATCCAATCGGTTTTGAATCGGGAGTATGACGACATACCCGATGCAGCCGAATTATGCCGACAACATTCTGGTGGCCAGTCCCAGTCCAGTAGTACGCGAGAGAGTGCTCAACAGTCTGCGCTCGCCTTCGCGTCGTCTCGAACAGGCGACTGGCGGCGCCGAGGCGCTGGTTCATCTGGAAAGTGGCGGATGGCAAATGCTCTTTCTCGACCGCCGGTTGCCCGATCTAGACGCCGAGGAATTGGGACAGACGGTACGGCAGCGCTTTCCGGGAATCGAAGTGGTGTTCCTGGAAGCCGAGAGGGATGATGGGAGCGACTCCGGTGCGGAAGGGGAAGCTCGGTTCGTGGAGGTGGGTTCTACTTCTGAGTTCAGAGTTCATACGCAAGTTCGTGACGATAGCGGGCGCGATTCGCGGACTTTCACGCCGGTATGCATGCCGTCGGAACAAGCTGCAGAGCAATCTCCCGATGGCGTGCTCGGATTCTCCGCGCTCTACAGCGCCGGGCGAAATGCCGCTCCCCTGCCCGGCATGATCGGGAACTCACGAGCGATGCAGCCTGTGTATCGGCTGGGCCGCCTTCTGGCGCCGCGCAACACATCGGTTCTGATCACGGGGCCAACCGGTTGCGGCAAGGAGGTTGTGGCGCGCGCGCTGCATCGGCTGAGCCCGAGATCCGAGCGCCCGTTCGCGGTGGTAAATTGCGCCGCCATTCCCGAAACGATGCTGGAAGCGGAACTTTTTGGATACGCGCGTGGGGCGTTCACGGGCGCGATGCAATCTTATGCGGGAAGGATACAGGCCGCGCAAGGGGGAACGCTTTTTCTGGACGAAATCGGCGAGATGCCGTTGAGCCTGCAACCGAAATTGCTGCGCTTTCTCGAGCAGAAAGAACTGCAGCGGCTGGGCAGCGCCGAAGTCGTAAGGGTTGATGCCAGGGTACTTTCCGCCACCAATGCGCACTTATTGACGCTGGTGCACGAGGGAAAGTTTCGCGAAGACTTGTATTACCGGCTCTGCGCTTTCCCCATCGAGATTCCGCCGTTACGCGAGCGGGTAGAAGATATTGCGGAGTTGGGCGCATATTTCCTGGAGAAATGCGCTTCGGGGGGACGTGTGCCGCAGTTATCCGCTGCGGCGCTGGAATTGATGAAGGCACAGGCGTGGCCGGGAAACATTCGTGAACTGCAGAACGTGATGGAACGTGCCGTGATTCTTGCAGAAGAAGAGGGCGTGGTGCGGCCGGAACACTTGCTGCTGGCGGGGCAGAGAGCCGTTCGCTTGCAGTAGAGGCGAGGCACTGGGTCGTATGCACTTGGTGCCGGCATAAGAATGTTATAAGGCAATTTATGCCGGGCTGGCATCGCTGTTGCAGGACAGTCTGTATGTCGACCAATTTTCCAACCACCCGGGATCCGGGCCGCGAAGCGGAACATCCGCTGGTTCGCGCATTCGCCTCCTTCACAGAGGCGGCGGGTTCGCTGGAGCGCACCTATGGGCAATTGCAAGGGCAGGTGGCTCATCTGCGGCAGGAACTCGAGGTTACCAACCGCGATCTGGCATCGAGCCTGGAGGAAAATCGCCGCATTCGCGAACGGTTGCGGCGCATTGTGGAGGGACTGCCCTGCGGTGTTCTGGTGATCGAAGCCGACGGCCGGATTTCGACCTTGAATCCGGAGGCAGAACGTCTCTTGCAGGGAAGCTTCGAGGCGGCGTCCGCGCTGCCCGAGACTCTGGCGGTGGTCTTGCAGCGAGCGCGCGCGACCGGCGAAGAAGCGGAGTTGCCGCTGGGCGATCTGAGGGCAACCGAGGAGGGGACAGTGCCGGGCGCGGCTGGTGCGGTGTGGGTAGCGATCCGCCATGCATGGCTGGAACAAAGCCTGGCACCGGCCACCTCGGTCTATATTCTGCGCGATGTGAGCGAGGCGAAAAAGCTGGAACAGGAGCGCGAGCATCTGCGCAGGCAGCAGGCGCTGGTGGAGATGTCGGCTTTGCTGGCGCACGAGATCCGCAATCCTCTGGGAAGCCTCGAACTTTTTGCCGGCCTGCTGGCCGAAGCGAATCTGGAGGGCGAAAGCCGGCGCTGGATCGAGCATGTGCAGGCGGGTCTGCGCACGCTTTCGGCCACGGTGAATAACGTGCTGCACCTGCACAACACGCCGCAACCGGAGTTGTGCGAGATCGACGCCGGGCAATTGCTCGACTGGGCGCACGATTTCCTGCTGCCGCTGGCGAAACAAGCCCGCGTCGAAATGCAGATCGTCAATGAACTCAGGGGCGTGGTGATTGCGGCCGACCGGCATCGGCTGGAGCAGGTCGTATTGAATCTTGCGCTGAACGCGTTCCGGTTTATGCCGGGCGGGGGGTGGCTGAGTATCCGTGGACTGGACCCGGGACCGGACGCGGTCGAGATCGTGGTGCGGGACACGGGCCCCGGGATCGTGACGGAAGATCTGCCGCAGATTTTTGAGGCGGGATTCAGCACCCGTCCCGGAAGTTCTGGCCTGGGACTGGCCGTTTGCCGGCGCATTCTGGAACAGCACGGGGGCTCGATTGCGGTCGAGAGCCGCGCCGGTCACGGCGCGGCTTTCCGGTTGCGGCTCCCCCGGCGTCGGGTTGCGGCTGCCGAGGCGGAAGCCGTGAGCGGGAACGCTTCCCCGGGCGGCCCGGTTGCCATCCTGGCGGCGAGCGAATTACGAGGGGAGCGATGAAGCGGCTCCTGATCGCGGACGATGACGCGGGGATGCGAGCGGCGCTCGAAGCAAGGTTTCTGCGCCGGGGATGGTTGGTTGATGTTGCGGTCAACGGCACGGAAGCGCTGCAGAAATTTCGCGCGGGTGTGCATTCGCTGGTGATCACGGACGTGCGGATGCCGGGGCGAGACGGCTTCGAACTGATGCATGAGGTGCAGATGTCGTCCGCACGGACGGCGGTGATCCTGCTGACCGCCTATGGCTGCGTGCCCGATGCCGTCGAAGCCATGCGCAGCGGAGCCTGCGACTATCTGGTCAAGCCGGTGTGCTTCGAGAAACTCGAACTCGCCGTGGAGCAAGTGCTGCGGCGCGCCGAAGTTGCGAGTCGAGACAGCGAGGCCCTGATCGGGCACTCGTTAGCGTGGCAGCAGGCGCTCGATTGCGCGCGGCAGGCTGCCGCGACCGATGCCGACGTCTTGATCGAAGCGGAGAGCGGCACGGGCAAGGAACTGGTGGCGCGCCTCATTCACCGGCTCAGCCGCCGCAAAGCCGGACCGTTTGTCGCGGTGAACTGCACGGCCTTTCCGGAAGCCCTGCTCGAAAGCGAACTTTTTGGCCATGCGCGGGGCGCATTCACGGGAGCAGTGGAGGCGAGGCCGGGCAAGTTCGAGATGGCCGACGGAGGCACCCTGCTGCTCGACGAAGTGGGCGAGATGCCGCTGGCGCTGCAGCCGAAATTGCTGCGGGCGCTGCAAGAGCGCGAATTTGACCGCCTGGGATCGAACCAGACGGTGCGGGTCAATATACGGGTCCTTGCCACCACAAACCGTCCGCTCGAAGCGGCGGTCGGAGAAGGCCGTTTCCGCGCCGATCTTTATTACCGGTTGAATGTGATTCCGATTTCTTTGCCCCCCTTGCGCGAACGGGCTGGCGACATTGCCGAGCTGGCGGAACATTTTGTGGGAATGTATGCGACGGTCGGAAATCACGACGGCCGGACGGCAGCGGGTGAGAAAGTCCGTTTGTCAAGCGAGTTGCTGGCGCGTATGGAACAACGAACGTGGCCCGGGAATGTGCGGGAGCTGGCCAACTTTGTGCGCCGGGCGGTGGCCTTGTCGCCGGGCGGAGAGATTGGAGTCGAGGCTCTGGAGCACGGGAAAAACCAGAACGGCCGGAAGCAAGCGGCAGAGAATGGAAATGGCGGATCGGCATCCGGCCCGCCGGAATCGAGTTCCGGGGAAGCGAAGCCGCCGGTATGGAAGCCGGGATTGTCGCTCGGAGAAATGGAGCGCCAGTTGTTCGCCATGACCCTGGAATCGACGGGCGGAAATCGCGCGCGGGCGGCGCAGTTGCTCGGAGTCAGTTTGCGTACGGTTCGCAATAAAGTCCGGGAATTCGGCCTGCCGCAAAGAAGCAGTTACTCCAGCACTTTTCCAAGAACGAAGGAGCCAACATGTCCATGATCGATAGCCCACTGATGCGCGGGCTGGAGCGCGTTCTCGATGAGAGCGCCTTCCGGCATCAGGTGATCGCAACCAATCTGGCAAATGTTGATACGCCAGGTTTCCGGACCAGGGACGTTCGTCCCTTTGCCAACGAGATCGAGCAGGCGATGTGGGGCGAGGGTACGGAGACAGCGAAGTTTGCGCCGGTGGCGCGCGAAGTCCCCGGACTGCTGGAGCGTCCTGATGGGAATAACGTATCGGTCGAGCGCGAGTCGCTGCTCCTGGCGCAAAACCAGCTGCGCTTCCAGGTGGCGGCGCAATTCCTGAAAGCGGAGTTTCACCGGCTGTCGAGCGCGATTAGTGGAGGAGGAACGAGCGCATGAATCTCTTTGGCATGCTGGAACTGAGCGGCTCGGCACTGGGGGCGGAACGGCAGCGGGCGGAGGTGGTGGCGAGCAACATGGCCAATTCGCAAACGACGCGCACGCCGGCGGGCGGGCCCTATCGACGTCAGCTGGTGGTATTTCAAGCGCAACGCGCGCCGCGTTTTTCGCTGGCGCTTGCCGGACTGCATCCGCAAAGCGTGTCGGCCGTGCGCGTGGCAGCGGTCGTGCCCGATGCCCGGCCTCCGGTGTTGCGCTTCGAGCCCGGACATCCGGATGCGAACGCACAAGGATACGTGGCGTATCCGCAGGTCGATCCCATCGAGGAGATGACGGATCTGCTGGGCGCGGTGCGCGCCTATGAACTGAACGCGTCGGCGGTACAGGCGACGAAGAACATGATCTCCCAGTCCCTGGAACTTCTGCGTTAGCGCGGCGCGCGGTGGTTGACGTGCCACAGGGCCAAAGAAAGCAGGAAAGGGGTTGCGATGAGTACTTCGATTTCGTCCATCCGTATTGTGCCGGCCGATATCGGCAACGAGATTGGAAGCGTATCGACCGGCAACGGCGAAGGCGGAAAGTTTCTGGAGACGCTGCAGCAGTCCATGGATCAGGCGGAGGGCGCGCAGGGCGACGCCGCAACCCAGGTCGCGCAGTTGCTCAACGGCAAAGGAGCGGACCTGCACAGCGCGATGATTGCCGTCGAGAAGGCAGATCTCTCGTTTCAGCTGATGATGCAGGTGCGGAACAAGATCGTGCAGGCCTACCAGCAGATATCGAGTATGCAGTTTTGAGAAAGGCCGTTTCGCAATTCCTAGGAGCGTGGCCTCTTGAATAAGAGCCTCGAGCAGATGCAGGAATTTCTGCGCGGCTTGAGCCTGCGGCAGAAGGCTCTGTTGGCCGGTGGGACGGTGGCTGTTGGTTTGATCCTGTGGTTGTTTGTGGCCCTGTTGGATGGCGGCAAGAACGTAGTTCTTTATTCGGGGTTGAAGCCGCAGGATGCGCAGTCGATGGGAGCGCGGCTGGCGGCCAAGAACATTCCGTATGAGGTTTCGGCCGACGGGGGAAGCTTGCTCGTGCCCACCGAGAAATTGGACGCGGCGCGCCTGGAAACAGCTGCGCAAGGCCTGCCTCATAACGCCCGCCTGGGATTCGAATTGTTCGACACCCCCAACTGGGCAGGCTCGGACTTCAGCGAGAAGGTCAATTACCAGCGCGCTCTCGAAGGAGAACTGGAACGCACGCTGCAGACACTGGCGGAAGTCGAAGCGGTGCGGGTGCATCTGGTCTTGCCGCGCGAGTCTCTGTTTACCGAGCAGGAGCGTGTGGCCAAGGCGGCGGTGATTGTGAAGACGCGCGGCGGAACGCTGTCGCGCGAAGCGCAGCAGGCCATCCCGCAACTGGTGGCCAGCGCGGTCGACGGCCTGCAGGCGGAGAATGTCACGGTGGTAGACGCTGAGACGGCGACACCGTTTCTGGCGCGACGCGGTCCGTCGGGCAGGGCGTCGTTCGATTCGGACGATGAACTGGCGGCGGCGGCGGTGCACGCCATTGAGCCGGTGGTGGGCGCGGAACACGTGCGCGCCAGCGTCCACGTCGAGTACGACCTGAGCAGCAGCGAAGAGTCCTCGGAGGTCTACGATCCGAAGACGGCGGCCACCCTGGCGCAGCAGCATTCCGAGGAATTGGCGGGGGGCGCGAATCCGGCGGGAGTGCCGGGAGTGGCGAGCAATGTGCCGGGCGCGGCAACGGCCGTGCCGCCGATGGCCGCACTCCTCGATAACCAGAGTTCGAAATCCGACAGCTCGACCTTCGCGGTGAGCAAGAACATACGGCATGTCACGAATCCCGCAGGCCGAGTGCGCCGCATCACGGCGTCGGTGTTGATCGATGACGCCGCCGAGAGCAGGCAGGAAAACGGCAAGCCGGTAAGCGGGCACAGGAAGCGCACGGCGGAGGAGATGACCGCGATCGAAAAACTGGCGCGCGCCGCGATTGGAGTCGATGAACAGCGGGGGGATCTGCTGGCGGTGGAAAATTTGTCCTTTCAGAGCGCTCCGGTGGAAATTCCGGCCGCGCCGGGGAAGCTGGAGAAATGGCGTCTGCTGCTGCAACCCTGGGCCGGCGCTCTGCGCTATGTGGGCATCACTCTGCTCTTCCTCGTGGTGTACGGGCTCGTGCTGCGGCCGGTCAGGAAGCAGGCCGTCTCCGCTTTCCGGCAGATTTCTGCGAATCTGACGCCGGCAGTCGCGGGTGGCGGGACGGGTCTGGGGAAAATGGAGCTTCCCGGCGGCAGCGAGCAAGGCAACCGTGCCGGAATGCTGAAGAAGGAGATCGGAGCAAAAATCAAGGCGGAGCCCGCGGCAGCCAGCCAGTTGGTGCAGACGTGGATTCGGGATGGAAAGCCAAAATGATTGTCGAGGCGCGCGTTGGAACTGATGCGGAAGGCCGCATCTCAGCAGTCCTGAGGTCGAGGCTCTGTTTCGAGCTGCCGACGTTCCCCGGAGAACCGCTCGAGCGGAGAACGGCCCGGGTGCGCCTGCGAAAGCAAGCGGGAGGGATCAGGAAGTAGATGGCGACCCCAACCTCGAACCCCGGGTTACAGAAGGCGGCGATCCTCATGGTGCTGCTCGGCGAGGAAGCGGCGAGCCACATTTACCGCAATCTTCCGGAGTTGGATGTGCAGCGCCTGACGCGGCGAATCGCAGAGCTGGAGCACTTCAAGCCGGAGAGCGGATTGGCGGTGCTCGAAGAGTATTACCAGCTCACGCTGACCCACAGTTATCTGACGGAAGGCGGTCCGGAATACGCGCAGAAGCTGCTGGTTCGCGCCTTTGGCGAAGCCGGGGCGAGCCGCTTGCTGGAGCAGGTGCGGAACTCCATGGAAGAGAATGCGGTGCATCTGGAAAGTTTGCAGGAAGCCGACCCGCAGCAGCTGGCGAAGTTTCTTGAAGTGGAACATCCGCAAACCATCGCGCTGATCCTTGCGCATCTCAATGCGCGGCAAGCTTCGGCGTTGCTGATGCGCCTGCCGGAAGAAGTGCGCGCGGAAACCGTGAAGCGGCTGGCCCAGTTGCGCCAGTTTTCTCCGGATGTGGCGAAGAAAGTGGCGCTGGCTCTGAACAAGCAGCTGGAATCCGTGGGAGAACAGAGCCGGCGGGCCTACGCCGGATTCAAAGGGGCGGCCGACCTGCTGAATCAGCTGGAGCCGATCAAGAGCAAAAGCATTTTAGAGCTGATTGAAAAAGACGATCCCAAGATGGCACTTGGAATCCGGAACCTGATGTTCACGTTCGAAGATCTGCTCGGCGTGCCGGAAGCGGGAATTCGGGAATTGCTCGGGCAAC
This sequence comes from uncultured Acidobacteriaceae bacterium, assembly GCA_963834085.1. Lineage (GTDB taxonomy): Bacteria > Acidobacteriota > Terriglobia > Terriglobales > Acidobacteriaceae > Acidiflorens. The sequence continues at coordinate 171,655 of CAWIAJ010000001.1, read as the reverse complement.
TGGAGAAAAAAACCCTGGCGCTGGCGCTGCGGGGCGCGACGGAAGAACTCAAGAATCTTATTTTCAAATCCATGTCGTCGCGCGCCGTGGATATGTTGAAGGAAGACATGGAAGTACTGGGCGCGGTGCGGGCGAAAGATGTGAATCAGGCGCAACGCGAGATCGTGGAAGTGGCGCGCCGCCTGGAAGCGGAGGGGAAACTGGTGTTGAGCGCGGAGTCGCAGGAGGAATATGTCGTCTAGCGCGCCCCGGCGCCAGGCTGTTCCGGAAGCACAGCCTTTTTCCTATCTGGATGCGGGTGTGGCGGCGGGCGCGGTGCCAACTGCGTCAAGCGCCGGGCGAGCTGGTGCGGGTGAATCTCCTGCCGGTTCGTCCAATCCTGGGCCAAGCGCGGAGGAGCGAAACCAGCAGCTGCAAGCGGCGGCCTTTGAGCGTGGACGGCAAACGGCGGAGCAGAAGCTGCGCGCGGAACTCGAGGGCGCGGCCGCGAAGAATCGTGAGGCGGTGGCGCGGGCTCTCCGCGAGTTTGCGGCAGAACGAACCGGCTACTATCGCCGTGTTGAAGGAGAGGTGGTGGCGCTGGCGCTGGCGATCGCGCGCAAGGTCCTGCATCGCGAGGCGCAGATCGATCCCCAGACACTGGCGGGGATCGTGCGCGTGACCCTGGAAAAACTCGAGAACGGAACCAAGGTGGACCTGCGGGTTCATCCTCGAGAAGCGACGGAGTGGCGGCACTATTTCGCCTGCCAGATGGGGGACGCGCCCGCTCCCGAGGTGCACGAAGATGCGGCGCTCGCCCCCGGAGAATGCCGGATCGAAACCTCAATGGGCTCGACCGAGGTTGGCCTGGAAACGCAATTGAAAGAAATTGAAACGGGGTTGCTGGATCTGCTGGCGGAAAGGCCAGGAGCAGAAAGTGGCCGGGTGCCGCAGGCGGCGCCGCAAGTGTAGGCGCAGAAAAACGAAATGGCTTCGCCCATTCTTTCCGCGTATTTTTCGCATCTGCAGACTTCCTCCGCATTGCGCTGGCGCGGACGAGTGGTGCAGGTGGTAGGACAACTCGTCGAATCCGAAGGCCCATTCTGCACGGTGGGCGAGGCCTGCGAGATTATCGACGCACGCGGAGAACACTGGGCGGGAGAGATTGTCGGATTTCGCGGGCACACCGTGCTCTCGATGGCGTTGCGCCGTCCGACGGGAATACGGTACGGCGATGCAGTCGTGGTTTGGGGAAGGCGGCCCTCGTTGCGCCTCAGCGAGCAATTACTCGGCCGTGTACTCGACGGCGCGGGGAATCCGATCGACGGCCGGGCCGCTCCCGTGTGCCGCGAGCGCTGCGTTCTGGACCGGGAAGCGCCGCTGGCCCTCGAGCGCACTCCGATTCGCGATCCTCTGGGATGCGGCATACGGGCCATCGACTCCTTCTTAACCTGCGGGCGGGGACAGCGGGTAGGAATCTTCGGGGGCAGCGGCGTGGGCAAAAGCACGCTCATCGGAATGATGGCGCGCAACACCAATGCGGACCTCACGGTTCTGGGGCTGATCGGCGAGCGCGGGAGAGAAGTGGGTGAGCTGCTGGAATCGCTCGGCGAGCAGGGGCGGCGCCGTTCGGTGGTCGTGGTCTCGACCTCAGATCAAGATCCGTTGTTGCGCATTCGCGCCGGACTGGCCGCGACGACCATTGCAGAGTATTTTTGCGCGCGCGGAAAACACGTGCTGCTGGTCGTCGATTCACTCACACGTCTGGCCATGGCGCAGCGCGAAATCGGGCTGGCGGCGGGCGAACCCCCCACGGCGAAAGGCTACACGCCTTCGGTATTTACCATGCTAGCCCGGCTGCTCGAGCGGGCGGGGTCGTTCGGTTCGGGCACGATCACCGGTTTCTACACGGTATTGATGGAAGGGGATGACGAAAACGATCCGCTGGTGGACGCGGTGCGGGCTCTGCTCGACGGGCACGTGATGCTAGATCGACGGCTGGCGGCCCAGAGCCACTATCCGCCGATTTCCGTGCTCGACAGTATCAGCCGCATTATGCCCGCGGTGATCTCGGCCGAGCACCTCGCCAAGACCAATGTGGTGCGCCGCTTGTTCGCTGGGTACAAGGCCTCCGAGGAACTGATTCGGATTGGGGCGTACCAGAAAGGCAGCGATCCCGAACTGGATCGTGCCATCGCGCTGATGCCGCCGCTGCGGGAGTTCCTGAGGCAGAGCTCGCGGGAAGCGGCGGGAATGCAAGACTCCCTGGCGCGGCTGATGGCGCTGCCGGTGTAGCGCGAGGTTCGAACCGCCCGATTCGAATCGCCGCGACGAAGCGATGCGGTTCGCCGCAGAAATCTTCGCCGCAGAAATCATGGATGTGAGTGGATGGCTTTTCAGTTTGCTCTTGCGCCACTACTGAGGCTGCGGCGGAGTCTCGAACGCCAGCGCACGCTGCAACTGCAAGAGGCCAATCTTCGCGTCGCCCGCGCGCGCCAAACCCTGGCGGACCTGGAACGGTTCATCACCGAAGCGGCTCAATCCGACGCAGCCGCACTGGCGAGTGGACGGACGGCAGCGGAGCTTCAATTCGCCATCCTGCTGCGACAGCAGAGGCAGCATTATCGCGAGCAATTGAAAGCCGGACTGAACGAACTGGAGCTGGAACGACAGAGAGCGCTTGATGCCTACCATCAGGCCTACCGGGAACGGGAAGTGCTGGAAACTCTGCGCGCGCGCCAACGCAGCGCTTATCAACAGGAACAATCCCGCCGCCAGCAACTGGAAGTGGATGCCAGCCATCTCTTGCAACGATGGCACCGTCGAGAATAATTGCGTGGTGCTGAATTTTGCCGGGTCAGCCCGGCAATCCTTGCCCCTCGTACTCGGACATGGGCGGCCGATTTTAGTGGCAGCGCGGGCGAGTCGCAGTAACTTCCTGAAACCGCAAGGCGAAACAGAAGTTGCGCATTGGTGCATCGAGTGCAAATGAGTTTGTGGTGCTCTGATGCAGGTGGACGGGGTGTCCATTCCGGTGGCGAACACGGCAGCTCCGAACGGGAGCAGGGGTACAACGCCGCCCAGTCCGAGTTTCAGCGCAGCCCTGGCTTCGTCGATCGCAGTGTCCGAGCCCGTATTCTCCAATGCCGCACAGCCAGATGCGCGGAATGAATCGTCGATGACGGCGGGTTCGACTGCCGAGCGGGGGCTTGGCCCGCGACTCGAAGGGAACGCGGAATCGAAGGCGGTAGGGTACAAAGGCGGAGCCGCTGTCGACCTCGGCTCGCGGCTGAGCTTGACTCGCGGCAATTTGACAACGGTGGCGATCAGGTCCCCCTGGCGGTCGTCAGCGCGGCCCGGCACGAAACCAGTCAGCCCATCTCAATCCGGCATCGGATCGGCTGCGGTTCAGGAGTCTCGAGTACCGAGCGAAGCCGCGGCGACGATGGCGATAAGGATGATGTACACGGCGGCAACACCGGTTCCCGCTACGCTATCCGCTGCCTTGCCATCCGGGACTATTTCTAAGCCGAATCTGGGAAACGGAGGGAGCGATCCGCAATCGCCTGGGATCGTTGGCGCTGCGCCAGTGGCGGCCGGAACTAGCGACTCCCTATCCGCCTTGCGACCGACGAACGGGCAGCCGGGAGCTCTGCCGAGCGCGGCAGCCCAGTCGACGATTTCTCTGTCGTCTTTTTCGCCGTCGTTGAACCATCTCGCGACTTCCGAATTATCGATTTCTTCGATCCAGCCGAATGAGGAAGAGCGATTGAGTCAACCCCGCTCGCCATCGTCCCGCAGCGAGGCTGGCGCTGTCGAGGAGGGCGGCCGCGCAGCTCCGAATCCAGCGCGCGCCAGCGCCGATCCGTCCCCGGTAACACGGCCCGAAGCGATTGTGTCGCAGCCGACTGGAGGGGTGCTGTACGAGACGTCCGCACGAGCAACGATCAACGCCACGGGGGCGCCGTCGTCCTCCAATATTTCGTTGCCGGCGACAGGTCAAGTGCCGGAAGTCGCGCCACTGTCATTTGCGCCTATGGCAGCGCTGGAGGCGATTCAGGCTTCGGTTTCTGCGAATGGCTCCGCCCCGTCCGGCACAGTCTCGGTCGCACCTTCCACGCTAGTCACCGGCGCTGTTCCGCCGCAAACCACCGAAACAGTCGAGAGCCAGTCTCAAACAGCGGTGTCAGGCGGCAACACCGCAAATCTCGATCTACCTCCGTTGGGTCGCGATACGAATGCAGCCACAATCCCATCGGCATCCGCCCAAACACCAGCTGCGAGTTTCGAAATCTTGGCAAAATCTGGTAGTTCGCTGGCTACGGATGGTCTGGATAAGAATGAAGCCGCGGCGGAGTCGTTCGATGCCCAGCCCACGGCCGCGCCTGTGTTCCGCGAAGCCCGGGCGGGGGATGTTACGAGGGTCAACACCATTGAAAGTTTTTCGCAGTCAAATCCGGTCGTGGGCAGCGCGCAGGAGGAGTCGGCTCGTATCGCCGAAGCCGTGCGCGATGCGTCAGTTCAACCGTCCTTTACACCTCGCGCTCCGGCGCCGTCGCCAGGAAGCGTTGCAAGATTGGAGCCTGGCAATGGCCAGGCGCCGATTCCGATGCCGGTTCTCCCGAAGCTTGCAACTGCCAGCTACACGAGCGGGCAGTCGAAAGAGACAACCGTTTTCGCGGAGCAGACGAACTCTCCTTCCTCCGGGACACAGGCTTCGCCCGATGCGGAAAGTGTTCCGGCAACGACCAGCGCCACCGGGGAGGGTATCAGTCCCAACGCGCCGGACGCCCTCAACATCGAAAACTCGACGCCAAGGGGTAAGTTGGAGGCGGCGAATTCCGAAACAACCAGCTCCACGACTTCCGCGACTGTTTCGTCAAACGGAGCGGACAAGACCGGGAAGAAATCTTCTTCGGCGGTTTTACCCGCCGTGACTCTGGCGAACGCCGTACCGGCGAGTCCCTCATCGTCGGGCGATGCTGGCGCCAACGTTTCGCCCGCAATCACCTCCGGCAAAGACGCTCCGGCAGCCGCGCAGGCGGTTCCAACGCCGTCGGCTGCAATCGCGGCACCACCGTCGGCGTCCGCGGGGCCGGCCGAGCTACCAAAATCGCACCAGATGCTCGATTCTCCGACCACAACTCTTCCGCCGGCGGCGGGTTCTGGGCCGAACCCAGCAATGGATGCGCAGATAAGCGGGCAGATGCATGTTGGGATTCGCACCGACGCCTTCGGGGCAGTCGAGATCCACACCGTTGTGCAGCACAGCCAGATCGGACTAACGGTTCACAGCGACCGCGATATCGCACGTTGGTTCACTTCGGAAGTGCCGGGGCTCGAAGCGGGCCTGAACAAGAGCCATTTGAATTTAACCGGCGTTGATTTTCAGAATTCGTCGCAGACGTCGGCGGGGTTTCAGCAGGGGCAGTCGCGGCAAAGTTTTTCTCAACCGCAAAATTCGCTGTCAGCAAATGCGAGGGAGGCGCTGCCCGAAAAAGAGTCAGCCGCGGAGAGCCTGGCCGTCCCCCTCGACATTTTGCCGTCAGACGGAATTCGTGGAAAGTCAGAGACTCACGTCAGCATACACGTTTAGGAGACAACCTTATGTCAATGTCACTGATGCAAATGCTTCAGGGTGCGGCTCCGGCAGCCTCGCGGGCGAGTGCAGCCGCGTCGTCTTCGTCGGGATCATCCGCTTCTTCTTCCTCTTCGACGACGGACCCGGGCCTGGATTTAACCAACACTTTTCTGCAGCTGCTTACCGTGCAGTTGCAGAACCAGAGTCCCCTCGACCCGCTGGATCCGAACGCATTCATTACCCAGCTGGCACAGTTCGATTCGCTCGGGGAATTAACCCAGATTCAACAATCGATGCAAACCCTGGTGAACGATGTGACTTCGACCGCGAGTTCCGCTTCGGGTGCGGGCGCGAACGCTGCCGCCGGCAACCATTCCAGTTCCGCGACAGCCCCCAATTCCATTTTTAATTAAAGGAGTCGTATGCCCAATTTTTCCGTGCCGCTTTCTGGATTGCAGGCCAGTTCCGCCGCCCTTTCGGCGACTGCCAACAATCTGGCCAACCTCAACACCATCGGCTACAAGGACCAGCAAATTCAGTTCGCCGATCTGTTTTATCAGAACCTCGGATCGGACGGCGCCGGCGACCCGATCCAGCAGGGTGCGGGCGTTAAAGTCGCTGCACAACCCTCGGATTTTACGCAGGGAGACGTCACTTCGAATGGGATCGACACGGATGTCGCCATCAACGGCAATGGTTTTTTTGTCGTTCAGCAGGATGGCGTGCAGAGCTATACCCGCGCGGGAAATTTTGAAGTCGGCACCGACAATCTGCTCGAAACCGCCGACGGCCAGCAAGTTCTCGGATACGCCGCTACCAACGGAATTGTGAATACCAGCGGCGGGCTGAGTACGCTTGCGCTCGGAGCGGGAACCAGCAGCCCCGCGACCGTCACCAGCAATGTCAGCTTGACCTCGAACCTCGACGCCGCAGCACCGTATGGTTCGAACTATTCCACCCAGGCAACCATCTACGATTCGCTCGGCGGCAGCCACGCCGTTACCTTCACCTACACCAACGAAGGAGTTGCGGCGGTGCCCGCATCTCCTGCGCAAGCCGCGACCGGCACACTCACCATGACGGCGCTGCCGGTTGCGACCCAAACCGTGACGGTGGGCGGCCAAACCTACACCTTTACGACGAGCCCGCCTGCGGCCGGCACGAACGATGTGTATATCGGCGCAACCATTGCTGAAACCGCGGCAAATCTGGCGAATGCCATCAACGGGAATTATGCGGACGCGGCCGGAACGGCTTCGCCCGGCGGGTATGGAACGGGAACGGTGGCCAACCCGGCCGCTAGCGCGGTAGACGCTGGAAACGGCGTGATCAACTTCACCGCGTCCGTTGCAGGAACATCGGGAGATTTCGCCGCTGCCAGTGCCGGCACAGGGTCCGCGAATCTCACCTGGAGCGCGGGTGCCGGCGCGAATGGTGTTGCGGCCGTTGCCGCGGTTCCCGGTGTGGTCAACACCTGGGGTTATTCGGTTACGATTCCCGCGGCGGACCTGGGCGGGGCTGCCACCGCCGCGCCGGTCACGCTCGCCAGCGGCACACTCGTGTTCAACGGAGACGGGACCCTGCAAAGCGTAACTCCCACCGGGGGAACCCCGTCGCTCACCAACCCCACGATCACGGTGCCGCCGAATGGATCGGTCTACGCGGATGGTGCGAATCAGGCAACGTTCACCTGGCATTTGACCAACTCTGCGGGTACGGGACTGCTCACCCAAGAGGCGGCGGCCAACAGCACGGCTTCCATTCAACAGGATGGCGCGAGCAGTGGCACGCTCCAGACTTTCAACATTGGATCCGATGGAACCATTACCGGATCCTTCAGCAACGGCACCACGGCAACCCTGGGACAGATCGCACTCGCCAGTTTCGCCGACGAACAGGGGCTTACGCGCACGGGGAACAACGATTACTCTCCCACGCTGGCTTCGGGACAGCCCACGGTGGGAGCGCCAACCAGTGGCGGCTTAGGAAGCATCTCCGGGGGCGCGCTCGAACAATCGAACGTGGATATTGCGACTGAGTTCGCGAACTTGATCGTGGCCCAGCGCAGCTATGAGGCGAACGCGCGCGTGGTCACTACTTTCGACACGATTGCGCAGGACACCATCGCGCTGAAACAAGGATAAGAGCCGGTAGCAGGAGGCGGACCATTCAGGTTTGTGCTTCATATCTGCGTGGAGTAAGGCCTCCCGTCTAGAACCACCCACGAACTACATTCGAGAACGAAAGGGTACGGCATGGCGTCAGCCATGCCGTTAAAACCCGCCGCACAATCCGCTTCCAGCGCTGAGAGCCGAGTGCTCCCGACGTTGCCAAGGCACGTTGATGAGTGTGTGGAGCGGACACTAATGATTCTAAAAGATTGACGTTCAAAAAAGCCGAGTTTGTCATTGGCCGAAGGCGTTGAGAAGATGCCGACCAGTTTCACCCCCCCCTTGGGTCTAACCTGATGGCTGACGGCTGAAAGCCCTTGACACACCAATCCGCCGGTACTATGATCGGCTACAAGTTTGCTCTAATCGGCAAGCTGGAATTTCATGCAGAGTGGCTGAGGGACGAGCCCTAGGACGCCACGGCAACCGGATCGGGATCATATATCTCCATCGCAGGTGCCAACTCTCGCCCGGTAACGGGGACCATGAGATTCGGGTACGCGAAAATTTGGATTCGCACTTCCCGAGCCTCTTTTCCCATTTTTTGGAAAAGGGGATTTCTATTTACTGGGGTATTTTTACCCGGCTCGTCCCGCAGTCACAGAAAGAAGCAGCAGGATGAGCACGCACGCACCCACGAACACCTACGAATTACGTTGCCGAGAATGCGGTAAGACCTGGGGCAATCAGGCGCGCAGCATCTGCGAAGATTGCTTTTCCCCCCTTGAAGTCACCTACGATTACGATTCGATTCGACCGCGAATTTCGCGTGATCTTTTTGCCTCGCGTGCCGCCAACATGTGGCGCTATCGCGAGCTGCTGCCGCTGCCAGCGGAGTTTCAGCCCTCCCTCCCAATTGGATTCACTCCGCTGGTGAGCGCGCCGCGTCTCGGCAAGAAGCTCGGATCGCGCAAGCTCTTCGTCAAGAACGATGCGGTCTGTCTTCCCACGCTGAGCTTCAAAGATCGTGTGGTGGCAGTCGCTCTGGCCAACGCGCGGAGCTTCGGATTCGACACCGTCGCCTGTTCCTCGACCGGCAATCTCGCCAATTCCGTCGCGGCTCAAGCCGCTCGCGAAGGCTTCAAGGCCTGGATCTTCATTCCCTCCGACCTCGAGCCCGCCAAAATTCTGGGCACGCAAGTCTTCGGCGCCGAACTCGTCCGCATCAACGGCAGCTACGACCACGTGAATCGTCTCTGCTCGCAGATCGCCGACGAACACCGTTGGGGATTCGTTAACGTGAACCTTCGTCCCTACTACGCCGAAGGCTCCAAGACAGTTGGCTATGAAATCGCCGAGCAGCTTGGATGGCAGCTTCCCGACAACGTCGTGGTGCCCATGGCTGGAGGCTCGTTAATTACTAAAATCAAAAAGGCTTTCGACGAACTGATTCTTCTCGGCCTGGTCGATCCAAAACCCGTGAAGTTCTTCGGCGCACAAGCCTCCGGATGCTCGCCCATCTCGACGGCGATCAAGCAGTACAGCAACGAGATCGAACCGCAGCGCCCGAAGACCATTGCCCGCTCGCTCGCCATCGGTAATCCTGCAGATGGACATTACGCCATCAAAGCCATCTCGAAGAGTGGGGGATGGTCCGAAGACGTGTCCGATCCCGAAGTTGTGACTGGAATTCAGTTGTTGGCTGAGAGCGAAGGCATCTTCACCGAAACCGCTGGCGGAGTCACCGTAGGAACCGCGCGCAAACTGATCCAGCAAGACCGCATCCTGCCCGATGAAACCACGATTCTCTGCATCACCGGAAACGGGCTGAAGACGACCGATGTGTTGGCCGATCGATACCAAGCCGAAGTCCCCATCGCTCCGAAGCTGGCCGAGTTCGAAGCGTATCTTGCGTCGAAAGCAGAGAATATGCCAGCCGCATTTGCCGAGGCACCAGCTTCATCGGCCGCCGCTGTTGCTTAAACGTCGCTGGTCGTTTGTCGTTAGTCGCTCGCAGATCGCGAATGGCGGTCGTTCCGAAGCTATTCCGCGAAGGACCAACGACAGGCGACCAACGACTCTCACATGAGGCCGTCGGCCCCAGGAGGAACTATGAGTATCACCGTTCAAATCCCTACCGCGCTCCGCCGCCTCACCGCCGGAAAGCCATCCGTCACCTGTTCCCCATCGAATCTCAACGAACTGTTCACGGAACTCGACTCGCAGTTTCCCGACCTCAAGCCCCACCTGCGTGACGAAGCCGGAGAGACTCGACGCTTTCTGAATATCTACGTCAACGAAGAAGATATCCGCTTCCTCGGGGGCGCGACCTACGCCTTTCAGGATGGAGACGAGGTCCTGCTAGTCCCCTCCATCGCAGGCGGATCGCAGTAGGCGGAGCTAACAAAGACGAACCAGGTAGGGACGGAAGCGTGCGTCCTGCCGGACAGGACGTTCGTCTTCGCTAATTCGCCGAGATCCGCCGCGTGAGTTCATCGAGCAGCTTGATATTCTTTTCCAGACATTCGCGTAAGACCGTCGCCTGCTCTTTCGCCGTATTCCAATCTTTCTTCTCGACCGCCTCGGTTAATCCAGGAAGTTCCAAATGGGCGTACGTAAAACGTGCTCCATACAACGTGTGTTTGAACCATGGGCGCCCTGGAATTCCAGCCGGGTTCAGCCAGTTCCGTTCCACCTGCATCATTCCAGCGTTCACTTCGGACGCAAGCTTCGCATCGAGTTTGCCTGAAGCGAGTGCCTGCTGCACGGCGGCATTCAGCTTCTTTCCGGCGTTCTCGAATTGTTGGATCTCGTCCAACATCGGAGCGAACTCGATCTGCCTCATATCCTTCCCCTTCGAAAGCTCGTCCACAAATTGCCGGATATTAGCCGCATAACTCGCAAAGTCGAAGGGCAGCAGATCGGCGTTCGCCAAGCGCAGAGCTAACGTTCCCCAGAGTTGCGACATCAACACGTGGTAGCGATATCCGGGATCGCCGAAGTGATTCATCCAGTAGAAATCGTCATACATGGAATGGTAGACGCCATACGGTCCCACAAAACCGAGCCCCATCACGGGCATCCCGACAAAGTTTAGAAAGACAGTGTGATCGGATCCGCTGCCAATCCGCGTATCGGCCAAGTTGCCATCGGTCACTGCACGATCATCTTTTGCTTCTTTTCGGCTTTGAGCCGCGCTCAGCTTCCATGCCTCATACAGAGACTTGCCCGACGGATCCTGCAGGCTGCGCGAGGTTTCCACGAGCATGGGTTCAAGCGAAGCCACTGCGCTGCCTTCGAAATCAGGCCCGGACGTAGCCTCGTCCACGTTGAGATAAGCGACGGCCTTCTTACGGAGCTCATCGGCGTACTGTTCGCCCCATTCCGTCGAGCCCGTCAACCCCACTTCTTCTCCATCCCAGCTGCAAACAATTACTGTGCGTCGCGGGCGCATGCCGTCCTTCTTCAATTCGCCCAGCGCCCGCGTCATCTCCATCATCGACGCCGTGCCGCTCGACGGATCGACACCGCCAAAAGCCCAGGCATCGCGATGATTGCCCAGCACAACCCATTCGTCCGGCAACTCCGCGCCTCGAATGCGGCCTTCGACCACGTAGTAGGGCTTGATCGAGTTGTCCATCTCAATCTTCAAATGGACACGAGCTTGCTCGCCTCCCAAGTGATACTCGAAGGGAAGGCCGCCCTGCCAATCGGCCGGAGCGACCGGACCGCCAAGATTCTGCAGCAGCGGCGTTGCGTCCTTATAGGAAAGCGGCAGCGCCATGATCTTGGGGGCTGAGACAGCTTGCTCCAGCGGGATTCGCTTCGCTCCGGGAATCGACGCCCACCCGGGCGTAAGCGGATCGCCCGGAACCATAAAGTCGTATGTAATCGCTCCTCGCTGTATGTGACTTTCAGGACCCCAAGGTCCATCGGGAAAGACTTTGCCCTTCTTGAAACCATCTTCCGCAGGATCGCTGTAAATCAGGATTGCCGCGGCTCCCTGATTCTGCGCTGTCAGAGCTTTGAATCCGCGATAGCTGTACGGATTCGAGTAGCGCACCAGCACGATCTTTCCCTTTACGTCGATCCCATGTTTGCGCAGCAAATCGTAATCTTCAGGATTGCCACTATGCGCATATACAACCGGCGCAGTAACTTCTCCAGAGATGGACATCCCGCTCCATGCAGAGCTCACTCGGGGATTTTTCGTGTCGGGATCGACGGCGTAGGCTTCTTCTCGTAGTCCGGCGTGATACAGGACCGGCGCGATCATATCGAGCGAGGCGCGTTTCGGCATCGTCGCATACACGTCGTACCGGTGTATGACCACGTCCTCCAACCCCTGCTTGCGCCATTTGTCGGCGACGTAGCGAGCCAGGTAATTGTTACGTTTCGATCCCGCCAGATGCGGCTCGGCGGTAAAGACGCGATGCTGCCGGCGCGCTTCGTCCGTGGAGGGAATCGCCTTGAACTTCTCCTCGGTTTTGATCTCTCGCGCTGCCGAGGAGGAAGTGAAGCCCGAAATGCTGGTTTGTGAAGAAGCGCTGGCGCTAAGCACTACGATGACGAAGCAGAGAACCGCGTGACATTTATGAGTCATAGGGGCCGCAAGGGTCCGGTATTGGAGCTCGCGCGACATTATAGACCGCAGATTGGGCGAGCAGGAATCTCCGACCGCGAATTTGCGTGCAGCCCCGACCTTTTTCCTGCTTGCCTTCGAACGAAGCGGGCCGTTACAATCTAACTAACCGGTTAATTACATGAATCCACTTTCAGGCCGCAAGCGGACGATCCCACGAAAGCGCTCTCCGGCCCTCCCCGCGATCGATGCAGCCCGGCTTGGAACTCGAGGCCGTCCCGAAGAGAGCCGCGCCGCCATACTGAAAGCCGCGGTGGCGGAATTCGCCGAAAACGGCATCGCTGGCGCTCGTACGGACGCGATCGCACGAGCCGCCAAAGTCAACAAGGCGCTTCTTTACTATTATTTTCACGACAAAGACTCCCTCTACGAAGCCGTGCTCGAACACGTTTTTAGCGGGATGCGCGCCCGTGTGATGCCGGTGCTCGAAAGCGATCTGCCTCCGCGCCGCAAGATCCTGGAATATCTCGGCGCTTACTTCGATTACATCGCTGCGAATCCCCGATTTCCCCGCGTCGTGCAAGCGGAGTGGATGCGAACCGGCAACCGCTCGACCCACCTGCAGCAGGTGGCCAAGCGGTACTTCCGGCCGGTGTTTGAAAAGCTGGTACTGGTGTTACGGGAAGGCGCGGCCTCGGGTGAGTTTCGGACGGTCAATCCGATGGATTTCCTGCCCTCAATGGTGGCCGTCGTCATATTTTATTTCAATGCGGCCCCGCTGATGAAAACTCTGATGAAGATCGACCCGCTTTCCGAAGCGCGGATTCGCGAGCGGCGCGGGTTTGTTCTCGAGTTCATTTCAGCAGCGCTCTTTCGCAGAGATGAGGGTGGTGAAAGGATGAGCGTGGACGCGCGCCGCTCCGGGGTAAAGATGCAAGGAGATTTTCGATGAACGCACGCAATAAATTCCTGATAGCGCTCGGCATCATTTTAGTGATCGCCTCGGCCTACTATTTCTTCTCGACGCCGGGCGGTAACGACCTAGTCCTGGTGGGCACGGTGGACGCGAACCAGATTGTAGTGAGCCCGCAGATTCAAGGGCGCATTCAGAGGCTGCTGGTCGAAGAGGGGTCTCAGGTGAAGCAGGGTGACCTCATCGCATTGCTCGATCCATCAGAGTTGGAAGCGGAAGAACGCGCCGCCGCCGCTACCATCAGCAGCATGCGCTCGAAAGTCAGTGAGAGCGAATATACGCGTCAGTCCACCAAAGGCTCGACCTCCGGTGACGTAGAAAATTCCCAAGCGAAGCTCGCCGCCGCTCGTGCACAACTTGCGCAAGCCGAGGCAACGCTAACGCGCGTGGAAAGCGATAGCCGTCGAACCATCGGATTGGCAGAGGCGGGTGTCGCGTCTGAGCAAGACCGCGTTCAGGCAGAGATGAACCTCAAAGCGCAAGAGGCGAGTGTGCAGGCGCTCAAAGAACAAGTGACCGCCAGCCAGGGAGATTTAAATTCGGCGCTGGCGCGCACGAATCAGGCCACGGCAGCGCAAAGCACAGTGGCGTCAACCCGAGCGCAAGTCGAGAACGCCGTCGCTCAATTGAAAGAATCGGAAGTGCGCCTGGGCTACACGAAAATCTATTCGCCTGTCACTGGGACGGTGCTCGTCCGCGCGGCTCGCGAAGGTGAAGTCGTGAATGCGGGACAAGCTATCGTGACCGTGGTGGATTTCAGCGACACCTGGGCGTTCGCCGCGATTCCCGAGACCGACTCCGATCACATCGGAATCGGCGACACCCTGCGGGTCCGTCTGCCCGGCGGGACGGTGGTTCGGGGAAAGGTCTTCTACAAAGCGGCGGAAGCCGACTTTGCCACGCAGCGCGACGTTGGACGCCGGAAGCGAGACATCCGAACAATTGCTTTGAAAGTCCGTCTGGACAATCCAAAAGGAGCCTACGTCCCCGGTATGACGGCAGAAGTTCTGATTAGTCCGGCGCAGCTAAAGGGAGGGGCCGGGGCGGCGCCGGGCAGCGCGGAGGCGGCGGCTAAACCATGAATTCGAATATCCACCAACCCAACAGTACGACAGCAGCTGAATTCAGCAAAGCTGAAGTTGCCGCCGGCGCACCCAATGCGATCGAAGTCGATCACATCGTCAAGCAGTACGGCACGTTCACGGCCGTGGACGACATCTCGTTTGTTGTGAAAGAAGGCGAGATCTTTGGATTGTTGGGTCCGAACGGCGCAGGAAAATCGACGCTGATCCGCATGATGACGACCCTCATTCCGATCTCCGGGGGCGCGGCGCGAGTCGCGGGACACGATGTAGCGCGCTCCCCCGACGCCGTTCGCCGGACCATCGGAGTGATTCCTCAGGCGCTTACCAGCGACCTTGACTTGACGGTGGAAGAGAATCTGAACATCTACGCCAAGCTCTACGACGTTCCGGCCAAGCGCCGGAAGGAGGCGATCGACGAACTTCTCGAAACCGTCGACCTCACTAAATGGCGTGGCGCGCAAACAAAAACCTTATCGGGCGGCATGCGGCGGCGCCTTGAAATTGCGCGCGGGTTAGTGCACAGCCCCAAGATATTTTTTCTGGACGAACCGACCACCGGCCTTGATCCGGTCTCTCGCGTCGCGGTGTGGGAGATGCTGACCAACATAAAAGCAAAACGAAAGTTGACGGTGTTGATTACGACCCACTATATGGATGAGGCCGATCGCTTATGCAATCGGATTGCAATCGTCGATCACGGAAAACTGGTGGCGCTCGATACGCCCGAGGCGCTCAAGAGGAGCGTGCCAGGGTCTAACGTGATCGAAGCGCATTTCGAGCGTCCGCCGGCCGATTGGGAAGGGCGGTTGCGAGCTTTGCCCGGCGTTACCTCGGTCCAGAACGAGAGCGCAGGCATGTTCCGCGTGCTGACCGCAAACGGATCGGGCACCACCACAGATCTCGTCGAAATGTCGGTGGTCGCAGGCGCTGCGCTCAAGACGCTGACCGTCCAGAACACCACGTTGGACGATGTCTTCGTTTACTACACGGGACGCCAGTTACGCGATGAATTAGTGAAAGCGCACGCCTTCACTATGCCGCAGAGTCCGGGGTTACGGCCATGAACCGAATGATGGCGATTATCGAGCGCGAGATGCGCAAGTTCTTCCGTTCTCCGGCTCTCATGATGGCGTCGATGATTTTTCCTCTCGTGCAGCTCATCGTTTTGGGGAATGCCTTCGGAGGAAAAATCCGCGACGCGAAGATGGGTGTGGTGGATGAGGATCATGGAACGCAGGCGATCCGTATCAAGGAAGCTTTCGATGCCGTGCGAGCAAATGCCGGGACCTTTGTCCCTATCCCTTACGACAACGAAGTGCAAGCGCGAGAAGATGTGCGCAACGGAAAAATTCAGGGTGCAGTCATTATTCCTGCGCAGTACTCAAAGATGGTGTACGAGAAAAATCGTCCCCGCATCGCGCTGGTCGTCGACAACTCCGACAACTTCATGAGTTCGACCTTTGAAGACAAGATGAGCGAAGTCACGGACGCGTTGAACCAGCCCGATGTCTCGCCGCGCCTCTTGCAGCAAACCGCTCTCGAGGTGGTGGAACTCTATCCCTATATCGAGTACATGAAATATCTGTTGCCGGGGTCCATCACGCTCGCAATGTTCGTCTCCGTGATGATCGGAGGAGGCATGCTTTACATCGACGATAAGGCCCGCGGCGTACACGAAGGATACCTTGTCACTCCGATCACGAAGGCCGAGTTGGTGTTTGGTTTGAACGGCGCGGGCGCGATCAAGGCCGTTATGACCGGGGTCGTAATTACGGTCGTGGGATCGCTGTTGGCGGGCGTCGGGACCATCTTCAATCCCGGCACAATCCTCGGCCTTCTGATCTTGATCGTCCTGACCTCGGTCGCCTTCAACACCATGATGTTCTTGATGATGGTGAGGATTGAGGATCCTCTCGTTCCGCGGGCCATCTTTGGAATCCTGAATACGCTTCTCTTCTTCCCCAGCGGAGCGATTTATCCCGTGGAAGCCTTTCCTGTGTGGTTGCGCGCAATCGCCAAAGTTGATCCGTTTACCTATGCCGTACACGGATTCAAGTCGCTGCTGCTGAAAGAAACGGGACTCGCGGCCATTGTTCCCGACATGATTTACTTGTCGATCTTCGCTTTGATCACTTTGGCTTTAGCCGTACCTCTATTTAAGCGGACGCTGTAGTTTTCAGGACCAAGTGCTACTTTCCGTCACATATTGCCTGAATTTTTAGCCTCCCTCACATCCGGAGTAGCTTCTGTCTTTGTCTCCTCACAGCTCTAACCGGTCGGCGAAGGAGCGCGGAGATCGCGGAATGTTCGCGCAAAAGACATTGGACGAGGCGACTCGACGGCAAGCCGAAATACCAGGTTGGTCGTAATGGAGCGCGACCTCATGCGCACGCCTCTGCGCGCTATCGCGAACTGGTTGGTCGTCCCATTGTTTTCGACTTTGGACCCAGGATCGAGACGAAGCCATATGAAGCGCCCAATGCGGCTGAGGCGGACCTGCTCGGGACTTAGCCTCGAACTGTAGCTTGAGGCGATGCGCGCCATTTCCGCGAGGTCGTTCATCGGCCCGAATTCCACATCTCCGGGGCGCGGCATCTGCCGCAAGGCGTCAAGCTGACGGACGATGCTCTTGCGTCCCGCGACGCAAGGTTGTGTTCGACAATCCAATATTTTCTCGATAGCGTACAGCGCCGCGTGATCGACCCGTTCTCCGAAGGCCATGTAGAGAGTGTTCGTCGAAGCCACATAGTTCAACGGCAGCATTTGAAAAGCTTCGAGGATCGACAGCGGAATGCTCCCCTGAGAGGGGAGCGCCGAAAGATCGTACGACGCTGCCACCGGGCATCCCCATTGCAGAGCGAGCGCCGTGGTGACCTCCTGTTCCGTGGCGAAGCCGAGTTTCTCGATCCACTCTCCGATCTTTCCGTAACGTGCCCGGCGCTGCGCTTCCAGTGCCGCGCGAACCTCCGTGTAGGTAAGTTTGCCGCGAGCCACCATCAACAGCCCCAGAGGAATACGGTTTGGCGGTTGCGAAGCGGGAGCGATCGCGCGCAACCGGGAAAGCTGGCTCATCAGGGCCGTCTCCAAACATTGAGGATGGCAATAAAACACGCCCTGCAAAAATGTCCCCGATGGGCGATGCCGGTCACGCAAGCGCTGCCAGAAGGAACGCGAATGCGAGCAGGTGAGCAGTCCACAAGACGGTTGCGAAGGTACGCTTTTATAGCGAGAGATCCAGTTGACGGACCAGGAGAGCGATTTGAACAATTTAGCCATGGGTAAAGATGGTTCAGAAAAGATGTCGAAACTCTTCGGCTCAAAAATTACGTTGAGGCGCTCCCGCTCGGTGCCGGCTCCACCACGTCGGTGACTCGCAGTCCATACTTCCCGTCGACTATGACTACGTCGCCTTGCGCAATGAGTCTTCCGTCGAGCAGCAGATCTACCGGCGAATGGAGCGGATTATCGAGTTCGACGACCACTCCGGCGCTGAGAGCCAGCACATCCCGCAGCAGCATTCGCCGCGATCCGAAACGCAGTTTGACATCGAGTCCGACATCCATCAGCCTGCGGTAGCTGGCCGCGGGAGGAGAACTGGAAAGCGATGGACCCGGCGCCGGCGCGGCAGCCGCTGTTTGCGCCAGGGGCGCCACGGCTGAAGCACGCGGCTGAAGTTCCGCGGCCAGAGCCGGACTGACCTGCAGCTCAACCGCAATAGAGGTTCCTGCTTCGCTTCGAGTTTGCAGGCAGGCCACGGCATCCGACTTCCAGGACGGAGGCGCAGCGGCAGCGGCGACCGAGAGCTTCACTTCGCCACCGGCGGCCGCACCCGCCGCCGTCGCTGCCAGACCCGCGATCTGCCGCAGCAACTCTTCCAGAGCTTCCTTGTTGTCTGAGGTAATCTCGGTCGCCGCAGTCAGTTCGCCGGACGCTTCCGGAGTCGCGGGCCCGGCATCGCCGAGAAACTTCTGGGCGAGCCGTGTACCGGAGTCCGCAGTAAGGTGGATGACCATCTCGCCGTGTAGTGCGCCTCCAGCGACGACTGTGTACCAGATGTCAGAAGCAGTGACAGCGAGTGGCTGATCGGCGATTTCAAAGACGCTGGGCTGTCCCGAAACCTGCGCCAAGACACTTTGAAGGCAGCCCCGCCAGGCCTCGTACCATTTGAGAAGTTCAGGACGAAGTTCTGCCTGTGCGCTGGGCGCCGTGGTGGAAGCTGGAATGTCAGTCACATCTCACCCCCGGTCCGAGGTCCACTCTCAATCGAGAGAACTCGAGCAGCTCGCCGCGTCTCGACACGGACCGGGGAAGCGGAACATAGACTCACTTCGCCCACCATGACTGTCGCCGGAGCGGAAGCATTCTTCTCGAAGACCAGCAGGTCTTCGGGAGCTATTTCCCGGATCTTCTGCAATGGCAAATGCAACCCGGGCATCGAGAGCTCCACGGGGAAGAAACACTTCAGCATTTTCTTCTGAATTTGCAGGCGCGATTCGACCGGGCTGCGAGGACGCTGGTAATTGAAGTCGGCCGAAATTTTGCGAAGCAGGGCGTTCGATACGACAGCGGGCACCGCAATGTTGAGTGTGCCTCGGGTTTCCGCCATTTTAATTTCAAAGCTGAGGCAAAGATTTTTTTCCTCGGGCGGCATGAGGCGTTGCGTCTGCATCATCCTCTGACGCTGGCCAAACTTGAATTCCAACGCGATCGCGTTCCAGCTGGTTTGCAACTCGCGGCACATGATCCGGACAATTCCCTCGAGGACCTGCTCCTCGATCTCGGTGATGTCGCGTGCCATTTGGGTCTCCTTGCCCTCCCCTCCCAGCATTACGTCGATAATCGGGAAGGCGATGGCAAGATCGAGTTGCAGTACAGCGGTGGCATCGGCTGGCGCGAGATCGCAAGAGGCGATATAAGTTTTTTCAGGAATGCGTTGCAAGAACTCGCGGAAGGTAAGATGCTCGGCCGAAACCAGACTGACATCGAACACGATCCGCAGATAACCCCCAACCGAATTCGTGAGGTTGCGCGCAAACAGTTCGTGGAGCTGGTTGATCGCGCGCAGTTGCTCGCGGCCAATCTGTCCGGCCTGCCGGATGTCCCAAGGCTGGATGACGGGGCCGCTGGCGCTCGCAGCGGTGTTCCCGGCACGAGCTTTTCGTACCATGTCATCGATTTCTTCCTGATTCAGAACCTTTTCCACGCGAGCCTCGATACAATTTCTTTCAATTCGCTTTCAGGGCAAGCCGCCGTGCCCGTCTCCAATGAAATCTTCAGGAGGCACCTGCGGCGTTGCCCCGGGCGCTGGGCCTCTCGGTGACATTGAGAAAGTTGAGACGGGCCCGCAGCCGAACCATGGCGAGGGAGTGGATCTGCGAGACGCGCGATTCGCCAATCCCCAGAGCGGCCCCTACTTCTTTCATAGTGAGTTCTTCGTAGTAATAAAGAGCCAGCACCCGCTGTTCTTTTTCTGGAAGTTCGGAGATCGCTTCTGCCAACAGGTGCTTCATCTCCGACCGCAGACACTGGAAGAACGGTGTCTCCTCGTCTTTCGACGGGACATAGTCTGTCACGTCTTCTTCTTTGCCGTCGCGGGAAGACTCGATGTGCAGGCTTCCGAGTTCAAGGCCGTCCAGTTCGGCGAGCAGCGACTGCAACTCCTGCAGGTTGATATCCATCTCCTGGGCAATTTCATTTTCGGTGGGCGCGCGTCCCAGTTTGACGGAGAGCTCGGCATAGGTGGAATCAACGAGACGGCCTTTGCGCCGCAGTTCCCGCGGACTCCAGTCCAGTTCGCGCAGGCTGTCGAGAATGGCGCCTCGAATGCGAAACTTCGCATAAGAACTGAACTGCACCTGCTTGGACAGGTCAAACTTATTGAGCGCATCGATCAATCCGACCACGCCCGCGTGCACCAGGTCTTCGAAAGGCACGTGGCGCGGCAGTCGCTCATGAATGCGGCGGGCGATATAGCGAACTTGCGGAAGTTGCTCCATGAGAATGCGCTCACGTTCGGCGTCACTCTGGATGCGTTGATAGGCTTCGGCAGCGTGCTTAGTCATGGGACGGACCTGCTTTCGTGGCATCGATCCTTCGTGGCGCGGTCGCGGATATTAGCCCCCTCTTATTGGCCAGAGGGATGACTGTAGTTTTGTGCCGCTTTTCCCGTGCGGATTCGCGTGCCATCCACTGAGTGGCATCCCACGGACCGAACGATGCCCAACTACAGACCTACGCTTTACGCTGCGGGATAGCTGTCTCTTCATCGCACCGTGCCCATCGACTGCACGGCAACCCTGGAAGGAATTTCCAACGGGGACAGCACCACGATCTTGGGAAGAAACGGCTCCAGAAGTCGGCGCAGATGAAAGCGCGCGGGGGTTGCGCACAACAGGACGGGAGCGGTCTGCGCCACCTGATCTCCGCCCAACTGCCGCAGGCTGTCGAGAATCCGGCGCACGAACGATGGCTGCAAACCGCTGTTTGTCGCCGGGGCTGGCTGCGGACTGAAGGCGCGGTTCAGCTCTTCTTCAATGTTGTGATCGAGGGTGAGCACCCGCAACCCTCCGTCCTCGGAGAGCAACGGGCGCACCAGGGCGCGGCCGAGTGACTGGCGCGCGGCTTCCACCAGCAGCACCGGATGCTTGTTCACGGCGGCAGCATCCAGCAGCGCTTCGAGAATTGTCGGCAGATCGCGCACCGACACCTGCTCTCGCAAGAGCTGCTGCAGAACTTTCTGCACTTCTCCGAGACTCAGAATCTTTGGAACCAGTTCTTCGACCAGTTTGGGATGGCCATCGCTCAGGCGATCCAGCAACCGCTTCGTCTCCTGCCGCGTCAGCAATTCGTAAGCATGCTGGCGAATGATCTCCGCCAGGTGAGTGGAAAGCACGGAGGTCTGGTCGACAACGGCATAGCCTGAGGAGAGCGCCTGCGATTCCAGCGCGCGCGCGATCCACAACGCCGCCACTCCGAAGGCAGGCTCGCGCGTCGGCACGCCCGCCAGCGGCGGAGGCTTGAGGTCCGAACTGATGGCGAGTACCTTGTCTTCGACCATCTCCCAACGCGCGATTTCGACCCCGCGCAACGAAATGACATATTCCCGCGCTTTCAGGCGGACATTGTCCGTGATGTGAATCGGAGGAACGATGAACCCCAATTGCACTGCCAGGCTGCTCCGCAGGGATTTGACGCGGGCGAGCAGTTGTCCACCTTGCGCCACGTCCACCAGGTTGACCAGCGAATAGCCCACCTCCAGCGAAAGTTCGTCGAGCTTCAGCAGATCTTCAAGCGACTCGGATTTGGCCACCTTTTTATCTTTTTCTGCGGCGCTGGCAGCGACGCCCAAATCAGCAGTCGGAGCGTCGATAACTTTCCCATCTTTGTCTTTGATCTGCGGAATCCGCGACGCCAGCAGCCCGACGATGCCTGCAACGGCGAGAAAGGAGAACTTGGGTAGTCCAGGGATAGCCGCCAATGCCACCAGGACCCCGGCCGCAATCTGCAGCGAACGGCGGCGCGAGAGCAGTTGCAGACCCAGGTCGGCCGACAGCGTCGCATTCGACGAGGCACGCGTCACGATCATGCCGCCAGCCATCGAAACCAGCAACGAAGGAATCATCGTCACCAGGCCGTCCCCCACGGTCAGTACGGTGTAGGTCTTGAGCGCTTCGCGAAAAGGAATATCGAGCTGAAAGACGCCAATGAGGAAGCCGGCAAGAATATTGATCCCGGTGATCAGGATGGTCGCAATGGAGTCACGTTGGTTGAAACGGGCCGCTCCATCCATGGCGCCGTAGAATTCTGCTTCGCGCGCAATCTGCTCGCGCCGCGCCCGCGCCTGATGTTCGTCGATGAGTCCGGCATTCAGGTCGGCGTCGATCGCCATCTGCTTGCCCGGTAGAGCGTCGAGGGTGAAGCGCGCCGTCACCTCGGCGGTGCGCACCGCGCCGTGGCTGACCACGATGTACTGAATCGCGATCAGGGCGATGAAGAGGACGAATCCTACGACGTAGTTGCCGCCCACGACGAATTGTCCGAAGGCCTGAATGACGTGTCCCGCAGCCGCCGCGCCTTCATTGCCATGCAACAGAATGCGCCGGCTGGAAGCCAGATTCAGAGACAGGCGAAACAGGGTGAGCAACAGGAGTAAGCTCGGAAACACGGAAAACTGGGACGGGCGCAGGATCTGGAGCGCCGACAGCAGCACCAATACCGACGCGGCAAAACTCGTGGCCAGCAACAGATCGAGCGCCACGGCCGGTAGCGGCACCAGCATGACAAAGACCAGGCTGACGGCCGCGATGGGCACAATCCATTCGACGAATTGGTTGCGCGCCGGTGCAACGGCCGGGGCGGCGGGAGAGACCATTAGCCGAGCCCTCCCGCTCCCGTCCCAGGGGCTGCCTGGGCGCGCGCTTGCGCGCGGAACACGGCCGCCAGAATTTCAGCAATGACGGTATAAAGTTTCGGAGGGACGCTTTGACCGACCTCGACCGTGCGATAGAGCTCGTGTGCCAGCGGCTTGTTCTCGACCATGGGAATGTTTTCCCAGCGCGCGATTTCTTTGATCTGAACGGCGAACAAGTTACGCCCTTTCGCCACCACCACGGGCGCGAGCATATCGGGACGGTATTCGAGCGCGATCGCGTATTCCGTGGGATTCGTGATGACTACGTTGGCGCGCTTGGTGTCTTCGAGCATGCGGCGGCGCCGCACCATGCGCTGCAAGCGCCGTATGCGCCCCTTGATTACGGGGTTGCCTTCGGTCTCCTTGTATTCGTCGGAGATTTCCTGCCGGCTCATCATCAACTCGCTCGAAAGGTGGCGGCGCTCGAACAGGTAATCCACGACGGACCAGACCAGTAGAACGAGCGCCGACTTCCAGGCAACCTCGAAGACCCGGCTGGCAGCAAAGCCGAGCGCTCCCCGCGACGAGCGGGAGGACAACGCCATCAGGTCGGGCCAGTCGCGGCGCAGGCAATCAACGGTGAGATAGATGACGGCGCTGGCCGGCAACAACGACTTGATCAGCCCGCGCAGCGCGGTGATCGAAAAAAGCTGATGCAATCGGGCAGCCGGGCTCATGCGCGAGGCGGCGGGCAAAAGCGATGCGGGAGCAAAGACCAGCCCGCCCTGAGCGACCGCTGCGCCCAGCGCGACGATCCATCCGAGGCCCAGCGCGGTCACGGTGGCCATGAACAGCCTGAAATGGTTAAGCAGGATCGCCATCCCTTCCATGCGAAGGCCGCCACCGGATACCGCCCCATTCAGGCAATCCCGAAACAAGCTCTGCCAAGCCGTGGGGAAGCTCGATAGCATCGAGAACAGGACGAAGGTGGCGGCCATCCCCGAAGCCGCTCCAATCAGATCGCGGCTGCGCGCGACTTGCCCCTTTTCCCGGGCCTTCTCTTGACGGCGCGGGGTTGCCTGTTCGGTTTGGTTTGACTGCGGCATGAATCCCTGCTTCTGGTCCCTTAATGCGCCAGCTTCAGAATCCTTTCCGAAGCGTCGAGTGCGCGCCCAAACCGTGCGTCAAAAAAACGCGGCCAGTATGCGGCGGCGCCACACAGCAGGAGCAGGCCAAGCAGGTTCTTGATCGAGATCCCCACGAACAGCACCGGCAACTGCGGAGAGGCTTTGCCAATAAAACCGAGAGCCACATCGGCAAACAGACTCGCAACTACGACGGGCGCGGCGATCTGTAGGCCGGAGATGAACATTCCCCCGGCAAACCCGAACACGGAATGCACCGCAGGCCAAACCAGGCGAAACTGGCCGGGCGGCATGTATTGAAAGCTGCGCCCCAGCCCGCGTAATAAGAACTGCGGCACCCCCAGTTGAATGAAAAGCAGGAGCACGATCAGTTCATAGAGTGTTGAGAGGACGGGCGAATCCGCCTGACTATTGTCGGGATTGACTACGCTCGCGAGCGAGAATCCCATCTGCACACCGCATATCTGCCCCGCCAGTTGTCCCGCCTCGAAAACCAGTTGCAGCGTAAATCCGAGCAGAAAACCAATGGCAAACTCGCTGGCCAACAGCGGGACCAAGACGGCCCGCGTCAGAGCGACCGAGGAGGCAGGAACAAGCGGGGCGAGGAAGAGAGTCAGAAGCAACGCAAATCCTACTTTGATCCGAGGCGGAACGGCCGCGCTTCCCACAAATGGCGCGACGACGAGCAGACCCGTCACGCGCGTCCCGGCAATCATCCACGCTGCAACGGTTCTTTCCACCGGAAATGCCATCGCTATCTGCACCACGATCGCCTCGCATTGATCTCGACGCCGCTCGCTTGATCACCAGACGGAAGCGTCTGGAAAAATTCATCGCACAAAAGGATGCAAGTCACTCCACAATCCAATGGTGAAGAACACCAGCTTTCGCAACATCCAGGGAAAAAGCACCAGGATCGCTCCCGCCATCACCGCGAGCCGCGGAACCGTCGAAAGCGTCTGGTCCTGTAAAGAAGTCAGCACCTGCACCACATTGACCAACAGGCTGACCGCCACGGCGATCAGCAGCAGGGGCGCACCCATGATGAGGGCCATCTCCAGCGTTTTGCGAAAGAGAGCGACGGCCTGCTCCGTATCCATAGAAGCCTTCAAGAAAAACTTCGCATCAACGATCCAATCAGCAGGTTCCATCCATCCACGACAACGAACAGAAGAATCTTGAGTGGAGTCGAAATAATTACGGGAGGCAATTGCATCATTCCAATCGAGGTGGTAATCGCCGCCGTAACCATATCGATCACGAGAAAAGGAAGGAACAGCGCAGCCCCAATCCGGAACCCGGCTTGCAGTTCGCTCAGCAGGTAGGCCGGCGCGACGATCCTCATACCGAGATCTTCGGGACGCGCCGGACGCGCTTCATGCGCCAGTTCCACGAAAAGCGCCAGATCTTTTTCGCGAGCGTACTTGAGCATGAAATGGCGCATCGGGACCGACGATCGGTCGAGCGCCGCCATCATCGTGATGTGTCCGGTGTCCAGTGGGACGATGGCGTCCGAATAGATGGCCGCCCCGACCGGCTGCATCAGGAAGAAAGTCAGCACCAGCGAGAGACCGATGAGCGTCTGGTTGCTCGGAGCGGTCTGCGTACCCAGCGCCTGCCGCAGGAAGTGAAACACAATCAGCAGGCGCACAAAGGGAGTCATCGAAAGTACGATGGCGGGAATCATCGTCAACAAAGTCAGCAGGACGACAATGTTCCAGGACGCGTTGCTGCCCGGCGCCACGCCCGGCACTCCGGGCAAAGGCAGCGACAAGGACGGCGAAGAGGAAGAGCCCGTCGCGGCGTGTGCACGCGCCCACAAGGGCGTACCTGCCGCCACCGCCAGCAAGACACCACAGCATCCGCGAAGCCAAGAGATTCCAGGGCGCTGAATTTCCACTCGCGAATTCCACAAGGCCGGCATCAGTTTCTTGCACTCTTCTCGCACGCATCGTCCTCGTTGCCGCGCCCGCGCGCACAGCCGGAGACGGCCGGCAACCTGGCCAGTAACGCGACCGACGAAGGGCTCGACCCGACGAGAAAACGCTCTCCCTCAAACTGGATCACAGACACGAATCGGCGATCCCCGAGAGCGGCTGTTTCTTGGACAAATAGCGTTTTGCGCTTACGGCAGGCATGCGCCATCAAGAATCGCCATCCGCGTTTGACGACGTCCGCCGCAGCGCCCGCTGAAGGCCGCCGTCTGAAGTACGCGCGCTCGCTCACTTGTCCTTTGACGACCTCGATCTGCTTCAAACCGAGCGAGGTTACTCCGTTTTCCATTCAGGACAACTCCGTCAAGCGCACTGCCAGGCGGTTCTGCACCACCTCGAATTCGCTCCATGCGATGAGTTCATCGTTAATGCGCAGGGGTACATCCTGTCCCACCGTCCATCGCGTCGACACAATCCGTCCGCGCTCAAGACCCACCAGATCGGCAACCCTAAATCCGGGAACGGGTATCTCGATGGTCAGCCAGCAGGGCAAAAATTCGACACGGTGCCACGTCTGGGCCATGGGATCGGGCGCAGGAGGTTCGGGTTTTGGTTGAACGGCGGCTGCCATTACATCTGCACCAGAAATTCCGTGAAATAAACGTTCTTGACGCCGATTTGGGGTAAGCGTGTTTGCAAAGCTTGCAGAACCTGCTCTTTAAGCTGGCGCTTTCCCTCCTGTCCCAACAATGCTTCGGGCTGCGCTTCGGCCAATATCGAGAGAATCGTGTCCCGCACCAACGCCGTCGGCATTTCTTCCCGCTGGACACGCGTAAGCGGATGTGCGAGCCCCAGGGTGATTCCCGCTCGCAGATAGGCGCGCTGCCCCGATCCACCGAGGTTGACGACAAATGTCTCCAGCGGAAACGTCGATTCCGCGCCATCTGCCCCGTCCGGTGTACGCTGCGCCTCCCACCAGAACACAAAGGCTGCCGTGACCAGCCCGACGACCACGACCGCGCCCATCCATCCCCACTTCCCCCACTTCTTCTTCGGGATGCTCTTGGTCACATCTCTCGAACTTTTTCTCGGCCCGGAATTTTCCTGCGCGTCCGACATGTGGACGATGTCTGCAAAATCAATGCCGGAGTCGTTGGCGGATCGCAACCAAAGGGACGTTGCAGCCGATGACTTGGAATCAATCCATTCCAACCACGTGGATCTGGGTCTGCGCCATTCCCGGAATTTACGGAAACGGCGCACCCTGTCTTACAAGAAACTCATGAAGAAACTCACAGAAGGTCTGGACATCCACCCGGTGGAAAATTTCTTGGCCCCTGAGCAATGATTACTGCCGGGTAGGGGCTCCTGCCGAAAAACCGGCGAACGAAAAGTCATTTAAGGCGCCGGCGCGGTTTGATGCAAAGCCGCAGGTACGAAGGCAAATCCGACAAGAACACTTGCGTTTAACTCGACTGTGACGGATACATCGCTTAGCGCCGGGCTGAGACTGAAAATGTGAGGCTGGAAAACACTTCCCGGAGATTTGTACGAGTGGAAAGAACAGAGGCGATGGGGTCTTCCACTTGGCGCGAAGTATTCTTGTGGAAGACTTGCCGGTTCTTCGGATCTTTTGAGACCTGCGGCTCCTCGAACCGCGCGTTTTCGACGGGGGCGTTGATCTTGACTTCTCGCAAGATAAGAGTCGAGGAGTACAACTCCGATTCTTGCTCAATCATGAACGGGACTTTGATTCCGCCAACATCGCGATAATCTTAGTAATACCGGTCGCCGCGAAAAGAGCTCACTCGTAACAACAAAGGAGATTTACCGGCTGTATTGATTTCTCTTTTTGTCTTCGTGGCGTTCGATGCCTAACTGGATCAGGCGGTCGATCAGGTCGGGATAGGCTAAGCCGGTGGCGGCCCACATTTTGGGATACATGCTGATGGCGGTGAATCCGGGCATGGTGTTGATTTCGTTCACTAGGATCTTGCGGGATTTGGGGTCCATCAGGAAATCGACTCGCGCCAGGCCGGTGCAATCGACGGCTTGAAAGGCGGCGACGGCGAGCTTCTGGACGGTCTTCATTTCTGACTTCGTAATCTTGGCGGGGATGACGGGCTCAGAGCCTTCGACTAAGTACTTCGCGTCGTAATCGTAGAACTCTTTAATGGGAATGATTTCTCCGGCGATGGAGGCCTGGGGATTGTCGTTGCCGAGGACGGCGCACTCGATTTCGCGGGCTTTGTTTTTCTTTCCTCCGACACCCTCTTCGATAACAATTTTGCGATCGAACTTAGCGGCTTCGGCGATGGCGGGGCCGAGTTCTTTGCGGTCATGAGCTTTGGAGATTCCGACAGAAGATCCGAGGTTGGCGGGTTTTACGAAGACTGGGTATTTCAGTTTGTCCTCGACTAATTTGTAGACTTTCTTGGGGGTTGCTTCGAATTGGTGGCGGAGGATAGTGACGTGTTTGACGATGGGGAGTCCGGCGGCGCGGAAGAGGGACTTCATGATGTCTTTGTCCATGCCAGCGGAGGAGCCAAGGACTCCGGCACCGACGTAGGCGATGTCGGCGAGTTCGAGAAGGCCCTGGATGGTGCCGTCTTCGCCGAAGGTTCCGTGAAGGACGGGGAAGATTACGTCGACGTTGATGGCGCGGTCGGAGGCGCGGCGAAGATTGGCGGCGTCGGTCTGGAAGGGCGTGAGTCCGGCGTCGCGGCGGGCGGGCTCGGGTGGGACGACTACGGACTCTCCGGCGGCTAGGAGAGCGGCTCCGGGAGTGGCTTCAGGATCTCCGGCACGCAGGTTGGTGGGCGCGGCGGGAGGTGCGGAGGCGGTGCCTTTCAATAATCGTTCGGCATTTTCGGCGGTGAGCCAGCGTCCTTCTTTGGTGATGCCGATGGGGACGACTTCATATTTTGTTTTATCGATGGCGTTGAGGACGGAGGCGGCGGAGAGCAGAGAGATTTCGTGCTCGCCGGAGCGTCCGCCGAAGAGGATGCCGACACGGATTTTTGACTTGGCCATGACGTTTTAGTCTGGCGCTCCGGGAGTTTTCCGTCAATCGCAGTGATGGTTCGGGTCGTGAGTCCCTGTTTCAAAACCTCTACCACAAAGGGCACCAGGGTTCAGGAAGGAAAATCTTTTCGCAAAAGGGGCTCCGTCGGTCAAGGTGGAACTTGTTCAACACTTGCGTAACTTGTGTTCTTCGCGGGGCGACGTAATCTGAGCGCTGGTGGTTGATTTTTTGGTGCGAGGCGGCGCGTATGGAGATTGCTTTTGTGATTGTTGTGCTGGTGATTGGTGGCGCGATGATTCCGGGGAATTCGAAGATACAGTTCTTCCGGTGAGTTGGGGTTGTTGAGCGGCGGATGATTGGCGATGCACACAGGGCGGAGAGGAATGTCCGCCGCCACACGATTTTCTTCCCGGATCAATTCTTTCCGTTGGCAAGAAGAAAAGGGAGAGCGGAGCTCTCCCTTTTTTGTTTTCTGTGATGCGGGGACTGCGATCCTATTCTGTTTGGTCGAGTTCCACGGAGTCGCCGGCATAGACGTTTTCGAGGGCGAAGACGATCATGGCTGAGGATGAGGTGGGAGTGACATTGACGACCACGACTTCGCCAACGGCACGGCGCGGCAGATCACGAACGTGGATGTTGGGACCCTTGGTCCGGGTGAAGCGATTCGCTTCAAAGCTGGGTGGACGGGCCTGCGTGTCTTCCGAAGTTCTGGCGCTAAAGGATAAGGAGTCGACCGGATTGTTTAAGGTCTCGGTGTAGGAGCGGACGATGCGGAAGTAGTCGCCGACTTTCACACCCTGGTTGGAACCCAGATTGAGATACAGTTTCATGCCGGTGCCGAGGATGCTGTCGAAATCCTTGCCGAGAACAACTCGCCCGCTGAGCTTGCCGTTAGCAGGAGCGAAGCGATCGAAGTGTCCGGGTACATGGAAGGTGATGGGTTGTTTTTCTACGAAGGGCAACGCGACATCGCCGGGGTTAATCGGGTCACAACTGAATTCAACCTGGGCAATGGCGCTGTGGCTGCGGGTATCGACGATGCGGACGCGACCGATCTCGCCGTAAGGGCGTCCGGTGGCGGCGAGCAACTTTCTTTCGCCAGGATAAATCTCGTATTCGTTGACATCGCGCATTTCACGCACGATGGAATAAAGCTGTCCGGCTTGATAACCAGTGCCCGCGAGGTAAACGATCTCGCCGCGCTGGAACTTGGTCGACATGGGTGTTTCGACGCCGCCGTTGACGTAGTTAGCGTCGGGAATGCGGTCTTTGGTGATAAAGCCGGCGCAGTAGATGTCGGCCGGGGTGGGCGTCTGGTAGCGCACGAAAGGCATGTTTACGGAAGTTTCGACGATGCCGGCTGCATCGGTCGGGGTAGAGGCGGTGACAGCTGTGGCCGCCTGCTGGGCGATGGCAAAGCTCACCGTCATCGTGGCGATGACAAGCAATAAAAGTCCTGTTTTCTTCATGTTAGCTCCGACTCCAGTCCGCTCCGCGGATGCTCAGCGATCTCTGCCTATCTGATTAGGAAGAAAAGGTTTACAGCCGAAAAGTAACAAGTGGGGGAGGCATGGTCAAGGTTACGAGGGTGTTGAGGGCCTACGCTCCCTAAGTGCTTGGGTAGCGCTTGATGTTGTAGGAAGGTTGCATCTGGGCGTGCAGCCCTGTAATATCGCGCCGTCGTTTGAAATAGTTGTTGAAACGAATGGCCTTGGCTTTTTCCTCTACTCTCGCGCCGCGCTTCCTGCCTATGCACTTGCCGAAGGTATGTCTGGCACTGAGCGGGGACAACGCGGAACAAATGCTGGCCACCGCCGAATTGATGGCGCGGGATAACCCCTTTCTAGAGTTTCGTTTGGACTACTTGAACCAGCCGCTGGCGGCCCTGCCGAAGATCCATCGCTTTCTTGAAACGCATCAGTATGTTACGGCGATTGGGACATGCCGCAGAGTGGAGAACGGGGGGAAGTTCAAAGGCTCTCTGGCCTCACAGTTGGAAGTGCTGACGAAGGCGCATGCGGCGGGATGTCAACTGGTCGATGTGGAGTTGGAGAGCGCGCTGAAGTCGAAGCCGGAAGTGATTGCACGGTTGCGAAGCCGAGCTGGAGTGATCCTTTCGTATCACGATTTTCGGGCCACGAAGAAACTGGAAGAGACGCTGGAGAAGATGGTGAAGATTCCGGCGGATTACTACAAGGTGGTTTCGACGGCGACGACGCTTGCGGACAACGTGACCATGATGAAGTTCCTGCAAACCAAGAGCGACAAGCAAGCAATGGTCGGTTTGTGCATGGGCGAACAGGGGATCATCAGCCGGGTTCTGAGTGTGCGGGCGGGAAGCGCGTTTACTTTTGCCGCGGTGGATCCGAGGATTGGCCTCAAGACAGCGCCGGGACAGGTGAGTTCGCGCGATTTGCGGAGCATATACCGGATCGAGCAGGTGGACGCGGCGACGCGGGTGTATGGAGTGGCCGGGGATCCGATCGAGCATTCGCTTTCGCCGGTGATCATGAACACGGCGCTGCGGCGGGAGAATGTGAACGGAGTTTATCTGCCGCTGCACGCTAAGACTCTGAAGGATCTGATGCAGTGCGTGCGCGGGATTCCGCTGCATGGGCTGAGCGTCACGATGCCGTATAAGCAAGCGATTCTTCCGTATCTTGATAACACGGATGCACACACAGCGAAGATTGGGGCGTGTAATACGGTGGTGCGAGGACAGGAAGGAAAGCTCTACGGGTTCAATACGGATATTGCGGGGGTAGTGCGTCCTTTGGAACAGCGTTTGACGCTTGAGAAGGCGAAAGTGCTGGTGCTGGGAGCGGGGGGCGCGGCGCGAGCGGCGGTGTTCGGAGTCAAGGAGCGGGGGGCGGAGGTTTGGGTATTGAACCGGACTTCAGGGAAGGGGCAGAAACTGGCGCGGCAGGCGAAAGCGCACACGATTAAGAGGACGGAGCTGAAGAAGGTGAATTTCGATGTGATTGTGAATGCGACTCCGGTGGGGATGGGGAACACGAGGGATTGTCCGCTGAAGGATGAGGAGATCCAGGCCAAGGTGGTGTTCGATATGGTGTACGATCCGGTCGAAACGCACCTGTTGCAGGTGGCGCGAGCGAAGGGGATGGCGGTGATCCCGGGAGTTGAGATGTTTGTGCAGCAGGCGGCGCGGCAGTTTGAGATATGGACGGGAAAGCCGGCACCCGCGGGCGACATGCTGCGCGCGGTAACCATAGCGCTGCAGGAACGCGCAGCGGCGAAGCAGAAAGCGAAGGATTGAATCGATTCAGCTGTGACCCGGGGCAACATTGGAGCGGGCAAGAGTGAGATCTCTTTCAGAATTTGGCGCCAATACACGCGTGCCATCGCGATTTCGGGGGAGCTTCGTAAAAAATTGGGTAGCGGCGATGCAGCGACTATAACAAAGGTTGCAAATTCCGAGGACCGGAAGTAATATGGCCTTGGATGCGGAGTTTTGCATTCATCTTGTTTTCACAAAACCACAACTTCCAGGTAGAAACGCAGCCCTAAGCTCGTCACGAAAATCTAAAGGGGTGCTGTAAAGCCCCGGTGCAATTCGGAGAGAATGCATGTCGTGGTACGCGTACTGCCTTTCGGAACACCCGACGCTTGCGAACGGTGTCCGAGCCCGCCGCCCCTTTGTTCTAGAAGGAATTCAGGGAGTGAATGCCGCTCCCGTAATGAGTTATCCGAGTGGAGAGTTCGCAGTGATTGTGAGCGAATTCGATCGCGCGACCACGAAGCTGGACGAAAAATCAGTTCTTGAGCATGCCCGCGTGGTGAGTCAGAGCTTTCGCACGGCCACGGTTCTTCCCTTCCGCTTTGGAACAATTTTTGATACGGAAGATGCGATACGGCAGGCGGTGCGATCGAACCGGCGCACGTTCTGCGAGAGTGTGGCGCGGCTACGCGGCAAGTCGGAGATGCGGATCAAGCTGACGGTGCGGGATGGCTCGCTGCGGGGGAATATGGAAGAGATTGTGCTTCCGGATACGGTGGGCCGGGAGTATCTGCTGAAGCTGAAGGAGAAAGCTTCACGGGAGCGGGAACGGCAGACGAAAGCGCGGGCGCTGTCGGTCCAGGTGCATAAGCTGTTTAATCCTCTGGAAGAGGAAGTGAGCTGCAAGAAGGTGGACGCGGATGGGATGCTGCTGGACATCGCGCATTTGATCGATACGAAGTCGATCGAGAAGTATCAGAACCGGTACAGTACGGCCGCCAAACAATTGAAGAACTGCCAGATGGTGGTGACAGGGCCGTGGCCGCCGTATCATTTCCTGCCAGGTAAGGTAAGGACTGTGGCTGGTGACAGCTAGACAGCCGAAAATGATTTGAGAGAAGCCTCCTTTCGAGGGGGCTTTTCTTTTTTAGGGGAAGAGGTTGCAGAAAAGTCATAAGGGAACGGGGTTTGCGGCTCAGCGGCTAAAGCCGTCACTAAAAAAGAAGCTATCTATCGCAGCGGTGAACCGCTGCGCCACCCAAAGGCAAAAGGCAAAAGCCAAAAGCCAAAACCACGCGGCGCTACTCACGAGTTGGGACAGTGAGGGCGGCGTCCATTCCGTGACGTGGAGGGTCATTGAGTTCGTTTTCTAGGTGGCGTTGCAGGAGTTCCCATTGGGATCGCAGGGTCATTTCTTTAATGACGAATTTGGATTCGTGACGGGCGTCATCGACGCGGACGGCTAGTTCTTTTTTCTGGAAACGAAAATCAATGACTTCGGCCAACGGCACTAACTGGTTCGAAGATTTTCCGACGATGACAAATACAACTTTGTCGGTAAGCAAGGTGTATTCCGGGCAACTCCCTTCGGGGGCCTGGGACTGGGGCGGACCGAAGGCGGTGATGAAGCCGCCGTGGGTGAGCATGCAATCGCCCATGCGCATACGGATGACGGTGCCATGTTGATAGATGCCGATGGGTGTAGCGGAGGCGATCGAAACGCTGGTTAAGACGGCGAGTACAGCAATTGCGGATAGCAAGGGGGATCTCATAGGTCTCCAATCGTTTTGCTTTGAGCGATGGTCTGCGAACGAGCGAGGAACGTGTGATCTCGAGTTCGGCGCAGGATTATCTGAGGCTGAAGTCATAGAGGTAGCCAGTCCGGTGATGGAAGGTGAGGTTGAGGTTATGAGTGGGTAGGAGGCGGAGCGAGTGGAATCCCGGTCGATGGTTGGGCAAGTCGTAGGTGACGACGTAGGAGGCGTGGAGATCGTCGAGCACAGCGTTCAACACGGTATCGGTGCTGTTCGAATCAGAGACACGCGGGGAAAAATAAAGGCCACCGGTTTGTTCCGCGAGTTGCTGGAGGAAAGTGGAGCCGGAGGTTTCGAGGAGTGGATGGCCTGACGCTCGTTTCGACGGACCCCCGATATCGACGGAATAGATGAGAGCGCCGCAGTCGAGCGCGGATCGCAGGGCGTCGCGCGAAGAATGGAGGCTGATGGTGTCGTATCCGTCGGAAAACAGGATCAGGACGCTGCGGGCGGCGGCGCGGTGCTGATGGGAAAGGAAGTCGGAGCCGAAGATCAGGGCATCGTAGAGCGGAGTTGTGCCGCTGCTCGTCGCCGACTGGATTCTGCTGGCCGTGTCGGCGGCGCGGCAACCGCCTGAACAAAGGACGGCGGGGTGGAGGGTGGCGGAGGTTTCGCGAAGCGATGCATCGGAGGAGCCTCCAAAGGAAAGAATGGAGAGATTATCGTCAGGGATGGATTGGTCGTGGGCGAGGAGCTGAAGAACATAGTTAATTGTGGCGCGGAAGCGGGGCGCGATCGATGCACTCATGTCGACGAGCACGACCACGTCGAGCGAGGTTTCGTCGGAGCGTGTGAAACTGCGGAAGTTGCGGACGACGCGATCGCCGTCGACAATCGCGAAGTCGGTTGGGGAAAGAGTGGGGAGAGCATGGTGGTTCTCGTCGGTGGCGAAGAAGGTAACACGCACTTCGGAGACGGTACTGTGGAACGTAGGAACGGCAGGGGGTCTGATCGAGAAATCTTCAGACGGCTGGGCGGCCGAGGTTAGGGTCAGGGCAATCACGGCGAGCAGGGTCGATCGAACTGAGCGGCAAGGAAACATTGCGGTCTATTAGCTTTATCGGTAAACGATGGAACACTCCCCAATTACCGTGGTGACTTTTAGAGGTGACCAGAAGGGTGATGAAGGTGGTGGAGGGAAAGGGCGAGCAGAATCTGTTTCTGGGCGGGTTGGATTCGAGATTGGGTTTGCTGAGCGGAGGGGAGCCTCGAGTTTCCGCGGTTTTGAAAAGGGTTTCTCGGTGGGAGTCGGTGACTCGGTGGAACGGGACTGGCAGCGGGAGGTGTAAATTCAGACTGCTTCGCTTGACACGATAGGGAAACGGGTGTGAAATTATTCGGACTCAGAAGGCCGGTGCCCGGCCCTTCCCCTATGGCACTCGGACCCGAAAGCTCTCGACGACGAAACCTTGACAGCGGGAGTGCGTCGTAACGAAATCGGTCTGATTACAGAATCCGCTAGCGGTTTAACCGGTAAAGAGCTTTACATCTCACAGGAGTAGTCTATGAATCCGAAGATTGCACGAAAGAATGTCCTGCCGAAATGGTCCGTATTGCTAATGCTTCTCGCGCTAGCGGCAACTTTGCCGGTGATCGCGAAGGCCGGAGGGCCTCCGAAATCAGCGCCCGCTTCCCATGCGCCGGCAGCGAGCCACGCTCCTGCGGCATCGCACGCACCGGCTGCACGTCCGAGTGGTGGTTCAGGGGCTAGCCGTCCTGGCGGTGCTGGCAACGGAGCCCAAAATCGGGGACCCGGCGGAGCGCAGGGGAACCGGGCGGGTAGCGGCTCGGCGAGCCGTGGGCCTGGTGGTGCCGGGCAATCGAATCGTCCCGGGCAGGGTGGAAGTATGTCGAATAGCCGCGGGCCTGGTGGTGCTGGGGCGAATAACCGCGGACAGGTGGGTAATGCTGCCAACCGCGGTGGCAGCAATAACAATGCGGGCAATCGAGGCGGATCCAACAACGGCACGAACCGCGGCGGGTCGAACAACAACGCCGGCAATCGGGGCGGAGCGAATGGCGGGAACAACCGCGGAGGGACTGCCAACGCGGGCAATCGAGGAGCGGGGGGTGCGGCGAATCACCATCAGCCCGCCGGAAGCAAGACGGTGTCGATGAAGAACGGTGGCAGCGCGACCTTCCGGAAAAATGGGCAAGTGCGATCGATTCAGACGCACGGGATGACGATTAATCACGGGATGCGTGGCGGCCGGGAAGTGAGGAGCGTGCACAACGGGCGCACGGTGGTGAGCTACGGACGGCATGGCGGATACAGCCAGCGGGCGTACTACAACCACGGCGGGCACTCGTATTACCAGCGAACGTACTACCGGGGCGGGCATTATTATGCCTACGGCTATCGCAACTATTACTACGGCGGGCGTCCTTATTATGGATACGCGCCGGCGTACTACTATGGGCCGGCTTATTACGGATGGGCGTACAATCCGTGGCCTGCGCCGGTTTATTACGGATGGGGCTGGGGCGGAGCACCGTGGTACGGATACTATGGCGCGTACTACGCACCTTATCCGGTATATCCAACGGCGGCATTCTGGCTGACCGATTATTTGCTGGCGGCGAGTTTGCAAGCGGCGTATGCGGCGCAGCAAGATAACGGGGATGGCGGCGATGGAAACGGACAGCTCGTGCCACCGGCAATCGAAAATGCTTCTGGTGACGAGATTGCGGCGTTGTGGTCAACGGATCCTCTGGTCGCGGCACAACTGCAGGCAACGTACGGTATCTACATGTTGGGTGGCGGGGGAGCGGCGCAGAGCACGCAACTGACTCCAGAGATTAAGAACGCGATTTCGGATGAAATGAAGAGTGAGATCGCGGCGGAGAAAGACGCGGCAGCGACGAAGGACTCGACGAGTGCTGGGGGAGATCAAGTACCGGCGGCGCTGAATCCGAAGGTTCGAATCTTTGTGGTGTCGAGCGAGGAAGATCTGACCACGTCGGACGGGACGGAATGTGCCCTAACGGCGGGGGACGTGATTTCGCGGACGACGGACAAGCCGGACGACGACAACATGGTGGACGCACTGGTGAAGAGCAGCAAGAAAGACGAGTGCGCCGTCGGAGCCACGGTTGGAGTCGCGGTTGACGATCTGCAGGAGATGCACAACGAACTGCGGATCCAGATGGATGCTGGTTTGAAGGAGTTGGCGGACAAGCAAGGAAAGAATGGGTTGCCGGCGGCTCCTGATACGAAGACGACGACTGGCGAGGTGCCAGCACCGACTCCGGATACGAGCGTGGCAGCCGATCTGCAACAACAACAAAAGGACGCGGACGCCGCGGAAGCGGAAGCGAAGCAGGCGAACAACTGACGCAAGCCGATTGACCAGGAATGCGGGAGCGCCGCAACAAGAATGTGCGACGCGGCGGCGCTCCCCGCTTTATGGCCGTCGTTTCTGTAGTGTAAGCAAATAGGAAAGTGTCAATATCCATGCGCCCGGCTGATGGCTGGGGAGCAGCGGCTTCACAGGAGGAAGTTGCGATGCGTCAGAGAATTGAGATGGGCTTAGTGGTGGTGGCGTTGATCGCGGTTGGAATGGGATCGCAACTTGCGGTCGCGCAGGTTTCGCTGGAAGATCAGCTCAAGGCGCAGTACACGCTGGTGAAGATGGGCGAGGATTCGAGCGGGGCCGCGGTAGTGGAGCAGGGGACGATTCTGGTGGTGAAGAAGGGTGGAATTCTTGGAGTTCCTTATTCTGACCAGAGTATTTTTGCGACCAAGTATGAGAACGGATCGGTGCATTCCCCGAATCCGATGGCGTCAAAGGCTCTGGGCTTTGGGTTGGGTAAATTAGGCCGACCGGCGCCGACGACGCAATTTTTCCAGAAGGATACGAAGGTTTATGCCTCCAAGATCACGGTCAACTTGCCTAAAGATCAAGTCGTAATGGGGATCGTGGCGTGCGATTCGTGTAATAACACCGATCCGAAGACGTTCTACAAGGCGGATGTGGTGTTTCAGTTTGCTAAAGGGTCGCTCGCGAGCGCGAATCCATCGACGATTGAGGATGCGATTGCAGGATTGCTGGCGCTCGATGACAGCGGCGGGGATCAGGGCAACAACGGCAATGGGAACGGAAATGGCAACGGAAATAATCAGCAGGGTGGCAACGGAAACGACCAGGGCGGCGGGAATAATCAAGGTGGTGGCGGCGGGCAGGCGCAGAATGCGCCTCCTCCGGAGCCGGCGCAGATTGAGAAGGGACAGACGCCGGATCAGGTGAAGGCGGCGATTGGGAATCCTGACAAGATTATTAATCTGGGGGCGAAGCAGATTTACGTTTACAAGGATATTAAGGTGACGTTTTTGAACGGGAAGGTTTCGGACGTACAGTAAAGAACGGATTTCCCTGTGCTGGGTGAAATTGTCGTCAGCGATTCGGGCGGTAACGGGAAGCTTGTCAGGCAGCGCGTAAGAACTATAGGGGTCCTTCGACTCCGCCATAGCGTTCGCTTCGCGAATGCTATGGCTACGCTCAGGATGACAAAACTTCTCGAGGGCTTCGATAAGTTTCTAGTTTCAACAAAGTGCTATAGGATTTTTTTGCCGAAGGCGGAGAGTGCCAGCTCTACGGCCAGGTCGGCGGTCTGGTTGTGTTCGTCGATTACGGGATTCACTTCTACGATTTCCAGGCTCAACATGCGTCCGTGATCGGAGATAATTTCCATGGCGAGGTGCGCTTCGCGGTAGGTTGCGCCACCCCAGACGGGAGTACCGACTCCGGGGGCGTCTTCGGGATCGATCCAATCCATATCGAGAGAGACGTGATAGCCGACGGTGCCGTGTCCGGCCATGCGGAGGGCTTCTTCCATGACGTTGCGCATGCCGCGCTCGTCGATGTCGCGCATGGTGAAGACTTCGACTCCGGCACGGCGGATGTTTTCTTTTTCGAAGTTATCGACATCGCGGATGCCGACCAGGACGCAATTTTCCGGCTGCACTTTCGGTGAAAAGTCGTAGATGTTGCCGAGTTCGGCGGGGCCGAGTCCCATGAGCGCGGCCAGGGGCATGCCGTGGACGTTGCCGCTGGGGGAAGAATCAGGCGTGTTCATGTCGGTGTGGGCGTCGATCCAGATGAGACCGATTTTCTGATTCTTGCGGCGGTAGAATTCGGCGACGCCGGAGACGGTGCCGGCGGCCACGGAATGGTCTCCGCCGAGGATGAGCGGGACCTTGCCGGCCTCAAGCGTCTTCAGAACGAGCTCGGCACTCTTGGTGCAGGTCGCGGTAATTTCCTTGAGATATTTGGAGTTGGCCGCGCCCTCTTTTTTCTGTTCGGGGATGGCGACGGTGATGTTGCCGGCATCTTCGACGTTGTGTCCGATGGCTTCGAGGCGGGCTTCGAGTCCAGCGACACGAACGGCTGAGGGACCCATGTCAACGCCGCGGCGATTTTGTCCGAGGTCGAGTGGGACGCCGATCACGCGGATCTGGCGAGGAGTGATGCTGCTGAACGTCGTGGTTCGCAGGGGCATAGGGAGTTCTCAGTTCTCAGTTGTCAGTTCTCAGTTACCCCGGGGTTCTCATTTCACTGAGAACTGATAACTGAACACTGACAACCGGTATTACGGGTAGAGGCGATGGAGCATGCGCGGGAAAGGGATGGTTTCTCGCACATGCTCCAGGCCGCAAATCCAGGCTACGGCGCGTTCGATTCCCATGCCGAAGCCGGAATGGGGGACGCTGCCGTATTTGCGGAGATCGAGATACCACTTGAAGGCTTCTTCGGGCAGATTGTGGTCGTGAATGCGCTGCAAGAGCAGATCGTAGGAGGCCATGCGCTGCGAGCCTCCGATGATTTCGCCATAGCCTTCGGGGGCGAGGACGTTGACACAGAGAGCGAGGTCGGGGCGCTGAGGATCGGGCTCCATGTAGAAGGCTTTCACACTGGCAGGATAGCGGTGGACCATGACGGGGCGATCATATAAAGAGGAGAGATAAGTTTCGTCGGGAGAGCCGAGGTCTCCGCCCCATTCGAATTTGTTTTCGAGTTTGCCGGCGGCGTGACCTTCCTGCAATTTTGTGACGGCCTCGTCGTAGGTGATGCGGGGGAACGGGGCATCGATTTTTTCCAGTTGCGTGAGATCGCGGCCGATGACGGTGAGGTCGGGACGGCGACGTTCGAGACAGCGCTTCACCAAGAAGGTGAGCAGGCCCTCGGCAAGTTGCATGAGGTCGTCGAGGGTGCCGTAGGCGATTTCGGGTTC
The DNA here is from genome assembly GCA_963834085.1 of uncultured Acidobacteriaceae bacterium. Taxonomy (GTDB): domain Bacteria; phylum Acidobacteriota; class Terriglobia; order Terriglobales; family Acidobacteriaceae; genus Acidiflorens. The sequence continues at coordinate 131,604 of CAWIAJ010000001.1, read as the reverse complement.
GACCATCCAGAATTCGGTGAGATGACGGCGGGTCTTCGACTTTTCGGCGCGGAAAGTGGGTCCGAAGGAATAGACCTTGCCGAGCGCCATGGCTGTGGCTTCAATGTAGAGCTGGCCGGATTGGGTGAGGTAAGCCTGCTCTTCGAAGTAGTCGACTGGGAATAGAGTTGAGGTGCCTTCGCAGGCAGCCGGAGTAAGGATTGGCGGATCGGTGAGGGTGAATCCGTTGTTATCGAAGAAATCGCGAGCGGCGCGGATAATTTCGGCACGAACGCGAAGGATCGATGCCTGGCGTTGGGAGCGGAGCCAGAGATGGCGATGCTCCATTAGGAAATCGACGCCGTGCTCTTTAGGAGTGATGGGATAGGGCGTGGACTCGGGCACGCGCTGGATTACTTCGATGTTCGAGACGTTGAGTTCGTAGCCGCCGGGAGCGCGCTTGTCGGCGCGGACTTTGCCTTCGACGATGATGCTAGATTCCTGCGTGAGGCCTTTGATGACTTCGAAAACTTCGGGTGGGACGGCATTTTTGGGGACGACTCCCTGGATGACGCCGGATCCGTCGCGAAATTGCGGGAAGAGGAGTTTGCCGCTTTCGCGGAGGTTATAGAGCCATCCGCGGATGAGGACGGACTGGCCTTCGTGCTTGCCGACTTCTGCGATGGTGCTGATGGGTGTGGACATAAGTTAAAACCTTTTCACCGCCGAGACGCCGAGGGCGCCGAGAAAAGCGAATTCTTATAGTTTATTCGGGAACTTGGATACAGTGGTGCTGATGGGTGTGGACATAAGTTCAAACCTTTTCACCGCCGAGACGCCGAGGGCGCCGAGAGAAGCGAATTCTTATAGTTTATTTGGGAACTTTGGATACAGTCGTTGCTGATGGGTGTGGACATAAGTTAAAACCTTTTCACCGCCGAGACGCCGAGGGCGCCGAGAAAAGCGAATTCTTATAGTTTATTCGGGAACTTTGGATACAGTCCTTGCCAGGCGCGTATCTGGGAATTCGTTCACGATTCTTTTCAAGCCGTTCTTCAGAATCGGGACATGAAAGTTTATCAGGAGGCCGACTCGTTTATGGGCTATCCGCAAGTAGGAAAGCAGTTGTGCCTGGTGAACCGGCAACAGTGCTTCGGCGGCCTTAATTTCTACGATGATTTCGTCTTCGACGACTAGATCGAGACGATAGCCGCAATCGAGCCTCACTTCTTTGTAGGTCACTGGCAATGGTTTTTGTTCTTCGAAGCGGAGGCCTAGCTGCTTCAGTTCAAATGCCAAGCACGACTGATAAGCCGATTCGAGAAGCCCGGGGCCGAGATGCCGATGAACCGCGATGGCGGCGCCGATGATGCGGCGTGAGATTTGGTCCAGCCTGTCAATTTCCTGCATATTTTTTCACCGCCGAGACGCCGAGGACGCCGAGAAGAGCGAATTCCTGTTTAGGTCATGCGGACTCGACCGCGAGTTCGACTGCAGTGTTTTGATGCACCGTGAACAGCAGGTCCTTCGCTTCGCTCAGGATGACAAATCTTATGTTAGCTCGGTGATCTCGGCGTCTTGGCGGTGATTACTCGTCTTCCAGCTTTTGGAAGGTGGTGCTCACTTCTTCGCTGGGATTTTTCTTTTCTTCGCCGTCGATTTCCAGCAGCAGGGGAGGCTTCTGCGGAGCGATGCGCAGGAGTTCCATGGTTTCTTTCCAGTCGATCGATCCATTGCCGGGCCAGAGATGCGAGTCTTTGTCTTTATTGTTGTCGTGCACGTGAGTGGAGCAGATGTGATTTTTTAGGGTCGCAAAAGCGGAGGGGATGCCGCCCATCATATGGGCATGTCCGCAATCGAAGCAGACTCCGATGTCGTCGAAGTGCATGGTCTTGATGAACTCAACGAGACGATCGGGAGTGGAGAGCTCGTTGGGAATATTTTCGACAAGTACTCGGACTCCGAGCGGCTTGGCGAAGGCGCGGAGATGTTCGACGGAGGTCATCGCGGCTTCGAATTTCTTTTCGTCGAAGGCGTCGTTCGGATTGCCGATGTGCTGAATAAGAAAGCGGAATGGAATATGCTCGGCGATTTCGAGCGCGCGCTTGATCTCGTCCATGGCATCGATACGACCGGCGCGGTCGGTGGAGGCGATATTGACGGGCGGGCCGCCGGTGCGTCCCCATTCGTAGTCGGAATATAAAGGTGCGTGGACGGAATTGAGAGGGATGCCGGTGGATTTGAACCATTCAGCAATTTCGCGGACGTGTTGCTTGCGGTTGGCGTAGTCGAAGTGCTGACGCGCGGCGAAGATTTCGATCGACTGGGCTCCCGCTTTGACGAGCTCATCAAGCAGGCCCGGATGCAGCCGTTCTTTTACATAAACGTATGTCGATACCGCCCTCTGCATCAGTAACCTACCGCCTTCCCATTGTTGCGTCCATCGGCTCCGGCTAAACGCTCACCGGTTTTGGGGTCAACCATGATGCACTCGGCATCGCCCCAAAAGTGCCTGATAGTTAGTTTGTGTCCCTTGGAACGCAGAACATTCATTGTATCGGGAGAGAGGCGATCTTCGACGAGAATTACGTCGGGGAGCCACTGGTTGTGAAACCTTGGGGCGTTGACGGATTCCTGGATGTCGAGGCCAAAATCGACGACGCCGATGAGGACGTTGGCCACGGTGGTGATGATGGTGGGGCCGCCGGGTGAGCCGAGAACCAAGAAGAGTTTGCCGTCTTTCAGGACGATGGTGGGCGTCATGGCCGAGAGCGGGCGCTTGCCGGGGCCGACGGCGTTGGCTGGGCCCTGGATGAGTCCGTAAGCGTTGGGAACGCCTTGCTTGGCGGCGAAATCGTCCATTTCGTCGTTGAGGAGGAAGCCAAGGCCGGTGGCGGTCACGCGGGATCCGAAGGAGTCGTTGAGCGTTGTCGTGACGGCGACGGCGTTACCTTCCGCATCGACGACGGAATAGTGCGTGGTGTTTTCGGGCTCGTGAATGGTGGTGGTTTGGGAATGCGCGACGCGCTCGAGCTCGCTGAAGGAAGGGCGTTTTAAGTCTTTACTGAGGCTGGCATGCTTCGGGTCAATGGAGTCGCGCCAAGCTTCGGCGTATTTCTTGTCGATGAGCTGGGCGACGGGGACTTTGGCGAAGTCGGGGTCTCCCATGAAATCGGCGCGATCATAGAAGGCGCGGCGAAAGGCTTCGACTTCAAGATGGATATCGTCGGCGGAGCGGTTGCCGAGTTTGGCGAGATCGAAGCCTTCGAGGATGTTGAGAATTTCGACGAGCGCGACGCCTCCGGAAGATGGGGGCGGGGCGCTGATGATGTCGTATCCGCGATAGGTGCCGCGAATGGGCTGTCGCTCTTTGACTTCGTAGGCGGCGAGGTCGGCGGCGGTAACGAGGCCTCCGCCTTTTTGGATGGCGGTGGCGAGTTCGCGGGCCATGGCACCGTGGTAGAACTCGTCGGGGTTCTTGGCCAGGCGTTCGAGGGTGCGCGCTAGTTCGGGCTGCTTGAAGGTGTCGCCAGGATGGTAGTAGTTTCCGTCGCGCTGGAAGATGCGTTTGGATTCGGGGAATTCGGCGAGGTGGTCGTCGCCTTTCAGGTCTTGTGCGTCTTCGTAGGCGAGGGGGAATCCGTCGCGCGCGAGTTTGATGGCGGGAGCGATTACTTTGTCGAGGGAGAGCTTGCCGTATTGTTTCTCGGCATAGACAAGACCGGCAACGGAGCCGGGGACACCGACAGCGCGGTATCCGACGACGCTGGAGTTTTTGTCGGACTCGGGAAGGACGTTGCCCTGGGCGTCGAGGTACATGTTTTCGGTGGCAGCGGCGGGAGCTTTTTCACGAAAGTCGACGAAGTGAGTCTTGCCGTCGGCGAGGCGGAAGAGCATGAAACCGCCGCCGCCGAGATTTCCGGCTTGGGGATGGACGACAGCGAGAGCGAATCCAGTGGCCACGGCGGCGTCGATGGCGTTGCCGCCGGCGTGGAGCATCTCGACTCCTGCACGAGAGGCTAGTTCGTGGACGCTGGTGACCAGGGCATGCGGGGCGTGGGTGGGGCGCAAGGGGGCGGCGGGCGCTGCGACGGCCAGCAGAGTAATCAGTAAGCAAACTGGGAGAACGCTGCGTTGAGTGCGCATGAATTGGGCGAAATATGAGGCTAGTCTAGGGGGTTGGGGAGAGTCAAACGTTGTTCACCGCCGAGACGCCGAGGACACGGAGAAAAGCAAAGGCTTAACCACGGGGTTCATAGGGTTGTGCACGGGTACGTGGCTTTTATCACTTTTCGGAAAGCTTCTTGGATTTCTTTTTGCGAGTCGCTCCTTTCTTGGACGTTTTCAATTTTGGCGCTTTGGCTTCCACGAGTTCGTAAGACTGGCGGATGAGTGATTCAAGTTCATCGGCGGGGAGGACGTTGGAGTTGGCTAGGGCGATCCAGTTATAGCGTCCGACGTAGGGGGCGATAGAGATGCCTTCGATTTCCAGGAGGTCGTGGAAGGCTTCCGCTGTGACTTTGAGGGTTAGGCGCGGGAAACGACCGTCGGAGAGGACGACGCCGGTGAAGATTTTTCCGCGAACCTTGAAGCAGAGGTTGTCGTCCCACGGCATGTCTTCGGCGGTGTCGGGGAGGGAGAGGCAGAGGGCGCGGATGAATTCGAGGTCGGGCACTGGGGAGATGATAGCGCGAGAACGGATTCCGTTAAGGAACAGCTTCGTAGGGATGTTTCATGAAGTCCGTGATACTTGACTGAGTTCGCTTGCCGCCCTTAAGCCATCGGACTTGCCATTCCGTAACCCGCTCGCTCTTCATGGGAATGAAATGGCCGCAGGTTCTCAGTGACACGCGGGCAAGAATGCCCGCGCCACACAAGACTATAAATCGACAGCCCAGTTTACGGCAGGGCGCAAGTCTTCGACTTGGGTAAACGCCTTATCTGCGGTGACCAAGGTCGCGTTGGTACTGATGGCGTGGGCGGCGATTAGCATATCGAGAGCGTTCAAGGTCTTGCCCGCACGTTCCAGCTTGAATCGAACGGTTCCATAAGCATGAGCTTCGTCGCTTCCCCACGGAAGGATTTGTATTTTGTTCAGGAACTCGTCGAGTACCCTCCGCAAAACCAAACTCGGCGGTTTTTTCACCAAGCCGTAGCGAATCTCCGCCTCGGTGACGACCGAGATGCATCCGACTTCGTTGATTTTCAGACCGTCCAGACGGTCCCGAGCGGCGGGAGATTGCCCCCGGACGATGTAACTCACGGTATTCGTGTCGAGCATCCAATTCCGAATCAAAAGATGTCCCGCTTCTGCGGTGGCCGGGTGTCGCGATCAGCCAGGAAATCATCGGGAACTCCGGCCGCATCGAGCGCGGCGAATATCTCCTTCCAAGTCTTGGTGGGAGACTCGGAGAGAATCAGGGCTCCGCTTTGCGGGTCGCGGCGGATGTAGACTTCGTTGGTCTTGAAGCGAAACTCGGCGGGAATGCGGACGGCTTGACTGCGGCCGCTGTAGAAGACTTTTGCTTTGGAAGTGGGTGGCATTTTTTGGAGACTCCGTTGCTACATATCATGCTATGTAGCACGGGAGCGTTGCAAGCGGATATTGGAAAGCAAAAATAAGGCACGCGGGCAAGAATGCCCGCGCCACACGTTCACAGCCACACGTTCACAGCCACACGTTCGCAGCCAAACGTTTGCGACAAATACTTAGACCTGGTCTCGGGCTTCGCCCAGGACTACGTTGACTTCCAGCTGTTTCTTGCCGCGGAAGATAGTGACTTTTACGGTGTCTCCAGCGCGGTGTTTGTTCATGATCTGGGCGAGATTCTGCTGGCTTTCGAGGCGGTCTCCGTCGATGGCGACCATCAAATCTCCGCCGATCATGATGGGAGTGTTGCCGAGGTAGGCGCGTTCGGTGCCGCCACGCAGGCCGGCGCGGTCGGCGGAGCCACCGGGGACGGCTTGAACGATGAGGAGACCGTAGTCGGCGGCGAGGCCGAGTTCGTCGGCCAGTTCGGGATCGATGGGGATGGTGCGAACGCCGAGGGCGGGACGGCGCACGCGTCCCAGGGTGACGAGATCGTTGACGACGGCTTTAGCGGTATTGATGGGGATGGCGAATCCGATGCCGGCGCTTTGGCCGACGCTGGAGGCGATCATCGTATTAATGCCGATGACCTCGCCGTGGAAGTTGAGGAGCGGGCCTCCGGAATTACCGGGGTTGATGGCGGCGTCGGTTTGAATGGCGTCTTCGATGACCATACCGTCGGGCTCTTGCACCTGGCGGATGGAACTGACGATGCCGCGGGTGAGGGTTCCGGCGAGCCCGAAGGGGTTGCCGATGGCATAGACTTTTTGGCCGACTTGCAGGTTGGTTGAATCGCCGAGGGTCATGGGCTGCAAATTCGAAGCCTTGATCTGAAGGACGGCGAGGTCATGGGACTTGTCGGTGCCAACGATGGAGGCTTTGTACTTCTTGCGATCATGCAGCGTGACCCAAACTTCGCGCGCGTCGGCAATAACGTGATAGTTGGTGAGGATGTGCCCTTCTTTGTCGATGACGAAGCCGGAGCCCTGGCCTTCCTGAGAGTAGAGGCCGTAGAAGAAGTCGAAGGCCTGGACTTTGGAAGTGATGTTGACTACGGCAGCGATGTTCTTGTGGTAGACGCCGATGTTGTTCTGCTCTTCGGTATCGAGGGATTCGCCTCCGGCAGCTTCGGTGATCTCAACGTGCTGGGGATGGCTGATCCAGTTGGGAGAGTGGAGAAGTCCGTGGCGGTAGGTGGTGAAATAAAAGAAGGCGGATGCGAGAACAATGCCGAAGATAAAAGGGCGCGCGAATCTCATTGGTGAGTTTCCTTGGTCGTTAAAGCCGAAAAGCCTGCAAGCTGAATTCTAGCGAAAAGTGGGATTTATCGCAGAGGACGGGCAGCCAACGCCAAAATCTTTCACCACGGAGTTCACAAAGGAACACGGAGGGAAGCCACTCGATGCAGTCTTTAGTGTCCTGCTGCCAAGGGCATTTTTTGCCTGGGGCGTCGCTGGCTGGAGCGTCTCTGTTAGTTCGGTTCGGGAGTTGGTTTGCCCCATCCACCACCGCCGGGAGTTTCGATGCGAATGCGGTCTCGGGCGCGCAGGGCTAGGCTAGTCTTGCCCGGCAGTTCTTCGATTGAACCATCGCGGCGGATGATGGAGGTTCGTCCAGGGGTACCGTCGCGTCCCCCTGCTAAGCCGTAGGGGCCGCGGGTGCGGCGATCGGCGAGGAGTGTGACTTGGGCGTCGGTTAAGAGTTCAATTTCGCGGATGATGCCGTCACCACCGGTGTATTTTCCGGCGCCTCCGCTATCGGGGCGCAGCGAATATTGGCGCAGCCGGAACGGGTAGGCGTATTCCAGGGCCTCGGCGGGAGTGTTGAGAGAGTTGGTCATGTGGGTGTGGACGCCGGAGACGCCGTCTTTGTTGGGGCGTGCGCCCATACCTCCGGCGATGGTTTCGTAATAGGCGAAAGGCTCGCCGGCGCGAGGATCGAGGCCACCGATGGTCAGGTTGTTCATCGTGCCGGACGCGGCGGCGGGGATGCGGTCCGGGACGGCGTGGGCTAGAGCTTTGAGGAGCACATCGACGATGCGTTGCGAGGTTTCGACATTGCCTCCAGCGACGGCGGCAGGAGGTTTGGCGTTTACCACGGTTCCCGAGGGAGCGATGACGCGCAGGGGACGCATGAGGCCGGAGGTAGGGGGAACGTCTTCCTGGAGCAGGCAGCGAAATACGTAGAAGCAGGCCGAGTAGGTGATGGCTTCGACGGCATTGATGGCGCCTTGGACTTGGGCACCGCTCCCGGTGAAGTCGATCGTGACTAAGGCTGTTCGTCCGTCGCGATTCGCCGTTCGCTTTCGAGCCTTGGCGGTGTCAGCGGAAATCTCAATGCTTACTGCGATCCGCACAGCCTTGTCGCTTACGCCGTCGTCATCGAGGAAATCTTCGGCCTGATACCGGCCGGGGGGAATTGTCGCGAGGAAAGCTCGCATCATTTTTTCGGAATAAATGAGCAAGTCGGCGGCGGCTTGATGGGCGCGGGCGAGTCCGTAGCGGGCGCAGATTTCCTGGAGACGACGAGCTCCGGTTTGGCAGGCGGCGATTTGGGCTCCGAGGTCGCCTTCGCGTTCTTCGGGGGTGCGGACGTTGTTGAGTAGGAGGGCAAGAACATCTGGGACAATTTTCCCTTCTTTCATGATTTTGACGGGAGGGATGCGGAGGCCTTCCTGATAGATTTCGCGGCAGGGGCCCATGGAGCCGGGGTACATGCCTCCGACGTTGGCGTGATGGGCGCGAGAGGCGACGTAGAAGTCGGGAGTGGGGCGGGATCGTTCGTCGGCAAGGCTCAAGTCAGGCTTCGCGAGGGCTAGAAGGGCGCGTCCCTGCTGCGCGGGCGTGCCTGAGATGTAGACAGGCATGACGAGGGTGATGTCGGGGAGGTGAGTGCCTCCGCGAAAGGGGTCGTTGAGCATGATCATGTCGCCGGGAGCGAGTTCGGCGGATTCAGTAGCGGCTGCGATGGCGGCGGCGACGGACATGGGCATGGAGCCGAGGTGGACGGGCATGTGATCGCCCATGGCGATGACTTCGCCCGCGGAATCGAAGAGGGCGCAGGAATAGTCGCGGCGTTCCTTGATATTAGGAGAGAAGGCGGTGCGGCGGAGAGTGGCTCCCATCTCTTCGGCGATGGAATGGTAGAGGTTCTTGAAGACTTCGAGTTCGACGGGGTCGGGCATGGGGCGGATTTTGTAATTTTGTAAATTGGTAATTTGAAAGCTAGAGATTAAATAGTGCCAGAGTACAGATTACACAATTAGCAAATCGTTCCGGTGCTACACTTTTGTGATTATGGCTGAAGGACGTTCGCGAGTTTGGATTTGGGTTTTGGTGGGCGGCGGGATTTTCACGCTGTTCGTAGTGGCGGTGATTACGCTGGTGTATTTGAGTTTTGGCGGGAGCGAGGAAGAATCGTTTTCGGGATTTGGATCGAAGATCGGGGTGGTCGAACTCGACGGCGTAATTTTCTCTCCTAAGCAGATCGTCCCTCAACTGAAGAAGTTTGCCGACGATGATTCGGTTAAGGCCATCATCATTCATGTGAATTCTCCTGGAGGCGGGGTGGCCGCGTCGGAGGAGATTTATCGCGAAGTGAAGCGGATCCGCGACGAGAAGAAGAAACGGATTGTTGCTTCGATCGAAACGGTTGGAGCGAGCGGCGCGTATTACGTTTCTTCGGCGACGAACAAGATTTATGCCGATAAGGGCAGCATCGTGGGATCGATCGGTGTGATTGCCGAGTGGGTAAATTATGGCGATCTGATGCGCTGGGCGAAGCTTGATCCAATTACGATGAAGGCGGGAGAATTTAAGGATACGGGGAGTCCGACTCGGGAGATGACTCCAGCGGAACGCGAGTACATGCAGGGGTTGATTGACAACATGCACACGCAGTTCATACAGGCGGTGGCGGATGGACGGCACGTAAAAGAGGCGGATATCCGCTCGATTGCGAATGGAAAAGTGTGGACGGGTGAGCAGGCGCTGGATTTGAAACTGGTGGATCAAGTTACAGATTTTGAAGGCGCGGTGAAGGATACAGCGCAGGCGGTGAATATTTCCGGAGAGCCGACGCTAGTGTATCCGCCGAAAGACCGGCGGTCGGGGCTGGATTTGCTGTTTGGAGATGTTTCGGACTACTTGCCTTCGCGGGCGAAGCTGCTGGAACAGCAGGTTGGGTTCTATTATTTGTGGAAGTAGCTTAGTTCCCGATTTTAGTTAACAAAAAGAGCAGCCCTCCCCAGTTACAAATTGGGGAACCGGAAACTGTACTTGCATAGAACCCCTTAAATTTGAGAAGGTTATAGGCAGGCGACGAGCGGGGCAGCGAGGCCTCGGCTACGGGTTCCCTATTGAGGGATCGTGCGCAAAGGGAGCGGAGAGGATTATGACAAAGGCGGATCTGATCGAAGAGGTATCCCGGTTGGCGGAACTGACCCGCAAAGACAGTGAAGTGATTGTGGACACGATCTTCGACAGTGTGGTGCGCTCGTTGCGCGTGGGCGACAAGATCGAGATACGAGGCTTTGGCAGCTTCCGCACGCGCCAGCGAAAACCGCGGGTGGGCAGGAACCCGAAAACGGGCGACCGGGTGGAAGTGCCGGCGAAGAAGATTCCGTTTTTCAAGCCGAGTAAAGAATTGAAGGATTTGGTGAATAACAGTCCGACGCCGGAAGTTGCGACTGCAACGCCTCCGGTACCGCCAGCGCCGCCTGTTGCGCATTGATTTCGAAGGCAAGGTGGAGCTGTGAGACCAAGCGCGGCTCCGCTTGTGCTGATCTTACGCGGGTGAGACTTTTTTCCTGAGACAGCGAATTTGAAATGTGAGGGAGCGAGCGAGCCCGCCTCGGTCGAACTGTTGCGAATCAGTGCCAATGATGAAATGTGTAAGATATGGGTGCGTGGGCCCATAGCTCAACGGTTAGAGCAGCAGACTCATAATCTGTTGGTTCTAGGTTCAAATCCTAGTGGGCCCACCAGGATCAATTCTTGAGTTCGAGCGCTTCGGCAAGGATCGGGTCGAGATTGCGGCTGATCTCGGAAGCTTCGCGACCGAGTTGGTGTTCCAGGTCTTTGCGGATCTGAGCTGTTGCGGCGCTCCCGTCTTGGTTGGAATCAGATTGTGAAGCGGAAGATAACAGCGACTGCGATTTGAGCAGGCTCGCGTAGGCGAAGCGCGGCGGGAATCCTGCGTTGCGCAAGAACATGGCGTATAGATACCAGTCGACAGCTTGGTTATGTTGGTCACCGATCCCTTCGTCGAGTTGCAGCGCCATCTGGTAGAGCGGCAAGGCGGCAGCATTTTCGCCACGCTTTGCGCGCAGCGAAGCCTCGGCCACGTCGGCAAAACTCTCTAAATTTTTTTCTCCCGTTTGAGCGGCCAGCGTGCGGGCCATTTTGTAATAGCGCACGGCCATGTCGGGACGGTCGATGCGGGCGTTGCAGTCCGCGAGTTTGAGGGCGACTCCGATCAAGTTGGCAGGCGGTGGAAGCGCGGAGGCAGGGCGGTGAGACATCTGCGCCAGGTAAGTTTCGTAGTGGGCAATAGCGTCCGGGAGTTTGCCCTGCTTGTCGAGGGAGAGGGCTAAGTAAAGGTCGGCATCGGCCTGGGAGGGGTCGAGTTTGAGAGCATTCTGAAAGTTGGTTTCGGCTTCGCTGGCGTGTCCGAATTGCTGAGCGAGAATACCGTGGTTGACGAGGAGAGCCGCATCTTTGGGCGCGAGTTTGAGCCAGCTGCTGGTGAGCTGGTAGGCCTCATCGAGGTGTTTTTCCTGAGTCAGATATTTCAGCCACTCGTCTCTAGGGGATGGGTCGGCGGCATTGGCCTGGATGGCATATTGCCATGCGGCGACGGATTGTTCTGGGCTGCCTTGTTGGAGTGCCTGACGGGCGAGGCGAGTTTCGAGGGGCGTGTCATAGGGAGCAAGAGCGGCAGCGCGGCGCAAGTCGGTGAGGCTGGTGCTGTGCAGGGAGTAGTAATAATGGGTTTGGTCGATGATGCCCCAGATCAGAAGAGCGCAGGCGGCACCGATGCGCAGTGCACGGGCCGAAGGAGTTGGGCCAGCCAGCCAGCGCAGCGCGTCCATGGTGCGGCTTCGCGCCTTGATTGTGCCTTCTGCGAGTTGCGTACGAGAATTTAGCAGCAAAGAAGCGATGCGACCGTCGCGGAGTTTCCAGATCGCGCTGTCGAGAATGAAGTGATGGATATTGACCAGGGCGGTGAAGAGCAGGAAACTGCGAGTGAAATCGAAATGGAATACAAGAGTCGTGAGCCAAGGGCCGGGAATGAATAGGGCGATGCCGCCAACGATGAGAATCGTGAAATAGGCGTAAGGACGCCACGGATGGGCCGGTGTGGCGGAAGCTTCTCGCTTGGCGTAGTAGCTGGTGATCCAGAGATATTGTGTGGAGTGCATGATGGCGAGGACACCGGTGCTATAGCGGGTCTGTGGAACCTGGAATCGTCCGAGTAGAGAGAAGACTGTTGGCAGAACGAACCATACGCACTGAGTTGAGAAAAGAGTAAAAGATGGAAGCAGGCGACGGAAGCCAGCCTGCGCGGTGATGCGGGAGAGTCCGTAGGCGCAACAGGCCAGGAACGCGGTTCCGAGCGCGATCTGGGCGCGAATATTGATCGCAGCGGGGATGTTCAGTGAACGGAAGAGTGAATCGCCTGAAGGTCCGGTGTGGAAGTTCAAGACCAAACTTACATAGGAGATCACGAAGATGGCGTAGAGAGCGCGCCTTTCGCGAGATGTGGGTTGGGCGCCGGCACGCCGGGCAAACATCATGAAGAGACCATAGTTCTGTCCGCTGTAGTGCCATGGACTCGCGGTGAGATAGAGAGTGAAGATCCACGGCAGAGCGGCGAGCCAGATGTGGGACAAAACGACGGTGACGGCTACGAGCAGAGTGATGTGGACGGTAAAGATCCGATATTTATTGAAGTCTTCTTGCGTGTGATAGGCGCGGTAGATCGTTGCCATGTAGTGGGGATAATTGAAGAACAATGCCAAGGCGTAAAGGCTTACGGACCATGTGAGGGTGCTGGCAGCAGATGAGAAGTAGGCGAGCAGGAGTAATGGGACCGACCACGCGCTGCAGCCAACAATCAGATCGAGGGATGGATTGTAAATCCAGAGAGCTTGAGCGCCGGTCGATTTTTGTTGGCATGGCATCGTCAGTCAAGGGTGCGAAATGGTGCGGGAGAGTTCGTTTTGTGCGGCCGGAAATCTGGAGGCGGACTCGATGCTTCCCACAAAGCAAAGATTGTCGCCGACTTACCTACAGTAGTGTGGGGGAGGGTTGTACGGTTGAACAACTTACGAACGTAATTGAAGGGGAGCGGGATCGGGGCACAATTCGTGTAGGCGTCCTTGTGGGTAGGGGCCTTCGACTCCGCATGAGGATTCGCATCGCAAATCCTCATGCTCCGCTCAGGATGCCACGACCCGTCAACCCAGGGGCAGAGTGAAGTAAAAAACGGAGCCGTGTCCTAGTTGGCTGGTGACGCCGAGATGGCCGCCGTGGGCTTCGACGATGGCTTTGCAGATTGCGAGTCCCATGCCGGTGCCGTGGACTTGGACGCGCTGGTTGCGGCCGCGATAAAACTTTTCGAAGACGAGAGACTGCTCGAAGTCGTCGATGCCGGGACCTCGGTCGGCGATGCTGATGGTGAGAGTCGCGTCCGCTTCGCGAGCTTCGGCCGTGATACGGATGGGAGCGGCGGAGGGGGAATATTTGGCGGCATTCTCGATGAGATGAACCATGACTTCCTTGATGTGAGCCGGGTCCATGCGCGCATTCGGCAGATCGGGGGGAATTCGGAGATCGACGGGGTGCTGGACGAGGAGTTGCTTGAGTTCGGAGAGTGCCTCTTCAACTGCAGGCGTAATGGGCGCGGAGGTGAAGCGGAACTCAACTTTGTTAGCGTCCAACTGCGCCATCTCGGCGGCTTCGCCGATCAGACGATTCAGGCGATCACTTTCTTCGTTAATGATGGTCAGGAGTTCCTGCCGCTCTTCGGGCGAGTGAGATTCGGATTGACCTGGGGTGCCGAGCAACGAAGTGACAGACGCTTTGATCGCGGTGAGGGGACTGCGGAACTCGTGGGTGACGGAATCGAGGAGAACAGAGCGTAGCTGCTCGCTTTCGCGGGAAGCCTCGGCGCGGCTGAGTTTTTCGACAGCTCCGGCGCGCTCGATGGAAATCGCTACCAGACTGCCGATCGCTTCAAGCGTCTGCCTGGAGAGAAACGAACCAGAAACACCGAGGCAGCCGACGACTCGCATGCCCATGCGGAGAGGCATGAAACCAATTCCATTCGGAATGTCGAAGCGAGGCTCCCCGCGCACGCAGACCATTTGCAGGTCGCGGGATTCCAACCCGTCGATGGAAGGGCCGGAACGATAGATGTCGGTGCGACTAGAGAGTGAGATGGCAGCGGATCGAATGTTGAAGGATTCGACGATGTGGCGGGGGATGAGGTTGAGCAGTTCCGCAGGATTGTCGCTGGAGAGCAGCAGCTGGCTGAAGGCGTAGAGGCGTTCGAGTTCCTGGCGCCGTTCGATTGCGGCACGAGCGCCTCGGCGAGCGCGTTCGGCGAGTTCGCTGGCGGTGACGGCGGTGATGAGGAAGGCGAAGAGTGCGATCCAGTTTTGGGGGTCGGCAATGGTAAAAGTGCCGATGGGAGGCAGAAAGAAGTAATTGAAAGCCAGGGTCGCGATTACCGACATGAAGACGGACTGCGGCAGTCCCCAGGATGCTGAGATGGCAAGAACGCCAAGCAAGTAGACAAGCGCGGCCGTGGTGGGATTGAGATGGAGCCAGGGATATCCCACTAAGGTGATCGCCGCGACACCGAGAGATGCAATCAGATATCCGTAAGCGGGCCTGGCGGCAGCGGTCACGAGGCGATTGTAACCGACATCCTTCCGGCGCATCGAACGTATGGATATCGAACGGTATGTCGAACCCACATCGACAAAGTCTGAGCTCTCAACGACAATAAAGCGCGATGCCGAAAACTCCCGATCAGTGGTTGGATGAATGTACGCCGAAGGAGAAGGGCGGCAGGTTCAAACTCTTTCTCGGATACGCTCCGGGTGTCGGGAAAACGCACACCATGTTAACGGAGGCGATACGGCGACACTCGCGCGGCGAAGATATCGTGATCGGCGTGGTGGAAACCCACGGCCGAAAGGCCGTGGGAGAGTTGGTCAAAAGTCTTGAAGTTGTGCGGCGAAAAGAGATTGATTATAAGGGCGCCGTCTTCGAGGAGATGGATGTAGACGCGATTCTTGCCCGCAAGCCTTGTGTCGCGCTGATTGACGAACTGGCGCACACGAACATCGAGGGGAGCAAACATCGTAAACGGTACGAGGATGTGCTTGACCTGCTGGACACCGGAATCGATGTGTTGTCGACGATGAACATCCAGCATCTGGAGAGCGTGACGCCGACGGTGCAGGGCGTGACGGGAATTCAGGTGCGGGAGACGGTTCCGGACTGGGTGCTGCAACGGGTCAACGAAGTGGTGATGATCGATTTGACTCCGGAAGCGCTGCAGGCACGGATGCGGCGCGGCGACGTGTATCCGCAGGAACGGGTGGGGCGGGCGCTGGAGAATTTCTTTCGCGAGACGAATTTAATTGCCTTGCGAGAATTGGCGTTGCGCCAGGTTGCGCAACAGGTTGACCTGAGCTTGGAGCAGCATCGCGGTGAACAGTCGCCGGATCGGGCGCCGGTTGCGATCCGCGAAAGAATTGCGGTGTGTATCAGTTCGAATCCGGCAGCGCAGTATCTGGTGGCGCGGGGCGCGCGTATGGCGCAGGCGATGAATGCCGAGCTTTATGTGGTGTACACCGATCTGGGGCAGGATTCAAGTGAGACGAATCAAAGAACTTTGGCGGGCAATGTGCGGTTTGCGGAAAATGTGGGGGCGACGATCGTCCGGCTAAAGGGAAAGACGGTTGCGCACGCGGTCGCAGAATTCGTGAATGAAAAACACATTACGCAGGTGATTTTTGGCCGCTCAGCGACGCGAGGCTGGAAGCGGTATTTTTACCTGTCAGCGATTCATCAGTTTTTGCGGGATGCTCCGGCGGTGGATGTGCATATCGTGACGCAGGAGCCGGGCTGAGAATGGGAAGCGATTCGCGGATACTAACTCGCGTTTTTCTGGCGGACTATTGAGTGAAGATGCCAGACCATAAACACATTCTCGTCGTGGACGATGAGTCGCAGATTACGCGCGTTTTGCGGACTTCGTTGTCGAGCCATGGATACGACATTCGCGTGGCGAATGATGGAGAGACAGCGCTGGAGATCATGAAAGATTGGACTCCTGATCTCGTGATCACTGATCTGGCCATGCCCAACATGGACGGGTTGGAATTATGTCGGCGGTTGCGGGCGAAGACGCAAGTTCCGATCATCATACTTTCGGTGCGTGGCGAAGAGCGAACCAAGGTGCAGGCGCTGGATGCCGGGGCGGACGACTATGTGACCAAACCATTTGGGATGGAAGAACTGCTGGCGCGGGTTCGCGCGACGTTTCGCCGAACGCGGGAGGAGGAATCGGATCTGGGGCCGATCAAAGTCGGCGATTTCGAAATTGATCGGGGAGCCCGTAGTGTTGCGGTGAAAGGCCGCGCGGTCCATCTCACTCCCAAGGAATTTGATTTGCTGGTGTACTTTGCGAGCCACCTGGGCAAGGTGGTCACGCATCGTGCGTTGCTAGCGGCGGTTTGGGGCGGCGAAAGCACGGAGCAGGTCGAATATTTGCGCGTGTTCGTGGCGCAACTCCGCAAGAAGATCGAACCCTCACCGAACTCTCCGCGCTATATCGTGACCGATCCCTGGGTGGGCTATCGTTTCGAACCGGGCGATTAATCGGCGTCGCAAGAAGGATAGTTCTTCCCTTCCCGCTGAGGGCGTTCTTCCTCGGATCTTTATGATTTTTATATTTTCAATTTACGCGGATTTTACGACCTTTCGGATCCAATGAACTGGATGCGGTGAGATAGCCGCAGGGAAGGAAAAAATCTTATGTCGATTGAAGAAGTATCTCCAGAACGCTTTGCGCAACTTTTCCACCATTATCATCAGGCACTGGCGAGCGAGCCGGAGCATCCGTGCCACCTGCGCACGAAGGATGAGTGGGAGCGGGTGCCGGCCTTGGAAAAGAACCGTTTAATCGCGGCGACGCGCCTTGCGTTGCTCGAAGTGGAAGTGGTTCCCGGCGGACCCCCACCTCGCCGCTACTTCGCGAAGCCCGGCGAAGCGGAATGGGGTTGTTAAAACGGCCGGCGTGGACTGTTTTCTTTATGACTTCCTTACGAAACATTTATCCCGCCCTTATGCTGTTTCCAATTTAATCAGTATGGCGCGGCAGCCGTTTCTGACGGGGCTGTGATGGTTGGCGTGTTCTACGTGCCACTCGCGTTGGCCGAGGCTTTTTTGGTATCGGTCTTAGTCGCACTCGCGCGGGAAAGTAGGAATGCCGCTCGTACCGCCGAGAAGGCTACCGACATGCGGCTCGCTAGTAGCGGGCTCAAGAAATGAAGTCTAAGGATCGTGAAATGGCTCGAGACCAACGCAATACAGTAAGAGCATTCTTGAACAAGATGATGCCGATGGTGATCGGAACAATGCTATTGGTGCTTCCGTTGCATGGGCAAGCAGCGTTGTCTGACGCCGATGGAGGCAGGGCTAGATCGAATTCGAATTCGGCTACCTCATCTGCGGCTAGTCAGTCGATTTCGCCAGATGTCATGCTGGAACTTGAGGCGATGAAGCATCGGATCGAGCAGCTTGAAGCCGAGCTGAAGGCTCGTCCGGCTGCCGAAGCGTCTCTCACTTCCGGAACGCCAGCGGGTGTGGCGAACGCGATGCCGGCTGCGGCGTCCGTTGCGACAGTGCCGCCGCAAAGCTTGAGCACCTCTGCCGCGAGTGCGCCCACTCAACCAGAAAAGATCGCACCTTTTTCTGATTGGGACTGGACTTGGCTAAATGGCAATCCGCGGAACAAAGACACGGCGTTCGATTCGAAGTTTTTCACGCCCGAGATTCGAGCGGATGTTACTTATAACTACGATTTTAATAAGCCGATCGATAATTCTGAAGGCGGGTCGAGCGAACTGTTTCGGGCGAACGAAATCCAGTTGGAGCAACTGGGGATCGGCGGAGATTTTCATCTGGATAATGTGCGCGCCCGGTTTATGACGCAGTTCGGCATGTATTCCACCGCAACCGTGCGCAATGACCCGAGCTATTCGAAGGGGCAATGGAATATTGCCGACGCGGACCGCTATGTTTCGGAGGCATACGGCGGGTATCACATTAACGCGCTGGACGGGATCAACATCGATGCAGGAATCTTTATGTCTTACATCGGATTATTCAGTTACTACAACTTCGATAATTGGGCTTATCAGCCTTCCTATGTGTCGTCGAACACGCCGTGGTTTTTTCAGGGTTTGCGGGTGCAGATTTTCCCAACACCACATTTAAAAATCGAACCCTGGCTGATTAACGGCTGGCAATCTTATGGCTCGTCTAACTCCCGGAAGGGACTGGGTGGTCAGGTCAAGTGGACGCCGAGGCCGTGGGTAAATATTATTTCGAATAACTACGGCTTGGGCCACGACGATCTTTATATTCCGAAACGCGGGCGCATCCATACCGACAATAGTGTCGAGATCAAGTACTTCGACAAGCCGGGGCAGACCCTCGACAAGATGGCGTTCTCTTTCACGGGAGATCTCGGTTGCGAGTTTGGTGGCGGTGTGAGCTGTTACGGCAACCGGTCGGGCGGTCCGAAGCAGAGTTTCGTCGGCTTTATGCTCTACGACCGGACGTGGTTCAAGAAAGACACGCACGGGCTCACCATCGGTGGCGGCAAAATCAATAATCCTGGGCGCTATCTCGTGCTCTTGCCGCCAATCAACGGAGAGACGGCGTCTTCGGCGGCGATTAATGCGCCGTACTTTACGGGAAACCCTGGAGATCCGTTTAAGGCATGGGATATGTCTGTCACCTACGATTACATGCCGAAGCAGTGGATCACATTCCGTTGGGAATACGACTACCGGCATGCCAGTGTGCCTTACTGGTCGGGTCGTGGTGGAGTTACGCCTCCGGGATCTGGCGGCGTGCCTTACACCAACAACGGGTACCCGCAGTTTTTCGCTTGCAACGACGGCAACACGTCTGGGGCGTTGACGCTGAGCGCGGCGCAGACGGCTTGCGGATCGCAGGGCAGCACCGTTTGGTTTCCGGATCTGCGCCGGGACGAGTCTTTGATCGATCTCGACATCATGGTGAAATTCTGAGCTTGATGCTTAGTTAGACGGTTGGTGGAGGTGGTTCTTTGCAAGACCTGATTTTTGTCGCGGTATCGATCGTGTTCTTCGTGGTGTCGGTAGTGTATGTGCAATTCTGCGATCGAATTCGCTGAGGAAAAACGTATATGAATGCTGAATCGATCATCATGCTGATCGTAAGCGCCGGATTGATGGTCTACCTGCTGTACGCCCTGCTGAGACCGGAGAAATTCTGAGATGACAACGAATGGCTGGATCCAGATCGCTGTATTTCTGGCGGTGATTCTGGCGATTACCAAGCCGCTCGGCGTATTCATGGCTGCCGTGTTCGGCGGACAGCGTACCTTTCTCGATCCTGTGGTGCGCCCGATCGAGCGACTGCTCTACCGCGTGACAGGAGTCGATGAAGCGCACGAGATGCGTTGGACGGAGTACGCGTTTGCGATGCTCTTGTTCAGCGGGGCGTCGATGTTGCTGCTGTATCTTTTGGAGCGTTCGCAACATTTGCTGCCGTGGTTGAATCCGCAGAAATTTGCCGCAGTGCCACCAACTCTCGCATTTAATACCGCGGCATCGTTTACGACCAACACAAACTGGCAGAATTATCCCGGCGAAGCCACGATGAGTTATTTGACACAGATGGCGGGGCTTGCTTACCACAACTTCGCGTCGGCGGCGGTTGGGATCGCGCTGGCAATCGCGTTCATCCGCGGCATCGCGCGGAAAGAAAAGGAGACTATTGGAAACTTCTGGGTCGACATGACGCGCTCGACACTTTGGGTGCTACTGCCGGCTTGCATCGTGTATGCGTTGCTGCTTGTCTCCCAAGGAGTAGTGCAAAACCTGAAGCCGTACGACACTACGAAGCTGGTTGAGCCGCAACAGGTCCAAAAGCTGGGGACAGACGGCAAGCCGATGGTGGGGCAGGACGGCAAGCCGGTGATGGATACAGTGACGGACCAGACTATTGCGCAGGGTCCGGTGGCTTCGCAGGAAGCGATCAAGATGCTGGGCACTAACGGCGGCGGATTCTTTAACGCCAACAGTTCGCATCCGTTTGAGAACCCGACACCGCTGAGTAATTTTCTGCAGATGATTTCGATCTTCGCTATTCCAGCAGGGCTTACTTACACGCTGGGCCGAATGACGGGGTCGCCGCGTCACGGCTGGGCGGTGTGGGCGGCGATGGCAGTGTTATTTGTCTGCGGCGTAACAGCGGCTTATTGGGCCGAGGCTCGAGGCAATCCTCTGCTGCACGGAGTTGACCAAACAGCGTCTGCGTCGCAGCCGGGCGGAAACATGGAAGGCAAGGAAGTGCGCTTCGGCATCGCCAACTCTGCGTTGTTCGCGACGGTGACGACGGACGCGAGTTGCGGAGCGATCAACGGAGTCCACGATTCATTTACGCCGTTGGGCGGCTTGGTGCCATTAGTCAACATCATGCTGAGCGAGACGGTGTTTGGAGGAGTGGGCGCGGGTTTGTACGGGATTTTGATTTACGTAGTGCTCGCGGTATTCATTGCCGGATTGATGGTGGGAAGAACGCCGGAATATCTCGGGAAGAAGATTGAAGCGTACGACGTGAAGATGGCGATGCTGGTCACACTCGTCTTCCCGCTGATCATTCTGGTGCTGACGGGGATTTCGGTGGTGAAGGGATTTGGGACTGCAAGCATCAGCAATGCGGGTCCGCACGGGATGACGCAAATTCTCTACGCCTTTACTTCGATGGCGGGGAACAACGGTTCGGCGTTTGCGGGATTGAACGGGAACACTGCGTGGTACAACATCGCGGGCGCGATGACGATGCTGGTCGGGCGGTTCTTCATGATCATCCCGATGCTGGCGATTGCTGGTAATTTGGCGAGAAAGAAAACAGTGCCGGCATCAGCGGGAACGTTTCCGGTGACGACGCCTCTATTCTCTGTTTTGCTGGTCTCGGTGATTGTAATTGTGGGAGCGCTGACTTTCTTTCCGGCGCTTAGCTTGGGACCCGTACTGGAGCATCTGCTGATGATGGCAGGGAAAACTTTCTAAGGCAGAGATCCTCGAGAACCGATATGGCAGAGAAAAAGAGCAAGAGTTTGTGGGATGCGAAGATCATACGGCGGGCGCTGGTCGACGCCGTGGTCAAACTGGATCCGCGCACCATGATGAAGAACCCGGTGATGTTTGTGGTCGAGGTGGGCAGCGTGGTCACGACTGTGCTGCTCTTCCGAGAAAAGCAGAGCTTTGCTTTCAATCTGCAGATTACTCTTTGGCTGTGGTTTACAGTGCTGTTCGCAAATTTTGCCGAGGCTATGGCGGAAGGGCGAGGCAAAGCGCAAGCCGAAACATTGCGCAAAGCGCGCAGTGAAACCGAGGCAAAGCGCTTGCTGCCGAATGGAAGTACGGAGACTATTCCGAGTTCGAAGTTGCGTTTGGGCGATGTGGTGATGGTAGCGGCCGGCGAACTCGTCCCGGGCGATGGCGAGGTGATCGAGGGAGTCGCTTCGGTAGATGAGTCGGCGATTACCGGAGAATCTGCGCCGGTAATTCGCGAATCGGGAGGGGATCGGTCGGCTGTGACCGGCGGCACGCGCGTGCTTTCAGATTTGATTAAGGTTCGTATTACTTCGAATCCGGGGGAAACATTTCTTGATCGGATGATTGCGTTGGTCGAGGGCGCAGAACGGCAGAAGACTCCGAATGAAATCGCGCTGAATATCCTGCTAGCCGGGTTGACGATTATTTTTCTGCTGGCGGTGGTTACGCTGCAGCCGTTCGCGATTTATTCGGGATCTCCGCAGACGGTGTTTGTGCTGGTGTCGCTGCTTGTCTGTCTGATTCCGACAACGATCGGCGGTTTACTTTCGGCCATCGGTATCGCGGGCATGGATCGGTTGGTGCAGCACAACGTGCTGGCCATGTCGGGACGAGCGGTAGAAGCTGCTGGCGATGTCAATACGCTTCTGCTGGATAAAACTGGGACCATAACGCTGGGGAACCGGCAGGCGGCAGAGTTCATCGCGGCGCCCGGAATTACGTCCGCCGAGATGGCAGATGCAGCGCAACTTTCGTCGCTGGCTGACGAAACGCCCGAGGGCCGGTCGATTGTAGTGTTGGCCAAAGAAAAATACGGACTACGCGGGCGAGAGTTGGCGTCGCATGAGGCGGTGTTTGTCCCTTTCACGGCGCAGACGCGCATGTCAGGCGTGAATCTCGACGGGCGCGAGATTCGCAAGGGGTCGGTTGACGCGATCATTAAATATCTTCAGCAATTTGGGACGTTGCTGCCGCGCGAGATTCAGGCGAGTGTCGAACAGATTGCGCGGTCGGGAGGAACTCCGCTGGTGGTGGCGGAGAACCAGCGCGCGCTCGGGGTCATTTATCTGAAAGACATCGTCAAGGGCGGGATGCGCGAGCGCTTCAATCAACTGCGCGCGATGGGGATCAAGACGGTCATGATCACCGGCGATAATCCGCTGACGGCGGCTGCGATCGCGCGCGAGGCGGGCGTGGATGACTTTCTGGCGGAGGCGACTCCGAAGGACAAGATGGATCTGATTCGCCGCGAGCAGGGCGAAGGCAAGCTGGTCGCCATGACCGGTGACGGAACGAACGACGCTCCAGCGCTGGCGCAGGCTGATGTCGGCGTCGCGATGAATACTGGGACGCAAGCCGCGAAGGAAGCGGGCAACATGGTGGATCTGGATTCGAATCCCACCAAGCTGATTGAAGTGGTGGCGATTGGCAAGCAGTTGCTGATGACGCGCGGAGCGCTGACTACGTTTTCGATTGCGAATGATGTGGCCAAATATTTTGCGATTATTCCGGCGATGTTCGCAGGAACGTTTCCTGTGCTGAACGCATTGAACGTGATGCGGTTGCAGACACCGCAATCGGCGGTTCTTTCGGCGGTCATTTTTAATGCACTGATTATTGTGGCGCTGATTCCTCTGGCGTTGCGAGGAGTTGGGTACAAGGCGATGAGCGCGGAGTCTTTGTTGCGGCGGAATCTTCTGGTCTATGGCTTTGGGGGATTGATCGTCCCGTTCATCGGCATCAAGGCGATTGACATGATCATTACGGGCATCAAGCTGGTATAGGGAAGCAGCGGAGAAATGAAAAAGAACTTAATTACGGCGATTCTGATGACGGTGGCGACGACGGTGTTGCTAGGGATTCTGTATCCATTGTTGGTGACCGTACTCGCACAGGCGATGTTTCCTAAGCAGGCAAACGGTCAGCTGATTCAGCGTAACGGGGTGGTCGTTGGCTCACGAATCATTGGGCAGCCGTTTTCTGGTCCCGGATACTTTCATTCGCGACCGTCGGCCGCAGGCGCTGCGGGCTACGATGCTGGTGCTTCGAGCGGGTCCAATCTTGGGCCTACGAACGTGCAGCTGATTACACGTGTGAGCGGAGATGTCGCGAAGCTGCAGGCGGAGAATCCAGGGGCGGCTATTCCCGTCGATCTGGTGACGACGTCTGGGATCGGGACTGGATCCCGATATTTCGCCGGCGGCGGCGCAGTTTCAGATACGGCGCGTGGCGATGGAACGAAAGGTATCAGAAGCTGAGATTGCACGAGCGGTTGTGGAGAATTCCCAGAACCGGCAGTGGGGATTTCTGGGAGAGGCGCGAGTGAATGTACTTGAGTTGAACCTTGCGCTGGATGCGCGGTACGGGCGCGCACGCTAGAGGTCGTATCAAGAACGTCTACGCAGGAAAAGTGCCGTCCCTCAGGGGCTGAAGCCCGCATTATTGTCGAACCTACATGGCACGGCTGAAGCCGTGCCCTTCCCAAAACCGTTTGCTTCCTCGACAAACTCCCAGGCTCGGCACACTCGATCGGAGTGCTGCGATCTCATAGGTAAGATTGGGAAGCTTCGCAGCGCGGGGGCGGACGAACGCGTCCGCCCCTACACGGGCCGAATGGCTGACAAAGCTGCTCGGGCTATGGAAAGTTCGGCAGGTGTCTGGCAGACGAACTCGCCGTCGGCATAAATGTCGAGCGGAACTTCGGTGTTAATGGTCACTCGCTCCGCTTTCCAATATTCGACCTTAGGGGAGACGAGGTGGCGTCCGAAGTAGACAGTCGGGAACATGAAGAGAAGTTCGAAGGGGTTCATGCGGGAGATCTGGCAGATGTCGAGCTTGCCGTCGGTGAAGTCAGCATCGGGAGCGATGCGCATACCGTCTCCATAGAACTGGGTGTTGGCGAAGGCAGCGAGCAGGGTCAGCTTCTCTTGGGGAGGATAGCTTTTGCTGCTCGTGTCGAGGTCGTTATTGCTCTTCGTGAGACGCATGGAAAAGGCGGGGAGTTTTAGCAGCAGCGGCAGAAGCGAGAGGGCGTAACCGCCGTGGCCGCGCAGCCAGCGCGGCATTCTGTTGGCACGACTGGTGGCGATGGAGTCGAGTCCGCAACCGGCGACGCAGCAGAAGAGGTGCTCTTGCTCGGGCGAGCCGAGCGGCGCAATCACGCCTAGATCGATGGCGTGAGCGCTAATTTTTCCTGATTCGAAATCCTTCCAGGTGCGTAGGGAGTCGAATGCGGAGCGCAGCTTCAGAGCGCGGGCGAAGTCGTTGCCGCTGCCGGCGGGGACGATGAGCACGGGTAGCTGAAGGCGCACCAGTGCCGGCAAATGTCGATGGATGGTTCCGTCTCCACCGAAGATCAGGATAGCGTCGGCGGCTTCGGTTGATGTGGGTAGACCCTCTGACCATTCTGTTTTCGAGTTGGATTGGAACGGTTGCAGGGCGGATGGCGATGTTCCCAGTCCGAAGATGGCGGCGGCGCGCATGCGTGACGAATTAGAACACAGGATGGCGCTGGCGAAATTGTGACCAGGATCTGTACGGCGGCCGACTTAATCCGGCGAGCGGTTTCACTTCAACTCCGTGTCCCAAAGCTTTGCAACGCCCCACCAGGCAGAAGCGTTCACACCGGCGATGATCATCACGGCCGTCCAAGTCGGTAACCGTTCTGAAAACAACGTAGCTGGAGGGCTTCCTGGCAAGAGAAGAACCAAACCAAAAATTGATGGCGCAATATTCAAGTGAACGTTGGCAAATTGGGGCAGAATCATTCCCACTATTTGGACAGCTATAAACAGAATCCAGCGCTCGGGTGTCAAACTGGCTCCAAACCTCTATTTCTGGAGGGATTTCTCCATGAAGTCGACTAGGTCTTTTTTCATTTTGTCGTGTTGGCTGCGATCGATGTAGACCATGTGTCCGGAGTTGAAGGTGGCGTAGGAAATATTCTGGCGAAACTGCGGGTTCAGATCGAGATGGTCCATGGTCCAATTCGCAGCGGCGAAGGGAGTGGCCAGATCGTAGTAGCCTTCCATGACCAAAATCTTCATGTAAGGGTTCTTGATGATGGCGGAGCGTAGGCCTCCTGCGGTGCTGGGGAAGCCCTCGACGGCGTTGCCCCACTCCCACTTCTGGAAGCCGACTTCATCGTAGGCGAAGACGCGGTAGGGCATATCAACTCTGTAATTCAGTTCGGTTCGCAGGTAGTTGTAGAAGGCTGAAGTGTAGGGCGGAAGAATCGCGGCGCTGGTGGGATCGTATTCGCGATCGTCTCCGTCGGGGTTAGGGCCGGTGAAGCGGCCGTCGAGGCGTCCGGCAATCAGTTTCTGATCGAGCAGTAGTTCTTGCGCGAAGGTGGGAACGTCGATGCGGAGGTTGTGCGCTTCGATAACCTCAGGACGCAATCCGATATAGCGCGAGAGTTGCTCTACGATTTTGCGGTGTTCGTCGGGGGTCAAGGCGTCACCTTTACCGAGAGCGAGGGCATAATCGGTGGTTGACCAGCGGAGGACTTCGTCGCGCGTCTTG
The DNA here is from genome assembly GCA_963834085.1 of uncultured Acidobacteriaceae bacterium. GTDB lineage: Bacteria > Acidobacteriota > Terriglobia > Terriglobales > Acidobacteriaceae > Acidiflorens. The sequence continues at coordinate 105,877 of CAWIAJ010000001.1, read as the reverse complement.
GCCATGTCTTGCGAGAGATCGGCGGAGAGTTTGTGGTGATAGCCTGCGATCATGTTGAAGGTTGGAACGAGCAAGAAATAGGGCAGATCGTTCGATTTATTCCACTCGAGGGTCTGGAAATCGACGGCCATCGAAAGCAGAGTGACGCCGTTGAACGCGATGCCGTGATCGGCGAGGTAACCGGCAATGCCAGCGGCGCGGGTTGTGCCGTAGCTTTCGCCGAGCAGGAACAGAGGAGAGTTCCAACGGTCGTAGCGGGAGAGGTAGAGGCGTATGAATTCTCCGAAGGATTGTACGTCGCCTTTCACGCCGAGAAACTTCTTGGTTAGGTCGGGCGTTGCAGCCCGCGAATAGCCGGTGGCCATGGCATCGATCATGACGATGTCGCTGTGATCGAGGAGGGTGTCGGGATTGTCTTCCAAACGATAGGGTGCGGCTCGCATGAAACCATTCGACTGAAGAACGACGCGTTTTGGACCGAGGGCGCCCATGTGGAGCCAGACGGAGGCGGAGCCGGGGCCGCCGTTGAAGGCGAATGTCAGAGGCCGCTTCCCAGAGTCTTGTCCGTCGAGAGTATAGGCGACGAAGAACATTTCGGCTTCGATTTTGCCGTCGCCGCGCTTGATGGGGAGGCGGCCGGTCGTGGCTGTGTAGCTGAGTGTTTTGCCGTTCACCGCGATCTCGTGATGTGTGACAACCGGTGGGACTTCGGCGACATCGAAGTGTTCTTCTTTGTCTTTGTCCGTGGCTTCGGCGGATTCGGGTTCGGACGGCTTGCCGGGTTCGGTGGATTTGTCAGGAGCAGCGGGATTGGCCGGTGTCGATTCCTTTTTGATCTTGTCTTTTTTTGGGGTGGTCTTCGCGGCGGTCGCGGGCGCTGGCTGATACACGCTCTGGGATGAGGGCTCCTGAGACTGGGTTTGCTGGGCAGGGGCGGTAAAAGGAACGAGCAGCGCGGCGAAAACGGGAAGGGCGAAGATCCTCATGCTTGTCTCCGAGACAAAAGAAATTGGAGGAGCATTATAGCGCCTCCGTGGACGGCGTCTGCATTCCCGTGTTGGGCGGGGAATTTTCTCTCACGACCTACTTGTGCTGACATTCGGCTGGTTACGGCGATCGCGAGCGAGGACGTGCTAGAATTTGTTGCGCTTGGAACGCTTCCTCTTGGCTTGGCGGCGCGCGCAGTTTCTCCACTCTCGGCTTGACGGATTAAACCGTGGCTAAAAATCCCAACGTCCAAAGCGAAGCGATTACCTACGCCGATGCCGGTGTCAACATCGATCGGGGGAATCGCACCAAGCAGCGCATTAAGTATCTCGCGCACAAAACTTTTACCAAGGGAGTGTTGAGCGAGATCGGCGGATTCGGCGGGCTGTTCGCGGTCGATAAAAAGTACGTGGACCCGGTACTGGTTTCGAGCGTTGATGGAGTTGGGACGAAACTCAAAGTCGCTTTCGAGATGAAAATGCACCACACGGTGGGCGGCGACCTGGTGAACCACTGCGTGAACGATATTGCAGTGCAGGGCGCGACTCCGTTGTTTTTTATGGATTACCTGGCCACGGGCACGCTGGATTCGGAAGTGGCGGAAAAGATCGTTGGCGGTCTCGCTGAGGCTTGCAAACACAACGGCTGCGCACTGATTGGCGGTGAGACTGCCGAAATGCCGGGCTTCTATCCCGATGGCGAGTATGATCTTGCCGGATTTATCGTGGGAGTTGTCGAGCGCGAACGCATCATTAGCGGGAAAGACGTGCAGGTGGGCGATTGCGTCCTCGGTTTGCCCTCGAACGGTCTGCACACCAACGGGTATTCGTTGGCGCGCAAACTGCTCTTCGAGATCGCGGGCTATTCTCCTGAGACGTTCGTGAGCGAGATCAAGAACAAAGTGGGCAACGAACTGATGCGCACGCATCGCAGTTATTGGTCGATCATCCGGAAGTTGATCGCGGGCGATTGCGTGGCAGCGCTGGCCCACGTGACCGGTGGAGGCATCACCGAGAATCTGCCGCGAGTTCTGCCCAAGGGCACGTCGGCGGTGATAGAGCTAGGCACATGGCCGGTTCTGCCGATTTTTGAACACTTGCAGACCCTGGGGAACGTGGCCGAGGAAGAGATGCTGCGGACTTTCAATATGGGACTTGGGATGCTGATCGTAGTGCCCGCCTTGAAGTTCAAGAAAGCGCAGACGCTGTTAGAGCGGGCGGGAGAGAAGTTCTATAGCGTTGGTCGGATTGTGAAAGGCGACCGCAAAGTTGTGTTTAGCTAGAAAGGGCTGTTGGCTGGTAGGTGTTCGCTCTTCGCCTGGCGCTCTGCTGCTGGGGTGAAAAAGGCACACTCTCATGGGCTTCCTAGGTTGTCGCTGCTTGTTCACAATTTTTTCTACGTTGCTCCCTACCTTTTGTAGTGAATAATGTTGTCCTGATGAAAAATCTTGGCATTTTATTATCTGGGCGCGGGTCGAATTTTGTGGCGATCGCCGATAGCGTAGCGGAGGGACGGATCCCGAACGCACGCATTGCCGTGGTGATCTCGAATCGCGCGGACGCTCCCGGCCTCGAGACCGCGCGACATCGCGGGCTGAATGGAATTGCTCTCCCCTCCAAGGGACGGGCGCGCGAGGAACATGATCGGGATGTAGCCGCGGCGCTCGTGGAGAACAAAGTCGACCTTGTCTGTTTGGCCGGATATATGCGGCTGCTTTCGCCGTGGTTTGTGCAACAATTTCGGGGAAAGATTCTCAATATTCATCCGTCGTTACTGCCAGCTTTTCCAGGCCTCGAAGCGCAGGAACAGGCTTTTGCGTACGGAGTGAAAGTCTCGGGATGCACGGTGCATTTTGTGGATGAGGAACTCGATCACGGAGCGATCATCGTGCAGAAGGCGGTGCCGGTGCTGGATTCCGACGATGAACACTCGCTGGCGGCAAGGATACTTGAGCAGGAACACATCGCCTATTCGGAAGCGATCAAGATTGTGCTGGAAGCGAAGTTTGTAGTTGTGGGTAGGCGGATGATGAGAGGGAGGTCATAGGAAGAGGTTAGAAGTCAGAGGTTCGATCGCAGACGTGGAAGAAGAGGCACCTGATTACGGGTGGTTTTAATTCTGCAATCTGAACTCTGACCGCTGCATTTCTACATAATGAGGTCGTTAGCTCGCCGGGCAATCGGGTGCTGCATTACTTCGAGCTCGTTCTTGACCAGATTTAGTCCGTAGACGCATTGTTCGAAGCGCTGAGAAAGTTGAGCAAACAGGGGCGCGACTTTGGCGTACTCGAAGTGCTCGAACTTGGAAACGATGTAATAGCTTTCTTTGCCCGCCTTCACCCAGTCCACGAAACCCTCGACACGCTGGCGGCGCAGTCGATAGTGGTTGATGCTCTCGGGAAACATGCCGGCGTAGAAGAGCGTGTAATCGCCGATATGCTTGCGAACCTGGCGTTCGCGGTCGAAGGATGGCGCCGGGCCGTAGATGGGGTCGGACTCGATCAACATCTCGCCTACGTCGTTGAGCGGTTTGCCGGCCACGTTGCGAATTTTCATCAGTTGCTCGGCGTCGCAGAACTCGGACAACAAATGGGCCACGTAACCAACAATCTGGGGATCGCGGATTCCGATCTCCTCGGCGTAGTGACGTCCGACCAGTTCGACGAACAACTTTTGCAGCGGATGTATCTCCGGAATCTCCATATTGGCCCCACTCCCTTGTTTCTCTCGGTGTCACTCTTCGTTCTTATCGGAACAAGAACCTGTGCCGATTAGATATCGTGAATCACGTCTCAATGCAAGTGACCGTTGAGTCACACACAGCTTAGACGCACGCTCTGGGCATAGCGTTTCACGGCTAACTACTGGCAGTTAAAGCAATCGGCTGCTAATTTCTGGATGGGGTAGATCGAAAATTTCGTTGGCGTATGCAATATGGCTGAATCTACTGAGGGTACAGGAAACTTCTACAGTGAGAACCGGAGGCGATGTGGAACGAATTAACGTAGCAAGTGGAGCTCCATGGGAGCCGATCGTCGGTTACTCTCGTGCGGTTCGTGTGGGCGCGCACATCCATGTGGCGGGCACGACGGCTACTGGAGCCGATAGGAAAATCGTCGGAGGGGACGCCTACGCGCAGGCGGTTCAGATATTCAGGAACATCGAGAACGCGTTGGAGCGAGCCGGAGCTGGCTTGAAGGATGTGGTTCGAACCCGGATTTTCCTGACGAACATTGCCGATTGGGAGAATGTGGGGAAGGCTCACGGCGAGTTTTTCCACGACATTCGGCCGGTGTGCACGATGGTGGCTGTGACGGCGCTAGTTTCTCCGGAGATGTTATTGGAGATCGAGGCGGAAGCGATCGTGGGCGGGGCGCAAGAATCGAGGTCCGAGGAGAATTAGTTGAGGGGTGAAGCGAGCGAGATGGAGTTGGAAGTTTTGCCGCGCCGGGGGAATTCCGCGGCGCGGCAAGGGGGAGATTTCTAACGGCGGCCTTTTTGGCGAGCAGGTTTCTTGGCCGCTTTTTTGACAACTTTCTTCGCAGTTTTTTTCGCGGGCTTACTTTTTTTCTTGGCAGCCGGTTTTTTTTCGGCCCTTTTCGCTGGCTTCTTGGCCGCTTTCTTCTTGGCAGGCGCTTTCTTTGCCGGGGCCTTCTTGTGTGGAGCTTTCTTGGCGGGTGCTTTCTTCTTTGGTGGAGCGCCTTGGCCGCCGCCGCTCGGTGGGGGCGCGGGTGCGTGGGCAGGTTCCTCCGGTTCGGGAGTCTCGTCTTCGTCTTCTTCTACGAGAGCCGGCTCTTCTTCCTCTTCTTCCTCTTCTTCCAAATCTTCTTCCAGCGATTCGCCGTAGGCGCCGCTGTCGCTGAACTCATCCGTCTCGTCGTCCCGACCATACAGAGTCGGATCATTGAAGCGCATATCTCCTCCTAGGTATTTGTGGTCACCTGCACGCCTTGCGCGCGCAGGGCCAGAGTATTAGTCCTGCATGCGAGACTTTCTTGCTCTCGCGCAACGGCGCGTGATTATAGCACGACAGTTTCACCGGGCAGTATCGAGCATTCGTTGCGGATTTGCGAGGGAAATAATCGGGAGATTTTGGAGGTTAGGGGGTGGCGCTAACGCCGGGAGAATAAAAGGAGAATAACGCCAGAGTTAAGCCGTTCATTCGTAGGCCAGAGCGTCGATGGGATCTTTTTGCGCAGCTTTGAAGGCGGGATAGAGGGCACCGAGCAGGGCCCCGACGATGGAGATGAGTGTGGCGCGGATGATCCAGCCGCCGTCGACCACGACTTGCATAAGGGGGAACCGGTGGGCCAGAGCGAGACGGGACGCCATGCTGATCCCGATTCCGAGAAGAATACCGGCGAGGGCCAACAAGAACGTCTCCCGCAGCACGACGTTGACGATGTAGAGCTTCGAGGCGCCCATCGACTTAAGAATGCCGATTTCGCGTGTCCGCTCCATCACCGCGGTGTACATCGCCTGGAAGATCACGATGAAACCGATCACCATGGAGATCCCCACTACGACATTAATGAAGGTGGAAAGCAGCGGTATGTTGCTGGTGCTCATGGCGGCAAGGTACGAGGCCATCGTGTTTACGGTATGACGATCCATGCCGGGGACGTGCTTGATCTCGTCAACGACAGCGTCGGCGTTTGAGGGATCGTCTAGTTTCAGGTAAAAAATAGTCGCCTTGTCTTTCGCCCCGATCAGATCCTGCAAGGTGCTCATTTGAACGAATTTACGGGCGCCCTTGCCGCGTTCCACGATGCCGGAGATGCGAAACTTGTTATTCAGGATATCGATGGTATCGCCGACCCTGACATGTTTCGATTGGGCGAACAGATCGTCGACCAACACGTCATAAGGGTGTTGAAACGGCCCCCCCTCGAGGAAGTGAAAACCTCCGGAGAGGCTCTCATAGCTGCGCAGGTCGATTCCAGCGATGATCTCGACGGTTCCGGCCGTACCGATGGTGGTAACGACGGGGGCAACGCTGGTCACGTGGGGCAATTTGGCCAACACATCTCCGATCTTGACGGGCATGGGAGCGCCGGTGAGCCCGGCGATGAATGATGAGCCCGGCGGCAATACGATGACGTCCGCTCCTATTCCCGCGTTGCGCGTACGGTTATCGCGTAGCATTCCCAGGGAGAGCCCGACGATAAGCAGGATCAGTGTGACTTCGAGGGCCACGGCTACAATGCTGATTAACGAACGGACTGGCCTATGGACGAGATTGCCGACGATCATGCGATTCATCATGGTTTGGAGGAGAGGTCGTTCGTTAGTGGTCGTCGTTAGTCGGTCGTCGTTGGTCGTTCGCAAAACATCCTGAGGACCCGCTAACAGCTTACTTTCTTGCTGACTGAGTCATTGCGCCTACTGGCCGTGCGTCGTTTTCGCGGCGGTCGAATTGGGCTGGCCGAGATGTACCACGTCCGCTCCGGCCGGTTGTTCGAGCGCGAACTGGTCGTCGGTCAGAGGCTTATTTACGTCCAGTTTGACGATGTTCAAAGTGAAATCGTAATTCTCCCGAGGACGTTCGATTTGAATGGTACCGGGAAATGAGATGTCGGAGAAGTCTTTGTAATCCTGATAGTGGGCGTCAGTAGCGACGTTGCCCTGTTGATCATAGATACGTTGACGGTGGGGCAAGAGGTCGGTGCGGCTGAATTCGACGCGACGCGCTAGGTACCAGCCTTGCGGGCCCTGGCGGATGATCGCCAATTCATAATCGGGCTGTTCGACGCGGTGCCGTTTTGAGTCGAGGACAGTTTCGTAGCCGTTTTCCATGACCGCGATCTCATCTTTGCCAATCTGCGGGATCAGCAATGCGTCGTAAATGTATTGCGGACGCATGTTTTCGAGGCGCTTGTCGGGATCGTAGTTTTCGGATGAATTCGAGCCCATCACGAACTTGTTCTTGGTGGGGATCCAGACCTTGAACTGCTGGCCGTCGCTCACCATATCAAAAGCGGTGTTTCGCACCAGCGGCATCAGGCCTTTCATGCGCAGCATCGAGGGCTTGCGGACGAGTACGTAGCCACGAATCTCTTTGTAGTCGGTGATGCGGCCGTTCTTGACGTCTCCGGTGGAAGCATCGATGTCGACGGTCGCCTGTAGTGACTGAATCTTGGACGCCTGGGTGTTGAGATAGTCGATGAGGTCCTGCTGGGTCGAAGTCTTGAGGGGACGGTTGGAGAACTGGCGGTCGATGGGACGCGTACGGAACAGACAACCGCTCGAGGATAAACTGGCGGCTGAGAGAACTAAGAGCAACAGCAGACGCAGATGAGTGCGATGCATTCCTATGTGATTACCTGGAAAGAACTTTTGCCACATTTCTATCTGATTAGTATAAGGCAGAGGAGGGTTCAAGTTTCGGGTCGTGACCGATTTTCAGGGTGCCTGATCGGTGGTGCGACTCAGAGCCTTCGGGGCGGAAGCTACGCCCAAAGAATTCGGGGAATCTGGGAGTTTGCTAGCGAAGGCCAAGCGAGCGGCGGTAGGCGGCTACATTGCGATTGTGTTCTTCGAGGCTTTGGGCAAAGCGGTGATGGCCGCTGCCATCGGCGACAAAATAGAGAAAATTTGTGGAGTCGGGGTGTAAAGCGGCTTCGAGAGAGCTCTTGCCGGGATTGCCGATTGGGCCAGGCGGAAGTCCAGGAAACCGGTACGTGTTGTAGGGAGAATTTACGGACAGGTCATCGTGGTGGAGCGCCCCCTGGTAGGTGCCCGCCAGCAATTTGGCATAGATGATGCTGGGATCGGCATCAAGCGCCATCTTGTGCGCCAGACGGTTGTAATACACGCTGGCAACACGGGGACGCTCGTCGGGCGAGGCAGTTTCTTTTTCGACGATCGAGGCCATGGTTACGATGCGATTGACGTCGGTGGTGGGAGCTGTGCCTGGGCCAGCAGCGGCGCCGGGAACGAGTCCGATTTGTTGCGCCACCTGACGAAACTGGTGGACCATCATGGCGATCATTTCCTGCTGGCTCTGAGTGCGGGTGAACTGGTAGGTGTTGGGGAAAAGATAGCCTTCGAGCGAATGGGCCTGGGGCGCGAGGTCGGCGATCAACTGAGTCTGAGTCTCGGCGATGTGGAGAAAGTCGGCGGCTGAACCGAGTTTGGCGTCCTCCATCGCCTTGGCGATGTCGAACATGGTGTAGCCCTCGGGAATCGAGACTTCGTGGAAGAAGATGTCGCCGCGGGCGATGCGCGCGTAAACCTGGGGAAGCGTGGCTTCGTGCTCAAAAAGGTATTCCCCGGCTTTCAGGGACGGTTTGGGATGCAAGGCGTGCCAAAGGAGAAATGCGGGTTCGCTGTGGATGACTCCTGCCTTCTTCAATTCAACGGCAATGTGGCGCGTCGAATAGCCGGGACGCAGAAGCAGAGCCGTATTTTGCGGGGGTGTGCTCGGGGCATAGGTAAGCCATGCCAGCCAGCCAGCGGCGGCTAAGACGGCGAGCAGGGAGAGTTTGATCAGGAAGCGCAAGGGTTTAGTGTAGAGGCGATTTTAGGATGCCGCAAAGTGGCCAGGTCCCGGAACGGGTAACTTGGGTAATATTCGTGCCCAGGTCGTTGGACTATTCTCTAGCCATGATCGTGATGCGGCTCAGTGCGGTTCTCTTGTTAGCGGCACTCGCGACTGCTCGGCAGACTTCGTCCCCCAAGTTGGCGAATCTAAGCGTCCCCGAGCCCAAGCTCCCAGTGATCGACCGCAAAGCCTGCCCCGGCGAGGGTCGCCTTGTTTTCAACTTAAAGATCCAACGAAGCGAACAAATGTTTTCCTCGTTTCGACTCAAGCGCACCGCATCCGGCGCACTGAAACCGGGGAGAAAGTGACCGTGCTAGCGGGCGTGAACGTAATCCGCGAACCGGACAAAGTTGCGATTACGGAGCTTGGCGCGAAGTCCTTGGACTTAGAAAAAAATGTCACGCTCACGCCGGGGACTGTGGTCGTTTGGTATGGCCTGCATAGCGATGGAGATTGGGATCTTTGGACTAGTGGCATCTGGTACACGGCAACCGATGAGATATTCCAGGAGAAAGGGAGCTTTTGCGAATTCGTCGGAGGCGAGTGTGATTACGTGGTCGTCAATAACGGACGGCACGAGTGGTGGGTGCAGGTGAAAACCGCCAGCGGTCACACTGGCTGGGTGCTGGCAGCCAAGTTGATACACGAGCGATCTTGGAGAGATAGCAGTTTCAGCGAGCTCTGCACTTTGGACTAGAGCATGTTTCACAAATGCTTTCAGCGCGGAAAGGACGTCCCTCAGGGGCTAAAGCCCGCATTCTATCGGGCCCTGAACGGCACGGCTGAAGCCGTGCCCTACCCAAAAGCCGACTTAGGAAACAGGGTCTAATAGCTCCTCTCGCAAACTTGCTACTCGCCCAGCCAATCCGCGTAAGGCTTCATCGATTCCACGTGGTCGAAGACGATTTTTATTGCGCCCGTAATGGGGATGGCGAGGACGAGGCCGATGGCGCCCCAGACGGCTCCCCAGAAAAGCAGGGCGATGGTCACCGCGAGGGGATTAATTCTTAGCCTGCTGCCGAGCAATTTCGGGTAGAGGACGTTCAGCGCGAACAGATGCAATCCGACTACGCAGAGTACGACGACGATCAGATCGCCGGGTTCGAGTTGGCCTAGGCCGACCAGGATTGGGGGCAGCATCGCGAGTACGATTCCGAGGTAGGGGACGAGGCTAAGAAAACCGCTGAGAAAGCCGACGAAGTAAAAGAACGGGACGTGGAGCAATCCGAAGATGGCTACGCTGACGGCGGAAATCAGCAATCCGATCAAGAGGTTGCCTACGATGAAGCTCTGCAGCATTTTGCCAATGAGGCCCAGCGTGACAAAAGCCGTGTGGCGATGATGCAGGGGGAAGAGCATTACTGTGGCAGTCCGGGCGTGGCTTTGCCAAGTCAGCAAGAAATAGGCGAGGAATGGGATGAAGGAGGCGGCCAGGACCGTGTCGGTCCATGTGCCAGCTCCGTGGGTGAGCGCTTCGGACCAGCTTTGCACCTGGCGGACGGGCACGACGTTGGTGTCTTCCGGAGAGCCGACTACCTCGCCGGTTTTTTCCAGTTTTTCCGCGTCTCGTTGAAAGGGCTGCACGATGGAGCGGATTTTCTGCGAGTACTTGGGGACGTTGTCCGCGAAGATTAGCGCCTGGTTGTAAGAGGCGATGGTGACGCCGTAGATCAATCCCAGAAGGACCACCACGCTGAGTAAAGCCGCGGTGGCACGCGGCAGGCGCAAATACTCGAGCGCCTGCACTACGGGAGAGAGCATGAAGCTCAGCAGGATGGCGAAGAAGAGCACGGCCAGCACGGATTCGCCGTAGTACGCAAACATAATGACGAGTGCCATGCCTAGCAGGGTTAACGACCAGTGATGGCCTGTTGGGGTTTCTGTAGTTTCCATGAAAGTCTGGGTCGCCTTGAGACTGGCCCGTTTGCGACTGGGGAGGGTTGCGACAGGCCAAGTTGTGTCTGGCCAACAATTCTGCCTTAGAGAGGGCGGAATTGCGAGTGCCGATTTCGAACAACGCCTACCACGGAGGCACTGAGGCACGGAGGAAGGCTTTTCATGGAGCGTGTTCGAGTCGTACAACTACAATCGGAAGATGCAGGCATCGGGTAATCCAGTTCTGGGACGAGTGATAGCGCTTGATGTCGGATCGAGAAGAATTGGGGTTGCCGTTACGGATCCGCTTGGCATCACGGCGCAGGGGTTGGACACGATCCAGCGGCAAAATAAGCGCCATGACTACGAGGCTTTGCGACAGGTGATCGAGAAATACGAGGTCCGGGAGATTGTGGTCGGTCTGCCGCTGCGGCTTAGCGGGGCGGAGGGGACGCAATCGGACAAGATGCGCTTGTTCGCCGCGGATCTGCAGGCTCATTTCGGAGTGACCGTCCATCTGTGGGATGAGCGCTGGACCTCGACGCAAGCCAACCGCTTGCTGCGGGAGACCGACTTATCGATCAAGAAGCGGGGACAAGCGGTGGATCGGATGGCGGCTATTCTGATTCTGCAGTCTTGGATGGAAGCACAGGGAAGTCGCTAGCGAGGCCTTCTGCCGCCTAGCAAGTGCGCGATCAGGACGCGAGTTCGGAGATTTCCGGGAAGCGCAGGTTGCACTTCGTGAGGGCCTTGGTAAGCGCTTCTTCAATGAGGCTCTCTTCACAATTGCGGGAGATGGCGATTTCGCTGACGAGCAAATAGCGGGCGCGTTCGAGCATCTTCTTTTCGCGGAACGAAAGCGACTTGCCCTGCCCCAGAATCAGCAGACTCTTGAGGACCGCGGCCACGTCGGTTAATGAACCGGTGCGCATGCGATCGGAGTTTTCTTTAAAGCGGTCTTTCCAGTCGGCGGCGTTGATGCACTCGCCTGAGGAGAGATAATCGACGATCTTGTCGACTTCGCCGTTACGAACTACCGGGCGCATTCCGACGCTGTTGGCGTTGGCAAAGGGCACCATGACTTTCAGACTGCTGGCGGCAATCTTGAGTAAGTAGAATTTCTCGACGGAAGTGCCGATGGTCCGGCTGCTGATTTGTTCGATGATCCCAACGCCGTGGTTGGGGTAGACGACCTTGTCGCCGATGTGGAAAACGCCGTTTCCGTTCATGGAGGGGCCTCGGCCCGAGGGTGCGTCAGTCTGCTTCTAGTCTAGCCGAGTGGGGCCACTTAGGCAATCGAAAGCGGCGCGGGGCAGCCTAAGCGGTCGATCTGCGCATCGATTTTGTATCTTCCCGGCCCTAAGTCGTTCCGCTTGATAGAGTTGGTCTCTTAGGTTCTGGCGCAACCGGGGAACTCGCCCTGCCACTCCCAATCGCTGCGGGTTATAATGCCCAGTGGATGACAGAAGAGATCAAAAAGAAGCTTCGGGATGAGCTGAACACTCTGGAGCACGAGTTAGCTTTCGATATCCCGCGAGAACTCAAAAAGGCCGTCGCTCTCGGCGACCTCAGCGAGAACGCCGAATACCACACCGCCAAACAGCGCCAGGAATATCTGAAGGCGCGGGTTCGTCAGCTGGGGCAGCGGCTGGCCGATTTGTCTCTGGTCAACATGAACAATATCCCAAAGGACAAGGTTGGTTTGGGATCGACGGTCACGATCTTTGACGGCACCAAGAACGAAGAGATGCGATACGAGTTAGTCGCGAGCGAGCAATCGGACGTGGCGGCCGGCAAAATATCGACAACTTCTCCGATTGGACGCGCTTTGCTGAACAAGAAGGTTGGGGATACAGCGACGGTTGTCACGCCGGGCGGTAGCCGCGAAATGGAAATCCTGAAGCTTTCGACGATGCACGACCTCGCCGAGGCCAAGCTGGATGCGGACTCGAAAGCGAAACCGGAATGAACTTCTGTTTAATGGGTGGACATGAGTTGGACTAGCGGAGTTGGCCGCGCCTGCGGCGTTTTGCTGGACGCGATTGTGCGATTGTTAGCTCTCTCGCGCATCAATCCCAACGTTTTGACTTTGATGGGATTGGTGGTGAATACCTACGCCGCCTTTCTGTTTGGCTACGCGAACGGGGACAACCAGCGGCGGATGTTCCTCTACGCGGGTTTGGTGATCATTGGGTCGGGGTTCTTCGATCTGGTAGACGGCCGCGTAGCGCGTCTGTCGAACCAAGTTACACGCTTCGGAGGGTTTTTCGACTCCGTGGTGGATCGCTATAGCGATGCGTCACTTTTCTTCGGGTTGCTGGTTTTCTACGCGCGTGGCAATCGATTCTTCTATGTGGTGCTCGCGGCCCTGGCGATGATCAGCGCCATCATGGTGAGTTATGCTCGCGCCCGCGCCGAGTCCCTGATTGGCTTGTGTCGCGTCGGTTTCATGGAGCGCCCGGAGCGCCTCGTGCTGCTCATCATCGGGGCTGTGTTTAATGTGATGGCTCCCGTGTTGTGGGTGATTGCGGTGCTTTCGACGATCACGGTGATCCACCGGATTATTTACACATGGCAGCGCACTACGGAGATGGACGCGCCCGCTCGGGCGGCATAGCCTGCTAGACTGACTTTCGCGACTTTCTGCGGAGCTTTCCAAATTGCCAACTAATCCTGTTTTGGTCGTGCATGGCGGTGCCTGGGATATCCCCGACGACATGGTCGAGGCCCATCTCAATGGTGTGCGCAATGCCTCTGCCGCAGGATGGCATGCGCTGGAGCGCGGCGGTTCGGCGCTGGATGCGGTCGAAGAGGCCGTGGTCGTTCTGGAGGACGACGAAACATTCGACGCCGGGCGTGGCAGCTTTCTGAATCGCGACGGCAAGGTGCAGCTCGACGCATTCATCATGGATGGTGCTACTCTGCGCGGCGGTGGCGTAGGGTGCGTGGAACGGCTGCGGAATCCGGTTCGCGCGGCCCGTAAGATTCTCAGCGATAGTCCGCACGTTTACTTCGTGGCAGAGGGCGCCGAGCGCTTTGCCGCCGAACATGGGATTGAGCTTTGCCGCAATGAAGATTTGATTATTCCGCGCGAGGTCGAGCGACTGCGCGAGTATCAGGCGCAGGCCTCAAAAGATGGCAACGACCTCTTCGCTCCCGCTGCGCAGGACATGCTATCGCACGATACGGTCGGAGCGGTGGCTTTGGATCGCGGGGGCAACATTGCGGCGTCGACGTTGACCGGTGGCACATTGAACAAGGCTCCGGGACGGCTCGGGGACTCGTCGCTGATTGGGTGCGGATGTTATGCCGATAATCTGAGCGCCGCCGCATCCACTACCGGATGGGGAGAGCCCATCATGAAATTGGTGCTGGCCAAGTGGGCTGCGGATCGCGTCGAATCCGGTAGCCTACCGGAGTGGATCGCGAAAGAAGCGATGAACTATCTGAAGCAGCGGCTGAACGGACACGGCGGAATCATTCTGCTCGATGCGCAAGGTCGGTTTGGGATTGCCCACAACACTCCGCGGATGGCGTGGGCTCTGCATACCGAGCACAAGCAAGATGCAGGGATCACGCGGAACTAGCCGGTTTCACGCTCCGGCTTGAAGTTCGCTTTCAGTGAGAGCTGAAAACTGACAATTGAAAACTTCTTCTAGAATTCCACGTGGGCGCGAAAGGTGGGAACGACCACCGGTCCCCGGTCGCGGTTATAGCCGGGATTGTTGATGTGTTGAGCGCCGGGCGCGAGGTAAATTCCGCGCCAGATGTGCGCCGTGTAATACGATTCGACGATATTTTCTCGCCCGTAGCGCAAGCCGCCATCGCCCAGCAGGAAACCTTCGCCACCGTCGGCCAGATACACCTGATGATCTTTCTTGATTCCGTTTGATACGAAAGCAATGCCCGCGCGGTCTTGCTTGCGATGCCAGAGCGCGCCATTGGCACCGATCCCCTGGTTGAAGGTCGAATCGACTTCGGTGTATGCGAACGATTCGGTTCTTCCGTTGTCCCATCCCCAGCGCGCGTAGGCGATGAAATTTCGCGTGAGATTCTCCTCGAGGTTGATGCCGAATCCGTATTTGCGGGTGACGTGCCAGGGATGGTTGGTAATGTCCGGAACTTTAACGGTGCCTTCTACGAACTGCTTATTCGCGTCGCGGTAGACGCCCATGTTGGCGTAGTTGGTGTAGGCGAGCAATCGCACTACTCCTGCTTTTTGGGGAATGATGCCGTGGCGCAGTTCGTATTCGTAGTTTTCCGCATGAACCTGCCAGGGGCGCCATACGAGATCGATTCCGTTGGCAACTTTCGGCATAAGGGCCTCGGATAGACGGAACCCCCAATTACGATCTTCGTAATCGGCGACCAAGCCGACCGTGTAGCCGCGAGTGTCGGCGGCGTAATCCCATGCGCCGTTGTTGTCGACGGACCAGTTGATGAACTGAAAATGTGTGTCGGAGCCGATGGAGTTGGTGTCGAAGAAATCGGGCATGCTGAATTTGCCGAAGCGAATCTCCAGGCGGCGGCGCGGCAATTCGTCGAACAACGAGAGATAGTTGCGCTGGTTCTCGACTTTATCTTTGCTTAGGGCGAACACTTTGTGAATTATGCCCCGGCCGAGGTAGGGAGCTTTGCTCAACGCAGGATTGCGAACGATGTCGAGATCCGTATTTCCGGCAAGCCCGAAGCCCTGGCTAAGGGCGGCACCACCTGCTTCTTCGATATCCACCAGGAGTTCGGTGGAATCGTTGAGGCGCAGGCCGGTATAAAGCGTCATCACTCGCGAAGTTGCCTTGTCGTAGTTGGAGCTGAGACTGTGCGGACCGCTGTAGTCCGCATGAAAATCGGGATGAGTTTGAAAGATGAAGTTGGCCTGTCCTGAGAGCCAGAAGCGCGTGCTGGCAAAATGCGGGAGCATCGATTGCGGATCAGCGATAGCGCTGGCATCAGCTTCAGGAGTTCCCGCGGGATCGGTGGCGGTTTGTGCGGAAGCGGGAGGATTCTCTGGGCTTGAGACAGAACCGGACTGCGACTGAGAGCTAGCGGGCGGGGCTGCCGCGAGCGCGATTAGTGTCAGAGCCCATAACGATAGGGAAGCAAGAGGAAGGGACCGGTTTGGCAGCCAAAAGTTCATTATGAAAATGAATTTCAATTTCAATATCAAAGTTTGAGGTTAACGGCCGCGGGCGAGGTTTAGCGACGCTCTTAATCACGATAGGATGTGATTACAATCACGGCTCGGCTGCCAACCTTCTCCGCAAAGTCTGTTTTGTTATACTGTAGGGGAGTATACTATAGGCGAGGGTTGAAGAATGCATACCGTCGAAGAAAAGCCCAAGCTTATTCTCCGAATCAAACGCATTAAGGGTCAGATCGCCGCCGTCGAACGCGCGCTGGAGGCGGATCAGGGTTGCTCCGATGTCTTGCAGTTGATCACGGCAGCGCGCGGCGCCATGAACGGATTGATGGCCGAATTGCTGGAGGGCCACATACGTTTTCATGTTATCGACCCGAAAAAGATGAGTTCCGAGCAGGCGCTCGCCACCGACGAACTGATCGACATCGTGCGCTCGTACCTGAAATAAGCGAACCCCGGCGCGCATGTTCGTGGGGCACGAAAAAAAGGACAGCCCGGAGCCCCCCAAGGCCGTCCTGATAAACCCTCCCGGTTAGAAGGGCAACTGGAATTAAGATAAGTGCGGGAGATTGCAGGAGTATTGCAATTCTATGAAAGTCCTATGAATTTGGTCTCACCTGAATCGCGTACACCCTTGCTTGAAATGCGAAATTTACGCGTGATGCGCGGAGGCAAGGTGGTGCTCGACCATTTCAGTCTCCGCGTTCATGCCGATGAACATATCGCCGTGCTCGGGCCGAACGGGTGCGGCAAATCAACGCTGATTAAGACGATTACCCGCGAGTGCTATCCGGTGGTCCGCAAAGGGTCGAGTATGGCGATTCTCGGAGAGAAAAGCTGGAACGTCTTTGAGTTGCGCTCACTTCTCGGCATTGTTTCGAACGACCTGATGTCGATGTGTACCGGAGAGGCCAGCGGACTCGATGTGGTGCTCTCCGGTTTCTTCAGCAGCACACGGATTTTCCCGAACCATAGCGTAGATGCCCAATACCGACGGCGAGCGGAAGCGGCATTAGATGAGCTAGGCGTCGGTCACCTGGCCGAACGTCCTGTGGAGGAAATGTCGTCGGGGGAAGCCAAACGCGTTCTCATCGCGCGGGCGCTGGTGCATAAGCCACGAGCGCTGCTGTTCGACGAACCCAGCAATTCTCTCGATATTTCGGCGCAGCGGAGTTTGCGGGAGACGATGCGCGACTTGGCGAGGTCAGGAATTGGAATCATTCTCGTCACCCACGAACTGCCCGACATTGTCCCGGAGATCGAACGTGTCTTGCTCATGGCGAATGGTCGGATCATCGCGGACGGACCTAAGGACGAGGTATTACAGGAAGAAAGGCTGAGCGGACTGTTTGGGCTCAAAGTACAGCTCGGGCGGCGGGACGGCCACTACCAGATCTGTTGATGTCCCCTGTGTCGGTCATCACAATTGGATGTGATCGGTCGCGCAGCAGGCCGAAGCGGGGCCGCTGCTATATTGATCGGAAGATCACAGAATCGACTGGAGAAGGAATCATGAGCCGCAAGACCGAACAATCGCGCAGGTTGCAGAAGCGCGCGGAAGAGTTGATTCCCGGAGGCGTGAATTCTCCGGTGCGCGCCTTTGGCAGCGTTGGCGGCGATCCGCTGTACATTGTCCGGGGCCAGGGCTCGCACATATGGGACGCGGACGGGAACGAATACGTGGACTACATCGGCTCGTGGGGACCGTTGATTCTGGGGCATGCGGCTCCGTCGGTGATCGAAGCGGTGATCACGGCAACGCAGAGCGGAACCAGTTTCGGGGCGTCCACTCCGGCAGAAGCCGATCTTGCCGAGTTGGTAATCTCCGCGTTTCCGCACATGCAAAAGGTTCGCTTCGTCAGCTCGGGGACGGAAGCGACCATGTCGGCGATTCGCCTGGCGCGCGGATACACGCAGCGCAAGTACATTGTGAAGTTTGAAGGTTGCTATCACGGCCACTCCGATGCGCTGCTGGTGAAGGCAGGGTCGGGAGTGGCGACGCTGGGGATTCCGGGGTCGGCGGGCGTTCCGGAAGAATTCACGCAGTTCACGCTGGCGCTGCCTTACAACGACGTAGGCGCGCTCGAGCAGGCGTTTGACAAGTTCAAGCAGCAGATTGCATGCGTCATCGTCGAGCCGGTTGTCGGCAATATGGGATGCGTGCCTCCGGCGAAGGGATATCTCGAAGCTCTGCGTGCAATAACTTCACGCGATAAGTCGGTACTGATTTTTGACGAGGTGATGACTGGATTCCGTCTGGCTTTCGGCGGAGCTCAAGAGCTCTATGGCGTTCAGCCCGACCTCACAACCATGGGGAAGATCATCGGCGGAGGCTTGCCGGTGGGAGCGTACGGTGGTCCGAGCGAAATTATGGATATGATTGCTCCGCTCGGTCCGGTGTATCAGGCGGGGACGCTGTCGGGGAATCCGCTGGCGATGGCTGCGGGATTTGCGACGCTGAGTTATTTGAGTGGGCATAAAGACGTTTATGCCAGGCTCGACAAGCTTGCGGGAGCGGTTGTTGCGGGAGTCGCGGCAGCGGCCAAAGATGCGGGCGTGACCATGTGCCACAACCGCGTGGGATCGATGTTTACGTGGTTCTTTGCGGCAGGTCCGGTTACGGATTGGGGTTCGGCCGAGAAATCCGATACGAAGGCGTTTGGGCGATTCTTCCGCGCGATGCTGGAGAATGGAATTTATCTTCCGCCGTCGCAGTTTGAAGCGGCGTTTCTGGGAGCGGCGCACAGCGAAAAAGATGTCGAGGAGACGATTGCGGCGGCGAAGCAGGCGTTTGCGTGGGCGCATGCCTAGTAAGAGAAGTCGTCCGCGAAACGAGCACTCACCACTACTTTCTCCCCAAGGCTCCCCTAACAAGCTCGCAAACACGGAAATGATCCTGCTCACCCCGGTCGCAGGATTCACTTTCTGCGGTATTCCCGTACTTATCCTTGATCGTTGGATCGGCGCCCGCTTGTAGTAATTTCGCAGCGCCAAGCGCATCTCCAGAGCGCGCCGCAGCAATGAGAGCCGTCATGCCGGCCTGGGTCTTGGCATCTGGATTAGCTCCCGCATCCAACAACAGCTGAACCATTTTTCCGTCCGAACCGTGGTACTGGGCCAAAATCAGAGCGGTCTCTCCGTGGGAGTCCGCTTTATCGACCGGTACGCCGCGCTCCAGCAGCATTTTCGCGATTTCCAGGTCACCATGCCACGCTGCCGTCATGAGGGCGGTTGCCCCGTCTGAGCTCGTGAGCTTTGCGTCGGCACCTCCTGCTAGAAGTTCCTTTGCAACATCGGTGTGGCCACTGCCGATGGCTTCAAAGAGCGGAAGGTTCCTGAATTCATCCAAGATATTTAGCTTTGGGCCAGTGCGGAGGATTTTACGAGTTTCTTCCAAGTCTCCTTCTCGAATAGCATCAGCCAAGGACTTTGGCTGGGGCTCAGGAATGGAAACCTCGATCGTCTCAAATTGCAAATGGCCGGGATCAAACATGCCATTTTCCTTCGGCTTTAATACGAAATGAAAGTATCCCGTGAACGAACCGTGTACGCTTCTACGCTCAGCGATTCTGATGGGCCCATAAACCTGCTGCTCGCGCTCGGGCTTGCAGTAAAACCACAGGTAAGAGGGGCCACTCGACGGAATGCTCTGGGGATTGGGGTCAGACATGAAGTTGTCACCTTCCCAGCCGAATACCAGCGAAGCTGCAACACGCACGAGTTGCCCGTCGAATTTTTGCGGGTGTTGTGATAGATCAGAAATTGTAACGTCGATTGGACCCGGTCCTTCCTGGCATTGCAATAGGTTGCTGGCAAGAAGAGCGATCACGAGGATCGAAGACAATGCAATCAATCGCACTCTGATTCCAGCGCCCATATTCCTCCTTAAGACTGCCGCTCTATCTGCTCACAGAACGTTGGCGGGCCGTTAGCTTGCATCTCTTCGATCGTTACAAACTGATACCCGTTGTCTTTATATCGCGCTATCAGATTATCCGTTGCGATCACCGTCTGCGAGCGATCCACTCCGATGCTGCGATGTCCGCCATCGTGAAGGAGGATGACGTCACCTCCGCGGATTTGGCGAACGACTTTCTGCTCGATCACTGCAGCGGGCGGAGCGATCCAGTCATAGCCAGTTACGTTCCACATGATGGGTTCGAGGCCGAGGTTGCGGGCGATTCTTAGAGTTGCGGGACGTTTTCCGCCGAAGGGGGGACGAAACAGGTTGGAATGTTCGCCGATGGCGTCTTGCAGAGCTTTGCGGCAATCGACGAGTTCGGTGCGCGTTTCGGAGGCTGATTTGACGGTGAGTAGAGGATGAGTGAAGGTGTGGTTGCCGATGAAGTGTCCGGCTTGGGCAACGGCGCGCGCGATGTCGGGGCGCTGCTGAACGTAGCGTCCGATCATGAAAAAAGTCGCCTGCACGTTGTGCTTGGCGAGGACCTCGAGCAGTTTTAGAGTGTGCGGATCGTTGGGGCCGTCGTCGTAGGTTAAAGCGATTTGTTTGCTTCCTCGCGGGCCGCTGGCAAAGGTGCGTCCGAACCATTGTCCGGTCGGAGCCATGGACTGGTATCCGGCGGCCGCTGAGGCGGCGATGGCGGTGCTCAGTCCAATCAGCGCGGGGAGCATGGTGAGATTCTAGCGCGTCGTTCGCCTTTGGCTGTTCGTCGTTCGCTATTCGTCGTTCGCAAATCTGCTCCGATGCGAAAAGCAATCAGCGAACGACGAACGGGATCGGAATTCCACAATTGCGTCGAGGCGCGAAGCCATATATTCTGCTTTCGTTCTCCTACAACAAGCGACAATCCATGGCCAAGCTTTTCGAGCTTCCCCGTTACATCGCGGTTGAAGGTCCCATACGAGTGGGGAAGAGCACACTGGCGCGAGTTCTTGGAGAGCGGTTGGCGGCGCAGCGCGTCATCGAACCGGAAGACAATCCGTTTCTGAAGGCGTTTTACGAGGGCGAACCAGGAGCGGCCTTTCAGGCACAGCTGGCATTTCTGATCCGGCGATTCGAGCAATTACGCGGGCTCGATTTGAGCGCGCAATCGAACAAGACGGTTGTCTCCGATTATATTTTTGAGAAAGACAAGCTGTTCGCCTGCCTCAACCTCAACGATCAGGAGCTCGATACTTATAACCGTTACTTCAATTATTTTCGCGACCAGTTGCCGACGCCCGATCTTGTCATCTATCTGCAGGCGACTCCTGAAGTGCTGAAGAAACGGCTGAAGAAAAAGAATGCGGCGGGTGAAAAGGCCATCAGTGAGGATTACCTGATGGAAGTCGTGAAGGCGTACGAGCACTTTTTCTTTCACTACACACAATCGGATCTGCTGATCGTGAACACCTCGGAGATTGACTTTGTCGACCGCAACGAAGATCTGCAGGAGTTGCTGAAAAAGGTTTCCGCGCCGATCAAGGGGACGCAATATTTCCTGCCGCTGGGCGGGGAGAACGCGGCGAGCGCGTAGAGCCGTCGAGTCGATCGTCGTTCGGCGCTGGTCGTTCGCGATACGAATTCGGGTCGGCGAGTGGGTGGTGCTTGACTCCCGATAAAACTCCTAATGAAACTTGCATGGACACCCTGCGCGTTATTACAATTGTAATAACATCATCGAGGCCGCCATGGTTGAACTGAAGATTCGCAAGTTTGGGAATTCGCTGGGTGTGGTTCTGCCCAAAGAAGTGATCGATCGCCTGCAAGCCAGTAATGGAGAGCGGCTCTTTCTGATCGAGTCAGGAGACGGCGACTACCGGCTGACGCCATACGATCCTGCGTTTGAGAAGAAGATGGCGAAGGCGGAAGAGATCATGGGCCGTTACCGCAACACACTGCATAGGCTTTCGAAGTAGGAATCACCGCCTAAACCCTCGTGAAAAAGAAAGAACCACTCTGGATTGAAGAGCGGGATGCGCTTGCGATTCACGACCGGCTGTTGGCATTGCACGGGGGGGGCACAGGCTTGCGCGACCGGGGACTCTTGCAGTCGGAGCTAGCGCGTCCGCGACAACATTACGCTTATGCTCATCGACCGGACGCGGTCGAGTTGGCGGCGCTTTACACGGCTGGAATTATTCGGAATCGTCCTTTTGTCGATGGCAATAAACGAACAGGGTTCGTCATCGGAGTGCTCTTTCTGGAACTTCACGGCTTCGACTTCAAAGCGAGCGAAGAAGATGCGACACAGGCCGTGATGGGGCTAGCGGCGGGCACGGTGGATGAAGCCGGGTACACGGAATGGTTGCGGGCGAACGCGAAGAGCAAGAGAGAACGCTGAACGTGTGCCGCATCGACGAATACGTTGGCCGCGGGAACGAAGCCAGTAAATAGCGAGGTTCGGACCCAGCAAAGGTGGCCGCATTTCTCTTGACGGCTAACGATCAATTCTACCGAAGGCCGAGGACGTGAAGAAGCGCTTTCACTGGTTCAACCTCGGCGGTCACCAATAGCACGATCACATGTACCATCCCATAGATCGCGAGGATTGCGGCTTCCGGCGAAGTGCGGAAAAGTTTCTTGTATCTCGTAATCACAGTGCGCTCACTTTGATTACCGCCATAACCACCTGGCAACTTTGGCGAGTTCAATAAGGAAGCATCCGAAGATTAAAGTCCGCAGGAGGATCTTTTCGCAGGAGGCGTAGAAGCCGTCACTGCGGCGCTCCCAGTATCGATGATCACTTTTCCCAGCCATGCGTTACGAACCGGCTTTTTCCTTCGTCATCGCGCTCCTCTTCCAACCGACAAAACTGGATGGTAGTTGAGCCTCTAGCATCTTCTGCTGTTCGTTCCATCTTGCGGAGATCGTTTGACGGCGGTCAGCAGACCAACCAATGTGTTTGAGAAACCCTTTGGCAGCGACGGTGGCCGAGCGCCCCTCGCTGAACGCCACAGAAAAGGCGTTCTTGTCGTTTTTCTGCGCCGCTTGCAACGCGATCCCGCACTTGGCTTCGTCCCACAAAATTCTTACCGCTTTAGCGCCAGCCTTCGCTAACAACCTGGATGCGGCCGCGTTCACGGCGATGCGACCATCCGTAGTCACGGATAGAGTGGGGTTGGAGACCCTGACGGTCGTTCTTTCGAAGGTTTCGTAGCCCATTGTTGACCAACCTACAAGTGCTATACAGCGTTCGCGGCGCTGTGTAAAGCTCATCACGCAGCCTGATATGAAGATGCTAACGCGGTGTTGTCTGCAGCTGCCGCGGCAAGGAGCACACCTCCGGATTCTCTGAGATTAGAACGTCCCAATCGACCAACCACTTTTTTGGGTCTATAATCCACTTCGCGTCATCCCAAGAAGCGTACAGGCTCTATCCGCTTGGTTTGCGGAGGGGCACTGGAGGACATTGTGAGTCTCACCCCGATTGGCGAACCTCGCCGTAAGATCACTACTGCCACGATCCGAGAAAAGAAGCTTCGTCACGAGCCAATCACCTGCCTGACCGCGTACGACTACGCGACTGCGCGGCTGGTGGACGAGGCTGGCATCGATGTTGCGCTCGTCGGCGATTCGCTGGCAATGACGATGCTCGGCTACGAGAACACACTGTCGGTCACGGTCGACGAGATGCTGCATCACGTGAAAGCGGTGCGGCGGGGCGTGAAAGACGCGCTGCTGATCGCGGATATGCCGTACGGGTCGTACCAAGCCGATCCGACCGAAGGGGTGCACAACGCGGCGAGGTTTGTAAAAGAGGGCGGGGCCGAGGCGGTGAAGATGGAAGGCGGCGAGAAGCGCGTCGACGTGATTCGGCGCGTGATTGACGCGGAGATTCCCGTCGCAGGGCACATTGGTTTGACGCCACAATCGCTCAACATCATGGGCGGGTACAAGGTGCAGGGCAAGACCTTGTATGCCATCGAGCAACTGATGCGCGACGCGATTGCGCTCGATCACGCGGGTGTGGCGTGCATTTATCTGGAGGGAATTCCGCGCGAAGTTGCGGCCATGATTACGGCTGAAGTCGAAGCGCCGACGATCGGGATTGGCGCTGGCCCGGATTGCGATGGCCAAGTGCTCGTATTCCACGACCTGGTGAACCTGACGTTTGGGCATCCGGCAAAGTTTGTTCGCCGTTATGGAGACGCAGCGGCGCTTATTACGCAATCGGTGCTGGCGTTCAAGGCCGACGTGATTTCGCACCAGTTTCCGAATGACAACGAGTCGTATCACTTACCGGCAGAAACGCGGGAGGCACTCGAAACAACACTCCACCGCAAGCCCGCTCTGCGGCGATAATGTGGCCGAGAGAAGTGGACAAAAAATGTCGGGAGGAATCGTGTTTCCGGAAAAAACGCACGCGCTCGGGCGAACTGGCCAACTAGGGCGGCGTTGCGCGGCCGTTATCTGTGTCATTGGACTTGGGGTCGCAATGTCCGGGTGCTCAAAGCCGCCGCAGCCGGTTCCCGTCGAGGAAACCGCCAAGCCCACGGGGCTGGAGTCGATTCCGGCTCCCGATCCCCTGAAGTATCCCCGCATCAGCGATATGGCGAACTGGAGGAATCCATATCTGGTGGTTCGCGAGGATGGAATCGGCATGGTCGATCTTTCGAACCATGAGATCCATATGCTGAAGCCGGAAGAAGTTCCAGCGGAATTAGTTTCGCTTTCTCCCACTGCATGGCCGTATGGACGAGTTGTGCTAATTGCGCAAGCGATTCCAAAAGACGCCAGCGAACAAACGAAAACGAGCTTGCGGAAGAATCGCGCGTTGCTGATTGGAACTCTTAAAGAATTGGACGTTCAATACCGGGAAGCGCCTTGAACTTGAGCGGCGCACAAGATAAACAGTGATGGGTAGTAGGCTGCCGGAGACGAGACAGGCCGCGTTTTTACCTCTAAATTGTTACGAAATCCCTAACAACCATGCAGGTTTGCGCCACAATCTCTGAAACCCGGACCGTGTGCCGCGCCGCTCGTGGCGATCGTAAACGGCTTGGCGTCGTCCCAACCATGGGCGCATTGCATGAAGGCCACCTGTCGCTGGTGCGGGCTGCCAGAGCGCAATGCGATGTTGTAGCGGTTTCCATTTTTGTGAATCCCACACAATTTGGGCCGGCCGAGGATTTGTCGAAGTATCCGCGTCAATTTGAGCGAGACTGCAGATTGCTGGAGAAAGAAGGAGTCGAGATTCTGTTTGCACCGGCGGTGGAAGAGATGTATCCGCAGGGGCAAGTTACTTGGGTGGTGGTCGATGGACTTAGCGAAAAGCTGGATGGACGGACGCGGCCGGGACATTTTCGCGGCGTAACGACGGTGGTAGCAAAGCTGTTCAACATTGTGACGCCGGACGCGGCCTATTTCGGACAGAAGGATGCAGCGCAGCTGGCGGTCATCCGACGGATGGTGCACGAGCTTAATTTTGGGGTTGAGATCGTGGCGTGTCCGATTGTGCGGGAAGCCGACGGTTTGGCGATGAGTTCGCGCAACGCCTACCTGAATCCGGACGAACGCAATCGCGCTCTGGTGCTGCACAACTCTTTGCGGCGGGTTGAACAAGAATTTGGCGAAGGGGAGCGGGATGCGAAGGTGCTGATCTCGTCGGCCAAAGAGATTCTTGCGCGCGAGCCACAGGTGCGAGTGGATTACTACGAGATTGTCGACCAGGATACGCTCGATCCGGTGGAGCGCATTTCGCAGCGAGGCCTGGTGGCGGTTGCGGCCTACGTGGGGACGACGCGCCTGATCGACAATGTCTTGCTGAATGTGTGAAGCGGATTGCGGGTGCTGGGGCGTTGAAAGGCCTACCGCGAGTGGTTCTGTTTGACTTCGTGCTTACAGCGTCCGTAAGATTCAGCCCTGTCTGAGGTGGGGAAAATGGTGGGCGAGATTATCTCGCATTACCGCATCGTCGAGAAGTTGGGCGGCGGCGGGATGGGCGTTGTGTACAAGGCGGAGGACACGCGCCTTGATCGTTTTGTTGCGTTGAAGTTCCTGCCTGAAGACGTGGCGCAAGACCGGCAGGCGCTGGAGCGATTCCGGCGCGAGGCCAAAGCGGCATCGGCGCTGAACCATCCTAATATTTGCACGATCTACGACATCGGTGAGCAGAACGGCAAGGCGTTCATCGTCATGGAATTCCTTGACGGGGCGACGCTGAAACATGTGATTGGGAATCGTTCAATGGAGTTGGATACCTTGCTGTCGCTGGGTATCGAAATTGCGGACGCACTGGACGCGGCGCACGCGCAGGGAATTGTTCATCGGGACATCAAGCCGGCAAATATCTTTGTTACGAAGCGAGGGCACGCGAAGGTTCTCGACTTCGGCTTGGCAAAAGTCACGCAGCCGTCGACGCGGGCGGTGGAATCGTCGGGCGTGACGTCGGAGGCGACGGTTGCGGAGGAGCATCTAACCAGCCCGGGCTCGGCCATTGGGACGGTAGCGTATATGTCTCCGGAGCAGGCGAAGGGGAAGGAACTGGATTCGCGGACGGATCTGTTTTCGTTTGGCGCGGTGCTTTATGAAATGGCGACTGGAGTGGTGCCATTTCGCGGGGACACGTCGGCCCTGATTTTTCAAGCGATTCTCGATCGCGCACCGGTGTCGCCGGTGCGGCTGAATCCTGATCTTCCGGTGAAGCTCGAAGACATCATCAACAAGGCGCTGGAGAAGGATCGCAATCTCCGCTATCAGCATGCGGCGGATATTCGCACTGATTTGCAGCGACTCAAACGGGACACGGACACGGGACGGGCAGTGGCGGCGAGTTCGGGTTCGGTGGCCGCGGCGCACGATTCGGGATCGCGTCCGGCGGCGCAGGCGGGTTCTTTGGGATCGAATGCCCCGGTGGGAGCGGGATCGGCGGAAGGGGTGATACCGGCTAGCGGGCCGGTTCCGGCGGGCGTTGGCAGTGGATCGGCGCAGACGCCGGCCGCGCCGGAACCGTCGAAGAGATCATCATCGAAGAAGTTAATCATTCCTGTAGTCGCTGCGGTTGTGGTGATTGCAGCGCTGGTCGGCGGATTTCTGCTCTATCGCTCCCGTGCAACCAACGCCCTGAGCGACAAAGATACGGTGGTGCTTGCCGACTTCGTCAACACAACTGGCGACACGGTGTTTGACGGGACGTTGAAGCAGGCCTTGGCGGTGCAACTGGAGCAGTCGCCGTATTTGAATCTGCTGCCGGAGTCCCGTATACGCGAAGCGTTGCGCTTTATGGGGCGACAACCCGACGAGCGGATCAGCAACGATGTTGCCCGCGAAATCTGCCTACGCGAAGGGGCGAAGGCGATGCTCACGGGATCGATCGCGAGCCTGGGCACGCACTATGTGATCACGGTTTCTGCGCTGAATGCGCAGACTGGGGATGTACTGGCGCGCGAGGAGGTTGAGGCGGAGAGCAAAGAGCAGGTGTTGAAATCCCTCGACAAGGCGGCTTCGAGTTTGCGTGGGAAGCTGGGAGAGTCGATCGGGTCGGTGCAGAAATTCGCGACTCCGCTGGAGCAGGCAACAACGTCTTCGCTCGAAGCTTTGCAGGCGTTCAGCCGGGGGCAGCAAGCGCATGTGAGGCTGGACGACGAGCATGCGATTCCAGATCTCAAGCGCGCGGTGGAACTGGATCCGAACTTTGCGATGGCGTATGCCACCTTGGGCGTAGCCTACAACAACCTGACGCAATCGGAACTGGCGGACACTTACATCACGAAAGCTTTCGATCTGAAAGAGAGAGCCAGCGAGCGCGAACGTCTCTACATCTCGTCGCACTACTACGATATCGTGAACGGCGACATTGATAAGGCCATCGAGGTCTACCAGCAATGGGTGCAGATTTATCCGCGGGATACGCCTCCGCGGGACAACCTTTCGCTGCGCTACGCACTGATTGGGCAGCAGGATAAAGCGCTCGCCAGTTCGATGGAAGCGATGCGAATCGATCCCAAAAATGCGTATGCCTATCAGAATGTCGCCGACGCGTATGAGCGGCTCAATCGTTTTGACGAAGCGAAAGCGGTGGCGGAGAAGGGTGTGGCCCAGAATATGGGCGATTCGATCAATTTCACACTTTTCGATCTCGCCCTGCTGCGTCACGACGAGGCAGGGCAGCGTCAGATCGTGGAGTGGGCAACCGGCAAACCGTACGAACCGTTGTTGAAATGGCTTTGGGCACGCGGCGAGTGGACCCTGGGTAAGGTTAAGATCGCGCGAGCCGATTACGCGAAGAGTGAAGAGGCTGCCAAGCGGGTTGGGTACAAGGAGTTCAGCGGCGCGATTCTGGCGATGGAGGCCCTGGACGCAGTTCATGTCGGGAACGCGGGGGAGGCACGCCAAGAAATTTCCGAGGCACTCGCAGCTTCGAAAGACCGCGATACTCGCTCGATTTGCATGGTGGCGCTGGCGTCCACGGGAGATGGCGCGCGCAGCCGGAAAATGGCGGAGGAACTGGCACAGCAATATCCCACACAGACCATACTCAACAAGGTCTGGATTCCGGTTGCTGCAGCGATCACGGATCTGCAGCAGAACCAGCCGGCGCAAGCCATCATACGGCTCGAAACTGCCGCGCCCTACGAATTTGGCAGTGGACCGGGAGCGTCTGGATACATGATCAACTACCTACGCGCGGAAGCGTATTTGCGATTGAAAGATGGGGCAAAGGCGGCAACAGAATACCGGAAAATTCTCGACCACCCCGGCATCGATCCCGCGGATGTCACCTACGACCTGTCCCATCGAGGAATGGGGCGCGCTTTGGCGCTGCAAAGCGACACGACGGGAGCGAAGTCGGCCTATCAGGACTTTTTTGCGGCGTGGAAAGATGCGGATCCAGATGTGCCCATCTTGAAGCAGGCAAAGGCGGAATACGAGAAATTGCAGTAGCAGGTCGGGCCGCTCGATCTTTCATCCGCGCTCCAGATGCTTTGCATGGCAGACGCACACATAAACGTGCGCTGAGGTACAAACCCTGGCAGTCCTACACCTTTCCCCCGATGGCTCATCGCGGTGGCTGTCTTTACCGTTAAGGAGTCGGCAGGCTTCGAGGCTCGTCGATTTCGACCTCAAGGAGGAAATATGAACAAAGATCAAGTTTCAGGCAAAGTAGATCAGGCCGTAGGAAAAGTGAAACAGAATGTGGGCGAAGCTGTGGGCAATCAAAACATGGCGAACAAGGGAATCGTCGATCAAGCGAAAGGCGCCGCTAAGGAAACCTGGGGCAACGCAAAAGACGCTGCCGAGAAAGTGCATAAGACGCAGACGGAGTCCGCACAGGAAAAGGCCGATGAGACCCGCGGCAAGATCAGCCAGTCGGTACAGGACACCAAGGACAAGGTCAATCATAAGATCGACGAATACAAGGAACGGCACTCCGCGTAACCAGGAGGGCCAATTCTCCAACGAATCAATCGCGTTATCTACAGTGATGGTGCAGTGGTCTTGTTGAGTCGCGAGGCGCCGGAGACGAATGGGTCTCCGGCGATGAGGTAACGAAGTGGGTCGTCCGCAGATTTAACGATTCCGATCCGCGGGGTGACAGTTACGCGACGTACGCGGAAACCATCGTCTACCAACTGCAAGTCGGAGCTTGGGTTGACGAACGACTTGCCGTTATCGCGTTCGCGCGTCACGTCGAGCGCTTCGCATAGGCGTCCGGGACCGGATGCGATTTTCTTCAGGAAGGGAATTTTCTTCGTGGCGATGTCGGTCGCGTCCGAGAAATCGAGACCTCGCGCGGATGCCATTCGCTCAATCCCGGCCACGGGTTCTAGTGCGCGAAACAGGACCCCCCCTGCCACCCCATCGGGCAGGCAGGAAACATTCAAGCAGTAGTGATTTCCGTAAATGAAGTAGACGTAAGCGTAGCCCGGAGGACCGAACAGGACCGCGTTACGCGAGGTCTTGCCGGAGGCAGAATGGGCGGCGTAGTCGCCTTTACCGAGGTAGGCTTCTGTTTCGACAAGGCGCCCCGCGAGGACTCCGCCGGCAGTCTTGCGGATCAGTAATTTGCCAAGTAGTTCGCGAGCGACTCGGCGCGGGTCGCGATTGAAGAAATCCTCTTTAAGTTGAGTGGAGCGGCCGATGGATTTCATGCGGTTTAGTTCAGTTGAGCGGATCCAGAGGTGATTATTTGGCCGGCCTGGAGCCTTCGACTTCGCTCAGGGCAGGCTCACGAGACGCGCCGTCACCACAAGAGCTCAGCGATCAGGCTCCACTCTTCAGGTACTTTAGAACTTCTTCGGCGTGGCCTTCGGCCTTGACGTTGTTGAAGATGTGTTTGATTTTGCCGTCGGGACCGATCACGAAGGTAGTTCTGGCGATGCCTTCGACTTTCTTCCCATACATATTTTTTTCTTTGACCACACCGAAGAGATTGGCAATTTTCTTGTCGGGATCGGCCAAAAGTGGAAACGGCAGACTGAATTTATCCTGAAATTTTTTCTGCGAGGCTGAGGTATCCCGCGAAATTCCGAGCAGAACAGCACCGGTCTTCTTGATCGCCGAATAGCTGTCGCGGAAGCTACAGGCCTCAATGGTGCATCCCGGAGTATCGGCTTTAGGATAGAAATAAAGCACAACAGTCTTGCCGCGAAAATCTTTTAAGGCAACCTCTTTGCCATTCTCGTCCGTCGTACTGAAGTCTGGGGATTTATCATTGACATCCATGCAGTTTTCTCCTTGCCGCTCGCAGTCTCATCGCAATTTATATCGTAACGGGCGGTTCGCCGTCATCTTGACCGCCGCGATCTGGCTGGCGATGGTGCCAGTCGGGGCGCAAATCCTGACGCAGTATGCGCGCAAGGGCGCTGTCGATAAAGGGCCTCGCGCATTGGGGTTGGTCCAACTCGCGCCTTCGGGTAAAAAGGGGCGCCTGATTCCGATCGCGATCATGCTAGACGGCAAATTCTTCGACGCCGGTTCCTACAAGGCGAGTCCCGTCCCCATGGCGCTCGACTTCGATACGGTCTATGAGGCCTTTCGCACGGGAGTGTCGCAGGGCGTCTTTACAATCACGCAGCCGGGTCAACTGAATCACGTTTGGATCGCGGAAGGAACCTGGCTTCCCGCGGGAATGGTGGATCCGAAGAAAGCCAAGAAGTATTCCACGCCGGTGATTGCCGACGATGACAAAGATGGTCCGCCGGTGCTGCATCGGCGCGTGGAAAAATCGGATTCCGATAGCGACTCGGACGCCAAGAAAGCTGACAAGAGCAAGGACGATAAGAGTAAAGACGAGCAAAAAGCTTCGCCGCCTGCAGCAACTGGAGGAGCGTCGTCGACCACACCGGCCTCGACTGCGCCGGCCAGCGGGGCGCCGAGCGGGACTTCAACGGCTGGGACGACTCCTGCGACGACAGCGTCGGGCAACGCGCCAGCAGCAAGCGACAGCGCTAAGGCTCCGGCTACAACGCCACCTGACGCCGCGAAAACGGCCGCGACCGCCGCGACTGCCAAATCGGCGGCGGACGATGAGACGATTCAAGATCCGAACCGCCCTCGTTTGCGCCGTGGCAAGCCCGAGTCGACTGAGCATCGCGAGGCGTACACGACATTCGACGCTGCGATCTATTCGCCTGCCACGCCGATGAATGGGAAAGCAGATGCGAAGCAGCCGGCAGACGCGGCACCTCCGCCGGTGCTAATCCCGGCGATTTCAGATGCGGGCGGTCCCGATCCTCGGCCGTATCTATACGAGTTGAAGCCGGTGGAAGAGGCGATTTATCGCAACAAGATGCTGGAACTTGCCGGCCAGCAGCTCCGATCATCCAAGGGCGCGTCCGCGAAAGACACGGCGCCGCCGCGGAAGACTGCGGCTGGTAAGTCCGCAGCGAAGGCGGCCAAACCGGAATTCGATTACGTGAACTTGCATATCTTCGATCTTTCGAATTCGAATGAGCCGGTGCTCGTTCTTTCTGCCAAGACTCATCCGGCCGATCCGGGCGCGAAGGGGAGCATCGAGGAGCCGAAAGAGATCACGTTAATTGCTCGGACGAATCTGGAGGGAGAGTTACAAAAGCTATTTTTCTCGGAGACTGATTCCAAACATTTGTATTCCAGTCCGCGGATGGAACTGATCGACGCAGTGGATGCCGACGGCGATGGCCGAGGTGAGTTGCTGTTCCGCAGAACCTTCGACGACGGCAGCGCGTATGCTATCTACCGTGTCACTGCGGATGGCCTGTGGCCGCTGTTTGAGGGAACGCCGTAGAGAGCAATTGGCAGGTCTCGGGCGTCCGGTCTCAGATATCCGCTTCCACGTCCACGTGCAGGTTTGCGAGGGGACAGCACGGTCGACTGGAAGCTTTTTAAGGCGGACTTTTCAAAACGTCCCGCGGATTGCGAACCTCTATCATCAAGCATCATGAGTTTTGGGGTGTTCCATGAAAAACTGGATTTTGCTTGCGGCTTTTTGTTTCGCTTTCTGCCTTTCGGTGTTTGGCGCTGAAGGCAAGCCTGTTTCGTACAAGTCGGGCGACGAGACGGTTTCTGGCATTCTCTACGCGCCGACGGGTAACGGGCCGTTTCCGGCGCTAATCGTGATTCATGAGTATTGGGGATTGAATGACTGGGTAAAGGAGCAAGCGGGAAAACTCGCCGATCGGGGGTATGTAGCGCTCGCCATCGACCTGTATCGAGGCAAGGTTGCGGACAATCCGGATATGGCGCATGAGCTCATGCGCGGCGTACCGGAGGATCGTGCGCTTCGCGACTTGCGGTCTGCTTATGACTTTCTGGGGGCGCAGCCGAAGGTGAAAAACGATCGCATCGGCTCGATCGGATGGTGTATGGGTGGCGGGTACTCGCTCGATACGGCGCTGGCCGAGCCGCGATTGGCGGCAACGGTGATCAACTACGGACGTCTTGCCACCGATCCGTCGGCGCTCAAGAAAATCAACGCTGCGATTTTGGGCAATTTCGGCGGGCAGGATCGCGGAATTACTCCCGAGGATGTGAAGAAGTTTCAACAGACCATGGAGCGACTAGGAAAGAAGATCGATGTGAAAATCTATCCCGACGCGGGACATGCGTTTGAAAATCCGAATAACAAACAGGGATACCGCGCGGACGATGCGGCCGATGCGTGGCAGCGCACGGTGGATTTTCTAGCTGCCAATCTGAAAAGGTAACGAAAAGGCCATTGATGATTAGCGCGGCTTTCTACAGCAGCCTACCACTCCCCTTTCGAGGCCACGGAAATATGTTGGACGATTTGTCCAGAGTGGGGTGGTGAGCTTCGGCGAAAACATTCCTAAAAACGTTGTAGTAAAGCGGCCAGGAATTTCCACTTGCCAGACGATACTACTCTGGTTACTATGCAGCCATCTTCTTTAAGCATTTGAGCATAGGCTTTGAGCTTGGCTTTGGGCTCGTTACGCACTTATGAACATCGGCGAAACTATTCGCAATTTCCGACTCCAACGAAGCATGTCCCAGGGCGACATTGAAAAGCGCACGGGCCTTTTGCGCTGCTATCTGTCGCGGGTGGAGAACGGCCATACGATTCCTTCGCTGGATACGCTCGCTAAGATCGCAGGGGCGATGGACCTGGCTTTGTCGCAATTTTTCGCTGACGGACACAGCAACGGTCATAAAGGATTGCCCCAACTTTCCGACGACGAAGTGCGCTTTCTGAGTCAGATGCGCCGCTATTCCGCCAATCTGAACGACAGCGACCGCAAGCTGGTGCTGGCGATGGTGAAGAAGATGGCGTCGAATACGAAGTAGGGCAGCTTTCAGTCGTCAGCCATTAGCCGTCAGCCGTCAGGTAAAACTAAAACCACCGAAATACTGGAAATTCATCGAAGAGTCTTCGTTGCGAAATCTTCGTTCGAAATCTTCGTTCGAAATCGAAGAAGACGGTGCCTTGCCCGAGCCGTAACTGACGGCTGATGGCTGAGAGCTGACGGCTGCTCTTGAATTACTTTCGTACCACACCTGAAGTGTCCAGCGGGAACCTCGTCAACCCCCAGTATTGAAAGCTAAGCTGTTAGCTGGGAGAGCTCTGTGACGACCGACGAAGAACTGAATTTGCTCGATCAGCAACTGCGACGGCTTAAGATCGAATACGAGATCTTCTTCAACAATCCCGCCAAACGGCCGCCCACTGACGTGGAATGGAAGGTGCTGTCGCTGATTCGCAAATTCAGCGACAGCCCGCGGATGAGTTTCTCGCAGCGTTATCGCTACAACGAGATGGCACAGCGCTATGCGATTCAAAGCGATCTGTGGCGCAAGAAAATGCGAATCCGCGAAGAAGGGTATCGACGGCCGCAAGATGCCCTGCTCTCGGTGCAGGGCGTGCGTGTGCCGGAAGCCCGCGAGGCGAAACATCATACTCCGTATGGACTCAGCCATCATGCCAAGCAGGGCAGTGCTGCGGACGCTGAAACGAAGCAACCTTTCTCGGTGCAATACTCCGGTGCAACGGGCGAACGCGACCAGGTCGCCTCGTTGTTCAAGGCGTTGACCGAAGCCAAACA
This sequence comes from uncultured Acidobacteriaceae bacterium, assembly GCA_963834085.1. Classification (GTDB taxonomy): domain Bacteria; phylum Acidobacteriota; class Terriglobia; order Terriglobales; family Acidobacteriaceae; genus Acidiflorens. The sequence goes on along the minus strand of CAWIAJ010000001.1, from coordinate 71,910 downwards.
AAAATCGGGTGAGAAGGTTTCGGGCAACCTCGATTCGTTCGCGGCTTTTGTTCAGAAAAAAACAACCGAGATTCGGAAACAGCACGGCTGCGACAAAGTGGTCTATTCGGTCGAAATGCAGGATGGGCATGTCAAGCTGAAGGCGAAGGCAAAAAGCTAGCTGCTGGTAGCCAGTTCCCGGTAAGAGGAGTGTAGGTTGAGGTCGCGGCAAACGATTCTGATCACGGCAGGAACCGCGCTCGCGGTAGCTCTTGCTGGCATGTATTGGATCGGACCGGTGGCGCTGTCTTTTTATGCGGCGAAGAAGGCTCCGGCGGTCGCCAGCGTCGTTCCGGTGGATCTGAAAAACAAGTCGATTTCGCTGGCTCCGGGGAGAACGCTTTCGTACTTCGGATACGATTTCGAAGTTCCCTGGACCGACCTCGAAGAAAACAAGATCGCTTTCTATCCAAAGGATAAGGCGGAAAAAACGAAGGTGGATCTGCGTTTCCGTTCCGGCTTGCGACTAGTCGTCCGCTCGGCCCGTCCCCGGGAGTGGGTGAACGATCTTCCCAACGACGTTAGCGTCTCAGCGCGGGATCTGGAAGCGGCCTTCGGGCACGAAACCATGAACTCCGACTATCAATTCGTCAAGACCCTCTATGAGTTCACGCCCGAAAATATGAATCATTGGGCATCGTTGCAACGAGGCGTCACCAAAGAGGAATTCTTGCTACTGATCAAGTCGATTTCACTGCCAAAGGCGGCCGAGACCGGAATCTTCAATGTGCAGAATCACGACTACAAGGGCTTTCAGCTAGGCGACCCGCGTGTTCGACAATCCAAAATTCTGGTTGATTTGTACTCGGAAGAGGGCGGTGTCGAGATCGTCTTCCTGCAAGAAGATTATTGGAACTTCTCGGGCGTGACGCAGCCTGAGATTAATCGCGTCGTCCAGTCGTTCCGGAAGGCAGCGCCCGGCGAAAAGCCGGCCCCGGAGATTGCACAAACGAAGCCTGCGCTAACGAAGGTTGCACCGAAGCGGACCGCGCAAAAAGCGGCCGTTGTGCCGGTGAAGAGCTCGAACTAAGAATCGGGAAGTCACTCCATCGTTCTAGCCTGCTAGAATTTCCCGTCTTTGTTTCCTACTTCTTTCGAGGTTCTCATGGCTAAAATTCAGCGCGCCATTCTTAGCGTCACCGACAAATCAGGACTGGTGGATTTTGCCCGCAAACTATCCGCTTTTGGGGTGGAACTGGTGTCGACCGGAGGGACGGCCAAACTGCTTCGGGAATCGGGCATAGCGGTGAGGGATATTTCGGAACTGACCGGGTTCCCTGAAATGCTGGATGGGCGCGTGAAGACGTTGCATCCCAAGGTTCATGGCGGCATTCTGCACCGGCGTGAAGATGGCGGCCATCGGGCGGCGGTGGCAGAGCATGGGATTCCGGCGATCGATATGGTGGTGGTCAATCTCTACGCGTTTGAGAAGACTGCGGCGACGCCGGGCGTGCCGTTTGAGGAGTTGATCGAGAACATTGATATTGGCGGGCCATCGATGATCCGTTCGGCGGCGAAAAATTTTCAGGATGTTGCGGTGGTGACGTTGCCGTCGGATTATTCCGCGATTGCAGAAGAGATGGGATATTCGGCGGGCGCGCTCTCGCGCGAGACGAAATGGCGGCTGGCACAGAAGGCGTTTGCCACGACGGCGGCTTACGATTCCGCGATTGCGTCGACGCTCGAGCGTGTGGGGGGAGATTTTACTCTGGAGTCGGCAGTCGGGTTTCCGTCGAATTTGCGGCTGTCGTTGCAGAAAGTGGCTGACCTGCGCTATGGAGAGAATCCGCATCAGAAGGCCGCGATGTATTCAGACGGTTCGGCGACCGGCGTTGCCAATGCGCGCCAGGTGCAAGGCAAAGAGCTTTCATACAACAACATTGTCGACCTGCAGGCCGCATGGGATCTGGCGCAGGAGTTTGACGAGCCGGTGTGCGCGATTATCAAACACACGAATCCCTGTGGCACAGCGACCGGCAAAACGTTGGCCGAGGCTTATGTGCGGGCTCTGGAATGCGATCCGGTTTCGGCGTTTGGCGGGGTGATTGGAGTGAACCGGACGGTCGATGCTGCGGCGGCGAACGAAATGGCCAAGCTGTTCCTAGAAGTGATCGCGGCTCCTGCATTCGACGAAGGGGCGAAGGCCGCGTTTGCCTCGAAGAAAAATCTGCGGCTGGTCGAGGTTCCAGCGGGACAGCAGAACTGGGTGCTGAAGAATATTTCGGGAGGGATGCTGGTGCAGGATGCGGATCTGCATAAGTTGGCGGAGTCTGATTTGAAGGTCGTTACGAAGCGAACGCCCACGCCGGAGGAAAAACGGGCGCTGCTTTTTGCGTGGAAAGTGTGCAAGCACGTGAAGTCGAACGCGATTTTGTATGCACGCGATGGGCAAACGGTGGGGGTAGGCGCGGGGCAGATGAGCCGGGTCGACTCTTGCAAGCTGGGTGCGATGAAGGCGCAATTGCCGCTGAAGGGAACGGTGGCGGCGTCCGACGCCTTCTTCCCCTTTCCAGACGGTGTGGAGGAGATCGCCAAGGCGGGGGCGACGGCAATTATCCAGCCTGGAGGCTCGGTGCGCGATCAGGAGGTCATTGAGGCGGCGGATCGGCTCGGTTTGGCCATGATCCTGACTGGGGTACGGCATTTTAGACACTAGAGTCGGACATTAGACTCGGGCATTAGGCGATTTGTCTTTACCTTCTTTTACAATCATCCGTCCGAAGCCCCTGTACTGATGGCTCTATATCGGAATCACGCTTTCTCGCCTTCAGAAGCCTGGTCGAGGGTAGAATAAGAAATCCGCCTGGCCGGGGATCAGCATCCAAATAGTCAGTGTCCAATGCGGGTGGGCTGCATTTTACGGGTTGCGGAACTTACATGAAAAAACAGCTGTCGGTGGTTACCGTCGTCCTTTCGGGATCTTTTTTGTTTGCCCAGAATTCACTGGCCCAGAACCAGCCCGCTCCTGCCGAGAATTCGCCGGCTTCCGTGGCGCCGCAGCCTGCTGCCAAAGTGAAGGCGCCGGACCGCGCAGCCGCCTATTATCACTTCGCGCTCGCGCATATGTACGAGGAGCAGGTTGCGACTTATGGTCGCAGCGAACTGGCGAACAAAGCCATCGAGGAATACCGCGCCGCCATCGATGCGGATCCGACGTCGGCTTATCTGACATCGGGCCTTGCGGAGTTGTATGCGAAGACAGGCCGCATTCGCGATGCCGTCGTCGAAGCCCAGGACATCATCAAGAAGAACCCCAACAATCTGGAAGCGCGGCGCCTGCTGGGCCGGATTTACCTGCGATCGCTCGGCGACATGCAGGCAGGCAGCGGTTCCGAGAGTGTGTTGAAACTGGCAATTGAGCAGTACGAGCAGATTATCCGTTTGCAGCCGGACAGCATGGACGATCACCTGCTTCTGGGGCGACTTTACCGTTTGAACAACGATCTGCAAAAGGCGGAGACTGAGTTCAAAACCGCAACCAAGTTACAGCCCGACTCCGAAGAAGCGGTCACTACCCTGGCCTATCTCTACAACGAGCTAGGGGACACGACTCGCGCGGCCCAGGTTTTGAGTTCGGTGCCAAGCACTGCACGCTCAGCCAAACTTTACTCGGCGCTCGGCTACACCTATGAGCAGCAGAAACAATACAAAGAGGCTGTCGAGGCCTACCGGCACGCGATTGAGCTCGATCGCGACAATCTGGACGCGATTCGCGGCCTGGCGCAGAACTTGCTGAACGACGGCCAAGCCGATGCCGCTCTGGAACAATACAAAGTAATTGCGGACGCGAATCCAGAAGACGCGCAGACCTACATACGCATTGCGGAGATCTATCGCAAACAAGGCAAGTTTGATCTCGCTCTCGAGAATCTGAAGAAAGCCGAATCGATGGTGCAGGATTCGGTCGAAGTCCCTTACAACATCGCCGCCATTTACCAGGCGCAGGGCCGCTATGACGAAGCGATTCCGATCATGCGCGACTTGCTGAAGAAATCGGAGAAGGCTGACGGCAAGTACTCGAACGGAGAAAAGAGTAACCGGGCGGTGTTTCTGGAGCGGCTGGGCACGATTTATCGCGATCAGGGAAGTTATCAATCGGCTATCGAACCATTTCGCGAGATTGTCGCCCTAGGCGGAGACGACAACATCGAGCGTGGATACCAGCAGATCATTGATACGTGGCGCGAGGCGAAAGAGTGGCAGAAAGCTACGGATGCTGCCAAGGAAGCGGTCCAGAAGTTGCCGAGCAGCCGCGATTTGAAGATGGTGCTGGCGTCGCAGCAAGCCGACATGGGGGACGCCGACAAAGCGCTGAAAGACGTGCGCGCGATGTTGAAAGGCGATGCTGACGATCGCCAGGTGTACATTGCTCTCGCGCAGATGAACACGCGGTTGCGCCGCTTTCCCGACGCCGAGCAGGCGCTGGACAAGGCCGAACAGCTTTCCACCAAGCCCGAAGACAAGGAATATGTATGGTTCCTGCGCGGCTCTACTTTTGAACGCGACAAGCGTTATCCCGAGGCCGAAGAGCAATTCAAGAAAGTGCTGGCCAGCGATCCAGAGCACGCTTCGACGCTGAATTATCTCGGGTACATGCTGGCGGATCAGAACATGAAGCTGGAAGAGGCGCTTAGCTATATCAAGCGCGCCGTCGATCTTGATCCAGCAAATGGAGCGTATCTGGATTCACTTGGCTGGGCGTATTTCCGCCTCGGGAAGTACGAGCAGGCAGAGGACAACCTGTTGAAGGCTTCGCAGAAAATCAACACCGATCCCACGGTGCACGATCATCTCGGCGACCTTTATCAGAAAACGGGACGGTTGAAGCTCGCTGCTACTAACTGGGAACGCGCGCTGACAGAGTGGAACCGGACGATCGCGGCGGAAGTCGATCCGGCAGACCAGGCGCGGGTACAGAAGAAACTAGATTCCGCGAAGATGAAATTGGCCCGGGAAGAGGGCGCGAAGTAGTAAAGCATTTTCACCGCCGAGACTCCGAGAGCGCGGAGAAAACCTTTTTGGCTTTCTAAACTCCAAGGGATCTGTACTGCAAAGATTTGCTGGGCTACCTCTGCGTCTCGGCGGTAAAAAACTTGCCGAAACCAGCAGCCGAAGACGCTGCTAAACTCTTTTCATGCTGGCCGATTACGCGGTACGCGTTGAAGACTCTCGCGGGCGCCGCTTTCCCGAGCCGCCGCATCCCTATCGCAATGACTTTCAGCGTGACCGCGATCGTGTCGTCCACGCGCGCGCGTTTCGCCGTCTGGAAGCGAAGACGCAAGTCTTCACGCGCCGCTACTCTGATCACTTCCGCAACCGGCTGACGCATACGATTGAGGTCACGCAGATCTCGCGAACGATCGCTGCGCAACTCGGGTTGAATACCGATTTGGTTGAGGCGCTGGCCCTGGTGCATGATCTCGGGCATCCGCCGTTTGGGCACTCGGGAGAGAAAGCTCTGGACACGGCCATGCGGCAGCACGGGTTTTCGTTCGATCACAACCTCCATGCTCTGCGCATTGTCGAGGATTTCGAAATTCGTTATGCGGCGTTTCGCGGACTGAATCTTACCTTCGAAGTCCGCGAGGGAATTATTAAGCACTCGCGCGATTACACGGTCGAGGCTCATCCTGAACTCGCTGAATATCAGCTTGACAAATTACCGCCGCTCGAAGCGCAACTGATCGACCTGACTGACGAAATCGCTTACAACACCGCGGATTTAGACGATGGTTATGAGGCGCATCTGCTGACTGTCGAGCAGATTGCGGAAGGCGTCGACATGTTTGCGCGCCACTATGACGAGGCCAGGCACCGATATCCTGATGCCGCGGAGAAGCTGGTTTTTAACGAGGCACTGAAGAGCATCTTCGACGCTTTTGTCGGAGACTTGATTACGAGCACGGCGCAGCGGATCCAAGGCGCTGGCGCGCGGTCGGTGGAAGACGTTCGCCGCCATGTGGAGCGTCTGGCGGCTTTCAGTCCGGTGGTTGAAGAGGAGCGCCGGCAGCTGAAAAGTTTTCTCTACGAGAATCTTTATTACAGTCCTGCGCTTGAAGGAGAGAAAGAAGACGCCGAGCGCATCACGGCAGAGCTCTTTGCGCACTGGATGGAAGAGCCGGACGACTTGCCGCGCAACTATCGAGAGAAAGCAGCGGAAGAACCTCTGCAACGTGTGATTTGCGACTACATTGCCGGGATGACGGACCCGTTTATCTACCAGCAATATGAGAAGTACTGCAGTTCGTGATTGGCCGCTTCGAATTTAGTAATCCGAGCGCAGCTTGGAACAGCTTCTCCCCGCACACATTTTGGGAACAGGTAGGGGTCCCTCGCTGCGCTCGGGATGACAATTTGAAGCGGGTTCGAGCTACTTTGTGTAAGTAATCCGGTACACCACGTTCGCCGCGTCATCGCTCACGTACATCGACCCATCGCTGCCGAAGACAACGCCCACCGGTCGGCCCATCCAGCGGCCTTTCTTGGTTTCGCCTGGCGCGATGAAGCCGGTGATGAAATCCTGGGCGCCGCCCTGGGGTTGGCCGTTGGCGTCGAGTTTCACGCGAACCACTTTGTAGCCGGTCGGAATGCTGCGATTCCACGACCCGTGAAATGCAAGAAAGATGTTGTTCTGGTATTCGGCGGGAAATTGCGTTCCTTCATAAAATGCAAGTCCAAGCGGAGCGGAGTGCGCCTGCATTTGGACCTTCGGCTCAAGCACGCTGTTGCAGCGATCGTCGCCAGGCTTGGTGAAGTTTGAATCGGGCACGCGGTCGCCGTAGCAATAAGGCCAGCCGGCATCGCCTCCGTTTTTGCCAAGGTCGTAGATGGTCTCGGGCGGAAGATCATCGCCCAACCAATCGCGGCCATTGACTGTGACCCACACCGTATCGGTCTTCGGATTGAGCGCTATACCGACCGCGTTACGCAAGCCTTTGGCGAAGATTTTCTGTCCAGTACCATCGGGATTGAATTCCATCACAGTGGCCCGCCGCTGATCTTTTTCGATGCACACGTTGCAACTCGATCCCGCCGAGATATACATTTTGTCGCCGTGGAACAAAATGCTGCGGGTGGAATGCCCGCCGCCGGTCGGCAGATCGGCGAGTTTCTTGGGATTGGTGGCGCGCAGATTCTTCTCGTCCCAATCGTAAGACCGAATCTTGTCGTTCTCAGCGACGTAGAGCTTTCCTTGATAAAACGCGAGGCCATGAGGTTCGTTGAGTCCACTGAGAACATCCACGGTGCGCTCGGCCTTGCCTGAGTTTTTGGGATCGGCAAGCGCAACTACTTTGCCTTCTCCCGATTCGCTTACCAAGAGCACGCCGCCGGGAGAGAAGATCAACATGCGCGCGCCGTCGATATTGTCGGCGAAAACGGAGATGTGAAATCCGGCGGGTGCCTTCAGTTGCGAAAGATCGAAGGGAGTTTTTTCGGCGTGGACGAGATTCGCGGACGCTAGAAGCGCCAGTACACAGGCAAGCGCGGAGAGCCGAGGCGGCAAAAGGGAGAGTGGGAGAGTCTTTATTCGCATATTGTAGTGGGATGTTCCACGAGAACTTTCGGTCGATTTTTTTGTGGCTGTGTTTCGGGAGAAAAAGATTTGCAGGCAGTTTTTATATCGGTTCCCGCCAAAATTACCGCTGGCAAGGCCACTTGCAAGATGAGAGACTATGGAGTATTGCATTGAATCTAAAGTACTTATTAAAAGCAACCGATAGCGCGCCATTTGGCACCCAAACTGTTAGTAAAGGGAGTGGCTGGCAGTCGCGGCCTCAATTTTAAAGGGCCATTCGTTGCATGGCATTTTGCCCGTATCCACGATTTTTTGATGGTTTTGGAAGGTAGAGAGACGCAGTCAAATCGCGCGCTTAGCGCCTGGAGTGGCTCCCCACTCCTCACTTGGAGGAAAGTTGAAAATGAAAAATCGCATGATCTTCGGTCTGTTGCTGGCTGGCGCTCTGACCCTGCCGGCTCTCGCACAAGACAATTCTGGTCAAGCTCAACCGGCTGCTTCGCAATCGTCTTCGACGATGTCGCAGAGCGGCGCGAAAGGCGACACGGCGACCGGAAAAGATCCCTTGCAGCCAGAAACGCGCGAGGGATTCTGGGGACACATGAATCCATTCGCGCGCAAGAAATACGTTGCGCGCCAGACCCAGCCGATTCGCGATCGCATCAACGAACTCGATGAGTTGACCGCTTCGAACAGCAAGGCGATCAAAGACACCGACGCACGCGCGCAGCAAGGCATTCAGCTTGCCTCAGCGAAGGCGAACGAAGCGGATCAGCATGCGATCGATGCTGGCAACAAGGCGCAGGCCGCGCAGCAGACCGCGCAAGACGCGCACACTCGCCTGAATACGGTCGAGCAGGTCGTTACCAACATCGACCAGTACCAGCCGACGACACAGACCGAAATCCTGTTCAAGCCGGGACAAACCGTGTTGAGCCAGAATGCAAAGAACGCGCTGGATGAAATGGCCACGCCGTTGAAGAGTCAGCGCGGCTACGTCGTCGAAGTGCAGGGCTTCTCGTCCGGTCATGGACAGGTTGCGATTGCGAACTCGCAGAAGATGGCCGAGTCGGTCGTGCGCTATCTGGCGCTGAACCATGACATTCCAATTTATCGGATTTATCTGGTGGGCATGGGGAATGCTCCTTTGCCGAGCACAGCAACAGAGGGCGAAGCGAAGCCGAAGCGTATCACCGGTGGACGCGTCGAAATCAGCCTGCTGAAGAACAATCTGGAGCAACTTTCGTCGGCGGGTACTCCGGCGGCTACAACGACCCAACCCCAACAATAGTTACGGTGTACCTTCCCCTGGAAAGCCTCTCGTGAAAACGGGAGGCTTTTTTATTGGCGGCGGAATGGTGCGAAGCTATAGAGGCTCGCTTGCGTGGACTTCCGCGCAAGCGGGGAAAGATTCGTGTTATTCTCCAAGCCGTTATGGAAGCTTTGTCCTTTTGCCGAACTCAATCGATGGCGGGCCCGCTGTTTCTCGCCGCGTCGAGCAAAGGGTTAGTGCGGCTCGAATTTGAAGGGCGGATGCAGAAGCCGGCCTCGTCTACCATCCAGTTGCGGGAATCGAATGTGGATCTGGTTCCGTATCTCCGCGAGCTTGAAGAATATTTTGCGGGAGAGCGGCGCGAGTTTTCCATGCCACTCGATCTCCGCGGAACGGATTTTCAGCTGGCGTGCTGGCGCGCTTTGCTTGATATTCCCTACGGAGAGACGCGGAGCTATCGGGAGATCGCGCAGGCGATCGGTCACGCGCAAGCCTACCGCGCGGTGGGAATGGCGAATAACCGGAATCCGATTGCCATCGTAGTGCCATGCCACCGTGTCATTGCGTCGAGCGGAGCGCTTTGCGGATACGGTGGAGGGCTCGATCTTAAACGCAAACTGCTTGATCTCGAGGATGCAGGTGTACAAACTTCTCTTCCGCTCGCGCTGGGCGCCGCATAATCGGCGCCGCCGAAGGTACTTTTCCCATGCTGCCTCGCATCGACTACTCGGTAACGGTTCCGGTATCGGTAGACGCAGCGTTTCGGGCTTTTCAGGATTTTGAACGCTTGCTTCACCGCGGCATTTATACGGAGGCTGCGTGGATCCAGGGTGAGCCTTGGCAAGTCGGCAGCCGCGTACGATATGTTGTTTCTCATCCGGTTGAGGCGACGATTTCTGCCGTGGTGACCTCGATTAGCGCGCCGCGCGCGGTTTTTTTGCTTAACCACGCTCTCGGCGTTACAGCGGAGCAACACGTTTCGTTTGGTCCGGACCTCAACGGTGGAACTCGAATACGAATGATGATGAACCTGATCGGCACTTCGACCGAACTTTCCGAAAGCGCCGTTCACGATGCCGTCACATTTATCACCCGGGATGCGCTCGATACGGTGGTCGCGCTGTGCCGGCGTTCGGCGTCGTCGGCGACCGGCTAGCGAAGCGGCTGACTGTTTCAGGCGCTGATCCTTCTGCCTTCGATCTTCTCAGATCTGGATCTGCGGCGATGTTCTTCGTTATTCCTGTACACTAGCCGCCATGTTTAGCGGCCTCCTACGTTCGCGAATCCAGCTTCTTCGCTAAAACTATTGTGAAGGCTCCGAACTCATCCACGGCTGCTACGGTCCGCAAGGCTGGCTTTTTCTATTTTGTCTTCGTGATGTTTTCTTACACGACGGGCGGTCCCTTCGGACTGGAAGGCATGGTCACGACGAGCGGTCCGGGGATGACCTTGTTGTATCTGCTACTGATTCCTCTCTTCCTCAGCATTCCCGTATCGCTGGTTTCCGCGGAACTGACCACTGCGATGCCCGTCGAAGGCGGGTTCTATCGCTGGACGCGCGCCGCGTTCGGAGACTTCTGGGGATTTCTTGCGGGGTGGTGGAACTGGTCGGCGTCTTTTCTTCTCGGAGGCTCGTATGCGGTGCTCTTCACCGACTACCTGACGTATTATTTCCCGGACATTGTGGGTTGGAAGCACTGGCTGGTATCGTTCGCTCTGATCGCCGTCATCACATGGGTCAATATTCTCGGCATCCAGATGGTCGGCAAGGTGGCAACTCTCTTCGAGTTGTTCATGTTCATTCCTGTGATTGCACTGGTCGTGATTGGACTCGCGAAGTGGCATCACAATCCCTTTGTGCCGATGGTGCCACCGAACCAGCCATTCTCCAAGGTCTTTGGAGTCGGTCTGGCACTCGCGATCTGGCTTTACTCGGGCTACGAGCAAGTCTCGAGCGTCGCCGGGGATGTTGAGAACCCGCAGCGTGCTTATCCGCGTGCGCTCGCCCTGGTGGTTCCGTTGTCCATCGCGACCTATTTTTTGCCAACCTTCGCGGGGCTGGCGGCGCTTGGTGACTGGACTGCGTGGAAGGACGGCTACTTTTCTACGGCGGCTTTCCTCATCGGGGGTCCGTGGCTTGGTCATTTGATGACGGTCGCCGCTATGATTGGGAACGCCGCGCTGCTCAACAGCACGATGCTGACAGCGACTCCCATGCCATTCGCGCTCGCCGAAGATGGCTACCTGCCGCCCTTCCTGACACAACGGCATCCGCGCTACGGCACGCCGTGGGTGGCCATCTTGATCTCGGCGGCAATCTACGCATCCCTGGCGCTGCATTCCCTTGGAGAACTGATCAGCATCTATGTGTGGCTGCGGGCCGCTACGACGGTTATGACGGTTCTCTCGGCCTGGGGATTGCGCCGAAAGAGGCCGGATTTGCCCCGAGCGTTCCGCATCCCTGGTGGCAATCCCGGACTGCTCTATGTTGTAGCCATGCCCGTTGCGATGAGCTACGTTGCCGTTCGTTACAGCCCTCCTATTGCGCTGCGATGGGGGCCGTGGGCGCTCGCGGCCGGGCCGGTGGTTTATGTGGTCGTGAAGTGGTTTGCCAGGCGCGCTGCACGGCGTTCCAGTACAGCAATCTAGTTTGGTTGGGAGTATCGTTTTAGAGTTGAAGTAGAACGCAGGCCCGAGGATTCCATGCTCTCTACAATTTGCGATCTGAGCCGAAAGTTGCGCGATCGATCCATTTCTCCGGTGGAACTCACTCACGAGTGCCTGGAGCGAATTGACAGGCTGAATCCAGAGCTCAATGCGTATATCACGGTGAGTGCTGAGTCCGCGCTGCAGCGTGCGAGGCTCGCGGAGCGAGAGATCTATCGCGGCCATTATCTCGGGCCGCTGCACGGCATACCCATCGGACTGAAAGACATTATCGATACCGAGGGCATGCGCACTACCGCCGGCAGTGCGCGATTCAAAGATCGGGTTCCCACCGAAGATGCCGAGGTGGTTCGTTACCTGCGCGCCGGCGGAGCCATTATTCTGGGCAAGCAGAACATGCACGAGTTCGCCTACGGCGGCAGTTCGATGATCAGTGGGTTTGGAGAGGTCCGCAATCCGTGGGACACGAAACGCATTGCCGGAGGTTCATCAGGAGGCTCGGCTGCGAGCGTTGCCGCTATCCTGGGCTTCGCGGCCGTGGGCACCGACACGGCAGGCTCGGTTCGCTTACCCGCAGCATATTGCGGAGTGGTGGGACTGAAACCAAGCTACGGTCGCGTGAGTGTTCGCGGAATCATTCCCTTGGCAGCCTCTTATGATCACGTCGGACCGATCACCCATTCCGTATATGACGCGGCCTTGATGATGCAGGTCATGACAGGGCATGAATCGACAGGGCCTTGCCTGGAGCCAAGTTTCATCTCCGCTTTTGACGAATTACCCGCGAATGTGCGGGTCGGCGTGCCGCGCGACTTTTTCTTCGATGACTTGCATCCGGACATTGCGGCCGCAACCGAAGCGGCAATCGACGTTTTTCGCAATCTGAATGCCCGGATTCGCGAGGTCAAGCTGGAGGTTTCGACGGATCGCACGCTGTCAAACGCCGAGGCGTATGCGTACCACAAGATCTTTATCGACGATTCGCCGGAGCTCTATCAACCTGCGACTTTAGCGCGGCTGCAGGCTGGAGCGAATATTTCCAGCGGCGAGATTTTGCGTGCCCGCCGGGAACTTGAGGCAAGTCGCGAGCAGATTCGCAAAGTGTTCGACGAAGTGGATGTGCTGGTGACGCCGACGACTCCGATTCCGCCGCCGCTGATCGAAGATCTGCGAAAGCATCCGGAAGATCTTCGCCCGCAAGAGTTGTTGATGTTGCGCAATACGCGCCCATTCAACGTCTGGGGAATTCCGACCATGTCGATCCCCTGCGGATTCACAAAAGAGAGTCTGCCGATTGGCCTGCAATTGGCAGCCGCGCAGCGGCATGGAATTGTACTGCTGCAGGCGGCTCAGGCTTATGAACAGGCCACGGAGTGGCACAAGATGACTCCGGCATTGTTGCGCGAAGTGTGACAACGGAGTTGCGACGAACGGGCGACAAGCAGCGCTCGGCGAAAAGACGTTCTGAGCAGCTTCCTAGCGCGCTGGTGATCGTTGCCAGGGCTGAAGAATCTTGACTGAAGCCATCCCGGCAGCGGTTGCGGCTTGAATACCCATATCCGAATCTTCGAAGACCAAGCAAGCTTGGGGCTCTACGCCCAGGCGCTTCGCAGCGATCAGGAACGGTTCAGGATCGGGCTTGCTCTTCTCGTAGTCTCCTGCACAAATGAGCGCGTCGAAGCGGTCGAGAAGCTGGAGCGCGCTGAGGGATGCGGTGACCGATTCGCGAGTGCTTCCCGAGACAACCGCAAAGGGAATTTCGCCATGGCCGAGGTTGATGTGTTCGAGAACCTCTGGAACAGCCTGCAGTTGAGGCAAATGGTCGTAGTACAACTGCTCTTTTCGTTGAGCCACATCCGCGACAGGCATCTTTAAGCCGCGTTCGTGGTTGAGCGTGTCGATGATCTCAGCGACCGACATGCCACCCCAGGCATAGAAGAGCTCTTCCGAAAATTCGCAGCCCACTTCGGAAAGAGCCTCTTTCCATGCCAGGTAATGCAGCGGCATAGAGTCGGCGATGGTGCCGTCGCAATCGAAAAGATAGGCGTGAAATTGTCCAGCGGGTAATTGTAGTTTCATATGGTGATAGCGGTGGCGGACTCGAGAATCACACTAAATGCACTTTCTTGATTTTGCGCCCGAGCCGGAGGGTCAAACTTGCGCCTGCGTGAGCTTTGACGATCGGAGTGATCGTCTTCACGCCGTCGACGCTGACTGCACCTTCTTTTATTTTTCGATCCGCCTCGGTGGTGGAGGCTGAGAATCCGATCTTGACCAGAACTTTCGCGAGTCGCATGCCGTCTCCCTCGCGATTCACAACCTCAGCGAAAGAAACCGGAGCAACTTCGATTTCTTCTGGAACCTGATCGTCTTGAAACTGCTTCGCCCAATCCTCCGCCGCCTTTGCTGCGGCTTCTGAGGAGTGGAAATCGGCGACGATGGAGCGCGCCAGCTCTTTTTTTAACGCCATGGGATGCGAGGTGCCGTTGGTGACATCGGCTTTCATAGCTGCGATCTGCCCGACGCGAACATCGGTCAGCAATTCGTAGTAGCGCCACATCATCTCGTCTGAGATCGACATGACTTTGCCGTACATCTCGAGCGGTGGCTCGTGAATGCCGATCGCGTTGCCGAGTGATTTCGACATTTTGTTGACGCCGTCGAGGCCTTCAAGAATCGGCATGGTCAGGACGATTTGCGATTCTTGTCCGTAGGCGCGCTGCAGTTCGCGTCCGACGAGCAGATTGAATTTTTGATCGGTGCCTCCGAGTTCGACGTCGGCCTCGAGCGCCACCGAGTCGTATCCCTGGGCGAGCGGATAGAGGAGTTCATGCATGGCGATCGGCTTTTCGTCGTGGAAACGTTTGTGAAAGTCTTCGCGTTCCAGCATCTGCGAGACGGTGTATTTCGCGGCCAGGCGAATAAAGTCTTCCGCCGAGAACTTCGAGAACCAGCGGCTGTTGAAATCGACCACGGTTTTTTCGGTGCTGAGGATGCGGAATACCTGAGCCTTGTAAGTCTCTGCATTTTCCACGATCTGCTCGCGGGTCAGCGGAGGCCGGGTTGCAGAGCGCCCAGTAGGGTCGCCGATCATGCCGGTGAAATCACCGATCAGGAAAATGACGGTGTGGCCTAAATCCTGAAAATGCTTGAGCTTGCGCAGGAGCACGGTGTGCCCAAGGTGCAGATCGGGGGCAGTTGGGTCAAAGCCGGCTTTCACGCGAAGCGGCTTGCCGGAGGCGAACGAGCGCTCGAGCTTCGAGCGCAATTCGGATTCCTTAACGATCTCCGCTGTGCCCTTCTTGAGGTAAGCCAGTTGTTCGTCAACTGGGGGAAAATTAGCCATGCGCTTCGATTATAACGACAACTGCGCGTCCCTCACTTCGTTCGCGATGACAATAACGGGGCTCAGGACGCGAGCCGGTAGAAGCTGAGAGCGGCGTCTCCTTGGTTCAGCTTGCGGTAGCGGCGCAATTCGGCGAAAGCTTCTCCAGGATCGAAACGCTTTTGGTGCTCGGCAATCACGAGAGTCCGCTCGTGGACGAGTTGCGAACTGGCTAGGGCCGAAAGCGTCTTTGAATATTCCTCTTCCATCGAGTAGGGAGGGTCGAGGAATAAGATATCGGCGGCGTTGCCTGCCGCGTCCAATTGGCGCAGAGCTTTGAGCACTTCGGAGCGAACAATCTGGAATCCGGTCGTGATGCCGAGCGATTTGAGGTTGGCGGCAATCAGGTCGGAGGCCGCTTTGGAGGACTCGACGAAATGGACCATGCGGGCCCCGCGGCTTAGCGCCTCGATTCCGATTGCACCGGTTCCGGCGTACAAATCGATCCAGGCCGAACCGGCGAGGGCTTCGGGATTTCCTGAGCACAGCACGTTGAACAAAGTCTCGCGCAGCCGATCGGAAGTGGGGCGGATTTCGACTCCTGGCAGTGATTTCAAGGTGCGGCGTCGGTACTCTCCGGCAATGATCCGCATAGGCTCTTCGTGATCATAGCGTTTTCTGCATTTCGAGAGCGGCTGGTTCGCCAGCCGTGCCAGCCCTTTCGATTTTCGTCTGCGCATCTCCGCGGGGGTCAATCGGTGTCTAAGTAGATAGAATACTGATAGGCATGTCGATGCGTAGCTGGTCCATCCCGATCGGACGTCTCTTCGGAATCGAAATCCGCGTCCATTTGACGTTCGTGTTTCTGCTGATTTTCTTGCTCAGCACGGCCGCCACTACGGCGGATCCGAACATCGCGGTGCGGATATTGGGCCTTGTCGGCATTATCTTTGGGAGCGTGGTTTTTCACGAACTGGGGCACGCTTTGGTAGCACGCGGCTCGGGCATTCCCGCGAAGGGCATCGTGCTGCTACCGATTGGCGGCGTTACGATTTTTGATGAAGCACATGTCGTTCCTGATCCGGTTGATGGCTGGAAACGCGATATTCGCGTGGCTGTTGCAGGGCCGCTGGTCAATCTTTTCATCGCCGGAGTAGCCGCTTTGTCGCTCTTGGCGGCGATCCCCAATTTCTCGCTGACCGCGAGGCCGCTCCTGGATTCAAGCGCCCTCTTGCGCAGTATTGTCTGGGCGAACGTTTATCTCGGTTTGTTCAACCTGCTGCCGGCGTACCCGATGGACGGGGGAAGGGTTCTGCGGGCTCTGTTTTCTCGGCGCGTGGATATGATGCGAGCGACCCAGCGCGCGGTAAGTATCGGCAACGTATTTTCCATTCTGATGATCATGCTGGGAGTGCTGATGAGCACGCGCGCCGAGACGAGGTGGGACGGTTATTGGCTGATGATGATCGGCTTCTTTTTATGGGCTGGAGCGCAACTGGAAGAGCGGTCCGCAATTTTTCAGTCGGTGTTGCAAAGTGTGCGGCTGGAAGAGATCATGCTGACGGATTTTGCTACGCTGTCTCCCGCGGACACTCTGGAAGACGCGCTGGAAAAGTCAGTACACACCTTGCAGGACGATTTTCCGGTTGTGCGCGGCAGCGATATGGTGGGAGTGGTCTCGCGGCAGAAGATTCTGGAAGCGCTGCGCGCCGAAGGGAACGGCTACGTGCAGGCGATCATGAATCGCATTTTCGAAGTGGCCGCCAAGCAGGAATCGCTTGCCTCTGCATTTCGCAAGCTATCGTCGCGCAATCTGAGCATCATCCCGGTGGTCGACGAACAGCATCTTGTCGGTATTGTCACGCTGCAAAATCTGATGCACTCCATGTCGCTTTTGGCGGAGAGCCGCAAACTGCGGCGGGAAGCGCTTGACTCGTAGTAAAGCAAGTCAGAAGTCAGATTGCTTGTTACCTTTTACCTCTGCCCTCACCCCTGACATTCTGCGTAGGTTTTCTGGGCGGCGCGCACTGCAGATCCAAATTCAACTGGAATGCCGGTGGTTGCGGCGATGACGTGCTCGAGTGCGGCTAATACGCCGATCGTGTCGAGGTAGTCGTAGTAGCCGATGTGGGCGATGCGGAATAATTGCCCCTTCATCTCGGCCTGGCCGTTGGCGACCACGGCGCCAAATTGGTCGCGAAAATGCTTGCAGATCGTCGTGGAATCCGCGCCCGGCGGGGCGGCCACGGCGGTCAGGGCGCTGGCGGGAGAGCCTGGAGCGAACAATTTGAGTTCCAAGGCTTGCACGCCAGCACGAGTCATCGCTGCGCACATTTCGGCATTCGCGACGAGAGCATCGCGGCCCGCGGCGAGATTGCCGTTGCCCATTTGGCGGATGTAGTCGAAGGCTGCGGCGAGTCCTGCAAACAAGGATGTGGCGGGGGTATAAGCCGTCTCGGCCTTGGCCGCCGACTTACGTTCCTTGCGCAGGTCGAAATAAAACCGGGGAGAAGTGGTGCTTTCCATGCGCTGCCAGGCGCGCTCGCTGATGGAACCGTAGGCCAATCCGGGAGGAATCATCAGCGCTTTTTGGGAGCCGCCGATGATGAGGTCGATGCCCCAGGCGTCCACGTCGAGGCGCGATGTCCCTAGACCGGTTATGGCGTCGACGACGAAAAGAGTGTCGGGCAAGGCGCGAACCAACTTCGCGATCCCCTCAATGTCATGGCGCGCCCCGGTTGAGCTTTCGGTTGCCTGTACATAGACGCAGCGAACGTTCGGCGACAGCTGAAGCCGGATTTCGTCCAGCGAAAAGGTCTCGCCGTAGGGAGCTGAGACCGTCTCGGTCACGCAGCCGAAAGCCTTCGCAAGCGACGCCCAGCGCTCACCGAATTTGCCGGCGGTCAACACTAAGACACGGTCGCCCGGAGAGGTCAGATTCGAGATCGAGGCTTCCATGAAACCGGTGCCGGATGAACTGAGCACCAAGACGTCATTCTTCGTCCCGATGAATTCCTGCACATCGGCAAGAACGCTCTTGAATAGAGCGCGAAACTCGGCGGTGCGGTGGTGCGTACCGTAAGACGCCATCGCCGTCTGAGCGGCGGGAAGAAGAGGGGTAGGGCCGGGCGTGAAGAGTCTGTTTTTCTTAAGCATGGGATTGGGCACTCAGGAATGCCTGAGGCGCCCAAAAATCAGGATAGTGGAAGACAGCGGATTCGCAAAACCGAGACGTCGAGATGCGCCGAGCGCTGCGCGATCTGGGTTATGTTTGCTGTTCTTCGGTGACTACTGAAAAATACTTCAGGTTGGCGATTCCGAATGAGGTGGTGATGGCGACGTCTGAGGCGTCTCGTCCGGTCGCCATGAGCACACGGCCGATACGAGGACGATTGTGGCGGGCGTCAAAAGTCCACCAGCGGTCTTCGAGATACACCTCGAACCAAGCACTGAAATCCATGGGATCGGGGGAAATGGGAACGCCGATATCGCCCAGGTATCCGGTAGCGTAGCGTGCCGGAATGTTCAGGGCGCGGCACAGGGTCACGGCCAGATGCTGGAAGTCGCGGCATACGCCCAAACGCTCTGTAAAGACATCCAAAGCGCTTTTTGTGGAGCGGGCGTATTGGTACCCGAAGGTGATTTTGGAGTGGACCCAATCGCAAACTGCCTGCACGCGCGACCATCCGGGAGCGGTGGAGCCGAACAGCTCCAGCGCGATCATCGAAAACCGGTCAACCTCGCAGTAGCGACTGTTGTAGAGGTAGCGCAGGGCGTCGTGGGGCAATTCATTGACGGGGAGTTCGCGAGCGGAAGTGTTAACGGCGTCGGGAAGTCCCGTGTCGTTGATCGAAGTCGAGTTCGAGAGTCGCAGCAGACCCGCGGGGGCGACAAAGCGAGTGCAGCGATTTCCGAAACTGTCGATGAAGGTCTCGACCTTGGTTGCCGGCTCGACGCGCAACTCGTCTGGTTCGCGTAGATCGGCCGCACGTGAAGGGTGAACGTTCAGCGAGGTTACGATCGTCGCCGGGCCCGGAAGATAGAACTCCATGTGGTAACCCAACCGTAGAATCATGGGGAGATTTGGATGTCAAAACCCTTTCGATGGATGGCACAACTCTAGATTTTGCCGCGGATTCGCTCAAACTCAAAAAGTTGAGGGGCGGGGCAGCGTTTTTGAAATGCTGCCCGGCTGGAGCCGCTAAAAATTCGTGCGCGCCGCGTTCTATAATCCGGGAATGCCCCTAATCGACCAAATTCAGAAAGACATCGTGACGGCCATGAAGGCCCGTGAAGAGCAGCGGTTATCGACCCTGCGGATGGTCAAGAGTGCGCTCAAGAACAAGGAAGTCGAAAAGATGGCTCCGCTCGACGACAAGGAATCGCAGCAGATTCTTTCGACGCTGATCAAACAGCGCAAGGATTCGATCGAGCAGTTTACCAAGGGCGGCCGGCAGGAAATGGCTGACAAAGAAGCCGCGGAAATCAAGATCATCGAAACGTATCTTCCGAAGGCGGCGGGAGACGAAGAGATTCTCGCCGGAGTGCGCTCGGCGATTGCCGAAATGACGCCGCCCCCGGGGATGAAAGATATGGGGACTGTCATGAAGGCCGCGATGGCCCGTTTCGCTGCGGGTGGCATGCGTGTGGATGGAAAAGTGGTGAGCGAAGCGGTGAAGAAAGAGCTAGCGGGAAAATAGTTAGAAATACGTAGGAATGCGGCGGTTACTTGCTTTGCTGCCACTCGCGATACGCTTCGCTCTTTCCAATCCTTCGTTCTTTGGCGACTTTCTTCAGAGCGGTTTTTTCGTCAGCCTGCTCTTCGGCCATGATTTCGCGCACCCGTTGAGCGACGCTGATCGTTGAGGTCTCCGGCCGCAGGTCTTGGGTCTCGGCTTTGGCGATCAGGAGGGTGATTTCGCCTTTGACGTCGCCGCGGGATTTGAGCTCCCGTAGAATTTCGTTTGCACTGCCACGCAGGAATTCTTCGTGCAACTTGGTGACTTCGCGGGCGACGACCACGTGACGGGCGTCTCCTAGAAGCCCGGAAATATCGGCAAGCGTCTCGAGCAGACGATGCGGCGCTTCGTAGAAGACTTGCGTCCGGGGAGAATCTTTGATGCTTTCGAGCAACTTACGACGCTGGCCTGACTTCGAGGGGAGGAATCCGCTGAAGCGGAAGGAATCGGTGGGCAGGCCGCTGGCAACCAAAGCGGCGAGAAAGGCCGAGGCTCCAGGAATTGGGACGACCGGCACATGATGGCGTATGGCGAGGGCAATCAGGCGAAATCCAGGGTCGGAGATGCCGGGCATGCCCGCGTCGGTGACGAGCGCGATCTTGGCGCCGCCTTCGAGATCGACCACCAGTTCGGCGGCTTTCGTCATTTCATTGTGTTCGTGGTAACTGACTAGACGGGTCTGTATACCGTAATGGCTGAGCAATTTCAGAGTCTGACGGGTGTCTTCGCAGGCGATCAGGTCGACTTCTTTGAGCACCCGTAGAGCGCGGAGGGTAATGTCCTCGAGATTGCCGATCGGAGTGGCGACGAGGTAAAGCGACGGGCCGCCGACGGTTCCGTCTCTTTCGGAACTACTTTTTTGCACAACTTCTTGCATGAGGCGAGTCTAGCAAGAAACTCTGCACCACGGAGGTACGGAAGAACGCAGGGGGCCCGTAGAAATTTGCTTTGACTTGCTCCGTGTCCCCGCGCCTCCGTGCTAGATTCGTGCTGTGAATGGGAACCATTTCGATAAACTAAACAATTCGCCTTTTATTCGCTTCGTGCTAAACTGACCAAAACTGATGTGACAGCCAACACTTCACGCCCCAGCCTGTGGGTGTAGGCTACGAAGCATTCGCACCCGGATTTCAGATTCATACAACAGGAGCAGCTATCATGGCCGACGAGCGTAGCCGAGCAGAAGACCGAAATAACGAGCGGGGCAAGGCAATTGAACTTGCCTTCGCCCAAATAGAGAAGCAGTTTGGCAAGGGTTCCATCATGCGGCTGGGTTCGAAGGAAGCCATCGTCCCGATCTCGGTGATTTCGACGGGGGCGATTTCGTTCGATGCTGCGTTAGGGGTGGGCGGAGTGCCGCGGGGCCGCGTAGTCGAGATCTTTGGGCCGGAATCGTCGGGCAAAACGACCATCGCGCTGCAAGTGATTGCCGAGGCACAAAAAGGCGGGGGCATGGCGGCTTTCGTCGATGCCGAGCACGCGCTCGATCCGGGATACGCGAAGAAACTTGGCGTCGATGTCGACAATTTGCTGGTCTCGCAGCCCGACTATGGCGAGCAGGCGCTTGAAATTACAGAAGCTTTAGTGCGTTCGAACTCCATCGACGTGCTGGTTGTCGATTCCGTTGCCGCTCTCGTTCCGAAAGCCGAACTTGACGGCGAAATGGGCGACAGCCACATGGGCTTGCAGGCGCGGCTGATGTCGCAGGCGCTTCGCAAACTCACGGGCACGGTGTCGAAGTCGCGTACTTGCCTGATCTTTATCAACCAGATTCGCGAAAAGATTGGTGTGATGTTCGGCAATCCCGAAACGACTACGGGCGGGCGCGCGCTGAAGTTTTATTCTTCGGTGCGTATCGACATCCGGCGCATTGCGGCGATTAAAGAGGGCGACGTGGTCACGGGGTCGCGGACCCGTGTGAAGATCGTGAAGAACAAAGTGGCTGCGCCGTTCCGCGAGGCTGAGTTCGACATTCTGTATGGACAAGGCATCTCCCGGGAAGGGGATCTGCTGGATCTCGCTGTGGCCCAAAATATCCTGGAGAAGTCGGGTTCGTGGTTCAGCTACAAAGGCGAGCGCATCGGGCAGGGACGCGAGAATGCCCGCACTTTCCTGCAAGAAAACAAAGACACGCTGGCGAAACTGGACACCGAAGTGCGCAAAGCGCTGGGGTTAATTCCATCCACGGCTGCTCCGGCGCCCACTGCGGTTCCGGCGCAAGCTACCGGAACCACCGGACGGGTCACTACGATGCCAACTGCCTCTGCGGAGACGGCAAAGGTGCCAGCGGCCAGAAGATAGGGCTGAGACGGGAGCGGACATCCTAGTCCGCTCCCGTCGCACGTTACGCCCTGCCCGGCGGCCACGCTCGGCATTCCTCTTTTGATCCAATCACGCTTTCAATTGCCATCCCCGCTCGGCGCCGCATACAATCCTCCTTTCGTTGACCTTGTCGTCAGCCGAGGCCCTGTGAAGCGCATTAAAGCCATTTATCCGGGATCGTTCGATCCTCCGACCAACGGCCACCTCGACCTGATCGAGCGCGGCAGCAAGATCTTTGACGAGCTCGTGGTTGCGATTCTCCGCAATCCCGAGAAAGACCCGCTGTTTAGCGTTCCGGACCGCCGCAAGATGCTGGAGGCAATGACTGCGGGTTTAGAGAACGTTTCGGTCGACACATTTGACGGTCTAACCGTCGATTATGCCCTGCGAGTCGAGGCGAGCGTCCTGCTGCGCGGGATTCGCGCCATCAGCGACTACGAATACGAGCTCCAGATGGCCCTGATGAATCGCAAACTCCAACCGGGGCTGGAAACCATATTCATGATGCCCGCCGAGAAATATTCCTACCTGAGTTCGCGCCTGGTGCGGGAAGTAGCGCAACTGGGAGGATCGATCGATTGCCTGGTGCCGGAACTGGTCGCGCAAAAACTTCGTGAGAAAATGGATGTGGCTCATAAGTTCGAGGATGGGACGTCGCCAGGCGGCAAAATGGTTTCTAAACCGAAAGTGCCGTTCGAACGGAAGAGCAAGTCCAGAAAAAAGAAAGTTTGAGTCGAGCCGATCATGAGCACCGTAACCGCACCCGTTACTCACCCCGTCCGTCTGACAGAACGCATCAATCGCATCGAACCCTCCGCCACCATGGCTGCCGTTGCCG
The DNA here is from genome assembly GCA_963834085.1 of uncultured Acidobacteriaceae bacterium. Taxonomy (GTDB): domain Bacteria; phylum Acidobacteriota; class Terriglobia; order Terriglobales; family Acidobacteriaceae; genus Acidiflorens. Next base: position 49,191 of record CAWIAJ010000001.1, on the reverse strand, counting down.
AGGCTGAAAAACTGCGCCAGCAGGGAATTGATGTCGTCGATGCGACGGCCGGTGAGCCGCATTTTGCGACGCCGCAGCATGTGAAAGACGCAGCCATTGCGGCCATCCAGAACAATTTTTCGAAGTACACGCCGGTGGGTGGCACGGTCGAACTGAAAGACGCGATCATTCATCGGCACGCCGCCGACTTCGGCTCGGCTTACAAGCGCGAGGAGACTTGCGCCTCTGTGGGGGGCAAGCACGCGCTGTTTAATGTGATCTCGGTGCTGGTGGATCATGGCGACGAAGTGATTTTGCCCGTGCCCTACTGGGTCTCGTTCAAAGACATGGTGCGTTACGTTGGCGGCAACTGCGTGCTGCTCGAAGCGGACGAGTCGCAGGGCTTCCGAGTGACTGCGGATATGGTCGAGCGGCTGATTACGCCCAAGACGAAGCTGATTATTCTGAACTCGCCGTCGAACCCGTCGGGTGCGGTGATGAGTCCCGCGGACATGACTTCCGTCGTTCGCCTGGCGCACGAGCGCGGCATCTGGGTGATCTCTGACGAATGCTACGTCTATCTGAACTACACGGGCCAGAATTTTTCGGTGGGCTCGCTGACTGAGTTTCGCGGCCGTTTTCTGGTCGTGGGATCGCTCTCGAAGACCTATGCTATGACCGGATGGCGCCTGGGGTATACGCTCGGTCCGGCGGCGGTTGTGGGAGCGGTGCAGAAGCTGCAAAGCCAGTCGACTTCGAATCCGACATCGATTGTCCAGAAGGCAGCGGTCGCGGCGCTAAATAGTTCGCAGCAATGTGTAGCCGATATGCGCGCGGAATACATCAAACTGCGCGACCATATTGTCGGCGGATTGCGGGCGATTCCGGGCGTGAAATGCACCATGCCGGAAGGCGCGTTTTATGCGTATCCGAACGTCTCGGCATTTTTTGGCAAGAGCGGAATGAATTCAGGCGCGGACATAGCGAGCGGATTGCTGCACAAGGCGCACGTTGCGACGGTCGCCGGAGAAGGCTTTGGCACGACCGAGCACGTTCGAATTTCGTACGCGACTTCGATGGAAAACCTGGACAAGATGCTGGAGCGCATGCGGAAGTTCTTCGGCGAACTGTAAATTTGCTGCCGCTCTTTCTTAAGCCAAAATGTTTAACACAGACCCAAAGCGGGCATTCAGCCGTGTTATTTTCATCGCCCTTGGGGTTAGCGCAATAGGGTTTGGTCTCGCTCCGCTCAGACATGGTTATCTCTTCTATCAGAACGGGTGGGGCGGAGTGGTATTCGGACCATTAGCGATCTTATTTGGAGTCCTGTTCATAGTGTGCGCGATATTTGAACGTGACATTTTCAAGCTTGAAGTGAGGCAGATCCGCAACCAGCACAGTTACGAGCGCCCCTGCCGTTGATGTAAGCTTCTAACTTCGCTGCTCGACCGAATGACCCAACTTTACCCACTTCTAATGTCGCCGGCCTTTGACCCCCGTCCCTGGGGGACGCTTGATCTTTCCGCCATCTATCCAAACGCCAAGTTCAACGAGCGGATTGGAGAGGCGTGGCTTACTGGCGACAATTGCATCGTCGCGAACGGGCCGCTGGCAAAGCGTTCTTTAGAGAATCTCAGCAAATCGTTTGGCGCGGAGCTGGTGGGCACGGCGGCGCGTGATCCCCGGCGCTTTCCTTTATTGTTGAAGTTTTTGTTTCCGGAAGAGCACCTGTCCGTCCAGGTGCATCCCGACGACGCCACGGCGCAACGCTTCGGAGAGCCTTGGGGCAAGACCGAATGCTGGTACGTCGCCCATGCTAAGCCCGGGGCGAAGATTGCTCTAGGGCTAAAGCCGGGTACGACGGTCAGCGAATTCGAGCAGTCGATCCAGGAAAACCGCGCGGAAGAGTTGCTCAACTGGATTAACGTTTATCAGGGCGAGATGATTTACGTAGCTGGAGGCACAGTGCACACGCTGGGGCCGGGCGCAGTGATCGTCGAGACGCAGCAGCAGTCGGATACCACCTATCGTCTGTATGACTACGGTCGTCCACGTCCGCTTCATTTGGAACGCGGGCTGGCATCGGTGAAAGAGAAAAATGCGTCCGGGAAAGTGATTCGGCCCGCGCCGGTCGCGATTCACGGAGGCAACAGCCGGCAATCGTCCATGATTGCGGCACCTTACTTCTCAGTCGATTTTTTCGAACTGAAGGAGCCGCATGTGTTCTCGACTGCCGCGGGGAACTCCGGGAAAACCTCCGTGCAGATTCTGGTCGCCGTGGAGGGATGCGGAGTCGTGGAGGCGCAGGGGCGAGATCCCGTAACACTGGCCAAGGGAGACGCGGTTGTGATTCCAGCGGTCACGCAAGGATTCACAGTGCGGCCGCAGTGGCAGATCGAATTCCTGAAGGCAAGCGTACCGGGAGTGGCACCATCGGAGCCGGCCACGCGGATGTAAGTGGTTCTTGCAAATCGCAAATCCCTTAAGCGAATTGTTTGTCCGAATACTCGGGCCTTTGGCCGCGAACGGCGTGAATGTTAGGCTCTATATAACTGTGAAGATAAGCCCACACTTCTATCCTGTAATTCTGGCTGGCGGCCGCGGGACGCGGTTCTGGCCTTTGAGTCGAAAGCGGCGCGCCAAGCAACTTCTGGCTCTCGACGGCAAGCAGACGATGATCCAGCAGACGGTGGCGCGCCTGACGCCGATGGCTGCGCCGAAGCGTTTTTGGATTATCACAAATGATGATCTGCGTCCCGCGATCCTTGGACAAATGAAGGGCTTTCCCGCGAAGCAAGTCGTCGCGGAGCCTGTGGGACGCAACACGGCTCCGGCGATCGGCCTGGCAGCATTTCTTTTGCTTCGGCAGGATCCCGATGCGGTGCTCGGCCTCTTCCCTTCGGACCATGTCATCGCCGATCCCGCGCAGTACCGGGCAACACTGAGCCGAGGAATCGAGATTGCGGCCGCGGGTGAAAATATCGTTGTGCTGGGTATTCGTCCGACTCGCGCGGAAACCGGCTACGGCTACATCGAGGCCGGTGCTCCTGCTCAGGATGGTTCGCTGAGAGTGCGTCGTTTCACCGAAAAGCCCGATCTGGAGCGCGCCAAACGGTTTGTGGCGGAGGGAAACTTTTATTGGAATAGCGGCATGTTTTTGTGGCGGGCCGACACGTTGGCAAATGCTTTGCAGGAGCATCTGCCCAAAACGGCGCCGTTGCTCGAAAAAATCGCCGCCGCTTACGGCACTAGCAAATTCGCCGCCACTTTTCGGCGGCTTTATCCGAAATGTGAAAACATCAGCATCGATTATGCGGTGCTCGAACCTCGTTCAGCCAAAGGAGAGGCGCAATCCCGCATCTATTGTTTGCCATCCGATTTTGGATGGAACGATTTGGGATCCTGGACAGCGCTGCATGAGCACCATACCGCGAAATCGAAATTGAACGCGGAAAGCGTACTACCGCTCGCACGAAGTTTTGCCTTAGACGCGGAAAACAACTATGTACACGTGCCCGGCAAATTCGTCGCGCTGGTCGGAGTCAGCAATCTGGTGATTGTCGAGACAGAAGATGCTTTGCTGGTCACTACTCTCGACCGATCTCAAGATGTCGGCAAGATCGTGAAGCATTTGGATGAGAAGAAGCTGAAGAAGTTGGTTTAAGCGCCGTTCGCGGTCCGCTAATCGTCGTTGGCTATTCGCGTTTTGCGCCACCTTCGCGCTTAATCCTGCGCTTCGCGGGGCGCCTTTGCGAACGACGAACGGCGAAGAGCGAGCGACCAAATAATCCCATGACTCAAATCAAATTCGGTACCGACGGCTGGCGCGGTCTCATTGCTGACGATTTCACGTTTGATAACGTCCGCCTGGTGGGCGCCGCGATTGCCAGCTACGTTCTGAAACACGAAGATCCCACACATGGCGTGGTGGTCGGATACGACACGCGGTTTGCCTCCGATCGTGCCGCTCGCATGGTCGCGCAGATTATCGCCGACGCTGGCATCCCCGTCGTGCTGGCCAATGATTATGTGCCCACGCCGACGGTTTCTTATAATGTCAAGAAACTTGGCGCGGCGGGCGGCGTGATGGTTACGTCGAGTCACAATCCATGGAACTGGAATGGCGTTAAGTTCAAGGCAAAGTTTGGTGGCTCGGCGACGCCCGCGATCATGAAGGCGATCGAAGAGGAACTGGCGACCTTGACCGCGTCGGCTAGCAAAGCACCAAGTGATTCGCAAAAAACAGATGCAAACCCGGCCCCCGCCGCGATCAAAGAAGTGGATTTGAAGCCGGCTTATGTCGAGGCCGTTACGGCGTTCGCCGACCTCGATCTTATCCGCCGAGCGAATTTGAAATTCGCCATCGACTCGATGTATGGCTCTGGACGCGGAATTCTGAAGGACATTTTCGATGCGAACGGTATTCGGTACGTGGCGGTTCGTCAGGAAGTGAATCCGCTTTTTCCGGGAATCAATCCCGAGCCGATCATTCCGCACGTAGCGCTCTTACAGCAGACGGTGGTCAAAGAGAAATGCCAGGCCGGACTCGTTACCGATGGCGACGCCGACCGCATCGGTGCGGTCGCGGAAGACGGCAGCTTCGTCGATTCGCACAAGTGTATGTGTGTCCTGTTGAACTGGTTGCTGGTTTATAAGAAGTGGCCGGGAGACGTTGTCCGCGCCTTTAACACAACCGGCATGCTGGACCGCATCGCCGCGAAATACGGTCGCAAACTCCACGAGACATCCATCGGCTTCAAATACATTGCCGACCTGATGATGAAGCAAGAAATCCTGATTGGCGGAGAAGAGTCGGGGGGCATCGGATATGGCCGTTTTCTTCCCGAGCGCGATGGGATCCTCAACGCGCTGTTGCTGGCAAACGTGATGGCGGAAGAAGGCAAACCTTTAGGGCAACTGGTGGGCGATCTGCAGCGGGAATTCGGGCCACACTACTATGGACGCCGCGATTTGCATATTTCCGACGAAATGAAGAACGGCGCGGTCCGACGCGCCGGCGATGCGCAAACGACGAAGCTAGGTGCCCACGCCATCTTGCGCAAAGAGACTCGCGACGGAGTGAAGTTCTATCTCGACGCTCCGAAAGAGGGAAACGGGGCCGATGCGTGGGTACTATTTCGAGCCTCGGGCACCGAGCGGATGCTGCGCTGTTATGCGGAAGCGGCTACGCCTGAGTTGGTGGAAGAGATTCTCGAAGCGGGTGAACAATTTGTCCGGCAGGCATAGGGATGGACGCATTCCTGCGTCCATCAGGCGAGGCGGCGCTTCGCGGCATTCGTTGCAAGCAAAACCGGCTCAGAACGCGGTAGGATAGGGTCAATCTTCGAATCATGGTCACCGCAGAAACTACACCGGTTCTCGCCGATTCTCCGGAATCGCGCCGCTACAACCGCATAAAGCGGTGGCTGGGCGTTGCTGATTTCGCGTTCGGCTTGGCTCTGCTGGTTGCGTTGTTGGCCTTCGGATGGACCGGGTGGTTGCGGGATGTGGCGGAGCGCGGCGCTTCGCAGAATTATCCTTTTGCCGTTTTTCTTTATTTGCTGATGCTGATGTTGATCACCAAGGCCATCGGCAGCCCGCTGGAATACTACGGGTTTCGGCTTGAGCATCGCTATAACCTCTCCAACCAGAGGCTGCGTTCCTGGCTGTGGGATGAATGCAAAGGCTTTCTGCTCGGCCTGATTATGGCGACGGTTGTGGTCGAGTTGCTCTACATGCTCATGCGGGAGACTCCGCAGCACTGGTGGTTGATCGCCTGGGCCGTCTTCCTAGGGCTCGTCGTGCTGCTCGCGCAACTCGCGCCAGTCGTACTGTTTCCGATTTTCTATAAATTCGAACCGCTGGAGAACGAAGAACTGAAGCGCCGCCTGATCCTGCTGAGCGAACGCGCTGGAACGAGGGTGCGCGGCGTTTACAAGTGGCATCTCTCAGAGAAAAGCAAGAAGGCGAATGCGGCTTTGACCGGACTCGGCGCCACTCGCCGCATTATTCTTGCCGACACGTTGCTCGATCACTATTCAGATGACGAAGTCGAAGCCGTTCTTGCCCACGAACTCGGACATCAGGTGCATCGTCACATTTTGAAAAGTATCTTCGTGCAGGCTGGGATTACGTTTTTTGGTTTCTGGCTGGCCAACGAGGTTTTGCGTTTCGCCGTGGAGCGCCGGAACATGTTTGAGACCATGCACGACTTCGCCAATCTGCCGTTGCTGATCCTGGTCGCGACTGTGCTCTCGTTCCTGCTGATGCCGGCGCTGAACGCGTATTCCCGGTTCAATGAACGCCAGGCCGATCGTTATTGCTTCCAGTCCGTGGCGAGTGTGGAACCGTTCATTTCGGCAATGAACAAGTTGGCGGATCAGAACCTCTCTGAAAAGACGCCGGCCCGTTGGGTGGAGTGGCTGCTCCACTCGCATCCAGCGATTGCAAGGAGGGTAGTCGCCGCTGAAGCGTGGGCGAAATCACACTAAACAGCAAATTTGGTAATTTTGTAATTTGGCAATCTGGAACCATCGTCCTGAGTCGCGAATGATTTCAATTTGCAAATTACCGGATTACAAAATCATAAATTGAGCTTCAGAATTTCTTCTACCCGCTGTAAGTCTTCTTCCGTATCGACTCCCACCGTATCAAAGGGACTTTCAGCCACGTGAATCGGAACGCCGTTCTCCAAAAAGCGCAACTGCTCCAGACGTTCGCTGCGCTCCAGTGAGGATTCAGGCCAGCCCACAAACTTGTCGAGCGCCTGTTTGCGATATCCGTAGAAACCCAGATGTTTATAGTAACGGGGATGCGCCCCATCCCGGTCATGTGGTATCGTCGCTCGGGAAAAATAAAGTGCGCGCCCGTTGATGTCAGTGACTACTTTGACCGCGCTCGGATTGGCAACATCGACTTCTGCGGCAATCGTATTCAGCGTTCCCACTTGAACTTCCGCGCCCCGCATTACTGCAATCAATGTATCGATGTGTTCAGGCCGCGTCAGGGGCTCATCCCCTTGTATATTCAAGTAGACGTCGGCGGAGATCAGCGTCGAAATCTCCTGGACGCGTTCCGTACCCGAGCGGTGCGCCGATGAAGTAATGCGGACGACAAAACCTTGCTCTTCGCAGAAATCTTTGATCTCGTCGGAGTCGGTGGCGACAATTACTGCAGAAAGCGAGGTACATTTGCGGACTCCCAGATACACGTGAGCTAGCAATGGAACCCCGGCAATTTCGCGCAGCATTTTACGAGGTAGACGCGTTGAGGCGAGCCGCGCCGGTATGACAGCGATGACTTTCATCTGCACAGTTTCGCATGCAGGCGCGTATTTCTGAAGGCTTTCGTTCTTCTCGCCGGTCAGTTTTTCGGAAGAACATCGCTTGTGGCGAGAACGTAGGTGGTCGTCTTATCCAGCTTGATGTTGGAACGCGTGGAAGTGAGCGTCACGGCGCCATCGCTGCTGCGCGCACTTTCAACGTTTTTCATGACCACGCGGTGTTGCGAAATGTTGGAAGACGGCGCGGGAGGGACGGGGCCGTCCTCTTTATCTTTATCCGGATCGCTCGTGGGAAATCTCGGCGGCGGCGCCGGACTGCCCGGCATGGGGTAGTTGCCGGGTCCGGTCCAGGTCCTGTCGCTGTGCGACGCGTCCTCGGGGTTGTTGGAGAGATTTCGAGGCGTGATCGCGGTCAGAGGATAAAACCAGGAAGTCAAATAAACCTTGACGGAGGCGGAACCGCTTTTCCATTGCGCGGAATCAATGCGAATCGCCAACCGGGAGGGCATTGTAGGAGTTTTCGCCGCCGATTCGATCACCTCGCCGGAAAATATCGCGTCTAGAGGAATCACGCCCACGTCGGTCATGGTCGCGACCGCGAGTTTGGCCTGAACCTTCGCGCCGACCGGAGTCCTACCAGCTTCGACGCGCTGCCGCATGATGACCGGAAATTCAGTCGACGCAGCAGATATGAGGGACGGACGCTTGGTTTGTGAAAAAAGCAGCGCAGAGGCAAGCACCAGCGTCAGCACCGCTCGTCCGACTGCTGTCACATTCCACAACATCTGCTTTCCTTCATTTTCACGTCTTCTCTTCGTTCGCTGCGGCGTTTGTCGGAAACTCGTCCACATAAGGTTTGAGGCGGATTGCAGCCTGGTGGTTGGCTGAGCCGCGGCGCACAACGTGTGCGCTAATCCTTGGGGCTGTCTGCCAGGAAAGGCGAGCAACAAGGTTTCAATAATGGCTGAAACTCCATCAATTCCGCCCGAATGCCATCCGGATCGAACATGTTGAACTGCCACTTGCCATCACGCCCGATCTGCGGCGGCGAATGCTTGGCGCTCACGCGATCTTCTGCGTAGAGCAACGTAACCGCCTTTTCCATGTTTTGCACGCCCAAGGAAAAATGATCGAGAACCCCGAGCGTCTCCTGCGACATCGACGGCGGAATGCCAGTTTTCTCTGAACCCTTGCCCACCATGTATTCAATCCAATCGGTGCCGTTCGGGACTTGCTGCGAGATCCAATCGACCTCGCCTTCTTTCATGCCGCCATGCCAGTAAGGACGAAAGCCCAGCAGAGTATGGTAGAAGGCGTCTTCAGCCGTAGGATCGTGAACCAGGTATCCGATGTGAATGATGTGCTTGCTGAGCAGGTTGGCTGGCACAGAGGCTGGGTGCTCTGGCGGTTCGACGAACTCGACTGCGTTTCCCTCCGGATCTCTAACCTGGAAATATTGGCTTCCGTCGGCGACTTTGGTTGCCGCGGCAGGCACGGAGACGCCATGATACGCGAGATACTTTCGCAGGCCTTCCGCGTTCGCGGTGTTGAACCCGACGTGATCGAGCCGGTTGATGGAGACGGGCGCCGGCGGAACAGGCAAAACTTCGATGAACTGGATAGAGTTGAAATAATAGCGAACGCCGGCCGAGTTCTGAGGATCCGCGGCCTGTGTTGCACCGAGGTCATGCACATAAAAATGTTCGGCCTTCGCCGGATCGGAGGTATACACGCTCAGATGCGAGATGCCAGTGATCTCGGGACGCTCTTGCGAACGAAGCGGAAAAGCCGCAAACAACAGGGCAGCCGCGGTGAATCTGAATTTTGCCTGGAACGTCATCGTTGACTCCTTATCGATACCAACATCGGCGTGGCAATCTGTGTGACGACTAGTTCACATCGGATGCCGGCTTCGGTAGCAATTCTAGCCTGCCGTCAGTGGAAGAACTGATTTTATGAAAGCGCGTTGAATCCCACCAAGGCACGGAATCGGAGACGCTGGAGACTTCCGAAATTCCGAAGGTTTTGGTCACTCATCTACCATGTCCGCGAGGGTTGCTCGGTTGCTTTCTTAAGCAAAGAGTACACGAGATCAAGAGTTGGAAGTCAACGGCCCATGATCTCGCGCGTCGCACCATATACGCGGCGATACGCCTCATAATTCTGGTTGAGGTTGACAGCGAATTCGGCGCGCGGCGCAATTCGCTCCGCGACGCCGATGACGGATGTGCAGACCTCATCCACGGAGGGCCAGATGCCAACTCCAACGCCAGCGAGTACGCACGCACCGAACGCAGCCCCTTCTTCGGCGTCAACCATCTCGACTTCGTGACCATAAATGTCAGCCTGAATCTGTCGCCACAGAGCAGATCGAGCGCCTCCTCCGCCAAGGCGCACGTTCTTCACCGGCACCTTCATCTCTTCGAAAATACGGAACGTGTCTTTGAGGCTGAAGGCGACACCTTCGAGAATTGATCGAACCACGTCCGCACGAGTATGTGAAGCGGTGAGCCCAACAAGTGCGCCACGAACATTCGAGTCGAGATGCGGCGTACGTTCTCCCATGAGATAGGGAGTCCAGATGAGCCCGTTGCAACCCGGCTCAGCGGTTGCCGCTTCGTCGGTCAACCGTTCATACGGATCGCGCCCATCGTCGCGCCCTGCCCCGAACTGATCGCGGAACCAGCGTAGCGAGAGGCCGGCGGCTTGTGTTACACCCATCACGTGCCAGCGCCTGGGCAACGCGTGACAAAATGTGTGCAGACGTCCGAGGCGGTCGAGCGCCGGACGATCGGTGGCCGCGAAAACTACGCCAGACGTTCCGATTGTTGCGCTGACGGCGCCCGGTGTGACGATTCCCAATCCGATCGCCCCTGCCGCCTGGTCTCCCGCGCCGGCCACAACTGGAGTTCCCTCGTGAAGTCCCGTGGCTTTTGCGCCGATGGCGGATACCTGGGCACAGACGTCCGTGGATTCGTGAAGCGAAGGGAGCAAGTTGTGTTCGATCTCGCCAGCCTCCAGCATCTCGTTCGACCACCGCCGGTTCGCAACATCCAGCATCAGAGTTCCGGAGGCATCCGCCATATCAGTCGCGCGCTCTCCGGTAAGGCGAAAGCGCACGTAATCTTTTGGCAACATGACCGAGCGCACCCGCTGCCACTTCTCGGGTTCGTTTTCACGCACCCAGAGCAGTTTGGTAAGGGTAAAGTTGGTCAGCGCCGGATTGCAGGTGAGTTCGATGATTCGTTCTGCGCCAATTCTCCGGGTGAGATCGTGACACTGCGCCTCGGTGCGGACATCGCACCAGATCAGAGCGGGTCGCACTACTGCGCTGCTTTCGTCAAGCAACACCGCGCCATGCATCTGTCCTGAGAAACCCACACCGGCGATGTCGCGCCCGTGAAGTCCGGCGATCGCCAAAACTCGCGGAATAGCAATTTTGCAGGCGCTCCACCAGTCGTCAGGATGCTGCTCAGCCCAGCCAATTTGTGGTGACGAAAACGGAACGTGCTCTTGCGTGGCGGAAGCAATCACGCGCCCGCGACCATTGAGGATCAGGGCACGTGTGCCGCCGGTTCCGACGTCGATCCCTAATAGGAAGATAGTTGATTTCCTCGGCGGGAGTTCTGGTTTGCCCTCGGAACGAAAAGTGATGGCGGTAGTATCAATGCGTCAGAATCCCTCTCGTGTACGTTCACGAATCTAGATACTACACCAACTTTCCCCTTCTGATTCTCGAACCGCACATCCTGCGGCTCCTCGTGGGGATAAGATGCGGAGCCGTTTTGATAGAATCGAAGACGGCCTTGATGCGCCGTCCGATCTGCACTCGACCGGACTTCGTGGGTCGTTTCACCATGCACCGTGGCGGTGTAGCTCAGGTGGTTAGAGCGACGGTCTCATAATCCGTAGGTCGTAGGTTCGAGTCCTACCGCCGCCACCAGATTTGTGCCGCGGCTCGAAAAGGTTGGCGCGGGCGATTTCGGCCGAGCGGGTCCTCCAGCTGCGAGACGCCCGATTTTCTTATGGCTCAGACGAGGAATGTCGGACGAGTCGTTGTCACCGTCCTCACTCTCGCGTCGATAGCTTCTCCCGCATCGATTCTTGCGGCCGACCCGCCAAAACCACTTTCCGTCGTTTCGATTGTCGATCAACCTGAGATTGCAGGCCGGCCCGTGCAACTGGATTCTCACGGCAAACTTCTGCCTTGGCCCATAGCCGACGATACGGGCTACTCTTACTCGTCTGATTTCCTCACACAATGGACGATCTTGTGGGATCAATATAACCGACAAAGACTGCCTTACTATTATTGCTGCTTCGATTTTGATCGCACCACGTTTGAGATGTCTCCCGATACGCACTGGGCCAACTCCACCGGATATTTGCGAGCAATGTTGCAGGGCTTCATTGAGCGGCTCTACCCCTACACGGGCGATGCGCGCACCCTAGTCTTTCTGCAGGATTTCGTTAACTACGAACTCGAGAACGGGCTCACTCCGGAAGGCTACCTGTGGGCGCAGGTTCCGTATGCTTCGGCCAATCCGGGAGCTAAGCGCTACTCCGGCTGGAGCGAGCATGGTGAAGATTACATTGAGCCGCACGTAGTGGGCGAGGATGGCTATGCCTATCTCCGTCTGTATGAGATGACTGGGAACACGAAATATCTGCGGGAAGCGATTCGATGCGCGGATGCGCTCGTCAAGAATTACAAACCCGGTGATGAGAAGAACTCGCCCTGGCCCGTGCGTTGCTACGCTCGCGATGGACGAGTGGAGGGTCCCGGGATGGGCCCTTACTCGGCGAATGTGATTGAACCGATCATGTTGTTCGACGAGTTGATTCGTACGGGATACGGAGATGTGGCGGGTTACACGCGAGTGCGGGCAGGAGCCTGGGATTGGTTTCAGCAATATCCGCTGACAAACAATGTCTGGGTGGGTTATTTCGAAGATGTCCCGCCGACGATGGCGAATATGAATCAGGTGATCCCCATGGAGTTCGCCCGTTACGTGCTGCTGCATCAGGAAAAGGATCCACAGTGGCGCGAGCACGCGCGGCGGCTCATCGAGTGGGTTCGAACAACGCCGAAGTGGCCGAAGTACGTGGTGCACGGGGCCACGGTCACAACCGAACAAGGCGACGGAGTCAATTTCTGCTGTAACCAGCCGAATCAGTGTTGCGACAGTCACACCTCTAGGCTGGCTGCGGTTGAGGCGCTGTACTTCGCGAAAACCGGAGATGAATCTTATCGCGAAGAGGCTTTCCGATCGTTTAATTGGGTGACTTACTTTCAGGGACTGCCCGCCGGCGCCCATGCTCCCTTCGGATCACAGTGGTGGTTTACCGACGAATTCGCGGATGGTCCGCGCAGGCTGATGGACGCCTTCTGGGCCGTGCCAGAGTGGGCGCCCGCCGACGAAACTCATCTGGTCGGCTCGAGCTCAGTCGTAACAAAAATAAGCTATGGCCGAGGCTCGGTGACTTACTCGACCTTCGATCCTCATTCGGTGGACGTGCTGCGACTGGATTTCATCCCCGAGGCCGTGAACGCGCATGGGAAGCCGCTGACGCGGCGGAGAGATCTGGATTCAGAAGGCTACGTTTTTGATGACTCGATTCACGTGCTGCGAATTCGCCATGATCGGGCGAAGGATATCGATATCCAGGGCAGGGGCGGACAAGCCCCGCCGTTGTATGTAACTTTCGATGCCCCACACCTCCCCGCCGGGACTTTGCTAAACGGCCAATATCCATCGGGCGTCATCGATTGGGGGAAGAACCAATGGCGCATGAGCGTGCCGGAGGGTAAATTCGGGACCTTCAACCTTGCCGCCGCCAACTCGGCGGCACCTTCAGCGAAATTTGATTTTTATGCGCCCCGCGTTTTCGTGGGAGTGGATGTTTACAACAGCGGTAAGTTAGACGCGATTATCAGCATCCACGCCGCTGGCGCTCGAGAAGAGACTCGAAATGCATCCTTCACGATCAAGCCCGGCGAAATGCGGCGCCTCCGCACAGGTTGGAGCGATCCTGCTTCCGCAGTGATCTTTGAGCTCAAAAATGGAGAAGGCTTGCGGTTCGACAACCTCGCATACTTGCACGACTGAAATCGGTGTAAGTCGGCGTTTCAAACGGTCGCAACAGCCGCCACTTCCCGTTAGTGTGACCGGTCGGTGCAGAAATTCTGGCAGATGGCATCCGCAACATATCCGGCTGCGGTTGCGAAAGCACGACCTGCCTGGTCCATTACTGCCGAATTAGGATCAACTCCTTCCGAAATGATTCCACCATCCCAAGCGCTTGTGCGGAGTATCTTTAAGGCCGATTCCCGTCCTCGCGTTAGCGCCATGTGGTCAGCGATCGTCCATGAAGTGGTAAATGGCAGCCGGTAACTGCCGGGAAGTCCATAAGGACGGTCGGAGTAAGAAAACTTGTAGTGAGTCGAGTGCAACCATTCATAAGTACGAACAAAGATCGGATCGTTCTCCGAGACAAAACCGAGCGCGGGTAGTTTCATCAAAGACCCCGGAGGAACGTCGGCGAACAAAGGATCCTGGCTATCAGTCGCGCAGACGAAGATCGGTCCGGTGGCCCCAGGAGCCTTATCGGAGACGCTTCCTTTCAAAATAGTAGTTTGAAGCATGGCGGCTCGCCGGGTCATGTCGCGCGAACTGGCGGTATCTTTGAGACGATCAAATAAGCCGGCTAAGTCGATCAATGCCCGCCACGCGAGGACGTTGTCATAGGTCAAGAATGGCCGCTTCTGGTACTCATCCTGCGAGTCTTGCAGCGTCGTATAAAGCCCGCTCGCGGCGTCGAAGCGATCAAGTAGACGATCTCGCAGCATTACGAGCGCCGCGTGATGCAAGGTCAAAAAGCCGTCGTCGTTCGTGCGCTTTACATATTCGGCCAGCGCGATGATCGGCGCCACGCTCTCATCGAGCTGAAACCCGTCTTCCAGCACGACTCCGTTGATGAAGCGGCTGTGAGTTCCGGTGTTTCGCAACTGGATGGTAAGGGCATATTCCAACGCGTCCCGAGCTGACGACGGGTCGATATCAAGCAATCCAGGGAAACTCCATAACATCGCATCCCGGTCCCAATAAGCTGCGGAAACGTAGTAACGCGGACTGCGAGAGGTAATGCCAACTAACTGCTCAGTATCGATCGTCTTGCCCCATGCATAGAGAGCCGTAAAGAGAAAGTTCCGATTCATGATTATGTCGAGGTCGGCTTGACCGGTGGAGCGTGTTCGTCGCCTGCACCATGCGGCAGCCTGTTCGATGATTGCGGCAGCCCCGTTTCGATGTATGATCTCTCGCAGAGCCTTGGCTGAATGCGCCGCGCTGAACTCCTCCAGCCCTACCCCGAGCACAAAATTCGCTTCGGCTGTTTCGTCAGCGGCCAAAGTCACGCTGCGCTGTGCGTCAAGTGTGGGAGATACCGAAAGAGGCGGAACGCTCGAATGCGCCAGCGAGCCGTCATGGATCAGAGACCAGGCGAACTGCGTGTCATGTGTCACAAAGCTGTAAACTTCCGCCGAATCGACCCATGGAGCTTCTGAGATCGTGCGTTCTCCGCGCAACTCAACGGGAAGGTACGTAACCCGGTCTAGGGCTCCCCACGAAGCTTTCATGCCCAGAGTTACGGGAGCAGATTCCGACCGATGATTCGTAAGAGTCATGTGGACAAGAGCGCCGCGAGATCCCGGCGGGGCGCAGTATGTGATCGTGGCATCGAGGCCATCGACGGTAAGATGAGCGACTGGTATCCAATATTCGATTAACTCCCAGGTCGGATTGCGAAATGCGATCGGTTTTCCGTTCAAGGTGAAGTAGGGCTGCAGGGCAGGCATGCCGCGCTCGCCCGTGACCTGCAACAAACCTCGATCCCGCATGGAGAGAACATTAAAGCTACCGATGGCACCGTCCGACGCACGTATATCTGGTAATGATACCCACTCGTTGCCGGTGGGCACAACATCGCTAGAATTGAGAACAAGCGATACACGACGCTCAGTATCGCCCGCAGTCATTATTCGCGGTAACGCGCATAAGAGAGTAAGAACTAAGATAAAGTTGACATAGAAACTTAGCCGGCCATTTGTGACCGGGGCAGTATGGCGATCGAATAAGCGAAGCACAGGGCCTCCGAGGATTGATCGATTCAGGGTCTATTGGAACTATTTGGCAGTAACCTGATCAAGTTTTTTGAGCATCTCGCCGATCTCGGGATTGGCCATGAAATTCTTCCACACCAGGCCCGTGCGGTAGTTCTCGATCATCACCACGATTGGCGCCTGGTTCAGGCCCATGTAAATGGGGGAGATCCAGTTTGTGCTTGGGTTATAGGCGTCGCGCGGACCGTAGACGTCCCACATTTGATCGCCCAGGTCGCGATAGAAATGCTTGAACGCGGCCATTGACGCTTCCGGCGTGTAGGGGAAAGATGCCAGTGCGCCGGTGGGCGTGAGCGTTCCGCGATCATCGTTATCATTGGGGGCGTGCGGAACGTAGCCGTCTGGGCCGTCACTGGCAGTCAATCCCCACGCGTTGGGTCCATAGCCCGCATAGTGCTTTGGATCGGCAATCGAATAGGCGAGGTTGATCTTCGCGATATTGCGATTGTTTTCGAAATACGACTTGGTGAAACGATCGTGCAAACTATGCGGATCGAAACCCATGTAGGAGTAATGAGTAAAGAACAGCGGACCGCCGGTGCCAATACCGACATCTAACTTGATGCCGTAATAAGTGTGGCCATTGCGGTAGAGGTCCCCATTCTTATTGTCTGACCCCGATTCACCATAAGATACGGCCTGCTGCGATTCTCCCACCCATCCCGAGTAATAAAGGTTTGCCGGTATCGAGTGAGTCGGCGAGGCAATGCCGAGAAGATACGTGATCATCACCTCGTTGAATCCGATAAGGGCATGGTGAATTTGCCACGCCCATTGCGGCGACCAGTGCCAATACAAGAAATCGCTCGTAGGAGTCTCGCGATACCAGTCCCACTCTACTGTCTCCCACAGATGCGTGATGCTTCGATCGAGAGATTGCTCCCTTACGGCGGAGCCGTGAAAGTACTGGCGCGCCGCCAGTAGACCTTCAATCAGAAAGGAAGTCTCCACTACATCTCCGCCATTTTCATACATGCCAAAAACCGGCATGGTCGCGCCCGTGCCACCGTTCATGAAGTGAGACCACGCGCCGTGATAGCGGGGGGCGTGTTCGAGAAAATCGACAATCTTCGTAAGCCTCTCGACGCCCTGCTGCCGGGTGATGAAGCCGCGATCCACACCCACAAGCAGCGCCATGACACCGAAACCGCTCGCGCCGGTCGCGACGATGCGATCGTCCCCCGGAATATTTTCGCGTGCCATACCGGAATGCGGATCGCCGCCTTCCCAGTAGTACTCGAAGCAGGCTTTCTGCAACATCGTGAGCAGTTCGTCGTCCGTCATCTCATGAGTGGAAGCCTCGGCGGCGTTCGAGAATGCCGACTGCCGGTAGCGCCAGTCGGAAGCGACGACTCTATATTGCGCGTGCGCGTCCGTTTTCCCAAGGAAGTCTTCATAGCGATGCACGCCGGCCAGTTGCATTCCGATAGGAACGAAGTGTTTTGCAGTGGGATCGCTGTCGCCATCGGCTGCGCTGGCGAACGAACGGTAGATTACATAGCGTGCGACCGCCGGGTTTGCGGCGTCGTCCCATTCCAGTTCGATATGACGATCGTAGCCGGTAGCGCGTAGATGCGAAGGGGTTGGGAGACTGGCGACGGACGGATGGTTATCGATACGAATCTCGTCGACGATTAGCGTATGTCGAACATTGTCGGGGCGTCCCTGATAGAAGGTAATGCTCTGCGTGAACTCTGGCTTGAAAGTGTGAATCGAGGCAGTTTTGCAATCGGAGAGCGGGATGCGAACCTGGACCCATCGGCCCGCGGGTACAGCGCCCGTGTACCTCGAAAGATCGATAGCCTGACTGAAACTCCCCGGGAATTCTGCGACCTGCAAACCTTCGCGTGCGTTCGAAAGTATGATCTTTGGCAGATCGACGGCGGCGATTGCCTCGGGAGCAAAAATCCAGAAATACAAGTCGCTGCCATCGAGTTCGGGAAAACGGTTGCGAAAATCGATGGTCCGGATCTGAGCAAGCCAGCCGCCTCCGGCGACAGACTGCCACGTGAGACGAATCGCATTGGGAGGTGTGAGAAATGTCTTCGTCTCGACAGGTAACCGGCGATCCTTCTGTTCCAAAAAGCTTTGTCCCGATGCATCTGCCGTGCTGTAGAAATAGTCATCCGAAGTCAAGCTGTTATCAAAAATAACGTGCCGGTAGTAATCCGATTTCGCGTATGCCAATGCAGAAAGCGAGTAGACCGCGAGCGACAGAATCACAAACCGCAGACATGTCACTCGCGATCTCGCGACGACGAAATTCATGGCTCTCCATCCTTTCCTCGTGTTACTCGCGAGCGTCCCTTCCTATCGCGGAGCGAAGGGCGGGTTCAGGTGGCGGCGAAAACTACCCACCCCGAAAACGTCACAAACTGCCAGTAACCACCATCACAGACTCCGCGACAAAATAGGTGCAATCATCGTATTTAATTGTGCCTGCTTCTCCAGCCGGGCGCCCGAAAATGCCATGAATATTCAAGAAATATACCGATTATTTATTGAATTTCGACCGAGCAAAATCCCCAAAAACCCGCCAAATTCGACAATCGTTCAATCGTCCCCACTAACCGCAATGTTTTGATGGCCTTACCCATAACATCTTTGATATGAACCACTTAGTCTAAAATCGGGAGTATTTCTTTTATTTATTTTTTCTCCCTCAAATCAGCACCCAGCACCTCTTCATTCCTGTCCCAACATCATTCCTAAGGAGCAATCATGATAACGACCTCTTCCGACAAATACGCCGATTAAAGTTGCAAAACGCGAAGATCGAACGGCGATCCCTGCTAATCGCGAGCCCCCCAAAGGCGAAGATTTCTGCCACTACCATAAGGTTATGAGCGCCAACCTGGCTTAGAGACATGAACGCTAATTGGATCGTCTAAGGCACGATCGCAAGTTCGGCGCTTGCGCCGCTGACAGAATCCGGACTGATCCAGATCGTTACCTTTGAGGGCTCAACCGCGAATTGGTTGTGGTCGTTCCAGATGGCGAACGCTTCCGGGCCAAGTCGAAACGCAACTTCTTTCGTTTCTCCTGGAGCTAATGAAACCCTCTGGAATCCCTTCAGCGCGCGAACGGGCTGCGCCGTGCTCGTGCCTTGCAAACGGACATAGATTTGTACCAGCTCGTCGCCCGCCCGCATTCCTGTATTCGATACAGACGCCTCGACGGTCACGGGCTCTCGTGTGCCGGCTCTGCCGCTCAGCCGGCGATTCAAGGCAGCGGCACTTAGTTCCGTCTTGTCGATCCCGGTAACTCCAAAACCAAAGGTCGTATAAGAAAGTCCATATCCAAAAGGAAACTGCGGACTATTGTGTTCGTCAAGATAACGTGACACATATTTCGACTCCGCATCGTTAGAAGGAGCCGTTAGATCGACCTTACCAGGCGGACGACCCGTACTAAGTGCGTTGTAATAGAGTGGTTCTTGCCCAACGCTCCGCGGCCAACTTACAACCAGTCGTCCACTCGGATTGGATTCGCCAAAAAGTGTACGAACGAGTGCCGCGCCGCCTTCTGTTCCAGGAAACCAAGCGGCGAGCGCAGCTGGCACATGCTCAAAAGCCCATGGTAACGTGAGCGGGCGGCCAGTAAATAGAATCAGCACCACCGGCTTTCCCGCGTTCACGACCGCTTCGAGTAACTCCTGCTGACGTCCCGGTAACCCAAGATTCGAACGCGACGAGGCTTCGCCACTCATTGAGGGAGACTCGCCGAGGGTAAGAACGACTAAGTCTGCTCGCTTCGCGGTCGCGACCGCGTCTCCGATATCTTCGTTGCTGCCTTGGAGAATGCCGCAGCCCTTCGCCCGAAGCACGTGGCTATCTCCCAAGCGCCGCGCTAACTCTGCGGGAAACGAAAACGCGCCGCTCTTTGCCTCGTTGGAGTGATTCGTCCCGTCAGGATCGGACGGATCGTCGGCCAGCGGTCCTATGATTGCGATCGTGTGAACATTTTTTGAGATCGGCAACAGTGGCGATGGTCCGACCGCGGTATTTTTCAGCAAGACGAAAGATTGCTCTGCCGCAGTCTGTGCTAACTGCAAACTCTCGGGTCGAAAGAACGCTTGTTTGGCGCGCCCTTCATCAACGTAAGGGCGTTCAAAAAGGCCGAGCGCGAGCTTAACTCGCAATACGCGGCGAACGCTCTGATCAACGCTCGCCTCAGGCACACTGCCACCATGAACGAGCTCCGCAAGATGGTCGTGATAGAGGCTGCTCGTCATGTCCATATCGACGCCCGCCAGGAAAGCCTTTCGCGCAGCCGTTGCGTCGTCAATGGCGATTCCGTGGGCTACTAGTTCGCCGATGGACGAATAATCGCTCACTACGAATCCCCGAAATCCCCACTCCTTCCGCAATACCTGAGTAAGTGTGAAAGGGTTAGCCGACGACGGCACGCCGTTCAGAGAGTTAAAAGCGCTCATCAGGGTCGCGGTGCCCGCGTCGACTGCCGCACGAAATGGAGGCAAATAAAATTCGCGCAAAGTATGTTCGGAGATTTCGGTGGAGTTGTAATCGCGACCACCTTCTGCCGCGCCGTAACCTACATAGTGTTTCGCGCATGCCGCCATCGTGTCCGGAGCATCCAACCGAAGACCCTGATATCCGCGAACATAGGCAGCCGCCATCACCGAACCGAGATATGGATCTTCCCCCGCACCCTCCGCAATTCGTCCCCATCGTGCGTCGCGGGCAATGTCAACCATGGGGGAGAAAGTCCAGCGTATGCCGATCGCCGAAGCTTCCAACGCCGCAACATGAGCGGCTGTTTCGACCAGCACCGGATCCCACGTAGAAGCCATCGCCAACGGAATCGGAAATTCCGTGCGGAAGCCGTGAATCACGTCGAGTCCGAAAAGCAGCGGGATGTGCAGCCGTGATTTCTCAACCGCAATATGCTGATACTCGTTCAGGAGATGCGTATCGATAACATTGAGCAGGGAACCGATCTGCCCGCGGCCTATCATGTCCCTATAGTCGGTACGTCCGGTGCCGGGCCCGGTGGGCTGGCCGGCGGAATATTGCACCAGCTGTCCAATCTTTTCTTCAAGGGTCATAGCACGCAGAATGGTTTCCGCGCGAGCGTCAATTTTCGGATCCGCAAAGTTGCCGCCGCTTACATCCACCTCTGAAGCCGCAGTTAGACTTTGAGCCGCGAGATAAGAACTGCTGAACAGCGCACAAAGCGACCACAGAATTACCGCGATCGTTCCCCCGCCTCGGGACTTCCAATGAAATAGAAAGGGCAGAAGAGTGCGAGAATGCGCGGAACGTACCGGGAATCCCATGAGTCAGTACCTCGAAGCAATTACGAGTATGATAGCGACTAAATCGCGTTAGTAAGTCTCGACGGACTGTATGAAATACGCTTTCTCCGCTGAAGTCAAGAGTGGAGGGGAAACCCGGCCCATCATTCGTCCCTTGCCGCAACGATTTCCGTGTGCGAGACTTCGCTCCGTGACTCCCAAGAAGGTTAGACAAAACAGTGACAGTGCCGAGCGCGCGGGCCGCAAACCAATGAGCTTGAAAAAGCTCGCCGAGCACCTTGCCCTTTCGCCGGCAACCGTGTCGCTGGTTATCAATCGGTCGAGCGTTGCCGATTCCATTCCGCAAGAGACGAAAGACCGCATCTTCACCGCCGTCAGAAAGTTCAAATATCGCCCGAATTTCTTTGCCCGTTCGCTGCGGACGCAGCGCAGTTTCACCATCGGCGTCATCGTTCCCGAGGTCAGCGACGGCTATTCCGCTTCCGTCATGAGCGGAGTCGAAGACTATCTGCTCAACGAAGGCTATTTCTACTTTGTGGCGAGTCATCGCCACCGCGCCGACCTGATTGACGAATACCCCCGCATGTTCCTGGAACGGTCGGTCGACGGCCTGATCGCGGTTGACACGCCCTGGCATCTGAATCTTTCCGTGCCGGTCGTCACGGTGTCGGGACACAACGGCGTGAAGGGTGTGACGAACATCGCCCTGAATCACCAGAAAGCGGCTGAAATCGCGCTGAAACACCTGCTGAACCTCGGCCATCGCCGCATCGCGTTTATTAAGGGACAGGAATTCAGCTCCGATACCGACGTTCGTTGGACGAACATCGAGCGGGTCGCGCAACAACATGCACTCAAGATCAACCCTCGGCTGGTGACGCAACTGCAAGGCGATTCACCGTCGCCGCAATTGGGATTCACGGCAACTCAGGCGCTATTGGCTTCGGGGGAAAGCTTCTCCGCTCTCTTCGCGTTCAACGATATCTCCGCCATGGGAGCGATTCGCGCGCTGCGCGAGTCGGGACGCCGCGTCCCCGAAGATGTTTCCGTTGTCGGCTTCGACGACATCCAAAGTGCCGCCTATCAGAAGCCGGGCCTGACCACGGTGCGCCAGCCTTTGCGCGAAATGGGACGCGCGGCGGCGGAGATTCTGCTGAAGCGCATTAACCGGCCCGGGTCCGAGTTGCACGACAGACATACGGTCGAGCCCGAACTGGTGATACGAGAAACCACATGCAAGGCGCCCGCCGCGAATCGACTGAGCGGAAAACAAAGGCATTAAAGCCTCTATCGTTTTTCATACCCTCGTCTCGATTTTCATAGAGCATTCACTCGTGTCGCCCGAGGACCGTACTAGCATTTTGGCGCTTGACGATGGAAATTCCGGCATGCTATAAGCAGGCGGCTGGATTAACTAAATCGCTTTTTCAGAGATTTAGTAAGCGTTTTGGTATAGGATTCCCAAATCGTGAATTTACGTTCTTAAAAAGCATCGAGTACCAGGAGACTCCATGAGGCGTTCCGTTTTAGCAGTCCGTGTCGTACTGCTGATTGTCAGCATCGTTGCATCGACCGCGTTGGTCCAAGCACAATATCGAACTTCCATTCAGGGCGTAGTGACCGACGCCACGGGCGCAGTAGTTCCCGGAGCCACCCTCACCCTGATCAATCCCGCCACCGGCGAAAAGCAGGTTCGTACCAGCGACCCCGCTGGCGTGTTCAACTTCAACGCGTTGGCAGCGTCAGCAGTGTTCCGGTTGGAAGTGGAGAGAAAGGGTTTCCAAAAGAAGGTTCTCGACAACCTCGAACTGATCGGCGACCAGGCCAACGCTGTCAACGTCCAACTTGCGATTGGGTCGGAGTCCCAGACCGTCAACGTGGATGCTTCGACGGCTCCTGCAATCGATACTGAGACTGCTTCGATTACAGGCACGATCACCGGCAACCAAGTTCAAAGTATGCCGTCATTCGGCCGGGATGTTTTCCAGCTCGTGCAGTTGGCCCCGGGCATGTTCGGCGACGGCGCACAGGGGTCCGGCGGAGGAGCTGAAAACCTCCCGGGCACCCAAGGCCCCGGTGGAACAGGTGGCAACCAGGGAATTTTTCAAACAGAAAACGGTCCACAGGCTTTGGCTCATGGTGGACAGTATGAAAACAACGGCTATTCGATTGACGGGATCAGCACCACCAGCGCCGTCTGGGGCGGAACGACAATCATTACCCCATCGGAAGATTCCGTCGAAAGTGTGAAGGTAGTCTCTGATGGTTACGATGCCGAGGACGGACGCTTTAGCGGCGCACAGGTTCAAGTCACGTCGAAGAGCGGCACCAACGACTTCCACGGCAGCCTGTTCTTTTTTATCCATCGTCCTGGACTAGACGCCTATCAGCGCTTCAACGGCTTGAACCAACAAGTGTTGAGGGACGATAATTTTTTTGATCAATTCGGTGGCAGCGTGGGTGGCCCAATCTGGAAGAACAAGGTATTCGCCTTCTTCAACTATGAGACGGTTCGCACTCCCAATTCGGTTCCCAGCGTGAGCAACGGGTGGTACGATACATCCGCTTTCGATGCCTTGGCGCCCACGGGCAGCATAGCCTCGCAGTATCTTACGTTCCCCGGTTCGGGCGTGGTCAACAAGGGAATTAATCCTTCGACCTGCGTGAATGCTGGCCTGCAAGAGGGAGTAAACTGCGTAACAATTCCGGGGCAGGGCCTGAACCTCGGCACACCTTTGACGACGGGCTTGGGCACGCAGGATTTGGGCTGGACAGACCAAAACCATCCCGGCTGTGGCGGGGCTGGCACGGGCTGCGGAACTCCCGGCAGCCCTTTAGGAACTACTGCCGACATCGCAAATTTCATTACGACCTCTTCGAGCACCTCCTCGAAGGCTCAGTACAACGGACGGCTTGATTGGGATGTAACCGCCAAGGATCACCTTAATTTTTCCATCTACTGGGTTCCGCAGTCATCAAGTTTCCTGAACGGACCGGCCCGCGAATACAATTTTTTCCATCACCAGCAAATCAATGAGGCGTACTCATTGGTCTGGAACCACACGTTTTCGCCGAGCCTTCTGAACGAAGCTCGCTTCAATGGCGCTGGATGGCACTGGAACGAAGTCACTTCCAATCCGCAGTCGCCGGTTGGGCTGCCCTCGGACAATATCGATACAATTGGCAGCATTAACCTGGAGTCTTTCGGGCCGAATGTCGGTAGCATTCTCAATCAGTGGACCTACAGTGGCAAAGATGTGGTCACCAAGATCATCGGTCGCCACACCATCAAGTTTGGCGGCGAAATCACCCGCCTGTTTTACCTGCAAGACTGCGCCGGTTGCGGAGTGCCCAGTTACAACTTCTATAACATATGGGACTTTCTTAATGACGCCCCACATAACGAGAATTCTCAATTCAACCCAAGCACCGGCTTCCCTACGACGATTCGACAAGACCAGCGCACCGACCTCTGGGGTTTCTTCGTACAAGACGATTTGAAAGTCCGGTCGAACCTGACGGTGAACCTCGGCCTCCGGTGGTCTTATTTCAGCCCCCTTCGCTCCAAGCAGGACAATATGTTTCGAGCCATTCCTGGCGCTGGAGCGGACTACCTGACGGGTCTTAACGTTCAGAAAGAGAATGCTTGGAACGCCCAGAAGGATAACTTCGGTCCTGAAATTGGGTTTGCCTGGAGTCCCAGCAAGTTTCAACAGCGGCTCGTCTTCCGAGGCGGCTATGGCCTGAACTATAACCAAGAAGAAATTGCACTCTCGGCAGGAATCAGCAACAATCCCGGCCTGACCGTATTTCAAAACTTGCAGTCCGGCTCACCATCCTCGATCAATCCAGACATAATCTACGCTGTCTCCTCTGGAGTGCATAACCTCTACGGCTACCCAGCGAATCCAAACACGGTTACGACCTTCGGTTCCAATGGGTTACCCACATCAGGCCAAGTTAATGTCTCGATCTTCCCGCAAAACCTTCCGACCATGCGCACCCATCACTATTCGTTCGATATGCAATACGATATCGGTCACAATTGGGTAATGAACGTCGGCTATCAGGGAACTCAGTCGCGTGACACCTACTTCCATTCGAATCCCAACGCAATTCCCGCAGCTTCTGGGTATGCTCTGAATCCACAGATCGGCGGCGGAGATTACTGGGGCGTCAATGGGCACGGGAACTATAACGCCCTAATGACTGAGGTGAAGCATCAGTTCTCTCACCAATTCATGACCGATGCTCAATTCAGTTGGTCTAAGAGCATGGACACTAGTTCCGCGCCGTATACGGAACAGATATACCCCTACGATCCGAACTTGAGTTATGGGCCGTCAGACTACAATGTCAGTAAGGCTTTCAAGCTCTTTGGCATGTGGCAACCCGTTATCTTCCGCGGCAGCAATGGCTGGCTGGAGAAGGTTGCCGGTGGATGGTCACTCAGCGGCATCTGGAACTGGCACTCCGGATTCCCCTGGAATCCGGTTATCAACGCGACATCCGCATTTCCTGGCGGCGGCGGAAGCCTCTATTGCGACATTTGCGGTTACTCGCAAGTACTCCCAGCCGCTTACCTCGGCGGCGCAGGTACCAGCACCAGCAACGATCAATTCAAGACTGGTTCGAACTACCCGTTGGCCGCCGTTCAGGGGAACGCATCGGCATATTTCTCGACACCGGCCTACACTGCTTACAACGGGGCCCCTGGTACACCAACCTACGGGAATGCGAATCCTCAGGCTCCTGGAGTAGGGCGCAACTCACTCGTAGGACCCGGATACAGAGACGTGGACATAACGCTGGCCAAGAACTTTGGCTTGCCGAAGTTGCCCGTACTCGGAGAAAACGCCAAGTTCGAGTTCCGGGTGGACGCCTACAACGTGTTTAACAACCTGAACTTTAACCCAAGCCAGATTGTAAATAATGTAGCCGCCTCGAACTTCGGTCAGGATACGGCCGCTCTTGCAGCCCGTACCATCACGATGTCTGCACGCTTCAACTTCTAACGAGTGAGCGATGTCTTTCGTGGCGCACTCGAATCCTGAGTGCGCCTTTTTCTTGCGACTGGACCGCCTTGACGACTTTCGTCCCTCATTTCCGCCGCGCGTTCAACCTGTCTAACGAGCGCTTCAGTTCTTCCAGTTTCTGTCCGGCTTCGCCCAGTTTGCCCTCTGCCGTCAATCGCTGATAGTCGGAGAGGTCTTTGGCGGCTTCGGCGATCAGAGCATTCAACTCGGCTTGGGATTCGGTCGATGCTCCCGATGACGGTCCTCCTTGCGAGGCTTCTCCGGAAGCGCCCACACCACCCGGGCCTGCATTGGACAGCGCATTCGTTGCAGGCGCACTTGCCGTCAGCGACGAGACCGCTCCGCCAAACAACGATGCCATTGCCGACTCGAATGTCGGACCATACGCCAGGCGATCCTGCAAGGCGAGTACCACCAGGCGCAGTTCCGGCATGGGGCTGCGCTCGGCCTGCAGATAAATCGGTTCGGCGTACAAGAGCGCCTTCCCGGTCGGAATCACCAGCAGCGCGCCACGCCGCACGTGCGAGCCCTGCTGGTTCCATAGCGTCAACTGGCCAGACAACTGGGCATTCTGATCGATTCGCGCCTCGATTTGCAGCGGCCCGTCAACCAGCTTGGTCTTGGGGAAGTTGTAGACGACCGAGTTGCCGTACTGCGCGCCGTCGCTGCGCCCCGCAATCCACCCAATCAGGTTATTGCGGTTGGCGGGCGTAAACGGCAGAATCTCGGCGAACTCTTCGCCGGTTTCTCCGGGAAGCTTCATCAATACGAAATTAGGCTGCATCGCCTGCGTCGTTTGTCCGCCAGCATCGGTCATGCCCACTTCGGTCGCAACGGTCCAAAGATCCTCGCGGTTATAGAACGCTTCCGTATCGGTCATGTGATACAAGCCGTAGACTTCGGCCTGCAGTTTGAGCAGCAGTTCGGGATAGCGTACATGTTTCCGTAGCCCCGCGGGCATCGTCGACGCATCCTTGAATAAACTTGGGAAGATGCGGCGGTACGCGGCGATGATCGGGTCATCCGTATCGAACACATAAAACGTCGTCGTGCCGTCATAGGCGTCAATCACCACCTTGACGCTGTTCCGCATGTAGTTGATCAGATCGTTATCGAGACGGTAATGCGTCGAGTAGGGATAACTATCGGAAATCGTGAAGGCATCCATGATCCACGACAACCGGCCATCCTCACCAAGAACGATGTATGGATCGGGATCGTAAGTAAGGAATGGCGCCAGCGTCATCACCCGCTCGCGCAGGTTGCGCCGCATCAGCAGACGGCTCTCGTCATTGACGTCGTCGCTAAACGGCAACTTGGCAAGGTCATCGCGATCGAGCGCAATCGTCAGCCGACGGAAGAAGCCGCCAAGCTGAATTCCGCCGTTACCTTCATACGACGTCAGGTTATTGGTTTGACCCTGCGGATAGTTGAATTCCTTCTGCCTCGTCTTCACATAAACGTCGGTGTTCGTCAGCTCACCGAAATAAATCTCGGGCCGCGTCACGGACAGGTTGCTCACCGTGCTCTGCACCGGCATGTTGCTCAGCATCAATGTCGGTAGTCCTTCCGAAGTGAAGCCGTTCACCGAATTCATGGTGATGCCGTACCCGTGCGTGTAGATCAGTCTCTCGTTGATCCAATTGCGGCTGCTCTCGGGCAGTTTGTCGACATTCAACTCTCGCGCCGCGAGCATGACCTCTCGCGTCGTGCCATTAATGTTGTATCGATCGATATCGATATCGGGGAAGTCATAGTACGTGCGGATCTCCTGAATCTGCCGCAGCGTGTCCTGAAGCGCGTGCCAGTCCCACAAACGTATGTTTTGCAACGTCGCGGTATTATTCGCAGCGTCGGCCGACTCCACCGTGGTTTCCGCAGGGAACTCACGCTGCGTGATTCGATTGAATCCGTAAGCCTGCCGTGTCATTTCGATGTTGTGCGCGATGAAGGGCTGCTCGCGAACCAGTTCGTTCGGCTTCACGATAAAGCTGCTGACGTACCAGGCCACGCCTTGCAGTGCGAGATAGCACACCAAAGCAGGAAGAAGCGCCGCGACCAGCCAACGTCCCGCCGGAACTCGCACCGCATTGACGATGGCAATCAACGCTCCGGCAGCAAGTGCTATGCAGACGATCAGCAAGCCCGTGAGCATCACGTGCGCATCGGTATAAGTGACGCCGCCAAAAATCGTATGATCGTCCAGCAGCAGTTCGAAGCGACTCATGTAAACACGAACTGCGACGATCAAAAGCAGGAATGCGAACGTAATCGAGAATCCGCGCCAAGGCAGGACGACCGAGCGGCTCAGCTTGCCAGCCAAGACACGGCTCCCGCCTGTGATCAACAGGAAGAAGCCGGCGAGCAGACAGGAAATGACGGCAAGCGTCAGCAACCAGCCCACGATCAGCTGCCAGGCCGGCAAAGTGAACAAGAAGAAGTTGAGCGGCCGTCCAAAGATCGGGTCTGTGACTCCACCGCTGCCGGCGGGCGCCGACCAGTAGAGAGCGAGTGTCGGCCATTCCGCCATCATGCCCGCTCCCGTAGCGGCGGCAATCACGAGCGAAAGGCCGAGCCCGATCATCTTGAGCACTGGATCGACCGGCAACTTAAGGGGCTGGCCGCCGATGATGATCGTGTGGCCGCTCGGCAAATCGGGAAGGTGCGCTCGCTTTAACGCCAGAAATGATCCGTACAAAATGAGAAACGTTGCCACCGTAAAACCGGCAAACACTCCCCATTGCAGCCCCAGCGATTTCCAGAACACTTCCGCGTAGCCGAGGGATCCGAACCAGAGGACATCCACGTAATAGGAAAGCGCGGTCCGGAATCCGAAGAAAATAACGGCCAGGATGACAAAAATTACGATATATCGGCGGCGGCCCCGTGGCGCGCGCGTCGCCGGCCAGTCGATCGATTCATGCATTGCTTAGCTCCGTTTTCACAACTTTTTAAGTTAATCGCATAATACTCTCTCCTCTTCCATGCGTTGTCTTGTTGCCCGCCCACCGTTGCGTCGTTAGCGGGGAGAAACGCGCCAACGCTCGTAAAATTGTGCTAAGCTTCTCGGCAACGAAAAGCTCGTCCGTTCCTCCTCCGCTGGCCTGAATCTAGATTCCGCATCTCGCAAAACTTGAGGAGAAGACCTGTCATGCCGTTTCGAAAGTCTCGCCGCGAGCCAGCCTCCGAACACCAAGGGCGTGCGCCGGACGACGCGGAACGGCGAGCTCTCGATCAACTTTTTAGCTTGGCTTACGAAGAGTTGCGCCGCCTCGCCTCGACCGTCAAACGCGGCGATCCAAGCAACACCCTGAGCCCCACCGCTCTTGTCAATGAAGCGTGGCTAAAGTTGGCGAAGCAGCCGGGAATCGTGGTGGCCTCGCGCCTTCATTTCAAGCGCATCGCGGCGCGCGCTATGCGCCAACTGCTGGTTGAAGCGGCACGCCACCGTAACTCACACAAACGCGGAGGAGACGGCGAGCTTATTTTCGTTGCATTCGACGAATCTACGGACCGATCTGCCACCTCTCCGGCGGAACTCCTGGCCCTAGATAGCGCTCTTACTTCGCTCGCGGAATTAGAGCCGCGGCAAGCTCAAATTGTGGAAGGGCGCTTTTTCGGAGGGCTCAAAGTGGATGAGATCTCGAGTTTGATGGGCATATCAGAGGCGACGATTTTGCGCGACTGGCGCGCTGCCAAAGCCTGGCTGGGACAAGAGCTTCGCCACAGCGGATAGCATCGCCTTCCGCAATATTTTAAGTGTAGCCGGGTACAGGACAATCGAAGCATGGACCGTGAGCGCTGGCAGAAAATCCAAAGTCTATTTCATGACGCGGCCGACTTGCAGCAGTCGGAGCAGCGCAGCTTCCTCGAGTCAGCTTCCGCCAACGATGAGTCTCTAGTCGCCGACGTCCTGGCAATGCTTGAGCAGGACGCGAAGGGCCATTCACTGCTCGACCGCAATCTAGCCGAGATCGCACACGAAACCTTGGCTCATGACTTGTCGGGCAATGACGCATTGCCATCTACGATTCCAAGAGAGTTCGGCCCCTACCGCATTCTGAAATTGTTAGGCGAAGGTGGGATGGGTGTGGTTTATCTGGCCGAACGCATCGACTTCGGCACGCAGATCGCGATCAAGATCTTGCGGGATGCCTGGCTCTCTCCTACTCGCCGTGAACATTTCTCCAGCGAGCAGCGCACTCTGGGACAACTGAATCACCCGCTGATCGCCCGTCTTTATGACGCCGACACTCTCGACGATGGAACTCCCTGGTTCGTCATGGAGTACGTCGATGGTGTTCCGCTCACGCAGTATTGCCGCGAGCATCGGTGCACGCTCAACGAACGTCTCAAACTGTTTCGGGCGGTCTGTGAGGCGGTGCAATATGCCCACAGCAACGCCGTCATCCACCGTGATCTCAAACCGTCAAACATCCTGGTGAAGAGCGATGGCTCGGTGCGGTTGTTGGATTTCGGCATCGCAAAACAAATCGAGAGCCTCGATTTGGCCGGCGATCAAACGCCTCTCGTCACCATGACAGGATTGAGGCTCTTGACCCCCTCCTACGCGTCTCCCGAGCAGATTCGTGGCGATCATGTGGGCATCGCCACCGATGTCTATTCGCTTGGGGTCATTCTCTACGAACTGCTTGCTGGCCAGCTTCCTTTCGATCTTTCTCGTCTCACGCCGGCCGAAGGCGCGACCGCGATTACGACTCAGGAACCTGCCAAGCCTTCCGCAGCCGCAAGACGCGAATCCCTTCCGACAAGCGCTAGTTCCGATGAGCACGCGTACGATCCGGCTTCTTCGTACCGCTCTTTGAGCAAGAGCGCATGGGCCGACCTTGACGTGCTTTGTCTGAGCGCGCTGCACAAAGATCCCAAGCGTCGCTACCGGACGGTCGACGCTCTAATGCGCGACGTCGATCATTTTCAGAACGGCGAGCCGCTCGAAGCTCGTCCCGATACCTGGCAATACCGTATCGGCAAGTTTGTCCGGCGGAATCGCCGAGCCATGGCCGCGACAGCCGCCATCTTCATCTTGATCGTCGGATTGGTCTCGTTCTTCACCGTCCGACTTGCGAAAGCGCGTGACACGGCTCTCGCCGAAGCCGGCCGCACCCAACGCATCCAGCGCTTTATGGCGAATCTTTTTCAGGGCGGAGACGCTGCCGCTGGTCCCTCCGATTCTTTGCGGGTGATCACCATCGTCGATCGCGGCGTGCAGGAGGCGAAAGCCCTCAACAGTGACCCCAAAGTGCAGGCCGAGCTCTACGAAAACCTGGGAGCCATTTACGACAAACTGGGAAAGTTCGATCAGGCCGATGCGTTGCTCAGTACCGCTCTCAACCAGCGGAAATCGCTGTTCGGTTCCGACAGTCCCGAAGTCGCGGAGAGCCTGACCGCGTTAGGACTCCTGCGCTCCGATCAAGCCCGCTTGCAAGAGGCCGAGCAGTTGACTCGGCAGGGACTGGAGATGTCTGAGCGACGTTTGCCACCAAATCACCCCGCTCGGGCGCAGGCACTCCGCGCCTACGGAAAGGTTCTGGCCGAACGCGGCTCCTACGATCCGGCAATTGCTGCGCTAAACGAGGCTGTCCGCCAGCAATCTGCTCCGGGCGTTGCGCCCGCCGAACTCGCGGAGAGCCTATCCATGTTGGCGGATGCAGATTATTCCGCTGGACATTACGACGTCTGCAATTCCCTTTACCCGCGCATTCTCGCAATGCGACGCCAAATTTATGGTGAACGCCACCCGCTGGTCGCAGACACCCTTGGCAGCATGGCCGCCGTCCAAAGTGACTTGGGATACTACACGGAGGCCGAGCGCCTTGACCGTCAGTCGCTTGATATCGTTCAGGCCTACTACGGCAGCGACCATCCTAAAACCGCCAACCGCCTGACCAATCTCGCGCAGGCGCTCACCTACCAGCACAAGTTCGACGAAGGGGTCTCTTTGCTGAATCAGGCTCTCGCCATCGAGGAGCATATTTACGGCGCGGCCCATCCCGCGCTAGCGGAAACTCTCAACGAACTGGGCAACGTCGCGTCCATGCAAGATCAGTTTGATGACGCGAGAGAAAAATTTCAGCGTGCCGCGGATATCTACCGCTCCGTCTACGGCGACCACCACTACCTTGTGGCCATCGCCTTGTCGAACGTCGCGGACACGTACCTGCATAAGAAAGACTATCCACGCGCGGAAGAACTCTTTCGCGATGTGGTCCGTCGCTTTCAGGAAACTCTTCCCGCCGACAATGTGAATCTCGGCATCGCCCACCTCAAACTCGGACGAACACTCCTCCGCCAGAATCGCTATCAAGATGCGGAGGCCGAAACTTCAGCCGGCTACGAAATTCTGAAAAAACAGAGCAGTCCGGCGACGAGCTTTATGCATGCTGCCCAAAGAGACCTCACGGCCGAATACGAAGGCTTGAATCAGCCCGAAAAAGCCGCACAATTCCGCGCTGAGCTGGCCGAAGCAACGTCAGACCCCCCGAAAGCGAAAGGGAAGCCATAGAACTCCTCTTGAGCGCGCCTAAATCCGATCCTGGTCCCTCTAGGAATCTTTTTTTCGCGATTTTTGGCAAACGCATGACGGTTTTCCTGCCTCGTTTGCGCAATGCGAAGTGAGTCTAAGAGCCGGCGCATGGGAAGGAGCGGAGTCAGGATTCACAGAAAGACTCCGCTTCGCTCCGGTTAAGCACGGCGGCTGCCACGAATCGCGAGTCGGCTCCGCGCTTCCTAAAATCAGAAATCAGTTTGAAGGAGATCCTCCATGAAGACGAAGCATCCCGGAACCGCACTCTTACGAATTGCGCTCGCGCTGATCATTCCCGCTGTTGCCGCCGCCCAGACCTACACCCCGCTCTATACCTACCCAAACACCGACAATAATTCCAGCGGCATCACCTACGAGAGCGTGCTCTCGCAGGGCCAGGATGGCGAACTGTACAGCACGATCCAGACCAACGGAGCCTACAACGAGGGCAGCGTCTACAAGATTTCCACGGCCGGGCAATACGATCTGATTTATAGCTTCTGCGCTGAGGGCGGCGCGTGCAAGCTCACCGGAGGGATCCCCGACGGCGGTGTAACCCTCGGCTTCGATGGGAATTTCTGGGGTACAACTCAGAATGGCGGCACCGACGCTGCCGGGACGGCTTTCAAAATTACGCCATCTGGAACCCTGACCACTCTCTACTCGTTCACAAATAGCACCGACGACAGCGCTCCTTCGTATACGCTCATCCAGGGGCAGGACGGCAACATGTACGGCGTATCGGAAGAACAATATGCCGGGCAGGCAGGATCGTTCTTCAAAATGACTACGAAAGGCAAAATTACCGCCCATCCCTTCAACCCCAACTTCACCGATGGCGCCAGCCCCAATCTCCCCATTCAGGGTTCCGACGGAAATTTTTACGGCAGCATTCAAATTGGCGGAGATTTAAGTTGCAGCCTGCACGGCTGCGGCGCGATTTACAAAGTGACGGCGGCCGGCAAGGTGACCATCCTCCACAACTTCACCGGATACGTCAGTACCACGCAGTACGACGGCTCATTTCCCTATGGAACCCTCGCGCAGGACGCGAATGGCAATCTTTACGGAACGACCTATAGCGGCGGCTCCGCCAACACCGGAACCATCCTCAAAATTACACCGAGTGGCAAATATACTTTGCTGCACAGCTTCGTCGATGCGCCTCCGAACTATGATGGCGTCAATCCTACGGCAGGCCCGACACTCGGCACCGACGGTAACATCTATGGCACCACCGAAAAGGGTGGAACGCTGAACGGAGGCGCAATCTACAAGATCACTCCTTCTGGTACGGAGACTGTCCTTTACAGCTTCTGCGTTGTCTCTTGCTACGACGGTTTCGTTCCGACAACATCCATGCTGCTCGATACGAATGGAATTTTCTACGGCGTGACCTCCGGCAACTCCAACGGCGGTTCCGTTTTCTACAGCTTTGACGCGGGGCTCAACCCGTTCGTGAAACTCGTGACCTGGACGGGCAAAGTAGGAGCCAAAGTAGAAATCCTCGGCCAAGGATTTACTGGTGCCACCGCTGTTTCGTTCGACGGAGTCGCGGCGAAGTTCGCAGCCGTTTCCGGCAATTATCTGACGGCAACCGTTCCCGCCGGAGCGCTCACCGGTCCGGTCACGGTTACAACCTCGTCCGCTAACCTCGAGAGCGACCGCATTTTCATTGTCCCGCCACAAATCAAAAGCTTCAGTCCTCCCAGCGGACCGGTTGGCACTTCGGTCACGATCACTGGAATCAGCCTGACGCAGGCCACAGCCGTTACCATCGGAGGCAAGTCCGCTAGCTTTACGGTCAACTCCGATACGCAGGTCACGGCGACTGTTCCGGCAAGCGCGAAGACAGGGGACACAATCACGATTACAACCGCTGGCGGAAAGGCCGTGAGCCCCGCCAAGTTCACGGTTACATAACTCGTGCTCGGTGCGATACCTCTCTTACTTGCCGGCGGCTGCGCTCTTGGCCGCCGGCGCGGCGATCGTCACCGAGTCGGGCTCCGTCCACACCGGCTTCCCGCTCGTCATGTCCAGTCGGTGCATCGTGACTTTCACCTTCTCGCGATCAACATCCACTATGAGGTAGTGGTAATTGATCTGGTTGCTCTGGAAAGGATCATCTTTAGCGCGACTTATGGGATAGGCATGTGCTCCGGCGCCTCCGGTCACGAAATAAGTGATCCCTCCATGCTCGTGCCGTTCGTAGTTATGCACATGGCTTGAAAAAACCACGAAACGTGCCCGCTGATTTTTCTGCCGCGTCTCTAGGAACATAGCCAGGTCTTTTTCCTTACCCCGTGCCGTGTGTCCCTCTCCTAACATTGACGAAGCCGAACTGGTGTAGAGCGGATGGTGCAGCACAATAAAAACAAAATCCACATCGCTCGGAAGTTGATCCAGTTTCTGCACCAGCCACTTTCCTTGAGGGCCAGCGATCTCGTCGAGTTCACTGTCCAAGACTAAAATCAATGTGTTCGCGGCGCGAACCGAGTAGTACCGGCTCTGCTGCAAGTCCGGAAAGCGCTCGAAATAATTCTCCAGCGCAATTGCTTCGTTGCCGTGCAGTTCATGATTGCCGATCGCCGGATACACCGGAATCTTTTTCTCTCGCCACACCGCAGTTTCGCGATCCCAAACTCTCCAGTCATCCTTGTCGTGGCCGTTGTAAACCAGATCGCCTCCGAAGCAGATAAAAGCGGGATTCGCCTCCGCAACCGCCGCAACCAAAGCCCGACGCACCGCCGGATTTGCCGGTTCCGTGTCCTTGGGATCGTGGAACCGCGCATCCCCGTAGCTGACAAAGCGGAACGGAGTGCTCAGTTGCACTTGTAACTCTACAGGTTGCGCTTCTACCGGAGGATTCGCCCCAGTCGGTTGCGAATGCGAACGCGTGCACGCCACGCAGCCGAGAAAAAGAACAACAATCGCCAATTTAACGGCCGGCAATTTACAGAAGAATTTCATGCTTGTCCCTTTTGGCCCATCAGATTTCTCAATCGCTGCTTCACATCCGGCCACTCCGACGCCACAATCGAATAGCGTGCCGAATCGCGAGCGATGAAATCCGCTGCCATGCGATGCGCCCGCAGAATGCCTTCGAACTTTCCGCCGATCCGTTCAATCGCCGCTCGCGACCGCTCGTTTCGAACGTCCGTGTGCAGGCAGACCCGCAGCACCTCCCACGTTTCAAATGCGTGCGTAAGCATCAACAGTTTAGCCTCGGTATTTGCGTGCGTTCGAAGTGCTACGTGACTCAGCCATGTATATCCAATCTCGCATGCATCGGGAGTCTTCCGTCCATGCAAGGGGTGTCCCTGCGGCCACGCCCAACGCTCAAGATTGAAGAATCGCGTCGACCCGATGACGGCGCCGTCGCTGACTCGCACCGTGGCAAACGAGACCGCCGTTCCCGCGCGAAGCCATTCCAACGCCGTGTCGACGTAGCGAATCGCTTCGTCCTTGCCTTGCGGTACCGGACTCCAGCGATAAAGACGCGAAGAGCTGTCAGGAGATCGATCGATAGCCGAAGCAGACACCAGGGCGTCTACGTGACCATGATCGAGGGGTTCAAGCCGCACGTGTCGGCCCGCAAGTACGAAGGTTTCTGTTTCCACGACTTCAGTATGCAACGAGTCGCTTGCAGTCGCAATGCTGGCCCGTGGCTACCGCCCTGGTTCACAACCGCCCGGCCCTTGGATGAGACCGAATACGTTGCGTTGAAGGTTGCCGTGGATGTCCCTCCCGATCCGTTGTCATCCAGCGACTCGCTGAAAGATCCGTGCCACCCGCAAGAATCGCTCCGACCTCTTGGCCGACGTTGAAATCCACGGACTGGAAGCTTCCCTCGCAATAAGCGGCCTTCTAAAACCGCAGACAGGAAGTCCTTTTGCTGATTCATCGCTCGATGACGTTACTGCACTGAGAGGTAGCATGCGTGACGAAAGGTGGTTACCTCAAGCTACTCAGTTACTTTTCGCAGGCAATCACCCAAAAAGGGGAACGTGTCATCGAGACAACCGACCGTAACAAGGAGGTTAGACAAGAATAAAGAGGCGAAAGGGAGAGTTACTGCTGCTGTTGTTCTTGCTCTGCCTCGAGAATTCAGGCGTGCGTACACGGGCCGCGATTGGATAATGATATTCGGTGGAGGCTGCTCGGGCAACGGCGCATCCGACGGACTGACCGTCACCGACACGCTTAGCCCACTCTCCGCTTCGCCCTTGTACACGCCGCGGGTCGGCGGAACATCGGCATAGTCTCGGCCAATGGCCACGCGAATGTGCCGGTCTCCACCGATCAGATTGTTGGTCGGATCGAATGCCGTCCAGCCCAAACGCGGCACCAACGCCTCAATCCAGGCATGCGACGCACCTTCGAGCGAGCGATCCTTGCGTCCATTTTCCTCGCGATGAAATAGATAGCCACTCACGTAGCGGCAGGGAATCCGCAGCGGCCGCACCAGCGCGATCATGATATGCGCGAAATCCTGGCATACCCCCTTGTGCGTAAGGAGCGCTTCTTCGATGGGTGAATCCACCTTCGTGCTGTTCGGCACATACGCAAACAATTTGTAGATGCCTTCGTTCAATTCCGTCAGAAGCTCGAGTGGATTGCCGCGCCGCTGGCATTTTAGTTCCCTAGCCAACTGTTCCAGAGCTTCACCGGAATGCGCAAACTGACTCGGCAACATCATCTCCCAGTAGTCGTCCCCCGCAGTCAAAGCATCGAGGTCGGCCCAATCTCCCGCCTCCGACGGTCGCGGAGACGGCACCGACTCAACTTGCACCGTGGATTGCGCCTTCACCTTCACCTCTTTGTGCGAGCCGGCGATATCGAAGTGATGCACGATATTTCCCGTGAAGTCGAAGTACTGCGTAATATTCGCCGTAGGAGTCACGTTGAGCGTAAAGCTCATGCAGCGCTGATTTCCTTCGCTGCGCGGCTGCATTCGTACTTCCATCACGCTTTCGCGCACGGCAGGCTCGTAGCGGAACGTAGTCGTATGTCGGACTGAATAAATCATAATGATTGGTGATTGAGGTATTGAGTCATTCAATGACTCAATACCTCGATCATTCAATGCCTCATTTGCTTCAATAAACCAGTTCCGTTTCTACCGGATAATCGAAATAGATCTGATGAATCGCGGTGTGCGCCTGTCCACATTGCTGCCGCACGCTATCCACGTAGTCGTTAGCCCCTGACGTCATGATCTCGTCAATCTGGCTGAAACTGAGCGTGGCTCGCAATCGCCCAGCGAGCCGCACAGGTTGCTCCGCTTTTCTCTCCGTCAAATCTGCAATCGCGCGCAAAGCCGCGTGCACTTTGTCGACGGAGAAGCGCACTGAATGCGGAAACTCCGGATTCAGTAAGAGAAATTCTGCCACTCGCAACGGCCGCAACTCTGCCGTATGCCTCTTACAATAGGCCTCAAACGCCGCACACGACTTCAGCAATCCCACCCACTCCAGATACTCTTCACTCTCCACTGCCTGATCGAGCGCCTGGTCGTTCGAGTAAGGAAGGCGGCTTAGATATGCACCGATCAATCGTGCCACCGCGTCCGTCCGTTCCACGAACCGTCCCAGTTGGATGTATTGCCAACCTTCGCCATGTGACATCGTGGAGTCGGTGACGCCTTGAAATAGATGCGCACCTTCGCGCACCGCGCGGAAAAACACATAAGAATGCAGTAACCACGCTTCATTCGCAGTGGTGCTGTTAACCTGCAAATAAAGACGGTTCAGCTGCTCCCACATTTCTGTACTGCACTGTTCCCGGACTTGCCGCAAATTCTCCCGCGCCGACGCCACGCACGAAATAATGGACGAAGAATTCGATTTATCGAGCGTCAGTATATGCGTAAGCAACGTGGCGTCGATCTTGCCATCCTCCGGCACCGGCGCTTGCAGGGCCTCTAAAAGCCGCCACCACCGGTCTGATCCAGTTTCGGGAGATTGATCGAGGCGCAACTGCAGATCGACATCAATCAAACGAGCCGTGTGCTCGGCGCGTTCCAGATAGCGGCTCATCCAGTACAAACTCTCCGCGACGCGAGACAGCATGGTTGTCTGCCGGTCGTTCATGCGCGCAGCACCCACGTGTCCTTGCTGCCGCCGCCTTGCGACGAGTTCACTACCAGCGAACCCCGGCGCAACGCCACCCGCGTAAGCCCTCCTGGCACCAGCGTCACGTTCTCTCCATAAAGAATGTAGGGACGCAGATCCACGTGCCGCGCCTGTGCTTCACCTTCAAGAAAACAGGGAGCCCGAGAAAGATTTAGAGTTGGTTGCGCGATGTAGTTTCGCGGTTCAGCCAAAATCCGCTGCCGAAAATCTTCCCGCTGCTCGGCCGTGCTATGAGGGCCGATCAACATCCCGTAGCCACCCGATTCGCCAACCGCCTTGACCACAAGATCGCCCAGGTGCTCCAGCACGTAGTCCCGCTGCGAACGATCCGTCAACATATAGGTCTGGACGTTATTCAGGATCGGCTCTTCTCCCAGGTAATAGCGAATAATTGCTGGCACATACGCGTACACCGCTTTGTCGTCGGCTACGCCCGTCCCTACCGCATTCGCCATCACCACATTGCCGGCTCGGTAGGCGTTGAACAGTCCCGGCACGCCCAAACCCGAATCTCGCCGGAAGCAAAGAGGATCGAGGAAATCGTCATCTACGCGCCGGTAAATCACGTCCACCCGTTTCAGGCCGGCGGTGGTTCGCATATAGACGACGTTGTCATGCACCAGCAAATCGCGGCCTTCCACCAACTCGATTCCCATCTGTTGCGCCAGGAAGGTATGTTCGAAGTAAGCCGAATTGAAGACTCCCGGTGTGAGCAGGACCACCGTAGGTTCGTGGCGCGTCGTCGAATGCAGTGGACTCAAAGCCCTTAGCGTTGCCAGCAACGCCTGCGCGTAATGATCTACGGGGCTCACGCCGTAATCCCGGAATAGGGTAGGAAACACCTTTTTCAGAACTTTCCGATTGGCCAGCATGTACGAGACGCCGCTCGGGACGCGCAAATTGTCTTCCAGCACCGCAAAACTGCCGTCCGGTAGCCGCACCAGATCGGTGCCGCAAATACTGACGTAAATGCCACGCGGCACCGTCAGGTTTCGCATTTCGCGGCGGAAGTGGCGACAGCTATAAACCAAGTCCCGCGGCACAATCCCATCGGCCAGAATTCGTCCGCGGTGGTACACATCTTCTAGAAACAGATTGAGCGCCGCGATTCTCTGCGTCAGCCCGCTTTCGATCTTCAGCCATTCTTGGTGCGGGATAATCCGAGGCAGAAGGTCGTTCGGAAACACCCGTTCCGTGCCTTCATCGTTTCCGTAAACCGTAAACGTGATTCCCTGGTGGAGAAACGAAAGGTCGGCCGCCTGCTGGCTTTTCCGCATCTCTTCCGGCGGTAGACTCAGCAGCGTCTGAAAAAGCGCCTGATAGTGAGGGCGGGGAACGCCCGGCGCCTCGAACATCTCGTCGTAAGCATGATCAAATTGATAATTTCGGAAAGGAGGACGGAACAACGCGCGGATCGGCTCCGTCACGGGCATGGGTCGTAGGAAACTCCGGGTTCGAGTGCGGCTATGAGGCACCCAAAAACTCTAGGCGCGGCCCCTGTTCAAGTCCAATCGAAATCTTGTATCGATACCATCCAAGTTTTAGCGTTTTGCCCGAATTTATCCTTCAACCACCAAAGGCGGCGGGATTTTTATCCGCGCACCCCTGAGTTGAAGCGATCTGCCGCCAAAAATGAAAAATAACGGCAAAAAAACGGTCCCCAAAAAACGTTACTTTCTGCATATTAGCAGCACGTTGATGAATTGGAGGTCAACCGAACTCAATTGGTTTGCGTCGCTGGCGAATATTCCTAAGCAACGGGCAACTCCCATTCGCGAGCTCCGACGCTCCCCCTTGCGCCAGCATCAAGTCTGCGCTTTGAAATACACGAGAAAGAACAAAGCTACGGAGAAGCACGCGAACGCGTAAATCAACGATGAGAACAGCGCCACTGCCGGAACCAGTCCATGCAGGTAGTTAACGATGTCGAAAAACAGCCTCCAGATCATGAGGGCCGCGATCAGCACCGTTCCAACCATTGCTATCAAGGCTGCGTTTTTGACTGTCATTCACGCAGTATGAGCGCTGCCATTGTCGTTCGCAACCGTGTTTCTGCCAGCTTGCCTTCTGATAATTGCCCCCGCGGCTAAGGTTGTCGAATGCTCAGGACCAGCGTTTCGACACCCTTCCAGGCGATCTGTACCCCGATACACAACAGAATGAACGCAATCACCCTCAAAATCCCGTGTACCGTCTCTGGTGCTACTTTCTGGGTGATTCGGATGGCATACCG
This sequence comes from uncultured Acidobacteriaceae bacterium, assembly GCA_963834085.1. GTDB lineage: Bacteria > Acidobacteriota > Terriglobia > Terriglobales > Acidobacteriaceae > Acidiflorens. The sequence continues at coordinate 8,523 of CAWIAJ010000001.1, read as the reverse complement.
GTAGCAAAGAAACACGCCGAAGCTGAGCACGACCACCGCCAGAAAAATTCCAACGTGCGCCAGTAAGCTCCCGACAAGGTCTGCGCCCGTGGCATGCGCCGTTAGCGTAAGCATCACTACGATGCAGCCCGGACCCGCCGTCACCGGAAAAGTGAAGGGGTAAAAAATCTTCGACTCTAGCGAACGAAAGCCGTCGACCCTGACCTCACTGCCGCGAGTTAGCGGCGTCGAGTCGCTCTCGTGCAGCAGTTCCCACCCCATCGCCGCCAAAACAAAGCCGCCCGCCACCTGTACGACTGGCAGTGATATCCCGAAAAACCGCAGCAGTGCCGCTCCCACCAGTTCGATCACCAGGAAGAACAGCGTCGTGGTCACGGCAATCCGGCGCGCCAGGCTGCTAATCACCTCGGAAGGCACAAAGCCCACCAGACCCAGAAAAACCAATGACGATCCCAGCGGATTCACAACGGGCAGAAGCGCACTAAAAGCCAGCGCAAAATATTTGAGGACAATCAGCATTCAATTCGCGATCAGGACAATCCGAGAATGACAAATAAGAAATCAGGACGACCCAGAATTATGACAGACAACCAAGACAGACAATATGACCGATAAAGGTCCGCCATAGCGGAAGGCTTGTCCGCTACCGATCCCCCTCGAACCCGCCCGCCAAGCTCGGGAACAGCGGTCTTCGCCACTGCGCAACAACGGGCGTTGGCCGCTAGCTGGCAGTCCCAAACAGGCGATTCACCGCCTCCGTACGGTAAGCAAAGATCGTCTTCACGTCGTTTTTCACCTTGAGGGCGTGTGCGATCGTACCGAGGACGCCAAACGGCAGCAGATATTGCACTTCATCCGTAATTCGGGTGCCATTGCCCTCGGCGATGAAGCGATGTTCGTGATGCCACAGCTTGTAGGGTCCTTTGAGCTGCAAATCAACAAAGCGGTGCGGCGGTTCCCATTCCGTAATCTCCGTCGTCCAACGGATCGGAAAAATCCTCCAGCGCAGCGCGTACCGGATTAATGTTCCCTTTTGAACCGGGGTCGGATCGACGCTCAAAATCTGGAAATGCAGCCACGGTGGCGTCAACTGCTCGAGATTCTCAGCCTTGGAGAAAAACGAAAATACTTCCGCCAGGGGTCGCGGCACAAATTGCTCGGCACGAAAAATCAAGGGTGTCATAAGGACTCGCCTCCAGGAACAAACTTCTAGCTTTCGAGAAGTGGAGGTTACTTCAGATGCACTGCGGCCTCAGTACGATTCGGGTCGCTCGCTTTTTCAGAGTGTTTGCCGGCCCTGGGCGGGGCATATTTTGGCTTGATCTCGTGGCAACCTTCGCTGCAATAGACGCCTCCAGCGGCCGATTCCGGGGTCGGCATGGGAGAATGAACGGCCCGTTCACGATCCGCCTCCAACTGTTTCTCGACGCCGGCGATCAAATCGTCGTGGGCCGCTGAGGTCAGCCACTTTTTCTCCGAGACCAGATAGTTTTCCAGCCGCGCAATCGGATCCCGCCGCTTCCAATATTCAAACAGCGGTTTCGGAACATAATCCGCGGCGTCATGAATGGCGTGACCTTTCATGCGCATCATCTTAGCTTCAATCAGCGTCGGACCTGCGCCGCTCCGCGCCCGCTCGCAAGCCTCATGGCACGCGTCATAAACCTGGCACGCGTCCGTCCCGTCGACGATCACGCCGGGAATCCCATAAGCAATCGCCCGCTCCGCCAGGTCCTTCACATGAAACTGCATGTCCGCAGGAGTGGAGTATCCCCACAAATTGTTTTCGACAATCAGCACCAGTCCCAGATTTTGCACCGCTGCAAAATTCAGTCCTTCATACGTGACGCCCGTGGACTGCCCGCCGTCTCCGATATAAGTCATGCAAGCAATGTTTCCTCCTTGCAGCCGCGCTCCCAGCGCGACGCCAGCCATGACCGGAATTAAGTCTCCCAAGGTAGAAATTGGAGAGACGACGTTGCGCGTGACGATATCGCCGAAATGCGAAGAAGCGTCGCGGCCTTTCGTAGGAGATCCAGCCTTGGCCATGTACTGCATCATGATGTCCGCGGGAGAGAAGCCGCGGACGAGCAGGGCTCCTTGGTTGCGGATCATCGGGCCGAGCCACTCGTCTTTGCGCAGGGCGTAAGCAGAAGCGCAAGAGCAAGCCTCTTGGCCCAGCCCAAAATAGACGCCGCCGACGACCTGACCTTGCTTGTAAAGATTTTCGAGCGCCGTTTCCATGCGCCTATTGAGCAGCATCCAGCGATAAATTTCGATCAGCTGCTGCTTAGAGAGATACTTCGACTCGCGAATGGGAGGTGCGGGCCGCGAAAGATCGCCGCACTCGACTTCATAGCGAACGCCGTCGCCAGCGCGAACTTGGCGCAAAGTGAAGGAAGGTTTTTCGAGGCGGTAGTCGCGAATGGTATAGGTGCGGAGATCCGGGTCAGGCTGCGGGCTCTTAGCTCTTGGCTTTTGGCTCTTGGATTTGACCAGCCTCGCGGGGGGCGCGATTTTCTTCTTTGCCATGATCGATTTCGCCGGATCAGTGATCAGTCCGCGAACATGCTATCACCATGTGGCGCGGACACTCTTGTCCGCGAAAAGTCAGCAGCGAAAACAGCGCCATGCGTCACCCCGGAAACAACTCTTCTTCGCCGTGCAATCGACGCAATTCTTCTGGAGCTCTCATCGGTAGTCCGACCGTATTACCCAGCAGCGCATCGACCGTCTCCAACCAGAGCATCTGGCTCCCAAATACAGTGCCAAAGTTCCGGGACACCGCCTGCGCTACATCAAGCAGGTCAACCTCGCGCCCCAGTACCCCCTGCATCGAAGTCACCGGCTTGGCTGTAATCCCGCACGGAACAATCAAATTGAAATAGCTGAGATCGGTATTTACGTTCAAAGCGAATCCATGCGAAGTTACGGACCGCGAAATATGCACTCCGATCGCAGCCACCTTCGCCGCTGGCTCCGCTTCGGTCCAGGCTCCCGTCAGTCCTGGCACGCGCCGCGTCGCAATTCCAAAATCTCCGCAGGTACGAATCAGAACTTCCTCAAGCCGCCGAACATAATCCACGGCGCCCAAAGTCTTGCGCCGCGATGGTTCATCCTCCGACTGAGAACTGACAACTGAGAACTGAGAACTTGGAAATCCCCGCAAATCAAATATCGGATACCCGACCAACTGTCCCGGGCCGTGGAACGTCACGTCCCCGCCGCGGTCGGTTTCGAACACCTCAACCCCGCGAGCCGCCAACGCTTGGGTCGAGGCCAGCACATTGGCTGCCTTGGCATTGCGCCCGAGCGTGATCACGGGAGAATGTTCGAGCAGCAGGAGCACGTCGCCGATCTCGCCTGCTTTACGCTGATCGAGGAGCTTCCGCTGGAGGCGCAGGCCTTCGCCATAGTCAAGCACCCCGAGTTGGACTACGGAAATCACGTTGTTGTCAGATTGAGCCTCGAAATGGATATCGCGAAGACCAACGGTGGGGGTACCCCCCCCTACCCCCGGTATATTAGAATCATAGACTTAGCATGGGAGCCGACGGCAAAGTCTTGAAAAGGCGGTGGTTGTAGGTAAAGTCTTGATTCTTCATGGGTTAGCTTAAATCTCAATTATTGCTCTGATAGGCCGCAGCCGGCGCGAACTTATCAGTCGTGATCGTGGCGAGCGTCGCGATTGCATTCTGCTCTTACTTCAATTATAAGGCGGCCTGTCAAATGCTATTTGAGCAAAATTGCGCTTCTGCGCACCATTTCTTCTTATTCCAAGCTAAGCGCCATTTTGAGCGCTCTATCCAACTCCTGAATCTTCGACCGAGCCAGCGATCCAACGAAGCTCGTCAATTGCACCTTGCGCAGACTCACCAGGCTGTCGCACAAGATCCAGCTTTCATGTTTCAAGCCCTCGTCGATGCCAACCAAAACCTGGGTTGAGAATCCGTGTCCACGACTAAGGATCGGGGCACAAACCACCGTGGGAAACCTGGAATCGATTAGGACTTGACGGCTCACCACGACGAAACTGCGATAGGCCTTAGGGTCGGCATCTGGACGACTAACGCGATAAATTTCGCCTCGTCTCATTTGGTCGTCTTATGCAGCACGTCAAGGAGCAGACTGGCTGGGCATCGAAGTCGAACGTCCAAGTCCTGATACCCGAGAACGTCCTCAACCTCTCGATTCAGTTCATCCGCAGCCTTATTGATCAGTTCAAGATCGCGAGCTTCCACCTGCGCCCGCGCCCGTTTGCGCAAGTACTGGGCGAGGACGCTCTCAATGAAAGCGGAGCGCGATTGCTTCGATCCCGCAATGCGATCGATCGCAGCGAGCACCTCTTTCGAGAGTGTGATAGAGGTCTTCTCTTTCATACTACCATTATACCACTGCAATGTCTCCAAGTGGCAGCATTTCTGTTTTGCTTCGCTTGCGTTAATTTTCTCGCCAATCAGCAACATCCCTGGCGACGCCGTGTTCTAACAACAGGCTTGCGAATTGGAAACGCCGGGAGACATGTTATGACGACGGTTACGCGGCTGTTGACGGCAACATTTTTTCTGTGGCTTTGCGGGACGGCATTCGGTGCAGACGTGGATGTAACCTGCTCCCATCAAGTGGCGGATACAGCGGCGCTCAATGCCAGTATCAACAATAGCCATAGCGGAGACGAGATCAGAATCCACGGCAACTGTCTGGTCAACGGAACGATCGTCCTGCTGGGTGACCGGACTTATGTGGGGGATTCGCGCACCGGGACTACGATTACGCAGGCGAAAGGGAGTAACTTGGCGGCGCTGCTGGCGTCCGATAGTTGGAACACGGATGTGACTTACACGGGCGGGCCGATTCGGATCGCTCACCTGACGCTTGACGGGAACAACGTGGCGAACACGGGGACGAACGTGCTGGTTATTCGATCATGGTTGACGGTGATCGAAGATTTGGTGGTGCAGAATGCGCCGGGAGACGGTATTCAGATTACGAATCTCAGTAAAAATGGAGTGGCATTGACTACGTCGCAGGTGAATGGAAGGATCAGCAATTGCTTCGTGAACAATTTCAATGGCAACGGAATTCACGTCGTCGACACGGGGAATAGCGTGACCGATTGGGATCTGCTGGACTCGTGGGTCGCCGGTTCGGCCTCGAGTTTGTCGGCAATCTATATGGATAATGCCGCAGGCTGGAAGATACGCGGGAATCATCTTTACAACGTGCAGCAACATGCGCTCTTTGCCAACGCGTGTTTCGCCACGGCCATCGATGGAAACTACATCGAAGATTTTGGGCTATCTGGCGGAAGCGGCACCTGGTATGGGATCGCCTGCACGGTGCAGGGTGGGGCCGCGTCGGTTATCACCGGCAACAAAGTATTTATGCTCGCGCCTGAGGCGTCTACTGGACACTTCGTTTTTATCGGTGCGCCGCAAGTGAACTACGGCACCGGGGAACTCAACGTTGTCGACAACACGATTCGCGGGGCGGGGACCGGTGCCGAAGTGGGGCTGGAATACGAGTTGAATGGCGGAGCGGGGTTGATCGTCCTATCCAAAGACAACAACGTGCAGGCGGTGCACGTGGCACGCAAAGTTGGTGCCGGGGTTAAGCTGGCGGCGGAATACTAGGCTTAAGGAGGCGGCGAATAACATCAGCAACGTTCGTTTACAGAGGGAGCCCTAGAAAACGTGTCTATTCGTTACGACATTGTCGCCGCGCGGCCGCCCTGACGCGGCGCTCATGAAAGAGAGGATTATAATCTGCAGGCAGGAGGCACCCATGCCATCTCTCGATTGGTCGCAATGTCCGGGCGTTGAGAGTATTCCCGGCAAAGTCAGCGGCGCCTGGGTTTTCCGGAACAGCCGCATGCCGGTCAAGCTGGTTTTCGAAAACCTGGAAGATGGCATGACTATCGACGAAATCACGGAACAATACGACGTTACGCGGGAGCGGGTGAAGGCCGTGATCGAGTTCGCCGCGCGCAGGGTGCGAGTATGACTCGCAAGGCTAAAGATCTTTCACCGGACCAAAGAGTTGCTATCGAAAGCCTGCTGGGCCGTTCCATTGCCGAGAACGAGGAGATCATTATTCGCACGGCGACTGCGCCTCCCGCTCCCGAGTGGCTGCAGGCCTCTTGGAAAGATGCTGAAGATCGGAGTCTCGATCGACTCTCAATGGAAGAAATCGATGCGGAGATTGCGGCGGCGCGCAAGGCGCGGCGCGAAGAGCGCCCATCGGAACAATGATTAAGAGATAACGATTCGGGGGGAACAGTGATTCGCGTCGTCCTCGACACGAACGTTCTGGTTTCCGCGTTGTTACAGCCGCAGGGCATGCCCGCCCGGGCCCTACTGATAGTGCTGTCCGGAACCGCCGCGCAGCTTTGCGTGAGCGGCGATATCTATGCCGAATATGACGAAGTGGTTCGGCGTCCTAAGTTTAATCGGAGTGAAGTGGTAATCGAGCAGGCTCTTCGCGCGATTCGGCAAAATGGATTTTGGGTCAAGCCGTCAGTGAAGGTGCGTGTCTGTTCCGACCCCGACGACGACATTTTTCTAGAGTGCGCCCAAGCCGCGCGAGCGCACTATGTTGTCACCGGCAATCTGAAACACTTTCCGGCGAAATGGGGTGAAGTGCAGATCGTTAACGCCGGTCAATTTGTTGAGGCCTTGGCGGAGATCAGAGGGGACTTGCGATGACACGCAGCGCATTCATGGCGATGGTTTTGGTCGCTTGCTTGCTTGCATTGAAGATTGCAGCTCCGTCTCAGACGGACCCGATCACCGCTTCTCACGCAGCGCACTTCGATCCTCAGCCATGGCTCGATGATTTCCATGAGTTGATGGGCGCGATGGAATCGCATTACGCGGATCTTGATTGGGCCATACATGATCGGCGCATGGATCTGCCCAAACTGCGACTAGAGACGGAGGACAAGCTTCGGCAGTCAGGGGACGAGCAGACTTCTCGACGCGTGTTGGAGAAATTCCTCGATGCGTTTGGAGACGGCCACCTGTCAATTACGTGGCCGAGCATGGCGTCCTCCTCGTCCGATAAGAGTTCACGGAAAAATATGTCGCTGTGCAGCCGACTCGGCTATGAGGCGCACCATGCGGCGGGCATTGACTTTTCTTTATTGCCTGGTTTCGGCAACGTCGAAGGCGAGGGCTCTGAGCTGTTTCCTGGCGGAGTGCTTACATTGAAGAGCGGCGTGAAACTGGGAATACTTCGCATCGACTCATTCAGTGAGCATCGATTTCCGGAAGAATGCGAGAAAACAATTCGGGAAATGAGTTTGGGAGACAAGGCGACGTGTGACGAAGGATGCGAGAACGAAATTGAGCTTAGAACGGCGAATCGACTCACAGCGGAATTAGTAACGCGGGTCCAGCAGTTGCGTGGTAAGGGCGCAACCGCACTGCTGGTAGATATAACGAATAATGGTGGCGGCTCCGATTGGAATGAGCCGGTGGTGAGGTCGTTGAGCAGTGTCCCCTTGATCGATGCCCATTCGGGGTTCATCAAGCACGAGCACTGGACGACGGAATTGGAAGGTCGACTACGCGAAGTTGAGGCTGACCTTGAGAAGGGAAGAGAACCTAGATCAGTACTCGCAGACGCTGCAGAACGGTTGCGCACTGCGATCGCCCGAAGCAAGGAACCTTGTGACCGAAGCCATGCTTTCAGCGATGGAAAAATCAGCTGCTCTCTTGAGGTAGATGATCTGCTCTACTGGAGCGGTGTTTTGCCCTATGCGAAACCGGGCTCCTTCGCCTCGCTCGAATCGAAGGCGACTCTCTTTCACGCTCTGCGCTACGCCTATTCCGAGGACACACAACGCCTGCCGCTTTACGTTGTCGTTGACAGGCGAACTTGGTCATCCGCAGAACGATTTGCCTCGATCCTACAGGACAACGCAGCAGCGACCATCATTGGGGAGTTAACTGGAGGCGCGGGGTGCGGCTTCACGAACGGCGGTATCCCTACAACGCTAACGCATTCCCGCGCTGAGGTAAAAATGCCAGATTGTGTAGGAATCCGAAAGGACGGCTCGAACGGGAATGATGGGGTGACGCCCGACGATTTGGTGCCATGGGCGACTAGAGATACCCCCTTCACGAAAGCGATCAAGCTGCTGGGTGCTTTGGAGAAGGCGCGGGTGGTCCGCATCGGATCGGAAGCTCCACACTACGGAGGATCGAAATAGCGACGAGATCGCCCGTCAAATCCCCCAAATTAATTTTTTCGATTTCCCCTTGCACATCTACATTCACTTTGGTATAACAAACGAGTCGAGGACGAGTGAACAAGTGTCTGAGCTTCCCGTTGCATCCTCGCGGTGGCTCGCGGCATCAAATTCAGTAAAGCCTCCAATTAACCCTTAATCTGGGTTTGCATTCGGGAACAAAGTTTCCTGAAGGGTTTCCGCGCATAGCAGAGCCTCCAAGCGATCTTTAATTTTTGAACCGTCTTCTGCTTTCGGGCTGCTCCGAAATATTTCGGCTACCTGGAATGCGG